>NZ_LSTO01000049.1 GCF_002211445.1 Noviherbaspirillum denitrificans | reverse complement strand
TGTAATGACCCACTGAAAACCTGCTCAGGTGATAATTCTGTAAGGAAGTCACATGAGCACGGTAATGGAAGAAGAATTCAAACGATGGACAGCCAAGCGTAAAGCGGCGTTGGTGACCGAGATCATCCAGGGCAAGACCAGCGTAGCGGAGGCGAGCCGGACGTACGACTTGCCCCCATCTGAGGTCGAGGAATGGGTGGAAGAAGGCCGCAAGGGTCTTGAGAACGCTCTGAGAGCCAAGCCGCTGGATATCAAGGAACAGTACGAGCGGCAGATCAAGGAACTGCAGGAAGCGTACGGTGAAGCAATGCTGGAGCTGCGCGCCAGAAAAAAATTGCAGTCCCTGCTGGGCGAGGACGAGAAGTGATCGAGACGATCCGCCAGGGACTCAAGCAGGACGGTTTTGACGTCTCGATCAGCAAGATCTGCCAGTGGTTTGCGGTGCCGCGTCGCACGGTCTATTACAAGCCGGTCAAGGGCTCGCCGAAGGTGCAGACCTGCTTTGCCCAACCGATCAAGGCGATGATCGAAGAGAACCCGTCCTTCGGTTATCGCACGGTGGCGCACCTGCTGGACTTCAACAAGAACACGGTGCAGCGGATCTTCCAGTTGATGGGCTGGCAGGTCAAGAAGCGGCCGATCGGTTTTCGACCACGCATACAAGCCTTGCCGTCCGTAGCGCAACGTCCCAACGAGCGCTGGGCCACCGACTTGTGTCGAGTCTGGGCCGGGCGTGATGGGTGGGCCGTGTTGGCGTTGGTAATTGATTGCCATACCCGTGAACTGCTGGGTTGGCATCTATCCCGATCCGGTAAGGCCAAGACGGCTGAATCAGCCTTGGAACAGGCATTGATCGCGCGCTACGGAACATTGGGGCGAGTGCAATCTCCGTTTCTGCTTCGTTCAGATAACGGCCTGGTCTTCACCAGTCGCAGCTATACCGCCTTGGTACGCAGCTATGGGTTGAGACAGGAGTTCATCACGCCGCACTGTCCCGAGCAGAACGGCATGATCGAGCGCGTGATCAGGACGTTGAAGGAGCAATGCGTACATCGGCAGCGCTTCGAGACGTTGCAGCATGCCAGCCGGGTCATTGCTGACTGGATTGGCTTTTATAACACTCGACGTCCGCACCAGGCGCTGGGAATGAAGACACCTGCTGAAGTATTCGCTTTAGCAGCCTAACCTGTGCAGGTTTCGCTGGGTCATTACA
>NZ_LSTO01000048.1 GCF_002211445.1 Noviherbaspirillum denitrificans | reverse complement strand
GGTGACGGAGAGATTCGGGACAAGGTAGCGGAATTGCTGCTCGATATCGGCGCCGTCCGCCGTGAGGTAGAGCTGCGAGGTAGTCACATTCCAGAGCGAGGCCTGCCAGTCGACCACGCGCGTGTCGACGTGGCAACTGGCCGATTCGCGCATGAGCAGGTCGATCAGATCCCGGCGCGCAGGCACCGGCGCGGACGGCGGCGTGGCGTATCTGCCTTGCGCGCGATACAGGCCAAGTTGCGCGTAATCGACCACGGAACGGCCAGCGCTCGCCTCCGCCCAGCGCCTTGCACGGGCAATCGCATTGGTGAGGCCGGCTGCGCTGAGGTCGCTGGTGGCCGCATAGCCATAGCCGCCGCGGTGCACGACGGTCACCATCGCGCCGCGGTCGATGCCGGTGGACAGCGGTTGCAGGACATCCTGGCGGACGCTCAACTGCTCGCTGCTTTCCTCCACCAGGCGCAGCGAACAGAAATCAACCGCGGGCACACGGCTGCGGAACAGGGATCGGATGGAATCTAGCAAGTCGGCACTCATGCAATAAGGAATATATGGAGAGACTATGGCGGGCAAGGTTCGTTCATTTCCCTGCATCACTTTTTCATAATGACAGGAAATAATTTGCAACGAAAATGCTGCATTGCGCCATTTTTCTTTGCTTTTCATCAAGACCTGCCCCGCACAGGTGCATGTGTTATCAGTAGAATCGGTCAGGTCATCCCTTTGAGGCGTTCCGTCATGGCAGACTTCAACTGGAGCAATCCCTACCCCACGACGCGCACGCCGCTGTTCGCCCGCAACGTCGTTTCCACTTCCCAGCCCCTCGCGGCGCAAGCCGGCCTGCGCATGCTGCTCAAGGGCGGCAATGCAGTCGATGCGGCGATCGCGTCTGCCGCGGCGCTCACAGTGGTCGAACCGGTATCGAACGGTCTGGGCGGCGATGCATTCGCGATCCTGTGGGACGGGGATCAACTTCACGGTCTGAATGCCTCCGGCCCCGCGCCGCAGGGCTGGAACGTCGAGTATTTCAACAAGAAGCATGGCGGGAAGATCCCCGGCCACGGCTGGGATTCGGTCACCGTGCCGGGCCAGGTCGCCGCCTGGGTGGAGCTGTCGGAAAAGTTCGGCAAGCTGCCCTTCGCGGAATTGTTCGACCCGGCCATCGAGCTGGCCGAGCGCGGATACCTCGTACCGCCGATCGTGCAAAAGAAATGGGCGGCCGCCGTGC
>NZ_LSTO01000047.1 GCF_002211445.1 Noviherbaspirillum denitrificans | reverse complement strand
TGATTCAAGGGTATGGGACGAGCGGCTTTATGCCGCGAAGCAATCGGAAGTGGTTCCAAGAAAAGCCTCTAAGCTTCAGTCTAACGAGACCGTACCGCAAACCGACACAGGTGGGCGAGATGAGTATTCTAAGGCGCTTGAGAGAACTCGGGAGAAGGAACTCGGCAAATTGGTACCGTAACTTCGGGATAAGGTACGCCCTTGTAGCTTGACTGGCCTGCGCCAGGAGGGTGAAGGGGTTGCAATAAACTGGTGGCTGCGACTGTTTAATAAAAACACAGCACTCTGCAAACACGAAAGTGGACGTATAGGGTGTGACGCCTGCCCGGTGCTGGAAGATTAAATGATGGGGTGCAAGCTCTTGATTGAAGTCCCAGTAAACGGCGGCCGTAACTATAACGGTCCTAAGGTAGCGAAATTCCTTGTCGGGTAAGTTCCGACCTGCACGAATGGCGTAACGATGGCCACACTGTCTCCTCCCGAGACTCAGCGAAGTTGAAGTGTTTGTGATGATGCAATCTACCCGCGGCTAGACGGAAAGACCCCATGAACCTTTACTGTAGCTTTGCATTGGACTTTGAACCAATCTGTGTAGGATAGGTGGGAGGCTTTGAAGTGGTGACGCTAGTTGCCATGGAGCCGTCCTTGAAATACCACCCTGGTTTGTTTGAGGTTCTAACCTTGGCCCGTTATCCGGGTCGGGGACAGTGCATGGTAGGCAGTTTGACTGGGGCGGTCTCCTCCCAAAGTGTAACGGAGGAGTTCGAAGGTACGCTAGGTACGGTCGGACATCGTGCTAATAGTGCAATGGCATAAGCGTGCTTAACTGCGAGACTGACAAGTCGAGCAGGTACGAAAGTAGGACATAGTGATCCGGTGGTTCTGTATGGAAGGGCCATCGCTCAACGGATAAAAGGTACTCTGGGGATAACAGGCTGATTCCTCCCAAGAGTTCATATCGACGGGGGAGTTTGGCACCTCGATGTCGGCTCATCACATCCTGGGGCTGTAGCCGGTCCCAAGGGTATGGCTGTTCGCCATTTAAAGTGGTACGTGAGCTGGGTTTAAAACGTCGTGAGACAGTTTGGTCCCTATCTGCCGTGGGCGTTGGAAGTTTGAGGGGGGCTGCTCCTAGTACGAGAGGACCGGAGTGGACGAACCTCTGGTGTACCGGTTGTCACGCCAGTGGCATTGCCGGGTAGCTAAGTTCGGAAGAGATAACCGCTGAAAGCATCTAAGCGGGAAACTTGCCTCAAGATGAGACTTCCCGGAGACTTGATCTCCCT
>NZ_LSTO01000046.1 GCF_002211445.1 Noviherbaspirillum denitrificans | reverse complement strand
CCCAGGCACAAGGCTTCGCCGCCGTATTCGACCAGGTACTCGCCGATGTATTCAGTAGCCATGCTGTCCGCGCGCAGTTTCCACAGACTTCAAGGATAGCCTCCACAGGCGGTTCCTGTCTCGCCCGTTCTTGCGTCAGGCTTTCCGCTGCCCCGCGTTGGCGCGGATGAAGTCCGCGATCTTGGGGCAGACCCGTTCATGCCAGCGGCGTCCCGAGAAGATGCCGTAATGCCCGACGGCCGGCGCGGTGTAGTGTTCCTTTTTGCTGCGCGGGATGCCGGTGCAGAGGTTGTGCGCCGCCCGCGTCTGGCCGCGGCCGGTGATGTCGTCCCATTCGCCTTCGATGGTCAGCAGCCCGACATGCTTGATGTCTTCGGGGCGCACCGGCTTGCCTTCGACCTCCCAGGTGCCGGTGGCGAGGCTGGATTCCTGGAATACCGTCTTCACCGTCTCGAGGTAAAACTCGGCGGGGATGTCGAGCACCGCGTTGTATTCGTCATAGAAGCGGCGATGGTGCTCAACCACCTTGTCGCTGCCGTTCCTGGCGAGGTGCTCGTAAAACTCCTGGTAGCTCTTCGCATGGCGCGCGGCGTTCATCGCGACAAAGCTGAAATGCTGCAGGAAGCCGGGATAGACGCGCCGGCCCGCACCGGGGTAATTGGGCGGCACGCGGTAGATCACGGTGTTCTCGAACCAGTCGAGGTCGCGCTCGGTGGCCAGCTGGTCGACCATGGTAGGCGACTTGCGGGTGTCGATCGGGCCGCCCATCATGGTCATGGTGCGCGGGACGAGCGGGTCTTTTGCCGTGGACATAAGCGCTACAGCGGCGAGTAGCGGCACCGACGGCTGGCAGACCGCGATCACGTGCAGGTCGGGCCCGAGGAAGCGCATGAATTCCTGCAGGTAGTACACATAGTCGTGCAGGTGGAATTCGCCCTTGGACAGCGGCACCATCTTGGCGTCGATCCAGTCGGTGATATACACGTCGTGCTCGGGCAGCAGGGTGATGACGGTGTCGCGCAGCAGGGTGGCGTGATGTCCGGACAGCGGCGCCAGCAGCAGCACCTTGGGTTGCGCCGGCACCTGCATTGCTGCAGGGTCCTTGCGGAAATGCTGCAGGTGGCAGAACGGCTTGTCGAGCGCGACAGTCTTGCTTACCGGGACGGTAACGCCATCGACCAGCGTGGAAACGATCTCGAAATGCGGCTTTTCGTATTCCTTGCCGAGCCGGTACAGAAGTTCGAAACCCGCTGCCATGCGCTGTGAAAACGGCGTGTAGGCAAAGGGCGACGCGGGATTCGTCAGGAAGACAT
>NZ_LSTO01000045.1 GCF_002211445.1 Noviherbaspirillum denitrificans | reverse complement strand
CCCCTGGCCCTGCCACTCGCCGCTGCCGCGCACGCCGAGGAAGGACACCGGCCGCGCGCTGTAAGGAGAAAACTCAGCCATGCTTCAGCGTCTCCATGCGGCGGGCACGTGCCCACATGAACAGCGGCATGGCCAGCGAAAAGGCGACACCGTAGGTCAGCAGCGGATACACCCAGAAGTGCCGCATGCCCAGCCTGCGCGCCTCGCCCCACGCCCAGGCGAAGAACACCAGGGTGCACAGCAGGATGTCGGCCAGCAGCTGCGATGCCACCCAGTTCTGCGCGGCGTCGGCATAGAACGCCGGCGACAGCAGCATCAGGTTGGCCAGGCTCGCGCCGCCCAGCTCGGCCAGCTTGTCCACCGAAAACCGGTAGGTGAAGTAACCCGGCGCCAGCGCGCCCAGCACAACCAGCGGCAAGTAGGAAAGATTGCGGTTCATGACTGCTCCTTGTTGATGGTTCGGGAATCGATCGAAGCCGGCGTTGCGCCCCGGGGCGGGGTATGCAGCGACTGGCTGTACTGCAGCAGGCCGTCCGCCAGCACCCACTTGCCATAGCGCGCGGCGCCGCCCTCGTTGCCCTCGAAGCGCACGCGGCCCAGCACGGTGTCCCACTCCTGCGCGGCCAGCGCCCCGGCCAGCGGCAACACCTGGTCCTGCTTGAGGTAATCACCGACGATTTGCAGCGCGGCATAGGTCTCGAGGAAGTACACGCCCGGCGTGTAGCAGTGGCGGCGCGTGTGCTCCAGCACCAGGTCCTGCGCCGCCGGATAGGAAGACGCGGGACGAAAGCCGTACACCAGCACCGGCTCCGGATAGCCGCGCAACGCGGCGCCCAGTTCGGGCGTCGCCGCATCGTCGGTCAGCACCAGCCGCGTATCGGCGCCGTGGGCGCGCTGCTGCTGCACGAACTGCACGCTGGCGTCGAACTGCCCCACGAACACGCAGGCATCAGCCGGCACCGAGCACTCCACCACGCGGGAAGCGATGCGCTCGACATGCTGGCCGCGGCGCATCGCCGCCTGCACGATCTCCGCGCTCAAGGCCACGCCGTGCAGGCTGCCGTCGCAGGCCACTACCAGGGTGGACACGCCGTGCGTGACGGACAGGTCGCGGGTGAGCGCCTCGGCCAGCCTGCGGTCGGGATCGCACAGGCGGAACACGTTGCCGCCGGCTTCCACCAGGCCGCCCGCGGTCGCCGCCGGCAACAGCAGCGGAATGCCTGCGTCGCGGTAGATATGCCGTGCGGCATCGGCGGCGGCGCTGGCGAAGTGGCCGATGACCACATCCGCGCCCCATGCCGCCAGCTCGGCGGCGGCACGCGCTGCACCC
>NZ_LSTO01000044.1 GCF_002211445.1 Noviherbaspirillum denitrificans | reverse complement strand
ATGCGCTGATGGAGGGCGGTTCCGGACCGAGGGGCCGGAACCGCGGAAGATGCTACTTCGAACCTGCCTTGTCGAACACGTTCGGATTCCCGCCGAAGGCCTGGGTCAGAGCCCGTGCCTGCTGGAAGATGACGGGCAGGATCTTGTCCACGCCGGTTTCCTCGATGCGGTAGCGCGGCCCCGACACCGCGATGGCGCCGGCCAGTTTCTGGTTCAGGCCGAACACCGGGCAGGACACGGCGGCGGTTTCCGGATCGCGTTCGCCGAAGGACGCGGAATACAGTTTCTCGCGGATCTCGTCATAGCGTTGGCCACCCATGCCCTCGAAGGCAAGGATCACATGGCCCGACGCGCCGACGTTGATCGGCAGGCGGTCGCCCTCGCTGATCGAGTCGCGAATCGCGCGCAGCGGATCGACACGATGCAGGCAGACTCGGTGGTTGCCGTCACGGATGAAAAACGACGCGCCTTCGTGCAGTTCCGCGACGATCGCGCGCAAGGCTTGCGGCACATGGTCCGCGGTCTTGAACTGGCGCTGGTAAAGCGTGCCAAGGAACAAAGGCTTGGAACCCAGCTTGTAATAGCCCTCGTCGTCGCGGCGCAGGTAGCCAAACTTTTCGAGCGATTCCGCGAGGCGCATCGTCGTGCTCTTGTAGAAGCCGGTGCGCTTGGAAATTTCGGTCAGGGTCAGGCTCGCGTCGTTTTCCGTAAATGCATCCAGGATCGACAGCGCGCGGTCTACCGCTGCAACGCCCTCATTGTTCATGCTTTCTCCAAAATGGTACGAAGTTCTATTTTAAGTTGGATCGCCGGACAGCGTACTGCAAATGACGAAATGCGGATTATATAAGTGAAAAGATTTCCTTATTTGCAAGAAAGCCCGGCTTATTGCAGGTATCAACAGGCAATTTCCTGGTTCCCGGCATCGATTTATCGCTTGAAGTCTTACTTCGATTAATCAATAATAGAACTGTGTTCTATCTGACGCTACAAGTACTCTGAATCTTGCCTCGAAGGCACACCTCGACCGCACACTGGAGCAGCCAATGACATCCCTCGACAGTCTTCCGAAATACGGCAATTACATCGACGGCAAGGTGGTGCCGCCGTCTTCCGGGCAATATTTCCCCACCGAGAACCCGTTCGACGGCCAGGCGTGGGCGCTGATCGGCCGCGGCAGCAAGGCCGACGTCGATGCGGCGGTCGCCGCCGCTGACCGCGCCTTCAACGCTGGCGCATGGCCGGCGCTGTCCGCGACGCAGCGCGGCCACATGCTGTGGAAACTGGGCGACCTGATCATCGCCAACGCAGAGCGCCTCGCCGAGATCGAGCGCCGCGAC
>NZ_LSTO01000043.1 GCF_002211445.1 Noviherbaspirillum denitrificans | reverse complement strand
TGTCGGGCACGCAGTCCATTCCGCTCGAGATTGCGTCGGCCTTGTTCCGGCACGCCGATGCGGTGCTGCAAGAAGCGCCGCTACTGCTGCAGGTGCGTGACGAACTGGCGGACCTGGAACGCCGGGCGACAGTGGGCTACAAACGGATGTTCGTGCTGAAGAATCGCCATCTGCGTTCACGCGGGTTGCCGCCGTTGCAGGCGTATCAGCGCGCGCTGATCGATGTGCGCATTGCCGGCTACATCGTGCTGGGGTTGCTCAGCGGGATGCGCAACCAGGAACTGGCGGATATCCGCGTCGGCTGCTACTACGAAACCGAGGTGGATGGCGTTACCTATGGCTGGCTGCGCAGCGTGAGCCGCAAGACCGGGGAGGGGGCGACCGAATGGATGATTCCGCCGTATGCCGGGCAAGTGATTGCGTTGCTGGAGCGCTTGTCGCAGCCGCTGCGGGAGGAATTGCAGGCGGAATTGGCAGCCATCGATGGCCAGTTGGCGGGCATGGCTGACAGCGACGCGCAGCGCGTGGTCCTGTTGGCGCGGCGCACGGCGCTGCGCCAGCATCAACACGGGCTGTTCCTTGGCAAAACAGCGGCCAGCGGCAACATTGCGATCTTGAGCCTCTTTAGCTGGAACGCCGAACTCAAGCGGTTTGCCCGCAACCACGGCATCCCTTGGCAACCGACCACGCATGAACTGCGGCGCACCTTTGCAGTGTTCGTTGCCGCGCATGGCAGAGGCAATCTGCTGTACCTGCGCGATCACTTCAAGCATTGGTCACTGGATATGACAGCGCTGTATGCGTTGAACGAGACCCAGGATGTCGACCTGTACGCGGAGATCCTGGAAAAGATGGAACAGGAGCAGGCAGTGCGGATTGCCAGCTGGCTGGATCCGGAAGTGCGATTGGCGGGCAAGGCTGGCGAGCGCATCATGCGCCAGCGGGTGCACATGAAATCGATGAACATGGTCAGCCGCAAGGAAATGGCCGAACGTGCAGGACAGGGGATCCTGTTGCGCAGTACCGGCCACAGCTGGTGCATGGCTGATGTGCTCAGTTGCGGAGGCCGCGGCTTGTACGACGCCATGGAATGTGCGGACTGCAGCCACGCCGTGATTGATGAAACGCAGCGGGACACCTGGCATGGACTATGGCTGCAGCAGCTCGAACTACGTGAGGTCAACGATATCGGTCCGGCGGCACAAGCCAAGATCGAGGAAAGCATTGCGACCGTGAAGCAGATTCTACGAAAACTGGATCCCGGCGTAGCTGACGCCCCGGGAAAGGAACCCCATGTCGCGTCGTGACAAAACCCAGCAGGAATTGCTGCTGGCATTACACCGGATTGAGCGAGGGGCGCCGCGCATTGTAGATCCCAAACGCAAGCTGTCGATCATGGCAGTCGCGGAAGAAGCGGGCGTGCACGCGACAACGATCCATACCCGCTACCCGGACATCGCCGAGCAGGTCAGGAAGCGGACGGCCCGGAC
>NZ_LSTO01000042.1 GCF_002211445.1 Noviherbaspirillum denitrificans | reverse complement strand
CCCACCAACACCGTGCCGCCGCCCTGCTGTCCGCTGGCGTCGATCACCGCATCGCCTGTCAGCCCGACGCGCTCGCCCAGCACCTGGATCTCGCCGCCCTTGCCCGCGCCCTTCGCGCTGGTGCGGCTGCCTGCTTCCACCAGCGTGTCCCGACTCGCCTTGAGCACCACCTTGCCGTTCTCGCCCACCACCGCGCTGTCGGCATTGATCACCCCGCGCTGCTTGACCAGCGCGCCGTAGATGCCCGTCCTGCCGCCCTGCGCAATCACCTG
This sequence comes from Noviherbaspirillum denitrificans, assembly GCF_002211445.1. Classification (GTDB taxonomy): domain Bacteria; phylum Pseudomonadota; class Gammaproteobacteria; order Burkholderiales; family Burkholderiaceae_D; genus Noviherbaspirillum; species Noviherbaspirillum denitrificans. Next base: position 1,676 of record NZ_LSTO01000042.1, on the reverse strand, counting down.
GCCCAGGTTCAGCGCTTCGCTTTCCGGCGCACTCAGCACCACCCGCACGTCCGGGTTGAGCGAATCGACCAGTTGCACCGTGTGGCCGGCCGCCAGCATCACATCGCCTTTCGGGGAAGTGATGATGCCGCTGTTTTCCACGTTCGGCGCAATCAGGAAGACCTGCCCGCCGGATGGCGTGGCAATCGTGCCTTCATTTTTCAAGTTACCGGCCTTGTCGCCTGCCTTGAACAGCATCCTGCCGTTGAGGAAGTCTTCGTTGCTGATGTTGAGCGTGGAGGCGACCAGCCCGTTGACGTCGACCTGCGCGCCCTGCCCGAACAGGATGCCGTTGGGGTTGACCAGGAACACTCGTCCATTCGACTGCAGCGCGCCCAGGATCTGCGACGGGTCCTGCCCGGTGATGCGGTTGAGCACCGCGCTGTTGGCGTTCTGCTGCAGGAAGCGGGTCAGTTCACCCGGATTGATCGAAAAACTTTGCCAGTTGAGGATCGTGCCCGGCGTGTTGGTCACCGTCAGCACGTTGCCCTGGTTGAGGAAACTGGCCTGGCCGTTGACGACCTGCGGGCCAAATGGATTGGCCAGTGCCGTGCCGAAACAACCGGCAACCAGTGCCGGAAGGATACGGCGCCGCAGGATCGCCTGTGTACTTGCAGTGCGCTGAGTGCGCACGACGGGTTTGGTGGTCATCTCTCCCCCTGCTCCCTCTGTCCGCGTCATGCTTGAATGCTTGCCGCTGCATGCCGAACTTATGTATTACCAAGAAACTATTGTCCATCGACCAAGGGGGTGTCAAGAAGATCCCCTCGGTCACCTTTATGAAGCCGCACGGGGCGACCTCACGTCATTTGCTTCCGAATTGTTATCTTTTTCAACCACTACCGCACTTCGCAATCGACCGCATTCCCGCCCGGTCCGCTACCCGATCCGCCTTGCGATCCGGTGTTCACGTTGAACGTCGGCGGCGGCGAGAACTTGATGCCCGGGTTGTTGGGAAGGACAACCGGCGGCTGTACCATGGTCGCCGTATAGCCGAACTGGCCCGCCGAGAAATTCAGCGAACCTCCCCTGTTGGACAGGTTGATCAAGCCATCGATGACCTGCACGTACAGGCCCGGCGCAAGGCCGCCTCCGCCCGGCTGACCCGGCACCTGCGCCACGCGCAGCGGCAGCACCTGCAGCGGCACCGCCGCCGGCATGTCGCTGCGCACGTCCGTATAACCCGACGGCGTCATTGCCGCCATGCTCGCCATGCCGTAGGCCGCCACTGCCGCATCGTCCGGCGCCACATATTCCGCAATGAAGGTCGTGCCGCGGATACCGATCGTCGCCGTCGGCGTGTTCATCCCCCACTTTTCCTTGTTGCGCTTGCCCAGCGTGCCGGTCACCGCGCGCAGCCCGCCCTTGACCAGGTCGAAGGCCGCGCTGTCCTTTTCCGGCTTGTCCGCCTCGAAACTGAAGTTCTCGATCTTCAGCTGGGTATTCGGCCGCAGCGTAATCTCGCTGTCATCGATGAACTTGATCCGCGCATAGGTATCCTTTTCGGCGACCAGGATGTCGCCCTGCTCCACCGACGACTTCACCGCCAGCACCTTGGCCGTGCCGTCCGCCTTCTTCGCCACCAGCGGTCCGCTCAGGTTGGCCACCGTGCCGACCACCTGCGCTGCCCATGACTG
>NZ_LSTO01000041.1 GCF_002211445.1 Noviherbaspirillum denitrificans | reverse complement strand
CGGCCTTCTTCCACCCATTCCTCGACCTCAGATGGGGGCAAGTCGTACGTCCGGCTCGCCTCCGCTACGCTGGTCTTGCCCTGGATGATCTCGGTCACCAACGCCGCTTTACGCTTGGCTGTCCATCGTTTGAATTCTTCTTCCATTACCGTGCTCATGTGACTTCCTTACAGAATTATCACCTGAGCAGGTTTTCAGTGGGTCATTACAGAAATGCGCACGCGACACCCGGCGGACAACTCGCCCGCAGTGAACGCTTCCATTTTCAGCGCCAGCACTATCGCAGCAGATGAGGGGATGCGTTCGATCAATTCCAATAGCAGCATGAAAGCGAATAGTGCTAGGGTTGATCCGAGCAGGTACTATAGTCCCGGTCTCACCAGGGAAGACTGGCCGTAGCCGATCACCGACCAGATGAGTCTCAGTCCACATTCAAGGAAGCACTCGAAAAGAGGCTCCAATTTCAGTGAACGTCAACATCCGCAGTCCATTCGGCCTGATAGGCTCCGTTAGTAGTTCATCACCTCGAGCAGTGCGCTTAGCGCTTGGTTCACATGCGAGTTCTTCAGGTCCCGAAGAAGGTCGTCGTTGTGGAAGCGAATGACGAGATGTACGTAGTATTTATAGGTCGTTCCTACATCCTCGTGACCGAGCATTCTGCGAAGCCTGTCATCTACCGACGGATCGTATTGGTACGGTCTGCCAAGGAGCTTGTTGCGCTTGAGGTGCTCGTAGACGAAATATGTTGCGCAGGAGTGACGCAGCATCCTCGGTGTGTACTTCCGCCCTGTGAATCCGTGCCCAGCAACACCAAGGGGCAAGGCACGAGACTTCTGAACGGCCTTGCTAAACGCATGGCGCAGCCTGTCGGCGTTGACGATCTCCCCATTGGCAGCAAGGAACAGTGCGCTGTTGCTCGGGCTTATGCCATATTTTGCGAAATGCAGATCGGCGCGCTCGCGGCGCACTGGGATGTAAAGCTCGCATATGGCTCGCCACAGCAAGCCAGGGAATTGAATTGACCGGTGCTTGCCTTTAGAACGGAACCAATACGTGATCTCCTGCTGGTCAAGATCATCAGGTATTTCATCAGCATCGTACGGAATAAATCCGTTGTTCTGTTCTTTCCCCCGGTACGGAAGCTGGAATAGGTCGCGCGGCCGAAGTCCAGTAACCCATAATATTGTAGCGATGATCTGGTAAACGATGTCGTTCATCGCAGCCAAGATGATCTTGTGATTGCGCTCCGTCACGAACATCTCCACCTCTTGCTCGTGCAGCGCCTTTTTACCCATTGGTGTATCAAAGTCGAGCCTCGTCACTTCGATCGAGGACCTCACATGGGCGAGCATAAGTTGGTCTTTTAATGCCAACTGAATCTTATGCCTGACTGCGTCTGAGTCAAGATCGAAGAAATGGCGGTATTCATTCTTACGCGCCCACGTGTAGAACGAACCGATGCATCTGCAGTAGTATTCAATGGTCTTCCCGTCGATTCCGGTACATAACGAATCGATATACTTGGTAAAAATATCCTCATCGACCATTGCCCATTGATTGCAACCGTAGTTGTTGTCGTCAAGCCACTGGAGGAATCTCTTCATCACGTAGCAATATTGCTTCAGCGTCTCATTGGAACGCGAGCGTTTTCTTGCCACAGATCCCATGATCCACTGAGAGGGGGCTTCAAGGACTCGGTGATGGTCGTCCAGGAAAATGGGCATTGAAGTATCAGCTTGGTTATCTTGCGATACTCTCTTCGCGCCGTTCGCGAAGCGAAGTTGAGCCATCATTTCTCTCCGTTGCCTGTTGACGTTCACTGAAAATTGACCCACTTTCCGCAGTAGTTTTCATCCAAATTTGACCCACGTGATTCAATCGCCTGCTCAATAAATGGGCAGGAGGACGAGGAGTGATCACAGTGGGCATGTTTGCCAAGATCAGGCGGATGCATTTCCGCGAGAAGCTCTCCATACGAGAGATCGAACGGCGCACGAATCTGTCGCGCAATACGATC
>NZ_LSTO01000040.1 GCF_002211445.1 Noviherbaspirillum denitrificans | reverse complement strand
ACGTAAGCGTCCGGCCATTCCATCTTGAAGGGTGATGGCGATCTTGCGAGGATGATGTCCACTTAACTTTAGGTGGACACGTGCACACTAACGAAGGTGAACACCAAGTCGGCCGGCAGCGGCGCCGGCGGCACAGCGCCGAATTCAAAGCCGAAGTAATTGCCGCCTGCCAGCAGCCAGGCGTCTCCATCGCTGCGGTCGCGCTTGCGCACGGTCTCAATGCCAATCTGCTGCGCCACTGGATCATCAAACAGGAACGCGCGGAGGCAACACCGGCGCAGGTGGCGACGCCGAGCAATACCGCGTCGACCGACGTCAAGCATGACTTTGTACCAGTCACTGTCGCTCCCGAGCGGAACCGGGACGACAACATTCGCGTCGAGCTGCGGCGGGGGGCCACCACCGTGACCGTCGTTTGGCCCATGAGTGCTGCGGCCGACTGTGCAGCCTGGCTACGTGAGCTGCTGCGGTGATTCGGATTGAGGCGATCTGGCTGGCGGTCGAACCGATGGACATGCGCGCCGGCATGGAAACCGCCCTGGCGCGCGTGGTCAAGGTATTCGGCGCGGCCCGGCCGCATCACGCCTACCTGTTCGCCAATCGACGCGCCAACCGCCTCAAGGTGCTGGTACATGACGGCATCGGCATCTGGCTGGCGGCACGACGCCTGCATCAAGGCAGGTTCATCTGGCCGGTCTTGGAAGATAAAACAGTCACTCTGTCGCGCGCCCAGTTCGATGCGCTGGTGCTGGGACTGCCATGGCAGCGTGTCGGTGAACGGGGCATCATCACCGTCATTTAATCTTTAGCAAACGCGATGTCGATAGCGATTGTTAACGCCGTCGGCCGCTGGCACGATGTGCGCATGACCGACACCGCTGCCATGCTTGATGCACTCGACGCGCCACAGCTACGCGAACTGGCCCGGCACCTGATGGCCGAGATGCGCGTCAAGCAGGTCATGATCGACAAGCTTACGCATGAGATGGCCGCGCTCAAGCGGCTCAAGTTCGCCGCCCAAAGCGAAGCGTTCCACGTGGGCCAGAAGAGCCTGCTGGAAGAAACCATCGATACCGACCTTGAAGCGCTCGCACAGGAGATCGAGCGCCTGACGTCCCCATCGGCCGAGGAGCGAGAGAAGAGGCAGCCAAAACGCGCTCCCTTGCCGGCACACCTGCCCCGCCGGGAGATTCACCATGAACCGCAATCCACCACCTGCAGCTGCGGCTGCCAGATGAAGCGCATTGGCGAGGACATCGCCGAGAAGCTCGATTACCAGCCGGGCGTCTTTACGGTGGAGCGTCATGTGCGCGGCAAATGGGTATGCAGCCATTGCCAGACGTTGGTGCAGGCGCCGGTGGCACCGCACATCATCGACAAGGGAATGCCGACCTGCGGCTTGCTGGCCCAGGTGCTGGTGGCCAAGTATGGAGATCACTTGCCGCTGTATCGGCAGGAAGGGATCTTCGAGCGCGCCGGCATGGCGATCGCGCGCTCCACGTTGGCGCAGTGGGTGGGCATGTGCGGTGTGCAGCTGCAGCCGCTGGTCGACGCTCTGCGCGAAGAGTTGCTGACCCATGCGGTTCTGCATGCCGATGAAACGCCGGTGGCGATGCTCAAGCCGGGCAACGGCAAGACGCACCGGGCTTACCTGTGGAGCTATTGCACCACGTCGATGCACCCGGTACAGGCAGTCGTGTTCGACTTTGCGGAAAGCCGTGGCGGTCGCCACGCCGCCGAGTTCCTCGGACCTTGGCGCGGCACGCTGGTCTGCGACGATTACAGCGGCTACAAGGCGCTGTTCAGGCTGGGCATCACCGAAGCCGGCTGCATGGCGCATGCGCGGCGCAAGTTCCATCAGCTATGGGCCAATCACAAAAGCCAGATTGCCGAACAGGCGCTCACGCTATTCTGGCGGCTGTATGAAATCGAGCGTGACGTGCAGGAAATGGATGACGCCCAGCGCAAGGCCGTACGTCAACAAAGAAGCCGACCTGCGGCCGATGCGCTGCATGCATGGCTGGCGGCGCAGCGGCAAAGAGTGCCGGATGGAAGCGCGACCGCCAAAGCCATCGATTACAGCCTGGGACGCTGGGGGCCGCTGACGCGCTACCTTGACGATGGCGCACTGCCGATTGATAACAACTGGATCGAGAACCGCATCCGTCCGATTGCCGTTGGCCGCAGCAACTGGCTGTTTGCCGGCAGTCTGCGCGCCGGCAAGCGGGCCGCGGCGGTGATGAGCTTGATCCATTCCGCCCGGCTCAACGGGCATGACCCTTACCTGTACCTCCGGGATATCCTGGAACGGCTGCCGACTCAGCCAGCCAGTCGCATCGACGACCTGCTTCCGCATCGCTGGCAACCCGCCGCCTGAACTCCTACCGCCTTAGATCTCGCTGCCAATACGCGATGGCCGAACGCTTACC
>NZ_LSTO01000039.1 GCF_002211445.1 Noviherbaspirillum denitrificans | reverse complement strand
TGTTGACGTTCACTGAAAATTGACCCACTTTCCGCAGTAGTTTTCATCCAAATTTGACCCACGTGATTCAATCGCCTGCTCAATAAATGGGCAGGAGGACGAGGAGTGATCACAGTGGGCATGTTTGCCAAGATCAGGCGGATGCATTTCCGCGAGAAGCTCTCCATACGAGAGATCGAACGGCGCACGAATCTGTCGCGCAATACGATCCGCAAGTGGCTGCGCGAGCCAGCCATGACCGAACCAAGGTATCCGGAACGCGAGGGCAAGAGCGTCGTTGACGCCTATGCTGAGCAGGTCCGGACCTGGATTCAAACCGACAGCCACCGCGCCAAGCGGGATCGACGTACGGCCCGTGTCATGTTCCAGGCGATCCAGGCGCAGGGTTACAGCGGTGGATACGGCCGTGTCTGCGCGCTGGTTCGCCGGCTGCAGCAGGAACTGGCTCAGGCACCGAGCCGCAAAGCGTTCGTGCCGCTTGCCTTCGCCCATGGCGAGGCATTTCAGTTCGACTGGAGCTGCGAGTACGCCTGGATTGGCGGCTTGCGCCGGCGTCTGGAGGTAGCGCACTGCAAGCTGGCGTCATCCCGTGCCTTCTGGCTGGTGGCGTATCCGTCGCAAAGCCACGAGATGCTGTTCGATGCCCATACCCGCTCGTTTGCCGCCTTCGGCGGGATCCCGCGGCGGGGCATCTACGACAACATGAAGACCGCCGTGGACAAGGTCGGCAAGGGCAAGGAGCGCAACGTCAATGCCCGCTTCGAGGCCATGTGCGGGCACTATCTGTTCGAGCCGGAGTTCTGCAACCGGGCGGCTGGCTGGGAAAAGGGAATCGTCGAGAAGAACGTCCAGGACCGGCGCAGGCAGATCTGGGTGGCAGCAGCCGACATCCGCTGGAACAGTCTGGGACAACTGAATGACTGGCTGGCCGAGAACTGCCGGCAAAGCTGGGAAGACATGGCGCATCCCGACTGGCCGGAGATGAAGGTGGCCGAGGTTCTGCAGGACGAACGGTTGCAATTGATGCCGGTCCCCAAGCCATTCGACGGTTACGTCGAGCAGCCGGTACGGGTGTCGTCAACAAGCCTGATCCACTTCCAGAAGAACCGTTACAGCGTCCCGACACCCTATGCACACCGCGTAGTCAGCCTGCATGTCTATCCAACCGAACTGGTGGTCGTCGCTGATAACGAAGAGATTGCGCGGCACGAGCGCGTGTTCGACCGCTATATCACCCGCTACAACTGGCAGCACTACATCCCGCTGATTGCCCAGAAGCCCGGTGCATTACGTAATGGAGCGCCATTCCAGACCATGCCCGAGCCGCTATTGCACCTGCAGCGCCATCTCCTGAAACATCCTGGGGGTGACCGCGTCATGGCGCAAGTCCTCTCGGCCATCCCGGATCACGGGCTCGAAGCCGTACTGGATGCAGTCAGGAACGCGCTGGAATCGGGACGACCCAGCGGTGAACACGTTCTCAACGTGCTTGGCCGCATCAAACAGGCACCGGCGACTGCATCGATTACGACAGCGCTGACACTGAAGGAAGAGCCACAAGCCAATGTCTCCCGCTACGAGCGGTTGCGTTCGCTGGATACGGAGGTTCAGCATGTCGCATGAGATCGTCAACCAATTGAAGAGCCTGAAGCTGCACGGCATGGCACAGACCTGGTCGGAGCTGGTAGCCCAGGCCCGCATAGCGGACTTCGATCCGGAGCGGTTCATGGTCCAGCTGCTCAAGTCAGAGACGGCCGAGCGCGAGGTTCGCTCGATTGCCTACCAGATGACGGCTGCCCGCTTCCCCGCACATCGTGATTTGAATGGCTTTAACTTCGCCGAGGCGAAGGTCGATGAAGCGCTGATTCGGCAGCTCCACACCATGTCGTTCCTGGACGCCGCACACAACCTGGTGTTCATTGGCGGACCGGGTACCGGCAAGACGCATCTAGCCACGGCGCTTGGGATCGAAGCCATCAACCGGCACGGCAAGCGCGTCAGGTTCTTCTCCACTGTTGAACTGGTCAATGCGCTGGAACTAGAGAAGGCGGCCGGTAAGCAAGGCCAGATCGCACACCGGCTGATGTACGTCGATCTGGTCATCCTCGACGAACTGGGGTACCTGCCGTTCAGCCAGGTTGGTGGTGCACTACTGTTCCACCTGCTCTCAAAGCTGTACGAACGAACCAGCGTAGCGATTACGACCAACCTGAGCTTCGGCGAGTGGCCTGCGGTGTTCGGGGACGCGAAGATGACGACAGCATTGCTGGACCGACTCACGCATCACTGCCATATTATTGAGACCGGCAATGATTCCTGGCGCTTCAGGCACAGTGAATCGACGCGGAAGACATCCCCCAGAAAGGGCTCGAAGAAGGGAGAAACAGGACTAGCGACCGAAGACTTATCCACAGCAGCGTAGCCGTCTACGCATAAAAAGGGTGGGTCAAAATTCGATGAAAATCGTGGGTCACTTTTACGTGAACATCAACAG
>NZ_LSTO01000038.1 GCF_002211445.1 Noviherbaspirillum denitrificans | reverse complement strand
TCCTACCTGGTCGGCGAAGGCAAGAAGCCGATTGCCGCCTACCTCGATATCGACGACATCATCCGCATCGCCAAGGAAGCGCATGTCGACGCGATTCACCCTGGCTACGGCTTCCTGTCGGAAAATCCCGACTTTGCGGAAGCCTGCGCCAAGAACGGCATCACCTTCATCGGCCCCAAGCCGGAAGTGATGCGCACCCTGGGCAACAAGGTCGCCGCTCGCAATGCGGCGATCGCCGCCGGCGTGCCGGTGGTGCCGGCGACGTCGGCCCTGCCGCACGATATCGAACAGGCAAAGAAGATGGCGGCCGAGATCGGCTACCCGCTGATGCTGAAGGCAAGCTGGGGTGGCGGCGGGCGCGGCATGCGCGTGATCGAATCGGAAGCCGAACTGCCCGGCCAGCTCGAAGTCGCGCGCCGCGAAGCGCTGGCGGCGTTCGGCAATGACGAGATGTACCTTGAAAAGCTGGTGCGCCGTGCGCGCCATGTCGAAGTGCAGTTGATGGGCGATACCCACGGCAACCTGGTGCACCTGTTCGAGCGCGACTGCTCGGTGCAGCGACGCAACCAGAAAGTGGTCGAACGCGCACCGGCTCCCTACCTCGACGAAGCAGGCCGCACCGAGCTGTGCGAAGCGGCGCTGCGCCTGGGCCGCGCGGTCAACTACACGCACGCCGGCACCGTCGAATTCCTGATGGATGCCGATACCGGCAAGTTCTATTTCATCGAAGTCAACCCGCGCATCCAGGTCGAGCACACGGTCACCGAACAGGTGACCGGCATCGACATCGTGAAGGCACAGATCCGCGTCTCCGAAGGCGTGAAAATCGGCGACCATGACTCCCATGAAGCGGGCATTCCGCTGCAGCAGGACATCCGCCTGAACGGCCACGCACTGCAATGCCGCGTGACGACGGAAGACCCGGAAAACAACTTCACCCCCGACTACGGCCGCCTGGTCGCCTACCGCAGCGCGGCCGGCTTTGGCGTGCGCCTCGATGGCGGCACCGCTTACTCGGGCGCCGTGATCACCCCGTACTACGATTCGCTGCTGGTGAAGGTCACCGCGTGGGCGCCGACCTCGGACGAAGCGATTTCGCGCATGGACCGCGCGCTGCGCGAATTCCGTATCCGCGGCGTGTCGACCAACCTGCCGTTCCTCGAGAACGTGATCAACCATGAGCAGTTCAAGTCCGGCGAATGCATCACCCGCTTCATCGATACCACGCCGGAACTGTTCCAGTTCGCCAAGCGGCGCGACCGTGCGACCCGCCTGCTGCGCTTCATCGGCGATGTGGTGGTCAACGGCAATCCGGAAATGAAGGGCCGCAAGGGCATCGATGGCGTGATCCCCACGCCGCTGCTGCCGACCGTGCACCGTTCCGAACCGATCCTGCCCGGCTCGCGTGACAAGTTCAAGGAACTGGGGGCCGAGAAATTCGCGCAATGGATGAAAGACCAGCCGCAAGTCTTGCTGACCGACACCACGATGCGCGACGCGCACCAGTCGCTGTTTGCCACCCGCATGCGCACCGCCGACATGCGCGCCATCGCGCCCTACTATGCGCGCATGCTGCCCAACCTGTTCTCAATGGAATGCTGGGGCGGCGCGACCTTCGACGTGGCGATGCGCTTCCTGAAGGAAGACCCGTGGGAGCGCCTGTCACTGCTGCGCGAGGAAGTGCCCAACATCCTGTTCCAGATGCTGCTGCGCGCGTCCAATGCGGTCGGTTACACCAACTATGCGGACAATGTAGTGAAGCACTTCGTGCAGCAGGCAGCGTCGGGTGGCGTCGACCTGTTCCGCGTTTTCGATTCGCTGAACTGGGTGGAAAACATGCGTGTCGCGATCGATGCGGTACGTGAATCCGGCGCGCTGTGCGAAGGCGCGATCTGCTACACCGGCGACCCGTTCGATCCGTCGCGTCCGAAGTACAGCCTCAAGTATTACGTCGACATGGCCAAGCAACTGGAAAAGGCTGGCGTGAACATCCTCGGCATCAAGGACATGGCCGGCGTGTGCAAACCGCATGCGGCGCGCGAATTGGTCAAGGCGCTGAAGGAAGAAGTCGGCTTGCCAATCCATTTCCATACGCACGACACGTCCGGCATTGCCGCCGCGTCCGTTCTCGCCGCGGTGGAAGCGGGCTGCGATGCGGTCGATGGCGCAATGGATGCGATGAGCGGCCTGACCTCGCAACCCAACCTGGGCTCGATCGCGTCGGCGCTGCAAGGCACTGCGCGCGATCCGCAGATGGACCGCCCGGCGATGTTCGCGATCTCGCAATACTGGGAAGGCGTGCGCCGCCAGTACGAACCGTTCGAGGCCGACATGCGTTCCGGCACCTCCGACGTATATCGCCATGAAATGCCAGGCGGCCAATACACCAACCTGCGCGAGCAGGCGCGCGCGATGGGCATCGACCACCGCTGGACCGAAGTGGCGCAAGCGTATGCGGACGTGAACCAGCTGTTCGGCGACATCGTGAAGGTGACGCCGACTTCGAAGGTGGTGGGCGACATGGCGCTGTTCATGGTGGCCAACGACCTGACGCCGGCCGATGTGCAAAACCCGGACAAGGAAATCGCGTTCCCGGAATCGGTGATCTCGCTGTTCAAGGGCGAGCTGGGCTTCCCGCCGGACGGCTTCCCGAAGGCGCTGGAGCAGAAGGTGCTGAAGGGCGGCCAGCCGATGGTCGGCCGTCCCGGTGCAAACCTGCCGCCGGTCGATCTCGCCAAGGCGAAGGAAGACGCGGAAAAGGC
>NZ_LSTO01000037.1 GCF_002211445.1 Noviherbaspirillum denitrificans | reverse complement strand
CCGCCCCCGCCGCTACAACTTCTCGACCGATGCCGCGCATCGTTTCGAGCGCGGCGTGGACTATGCGACGACTGTCGAACATATCGAGCGAATCACTGCGCTGATCGTGGAAATTTGCGGCGGTAAAGACACGGTTGTTGGTCCGGTGGACGACCACGTCGTCAATCTCCCGCAGCGCAAGCCCGTCACCGTACGGACGGCGCGCGCAGTCAAGGTGATCGGCGTTCCGGTCAGCGACGGGCAGATTGCGGACATCTTCAAGCGCCTCGGCCTGGAGTTCACGCAAGTACCGAGCTTGTTTACCGTTACACCGCCGTCCTTCCGATTCGACATCGAGATTGAAGAAGACCTGATCGAGGAAATCGCGCGTGTCTACGGCTTCGAAAACATTCCGGCGCTGCCGCCGGTGGCGCCGAATACTATGCGCATCGCGCCTGAAAATTCGCGCTCCCTGTTCGCGGTGCGTCGTCAGCTTGCCGATGAGGATTACCAGGAAGTCGTGAACTTCAGCTTCGTAGAAGAAGCATGGGAAGCGGACTTCGCGGGGAATGCCAATCCGATTCGCCTGCAGAATCCGATTGCGAGTCAGATGAGCGTCATGCGTACCACTCTCGTGGGCAGCCTGGTGGCGAACGTGCGCTACAACCTGAACCGCAAGCTCAATCGTGTGCGCCTGTTCGAAATCGGCGCAGTATTCTTGCGCAATGCATCGATCAAGGATGGTCCGCTCTCGGTTGCCGGTTACGACCAGCCCAAGCGTGTGGCTGCGATTGCTTACGGTCCGGTGGTGGAAGAGCAGTGGGGCGCACCGTCTCGCAATGTCGACTTTTTCGATATCAAGGCGGATCTCGAAGCCTTGTTCGCGCCGAAGCAGTTGAAGTTCGTGAAGGTGGAACATCCTGCCCTGCATCCGGGACGTTCGGCAAATGTTTTCGTGGATGGACGTGCGATCGGCTTTATCGGCGAATTGCATCCGCGCCTGCAACAGAAGTATGACCTGCCGCTGGCGCCGGTCGTCTTTGAAGTGGATGCAGCGGCGTTGCAGCAGCGCGATATACCGTCGTACCAGGAGATTTCCAAGTTCCCGGCAGTCACGCGCGACATCGCTGTTGTGGTGAAACAGGCAGTGCCAGCACAGGATCTGATGGACACATTTTTTGCTGAACGGCAATCCAATGCGACCTGTGCTATCATGCAAGCCATTGTTTTATTTGATGAATATCGCGGCAAGGGGCTGGAAAATGACGAAAAAAGTCTTGCTTTCCGTTTTACCTTGCAAGATACTCAAACTACCCTGCAAGACGACAAAGTGGACGCCGCAATGGCCGCATTCATCGCGTCTGTCGAAAATAGGCATGGCGCCAAGCTGCGTACTTGAACGTTGCACTACGTCGGGCAGTGATAACTATTATGAATGACGTGAACTCAGCCGAACTTCAATCCGTTTTGGCCGCCGACCTTAGTCGGGCTGTGCAAGAGTCGCAAGCGCGCACACAGGCTGAAAAAGATCTGCCGACGCTGACGAAGGCAGAGTTGGCTGAACTTCTCTTCGAACAGGTCGGCCTGAACAAGCGTGAAGCGAAGGACATGGTCGAAACCTTCTTCGACGAAATCCGTAATGCGCTTGAACGTGGGGAGTCGGTCAAGCTGTCGGGCTTCGGCAATTTTCAGCTGCGCGACAAGCCGCAGCGCCCCGGCCGCAATCCGAAGACCGGTGAAGAAATCCCGATCACTGCCCGCCGTGTGGTGACCTTCCATGCGAGCCAGAAGCTCAAGAGCATGGTGGAGACCGCAAGAAGCAAACCGCTCGCCCGCGTGGCGTGAGTTGAGCCATGAACGATCGCGCGAGCAAATCCGAGGCAATCGTATTGCCGCCGATTCCGGCGAAGCGTTATTTCACTATCGGTGAAGTCAGCGAGCTGTGCGGTGTGAAGCCGCATGTGCTGCGCTACTGGGAGCAGGAGTTCACGCAGCTTAAACCGGTCAAGCGCCGCGGTAACCGGCGTTACTACCAGCATCATGAAGTCCTGCTGATTCGCCGCATCCGCGAGCTGCTTTACGAGCAGGGTTTCACCATCAGCGGCGCGCGCAACAAGCTGGACAGTCGTATCGCGAACGGGAACGGCGCCACCAACGGTTCGGATGATTTGACCGCAGGACTTCCGCCGCTCGAAATCAATACCGCAGCGATCCGCACCGAACTGTCTGAGATCCTGAATCTGCTGAAACGATAACAACAGCAATTGCTCCATGAAAAACCGCCTTCGGGCGGTTTTTTATTTGTTGTGACTCTTTTCATTATTCCACTGTGCCGAACGTAATTCCGCAAGAGCATCTATAATCGGCCACATTCGGCGCCCGGATTACTTCTGGTTTCGCGGCGCGCGGCCTTCACATGGAGAAGAAATGAAAACGTCTGTCGCTTCATCCTGGGATGTGGACAGCATCCTGCGGGTAGGCATGCAGTCGTTGCTCGATCTGTTCGACGACTCTTGCGAAGGCACTCTGGCGGTGGACGAGCAGGGCCGCATCGCCTGGATCAACGACAAGTATGTGGCCTTCCTTGGCTTGAAGGGGCCGGAAGAGGCGCTCGGCAAGATGGTCGAGGAAGTCATTCCCAACAGCCGTATGCGCGAAGTCGTTCAGAACGGCAAGCCTATCCTCCTCGACATCATGATGATCCGCGACCAGCCCCTGGTCGTGATGCGTATTCCGCTCAAGGATGAGGCGGGCAAGATCATCGGCGCGCTCGGCTTCGCGTTGTACGACCGCCTGCAGCGGCGCAAGCCCC
>NZ_LSTO01000036.1 GCF_002211445.1 Noviherbaspirillum denitrificans | reverse complement strand
GGCGAACCTGCCGACCGTGCTGGCGGTGCAGACCGACAACCTCGGCGTGTGCGACGAACAAGGCAACTTCCAGATCGTGGGCCGCGCGCAGCGCGACGCAAACGGGAAAGTGTCGGCGATGCCGAGCGAACGCGTGGTCGGCCCGATGGGCGACAAGCGGATTTTCCGGTTCCTGGAGGCGTATGTGAATTTCTCGATTCGCTTCAAGTCCGGAATGCTGAAGCCGCGCACGCCGATGGTGCCGCCTGCCTGCCCGTGCGGGGAACTGGCGGATTCGGCGATTGAAGAGACAACGGAAAAACAGTTGACGGAAGCATTGGCGGAACGTTCGTAGTGTGCGCCGTGCGCACCGTGGATGAACCGAACGCAGTGAATGGTGCGCAAGGCGCACCCTACCGTCATAAGGATTGAATACAAATGAGCCTCATCGAACAACCCATCAGCTTCGTGCGCAAGTCGCCGGAGCGCAAACAGGCACCAAAGAAGGTCAAGCGCGTCGCGCTGGTGACCGCCCCCTACCATTCCGGCGTGGTGGAATCCGCCGGCACCTGGCTGAACCTCGGCTTCGTCTATGTCGCGGGCGCACTGCGCGAAGCCGGCTACGAAGTCGATTACTACGACGCGATGGCGCTGTGGCACGACCAGGACCAGATCCGCAAGCGGCTGGAAGACTTCAAGCCGGATGCGGTCGCCTCTTCCGCGTTCACCGCGGCGGTGTTCGCGGCCATCGGCGTGCTGCGCCTGGCCAAGACCATCAATCCCGAGGTCGTGACGCTGATCGGCAACGTGCACGCGACCTTCTGCTACGACGAGATGCTGCAGGCCGACCATGACGTGATCGACTTCGTCGTGCGCGGCGAAGGCGAGCACACGCTGGTCAAGCTGCTCGACTGCCTGAATGCCGGCGACGATCCGGCCAAGGTGAACGGCCTCGCGTTCTGGCGCGACGGCGGCGTGGTCACCACCGCTGCCGCGCCGATGATCTGCGACCTCGATGCGCTGCCCACTGCGTGGGACCTGGTCGAATGGCCGATCTACAAGTACCGCGCAAAGAACGATGCGCGCCTCGCGATCGTGTCCTCCTCGCGCGGCTGCACGCAGAACTGCTCGTTCTGCTCGCAGAAGCTGTTCTGGCAACGCGGCTGGCGCACGCGCAGCCCGGAAGCCTTCGTTGCCGAGCTTGAAATGCTGCACCAGAAGTACGGCGTGAAGGTGGCGATGCTGGCCGACGAAACGCCGACCATGGACCGCGCGCGCTGGGAAAGAATCCTCGACCTGATGATCGAGCGCCAGCCGGGTGTGCGCCTGCTGATGGAAACGCGGGTGATCGACATCGTGCGCGATGAAGACATCATGGACAAGTACCGTCTCGCGGGCGTGGAGCACATCTACGTCGGCGTGGAAGCCGGCGACCAGGCGAAGCTGAACCTGTTCCGCAAGGGCACCAAGACCGAGCAGTCGCGCAAGGCCATCGACCTGATCAACCAGGCCGACATCGTGTCGGAAACGTCCTTCGTGCTCGGCATGCCGACCGATACGAAAGAGTCGATCGCCGAAACGGTCGAGCTGGCCAAGATGTACGACCCGGACATGGCCTTCTTCCTGGCGATTGCGCCGTGGCCGTATGCCGACCTGTATCCGGAGCTGAAGGATTACGTGGTCACGCGCGACTACAGCAAGTACAACCTGGTGCAGCCGGTGATCAAGCCGACGAACATGACGGTCGAGGAAGTGGAAAAGGAACTGGCGATGGCATCGAAGAAGTTCTTCATGCACAAGTTCGAGAACATCGAAAAGCTCACGCCATGGAAGCAGGAATTCATGCTGTCGGTGTTCGACATCCTGATGAACCACTCCTACCTGTCGCACCAGATGAAGGACATGGCAACGCAGAGCAAGAAGATGCCGGAGTCCGTGAAGAACATGATCAGGAACGTCAAGGCGGCCAAACGCGCGCTGTCGAACGAACCGATCGCACCGTTGCCGTAACTGGCGGTACCGACAACAAAAAAAAGAGCGGGGAATTGAATGGAAAGACGATGGACAGGCAAGAGTCTCTGGCGGGCGGCGGCATCGCTTGCCGGTGTGGCGCTGCTGGCGGCGGGTGCATTGGGCACGGCGTTCTCGGCGCCGCAGTCGAATATCCGCGATACCCCGCATAACCTGTCACGCACTGGCAAGGCGAACGATCTTTCCAATGTTCGCGCACCGGATGGCGGCGAAACCGCGATCTGCGCGTTTTGCCATACGCCGCACAACGCCAGCTCGAACATCAAGGGGCCGCTGTGGAACCGCAGCGTGTCGAATGCGACCTACGTCCGCTATTCCTCGTCCTCGCTCGACGCCAACACCATGGCGTTCGGCTTCAACGACCAGCCGGCCGGCAGCTCCCTGCTCTGCCTGTCATGCCATGACGGCATGGTCGCGCTCGGCAATGTGAACGTCCTCAAGGGCAAGAACCAGGCGATCACGCTCAACGGCAACACGAATGCCGGCAAGATGCCTCCCGGCACGCAGGGCGGGTTGTCCGGCTTTACCCGTCTCATCGGGACCGACCTCACCAACGACCATCCGATTTCCTTCACCTACAACGATGCGCTGGCCGTGCAGGATACCGAGCTGACGCGGCTGACCACCGGCGTCAACGGGCAGCGCGACATGATCAATCCCGCCCTGCCCGGCAGCGTGATCGGCATTCGCGGGCAAGGCTACAAGCCGATGCTGCCGCTCGAGCCGACCGGCCCCAACGGGCTTGGCCAAGTGCAATGCGGCACCTGCCACGATCCTCACCTGGCATCATCGGATCCGGCGTTCTCCCAGAAATTCCTGCGCCTGAACCGCTTCCAGCAGGCCGCTCCGACCGGCGGG
>NZ_LSTO01000035.1 GCF_002211445.1 Noviherbaspirillum denitrificans | reverse complement strand
ATTGAACGGCAGATGGAAGTTGTCTCGCCCTGGCGGACCGCGGTGGAAACCGCCGCGCCCGGCGCGTTCAAACCGTTCGTGCAATCCTTCTATGTCGATCTCACCGACGCCCCCGACCAGCCGCCGACACCGATTCACCTGGGCTTTCGGGGCGGGCGCAATTTCGTCCTGCGCTTCCTTGATGCGCTGTACGCGATCGGCGTCAACCACGTCATCCTCAATCTGAAATATGGAGCGCGCGATGCCGGCGCGGTCCTGGAGGAAATCGGCAAGGAGGTACTGCCGCAATTGGAATCAGGCATGGCGGCGACCGCGCATTCCGTCATTTGATCCCGTTCCGCATTTTCAGGAGGCAAATATCATGTCCGCTTCGACACAAGCCGCCCCGACCAGGGAAGCTTCCCCGACCGCATCGGAGCCGCTGTTCCAGGCCATCATGCTCGGTCCTTATTCCTTACCCCATCGCATCGTCATGGCCCCGTTGACCCGCTCGCGCGCGCGCCAGCCCGGCAATGTTCCGTCCCCATTGAATGCCGCGTATTACGCGCAGCGCGCTTCGGCCGCCCTCATCATCAGCGAGGCGACCCAGGTTTCCATGCAGGGACAGGGCTATGCCTGGACGCCGGGCATTCACAGCCGGGAACAGATTGAAGGCTGGCGTCTGGTTACCGCGGCCGTGCATGCGGCCGGAGGGTTGATCTTCCTGCAGATGTGGCATGTCGGCCGCATCTCGCATCCGGCGCTGCAGCCGGACCGCATGCTGCCGGTCGCGCCGTCGGCGATCCGCCCCAGCGGCCAGGCCTTCATCGAGAATGACATGGGCGAAGGCGAACTGGTACCGTTCGTCACCCCGCGCGCCCTGCAGACCGAGGAAATGCCCTACCTCGTCGGCCAATATCTGCGCGCCGCCAGGAATGCGATGGAAGCCGGTTTCGACGGTGTCGAAGTGCATGGCGCCAACGGTTACCTGATCGACCAGTTCATCTGCTCCAAGACCAATCAGCGCATCGACCAGTACGGCGGACCGCCCGCGAGCCGGGCGCGCCTCCTGATGGAGGTGATGACGGCGGTCAGCGAGGTCTGGGGCCGTGATCGGGTCGGCGTGCGCCTGTCGCCGCTGGGCACCTTCAACGATGTGAGCGACGACGACCCGGAGGCCACGTTCGGGCATATCGTCGAGCGGCTGGATACGTTCGGTCCTGCCTATCTGCATGTCATCAACCCGGCCGCCGCCGCGCTCGAAAAGGGTACCGCCCCCGATCCCGCCGCGCTGCGCATGCTCGAACTGATCCGAAAGACATTCCGGGGCAAGCTGATGCTGACCGGCGGGTTCGACCATGACAGCGCCAACGAATGGCTTGCGCAAGGCAAGGCCGATCTGATCGGCTTCGGCCGCGGCTTCCTGTCCACGCCCGACTTGCCGGAGCGGTTCCGCCAGCGCACGGCCCTGAATACCCCGGACTCCAGCACCTTTTACGGCGGAGGCGCGAAAGGGTATACCGACTACCCGACCCTGGCGCAATCGCGCGGCGAGGCGCCCAAACCCTGCGTGGATGAAAGCTGGCGGTGATTTGATTTTTCCAACATCACGATCTTCAAGGAGCGTGCAAGATGCGTCCCGATAAGTTCACCACAAAATTGCAGGAAGCCCTGGCCGATGCCCAAAGCTTGGCTGTAGGCAATGACAACCAGTATATCGACCCGGTGCATTTGCTCATCGCCCTGCTGAAGCAGGACGATGGCAGCGCCCGGTCGCTCCTGCAGCGCGCCAATGTCAATATCGGCGGACTGACCAAGGCGCTCGAGAGCGCGCTCGAACGCTTGCCCAAGGTCAGCGGCACCGGCGGCGAAGTGCAGATCGGGCGTGAGCTGGTCGCGCTGCTGAACCTGGCCGACAAGGAAGCGCAGAAGCATGGCGACCAGTTCATCGCCAGCGAAATGGTGCTGCTCGCCCTCACCGAAGACAAGTCCGAGGCTGGCCGCGCCGCGCGCGAACACGGCTTGACGCGCAAGGCGCTGGAAGCCGCGATTGACGCGGTGCGCGGCGGCGGCAATGTCAATTCCCAGGATGCCGAAGGGCAGCGCGAAGCCCTGAAGAAATACACGCTTGACCTCACCGAGCGGGCGCGCCTCGGCAAGCTTGACCCGGTGATCGGCCGCGACGATGAAATCCGCCGCGCCATCCAGGTCTTGCAGCGCCGCACCAAGAACAATCCGGTGCTGATCGGTGAACCGGGCGTGGGCAAGACGGCCATCGTTGAAGGCCTGGCGCAACGCATCGTCAATGACGAAGTACCCGACAGCCTCAAGGGCAAGCGCGTGCTGTCGCTCGATATGGCGGCGCTGCTGGCCGGCGCCAAGTACCGCGGCGAATTCGAGGAAAGGCTCAAGGCGGTATTGAAAGAGCTGGCACAGGATGAAGGACAGACCATCGTCTTCATTGACGAGCTGCATACCATGGTTGGTGCCGGCAAGGCCGAAGGCGCCATGGATGCCGGCAACATGCTGAAACCGGCCCTGGCGCGCGGCGAACTGCATTGCGTGGGCGCGACCACGCTGGACGAATACCGCAAGTACGTCGAAAAGGATGCTGCGCTGGAACGGCGCTTTCAGAAAATCCTGGTCGATGAGCCGAGCGTGGAGGCGACCATTGCCATCCTGCGCGGCCTGCAGGAAAAGTATGAAGTGCACCATGGCGTAGACATCACCGACCCGGCCATCGTCGCCGCGGCGGAACTGTCGCACCGCTACATCACCGACCGCTTCCTGCCGGACAAGGCGATCGATCTGATCGACGAGGCGGCCTCGAAGATCAAGATCGAAATCGACTCGAAGCCGGAAGTGATGGACAAGCTGGACCGCCGCCTGATCCAGTTGAAAATCGAACGCGAAGCGGTGCGCAAAGAGACGGATGAAGCGTCACGAAAGCGCCTGGGCCTGATTGAAGAAGAGATCAGCAAGCTCGAACGCGAATACG
The DNA here is from genome assembly GCF_002211445.1 of Noviherbaspirillum denitrificans. Taxonomy (GTDB): domain Bacteria; phylum Pseudomonadota; class Gammaproteobacteria; order Burkholderiales; family Burkholderiaceae_D; genus Noviherbaspirillum; species Noviherbaspirillum denitrificans. Next base: position 409 of record NZ_LSTO01000035.1, on the reverse strand, counting down.
CCGATCTGGAAGAAATATGGAGAGCCGAGAAGGCAGCGGTCCAGGGCAGCCAGCACATCAAGGAAGAAATCGAAAAGGTCCGCTTGCAAATGGAAGAAGCCAAGCGCAAAGGCGATTGGCAGAAAATGTCCGAACTTCAATACGGCACCTTGCCGCAATTGGAAGCGCAATTGAAGCAAGCCGTTAGTGGTGAATCCACTAAAGACAAGCCCAAGCTAGTGCGCACCCAGGTCGGGGCCGAAGAAATCGCGGAAGTCGTATCACGCGCCACCGGCATTCCGGTGTCCAAGATGATGCAAGGCGAGCGTGACAAGCTGTTGCACATGGAAGAGGAATTGCATAAGCGCGTCGTCGGTCAGCACGAAGCGATTGTGGCGGTGTCCGACGCGATCCGCCGTTCCCGAGCCGG
>NZ_LSTO01000034.1 GCF_002211445.1 Noviherbaspirillum denitrificans | reverse complement strand
CATGGTGTATGGCGGCAGCGGCCACCGGCTCGCCGCCTACCTGCGCCGCGCGCCAGTGCTGAAGACCTTCAACCGCCTCACCGGCGGCGCCTTCATCGGCTTTGCAGCGGTGATGGCCGCATCCCGCCACTGACGTACCCATGCTCATTGGCGGCACCCGCGCCCTCCTCTTCGATACACGACTCAGTACCCTGGACGCTGCGGCGCATGTCACGTTTCCTGTTACCCGTTTTCTGCGGCTTGCTGTTGGCCACGCCCGTCGCGCGGGCGGAAGATGCCGTGCTTGCCGGCCTCTTTACCCAGGCCGGTGTCAAAGGCACGATCGTTATCACACCGCTTGAAGGCGGTGAAGCCTTCACCCACGAAGACCAACGGTCGGGAGAGAGAGTCCCGGTTGCATCAACGTTCAAGATCCTGAACACGCTCATCGGGCTTGAGGAACAAGCGATTTCCGATAGCGACGAGTTCAAGTGGGACGGCATATCAAGGGAAATCGCCGACTGGAACCACGATCAAACGCTGGATAGCGCCTTCAGGACATCGTGCGTGTGGTGCTTCCAGCATATCGCTCGAAGAGTCGGCGCGGCAAAGTACGAGAAATATTTGACTGCCATTACATACGGCGAACTCAAGAGACCATTCGAAGAAACCACGTTCTGGCTGGACGGTTCATTGAAGGCGAGCGCGACTGAGCAGGTCGATCTCCTGAAGCAGATATATCGCCGTTCCTTGCCTTTCCGGAGTTCGTCTTACGATACCCTTCGTCGCATCATGCTTGTCGACCAGACCCCGCAATACGCGATCCGCGCCAAGACGGGATGGGCAACCAGCGTCTCTCCACAGGTCGGCTGGTATGTCGGGTATGTCGAGACAAAAGAAAAAGGAACCTGGTTCTTCGCGTTGAACCTCGACGCCGCATCTCAGGACGCGTTGCCATTGCGTCAGAAGATAACGCGGGAGGCATTGCAGGCCAAAGGAATCATTCAATGATTCGCCGCTCTGCGATACGATGTCTCGCAATAATCCATCTGCCTGACTGCAAGACTTGTCCCTGAATCCGAATGACAAGTTCCCCCGATGCCGTTCATGCGGTTCAAGGAGCGTCCGTATGAATCAAGTTGGAGAGTTCCATGCTCGTACTCGACCACGTTTCCATTTCCGTACCCAGCATCGACATCGCACGTCCCTTCTATGACGCGATAATGGCCGCTCTCGGCGTCGACAAGGTCTATGATCGACCGGCGGCCCTGGGTTACGGCGCCAGATGTAACGCATCAGAACCCTTCCATACTTACCTGGCCATCTATGAATCCGCGACAGCCAATGTCGATGAAAAGCGGCATTGGTGTTTCAAGGCGACCTCCCGAGCGCAGGTCAACGCCTTTTACGCGGCAGGCCTGACGACTGGCGGTAAGGATGATGGCGCTCCTGGGCTTCGTCCTCAATATCATGAGGGCTATTTCGCCGCCTTCCTGCTGGATCCTTTTGGTAACCGCGTTGAAGCGGTCTGCCACCGTGTCGAATAAGGGATGTGCCGATCTGGTCCAGCGGGCTGTCGCTCAGCTGCGTTTTCTGACAAGCGCTGATCTTCGTCGGTGCCATCGACGCGTGCGCCCGCTCCTCATCGCTCTTTGCCTTGTGCTCTGGCTCCCGGCACGCGCTTCTGCTTCGCCAAGTCAGATTGATCTCATCTACAGCGAGAGTACCGACGCCCAGTGCGCCGAACAACACAACTACCAAATTCGCGCCGAGTGGGCGGCCGAGCTGCATGCCCGGTTGCCAGAGTTTGTGTCTTTGTGGAATTCCGTCGCGCCGCCAATGTTGGACGCGGTTACGGCGTTGACTGGCAAGACCGTTGAGACTCCTCGTGCAGTCAGGCTTACCCTCTGCGACACCCCGTCGCAATCCATGGTGGAGCCAAGTGTCAACATGCGCTTCGCGCTTCGCTCCTTCACGCCGCAGGCCGTTCCCTTGCGGTACAAGGCGGACACTGCTTTCCACGAAATCCTGCACGGCTTCGTCCATCGGCATACGCCGGCCGGCTCTGCGCTTCTTCGAGAGCGCAAAGGCGAGTCTCGCTGCGTGCGCAATCACCTTCACCTGCTCGCGCTGCAAAAAGCCGTGTTACTGTCGCTAGGTGCCACGCAGGAGCTGGCCCAGGTCATTGCCATCGACAGCCAGCTGCCGTCGGCTTGCTACAAGCGTGCATGGGAGCTTGTCAATGAGACGGAAGGGACTTACAAACAATATGTGTCGGAACTTGCACGCTGAGACGGACGGTTCTCGAAAATCCGGGCCTGTCTCGCACTCAACCATGCACTCCCAACTCCTATTTCTTCCCGGCGCATTAGGCCGAACCGAACTGTGGCTGCCCGTTGCCGATCGACTCGCCCACCCAGCCCCAAAAATCCACATCGGATGGCCAGGCTTCGGCTCCACGCCACCCGACCCGGAAGTCAAGGGAATCGATGACCTGGTCGCCAAAGTCGTCTCCCAAATAAATCAGCCTACCGCACTGATCGCGCAATCAATGGGCGGCGTAGTCGCCATCCGTGCCGCATTGGAAAAGCCGGATCTCGTCACCCACCTGGTCTTGAGCGTCACTTCAGGCGGAATCGATATGAGAAAACATGGCGCACAAGACTGGCGCGCTTCGTTCCTCGCAGCCCATCCTTCGCTGCCGCGCTGGTTCTCCGCATACCAGGAAGATTTGACGACAAAGCTTCCGGAGCTTCACATCCCGACGCTGCTCTTGTGGGGCGATGCGGATCCCATCAGCCCCGTGGGCGCCGGCGAGCGCTTGGCTTCGTTGCTGCCGCGCGCTAAATTACACATATTGCCGGGTGGCGAACACGATCTCGCCAGCACCTTTGCTGCTGATGTCGCCCCGCTTATCGATGCTCATCTTGGTGAAGAGACCTGACAATTCGCCGGTTTCCGTCCCTGGATTTTTCGGAGCTCACGATGCTTAAACTTGCCGCCGCCATACTTGCGCTTGGTCTGGTTTCAACTAGTTGCATCGCCAGCGAGGGAGAAGACCAGGCCAACGCATTCGCCAATATTTACGCATCGCTCTGCATGAAGGAGCTGGCAAATCTCGCAGGGCTCCGAGCCAGGTTGGCGCCAATGCCCAAGCTCCCGCTCGAAAAGGCCGCGCCATTCCTTGCCTACCAGATCGGCGATGCCTGGCCCATTTCCGATAAACACGGACTTTTCGTGCTTGCGCTGCCTGCCGGGAAAAGCGTCTGCATGGTGTATGCCCGCCGGGCAGACACCGAGGCGGCGAAGAGATTGTTCACCAAGCTGGTAGCCAGCCCTCCCGCTCCCTTCGCGGCAAGACAAGTCAGAGACGAGCTGGATCAAACACCAACCAATGGCCAGACCCATACCGTCGCCTACGAGTGGACGCTTCCGGACGCGTCGCGAAAAATGCTCTTTACCCTGACCACTGCCCCTTCAGAGAACGCGCAGCTTCAGGTGTTCGGTTCGGCGGCAATTATTGGCCAATAAGCCGGCAGACGGTTACCCCGCCGCCGTCTCCTTCAGCCCCCCCCCAAGCGAGCGATACAGATCCACCGCATTTGTCAACCGCAGCAAGCGCGCCTGCACCAGCGATTGCTCCGCAGAAAACAGTTCACGCTGGGCATCGAGCACGTCGAGTGCGCTGGCGACACCGTTCTGATAACGCTGCTCCGCCAGCTTCATGCGTTCCCGCTGTGCGTCCAGCACGCGCGCCTGCGCATCGATCTGTTCGTCGATGGCGCCGCGTGCGACCAGCGCGTCCGCCACCTCGCGGAAGGCGACCTGGATCGCCTTCTCGTAATCTGCGATCGCGATGTCCTTGCGCACTTCCGCGACGCTGAGGTTGGCGCGGTTGCGGCCGGCGTCGAAGATGGGCAGCACGAGTTGCGGCACGAACGACCAGGCGCGGGTGCCGGCATCGAACAGGCCGGACAGCTCGCCGCTGGCGCTGCCGATCCCCGCGGTAAGGCTAATCCGCGGGAAGAAGGCGGCGCGCGCTGCGCCGATGTTGGCGTTGGATGCCTTCAGGCGTTGTTCGCTGGCGCGAATGTCCGGACGACGCGCGAGCAGGTCGGACGGCAGGCCTGCCGGGAGTTCGGCGACGATGCCCTGGGACGACAGCGGAAGTGCTTGCGGCAGGTCGTTCAAGGGTCGGCCAACGAGCAGCGTCAGCGCATTGATGGCCTGGGCGCGCTGGCGTTGCAGGGTTGCCAGCGAGGCGCGTGCACTTTGCACCAGGATTTCATTCTGGCGCAGGTCGAGCGCGGAGGATGCGCCGACTTCGAAGCGTTGCTGCGCGAGCTTGTACGCGGATTCGCGCGATGTGAAGGTGCGGCGGGCCAGTTCTTCCTGCTCCGCCAGCGCACGCTCGGACAGGTAAGCCTTGGCGACCTCGGCGACGAGGCTGATGTGGGCGGCGCGGCGCGCTTCTTCGGTCGCCAGGTATTGCGACAGCGCGGCGTCGTTGAGGCTGCGCACGCGACCGAAGAAATCCAGCTCGAATGCGGGAAGCGACAAGCCGACTTGATAAGCGGTGCCGACGACCGATGTGCGGGTGGGCGACG
>NZ_LSTO01000033.1 GCF_002211445.1 Noviherbaspirillum denitrificans | reverse complement strand
GCAAGCGGGCCGCGGCGGTGATGAGCTTGATCCATTCCGCCCGGCTCAACGGGCATGACCCTTACCTGTACCTCCGGGATATCCTGGAACGGCTGCCGACTCAGCCAGCCAGTCGCATCGACGACCTGCTTCCGCATCGCTGGCAACCCGCCGCCTGAACTCCTACCGCCTTAGATCTCGCTGCCAATACGCGATGGCCGAACGCTTACCCAGATACGGCAATGGTTGTTGCTGATGGTATCGAGGACACTTGAGCAATGCGTCCGCAAGCTCGCGCATGAAGTCTGGTTCCGTCGCTGCTTCGTCTCCTAAAAGGGTCTCTGCGCGGATCATCGCTTCCTCGGGCGTTAGCTCACCCTTCTGGACACGAACGAAAAGCCGCTGAAGTGCAGCGAGCGATCCGCCCCGCTTCTTTGACGCGGCGCGTGACGGAGGACACGAAAAGACCTGGCCCGCTTGCTCTGACAAATAGTCGCCAGTGGCACTCACCTGCTCACCTATTGTCTTGAGCCCGGAAATGAAGTCGCCATAGTTTCCGATCCCAAAGTAAAACGCCGTCAAAGCCGCACCAATTGTTGCGCGCCCCTTTATGGACCCCTCTTCGACCTGAAGGAACAGCGAGTAGTCTGGGATTGTGACAGATAGATCGACGAAGGCTTCCCACGAATCAAATAGCGAAGACGAAAGACGTCGCAGTTCCTGTTCAGGATAGCTAGGGTTTGCAAGAACAAATTCAGTTGAGCCGAGATCGAGCATGTCGCTTTTTCAGACGTCTAACTTCACTTATCAGAACTGACAGCCTCGTCGTGGAGCAGGCGGCAGAGGGGTGTGTCTTTTATACCATACATTGCTCACAGGAATTATTCACACTCGAGAAACGGTGTGAACGGCAGCTAATAGCCGATTTTGTCTGGCGGTCGTTGCCTCGGTACAGGCAGCTATCCCCCAGCTTCGAGACTTTCGGCTTCCAACAGAGAACGGGAATACTCGCCCCAAACCGCACAACCGCTGACCTGGTGTCAATGCTCTGTATACCTTGAAGAGGGCCGTAGACCCTGTCTTGTCAACTTGCAATAGTAGCCAGATTTTGACGATATACTCACAAGGTTCTATGCAGAAAAAGGCTCTAGAAGAGCCAACTTCTGCCATCGGAAGCACTATGTGCACTTGGAGACCTCGTGATAAAGAAGATTCGTGTCCGCGGATACCGCATCCATCGCGACCTGACGATCTACCCGAACCGCAAGCTCAACCTCATCGTCGGCGCGAACGAGTCAGGTAAGTCCACGCTCATGGAGTCCATCGTTCTTGCGCTGACGGGGCGCATCAACGGGCGAAGCGCCGCCGAAGAGCTCAATCCCCACTGGTTCAACACGGGCGTGGTGGCCGACTTCATCGCGAAGAGGAAGCGCGGCGAACCCCAACGGTTTCCGGAAATCGACATTGAGGTGTTCCTCGAAAACGTCCCGGAGCTGCAGGAATTGTGTGGGGCTCATAACTCAGACACGCCTACCAACGCATGTCCAGGCGTTCGATTTCGTTGCATTCCCAATCAGGACTATTTGGCCGAGCTGCAAGCGTGGGCGAAGGCGCCCTCGTCCCTCTTGCCGATCGAGTGGTACCGCGTAGAGTGGAGGACGTTCGCGGACCGCGAGTTGATCATGCGCCCGCGAGTGTTGGCGACCGCGGTCATTGACGCACGCACCGTTCGAAGCACAAGTGGCGTCGACTATCACCTGCGCCAGATCTTGGGCAGTCAGCTCGAACACCATGAGCGAGCAAACATTTCCCGCCAATACCGAGACTACAAGGCGGTACTGTCAGATACTGCGTTCAAGAGCGTGAATGAGCGCATCGGCAAGCTTCATTCAACACTGCATGAGCAGCCGATCTCCCTGGCAATGGATCAGACCACACGCACGTCTTGGGAGGAGTCGGTGGCCCCCCACGTCGATGGCGTTCCTTTCGCAATGGCCGGGCAAGGGCAGCAGTCTGCGATCAAGATCGCACTGGCGATGAATAAGCATGCGGGCCGAGCCAAGTTCGTCATGATCGAGGAGCCCGAGAACCACCTGAGCCACACCAGCCTGACGAGGCTTCTGCACAGGATGGAAACGCTGACCAGCGACGACCAACAGCTCTTCATCACCACTCACAGTTCGAGCGTGCTGAATCGACTTGGGCTTGAGGCCTTGCAGTTCCTGGGCCCCACCGCTCCCGTGAAACTCAACGAGTTGGATCCGGAGACGGTAAGGTACTTCAAGAAGCTACCGGGATTCGACACCCTGCGCATCGTCCTGGCCGACAGAATTGTTCTCGTCGAGGGCCCCTCTGACGAAATCGTCTTCGAGCGGGTGTTCAAGGACCTTCATGGCAAGCGGCCCATGGAGTGCGGGATTGATGTCCTGAGCATGCGGGGCCTGTCGCTGGGCAGAGGACTAGAGTTGTGCGAGCGCCTGGGTAAGAAAGTCGCAGCACTTCGCGATAACGACGGCATCGAGTCGGAAGAGCTTCGCAAGCCGCTGGCACAGTGGCTCAAGCCTGGCTCCCGTGAAGTATTCATTGGCGAAGTGGCTCATGGCAGGACACTGGAGCCGCAGATGATTCATCACTGCGGCGAGGCGCAGCTGCGGACCATTCTCGGAATCACGGACAAGGCGGACGTCGGAACGTGGATGTCGCGCGAGAAGACCGAGGCCGCCTTGCGCATCGCGAGCTCTTCGGAACAGTTCACGCCTCCGGCATACATGCTCCAAGCCGCGCAATTTATCCATGGCTAAGCGGTTGACCCTGGCGGTCGCAGGCTCTCGCAAGACCCAAGGCATCGTCGAGCACTGCGCGAAACTGCCGTGTGAGCGGCGCGTTCTTGCCCTGACCTACACGCAAAAGAACCAGTTCGAGCTTCAGGAACGCCTTGCCCACTACGCTGGCGACCATTTAAACATCGAAGTGCTCGGCTGGTTCACATTCCTCTTGCGGCACTTCGCGAAACCCTTCCTGCCATTCAAGTTCCCCGGCGAGCGTGTGCTGGGCTTCAACTTTGACGGCATGCCACCCCGAATGGCAACCGGCAAAACCCGCTTTCTCGACAAGAGCGGCGCGGTCTACAGAAGCGAACTCGGGCGTCTGGCGTTCGAGTTGATTGCGGCGAGCCAAGGCGCTCTGATCAGCAGGCTAGAAGGCATCTACGATGAGATCCTCATCGATGAGGTACAGGACCTCAGCGCCTATGATTGGGAAATCGTTGATGCTCTTCTGGACTCCGCCGTTGACCTCTGGATGGTCGGTGATATCCGCCAAGCGGTACTCTCCACCAACGCGCGCAGCGCGAAGAATAAGAAGTACGCCTATGCTGAGGCGATCAGCTGGTTCAGGAGTCGTGAGAAGAAGGGACTCCTGGCGATAGAGGAGAGCGCGGTCACTTGGCGGTGTCACCCGAAAATCGCGGCGTTCTCGGACACGATCTTTGATCCGTCCTGGGCCTTTCCGTATACCGTCTCCAAGAATGACCATACGACGGGTCATGACGGCGTATTTCTTGTCCGCGCCGAGCATGTCCACGCGTATGTGACGCAATACCGCCCCCAGAGTTTGCGTCACTCGGCCGCATCAGCGAAGAATCTGACGCTGGATTTTATGAACTTCAAGGTTTCCAAGGGCGCAACGTTTCCCCGAGTACTGATTGCGCCGACGTCCAAGATCATGAACTTTCTTCGAGCCGGCACCTATATGGATGCCATCGCTGCTTCAAGCTTCTATGTGGCGATCACACGAGCACAACAGAGCGTCGCAATCGTGCTCGACGACCCAGGGATGTCGACCTTGCCCTATTGGAAGCCGGCGGCGGATCTCGAGTGGGCCTAGGCATGGTCCGTATTAATCCGATTGCAAGGGAGGCCGCTCCCAGCTGCGACCGGGACATTGGTGGGGAATCGGCAAAAGTCCACTTTTGGTCGAACGCTGTGGGGAGGTGCGCTTCCACGGGCGACAAATGTGCGCGAGTTTCCTGCGGGTCGTCGTGACGCATATCAACGAGAACGACACATTGCAGACATTCCTCGTTGCCGAGTCCCGCCAATTGAACCTTGTGACAATGCCTTCACACAGGCGGCGGTGCGTACTGCGAGAGGAAGGCGGGCCGGTCAAACACAATCCATCACCCACCAAGCGCAACAATGGTGTTGTTGAGCCGTCGTAGCAGGTCATCGTATGTGATGATGTCCATCATATTTGCGTACTTGCGCTTGATTATCTCGAAGTCCAGCAACTGACTGCCAGACATTTCCGCACCGCCGATCTGATCGCGGCCGACTATGATGATCGCCTTAGGATTGGAAATGCGGATCTTCATGCTCTTTGGCAGCTCCGCAGCATACTTTTTCGTGAGTGTCTCTTCACCTTTGACGCCCCATTTCGACAGATGGAAGAGATACTTTTCTGCCTGCATGATGCTGCCACTAAGTTCGGAGGTTGGGATGCTATTATCGCGGTAAAGGCTCTTGCGAAGAATTTTGTCGTCGAAAGGTTTCTTGATCTCGATGACGTCTAGGTTGCCATTGGCATCAACCAAAGCTATGTCAATGTGGCGATCGGTCCTCTTCGTGGGGTCACTGTAGTAGTCGTGGATGGTGACTGTTGATGTTCACGTAAAAGTGACCCACGATTTTCATCGAATTTTGACCCACCCTTTTTATGCGTAGACGGCTACGCTGCTGTGGATAAGTCTTCGGTCGCTAGTCCTGTTTCTCCCTTCTTCGAGCCCTTTCTGGGGGATGTCTTCCGCGTCGATTCACTGTGCCTGAAGCGCCAGGAATCATTGCCGGTCTCAATAATATGGCAGT
>NZ_LSTO01000032.1 GCF_002211445.1 Noviherbaspirillum denitrificans | reverse complement strand
TTGGCTACTACTGCCTTCTTTGCTACCGGCTTCTTGGCTGCTGCCGCCTTCTTTGCTACCGGCTTCTTGGCTGCTGCTGCCTTCTTCGCTACCGGCTTCTTGGCTGCTGCTGCCTTCTTCGCTACCGGCTTCTTGGCTGCTGCGGCCTTCTTCGGAGCTGCTGCCTTTTTGGCTGCTGCCGGCTTCTTCGCCGCGGCTGCTTTCTTAGCAGCGGGTTTCTTTGCTGTTGCCATTTGTTTCTCCTTCACGTGATGAGAAAGTTCAAACTACGAGGTTGGAAACCCGCATCGACCATCGCGATGATCCACGCGGATTATTCATCGGCACAAGCACACTTCTGTTTGCGCTAATGAATTCGGCACCAGCTGAACTGCTGCATCACCTCACACATGCAGCACTTCAGCCTCATTCAGCTACGCCCTCTCTTCTTGAATTCACCGCCGCGCGTCGGCGGTGATGGAGGTCCTGGCCGCGCGCTCAAACGGCGCTGCGAACCGCGAAGCCAAAAAAAACGCCGGCAGCAAAGCCGGCGTGGGAATACTGTTTCTGAAAACCCAACAGGTTTTTCAAAGAAAAAGCCGCCTTGCCCGACAGCGTCGGGGTAAGCGGCTGAATCACAGAAGATCGAGTCGTTCGTCTACTGTCCATTAAGTTCGGTTGTAACCTCTCGGTGTTGCAGTCTCTTCCTGCTTACCGATGGTGAGTCGACTGCTGTCTCTCCATCCGCTTGACGCTATCGACTCGGGATCTGATCTTGTTCATTCCCAGTTCAGTGCACCACCGGTCTGGTATTCGATCACTCGAGTCTCGAAGAAGTTGCGCTCCTTCTTCAGATCGATCATCTCGCTCATCCACGGGAAGGGATTCTCTTCCTGCGGGAACAGCTGATCGAGTCCGATCTGCTGTGCGCGGCGATTCGCGATGAATCGCAGGTACCCTTTGAACATTGGTGCATTCAATCCGAGTACTCCACGCGGCATTGTATCCTCTGCGTAGCGATATTCCAACTCTACCGCACGCAAAAACAACGCTTTGATCTCTTCGCGAAACTCTGCAGTCCACAGGTGCGGGTTCTCGAGCTTGATCGTGTTGATGAGATCGATCCCGAAATTGCAGTGCATCGATTCATCACGCAGGATGTACTGGTACTGCTCCGCTGCTCCCATCATTTTGTTTTGACGACCGAGCGCGAGGATCTGCGTGAAGCCGACATAGAAGAATAATCCTTCCATCAGGCATGCAAACACGATGAGCGAACGCAGCAGTGTCTGGTCCGCTTCGACGGTACCGGTCTTGAATTCCGGATTGGTGAGCACGTCGATGAAGGGAATCAGGAACTCGTCCTTGTCGCGGATCGACGCAACCTCGTGGTACGCGTTGAAGATCTCGCCCTCGTCGAGACCGAGCGACTCGACGATGTACTGGTATGCGTGGGTATGAATTGCTTCCTCGAATGCCTGGCGCAGCAGGTACTGGCGGCACTCCGGCGCGGTGATGTGGCGGTAGGTGCCCAGCACGATGTTGTTGGCGGCGAGCGAGTCGGCAGTGACAAAGAAGCCGAGGTTGCGCTTGATGACGCGACGCTCGTCTTCGGTCAGTCCGTTCGGGTTCTTCCACAGCTCGATGTCGCGCTGCATGTTGATTTCCTGCGGCATCCAGTGGTTCGCGCAACCGGCAAGGTACTTGTCCCATGCCCACTTGTACTTGAACGGGACCAGCTGGTTGACGTCGGTCTGGCCGTTGATGATGCGCTTGTCGGCGGCATTCACGCGGCGGGTTTCGGCGCCCGCGGAGGATTGTGGTTTGGCGACGAGCGCCGGATTCAGGGCGATGTCGGACGCGCTAGGACGCAGGACCGGAGACGTCACGGCGGCGAGCGCCGGCTGCGGTTGCGGAGCTTGAGCGGGTTTTGCGACCGGGGTTGCTTCGTCATCCCAACTTAGCATGGTGTTCTTCCTTACAGAGGGTATTGTAGTTGTCGTTGCGTGATGTTCAAGGAAACGGCGCGGCGGAGATGCCGCGCCGTTCACATGCGCAGTGTTACTGGCAGGCTTCGCACTCTTCGAAGCCAGCGTCGCCGGGACGCAGTGTGCACACCGGACCCGCGACTTCGGTCGGGATCGCCATCGGTTCGGCAGCGGCCGATGCGGTGGCGGCGGAACCCATGTTGGCGGACACCGCGTTGAGCGCGCCGGCCTTGGTGGTCGACTTCTCGGCGTGGGTCGCGCCGATGGTACGCAGGTAGTAGGTGGTCTTCAGGCCGCGCAGCCAGGCGAGCTTGTAGGTCTCGTCGAGCTTTTTGCCGGAGGCACCCGCCATGTAGATGTTGAGCGATTGCGCCTGGTCAATCCACTTCTGGCGGCGCGACGCGGCTTCCACCAGCCACTTCGGATCGACTTCGAACGCGGTGGCGTAGATCTCGCGCAGGTCTTGCGGGATGCGGTCGATCTTGGCCAGGCTGCCGTCGAAGTACTTCAGGTCGGCAACCATCACTTCGTCCCACAGTCCGCGTGCCTTGAGATCGCGCACCAGGTGCTCGTTGATCTCGGTAAATTCGCCGGACAGGTTCGACTTCACGTACAGGTTCTGATAGGTCGGCTCGATGCAGGCGGACACGTCGATGATGTTGGAGATCGTCGCCGTCGGCGCGATCGCCACGCAGTTCGAGTTGCGCATGCCGTGTGTCTTGATGCGGTCGCGCAGCGAGGCCCAGTCCATGGTTTCCGATGTGTCGACTTCCAGGTAGCCGCCACGCTCTTCGGCCAGCAGCTTCAGGGAATCCTGCGGCAGGATGCCGCGGTCCCACAGCGAACCTTGGTAGGAACTGTAACGGCCGCGCTCTTCCGCCAGTTCAGTCGATGCCCAGTAGGCGTAGTAGCAGACGGCTTCCATCGAGCGGTCGGCGAACTCCACCGCTTCCGCCGATGCGTACGGCACGCGCATCATGTGCAGGCAGTCCTGGAAGCCCATGATGCCCATGCCGACCGGACGGTGGCGCAGGTTGGAATCGCGCGCTTTCTTGACGGCGTAATAGTTAATATCAATCACGTTGTCGAGCATGCGCATCGCGGTGCGGATGGTCTTCTGCAGCTTGGCGTGGTCGAGCTTGCCATCCTTCATGTGTGCCGGCAGGTTGACCGAACCGAGGTTGCAGACCGCGATTTCGGAATCGTTGGTGTTGAGCGTGATCTCGGTGCACAGGTTGGAGCTGTGGACGACGCCGACATGCTGCTGCGGGGAACGGATGTTGCACGGGTCCTTGAACGTGATCCACGGATGGCCGGTCTCGAACAGCATGGACAGCATCTTGCGCCACAGGTCGAGCGCCTGGATCTTCTTGAACAACTTGAGCTCGCCACGGGCCGCCTTGGCTTCGTAGCCGAGGTAGGCTTCCTCGAAAGCGCGGCCGAACTTGTCGTGCAGGTCCGGGACGTCGGACGGCGAGAACAGGGTCCACTCGCCTTTTTCCATCACGCGCTTCATGAACAGGTCGGGAATCCAGTTCGCGGTGTTCATGTCATGGGTGCGGCGGCGGTCGTCGCCGGTGTTCTTGCGCAGGTCGAGGAATTCCTCAATGTCCATGTGCCAGGTTTCCAGGTAGGCACATACCGCGCCCTTGCGCTTGCCACCCTGGTTCACGGCGACGGCGGTGTCGTTCACCACTTTCAGGAACGGAACCACGCCCTGCGATTTGCCGTTGGTGCCTTTGATATGGGCACCGAGCGCGCGCACCGGGGTCCAGTCATTGCCGAGGCCGCCGGCGAATTTGGCCAGCAGCGCGTTCTCTTTAATGGCTTCGTAGATGCCCTCCAGGTCGTCCGACACGGTGGTCAGGTAGCAGGAAGACAGCTGCGAACGCTGGGTGCCGGAGTTGAACAGCGTCGGCGTCGAGCTCATGAAGTCGAAGGACGACAGCAGGTTGTAGAACTCGATGGCGCGGGCTTCGCGGTCGATTTCGTTGAGCGCCAGGCCCATCGCGACGCGCATGTAGAAGGCCTGTGGCATTTCGATGCGGGTGCCCTGGATGTGCAGGAAGTAGCGGTCGTACAGCGTCTGCAGGCCGAGGTAGCCGAACTGCAGGTCGCGTTCCGGCTTGATGGCGTCGGCCAATTTCTTCAGGTCGAACTGCGACAGCTTGTCGTCCAGCAGGTCGGCGGCGATGCCCTTCTTGATGAATTTCGGGAAGTAATCAATATAGTGTTGCTGCGCGTCGGCCTGGGCGACTTCCTGGCCGAACACTTCCTTGCGGATGGTGTGCATCAACAGGCGGGAGGTGACCTTGCTGTAGGCCGGGTCCTTTTCCATCAGCGCGCGGGCAGCCAGGATGGCGGACTTGTGCAGCTCTTCGACGGGCACGCCGTCGTACAGATTCTTGACGGTCTCGGCCAGGATCGCTTCGGCATCGACATGCTTTTCGAGGCCGACACAGGCGGAGGAGATCAGGGTACGCACCTGATCGAGGTCGAGCGGACGGCTCTGGCCGTTTTCGATGACGTGCAGCTGGGGGGCGTCGACGGCCTTGGCCGCTTGCTGCTGTGCACGCTCTTCCATGCGCTTGGCGCGGTACAGCACATAGGCGCGGGCGACGTCATGCTCGCCGGAGCGCATCAGCGCCAGCTCGACCTGGTCCTGGACATCTTCAATATGGAAAGTGCCGCCGGCCGGCTGGCGGCGCACCAGCGCGGACACCACGCCATTGGTCAGCTGCTCGACCAGCTCGCGCACGCGGGCAGATGCCGCGCCCTGCCCGCCGTTCACGGCAAGGAAGGCCTTGGTCATGGCGATGGAGATTTTCGACGGCTCGAAGCCGACGACCGCGCCGTTGCGGCGGATGATCTTGTAGTCGCCGAGGCTGACGGACAGGTTCGCCGGCGTGTCGGCCGCCGTCGCCTGC
>NZ_LSTO01000031.1 GCF_002211445.1 Noviherbaspirillum denitrificans | reverse complement strand
GCCTCCGGCGGGTCGGCCTGCACGTCAGAATAGACTTGCACCGCCATGCCCGCCTTCTTCAGTGCAGCCAGCGCGGACTCCAGCAACCCTGCCGCCTCCACGCCCTTGTCCGTCATCAGCAGCAGCGATTGGCAGCCCAGCTTGCCGGCAAGCTCACCGAGCCGCCCGGAAGCGCCCGCTCCCACCAGCGTCGAGCGCGGAGCCTGGAATTCGAAGTTCAGCACACCCCTCTCCTTTCTATTTTGAAACACGCCCAGCTTTTCATCGTGGCGCCTAGTTACTTGCATAAGTGGACTATACACGGCAGAAAAAATGATTTCAAGTGCCATTTGATATTTTATTTATTGGGGGAGAGCGTGGTTTAGCGGTTTACATTATTTGATTTCATAAATAGACTTTAAGGCGAGAGATGAAAGTGCTGACCGTCCGCGCAGGACACAGCCTCAAGTAAGGAGCAATCATGGATAGCGTGAACCTGGAAGTACTGAAGGCCGCAATTGAGTGGTCTGAGAGCGATCGTTACACCTTGCTCGCGACGGTAGTCAGGACGTGGGGATCGGCGCCGCGACCGGTGGGTTCGATGATGGTCATCCGTGACGATGGACATGTGCGCGGCTCCATTTCGGGAGGCTGCATCGAAGACGACCTGATCTGGAAGATCCGAGAGGGGCACTACCGGGAAACGGCGGCGAAAAAGCTGACTTACGGTATTTCAGCGGAAGAAGCGCACAGGTTTGGCCTGCCATGCGGCGGAACAATGGAAATTGTGCTGGAGCATGTCACACCAGCATCCCGACTTCGGCCGCTCCTTGATGCGGTACTTTCGCAAGGCCTGGTCACCCGCGAACTGGACCTGGAATCGGGCACGGTCACGCTGAACCATGGTGCCCGGGTAGCGAGCCTTGTCGTGAATGATCGGCACCTGGTCACCGTGCACGGCCCACGCTATCGCCTGATCATTGTCGGCGCCGCCCAGGTCTCCCGTTATGTGGCTGAAATGGCAAGAAGCCTCGACTATGAAGTCGTCGTCTGTGATCCGCGTGAGGAATACCTGGATGAATGGGACGTTGAAGGTGTGCAATTGTCCCGCGAAATGCCGGACGATTTATTGCTGCGGCTGCAACTCGACGCACACAGCGCAGTCGTTACCCTGACCCACGACCCGAAGCTTGACGACATGGCCCTGCTGGAAGCGCTGAAGTCGCCTGCCTTCTACGTCGGCGCGATCGGGTCCCGCGCCAACAACGACAAACGCCGCGAGCGGCTCGCCCTGTTCGATTTGACGGACGAAGAAATTGGCCGCCTGCACGGCCCGATCGGCATGCATATCGGCGCCCGCACGCCGCCTGAAATCGCAATCGCCATCCTGGCCGAAATGACGGCCATTCGTAATGGCGTTCCGGTGCTCCAGTCGCAGGCGATGCGGGCGGGCGTGCTGACGGCGGCGCCAGCGGGATGCATGGCCTGACTTCGGCGGTGGCACGACGCCGATCCAATCGACTGCTGAAATCACGAGGAGCTTGCACATGCTGAAGGTCTATGCCATCGACGGTTTGACACCTGTAGTCCATCCTTCGGCCTTTGTCCATCCATCCGCCATCTTGATTGGCGACGTCATCATCGGCGCGCACTGCTACATTGGCCCGCTTGCCAGCTTGCGGGGAGACTTCGGACGGATCATCGTGGAACAGGGAGCAAACGTGCAGGACGGCTGTATCTTGCATGGATTCTTCGACACGGACACGATCATCGAAGAAGACGGCCATATCGGCCACGGCGCGGTCCTGCACGGATGCCGGATCGGCAAAGACGCGCTGGTCGGCATGAACGCAGTGGTCATGGATAATGCCAGCATCGGCGCCTGCAGCATTGTCGCGGCCTCCAGCTTCGTCAAGGCAAACTTCATCGCGCCGCCGCGCAGCCTCGTGATCGGGACGCCTGCTGTCATCGCCCGCAGTCTGCGCGACGAGGAGATTGAATGGAAACGCCAGGGCACACGCGATTATCACCAGCTGACCCTCCGCTCAATGACCACCATGCGCTGCGTCACCCCCTTGCAGGAGGTGGAAGCGAGCCGGCCGCGTATGCCCGGCGCATCCGGCAACAAACCGAAGGGAGCCGCGTCCTGAACGGCGGCGACAATATTGCGATGATCGACACAAAGGATACGCCCATGCCAGAACATGTCGAATTACAGGTTGAAGGACGTGGAGTCAGGCTTGAATACGCCCGAATCCTGGCGGCGGACGACGGCGCGCCCCTTATCGTCTTCCTCCATGAGGGCCTCGGATCGTTGTCGATGTGGGGCGACTGGCCGCAGCGCCTGTGCCGGGCCACGAACACGCGCGGGCTTGTTTTTTCACGCTATGGTTATGGACACTCGACGCCACGTCCAACCGGGAACTGGCCATCGGATTACCTCGAGCTCGAAGCCAGGGTCATGCTGCCAGCCCTGTTCGCGGCTCTGGATATTCAGCCCGAAAAGGAAAAAGTGATCTTGTTCGGCCATAGCGACGGCGGAACGATTGCCCTGCTGCACTCGGCGATGTTTCCGCACACGTTAGCGGCCACTATCGTGCTCGCGCCGCACGAATTTGTGGAGGAAGTGGGGACGCAGCGCATTAAAACCCTTCAACAGGGATTCAACGGCAGCAGTCTCGCCAGGATGCTCAAGGAACATCACGCTGATCCAACCGGTGTTTTCCGGGGTTGGAGTGAACTGTGGGTCGCCGATAGGTATCGCGACTGGAACATCGAGCATTGGCTTTCCCGTATCACCTGCCCCTTGATGGTGGCCCAGGGAGCGCAAGACCAATATGGCACGCTTGAACAGGTCCACGCGGTGACGCGTGCAGTTCCGCATGCGGAATCCGTCATTTTGGAGAACTGCCGGCATATCCCGCACCAGGAACAACCTGAAGCACTGCTTAATCACGTGCGACGATTCCTTTCGCTGCATGAACTGGTGGATCTTTTGGCGGCATCCGATTCGTAACCGTCATGTACTTCCACAGTTCGAAATTCCAGCTATCATGTTTTCCAGGTTGGTGCTCATACGAGGAGACAAGACATGAAAATTGTCATTGACTATTCCGGTGACGGACTTCGGTTAACTGCAGAAGCATTCGAGCACCTTAAGGCTTGCTCTACCTCCGACGGGTCAACGCATGACCATCTTCTAGACCATTGCACACTGACCTCGTACGCGGTAGCTGTTATCCCCCCATACCCGCGGCAACTACGGCATCATCCAGAGCTTCTTGATCTTGTTTCATGTCTTGGAAAGCGAACGTTCTGTTCAGAATGTGACGTTCGTGTCGTTGATATTCCCGACGGCGTGGACTGGAAAATCGGCGAGATCGCAGGATTTGAGTGGATCGATGCCAAGGCGCCTAATGAAGCAGCTGCCAAGCTAGAACTATGCTACACGCCGCTCTAGCGTTTTCGGCCCACTCCGCGCGTACATATCGAGTGCTACTGATTTCCTCGCCGCTATCTGACCGTTGTTTTCTAGCGCGAGCGTCGGTACCGCGGCTGCTTCGTTAACGTACTGCATCGGACATTATGCTCATAATGTCGAAAATTTACTGAAGCCAACTGGAAAAATTGACGCCGGAGGCCGCACCGCTGTCTAACGTGCAGTCCCTCTGAAAAAATCCGAATAATTAATATCTCCGGGATGCAATTGGCTTTCAATCTCTCGAAAGTATTCTTCGAACAATTGACGAGGCGTGTGGCGCACCTCAGTACGGCACAAAGGGTAAAGTGAAAGTCCCGGCACACGTGGCACGATCATACAGCCGGCGACCTCGTCAGGCGTAGTCCATACGCAACTCGGAAAAAGCGGTGAAATTCCCGCCAGGCCAATTATTCGTACTCGTCCAGTATTACCAAGCCGAACAATGGTCGCGTAGTACACAGAGTACAGAGCGAGCACCACTCCTCGCCATAAAATCCTTGGCACACTCTTTTCCAGTCGCGACACGAACCCCGTTGGAAGATCATCAAGACAGACTTGTTCAATTTCTCCCGCTGTCCTTAGGCTAATGTAGCTTTCAAGACTACGGCGGACCAGGATATAGGCCAATTGTTCAGGAGGATGAGTCCCTAGCCATACGCTTTCCGCGTCTTCATTCAATTCCTGTATCTCTTCCTTCGCAGTCTTTTCAGTCCCGGGGAAGACCCACCTTCGTAGGCGCCGAATGGTGCATCGATAAACGGCATTGGCCTTCCGAGTTCGGATGGACCAGTTCCGCCCACGTACATAGTGATTTTCCACCCGAGGTAGTAGGCGTACGCGCCATGAGATTATTTTTATGGATCCATTTGCTAACGGAGATAGCATACCTTCGTTCAATCCACACAAATCAGCAACAATTGCCTGCTCCAAGTGGAAGGGATTGCACCAAAGGCTCCACGATCTGTACTCTGACACCAGAAAATTAACATTGAATGCAAACTGAACGCGACGATTTTTGCTTTTCCAACTCTTGGCAAATGGTTCGATTTTTGCCGACAGTTCGGATTGTTGCTCACGCAAAGACAGATGCTCGATAAGCGAAGTCTCGGCGCCACAGAGCGGACCGGCACAATGATAACAACGATAGGGCCGAATACCTGGCCCAGTCGCTTCGCCTATATACGGCGTCGGCACGCCACATACCATGCATTCAGTACGTAACTCACAAGAATGTAATGGACACAGCGGTAGTGTAATGACCCACTGAAAACCTGCTCAGGTGATAATTCTGTAAGGAAGTCACATGAGCACGGTAATGGAAGAAGAATTCAAACGATGGACAGCCAAGCGTAAAGCGGCGTTGGTGACCGAGATCATCCAGGGCAAGACCAGCGTAGCGGAGGCGAGCCGGACGTACGACTTGCCCCCATCTGAGGTCGAGGAATGGGTGGAAGAAGGCC
>NZ_LSTO01000030.1 GCF_002211445.1 Noviherbaspirillum denitrificans | reverse complement strand
CGGCATGATCGAGCGCGTGATCAGGACGTTGAAGGAGCAATGCG
Source organism: Noviherbaspirillum denitrificans (assembly GCF_002211445.1). Taxonomy (GTDB): domain Bacteria; phylum Pseudomonadota; class Gammaproteobacteria; order Burkholderiales; family Burkholderiaceae_D; genus Noviherbaspirillum; species Noviherbaspirillum denitrificans. The sequence goes on along the minus strand of NZ_LSTO01000030.1, from coordinate 5,144 downwards.
TACATCGGCAGCGCTTCGAGACGTTGCAGCATGCCAGCCGGGTCATTGCTGACTGGATTGGCTTTTATAACACTCGACGTCCGCACCAGGCGCTGGGAATGAAGACACCTGCTGAAGTATTCGCTTTAGCAGCCTAACCTGTGCAGGTTTCGCTGGGTCATTACAGTAGATCACACAGTTGAAACCAGACGCTGTGGTAACCTGCCTCAAGGCAAATGGGACAGTATCTAAAACTGGGGTCGAATAACACAAAGTCGTTCGATCTCTTTGTAACACGGGGCGAAAAAAGGCGGAACCCAGGAATCTCCCATTTCGAAATACTTGCAATCAACTGAGTGCTTATTGAACCAACTGAAATTCCGTTTCGCCAGCAAAACCTCCATCGCACGCTGTACCAAGACTCATGAGGAAGTGGCGCTAGATCTAGGCCCGCCCAGTTAGTACCAACTTGCGGAACCTCTCTTTTATCTGCCCTCATACGACCTCCTAACATGTCCCTCACGTAAAGAGAACGACTTCATCTCTCTTCGCCTCACTGCGAACCACTAGTACTTCACGCTCGGCTCGTCTCCGTTGCTTGCGTTCTTTGCCAATTCGACTGATCTGGAAAGTAATGACGACTGGACAGATTTTGTCCACGAGTCGGATGGAAAAAGAATGTCACTGCGGTCGTGCCCGGCATTGTCTATCACGAACGTGCGTAGTGCGCTAAAGATGGGCCTCGCGGGATATCCGCGCAGTCCTTCAGCAGATATTTCTCTTTTTATAGCGTTGAGAAAATTAGCGGATTCGTTTATTAAGCGAAATCCTGACTCAAATGCTAGGGGAAAAAAGAACTGGGTCCACGTTATTGAGCTCCCCTCTGGAAATACGGCAACGTCAATTGCACCCAATATTTCCTCGATGTCCTTTAGTTCCGAGTAGCCCCTTAATTGGAAGCGCCTGAGAGCAAAGCGCGCGACCACGTCAAGCCGGCCTTCGCCAACCAAATTTCGAATCACTCCATCAAAGTCGGGACTTTGACCAGTCAATACCGTTACCAAACAAATTCCAGATCTTGCAAGAGAATTGGAAACATCCTTTAGGAAAAGAAAATCCATTGTGGACATTGCCTGCGCTTCGTCGACAAATAAAACTGCAACGGCATGACCAGATTGACGGGCATTGTCTACGATAGTATTCGTTAGCCGTAGACGGAGATCAAATGTTTCACCGCTCAGTTTGGTGTGATTAACGGTGTGCAAATAACTCTTGAAAAATGCACGGATCGATGGAATTTGCTGATTCTTTGTATCGTGCTCATAAATATTCAACCAGCTGTATTTCGTACGGAGCATTCTCGCAACTGCCGAAAGAGTTGTAGTCTTACCCATACCGGACGGCCCGAGGAAGCAAACCCCGGAATCGCGAAGAGCAATTGCGCGGCTTATAACTTGGTAAGCCTCCTTTATCGGAGGAGTGATGAGGAAATGATCAATTCCGAACAACGGATGTCGGAAGAAGAGCTCTTCCCGAAACTTTGAATCCGTGAGAATGTCGCGCATGTTAATGAACGATGCAGTCATTTTTTCTTCTTCGCGATCAGTACGTCGGGGATATTTGTCAAACCAAAGGGATCGGGGCCAGGATGTAAATTGCCTGCTGCGTCATGCATTACTTCAGTGTCACATGTGTCGATTTTCTGCCTATGAACCGTGCGAGCGAGCTCTAAGGCGCTCTTCGAAGATCTATTCTTGCTCGCCTTTGACTTTCGCTTTTCCAAGAGCTCAGTTTTCTTTTTCTTTCCCCAACTTGCGATGGCATCTTCACCAAGAAAATGAAGTCGCTTCGAACGTCCGAGTTGATTGATCTTCTTTCGATCGCGGACAGATACACCTTGTTTCCGCCACTTCGACTCCGCTACGAGTTTTCCCAAGTCCTCCCCTGTGTCCTTGAGTACCGCCCTCGCATCAGAGACATCAAGACGATTAATGTAGACAACTAAGCGTTTATTAAGATGGTTATAAGAACACGAAAGTAGTTGATTTGTGTAACGACAGCGATCAATCTCTATGTAAGGCCGTATGTTTTTCTTCAGGCTTCCTCGTACGACGGCCTCGACGACATGACTCGTGAGGCCGGTCTGAATTCGAGATCTTTTCGGCAATGGCTGCGGAAAGAATGCGCTAGCTCCCCGCTCCACGGCATTTCTCAGCATTGATAATGGCGTGGAAGAATAGAGACCTTCCGTAGGAGTATCGTTGTAATCCCGAATGCAAGTCTCAATTATCGCGGTCAGGTCAGTTAACCTTACTTGTAATTCTATGGCAGTCTTGTTCGGGTTATCACGCTTAGTGTCACTTGAACCAGTGCCAAACGTCGAGGGTAGTCGTTGCGCTCCATTCTTCGTGACCTCTTCGAAAATTCGCTCAACTACCGGTCGATGCCACCATGCGCGAATAGGGCCATAATTAACTGCGCAGCCGATCAAGTCGACGATTTGATTTACCGGAACCGTGCTTAAGTTTGCCCAGGCATTGTCTAATCTGAGAACCGAGAAACAGAGCCATTGCAACTGAGGAACAATTTGATTTGGAAGAACGTTATTGCCAAGATTTATTGGCGAAACGATAGCACCCGGTTGTGTGGAGTGTACGCCTAACGCCGATTCAACCACCTCTAAGAGACTATCGCTAGAAGGAGTGAGCTCGAACGCAAATGCATAGCCAAGGATAGCCCTCGAACCTTCGCAAACTAATATGCCGATATGCCAACGTGAAAGTGGGATCGCAATTTCCTCCCCGAGGGGGGTAGTTATTAATATGACGGTAGCAGCGTCTACTTTATGAAAATCTAGTTCACATATTTCGAGTGGACGCCGAGCAGGAATAAGGGGCAAATAGCCGTTCCCAACGTTGCTCCTCCTACTAGCATCCTTCCCTGACCGTACGAGAATCCAGCGGTCCAACTCGTCCTCTCGAAGTTTATGGCAGTAGCGGCGAATGGCCTCGTATCCAGCATTCTTCGTGCAAAAAGGCCAATCTGAGTCTGAAAAACCTTTATCTCGCAACCAGCGCAACACTCGCTTATGCAGCTTGGTGTATGGTATCCGTGCCTCGTGTATTTCCTCGGAAGATCGCTTAAACAGCAAATTCGAAACGTGAGTTTCTAGATCTGGATATTTCTCAAGTAGCGCAGAAAGCGCACCCGCGCACCCTCCAGACCCGTCCGCGATGCCGCGGCGAATCTCCTTTTTTCTTGTATAACGTTCGGTTCGACGTCCAGGTAGAAGTGCTACGAAACCGATTATGGAACCATTATGAAACTTGACGCATCGCTTAACTAGTCGTCGTACTTCACCTGCTTTTTTCCTAGTGGCCGCATGAATATCTTCATAGTTGTCACCCTCTGCGTACATCTCGACGGCGCGCCGACGTAGGTTGTAAGCATCCCTTTCTTTTTGAGACAAGTAGTCGATATTGGGCTCGGGCCATGTCGCAAGATCAGACAAATCTATCGGTATAAGTGACCTGAGGGGACCGCGTGTCATGTCGATCTCCACCTTATGACAGTGCCGTGAGTCAGTAATTTGTTCACAAGATCAACGTCAATTAAACCTTGCTGCAAGTACTTGGCGAGTGCTGCGTTCATTAGACCCGGATCACAATTTGGAGAATCGAAAAGGGCCGACACTGGAATTTCGCCGTGCAGATCAAGCATCGACTTGATTGTTCGTTCCTCTGTATATGTGGAATATCGACGGGCACGCGTGATTGAACCGCACAGATGCAGCCAATTGTCAAAGAGTAGCTCCTTGCCTAGTAGGTCTTTTTCGGTTCGTGTGTTATAGGTCTTACCGGCTCTCGCGGCTGCTTGCGCTTGAGCGTTCAACTGAGGAACTGCTCGACCTTTTCGACTTGGTCCGGTGTCTTCCGAGCGCTTGTACTCCACCCATTCTTCTCTGCCATCGCGAAAATAGACTATTGTGTCGAGGGTGGTTTGGCGTACTTCACCGTCAATTTCCGCAATTACCGGTGGAGGATTTATGTCGTAATTCGCGACACTAGTGTTCCCTTCGAGAAGCACTGTGTGAATGAACGCAACGTCGCCTTCGATAATCGCACGCTTGTTATTTTTCGGAGAGTCAAACAACCATAGATTGGACTTAAAGCTGGCGCGCGCTCGAATCGCGGATGCTACGGAAATGTACCGGTCCTCGGGAAATAGCAGGTATTGGTCACCGTGTGCTTGAGTCATTTCCCACTCCGATTAAAGAACCACAGATATTTTTCTGGGGCGATCCTTGACCTAGCGAATATCTAGCGCGTTTCGTGCCCGAGAAAGCCCAGCGCATTTCCCGCGCGACGCGTAGCATTTTTTGTGGAATTGTTGAAAAACTTTTCAGCGAGCTTTGCTGGCTTTTCTTGAATATATCGTTAAAGCAAACGTCGTCCTCAGGCATTTGTTGCGTTTGTGTATAAATGGGTTTGATAGCTTTTGATGTAAAAAAACAACATACCTGTAGCCAAGTTTATTCGTTGTAAAAGGGGGGAAAGGTGTTGGGACTCGCGCGGGACTCATGGGGAATGGAGAGGCAGGCTGTTTTATATGAAACACTTAGCTCTGGTCCTTATTGCTTACTCCCTTTAAGCGGACGGGTTACGGGCAGGGTCTGTCTGACTGAAGTCTGAAGAGCCAGGCCATGTATATTGGTGACGGTCACAGCTGCGAGATAGTCTTGCCCTCGCATGTCATAGCAAGTCGCTACGGCACGGAAATCCTTGGGTTGACTGATTGCGTGCTCCACGACACTGCGCCCCCTATAGTCACCGGGAGTGAATGATGGAGGGCCGCCACCGCGACTGCCGCGTTTAAGCCAGTGCTTTTTCGCATCCTCGCGCTCAGCGCAAACGCACTGAATACTGCGTCGTTGAATCAACTTGCGCGGCTTGCGAGGTAAGCGTTCGGCCATCGCGTATTGGCAGCGAGATCTAAGGCGGTAGGAGTTCAGGCGGCGGGTTGCCAGCGATGCGGAAGCAGGTCGTCGATGCGACTGGCTGGCTGAGTCGGCAGCCGTTCCAGGATATCCCGGAGGTACAGGTAAGGGTCATGCCCGTTGAGCCGGGCGGAATGGATCAAGCTCATCACCGCCGCGGCCCGCTTGC
>NZ_LSTO01000029.1 GCF_002211445.1 Noviherbaspirillum denitrificans | reverse complement strand
CCACCGGCGGGACTCATGCGGATCAGCTCCTCTTCTGACCGCCGGCGGCGCTGTGCGGCAATCGCCAGCGCGCCGTATTCGATGAAGCTGCCGTCATCGCACAGGTCGTCCACATTCTCACGCGCGGTGCGCTGGCCGGTCTTGCGGCGCTTCGCCACGGCATCGGGGCGCGCGTCATCGAGGCCGATTGCGTGCCGCTGGATGGACTCGGCGAGATCATGGCGAATGGCGTTAAGGTCGATGCCTTCCGCCTGTTCCGCCTCCAGCGCATCGACATCTGCCGGTTCGAGATAAATGAGCGGGTGGTCGCGGAAAACCACCTCGCCCGGTTGCGCATGGATAGTCCTGACGATGCCGCCGAATTCCGCCTTGACCACGTGCTCCATCTTCATCGCTTCAATGACCGCGAGCTGGCGCCCGGCATGCACGAGATCGCCTTCCCTGACATCGATGGAAACGATGGAACCCTGCATCGGGGCCGGGACGGCGACCGTGCCTTCGGGCGCCGCATCGGTAGATGCTTGCGCGGTGACGGGCGTGTCATGGACGGCGTCAGGATACAGCTTCTGGTGCGCACCGCTCACCGGTTCGACGAGGGCGGCGATATGCTCTTCCACATAGCGCGTATGCACCCGGTTCGCGACCACATCCGGCCGCGTCAGCAGGTTCTGCAGCAGCCCGATGTTGGTGTCCACGCCCTCGATGCGGAATTCGCATAGCGCACGATAGGCATGGGCGATCACGTCCGGATAGCGGCCGGACGAGGTGGAGGCAACCAGCTTGGCCAGCAGGGAATCAAAGTTCGGGTTGGTGAGGTATCCGGTGTAGCCGTAGGTATCGACGCGCACGCCGGGACCGAACGGCGGATCGAATGCGGCGAGGCGACCGCCCGCCGGCTGCGTGTTGCCCTGCGCATCCATGGTCTCCATGTTGATGCGCAACTGCGCGGCGAATCCACGCGGCGCCGGCACTTCATGCTGCGTCAGCCCGATCTGCGCCAGCGTCGCACCACTTGCGAGCTGCAGCTGCGCCTTCACGAGGTCGATGCCGGTGATTTCCTCGGTCACCGTATGCTCGACCTGCAGGCGCGGATTGGCTTCGATGAAATGGAAGGCCGCCCGGTCGGAATGATCGCTCGCATCGACCAGGAATTCGAACGTACCGAGGCTGCGGTAGTGCACCTCCTTTGCGAGGCGCACGGCGGCTTCGATGATGCGCTTCTGGACCGGATGCGGCAGGGTGGGGCTGGGCGCGACTTCGACCAGCTTCTGGTTGCGTCGCTGCAGCGTGCATTCGCGCTCCCACAGATGCGTGACGCTGCCGCTGCCGTCGCCGACGATCTGCACTTCGATGTGACGTGCGCTGGCGATCATTTGCTCGACATAGACATCGGCACTGCCGAACGCGGCCTTCGCCTCCGACCGGCAGCGCGCGTAGGCCTCGGGCAATTCCTCAATGGAGCGCACCATGCGCATCCCGCGCCCGCCGCCACCCGCAACCGCCTTGACCATCATCGGCGCACCGCCGAGGGATGCGAAAAACGCCTGCGCTTCCTCCACGCTGGTCGCGCCGCTCGTGCCTGGGATGACAGGTACGCCGTATTGTGCCGCCAGCTCCCGCGCGCGCACCTTGTCGCCGAACAGGTCGAGCACCTCGGGTTGCGGGCCGACGAAGACGATGCCTGCTTCGGCGCAGCGGCGCGCGAAGGCGGCGTTCTCGCTGAGGAATCCGTAACCGGGGTGGATGGCGTCGCAGCCGGCCTCCGAGGCGGTGGCAATAATCTGTTCGATATCGAGGTAGGCGGCGGCGCCGTGGCCTTTCAACGCGCGGCGCCCGTCGGCGCGGCGCACGTGCAATGAGGCTGCGTCGTCTTCGGAATGGATCGCAACGGTATGGATGCCGAGTTCAGATGCGGCGCGTGCGATACGGATCGCGATCTCGCCGCGGTTGGCGATCAGCAGGCGGGAAATTCCCATTGGAATCCTTGTCTCGTAGGTTGTAATCGTTTTAGTGTGGGGTATTTTGGAACGGGCGTACTATTATTGTCTACGATTTTGAGAGCTGGAAGTGTGCGTGGATGGTTGGTCGGGATCACATGCGGTTGAGCGAGGTGCTCCGAACAGGATCCAAACTGGCGGCTGGGATTGGGCGTGTATCTTTGCTTTCCGTCGGCGCCTGCATCTATTTTCCATAGTCTTGGTATGTTCTCCTTTGTTTCGGCAATGGCAGAATTCGTTGTTGCCACTTGGTTGGCGTAGCCCGTTTCGACAGATATGATTAACTGGGTGATTTTTCGAAATAGTGCGACTTTTCAATGACATGCTGGCTTTTTTGCACTGAGTTATACGGACACCGATCCGAGTTAATCAGACAGCAGTTGTCCGTCTAAATAAAGTTAGATTTCATATGAGCCTCCTCCCAGGTCGTGAAGGCATAGCCGAAGACATTCTCTTGGTTTGCGCGTTGGCGCAGGCCGCCTTTGTCACCGGAGCAAATTACACGGCGCTCCCATATCTGGAGCATCTTGTTCATGATCGAGCAAGTCAATCCTTGATCGAGCGTCTTCTGTCTATCGCCATAAGGACTAGGTTCCTCGATGACAGAACTAAACTCCTCAAGCTGAAGGATCGTCGGCAGATCCTGATCGGAAGGTACACGGAAGATGGGGTTGAGAAAGCAAGCGAAGTCTGCATTCGCCTGGCACTCAACAAACTTGTCCATCACAATTCGATTTCGGTCGCAGTCGAAGACTTTTCATGCATTGTTGTGGTACCAATTGAGCCCTATCCTTCAGACATGAAGTTGATTCCAGCGGGGCCACACAAAGGCAAGCGCGTAATTGTCTCCGTCGAAGGAGAGCACCGGGGTGCCAAGTGGCTCTTTGCTATCGATCTGTACAAGCTGATGGATGAGATGCTACGTGTCCTCGAATGAAATCTAAGCCTCCGTCAAGGGGACGCCTTGCGGCAAGCCGCCCCTTACGTCGGACGCTAAATTTTTCGAACCCTGATCTTATTGGGACCGTCAATGTTCATCGATATTTTCAAATACAAGCAATGGGCGGATCGCCGTACCCTCGATGCAGCCAAATCAATTGACGGGCAGGAGAACTCTGCGACTACTTCCTTCATTCGACAGCAACTGAATCACATGGTTATTGTGGAGGAATTATTTCGAGCGCGGCTTATCGACGATGAATCCTCTCACCGTTCCACCAATACCGAAATTGTTCCCGAACTGAATGAACTTGATCTGAGGCTGACACAGTCCAATGAGTGGTTTATCCGCTATGTAACCGAATTGGACTTGGAAGCGTTGAATGATCAAATATCTTTCCAATTTGTGGATGGCAGGCACGGAAGAATGACGCGGCAAGAAATCCTCTTTCACATCGTAAATCACGGCACGTACCACCGAGGGGCAATCGGACATGCGTTGGATTTGGCAAAGGCAGCGCGCCCGGCAGATACATACACGGTCTTTATTCACACACATCAACCAGAACGACGGCTGCAAACTTAAGTCGCTGTTCAACAGTGACATGCAGGCGTGGTTGTCAATTGAACGTCAACGGAGAACCAACCATGTCAAATGACGAACAGGAAATCCGCCAACTTGTTTCAACATGGATGGCGGCGACCAAGGCCGGCGACGTGGAGAAGGTGCTTTCGCTGATGTCGGACGACGTTGTCTTCCTTGTGCCTGGACAGCCTGTCATGCACAAGTCCGACTTCGCAGCGACAGCACGTGCTCGGGCTGGTGCCAACGCACCGCAAATCGACGGTTCGAGTGAGATCCAGGAAATCAAGGTTCTCGGCGACTGGGCCTTCATATGGACGAAGCTCACAGTCAAGGTGACTCCGCCCGGCAGCACCCAATCCATGACCCGCGCAGGTCACACGCTGACCATCTTGAACAAACAGAATGGGAAGTGGGTTCTGGCACGCGACGCAAACTTGCTTGCGCCGGTTATGGAATGACGATCCAGCAACGTGTCGGATCGTAGTAGACGTGCGGCGTCCGATTGAATGCGGACGCCGCGCAGGACACCGTTACGCCAGTTGCGCCGCATACGCTTCAAGATGCGTATCCGTGCTCCCAAACTGCAATTCAATCGCCATTAGCCGCTTGAAGTAGTGGCTGACATCCAGCTCGTCGGTCACACCCATGCCGCCGTGCAGTTGCACCGCCTGCTGGCCGACGAAGCGGCACGCCTGGCCGATCACCACCTTGGCCGCCGACAGCGCCTTGTTCCGCACAGCCGCATCGGGAGCGTTGCAACGAACCGCCGCGAGATAACTCATCGAGCGCGCCTGCTCGATATGCAGCACCATGTCCGCCATGCGGTGCTGCAGCGCCTGGAATTTGCCGATCGGCTGGCCGAACTGCTTGCGGTTGCGTGCGTATTCGACAGTCGCGGCGAGCAGCTTGTCGAGTGCGCCGACGGCTTCCGCGCACACGGCGGCGATACCGATATCCAGCACCGCTGCCACACCTGCCTCATCCGCGGCCAGCAGGGCGCCCGGCGGGACGAAGACCTGGTTGAGCCAGACCTCGCCCGCGGGTACCGCGTCGACTGTCTTGAACGGCACGAGGCGGACGCCTTCGGTGTCGCGCGGGACGAGGAATACGCCCATGTCGCCGTCATTCCCGATGCGCGCTGTGACCACCAGCACGTCTGCAGACGCGGCATGCGTGACCACGCTCTTGTGCCCGGTGAGCACATAACCGTTGCCTACCGCCCAGGCGCGCGTTTCGATCGCCATGCGGTCGAAGCGGGACGCTTGTTCATCGTGCGCGAACGCGGCAATCTTTTCGCCGGATGCGAGTGCGGGCAGCCACTCGCCACGCTGCGCATCGTTACCCATCAAAGCAATCGCATGCGTCGCCAGCACGGCGCTGGTGAGGTAGGGTTCCAGCAGCAAGCCTTCGCCGACTGCATTCATGACCAGCATCGTATCAACCGGCGAGCCGCCGAGGCCGCCGTCGGCTTCCGGCACATTGATGGACAGCAGGCCGATGTCGGCCAGTGCCTGCCATGCGTCGCGGCTGAAGCCTTCGGCCGACTTCTCGCGGACCTGGCGGCGCGCTTCGAAGCTGTAATCCTTCGCCACGAAGCGGCGGGTGGTGTCGAGCAGCATCTGCTGCTCTTCGGTAAAGGTGAAATCCATCGTGTGCTCCTACAGGCCGAGGATCATCTGCGAGATGATGTTCTTTTGAATTTCGTTGGAACCGCC
>NZ_LSTO01000028.1 GCF_002211445.1 Noviherbaspirillum denitrificans | reverse complement strand
CCCGTTTCGCGCAGCTTGGCTTTCACCAGCGAATGCCCGGTCTTCCACATCAGCGGCACGCCGCCGTGCTGCTTCACCCATGGACCGATATGGCGCGTGCACTTGACGTCGTACAGGATTTCCTTGCCCGGATGGCGGGTCAGCACATCCTTGGCAAACAGCATCAGCTGGCGGTCCGGATAAATGATCTGGCCATCCTTGGTCACCACGCCCAGGCGGTCGCCGTCACCGTCAAAGGCGAGGCCGATCTCGGCGTCGGTTTCCTTCAGGCAGCGGATCAGGTCTTGCAGGTTTTCCGGATGGGCGGGATCGGGATGGTGGTTGGGGAAGTTGCCATCGACTTCGCAGAATAGTTCGATCACGTCGCAACCCATCGCGCGGAACAGTTCGGGCGCGAAGGCGCCGGCCACGCCGTTGCCGCAATCGACCGCGATCTTCATCTTGCGGCTGGTCTTCACATCGCCGACGATGCGTTCGATGTACGCCTGCTTGATGTCATGCGTACTGTAGCTGCCGTTGCCCGACGCAAAGTCGCCGCGCACGATGGTCTGGTACAGGCCCTGGATCGCGTCGCCATAGATTGCTTCGCCGGCCAGCACCATCTTGAAGCCGTTGTAATCGGGCGGGTTGTGGCTGCCAGTGACCATGATGCCGGATGTCGCATCAAGCACATTCGTGGCGAAGTAGACCATCGGGGTGGCGACCACGCCGAGGTCGATCACGTTGACGCCGGCGCGCTGCAGGCCGGAGGCGAGCGCCGCAGCCAGTTCCGGGCCGGACAGGCGGCCGTCGCGGCCGATGACGACAGTCTGTTCGCCCTTGATGCGCACCGCCGTGCCGAACGCTTGTCCGATGTGGCGGGCGATGCCGATGTCGAGGTTTTTGCCGACGATGCCGCGGATGTCGTAGGCCTTGAAGATGGACGGAGAGATGGGGAGCACTGTGAGCAGGTGGATAGGTTGGTGAAATGCATCAACCGTAGGGTGGGTAGAGCGCAGCGAAACCCACCATCCACCGTTCGCTAAGCGCACGGTGGGTTTCGCTGCGCTCTACCCACCCTACGAATCCTTTACCGTGTCGGTTACGACGCCTCGATCAGTGGCGTATTACCCGAAGACCGCTGGTTGTACCCGTATTTCCCGTAGGTGTACCCATAGCCATACCGTCCCGGACGCACTTTCAGGTCATTGAACAGCACGCCCTTCGCTTCCAGCCCCGCCTGCGCCAGCCGCTTCATCGACTCGCTGATCTCGCCAGGCGTGGTCACGCCGGCGCGGGTCATGATGTAGATGGCACCGCAGTGCGCGCCGACGATCATCGTGTCGGCAACGGCCAGGATCGGCGGCGCATCGATCAGCACGAGGTCATAGCGCGCCGACAGCTCTTGCAGGAAGGCGCCGAAATTCGGACGCAACAGCAGCTCGGACGGATGCTGCGGCAAGGTGCCGGTGGTGATGAAATCCATGTTCTCGATCACGTCGTGATGGATCACCTGGTCGAGGCGCCGTGCACCAGCGATCGCATCGGACAGCCCGTCATGGCGGCCGAAGCCGAAGTACAGGTGCAGCAGGCCATTGCGCAGGTCGGCATCGATCAGCAGCACCTTCTTGCCGGTCGCCGCCATGATCGCGGCGAGGTTGGCGGATACGAAGGATTTGCCCATGCCCGGCGTGGCGCCGGTGATGAGAACCACGTTGTTCTTGAACTGCGGCATGGAGAACTGCAGTGCCGTGCGGAAGTTGCGCAGGCTCTCGACCGCGACGTCGGTGGACGACACGTTCGCCAGCAGCGGCACCTTCTGGTGCTTGGCATTGACCTGCTGGTACAGCTCGCGTTGCTTTTTGCTGTGCGGGATGGTCGCATAGACCGGAATGCCCGCGATCTGCTCCACTTCCTCCGGCGAATCGACAGCACCAGCCAGGGACCTGCGGAAGAATGCCGCAACCACGCCAAGGAACAACCCGGCCAGCAGCGCGAGCGCCAGGATCACCGGACGGTTAGGCTTGACCGGCTTTTCGGGCAGCATCGGTGCATCGACCAGGCGCACATTGCTGACCTTGCCGACGGTGATCAATCGCAATTGCTGTGCGGTGTTGAGCAGCGCTGTGTACAAATCGGTGTTCACCTTCACTTCACGCTGCAGGCGCAGCAGGTTCTGCTCAAGCGACGGCAGCTGCTTGATGTGGTCGTTCATTGCCGAGATCTGGCCGTTGATTTCGCGCAGCTGGCTGTCGATACCCTGCACAACCGGATGCTCGTCGGTATAGCGCGCCAGCAGCTCGATCTTCTTCTGCTGCAGTTCCATCTTCTTCAGCTTTGCGGCCGAGGACTGCTGCAGCGTCAGCTTGGATTCCTCGCCCAGGTCGACCGTGCCGTTCTGGTTGCGGAAGGCGTTGTACTTCGTTTCAGCCTGCTCCAGCTGGCCCTTGATTTCGGGCAGCTGCTTGTTAAGGTAGGCGAGCGATTTCTCGGCTTCTTCCGTCTTGCGAGCGGCATTCTGCTTCACGTACTCCTTGCTGATTTCATTGAGCACGACATGCACTGTGCGCGGGTCGGAGCCGCGCAGGCTGGCGCCGATCACGCCGGACTGCTTGCCGCCGAGTTCCTCGACTTTCATCGCATTCTGGATGCCTTCGATGGTGGCCAGGCGCGAGCTGCGCGACATCAGGAATTCCGCGCCGGGCTTGCCTTCGAGCTTGTTGACGCGCACTTCGATGGTGCCCTTCGGCAGTTCGAAGATCGCGGTTTCACCGACACGCGCCTTGAGGTCGATGCCCTGCTCCTGCTGCAGCAGGCGAAACTCGCCGTTGGGCTCGGCAATCACGCTGAACTCCTTGTTGAGCAGGAATTCCGGCACGTTGAACACGGCGACGTCGATCTTCTCCGCACCCCAGGTATAGCCGCCCCAGCCGAACAGGCCCGGCGTCGACAGCTGCTTGTTGCGATCCGCCAGCCAGTCGCCCACCAGCGGAACGCGCTTCGGTGTCGCGTTGATGTACAGGCGGAGGTTGTCGATGGCGCGCGACACCACCAGGCGCGACTGCAGCAATTCCATTTCCGCGAGCGCCGAGGTCTTGACGTCGAACATCGACTGCATGTCACCGACGATGTTCTGCGACTTCGACTGCCCCTCTTCCTCGACGTGGATCAACATGTTCGCCTGGTAGACCGGCGTTGTGGTGAAGGCATAGATTGCGCCGAGCAGCAAGGCGACCATGGTGATGGTCGCGATCAGCCATCGGTTTGCCCACAGCACGTCGAGATACGTGGCCAGCTCGGCTTCGTTTTCTTGTGGCCGGGCCGGGCCGGTCAACAGGGGTATGGATTGATTCATCATAGGATTCTTTGCTTGTTGTTGGTACAGGAACATGCCGTGCGGGACAAGACCCTCCTTGCGAACCGTGCTGCCTTCACTGCTAGCGCGTCGGACCGACCGCACCTACAGCCGACGAGAGGGCACCCGGCAGAAGCAGGCTGATCGAGCGATGCCAGTTGGCCAGCGGCGTCGCAGCGACATACACGACATCCTTGGGCGACAGCTCGAAGCCCTCCGCCATTGCCAGCGCACCCGGCGAACGTCCGTCGAGCTGGTAGACCACCTGCTCGGGACCGTTCTTGCGAATCACGTAGATCTGGCTGCCGTCGCCGCTGGTCGGATTGATACCGCCCGATTCGCCCAGCGCTTCATTCAAGGTCAGGCGGCCGTTATGCATCGGCAGCGCACGCGGGCTGACCACCTCGCCTGACACGAAGACCTTGCTCTCGTCGCGTGATCGCACGCGGATCACGTCGCCGCTGGTGAGCAGGATGCTTGCGGGATTGACGCCACGCTGCACGAGCTGCGGCAGGTTGATGGAATAGTTCACTCCAGCGCGGTTCACGATGATCTGGCTCTGGTCGCCCGACGGCAGCACGCCGCCCGCGCGATTGATCGCCTCGACCAGCGTCATCGGGATATCGTTGATCGCCTGCAGCCCGGGGTTCTTTACTTCGCCGTCGACGTAGACGCGCTTGCTGCGGAAGGACTGCACGCGCAGCGTGACTTTTGGCTGCTTCAGGTACTTGGCCAGCCTGTTCGCCAGCAGGTTGCGCGCCTGGTCCTGCGTGAGGCCGGCTACCTTGACCTCGCCTGCGTAAGGAAACTGGATGATGCCCTCGTGATCGACAATGAAGCCGGCCGGCGGCGCCGTGGTCGCGGAGGTCGATGCATCCGCGCCCGTGCCGACGGGACCGGCGGTCGCCACCGTGGCCGAATTCGACAGTTCGGGATGATCCCAGACGACGATGGACAGCACGTCGCCGGTCTCGATCGTGTATGGCCCCGGTTTGCCGAGGAGCTTGCTGATGTCCTGCGTCACCTGCTTCTCGCGCACCTCGCGCTCGGTGCGCACGAGTTGCGGGGTGATGTGCCGCAGGACAGGATTGATGTTCTCGGCCGCGGTTCCCGGGGCGGGCTCGGGCTCTTTGGTATCCGAACTGTAGTTCGATCCATTGAAGTGCAGGCCGGGCGCGACGGATGCGCAACCCGCCACCAGCCACGGCATGACAACAACCATACTCCATCTCTTCAGAGATGCTTTGGACTTGACGTGCATATGATTACCCCACTGAGTAGTACGATCCGGCCACGAAGGCCGCTTGGCTTTTGAGAGATGCATCATCGGGATGGAGCTGCGCGAGCCGTGGTGTTCGGCATTGGCCGGCAAACGGTATGTGCCGTGTTGGCATGTGATGAGTGGCTCGCTCCATCTCGTTCATTGCCGGTTGACTATTGGCGACTTATCTTATGCACAACTTTACGTTGGCTCTTCATGGCTGTTTTGACACTCATCAACGGCAACCCAGATATGAAATGTCGTTGAATCAAAGCGTTGTTTTGTTCCAGGCGACGCACTTGCCGCAGCCATGTCCTGCATTGAGGATAGGAGCAAGGTGAGTTGCACGGCTTGCGAAAAAGCACGTAAAAAGACGAAGGGACTTAATCGAAATTAAGTCCCTTGATTTGATGACGCAGGGGAATGTGTCTGGCGGTAACTCAGGTGCCGCGCAAGGTCTGCAACGGCGGATGGTTCAGCACGTTACGCAGGCCCACCCAGCCGCCGATGAATGCGCATAGCGATCCGACGAACAGGCCGGCAATCCACACTACCGGGCTGAAGGTCCACTCGAAGTTGAACACGAAGCGTGCGAGCGCCCATCCCACTCCTGCGGCGCCGCTCGCGGCAAGCATGCCGGCCAGCCCGCCGACGAGCGCGAACTCGATCCATTGCGACTGCGACAGTTGTGTCCGCGTGGCACCAAGCGCGCGCAACAGGCCCGACTCGCGGATGCGCTCGTCCTGCGACCCGACCAGCGCCGCATACAGCACGAGCACGCCCGACGCCAGCGTAAACATGAACAGGAATTCAACCGCTGCGATCACCTGGTCGACCACGCTTTGCACCTGGCGGATCATGGCGCCCACATCGACCACGGTCAGGTTCGGATAGTCGCGCGTCAGCCGGTTGATGAAACCCGACTGCTCCGCCGGCAGGTGGAAGGCGGTGATCCAGGTCTGCGGCATGTTCTTCATGATCGAAGGGTTGAGGATCACGAAGAAGTTCAC
Organism: Noviherbaspirillum denitrificans; assembly: GCF_002211445.1. Taxonomy (GTDB): domain Bacteria; phylum Pseudomonadota; class Gammaproteobacteria; order Burkholderiales; family Burkholderiaceae_D; genus Noviherbaspirillum; species Noviherbaspirillum denitrificans. The sequence goes on along the minus strand of NZ_LSTO01000028.1, from coordinate 103 downwards.
GCGCATCGAACCCCATTCGAGCTTGCGCAGGCTGGTGATCGTCGCGTCGACCTTTTGCCCGCCGATATCGAATTGCAGGCGGTCGCCGAGGTTCAGGCCGAGC
>NZ_LSTO01000027.1 GCF_002211445.1 Noviherbaspirillum denitrificans | reverse complement strand
CCCCGCCGGCGGCGTCCGGCGGTGTCACACCGGCGTTCAGTTGCCCGCCGGATCGCGTGGCAGGGACGGCTCAGAATGCCGGTACGACGGCGCCCTTGTACTTCTCTTCGATGAATTTCTTCACTTCGGGAGACGTCAGCACGGCAGCCAGCTTCTTGATGGCGGCGCTCTCCTTGTTGTCGTCACGCGCAACCAGCAGGTTCGCGTACGGCGAGTTGCCGTCTTCGATGAAGAGCGAATCCTTCACCGGGTTCAGCTTCGCTTCGAGTGCGTAGTTGGTGTTGATCAGCGCCAGGTCGACCTGGTTGAGCACGCGCGGCAATGTCGCTGCTTCCAGTTCACGAATCTTGAAGTCTTTCGGATTGGAGACGATGTCCTTCTTTGTCGCAGAAATGTTCTTCGAATCCTTCAGCTTGAGCAGGCCCTGACGTTCGAGCAACAACAGCGCGCGGCCGGAGTTCGACGGGTCGTTGGGGATGGCGATCGTCGCGCCGTTCGGCAGGTCGGCGAGCTTCTTGTATTTCGACGAGTAGGCAGCGAAGGGTTCGACGTGCACCTTGGCGACCGGCACTTCGATATCGTTCTTGTGACCTTTCTTGAACTCATCCAGGTAGGGCTGGTGCAGGAAGAAGTTGCCGTCGAGGCGCTTCTCGTTTACCTGCACCGCAGGCTGTACGTAGTCGGTGAAGACCTTCACTTGCAGATCCACACCCTGTTTCGCGAGTTGCGGCCTCACGAATTCGAGGATCTCCGCGTGCGGCACCGGGGTCGCGGCAATGGTGAGCTTGTCGGCGGCGACTGCCGACTGGGCGAGGCCGAACGAGGCGGCAAACAGCAAGGCAAATTTGAAACGCATGGATACTCCTGGAAAATTACTTTCGGGTGAAACGCCGCACCAGCTGGTCGCCGCTGTATTGCAGCAACTGCACGAGTACGACAAGGATGGAAACAGTCACGATCATCACGTCCGTCTGGAAACGCTGGTAGCCGTAACGCAGTGCGAGGTCACCGAGACCTCCGCCGCCGACCACGCCGGACATCGCCGCATACGACACCAGCGCGATGGTGGTGACGGTGGCGGCCGCGAGCAGGCCAGGCAAGGCCTCCGGCAGCAGTGCGCTGATGACGATCTGGTGCGTCTTCGCGCCCATCGACTGGCAGGCCTCGATCACGCCGCGGTCCACTTCGCGCAGCACGTTTTCCACGAGACGCGCGAAGAAGGGCGTGGTGCCCGCGACCAGCGGCGGAATCGTTCCCTCGACGCCAAGCGATGTGCCAACCAGCGCGAGCGTGACCGGGATCATCACGATCAGCAGGATGATGAAAGGCAGCGAACGCAGCACATTGACCACGAGCGAGAGCACGGTGTAGACGCCGCGCTGCTCGAGCAGTTGGCCGCGCGCTGTCAGGAAAAGCAGCACGCCCAGCGGCAGGCCGAGCAGCACGGTGAACACCAGCGACACGCCGGTCATGGTGAGCGTGTCGATGGTGGCCTGGGCGATATCGGCCCAGTCGATATTCGTGAAATCCATCAGTTCAATACCTCGCAATGCACGTCCAGTCTGCGGAACAGGTCAAGCACCGCGGCGGCCTCCCCGTTCTCGTCGCCGACTTCCACCAGCAGTTGGCCGTAAGGCTTGCCCTTGATGCGCGACACCGCGCCTTGCAGGATGGTGATGCTGGCGCGCGTTTCCTCGACCACGCGGGTCAGGATCGGTTGATAGGCGGCATCGCCGACATAGGTGAGGCGTAGCCGGCGGCTGTCCGCGGTCTTCACGCGCGCAACGTCGAAATCGTCATGCATGTATTCCGCCACGAGACTGCGCGTAACCGGATGCTTGGGATGCAGGAACACATCGGCCACCTCGCCCGTCTCGACGATCTGGCCGGCATCGATCACTGCCACGCGGTCGCAGATGCTGCGGATGACCTGCATCTCGTGCGTGATCAGCACGATGGTCAGGCCAAGGCGTACATTGATTTCCGCCAGCAGCGCGAGAATGGATTGCGTGGTCTCGGGGTCGAGCGCCGACGTGGCTTCATCGCACAGCAGGAGCTGCGGCGCATTGGCGATCGCGCGCGCAATGCCGACGCGCTGCTTCTGTCCGCCCGACAATTGCGCCGGGTACTTGTCCTTGTGCTCGCTCAGGCCAACCAGTTCGAGCAGCTCGTCGACGCGGCGGCGGCGTTCTTCCGCGCTGTGTCCGCCGGCGAGCTTGAGCGGAAACTCCACATTGGCGCCGACCGTCTTCGACGACAGCAGGCTGAAGTTCTGGAACACCATGCCGATGCGCTGGCGCAGGCGATCGAGTTCGGTCTTGCCGAGCGTGGTGATGTCGGTGCCGTCGATGCGCACCGAGCCGCCCGTCGGGCGTTCGAGGAGGTTGAAGGTGCGCAGCAGCGTACTCTTGCCCGCACCTGAGCGGCCGATGATGCCGAAGATTTTCCCCTTGGGGATGTGCAGGTTGACGTCACGCAGCGCGCTGACTGCCTTGCCGCCTACCTGGTAACTCTTGTGGAGGTGTTCGATGTGGATCACGTTGAGAATGCACTACCCATTTCGCGAAAGTGCAGAAGAGTAGCGAAACATGCCACTGCGAGGAACTAAGCATTTCTCATTTGCTTATGGGCAGCATCCTCCATACCCGTGCTGGACGAGAAATTCGCGTTTCTGCCCGAACAATGATTGGATCGGCTCGGCGTTAACCGAAGAACATGCTGGCCGGCAAACTCTCGCCGAAGATGGAAAGCACCTGCATGAAACTCGCTTCCGGCGCCGCCTTCAATTGCAGCAACTCGCCGGTGGCTGGATGTGCGAAGGTGATGGCAGTAGCGGCCAGCATCAGCCGCCCCTGCCCGAAGCGCTGCGCGAAATAGCGGTTGTGCCGTCCGCGCCCGTGGTTGGCATCGCCGATGATGGGATGGCTGATGTGCTTCATGTGGCGGCGCAGCTGGTGCTTGCGCCCGGTTTCCGGATACAGCGCGACGAGGCTGTAGCGGCTGGTGGGGTGGCCTTCGATCTCCACCGGAATTTCTGTGGTCGCGAGGCGACGGTAACGGGTGAGCGCGTCGCGCAGCGGCTGCGGCTCGTCCTTGCGGCGCTTGTCTTCCGGCTCTTCGCGCAACGGATGGTCGATGACGCCTTCTTCCGGTGTCCATCCTCGCACCATCGCGATGTAGGTCTTGTTCACCGCGCTGGACATCAGCGCCTTGCCGAGCGTGCTTGCGGTTTGCGGATCGCGCGCAAAGACCAGCAGGCCTGAGGTGGGACGGTCCAGCCGGTGCATCGGATAGACGTGTCCGCCGCCGTTCATTGCGCGTGCGTACTGCAGCGCGAATTCGGTTTCATGCGGGTCAATGGGACTGCGATGCACGAGCAGGCCGGCGGGCTTGTGGACGGCCAGCAGCCACGGGTCGCGATAGATTTCCGTGAGCGGATTCTGCGCGCAACCGGACTCGCTGCCCGGCATCACCGTGCCTTTTTTGCCGGTTTCGATGCCGGCTGCTTTTTCGGCGGCGCCGGCTTTTCCTTCTCGCCCTGGTCAAGGCAGAGCAAGGTATCGGCGTAAGAAATGAAGCGGTTGAGGTAGTCGGGCGAGATGTCGCGCATCATTGCCAGCGAGCGCAGCACCAGCATGTGGGAATTGATCGGGCCGGCGTTTTTCGGCGCCTGTTCGAGCGCCTTCGCCACCTGCTTGTCGACGCTGAGCTTGGACCAGGTATTGCGGAACTGGCGGATGACCTTCAACTCTGTACGCGGCGCGACATGGACTTCCGGACGCGCGACGGCCGTTTCCGGCACATGCTGCTCGAGTTGGCGCACCAGCGCCCCCAGCGATGCGCATTGCTCGCGCTCGCCGAGCGAGGCGGCCCGCTGCCGCAATCCGCGGAAATCCCCGGCGTCGAACAACTGCTGCAAATCACTCGCTGCTTGCGGATGTTTCTGCACGCCTTGCGCGAGGACCTCGGCGGCCTCTGCCTTTGCGCGTTCGAAGCGCTCGTTGACTCGGGATACCGCCTGCGCCAGCTTCGCGTCGAGCACGCGCCTGACGCTGCCCTCGTGCGCTTCGGCGCGCCGGGCCAGCGCATCGATGTAATGCAATCCCGCAGGGTCGAACCGCTCCGCACCGGCGGCGCGCAGTGCGGCGAGCAGCGCTGCGGGATCCTGCTCAATCATGACGCGGCATTCTTCGCATTGGCGGCCTTCGGCACCGGCGCCATTTCCACGCGGCGATTCAGCGCGCGCGCGGCTTCGTCGGTGTTGGGCTTGACCGGCTGTTCGGAACCGAAGGCGGCCGCGAATACCATCGACCGCGGCATGCCCTCCTCGATCAGTGTGCGGGTCACGGTCAGCGCGCGTTGCGCGGACAATTCCCAGTTGTCGGCGAAGGGTCCGCCGCGCACCGGGCGGTCGTCGGTGAAGCCGCTGATCATCAGCATTTCGTTGCGCGACGACAGGTAGGCGCGCAGCGGCGTGACGAGGCTCTTCAGCAATTGGCGGCCTTCCGGCTGCAACTCGTCGGAGTTGAGCGCGAACAGCACCTGCCCGCTGATGCCGATGCGGCCGTTGTTGAGCGTGATGCGACCGGACGCGAGCGGCACAGCGAGCGCCTTCTCCAGGCTCATGCGGCGCTGCTCTTCGGCCTGGCGCTTCTTCACCTCGTCCTGCAGGGTCGTGGTCAGTTCCATCTGCACGGCGACCACACCGACCAGCACCAGCACGAAGGCGCCCAGCAGGCTCGACATCAAGTCGCCGAACACCGCCCATACCGGCGCGGTGTTCTCGACGCTCGCGTCCATGTCTTCCATCAGCGGACCTCTTCGGCGGCTTGCATGGCCGGCAGGCGGCGCATTTCTTCAACGATTTCCTTGTGCGACATCATGCTGAGGTCGATGATCTCGCGCGCCTGGGCGACGTAGTACGCGAGCTGCTCGTCGCTGCGCGACATGGACTTGTCCATCGCGCCTTCGATGCGCTGCAGGTTGTCGATCAGTTTTTCGTTGGCATCGTTGAACGCCTGCACCGCAACGCCGAAGGCTTCGCTCAGGCTGGCCACGTCGACCGCGCTGCTGGTCACGTTGGCGGCGATGTCGGTCAGCTTGGCGGCTTCGGCGGCCACGTTGTCCGAGAACGCGCTGGCGGTTGCATTCAGCGCCGTCGCCGAGGATGCCACGAGGGAATCGATCACTGCGCGCTGCTCCTGCGAGGCATGGTTGATCGCTTCCAGCAGCGAATTGAGGGTGGCCATGATGCGGCTGCGTTCCTCGAGCACCGCGTTGTCGCGCGCGACGCTGTTGGAGATTTCCTGGCGCAGCTGGCCGATCACGTCCGCAGCGGCGCGCGGCGCTTCCGATGCCGTCTCGATCAGGCGGGCGATCGGCGCTTCCAGCGCGGTGCCGAGCGTGGTGAGGTGGCGGGTCACTTCTTCCTGCAATTGCGCGAGGCGTTCGACCGCCGCATTGCCGCGCGCGGCTTCGTCATCCTTGAGCGCGCCGAGTTCGGACCGCAGCAGGCCGGCGAGCTGGTCCATGCGTTCGCGGTGCTGGTCCAGCCATTGCGTTTCGGAAGCGATGCGGTTGCGCATCAGTTCTTCGGCGGAGGCGATCAGGCGCGTGGATTCGGCCAGCGTGCTTTGCGCGCCTGCCTGCGCCTGTCCAGTGATTTCTTGTGCGGTGCGGGCCAGGCTGTCGCAGATCTGCTGCTGCTGGGCGAGCAATTGTGCGCCGGTTTCTTCCTTGAGCGCGCCGAGTTCGGTGCGCAGCAAGCCGGCCACCTCGTCCATGCGTTCGCGATGCTGGTCGAGCCACTGCGCTTCAGTGGCGATGCGGGAGCGCATCAGCTCTTCGGCGGAGGCGATCAGGCGCGTGGTTTCGGCCACGGCGGTTTGCGCGCCGGCCT
>NZ_LSTO01000026.1 GCF_002211445.1 Noviherbaspirillum denitrificans | reverse complement strand
CGCCGCCTGATGTTCGGCTCGATCGATTTCCAGGTCGATCTCGGGATCGAGGGCGACGATGAAGAGTTGCTGCACTACCGTTCAGAGCTGGTGCTCGCCTCGCGCCTGGCCGGCATCGCACAGCCGGTCGACGGCGTCACTACCGCGATCGACAACCCGGATGTCTTGCGCAAGGAAACCTTGCGCGCACGGCGCTTCGGTTTCGGCGGCAAGCTCTGCATCCATCCGCGCCAGGTGGAGCACGTCAATGCATTCTTTGCGCCAACACAGGAAGAAGTCGCGTGGGCGCGCCGCGTGCTCGCGGTGGCAGGCAATCCCGACGGCGCTGCCGTCGCGCTGGACGGCAAGATGGTGGACCGGCCGGTCATCCTGAAGGCGCAGCAAGTGATGGCAGAATACGAGGGCCGCGGCGCAGCCGCGCGATGAACGACGGGAGACGGAGAGCCATGCAGATCAGCAACAGTCAGGCCGGCGCACTGCGCGACGAACGCGAACTTTATGCCGGACTGCTGCCGGAGTGTGCGCGGATACTGGAGCTGGGATGCGGCACCGGGGAAAAGACGCGCGCCATCGCCCGCGATTATCCGCAGGCATCCATCCTCGCGCTCGAAGTCGACCGCATCCAGCATGAAAAGAACCTCGGGCTGACCGGCTTTCCGAATATCCGTTTTGGCGTCGGCGGCGCCGAGCGGATTCCAGCCGGGGACGCGACGGTCGATATCGTGTTCATGTTCAAGTCGCTGCACCATGTGCCGCTCGCGCTGATGGACCAGGCGCTGGACGAGATCCGGCGCGTGCTGGTGCCGGGCGGGATCGCTTACATATCCGAGCCGGTGTTCGCCGGCGAATACAACGATATCCTGCGCCTGTTCCACGATGAAGGAATGGTGCGCGCCGCTGCCTTTGCCGCGCTCGAACGCGCGGTGGCGTCCGGCAAGCTGGAACTCGTGGACGAAATCTTTTTCAACGCGCGGCTGCGCTTTCCCGACTTTGCCGCCTTCGAGGAAAAGGTCATCGGCGCGACCCATACGCGGCACCATCTGTCGCCGGCGCTGTTGGCGGAAGTCCGTGCGCGCTTTGCGCCGCACCTGACGCCTTCAGGCGCTGAATTCCATACGCCGATGCGGGTGGATATTTTGCGCAAGCCGGGATAACTGTTATTGGTAGGGTGGGTAGAGCGAAGCGAAACCCACCACGCGCTCATTTGGCGTTGTTCCCGCGGGTTTCGCTTCGCTCTACCCACGCTACGATTGGCGGTTTACTGCGCTTCCGTCTCGGCCTTGCCCGCGCGGGTGCAAATGAAATCCACCAGCTCCCGCGCATATTGCGGCAATGTCCCCAGCTTCTGCACGACCACGCTGCGTTCGCGCGCCGCCCACGGCTCTGTCAATTGCACGATCACCAGCCCCATCGACTGCGCATAGCGCGCGGCGACCGATTGCGGTAGCACGCCGATGCCGACCTTTGCCGCGATCATCCGGCACATCGCTTCAAAACTCCGCACCTGGATGCGCAGCTTTAGTTGCTGGCCGCTCTCGGCAACGATGCGTGTGAGAAAGTGTTGCAGCGTGCTGCCTTCATGCAGCCCGATATGCTCGTATTCGAGCGTCGAAGCGAACGAGGTGCTGCCCGCTGCGGCGAGCGGGTGGTCCGGCGCGGCCACCAGCACCAGGTGATCAGTCGAAAAATTGAGGAATTCCAGCCCGGGCACCTGGTTCATTCCAGCGACGATGCCGATGTCGGCGGTGCCTTCCTGCACCGCGCGCACGATGTCCTGGTTCAGCCGCTCTTCCATCGCGACGTTGACGTGCGGATGGCGGGCGAGGAATTCGCCGAGAACTTCCGGCATGAATTCGGTCACTGCGGTGGTGTTCGCGAAAATGCGGATGTGGCCCTTGATGCCGTTGTTGTATTGCTGCATCTCGCTCTTCATTCGCTCGACCTGCTGCATGAACTGCTGCGCATGCACGAGCAGCGTTTCGCCGGCCGGCGACAGTTGCACGCCCTTGTTCTCGCGGTACAGCAGGCGCACGCCGAAGCGCGACTCCATTTCCTTCACGCGGTTGCTGGCGGCGGCCAGCGACAGGTGCATGCGTTCGGCCGCCCGCGTCAGGCTCTTCAGCTCCGCGATATAGATGAAAAGCCGCAGGTCGGTGAGATCGAAAAGCATGGACGGTACCTCGTGATTGGAGCAACGATTGTACTCCGGCATCACGCTTCGCGTGTCTCTCATAGCGCATGCTGCGATGCAGCAGTATCCACCTTAGCCAAGGACGGAGCCCCCCTTCCAAAAATGCAGATTGTCTCTCCATCTCCGCTGACGGAAACTCACTGCTCCTATATCGACAATCCATTGGAGAAGACATGTTCAGATCGAAGCTCACCCGTCTTGCTGCCGTCGCCGCATCGGCTTTTGCGATGGGCGCCGTCCATGCCCAGTCCGCGAAACCGGCCGAACTGAAGGTCGGCATCACCACCTTCATGTCCGGTCCCGCATCGGTGTTCGGCGTGCCAGCCAAGCAGGCGGCGGAACTGTACATCGAGCAACTGAATGCCGCCGGCGGCATCAACGGCGTCAAGATCGCGCCGACCTATATCGATGAAGGCGTGGGTACCGACAAGCTGCTGTCCGAGTACCGCCGCGTGGTGCAGGAGCAGGGCGTGCGCGTGACGCTGGCATCGATTTCTTCCGGCAACTGCAACACGCTGGCGCCAGTGGCCGAAGACCTGAAGGTCATGAACATCATGTGGGATTGCGGCACCGAAAAGCTGCTCGAAGACAAGCGCTACAAGTACGTGGTACGCACCCAGGCCAATGCGACGACGGAGATGGTGGCTTCGGTCCTGTACCTGCTGCGCATGAAACCCGATTTCAAGACCATCGCCGTGGTGAACCAGGACTATGCATGGGGCCGCGATTCGTGGGAACTGTTTTCCAATACGCTCAAGGCGCTCAAGCCGGACGTGAAGGTGGTCGCAGAGCTGTTCCCGAAATTCGGCGCAACCGACTTCTCGACCGAGATCAGCCGTTTGCAGGCGCTGCGTCCCGACGTCATCCTGTCCACCTCCTGGGGCGGCGACCTCGACACCTTCGTGCGCCAGTCCGCGCAGCGCGGCCTGATGAAGAATTCGCTGTTCGTGCTGCCGCTGGCCGAGAGCTCGCTCGAACGCCTCGGTTCCACATTGCCTGACGGCGTGATCGTCGGCGCGCGCGGCGACCACTACTTCCTGCATCCGGAACTCAAGGACGACCCGAAGCTGAAAAACTTCGTGCAAAAGTTCAAGGAAAAGACCGGCGCCTATCCGATCTATTCGGTCTACCACATGATCCAGGCGATCGATGGCCTGGCCGCCGGCTATGAGCGCGCGATCAAGGCCAACAAGGGCCAGTGGCCGAGTACCGAGCAGCTTGCCGATGCGATGCGCGGCGCCGAGTTCCGCGGCCTGACCCGCAGCGTGAAGATCCGCGACGACGGCCAAGGCCTGGAAGACCAGTTGCTGGGTGTCACGAAGAAGGTTGCCGGCTATCCGTTCCCGGTGCTCGACAAGATGGCGATCTACCCGGCCGATCTCGTCACCACGCCGGTCGGCCAGAAGTCGCCGGAATGGGTGAAGACCGTCAAGGCAGACCTGATCAACAGCCCGCGCATTAAGACCTATTCCGCGAGCGACAAGTAAGCGGTTGAATCATGAATCAAGAACTGTTCTTCCTTGCTATTCTTGACGGACTGTCGTACGCGGCGCTGCTGTTCCTCGTCGCGCTGGGCCTCACCTTGGTGTTCGGGGTGATGAACGTCCTCAACATGGCCCATGGCAGCCTGTTTGCCATTGGGGGTTACGCGGCGGCGACGGCAGGAGCATGGGCACTGGCGATCTCCGCCGGTCCGCTGTGGTCCTTCCTGATGCTGCCGGTGGTAGCCATCGTCGTTGGCGCGCTGTGCGGCGGGCTGATGGAGAAGTACCTGATGCGCCGCATCTACGGCAAGGACCCGGTGCTGCAATTGCTGGTCACCTTCGCCGCCTTCATGATCTTCGAAGACTTGCAGCGCATGATCTGGGGCACGCAGCCGTACTCGACCGTCGAACTGGTCAATTACCTCGGCGTGGCCGACGTCATGGGCATCACTTACACCTATTACCAACTGGTGGTGTTGCCCGGTGTCGCGCTGGCGGTGTTCTTCGCGTTGCGTTACTTCCTGCGCCATAGCCCGGTTGGGCGGCAGGTAGTGGCCGTCGCGCACCATCGCGAAGTCGCCACCACCATGGGCATCAACGTCAGGAAGATCTGTCTCTTGACCTTCATGGCCGGCTCGGCGCTGGGCGCGCTGGGCGGCGTGCTCGCGGTGCAGACCACCTCCTGGGTGTCCGGCATTGGCGCCGAAATGATCGTGCTGTCGTTCGCGGTGGTTGCCACCGCCGGCCTCGGCCAGATCGAAGGCGCGCTGGTGGCGGCCATCATGATCGGCCTGGCGCGCGCGTTCTCGGTATACCTGATGCCCGAACTGGAAGTGCTGGTGCCGTATTTGATCATGGCGCTGGTGCTGCTGGTACGTCCGCAAGGCCTGTTCTCAGTGGCCAAGGCGAGGAGGGTGTGATGTCCAAACAGGAAACAATCATGAGCATGGCCACGCCGCAAACTAAGGCAACCCACGCCGCACGCAAATCCGGCATGCCGTACACCACGCTGGCCGCCCTCGGCCTGACCGCACTGGCACTGCTGCTGCCACTGGTGCTGCCGTGGCTCAAGACCCCGGTCATCTTCGCGGCCTGCTTCGGCATCGCCGCACTGGGCGTATCAATCTTGATTCGCGCCGGGCAAGTCTCGTTCGGCCACGCGATGTTCGCCTGCGCCGCCGGTTATGCGGTCGCGTTTGCCGCGAAGTGGTGGACACAGCTTGACAGCGTCGCGCTGCTGTTCATCGGGACCGCGTTCGCCACCATGTTCGGGATGGTGATCGGGCTGTTCGTGGTCCGCTACCGCGAGATCTTCTTCGGCATGCTCAATCTCGCCTTGTCGATGGTGCTGTTCGCGGTGCTGGGCAAGTTCTTTCACCTGACCGGCGGCACCGACGGCATGCGCCTCGCACGCTCGACCTTCTTCGGCATGACGCTGGAACGCGACGGCTTCGAAACGGCTCTGCTGCTCACGGCCGTGGGAAGCGCGGTCGTCATCGGCCTACTGGTGCAGCGCTACCTGAACTCGGTGGCCGGCCAGGCGCTGGCGGCAATCAAGACCAACGAAACCCGTCTTGAATACGTCGGCCTGTCCACCTACCGCGTACTGCTGGTCGGCTATACGCTGTCGGCGGCGCTGTGCGGCTTCTCGGGCGCCATGTTCGTCGTCGCGCAAGGGCTGGTGACGCCGGAGATGGGTTACTGGGTGCGTTCGGGCGAATTCGTGTTCATCGCCATCCTCGGCGGCATCGCGCATCCGGTGGGCGCCTTCCTCGGCGCCACGCTGTTCGAGTTCGTCAAGCTGTTCGCGGCGGCCTACCTGACCGGCGCATGGCAGATGGTGCTGGGCATCGTGCTGCTGGCGGTGGTGTTCCTCGCGCCGGCCGGTATCTCGGGCGTGATCCTGCGCCGCCAGAAATCCAAGGGAGGCAAGCAATGAGCCAGGCGCTGTTGCAAACACAAGACCTGAAGCTGTCCTTCGGCGCGATCGTCGTCGCCGACAACATCAGCTTCGAACTGAACGAAGGCGAGCGCCTGGCCGTGATCGGCCAGAACGGCGCGGGCAAGACCACCTTCATCAACATCTGCACCGGGCTGGTTCGTCCGCACAGCGGCAAGGTGAAGTTCGACGGGCAAGACATCACCGGCATGGAACCGCGCCGGATCGCGCGGCGCGGCATGGCGCGCTCGTTCCAGCTGCCGCAGCTGTTCCTGGAACACTCGGTGCGCGACTGCGTGCGCATCGCCGCCGCCGGCAAGGCCGGCCGGCTGGGGATGTGGAGTCCGCTGGCGGCATCGGTGCCGGCCAACGATGTCGAACACGTGCTGGAACTGGTGGGCATGCGCGAACGCGGCGACGAGCCGTGCGAATCGCTGCCGGAAGGGCACCGCAAGCTGCTCGATATCGCGATGGCGCTGGTGCTGCATCCGCGCCTCCTGATCCTCGACGAGCCGACCAGCGGCGTGTCGACCGACGAAAAGCACGGCTTGATGGAAACCATCATGGGCGCGCTGGACGAAGCAAAGATTACTGCCATCTTCGTGGAGCACGACGTGGACATCGTGGAGAAGTATGCGACACGCGTGGCCGCATGGATCGCCGGGCGGGTCGCCGCCGACGGCACGCCGGACAAGGTGCTGAACGATCCGGACATCCGCAAGAACGTGCTGGGGGAATGACATGCTGAAGCTACACAACATCAGCGCGAAGATCGCCGGGATCACGGTGCTGCGCCATATCGAGACGGAATTCAAGGCGGGTAGCCTGGTGGCGGTGGTCGGCCGCAACGGCGCGGGCAAGACCACGCTCTTGCGCTCGATCATGGGCCTGATCCATCTGGAAGAAGGCCGGATCGAATTCAACGGACTGGACCTGGTGCAGGTGCCGGATTACCGGCGCACGAACATGGGGATCGGTTATGCGCCGGAAGAACGGGTGATGTTCCCGACGTTTACGGTGGAAGAGAACCTGCGGCTGCCGTGCGAAGTGCTGCGCATGCCGCGTCACGAAATCGACCTGCGGCTGGAAATGACGCTGGAGGTGGTGCCGCAGTTGAAGGACATGCTGCCGCGTTCGGGCGCGGCGCTGTCGGGCGGGCAGGGGAAGATGGCGGCGCTGGGCCGTGCGCTGATGGCGGGGCGCAACCTGGTGCTGCTGGACGAACCCTTCCAGGGCCTGGCGCCGGTGCTGGCAAACCAGTACGCAGAATCGCTGCGCCGCCTGCGCGACCTCAACCCGGAACTGTGCGTGATCGTCACCGAATCCAACGGCAGCCTGCTGCGCGACCTGCCCGACACCACCCTGACGCTCGAACGCGG
>NZ_LSTO01000025.1 GCF_002211445.1 Noviherbaspirillum denitrificans | reverse complement strand
GGCCGTGAGCAGCGCGACGTGAAAGCGCAGCAATTGCAGGCGGCACGCGAAAGCAACCGGGCATTGCGGCGCCAACTGGCGGAAACCGAAGCGCTGCTGCGGTCGTTGACCTCACAAAATGCCACGCTGACGATAGAAAATCTGCAGCTGAAGGCGATGCTGCGAGCGGAGAACGTACGGGTACTGCCGCACGTAAAACCGTCCTACGCGTAGCAGCTTATACACGTCAAAAACTGTTGCCATCTTCAGCGCGCGAACCATCGAAACTTTAGCAAAGCAACAGTTGCAACGAATCCTAATCGCCGACGGCGATACGGGGCGATGAATCACGCCATTTGCGTTGGCCCGCGCGTCGTCGCCGGCCGATGATCGAGGGAGCGCCCGGGGGCGTGAGACGTGGTGAGGGCGCCGTTGTACTCATGCAAAAACGCGTCGCGTTGTCTTGTCCTATCGACCACGCGGTCGTCCGCAACAGGGAGGGGCTGCAACGTGAGGTCTGCGCGGTCGACGTCCCGGAGCGCTGTCGTGGTTGATTCGGGCAGCGACGCCCGCGTTTCTCGCTTACCGCAATGGCGATGCCAACGACGCTGTCGCCGAGGCGTTGTCAGTATCAAGCACCACGCGCCGTCTCCTGGCAGACGCTAGCGAGGCCTCGTCGCAGTCGTTACCTGCCAATTCTTCTCCGTTGCGCCGAATGCGTCCGAAAATTGGACACATTGCTGTCGGCGCTCTTCCCTCGCGCATGCCGTAGCACGGCACATGCCCGCCATCCCGGCACGTGCGGGAACCGGCGTGCCCGGCCTGCATGCGGACGGGCCCCGATCGCCCGGTATCACGCGCGCCGCCATCACGGTGTACGCCGGTGGGCTAGGCTGTCCCGTGCGGGCCGGCAGGATACGGCGTGCGGGGCAGCATGCGTACGGGCAGCCGTTATGCGCGCGCCTGAACGGATGCCATCGAATTGGCCGGCTGGCTGCGTACACATACATCGAGGAAGGCGGCCCACTGTTCCAATGCATGCCGCCGCTCCGGGATTTCTTCGCGCGCATCGTAGATGCCTTCCATTCCCTGCAAGGTATGGTTCAGCGCCATCTCTGAAATCTCCCGCGAAATTCCCATGCTCCGCATATGTCCCTTTGCAGTACAACGGGTATCGTGCGGCGTGAAGCGGCGAATGGAAATGCTGCCGCTACAGAAGGCACGATCAAATGCCGCCCACAGCGTAGTCTTGCCGACATGGCGGTCGCCGAAGCGTCGGCGTCGCAATTGGCGGCGTGTTGGCAGCACTCACGCGGAATCGCCCGCGAACGCATGCAGCTGCTGGAACCAGTGTGCAACCGTCGGCATAAGTGGCACCAGGAATCCTTTGCGCGTCTTGACCGATGCGTCGGGCACCCACCACGTGCCGTGCATGAAATCGATACGTTCCCAGCGTGCCTTGACCAATTCAATGGTGCGCACGCAGGTCGCTAGCAGGATGCGGAACGCCAATCCATTCTCGACCCCGATCGCGTCTATTTTAGTGAGCAGGGTCCGCAATTCGTCTTCGTCTAGCATGAGGCGTTTGCGCACCGGCGGCGCGCCCCTTTGAGTGCGACCAGGTCTATCCCGGTACACGGATTGACATCGATCAGGCGCTTTCCGATTGCATCCGCAAATAACAGCCGGGCTAACGTCAGCGCGCGCTTGGATACAGACCACGGTCAATGGGCGGATTCGATCATGTGCACGATATCCGCAGGCGTAACGGTGCGCACTTGCATTGCACTGAGTTTCGGCAAGATCACTTTGTCCAAATCCCAACAGCAGTAACGAATTGTTCCTTCCGCCAGGAGCTGCGTGGTCAGCTTTCTTTGCTTGAAGTCCGCCACCAGTTCGCGCACCGTCCATGCCGTTGCATTGCGCAACTTGTCGGCGCGCTTGAGGGCCACCGGATCTTTGCCCTGGTCGACCTCGACACGTCGTTCGCGCGCGATTTTGCGTGCAACGGCTAGCGATACGTCCGGGTTATTGCCGATCGTCAGTTCTCTTCGTCGATGCGCCGAGCCAATAGCGCAGCACCCATGTTGCAGTGTCTGTGTCGGACAGCATAAAGGTCAGACCGTCGCCTTCGGAGCGGGCCAAGGGGATGCCCTTGGTGATCCAGCGACGAATTTGGACATCGTCCAATACGTTACCGCGTCTCGCCATCTGTCACCTCCTCAGCGCACGTGACGCAAGTCTGTAAGAATGGTCGGACACACCGCGCCGCACAGTGTTGCCGATGCGCGAGGAAATGGTGAAACATTGTGGCCAATCTGCTGGTCTTCAGTGTAGTCGCTAGCTACCCATTTGGAGTGCGCTTAGATGCGATGTTGTGGAACGGCATGAAACAAAAAGAGCTTTGCTTACAGCGAGTTATGTGATTGAGTGAGACGTAAAGAGGCGGTGTGAGATGCATATCAAACTCCTGAGCTGGAATATCTAAACCGCCATGGAATATCCGGCCAGGGCGACGATCCCGCAGCACAATGAAAATGCGTATTGCCGAGACTGGCCGATGAAACTGATGTTTCTATGTGCGCAGGCCACGCCACATGGCGGAGAAACGCCGCTGTCGATAACGGCCGCGTTGACCGAACGAATTTCGGAGAAAATCCGCGAAAAATTTAGGTAGCTTGGCATGCTCTATGTACGCAGCTATCGTGACCGGCTGGATCTGCCATGGAAAGTCGTTTTCCAGATCGAGTCCAGGGACGAGGCGCCAAGCCAACCTTTCCATTTATGCAGTCGCACCTGCTTACTGCAAAACCATCCGCTCCCTAGCAAATGCTTCAAACTGTTCTGCAGGCAGCGGTCGGCTGAAATAAAAACCCTGCACTTCGTCGCACTGCAGGCTCTGCAAGAATCCCACCTGCTCTTCCGTCTCGACTCCCTCGGCAATGGTTTGCATGCCCATGTTCCTTGCGAGGCCGATAATGGCACCGACAATTGCCCTGTCATCCGGATCGCTGTCGACGTCCCTGATGAACGAGCGATCGATCTTGAGCTTGTTGACGTGGAAGCGCTTGAGATAGCTCAGCGACGAATAACCGGTGCCGAAGTCATCAATTGACATGCCCACGCCCAGTCGATGCAGGCGGTCCAGCATTGCTGCTGCCTCAACCGGCTGGCCCATCGCAACACTTTCCGTCAGCTCGAGTTCCAGGCACTGCGGCGGCAATTTCACCTCATTGAGAACCTGCATGACAAGTTCCGGGAAATGGAGCTGGCGCAGCTGCACTGCGGACAGGTTGATGGCCATGGTCATGCCGTGAAGCCCGCGCTCGATCCATTGCATGCACTGCCGCGCCGCGGTACGCATCACCCATTCGCCGATGGCGAGGATTTGCCCGTCGTCTTCCGCAATCGGAATGAATTCCACCGGTGAAATCATGCCCAGCTCCGGATGCGACCATCGCAACAGGGCCTCCGCGCCAATGACGCGTCCGTCGGTCAATGAGACTTGCGGCTGGTAGTGCAGCATGAGCTGGTTGCGTTTGAGCGCGCTGCGCAGCGCATTGGCGAGTTGCAGGGTGCGCACGGACTGCGCTTGCATTTCCGCCGTATAGAGACGGTGCTGGTAACGGCCTTCCTTCTTCGCGCGATACATGGCAACGTCGGCGCACTTGAGCAGGGATTCGCAATCCGCGCCGTCGCCGGGATATACGGCGATGCCGATCGATGGGGTCACGACCAATTCATGCTGATCGATCCAATAGCTTTCGGCGACGGTCTCCAGCAGTTTTTCCGCAAGGTGTGCCGCCCCTTCGGGTCCGGTGTCCGGAAGGACCAGCACGAACTCATCGCCACCCGGCCGGCCCACCGTGTCCTGCTCGCGCACCGCATTTTTCAGACGCGCTGCCACTTCAACCAGCAACCTGTCGCCGACGCTGTGGCCAAGGGAATCGTTGACATGCTTGAAATGATCGAGATCGAAGAACAGCACTGCCAGATTGGTGCCATTGCGCTTGGCCGTGATGATCGCCTGATTGATGCGGTCGTTCAGCAGTATGCGATTTGCCAAACCCGTGAGGGGATCGAAATGCCCCAGCTTCAGTATCCGCTCCTCCGCGGCCTTGCGCTGGGTGATGTCGCTGAAGATGCCGATGTAGTTGCACACCTTTCCGCTCGCATCGCGGACCAGGCTGATCGACAGCCATTCCGGGTAGGCGCTGCCGTCCTTGCGCCGATTCCATATCTCGCCCTGCCAATGTCCGTGCGCGTTGAGCGCGTCCCACATGTCGCTATAAAACTGGGGCCCCTGGCATCCTGAAGAGAGCAGGCGCGGGTTCTTGCCGATCGCCTCGGACTCGCTATAGCCGGTAATGACGGTAAACGCGTGGTTGATCAATACGATGTTGCAGTCGGCATCAGTGATCGTGATACCTTCATTGCTCTGTTCGAACACCTTGGCGGCAAGCTGGAGCGTCGCTTCTGTCTCTTTCCGCTTGCTGATGTCGCGAATGACGCCGGTAAAAAATTCTCCTTCGGCGATTTCCCATTTGGCTAGCGATAGTTCCAGCGGAAACTCAGTGCCATCCTTGCGCACGCCTGCCGCTTCGAACGTATGTCCAATGACGCGTGGCTGTCCGCTGGACAGGAAGCGATGCATGCCGGCCAAGTGCCGCTCCCGGTAGCGTTCCGGCATCAGCATGGTCAACGGCTGTCCGATAACTTCAGCCTCGGCATAGCCGAAAATAAGCTGGGCGCCCTGGTTCCAGCTTGCGACATTGCCGAGCCGGTCGGCAGTGATAATCGCGTCGTTGGCGAACTGTGTCACTGCGCGATAACGCGCCTTGCTTTCGCGCAGCGCGGCCTCCGACTCCCTGCGCGCGGCTTCACGCTCGAAGTTGTCCAGCGCAAAGCTGATGTCGAGCGCCATTTCCACCAGCAGGCTACATGCCGCTTGGTCAAAGGCGTTGACTTCGCCGGCGTAGAGGCAGAATACGCCGATCACGGCACCACTCCGGCGCAATGGAAGGGCCGCCACACCCGCCCATCCCGAGTGAATGGCGCGTTCCCGCCACGGTGAGGTGCGCGGATCGTTTTGGTAGTCCTGGAACCAGACCGGTTGATTGGTGCGGAGCGCGGTGCCGACCGCGCCTTGTCCGAATGGACTGTCAGCGGCGCAGGATACCTCTAGTCCATCCAGGAAGTGCATCTCGTCCCCGTACGATGCCACTGGCACAACCCTCTGGTTTGACTTGTCCACCATGCCAACCCATGCCGTTTTCATGCCGCCGAACTGCACTGCGTCGCGGCAAATCCGGCTGAAGAGTTCCTCCTCGCTGGTGCAGCGTACGATCGCCTGGTTGCATTCTGAAAGAGCAGCGTACAGCCGCGTCAGGCGTTGCACCTTGCCTTCTGCCGCCTTGCGTTCAGTGACGTCGCGTGCAAGCACGATAAAGCGCGGTGCTGCCAGCAGGTCGGCGTTCTTGCGGCAGATGGAGAGCTCGAACCACACGCGGCCGCTCGACGATTGCAGAGAAAGTTCATTGCCGACCGAGCGGCCTGCATCGTCCGCTTCCCGCAGCGCTGACATGATCAAGGCCGCCGCATCCGGCGGGAAGCAGTTGGAGATGGTCTTGCCGATCAGTGTCCCGGCATGCGCGGCCGATGAATCCGAGCGTGGAAAGTGGCAGTCATGGATATGACCATCCAGTCCGAGTTCCCACATCTGGTCGGGAATCGCATCGATGGTGGTTTGCAGCTGGAGCCGGGACGCCTGGATCTCGGCCGTGCGCTGCGCAACCTGGGATTGGAGTTCGCGTTTGTGGGCTTTCTGCTCCAGGAGCAACCTGGTCATATAGCTCAGCATGAGGCTGAACACCAGTCCCAGCGCTGCCTTAAGGGAAAGTCCGAGCGGGTCCCCCCAGCCGGCCTCGGGCGCCACGCCGAGTGTCCAGTCCGAGTTGGCCACCTTCAAGGAGTGCGTCATGGGCGCTACGAGCGGAGACGTCGACGACGCCGCAATGACCTGCTTTTTTCCTGTATCCGATTCGATGCGCCACAGCTCGTAGGCCAGCCCCTGGTTGGACAATTCCGCCAATTGCGCGGGTGACAACGCTTCGGGAAAACGCAGCAATACCGTGGTAAAGCCCCAGAAATTCCTGGCGTCCCCGTTATCGCCGAGGAAAACAGGCAGGCGTGCAACCGCCCCCAGTCCGCCCTGAACCAGGGTGTACGGTCCGGCCAGTGTGAGCTGCCCGGAGTCCCGCGCACGAATAGCGTCCTTGCCGCGCAGCGGGTCGTTCAACATGTCGTGACCGATGCTCCGCTCGTTGCCGGCAATCGGCACGATGTTTTTGACGACGCCCTTGGGAGCCAGTCCCAGCGCCGCCACGCCGGGATAGTACGGCAACATCTGGTCCGCCACGGAATCGAAGTCCGAGATGACGCCTTTGCCCTGGCGAACCAAGGCAGACATCGCATAGGTGGCGGACAAGGCGCGTTCGATATTCCGCTGGAACATTTGCGCATGGCTGCTGGTCTGCGCCATCACCTGCGCACGCGCTGCCTCGAGGCGGAATGCCTCCAGTTGCAAGATAACGCTCGCGGCAAACGCCGCCGTGACACAAAAGACCGCCGTGGTAATGGCCAGCCGGCCCTCCAGACGCTGACTGAATGCGCTCAGCATGACGTCGCGTGGCTACATTGGGGCCAGCAGGTCTGTTGCCGGACCTTGCTTTCTGGTGCCGGAGCCATAGGCAATCGTGGCGCAACGCGCAGTGCAGCGTTGTATACCGGTGCTTCGCATCAGCATCTGTTCTCCTCCTGACCTTGTTTTGGCCTGATCTTTTTGGTGCGGATTGGCGGTGCAACTGAAAACACAGGCACCCGGCGGGGATGGGGCAGGATGGTCATGCGCGCCAGCAGTCAATCCAATCTTGAAATGTTACCTGGCGGGAATATGTTTTCACGGTGAACAAATGGCTGCAACAAGAATTTTGGTTCGGCCTTCACTATTTTTTCGGCTCCTGACATGGGTCAAACTTCTTTCGCAAATGCCTCGAAAGATTGAGCGGCATGCACTGTACCGGACCATGTTGATCAAATGTCTACAAGGGCAGGTTCAACTGGGTTTCGCTAACCAGCGCGAAGAAAATCAAGTTCAGCTAGCATAGGAAGGGCTGTTCCAGCGCCGTGCGCCGGCGTTGTCTTGATAAACCCGATCACGGAGTCCCCATGGAAGTCAACATCCACCGCGGCGCAGGACCGCTGCAGCACGTCATCGAAATCGGCCCGCACACGCTGCTTACCGACGCACCGAAGAGCCTCGGCGGCGAGGAAACCGGCCCCGAACCGCACGACTTGCTGGCAGCAGCGCTGGCCGCCTGTACTGCGATCACGGTAACCATGTACGCCAAACGCAAGGGCTATGACCTGCAGGATATCGACGTGCGCATCGAACACGGGCAGAAGGACGGGGCCTACGTGTTCACGCGCCGGATACGCTACGTCGGCAGTCTCGCCGACGACGAGAAGGCGCGCCTGACCGACATCGCGAACAAATGCCCGGTCCACAAGACGCTGTCGGGCGAGATCCGCATCGTGACAGAGGCGGTCTGACCCGGCGGACAGACTGTTCCGCGCAATCCTGGAATGCTCAGGGCGGCGGCACTTCGAGCCGTTCGTCCGGAAACGGAATGACAGTCCCTGACGTCATGTCGCACCATTCGACTCGATTCATCACGGCATGCACGCCGGGGATGTTTTCCACCGCCA
>NZ_LSTO01000024.1 GCF_002211445.1 Noviherbaspirillum denitrificans | reverse complement strand
GGCGGTCTGGGAGACTGGCGCTCGACGATGTGGTTTGTGACTGCCGTCGGCGTGATTGCCTGGTTCGCCGTCTACATGATGCTGCCCGCCATTCCCGCCTTGCCTGCGGTGACCTTGCGCCAGCGCCTCGCTCCGCTGAACGACAGCCGCATCACGCTGACGCTACTGACGACTCTGGTTGCCTACGCAGGTCTCTTTGCGGTGTACACCTACATCGGCGTCGCCTTCGAACGCGTCACCTCGGGTCAACCTGACGTGCTTGCCGGGCTTCTTTTGCTGTGGGGCTTTGCAGCGACCGCGGGCAATCTCGTGGCTGGAAAATTGACCGACCGCTTCGGCAACCGGATGATCATCGTTGGTTCGCTTGCGGTTGCCGCAATCGACTTCGCATTGTTGCCGTTGGCTTCCGCCCATCTCTGGAGCGCAGCCATCGCAATTGCCGTGTGGGGCGTATGCGGCTGGGGACTGCTCGTGCCGCAGCAACACCGCCTGATCAGCCTCGCACCCGCCTCCGCACCGCTTCTGCTCGGACTCAACTCCGCGGCACTGTATGTCGGCGTATCGGCTTCCGGCGTGATCGGCGCCGCCGGCATCGCCTTGCTCGACCGTCACCAGCTCGGTTACGTGGGCGCCGTACTCGTCGCGGTCGCGTTCGTCATCGCAGAACTGGCCTATCGCCTCATGCGCCGGTACCGGACGAGTGATGCTCGGCTCGCCGGTTCAGCGGCGAATTGAAGTGCATGCGTGCCGGATTTCATCCTGAATTTTCTCGGCTACCAAAGTGAAGCGGGCTTTTGGCATATCCGCCACAAGTCCGCGATTTCTGCTCCATACAGGAACACTTCCGACTGTCCCCCCTGTCCCAAAAAAGAACACCCATATCATGCTTCCGGAGTGTTTGATTTGAGTCAAAGTGTCGTCGCATTTGCGTTGAATAGACTGGCTCCATCTATCACCGCCAAGGAGTCGTCCATGAAAGCTTTACCTCGCATTTTCCTGCTCTGCCATCTCGCGCTGGGCGCCGTATCCCTTGCCCATGCTGCCCCGACCAATGCATCGATCGGTGCGATCGAACGCGCGGAAGCAGACAAGGCAAAGTCGCTGCTCGAGGACGCGGTTTCCTATCTGCAGAAGAACGGAACCGACAAGGCATTCAAGGCATTCAGCAGGCGCGACGGCGAGTTCGCGCAGGGATCGTACTACGTCTATGTAATGGGGCTGGACGGGATGATGGTCGCGCATGGCGCAGCACCCGAAGTGCTGGTTGGCACCAACGTCACCGACCTCCGTGACGCCGCGGGAAAACCGTTCATCCGCGAGATGCTGGACAAGGCCGCAACGAGCGGCAGCGGCAGTGTCGAATATCGCTGGCTTAATCGGAGCAACAACCACGTCGAACTCAAGACGGCCCTCTTCACCAAGGTCGACAACCATGTCGTCAGCGTGGGCTACTACCTGCCTCGCTCCACCGAAGAAGAAGCGCAGGGCATGCTGGATAAGGCAGTCGCGCAAATGAAGAAGTCAGGCGCGACCGCGTCCTACCGCAAGTTCAATGATCCCAAGGGCGCATTCATCCGGGGCGACCTGTACGTTTTTGCCATCGGTCTCGAGGATGGAAAATATCGCGCTTCCGGCGCCGCGCCGCGTCTCGTCGGCAAGAATGTGCGCGATATGCGGGACGCGGAAGGAAAGCCGCTGGTGCAGGAAATGATCGCACTGGTCAAGGAGAAAGGCAGCGGCACGGTCGATTATGTGTGGCGCAACCCGGCGACCAACGCTGTCGAGCCGAAGCACTCGCTGGTCCAGCGGGTGAACGATGTCGTGGTTGGCGTGGGCTATTACTCGAAGCAGAAGTAGAGGCGGTTGCCGAGCAGGCGGACAGGCCTGCCTGCTCCGGCCTGACTCAATGCAGCGCCCGCTGTTCCATCCAGCTGGCCAGTTCATCGGCAGGCATCGGCCTGGCATACAGAAAGCCCTGCGCGGTGTCGCAGCCGAGATCGCGCAGGCAACTCACCTGCGCCGTGGTTTCCACACCCTCGGCTACGGTCTCGGCACCAAGCTTGCGGGCGAGCGAGATGATCGTTTCTGCGAACATGTCGCCCCTGCCGCAGTCGATCTCGGCAATGAACGAGCGATCGATCTTGATGCAATCGATCGGCAACTGCCGCAGGTAGCCGAGCGAGGAGTAGCCGGTGCCGAAATCGTCGATCGTGATTTGGATACCCGCCTGTTTCAGCGCGTGCAGATTGCACAGGACGACCTGCGGTTCGTCCAGCAGCAGGCTTTCAGTGATTTCCAGTTCCAGCGCGGATGCGGGCACGCCATGCGCGGCCAGCGAGCGTGCCACGCGCTCCGGGAAATCGGGGCGGCGCATCTGCGGCATGCTGACATTGACCGCAATCCGGCGCGGCGCATGTCCGCGCGCCGCGAGCCGGGAATACGCGGCACAACTCTGATCGAGTATCCAGGCGCCGAGATCGACGATCAGGCCGGATTCCTCGGCCAGCGGGATGAACACCTGCGGCGGATGGGTGAAGCCATGGCTGTCCGGCCAGCGCGCCAGCGCTTCAAGACCGATCACGCCGTCATCGGCCAGCGACACTTGCGGCTGAAACCAGACCGCCAGCCGGCCGTCATAAAAATCTCGGCGCAACTGGCGCAGCATCTCGAGACGCGAGTGGGTGTGCTGCTCCATGTCGGGTGAAAAATAGGCCGGTCCGGCATGCGGATTGAGACGCGCCCGCGTGAAGGCCATGTCCGCACGATTGAATAGCGTATCGCCGCTTTCAATCCCGGTAATGCGGCACAGGCCGATGGTTGCGCTGATCTGCAATAGCTGGTCGCCGGCGGCGAACGGCTCTTGCAGCAGCGCCAGAAAGTGTTCGGCAGTGAGCCGCGCTTCCGCGCCAATCAAGCCATAGGTATCTGCACCGATGCGCGCCAGATGGCAGTCAGGACAGGCCTGGCCCAGGCGCTGCCCAAGGGCGATCAACAACTGGTCGGCCACGGCGTGGCCGAGCGCATTGTTGATGTCGGTGAAGCGATCGATGTCGATCATGCACACCACGTGTCCCTGTGCCGGAATGGCACCGGCCTTGTCCAGCTCCTCGATGAAGCGCGTCCGGTTGGGAAGGCGAGTCAAGGGATCATGGTAGGCAATGTAATTGAGGCGTTCGACCAGCGAGACATTGTCAAAGCAGGACAAGAGGTTGGCGGCAAAAATTTCGAGCAACTGGAGCTCGACCGCGGTCAACTGCCTCTGGTTCCTGACGAGCATCACCGCCAGCCGGTGGCCAGCGCGCAGGAACAAGGCCGTGTAGCCTGCCGCGAAACAATGCGATTGCCGCGCCATGCTTTCCCGGACGGCAGCGATCATCTCCGTATCGGCCAGCGCTTCAAGCGGCCTGCCGGCAGCACCAGCGAATTCTCCGGCACCGGCAACGACCTGGGGCACTTCAAGATCCTTTTCATCACCGACACTGCCACCTTTCACGCAAACGATGCCGTCACCGCGCATGTGCATCAGCGACATCATGAGCCGCAACGCATTGCTCGCGAAGCTGTCCAGTTCCTGGGCCTGCATCAGGCCTGGGGTCGCCGTGACGATCAATTCCAGCCCGCGCCGGTTTTCGCTGATCGTGCGCAACTGGTCGTAGGAACGGATCGCCGCGATCAATGCCGTCACCAGCCGGGTATGCGTGAGTTCGGATTTGGTCTTGTAGTCGTTGATGTCGTAGTCGCGGATCACCTTCAGTTCCGGCGCATGGCCGGGCTGGCCGGTACGCAGGATGATGCGCACATCGGTCAGGCCAAGCTGATGGCGGATGCGTTGCACCAGGTCCAGGCCGGCATTCGGACTTTCCATCACCACGTCCAGCAGGATGACGGCGATTTCGCGTTCGACTTCCAGGATGCGGGCAGCCTCGGCAGCGGAATGGGCGTTGATCAGCTGCAGCGGCCGCCCGGCGATGCGCATATCGTGGATCGCAAAACGGGTCGCCTCATGCACCTCGATGTCGTCGTCGACAATCAGCAGCTTCCATGCCGCGCCGCCGGCCTCGGCCTGTTCGGGTTCCTGGTCGAGAAAGTCGAGCGGTTCGTCTTCAGGTCGCATGGCGCTCCTCGTCGGCGACCGGCGCTTCCGGCGCAACCAGCGGCAGCAGCAATTCAAAACTTGCCCCTTGGCCTGGCCTGCTGGTCAGCCTGATCGTACCGCCCAGGACGACGGTTGCCAGGTTGTAGACGATGTACAGGCCGAGGCCGCTGCCGCCTTTTCCCAGCTTGGTGGTGTAGAAGGGATCGAACGCGCGCCGTGCAGTGGCATCGCTCATGCCTGTGCCGTCGTCGCTGAAGCGCAGTGCGACATGATCCTCGCCGCTTCGTTCGGCGCTGATGTGGATTGTCCCCTCGTCGATGTCTTCAAAACCGTGCATCAGCGAATTGGTCAACAGGTTGGCGATGATCTGCTCGATCGGTCCGGGATAGCCCTCGAGCTCGATGCCGGGTTCGACGTCGACGACCAGGCGATGGCGCGTCGGCCGCAGGTTCGGCTGCAGCGTCGACAATACCTCGTCCAGGGCTTGGCGCAGGTCGAATTTGCGGCGCCGCATGCTGGTCTGGTCGACTGCGACTTGCTTGAAATTGCCGATCAGCGCCGCGGCGCGTTGCGAATTGCGCTCGATCAGCTGCGCCGCTTCGCGGCACTGGTCAATGAAATCGCGCAGCGCCTGTTTGCTCAAACCGCCGGCAGTGAACCGGTCGGTGAAATTGCCGACCACTTCTTTCAGTGCCGACGCCACCGTCAGCGAATTTCCGAGCGGCGTATTGAGCTCGTGCGCGACGCCGGCAACAAGGCTTCCGAGGGCTGCCATTTTCTCGGCCTGTACCAGCTGGTTCATCGCCTGCTCCAGGCGGACAATCAAGACTTTCTGCTCTTCGCGCTCGCGCTCGAGTGCGGTATGCGCCCGCTTGCGCTCTTCGATTTCGCGCTCCATCTGTTCGGTGGTGCGTTGCAGCGCGCGGTTGATCTTTTCATTTTCCCGCAGCGCCGCCTCCAGTTCGCGCGTCCGGTCGCGCACCTGGTCTTCGAGAACGATGGCAGTCTGGAACAAGCCGAAATCCGATCCCTGCGCATTCATGCTGCGCTCAGCACGGTTGATCAATGCCCGCACGATCTTGTTGAGGCGCACAATTTCATTTTGCAGCCGCTGCTCCTCGCCAGCGGCGGAGGAGGGCATCAGTTCAGCCATCGCGCGGGCTGCCGAAAGCGATGCCGGTCAAGGTCTGGTTGACGTGCACGCCGCGGAACTGCTCTCCGTAAGTACTGAAGCCAATCGCGTTGTTCCGCTGCAGTACGGCGCCGACTGCCTCCTTCAGGCCGCTTTGCTTTATTTCCAGGTTACGCAGCACGCAGTCGCAGGCAATCACCATTTGCAGGGGGCCGACCGCCGCCCGCAGGTTCTCGAACGCGTGCTCCAGGTTGCCCACGAGATCCACGCCCCGCACGACGCGCAGCACCAGTCCTTCGTCGATTGCACAATAAAAAGTCAGGCTGCCGTCCGGGTTGGATTTCTGGATCGACCTCACGTAATCGGTGCCATCGACTGCCACGACCACGGGCGATGCGGCAAAGCGATGCGGGCTCAGATCGCTCACATCCACGCCGACCACGCGCGCGTATTCCTCGGCTGCCGGCAAACCGTTGATTTCCTTGACGACACGGCGGCTGGCGTCGGCCTCCGTGACGACGAGCCGTTCCGACTCGCTGACAAAATGCTGCGTCTTGAAGATCCTGAAAGGCAGGGTGCTGCTGACCAGGATCAGCGCGGCACTGTCGGAATGAAACTTGTTGTTGTGAAAAACCCAGCCACGCGCCAGCTTCAGGTCATCCCCGGCGGAACCGCCGAAAAGCGGAATCTCCCCAAGTCCGTCTTGCAAGGCGCGCGCCACCGGCTCCTCACGCCGGGACATGCCATCGATCATCAAAAACGCGAAACTGTTGCTGGTGTCGGCCGCCGGCGCATGGCTTTCCAGTTGCTGCAGCAATGACTGCGCAAAGCGACGCCCACCGGCAATCTCGAATTGCTGAAGCTGGTCGATATGTCCGATGACGGCTGAACACACATGAGCGGAAAAGCTGGCGCCGCTGATGCTGTGCGCCTCATAGCCGAGCGGTCCGATTTCGCCGGCCGTCGTGCAGCCGACCACCGTCAGGCCGGCGAACACGCGGTTTATCTCATCGGCGATCGCATCAAGATCATAGAGACTGGAACAAAAGAAAACCACCAGCTCGATATCGGGCTGTTGAATACCGGCATGAAGTTCGCGCACGGCAACGCGTGCGTCTTCTGCGCACGACTGCGCAGTACGAACATGGTGTTGTGAGATCACTGCTTATGCCTCGTCGCGACACTGCGGCATGTCTTTTTTCTGCTATTGGGCCTTTCCTTGGAAACCATTCAACTGGCAAAGTTCATACGCGATCCGGGCGAGGCTTTGCTACAGGAAATTCCCGAAACGTTGCAGGAGCGCAGGCAGGGCGCCTTGCGCCCTGAGCTTGCACGTCAAATCACGCCCTGTGCCAGCATCGCGTCCGCCACCTTCACGAATCCCGCGATGTTTGCGCCATGCACGTAGCTCATCTTGCCGTCCGGGCGCGTGCCGTATTCCAGGCATGCGGCATGAATGCCTTTCATGATTTGCAGCAGACGGTTGTCCACTTCCTCGCGCGGCCAGGACATGCGCGTCGCATTCTGGCTCATCTCCAGCCCGGAGGTGGCCACACCGCCGGCGTTACTGGCCTTGCCCGGCGCAAAAAGAATTCCCGCTGCCTCGAACGCCTTGACGGCCTCGATCGTGGACGGCATGTTGGCGCCTTCGGCCACGCACAGAACGCCGTTCCTGATGAGGGTGGCGGCGTCATCGGCATCCAGTTCGTTCTGCGTCGCACATGGAAGCGCCACGTCGACCGGTACATGCCACGGACGCTTGCCGGCTTCAAAGCGGGCACCCGTACGCTGGGCATAGTCGTTTACCCGGCCGTAGTGATGGTTCTTTACATCCATCAGGATGGCGAGTTTCTCCTGCGTGAAGCCATCCTCGTCGAGGATGGTGCCGCTGGAATCCGACACGGTCACGACCTTTGCGCCGAGCGCCATTGCCTTTTCCACTGCGTATTGCGCGACGTTGCCGGAACCGGAGACCGCCACGCGCAACCCGGCGAACGAGCGGCCGCGCGTCTTGAGCATCTCCTCGGCGAAATACACCGTGCCGTACCCTGTCGCTTCGGGGCGAATGAGTGAACCGCCGAAGGTCAATCCCTTACCGGTAAACACGCAGTCGGCGCGATTGCTGAGTTTTTTCATCATGCCGGCCATATAGCCGACCTCGCGGCCGCCGACGCCGATGTCGCCGGCGGGCACGTCCGTATCCGAGCCGACATGACGGAACAGCTCGCTCACGAACGCCTGGCAGAAGCGCATTACTTCGCCCGGGCTCTTGCCCTTCGGGTCGAAATCGGCGCCGCCCTTGCCGCCACCCATCGGCAGCGTGGTGAGTGCGTTCTTGAAAGTTTGTTCAAAGGCCAGGAACTTCAGCACCGACAGGTTGACCGACGGATGAAAACGAATGCCGCCCTTGTACGGGCCGATCGCCATGCTGTGCTGGATGCGGTAGCCGCGATTGACCTGCACCTGCCCATGATCGTCCACCCAGGCAATGCGGAACATGACGACGCGCTCCGGCTCGACGAGCCGGTCAAGCAAGCCTTGCTCGGCATATTTCGGGTGGCTTTCGATATACGGCCACAGGCTTTCCATGACTTCCGTCACTGCCTGCAGGAATTCCGGCTGGCCCGGATTGCGGTCGCCCACGTGTTGCAGGTATTGGTGGGCAGAGGCGTACTTCATGCTTTCTCCTAAGTTGCGTGGTTGGGGGGCGGGCACGGCAACCTCCATTGCCGCATGTCCGCAAAATCAGTCATTCCTTCGACATCGATCCATAGACGTCATCATTCGCCGTCCGGTCCAGCTTCCCGGCGCGCAGGTCACGGTAAACCGCTGCGCGCATGAGAAGCATCGACACGACGGGCGCGGTCATCAGGACGAACAGGGTGATCAATACTTCGTGCAATACCAGGCGTGATTGCAGCACCGTGAAATACAGCATGGATGCCAGCAGCACGCCGCCGGCGCCGAGCGTGACAGTGATGGCGGGGCCGTGAATGCGCTGGTAGAAAGTAGGAAGGCGCATCAACCCGAGCGCACCGATCAGGATGATGCTTCCGCCGACAACCAGCAGCAGCGATACCGCAACGGCGGCCCACGCCGGGATGTGTTCCATTCCATTCATTCGATGATTTCCCCCCGCATCAGGAACTTGGCCAGTGCAATGGTCGAGACGAATCCCAGCAATGCAATCAGCATCGCCGCCTCGAAATAGACCTGGCTGCCAAAGCGAATGCCCAGCACCAGTGCCAGCAGCATGCAGCACATCCATAGCGTATCCAGCGCGAGGACGCGGTCGTGTGCGGCGGGCCCGATGAGCAGGCGCACCGTGCAGAACAGCATGGCAATGACCACGCATGCACCTGCGTAGCCGATCGCCAGTTGCAACAGGATTTCCATGGAACGCTCCTATTCAAAGATCTCGATCAGCGGTCTTTCGTAGTGGGACTTGATCGTGTCGACCCACCATTGCTCGTCGTGCAGGTCGAACACGTGCAAGGCGAGCTCGTACTTTTCCGGGAGGATTTCCACCCACACGGTGCCCGGCGTCATGTTGATCAGGCACGACAGCAAGGCAAGCCCATACGGATTCTTCAGGTCAAGCGGAATGCGGATGAAGCGCGAGTTCAAGCCCTCGGGCCGGGCGAACAGGATGATGCGGCTGACGTTGAAGCAGGAACGCACGATTTCGATCCCCGCCAAGGCCAGCAGCTTCAGCAGCTGTACGGGCTTGGAGAGCCGGGGAAATCCGATCGGATGAAAGAACGGACGCGTCAACAAGGGCACGCCAAGGGCAAGCATGAGCCCCAGCAGGAGATTTGCCGCATCGGCGCTCTGCTGAAGCAGCAACCACAGCAGCAGCACGATTCCCGACACGAGCGGCGATGGCAGCCAGCGTTTCATTGTGCGCCCCCCTTGTGTTGCACGCCCGGCACAACGGGCTCGGACAACACGCGCTCGATATAACGGTCCGGACGATGCAGGTCGGCGGCAGTTCGCTCCAGGTAAGCCATGACCGGTCCGGCCTTCACGGTCAGTAACGCGCACAGCACCAGCAGCAGGCAGATCGGCGCCACTTCGGTGATGGGCAGGCGCGGTTGCGCGACCTTGCCGGCAGCCCAGAATGTGCGCACGCCAAAGCGCATCAGCGCGATGATGGCAGCCATGCCGGAGAGCAGGATCAGCGTCATGAGCGTCCAGGTCGTCGCCGTTGTGCTTGCTCCAGGCGGATTGATGAGTGCATGGAACAGGCTGAATTTCGCGACGAAGCCTGATAGCGGCGGCAAGCCGGTAATGACCAGGGCGCAGGCGGCAAACGACAGTCCGAGGAATGCCAGTGCGGCGGGAATTCCGACGCCAACCGGCTCTCCGGGCGACTCCTCGACAGCAAACGCTTCCATCGTCACCGCCAGCACTGCCGCACCGGGAGAGCGG
>NZ_LSTO01000023.1 GCF_002211445.1 Noviherbaspirillum denitrificans | reverse complement strand
TTGCCCGGCATCTCGCGCACCGCGTTCGACGACATCGGCACGCGCCCGGTAGGCCGCGGCTCCATCTTCTTCGACAACGTTCGCATCCCCGCCAGCTACATGCTTGGCGAGGAAGGCAAGGGTTTTATCCAGGTCATGCAGGGTTTTGACTACAGCCGCGCGCTGATCGGTCTGCAATGCATGGGGGTGGCACGCGCGTCGCTCGACGAAACATGGAAGTACATCCATGAACGCGAAGCCTTCGGCAAGCCGATCGGCGAGTTCCAGGGCGTGACCTTTCCGCTGGCCGAAGCCGAAACCTGGTACGAGGCTTGCCGCGCCCTGTGCCTGCGCACCCTCTGGCTGAAGGACAACGATCTCCCGCATACGTCAGAAGCGGCGATGTGCAAATGGTGGGCGCCCAAGCTGGCATGCGAAATCATTCATCAGTGCCTGCTCACGCATGGACATGGGGGCTATGGCAGCGACTATGCATTCGGCCAGCGCTACCGTGACGTGATGGGACTGCAGATCGGCGACGGCACGGCCAACATCATGAAGATGATTATTGCCCGCCAAAAGGCCGCCGCGCACAAGCAGTGAACGTAGCGGCCGGCGCCCAAAAAGCACCTGAGCGCTTGACCGAAACAATCACGAATCAAACCGGCAAGCGCAGCACACACCCTATTCACGCCCTGACTCTCGTCCGGGCGCAGACGGGCATCGCCGCGATCCCGGCCTGAGCGCGGCATGCATATTGCGGAGGAGACACATGTCAAACGAAATAAAACCATCGACGGCGCCCGCATCCACGACCATTCTCGAAACGACCAACCTGGTCAAGGAGTTTCGGGGATTCGTTGCGGTCAACGGGGTCAACCTGAAAGTCCGGCGGGGCGATATCCATGCATTGATCGGTCCGAACGGTGCCGGAAAAACGACCTGCTTCAACCTGCTGACCAAGTTCCTGACGCCCAGCAGCGGCACTATCCGCTTCAACGGCCAGGACATCACGCACGAACCACCGCAGAAAATCGCGCGGATGGGTGTGGTGCGCTCATTCCAGATCTCGGCAGTATTCCCGCACCTCACGGTGCTGGAAAACGTTCGCATTGCACTGCAGCGCAAGCTTGGCACCAGCTTTCATTTCTGGAAGTCCGAAAGGACGCTCGACCAGCTTAACGGCCAGGCAATGGCGTTGCTCGAATCGGTCGGCCTGGAACGCTATGCCGCCATGGTGACCGTGGAAATGCCGTATGGACGCAAACGCGCACTGGAAATCGCCACGACCCTCGCCCTCGATCCGGAACTCATGCTGCTCGACGAACCCACCCAAGGCATGGGGCATGAAGACGTCGACCGTGTCATGGAGCTGATCAAGAAAGTGTCGGCCAACCGCACCATCCTGATGGTGGAACACAACATGAAAGTCGTGTCGGGCATCTGCGATGCGATTACCGTGCTGGCGCGCGGTTCCATCCTCGCGGAGGGCGACTATGCCAGGGTATCCGGCGATCCTGCGGTGATCGAAGCCTACATGGGTTCGGATGCCACGGAACTCGCGTCGCCAGTGGAGGCGGCGGCATGAGCGCAACCGAATACCTACGGGTCTCGGACCTGCACGCCTTCTATGGCGAATCGCACATCCTGCATGGCATCGACTTCTCCGTCCGCCGCGGCGAATGCATCAGCCTGCTTGGTAGAAATGGCGCCGGCCGTACGACGACACTGCGGGCATTGATGGGACTGACGGGAAAGCGCACCGGTTCGATCATGCTGAACGGGCGCGAAGTCATCAACATGCCACCACACCGGATCGCCCAGCTCGGCGTGGGCTACTGCCCGGAGGAGCGCGGGATCTATTCGAGCCTGAGCTGCGAGGAGAACCTGCTGCTGCCGCCCGTGGTCGGCAGCGGGGGCATGAGCATCGAGGAACTGTATGAGATGTTCCCCAACCTCAAGGACCGACGGCATAGCCAGGGCACGCGCCTGTCCGGCGGCGAACAGCAGATGCTGGCCATGGCGCGCATTCTCCGGACCGGCGCACGGCTGCTGCTGCTCGATGAAATCTCGGAGGGGCTGGCGCCGGTCATCGTGCAAAAGCTTGCCGACATCATCCGGCAGCTCAAGCAAAGGGACTACACCATCGTCCTGGTCGAACAGAACTTCCTTTTTGCCGCGCCGCTGGCCGACCGCATGCTGGTCGTCGAACACGGGCAGATCGTCGCCGAGATTGCGCAGCACGAGCTGAAGGACAAGCTCGCCTACCTGAACGAGGTACTGGGCGTATGACGCACTTTCACTTCACGACGGCCGCTTGCCTTCCCTGCCCTGATTTCCTACGGAGTGTCGCCTCATGACTGATCTGTTCGGTGTTCCCCTTCCCGCATTGATGAGCCAGCTTGTGCTCGGACTCGTCAACGGCTCTTTCTATGCATTGCTTAGCCTGGGTCTTGCCGTCATCTTCGGCATGCTCAACATCATCAACTTTTCCCATGGTGTGCTGTACATGATGGGAGCGCTCTTCACCTGGATGGCGCTGGAGTATCTCGGCATCGGCTACTGGTGGTCGCTGCTGCTGGCCCCATTGTGCGTGGCGCTGATCGGCATCGTCATCGAGCGTCTCCTGTTGCAATGGCTGTACCAGCTGGATCATCTCTACGGCCTGCTGCTGACATTTGGCCTGGCACTGATCATCGAGGGCTTCTTCCGCTATCTGTACGGCGTGGCCGGCCAACCGTATTCCATCCCGGACGAACTTGCAGGTGCGCTCAATCTCGGCTTCATGTTCCTGCCGAAATACCGCGCCTGGGTGATTGGCGCTTCGATTGCCGTCTGCCTGTTCACCTGGTTCATGATCGAAAAGACGCGCCTGGGCGGCTATCTCCGCGCCGCAACCGAAAATCCGCGACTGACACAGGCGTTCGGCATCAACGTGCCGATCATCGTCATGCTCACTTATGGGTTCGGCGTCGGCCTGGCCGGACTGGCCGGGGTACTCGCCGCGCCGGCAACGCAGATCGGGCCGCTGATGGGCTCCAACATGATCATCGTCGTGTTCGCCGTCGTCGTGATCGGTGGAATGGGCTCCATCCTTGGCTCGGTCGTCACCGGACTCGGGCTTGGCCTGGTCGAAGGGCTGGCCAAGGTCGCCTATCCGGAAGCCAGCGCCACCGTTGTATTCCTCGTCATGGCCATCGTCCTGATGTTCCGCCCGGCGGGCATCTTCGGGAGGGAAAAATAATGCAACTCAAATCATCGACACTGGCTTACCTGGTGTCTTTCGTCCTGCTGCTCGTGGCGCCGGCCTTCCTGTATCCGGTCCTGGTGATGAAAGTCCTGTGCTTCGCGTTATTCGCCTGCGCATTCAATCTGCTGCTTGGCTATACCGGCCTGCTGTCCTTTGGCCACGCGATCTTTCTTGGCACTGCCGGCTATGTAGCGGGCCATGCGGTCAAGGTGTGGGCGCTGCCGGCGCTGGCCGGCATCGCCGTGGGCATGCTCAGCGCCGCCATCCTCGGCTGGCTGGTTGGCCTGCTCGCCATCCGCAGGCAAGGCATCTATTTCGCGATGATTACGCTGGCGCTGGCGCAATTGATGTTCTTTGTCTTCCTGCAAGCGCCTTTTACAGGGGGCGAGGACGGACTGCAAAGCGTGCCGCGCGGCAGCTTGCTCGGACTGGACCTGGCGAACGATATCAACATGTATTACCTCGTCGTCGTCCTGTTCGCGGGTTCTTTCTGGCTGATTCACCGCACCGTGCATTCGCCATTCGGGCAGATCCTCAAGGCGATCCGGGAAAACGAGCCGCGCGCCACTTCGCTCGGGTATGACGTGGCCCGTTACAAGCTGGTGGCATTTGTCCTGTCGGCAGCGATTGCGGGACTGGCAGGCGCCACGAAGACGCTGGTGTTCTCCTTCGTCACATTGACCGACGCGCACTGGCATACCTCGGGCGAAGTCGTCCTCATGACCCTGTTGGGCGGCGTCGGCACGGTGCTCGGCCCGGTGCTCGGCGCAACCATTGTCGTCGCCCTGCAGAACCTGCTTGCAGACAAGGTTGGCTCGCTGGTGACTGTGATCATGGGCATCATCTTCGTCGTCTGTGTGCTTGCGTTCCGGCGCGGCATCGTCGGCGAAGCGGTGGCGCTCTATCACAGGATGCTTGGCGAGAAGGTCCGCTAACGTTAGCCCATGGAGGAAAACACAGATGAATTCCTATTCCTGCTCGATGGCCGATGCGTTTTCCCGCGTGATGAACGCGAGGCGATCGGTCCGCGCCTACCTGCCCGACCCGGTTGACACCGCGTTGATCGAAGACATCCTCAAGTCGGCGCAGCGCGCACCATCAGGCAATAACATCCAGCCCTGGCGTGTCCACGTGCTCACCGGCGATGTGCGCCGGCAGGTGGTCGATGCCGTCCGCACGGCGTTCGATGCGGCGGATGGCAGCCACCAGTCCGAGTATCACTACTATCCTTCCGAGTTCTTCGACCCGTACCTGGCACGGCGTAGAAAAGTCGGTTGGGACTTGTACAACCAGCTCGGCATCCGCAAGGGCGACAGCGAACGCATGCACGCGCAGCACCGGAAAAACTTTACCTTCCTCGGCGCTCCCGTCGGCCTGATGTTCACCATCGACCGGCGCATGCGCCAGGGTAGCTGGCTTGACTACGGCATGTTCCTGCAAAGCGTGATGCTTGCCGCCAGAGCCCGCGGCCTTGCGACTTGCGCGCAGGCGGCATGGAACGATTACCACCGCATCATCAGCGACATCCTCCAATTCGCTCCGCAGGAACAACTGGTCTGCGGCATGTCCCTCGGTTACGCCGATCCCCACGCGCCGGAAAACGCCGTGGATACGGAACGGGCGGCTCTCGAGGAATTCGTGGTCTTTCACGAACAGCACGCGACTTCCCGCGTATCCGAACCACAACTTGCCGGAGAAGACGCATGAACGTCGTGCCAGGGCAGTTCCGGGGCTGATTTCGCATCAGCCCCGGCGCATTGCCGCGCAGGGATGTCCAGACACACGGGCAGAGGGCCCGGAAAAAGCTGTGCCTGATCCGCTTTGCGGAGGGGCATGGAAAAGTGCTGCCGTGACAAAGACGAGAACGGCAGCTTATTCAGTGCAGTACCAACATTCCACTTCAGGGAGACAAGATGAGAACGAAGATGATGGCAGCAACCACCATGGCGGCATTGACGGCGATGGCAGGGACGGCATTTGCGCAGACGAATGTCAGCATTTATGGCGTCGCCGACGTCGCGTTTGTCGCGGAAAGCGGGGGTGCCGCCGGATCGGTAAAGAAACTGACCAGTGGCGTAGGATCGGGATCGCGTCTCGGGTTCAAGGGTAGCGAAGACCTTGGCGGCGGCCTGTCCGCACTGTTCCTTCTGGAAAACGGCTTCAACATGGACACGGGCACGCTCGGCCAGGGCGGATTATTGTTCGGACGTCAGGCGTATATGGGCCTGTCCGGCGGCTTCGGCACGGCGACTTTCGGCCGCCAGTACACCCCGCAGTTCATGACGGTACTCACCGCCGACCCGTTCGGCACCGGCTCCGCCGGCAATGCCCCGAACATCCTGCCTCTGACCGGCAGCGGCAGCCGCATGGACAACACGTTCAAGTACGTGACACCGAATTTCAGCGGCCTGACGGGCGAATTGGCATATGGATTCGGCGAAGTGGCCGGCGACACCTCCGCTACCCGCCAGCTTGGCGCTGCGGTCAACTATACCGGAGGCCCATTGACCGTGCGACTGGGTCATCACAACCGCAATAACGACACCGCAACCGTGAAGAATACCGAGAGCGGAAAGAACACGCTGCTGGCTGCGACCTACGACTTCGGCATGGCCAAGGCATACTTTGCCTATGGCGTTAACAAGGGTCCCAACAGCGGACCGCTGCGCAACGCTGCCAATCCGTATGGCAGTGCCGTCGCTCCCAGGCCGAGCACCGACAGCCGGGACGTTCTGCTCGGCGTGCTGGTTCCCTTCGGAACCAATCGCGTCATGGCATCGTACATCCGCAAGGATGACAAGACAGCATTCAACCAGGATGCGAATCAGCTCGCAGTCGGATACTTCTACGGCCTGTCGAAGCGTACGGACCTGTATGCCGTCTATGCGCGCATCGATAACAAGAATGGCGCCGGCTACACCGTCGGCGGCGCGATTGAGCCAGGTTCCGGCAACAAGGCGCTCAACCTCGGTATTCGCCATACCTTCTGATTGCAAAAGGTGAGGTGTGGCGTTGTCGGCTTGTTTGCCGCTCCGAACAACGCCACGCCCAAGGTTTGAACTTTGCTTGATGTCTCCATGGCTGTGCTACCAGCCATTTTCCCGGGCCGATGAATCGGCCTGGGCTTTTCAGAGTGTCGTTTGAAAGGAATCCCGATGTCTACCCATACGGTTTCTCACGGCCGGCTCGCCGGGCGATGCGCATTGATCACCGGTGCAGGCGGCCCCATGGGCCAGGCCATCGCGCTGCGCTTCGCCGCCGAAGGCGCCGCATTGCTGCTGACCGACATTTCAGGAAACCGGCTCGTCGAAACCGTCGAACGTATCCGCGCCGCGTACCCCGCCGCACACCTTGAGAGCTTTCGCGCGAATGTACTTGATGCCGGCGAAGTCGATGCCCTGCTCGGCGCTGCCACTTCCCTTCCCCCAATCGATGTATTGATCAACGTGGTCGGCGGATTGCGCGGGGCGATGTATGCGTCGCTGCTTGAGATTGACGACGAGCGCTGGCAACAGACCATGGACCTGAACCTGCGCGCGACACTGCTGCTGACGCGCCGCCTCGTGCCTGGCATGCGAGAACGCGGTTACGGCCGGATCGTGAACTTCAGCTCGATTTCGTATGCCGGAGAAAAGGGACAGAGCGACTACGCCGCCGCAAAAGCCGCCGTCGTCGCGTTGACGCGCAGCCTCGCGATGGAGCTGGCGCCGGAAATCAATATCAATTGCGTTGCGCCCGGCTTGATCGAAACATCGGTCATGGAGCGCATGGAGACGGCGGTGGTGGACAGCTTTCGCAATGCCTGCGCGCTCAAGCGCCTGGGAAAACCGGAAGAGATCGCACAGGCCGTCCTCTTCCTCGCCAGTGAAGAAGCGAGCTATATCACCGGCGAGGTCCTGCGCGTATCCGGCGGACGCTGGCCGTCGCTGTAATCAATCGGAAATTTTGCAACAAGCGTAGACATCATGAACCAGACACTATTGGAACAATTCGGCCCTCGCGAGGTAATGGAATATGACGTAGTCATCGTCGGTGGCGGCCCTGCCGGCCTGTCCGCCGCCATTCGGCTGAAGCAGCTTGCTGCCGACAAGGACGCGGAACTGTCTGTCTGCGTGCTGGAAAAAGGCAGCGAGGTCGGCGCACATATCCTGTCTGGCGCGGTCATGGATCCGATCGCGATGAACGAATTGTTCCCCGACTGGAAAGAGCGCGGCGCGCCGCTCACCACCGAAGTCAGCGAAGACCGCTTCCTGTTCCTGACCGAGACTGGCAGTACCAAGGCGCCCAACTGGCTGCTGCCGGGCTGCTTCCAGAACCATGGCAACTATGTCATTTCCCTCGGCAATGTGGTGCGCTGGCTCGGCGCGCAAGCCGAAGCGCTCGGTGTCGAAATCTTTCCGGGCTTCGCAGCAGCGGAAGTGCTGTATCACGAGGACGGGTCGGTGAAAGGCGTTGCTACCGGCAACATGGGTGTCGACCGCAACGGGAATGCCACGGATGCTTTTCAGCTTGGTATGGAACTGCATGCAAAGTACACGCTGTTTGCCGAAGGTGCCCGCGGGCACCTGGGAAAGCAAGTCATCGCAAGGTTCGCACTGGATGCGGGCAAGGATCCGCAAACCTATGCCATCGGTCTCAAGGAACTGTGGGAGATCGATCCGGCCCGTCACCAGCCCGGTCTGGTGATCCACACGGCAGGCTGGCCGCTCGACGGCGATACCTACGGCGGGTCGTTCCTGTATCACCTCGAGAACAACCAGGTGGCGGTCGGCTATGTCGTCGGACTCGCCTATCAGAACCCCTATCTGTCGCCCTACGAGGAATTCCAGCGCTACAAGACGCATCCGGAGATCCGTCGTTTCCTTGAAGGCGGAAAGCGGATTTCCTATGGTGCGCGAGCCATTACTGCGGGCGGCTTGCAATCCCTGCCTAAACTCACCTTCCCGGGCGGTGCCTTGATCGGTTGCGATGCCGGCCTCCTGAATGCGTCGCGCATCAAAGGCAGTCATGCCGCAATGAAGTCCGGGATGCTTGCCGCAGAGGCCTTGTTCAGCGCGCTCCAGGCCAATCGTCAGAACGATGAACCCGCCGCCTACGGGCAGGCATTCGAGCAGTCATGGCTGCATCAGGAGTTGCACAAGGCGCGCAACTTCAAGCCATGGATGAGCAAGGGGTTGTATGCCGGAAGTCTGATGGTTGGTATCGACCAGATCGTATTCCGTGGCAAGGCGCCGTGGACACTGCGCCACCAGCATGCCGACCATGAATGCCTGAAACCGGCGTCGATGTCTCAACCGATCGCGTATCCGAAACCGGACGGCAGGCTCAGCTTTGACCGGCTTTCATCGGTCTTTATTTCCAATACCAACCATAGCGAAGACCAGCCCGTGCACTTGACCTTGAAGGATGCGCGTGTGCCGCTGTCGGTCAATCTCGTAGAGTATGGCGGCCCCGAATCCCGCTACTGCCCGGCCGGCGTATACGAATTCATCAAGCCGGACAATGGAGACGAACAACTACAGATCAATGCGCAAAACTGCCTGCACTGCAAGACCTGCGACATCAAGGATCCGACGCAGAACATTGTCTGGGTCACGCCGGAAGGTGGCGGCGGACCGAATTATCCGAATATGTAACTTTTCTCAATAAACCAGATTTTTCTTAAACAGAACTACCTATTGAAAATGGCAGGCAGGGAACCTCCCCTGCCTGCCCCTCTTCGTCTTACGCCGTCACATCAGCGACTGCAAGCGCGGTCATGTTCACGATACGGCGCGTCGTCGCCGCCGGATTGAGGATGTGCACCGGCTTGGCCGCGCCGAGCAGGATCGGCCCCACCGTCACGCCGTGGCCGCCCGTGATCTTGAGCAGGTTGAAGGCGATGTTGGCTGCATCCAGCGTCGGCATCACGAGCAGGTTGGCGCTGCCGGCGAGCGTGGCTTGCGGCAGGAAGTGGCGGCGTACCTCTTCCGACAGTGCGGCGTCGCCCTGGATTTCGCCTTCCACTTCGAGTTGCGGCGCCACGCGCGCGAGGATGTCGCGAGCGGCGCGCATCTTGCGGGCCGAGGGACGCGTGGAGGAGCCGAACATCGAGTGCGACAGCAGCGCGACTTTCGGCTGCAGGCCGAAGCGCAGTATTTCCTGCGCGGCGAGCTGGGTGATGGCCGCCAGGTCTTCCGCGCTGGGATCGTCGTTCACATAGGTATCGGTGATGAACAGCGTGTACTTTTCCAGCATCAGCGCATTCATCGTCGCGAACACGCTCGCCCCAGGCGCCAGGCCGATCACGTCGCGCACGTGCTCGAGGTGGGCGTCGAAGCGGCCGACCGTGCCGCACAGCATCGCGTCCGCATCGCCCATGTGCACGAGCATCGTGCCGATCAGGGTGTTGGAGCGGCGCAGCGCGGTCTTGGCCATGTCGGGCGTGATGCCGTCGCGGCCGCGCAGCACGTGGTAGGCCTCGTGGTAGCTGCGATAGCGCGGGTCTTCTTCCGGATTGACGATCTCGAAGTCGACGCCGGCTTTCAGGCGCAGGCCGGCCTTCTGCACGCGCATTTCGATGACGTGCGGGCGGCCGATCAGGATCGGCCGGGCGAGGCCTTCGTCGACCACCGTCTGCACCGCGCGCAGCACGCGCTCTTCTTCGCCTTCGGCATAGGCGACGCGCTTGGGTGCGGCCTTGGCTGCGCTGAACACCGGCTTCATGATCAGGCCGGTGTGGTAGACCAGCTGGGACAGTTGCTGGCGGTAGGCTTCGAGGTTGGCGATCGGGCGCGTCGCGACGCCGGATTCGGCGGCGGCTTTCGCAACCGCCGGCGCGATCTTC
>NZ_LSTO01000022.1 GCF_002211445.1 Noviherbaspirillum denitrificans | reverse complement strand
CCGCCAGTGCATCATGGCCCGCCATGCCCCGCCTTTCGAAGGTGGCCTTGATCGCTTGGTCCAACGCCTTGTGCCTTGGCGGGGTTGAGCAGGCGGGCACGAACGGATGCCGCCATATTTGGCGTGGGCGCACTCATCCTACGCTCTCCAGGTAGGGGCGCATCACGTTGGCCTCGCGGCAGATCTTGGCGAAATGCCAGATATCGTCGACTGTGGCCCTGCTGCGCGTGCGTGCGTCCTTCAGTGCCTCCAGCGCCACATCCAGGCCGATCTTGTTGCGATGCTTGAAGCAGTCCGCCACGGTCTTGGCCGCACTGTACACACGGAGTTTGACACCGTCGCGTTCGACTTCCTCAATGCCCGTTGAGTAGGCATTGCCCGTGAACTGGAGCATCTTGATGGGCGGGTAGTCGATACGGGGTGGATGGCTGCCCGAGGCATGGCGATCCAGACTTGGCGTGGCAGTTGCGTGGTCAGGTCATGAAATTGCAATGCCGTGAGCGTGCAGAACACCGCTTGAGGCACCTTGGTGGCAATGACGCCGAGGCTCTCGAATTCCGACACCTGTGCGTCCGGCAGGCGATACAAGCCGTGCCCCACCTTTTCAAGCAGACCTGCTGCGGTCAGGCGCGTCAGGACAACCCGGGGCGCGCTGATGGCGTCCAGATCGCTGGCGCGCAGCAGTCCCTTCTGGCGGGCCAGATCGAGGACGCGCTGAGTGTGGGTACTGGAGAGCGTGGAAGGCGAATGTTCCTTTATTTCGTCGAATACAAATATTTGATGAAAAAACGGAACATTTGACTTCGACGGCATTGAAGCGCTGCAACGCTTCCCCTAGGTGCCGTGCAAGTGAAAATGAGGACTATTGCGGGACAGCTTTCGGCTTCCTTGGTGTACGGGAAGGCTTGTTTGCTTTCCCGACTTCCTCAATCTTGCGTTGCGCTTCTTCCACCTGCAACCGCAAGTCGGCGACTAAACTCTCGGTGCGGACACTCTGCGCATGCTTATCCTCGAGCAGAGACCGGGCCGCCCTCAAGTCATCTACTGCAAGATCGCGGCTTGCAGTAACCGCTTTTAGATTCCCCTCGAGTTCCCCTGCTCTTTGCCGATAATTGCCGAGCTGTTCCTGGAGGGATGCTAGTTCGGTGCGGTGACGCTCCGCCGCCTGTTCGGCGTTCGAGCGTAACCCTTCCATCTCCTTATGCAGCTTGCTGGCCGCGGTTCGCTCACGGTCAATTTCCATCAATGCACGCGCCTCGGCTGCGCGGAATCGTTCTTCGGCAAGACTCGCGGATGTCCGCACTTTCTCAAGTTCCAGTCCGAAATCCCTCCTGGCGTCATCCAGTTTCTGCAGCAACCCGGCGTTTTCACCTCGGGCAGCGTGCAGCTGCCCTTCCATCGCGGCAATCGTCGCGTCGCGCGCGGCCAATGCCTGTTCCAGTTCACCAACCCTGATATGTGCCTGCTCCAGCGTTTGACGCGCCCGCGCATGCGACGCCCGTGCCGTATCCCGATCCGCTTCCGCGGTTGCCTGTGCCTGCCTGGCTTCCGCGACTTGCGCCTGTGCCTCGCTGCGCAACGTCTCCAACCCGTCCTGCGCGGCGCCCTGCGCTGATGACCACAGCGTCGCGACAAGTTCGCCGGCGGCCGTCTTCAGCGATTCCGGCAAGTCTGGGTGCTCGATCCGCACCCGGCTCTTGTCCCGCAGATCTTCCCAGAACTTGTTGAGCGCCTCGGCCGGCGCGCTCATACTGCCCTTGCGCACCAGCTGGTACAGCTTGTTGGTGGTCGGCGTGAGTCCGTACCTAAAGAACAGCAACACGCAGACTTCGCGGTACAGGTCCTGGGTTTGCGGGAACTGGCTGCGCAGCGCGTCGATGTCGGCGAGTAGCTGCTTTTCATTGGGTTCGGACGTGGTCATGGCAGCGGGAAAAGGCAGGAAATGGATTGATAATATAACGTAATACGTTAATTATCCAATTCTTCTCTTTTGAAATATGACATTAGCGTTATAATGTCGATTATTCAACCCCTTCTTCACTTGTGCGCGTCCGAGGGTATTGGCGAGATT
This sequence comes from Noviherbaspirillum denitrificans, assembly GCF_002211445.1. Lineage (GTDB taxonomy): Bacteria > Pseudomonadota > Gammaproteobacteria > Burkholderiales > Burkholderiaceae_D > Noviherbaspirillum > Noviherbaspirillum denitrificans. The sequence goes on along the minus strand of NZ_LSTO01000022.1, from coordinate 10,349 downwards.
TTTCAGGCCGCCAGAAAGTAGAATTTCCAGCCCATTGAGCCCCGGTGACTGCCTCGCGGATCAGCGTTCCACTCACGCGCCGGATGTGGTGCCGCCCATTGGCACCTGAGATGGGCATTGGCGTTGGGGAAAGGCCGGCCGTCTTGTCCCCTACTCTGTCGTGCGCCAGAAGTTTTAGTCTGTATCAATGGCCGGAATGCTGGAAAGAACGGTCGTTTCAGGAATTCAGTTGACGGGCGGAAATCGACCCTAAGGCGACATTGCATCGGCCTGGCGCAAATTCGCGACCTATCGTGGCGTATTGAACCAACGCTTCTGGCCTGAACTGAAAACAATTTCAAGGACAACCGGTAAAGGCAGCCTCGTACTCCTTCAGCTCTGTGGTGCTCATGCAGTGCGCGTGGCTATCCAACAATCTGGCGACGGAGAAGTCGATAAATAGCCGTACCCGGCGCGGCATATTCTCGCGCTGGAGGTAGTACAGGTGCAGTCCGCGGCGATCGCTCACGTTGTCACTAAAGAGCGGCACCAAGTGGCCAGAGCGGATTCGCGGCACGGCATTGACGCTATCGATTAAGCCAATCCCGAAACCGGCAATCACGGCTTCCATCTCCGCCTCCGGATCATTCGTGCTGAATACCGGCGAGATATTCCGATACTCGATCTGGCCATTGATCTTGAACTCCCAAGGCAGCAGCTTGCCGGTCGATGGACTGCGATACCCGGTACATCGGTGGCCCGTGAGTGCGTCAATGCTCTTAGGCATGCCCGCCTGCCGCAAGTAAGCCGGTGAGGCACACGGAATGTCCTGAATGGGAAAGAGCCGGCGTGTGATGACCTGCGTTTCCGGCGACGGCCCGGCACGAAAGCCGACATCAATCCTCTGCGCGACCAGGTCGGAAAACTTCTCTTCCAGGATCAGTTCCACCTCGATCCCCGGGTAGAGCGCGTGGAACTCGCTCAGGATGGGCAGTAGCACCTTCCGCCCCACTGGATGCGCGGCGGTGATTCGAATCAGCCCTTGCTCCTCCCCCACTTCTTGGCGCGTACCGGCGAGTACGCGCTGCAATCCCTCCAGCTGTGGAACCACCGCCTCCAAGAATCGCTGGCCGTCTTCGGTCAGCGTGTTGTTGCGCGTGGTGCGATGGAACAGGCGGATGCCCAAATGGCTTTCCAGCTGCCGGATGGTCTTACTGACGGCTTGCACGGTCATGCCCTGATCGAGAGCCACCTGGTTGAAGCTTCCAAGGCGGGCGACTTGCACAAAGATCGTGATGGCGCGGATTTCGTTCATTGCAGATTCCCCAAGGTATGCCGCATTAAACCCTAGCTTAAGGCCTGCGGTTATCAACCTTTCGGTTGTCAATGAATGATCCTACATGCAACTACCGGTCCTTTCAGGCGGCCGATACGATGCACTTGTCATTTTCTTTTTCAAGGAGTTAAGGATGAGCGTGCGTAATGGAAACCTCGTTGGACGCGTAGCCATCGTCACCGGCGCGTCGAGCGGCATCGGCTTGGCCACGGCAAAGCTGCTGGCCGGTCGCGGCGCCAAGGTCGCGTTGGTTGCCCGTCGCAAAGAGACGTTGGATAAAGCGGTGCAGCAGATAACGCTGAGCGGCGGTGAAGCGATCGCGCTTGGCGTCGACGTCACCGACCAGGCTGCGGTCGATGCCGCCGCCGAGACAGTGAAAGCGCGGTTCGGGCACGTCGACCTGATCTTTAACAACGCAGGCGCGATGCTGCCCGGCGCAATTGACGAGCGTAAATTGGCCGAGTGGGAACGCCAGATCGACCTGAACGTCACCGGCGTCATGCGCGTCATCCACGCATTTATCCCCCAGCTCGTCGCGGCCGCCGAGGAAGGCGCGACCGTTGACCTGATCAATACGTCGTCGATCGCCGCACAATACGTTTATCCGTACTTTTCGGTCTACACGGCCACGAAGGCCTATGTCAGCCACTTGACCCGTAATCTACGTGTGGAACTGGGGCAGAAAAACATCCGTGTCTCGATGATCGAGCCCGGCATCGTGGCCACCGAGCTGCAAGGCCATGTGACCTTCCAGGGCGCCAAGGACTGGTTGGCGCAAGCTGAGAAAACCATCGAGTTCCTTCAGCCGGAAGACGTCGCAGAAGCCGTCGGCTTCCTCGTCAGCCAGCCCAGGCATGTGAATCTCCAGCAGATCACCATCATGCCGACCAAGCAAGGCATGTGATCCCCGCCTTTCGAATCTCCAAGCGATAACTTCACCTCTACGGAGCAAGACATGAAAAAACTTCTCGCAGCCTCCCTCATTAGTTCGGTCTTCATGGTCTCGGCACAAGCCGGCCCCAGCAATAAGCCGCGCGTGTTGCTCGTCGCATCGAGCACAGATACGTTGGTGCTGAAGGACGGGAAGAAAGACCCGACCGGTTTTTACCTTGACGAACTTTACGTCCCGGCTCAACGCCTCATCGATGAAGGTTACGACGTCGTTATAGCAACACCGACCGGAAAAAAGCCAGTCATGGACAAGACGTCGGTGCAGGTTGAGCTGTTCGATAACCAGGCAGAGCTCGACCGGGCCTTGCAGTTTGTCGCCTCGTACCCGAGCATGCAAAAGCCCATCACCCTTAAACAGGCCGCCGCAAAGCTCGACGACTTCGTCGCGGTGTATGTTCCGGGCGGGCATGCCCCAATGAACGACCTGATGCAGGACGCGGACTTGGGCAAGATCCTGCAACGCTTTCACGCTCAGGGCAAACCGACCGCCTTCCTGTGCCATGGGCCGATTGCAGCGCTTGCCGCTTTGCCGCAGTCGAAAGACTACCGCGCTGCGCTTGTCGCAAGCGGCACAGAAAAGGCGAAAGGCTCTGCCAAGAATTGGATCTATGACGGCTACAAGATGACGATTTTTTCGAACGCCGAAGAGTACATCATCGAAAAGGAAGTCCTGCATGGCAACGTGCCGTTCTACGTGGCCGACGCATTGAAAGCGGCCGGCGGCCAGGTCTCCAATGGCCCGGAATGGAAGAGCTATGTGGTGCGCGACCGCGAACTCATCACGGGGCAGAATCCGCAATCCGACAAAGAACTCGCAACCAAGCTGATCGAAGCACTCGCCGAGAAGAGCGGCAAATGATGTCTTGGATGCCGTTAGAGCGACGGCATGCAACAGGCACGGGGCGGACCGAGGCGGCCTTGGCGCGACAGGAGTCGATCTGGTCCTGCAGGCTGACGCCACTACCGGGCATCAACCGCGTCCGCTCCGTAGCCATCAGTAAATCGAACCAAGGAGCAAGGCGTGGTCTATCGAGGCGATCACCTGTTTCAGTACGAACGTCAGGCGCTGATCGATGCGTTGGCACGTGACGTCAGAAGCGAGCGGAGCAACGCAGCAGCGTATCCGGAATGGCGGGACTACCACCTGCGCAATGCCTGGCTCAGCGCGCGTGTCCTCGAGGTGTTGGGGTTCCGCGAGGACGGCTCCAGTGCCGCCTGTGCTGCGACCGACGACCGGGAGCAAAGCCCCTTAGCATCTCGAGCATGCCAGTTAGTGGCGCTGCCAAGTCGCCGCCAAGCTTATTGACTTGGTTGCAGCATGCTCACTCCACGGGTGTATGTGCCGTCCTATGTTGGTTGAAGCCCTCGCCGACGCGATGACAGATGGCGGCAATTCGGGCCACCAAGTCGGTGGCGCTATCGACAGGAGAATATATGGAAACGAAACGGCTGGGTACGACTGGTTTGGAGATATCGAGGATCTGCCTAGGATGCATGACCTATGGCGTCCCGGACCGCGGCCCGCATCCCTGGACGCTGGATGAAGAGCGCAGTGTTCCTCTCCTGCGACAGGCGATCGAGAGTGGCATCAATTTCTTTGATACAGCCAATGTGTATTCCGACGGCACCTCTGAAGAGATCGTGGGCCGTGCGCTCAAGCAGTTGATTCCACGCGAGGAAGTCGTCATTGCCACCAAAGTCCATGGTCGGATGCGGGCAGGTCCGAATGGCGCGGGGCTATCCCGGAAAGCCATTTTCCAGGAGGTCGATGCCAGCCTGCGGCGCTTGGGCACGGATTATGTCGATCTCTACCAGATCCATCGCTGGGATGATCAGACGCCAATTGAAGAGACGATGGAAGCGCTGCACGACATAGTTAAGAGTGGGAAGGCGCGGTACATCGGTGCGTCGTCCATGTACGCATGGCAGTTTGCAAAGGCCCAGTACATTGCGGAAACGAATGGCTGGTCTCGCTTCGTCTCCATGCAAAATCACTTGAACCTGCTGTATCGGGAAGAAGAGCGCGAAATGCTGCCGCTGTGCCAAGACATGGGAGTCGGCGTCATCCCATGGAGCCCCTTGGCACGCGGCCGCCTCACGCGGGACTGGGATGACTCCAGTGAACGCCAGACTACCGATGCTTTTGGCCGCGGCCTATACGAAGCAACCATTGAAGCCGACCGGAAAGTTGCCGAAGCAGTCGCAACAGTCGCTCGGAACCGCGGCGTGCCGCGCGCTCAGATCGCCTTGGCGTGGGTTTTGAACAAGCAAATGGTCTCGGCACCCATCATCGGTGCATCGAAGCCGAACCATATCGACGATGCGATTGCTGCGCTTTCGATCAGACTGACTGCGGACGAAGTGGCCATGCTTGAGGCCCCGTATGTCCCTCATGCTGTCGCTGGTTTCACTTGACCGACACCTCAGTCCGGCCTCCGCAATCACCAAGGCAAACAGGGATCAGGCGGGTCCTTCACTGACCGCTACTGGCCGGGTGTACCTGGTCCGCGTTCTTGGGGGACAGGCCGCTTTCAGCTCCCTTTCAGCCTGTCGACCGGGCGGCAAGATATGGAGCAGTCGACCGAGGCCGTGTGATAACGCGTTAGCGATCTCTTAGAGAGTTGGCCGCCTCCTAAAGCACGTCCTGCGTGCTGAAATAAATACTACCTATCCTGCCACAGCCGCAATCAGTCGATGAACTCCAATGATTTTCATCATTCGCTTCATGTTATACGCCAGAACATGAAGGCTCATCTCGGTTCGCACCTTCGGTAGCGTCTTGGTCAGGAAGTGCGTGGCGCCCATCCATGCCTTCAAGGTGCCGAACGGATGCTCAACGGTGCAGCGGCGTATCATGGCCAACTCCGGTCGGGCATTCATCCGTCTCTGCATTCGCTCAAGCACATCTTCGTGCTCCCATCGAGTAATCCTGGAGGTCGCCGCGGCATCGTTCGAGCTGCGCCAGGACCAGCCGAGCGTGATGCAGGTAGGTCTGGCCCGGTGGGGACAGTGTCACCCCCTGCGAAGTCCGGAACAGCAGTTTGATGCCGAGGTTATCCTCGATGTTCTTGATGCGGTTGCTGGCCGACGGCAAGGACATGTGGGTGCGCTCCGCCCCCTTCGTCAGGCTGTTGGTCTCGGCAATATTGACGAACAGGCGGACATCGGTGAGGTCGAAGTGAATTGCCATTTGCGCAACCGGCTCTGTCAGTTGCCTCGCGGCTTCCCGTTGCTTTGCGCGAGGTACTTCATTGTAGCAACGCCGGTCGCCACTAGCGTCTCGCCATCCAGCCAGACCTCGGCCCGCGAAAAGTAAATGGACCGTCCTTTCTTCTCGACCGTGCCGGTCGCGCTCAGCCGCGTGCCTGTGCCATTGCTCAGGAAGTTCGAAGTCAGCGACAGCGTGACCGCATGCAAAGGCTCTTCACCCGGCGGCGAAAACAGGCCGGCGTAGCCGGTCGCCGCATCGAGCAACGCGCAGATGGTGCCGCCATGTACCACGCCGCTGCGGTTGCGCATGGTTGGCAACAGCAGCAGTTCGAGTTCGACATGGTCCGTGCGCCATGCGGTGATGCGCACGCCCATGCTTTCCAGCGCGGGGTTATCGAGCGGGAATGCCCCTGCGTCGTCCGTATTCATGCTACGCCGCGCGCCTGAGCATCAGTTCCTTGATCTTGCCGATCGCGCGCGTCGGGTTCAGCCCCTTCGGGCAGACATCGACGCAATTCATGATCGTGTGGCAACGGAACAGGCGGTACGGATCTTCCAGGTTGTCCAGGCGCTCACTGGTTGCCTGGTCACGGCTGTCGGCGATGAAGCGGTACGCCTGCAGCAGGCCGGCCGGGCCGACGAACTTGTCCGGGTTCCACCAGAACGACGGGCAGGAGGTCGAGCAGCAGGCGCACAGAATACACTCATAGACGCCGTCAAGTTCTTCGCGTTCAGCCGGGGATTGCAGACGCTCCTTCTCCGGAGGAATGGTGTCGTTGATCAGGTACGGCTTGATGGAGTGGTACTGCTTGAAGAACTGGGTCATGTCCACGATCAGGTCGCGGATAACCGGCAGGCCCGGCAGCGGGCGCAGCACGATCGGTTCGGTCAGTTCGTTCAGGTTGGTGGTACAGGCCAGGCCGTTCTTGCCGTTGATGTTCATCGCGTCGGAACCGCACACGCCTTCACGGCAGGAGCGGCGCAGCGCCAGCGAGTCGTCGACGTCGGCCTTGATGCGCTGGAGCGCGTCCAACAGCATCTTGTCGGTGTCCTGCAGGGTCACCGTCAGGTCCTGCATGTAGGGCTTCTCGTCCTTGTCCGGATCGTAGCGGTAAATAGAGAATTTCAGAGTACGCGGCATGTCCGCCCCTTAGAAAGTACGTGCCTTGGGCATGAAGGTTTCCACGGTCAGCGGCTGGGTGTTGACCGGCTTGTAGTCGAGGCGATTGCCTTCGGCGAACCACAGCGTGTGCTTCGTCCAGTTGGCATCGTCGCGCTCGGGGAAGTCGCGGTGCGCATGCGCGCCGCGCGATTCCTTGCGCGCGGCCGCCGACACGATGCTCGCCTTTGCGTTCTCAATCAGGTTGTCCAGCTCGATCGCTTCCATGCGCGCGGTGTTGAATACCTTCGACTTGTCCTTGAATGAAACGTACTTGCGGCGCTCGTCCAGTTCGACGATTTTCCTGACGCCTTCCTGCATCAATTCGTCGGTGCGGAACACGCCGCAGTGCTGCTGCATCGTGGAGCGGATCGCATTCGCGACATCCTGCACGCGCTCGGAGCCGGTCGATGTTTCGAGGCGGGCGAGGTGGGACAGCGCCAGGTCGGCGCCGTCTTCGGACAAAGGCTTGTGGCTTTTTTCCTTGAGTTTCGACCGCACGATGTGCTCGCCGGACGCCTTGCCGAATACCAGAAGGTCGAGCAGCGAATTGGTGCCGAGGCGGTTTGCGCCGTGCACCGAAATGCAGCCGCATTCGCCGATGGCATACAGGCCATTGACGATCTCCTGCCCGCCATTCTTTGGCATGATGACTTGCCCGTGGATATTGGTCGGGATGCCGCCCATCTGGTAGTGGATGGTCGGCACGACTGGAATCGCGTCCCTGGTCGCGTCGACGTTGGCGAACTTGTGGCCGATTTCGAGGATCGACGGCAGGCGCTTCTTGATGGTGTCGGCGCCGATGTGGCGCAGGTCTAGCAGCACATGATCCTTGTTCGGTCCGCAGCCGCGGCCTTCCTTGATTTCCTGGTCCATCGAGCGGGACACGAAGTCGCGCGGCGCCAGGTCCTTCAGCGTTGGTGCGTATCGTTCCATGAAGCGTTCGCCGTTGGCATTGATCAGGATGCCGCCCTCGCCACGAACGCCTTCGCTGATCAGCACACCCGCGCCGGATACCCCGGTCGGGTGGAACTGCCAGAACTCCATGTCCTGCAGCGGCAGGCCTGCGCGCGCCGCCATGCCAGGACCGTCGCCGGTGTTGATGAACGCATTGGTCGACGCCGACCAGATGCGCCCGGCGCCGCCGGTCGCGAGGATCGTCGTCTTGGCCTGCAGAATCAGGACCTCGCCGGTTTCCATTTCCAGCGCGACGACGCCGAGCACATCGCCATCCTGGTCGCGGATGAGGTCGATTGCCATCCACTCGACGAAGAAGTGGGTCCGTGCCTGCACATTGCGTTGATAGAGCGTGTGCAGCAGCGCATGGCCGGTGCGGTCGGCGGCGGCGCACGCGCGTGCGACCGGCTTTTCGCCGAAGTTGGCGGTGTGCCCGCCGATCGGGCGCTGGTAAATCGTGCCGTCAGGGTTACGGTCGAAGGGCATGCCGAAGTGTTCGAGTTCGTACACGACCTTCGGTGCCTCGCGGCACATGAATTCGATCGCGTCCTGGTCACCCAGGTAGTCCGAACCCTTGACGGTATCGAACATGTGCCAGTACCAGTTGTCCTCGGACATATTGCCCAGCGAAGCGCCGATACCGCCTTGCGCGGCAACGGTGTGCGAGCGGGTCGGGAACACCTTGGACAGTACCGCGACGTTGAGGCCTGCTTCCGCCAGTTGCAGGGAAGCGCGCATGCCGGAACCGCCGGCACCGACGATCACGGCATCAAAACGGCGGACGGGAAGCTTTTGCTTGATTGCTGCCACGATTACATTCTCCAGATAATCTGCGCGGCCCAGCCTGCGCAACCGATCAGCCACAGGATAGCGGCAACATAAAACGCCAGACGCAGTCCGACGGACTTGGTCACGTAGTCCATCACGATTTCGCGGAAACCAACCCATGCGTGATACAGCAGCGCGAGGATGGTCACGAACGTCGCCATCTTGAACCACTGGCGGGAGAACAGGCCGGCCCAGCCTTCATAGCTGAAGTTGCTGGCGGTGAGGAAGGACACGAGCAGGATGACCGTGTACGCGAGCATGACGAGCGCGGTGGCGCGCTGCGCCAGCCAGTCACGCAGGCCGTAATGCGCGCCGACGACCAGGCGCTTCGGTCCGATGTTGTTGTTTGCCATGTTAGAAAACTCCGAACAGTTTCAGGGCGACCAGCGCGGCGATAGGCAGGCTGATGGCGAGCACGGCAACTGCCGACTTGCGGCCGCTTTCCTTGTCCACGCCAACGTGTACGTCCATCAACAGGTGGCGGATACCGGCGCAGAAATGGTGCAGGTAAGCCCAGACCAGGGCCAGGATAACGAGCTTGACGAACCAGTTGGATGTGAAGCCCTTGAAGTATTCGAAGGAGATTTCCGACGTCAGGCTCTTTTCGAGCAGGAACAGCACGAAGGGCAACAGCACAAACATCATTGCACCGCTGGCACGATGCAGGATCGAAACATAGGCAGCCAGCGGCAGCCGGTAGTGACGGATGTCGGCGAAGCGCATCGCGCCGTGGGGTCGCAAACGGATTACTTGTCGAGTCACTTTTCTTCCCTGATGGATTATCGGAATATGGGATAAGTGTCCATCAGCCGTGTCATCGCGACAATCTGATTTTTCGGAAGGGGGCCTCATTCTCAGCTTAAGGACTGGCGCACCACATCGATGACCGTGCCGTCCCTGTATTCGACGACCGCGACGACGCGCCCACCTCCGGCAGCGATCAGCGCATCGGTCGTAGCCCGGGCGCTCGCAACCTTACGCAAAGCACCGATCTCCACCACGCGCACGCCATGCGCCAGCAAGCGCTCTCGCAGGTCCGCACGGCGTGGATTGACCGCCACGCCCTCCTCCGTGACCAGCACGTCGACCGTCTCGCCGGGCGTGGTGACGGTCGTGACCCGATCGACGATCTTCGCAAATCCGCCGGCATTGAGCTTCGTGGTGACCATCGCCAGTTTCGCGCCCGCCGCCGCATCCGCATGCCCGCCAGACCCGCCGATGATGACGCCGTCCGAACCGGTCGCGACGTTGACATTGAAGTCGAGGTCGATTTCCGCGGCGCCGAGCACCATCACGTCCAGCTGTTCGACCACCGCGCCGCGTGCATGCGGATTGGCGTACATCGACGCCGACATGCAGAGATGGGAGGGATTGCAGCGGTAGGACGCAACGGCTTTCAGGTCGAAGCACTGCACATCGAGCAAGGCATTGAACAATCCTTCGTCCAGCATGTCCACGATGTAGCCGGTGATCCCGCCCGATGCGAAGCTTCCGCGAATCCCGCGTGCATGCATCAGCGTGCGCACCTCGGCGGCCACTGCGAGCGAAATTCCGCCGGCGCCGGTCTGGAACGAAAAGCCGTCCGCCAGCAGGCCGGAAGCAGCGATCACCTGCCCGGCCGTGGCGGCGATTTTCAGGCCCATCGGGTCCGATGTGGCGCGTGTGGTGCCAGACACAATGCCTGCCGGATTACCGATTGCGTCGACCCTCACCACTAGGTCCACCTGGTCCTGTGTGATATCGGCGGGTGATGCGGGAAACGGGACAAGGTTGTCGGTGACCGCGACCACGCAGCGCGCGTGTGCGGCATCGACCATCGCGTAGCCTAGCGTGCCGCAGGCCGACGGGCCGTCCGTGCCGTTGAGGTTGCCGCACGCATCCGCCGCCGGCGCGGCGATGAAGGCGACGTCGATCTTCAGTTCGCCCGAC
>NZ_LSTO01000021.1 GCF_002211445.1 Noviherbaspirillum denitrificans | reverse complement strand
AACTACCGTCCGCAGTTCTACTTCCGTACGACGGACGTGACCGGCGCGATCGAGCTGCCGGCCGGCAAGGAAATGGTGATGCCGGGTGATAACGTTTCGATCACCGTCAAGCTGATCTCCCCGATCGCGATGGAAGAAGGTCTGCGCTTCGCAATCCGCGAAGGCGGCCGTACCGTCGGCGCCGGCGTTGTTGCCAAGATCATCGAGTAATTGGGTTGCAGGATTTAACCGCTCTTTGACTAAATACCGCCGCGGGTGAGTACTCGCCCGCGGCTCGCTCTTTTAAGGACAAAACCATGCAAAACCAGAAAATCCGCATCCGCCTGAAGGCATTCGACTATCGCCTGATCGACCAGTCCGCACTGGAAATCGTCGACACCGCCAAGCGTACCGGCGCAGTGGTCAAGGGTCCGGTTCCGCTGCCGACCCGCATCCAGCGTTTCGACATCCTGCGTTCGCCGCACGTCAACAAGTCGTCGCGCGACCAGTTCGAAATCCGCACTCACCAGCGCCTGATGGACATCGTCGACCCGACCGACAAGACGGTTGACGCGCTGATGAAGCTGGACCTGCCGGCTGGCGTGGACGTCGAAATCAAACTGCAGTAATCGTTGCAAGCCCGCACATACCACAATTCTTGAAAGTCGTGGCTTGTGGTGTAAAAAAATGCGGGTTATAATGATCTGCTTCGGTATTGGCACGGCAATCCGTGCCAATACGTTTTTGTAGTACAAACATCAGCCCCGCCCAATCGCAGGCGGGAATGGAGAAAACAATGAGCCTAGGCCTTGTTGGTCGCAAGGTTGGTATGATGCGCATCTTCACGGATGACGGGGATACGATTCCTGTTACCGTGCTGGACGTGTCGAACAACCGCGTGACGCAAATCAAAACCGACGAAACAGACGGCTACACTTCTGTTCAAGTCACCTTCGGTCAGCGCCGTGCTTCCCGCGTCAACAAAGCGGCAGCCGGTCACCTCGCAAAAGCAGGTGTTGAAGCTGGTACCGTCCTCAAAGAATTCCGTATCGATGCAGCCAAGGCTGCCGAGCTGAAGGCCGGCGACACCATCGCCGTCACGATGTTCGAAGCTGGCCAGAAGGTCGACGTGCAAGGCGTGTCGATTGGTAAGGGTTATGCCGGTACGATCAAGCGCTACAACTTCGGTTCCGGTCGCGCAACCCACGGTAACTCCCGTTCGCACAACGTTCCGGGTTCCATCGGTATGGCGCAGGATCCGGGTCGTGTTTTTCCGGGTAAGCGCATGACCGGTCACATGGGTGACGTCACCACCACCGTGCAAAACCTCGAAATCGCTCGCGTTGACGCTGAGCGCCAGCTGCTGCTGGTCAAGGGTGCGGTGCCGGGTGCAAAGAACGGTGAAGTCATCGTTCGTCCCGCTGTCAAAGTCAAAGCAAAGAAGGGAGCCTAATCGATGGAACTCAAGCTCCTGAATGACCAGGGTCAAGCTGCTTCCAATGTCGCTGCGCCGGATACCATTTTCGGCCGTGACTACAACGAAGCGCTGATTCATCAGGTTGTGGTTGCCTACCAGGCAAACGCTCGTAGCGGCAACCGCAAGCAAAAAGACCGTGAAGAAGTCAGCCACACGACCAAGAAGCCGTGGCGCCAAAAGGGTACGGGCCGCGCTCGCGCCGGTATGTCGTCCTCGCCGCTGTGGCGTGGAGGTGGTCGCATCTTCCCGAACAGCCCCGACGAAAACTTCTCGCACAAGGTCAACAAGAAGATGTATCGCGCAGGTCTCTGCTCGATCCTCTCCCAGCTGGCTCGCGAAGATCGCCTGTCGATCGTCGAGAACCTTTCCGTTGATGCGCCGAAGACCAAGCTGCTCGCGCAAAAGCTGAAGGGCATGGGTCTGGACTCCGTGCTGGTAATTACTGACAACCTCGATGAAAACCTCTTGCTCGCTTCGCGCAACCTGCCGAACGTGCTGGTCGTCGAGCCGCGTCATGCCGATCCCGTTTCGCTGGTGTTCTACAAGAAGGTACTGATCACCAAGCCGGCGTTGGCCAAGATTGAGGAGATGCTGGCATGAACGCAGTCGTTAAGCACAGCGAAGAGCGCCTGATGAAAGTGCTGCTGGCTCCGGTAATTTCGGAGAAGGCAACCTTCGTCGCAGAACGTAATGAACAAGTTGTTTTCCGCGTCGCTCCGGACGCAACCAAGCCGGAAATCAAGGCGGCTGTCGAGTTGCTGTTCAAGGTGCAAGTGGATTCGGTGCAAGTCGTTAACCGCCAGGGCAAGCAAAAGCGCTCCGGCCGTTTCACTGGTCGCCGCAACCATACGCGTCAGGCATACGTTTGCCTGAAGCCGGGCCAGGAAATCAACTTCACCGAGGAGGCTAAATAATGGCACTCGTGAAAATGAAACCGACGTCGGCCGGTCGCCGCGGCATGGTCAAGGTCGTCAATCCCGACCTGTACAAAGGCCGTCCGTTTGACGCTCTCGTCGAGAAGAAGTCCAAGACCGCAGGTCGTAACAACAACGGTCGCATCACCACCCGTCACATTGGCGGTGGCCATAAGCAGCATTACCGTGTTGTCGACTTCCGTCGCAACAAGGACGGTATCGCGGCTAAGGTCGAGCGTATCGAATACGACCCGAACCGTACCGCACATATCGCACTGCTGTGCTACGCCGACGGCGAGCGCAAGTACATCATCGCCCCGAAGGGTGTCGCTGTCGGCGATCAGCTGATGAATGGTTCCGAGGCGCCGATCAAGGCCGGTAACTGCCTGCCGATCCGTAACATCCCGGTTGGTACCACGATGCACTGCGTCGAAATGCTGCCGGGTAAAGGTGCTCAGATGGCCCGTACCGCTGGCGCAGGCGTTGTCCTGATGGCGCGCGAAGGCACTTACGCCCAGGTTCGACTGCGTTCCGGCGAAGTCCGACGCGTGCACATCGAGTGCCGGGCGACTGTCGGTGAAGTCGGCAACGGCGAGCACAACCTGCGCAAGATCGGTAAGGCCGGTGCAACGCGTTGGCGCGGTATTCGCCCGACCGTTCGTGGTGTGGTCATGAACCCGATCGATCACCCGCACGGTGGTGGTGAAGGTCGTACCTCCGCAGGCCGCCATCCGGTGTCGCCGTGGGGCCAGCAGACCAAGGGCAAGAAGACGCGTCGCAACAAGCGCACGACTTCGATGATCGTCTCGCGCCGTGGCAAGAAATAAGGGGTAACACATGACACGTTCATTGAAAAAAGGGCCGTTCTGTGACGCCCACCTGATCAAGAAGGTCGAAGCTGCGCAGGCGTCGAAGGACAAGAAGCCGATCAAGACCTGGTCCCGTCGTTCGACGATCATGCCGGACTTCATCGGCCTGACGATCGCGGTGCATAACGGCAAGCAGCACGTGCCGGTCTATGTGTCTGAAAACATGGTTGGTCACAAGCTCGGCGAATTCGCGCTGACCCGTACGTTCAAGGGTCACGCCGCCGACAAGAAGGCCAAGAAATAAGGTGCGATGATGGAAACTAAAGCTATTCTCCGTGGCGCACGCCTCTCGGAACAGAAGGGCCGCCTCGTCGCTGACCTGATCCGCGGCAAGAAGGTGGATCAGGCTCTCAACATCCTGGCCTTCAGCCCGAAAAAGGGTGCGGCAATCATCAAGGGTGTGCTCGAGTCCGCAATCGCGAACGCCGAACACAACGACGGTGCCGACATCGACGAACTGCGCGTGAAGACGATCTATGTCGAGCGTGGCGCTTTCCTGAAGCGTTTCACCGCACGTGCAAAGGGTCGTGGCGATCGCATTTCGAAGCAAACCTGTCACATCTACGTGACTGTCGGTAACTAAGGAGTCACGATGGGACAGAAAATTCATCCGACTGGTTTCCGTCTTTCGGTTACGCGTAACTGGGGTTCGCGTTGGTACGCAGGCAATGGCAACTTTGCCTCGATGCTCAACGAAGACCTGAACGTTCGCACCTACCTGAAGAAGAAACTGAAGAACGCTTCCGTAGGCCGCATCGTCATCGAGCGTCCGGCGAAGAACGCACGCATCACCATTTTCAGCTCCCGTCCGGGTGTTGTGATTGGCAAGAAGGGCGAGGACATCGAAGTCCTGAAGTCCGACCTGACCAAGCTGATGGGTGTGCCGGTTCACGTTAACATCGAAGAAATCCGCAAGCCGGAAGTCGATGCACAGCTGATCGCCGACTCGATCGCCCAGCAGCTCGAAAAGCGCATCATGTTCCGCCGCGCGATGAAGCGCGCCATGCAGAACGCAATGCGTCTCGGCGCCCAGGGCATCAAGATCATGTCGTCCGGCCGTCTGAACGGTATCGAAATCGCTCGCAAGGAGTGGTATCGCGAAGGTCGCGTGCCTCTGCACACCCTCCGCGCTGACATCGACTACGGTTTCGGCGAAGCGGAAACGACCTACGGCATTATCGGTATCAAGGTCTGGGTCTACAAGGGCGATCGTCTGGCAAGCGGCGAAGCACCGACCATCGAAGCACCGGTCGAAGACGACAAGAAGCGTCGCGGTCCGCGTCGTGACGACGGCAAGCCGGGTGGCCGCCCGCGCGCCAAGAAGGCTGATGGTTCCGAAGGAACTTCCGCCACTACTCCGGCTGCGAAGCGTGTTCGTGCCCCGAAGAAGGCTGACGGCGCTGCACCGGCTGAGAAAGCAGGAGAATAACTATGCTGCAACCAGCACGCAGAAAGTATCGTAAAGAGCAAAAAGGCCGTAACAAGGGCGTTTCGCACGAGGCCGGCACAGCCGTCTCCTTTGGCGAATTCGGCCTGAAGGCAGTCGGCCGCGGCCGTATCACGGCTCGCCAAATTGAAGCGGCACGTCGTGCAATGACGCGTCACATCAAGCGCGGCGGCCGTATCTGGATCCGCGTTTTCCCGGACAAGCCGATTTCCCAGAAGCCTGCTGAAGTCCGTATGGGTAACGGTAAGGGTAACCCGGAGTACTATGTGGCCGAAATCCGTCCGGGCAAGGTGTTGTACGAGATGGATGGTGTCGACGAATCCCTCGCTCGCGAGGCATTCCGTCTGGCTGCTGCCAAGCTGCCGTTGCCGACGACCTTCGTTCTCCGTCAAGTCGGCCAATAATAGGAGTGAAACATGAAAGCATCTGAACTCCGCGGCAAGGACCAGGCAGCTCTCCAAAAAGAGCTCAACGAGTTGCTCAAGGCGCAATTCAGCCTGCGTATGCAAGTTGCTACGCAGCAGCTGAATAACACCGCACAACTCAAGAAGGTGCGCCGCGACATCGCGCGCGTGAAAACGGTCATGAATCAGAAGGACGCCAAATAATGAACGATCAAGTGAAACAGTCGCTCAAGCGCACCCTGATCGGCAAGGTCGTGTCCGACAAGATGGACAAGACCGTGACCGTCCTGGTCGAGCGTCGCGTCAAGCACCCGCTGTACGGCAAGATCGTCGTGAAGTCGAACAAGTATCACGCTCACGATGAAAACAACACTGCGAAAGAAGGCGATACCGTCGAGATCCAAGAAGGTCGCCCGATTTCGAAGACGAAGGCTTGGTCGGTGACCCGTGTGGTCCAGACTGCGCAAATCGTTTAAATAGTAGTTGCGGGCCCGGCATTTTGGTGACATAATGTCGGGCTTGGTTGTTGCCATTCGTGGTGCGGCCAATTTTGCAGTGCCCTGCAGTTCGAAAGATTCGCGCAGTTGGTAATTGCGCAGCAGTAGTTTTTGTAACCGTCCACCTAATCGGCGCGGCTTAGCAAAGTCGGCTGACAGGACCAAGACTGACCGCAGCCCCGCGTTAGGCGGATGAGCGGATTAAGTTGGGAAAGAAAATACTATGATTCAAACTGAAAGCCGGCTCGAGGTAGCCGACAACACGGGTGCGCGTGAAGTCCTGTGCATTAAGGTGCTTGGTGGTTCCAAGCGCCGTTACGCCAGCATTGGCGATGTCATCAAGGTGACAGTGAAAGATGCTGCGCCGCGTGGCCGTGTGAAAAAGGGCGAGATTTACAACGCTGTCGTCGTTCGCACCGCCAAGGGTGTGCGTCGTCAGGATGGCTCGCTGGTTAAGTTCGATGGCAACGCAGCAGTGTTGCTGAACAATAAGCTTGAGCCGATCGGCACTCGTATCTTTGGGCCGGTGACGCGCGAGCTGCGTACCGAGCGCTTCATGAAGATCGTGTCGCTCGCGCCCGAAGTTCTGTAAGGAGTCTCGTCATGGATAAGATTCGGAAAAATGACGAAGTCATCGTCCTGACCGGTAAGGATAAGGGCAAGCGTGGTGTGGTGAAGCAGCGTGTGGACGCTGATCACGTTGTGGTTGAGGGTGTGAACGTTGCCAAGAAGGCTGTTCGCCCGAACCCCATGACCGGCGCTACTGGTGGCATCGTTGACAAGCTGATGCCTATTCACGTCTCCAACGTTGCATTGTTCAATGCGGCGACTGGCAAGGCGGATAGCGTGGGCTTCAAGGTTGTGGACGGCAAGAAGGTCCGCGTTTACAAGTCCAACGGCGAAGTCGTTAAGGTGTAAGACATCATGGCCCGTCTCCAACAATTCTACAAAGATAAAGTCGTCGCCGACCTGACCACGAAGTTTGGTTACAAGTCGGTGATGGAAGTCCCGCGCCTGACCAAGATCACCCTGAACATGGGTCTGTCGGAAGCGGTTGCGGACAAGAAGATCATCGAGCACGCTGTCGGCGACCTGACCAAGATCGCTGGCCAGAAGCCGGTTGTGACCAAGGCGCGTAAGGCAATCGCAGGTTTCAAGATTCGCGAAGGCTATCCGATCGGTTGCATGGTGACCCTGCGTGGCGCTCGTATGTACGAATTCCTGGATCGTCTGATCACCGTCGCGCTGCCGCGCGTGCGTGACTTCCGTGGCGTATCCGGTCGTGCATTCGACGGTCGTGGTAACTACAACATCGGTGTGAAAGAGCAGATCATTTTCCCCGAAATCGAGTACGACAAGATCGACGCGCTGCGTGGTATGAACATCAGCATCACCACGACTGCGAAGACCGACGACGAAGCGAAAGCGCTCCTCGCCGCATTTAAATTCCCGTTCAGAAACTGAGGATGCCATGGCAAAACTGGCACTGATTAACCGTGAACAAAAGCGCGCTGCCCTGGTGAAGAAGTACGCCGGCAAGCGTGCCGAGTTGAAGGCAATCATCGACGATCAATCGAAATCGGAAGAAGAGCGCTATGAAGCGCGCCTGAAGCTGCAAGCGCTGCCGCGCAACGCGAATCCGACTCGTCAGCGCAACCGTTGCGCACTGACCGGTCGTCCCCGCGGCACCTTCCGCAAGTTCGGTTTGGGCCGTACCAAGATCCGTGAAATCGCCATGCGCGGCGAGATTCCGGGTGTAACCAAAGCTAGCTGGTAATAGGAGAACAAGCAATGAGTATGAGCGATCCTATCGCCGATATGCTGACCCGTATCCGCAACGCCCAAGGTGTTCAGAAGACCACCGTGGCGATGCCGTCGTCCAAGGTCAAGGTGGCGATTGCCAACGTCCTGAAGGATGAGGGTTACATCGAAGATTACGCAGTATCCGAAGATGGTGGCAAGGCAGAGCTGAAGATCGGCCTGAAGTACTATGCTGGCCGCCCGGTTATTGAGCGCCTCGAGCGCGTCTCCCGTCCTGGCCTGCGTATTTACAAGGGCAAGGACGAGATTCCGCAAGTGATGAACGGCCTTGGTGTGGCAATCGTTTCCACGCCGAAGGGTGTGATGACAGACCGCAAAGCGCGCGCAACCGGTGTCGGTGGCGAAGTCATTTGCTACGTGGCCTAAGGAGTGCAAGATGTCTCGTGTAGGTAAAATGCCGATTGCACTGCCGACGGGCGCGGAAGCGACCATCGCTGCAGAGCAAATCACTGTGAAGGGCCCGCTGGGAACGTTGTCCCAGTCGCTGAACGGCCTGGTCAAGATCGAAAACGACAACGGCACGCTCAAGTTCTCGCCGGCTAACGATAGCCGCGAAGCGAATGCGATGTCCGGCACCCTGCGTGCACTGGTCAATAACATGGTCAATGGCGTCACCAAGGGCTTCGAAAAGAAGCTTTCCCTGGTAGGCGTTGGTTACCGTGCTCAGGCGCAAGGCGACAAGCTGAACCTGTCGCTCGGTTTCTCCCACCCGGTTGTGCATCAGATGCCGACCGGTGTGAAGGTTGAAACCCCGAGCCAGACTGAAATCTTGATCAAGGGCGTCGACAAGCAGAAGGTCGGCCAGACCGCTGCAGAGATCCGTGCCTACCGCAGCCCCGAGCCTTATAAGGGCAAGGGCGTCCGCTATGCGGACGAAGTGGTGGTGATCAAAGAAACCAAGAAGAAGTAATAGGGGTTGACGATGGACAAGAAACAATCTCGTCTGCGCCGCGCGCGCCAAACCCGCGCGAAGATCGCAGAACTCAAGGTGAATCGCCTTGCCGTGCATCGCACCAACCTGCACATTTACGCAAACATCATTGGTCCGGACGCGAAGGTTCTGGCCTCCGCATCTACCGTGGAAGCGGAAGTGCGCCAAGAGTTGGCTGGCAAGTCGGGCAAGGGCGGCAATGCTGCCGCTGCCGCCCTGGTCGGCAAGCGCGTCGCGGAGAAGGCCCTGAAGGCCGGTATCACTGAAGTCGCGTTCGATCGCTCCGGTTTCCGCTATCACGGCCGAGTCAAGGCAGTGGCGGAAGCGGCTCGTGAAGCCGGTCTGAAGTTCTAAGGAAGAATCGTCATGGCAAAAATGCAAGCAAAGACGCAGCAAGGCGAAGAGCGCGACGACGGCCTGCGGGAAAAGATGATCGCGGTCAATCGTGTGACCAAGGTCGTCAAGGGTGGCCGTATCATGGGTTTCGCGGCGCTGACCGTGGTTGGTGACGGCGATGGACGCATCGGCATGGGCAAGGGCAAGTCAAAGGAAGTTCCAGTTGCCGTACAAAAGGCAATGGAAGAAGCCCGTCGCAAGATGATCAAGGTAACCCTCAAGAACGGCACGCTGCAGCACACCGTGACCGGCAAGCACGGTGCCTCGACCGTCATGATTTCGCCTGCAAAAGACGGTACCGGCGTCATCGCCGGTGGTCCGATGCGCGCGATCTTCGAAGTCATGGGTGTGACGAACGTGGTGGCAAAGTCCTACGGCTCGACCAACCCGTACAACATGGTTCGTGCAACGCTGAACGGCTTGGCGAACATGAATACCCCGTCGGAAATTGCTGCCAAGCGCGGCAAGTCCGTTGAAGAAATTCTGGGTTAAGGTGATCCGAATGGCAAACACAATCAAAGTGAAACTGGTCAAAGGCTTGATCGGCACTCGCCAGGACCATCGCGCCACCGTTCGTGGCCTCGGCCTCCGTCGCGTGAACTCCGTTTCGGAGCTGCAAGACACGCCGGCAGTCCGCGGCATGATCAACAAGGTAGCGTATCTCGTGAAAGTGGTGTCGTAAGCTGAGCGCTTGCGAACGGAGCAAATCATGGAATTGAATAACATTCAACCGGCAGATGGCGCCAAGCACGCAAAGCGTCGCGTCGGTCGCGGTATTGGTTCTGGCCTGGGCAAGACTGCAGGCCGCGGCCACAAGGGGCAGAAATCGCGTTCCGGCGGTTTCCACAAAGTTGGCTTCGAAGGCGGTCAGATGCCTCTGCAGCGTCGCCTGCCGAAGCGTGGCTTCAAGTCGCAGGCTACCCCATTCAAGGCGGAAGTTCGTCTGGGAGACCTCGAAAAGCTGCCGGTCGCCGAGATCGACATGCTCGCACTGAAGCAAGCTGGCCTGGTCTCGGAGCTGGCTCGCGTTGTCCGCGTTATCAAGGCTGGCGAGCTTAGCAAGAAAGTCACGATCAAGGGCTTGATTGCGACCAAGGGTGCCAAGGCTGCGATTGAAGCCGCAGGCGGTTCGGTTGCTTAAGCAGCCGGTTTGTTCGGAGCAATAATTGGCGACGACACCGCAACTCGCTAAGAGTGCAGCAAGCGGTTTTCCCTGGGGCCGCCTTTGGTTCCTGCTTGCTGCGTTGGTTGTTTACCGTATCGGCGCTCACATCCCCGTGCCGGGGATCGATCCCGATCAGCTGGCTGAGCTTTTCCGGCAGAACCAGGGCGGCATCCTCGGGATGTTCAACATGTTCTCCGGCGGTGCACTGTCTCGGTTTACGATATTTGCTCTGGGGATCATGCCGTACATCTCGGCATCGATCATCATGCAGCTCATGTCGATCGTTTCGCCGCAGCTGGAAGCGCTGAAGAAGGAAGGTGAGGCCGGCCGTCGCAAGATTACGCAGTACACGCGTTACGGCACGTTGCTGCTGGCTACGTTCCAGGCACTGGGTATTGCTGTTGCGCTGGAATCGCAAGCCGGTCTGGTGATCGATCCGGGTCTAGCATTCCGTTTCACCACCGTCGTGACGCTGGTGACCGGAACGATGTTCTTGATGTGGCTGGGTGAGCAGATCACCGAGCGTGGTCTGGGTAACGGTATCTCGATCATTATCTTCGCCGGTATTGCAGCAGGATTGCCGAACGCGATCGGTGGCTTGTTTGAGCTGGTTCGCACCGGGTCGATGAACGCGCTGTCAGCGATCCTGATCTGTGTGATCGTCGCGTCTGTGACCTTCCTGGTGGTCTTTATCGAACGAGGCCAGCGGAAGATCCTGGTGAACTACGCCAAGCGTCAGGTTGGCAACAAGATTTACGGCGGTCAGAGCAGCCATTTGCCGCTGAAGTTGAACATGGCTGGCGTGATCCCGCCGATTTTCGCCTCGTCGATTATTCTGTTTCCGGCGACGATCACGAGCTGGTTTACCACTGGGGATACGAGCAATGCATTTGTCCGTTTCCTTAAGGATCTGGCAGCATCGCTAGCTCCGGGTGAGCCGATCCACGCCTTGCTGTATGCAGTTGCGATTGTGTTCTTTTGCTTCTTTTATACCGCCCTGGTATTCAACAGCAAAGAGACCGCAGACAATTTGAAGAAGAGTGGTGCTTTTGTCCCGGGTATCCGTCCGGGCGACCAGACGGCGCGATACATCGATAAGATCCTGATGCGTCTGACGCTGGTTGGTGCGGTGTACATCACGCTGGTGTGCTTGCTGCCGGAATTCCTGATCGCGCGCTGGAAGGTGCCGTTCTACTTCGGTGGTACATCGCTGCTGATTATTGTGGTGGTGACCATGGATTTCATGGCGCAGGTCCAGAATTACGTGATGTCGCAGCAATACGAATCACTGCTTCGTAAGGCGAATTTCAAAGGCGGCATGCCGACTCGTTAACCGGTAGCCCAGGGCGAACAGAGCGAATGGCAAAAGACGACGTAATTCAGATGCAGGGCGAGATTCTTGAGAATCTTCCGAATGCAACTTTTAGAGTCAAGTTGGAAAATGGGCACGTTGTTCTCGGGCACATTTCCGGCAAGATGCGAATGAACTACATTCGTATTCTTCCCGGCGATAAGGTGACGGTGGAATTGACGCCCTATGATTTGAGCCGGGCACGGATTGTGTTCCGTACGAAGTAAGTAACAAGCAACCAAAAGCTAGAAAGAGGGCGAAAATGAAAGTGCTCGCATCAGTCAAGCGGATCTGCCGCAACTGCAAAATCATCAAGCGCAAGGGCGTCGTTCGTGTGATCTGCACCGAACCGCGTCACAAGCAGCGCCAGGGTTAATTAACGTTATTGATCGAGGAATAACGAATGGCACGTATTGCAGGGGTGAATATCCCCAATCACCAACACACCGTTATCGGCTTGACTGCGATTTATGGTATTGGCCGTCCGCGCGCGGAGGAAATCTGCGAAAAGACGGGTGTCCCGACCACCAAGAAGGTCAAGGATCTGGACGATAACGAGCTGGAAAAGCTGCGCGACGAAGTAGGTAAGTTCGTCGTCGAAGGTGACCTGCGTCGTGAAGTCTCGATGAGCATCAAGCGTCTGATGGACCTGGGTTGCTATCGTGGCCTGCGTCATCGCAAGGGCCTGCCGGTTCGCGGTCAACGTACCCGCACCAATGCTCGTACCCGCAAGGGCCCGCGCAAGGCAGCTCAGGCGCTGAAGAAGTAATCCAGCGCAGTTTGACCCGAAGTCGGATTCAAGGAAACTAACATGGCTAAAGCCCAGAACAACGCCGCAGCAGCTCGCGTGCGCAAGAAGGTTAAAAAGAACGTTGCCGAAGGTATCGCGCACATCCACGCGTCTTTCAACAACACCATCATCACTATTACCGACCGTCAGGGCAACGCTCTGTCGTGGGCAACTTCCGGTGGTGCTGGCTTCAAGGGTTCGCGCAAATCGACCCCGTTCGCAGCGCAGGTTGCGGCTGAAGCAGCAGGCAAGGTTGCCATCGAGTGCGGCGTGAAGAATCTGGAAGTGCGCATCAAGGGCCCCGGCCCGGGTCGCGAATCCGCCGTTCGCGCGCTGAACAGCCTCGGTATCAAGATCACCCAGATCCAAGACGTGACGCCGGTTCCGCATAACGGTTGCCGTCCGCCGAAGCGTCGCCGTATCTAAGCACAGCTGCGGTACTAGCAGGAAAACTGCCCGCCAGTTATACTGGCGGGG
>NZ_LSTO01000020.1 GCF_002211445.1 Noviherbaspirillum denitrificans | reverse complement strand
GTGGCGGGGCGATGGCCGGTGCCGGGCGGCGAACTCGTCACTGGCGGCTCGCCGCGTTACCAGGTCTACCGTACCAGCGACGGCCGTTTTGTGGCTGCCGGACCGCTGGAGGACAAGTTCTGGAGCAATTTCATCGACGCCATCGAGGCGCCGCGCGAACTGCTGGATGACAGCAAGGATCCGGCCGGTGTCCGCGCCGCGGTCGCCGCCATCATCGGCGGAAAGCCGGCTTCCCACTGGCGCGCGCGCTTTGCAGGGAAGGATGTCTGCAGCGTCATCGTCGCTTCGATGCAGGAAGCCATGCAGGACGAGCACTTTCGCGCGCGCGGCCTGTTTGCCAGGGAACTGGAGAGCAACGGCCGCCGCACCACGGCACTGCCAGTGCCGGTGTCGACGGAGTTCCGCGCGGATGCAATTGGCGCGACGTACCCGAAGCTCGGTGAAGCCAACCGGGACTTCGGCTTCGACTAGGACATCCCTCCATCCCATTTAACCCGGGCGGCATTGCCGCCCGTCGAACCCTGTACGGAAAATACCATGCGTGCCATTCTCATCCGGGAGCACGGGGAACCCGCGTCCCTCAAGATTGAAGAAATCCCCCCTCGCGCGGTCGGCAGCGACGAGGTACTGATCGATGTCCATGCCATCGGCATCAACTACCCAGACCTTCTGGTCATTCGGGGCCAGTACCAGATCCTGCCGCCGCGTCCTTTTTCTCCCGGCAAGGATGCCGCGGGCGTCGTGAGAGCGGTGGGGAAGAACGTGACAACATGCAAACCCGGCGACCGCGTGGTGGCGCAGGTGGAACACGGCGCGTATGCCGAGCAGCTGGTCACCCGCGCATCGAATTGCTTCGTGCTTCCGGACGCCATGCCCTTCACCGACGCAGCCGCGATGGGGTTGGTCTACCAGACCGCGCATTTCGCGCTGGTCGAACGCGGGCAATTTCGCCCCGGGGAGACGGTGCTGGTCAATGGCGCCGCCGGCGGCGTCGGGCTCGCCGCCGTACAGATTGCCAAGGCACTCGGCGCGACAGTGCTGGCCGGCGTCCGTGAAGAAGGCCACGCCCGGCTCGCGCGCGAGAACGGCGCCGACGCCATCATCGACCTCGGGGCGGATGACTTGCATGAAGCCGTGCGCCGACAAGTGCGTGAGGCAACCAATGGTCATGGCGCGGATATCGTGCTCGATCCGCTTGGTGGCGATGCCTTCGATGCCAGCCTGCGCGCCTTGGCTTGGCGTGGGCGCATGGTTGTGATCGGCTTCGCCGCCGGGCGTATTCCGTCCATCAAGGCCAATTACCTGCTGGTGAAGAACATCGCCGTGTCGGGATTGCAATGGAGCGACTACCGCGACCGCGACCCCGCCTGGGTGCGCCGCGTGCAGGCGGAAATCTTTTCCCTTTACAGTGCCGGCAAGATCAGGCCCAGCGTGATGCGCGCCTTCCCGATGGAGCAGTTCGCCGAAGCGCTTTCCCTGGTCGGAAGCGGCAAGGTGCACGGCAAGGTCGTCCTGACGACCGACAACGACAAGTCCTGAGGAGGAATCCATGAGTACCGCACTGACGAAGTCTTCCATCGTCGCTGTCGTCGGCAGCGGCGCGATGGGCTCGGGAATCGCCCAGATTGCCGCGGCCGCCGGGCACAAGGTGAAGCTGTACGACACGCGCGCGGACGCGGTGGAAAAGGCAATTGCCGGCATCCGCAAGACCTTCGGCATGCTTGCCGAAAAGGGGAAGATGAAGCCGGAGGAGTCCGACGCGGCAGGTTCACGGTTGCAGGCCGCCGGTACGTTCGCCGACCTGGCCGATGCCGGGCTGGTGGTCGAGGCCATCGTCGAAAACCTCGACATCAAGCGGCAGCTGTTCGCGGACCTGGAAAAGGTGGTCGCGGCGGACTGCATCCTCGCCACCAATACATCGTCGATCTCCGTGACCGCGCTGGCGGCCAAGCTGGCGTTGCCCGGCCGTTTCGTCGGCATGCATTTCTTCAACCCGGTGCCGCTCATGGCGCTGGTGGAAGTGATCAGCGGACTGGCGACCGACGCACGCACCGCCGCCTGCATCTTCGATACGGCCCTTGCCTGGGGCAAGGCGCCCGTGCACGCGAAGTCCACGCCGGGCTTCATCGTCAACCGCGTTGCGCGTCCCTACTATGCCGAGGCACTGCGCCTGCTGAACGAGCAGGCTGCCGGTCCTGCGACGATCGACGCCGTCATGCGCGAGGCAGGCGGTTTCCGGATGGGGCCGTTCGAGCTGATGGACCTGATCGGACACGATGTCAATTTCGCCGTGACGCAATCGGTGTTCCACGCCTACTTCAACGACCCGCGGTTCACGCCCTCGCTGGTGCAGCAGGAACTGGTGAATGCCGGCTTCCTCGGACGAAAAAGCGGGCGCGGCTTCTACCGGTACGACGACGGCAGGAAAGCGGAACCGGAAAGCGAGGATGCCTTGGCGGCACCGTCACGCGTAACGGTATCGGGCCGGCATCCCACGGTCGACGCCATCGTCGCGCGCGCAGCGGCGGCGGGGGTGACCGTGGCGCGAGAAGATCTTCCCGGCGGCGAATCGCAGATTCGATGCGGCGACGCTATCCTTTGCCTAACCGATGGCCGCAGCGCAACGCAGCGCACCATCGAGGCGGGAACGCCCAACCTCGTGCTGTTCGACCTCGCCCTCGACTACGGCAAGGCGACGAGGCTGGCCGTGTCGGCTGCCGAGCAATGCGACCCGCAGGCATACCGCGCAGCCTTGGGCTTCCTGCAGTCGGCCGGCTATGCCGTGTCGCGGCTGGCCGATGTCCCGGGCATGGCGGTTATGCGCACAGTCGCGATGCTGGCCAACGAGGCTGCCGACGCGGTGAACCAGGGCGTCTGCGACGCCGCAGGCGCGGACGTCGCCATGCAGAAAGGCGTGAACTATCCGCGCGGGCCGCTGGCCTGGGCGGACAGTATCGGCCTGGACACCGTGATGCATGTCCTGGCCAATCTCGCCCAGGCATACGGCGAGGACCGGTATCGCGTCTCGCCGCTCATCCAAAAAAAGGTGTGGAGCGGCAAACGCTTCCATCCATGATTTTCCAGCACTCCCGACGAGAGGAACCCGAATGAATTCCGCATTCATCTGCGACGCTGTACGCACCCCCTTCGGCCGCTACGGCGGCACCCTGGCACAGATTCGTGCCGACGACCTCGGCGCACTGCCGATCAAGGCACTGATGGACCGCAACGGCAGCGTCGACTGGCAGGCGGTCGATGACGTGCATTACGGCTGCGCCAACCAGGCCGGCGAGGACAACCGCAACGTCGGCCGGATGGCGGCGTTACTGGCCGGCCTGCCGGTCGAGGTACCGGCAAACACCATCAACCGGCTGTGCGGCTCGAGCCTCGATGCGGTCGGCACGGCCGCCCGCGCCGTGCGCTCAGGCGAAGTCGGTCTGGTCATTGCCGGCGGGGTGGAAAGCATGAGCCGGGCACCGTTCGTGATGGGCAAGGCCGAGGCGGCCTTCTCGCGCAGCATGAAGATCGAGGATACGACCATCGGCTGGCGTTTCATCAATGCGCGGATGAAAGCCCTGTACGGGGTGGACTCGATGCCGGAGACGGCCGAAAACGTCGCGATGGAATTCGGCATCGCGCGCGCGGACCAGGACGCCTTTGCCTTGCGAAGCCAGAGGCGCTGGGCAGCTGCGCACGAGGCGGGCTTCTTCGCGCGCGAGATTGTCCCGGTAGCCATTCCACAGAAAAAGGGCGATCCGAAACGGTTCGACACCGACGAGCATCCGCGCGCCGACACAACACTGGATGCACTGGCCGGGCTGAAAGGGGTTGTCAGGCCGGACGGGACGGTCACCGCCGGCAATGCTTCCGGCGTGAACGATGGTGCCTGCGCGCTCCTGATTGCGTCCGAGGCGGCCGCGTCAAGGCATGGACTTACGCCGCGTGCGCGCATTCTCGGCATGGCAACGGCGGCACTAGCGCCGCGCATCATGGGCTTCGGTCCGTCCCCGGCGACACGCAAGGTACTGGCACTGACCGGGTTGCACATCGACCAGATGGATGTGATCGAACTCAACGAGGCGTTTGCTGCCCAGGCTCTCGCCGTGACCCGCGATCTCGGGTTGCCCGACGACGCGCCGCACGTGAATCCGAATGGCGGCGCGATTGCCATCGGCCACCCGCTCGGCGCCTCCGGCGCACGGCTGGTGACCACAGCACTAAACCAGCTTGAGCGCATCGGCGGACGCTATGCGCTATGCACCATGTGCATCGGCGTAGGGCAGGGCGTCGCCCTGATCGTCGAACGCGTGTAAGGCAATCAGTACATGTGCCGGTCACATCCGTAAGGTTTGCATGATGGATAGACGCTATTTCATGTTCCAGCAATTGCTCAAGGACACGGAATCGATCGCCCGCGACCGGCACTCCCGGCTACACGACCGGGCGTTGCGCATGAAACCCGCAGCCCCGGCGGCTACACGGCAGGTCCTCTGCCTGCTGGAAAGCATCCACGCCAGCCGCGCCAAAGGCGAATCCTTCGCGGCGATTGCCGCGGAACTGAACAAGCAGGGCCTTACCGGCCCCTACGGGGGACGCTGGTATGCCAGCAGTGTGTGGCACTACCTTCAGCGGCGTTCATAGCTCAAAAACAGGGCACGCTGTAGTGACCGTCTCAGGCTTTTGGAATCCGTCACTCGATCCGTCTCTCGGCACGCTGTCCGCCTTTCCCTCCCTCCTTCCATCCCGCCATCGACGATGAGGTCGTTCCGCACTGGCGGGAGCCGGGGCTCGCATCCTGTGCGTTATGTCCTTGATCAAGACAAGTGTTGGCGTCGCAGACACCATGCTTGTTTGCGATGCAGGCATTTGGTGCAACCATGCCGGCTTTTTCCTTCTGAAGCAAAGCATTTCACGGCTGGTCTGGAAATTGCGATATAGCGTCGGCGGCGTTCGCGGACATTCGCCAACGCATCGTCATTATAAAAACCAGGAGAGAGCCATGAAGAAACCCGCTTGCCCACCCATGCTGTTGAAAGGGCGCGATCTATGACCACCACCCTCGTCGACCGCACCATGAAGGTCATTGAAGTCCTCATTGCGGCCATGCTGGCTGCCATGGTGGTTCTTGTCTTCGGAAATGTCGTGCTGCGCTACGGCTTCAATTCAGGGATCACCATTTCAGAAGAAATGTCGCGCTACCTGTTTGTGTGGATGACATTCTTCGGCGCAGTCATCGCCGTACGCGAGCACACGCACCTGGGTGTCGACACATTGGTGCGCGCCCTTTCAAGAAGGGGAAAGCTCTACTGTGCCGTCGCCAGCAACCTCACCATGCTGTTCGCATCTGCCTTGCTCTTCACCGGAAGCTGGAATCAGATGCTGATCAACGCGGCGACATCTTCGCCGGTTGCCGGAATCTCGATGTCGTTTCTCTATCTTCCCGGTGTCATTGCCGGGGCCGGCATCTGCGTCCTGATCATCCTGCACCTGTACAGCATCCTTTGGGGGAACGTTAGTGAAGAAGAATTGATCTTGAGCGTCGAATCCGAAGACCTCTCCGCATTCGAACGCTCGCACAAGGATTTTTCGCATTCCGAACCGGCGGGCACGGCAACGCATTCCGCGCGCGTGCAAAAGGTGGTGGCAAAATGACTATCACGGTTTTCCTCGGCTCACTGCTTGGAGCCATGGCATTGGGCATGCCCATCGCGTTTGCGCTGCTGGCGTCAGGCGTTGCGCTGATGCTTCTCATGGGACTGTTCGATGCCCAGATTCTCGCCCAGAACCTGATCAGCGGCGCGGACAACTATCCTTTGCTAGCCGTTCCTTTCTTCATTCTTGCTGGTGAGCTGATGAATGAAGGCGGACTGTCGCAAAAGATCATTGATATCGCGAAGGCGATGATCGGCCACATTCGTGGTGGATTGGGTTATGTCACAGTGATCGCGGCAATTATCCTTGGCAGCTTGTCCGGATCGGCAGTCGCCGACACGGCCGCCCTGGCAGCGATCGTCCTGCCGATGATGAGACAGGCGGGCTACGACGTCAATCGCTCCGCCGGCCTGATTGCCGCCAGCGGCATTATTGCGCCCGTACTTCCCCCGAGTGTCGGCTTCATCATCTTTGGTGTCGTGGCCGGCGTATCGATCACGAAGTTGTTTATCGCAGGTATTGTGCCGGCACTGCTGCTTGGACTCAGCCTGACGGTCACTTGGTGGTTTTTAAGCCGTGGACAGGCGGAGACCGTCCAGCCGCGGCAGCCGCTGCGCAATGTGCTTGAGGCGATTGTAAACGGCGTTTGGGCGCTGCTCCTTCCCGTGATCATCATCGGCGGTCTAAAGTTCGGCGTCTTTACGCCGACCGAAGCCGGCGTGATCGCCGCGGTCTATGCGGGACTGGTGAGCGGCGTTGTTTACCGCAGGCTCGACGGGCGTACCCTTTTCAACGCATTTGTCAATGCGGCCAAGACAACCAGCGTCGTGATGTTTCTGGTTGCCGCGTCGATGGTCGCGTCCTGGCTGATCACAGTGGCAGATCTTCCCGGCGAAGTCGTCGAATTGCTGGAGCCTTTTCTCGGCAACAAGATTCTGCTCATGTTCATGATCATGGCGCTCGTGTTTGTCGTCGGGACCGCCATGGATTTCGTTCCCACCGTGCTGATCCTGACGCCGGTGCTTATGCCGGTTGTCACCGCAGCCGGCATTGACCCGGTGTATTTCGGGGTGATGTTCGTCATGAATAACGCGATCGGACTGATTACCCCTCCGGTAGGTACGGTACTGAACGTCGTCTGCGGCGTAGGCAGGCTTCCCATAGATGGCGTCGTCAGGGGTGTCATGCCCTTCCTTGTTGCGCTGACCGTCGCGATGTTCCTGATGACCTTATTTCCTGTGCTTGTCACCGCGCCCGCAGCGTGGTTCAGGTAACGCAATGTCAAACAAACCGGTCGCAACCAATTACAGCATGAGTTAACAAATGGAGACATCAACAATGCAAAATCCCTCACTTCGTCGCGCACTCGTCATCGGAGCAGCGCTCTTGGCTACCCTGCACAGCGCGGTCCCGGCCATGGCCCAGGAGATCCAAGAGCGAACGATCCGGTTCGGACACCTCTTGAACAAGGATCATCCCGTAAGCAAGGGTGTCCAGAAATTCGCGGAAATCGTCACCGCCAGGAGCGCTGGCAAGATCAAGGTGAAGGAATTTCCTTCCTCCCAGCTTGGCAATGAACTGCAGCAGCAGGCCGCGTTGCAGGGAGGCACTCAAGAAATGATGGCACCTGGGACATCGTTCTTGACCGGCATTGTGAAGGAATTCGGCGTTCTGGACTTTCCATTTATCGTGTCAAACGAAAAGGAAGCCGATGCCTTGCTCGATGGCCCGCTGGGAAAGCGGCTGATGGATAGGCTGCCGCAACACGGCCTGGTCGGTCTTGCCTATTGGGAGAACGGCTTTCGCAATGTAACGAACAGCAAACGGCCTATCAGCCGCCCGGAAGACCTCGACGGGCTGAAGATCCGGGTCATGCTCAACCCGGTGTATATCGATGTCTTCAAGGCCGTCAAGGCCAATCCGGTGCCGCTAGCATTCGGTGAATTGTTCACTGCCCTTGAGACACGCGCGGTCGATGCACAGGAAAATCCGTATGCCATCATCTTGTCGAACAGGTTCCATGAAGTGCAGAAGTACCTGACCAAGACCAACCACACATACAATGCATTTGCCATCATCGTCAGCAAGAAATTCTGGGACAAGCTTTCCCCTGCGGAGCAAAAGATTCTCCAGGATGCGGCTGTCGAAGCGAGGAATTATCAGCGCCAGATAAGCCGCGCCGCAACCGGCCAGGCGCTGACTGAACTGAAAGAGAAGGGCATGGTGATCAACGAACTGTCGCCGGCCGAGGCAGTACGCATGCAACAGATCAGCAAGCCGGTGATCGAGAAATTCGAGGCCAGCTACGACCCGGACACCCTGCGGCTTTTCCACTCTGAGATCGACAGTATTCGCAAGAACAGGAAGATGTAGGCAGCACTCAGGCAAGAAGTTCGCTGCAAGACGGTCATCTTCTGCAGCGGACTACCAACCAATCAACACGATCAACAAATCATGGCAAAACGAAAGGCATTAATTGCTGGCGGGACTGGGGTTGTCGGACGCAACCTACTTAAACATCTTGTCGATACGGGAGAATGGGAAATCGTCGTTCTTTCGAGGAGAAAGCCGGACGTCCCGGGCGAGTACGAACATGTTGCCGTCGACCTGCTTGACGCGGAAAATTGTCGGCAACAACTGGGGCACCTGACGGGAATCACGCATATATTCTTCGCAGCCTACGTGGACAGACCGGAATTGACGGACTGGGTCGAGAGCAACGTCAGGCTCTTGCGCAACCTGGTTGAAGCGGTCGAGGCGAACGCTACCGATCTTGAGCACATTCATCTTGTGCACGGGACGAAGTGGTACGGGAATCACCTTGGACCGTTCAAGACCCCTGCGAAGGAAGGTGACGCACGCCACATGCCTCCCAACTTCTATTACGACCAGTGGGATTACCTGGTCGAGCGCCAAAAAGGAAAGCAGTGGACTTACTCGTCGGTCCGCCCGCACGCCATCTGCGGATTCGCGCTGGGCAATCCGATGAACCTGACGATGGTGATTGCCGTTTATGCGGCAATATCAAAGGAACTTGGCCTGCCTCTGTCCCATCCCGGTAGTCCGGGTAATTTTCACGCCTTGTACCAATGCACCGATTCCAGACTTTTGGCACGCGCGATAGTCTGGATGTCGACGAACGAAAGTTGCGCCAACGAGGCGTTCAACATCACGAATGGCGACCTGATCCGCTGGGAAAATACCTGGCCACGGATCGCTGATTATTTTCACATGGAGGTCGGTCCGCGGCGCCAGCTAAGCCTGGTGAAATATATGGCGGACAAGGGGCCCATCTGGGATCGTATCGTTTCACGCTATGGCCTGAGAAAAGTGCCTTACGAGCAGATCGTGTCCTGGGCTTACGGCGATTTCGTTTTCACGCCAGAATTCGACATTATTTCCGACATGGGCAAGGCACGCCGATTCGGTTTCCACGAAAGCGTCGATACGGAGGAAATGTTTTTCGGGCTCTGGGATCAGTTCCGCGCTGCCGGGATTATCCCGGCAGCATGAGACTTGCCCGGAATTTGAATGGCGACCTCCTCGCGCCTGCACGAGGAGGCTGCCTAACTACTTCGCGGCCTTGTAGATACCGCTGCCGACCACCACATCGTCATACCTTTCCACATACGCCCGCTTTGTTTCAATGGCGGCATTTGATGGATTCAGCCACTTGAACTCCTCCCATCCGTGGCTTTTTTCCCGCGCAATTCCCAGATAGGACTTGACGAAGTATTTGCCGTCGACATCGCGAAGATCAAGAATATTCTTTCCGACCATTCTGGGATTGGCGCCCTGGGCCAACACCTTTCCTTCGAAATCCAGTACGAAGATATACAAGTCACGATCCCGAAACTGTCCCGCGGGATGGTTGAAGTCCGCAAATGCCTTCTCCCTGCCGTTTTCCTTGATGTACCTGACTGCTTTCTTGACCAGGGCAACCGCTTCTTCAGCTGTCGCCCTTTCTTCCGCAAAGGATGGCACCACGAATGCACCTGCGGCGAGGCCAAATGCGAACATGCGGTACAACGATTTCATTTTCTTCTCCCTTCTTAAAAAAACGACGTAGTTTGTTGGTCGGTATTGCTGCACCCGGTGATTCCATGTCAATAGATGGAGAGGGTGGGGAATGCTCCCTGGCCCGGCGGCCTATCCTCGGCTTCCCCGTTCGCAGGGAATACGCCTGAGCCGCTATGAAGAATGCACATCAGCCGGTAGCGCGACCACGGCCCGACCTGGAGTCCGGCCTCTTCCGCCCTGCTTCCCGCGATGACGTTGCGTAATGCCGCCGCTGTTTCGTCGACGTCGAGCGACTCGACAAAGATCACCCACTCAGCCCGGTCGTCCGCGCCGGCGCGGAGTGCGGATTCCGATGTCGCCGGACCAGTAATCCCGTCATCGCCTTCCCACAGCGCCACGCGTGTCGTGCTGGAGGATGCGGATAAATGCCCGGCCAGAACGTGATGGATAAAGCGGCGTGCCGGTTCTGCCTTTCCGGTATCAGGCTTGCATTTGATGACAAGCGCGGCGCCTCCTGTGACGTCTCCGATGTTCCATGTTTCCCGGCATGCCGACCGCAACATGTTCCGGAATGACGGCATGATCTTTCTGGTCCAGTCTGTCGGATGCGTCAGCCGGTGGCGATAGGCAGGAGACTGCAGCACCTCTACGCTGTCGCACTCGTACACCGCCATGTAGCGCGGGCCGTCATCGACGCACCGATATCGGCGGGCACTGCGAAAGCCGGGCACCTGCAGCCGCTCACGCATGTGCTCGCGTTGATACCAATGGTTGAATTCCTGTTCTTCCGTTGCGACTACGTCGTTCATCACCAAGAGAATGCCCCTTGCTTCCTGGTCTGTTGGCCTGCGCATCTAGTCCTTCTCCTCTGTCGACTGCCTGTGGGTGTTCGCCTGCGGTATTCCGGTCATCCCTTCTACGGATGACAAGACGTCGGCGGGGCGGATCAGCAATTACCATTCCATCCTTTTTTGACACCGAGATACACACGTTCCGCGGTGGCTGTCTGCGCCACGGGCAAGTTCGTGTCGCTGTCGCGCGCGTTCATTGCGCCTGTGTATGCCTGATGGGCCTGCGTCATCGGTAGTCGAAGCACATCCGAGTGTGGAAGCGGGCGCGGGAGGCTTCATATGCACGAGACAAGTGTCAACAACGAAAACACTCCTGCCGCCGCGGAGGACATGGTGTGCACGCGAACGACAAATCGTTGGTGCTTGCAGCCGTCATGCCGCGTGGACTACTGAGCGCTTCCGCAATGTCGAGGATTTGGAAATGCGCATGAAGTCAATGCGCTACCCCTGAAAATCGGCGATCCCGTCCTGGGGTGATTCCACGTGGCACACGCCTTGCAATGGCATCCGCCTTGACGGCAAGGCCACTGCGTTCAACTGGCCTCAACCGAACCCAATTGCGAAGAAATGGATAGGAGACTGCAAATGCAGGCAGTACTGGTAAGGGAACATGGTGTACCTGAGACACTCCGCGTCGAGGAGGTGAACGATCCGGAACCCGCAGCCGATGAGGTCGTCGTCGACGTCCACGCTGCGGGCGTGAATTATCCGGATATCCTTGTGATCCAGGGCGAATACCAGATTCTTCCTCCGCGCCCGTTCAGCCCCGGTAAGGATGCGGCGGGGGTTGTTTCGGCTGTCGGGTCAAAGGTGACCGGTTACAGGCCGGGCGATCGCGTGGCCGTGCAAGTGGAGTATGGCGCCTACGCTGAGAAGATCGTCGTGCAGGAGGATAAGTGCTTCCACATTCCCCATGCAATGACATTTGCCGATGCGGCGGCGATGGGACTGGCATACCAGACCGCGTATTTCGCACTTGTCGAGCGTGGGCAGTTCAAGGAAGGAGAGAGCGTTCTTGTCAATGGCGCCGCAGGCGGTGTCGGTCTTGCCGCCGTCCAGATTGCAAGGGCGCTCGGCGCGACGGTATTCGCCGGGGTTGCCAATGATGCCCAGGGTGCCCTCGCGCGGCGAAATGGTGCCCATCACGTCGTTCGTCTTGATCTGCCTGATGTGCGCGAGTCGTTGCGCAATCAGGTCTACGACATGAACGGGGGAAAGGGCGTCGCGATCGTGCTCGATCCGTTGGGCGGCGATGTCTTTGATGCCAGTCTGCGAGCATTGGATTGGTGTGGCCGGATAGTCGTGATCGGGTTCGCCGCCGGACGTATTCCCCAGATCAAGGCGAACTACCTCCTCGTCAAAAACATCACGGCCTGTGGTTTGCAATGGAGCGATTACCGGGACCGGACGCCGGACAAGATTCATCGTGTCCAGAAGGAGCTGTGCGATTTGTACATTCAGGGAAAGATCAAGCCCAGCATCATGCAGCAATTCTCCATGCATGATTTCGCGAGCGCACTCCAGCTGCAGAAAAGCGGCAAGGTAGAAGGAAAGCTCGTGCTTCTGACCGGCGCTGGCCGGGCATGTGCCTGAGAATGCGAGAGTGAAATGAAGAAAATTCTTGTCGTGCAGGGTGCAAACATGGCTTATCTCGGCCGGCGTCAGCCTGAACTCTACGGCACCACCACCGCGCTTGAGCTGGATGCGATGCTACAGGCGCATGCAAGATGCAACGATTATTCCATCGAGATCTTTTACACCCATGTCGAAGGCGAGGCGATCAGTCGTTTGTACAGGGCAGTGGGTGAGGGAATTGACGGTCTGGTCATGAATCCGGCGGGGTTTCTGTACGCGGGGTACGCGCTAAGGGATTGCTTGCGTGCCGTGCCGTTCCCATACATCGAAGTACATATGACCAACCTCGACAAGCGCGGCATGCATTCCGTCCTGGCGGAGACTGCGGTAGGGCTGATTGCGGGGTTCGGCATACGCTCGTACTTGCTCGGGCTCGAGGCCATGCTGGCGCACGTGGATCCGCCCACGCTCTAGCCACCGGAGTACCAGGCGGGGAGTCGGTTCCAGGAGTTCCTGCATAGGGGGAGGGCCGGACCATTTGAAATGGCACCGGAAAGAAAGCCGCCATCCTCGATTGTTCAATTCAAAGAAAGACAAAATCGCATGAAAATCCATGAGTATCAGGGCAAAGAAATCCTCCGCAAGTTCGGAGTGACGGTTCCGCGCGGTATCCCGTGCTTTTCCGTTGAGGAAGCAGTCAAGGCAGCCGAGCCTCTTGGAGGCCCGGTCTGGGTCGTCAAGGCTCAGATCCACGCGGGCGGCCGCGGCAAGGGCGGTGGTGTGAAGGTTGCCAAGTCGCTCGACCAGGTCAAGGAATACTCGCATGCCATCATGGGCATGCAGCTGGTCACGCACCAGACCGGCCCGGAAGGCCAGAAGGTCAACCGCCTGCTGATCGAAGAAGGCGCCGACATCAAGAAGGAACTCTACGTTTCCATGGTCACCGACCGCCTGAGCCAGCGCGTCGTGCTGATGGCCTCCAGCGAAGGCGGCATGGACATCGAAGAAGTCGCTGAAAAGCATCCGGAACTGATCCACAAGGTCGAGATCGACCCGGCCACCGGCCTGACCGATGCCGACGCTGACTCGATCGCTTCCAAGATCGGTGTGCCCGCCGGCTCCATCGCTGACGCGCGCAAGCAGCTGCAAGGCCTGTACAAGGCGTACTGGGAAACCGATGCCTCGCTGGCCGAAATCAACCCGCTGATCCTGACCGGCGACGGCAAGGTCATCGCACTGGACGCCAAGTTCAACTTCGACTCCAACGCCCTGTTCCGTCATCCGGAAATCGTTGCCATGCGCGACCTGGACGAAGAAGATCCGGCTGAAATCGAAGCCTCCAAGTTCGACCTGGCCTACATCTCCCTTGACGGCAACATCGGCTGCCTGGTGAACGGCGCCGGCCTGGCGATGGCCACCATGGACACCATCAAGCTGTTCGGCGGCGAGCCGGCCAACTTCCTCGACGTGGGCGGCGGTGCCACCACCGAGAAAGTGACCGAAGCCTTCAAGCTGATGCTGAAGAACCCCAACCTGAAAGCCATCCTGGTCAACATCTTCGGCGGCATCATGCGCTGCGACGTCATCGCCGAAGGCGTGATCGCCGCATCCAAGGCAGTGTCGCTGGGCGTGCCGCTGGTCGT
>NZ_LSTO01000019.1 GCF_002211445.1 Noviherbaspirillum denitrificans | reverse complement strand
CCGCCGGCACGGCCGCTCTGTTCAAGGCCAACATCACCGAGGCAGCACGCACCGCGTACAACGCACTGTTCCCGAACCGCGTCGCCTACAAGCACGCCCACTCGCAGCAGAACCCGGACAAGGACTGGGGCAAGAACACGCTGCAGGCGGTCGAATTCGCGTTCTACATCCTCAACGAACAGTACGGCACGACTGTCGGCACCTCTACCGCCAAGCTGCGTTCCATCAGCCCGTCCAATACCACTGTCATTGCATCGAGCGTGTCCAATGGTGCCGGCGGCGCGCTGCTGGCCGCCGAGCAGGATACCGAAGGCTTGATCGACGCGGTGGTCGTGGCCGAGCCGCAGGTCCAGCCCAAGGCGACAACTGGTTTGATCATCCGCCGCGGGACTGCAACGGTGCCGACGATCGGCAAGCCGCTGCTCGACTACTTCACCTACGCCAATATTTACCAGCCCTGTGCCGCACTGGCCGTTACCAACAGTGCATTCGCCGCATCGCTGCCCGCAGCCAGTATGGAAGCGCGTTGTACGGCGCTGGGCCAGAAGAACCTGGTTGCCGGCACCACCACGGCGGAACGCGCCGCGGATGCGCTGGACAAGATGCGCGCCTACGGCTGGGAAGCGGATACCGACATCCTGCAGCTGACCCACTACCGCTTCGCCGTGCCGTCCATCGTGATGACCTACGCGAATGCCTACGGCCGTTTCAGCGTGACCGACAACCTGTGTGGGCAAAGTTTTGCCAACACCGATGCATCGGGTAACGTGATCGCCCAGCCTGCCACGCAGGCGCTGCTGTTCGGCACCGGCAACGGTGTGCCGCCGTCGTCCGGCATCAACATCGTGTACAACGATTCCGTCGGCGGGCCCAAGCTGGATCGCTTGTCCGTCTCGCCGTCAACCGGCCTGGCAGACATGGCGCTCGACGCCGCGCTGTGCATGCGTTCGCTCGTGACCGGCACCGACGTCGTCACCGGCGCAGCCCTGACCGGCGATGCCCTCGACAAGGCGCGCCGCGTGCAGGCCGGCATCGCGGAAGCCCAGGCCAACGGCAATGTCGGCAGCCGTCCGACCATCATCGTGGCAGGACGCAGCGACACGCTGATCCCGGTCAACCATGGGGCGCGTGCCTACTTTGGCAAGCTGAACGTGAACAACTCGGCCGCCAACGCACGCTACATCGAGGTCACCAACGCCAACCACTTCGACGCCTTCCTCGGCTCGCTGCCTGGCTATGACGCCGCCCTGGTCCCGCTGCATTTCTACTTCAACCAGGCCATGGACCTGATGTGGTCGCACCTGAACAATGGCACGGCGCTGCCGGGCAGCCAGGTGGTGCGCACCACGCCGCGTGGCGGCAGCGCAGGCGCAGCACCGGCGATCACTGCCGCCAACGTGCCCGCCATCGCCACCACGCCGGCAACAGGCAATGCCATTACGTTCGCGAACAACACCCTGAACGTCGCGGACTGACCGAACCCGAGCCGCGCGCGACATATCGACGAACCCCGGTCGCGCGCGGTGGAGGGTGCCCCTGAAGACTGTTTAACCGCCCCGGCGTGATGCCGGGGCAGGCCGGATGTTCGCGACTGCGCAAGCGCGCGGGCGCACCAAGCGAAGCAGCATCACTGGAGAAATTGGATGGCAAGCGAAGTCATACTTGAAACGCGAAACCTGACCAAAGGTTTCAAGGGATTCATCGCAGTGAACGACGTCAACTTCAAGGTCAAGCGCGGCTCGATCCACGCGCTGATCGGCCCGAACGGGGCAGGGAAGACGACGTTCTTCAACCTGCTGACGAAATTCCTGACGCCCACGTCGGGATCGATCCTGTACAACGGCAACGACATCACCGCACTCAAGCCGGAACAGATTGCGCATCGCGGCGTGATTCGCTCGTTCCAGATCTCCGCCGTATTCCCGCACCTCACCGTGATGGAAAACGTGCGCATCGGCCTGCAGCGCGCGCTGGGCACGTCCTTCCATTTCTGGAAGAGCGAGCAGTCTCTGAATTCACTGAACCGCCGCGCCGTAGAGCTGCTGGCGGAAGTCGACCTCGAAAGCTTTGCCAACACCTTGACGGTGGACCTGCCTTACGGCCGCAAGCGCGCGCTCGAAATCGCCACCACGCTGGCGATGGAACCCGAGCTGATGCTGCTGGACGAGCCCACCCAGGGCATGGGCCACGAAGACGTGCATCGCGTCACCGAACTGATCAAGAAAGTGTCTGCCGGCCGCACCATCCTCATGGTGGAACACAACATGAGCGTGGTCTCCGGCATCTGCGACAAGATCTCGGTCCTGCAGCGCGGCTCGCTGCTGGCCGAAGGAACCTACGAAGAAGTTTCGAGCAATCCGCAGGTGATGGAAGCCTACATGGGCACCACCTCGGGCGTTTTGGAAGGAGCCCACTGATGGCTACAGCGGCACTTGAAATCCGCAACCTCAAGGCCTGGTACGGCGAGTCGCACATCCTGCACGACGTCAACCTGGAAGTGAAACCCGGCGAAGTGGTCACGCTGCTCGGCCGCAACGGCGCCGGCCGCACCACGACACTGCGCGCGATCATGGGCCTGACCGGCACGCGCAGCGGGTCGATCAAGGTCAATGGCGTCGAGTCGATCGGCATGACCACGCACAAGGTCGCGCACCTCGGCATCGGCTACTGCCCTGAAGAGCGCGGCATCTTCTCGTCGCTGTCGACCGAAGAAAACCTGATGCTGCCGCCGATGGTGTCGAAGTCGAACAAGGGCATGTCGGTCGAGGAAATCTACGAGATGTTCCCCAACCTCGCCGAGCGCAAGTCCAGCCAGGGCACGCGCCTGTCGGGCGGTGAACAGCAGATGCTGGCCGTCGCGCGCATCCTGCGCACCGGCGCCAAGCTGCTGCTGCTCGACGAAATTTCCGAAGGCCTCGCCCCCGTCATTGTGCAGGCGCTGGCACGCATGATCACCATGCTCAAGGCCAAGGGCTACACCATCGTGATGGTCGAGCAGAATTTCCGCTTCGCTGCCCCGCTGGCGGACCGGTTTTACGTGATGGAGCATGGTCAGATCGTCGAGACCTTCGCTGCATCCGAACTCGAATCGAAGATGCCTGTTCTGAACGAACTGCTCGGTGTCTGAGAATCAACAACACCACTACAACCTACAACAGAGGAGCAAAGATGGAACTCAAAGCAAAAGTGATGTCGCTGGCAGTCGCAGCAGCGTTCGCGGGTATCGCCGGTTCGGCGCAGGCGCAGATTTCGGGTGACGTGATCAAGATCGGCCTCATCACCGACATGTCCGGCGTCTACGCCGACGTTGACGGACCGGCCGGCGCAGAAGCAGTGAAGATGGCGATCGCCGACCTCGGCGGCGCGATCAACGGCAAAAAGGTCGAATTCATCGTGGCCGACCATCAGAACAAGGCTGACATTGCTGCCTCCAAGGCGCGCGAATGGTTCGACCAGCAGGGCGTCGACATGCTGATCGGCGGCACCAACTCCGGCGCCAACCTGGCCATGGCCAAGGTCGCTGCAGAAAAGAAGAAGGTATTCTTCTCCGTCGGCGCAGGCACGGCCCGCCTGACCAATGAAGACTGCTCGCCGTACACCGTCCACTACGCCTACGACACCATCGCGCTTGCACGCGGCACCGGCGGTGCGATCGTGAAGCAGGGCGGCAAGGACTGGTACTTCCTGACTGCCGACTACGCCTTCGGCGCTTCGCTCGAGAAGGATACCGCCGACGTCGTCAAGGCCAGCGGCGGCACGGTCAAGGGCGCGGTGAAGCATCCGCTGTCCGCATCCGACTTCTCGTCCTTCCTGCTGCAGGCGCAATCGTCCAAGGCGCAGATCCTCGGCCTGGCCAACGCCGGCGGCGACACGATCAATGCAATCAAGGCAGCCAACGAGTTCGGCATCCAGAAGTCGATGAAACTGGCCGGCCTGCTCATGTTCATCACCGACGTCCACTCGCTCGGCCTGAACCTGACCCAGGGCATGTTCCTGACCGACGGCTGGTACTGGGACCAGAATGCGGATACCCGCGCATGGTCGAAGAAGTTCTTCGAAAAGATCAAGCGCATGCCGACCATGCTGCACGCTGCCGACTATTCGGTCACCTACCAATACCTGAACGCGGTGAAGGCGGTTGGTTCCGATGACGGAGACAAGGTCATGGCACAGCTCAAGAAGACCAAGATCAACGACGTCTTCGCCAAGAACGGCGTGATCCGTCCCGACGGCCGCATGGTGCACGACATGTACCTGATGGAAGTGAAGAAGCCGGGCGAGTCCAAGTACCCGTGGGACTACTACAAGGTCGTGCAGACCATCCCCGGCGAACAGGCCTACGCAACCAAGGCCGAATCGAAGTGCGCTCTTTGGAAGTAAATTGAAGGAGGGCGGTTCGCCGTATAGAGAAGTCTAGGGTGGGTTTCGCTTCGCTCTACCCACCCTACCGCTAGGGCGAGCCGCTCACGCTCCCCGCACCCCCATGCCGCACGCGCTGTGGCGTTTACCTGCAAAGTCGTTATGGAAATCTTTGGCATACCTCTGCAAGCAATGTTGAGCCAGCTGCTGCTGGGCCTCGTGAACGGTTCGTTCTATGCGATGCTCTCGCTCGGCCTCGCCGTCATCTTCGGCCTGCTCAACGTGATCAACTTCGCACACGGCGCGTTGTACATGATGGGCGCGTTCCTGGCCTGGATGGGCTTGAATTATCTTGGCCTCAATTACTGGATGATGCTGATCGCCGCACCGATCGTGGTCGGCATCTTCGGCATCGTCATTGAAAAGACCATGCTGCGCTGGCTGTACAAGCTGGACCATTTGTATGGTCTCTTGCTGACCTTCGGCAT
Organism: Noviherbaspirillum denitrificans; assembly: GCF_002211445.1. GTDB lineage: Bacteria > Pseudomonadota > Gammaproteobacteria > Burkholderiales > Burkholderiaceae_D > Noviherbaspirillum > Noviherbaspirillum denitrificans. The sequence continues at coordinate 9,998 of NZ_LSTO01000019.1, read as the reverse complement.
CACGCTGATGCTCGAAGGACTGTTCCGCTCGTTCTTCGGCGTGTCCGGCCAGCCGTATTCGGTGCCCGATGCGCTGATGGGCGCAACCAACCTCGGCTTCATGATTCTGCCGAACTATCGCGCATGGGTGGTGCTGGCTTCCATCATCGTTTGCCTCGCGACCTGGTTCGTGATCGAGAAGACCAAGCTCGGCGCCTATCTGCGCGCCGGCACCGAGAATCCAAAGCTGGTCGAAGCCTTCGGCATCAACGTACCCTTGATGGTCACCATGACCTATGGCTTCGGTGTGGCGCTCGCAGCGTTCGCGGGCGTGCTGGCCGCACCGGTGATCCAGGTATCGCCGCTGATGGGTTCCAACCTGATCATCGTCGTGTTCGCGGTGGTGGTGATCGGTGGCATGGGCTCGATCATGGGTTCGATCATCACAGGTCTTGGCCTGGGCGTAATCGAGGGACTGACCCGCGTGTTCTATCCGGAGCTGTCGGCCACCGTGGTGTTCATCATCATGGCGATCGTACTGATGCTGCGTCCGGCCGGCCTGTTCGGCAAAGAGAAATAAGAGGAGCAAGAGGATGAACAAGAAAGTTGGATACGCCATTGCACTTGCAGCGGCACTGGTGGCACCGTTTGTGGTTTATCCGGTGTTCCTGATGAAGGTGTTGTGCTTCGCGCTGTTTGCGTGCGCATTCAACCTGCTGATCGGCTTTACCGGCTTGCTGTCGTTCGGTCATGCAGCGTTTTTTGGCGGAGCGGGGTATGTTGCTGGGCACGCGCTGAAGGTTTGGGGTTGGCCGTTGGAGCTTGGCCTGATCGCAGGTGTTGCTGTCGCCGCGGTGATCGGCCTCATCATGGGCGGTCTCGCGATTCGCCGCCAGGGCATCTACTTCACAATGATCACGCTGGCGCTCGCGCAGATGCTGTTCTTCGTGTTCCTGCAGGCACCGTTCACCGGCGGTGAAGATGGCTTGCAAGGTGTGCCGCGCGGCAAACTGCTCGGCATGATCGATCTGGCCAGCGACATGACGCTGTACTACGTCGTGCTCGCGATCTGCATCGGCGGATTCGCTCTCATCATGCGCACTGTGCATTCACCCTTCGGCCAGGTGCTGAAGGCGGTGAAGGAAAACGAACCGCGCGCGATTTCGCTGGGCTACGACACCGACAAGTACAAGCTGCTGGCTTTCGTGCTTTCCGGCGCGCTGGCAGGACTGGCAGGCGCCACCAAGACCGTGGTGCTCGGTTTCGAGACCCTGACCGATGTGCACTGGAGCATGTCCGGCCTGGTGGTGCTGATGACGCTGGTGGGCGGCCTCGGCACGCTGTCCGGCCCGATCGTCGGCGCCATCGTCATCATCGCGCTGGAAAACAAGCTCGGTGAACTGGGCAACCTGATTGCCATGCTGACGGGTATCGAATGGTTCCGCACGCTGGGTGAGTCGGTGACCATCGTGACCGGCTTCATCTTCATCGTCTGCGTGCTGGCCTTCCGCCGCGGCATCGTCGGCGAGCTGGTGGAGTTTGCGAAAAAGAAGCACAAGCCGGCCCCGGCCGCAGCGCCGGCGCCGGTGATGAAGGCAGTGGAGGGCTAGCGGATGATGCCACTTGCCTGGTTGAGGTTGGCAGCAGGATGTATGGGAGCATCTTTCGCAATCGGGACCATGGCGGCGGACGAGATCGTCGTCGGGCAAGTGGCCCCCCTTTCCGGTGTCCTCGCGGATACCGGGAAGGACATGGTGCTCGGTGCAAAGGTGTACTTCGACTCGGTCAACGACAAGGGCGGGGTGCATGGCAGGAAGATTCGCCATGTGGTCAAGGATGACGGCTACAAGGTCGAGGAAACAGTCCGCCTGACGCAGGAAGTGATCGACAAGGACGGCGCGGTGGCGCTGATCGGATTCGCCGGCACGGGCAATGTCGGCGAGCTGCTCAAGCAAAAGGTGCTGGAAAAGGCAGGCATCGCCCTGGTGGCGCCTTACACCGGCGGCGAGATCCTGCGTGCGCCGTTCAACCCCTACATCTTCCATATCCGCGCCGGCTATGCCGACGAGGCGGAAGGTATCGTCAACCAGTTGGTGCAGCTCAACATGAAGCGCATCGGCGTGATGTACCAGGACGATCCCTTCGGACAGGCAGGCCTGGCCGGGGTGGAGGCGGCGCTGAAGAAGCGCGGGCTCGAATTGGCAGGCACCGGTGCGTATGAGAAGAATACCGATAACGTAGCCGCGGCCGTCGAAGCGATCGCCAAGGCGAATCCGCAGGCAGTGGTGATGATTTCGGTGAACAAGACCACCGCTGCCTTCAGCAAGCAGATCCGCGCTGCGTCCACTGTCGCGCAACTGGTCAACATCTCGGTGGTGAATCCGAAAGAGATCGTGCGCATGATCGGTCCGGAAAATGCGCGGGGGATTGGCGTGGCGCAGGTCATGCCCTATCCGTATTCACCGACGTCGAAAATCGTCCGCGAGTATCAGCAGGCGATGAAGAAGTACGCGCCGGGTGAAGATATGTCGTACACCAGCTTCGAGGAGTTTGTCGGCGCCAAGGTACTGGTCGAAGGATTGCGCAGGGCAGGACCGAATGCGAGTCGGGACAAGGTAATCCGGGCACTGGAGACGCTGAACGCATTCGACGTCGGCGGCTTCACGTTGCATTTCTCCCCGACCAACCGTGTCGGTTCGCGCTTCGTGGAAGTCACGGTGATAGGCAAGGACGGGCGCCTCTTGCGCTGACTGAAAAGGTTTGTTGTTCCCCAGCAGTTTAGGGTTACGTTCGCGTAACCCTTTTTTTTGCGCGCGTCAGATGCCCGATGGATAGGTCTCCGGTAAATCACCCGCCTGGTGCGCCACATTGCGTTCCAGCGGGAGGACTGCGCGCGTCTCGTCCACATGGATTACTGCATCGAATTGCCGCGCCAGGCTGGCATGGAAGTAGTGGCTGACGCGTTCAGTTTCCGGAAGATAGACCACGCCGATCGCGCGTTCCAGGCGCTGTTCCTCGAGCAAGCCGTAAAGGCGGGAATTGCGCCTGAGCGGCACGACGAATCGGCCCAGCCCGCAGTCATGGAACAGGCGCTCGTAACTGTCGGGATGCGAAGGCCGGACCGTCTTTCTCTCCGCCGGTGCATCCCAGTCCGACGCCGCCGTCACCGTGCCGGCGTGGGTGGTAAAGCCAAGCAGGAAGGATTCTTTCGACCCGTATTGCTCGCGGACCAGTTGCCCGAGATTGAGCTGGCCGTGCTCGCCCATTTCCGTCGCCCGCGCATCCCCGAGATGGGAGTTGTGCGCCCACACGATGATCTTCGGGCGCCGGCCTTTTTGAGCGATGAGGTGGGATCGCAAGGCTTCCAGCGTTTCCGCCATGTGGCGGTCGCGCAGGTTCCAGGATTGATTGCGGCCCTGGAACATTGCGCGGTAATACGCCTCCGCGTTTTGTGCGACGCGCGCATTCTGTTGCGCATAGAACAGTTCGTCTGCTTCTGCGTCGCCCGCTATGGCGACGAAGCGGTTCCCATCATTCGTCATCTCCACCAGCTGCCGGATCACTTCATCTTCGCAATCCTTGCGCATGCCGAAGCTGGCCGCATAGCCATAGCGCTGCGGATCCTCGGCAAGATGGTCGAAACAGGCATAGCGCGCACGCGCACGCCGCGCGGCTTCGGGATCCACCTGGGACAGGTAGCGCACAACGGCATCCATCGAATTGCGCAGGCTGTACAGGTCGAGGCCATAGAAGCCGACCTTGTCCCTCTGATCCGGGCGCTGCAGATTGTGCATGCGAAGCCAGCTCAGCAACTCGACGACATCGGTATTGCGCCACATCCACTGCGGGAAACGCTCGAAGCCGTGCAGGGCTTCATCAACGGTCGCATCGCTCGAGCGCGCGCTTGCCTGGATGAAGCGGCTTGTCCGCAGGGCATCCGGCCAGTCGGCCTCGACGGCGATGGCATCGAACCTTTTTTCCGTAATAAGCCTCTTGCTGATTTCCGCGCGAAGAAGGTAGAACTCGTGGGTGCCGTGCGTCGCTTCGCCCAGCAGGACGATCGATGCATTGCCGATGTCATCAATGAGGAAGTCGAGGCGACCGTCCGGGCTGATGACCTGTGCGTCGTTCCGGATGGCTTCAATGATGGAAGGTGTGGACATGATGCCCTCCAGCGTTCGTCCACGTGCTGCGGCGATAGTTCCGGGATGCCGGAACTTGGATGGCCGGCTGCGACTCAAGCTATTGGTACAACCCCCAGGAGTGCATGATGCAGAGAATTTCCGACGTGATGACACGTGACGTGAGGAGCGTATCGCCGCACGAGTCGATACGCCGCGCAAATGATGGATGAACTGAATGTGGGGGCCTTGCCAGTTTGCGACGGACGCAAGCTGGTCGGCATGGTGACGGACCGTGACATTACCGTGAGGGCGGTGGCAGCCGGACAAGCGCCGGACAGCGCACATGTCGAGGACGTCATGACCGGCTCGGTGCGATGGTGCTTCGACGACCAGACGGTGGACGAGGTCATGCAGCAGATGGGCGATACGCAGATTCGTCGCGTGCCTGTCGTCGATCACGACTCGAAGGAGTTGATCGGCATCGTTTCGCTGGGCGACCTTGCGACCAAGCATTCGGCGCAGGTCGACCGGACGCTGGAGGAAATTTCGACGCCTTCGCAGTCGGACCGGCCAAGCTAGCAGAAATGAAAAAGGCCAATCCGAAGATTGGCCTAAGTCTTTGATTCTATTGGTCGGGGCGAGAAGATTCGAACTTCCGACCCCTTGCACCCCATGCAAGTGCGCTACCAGGCTGCGCTACGCCCCGACGAAGCGATGCATTATAGCAGAGACTTGGCGTTCCGCCATGTTCCGCGCGCGTTATCAGTCGATCTTGGCTCCAGTGCGGCGGATGATCTCGGCCCATTTTCGCGCTTCCCGGGCGATCAGCGCACCGAATTGCTCGGGTGAGCCGCCCGCCGTTTCCAGCCCGGCGTTGTTGAGCCGGGCCTTGACGTCCGGCTGCTTGAGGATGGCATCGACTTCGCGGTTCAACCGCTGAATGATGTCCGGCGGCGTTCCGGCGGGTGCCATGATGCCGTTCCAGGCCAGCGACTCGAACTTTGGCAGCCCGGACTCCGCCACGGTCGGCAGGTCCGGCATCAGGGGAAAACGCGACGCGCTGGTAACGGCAATCGCGCGGACTTTCCCCGAGCGAAGGTGGGGTATCACGACCGACGGCACGCTGAAGAGCATCTGCGTGTCGCCGGTGGCCACGGACAACGCGGCCGGCGGTGCCCCGTTATAGGGGATGTGGACGACGTAGACGCCGGCCATGGTCTTGAACAGCTCCATCGTCAGGTGCGACGACGACCCATTGCCGACCGACGCGTAGTTCAGCCTGCCCGGGCGTGCCTTGGCGTAGGCGATAAGTTCCGCGACCGATTTCACCGGCAGGCCGGCGGCGACCACGAGCACATTCGGTTGGGAGCTTGTCTGGATGACGGGGACCAGGTCCTTTTGCGCGTCGTACGCCAGTGTGGTCAGGTACTGGGTGTAGGCGAGCGGGCCGTTGTACGACATGAGCAGGGTGTGGCCGTCGGGTGCAGCGCGGACGACGTTGCCGCTGGCAATCGTTCCGGATGCGCCGGGAATGTTCTCGACGATGATGGGCTGTCCGAGCCTTTCCTTCAGCTTGTCGCCGACTGTGCGTGCAATCACGTCGAGGGAGGAACCGCCCGGCGCTGCGACAACGAGGCGAATCGGGTGGTTGGGCCACGCTTCTGCCATGGCGGTCAGGCTGGACAGGGCCAGCACGCCGGCGAGCAACATGTTGAGGAACTTCATCAGGCTAGGCGTAAGAGGACAAAACACGCAGAATAGCACCGGGATCAACTACTCAGAAACCTCTGACTGCCATGCCAATCAAGATCAGCAGCGCATTTGATGCGGGGGCCATCGAGGTCGTGCGCGCCGGATCGCCTTCCACCATCGAACTCAATATTCGCAAGGATTCGCACGCCGACGTCCTGCAATGGTTTTATTTCCGCGTGCAGGGTGCGCGCGGCGAACAATGCGTGATGAAGCTCCTCAATGCCGGCCACGCTGCCTTCGCGGGCGGATGGGACAATTACCGTGCCGTCGCCAGCTACGACAGGAAACACTGGTTTCGCGTACCGACAACTTATGACGGCCAGGTGCTTACGATCACCCACACGCCGGAGCGCGACAGCGTCTATTACGCCTATTTCGAGCCTTACTCCTGGGAACGCCATCTCGACCTGCTTGGCCGGGTGGAGGATTCGCCGCTGGGGCGCGTTCTGGATATCGGCTGCACCGTCGACGGCCGCGACATGAACGTCGCCGTCATCGGCAATCCTGCCGGGCCGAAGAAGGTGTGGATCATCGCCCGTCAGCATGCCGGCGAAACCATGTCCGAATGGTTTGTCGAAGGCATGCTCGACGCCTTGCTCGACTCCGCCGATCCGGTCGCACGCACGGTGCTGCAGCACGCCGTCTTCTATGTCGTCCCCAACATGAACCCGGATGGCGCGGTGCGCGGCAACCTGCGTACCAACGCTGCGGGCGCCAACCTGAACCGTGAATGGATGGCGCCCAGCCTGGAGCGCAGCCCTGAGGTGCATGCGGTACGCGGCAAGATATACGAAACCGGTTGCGACCTGTTCCTCGACGTGCACGGCGATGAAAGCATTCCCCATGTCTTCGTCGCCGGCTGCGAAATGCTGGAAGGGTTCTCGGATGCGCAGCAGCAGGACCAGCAAGCCTTCATCGACAGCTTCCTGCGGGCCAGCCCGGATTTCCAGACCGCGCATGGCTACGAGGCCAGCAAATACCGGGAAGACATGCTGCAGCTCGCATCGAAATATATCGGCCACACGTTCAAGTGCATCTCACTGACGCTGGAAATGCCATTCAAGGACAATGCCGACCTGCCCGATGAGACGACGGGATGGAACGGCGCACGCAGCGCCCGGCTCGGCAAGGCCATCCTGCAACCCATCCTCCATTCGCTTCAAAGGAGCTAGGCATGGGTGTGGAAATCGAGCGCAAATTCCTGGTGTGCGGCGATGGCTGGAAGGCATTGGGGCAGGGCGTGCAGCTGCGGCAAGGCTACCTGTCGTCGGTGCCGGAACGCACCGTGCGCGTCCGCATCGAGGGGGAATCCGCGATGCTGACGATCAAGGGCATCTCATCCGGCGCCACGCGCAGCGAATGGGAATACCCGATCCCATTAGCCGATGCGGAAGCATTCTTGAATACGCTATGCGAACGCCCCTTGATCGAGAAGAAGCGCTACCGCATTCCATTCGAGGGCATGGTGTGGGAGGTGGACGAGTTCTTCGGCGAGAATGCCGGGCTGGTGGTCGCGGAAATCGAGCTGGCCGCCGAGGACCAGCCGTTTTCACGGCCGGACTGGATCGGCGAGGAAGTCACGCACGACCGGCACTACTTCAACTCCAGCTTGATTCGCAACCCGTATTCGACCTGGTAATTCAGTGGAAATGTCCGGTGCCCGACGGCGCATCCTCGGGCATTTCCGCATGCACCAGTTCCGCATCCGGATCCGGATAGAGCGGCGCGCCGCAATCATCGCAGAACTCCATCGGGAAGCGCTCACCATGGCGCTTGATGTGCGTGATGCCGCAGCTGCGCAGCAGGGCGACGATTTCTTCCAGCGGCGTGCGCAGGTTGGTGTCTAGGATTTCCGGCGTCGTCAGCGATTCGAACGAGGTGACCGCTGCCTCGTCTTCATCTTCCTGGTCGTACAGCGGCCACACCACGCCATAGATGACTTCCGGGCTCTGGCGCATGGTGAAGCCGATGCGGTATTCGTCGACCCGTCCACCCACCGGTTCCTCACTGAAGCTGCCGATCACCGCGCGCAGCCCGGCCGGTTCCACGCCGAGGGTATTGGTGAGGTAATGCACCGCGGCGCGGATCGATGCCGGGCGAATCTGCTTGTCGGCCTCCCGGCAGGCCACGTAGTAGGCCTCGGGCATGAGCAGGTCGATGCCGCAACCTGGCAGCAGCGCGTTGATGTTTGGCGTAGCCTGGGCGCGCCATTGTTCGAGCGCCAATTCGCGTCCCGAGGGATGCAGGCTTTCCTGCCATCCGAACAGCGGCATCCCGGCCGGTGCTGCCACCGCAGCAAGCAGGTAGCGAGTATCCGCAAGGAAGGGGGCCGTTTCCGGAGCATTTGCCGGCGGGCGTACCTGCGAACCCTTGATCGCGGCCTGGGCCAATTTTTGCGCGAGGGCAAAGGTTTCGGCATGGTTGCGAGGCAGCTGGTCGATTGCATACAGCGTCGGTGCCATAGCGAGGTGCACATCTGACGCAAGGATGTGACCGTGCAAGTGTGCCGACAAAGTGCGGCGCAGGTCTTCCGAAACGCTGCCCGAAGCAATCGAGAAGCGTGTCCATGCAAGGATGGGAATCGCGATCAGCAATGCGTGGTAGTGGACGCCGTCGTGCTCCACTGAACAGGATTCGCTGCCTGCCTCGACGGCTTCCAGCAGGATGTCATATGCCGGCAGGTCGGCACGGAACAGGTGCTCCAGCGCTGCGTCGAGCGTATCCTGGTGAGCCCCCTTCAGAGCCTTGTGAATGAGTCCGTCGAGCGAATGCTCCCAGATGCGCTCCTCCAGGCGGCTGGAGGACTGCGCCATGCCTTGCGCGATTGTGACGAGGCGCTGGCTGTCCGCGGATAATTTATTGGAGGAGCTTTTAGAGAAACGGCGCATGGTGGAAGCGGAGTGAATCTGTGGAAACGTATTGTAGTAGATTCGACAATGACCTACCAAAATACACCCATTTGAGCGCCGGGACTTGTCGCCGGTGGACCAGCCGCAATTTCAACCGTAAAAAATCAGTATAGGCCTCAAAAACGAAAAAAGCCGCACGGTTACCCATGCGGCTTGTGATGCGGAAAGATTTACTTCGAGGCGGCCGGTGCGCCAGCTGCCGGGGCAGAGGATTCGGCCGGGGCTGCAGCCGGAGCAGCCGGGGCTGCCGCTGCAGGTTCGGACGCAGCCGGTGCGGCAGCAGGTGCTGCGGGCGCGGAGGCCGCAGGTGCCGAAGCGTGCTCAGAGGCGGACGGTGTACCGTGACCGGCTTCACCCTGCATGTCCACCTTGTCGCCGCCCTTCATGATGACGAACAGGGCGAGCAGGGCAAAAGCGATGAAGCCGACGAAAATTTTCCACATGGTTAATGTCTCCGAGTTTTAAAACCTGAAAAAACGCCGGAGGATTCCGGCGTTTCAATTTCCGCAAGCGTAAAGATCTATCCTTACAGCTTGCTTGCACAGTTGTTGCGATTACGCCGCGAGCAGCTGGCGCAGCACGAAGGGGAGGATGCCGCCGTGCTTGTAGTAGTCGACTTCGATCGGCGTGTCGATACGCAGCAGCAGCTTCACTTCTTCCTTCGCGCCGTTGGCGCGGTTGATCACTAGCGTTACCTGCTGCTGCGGCTTGATTTCGCCTTCGAGGCCGACGAGATCGAAGCTTTCGTCGCCGGTAATGCCCAGCGACTGCACGCTGTCGTCGCCAAGGAACTGCAACGGCAGCACGCCCATGCCGACGAGGTTGGAGCGGTGGATACGCTCGAAGGAGCGCGCCACGACGGCCTTCACGCCCAGCAACTGCGTGCCCTTTGCTGCCCAGTCGCGCGAGGAGCCAGTGCCGTACTCTTCACCGGCGAAGACCATCGTCGGCACGCCATCACCGACATACTTCATCGCCGCATCGTAGATCGACATCTGCTCGCCGCTCGGCTGATGGATGGTGAGGCCGCCTTCCACGCGCGAACCGTCTTCCTTGGCGGGGATCATCAGGTTCTTGATGCGCACGTTGGCAAACGTGCCGCGCATCATCACTTCATGGTTGCCGCGGCGCGAGCCGTAGGAGTTGAAGTCAGCCTTAAGCACGCCATTCTCCAGCAGCCACTTGCCGGCCGGACTGGATTCCTTGATCGAGCCGGCGGGGGGGATGTGGTCCG
>NZ_LSTO01000018.1 GCF_002211445.1 Noviherbaspirillum denitrificans | reverse complement strand
ACTGCCATATTATTGAGACCGGCAATGATTCCTGGCGCTTCAGGCACAGTGAATCGACGCGGAAGACATCCCCCAGAAAGGGCTCGAAGAAGGGAGAAACAGGACTAGCGACCGAAGACTTATCCACAGCAGCGTAGCCGTCTACGCATAAAAAGGGTGGGTCAAAATTCGATGAAAATCGTGGGTCACTTTTACGTGAACATCAACAGTATTGGCAGCAAAGAGGGCAACGTCAATGGCCAAGAAAAAGCCTGTCGCCACCCAACAAAGGACTAAGTTATAGCCCCACCCGTAGCGGATAACGAAGAAAGTAAGAATGGTCGTCATTAGCATGGTGGCAGTAACCGCAATACCGTAGGCTGCGGCGAGATGGGTTGAATCGCCGAAACCGACAACAGCAACAACGACGGCTGCGAATTGCAACCAGTTGATGAAGGGAATGTATACCTGGCCCATTTCTCGTGCTGAGGTGTACACCACGCGCATACGGGGAATAAATCCGAGAGCGACGGCTTGTTGAGTAATGGAGAATGTCCCGGATATGGTGGCCTGCGAAGCGATGACCGTTGCCATTGTGGACAACACGACTAGTGGATAAATGCTCCAAGAGCCAAGCTGTTGAAAGAAGGGATTGCTAACTGCTTCAGGGTTGGAGAGAAGCAGAGCACCCTGCCCAAGATAGTTCAGAGCGAGGCCCGGGAACACCACGGTAAACCAGGCGAGCCGAATTGGGCGCTTGCCGAAGTGCCCCATGTCGGCATAGAGCGCCTCGGCGCCTGTGAACGCAAGGACGACCGCGCCGAGGGCGAGAAAGGCTAACCATCCATTCCGCGCGAGGAATTGAACGGCATGCCAGGGATTAAGTGCATGCAGAATTTGCGGATTGGCGACAATATTCACCAGTCCCATTGCAGCCAGGGCCATAAACCAAACCAACGTCACTGGCCCAAACCAGTTGCCGATGCCGGCTGTTCCTCTTTTTTGAAGCGCATAAAGAGCAAATAATATGATGACGGTCAGAGGTACGACATATGGCTTCAGTGCGGGTGTTGCGACCTCAAGTCCCTCGACCGCCGATAGCACTGAAATCGCGGGCGTGATAACGCCGTCGCCGAAAAATAGCGCCGCACCGATGAGGCCCACCAGCGTCAACGGATAGTACCAATGCGACTTTGCAGTAACTGAGGCCAGGGCGAGCGCAACCAACGCCATGATGCCACCTTCGCCCCGATTATCCGCGCGCAGAATGAGCGTCACGTATTTGAGCGAGACTACAATGATTAGCCCCCAGAGTATGAGCGACACAACACCTAGCAAATTTGCTTCGTTGAGGGGAACGCCGTGCTCAGGCGAAAATACCTCCTTCATCGTATATAGTGGACTGGTCCCGATATCGCCGTACACGACACCGATGGCGGCGAGGGTTAGCGTTACGATACGGGATTTTTGAGAGTCGTGCGGTAAGGCGATGGCAGTAGGCTGCATGGTTCTCTTGATGTCAATTTTCGGAGGCAAAGTTGGTTTCAGTTCGACAAAAGTAGTCGATAGCCAACCCCGGTCTCGGTTAGCAGGAACTGCGGCTGTGCTGGGTCGGCCTCAAGTTTTTGCCGGAGATGACCCATGTAGATTCGCAGGTAATGCGAGCTGTCGGCATGCGACGGTCCCCAAACTCTCTGCAGAAGTTGTTGCGTAGTGACGACTCGACCGGCACTTGCGATAAGAGCAAGCAGTAGACGATACTCTGTGGGCGACAAACGCACTACCTGGCCGCCTTTCTTGATTAAGCGCGCTTGGGCATCAACGGTGACGTCACCAAACTGAATCAAACCGGATGCTTGGGTAGGCAATTGCTGGCGCCGAAGTACCGAGCGCATTCTTGCAAGAAGCTCCCCAACACCGAAGGGCTTACCTAAGTAGTCATCTGCGCCGGCGTCCAGTGCCTTGATTTTCTCATTCTCACCGATACGCGCTGAGAGCACGATAATAGGTACCGCGGACCATCGACGAATGTCACTGATGAAATCGACACCGTCTCCGTCGGGTAGACCGAGGTCAAGGATGATTAAGTCAGGTTTGCGAGTACCGGCTTCGATAAGCCCGCGGTGCAACGTTTCAGCTTCGTGGATTTGCCATCCTTCATCCGCAAGGGCTAGCTTGACGAATCTTCGGATTTGCGGCTCGTCTTCAACCAAGACTGCAACTTTATTTGCTTCAGTCATTTGTGCCTCGATGTTCAGGTTCATGCTCGTCGTCTAAGCTCGGCATGTCGGGAGGCTTTCCGAGTGGGAGCGTAAAGACAATGCACGCCCCGCCGCCGGAAGCGTTGTATCCATTGATGAGCCCTTGGTGGGCCTCAACGATGGCACGGCACATGGACAGCCCCAGTCCGACGCCAGGCAATGCTGATTCGCGTTGCCCACGCACGAATTTCTCGAAGATGTCCTGTTCTTGACCTACTGGCAGCCCTGGCCCGGAGTCGCGAACTTCGACTTCAAGCATACCGTTAGACGTTTTCGCGGCAATTGTGATTCGAGCGCGGATAGGTGCATACTTCGCGGCGTTCTCCAGTAGGTTACAAAGCACTCGTTCAATCAATACGGCATCGAATCGGACTAATGGCAGGTCAGAGGGCAAATTAACGCGAATTTCATGGCTAGCTAGGGTGGTTCTGCATGCACGAAGTGCGCTGCCCACAACCTCTTCGAGGTACTGCCACTGCAGATTCAGATTTACTTTGCCGCTTTGGATGCGGGCCATTTCAAGAAGCGTAGATGTCAATTCGTGCATCTTCATCGCTCCTTCATGCAGTGCATTTGCCATTTCCAATTGATGTGGGGCTAACGGAGGCTTGGAAATAGCGAGCGATTCCGATAACCCTACAAGTGAGGTGAGCGGAGTTCGTATATCGTGCGATAGGGCCGAAAGGACTGAATTTCGAAGTCGTTCCGACTCCATGTGCACTATCGCATCTTGGGCGACGTCAATGTAGTGCTGCCTCTCAAGCGCAATCGCGACGAGGGCAGCGAAAGCCATAATCTGGTTGGACTGTTCGGCCATGTGAATTCGCTCGCTTTGTTGGCAGAACAGGGCAAGTACGCCGCGGGCGCGCATCGGTGATATCAGCGGGTAGAAGGCGAATGTGGATGAAGGCATGAAATTGTGCAAAACACCTGCCGGCTTCTCGTTATCGAAGCACCATTGCGCAACCTCTATATCCATTACATTCAAGTGCGGAGAGTTTGACGCTTGGTGGTCATCTGGTGCCTGAGGATTTAGACGGCCTTTGGAATCAGGCACCACGATTACCGACTGCACTCGAAAGGTCTGGTTGATGACATTGCGGGCTATTTCCAGAATCTGTTCGGTCTGCAGGGCGCCGGATAGGTCGCGGGCGAATTCGTAAAGTGCAGTTGACTGCGCTTCTCGCCTGGCGGCCAGTTGGGCTTCCGACCGCAAGCGACTTGTCAACTGCGTGACAAGGAGTCCGACTCCAAGCATGACTGAAAAGGTCACCAGATACTGGACGTCTGATACTTTGAAGGACAGTCGAGGAGGCACGAAGCCAAAGTCAAAGACGGCCACGCTTAAGACTGTCGCGAGAATCGCTGGACCACGCCCAAAGAAGACAGCTACGCTGACCACGCCAAGCAGAAACAGCATGACAATGTTGGCCAAGTCCAAAAAGACCAATAGTGGGGTAGCTACTGCCGCACAAAAAAGTGGGATAGCCACGGCGGCGGCATATGCAGTGTGCCTTCTCGGAACGAGACTAGGTCCCTTTTCGATTTTTCGAACCAGTAACTTGGCCCATGGAAAGCTGCGGATTGTCATGGAGCACTCAATTAACTCTGTCCATCCGTACCGATACCCTCTGCCAACATCTCGGCTTACGACGGCTTCTTGCAGCTAGGGTAGTCAAGAATCAGTAAACGTGGCGTAAAAACTCATTTCATTTGCGTAAATGAAATGTAAACGGAGGCGATTGCAGGCAGCAGGGTCCTCGGGGCAACTTGGCCCGCGAAATCCCATAAATATGGGAACTGGCGGTAACTTTAGCGCTGTTTAAAGCAGAACTTTGTTCGCCTTCTTCGGCAGTGCCGCTTACAATTGGTTTCTTCTGAACAACAAATACTTCGTTGCTTCCAGCGGAGGTAGTGAAGGTCCTTACACCTAAATGACGACCGTATCGGCATTCCAAATTCCTCCGCCGAAGGACTGGCAAGCATTTGAGCGTCTTTGCCGAGACTTGTGGCAGCACGTTTGGGACGACGAATATACGCAGCAAAACGGTCGGACTGGGCAGCGTCAGAATGGCGTGGACGTTTGTGGCCGAAACCGGAAAGACGGGGCATTGGAAGGTGTTCAATGCAAGGGAAAAGACGGCCGTTTCGACCAAGAGCTCACGACGAATGAGCTGGAAGGCGAGGTCAAGAAGGCCCTTACCTTCACACCGAAACTGGACCGGTTTATTTTGGCGACCACCGGGCAGACTGACGTTGCAGTTCAGGAATTGGCAAGAAAGCTGACTGAGGAGCACAAAAAGAAGGGACTTTTCTCAGTTGAAGTTCAAAGCTGGGACCACATCGTCGCAAAGTTCACCGACCACCCCGACGTCTTCGTCGCGCATTACCGTCACATCTTCGAGGCCGTAATGCGAATTGCCGAAGCACGGACCACAAAGCCGCTTATCGCGATACGGCACCAATCCCAACAAGCCACGTCTCCTGCATTCGACCGCATCAATCCCCAGGACATGGGGCGCCCCGTCTTTCCAATCGACTGCGATGCAAGCATCACTTATGAGACCGGTGTGATGAAGGGGCCGGCTGTCGCTCTGATTTGCCAGAGCCAGCTGGCGCGCGACGTAGCATCCGCGTTGCAAAGGTATCCGGAGTCGGAATTGGCGTACTACGGCGTGGCGCACATTCCGCTGGTTTTCCATGCTGGGGCAACTGTTTCGAACAAACGCACAGTTCGTCTTTACGAGCTTGGCCGAACTTCCGGGGCGTTTGTGCCCATCGAGGTCGGCGAGGGACCCGACCTGCAAATTTCGCTGTCCGACGAAGGCGGACCGCAGGACGCAAAGCATGCGGTTATCCGTGTCGCAATCAGCTACCCAGTGCCAATGGACGATGTGACACAAGTCATTTCACATCCCTTCCGTGCCTGGCATCTGACCTTGGGCTCGCCGAAGATTGATGTCGTCACCCACGAGGGGCAAATCGCGACTCTTTGTGCCCACTTCAGGCAGGTGCTTGACACGGTGCACAACGAAATGCCGCCTGACACCCCGTTACATGTCTTTTGCGCCGGCCCGGTGAGCGCTGTTTTTCGACTCGGACAGACTATCAGCCGCACAATTCACGGCCCTGTCTTTGTTTACAACTACTCGGCGCGCGAGACACCGAGATATGCATGGGCAATTGACGTGAACGCTCCCGATGGTAGTTCAGGGCAGTTGTGGACTGCACAGACGGCGAAGGCAATCGCCGCATAACTGGAGCATTGCATGTTTGACGTATCAGCAGAGCTAACGACGTTTTACAACGACCACGTTCGCCTTGGAAAATCCAGGCGAGACGAACTTGCCGGATTCCGCGACACTAATCTGCAGCGGCTTAAGGACGGCCTCGACGCGCTGGGGGAGGACAAAGGCAAGCAGTATCCGCATTTCGTCGACTGGAAGAATCAGGGTAGCTACGCGATGCATACCTTGAACCAGGCCGAGGAGTATGACTACGATATCGATGTCGCGGTCATTTTCAAGAAAGACGACCTTCCGGAAGATGCAGCCGAGGCTCGCACTCGAATACAGGACGCACTTCGTAAGAAGACTAATGGGTTCACCAAAGCCCCCGAAGCCCGCAAGAATGCGGTGACCATTTGGTACTCGGAGGGCTATCACATCGATTTTGCCGTGTATCGTCAGCGCGAGACCTTTTGGGACGGCACGTTCTTGGAGCATGCTGGTTCCGACGGTTGGACGAAACGAAATCCGGAGGACGTGAATGAGTGGTTTACGAAGCAAGTCGACAACCGCAGTCCGAAAGACCAACTTCTCTTTCCTGTAGCCGTAGAACCCAAACAGTTACGGCGCGTCGTCCGCTTGGTAAAGGCATTTGCGAAGTCGCGTAGCGGCTGGTCGCTTCCCGGCGGAATGATTCTTTCAGCTCTAGTGTGTGAGGTGTACAAGCCGCATTCCAAGAGGGACGACATAGCGCTGTATGAGACGCTGAGAGCTTTGCAGGCACGTTTGACCACGCAGAAATCTGTCTTTAGCCCAGTGAACAGCTCTGTTGAACTTACCAACACGCCAGAACGGGCGAAGGAAATTGAACGCCTATCCAAGAATCTCGACCGCCTGCTTTCCAAGCTGGATATTCTTTGGTCCCCGGAATGCAGCAAAGTTCAGGCATTAGCTGCCTGGAACCACATCTTCAACCACAAGTTCTGGTCAACGAGCATTTCTGAAGCAACGGCGGTGAGGGCATCGCAGCGAGACGATTTGGTACTTGAATGCGGAATCGCACCGCGGGAACAGGGGCCGGTAACCTCGACATACAAGAGCAATTCGAAGGCGCTTCCCAAGGGATTGGGCTTGCGATTCACTATCAAGTCAACTTCTGTACCTCCCCCCTACCAATTGAAGTGGACTGTGCAGAACGAGGGTGATGAAGCAACCGACGCAAATCAGCTGACGTGGACCAAGATGACCACGAGCGACAGTCCGGAGATGTGGACCAGCACCACATACAAAGGAAATCAGACGATGAAATGCGAGTTGTACAAAGATGGCGCGTTGCGCGCTTGGGCCACTCACGGAGTTCGCATTGCAGGGCGATGGTAAATCGAGCCATGCATCTTTTAGCAAAATCGTTATGAAGGACGAAGTGCTCAAGAAGGCTGAAATTGACCTGGGTTGGGTAGCCAACTGCTGAACCGATACATGCTGAGTGCCACCGGTGGAGGTTCTTTTTTGAAAGAATAGCTACGCGGGTTTTCAATAGGGATAAGAGGGTATGTAACCTGAAATTTGCGTTCAACATCGACAACTGCGTTCACTACAACGTATTAACTAAGACGACTAAAGGAATAAGCAGAATGGCTATCGTAGCTCTTCGAGGTGCAACTCAAATAAAAGATGACATTGAGCTTCAGGCTCATCTCGCCGCATTGTTACGACTCGAGAATACTGGCTTACTGCTGGGCGCCGGTGCGTCTTGTTCCGCAGGCGGTAAAACGATGGTGAGGCTGTGGAGTGACTTTGTCGATACTTATCCCGACGAGGCGACTTGGCTATTGAATAACAGCTTCATTGGGCCAGACGCTTTGGCGGCCGGCGCGGCGAGGAAGGTGCCAAACGTTGAAGTTTTGGCAGACTCAATAGAAGTGGCATTAATCGAATGGTCGCGCAGCAAAGACGTGCTGTTGGATGAACTGATAAAGGCTCGAGCAGCACTGTTTCGCGCGGTAGTACGTGCTGCTCTCCTGAATCAAGCATGGTGGACCTCGGTAGAAGGTGCGGAGTCAGACTACGCGGCACTCCAACATCACCGCACTATTCTGCAGAAGCTTGTTTCAGCACGCCAACCCGGTCAGGCATCTCCTTGGGTGTTCACAACCAATTATGACTTGGCCGTCGAATGGGCCGCAGAATCCATCGACCTCCAAGTCGTTAATGGCTTCCTCGGGCTGCACAGCCGCCGATTCTCTCCACAAAGCTTCGACCTTGGCTTCAGAAATACCCAGGCTCGAGGTGAAGCTCGTTTCGGCTGCTACAACGTGTATTTGGCGAAGCTGCACGGTTCTCTTACTTGGCAGGAGCACAACGAGCAGCTGTTCGAAATTCCGGCACCTCTCGCTTGGGCCAGGCTTAAAGAGTTTCTTGATGACCCCACGAAGACAGACCTTGGCCTGATGGTGTTGCCACGCGCTGCAAAATACATCCAGACTGTTGGGTTCGCGCTTGGCGAACTTCTTCGACGCTTTTCGGAGTTCCTGTCTCGCCCGCAGACAAGTCTCATTATTAGCGGGTACAGCTTCGGCGATGAACACATCAATCGACTGCTTCGTTCGGCCTTACTTAATCCGACGCTTCAGCTTGTAATTTACTTCCCTGAATTCACTGGAGACGCGGCGGCGACATCGCTTCCTTCGGCCTTGCGAAAGTTGCTCGCCCTCCGAAATCCGCGTGTAACAGTCGTAGGGGGCGGTGAAGCAGCTTTCTTGGACAAATTGGCTAACCACTTGCCGGACCCTCTACTGTATGACGGAGAAATGCAGCGTTTCGAAAAGACGCTTCGCGATGTGCCAGGTGCGGCCACAGAATTTGGCGTGGAGGACCTCGTATGAAAAGTCGGTTCCCCGTAGGGTACGTCGTCCAGATTGACGGCGTGGACATCACATTGAATCTGCTCGATATGCACCGCGGGCAGCTCGCGTCCCACGCCTACGGCGTTTCTATAGTTACTGAAGTCGGTAGTTTGCTTGCGCTCGATGCTGGAAGTCGGGTCTTGGTAATGAAAGTGCTTTCTCAAACATTTGCGGAACCAAAGGAAGCACACCGGTTAGGCGTCGGGTCAAGCACGCATCAAAGCGAACCATTACGCCACGTCTGCGGAATCGTCGTCGGCCGCCTCCTTAAGACTGACGGCCAAATCCAATTTTTAAGCGACTCTCTGACAACGCCACCACTTGGTGCCGAGGCATTCCCGATGACAGAAGCAGAGTTGGCGGCCGTTCTTGGAAGTCAGGCGAACGGTGCCTCCACTATCGTACTTGGCGATGACTTACGTGGCGGGGGGCAGCTTTGTATTGGATTGGAAGACCTTATAGCAAGACACGTTGCTGTCCTTGGTAGCTCTGGGCAGGGAAAGAGCTGCTTCACTGCGGCGGTCATGCAACAGGTAGTACGACTTCCGGGCTCCCGAATCGTAGTCTTCGATATCAATGGTGAATATGAAGATGCCTTTAAGCTGGCAGACCTTCCTGAAGGAGCGGTGAAAGTAACGCGTTTCGGTGGAACAACAGAAGAGGCGTTCCGCATTCCGTACTATGCACTTGGACGCTATGGATTGCAGCGGCTATTAATTCCAAGCGAAAAGACGCAAAGACCAGCTCTTGCTTTTGCCCTCGAAAATCTTGGATATATCAAGTGGTTTCCAAGAGATGGCGGCGCAGGCCTCAGCACGGATAACCAGGCTTTCTTATTCGACGACTGCCGCCCTGGCGGTGCAGCAGAAGCCATGCAGCGCATTTCGGCGCTGCGCGGAAGGCAAGCTCCGGCTGCTGCTGCCTGGCCTCACATGGCTGCACTCGCCAGCTTAATTGCTGAGAGCCATAGCCTCACGACGGGAACTCGAGGTATTGAACGTAATGCGTTTAACTACTCAAACGTCTCACCGCTCATTACCCGGGTGCACCGCTTCATTGACGACCCGATGTTCACTGACGTTGTTGATGTGTCAGGAGGAGCGGGCAGCGCGAACGGGCTTAATTGGGCAGCAGAATCCACAGCTTTGGTAGAAAGAATCTTTGGCGAGAAAGAGGTTTCCTGGCGAGTGCATGTTGTTGACCTTAGAAGGGTTTCACATGACCTGACGCCATTCGTTCTTGGGTCGCTCCTCGAGCTGTATGCCTTCGAACTCTTCAAGCGAGGCCAAGAATCCAAAATTCCGACCCTGCTCGTGTTGGAGGAAGCGCATCATTACCTACGCCCGATTGGCTCAGGCGGAGACTCGTCTGAGAATTCGCTTGCCTATGAGCGTCTGGCAAAGGAGGGGCGAAAATTTGGCCTGGCGCTTTGGCTCAGCACGCAGCGACCGTCGGAAATTTCGCCGACCGTGCTCTCTCAATGCAACAACTGGGTCTCATTTCGCCTAACGTCTGAAAAAGACCTATCCGCTGTTCAAGCTGCGAGTGAATGGGCGGACCGTCGAGAAGTAAAACGCATTGCGGGCCTTGCGCGACAAACAGCAATTGTCTTTGGAGGCAGTATTTCAATGCCTACTTTAATTCGAACACGGGATGCGAACCCACGGCCGCGGTCCGAGGACGGAGCCTTTGACAAATGGGCGTCTCCGAAGGAGAACGATGTGGCGGTCGCTGAAGCAATCCGTCCTGCAGGAGGACTTGCAGTAGATGAAATGAACGCTGCGTAGGCGGTGGTGTGCGGTTTATTCGAAATTTTGTAGCAGTTAACCTATGCTTGAAAAATCAAGAACTTACCGGAATCAGGCTGTGTGATTCCGCAGAAAAAGCCGACTACATGGCCGGCTTTTTTGTTCCGACGGTACAGGGTCAAACTGCTCTTTGACCAACATCTGCAGCTCAAGCTCAAGGAGGCGGTCAAAAGAAATGAGCGTCTTCCTTCCGCAAAGAGCCACAAGCAGGCCAGCTCGCGCCTCCGCGTCGCTCGTTCGTGCATCCGGAAGTGGTGCCATTTCAGAGGCAAGACAGCCACGTCTCGCCGCGCTGCAGGCGTATTGATGAGGCCGACTAAGCTTGCTTGAACGCTCTCCCTGGTTAAGAGAAAGGGTGTGATATCCCAGGAGCAATGGCAGCCCACTTCGTTGCCCTCGACTGACGTCGCGTATATCCTTTTGTGTACGGGAGAGCCTTATTGGGATTCGAGATGGTTGGGACAGAGTGGAGCGCGGCAAGATGGGTACGGAATTGAACGAGCATCGGTACGACCTTATTCATTTCGACCGAGACGTAATGTGCGGTATTGCCGTATTTGTCGGAACACGCATTCCGGTCGAAAACATTACGGCATCACTTGCATGCGGTATGCGCGAAGCCGAAGTACTTGCGGCGTATCCTCAACTGACCCAAGCCCATCTCACCGCAGCAGTCGCATTTGCTGCCTCGCTTCCTGAACGTCAACCTGCTCGCCGTCTCGGCGAGACTAATCCAACCTGGGTTCTTACGACCTCGGGAGTAGTCAGACCCGCGACCCCATAAGCCAAAAGCATCCGTAGGGTCATTCTGTACGCGCGCTACCCTCATCAACACATCCAAAACATAAGTCCTTGAATTCATTACCAATTCAGCCAGGAAATGCTTGACTACTGTGCTTTTATACAGTAAATTAACTCCATCGAATAAATATTCGGGGAGTCGGCCATGCAAGACGAGAAGCATCTCGCTGCGTTGAGAACCTACTGGAAGCGGAACCAAGCGTTTCCGGCGATGGCCAAGCTTTGCGAAGTCGCGGGCCTGTCGTCCACATCCTCGGTTTTCGCGCTCGTCGGCCGGCTCGTGGATGCCGGTTATCTCGACCGGGTCGAAGGCCGCATTGCTACCACCAAAAAGTTCTTCGCCCACCCTGTCGTCAATACCGTTCGCGCCGGCTTGCCGCAGCCCGCGAGCCAGGATTCCGTGGAACTCATCACCATAGATGACTGCCTGATTGACGACCCAAACCGCGCGGTCCTTTGTCGTGTCCGCGATGACAGCATGAAAGACGTCGGCCTGCTCGGTGGCGACCTCGTAGTCGTCGAAAAGAACGCTGCCACAAAACCCGGTGACATTGTCGTCGCCATCGTAGACGGCGACATTGCTGTCAAGACGCTCCGGTTGGACGACCGGCAGCGTTACTACCTTGAAGCCGCCAATTCGGCTTACCCGGACATTCACCCATCTGGCTCACTGGAGATTTTCGGGGTGGTAACCGGCAGCTTCCGCCGATACCGGCGATAAGTTTGTAGTCCCCCCATTTAACGGTAACTCAAGTCCGGCACGCACCTGTGCTGAGGGAAGGTATTTGTCTCGCGGAAGTGCTTAGGGAAGAACCTGTGCGCCTAATAAGCAAACATCGCTTTTGACGTACGTCTTTCAATGGGACAAGAGCAAAGAAGCTGGCGGGCACCACCGCCAAGGTTGCTTCGGCCATGGGCGAAAAGGAAGGAAATGATGAGGATGACGCGAACTGCCGAACGGATTCTGTTTCTGGACTTTGACGGCGTTTTGCACGATGAAAACGTGCTCTTTCACCCAAAGCGAGGAATCTTCATGAATACGCCCGGGCGGGTGCTTTTTGAGTGGACGCCCATATTGGAAGAGCTTCTTGCGCCATACCCGGAAGTTGCGATTGTTCTGTCTACGTCCTGGGTACGCGTAAGGGGTTTTTCATTTGCTCGGAGCCGGCTTAGCCCAATGCTGCAATCGAGAGTGATTGGAGCGACTTTCCACAGCCGGTATATGCATCCTGTCGCATTCGGCCATCTACCCAGAGGGGTGCAGGTTTCAGACGACATGCTGCGACGAGGACCAAAAAGCTGGTTTGCCCTGGACGATGACGACTTCGGCTGGCCGGCTTGGTGCAGGGATAACCTCATCAAAACAAACGGCCACATGGGGATAAGCGAACCAAAAACTCAGTACGCAATACAAGAGATGCTTAAGCGGTTATAGCCCTCGCTCGAAATTGTTCGGTTTTTAATCGACGCCCTCCGGCGGTATCAAAACAAAACAGTCTCCTTCCGTAAACGGCCAGATTTTCTAAAAAGGGAATGCCATGTGCAATGACGCTGACGATTCGCCAGACGCGAGCGGAACCGACTTTGTGGCGAGATTGACTGAGGTGCCTGCCGACTTCCCGAGAAGTGTTGTACACGGCGCAGTGGCCGGCGAAACGGCCAAGGTCCGCCTTGTCGAGTATGCGGGGCGCTATTACGAGGAAGGTTGCACGCCGCCAGAGATTGTTACGCGTTGGGATGGGTGTGAAGACTTGGCACGGCAAATTGCGGAAAAGGCGCTGGCGTCAAAGCATGGCAAGCGCAAGGAGATGACGGAGGTCGCAATCCTCGAGCAGTATTTGCCTCGTTTGATAGCAACCGGGTGGGTGTCGGAAGCGGAAGCCCGATGGGTCATTCGACGGGTAGCCGCAATCTTGAATTGGCCACGGCCGCCTACTGCAGAAGCATGAGGGCAGCCAATTTGAATGAACTAAGCATTTCGTACAACTTGAATTACACCGACTTTCCGGAAATTTATAACGAGGTATGGGGCAGCACTTTCTTCTCACTGCAGCGGCACGCGACATGTCAATCAGGGAGGTTCTTAAGCGAATGCTGGAAATTTTTTAGATTCTCGAGCTAAGAATATCCAGGAAAAAGCCATATGGATGAGGCATTGACCAGAAAAAGTAGGCGGCTCATCAGAGTGCTACGACATAGGCCAGAGAGCATTGGCATCAAACTGGACAAGCACGGCTGGGCAGCCCTGCCTTCTGAGTTGAGTGCAAAGGTGGCTAACGCCAGCACGAATGTTGGGGTTCCAATTGACGGAAACCCAAGCCTGTACTGGCGCGAAGCGCTTATTCCTTTGAGAACGCAGCCACGCGACTTTCTCCCCCAATCTGGCGGGTAGGTCGAAGGCACAAAAGAACCGTCAAAACTACGTCACAAACCGTAGAAAGTCATTACTGGCACGGGTTACCGGCGATTGCACCTCGATTGCGAAGCGCTTCGCGAAGCACTTCTATTTACCAAGTGCAAAGCCGGCAATTCGAAAGAATTGCCGGCTTTTTCCTTTTTCGGGCTACAGTCTGATGGCGCTCAGTCGTCCGCGCTCTCCATCTGCGACTGCAGGTAATTCTGCAATCCGACATCCTTGATCAGACCCTGCTGCGTCTCGATCCAGTCGATGGCTTCTTCGCAGTGCTCCAGCAAATCCTCGAGCAGTTCGCGGCTGACGTAATCATTGGCAGCCTCGCAGTTGGAAATCGCCTGCACCAGGAATTGGTGATGGCTCTTTTCGTAGCGGAGGTCGCAGTCCAGGCACTCGGCCGGGTCTTCGCCGATCATGAGCTTGCCGAGGTCCTGCAGGTTCGGCAGGCCTTCCAGGAACAGGACACGCTCGATCAGCTTGTCGGCTTCCTTCATCACCCGGATCGACTGCTTGTATTCGTAATGGTCGAGATGACCCAGCCCCCAGTTCCTGAACATGCGCGCATGCAGGAAATACTGGTTGATGGCCGTCAGTTCGTTCTTCAGGACCTTGTTGAGAAGTGTGATGATTTGCGCGTCGCCTTTCATTTCCTGTGCTCCTTGTTCTTGTCAGGAAGATGCTTCCGATTTCATCTGGCTTTGCTGGTAGTTCTGCAAGCCGACAAAGCCAATCAGGCGAAGCTGCTGTTCGAGCCAGTACGCGTGGTCCATCTCGGTGTCTTCGAGCTGGCTGACGAGCATGTCCCGCGTGACGTAGTCCCTGGCGGTTTCGCATGCGGCAATGGCTTTCTTCAGTTCGCCGACGACGTGGTATTCGACATCGAGGTCGGCCTGCAGCATTTCGGGAACCGTGCTGCCGATCTTCAGTGGATTTCGCTTGCTGAGGTCGGGCGTCCCCTCGAGGAACAGGATGCGCTGGATGAGTGCGCGCGCGTGCTGGCGCTCGTGGTCGGATTCGTGGAGGCTGTGTTCCGCGAGATGTCCGAAACCGAAGTTTGCGTACATCTCGCCATGGATCAGGTACTGATCGATTGCGGTCAGCTCGCCGGCCAGCAGACCGTTCAGGATGGTGATGATTCCGGCATCGCCTTTCATTGCTTACTCCTTGAGGAAATGGCAATAGATAAGCGTGGCACGTGCCGGGGGCAGGGTCAAGGTATCGCCGTCATTTCGTTAGTGATTCTCATTTCAAATGACCTCGCTCGCCCCCGGGGAATCAGCCCTTCCCCATATGGGCAAGCACCTGCTCGCGCAGCTGTGCCGGGCTGAACTGGGTGTAGTCCTTGTTGATCTCCAACTTCACTGCCGACTCGAGTTCCGGCGCCAGCAGCTTGCGCAGCATGCCGAGGAATTGCGGCGACACGACCAGCGTAAGTTGCTGGAAGCGCCCTTCCTGATGGGCCTTTCGCAGGAAGCCGGCGATGTCGCGGGCAAAGAGTTCGGCCATGTGCTCGTCGGGCATGGTGGCCGGCTGGTATTGCTTGTTGGGCGTGGCGCCGCCGGTGTTGTGAACGCTCTTGGTGCCGGAGGTCGGGCCGAGCTTGTCGGTTTCGCTCGCATCCAGGATGCGCTCGCGCACGCTGTCATTGACCATGTCATTGATTTCTTCCAGCTGGTCGGAAGGCTGCTCCTGGGAAAAGAACCTGGCGCGGCTGGCATTGGCTGAAACTATCCAAGTGGTGTTCATGGCATCCCCGTTGTTGAACTGGTAAGCAACTTCGATGCGCATGGATGGGGAATCGTTCCTTGGCCGGGCAATCGAACGGCAGCGTTTCCCCGGAAGGAATATGAACGGATCAGCCCGGTTTTGCGCCCGCTGAACGGCCGATCTTGGCGACCGCGACTTCGCGCGCCCGTTCGGTGGCCGCTTCCTCGGTAAGGAAGACCGTATCCAGGCTGACCCGCTGGCGCGGAATGAGGGCGGCGCGGAAGGCCGGATTGCGGGTCACGTCGTAAATGGCGATGTACGCCGCCCAGCCCTTGCCCAGGCACAAGGCTTCGCCGCCGTATTCGACCAGGTACTCGCCGATGTATTCAGTAGCCATGCTGTCCGCGCGCAGTTTCCACAGACTTCAAGGATAGCCTCCACAGGCGGTTCCTGTCTCGCCCGTTCTTGCGTCAGGCTTTCCGCTGCCCCGCGTTGGCGCGGATGAAGTCCGCGATCT
>NZ_LSTO01000017.1 GCF_002211445.1 Noviherbaspirillum denitrificans | reverse complement strand
TCCTTGGCGGGGATCATCAGGTTCTTGATGCGCACGTTGGCAAACGTGCCGCGCATCATCACTTCATGGTTGCCGCGGCGCGAGCCGTAGGAGTTGAAGTCAGCCTTAAGCACGCCATTCTCCAGCAGCCACTTGCCGGCCGGACTGGATTCCTTGATCGAGCCGGCGGGGGAGATGTGGTCCGTAGTGATCGAGTCGCCGAACACGCCGAGGGCACGCGCGCCGCTGATGCCGGCCGCCACCTCTTTCGGCTCCATGTCGAATTCCTGGAAGAACGGCGGTTCCGCGATGTAAGTCGACGTCGGCCAGTTGTAGACCTCGCCTTTGGCCACACCCTTGATCTGCTCCCACAGCTTGCCCGGGGCGTCCTTCACTTCCGCGTAGTTCTCCTTGAAGGTCTTTGCATTCATCGCGAACTTCATCAGCTTGGCGATTTCCGCGGAGCTCGGCCAGATATCACCGATGTAGATGTCCTTGCCGCCCTTGCCCTTGCCTACGGGTTCGGTCATCAGGTCCCGGGTCACATTGCCCGCGATGGCGTAAGCGACGACCAGCGGCGGCGATGCAAGGAAGTTGGAGCGGATGTTCGGATGGATGCGCGCCTCGAAGTTGCGGTTGCCAGACAGCACGGCCGACGCCACGATGTCGTTCTTGAGGATCGCTTCATTGAGTTCCGCGGTCAGGTCACCCGCGTTACCGATACAGGTGGTGCAGCCGTACGCAGTGACCCCGAAGCCCAGCTTCTCGAGGTAGGGCAGCAGGCCGGCTGCTTCCAGGTACTTGGTCACGACGCGCGAGCCAGGCGCGAGCGAGGTCTTGATGTGCGGCGCGACGGTCAGGCCGGCTTCGACCGCCTTCTTGGCCAGCAGGCCCGCGGCCAGCAGCACGCTCGGGTTCGAGGTGTTGGTGCACGACGTGATCGCGGCGATCAGCACGTCACCGTTCTTGACCTTGATGCCGTTGGACGTTTCGTACTCGGCATCCAGGTCTTCAGCCTTCTTGTTGAAGCCATTCTCCGTCACCGGCTTGCTGAAGAGGTCGGCGAAGGTCGCCTTGACCTTGCCGATTTCGATGCGGTCTTGCGGGCGCTTCGGACCTGCCAGCGACGGTGCGACGGTGCCAAGGTCCAGCGTTACGACGCTGGTGTAATCGATGTCGCCGGCCTTTGGGATACCGAACAGGTTCTGGGCCTTGAAATAGGATTCGAAGGCGTCGATTTCCTGCTTGGTGCGGCCCGTGCCCTTGAAGTAGTCGATGGTGACATCGTCCACCGGGAAAAAGCCCATGGTCGCGCCGTATTCCGGCGCCATGTTTGCAATGGTCGCGCGGTCGGTCAGCGACAGTGTCTCGGTGCCTTCGCCGAAGAATTCGACAAACTTGCCGACCACCTTGTGCTTGCGCAGCATCTCGGTGACGGTCAGCACCAGGTCGGTCGCGGTCACGCCTTCACGCAACGCGCCAGTCAGGTTGACGCCAACCACGTCCGGCGTCAGGAAGTAGACCGGCTGGCCCAGCATGCCGGCTTCTGCCTCGATGCCGCCCACGCCCCAGCCGACAACGCCAATGCCGTTGATCATCGTGGTATGGGAATCGGTACCGACCAGAGTGTCCGGATAGAACACACCACCCTTGTCATGCACGCCGCGCGCAAGGTATTCCAGGTTGACCTGGTGCACGATGCCGAAGCCAGGCGGGACGACGCCAAAGGTGTCGAAGGCCTGCATGCCCCATTTCATGAACTGGTAGCGTTCGTTGTTGCGCTGGAATTCCAGCTTCATGTTCAGGTCGAGCGCGTTCTTGTCGCGGTAGTAATCGATCTGCACGGAATGGTCGACCACCAAGTCCACCGGCACCAGCGGTTCGATGTTCTTCGGCTTCTTGCCCATCCTGGAGGCAACGCCGCGCATGGCGGCGAGGTCGGCGAGGAGCGGGACGCCGGTGAAATCCTGCAGCACCACACGCGCCACGACGAAGGGAATCTCATCTACGCGCGCTGCTGTCGGCGCCCAGCCGGCCAGTTGCCTCACATGCTCTTCCGTCACCTTCTTGCCGTCGCAATTACGCAGCACCGATTCCAGCACGATGCGGATCGAAACAGGCAGACGGGAAATATTCACGCCAAGCGCCTTTTCAAGAGCAGGCAGGGAATAAAACTTGCCTTTCCTGGAACCCGAAATCTTGAATTCCTTGAGCGTGTTCAGAGTATTGGTGGACATGGCCTCTCCTTGGGATTATTAGAACTGAACTGCCGACAATCGAAGCAGATGGATGTGAAGCACGCGGATGCGTGCAAGCGGGATGCAGGCGCATCCCGCGGGAATGGATGTTGTCAGCCCTCCGCTACCTTGTGCGCTGCCTGTTCCGGGCTCTTGCATTCGTTGGCGAGCTGCTTGCCCTTCTTCGAGTCAAGCAGCATGCCTTTGGCCGGAATGCCGATCCAGACCAGTCCGTTCTGGGCATTTTCGAAACGATGCGCGCCGGTGGTCGTGCCGACACGATGCATGCGGTGCATGCGCTTGTCCCATTGCAGCGCGATCTGCTGGTCGTTCGCCGCATCGGAGTAAATCGTGATCTTGTTGCCGAGCTCGCAATTGAATGCGGTGGCCTTCAAGCCGGTTACGTCCGGCTGGTCGTCGTCCTGGGCATCCTTCCTGGCAGCAGTCGCCTTTTTCGCGGATGCCTTCTTCGCCGTCTCGCCCGGTGCGGGCGCATTCGCCATGGCTGGCGGGATTCCGGCGGACAGTCCGGCGATCAAGAGTGCGAATGCTGTAAATAACTTCATGCTATGTCTCCACTGTGATGCGCGCCGGATTATCTGTGTTGTCAGCGTCGCATCTGCTACAAAAAACTCCCTGCGGATTCCGGTATCGGCATGCCGCTCGCTTTCGCTCGCTGCAATATCGCCCAATAGTACCGGTAACTGGCCCTGTCGTGCAGCTTGCCGTTGTATTGTATCGGCCCCCATTGTGCCGCATGGGCCTCGCTGAGGATTGCTGAGGCTTCGCTTACCTCCGAGCTGCGCGGCGCAAGGGCTTTGAGGATCGGTTTGATCTGGTTTGGATGGATGCTCCACATCCGCGTGTACCCGAATTCGCCGGACGCCCTGGTTGCATCGTTGGCCACCACCGCCGTATCTTTGATTTCAGTGGTGACATTGTGCGACGGGACCTTGCCGTGCGCATGGCAGGCGGCGGAAATTTCGAGCTTCGCACGAGTGACCAGCGGATGGGTGAACTGGCCGGGAGAGCGCATCGCAGTCCCGGGCACGGCGCCGAAATGTGCCGACACGAAATCCATGATGCCGAATGACAGGCATTCTACCTGCGGCAACGCAGCAATCGCATGCGCGTCTTGCAGCGCGCCGTGCGTTTCGATCAGGACATGGATGGGAAGGTTCTTGCGGCCGTGCTTTTTTGCATGCACGTTGACTGCATCGATGGCGCGAACGACGTCGGACACGCCATCTACCTTGGGAATGACTATATAGGCAAGGCGCTTGGCAGTGGCCTTCGTGATGACCGTGACAATATCCTGCTCGAAGCAGGGGTGCGTGACGTCATGGATGCGGACACCGATACGATTGAACCGGTTGTCATCACTCGCAATGATGGTGGCGACAAGTTTCGCGTGTTCTTCCTCGTTGCCGGCGGCGGCGCCGTCTTCACAGTCGAGGGTGATGTCGAACACGGGGCCAAGTTCTTGCTGCAAGGCAATCGACTTCTGCATCAGTTTTTCGGAACCGGCATAGTGATCGCAGACCGGAATCGAAACCGGCTTGTGTTTACCCTGGAATAAGACCTCGGAAGGATGCATGGGGATCGTCGTAGGGGAGGGCGGGCCGGACGCCCGGGGAGGACAAACGGCGCGGGGCCGTTTGTCCTGGTCGTGGCAGTGATTAGCCGACGAGGTGCTTCACGCCGTCGCGCTCTTCCTGCAGTTCCTTCAGGGTCAGGTTGATGCGCTCTTGCGAGAATGCGTCAACTTGCAGGCCTTGGACGATCTTGTATTCGCCGTTTTCGGTCGTGACCGGGAAGCCGAACATCGTGCCTTCCGGAATGCCGTAGGAACCGTCGGACGGGATGCCCATGGTGGTCCACTTGCCGTTGGTGCCGAGAACCCAGTCACGGACGTGGTCGATCGCAGCATTGGCTGCGGAAGCTGCGGAAGACAGGCCGCGGGCTTCGATGATCGCTGCGCCGCGCTTGCCGACGGTCGGCAGGTACACATCCTTGGTCCAGGCTTCGTCGTTCACCAGGGCCTTGGCCGGCTGGCCGTCAACAGTCGCGTGGGTAAAGTCGGCGTACATGGTCGGGGAGTGGTTGCCCCACACGCACAGCTTCTCGATCGAGGTGATCGGCTTGCCAACCTTGGCGGCCAGTTGCGACAGCGCGCGGTTGTGGTCCAGGCGCAGCATGGCCGTGAAGTTCTTGGCCGGCAGGTTCGGTGCCGACTTCATGGCGATGTAGGCGTTGGTGTTGGCCGGGTTGCCGACAACCAGAACCTTGACATTGCGCGATGCGACAGCGTCGAGAGCCTTGCCCTGGACGGTGAAGATCTGTGCGTTGGCTTCGAGCAGGTCCTTGCGCTCCATGCCCGGGCCGCGCGGACGTGCACCGACCAGAAGGGCAACGTCGGCGTCCTTGAATGCGGTCATCGGATCGCTGTGGGCGGTCATGCCGGCCAGCAGCGGGAATGCGCAGTCGTCGATTTCCATCATCACGCCCTTGAGCGCCTTCTGTGCCTTCTCGTCCGGGATTTCCAGCAATTGCAGGATGACGGGCTGGTCTTTACCCAGCATGTCGCCGTTGGCGATGCGGAACAGCAGGGAGTAGCCGATTTGGCCGGCGGCGCCGGTAACAGCAACGCGCATGGGGGCTTTAGCCATGATGAATCTCCAAAGTGGGAATGAAAGGGGAAACCGTATGAATTATTCGGCAAGCCTGTAATAATACGCCGATTCCATGCTTGATCACGGCCAAATCCCTGGCCATGCCGGAGATGGGGCGTCGCAATAACCGGAGTTTCTCACGGGCTTGCATCCTGCCAATATTGCGGGCGAGTGTATGCCTGCGTGGTCGCTCTGTCAATGGCTATCTTATATCTTATATAAGACATATCAGTTATACATTTTGCTGGACGGCAATCGGTGTTTTGTGGTGAAATCGCTGATTATGAGTTCAGCCCCGACTAATCTGACTGCCAATGGCGTGCCTGCCGCCGGGGCTGGCCTTTCCGCTTCTGGGACTTCTCCCACCTTCAGCCCGCTGTACCAGCAGATCAAGGCATTGATCACCCAGAGCCTGCAGTCCGGCGAATGGAAGCCGGGCGAGCTGATTCCCAGCGAAGTGGAGCTCGCCAATCGATTCAAAGTCAGCCAGGGTACGGTCCGCAAGGCGATCGACGAACTGGCTGCCGAAAACCTGGTGGTGCGCCGCCAGGGCAAGGGAACCTTCGTTGCCACGCACCACGAGGCGCGCGCGCAATACCGGTTCCTCAGGCTCATGCCGGACGCCGGTGAGCCGCACAATGCCGACAACAAGATCCTTGAGGTCAAAAGACTGAGAGCGCCCGCAGAAGTTGCGCGCCTGCTGGATATCAAGTCGGGTGATTCCGTCATTTTCATCAAGCGCGTGCAGTCGTTCGACGGTGCGCCGACCATCGTCGAGGAGCTCTGGCTCCCGGGCGTAATCTTCAAAGGCCTCACGGCCGAGCGCCTGGTCGAGTACAAAGGGCCGATGTACGGATTATTCGAAACCGAATTCGGGACGCGCATGATTCGCGCGACCGAAAAGATCCGTGCGGTCAGCGCAGACGAGGGGACGGCAGAGTTATTGAGTGTCGAAAAGCAAACGCCCCTGCTCAGTGTCGAGCGGGTGTCCTTCACTTACGGTGATCGTCCGGTGGAAGTTCGCCGGGGACTGTACTTGACTGATCGACATCATTATCAGAACGAACTGAGTTGAGTTTGATGTAAAGCCGTTGCGTGCAATAGCGGATAGCCACGCTTGACAAGCGGAAATTGTGCTTTCAGCGAACGTTGCTATTGGTGTGATGCACAAAATCGGCGAAAATTACGGGATTTTCAAGCCCTGGGAGGTAATGTCATGTCCGAAGCCGTGAATAAAAACCGGCATAAATACGGCGTAATGAGCTTTGCTGATATACGTCACTACCGGCTGCCGCTGGCCGCCTATGTTTCGATCCTGCATCGCGCTAGCGGTGCAATGATGTTCGTACTCTTGCCCTTCGTGCTGTTCCTCCTGGACAAGAGCCTGACATCGGAAATTTCCTTCGAATACCTCAAGGGCTTCACTTCCAACTGGTTCGTCAAGCTCGTCATTCTGGCTCTGGTCTGGGCCTACCTGCACCACGTCTGTGCCGGTATCCGCCACTTGCTGATGGACGTGCACGTCGGTGTAGACAAGGTAAGCGGCCGCAAGTCGGCAGTCACCGTGTTCGCCATCAGCCTGCCCATCGCCGCGCTGGTCGCCCTGAAATTGTTCGGAGTTTTCTAACATGGCAAACAACAACATCGGACCGAAGCGCCTGGTCGTCGGCGCGCATTACGGCCTGCGTGACTGGCTTGCGCAGCGCGCCACCGCGCTCGTCATGCTGGCATACACGGTCGTCCTGCTCGTGTCCTTCCTTACCGCCAGCAACTTCAGCTATGAAGGCTGGGCCGGCCTGTTCTCCCGCCAGTGGTTCAAGATGGCGACTTTCGTGACCATCCTCGCGCTGCTGTACCACGCATGGGTCGGTTTCCGTGAAATCGTCATGGACTACGTGACCAAGTCCGTCGGACTGCGTCTGACGTTTTATGTTGCCGCTATCCTGTGGCTGATCGGTTGCGCAGGCTGGGCCGCGCAGATTATCTGGAGAATGTAATCGTGGCAGCAATCAAGCAAAAACTTCCCGTCCGCCGTTTTGATGCCGTGATCGTCGGTGCCGGTGGCTCCGGCATGCGCGCTTCCCTGCAACTGGCGGAAGCGGGCCTCAACGTCGCGGTCCTGTCCAAGGTGTTCCCGACCCGCTCGCACACTGTTGCCGCGCAAGGCGGTATCGGCGCTTCGCTGGGCAATATGTCCGAGGACAACTGGTACTGGCACATGTTCGACACCGTCAAGGGCTCGGACTACCTGGGTGACCAGGATGCGATCGAATTCATGTGCCGTGAAGCACCGAAGGTCGTGTATGAACTCGAACACTTCGGCATGCCGTTCGACCGCAACCCCGACGGCACGATTTACCAGCGTCCGTTTGGCGGCCACACCGCCAACTTCGGCGAAAAGCCGGTGCAACGTGCTTGCGCAGCTGCAGACCGTACCGGCCACGCACTGCTGCATACGCTGTATCAGCGTAACGTCCGCGCCAAGACCCACTTCTTCGTCGAGTGGATGGCGATTGACCTGATCCGTGACCAGGATGGCGACGTGCTCGGCGTCGTTGCGCTGGAAATGGAAACCGGCGATGTGATGATCCTCGAAGCGAAGACCACCCTGTTCGCCACCGGCGGTGCAGGCCGTATTTTCGCAGCGTCGACCAACGCCTTCATCAATACCGGCGACGGCATGGGCATGGCTGCACGTGCAGGCCTGCCGCTGCAGGACATGGAATTCTGGCAGTTCCACCCGACCGGCGTATCTGGCGCGGGCGTGCTGATCACCGAAGGCGTGCGCGGCGAGGGCGGTATCCTCATCAACGCCAATGGCGAACGCTTCATGGAGCGCTATGCACCGACGCTGAAGGACCTGGCGCCGCGCGACTTCGTGTCCCGTTCGATGGACCAGGAAATCAAGGAAGGCCGCGGCTGCGGACCCAACAAGGACCATGTCCTGCTGGA
This sequence comes from Noviherbaspirillum denitrificans, assembly GCF_002211445.1. Taxonomy (GTDB): domain Bacteria; phylum Pseudomonadota; class Gammaproteobacteria; order Burkholderiales; family Burkholderiaceae_D; genus Noviherbaspirillum; species Noviherbaspirillum denitrificans. The sequence goes on along the minus strand of NZ_LSTO01000017.1, from coordinate 9,625 downwards.
CCTGCGCCACATCGGCGCCGACACCATCAAGAAGCGCCTGCCGTCGATCCTCGAAATCGGCCACAAGTTCGCCAACGTCGACGCGACCAAGGAACCGATCCCGGTCGTCCCGACCATCCACTACCAGATGGGCGGCATCCCGACCAACATCAACGGTCAGGTGGTCGCGCCGAAGAACGGCAGCATGAAGGAAGTCGTCAACGGCATGTACGCCATCGGCGAATGCGCATGCGTCTCGGTGCACGGTGCGAACCGTCTCGGCACCAATTCGCTGCTCGACCTCGTTGTCTTCGGTCGCGCTGCAGGTAATCACATCGTTGCGCAGAACCTCAAGCAGAAGAGCCACAAGGCGCTGCCGGCGGACGCTGCCGACCGTGCGATGGAACGTCTCGCCCGACTCGAAACCAGCACCGGTTCCGAGCGCGTGCAGGATGTCGCCAACGCGATCCGCTCCACGATGCAACAGTACTGCGGCGTGTTCCGCACCGACGAACTGCTGCAAGCCGGCGCCAAGAAGATCGTCGAACTGGACGAGCGCCGCAAGCACGTTTCGTTCAAGGACAAGTCGAAGGTATTCAACACCGCGCGTGTCGAAGCACTCGAGCTGGACAACCTCATTGAAACTGCGAAGGCAACCATCATCTCGGCAGCAGCTCGCAAGGAATCGCGCGGCGCCCACGCCCACCGCGATTACGAGAAGCGCGACGACGAGAACTGGATGAAGCACACGCTGTGGTTCTCCGAGGGCAACCGCCTCGACTACAAGCCGGTCAACACCCAGCCGCTGACCGTTGAAACCTTCAAGCCCAAGGCACGTACTTTCTAAGGCAAGAACATGGCACGTACTCTGAAATTTCAAATCTACCGTTACGATCCGGACAAGGACGAGAAGCCCTACATGCAGGATCTGACGGTGACCCTGCAGGACACCGACAAGATGCTGCTCGATGCGCTCCAGCGCATCAAGGCCGACGTCGACGATTCGCTGGCGCTGCGCCGCTCCTGCCGCGAAGGCGTGTGCGGTTCCGACGCAATGAACATCAACGGCAAGAACGGCCTGGCCTGCACCACCAACCTGAACGAACTGACCGAACCCATCGTGCTGCGCCCGCTGCCGGGCCTCCCGGTCATCCGCGACCTGATCGTGGACATGACCCAGTTCTTCAAGCAGTACCACTCGATCAAGCCGTACCTGATCAACGACACCATTCCTCCGGAGAAAGAGCGTCTGCAATCCCCGGCTGAACGCGAAGAACTCGACGGCGTCTATGAGTGTATTCTGTGCGCGTGCTGCTCGACGTCCTGCCCGTCGTTCTGGTGGAATCCGGACAAGTTCGTCGGCCCGGCCGGCCTGCTGCAGGCATACCGCTTCATCGCCGACAGTCGAGACCAGGCAACCAATGAGCGCCTGGACAACCTGGAAGACCCGTACCGCCTGTTCCGTTGCCACACGATCATGAACTGCGTCGACGTTTGCCCGAAGGGCCTGAACCCGACGCGCGCGATCGGCAAGATCAAGGAACTGATGGTTCGCCGCGCAGTGTAAGTGTGAAGAAAGGGCGGAAGTGCATACTGCTTCCGCCTTATTTCATGAGCCCTCCACCCCCCATTCGGAGGGTTCCTGAAATAGAGTGAATGAGGAATTATGTCTGTCAATCATCAGGCCGACCCGGTCAAGCGAGCACGTTTGCGTTGGAGGGCTCGCCGTGGCTTGCTCGAAAACGATCTCATCATCACGCGGTTCCTCGATGCGCATGAGGAAACCCTGACCGATGAAGAAGTGGATGCGTTTTCCCGCCTGATGGAACTGGCGGACAACGAACTGATGGACTTGCTGCTGGCTCGCAAGGAACCGTCCGGCGATGTCGATCTGCCGCACGTCCATGCGTTGCTGGGGCGACTGCGTGCTGCCTGACGCCGGTAGGTTTTTGTATTTCGGTTTTTTTTGCAATCGACTCACCCCTCCTCACTAGAAGGAAGAGACATGACCAACTCTGATACCAAAGCAACCCTGTCGTTCTCCGACGGTTCCCCGTCGCTGGACCTCCCGATCTACAAGGGCACCATCGGCCCGGATGTCATCGACATCCGCAAGCTCTATGGCGCAACGGGCAAGTTCACGTATGACCCCGGCTTCATGTCCACTGCAGCTTGCAACTCGTCGATTACTTACATTGATGGCGACAAGGGTGAGTTGCTGTATCGTGGCTACCCGATCGAGCAGCTCGCAGTCAATGCCGACTTCCTCGAAACCTGCTACCTGCTGCTGAACGGCGAACTGCCGAACGCAGCACAAAAGCAGAAGTTTGTGAGCACCGTGACCAATCACACGATGGTCCACGAGCAGATGCAATTCTTCTTCCGCGGTTTCCGTCGCGATGCGCACCCGATGTCGGTGCTGGTCGGTACTGTGGGTGCGCTGTCCTCGTTCTACCACGACTCCCTCGACATCAACGATCCGCATCACCGCGAAGTATCGGCCATCCGCCTGATCGCCAAGCTGCCGACGCTGGTCGCCATGTCGTACAAGTATTCCGTCGGCCAGCCGTTCGTGTATCCGCGCAACGACCTGTCCTACAGCGCCAACTTCATGCGCATGATGTTCTCGACCCCGTGCGAAGAGTACAAGGTCAACGACGTCCTGGTCCGCGCACTCGACCGCATCCTGATCCTGCACGCAGACCATGAGCAGAACGCGTCGACATCGACCGTCCGTCTGGCCGGTTCCTCGGGCGCCAACCCGTTCGCGTGTATCGCTGCCGGTATTGCCTGCCTCTGGGGCCCGGCACACGGCGGCGCGAACGAAGCGGCACTGAACATGCTGGAAGACATCCAGAAGCAGGGCGGTGTCGAGCGCATTGGCGAATTTATCGCTCAGGTCAAGGACAAGAATTCCAACGTCAAGCTGATGGGCTTCGGCCACCGCGTGTACAAGAACTACGACCCGCGTGCCAAGCTGATGCGCGAGACCTGCTATGAAGTGCTGAACGAACTGGGTCTGCACGACGACCCGCTGTTCAAGCTCGCGATGGCCCTCGAAAAGATCGCTCTGGAAGACGATTACTTCGTCCAGCGCAAGCTCTACCCGAACGTCGACTTCTACTCCGGCATCGTCCAGCGCGCGCTGGGTATTCCGGTCTCGCTGTTCACCGGTATCTTCGCGATGGCGCGTACCGTCGGCTGGATCGCCCAGTGGAACGAGATGATCTCGGATCCGGAACAGAAGATCGGCCGTCCGCGCCAGCTGTTCGTCGGCTCGCCGAAGCGCGACGTTCCGCCGCTCGCCAAGCGCGCGTAAACGTTGCCTGGGGCGGGACCTTGTCCTGCCTCGTAGCAGCAAAATCAAACCCGCAGAAGCTTCTGGCTTCCTGCGGGTTTTTTCTTGCGGTTTGATTTCAGTAATTCAGCTTCGCGTAGAAGTGGCGCTCCGCGGCTTCACGCGCATCACGCAAGGTGCGGATACCTTGTTCGTGGAGGAGGGGGAGCATCTTCAGGAAGATTTCGCCGGTTACCATGGCGTCGCCGAGCGCAGTATGCCGGCCCGAGATGTTGACGCCCAGGCGCTCGGCAATCGCTTCGAGGCGATGGGATTCCTGATTGGGATGGAGGACGGCCGAAAGCAGGAGAGTATCGAGTACGGGGTGATGGAATGCGACACCCGTCTTGTCTTCCTTCATTTGCAGGAAGCGCATGTCGAAGGCAGCGTTGTGTGCGACCAGGACGGTGTCTTCGCAGAAGGCGTGAAAGTCCGGCAAAACGCGCTCGATGGTTGGGCGGCCTGACAGCATGTCATTGGTGATGCCGTGGATTTTTGTCGACTCCGCAGCGACTGGCCGCCTGGGATCGACGAGGCAGTCGAAGACTTCGCCGCGCAGGAGTCGGCCATTGACAATCCGGGCGGCGCCAAGCTGTATGATTTCGTCCCCCGCAGAGGGATCGAGCCCAGTCGTTTCCGTGTCGAAGACCGTGTAGGCAAGCTGGCTCAGGAGCCGGTCGTCGAGTGCGCGCGTTTCCTCGGTCTTGCGGAACAGGTCGAAGTCGTAGTATTCCGGGCGCCCCTGGTTGAACGGGGAGGGCGGTATCGCCGGTTCAGGCGCCGTTGCGACTGGAATCGGGATACGGAAAAATGAGCGGTGGGAAGCCTTGTCGCGCTGAAACCAGATTTCCCCGCCATGCCGTTCAACGACTTCCCGCAGGGTGAGCGGACTGTTTTCTCCGCCGGATGTAAGCGGATCCATTTCCCAGCCGACCAGCGTTTCGGAACTGATGACGACTCCCGACCAGATCAGGTCAAGATGGGCAAGCCGGCCATCGCGCGTGAGGCGAAACCGGACTTCACGTACCTGGAATTCTTCCTTCAAGCGGGCGGCAAGGTATCCAACAACCTGGAGCAAGGAATAGCTGTCCACCTTGACCCACATTTTTTCGTCGATATCTTCAGTCTTCGTCGACAACCCCAAACGTTGCTCGATACGATGTTGAGCGGCTTGAATCAAATCGAACCCCTGCATTTCCTCTAGCGGCCAGCGTACTTTCAATGCGTCGGCGAAGTCGCTCGCCGTGCTGTCGAGGCGTTCGCCCATTGTCCGCGCCTCGTCTCGCACAATGCTGAGAAAACGGTCGCGCTGGGTGCTTTCCATGTCAGGGTAGTCGAGCAGGTTTTCGACAGCTGCACGGATGCTGGCCAGGGATGAACGACTGCCTTCAGTCAGTGATTGCAACACCGCATCTCGCTGGCTCTCAAGGTCGAAGCGCCGGGTGATGTCTTCAAGGATAAGTACGTAGCCGCCAATCGACTGCCCGCCGCTTGCATCCTTATGCATCGCCGGTGCCATCTGAGCGCGGATCAATTGTGCGTGACGGGATGATGTCACGAAGTTCGTTACCGGTTGTGCGTCGCCGGCCGCGAGGCGTTGGCGAATCCGGTCTAGTCCGTGTGTAATCAGGCTGCGCTCAAGCACCGCGAAGATGGAGCGGCCTAGTCCCACCGGTGACCCGCCTGGCGACGCGCTATTCGACTCCGAAAGGAACATCAGGCGCGCACGGTTGTTATACAGCAGGATACGTCCGTCGGCGTTGCACACAATGACGCTCTGGTTCAGTTCGGACATCAATGCGGCGAAGCGGTTCTTTTCGTCCTCGATCGCCTCCCTCGCTTCGGCAATCCGTAACTGAACATCGTGCTTCAGTGCATCCCGCTCATCGGCCAGCCGGTTGATGACAGTGGTGAGGGTCCGCAATTCCGCAGAGCCTTCCTGCGGAAGGCGAACCCGGCTATCCGCGCCGACGATAACGCCCAGCTTTTCGCCGAGGCGGAGCGGGGCACTGACGTAGTGCCTGTATAGATACTCAAATGCCAGGCCGATGGCAGCCAGGGCGGCAAACAGGATGACAACGACAATACCGGTGCGCCCACTCAGGATGCGCAGGACGGCCTGCTGGTCTTCCGCGCCAAGCGACGCCCATAGAACAACATACAGGAGAACGGTAACCGCTCCCAGGAAACCATACAGCACAGCGAGCGCTGAAATGAACTTTGCTTTTCCACTCATGCGTCGGCACCAAGCAACTGCCTGACCCGTTGCACAAGCTCCTTGCTTGAGAATGGCTTGGTGATATAAGCGTCGGCGCCGAGCGCAAGACCCTTCGCGATCTCAGAATCGCGGCTCTTGGCGGACAGCATCACAATTTTCATTTGATGCCAGGCAGCAGTTGCACGAATCTGCCGGCACACGTCGTAGCCGTCCTTGCCCGGCATCATGACGTCGAGCAGGATCAGGTCGGGTATTTTGGATTCCATAGCTTGGATAGCTTCGATACCGTTGCCGGCAAGCATGACTTCAAAGCCTTCCCGTTTCATCAGGAATTCGAGCGAGGCGACGATGTTGGGCTCATCGTCGGCGATCAGGATGGTCTTCACCATGTCTCCGCAGGTTTCTTGGTTTGGTGTTTTTGTCAGGGTGCCACGTTCGCCTTACACCATGCTGAACAGGCTGGGAGAAATGAGCGGATTTATCGCACAGCTGTGCATTTTTTGCTCTTGAAGTTTCTCTTTCGGCAACTAGTGCGCTGCAACCAAAAAATGTCGTTGCAAGGGCCGCAAAATGGCCTGGTAAGCCGTTACGTTGATCTTGATTAATATGTTATGCTCGCGATTCGTAACACCTCAGGTCACGTAGCCCTTCCCCCACAACTTGATGTGCGATCCGCTAACCGGTCAGGCCGTGTCGCGGAAGGTTAGATTAACCCGCTAATCTCGCGAAACGCGAAGAAAGGTGAGCAAGATGATGCAACAGTCGTTCTCCAATTCATATCTGTTTGGAGGCAACGCACCGTACGTGGAAGAACTGTACGAAGCGTACCTCAACAACCCTGGTTCCGTTCCCGACAACTGGCGTGCGTATTTCGACGCAATGCAGAATGTTCCGGCCGTCGACGGCTCGAACAAGCCTGACGTTGCCCACGCACCGGTGATCGCTTCCTTTGCAGAGCGCGCAAAGCAAGGCCCGATCCGTACCGTCACCGCATCCATGGATGCGGAAATGGGCCGTAAGCGCGTCGCTGTAACGCAGTTGATCGCTGCTTACCGTTTCCTCGGCAACCGCTGGGCCAACCTCGACCCGCTGCAGCGCCAGGAGCGTCCGAACATCCCCGAATTGGAGCCGAGCTTCTACGGTTTCACCGATGCCGACCAGGACATCGTGTTCAATATCAGCAACACGTACTTCGGCCCGGAAACCGCAACCCTGCGCGACTTGCTCCAGTCGTTGCGTGACACCTACTGCCGTTCCATCGGCGCCGAATTCATGTACGTCAGCGACCCTGCCCAGAAGCGCTGGCTGCAGGAGCGCCTGGAGTCGGTTCGCTCCACCCCGAATTTCTCGCCCGAGAAGAAGAAGCACATCCTCGACCGCCTGACCGCGGCCGAGGGTCTCGAGCGTTACCTGCATACCCGCTACGTCGGCCAGAAGCGCTTCTCGCTGGAAGGCGGCGAAAGCTTCATCGCCTCGCTGGATGAAACCATCCAGCGCGCCGGCGACAAGGGCGTCCAGGAAATCGTTATCGGCATGGCCCACCGCGGCCGCCTGAATGTGTTGGTCAACACCCTCGGCAAAATGCCGCAGGACCTGTTCGCTGAATTCGAAGGCAAGCACGCCGACGACCTGCCGGCAGGCGACGTGAAATACCACCAAGGCTTCTCGTCCGACGTCTCGACCCCTGGCGGCCCGGTTCACCTGTCGCTTGCATTCAACCCGTCGCACCTCGAAATCGTCAACCCGGTGGTCGAAGGTTCCGTCAAGGCCCGCATGGACCGCCGCGGTGACAAGGACGGATCGCAAGTCATGCCGATCCTGGTGCACGGCGACGCTGCATTTGCCGGCCAGGGCGTTGTGATGGAAACCCTGAACCTCGCGCAGACCCGCGGCTACGGCACGGGCGGCACGGTTCACATCGTCATCAACAACCAGATCGGCTTTACCACCTCCGATCCGCGCGATTCCCGCTCCACGCTGTACTGCTCCGACGTTGTCAAGATGATCGAAGCACCGGTGCTGCACGTGAACGGCGACGATCCGGAAGCCGTCATCCTGGCAACCCAGATCGCCCTCGACTTCCGCCTCGAATTCAAGAAGGACGTCGTCGTCGACATCATCTGCTTCCGCAAGCTGGGCCACAACGAGCAGGACACGCCGGCGCTGACGCAGCCGCTGATGTACAAGAAGATCGGCAAGCATCCGGGTACGCGCAAGCTGTATGCGGACAAGCTGGTTACCCAGGGCACGATCGGGGCGGACGATGGCGATGCAATGGTCAAGGCCTACCGGGATGCAATGGACGCCGGAAAGCACACGGTCGATCCGGTTATTTCCAATTTCAAGAGCAAGTACGCTGTTGACTGGATGCCGTTCCTCAACCGCAAGTGGACCGATGCAGCGGACACCGCGGTGCCGCTGGCTGAACTGAAGCGCCTGGCAGCACGCATTACCACCGTGCCGGAAAACTTCAAGGTGCACCCGCTGGTCGAGAAAGTGCTGGCAGACCGCGCGACGATGGGCCAGGGCGACATGAACCTGGACTGGGGCATGGGCGAACATCTCGCCTACGCATCGCTGGTGGCTTCCGGCTACGCTGTGCGCCTCACTGGTCAAGATGCCGGCCGTGGTACCTTCGTTCACCGTCACGCCGTGCTGCACGACCAGAATCGTGAGCGTTGGGATGCTGGTACCTTCATCCCGCTGCAAAATATTTCCGAAAACCAGGCTTCGTTCAGCGTCATCGACTCCGTATTGTCCGAAGAGGCAGTGCTTGGCTTCGAATACGGTTACTCGACAGCAGAGCCGAACACACTGACCATCTGGGAAGCGCAATTCGGCGATTTCGCCAATGGCGCCCAGGTCGTGATCGACCAGTTCATCAGCTCCGGCGAAGTGAAGTGGGGTCGTGCATCGGGGCTCGTCATGATGTTGCCGCACGGTTACGAAGGCCAGGGTCCGGAACACTCTTCCGCGCGCCTGGAGCGTTACCTGCAGCTGTGCGCTGACAACAACATGCAAGTGGTGCAGCCGACCACGGCAGCGCAGATCTTCCACCTGCTGCGCCGCCAGATGATCCGCCTGTTCCGCAAGCCGCTCGTCATCATGACGCCGAAGTCGCTGCTGCGTAACAAGGATGCCGGCTCGCCGCTGTCCGAACTCGCCAAGGGCCAGTTCCAGACGGTTATCGGTGAAGTCGACGAGAAGATCGATCCGAAGAAGGTCAAGCGCGTTGTCGCTTGCTCGGGCAAGGTCTACTACGACCTGGTCAACGCACGCAAGGAACGCGGTGCTTCCGATATCGCCATTGTCCGTATTGAACAACTCTATCCGTTCCCGCACAAGGCATTCGCGGCAGAACTGAAGAAGTTCCCGAACTTCACGGAATTGGTGTGGACGCAGGACGAACCGCAGAACCAGGGTGCCTGGTTCCAGATTCAGCACAACATCTTCGAAAATCTGGAAGAAGGCCAGAAACTGGCATATGCAGGCCGTCCGGCCAGCGCGTCGCCTGCTGTCGGCTATTACGACAAGCACTACGCGCAGCAAAAGGCGCTGATCGACACCGCATTCTCGAAGCTCAAGGGCTTCGTCCTGACGAAATAAAGACCCGACGGCGCGCCAGAAGCTGGCGCGCCGCACGAACAACCCGAAACGGAGAGTTACATGGCAATTATCGAAGTGAAAGTTCCGCAATTGTCGGAATCGGTTGCAGAAGCAACCCTGTTGCAGTGGCATAAGAAAGTTGGCGAAGCAGTCGCCCGAGATGAAAACCTGATCGACATCGAAACCGACAAGGTGGTCCTTGAACTTCCCGCGCCGGACGCCGGCGTGATCGTCGAAGTGATCAAGGGCGACGGCAGCACCGTCGTTGCAGGCGAAGTGATCGCCAAGCTGGACACTGAAGCCAAGGCAGGCGCAGTCGCCGCCCCGGCAGCAGCACCGGCTCCCGCAGCAGCACCGGCACCGGCCGCCGCTGCACCTGCTCCGGCTTCCACCGCAGCAGCCGGCATCGCCATGCCCGCCGCAGCCAAGATGCTGGCGGACAACAACATGACTGCCGCGCAAGTGGCAGGGACCGGCAAGGATGG
>NZ_LSTO01000016.1 GCF_002211445.1 Noviherbaspirillum denitrificans | reverse complement strand
GGCGATGCCGGCCTGCACCTGACGCTGGGCGTGCCGGACAATTGCGACGACGCGGTCATCAGCCGCCATGCGCAATCGGCGGGCATCATCGCCCGGCCGCTGTCGCGCTACTACATGGATGCCCGCACCGCCCGCAAGGGCCTGCTCCTCGGTTACGCCTGCGTGCCCAACGAAGCAATTGCACCGACTTTCGACCGCCTCGCCAACATCATCCGTCCGCACCTGTCCAATAGCGCGGAAGTCCGCCAGCGCGCGTCAGGACGTTAGTTTGCCGAGGTGCTCTTCATCGGCGATGCGCCGGATATAGGCCGCGAAGTCCGGGTCTTCGCCACGCAACAACTGCGGCAGCAGGAAGTAGAAATCTTCGCGCTGGCACCATTCGCGCATGTAGTCGTCCCAGGAATGCCAGCGGCGCAGCGCAACGCCCTTCATGTCGGGCTCGTAGGAAACGATGTAGGCGCGCTCGAACAGCGCGATGAGCATCTCGAAAATGATCAGCATGCGCTCGCGCTGCTCGTCGGTCAGGTTGGGCGTCGAGGTGGTGGTGCGCAGCTTCAGGTCGGGATTGTCGAGGACGATCTTGAGGAAATCCTTGTAGGCGTCCTGCAGCATCTGGTACGCCTCCTCGTCCTCGGCGTCGCGCTCCTTGCGCTGCTCGAACAGGAACAGGAAGATCGCGAACGGCAGGCCGAACACGGTGACGATGAAGCTGGCGGTTTCCCAGAAGTCGGGATCGAGCAGGAATTCCATGGCAACCTCTCAGGTGGTCACCCTATCCTACCCTATTTGCGGCTGGTATCCCTTCGCTAGCGAGCGGTCACATCCCTGCCGTGGCTTTTCATAACAGCCTCGGCTAGTGTTGCGGCCCATGCCGTGCAGCCTTTGGCGGACGGATGATAGCCGTCCGAGGCCATCATGCTGCGGTCGTCGGTATCGAGCGCAAGCGGCACGTAGCGGACACCCTCGCGCGCATCGGCAAGTTCGCGCGCTGCCGCGTCCAAGACATCAGCCTTCAATCCCATCACCCAGCGCAAGGGCTGCGGCAGGGCTGGAAAATGACGCAGCGGCGGCACGCCGGACAACAGCACCAGACCCGGCTGGCAGCGCCGCTCGATTTCGTCCAGCACGTCTTGCAGGTCTCGCCGCCACTGCGATACGGCACGGAATGCCGTCGTATCGTTCACACCGAACGCGACCAGCACCACGTCCACCGGCGCATGCGGAATGGTGGTGATGAAGGTATCGAGCGCCTCGCGCACGGTCACGCCGTTCCTGCCGCAAGCGCGCCATGTAACCGGACGGTGCAAGGCATCGGCCATGGACTGCGCGAGTTGCCCGGTAATGGCTTCGTTATGGTTATCCACGCCCACGCCAGCCACCGGCGACTCGCCGATCGTGAGCAACGTCAGTGGCGTGCCCTTATGGATTGCACCGCATACGCCTTCCAGCGGCCCGCCGGCTTCCGGCAGGCGCGGCGTCACCCGGCGCGTGTATTTGCCCTGCGCGACCAGAAAGGGCAGCAGCGGCAATGCAACGAGTTCAGGCAGGTAGCGGCGCATCGCCGGTCAGCGCAGTTGCATGTGCTCGATCTTGATGCACTTGTCCATCACGACATCGAGCCCCGCCTTCTCCGCACGCGCGGCCGCGGCCTCATCAATGACGCCGAGCTGCATCCACACCGTACGCGCACCGATCGTAATCGCGTCGTCGACAGCTGCACCGACTTCCTCCGATTTGCGAAAGCAGTCGACCACATCAATGCGGCCGCCCTCCTGCTTCACCGCCCGTGCCGCATCCCCCAGCGTGGCATAGCAGGGCTCGCCAAGGATACGCGTGCCCGCATAGGAAGGATTCACCGGCACGATGCGATAGCCATGGGACTGCAGGTATTGCGCCACTTCATGGCTGGGCCGATCGTCCCGCCTGGAAAGGCCGACGACGGCAATGGTGCGGCTTTCGGTAAGGATGCGTTGGATGGTTTGCTGTTCCTGGTCCATGCGAATTCCGATTCTCCAAAACAAAAAGGCAGCCGAAGCTGCCTTTTCATTGTACCGCCAACATCATCAGCGCTTGCGGCGCAGCTTTTCGATCGCTGCCAGCTGCGCAACAGCCGCAGCCAGTTCCGCCTGTGCCTTGGCGTAATCGATTTCCGATTCGCGGTTGGCCAGTGCTTCTTCAGCCAGCTTCTTCGCTTCAGCCGCCTTCGCCTCGTCCAGGTCGTGACCGCGGATCGCGGTATCGGCCAGCACGGTGACGCCGTTCGGTTGCACTTCGAGGATACCGCCCGCGACGAATACGAATTCCTCGTCCGCCTGGCCCGGCACCTTGATGCGCACCGCACCCGGCCTGATGCGCGTGATCAGCGGGGTGTGCTGGGGATAGATACCCAGTTCACCTGCCTCACCCGGCAACGCGACGAATTCGGCCTCGCCGGCGAAGATTTCCTCTTCGGCGGAGACGACGTCTACGTGAATAGTGTGTGCCATGTTAGAACCTTTAATGTTCGTCTGAAGACCAGACCGTTTGCGCGCAATCCGGTACATTCAGGCGAGACACGCTGCGCTGTGCCTGCCCGAATGCGCCGCACTGCGACGCGCGCGATTAGATCTTCTTGGCCTTTTCGATTGCTTCCTCGATCGTGCCGACCATGTAGAACGCCTGCTCCGGCAGGTGATCGAGTTCGCCGGAAGCGATCATCTTGAATCCCTTGATCGTGTCCTTCAGCGAAACGTACTTGCCCGGGGAGCCGGTAAACACTTCAGCAACGTGGAACGGCTGGGACAGGAAACGCTGCATCTTACGTGCGCGTGCCACGACCAGCTTGTCTTCCGGTGCCAGTTCGTCCATGCCCAGAATCGCGATAATGTCGCGCAGTTCCTTGTAGCGCTGCAGCGTGCCCTGAACGGAACGCGCGGTCTCGTAGTGCTCGGCGCCGACGACGTTCGGGTCCAGCTGACGCGAGGTCGAATCGAGCGGATCCACTGCGGGGTAGATACCCAGTGCAGCGATGTCGCGCGACAGAACGACGGTGGAGTCCAAGTGCGCAAACGTGGTTGCCGGCGACGGGTCGGTCAAGTCATCCGCAGGGACGTACACGGCCTGGATGGAGGTGATCGAACCGGTCTTGGTCGAGGTGATACGCTCTTGCAGGCGGCCCATTTCTTCGGCCAGCGTCGGCTGGTAACCCACCGCGGAAGGCATACGGCCCAGCAGCGCGGACACTTCGGTACCGGCCAGGGTGTAACGGTAGATGTTGTCCACGAAGAACAGAACGTCACGGCCTTCGTCACGGAAGGATTCCGCGATGGTCAGACCGGTCAGCGCGACGCGCAGACGGTTGCCCGGCGGCTCGTTCATCTGGCCGTAGACCATCGACACTTTCGAATTGGCCAGGTTGTCCAGGTCAACGACCTTGGAGTCAGCCATTTCGTGGTAGAAGTCGTTACCTTCACGGGTACGCTCACCCACGCCGGCGAACACGGACAGACCCGAGTGTGCCTTCGCGATGTTGTTGATGAGTTCCATCATGTTCACGGTCTTGCCCACACCTGCACCGCCGAACAGACCGACCTTACCGCCCTTGGCGAACGGGCAGACCAGGTCAATCACCTTGATGCCGGTTTCCAGCAGTTCCTGCGACGGGGACAGCTCGTCGTATGCCGGTGCCTTGCGGTGGATCGAGGCGGTTTGCGTTGCGTTGACCGGACCGCGCTCGTCGATCGGGTTACCCAGCACGTCCATGATGCGGCCCAGCGTTGCCGGACCAACCGGCACGGAGATCGGTGCGCCGGTGTTCTTGATGACCATGCCGCGACGCAGACCGTCGGAAGAGCCCAGCGCAATGGTACGGACGATGCCGTCACCGAGCTGCTGCTGCACTTCGAGGGTCAGCGCGGAGCCTTCCATCTTCAGAGCATCGTAAACCTTGGGCATCGCGTTGCGCGGAAACTCCACGTCAACCACGGCGCCGATACACTGAACGATTTTGCCTTCAGCCATTTTCGTTCCTTCAATATAAGTAGATTCTTTAGTTAAACCGCAGCCGCACCGGCGACGATCTCGGACAGTTCCTTGGTAATCGCAGCCTGGCGAGTCTTGTTGTACACAAGCTTCAGTTCGCCGATCACGTTACCTGCATTGTCGGAAGCAGCCTTCATCGCCACCATGCGCGCCGATTGTTCCGACGCCATGTTCTCGGCGACGGCCTGGTAAATCAGCGCTTCGACATATCGCACCAGCAGTTCGTCGATCACGGACTGTGCATCCGGCTCGTAGATGTAATCCCACGAGTGCGAATTCTTGTCCGCTTCCATACGATCTGCCGACAACGGCAGCAACTGGTCCATCATCGGTTCCTGCTTCATCGTATTGATGAACTTCGTGTAGAACAGGTAGACCGTATCGAGCTTGCCTTCCTGGTACGCGTCGAGCAGCACCTTGACGGGGCCGATCAGCTTGTCCAGGTGCGGCGTGTCGCCGAGGCCGACGGCCTGCGACACCACCTTGGCACCGATACGGTTCAGGAAACCGAGACCCTTGTTGCCGATTGCGACTGCTTCAACCTTCTTGCCCTGACCTTCGAGCTCGCGCACCTTGTTGGTCACCTGACGCAGCACGTTGGTGTTCATGCCGCCGCACAGACCCTTGTCGGTCGTGACGACGATGATGCCCACCCTCTGTGCGCCATCCTGCTTGACCAGGAAAGGATGCGTGTACTCCGGATTGGCCTGCGCCAAGTTAGCGGCGATATTACGAATCTTGTCACTGTAGGGACGGGCCGAACGCATCCGGTCCTGCGCCTTGCGCATTTTGGATGCGGCGACCATTTCCATCGCCTTGGTGATCTTCTTCGTGTTCTCTACGCTCTTGATCTTGCCGCGTATCTCTTTACCTGCAGCCATGAGTAATTACTCCTTCAGCTCCAGTGATCAGAAAGTTTTCTTGAAGGCGGCAATCGCAGCAGCAAGTTCGGCGTCGCCGTCCTTGTCGAGTTGCTTGGTGTCTTCAATCTTCTTCAGCAGAGCAGCGTGGCTGGTCTTCATGAAGTTGTGCAGGCCGGCTTCGAATGCGAGCACCTTCTTCACGTCGACGTCGTCGAAGTAGCCCTTGTTCACGGCGTACAGCGACACGGCCATCAGCGAGATCGGCAGCGGGGAGTACTGGGTCTGCTTCAGCAGTTCGGTCACGCGTGCGCCGCGGTCGAGCTGCTTGCGGGTCGCTTCGTCGAGGTCGGAAGCGAACTGCGCGAACGCTGCCAGTTCACGGTACTGCGCCAGGTCGGTACGGATACCGCCGGACAGGCCCTTGATGACCTTGGTCTGTGCTGCGCCACCGACGCGGGACACCGAGATACCTGCGTTAATCGCGGGACGGATACCGGCGTTGAACAGCGAGGTCTCGAGGAAGATCTGGCCGTCGGTAATGGAAATCACGTTGGTCGGAACGAACGCGGACACGTCACCTGCCTGGGTTTCGATGATCGGCAGCGCGGTCAGCGAGCCGGTCTTGCCCTTGACTTCACCCTTGGTGAACGCTTCGACGTAGTCGGGGTTCACGCGTGCTGCACGCTCGAGCAGACGGGAGTGGAGATAGAACACGTCGCCCGGGTATGCTTCGCGGCCCGGCGGACGGCGCAGCAGCAGGGAAACCTGACGGTAGGCGACTGCCTGCTTGGACAGGTCGTCATAAATGATCAGTGCGTCTTGACCGCGATCGCGGAAGTATTCGCCCATCGCGCAACCGGAGTAGGCGGCGATGTACTGCATCGCGGCGGATTCGGAAGCGTTGGCGGCGACGACGATGGTGTAATCCATCGCGCCGTGCTGTTCGAGCGCGCGGACGATGTTCTTGACCGTCGATGCCTTCTGGCCGATCGCGACGTAGATACACGTCATGTTCTGGCCCTTCTGGTTGATGATGGTATCAACCGCGACGGCCGACTTACCGGTTTGACGGTCGCCGATGATCAGCTCGCGCTGGCCACGGCCGATCGGCACCATGGAGTCGATTGCCTTGAGGCCGGTTTGCATCGGCTGGTCAACGGACTGACGTGCGATAACGCCCGGTGCGACCTTTTCAATCACGTCGCTCAGCTTGGCATTGACCGGACCCTTGCCGTCGATCGGCTGGCCCAGCGCGTTGACCACGCGGCCGACCAGTTCCGGACCAACCGGCACTTCCAGCACGCGGCCGGTGCACTTGACGGTGTCGCCTTCGGAAATGTGCTCGTATTCACCCAGGATAACGGCGCCGACGGAATCGCGCTCGAGGTTCAGCGCCAGACCGAAGGTGTTGCCCGGGAATTCCAGCATCTCGCCTTGCATCGCGTCGGAAAGACCGTGGATGCGGCAGATACCGTCGGTCACGGAAATCACCGTGCCCTGATTGCGAATCTCAGCGGTGTCGCCAAGGCCTTGAATCCGGCTCTTGATCAGTTCGCTGATTTCAGACGGGTTGAGTTGCATGTTAACTCCTAAATTTTTTAATCTCTGCTTACGCTAGCGCCAGCAAGGCCGCGATCACGACGCGAGGGCCACGTGCATCTTCTGCAGCTTGGCACGGACGGAAGTGTCGAGCACTTCGTCGCCGACGGTGACGCGTACGCCACCGATGAGCGAGGTGTCCACCGTCACGGTCGGGTTCAGCTTGCGGCCGAATTTCTTTTCCAGCGTCGCCACCAGGTCTTTCACTTGTGCGTCGGTCAACTCGAACGCGCTCGAGATCTCCGCATCTGCAGCGCCTTCTGCTGCGTTCTTCAGGGCGAAGAACTGCGCGGCGATTTCGGGCAGCAGCGCGAGGCGGCCGTTTTCGACCAGCATCCCGACGAAGTTTTTGGCTTCGGGGGAGACATTGGACTTCAACAGCGACAAGAACGTTTCGGAAACCTGCGAATCCGAGAGCTTCGGATTGCTGGCGAAAGACTTGACGTCGGGAAGAGCAGCAACGGCCGCCATTTCCGACACGAGGTCGGACCAGGCGGCCAGATTGCCGGACTTGGCTACACGGAACAGTGCTTCAGCGTAAGGACGAGCAATCGTTGCGAGTTCGGCCATGATTACAGCTCGGTCTTGAGTTGGTTCAGCAGGTCGGCGTGGGCCGCTGCGTTCACCTCACGCTTGAGAATCTGCTCAGCGCCCTTGACCGCGAGAGTCGCGACCTGGGCACGCAGTTCGTCGCGTGCACGAGTAACTTGCTGTTCTGCGTCGGCTTTGGCTGCGGCAACAATGCGTGCAGCTTCTTCGGATGCAGATTTCTTGGCGTCTTCGATGATCGATTGGGCGCGCTTTTCCGCGTCAATGATGCGCTTCTGGCCTTCGTCACGGGCGGACGAGAGTTCAGCCTGCGCACGCTTGGCGGCTTCGGCCATCTCTGCCTTGCCACGGTCGGCAGCAGCGAGGCCGCTCGCGATCTTCTCGGCGCGCTCGTCGAGCGCCTTCATCAGCGGCGGCCACACGATTTTCATCGTGAACCACGCGAGGATGAAGAAGACCACGAACTGCGCAAACAAGGTTGCATTTAAGTTCACGGTGTTTTCCTTCTCAGAATAACGAGAGCCGAACCTCGGATGGGTTCGGCTGATGGAAATTCAGCGATAGGCTGATTACTTCGCGATGAACGGGTTTGCGAAAGCAAACAGCATGGCGATACCAACACCGATCAGGAACGCTGCGTCGATCAGACCAGCCAGCAGGAACATCTTGGTCTGCAGGGTGTTCATGAGTTCAGGCTGACGTGCGGATGCTTCGAGGTACTTGCCGCCCATGATGGCGATACCGATACATGCGCCGATAGCACCCAGGCCGATGATCAAGCCGCAAGCCAAAGCAACAAAAGAGATGTCAGTCATGAGAGTTCCTTCAAAAGGTTAAGGTTAAAGACAAAAACTAAAAACAAACTTCGTTACGTACTACTATCCTGAGGATTCTTTAGTGGGCTTCGTGGGCCATGCCGATGTAGACCAGGGTCAGCATCATGAAGATGAAGGCCTGCAGGAACACGATCAGAATGTGGAAGATTGCCCACAGCGAGCCGGCGATCACGTGGCCGACAAAGCCGAATGCGGTTGCCATCGAGCCGAGCAGCGCGATCAGCAGGAACAGGAGTTCGCCTGCGTACATGTTGCCGAAGAGTCGCATGCCGAGGGACACGGTACGGGCGACGTATTCGATGGCGTTCAGGAGGATGTTGAACGGAGCCATCCACGGACCGAACGGTGCGGCGATCCACTCGTGCAGCCAGCCGCCGACGCCCTTGATCTTGAGGTTGTAGTAGATGACGACGGCGAGCACGCCGAGGGCCATGCCGAGGGTGCCGTTGAGGTCTGCGGTCGGCACCACGCGGTGGTGGATGTCGATGCCCATCATGCGGAAGACGCCGGCGAACAGGTCGACCGGCAGGAAGTCCAGCGAGTTCATCAGCGCGACCCAGACGAAGACGGTCAGGGCCAGCGGTGCGATGAAGCGGCGGTCGCCGTGCACGATTGCCTTGGACTGGTCTTCGACCATTTCGACGACCATTTCAACGGCAGCCTGGAAGCGGCCCGGGACGCCGGAGGTCGCCTTGCGGGCGGCCAGCCACATGAAGAAGCAGCCGACCACGCCCATCGCGATGGACCAGAACATCGTGTCCATGTTGATGATCGAGAAGTCGACGATCTTCTCTTGATGATGGGTGGAGAGGTGTCCGAGATGGTGGACAATGTATTCCGATGGGGTTGGAGCTCCGGTGGATGCCATGTCAGTGCCTAAATATTAAGATGATGTAACTCTTCAGTGCCACGATGAAGGCGGCGAGCAGCGCCAGCCAGTTCAAATCGCGATACAGCCATACCACCGCGCCCAATAGCGCGACGGTCAACGCAATCTTGATAAATTCACCGATGAAAAAAGTCATCGGGTTGACAGCTCCAGGCTTGTGCGCGTTGATGAACAACCGCAAGGCAAACAAGCCGTTTGGCACAACACAGCACAAGCCGCCAAGAAGTGCAGACAACAGCGCGTGCCATCCTCCGATCAGGCCGGCAATCAGTCCGGTAATGACCGTGGTCAAAAACTGCAGGAGAACGACGCGTAGCATTGGTGATCCGCTTTGGTGCAATCCGTGGGGCTTCCGGCTCCTGGAAGCTCCGGCTACGGGCCGCGGTATTTCTTCGTGGTGCGTCTTGAGAAACCCCGGGATTATAAGTGTTTTCCACAGGGACCGTCAAACCTTTGGCAAAGGGAAATCCCTTAACCCTACTACCGTAAAACTACGGTATTGGCCTAAGTGCGAATGCGGAGTATGGCGTCTTACGCAGGCTGTAGGCGGAAATCCGGACAGAGGCTGGATGGGTTTTGCGAATCACTCGCCCTCATTTGGTGCGCCGGCAAATAGGATTATTCCCTTTTCCTTTCAAATCAAGCGCTTATTGAAAGGTGGCTGAAAGCTGCAACATGGCATGCTTATTGTTAAGCTGTCCAGGCACTCATTTTCCCTATTAGGACACGACCATGGATTCCCACCGGCCCGCCCCCCGCTCCATCACCCTTCGCTTCCTGGCGGAGCCAACCGACGTCAATTTCGGCGGAAAAGTCCATGGCGGCGCCGTCATGAAGTGGATCGACCAGGCGGGCTATGCCTGCGCGGTCGGCTGGAGCGGACATTACTGCGTCACGGTTTTCGTGGGCGGTATCCGCTTCTACAAACCCATCTTCATCGGCCAGGTCGTCGAGGTGACGGCGACCGTCGTGCATACGGGGAGTTCGAGCATCCACATCGCGATCGAAGTGGCGGCTACCGATCCGCGCACGGGCACGCGCAAGACGACCACACGCTGCCTGATCGTGTTCGTCGCGGTAGATGCCGGCGGTGACACGGTACAGGTGCCTTCCTGGGAGCCCGTCACCGAGGAAGACCTGCGTCTGCAAAAACATGCGATGAAGGTGGCCGAAATGCGCAAGGCGCAGGAGGATGATCTCGCGCCCGGATGATTTCAGTCCGCCAGGCTGTGCAGCCAGTCCCGCCCTTGCGGCCAGTCGCCAAGACCGCTCTCGGCATTGATGTGGCCGCGCGCACCAAGCTCGTGGAAGTGCGCCCCCCACGCCTGCGCCCATGCCTTTGCTTTGGCGAGGGCGCACCACGGGTCATCGTTCGATGCAACGACAATCGCTTTGAATGGCAGCGGACGCCGGGGCATCGGCGCGAAGCCGGTAACGAAACCGGGAAAGTCGTTGCGCTCGACATCGGGCGGCGCGACGAGCAAGGCGCCCTTCACTTTTGATGCATGCGGCACGCCGCCGTGCGTTTCCGCCCACCACGCGGTCGTGGCACAACCGAGGCTGTGTGCAGCGAGCAGGACTGCACCCGGCGCATTCCGGATCGCGTTATCGAGCGCGGATACCCACTCTTCGCGTGCCGGTTTTTCCCAGTCTCGCTGCTGCACGCGATGCGCGCCGGGCAGCATGCCTTCCCATAATGTTTGCCAATGTCCTTCACCGGAATTGAACAGGCCGGGGTGGATGAGGATGGTGGATGTCATGGCGGGCGTGAAGTCGAATAAGGCTAGGAATTGTACAAGTGATGCGCTTGCATCACAGGCAGCCCTGCGCGAGTCTCCGCTTGAGATCGCGTGCTGCCAGCGCATAGCCGCCGTCGCTGCCGTCGACGAAGTGCATGTGGTTGCCGTTGTACGAGCGGACGATGCAGGTCACGAGCGCCTTGTTCGACTTGCTCGCACCCCACGCAAGCCGGCCGGCGCGGCATTCCTCTTCGAGATAGTCGCGCAGCAGCGCATACTGGTCCGCGCTGCTGTCGATCAGCATGCGCAGCATGCCGTCGAACTTGCGGAAATCTGAGTTCTCCACGAGATCACCGCGATAGCGGGTCCACTGCGTCGCCTCCGTGTCCTGCCCGCGCATGAATAGCCAGCTGCCCGCCGCGCTGCGAAACAGCAGGTCGGCGAAATAGGCGATGCGCTGCCACGTACCCAGCCCGTTGGTTCGCACACGCCATTCATGCGACAAGGTGCGCGGACTGAATGCGAGGCGCATGCGCTCGGCACGCAATGGATGATAGCTGGGGACGTCGCCGTAGATTGCCTGGATGCGTGCCAGCACATTCTCGTAGATGGCATGCTTGCCCTCGACATCCGGCGCGACTGCGGTGACGAGCAGCGACAGTTTGTGACCGTTCACGCTAGGGAAGGCTTTCCAGCGGCACTCGAATCCGTCGAAACGCGCCTCGACCGGGCCGTTATGTTCATCGATACGCACGACGCCCGCGGCATCGGGCGTCTTCACGCGACGCTCTGCTTCTTCCCAGCCGTTGCCCGAAAACGTCGCTTGCGTGACGTGCCGTGACAATTGCACCTTGCCGGCGCGTACGGCGTGGCCGTCATCCGTCAGGCTGGCAACGCTGACGAGGCCGACGCGCAGTGTCAGGCCGAATGCTTCCCGCGCAAGCTGTTGCGCACCACGCAGCGCAGCCGATACACGATCGCGCAGGCCTGCGGGCAAGGCCAGCGTCGCGCCGTCGCCACCAAAGACAAACGGGAGATCGATATCCGGTTCGACATTCAATACGGCCGTGATGCAGGCAACGCCAACCGTGTTCACATCCTTGTAGGCGCCGGCCTCGATGGCAAGCGTCGAGCCGGCGACGTCGGCGATCGCGATCCACCAGTCACGCGGCAGGTCGCGATGGAGCCGGCCGGCAGTCGTTTCGGAGAACGAAGGGACGGCCGGGATGTTGCGGTAGAAATGCGGGCTATCAGTCGACGAAGAAACGCTCGATGCAAAGATTCGTTCGGGGCACGAATCCGGCTGCATCGTCTTATGAACGCAACTTTGCGATCAGCACATCGAGCGCGTCGAGGTCCGCGAAATCGATGATGAGCTGTCCCTTGTTCTTGGCGCCAACCTTGATCACAACCTGCGTGGCAAGCGCATCGGAAAGCTCTTCCTCGAGGCGAGCAATATCGCGCGACTTTTCCTTTGTTGCGCGCGTCGTTGAACCGGACTGTTCGGTGGTGGCCCTGACCACCAGTTTCTCGGCTTCGCGCACCGACATGCGCTTGGCGACGATCTGGTTGGCGAGCGTAATCTGCGTCGCGGAGTCGACCGCGAGCAAGGCGCGCGCATGGCCCATGTCGATGTCGCCGGCCATCAGCATGGTCTGCACCGGCTTTGCGAGGTTCAGCAGGCGCAGCAGGTTGGACACCGCACTGCGCGAGCGGCCGACGGCACCGGCGGCCTGTTCATGCGTGAAGTCGAAGTCGCTGATGAGGCGATGGATGCCTTGCGCTTCTTCCAGCGGGTTGAGGTCTTCGCGCTGGATGTTTTCGATCAGCGCCATCGCGGCGGCAGCCTGGTCGTCGACGTCCTTCACCAGTACCGGCACTTCGCTCAAGCCGGCGATCTGCGCAGCGCGGAAGCGGCGTTCGCCGGCGATGATTTCATAGCGGCCGTCGCCGTTGACCGGACGCACCAGGATCGGCTGCATCAAGCCCTGTGCCTTGATCGATGCGGCGAGTTCCTGCAGCGCGCCTTCGTCCATGCGCGTACGCGGCTGGTATTTGCCAGCCTGCATTTGCGTGACGTTCAGTGTCGAAGGTGAACCTGCGACGGTGGGAACAGCTTCTTCGATGTCGGATGATCCGCCAAGCAGTGCGTCGAGGCCGCGGCCGAGTCCCTTGGATTTTTTCAGTGCCATGTCGTGCCTCACATAGTCTTGATGCGCTCGACCATCTCGGCGCCGAAGCTAATGTAAGCCTGCGCGCCCTTCGACGACGGATCGAAAGTGACGCCGGGCATGCCGTAGGACGGTGCTTCAGCCAGTCGCACATTGCGCGGAATGATGGTCTTGAATACCTTGTCGCCGAAGTGCTGTTCGAGTTGCGCGGAGACCTGCTGCGAGAGCGTCATGCGCGGGTCGAACATCACGCGCAGGAGGCCGATGATCCGCAGGTCGGGGTTGAGCTTGCCGTGCACCTTCTTGATGGTGTTCACGAGGTCGGACAAGCCTTCGAGCGCGTAGTACTCGCACTGCATCGGGATGATGACGCCATGCGCGGCGCACAGGCCGTTCAGCGTGAGCATCGAGAGCGCGGGCGGACAGTCGATGAGCACGAAATCGTATTCGCTCTCGACGGCATTGATGGCATCCTTCAGGCGCTTTTCGCGGTTGTCGAGTTCAACCATTTCGACTTCGGCGCCGGCGAGTTCGCGGTTGGCCGGCAGCACATCGAAGCCGCCGGTTTCGGAAGACTTGCGCGCGGTCTTCACATCGGCCAGGCCGAGCAACACCTCGTAGACGGACGATTCGAGTTCGGCCTTGTTGATGCCGGCACCCATCGTCGCATTACCCTGGGGATCGAGGTCGACCAGCAGAACACGCTGATCGATTTTTGCGAGTCCGGCCGCGAGGTTGACTGCCGTTGTTGTTTTGCCGACGCCGCCTTTCTGGTTGGCGACGCAGAAGATCTTGGCCATATTGTTCTAGTTGGTCGTGAGTGTGATGGCGAAGTCAGCAGGTGCGCTCATGCCTGTGCTTCCGCTTCGATGAATACGAGATGGCGCTCGGCGTCGAGGCCGGGTACGGTCAAGGATTCTACCCTGCCGACTTTCCATCCGGCAGGCAGCCGCGCAATTTCTTGATCCGGCATCACGCCCTTGAGCGCAATGAAGTGCCCGCCCTCTTCCAGCAAATGGCCGGACCAGGTGACGAAGTCATTCAGTTCGGCGAAGGCGCGCGAAGTGATGACATCAAACTTGTGCGGCACCTTCAACTGTTCCACGCGGCTGGTGTGGACGGTGACATTGGCAAGGCCGAGTTCGGCTTTCACCTGCGTGAGGAAGGCGGTCTTCTTGTGCACGGTGTCGACCAGCGACACGCGCATGTCCGGACGCGCAATCGCGAGCACGATGCCGGGCAGGCCGCCGCCCGCGCCGACGTCGAGGATGTTCTTCGCGCCGGCGAAAGCGGGGACGACCGCGAGCGAATCGAGCAGGTGGTGCGTGACCATCTGCTTCGGGTCGCGCAGTGCGGTGAGGTTATAGACGGCGTTCCATTTCGACAGCAGCGCGAGGTAATCCATCAGCTTGCCGAGCTGGACGTCGTCCAGGCCGAGATGCAGGTCGCGCGCGCCGTTGGCAAGCGTGCGTATCAGTTCTTCGCGGGCAAATGCAGTCATGCGGCCGCCGTGACGTTGGCGAAGTCCTTGAAACCGCCCTTCTTCAGGTGCACCAGCAATAGCGAGATCGCGGCCGGGGTAACGCCGGAAATGCGGGACGCCTGGCCCAGGGTTTCGGGACGGTGCTTGTTGAGCTTCTGGCGAACTTCGACCGAGAGACCGCGCACTTCCATGTAGTCGATTTCGGCGGGCAACTTCAGGTTTTCGTAATGGTCGTGGCGCTCGACTTCGCGCGCCTGGCGGTCGATGTAGCCGGCGTATTTCACCGAAATTTCGACCTGTTCCGCAACCGCGCTGTCCGTTACTCCCGGGCCGGCGAGCTCCTGGCCTTCGACGCCTTTCAGTGTCATCAGGGATTCGTAGCTAACATTGGGGCGGCGCAGAAGATCAGTGAGCGCATACTCCCGCTCAATGCCTTTACCTAGGACACGTTCGGCCTCGGCTGGCGGCAGGATGCGGGGGTTGACCCAGGTTGATTTCAGGCGTTCCAGTTCGCGCGCGACGGCTTCGCGCTTGCGCTCGAAAACTTCCCATTGCGCGTCGCCGACACAGCCGAGTTCGCGGCCGATTTCAGTCAGGCGCATATCGGCGTTGTCTTCGCGCAGGCTGAGGCGGTATTCGGCGCGGCTGGTGAACATGCGATAGGGTTCCTGCACCCCCTTGGTAATCAGGTCATCTACCAGTACGCCTAGATAGGCTTCGTCGCGGCGTGGCGTCCATGCTTCCCTGCCCTGCGTGAGCAAGGCCGCGTTAATGCCAGCAAGCATACCTTGGGCGGCGGCTTCTTCGTAGCCTGTGGTGCCGTTGATCTGACCGGCAAAGAACAGGCCCTGGATCGCCTTGGTTTCCAGCGAAGACTTCAGGCCGCGCGGGTCGAAGTAGTCATACTCGATCGCATAGCCGGGGCGCAGGATGTGCGCATTCTCCAGGCCGCGCATTGAGTGCACGAGTTCGAGTTGCACGTCGAACGGCAGGCTGGTTGAGATCCCGTTGGGATAGAACTCGTTGGTAGTCAGGCCTTCCGGCTCCAGGAAGATCTGGTGCGAATTCTTGTCGGCGAAGCGGTGGATCTTGTCTTCGATCGACGGGCAGTAGCGCGGGCCGACGCCTTCGATCACGCCGGTGTACATCGGGCTACGGTCAAGGCCGCCACGGATGATGTCGTGGGTACGCTCGTTGGTGTGCGTGATCCAGCACGGTAGCTGCTTCGGATGCATTGACGCCGAGCCCATCACCGAAAAGACCGGGATCGGGTCGAGGTCGCCCGGCTGTTCTTCCATCACCGAGAAATCGATGCTGCGGCCATCGATGCGCGGCGGCGTACCGGTCTTCAGGCGGCCTTGCGGCAGCTTCAGTTCCTTCAGGCGGGATGACAGCGAAATCGCCGGCGGATCGCCTGCACGGCCGGCCGGGTAATTGTTGAGGCCGACGTGGATCTTCCCGTCAAGGAAGGTGCCGGCGGTCAGGACAACCGCGCGGCTGCGGAAGCGGATACCGACCTGGGTCACGGCGCCAACCACACGGTCGCCCTCCACCATCAGGTCGTCCACGGCTTGCTGGAACAGCCAGAGGTTCGGCTGGTTTTCCAGGCGGCGGCGGATCGCGGCCTTGTACAGGATACGGTCGGCTTGAGCGCGCGTGGCGCGGACGGCCGGGCCTTTCGAGGAATTCAGGATGCGGAACTGGATGCCGCCTTCGTCGGTGGCGATTGCCATTGCACCGCCCATCGCGTCCACTTCCTTGACCAGGTGTCCCTTGCCGATACCGCCGATCGAGGGGTTGCAGGACATTTGACCAAGGGTCTCGATGTTATGGGTGAGCAGCAGCGTCTTCTGCCCCATGCGGGCAGAAGCGAGGGCCGCCTCGGTACCGGCGTGGCCGCCGCCGACAACGATGACGTCGAATTCAGTAGGAAAAAGCATAGGTCGCCCCGGGGAGACGGGTAAGGAAGTGGCCGGCGGAACGTGCGCCGGAGGCGAGATTATAAAGTGTTTTTAACCCGCCCTACTTCCGATACCCACGTTTGTTTCACGTGGAACAAATCAAGGCACGAGGCGTGCGATGAAAAATCCGAGGATAAAGGCAAGCCCGGCAACGATCAGCCAGTAACCCCAATGGACTGCACCAAACCCGGAGACTTGCGGCTCTTCTTCCTGCATCTGAGACTTGGGTGGGACGACGATTGGTTGCGGTGGCGGCGGCAATGGTCGCTGCGCCCTCTTCGCCCGCAATTCTTCCATGAGATCGTCGGCAGCCTGAACGTCTTCCGCCGCCAAGGCGGACTCCTTCCGAAAAGCCGGCGCGGGCGGCGCGGCAGTGTCGACCAGCATGGGAAAGTCTTCCATGGCCTCCCGCTTGGGCGGCACCGTCTCGATTGACGGCTCCCATTGGGCAATGGCATGGCGAGCCTGTTTCAGCAAGTCCAATTCATCTTCCGGATCCTGCAGCATCACTGTGACCGGATCCATAGGGTCCTGCCGAAGGAAGCGATCAATGACGGTACGCTCCAGTTCGTCCGGCGTCTGATCGTCCAGCGGCATGAATACTTCGACGATGAGTTCGTTCGCTACCAGCTTCTGGAGCGCACGATTGAAGCGATCGTCCGTGAGTGCGGATAACTTGCTGCGGATGCCTTGATAGGTCGACACCCCATCCACCATGATCAGCACCAGACGCTCACTTTGCGTGAGGCCGTGGCTCTTGTTGTGAATTTCTTCGCGGCCGGTATGGGTGCGCTGGAATATAGTGGCGGAATCAGTCATGGCGTCAGTGGCTATGTTTCACGTGAAACACTTGGATGGCAAAGTCGACCAAATGTTTCCCCCCACCATCATAATTCATCCTACTCGCCCAACCGACAAGGCGCTATACCAAAACCACAATAAGAAGAGTGGAAATTGTAAGGAGGCTTTACCTTCCCTGTCAGGTGCGCTTGCTACAATAGAAGCTCCACCATAGGAGAAGAGATGACGACAACAACAGCCCTTGGCGCATTCACCTTCAGCACTGTCCCCCATATCGTGTCGGAGATCGGTGCCGTTAAACGGATTGGCGCCCTTGTCCAGCAGCATTTCCCAAAAGCACGCCGCGCCCTCGTTGTCACCGATGGCGGTTTTCTGAAAACTGGCCTGGTTGATGCCCCGATTGCCAGCCTGAAAGAAGCCGGATTGTCCGTTAGCATTTTCTCCGACGTGGTGGCTGATCCGCCGGAAACCGTCGTTTTGCAAGCAGTAGCCGACGCCCGCAAGAACGAGATTGACCTCGTCATCGGCCTGGGTGGCGGCAGTTCGATGGATGTCGCGAAGCTGATCGCAGTGCTGGTCGACAGCGAGCAGGATCTCAAATCCATGTATGGCATCGGCAATGTGAAAGGCAGCCGTGTGCCGCTGGTGCAGATTCCGACCACGGCCGGTACCGGCTCCGAAGTTACCCCGATTTCCATTGTCACTACCGGCGCAACGACCAAGATGGGCGTGGTTTCCCCGCAGCTCTACGCCGACCTGGCTATCCTTGATGCCGAGCTGACCATCGGGCTGCCCCCGAAGGTGACCGCTGCAACCGGCATTGATGCCATGGTGCACGCGATCGAGGCCTATACCACCAAACTGAAGAAAAACCCGCTGTCGGATATGCTGGCGCGCCAGGCGCTCGCATTGCTGTCGGACAACATCATCACCGCCTGCGAAGACGGGAAGAATCTCGCCGCGCGCCAGGCCATGCTGCTCGGTGCAATGCTCGGCGGCCAGTCCTTTGCCAATGCGCCGTGCGCGGCCGTACATGCCCTCGCCTATCCGATCGGCGGCATTT
>NZ_LSTO01000015.1 GCF_002211445.1 Noviherbaspirillum denitrificans | reverse complement strand
CGTCGGACAGCTCAGGCGCACTATCCCCTGCGGCTCGGAGCGTTTGCGCTCCATGACTTCGCGCGCCGCTTCCGCCTGCACCAGGACCGCCACGCAGCGCTCATAAAACTCCCGCCCGGTCTCGGTGACCGAGAAATGGCGCGTCGAGCGCTGTATCAGGCGCACGTCGTATTTCGCTTCCAGTGCCGCGATATGCCGGCTGAGTGTGGACTTGGGCATGTTCAGCGCGCGGCCGGCCTGGGTAAATCCGCCCCGGTCGACGACCTGCACGAAATAGAAAAGGTCGTTCAAGTCATCCATCATTGTTCCTTCAGTAGAACACTGACGCCACTTTAACGCACTACCGCTCGGATTGTTGCGCTCATATGATGATCCTCATCGTTTGGAGGCAATCATGAAGCACATTCTTGGCATCTACAGCGCGCCGCACCAGCACTGGGTTGGCGACGGCTTCCCGGTCCGTACCCTGTTCTCTTATCAGACCCTCGGCCAGCACCTGAGTCCCTTCCTGCTGCTCGATCATGCCGGTCCGGCGGATTTTTCCCCGTCGCAACGTCTGCGCGGGGTGGGGCAGCATCCGCATCGCGGCTTCGAGACAGTCACCATCGTGTACAAGGGCGAACTCGCGCACCGCGACTCAACTGGCGCGGGCGGGAGCATCGGCCCCGGCGACGTCCAATGGATGACCGCGGGCGCCGGCATCCTGCATGAAGAATTTCATTCGGAAGCGTTTTCGCGTGCCGGCGGAACACTGGAAATGGTCCAGCTATGGGTGAACCTGCCGCGGCGCCAAAAGATGGCAGCGCCTGGCTACCAAGCCATCCTGCAGGCCGACATTCCCGTCGTTCCGCTGCCGGACGATGCAGGAGTGGTACGTCTCATTGCGGGCAACTTCGGCGATCGCAAGGGCGCAGCCAGGACCTTCACCGACATGGATGTCTGGGACCTTCGACTGGCGGCCGGCAAAGAGACAGTGCTGCCGCTGAAGAGCGGCCGCACTGCCGCGATTGTCGTGTTGCACGGCGCGGTCCAGGCTGGTGATACCAATATCGTCCACGCCCAGCAATGGGCGCTGGCCGGCATGAATGGCGAAGACCTGCACATTGCTACGAAGGCCGACGCTGTCGTCCTTGTCCTCAGCGGCGAGCCGATCGACGAACCGGTCGTTGGATACGGTCCCTTCGTCATGAACAGCGACGAAGAGATCCGGCAAGCCATGCAGGACCTGAAGAACGGCAACTTTGGCCACATCGCGCCGGCGGGTTAATCGCCTATCCGAACATTCTGTGTTTCACCATGCGCTTCCTCTGGAAGCGCCTTCCCCCTACCTTAGGAGCTTGCCATGACTACCCCTTACAAACGCCTCGACAAGAACAACGCCGCTGTCCTGCTGGTCGACCACCAGGCCGGTCTGCTGTCGCTCGTGCGCGATATCGATCCGGACAAATTCAAGAACAACGTGCTCGCCCTGGGCGACCTGGCGAAATACTTCAATTTGCCGACCATCCTGACCACCAGCTTCGAGTCCGGGCCGAACGGACCGCTGGTGCCGGAGCTCAAGGCGCAGTTCCCCGAGGCGCCCTTCATTCCGCGTCCCGGCCAGATCAATGCATGGGACAACGAAGATTTCGTCAAGGCCGTGAAGGCAACCGGCAAGAAGCAGCTCATCATCGCCGGCGTCGTGACCGAAGTGTGCGTTGCCTTTCCCGCCTTGTCCGCGCTCGCCGAGGGCTTCGATGTATTCATCGTTACCGACGCCTCCGGCACCTTCAATGAAATCACGCGCAATGCAGCGTGGGAACGCATGTCCAGCGCGGGCGCCCAACTCATGAGCTGGTTCGGTGTCGCCTGCGAACTGCATCGCGACTGGCGCAATGATATTGAAGGCCTGGGTAACCTGTTCTCGAACCATATTCCGGACTATCGCAACCTGATCAGCAGCTATAGCACACTGACGTCATCCAAATAAACAGGTCAGGAGGGCCGGCCGCAGCCGGTCCTCCAAATGGAAATCACAGGAGGTAACGATGGATTCACGCGATGACAACGTCGCTTCATTGGTGATTCGCCATGAGGTGCAGGCGAAGGATAAAAACGACTATGAGCAATGGCTCAGGAAAATTGCCTCGGAAGCACAGCGTTTCACCGGCCATATGGGCGTCAATATCATTCGTCCGCATGACGCATCGGGCCACTACACGATAGTCCTGCGCTTTGACTC
This sequence comes from Noviherbaspirillum denitrificans, assembly GCF_002211445.1. Classification (GTDB taxonomy): domain Bacteria; phylum Pseudomonadota; class Gammaproteobacteria; order Burkholderiales; family Burkholderiaceae_D; genus Noviherbaspirillum; species Noviherbaspirillum denitrificans. The sequence goes on along the minus strand of NZ_LSTO01000015.1, from coordinate 17,166 downwards.
CAGCCAGAACCTGGAGAGCTGGCTCGAATCCGAGACACGCAAGCGATTCATCGACGAGATCCGGCCGACGCTCGTCAAAGAGGAAGAACTCGACATTCATACCGGCCTGGAGTACTGGTTTACCCCACCGGCGACACGTCGGCTGCAGGCACGGCCGTCCAAGCAATTCCTGATCACCCTGTCCGCCATCTTCCCGCTGACCGTCGTCGTGCCCTGGGTATTCAAACCCGTGTTCGCCTATGTGCCGCTGCTTGGCCGCCCGATCATCAGCAATTTCATTCTTGCGGTCGTGATCGTCTACCTGATGGTGTATGTGATCATGCCGCGCTATACGCGCCTGGTAGCGAAGTGGCTTTTTGACTAGACTGAACGACAGTGTGTCGTCGCTAATGTTCCTGCTGGCAATAGTCTTATTGATAGTCCTCAAACGACGAGTGCGTTGCACGATGTTCCGGTCAGCGTGACGGCATAGTGAACGGGCACTTGCGCACGCAACAAGACCAAGGATCAATCATGCCGCATTCACTCTTTCGCCCATGTGCTCGCCGCCTGATCAGTGCGCTCATCGCCGCGGTCGCGATAATTTGCCTGCCGGCGCATGCCGGTTCCGACAAAATCTCGGGCGGCGGCAAGAATGTCAGCGGCAAGACCACGTATGACTACTATGTCACCGGCGATCCCGAGCGCATTCCGGACATTCACCAGCGGCCAAAGTCACCATCGACGGTCCTGATGGGCGGAGACACCGACGTTGACGAGGCATTCCGCTGGATGATCACCCGCGCCGGCATCACCTCTACCAGCGGCGGACGCTTTGTGATCATCCGCGCGACAGGCGCGGACGGCTACAACTGTTACGTGTACTACTCGAACTACCCGACATGCAATTCCATCGGAACAGTCCAGCAAGGCTCGGTCGGCGGTGCCTCGCTCGGGCTGTCATCGGTAGAGACACTGGTCATTCCGTCGGTGACCGCCGCCAACGATCCCAAGGTCAATGAGATCGTCGGCCGCGCCGATGTCATCTGGATTGCCGGCGGCGACCAGTCCGACTATTACAAGGACTGGCGCGGCACGGCGCTTGAGCAGACCCTGGTGCAGGCGCGTGCGCGCAATGTGCCGGTCGGTGGTACCTCCGCCGGCATGATGGTGCTGCCACGCTTTGACTTCGCCGCGCTGCGCGGTTCCGTGACGTCCGCACAAGCGCTGGCCGACCCCTTCAACAAATACATGACGATCGAGCCGCAGCCCTTGTCCAGCCCGGGCTTCATCGTGTCGCCTGGACTCGAGACAGCGATCGTCGACGCGCATCTCGATGAGCGCGACCGGATGGGACGCCTGATGACGTTCATGGCACGCCTTGTCCGCTCCGATGGCGTCACCGGCTGCGCCGGCGGCATCCTCTCCGGCATGGCCGGTGCAGCGGACGCCGCACGTGCAATCGGACTGGCAATTCAAACCGCGCTCCTGATCGAAGGACCTTCAGGTTCGCAAACGGCAAAACGGGTGAGCAATCCCGGGGCGCCCGGTTCAAGGACGGCCTACCTGGTGCAGCCGTCCATCGCACCCGAAACCTGCGTGGATGGCAAGCCGCTGACCATGCGCGGCATTACCGTGCGCAAAATCACGGATAGCCAGTCGTTCAACTTTTCCAACTGGGCCAGCCTGCCGTACATTGAGGCCAATATCGTCAATGGGGCGCTCAGCAACTTTTCCTATTGATCGTCGAATCCCTTGAGCGCCCGGCCGGTGATGGAAACAGCGAGGCCGCCCAATGTCGCGGAGCGGCCGACCTGAAGCTCAAGGTTGTGTGCTGCGGCGATGCGCCGCACGATCGACCACCCGAGGCCGCTGCCGTTTTCGCCCGTGCCAAGCACCCGGAAAAACCGCTCGCCCAATTTTCTGATGTCAGCCTCGGACATCCCCGGTCCGCTGTCTTCGACCTTCAATACGACCTTGTCCGCATGTCGTGCGACAGAGACATTCACTTGTGCCGGGTCCGGGCTGTAACGGATCGCATTGTCCACGAGATTGCGGATCAGTGCCGCCAGCAATGCTTCGTTGCCGCGGATGATGCATGGCGTATTGCCGCTGAACGCGAGTACCTGGTTCTTTCCAATTGCACGAGGCGCAAGTTCACCCGCTACCTGCCGGCACAACGACGTCAGGTCAACGTTTTCCATCGAGGGCACCGTATTCGCATCCATCCTGGACAGCATGAGCAATTGCTCCACCAGGCGTGCAGCGCGATCGCAGCCTTCCAGGGTGTGGTGAAGGGCGCGGCTGCGTAATGCGTCGTCTGTCTCGGCCAATGCCACCTGTGCCTGCGCACGGATGGCGGCAATCGGCGTGCGCAGCTCATGCGCGGCATCAGCGGTAAAGCGACGCTCCGACATGAGCAGCGCATGGATGCGTCCGAACAGGTCATTCAGTGCGTCGACAATCGGCACAATTTCCGTCGTCGTATTGCCTGGCGCTACAGGATCGAGCGTGTCAGGACGGCGGGAGGCAAGGGCGGACCCGAGGCGGCGCAGCGGAGCGATGCCACTGTAGACGGCCCACCATATCGCGAGGCCAAGAAAGGGAAGGGCAAGCGCCATCGGCCAGAGTGTGCTGCGCAGCACGGCACGCAGGATCGCGATGCGGGACCCGGCGTGTTCGCCGACATACACTTGCACGTCCTGTTCGGCGCCATAAGCGGCGAAGACGCGCCATGCATCGCCGTCAAGCGTGACCGTGTCGAAGCCGCTCCTGAAATTTTTTTCGCGCGCGATCATCGGCTTCGCCGGCGCATTCGCGGACCGCAGCACGAGCCTGCCTTCATGAAACACCTGGAACGCGACCTTCGGGGAATAACGATGCAGCGCGGGCAGATCCCGGTCGTGATGATCGTCCGAGAGTTCGCCGGCCTGTTGCGCCACCAGCAGCGCCGCAGCCTGCGCCAGGTGACCGTCGAGCAGCTCATCCAGTTCATGGCGCGCGTCGATCCACGTTATAGCGGCTACCGCGCACCAGACGCCGAGCACCACCGCGAGTACGAGTGCAACCAGCTGGCCTTGCAGCGAACGCGGCAGCCTGATCATGATCCTGGCGCGCTTCGCATCAGCACATATCCGACGCCCCGCACGGTCTGTATGAGCGTATTTCCGAGCTTGCGGCGCAGGTTGTGGATATGGACTTCGACTGCATTGCTTTCGATCTCCTGTCCCCAGCTGTAGAGCTGCTGTTCGAGGTGTTCTCGCGTCAGTACGCGTCCGGCGCTCAGCATCAGCGCATGCAGGAGGTCGAATTCGCGGGTGGATAGCGTGACCGGCGAACCCGATTTGCGCACGACGCGTGCGGCGGGGTCGAGTTCGATGTCTTGAGCAGTCAGCACTTCGTGCGGCTGGCCGTGGGCCCGGCGAATGAGCGCGCGCAGGCGCGCGGCCAGTTCGTGCAGGTCAACCGGCTTGATCACATAGTCATCTGCGCCGAGGTCCAGTCCGCGAATGCGATCCGGAACCGTATCGCGCGCAGTGAGCACGAGCACCGGGATCGAGAGGCCGGCGCGGCGAATGGCGGTCAGGACATCCAGGCCGTCGAGTCGCGGCAACCCAAGGTCAAGCACGGCCGCCGCATAGGGTTGGGCGCGCAGTTCGCGTTCCGCCGCGGCGCCGTCGCACACCCAGTCGACCTGAAAACCAAGCTGCCGGAGACCGGCCTTGAGGCCGTCCCCGAGCAGTGGATCGTCTTCGGCGAGCAGGATGCGCATGCCTTATTGTCGCACGGACTTAGTCGTCGTCGTGCGCACTGCTTTCAGCGCGCGCCTGGGGACCGATCAATCCGCCAGGCGGCGCGCCCTGCCACTGCAGCCACCAGAAGCCGAGCACCGCCACCAGCATGAGCGCGGCAACGGTACGCCAGGCACTGCGGATACCTCCTTCCCGCGACCCCGTCTTGCGGCCGCTCACCATCGCGCGCACCAGGTTTTCCTTGTGCAGCCAGCTGCCGATCACAACGCCTGCAATGTGGATGGCCACGATAAGGAGCATGATGTTGGCGGCGGCTTCGTGCATCTCTTCCACCCAGTCGCCGGCGATCTCGTTGTAGGTGCCCCATCCGGACGCCGTGACGAACAGCGCCAGTACCAGCAGTGCCACGATGGCGACCGCGCCCGCGGGGTTGTGGCCGGTATAGTGCTCCGGCTTGCCACGCAACATGGACCTCGCGTATCGCGCTATCGCCGCTGGGCCGCGCACGAAATTCGAGAAGCGCGCGTATCGCGTGCCGACGATTCCCCAGAGAAGGCGGAACACCACCAGGCCGGCCATCGTATAGCCGAGTGTGACATGCACCAGCCGCCAGCGCTCGCTTTCCGCGGTCAGGTAGGTGCCGGCGAAACAGAGCACCATCAGCCAGTGAAAGAGGCGGACAGGCAGGTCCCAGACGAGGATGTCGCGGCTTGGGGTGTTGTTCATTGACGCGTTAGCGGGGGATTCGGATGTCGTGTTCATTGAAAGCTCCTTGATCGGCACGTGGATGACAGGCGGCACAGTTGGACGCCGACTTGATTGCGGCGCGCTGCCACGTCGCCGCCGGCACTTCGTCATGCTCACGAAGGAACCACGCCGAACGGGTAATGCGGTCTTCGGGCGGCGTGCTCTGCATGCGCTTGCCTGTGCCTGCATGTTGCGTGAGCCAGGCGGACAGTTCCTTCACGGTGGCGTCATCGAGCGACGCGTCGACACCGAAGTGGCGCGGCAGGTTGTTCATCAGCCTTTGCCACGAAGCGGAAGGAAGCAGCCCTGGCGGATACGCGATATGGCAGGACGCGCACTCCTGCTGATACTTCGGTAAAGGTGGCGTGTGTCTCGCCTGCTGGCTGCCATCGGCGAGCGCCGTCGATGCAGCGAGCAGCACGTACAGGGGAAACGCCGTGCGGCAGATGGTGGTGAGGGTGTTGGACACAACGATTCTCCATTCACTTGAGGGTGATCAGCCAGCTCAGCACGTCGGCCTTCTCGCGGTCCGTGCATTCGCGTCCGACAACGTCGTTGCAATTGCGGCGAAACCATTTCTCGACCTTGGCTGGGTCGGAGAAGCGGGCAGGTTCGAATGCCGGCGCAAGCGCGTTGATTGGTTTGCCGGTCGATGCGTGTTTCCCGGATTGAACCGGTGTGGCGCCATGGCACGACGAGCAGCTCCATTCCTTGCCGTGGCGGGTGGAAAAGAACTGCTGGCCCCGCGCCGGCTCCGGTGGCTGGCCGGAACGCGCGCTGTACTGCGCGAGCAGCTCCGCCGGCGTCGATGCGTGCGCAACCGCTGCAACGAGGAATGAAGCGACGAAAAATGTTCGAGACAAGGTACGCATGAAAACTCCTTTTCTTGAGTGTTTTCATGGTGAGGCGGGCGCCTTAAGGTTTTCTTAACAGCCTGGATTGTCGTGATACCGTAGAGACTTTTTGCAGGAGGGGATATGGGTACGGAAGAACTATGCAAACGCTACCTCGCCGCATTGAACAAGGGCAGCCTGGCGGATGTTCTCTCGCTCTTTGCACCAAACGCAACGGTGTTGTCGCCGCTGTACGGCTTAGTGGATGCCGGGAATTTCTATCGTCAATTGTTTGCCGACACCAACCGTTCGGTCACGACGCTCCTGAACATATTTGTGCCCAGCGGGAATGCCCCGTCGGTTGCCTTGCACTTCCACTACACATGGACGCTCAAGAGTGGAAAGGTCGTTCAGTTCGAGTGCGTCGATGTCTTTGAATTGACGGCTGACCGGCAGCAATTCTCGAAGCTCACCATCATCTACGACACCGCGCCGCTCCGCGCAGACTTTGAAGAGAGCCACGCGGCCGTCTAGTTCGCCAAAAAGTTACCTGCGGTATATTAATGCAGGTAACCAATACGAATTCGACTATGCAGCGCGACACAAAGAACGTGCATTGGGTCGTCAGGATGAATCGCCGCAACCGGACATGGTGCGGCCTTCTCCTGTTTGGCACGATGGTTTCCCATCTGGTGACAAAGGAAACCGGAGCGCTCACCTGGGTGCTGCTGGTTGCACAATACTTCGCCTATCCGCAGCTCGTGTACTTGTACGCGCGCCGCGCCAGCCGCCCGATGCGGGCAGAGATGAACAACCTGCTCCTCGACGGCTTCTGCTTCGGCGTGTGGGCGGCAGTACTCGGCTTCCCGATCTGGATCACTTTCATCTTCCTCGTGACGGTCACCGTCAACATGACGGTCTTCCGTGGCAAGCCCGGCTTTGTGCAGGCGATTGCGGCAATGACGGCCGGCGCACTGGTGGCCATTGTGGCGGGCGGGTTTCATTTTTCCCCGGAGACCGGCTGGCCGGCGACCATCCTCAGCATCCTCACGATCTCGATTTATGTGCTGGTCGTGGCCGACAGTGCCTATCACCGTGCCGTCAGCCTGCATGAGGCGCGCGAGCAGATCCGCGCCAACGAGCAGGCATTGATGCACAAGCTCGAACAGATCAGTGCACTCGAAGCGCAGTTGCGCGAGCAGGCCAATCGCGACCCGTTGACGGGACTGTTCAACCGGCGCTTCTTCGACGCCACATTGGAGCGCGAGATAGCGCGCTGCAAGCGGGATGGCCACAGTCTCAGTGTCGTGATGATCGATGTCGACCACTTCAAGAAAATCAACGATACGTACGGGCACCAGGCGGGTGACGAAGTGCTGCGGCTGCTTGGTTCCATCCTCGGGGAAGGGGTGCGTGCCTCCGACGTGGTTTGCCGCTTCGGCGGCGAAGAGTTCCTGGTGCTCCTGCCATCGATGGGCACACAGGCGGCGCAAGAGCGTGCCGAGCAGTGGCGAATCGCGTTTTCCACCACCTCGGTCCTGCTGAGCCGGGACAAGATCGGCGCGACGTTCTCGGCGGGTATCGCTACCTATCCCGACAATTGCCCGCAGCCGGAGGCGCTTGTCGAATGCGCGGATGCGTCGCTGTATTGTGCCAAGAAGGAAGGGCGCAACAGGATCGTGGTTTCGGGAGACAATGTCGCTGTTCCCACCTGACGCCTCGTGCGGACATACCCATGTCTTTCCTGACCATGAAGAAACTTCGTTTCACTGCACTGGCGGCTTTGCTGGCCTCAGGCGCAGCGCTATCGCAACCAAGCGCCTGGCGGGACGAAAGCGGCAAGCCCGTTCAGGAGAGCGAGTCGATGAAGTCCGCGCGCGGCTTCGCGGGTGCCTTGCTTGCGACAACGGACGAAGACTGGGAAAAGAAGTGGATGACTCCTCCCGAAACCAAACCCGGCTTCACCAAGGCCGGCATCGTTCCCTACGGGAAGAAAGTCTTCATCCTGACCTTCTTCGCCAATCCCCTCACGGAAAACGGCTACGCCAACGTCCGTTGCGACCTCGAGATCATCGGGCCAACCGGTGACATTGCATTGTCCCAAAAAGACCTGACCTGTTTTACCGGACCCATCGCCGGCAATCCATACAACCTGCGCCTCGCGGCACCCGTCATCAACTTTTCCGCCGATCCGGGTGATCCTGCGGGAGCATGGCTGGTCGAGGTGAATCTTCGCGACGCCAATCGCAAGGTGGAACTTCTTCTCTGGACAAACTTTGAAGTCAAATAGCCGGATACGAACGTCATGAGGATGCGATATGACCGGCAATGAGGTTTCAGCCGTCCTGATTCCCGGATTCATGCTCGATGAATCCATGTGGGATGACCTGGCCGCGCATCTGCCCGCCGGCTGGAACCTGCAGCGGGCAAGACTGGAGGGCGGCGCCTCCATCGAGGACATCGCGCGGCGGATCGCAGTGGAAGCGCCGGAGCGCTTTGTCCTCATCGGCTTCTCGCTCGGTGGCTATGTGGCGAGGGAGATCGCCGCAAGATTTCCCGAGCGCGTCACCGCGCTGGTCATCATCGCCAGCTCCCTGCGCGAAGACACGGAAGAGCAGATCGCGCAGAAGCAGGCTGCGGTACGTGCAAGCTCTCCAGCGACATTCATGGGCCTTGGCGCCAGAGCGGTTGCGCGGTCGCTTCATCCCGACCGTTCACGCGACAACGTGCTTGTCGGCCGCATCAGGGCGATGTCCGCAGGCCTGGGCTACACAGCTTTTGCAACGCAGTCCGCCCTTCGTCGGGCGGACATTCCCGCCTCCGCGATTCGCTGCCCCACGCTGGTGATTGCAGGCGCACAGGATGCATTCAGGTCGCCTGAAGAGGCGGTAGAACTGCGCGACAGTATTCCGAACGCCGTGCTCGAGATTGTGGACGATACCGGGCACATGATTCCACTGGAGCAGCCGGAGCAATTGGCTGCGGTGATTTCCAGTTGGGTCGACGGTGTTTACGCCCGGCCTGCGTAATTTGAACGTGCTGCGATGCAGGTATACCGTTCCATCGCGGCCCGGTAGTCGCCGAGAAACCGCGTTCGCGTCCGCGCTCCATGCGCCAGTCTATATCCGGTTCGTGGCGGTTTTTACATTGTGCGCGGCGGACTGAAGGTCTCGGGACGCAAGACCAGCGGATTGCCGGCCACGCCGGCGGCCGCCAGACGACGCGCAACGCCGTTGATGTTCGGCTCGTACGCATGGAAGATTTCCATCATGTCGTTATCGGTGTCTTCGCTCTTGAATGAGGACAGCGTAACCAAGGCCTGCAGCGTGATCAGGCACTCGCGCGCGACGGAGTCGACTACGACCGTAAAGGCAATGCCGTCGTCGGATAGATGAGGGAGTCTGGATGAATAGTTCACGATATTCTTTCAATGACTTCTGCGTGGGTGATGCAGCACGTCCCTGGGCAGATGAACATGGAGCGTGCTGTGTGCGGGTACGTATCATGCTTGACCCTATCCCTTTGGGAGTGTCTAGCATGACCAAGTTTGAAATCATGGCGCTGATGATGCGCAAGGAAAGTCAGTTCGAGGGAGATGGTGTCACGATCGCCGCCAAGCTGGCCGCCTGCCTTGAGCCGCTTTCGGGGCGCATGCGCGACAGCGACCTGGCGCAACTGATTCAAATCGGCAGTGCGATTTACCATGTCGGCGCCGAGCAATGCGAGGAAATTGTACCGATCGAGGACCTTTTTCCCGCCTGCGAAAGCTGGCCCTTCCCGTATCCGCACCGCACAGGATGCCGTCATTGAATGCCGGCCTGCGCCAGCGGAAGAGCGGTATGGTGATTTCGATGAAGGTGCGGAACAGCGCGGTTACATCGGACGAATGAGAGAAGCGCAAAACCACTATACAGGCAAAGTCCGAAGATACCTATCGAATTCGGTCTTATTTGTTCGGTGGCTTCTGAAAGTTGCCAAGGTGTATGACGCCATGTATTTCGCCAGGGGATGCTCTCGCAGGGATGATCAGGCGTACACTGAATGTTCATGGCTGGAGGCGCAATGACCCTGGAACGCGTATCAGAAATGTTCAGGCAGCATGCCGGGACGATCGCACTGGAAGAATCGGGGACGATGATCGCCATCGTCATTGAAGAATTGGCCCGATTGCTTGCCGATTCGCACGGAAGACTGCCGGACGAAACATTCGAGTCGCTGGTCAGGATCGGCGGCATGTTGTACCGCGAGGGGAGCAGTCAGCATCGGGCCAAGGCCGATGTCGATGCCATCATGAAGAAATCGAGCAGGGAATAATATGACAGTGCTCGTATCCGTCAAGATCAACGACGGCGTCGTCATGGCGGCCGATAGCGCGAGCTCATTCGCCAGCGGGATGATCTACAACAACTCGCGCAAGATCGTGAATGTCCCGGAAGGCTTGCCGGTGGGGGCGATGGTAACCGGGGCGGGTGGAATCGGAAACGAGTCGATCGAAACCCTGCTGAAGGACCTGCGACAGCGTTTCGCCGATGAAGGCTGTAGCTATCCGGACTGGAAGATCGATCCGGATAGTTACACCATCGAGGGCATCGCGCTGAAAATCCGCGAGTTTCTTTTCGAGGAAAAGTCCGTTCCGCATGGAGCAAGCACTTGGACCAAGTTGCGTGTTTGCGGCTACTCGGCAGGCCGCCCGCTCGCGGAAGTATGGGAAGTGAGCTTGATGGGCGGCACGTGCCCGCCGGCAGTGTGCATCCAGTCCGAGCAGCAGTTCGGCTTGCGGTGGGATGGCGAGTACGAAGCGCTCGACCGGCTGGTATTCGGTCTGGGGACCCGATTCAACGAGATGGCAGTCAAACACGGCCTCGCTGCGGACCAGGCAGCGGAATTGCGTGAAAAGCTTGTCCCCGACCTGTATGAATTGCTGTTTGTCGAAGCCATGCCGATTCAGGACGCCATCGACCTGGCGCGTTACCTCGCCGAAACGACGATAGGCTTCATTCGATTCTCAGTGCCGCGTCCGAAGACCGTGGGCGGGCCGATAGAGATCGCCTCGATCACGAAGCACGAGGGATTCCGATGGGTGCAATGCCGGTCTGCCCGATGGGATAGCACGTGACCTGTTTGCGAACGCGTCAGCGGGAAGGCGACGGCTTTTCCGTCCGACGCGGGAGGATGAGCCAGTTATAAATCCCGACAAGGGCTGTACCGACGAATACGACCTGCATGGTGATGAGGCCCGGTGCTTCGGTCATGATGCCGAAAGCGATCCACGCGCAGCTGGAAACGAGATACAGGACGAACGCCCACGCCGCTTTCGCATGGCGCATCGCAAGCATGACTGAACCGACAACTCCGGTGACGCAACCGGTCCATTCAAGAAAATCGGTGGGGGAAATGTTCATCTGCTTCATGGCTTTTTCAACGAGCCGGGAAAGATCTCACAAGCGGAGACGATGAACAATGTCGATGCGCGGCGGCCTTCGGGATGCTTGATCAAGGTCAAGAGTCGCGAACGAACGGGCCACCGGCGAGGGCGGCCCCGATTACCTAGCGGAGGACGCTGCTCCCCAAATAGGCGTAGAGCGGGATTCCTGCCAATACATTGAATGGAAATGTAATGGCGAGCGGCAGGCCGGTATACAGCGCGATGCGCGCCTCGGGCATGGCATGGCGCAGCACCGCCGGGACCGCGATATAAGACGCGCTTGCGGCCAGCACCATGAGCAGGATGCCGTCTCCCATGTTGATAGCGAGCAGGCGGCAAAGAACGAGCGCCAGCAGCGCATGAAGGAGCGGCCCGGCAATGGCGTAGAGATAGAGTGCGGCTGGGACGCGGTTCACCTCTTTCAAGCTGCGGGCGGCATGCAGGCCCATGTCCAGCAGGAAGAATGCGAGCATTCCCTTGAACAGGTCACCGGAGAACGGTTGCATCGCCGCCTTGCCGGTTTCTCCCGTCAGCAATCCGATCAGGAGCGCGCCGAGCAGAAGCAACTGCGTGCCGTCGGTCAGCGCTTCATGGACAACCTTCTTTAGCGAGGGCAGGGCAGGGCCGTTTCCGGCACCCAGCACGACGGCGCCTTGGGAGATAGTGAATCCGGATGCCGCAACCTCGCGCTGTCGCAGCACGCTGGCAAACACCAGGGACACCAGGATCGCGGGGGATTCCATCAATGCCATCGCCGCCGCCATGTGCCCACCAAACGCCACGTCGTGCTTGTCCAGGTACTGCGTGGCGGTGATGAAGGTCACGGCACTGACCGAGCCATAGGTCGCCGCCAATGCGGCAGCGTCGAAGCTGCGGAGGATTTTCTTGAGCAGCCAATAGCCAATCAGCGGAATCGAGAATGCCAAAAAAATTGCGCATGCCAGCGGCGTCAGGATGTCAGCGCCCAGACCGGACTTCGCCAGTGCGAATCCACCCTTGAGTCCTAACGCCATCAGCAGGTACAGCGACAGAAACCGGCCAATCTGTGGCGGGATTTCCAGGTTGGACTTCACACTCCCGGCGAACATGCCGAACAGGAAAAACAAGATGACTGGATCGAGGAAATTCTGCATACACGCGTTGCACGTTTGTTGAGGGCCGCGGCATCATATTTCCTGCGGAATATCTAGTAAAATCGATAATATCTATACAATATATAGAGAATTATCTATGCATGTCACTTTCCGCCAACTGCAGATCTTTCTGTCACTGGCCGAGCATCGCAGCGTGACGGCTGCGGCGAGAGCCTGTCACATCACGCAGCCCACGGCTTCCATGCAGCTGAAAGAATTGTCCGACGCGGTTGGCTTGCCGCTGTACGAGCAAGTGGGAAAGACGCTCTATCTGACGTCCGCGGGCGAGCAGTTGGCAGAAACCGCGCGCAGCATGTCTGATGATTGGGCGCGTTTCGAGCAGTCGATCGAAGCGATGAAAGGCCACACCAAGGGACGCTTGCGCGTGGCGGTGGCAAGTACGGCGAAGTATTTCATCCCGCGCATCCTCGGCAGCTTTTGCGCCCAGTATCCTGAGATCGACATTTCGCTGCAGGTGCTCAATCGTGACGGCGTTGTCGCGCGTCTGCGCCAGAACATGGATGACTTGAACATCCTGTCGATGCCGCCGGAAGACCTGGAACTCGAACGGTATGCGTTTCTCTCGAACCCGCTGGTGTTGATCGTGCCGGCGGATTACGCATTCAAACGCAAGAAAAGGCTGGCACTGCAGGAACTGGCAGAGCAATCATTCATTTTGCGCGAGTCCGGATCCGGAACCCGGCTTGCTTGCGACGCCTTCTTTCGGGAAAACGGGTTCAAGCCCAAGGTGCGGCTTGAGTTGGGAAGTAACGAGGCGGTGAAACAGGCCGTTGCAAGTGGACTGGGTATCGGCATCATCTCCGTCCATGCGCTCGGCATGCACTTCGAAGCCGAGTCGCTGGCGATCTTGCCTGTGAAAGGCATGCCGATCCATTCGAACTGGTGGGTGCTTTACCCGAAAGGAAAACGCCTGTCCCCGATTGCGTCCGTGTTCCTGAAGCATCTTCAGGAAACGGCCGCCGATATTGAAGCGGCGTTTCAATCCATTGCGGCGTGATTCCGCTTCAAGCTTGCGCATCCATGCGCTTCGCGACAAGACTTGCGAACCGCGGCAACAGTGAAGCTGCCTCCGATGTCGCACGTACTTGCCCTGAAATGGAATCGCGCGGAAGCGCGCCCGGCTTTGACGCATCCGTCAGCTCAGTGACATAGCCTGACATTGCATCCGCGCTGAACTCCGGATGGAATTGCACACCCCACGCGATCTCACCTGCACGAAATGCGTGGTGCGGCTCGAAATCGTTGCATGCCAGCCGAACGGCTCCTGGGGGCAGGCGGAGGACGCTTTGCCGGTGCACGACGTGAGCCGGAAATTCGTCGGGCAAGCCTCCAAACAGCGGGTCGTCGTTTGCGGCCTTGGTCCGGGAAACGCATACTGTGCCAAGCTCGATGCCGTCTGGGTGGTAGCCGACCTCGCCGCCAAGCGCGTGTGCAAGGAGCTGGTGGCCATAGCAGATGCCGAGCACGGGAATATTTTCTTCCACTGCCGAACGCAGCCACGCTGCCAGATTCTCGCTCCACGGCGCGCGATCGGACACCATGCTGTGCGAGCCGGTGACGACGGCGGCGGCGACCTTGTCCATGTCGGGCAGTGCATTTTCCGTACGTGGGTCAACTACCGTCACTGGAAGTGTGGAGGGACCGATGCCATTGATGATCCAGCGGTCAAAATCACCCAGCTGCGCCGAGAGACTCGGAAACGTATCGCCGACTTTGAATATCACAAACGATTTCATTGGATTGAACTTGCCTCGACGCTTGAATTGAAAATATGGCGAGCCGTGCGTGCACCGGGTGGTCACCTCACCGTGCAGCTCACCGTGACTTTTCAGTTTGCCAGATCCGGTCGTTTCGCGCCGGCTACACCACCTCGACCGGCGCATGCAGCACGCGGCGGTAGCGCGCCATGCCATTGATGTCCAGCAGTCCAAGCCAGCGTGCGACATCCTTTTCTTCCCGGCCATTTGCAAGCTGGCGCAGCGCGAACGTGTGCCTGAGCTTGAAGACGCCGCCCTTCAGATCGCCCAGTCCCGCCTGCTCGAGTACGTCGCGTGTCGTTTCATAACAACCCACCTCCGACCATTGGCTGCCCGAGCGCCGTCCCGGAAGGGCGAAGTCGCCGGCGATCCCATGCTCCTTGCGCACTGTCAGCCATGCTGCCAGCTGCCGGCCGGCCCACGGTGCCAGCGGGGTTTCGCGCGCGGGGAAATTTCCGTTCCCGGGTAAGGACAATTTCCAGGGAATGCCGGCCTGGGTGGCAACACCGTCCAGCAGCAGGTTCCGCACATCACCCGGGGTCAAGCCTCCGCCCATCATCAGGGCGGCAGCAGTGCGGTTGCGCATCGCATTCCATTTCATGGAAGCGTCGTCGGCATCGTCGGCGACCGGTTGCGTGATGAAGGCGATCAGGCGGTCAGCCTGTTCATCGGTGAGGAAATCGGGCAGGGGATCCTTGTCCGACGCATTCGCGTACTTGTACTGCGGTTGCTCCAGCATCGTTCGCGCCGCCTGGTTCGCGCGACCGCCAACGGCGTCGTCCTGGAAACCGGACACCCACTGGATCAGCGTGAGGAAGCGGCGGGCATAACGCAAGTTCAGCTGCCTGTGCGCCGTTGCGCGATTCGCCGAGTCACCGGATGCCATCGCCGCGCGCAAGCGGAGGAGGGCGGCGAGGTCGGCTGCTTCGACTTGGTGCAGGCCGAGCGAGCGGTCGGCGCAAAAGACGGCAAAGGCGCGCCACATGTCGCGGTAGACGGCGGCGGACTTGTCACTCAGCGGGCGATGCGACCTGGCCCTGCCGGAGCCAGACTGGCGATCGGCGAGCCATTCTTCAAAGCAGTGCATCAGCCGCTCTTCGAGCGACTGCGCTTCCGGGGTCGAGAAGAGCGAGTGGTTCGTCATGGGCGAATCGGGGCAAAGGTTGGCAGGGCGGGGAAGCGCAGGCTAAAACGCTAAGTCATACTCTAGCCTATACAACGAACTAACTGCAAGCGGTTGACTCATATTTCTGCTAGCTTGCAGCGGTTCATTGATGCGGCTACTTGTGCAAGAGGGCATGGAAGTGCCGCGTGCAGTTAGTTCGGAAAATGGATTTAGGTCCCCGAGCGGGCGATGGTGGGAAGAGAGGCGCTCCTATTATTCGGTATATGGCTCCGCGGCATTTCGGCGATCTGACGGGTAAACCGCTGCTTGATCTCGAGTGCTTCAATGCTTGCGTAACAGGGATGCCTGCAGGTGGGATTTAACGAACTGCAGCCGTACGGAAGCACGACCTGGATCGTCCTTTCCACTGGCCCGGGCGCAAGAAGCGTTCGGTGCTTTTATATGAATGGATTGAAATTCCCGCGTGGCTGAAGGCTGCCGGTGAATAGACGCCTTCCGCGCTCCCCTGCCGGCCGCCGGGAATGGAGACACTGCCGTCGCCGTGCAACAGGACGTCGACCATGCCGGAGGCAGTCTCAAACCGGTGCCTCCCTGCGACGATTCGTCCCAACCGGGCGAGCGCCAAGGTCAGTCCGACCAAACCTGCCCCGGACAGCGGCAGAAGGCCGTCGGAGTCGAAGACGATCAGCCCCGCGCTGCAGCCGGGAGCGTGCGGTTCACATAACAGTGCGCCGGCGATGCCCGGGGTATCCCTGGTATCAGCCAGCACGGCAACGCGGAAGTGCTCATGCCACTGAAGAAGGCACTGCGCCCGCTTGGAAAGCGGGCCGCGGCCCAGGTCAGGGCCGCCTTCCAGTACCAGCCGCATGCGCGCGCCGTCCGCACGGGTGTCGATGATGGAAATCATGCGCAGTCGGACTTACGGCGCGATGTAATGCGTCTTGACCTTCGTATAGAACTCCAGCGCCGCCCGGCCCTGTTCCCGCGGCCCCATGCTGGACGCCTTGGCTCCGCCGAACGGGACGTGATAGTCCACGCCAGCGGTGGGCGCATTGACCATGACCATCCCCGCCTGCGCCTTTTGCCGGAACCGCGAAGCCAGCGCAAGGGATTGCGTGCAGATCCCGGCTGACAGGCCGAATGGCGTGTCATTAGCCAGCTCCAGTGCGTGGTCGAAGTCATGCGCGCGCATCACGGTGGCGACCGGCCCGAATACTTCTTCCCGGTTCAGGCGTGCAGCCGGCATATCGTTGGTCACCAGCAGCGGCGCGAAGTAGTGGCCGCGATGGGCGGAGTCGGGGAGCTGTCCTGCAGCCAGCACGCGTCCGCCCTCCTGTTCCGCCAGCGCGGCGTAGCTGCGGTTCTTTTCCAGTTGCCGCTCGTCGACCGCCGGGCCGATTTCGGTGCCGGGCGCAAGCGCATGCCCGACGCGCAGTGTGCGTGTACGGCTTGCCAACACCTCGACGAAACGCGAATAAATTCCCGGTGTCACGATGATCCTGCTCGACGCTGTGCAACGCTGACCGGTCGAAAAGAACGCGCCGTTGACGGCGCAGGCGACAGACAGTTCGAGGTCGGCGTCGTCCATTACCAGCAAGGGATTCTTGCCGCCCATCTCCAGCTGGCAGCGCTTGCCGTCCGCCGCGCATTGCATGGCAATCTTGCGGCCGACAGTAGACGATCCGGTAAAGCTGACTGCATTCACGAGGAGATGTCCAACCAGCGCTGCGCCGGCGTCGCCGCCGCCGTTCACCAGGTTGAACACGCCCGGCGGCAGCCCGGCACGCGAGATGATGTCGGCCAGTGCCCACGCGCAGCCGGGCGTCAGTTCCGACGGCTTCAATACGACAGTATTGCCGCAGGCCAGCGCGGGCGCCGTCTTCCATGCGGGAATGGCGATGGGAAAATTCCATGGCGTCACCAGTCCGACAACGCCAGCAGCTTCGCGCGATGTCACTACCTCGACGCCAGGGCGTACGGAAGGCACGGACATGCCCTCCATGCGCAGTGCTTCGCCAGCGAAGAATTTGAAAATGTAGCCGGCCCGCGCCACCTCGCCGATTGCCTCGGCCAGCACCTTGCCTTCTTCGCGCGCCAGCAGCGTACCCAGCTCCGTCTTGCGTGCCAGGATTTCGCTGCCGATGGCGTCCAGCGCATCGAAGCGTTGTTGTGGCGTGCTGTGCGACCAAGCGGGCAGTGCCGCCGCAGCCGCCCGCACCGCAAGGTCAACATGGCCGGCATCGCCGCAGTCGTACTCGCCGACCACATCCTCCAGGTCCGACGGATTGCGCACGACGCGGCAGGTGCTGCCATGCACCCAATCCCCGCCAATGAACAGTCGATGAGATGGCATGCGATCTCCTTATGCCAGCGCGCCGAGGTCGGGGCGGGGG
>NZ_LSTO01000014.1 GCF_002211445.1 Noviherbaspirillum denitrificans | reverse complement strand
AACTACCGTCCGCAGTTCTACTTCCGTACGACGGACGTGACCGGCGCGATCGAGCTGCCGGCCGGCAAGGAAATGGTGATGCCGGGTGATAACGTTTCGATCACCGTCAAGCTGATCTCCCCGATCGCGATGGAAGAAGGTCTGCGCTTCGCAATCCGCGAAGGCGGCCGTACCGTCGGCGCCGGCGTTGTTGCCAAGATCATCGAGTAAACCTTGATCGCTGCGCTGCGGCACCGGGTGAATTCCCCGGCGTCGCAGCGTTGTCAATTCAAGCGAAGTTTTTCGCGTAGGGGTATAGCTCAATTGGCAGAGCGTCGGTCTCCAAAACCGAAGGTTGGGGGTTCGATTCCCTCTGCCCCTGCCACCTAATACAGGTGCAGGGCACCGAAAGAAAGAAGTATGTCTAACCAACCCGTAGAAACAGTCAGCACATCGAGCGACAAGGTAAAGGTCGCTCTTGCTATTTGTGCGGTCGTCGCGGGTGTCGTCGGTTTCTACCTCTTGTCCGGCAAGCCGACCATCGTGCGCGCCATTGCGCTCGTCGCCGGCCTGCTGGTTGCTGTCGGCGTTGCATGGACGTCGCAGCCGGGTCGCGATTTCCTCGGCTTTGCCAAGGAATCCGTCCGTGAGGCCAAGAAAGTTGTCTGGCCGACGCGCAAGGAGGCGATGCAAATTACCGCTGTCGTCTTCGGCTTTGTGCTCGTCATGGCGATTTTCCTGTGGGGCACCGACAAGATTCTCGAATTTGTGTTGTACGACCTGATCCTGGGCTGGAAAAAGTAATGAGCGAGAACACGCAAGACAGCGCAGCAGGCGCTCCGGTCGC
The DNA here is from genome assembly GCF_002211445.1 of Noviherbaspirillum denitrificans. GTDB lineage: Bacteria > Pseudomonadota > Gammaproteobacteria > Burkholderiales > Burkholderiaceae_D > Noviherbaspirillum > Noviherbaspirillum denitrificans. The sequence continues at coordinate 18,667 of NZ_LSTO01000014.1, read as the reverse complement.
AGCTCAATCCTCGGCCGGCAACAAGAGGTGGTATGTGGTGCACGCCTACTCCGGAATGGAGAAGAGCGTGCAACGTGCTTTGATGGAGCGCATCGAGCGCGCCGGTATGCAGGACAAGTTCGGCCAGATTCTGGTGCCGACCGAAGAGGTCATCGAGGTCAAAAATGGCCAGAAGTCCGTTACCGAGCGTCGTTTCTTCCCGGGATACGTCCTGGTCGAGATGGAAATGACCGACGAGACCTGGCACCTGGTGAAGAACACCAGCAAGGTTACCGGCTTCATCGGCGGCAAGTCCAACAAGCCGACCCCGATCCCGCCGCACGAAGTTGACAAGATCCTGCACCAGATGCAAGAGGGTGTGGAGAAGCCGCGTCCCAAGGTTCTGTACGAAGTGGGCGAGCTGGTCCGCATCAAGGATGGTCCCTTCACCGACTTCAACGGTAATGTTGAAGAAGTCAATTACGAGAAGTCGCGCGTACGCGTCTCCGTCACCATTTTCGGCCGCGCCACGCCGGTCGAGCTGGAATTTGGCCAGGTCGAGAAAGTTTAAGCCTGCCGTTCTTTAAGCGATTCGCAGCAAACGCCCCTTGGAGCGTCGCACGCCAGAAGGCCTGCGGAATCCAGGAAAGCAGTGCATGGAGGAGCCCAATTAGCCAGCTGCAAAGCGGGCGAACAGGCGCTAACACTCAATCAACGTAGGAGCCATCATGGCAAAGAAAATCATTGGTTTTATCAAGCTGCAAGTGCCGGCTGGTAAAGCAAACCCGTCTCCCCCGATCGGTCCGGCCCTGGGTCAGCGCGGCCTGAACATCATGGAATTCTGCAAGGCATTCAATGCGCAGACGCAAGGCGTCGAGCCGGGCCTGCCGATTCCGGTCGTGATCACCGCTTTTGCGGACAAGTCCTTCACCTTCGTGATGAAGACCCCGCCGGCAACGATCCTGATCAAGAAAGCCGCTGGTATCCAGAAGGGTTCGGCCAAGCCGCATACCGACAAGGTCGGCAAGATCACCCGCAAGCAAGCGGAAGAAATCGCAACGACCAAGATGCCGGATCTTACGGCAGCTGACATGGACGCAGCCGTGCGCACGATCGCCGGTTCCGCTCGTTCCATGGGTATCACGGTGGAGGGTCTGTAATCATGGCAAAACTGTCCAAGCGCGCACAAGCAATCAAGGCAAAAGTTGACCGCACCAAGCAGTATCCGTTTGACCAGGCCGTGGCCCTGATCAAGGAATGCGCAACCGCCAAGTTCAATGAATCCATCGACGTCGCAGTGCAACTCGGCGTTGACGCGAAGAAGTCGGACCAGGTTGTCCGCGGCTCCGTCGTCCTGCCCGCAGGCACCGGCAAGACCGTTCGCGTCGCCGTGTTCGCTTCCGGTGACAAGGCTGAAGCTGCCAAGGCAGCTGGTGCTGACATCGTCGGCATGGAAGACCTGGCAGAGCGCATCAAGGCCGGCGACATGCCGTTCGACATCGTCATCGCTTCGCCGGACACCATGCGTATCGTTGGTACGCTCGGTCAGATCCTCGGCCCCCGCGGCATGATGCCGAACCCGAAGGTCGGCACCGTGACCCCGGACGTCGCGACTGCAGTCAAGAACGCCAAGGCTGGTCAGGTTCAGTACCGTACCGACAAGGCTGGCATCATTCACGCGACCATCGGTCGCAAGTCGTTCAGCGACGCCGATCTCAAGACCAACCTGTTGGCCCTGATCGATGCGCTGAACAAGGCCAAGCCGGCAACCAGCAAGGGTGTGTACCTGCGCAAGGTTGCACTCTCGTCGACCATGGGCGCAGGCCTGCGTGTCGACCAGTCCAGCCTGGCTGCTTAAGCAAGAATCAAGTCCTCGCGCTGCAACAGCGCGCGAGGCGAATCTTTGGGCTGGTCTCGTTTCGGCAAGTGTGAAACGGGGCCGGATTGTCAAAGACCGTTGGGCCAAGTGCATGCAGCTTTGTGTACGAAGTTAAACAGCGGCAGCGCAAGCGCCGATACCCAACGCAGATGGTGAACCCGAAAAGTTTTGCAGTCTCAAAGCTAGTCCGCTAGCCTGAACTCCTAACTTCGGACGCCGTGTTCGAAACGATGTAAGGCATTTGCCGAACATCACTTTTGGAGGTTGATCTTGAGTCTCAATCTGAATGACAAGAAGGCCGTCGTCGCCGAAGTCTCCGCAAAGGTTGCAACTGCGCAGACTATCGTCGTGGCCGAATACCGTGGCATCCAGGTTGGTTCCTTGACGCAACTGCGCGCCAAAGCGCGTGCCCAGGGTGTGTACATGCGCGTGTTGAAAAACACGCTCGCACGTCGCGCCGTCGAAGGCACGCCGTTTGCTGGCCTTGCCTCCGAAATGACCGGTCCGTTGATCTACTCGATCTCCGAGGACGCCGTTGCCGCCGCTAAAGTCGTTCACGACTTTGCAAAGACCAACGACAAACTGGTTATCAAGGCAGGTAACTATGCAGGAAAATCGCTCGATAAAGCGGGCGTGACTGCATTGGCAAGCATCCCGAGCCGTGAAGTCCTCATCGCCCAGTTGCTGGGTGTGATGCAGGCTCCGGTTTCCGGCTTTGCCCGCGCACTGGCTGCACTTGCAGCCAAGAAGGAATCCGAAGCAGCGTAATCCGCGTGCTTTGCATTCCGCGTCAATACCGATCAGATGTAATTACCGAATCAAAATTTAGGAGTTTCAAATGGCAATTAGCAAAGACGATATCCTTGAAGCAGTAGGTCAGATGTCCGTGATGGAACTGAATGACCTGGTCAAGGCGTTCGAAGAGAAGTTTGGTGTTTCCGCTGCTGCAATGGCAGTCGCTGGCCCGGCTGGCGGCGGCGCTGCTGCTCCGGCTGCTGAAGAAAAGACCGAGTTCACCGTTGTTCTGGCCGAAGTCGGCGCGAACAAGGTTGGCGTCATCAAGGCAGTCCGCGAAATCACCGGCCTGGGCCTGAAGGAAGCCAAGGACCTGGTCGACGGTGCACCGAAGCCGGTCAAGGAAGGCATCGCCAAGGCAGATGCAGAAGCTGCCAAGAAGAAGCTGGAAGAAGCTGGCGCCAAGGCCGAACTCAAGTAATTTCGGCTTGCCAGGGCGAGTCTGTATCGCCGGAGTCAAAGCTCAGAACCTTTCCGAAAGGACGGGTTCGGCTTTGGCTCCTTTGTCGTTTTGTAATTTTGTTTAGCCTTTTCGCCCACGCGGGTATGCGGGAGCGGCTAAAAAGGCTGAAAGTAGTCTAGAGAGGTCCGAAGGGCCGAGACTTGAGGTTTCGCAGATTGCAAGAGGTGGCGTGAATGTCGCCGGCGAGTCCTGAATTCTCCATCCTTCCTGTCACTCACGGAGTGTCCATGCACTACTCATTTACTGAGAAGAAGCGTATTCGCAAGTCCTTCGCGAAGCGCGCTAACGTCCACAACGTTCCGTTCCTGCTGGCGACCCAGCTCGAGTCCTACTTGAGCTTCCTGCAGGCCGATAAAGCAGCGTCCGCACGCAAGAACGAAGGCTTGCAATCCGCCTTCACCTCGATTTTCCCCATCGTATCCCACAACGGTTTCGCACGGCTAGAGTTTCTGTCGTATGTGTTGGGTGATCCGCCCTTTGACGTAAAAGAGTGCCAACAGCGTGGCCTGACCTTCGCTTCGCCGCTGCGTGCGAAGGTGCGCCTGGTCATCCTGGACAAGGAATCGCCGACCAAGCCCGTCGTGAAGGAAATGAAGGAACAGGAAGTGTACATGGGCGAACTGCCGCTCATGACGGCAAATGGTTCGTTCGTCATCAACGGCACCGAGCGCGTGATCGTGTCGCAGCTGCACCGTTCGCCGGGCGTGTTCTTCGAGCACGACCGCGGCAAGACGCATTCGTCCGGCAAGCTGCTGTTCTCCGCGCGTATCATTCCTTACCGCGGCTCTTGGCTCGACTTCGAATTCGACCCGAAGGACATCCTGTTCTTCCGCGTCGACCGTCGCCGCAAGATGCCGGTCACGATCCTGCTGAAGGCCATCGGCATGACGCCGGAGCAGATCCTCGCGAACTTCTTTGTGTTCGACAACTTCACTCTCCGTGCGGAAGGCGGCGAGATGGAGTTCGTTTCCGATCGCCTGCGCGGTGAAGTTGCTCGCTTCGATATCACCGACAAGTCCGGCAAGGTCATTGTCGCCAAGGACAAGCGCATCAACGCCAAGCACGTCCGTGAAATCGAAGGCGCCGGCATCAAGCACATCTCCGTGCCGGAAGACTACCTGCTGGGCCGCGTGCTGGCGAAGAACATCGTCGACGCCGAAACCGGCGAAATCATCGCCAATGCCAACGACGAGCTGACCGAAGAAAGCCTGGCCCGCCTGCGCGACGCCGGCGTGTCCGGGATCCAGACGCTTTATACCAACGACCTGGACCAGGGCGCGTACATCTCGCAAACCCTGCGCATGGACGACACCGTCGACCAGATGGCCGCGCGCGTCGCGATCTACCGCATGATGCGTCCTGGCGAACCGCCGACCGAAGAGTCCGTCGAGGCACTGTTCAACGGCCTGTTCTACAGCGAAGAGCGTTACGACCTGTCCGCGGTCGGCCGCATGAAGTTCAACCGCCGCATTGGCCGCGATGAACTGACCGGTACGATGACGCTGTCGAACGAGGACATCCTCGCTGTCATCAAGATCCTGGTCGAACTGCGCAACGGCCGCGGCGAAGTGGACGATATCGACCACCTCGGCAATCGCCGTGTTCGCTGCGTTGGCGAACTGGCGGAGAACCAGTTCCGTGCCGGCCTCGTCCGCGTCGAGCGCGCCGTCAAGGAGCGTCTGGGCCAGGCCGAAGCCGACAACCTGATGCCGCACGACCTGATCAACTCCAAGCCGATCTCGGCTGCCATCCGTGAGTTCTTCGGATCGTCGCAGCTGTCGCAGTTCATGGACCAGACCAATCCGCTGTCGGAAATCACCCACAAGCGCCGCGTTTCGGCACTTGGCCCGGGCGGTCTGACCCGCGAACGCGCAGGCTTCGAAGTGCGCGACGTGCACCCGACCCACTACGGCCGCGTGTGTCCGATTGAAACGCCGGAAGGTCCGAACATCGGCCTGATCAATTCGTTGGCGCTGTATGCCCGACTGAACGAATACGGCTTCCTCGAAACACCGTACCGCAAGGTCGACAACAGCGGCGTTACCAACCAGATCGACTACCTGTCCGCGATCGAAGAAGGCCGCTATGTGATCGCCCAGGCGAACGCGACCATCGACAAGGAAGGCAAGCTGTCCGATGAACTGGTGTCCGCGCGTCAGGCTGGCGAAACCATCCTCGTGTCGCCGGAACGCGTCCAGTACATGGACGTGGCCCCGGGCCAGGTCGTGTCGGTCGCAGCCTCGCTGATCCCGTTCCTCGAGCACGATGACGCGAACCGCGCATTGATGGGTGCCAACATGCAACGCCAGGCAGTTCCCTGCTTGCGTCCCGAGAAGGCATTTGTCGGTACCGGTGTCGAGCGCACCGTTGCGGTCGACTCTGGCACCACTGTGCAAGCGTTGCGCGGCGGTATCGTTGACTACGTTGACGCCGGCCGTATCGTGATTCGTGTGAACGATGATGAAGCGGCAGCGGGCGAAGTCGGTGTGGACATCTACAACCTGATCAAGTACACCCGTTCCAACCAGAACACCAACATCAACCAGCGCCCGATCGTGAAGGTCGGCGACCGTGTGTCCAAGCGTGACGTCATCGCCGACGGCGCATCGACCGACCTCGGCGAACTCGCGCTCGGCCAGAACATGCTGGTGGCGTTCATGCCGTGGAACGGCTACAACTTCGAGGACTCGATCCTGATCTCGGAGCGTGTGGTTGCAGACGACCGTTACACCTCGATCCACATCGAAGAACTGTCCGTCGTTGCCCGTGACACCAAGCTTGGCGCGGAAGAAATCACCCGCGACATCTCGAACCTCGCTGAAAACCAGCTTGCCCGCCTCGACGAGTCTGGCATCGTGTACATCGGCGCGGAAGTCGAAGCCGGCGACGTGCTGGTCGGTAAGGTGACGCCGAAGGGCGAAACCCAGCTGACGCCGGAAGAGAAGCTGCTGCGCGCGATCTTCGGCGAAAAGGCGTCCGACGTGAAGGACACCTCGCTGCGCGTGCCATCCGGCATGGTCGGCACCGTCATCGACGTGCAGGTGTTCACCCGCGAAGGCATCCCGCGCGACAAGCGCGCACAGCAGATCATCGACGACGAACTGAAGCGCTATCGCCTCGACCTGAACGACCAGCTGCGTATCGTGGAAGGCGATGCCTTCCAGCGTCTCGAGAAGATGTTGATCGGCAAGGTCGTCAACGGTGGCCCGAAGAAGCTCGCCAAGGGTACGCAGATCACCAAGGAATACTTGGACGACCTGGACAAGTACCACTGGTTCGACATCCGCCCGGCGGATGACGACATGGCAGCCGCGCTGGAAGCGATCAAGGAATCCATCGCCGAGAAGCGTCACCAGTTCGACCTCGCCTTCGAAGAGAAGCGCAAGAAGCTCACCCAGGGCGATGAACTGCCGCCGGGCGTGCAGAAGATGGTCAAGGTCTACCTCGCCGTGAAGCGTCGCCTGCAGCCTGGCGACAAGATGGCGGGCCGCCACGGTAACAAGGGTGTGGTCTCGCGTATCGTTCCGGTGGAAGACATGCCCTACATGGCGGACGGTACCCCGGCCGACATCGTACTGAATCCGCTGGGCGTTCCGTCCCGTATGAACGTCGGTCAGGTTCTCGAAGTGCACCTGGGCTGGGCCTCCAAGGGCCTGGGCCTGCGTATCGGCGAGATGCTGCAGCAGCAGGCGAAGGCAGCTGAACTGCGCAAGTTCCTGACCACGATCTACAACGAGTCCGGCAAATCGGAAGACCTCGACAGCTTCAGCGATGACGAGATCCTGGCACTGGCGAACAACCTGAAGCATGGCGTGCCGTTCGCGACGCCGGTGTTCGATGGCGCGCATGAAGACGAAATCCGCCGCATGCTCGACCTCGCCTATCCGGATGACATCGCCAAGAACCTCGGCATGACGCCGTCGAAGAACCAGGTCACGATGTACGACGGCCGCACTGGCGAAGCCTTCGAGCGCACCGTCACGGTCGGCTACATGCACGTGCTCAAGCTGCACCACCTGGTCGACGACAAGATGCACGCCCGTTCCACCGGTCCGTACTCGCTCGTTACCCAGCAGCCGCTGGGCGGCAAGGCGCAGTTCGGCGGCCAGCGTTTCGGCGAAATGGAAGTCTGGGCACTGGAAGCCTATGGCGCGTCCTACGTGCTGCAGGAAATGCTCACCGTCAAGTCGGACGACGTCACCGGTCGTACCAAGGTGTACGAGAACTTGGTCAAGGGCGATCACGTTATCGACGCCGGCATGCCGGAATCCTTCAACGTTCTCGTGAAGGAAATCCGCTCGCTGGGTATCGATATCGATCTCGAGAGGGACTAAGGAAGGAAAGGCCCGCCGGCCGCATCACGTATGCGCCGGCGGGCAAACAGATTTCGGCAACGTGGGAATGCGATGACCGCTCCCGGTATCGACGGAACTCTCATCACGGCGTGGTGAAGGGCTCTCCCGGCGATGCGAACAGGGTAATAGCGATTCACCAAGTTCACACCGCGCTGCCAAGCGTCATTCACGCCACACTGGAGTGAGAGAAATGAAAGCACTGCTCGATCTATTCAAGCAAGTACAGCAAAGCGAACAATTCGATGCGATCAAGATCGGCCTCGCATCGCCTGAGAAAATCCGTTCCTGGTCCTACGGCGAAGTCAAGAAGCCGGAAACCATCAACTACCGTACCTTCAAGCCGGAGCGTGACGGCCTGTTCTGCGCCAAGATCTTTGGCCCGATCAAGGACTACGAGTGCCTGTGCGGCAAGTACAAGCGCCTGAAGCACCGCGGCGTCATCTGCGAAAAGTGCGGCGTTGAAGTCACGCTGGCCAAGGTGCGTCGCGAGCGCATGGGCCACATCGAACTGGCCTCGCCGACTGCACACATCTGGTTCCTGAAGTCGCTGCCGTCGCGCCTGGGCATGGTGCTCGACATGACGCTGCGCGATATCGAGCGCGTGCTGTACTTCGAAGCATATGTCGTGACCGACCCCGGAATGACCCCGCTGAAGAAGTGCCAGATCATGTCGGAAGACGATTACGCCGCCAAGTACGAAGAGTACGGCGATGACTTCGTCGCATTCATGGGTGCGGAAGGCGTCCGCGAACTGCTCCGTTCGATCGATATCGACCGCGAAGTGGAAACGCTGCGCCAGGAGCTGAAGGATTCCAAGTCCGAAGCCAAGATCAAGAAGTACGCCAAGCGCCTGAAGGTGCTCGAGGCCTTCCAGCGTTCCGGCATCAAGCCGGACTGGATGATCATGGAAGTGCTGCCGGTGCTGCCGCCGGAACTGCGTCCGCTGGTTCCGCTGGACGGCGGCCGTTTCGCCACCTCCGACCTGAACGATCTGTATCGTCGCGTCATCAACCGTAACAACCGCCTGAAGCGCCTGATGGAACTGCGCGCTCCGGAAATCATCACGCGCAACGAAAAGCGCATGCTGCAGGAAGCCGTCGACTCACTGCTCGACAATGGCCGCCGCGGCAAGGCGATGACCGGCGCCAACAAGCGTCCGCTGAAGTCGCTTGCTGAAATGATCAAGGGCAAGGGTGGTCGCTTCCGTCAGAACCTGCTGGGCAAGCGCGTCGACTACTCCGGCCGTTCGGTCATCGTGGTCGGTCCGCAGCTCAAGCTGCACCAGTGCGGCCTGCCGAAGCTGATGGCGCTCGAACTGTTCAAGCCCTTCATCTTCAACAAGCTGGAACTGATGGGTCTCGCAACCACCATCAAGGCCGCGAAGAAGCTGGTCGAGGTGCAAGAGCCGGTGGTGTGGGACATCCTGGAAGAAGTCATCCGCGAACATCCGGTCCTGCTGAACCGCGCACCGACGCTGCACCGCCTTGGTATCCAGGCGTTCGAGCCGGTCCTGATCGAAGGCAAGGCGATCCAGCTGCATCCGCTCGTCTGCGCGGCGTTCAACGCTGACTTCGACGGCGACCAGATGGCTGTCCACGTTCCGCTGTCGATCGAAGCACAGATGGAAGCCCGCACCCTGATGCTGGCCTCCAACAACATCCTGTTCCCGTCGAACGGCGAACCGTCGATCGTGCCGTCGCAGGATATCGTGCTGGGTCTGTACTACGCCACGCGTGAAAAGATCAACGGCAAGAACGAAGGCATGATGTTCCGCGATGTGTCGGAAGTCATCCGTGCGTACGACAACAAGGAAGTCGAACTGACGACCCGTATCACCGTTCGTATCGTCGAGTTCCCGAAGGATCCGGCGACCGGCGAATTCGTGCAGACGGTCAAGCGTTACGAGACCACGGTCGGTCGTGCCATCCTGTCGGAAATCCTGCCGAAGGGCCTGCCGTTCACCGTGCTGAACCGCGCCCTGAAGAAGAAGGAAATCTCGAAGCTCATCAACACGTCCTTCCGCAAGTGCGGTCTGCGCGCCACCGTGGTGTTTGCCGACCAGCTGATGCAGTCGGGCTTCCGCCTCGCGACCCGCGCCGGTATCTCCATTTGCGTAGACGACATGCTCGTACCGCCGCAGAAGGTCACGCTCATTGCCCAGGCCGAGCACGAAGTGAAGCAGATCGAACAGCAGTATGCGTCCGGTCTGGTCACCGCGGGCGAACGCTACAACAAGGTGGTGGACATCTGGGGCAAGGCCGGTGACGAAGTCGGCAAGGCGATGATGGAGCAGCTCAAGGTTGAAGACGTCATCAAGCGCGACGGCACCAAGGGCACCCAGGAATCGTTCAACGCGATTTACATGATGGCCGACTCCGGAGCGCGCGGTTCCGCCGCCCAGATCCGCCAGCTGGCCGGTATGCGCGGCCTGATGGCGAAGCCGGACGGCTCCATTATCGAAACACCGATTACCGCGAACTTCCGCGAAGGCCTGAACGTTCTGCAGTACTTCATCTCGACGCACGGTGCCCGTAAGGGTCTGGCCGATACGGCGCTGAAGACCGCGAACTCCGGTTACCTGACCCGCCGTCTGGTCGACGTGACCCAGGATCTGGTCGTGATCGAAGACGATTGCGGCACCTCCAACGGTGCGTCCATGAAGGCGCTGGTCGAAGGCGGTGAAGTCATCGAAGCCCTGCGCGACCGTATCCTCGGCCGTGTGGCTGCAACCGATGTCGTCAATCCGGAAACCCAGGAAACCCAGTACGAAGCGGGCACCCTGCTGGACGAAGATGCAGTCGAAGAAATCGAACGCCTCGGCATCGACGAAGTGAAGGTCCGCACGCCGCTGACCTGCGACACCCGCTACGGCCTGTGCGCCAAGTGCTACGGCCGCGATCTCGGCCGCGGCATGCTGGTTAACTCCGGCGAAGCAGTCGGTGTGGTTGCTGCGCAGTCGATCGGCGAACCGGGTACCCAGCTTACGATGCGTACCTTCCACATCGGTGGTGCGGCATCGCGTGCAGCGGTCGCTTCTTCCGTGGAAGCCAAGTCGAACGGCACGGTCCGCTTTACCGTGACCATGCGCTACGTCACCAACGGCAAGGGCGAGCAGATCGTCATTTCCCGTTCCGGCGAAGTGCTGATCACCGACGACCACGGCCGTGAGCGCGAGCGTCACAAGGTGCCGTACGGCGCGACCCTGCTGGTCAAGGATGGCCTCGTCATCAAGGCCGGCACCGCGCTGGCAACCTGGGATCCGCTGACCCGCCCGATCATCACCGAGTACTCCGGTACCGTGAAGTTCGAGAACGTCGAAGAAGGCGTGACCGTTGCGAAGCAGATCGACGAAGTGACCGGTCTGTCCACCCTGGTGGTTATCGATGCGAAGCGTCGCGGCTCCTCCAGCAAGGTGGTTCGTCCGCAGGTGAAACTGCTGAACGAAAAGGGCGAGGAAGTGAAGATCGCCGGCACCGAACACGCCGTGACCATCGGATTCCAGGTCGGCGCGCTGATCACCGTGAAGGACGGCCAGTTGGTTTCCGTCGGTGAAGTGCTTGCACGTATCCCGACCGAATCGCAGAAGACCCGTGACATTACCGGCGGTCTGCCGCGCGTGGCCGAACTGTTCGAAGCACGTTCGCCGAAGGATGCAGGCATGCTGGCGGAAGTCACCGGTACGGTGGCATTCGGCAAAGAGACCAAGGGCAAGCAGCGCCTGGAAATCACCGACATGGACGGCAACAAGCACGAGTTCCTGATTACCAAGGACAAGCAAGTGCTGGTGCACGACGGCCAGGTGGTGAACAAGGGCGAAATGATTGTGGACGGCCCGGCCGATCCCCAAGACATCCTGCGCCTCTTGGGTATCGAAGCGCTGGCACGTTACATCGTCGACGAAGTCCAGGACGTGTACCGTTTGCAGGGTGTGAAGATCAACGACAAGCACATTGAAGTGATCGTCCGCCAGATGCTGCGCCGCGTGCAGGTTGTCGATGCAGGCGATACGTCCTACATCCCTGGCGAGCAGGTCGAGCGTTCGGAACTGCTGGACGAAAACGATCGCGTCATTGCCGAGAACAAGCGTCCGGCGACGTACGAGAACGTGCTGCTCGGTATTACCAAGGCATCGCTGTCGACGGATTCGTTCATCTCCGCCGCGTCGTTCCAGGAAACCACCCGCGTGCTTACCGAAGCTGCGATCATGGGCAAGAAGGATGGCCTGCGCGGCCTGAAGGAAAACGTCATCGTCGGCCGCCTGATCCCGGCTGGTACCGGCCTGGCTTACCACCGTGCCCGCAAGGAAAAGGAAACCTGGGAAGCCGAAGAGCGCACCGCGCTGCTGCACGCCGAGGAGCAGGCACGTGCATCGACCGAGGAAGTCACGGCCGATGGCAATGGCACTCCGGAAGGCGAAGAAGGCTGATCGATTTTCGATCGATAAAAGAAACGGCGCCAGGGGCAACCCTGGCGCCGTTTTTGTTTGTGTGATGCCTACTTGTCCTGCTTTAGCGGCGTCCCTCGGTCAATCACCTCGCGGCAATCGCCCTTGAATGTGGCATTGTCGTAGTCCGTCCAGCCATAGCTGTCGACGTAGCGCTTGTGCTGTTTGAATTCCCTGCTGACGAAGCTGCGTTCCAGCTGTTCGCCGTCGTAGCGGATATCGGCCATGTCGACCAGACTGTGGAACACATTCTCCGTCGCCAGTTTTGCCCGCTTGTTGCGAATCAGCTGATTGACCTTTGCTGGATGCGTAGCACGGTAGAGGTCCGAGTACCACACCAGCGCTGGCACGTGGAATTCGAACTGCGTGTTGTGTCCATGGAAGGCATACCCGCAATTGCCGTCGTAAAGCGTCTGCCCGTGGTCCGACACATACATCATCAGCGCCATGTGCGATGACGACTTGAGCCTTGCGATGACTTCCGAAAGGAACCAGTCCGTATACAGGATCGAATTGTCATAGCTGTTGTTCAGCGGTTCCTTGATCGCGCGATTGTTGTAGTCAGGACTGGCCACGCCGAACAGCGACGGCTGCCACTTGTCGAAGTCTTTCGGATGGCGATGGCTGTAGTTCCAGTGGTTGCCAAGCGTGTGCAGCACAATCAGCTTTTTGGGCGATGCATCAGCCATCGCAGCCTGCAGCGGAGCCAGAAGGATATCGTCGAAGCTGGCGTGCGTCGAAAAGCCCCCCAGGTTGAGGAACTGCGTGACATCCGCTTCCTGCGCAAACACAGACACCGGCGTATCGAACTGCCCAAAGGTCATCTGGTTGGATAGCCACCAGGTCTTGAAACCCGCTTCCTTGAACGCTGTCAGGAAGGATTTCTCGGCAAAACCCGCCTGCAGGCTCATGCGCGCCGGCTTGCGTGAAACGAGCACCGGTACTGACAGCCGCGTGGCCGAAACCGCAGTGACGACGTTGGACAGGCTGACCAGATTGGCTTCCTTCTTCAGCAGCGGATTCGTCTCGCGCTTGTACCCGTTCAGGCTCCAGCGGTCGTAACGTGACGACTCACCGATCACCATGACAACGGTTTGCGGCAGCTCGATCGCTTGTGCTTGCTGCGCACCGAACGAAAACGCCCCGCTGCGTTGCGCCAACTCCGCCAGATAGCGTCGCTCCTTCCAGAACTCCTGACCACGAACGGACAGCCCGAAAGGCCAGGACCGTGCAAATGCCTTTGCATCGAATGGTACTTCTGCCCAGGCGGGCAAGGGCGGAAGGGCAGAGGATTTGCGTGCGGTCGGGGCAGATGCCTTGGCTTTCTCCAGCCCGAACCGGTCTTCATACATCCACGTGCCGAGAGCGCAGGACAGAAGGGCGATCGTGATCCAGCGCGAGTCGTCGCCCCAGTTCAATTCCGGCGCACGACATGCCGCCCGCCAACTCCATGCCCACCAGAAAAGGGAGGCAAGCAGCGCGCCTGCCAGCAGCCACACCTTGTAGCCCAGGAATTCCATCGACTCCTTCGGGCTGGTTTCTGCGATGATCCCAAGGTGATGTGCCGAGATGCCTTGGTTGAAGTAGGCTTGCAGGTACAGCTCGACCGGCACAAGCACGAAGGCCGGTAACAGGAGCCAGTGGAACCATGCCGGACGGGCGAACGCGGCCCAAATTGCCAGCCAGGCAACGAATTCAATGGCAAGGACTTGTCCTGCCGTCTCTACGGGCCGGCCAAACAGCAAGGGTAAAAAAGGCACCGCCGACAGTAAAAGATAGGTGAGGACGACAAACAGGGCGGGAGGACGCAACAGCGCACGCATGGGCTTACCGGAAACGAAAGAGCGGGGAGGGGGTCTCCGCATCAACAAGAGTTTATGCTGAGAAATCTGCCGTCGCCATTGAAAACATATATCGGCCACATTGTAAGCGCCCACTTCATGACTCGGCTCGAACGGCAGTAAGCAAGTGGAATCCCCCAATACGCTTGAATCTGCTCCTGCATTACCCGTTGACTGCCCGAATCAACAGGGATATACTCGCGAGTTCTCGATTTTAGGCTTTCCTAGGCCTAAGCGTTCTTTGGTCTGTATTTCCCACCTTCAGCAACGCTTATCCCTTGCCCGAATCGAAGCGCCGTAACACCTGTTCAGCGCGCAGATTTTCCCTCCTGGTCCCGGACAATCGATTTCGGGGCTGTATTTTTGTTAACGCAGTTATTTTGTTGGATTAAAGACCGATGCCAACCATCAATCAACTGATTCGCCAGCCGCGTGTTTCCGCACACGCCAAGAGCAAATCGCCGGCGCTGGAAAACAGCCCGCAAAAGCGCGGTGTTTGCACCCGCGTGTACACCACGACCCCGAAGAAGCCGAACTCGGCGCTCCGTAAGGTTGCCAAGGTGCGCCTGACCAACGGTTTCGAAGTCATTTCGTACATCGGTGGTGAAGGCCACAACCTGCAAGAACACAGCGTCGTGCTCATTCGCGGCGGCCGTGTGAAGGACTTGCCGGGTGTGCGTTACCACATGGTTCGCGGTGCACTGGATACCCAGGGCGTCAAGGATCGTAAGCAAGCGCGTTCGAAGTACGGCGCGAAGCGTGCAAAGGCTGGCGCAGCCAAGAAGTAATCAGGTTTTCCGCAGGTGCTTCACCGCGCGGATTGTGAGTCGGCCCAGGATAAAAATTAGGGGTCGAGTAAGTGGGTGGTCATGATGGTCATCCGCGAGCGAGCGGCAAATCACTCTGTGCCGGCGCTCAACTGAAGAGTGAAAGGAATCGAAATGCCACGTCGTCGTGAAGTCCCCAAGCGGGAAATTCTGCCGGATCCGAAGTTCGGCAATGTTGAAGTCGCGAAGTTCGTCAACGTCCTGATGCTGTCCGGTAAAAAATCGGTCGCCGAAAACATCATCTACGGTGCGTTTGACCACATCAAGACCAAGTCCGGCAAGGATCCGCTGGAAGTGTTCACTGCTGCAATCAACAACTGCAAGCCGATGGTCGAAGTGAAGTCCCGTCGCGTCGGCGGTGCCAACTACCAGGTGCCGGTCGAAGTGCGTCCGGTCCGTCGCATGGCGCTATCCATGCGCTGGCTGCGCGAAGCTGCCAACAAGCGCAGCGAAAAGTCCATGCCGCAGCGTCTGGGTGGTGAACTGATGGAAGCCGCGGAAGGCCGCGGCGGTGCAATGAAGAAGCGTGACGAAGTGCACCGCATGGCAGAAGCCAACAAGGCATTCTCCCACTTCCGTTTCTAACAGTTGTTTGAATAGTGGCCTTCGCATCGTTGAAGGCTCTGAAATGTAAAACGGTTAAAACCGGGTGCATCTTTGAAAAAAAGCGGCGCCCGGTTTTCGACCATTAAAAGACTTAGGATTGAATATGGCTCGCAAGACCCCCATCGAGCGCTACCGTAATATCGGTATTTCCGCTCACATCGATGCCGGTAAGACCACCACTACCGAGCGTATCCTGTACTACACCGGTGTTAACCACAAGATCGGCGAAGTGCATGACGGCGCTGCGACCATGGACTGGATGGAGCAGGAACAAGAGCGCGGCATCACCATTACTTCCGCTGCGACGACCTGCTTCTGGAAGGGCATGGCAAACAACTTCCCCGAGCACCGCATCAACATCATCGACACCCCGGGCCACGTCGACTTCACCATCGAGGTGGAGCGTTCCATGCGCGTCCTGGACGGCGCATGCATGGTGTACTGCGCAGTGGGTGGCGTGCAGCCGCAATCCGAAACCGTGTGGCGTCAAGCCAACAAGTACGGCGTGCCGCGCCTGGCATTCGTCAACAAGATGGACCGTACCGGCGCGAACTTCTTCAAGGTCTATGACCAGATGCGCACCCGCCTGAAGGCAAACCCGGTGCCCATCCAAGTGCCTATCGGTGCAGAAGAAAACTTCGAAGGCGTGATCGACCTCGTCAAGATGAAGGCAATCTACTGGGACGACGCTTCCCAGGGCATGAAGTTCGACTATCGCGACATTCCGGACAACCTCAAGGATGCCGCGAACGAATGGCGCGAAAAGATGGTTGAGGCTGCTGCCGAAGCCACCGAGGAACTGATGAACAAGTACCTCGAAGAAGGCGACCTGACCGAAGCCGAAATCAAGAAGGCAATCCGCCAGCGTACCATCGCCGGCGAAATCGTCCCGATGATGTGCGGCACCGCGTTCAAGAACAAGGGCGTGCAGGCCATGCTCGACGCCGTGATCGAATACCTGCCGGCGCCGACGGACATCCCGCCGGTCAAGGGTACGGACGAGAACGACGAGCCGGCAGAGCGCAAGGCGGACGACAACGAGAAGTTCGCAGCACTCGCGTTCAAGATCATGACCGACCCGTTCGTCGGCCAGCTGATCTTCTTCCGCGTGTACTCCGGCGTCGTGAACTCCGGCGACACCGTCTTCAACCCGGTCAAGGGCAAGAAGGAACGTATCGGCCGTCTGCTGCAGATGCACGCCAACCAGCGCGAAGAAATCAAGGAAGTCCGCGCAGGCGACATCGCTGCTGCAGTGGGCCTGAAGGAAGCGACCACCGGCGAAACCCTGTGCGATCCAGAATCCGTGATCACGCTCGAGCGCATGGTGTTCCCGGAGCCGGTGATTTCGCAGGCTGTCGAACCGAAGACCAAGGCTGACCAGGAAAAGATGGGTATTGCGCTCAATCGCCTGTCGCAGGAAGATCCGTCGTTCCGTGTTAAGACCGACGAAGAGTCCGGCCAGACCATTATTTCCGGCATGGGCGAACTGCACCTGGAAATTCTCGTCGACCGCATGAAGCGCGAGTTCAACGTTGAAGCAACCGTCGGCAAGCCGCAGGTTGCCTACCGCGAAACCATCCGCAAGACCTGCGAAGAAATCGAAGGCAAGTTCGTCAAGCAGTCGGGTGGCCGCGGTCAGTACGGTCACGTCGTTCTGAAGATCGAGCCGCAAGAGCCGGGCAAGGGCTTTGAGTTCGTCGACGCCATCAAGGGCGGTGTCGTTCCTCGCGAATACATCCCGGCAGTCGAGAAGGGCATTATCGACACGCTGCCGACGGGCGTGATGGCCGGCTATCCGGTCGTTGACGTCAAGGTTACGCTGATCTTCGGTTCCTACCACGACGTGGACTCGAACGAAAACGCGTTCCGCATGGCTGGTTCGATGGCGTTCAAGGATGGCTGCCGCAAGGCCAACCCGGTTCTGCTCGAGCCGATGATGGCCGTGGAAGTCGAGACGCCGGAAGAGAAGATGGGCGACGTGATGGGTGACCTGTCCTCCCGTCGCGGCATGATCCAAGGCATGGACGACATCCCGGGCGGCGGCAAGATCATTCGCGCCGAAGTCCCGCTGTCGGAAATGTTCGGCTATTCCACCACGCTGCGTTCGCTGACCCAGGGTCGTGCGACGTACACGATGGAATTCAAGCACTACTCCGAAGCGCCGAAGAACGTTGCTGACGCCGTCATCAACGCCAAGGCCAAGTAATACCGCAGTACGGTCTCCGGCCAGCGCCGGAGACCGCAATCCAGATAATTTAATAAATCGTTCTTTTGAAGGATAAAGAAAATGGCAAAAGGCAAGTTTGAGCGGACCAAGCCGCACGTGAATGTGGGCACGATCGGTCACGTTGACCACGGCAAGACCACCCTGACCGCGGCAATCGCCACGGTTCTGTCGTCGAAGTTCGGCGGCGAAGCGAAGAAGTACGATGAAATCGACGCGGCGCCGGAAGAAAAGGCACGCGGCATTACCATCAACACCGCGCACATCGAATACGAAACCGCGAACCGCCACTACGCACACGTTGACTGCCCCGGCCACGCCGACTACGTCAAGAACATGATTACCGGTGCGGCGCAGATGGACGGCGCGATCCTGGTGTGCTCCGCCGCTGACGGCCCGATGCCGCAGACCCGCGAACACATCCTGCTGGCCCGTCAGGTTGGTGTGCCGTACATCATCGTGTTCCTGAACAAGTGCGACATGGTCGACGACGCCGAGCTGCTCGAGCTGGTCGAAATGGAAGTGCGCGAACTCCTGTCCAAGTACGAATTCCCCGGCGACGACCTGCCGATCATCCGTGGTTCGGCCAAGCTGGCGCTGGAAGGCGACAAGGGCGACCTGGGCGAAGCAGCGATCATGAAGCTGGCTGATGCGCTGGACTCCTACATCCCGACCCCGGAGCGTGCTGTTGACGGTACCTTCCTGATGCCGGTGGAAGACGTGTTCTCGATCTCCGGCCGCGGCACCGTGGTGACCGGTCGTGTCGAGCGCGGCATCGTCAAGGTTGGCGAAGAAATCGAAATCGTCGGTATCCGCGACACCCAGAAGACCACCTGCACCGGCGTGGAAATGTTCCGCAAGCTGCTGGACCAGGGTCAGGCAGGCGACAACGTTGGCGTGCTGCTGCGTGGTACCAAGCGTGAAGACGTCGAGCGTGGCCAGGTGCTGGCCAAGCCGGGTTCGATCAAGCCGCACAGCCACTTCACGGGCGAGATCTACGTCCTGTCGAAGGATGAGGGCGGCCGTCACACCCCGTTCTTCAACAACTACCGTCCGCAGTTCTACTTCCGTACGACGGACGTGACCGGCGCGATCGAGCTGCCGGCCGGCAAGGAAATGGTGATGCCGGGTGATAACGTTTCGATCACCGTCAAGCTGATCTCCCCGATCGCGATGGAAGAAGGTCTGCGCTTCGCAATCCGCGAAGGCGGCCGTACCGTCGGCGCCGGCGTTGTTGCCAAGATCATCGAGTAA
>NZ_LSTO01000013.1 GCF_002211445.1 Noviherbaspirillum denitrificans | reverse complement strand
ACGGCATGATCGAGCGCGTGATCAGGACGTTGAAGGAGCAATGCGTACATCGGCAGCGCTTCGAGACGTTGCAGCATGCCAGCCGGGTCATTGCTGACTGGATTGGCTTTTATAACACTCGACGTCCGCACCAGGCGCTGGGAATGAAGACACCTGCTGAAGTATTCGCTTTAGCAGCCTAACCTGTGCAGGTTTCGCTGGGTCATTACATTTCCGCAGCACTTGCTTTCCTTGGGATGTTCTTTCGAAAAGACATACCGCTGCGTCCCCAGCGTCGATGAAAAGCTGCGCAGAATGCTCAGTTCGGAGAATGTCGATACTGCGTGTAAGTATTACGTTCATCTCGTCAACCGGCTCCACTGCGACGACCTTCTAATGGATCTAAAGAGGCCTCATGTGAATCAAGGGTTGAAACGCGCTACTTAAGTCAATGAATTGTTTAGCGTCACTATCCTAGTCGCCCGCGTCCTTCATCTATCTTCGCAAGTTCGAGGACCGCTGCTGAAAAAGCTTCCGGTGCTTCCTGTGGGAGATTATGACCGACACAGGGAATTACTTGATGCGTTCGGAGGCCAGAAAAATAACGGGCGTGTTCGGTTCCATCTGTCGCGGATATTACTCCATCTCCGGCACCGTCGATCGTTATAGTAGGTACAGTAATAGACGGAAGTAAGCTAAGGCGATCTTGCATTTCAAAATATCTAGAATCACCTTGGACTAAGCCAAATCGATGCCGATAGGAATGAATAACTATGTCCACAAAATCCGGCCCCTCGAATGCCCGAGCGCTGCGATCAAAAGTCTCGACATGGAAATTCCAATAGGGAGACCACTGCCTCCATAGCAATTGTGCCAATTCCCGCCGATATAATTGCAGCCCTGCTTTACCCCGATTCTGATGGAAATAATATTGGTACCAAAGCGCTGCTTCGTCTTTCGGATTCCTTGGCAAATGCGCGTTTGTAATGTCTTGGATTAAGTAACCATTTACTGATACAAGACCAATACAGCGTTCGGGATAAAGAGCAGCAACGACGCATGCTGCCCGGCCGCCCCAATCGTACCCAGCAAGGATAGCCCGCTCTACACCAAGTGCATCCATTAGGCATAAAAGGTCGTGACCAATCGCAGCCTGTTCACCTGATCGATAAGTCGTCTCACTCAGGAACGCCGTTGGGTAAAATCCGCGCAGGTATGGAATTATTACTCTCATTCCACGTGCGGCCAATAAAGGCGCGACGTCCACATAGCTATGAATATCATAAGGAAAGCCATGCATGAGGAACACCGGACAGCCGTCGATCGGCCCCGTCTCATAATATGCGACGTTGAGAACACCAGCGGCAATGAAATTAAGTGGCTCAAGCAGCTTCACATCCATGTCATTCATATCCTACGTTGAAAGAATCGCTACCAAAAGATATAGCTACTAGCGATGGTGCTGCCACTGGAACGGCTCGATGGCAAGTGTAATTGCCTCGACACACTAAATCGAAACGCACAGAGGCGGGTAGCTGAACAGCACACAGACGGCAGTCGGAAGGTCGGCTAGACCAAGTTTTGAAGACGCATACAGCGCAGCTCAATCGAACCGTCGCTTAAATTTTACGCCTTCCAGTAGCAAGTTATAAGAGTATGAAAATTCTCTGCAAATACGCGCCGTCTACCGGAGACGCGCTTTTTCATCCTACAGCACGTAGGCGTGAATCAAAGTCCGTACTAGGATACCGACAAATCCCCCCAGGACCGCCTGTTTCCATACTTTCGAGATGCGCGGGCCAGATGACATTAAGATGGCAATCCCTGGGACGTCGAGCGTATTGATTAGCCAGCCACCTGTCTTATTTAGAAACTGACTGTCGACTACGCCGTTTCGTTGCATGTCGACTAGCAATCCCATCACGCCGGTTGCTCCCCCAAGCCATTTGGTCAGCGTAGGAATCACCAATACAGGGTCGATATGCAGTAAATGCAGAATTGGTGCTAGCAGTATTTCTAGCAACGCAAACCCACCCACGAGCTTTGCGAGCGCGACGAACAGCAGCGCAAGGGCAAGGATTGGTATCGTTCCAACTGCAATCCTGAAGGCTTCTGCGCCGGCATGATTGATTATCGCCAGTATTCCCTTTGGCTCAGAGAGAGAGGTGTGTGGCAAGTGCT
Organism: Noviherbaspirillum denitrificans; assembly: GCF_002211445.1. Lineage (GTDB taxonomy): Bacteria > Pseudomonadota > Gammaproteobacteria > Burkholderiales > Burkholderiaceae_D > Noviherbaspirillum > Noviherbaspirillum denitrificans. The sequence goes on along the minus strand of NZ_LSTO01000013.1, from coordinate 17,654 downwards.
CCTCCATCTTAAGTTCAACTGCCATTAGGTTGCGTCCGAGCAGGTAAAAAGTGCAGAAAGCGGCAACCAAGCCACCGACCAGCGACACCAAAATGAAGATACCAAGGTGCAATCCAAGTGATGTGAGCGGAAACGCGACATTGGCCTGTCCCATCGCTATTACCATTGCGAATGTTGCTGCAAGGTGACGATCGGACGTGCCGCGCTTGTCCATGATGCTCAGCGTGGCGATCGGAGCGGCAAAGCTCACAAGATTGACTTGTAGCAGGGCAAATACGCTTAACCCGGTTAATCCGAAGGGGCGCAAGATCGGTACTAGGCGCGCCACGACCCAATCCAATACGCCCGCTGCTTCCAATAGCCGCATGATTGACAGCGAAATTGCCATAATTGGCAATAGGATGAACAAGGCAATTTCAACCGCCGATTTGCCCGCAGTCATAACGACATTTATAAGGTCCACGGCGACGTAATCCCCTGTATTTTCGGATCGTTTCGGATTATATGAGCGAACTAACGTTGTAATCGTGCATCCAGTGCAGGTGTCAAATGCACCTGGACCTATAGTCAAATATCGCAATCACCTTTAAATTCGAAAGATTATTTGGAAGACAGGCTTACTCCGAGGAGGAAAAGATGACCGCTTTCGTTCGAATTGAGCAAACAGGCGCCCCAACAGTGATGAAGTTGGTTCACGAGGACAGCAAAACACCGGGGCCGGGAGAAGTATGGATCGAGCATTCCGCAATCGGTGTCAATCCACTCGACGTGACTCAACGTTCAGGGCAAGTCCCCCTTAAGGAGCTACCGTCCCGTCTAGGACTCGAGGGCGTTGGTAAGGTCACTGCCATCGGCGACGGAGTTTCGCGAGTCAGGATCGGCGACCGTGTTGGGTATGTTCTGGGACCGCTTGGCGCCTATGCGACGGGGCGTCTGTATCCGGCGGAACGCTTGATTAAGTTGCCTGAGTCGTTAAGCGATGACGACGCCGCTGCCTTGCTTTTAAAAGGAATTACGGCCGAGTATTTGCTTAGTTCCGTATATCCAGTCGACCGCAATTCGCGCATCGTCGTGTACGGTGCTTCAGGTGCTGTTGGCCAGTTCATGGTGTCTTGGGCTAAGCATCTTGGTGCTCAAGTCATCGGTGTCGTGTCAAAAGAAGCAAGTCTAGAGCGCGCGCGGAGCGCCGGCTGTGACGAAGTCGTGATATTCAACCCGAAAACCCTGCCGGAGCAAGTAAGTGAGATCACGAATGGAAAAAAGGCTGATGCCGTCTACGATGGTCTAGGTCGGATATCGTTTGAGGCATCCCTTAATTGCTTGAGGCCGCGTGGCTTGATGGTGTCGTTCGGGATGACCTCTGGAGCCCCCTCCCCCGTGGAGGTGTCAACACTAAACTCCAAGGGCTCACTGTATCTTACTCGCCCCTCTCTGGCTGTCTACACCGCGGACATCCCGGAATATCAGATGCGGGCCGCGAACGTACTACGCGCCTACGAGGATGGGATTATCAAGCCCGTTGCGCGCCACAAGTTCGCTCTCGAACGAGTCGAAGATGCACATCAGCACCTAGAGAGTGGACAAAGCCAAGGTGCGGTTATACTGCATCCATAAGTTCACCTTTACACTCAGCCACGGCAATGCATGAACGTGGCTTTTATCTCCTGATGAACCCGTTCGACAGCAAGTATAGTGATCAAATTGCTGCCATCCTAGCTTTGCACGAAGGCGGTTCGTTCATTGCCGCCGGCAAGCTACTGCAACGACATCCCACCGTCGTCTCCAAAAGGATCTCGGAACTGGAAACGCGACTCGGCGTGCGACTGGTGGAACGTACCACTCGGCATCTGCATTTCACGGAAGCAGGGCTTCAGTATGTTCGGAGCGCCGAATCTGCACGCGCTGCTTTGCTGCAAGCGGAGGAGGACGTTTCAGCAAGTGCGATGCAAGCTAGTGGAACTCTGAAACTAGCGTTGCCTGCAACAATGGGGCGTGTTTGGCTGGCTCCTCTCATCGCTGAATTTGTCCTGCAGCACCCGTCTATCAGCGTGCAAGCCGAATATTCTGATCAGTTCGTAGATATTGTCACGAACGGCTTCGACGCCGCGATTAGAATCGGCGAGCTGCCCGACAGCAGACTGAAAGCAACGAAACTTTGCGAAAACACCCGGATTCTGTGCGCGTCGCCTGCCTATTTGCGCCGCAATCCTTTGCCCGTTATGCCAGCGGATCTCAGCCGTCATAATTGCCTTTGCTTTACAGGCTTGTCGACTTTCCCTGCGTGGAAACTTTATCGCGGAGGGCAAAGAGAAAGTGTGATCGTAAAGGGTTCCATAACAAGCAACGACAACGAGGCTTTGCTTTCCGCAGCGCTCCGGGGTGTTGGAATATTGGCATGCGGGAGTTGGCTGGTAAGCCGCGAGCTTGCTAGTGGCCGTCTGGTTCAAGTCCTGCCGGAGTGGCAATTGGACGTTCGATCGGCAGTTTACTTCGTTCGCCCCTCCGCAAGGCTTGCCCCGGGGAAAACCAGGACTTTCAAGCTATGGATAGAAAAGAAGTTTTTTAGGCGCCCGCCCTGGTCTCCTTCGTCCTCCTGATACTGCATGCCTTCCCGTAAGGCACTGCATTTTCACCATTTCCAACGCGTCGATCTTCAGCATTTTCTGCACAGCCGTTGGGGATTTATTGCCTGTTCTCCACGCATAGAGCGATCTAAGATGACCCCAATCTAGGAGCTGAACGCTGTCATTGAGACGCAGAAGCTCGAACGATTGGACGTTCAAGATCATTAACCTCAAAGGAGATTTGTTATGGCAAACGTTGCATGGATTGGCCTCGGCCTGATGGGAAATCCGATGTCGAAACATTTGGTTAACGAAGGTCATACCGTCAAAGGCTTTGACATCGCCCCCCAGGCGCTTCAAACAGTGGCGGCCAATGGCGTCACACCTACCAATTCCATTGCTGAAGCCTGCAAGGACGCCGATGTCGTCTATTCCATGCTTCCATCCGGCTCGGACGTGTATGAAGTGATGGCATCGCCCGGCGGCGTCTTTTCCAGTGTTCGGCCCAACACGATCATCATCGATTGCTCGACCACGGGCATTAATTATGCGAAGCGACTGCACGAGGAAGCAAAGAAAGCCGGCGTCGTATTTGTCGAAGCACCGGTATCCGGTGGAACGGAAGGTGCGCGCGATGCCACGCTGACTTTCATGATCGGTTGCGACAAGCAATACGCCGATCGCGCCACTGAGCTGCTCCGACCGCTCGGCGATTACATCGCCTATGTCGGCGGCGCCGGCACAGGGCAAGCCGCCAAGGTAGTCAACAACCTCATCATGGCAGTAAGCGTCACCGTGAACTGCGAGGCGACTGCGTTGGGTGAGATGCTTGGCCTGGATATGAAGGCCTTCTTCGAAATTGCTACGCGCTCGTCGGCCGATAACTGGTCGTTCCGGTTGTGGAACCCCGCACCTGGCGTTGTGCCAACCTCGCCTGCGTCTAGAGGTTATAAACCTGGCTTCAAGACCTGGCTATTGGCCAAGGATTTGAGCTTGGCCCTGGAAGCGGGCAAGGACGTGGGCTTCAAGCTGGAAACCGCCGAGACCGCCTATTCCCTAATGACCGAGCATGCTAAAGACGGCGGTGCCGATCTTGATGCTACGTCGCTGGTACTGCATCTCGCAAAAAAACTTAAACAGGCGCAGCCGAAGGCAGCATAACTTTCAGTACTCCGCTATTCGACAGGAAGTACCTCAAATTCCTTTTCAGGTACTCCTGTCGTTAGTTTAATGACTTAATTGGAGTCGCATTCCGCCGCACTGTCGCGGACTGCTACCGTAGCAACACCTCGGTTCACTGACATGAACAGTGCCTTACTGAACGCCAATACAAAATTGCGTGGAACGGGCACATCCAAAACGTTCGATACAGCAGCCGCAAGGATAAACGTCTTCTCCTATCCATTTACCTATTAAGAGAAATACGATGACGTACTACGCCATTTATTGTGTTGACAATCCCGCTACGCCGAACGCACGTAACGAGCACTATCCCAAACATCGTGAATACCTCGCGTCTGCGCCTTTGAAAATCGTGACAGCCGGGCCACTTACTGATGAAGCCGGAGAGAATCGTATTGGCAGCCTACTGTTAATTGAAGCCCAATCCATCAAGGAGGCTCGCTATTTCGCGGAGCAAGATCCGTTTTATATCAACCGCGTCTGGAAGGAAGTATCAATTCACCCTTACATAAAAGCGATTTGATTGCATTAAAAAACATCCCGTGGCTAGAGCCAGTTATGAACCACGATTAAGAGTTGATTTGTGATGCGCGCGATACAAAACAGGAGGCCCGCCTTTGCCAGTTTGCGGGTCCTGATACTCGATGCCATCCCATTCCGGCGCCACAGGCTGGTTACCGCATTAAATGACATCGGAATTTCTTCCGTCATCCAGTCGCCGGATTGTGCAAGCGCGCTCGATGTCTTGAGCAGCAGTGAATGTCGAGTCGATATCGTCCTTTGCGACATGCAAATGAAGGACATCGAAGAGATTGAGTTCATTTACCATGCGGCGCATTGCAACGTCGGCGGCTTCATTCTTATGTCCGCGGCGAAGGACGCCCTGTTTTCCTCCGAGCAGATCATTGCGCAGGGTCGTGGTTCACCTGTGTTGGGGGTATTGCATCCCGCAATGAACACTGGTTGCCTTCAGCATCTGTTATCCAGCTACCTCGCTACCAATGCGGCAGCACCAAGCCATACGGAAAAGCCGTGCTTGCCGCAATGGAGCCGGAACGACTTAGTGGCGGCACTCAATGGGAATCAGTTCGAGCCCTATTTTCAGCCGAAAATCGACCTCGATACCGGGATGCCGACCTGTGTTGAAATCTTGGCGCGCTGGCATCATCCCGACCTCGGCATTTTGCCGCCAAGTCAGTTTATCGAGTTGATGGAGCAGCATAAGGTGATTGATCAATTGACCGGATGCTTGCTGGTGCAGTCGCTGTCGTGTGCCAAGCAATGCGCCGCGAAGGGAAAGGACATTGGCTTTGCAATCAACGTCTCTCCTGTCACGCTGCAGGATTCGCGCACCCCAAGCCGGATAGGTGCACTGGTAAGGGAGTGCGGGCTGTGTTCTGAGCAAATCACGATTGAAGTGACAGAAACCGCCTCTTCGAAAAACTTCACCTCAGTACTGGAATCGCTGACCCGCTTGCGCATGCAAGGCTTTGAAATCTCCATCGATGACTTTGGGATGGGGTACTCCTCGCTGCAGCTGTTAAGCCAGATGCCGTTCACGGAACTCAAGATTGACCGTTCTTTTGTTACGGACGTTTGCAGCAGAGCGAAATCGGCCGCGATCCTAGAGTCCGTCATCCATCTTGCCGAAAAGCTGAACCTGCGTATCGTAGCGGAAGGAATAGAAACTACAGATGAACTCCAATTCATTCGATCACTGGGGGTCGGTACTGGCCAGGGATTTCTCCTCGGCCGGCCAATGGGACAAAAGAATCTGATTCATTATCTGGAGGATGAGTTCTCGCTTGAAGGGGTGTTCCAAATGGATGGGATTCCGCCCAGAAGGTGTGACGAACTAGTGCCTGTTATGAACTAAACGCCGGCAGAGAAGTCAGGCGAGCATGACTGCTCGCCTGACTTCTTTCCTCGACCTTAGTTCATAACACCCTCTAGCCGAGGGCACATAAATGAATGCCTAATGCAGGCGAATAGCCCGCAAAGTTTTTCCGGTCGGCAGTAGCTCAATTCAGTTCGGACTTTATCGTCCTTGCCCATTCCCTTTAATTTAGGAGCATGCAATGGCATCCAGCACTACAACCAACGTCAACACTATGACGGTCTATGATTTTCCGGTCGGCCCCTATCCGACGCGCGTACGAATCGCTATCGCAGAAAAGAAATTGCAAATGAAAATCCGGTTTGAGCTGGTAGATTTGTACAAGGGCGAACACAAAAAACCGGAGTTTAGCGAGCAAAAAAATTATTCAGGAACGCTGCCAGTGCTCGAGTTGGCGAACGGCACGCTGATATCAGAATGCACTGCCATCACCCAGTACCTCGATACGTTAGATGGGGCACCGAGCCTTACGGGTAGTACGCCTCTGGAACAGGGGATTATTCATATGATGAGCAAGCGGGCCGAAATCGAGTTACTTGACGCTATTAGCGTCTATTTTCACCATGGCACACCAGGCTTGGGGCCGTTGGTGGAGCTGTACCAAAATCCAGAATGGGGCTTCCGTCAGCGCGACAAAGCGCTTCGAGGTATGCATTATTTTGACAAAGTGCTCCAACAGCAACCTTTCATTGCTGGCGACAAATTTTCAATGGCTGACATTACTGTCATTGGAGGTCTAGTGTTCGCTGCTATCGTAAACTTGGAAATCCCGGCCGAATGCAGAGCCTTACTGTCCTGGTACGAACGCATGAAAAGCCGCGAAAGTGTTGCTACCCAACCGGCGTTTTCTAGTTGAGATAGTTTTCGCGAAGTTGAGAATGGTAGGCTGGGACAGCTTTGTGTGGAAAAACATGCAAATGTCTTTTCCTGGCCGAGACCGTGTAAAAACGCAGATTTGGTCAAATCAGACCACAATGCTAGTAGGCGCCACTCGAGCCCTTCCGCCATATCGTATTGCTCGTTGCTGCGAAACGCGTTTTTACACAGCCTCGGCCGGCTGCCGTCAATTGTACTCGACAGTGAACTGCGCCCCGGCAGCTGGGCCGCTGCCGACCGGTTGCTGTCGATTGTACTCGACTGCGGACCGCTCACTGTCGGCGGCTTTCTTAAAGATTACTTTCATACAAGCTGTTCAGATTTAGTCAGCCAAATGCCGTCGGCAACGTAGGATGCGACGGGTCCGAGCATGACGACTAGCAGTTTGCATCCACAATCGTTCTTCCGTGCTGGCGACTTTCGAGTTAAGGGGTTTGAATCGATCCGGGAAATAGGTCGGCGGTATCTATGAGTGTCCATCTATGTACTGAATTGGATCAAATAGGACCGACTTAACGAGTCAAAATCATCGTACTTTATCCCAACGCGAAATTTCGTGTCGCAGACATTGCAGTGAACGATCGTTCCCCAAACGTTGATTCTTCGCGTTGTTGATTCGATAGCTACGTCCAGTGCAATTACGCACTTACTACCTACTGTGGCTGAGGCGCCAATGACTGCGCCGATTCCTCTCGTGGAAATATCCACTGTCTCCAGTAGTGACGCTGCACGGCCTTGCACAAGGATTTTTCCCATGTGCCAGAAGTCATTGCGTGTGCTCGTTCGTTGCTCATGCATATATGCAGTGCCGGGAGACGAAAGAAGTACAGCGAGAGCGTTACTATCCGCCATTTCGCAATCGTACTTTAGTGACATTACCTAGATACTCCATTGAACGACAATGTTCACGAATTTGTTGATCGGTATTCCGTTCATCCCGCAAGCGCCTCGCTCTGTATAACTCGGTTCCGCGAGAGTTCTAACAGCGTGATTGAAAACTAGTTTTACCCGGATAGGCGTTTGAGCAGCAAGCCTACCCATAACGACGTAAAGCCTCTTGGGCGAACTGAACCGTGGAGCGTTCGGTCGGCTGGACGATCCTATGGCTACGGCCTGTCGAGCATCAGTGCTATATCGTGAATTGCCTTGGACATCAGTCGGCACATAAACCGCATGAACCGTCGGTACACCGTTTGCCAAAGGAAAAATGCATTGGCAGCATTCGCCATTCTCATACTAAGCGGACCAGGTACCAAATCGCATTGACTACGTCACACAAGTTAGTTACCCGGCGTCGCCTCCTTGACCGAAAATGGAGCGTTTTCCTGAAAGCTGTCCAGTCTCCCCCCGCGGCAATGGGTAACGCTGAAAAGCGGAAGGTTCATGCATGGTGACTAGCGGTTTACATCAACAACGGTTCTTCCGTGCAGGCGGCCTTCGAGTAAATCGGCTGCTGCGTCAACTACTTGAGAAAGACCAATTTCACGAGTTACGGACATGAGGGTTTCAGATGAAAGATTACCTGCCAAAAGGTTCCATGCGTTGACACGTTCCTCATTGGGAACAAAGACGCAATTGATGCCATATAGGGTAACGCCACGCAGGATGAAGGGCATTACAGTGGCGGGAAGATCCGCGCCTTGAGCGAGGCCGCATGCAGCACACGCGCCGTTCCATTGTGTAGCAGCCAATGCGTTGACTAGTGTGTGACTACCGACGGTATCAATCGAAGCGGCCCAACGTTCTTTTTGCAATGGCTTGCCGGGAAATGAGAGCGTCTCTCGTCCGATGACCTCTGTGGCGCCCAATGAACGAAGATAGTCAGTCTCCGCGGGGCGGCCGGTCGAAGCGATTACCTCAAATCCCAAGCTAGCGAGTAACACAACTGCAATGGAGCCTACACCGCCAGCGGCACCGGTGACGAGGACCGGGCCCTTTTCAGGCACCAGGCCATGTCGAAGAAGAGCGCGCACACACAGTGCCGCGGTGTATCCAGCCGTGCCAATCGCCATTGCCTGGCGTGTGTCAAAAGCCTCTGGCAATTTCAAAAGCCAGTTCGCAGACAGGCGGGCACGTTGAGAGAGTCCCCCCCATTGGGTTTCGCTAAGCCCCCAACCGTTGACGACAACACGATCGCCAGTCTTCCACGCGGGGTTCGTGCTGCGCTCAACAACACCGGCCAAATCGATTCCGGCCACCATTGGCCACTCTTTCACGATAGGACCACGTCCGGTGATGGCCAGTGCATCCTTGAAGTTGAGACTAGAGTATTCAATACGAACATCTACGTCACCTGGCGGCAACGCTGTTTCATCCAGATCAACTAGCTCCGCCTTCGATCTATCCGAAGTACGAGTCAACAGAAGAGCTTTGAACATTGTCGATTCCCTATTCTGGTCGTAGGCTTCCGCCTACTGTTGAATGAAGTCGGCGGCCGCGGCGTCAAGTGCACCAGTCTGTTATGCACTTCAATCCGTCACCAAAATCGCCACCGCCACTGTGGCCCATTAATGGCCTCCGAGATACGCTGCCTTTACTGCAGGATCGTGAAGCAGGTGCTCGGCTGGTCCGTGTGCCGATATACGGCCGTTCTCCATTACGTATCCGTAGTCACTGACAGCAAGTGCAGCGCCGGCAAACTGTTCCACCAGTAACATCGTGACGCCCCTTTCTTTGAGGCGAGCAATGATACGGAATACTTCGTCAACAATAATCGGCGCCAGTCCCATGGACGGCTCATCGAGCAGAATGAGATCAGGATTGAGCATGGATGCCCGAGCCATGGCTAGCATCTGCTGTTCTCCGCCCGATAAGGTTCCGGCGAGTTGAGTGCGACGCTCCTTCAGACGGGGGAACAATTCCATCGCCCGTTCCAAATCTCCATGTACGTCTCCCTTCTCTCGATTTCCCGTGAAACGAGGAAAGGCGCCCAGCAGGAGATTGTCGATTACGGAAAGGGTCGGAAATACGCGGCGCCCTTCAGGGGAATGTGCCAGGCCGCGACGCGCGATACGATGTGAATCTAGCCCGGTAACATCGACTCCATTTAATAGGACAGCCCCCTTCTTAGGCTTGATCATTCCCGATACCGCACGCATGGTCGTAGTCTTGCCTGCTCCATTCGACCCAATCAGGCTTACGACCTTTCCTCTCGGCACTTCCAGCGAGATCCCGTGCAACACCTCCGTTGCTCCGTAACCGGCATACAGACTATCTATCTTCAACATTGTCCCATCTCCTCTACACGGCAACGATCTGCAGCTTTGAGTGGCCAGGTAGCTCGACCTCGCTCCCCAAATAGGCCTCGATCACTTTTGGGTCCTTCTGCACGGCGTCCGGTGTTCCTTCCGCAATCTTCTGCCCGAAATCCAACACGGAAACGTTATCTGATACTCCCATCACGACATCCATGTGATGCTCGATCAAAATCACCGTGATTCCATGGCTTCGAATCTTGCGGATCATATCGGTGAGTTCAGGGAGATCGGCAGGAGGAATGCCCGCCGCGGGTTCGTCAAGTAGCAACAAGCTTGGATTGAGGCCGAGCGCACGACCAATTTCCAGAAGGCGCTGCTTGCCATACGGCAGGTTCCGTGCCTCTTCGTTGGCAAGACTCGCTAATCCAACAAATTCCAGAATACCCGCCGCACGCTCCCGTGCCTTGCGCTCCTCTTCGTGATATCTCCGGGAATTAAATACGACATCAACCAAGTTCGCATTGAACGTGTGGTGCAGTCCTACCAGTACGTTTTCGATAACGGTCATCTCACCGAAGAGTTGCACGTTCTGGAACGTTCGGGCGATTCCGCTGAGCGCGATCTCGGACGCCGGGCGACCGGAAAGGGACTGGCCGTTGTATCGGACCGTTCCTTCTGTGGGGGTGTAGATACCGGTAAGCACATTCATCATCGTGCTTTTGCCTGAACCGTTTGGACCAATAAGCCCGTGCACCGAACCTTTTGCAACGCAGAGGTTCACTTTGTTGAGCGCCTTCAGGCCGCCAAATTGCATGACAAGGTTTTTGACTTCTAGCAAGTTACCTTGATGCGGTGACAGCTGGCCTGATGCAATCGCCTCGGTTGCCGCCTTGTTCCCACTGTCCTGGATGATCTCGTGAGCTTCCACCCAATTTGGACGAAAGCGTTTCACCTGATCCCGTAGATAGCCCATGATCCCGTCCGGCAGGTAGTAGACTACGCCGAGTATCATCAGTCCGAAAATGGTTTGGCGGTGTTCCGCTATATCTTCAAGCGTAAAGCCGAATACGACAAACGCTGCGACAGCGGTCAACGGCACACTTAATTGACGAATACTTGTGGAGGTCTTGACCAATGCATAGCCGGCACCAACAACTACTGCAATTGCGACTACCACTGTAATTGTGCGGAACAGTTCGAGGTCAGAGAGCAGGTTAGGCAGAAGCACGACTATGGTTGCGCCGATGATTGAACCCGAGCGCGTCTTGCGACCGCCAAGAGTGACTGCCAACAGGAACAGGATAGTGAGTTCGAAGTTGAAATTGTTCGGCGCAATGTATTCCTCAGAAAAGGTATACATGGAACCGGCTAATCCGGCAAACGCTGCGCTAAGGACAAACGCAAGGACTTTCGTGCGGTACACACTCACACCCATGCAGTCCGCCGCGATTGTGCTGGCTCGCAACGCCTCGAGGGCTCGCCCAATAAAGGACTTGAGCATACGGTTAACCACGATCAGCGAAAGGACGGCCGTTACAATGGAAAAGTAGTAGAAGTCGACGGTAGTTACTCGATGACCAAGGATTACCGGCTTAAACACAGTGAGACCCTGTGGGCCGTTTGTGATGAAATCCAGCTCATTGATAAAAATCTGAGCAATAGTGCCGAACGCGAGTGTCACCATCGCCAGATACGGACCGGTTACCCGCAGTGCTGGGAGAGCAAGAAGAGCACCGAATGCTGCGGTAGTCGCGATCGAGCACGGCATGGCGATCCAGAACGGAACGCCTAGTTTGACGACCAGCACACCTGTGGTATATGCGCCAATGCCAAACAGGGCAGCATGACCAAGTGATATTTCACCGGTATAACCGACCACAATGTCCAATCCGAACAGCAGAATAGCGTAGATCGCGATGACTACAATAAGGTGGATGTAATAAGGATTGGGTACGAGCATTGGGAAAACCGCAAGGCCGAGAAGCAGCGCCCCAAGAAAATATGTTTTTGCAGTTTTCATGGTTACACCTTCTTGATTACGGATTTTCCAAAAAGACCACCTGGCTTAACTGCCAGAACGAGGAGCAACAAAAATAGCCCAGGTACATCCTTGTATCCCGTGGAGATGTAAAAGCCCGTAAACGTCTCTGCCAAGCCAAGGATGAGCCCGCCCACGATCACACCAAGGCCCGAGCTCAAGCCACCGATGATTGCCACGGCTAATGCTTTGAGACCCAGTGACGCACCCATACTGGCGCCGGTCAACGTCAGTGGGGCAATCAGGACGCCAGCGAACGCGGCCGCTGCACAGGACAAAGCGTAAGCGAAGGTAATGACTTGACCAGTATTGATACCCATCAGGCCAGCTGCATCGCGGTCGGCCGATGTCGCAACCACTGCCTTCCCGTAGATTGACTTCCGATTAAACAGCTCTACCGCCAACATCAGGGCCAAGGCGCCAACGACGACAAGTATTTCCATGGGCATCACGTTTGCGCCCAAAAGATTTAGGGGTACTTCAGGAACAGGTGAAGGAAACTTCAGGTCCTCCTTACCCCACACATTTTCTGCCACATTCTTCATGATGATACCGATGGCAATTGTGGCCATAATCCAACCCTCGGACTTGATTTTCAAGGCTGGCCGCACGCCGAGACGCTCGACCCCGATGCCGTACAGCGCGCCCGCGATCAACACCAATGGAATCATTAGCCAGTAATTGACGTGAGCAACAATCGAAAGCCCTATTAACGCACCCAGTGCAAGTGCTTCGCCTTGCCCAAAATTTAGTGTCCTAGAAGTGGCAAACGTAAGCTGATAGCCGAAAGCGACCGTCGCGTAGATCATACCGAGCGCAACGCCGCTAAAAACCAGTTGAGCCAGAATTTCCATGTTCATTCTCCAAAAGCGTAAAAGGGCGGCACCGTACTTTGGCTCTTTAGAATCCGTGGTGCCGCCGACATAGCTTTATGCTTATTTCTTTGCGCCGACGACAACGGCCTTCTTCTGCTCTTGAGGATAGGCATAGACCACCTTGCCCCCCTTAATTTCTCCCATTACCAAGAGATCAGGAGTGATGGCGTCGTGGTTATCCTTGGAGAATGGGCGGTTGTAAGTGGCGACGACCCCTTCGACCGGCGTGTTCAGGTTCTCAAGCGCTGCCTTGATCTTTGGGCCTTCGGTCGAATTGGCTTGGCGAATAGCCGCGGCCAGCAAATACATTGAGTCATATCCCTGTGCGGCACAGGAGGGAGACTCGATATTGCCATCCTTGGGATTGAAAGCCTTCACGTAGCTGTCGATAAAAGCCTTTCGTTTTGGGGACGACGTTTCCTGGATAAGCGTTACCGGCATCCTTGCTCCTTCGCTGGCCGCACCAGCGTTTTCAATAAAGCTTGCCATCGACAGATTCCAGCTCCCGATCATTGGAACCTTCCATCCCAACTTGGTCATCCCGTTTGCAATCTGCGCTAACTCTGGTCCGACTCCATAGACTAGAATTACTTGAGCATTGGCACTTTTCGCCCTCAACAGCTGTGCCGTCATATCAACATCTTTGAGATTAAACTTTTCGACCGCAACCGCCTTCATGCCCTTTGCGGAAAGAGATTTTTCGAGATCCTCCCGGCCGAGTTGACCCAGGTTTGTTGTGTCCGCCAGAATCGCCACTCGCTTGAAGCCAAGGCGGTCTACCGCCTCTTCCACCATTCTTGGAGCCTGGATTTCGTCCCGCGCGGTGGTACGGAAGATATAGTTTTCAGGTTGACCATCGAACTGATGAGAGATCAAGGTGCCGGTCGCCACAGCGCTCATTACGGGGATCTTTGCCTCCTGATAGAAGCGCTGTGAGGCAAGAGCGACGCCGGTGTTGACGAAACCGACGGCAGCCACAACCTTCTCCTTGTTGATCAGTTCTTGGGCTAGCTGCACGCCGCGTTCGTTCTTAGCCTCATCGTCACGCTCGACGAGCAGGATTTGACGTCCAAGGACACCGCCGGCCTTGTTAATTTCGTCAGTTGCGAGGCGTATGCCGTTGCGCATACTAATACCGAGGGGGGACGACCCCCCAGTAAATGGGCCTGGAACGCCGATTTTGATTGGCTCAGCTGCGCCTGCTACAAGGGTCGTAGTTGCAAGGCAGATTGACACGAGCGCAGTTTTGATATTCATGCTTGTCTCCAACGTTTAATAGATTGCTTTGATTGCATGGCGCCAACCAAGCAAATGAGTACGCGTGCGCGCCTGCACGTTAATTTTTAGCGACCATCTGTAAGGATCACCGGGGGATAATTGCCGATCACATCGAGAAGCCCTGTGTCGATGGTTTCCATAAATTGGGTGCTTAGAAAAATTTAGAATGTAGGGACAATTGGGTTAGGTTCCACGTAGCGGCTCGCCTTGAGCCTCGCGAACACCAGGTCGGCGTTGTGTTCCTGAATAATCATTTCCGCAGCCTTCTCGGCAATCATGAGGGTCGGCCCATTGGTATTGCCCGAGGTAATGCTCGGCATTACGGAAGCATCGACAATGCGCAAACCAGTAAGCCCATGAACACGCAAACGTTCGTCTACCACTGCCATATGGTCCCGTCCCATGCGAGCCGTCCCAACTGGGTGAAACTTTGTAGTGGCTAGTTCAGCTGCAGCCAGCTCAAGTTCGGCATCACTTTGGTATTGCAGGCCTGGTTGAATCTCTTCAGGCTCGTGAGTTGCCAATGCGCGCGCGCCAAGGATTTTGCGAGCAATGCGAATCGAGTCGACTAATACCTTCCTATCCTCTTGCGTGGAAAGGTAATTAGGTTGAATCTTTGGCGGCGATTGAAAGTCGGGCGAGGTCGCATGCACGCTGCCCCGGCTCGTTGGCCTTAAGTTACAAACACTGACCGTAATGGCGGGGAAGCTATGTAGGGAGTCTCCGAACCGATCAACTGAAAACGGCTGTACGTGGAACTGGATATTGGCGCTAGTTTGGCTGGGGTCCGATTTAGTGAATACTCCGAGCTGGCTCGAATGCATACTCATGGGACCGCTACGCTTTAACGCATACTCAGCGGCAATCTGTGCCTTTCCGGCTAAGGTGTCTGAAAGCTCATTCAGTGTGGATGCGTTCTTTACTTTGTAAACGAGAGGTATCTGCAAATGGTCCTGCAGATTTTCACCTACTCCAGGCAGATCAAGGATCGGCTTGATCCCCAAAGCTCTGAGCCTCTCGAGTTGGCCTACACCGGACAGCTCAAGGAGTTGCGGCGTGCAGATTGATCCAGCACAGAGAACAACTTCGCGCCGGGCATGAACCTGGCATTCCTGGCCGCGATGATCGAAAGTTAGCCCACTAGCGCGGCGCTCTTGGAATTGAATAGACTTTGCCTGTGCATGTGTCACAACATGCAAGTTTTCACGCCCCTTTGCAGAATGAAGGAATGCTTTGCTTGCATTTACCCGAACACCGCGTCGCTGGTTAACGTGAAAGTACCCAACTCCAAAGTTATCTCCCCGGTTAAAACAAGGGGTCAATGGAATTCCTAATTCGATGCAAGCATCGCGGAATTCATTGACAATCGGCCAGTGTGCACGTTGCTCCTCAACACGCCACTCGCCGCCGATGCCATGTTCTGCACTCTCTCCTTGGACAAAGTCTTCGTGCCGCTTGAAATATGGCAGAACCTCTTCCCACCCCCAGCCTGCGTTTCCCGAAGCTCGCCAGTTCTCGTAGTCGCGGGCCTGTCCACGGATATAGACCATTCCGTTAATTGTCGAACACCCACCTAACACCTTACCGCGGGCATATTCAATTGATCGCGCTTTGAGGCCAGCTTCATTTGCGGTCCTGAAACACCAGTCAGTAGTTGGATTGCTTACACAGTAGAGATATCCAACTGGAACATGCACCCAAGGGGAGTTGTCCTTTCCACCTGCCTCCAGCAACAAGACAGTTACTAGTGGATCGGCCGAGAGTCGATTTGCTAGCAGGCATCCTGCAGTACCGCCGCCAACAATCACATAGTCGTATATGCCAAAGCCTTGCGCCACGAATGCCTCCGTCGTTTATATCGAGTTCCTCGTTGCGCATTACAGACGTCGTACTTATGCCGTCGATAACGCACAACAATATCTACTCGGCTGGCCACCGCACGGTTATGGAATCCCGTCGGTTACGCCGCTCTTTTTTTCTTCTGGTGAAGCGATTATTGTGTAGATCGCAAAGCAGAAAAAGGCAAAACTCGCCCACTGGTTGTGCATTAATGCGGCAATGAGGATTTAAGAGGGTTAGGCCTATCTTCCCTGCTTACGCGGGAGACCTCGGATGCGTGGGGAAGCGAGCAGAGTTCACGTGGTAGTCCATCGGGCGTGCCTCCCACGCGCCGAACTTCGACTTGATCCGCTGGAACATGAACCGTTCCGGATCGAAATTTGCAGTGCGCATCTATGCCACAGCTCCGGCCAAGTTTGCACCTTGCCGTACAGCTTCAGGAACTTCAATTGGCTAACACTCATGCCGCACGGTGAACCTCCTTATCGTGGCACCGCAGAAGCTCATAGCGAGAGACGTTGGCTTTCGGCTCGCTGTTTAGTGACAGCGCTGTCGTGATCGATTCAGTCGCTGGCGCCTGATTGACTTGCCGAGTAAATTGCGAATGTGTTCACCCGGGGATGAACGTGACTCCAGGCGCTAATGACTGCGCCCAGTATAGAGTCGGTCCCATGAACCGAAATGGCAGAGAGAACGTGGTTTATGAAACGGTCCCCACGATGGGGCTTCAGGCGAGGACGCTGCAAGTGCGATAGGGCCCCATGCCTCGTCTAGAACGGCACGCGACTTCAAATCTTCGGTACTAGCCGCCAGTCCATGCGCAGTGGTGGCACAGCAGGTTGTGCCGCCGGAAAGCAATGGCAGCTGACCTCGGTCCAAAGATAGCTCTGGTCCGCAGCCACGGCCCCACTACGAGTGTGGGAGACCGCAGCGCCTTCTCACGATCGCACTAGCTGCAAGTGTAACTTGCTGCAGACTTCACGTGTCCAGTTCCTCTGTACGTGATCTTCTGCGGATATACACATAGCGGTAGAGACGCCGTCGTATCAGCCGACGTTACGTCCAAGCGATTCGGCACGATACCGTTCTCGACCCAGTTCTGTAGCGCCATGAACATTTCGTCGCGACCGCTCGCCGATTGAGGCAGCGGCACGAAGGGACTCCCGGATATGGGCTCGCGATGGCCGAAGCCAGGGATCAGGTAGAAGCGGTAGAACTGCTTGACCGCGTCGATGCCGCCCATGCGGGCTGCCACGTTCTCGTAGTAGCTGATCGAACCTTGGACCGGAATCAAATCGTCAGCAAGCCCGTGGTACATCAACAGCTTGCCGCCCCTGTTCTGAAATGCGCTGAGGTCGGGGTTATCCGTATTGATGTTGCTGAACTGAGGTTGCAATAGCACGCCCTGCAATTGCGCGTTGACGAGCGCGGCGTAGTCGAACGTGGTCTTCCAGAGATCGGTTCCATTCCCCGTCGCATTTTTGAAGAAGAAGCTGCCGTACCGGACGTCCTGCAATTCCAACGCGGTCATGTCAGCACCTAGAATTGGCGCAAAACCTGTGGGAATGTTCGTCAGATCCGTTCCACGCGTCCAGCCGAACCAGATTCGTTTTCCACTCAAGACATTCGAGTTGCCGTTGTCGACTTCCGGCGACGGCACGCTGCCGTCCACGGTTTGCCCGTACCAGAATTTGTTTACCGCGTTCGCTTCTGCCAAGCTCAAGCAAGTCGCGGCACCGTTCGCGCCCACGACGCCGCCGTTGCCCGCGACACCCATGCATAGGGTGGCAGCGTCCTTGGTGGGGTCGTAGCGGCACGAGAGCGGATCAATGACGAAACCCAACTCAGCGCCGCCGCAAGCATTGAGCGCCGCTCGACTGACAGCGGTGAGTTTTTCAGGAGCCATGT
>NZ_LSTO01000012.1 GCF_002211445.1 Noviherbaspirillum denitrificans | reverse complement strand
CGACGCGCCCTCGGACGGCTGCGCGCTCCCGGCATTCAGCGCGGACATCGGCCGTGCCGGCAGCGAAACAAAGAGAGCGTACGAAGACGCCATTGACCGTATCGTCGACGTCATCATCCGCCGTACCGGCTGCTCCGGTCCAACCGCCTGGGCCGCGGTCATCCAGTGCATCGGCGCGGTCATCGTGGCACGGGCGCTTGCGTCGGAGCAGGCACGCGACATGGCCCTCGATTCCTCGGTCGCGTTGATGAAGACATTGCTGAAAGGAGACACAGCAGACGCCAACGCTTCTCCACAAATCATTTCAAAATAGCAACACCTCCCGCCGTTTCCGGCCGCGCCTCCTCGCCGCACCAAAATCGTCGCTTCCGACGACGCCCGCAACTCCCCGTCCCGACACAATACATACAACCGCTGGCGCGACCGCATAGCGTCCAGCTCATTCCAAAGGAGACAGCATGTTGACTCGCCACGTACCGGGCCTGTTGCTCGGCCTCGCCCTTGGTGCATCCGCCACCGCCCACGCGCAAATCAAGGTTGCCTACATCGATCCCTTGTCCGGTGCCTTTGCCAGCATCGGGGAATTCGGCCTGAAGAGCTTCCAGGCGATCGCCGACGACGTCAACGCGAAGGGCGGCGTGCTCGGCGGACAGAAGCTGGAAATCGTCCCGATGGACAACAAGGCGAGCCCGGAAGAATCGCTTGTCCTGCTGAAGAAAGTGACCGACAGCGGCATACGCTACATCGTGCAGGGACAGGGTTCCGGCGCCGCCGGCGCGCTGATCGACGCCATCAACAAGTGGAACGACCGCAATCCGGACAAGACCGTGCTGTTCCTGAACTATGCATCGAACGACCCCGAACTGACCAATTCCAAGTGCAGCTTCTGGTATTACAGCTTCGACGCGCACAACCTGATGAAGGTGGAAGCGCTGACCAACTACATGGCGACGGACAAGGCCATCAAGAAGGTCTACATCATCGGGCAGGACTATGCGCACGGACAACAGATGGCCAAGGCGCTCGTTGCTGCGTTGCCGAAAAAGCGCCCGGATGTCGACATCGTCGGCAACGAGCTGCATCCCTTCGGCAAGGTCAAGGACTTCGCCCCCTATGTCGCCAAGATCAAGGCAACGGGCGCCGATACCGTCATTACCGGCAACTGGGGCAATGACCTCGCGCTGCTGCTGCGCGCCTCGAAGGAAGCCGGCATGAAGACGAAGTTCTTCACGTATTTTGCCGCGGTGCGCGGCACGCCGACCGCGCTTGGCGACATGCCGGAGGACACCGTGTACCAGATCACCGAGTGGCATCGCAACATCCAGCCGAACAAGCTGGACAAGTTCGCCGACGACTATGCGAAGCGTTTCCCGGGACTGGAATTCTCCTACGTGCGCATCAACACGACGATCCAGATGCTGGCGGCTGCCATGGACAAGGCCAGGTCGACCGACCCGCTGAAGGTGTCGCAGGCACTGGAAGGCATGGAATTCGAGGCCGGAAACGGCAAGGTTGTGATGCGCAAGGACGACCACCAGCTGATCCAGCCGCTGGTCCTGTCGGCCTATAGCAAGAAGAACGGCAGCACCGTCAAGTACGACACCGAAAACACAGGCTATGGCTTCCGTACGGTGGCCGCGATCCCGTCCAGGGAAACCGAAGTGCCAACCAGCTGTGCCATGAAGCGCATGTAATCCGGAAGAAATGTGAAACATGAAACGCTCCGGGTAGAAAAACGCGGCGGCCCCGACTGGGTCACGTTCAACCGCCTGGAGCGCCTCAATACGCTGAACCAGCGGATGACGGCGACGCGATCGATCCCTCAACGTGATATCCGATTGAAAAGATGCAGATGTTCAGGTTCAATGGCACCGGGTATGACAAGCTCGGCAGTGTGCCCGGGATGTAGCCTGGAGAAATTAACGGTATGGCAATCCAATTCCACCGCAGCTGGATGAACGAGGAACTCGCGATCTACCGCGATACCGTCATCCGCTTCATCGAAAACGAGATGCTTCCCGACGACGAGGCCGCCCGCAAGCGCGGCCACGTGGGGCACGCACTCTGGCGTAAGGCCGGCGAACTCGGCCTGCTATGTTCCGACATTCCGGAAGAATACGGCGGCGGTGGCGGCGACTTCCGCCACGAGACCGTGTTCTACGAAGAAATGGCGCGCCGCAGCCTGACGGGCATGAATGCCTCGGTGCACAGCATCGTCGCGCACTACCTCCTCAACCACGGCACCGAAGAGCAGAAGCGGAACTACCTGCCCCGCATGGCGCGCGGCGAGCTGGTCGGCGCGATTGCGATGACCGAGCCCGGCGCCGGTTCCGACCTGCAGGGCGTACGCACCCGCGCGGAGCGCCATGGCGACCACTATGTGATCAACGGCTCCAAGACCTTCATTACCAACGGCTACCTGGCCGGCCTGGTGCTCGTCGTGGCCAAGACCGACCCGGCGCAAAAGGCCAAGGGCATGTCCATCCTGATCGTGGAGACGGAGAGCCAGCCAGGCTACGAGGTGGGGCGCGTGCTGGACAAGATCGGCCTCAAGGCGCAGGACACGTCGGAACTGTTCTTCGACAACGTGAAAGTCGATGCCAACTGCCTGCTCGGCGGCGAAGAGGGCAGGGGTTTCTACCAGCTCATGGGCGACTTGCCTTATGAGCGCACTATCATCGCTGTGACAGCGGCGGCGGCAATGGAAGGCGCGTATGAAGCGACCCTGCAGTACACGCGCGAACGCGAAGCCTTCGGCCAGCCGATCGCGCAATTCCAGAACACGAAGTTCAAGCTGGCCGAAATCGCCGCCAACGTGACGGCGGCGCGCGCCTATGTGGACCGGTGCATCGAAGACCTGGTGGCCGGACGCCTGGATACGGTCGGCGCTTCGATGGCGAAGATGTGGGCGAGCGACCTTCAGAACAAGGTGATCGATGAATGCCTGCAGCTGTTCGGGGGATATGGGTATATGAATGAGTACCTGATCGGCAGGATGTATGTGGATGCGCGGATTCAACGCATCTACGGCGGGACGAATGAAATCATGAAGGAAGTGATTTCGCGGGCGTTGTAAGCGGGGACGATGGGAACCAACGCACGTTCAGGTTCCTTCCCCCTTGCAGGGGGAAGGTTAGGATGGGGGTAGTGCGTTCGAATTATCTGTAGAAAACCAGATCTGACCTCCACATTGATGTCAGAGCTCTTCGTGCCTTGAACTTGCAGGAACTATCGTATCTAGCCGATGAGGCTACGCCTTTTCACGAGCAGGTTCAGACTGGGGAGCGGTCATTGCTTCCCTTCAATTGACCGGCGGAAAATGTTAAGGGTTGTAGGACGCCTGCCCACACGCGCATGAGTGTGAGTCGCAGCGGGACCGGGCGGGCAGACGTCGTACAACCCTTAACAGACGCGGCACAAACGCTCTTTACGTACCTCGACTGCTTTATGCCGGGTTCCGGACGTTCTGCTTTTACACTGGAGCTGCTCCAGTCGAATTTCATCTGGCACCAATCACTTTTCCGGCTGACGTTTCTTGCCATCCACGTAAACTGCCTTCTCGTTTCCGCGGACACGATATTTTACGTTCGAGCTGCTGTTCACCTTCCCGTAGAAGATGCCATTCACCAGGAGTTCATGCGCCTTGATTTCCAGCACGTCGCCGTTCACCGTATGCCTGCCCTCGACGGCGCTGAACGCAACTTCGCTGCTCGACCCGGACGGGCCGGATGAACTGCTGCTTGCCGACGTGCTGTTGCCGGCTTGCGCTGACAGGCAGGCGGCGGCCACGGCAGACCATGCAATGCCGAACCATCGGGTGTGTGAAAAGCCCATTTGAAGCTCCTGGTTGAAAAGCTGTGCAATGCGGCCTTTTTTGATCGTCGCGCAGCATGCGAGTTGCGCGTGCCTTTGCAAGCACAGCAGAAATCCGATATTGAAATGCCGGCTTGCGCCATGGCTTTAAACGGCGTCCCGGCGAGCGTCGCGACCAACCCGATTCCATGGCTGACGCTGTTGCTGATCTCCTCGGTAGGTGACTGGATGCGGGCGGCACTGGCGGGCGATAGCTGCATTTCGGCTTCTTTCATGGCATGTGATCGGGCGACGCAAGGGTGACCTTTCGATGACCAGGGAGTTTCCGGCCGAAGGCGCCCTCCTTTTTAGACTCGCATTGGACAGTCACGGCCGTTTTTCGCGGGTCCGCGATTGCGCATAGTTCGCGGCGTCGCCACACTGTTCGTACCGATAACCATCAAAGCGATAGTACCTGCCGTCAAAGGTAATCCCCAACGCCGCCATCACTCGCTGCTCCTGCTCCGACGGTTCGACCGGTTTTTCCCAAGGGGGCGCATCGATCACCGTTGCCCGGTATTGTGGCCTGCGCCGCTCCAACTCTGCGTAACTGATTGCATCGGAAAATCGTTCGTATCGAAACGTTTTGTATCGATAAAATCGACCGTCAAATCCAATACCCATTGACGCCGCAACGTCTCTTTCTACGTCACGCAAGGCGTGGCGCTCATTTCCTAATTGAACGCGAATGGCTTGATTCACATTCCTGCTTTCCGATCCGTTGGTAGCCATGCTGTGCTCTCCGATCATGACAAAAATGGGGGCATCCCTCCCACGATGACACCTCCGCCGCCAAGGTCAGAGCGCTTGCGCCTGCACCTTTCCGTCGACGATGTCCTTTCCGAACTGAAACGCGCGGTCAAGGGCGTCAGCAGCGGTAGTCGGGTCGTCGCCTTTGAACTCGGTCTGATAACGCCACGCTGTCCCCTCACCTGGGGAAAGCGTGTCGATCCGGACAACTGACGCGAATCGGTGCGGCCCCGGTGCATAGGGGTCGCGATAAAGCGGAAGCGTTTGCTGTGCATACATACGCGCGCAACTCGTTCCCTTTGTATTCGAGTGTAGGAATGGACATGATGAATCCTTTGCATTGGCAAGCCGGATGATTGACTCATTGCGACGAAGGCCGAGCGCCAGAGGCCAGCCACGTCATGACAGAAAGTGGTGCTTATTTCAATAATCCGTCGTGACAGCCTCGTTGTCCGTGCGGGAGCGCACATAGCCACAAAATGAAAGCGGCGGGAAAGCTCGCCGCTCTCTATTAAAAAAGTACGCCTTGATTTGACGGTTCTTATCGTTTCAGGACGTCTTTCGCGTTGTCTGTCGTCTTTTCAACAGTGTCGCTTGCGTTGCCAACAGTTCTTTGGAATTTTCCCTCAGCTTGCGTCGCCACGCCTTTTGCTTCCTGTTGATTGCTTCCGATTAGTTGGCCGAATTTTCTTTGAATTCTGCCAGCGGCATCTTTAATGCCGCCCCTGATCTGATCGCGATTCATGTCATCTCCTTTCTCGCAGAAAGAACTTGTCGCTCGAGTTCGATTGCAAAGAAGCGCAGGAGGTTCAAACTTGGACAGAAAAGCTGACGCGGAAAAAAGGAAACCGCATGCGAGTATTGCGCCGCCACTGAAATGACACATCTGACGTCTATGTTCGGTGTCACACAGACGCCAACCCGTTGCAGGCGCATCCTGTTTCAAAGGTTCCGGATTCCCGGCATGGCGTGCTTCGGCCCGTTATCGATTGCATGCGCAGCCCGCCTCACTCAAGACGCGAACGGGAAAATGTATGTGCCAATATCGAACGGCCTATTGGCCGAAAAAAATCCCATATTTTGCAGGCTTCAAATGGCCTCGTATATGGACGGAGAGTTCGCCTCTAGCCAAAGACGAAAATCCGGCCACGAAGCCGGGCAACGCTGCAAGAACAGATACGCAGATTGAGCGGGACGTACAGGACGAATTGGAAATGGAACCCTCGGTTCGCGCGGACGCTATCGGCGTTCAAGTCAAGGACGGAGCGGTCACATTGACCGGTATCGTGGACGGAGATGGTGAGCGGTGGCTGGTCGAATCTGTGGCAAGGCGCATCGCCGGCGTAAATGACGTATTGGGACGGCTAAAGGTCTTCGCCCCCGGTATCACGCCTGCCGACGACAATATCGCGCTTGCCTGCAAACGCGTGCTGGGACGCTTGACGCCAAAGACTGATTACACAATCGGGGTACTGGTGTCGAACGGCTGGGTCACCTTGTCGGGAAATGTCGCAGAAGGCTATGAGCGCTGGATTGCGGAAACGGAGGTTGCTAACCTGCTCAGCGTACATGGAGTCAACAGCCAGGTCAGAGTCCGGTCGTCCACGGGCAGTGCGAATGCGAAGACTGCAGGGCCCGGTTTTGTACAGCACAAACTGAAGTCCGGCAGTTATGAATTTGCAGTCGATAACGATCGCATTACGTGGTCCGATGTGGCGCTTTTGTGGGCCCAACATCGGAACATGCTATATGCAGCGTGGTCATCCTTGAGAGCGAGGCGCGAAATTGCCACGACTCGCGCTACCACTCGTTCGACCTGATTGTCGCAAATACCGACACAGCCGGTTGTCCTGATGACGCAAGACGGTCAGGTTGCAATGAGGCCAGGCAGGAGCCGATCAAACTCCTTTTTTACGACTTGATAGCATTCGCAGGCGCGTGATTCAAGACCAGCTCGATCGACGACCGTAATATGGCCGCGGCGATAGTGGATCAAGCCATCGCTTTGCAGTTTTCCTGCCGCCTCAGTCACGCCTTCGCGGCGGACTCCCAGCATGTTAGCGATCAGTTCCTGGGTCATGAAAAGCTCATTCGAGGAGAGACGGTCAAGACTCATCAGCAGCCAGCGGCAGAGCTGTTGGTCGACGGTATGGTGACGATTGCAGACCGCAGTCTGCGCCATTTGGGTAATCAGAGCCTGCGTATAGCGCAGTAACAGATGCAGCATCGGACCGGCCCGATTGAACTCATCCCTAAGCAAAGCCGCCTGTAGCCGGTAGCCGTGCCCGGCACTTTGCACGACGGCGCGGCTAGGCGTTGTTCCGCCCCCCATGAACAGCGCAATGCCCAGTATTCCTTCGTTACCGACCACGGCAATCTCGGCGGACGCGCCGTCCTCCATGACATAGAGCAGCGATACGATACTCGTTGTCGGAAAGTAGACGTGCTGCAATTGACTGCCCGACTCGTAAAGTACTTTTCCGAGAGGCATCGAGACAAACTCAAGATGCGGCTGCAGGCGTCCGAACTCCTCCGGCGGCAATGCGGCCAGAAGGTGGTTCTGCTTTGGAGTATGCAAGACAGACATCGTATTTCCGTAGCAATCAAAGCCGGTGCGAACATGCAGTCTTATGTGCGCCTGGACACCGACAAGATCGCTGCACTGATCCACGATAGCTATGTCGTTCTCCATTGGCGCATTCCGATTGCCACTGTAGGGTAGGCCTGCGCCTAATTGATTTTATGAAGGAATTTCGTCATGAACAAACACTTTCCAACGATGTCCTCCGAGGATGCAAACTTGCAACAGTTCCAGGAGAACATGTGCGAACAGAAACGTCGCGACGCCTCCCTGGACGAAGCCTTGGGCTTCACCTTTCCTGCAAGCGATCCGGTCGCCCTCAACTGCGAGGTTACAGTGTTTCTGGCCCCAGGACGCGAGCAACGAATAACTATTGATCTTTAAGCGGACACAGGCGCAGCTACGTTCTTGACTGCACTTCCCTATTGCGAAAGTTTCGCGGAGGCTCAGGTTTGCCAGGCGACAGGCGATTTTTGCGTGCCGGGATGACACCCCGCAATCCGGTGTCAGACCATTTGGGGCAAGGTGCCTCCAAAAGGAGGAATCGATGGATCATCCCGAGCTTCATCAAAAGGCGTTTCTGTGGCTCTTGCTGGCGGTCTCGCTCGCATTCGGATGGATTCTTTGGCCGTTCTATGGCGCGCTGTTCTGGGGGACTGTTCTCGCCATTTTGTTCGAGCCGTTCCATCGCCAATTACTTCGCGCGATGCCCCGTAGGCCAAACCTGGCTGCACTGACGACGCTGCTGCTTTCGCTGGTCATCGTGATTTTCCCGCTCGCGTTGATTGCCGCCGCATTGGTCCAGGAAGGAGCATCGTTATATAAAGAGATCCGATCTGGAACCCTCGATTTCGGTGCGTATTTCCAGCAAATCATGAGTACTCTGCCGTCGTGGATTGTCCGGTTGCTTAATCGTTTTGACCTGGGCAATCTTTTGGCACTGCAGGAAAAGCTATCCGCCGCAGCGGTCCAGGGCAGCCAAGTGATCGCCACGCGGGCATTCACCATCGGCCAGAACACGTTCGAGTTCGTCATCAGCTTCGGCATCATGCTGTACCTCCTGTTCTTTTTCCTCCGCGACGGGCGGAGTTTGTCGCGCAGTATCAGGCACGCAATACCGCTCAGCACCGAACACAAACGCAATCTGTTCGGCAAGTTCACGACCGTTATCCGCGCGACCGTCAAGGGCAACATCGCTGTCGCCGCAGTGCAAGGCGCCTTGGGCGGCCTCATGTTCTGGATTATCGGAATCCGTAGCCCGCTAGTATGGGGCGTTGTCATGGCGTTTCTTTCATTGCTGCCGGCGATTGGCGCTGGCTTGATCTGGGCACCGGTCGCAATTTATTTCCTCCTCACGGGGGCAATCTGGCAGGGCGTAACCCTGATCGTCTTTGGCATCCTTGTGATCGGTCTCGTCGACAACGTGCTGCGGCCGATATTGGTTGGACAGGACACGCAAATGCCCGACTACGTCGTGCTAATCTCGACGCTTGGCGGACTGGCTCTTTTCGGGCTCAATGGCTTTGTCATCGGCCCGGTGATCGCCGCACTGTTCATTGCCGTGTGGGATCTGTTTTCCTCTACCACGCATGAATCAACGGAGACTCTTTCGCAGGGGTAAATGTCCGCTATAGAGTGAATGCCTGACGACTGTTTCCGCGTTGCTCAGCCCTGAGCGTTACTTCTACGCCGGAAGCTCTCCGCAGCCAATCGAAAGGCGGCGCCCGACGCAGAGAACCGCCGGGCGGAGATGGCCAAGCGTCGGCTTTACCCGCCCACCTGGTGTGTTCGATACCACTGTGCGAATTCCGATGGAGGCAATGGATGGCTGACCCAAAAGCCCTGAGCCTGGTCGCAGCCCTCGCTGCGCAAATATCCCAGCGTGTCCTCGGATTCGATGCCTTCGCCGACGATTTCAAGATTCAGTGCGTGGCCGAGCGCGATCATGGCTCTCGTGATGGCTCGGCTCGCCGGCTCGCCCTCGACGCGGCTCACGAACGACTGGTCGACCTTCAGTTTGTCCAACGGCAGACTGGAGCGGCTGCTCAGGCTGGAATAACCAGTGCCGAAATCGTCCAGCGCGACCTTGACGCCAAAGGACTTGAGTTGATTTAGTATCTCGATCGCCTGATCAACATTCTCCATGATCGCGCTCTCGGTCACTTCGACCTGGATGCCGTACGGGTCAACGCCATTTTCAGACACGATTGTTCCCAGTCGATGGGCGAAATCGCGCTGCCGGAACTGAAGCGGTGAGACGTAGGTGGCAATCGCGACTTGCAACCCCTCCGCCAGCCACGCCGCATGCTGGCGGCAAGCCTGTTCCGCCACCCACTCGCCGAGTTCTCCGATCAAACCGGCGGATTTGGCGACCGGGATGAATCGCGCGGGGCTGATTGCCTTGCCGTCGTGGCCCGCAAATCGCGCCAGCGCTTCGGCGCCGTTCAATCTGAACCGCCCCGGCTTTGAACTGCCCCCCAAGAGTTGGACACAAGATCCCAGCCCACCAGAAATGAACAGAAGCTATTTCACCTTAGCGTTAAACTTCCGATTCCCCGGCGTCGAACTGTTCGATGAACTCCCCTAGAGCATTCATCGCTAGCTGAAGCTCATCAAGCAAGGGCAGAACTGCTTCGGTACGGCCCTGGCGAATGGCTGCCTCGGTCGCGCCCGCCAAGTTGGCGAGCTGTGGCGCTTGTAGAAGGTGGCCAAGGCCGCACAAGCCGTGCAGAACTTCTCCTGCCCCCTTCAAATCATTGGTGCTGAAGCGACGGCGCGCATTGTTGACGTCGTCTTGATGGGCAGCGAGGAAATCACGCAAGAGGTCGCCATATTTTTTCTTGTCCCTGCCAAACGCTTTCAAGGCGCTGACCACATCCACGATTGGACGGTCGATAGTCGTACTAGTGCCGTCCGCGGCCTCGTGCCGCCGTGAACAAGGTTGCTCCGGCGCCTCACGCCCACCAGCCATAATGTCAAGAAAAACGTCGATGTCGATCGGCTTGACCAAGTGTCCTACCATGCCGACGGCCCGCGTCTTTTCGCGATCTTCCTGCAAGGCACGGGCTGTGAGGGCGACAATTGGCAGATCATACCGGCCCATCTCCTCGCGAATGATCCGTGTGGCAGTGTAACCGTCCATGACCGGCATCTGAATGTCCATCAGGATCACGTCGAATTCCGTTCCGGATGCGCGCAATGCATCGACTGCCGCCAGGCCATTGGCGACGATCTTCACCTCGGCCCCAGCCCGGATCAGGACCTGCTCGACCACCTGCTGATTTATTGCATTGTCTTCGGCAACGAGTAGACGCATGCCAGCAAGGCGCCGGTCTGTTTTTTCTTCTGGCAGGAGGATGCCTGTGAACTCGCCAGCATGTGTTCGCCTCACCGCTTCAATCAGGGTTTCCGGTGTCATCGGTTTGGCAAGGATGCCATCGAGGTAGAGTTCATCACTTGCGGCGGCGGCCTGAGCCAACTCCCAGACGGACGGCATCAATATCACTTGGGGCAGGCCGACGTCTGAGGCGGCGTACGCTTGCTTCAGCATTTCGACGCCATCCATACCGGGCATGTGCCAATCGAGCAGCATCAGATCGTAATCGCGATTTTCGGCAGCACTGCGACGCAACTCGTCCAATCCGGCCAGGCCCGAGTCGAGCGCGGTTGCTTGCCAGCCGAAAGCGGTACAGGTCCGTTGCAAGATGTCTCGGGCCAGGGGATGGTCATCGATAATCAGGACGCTCAACCCTTGCGGAAGTTTTTCCGCCGCCGGGGCATCACAATCCGCCAGCGTGAATTTCAGGACGAAGTGAAACTCGCTACCGCGGCCTGGCGTACTCTCGACACGGATTTGTCCTCCCATTAGCGCTGCAAGACGGGCGCTGATCGCCAAGCCAAGCCCAGTGCCACCATGCCGGCGGGTCGTTGAGCTATCCGCTTGGGTAAATGCATCAAAGATTTGGTCCAACTGTTCAGGTGGAATGCCAACTCCGGTATCGCGAACGCTGAAATGCAATGTTACCGATCCGGCTTCCCGCGCCACACAGTGCACCGAAACGACAATTTCGCCAGTTTCAGTGAACTTGACCGCGTTGCTGATCAGATTCAAAAGTATTTGCTGAAGGCGAACGGCGTCGCCGGTCAGTGCGTCCGGCATGTCATGCGCCAGGTCGAACAGCGCTTCGACCGGCTTGTCGCGCACACCGGCAGCAAGAATCGCGGTTGTGGTGCGTACGACTGCATTTAGAGAAAACGGGGCGTGTTCCAATTGAAGCGCGCCGGCCTCGATCTTGGAGAAGTCCAGGATGTCGTCGACGAGCAAGCGCAGTGCTTGCGCTGATAACTGGAGCTTGTCCGCGTACTCGCGCTGGCGGCGATCCAGAGAGGAATCAGCGAGGAGCCCGGACAAACCGACCACGGCGTTGAGCGGAGTGCGAATTTCATGGCTCATGGTCGCCAGGAAGGCGCTCTTGGCGTCATTGGCCGCTTCGGCGTCCAGTGCTTTTGCCACGAGCAGGCCATTTAGCGCGGCGATTCTCCTTGTCCGTTCGTCGACTCGTTGTTCCAGTCGGCGTCGATTGCCTTCAAGTTCGTTGCGCACGCGCAGCGAATTCAGGGCACAGGACAGATTGCTGGCCAATTCTTCCAGCAGTCGCATTTCCTCCACGCCGAAGGACTCTGGTTCAGCCGAATGAAGTATCAAGACTCCCCGAACCTGATTTTCAATAGTGAAAGGGAATGCGGCGCTCGCCTGGCAGGCTTGCTTGACTGCGGCCCGACACAATGGCGCCATGATCGATGGTGAAAGGTGCTTGCGGTTGATCTGAGCCGATCCCGTTTCCATTGCCGCTTCCGCCATACGACAACCAGTGTCCTGTGCACCGCTCGACGGCGGCGCGACGCATTCCGTGCAATCGTCGCCGCAACCGAATTGCGAAACGGATGCAACAGTATTCACCCCGGCCGACTTCGCAACCCCGACCCAAGCCATTCTGTAGCAGCCGGATTCCACGGCCAGACGGCACAAGTCATCAAACAGGCGCGTCTCCGTCGTGGCGCGAACCATCGCGAAATTGCAGTCGCAAAGCAGGCGGAGGTGGCGAGTAAGTCGCGCCTGCCTACGGCCCGGATTCAACATGTGCAACACCTGGCCGAGCGTGTCCTCAAAAGTTGAAAGAGCGCGACGTATTCGCCTTCGAAGCAAGCTGGACCTCGATTCCTGAGATGAGAAACGATGCGGGATATTCCGCTCGGAACAGTCGAGAAGTTCGCTCGACTTGTTGTCAATTTGCACTATACTCTCAACGCACGGCATGTTCTCCAATTGGAAACTGGCCGGCGCAGTGCTCACGTGTTTCAAGTCAATTCAAACATTATCACCTCACGAAATGGGATTTTTCGAGCCTTGGCTTTAGGGCTGCCTGCTTCAACCGGGTATGATCAATATGGAAAGCGTCGGAAATATGGTCTGCCAAACCATTTGGCGATTTATGCATCATAAATACACCACCGCTTTTCATCCTGCTCCCTTGCCAGCGGGATTCTTGTTGGTTTCAGCTGTTCGTGACACACTTTAGTGTTAAATCTCTCTAATGGATAAAACCGACGCGCGGCGGAAAAAAATTTTAGACATTGTTGCTGCGCTGCCCGACACTGACGGCACAAGCATTGTCGAAAATCTTTTTGAACCCCTCAGAATCGAGCTGACTTCGCTTATCAGTGAAGAAGGCTTTCGCTCCGTCTTTGAGCGCAGTATTTTTCTTACCGCTCGCAATGTTCCATGGTTCGTCGCCGGCCAGTCATCGCCAGATGCTTCGCCTCTCCACGACCTGCGAACCATGCTGGCACAACAATCGCGCTCAGAAGCAAGAGAAGCGAGCACGGCTTTACTGCTCAACCTCAGTGACCTGGTGGCGTCGCTGATTGGTGAGCCTCTGACAATTGATATTTTGCGTTCGGCCTGGGGTAAGGATGCTTTGGGTTCGTTGGGCGAGGAGTTTCAAGCATGAGTAACAAGGTACAAATCAAGCGTCTTGTCACAGGCATTCCGGGTCTGGATTCACTATTTGGGGGAGGCATTCCTGAGTTTTCGTTCAACCTGATTGCCGGGACGCCCGGATCCGGGAAAACAACATTGGCGCATCAGATGATGTTTGCGCTGACGAGTACGGAATCCCGTGCCCTGTTCTTTACAGTACTGGGAGAACCGTCATTGAAGATGTTGCGGTACCAGCAACAGTTTTCGTTCTATGACTTGAAAAAACAAAACGAGTCGATCCGCTACGTGAACCTGGCGGACGACATTATGGATGGCGACTATGATCGTGTGCTGGCGCGCATCCTGGCCGAGGTGAAAGCGTATTCACCCAGCTTCGTTTTTGTCGATTCGTTCAGATCGATTGTGCAAGCAGCGGATTACCAATCCAAAGGCCCGACCGACCTTCAGCATTTTGTCCAACGTCTTTCCATGCAGATGACGAGCTGGCAGGCGACTACTTTTCTCATCGGCGAGTACATGGATAGCGAAGCGCAGACGAGTCCTGTTTATACCATCGCGGATGGCATTGTCTGGCTGGTGCAGAGCAAGCAGAGAAATTCGGTTGTTCGCAAGGTCCAGGTTGTGAAAATGCGCGGCCAGGCGAATAGCCAGGGAGCCCATACGTTTCGCATTGACAATGACGGTGTGCATGTATTCCCGCGTGCAATGGTTGATCCGAATGAGGTCAAGCGTCCGGCGGCCAGGATACCGGCGACCAGCAAGCGCTTGTCGACCGGCGTGGCGGAGCTCGATGCGATGTTGGGCGGCGGAATCCCGGCCGGCTATTCGACGCTATTGGTCGGCCCGTCTGGTTCGGGGAAGACGGTGCTGGCGACAGAATTTCTCGCGGAAGGCGTGCGCATCGGTGAGGCTGGCGTAATTGCCGCATTTGAAAAGAGCCCCAACCAGTTGTTAAGCCAGAAACTGGATGACCTGGTGCAGAGCGGACAAGTAGGCCTGATCGATACGCATTCGCTTGATTTGTCGATTGACGAAACCCTACATGACCTTGTCTCCACGATTCAGCGGCTGAATGCAAAGCGCGTGGTAATCGACTCCCTGTCCGGCTTTGAACTGGCACTGGCGCCGGCTTTTCAGGAAGACTTCCGCGAGTCGCTCTATCGACTGGTTG
Source organism: Noviherbaspirillum denitrificans (assembly GCF_002211445.1). Taxonomy (GTDB): domain Bacteria; phylum Pseudomonadota; class Gammaproteobacteria; order Burkholderiales; family Burkholderiaceae_D; genus Noviherbaspirillum; species Noviherbaspirillum denitrificans. The sequence continues at coordinate 7,292 of NZ_LSTO01000012.1, read as the reverse complement.
CCGTTCTGACAGGAATGGGTGTAACAGTTCTGATGACGACGGAACTTGAAGACCGGTATGGCGATCTGCGCTTTAGCCCCTATGGTAATGCCTTCCTCGCGGACGCCATCATCCTGCAGCGATATATCGAGCTGGAAGGCGAGTTCAAGCGCGTCATCTCGGTCGTCAAGGTGCGTGGCAGCAAGCACAGTAAGGCCATACGGCTGTTCGACATAGAAGATGATGCGGTTGTCATCGGCGACCCGCTTTCGCATTACGAAGGTATCCTCACTGGAAAGCCGACAAGTATGTTGCGGGGAGGCCTGACAACGGATTAAGGTGCAACATGAGCAAGGACGATAGTGCAAGCCGTGAAGCCGGCGACGATCGAGCTCGGTTGATTCCGGAACAGCGAAAATTGGATCAGGCGAACCAGACCGCTCAACCGTCATCTGACGCCGCACTACAACCATCTCAAGATGCCGATCCCGGGGCTCGGGAAGTACCTGCAAACGTACGCGAAGCCGCAGTGGATCTTCGAGAGTGCACCGCGGCCATTCGGGAATTTGCCGCGAAAGTCAGGGAGGCCGAAGCACGCTCCCGTAAAATTGCCTGCGCCGCGCGTGAGCAGGCCGATGCAGATAGAGACCGCCTGCAGAAAAGGTTGGAAGAACACGTTACCCGCTTGCAGGAAGTCAATAAGCGTCTTGTGATTGCAAATGTCAATGCGCAGATCCTCGCGGAGCAGTTGGAGCAGGCAAAGGCGCAGATGGCGCATCTTGCGCACCACGATTACCTGACCAATCTGCCGAATCGGATTCAACTCGAGGAAAACCTTACGCAAGCGATCAAGTTTGCAAAACGTCATGGTACCAGGGTCGGGTTGTTGTTTATCGATCTGGACCGATTCAAGGTCGTCAACGATTCGCTGGGTCATGGGATCGGCGACCAGCTGCTCCAAGCCGTTGCACAACGCCTGCTCATGGGGATCCGTAACGCCGATACCGTAAGCCGCCAGGGCGGCGATGAATTCATTGTCCTGCTCACAGATATTGACCACTCGAATGAATTGGTCGCGAGCGTTGAAAAAATTCACCGCATCGTCACTGAACCCTATGCAGTCGCGGAGCACATCCTGCACATTGGCGCAAGTATAGGCATCAGCATTTACCCGGATGATGGCGCCGACAATGCCACATTGATCAAGCACGCCGACGCCGCCATGTATGCCGCCAAGGAGGGCGGGCGCGACTGTTATGCGTTTTTCGAAAAGACGATGAACGAGCGTGCAGTGAAGCGTCATCAGTTCGAAGTCAGTCTGCGCGAAGCGATTGCACGGAAAGAATTTGTGCTGCATTACCAGGCACAGATTGATCTGAAGACCGGCAATATAACCGGTGCCGAAGCATTGTTAAGATGGCGTCACCCAGTCAACGGCTTGCTTTACCCATCCGGTTTCATGCCGTTCGCACAGGAATGCGGCGTAATGTTGCCGATCGGTCGCTGGGTAATGCGCGAAGCCTGCGAGCAGGCTCGGCGATGGGAGCAATCCGGCCTGGCCATAGACGTCACGGCGGTCAACGTTTCCGCGCCCGAGTTTGAATCGAAAGACTTTCTGGAGTTTGTACTCTCAGTGCTGCACGATACCGGACTGTCGCCGCAGCGCCTTGAACTGGAACTGACTGAAGGCGTCATGATGCGCGATTGCGATGCCACAATCCAGAAGCTCGATGCATTGCGGGCATTGGGAATTCGTATCGCAATTGACGATTTCGGGACCGGCTTTTCCAGCCTGAGCTACTTGAAGCGATTCCCGATCGATACCCTGAAGATCGATCAATCCTTTGTTGGCGACATCCGGGACGGAGCAGATGATATTTTGGTGGATGCCGTCATCAACATTGGAAACAGGATGAAGCATCAGGTGATTGCGGAGGGAGTCGAAACAGCCGAGCAGCTTGATTTTCTTCGCGCGAGACAATGTAAAAGTGGGCAGGGATTCCATCTCGGCAAGCCAATCGCGGCCGAGGACTTCACGCACATTCTGAAGAACCAGTCACAAGATCAGCAGCGTACGCCGGGGATCTAAAATGGAAGATTCCTTGTCGCCATCAAATGGAAGCATTCCTCTGCCGTGCCGACATCCACAAAATCCGTCGGATCGGCAGCAAAGGGCTTTGTTCAACACCATCGGTCGGGTGTTGATTGTCACGCTCCGATGCCAATCGTCCGGTCTCAGTCTGTAGCAGTAGGTCACCCTCGTTGATGGAAGGGCAGGTATCGTGGCCTCGCTGCTGCTGGAAGTAGTGCGTTCCTTTTCCAACCTGTATTTCCCCAACACCTGGCAGCTGGCATTGGGCGTGTTCCTGTTGCTGGTGGTCCTGTTCCGGCCCGGCGGCATCGGTTCGCTGTAGTCCGGCCGCAAGGCCAAGCCTGCGCAGCCCAAGCCGGTCGTTTCCTGCAAGGAGGGTACGGCAACATGACGAACCTGCTTTCGGCAAAAAGCCTGAACAAGCGTTTCGACGCCGTCGTTGCCGCCGACAACATCTCGATCGACGTGCCGGTCGCCCAGAGACTGAGCCTGATCGGCAGCAACGGCGCGGGCAAGACCACCTTCGTCAACATGGTGACCGGCTACCTGAGGCCGGACAGCAGATCCATTTCGCTGGAGGGATCGGACATCACGGCGATGGCGCCCCGGCATGTGGCACGGCTCGGCATCTGCCGTTCGTTCCAGATCCCGCAACTCTGCCTCGAACTCACTGCAATGGAAAACCTGCTGGTCGCCGTCGCCGCTGCGCATCCGGCCGGATTGTCCATTTGGAAACCGGCGGATGAGGCTGACCGCGTACAGCGCGCCGAGCAATTGCTCGAGCGCTTCGGCCTGGCGGCCTTCGCCGAACGCCGCGTTACGGAAATGCCCGGCGGTGTGCGCAAGCTGCTCGACATCGCGATGGCGATGGCGCGCCATCCGAAGCTGCTGCTGCTCGACGAGCCGACGTCCGGCGTCAGCGCGGAGGAAAAATTCGTCGCGATGGAGCGCATCATGGCTGGCCTGTCGCACGAAGCGGTGACCGTGGTGTTCGTCGAACACGACATGGATATCGTCGCCCGGTTTTCCGAGCGCGTGATCGCGTTCTACAGCGGGCGCATCATTGCAGACGCCACGCCGGACGCGGTGTTGATGAACCCGGAAGTGAAACGCTATGTGACTGGAGGCCATGCATGAGCGCACAACCCTTGCTGTCCGCAAACGGACTGGAAGTCAGCATCCAGTCGATGGCGGCGCTGCGCGGCTTTTCGATGACCGTGCTGCCGGGCCAGATGGTTGGCCTGATCGGCCGCAACGGCGCCGGCAAGACTACCTTCATGCGCACCGTGATGGGCCACCTGAAACCGGCGGGCGGCGAACTGCGCTTCAACGGCATGGACCTTGCCGCATCGGCCCGCCACCAGCGCGCCGCAGCCGGCATCGGCTACATGCCGGAAAACCGCGGCCTGGTGCCGCAACTGACTGTCGAAGAAAACATCCTGCTCCCGGTGTGGGTGTCGAAGACATTGAAGGCGAAGGAAAGGCTGGATTTTGTCTATGGCCTGATGCCGGAAGTCGCCGACATGCGCGAGCGCAAGGCGCTCCTCCTTTCCGGCGGGCAGCAGAAGCTGGTTGCGCTGGGCCGCGCGCTGGCGGTCGGCACCCGCATGCTCCTTCTGGACGAGCCCTTTGAAGGCGTTGCGCCCGCGCTGTCGCAGCGCTTGTCGGAAGTCATCTTCGCGCTCAAGGGCCAGCAGCTTTCCGTGGTCATCTCGCAATCCGACCTGAACCATTCGCGTACACTATTCGAACGCGAATACGTGATCGAGCGGGGCGCCAATATGCCGACACGTCATTAAAGACTTCACTCACTCACCAGGGACTTCAACATGGATTTCGAATTCTCGCCCGACGCACTGGCGATGCAGGACACGCTGAAGAAGTTCACCGAGCGCCACATCCTGCCCGCCAACCGCGAATGGCATCGTCTCGCTGAAAGCGGCACCTATCCGCTCGACGTGATCGAGCCGCTCAAGAAGCTGGCCAAGGAAGCCGGCCTGTGGAACCTGTTCCTGCCCGGCCTGCGCGACGACGAGCCGGGCACGCGCATGAGCAACCTCGATTACGCGCCGATGGCGGAGATCATGGGACGCATTCCCTGGGCATCGGAAATCTTCAACTGCAATGCGCCGGATACCGGCAACATGGAACTGCTGCACATGTTCGCCACGCCCGAGCAGGAAGAGCGCTGGCTCAAGCCCATCCTGAACGGCGACATCCGCTCCTGCTTCGCGATGACCGAACCCGACGTTGCCTCGTCGGACGCCACCAACATCCGCACGACGATCCGCCGCGAAGGCGATCAGTATGTGATCAACGGCCGCAAATGGTTCATTACCAATGCCGCACATCCGAAATGCGCATTCGCAATCGTGCTCGGCGTTTCAGATGAACGGGACGAAGCCGACAAGCACAACCGCCATTCGATGGTCATCGTGCCGATGGATACGCCCGGCCTGCGCGTGGTGCGCAATGTGCCGATCATGCACCACACCTCGCCCGAGGGCCATTGCGAACTGGTGTTTCGTGATGTGCGTGTACCCGCGAGCAACCTGCTGGGCGAAGAGGGCAAGGGCTTTGCGCTGGCGCAGGCTCGCCTCGGGCCGGGCCGCGTCCACCACTGCATGCGGACCATCGGCCAGTGCGAACTCGCGCTGGAACTGATGTGCGAGCGCGCGCTGGAACGGCGCACCTTCGGCAAGTACCTGAGCGAGTTTTCCAATGTCCAGGACTGGATCGGCTATTCCCGCGTAGAAATCGACCAGGCGCGCCTGCTCGTGCTGCGCGCCGCGTGGCTGATGGACAGGCAGGGCAGCCAGGCGGCGCGCATTGACGTGTCCGCCATCAAGCTGGTCGCCGCCCAGTTGCAGACGCGCGTGCTGGACCGCGCGATCCAGGTCTTCGGCGCGATGGGCCTCACGCCTGACACGCCGCTGTCCTACCTATGGACCTGGGGCCGCGCAATGCGCTTCTTCGACGGCCCGGATGAAGTCCACCTGCGTGTGCTCGCCCGCAACGAATTGGGCAAGGCCAAGGCGAATCGCGGTTCCACGTTGCCGTATTACCTTGTGCCCGAGGAAAACGCATGAGCATCCATGACTCCGATGCCCCGCTGCGCTATTGGGTGGAGGACGGCATTGCCCACATCCGCTTCAACCGCCCCTCCGTACTGAATGCGATCGATGTGCCCACCGCCAACGGCTTCCTCGAAGCCTGCCGGGCCGTCAGCGAAGACAAGCAGGTGAGGGTGGTGGTGCTCAGCGGCGAAGGCCGCGCCTTCATTGCCGGCGGCGACCTTGCGGCAATGAAGGCCAGCCCGGTCGATACCGCGCAGGCGCTGATCGAGGCGATGCATGGCGGCATCGCGCTGCTGGCGGCAATGGATGCACCGGTGCTTGCCAGCCTGCACGGCGCGGTCGCCGGCGGCGGGCTGGGCGTCGCGCTCGCGGCCGACCTGGCGATCGCGGCAGAAGGCACCCGTTTCAACCTGGCGTACGTGAATATCGGCGCCAGTTCCGACTGCTCGACATCGTGGGCATTGCCACGTCTGGTCGGCATGCGCAAGACGATGGAAATCGCGTTGCTCGGCGAAACCTTTGATGCCGCAGAAGCCTTGCGCATCGGGCTGGTCAATCGCGTCGTACCGGCTGCCGCGCTGCAGGAAGAAACGGCCAGGCTCGCGCGCCGCCTTGCGGACGGGCCGCCACTGGCGCAAGGCAGGCTGAAACGCCTGATCCGCGATTCGCTCGGCCGCAGCCTGCAGGAACAGCTGGATGCGGAGGCAACCGGCTTCGCCGCCTGCGCCGCGACTGCCGATTTTGCGGAAGGCGTTGCCGCGTTCTTCGACAAGCGGCCGGCACGTTACCAGGGACGATAAAAGCGGAGGTGGAATGAGCATCTGGCAGATCCGGGAACCGGCGACGCGCGTCGAATCGCATTTCGGCGACCGCCTTGTGCATTGCTATGCGGAGCGGCCGGGCAGCGTGTATGCAATGTTCGCCGATGCCGCCGCCCGCAATCCGGACGGCGAAGCCGTGGTGTGCGGCGACAGGCGCCTGAGCTGGCGCGCGCTCCATGCGCAGGCAATGGCGGCGTCCGGGGGCTTCGCGCGCCATGGCATCGGCAAGGGGGACCGGATCGCACTCTTGCTGGGCAATGACATCGAGTTCGTCGTCGCCACGCTTGCCGCGGCGGCGCTCGGCGCGGTCGTGGTGCCGCTGAGCGTGCGTGACCAGGCACCCGACATCGCCTACATCCTTGAGCATTGCGGTGCGGCGGCCATCGTGCACGATCCCGACCTCGCCGATCGTTTGCCTGCGCCGGCGGATGCACCGACGCTCCGCCTGCGCGTCTCCGGTAGAAGCGCATTCAACGCGCTTGCCGACGGGCCGGCGCTGGAACAGGCGGTGCAGGTCGATGAAGAGGACGTCGCGGCGATCCTGTACACCTCCGGCACCACCGGGCGGCCGAAGGGCGCGATGCTCACGCATTTCAACATCGTGCATTCCACCATGCATTATGAAAGCACGATGGCGCTGACCGCCGCCGATCGCGGCGCAGCGGTCGTGCCGCTGTCCCATGTGACCGGCCTGGTCGGCCTGCTGATGGTCATGGTGCGCGTCACCGGCACTTTACTGGTGGCGCCGGTATTCAAGGCCGCCGATTTCCTGGCCTTTGCGGAGCGCGAGCGCATGACCTTCACGGTCATGGTGCCCGCGATGTACAACCTCTGCCTGCTGCAGGAGGACTTCGGCCAGCGCGATTTATCGGCCTGGCGCGTGGGCGCCTACGGCGGCGCGCCCATGCCCACCGCCACCATCGATGCGCTCGCCCGGCGTCTGCCCGGCCTGGTATTGATGAATGCCTACGGCGCGACAGAAACCACGTCACCCACGACACTGATGCCGCCCGGCCAGACCGACACCCACCGCGACAGCGTGGGCAGGACGGTGCAGTGCGGACATGTCGTGATCATGGACGAGGATGGACGCGAGGTACCGCGCGGCGAGTCAGGCGAAATCTGGATCGGCGGCCCGATGGTGGTCAAGGGCTACTGGGACAACCCGGCCGCCACCGCGGAAAACTTCACCGGCGGCTACTGGCACAGCGGCGATATCGGCAGCATGGACAGTGACGGCTACCTGTACGTGTTCGACCGCCGCAAGGACATGCTCAATCGCGGCGGCTACAAAATCTATAGTGTCGAAGTGGAGAACACGCT
>NZ_LSTO01000011.1 GCF_002211445.1 Noviherbaspirillum denitrificans | reverse complement strand
TCCGCACCGTCACGCCCAGTCCGGCCGCAACGGCGGCCCATACCCCCGCGAGGCTGTGGCTGGTGAATGTAAGCCGCCACGGAATGCCGGCCCGGTCCAGCGCCTCGGTTGCTATGGTGCGCATCACGCAGGGCGCGTCGAACGCCACCAGGGGAAGCGGCACGGATCGATTGCGCAAGGATTCGGCGCCTGCGCCCGCCGGCCCGATCCACTCCAACTGGTAGTGCCCGAGTGCTTCCATGTACGGCGTGTCCTGTGTGCCTTGCCATGTCAGCGCGAGGTCGAGCCGGCCGCCGATCATGTCGGAGACCAGCTCCGCATTTCGCGCGACCTTCGCCTCGATGCGCACCCCTGAATGGCTGCGCGCAAACCGGCCGAGCACGTCCGGCAACAGATGCTCGCCGAAATCCTCCTGCAAGCCGAGGCGCACGGATCCGTCCAGTCCGGTGGCGCCGACAGCCATCGTGGCTTCATCGTTCAGTTCGAGTATCCGGCGCGCGTAGCCGAGCATGACTTCGCCGGCATCGGTCAATGCCATGCCCCGGCCCGACTTGCGCAAGAGTACGACGCCGGCCTGTTCTTCGAGCTTCTTCAACTGCGAACTAACTGCAGATGTTGACCGCCCCAACCGGTCAGCCGCTTTGGCAAAGCTGCCAAGCTCCATGCCGACCGCAAAGCTCCGCATGGCGTCCAGGTCAAAGTTGACTCGTCGCATTTAATCGTCCTGAAAAGCTGAATTGTTAATTTCAAATTTCCCGATTTTCGAAACGATCATCGCGCCATACACTGAGGCTGTCAATCGATTCATTCACCCGGGGAGGGCGCATCATGACATCCATGGTGGGGCTGGGGGAAAAGGCATTCGGACACCTTGCGCCGAAGTTTGCCGAGGTGACCGACAAGGTACTTTTCGGCGACATCTGGGAGCGCCCTGGCTTGTCGCAGCGCGACCGCAGCCTGGTCACGGTGGCCGCGCTCGTCTCCATGTACCGGCTCGAACAGTTGCCGTTTCACATTTCCAAGGCGCTGGAGAACGGCGTGACGCACGAGGAGCTGGCCGAGGCTGTCACGCATCTCGCGTTTTATGCCGGATGGCCGGCAGCCGCCAGTGCGCTGAACCTGATCGACAAGACCTGATTTTTTCAAGGAGACCAACATGCCCATGGTTCGCATCTCGTTGTTGAAGGGAAAACCGCAGTCCTACGTGAAGGCCGTATCGGACGGCGTGCATCGCGCGATGGTCGAGGCCTTCGACGTGCCGCCCGACGACCGCTTCCAGGTCATCCACCAGCATGAACCCGAAGAGCTCGTGTTCGACAGGAATTACATGGGCGGCCCGCGCTCGGACAACTATGTGCTGATCTGCGTGACGGCCGGCAAGCCGCGCAGCACGGCGATGAAGGAAGCCTTCTACCGGCGCGTGGCACAACTGCTTGCCGAGTCGCCGGGAATCGATCCGAAAGACGTGATGATCATCGTCAGCATGACACCTTTCGATGGCTGGTCGTTCAGCGGCGGCGTTGCCTCGCTGTTCCCGCAGGAGCTTGCGCAATGATCGCGATGCAATACAGCCTCGTGCTGCCTGCCGATTACGACATGGCCATCATCGACCGGCGCATTGCCGAGCGCGGTCATCTCACGGACGGGTTTCCCGGACTGGCATTCAAGGCCTATCTGCATGCGCGAAAGCCGGACATGGCCGGCGACAACCTGTACGCACCTTTCTATCTCTGGCGCACCACGGAAGGGATGAACGAATTCCTGTGCGGTCCCGGCTTCGCGGGACTCACACAATCATTCGGCTGGCCTTCGGTGCGTACATGGTCGGTGTGGGATGCGGAGATGTCTGAGGCGATTGCAGAGGCGCGGTATGCGGTGCGTGAAACGGTATCGATTCCGCCGCATTCGGATCTGGCCGCGTTGCGTCGCGCAGAAATCGAAGGTTCGAGGGAAATGCTGTCCGGTCGCGATGTCCTTGCGACCCTTGCCGGCTTCGATCCGATGAACTGGTGCCTGGTCAGGTTTCAGCTCATGGACAAGACGCCGGATCGGAGATCGGACGGGCAGACGCAAGTGTATGGTGTCGGCCATGTGTCGACGGGTTGCGTCTTGTAGGGTGGGCGCGGTCGTTTGTGCCCACGCGGCCAACTCATTCCCATGCCACCGACCAATCAGGCGCATAGATCCCATCGCGCAGATATCGATGAAACGTCGAATACGGCCAATCCGACGCACGTTCCGCATCCCCATGTTTCACCGGATTGAAATGGATGTAATCGGCATGCCGGATGAAAACTTCGCTAGTCCAACATTTAATGAGACCAGTCGAGAAATTGCGTGGGGAATTTGAACATGGAATGGGGCTCTCCGAACGAGGATGAAACGGGTACTTGGCGTAACTGGGAAGTTTGATCGAGGGAAGGTGTTGGGTTTCCTTCATCAGCCCAACCTACGTAACTGATTCTGCAGTTATGGGATCGGGATAAAATGAACTTGTGAAGTCGTCACATCCATGTGATTTCCGAGATGCAGTCTCGGTAGCGATTTCCAACGCGTCAAACTACCTTTTTACTTTCATTCAAACAAGACATGAAAAAAATGTATTCTCTGCTGGCGGCTCTGTTTATGGCGTCTAACGCGATGGCCGCCTCTGAACCTCCGGTCGAAACGCTTGATTCGGGAGTCAAGGTTCAAAAAATGAAGACTACCCAGGGCCCAAGTCCGAAAGCATCAGATGTGGTTAAAGTTCATTATCGCGGCACGTTGAAGGATGGTACGGAGTTCGACAGTTCGTATAAACGCGGAGAGCCGACTACATTTCCGTTGTCCCGCGTGATCCCCTGCTGGACTCAGGGTGTTCAAAGATTGAAGGTCGGTGAAAAAGCCAAATTGTTCTGCCCCGCCAAGACAGCTTACGGCGAACGTGGCGCCGCTGGCGTAATTCCACCGAATAGCGACTTGAATTTCGAGATCGAACTGCTTGGCATCCAATAGCCAAATGTTCTCCCATTTTATTGGCGAACTAGCGGGGCCTACGGTACCTGGTTAACCTGGCGCTGGTTAACCAGGCAAGAAGATCATGCCTCTGGCGCCGTCCAGACCAGGTTCCACAGGTGGCCATCGATGTCCTCGAAACCCTGGTCATACATGAAGCCATGGTCCTCCGGCGGGTGCGGCGTGCGGCCGCCGGCAGCAACGGCCTTGGCGATGAGAGTGTCGACTTCTTCCCGGCTTTCGCAGCTCAGGCAGATGACCATTTCATTGGCCTCCTTTGCCTGCGCGAGGGGCTTGTCGATCAAGGATCTGAAGAAAGGCTCGGTCGTCAGCACGGCCTGGATGGTGTCGTCGACGATGTTCATGAATACCGCGTTCTCGCCGCTGAAGCGATCATTGAAAGTAAAGCCAAGCGCGGAAAAGAAGGCCTTGGACTTATTCAGGTCCTTCACCGGCAGATTGAGGATGATTTGTTTGTTCATTGCGTTTCCTTGGTAAAGATGGAATGGACAATCGGTGCCTCATCCATGTGACGAATGGCGACGCACAAAATCGACATGCTTTCGAAAGTATATTTCTTTCAAAGCAGAACTTTTTGTTCTGACACTTCCTGTTAGGTCAGATCGCGTCAGAATTACTAAAGAATGTGTCGACCGGTTAAGTCCTTGTCCCCCTGCCACGTCGAACTCTGCTGCCCACCACGCCGCGCAAACCTTCCAGTCAAATAAAAGCATCCTCAAATGCAAAAAGGCAATTTCATCAATAAATGAGGCGCTCCATTTTTCCATCCAGATGGATGGGAACCAGATGGTGCTGGGATGGTCGTACTCAGGAAGGAGGCGACTATGGGACACCCAATTGCTACGCAGGAAAATCGGACAAGAATCGGTGACACCGAAAAAATCACCATTAACCTCGGCCCGGTGGATCTGGGCCAGATCGACCTGCTGGTGCAAGAGGGGTTCTATTCCAACCGTACGGACCTGATCCGTACCGCAATCCGTAACCAGCTACAGGCGCATGGCGATGTGATCAGGCAAACGGTGGCGCGCAAGAGCCTCGTTCTTGGTTTGCAGCATTACAGCCGTGCCGACTTGGAGGCGCTGCGCGACGCAGGGCAGAAGCTGCAGATCCAGGTTTTGGGGCTGGCCAGCATTGGTGCGGATGTTTCACCTGAACTGGCTCTGGCCACTATCGACTCTGTCACTGTGCTGGGTGCCTTGCATGCCAGTGCAGCTGTCAAGGCCGCCCTGGCTGGACGGATACATTAACGACTTACGAGGAAATGTGATGAAAATCGATGAAGGCTTTCTCGCGCAAATGCGCGAAGCGACACAGATCTTGCAACGCGAAGGTCCGATGGCAGCGACTGCGGCAATCCAGCGTGCCCTGCACGGCGACAATGCATCGGGCAATACGGCTGGGCAGCAGGACTGGTCGCGGTTCCTGCCAAAGGCGCCGGAACTGCACGACGTCACGACGCCGCACGCACCAGATGATCGCGCAAACGTGCAATCCGGCGACAACTTGCGCACACGGTTACGCAAGTTCGCACGCGGGAAGTGGCCGGATGCGATGGCCCGGCAAGAGGTCGAAGATGTCGAAGTCCACGAGGCCGCCGACCTGGCAGGCAAGGGGCGCTTCCTGTCCGGCACCTGCACCAACCAGGCCGGCACGCGCGCCTACAAGCTGTATATCCCGAGCGGCTACACCGGCCAGCAGCTGCCCCTGGTCGTCATGCTGCATGGTTGTACACAGAACCCGGACGATTTTGCCGCCGGCACCGCCATGAACGCGGTTGCCGAAGACAACCAATGCTTCGTTGTGTATCCGGCCCAGTCGCAGAATGCAAACGGATCGAATTGCTGGAACTGGTTCAACGCTGGCGATTATCGGCGCGACAACGGGGAAGCTTCGATCATTGCGGACATCACGCGCAATATCATCAGCGAGTACAAGATCGACACAAGCCGCATCTATGTCGCCGGCTTGTCCGCAGGCGGTGCAATGGCGACGGTGATGGCCGCAACCTATCCGGACCTGTATGCGGCAATCGGCGTTCACTCGGGACTGCCGTACGCTGTCGCACATGACGTGCCGTCTGCTTTCGCCGCAATGAAGAGCCGCAAGATGAAGACGTCGGCACGCAAGACTGGCGTCAAGGAGGCAAAGCCACTCGGACACGTCATGCCGGTCATCATGTTCCATGGCGACCGCGATGCCACCGTCGATCCATCCAACGGTGAACAGGTAGTGGCGCAATGCGTGCCGCAGCTTGATGCCGGTTCCAGCAAGGCCACGAGCGTCAAGGTGGAAAAAGACGCAGTCCCCAATGGCCGAACCTATACGCGAACTCTATTGCATGACGCGCAAGGCAAAGCCATCGCGGAAAAATGGATCGTGCACGGCGCCGGGCATGCATGGTCTGGCGGCAGCAGCAAGGGCTCGTACACGGATCCGAAAGGGCCGGATGCGACGCGCGAGATGCTTCGCTTCTTCTATACGCATCGACGGAGCCAAGTGGAGGACAAGCCGGATGCATGATGCTGGAAGCGGCAGGTGAGCAAGTCATGCAGGGTGGGCACGGTCGTTTGTGCCCACGCGGTCAACTCATTCCCATGCCACCTCCTCTTCATTACCGGCCACCGACCAATCAGGCGCATGGATTCCATCGCGCACATATCGATGAAACCTCGAATACGGTCAATCCGACCGATAGACAGTCCGCAGTAGCTCGCCGCAGGACTTAGCCATTTGCATTGTCGTAACGGTTCTGCTGCTGCGAACAGCAACGCCATGGGGGGGCGCCGCATCTAACACCAGCGTGTTGATGCAAAATGGCTTAGTGATGGATCCCTTGCCACAGAAAAACCGAAGCGCAGAGTCGCGGCACGCAGCTCGCTGTCTTCCCCGAAGGATTCATCGGCGGGTACCCCAAGGGACATACATTTGGGTCGTATGTTGGCGGGCGAACCGACAGCGGGCGGGACGCATTTCGGCAGTACTGGGAGTCGGCAATCGATGTTCCGGGACCGGTCGTCGATCGCCTCGGGAAAATCGCGCGCGAGCGCTATCTGATGCTGGTGGTCGGCGTTATCGAACGCGGCGGCGGCACGCTGTATTGCTGCGTGTTGTTCTTCGACGCTGATGGCAACTGCCTGGGCAAGCACCGAAAGCTGATGCCGACCGGGGCAGAGCGCCTGATCTGGGGATTCGGGGATGGATCGACGTTGCCGGTCTTCGACAGTCCGCTCGGCCGCATCGGTGCGGTGATCTGCTGGGAAAACTACATGCCGCTGTTGCGGATGGCGATGTACGCCAAGGGAATCCAGATTTATTGCGCGCCGACCGCGGACCCACGCGACAGCTGGCTGGCCTCGATGCGCCATATTGCGATCGAAGGCCGCTGTTTTGTACTTGCATGCAATCAGTACCTGCTGCGTCACCAGGTTGCGCCCGACGCGCCAAACGCATTGGGCGACGCGGCCGACAGCGTCTTGCAGTGGGGAGGTAGCTGCATCGTCAATCCCTTTGGTGAGGTATTGGCCGGCCCCGACTACGACGGCGAAGCCGTCATCGTTGCCGAGATCGATATCGCGGCTATCGGTGCAAAGAAAGCGGAACTGCCTGCGCTGGCTTTCAGTTATACCCCGACAGCTGCTGAAGTCGTCAATAACGGCCATACCATCCAGGTCAACCTGGCAGAGGGGGGCACCCTGACGCTCGACGGCGTGCCTTATAAGCTCCTGCAGTTCCATTTCCATACGCCTAGCGAAGAGCGCATCAACGGCAAGTCGTATCCGCTGGTGGCGCATTTGGTGCACAAGAGTGCCGAAGGCAAGCTGGCAGTAGTCGGCGTCATGATCAAGGAAGGAAAGATCAACACCGCGTTAAAGGAGGTGTTTGATAACCTGTCGAACGCTGAGGGTGAAAAGAAGGCGCTCAATGGCGACCTCAAGATCGCCGATATGCTTCCGTCAGGCGGCTACTACAAATACACGGGCTCGCTGACCACTCCGCCTTGCAGCGAAGGAGTCCGTTGGCAAGTAATGAAGCAGCCTATCGAGGCATCGAAAGACCAAATCAAGGCCTTCCAGAAGCTGTACAAAATGAATGCGCGTCCGGTTCAACCACTTAATGGCCGCAAGCTGGAACAAAGCTGACGGTTGGTGTAGCCGTGCTCAGCCGGGGTCTGCCGCGCACCCGCCCCAAAAGGAGAGGCGGCGCGCGGCAGATCACGTGGGATGCATTGCCTTTGGTGGTGTGAAAAGTGAATAACGAACTGCACGGTGCGTTCGTTGATCTTCGGCCCGCTACAATGAATCGCCCCGAATTCTGTGGACGCGCTAAAGCCGGGTTCAGGCGCGTGGGTGTCTACAGTTGCCGGCGCAATTCACGGACCGTACTCAATGCAGCTGGCGTGCCCGATTCCAGTACCACGCTTCGAAGTCCTTGGGCGGTAGCGGATGGCTGAAGAGATAGCCTTGCGCCTGGTCGCAGCCGTGCTCGCGCAGGTAGTCCATCGCCTGTTCCGATTCGATTCCCTCTCCGACCACTTTCAGGTTCAGACTGCGACCGAGTGCGAGAATCGCGTCGGTGATGGAGCGGCTCGGCCGGTGGCTGACGATTTTCTTGATAAACGACTGGTCGATCTTCAGCTTGTCGAGTGGCAGGCTGCTCAAATAATTCAGGCTGGAGTAGCCGGTGCCAAAGTCATCCAGTGCGATGCGAATGCCGGTCGATCTGATCTCGTTCAATGCCGCAATCGCCGCCGGCAGGTTGTCCATCACCGCGCTTTCGGTAATCTCGACCTGCAGGCACGCGGGATCGATGCCATAGCGATCTATTGCCTCGGCCAGATGCGAAGCGAATGTACGCTGGCGAAACTGGGAGGATGAAATGTTGATCGAGATGGACAACGGCGGCAGCCCGGCCTCGCGCCAGCGCTCATGCTGCCTGCAAGCCTCGGCGGCCACCCATTCGCCCAGCTGGTTGATCAAACCGGCAGACTCGGCAATGGGAATGAAATCATTCGGCGAGCGTAATTGGCCGTTTTCATCCCGCAGCCGTACCAATGCCTCGACACCGGCCAGGTGTCCCGATTGGACATCCATGATCGGCTGGTAAAAAAGCATCAGCCCATTCGACTGAAGCGCCTGCTTCAGGCGAATTTCAAGACGGAGAAATTCATTCGCATGTTCATCGAGCCCCGGGCTATAGATGGTGAAATTGTTTCGCCCAACCCGTTTTGCCGAGTACATGGCGAGGTCCGCACACCGTATCAAGGTTTCCAGTTCGCTTGAGTGCGTGGGGAACAAGCTGATGCCGATGGACGGCGTGACGCTCAATTGCAGGTCGCCCACATGGATCGGCTGCCCGATACTGCTCAGCAGGTTTTCGGCAACCGTCACCGGGCCATATGCGGAGTCGACGCGAGGCAATACCACAATGAATTCGTCGCCGCCAAGGCGGCTGACAATATCTTCCTTCCTCGTGCATGACTGAAGCCGCCGTGCCACTTCCTGCAGCACCTTGTCGCCCGTTTCGTGCCCATACAGGTCGTTGATGGGTTTGAACCGGTCCAGGTCAATAAACAGCACCGCGCCGCCGCCCGTTTGCGCCCGGTTGGCCATGGCAATCAGATGGCCGCAGTATTCGAAGAGCAGCGCGCGATTGGGCAGTCCGGTCAGGCTGTCGTGCTGCGACGCTTCGAGGAGCCGCTTTTCGGTTTGCTTGCGCTCTGTAGCATCTATTGTGGTGCCAATGCGGCGCGTCGGCTTTCCATCGGCGTCGAACAGCACACGTCCTCTTGCAACAATCCAGCGCACCCTGCCATTGCGCTGGTCTATCGTCCTGAATTCCAACTCAAAGCGCCCCTCACCGCCGGATTTGACCGCAGCCGCCAGGATCTGGCGCGCCCGTTCCCGGTCATCAGGATGGATCTGCGCAAAAAGGATGGCGACGGAGGCCTGTGCCTCCGGCGGCAAACCGAAGTGCTCCTTGTTCTGATCGGTCCAGCGCAACTCGTCGGTTTCAAAGCTATAGTCGAACAAGCCAAGTGACGCCGCCTCGGTCGCCAGCTTCAGTTCTTCCGTGCTTCGGGCGAGGGCATCCTCGGCGGCCTTCTTTTCGGTAATGTCGGTCGCAAAGAAGGTCGCGCCGATCCGTTCTCCCTCGAAGAACACCGGCGCGGCGGTGCACGAAGCATAGAAGTGGGAGCCATCCTTTCGGGAAACAAGCCAGGTGAAATTCCGCTCCGTCTCGCCAAATACGGCAGCCCGGTAAATTTTGCATTGTTCGATGGGAACCGGTGTGCCGTCGGGATGATGGTGATGAATCTTGTCGTGGAGGCGCTGTCCGGATATTTCCTCGTCGCTAAAGCCAAATGTGTTGAGTGCCTCGGGGTTTTGATAAATGACCCGGCTTTGCTCATCGGTAAAAAATATGGAATATGCCGCCTGCTCGGCAATGCTCCGATAGATCTCCAAGGTTCTGCGCATGCCGATCTACCTGTTATTGTCGTTAAACCGGTTCGACTATCCGCACGGCATATGGGTTCAGGTAACGCCGGTTTTGTGCATTTTTGTTACAACGATGGCCAAGGCCATGGAAGATCTGTTCCAGCGGCTACCAGGGGCGGCAACAATTGATGAAAAGGTGAAAGAGATCACGTGACAGAGCCGTTGGGGCGTTCGGCACTGTATCTGGGCTCTCGATCAGGGAATGAATCATGTCGGACAGCATCCACTGATTCAGGCCCTCGACGCGATAGTTCAACTTCACAGGTCGTTGTTCTCTTCCGGTACCAGTCAGTAAAGTCTGTCGCCGACAGCGGCCGGCTGATGAAATACCCTTGCGCCAGGTTGCATCCTTGCTCTGCCAGATACATCAGCGCTTCTTCTGACTCAATTCCTTCTCCTACGATTTCCAGGTTCAGCGCTCGTCCCAGCGCAATAATGGCCATCGTAATCGCCTTGCTCGAATTGTCGTGTTCCAGGCGGCGCACAAAGGACTGGTCTACTTTCAGCTTGTCGAGCGGAAGATTGCTGAGATGGCTCAGGCTGGAATAGCCGGTGCCGAAATCATCCAAGGCGACCTTTATCCCACTGAAACGGATGCCCTTTAGCGTGTGGATGGCGTCGTCGATATTTCCCATCACCGTGCTTTCGGTGACTTCGATCTGGATACAGGAAGGATCCAGGCCTGCAGCCTGCACAATCGCTTGCAGGCGCTGCGCGAACCCGCGTTGCCTGAATTGAAGCGGAGACACGTTTATCGCTATGTTGATCGGGGGCAGTCCTTCCTTGCGCCATGCGTTATGCTGACGGCAAGCCTCGACGGCAACCCATTCTCCGAGTTGGCCGATCAATCCCGCCGCTTCGGCAATCGGAATGAACTGGTCCGGGCCGATCAATTGATCACGGTCGCCGGCCAGGCGCAGCAAGGCTTCGACGCTCGCCACGCGGCCGCTTGTTATGTCGATCACCGGTTGGTAGTGCAGCACAAAGCCTTCATGTTGCAGGGCGCGCTTTAACCGCGCTTCGATTGCCGACGTCGCGTCAGCTCGATCATCCAGTTGGGCGGTGTAGGTGAAATAGGTCCCGCGGTTTTCGTATTTGACCTGGTACATCGCCAGGTCGGCGGCATGAATAAGTGTGTCGGCGTCGGTGCCATGTTGTGGAAACTCGCTGATGCCGATGCAAGCGGATATGGAAAGGTCCAGGGTGCCAATCTCGAACGGATGCGAAAGCGCGTCGAGTATATGCTGTGCCACGGTCGCAGCCGAATGGATAGCGCCCAGCTGGTGAAGCACGACGATGAATTCGTCGCCGCCCAGGCGACCGACGAGGTCTTCACGTCGCACGCATTTCACGAGGCGTTTGGCCACTTCCTGCAACAGCCGGTCGCCGATCTCATGTCCATAAAGATCGTTGATGGGCTTGAACCGGTCGAGATCGATGTACAGGAACGCGCCGTGCCTATGACTGCGCTGTGCGGCTGCAAGCAGATGGTTTGCATACTCGAAGACCAATGCACGATTCGGTAGCCCGGTCAGCGCATCATGCTGCGCCGCCGCGAGGACCCGCTGCTCAGCCTGCTTGGTCTCCGTGACATCCCGGTAGAAGACTGCGAGCCCATCGCCATAAGGAAAGGCATTCATCTCAAGCCAGAACGCGCGTCCGTCAGGATAGGTGTAGCAATGTTCATATTTCACTCGGATGCGTTCCGCCATGGCACGCTTGTAACGCTTCCCGATTTCCGAGGGCTCCATGCCGGGCCAGGCTTCCCAGACAGTACGCCCGACCACTTCAGATGCCGGTCGTTGTTCGAGACGAAGTGCGCCTGCGTTGACCTGCACGACGCGAAAGTCGCTGTCCAGCAGCACGAAGCCCTCGTCCATATTCTCAAGAATGTCCCGGCTGCGGTCGCGTTCGAGAGCGAGCGCGGCTTCAGCATGGGCGCGTTCGACGGCTGCCCATGTTCTCTCGGCGACATCCTGCGTCGCAATGACATCTTCATTCGTCCAGTGGTAGGAATCGATGCGAGACACATTGAGGCCGGCGATCAGGCGGCCCGATTTGAACAGTGGAACGACCAGCAGTGAGCGAATGCTGAGGCTGGCGTATGCGTCTGCGTAAGGCAAGGTCCGGCTGTCTCGCTCAATATCATCGACAATGAAGGCTTCGCCTCGACGCAAGCTGGCACTGATTTCCTCGCCATAGTCCCTTATTCGCCCTCCTGCCGGCAGCGCGGGCAACGGGACAGCGGACCAGGTCGCCTTGGTAAAAAAGTTTTCCGCAAGATCGTCCGCTTCCGCATAGAAAACGCGTGTTGCGCCCAAGTGTTCGCCCAGGAGTCTTGTCGCTGTCGCAGTGATGTCGTTGGCATTGGTCAGTTCACGCAACGCGTCAATGAAGGCCAGCTGAAAGACCTGACGTCTTTCTGCCCGTACCTGCGCGCTCGTCTCCACGCCAATCGTCAAGGCACCGGCGATAACACCGGCGTCCAGGATGGGCGAATGGGAAAACGTGGCCCAGATATGCTCCTTGTAATCTCGCCGTTGCACAATGAAGGGCGCGTTTTCCAGGAATGTTGCGTTGCCGGCCCAGCCTTGTTCGACTACAGGATCCAGTTCGGACCACACTTCTGCCCAAATCTCGTGAAAGGGCCGACAAAACGCCGCGGGGTGTTTACTGCCGAGGAATTGCTGCTGGTAAGCGTCGTTATAGATGGTGATAAGACGCGGTCCCCAACAGACTGTCATCGGTATCCTGGATGCCAGAACATTGTTTACCAGGGCAATCAATGTCGGCGGCCAGGATTGCGGGGCACCAAGCGGACTATTAGTCCAATCGAAGGAGCGAATCAGAGACGCGAACTCACTATCATGAATGGGAAACGCGCCGCCGTCGAAGACGTTTTGCATTAATGAATTGAACCGGCACAGGCATGAAATGCCCGATGTTTTGATTGGACAGAGCGCTCGTTGTTCATGTCGGGTTGAAATTGGCCTTCAGGCGGATCGCCAACAACCATTGCAAGCCCGCATCAAACTGCCGTTTGCCCGGCAAGTTCAGGGACACCGTCCACTTCGATACCGAGGTATCTGACAGTTCTCTCAAGCCTGGTGTGGCCAGGAAAAGCAAGAGCTGGACGGGCCTCAAATCGATTTAAAACTGTTCCCATTCGCCAGTTGCAACGGAGGGAACCGGCGATGAACTGCGACGGACAATCGTCAGTGGACGGACATTGCGCGCAGTTTTTTTCACCGGAGCCGGTACGTTGCGCACGGTACGCGTCGGAGCTGCGGGCGCGCCCACCGTGACGTCGCGCGGAGCCGAGTTTGCCGAAGACGCCCCGTCGACCTTGAAAACGCTGACCACCTTTGCCAGATTGACCGCTTCCTGTTGCATCGCCTCGGCAGCTGCGGACGCCTCTTCCACCAATGACGCGTTCTGCTGCGTAACTTCGTCCATCTGCGCAATCGCCTGATTGATTTGCTCGATGCCGGCAGTCTGCTCATCGGTGGCGGCAGAAATCTCCTGCATGATGTCGGTAACACGCGCAACACTTTCGACGATTTCCTGCATCGTCGCGCCTGCCTGATCGACCAGCCTGGCACCAGTATCAACCTTCTCGACCGAGTCGTCGATCAGGGCCTTGATTTCCTTGGCGGCGGCGGCGGAACGTTGTGCCAGGTTACGCACTTCGGCAGCTACCACGGCAAAGCCGCGGCCCTGCTCTCCGGCGCGCGCGGCTTCCACTGCGGCGTTCAGGGCAAGGATATTGGTCTGGAACGCGATACCGTCGATCACGCCGATGATGTCGACGATCTTTCGCGCCGACTCATTGATCTGCCCCATGGTCTGCACCACATCCGAGACCACGGCGCCGCCCTTCATTGCGACTTCCGATGCCGATTTCGCCAGGCCATTGGCCTGGCGCGCGTTGTCGGCATTCTGCTTGACGGTCGAGGTCAATTCTTCCATCGACGACGCAGTTTCTTCCAGCGAGCTGGCCTGCTCTTCCGTACGGGAGGACAGGTCGAGGCTGCCGGATGCCACCTGGCTCGACGAGGAAGCAATGGCTTCCGTGCCGGTGCGCACCTGGGCAACGATATTGGCCAGCGCGTCGCGCATGTTTTTCATTGCGTACAGCATGCTGGCGTGGTCATCGGCCTTGGTATCGACATGGACGGTCAGGTCGCCGGAGGCAATCCTGGCCGCGATGCCGGCAGCGTAGTCCGGTTCCCCGCCAAGCTGCTTGAGCAGGTTGCGCGTGATTACCAAAGCGGCACCGACGCCGGTCAGCAGCGCGACGATGGACAGGACGATCATCAAGACACGAGCGCTGGCATAGCCCTGCTGTGCTTCCGCTGCAGCCTTGTCGTTGAGCTTGTTTTCCAGTTCGATCAGGTCGCCCAAGGCATTCAGCCATTTCCGCTGCAGCGGACGCACTTCCTTTAACAGCACTGCGGTCGCTTCTTCGCCTTTGTTGGCCAGGCCGAGTTCGGCCACCTTTTCCATCGCGGGCCTAGCCGGGCCTTCCATTTCCTTCACCTTGGCATACGCAGCCTTTTCTTCGGGCGTGGTGTCGGCGATGGTCGCAAACATCTTTTCCAGTTTCTGGTCCAGCTCCGCGTACTTCGCCGCCTGCACCTTCACGCGCTCGTCCTCGGGCCGCATTTTCTCCATATCGGTCAACAGCGCCAGGTTACGCACCGCCACCGCGCGGTCGTATACAGTGACGCGCATGGCGTTGAGCAGGTCGATCTCGACATTGTTAACCTTGGTGATATCCTCCATCCGCTCCTGGATTTGCGCCATGCGGCTCATGCCGACGACAGCAATCGTTGCCATGAGAATCAGGACCAGCGCGAAGCCGCCAGCCAGCCGCGCGCCTACCTTCATGTTGGCAAAATTCATCTTGTTTCTCCTTGAAAAAATCTTAAGCCTCAGGCAAATCGGGCGAGCGCAGCTCAGGCGGCAAGCTTGTCGATCAGGCCGATTTCGGCGCTCGACATCAGCTTGTCGATATCGACCAGGATCACCATGCGCGCTTCGAGCGTTCCCAGTCCGATCAGATAGTCGGTATCGAGCGCGGTGCCCATCGATGGCGCCGGCTTGATCTGCTCCGATGCGAGCGAAATCACGTCCGACACGCTGTCGACCACCATGCCCGCCACGCGCCCGGCGATATTGAGGATGATGACGACGGTGAACTGGTCGTAGTCAGGATTGCCGAGATTGAACTTGATGCGCATGTCGATGATCGGAACGATAATGCCGCGCAAATTGACGACGCCCTTGATGAAGTCGGGTGCGTTGGCGATATGCGTGACGGTTTCATAACTGCGCAATTCCTGCACCTTGAGAATATGCACGCCATATTCTTCCTGGCCGAGCGTAAATGACAGGTATTCCTGCCGCAATGCCTGCGTAGCAGCTTGTCCTGCCGCGCTTGCCGTGACTTTCACGCTGTCTGGCATATGTTGTCTTTCTGATAGAGCGAATCGGAGTTTTTTATGTTCAGCCGCATTCAACGCGGATGACGACACGCCGCAGGTTCGGGAATGTAGCCTCTATAAACGCCCAAAAGGCGCCGCACCTAGAGTAGACGAAGGTAGTAATTGGCGGTATCGGACGAATAGGTGTGGGGCACTAGGATTTATCCGATGCGGAATTCCTGATGCACACCAATATTTTCATTAGACTGGCAACATAGGTAACAAGGGTTTCTGGTATCAAGTTGAAGCATTTGCAAAACATGAACGCGCGCGCTGGTAGCCCGCGTTTTGGCACATACCTGTCGTTTGTGCTGTTCAGCGCGGCGCTGGTTGTTGCGATATGGATCATCGTGATGACAAACGCTCGTCAGGAACGGGACGACGACGTTCAACGCGCGGTGAACGACAATAATAATCTGGCAATTGCCTTTGAACAGTACGTCATACGGACAGTCGAGAGCGCCGACATGCTTGCCCGCTTCGTCAGCCGTGAATATGCGCGCAGCGGTCGCAATATCGACATTCCGAAGTTGACGGCCGAAAGCGGGATCGACAAATCCATTTACGCGGTTGTCGCCAACGAAAGCGGAGACGTGGTGGCGAGCGGCCAATCCGTCGCAGCCCCGATCAATGCCAATGTCGCCGGATTCGACTACTTCGACGCGCATGTCGCAAATGACACCGGGCGTCTCTTCATAGGCAAGCCGCTTCCCGGGAAACTGCCGGGAGAAGCGTCGGTGCCGATCTCTCGCCGCATCAGCACGAGCGACGGCAGCTTTGGCGGCATTATCGTCGTGCACATTGCGCCGGCGCGATTCACGGAGTTCTACAAGCAGGTCACGATACGGCCGAGGGACGTACTTTGCCTGCTCGGCCTGGATGGTATCGCCCGTGCCAGGCGCGTCGGAACTAACGAGAGTTTCGGTGACGACCTGCATGCCAGTCCCGTGTTCTCGCTGCACCAGCGTCAGCCTAACGGCGACTATGACGGCGTCAACGTGCTCGACGGCATACCGCGGATTTTCAGCTATCGTTCAGTGAGCACTTTTCCGCTGATCGTGGTAACGGCGGTTTCCCGGAATGCGGTCATCGATGAACATGCCTGGAGAAGGGATCTGTCGTATGTCGGCGCAGCGGTGATCAGCATGCTGATCGCCCTGTTCACCCTGGCGCTGGTCACTGCACACCGCCGCCAGCAGCAGGCGCTGGAGAGGCTTACCGAAAGCGACCTGCGCTTTCGTGCACTCGGCGACGTATTGCCACAGCTGATCTGGACCTGCCGTCCGGATGGCTCGCCGCAGCTGTTCAATCAGCGCTGGTTCGACTATACCGGGAAATCACGCGAGCAATCCCTGGGCGACGGCTGGCTGGACTGCATCCATCCGGCTGACCGGAATCGGGTAGCCGATGAATGGAAGCGATGCGTTGAAACGACAAGTCCATATGAAATCGAATACCGCATGCGCCGCGCCGATGGTCAGCATCGGTGGATCCTTGCACGCAGCATTCCAATGCTTGATGACGGCGGCGCCGTCGAGTGCTGGGTGGGCACCTGTACCGATATCGACGAACAGAGGAAGGCGGTAGCAGCGATGCAGGAAGCGCAGCAGTTCGCACGCGCAACCATCGATGCCTTGTCCAGTCATATTGCCGTGCTTGACGCGTCCGGCACGATACTCGCCGTGAACAAGGCATGGCGCGAATTTGCATCCGACAACGGCGGATCCAGGCAGGCGGTATCCGAGGGCGCGAACTATCTGGCGGTTTGCAACCAGGCGGCCCTGCGTGGAGACGCTTTGGCGGAGGCGGTCGGCAGCTTGTTGCGCGCGGTCGCCGCAAACGAGCGCGACAACGTCAGCACGGAATATCCATGCCACGGCCCCGGGACGCTGCGCTGGTTCTCACTCAACATCACCCGCTTCGGCGGCGACGGCCCGGTTCGCATCGTGGCCTCGCACGAAGAGATCACTACCCGCAAGCTGGCGGAGATCGCGTTGCGCGAAAGCGAGGCGCGTTTCAAGTCGATCTCCGCCAACATTCCCGGCATGGTGTTTCAGTTGCGCCGACAGGGCAATGTATTTGCGTTGCCCTACGTGAGCGAAGGCTCGCATGAAGTCCTTGGCCTGGAGGCCGAGCAACTGCAGCTCGACTCGGTGGCGTTTTTCGAGTTGCTGGATCAGGAAAACTCACCGGCCTTCCGTGAATCAATGGAAGAGTCGCAGGACAAGCTGTCGGAATGGAATTGGGAGGGCAAGTTCACGCAAGGAAACGAGGCATCGAAGTGGATCAACTTGCGGGCTACGCCCAGGCGGCTTGAGAATGGAGATGTCATCTGGGACGGCGTGATCTTCAATATCACAAGGAGCAAGCAGCACGAAGAGTCGCTGTTCAAGAGCCGTCAGTTGCTGCAGGAATTGTCCGCCCGCCAGGTGGTCATCAAGGAAGAGGAGCGAAAGCGCATTGCACGTGAAATTCATGACGAACTCGGGCAGCGCTTGACGGTATTGCGCATGGACGCACTGATGCTGCCAAGAACCCTGGGCGACAAGTCGGCAGGGCTGCGCGCGGCAATGGGGAAAATGCGCGATTCCATTGATGGCATCCTGCGCATCGTGCGCAATATCGCTTCGGAATTGCGGCCGCCGGTGCTCGACATCGGCATTGTGACCGCGATTGAATGGCTGATCGAGGAATTTGACCGCCGCTCCGGGGTTTCATGCAGCTTCAGAAACCTGGCTGGTGGCGACGTCGCAATTGACGACGAACGTGCCACGGGTATCTTTCGCGTGCTGCAGGAATCGCTCACCAACGTGGCGCGGCACTCGCGCGCGCGGCAGGTGAACGTCACCCTGTCAGTGGTTGACGGCCGGCTTTGCATCGCTATCAGTGACGACGGCATCGGCTTTGATCCGGTTCGGGTCAGTTCGTCGAAATCCTATGGACTGATCGGCATGCGCGAGCGGGTAGCGATGTTGAACGGCGAGCTTGCGATAACGAGCATGCCGGAAATGGGAACGACGATCGAGGTTTGTATTCCTTTTTGAAAATGAACTTTCCCCCGGCGCTGCGCGGTGCCGGAACGGGACGGCACAAACCGACGTGAGACATGATCAGGGTATTTATCGCGGATGACCACGCCATGATGCGTGAAGGTGTGCGGAGAATCATCTCGACCGCAAGCGACATGCAAGTCGTCGGGGAGGCCGAGGACGGACTTGAAACGCTTGACGCGCTCAGCAAAGTGGAATGCGACGTAC
Source organism: Noviherbaspirillum denitrificans (assembly GCF_002211445.1). Taxonomy (GTDB): domain Bacteria; phylum Pseudomonadota; class Gammaproteobacteria; order Burkholderiales; family Burkholderiaceae_D; genus Noviherbaspirillum; species Noviherbaspirillum denitrificans. Next base: position 3,683 of record NZ_LSTO01000011.1, on the reverse strand, counting down.
TGATGTTGGACATGACGATGCCGGGAATGGGCGGAATCGAACTAATCCAGCGGATAAAGGCAGTCCGGTCCGACCTGCAAATCCTGGTGCTGAGCATGCACAATGTCGCGAAGATTGCGGCGGCTGCCCTGAAAGCGGGCGCTGCCGGCTACCTGACCAAGGACAGCGACCCGGAGAGACTGGTCGACGTGATCAGCAAGGTTGCCGGCGGCGGCAAGTACATCGATCCGGTAGTGGCCGACAAGATCGTGTTCGGGGGCGTGGAGGAGCAATTGCCGCACCTGTCGCTGTCGGGGCGCGAATTCGAGATCTTCATGATGATCGTCGCCGGGAAATCGACCAGCCGGATCGCGGATGAGCTGTTCCTCAGTCCCAAGACCGTCAGCACCCACAAGAAGCACATCATGGAAAAGATGCAGATGGAAAATGCCGCCGACATGGTCCGGTACGCGTTCGAGCATCACTTGCGGTGAGCATGTCGCGCATGGGTGACATTGGCGGCATGGAAATGCGGATCGGCTCCTTTTGTCCGGCAGCTATACGCATGGCTCCATCCCTTCGTTAGTGGACAGAAATCGGGAGGGAGCAATCCTAACCGGACCTTCCACTCGTTTAGAAGCGGACATTCGCCTTTCACAAGGATGGAAGATGGCTTAACCATGTAATGGTCCGCTCCCAGGTCCATGGCGGTGACACGATCATCGAGGCCATCGCGCGCAGTCAGGATCAGCACCGGCGCCTTCACGCCACGCCTCCGGATGCGTCGGCTGAACTCGTACCCGCTCATGCCTGGCAGTCCGATGTCGATGATTGCGATGTCGTACTGCGTCAGCTCCATTCGAAATGCTAAAGCAGGGCACCGATCTGAAACTGTCTCGAGCGTCACATAAGGTGCCGAACAACCACTAATCATTCGGCAGTGACACCTTTGGACAAAGAATGTGGTTCGGCCTCCCTCATGCCTCAATGGTGAATCGAAAATTCAACAGTTGCATTGTTGAGTTGCGATGTTTTATACCCAGTACCTCGCCGCCATCGTGACGTGAACATTGCGCCAGCCAATATCCCAACAAGAGCGCCAGCAAGGACGGCCGATACGGTATGCTCGTACAGCATGATTCTTGCGTACATAGTCAGAAGCATGATTGGTATGAGAAGCACAGCAAACCAATAACTATATCTTCTGCAGACAAAGTACATAGCGCACGAAGCCATTGAGGAATGCCCTGATGGCATGTTGTGCTTGGACCGTGGATTAATTGGCCTTTGCCCAAGGCGGGTACCGAAGACGCGCCAGTCATTCACAAGATATTTCGTGCCGTGTGTGAGTACCGTGGCGGAAACCGCGACGTATATAAGCTGCACAAGCCCTACCTTATCGGAAAGCACGATTGGCAGGCCTACCTGCAGCGCTGTATTGACGTACCGGACATAATTCTCCGTGATGTGTTCTACCTGTCCTGCTTTCCTCGCAGGAAAAGACCTTGAGTAATCGTCGACGTCGCTCGGATAGAACGTGCAGCCTAAAAAGGCAAGGAACAACAAAAGAATAAATGTCTTCGGTCGATTAACTTCCTCGTATGCCATTTTGCATGTATCCAGAGTTTTCATTTGTCGATCAACGCTTGAGGGGATGAAGGGAAACCTGGTCCACAGCGGCAGAATGAAAAATATCTTTATCTTTTTCATACACGTCACTGACCAGGCCAAAAGCGCCCATTACGCTATGAAAAATATAATTTTGCGAATACTCCTGATTTTTAACAGGCAGCGGATTGACCAGGTTTCTGCGCTCGGCGAACTTGTCTGACATCCAGATAAGAAAAGGAATATTTTTTTGAACTGCGGGAGCAATCGAATACGGGATTCCGTGGAGATAAAGGCCGTTCTCGCCAAGAGATTCGCCATGATCCGACATGTACATCATTACTGAGGCCGTGTTATCAAGCGATTTCAGCAAAGCTATTACTTTATCGAGCAGAAAATCCGTGTACAGGATGGTGTTGTCATAGGTATTGATCAGTTCTGCGGAACTGCATTTTTTCTGTTCCACGGTACGGCATACCGGTTTGAATGTTTCGAACTCCGGCGGGTATTTTTTGAAATACTGTGGGCCGTGGCTTCCGGACTGGTGGAGAACAACCAATATTTTTTTTCCGCCCTGAGCACTCCGCAAATGTTCATTAAGCTTGTAAAGAAGCAGTTCATCGTAATCCTCGCGATAACAGTTACCCTGGCATTCTTTCCGAATGTCATCCGCTTTTTGAAAGCTGCTTACCTTCATCCGAGGTTCGCCAAAATTATTGCTGCGCCACATGACTTCCACCCCATGCCTATACAGGTAGCTCGTCAAGGGCTCGTAACCTCCTCGGATTGGCGTAGCGTCGCCCAGATGGGACAACATGCATTGAAGTGACCGTGTGGTGTAGGTGGAGCAGGAAGTCGCGTTCGGCATCACGGTTACGCCGGCTTTCTTCAAACGCGGATTGGTCTCGCGCTGGTATCCATAAAGCGAAAAGTCTTGGGCACGAGCAGATTCGCCGATAACCAAAACCACGACAACGCTTTTCGTATCAGTAAATCGAATATCCGGCAAAAGGCGCTGCTCCTGGCGGCTCGAGGTTGTCTGATCGTAGTAGCGGGCGGAATTAACAATATAGGACCACGGCAAGATCAATCCACCGAATTGCTTGGCATTCTTGTCAATCCAGAGCCAACTTTGGGCGTTCGCATAAATCCATGTACTCCCTAACAGCAAAGTTGCAACTAAGAACAGCAGGCGTTTTGATCTCGGTGTATGCGTGACTTTTATAGTCCTGAGAATGAACGCAGGAACAATTCCGAAAAAAACAAGGTACAGCAGTAATTTTGGATGGCTGAATCCGGAAGCTTCACTTAGATTGGTATTAAAAACGTTGCCCATCATCGTTGCGTCCAAAATAGTTCCGTACGTAACAATGAAGTAAAGAGCGGCTGCGCTTCCAATGGTTAATAGCACGCAAACCAGTTTTGTCAGGCGGATTGAAAAAAGCGAGACGATGGTCAATATGACTATCGAGATTAACAACTGGAATACGAATAGCGTTGTCAGAGATAAGGAGCCGCCAAGATCTATCGCGTCCAAACTAAGGAAGGCGCGATGATAAAGTGGCCCTTGGAACAGAATTGAGTTGGCAATGGAGTACAGAAAAACAAATGCAACAATATTGCAGCGCCACTTGCTGTTAGCTTGTGATAAGAATTTAACCTTCTGCAAAATTTGCATATGAACTTTGTATAAGCTTAATTTGTAGAAGGTCTATTTGAAGAATAACGCATCATCACTTTAAATTGCATTGACGCGGCGCATTGATGGTATGAGTGATGACGAACATCGTTGTGCTCCTGCCGGAAAGCGAAGCGGGCCCCACCATTCACCAACAGAGGAAACGGAAATCTCTTTGTCTTAACACCCTCTGGCGATGGATCGGAGTCTGTAATGACCCAGCGAAACCTGCACAGGTTAGGCTGCTAAAGCGAATACTTCAGCAGGTGTCTTCATTCCCAGCGCCTGGTGCGGACGTCGAGTGTTATAAAAGCCAATCCAGTCAGCAATGACCCGGCTGGCATGCTGCAACGTCTCGAAGCGCTGCCGATGTACGCATTGCTCCTTCAACGTCCTGATCACGCGCTCGATCATGCCG
>NZ_LSTO01000010.1 GCF_002211445.1 Noviherbaspirillum denitrificans | reverse complement strand
ACCCGCAACACCTTCTATCTGCAGAACGTCGCGCGCCTGATCCAGATCTTCCGCCAGACCGGCCTGAATGTACGGCTCGGCTCGCTGTCCGACGACGTCAAGGAACCGACCAACATCGACCTGCCGGACGGCACGACGCTGACGCTGGAACCGCTGGAACGCTCCGCCAACGGCCGCCGCCTCGGCCTGAAGAATTTCGATCCCTGCACCATCCTGCTCAACAACGACCTGTCGTCGGGCATCCCCAAGGTGCTCGAAGGCTTGCACGAGCAGAACCTGCTGCCGCCGCTGCACGCCGGCTGGGCGGTGCGACGCAAGACCAACCACTTCGCCGCTTACGACGAGGTGGTGAAGAAATTCGCCAAGCTGGTCGATGTCGACCCGTGGATGCTCAATCCGTATTTCGCCAAGTGTGGCGAGATCAACTTCCAGGAGCGCACCGGCGAGGAATGCCTGGCGGCCAACGTCGATTCGCTGCTGGCGAAGATCCGCAAGAAGTACAAGGAATACGGGATCGAGGAAAAGCCTTTCGTCATCGTCAAGGCCGATGCCGGCACCTATGGCATGGGCATCATGACCGTGAGGGATGCGAGCGAGGTGAAGGACCTCAATCGCAAGCAACGCAACAAGATGTCGGTGGTGAAAGAGGGCCTCGAGGTTTCCGAAGTGATCATCCAGGAAGGCGTGCACACCATCGAGCACATCAACGACGCGGTGGCCGAGCCGGTGGTGTACATGATCGACCGCTACGTGGTGGGAAGCTTCTATCGCGTGAATACCTTGCGCGGCATCGACGAGAACCTGAACGCGCCCGGCGCGCATTTCGTGCCGCTGGCCTTTGCGGACCGGAATACGCCGATGAACCGCTTCTACAAGTACGGCGTAGTCGCACGGCTGGCCTTGCTGGCGGCAGCGGTCGAGCTCGAGGTGACTGGGCCGCCTGCCGTGTAATTACAAGAGGTGGCGTGGCTATCGCCTGCCGCCTTTACGCGGCTCCGCCTTTGCGCGCGCAGGCAAGTCCGCCTGTGGCGACCGCTTGCTGTCCGCATCAAGAAAGTCTTCCAGCGCCTTGAACAAGTCGTCGAACACGCGCTTGCCGTAGGCGGATTCGATCTGCAGGTATTGGGCGTCGATCAGCGGCGCCATTTCAGTGAGAAGCTGATCACCCTTCGGCGCGAGCCGCACGATGACGCGGCGTTGATCTTCCGCCATCCGCGCGCGATGGACCAGTCCGGTTTCCTCCATCCGCGCAAGCACCCCGGCCATGCTCGGGCTGAGGATCTGGCACATTTCGCACAGCTCCCAAGGCTCAAGCTGTCCGTGCTCATCAAGCACCCGCAGGATGCGCCATTGCTGTTCGGTCAGGCCGAATTGGTTGAGGATCGGCCGGAAATGCGACATCAGGCGGTCGCGCGCCTTGAGCAGGAGTTGCGGCAGATTGCGGTAGGCAATCCGGTTCTTTTTGCGGTTGTCGGCGTTTTCCATGTGCCGATTATATCTTCTTGACTCACTAACATATTAGTGTTTTAATCGTTAACATGTTAGTGAAACTTGTATGGCCGCCGTGTTGCCCGCGGCGAAGCGCATGATAGTCAGGGATCGTCCTTCGGCACTCAGGCTGTTCCTGCTGCTGCGCGGGTCCGTCCTGCCGACGATCCTGCCGTCACTGACCCTCAACATGTTTGTTGCGACCCTGGTGACCATCAGCCATGGCGACCTGTTCAGGCTGAAAATCACGCTGACGCCGATTCCGTTCAGCCTCATCGGCCTGGCGCTCGCAATCTTCCTCGGATTTCGCAACAACGCCGCGTATGACCGCTACTGGGAAGCACGCAAACTCTGGGGCGAACTTGTGCACCGAAGCCGCAGCCTGGCGCGGCAATGCCAAACCCTGATCGCGCTTCCGGAAGACCTTCCGGTACGCACGGACCTGCAAGATGTGCGGACACGCATCGTTCATCGCGCGATCGCATTTGCATACGCATTGAAACATCAGTTGCGCGACACCAGTACGGCGGATGCGGAAGCGGAACTGCGTCCGCACCTGCTGCAATCCGAGCTGGAACAGGTGTCAAGCAAATACAACCGGCCGGACTTCCTGCTGCTGCGCATGGGCAAGGACCTGCAGGCCTGCGTGCAGGCCGGACGTATCGATCCCTGCCTTGCCGCAACCGTCGACGACACACTTTCCGCAATGGCCGCCGCTGCCGCCGCCTGCGAACGCATCAAGGGCACGCCGATTCCGTTCTCATACACGCTGCTGCTGCACCGGACAGCCTACCTCTACTGCTTCCTGCTGCCGTTCGGCCTGGTTGACTCGATCGGATTCATGACGCCGTTCGTGGTGGGCATCGTGGCCTACACCTTTTTCGGACTGGATGCGCTGGGTGACGAGATCGAGGAACCGTTCGGGACCGAAGCGAACGACCTGCCGCTCGATGCCATTTGCCGCACCATCGAGATCAACATGCGCGAATCGCTGGGAGAGACGAATCTCCCGCAGCCGCTGACACCGGTCAATTACTGTCTTTCGTAACTGGAGTGGAGAAGGGGAACAACGATGCACGAATCATATCGCGATCGCATCCGCATGCCGTCGCTGCTGACACGCGTTACCACGGCGACAGCGGCAGCAGAGTGGATCCGGGATGGCATGACGGTTGGGATGAGCGGCTTCACGCGCGCGGGCGACGCCAAGGTGGTGCCGATGGCCCTGGCCGAGCGTGCACGCAGCGAACAGCTGAAGATCACGCTGATGACAGGCGCCTCGCTCGGCAGTGACGTCGACAAGACCTTGACCGAAGCCGGCGTGCTGGCGCGCCGCATTCCATTCCAGGCGGATGCGACACTGCGCAGCGCCATCAACCGCGGCGAGGTGATGTATATCGACCATCATCTGTCGGAGACGGTCGAACTGCTGCGCACACAACAGATTGCCCCGATCGACATTGCCATCATCGAAGCCGCCGCGATCACGGAAACCGGTGCGCTCATCCCGACCACGTCGGTCGGCAACAGCGCCAGCTTTGCGATCCTGGCCGACAAGGTGATCGTCGAAATCAACCTGACCCAATCGCCCGACCTGGAAGGCCTGCACGACATCTTCATTCCCAAACGCCGGCCCCTGCGCGAACCGATTCCCATCATGACCGCACGTGACCGCGTGGGCGGCCATGCGATCGAAATCCCGCCGGAAAAGATCGTCGCCATCGTGGTGACAGAAAAGAGCGACAGCTCCTCCACCATCCTGCCGCCCGATGGCGAGACTGCAGCCATCGCCGGGCATCTGGTCGAGTTCTTCCGGCACGAGGTCAACGCGGGACGCCTGACCGAAAAGCTGCTGCCGCTGCAGGCAGGCATCGGCACCATCGCCAATGCGGTGATGAGCGGCTTCATCGACAGCCCGTTCTCCGGGCTCACCATGTACTCGGAAGTTCTGCAGGACTCGACCTTCGAGTTGTTCGACGCCGGCAAGCTCGACTTCGCATCCGGTTCGTCCATCACGCTGTCGCCGCAGAAGAGCAGGGAAGTGTTCGGCGATATCGGCCGCTACAAGGATCGCCTCGTATTGCGTCCGCAAGAAGTGAGCAACCATCCTGAAGTAATCCGGCGGCTCGGTATCATTGCGCTCAATACCGCGCTCGAGGCCGACATCTATGGCAACGTCAATTCGACACATGTGCAGGGAACGCACATGATGAACGGCATCGGCGGGTCCGGCGATTTCGCGCGCAATGCCTATCTATCGATCTTTGCCACCAAGTCGCTCGCCAAGGACGGCAGGATATCGAGCATTGTGCCGATGGTCTCGCACGTAGACCACACCGAGCACGATGTCGATATCCTCGTGACCGAAATCGGCCTGGCCGACCTGCGCGGCCTGGCGCCGCGCGAACGTGCCGAGGTCATCATCGGCAATTGCGTGGCCGAGCCCTACCGGCAGATGCTGCGCGATTACGTTGCCGAGGCAAGCAGGCGCGGCGGGCATACGCCGCATCTCCTCGAACAAGCGTTTTCATGGCATACGCGGTATCGGCTCACCGGGTCGATGCTGCCGGCGGCCTAGCAGGGCTGCGCACGCCGTGTAGGGAAGGCAGCCTCCGAGACATCAGTGCCGGTTCGGCGACCCGTTGCCTTCCCCGCGGCCCGTCTGCTGCTGGAGCGCATCGATGCGTTCCGATGCCTCCGCCTTCGTCAGATTTTCATCCATGGATTCGCCGGCTTCTTCGGACAAGGTCTTGAGATACGAGCGCTGCGCACCTGTCATCGGTTCTTCGCCAGTGGTCCAGTCCTTCGGATCCTTGACCATGTTGCTGTGAGGCGCATTCGCCTGGGTTCGTTTATCCATTGCAATCACCTTTGCACAAAAATACGGGTACAGGAAAGACTGTGTATTTATCCAGTTGTTCCCGCAGGATGAAAAACAGGGCGATTGTCGAGGCGCATTGCCTTGCGAATGATCAAAGGCAATATTTCGTTATGCATCAATGACTTGTGGAAATGCTGGCGATTTATCCACAGCCTTTCCCACAGTTTTTGTGGGTAACTGTGCCTGGTTGCCGCCGCGATGGCATTTGCTCCTCGATCCCCGCGTGCTGCAGGGACCGGTCTGCCAGTTCCGGCGGATCGGCTTTGTAAACAAGACACTGTCAAAGAAGCAAGGGTCGCAAGCAATCGCTGCATGCTTGGCGATTTGGTAAGAGCTGTTGGAAATACATAACGATGGCGTTATCTGAGTAGGGTCTTTGTTGCGGCCGAGCATCTATCGGCGCAATATTGATGCGAATCAATTTTGTTGCGCATCAGGAGACAGTGTCATGGAAGTTCGCAGTATGAAAGTCGGGACACGTCTCGCACTCAGTTTCGGCAGCATCTGCTTGCTGCTAGGCGTCATCCTCGTTGTCGGCACCAGCAAGCTGTCCACGCTGAATGACGGCACATCGTCCATCATCAATGACCGCTGGCCGAAAATCGCCCTGTCGAACCAGATCCTGACCCAGACCGACAGGATTGCCATTGCCTTGCGCAACATGATGCTCAACGAGAGCAAGGCGGACCGGCAGAAGCAGGTCGACGACATCCTCGATGCGCGCAAGATCATCGCCGCCAATTTCGAACAGCTGGAAAAGGTTGTCAATCTTCCACGCGGTAAAGAGCTGCTGCGGCAGGCGCAGGATTCACGCGCAAAATATCTCGCCGGACAGGATAAACTGATTGCCCTGGTCAATGAAGACAAGGTGCCGGAATCAAAAGCCTATCTGGCTGACGAACTGCGTCCGGTACTGAAGTCATACAAGGATGCGCTCAACGGCTTGATTGTGTTTCAGGTGGAGTTGATTGAAGCATCCGGCAAGTCGGCAATGGACACGTATTCCGTGTCGCGCAACCTGATGATCGGGATAGGCGCGCTGGCCGTTCTGCTGGCATCGGTGATCGGCGTGCTGATCACGCGCAGCCTGTTGAAGCAGCTCGGCGGAGAGCCGGAATATGCGGCATCGGTTGCTACCCGTATCGCTGCCGGCGACCTCGCGGTGGAAGTCGAGGTGCGGCCCAACGATCACTCGAGCATGCTGCATGCAATGCGCTCGATGCGCGATAACCTGGGCAACATCGTCACGCAGGTTCGGCAGGGCACGGAAACCATCGCGACCGCGTCCAGCGAGATCGCCGCCGGCAGCCTCGACCTGTCGTCCCGCACCGAGCAGCAGGCCAGCTCGCTGGAGGAAACCGCATCATCGATGGAAGAACTGACTTCGACCGTGAAGCAGAATGCCGACAATGCGCGCCAGGCCAACCAGCTGGCACAGTCAGCTTCCGAGGTGGCGATCAAGGGCGGCTCCGTGGTATCGCAGGTTGTCGACACGATGGGTTCGATCAATGAGTCCTCCCGCAAGATTGTCGACATCATCGGCGTGATCGATGGCATTGCATTCCAGACCAATATCCTGGCTTTGAATGCGGCGGTTGAAGCGGCGCGCGCGGGCGAGGAGGGCAGGGGCTTTGCGGTGGTCGCCGCCGAAGTCCGCAACCTGGCGCAGCGTTCGGCCGCCGCGGCAAAGGAAATCAAGGAACTGATCCAGGATTCGGTGGAAAAAGTCGAGAGCGGGTCCAGGCTGGTCGACCAGGCCGGATCGACGATGCAGGAGATCGTCGACAGTATCAGGCACGTCACCGACATCATGGGCGAGATCACCGCTGCCAGCCAGGAGCAGACGGCTGGCATCGAGCAGATCAACCAGGCGATTACGCAGATGGACCAGGTGACCCAGCAGAACGCAGCACTGGTGGAGGAGGCCGCCGCCGCATCGGAAGCGATGCAGGACCAGGCTGGTCAACTGGTGCAGGTGGTCAGCACCTTCAGGCTGGGCGGTCAGCACGCGGCACCAGCATCCGCGCCTCGCGTGACCCGCACACAGCCGGCCAGGATACAGCCGCCAAAACCGAAGGAACGGCAGCTGCCCATCAAGGCTGCCGCGCCACCGGCAACCAGGCGCGCAGGATTGGCGACAACCGGTACAGACGACTGGGAGGAGTTCTAACACCCGCTGACTTCACATGTTGACTGGGCGATGAGGTAGACAACAACGGCGGCACTGTGCGTGGCGGTTCGCAAGCACAGGAACAAATAGACCGCCTGACCATTGCACCGTCGTTTCGGCGACGGCATTTCAACTTCACCGTGAATTTCGCCCGTGCCCTATAGCTGGTCCATCCGCCGTCATTTGTATGCGCTCGTGCTTGCCGTCGTCGTACCAATGGCGGTATTGCTGGCCTATTCCATACAGTCGAACGTCCGCAGTCATCTTGATGACGCCAGTTCGATCACGTTGAGACTTGCGCAAATTTCCGCTGCGGACGCGCAGCGCTTTGTCCATGATGCAGGACAGGTGCTGGCCGGCCTCGCCAGGCGGCCAAAAGTCCGCGCGCTCGATCCAGCCAATTGCGACGCCATACTGCAAGACTTCAAGGAATTTTTCCCGCAGTTCGCCAACATTGCCATTGCCGACAAATCCGGCGATGTCGTCTGTTCGGCGCTGACACTGCGTACAGGCAAGCGTGCATCCGTCGCGGGTACAACCTGGTTGCGCCAGGTGGAGAAGGCCAATGCCTATGTTGCCGGGTATCCGCACATCGGCCCCGTCAGCGGCAAATGGGTTTCCGTCCTTGCCTATCCCATCCGGGATGAACAGGGACGCTTCTCCGGTGTGATCGGATTCCCGATCGACCTCGCGCAGTATCGTCCGCTGCAGGCAAACGTCGAGCTTCCCAAGGGAACAATCATTCGCATGATTACCGGCGACGGAACGATCATAGCCAGTTCCGAAGATTCGAAAGCCTGGCTTGGCCGCAAGCTGGATGACGCCGAGCTTGTCGCCCGTATCCGCGAAGGGAAGCAAGGCCGGACGTGGACAGGCAGCGGGCTTGACGGCACGGTGTACGGCTATGCGGCGGTCGGCGGCACGGACTGGTATGTGGTCAGCAGCGTCCCCGCCGCCACCATACTGGAAGGTGTACTTGCCCTTGCCAGCAAGAACAGTGCGCTGCTTCTGCTGCTCGCAATGATCACAGGCTTTGCGGCCTACCAGATAGGACGCCGGATCGTCAGCCCGATCATCGACATTGCCGGTACGGCAAAAGCGGTCGCGACCGGGCAACTTGACAGGCGCGCGCCAGTCGTCGGACCGAGGGAAATCAAGGACGTGGCCGAGCAGTTCAACACCATGCTCACCGTGCGGCAACGCACCGAAGAAAAATATCGCAACCTCCTGGAGTCGGCGACGGATGCCATCGTGATCGTCAATGCACAGGGATGCATCATCTTCGCGAACGGACAAGCTGAAAGCATGTTCGGCTTCGTGCACGGAGAATTGGTCGGCCAGCCGATCGAAGTGCTGGTGCCGCCGGCACTTCGCAACGCGCACATGGCAAAGGTCGCGCGTTTTGTCGCCGAGCCGCAATCACGACAAATGGCGGCGGGAACGGAACTGCGGGCGAGCCGGAAGGACGGGAAGGAGTTCCCGGTCGAGATCACACTCAGCCCATTGATGACCGATGAGGGATTGATCATCTCCGCAATCATCCGCGATATCAGCGAGCGCAAGCGCTACGAGGAGCGGCTGGTGTACCTCGCGCAATTCGATGCGCTGACCGGCCTGCCGAACCGAAATCTGTTGCGGGACCGGTTGGAGCAGGCGTTAAGCCGTGCCGTTCGCGACGAAAAAAAGGTAGTGATCATCCTGATCGACGTCGACCGGTTCCAGGAACTGAATGACACGCTCGGTCACAGGGCCGGAGACGCGCTGTTGAAAATGATCGGCGAACGCCTGTTGGCGGCATTGCCCGAGACAGCGACCGTTGCGCGTCCCGGCGGCGACGAATTCATCGTCATGGAAAAGGTCCATGCCGAGGCGGAAATCCTGTTGATGGGCGAAACGATACAGGAAGCTTTCACCACGCCGTTTCACCTCGAAGACCGGGACGTCTTCCTTTCCATCAGCATTGGCATTTCGGTTTATCCAGACGACGGCGGAGATGCCGACACCTTGCTCAAGAACGTCGACTTCGCGATGTACCAGGCCAAGCATGACGGACGCAATACGTTCCGATTCTATGCCCCGGAAATGGACAAACGGGCCAGCGAGCGCCTCTTGATCGAAAACCATCTCCGGCGCGCACTGTCGCGGAACGAACTGCTGCTCCACTACCAACCCAAAGTGGATAGCCGGAGCGGGCGCGTGCTGGGAGTAGAGGCGCTTGCCCGCTGGGAGAATCCCGAACTTGGCCTGGTTTCACCCACGCGATTCATTCCCGTGGCGGAAGAGACCGGACTGATCGAAAGCATCGGAGACTGGATCTTGCGGACCGCTTGTGCGCAAAACAAGCAATGGCAGGACGAGGGCATTCCGCCGATCGTCGTCGCCGTCAACATCTCGGCCACCCAGTTCCGCCGAAACGACCTGGTCAGGACGGTGTGCGCCGCACTCGAGGCCACCGGCCTCGCTCCCCAATGGCTTGAGCTGGAGATCACCGAAAGCATGCTGATGCAACGCCCGGAACATGCCGAAGCCATCTTGCGCCAGCTGGCGGCAATGGGCGTCGGCATCGCATTGGACGACTTCGGCACAGGCTATTCCAGCCTGGCTTACCTCAAGCGCTTCCCGGTACGCAACCTCAAGATCGACCGATCGTTTGTGCAGGAAATCCATACTGCTCCGAGCGATGCGGCGATCGTACGGGCCGTCGTGTCGCTGGCAAAAAGCATGGACCTGGACCTGGTCGCCGAGGGCGTCGAAGTGCGAGAGCAACTGGATTGCCTGGCTTCACTGGATTGCCATGTCTATCAGGGTTACTACTTCAGCAAGCCGGTTCCCGCCGCTTTGTGTGCGTCCCTGTTAAGGCAATCCATGCCGGTGGCGGCAGGGAGCGATTCTCAGCCGGCTTGAGAGACACGAAGGCGCCCGTCGATCCGGTGCTGCGCATCGGCACGGCCACTGCCGTTACAATGCGTCATCCTGCTCATTCTTTTCGATCTGTCATGCACATCTGGGTCGACGCCGACGCCTGCCCTGCCGTCATCAAGGACATTCTGTTTCGGGTGGCCGAACGCCTGCAGCTCAACGTCACGCTGATTGCCAACCGCCTGATCCGTGTACCGGGCTCGCGCTTCATTCGCGCGCTCCAGGTCCCGGCCGGGGCGGATGCGGCCGACGCCGAAATCGTTGCACGCGTCAGCGCCGGCGATATCGTCGTGACCGGAGACATTCCTCTGGCCGCCCTCGTGCTGGACAAGGGTGGCTTGCCGCTCAATCCGCGCGGCGAGTGGTACACCAAGGACACAATTGCCCAGCAACTGACGATGCGGGCATTCATGGAAGAGCTGCGCGGCAGCGGTGTCGACACTGGGGGACCGGCCGCATTCAGCCATGCCGACCGCCAGAATTTTGCCAATGCGCTCGACCGCGAACTCGCACGGCGCACGAATCGCGCTAATCCAGGGCCGGCGTCTACTTGAAAATCCAATGAACAAGTCGATACGGCCTAGGCTAGCAATTCTTTTCGGCTTCCTGTTTTCTTTTGTTGCCGGCTTTGCCCATGGAGAAGCGCCGGGCACGGGATTCATGCAACTGCCTCAGGCCGATGGCGGATCAGTGACAGTCTTCTATCCTTCGTCCGATGCGGAGAGCGTTGTTTCCCAGGGGCCCTTTCGTCTCTCGCTGGCTTCCCAGGGCACTCCGGTCAAGGGCAACGGACGCTTGATCATTATTTCGCACGGCTCCGGCGGTTCTCCCTGGGTGCACGCCGACCTTGCCCACGCCCTTGTACAGCGCGGTTTCACCGTCGCCTTGCCGCAGCATCACGGCGACAACTACCTTGATGCTTCCGAGCCAGGACCGGTCAGCTGGCGCAAAAGACCCCGCGAGGTCTCGATGGCCATCGATATCGTTTCCGGCTATCTCCCCCTTGCATCCAATGTTTCCCTTGACGCCGTAGGCGTGTTTGGCGGCTCTGCGGGCGGACATACCGCGCTCTCTCTGGCGGGCGGAAAATGGTCCGGCCAACGTTTCCGGGAACATTGCGACAAATACATCGCGCAGGATTTTTCCTCATGCGTCGGCTTTTTCACCCTTCTGGACGGTAGCTGGCTGGATGGAGTGAAGATGTGGTTTGCCAGGAAGGTGATCGATTTTCGATTTGCTGACGACACCGTCTATCAGCATGATGACGCGCGCATCAAGGCTGCCATAGCCATGGTTCCTTACGCTGCCGACTTCTTTCCAGAGTCGCTGGCCAGTCCCACTATCCCGCTAGGTCTGGTGATCGCTGACCAGGACGTCAACCAGGTACCGAAATTTCACGTCGAAGCGATCCTGGAAGCGTGTGCGCCACGCTGCGAGGTGGTGATGCGAATGCCGGACGCCGGACATGGAGCAATGCTTTCACCCCTGCCGCCCCTTGCACCGGGCAGCATCGGCAGCAGGCTGCTGGGCGATCCGCCGGCGTTCAGTCGCTCCCAGGCAATTCCGGAATTGAATAGGCGTGTCGCCGACTTCTTCGTCCGGCATCTACTTGGCGCGGCGAAGGACTGATAGACAGTCAGTCTCCAGGCGCCAGCCCGGTTATCACCACGCATGCAGGATTCGCACGTTCATATAGTCTGATTGCTTCCTCCCGATCGGCGGCCATTACCGGCACGACGCCGGCAAGGCCGGCTTCCAGGTTCATCACGAGCAGTTCATGCTCTCTGGCTGGAGGCTGCTCCTGCGTCACCATGATTCGCCGTACGGACGGACCTCTGCATTGAAGGACCATGCCGAACGCTCCTGGTGGGCGAGATGCCAGACTTCTTCCGCGATTGCCGATGGCTTGATGAAGAAGTCATCCGGCTTCTCCGGGTAGCGCTCCCTTGTCCATGCGACGTCGATGACTGCATCGATGACGAGGTACGCGACGTGCACGCCTTTCGGCCCAAGGTCGCGCGCCATCGACTCGGCAAGGATGCGCTGCGCCGCCTTGGATGGCGCGAAACCGGCAAAACGCGGCTTGCCACGCTGCGCTGAGGTATTGCCGGTCACGATGATCGAGCCGTGCCCTGCGTCGATCATGCCCGGTGCGAGCGCGCGTGCCAGATGCAACAGGCCCATCGTGTTCACCTGGAAATTGTATTCGAGCACCTTCGGATCGATTTCAAGAAAGCCGCCGAAGGCGCCGCCGACGGCGTTGTGCACGACGACCTCGGGTGTGCCGAATTTTTCGCGGACGGTTTCCGCCGTTTTCGCAATCTGGGCAGCATCGGCCATGTCGCAGACAAAGCCGTACGTGTTCGGGATTTCCTTTTCGAGTGCCGACAGCCGCTCACCGTCACGAGCCAGCATGGCCACGGTGTAGCCGGATGCCGCGAAGCGGCGGACGATCGCCGCACCGGTACCGGGACCGACGCCGCTGATGAGGAGAAGAGGGTTTTTCATGGGTTCACCATTTCTTTCAAGATTGAATTCAAGCCGCTGCTGTTGAGGCGAGGCGCTCCGCGACGAAATCGAGCCGGTCGTTCCCGAAAAACATCTCGCCGTCGACGATGAAGGTGGGCGAACCGAACACGCCTTTTTCCGCGGCGGCGCGCGTGCCTTCGGCGAGGCGCACTTGCAGTTCCGGCGCATCGGCACGTTTCCAGACCGGCTCCGGGGAAATGCCTGCGTCCGCCAGGATGGCATTGCGCCCGCTCTCCGACGCCAGGTCGCGCGGCGTATGCCAGGCCGCATTGAAGATCGCCGTGTGGTACTGGTCGAACACGCCAAGGTCCTGGGCCGCGAGGGCGCCGCGAATCAGCAACCGCGCGTCGAACTTCCCGGACATGAGTGCGGGCCACAGGTCCTGGTTGCGCGCCAGGGGAATGCCATACCGCTTCGCCCAGCGCGCCGCGTCGAGTGCCGAGTAGCGTGCCTTGGGCGGGCATTCGGGTGACGGCCGGTTGTTGACCAGTTTCATGACATCCATGATGAAGACAGGCCGGTACACGATCTCCGCGCCGAGAGAAGGAAGGCGCGTATTCGCGAGGTAGGTATAGGGGCTGAGATAGTCGAAATAGAACTCGATGGTCGATGACATGGGGGCCTCAAAGGAACCGTCTGCGTGCTGTCCCGCCGCGGACATTTGTTGGTAGGAAACGATTACGATCTTCGCCTGGCCCGGCCGCCTCATAACCTAACGACCGTAAGCTTAAATCGAGTTTAGATAACGAAGGTTATCCTGTCAAGCGCGCCGTGCCTTGCACTTCTCCCTGCGATAACTATCAACACCAATCCCGTCTTTGCAAAAAATACTTGACCGTCCGTTCTTTTTTAAGATAACGTTCGTGACGCTAACGATCGTTATTTAAAAGGAGCGAGGCATGAGCAACGAACAGAATCAAAAGCAGGCGGCGCTGGTGATCGGCGCCGGCGATGCGACCGGCGGCGCAATCGCCAAACGCTTTGCAAAGGAAGGCATGATTGCGTGCGTCACCCGCCGCAGCGTCGACAAGCTGCAGCCGCTGGTCGACGAAATCCGTGCCGCCGGCGGCCAGGCCATCGGCTTCGGCTCGGATGCGCGCAAGGAAGAAGAAGTGATTGCGCTGGTTGACCAGATCGAGCGCGAGATTGCACCGATCGAAGTGATGGTGTTCAACATCGGCGCCAACGTGCCTTGCAGCATTCTTGAAGAGACCGCGCGCAAGTACTTCAAGATCTGGGAAATGGCTTGCTTCAGCGCCTTCCTGGTGGGCCGCGAAGTCGCCAAGCGCATGGTGGCGCGCAAGCGCGGCACCATCCTGTTCACCGGCGCTACCGCAGGCATGCGCGGCTCTGCCAACTTTGCCGCGTTTGCAGGCGCCAAATTCGCGCTGCGTGCACTCGCACAAAGCATGGCGCGCGAACTCGGGCCGCACAACATCCACGTCGCCCACGTCGTGGTCGACGGCGCCATCGATACCGCCTTCATCCGCGACAACTTCCCCGAACGTTATGCGCTGAAAGACCAGGACGGCGTCCTCAACCCGGACCATATCGCCGAAAACTACTGGTACCTCCACACACAGCCGCGCGATGCGTGGACCCACGAGCTCGACCTGCGCCCCTGGATTGAAAAGTGGTAACCCGCCATCGCACAAACCATCACGCCAACCCAGGAGCGACAACCATGAGCAAAAAACACATTGATTTCTATTTCGACTTCGGCAGTCCCACCTCATACCTCGCGTGGACCCAGTTGCCCGGCATCGCGAAAGAGGCAGGCGTCGAACTGCGCCTGCATCCTATCCTGCTGGGCGGCGTCTTCCAGGCCACCGGCAACCATTCGCCGGCGCAAGTGCCGCGCAAGGGCGCGTGGATGCAGCGCGACCTGGAACGCTATGCGGCCCGGTATGGCGTGCAGTTCGTCAACAACCCCTTCTTCCCGATCAACACCATGCACCTGATGCGCGGGGCCATCGGCTACCGCTTGCGCAAACCCGCTTCCTTCGACACCTACACCGCTGCCGTATACCGCGGCATGTGGGCCGACGGCCTGAACCTGGGCGACCAGGCGGTGCTGGCCGATGTGCTGCAACGCGCCGGCCTCGATCCGCAGGAATTCCTCGCGCTGATCCAGGATCCCGAGGTCAAGGAAAAGCTGCGTGCCGATACCGAAGCAGCGATCGAGCGCGGCCTGTTCGGTGCGCCAACCATGTTCGTCGACGACGAAATGTACTTCGGCCAGGATCGCCTCGACTTCGTCCGCGAAGCAGTGCAATAGGCGCCGCGGCGGCGTACTCGATCAAAAAAATATCCGCAAACCAGAATTGGAAGAGACCATGGAAAAAATCTGGCTGAAGGAATATGCGCCGGGAGTGCCGTCGGAAATCGACGTCAATGCGCATACCTCGATCATCGGGCTGATGGAAAAATGTACCGCGCAATACGGCCCACTGAATGCATTCGAATGTTCCGGCGTCAAGCTCACTTATTCACAGCTCGACGTCCTGACCCGCCACTTCGCGTCCTACCTGAGTAATACGCTCGGACTGGCCAGGGGTGACCGCGTTGCGATCATGCTGCCGAACCTGGTCCAATACCCGGTTGCCATGTTCGGCATCCTGCGCGCAGGCATGGTGGTGGTCAACGTCAACCCGCTCTATACCCCGCGTGAACTGGAGTACCAGTTGCAGGACAGCGGCGCGCGCGCCATCGTCCTGCTCGGAAACCTGTGCGACGCACACAAGGATGTGCTCGACCGCAACGGGCTCGAAGCGATCATCACGACAACGCTGGACGGCTCCGGCATTCTCCCGGAAAACCTCGATGAGCCAGGCAACAATGGCATCATGAGTTCCCGCAAGCTGACCTTGCCGGACGCTCTCGCGAAAGGGCGGAAGGCACCATTCACGCCGACCGTGCTCACCCACGGCGACAATGCCTTCCTCCAATACACCGGCGGCACGACCGGACTCTCCAAGGGAGCCGAACTCACGCATGGAAGCATCACCGCCAACCTGACGCAGCTCAGGGTCTGGGCAAGCGATGTGATCAGGGAAGGACAGGAATGCTTCATCACCATGATTCCGCTCTATCACATCATGGCGCTGACCGGATCCTGCCTGCTGTCGATCTGCTCAGGGGCGAACAATGTGCTGTTCACCAATCCCAAGGATATGGACGGCACCATTGCCGAGCTGAAGAAGCATCGCTTCTCCGTCATGCCCGGCGTGAATACGCTCTTCAACGGTCTCCTGAACCATCCTGCCATTGGCGAAGTGGACTTCAGCGGGTTGAAGCTGACGATCGGCGGCGGCGCATCGGTGCAGCAAGTCGTCGCCGAACGATGGAAGAAACTGACGGGCAACCATCTGACCGAAGTGTATGGCCTGACCGAAGCATCGCCGGGCGTCTCGTTTGCGCCGCTCGACAAGCCGCAATGGAACGGCACGATCGGTCTCCCCCTTCCGTCGACCCTCGTCTCCCTGCGCGACGACGACAACAAGGAAGTGCCGATCGGCTCCCCGGGCGAATTGTGCATCAAGGGGCCGCAGGTCATGCGGGGCTACTGGAACAAGCCGGCAGAAACCGCCAACGCCTTCACCCCGGACGGCTACCTCAGGACCGGCGACGTCGCCGTGATGAACGAGCGCGGCTACATCAGATTGGTCGACCGCAAGAAAGACATGATCCTGGTGTCCGGTTTCAACGTGTACCCGACCGA
The DNA here is from genome assembly GCF_002211445.1 of Noviherbaspirillum denitrificans. Classification (GTDB taxonomy): domain Bacteria; phylum Pseudomonadota; class Gammaproteobacteria; order Burkholderiales; family Burkholderiaceae_D; genus Noviherbaspirillum; species Noviherbaspirillum denitrificans. Next base: position 7,190 of record NZ_LSTO01000010.1, on the reverse strand, counting down.
AATCGAATCGGTCGTCGCGATGCACGAAGGGATTTTCGAATGCGCGTGCATCGGCGTTCCCGATGAGCAGTCCGGCGAAGTGCCGAAGGTATACGCCGTCAGGAAAGACCAGGGACTGACAATCGGCGCGCTCCAGGAACACTGCAAGAAGCACCTGGCCGGCTACAAGGTGCCGCGGCACTTCGAGTTCATCGAGCAGCTGCCCAAGTCGAACGTCGGGAAGATCCTGCGCCGCGAATTGCGCAATTCCTGAGCAACCACATTCACTGGAAAAATCATGGGACAGTACCTTCCTCCTCTTCGCGACACCCAATTCGTCCTGCATGAGCTGCTGGACGCGGAACAAACCTTCCGCCAGCTGCCGCCGTATGCGGACCTGGACCGGCAAAGCATCGACCAGGTGATCGAGGCTGCCGGAAAATTCTCCAGCGACGTCCTCTTTCCCCTGAACCTCGTCGGCGACCGCGAGGGTTGTACCTTGCATGAAGACGGCGCGGTCAGCACGCCGAGCGGGTTCAAGGAAGCCTACGCGCAGTATGTCGACGCCGGCTGGCCCGCGCTGTCCTGCGACCCGAATTACGGCGGACAAGGATTGCCCTTGTCGGTGTACTTCGCCGAAAAGGAAATGCAGTGTGCCGCGAACCAGGCATGGGCCGGCTACGTCGGCTTGTCGCACGGCGCCTATGAATGCCTGCACGCATCCGCATCGGCCGAAATCAAAGCCGCCTACCTGCCCAAGCTCGCTTCCGGAGAGTGGACCGGCACAATGTGCCTGACTGAGCCGCACTGCGGCACCGACCTCGGCCTGCTCCGCACGAAGGCGGAACCGCAGGCGGACGGCTCATATGCCGTCACCGGCACGAAGATCTTCATCTCCGGCGGCGAACACGACATGACGGACAACATTGTCCATCTCGTGCTGGCCCGAATCGCCGGGGCGCCGCCGGGCGTCAAGGGAATTTCTCTCTTCGTCGTGCCCAAGTTCCTTCCCGATGCTAACGGCGAAAGCGGCGAACGCAACGGCGTCAGGTGCGGCTCCATCGAACACAAGATGGGCATCCACGGAAACTCCACTTGCGTGATGAATTTCGACGATGCGAAGGGCTGGCTGGTCGGCGAGCCGGGGAAGGGCCTCGCCGCGATGTTCGTGATGATGAATGCATCGCGGATCCTGATCGGCGTGCAATGCATTGGCCTCACCGACATCGCGTACCAGAACGCGGCGCTCTACGCGAAGGACCGCCTGCAGTCGCGCGCGCTTACTGGCCCTGCAGCGCCGGACAAGCCGGCCGATCCGATCATCGTGCACCCGGACGTGCGCCGCATGCTGCTGACGCAAAAGGCATACGCGGAAGGCGGCCGCGCGCTGGCCTACTGGCTGGCGCTGCACCTGGACCAGGAACAGACCCATCCGGACGCTGCGGTCCGTGCGCAGTCCGGCGAAATGGTGGCGTTGATGACCCCGGTGCTCAAGGCGTTCATGAGCGACAACGCGCTCGAAGCAACCAATCACGGAATGATGGTCCTCGGCGGCCACGGCTACATCCACGAGTGGGGCATGGAGCAGTTCGCGCGCGATGCCAGGATCAGTTCCATCTATGAGGGCACAAACACGATCCAGGCATTGGACCTGCTGAACCGGAAGGTGCTGAGCGATGGCGGAGGCAAGCTGAGGCGCTTCTGCCAGCTCGCTACGGCATTTGTGGAGGAGCAGCGGCGCGTGCCCGAAATGCAGGAGTTCATCACTCCGCTCATGGTGGCACTGGACAAGGTGTTGACCTTTACGGACGAAATCGCCGCCAGGGCGCAGCAGGACGCAGCGGAAATCGGTGCGGCATCGACGCATTACCTGCGCGTCGTCGGACATTTCGTCTTCGCCTATTTCTGGGCCCGCATGGCACGCGTCGCGCTGGACAAGGCGGATACCGGCGATCGCTTTTACGAAGCCAAGCTGGCCACCGCACGCTTCTATTTCGCCAAGCTGCTGCCTGAACTGGACTACCACCTCGCAGCCGCACGGGCCGGAGCGGCACCGCTGATGGAGCTGGACGAAGCGCTGTTCTGACCCGGCTGTTGTTCGATAAACAAAAAATGTGCGGCCATGCACCGCACATTCACTATCAAAAATGGAGAAGACTATGTACACGTATCTGAAGCAGGCGATTCTCATGCTATGTGCGGCCGTACTGTTCGCGGGTTCCGCCCACGCGCAAATCAAGGTCGCGGTGATCGAGCCGCTGACCGGCCCGTTCGCCAATGTCGGCGACTATGTGGTGAAGTCATTGCGTGAAATTGCCGATGAGACGAATGCGGCAGGCGGCCTGCTGGGCGGCCAGAAAGTGGAAATCCAGGCGTTCGACAGCAAGGGCAGCCCGCAGGAAGCGCTGTCGGCGCTCCAGGCCGCGATCGACCAGGGCGTTCGCTACGTGACGCAGGGCACCAGTTCCGCGATCGCCGGCGCACTTGTTGACGCGCTCAACAAGCACAATGACCGCAATCCCGACAAGGCTGTCCTGTTCCTCGACTTCGCGGCAATGGATCCGGACCTGACGAATGCCAAGTGCAGCTTCTGGCACTTCCGCTTCCTGCCGCACACCGACATGAAGATGGAGTCCCTCACCAACTACATGGCGATGGACAAGTCCATCAGCAAGGTCTACATCATCGGGCAAGACTACGCGCACGGCCACCAGGTCGCCAAGGCCGCCAGCACGATGCTTCCGAAGAAGCGGCCGGATATCAAGATCGTCGGCAACGAATTCCACCCGCTCGGCAAGGTCAAGGACTTTTCGCCCTACATTGCGAAGATCAAGGCTTCCGGCGCCGATACCGTCGTCTCCGGCAATCTCGGCAATGACCTGGTCCTGCTGGTCAAGGCCGCACGGGAAGCAGCGCTCAACGTCAAGTTCTACACCTACTTTGCCGGCCTTCTCGGAACGCCGACCGCCATGGGAGAAAGCGGCACGGACCACGTCTACCAGATCACGGAGTGGCACATGAATGCCAGCCCGAACAAGTACGAACAGTTCGCGCTCAAGTTCAAGAAGAAGCACGGCATCGAACCGTTCACCATGCAGCTGAACAAACAAATGCAGATGTTCTTCAAGGCTGTCGCGGATGCGAAGTCGGCCGACCCGGTCAAGGTCGCGCTGGCACTGGAAGACATGCGCATCAAGGATGGCACGGACGATCTCTGGATGCGGAAAGCCGATCACCAGCTGGTCGAACCCCTCCTGATTTCCGTCTTCACGAAGGCTGGAGCGGCAGGCGTGAAGTATGACGTCGAGAACACCGGATTCGGATTCAAAACCGTGGCGGCGATCGCGAAGCCCGATGTGCCGACATCGTGCGCAATGAAGCGGCCTGGGATGTGAAGTCCGGTCAACCATGAGCGCGGGTACTGCGCCCGCGTTATAAAAAAAGATACTCCAACAAGGAGGAGACACGCATGACCATTCAGTTCAAATCCACGATCGTCCGGCTTTCACTTGCGGCTGCATTCGCCATGCCTGGCGCGGCGAACGCGGACGTAGTCAAGATCGCATTCATCGATCCCTTGTCCGGTACGTTCGCACCGGTCGGACAAAACATGCTCAAGAGCTTCCAGTACATCGCCGAGAAGGCGAATGCGGAGAAGTGGGCGGGCGAGAACACCTTCGAGATCGTCGCCTTCGACAACAAGGGCAGTCCGATGGAGTCGCTGGCGGCATTGAAATCGGCGATCGACCAGGGCTATCGCTACGTGATGCAAGGCGCCGGTTCCGGCGCGGCGCTGGCGCTGGCCGAGGCCGTCAGCAAGCACAACGAGCGCAATCCGGGCAAGGAAGTCGTGTACATCAATTTCGCGGCGATCGACCCTGACATGACCAACAGCAAGTGCAGCTTCTGGCATTTCCGCTTCGACGCGAACTCCGACCAGAAGATGGAGGCGCTGACCTCGCATATCGAGAAGAATCCGAACGTCAAGAAGGTGTACATCATCGGCCAGAACTATGCGTTGGGCCACCAGGTGGCGCGCGCCGCGAAGGACTACCTGAAGCGCAAGCGCCCGGACATCCAGATCGTCGGCGACGACCTGCATCCGATCGGCCAGGTGAAGGATTTCTCGCCTTATGTGGCGAAGATGAAGGCGGCTGGCGCCGACACCGTCATCACCGGCAACTGGGGCGCCGACCTCGCGCTGCTGATCAAGGCGGCGAAGGATGCGAATTTCGACGCCAACTTCTATACCTACTACGGCAATTCCACAAATGTGCCCACTGCGATGGGCGCGTCCGGGATTGACCGTGTCAAGGTCGTCAGCATCTGGAATGCGAACAATGAAAAGTTCGCGGGTAAGGACATCGTTGATGGCTTCAAGAAGAAGTACAACGATGACTACTTGCTGGTCGCCTCCTACAGCAGCCTGTCCATGCTCGGCAAAGCGTTCAGGACCGCCAGGACCACGGATCCGGTCAAGGTGGCGTTTGCGATGGAAGGAATGAAGCTGGCCAGCCTGAATGGCGAGGTCGAAATGCGCAAGCAGGATCACCAGCTTCAGCAGCCGCTGTACATCGCCACCTGGACCAGGGTCAACGGCAAGGATGTGAAGATCGACCAGGAAAACACCGGCTACGGCTGGAAGACCGACGTCAAGCTCGACACTCATGTCGGCGTTCAGCCCACGTCGTGCCAGATGAAGCGGCCGTCCTGATCCCGTTCCGGGACGAGAATCATTTTTGAGAGAGACTACCCGTGGAGTTTACGTTAGTCACACTGCTGAACGGCCTGAGCTACGGGCTCCTGCTGTTCATGCTTTCCTCCGGCCTGACCCTCATCTTTTCGATGATGGGTGTGCTCAACTTCGCGCATGCGAGCTTTTACATGCTCGGTGCCTATTTCGCCTATGCGATCAGCATGAAGATCGGCTTCTGGCCGGCGCTGATCGTCGCGCCGCTGCTGGTGGGCGTGATCGGCGGCATCGTGGAGCGCTACGGCCTGCGTACCGTGCACAAGTACGGCCATATCCCCGAACTGCTGTTCACCTTCGGCCTGTCGTATGTGCTGGTGGAAATGGTGCAGCTGGTCTGGGGCCGCGCCGCGGTGCCGTACCCGATCCCGGCCGAACTGGACGGTCCGCTGTTCACCCTGTTCACGACGACCTTCCCGATGTACCGCGGCTTCATGATGCTGATTGCGGTGCTGATGCTGGTGTCGATCTTCCTGGTGCTGACCAAGACCCGCATCGGGCTGGTGATCCAGGCAGCGCTCACCCATCCTGACATGGTGGAAGCGCTTGGCCACAATGTGCCGCGCGTGTTCATGCTGGTGTTCGGCGGCGGCTGCGCGCTGGCCGGACTGGCAGGCGTGATCGGCGGCAATGCGTTCGTCACCGAGCCGGGCATGGCGGCTACCGTCGGCAGCATCATCTTCGTGGTGGTGGTGGTCGGCGGCATGGGGTCACTGGCCGGCGCGCTGCTCGCATCGCTGTTGATCGGCATCCTGCAAACCTTCGCGGTGGCGCTGGACCACTCGGTCGCCACGCTGTTCACCAGCTTCGGTGCCGTGATCACGCCGGACACCTTCGGCTATCCGGTCCTGAAACTGACCATTTCCCAAGTCGCACCGATCATGCCTTACCTGTTGCTGGTGCTGATCCTGATCTTCAGGCCGCGCGGCCTGATGGGTACAAGGGAGGGATAAACGAGATGACAACCATGACTGCAACAATGAAGCCGGCGAAGTTGCATGGCGGCCAGTGGCTGCTGTGGACGGCGTTCGCTGCCGTGCTGGTGCTTGCGCCCCTGGTGTTCAACAAGGGGGCGTCCCTCTCCATCCTGTCGCAAATGGGGACGCTGATGATCTTCGGCCTGTCCTACAACATGCTGCTGGGGCAGGGCGGGATGCTGTCCTTCGGCCATGCGGTTTACTCGGGCCTGGGCGCATTCTTCGCGATCCATGCGATGAACCTGGCATCGGCCGGCAAGGTCTGGATGCCGGTGTCGATGATCCCGCTGGTGGGCGGCCTTGCCGGTATGTTCTTCGGCATCCTGTTCGGCTATGTGACGACCAAGAAGTCGGGCATCACATTTTCGATGATCACACTGGGCATCGTCGAACTGGTGTATTCCTGCTCGCTGATGTTCCCCGGATTCTTCGGCGGCGAGGGCGGCATTTCGACAAACCGCGTGTATGGAGAAAGCTTCCTCGGCCTCAGCTTCGGTCCGCAGATCCAGGTGTATTACCTGATCGCATTCTGGCTGTTCATCAGCACGGTCGGCATGTTCGCGTTCACGCAGACGCCGCTGGGACGCATCATCAATGCAGTGCGCGACAACCCGGAGCGGGTCGAGTTCATCGGCTACGACACGCAATGGGCGCGTTACCTGACGCTGGTCTTGTCCGGTTTCTTCGCCGGCATTGCGGGCGGGCTGTCTGCGGTCAGCTTCGAAATCGTGACCGCCGAGAATGTCAGCGCGCATGCATCGGGGGCGATCCTGCTGTTCACCTTCATCGGCGGCGCAGGCCATTTCGCAGGGCCGATCATTGGATCGATCGTCGGCGTATTCCTGACCGTCATGCTATCCGACTTCACCAAGGCGTGGCAGCTGTACCTGGGCCTGTTTTTCATCGCCATCGTGATGTATGCGCCGGGCGGCATCCTCAGCGTGGTCATGCTGCAGCTGCGGGTCCTTGCCTATCGCAAATTCAGCAAGGTGGCGGCCCCGATGTCTGTATTGCTGCTGTCCGGGCTGACGGCGTTGACAGGAATAATCATCGTCATCGAGATGCTTTACCACCTCACCCTCGACGCCGCGAACGGCACTGTCGTCAAGGTGTTCGGCATAAGCACCGATGCGGCCCTCGCTGCGCCCTGGCTGGCCGGCGGCGCCTTGATCCTGTTCGGCGGCGGCATCTTCCTCGGTGTGCGCCCGTGGTTCATGCGGCGCTGGGGCGCGGTACACGCGGAAATCGTCGAGGAAGCGATGCGGAGGGCGGAAGCATGAACAACCTGTCCCTCGAACTGAAGGATGTGCGCAAGAGCTTCGGCAAGTCCGAGATCATCCGCGGCGCCAACCTGCAGGTACCCAAAGGCGAACGCTTCGCGATCATCGGCCCCAACGGCGCCGGCAAGTCGACGCTGTTCAACCTGATCTCGGGACGTTTCCCGGTGTCGTCCGGCGACATCCGCCTGAACGGCAACAGCATCC
>NZ_LSTO01000009.1 GCF_002211445.1 Noviherbaspirillum denitrificans | reverse complement strand
CCATCCACTCCGACAACTCGATCTCCATCACCGACAACGGCCGCGGCATTCCGACCGGCATCAAGTGGGACGACAAGCACGATCCCAAGCGCAGCGCTGCCGAAATCGTGATGACCGAGCTGCACGCCGGCGGCAAGTTCGACCAGAACTCGTACAAGGTCTCCGGCGGCCTGCACGGCGTGGGCGTGTCCTGCGTGAACGCGCTCTCCAAGCTGCTCAAGCTCACCATTCGCCGCGACGGCAAGGTCCACCAGATGGAATTCGCCAGGGGCGTGGTGCAGAACCGCGAACTGGAGACCCAGGACGGCGTCCAGATTTCCCCCATCAAGGTCACCGGTGAAACCGACAAGCGCGGTACCGAAGTCCACTTCTGGGCCGACGAAGAAATCTTCACGCATGTCGAATTCCACTACGACATTCTCGCCAAGCGCATCCGCGAACTCTCGTTCCTGAACAACGGCGTGCACATCAAGCTCACCGACCAGCGCACCGGCAAGGAAGAAGACTTCGCGTTCGAAGGCGGCACCCGCGGCTTTGTTGAGTACATCAACAAGAACAAGAGCGTCCTGCACCCGACTATCTTCCAGGCCACCGGCGAGAAGGTCTCCGAGCAAGGCACCATGATCGGCGTCGACGTCTCCATGCAATGGAACGACGCCTTCAACGAACAAGTCCTCTGCTTCACCAACAACATCCCGCAACGCGACGGCGGTACTCACCTCACCGGCCTGCGCGCGGCGATGACTCGCGTCATCAACAAGTACATCGAAGAAAACGAGTTCGCCAAGAAAGCCAAGGTCGAAATCTCCGGCGACGACATGCGCGAGGGCCTCACCTGCGTGCTCTCCGTCAAGGTCCCCGAGCCGAAGTTCAGCTCCCAGACCAAGGACAAGCTCGTCTCCTCCGAAGTGCGCGGCCCCGTCGAGGAAATCGTCGCCAAGACGCTCACCGACTTCCTGATGGAAAAGCCGAACGACGCCAAGATCATCTGCGGCAAGATCGTCGAAGCCGCCCGCGCGCGCGAAGCGGCACGTAAGGCACGCGAACTCACCCGCCGCAAGGGCGTGATGGACGGCCTCGGCCTGTCCGCGAAACTCGCTGACTGCCAGGAAAAAGACCCGGCTCTCTGCGAGCTCTACATCGTCGAGGGTGACTCCGCAGGCGGCTCCGCCAAGCAGGGCCGCGACCGCAAGTTCCAGGCGATCCTTCCACTGCGCGGCAAGGTGCTCAATGTCGAAAAGGCCCGCTTCGAAAAGATGCTCTCCTCCGAGCAGATCACGACGCTGATCGCCACGCTCGGCACCAGCATCGGCCCGGATGAATTCAACATCGACAAGCTGCGCTACCACCGCATCATCATCATGACCGATGCGGACGTCGACGGCGCCCACATCCGCACCCTGCTGCTCACGCTGCTGTACCGCCAGATGCCTACCCTCGTCGAGCGCGGCCACATCTACATTGCGCAGCCGCCGCTCTACAAGGTCAAGCACGGCAAGGACGAGCGCTACCTGAAGGACGACGTCGAAGAAGCCAGCTACATGATGAAGGTCGCGCTCAACGACGCCGCCATCATCCCGACCGAAAACGCACAACCCATCGTCGGCGACGCCCTGTCCGAACTGGTCCGCCAGTACAACACCGCCAACGCCATCATCATGCGCCTGTCGCGCGCGATGGACGAAGCCGCGCTGTCGGCCATCATGACCGGCGTCACGCTCAACCTCGACAACGCCGAGAATGCGGAAGTGTCAGCCCAGGCACTGGCCAAGGCCATCAACGACCCGGCCGTCGAAGTCATCGTCAAGTCGGACGAACTCTCCGCCAAGCACATGCTGCGCGTCGAGCGCCGCCACTTCGGCAACATGAAGATCACCACCATCGACGCCGACTTCGTGCACGGTCCCGACTACCAGGTACTGTCGGCCGCCGCCGCCACCTTCAAGGGCCTGATCGGCCCGGGCGCGCTGGTCCGCCGCGGCCAGGGCGACAAGGCCAAGGAAATCGCAATCAAGGACTTCCACGAAGCGATGAACTGGCTGCGCGACGAAGCCGAGCGCGGCGTGTCCAAGCAGCGTTACAAGGGCCTGGGTGAAATGAATCCGGAACAGCTGTGGGAAACCACGATGGATCCGAATGTGCGCCGTCTGTTGAAGGTGCAGATCGAGGATGCGATCGCGGCGGATCAGATTTTCACGACGCTGATGGGGGATGATGTGGAGCCGCGTCGGGCGTTTATTGAGACTAATGCGTTGCAGGCGGGGAATATTGACGTTTAAGAGGCAATCCGCGTCACGCAATGTGAAAAGAGGCTCGAATTAGAGCCTCTTTTTTTTGCGCCGCAAATAACGCAAACAATTAAATCGGACTGAAGAAGATGAGCAAATCGCAACGGACGCTTGCAGATGGTTTGTACGATAGATTGGTGTACGACGATGAGCTACCAACGATTCAAGAGTTGATAGCATCAGGGAGAGCATCGACCTCAGAACCCACGGGAATCGCTCGCCGTGAACTCATCATCAATGAGATATCCGCACGTCTTCCAGAATTGCTAGACGAGGTAATTTCTCCAATCGAAGGAAAAGCAGCGCAAGCTCGCGCTGAGCTTCAATTCGTGGCCGATCTCCTTCGTAAGGCACGTGAGGATGCGCGAAGCACTACGCATATTCGACCTGTCGCTGAGCCTTCCCGATTGCTTCGAGCAATACATGCACCTAATAATCCTCCACCGTATCCCGAAACCGGTTTGAGGCGGCCTTGGCTATTCACTTCCGCACGAACAGACCCGTCCTTGCTTTCTGAACTGCGAGCTGAATTAAGCGCTGTAGACCGAGTCGATATTCTCGTTAGTTTTATCACATGGAGCGGCGTCAGGAAGCTGCTCGACGTCCTGAAACAGGTCACCGCTCTTGACGCGAATGGGAAGCCAAAGACCGCATTCCGAATTCTGACTACAACTTACATCGGTGCAACCGAAGTACGTGCAGTCGAGGCGCTTGCACGCTTACCCGGTGTCGAACTCCGAATCTCACTTGACGGGCGTCGTACAAGGCTTCATGCAAAGGCATGGCTTTTTCACCGCAATACCGGCTTCGGAACTGCATTCGTGGGAAGTGCCAACCTTTCAGAGTCTGCGCTAGTCGGGGGCATCGAGTGGACTATTAAAATTGCGCAGGCTGGCGACCCCACACTTTATGCTGCGGCTAGCGCTCATTTCGAAACACTTTGGAACGACGTTGAGTTTCAATCTTACGATCCAGATGACGAGACTCAGAGAGCAACACTTGAGTCTGCACTGAAAAATCAAAAGGGTATAGGAAAGACGGCGGAAGCTAATCAAGAAGTAATTGCCATTCATACCTGGTTTGAGCTTCGCCCAAAAGCGTATCAATCGGAGATGCTTAATGCTCTTGCGGCCGAGCGCCGGCACGGCCGAACACGCAATCTTGTCGTAGCAGCGACGGGCACCGGAAAAACTGTGGTTGCGGCTTTCGACTATGCGCGATTAACAAAAGAAGAAGGAAGTCCGCCACGATTGCTTTTTATCGCGCATCGAATTCAGATTCTCAAGCAAGCATTAGCGACGTTTCGACAGGTCCTGAGAGATCCAGCCTTTGGTGATCTGATGGACGGCGAGAATGAACCACGTGCCTACGAACATTTGTTCGCCACCATCAACACGGTACATGCACGGAGCCTCGTCGAGAGAGTTGGTGTCAATTTCTGGAGGGTTGTAATTGTCGACGAAGCGCATCACCTGCCTGCGCAATCCTTCGATAAGTTTATTCAGCAAGTAAAACCACATTTTCTTATCGGGCTCACGGCAACTCCAGAAAGAGCCGACGGGCAATCGCTAAGCAAATACTTCGATGCTCGACCGGATGGAACACCTGCGGTCTCTCTGCGCCTATGGGACGCCCTTGATCAACAACTCCTTGCTCCATTTGAATACTACGCTACCGCAGACGATACCGATCTTACTTCTGTCGATTGGAACAGAGGAGAAGAAGGTAAACAACTTGATGTGATCCTATCTGGTAACGATTTCCGCAAACGCATCGTTGTAGAAGCGATCGATCGGTACGTATCGGATCTGGGGGCGCTCAAAGCAATAGCGTTCTGTGTAAGCGTGCAACACGCTGCGACGATGGCCGACTGGTTTAACAAATCAGGGCTGCCAGCAGTCAGTCTAACTGGTGCAAGTAATGCTCTTGAGCGTGAGAGTGCAATCAAAGCACTGCGGACAGGGAAAATAAAAATAATCTGTAGCTGCGACCTCTTTAATGAGGGCGTCGACGTGCCAGAACTAAATACGCTACTTTTCTTGCGACCGACACAAAGCCCGGTAGTCTTTCAACAGCAGCTCGGACGTGGGCTTCGCCTTTCAGAAGGTAAGGATAGCTGTCTTGTCTTGGATTTTGTCGGCCAATATAGCCAAGAGTTCCGATTCGATATTCTGCTTCGGACGATCACCGGGCAGACGCGTGAGCAGCTAAGACAATCCGTGGAAAACGGATTCAGCCTCTTGCCTGCGGGATGTCATATTCAATTTGATAAGGTGGCTCGTGAAAGAGTGCTTTCAAGCCTCAAATCGTCGCTTAATCTCAACGTCGTACGTTTAAGGCGCGAGATTTCAGCATGGGCGGCTTTAAAAGGCGGAGCAAGTATCCAACTGTCTGATTTCTTGCGTGACACAGGTTTGGAGCTTGAAGATGTCTATCGTGGGAGTCGATGCTGGTCAGGATATAAGCGTGACGTGGGCCTGCCAACTCCGCCTTTAGGCCCTCGTGAAGACGAGCTTCAAAAGCGCATTCAGAGCGTCCTGCACGTGAATGACTCCGCATTGCTGAAAACATGGACTACTGTACTTTCCACTGGTAGCGTCGACTCGCAATCAGAGTACCGAATTCAGATGCTCGCGTATCAGCTTCTCAATAACCACAACGAACTAATCGGTCCACAAGAGTTCGTTCACATGATGTCAAGGCATCCAGCGCTGCAGGATGAACTCTTGGAGCTATTTACGATACTTGAAGAGCAAACCTCAGTTCCCTATCAACCGTTACCAGACGCCGCACCCCATTGGCCACTATCACTGCACGCTAGATACGAGCGGAGGGAAATCCTCGCTGCGGTCGGGCACACAACGTCACGCGCTCGGCCGTTGTTTTTTGAAGGTTGCCTGCCGTTGCAGGATGTGAAGACAGAACTCTTGTTCGTTACGTTGGATAAAAGCGAGGGTTTCTCAGAACGCGTGCAGTATCACGACTATGCAATCAGCCCTCTACTATTCCATTGGCAAACACAGAATCGCGCGGGTGTCGATAATGTGACTGGACGCCGATACATCGAAAGTAATAGCAATGGATGGAAGTTTCAGCTGTTTGTCCGAGAGAACCCGGAATGTGCTTACGTTGCTCTCGGTCCCGTTGTCCTCGAAAATTACGAGGGTGATCGCCCCATTTCGATTACGTGGCGCTTGAAATGCGAAATGCCAGCGGAGCTATTCCGGAAGTTGACCGTGATTCGAGGATGACGAGCAATCATGCTTGTCATCCACCATTACACTGACGAGACGCAAGGGCTCTATGCGAATGGTCTCTTACTCGCAAGTTATTGTCCTTCTGCAACTGCGCCTCCCGATAATCCAACACCTCCTCCTGATGCCTCATCACCTCATCACTGATCTCATTCCCCCGCCACAGCCGGATCAGCTCCTTGCGTTCTGCCTTGATCGCCGCACAGCGCAGCTGCCATAACAAGGCATCTTTCGGCGTGTGTGCTGCGCCCTCCGCCGCACCCGGCGCGACGCGGTTAGCGACTTCCATGCGCAGTTCATCAGCCCACTCCGGCGGCGCCTTCGACTGTGCCAGGTGCGCATCCGCAGCAGCAATCGCCGCTGCGCGCATCGCTGCGCTGACGCGCTGCTGTTCCTCGGCCGTCGACCAGTACGCGCCCACTTTCAGTTTCCGGATCAGCGGCTTCAGGGTAAGTCCCTGGCCGACGAGGGGCGCGGCAATCACAAAGAAGGTGATGAAGATGATCAGGTCGCGTGCCGGGAAGGGCTCGCCGTTCGGCAGGGCGGTCGGCAGCGCCAGTGCGGCGGCGAGCGAGACGATGCCGCGCATGCCGCACCAGCTGATGATCGCCAGTTCGCAGTTGCGCGGCTCGGGTAGAGGGCAAGTTCATGCTCGGTACATAAACATCGCACCAACGTGGTCCGCATGACGACCAATTTGAACATTACCTGCCCGGATATCGTTCCCGCAGAACCTCAAACGCGATGTCTTCAAGATCCCGTTCCCGTCGCGGAACAAGCGGGTACTTGTTCGACGTTGACACATCATCGTATAAGCGCCGTTTGAAGCTCTCAAACGCTTCTTCGTCATGCTCCCGGCGCTCCACGTCGTTCCGTTGATCGGCTGACACAATTGCCGGACGGTACTTGGGGGCGAACAATATGCAAACATTCGCAAAGGGCTGATCCGGTGAAATCGGAGTGCCGGGCGGATGGTAGATTACTGGCATAGAAGGCTCCATATCGAAGGCTGGTAGATGAACAGTCCAACTGTTTCTATTCATATCGTCCGATTCTGGCGCTCCTTTCGGACCACCGGTTCTGAAGACTGGCATCTATCGCTTCCTGAGTCTTCGACATCCAGATCGGGTCGTCCATGCCGAATGTCTCGCCTGAACTTGACTCCATTTCCCATGCCTTCGCGGGGCTAAGCGCCTTCACAAACCGGATTGGTAGGTGGTTTCGTGCGGCCGCTTCATTTGCCTCATCCACGGAAGAGGTCAGCTTGGCGCATTCTGGGTGCCCCGTATATTCGTCCGGGTCGGTATCTTGTACTCCCAGGTCCTCGCAGACCTGCTGGCCCAGCGTGTGCACCAGTGCCATCGCATCTGCTGTTGTTCGAGAAGGTATTGCGAACGAAAGCGGTTCGCTGGCATTCACCGCTTGTTGGCTGAATCCCTCTAAGGCTATTCGGCCATGTTCGTCAACGAAGAGATTCAATGGTGAATGGAGCAGGCGAGTCCACTCCGCGTATATGCGGGCGTTCGTCGCATTGACCCAGTCGCTTACATGATCAGTGCCGTTTAGTTCGGAAAGTACGATAAGAAATGCTCGAGCATTCATGACGCTTCTCCTTGTCCCGTTGCACCGGCGAAGCCGGCTCCCGGGACCTGAAGAGCGGCGACGCTTTAGCAGCATTTGTGAATCGCCCCGCAAGTAGTCGGATAAATCGGCGATCGGCAGCGCCGAGCAACCCGGTAGGGGGAGCCCGGACAACGGAGGCATAAAAAAACCTCCGCAAGGGAGGTCGACGGTCCGTTTGGTTGTCCCTGTTCGGGACCACATCCGCCTGTTTGGCGGTCCACCTTGCCCGGCTGGCAGGTTGGCATGGGCGTCAACCCAACTCTTGATGCACGTCCTTAGATTAGGTGCCGGCATTGAGGCTGTCAAGGCGGGTAAGTCGCTACGCTGTGTGCCGTTTGCGAAACGTCAAAGCGCTCATCGCTGCCCAAGGATCGAGAGCCGAAATGTTGCTATGCCAGTCGGAAAGATTTGGAAGATCTGCAGCCAGCAGACGTGCTACTACTGTGGGATCTTTGAGGATGGCTCGGAGTCCGACAGCCCTACAACTGCGCCTCCCGATAATCCAACACCTCCTCCTGATGCCGCATCACCTCATCACTGATCTCATTCCCCCGCCACAGCCGGATCAGTTCCTTGCGTTCCGCCTTGATCGTCGCGCAGCGCAGCTGCCATAACAAGGCATCCTTCGGCGTGTGTTCCGCGCCCTCCGCCACACCCGGCGCGACGCGGTTGGCGATTTCCATGCGCAGTTCATTCGCCCACTCCGGCGGCGCCTTCGCCTGTGCCAAGTGCGCATCGACGGCAGCGATCGCCGCTGCGCGCATGGCGGCGTGCACGCGCTGCTGTTCCTCGGCCGTCGACCAGTCCGCGCCCACTTTCAGTTTCCGGATCAGCGGCGTCAGCGTGAGTCCCTGGCCGACGAGGCTCGCGGCGATCACAAAGAAGGTGATGAAGATGATCAGGTCGCGTGCCGGGAAGGGTTCGCCGTTCGGCAGGGCGGCCGGCAGCGCGAGTGCGGCGGCGAGCGAGACGATGCCGCGCATGCCGCACCAGCTGATGATCGCCAGTTCGCGGTTGCGTGGCTTGGGCGCCTGCTCATGGAGGCTGCCGCTCAGCCAGCGCGGGAGATACGCCACCGGAAACACCCAGACGAAGCGGACGGCGACGGCCACCAGGGTGATCACGCTGCCCAGCATGAACAGTTCGGACAGCGAATACGGATTCAGCTTGTCCATCACGCCCGACATCTGCACGCCGATCAGGATGAAGATCAGGCTGTTGAGGATGAAGACGAGCACGTTCCAGACGGAGCGGGCCATGATCCGCATTTCCGCCGAGACGATGGCCGGCGCATGGCGGCCGCGCACAAGTCCGGCGGCGACGATGGACAGCACGCCGGACACATGCAGCGATTCGGCGGCGATGTAGGCGGTATAGGGAATCGTCAGGACGGCGATGACTTCGATGAACGGGTCGTGCAGGCGGCGATGGATGGCGATGTACACAAACGCGAGGACCGTCCCGATCACCAGTCCGCCGGCCGACACCAGCGCAAACTGCGCACTCGCCTCCGCCAGCGAAAACGCGCCGGTCAGCACGGCGGCGATCGCGAGCTTGTAGATGACCAGGCCGGACGCGTCGTTGACCAGGCTTTCGCCTTCGAGAATGGTGACGACATGCCGGGGGATGTTCAGGCGGGACAGGATGCTCGTCGCGGCCACGGCGTCCGGCGGCGACACGATGGCGCCCAGCACGAAGGCGGCGGCCCAGGGGACCGACGGCACCATGAACTTGAGCGCGAAGCCGACGGCCAGCGTGGTGGCGATGACCAGCCCGATGGCCAGCAGGCTGATCGGGCGGATGTGGGTCTTGAAGTCGGTCCACGAGGTCAGCAGCGCCGCCTGGTACAGCACCGGGGGCAGGACGATCACCAGGATGAGCTGCGGATCGAACGGAAACTGCGGCAGGTTCGGGATCAGGCCCAGCAGCGCACCGCCCACGACCAGGGCAATCGGGTAAGGCAGCTTGAATTGGCGCGCGAGCCAGCTGAGGGCGGCGGCGCAGATCATGAGCATCAGGACGAGTTCGAGCAGGAGCATGGGCGATCGGATCGGGAATGTCGAGGGGAACACGCAAATGCAGCCTGCGTATTCTGGCAGCAAGGCATTGCAACCGGGAAATGAAATTTATCGGTGCCGCTGCAATTGAGCACGATCAAGCAGCGCCGCGTACATCCCATAAATGCGGTATTTCAGATTGGAAACGAATGAGGGGACAATGCTAGCCGCTGTGCTCGCTGTTCCCTGTTCCCGGTTGCACGGCCGCCAGTCAAAGGCGGCCTGCTCGTATAGATAACAAGCCGCCAATCCACGACATGCCCACTTTCACCTTGTCCGCACGATGCCAGCGATATGCACAATCGCTCGCTTTGCTTGTCCTTGTTTCCGGTTGCGCTGCTCCGGTCTATACCGTCGACGACGGAAGCCAGGTCGACGAAACGCTCCTGGCCGAGATACGCGCGTTCGGCAAAGGGCACCAGGTGCTCAGGCCGGGCATTGTGAGGAGTGCCGCACTCAAGGACAAGGATTGTGACAAGCAGTGGGAATTGCCCTTTGTCGTGGCGACTTCCTATGACCTGCCGAAAGAAAAGAAAATCGCGTGGGTGCGGGGATTGTCCGTGGACGAACGCCTGAGCGTCATTGCGGCGTCCGAGAACACCGACCTCTCCGTCGGCGACAAGATCGAAGAGATCGATGGCTACAAGAAAGAGAACACGGTCAAGATGCATGCGGAACTGATGGACAGGCGTGACAGCGGCCGCCCGTTTACCATGCGTCTCGCCAGCGGCAAAGCCGTCAAGGTAAACCCGGTCGAGGTTTGCCGCGGCCGCGTCCTGATCGCCGCGCCCGAAAACGCGGCCGCGCAGGATTTCCACTGGCTGCAGTCCACGCATTCACTCTCCTTGCTCGACAATGACCTGACTCCGGACGAAGCACTCTGGACCGTGCTCTGGACGCAGGGGCTCTCGGAAGAAGCGGGCGCGCGCATGAAGGTGTACCACTACGGCCTGAAAGTCGTAAAAACCGGCATCGCGATCGCCAGTGTCGCCAGCGGCGTCGGTGCCGTTGCCAACGCCGCCAACGCCGCCGCTGCCAATGCCGCAACCACCGCAGCCGGATCTGCCGCGGCCCAGGCGGCGGCGCGGGAGTTGGCCAAGCAGGCTGCGGACAGCATGCGCAAGAGCGTGATCGAAGCCGCGCAAAAAGTCGCACGACAGCAGGCGCAGGAAATCACCCTCGATGCGATCAAGGCGGCGACGATGTTCAAGAACAGCCTGTCAGGCATTTCCTGGGTTGCCGGCACCGGTTTCTACATGGCGGACAAATGGGCATTCGATCGCATGGAAACGCTCGGCGCCGATCCGCTCGCGGCATTCACCTTGCACTACAAGCTGGCTTCGACGGCGAATGCCCAGAACGCCTTTGTCTTCGACGAGGAAAGGCTGCAACTGATCAGCGAGATCGCGAAGCAGAAAGGCATGGAGGAAAAGGTGGCGCTGGTCCTGGCCGGCGAAGATCCGCATGCGCCGAAGGCGATTGCTTCGGTGGTGACCGTCGGGGACTCCATCGAACAGCGCCCGCTTGAAGATGGGGCGGCAATCAATGTCGCGAATGCAGATGCTGGGGGCGCAACGCAGGCGGCGCCGGTGCAGGAGGCGCGTGAGCGTGCCGATTGAGCTTGGGGTTTGTGTGTGATCGCGGTGCACAGGCTCGACGAAGTGACGACGCCGCTTGCGCAATTTGTCCCTTTTGCCGTGGAACGGTTTTGACGCCTGCGCTTGTGTAAAAAATAGGGTGCGCGGGGGCGCACCCTACCTTCTTTACTTCGCGAAAGTGAAGGCCTGCCTTACTTGATCGCCGGCTCGATACTCTGCACGCCGATCGCCTTCTGCGTCTGCGTCGCATCAAAAATCAGACCGGTCGGCCACGTCGGCCAGTACACGCCGAGCGCATCATTGTTCGGATCGCCATGCCTGGCGAACGCGCCGATGCTGCGCATCATCGCATCCGACAATTCCAGCCGTCCCGGCTTGTTGGCCGTCGTGTTCATGATGTTCGCCATCAGCGACGGCCCGAAGTTGCCGAACACGAATGGCAGGTCGAACAGGTGCGCCGCGCCGTAAATGACATTCCACGGCGCCGGCTGCTCGTCCCAGTCAAAGCGGTAATACCAGACGTCCGGCTGCTTCGCCTTCAGCGCATTGAGGATGTTGTCGCGGCTGGCGAGGAAGAAGACGCGATTGAACTGCTCCGCCCGCGCCGTGAAGCCGGTGACCGGCGCATCCGCCGGCAGGTAGGACGGCGCGATCCACTGGTCGATCGTCGTTTGCGGCGGATCGTTGGGACGATAGCTGAAGTGGTTAGCGAACAACTGCGCATCCGTCACTGCCCGCGCACTGCCGGTGCCCCCGACCAGCGGCAGGAAGCCGGGGAACAGCTTGCCTTCATCACGCGTATTGCCGGCGAGGATGGGGACTTTCACGTACTGGTAGTTCTGGATCGCATTGACCGGATTGCTTGCGACCACGACACCCTCCGGAATCGGCCCCGAACCGGCCAGCCCCTGCAGCGCGAGCCTGGTCAACAGCACGCCGAACAGCTGCGCCGGCGTCTTCGAACGCAGGTAGGCCGCGATCTGCTGGTCCGTCTGGCTGGCGATATAGGTCTGCGCGGATGGCACATCCGTTGCCAGGCCATCGGCAATGACCAATTGCTGAAGCAATGCCGCTCCCTGCGCCGCGTAGGTGGTGGCTGGCGACATGGTCGGGACAGTGCCGGGCGGCAGGTTGGATGCGAGCGACAGGCCGCCGCTCATCGCCACCGCGCGATGGAAGAGCTTCTTCTGTGCGTTCACCAGCTTTGGCGCGGTGAGCAGCGCATACACGTTGATCGCACCGGCCGACTCTCCCATGATCGTCACATTGCCCGGATCGCCGCCGAAGTTCTCGATATTGCGGTTGAGGAATTCCAGCGACTTGATGCTGTCGAGGATGGCGAAGTTGCCCGACTGCGTATCCGCATCGGTGCCGGCCTTCAGCTGCCCGAGGTTGAGGAAACCGAGAATGCCGAGGCGGAAGTTGACGGTCACGACAACGGCATTGGCGCGCTGCGCCAGGTTCGCCCCCTCATACATCGGATCCGCGGTATAGCCCGACACATTGCTGCCGCCATGGAAGAACACGACCACCGGCAGCTTCTTGCCATTATTCGCCGGCCGCCAGATGTTCAGGTAAAGGCAGTCCTCATTGCCGACAGCGGTGTTCAGCGTGGTGCCGATAGTCTCATCGTAACGGTTGTTCGCCCCCGGCCCGTAGATACGGCCGTACTGCGCGCACGCATTACCGAACGCCTTGGTGCTGCGCACATTGCTCCACTTGTCCGGATCCACCGGCGCGCGCCACCGCAATTCGCCGACCGGTGGCTTGGCATAAGGAATCCCCTTCCAGGACAAGGTCTTGCTCGCCTGATCGACGGCCCCATCGATCCATCCAAACTCAGTCGCCCGCGTCGTCTTGTCGAACCCACCCTCCTGCGCGTCCACCACCGTGTGGGCCGTGATCAGGGGCAACGCGACTGCGATTGCGATGAGCCATTTTGTTGGTATATCTGGCATCTAGTCTCTCCTTTGTGGCTGTGTGAATGGCGCGGTGATGCGCCGGATTCAAGCAGAGCATGGGGGGAGAGAGGGGGAATGGCTGTAGATCAAGGAGGGGGTTGTGCGGGATCAAACTTGGGGTGGGGAAAGGATTGCAAGCTTACGAGACAGCGGATGGACGAAGCGAGTAGTCCCGGGGCAGATGTTTTCCTCCGACGCCATAGAACACTTCACTTGATAACAGAGATGCCTCCAATAACGCCTAAAACTACGTGCTTCGACAAATCAGAGCACAAAGGAAACTCTATTTAATCCATGTAAGCGTAGGGAAGTTCGGAGAGCGAGCTACAAAATAAATAATTGATTGTTTTGATATCCATCTTTTGTTGGTTAGTCACTTTGGACGATCGTTCATAGTCATTGTCGACGGCGCCAATCGTTGTCAACTCATAGTGATTGCCTTCATTTCTTAGCACCACCACTCCATCAAATCCCTTATCAATTTCCGAATCTCTGTATGTCCGTAGTGCTTTCCTTAGTATCTTTAGGGATTGCTTTTCTCCCTGAAGACTCCTTTCGAGAAGTTCATTTGTGATGGCCTTTGGCCGCTTTTTTATATAAGCCAAGTCGACTTCAATAAGTCGCCTCTCCTTAGAACAGCGGTATGTATCTGGGGGAAGCTCTGAATTGAAGTAGGCCCTCATTTGAGTTGATGTTTCGGATGCCTTCGTCGAAAGGTCGACAAACACGAGACGGTATCCATTTCGTGAAGATGCGATCGATGAGGCACTGAGTGAGACGGTTAAGACTAGTAAAGCGAAACTAACGCAAAATTTCATAATGGGGCGCTTTCTTAACGTGTAGCTACACCAGCCGACGAAAAACCGAACTCATTGTTGAGAACTCTCGGCAGCTTTTCGGTAAGAGACTGGGATTTTTCTTCAGCACGAAGTGCGAATTCGGCATAAGCCAAGGGAACATAGTAACCACGGATTTTTTGCAGCATTTTTCCTTGCGATTTATGTGTCCAAGTCGAGTCCGCATTTCCCTTGAAATTAATGGCATCGCTTTGGTTGCCGCCCAGCACAGCGTTCGCACCGTATAAAAAACCTACGTGTCCCGTTCCGTCAGGTTTGCCCGTTGCTTCAACATAATTACTCCAGACCACGATTGCTCCGTAGACCGGCTGATCTAGCTTTACAAAGTTTTTATCATTAAGAAAACTTTGCGAGCTTGCCGGCGAATGTGAAAGCGGATATCCGGCTTGCTTCAAACACCAGTTCACGAACGAAGCGCACCAAGGATTGTTCTTTCCAATCAACGAGCTAAGCCCATTCTTTGGGTCAACTAATCGGTGGTAGTTCCTTTCCTTCGTAATATCGTCTTCTTTCTTTCCTGCCCAGCGCTTGGCTTCACGGATTGCAAACTCCATCCAAGGAGCGCGCTTCTGATCGACCTGTATTAGTGCGATTGGGTGGCCTTTTCCATCTTTGCTACGCTCTGTCGTCAATGTCTTTTCGATCGAACCCCTACGTCGTGGAGATGCACTCATTACATCGTTTCCGCGTGATGCTGATTCACTTGAGCTTTTGTTTATGACCACCACCTCACCTGGCATGATCAAGTTCGAATTCTTGATTCCATTGTCGCGTTTGATCTTGCTTGGCTCGACTTTGAATTTTTTTGCGATCTTTGACAGAGTATCGTTGGGTTGAACTACATACCTGACAGGTTCGGGACGCTTGGTCACTCCGGCCACCGGATTATGTGACGCAGTATTTGCCTTGACTATCAAGAAGTCTCGAACAAACGTGAAAGCTTGAGATTTGTCGCCAAGGGCAAGGGTCTCTATTTTTTGCCATTCTTTCTTGGCATCTTCAACCCACATTTCAACCCTGTCACCGATCTTGTGGTGCACAAGCGGTGAAAGCATTCCGAACGCATTCGTCCGTGTGAAGAATTCAATACCGTCGCGCACAAGCTTAATCGGCAAATCAGCGATCGGGCTAGCGCCATTGGAAAAAGCTACGCTTGTCGTGTGTATCCAAATCTCATTCCTAGTTTCTTTCTTGTGATGGTAGCCTTCGCGTTCTTCCATCGCCGACATTAGCTTTTCTAATTCAGCATCTGAAAAATGACGTATTACCTTCTCCCGCTCAAAGCCTGTCCTTTTGCAGACGTGTTCAATATAACCTTCAGTATCGTTTTCCTTTGGGGGAGCGTAGACGTAAAGCATCTTGGTTAGCGTGTGCTCGCCATACTTGCGTAGGAGAAGGGCTTTTTTTTCTTGTCGTCCCGCTTCCGGAGTTGGAAATATCAAGAAGGGGCCACTAGCTGTCGTGCCATGGCCAATATGTAGCTTGTATTTTGGACCCGGACGTAAGTTTCCTGGATTATTGAACCGCCAAGCAATTGTTCCGCCGCTCCTCAATAAGCGATCACCATTTGCCGCAATAAACTCTACGGTCTTGGTCTTTTCGTTGTACGACGCTTTTACGAATTTCGTCATGATGCGCGCTACTTAATCTTTTTCACTTCTTGTTTGAGTACGGCATCAACGCCGTTTTCGCCTTGTGGCGGGTATGTATTTACGGATATGCGTTCGAAGAGATATGGCCAATCATCGCCCTCCGTCGAAATCAGCTTGTACCTTGTTACATTAATTGGAGCGCCATTGAAATCGTTTTCACGTGTGCTCCGTGCATAGAATAGAAAGACGTCGTTTGCCTTTTTCTCGATGCGGGCATCACGCACCATTCGTTCTTCTTTTGCCTTTGTCGTGATGTTCAATTCGTAGTCGCCCGGTTTCGCTTTGTCAATGAGTGGGATTTGGTGCCAGGTTTTTTCGCCCTCTTTTTGAAAATAGAAGTTGTAGTTATGGGCATACAGAGCAGCATTGTTTGTAAGCAGCCCGGATACGACATAAATAGTTCCTCCCTTGATCTTCCATTGATGCACTCCAGGCGCGTATTCATGTGCACACAGAATCGAAGGAACTAGCGTCGCTGCAGTAACTAGGGTATGTAGACAGGTTTTAAGTTTCATGTTTGTTTTCGCATTCCATGAATTTGTTGATGTCAGCTTCCGATAAGAATTCGAATGAATCGGAGTGCGTATTTAGTTTTTGCAGATACGGGTCATCGACGCTTTCATCGCTAGAAGGAGCTTCGTGGTTTCCGATCGTAGGAAATTCTTGTGGCTCCCGAGATATGGAACAAAGGTCGTGAGCTTGCTTTTCCCATTTATCTTCGCCAATCAATAGGCGAAGCTCCGTGTGCTCGTCTAGCAATGTGCGCGCGATGCGTCCATCCTTTCCGATGGTTCCGGTCGCTACCTCGGTGCACGCCTCGTCCAAAATCTTGTAGCTCTTTCCTACGAGCCCCATGTCTGACGCGAGTTTGTCGGAACCGGCAATCGCAAATCGGAGACTATGCTTTCCAATAAATTCCTCTGATGGAAGTGCAGGAAGTGGGGGATCCACCTTTTCCGGACCCGTTAGATTTTTCACAGCACCATGGATATTCACTGGTCCTGGCGCCTTCAAAGTGATTTGGCCGTTACCAACATCTATTTGACATCCTCCAGCAGTAAGGCGGATGCTCTTCGGTGAAGTGATATCGATATGCCCATCTACGGACGTGATCTTGATATTCTTCTTCGCAATTGCTTCGATTTCGTCATCCTGCGCCTGGATCTGCACCTTGCCTTTACCGGCGAATAGCTTGATGCCGGACTTGGCGACGAACACGCTCCACGCTTCCTTGATCGCGATCGACAGGTTCTTGCCAACTGCAACATTCGTGTCTTGCTGGCTCGACAGATGGATGTGCTCGCCCGCGGCGATGTCATGGCTCTTCGGTGTCGCGCTGACAATGCTTGCCGGGCTGGAGAACGCGAGCAGCGGTTCTTCATAGCCGGGCACTTCCGCCTTCTGGCCGGTGCCGCCTTGCTGCGTGTACGTCTTGTTGGCAACCTTGATCAGGCGCTCGGCTTCTTCATTCGCTTGCAGCGGATCGGCGTTGTGATCCTTCGCAGCATCGGACAAGGTCTTCGACAGCTCGAGGTTGCTAGTGAGCTGGTTCGTCAGCTCCTTGCTGTCCAGGTGGTTGCCGGTTTCATTGTTCCTGGCATCGGTGCTGAGCAGCATGCCCTTGCCTGCACGGATCACTCCGTACTGGTCGGTTCTTAGCTCGAAACCTTCTCCCCTCGGTTCACCCTTGCCTTCGCGTCTTGGGTGGACCAGGTAGCCTTGGTTGAGAGCTGTTTTGCCATGATCGGTGGCGACACGAATGCGCTGCTCGTTCGTGCTGTCATCCCAGACAATTTCATTGAGTCCCCTGCCCTTGACCATCTTGCTCTTGACGCCAGAGAGGGCCTTGTTGCCGGGAAGATTGCCGGAGTCCGAGAAGGCGGCGGGTTTGTGTGTGCCGTTGTAGACCGAACCGGTGACGATCGGGCGGTCGATGTCGCCGTTGATGAACTGGATCAAGACTTCATCACCGATCCGTGGAATCCATACTTGTCCGTACTGGTTGCCGGTCCAAGGTTGCGCGACGCGGATCCAGAGAGAATCGCGGTCGGTGCCGGAAGCGCCGGCGCTTTCCGCATAACCATGGTCCTGGCTGCGGGTGAACGGCATCTTGACCTTGATGCAGCCGAGGTCGTTGACATGGATTTCTTCTCCGGGCGGGCCGACGACGGTTGCGGTCAACAGCGTGGGTGCGGTCGGCTTGGCATGTTCGGTGGTGCTGAATGCCGGGATGATCGGGATGTGTTTGCGCGAGGCATCGAAATCAGCTTGATACACCGGCTCACTGTCTTCTCCCTGCAGCAGGTTGTTGCGGGCGACGAGGCGTGTGCGTAGTACCGTGAACTGCCGGTCTTCCGGCGCATCCTGCTCATGCACCGGATGCTCGGCCAGTTCGAAGTGGCGGCCGACCATCAATTCGCGGTGGCTGGCCTTGCCGGTGAAATGCTTGCTGGCGAATTCATGGGCGCCGATGCGCAGCTTGCCGTAGCGGGCGTAATCGTCTTCGTCGTTGGCGCTGTGGTGCGGGTCGTAACGGTAGTCTTCCAGCGTCGAAGAAAGTTGCGAACCATGTTCGCCCTGGTCGGTGCCGGTGCCGTCGTTGCGCACGCTGGTGACCACCGATTTGTAGTCGTAGCTCGCGCGTTCAATACCGCCGGGTTGCAGTGTCCTTGCACCTTGCCAGTCGGTGATGCTGTCTTCGGGTTCGGTGCCGTCGTCTCGGTGGAAGCGAATCTTGCCGGCGGTGGCGGGTTCCAATGCGGAGACATCGTCGAACAGCACCAGCGTCAGTTTCGGATGCTCACCGGGTTCCCCTGCTTCGCCATGTTCGAAGTACCAGCTGATGCCTTCTTGCGCGAGCCAACGGCAGATAAAGGCGGTGTCAGATTCGTTGTACTGGGTGACCCAGGATTGCACCGGATGTTCGCCGATGCAGCGGTCGTCGAGGTCGAAGCAGGAAGCGAGTACTGGATTGTTCTGCCGATGTTCCGACAGCAGCACGGACACAAACTCAAGAACCGTTAAATCCTGGAACACGCGCGAATTCACCCGCAAAGCCAATACTGCGAATGGGTCTTGCAGCGTCAGCACATAGCGGGTGAAGCCGCCATCGGAGCCGCCGAATTCGGCACGGGTGACGAGGCCGCACAGCGCCCGCTCTTCGCCGCCGTCGGTCAGCAAGGAAACCTGCACCGGCAAGCCGATGAATTGCTTCAGTTCCAGGAAGGCATCGGACGACAGGCAAGTCAGGGTGTAGGTGAAGCCTTCCGATATCCCTTCCTCACCCGACAGTTCCTGCGGCAGCAGCGTGCCTTCGTCGATGCCGGAGCCGGGGGCGAAGGACAGTGTGAACAAGCGGTCAGACTGGGCGAAGGCCAGGGCGTCGGACAGGAGGGAGGCAAGGCGGTCGGGTGAGGAATGCATGGTTGCCTTTTTTGAAACATCAAAGGCAATGACAATAATAAATTATTGTTAAAAATGCAATTGCGGAATGTGCGGGTGTTGCGGGGGGATTGGAGGTGGGAAGGTGGGTTTCGCTTCGCTCTACCCACCCTACTTGAACAGCGGTGTTACTTGTAGACGGTGACCGGTTCGTTGCGTTGCACTTCGACCGGTTGCACGTTGATGATGCTACCGCCGGCGGGGGCGGTGCGTGCCGTGCGCGGGACGCCGAACTGGGTCATCAGTTCCGCGTACGCGGCGTCTGCCAAGGACTTCGAGGTTTCCGAGATGACCTTGCCGCGGTTGAACACCACGCGGTCGCCCTGGCGCGACACGATCTTGGTGTCCTGGCCGGCGCCGCTGGCGCTGAAGGCGGCCTTGACTTCATAGGTCCTGGTGTTGATCAGGCTGAAGTCGGCCACGAGGTCGAGGCTGAGGATGCCGGTGTAGGAGTGGGTGCCGGGCAGCTGCATCGTCTCCTGGCGGAAGGCGATGTTGCTGACGGTGCCGAACAGGACATAGTCGGCGCCAGGGTAGTAGCCCTTCTTGATGCGGTCGATGATGTCGTAGATCTTTTCGGTGGGCGGGCCGGAATAGGGTTTGGCCTGCACCAGGCGCACGCCGCCGCCCTTGAGCATCGCGCCCTTGAGGTCGGCGGTGTAGTTGCGCAGCTCGCCGCGGTCGATCCAGGTGTAGGTGCCTTCGGCTTCGTAGTAGCTACTTTCGTGCTTGGCGCTGACGCGTTCGCGGGCGGAATAGGTATTCGGCGTTTCACGCTCGCTGCTGCTGGCGTTGACGCTGCCCTTGCTGTGCGCGGCGACGACGCGGAAGTATTCGCTGACCTTTTCTTCATAGGTGAGGTCGGTGACGGCGATCTTGGGTTGCGACTGGGCGACGGCGGTCACGGCGGATGCTGCCAGCACGAGGGCTGCGGCGGCGCGCAGGGTCTTGGTGAGTGTTTGCATGATGGATTCTCGTGATGGTGGGGATCAGCGCGTGGACGTCTTGCGGATTTCCTTTTCTTCCTGCCATTCGACGGTGCCTTCTTCCACGTCGTAGACCTTGAGCGTCATCTTGTAGAAGACGTCCTTGGTGTTGGCATTCTGCTTGACGATGGAGACGATCTCGCCTTCGAGGGTGTACTTGGCAGCGGTCATGTTGCCGACCTTGGCTTTGCCCTGGGCCTTGTACAGGCCGCTCTGGTTCTGGCGCTGCAGTTCGTCGACGCCGGCCTGCATTTCATCCGAGCTGCGGGTGAAGCGGACCTTGCGGCTCTTCACCAGCGCGGTCTGGATGGTGTTCATGATCGACTTGGTGTCGATGTATTCGCTGGTCTTGTTGCGCACCGCGGACAGCGTCATCGTCGGGCGGTTGGCGAGGATGGGGTCTTCCAGCAGCGAGCCGATCATCTTTTCCGCGATCATCTGCAGGTCGGTGGAGCCGAATTCGTTGGTGACGGTCTCGACGGCCTTGGAATCGCCGTAGTTGACGGTCTGGCGCGAGAAGCGCACGGTCGGCTGCGACAGCGTGGTGGGGCAGCCGGCGAGCATGAGGGTGCTGCCGATGACGGCGCCGATGACGGCGAGGGAAGAGAGGGATTTCTTGTTCATGATGTGTGCTCGTTAAATGTTGAGTGCGGGATCAGCGCGGCTCGGCGCTCATCTCGATGCGGAAGTCGGTGGCCTGCGGACCGTAGGCGGTGCCCTTGATCATCTGGCTTTGTTTGCCGAGGAAGACCAGCGGCTTCCACACTTCGCCGTCGCCGACCTGGAAGCCGTTGGCGTCGAGCCAGCGGAAGCGGTAGTACAGGCGCAGGTCGCGCGTGTCCATGTTCATGACTTCGGCCTGCACGACGAGCACATCGTTGCGGCGCTGCGAGCGCAGGTCGATGGCCTGCAGGCCTTGCAGTTCGCCGCGCACGATCATCTTGGAGGCGATGCCGGCGGACGCGGCAGCCGGCGCGTCCTGTTGTGCCTGCGCGGCGGCGCCGATGAGGGCGAGGCTGGCGCACAGGGCGATGCGTTTGAGAGTGAATTTCATGGCGATGTCTTCAGGTTGATTGGAATCAGGCTTTCTTGACCTTGCCGGTGGCGGGCTTGGCCGGTTTTACAGGGCGTTTGACGGGCGCTTCGGGCTTCGCCTCTTCCACTGCGGGCGTGATGACGGGCGGCAGCATGCCGATCTTCACCGGTTCGCCGAAATAGGTCTTGTTGCGGAACACGCGTACCGGCACCACCATGTAACGGCCGTCGACCACCAGCTTGCGGTTGCCGTCGCCCTGGCCGGGCAGGCGCAGGTCGTATTCGCCCGGCGGGACGAAGCCGCGCGCGAGGAATACACGATCCGGCAGGCCGCGCCACATGCGGTCATCGGCCTCGCCTTCGGTGGCGGCGGTGACGATGTTGCCGAGCAGGCCGCCGAAGGCGCCCATCTTCTTGTTCATCTGGTCCTGCACCAGGCCCTTGGCGACGGCACGCACGGCGGCACGTGCCTGGATGCCGGGCAGTTCGTCCTGCAATGCGCGGCGGGCCATCACGTTGAAATCGGTGACCAGCGCGGTCGGCATGGACAGCGAGCCGAGGTTGACCTGGGAGAGTTCCAGCGCTTCCTTGTTCGGATAGATGACCGGGAAGGAGAAGGACACGACGACGATGCCGTTGGTGGTAGGCACCGGGAACTGGATCTTCTTCGACTGGCGTGCCGGCGCGTTGCCGGATTCGACGATGAACAGCACGTCGGTCACGTTCTTCTGGCGGCGGAAGCTGGTGCGCTGGTCGAGGCCCCGCAGGCCTTCTTCCAGCACCGGCAGGTCAGGGCGCAGCTCGATCGCCTTGCGATAGCCGGGAGCGGCAAGGCCGGGTTCGTTCAGCGCTTCGTAGACGAAGCCTGCGAGGTAGTGGCTGAGGGCGTTCTGGTAGCCGTTCTTCAGCTTGAGGACTTCCGGATCCTTCAGGGTTTCGATCGGGTAGCCGTTGAGTTCCTTGGCTTCCGACTTGATGCCCTTCTCTTTTGCTTCTTCTTCGGCCTTGACGGTTTCGCGGGCGCGGAATTCGGCGATCACGGCTTCGCGTTCGTGGGTGCGCTTGATGTCCACGCGGGCGGTGTCGAGGTCGCCAAGGTTGATGCGGTTCATCGCCATGCGCGTGGTGAGCATCACCTTTTCATAGTCCTGGCCTTCGTAGGTGCGCGAGCTGTCGCCCATGAAGACGGCGCCGATCTGGCTCAGCAGCTGGTCGGGCGCGGTCTTTGCCTTTTCTTCCCAGAGTTTTACTTTCTGGTCTGCAATTTCGAGAGCCAGAAGGCTTTCCTGGTAGCGCGTGCCGATGCGCAGCAGTTCGCCTTTTTCGAGGTTCAGCAGCAGGTCGGTCTTGTCGGAACCGGCGGCGATCTGCGCATCGAGCGTTTTGATCGCCTCGTCGATATCGCCGCGTGTTGTTGCTGCAAGGGAATTGGACAGCTTGCTGTCATGGGTCGGGACGCCGGCGCAGGCCGTGAGGAGCAACGCGGCTGACACCGGAAGGAGGTAAGAGCGCATAGAGGGAATCCGATTGTTGGTCTTGTTGTCACGGAGGGACCGTGCGGAGGAAGTATCGCAGTGAAACTTGCGTTCTTACAAGCGCTTTGGCTGTCGGACGGGAACTATTTTTGCAGCCAGTGCTCAAAGGCCTCCCACACATATGGGAGCCGGCTTTTCCCGTCTTGCCGGAAATCATGGCCGGCACCGGGAACGGTGAGCAGGTGCAGGTTTTTCTTCCCTCGCTCGGCGAACCTGTCGCGGATGTGCCACGCGGATTCCACCGGCACCGCGGTATCCGCTTCACCCATCGCCATGAAGACCGGGAGGCGGAGCGCAAGCAGGTTTTCGGTGTGGCGGATCGCCTGCAATTCCACCCAGTAGCGGCAGCTGCGCTCGGCCGCGATGATGCCTTCCGAGGGGGAAGCGCACAGGCGCGCGACATCGGCCAGCGCGTGCTGCAGGCCGTTGCGCTGCAGTTGCAGGCGGTAGGCGTCGAACGGGTCCATGCCGCCGTTGGCAATCAGCGCGACATGGGTGACGCCGGAAATGTCCCGCGCGAGGATGGGGACGATTTCCGCACCTTCCGACATGCCGGCAAGCGCGACGCGCTGCGGGAACTGCCCGTTGGCACTCGCAGCGGCGAGTTCGGCGCGGATGAATTCGGCCTGGTCGGCGAGCCAGCGCGACGGATGGTCGGCGCGGGTGAAGGCGTCGCTGCAGGCGCCGTTCACCGGACCGACGAAGCGCTTGTGGAGGAGGAAGATGCGCATGCCGCCATCCCTGCCCGCGAGGCCGTCGAAATAGCCGGGCAGCACGCTGCCCATGCTGCCGCAATCGGAGCCCGGAATGACGAACAGGTAGGTGGACGGCCTTTCCCCGGTTGGGCGTTTATCGACCACGTAGTAGCGCGCCGTGCCGCCGTCTTCGAAGCGGTAGGTGTGCGCTGAGACGGGGGCTTCGCCGGCCGGCCGTTCGAAGTGGCTGCACGCTTGCAGCAGGAGCAGGCACAGCAGGGCGAGGAAGCGGGCGGGAGCGGGCATGGCGCGTATGATACGCCGCCCGCCTTGTTCAGATGCCGCCGCGTCCTTCGCGCGCCTGCGCGATACGCAGTGCGATGTGGTCGATCATCGTTGCCTGCAGCGTGTCCATGTACGCCTGCACGAACTGCGCACCGAAGGGCTTGCCGGCATTCTCTTCCAGCAGCTTGAGCAGGACGGCGAGCCGTTCGCCGTCGCACTGCCGCATCGCGTCCAGGGCGACGGTTTCCGGGGCGGCGTCGCTGCCGGCGTGCAGGAAGGCGCGCGTGACCGCGCAGGCGATGTAGGCCTTGCGTTCCTGTTCGTTGGCGGTGTCCGAGTACGGGGCGGCGCAACCGGCCAGGAGCGCGGCGAGGATGGCGCAGGTCTTGCGGTGGCGCATGTCGGGCGGGAATGGGGGCGATGGGTATAGGGTAGACCTTCGAGGAAACAGCTTTATGCGCGCTGACAAGAAAATGGCGTCCCGCCTTGCGCCTGCCCAATACCCCTGCGGACCAGCGCCGCACAATGGCTCGGCATGCACCGCATCGCGGTGCCGTAACGGAACCGAACGAGGCAAATCATGAACCTGGATGAACTCAAGCAAGGCCTGTCTTCCCTGATGGATTCGATGTCCGGCGGCTGGCAGCACATGCGTCAGGCGGCGTCGAGCGCCCTGACTTCCTTCCGCCCGAGTGAGCAGACCAATGTGCCGGAAAAGGGCGAGGTGGATGACATGTTCTACATTCCCTCCGGCACCTGGTCGATGCTGGGCGCCAACCTGTTCGAGGACAACAAGCGCATCGTCGTCCGGCTGGAGCTTCCCGGTGTCGACAAGAACGACATCGATATCGAGGTGCTGGACAACCGGCTGGTGGTGCATGGAGAAAAGCGTTTCGAGCGCGAGGAAAACGAGGGGCGGTACCGGGTGCTGCAATGCGCGTACGGCGCGTTTGAACGCGTCCTGCCCCTTCCCGTGCCGGTGGTGGCGGACCAGGCGAAGGCGACCTATACGAACGGCGTCCTGCGGGTGGAACTGCCCAAGCAGGATCCCGGCACGCCGCACAAGGTCAGGGTGAAGGTCGAGTAGTTGAAAAAACGTCCAGCGCCCCTATTTTCCTGCTGATTATCCAGGGAGGCCTTCATGACAAAATTTTTCACCGGCGCCGGGCCGGTATCCATTTTTGCGCTGGTGACTCTGCTCGCCGCCTGCTCGCCAAAACAGGATGAGGCGCAGCCGCCGCGCGCGGCGCCGCCGACTCAAGCGCCCGCCGCTCCACCTGTGACCGGCAGCGGCGTGCAGCTGCCGAGCTTCGTCAACCTCGTCAAGCAGCAGGGGCCGGCGGTGGTCCACATCAGC
>NZ_LSTO01000008.1 GCF_002211445.1 Noviherbaspirillum denitrificans | reverse complement strand
AGGGCCGCGTCGAGCGCCGAATTCAGGTTGCTGTCCTCGACGATCCAGGCTAGCGCGCCGGTCCGGGCGCCGTAGGCATCGAAGGTCAGGCTTCCCGCCTGCTCGCCGTCGCCCTTGACGTCCATGGCATCGACCGCCGCGACGCGCGAGGCGTCCAGCGCCTGCCAGACCTTGAGCGAGGACAGCAGGTCGTGGGCGACATGATTGAGGGCGTAGACGCGGACGTCCCAACTTGCCTGGGAAGCATCCCGGCGTGGTTCGGGCGGGCTGAGGAGCGTCACGGACAGGCCGGCTTGCGCGAAGCCGAGGGCGGCAGCCTTGCCGACTGCACCGTTGCCGATGACACAGATATTGCTTTGGATTTGCATGAAACAGGCACCCGCAGATGACAAAATCAGTAGATTCGCAAGCCATTATAGCCGTTCAAAAAAGTCCCGCTTGCAAAAAAGGCTTGCATATCCCGATGGCTTTGCTATACTTGCGCGCCTTGGCCTGGTAGCTCAGTTGGTAGAGCAGAGGATTGAAAATCCTTGTGTCGGTGGTTCGATTCCGCCCCGGGCCACCAAGAAAATCAAGGGCTTAGCTTCGGCTAAGCCCTTTTGCATTTCTGGAGGTGAATATTGGTCCTCGTGTCGCCAAATCTCCTGAGTTCCAAAATTTCGGAAATCTGCTTCCTCCCGGTCCATTTCCGGTTTTTCAAAGAGAGGCAGACGCAATGGTGAATTACCGAATTACCCAACCGCCCGCAGGTTAGCGGCATCGCCAAACGACTGCCTAAACCGAGCGCTGCCCGATAATTATTTTGCCCAATGCGCGGATTCCTTTAAATCTCGCAGGTTACGGTTGCCCCACAAAGGCTGCCCCCCCTACCTAGACAGCCAATATCTACGTAAATCGGCTGGAAAAAGAGGTCGAATGAAAGAAACCTCTTTCAGTCTTAATCCGAACCCCGTGTATTTGTGGCTCGAGTTCGCCCTGGACGCCGAGATTCCGCAGCCAGCGTTCTCGGTTGTTTTTCGCCCGTCCCGTGGATCGAACAAGCTTCTGTTGGCTAGCCGCACGCGCCTTTCTAGATCTGAGGGGCGAGCAGGATTCGCGCACAGGCACGTGGAGCGAGAAGTTCTCAATAGATAGATCGGTCGCCTATAGGTCCAAGTACGACTCCTCAACCCAGCACGCCTCGGTTAAAATGTGTGTTCACAGAAACGGTAAACACACAACAAGCGCATGACTAAGCCCAAAAACATTCAGCCCCTTGACAATGAATCCATTCCCGCAGACGGACAGCATGCGGCGCTGGGATTGACGTCGCTTGGCAATGCTTGCGGCCGACTTCTCAGGGACCGCCGCCAAGAGAAAGGGCTTTCATTGACGTCTCTTGCGGAAACGCTCGGCATCGCAAAATCTCATCTCAGCATGCTTGAGAGTGGTCACAGGCAACCGACCGATGAGCAATTTGAAGCATTGGCCGTCGCACTGGAAGTGCCTGCTGATGTTCTTCGCGTAGCAGCTGGGCGCCTACCTCCGGATGTGGCTAGTGCAGTTCCCGGGAAGGCTGACGCAATCGTGTCTGCGATCCGACGCGATGACTCTGGTGCGAAGGTGACCTTCTCGCGAGAGCTTTCCTGCCATTTCCAGAGGACGATTCAAGAGCGATTAGCCGATAGTCCGCTCGATGACGTACCGCCTTACCTCGATCATCTACGAGCCGGGAAGAATTCACAGGCGTACCGAGCCCATAGCTACCATACCAAAGTGCCGCCAGAAGCTATAGACAAGCTCGTTCGGCATCACACCAAGGAAGGGCAAATCGTAGCCGATCCATTTTGTGGAAGTGGAATGACTGGCGTTGCGTCCATCCTAGCGGGGCGCAACGCGGTTCTTAGCGACCTGTCGCCTGCCGCGGTTCACATTGCTCGGAATTACGTGACACCTTGCGAGCCGGAGGCGTTTATGAAGGCTGCGGCAAGAGTTATGGAGCGTGTTAGGCCAACGCTTAGTTGGCTTTATGAGACAGGAACGCCCGCTACACGTTCGCGCATTGAGTACACCGTCTGGAGTGATGTTTTTAAGTGCAATCACTGTGGCAGCGAGATCGTCTACTGGGAAGGTGCTCGTGACTCCAAGACCGGTGTTGTTTTAGATGCAGTAACATGCCCCACTTGTCGACGATCCAGTCAGAAGCGGGAACTCAAGTGGATTGGAGAGCGCCCCGTTGAAACCAATGCCAAAGGGTTGACCTCAAGAGAAGCTCACCCCCCAACCAATGCTGAACTTGAGCTAATCCAGAGAGCAAACGCTGGAGAGATCCTATATTGGATTCCACAAGTCCCCTTTACTGCGGAACGTGAAATGTGGCGAGCAGGTCACTCCGCGCAAGGGGTAAACTCAGTCGCGGATTTCTACACCAAGCGAAACCTACATGCGCTTGCAGCGATACGACACACTATCCAGGAAGAAAAGGACGAAAGACTTCGTTCCGCTCTGCTATTCGCATTTACAGGGATGGTTAATCGCGCGTCCAAGAGGTACCAGTGGAATGTCAAGCGACCTACAAATGTCATGACTGGAACCCTATACATCTCATCCTTGCGCTATGAGTGGAATGTAGGAAGTTTATTCGAGCGGAAACTGCGAGATGTCGCCAGATATTTCAAACACCTCGGAACACCAGATGGACGATCTGAAGTAGTCCAGGCCTCCGCAACCGGACTGAATCACCTACCTGACAGTTCGATTGACTATGTATTCATGGATCCGCCGTTTGGCGCGAACATCTTTTACGCGGATAGCAGCCTCCTTTGGGACGCATGGCTAGGAGCTTTGACTGACGAGCGGGAGGAAATTGTAGTCAATAAGCATCGCTCGCCGAGTGACGGAGGAAAGACTATCTCCGACTATCAGCGGTTAATGGCGTGTGCGTTCACGGAGGTCTCAAGAATTCTTAAACCGTGTGCGTACGCCACACTTCAGTTTAACAATTCAAACGACGAAGTTTGGTGCGCGATACAGGATGCTCTCAGTGAGGCCGGCCTGGAAGTTCGTCACGCTATCGGGCTAGATAAGATTCATCCATCCATCAAGGGCGTCAAGGGACTCCAGGCAAAGGAGAACGTAGCATCTCTTGATGCTCTGATCGAATTGCGCCGTCGTCCAACTGTACGACCTCGCGCCGTGAGGAATTTAGTTTCAGGCGAGGATCTCCGATCCGCGCTAGTGGAGTTTGCTGTTGCTCAACAAGGTCCGTTTACGACTGACGAGGCCTTTGCGTTTCTTGTGCGCTCTTCGCTTAAAGACGGCAACTCGCTAAACGGCCTGTCACTCCAGACGGTAAAGGATTTATGCGCGCAGATCTTCTATCCGTCAGGTTCGAAGTGGGTTCGAAGCTCTAAAGATCACACAACCATTGAAACCGCCCCACCCAACTTTGATGATGTAGGATCGCCTTTTGGTTGCGTAGCTGAACGCTATCTGTCCAACGATACCTATCTCACTGATCTGCTTGACCCAGCGCGTCCCGCGCCTGATGTTGGAGGTGAGCCGCCAAGAGTTGTGTCGGGACAGCGCAATACGGCGCTCTATAATGCGCATAGCTACCACACAAAGGTTCCTCCGGAAGCCATTACACCGTTTATTAAGCACTTCACACGCCCTGGAGACGTCGTTCTCGATCCATTCTGCGGAACCGGAATGACTGGTGTCGCCGCGCAGTTGTCTGGACGCCGGGCCGTGTTGAACGATCTGTCTGTTGTCGCTACTCATCTGGCCTATAACCATACTCGGCCGTGCGACCCGAAAGCACTGCAGGACGCATTCAACGAGATCGCCGCCGATCTCAATCATGAGTTTCGGGATATTTACGCCTGCACTGATGGTAACGATCGCGGATACATTCTCTACACCTTATGGGGGCGGGATGGGATTTGCCCTCACTGCCAAAAAGCATTCTCCATCTGGGACTCGATTGATCGAAAAACAGGTCGAATGCCGGCCATGCTTACATGCCCACATTGCCAACGAGAAACAGCGAAGCACGGGCT
The DNA here is from genome assembly GCF_002211445.1 of Noviherbaspirillum denitrificans. Lineage (GTDB taxonomy): Bacteria > Pseudomonadota > Gammaproteobacteria > Burkholderiales > Burkholderiaceae_D > Noviherbaspirillum > Noviherbaspirillum denitrificans. Next base: position 23,946 of record NZ_LSTO01000008.1, on the reverse strand, counting down.
GAAGTACTCAGGTAATAAACCAGTGCTGCTTAGCTACCAGCGGGCTAACGGCCAGCGTGTTGAACGCGCACCAACGCCTGAAGATGTCTTAATCATTCAGAATCAGGCAGCGCAGTCTGCGAGAGCATGGTATCCCCAAGTTGAGATTGATCCGGCGCGCGAGATGTACATTCGGTCGGCCCTGCACCTGCAGGGCATTGCCCATGTAGCAGATTTTTACATGCCCCGGAATCTTCGAGCGCTCTCAAGCCTCTGGAGTCGCATTCAGCAAGTGGCCGATGAGCGGGTACGTGCCGCACTAGTCTTCGCGTTTACCAACACTGCTTGGCACGGAACCCGCATGCGGAGGTTCAACGCACGCGGCGGGCAACGACCGCTAACGGGAACCTTGTACATCCCTCAATTATCCTCAGAAGCAAATGTTCTCGAGGTAATGCGCAACAAAATCCGCCAACTCCGCTCCTATTACGAGAGCCTAGGCGTTCAGAGTGAACCGCTTCCCGCGATTCGGCTGGGATCGGCCACTCGCCTTCGTGGAATTCCTGACGCGAGTGTCGATTACGTGTTCACGGATCCCCCTTTTGGCTCAAATCTATTTTATGCAGATTGCAACCTGATTTGGGAGTCGTGGCTAGGGGGGTTAACTCCTCATCACGAAGAGGCAGTTGTTAATCGATCACGCGATGTTGCCAAAGGTGGAAAAACCGTAGCCGACTACGAGTTACTAATGACGCAATCAATGCGAGAAATATTCCGCGTTCTAAAGCCAGGAGCGTGGGCAACCCTCGTTTTTCACAATACAGATCCTGCGGTATGGCGGGCCATTCAGTCGGCCGCGGAAGTTGCAGGTTTCCAGATTGAGGATGCAGGCGCGCTTGACCGGAAGCAACACAGCCACAAAGGTTACAAGGGACGCGCCGAAAAGGAAGATGTTGCTCACTTCGATGTAATTATGTCCATGCGAAAACTAGTCGCTCCGGCGTCGCGTATTAGACCAGCTGAAGCGACTGTGGACGTCAAGCAGCTTATTATGGATGCCTATCTCGCGTTGCCAACCGATTCTCGGACGACGCAGCGAGTCCATTCCGAAGTGATTCAGCGCTTGGCTCGTGAGGGGCTCGGTCTCGACTCCGTATCATTTGATGACGTAAGGGAGCATATCCCACGCTCTTCACTAGATCAGCTAGATCTGCTAAGGGCCGAAGAAGGATAGTACAGTGAGTGGACACCATGGAGACTATTTTGACCTTGCTGAGTTTGGCTATCGGTGAGTAAAGATGGTCTCGTAAATATCTCCACCATTGCTGAGCGTCGCACCGATATGCTTGATGCCTTCGTTCATAAAGTACTCCGTAAGCCGATACGGCTCCGAGATAGCGGGAAAAAGTGCCTCCAAAAGGGAGCGGAGTGATCCATCAGGGTCTACACTCCCGACATTCCACTTCGTCTCAGCCCCGTCTGAGGTACCCGTTGGTATACCAAGTTTGATTGCATAGGCCATTGCGAATTTGGCGGCATCCAATTCGGAACCAAATCGTCCTGCGATTACTATGGCATTCAATGCGGCGGCGTTGGTCTTGCTGATTCCAATCGTTTTCTTATCGGCGGCCATTGTTGTCAATCCTTTCGGGGGACTAGTTCGGTGTGACGGGCAGATCTGCGTTCTAGTTTCCATTCTCCACGCAACTTGCTCTTCAGTTCATCTCGCGCCAGATCGGGAGGGAGTTCATCGTCATAAACCAGAAGGACAACTTGTTTTGCCATCGTTGGCAATGCCCGAACAATATTTCTGGTATGCCCTCGGTCGAGGCGGCCGAACGGTGAGTCGATAACGATAGGGCCTCGTAATGGAGCATTGTTTTGTAATGCCCCCATAAGGCACAAGGCGACTACATGTTCTGCTCCCGCCGAACGAACAGGAATGTCTGATCCGTCTTGGTGAACAATAGCTAGACCGTAGCTGTCATTGATACGCAATCCCGAATACTCAGGCTCCGTTGTCAAGGCCTTGAAGTGACGAGTTGCATCCGCTTCAACCCGCTTTCGCAGCTGCTCTCTGTATGCGCTAACGGCTTCATTGAAGAGGCGATGAAGATCAGAAAGTACTTCCCTCCGTCGCCGCTCAGCCGCAAGGTTGCCGCCACTAAGTTTGTCGAGCCGCTTCTGGATGTTTTCGGCGTCTGACTTGTTCTGCTCAACCAGTTCCCGGGTTCGAGCAACTCCTTTCTCTAGGACGTCTATCTGCCGAATCGTAGCCTCGAAGTCGGTCTTCGTTTTACGAAGTGACTCTTCGTCAACGCTTTCGAGCTGTTTGGCAATCTCATCTCGCTCGCCCTTCTTCGCTGCATAGTCAACCGCAGCCTCCTCGACCGCGTCCCAAAGAAATTGAAGGACATCAGTGCGCGAAGCCGCTGCATACTGATCCAGAGCCGTCAGCTTACGCCTGATCGATGCAAGTTCCTGATCCTTTTCGGCTCGATCACCGCCACAAGTCGAATGGATAGTTGATTGAATTCGCTGCCGTGCCGCGGGTGAAACCGGCTGCAAACAAGCCGGACACTCGGCGCCGTCATTGAGGTGCAGACTATTAAGCACGTCCGCTCGAAGCAACTCTGTCTGAAGTGCAGCTTCCATCTCGCGAAGCGATTTCTTCGCTTCCTGGATCGGCTCCACTAGCAGCGAACACCATGCTCCGGACATCGCTTGCTGAAGCTCTGCCTCCTTTGCTGCGCGCCGAGTCTCAATTTCTTTCATGAGACGATCTAAGGTATCGCGCTTGTCGAGCAGGGTACCTAATCGCTCCTTCTTCTTCATTGCTTCTTCGAGGGAAGCCTTCTTAGAGCGAGCTTCATCCAACTCGCCCTCAAGACGCTGAAGATCTCGATTCAACACTTCTCGCTGAGCATGTAGGTCTGCAAGCTGGTTGCCAAATTCCCGAGTCTTCTGATCCCCCTGAGCGGCAGTTGCCTCTCGGTGTTCGGATTTTTCCTTGAGTCGGAGCAGCGATGTTCGTGCGGACGTTAAGACTGGAACACCAAGAATACGCTCAATAGCCTCACTGATTCTCCGCCCCATATCGGTTTCGCTGCTCAGCAGGTCCTCGTACTCTTGGAGAAGTTCGCCGTCGAAAAGGAAGAAGCGCGAGATTTGTTCCGGAAGTATCCGCATCAACTCGGCTTGGGCTTGCTGCGGGCCTAGAACATGGCCGTCCCTCTCCAAGTAATAGTCGACCAAATAATCTTCATCGTTGGTCGGCAAAGCCACCCCGCTTCTAGGTCGACAAGAACGCGTCAATTTATAGGTGTGCTGTTCGTCCAGAAATTCAAGTTGAACTTGGAATCCAAACTTTCCTGCTGCGGCCTGCTCCCAATTTCCGACCTTGTGTAGTGACACTGTCTTTGTGCCGCGTCCGATAACCTTTCCGAAGAATACGAATCGTATCGCATTCAATAGAGAGGTTTTTCCACGCATGTTTTCCCCGTAGACAACTGTTACACCATCTTCGAGCGCTAGCGCGACCGTCTGATGCCCCTTAAATGGGCCAAAGTCGTCAATATGCAGGGCCTTAAGACGCAGCATAATCAGATCCCCTTGTTGAGATAGTGCTCCACTGCCTGCTCAACGCCGCGAGTGAGCTCACCATCACCTGCAGCACTATCAGCATGCAAACGCAAGATTTCACGCACAAGTCCAGCATCAAGCGTCGGGAACTTGTCGCGTCGAAGGCGCTCGACGGTATCCAGTAACGACTGAAACTGGTCCTCGCCTCGTTGTTGCAAAAGATTAGTCATGTTCCTCCTTATTATCATCGTCGTCCTCAATGCCTGCATTAACAACCCGTTCCCAGTCCATGCCATGCTCGATCGCTAGGCGCTGAAGATCGGTAATGCAGCCGGGGTTTATTGCGTGAGAACCAAATTCGATGGCGCGGGCAAGTTCTCCCTCCAAAATTGCGACTGCAGGTGGCTCGTCCGGATCGAATAAGGGGGTCACGAGCACGTCATACACGTTCGAGATCAACTTGGTCGGTGACTTTCTTAGCACGCGTCCCCGCCGTTGTATGAATTCTCGTGGATTCTTAGACGATGCGAGTATGAGCGCGTGTGACACCGCGGGAATATCAACCCCTTCGTCCAAGCAACGAATCGAGACGACAATTCCACCTTGAGCCTCGAACAGGTCAAGGGTACGGCGTGGATCTCCACCCATTGCAGTGTGATATTCGAAGATAGCTTCACAGCCTGCGGACCTAAGGGCGTCACGGACGGCCGCTAGCTGCACCTGATCGTCGCAGTAAACAATCCAGTGCTGACCTCTCCTATATGTCGATGTGACGATGGAAACGGCCGCGGAAACCTTCTGTCTTGCATTCTTGATGATCCGCGCACGTCTTATTAATAGCATCTTCAGGCGCGTTTCCGCATCGACATCTGCGGTCTTGGCGCCTATTGAGCGGGCAACCTGCCTTCGAATTTCCTTCGCGAGCCTGTTCCATTCCTCCTGCTCATCAGTATCTAATCGAACGCGATGAACGTTGTACGCGTAGGGAGTTAGAGTTCCGGCCCTAATGGCGTCATTAAGTGTGAATGGAGGAGGGACTACGCCTTCGAAGTAGTCGAAGATCGCGGCTGTTCCGGTTGGGTCGCCTGATCGAACAGGGGTCGCGCTCAACCCAAGGCGCGGGCCAGTGTCCAATTGGAGGATTCGCCGCGCCTGCAATGCTCCCAGTCGATGTACCTCGTCAGCAACTACGAATAGATGGCGACCACCACGACACGCCTGGATGAACTCGGGTGAGGATGCAGTCTGCATTGTAGCGAGTACGAGCCTAGGTGCTCCGGCCCCGGCCCGCGTCCACGCCCTAAGCCGGCCATCTTCTTTCCAATCAATGTGTCCGCCGCCGCAAACTAGTAGTCGAATGCCCACAGGGTCGAACGTTGAGCGCAGCTCCGCGGCCCATTGGCGAAGCAAGAGGTCGCTCGGAACGAGTACCAAGACAACTTCTTTGTGCGAAAACGAATCTTTGATTGCACAAAGGGCAGTAAATGTCTTCCCTGATCCAGTAGCATGCTCAAAAATTCCTCGTCGACCACGCGCCTTCCATGCATCAAGCGCTGCAACTTGGTGGGGGCGCGGTACTCGTCCGCCGGGTTTCGCTTCTGGCGACCACCCCTCTGCGGCTTGAATCTCGATGCAGATTTCCTCGACGAGTTCGCGCCAGTGCTCAGGGTCTGACGCTGTCACTAACGCGTCTCGCGCAACTTCCGGCAGCGGAACAGTTGTAACATCGGGAAAGTGGTTTTCCCAAAGCCTGTTGAAATAAGCCTGCTCTTCAGCTACTCGTGCTTGTTCACGTGAGCCGACCCAACTAAGGTATACGTCGACGGACTCCAAGTTTCCATCGAGAGCGAGGCCGGGCCACGTTTCGTTCATCGAACCTTTGAAGGCCACGGCATTGCCTTCAACGTCTTCAAAGATCCCCACCTTGTCGTGGAACAATCGCTTCGGCTTGCCCCCAGCTACGTCTCCCACCCAGGCAATGCGAATGTCAATTATTTTCAGCGCAACCAGTGATGCCAGCACTTTCGCAGGCTTCACAGATCCTGGCGTAGTCAGAAGCTGACGGAATTCTTCTTTGAGGAGATTACCTTGAGCTTCTTCATTACGTGCAGCGTAACCTGCCGTCATTGCGCTTACGTCGCCTTCGGAAAGAACAGGCGAGCAGATCAGCCGTATCCTCCCGCCATTGTCGACGAACTCGCGCAGACTGGGCCAAGCTAACGCATAAATCGCGCTACTAAAATACCCAACGGCGCGATCATAAGTATGCGCCGCAGCCATGCACGGCAAGTAAAACGCCTGGGCGATATTATCCTCAGGCTTGTGATACGTTTGCTTAAGTTGAAGATTCGCGAGGATCGCCAAGGACTACTCCCGAAGTAGACGCTGGCGTGTAAGCTCCATACGGCGAACTATTGCCTCGCCGAGGCTGCGCGACCTTACAGCAATGACCGTCTCGACAACGGAACGTCCGCTTGGGGGGCGAAGCTGGCGCTCTTGAGTAGCCAACTTGCCGGCCGACGCTTGAATAATCGTTTCCGCTTTAACTTGGACATTCCTTGACCACGCGAAGTCTGTGTAAAGTCCCGCATCCCAGAGAACAAAGACGTCCTCTTCAGCTGCATAGCCAACTAGCAAGACAATACGCCCGTCCCCGTTGTCAAACGAACCGCGCTCGCCACGGCGCTGGCCAGGAACGATCAGTTGAACCTTGTGCTCGCCCAAAGGACGCCCCCCCGGAGGACGGGTGGCGTTATACATATATGCGCGAACTCGCTGGGGCAACGGCGGGGCTAAATCCAGTTCAAAGGGCTTCGAATCCCAAGACGAATGAGACTTTACGCTTGACGGGCCAAGGGCCCTTACAAAACGACGGTGCAGTTCTTCCTGGGTCACGCGCTCTGTCAAATCCTCGACAGGGCGTGCCGCCATGCGGTTTGAATCGGACATATCAACGATCATCGATGTTTTAGGTTCGAAAACGTCCGGCTTCGTGAAATCTGACGAAGGCTCTGTTGAGGGCGACTTTCTCTGTGGCAGACCGGCTTGTAGGGACAGCCAGGACTCAAAGTCACTTCGACGTACTCGCCATTGTCCGCGGATTTTGAATGCGGGCAAATCGCCATTGCTCGCCAGGGCGTAGACAGTCTTCTCTGCCAGCTTTAGCGCGCTTGCAATTTCGCGGATCGTCATGACTGGGTCATTCATAGAGCCCCTTAGCTGTAGCTTCCAGTGCGCGGCACTGTACTCCATCATATTCTACAGCTTAGAATGCTTGACATCATCACTTCAATGAACCCAATTATGTCTGCAATGTCCGAAATCGTCGCCGCCTTACAGGCAGCAGGGGTCGTAGTGCATACAACCGGCCCGCGGGTAACTCAGGGATCAATAACGAATGTTGGGGGATATCCCCGGGCTCTACGGCTCTATGCCTGGCAAGTCACGGATAACGGGCGGGCGACCGGCACGGCAAGGCCTGCCGACGAGCGCCGCATTCAGGCTATCGGAAGTCGCACGCAGTTAATTGACGCGACCGCGGATCCCGAGACCGTTGTGCTTGGCTGGTGCGACGAGTTTGAACCGGAACCGCTCATCGTTGCATTCAATCCGTATAGCGTCGCACGCAGGGTGAGCGGGAAGATTCAACGAAAACTTGCAGCAGGAGGTTCAGATGCGAGAGCGTCCGATAGCCAACAATTCCGGCAAGCACTGCTTGACGAAGCATATGCCGAAGGTATTGCCGTTGGCTCTAACCAGCACGGCGAGTATGTAGTTGCGATGAAACCGCCGCGTTTTATTGATTACCTTAACCTCTATAAACCGATGTATCACTCCCCCGGGGCTGCTCCTTCTGGACCGGTAGTGATAGGGCGATCGATGGGAGAGCTCGTCACCGAGGCAGAGCGAGAAGAAGCTGCTCCTCCGGAGGTGTTCCAGGCATCACTGCCTCAAGCGTTCGATCCAGGGATGATCGAAGACGGTCGCGAACGAGTGGCTAGGGAAATCGCGATTCGACGTGGCCAATCGGCTTTTCGCCGGCAATTGCTGGACGCCTACGGCTGCTGCGCAATGTCCGGAAGTACAGTAGTTGAGACGCTTGAGGCGGCGCACATCGTGCCGTATCAAGGGCCCGGTACAAACCATCCATCAAACGGTTTACTTCTGCGCGCGGATTTGCACACTCTCTTCGATCTTGGTCTGCTGGCTGTAGATCCTCAGACGCTTACGATATTGGTTGCCTCACAACTCAATGGTACGGAATACGAAACCTTGCGAGGACACCTCCTACACGTCAATCACAGCAATATTTCTCCTAGCAGAGAGGCGCTTCAGGTGCATCGAAACTTTGCCGGGATATGAGTGGGATCGCTCGAACTGCCTAATAAATATCTTTACGATCAAGAAATCCTTGTCCTGGTGGAAGGTGGGCGCAGGGGTTAGATTCGACGTGCGCCACTGTAGCGAAATCAACGTGTCGTTCACGCATATATAATTTTTTTGGTCGAATTCGACTATGCACGCCCAGAGATCCTTAGCGGTCTTTGGGCGTTTTCATTTCTGCAGCAGTAGTAAGGAATTCCCCAATGATGAAAGTTATCGCAAGGCCCACTTGGCAATGGGCAAGCAATAGTAGCCGCACCCGTTCCAGCGACGGACGAACAATTAGCGTCCGCGCCTCTCCGCCGGACATTAAACGCTACCTCTTGCCCCGCAGCCTTGATGTGTCGTTCGACCTGAAGTACCGCCGCTAGACGCATTACAAGAACGCAAAAACGCTGCACTCCTGAATCCCCTTGACCTCATCGGTCACGGGGATTTTCTGTTTTTCGGCACCAAAAATACATCCTGTGGAGAAACGTATGAGCAAACCTGAAGCAGCAACCCGATCTCAGAAAGATAAAGACATAGCGACCGACGATGCCGCATCCACGCCTCCCCACTCCGCAACAACCCCCGCTCAATCCAACATCAAGCAATCATTCATGCTACTTAAGACCGGCATCGCCAAAAAACTCGGCAAGCAAGCGGAAGGCGGCATCGGCTACCGAGTACTTGGCGACACTGAGCGAAAGAGCATTTTCCTGTCCATCACGGAAAACGACGGCGGCGGATACTTCAGCAGAGAGATCGTGCCGTTCCAGAAGGTTGAAGCCTGTATCACCAAGCGTGAGCAGGAAAAACCATTTTCTTCAAAGACGTTCAAGGAAGCGTTTACCGGGCGTAGCAGCAATAACGCAGGATTCCTCGCTGCCATCCTGCGCGCATCAGGACTACTTGCTTCAGCACCTGACAGTGAATCTCAACATGTCATCGCTGGCGACTGGCAGGCCTGGAAAACGTCGCTGCTTTCCGAACCCGGAACGATGATCGAGATTGACTCCATTAAACCCGCCGAAAAGCAGCTCGAAGGCGATCCGGTAACGGATCATACGGAACGCAAAAAAACCCTGTCGCTTCCCAGAAAAAAAACGCCGTAGCGCACCTTTCAGTCAGCCGCTCGAAGGATCTGGAACGGCAAACAAGCCTGCCGCCCTTATCAACCCCGACTCTCATCACAACCGATTGCGCCCAGCCCAACGTCGAGCAATCGAACGAGGGGCTGGTGCGCTGGCTGATGAACGCACCGCGCACCTATATTTTCGGGGGCCTGGTGCGGCACATCGTCAATCCCACCGTGCATCCGACGTACAGCGACATTGACCTGATCACCGTCGATATTGATCTTCTCGACCGCCTGAGGGACGAGCTCGGATACGTCTTCCGGGGAGTGTCCAGACTCGGTAGTTCGCCGCAATACTTCCTCGCCAAATCGCCCCGCTTCACGAAGACCATCCAGCTCATTTTCATGCAGTCGCATGCACAGGTGATGCTCTTCATTAACAACGCTCAATACGACATTGATCGCGTCGCTTACGGCGATCAGCGGTTCTACTTTGATCCGTCTATCGGCGGAGAAGACGTCATCCGGCGAGCCATCAATGCAAAGCGCGCCACCTTCATTCAAGGGCCACGCGACATGAGTCTCTTCTCGCCAAACCGTCGGCAAATCGAACTGCGGCATCGCTGGAAGCTGATTCAGAAAGGCTTCACGATCATCGACTAACCACCTATCAATACTATTCATCGAAGGATTTCGCACATATGAAACCTCAAGCCACAATTTACGTAACACGGGAGGCTTGGACTACAAGCCAAGCCATCAAAGATCTCGATTACTACGACCGTTGCACCCTCTCCGACATCGAGGCCACAGACTTAACGGGTAAGGAAGGCTACTACTTGAAGAATGCAAACATCATGCACATTGCCCCACTCCCGGACAATGCACATATCGCATTACGCCTTCTTCCTGGGGAGAGCGCAATCTACTCGACGCATGTGTGCCTACCGACGAACCTTCGCGGCTGCATCTTCGAAAAAGCACCGAACATTCCTGAACGCTATGCGGAGATCGTTCGATTTTGGTCAGGCGACACGCTCAATTCCAATGTTGGCAACGCCGCATATTATCAAAACATTACCAATCGCTACGAAGTCGATCTTTCCGCGCTTCACGCCAATCCCGATCTGTTTAGCCAGCGACGAAGTACCCCGGAAATTGACGCCCTTCTCTCGGAAGGAATCGTCGTATGCATTACGGGGCTAGCGGATCTTCTTACCGACGCACCGCATGATGCGTTTGCTGAGATCGCGATCCCCGTTGATGATGCGATGCTCGGTCTGGACAACGGCGGATTCATGACGCAAAAGGGTTACGACCTACGGCCGAAGGAACGGGTGGAAAGAATTTTTCTCCTCGTCTCAGACGTTCGCAATTCGCCTGATCCGAACCGCATCTACATTGACGCCCTGAGGTACGAGGAACTTGATTACGGGTTTTACTACTGACCCGTTGTACAGCGAACATCCTCACGCTCGCCGGGAAACTCGCAAATGTCCTTTCGGGAAAAGAGCCGGTAATGCGGAGGAGGAAGAAAGGTCCTCCGTATTACCCCCCTCCGCACCCTGACTCCTATGAATCCCGGTCGCAATGCCGGTCGAACCTCTATTGTGGTCAACGTCAGCGCAACGCTAGCTGAAAATACATCGGCGCAAATCTCTGCATATGACTAATTAGTTATTGTTGGTGCCCTGTCCAAGCGTCGATGGAACGCGCATCGCCAGAAGTGCCCCTCGTAGCCTCCCGGCACTCCCACTAAACAAGCCTCCGCATCACAAGCAATCTGCCCGACGATGCGCCGCCCTGCACTGCAAGGCGGCACGACTGCTTGTCATGCCGGCTTAACACTTAAGGATTTTCTATGAACCATCCGGCCGCGAGCAAACCGATGCTGTTTCCTCTGGGGAAACTCGTAGCTACGCCCAACGCGCTCAAAGCCCTCGAAAAAAATGGCGTCACCCCGATGCGGCTTATCTCCAGGCACATGCAGGGTGACTGGGGCGACATTCCTCGCGACGATGCCAAGGCAAACACAGATGCGCTACGCATTAGTGCGAGGCTGCTATCAAGTTACCCATTGGAGGACGGCGCACGTATTTGGATTATTACGGAGGCAGACCGCTCAGCCACCACCCTACTCTTGCCCTCGGAATATTGAGCGGACTATCTCGTATCATGCGGCCCGCTTTTTTGATGCTATACGCAATGTCGTGGCGATCAAATGTCCAGCCTGCCACCCCGTTTCTTTGGAAGGTATGTTGCCGCCGCAAAAACTCCCCACTTCTCGTCCTGCCAGGGATGCATTCAAACCTGAACACGGGGAGAAGTGGGGAATAAAAGTTATAGAAGCTGCCTCCCTCCCTCCCCGTTCCATCAGTCGTCCTCAGAAAATCCAGCACATCACCGGTTGCGCTGATCTCACGCAGTCTGCTTGTCGGGGAGGGAGGGAGGCAACCTGCCAAAGTTCTGGGGTGAGAAACCGAAAGGCGGGATTACCGGAAATAGACCGACAACTGCCGTAACCCCGTCGCTCCATGCATTCTGAGAAGCGCGGCAGCGTCGCGGGCGCTTAGTCTATGCGAGGTAGCGGTGAAATCCCTCTTCACAGACCCAAGGTCTAGTGAAACCGGCGTCGACCTGCCTGCAGTTTCCCGGCTTCCAGCCGACGCATAGGAAATCTCGATCGCATTTGGTTTCCCATGTTTGTGCCTTGAATTATGGCCGTCCACGGCAGCCCCTACCGCCGCTTTTTGCCATAGGACTTAGCGCGTCCGCCGGAACGATTTCCTTGCAGCGCTGAAATTCAGGCATTTCTTCAAATAAGTTCTTGGCGCTTTTTTGAACAACATAATAGGGAGGAAATTTCAAGAATTCTTCCTGCAGGAAGCCACAGCCGCCCTCGGATTCGTCCTTCGGCGGCTTTTTCATGTCTATCGTAAGGAGGATCACATGACGAACCGCCAAGTGCGTTTTACTAACAAGGTTTGCGCGAACTTGGAGCGCCCCCAAGCGGGGTCAAAGACGAAGGAGTTTGAATACACGGATACGGTGACGCGCGCCAAGCTCCTCGTTTCCAAAGACCGCATGACGTGGTACATGCGGTACACATTCCGGGGAAACAAGCGCGCAATCCGCCTCGGAGAGTTTCCATCCATAACAGTCGAAGAAGCGCGAGAAATGGTCATCGCGTATCGTGCCATGCTCGAACGCGGGATTGACCCCCAGTCGCAAAAAGATATCCAAAGGAAGATCCCGACACTCGAGGACTTCAGTCAGAAGGAATATCTTCCATACGCGAAGGAGCACAAGCGCTCTGCCGACATGGACGAGAGCAAGCTGCGTCTACACATTCTGGCGAAGCTGGGCAAGAAACGTCTCTGCGACATCAGTCGGTATGACATCGACATGTACCGAACTGCAATCGCAAAAAGCCACTCGCCAGCGACAAGCAATCGGCACCTCGCCCTGTTATCCAGGATGTTCAATCTTGCGATCGCATGGGATAGAGGCGTCGAGAAAAATCCCTGCAACGGAATCAAAAAGTTGATGGAGACCAGCAATGTTGGCCGCGCGCTCAAGCCAGATGAGATTAACCGCCTCCAAGCAGCACTGAATGCCGACAGTAACGTTCTTGGCGCAAGGGCTTGTTTACTACTAATGTATAGCGGGCTCAGACATGCAGAGGTGCTTAACTTACCTTGGTCGGCAGTGGAGCTTACCGATGGAAAGGAGCAAAGTGAAGGGCGGATTTTCCTGGAACACACTAAGTCGGGCAGGTCGCGCTATGTAACGCTGAACCAGATGGCGATCGATCTGCTCAAGTCGCTTCCGCGTGTGAAAGGGAGTCCTTGGGTATTCCCCGGAAAAGACCCGAAAAAACCCATGAATAACATTAAGAAGGTGTGGGCGAGAGCGCTGGCCGCCGGAAAAGTCAAACCAGCCCGAATCCACGATTTGAGGCATAGCTTTGCATCGGCAGCCGCGGTGGCAGGCGTCAGTCTGTATACCATTCAGAAAATGCTTGGCCACGCAAGCTCTCAGACCACCCAACGCTATGCACATCTCGCAGACAGTCGAGCGCTGAGAGAAGCGTCCATGGCGGCAGTAACGACACTTGCCAACGCGCAGCCGCCCGCATCGCGCTAAAAGTGTTTCATGTACACCGACGATTCGGCAGCGCTGGATGCGCTCATCAATAGTGACCGCACTCCTTCGTGTCACTTCAACTCCGTACCCCATAGGAGATAGCGGCTGCGGCTGAACAAAATCGTTTCAGCCCTACGGATCAGGCAATTCCTGAACAACCTTCTTCAGAAATTTGGGAACAATATAATAGGGAACAAATTTCGTGCTTCCCTGACAGACCGCCCGCTGCTTCATCAGTTGGCGGTCTTTTTTTCACTTCCAGCAAACAGGAATCAGCATATGGGAACCGAAAAAGATTTCAATACAAGCGTTTTCGAAATAAGCATTTTCAAAAACAAGACGGACGAGCAGCCCGAGCCATTCACGCTCGATTGGCAAGAGCTCGTACAGATGCTCAGCGAGCATGAAGTACGTGCCAAGAAAGATGGCCTGGCCTTTTCGGGAGCAAAGTATGCGCCCGGCACAACCCGCGCCAACCACAACGTCATCGAACTCTCTCTGGCGGTGCTTGATGTCGATGACGGCAATAAGGAGATGGTCATTGCGAACTGCCAACGCTTACGCTGGCCGTGCGTCATTTACTCGACCTTCAAAAATTCAAGTGGCAATCGCTTTCGCGTCGTCGTCCTGCCGTCACGGCCAATCAAGCCGGCGGAATGGCGAAAGGTATGGGCAGCGATGTGTCATATGCTTGGGACAAAGGCGGATACCTCGGCCAGGGATGAGAGCCGTATCTTCTATACCCCTTGCTGCCCTGAGGCGAACAAGGCACATAAGTTTGTCTTCATTGAAAGCGGTGACGCGCCAATGGATGTGGACGCGCTTCTCCTTGCGAACATCCCGGATGCGCCTCACACGTCCGGCAAGGGTTCGTCTTCCGAGGTGCAAACCTACCGGGAGATCGCAGAAGCGGTGCGCGCCAACCTCTTTACCGGGCCGGTATGGTATTACCACGAGAACTTTCGCATGTACGAGAACGGCTATTGGCGTCAACTCGACATGAAGGTAGACGTGATGAAGGAGATTCTCAAGTTTGCTCCTGACATCTCTGCCTCAGGCGTAAGGGAGGTCACCGAAACGTTGAAGCTTCTATTGGCCGATCATGCGAATGAAACGGCGGACGATGCTTCAAATGAGCATGCCCGCTTACCGAATCGACTGATTTGCTTGAGCAATGGGACGCTCGATCCGACAACCGGTGAATTGCGGCCCCATTCGCCTTACCCGCGCTTGCTTTCCGGACTTCCTACGCCGTGGATACCTGAGGCCAAGGCACCGCGCTTTCTTGAGTTTCTTCGCGAAATTTGGGGCAGCGAGCCGGACTATCACCAGCGGGTAATCTTCTTGCAGGACTTCATGGGGTATCTCCTATACCCGAGCAACAAGTTCGAGACGTTCGTTTGGTTCACCGGTCATGGCGCAAATGGCAAGAGCGTTCTTCTTCGCGTGATGGCCGACTTGGTCGGACGTGAAAACACGACCTGGGCAATGTTGGACAGATTGTCCGTACCCGCCGTACGGACAACGCTGGAGGGGAAGCATCTCAACATCTCAACGGAAATGAATGTGCAGGCAACCCAGGCCGATGGCTACCTAAAATCGATTACATCCGGCGAGGAAGTCGAAGCGGACCCGAAATGGAAAGAGTCGTATTCGTTCCGCCCGTACGTAAAACTGGTCGCGGCTACAAATCATCTTCCCCACCTCAAGGATCATTCCGAGGGATTTGCGCGACGGGCGGTGATCTTGTCGTTCAATCGCATCTTCGAAACACATGAACGTGACAGTAGCCTGGCCGAGAAATTGGCTGAAGAACGCGCTGGCATCCTGGCGTTTGCAGTTGTCGGGCTGCAGCGGCTCCTAAAGCGCGGCGGCTTCGAACGCCCGCCTTCTTCGCTGGAGCACGTTGCCACGTACCGCGTTGAGTCCGATGCCGTCGCCGTGTTTCACCGCGACTTTCTCGTATCGTGCGATACCGGTACATCCGTGGGAGATCTGTACGCGGCATACCGGGAATTCTGTACAACCAACGGATTCCACCCACGAAACAGTGCGCAGTTTGGCCGCCGACTGACCGAACTGGGTATTGCAACATTACGGAAATCCTCGGGAAAACCGATACGGGCCTGCAAGCTCATCTCGCAGCGGCAGGAGGATACCATCCAACCACGAAGCGATGCAGGCGACAAGATCGTCGACATTCGCAAGAAACACAAGATCAGCATCGAGGAGGCATTTAACGACGATGAAATCGCCGTAGCCCAAGGCTAGGGCAATCCTGATTTGAACGGCCACTCATACTGGCTGTTGACCGACGCGTATAACAAAACAGCGCTACCCGCGCAAAACGCTTGCCGTTGTCATGAATGACGCGTAACTCCCCCTGAAAGGCCACCTTCGTGTGGCCTCTTTTTTTATCGGGGAAAACTTTAGTGGGCCATCAGGCACCATTTTCAAAATTACTTTGGGAACAAAAATGAAGAAAGAAAACGCTTGCCGTATAACCGTTATTAATCTCGAAGCCTTACGGAAGGTTTACGTCTGGAGCGCACAACTGGTTGTTGCTCTAGAAGGTGACATGGAAAACATGAGAATCGGTGATCTAGTCGTTGCTGTCCGTGGGTGCCGGATCGTTTCAGTAGGACGGGTTACCGATTTCCTGCTTGGACCAGTAGGCCGCATGCACCTCGGCTGCCCCTGCCCGCGGCAAATTAGGATAGACCTGATGCACTTAGATTCCACGTTGAGGATCTCGCCGCGTCAGCGCGATGCTATCAGGGAAGCCGCAGCCGCGTATGGGTTCCATTTTGAGAAGATGCGTTCCGCTCTCGCATTGCCGACTGAATATGCAAATAGCCTTGATTCTGTCCTCTGGAAAATTAAGCGTGCTTACAGCGAGATCAAAGAGAGGTGCGACAACGCGATGCGCATTCGCAGTATCAAGATAATGAACCGTACTGATATTGACGCCGCCCGCAAGATTGAATTATGTTTGGCGCTGGAAGCAGAAGGCGCGCTGGCACAATTTGTAGTTGACCGTGACTTGGCTCGGTTTATATCGGATGCTCCCGAATCTCTGATTCTGGTTGCTACCCTGATCAAGCCGTGGGAAGTTTGTTCAGACGACGAACTCTTGGATCCAGAAAATTATCTTCTCCTCGATATGCAACACGCCGACCTGTTTTCAGCGGGCCTCATAACCTTTAGTTCAAGTGGCAAGCAAATAGACGACCCTGCAATGGATGAGGACTTTTGCGGATGGAGCGATAACTCTTTCTGCATCGCAAAGCCGAGCAAGGAACAAAAACGATATTTGGCCTTTCACAGGCGGTGCATCTTTAAGCAATGGCGCACCTATTTGCCGATTTCTCCCATTCGACGGAAGTTTGTCATTGAAAGCGAGGCGCAGGACCTTTAATAGCCGTGCGCACGGAGTGCCTTGCTAGATCGAGAGTTGGACTTGGTCTGACATGGCCAAAGCCAACAAGATCCAACGGTGATATTTTGTGTACCAGCGAAAACATGTGTTCACGCAGTGGCGTTCAGGTGATAAGAAGCCGCTTTATGCGCGGTCATAGCCCAAACAAGCCGGAACAGTGCCATTAACAGATACCCCAATGCGAAAAAACTCGCATTGGGGTATCTGTTTAAAAACGACCAAGTCGGTGGTCAATACCAGGTGAGGTCATGTACTTGATATATGCGCCTTCATGCAAAAAGCGGCAACAGAAGGTGCTTACCCCAATCGATCGATGGCCGCCGCGTTTTGCTGCTATCACTTTAGCGAAAGTGGTGCAGACCTGTCAGCAGCGCTACATGCCAGTATCAATATGCTTCGACATCAACACATGTTGAACCTGGGTTAGGCCAGTTTTTTTTCAAGGTTCTGAAAACTTGATCGACCAGTTTATCGTCGGTCGCCGCTCTCGCCGCCGGGCCGATGAAGTCTCCGTCGCCAGCATTCATGGCAATATCGCCGATACGAAAACTGATTCCTTCCATTTGCTCCGGGCCAGTCACTTCCGACAGGAATGCAACGCCGGCCTTGGTGACCCGTATCTCCATATCGCGGTCAGCATTTCCCGAGGCGAGGAGCTTGCGAACGTTGGCAAACGTAAAATCCTGAGGATTATTAAGATCAATTTTCATATACCTATGTCTTTTTCTGTCGGTGCAAACCGCCATTATAGGTGCCAGCGTCAGAGGGCTGACAAAAAGAACTTCAGACATTACAGAACAAAATGCTGACATAGCTTATTGCGCTGCGTGTCGCGGACACTCTGTCTCCAGTGCACGCCCTTCGGTGACTTTTCGCGATCATGCGGCGCTATACTACGAATACAAAACCAACAATCAAGGGCTCCGATGGCGATTTACGAAAAGCCGGTGCGCGTTCTGTTGAGGGACATGATTGCCGAGCTCGCACCAGAAAAAGAGAAGCACTTTACAAAGGCTGACGCGATCAAATGGTTTGCCGAGCATTACCCGCTGATCAAAGAAGGCACGATCGCCGCCCATCTCATTCGCTTTTCGACGAATGCTCCCAGCCGTCTGCATTACAGCGCCAAGCAAGACGAAGATTTGCTGTATCAGATCGATTCCGAGCACTTCCGGCTCTATGACGCTGCGAATGATCGGCCTCCGATCCACGAGAAGTCCGATGTCGCGGCTAGCACCGACCTGCCTGGCACAGTGGAGGACAATGAAATACTGGCTTCGCCCAGCGAGTTCGCCTACGAGAAGGACTTGCAAAGCTTTCTCGCCAAGAACCTTTCAATTATCGAACCGGGGCTCCGGCTCTATCAGGAGGAAGGAATCACGGGCATTGAATATCCGGCTGGTGGCCGCTTTATCGATATCCTCGCGGTCGATGCAAAAAATCGACTCGTGATTATCGAGCTCAAAGTCTCGAAGGGTTATGACCGGGTGATAGGACAAATACTTCGGTACATGGCATGGATTGAACAACACCTCGCAGAACCAGGACAAACGGTACGCGGAATAATCGCCGCGAGGGACATCTCAGAAGATCTTCGACTTGCGTGTTCGTACCTTCCAAACGTTACGCTATACGAATACGAATTATCGGTGGCGATGCGGAAAGTGGAGATCCAGACGCTGGGGAGACAATAGAAACTTGGTTACTTAATGCCGCTCTCCAGCGAGCATTTTGGCTGGTATATGCGAGACTCACTGACCCGAACGTGGTTCACAGTTGCATAGTGAAGAATTAAGTTACGGCGGGGAAAAGTCGAGCCAATATTTCAGTGACTTGACCGTGATATCGGACGGATACTTGATAAAACACACCGAGCGTAGGGACAAAGGCAAGAACGTAGAATATGCAAAACGTGATCCGCAACGTCCGGATTTGCTTATTGATTCCCGTCTTTCGCTCCTCAAGGACGGACTTTAGCGCGGCGGGATATGTCGCCATCTTGCCAAAGAACGGTGAGAACGCTAAATCAAAGCTGTCTTTTAGCCGTTTTACCTGCAGTGCCTGATTATGCAGGACAAGTACATAAATGATTGTCACGATGATGAGGCCGATGCATCCGATCCAGAAGGCAGTACCTTGTTTAGCTTCCTCTAGCGCTATCAATGCTACCAATGACACTGGCAAGGCAAGTAATTTGCCCGCAATATCGCCGAGTACTCCGCTTAACTTAGACGCGTACTCTATTTCAGCATCGGCTATTTTTTTGCGTACTTCGTCAAAGGCGAAATTGTTTATGTACGCTTGGAAGTTATGCCGATACTTATGTAGCACCTCCCGCCAATTCTTCGCGAGATAGGTCAATAGGTTGGCACCGTTCTCTGCATTGCTTAGTACGTCGCCGATGGCAGTTCGCATTACAAGCCGACGTTCTTCAATATGCAGCTTCTTTTCATTCGATGGGTCGACTAACTCCTCTAAGATCCTGAGGTGAATTAACGTATTGTCGAGCGCGGTTGCCTCAAGAATAATCGGCACAACTACTGTCTTTTGGGGCTTCCGCCCATCGGGAGGCAAAACAAACAAGAGGCGATTGATACCACCTCCCTGCAACTCAGAGCTGTCTTCAGCAAATTCTGAAAGCAGCTTGATAAAAGTCGATAGTAATTCGATCGACTTGATCTTCTCCGGTTTATTTGCATCGCCGGAAAAGTAGTCAATATCGGCGACGTAAAAATTCTCAGGAAGCACCCCGTGAACTATCGAGGGTGTGTTGAGCAAAAATGCTTCGCTTGACGAATAAAACCTGCCCACGTCACCATTTGGCAGCGAAACTTCGAGACGCACCTTCCCAGCAGCGATTTTTTGGACATCAATTTCGCCAAACACGGCACTCATGTCACTGCAGCTATCGACCAGCGCTTGTGTTTCCGGGGTGGTCGTCCCTTCAAATGTGTACGTACCTGCCCGACTTATGGCTGGCCGACCCAAAGCACGGTACAGGTTAACAACGGACGAGAACATGATTTTTTAATCAGCCATTTAATATGGTGCTATCCAGCTTTTCAATAAATCCATCAGACAGGTTTCTTATAAGCAAAGTTTTATTCTGCTTGTCGTAACAGATTTCTGAATTTACGGTTGTTCCCAAAATGGCTCGGTCAAATTTAATGTTGAGACGTTCGCTTTCAAGCGTCACCTTGGCATGTTTCTTTAGCGCTGTCTTATGAACATTAAACTCGTCTGGAATCTTGTACACTGGACCATTCATAAATTCGGAAACGGATTCCAAGTGCGCAACGTGTTCAGGACGAACTACTCGGTTCAAGACAGCACAAATATCGTCGAGTGATGCTGGTTGATTGCTCCCAAGTTGTTGGTGAAGATACTCTGTAACTCGTTCCTTTGCGGCCCTTCGATATTGAGCAATCTCACCGTTGGCTTGGAAAAACGCGTCGACTGCCTCGAATATCTTATCTGTGGCCCGGGCTGATGAAATGCCAACCACGCATCCTAAAGCAGTAATGAAATAAGCAGAGGCCTGCCCGTTTGCGCGCTGAGACAGAAATGACAAGTAATTTCTATCTATTCCGCCCTCCTCCTCATCTTCCTCTACGTGCTGATCTTCAATGAAATGGGCGACTCTTATTTGGGCGGCCTGATGCAGTTTCGACATATCAACTTCTACAATTCCAACAGGCACGTAGTTATTGTCGAGAGAAACTCCGCTTTTTTGCTTAATCATGGCCACAAGGAGCACGGCACTGCCGCCTTCGTCGCGATAAAGGGAGAACAATATGTGGCCTCCTGTGGCAAGCGGCTGATCACCGGCCTGTACAGCAAGTTGATCCACGGCGAGATGTGTTAGTGACAGGAAGTCGTCTACTTGCGTCAGATCGTTAGCGTAAGCAGAAAACCTTTCTGGAAATGGACCCTCGCGCCCATCATCACCAAATCGACCCCACACTTGGTTGTTTGCACGTTTCCCAAGCAACGTTGCTATTCCCTTAACGAGGGACTGTACCGCAGGAAGAGTATTGTCAAGTAACGCTACTTTCTTCACAACGTTCTGGACGGGTTGGTGGGGCTCCTTTGAAAAACCGTGAATAACGCTATGAACAATTTCGAATGCCATACTTTTATCCCATGATTTTTGAAGGGGTTGCACTTGCGTTCTTGCCATGCATCATAAGTTTTTTGTAATTATTAGTCATGTTGTCCGTATAGCAAATTTTCTGACGCCGGTTTCACTACACCGACAACGCCTAAAGATCCGAAAGGAGCTTTAGGCGTTTTTATTTCTAAAATAACAACATCATGAAATCCCGTACCGCGTGGCCTCAACCAATTGACAACTCCGTGAAGTTAATTCACAATAATCGTGAACAAACTTCACAGAGTGTGTGATGGAAGAGAAGGAATTAGTAGGTTTGTATGAAGTGGCCGAACTGGCTGGAGTAACGCCCTCCGCTGTTGCGAACTGGCGAAAGCGAGCGCGAGATTTTCCCGCCCCCGTCGTCGATCTCAAGTCTGGTCCGGTGTTTCGTTTGTCGCAGATACGCGCATGGTTAAGAAAAAGGAGAGTCCCAATGGCAACAGTAATTGCAACGATCAACCTGAAGGGCGGCGTCGGTAAGAGCACGACGACTGTGGCTGTAGCAGAAATGTTGTCTGCCACCTTTCGCAAGAAGGTCCTGGTCATAGACCTCGATCCTCAAACGAACGCTACCACCATGCTCATCGGCGAGGAGAAATGGCACGCACTAAACGACGCGGGGCATACTCTTGCCCAGTTGTTCAAAGATGCACTCGAACCAGACGAGAAGGCGAAGCACTTTGATATTGAAAAAGCTATCCAGAAACGTGTGTCGAATGTAGAAGATGTCCGCACGCTCGATTTGTTACCATCGAGCCTCGATCTCATAGACGTGCAAGACCGTCTGGCAGGAATGTCAAGCGGCCGATTCTATGCCGAGAATCCGACCGATATTCTTCGACGAGCCACACGTACGGTACTCGACAACTATGATGTCGTGATCGTGGATTGCCCCCCGAATCTCGGCATCATTACGCTCAACGGTCTTAGGATTTCGAACGGCTACATCATACCGACCATTCCGGACGTGCTTTCCACCTATGGCATCCCCCAGATCGTGAAGCGCGTGGGGCAATTCTCCGACACCATTGCCGATGACATCGAAGCCTACGGTATCGTTATCTCGAAGTATCGCGAACAATCAACTACGCACAACACCACACTGCGTCAGATGCGGCGAAAATCCGATGCGCCGTTGTTCAAGACGATCATTCCCGAGAACGACAAGGCAGCCGACGCGGCAGAATATAAACCCGTCTCGACTTTACGCCAGAAGTGGGGCTACCGTGGACAGTATGATCTTTACAAGGCCTTGACGGAAGAAATCATGGAAAGGGCTGGAATATGATCCTAAAAGAGACGCTGCGCGCCATTGGCACGGTGGTACTTGAGGAGATCGAACGCAATCCTGATTTCGCACAGCGCTTGCAACTTGCGCTGACCACCACTGCGTCGGCGTTAGTTGGAAACAATCCGGAAGGGGCAGAACGCACCAAAAAGAGGCATCGATCCCGTGCACCGGCGGTCATAGATCCGATTGCCACACTCTCCGACCACGGCGACGATGCGTTGCGTCATGAACTGCAAGCGCTTCCTCTGGACAAATTGCTCGATATTGTCGCGGAGTTTGCGATGGACCCCTCGAAGCTAGTAATGAAATGGAAAAGCCAAGAGCGCATCATCGATCATATTATCGACAATGCAAAGCGCCGGTCAGTGAAAGGAGACGCCTTCCGCAGGTAAGGAAAGCGCCAATGGTTAAGATGCGTTAGTCCTCATTCAGAAGGTACTGGTCTTTTGCTGGTCCTATTACAGGACAAACCAACTGAAAAGTTTGACCTGAAAAGTTTTCCCTGAAGTTAGTACCTACAGGAAGTCTTTTAGGTACCCAGGATTTTCCGGTCTTTCGCCGGTCCTTCTGACAAGATTGGCCTTCCTCCGGACATTCCCGGCGGAGACGATAGAAATGTTTATCCCTGGGAAAGCCGAAAAGGAAAAGCGTCGGGGGCTCAGCATAAGGATCGACCGTACTCGCACCATGGTAAGATGGTTGCGGCAAGGAAGTCCCTGGACAAAATCAAGAATAGTGGACGCCTAAGTTGAGGCCTTCGTCTTGAAAATCCTTGTGTCGGTGGTTCGATTCCGCCCCGGGCCACCAAGTAAAAACAAGGGCTTGCAGCGATTTCGTTGCAAGCCCTTTTGTTTTTCCGCCCGCCCCTCGGTTAGAATCCCCGGCATCACCCGCACCCCCAACCTGGACGACAATGCGAATTCTCCTTGTCGAGGATGACGAGACCCTCGCCGACGCGCTTTACCGTGCCTTCGTGCAATCGGCCTATGCGGTAGACCTGGTGGCCAACGGCGACCAGGCCGACAAGGCGCTGAGCATCCATACCTATGACCTGGTGGTGCTGGATATCGGCCTGCCAGGCATGAGCGGCTTCGATATCGTGCGCCGCCTGCGCGCTCGCAAGTCGCGCGTGCCGGTCCTGATCCTGACTGCCCTCGACACCCTGAACGACCGCGTGCGCGGCCTCGATCTCGGCGCGGACGACTACCTGACCAAACCCTTCGACCTCCCCGAACTGGAAGCACGCGTGCGCGCGCTGCTGCGGCGCGGGCACGGCAATTCCACGCCCGATCTTGTTCATGGCAAGCTGCGACTGGATACTGTGGGCCGTCGGCTGTTCCATGACAACCAGCCGATCGAGCTGTCGGCGCGCGAACTGGCGCTGTTCGAACTGCTGCTCATGAAGGAAGGTCGCGTGGTCAGCAAGGAGCAGATGGTCAACCACCTGTACGGCTGGGGCGACGACGTCGGCCCGAACGCGATGGAAGTCTATGTCTATCGCGTCCGCAAGAAACTCGAAGCCTATGGATGCACCATCCGCACGATCCGCGGCATGGGCTACCTGCTCGAACACAGCGACAATGCGGCTGACTGACGCCACCCTGCGCCGCACGCTGCTGACGTGGCTGCTGGGGCCGCTGCTTGTCCTGCTGGTCCTTGATGTCGCAGTGACCTACTCCAGTTCGGTCCGCTACTCCAATGAAGCTTACGACCGCGCACTGCATGAAATCGCGCGCGAAGTCTGCCTGCATGTGCATGACGACGGCAACCAGCCGCGGCTGGACCTCCCTGCCGGCACGGAACGGCTGCTGATGATCGACCAGGACGACCGGCTTTTCTATAAGGTCACCGCGGCGGATGGCAGCCTGACGGGCGGCGATGCCGGCTTGGCGGCGCCGCCAAGCCTCCCGGAA
>NZ_LSTO01000007.1 GCF_002211445.1 Noviherbaspirillum denitrificans | reverse complement strand
GGTTCCGGTTCTTTCGGCTTCACCAGTTCGACCACCACTTGCGGTTTGGCCGCTTGCACTGGCGACGACGCATCCCAGTGACTTGCAACCACCGTATGCAGCATGGCGACGGCCACGGCGAGCCCGATGATGCCAGCATGCTCGCGCAGCCTGCCGGGCGCATCTGTAGCGGGCGCGGCGACGATGATGGGGGCCGGGGGGGGTGCGTGCCGTGCCGGCGCGGGCGAGCGGCGGCGCTGCCGTGAACGGGATGTGTTGAGAGGGGAGCCGTGGAAGGCATCCCAGGTTGATACGCTCATGATGTGCTCCTGATATCCGGCGGATTGCTCATGGATGAGGTTTCGCAATCCCTGTGCCAGCGCGGAAATGCGCGTGGCGGGTGGGAAGTGCAGCGTTCCATGCATACGGCTGTTGATTCCTGAACAGTTGCATGAAGCGGTGTTGAGGAGGCAGCAGGTAAAGAACCGTAGGGTGGGTAGAGCGACAGCAAAACCCACCATGCGCTCAAGAGGTGCCGTTTGGTGGGTTTCGCTTCGCTCTACCCACCCTACGAAATTACCTGAACGCACCACTATCGCGACGCCACCTTCTGCCCGCTCCAATAATTCCCCAGCCCAAGGTTCTTGAGTCCCGCATTGACAAAACGCGGCTCCAGCAGATCTTCCACCACCAGCGGCTTGCGGATCAGCTTCTGCTCATGCGCAAAGGCGACGACGCGCCGGTAGTGGCCATACACCACGTCGTCATACACCGGCGTCCAGCGTTCCTTCCACGGCAGCGACGGATCGTCGTAGGAACGGCGCACTACGCTTTCCGGCGTGCCGTTGCGCGTGCCATCCTTGATGACTGCTTCCCGGTTGCCATCCTGCGACGCCCAGTACTGCGCCTTCAGCCATGCAGTGACGACCAGTTCGGCGACTTCCGGGTGGCGCTGGGTAAAGTCCTTGCGCGCCCACAGTTCCGCGCGCATCTTGCGCTCGGGCTTGCCCTTGCTGGTCCAGATGATGCGACCCACGCCCTTGTCCTCGAGCGGGTAACCGTTGATCATGAACAGCGCATCCACGCCGCCGGTAGCCAGCGCAGCGGTGCCGGCCTTCGGCTCCATGTTGATGAGGCGGAAATCCTTCGGCGACAGCCCGTTGTCGCGGATCAGGTGCAGCAGGCCGAGTTCCCACGGCCGGCCGCGATGGATGCTGATGCGCTTGCCCTTCAGGTCGTGGATGGATTTCGCGGTCGAGCCCGGCGGCACGAGCAGGAACTGGTCCGAACCGCGCCCCGCGGGCACGACGACATGCGTGCGCACGCCACCGGCATTGAGGATGATCGACGGCAGGTCGCCATAGGCAGCGAAATCGATGCGGCCGCCGGCGAAGGCTTCGTTGATCGTGGCGCCGGTGTCGCCAGTGACCGGGAACCATTCGAGGCCAATGCCGCGCTTTTTCAGTTCCTGTTCCAGCCAGCCTTCCTGTTGCACGCGATAGGCACTGCCGCTCAGCGAAGTCTTGCCGGCTTCCGCGAAAGCCGTGCTCGCAATGCGGACGACGGTTTGCGCCTGCGCCACCCCGCACCACGCGCAGAGGACGAGGCAGACGCGCAGCCATCGCAGGAAAGCCGTCCCGACTGCCGGATGGGATGAGAGGTGGCGCATGTCGTCTCCTTATGCCGCTTTGCGGGACGAGGCCAGCGCAGCCTCATAAGGACGCGCATCGATCCAGCCGCGGACGTCGACCGGGTTCGGCAGGAACTTCCAGCGATACAGGAAATCGCTGAAGTCTTGCAGGCCGTTGATGTTGGTCTCGGACAGGTCGGTGCGCAGGCGCAGGTGGGCATCCTGGCCGTAGGCGACGCTCACCCAGTATTCGCTGGTATTGCTCTCGCGGGCCAGATAGCGGCGGGTTTCATCCGGGTTGGCATGAGCCCAGGCTTCGGCGCGCAGCACCTGGTCGACGATGCGCACGGCGGAGTCGAAATGGTGATCGAGCAGGTTCTTGTCCACCGTCAGCGTGCGCGGCGTGCCGTTGTTGGCGCGGATCAGCGGTTCCGGATGGGCGCCGGTATCGATCACGGTATGCAGGCCGAACTGGCGCGCGATGTGTGCCGCGCTCGCACCCTTGAGGAAGATTGCGTCGACTTCGCGGCGCAGCAGGCCGACCAGATCGGCGCTCTGGCCGCCGGCACGCGCACCGCCGCTGAAGATCTGGGTTCCGGCCACACGCTCCGCCGGCGCATCGCTCTGGCCCGTGGTGATCGCGTAGTCAACAAGCTCGACATCGCTCACTGCGAGGCCTTCCAGCTTCAGTGCATTCTCCAGTCCTCGGATTGCCTGTGCACGGGAGAAGTCGATTTGCGCATTCACCCATTTCGGCAGACCGAAACGGCGGCCCTTCAGGTCGCGCACGGTACGGATGCCGCTCTCGGGCAGCGTGAGGATGAGTTGCGTCTCATCCGCCCACGACAGGCCGAGCACACGCGTATCGCGGCCGGCGGAACGCGCCCAGATCGCCGGGATGTTGCCGCCGTGGCGCACGGAGTTTTGCAGCGTATGGTCGAAGTGCGATTCGCGTATCGCCTTGTCGTCGGACTCGCGCAGGGACTGGACGATCGTGCATTGCGAGCGGAAGGATTCCTCCAGCCAGCCTTTTTGCAAGGCGATGCCGAGTCCGGTCGGGACGGGGCAGCGGGTGTACCAGAGGGTGTCGAGGGCTTGGGTCATTGGGTTCTCCGTTGGAATGAGGGGACTGCGTTGGGACACAGTCATGAGTTGCATCGTGGGATGCCTGGAGATGAGTGTTGCAAGGGAGATGCCAGCGTGGACTGCGGGGTGGGGCGGGTTTGGTGCTGGGAGAGGTGCAGGAGGTGGTGATTTTCGGGCAGTGCGGGTGGGAGGGTGTTCGGATATGTGCAGGGTTCCGATGATTTTCCGACATGCAGTCCCAAGGTGGCAGCAAGCTAATTAGGTTTTCTATGTAGTTTCTCGCTAACCCATCTCGCTATGAAAGCCAGGTGATTACCGTGCAAAAGTCCGTGCATAAATTTTGGGCAAATGATTTCCGCAACTTGCTTAGTACAACCCATCGAAAAATCGATGCAAAGTCGATCCACCGTTCTCTCCGAGGCCCGCCCCGGCGCATCACCGACTCCTAAGAATTTTTGGGCCGAGCGCGAGACTTGGCATCTATTGAATCTCACTTGAGCTCGATGAGATCGTTCATCACACGCGCCAACATCGAAACTGAACCCGTTGAATTGCCGTGTGGAACCAAAATTCAAGGGATTACAACGGCGGGACCAAGTCGCTGTTGTTTATATGCCGTATACATCAAATTTTTTATAAATATTTTGTTTCCGGCAGGAAATTCCGTATTTTTTAAAAGTCTCTAGCTTTCAAATGGTTATTTTTTCATCCTTATTTTGAGTCAAAAATCAAGATGCATTATTCATTACATACATAGCAGATATATGAAAAATGAATTAGATCGGCTTGGAAAATACCCACACTATGCGTGTGTTCTTTCTTGGTGCGGTATAGGCGATACGGTTTGAATCAGAGCGATAAAACAAATTAGAGGCGGCATCCTGGCGGGTGCAGCCTACAAAAAATAATAGGACTCATATGCGCGTTAGACTGCTCTCCCACGCAATGCAGGCTTGTGAAACGCATCAGCTACTGCACCTACGCGCCGCAAAGATTCTTTTACCCACCTCTCACATCTATGTCGGTCCGGGCAACTCCATAGAGTCAGCCTCAAGCATTCTGCTAGACCATGTGCACCGCGTCTCTCTGTGACACGGCCATGCGTACAAGACACCGCGTCTTCTGGGGGATGGTGCTCTTGGCATCCATCTATTCCACACCTACCACTTCGGCTGAATGGCCGATGCTTGGTGGTGACGCCGGGCATACATTTCAAAGCGTCGATAGCGTGCCCTCCAATCCCGTGAAGCTCTGGGAAACGAAGCTTCAAGGAGGCGTTTTTGGCTCCCCCGTGGTGCATGAAAAAACCGTGTATGTCGCGGCGCATGACCAACGTGTATGGGCGCTAAATATGCGCAATGGCAAGGTGTTGTGGAATTTCGCCACGGGAGATGCCATCTCGGCGACACCGGTTGTCATTGGAGATACCCTCGTGGTGGCATCCAAGGACGGCACAGTGACCGCTTTGCATGCCAAGAGCGGGGAGAAAAAATGGCAGACGAAAACCGGAGGGAAAATCGTTGCCTCGCCGGCGGCAGACAACGGCGTTCTTTATGTGGCCAGCAACGATCTCTTTCTCTACGCCATAGACCTCGAAAATGGAAAAATCCTTTGGCGATACAACGCTGAAGATTATCGCTATGGCGGTCTCTATGTAGCTCCAGCCCTCGACCAGGAACGCGTATACGTTGGTGCAAAAAACGGCGTACTGCATGCCGTGTCGCGACAGACCGGGAAACCAGCATGGAGCACGGCGCTCGGCTCCGCAATGTACGACGCACCACTGGTCATCGGCAATCGACTCTACATCAGTACCTACGATCGCGCCCTGTATGCGCTGGACGCCGTGACGGGTGTCATCCTCTGGCACAGAGTTGTGGACGACTGGCCTAAAGGTACCCCTGTCCTCGTTGGAGACACGTTGTACGTGGGCACAACCAGCGGCGGACTGTACGGGATCCAGGCTGCCACTGGCGTGGTCGTTTGGCAGTATTCACTTGGGGACGAGCTGCGCCACTCATTCACTGTGGGAGTCAACAGGGTCGGCGTCATCGGGACGATGCAAGGGCGCTTGCTTGGCATGGACTTGAATACGCAACAGGTTGTATGGGAAAGAAAGGTCGGCGCAGCGATCTTTGGTGCGCCAGCGGTTGCCGATAGCACGCTGGTCATGGCAACACTAAACGGCGATGTGATGGCATGGCGTTAAGGGCGCTCATGCTGCTTGCGGCGGTCCTGGTGTGCATCGCACAGCCGGGTGCGACGGAGCCATCCACGAAAGCCGTTAAAGCCAACGTTATCGATTTATTTAATCGTGCAGAGGACATGCAGGACATGTTGAGCGCAGGAAAAATAAGTCCCCAACAAATTCCCAACCCGCACTGGCGAGCGGATTCCTGCAAGGCCTGCCATAGAGCCGCCCCTACTGCGAACGACGTCGCCCTGCGCAGCAAAGACATCAACCAGTTATGCCAGTCGTGTCATGACGCGATTTCGGCAACCAAGTACATCCATGCCGTCGGGATGGAGCCTTCTAACGAAAAACGAAACCGCATGCCCGAGCAGTTCCGGCAGGCCGTTAAACGGGGCGGCGGTGTCATTACCTGCATCAGTTGCCATGACTTGCATATGCAATGCAAACAGGAGCGCTTTGAGGAACGGCGGGAAAATCGATTCTTTTTCCGTGGCGGGCCGTATCGCAAGCGGACCGACCTCTGCTTCAACTGCCACAACCCGAAGAACTACGAGCGGCTCAATCCACACGACCAGATTACCGACGAAGGCGAACTGAACCAGGTGGTGTGCCTTGTGTGCCACACAGTTGCGCCCAACCGGCGCAGCGCAAAAAGCATCAATGACGTGATGTTCACCATCAAGAACGACCTGACCCAGGTATGCGTCGGCTGCCACAAGTGGCGCCCGCATCCGAGTCAGCCGGCTGAGGTCAGTGCGCCAGGGAAGAATCACCTGGTGAAGCCTAGCCCGGCAGTTCTTAGGCAAATGAAGGCAACAGAGAAGGCGCAGAACTTGATTCTTCCTCTGGAGCCGGATAGCGGCAGGATTATCTGTGCCACTTGCCATAACCCGCACGAACGTGGTGTACAGCGTGATCCAAGGGCTGACGTCGGTGCAGACGGCTTTAATCGACTGCGCCTTCAGCCGGGCGAAATCATGTGCATGAGTTGTCACAACCTTTAATCAACGTTGGGGAAGCAGCGTATGAAGCTGGCCAAAATCTGGATGCGAATATTGCTTCTTGTTCTCGGTTTGGGAGCGGCAGGACTATCCCATGCATTCGAAGACGATGAAGCCTGCCTGATGTGCCACAAATATCCCAAGATGGGACGAATTGCCGAAGATGGGACAAGAAAGGTCTATTACATCCTGCCCGAGGTCTTCTCCAAAACGGTGCATCGCAATGTACCGTGCCGCGACTGTCATTCCTACATCAAGGAATTGCCGCACAAGCCGGTAACGGAAGGGGTGAACTGCAGCCAGGAATGCCACTCGGTGAAGAATCCGTCAACCGGCAAGCCGTTCAGTCACAAGACCATCAATGACACCTTCCAGCAGAGCGTCCATGGGCGGGCAAAAATAGAAACAGGTTTGAACAATGACAAACCGTATTGCACTACCTGCCATACCAATCCACTTTACAACCCCGCGGAAAAAGCCCTCCCGCAAAAAATCACGGATCGTTGCAACGTGTGTCACGAGGACTCACGCTTCGTGGGCAAGTGGTACAACCATACCAGCCGCCGCATCCGCGAAGTAAAGCGCTCGTCAAAAGAGATCGTGGCAATGTGTAGCGCATGCCACTCCAACAAGGACATGGTTGAGCGCCATCAGAAAGCAGCAGGGGCCGAGGGACGATCACTAGGACGCAAGTTCCCGATTGCGATCGAGTCTTATAGCGAGAGCTTCCACGGCAAGGTAACCAAGTACGGCAATACCGAAGTCGCCAACTGTCTCGATTGCCATGCGTCGCAGGCCAACTACTACATGTCGGTTCATGACATCCGGCCGTCGCGCGATCCGAAGTCGTCGCTCAGCAAGGAAAACCGTGTAGAGACGTGCAAACGCTGCCACCAGGCAGCCGACGAGAACTATGCGGTGCTCGATCCCCACCCGTCCAGCAAGAAGGACGACAACCTGTTCAGGTATTACGCCGAGATCATCTACGGTCTCGTCGGCGATGCCGCTTTGTTCGGCCTGATCGGGTTGACAGCGTTCGAGACCGTCGGCCGCCGTCGTGACGGTGCGAGCTGGTTCTACCGTAACGGCACTTCCTGGTGGCGTCGATCAAAGCGAGGACGTGACCGGATTGAACCGTCGGCCTGAAATGCCGGGCAGTGTAATAAACGATAAACAAGGATTGACTCATGAAACTGTCACAAGAAGCGCGCGCTGTTCTGAACACCTCGCTATTCAATAACGCGACTCCGGCGGAGGAAGTGAAGGAAATCGAAGAGCTGGTGGCGATGATGCCGGACGACCGGGTGCTGCTGTACAAGAATGTCGATTCCAATCCGATCGGCGATCTGCATCGCTACTCGGTGCATATACGCATTCACCACCTGCTGACTTTCACCACTTTCTTGCTGCTGGCATTTACCGGCATGCCGATCCATTACAACACGGCGTTCTGGGCAGAACCGTTCAACATGCTGTTGGGCGGCATTGAGGTGACACGCGTGATTCACCGTACCCTGGCCGTCGTAATGGTCTTCTCAATGTTGTATCACATCCTCACGCTCGTCGCGGACACGCTGGTCAAATTGCAGCAAAAGACCTTTGAGTTGGGGCGCACCATCATTCCTACATTGAAGGACATCCGTGACTTCAAGGAAGACATGCTCTACTTCAGCGGCAAGCGCACCATGCGGCCTGAGATGGACAAGTTCATGTACAAGCAAAAGATCCACTACTTTGCCGCCGCCTTTGGCAATAGTGTGATGGTGCTGTCGGGATCTTCCTTCCTGTTCCCTGAAATGTGGGCCAGCATCCTGCCGGCCAGTGTTGCTTCCCATTGGCAGGAAATGATGCGCTTGTCGCACCCGCACGAAGCGCTGCTGGCTTTGCTCGTGATCGCCTTCTGGCACTGGTACAACGTGCACCTGGCACCAGGACGCTTTCCAATGCAATGGACCTTCCTCACGGGGAAGATCACCCGCGAGCACCAGATTGAAGAACACTTCCTGGAATATCTGCGCTGCCTGGTTGAGTATCCGGCGGAACGTCGTTATTTGCGCAACCTTCTGACTTCCAAAAAACTTGTCGCACAACCCGCGGCACCGAAGGTAAGTGAAGAACAGTTGGAGGAGCTTCGCGCATGATCAGTCCCCTCAAAGGCTGGCAAAAAGTTATTGCCTACGGCTCCCTATTTTTCATCGTGGTCTGCACAGCCTTTGGCATGGGCATGATCTGGCTAATCCTGACAGCTCCCGCATTGTGATAGCGATAAATCATGAGCCCACTTTTTGAATTTCATAACCTGCCTATTGTTTTCGCGGTGTTGTGGTTTGTTGTCTTTCTCATCGCCTTGCTTGTCATTGTCGATCACAAATCGCGGCTGCCGAATGAAAAAAAGCCGAACCTTTTCAGTATCGCCGGCAAACGCGGCAACCATCCGATCTGGGCCTGGCTCACTTCCGCCTTGCTGTTATGGGCGACGATCGGGCTGCTGCTGATCAGTACCGGTTACAGCATGGTGAAGGCATGGACCAAGCCTGTCGAGGGACCCAAGATACTGACCAAGCTGGATGAAGAACGCAATGCCGAGAAGCTGCGCCATTTCCATAACCTGCCCGAAAAGGATTTCGCGCTCATGGGAAAGAAGCCGGTCTGCTTCTACTGCCATGGCGATTTTCCACATGCGAAGAAGCCTATGGTGCGCAGCTTGTTGAACATGCACACCCAGTTTGTAGGCTGCTTTACCTGTCACTTCAATGAAACCAAGGTGCCGGAAAACTCGGTCGTGCTGCGCTGGCTGAACTATTCGGAAATTCCGACAACGGGCAAGCCGTTCGGTACGGATGTCGACCCCGTGACTGGAGACCTGATCAAGACAGACGATTACTTTTCCAAAATCGTTGCGTACCAAATCGCCGATGGCAAGGAAAAATTGCTGGAAATACCTGAGACCGCGCCGGAAGCGAAGGAATTCCTGAGCCTCCGCAACAAGATGTCGGAACAGGACAAGGATGCAGTCAAGAAGACCTTCCATGCACGGATCAATCCGGTTGGCCGATTCTGCACGCGTTGTCACGCGGCTGAAAAAGACAGCTTCATTCCATTGCGTGAGCTCGGATTTTCGGAAAAGCGAATTTCGGCAGTGACCAATTTGAATATCGTCGGCATCGTACAAAAGTACCGGGAATTCTATTTGCCGATGATTTTCAACAAAGGTTTCTCGCTCGAGAAACGTGAAGCCTTGCTGGGACATGCCGCGGCAGATCAAAAAATCACCGAGGAAATGAAAGATGATCCCCGCACCTGGTGGCGCAACAGCTTTGCGCCGCCGCAACCGCAGGAGGACGCCGATGTCAAGAATCCGTCGACTTCATCGAAGAAGTAATCCGTTTGCGCTACTGGCCCTGTGGCTGCTGCTGGCACTACAGGGCGCGTGGGCCGAGACGTATCCAACCAAAGCGATCCGCCACCTGTTCGATATTACCGGTGGCGCGGCGGGGCCGTTGGCGGTTCCTACCGATGTCGCCGTGGGCAAGGACGGCCGGATCTATGTTGTCGACGGAGGCAATCACCGGCTGGTTGCGTTCGGCCCCTCCGGTCAGTACCTGTTCAGCATCGGTCGCGCCGGAACCGGCAAGGGCGAGTTCAAGAGTCCGGTGGGGGTTGGTACCGATTCGCAGGGGCGCGTCTATGTCGCCGATTCCGGCAATAATCGCATCCAGATTTTTGACGGCGCCGGCAACTTCATAGGGACCTTTCCGGTCGCCAGCAACGGTAAACCGATTCGTCCGATAGACGTTGCGCCTGATGCCGAGGGCAAGACGCTTTACGTCACCGGCAACAACAATCATAAAGTGATGGCGTTCTCGCCAAGCGGCCAGTTGCTGCGCGAATGGGGCGGCGAGGGCTTGAGCGACGGTGAGTTCCGCTACCCCGCCACCATCAGCGTTACACCAAACGGGCTGATCTTCGTAGTGGATGTCATGAATACCCGAGTGCAGGTATTTGACAAGCGGGGACGCCTGGGTTTCCGGGTCGGGGAATGGGGCGTACTGCCGGGGCAGTTTCTGAGGCCAAAAGGCGTTGCGATCGACTCTGGCGGCTGGTCGTATGTGAGCGACAGTTATATGGATGTGATTCAGGTCTTCGACAACAGTTACCGGTTCCAGCACGTTCTTGGCGCTGACGGCAACCTGCAGCGCTTCAACTCGCCGGGCGGACTTGCCATTGACAATAACAACCGGTTGTATGTGGTCGAAATGCTTGGCAACAAGGTTTCGGTGCATAGCCTGCGCTAATACGAATATGCTTTTGCTCGCCTGCGCTTCTTTCCGATCATTTTATCGCGTTGTCTTATCCTTGCTGGTCGGGGTTCTCGTGCTCGGCGGAGTGGCGCGCGAAGCATATGCACAGCGTAACGTTTCAGAGCAGCGTGAATGCGCCACCTGCCACGTCATGTGGCTGAAGGATTTCAATCGCAAGGATGTCAAGCCACTTATTCCTTACGATCCCAAACCGACAGTCAGCACCGGCAAGCAGGATGTAGCAAGCACCGAGCGAATGTGCTTCTCGTGCCACGATGGGTTCGTGCTCGACTCGCGTCCGACCTGGGTGAACCGGCATAACCTCCATCCGGTAGGCGTCAAGCCATCGGATAAGGTCAAGATACCGACCAAGGATGGCAAGCCGCTGTTCCCCCTCAACGATGATGGCAAGACGTACTGCGGGACTTGCCACACTGCGCACGGTGTCGAGTGGGGAGACAAGATTTCCCCGATTTTTCTGCGCGCCCGGAATACCAATTCCAGCCTGTGCATGGCCTGCCATCTTGAACGCGGTACCGGTCCGGCCGAGGGCAACCATCCGGTGCTCAAGCAACTGAAGGAAGTGCCGGACGTATTGCGCGCTGCAGGGTCCCGATTTGCCGATGGCACCACGGTGGTCTGTGAATCATGCCACCGCGTGCATGGCGCGCCGGAGAAGAAGCTGCTCGTCATGCGCAACGAGAATTCCGAGCTGTGCGGTACCTGCCATGCGGACCGCTACGCCAGAGACCTGGCGCAGGCGGGCGCCATGGGGACGCATCCGGTGAACATACGACCGATAAAAGTCAAAGTGCCGCAGGACTTGCTGGACAAAGGTTCGAAGCTGGGCGGTGAAAGCAAGATCATCTGCCAGACCTGTCACCGGCCGCATTTTGCGCAAAACAATGCCAGGTTGCTTATTGCGCCCAATCCGCAGTCTGAACTATGCCGAACCTGCCATCTCGATCAACGCAAGGTGGCCAACACCAAACATAACATCGCACTCCTCGACGAGAGCGCAAAAAATAGCCGTGGCCGCGAAGTCGGGCAAGCCGGCGTGTGTAGTGCGTGCCACCTGCCACATGGCGGCAGCGGACCCAAGATGTGGGCGCGTCAGGTCAAGCCGGGCGGCGGCGATGCGATGGCCGATTTATGCCAGAGCTGCCATCGAGAGGGGGGCCTGGCCGAGAAGAAACAGGTCGGTACCCACTCCCATCCGACCGGACGGGACATGGCGCGGCTGAAAACGCCGGTCGAATTGCCTGGTTATAGTCGGGAAGGCGTAAAGACGATTGGAACCGAACGGGGAATGGTCACCTGCGCCAGTTGCCATGACCCGCATCAATGGGATCCTGCCGACCCGGAGAAGGTGTCCCGGCCCGGCGACCCGAGTGATGCCAGCAACAAGTTCCTGCGCAAGGCGAACGGTGCCGAGTCCGAACTGTGCCGCACCTGCCACAAGAACAAGGACGGGATCAAGAATACCAAGCACGATATGTCCGTGATGTTTCCTCAGGAGCGCAACATCAAGGGACAGACCCCGTCCGATTCCGGCAGTTGCGGAACGTGCCATGTGCCACATAACGCCAAGGGACCGCGGATATGGGCGCGCGACCCGATGCCGGGCGTCGATGCGGTGTCCTCCACTTGCCTGAGTTGCCATAACCCGCGCGGGCTGGCAAAGGATAAGCAGATAGGTTCCCACAGCCACCCGGTGAATGTGCCTATCTCTAACATTGGCATCACTGCGAAGGACGGCAAATGGGCCAGTGACAAGCCATCACTCAGCAAGACGCCGGCACTTCAAACGCTGCCGCTTTTCGATAGCCAGGGCGTGCCAACCGCTGAGGGAGGCAATGTCGCGTGCGGTACCTGCCACGATCCGCACAACTGGTCGATTGTGTCGCGCACGGATGCCGGAAAAGATCCGCGGAACGTCACCGGCAACGGCGACTCCAGCTTCCTGCGTCTGCCCAATGACAACAAGGCTACGCTGTGCGGCAACTGCCATGTCGATAAGGCGGCAATCACTTTGTCCAAGCACAACCTCGCCATTTCGGCCCAGGAGAGCAAGAACAGCAAGGGCAGAACTCCGGCTGAAACCGGGGCGTGCGGCGCCTGCCACCTGCCTCATAACGGTAGTGGCGCAAAGATGTGGGCGCAAGCACAGGGCCCGGGAAAAGACGAAATTGAACGGAAATGTACAAGTTGCCACCAGGAGGGTCACGTCGCGGGGAAGAAACTCACCGGCATCAATAGCCACCCTTTGGGTGTGGACCTGAAAAATATCGGCGGCGAGACATCGCTCCCCTTGTACACTGCAGAGGGCAAGCGCGACAACGTCAACGGCAAGGTAAGCTGTGCCACCTGCCATGACCCGCACCAGTGGAATTCGCGGGATGCGGCAAGCACGGCTGGTGCCCGGCCCGATGTCGAAGGCACTGCGGCAGACAGCTTCCTGCGGCTGTCGGCCGCCCCCGATTCCGAGTTGTGCACAAACTGCCATCAGGACAAGCGCTGGGTGAAGAACACCGAGCACGATCTGGGCATTACCGCACCTAACGACACCAACGCCTTGAATCAGGTCAAAGCGCAATCCGGTGTGTGCGGTTCATGTCACGTGCCGCACAATGCTCCGGAAAAGGTGCGACTTTGGGCGCGGCCCATGGGAAAAGGCAGCGACGCGATGGAAGGACTTTGCCGCTCCTGCCACTCGCTTGGCAACGTCGCCGCCGCTAAACTGCCGCTGAAGCCGAATCACCCGCCTGCGGTGACGGCAGTATCCAGTCCATCTGCGCGCCACGCGAACTTGCCCGGCGGCGCCTATTTTCCGGTGTTCACAAAAGATGGACAAAAGTCCGGAGCCGGTGCGATTACCTGTCCCACCTGTCATAACCCGCATCAGTGGAGCGCTCGCAAAGCTGAAGAGGGGCCGGGAAAAAATACGGAAGGCAATGCACTCAACAGCTTCCTTCGCAATACCAGTGAATTTGCTCTTTGCACCAATTGCCACGGCCTGGATGGCTTATTCCGGTACAAGTTCTTTCATGCTGAAACGTCACGTGAAAAATGACATGTGGCTGCCGGAGAGTCCTTGGCGACCATGCGCGAATAATCCGCGCATTCGCCCCTGTAACCGCTCGCCGCACCCCTTCTCATTATTTCTTTCATGACTGCCTTACTTGGTATTTCCGCCTATTACCACGATAGTGCTGCGGCATTGATCGTGGACGGCAAGGTAGTCGCCGCGGTTCAAGAGGAGCGTTTTTCACGCATCAAGTTCGATGCGCGGTTCCCGATCGAATCGATTCGCTATTGCCTGACGCACTGGAGCGGCACATTGTCAACGCTCGACGCGATCGTCTTTTACGACAAGCCGATCCAGAAATTCGATCGTCTGCTGGAAACGCATCTGGCGCTCGCCCCGCGCGGCGTGCGCGGCTTTGTTTCGGCGATGCCCGGGGTTCTGAAGGAGAAGCTGCCTCTCAAGCTGACTCTGCGCCGCGCCCTGGCGGACGCTGCAGGCTGCGATCCGGGCGTGCTGCCACCCCTGCTGTTTTGCGCGCACCATCAATCCCATGCCGCGTCGGCATACTATCCGAGTCCTTTCGATCATGCTGCTGTCCTGTGCGTCGACGGCGTGGGTGAGTGGTCCACCACCTCGCTGTGGCAGGGGAACGGAGCGCGCCTGTCGCCATGCTGGGAACTCCGTTTTCCGCATTCGCTCGGCTTGCTCTACGCGGCGTTTACCCAGTACTGCGGATTCCGGGTCAATGCCGACGAATACAAATTGATGGGGCTGGCGCCCTATGGCTCGCCGGTCTATGCAGACGTCATCCGGTCGCATCTGATCGATGTGAAGCAGGACGGCACATTCCGGCTCAACCTCGCGTATTTCGATTTTGCCGTCGGCCTGAGCATGGTCAATGAACGCTTCTGCGCACTCTTCGGCGGCAAGCCGCGTGCGCCGGATGCGGCG
The DNA here is from genome assembly GCF_002211445.1 of Noviherbaspirillum denitrificans. Lineage (GTDB taxonomy): Bacteria > Pseudomonadota > Gammaproteobacteria > Burkholderiales > Burkholderiaceae_D > Noviherbaspirillum > Noviherbaspirillum denitrificans. The sequence goes on along the minus strand of NZ_LSTO01000007.1, from coordinate 21,235 downwards.
ATCGGAAAGCGCGAGATGGACCTCGCCTGTTCGATCCAACGCGTGACCGAAGAGATCTTGCTACGGCTTGCCGCGACCGCGCAGAGGGAGCTGGCAACGGAGAATTTATGCCTGGCAGGCGGCGTTGCGCTCAATTGCGCGGCTACCGGCCGTTTGCGTCGCGAGGGCAATTTCAAGCGCATATGGGTGCAGCCTGCCGCCGGTGATGCCGGCGGCGCAATCGGCGCCGCGCTTGGCGCCTGGCACATGCACTTTGGCCACTCACGGGAGGCGCCTGCGAGCGATGCGATGGACGGCGCCCGGCTCGGTCCAGCCTATGACGACTGCACGATCGAGACTAGCCTCGCAGAGCAGGGGGCGCGGTACCGGCGTCTGGAGGAGGCTGAGTTGATGGAGCGCGTTGCCGAGCGGCTGGCGGCGGGCAAGACGGTCGGCTGGTTCGACGGCCGGATGGAATTCGGGCCGCGGGCATTGGGTGCGCGTTCGATCCTGGCCGACCCGCGGAATGCGGCCATGCGAGAACGCTTGAACGCATGCATCAAGCGGCGAGAGTTGTTTCGACCGTTCGCGCCGATTGTTACGGAAGAACTGGCCTCGGATTTTTTTTCCATCGCAGGTTCCAGTCCCTACATGAGCTTCGCGGAACCGGTGTTGCGGTCTGCGGAGGGATCCCCAGAGCTGGCGGCCGTCACGCACGTTGATGGCTCGGCCCGGGTGCAGACCGTCAGTCGTCAACACCAGCCAAGGCTGCATCGGCTCTTGGAGCAGTTCGCCGCGCTGTCGGGTGTCCCGGTACTGGTCAATACTTCCTTCAATGGACCCGACGAGCCAATCGTGAATTCGCCGGAAGAGGCGTATCGCTGTTTCATGGCTCTCGGGCTGGACTGCCTGGTCACCGGCAATTACCTGGTTGATCGAGATGCGCAGCCCACCGGACATGAGGCACTACCTGTCGCGCTTGACGGCGGTAGCGGTCCGGGCTGGCTGGCGGGCAGGTTGTCCCGTTGGTACGCAGCGCTCCTGTTTGGCGCCGTCTACTTCATGCTGATAGCACCTGCCGGCTGGATTAGCCGCATGTCAGGCCGCAACCCACTGCGGCTTGGTTTTGCGCCGGATGCCGTTAGCTATCGCGTCGTGTCCGCGCCTCCCAACAGCATGGAGTTGCCCTTCTGATGTTTGAGCTGATCCGAGACCTCTGGCTTTTTCTGCGTTACTACAAGAAGTACTGGCTGGCGCCCATCGTATTCGTGCTGATACTGATCGGCGCGCTCGCCGTGTTTGTCCAGACAAGCGCACTCGTGCCGTTCATCTATGCGCTCTTCTAGCAGGACAGCGTCCCGACTGGACTTGCCAGTCTGGAAGAAGGTACTGTTCGGACTTTTGCTGGCCGCCGCCGCGCTGGTCTTGACCGAAGGCGTGCTATCGCTGGCAGGCGTCGTTCCCAGGGCCGCGCTAGAAGATCCATTTGTGGGCTTTGCCGCGACCCGTCCCCTGTTTGTCGAAAGGAAGCAAGCGGACGGAACGGTCATGATGGAGACAGCAACGAACAAGATCGGCCTGTTCAATCGCCAGAGCTTCCCGAAGACAAAGGCGCCGAATACGGTCCGCATCTTTTGCATGGGAGGGTCAACCACCTATGGCAATCCGTATCGGGACTCCACCTCTTTTTGCGGCTGGCTTCGTGAAATGCTGCCGGTCGCGGATCCATCACGCCGCTGGGAATTGATCAATGCCGGCGGCATCAGCTATGCAAGCTACCGTGTGACGGCCCTGATGGAAGAGCTATCGGGTTACGAACCAGACGTCTTCCTGATTCTGTCGGGCCAGAACGAATTTCTCGAAGAGCGCAGTTATGGCGCCGTGCGTGAACTGCCCGCGCCAGTGCGCGAAGTGGCAGCGCACATCACGCGTACGCGCATCTATAGCGCCATGGAGCGCGCGGTCCGCTCCAGCGGCATCGTGCCGGTGTCACAGCGCTACACATTGGATGCCGAAGTCAACGAGCGCCTCGGCCATACTGTCGGCCCCCAGGACTATCGGCGCGACGACGGGCAGGCAGTGCAGATCATGCGCCACTACGAATTCAACCTGGCGCGCATGGCGGCGATCGGCAGGGCGGCCGGAGCCCGTGTCGTCATGGTAGTGCCGCCAGTCAACATGAAGGATGTGTCGCCTTTCAAGAGTGAACACCGTTCGGACCTGACGCCGCGCGAGCTGGCGGACTGGAGTGCGTTCGATTCCCGCGCAAGGGACGCGTTGCGGGCGGGCGCGCAGGAGCCGGCGGCAGAGGCGCTGCAAGCAGCGCTGGCAATTGATGCGCGTTATGCGGAAACCCATTTCATGCTCGGCCAGGTCTTGCTCGGAATGGGTAAATACGATCAGGCGAAGCAAGCATTCCAGCGCGCGATCGACGAGGATGTATGTCCGTTGCGCATCCTGTCTCCGATGCAGGCCGCAGTGCGTTCGCTAAGCGCAGCGCAAGACATCCCGCTGGTGGATGCGATGCGCATCATGGAAGACCAGACCCGGCACCTGGCCGGCCACCGCATTCCCGGCAATGAAATGTTTCTCGACCATGTCCACCCAACCATCGAAGGGAACCGGTTGCTGGCCTTGGCGTTGCTTGACGAGTTGCGGCGCGGCGGATTGCTGCGCGATGCGTCGAGCTGGACGCAGGAAGCACAGTCGCAAGTAACGCAAACGGTGTTGGGACGGCTGAACAACACCGACCATGCAGATGCAATACAACACCTCGGACGCTTGTTCGGTTGGGCCGGAAAACTGGACGAGGCGCACGCGCTGTTGCTGCGTGCACTCGACATGTATGGAACCGAGCACAAGGATACCCTGCTCCTGCTGGCAATGTCATCCGAGCGGCGAGGAAAGCTGGATGAGTCGATTGCCTATTTCAAGCGCATCGATGCCCATTCCGATGTCGCTCGCCTGTATCAGCGGCTTGGACGGATGGACGACGCATTGCGTGCCTACGCCCAAGCCGTCGCCGCAAAGCCGGAGGACACGAATACCCGTACGCAGCACGCCTTGTTGCTCACGCAGCTGGAGCGGCTTGACGAGGCAGAGCGCGAATTGACCGAGGTGTTGCGACTTGATCCGCAGTCGCTGCAAGCACGCGGCGAGCTCGCCAATGTACACATGAGGCAGCAACGCTTCAACGATGCCATCCGCGAGTACCAGGCGCTGCTCCAGCACTACCCGGACCGGCAGGAGGCGCACTTCAATCTCGGGGTGGCGCTAGCAAGCATAGGCAGGCCTGCCGAGTCAGTGGACCATATGCGCAGGGCGATTGCGCTTCAGCCGGACTTTGCCGACGCGCGTCTGGGCCTGGGAATCGCGCTCGAACAAGTGGGGCAGATCGAAAGGGCGATCGAGGAGTATCGCGAAGCGCTGCGACGCGAACCGCGCTTCGCCGAAGCGCACAATAACCTCGGCGAGATTTTTGCGCGTAGCGGACAGCTCGATGCGGCGATCGAACATTTCCAGCAAGCCTTAGCTGCTCGACCTGCATTTGAAGAGGCGCGCGTCAATCTCGCGCGTGCAACAGCCAAGCGGCAGGGCACGCGGCCGGGGCGTTGAAGCGGTTTCATGTTCAATCGGAATTCGTAATGAAATTCGCGCTGGTGTGGGCAACCGGTCTTTCGCGGGCAAAGGGACAGCGAGCTTGAAAGAGCACAATTTCCCTCTAGCAAAACCTTGCATGGGCGACGCCGCTTACCAAGTACGCACAGCACCGTGGCTTGCAGCATGTGCCTCAGCTGCACACATCCTGCTTGCTCCATCCAACTGATACCCCGCTCTCTTCAAAGCGATCTCCTACTGTGCGGCGCACCCTTTCAACCTGCTGCATTCAGGCAACAATAGATAAGGTCGGATGGGTCCCACATTCAAGAAGGTTTCCCGATAGTGGGGACCCAAGTAGCTTGGCGTGAAGTTGACATTACGAAAACCATAACTTGCATCAATTAAGTGAGTGGCATGTTTTTCGCTACCGATTGGCAGGCGGAAAGTAACCTGCAGTCAACATGGAGAGCGGTGCGTACTTGTCATATGGCAGGTCGTGGACTGCGACGTGCAGTTAGTCAATTTAGGAAATTGCGGTAACGAAACACAATCTCTATGACGCTGTAAACCTGCATGGCAGCGGACGCTAATTTGGTAACCGGAATTTCACGCTGCATTGACATCCCATGTCACACGTTCGACCGCAACGCAGGCAGTCTTTGCCAGGACTTTGAAACTCGGCGCGTCCTGACAACTTTAATTCTTTTCTTGAGTTTGTTTTTCGCCTTCGAGAGGCAAGGAAGGGAAGTGATGACAAGGCTAATGAAATGCACGCAGATGCTCAGGATGGTCTTGCTTGGCGAGGCATGTGATGCATGTCGCGGCAAGGTCGCCTTCCCGGTATCGGATTGCCGTCGTTGCCACTCCAGGAGCAAGAATTTGCCGGCTAAAGCCGCTGGCAAATCATGATCATCAACGAGCTTGAAATAAGCAATGTGTGCGTTGTATTGCAGCGTGCCTCAGTCTACGCACTCAGTTCGTCCTGCTTTGCGTCCTCGGAGCGACAAGGATGAATAGACTGCGCAATTTGACGCTGGCACTCTTGGCCGTGGCGCTGCTGCTGTCCGGTTGTGCTGAAACCAAGCATGTGATGCGGCTCGACCCGGAGCCGCGAGGAGATAGTTCTCCATTGGTATGGCCATCGCCTCCCGAGATTCCACGTTTTCGTTATGTTGGCCAGTTAATGGGCGAACAGAACTTCGTTCCGGAAGATGGCGATACGCGAAACATGGCAATCACGCTGCTGCATTGGGTGGTCGGGCTTTTCGGTTCAACGGAAGATAAAACAGTGCTCAAGCGCCCACAGAGCGGGATGGTGGACACAGAAGGGCGCATCTTTGTGACAGACGTCGCTAGTCACGCGATATATGTCTTCGACAAAACCGCAGGCAAACTGGACGTCTGGACGCAGGCTCAGGAGAACTCCAGCTTCGTCACGCCTATTGGCATTGCAGAGGGGGCGGCGGGTCAGATCCTGGTGGCTGATGCAGAGCTTGGGCGAGTGTTCCTCCTCGACCGTGAGGGAAAACCGCTGGGCAGTTTTGGCAAGGATGTCCTTATGCGGCCGACCGGGCTGGTGCGTGATGCGCAGCACGGACGCATTTATGTGGCCGACACCCATGCACATAACATCAAGGTTTTCGACGACGAAGGTCGCCTGATCAGTACGTTCGGCCAGCAAGGCGAGGAGGAAGGTTCCTTGAATTTTCCCACGCACCTCGCCTTCGCCAACGGAAATTTGTACGTGTCAGATGGCATGAATGCACGCGTGCAGATTTTCGACGTGAAAGGCAAAACGATCAGCAGCGTAGGTCGCCGCGGCCGCTACATCGGCAATTTGTCACGGCCAAAAGGCGTTACGGTTGATCCGAGCGGCAAAATTTACGTCGTAGAGTCTTTTAACGATAGCCTGCTCGTGTTTGACGGCCGTGGAAACTTTCTGATGCCCATCGGCGGGACCGGCAAGGAGATTGGCGAGTTTTATTTGCCGTCGGGCGTCTGGTGTGACCGGCAAGGACGAATTTATGTTGCCGACATGTTCAACGGGCGCGTCGTCATATTCCAGCTCATAGAGGGAGCATGATGATATCCCGGTACATGACACTCTCTCGTCTTATATTGGCCTTGATTATCCCTGTGCTATTGGCCCTGACCGCTCAGGTACAAGGGGCGATTAGCGTGACCAATAAAATTGCCGATGTGCGCGGTACCAAGCATAATTTTTCTGCCGCATCCGATGGCAGTGCCACGCCCTCAGGGGGAACAGTCCCTGAGCGCACGATAAAGGCCAGCTCCGAGACCCAGGTTTGCGTGTTTTGTCATACGCCGCATGCGGCCGAAGCCGTCGTCACGCCATTGTGGAACCGCAAGCTGTCCGGTCAGACCTATGCAACCTACACATCGAGCTCGATGGAAGCAAGCGATGCCGAGATGGCCGCTGCACCGGGCGGCAGTTCCAAGCTGTGCCTGTCATGCCATGACGGCACGATGGGGGTGGACAAAGTCAATGTCTTGAACGGCGTCAAGAACGCGACGATTGCAATGGCTTCCGGCACCAAAATATCCTCGGATGCCGCCACCACCGGCTTCACACGTAATCTGGGCACGGATCTGAAATCGGATCATCCGATTTCGTTTACCTATGATGCCGCGCTGGCCACTGCCGATGGCGAGCTGCGTGCGCCGGATGGCATAGCTGTGGGCAACCGCACAGCTGGAGCGGTGCCGCCGAAAATGCCGCTGGAAAAAGGCAAGATGGAATGTTCCACCTGCCACGACCCGCACCTCCGCGACAAGACGACCAGCAATGGCAATGCCAAATTCCTGCGAGTGAATCGCTTCCAGGTCGCCCCGCCGACTGGCGGCAACTTCAGTACCACCAACGACATTATCTGCCTGGCCTGCCATGACAAGGGCGGCGTCTCATATGCGTTTTCTGCACATGCCAATAGCCAGGTCGCGACCCAGATCTATAAGCCAGCAGCGGCGAAGCAGCGCGAATTCCCCTCATCGCTCGATTCGCCTGCGAACACCGAACCGCCGGTATGGCAGATCTCCTGCCTGAACTGCCATGACTCCCATACCGTCCAGGGCGCACGCCGCCTGTTGCGGGAAGCTACTGACAGTACGACATCGCCCAAGACGGGCGGCAATGCATCCCTGGAAGAAACCTGCTACCAGTGCCACACGAACAGTGCGGGGTCGGTGGTAAGTTACACCGCGCTGACCAGCAGTGCCATTCCTGATATCAAGACCGATTTCACTACGTCGGCACGTCACATGCCGATCAAGAGTTCCGAACAGGCGGCAGGTGTGGAAGTGCATGACATTGCCGGTATCTTTAACGACGCTACGAATGCGGATTGCAGCAAGACCACCGGCAAGTGCGGCAAGGATTTCCTGGAGTCGCGTGCCAAACTGGGGCTCGACAATCTCAACAACCGACATGCCGAATGCACCGACTGCCATAATCCGCATCGTGTTGTGAAATTCCGCGATTTCCGCGGCAATCCTGCCGGCTCAATTACTGGTACGCCGGATGCGGCGGGCACGCACAAACACACCGAAGACGGTACTACGCTTCACAGCAATATTGCTTCGGGCGTGTTACGTGGCAGTTGGGGTGTGGAACCGGAATATGTCTCGGCATCGTTTCATGTATTACCGTCTGGTTATACGGTGAAACGGGGTGATCCGGGAACCAATTCCAGTTCGCTCGTTACCGCCAGCTATGTCACGCGCGAATACCAGATTTGCCTGAAATGTCATTCGGATTACGGTTATACCGATAACAATCTTTATCCGAACGGCAGCCGGCCGAAGTTGGGCGCATCAGGAACGCCCGCTGGTACGAATGGTTTGACAATCTATACCAATCAGGCCAAGGAATTTCAGGCACCGGTCGCGCATCAGAATGAGCCATTGAATCTTGGTACAGCGGCCGGGACAGCGGATGCCAACTTCAATAACAACAACCATCGCTCCTGGCATCCGGTCATGGCCGGTACCGGCCGCACTCCGGAAAAACGCAACATGACTGGCGGCGCGCCGTGGCTGCCTCCATGGAATACCCAGGTGGGCGAGAGCACCATGTACTGCAGCGATTGCCACGGTTCGGGCACGACGTCTGCCACGTCGGTCATTCCAAACAATGGTGACAACGGCAATGTCTGGGGACCGCACGGTTCAAATAATGACTTCTTGCTCAAGGGGACATGGACCGACGTCAAGGCGTCCACCGCGAACATATTGTGCTTCAAATGCCATGCCAAGGCGAACTATTCGTCCGGCGGCGGTTGGGGCGGCGGCAGTGGCAATACGACAGGTTTTTCCGGTAGCTGGAGCGGCAACCTGCACAACTACCATGCGAACAAAGTCGGCGACTTGCGATGCACCTGGTGCCACGTCGCCGTCCCGCACGGTTGGCGAAACAAAGCCCTGCTGGTCAATCTGAATGACGTCGGGGAGGAGGCCGGGCAAGGAGTGGGAAGCAGCAAGGAGGTATCAATAGCCGGGAGTAACGATTACTACTCGCAGGAACCTTATTACTACAAGGCGAGGAATAAAATTGCAAGCTTTGCCGCCAGCGGCAATTGGTCAGCCAGCAACTGCGGCTCGAAAAACAAGAGTGGCACCGGGCTGACCACAGGGCGCATTAACAGCACTAACGGCCAGACGAGCAACGCCAGCGGCACCGGCAGAAGCTGGATGAGAAGCACATGCGACAATCCGCCCTGACGCGTGCCTGCGGCCCATTGGCGTCCCTTAAGCTGACACTGGTGGCGCTGCTGTTGCTTGGCCTTGGAATCGTCTATGCCTATGCAGGCGACGAACGAATCAGTGTGGCGCTGGTACTGCCATTGGCGTTGTTATCAGTGAACCTGATCGCGGCAGTGGCCACGCACAAGGTGTTTCACCGCTGGAGCGCCCTGTTGGTGTTTCACCTGGCACTGATTGCGCTGGTGTTGTTGGCTGCGCTAGGGCGCCTCACCTACCTTACCGGAACGGTGGAATTGTCCACCGGTGAAGAGTTTGCCGGACGCTTGATTGAATCCGACGCCGGGCCCTTGCACGATTGGCAGGGCCTGAAAAAAATCCGTTTCGTCAACGACGGCTTCAGCATCAACTATGCGCCGGACGTCAGGCGCGACAAGACGCGCAATACGGTGCGGTATCTCGACGCTGACGGCAAGGAGCGCAGCGAGGTGATTGGCGACCAGACCCCCTTGGTAGTGCAGGGATACCGCTTTTACACCAGTCCGAACAAGGGCTTTGCCCCAACATTCATGTGGCATCCGACCGGCGGCGAACCAGCCTTTGGTACCGTACACCTGCCGTCCTATCCGATCCACGAGTATGAACAGGCGCGTGAATGGAAACTACCGGGAACGGGCGTTCAGGTGTGGACGATGCTGCAATTCGATGAGGTCATTCTCGACCCCGCAGCGCCGTCTGAATTCCGCTTGCCGAGAGTGCACAGAGTCATCGTGCGCATAGGCGAGCAGCGGCACACATTACAACCTGGACAAGCGATTGACTTGCCACAAGGGCGCCTGATTTATGACGGATTGCGCAGCTGGATGGGGTATTCGGTGTTCTACGACTGGACCATTCATTGGATGCTCGCAGTCAGTACAGTGATCGTCGGCGCCCTCGGCTGGCATTTCTGGAACAAGTTTGCGGCGGAGCCATGGCATGCCTAACCAGGCGGGCAAGAAAGTCACAGCCCGGAATCCAGCGTCAAAAGCAGCAGGTAACTTTCATGAACAACATGAGATATGAGGCGATATGAATGAATTGATCGCGCTGTGGGGAGCCCTGCTGGTCTACGTCATCGCCGGCAGCATTGCCATCATCACCGTCGTGCTGAAGCGCCCGCCCGGTCGCCCGGTACTAACACTGATTGTTTTCGGCCTGATATTGCATGCATTGTCGATCGCACTGCGATGGGAATGCGTGGGTCACGGTCCTTTCATCACCTTGTACGAAATCCTGTCGAGCAATGTGTGGAGCATGATGGTCGCCTTTGCCATCGTCTACTGGCGCCTGCCGTCGATTCGTCCCAGCGCCGCGGTCGTCATGCTCATCCTGTTTATCGTCATGGGGTGGCTGCTGATGACCGATCCTGGTGAAGGCCATCTACCGGCCACTTATCACACCGTCTGGCTGTATATTCACATCGGCTTCGGCAAGGTATTCTTCGGCGCGGTGTTGATTGCGACTGGTATTTCCGGCGCGATCCTGATGCGTCGTACCGCATTCGCCGGCAGCCGCTTTGAACGCCTGCCGGCAGATAACCATCTCAGTGAACTGGCCTTCCGGTGCATGGCGATCGGCTTCATTTTCGAATCGCTGATGCTAATCGCAGGCGCCATCTGGGCCCAGGATGCATGGGGCCGCTACTGGGCCTGGGATCCGTTGGAAACCTGGGCCTTTTTGACTTGGCTGGTGTTGGCCTTTTCCCTGCACGCTCGCTTCACGCTCAAACTTTCGGCGCGCGCCGGTGCCGTACTGGTGTTGGCTGTATTCGTTGTGGCATTCCTGACCTTTTTTGGCGTTCCCTTTATTTCGACCGCCGCGCATCAGGGAGCGGTCTAGAAGCAGCGTCGGATCTGGAACTTCTCATCGCAACACAGCACCTGGGTAGCCTTCGCTTCAAGCGCATCATCCCGTGAGCTGAAGGACAATCTTCTGTATAAGTTTCATCAAGAATGACTCACTACACTGGTATTGAAACAGCATTGCATTCGCAACCGGGCGCTCGACGCCTGGTTGGAGGATGGTTGTTACTGGCGCTGCTGGCGCTCGCCTTTTCAACGGGCTTTGCTGTATTGCTGGTAGCGTCACGTACGCCGATATCGGGCGGCTTCGTGGCGTCGGTCTCTTTGTTCCGTAGCGCCCTGGTATTGCATGTCGGCTTGGCGGTTGTGGTGTGGTTCCTGTCGTGCGCAGCGGCACTGTGGTCCATGGCTGCCGGCGGCGTTCCGGGTCACACGCGCTGGGCCGCGCTTGCATTGGCTTATGCAGGCGTGCTGGGAATGCTGGGCGCGCTGTTCTCGCGCTCGCCGGTACCGGTGCTCGCCAACTACATTCCGGTGCTTGATAGTCCAGTCTTCCTGTTAGGCCTGGTCTCGTTCCTTGGTGGAGTCGCCTTGTGCGGTGCGACCTCAATTGGCGGTGTTCTCTCGCACGTGAAGAAAAATATCACGGCTTGGCGCGTGGCTGCATTGCTCTCGATAGGTGTTACCGCAATAGCGTTGCTGGCGCTGGCAATACCCGTCGCGCAGTCGGGCGTGCCGACCCACGCCATGCAGTTTGAATTGTGGGCATGGGGGCCAGGCCATATATTGCAGTTTGCTCATGTATTGCTGCTGATGGGCGTATGGAACGTGCTTGGTGAGCAAGCGCTGGTCCGCACAGTTGCGTCTCGCTCCTTCATGGCCGGGCAACTTCTATTGGCGGCGCTACCGGTGCTCGCGGCGCCAGGTGTGTATATCGCCTATCCGATCGATAGCCCGGAGTTCCGCCGTGCGTTTACGTTGCTGATGGCTTGGGGCAGTTGGCCAGCCCCGGTACTGCTAGGCGGTTGTTTGCTGGTGCAAATAGTGAGGGCAGGGCGTGGCGTCCGGATGGCACTGGACAACCTGCCGTTAGTGCTATCGATTTTTCTATTTCTGATGGGCTGCCTTTGCGGTGCAGCGATACATGGCGAGTCGACCATGGTGCCGGCACATTACCATGGCACCGTCGGTGCTGTGACGTTGGCCTACATGGCGCTCGGATACCGGTTGCTGCCGGCGTTCGGTTTCGCACAGGGACGCGGTCGACTTGAGCGATGGCAGCCAGCTATATATGGCACCGGATTGATTATTCTAGTCGCATCACTTGCCTGGTCGGGCTGGCTCGGCGTACCCCGCAAAAGTTTGCATGGCGAAACAGGCATGCAATCCCTGGCTTACTTTTCAGCAATGGGGCTGGTCGGCTTGGGCGGTCTGCTCGCCGTGTCGGGTGCAGCGCTGTTTGTATTCAATATCGTGCGTGTGTTACGTACGGAGCGGGTACCAACGGTGCAAGTTGCTGGTGACAGGTCTATTTATCCGGCGAACTTGCCTGTTCGCGGCTAAGAATAACTTGAAGATGGCGTCGCTATGTCTTTTAAAAAAACAAATTGCGAGTGGACGATAACAAACCATGACCTGTTTCTTTGTTCGACAATAAAGGAAGCGGTTGAGTCATTTGTTCGCGGCCGGCAATCGAAAATGGCTGTAGGCGAAGGAATCGTGTGGGCGACCGATCCTCGCACAACAAGGGTAACGTTCATCAGCAGCCAGGCGGAGCGGATCTTTGGGTACCGACGCGAAGCGTGGCATGCCGAAGGATTCTGGTCCGATCACGTTTATCCCGAAGACCAGGCACGTTTATTACGATTTCGTACGGCGCAGGTAGACGATGGCGTGGACAACATTGTTGAGAACCGTATGCTTGCCGCAGACGGCACAGTGCTCTGGGTAAGCGACTCCTCCCGGGTAGTGGGTTCGGGAGCTGACGCACGTCTCGTTGGAATGCTTTTTGTCGTAGGTGGAGGCCATGGCGCCGAATTGGCATGGGAGAAAAGCGACAGTGCATTTACGCACAATGTGGACGGAATGGTCGTCACTGACAAAAGTGGTCTCGTTCTTCACGCAAACCTCGCCTTTTCCGCATTGACAGGACGCGCAGCGCATGAGGTCGAGGGAAAGGAGTCACTCGATGCATTGCTCGGCAGTCGTGATGATATTGAGTCGGTCACGACGGTTGCACAAACCCGCGATTTTTGGAGTGGAGAATGGTGGTGCCGCCGTCCCTCAGGCCACAGCTATCTTCAGCAAGCAACCGTGATTGCGGTCAAGAAGGACGTGGGAGAAATCAGTGGCTATATTGGCGTCTTTCGTGATTTGTCACACGAAAAATCATTACTGGCACGACAAAAGAAAGCGCCTTGCTACGATCCGTTGACCGGATTGCTTACACCCGCAGGCTTGAAAGACAGGTTGCGCGATCTGTTGGTCAGTGATGTTGGTACAGAATCCCAATTGGCCGTCATGGCGATCGAGCTAAACCAGCTCGATTATTTGCTGCGGGCTTTTGGTCATGGTGCAGGTGATCGGTTTCTCACTGCAGTCGCTCACCGCATGTCTATGCTTGCCAGCGATATCGCTTGTGTCGGGAGGGACGCCGGCGATACTTTTGTCATGATCGTTCAGCATAGGGACGGCAGCGATTTTTTCGCCTTTGCCAAAACCCTGGTGCACGAATTGTCGCTTCCGTTTTCGCTTGGACAGCATGAAGTCAATGCGAAACCTCAGCTAGGTATCGCGATTTCCCCGGCGCATGGTACAACTGCGGAGCTCCTTATTTCCCATGCCCACACTGCTCTGCAGAAGGCTAAAAATGAGGGGCGGGAGATTCAGGATTTCAGGGACGAAAGCGTAGTGGTTCACTCACGGACTCAACAGCTCAGAACGCAAATTGCAGTCGCTTGCAAGCGCAGTGAGTTCCGGCTTGTTTATGAGGCCCAAAGGCAGCTCGGCAGCCGCAAGATCATTGCCGCCGAGGCCTTGTTAAGGTGGAAGCACCCGACTCTTGGAGAGATCCTTCCAGCGAATGTAATCAAGCTCGCTGAGGAAGAAGGGCACATTACCGAGATTGGCATGTGGGTATTGAAACAGGCATGCGCGCAAATTCGTCGGTGGCAGGAGATGGGACACACGCAACTACGAGCCACTGTGAATGTTTCGCTTCATCAATTGCTGCAGGCAGATTTCGCACCTGCGGTGATGGAGGTATTGCATGAGACACGACTCGCTCCGGAATTCCTGGAACTGGAGCTCGTAGGCGGTGGAGCAAATCTCAATTCCCGAATGATCGAAACATCGATGGTGACACTTGCCAATCAGGGGATTACATTAGTACTCGACAACTTTGGCGCGGAGTCCGCGTTCCTTACACGCCTTTGTCACTGGCCGGTAAAGAAGGTGAAGATTGATCGTACGCTCACGCAGCACATTCATATCTGTAGTCGTAGCAATGCGGTGATCCAGTCGCTGATAGCGCTTGCACAGGGATTGGGCGTCGAGATTGTGGCCGTCGGTGTAGAAACCGCAGATCAGGAACGTTTTTTGGACATTCAGGGGTGCCACGCAATTCAAGGCAACGCAGTGAACCGCCCGCTTCCTGGTACAGACTTCCAGGCCTTGCTCGAACGTGACGCAATTGAAACGACTCGAGATCTGGTTGATAGTGTTCCTGTTCAGCAGTGGGCTTCGACCGTGTACGGTTCCTCAGCACCTGGTATGGAAACCTTGCGATCCTGGATTCGCGAGGGAAAAATTGTTCCTGAACCATTGAAAGTTGGGAGGAAGTGGCTGGTACCTCTCACGGCGCGGTACATGGGCGGCATGTAATACCGATACAACGGAGACGTCCCGATGGCAGGGTTCTCTTCATCAAAGCGCAAACCGCCGGGCCCAGTCCTCGCTCCCCCATTCCTTGGTCGGAACAGCATCCGCGACCACCGGCTCCCTCCCCTCCACCACATCCACAAAATCCGCATGCAACCCATCCCGGATTGCTACAAACCCCGCATCGCCTCGCTGCCGCGGATGCGCCAGCGGCACCGGCTGAATCCGACGAATCCTTCCCGGTCGCGCATCCAGCACAACAATCCGATCAGCGAGATAAACCGCCTCCTCGATGTCATGCGTCACCATCAGCATGGTGATTCCTTCCTCCTGCCACAGGCGCCGCAGTTCCTGCTGCAGGCGTAGTCGCGTCAACGCATCCAGCGCCCCCAGCGGTTCATCCAGCAGCAGCACATCCGGACGCCCGACCAGCGCACGCGCAATTGCGGCGCGCTGTGACATGCCTCCGGAGAGCTGGTGCGGATAGGCATCGGCAAACCCGTCCAGCCCGACGCGCGCAATCTCGGCAGCGATGCGCTCGCGCCGTTCGTCCTGCGGCACCGAGGTATTGGTAAAGGCCAGCCCGACGTTCTGCTCGACCGTCAGCCACGGGAACAGCCGGTGGTCCTGAAACACCAGCCCGCGATGCAGGTCGGTTCCCTTGATCGGCTGGCCGTCATGCAGCAACTGGCCGTCATACCCGGTATCGAGGCCGGCCAGCAGGCGCAGCAGGGTCGACTTGCCGCAGCCGCTGGCGCCGACGATGGCGACGAACTCGCCGGGTTCGACGCGGAACGAGATGTCGTCCAGCACCAGCAGCTGTTCGCCTTTCAGCTGGAAGGACTTGCTCACGTGTTCGATCACCAGTCCGCCCGTGCGCGGCTTGCGCGCGGTGGTGACGGCCTTGAGCAGGGTGGGGGATAGCGGGGCGTTCATGGTGCTGCTTCTCCTTGGGGCGCGGCGACGGCTGCCGGCTGTCTGTGTTGGTGGATGAGTCGCTGTCCGTGCATGCCCAGCCAGGCGATGAGCCAGGGGAACAGCCAGACAAGGAAAACGTGCTGCAGGCCGATCGCGTCGGCGAGGCGGCCAGCGCCAAGCGCGCCGACAGTGCCGCCCAGCATGCCGAACAGCGTCAGGTGGGCCGAGACCTTGGCCTTGTCCACCGGCGCGTGCGCGATGCGGTCGATATTGACGAGATTGTTCACGCCCAGGCCGAGCCCGAGCAGGACCGAGGCGGCGATGTAGGTGAGGCTGGACGGATAGAGGCCGAGCAGCAGCAGGGCGGCCATGATGGCGCCGTGTGCGCCGGCATAGATCCGGTCGCGATGCGGGCTCTTCAGGACGATGTTGCCCAGCCCGAGCAGCACGACGACGAAGCTCAGCCCCTGTACCGCCATCAGCCACACCGCATGCTGCTGCGGCCAGTGCAAAACGCGCAGCGCCAGCAGGATGGAAAACACGCCGACGCTGGAGGCGGTGAAGCTGGCGAGGATCTCGAACAGGTAGGTGGTGCGCACCGCCGGCAGGCGCAACAGCGCGCGCCAGGTCGCGGCGCCGCCTTCCGACTCGCCGGCCTTCTTGTTGCCGGTATGCGTGGGCAGCACTTGCCAGCCGAGGATGGCGAGCGCCGCGAACAATCCGGCGGAGACGATGAATCCTGCTTGCAGCCCGAGATGCGCGATCAGGTAATTGCCGGTGACCGGCCCGAGGAACTGGATGCCGAGCGTCAGCGTGCCCTTGTACCAGCCGGCCTTGCCCTGGCCGATCTCCGGCAGGCGTACGAGGAAGATGGTGCTCATCGCCACGATGCGCAGCGAAATGCACAGCCCGACCAGGAACATCGTCGCCGCCACCCACTGCCATCCCGGCAGCCAGGGCAGGATGCAGAAGATGCCGGCCAGCGTCAGGCTGACGCCGGCATACAAATATTTCGGATTGCCACGGCTGAGCAGATGGCCGGCGGGCAGGGTGCCCAGCGCCATTGCGAAGGTTTCGGCGCTGCTGATCATTGCCAGTTGCAGGTTGCTGACGTCGAGATGGACACCAAGCAGGGTGCCCAGCACCTTGTTCATGCCGATGGTCAGTCCGGACAGCAGCGTGAGGCCGACGAAGCCGACCAGGAAGTTGCGGACTTCCGCGGGGGAGCGTAACAGCGTCATCGGGTCAGTGGCTGGATTGGCCGCGCACCAGCAGGCGCGCAAGGCGGTTGAACAGGATATTCATCGACTGCGCCAGCAGCGCGATCACGACCACGCACAGCAGCACCACGTCCATGCGGCCGGCGGTTTCGCCATTGAGCAGCAGCGAACCGATGCCGGGGCCGGCGGAAAACAGCAGTTCGCCGCCCATGCAGGACAGCCACGCAAAGGCGAGCGCATGCGACAGGCCGGTGACGATTGAAGGCAGCGCGGCAGGGAACAGCACGCGGCGGAAGGTCTGCAGGCGCGACAGCGTGAGGATTTGCCCGACCTCGCGGTAGCGCGTCTCGACGTGGCGGATGCCTTCGCTGGTGTTGAGCACGGTCGGATAGAAGGATGCGATGACGATCACCAGCAGCTTGGCCGGGTCGCCGTTGCCGACCCACAGGCCGAGCAGCGGGATCAGGCCCAGCAGCGGGACCTGCCGGATCGCATGGTACAGCGGGCCGACCAGGCGGTCGACGATGCGCGACTGCGCCATCAGCGTGCCCGTCAGGATGCCAAGCGTGGCGCCGATGCCGAGTCCGGTGAGGGTACGCGTGAGGCTGGCGCGCAGGTGCAGCCAGAGTTCGCCGGATGCGACCATGCCCTGCAGGCTGCCCCAGAGGTCCGACAGCGACACGAATACATAGGCGGCGACCGCGCTCTGGCGCGATGCCCATTCCCACGCGGCGAGCAGCAAGGCGGGCAGCAGCAGGCCCTTGGCGAAATTGACGATGGTGGTCTTGTTCATGGTCGGTGGCTCAGCGTTGTTTCCAGCGCATCAGGTAGATTTCCAGCCAGCGGAATCCGCGGTCGAGGGTGAAGCCGATGACGCCGGTCAGCACTACGCCGACCATCACGATGTCCATGCGGAACATTTGCCGTCCCATCTCCATCATCTGCCCCAGGCCGCTGTCGGCGGCCAGCAGTTCGGCGCCAACCAGCACCATCCACGAGCGGCCAAGCGCGATGCGCACGCCGGTCAGCGTGGCAGGGATGATGGCCGGCAGCACGATGCGGCGCACTGTCTGCCAGCGTGTCAGGCGGTAGATGGCCGCCACCTCGAAGAAGCGCGCGGACAGGCTGCGGATGGCGTCATGCGCGGCCAGCGCGACGATGAAGAAGGTCGCCTTGATCACGATAAAGACCTTGAAGGTTTCGCCGATACCGAAGATCAGGATGAACAACGGGATCAGCGCCACCGTCGGCAACTGCCGCAGTACGTTGAACAGCGGATCGACATAGCTGCGCAACCCGGGCGACAGGCCGAGCAGGATGCCGAAGGCGATGCCGCCCGCGCTGCCCAGGCCGAAGCCGGCGAACAGCCGGTAAAGGCTGGCGCCGAGGTGGTCGGTGAGCTCGCCGCTTTCCGCCAGTTCCACCGCGGTGCGCGCGACTTCCCAAGGCGGGATGAGGATTTGGGCCGGCACCCATTCGAGCAGGGTGGCCAGCGACCAGATGGCGAGCAGCAGGACGGGCGATGTCCATGCGGACCAGCCGGCGTCCAGCCAGCGCTGCACGAGGGAGGCGGATCGCGCCGGACGCGGCGAAGCCGGCGCCACGGTTTCGGTGTAGGAAGAAGACAGGGCAGACACAGTGCGCTCGCGGTCAGGTGGTCCAGTACTGTTGCAGCTTCAGCTGCGCCAGCGCCTGCGTGACGAACTGCGGCGCGAACAATGCATCCAGTTCGACCGGCTTGTTGATCAGGCCCGCGCGGCGCGCGTAGTCGATTTCCGACGCATAGTGGGCACGCAGCGGCGGCGTGAACAGCGGCGACCAGCGCTCCTTCCACGGCGTGTTGTCCTCTGCCAGTTCGCGGCGCAGCACGCTTTCGTTCTGTCCGCCCTGCGCCTCGACGCGGATGTATTCTTCCCTGCCGGATTCGCCGGCGGCGCGGTGGTGCACGCGCACATAAGCGGTGGCAACCAGTTGCGCGAGTTGCGGGTAATCGCGCAGGAACTGCCGGGCTCCCCACAGTTCGGCGCGCATCTTCCAGTCATGCGGCGGCTTCTTGCTCGACCAGATGATCTTCGCGGTCTTCTTGTCTTCCAGCAGGAAGGCATCCGACAGCGTGAAGAAGGCATCGGCGCTGCCGGTGGACACCGCTGCCGCGCCGGCCTGCGGATTCAGGTTGAGGATCTTCACGTCGGACAGCGCCATGCCGTTGGCTTCGAGCAGGCGGGCGAACGGATACTCCCACGGACGGCCGCGATGCAGCGCGATGCGCTTGCCCTTGAGGTCGCGGATCGAGCGCGCCGGGGAGTCGGACGGCACCACCAGGTAGGTATTGCTCAGGCTGCCGCCCGGCACCACCAGCGAGGTCTGCAGGCCGGAAGCGTTGGCGATGATGGACGGCAGGTCGCCGTAGGCGGCGAAGTCGATCGCCTTCTTGGCGAAGGCTTCATTGACCTGCGCGGCCACGGAATTGGTGGTCACAGGCAGCCATTCCAGCTTCACGCCGAGCTTGCCGAGTTCGGTTTCCAGCCAGCGGTCTTCCACTACCATGGAGGAAGAGCCGGAGAAGTGGGTATTGCCGGAAGCGGCATTGCGCGCGACGGCGGCGATGCGCACGACGGACGGCAGGGCGGGCGCGGACAGTGCACCGGGTGCCAGGGGCAGGGCCGCGAGCAGGCGCAGCAGTTGTCGTCGTTGAAGGAGAATCTTCGCCATAGTTACGTTTAAAGTTTTCATTTTCTGTAGGGTGGGTAGAGCGCAGCGAAACCCACCACGCGCTCAAGAGACGTCGTCCTGGTGGGTTTCGCTGCGCTCTACGCACCTTACGGATTCGCGTTCGCTTTCCAGCAGTTCAATGGTCAGCCACGGAACCGCGCCCATCCAGATGCAGGGCCAGCCGGATGCCAATGCTTCAAACAGCGCGATTCCGGCACTACGCAGGGGATGGGCGGGTTTTGTCATGGCAGTCCTCAGAACTTGGTCGACACGCCAACCGTGACGATGCGCGGCTCGCCCAGCGTGTACTTGTACGAGCCGTTCGACGGCGCGATTTCCACCGTCTTGTAGCCACGGTCGGTGATATTGCGGGCGGCGATGAAGAACTCGGTCTTCTTGTCCGCCAACGCATACGCGATGCGCGCATTGCCGAGCCAGTACGCCTTTTGCTGCAGCGCCGGTGTGGTCTGGTTCAGCGCATTGAAGAAGAATTCGCCCTTGTAGTGCCAGTCGGTGCCCAGCTTGACGGCGGCGCCATTGGCGAGCGGGATGCGGTACTCGGCGCCGATATCGAAGGACACGTGCGGTGAGCGGGTGAACTCGTTGCCGCTGCGGTCGATGCCGTTCTGCACCAGGCCCTGGTACTCGGTGCGCAGCAGGCCCAGCGCGCCCTGCAGCGTGAGCTGGCGAGTCACCGCGGCACGCAGTTCCACTTCCACACCCTTGACCGTGCCGCTGCGGGCGTTGGTCAGGATGGTCGGCAGCGGGTTGGCCTGGTTGATCAGCACCTGCGGATTTTCGTAGTCGTAGTAGAACGCGGCGACGTTGAAGGTGACGCGCTTGTCGAGCAGCTCGCTCTTGTAGCCGGCTTCATAGGCCTTCAGCGTTTCCGGGTTGACCGAGTTCGGCGCCAGCGTCGGCGAGACGCTGCCCTGGAAATTGCCCGAGCGGAAGCCCTTCGAGTGGCGCGCATACACGCGCTGGTTGCCGCCGATGTCGTAATCGGTGACCAGGTCATAGCTCAGGTCGTTCCACTTGCGCGTATCCTGCTGGCGCGCGAACTGCGACAGCGGGTTGGCGACCGATGCCGTGCTCCACCAGTTGGCCGGCGTCAGGAAGCTGGCCACGCCCGAGGTGGAGCGCACGCCGGTCAGGTCAATCTCCTTGCGCTCCTGCGTCCAGCGCAGGCCGCCGCCGGCGTTCCAGCGCTCATTGATCGCGTAGGAGGTGTTAAAGAAAGTCGCGACGCTGCGGGTTTCCTGGTCGAAGTGCGTGTTGTAGAAGCCAGGGTTGGCGGCGGAGATGCTGGCGGCGGCAAGCTGGGCATTCGAGCTGTCCGAGCCAAGGTTCTCCTTGAAGAAGTAGACGCCGGCAATCCAGTTCCAGCGGTCCTGCTTTGGTGAGGCGAGGCGAAGCTCCTGCGAAATCTGGCGCGTCTTCACGCGCGCATGGGTCAGGGAAATATTGATCGGCGTGTAATCGCCATCACCCGCTGTTTCACGCTCGCCGGTTTCGACCGCGGTGATCGAGGTCAGGGTGTAGCCGCCGGAATTCCAGTTCAGCGTGGCTGATACGCCGTCCGACTTCACATCGTCCTGGTCGTAGTTGTAGCCGACATTGCCGCGCGTGTTGTTGCCGGCCCATTGCAGGGGCCCGGTGGGTGTCGTGCCAGCGTAGTCGAGGTACCAAGGCGAACGCTGGCCATGGTTGTTGCGGCCGTGGACGTTGAGCAGCAGGTCGAGGTTTTCATTGAGCAGGGTCAGCACCTGGAAGCGCGCGGCATTGTCCGCCTGCTTGCCGAGCTTGCTGCCGTCCGGCGCGGTGGCGATGCCGTCGCGGTCATAGTTGAGGGCAGCGAAGCGCACCGCCGTAGTGTCGCTCACCGGTCCGCCGTAGGCGCCCTCCAGCAGGCGTTCCTGGTGGCTGCCGATGCTTGCCTTCACATAGCCGTCGGCGGTGAAGGCCGGCTTCTTCGACACGAAGCTGAGCGCGCCGCCGGTGGTGTTCTTGCCCCACAGCGTGCCTTGCGGTCCGCGCAGCACTTCCACGCGCTCCAGGTCGAACAGCGGGAAAGCCTGCAGCAGGGAATTGCCCTGGTACACCTCGTCGGCATACACCCCGATCGGGCTGACCACGTTGGTGGCCGGGTCGTTGATGCCGACGCCGCGGATGAACCAGCGCGGGCGCGCACGGCCCTCGGTGATCGATGCCTGCGCGTTCGGCACATAGCGAATCGCATCGTTGGCGGTGCGCAGTTCGTCGCGCCGCAATTCTTCACCGCCGATGGCGGTGATAGAGGCAGGGACTTCCTGCACGCTCTCCGCGCGCTTCTGCGCGGTGACGACGACGCTGCCGCGGGCGGCAGCC
>NZ_LSTO01000006.1:1116-37267 GCF_002211445.1 Noviherbaspirillum denitrificans | reverse complement strand
CCGGTCTCGGGCACCAGCAGCATATTTCCAGTATTCAGTTAAAAGGCCGCAATCCAAGTAAATGCAAGGGTTTACGGCCTTTTTGCATTTTCGGCGCGACTCGCAAATCCCCTAAAAATACCGCGTTTTACTGCTACCATTTACGAAAAATCTCCGAAAGATTTACGAAATGGCGAGCTTCAAAAAAGACGGCAACGTGTGGCGCGTGCAGGTGTATGTCAAAGGGCAGCGCGATTCCGGCACATTCCAGACCAAGGCGCAGGCGCAAGCTTGGGCGGCGCAGCGTGAGACGGAGCTCCGGCAGAACAAGTCAACCGCGGTCATTGCCGGCAAGACCGTCCGTGACGCGTTCCACCGGTATGAGAAGGAAGTCTCCAGGACGAAGCGCGGGCACCGATACGAGGCGCTCCGGATGGGCGTGCTGGCCGAGATCGAGGTCGGTGAGCGGCCGGTCAAGTTCGGCGACATCAAGCTATCCGATCTGACGTCTGAGCATCTTGGCATGTTGCGTGATGCCCGCATGAGTATGGAGGTCGCGCAGCGGCAGATCGAGAGGGCGGATCCGGCACCGATCCGGACCGTGAGCGGATCGACCGTCAACCGTGAATTTAACCTCCTGTCGCACGTTTTCAACACGGCGCGGCGTGAGTGGAAGTGGCTTGCCGAAAGTCCGACGAAAGACGTCCGACGGCCGAAAAACCCGCCTCCTCGCGATCGGCGGATCCGGGAGGACGAGATCGAGCGCCTGTGCTTGTCGCTCGGCTTCGATGACGGACCGGCGATGACGGTGAGTCAACGCGTCGCTGTTGCGTTCCTTTTTGCAATCGAGACTGCAATGCGTGCCGGCGAGATCTGCGCATTGGTGCCGGAGCACGTCCAGGGGCAGGTTGCGCACTTGCCGCAGACGAAGAACGGGACAAAGCGGGATGTGCCGCTCTCCAAGCGTGCCGTCGAGCTGCTGTCCTATTTGCCGAAGCCGGAGGAGGGTGGGACCGTTTTCGGGATCACTTCGAAGTCCCTCGATGCGTTATTCCGCAAGGCCAAGGATCGATGCGGGATCACGGACCTGACTTTCCATGACTCGCGACATGAGGCGATCACGCGCCTGGCGAAGAAATTGAACGTTCTGGAATTGGCCCGAATGGTGGGGCATAGGGACTTGAGGATGCTGCAGATCTACTACAACGCGACGGCCGCTGAAATTGCCAGTCGCCTTGACTAGCAACTGAATGGCGTATGCGGAAATTCGCAAGTGCTACCCGGAAGAAGTGCAGACGTCTGCACAACCTAATCCTTACGAAAAGTCAGCTTCCCGACCCATTTACTTTGCTGAAGGACAATCGTATCCGAAGTTGTGTAACAGTGTACTTTAAGGTTTTGTGGCCTACCGGTACAATAGCCGCCTGCAAAAACAAGATAATATTGGGAAATTATGCCCGCCTTTTCGCCGATATCAGGAGCGCCAACTCGTGGCTGTCCAACGGACCTTCTCGAGTTTGACCGCCAAAATCCTCGTCTACTGAATGGAAACGACTACAGCACTTCGAACGATGAGGACATTATCTCGGCGTTGAACGAGATCTCACCTCTCGACGAAGTCATTACGTCGATTTGCACCAATACTTACTTAGACTTTGAGCCTCTAATTGTAATGGGACCCAATGGGGGGCCGTATAGAGTCCTAGAGGGCAATCGCCGGCTTGCATCGATAAAGCTAATAAAAGATCCGGACCTGGCGGCGAAATGCAGAATTTCCCTTCCAAGGATACGCGCGGATGTTCGCAGGTCCGTTGAAAAAGTCACAGTCTGGCGTGTCGACAAAGAGAGCGACGCACAGGCATTCATTGGCTTTAAGCATATTAACGGCCCTAGTCGATGGGATGCTTATGCCAAGGCACGCTTCGTGTCAGATTGGTATAAGCGCGAGCGCGAGAATGGACTCACTATCGATCAAATCGCGCGGCAGCTTGGTGATGATAACGATACTATTCGCGCGTACATCTCTAGCATCTTCGTACTGGAGCAAGCAGAGGGACGTAAACTTTTTGACATTAAGAACCGGTATAACAAAGGAAAATTCGCGTTTTCGCATTTGTATACCGCGCTTGGACGGACGGAATATCAGGACTTCCTCGGACTTGACAAAGGGTGGAGCAAGGAGCCTGTAACTTCGCCAGTTCCAAGAGCAAATGAGGGCAAGCTAAAAGAGGTTTTACTTTATCTTTACGGCGACAAACGAGATGACGCTCAACCATTAGTTAAGTCTCAAAACCCTGACTTGAAGCATGTGGGTGAGGTAATTGCCCACCCAGTTGCTCTCGAGAGAATTCGCACCGGGGAGAAGCTTAGTGTCGCTTATAACGAGGTGCGCTCGCCTTACGACGTGTTTAGCGAAGTGTTGGCGCAAGCCCATGTGCGGCTCAGTTCTGTTATAGATGCGCTACCAAAATACAATGGTGAACCGAACCTCCTCGCGATAGCGCGTGAGATCTCGCAGCAGGCTGATATTCTCCTTACCGTAATGAAGAAGAAAAGTGCAGAAGTAAATCCTCCGGCGACGCCGAAAAGCAAGGGTGCTCCAGGCACAAAAAAGCCACTCCAAAAGAAGTAAAGTAACCGCAAATGCCGTTAGCCCAAATTCCGTTGGATCGCGATCCTCACGTAATCGCAGATTGGTTTGAATTTCATGTCTTATGTTCTGAGTACTCGGTTGGTCAGCTCCGGAGTTTGCAAAGAGCATGGGACCGTAGGCGAAACTCCGAAAGCTCAGATCCAGAAGGGCGCGCGTTAGAAGACGGCGCTCCGGATGAGCAGTTTTTGGAAGAGATACTTGCAGAATTCCAAAAGCGAATGGAATGCTTGGGTGATCATTATCCCTTCCAGTTTAACGACACTGAGGAAGAGCTACTCCTGAAAAACGATATATCCGACGGGGCGATGCTTTATCTTTTCTGCCTCTTCCTGTCGAGCGTAAAGAGTTCCGAGATTTTCGAGCTTGATCGCTTTGATTTTGAGTTAAATAACAGGATTCGAGACTTGTTTCAGGCGTGCGCTACTTGGGCAGCAGCCGGAGCACTTGAAGGCTGTGCTATAGCATTCGGATTTCCTCGTCCAGATGGATCTCCCTACCTGGACAAACTGCGTTCAACTTATGCACTGTTTGGGGAGGGCACTGTACGGGAAGCTCCTCTGCCAGGGGTATCAACAAATCCCAAAGATGAAGGTATTGACGTCATCGCATGGAAGCCTCGAAACGATAATGCAGCAGGCACCTTTTATATGCTTGGGCAAGCGGCTTCCGGTGGCAACTGGCCAAGTAAGAGCGTACTCGAATATTTCCGTCCATTTCACGAGAACTGGTTTTCAGAAATACCAGCTTCCGAGCCGACGGCCGCACTCTTCATCCCATTCTGTATCCCACTCACCGGTGGAGCGACACTCAAGCAACAGTTGCATGTGCTAACGAAGAGGTATGGCGCGATCTACTATCGATATATGATCCCAGTACTTGCCTACAGGGGGCTGGGACTAACGGCAGATCAAAGACTTACAGTTGAACGTACCACTGATTTTCCTGAGATAGCCGCTTGGGTTACTGAACGAATCACAGAGCTGAAGCAGGCTGCCACGGCATGACCGAGATTGTCAAAACTCCCTTCCGCTACCCCGGAAGTAAATCGTCGTTTACAAAGGTAATTAAGGACCTGATCATTTATAACGGGCTCGAGGGGAAGAAGCTCGTGGAACCCTATGCCGGAAGCGCAGCTGTAACGTTAGCGCTCCTGTCAGAAAAAGTTTGCTCGGAAGCAGTAATTTCGGAGCGCGATCCCCTCATGTACTCTTTCTGGAAGGTTGCATTTGAGCATCCAGATAAGCTCATAAAAAAAATCAAGAATGTGACCGTTTCACTCAAAACGTGGCATGAACTTCAACCTTTGCTGAAGTGCGAAGAGCCATCAGAAGAAGATGAAGTTCAGCTGGCGTTTGCGGCCTTATTCTTTAATCGAACAAACTTCTCAGGAGTCTTGCATTCGGGGCCGATCGGCGGGCAAAAGCAGTCGTCTGCCTATAGCATTGATTGTCGCTTCAATAAAGAAGATTTGATCGATAAGATTAAAAGACTCAGTGATCTCGCAGACCGAGTGGAAGTCCGGTATGGAGATGCGCTCGACGTAATTACGGAATACAAGCGAAGAACTACTAGCCTTTTCTATGTGGATCCACCCTATTTTATTCAGGGACGTAAGCTTTATCGTCATCACTACAAGCTGAAGGACCATGTGGCGCTATCCTCTTCTCTTAAAAGTGCCAAGTTCAATTGGATATTGAGCTATGACAGTCATGACGTGATTAAGGGTTTGTATGCCGATCACAACCATGTACATAAGGCATTCCAATACAGTACTAAAGCACCGAAAAAAGAGGATGAGCTGCTCATCACTACTCTAGAAATACCGGTAAATTAGATTGGTCATTGGCGATTAATTTCTCGTCCTAATTTCGCGATATTTCTCCGCCCACTCGATCACCTCTTTTGCCTTCCAGAGCGGATGACCGCGGCCGCCTTGCGACGGGAGGCGGATCGCCTTCGGGAAGTCGGGGAGCGGGCAGATCCGCTCGCGGACGGCGGAGTCGCTGCGCTTCAAGAATTGGGCGATCGTCGAGACGTCCCAAAGGTCAATGTCAACCGGGAGCGCCGGACGGAGTTGCTTGCCGAGGAGGTCGGCCAGCTTGGTGAGGAGTTCGGTTTCGCTCATTTCACTTCTGCGCGTGTTGGAGCGCGCAGCTCGCTGGTGATGTCAGTGTTGCCCGCAATTCTTGCGGCCTTGGCTGAGATCCAGGCGCGGGAGCGCCTGGGGAACTGGCGACGCAGCTCCTGCTCGGCTTTCGTCGAGGCGGTGCGGCGTGCCAGAAAATTGAACTTCTGAGACATGGTCACTTGCCCTTTGCGGCCATTTCCGCGGCGGTGGGGAACGGCCATGCGGTAGCGGGGACCTCGTCGGTCTTTGCGTTTGTTGCCGCGGCCTTTTTGGCTGGCGTAGGCTTCGCTGGAGCCGCTTTTTTCGTGTCGGTGGCATCCTTGGTCGTCTCGGCCATTTTCGGTGCCTCTGCGGCCGTTTCTGCAGTCTTTTGCTGCCCCTTCTTCTTCGGCGTTTCAGCTGCGACTGGCAGATCCTGCTGCTCTGCAGGTTTCGGGGTATGTTCCGATCGGATTTTGTCGTGCTCGATGTCGCAGGCCTTTGCAACATCGAGGAGGCCGAGATACCAAGGATTCTCAAGGTGCTCGTCGTCGTCCATGTCGAAGGCGTCAACCTGGACGCACTCGCCAATCGTCATTCCGAGGATAAAGGCGACAACTTCTTCGAGACTGGCGGAATCGATGAACTTCGCAGCTTCATTGAAGTTGAGGACGTTGAACTTGTAGTCGCTCGCAATGACGTGTGGGAAAGACCATTCGTCGCAAAGACGCTTTGCGATATGACGTAGGGCGGTTAAGTGCCCGTCTCCCTGGAGGATCTTGCTGCGGACCTCTGCATATACCGCTTTCCGGATTGTTGTCTCCAGCTCGGCCTTTTTCGTGCGCTCGCGACGCTCAGCCTCGGCCTGCTTTTCCTTCTCCGAGACTTTCGGATCGCGTGCGTTGCCGCTCATCTTTTCCTGCAAGAGCGCATTGTGCTTCTCCAGGGTGAGGCAGAGGCCCGCCTTCTCCAAGGCGAACTGGATAGCGGACTTTTCATACACCGCATCAATTTCGCCGTCATTGCCTTTGACATACGCGACAGGCTTCGGCAGTTGGTCGGCGGGGATGACGTCCTCAATGGGCGTGTTGGACATCGAGGACTTGGCCAACCGGTCCATCTTGTAGAGGCCGTCATATGCGGACACCTGGTTGTTTTCCCGGAGCTTGGTATAGGCCTCCATGCCGTCTGCGTAAATCGGCAGACCTGACTTTTGCGCGGCTGCGGCTTTGCGCTCGTTGTGTGCGTTAACCTTTGATTCGAAACAATCCGGATCAGTGCAGACGTCTGCATCGACGTCGTGATAGATCTCCGGCTGATTACCGGTCCGTTTTGGGCAGGAGAGGCAGGATCCAGTAGCTGATACGAGCTTGGCGTCCTTGATCGCAAACTTTGCGTGAGCGAGATCGAGCATGTAGCGCGCCTGGAGGTGCTCGACGGCGCGGCGGAATGACATCGGCTCGGGTTGTCCGTAGTTGTGGACGATCTCCTGCGTTGCCTTTGCCTGCAGGGCGAGGACCGGCATCCTGGCGATTCGCTCTGCAATCGAGGCGTTGATCTTGCCGGCGAAGAAGGCCTCGCGTGCTTCGGATGCGAGAGAGCACAGCTTCAAGCGGCCATAGATGTAGGCCTTGCTCTTGCCGACCTTGTCGGCCAGCTGTTCTGCGGTGTAGTCGTGTTGGCGCATGAGCTGGTCGTATCCCTCCGCCTCCTCGATCGGATGCACGTCCTGGCGTTGCAGGTTCTCGATGACCTGGATCTCCAGCACCTGGACGTCTGTGAGTTCGCGCACGATCGCAGGGATGGACTGCAGGCCTGCCAGTTTGGAGGCGCGGTAACGGCGCTCGCCGGCGACGATCTCGACGCAGTCGATCATGCTCTCGGTGGTCGGCAGCGGACGGACAAGGATCGGCTGTGCGACGCCAACCTGCCGGATGCTCTCGGCGAGCTCATGCAGTGCGGACTCGTCGAAGTGTTTGCGCGGGTTGGTCTTGGAGGGAATCACGCACGCAAGGGGGATAGTGCCGAAGTGGGGCTCTGCAAAATTGGTTTGGGTTGCGGTCATGGCTTTTCCTTCAACGATGGGATGCGACAGTGGGGATGGAGGTCTGTGCAGCACGCAGCTTTGCGAGCAAACCGAACGGATCCGACGGGTTATAGCGAGGGGCCTCGACCGGAGGATCTTTGCGAACAAGTGCGGCGAGGCCCGTTTTCGTGATGGTGTAGGTGGAGGACTGCGTTGCCTTGTCACGTCCCTTGATTACAGCCTGTGCGGCAATGAGGGGCTTCATGACCGTAGCGATATTCTTTGTGGTCACGCCGATGGACTCGGAAAGGGATTTGCCGGTTGTGCGGCCGTGATCTTTTAAGTGGAGCAGGGCAAGCGTTTGACGGTCTTTGCGTTTCATTTGGATGCCTCCTGCCGAGGCTTGCCAAATTTGGTCTTGCGGAGCTGGTTGAGGGGAACGCACTCCAGGATTCCCGGTAGCTCATGGTCCACCTCGACGACCGCAAAGGCCTGCCCGTTCTCGATGCTGCGGGTGAGGTGGCGCACAGCGCCAGTGTTCGTCCCGTCGATAGAGCTGTCCCATTCGACCAGGTCGTTCTCGCTAAATGCGACGGCTGTAGCGATCATCACAGGACTCCGGCGAGCTCTTTGAAGCGGGACAGATACATCGACTCGGCCAGGTGCGAGGACACCGGACTAATGTTCCCGTTGCGCGGCTTGACACCTTCGAGGATTGCCCACGGCGTTGCATCGGGCGGCATGAGATCGCGGCGCTCTGTGGCGAGCATGATGAGATCCGCCTCCTGGATGCAGGCCTTGCACTCGTCGGACTGCTCCATGCCGAGGCCGAAGCGGTCGAAGATCTCGGCCTGCATCATGCTTTCCCATGTGCGGTATTGGGCGCTGCCGTCGAGGCGCTTGAGCGGCTGGACCATGTCGCCGAAGTAGGCCTCGGCGGCGTCATGGAGGAGGGCATGGAGACGGTACTTGAGCGGCACCAGGTGCGATGCCAGGACGCAGTGTTGCGCGACGCTGTAGAAGCGGCGCGTATGGCCTCCAAAGCGGTTGATCTGCGACAGCGCGTGTGCAATGTCGGTGATGTGGATCGTTGTCGGATCCGGCTTGAGGAGGTTCACGTAGCGGCCGGAGTAGGTGAGGATGCAGTTTTCGAGATTCATTTGCGGCGTGCTTTCGGAGTGGGCTCGAAGGCCTCATTGATGAAAAAGGACAGGACGCACCGGAAACCGGCGTTCTTGACGAGGAGGTGCCATTCGGCGAAGACGTATTGCGTGCGGGGACGGACGCGGACGGGAGTGCTGACCTGGTAGCCGGCGGACTCCATGGCGGCGATGCGGGATCCGATTGCCAGCACTTTGGAACGCGCCTCCGGGTCGGTGACGCGTTCCAGAATGACGGCGATCTTGCTCGCGGCTGCGGTGTCGTCTGCTTGAACGGGGAGCTCGGCCGCGATCATCACGCCTCCAGGCGGCGGAGTTCGGACTTGAGGTGCACCTGGCGCTTGTGGAGCTCACCCTCAACGAGGAAGTCGTTGAGCCGGTTCTCCTGGATGTGTCCGAGCTGGTATTCGTTGTGCTGCAGCTCGAAATTGATGAGCCAGCGGCGGATCCGGTTGGCGGCGGGCTTGATGGCGAGTGACAGCATTGCGCGCACTGTCACCGGCCGGATGCGGCGGAAGGTGTTGCGGTACTGCGGCTTCTGATTTCCCATTTTGCGCTCCGTCAATAAGGTTGCGACGGGGCAAATTAAACCATGGGTTTATTTTTATAGTCAACCTAGGGTTTAATATTGGGGGAAAATTTTAACCTTTACTTATCTCATGTTCATGGGATTTGTTGCCATTTAGCAATGTGCTAAGTGTAAATTCCGATTAACAACGAGTAGAGAGATGAAAACGAAGCTGAACGATGCGAGCGCGCTCGAAGCGGAGATCTTGGAGCTGAGTGATTCCTACCGGGGGATGGTGCCGGAGGCGAGAATGGTACTGATGGAGGCGGCGCAGCGGTTTAGGAGGCAGTTCCCGCTCCGGCCGCAGAGCCCGCTACGACTTGTGTCGAGTCGGAATAATGTCAAGTGACTCGCTTCGTGGGGCTCCCTCGGCAGCTGCTGAAATGAGGGCCTTGCCGATAGCGGTCGACTCTCTATAAGCGGTAATCAGCCGGAGTTCTTCGGCGTCAACATAGACCAGGGAAAGCGACGGCTGACTTTGGGCGAGAGCATCCTCAGACACGCCGAGCAGGACGTCGAGCGAAATGCCGAGGATTTGGGAAACATCCTTCGCGCTCTCGCGAGAAATCTTCCCTGTAGCAATCCATTTTGATACGGCTGTATCCGAGACGTTGGCTTGCTCTGCGAGCCAGCCTTGCGTCTTCTTCAGGCTTTTAAGCCTGTCTTTAATGATGATTCCGAGCGGATGTGCCATGAGGTGATTGTCAAAGGATCTATTTGATGACTCAACCAACCGGTGCTTTACAGCGAATTTAACCTGTGGTTTAATTTGCGCCATGGAAACGACCATCATTCCTCCGATCAAGAAAGCAGCCGAGGTGCTCGGCGTGCCGGTGCTTGCTTCGATTTGCTCCGTCTCTCCAGTTGCTGTCTACAAGTGGCTGAAAAAAGGTCGCTTGCCGCGTACCGAGTGGACCGGCGAGACGAATTACGCAGCGCTTATCGCCGAAGCATCTAAGGGCACAGAGTTCGAGTGCACTCGCGAGCAGCTCCTTCAGTTGCCTGCAGCGGTCGTGAACTGTCCTGAGCAGGTGCCTGCATGAAAACCATCAAGTCGTGCCTTGTCCCTCCTGCTGAGGGGGCGAAACCGTGCAAGAGCGCTCCAGTTGCAGAGGTGCTGTCGGATGAGCAGCCAAAGCGGCGCATACCGAGCAGCTATCTCGCGGCCGGCTTGCGCAATGTGACTCCGGTAGATGCCGCTTACAACGAGATCGGTATCGGCTTCAATGTGGGAGACGAGGTCGTGCGGTTGCGCCTGGGTGTCATGGATGTGCGCGGAATGATTGCGGATCTCGAGTATTACCTCATCCGCTGCCAATCCCCAACGTCGTCCGGAGCGCCGAGTGTGGACGTGTCGACTCCGGACGAGTGACTGAACGTATGCCCACCACAAAAATCGTCCACTGCCTGCTGTGCAGTCAGGTAGTCGCCAAGAACCTCGTCGTCCACGGCGACTTGAAAGCGACGGGTCGATTGATTGAAAAGAATCTTCGCCGTGCCGACTCGTGTCGGCCAAAAGCAAACCAGTTGCATTGGGAGTTCCCTTGTTGATCGTTGTTGTGTGGAAACTGCAATTTATCACGCTGGAACCTCCCGCCCATTTTTTGAAGGTGGTCGTATGAAAGCCATGTATGCACGGCTCCTCCTCTGGCTTATCCGTCCGGCGCTCGATCGTTATGCGGTCGTCACGGCCGGAGCGGACGTCCAGGAGGATGCGGTCGTTGTGGTTGCGTCGGTCAGACCGATAAAAGGCGCGTGATGTCAGCGGCGACTCTTCGACTCCATGAGGGCGCGGTAGGCCTCGACGTTCGCAAACTTCGTCCGGCCGTCTACGTCCAGCGTGCAACCGTTGGCCGCGCACCAGGCCGGGAAGGTCTGCGGGTCGATGTAGGCCTTGATCACGGTGTGTCCCTTGCTCGCGTATCTCTTGCGCACCTCCTCGGCACGACTCTCCCATTGCCTGAATGTCGCCGGCAGACGATCGCCGTCCGTGAAGAGGGCGCGCAGGCGCGAGTAGTCCTCCGATCGATACCAGGGAATGCCGATCGCTTGCACATGAGGTGTTGAGGTCATTCGTTGTCCTTTTGGTCGTTGCTCGCACTTTGGATCTCCGGCCGTCGTTTGTGTTGTTGTTTGAACTGATTCAAAGGTTATCCGTCTCGCAAGAGTTGCGCGACGTTAATAAAAGGGGATGTTTACCGTGACTTACCGCTACTCCGACATCAATCAGCACGACGCACGCTACAACCTGGCGCGGGAATATCCCGGCGGTATCGAAATGCTGGCAAAGCGGATGGGCATGTCTGTTGCCGTCCTCCGCAACAAGCTCGCGCCGGGAATCAAGACGCACCACGTCAACGACGAAGAGGACTCCCTGATCATCGAATTCAGCCAGGAGGCCAACGTCGAGGAGCCGTGCCGTGCGCTCATCGCGAAGAACTACCGGCACGGCCTCATTGCGTTCCCCATGCCGGCAGTCCAGCACCTCTCCGACGACGACCTCACGCACGCGCTTTGCCGCGCAATGAAGGAATGCAGCGACGTCACCGCGAGCGCGTCCTCGGCATTGGCGGACGGTCGCGTCACGGCGGCCGAGCTGGACCAGCTGGAGAAGGAAACGCAGGAGGCGCTTGCCGCGATCGTCGAGCTGCGTGAGCGGTATCGCGCACGCGCCGAGGGAAGCAAGTAAAAAAATTTGGCCGCAAGGTCACTGGGTAACTCACTGGGATGCGTCAGGAGGGAATCATGGATCAGCTGCAATTGAGCCTGTTGGGCTGCTTGGAAGGCCCTGGCGCCGTTCCGGCGTCCGAGATCGCGAAGCTGCGGACCTATCGTGAGGCCGTTGTCGCAGCCTGGTCGCATCGTCGCATCAAGGGCATGACGCAGGCGACGCTCGCCGAGCGGACCGGCATGCGGCCGTCCCATATCAGTGATTACCTGTCGACCGAGGGGCACGACAAGAACGGGAAAGAGCGGCGCGAGATGCCGGCGAAATACCTGCCGGCATTCGAGGCTGCAGTCGGCAACACGACTGTCACGCAGTGGCTCATGGAGCAGTCCAGGCAGGCGCTCCAGGCATCGCTTGCTGCGGCCGCTTAAGGGAATGGTGCAGATTTGAACCTTGACGATTTTGATCGCGTAGCCAACGCAGCTCTCCAGTCAATCGAGAGCCTGCTCACGGATTGGTTTCCGCAGGGCGTGCGCGACGGGAACGAGTTTTGTATTGGTTCTAAGTCCGGCGAAGCCGGCAAATCAATGCGTATTCGTCTATCCGGCCACAAGGCCGGATACTGGTCTGACTTTGCCATGGACGGCGAAGCCGGCCGCGATCTGATCTCCCTCTATGCCTATGTCAACGATCTCAGCCAGGGCAAGGCCTGCGCAGCGGTCGCTCGCGATCTCGGCATTGAGCTCACGCCAGATCCGAACTACACCGGCAAACCCGCGGCCTCCTCGGCGAAGCCAAAAAATCAACAGAAACCAGCGCCTGCGCAAGCGGCAAAAGGGGTGGAAGAGGCTCCGAAGAAAGCGCGGACGGAGTGGGTTCCAGTCCTGCCGGTGCCGGAAAATGCTGGACCGTATCCGCGTGCGCATGTGGTGCGCGGCAAGCCGGAGCGCCTTTGGGAGTATCGTGACCAGGAGCGCCGTCTCCTCGGCGTGATCTATCGCTTTGTGACCTCGGACGGCGGCAAGGAAGTCCTGCCGTGCGTCTATGCGCGCCATGCCGTCACCGGCAAAGCAGATTGGCGCTGGCTGTCTTTCCCTGAGCCAAGGCCGCTCTATTTGCCGGCACCGCTGCGCGAGGGTTTCCCGGTCCTGGTGGTCGAGGGCGAGAAGTGCGCAGACGCGGCGCTCGATGTCCTCGGACACCTGGTCGACGTCGTGTCATGGCCAGGCGGCGGCAAGGCCGTGAGCAAAGCCGATTGGTCTCCGCTCGCAGGCCGCAAGGTGATCATTTGGGCGGACGCGGACGCGAAGACCTACAAGGACGGACATCCGCAGGCCGGGGAGATCCGGCCGGAGCATGAGCAGCCGGGGATGGTTGCAGCGACGAAGATCAGCGAGATCCTCGCCGGTATCGGTTGCGAGGTGCGACTCATCGACATTCCTGCGCCTGGCGTGAAGCCGGACGGATGGGACATCGCGGACCTCCTCGGCGAGGGTGCGACACCGGACGACGTCGCGGCATGGTTGGACAAGCTGCGGCCGCTGCCGGACGTCGAGGCAGCGCCGGCGGACGAGATCCCGGACTACATGGATGCACCTCCGCCGGAGGGCGCTTCTACCGCTCCGCCGGCTGGCGCACGCAAGACGTTCCAGCAGATCCGAGCGATGATGATCGGGACCGCGAGCGGCGGCGTGAAGGGTTGCCGCGAGAACGTCTACATCGCGTTGCAGAATGATCCGCGCCTGATCGGCCTCGTCGCGCTCGATCAGTTTTCGCAGCTGCAGGTCAAGCGCAAGAGTCCTCCCTGGCCGTCCGAGCCGGGGGAGTGGACCGAGGGCGATGACTTCCACCTCGGCATGTACCTCGCGAATACGTATTCGCTGGTGATGGCCTCGGTCAGCGAGATCGAGAAAGCCGTTGCACAGTCCGCCAGGGAGAACGCTTTCAATCCGGTCACGGATCTCCTGGAGGAGTGTGCGGACAAGTGGGACGGGCAGCATCGTGTCGTCAATGCGTTCTCAACGTACTGGGGCGCGGTCGAGTCCGAGTACCTGCAGCTCATCTCGCTCATGTTCTTCGTCGGCCTGGCCAAGCGCGCTTTCCATCCTGGCGTCAAGCATGACTATGCGCCGGTGTTCGAAGGCGGCCAGGGGCAGGGCAAGTCGACAGCGCTCTCCATCCTCGGCGGACAGTGGTTTGCTGATACGCCGTTCAAGATGGGAGACAAGGACGGTTTCCTCTCGATCCAGGGGATCCTCCTGTATGAGATCGCCGAGCTGGAGCAGTTCAACCGCTCCGAGGTGACGGCGATCAAGGCCTTTATGTCGAGCCAGACGGACCGCTATCGCGAGCCATACGGCCGGCGCATGAAGAACGTTGCGCGGCGGACCGTGTTCGCTGCGACGACCAACGAGGCCGAATACTTCAAGGACACGACGGGCAACCGGCGATTCTGGCCGGTGGAGACCGGCAGGATCGACCTGGAGGGGTTGCGGCGCGATCGCGAGCAGCTGCTCGGCGAGGCCGTGCACCTGATGCGCCAGGGCGAGCTCTGGTATCCGACACCGGACGAGCAGGCAACGCTCATCACGCCGGAGCAGGAAAAGCGCGAGATCGCGGATCCATGGCTCGGCCGGATCTATGACTACGTGCAGGGCATCGACGCAGACGGCGAGACCACACTCGGCAAGCGAAACCGCGTGACATGCCGGGAGCTGCTCACCAGGGCGCTGCATATCGAGATCGGCAAGCTCGGTCCTGCCAAGCAGGAGACGATGCGGATCGCGGCCTGCATGCGCAAATTGGGGTGGACCAAGGGACGGGAGACGGACGGGGCGCGTGAGCGCTTCTATGAGCGTCCAGTTCCGCCGGCCGCACCTGTCCAACAAGTCAGCGAGGAGAACGATGTTGCTCTCCCGCTGTAATCAATCGGTGATGAACCGGAC
This sequence comes from Noviherbaspirillum denitrificans, assembly GCF_002211445.1. Lineage (GTDB taxonomy): Bacteria > Pseudomonadota > Gammaproteobacteria > Burkholderiales > Burkholderiaceae_D > Noviherbaspirillum > Noviherbaspirillum denitrificans. The sequence continues at coordinate 23,161 of NZ_LSTO01000006.1, read as the reverse complement.
AACTTTGCACCAGGGATCGTGCGCGGCATTGCTGCGGGCGGAAAAGGGCATTGGGTCTGGTTCGATGGGCTTTCGTCCGACGTCGTCCAACCTTCTGTTTTCGAGGTTGGACGGCGCAAACCCGCGTGGTTATTGGCTCCGCCAACCTCCCAACCTCGCCAACCGATTCCGGACACGCGCACACACGCACGCACGCGTATACGCGACGGGAGGATTCCGTCTTTTCCTTTTCGGCAAAACTTCAAAACAGGTTGGGCAGGTTGGGAGGTTGGTCAGGACCAGCATTCAAGCGGGTTTCAGCCGTCCAACCTTTTGTCCAACCAATAGGAGGTTGGACAAAGTGAGCACAAGTCTGAGAGATCAAATGCCCTGGGTTGCAGGAGTCGTCGATCACTTGCGGGAAGTGTTCGGGCAGGAGTTCGTTGACGGCCAGATCCGGCGGAGTCTGAGGGGTGAGCCGGTCTTCTATGCCGAGGAGAACGGGCACCAGGTCGGCACCAAGCACAACCTGGAGATCACCTCGATCACGTACTGGGATGAGCGCGGCATCGCTCAATCCCGCGAGCCTGAGTGGATCCAGCTCGCGAGGGACGATGCCAAGCGGCGCGGCATCACCATCCGTCCGGCCAACCAGGCGGACTATCGCGACGTCAAGCGCGAGGCGGATGAGCTGCGCAAGGTATTCACGAGTAGTGCAGACGTCTGCACAAAGTCAGGAGGACAGCAGGCATGAAGATCACCGTATCCCACAACCTGGACGAGATTAAGTCCAAGATCGCCGATATCGGCAAGCAGGCGAGATACGCGGCAGCGGTGGCGTTGACCAAGACAGGGCAGGACGTTCGCGATGAGCTCAAGAGCGAGATGGCGCGGAAGTTCGATAAGCCGACACCGTACACGCTCAACAGTCTCTTCCTCCGGCGCGCAACGCGAGACAACCTGGAGGCGCAGGTATGGGTCAAGGACAACACCTTCGGGAGCGGCACGCCTGCCGATCGCTACCTCGGGCCCGAGATCTACGGGGGGGCGCGGACGCAGAAGGGGATGGAGCGCGCACTGCAGGCAGCAGGTCTCATGCGGTCGGGCGATTACGCAATCCCTGCGGCAGGCGCGCAGCTCGATGCCTTCGGCAACGTCAAGCGGAGCCAGATCGTACAGATCCTTTCACAGCTGCGGGTGCAGATGGCGTCAGGCTTTGAGTCACGCCGAAGTAACAGCGCGGCATCGAGGCGGACCGTTGCGCGGCAAGGTGTTACCTACTTCGCGCTGCCAACACAGGTGCGAGGGTTGAAGCCGGGCATCTACTTGAAGAAGCGGTTCTCGCGCGGCTCTGCAATCAGGCCGGTCTTTATCTTCACGTCGCAGGCCGGATACGCGAAGCGCTTCGACTTCTTCGGGGTGGCCAGCCGCGTTGCTGAGCAGCGCCTGCCGATTCACTTCGAGCGTGAACTCGAAAAGGCAATGAGGACCGCCATGCCGACACAACAACAGGGATTGTTCTGAGTTATGCGCGGGTCCTTCCTACAGCGTCCGCCTGAGGGTAATTCAGTCCTCGAGCGCGTTCTAGTCATGGCATTTTTCCTAGGGGGTTATGTTTATGCCTGACCTTTCGTCTCGCGTCACTCAAGGCGAGTTCGCTGCCATGGTCGGGATCTCTCAGCCTGCAGTGAGCGCCTTGGTCGCAAAAGGCGTCCTAAAAAACGGGGATCCCGCTGGCGCGTGGCTGCATTCGTATTGCGCCAACCTCCGGGAGCAGGCCGCCGGCCGAGCCTCCGAGGGCGGGCTCGACCTCGTCCAGGAGCGCGCGCGCTTGGCCAAGGAACAAGCGGACAAGTTCGCGATGGTCAATGCGCAGACGCGCAAAGAGCTCGCGCCGATCTCGTTGATCGAGCTGGTCCTGGCGAACATGGCGCGGCAAGTCGCCGGCGTCCTGGAGGCGCTGCCGATCCAGATCAAGCGCGCAGCAAAGAATCTCAGCAGTGAGGACCTGAGACTGATCACCGATGAAATTGCCAAGGCGCGCAACATGGCGGCCGCACTAAAACTGGACTGGGACGAGATCGATGGACTTGTCGGAAATTCAGCGAGCGATTGACCGGGGCTTGTCCCCGTTCGAGGTCCCTCCGCCTGTGCGCCTGTCGCAGTGGGCGGAGGAGCACTTCTACCTTTCGGCCGAGTCGAGCTATGTCGAGCAGGCGTGGTCCGCCTTCCCGTATCAGATCGGGATCATGGACTGCATCAGCAACGACGACATCAGGGAGGTATGGGTCCGCAAGTCGGCGCGCGTCGGCTACACGAAGATCATCCTTGCGGCCATGGCGTACTTTGCCGAGCACAAGCGGCGGAACCAGGCTGTCTGGCAGCCGACAGACGACGACGCGGACGACTTTGTAAAGACGGATGTCGATCCGATGCTGCGCGACGTCAAGACCATGCAGCGCGTGTTCCCTGAGTACCTGTCCAGGCACAAGAACAACACGCTGCGGCAAAAGACTTTCCTCGGCTCCGTGCTGCATATTCGCGGCGGGAAGGCTGCGAAGAATTACCGGCGACTGTCGGTTGATGTCGCAATCCTTGATGAGGTCGACGGATTCGATACGGACATTGAAAAAGAGGGCAGTCCGATCACGTTGTCCGGCAAGCGGATCGAGGGCGCGACGTTCCCGAAACAGATCGGCGGCAGCACACCGAAGCTCAAGCACTTGAGCATGATCGAGGCGCGTGAGCAGGAGGCGGAGCGCAGTTTCCGGTTCAACATCCCTTGCCCGCATTGCGGCACCGAGCACACGATCCGATGGGGCGGCAAGGACAAGAACGATCAGCCTCTGCCGTATGGATTCAAGTGGATCAACGACGATCCGGAGACCGTGACGCACCTTTGCGAGGCCTGCGGGGTGCACTACACGCAGGCGGAGTATCTCTCAGTCTGGAAGCGCGGCCGGTGGGTCGATCGCGAGGGCGTCTGGATCGACCAGGAGGGCAACTTCCGGGACCGTGACGGAAGCCTGGTCCCGGCTCCGCACTCGGTCGCGTTCCATATCTGGACGGCCTATAGCCCGATGACGAGCTGGGCGCAGATCGTGCGCGAGTTTCTCTCCGCAGTTGCCAAGGCAAAAGCCGGCGACAAGGCCGAGCTCAAGACCTTCGTCAACACGACGCTCGGCGAGTCCTGGGAGGAGGAGGTCGAGCAGACGGACGAGAACGAGCTCAAGCTGCGCGCCGAGCCGTTTGCGCTGCGCACCGTGCCGATGGGTTGTCTGGTGCTGACGGCCGGCGTCGACGTCCAGGACAACCGATTCGAGATCACCGTCTACGGATGGGGGCGAGGCATGGAGCGGTGGACGATTGACTACACCGTCCTGCAGGCCAATCCTGCCGATGAGCGGGACTGGGAAAAGCTCGACACGTACCTGCAGACCAAGTTCCGGCACGCGAGCGGCCAGCTGCTCGCGATCGAGGCCGCGGCGATCGACACCGGCGGTCACTTCACGCACCAGGTGTATGACTTCTGCCGCATGCGCGCGCGCCGGCGGATCTTCGCCGTCAAGGGTGACAACAAGCAAGGGGTGCCGATCAAGGGCAAGGCCTCGATGCAGGACGTCAACAGCAAGGGCAAGGTGATCAAGCGCGGCGTCAAACTGTGGTTTGTTGGCACCGACACGGCCAAGGACTTGATCCATGGACAGCTCAAGGTGATGACGCCGGGGCCCGGATTCGTGCATTTCTCGAAAGAGCTGCCGGACGAGTTCTATACGCAGCTCACGGCGGAGATCCGGATCCTGCAGCGCACCGCTGTCGGCGAGGTCTATCGATGGGTGAAGAAAAGCGCCGGCGTGCGCAATGAGGTGCTGGACTGCACAGTCTATGCAACCTTTGCCGCGCACGCGCTCGACCTGCATCGATACACGCAGAAGATGTGGGACAAGTTGGAGTCCATCGTCCAGCCTCCGACGGGCGATCTCTTCGCGCTGCCGGAGCCGCCGATCGAGCGAGAGGCGGCGCAGGAGACGGCCGAGCAGGTCGACCAGGGCGCGACGGAGCAAGCGCCGGCCGCGCCGGCACGCAAGACAAAAACCCGCAAGGTGCGGCAATCAGGATTTGTTCAGGGCTGGAGGGGATAACCAATGAGCGACTTTATCAAGGACCTGGCTAAGCGCGTGGTGCAACATCCTGCCTTCACCAAGGCCGTTGCCGATGTCGTCGCTACGGTGCTGGAGGAGCAACTGCGGACCAACTTGGGCGGGGAAAAGATTTACATTCCGAAGGTGGGCGGAAGTCAGAGCCGCGCCGAGCGTGACGGGCTGATCCGGTCATTGTTTACCGGCGCGAACTATGCTGAGCTCGGGAAGCGTTTCAAACTTAACGAGCGCCAGATCCGGCGCATCGTGCACGCCAAACCGCGAGCGGCTTGAAAGTGACATCCTTCCCTAAAAATGTCACGCGGCAACCAGCATCATGCCCGCATGACGACTCCGACTACAGAGCCCGCGATCATCGTCGCCGGCGACACCATCTCCTGGCTGCGGTCCTTGGCCGACTTCCCGGCAACCTCCGGCTGGACGCTCAAGTATCGCCTGCTTAACGCATCGGCCAAGATCGAGATCACGGCCGGTGCGTCCGGCGCGGATCACCTGGTGCAGATTCCGGCCGCAACGAGCAAGGACTATCCGGCCGGTGCGTATGACTGGACCGCATGGGTCGAGGCTGGAGCTGAGCGCCTGACCGTGGCGTCCAGCCGCATGATCGTCAAGCCGAACCTTGCGACGCTCAATACCTACGACGGCCGCTCCGATGCGCGCAAGTCCCTGGAGGCCCTGCAGGCCGCGTATCAGACATACATCACCGGCGGCAATGCGCACGTCGCTGAGTATGAAATTGCCGGTCGTCGCATGAAGTTCCATTCGGCCGTCGAGATCCTCAACCAGATCGAATACTGGCAGAACAAAGTCAACGCCGAGGATCGCGCAGCGCGCATTGCCAGCGGCCAGAAACCCAAGAACAAAATCCGCGTGAGGTTCTAATGGCAAATGTATTAACGCGCCTGGCTTCGCGCCTTGGCTACGTGAAAGAGCAGCCGGCAATCGTCAGGACCGAGCCGGTCCTGCGTCCGATTCGGGTCCGCACCTTTGCCGCTGCGTCGAGCTCGCGCCTTACTGCAGGATGGAATGTCAGCAACGTGAGCGCGGACGCGGATATTTTCCGATCGCTCGACGTCATGCGGGCGCGATCGAGGGACCTCGGCAACAACAACGACTATTTCCGCAAGTTCCTCAACATGGTGGGCAATGGCGTTGTCGGCCCGAAGGGGCACCAGCTGCAGTGCCAAGTCACGGATCCGGGCGGGAAAAAGGACGAGCTGGCCAACAATGCGATTGAGGCAGCGTTTCTCAAGTGGGCAAAGCGCGGCGTCTGCGATGTGACGGGGCGTCTCAGCTTCGTCGACATTCAAAAGCTGTTCATCAAGTCGGTCGCCCGCGATGGCGAGATCCTGATCCGGCGCGTGCGCGGCAAGACGGTCAATGCGTTCGGCTATGCACTACAGGTGCTGGACATCTCCCGCTTGCCGGTCGCGTTCAATCAGACGCTCTCCAACGGCAATTTCATCCGTATGGGGATCGAGATGAACTCCTACGGGCGGCCGGTTGCCTATCACCTCCTCACGCTGCATCCAGGCGAGAGCATGCCGGTGACGATCAACGGGCAGTCTGTCCGCGTCGAGCGCGTGCCGGCCGATGACATCTTCCATTGCTTCGTGCCGGAGCTCCTGGAGCAGTCTCGCGGGATTCCCTGGGCGCATGCGGCCATGCTGCGCATGAACATGCTGGCCGGCTATGAGGAGGCCGTTGTTGTCGCGGCCCGCACCGGCGCGGCAAAGATGGGTTTTTTCACCAGTCCGGACGGCGATGCCGAACCGCTTTCCGACGGCGAGGACGAGGAGGGCGAATTTGTCACGGACGCGGATCCGGGAACGTTCAGCGTCCTTCCGAAGGGCTACGACTTCAAGGCATGGGATCCGGACTATCCGGCGCAAAACACGGATGTCTTTATCAAACTCTGCCTGCGTGGGATCGCGAGCGGCCTCCTGGTCTCTTACAACTCGCTTGCCAACGATCTGGAGGGCGTGAACTTTAGCTCCATCCGTGCCGGCCTCCTGGAGGAGCGTGACGTGTGGATGGCGCTGCAGGCCTGGATGGTTGAGTCCTTCTGCGAGCCAGTGTTCATGGATTGGCTGCAGATGGCGCTCATGCGGGGCGCGATCACGATGCCGAACGGGAGCGCGCTGCCGATCGCCAAGCTGGAGAAGTTCGGCGCGCACGCATGGCAGAGCCGTCGCTGGGCGTGGGTGGATCCGCTCAAGGACGTCGAGGCCAACATGGCGGCCGTGCGCGGCGGGCTCAAGAGTCGCAAGCAGATCATCACGGAGCAGGGCGGCGACATCGATGAGGTGTTCCAGCAGCTGGCCGCCGAGGAGGAAGAGGCGCGGCGCCTCAAGATCAATCTCAGCGGCGAGCCCGTTCCTCCGACTCCGGATCCGGCTCCTGCGCCGGCGGCCGAGGAGTAGAGCGTATGGGACAGACGAAGCAGCAGCCGTGCCCCGTGTGCAATAAGCAATTCGAGATTGGATGCTCACACGTCGACTGTCCCAATCGCAAACCATTGACCGCCAACCTGCCAGATGACCGCAGTATCGAGCGGATTTCCGGGGGCGTCATCCGGGTGCCGATCCGCTACGACTAATCGAAAGTGACATCCTTCCCTAAAAATGTCACGCGGCAACACGCATCATGCCGGACATCGTCAACGTGATTATTGAGGGAAACAAATGACCGTCCGCGCAAAGTTCAAAGTCACCAGCATCACCAGGCAAGAGCACTGGGACAAAGCGAAGGGTGAGATCCAGACGGTCCGTCTGGCACCTGTTACGTCTGGCAGTGAGGAAAACGCAGCGTTCTACGCTGCGACGCCGAGCGGTCAGATCGAACTCGCAACGATCAACGGTGAGGCCGGCAAGCAATTCGGTCTTGGGCAGGAGTTCTACGTCGACTTCACTCCGGCGCAGTAATCGGCCAGACGTAACACACGAAAGCGAGAGCACGCATGACAACGTCGAAAATCAAGACCGGAACTCTGTATCGCGACTTTAGCCTGCAACGCGACGGGGTCGACCAGGAGGCGCGCACTGTTCCTGTCGCCTTCTCTTCGGAGGAGCCGTATGAGCGCTACTTCGGCACCGAGATTCTTGACCATGGCCCGAAGTCCGTCCGCCTCGATCGCTTAGCCTCGGGCTGCTGCGCGTTCCTGCTGGATCACCGGACCTCCGAGCAAATCGGCGTCATCGAGAAAGCGTGGATCGACAAGGACCGCGTCGGTCGCGCAATCGTTCGCTTCTCGCGAAGCGCGCGGGCAGAAGAGATTTTCCAGGATGTCGTTGACGGCATCCGTTCCTGCATCTCGGTCGGTTACATCGTGCACAAGATGGTGCTCGAAGAGGCCGAGTTCAAAAAAGAAGTGTATCGAGTTACAGATTGGGAGCCGATGGAAATCAGCTTGGTTGCTGTTCCTGCGGATCCCACTGTCGGTGTAGGCAGATCGGCGGGAGCCGAAGACGTCGAAACCATCATTGAGCGGCCGGAGGCGACTCCGCCTGCTGTCGAAGTCCGTTCCCAACCCACAACCCCAACACCTGAAAGGGTCATTGTCATGGATGACAACGCAGTCGCACAAGGCCGTCAGGCCGAACAAAAACGCACCGCAGATCTGCTCGCGATCGCGGACTCCTACGAAAAATTCGGCGCTCGCGAAATGGTCGCTGACTTCATTCGCGGCGGCAAGACGGTCGAGCAGTTCAAGGATGCGCTCATGGAGAAGATCTCCTCGCGTCATTCCAGCGCGGCCGAGGCCGAGATCGGTCTCAGCGCGCAAGAGCGCAAGCAGTACAGCATCCTGCGCGCCGTGCAGGCTCAGCTTTCCGGCGACTGGTCCAAGGCCGGTCTGGAGCGTGCCGCATCGGAAGCGGTCGCGAAGCGCGCCGGCATGACGCCGGAGGGATTCTTTGTGCCCGTCGACAGCTTTACTCGCAGCTTTGCTGCAGGCACTGCAGCCGAAGGCGGCAATCTGATCCAGACCTCGGTCCTGGGTAACGAGTTCGTCGACGTTCTGCGCAACAACATGGTCCTGGCTGCGATGGGCGTCCGCTTCCTGGGCGGCCTCACCGGCAACATTGCCATTCCGCGCAAGACATCCGGCTCCACCGTGAACATGCCGGGTGAAAACGGCAACGCATCGTCCGGCTCGGTTGCAACCAACCAGATCGCGCTCAATCCGAAGCGCGTGACCGGCAAGGTCCCGTATTCCAAGCAAGCCCTCCTCCAGGGCTCGCTCGACGTGGACGCAATGCTGCGCGACGACCTCACGCAGACGATCGCGGTCAAGATTCAGGACCAGGCGATCAACGGCACCGCTACCGGCAACGAGGCGCGCGGCCTGCTGGCAACTGCTGGCATCGGCTCGGTAATTGGCGGCACGAACGGCGCGCAGATCGACTGGAGCCACATCGTTGGTCTGGAAACCGCATGCGCGAACGCGAATGCGGAGCCTGACCAGCGTTCCGGCTACATCGTCAACACCAAGACTCGCGGCTGGCTCAAGCAGAAGCAAAAGGCCGCCAACCTGCCGTTCATCTGGGAAAACGCTGCGCAGCCGCTCAACGGCTACCGCGCTGCCGTGACCAACACGATGTCCAGCACTGGCACCAAGGGCACGGCGAACGGCGTTTGCTCCTCGCTGGCGTTCGGCTCCGACTGGTCGGACCTGGTAATCGGTCTGTTTGGCGGCCTGGACATCGTGGTGGATCCGTACACCGCAGCAGGCACGGGCGAAGTGATCCTCACTGCGAACCAGTACATCGACGTGGCAGTACGTCTGGCTGCCAGCTTCTCGGCGATGACTGACGGCCTGACCTCGTAATTGACCAAGCCACAAGTGCAGACGTCTGCACTTTGAACGGCGGACGCTTTAACCAGGCGTCCGCCATTTTCCAAACCAATCGAGGGCAAGCAATGAAAGCGATGATCAAGATCAAAGAGCCGGTGATGATCGGCGGCCAGTCCTACGCACGCGGCGTCAAGGTCGAGGTGGACGTGGATGACGCGGCCGTTGTTGTCGGCATGGGTCGTGCCGAGTACGTCAAGGCCGAGGCCAAGGGGTCTGCAAAGAGCGCTGCCAAGGGCGCGACGACGGACGGCGCGAGCGGTCAGCAGCAGGACGGACAGACCGGCAGCAATGACGGCAGCGCCAACGGCAACGGCGGCAACGAAAACGACAACACCGGCGCAGGCGGTCAGTAATGTTTGTTGAAAATACCGCTCCGTTCTTCTCTGATTTCGGCGTCGCAGCCATGCTCGACGGCGTCTCCGTGCGCGGTATTTTCGACAACGCCTACAGCCATGCCGGCGCTGGTGTCGGCATGGCCGTATCAAACCCTGCCTTCACCCTGGGCACCGAGAGCGTTCCTGCAAATCCCGTTGGCAAGCTGCTTATCGTGGGCAGCGTGACGTATGCGATCGCTGAGCACCATCCGGACGGGACTGGCATGAGCATTCTCCTGCTGGAGGAAACGGCGTGAGCAATACCATCTTTGCCGGCATCGTTGCCGCCTTCGTCTCTCGCTTAGAGGAAAGCCCCTCGGTGTCGAGCAACGTCTTACGCGCGATGCCGCGTGAAATCGCCGAGCAACATACGAATGCCGTGAATGTGCAATTCGACGGGGCGAGGCCGAAAGAGTCGACGATCGCAGGCGCTCCAATCGACTGGATTTCGATGATCTCTGTCGAACTGTATGCAAAGAGCACCGCGCAGACGGGGGACCTCGCAGTTGATCCGCTGCTTAAGGGTGTCTATGAGCGCATCGCAGCAGATCCGACGCTCGGCGGTGTTGTTGCCTATGTTGGCATTCCGTCGATCGACGCGGAGTATGACTCGAAGGGGCAGAAAACAGGCTGGATTCGGATGATGTATCCGGTCGAGCACCGTACCAACAACTCAACACTGGACTGACCATGAGCAAATCGAGAAACAGCCAGGCGGAGGCAATTCCGCAACAGCCCGAAACGATTCAGCAACAGCCTGAAACGATTCCCAACCCGCCTGGCGGCGGAAGCTGGACGTGGGATGACGATGCAAAGCAATGGATTCCGCGCGAGCAGCCGACTGAACCGACGAACCAAACCGAGGAGTAAATCATGCCCCGCTATATTCGCAACACCGTCATCCTGCTGAAAAATGAAGTTACTGCGGGCACCGATGCCGTTCCGACTGGTGCCGCGAATGCGCTGCTCGTCAGTGACATGAGCATCGCGCCGCTGGATGCGCAGAACGTCGACCGCAACCTGATGCGCGGCTACTTCGGAGCGAGTGAGCAGCTGGTAGGCGTCGCAAGCGTCAAGGCATCCTTCACTTTGGAACTTGCCGGCTCTGGCGCTGCAGGCACGGCTCCGGCATGGGGTGCTGCAATGCAGGCATGCGCGATCGCCGAAGGCATTCTCGCGACACCGGCACGCGTCGAATACACGCCTGTCTCTTCGTCCTTGAAGACGGCGACCGTCTACTACTACGACGACGGCGTCCTGCACAAGCTGCTCGGCGTAATGGGCAACGTGACGCTGAGCGCAAAGGTGGGCGAGCGTCCGGTTCTCAAATTCGACGTCGTCGGCGTGGACGGCGGCGTGACTGCGACCGCAAACGCAACGCCGACCTATACCGCGTGGAAGGCTCCGGTGGCAATGAAGATGAGCAACGTGGTCGATGTGACGCTTGGCGCGAGCTACGCAACCGGGGCGCTCTCCGGCGGCACCGCTTACTCCAGCTCCGGCATCGAGATCAACCTGGGCAACTCGGTCAACTTCACCGCGCTGCTTGGCTCGGAGACCGTCGACATTACCGATCGGCAGGTAACCGGATCTACTGAGCTGGACCTGACGGCCGCACAGGAAGTCACGCTGATGACCAGCGTGAAGGCCAACACGTTGCAAAGCCTTGGTTTCACGATCGGCACGGCGACCGGCTACAAGATGATCATCCATGCGCCGGCGGTGCAGCTGATCAATCCGAAGAAGGTCGACAAGAATGGGCGTCGCCTCATCGGCTTCGATATGCGCTTCGTGCCGCAGTCCGGCAACGACGAATTCCGTCTCGCCTGCGTGTAAGCGGCGGGTTCAACCAGTTACATAACCAGGACAAAACAACATGGCATTCAAACTCGCAGTAGCCAACACCGTGATCGTGCCGGTGAAGTTCACCGTCAACAACGCCGGCAAGGAGGAGCAGCACAACTTCTCGCTCGATTGCGCCCGCTTGATGCAGAACGAAATCACGGCCAAGACCAAGCAGGGCGATGGCTTGATTTCGGACTTCATGAAGGGGGTCACGCGGAACTGGAGCGATCAGCGCCTGGTGATCGACGACGAAAACAATCCGGTTCCTTTCAGCGCCGAAGCGTTCGACGTCATGCTCAGCCTGCCGGGCCTGCCCGCCGTCGCCTTCAACTCCTACCTCAAGGAGTGTGGAGCGAAGGAAAAAAACTAAGGCGCGCGGCGGCGCTTCTGGCACGCGGGAAGCTGCGAATTCCGTCCAGGGATGGCAGCGACCCCGAGCCCGAGGCGGAGGTCAACGCCGCGGCCGCCTTCTTCGGTCTGTCTCCTGAGGGGCGGTTGGAGGTCGAAGAGGAGTTTGCCCTATGGCCTGAATGCGTCGAAAACTTCAATCTTTGGTTGCAGGTTCAGACGCAGTGGCGCGTAGGGGTGAACGGCAAGGAAGGTCTGGATTACGGTTCGGTGGTGGCGTACATGAAAGACGTCCTCCTGGTGCCGAAGAAGAAGCGAAAAGAGCTGTTTGACGGGTTGCGCGCGATGGAGGCGGCATACCTTGACGAGTTAGAGCAAGCGGCACAATAACGGACAAGACTCCCATCATGGCTGAAACAAAAATCAAGTTGGCATTGGAAGGCGTTCAGACCGTGATGGGCGGTTTGAAGCAGGTAGGGGACCGGATCGGCCAGGTGTCCGCGTCGATCGCCGGCCTTACTGCAATCGGTGGCGGCCTTTCGATCGCGGCCTTTGCAGGCATCGTCAAGGACACAACCGAGGCGGCCGGTGCGCTGCACGACCTGAGCATCCAGACTGGTGCATCTGTCGAGGCGCTGTCGGGCCTTGCGTCAGTCGGCAAATACAGCGACGTCAGTGTCCAGCAGATCGCCGGCTCGATGAACAAGCTGGCCAAGAACATGTCCGGCGCGACCGAGGAAAGCAAGGGCGCTGGCAAGGCGCTCGAAGCTCTTGGTATCAATTTCAACACCTTCAAAAACCTCAGTCCCGACCAGCAGATGCGCACCATTGCTGAGTCAATGAACAAGTTCGAGGACGGCTCCGGCAAAGCGGCTGTTGCAATGGCGCTGCTCGGCAAGGAAGGCGCGCAGATGCTGCCTTTCATGAAAGATCTCGCGGAAACTGCTGACCTGCAGGCAAAGATCACGACCGAGCAGGCTGCCGCAGCGGACAATTTCGGCGACAACCTGACGAAGTTGACGAGCAGCGGCGGGGCGTGGAAGAAGGAATTGGCCGTCGGCATGATCCCTGCGCTCAATATCGGGCTGCAGGCGTTCCTCGATGTGACGAACGGGACCGGCGGACTGCGGGAAGAAATCCGGAGACTGTCGGCCGACGGCAGCATTGCGCGTTGGACGCAGAACGCGATTACCGGTGCAACCTATGTCATGGATGCCTTTGCCGGTGTCAAGCGCGTGGTCCTCAGCCTGGGCGAGATCATTGGTGCTGTGGCGGCCAAGCTCGGCAGCGAATTTACGACGGTCGCCGAAGTGTTCGACGCCGTCAAGCGTGGCGATTTCTCCGGCGCGCTGAAAGCCTTCGAGGCCGGCGGCGTGCGGGGTAAGGCGATCTGGGACGGCTTGAAGCAAACCCTGGATGAAACCTGGTCCGAAGAAACCCTTGGTCAGAAGCTCCGGGCGCGGATCGCAGACATGGCGGCCGCTGGGACCGCTGCTGAGGGCGTGAAGAAGAAGCTCGACTTTACGAACATCAACGACAAGGACAAGGACAAGAAGGAAAGCATTTCCGACTATCAGAAGCTGGTCGCGACGCTCAAGGAAAAAATCTCGGTCCAGGAGATGGAGTTGCGGATCGATGAGAAGGCGACGGACGGGCAGAAGCTGCTTGCCAAGGTCAACGCTGACTTGGAAAACAATACAATCAGCCTGACAGAGAAGGAAGAGGCGCGCGTCCGGCAGTTGCTCGACACGCTGGTTGTGTCCGAGCGCAATGTCGCGATCAAGCGCGAAATGGCCAAGGCATCAAACGAGCTGATTGCCGTCGGTGAGAAGGAAGTCAAAAAGGTTCAGGACGAGCTGGAAAAACAGCGCGAGCACAACGCAGAGATCGGTCTGAGCAAGGAGCAGATCGCCGACCTGATTGCGGAAAAAATCGACCTGGAGGCGGCCTCCGATCGAGAGGCCGCTGCGGCTCTTCGAGCGGCGGCGGATTATGCCGGACCTCTGCACGACGCCTATCTGCAGTATGCGGCTGACCTGGAGCGTGCGGCCGCTGCCAAGAACAAGCTGGCAAACGCGAAGCGTGACGGGGCTGCAAAGCAGGTTCTCGCCGATGAGGCGGAGGAAGCGGCCAAAGAGTGGACCAAGTTCAATGACAGCGTCCGCCAAGGCCTGACCGATTCCCTATATCGTGGCTTTGAAGCCGGGAAGGGCTTCTTTAAGTCATTCTGGGACGGTATTCGCAACTACGTCAAAACGAATGGCCTCAAGTTTGCGATCCAGGGCGTGATGTCGGGCGTCATGGGCGGAGCAGGCGCTGCCAGCGCGGCAACGGCCGGCGCTGCCGGCGAGGCCGGGGCGCTTGGCAACGTTGGCGGGATCATGTCGGGCATCGGTGCACTTGCCGGCAACTTCGGGAGCGGGATCTCTGCGGGATTCGCGCAGCTGACGGCCGGGGTCAATCCGCTGTCGGCCTTGTCGTCGGCGCTCGACGTCGGGGCGGGCTCGCTATCGACGGCACTCGGGCAGGTTGCGGGCTACCTCGGACCGATTGCACTTGGCATCGGTGCGGTAGTGGCTCTGGTTAAGCATCTGGACGACTCCGGCACTAAGCACACCGGCGGCGCTGCGCGTTCCGACCAGTTCGGGACAGCGCTGATCGACGCACGGTCGCTCGGCTTTATGGACATTGCGACCGCAAAGGAATCGGAGGCAATGGTCTCCGGCTTGGCCTCCAGCATTGCCGGCATCCTCAACAGCACCGCCGAGACCTTCGGGAAGTCGGCCGGTTATTCGGCCGCAACCGCGTTTGCCGACGACACCAGCAAGGATGGCGCATGGGGCGCGCTGCTGGTGCAGAAGATGGGGCAGACGCTGATCGACTGGGACAGCAATCGCCAGAGCCGTTGGGCACCTCGGGAATTCAACGACGGCGAAGCCGGTCGCAACGAGTACCTGGCCGCGTTGAGCCGGTCCGTGCGCGATGCGCTCAATGACGTCGGTTTGCCGGACTGGGCGAAGTCGATGCTCGACCAACTCGGCGATTCGCCGGCGCTTGCTGATCTCGCTACGGTGGTCGACAAGATCAACGCGACGCAGAGGGCGCTCGTCATCATGGGCGATACGCTCAAGGGATTTGCGAATCTGAGTGACAAGGCGGTTTCCACACTGATCAAGGCGGCAGGGGGTATCGATGCGCTGGCGAGCGCGGCGGGTTCGTACTATGACAACTTCTATTCCGACGAAGAGAAGCGTGCCAATACGATGAAGCAGATTGCCGACGTCCTGCAGGAAGTCGGCCTGACCGTGCCGGAGACGAAGAAGCAATTCCGTGCCCTGGTCGATGCAGAGATGGCGCTCGGTGAAGCTGGCGCTCCTGCAGTGGCGGCGCTTCTCAAGGTGTCCGGTGCGTTTGCAACGATGATGGAATCGGCGGAAAAGGTTAGCAAGCCTACGCTGGACAAGGCGATGGGTGCCGTCGATGGTGCATTCTCTGCGCTGCAGCGTGCCGTCCAGGCGCAGAAAGACACCGTCGCCAAGGCATATGAAGATGCGATGGCGCGATTGAGCGTCAGCATTGACACGGTCAATGGCAGGATCGGCAAGCTGTCGAGCCTGGCCAGCTCGTTGAAATCCACGGTGGATCGGATGCGGCTCCCGGCCGATTCTGCGGCTGGCCGTGCGCAGGCTTCGGCGCAGATCGCAGCCGCTCTTGCAATCGCCAGGGCGGGCGGCGTTCTTCCGGACGCTGATGTACTGGCGGGCGCGCTGGACACCGTGGCGCAGCCGAACGAGCAGCTGTATGCGACGCTCACTGACTTCCGTCGCGATTTCATGCGCGACCGCAACAACATTGAGGAGTTGGCCGGTCTGACGGATGCGCAACTCTCTGTTGAGGAAAAGACGCTCAAGGCGCTGGAGGATCAGAAGAAGGCGACAGAGGATGGTTACCGCGCCGAGACTCAGCGACTGGATGACATTGTCAATTCGGCGAAGCAACAGATTGACGTGTTGAGGGGAATCGACACGTCAATCATGTCGGTGGCTGATGCGCTCACTTCCTTCAAATCCACGATCGCGGGCGCGACGGTAGCAGGTGCGACCGGCGGCGGAGCCAATAGCGCCGTGTTTGGTGGATCCGGTTACGGTGCAGGTGGCGGATACGGCGGCGCTGCGAATGGCCAGGGCGCGACCGATAAGCTGTCTGCCGTCGAACGACTTTATGCGACCTTTAGTGACATGTCCTATTTGACGGAGGAGGGCGGAGCGTACTGGGCTGGCCAGTTCAATAAGGGAATCCCGCTTCCCGAAATTGAGCAGGCATTCCGGGACAGTGTGAAGGCCGTGCGCGGCTATGCCAGTGGAGGTGATAAGCCAGCCGGCATCGCGCTGGTTGGTGAGGACGGTCCGGAAATCATCAATACCGGTGCGGCGCGTATCTTCAATGCGGCCAAGACGCAGGAAATTCTCAGCGGTGGCAGCGCGGTTCTCGCTGGCGCCGTTGAGCGCCTGACGCAAAAGGTCGAGCAACAGCAAGCGGCGTTAGAGCGCATTGCGGCGAGCTCGAATGCGCAAGAAAGTTTCTTCCGCCGGATCTCTCCGGACGGAGCGTCGATTAACGTGACGGTGACGGCATGAATGTAATTCCTCCTCTCGATATTACGGATGTGATGCTGACGAGCAGCACCGTCGTTGAGACAGCGCCGGCTGCCTACAATGCGGCGACAACGTATGCGCTTGATGCAACGGCCAGTGTTGCTGGCAGCGCGGGCTTGCTCACCATTTATAAGTCGCTGCAAGGCGGCAATACCGGTAACACGCCAGCGAGTTCGCCGAGCTGGTGGACGGTCATCGGGACGACCTATCAAACCTATTCCGGTGGTGCGACCTATGCGCTAGGCGATAGGGTGATCGATGCGACGGCGCACCTGGTCTACGAGTCGCTGGCCGCCGGTAATACAGGGAACGCGCTGACAAACACGACAAAGTGGCTGGAGATCGGTCCGACGAACAAATGGGCGATGTTCGACGTCCTGCGGAACACGGCAACGTCCGTCCCTGGTTCGCTGACGGTGGTGATCACGCCGGGGCGGCGCGTGGACTCAATTGCCTTGCTTGGCGTAGTCGCCAACTCGGCAACCATAACGGTGACAAACGGTGGTTCGACCGTGTACACGATCACCAAGGACCTGAACAAGCGCGAGGTGTTGGACTGGTATGACTACTTTTTCCGTGCATTTGCGACGCAACCTAGCCTTGCCTTATTCGACCTCCCGCCATATACCGGCGCAGTAATCACGGTCACGCTCACGGCAACGTCCGGAAATGTGCAGTGTGGCGCGTGCGTGCTCGGGTCCTATGAATACATTGGGGATGTCCAGTATTCGGCGGAGTCCGACGTCTTGAACTTCTCGACGGTGACGCGGAATTTCGACGGCAGCAGCGAACTGGTGCCGCGCCGGAACGTGCCAAAGACGGTTCAGCAGATCTGGCTTGAAAAGAGCCGCGTCAACCGCGTGCGCGACTTGCGGGATGCGCTCAACGCAACGCCGGCCGTATGGGCAGGCCTGGATGACAGTTCCGACGACTACTTCGAGGCGCTCCTGATTCTCGGGATTTACAAGCGATTCAGTATCAACCTCAGACACCCTCAACATGCAGTTATCAGCCTTGAGCTGGAGGAAATTTAAACATGCCGATTACGTCGCTTCCGACACCGCCTAGCACATCGAATCCTTCGACCTTTGCCGCACTTGCTGACGGCCTCCTGGCCGCGCTGCCGACCTTTGTGACCGAGGCAAATGCCTTGGCCGCGGCCATAACTGCGATGGTTGCAGGTGGTGCGATGACTATTCCGTATACGTTTGATTCGACCACTAGCGACGCAGATCCCGGCGCGGGAAAGCTGCGACTGAGCAGCGCGACGCAAAACACATCGACAGTAATTCGCCTCGACGTCGCGGGATCTGATGGCTCGACGTGGACTAGCGTGATTGATACATGGGACGACTCGACCAGCACAATCAAGGGCTTCATTCGATTGGTAAAGGCTACGGATGCAACGAAGTGGTTGATTTTCAGTGTCTCGTCGATTGCATCTCCGGCCGGCTACAAGAACATCACGGTTGCTCCGGTGGCGTCGAGCGCTGCAAATCCATTCGTTAATGGAGATCCTCTCGTTGCATATTTCACCGCAAAGGGAGACAAGGGTGATTCCGCGCAGAATGGCCTTTCATCTCCGCTCGCAGTGCTTACGCCAACTGCAGCTGCAAACGTTGACGCACTAAATGTCTTTACGGCGGCATACGACAATTACCTGATTCTCGGGCAAGGAATTTTGCCGGCGGCTAGCGACTCGCTTCAACTTCGATTTGCCGTTGCAGGTGCTGCTGATGCCGGTTCGAACTACTACAACCAAAGTGGTGAGGCAGGAGGTGCAATTTCTGCAGCTACTACAGGCGTAGTCCTGACGAGTGGGGCATCGGTCGTCTCGACAGGAAAAGGGTGTAGTTTTGCTCTACAAATATTGAACGCCAACGATGCGGCAAGCCTGAAGGTGCTAGGGGGAAAGGTGATTTGGCAAAACGCCGGGACTCCAACATTTGTTTTGAATGGTGCTCATACGGCGTATCCAGCGGCAAATGTAATCTCAGGAGTCCGCTTCTTTTGGGGTAGCGGGAATAACTTCGCGGCGACGGGGAAGATCCGCATCTACGGCTACAACAATACCTGACAGGTGAAATGATGACCCACAAAGTTTGCTATTGGGACGCGGTTGAAAAGGTGCAAAAGGAACGTGACGCTACTCCGGACGAGAATGCCGAGATTGAGGCGCGTATTGCTCGCGCTGCAGAAGTGGCATCGCAGGTCGTGTGGGAGCGGATCAAGGAGGAGCGCGACAGGCGCAAGGTTGGCGGCGTGAGGGTGGGTGACAAGTGGTTCCACTCGGACGATACGAGTCGGATCCAGCAGATCGGCCTCGTGATGATGGGGGCGAATATTCCCGCCGGCCTGCAGTGGAAGACGATGGACGGCTCCTTCATTGCGATGACGCCGGCGCTCGCAGCGCAGATCTTCCAAGCGGTGGCGGCACACGATCAGGCGGTTTTCGCCAAGGCCGAGCAGCACAAGGCGGCAATGGAGGCGGCAGCGAACCCCGCTACTTACGACTTTAGTGCCGGCTGGCCGTCGATCTATGGAGGATGAGTCATGTTGATCGCCTTTTACCGGGGTAAGAGTCGCCTGTTTAACAGGTTTGTGTCCTGGTGGACATCGGGACCTTACTCGCACTGCGAGGCGGTCTTCGAGCTTGGAAGCGGCATGACCGGAGCCGTGCTTTGCTGGTCGTCCTCCTACATGGACGGGGGCGTGCGCAAAAAGGTGATGACCTTGGATCCGGAGCACTGGGACCTGCTCGACGTCCCGGCCATGTCAGGCGAGGACGCGCTGCGCTGGTTTGCCGATCACAGGGGCGATGGCTATGACCTGGTCGGCTTGCTGGCGACGTCGGCACCGTTTCGGCAGGCTATTCGAAAGTGGTTTTGCAATGAAGCGGTCGGCACGGCCGGCGGCCTCTCTGAAGCCTGGCGCTTCAATCCAAACAGTTTTGCGCGCATCTGCGAGCGCCTGCCTGGCAGCAGGTGGATCCGGCGCGTCGACCACTCCGATCACCGAGGGCTGAGCGGCGGGGCCATACCTGCTGGGCAAACATAAATAGGCAACGGGGGGCTATGTGGTAGAGCAGCTGCAGGGGGACGATATGCCGAGGACCGAAGATGATTGGAAAAACTACGTCGCACAGTCATTTCGCAATGGCACTGAGCGTATGAACAAGCTGGAGGCCGGCATCAATGCCAATACGGCCGAGATCCAGAAAAACACCAGGTTGACCGAGGAACTCAAGGCGGACACCAGGGAATTTCTGGAAGTGTTCAACGCGGTCAAGGGCGGGTTCCGCGTGCTTGGCTGGATCGGGACCGGGGCGAAGTGGCTCGGCGGCATCGCTGCCGCCGGCACGGCGCTCTATGGATTTGGCTTGATGATGTGGCAGATCCTGCACGGCAACTGGCCGTCTAAATAGGAGAGAGCGGGAATGGATTTCAACCAGGCATTTGATCGCCTGATCGGGCATGAGGGCGGATATGTGAACCATCCGTCCGATCCCGGCGGGGAAACGATGTTCGGCGTGACGGCAAGGGTTGCGCGTGCGCACGGTTATTCCGGACCGATGCGCACGCTCAGCCGGGAAAAGGCGCGGGAGATTGCCAAGGCGGCGTATTGGGATCGCGTCCAGGCGGACCAGTATGACGGCGCGATCGGGTTCCAGGTGTTCGATGCGGCCTACAACCATGGAATCGAGACGGCCGTCCGGTTCCTGCAGCGCGCGATCGGCGTCGCCGATGATGGTCACTTCGGGCCGGTCTCCCTGGCCGCGCTCAAGGCAATGAGCATCACGGACGTCCTGTCGCGCTTCAACGCGGAGCGGCTGGAGTTCTACACCAAGCTGTCCACCTGGCCGGAGTTCGGCAAGGGGTGGGCGCGTCGAGTCGCCGGCAATTTGCGGTATCAAGCGGAGGATGCATAAATGGAATGGAAAAGCATTGTCTCGGCCGTTGCGCCATGGATCGGCACCGCTCTCGGCGGGCCGCTGGGAGGGATGGCCGTCTCCGCAATCGCGGACGCGTTCGGCCTGCCTGACAAGACGGAGGCCGCCTTAAAGCAGGCGCTGTCGGGCGCGACGCCGGAGCAGATGCTCGCACTTAAAAAGGCGGATTCCGAGTTCGCGGTCCGCATGCAGGAGCTGGGCTTCCAGAACGTGCAGGCCCTGGAGAAGATTGCGGCCGACGATCGCGCCAGTGCTCGGACCATGCAAATGACGACCAGCAGCCGAATCCCTGGCGCGCTGGCAATCCTGATCACGGTCGGGTTTTTCGGCATTCTGCTCGGCATGATGAGCGGCATGCTCAAGACGTCCGAGAACCAGGCGCTGCTCATCATGCTCGGTGCGCTCGGCGCAGCTTGGGGCGCGGTGGTCAATTTCTACTACGGGTCCAGCTCGGACTCGCAGAACAAGACGCGAATGCTGGCGCAAGGGAGCGGCGCAAGGTGAGCGCCGGCACGATCTTCCTGATTGCCTGCGGGGTTTCGTGGCGCTACTATACTGATCTTTTATACAGTATTTCGCCATGGATCCCGAGCGCATTGAAATCGTCTACTTCGTCCGCTACTTCGATCCAGTCCGCAAGCGGAAAGCGGTGACGCGGTACAAGCTCACCGAAGCCGATGCCAGGGCGCGTTATGGCGAGATCGAGCTGGTCGAGGCATCACGCGAGGAGCGCCGGGTTGGCGGAGATCCTCGCCGGAACTCGGCCGCGCACTTGCATACGGGCTCTCCCGACAAGCGCTGACGGCAATCCATTGTCGCGCCTGGTGGTTACTCGTAGGGAAAAGCGAAGCAACTCATTTTGTTGCTGAGAAATTCGAGTGATACGGGAGTGATACGGGGTCGGCGCTAAGCCAGTGCTGGTGCGGGATTCTATCCCTTGAACTAAGGGGGGATCGAGAGAAAGTATAGTACAGTCTGCCTTTTGGGCTATCTAGAAAGAGTGAGCCATGGCAAATGTGTGGACGTGTCCTTATTGCAAACAAAACGCAACGATTATCGACGCCAATCGCAGTGGCAACATTCATTATTTTAATTGCGACAACAAAGAAGGGGATCTGGGCATTCATACGAGCGTAATTGTCTGCCCGAATGGAGATTGCAAGGAATATACAATTGAAGCTGCGCTATACCGAATAAAGTACGCCCCCAACAGATCAGTCGTCGGCTCCCCGTTGCTCACATGGAGTCTGAAGCCGGACTCAAAAGCGAAATCTTTCCCCGCTTATATTCCGGAGGCAATTCGTCAAGACTATGAAGAAGCGTGCAAGATTGCATCGCTTAGTCCTAAAGCGTCCGCTACGTTATCCCGGCGTTGCCTGCAAGGCATCATCCGTGATTTTTGGAATATCAAGAAGGCCCGCCTAGTTGACGAAATTGATGCACTATCGGGAAAAATTGATTCCGTTACATGGGATGCAATCGATGCAGTGAGAAAGATTGGGAATATCGGCGCGCATATGGAAAAGGACATCAACATTGTTGTAGATGTCGACCCGGATGAAGCCGAATTGCTGATCGGCCTGATCGAGGTCCTTTTGGAGGAGTGGTATGTCCATCGCTACGAGCGTGAACAACACATGCAAAAAGTAATTGCAGCAGCTCAAGCAAAGGCGGGTGTAAAAGCGGCTGGAGCGATTTCTGCCCCGCCTCCATTGAAGAGCGCGCCTTAGAGGTATACCTAGTACCTGTTTATATGGGAACCGCACCGAATCCCGAAACCTCTCGCATTTCGACGCATTTCACATTTGGAAGTTTCCATGCGCCTACGAAAGATCTACGAATCTTCATGCAAGGTCATTGATTATTAAGGAATTCGGTTT
>NZ_LSTO01000006.1:649-1106 GCF_002211445.1 Noviherbaspirillum denitrificans | reverse complement strand
TTCGCACAGCGCGCCGGATTCACGTACCGCATCGATCGCGACACGCATGTTTTCCACCCAGTTCAGCGAATCGAAAACGCGGAACAGGTCGACGCCACCCGACGCTGCCTGCTGCACGAAGTGCTTCACTACATTGTCCGCATAGTTGGTGTAACCGACCGCATTGGACGCGCGCAGCAGCATCTGGAACAGGATGTTGGGCACTTCCTCCCGCAGCAGTGACAGGCGCTCCCACGGGTCTTCCTTCAGGAAGCGCATCGCCACGTCGAAGGTGGCGCCGCCCCAGCATTCCATCGAGAACAGGTTGGGCAGCATGCGCGCATAGTAGGGTGCGATGGCGCGCATGTCGGCGGTACGCATGCGGGTGGCAAACAGCGACTGGTGCGCGTCGCGCATCGTGGTGTCGGTCAGCAAGACTTGCGGCTGGTCCTTCATCCATTGCGCGAATTTCTCGGCG
>NZ_LSTO01000006.1:0-639 GCF_002211445.1 Noviherbaspirillum denitrificans | reverse complement strand
CGATCATGCTCCGCGCGATATCGTAGCCGTCGGCCACGGACAGCGGCCCGTTCGCGGACAGCGGCGGGATCAATTGCGCCTTCGCACGCGCGTCAAGCAGCTGGTGGGCGTAGCGATTGGCTTGCGTGGACATGAGCATGGCGGGGACTCGACAAGAATGGTCGCCGACTCTCGCAGTCCGGCGGCTCGCCCTGCACTTTACGCAGGTGGCAAGTCGCAAAGTTGCGGGAAATCAAAGAAAAAAGCGCGACCGTGCTTAAAAAGAAGCATTATAGGGACATCTTTGTCTTTTTTTTACCAAGTGAATACAAGTACCGTAGTTTTACGGATGACAACAAGACAACTTTTCGCAAAAAAGGTTGCGAGCGTTGCCATTACAACAACAACCAGCTACCCGGCGAGAATGCCGGGCATGGTGGACAAGCTTACTGGCCCGGCTGTTCCCACAAGTCGCCGACGGCGCCGGTGCGGGGGGCGGTAATGCCGAAGTGGGTGTAGGCGGTAGGGGTCGCGATGCGGCCGCGCGGCGTGCGCTGCAGGAAGCCTTGCTGGATCAGGTAAGGTTCCAGCACATCCTCGATGGTGTCGCGCTCCTCGCCGATGGCGGCAGCGAGGTTGTCCAGTCCTACAGGCCCGCCA
>NZ_LSTO01000005.1 GCF_002211445.1 Noviherbaspirillum denitrificans | reverse complement strand
CCGGCCGGTCGCCTGACGCGAGGCCGAGGACCAGGCGCCCGCCGGACAGCTGGTCGACCGATGCCGCGGCTTTTGCGGTGTGCAACGGATGGCGCAGCGGCAGAACGATGGAACCGGTGGCCAGCGCAATCTCGCGTGTCTGCGCCGCGATCCAGCCGAGATAGACCCAGGGATCGAACACCTGTCCGATATCGCCGAAGCTCGGGTCGCGCAGCGGCACATCGCGGAACCACAGCGCGGCGAAACCCAGTTCCTCGGCACGGCGGGCAAGGTATTCCTGGTGCTGCATCGATGGCTGGTCGCGCTCGAAGGACTCGATCGGAAAGAAAACGCCCAGCGTAAGCCGGTCCGGCGAGAACATGCGCCGGAACCCCTTCATGTCGCCGAGCCTGGCATTCCTGTTCGTGCTCAGCATGTTGGCGGTCGCCATCTCTTTCTCCACTCAGAGTGATGATTCGGTTTCGGTGGATGTAGCAATTCGCATGCCGCAGGCGACATGCGGCGGTCAAGGGCCGGTCCGAATTTTGCAAACAGGGTTCGTGGACGGATTTGTACTGTTCAACCGGAGCTCCGCTCCATTTTTCCCAGGAGGCAGTCATGAACTTAGTCAGACGTGAAGGTTCGCATGGTTTGGCATACCGGCCCAGATCGCTCGATGAACAGGTGGGGCGGTTGGTCGAGGATATGTTTGAAGACCTGTTTTCTTCCGCGCTCACGCCCTATTCTCCCGTGTCAAGAACCAATCAGGATGTGATCACTCCGCGCGTGGGCCTGAGAGAAACGGACCAGGCATATGAAGTCGAAGCGGATATCCCTGGCATCGAAAAAGACGACGTCAGAATTTCGATCGAGAACCGGCGCGTGACGATCGATGCGGAAGAAAGAATGGAAGCGACGGCGCCACAGGGACAGTCTGCGCAATCGGGACAACCCTCTCAATCGGGGCAGTCTGCGCAATCAGGGCAGTCCGCGCAACCGGGGCAATCAGGACCGCAGGGGCAGCAGTCCCGAATGGAACGTTACTACAGAAGATATGCCGTCAGTTTCATGCTGCCTGCGGAGGTGGATGACAGCGGCGCGGAGGCGAAACTGGAGAACGGGGTATTACGGCTGACGCTCCCGAAAAAACAGGCGGCGCAGGCCAAGCGGCTTACCGTCCATTAACCGTCCATTAACCGGCAGTTCGCGTCCCCCCGGGGACAGGGAGGATGATCATGGACCATCAGCAAATCGAATACAAGGGGTATGCCATCCGTCCGATCGCCATCCCCGAAGGTGAAGACATGTACTTCGGGGGATATGAAATCTCGAAAGACGGCAAGCTCGTCAGCGAGCGGAAGAACATCATGCCGGGATTTTTCTATCGCGATGCAGCGCTGATAGATAGTGTCGAGCACGCCAAGCTCGAAATAGAAAACCTTGTGGCCATGCAAGGGCATGCCGATTGACATGAAAATCGCGGCCCGGACGGCGAATGTTCCGGGCCGACGGTCACTGCGCCGCACTGCACCCCGCACTGCACCCGAATCGGCGCAGTGCGGCTTTGCCGTGAAGCTTATTTCTTCACCTCCTTGAACTCGGCGTCCACCACGTCATCTTCTTTCGGATGGCCGCTATCGGTCGCACCTTGGGTCGCACCTTGCGCCGCCGAATGGGCTGCCTGCTGTGCGCTGGCTTCTCCCTGCATTACTTCACCCAGTTTTTGCGCCGCGGTCGTCAGTGCCGCTATCCTGGAGTCGATCACGGACTTGTCGTTGCCCCTCAATGCCTCTTCCAGATCCCGCATGGCGGAATCGATCTTGTCCTTGTCCGCAGGACTGAGCCTGCCGCCGTATTCTTCCAACGCCTTTCTGGTCGAATGCACCAGCGCATCGCCTTCGTTGCGGGTGGTCGCCAGTTCCTTCAAGCGCATGTCCTCTTCCGCGTTGGCTTCGGCATCGCGCACCATCTTCTGAATTTCATCTTCGGTCAATCCGGAATTGGCCTTGATGGTGATCTTGTTTTCCTTGCCGCTCGTCTTGTCTTTCGCGCTGACATGCAGGATGCCGTTGGCATCGATATCGAACGTGACGTCGATTTGCGGCAGGCCGCGCGGCGACGGCGGAATGCCTTCGAGGTTGAATTCGCCCAGCGCCTTGTTGCCGGCCGCCATTTCACGCTCGCCCTGATACACCTTGACCGTTACCGCAGGCTGGTTATCCTCGGCAGTCGAGAACACCTGGCTGAACTTGGTCGGAATCGTGGTGTTCTTACCGATCATCTTGGTCATCACGCCACCCAGCGTTTCGATCCCCAGCGACAAGGGCGTCACGTCCAGCAGCAGGACATCCTTTTGTTCGCCGGTCAGGACGGCGCCCTGGATCGCCGCGCCGACGGCGACGGCCTCGTCCGGATTGACGTCCTTGCGCGGATCCTTGCCGAAGAACTCCTTCACCTTTTCCTGCACCTTGGGCATGCGGGTCATGCCGCCGACCAGGATGACGTCGTCAATGTCCGCCGCCTTCACGCTCGCGTCCTTGATCGCGATACGGCACGGCTCGATGGTCCGCTGGATCAGGTCCTCCACCAGCGCCTCCAGCTTGGCGCGCGTGATCTTCATGTTCATGTGGACCGGCGCGCCATTCGCCATGGCGATATACGGCTCGTTGATCTCCGTCTGCTGGGTCGAGGACAATTCGATCTTTGCGCGCTCGGCGGCGCTCTTGATGCGCTGCAGCGCGATCGGGTCCTTGGACAGGTCCAGGCCGTTCTGCTTCTTGAATTCGCCGATCACATGGTCGATCAGGCGCTGGTCGAAGTCCTCGCCGCCGAGAAAAGTGTCGCCGTTGGTGGACAGCACTTCGAATTGTTTTTCGCTCTCGACATCGGCGATCTCGATGATGGAAATGTCGAAGGTGCCGCCGCCCAGGTCGTACACCGCCACCTTGCGGTCGCCTTTGTGCGCCTTGTCCAGGCCAAATGCCAGGGCCGCCGCGGTCGGTTCGTTGATGATGCGCTTGACATCCAGTCCGGCGATGCGCCCGGCATCCTTGGTGGCCTGGCGTTGCGAGTCATTGAAATAGGCGGGCACCGTGATCACGGCTTCGGTGACTTCCGCGCCGAGATAGTCTTCCGCGGTCTTTTTCATCTTGCGAAGTACTTCGGCCGAGATTTGCGGCGGGGCGAACTTCTTGCCGCGCACTTCGATCCAGGCGTCGCCGTTATCCGCCTTGATGATCTTGTATGGCATCAAGTGAATATCCTTTTGCACCTCCGCTTCGTCGAACTTGCGGCCGATCAAACGCTTGACCGCATAAATCGTATTCTGGGAGTTGGTCACCGCTTGCCGCTTGGCCGGCGCTCCAACCAGAACCTCGCCGTCTTCCTGGTATGCCACTACAGACGGCGTGGTGCGTACCCCCTCCGAGTTTTCGATGACCTTTGGCTGCCCGGCTTCTACAATGGCAACGCATGAATTGGTGGTGCCAAGATCAATACCGATCGTCTTGCCCATTGCTTTGCTCCTTCGGTTTGTTGAGTAGCCCGGCTATGCGGGCAGCAGTAACAGTGATGCAGCGGCTCAGGCTGCGGTCGCTTAGCTTGAATTACCTCCCGTAGTCGGTTGCGCAACGGTGACCAGGGCCGGACGCAGCAACCTGTCCGCGATCAGATAGCCCTTCTGCAACACATTGACGACGGTATTGGACGGCTGGGTCGAAGGCACCATCGAAATTGCCTGATGCCTGTCGGGATCGAACCGGTCGCCCGGCTTCGGATTCACTTCCGTCAGGCGGTTTCTCTCGAACGCCGACGATAATTGCTTGAGCGTCATGTCGACGCCTTCCCTCAGCGATTCCACGGAGGGCGTTTCGACCTGGAGTGCCATTTCCAGGCTGTCCTTTACGGGCAGCAGCGTTTGGGCGAAGTTCTCGATCGCATATTTATGCGCATTGGCGAGGTCTTCCTGTGCCCGCCGGCGCATGTTTTCAATCTCCGCCTTGGCGCGCAAAAAGGAATCCTGCATTTCGGCGAGGCTCGATTCTGCCCGCGCAAGCCGCTCCTCCAGCGACGGTTTGCCAGTGCGCGCATGTTCGCCATCCTGGGGCGCTGCGTCAGGCTGCGAAAGTGTCTCCGCGGTGGTTTCCCGGTTACTCACTTCGTTTTGGTTCTGCATCAAATCATCTCCGGCATGCATCGGCGATCGCCGTTTTAAAAAATGAAAACGGGAATGCATTCCCGTATCACGTTCTTCGGGATGACGACTGCGCCATCCGAAAGTTGGTGAAACGGGCCGAACCCGCCCCATGCAATGACTAATGAAGTCGCATTGCAGGATGCGTACCTGCCTGAATGGAGGCGAATGTTCGATGCGTGGTCGCCAGCCGCAATCCACTCACCAGGTCGGCGTACAAATCGTGCTGCACCGAGCGTCTCCATGCCCGGCATGCGAAACATGCCACGGCGAGGTCATTGCGACATGGTGAGAAGCTGCTGCGCGGTTCGAAAGAAGGTCTGAGGAGGTCTGCGGTGCGATACCGCGCACCGCAGTATCTGCAGCTAGAATCGACAAGATATTTGCTTATTCACCGGCAGGTCATACATTACTGAGCGTACACAAAGGGCGGCAGCGCCTTCAGCGCGGCCTTCGTGGCTCCCGGTAGAACGAGCTGCCTGCCTTCCAACTTGATCTGCTCCATCGGTATCGCCACGTCGTTCTTTGCGATCCCGAGAAATCCGCCGACGCCGATAATGGCGAATGAGGCAACCGGGAGTTTCGCATCAGCGGACCGGGTGACGATCATGTCTTCGATTTTCCCGATTTTTTCCTTTTGATCGTTCGTCACGGTCTTGTCCAGCAAATCCTTTTTTGCGCTCCATCCGTGAACCACTGCATCCATTTCCACCACGGCGACCCCGAGCGGCGCCTTGCCTGCAACCGGCGGACTCGCGGTGCCGGATGCGCCGGAGCTGTCGGACCGACTCTGTTGAGCCGCTGCGACACCAGAGAGAAGATACAGAATGATGGTTGCGGGAATGATGATTGGACGGTTCATGGCAATTTCCTTCTCGATGGATTGTCCTTTCGGACAGTGACGACGCCCTTGCACGAATATGCGTGCAGGCATGCAGGCGACAAATCAGGATGCGTATTCCTATCGCTTGGCCTCTAAAGGGCCTCCACGCCGCCATTCCAGGTATGAGGGCATCATGCAAGCGTCTGCAATTCGTATGCCTTGAAAACAGGCACCGGGACAGCATGACGACGCCGACGACACGAAACCGCGCTTGCAGAAGGCGGTGCCGCAACTGGCAATGACCGGGGCGTTCCGATCGCGTCCCTTCGCTGTCGACGATAAATGTCGAGGAATCCGCACGATATTCAGCGCCTTTGTAACTAACACACGTGGCGCAGGTGTCACCGATCCGATCTTTTGCAGGCTACATGCGGCCTGCGGAGAAGCGCCAAATCGCCGTTTGAACAAAGTACCTGAACAATGTACGCATTACACGGAGCGGGGCGATTTTTGAGCAGGTGTGCTTGTGTTCCGACGAGGGCGGATTCGACTTAGCACTGTTGTTCGCCGCTGCGGCGGAAGCTCGTGGCCAAGTATTTCGCATCCGTGTGACCGATCGTCGCATGCCTCATCACTGGTCACTGAAGCGTTCACACCAAATCAAAACGCGTGGTCATGTGCGGGCGAAAAACGGCTGGTACAGAACTCCAGCAAATGCCGTGCCTTGCCTTCCCGTGTTGGCATATCAATTGCGAAGGGCAGGCTGACCGGGACCGCCTCGCGGCGGAAGCCGAGTCGGCGAATATTGTTACGAAGGAGGTTATCGGGATGAACGAAATGCTTTCGAGATCCTGGCGCATGCTTGCATTGCGCGGCGTGATCGCCATTCTGTTCGGCGTGCTGGCGCTGGCCTGGCCCGACCTGACGCTGCTGGCATTTGCAACCATATTTGCCGTCTATGCGCTGCTCACCGGCGCTGTACTCGTAGTCGGCTCCGTAAGAAGCAGGAAAAGCAACGAAGACTGGTGGCTGCCGCTGATGGTCGGCCTGGTCAGTATCGGCGCGGGTGTCGTCGCAACCATCCATCCCGGCCTGACCGCGATGGTCCTGGTCCTTGTGGTCGGTGCCAATGCATTGATTACCGGTGTGCTGGATATCGCTACGGCAGTGCGCTTGCGCAAGACCATCCGGAACGAGGGGCTGCTGATCCTGAACGGCGTCGCTTCGATCGCATTCGGCGTTCTGGTTTTCCTGTTCCCCGATGCGGGGGCGCTGGCGCTCGTCTGGCTCATCAGCTTTTATGCGAGCTTCAGCGGCATCCTGCTTCTTGCGTTCGCATTCCGCCTGCGCGCCAAGACCAAAGGGACGTCGAAGATGGAGAAAGACAGGCGGACCATACCGGACCGCCGCATGGCGGCGGCCCATCCTTGACCTAGAGGTTTGGGCGGACGCCGGCAATGCATGACTAATATGCCTGTCCACCCGTCATTCAGACAACGGAGAGACTTCATGGCCTTATCCAAACTTGAAAAGCCGAAATGGCATGCCTATTTCGACAGCATGTCGAAAGTCCTCGACGGAAAGCGTGCCGAAGTCGAAGTCGATGCGCTTGCCACCGGCAGCCAGATCGAGGCCGAATGGCTGCCTCTGCTGGGCATTACCTATGATCCGAAAGATGACATTGTCGAAGTTGTACTTGAGGGACTGGATCACATGATCCACAAGCCGCGCGACGTGTTCGTGGACCAGACCGCAGCTGATCTCAGCAGCGTGGAGGTGATCGATAACGACGACTTCCATCACATCATCAAATTGCGCGATCCGTTGATGCTGCCGCCGCCGTGATCGCGCGGCATGCGGGTCTTTGCGGGGCGCAAGCGAACGGCCGCCAGCCTGTCTCACCGGCGTGGACTCGGCCGACCACGCCGGTGAGATGCATCGAAGCTTCGGACCTTCAGGTCCGGGGCTTGTTGCGCTTCGACCGCCTCGGCGAACCTGTCGGCGCATCAATGAAGCGGATGCCAGGAATTTATTGGAGGATTCCAATGAGCGACTTTCTACACATTGTCTGCCCTCACTGCGCTACCGTGAACCGTCTCCAGGCAGAGCGCCTGAATGAACAGCCGAGCTGCGGCAAATGTTCGCGCGCCATCTTTACCGCGAAACCTGTCGAGGTCGATCGCGACGGCTTCACGAAACATGTCACGCGCAACGACATCCCGGTACTGGTGGATTTCTGGGCGCCGTGGTGCGGCCCTTGCCTGACGATGGCGCCTGCGTATGAAGAGGCCGCGCAACGCCTCGAGCCCAGGTTCCGCCTTCTCAAGCTGGATACCGAAAAGGCGCAGGACCTGGCCACGCGTTACAGCATTCGCAGCATTCCCACCCTCGCGCTGTTCATCAATGGACGTGAAGTCGCGCGCCAGGCCGGTGCCATGAATGCCGGGCGCATCATTGCATGGGCGCAGTCCCAGGCCCGCACACAGCCTGCGTAAATGAACGGCATGGAAGACTCAGGCCGGCGGGAAATGCCGGCATCCGGCTTCGGCAACGAGCAGCAGCTACGGGATGTGCTGGACAGCCTCGGCCCGTCCGTGTTCGTCGGCCTGTTGACCGTTGACGGCATCCTGACCTACGCCAATCGGGCAGCGCTCGAAGCGGTGGGAGCCAAACTGGAAGACGTGCTGGGCAAGCCATTCGACGCCACGCCCTGGTGGAGCTTTTCGGAGATAGCGAGGAAAAGGCTGCGCGACGCGATCCAGTCTGGCGCCCAGGGGGTGACTTCCCGCTTCGAAGTTCCTTTCCAGAACGCGCAGGGGCAGGTACGGACCGCGGATTTCACGCTTTACCCGGTATTCGGCCGCCACGGCGAGGTTGTCTATCTGATTCCGTCGGCGCGCGATATCACGCAGCGCAACCTGGCCGAACATGCGTTGTGCGTCACCCAGTTCGCCGTGGACAATGCGTCAATCGCGATATTTCAGCTGGCTCCCGATGGACGTATCCTGTATGCCAACAATGCCTGCTCGCGCCTGCTCGGCTACCACCGCAATGATTTGCTTAACCTGCGCATCTCCGACATCGACCTCCAGTTGTCCGCGGCCATGTGGTCCGAGCGCTGGGAGGAACTGAAACAGCGCGGTATGCTGCGGTTCGAGTCGGTGTACAGGCATGTGGACAGGCATGAGATTCCGGTCGACGTGTCAGCCAGCTACATCGAATACGGCGGCGAAGAATACTGCTTTTTCCACGCGCTCGATATCAATGAGCGCAAGGCGGCGGAAAGGCGCATTTATCACATGACCCACTATGATGCATTGACGGGCCTGCCTAACCGCACTTTGCTGAGCGAACATTTGCAGCAGTTGCTGGTGCGCGCGGAAGCGGCCCGGTCGCCCGTCACCGTCATGGTGATCGCCCTGGACCGGTTAAGACTGGTCCAGGAAGCGCTCAGCCATGGCAGCGCCGACAAGGTGTTGCGCAACGCGGCGCGGAGAATCGTGGATTGCGCGCGCGGCGTGCACATGATCGCGCGCCTGAGCGCCGATGAATTTGCGATGGTGATCGCGCCCGGTCCGGACGACGCGGCCGTGCCGGCGGCGTTGGCCCAATGCGTACTCGACTCGATGGCCGCAGCGATTTCAGTCGAGCAGCAGGAGATCTTCATCAGCTGCAGTATCGGCATGGCCACTTATCCGCAGGATGGTGATGCCGCCGAGGAACTGCTCAAGAGCGCCATCACCGCGCTCGGCAGGTCGAAGCGCCATGGCGGCAACACGATGCACGTCTACTCTTCAAGCTCGGAGAGCAGGAACCCCGGCCGCCTGCCGATGGAAACAGCGTTGCGCAGGGCGTTAAAGCGCGAGGAACTGCTCATCTATTATCAGCCGCAAGTGTGCCTGCCCACGGGAAGAATCTGCGGCGTGGAGGCATTGCTGCGATGGCGGCATCCGGAAAAAGGGGTGAAGTCGGCGGCACGGTACATCCCGCTCGCCGAAGAAACCGGCTTGATCCTCCCGATCAGCGAATGGGTGCTGCACGAGGCCTGCAGCCAGTTTGGCGTGTGGTCGCGGGAGGGGATTTCGGTCGGGCGCATGGCCATCAATCTGTCGGCACGGCAGTTCCGGCAAAAAAGCCTGACCGGCCAGCTGGGGCGCATCCTGCATGATTGCGATCTCGCTCCCGATGCGCTGGAACTGGAGCTGACCGAATCCATGCTCGTGGATGACGTTGAGACGGCAATGGAAACCATGTCCGCCCTTAAAGGGATGGGCATTCATCTTTCACTGGACGACTTCGGCACGGGTTACTCAAGCCTGAGCTACCTGAAGCGGTTTCCCATCGATACGCTGAAGATCGACAAGTCATTCGTGCGCGAACTTTCGACGGATTCCAGGAGCTTTGCCGTTGCAGACGGCATCATCACCCTTGGGCATCGCCTGGAACTCGGCGTTCTTGCTGAAGGCGTGGAGACTGCAGAGCAACTGTCCCGGCTGTACGACAGCGGTTGCGACATGGTGCAGGGTTATTTGTTCTGCCGGCCCTTGCCGGCGGAACAGCTGACCACGCTGCTGCGCGAGCCGCCCACGGATTTCCTTTTGCACCGCAGCCAGAGCAGCAAGACGGAGATGTAGCTAGCCGTTCGTCAACCGTGAAATTTCACTTTGGAGGAACCGCATGGCAAGCAAATCTGAGGAAAGCCAGTTTCTCGCCAGGGAAAGTCCTGAGGACCTTCAGGTCGCAAGGACCGACGGCAATTATCTTTTCGACGTCGAAGGAAAACAGTATGTCGACTTCCTGATGGGCTGGTGTGTCGGAAATTTTGGCTGGGGCAATCTGGTTTTGCTGGAAGCGACTGCGCTGTTTGAAGGCCCCGATTATGTGTATCCCGGCTACTCTTACGCACCATGGAATGAACTCGCATCGCTTCTGGTATCGATGTCGCCCGGCTCGTTGAAGAAATGTTTCCGAGCCACCGGCGGTTCGGAAGCCGTCGACCTTGCCTTGCAGGCGGCCATGCTGCACACCGGCCGGTCGAAGTTTGTCTCATTGGAGGGCAGCTACCATGGCAATACCATAGGCGGGCTTAGTGTCGGCGCCTCGGAATACCGGGAAGACTGCAAGAATCTGCTCACCCGCTGCTACAAGATCAAACCCCCACTGAATGCGAAATCGCTGGCGCGGGTTGAGACGCTGCTGAAAGAAAGAGATGTCGCCGCATTCATCATGGAGCCGATCAGCATCAATCTCGGCGTGCTCATTCCCGAACCCGAATTCATGACCGGCCTCGCGGATCTGTGCAGGAGAACCGGCACGCTGCTGATCATGGACGAAGTGGCAACCGGTTTCGGCAGGACAGGAACGCTGTTCGCGTCGGAACAGTTCGACATCGAACCGGACATCATGTGCGTGGCCAAAGCGATCACCGGCGGGCTTGGCGGGATGGGCGCGATGATCGCGACGGCGCCGGTGGCGAAATCCATGGAAGAAAAAGGGCATTTCTATTCCACTTATGGCTGGCACCCGCGCAGCGTCGCCGTCGCGATCGCGGCGCTCGGTTATATCACAAGGCATAGTCAACGCTTGCTGAAGGATGTCGCCACGACAAGCGCGTATTGCCGGGAGCGATTGATGGCGATGCCTTTCAAGAAACCGGCAAGTTTCAGGATTGCCGGGCTTGCGATCGGCGTGGACTTCGGCGATGAAAGCCATGCGGCGGAGGTTCAGGCGAAATGCCGGCACGAAGGACTGCTGGTGGCGAACGAAGGGGATAGCCTGCTGTTGCTGCCGGCGCTGAACATCGATCGGGCGGTGGCCGCGCAGGGGCTCGACATTCTTGAACGATGTATATGAGGCGGCATTCGGTATCGATGTCCGCTTGAGCGCGTTGATGTTTCACTGTGCCTCGACAACATCGGCGCGTCCAACCCAGGAGCGGCCCACGCGCGGCGCAGTGCTGTACGAACCTTGTCCGCTCCCGGGTTCGAATTTTGCATTCTTCTTGTGCCTTGCGGCGGCTCCATGCTCCTGCAAGACACGGATATACGGATGATGAAGCCAGCGGTATCTACACGCGGATATGCAGAGGAATGTATGCAGGAACAACCCACAGCAGATCGACCTCCGCTCGTGAAGGTCTGCGGCCGGCGCGGCGCGGCCGAAGGATATGCCATCCGCGATTTTCTTTATCGTTGCGGTATTTCGTTCGAGTGGATCGAGCTCGATAGCGATGAGACGGCGCGCTCTGTGGCGAAGGTCCAGAGCCTGAAGGATTCGCGGTTGCCGGTTTGCGTCTTCCCGGACGGCAGCCGCCTGGAATGTCCGACCATCCGGCAGATCATCGAGAAACTGGGATGGTTCGCCAGCCCCTCACGCTCCGAGTACGATGTCGCCATCTATGGCGCCGGACCGGCCGGGCTTAGCGCGGCGGTCTACGGCGCCGCGGACGGTCTCAAGACTGTGCTCGTGGAGCGCTGGGCGCTCGGAGGACAGGCAGGCAGCAGCTCCAGGATCGAAAATTATCTGGGATTTCCCGAGGGGATCAGCGGCGCGGAACTGTTCGCGCGTGCACGCGACCAGGCGGTCAAGTTCGGCGTCGAAATCCTGCTGGCGCGCAAGGGTGTGCGCGCCGAATTCCATCCCGGGAAAGGAATCGGCTATCTGGAGGACGGCACCCGGATCGTGGCCCATGCCTCGATCTGCGCCACCGGCGTCGAATATCGCCGGCTCGGCGTGCCCGATGAAGACAGGTTTCTCGGGGCGGGCGTGTACTACGGCGCCGGTGCCAGCGAAGCGACGCTGACCAGGGACGAGGACATCTATATCGTGGGCGGCGGCAATTCGGCAGGCCAAGCCGCGATGTACTTCGCGCAATTCGCCCGGCGCATCTGCATCGCAATCCGAGGCGATTCGCTCAAGAGCACGCTGTCGCAATACCTGATCGACCGCATTTGTTCCACACCGAATATCTTCGTGCTGCCGCGCACCGAGGTGGTTGCCTTGCACGGCGGGGAGGTGCTGGAGGAAATTACGTTAGCCGACCGCAAGGACAACCGCGAATACAAGGTTCCAACCCGTTGGCTGTTCGTGTGCATCGGCGGCGTGCCGCAGACGGAGTGGGCGACCGAAGTCGGCATCAAACGTGACAGCGCAGGCTATCTCCTCACCGGGCCGGATCTGCTGCACGGTGGTGAGCGGCCGGCCAACTGGCAGCTGGACCGCGAACCGTATCACCTGGAAACCAATGTCCCGGGGGTGTTTGCCGCCGGGGACGTGCGCCACGGATCGGTGAAACGGTGTGCATCCGCCGTAGGCGAAGGAGCCATGGCGGTAGCACTGGTGCATCGATATTTGTCGAATTGCTGAACGGCCCCCGTTGGCCGCCACTCCCGGAGATTGCAATGGCACAGGAATGCGCTCATCTCGACCAGATCAGGATCACCGATACCGACAAGCATGTCTGCGAAGACTGCGTCAAGACTGGCAGCAGCTGGGTGCATTTGCGGCTGTGCCTTTCATGCGGACATGTAGGATGCTGCGATTCATCGCCTAACAGGCATGCCAGCAAACATTTCATCACCTCGGGCCATCCGCTGGTGCGGTCCATCGAGGCGGGTGAATCCTGGGTCTGGTGTTACGTGGATAGAGTCGTGGCCGGAGAATTGGCGGAGTAATGGCTTTTGGGTCCGGACGCCGGATAGCGGCGTCCGGATTGTGCTCACTGCACTCACATCAGTTCGTCGAACAGGCGAAACGCGCGGTCCCAATGCTCCGGCGCCGGATTTTTCAACTTCGGCTCGACAATCTTCAGGCTATGCGCGAGCGCGACGCTGAGGCCGCCGGCGACCTCCGGCAGTTTGGCGCGCATGTCGTCACTGTACTCGAGGTCGAGCGGCGGCAGCGGCGTCATCTGGTCGAGAATCCCCTCCAGGTCGATGTCCTCGTTGATGTCGCGGAAGGCGTGCATGTTCTCCTGCAATCCTTTCGTGACCGGCAGGTCGAACGGTTCAATGACGTCGCGGCCGTTTGCCCTGGCATGGGCCTGGCCCAGCAACAGCAGGTCATGCGTCTTGTGGGCGATGAATTCTTCGTAGCGCCGCAAGTCTTCCTTGTCGACATCGAGGCTCCCGGCTTCACGAAAAAGGCGTTCGAACTTGGGTATGCTCATCAGTGCCATGATGCTGCTTCCTTTCATGTAGATGGTGGCTGAATCTGACGCGAAAATCATGCCGGTCCGGCGTGGCGTGCCGCATCTCCGCCGTCCTCCGAAAGGCTTGTTTTCAGCGAACTCATACACGGAAGTCCGGCCTAACGTTTAACGTGTCTTCTTGTGCTTCCATGCTGGTATTCAATGAAATACAAAGACTATTACCAGGCGTTGGGTGTCGATCGGACTGCATCCGATGACGATATCAAGAAGGCGTACCGCAAGCTTGCGCACCGCTATCATCCGGATGTTTCCAAGGAGCCCAAGGCCGAAGAGAAATTCAAGGAAGTCGCGGAAGCCTACGCCACGCTGAAGGATCCCGAAAAGCGGCGGGAATATGACAATCTGGGCAGGCATCCGGCCGGAGAGGAGTTCAACGCGCCGCCCGAATGGCAGCAACGCTACGGCGCTGGCGCTTCGACCTTTGACGATGTGGATCTGGCCGACATCCTGAATGCGTTCAGGGCGGGCGGCCATGGTGACGCGCGCGGCCGCAGGCGGGCAGGTTTCCCGATATCCGGCGAGGACTATGAAGTGACCGTCGCGGTCCCGCTGGAAAAAATCTACAGCGGCGGCGACACCGATGTCACGGTCGAACTGCCTGAATACGACGAGCATGGCCTGCCGCACCGGGTGCCGCGTACTTTCCGCGTCACCATTCCCAAAGGCGCGACGGAGGGACAGCGGCTGCGGCTGGCGGGCAAGGGCGGACCGGGCCGCGACGGTGGCAGACCCGGCGACCTGTACATCGTCCTGCACATCGCGCCGCACCCGCTGTACCGGGTGAGCGGGCGCGACCTGTATCTCGATCTCCCTCTCACGCCATGGGAAGGCGTGCTGGGCGGCGCGGTCGAGATTCCGACCCCGGGCGGCCCCGTCGAACTCAACATCAAGCCGGGCACGTCGTCCGGCCAGCGCCTGCGCCTGGCCCGGCGCGGGCTGCCGACGCCGGGCGGCGGCGCCGGCGATCTGTACGCGGTGGCACGGATAGAGGTGCCCAGGAAGGCCGGCAAACGCGAACAGGAACTCTATGAGCAGCTTGCCGCCGCTTCGGACTTCAACCCGCGCAAACACTTCAGGGAAGGGCTGAAATGAAAGTCAATTCCACTGAATGGGTCTGGCTCAATGAGCAGGCCATCTGCTCGGCCCGGAATCTGGTCGAAGTGTCCGGCTTGTCGAACGAAGAGCTGGATGACCTGATAGAGAACGGCGTCATCACACCGGTCGACGCCAGCGCGCGGCCGATGTCGTTCCCGCTCCGGTACATCGTTGTCGCAAGCACGGCGCGCAGGCTGCGCGACGACTTCGAGCTTGACCGGCATGGCATGACCCTGGCGATGGCCCTGATACAGCGCATCGAAGAACTGGAAATGGAATTGAACGCGATGCGCGCACGGCTCGGTCATGGCATGCCGAATCCGGGCTGAGCATGCAAGCCGCAAGTGCGTCGCCGCGAAACGCCGGATGAGTCGCTCCTGTCGTTCATTCCAGCGGCTTCGATTGCCTGTCTTCCCTTTCCCTGAACAGCCAATAGACAATCCCGAGCGCCAGCGTGGCGCTCGCCAGCGCCGCGATGGTCGCCGCGTCGGTGGTATGAATGTCCAGGATGATGAACTTGCGGATCAAGGCCAGAAGCGCGATCAAAATAACGGTCTTGACCTGAACGATTCCTTCGGCGCGCAAAGCGACGCGAATGATCGAGTGCTTGAACTCCAATGCGATCAGCAGCGTCATGATCATGCCGAACATTGCCTGGAACACCTCGTGGTCCAGCGGATCAAGCGCTCCGCCAAGCAACAGCGGTATGAGGCGGGTCACCAGCTGCAGCAATGCGATGGCGATGACCAGGGCGATGATCACGCTCAATACGAGCACCACGACTTGTTCGAAGCGCTGGTGCAGCGTCATGAATGGCCAGTTCTGACGCGTCTCTTTTTGCAGGCAATGTGATTGCTCCTGATCTGTTTTCATTTCGCTTCTCCTTCTTTCGATGCACTTCATCGCTGTGTCAGCCTTCCCATTTGCGGGAGGAATTTCAGCCGACATCACTGTCTCTTTCCGTTGGCCATGTTTGCCGTTCTGCCTAAAGAAACGAGTGGCTACATCCGTCCAGAAAAGGCAAGCAAGATGCAGGTCACGATTTCCCACGGCTCGGTCTCTTCGCCGCTGGAATAAACCGTCCTGTCTCTAATCGGCGATGCCCGTTATTATCCGCAGCCGTGGATTGAATACGACTGGACGACGGGCCCCGGCACAGGATTGCGAAACGGGCGGTCACACTCCGCCGAAATCCTCGGCTGCCTGCTCATGCTTGCGCGTTAATACGGTAAGCTTCCATAGCTTCACGCTCTTCATATTTTCTGGCAGCCCGGGCCCGCGCGGCCGCCGTATCGAACCCTACGATCCGCATCGCTTGAACGGACCACTTTCGAATGCGGTGCATGTCCATCAAGCGCGGATTGCCCTTGGCCTCGACGAGGCTGGCGAGAGTGCCCTGCCTGCCATTGATTCAACGTCCGCATTCTCGCCCGGTGCAGCGGGCTCCCGTGAAGTATTGGCTCATCCCTCTCTGCTTATTCTGGGAGTTCACGACAGTTTTTATAAGTCCGTCACACGCAGCAGTATGGTTACAAGGGGTGTGAGAGCGTTCCAGTGAATAAACCATGGCTTCCCTTAACATTTCCGATTCTCCCGAAGTAAACACTCGAACGGCAGCTATTGGGGCTAGACTACGTCTGCTTCGGGTCGCGTGCCCCAGTTCAAGGCTGAAAACTGAAGGTCTGAAACCCGGCCTAGAGCAGCCGACCTCGGCTGGAGATGGACAGGCTCGGCGCGGCCAATAACCTTTGGCACGGTGCCATTACTTTCACACCTTTGTAACGCTAATAACTCGGTCGCCTGGATCGAACGGTGAATTAGGGCTTCGCCTTCCAGGTCAGTGCCTGCGATGGCAAGGACTTGCCAGGCACCCATTCTGCAGAGAGCTCTTGCGCCTCGCGCCCAGCCGAAATGGGCTCTTTGACAATTTGCTCAGATTCATGGACGCCGCCGCAGCGTCCACTCTCCCAATTCGAACAGTCCTTGAATGACAAGGGCCAGAAACGCCGCAGGTAATGCGCCGGCGAGCAGCATGTCGTTGTCGTTCACTGCGAGCCCGGTTGCAATACGTTCGCCGAAACCGCCGGCGCCGATGAAGGCGGCAATGGTCGCGGTGCCTACGCTCATGACCGCGGCGGTCTTGAGGCCTGCAAGAATGACGGGCAGCGCCAGCGGCAGCTCGATATGCAGGAGACGGTGCCAGGTGCGCATTCCCAAGGCAAGCGCCGCCATGCGCAGTCCGGGACTGATCTGCTCGATGCCAGTGCACGTGTTGCGCACCACAGGCAGCAGTGCGTACAGAAAGAGCGCGACGAGAGCCGGGACCGTACCAATGGTGCCCAGCAAGGGAATGAGCATCGCGAGCAGAGCCAGCGAAGGTACCGTCTGCAAAACCCCGACGATCGCCATGACCGCTTGCCGCAGGCGCGGCTGGAAAGCAGCCAGCACC
Source organism: Noviherbaspirillum denitrificans (assembly GCF_002211445.1). Classification (GTDB taxonomy): domain Bacteria; phylum Pseudomonadota; class Gammaproteobacteria; order Burkholderiales; family Burkholderiaceae_D; genus Noviherbaspirillum; species Noviherbaspirillum denitrificans. The sequence continues at coordinate 38,459 of NZ_LSTO01000005.1, read as the reverse complement.
CCGAGCGGAATTCCGGCCAATGCAGCCATGCTCACCGACAGCAGAACCAGGGTGATGTGGTCGCGCATGAGGCGCCAGAAGCTTTCGTCGAACAGCTTGTCGGCAAAGCCTGGAGTGGCATCTGTGTTATCTGTTCGGGCAGATGCCGCATGAAGGAAGGATCGGGCAATGTCCTTGAAGGACTTGCCATCGATTTCCGCCGCGGCATTCATGGAAACCATGCGGTCCTGGCTGATCTTGCCTTCCAGTCCCTGCAACGCTTTCCATGCGCGTGGAAAGCGCTCCGCAAGATCGAGGCGAAACAGGAGCACGGCATCGTATCGCGGAAAATAGCCAGCATCGTCATCGAGAATGCGTAAAGGATATTGTCTGAGTTTTGCATCTGTCGTATAGATGTCGATCACATCGACCTGACGCGCTGTCAGGGCTTCATAAGCAAGTCCGTGGTCGAGTCCGATCGGCTTCTGCTGCAGGCCGTATCGCTTCGCAAGGCCGGGCCAGCCATCGATGCGGCCGATGAACTCGTGCGACAGGCCGATCGTCATGCCCGGCGCATGTTCAAGCCCGCTCACCCGGCTGACCTGCGCATCCCGGCGAGTCGCCAGCGCGTAGCCATTCGAAAAGCCGAGCGGGATGCCGACGCCGATTCCCAAGGGAGCAAGCGCCTTGCTCATGTCCTCCAGCGAGTCGATGTCCTTGCGCTTGAGGATTTCATGGGAAATGGTTCCCGTATATTCAGGGTAAGCGTCGATTGCGCCTGTCTTGAGCGCTTCGAACACGATCGCGGTATTGCCCAATCCGAGGCGGTGCTCGGCGCGCGTGGTGGCTTGCACGGATTGGGTAAGGATTTCGCCGAGGATGTACGACTCCGTGAAGCGCTTCGACCCGATGCGAAGTACGTCATCGGCCAGAACAACGTCCGCCGCAAGCTGCATGCAGAATGCGACGACTGCAATTTTCCCCGGCAATGTCAATGGTCCTGTGTTCATCGGCGCAAAAGATCATCAGCTCCGGAGCGCAATCGGCTGCGACGCCTGCGGTCGGTTCTATGTCCAAGCGTCATCACGAATACCCGTGAAGTGCTTTCATGCTACTTGTAGCATTGCGAGCAGCGATTGGCCGATGACGGTGCCGCAAACATCACAAGGTTTGATGTCAGTCAATTGCGTCAGCCGGCAGGGGCACCGGCGCTTCATAGGCATCCGCCAACGTATAGACTGAGCAGCAGGTGCAAAAGATGAGTGTGGCAACTTCTTCCGCCTGTGACGAGGCCTTGATCGCGAGCGCTGCGGCGGAAACGCCTTGTAGCGTGTCGGCACGTCCTTGGGTTCTGGCAACGACGATCCTGGCATCAAGCATGGTGTTCATCGACGGCACCGTTGTGAATGTGGCGCTTCCTGCGCTGCAGCGGGAGTTCGGCGCAACGGCGGCACAGGTTCAATGGATTGTTGAATCGTATGCCCTGTTTCTGGCGTCGCTGCTGCTCGTTGGCGGAAGCGCGGGCGACCGGTTCGGACGACGACGGATTTTCACTCTTGGCGTGACGCTGTTTGGTTCCGCATCGGTGTGGTGCGCGAGCGTCGACAGCATTGGGCAATTGCTGGCGGCCAGGGCGATGCAAGGCATCGGCGGCGCACTTCTGGTACCGGGAAGCCTTGCGCTGATCAGCGCTTCATTTCCGGAGGATGTGCGTGGCAAAGCCATCGGCACCTGGTCCGGCTGGACGGCGATCACCGCGGCGCTTGGTCCGGTCATCGGGGGCATTCTTATCGAGCATTGGTCGTGGCGCTATGCATTCCTCCTCAATATTCCGTTTGCCGCGATCGTGCTCGTACTCTCGTTCAGGTTCATCCCCGCGGGAGAAAGAAACCGTACGGCAGCTAGAACGGATTGGGCCGGCGCCGGATTGGCGAGTGGCGGATTGGGCGCACTCGTGTTCGGGCTGATCGAAACGTCGTCGTCCGGGTGGAATGACCGGCATGTCATTGGTACGCTGCTGCTTGCCGTCATCATGCTGACGGGTTTTATCGTCGTCGAGAGTCGGCACCCTTCACCAATGCTGCCGTTGCACCTGTTTCGCTCTCCGGATTTCAGTGGGGCCAATCTGCTTACGTTGCTTCTCTATGCGGCGCTGGGTGGAAGTCTGTACTTTCTGCCTCTTAACCTCATCCAGGTACAAGGCTACTCCGCAGTCGCGGCCGGATCGGCGTTGCTGCCGTTCATCCTGACCATGTTCGCCCTGTCACGCTGGGCCGGCGGACTGGTTGACCGCTACGGCGCAAAAAGGCCGCTGGTGGTTGGTCCCGCAGTCGCCTCGATCGGTTTTTCATTGCTGGCTGTTCCTGGCGTCGGCGGCAGCTATTGGCTCACATTCTTTCCTGCCGTGCTGGTATTGGGTTTTGGCATGACGGTCTGTGTTGCACCGCTGACCACAACAGTGATGAATGCATTCGACACTGATCTCGCGGGAGTGGCTTCAGGCATCAACAATGCGGTATCGCGCATTGCGGCGGTGTTGTCGATTGCCGTATTCGGCGTGGTCATGAGCATTGCATTCCGCCACGCGTTTGCCAAAGCCGTCGCCGAGATGCAGGTGACGCCATCGGTTGTGCAGCAAGCGATGGCGCAAGAAAACAGACTGGCTGCGATCGAGCTCCCTGAAACGACGGCCGCTGCCGAGAAAGAAGCGATTAGAGCGGCGGTCGCGAATTCCTTTGTGCACGGATTCCGTTGGGTGATGCTGCTTTCTGCGTGTCTCGCGCTGGCGAGTTCGATCAGCGCATGGCTGCTGATCGGCCGTAACACGGCGCAGGCGAACGGACCGCGTTGATAATGCAATACTGGGGTTTGTCGCAGGTTTGGCTGCGTCCCGGTACGGTGTGTTATCAATTTATCTCGCCTTTGACGGTTGCTTATAGACGATCACCGCATTATCGATGCTCGTCAGCGGAAACGACTCGGTTGCATTGGGTCGCGTCCCGCGATATGCAGCCAAGTCTGAACCGGCTGGAATGCAGCTCAAAGCGGCCAGAAGCGGTCATCCGGCTGCGTCGAAGCCTGAAGTAACCCGCATGGCTAAGTTGCCGGCTTGCGCTAGGTTAAAGGCATCGTCTTGCGTCAGCCTATCGTGAAAATACCGCGAACAAGCACTCGATCTGCAAACACTGTGACATGCGGGACTGCAGGAACGATGAAACATTGACTTAATTCGAGCGAGCCAGCCATGAACTTGTCTAACGCCCTCTCTGTTTCTGCGCCAACACTTTTATTTCTCGGCATTGGAGCCCTCTCTCACGAAGCGATCGGGCAGCAGAAATCTCTCAAGGAACAGATTGTCGGAACATGGAAATACATATCCGTGGATAACATCCGGCCGGATGGGAGCAGAGTGCCCTTGTTCGGCCCTAATCCACAAGGCCGTGTAACGTTCGACAACCAGGGAAATTATGTATTGATGACCAGCCGCGCGGACCAACCAAAGTTCGCTTCCGGCAACCGCAATGAAGGCACGAATGACGAGTATAAGGCTGTCGTGCAAGGGTCCATCGCGCACTTCGGTAAATACGAAGTTAATGAAGCCGATAAGAGTATTACCTTTCATATAGAAGCCAGCACGTTCCCCAACTGGAACGGCATTGATCAGAAGAGACCATTCAGCATTTCCAGAGATGAGCTGAAATGGGTAACCCCTTCTGCTTCAAGCGGCGGTTCGGCCGAGGTTATGCTCAAGCGGGCGCAATGAAAACCAACATGCCCTGAGGCAACCAAGCAGCAACCCGGATAATGGACCGAAGGAAAACCGTCAATTGTAGGATCGGCGTTGGGTCAACAGCCGGGCATCCATCTTGTTGGTCGTCCCCTCGGGGATCGTCCCGGACGAATCGAATATCCTGATCAATCTGAATCTTCCTGATGCGGCGATCATCACCGCTTCGAACCTCAGAACGTAGACCTATGCCCCGCGTTTCTTTGACTAATTGCGGTCTTGCTCTTCCCTTTCTCGGTGGTCTTTTCGCCTCAACCGCACGCCTGCGACGGCGAACCGCGAAAAATTGTCGCTGGTGAAATTTTAGATATGAATCACGGTCAAACTGCCTCCCCGGTGGAGACAGGCATGGCCCTATGATGAGATCCAGACGCACCGACCAGCCACGGGCCTCGACCTTATCGGTTCACGCAGTGCTCAACCGTCTGGTACTTGCATGCGTGCTTCCCGGCATCATTGGCGCGGTTTTCTTAATGGGATACGAATACCGCAATGAGTACAGGCAGCGCGAAAGAGATACGATTCAGACCGCGCGCGCCCTGGCCGAGGCATCCGATAACCTTCTCGCGCGTACACAATCCATGGCGCATGCGCTTGCCGCCGCCGTACCGCTTAAACAGGCCGATCTTTCCCGATTCCATGCGTTGGCGCGCGAGGTGCTCGCCCAATCCGGCCATGCCGTTAACGTTGTTTTGCGGGACCGGGACGGCAGGTTGCTTCTCAATACGGCAGTCGATTTCGGGAACGCGCTGCCGGCGGAATCTGCAACAGCTCAGCTGAAGTCAGTGTTTGTCACAGGAAAACCGGCGATTTCCAATATATTTGTGGGATCGGTCCTGAAGCGCCCGATCATGAGTGTCTATGTGCCGGTCATCCACGACGGGCAAGTTGCATATGCGCTTGGTATCGGCATCCTTCCCCAAGAGTTCAACGAGCTGCTGCGTGCACAACGCCTGCCCGACGGCTGGATTGTGGCAATACTGGATTCGAGCGGCTCCATCGTTGCTCGTTCACATGATCCTGACCGATGGGTGGCCGCGAAACCGTCAGCGCAATTGCTGGCCGCCATCGCCAACACCGGTGAGGGCTCGATCGACGCGACGACGCTTGAAGGGCGCGAGGCGAGGTATTTCTATAGTTTGTCGTCACGTACCGGTTGGCGGGTGGCTATCGGCGTTCCGCGCGCCGATATCGTCAGCCCGCTGGTACGCGGGCTGACCCTTGTCGCAATCGGTGTTGCGGCGGTCTTTGTTTTTGGCCTGATCGTTGCGTCATTAATGGGCAAGAGAGTCACCCGCGCATTGGAAGCCCTCGTCGCGCCCGCCGAAGCGCTTGGGACAGGGACGCCAAGCAAGGTCCCCGAGCCGGATATTAAAGAATCGGCCGATATTGCTGCCGCAATTACGAAGGCGGCCGTCATCCTGCAAAAGAGGGATGCCGAGCTCAAAGAGGCCCATCGGCTGGCAAAGCTTGGCACCTGGTCATGGAACCTTGCAGCGGACGAGATCAGCGCGTCCGATTCACTTATCGAAATCTGTGGTCGCCAATTCCCGCCATTCGCCCAGCAACGTGGCACGCTGTTGACGAAAGAGTCCTGGGAACGCATTCGCCTTGCCACGGAAGAGACAATGAAAACCGGCAAGGGATATGACCTTGAGATTCAGGTTATTCACGGCAACGGTGAAGTGCTATGGATGAAGTCGCGGTGCGAGGCGGTGCGCAACGAAGCCGGGGAAGTCACCTACCTGCACGGAATGATGCAGGATATAAACGAACAAAAGCGCACCGAGCAACGCGTGCGGGATGCCGCGCTCCACGACGTCCTGACGGGCTTGCCTAACCGGACCCTCGTTCTCGAATACTGTGCACGCGTCCTGGCGGCGGCCAAGCGCGGCCACGGTAGCGCGGCCTTGCTCTATATCGACCTGGACAGGTTCAAGACGATTAATGACCTGTACGGGCACGAAGCAGGTGACCGCGTTTTACGTGAGGTGGCTATCAGACTCCTGGGCTGTACAAGAAAAGAAGACATGGTCGGCCGCTTGGGCGGCGACGAGTTTGTCATTGTCGTGCCCAATTTCAAGGAAATCCATTCGCGTGCACGAAGCGTCGCTGAGCACATTATCCAGCGCCTTGAACCCCCGGTTCGATTCAACGGGATTGAGTTGGGCATTTGCGCGTCGATTGGCGTCAGCTTCTTTCCTGACGATGCGCTGGATGTCGAAGAGTTGTTTAACACCGCGGATCGTGCGATGTACCACGCCAAGCGCTCTGGTAGGGCGAACTACCAGTGCTATACCGCCGCCCTTGAGCGAGAGACCGAAGGCGCGTTTCTGATTGAAGCGCGGCTGCGCAACTCGTTGCGCGATGGCGGCCTGCAGTTACATTACCAGCCAGTGGTGGACGTCAAAAGCGGCGAACTGATTGGCGCGGAAGCGCTTGTCCGCATGTCGTTCCCGTCCGGGACAGACATTTCACCAGACAAGTTTATTCCCATTGCTGAATCGTCCGGGTTGATTGCGGAACTCGGCAAGTGGGTCGCCCGCGAGGCGTGCCGCCAGCATAAACAGTGGGCGGAGCAAGGGCTGGACCTGACGATCGCGATCAACGTGTCGCCGCTGCAGTTCCGCCATCAAAACTTTGCGGATACCTTGCGCGACATTATTTCTGACGTCGGCGTTGACGCCGAACGCCTGGAGATCGAGGTGACCGAGAGCGCGATCATGGATAATCTCGATGAGGCCGTCGCGATCCTGAACAGGATCAAATCGCTCGGGATGCGTGTTGCCCTCGATGATTTTGGCACCGGCTATTCCAGCCTGAGCAGCCTCACGCACTTGCCCATTGACAAGCTCAAGGTCGATCAATCGTTTATTCGCAGCCTGGAAAACGACGCGGCGAGCCGGTCTGTGACGGACGCCATTATTGCGCTGGGCCGAAGCCTTAATCTCGAAGTCCATGGCGAGGGAATCGAGTCGGAAAACGCGCTACGCTATCTACAGGAGCATGGATGCGATCAGGCACAGGGATACTGGTTCAGCCGGCCGATGCCGGCACTCGAATTCATGCGCTGGTACCAGCAACGACGTCAGAACCCGGTACCGACGTGATGATGCGACTTGCTATGCGCGCTCCTCAGGCGCGCTGTCGCCAACGCCGGCCGGCGTCCAGGCCGCCGTAACCAATGCGGATCCCAGGCTCCGCCGCCAAGGCCGTCGACAAATAGAAGCTACGGTAGCGGCTCGTTTGTCTGTTTGCATTTAATTGCTCGCTGTATTGAGGCGGGCTTCATTACGGCAATCGAGGCACACTGAATGTTCACACATGTCACCCAATAAAGGCCGGATGAACGTAACACGCTATCTTGCTATCGCCTTCGCGGCTACGACACTTTCTGGCACTCCAGTCGTCCCATCATGCAGTGGCGCGGCTACTGCGGGCGAGCTGGCGTGACGACACATTCCCTGATGAGCCTTCCAAACTCTTCCGCTGGCACCGGGGCGCTGAAGAGGAAACCCTGTCCTTCATTGCACCGGTGCGTATTCAGAAAATTTAATTGCTCCTGCGTCTCCACTCCCTCGGCAATGACCCTTTGCCTGAGGCTTGCACCCATGCTGATGACGGCACTTGCAATGATGCAGTCATCGCTCTTCGAGGAAATCCGTTGCACGAACGACTGGTCGATCTTCAGGACATCAATCGGCAGCCGGCTTAAATAGCTCAGGCTTGAATAGCCGGTCCCGAAATCGTCGACGGCGAGCTGTACGCCGAGCTGCTTCAGTTCGTGAAGAATCGGGATGCTGGAATCGACGTTTCGCATTAATACGGATTCGGTCAATTCGATTTGGAGAAAACACGGGTCCAGCGCGGTCTCCTGAAGCGCTTCGCGCGTGCTCCGGATAAAGTTCTTGTCCCGAAATTCCAATGCCGAGACGTTCACGGAAACAACAAAGGAGCCGAGTCCCTGGTCCAGCCATGTCTTAGCCTGCTGACAAGCGCCTCGAAGAACGATTCGCCCTATCGCCACGATGAGGCCGGAGTCCTCTGCTACGGGGATAAATGAATCCGGAAAGACGACGCCTCGCCGTGGGTGGAGCCACCGTACCAGCGCCTCGGCACCAGTCACTTGTCCCGACGCAAGGTCGATCTTGGGCTGGTAATGCAGAACAAATTCGTTCCGATCAATGGCTTTCCGCAGGTCGGCCTCGGTTGCTTGCCTCTCAACTGCCCAGACATTCATCTCGTTGTTGAAGAATTGGAAGTCGTTGCGTCCGTTCCTTTTCGCGTGATACATCGCGGTATCGGCATTCTTGATCAGTGTTTCGACATCCTCTCCGTCGGAGGGATAGACACTGATGCCGATACTTGTCGTTATATGAAGTTCATGCCCCGAAATAACATGCGGCTCTGCCAGCGCCCTGAGAACCTTTTCTGCGGCAATGTTCGCATGCTCGGTATGCGATTCTTCCAGGATCATGATGACGAATTCGTCTCCGCCCAAGCGGCTGACAGTATCTGACTGGCGCACCTGTGCCACCAGGCGCTTCGACACGGATTCGAGCAGCCTGTCGCCGATCGTATGCCCCAATGAATCATTGATATGCTTGAAGTTGTCGAGGTCCAAAAACAAAACTGCGACTTTGGTCTGGTGGCGCTTTGCATAAGCCGTCGCCTGCGCGAGGCGGTCGTTGAACAAGAGACGGTTTGGCAAACCGGTGAGGTAATCGTGTTCCGCAAGGTGCGCCATTCTATCGGCCATTGCCCGGGTCTCGGATACGTCCCGGAACGTGACGACAGCGCCCGTGATTGCACCGGCCATGTCGAAAATCGGTGCCGCCGAGTCCTCCACCGGGATTTCTAGTCCGTCTCGCCGGACCAGCACCGACCTGGCGTACAAGGCCATATTTTTCCCGTTTGCAATAACCAACTCTACCGGGTTTCTCGCCGGTTCTCGGGTTTCGCCATCGATGAGTTTAAGAACTTCGGCAATCGGTCGGCCGCGCGCTTCCTCGCGCGCCCATCCCGTCATCCGTTCCGCCTGCATGTTGAGATAGGTCACCTTGCATGAGACATCGGTACTGAGCACGCCGTCGCCGATGCACTCAAGCGTCACGCGCGCGCGCTCCTTTTCGAGGTACAACGCTTCCTCGACCTTCTTGCGTTGGATGATGCTCCTTAACGCCTGAGGAATCAGCGCATTGGGGAAAAAGCCTTTGGAAAGATATCCTTGTGCCCCACGCTGCACAGTTTCGATCGCCGCTGGCTCGTTTTCCTCGTCGCACAGTACCATTATCGGCGTTGACGGCACCAAGCTGAACAACGCGTCGAAGGTCTCGGCGCCGCTACTATCCGGGAGAAACAGGTTGACCAGTACGATGTCGACACCTCCCGTGCGCAGTCGTGAAAGTCCTGTCGACAAATCAGGTGTCCATTCCGTAGCAAACGGGCCGTCGCGCGCCGCTGCCAACGAGGCCCGAATCAAGTTTGCATCTGCGGCTTCACCAGTAATGACGAGAACAGTATTCGCAGGCATCTCCACACTTTCTTTATTAGCCTGTCTTGTGCACTGGAAGAAATGTACAAGGCCATAAGTTTTTTTGACAACTTCGATCGATCGCGGTTCAGGCTTGACGACTCTGTCTGCGTGAACTTTCGTCGGCGTTGTCAATCATCCCTTGCATAGCACAAGAGGTGCGAAATGATTATCAATTGGCGAGATGTATCTGGTTTGCTATCGTTAAAGCAGACACTACTTTTTGAACTCGGCCGGACAGAAGCAGTTCTTGCCGAACTGGAGCGTAGACAGAATCAGCTGGTATCACCAGACATAACGGTGAACGACCTGCAGGACATTTTCGAGGAAGAGCGCGCCCGGCTGCTCACAAAGATCGATCAGGTCGCAAGCGGCTTAAGGCACTGGCAAGGCGCAGTGGCTGGTGACCTGGTTCAGCATAACCGCTTCATCGAGCTTTTGCGGCGCAGTGTGATACTGAATCCTGGCGGATAGGAATTGAGTAACTATTCTCTTGGGGACCACATGCGCTTCAGTCGATCCCAGCCGCTGGAACTTGCTCCGGCCTCCCATTGCTCGTGGTACCAGCGCACAAACTCATTTGGTGGTAACGGACGGCTGAACCAATATCCCTGTGCCTGATTACAGCCGTGTTCTTCCAGGTAAAGCAGGGCATTTTCCGACTCAATGCCCTCGCCATGCACATCCAGTTTCAGGCTGTGGCCGAGCGCAAGAATCGCTTCGGTCACAGCCCGGCTCGCCTGGTCACGCTCAATGTGCTGAACAAACGACTGGTCTACCTTCAGCTTGTCTAGCGGCAGGTTGGTCAGGCTACTCAAACTCGAATAGCCGACACCGAAATCATCAAGAGCGACCTTGACTCCGAGTGACTTTATTTTTTTCAGAATCTCTATCGCCTCGTTGAGGTTTTCCATGATCGCACTCTCGGTCACTTCGAGCTCAAGATAAGATGGATCGGCCCCCAAGTCTGTAATGATGCGTCCTAGCTTCTCCGCGAACGCGGGCTGCCGTAACTGCAGTGGCGAGACATTGATTGCCATCGTCACCTTTAGCCCTTGACGCATCCATTCCTCTTGCTGTCGGCATGCCTCGACTGCCACCCACTCGCCAAGTTGCCCGATTAAGCCGGCCGATTCCGCGATGGGAATGAAACTGTTGGGGCCTATGGGTTCATCGTCGTTGTCCTCCAGGCGCAGTAAGGCTTCCGCCCCGGCCAGTCTTCCACTCTTGATATCGATGACCGGCTGGTAAAGAAGTTTGAATCCGCCATTCTTAAGCGCCCTTCTCATCCTGAGTTCCAGTTGATGCGCCTGGTTGGCTTGCTGCTCGAGCTCGGGCGTATAGATGTGAAAATTGGCTCGCCCGGATTGCTTTGCCTGATACATGGCCAGATCGGCGGTATGAATCAAGGTATTGACATCGGACGCATGCTCGGTGAAGTAGCTGATGCCGATGGAAGGAGATATCGACAATTCCAGCGTATTGATTCGGAATGGCTGGCTAATACTGTCAACGACGTGCTGAGCAACGATCCTGGCGCGCCGGTGGTCACCGTCGATGTGAGGCAGCACAATGACAAACTCGTCCCCGCCAAGGCGCCCAACCAGGTCCTCATGCCGCGTGCAGTCGCGCAGCCGCTTGCCGACCTCCTGCAGCACCCGGTCTCCGGTTTCATGCCCGTATGTGTCATTGATCGGCTTAAACCGGTCCAGATCGATAAACAGTAATGCGCCCCGGCCGTGATTACGCTGGGCCGCCGCAAGCATTCGCTCACAATAGTCCATTACGAGCGCGCGATTCGGCAGCCCGGTCAAGGTATCGTGAAGCGCGGCGTCGCGCACGCGCTGTTCAACCTGCTTGCGCTCGGTGATGTCGCGGGAAGTGGCAAACATCAGCCATTCCCCATGGAGTTCCAGGACTGTTGCGGTGACCTCGACCGGGAACACCGATTCATCTTTGCGCCGGTGCGTTGTTTCGAAAGGCTGAATGCGGCCTTGTCTGCTTTGGGCAAATATTTCCTTAAAGCGGTCTTCGGCATACAGGGACTCGATATCCGAAATGTGCATCTGAAGCAACTCTGCTTCGCTGTATCCAAGTCGCTCGGATGCCAGCTGATTGGCGTACCGCACCCGTCCGGCGGTATCAAGAAGGAGATGCGAATCGTTGGCGTGATCGCTGAAAAACTTGAATTTCCGAAGTTCCTGCTCGGATTGACGCAGCAGTTCGTTGGCGTGCTTGCGCTCGTGGATATCCTGAAGCATGCCACGCAGAGCGACGACCTCATTTTGCTCATTGAGGACCACCTCACATTTGGCATTCATCCAGCGGACAACACCGCTACCATGATTGACCTGTATTTCCAGGTCATAGCCTTGTCCGGTCTTCAATGCCTCTTGCATGGCAGCATTGATGCGTTCCCATGATTCAACGGTCAGCAGCGTCCCTCGCTGTTCGGGAAAGGCCGGAATGTCGCGTCCGCAAATAATGGGCATCGATTCTGAGGAAGCAACTTCATTGGTCCTGAGGTCCCATGTCCATGTGCCGAAACCTGCAAGGAGATGCGCTTCGGTTAACTGCACATCTTTCGCCTTTAGCAAATCAGCGGCGCGCCGGATTGCCGAGGCCACTTCAGCCGCTTCCTTGATTTCGACGGAGGGAATCGGAGCCGCATTGCCTTCACCTAGTGCTCTGGCAGGGATGGTAAGTGCCGTGATGGAGTGGGCAATACGCCGGCCCATCAACCATGCCAAAGCGGCACCAATCGCGAAAAGAGCAATCACCCCTGTCGCCAGCATGGTCAGGTCATGTGCGAGGGCTGTCCAAAGGGATTGGCGAGAAATACCAATGGCGACCCGCCAATTGGTGGCGGGCGCTCGACTATAGAAGGACACTACCGGAATGCCCTCCAATGTTGTGGATTCGATGGATCCCTCGCCGGACTCCATCATGGATTTCAACAAAGTGGCATTTGCCTTTTTGCCAACGAACTTCTCTGGCGAAAGCGTGCGCGCCGCAACGGTGCCACTGGTGTCAAATACGGCGGAAATCCAGTTGGACGGTAACTTTTGCGCTTGCAGGATGGCGTTGAAGTTCTCCGGCACCATGGCAATTCCCAAGACATACGCAACCCTGCCATTCACGACGACAGGTACATCAATACTGATGAGCGGGCGCTTGAGTACGGAACCAATGAACAGGTTTGAGATTGCCGGCTTTCCCGTAGTAAAGACGCGACGGACCTGTTCAGTGCTTTTACGAGGTGGCAAGGGTGTGCCGTATTCGACGGCAGTATTCAGGATCTGATGGTTTTCTTCGTCACTAAGAAGCAGATTGTTTCCGGCACCGACTCCCGCCAAGACATCGCTGGCATGCTCGTGAAACGCAGCGAATTCGCGCTTGGCAAGTAATTCAGAACGGGCAAGGGTTTCCGCTATCGCCTGGACCTTCAGCAACTCGTTGTCGACGGCTTGCGCCAGGGCACGTGCCGTCAGAACCATACTGTTTTTCTGTTCGGCGCGACTTTGCTGGTATTGGTAAATGAATAGACCCGCAGCGCCAATCACACCAGGCAGCAGGCAGGCGATAACTAACCAGTTCAGGAATGTCCGCACAGGCCGATTTGCTGGGGAAGGAGTCATTTATCCTCGTGCGGATTCATGATGATACTCACGTAAATAGCACGTGTCTCACCTGCTAATTGACTTTATTTGAGTACCTGCAGGAAAAAAGATTCCACGTACGACGCTTCAAGGCGACGACCGACAGCAGGCACCATTTGCCGGCGGCGCCGAACCCGGCATGTACTGCGGACATGACCTAAATCTGGACCGACGAGGGCTGGCTGTATCTGGCAGTCGTGCTGGACTTGTCCAATCGCGAGATCGTCGGAAAGCTTCTTCAACAGCCTCAAGAACGAACGCGTGCATGGCACGCGCTACGCGACGCGGAAAGATGCCTCGGCGGGATCATCGGCGCAGTGCCTTCCTGTGCCTGATGCCGCTCGCGCTGATCGCCTTCGGCAAGTTGATGGCCGCTGTCTTTGTGCTGCTCGGCGTGTGGAGGCTGGTAGCGACGGCCGCCCCCGTCGGATGGTGGGCATGACTGTCTGGATCGCTGCCTGATGATTTCGTAGCAAGCGCAGCCATACAGGTCGTCGGACTCAACTTGCAAACGCTAATGAGCCAGCGCATATCTTGCGTGAACGTGTGGATCACATCGTTGACTTCGGATAGTTAGAACGACACTTGCATCGCAATGCCAAAGGTGCCCGACGTGATCGTCGGCATGATGGAAAACGTTGAGTTGACGTTCGTGCGACGTGCAGAGTTATAGGCCGCAACCGACTTTCCAACGTAGGTTCCGACCAGAGCCCCGGCCACCACGTCAGAGGTGAAATGTGCGCCGTGGTATGCCCGTGCCACTCCCGTCATGGTGGCCAATCCATACACCAGGCTCTTGACCCACAACTCGTCATAATGGCTGGCAATCGTCGAGGCGAGCACAAACGCCTGGGTGGTATGACCGGACGGGAAAGAAGAATTCTTGTCGCTGAAAGGGCTCAGGGTCAGCGTGCCTTCGTTCTCCCGGGGACGCTTCCGGCCAACGATCAGCTTGAGCGCCGGCGTGATCACTGCGGACGCAATGAGGGACGATGCCAATCCGTCTTGCGCCACGTACATGCTTTCGGCATTGCCCATACGCCCGGCAATATAAAAGCCGCCAAGCACTGTCAGCACGGTGCCGTTGGTGCCGATGCGCTCGAAGTTCTTGGCCCGCTGTTCGTTTTCGCGCGCGCGCATGCGGACTGACCGGTCATAGGCTCTACGATCCAGAAGTGCGCCCACTGCGACCACGCTGGCAGCAGCAATGCCCGCATGCCGCCACTCTTCATCCGTCCATTGCGAAGGAGAGCGTATGACATGGACGAAATCGTCCAGCACAAGCGTTCCATAGCTGGGTGAAAAGACACCGGAAGGAAAGCTTCGCTGCTGCTGTGATGAACCGGTTTCGCCGGTTGCAGCCAGCGTATTGATTGGCATATCGGCGGCTTCCGATCCGCCTGTGAGTTCCGCACCTCCGGCCGGGACAGCACATGCCAGCCAGATAGCGACCAATGATCCCCTGAAAATTCGCGGCATTAACATCACGTCTCTCCCTGGCCACCATTCGTCTGTCAACTCCTGCACGAAAGGCAGCGTCGTCCGTGTTGAAGATATGAAGCAGCTCTACTTTCTAGAATGCGTAGCTCAAGCCGACCAATGCATGAAGCGTCCTGAGCCGGGTATCTGCCTGCCCATCTGTGATGTTGACGTCTGCCCTGGCCCGATTGAATTTTGCTTCGGCAAAGGCATACACCTGCGGCGTGATTTTGTACTGCGCTCCCGCCAACACCTGGAGCCCGTTGCCGGAAGACTGATAGCTGGTTTCGTGAAAGACACCGCCGACCGTGCTCTCCGAATGCATCCAATAGTAGACCAGTCCGATACCTGCGTACGGTTGAAGCTTGCCCGTTGCGATCGCCAGGTTCTGCCATCGATAGATGCCGTTGATGCTCAACATGTTGACCCCGTGGGAAATCTCGAACTGCTGTACATAGTTTGCCAGCGGAGCCGTGGTATTCACTGTCGAACCATTCCACAGGCCCTGGACGAGCACCGTCCTGTCGGTCTTTGCATAAACTTTGTAGTGGGTGTAGTCGACAGCCACCGCCCATGCGGGTGAAGTCGTGAAGAAGTGGGTGTAGCGCAGCCCGTAGTACGGCGCGGGGTGCAGCGGACGCGCACTCCAATCGACATCTCGAAATGTCACATCGCGACTGATTCCCCCTTGAACAATATGCAAATCGCTCTGCCGCGTGAACGATGATCCGGTGTACGCCGAGACAAGACTCTCTGCCTTTGCCAGACCGCCCGAAGCCAACAGCTGGACAGCAATGACGAGAGCAAGATACCGTGGCGTCACTTTAGTAGGGACTGGCACGTTGGTTCAACCTGGAATAGAAAACATGGGCATCAGCAACCAGAATGGGATCCAATCACCGAGCTAAGGCAATTGCCCCCCCTCACCGCTCAATACAAATACTATTCAGACGGTGAGACCAAGCCTTGATCTACCTCTTTGGCTTTGGGAATATCTACGGCGCGATGCCCAAAGTTAACGTGCCTCCCGGATTGGCACTACTTGCCAGTCAACATCAAAAGTCTCGTCGCCCGCATGCAAAAACAGCACGCGACAACCGATCGCCGTTCAGGGCGTCCAACCGGGCGAACTTAAATTCGATTGCTTATTCGTGAGATTTTCCCGCATAGATGCGGCGATACTCTTTCTTTCTGTTCTCAGCCTGCAATCGGTTGTATTCCTTCCTGGCGTGGTACATCAGCCAAGCCACGAAGATGAACGGGCCGATAAGAAATGCAAGACATGCACCCCACACGATGCCGGCCTTTAGTGCAAGCAACTCGTTGCCGGGAGCGCTGAAGGCACTCGCCCCGCCAGTAAGGAACGCATCGCCCAGTACGACTGCAAGCGCACCTTGGGGTGCGTTATACACGATCAGTCCCAGTAACAGTCCGATAATCAGCATCGGCACCGTGATGAACATTGCGGCAAATGCCATCCGCCGCTTCGATGGCACCAAGGTCGAATAATCTATTTGATCTTCAGGTTTCATGACAGGCTAAGAACGTGCGGGAAAATTGTCCTCTGTGGTGCCTTAGCTTAAGTAAGACGCGAATCGTTGTCTATCGAAGGAAGATTCAACGATTGGTGCCGGGACATTGATAATTTGGCACTTACGCTATGTAGATAGAAGCGGTACGGGTCTTCCGGCTTCATTTGAGGCTGCTATGAGCCCCCAGGCGGCTGAATGAGAAGTGGCAACGATACGCAGCACGCGGCCAGAACCGGCCGGCCAATGCAATATCTCGTCAGACAAAAGCCGACATTAGCCCCTCACGGTTGTCTTGATCAGGGCCGTTATATAGCCTTATTCATACGTGCGCGGCAAGCTGATCAAGGTCGCAAGCGCGCCGATCTACGGACGCAAGGGCAGACGGCGGGCGTCGACACCAGAAGGCCGCGCGGCCAGCACATTCAGCGCCGTCCCATCGAAAAATTCCGCGCAAACGATTATGATACGGCCTGCACGACATACCC
Source organism: Noviherbaspirillum denitrificans (assembly GCF_002211445.1). GTDB lineage: Bacteria > Pseudomonadota > Gammaproteobacteria > Burkholderiales > Burkholderiaceae_D > Noviherbaspirillum > Noviherbaspirillum denitrificans. Next base: position 22,005 of record NZ_LSTO01000005.1, on the reverse strand, counting down.
TGTCGTTGCAAAACGGCCCGTGCCGCCTGCAATCCTGTCCACAAGACAAGAGGACCACCATGCTAACCCCCCAAGATCAGACCCGCCTGGATGCCCTGTACGCATCGATGAAGGAGGCCACCGAGGGCGCCCTCGGCTATCCCGTCGCGCGCGACTTCGACTACGCGCCGCTGTATCGATTCCTCCAGTTCCCCGCCAATAACATCGGCGACCCCTTCCAGGCCAGCACCTATCGCGTCGGCAGCCGTGAAATGGAACGCGAGGTCATCGACTTCTTCGCCGCCATGTTCAAGGCACCCGCGAACGATTACTGGGGCTATGTGACCAATGGCGGCACCGAGGGCAACCTGTACGGGCTCTACCTCGCGCGCGAGCTGTACCCCAACGGCATCGTGTACTTCTCCGAGGAGACGCATTACAGCGTGGCCAAGAACGTGCATTTCCTCGGCCTGCGCCACATCATGATCCGGGCGCAGAAGAACGGCGAGATCGACTACGAGGACCTGAAGGAAAGCATCCGCCTGCACCGCGACGTGCCGGCCATCATCTTCGCCAACATCGGTACCACGATGAAAGAGGGCCGCGACGACATCCGGCGCATCCAGGAGATCCTGCGCGAACTGGTGATGCGCGATCATTACATCCACAGCGATGCCGCGTTCTGCGGCCCGTTCGCGCAGTTCCTCGAGCCCAAGCCCGCCTTCGACTTCGCCGACGGAGCCGATTCCATCGCGCTCAGCGGCCACAAGTTCATCGGTGCCCCCATGCCATGCGGCGTCGTGATCGCCAGAAAACGCAACGTCGAGCGTATCGGCCGCAGCATCGGCTACATCGGCAGCATGGACACCACCATCACCGGCTCGCGCAATGCTTTCACGCCGCTGATCCTGTGGTACGCGGTCAAGTCCATGGGAGAGGAAGGCCTGCGCAAGCGCCTCGCACGCTGCCAGGAACTGGCAGGCTATGCAGTCGCGGCCATGAACGCGCGGGGCATCGCCGCATGGCGCAACGAGAACGCGCTGACCGTGGTGTTTCCGCGAGTGAGCGACACCGTCAAGAACAAATGGCAGCTTGCGACCCAGGACGTGAGCCACCTGATTGTCGCGCCGGGCACGAGCAAGGCGCTCATCGACGCGCTGATCGCAGACATCGTGGAGGAACAGGCATGAAATCAATCAAGCTGATCACCGAAGACAAGCCCGGCGCGATGGCTGACATCGTCGATCTGCTGGCCGGACAGAACATCAACATCCAGAAGATCGAAGGCGAGGTGGTGGACCGCTTCGCCGTCTTCGAGCTGGTCGTTGACCGGCTCGACGATGCGATGCACCTGTTTCATCAGCACGGCATGCGGGCAGTATCCGACGACCTGATCACCATCCGCATTCCCGACCAGCCCGGCGCGCTGGCACGCGTGACCCGGGAACTGAAGGATGCAAAGCTGTCGCTCAGGGGCATCAGCACCTTGCAAAGGCAGGACGGCTATTGTTTTGTGGCCTTGAGTACGGATGACGATGCGGTGGCAAGGGAATTGCTGAAGGATGTGCTGCTGTAGTTTTCCCGACGGCGTTTTGATCCTGGGATTTCAGCCGTGCCTGGTCACTGGGAGTTTACAAATCGGCTTCGTCGATGCGCCAGCGGCTGAACAAGGAAACGTCGATTCCAGGTGGGACATACCATGACCGACGCTCGGCATCCCAGCGCGCACCAAGTTTCTTGGCTCCATCCTTCTCGGCGAAGGGGACCGAGATCGGAGTAGAGCCTGGCGGCATGCCAGAAGGCGATCGCGCGCTCTTTTTCGGGACACTACGCGTGGCTAAGGATGCCGCCGGCGGGCTATTCGAAGCCTCGATCAGCAGTCCAGCCGCTTCCCCAATCGGGACCGTCCGCTCCTGACGGCTGCCGTCGGCGCGGGTCTCCATGACCCGCACACCTTGCGCAGTCCTCTCAACCGAAAAATAAGGGGGATCGAATGGCGGGGCGTCAGTCATGGCAGCTCAGGTGGTAAGTGGATCGGCATTAAGCGAGGTTATTCCAATAACTGCGCCAGATGCAACACGCGCATGTCGCCTCGCTCGGTGGAAGTGTCTCCGGCAAAGGCACAACGGCTTGGTGTGTGCCCATGAAGCCACGCTTTCGCCGCCAAGCGCACATCAATTGCGGTGCATGCCAATACGCCTGCACGAAATTGATTGCGCATCTGATCAGTGATGCCCATGCGCTTGCGTGACCAGGAGCGCATGGCGTGCCTGTATGGAGGAAGTGGTTTGTCCAGGTTCTGTATGACGCAGATAATCGCCTCTTCGATACTTTCCTGCGTCAACTCCGCGCTGAGCACCGACGCGATCGCGGCGTCAAAATCGGCATAGGTGCCGAGCAGGCGCGGATCGCGCGTGGATATCATCCGAAACACGCCAGTCATGGCATCGTATGCCGCGCCTGCGCCATAAGCGCCGCCTTCTTCGCGTATGGCCCGGTGCAAAACTTCATTGGTGAGCCACTCCGCCAGCACAGCACAGGCGGGTGCGTCAGGATGCCCGAGTTTAGGCGCGGGCCATGCTGCATAACAGTGGTTGACCTGGGCCGCTGCGTGCAAGACGGTATTGGCAGGAGGATCCAGGGGAAGGGTTTCCGGCTCTGCCAGGGGCCGCGTCGGCCGGCTGACGGCGGGTGCCAGCAATGTCGATAAGGCCGATGGCGCTTCTGCCGTGACAATGATGTAGGCGGGGCTGGCGGTAATTTTCGCATGCATTGCCGCCAGTTTTTCGGCGATTTCCCGTATGCCGCTCTCATCCTGTATTTGCCGCCGCAGCAAGCCATAAAAGGGGAGGCCTGCCACGCCTTCCATCACATTTTTGAAGTGTTCATGTATCGACAGCGGCGCTGTTGCGCATAACGAGGCATAGGTTTCTCCTTTGACCGCGAGGTCGTCATGCACATCCTGTACGTGACTATCGATCAGGAATGCCATGCGTTCGACTTCGTCGAAGCGGGGAGCCGCAATCGATTGCAGGAGCACGGTCGCGATATTCTGCAGCTCGTCGTGCAGTCCCTTTGCGGAGAATTCCACGAAGATCTGCAATGGCGCGCCCGCAGCGATCGGCTGGCTGGCGGCGACATCAATGCTGAAGTCCGGCACCATCTCCTGACGCCATGCGCTGCTTTCTTCATATCCCCTTTCGGCCATACCGAGTTGCGGCACCAGCCCCGCATAGAGATTCAACCAGGGCCATTCTTCTGCGCTGAAATCAGAAATGTCATACAGGATGGTCGCATAGGCTATGCCATTGGTCTCGACCTCAAGCACGACGACTTGTTCATTTGGGTCCGGCACCGGCAGGCTTGGGGGTGCCATGGGCGATATTGCAGACGGCAAAATGCGCGGGAGCACATCCTTGTTGACGACTTTTCTTTGTTGCTCCAGCAGGTCGGCCGACTCCTGCACGATACGCGTACGCTCCGCCTCTGTCAGGCTTGCAGCGATCGCCGCCAACCGGCGCTCTTCAAGCGCCGCACGTCGGGAAGCAAATGCTGCATCGGCATAGACGGTCGATTCGAGACGGGCTGGAGAGTCGATCAAGGTTTTGACCATGTCCTTGAAAAACTGCGGATCCTCGACCTCCGCATCCAGTGTCCGCAGGTACGGCTCGACGTCGAACGCATCGACAATATCGCCGCCCAACATGGCTGCCGGTAACGCCGACAGCAGAAGGTGCAGTCCATACGGAACATCGTCGCCATTAATCTCCCGCTGATCAAAACGGATATTGCGCAGTGCGGCCTTCAGCATGGCGCTCGGAACGCCGGTGATCGCCGCTTGCTCCAGCGCGGACCAGATGTGTGCTCGCGCTTTGGCAAGTGCGCTTTTTTTCAATCCCTCCATGCCCACGTGCAGGACCATTTGTCGTGCGCCGGATTCCAGATGATTAAACGAGGACGGATAACCGAAGCCGGCCGACTCCATGGCGCGCATCAGGGGTGACGAACTGTCGCCCAGCAGCCCGGCTTCGAGCAGACTGGCGCGGAAAAAGGACGACGGATCGACCGCCTGGCCCAGCAACCAGGAAAACTGGTACCCGTATTCGTTTTCCTTCCCTTCCTGGGCGGGCGTGACAATGCGGGCGGTGCGTGGCGCACTCCATGGTGTTGCGAGAGCCGGCAGCATTCTAGGGGCGCGGCCCGAGAAGTGCGACAGCACCTGGTCCTCAATCATGTCTTGTACTGCTGCTACGTCGACACGCCCGGAGGTCATGAATAGCGCTTGTGACGGATGATAATGCGTCGCGTGAAAGGCTTTCAGATCAGCATACGTCAGTTCGGGGATTTCCAGCGGATCCCCTCCCGATTCCACCGCATACGTGGTGCCCTGGAAGAGATGCTGGCTGATGCCGTGATCGAGTGCGCGGAGAGGATCTGTAAAGGCATCTTTCATTTCGTTAAACACGACGCCCTGCAACGACAACTTATTTTGTGCCCACACCAGGCGCCAGCCTTCTTGCTGAAAATCGCAATAATCCAGCGTCGGGAAGAACGTGGCATCCAGATACACGCCAAGCAAGTTATAGAAATCCGTCTTGTCCTGGCTTGCGAAGGGATACACGGTGCGATCAGGATAGGTGAAGGCATTCATGAAGGTGGCCATTGAGCGCCTGGCCATCATGAAAAACGGGTCTCTGACCGGGTAGCGTGCTGACCCGCACAGCGTCATGTGTTCGAGAATATGGGCGCGACCGTCGCTTGACTGTGGAATTGTGGGGAAGGCAACGAGAAACGCCATCTCGGGATCATCGGTTCGCACATGGATATGGCGGGCACCCGACTTGGGATCCTCATACTCTTCAATCACTGCATGGAGTTCTGGAACAGGATGGGAACGGTTTTGATGAAATGGCATTGCGGGCTTGTTATTACTCAACTTTAAGATAGTCACGGGTTATGCGGAAATATTTCCTGAAATCCCGGATACAGTATGCCCCCACGCTATTGCCGGTGCATGAAGGGGGGATGTGACTATCACGTTCAATGATGGCTACGAGCCGCACGGCGTGCTCAAGGCAATCGATGAACAGGGCCGTGAGATAGCAAGCAAGCGGGTGGAACAAATTTCAAGCTTGAGCGCGCCAGCACGAGCATTGGGCTGACAAGGGCTTTAGCCGATAAGGCAGCGATGCTGTCTGCTCTATGGCGTAAGGCAATGATAATCCTGCACTATTAGGGCGACTTTTTTCAGCTTTCAAAAAGCCGCACCAATCGACAAAGCGTTATTTTATACTGCGCAAACCATTCCCTCCGAACTGGTGCGCACGCACCCATCTCGCCAATGACCTACGAAGAATACCTGGATGAAGTAACGACGCTCATGACGGAAATGTTCAACATGAGCGATGAAGATGCGATCAAACATGTGATGCGCGCGCAAGCTGCGGATTTTTTCACGTTGCACGATGATCTTCCGGAGATGCGCACACTGGAACGTGCAAAGAAGGACGCAAAAACCATTTTCGAGCAAAAAAACAAGTCGCGTCCCCATACGCCACCCAAGCGGACGGGCCCGCGCAAGAAATAAGCGGCAACAGGGAATGCCGGCGCGGCTTGTCCGATTTGCTTTGTGGCGGGAAAGATCGAAAACCTTCCCCGCGCGCGCCGTCATGCAACGATTGCAGGACGAAGCTGGGAAAAATGCTTTCTAACGCGGCGTTATGCGTTCAATGAACGTCGATTATAAGGACGTACTTCAGGTATGAGTGGCAAGCAACCGAATAACCCATTGCACGGCGTCACCCTTGAGAGTGCCGTCGTCAGGCTTGTTGATCACTACGGCTGGGATGAGCTCGCCAATAGAATCAGTATCAATTGTTTCAAGAATGATCCGTCAGTGAAATCCAGCCTGAAATTTCTTCGAAAAACGCCTTGGGCTAGAGAACAAGTGGAGAACCTTTACCTCTCTACATTTGCATTACGCAGCGAACCGAAAATGCATAACCAGGCGTTAGGCAGCAATATTCCGCCATGCACCGAGCGCCGTTCATTTGCGTTTTGATTTTTGCCGCAGCGATCTACCGCGCTCGGGAAGGATCAGGGAGTCAGCATTCTTGATGACGCAACCTGTATCGACTCCGAGATGGGAATCGATACTGTTACAACCGTCCCTACGCTTTCCCCGGGTTCGATCGCAAACACGCCTTTCAGCGCACCTACGCGTTCCACCATCCCCAGGATGCCGAAGCTATTCGCCTTAATGGCGTTCCTTTGGAAACCCACGCCGTTATCCCTTATGCACATGACGTATGTCCCGTTTTCCTTGACCATTTCAACGTCCACACGCGACGCATTTGCATGGCGGGCGATGTTGCTTAGTGATTCCTGCAGAATGCGGAACAGGAGCAGCACCTGGCCGTCGTCAAGATCGTTATCCGATACTCCTGGGCGGACCTCCAGCTGGCACTTCACTGGGGTAATTCTTTCGAACGCTTTCAATTGCCACTCGACTGCAGCATGTAGTCCGAGTTCGAGCTGGAAAGGCCGGAGGTCGTTGATAATGGATTTGACTGAATGAAGCGAAGCATCGACATTCTCAAGCATCGTTTTCGCTTCTCCATGGATACGCGGCTCATGCTCTTTAGCCCACTCGTGCAGGCGCGTAATGTCCATGCGCAGTGCCAGCAGATTCTGGCCAAGGGCGTCGTGCACCTCTAGCGCAATGCTCTTGCGTTCCTCTTCCTTGGCACGCTCGCGGTGAATGAGCAGTTGGCTCAAGCGACGGCGCGATTCCTGTAGCGCAGCCTTCAATCGCAAGAGATTGCGTACTCGCAGGCCGAGTTCGATCCGGTCGAACGGTTTCGTCAGAAAATCCTCGACGCCGACATCAAGCGCAGCCAGGCGAGCACCATGATCCAGATCAGCAGTGATCATGATGATCGGGATTTCGGCAGTTTCACTGGCCCCCTTTAAAGACCGCGCGACTTCATAGCCGTCCATTCCCGGCATATTGATGTCTAGCAGAACCAGGTCGGGGGCATGGCGGGCAACGGTTTTCATTGCTTCCATGCCGTCTTCTGCGGTCTCCGTGATATAGCCCTCTGCGCGCAGCAGCGCTTCGAGCAACCTCCGGTTTTGTGGGTTGTCGTCGACAATCAGAATCTTAGGGCGAGATTCAGTAGTTGAATGCATAAGAACGGGCCTAGGTGCCGCGACTGATCCTACAGTAGAAAATGTCCAGATTGCAATAAGCCTTATGGCGGAGACGACAACTGCTGAAATGCCCTGTCGGGTGGCGGCAGAAAATGGAAATGCAGGCAGCAAGTGAGTGCTGGAAAATTGTTTTGTGCGAGAGGATGGTAGATAATTCCCTCCCATGAACGACATGACACAACTCCCCCCATTTCCTGACCGTCTCTCGGTCGATCCGCGCAGCCCTTACTACAATGCGGCTGTCCTCGAGCACGATGTCGGCATCAAGCTCGATGACAAGGAACGCACCAATGTCGAGGAATATTGCATCAGCGAAGGCTGGATCAAGGTTGCGGCCGGCAAGGCGCGTGACCGCAAGGGCAACCCGATGATGATCAAGGTAAAAGGCAAGGTCGAGCCTTTTTACCGATAACGCCTTTATGTCTTGCGCAACATAAAAGAATGGAAGATGCCGCCTGCGGCGTGGAAGCAGGCGGTCAATCAGTCCGCTCTGCAGGTGACCGCTTAATCGTTGAAAAACGACACGGCTATCTCCCCTTTCGAGGAAATCAACTGACTCATAAGCGACGGGGTGTGAGGTAACTACGCCAACGTACGCTACTGCCGTCCCGTCACGCGCTGCACCATCCTGTAGAGTACCGACATCTGCGCGCCGCTCTTGAGCGCATAGTTGGGGTCGGCCTGGTTTGAGTAGCCCCACCAGTCATAACAGCCATTCGGGTTGGTCGGTCCTGGTGCGGACGACGCGATGGTGTCGGGATAGACAACCACGAGGTTGTTGGTGTCGGCCCATTCATTGATGCCCGCCTGCGTCACCCAGCGATTGCCAATGAGTGCCGAGTACTGCTTGCAGCCATGCAGTGCGAGCACCATGCCGCATGTTTTTCCTTGCGCGCAGGCTTTCGGCACGAAGACAGTACCGGCGGAATTCAACGACACGTTGGGCGCTGCGCCGAATTCGGTCTGGTCGAAGGTCGACAGCGTGCCTTGCAGCTTTCCATTGTTGCGTGGATTCAGTCGTCCCAGGAAGAGCTTCAGCCAGGTTTGCACGGAATCGTAGGGGGCGCCATTGAGGAAGCATTTCACCATGAAGGGACTGCCGCCGGTGCCACAGTCAAGTTCACCATTCGGCGATTCCCAGCCGTGCGCGGCTGGAAAGCCATTATCGAACACCACCTTGGCTCCATAGTGAAGGTACTCCGCATTGAGGTCGGCCACCTGGCGTGGATTGACGGTGGCGTCCTTGGTGCCGGACCACAGATAAACCGGCTGGCCGCTGAGGTTCACCGATGTGTCGATCGTGCCTGAGGCAGACTGGGTGTCCAGATAAGCGATCGACTGGGCAAGCATGCTGTTGTAGGACGCTTCATTGGTCGGCAAGGTCTGGCCGCCACAGTTGGCAAGAGCAGCCGCGGCGCCGCCAGCGCCCGCGCACCAGTAGACGCCGCCCGCATAGATGGCGGCTCCCTTGAAGGTCGCGGAATGGGCCACGTGCATCTGCACCGCGGTAAAGCCGCCGGAGGAAATACCTGCGACAAAGACCTTCGCCGGGTCGATCTGATAACGTTGGAGTTTTTCGACGGATGGCGCGGCCGCTGTCGTCTGTGCACCGGCACCGGTGGCCGCGACAAATCCAATGACGAATATGGCAGGCCATGCCAATCGCAAGTTAAGCTTCTTCATGTGATCGTCTCCTCGTTGCTTCAGGAAAAGTAAGCTTGCTTTAGCGCCTGTTTTTTGATTTACCGCAGAGTTGTTTCCGCTAAAGCGAAAGCGGCATTATTTGGACTGATGCGAAGTCGAATGTTGTTGAGACTCCACTTTTTATCCTGCGTTCATCCATGAGTTTGGGCGGGAAGGTAATCGCCCGGTTGCCTGTCGGCTGGCAAGGCAGCAAGCGCGTTACTGCCGACGACTGGTAGTTGCTGCTGACGTTTACCGACTTCTTGCTGTGTTGACCATCTCGTTCTCCTCCGCATTGTGGTTGGCATTCAACTCTCCGCCTGGAAAAATCGAGCCCCAGTGTAAGAGCGCGGTCCGCCACGCTTCAATCAATCCGGAGAGGAATCCGTGACGGTTAAGTTAATGAAAAACGGGGCACTCCAATGCAGCCCGGAACCCGGAAAGCCATATTGCACCGCAGCCAGAACCAACGCCGCGTCGCATTGTCGAATTGCCATGTTCGACTCGACAAGGAGCTGTCATGGACTTGCTGTGGTTGTTGCTGATAGGTCTGATCGCCGGCTGGCTGGCGAGCATGATCGTCGGCGGACCTTTTGGTCTGATCGGCGATATCGTGGTGGGGATCATCGGATCCTACATCGGCGGCTGGCTGTTCGGCCGCATGGGGTGGAGTGCCGGGGGCGGGACGCTGGGCACGATCATCACGGCGACAGTGGGGGCGATTGTGCTGTTGCTGATCCTGCGCCTGTTCAACAGCGCGCGATGGCGCAGATGATGTGATTGCGGAACGGGCGGCGGCTGCGGTATTGACTGCCCGTTCCGCCCGCTGGGCTGTAACCCCTGTTTTGATCATGGAATTAAATCGGGCACCGCTGCACTGAAACCAACCATTACTATTCCGTAACCGGGCGTATACGCCCGACAATGATGCACTCTCGCAGACCACCTGCGACCTGTCGAAATGGCACGGTTCCTGCATTTCCGTTAAGGAATAATTTGCGAGGACATCATGCCCCCCTTCGATGCGGTGCCCGCCAAAGCCCTGAATGCACATGCAATTTCCCGCCACGTATCAGGAGCGGCATTCGGTAACCTGATCAACCTGTCCGGCCGCCGCCGCTTCACATCGCAACGGCTCGCGCTGTATGCGGTGCTGGCGGAACAAAATCCGGGTGCCGGCCACATGACCATCGCACGTGATGCGCTGAAGCTGCTGACCGACGCGCATCGTGCGCTGGTGCAGGGCAACCGCGATACGCCGGGCATTTTCTGCGACGAACTGCACAATGCCTACTTCGGCCCGCTGCAGGCCGATGCCGCCATCAGCGCATTCATTTCGCTCGGCCATGATGCACTGGCCGCCGTCGAACGGCGCGCGCCTGCCGCCGACGGCCTTGTTACCGATTTGATCGATAGCGCGGCACGCCTGTTGCCGCTGCTGAACGAAGTCACCCAACTCTATGAGGCACTGGCGCGCCGCCACGCGGAGCAGGCGCAGCAGAAGCGGGCAGCCGTGATGCACCGGATCGAGACGATCGCCAAGCAGGCGCGCATGGTGGCCTTCAATGCGAAGGTCGTCGCGGTGCGCGCTGGTTCGGATGGTCGTGAATTTTCCGTGGTGGCGAGCGCCCTCACCGACATTACCGGTGAAATCGACGAGCTGGTGAGGCAGGCACTGGGAGGTATCGATGACTGACAGTGCGATCACAACACGTTCCGCAAGCAGCGCCGACTTGCAGATGCCCGGTGCCGCGCTCAGCGGCGGGCCGGGTTGCCTGGTCAGCGCGGAGATGGCGCGGCTGGCGGCATTCGCGCGCTGGTCATTCGAGATCCGGTCGCAAGTCTTCGCGCTCAACCACGTCGCGCGTGAATTCATGCAGCTGGGCGACGATGCCGGGCCTGGCCTCGATGCGTTTTGCACGCATGTGGTCCCGGACGATGTTCCGGAGCTGCTGTCGGCGCTGCACGACGCGACGCGCAGCGGGCAGCTCGACCGCAGCTTCCGCCTGGTGACGCGCGAGGCCGGCGTGCGCTGGTACCGCATGGTGTCGTCCGGCGCGGACAGCACCGGCACGACGCTGGTCGGCGCCCTGCTCGACATCACTGACGTCAAGCATGGCCAGCTGCGGGAACAGATCCTGTTCGAATCCACGCAGTACCTGATCGGATTCAGTTCGCTGGAAAGCGCGGTGCGCTCAGTGATCAGGGTGGTGTGCGAAAACCTGGGCTGGGAATGGGGCGCATACTGGTCCTTCGGCAGCGACCGCTCGCGCAGCGATGCACTGTCCTGCACCTATTACTGGCATGTGGATTCAGAGCAGCTGGAAGGCTTTTCCCGCGACAGCCTGCAGCTGCAGATGCGTCCGGGCGAAGGCCTGGTCGGCAAGACCTGGAAGCAAGGCGGCGCCGCCTGGATCGACGATATTGCCGATGATGCCGGCTTCCTGCGCCGTCATGCGGCGCGCTCCTGCGGCTTGCATGGCGGATTCGCGTTCGCGGTCGCGTTTGTCGATGAAAACGGCGTGCGCCACAGCCCGGGCGTGCTGGAGTTCTACAGCAGCATGACCGGCAAGCGCGAGTGCCAGTTGCCGCACCTGTCGGCGGCCATCGGCGCCTTCATCGCGCAATCCGCGCACCGCCATCTGCAGAACCGCCAGATCCGCGAATTCGTGGAGGTGGATGACCTGTCCGGCGTGATCCGGCGCCCGCATTTCATGAAGCTGATGGAAGCTGCCTGCGGCGAGGCGCGCGCACACGGCTCCGAGCTGTCCCTGCTGTACGTACGCCTGCACCGGGTGCGCAAGATCGGCGAAGTGTTCGGCCCGCAAGCGAGCGAAAGGCTGCTGGGAGAATTCGGCAAGCGCCTGCGCATGGCCCTGCCCGGCCAACTGGTGGTCGGGCGCGTGCTGGCCGGCGATTTCACCGTCCTGGTGCCGGCCAATGCCGCCCTGCCCCCGCTGCCGGAGCTGGCCAGCACCATCTATGACCTGGCGTCGAGCCCGATCGATGTCGGCGACCACGTGCTGACCACCTCTGCCAGCGTGAGCTCCGCGCAGTTCCCGCGCGATGCGCTCGGCGCGGATGAATTGCTGAAGATTGCCAATGCGCGCGTGGGTGGCGGCGGCGCGATGCCTTCGGGACTGCCGCTGATAGAGCAGATGGCCATCGAAACCGGGCTGCGCGCCGCGCTCGAACAGGACCAGCTCACGCTCGAATACCAGCCGATCTTCGACGCCGACCACGGCGTCGCCGCGATCGAGGCGCTGGTGCGCTGGCGCCGGCCGTCGGGCGAGATCGTGAGCCCGGATGTATTCATCCCGGTAGCCGAATCGTCGGGCCTGATCGCCCAGCTCGATCGCTGGGTGATGGCGCATGCGATACGCGATGTCGGCAGCCTGCGGGGCACGCCGCTGGCGTCGGTGCAGGTCAACATCAATATCACGGCCGACGAGCTGCTCGATCCTGGCCTGTCCGGTCGCCTGACCAGCCTCGCGTTGGAGCATCAGGTGGATTGCGAGCGCATCTGCCTGGAACTGACAGAACGCTCGATGATGACCGATCCGCAGCGGGTGCAGGCGGTGATGACCCGGCTGCGCGCACTCGGCTTCAAGATCAGCATCGACGATTTCGGCACCGGCTACTCGTCGCTGTCGCGCATCATGTCGCTGCCGGTGACATCCATCAAGATGGATCGCATGTTCGTCCGCGGCCTGCCGGACGACACCAAGAGCGGTGCCATCGTGCGCACCATCCTTGGACTGGGCAAGCACAGCCAGCTGCCGGTGGTGGCCGAAGGCGTCGAGAACGAGCGGCAGGCGCTTTACCTGCTGCAGTTCGGCTGCTCGCACTTCCAGGGCTACCTGTTCGGCCGGCCTGCGCCGCTGGACCAATTGCTTGACAAATTGTCCATGCCGTCCGGCTGAACAATTCGCAGGCCGGCACTAGCATTGAGAAATATCAAGTCTAAAATAGTTCCATTGGGCAATATTTTGTGAAACACGCTCCCGTTCTCATGGATATGGGATGCGGTAACCACGGGCGCGAACGTATGCTTAGGCTACGGTCGATCCCTCAATGTGAGTAACAATGTGCCGCACACCCCTGATTCAGCTCCACTGATCCTGATCGTGGACGATGAAGCGCGCAACCGCCGCCTGCTTGATGTCCTGGTAAAGACCGAGGGCTATCAAACGATCTGCGCAAGCAACGGCCAGGAAGCCCTCGACCTGGCCGCGTCCCGGAGCCCGGACCTGATCCTGCTGGACATCATGATGCCCGGCATGGACGGCTTCGAGGTCGCCACGGCGCTCAAGAAAAATCCGGCCACCGCAACGATTCCGCTCATCATCGTTTCCGCGCTCAGCGACGTCGCCGCGCATGGACGCCTGCTGGCGTCGGGCGCGGACGAATTCATCAACAAGCCGGTAGACCGCTGGGAACTCGCGCTGCGCATCAACCGCCAACTGCATCGCGGCAGCCCCCCTCCCGATGGCGGCAATCATGCGTAAGCCGCGCAGTACGCTGAAAAAGACCAACAGCGTGCTCGCGATGCTGAGCCGCATCAACCGCACCATCGTGCGTGCCGAGTCGCCGGACGAGCTGTACCGCGCGGCCTGTGACATTGCGGTGCATTGCGGCCTGTTTGACGCGGCATGGGTAGGCCTGGTCAAGCCTGCGACCGGAAGGCTGCGCGCGCTGGCCAGTGCTGGCGGCATTGCGTCGCTGGAAGAGCAGCTGGCCGCGGCGGGTGGCCTGGCGGATGCGGTGCGCTCGAGCGGCACGCTCGCCATCCACGAAGACCTGGCCGCCCTGCCCGCGGCGATGCGCTGCGACGTACTGGAACAGCGCGGCCTGCACGCCGCAGCGGGACTGCCGCTGCGAGAAGGCACCCATGTGGTGGCGGTGCTGGTGGTCTATGCGACGTCGGCCAGCTGCTTCGACCAGTCGGTAGTGGACCTGCTGGCTGAAGTGGCCGACGACATTTCCTTTTCCCTCGATCACCAGCTCAACGAACAACGCCGCCTGGCCGCCGAATCGCGCCTGCACTACATGGCGTCCTACGATGCCCAGACCGGCATGCCCAACCGCGCGCTGCTCGAAGAGCGCCTGCCGCAGCTGGCCGCGCGCGCCGCGCGCAACGGCAACCGGCTGACCGTGCTGAACGTGCGCCTGCTGCGGCTCGACAAGATCGCCGCGCTGCTCGGACCGGCAGGGATGGATGAAGTCATGCGCATTACCGCGTTGCGGCTGGAAGACTGTCGCACGCCGGACGGCATGCTGGCGCAGCTCGGCCATGAAGAATTTGCCTTTGCCGCTGCGGACCTCGGCGACGACGCCGATATCGATGCCTTTGCGCGTGCCGTGAAACAGGCGGCCGAACAGCCGCTGCAGGTGCATGGCAAGGAAATCTTCCTGCGCGTGTCGATGGGCTGCGTGGTACATGGCCTGCACGAGGAAGAAATCGGTTACCTGTTGCGGCGCGTGCGCGCCGCCTCACGCCTGAGCGACGACGACAGCGGGTTCCGCGTCTACAGTCCCGAACTGGACCGCGACCTCGAACGGCATGTGGAGATGGAGGCTGAACTGTACCGGGCGCTGGAGCGCGACGAGTTCGAGCTGTACTACCAGCCGCAGGTCAATGCGCGCACCGGCGTGCTGGCGGGCGTCGAGGCATTGCTGCGCTGGCGGCATCCGCAGCGCGGGCTGATCTCGCCCGGCGAATTCATCCCGCTGCTGGAAGAGTGCGGACTGATGCCGCGCGTCGGTACCTGGGTCCTGAGAACCGCCTGCCTGCAAGCCAGCGAATGGCAGCGGCAAGGCTTGCCGCCGCTGCGCGTTGCGGTCAACCTCTCGGCGCAGCAATTCCGCATGTCCAACCTGGTCGAATGTGTGCAGCAGGCGCTGGACGATGCGGGGCTGGCGGCTGAACACCTGGAACTGGAACTGACTGAAAGCCTGATCCTCGAAAATGCGGAGCAGACCATCCAGGCGATGCACCAGCTAAAGAAGCTGGGCGTGAGCCTGTCGCTGGATGATTTCGGCACCGGGTATTCCTCGCTCAGCTACCTGCGCCGCTATCCGGTGGACCGCATCAAGATCGACCAGTCCTTCGTGCGCGACATGACGGAGCACCGCAGCAGCGCGGCGCTGGTGCGCAGCATCCTGGCGATGGCGCACAACCTCGGTCTCGGGACGATCGCCGAAGGCGTCGAAAACGATACCCAGCTCGGCTACCTGCGCAAGCTCGATTGCCAGGAAATCCAGGGCTTCCTGTTCAGCCGGCCGCTGCCGGTGGAAGAAATCACGCAACTGCTGCGCGACGTGCGGCGCTGGGCATCGCCCGACCCGCTGGAAGCGGCGTCATCGACCGTGCTCGTGGTCGATGCCAAACCTGCCGTGCTGCAACTGTTGCAATCGGTGGCGCGCCGCGCCGGATGGAAGCTGCTGACCGCGCCGCATGGCAGCGGAGGACTCGAACTGCTCGCAGCGGATAATATCGGTGTCGTCATCGCCGGCATCGCGGGCGCCGACTTCCTGCGGCGCGTGCGGGAAATGTACCCGGACACGGTGCGGCTCCTGATCACCGCCGACCCGGAAGCCGCCACCGTGATCGATGCGGTCAACCGCGGCGAACTGTACCGGGTGCTCGACAAGCCGGCCGATGGCAATGTGCTGCACGACCACATCAGCGATGCGTTCCGCCGCTATGAAGCAAATGCGGCGACGCTGCGGCTGCAGGCGCAGCTGCAGGAAACGAACGGCATGCGCGTCAACTGACGCTGACGAACGGCAGAAACGACAATGCCCGCTTGCGCGGGCATTGTCGTCTAAAGCTTTGGTGCCCAGAAGAGGACTCGAACCTCCACATCCTAAGACACAACGACCTCAACGTTGCGCGTCTACCAATTCCGCCATCTGGGCAGCGGGAACGCGATTATAGCGAAATGTGGGGGAAGAACGCTAGCGGAGATTTCAGGTCTTGCGCATTGCCAAGCCGACGCGGGTGCGCGCCGGCGCCTTGGCTTCCACCGCGCGTTCGCTTTCGGCCTTGGCCTGCAGCGCAAGATCGACCAGGTCGCTGTCGGTCGGCTTGTCCCAGCCTTCCGGCCACACCGCATTGCCGAGGAACTTGAAGAAGGCCGGCCTGACGATCGGGCTGGCCAGCCCCTTGGTCTGGAATGCCTTGCGCACCGCGCCAGTCGCGGCCAGCGCCTCGCGGTCGAAGCGCGCGATCCATTCGTCCTGATCTTCGACCGGCATTTCCTGGAACATTTCGCTCAGTTGCTGGCGCTTCTGCGCCATGAAGCGTTCGATCAGTTTCAGGCGTTCGGCCTTCTTGTCGTACACCACCGGCGGCGGCGCGGCCTGCTCTTCCTTCGGCAAGCCGAACTGGCCGGACTGCAGGATGGAACGCAGGTATTTCTCCGGTGTGCGCACCGGCTCCATGTCGGCGCGCCGCTGGCGTTCGTCGAGCACGCCCAGCGCTTCGTCCATCGCCGGCGCGCCGTATTTGAGCAGCAGCTTTTCTGCCTTGTCCTGCGCGATGCCGAGACGGATCGCGGCGCCGATGGTTTTCAGGTCGACCGGCTCGATCTCCCGCTCCGGCGCTTCTTCCTTCTGCGCCTTGCGCCGCACCTTGAACTGCAAGTCCTGTACCGAACGGCCGGCCTTGTGCTCGATCAGCTCGACCTCGAGGTCGGTGACTTCATTGACCTTCTTGAGCGCCTTCTTCACCACGTCGCGGTTGAAGATCTTGTATTCCTGGTAGGCGCTGGTCGGGCTGTCGGGCGCGCCGGTCAATACCGGCCGCCACCAGGACCATGGCTGGCGCGCGGTCAGGCCGCTCGGGTTGTCCGCATAGCGGCAGCAGATTTCATACAGCACGAGTGACGCCATCGTGTTGAGCATGGCCAGCACCTGCAGCGACATCTTCGCGAAGCGCTGCGGATCCAGCAACTCGTGCTTGATGTTGGGCGCATAGCTCCATTCCAGCACCAGCTCGTTGCCCTTCTGGATCAGGTCGGCATGTGCGATCAGCGCCGAGATGCTCCAGCGCGCGCCCTCCCCTGTCGTCGGCGACTGCCATTCGACGCCGGTGGTCGCCATCTGCCGGAAATACTGCTTGATGATCTCGGTGTTGTTGGAATTGAAGTCGATACCGACCGTGATCTCGGCCAGCCGCGCGCGGTAGCGGTCCTTGTCGGCGCCCTGGCGCTGCGCGAACTGCAGCATCACGTTATAGATCTTGCGCGCCGTGACCGTGATCTTTTCCGACTTCGGCACGATGGCGAGCGTATTCACCGGCTTGCGTAGCAGGTGGTCGTGGTCGACGAGAGTGAGTTTCCGCTCGCCCTCCGACGCGCGCTTCGTGGCGTTCGGCTGTTCGGACATGGTTGGCCAGGTGAGTTAAGGCAACAGTCTATAGTGAGTCGACGTCAAGTGCAAACTCACCTTGACGCGACGTTGTTCCCAGTTCTTCTCACCTCACCAAAGCATCCCAAAAATTCTCACTTTGGACAGCGACTGCCCCTGCTGGCTGCACCTGTCGCAGCGTTCCCATATCCCCTCACCGCGCACCCCAAATGTTCTCACCGAATTTCCTATAAGCACTCACCCAAGCCCCCAAAAGCTCTCACCCTTGGTCCCAAAGCTTCTCACCATAACATCTGCAACCCTTTGTATTCAAAGGGAAAAAGGCCTGTTAAAGATGTTATAGATCTTGAAGTTCAGTTTTACTTTTTATAGCCCTGCCGGTGGACCGGTGGCGGATTTCAACTTCAAAGCATCGGAAATTTTACGGAAAACGCAGGTTTTAGCGGAAAGCGGCGAATTTTTAAATAGGGAGAAATTGCTTTATGTCGTAGAATGTGAATCGGAAAGAAAACCTCATTCGTAACGGCAAAAAATCAAAACATGAACGACTTCCAGAAGATTCACATCAGTGACATCGTTGAGCAGGCAGAGCGCGCGGCGCAAATGGTGAACCAGATCCGCTCCCGCATGCTCGCACCGAGTGCCGTCAAGGCGCCGCCGGTGTTTTCCCTGACGCAGCTCGCCACGTTGTGCGGCATCGACAAGGGCCAGGTGTCTTACCGCATTGGCAAAGGGGATCTGCCTGCGGGACAACTCAATGACAAAGGCTCGCGCCGTGAATTCACGCTTGAAGAAGCGCGGACCTGGGTACGTCATTACCGTGCGGCATCACTGCGGCCGGAGGGCGCGCGGGCGATCACGATCGCGATCGGTAATTTCAAGGGTGGTGTCAGCAAGACCACGACGGCGATGGTGCTGGCACAAGGCTTGAGCCTGCGTGGCCACCGGGTGCTGGTGGTGGATGCTGACCCGCAAGGTTCGCTCACGACCCTGTTTGGCATTATGCCTGATACCGAGGTCGCCGAAGATCAAACCATCGCGCCGCTGGTGTACGGAGAAACGACGACGATTCGTCCGGCGATCCAGCAAACCTACTGGAATGGCGTCGACCTGGTCGCCGCTGCATCCAGCTTGTTCTCCGCGGAATTCGTGCTGCCTTCCCGCCAGATGAAGGATCCGGAATTCCAGTTCTGGGATGTGCTCAACCTTGGACTGGAAGATGTGCGCGACGACTACGATGTGATCATCATCGACACGCCCCCTTCCCTCTCCTACGTCACCATCAATGCCTTCATGGCGGCTGACGCGCTGATGGTGCCGTTGCCGCCGAACGCGCTGGACTTTGCCAGTTCGGCGCAGTTCTGGAGCTTGTTCAGCGACCTCGCATCCAACCTGGTAGAAAGCGCCGGTATTGCGAAAACCTTTGATTTCATCCATGTGCTGCTGGCGCGCGTTGATTCGGCGGATGTCGCCAGCGACGTCGTGCGTTCGTGGATTTCCGCAACGTATGCGGAAAAGGTGCTGCCGGTCGAGATTCCGAAGACGGCAGTGACCTCGTCCAGCTCCGCCGAGTTCGGCACGGTGTATGACATCAGCAAGTACGATGGTAGCCTGAAGACTTACAGCCGCGCGCGTGACGCGTACGATCGGGTCAACGACCTGGTGGAAGTGTCGATCCGCAACGCCTGGGCGGCCCAACTGAGCGAAGGAGTTTGAGATGTCAATCAAGGATCGTCTCGCCAAGAAAACCGCTGACTTGCTGGTGCCGCCGGCGAAGGCGCCGTCCGCGACTGCTCCCGCAGGTCCGCTCAAGACCGGACCTGGCCAGATGCTGATGGTGAACGCGCTGATGAAGGAAAACAACGAGCGCCTCGCCGAACTGGAAGAACGCCTGAAACAGTATGACGGCGCGACTGTGGCACGGCTCCTCGATCCAGCCAAGGTGGTGCGCTCGAAATGGGCAAACCGGCTGGAAGAGGGGTTCGGCACGCCGGAATTCGAAGCGCTGAAGGAAGAGATCAAGTCAGCCGGCGGCAATGTGCAGCCGATCAAGGTGCGACCGCGGGCAGGGGAGGCGGGCACGTATGAAATCGTGTTCGGCCATCGCCGCCACCGCGCGTGCCTCGAACTCGGTCTGCCGGTACTGGCGCTGGTCGAGGAATTGAGCGAGCAAGACTTGTTCAAGGAAATGGACCGTGAAAACCGGGCGCGGTTGGACCTGTCGCCGTGGGAGCAAGGATTGATGTATCGCCGGGCACTGGGCGAAGGCTTGTTTGCGTCACTGGGCGAACTCGCCGCCGAACTCGGGGTGGACAAAGGAAATATCAGCAAGGCGCTGAAGCTGGCGGACCTGCCGAAGGAAGTGGTGGCTGCTTTTCCTTCTGCGCGCGAACTGCAGTATCGCTGGGCGAAGTTATTGAGCGATGCGATCCAGAATGATCCAGAAGGCGTTATCGAGCGGGCGCGTGAATTGGCGTCTATGCCGGAAGGCAAGCCGACCAGCAAGGAAGTGCTGGAAATTCTCCTCGGGATCGGCGCTGCGCCGGGCAAGATTGAACAGCTGACTGTGGGGGGCAAGGCAATGGCGGAGATCCACGCAGATGGCGGACGAGTGAAAGTGAAGTTTGCGCGTGGCGCATTGAGTGAAGGGAAGCTGGAGAAACTGCGGCTCCTTCTTGCCGAGCTATTGCAAAGTTGATCGGCTGACTTGCTAGTGAAAAGGGCGTTGTACGGTACAACGCCCTTTTTTTTCGTCCAACGATTTATGCCTGTATTGCTGGCGTTGTACAGTACAACAGACAAGGATGCGCCGGAAATGCTCCGCGGGACCGCTTCTTCGGACCGGCCTATTACAAGCTTGAATAGCTGACGGGCGGGTGAAAAGGGTATTGTACGGTACAACACCTCTTTATCCATAAGGTATGGCCTAGTGTGGTGTTGTACCGTACAACGGTGGGCGGTGATTCTGGCTGTGCCTGGTTTCCCTTTGCACGTACCTTGCGGATGGCATGAGAAGATGTCTTGAACGGAACGACGCCTTCCCGCAGGGCGATTCACACTGCTGATTAATGTTTGGCTGAGTACAACACCGCGTCAAGTAGGCGCCGCCTGCATGAATCTGCTGCGCCGTCGGATGAACTGCGTTGAGATGGACTGGAGAAGCGATAGTCGCAATTGCGTCACTTCACACAACGGGGAAGGGGCGTACGGCACAAGACCTTTCCACGCATCCTTTGCTGCGCGCCTTTGAGTGCGACCATCAGAATTGATTATGTGGTTGAGGCAAAAGTTAAGGCACACGCGGGGCATGATCATTGGCTAATGAGTTTAGGTGTTGTACCGTACAACACCCGCTCTGACCTAGACCGACCAGTCCGAAGACGTGCTTTGTCTCCGCACGGTAGCCAGGCTGGACTTTCCGGAATCAGCAAAGGTCCTCCCAAACCTTCTCACCCTTGTGCGCGGGTGCGCCCTCGTCCAACGCAGATGCCCGTTACTTGGACATCCTTTAGGCTGTCCCAAAAGTTCTCACCATCCTTCCGGTGTGAATTTTGCGCCGGCCGATCAAGCTATCCACTAGAGGCGGGCAGCGTGAAAGGGAAGCCATGGGAGGGAATCCCCAGGACGACAGGCCATGGCACAAGTACTGGAGGCCGTGCTCTACCGGCAATCCTGTTGTTGTACGGTACAACACTAAAGAGAATAGAGTGGGTCGGTGCATGAAGTGAGGCATCGCCCACTTGCAACGGCCACTCGATCACCCAAATCTTCTCACCTAACCTCGCCGTCCCACCCGCCGAGCCGACGGTCCTTGTCCGACGTGAATCCGGTGAAGGAGTTAAAGGCCAACGAGCGGGCACGATAGCGGGCTACCAACGCCACCTAGCGACCACCACTTCCATTGCGCTACCTCGCTTGAGCATCGATCCCGCCCCACGAGCATTAATGCACAATTCGGGTACCTTTCTTCCTCTACCAGTCTTGTGAGCTACACCAAAGAAACTGGAGCGGTGAAAGTAAACCAAGTGTTGAGCCTAAGTTATTGAACTGAAACAATTAACATTGATTTTCGGTTATCATCAGACATCCAAAAAACATAAACCCCAGTTTATCTTTTTTATGTCGCACGCCGCCGAAGTCAGCCGTCTGACCCCGGAACAATTCAAGGCCCTGGCCCGCTACAAAGGCTGGAAATTCACCATGCTTGCCGCCCGCTGGGGGGTGACGCCGGAATGGATCAGCGAGATCAGCCGCAACCCCGAGCGCGACTTGCGGTACGACGATGCGCTGATTGGCTTGCCCAACCTGAACCGTCTCGGTCGTGATCTAAAGGCACGCGGCCGCCAGATCGACGCCGCACTCGCGAAACTCGGCGCGAAACCAGACCGTCCTGTTCCCGCACGACCGGCACCCGGTTACCGCTATGCGGGGTACCTGTACCCCGGCGCGATCCTCACCGCCAGCGCCGATGTCGGCAGCATGGCGGAAGAGGGGATGCGCGGGGTGGTCTTCCAGGTCATCGACGACGGGGCAGGGCAGACCTACGGCGTAATCTTCGAAAGCGGGATGTGGGACTGGTTCAAGCCGGAACACGTGGACCAGTACCTCGCAACCGCCGGCCTGACTTCCGCCGGCGCCGAACATTATGCATACCGCGACGAGACCCAGCTGCAGGATGATTTCGATGCCGGCGTGTTCGATTTCTGGCCGGCGGTATGAGCACGGATGCCAGCATCAACGCCCAATTCGGGATTGCCG
>NZ_LSTO01000004.1 GCF_002211445.1 Noviherbaspirillum denitrificans | reverse complement strand
CCCATGTTGGGCATCAGGATGTCGGCGATAACCAGGTCGGGCCGGCGGGCGCACGCGAGGTCCAGGCCCGCCGCGCCGTCCGCTGCCTCGATCAGGCTGTGACCGCTGTAACCAAGCAGAACCATCAGAAATTGGCGGTTCAGTACATGGTCGTCAACGATCAGTATGGTCGCCATCTTTCCTCCTGTTCTCATGGTGCCGGGGTGCGTCCGTTTCCTGTTCGACCGGCCTCTGCAGAAATCGTGCAATGTCGGCGATGAAGGTCTCCGGGTCGATCGGCTTGCTGATGTAGCCGTCGAAGCCTGCGTCGAGCAGCTTGTCGCGGTCGCCTACCATGGCCAGGGCCGTGACGGCGATGGCGGGGATGCCGCGCAGCGCCGGCGTACCCTTCAGGGCGCGTATTACGCCGTAACCATCCAGTCGTGGCAGGTGCACATCGCAGATGATCAGGTCCGGGCAATCGCCATGTGCCGCCGCCAAGCCGCTTTCGCCGTCTGTCGCGGCCAGCAGTTCGTACCCATAGGCCTTTAGCAGGTAGGCCATGAGTTCCATATTCGCCGGATGGTCTTCAATCACAAGGATGCGTTTGGGCAATCGTCCTTCCTCCGTGCCACGACTTGCGAATTCGCACAGGGCTCATGCCATTCCTTTCGGCAAGGTCAGCGTGAATGCGCTGCCTTCCCCTTGCCGGCTCTGTAACGTCAGGGTGCCGCCAATCAGGTCGGCAAGTTTCTGGCAGAGATACAGTCCGAGTCCGGTACCCTCAAAGCGCTTCGTCGATGTTGCATCAAGTTGGGTGAAGGCCTGGAACAGCTTGGACTGGTCTTCGGCCCTGATACCGACGCCGGTGTCGGTCACCGTGATGTGCACGGTGTTGCCATCCTCCGGACCTTGTTCTGCCACCGAAATACGCACTTCGCCGCTATCGGTGAACTTGATCGCATTGTTTGTCAGGTTGATGAGGATCTGGCGCAGCGCGCGCTGGTCGGTGACGACACGAATGTCCTGCTGCTGGAATTCGGTGCGGAAGCGCAGGCCTTTCTGCCGTGCCAGCGGGGACAGGGTTTCAGTGATATCGGCCACCAGCGGCTGGCATGCGATGGGTTCGAGATGCAGACGGATCTTTCCCGATTCGATTTTCGCCAGGTCGAGTAAATCGTTGATGAGCGACAGCAAGTGCTTGGCGCTTGTCTGGATGGTGCGCAGCTGCTTTTCCTGGTCATTGGTAAGCGGACCGGGCAGGCGCATCAGCAGCGTACCGGTGAAGCCGATGATCGCATTGAGCGGCGTGCGCAGTTCATGCGACATGCTGGCCAGGAAGCGATCCTTGGCAAGATTGGCGTTCTCGAGTTCGATGTTCTTGTCGTGCAGCGCGCGTTCGATGTGCTTGCGCTCCGTGATGTCGCGGATCGCGCTCGACACCAGCGTGCCCTCCTCGGTTTCCAGCGGACTGAGGCTGATCTCGACGGGAAACTCGCTGCCGTCCTTGCGGCGTCCGTACAGTTCGAGGCCGGCCCCCATCGCGCGTGTGCGCGGTTCCTCGAAAAATCCGGCGCGGTACGAGGGATGGCGACGTTCGAAGCGCTCGGGCACAAGGACTTCCACCTTCTTGCCGAGCAGTTCTTCGCGGCGGTAGCCAAACAGCTTTTCTGCCTGGGAATTCACGAGGACGATCTGTCCCTGGCGATTGACGATGACGCAGGCATCGGGCGCCGACTCCAGCAGGCCGCGGAACTTCTGCTCTGCCTTCTTGCGCTCGCTGATGTCGCGGATCGCGCTCATCACCAGCGTGCCTTCCTCCGTTTCCAATGGACTGAGGCTGATTTCGACAGGGAATTCCACGTTGTCCTTGCGCAGTCCGAACAACTCGAGCCCGGCACCCATTGCCCGAGCACGAGGCTGTCCGAAGTAGCTGCCGCGATAGCCGACATGCCCGCTGCGGAAGCGAGGCGGGAGCAGCTGTTCGACAGGCTTGCCGCGCAGTTCGCCCGGTTGGTAGCCGAACAGCTTTTCCGCCTGCGAGTTCGCCAGCACGATGTAACCGGTTGAATTGGCCATGACGATACCGTCCGGCATTGATTCAAGGAGGTCGCGGAATTTTGCTTCGAGAAGCTTGGCGTCGCGCAACACTTTCAGTGCGGTAACGTCCTTCTGGCTACTGAGGATGAATGCGGGCCTTCCATGCTCGTCCCGGATCGCCTTGGCGGAGATGTCGACGTAGACAAGCGAACCGTCCTTCTTGCGCCGGATGGACTCGTAGCTGCAGATGCCGTCGTCCATCAGTGCACGGGCGAGGCGCTGCTCGTCCTCCCTGCGTTCCTCGGGGACCAGCAAGGCTGTCGCGGATTGGCCGAGCACTTCGCTCCCGGTGTAGCCGAACACGCTTGCCGCACCGTTCGTCCAGTGGACGATGGTTCCGTCAAGGCTGATTATCATGACCGCGTCCGGCGATTCCTGAAGCACCAGGTTCTCAAAGTCCGTCAGCATAAGTCTTGAAAATTCCCCGGGCAGCGTCTGTCCTTAAACGATAGCTGCTTGATACAAATGTGTGTCAGGAAACGGCTATTATTTGATTAGGATCACTGATGGCCGGTTTAGTGCAAAAAGATTTCGGTAGCCCTTCTCGCAGCGGCAGCCGGTTTTGCGGATCGCCTGATTTGCGTTACGATAAGCCTTTGCGCCGATTTGATTCTGCTTGCGGGCGCCAGGGTCAAGTCCCACCACAAATGCTGCTAAAACGGATTCCGGATTCCCTCTCCAAACCCGTTCTGGCACATGCTGAACGGGTTTTTGTTTGCCATGACTGATACAAAGAAATACGGTTTCACCACCTCCATCCTCCACAGCGATCGCCAGAAGCCGATCGAACACGGCTCGCCGCACAAGCCCATCCACACTTCGGTGACCTTTGGTTACCGCGATGCGCGGCAGCTGGCCGAAGTTTTCCAGGGCAAGCAGCCGGGCTATCGCTACGGCCGACAAGGCAATCCCACTGTCTCCGCGCTGGAAGACAAGGTGAACCGGATGGAGCAGGGCATGGCGACCATCTGCTTCTCGACCGGCATGGCGGCGATCGCAGCAGTTGCACAAGCACTCTTGCGAGAAGGCGACCATGTCGTGTCCTCCGCATTTCTCTTCGGCAACACCAACAGCCTCTGGCAGACAATTGGAGGCCAGGGCATCGATGTTTCAATGGTTGACGCGACCGACGTCAAGAACGTCGAAGCCGCGATCACGCCGAAGACACGCCTGGTATTTGTCGAAACCATTGCCAACCCGCGCACACAAGTCGCCGACCTGAAGCGCATCGGACAGTTGTGCCGCGATCGGGGCCTCCTGTATGTCGTCGATAACACGATGACCTCGCCTTATCTGTTCCGCCCGAAGATGGTCGGGGCGAGCCTCGTCATCAATGCCTTGACCAAGTCCATTGGCGGGCATGGCAATGCGCTCGGAGGAAGCCTTACCGACACGGGCCTGTTCGACTGGACCAAGTTCCCGAACATCTTTGATACCTACAAACGTTACGTCCCGGGCCAGTGGGGCATGGCCCAGATCCGCGCCAAGAGCCTGCGCGATTTCGGCGGCTCGCTTGGTCCGGAAGCGGCGCATCATATTGCGGTCGGTGCCGAGACGATGGCATTGCGCATGGAGCGGGAATGTTCGAACGCGCTTGCGCTGGCGAGAATGCTGGAGGCGGACAAGCGCGTGGCCGCCGTTTATTACCCTGGATTGCCGTCGCATCCGCAGCACAAGCTGGCGACGGAATTATTTGGTGGCTACGGCAGCCTGTTCAGCTTTGAGCTGGTGCCTGGAATAGATTGTTTTGACTTCCTCAACCGGCTTTCGATACCGATCGCCGCGAGCAATCTGGGTGATACCCGGACCCTCGTGATTCCCGTGGCCCACACGATTTTCTATGAAATGGGAGCCGAGCGGCGTGCGAGCATGGGTATCGCCGATTCACTCATTCGCGTCTCGGTAGGCATTGAAGACCAGGTTGATTTGCTGAACGATTTCGGACAAGCGCTTAACGACAGTGCTGGTTCCGACACACTTTCTTGATAAAAACGATTCGTCGGGGAAACTCATGGGTAGAATAGAACTGAATGGCAGTCTCGCCCGCCCCGAGTGAGCCAGTTGTGTCGGCGTTGCCTGCAATCAACAAGCAAGTAAAGGAATTGACGTCTTCCCAGAAGGCTGAAAACGAGTACAGGAAGGCGGTCGGCGCCCTGCAGCAGGGCAAACGGGCGGAGGCGGTCGGTGCGCTTGAATCGGCATTGCAGCTCGACGCCAGGCATCCGGCAGCTCGCCATACACTGATCGGGATTCTGCTGGAAAATCAACGCATTGATGAGGCAGTGGCGCTGGCACGTGAAGGATTGGATCTCGATGCAGCGCAGTCCGGGCTGGCGATGATTCTTGCGCGATTGCAGCAGCAAAAGGGTGACTTGCGGGCTGCGATCGAAACCATGGAGCGTGCATTGCCCTATGCTGCGGAACGCTCCGAATACCAGGCACTGCTTGCTGCGCTATTGCAGCGCGACGACCGGCACAAGCAAGCCGTGGAGCATTATCAGGCCGCCTTGCGGAACGCTCCGCAAAATGGAATTTGGTGGATGGGGCTCGGCATCTCCCTGCAAGCCCAAAGCCGTACCCAGGATGCAGCGGAAGCGTTCAGGCGCGCGCGAGGGACCAATTCCCTCTCCCCCGAGTTGCTTGCCTTTGTCGAGGGACGGCTAAGCCAGCTTGGAAATTGATCTCTCAGGAGGCAATCGTGCATCCTGCGTTGCCCCGGAAGCCTGCTAGACGATTTTCGCCGCTGTAACCGGATCGAGCAGCTTTTCGTGCAGCTGCGGCACAAATGATCTCAGGCGCGCGACCAGCGTACCGGGATCGGGATCGTTCAATAACAGCGTGGCTTGTTCCTTCCGGAGGAATCGTTCATCCACGACATGCTGCAAGAAGGCGATGAGGCCGTCGTAATAGCCGTTGACGTTCAACAGGCCGATCGGTTTGTCATGCAAGCCGAGCTGGGACCAGGTGAAGACTTCAAACAGTTCTTCGAGTGTTCCAATCCCTCCCGGCATGGCAATGAATCCATCGGAAAGCTCCGCCATCATCGCCTTGCGCTCATGCATATCCTTGACGATATGCAGCTGGCTGAGACCCCTGTGGCCCACTTCGCGGTCCATGAGTGCCTGGGGAATCACGCCGATGGCTTCGCCGCCAAGCCGCATGACCTCATCTGCAATAACGCCCATCAAGCCGACGTTGCCGCCACCATATACCAACCCGATATGGTCGTCGACCATTGCCTTGGCCAGCATGCGCGCGGCTTCTGCATACGCCGGTGATGCACCGGCGGATGAGCCGCAATAGACACAAATTCGTTTCATGTTGATTGAATGTAGAAAGGAATTTTCCCTCACGCGATGAGGGCATTATTTGAGCTTCTTGAGATATTCCTCAGACAGCTTTTCAAAGAGCAGGTGCGTCTCGCCGCGCAGGTAGGGACCGAGCAGCGACAACACCTGGTAGCAGCCGCGTGCGAGGGCATCCGCCATCGCGTCCTGCTCGGTGTACTTCCGCGGGTTGCGCACGTATTCGTAAGACAGCCAGTAGGTGGCGACGACGACGATGTTCGTCGCCAGCGCATCGATTTCATGGTCGCTGGCTTCGAGCGCCTGGTCGCTGCGCAGGCCCATGCAGAGCTGCTGCGCCACCTTGGTCTTGTGCGCGAGGATTTGCTTGAAGTGCAGCTCGAGCTTGCGGTTGCGCGACAGGAGGTCGGACAGGTCGCGGTAAAAGAAGCGATAGCGCCAGACCAGTTCGAACATCAGGTGCAGGTAGAGCCATACGTCTTCGATGTTGGGGCGGCGGTCGGCGGGTACGGCCAGCATGCGCCCGATCTCGGCTTCGAATTGCGCGAAGAGCGAGTTGACGATGTCGTCCTTGTTGCGGAAGTGGTAATACAGGTTGCCGGGCGAGATGTTCATCTCTTCGGCGATAACGGTTGTGGTGATGTTCGGCTCACCGAATTCGTTGAACAGCCGCAGCGACAGTTCGAGAATCCGTTCCCGCGTGCGCCGAGGGGCTTTGTGTTGCATGCTGGTTGCCTCCCGTTTGTATTCTGGATTTTTTATATGAGTCATTGCCGTGCACGGGAAGGGCATCCGGGTCGAAACGGCGGGCATGGAGGGCCGGGCAGACTCCGTTCACGTACTCGGCGACTTGTGAACCGGGGTCTAGCATAACACCGTTGATTTGATCCAGAAATGGCGTCCGTCAACTATCCGGCGGAGATTTCCGGGCGCCGTTGGGAGCGTTTCCGCAGGCAGATAGTGGGGATCAATTCGCTGCGGGTTTCCTCGGAGTGGCCTTCTTCGCTGTCTTTTTCGCTGCCGGCTTGGCCGCCGCTTTCTTCGCAACCGGCTTCTTGCCCGAGAGTGATTCGATTGCCTTGCTCAGTTCTTCAATGCGCCGGGTCAGTGTCTGGATATCTTCCTGCGTCGGCACGCCCAGGCTCTTGAGCGAACGTGACACGCGGTCTTCGAATACCTGCTCAAGCTTGTCCCAGGATCCGGCGGCCTGCTTGCTGACGTTGTCCGCAATCTTCACTACCGTGCCCGTCACGTCGGAGACCTTGCCGTTGGCCATCTGCTGGGTGCGCTCCTGCAGTGCCGAACCTTCCTTGACCAGTTTGGCAAATACCTTGCCGCCTTCCTCCTGCGCCTTGGCAAATGCGCCAAGGCCGGCTTGCCAGATCTGTTGTGCCGAGGTGCGTACGACTTCCGCCAGTTGCTCGTCGTCCGATTTGGCCAGTGTTTTCAGTTTTTTGACCACGAACTGCTCCCCTTGTTGGTTGACCCTACGCCGGCCTCACCGACGCACCTTTTCCATCGTGGCAGTGTAGGCGGCAAAAGTAGAGATCGGATTCTAAACCCGTAGAGCCTGCGTTCTAATTGGAAAGAGCAGATCGTGCGCGATTTCACTTCTCCGGCAGAACCACGGCGTCGATCTCATGAATCACCCCGTTGTCCGCCATCATGTCACTCTGCACGACATTCGCATTTTCCACTGTGACCTTGCCGTTGTCGGACTTCAGCGTCACTGTATCTCCCTGTATCGTCTGCACTTTCCCCGGTTTGACTTCTGCTACAGTGACCTTTCCCGGAATGACATGGTGGGACAGTATTTCGACGAGCTTCGCCTTGTCCTTCATGAGGGAATTGACGGTTCCAGGCGGCAGCTGGTTGAAGGCGGCGTCGCTGGGCGCAAATACCGTGTACGGCCCGGAATTTTTAAGCGTATCGGTGATCCCGGCAACCTTTGCAGCGGCCAGGAAAGTCTTGAAGGATCCAGACGTGGAAGCGGTCTCGACAAGGTCTGCTGCCCATGCGGATGCATAGGTGGATGACAGGAACACGGTCGATACGATGGCAACGCAGGATCGTTTCATGAAGCCTCCTTTTTAAAAAGCAACGGACGCATGCGCGCGTACTGTTTGATATGTTGCGGCCGCAATAGAAAAGTTCAAACTGCGGGAGAAAATGTTGCAGTTCATTCAGACCACACTCGACCACATCGTCGTTGTCGCGGAGCACCTCGAGGAGGGTGTCGAATTCTGCGAAAAGTCATTCGGCGACACGTTGACCAGGGGCGGTGAACATGTCCGCGTCGGCACACACAATTACTTGCTTAACCTTGACGGTGGCATCTATCTGGAAGTGATCGCCATCAATCCAGCCGCCGGCGCAACGGATTGTCCACGATGGTTCGGAATGGATTGGCAAGAACAGCGCCGGCGCGCAGCGAAAGGACCATTCCTCGCCACCTTCGTTGCCCGTACTAACCAGATCGGCAGCGCAGTGACGAATCTCCCATCGCTTGGGCCGGTGCGCCACATGCAGCGCGGATCGCTGAAGTGGCAGATTACGATCCGTGACGATGGCGGCCTGGTGGAAAACGGCACGGTGCCAACCATCATTCACTGGCCGGAAGGCGTCCATCCCACCCAGGTCATGCCGCGTTCAAACTGCCGTCTGATTCGTCTCGACGCCTTCCATCCCCAGCCTGCGCAACTGCGCGGCGCATGGACGAGAATCGGACTGGAGGAAAATGCGAGTCTCGCGATTCGACAGGGCGAGGGAGATCCATCCCTCGTTGCCCACCTGGCGACACCGAACGGCACCGTTGTCCTGCGTTGATTTTGCATGCCGCAATGCAAGGGCAGTGTCATTCCGTGTAAGCTGCCGGAATACAGTGCAAGGTTCGCATTTCGGAGAGTTCCATGCTGATCAATTGTGTTGCCTATCAGGACGGCAGGCGCCTGAGCGATGTGCCGGTCGACAGGATCGACGAGTACCTCCATTTGCCCGAGTGTTTCGTCTGGGTCGCGCTGAAGGATGCCCAGCCGCAGGAACTCAAGGTGCTGCAGGCCGAGTTCGACCTGCCTGACCTGGCTGTTGAAGATGCGCTCCACGGCCACCAGCGTCCCAAGATCGAGGAGTACGGCAATTTACTGTTCGCCGTTGTGCACATCATTGAAATGGTCGGCGGCGAATTGCGGGTGGGCGAACTCGATATTTTTGTCGAGGAAAATTATGTCGTCTCGGTTCGCAACGGCAGCGAGCAGGGCTTCCTCGGCGTGCGCGCGCGTTGCGAACGCGAGCCGCAACTGCTGAAGCAGGGCTCGGCCTTCGTCTTCTATGCGCTGATGGACGCGGTGGTGGACCGCTACTTCCCCATCATCGAGAGCCTGGAAGAAGAACTTGAAACAGTGGAAGACCAGATATTCAACAAGGGCTCGCAGCGCGCCAACATCGAACGCCTGTACCAGCTCAAGCGCAAGGTGACGACCCTCAAGCATGCGGTTTCTCCGCTGATGGAAGCGTCCGCCAGACTGTACGGCGGGCGCGTGCCGCAAGTCTGCGTGAACACGCAGGAATACTTCCGCGATGTGTACGACCACCTCTATCGCATCAATACGTCGATCGACAACATCCGCGACACCATTGCCACGGCAATCCAGGTCAACCTGTCGATGGTCACCATCGAGGAAAGCGAAGTCAACAAGCGGCTCGCCGCATGGGCGGCCATATTCGCGGTGGCCACTGCCTTCGTGGGCATCTGGGGCATGAACTTCGAAGTCATGCCTGAATTGAAGTGGAAGTATGGTTATCCCGCTGCACTGGCGTTTATCGCCAGCCTGTGCGCTTACCTTTACCGGCGCTTCAGGAAATCAGGCTGGCTCTAGCAGGTTCATCGGCGTGCGCCGATGTCTCACGTATTTCGCGGATCACCAAAGCCTGCACATCAGGATCGACGCCCAGCGCGACGTGCCCGACGCCACCCAGTTCGATGTTTTTTGCGCCATCGAGGTGAGAGGAAACCTGTGGCGAAATGATGTTATCGTGATGCGAATAGATCGACACGATGCGCCGCCGGACTTCCGGCCTTTCGCGCGCCTTCAGCGCAAGCAGCCAGTCGCTGGCCACCCCTTCCTGTGCCGTGACGGTCCATCGCATTTGTTGGGTGTTCAGTCCGACGCCGAAATGCGCAAGGGCGGTGCCATGATGCGGTGTGCCGAGCGTAATGAGCCTGGCGACCCGCTTGCTGCCGTAGTCGCGCAGGTAGGCGCGTGAAGCAAGTCCGCCCATGCTGTGGGCGATGATGATGACCTGATCGCTGCCCGTATCGCGGCACAGCGTTTCGATCGCACGTTGGATCAAGGGACTGTATTCATCGATCCCGCCAACCACTGGTTCAAGATCGACTGCGTAATGGGTGACGCGTGCTTTGCACAATGTCTTGCTCATTGAGTGCCAGTAACCGCTGTTGCATCCATAACCATGGACCAGCAGGACGGGAAGGCTTCGCGCATCGGCAACAGTTCGCTTCGAAAACGTGCGGAATGGCATGGTCCAGGACGATGCGGTCATGGTTGCACGGAATTCGCCAAAAAAAAGCCGAATTGCCTGCCACGTGCCGATACGGTGCCTCGCCGGAGTATTGCTGCGAAAACGCGCAGCGATGACAAAATTATTGCCAGTAATAGCCATCCGGACGAGAACAACTACGATGAGTCCGTAAAGCGATGCGAGGAAGCCGTTGTCAATATGGAAGAGGCGCATTGCGATAACTGCAAGCACCGCAGCGGCAAGCAATTGAAACAGCAGCAATAGTCGAGTGATTCGTACAATCATGCATCAGGCTGCGTTGGGCATGGGTGCCGGCTTGCCGGTAAGCTCCTCGGCAAGTGCACTTGCCAGCTTAGCCGTGATCCCGTAGATCGACAACTGCGGATTGGCGCCGATGGAAGTCGGAAAAATCGATCCGTCGTGTACCGACAGGTTCGATAGCCCGTGGTAACGTCCTTTCGATGACACGACGCCACGTCGCACGTCGTCCGACATCGCGCATCCACCCATCACATGTGCGGATACAACACGCGCCAGCAGAGGCTTGTAGACCAGTCCATTGATTGCTTTCCTTGCCGCCTCCCAGCTTGTATAGCCTTCGGCTGCTTCATGCACGGGATAAACGATTTTCGCACCGGCGGCGAATTGGATCTCGGCCATCGTCAGCAGTGAGCGCCGCACGCCATCCCAGACGAAACTCGAGATCGGATAATCGAGAACAGGTGATCCGTCGTCCTTCAGTTGAACGGCGCCGCCACCGGACTGCTCGTGGAAGCCGTCACGCAACAGTGCCAGCAGGGCATGCGTATTTGCGAACTGTTTCATCGACTCCGCGTGCTTCTCGCCGAAGCCGTGCATCGTCGATGCGAAGAGCAGGGGATGCAATGGCGGCGCCTCGAGCTTGTAGCCGATAGCGCCGTCAATGGGCTGCGTGTCGAGGAAGTGGTCGGAATAGACGGATTGCGGCGCGCCGGAAAAGCCTTCCACCTTGTGGTCGAACAACGCTGCGGAAATGGTTGTCGGATGCAGGAAGGTGCGCTTGCCGATCAAGCTGTGCGGGTCCGGCGCGCCGGAGCGCATCAATAGCGCCGGCGAGTTGATTGCACCACCCGCCACAACGTAATGCCGCGCGCGGACTTCGAGCCGCTTTCCTGTGGGTGCCAGGCCGGAGCCATCGAGGGCGATGCAGGCAAGTCCGGCCACCTTGTCGCCTTGTAGAACAAGCCGGTCGGCACGCGCCCGGGTGATGAGCGTCGCGCCATGGATCAACGCAGACGGGATAGTGGTGACCAGCATCGATTGCTTGGCATTCGTCGGGCAGCCCATTCCGCAATAACCGAGGTTCCAGCAACCCTTCACGTTGCGTTTGATGGCGGCGGTTGGAACGCCAAGTTTTGCTGCGCCACGCCTAAGCAGGTCGTTGTTCTCGTTGGGCGGCGTGAGCCAGGCGCTGATGTTCAGGCGCTGTTCCATCAGCGCGAACCACGGCGCCAACGCTTCAGGCGAGTAGTCCTTCAGCCCGAAATTTTTTTGCCAGTACGCGAGCGTATTGTTCGGCGTGCGGAAGCTGGTGGTCCAATTGACGGTGGTCGACCCACCAACTGCGCGTCCCTGGAGGATGTTGATTGCCTTGTCCTTCGTCTTGCGCGCCGCTGATTCCTGGTAGAGGGCAGGGTAGGCCTGCGCCTCGCGCATCTTGAAGTCCTTCGACGACTTGAGCGGACCTTCTTCGACGAGCACGACGTCCAGGCCCGCAAGTGCGAGGAATTCCGCCGTCACGCCTCCTCCCGCTCCAGTGCCGATAACGGCAACGTCGGCCTCGATGTGCTTGCTGTCCTGCAGGGAGGAAGCATCAATGACTTTCCATCCAGTTGCGAGGCCGGCCTGGATCGGATCGGAAATGACGGTGCGCGGCGTTGTGGTCATGCTGCCTCTCAACTCAATTCCTTGATCGGGCCCGGATAACCGATGGCGGCCCAGGTGGACTCATGCGAATACCAGGACCCGGTGATGAGGTC
Organism: Noviherbaspirillum denitrificans; assembly: GCF_002211445.1. GTDB lineage: Bacteria > Pseudomonadota > Gammaproteobacteria > Burkholderiales > Burkholderiaceae_D > Noviherbaspirillum > Noviherbaspirillum denitrificans. Next base: position 51,520 of record NZ_LSTO01000004.1, on the reverse strand, counting down.
ATGCAAGCCGAGATAGGCGCCCTGGAACAAGGCGATGGGGCTGTAGCGCCATGATTGGAGGAATGCGTTCACGTCCTCGGCTTTCGCAACGCGCCAATCGTCGGCCACACCGGCAAGCAGCCTGCGCGATGGCGCAAGCGCAAGCAGCGCAAACAAGTCCTGCACTTCCTTCTGTGCGGTAAGCGGCAGTCCATGGATAGCATCGTCAATGCGCAATATCGCCGCATCGATGTCGGCAGACCCGGCGATGGCGCCCTTGAGCATCACCGGCACGACGGCCGCGAGCACGGATCGCGCTTCGTCATCCATGCGGAACGGTGCTGTTGCGTCGGACTTGCGTGTCATGCGGTACAGGCTGCCGGCAGCGACGAGCGTAAGGATGCCGGCCAGCCCGACCTTCAGGAAGGACCGTCGGGAAGTATGTGTTGCCATGTCTCCATCTCTCTTTATTTTTTAAAGTGTACTCCGACGCTTCCTTGGCTAATTGAAGCGAAGTAGAGCACTAGCTCTAGTCATCCATTTATTGCGATGGATGCAGTCAGATGGAGCGGAATCGTCGTATGGAAAGTCCGGAGGAACGCGAGAGCATCCTCGAACGCCTATGCAAGGCATTCAAGGGCATGAAGGATCAGGCAGTTGAGGGAATTACTTCGCCGACTTCTTGCCGGTCGGTTCAAACGCGATCAGGCGCGTGCCGGCGATGCGGTCATGGAGGAATTGCCGTTGCGGATCGAGGAACGTCGCCAGTGCCCACAGTGCCACGTTGGCAGCGGGGATCAGGACCAGCAGCCATTCCTTGGCACCAAAAGCCCATGCCGCCACCAATCCTGGCATGACCCATAGCCAGGACAGGAAAAAGCGTCCGAGGGCACGCTTGATGCCCACCGGCGAACCATCTGTGGTTACCAGCCGGATGCGCCAGGTTTGCATGGCGAGCGTTTGCCCGCCATGTGTCCAGAACCATACAAAATACAGCCCGAGCAACAACAGCAGCCAGTCTTGCATCAGACCGCGCAAATAGAGCGCATGCTTCTGTTCCATTACGATGGAAAACAGGCCGCCGAAGATGAAGAGCACGGCAAAGATCAGCATCGATTCATAGAGCATGCTGGCGAGACGCCGCCGCAGCGGAGGTGTAGCGTGGGTATTCAATTGTTCTGCTTATTGTTTCGGGTTGGCCGGAGCGGCAGGCTGCAAGGCGGACTGGCTCGCCGCCTTGGGAGTGACGGATTGTTCGAGGACGGGCTTCGGCGTCGCCTTGATCGGCGGCAGCGGCTTGGGCTGCTTGTCCTGCGTACCGGGCGGTGGCAGGGTCGCCACCTTTTTCTTGGCGGCCGTGTCGGCGGCCAGCTTCTTTTTTTCTTCTTCCGGCAGTTGCTGGTATTGCTCCCACTGCGCGGACTTCTGGTCGGGATCCAGTTTCTTGGTGCGTACGTAATTCTCGCGCGCCAGGCGCCGCTGCTCGGGCGTGAGCTGGACCCAGTCGCGCATGCGTTCCTGCATGCGCTGCTGCTCTTCAGGCTTCATCGAGCCGAACTTGTTGGCGATCGCAAGCCACTTGTTCTTGCGGACGGGTTCGAGGGTATCCCACTCGGTCGCCAGCGGCGCCAATGCTTGCTGCTGGGCCGGATTCAATTCTGTCCACCGGGGTTTGGAGGTGAGGGCCGGGGCCGTCTGGGCGGCTGCACCAGTCTGCAAGCCGACGGCCAGAATGAGGGGCGCGGCCAAAAAGAAGACCGCCCGCGTGAGGCGGGCGGTGCGGTTCAATGTCTTCCGGTCCATATCATTTGTCCCGATCCGCCAGGAAGGCGTTGAATCCATTGTCGAGATAGGCCGACAGGGGCAATTCGTCGGCCAGGACGGCGACATCCATTTCCGCCGTGTCGCTGATATGGCGCTGCTCGACCTGGTAGATGCTTGCCAGAAGAGCAAACAGCGCAACTACCGGGACCATCGTCCCCATCCGGCCGAGCCATGCAAGCGGTGCGTTGAACAGGCGGCCGGCGTCACCGGCAAAGACGGGGCGCGTCACGAGCACGCGCAGCCCGGATTCCTTCTTTTGACGGGAGAGTGCAATTTTGCGCGCAGAAGCAAGCTTTTCAGCTGTGGATGCCGGAAGTTTGTCGGCGCTCTCATTGAGCGCATGCCGCACCTTGTACGCGAAATTCAGTTCTCTGGTGTTCATAATGTAATTCCCTTGGCCCGCAGCGCCTGCGCCAGGGCATGTGTCGCACGCGAACAGTGCGTTTTCACGCTGCCTTCGGAGCAGCCCATTGCAGCAGCCGTTTCGGCTACGTCCATATCCTGCCAATAACGCATGAGGAAGGCCTCGCGTTGACGCGCCGGCAGTTTCTGGATTTCTTCCTCGATGGCGGCCAGGACCTGATCGCGTTCGACCTTGTCGGCGCTGGACTCCGCGGCCTGCGTGCCTTCTTCCGCCTCGTAGGTTTCGAGCAGGTCGAAATTGTCGGCGTCTTCGAGATCGTTCCCCATGCCGGAGAACAGGCTGACCCAGGTTCCGCGCACTTTCTCGCGGCGGAAGTAGTCATGGATCGTGTTTTGCAGGATGCGCTGGAAGAGCATCGGCAGCTCGGCTGCCGGCTTGTCGCCGTACTTCTCCGCCAGCTTGATCATTGCATCCTGAACAATATCCAGCGCGGCTTCATCCTTTCGGACTGCATAGACCGCCTGCTTGAAAGCCTTGCGTTCCACGCCTTCCAGGAAGCTGGAGAGTTCTTTATCAGTTGCCATGCTAAGAGGCGATTCGTATCTGCTGCAAAGTGGGGCGGTAGGGCGGGGCGGATGCTGTCCGGCACTTGTTTTCGAAAAACTGAGCGCATGCTAGCAAAAAAATGCCCGCACTGTGCACGGATTTTGCGGAAACCGCTTGATTTCTAAGGCTTTTGGTGGAATTTAACTTGACCAAAATGGTGCGACGCATTAACTTATGAGTCCCTTCGCATCCCCGAGGGACTGTCTTTTCGCGCGCGGCCCATAATGCCGCCATCCGATCAGACGCGCTTTATATTTGAAAGCTGTTTGCTCTAACCCACGCCAAAAGCGTGAGAAATCCGTACCGGCACTTCAGGTACCCCGGCTGAACGAGTCGCCTTCAGCGTCGCTTTGAATCGCATCTACGGGTGCGCAACGAACCGGCGTGACCGCACAATCAAGGGAAGCCCAGGCACTGTCGTTTCGAACGGACTTTCGTCAGGAGAGAGCATCCGATCAATCTCCAATGGACCTTGAAAGGACTAGCAATGAGTTCAGAAATCACAGGCGCGGAAATAGTCGTGCGTTGCCTTGCCGAGGAAGGCGTCGAACATGTGTTCGGTTATCCCGGCGGCGCAGTGCTCTACATCTACGACGCAATCTTCAATCAAGACAAATTCCAGCACATCCTGGTGCGCCACGAGCAGGCGGCCATCCACGCAGCTGACGCCTATTCGCGCAGCTCGCAAAAGGTCGGCGTTGCCATCGTGACCTCCGGTCCAGGCGTGACGAATGCTGTTACCGGCCTCGCGACCGCCTACATGGATTCGATCCCGATGGTGATCATTTCCGGCCAGGTACCGTCGCATGCAATCGGCCAGGACGCGTTCCAGGAGTGCGACACCGTGGGCATCACTCGCCCGTGCGTGAAACACAACTTCCTCGTCAAGGACGTCAAGGACTTGGCCTCGACGATGAAGAAAGCCTTCTTTATCGCCACAACCGGCCGTCCGGGCCCCGTGCTGGTCGATATCCCGAAGGACATCACGATCCAGAAGTGCGCATTCGACTACCCGAAAGAAGTCGAGATGCGTTCGTACAAGCCGGTCGACAAGGGCCACTCCGGCCAGATCCGCAAGGCGGTCCAGCTGCTGCTCACCGCGGAACGCCCGATGATCTACACCGGCGGCGGCATCATCCTCGCGAATGCTGCTCCCGAGCTGAACAAGCTGGTCGACAAGCTTGGCTATCCGTGCACCAACACCCTGATGGGTCTGGGCGGCTACAGGTCGTCGAGCGACAAGTTCGTCGGCATGCCCGGCATGCACGGCACCTATGAAGCCAACATGGCCATGCAGCACTGCGACGTGCTGATCGCCATCGGCGCGCGCTTTGACGACCGCGTGATCGGCAACCCGAAGCACTTCTCCAGCCATCCGCGCAAGATCATCCACATCGACATCGACCCGTCGTCGATTTCAAAGCGGGTGAAGGTCGATATTCCCATCGTCGGGAACGTCAAGGATGTGCTGATCGAACTGCTGTCGCAGCTCGAAGCCTCCGAAACGAAGCCGAACGCGCAGGCACTTTTCGCCTGGTGGCGCCAGATCAACGAATGGCGCGGCCGCGACTGCCTGAAGTTTGCGACCTCCAACGAAGTCATCAAGCCACAGGAAGTCGTGCGCAAGCTGTGGGAAGTGACCAAGGGTGACGCCTTCATTACGTCCGACGTCGGCCAGCACCAGATGTGGGCTGCGCAGTACTACAACTTCGACAAGCCGCGCCGCTGGATCAATTCCGGCGGCCTGGGCACGATGGGTGTGGGCCTGCCGTACGCAATGGGCGTGCAGATGGCCAACCCGGGTTCGACCGTTGCCTGCATCACCGGCGAAGCCTCGATCCAGATGTGCATTCAGGAACTTGCTACCTGCAAACAGTACCACCTGACCCCGAAGATCATTCTGCTGAACAACCGCTTCCTCGGCATGGTGCGCCAGTGGCAGCAGATCGATTACGGCTCGCGCTATTCCGAGTCGTACATGGACTCGCTCCCCGACTTCAATATGCTGGTCGAATCCTATGGCCACGTCGGTATGAAGATCGAGAAGCCAGGCGACGTCGAAGGCGCGCTGAAAGAAGCGTTCGGCATGAAAGACCGCCTGGTGTTCATGAATTTCATTACGGATCAAACCGAAAACGTCTGGCCGATGGTGAAAGCCGGCAAGGGCTTGACTGAAATGCTTCTGGGTTCGGAGGATCTGTAATGCGACACATCATCTCTGTTTTGCTTGAAAACGAAGCAGGCGCACTGTCGCGTGTGGTTGGCTTGTTCTCCGCCCGTGGCTACAACATCGAAACCCTGACCGTGGCACCGACCGAGGATACATCGCTGTCACGCATGACGATCGTGACGACCGGTTCGGACGACGTGATCGAGCAGATCACCAAGCACCTGAACCGCCTGATCGAAGTCGTGAAGGTCGTCGACCTGACCGAAGGCGCACACATCGAGCGCGAGCTCATGCTCATCAAGGTGCGTGCCGTCGGCAAGGAACGCGAAGAAATGAAGCGTACCGCGGACATTTTCCGTGGTCGCATCATCGACGTGACTGAAAAGACGTACACCATCGAGCTGACCGGCAACAAGTCCAAGCTCGACGCCTTCATCGAATCGATCGACCGTACCGCGATCCTCGAGACCGTCCGTACCGGCGGCTCGGGCATCGGCCGCGGCGAGCGCATCCTCAAAGTTTAAATCCAGTACCAACACACCATAAGTTAGGAAAAGAAATGAAAGTTTTCTACGATAAAGACTGCGACCTGTCCCTCATCAAAGGCAAGAACGTCACCATCATCGGTTACGGTTCGCAAGGTCACGCACACGCACAGAACCTGAATGACTCCGGTGTGAAGGTTACTGTCGGCCTGCGCAAGGGTGGCGCTTCCTGGGAAAAGGCAAAGAACGCCGGTCTGAACGTCGCTGAAGTGAACGAGGCGGTCAAGGCCGCCGACGTCATCATGATCCTGCTGCCGGACGAGAACATCGCCCAGGTCTACACCGAAAACGTCGCCCCGAACGCGAAGCAGGGCGCAGTGCTGGCATTCGCCCACGGCTTCAATGTCCACTACGGCCAGGTTGTGCCGCGTGCCGACCTCGATGTCATCATGGTTGCACCGAAGGCACCGGGTCACACCGTTCGCGGTACCTATGCTCAGGGCGGCGGCGTGCCGCATCTGGTCGCTGTGTACCAGGACAAGTCCGGCAGCGCCCGTGACATCGCCCTGTCGTATGCGATGGCAAACGGCGGCGGCCGTGCCGGCATCATCGAAACCAACTTCCGCGAAGAGACCGAGACCGATCTGTTCGGCGAGCAGGCAGTTCTCTGCGGCGGTACCGTCGAGCTGATCAAGGCTGGTTTCGAGACGCTGGTTGAAGCCGGCTATGCTCCGGAAATGGCTTACTTCGAGTGCCTGCACGAGCTGAAGCTGATCGTCGATCTGATCTACGAAGGCGGCATCGCCAACATGAACTACTCGATCTCGAACAACGCTGAATACGGCGAGTATGTCACCGGCCCGCGCGTCGTTACTGAAGACACCAAGAACGCGATGCGTCAGTGCCTGAAGGACATCCAGACCGGCGAATACGCGAAGAGCTTCATCCTGGAAAACAAGGCCGGTGCACCGACCCTGATTTCCCGCCGCCGCCTGACCTCCGAGCACCAGATCGAGCAAGTTGGCGAGAAGCTGCGCGCGATGATGCCGTGGATCAAGAAGAACAAGCTGGTCGATCAGACCAAGAACTAAGCAAAAGTCATTGGCAATCGTTAAGATTGCCTGGCTTGAGTACAATGAATGGGGCGCATCATGGGATGCGCCCCATTTTTTTCGGAGGATCGCATGGCACGTTTTCTTGTAGCGCTCATGTCTCTTGCCTTTGCCGGCGCTGTTGGCGCGCAGACTGTGACACAGACAAGCGGGACGCTGGTCATCGTTCCCGCCTACGGTGAAGTCAAGCAGGCCAATGACGAGGCGCGTGCCACCTTCATGATCGAAGAGCAGGACAAGGACAAGGCAGCCGCCGCATCCCGAGTCAACCTGAAAATGAAGCAGGGCACTGACCTCATTCGCAAGGAAGACCCGCAGGCTGTGCTGAAGACCCGTGGTTACTACACCTATCCGGTGTACGCCGACGATTCCATCCAGACTCGCCAGAACAACCGCGGACGGCAACCAGCGAGCTGGCGTGTCGGGCAATACCTCGAAATCACGACCCCGAACCTGGCAGGTCTTCCGAAAAGCATCGCCGCTGCACAACGCATCCTTGCCCTGAACAACTTGCACTTCGGGCTCACCGAAGCAAGCAGCAGAAAGCTTGAAGAGCAGCGCATCGCCGCCGCCTATCGCAACCTGACCGACCGCATCACTGCCGTCGCAAAGGCAATGGGCCGGAATCCCGCGGATGCCACGCTCGAAACCGTGGATTTCGAAGCTTCCGGCGCCTATGCGCAGGATGCCCCGCCATCGGCGAAGGCGATGCGGGCGGCCGCGCCGATGGAGGCCATGCAGGTGGAGGAGCCGAGTTTCGAGCCTGGCGAGACGACACAGGGTATGCGGGTGGTGGGCAAGCTTCGCTTCCGTTGATGTCGGAAGGTTACATTTATTGTCCGGTCGTCTAGAATACCCACGCTTTTTATTTTCCCCATTGCATTACTTGATATTTGCACTGGAAACAATTCCGGCCAATCTGTAATCATATTGGCAAACAAGTGAAACGGATTTGGAATGGCAACCTTCAATCGCCGCAAATCAAAATCAAACCCCGGTGCGCCCCTCAAGGCGCGCTGGAATAAACGCATAGCCCACCACGCGCCGACAGCAATTGACGAGGCGCCGAGCGCGCCAACCCTGCGCCGTCGGGGGATTTACCTGCTGCCGAACGCATTCACCACCGCGAACCTGTTCGCCGGTTTTTTCGCCATCGTGATGGCAATGAACCTGAAATACGACTATGCAGCAGTCGCCATCTTTGCTGCGATGCTGCTCGACAGCGTCGACGGACGTGTTGCTCGCCTGACCAACACGCAGAGCGAATTCGGCGCGCAATACGACAGCCTGTCCGACATGCTGTCCTTTGGCGCGGCGCCGGCACTGGTCGTCTATGAATGGTCGCTCCGCGGCCTCGGCAAGCTCGGCTGGCTTGCGGCCTTTGTGTATTGCGCGGGTGCGGCTCTACGCCTGGCCCGCTTCAATACCAACATTGGCGTCGTCGACAAGCGCTACTTCCAGGGCTTGCCTAGCCCGGCTGCCGCCGCGCTGGTCACGGGATTCATCTGGCTGATGCATGATCTTGGTTTCGAGGGGCAGAACCTGAGCTGGTACGCATGGGCCATCACCCTGTATGCCGGCCTCACGATGGTCACGAACGTGCCGTTCTACAGCTTTAAGGAAATCAACTTCAAGAAGTCGGTGCCCTTCATCGCAATCTTCGTGATCGTGCTTATCTTCGTGCTGGTATCAAGCGATCCGCCGAAAGTGCTGTTCGGCATGTTCGTTCTGTATGGATTGTCTGGCTACGCGATCTTTTTCTGGCGCCTTGCCAAGGGAAAACCGGTCAGCATCGTGCAGACTTCGGAAGTCGAACACCACGACGGCAAAGACTGACGCACGATCGAAAAGGCGGCAAACATGCCGAATTGCCGCCTTTTCGATAGCCTGTTGCACTTTTCCATGATTACGCTTATAGTTTTCGGCATGTCCCGCGAAATCCACATTTCCGCATCCGCTTTCTTCAGCAACCTGCTGGCAGGTCTGCTGCTGTCGCTACTAGTGCGTTAACGCGCGCTAAATCCCATACCCCCACAATTCGAGTAGTCCCTCGCTCATGCCGATCAGGCAAGGGCAGGCGAAGGACCATTCGGCAGCAACCGATTTCCGTATTTTCCTCAAGGAGAGCAGCATGGCCGACAAACTGATCATTTTCGACACAACCTTGCGTGACGGCGAACAATCGCCCGGCGCTTCGATGACCAAGGATGAAAAAATCCGCATTGCGAAGCAGCTGGAGCGCCTGCGCGTGGACGTGATCGAAGCCGGTTTTGCCGCTGCCTCCCCGGGCGACTTCGAATCGATCAAGGCGATCGCTGGGATCATCAAGGAATCGACCGTCTGCTCGCTCTCCCGTGCAAACGACCGCGATATTGCGCGCGCTGCGGAAGCCTTGGCGCCGGCAGCACGCAAGCGTATCCATACCTTCATCGCGACCTCGCCGCTCCATATGGAGAAGAAGCTGCGCATGTCGCCCGAGCAGGTGCTCGAACAGGCGAAGCAGGCAGTGCGCTTCGCACGCAACTTCACCGACGATGTCGAGTTCAGCCCGGAAGACGGCAGCCGTTCCGACATCGACTTCCTCTGCCGCGTCCTTGAGACTGTGATCAATGAGGGCGCGACCACCATCAACTTCGCCGACACCGTCGGTTACGGTGTGCCCGAGTTGTACGGCAACATGCTCAAAACCCTGCGCGAGCGCATCCCGAATTCCGACAAGGCGGTCTGGTCCGTGCACTGCCACAACGACCTCGGCATGGCGGTGGCGAACTCCCTTGCAGGCATCATGATCGGCGGCGCGCGCCAGATCGAATGCACCATCAATGGACTTGGCGAACGTGCCGGCAATACCTCGCTCGAAGAAGTCGTGATGGCAGTGAAGACGCGCAAGGATTACTTCAGGCTCGACGTCGGCATCGACACGACCCAGATCGTCCCGGCATCGAAGCTCGTCTCGCAGATCACCGGCTTCGCAGTGCAGCCGAACAAGGCCGTGGTCGGCGCCAATGCCTTCGCCCATGCGTCCGGTATCCACCAGGATGGCGTCCTCAAGGCGCGCGATACCTATGAAATCATGCGTGCGGAAGATGTGGGCTGGACCGCAAACAAGATCGTGCTCGGCAAACTCTCCGGCCGCAACGCGTTCAAGCAGCGCCTGGAAGAGCTTGGCATCGAACTCGAATCCGAGACGGAAGTGAATGCCGCATTTGCCCGATTCAAGGAACTTGCCGACCGCAAGGCGGAAATTTTCGACGAGGACATCATCGCGCTGGTGGCCGATGAACAGCACTCGCACGACAACGAACACTACCGTTTCGTGTCGCTGCGCCAGCACTCCGAAACCGGCGAGCGTCCGACGGCGAAAGTGGTGTTCACCATGGGGGGCAAGGAGCTGGCTTGCGAAGGGCAGGGCAATGGCCCGGTCGACGCCACGGTAAATGCCATCGAGTCGGAAGCCAAGAGCGGCTCCGAACTGCTGCTGTTCTCTGTCAATGCGATCACCACCGGCACGCAGTCCCAGGGTGAAGTGACGATGCGTCTGTCGAAGGCCGGCCGTATCGTCAACGGTGTCGGCGCAGATCCCGATATCGTGGTTGCCTCGGCAAAGGCTTACCTCTCCGCGCTGAACAAGCTGCACTCCAAGGTCGACAAGCTCAATCCGCAGCTCTGAGCACTGATCGGACAGCAAAAACGCCCGCCTTCACGCGGGCGTTTTTTATCGCATCATCCCGAACGGGAACCTGAGGTCGGGATCGAAACGCATGTCCGGACCATTCAGCATCTGCCGCACAATACCCGCCTTGTCGAAGTGTACGTGCATGATCGAGTTCCAGACTCCTGCTTCCTTGTACGGGTAGGACCAGACTTCCAAGTCGCGCAACGGCAGGTAGGACGTCTCCGAAGGCCCTCCGATCGTCTTCAGCACACCGTCCTTGTTGGTTTCGCCCACCTTGATGGTCGCGAATTTCTGGGTTGTTAATACTTGCTCAAAAGAAATGACTTTTCCGTCCGGCCCGACACGTGCCATAAACGTCTTCTGTCCCCAAGGTCCGAGCGCGTACTCAAGCAAGTGATCCTTGCCATCCTGGTAGCGTTGCGTGGGTTGTCCACGCTTGGTCAGTAGTTCCGATTCCGGGTCGCCGACATTGACCGGAGGTGGGAACAACGTGCTGCAGGCGGCAAGGCCGGCTGACAATATCAAAACAGTCATTTTTGCTGGCATCTTCATGCTGTTACCCCATGTCCGCGGCGCCATTGCTGCCCGTCGGGAGGCGGACTTCGCCGGCCCGGGAAAACCGTCTTAAGTATTTGAATAATCGACCCATTTCCTTTATACTGCGCGTCTTGGTCGATTTGACCAAGTGTTTTTGTCAATTGTTCACGGTGCTCAGGGTTGCGACTCCGTACACCGCATGTGAAAGGTAATCATGTCTGTAGAAAACATCAACAAGGCCGCAATCATCGCGGACAACGCCCGCGGCACGAACGACACTGGCTCCCCGGAAGTGCAAGTTGCACTGCTGACCGCCCGTATCAACGAGCTCAATAACCACTTCAAGGCCCACGCCAAGGATCACCACTCCCGCCGCGGCCTGATCATGATGGTTAACCGCCGCAAGCGCCTGCTGTCCTACCTCAAGGGCAAAGACGCTACCCGTTATCGCGCTCTGATTGAAAAACTCGGCCTGCGCAAGTAATTCATTGCGCCGTCGCCCGGTTTATAGAAAAAATGCCTGCGTCAGTCTCTGATGCAGGCATTTTGTCATTTTGCAGTTTGTTATTCCGTAGCGGTTCAGTAGTAGAGGTGGCTGCCATGCGTGGTACGTCATCTGTGGTGAGGCGAACGACAGCGCCTGAAAATCTGTCGGCAAAAATAGAAAGGAATCACCGTGTTCAATAAAGTTACCAAGACCTTCCAGTATGGCCAGCATACCGTCACACTGGAAACCGGCGAGATCGCTCGCCAGGCATCCGGTGCAGTGGTCGTCTCGATCGAAGATACCGTTGTACTGGCTACCGTCGTCGCCAAGAAGGATGTCAAGCCGGGCCAGGATTTCTTCCCGCTGACGGTTGATTACGTCGAGAAGAGCTACGCAGCCGGACGCATTCCCGGTGGTTTCTTCAAGCGCGAAGGCCGTCCGTCCGAGAAGGAGACGCTGACTTCCCGCCTGATCGATCGTCCGATTCGTCCGCTCTTCCCCGAAGGCTACATGAATGAAGTGCAGGTCATCATTCACGTCCTGTCCGTCAATCCGGAAATCGATCCCGATATCGCTTCGATGATCGGCGCCTCTGCAGCGATCTGTGTCGCTGGCATCCCCTTCAGCGGTCCGCTGGGCGCTGCGCGCGTCGGCTACGTCGACGGCCAGTACGTGCTGAACCCGACCACTACGCAAATGGCAACCTCGCAGCTGGACCTGGTTGTCGCCGGTACCGAGCAAGCCGTGCTGATGGTCGAGTCCGAAGCACAACAGCTCTCCGAAGAAGTCATGCTGGGTGCTGTGGTCTACGGTCACGAGCAGATGAAGGTCGTGATCGATGCGATCCACGAACTCGTTCGCGACGGCGGCAAGCCGGAAGTCGAATGGGCACCCGCCCCGAAGAACGAAGCGCTGATCGCTCGCGTAACCGAGCTGGCCGAAGGCAAGCTGCGCGAAGCGTATCAGACCAAGGACAAGCAGGCCCGTACCGCCAAGCTGAAGACTGTGTCAGCCGAAGTGAATGCTGCGCTCGCCGCAGACGCGGAAGCTGCTGATGCGGTTGATGTCGGGAACATCCTGTTCGACCTCGAAGCGAAAATCGTGCGTTCGCAGATCCTCGAAGGCGAACCGCGTATCGACGGCCGCGACACCCGCACCGTGCGTCCGATTTCCATCCGCAACAGCGTACTTCCGCGTACGCACGGCTCGGCGTTGTTTACCCGTGGCGAAACCCAGGCGCTGGTCATCGCGACTCTCGGCACCGCGCGCGATGAGCAAAAGATCGACGCGCTCATGGGCGAGTACTCGGACCGCTTCATGCTCCACTACAACATGCCACCGTTTGCGACCGGCGAAACCGGCCGTGTCGGCTCGCCGAAGCGCCGCGAAATCGGCCACGGCCGCCTCGCCAAGCGCGCACTGCAAGCGGCGTTGCCGGCACCGGAAGAGTTCAGCTATTCCGTCCGCCTCGTGTCCGAAATCACCGAGTCCAACGGCTCGTCGTCCATGGCTTCGGTCTGCGGCGGCTGCCTGGCACTGATGGATGCAGGCGTCCCCATGAAGGCGCACGTCGCCGGCATCGCAATGGGCTTGATCAAGGATGGCAACAAGTTTGCCGTCCTCACCGATATCCTGGGTGACGAAGATCACCTCGGCGACATGGACTTCAAGGTGGCTGGTACCGCCGTTGGCGTGACGGCACTGCAGATGGACATCAAGATCCAGGGCATCACCAAGGAAATCATGCAGGTTGCGCTGGCGCAAGCCAAGGAAGGTCGCATGCACATCCTGGCGAAGATGCAGGAAGCTATGCCGGTAGGCAAGGGCGAGCTGTCCAGCTTCGCTCCGCGCCTGATCACGATCCGCATCAACCCGGAAAAGATCCGTGACGTGATTGGCAAGGGTGGCGCAGTGATTCGCGCCCTGACCGAAGAGACTGGTACCCAGATCGACATCACCGACGAAGGTATCGTCACCATCGCTTCGGTTGACGCTGCCGCCGGCCAGGAAGCCAAGCGTCGCATCGAAGAGCTGACCGCATCGGTCGAAGTGGGCAAGACCTACGACGGTACCGTCCTCAAGCTGCTCGACTTCGGCGCGATCGTCCAGGTCATGCCGGGCAAGGATGGCCTGCTGCACATCAGCCAGATCGCCAACGAGCGTGTGAACGCCGTCGCCGACTACCTGAAGGAAGGCCAGCAAGTTCGCGTCAAGGTTCTCGAGACCGACGACCGCGGCCGTCTCAAGCTGTCGATGAAGGCCGCTGCTGCTGAAGAAGGTGCTGCCGTTCAGCAGCAACAACAGCAGCAGTAATTTGCAAGCTGCAGTCAAAAGGCCGCCCGAGGCAATGCCCGGGCGGCTTTTTCTTTTGTGTCGCCGATTTTAGCTCAGCAGGGCATGCCGTATCGACTGAAGTGATGATTGGTGCAATTTGCCGGCATCATTAAACTTCAGCTTGGAAAATGCCTGGAAACCGTTCTTGCCGAGGTCTTTGGCCTTGTACATGGCCTTGTCGGCGTTCTTCAGCAGGGTCGGCCCATCGTTGCCGTCGTCGGGATAAATGGCGATGCCAATGCTTACACTGAGCCGGCATTCCTTGCTGCCGATGAGCACGGGAAGCGATGCCGCCTCGAGCAGCTTCTGGGCGACATCCGCGGCATATCGTCCGTCTCCCAGTTCCTCGATCAGAACATAGAACTCGTCACCGCCCATGCGAGCGATCTTGTCGGTATGCCGCAGGCAATTGCGCAGTCGCGTCGCGATTTCGCAGAGTACGATGTCGCCGGCATCATGACCCATCGTGTCGTTGATTTCCTTGAACTTGTCGAGGTCGAGAAACAGCACCGCGAACTTCTTTCCATGCCTGCGCGCACTTCGGAGGGCCAGGTCAAGGTACTCCTTGAACAGGAAGCGGTTGGGTAGCGAAGTCAGTCCGTCATAGTGTGCCAGGTAGCGGATCTTCTCTTCCGATGCTCGACTTTCGATGGCGATGCCTGCAAGATTCGCGCAGATTTCGCACAATTGACGATCCTTCACGGATGGCTCTTTCGACCTGCGGAAGAAGAGGGCAAACGTACCAAGGACTTTCTTGTGCTTGCCATGGATTGGCCAAGACATGCAGGCCCTCAGACCGTGTTCAAGGGCGACGTCGCGCGCATGTTCCCACAGGGGATCCGATGAAATGTCCTTGACGATCACCGGTTCACCTCGCCGGGCCGCTGCACGGATCGGCTCGGAGGGTGGGCCAGTGCGTGCCCGGCAGCTCAATGGAAGGCTGGGCGCGATTTCTCCCTGCAGGGTATGGCCATCGCCGGCCAGTTGGACGATCGAGCACAGTGCGTCTCGCGACTGGCTTTCGACAAAGCGAGCGATCGCTGTCAGGATTTCCTGCAGCGCGACGCCCGTCGCGACCATGTTGAGAATCCGGTTCTGCCCTAGCTGCAGTGCCTCGGTGCGCTTGCGCTCGGTGATGTCGCGGACAACGATTTGCATGGAGGGCATGTCGTTGTAAATCAGGTTGGTAGCGCCGATTTCGACATCGACCGCAGTCCCATCCTGCCGCATCCATACCTGCTCGATGAATGGTGTCGGTTGAACCTCATGCGGCCGTAGCTGACTGCGTTCCTGGAAGAGCGCGTGGCATGCAGGATGGACGAAATCGAACACGCTGCGTCCCAGCAATTCTTCGGGATCGCGGACACCAAGCAGCCTGCTTCCGGCCTGGTTGAACAGTGTGATGTGTCCGTTCTGGCAAACGAATGTCGCTTCGGGTGAAAGCTCTACCAACTGGCGGTAGCGGATAGCGCTCTCCTTCAGAATTGTCTGGCTCCGCTTGACGTCGGAAATGTCTCTGATGAATGCGGTGAACATACGCTCTCCGCGTATGCATAGCGGTACGACGGCAAGCTCGACCGGAAAGGTCGATCCGTCTGCGCGCATGGCTGTCAATTCGATGCGGCGATTGAGAAGAAAACTTTCTCCTGCAAGAAAATGTTCAATGCCCTGGCGGTGCTGTTCGCGCCATTCCGGTGGCGTAATGATATCGGCCAGGTTTTTTCCGAGCACCTCGGCGCTTTTCCTGCGAAAGGTCTGTTCAGCGGCATGGTTGAAGCTGACGATGGTTCCATGCTCGTCTGTCGATACGATGCAATCCAGTGCCGCTGTCAGGATCGCGCTCTTGAACTGTTCGCTGTCGACCAAGGCCGATTCCATTGCGCTGCGCTGCGCCTCGCGTGCATAGTTGTCGATGGCGAAGGAAATGTCGCGGCTCATTTCAGTCAACAGTTCGATGAGCTGGCCGTCGAAGAAGTGGGGTATCGGCGCATAAAGACTCAAGGTCCCGATCGTCTTGCCTTCCTGTGCAAACGGAAAGCTCGCGATCGAGCCGCTCACTGCGATGCGGCTGGTATTGCTGCACGTGACGGGCATCATTTGAAGATCATTGCAGATATCGGGCCGTCCTTCACGCACTGCGGAAGCAATGACAGCATGCTGCTGAGGCGTTGCGGCATCGAGCGGTATGCCGGTCGCAACGAGGCTGGAATTCGCAATGCCGTGCGCTGCGCAAGGCACGATGCAGGCTTTTTCCTGATCGACCAGGCCGATCCAGGCAAGTTCGAAGCGTCCGTGTTCGACAGCGATGCGGCAGATCTCGCTGAACAAGGTGTTGCGATCGGCAATACGGACAATCGCCTGGTTGGTCTGGCTCAACGCAGCGTAAAGATCGCGAAGGCGGGCAATCCGGCTCTCCGCTTTCTTGCGCTCGTCGATATCCGAAAATGTGCCGACCATGCGGAGTGCGCGGCCGGCCGTGTCGCGCTCCATGATGCGTCCGCTGATGCACACCCAGCGCCAGCCGCGCGCAATGTCCTTCAGTCGCAGTTCGGCATGATAAGTGGTGCAGGCATCGTCGCCATTACCCTTGAGCGCATCGTGGAGACGGGCGCGGAAAAGCGGCAGGTCAAGTTCGTGGATGATCGCCGGTAGCGAACTCGACCGCCACGTTTTCGACGTGTCCAGCATTAATTCCTTCAAGTTGCCGGAGAGTGTGCCGGCAAAGTGGAGGCGATCGTCGGGAATGCTCCAGTCGAACGCCACCTGTCCCGAGCCTTCAAGAGCGAGGCTCAAGCGCCTGTTCATTGCCGAGAAGGAGGTCTTTCTTTCGGAGCCTGCTTTGCTGGACTTTCCGGTATTCGATCGCATGATGTTTGCCTGGATGAAATCGTATTGCCGATTGGAAATCCAAATATTTGTTTAGTTCCCATCTTTTTGTAACTTTGTAATATTCGTTTGTTACAACTTTCGGGGTTGCCGCAAGGTATGGGACTAATCATTCTTTCCTATGTGCAGCAAAGCATGTTGCGTCTCCTCAATGGTGCTTTCGGAATGTCGCGACCGCTTACAAAAACGATTCCAAGCGCTGTCGTACAATGACCGGCTGACTAACAGGGAGGTGGAACATGAAAGCAGTCGAAATCACCCAGCCCGGCCCGCCCGACGTTTTGCGCTTGTGTGATAGGCCGATGCCGCAACTCAAGGCCGGGGAAGTCCTGATCAAGGTCCATGCGGCGGGGGTGAACCGGCCCGACGTGATCCAGCGCATGGGGCACTATCCGGTGCCGCCAGGGGCGTCCGATTTACCTGGGCTGGAGATCGCCGGCGAAATCATCGACGGTGATTTCGCTGAGACCAGATTCAGGAAGGGCGACATGGTTTGCGCCCTCGTGCAAGGGGGCGGTTATGCGGAATACTGTGCCGCTCCCGCGAGGCAGTGCCTTCCCATTCCCCAGGGCATGAGTGCGATTGAAGCGGCATCGCTACCCGAGACCTTCTTCACCGTCTGGAGCAACGTGTTCGATCGTGCCCATTTGCGCGGCGATGAAACGATCCTCGTCCAAGGTGGAACATCCGGCATTGGTGTGACGGCCATCCAGCTTGCATCCGCTTTCGGACATCGCGTTTTTGCTACTGCTGGCAGTGATGAAAAATGTCGTGCATGTGAAGCGCTCGGCGTCACGCGCGCGATCAACTATCGAACGGAAGATTTCGTCGAGGTCGTGAAGTCCGAAACGGCGGGCAAGGGCGCGGATGTCATTCTCGACATGGTGGGCGGGATTTACGTGCCGCGCGAACTTGAATGCCTTGCCGATGACGGTCGTCTCGTGGTCATCGCATTGCTGGGCGGTTCAAAGGCGACTGTCGATCTTGGGCATGTGCTTCGGCGCCGTCTCACCATTACCGGCTCGACCTTGCGTCCGCGTTCTGTGGACTTCAAGGCGGAGATTGCTGAAAATCTGCGCAACAAGGTATGGCCCCTGCTCGAATCAGGGCGAGTAAAGCCGGTCATCTACAAGGTTTTTCCTCTCGAGGAGGCAGTACAGGCACATGTCCTCATGGAAACGAGCACGCACATTGGCAAGATTGTTTTGCAAGTGACTTGAGTGCATATTCGTGCAACACGCGCTGGTTTGACCGGCCATAGTGCGGCGCGGTAAAATCAAGGGTTATTGAAAATTCAGACCCTCTATGCGCCGTAAACTTATCGCAGGTAACTGGAAGATGAATGGCAGCCTCGCTGCCAATGCCGCTCTCCTGAGCGAGATCAAGGGTGCTGCCGGTCAGCCGGCCTGTGATGTCGCAGTATGTGTGCCTGCCCCCTACCTGTCGCAATGCCAATCCTTGTTGGAGGGGAGTGCCATACGTTGGGGCGGTCAGGATGCATCCCTGCACGAGTCGGGTGCCTATACCGGTGAAGTCTCCTGTTCCATGCTTGCCGATTTCGCCTGTGGCTACGTCATCGTCGGACACTCGGAGCGTCGTACCTATCATGGCGAAACCGATGAGCTGGTGGCCGGGAAAGCGGTGCGGGCGCTGAAGTCTGGCATTGCCCCTATCGTTTGTGTCGGTGAATCGCTTGAGCAGCGTGAGGCCGGCAAAACGGATGAAGTCGTCGGCGCCCAGATCGATGCCGTTCTCGCGGTCCTCTCCGCGGAGGAGATTGCCGGTATCGTCGTCGCCTACGAGCCTGTTTGGGCAATCGGAACGGGAAGGACGGCAACTCCACAAATGGCGCAAGACGTGCATGCCATGTTGCGCGCCAAGCTGCGGGCGAAGAACCCTGCTGCGGCAGATGCGGTCAAAATTCTTTACGGTGGAAGCATGAAGCCGGATAACGCTGCGGATTTGCTGGCCATGGCGGATATCGATGGCGGTCTCATTGGCGGCGCATCCCTCAAGGCTGCAGATTTCCTCGCCATTATCCGTGCTGCGTAAGCGGGACGAGTTGAATTAACCAACATTTGGAAAGCAAGTAATGAACGCAATGTTCACATTCATCGTCGTGATCCAGGTGCTGTCCGCACTGGCGATTATCGGTCTGGTCCTTCTGCAGCATGGTAAGGGGGCTGACATGGGGGCGGCATTCGGGTCGGGTGCGTCTGGCAGTCTGTTTGGTGCGACAGGTTCGTCGAATTTCCTGTCGAAATCGACGGCAGTTGCCGCGGCTGTTTTCTTTGCTGCGACCCTGGCGCTGGCGTTCGTTGGTAACAAGCGTGCGCCGGCAAGCGCGGGCGTGATGGAGAATCTGCCTGCCGCTCCTGCGGTCAATACACCTGCTGCCCCCGCGCCGGCTGCGCCTGCGGCACCAGTAGAGGGTGCAGGTCAGTCTGGTCAGATCCCCAAATAATTTATTTGTGACTTGATTTGGGGCAATTGTGCATTGAACAAAGCCCCTAAAGCAGGGTAAAATGTAAGTCTTTACGCCGACGTGGTGAAATTGGTAGACACGCTATCTTGAGGGGGTAGTGGCGAAAGCTGTGCGAGTTCGAGTCTCGCCGTCGGCACCAACAAATAAGGCCAGCGAGGGGTCCCCCCGAGCTGGCTTTTTATCGAGGAATCTTGGTTTGATTTGCAAATCATTCAACTAGGCCCGTATCGTGAACCTCGAAAATTACTTCCCCATCCTACTCTTTATTCTCGTTGGCATCGGCGTCGGTGTCGTTCCCCAGGTTCTTGGTCGTGTTCTGGCGCCGCATAAGCCGGACAGTCAAAAGCTCTCTCCGTACGAGTGCGGTTTCGAGGCTTTTGAAGACGCGCGCATGAAGTTCGATGTGCGCTACTACCTCGTCGCCATTCTGTTCATTTTGTTCGATCTGGAAACCGCATTCTTCTTCCCGTGGGGCGTCGCAGCACGCGAGCTCGGCTGGCAGGGCTTTATCACGATGATGGTGTTTATCGCCGAATTCGTGGTGGGCTTCTGGTACATCTGGAAGAAGGGCGCTCTGGATTGGGAGTAAGTCATGTCTATTGAAGGTGTTTTGAACGAGGGCTTCGTCACTACGACGGCGGACAAGCTGATCAACTGGACTCGCACGGGTTCGCTATGGCCGATGACTTTCGGTCTTGCATGCTGCGCAGTCGAGATGATGCACGCTGGTGCCTCGCGTTACGACCTCGACCGTTTTGGTGTCGTGTTCCGTCCGTCCCCGCGCCAGTCCGACGTGATGATCGTTGCAGGTACGCTGTGCAACAAGATGGCTCCGGCTCTTCGCAAGGTGTACGACCAGATGGCCGAGCCGCGCTGGGTGATTTCGATGGGTACCTGCGCAAACGGCGGTGGCTATTACCACTACTCGTACTCGGTAGTGCGCGGCTGTGACCGAATCGTGCCCGTTGATGTCTACGTGCCCGGGTGCCCCCCGACCGCCGAGGCGCTCCTGTACGGCATCATGCAGCTGCAAAACAAGATCAAGCGTACCAACACCATCGCACGCTGATTGGGACGCCAAAAAATATGACGACGAAAATTGAAACCCTCGAAGCTGCCCTGCGCAACGCGCTAGGCAGCCAGATCCAAAGCCTGAAAGTCGCGCTGGGTGAAGTCACCGTCGTGATCGGTGCATCCGATTACCTGTCGGCGATGCGCGTGCTGCGGGGTCATGCAGACTTGCGCTTTGAAGAACTGATTGACCTGTGCGGCGTCGATTATTCGACGTACGGCGACGGCACCTGGGAAGGTTCGCGTTTTGCTGCGGTGTCGCACCTGCTGTCCGTGACGCACAACTGGCGCCTGCGCGTGCGCGTTTTTGCGCTCGACGATGAACTTCCTGTCGTTTCCTCCGTCACAGACATCTGGCCCTCCGCCAATTGGTACGAGCGTGAAGCATTCGACCTGTACGGCATCCTCTTCGAAGGGCACAACGACCTGCGCCGTATTCTCACCGACTATGGCTTCATCGGTCATCCGTTCCGCAAGGACTTCCCGGTCTCGGGCTACGTCGAGATGCGTTACGACCCTGAGCAGAAGCGCGTGATTTACCAACCCGTGACGATTGAGCCGCGTGAAATCACGCCGCGCGTCATTCGCGAAGAGAAATACGGGATGAAATAATGGCTGAAATCAAGAATTACACCCTGAACTTCGGTCCGCAGCACCCGGCAGCACACGGTGTGCTGCGCCTTGTGCTCGAGCTGGACGGCGAAGTGATTCAGCGTGCCGATCCGCACATCGGCCTCCTGCATCGTGGTACCGAAAAGCTGGCGGAGCAGAAGACGTTCCTGCAGTCGGTGCCCTACATGGATCGCCTCGACTACGTGTCGATGATGTGCAACGAGCACGGATATGTGCTCGCGATCGAAAAGCTGCTCGGCATCGAGGTGCCGCTGCGCGCCCAATACATCCGCGTGATGTTTGACGAGATCACCCGTCTGCTGAACCACCTCCTGTGGATCGGTGCGCACGGGCTCGACGTCGGCGCGATGGCCGTATTCCTGTACGCGTTCCGTGAGCGCGAAGACTTGATGGACATGTACGAGGCCGTTTCCGGTGCGCGCATGCATGCGGCGTATTACCGCCCGGGCGGTGTCTATCGTGATCTCCCGGATACCATGCCGCAGTACAAGGCATCGGTGATCCGCAACGAGAAGTCGATCAAGCAGCTCAACGAAAACCGTCAGGGCTCCCTGCTGGACTTCATCGAAGACTTCACCAACCGCTTCCCGGGTTACGTGGACGAATACGAGACACTGCTGACCGATAACCGTATCTGGAAACAGCGCTTGGTCGGCATTGGCGTCGTCACGCCCGAGCGCGCGAAGGCGATGGGCTTTACTGGCCCGATGCTGCGCGGCTCCGGCATTGCCTGGGACTTGCGCAAGAATCAGCCCTACGAGGTGTATGACCTCCTCGATTTCGACATTCCCATCGGTGTGAATGGCGACTCCTACGATCGCTACCTCGTGCGTGTCGAAGAAATGCGCCAGTCGAACCGCATTATCAAGCAGTGCGTCGAGTGGCTGCGCAATAATCCGGGTCCGGTCATGACGGACAACCACAAGGTGGCGCCGCCGGCGCGCGTGAACATGAAGTCCAACATGGAAGAGCTGATCCACCACTTCAAGCTCTTCTCCGAAGGCTTCCACGTGCCGGAAGGCGAAGCCTACGTCGGCATCGAGCATCCGAAGGGCGAGTTCGGCATCTACCTGATTTCGGACGGCGCGAACAAGCCGTACCGCATGAAGATCCGCGCTCCCGGCTTTGCGCACCTGCAAGGGCTGGATGAGATGGCAAAGGGCCACATGATCGCCGACGCAGTGACGATCATCGGCACGCAAGACATTGTGTTCGGTGAGATTGACCGATAACCCGCGCGATACCATCGCGCACGAATGGCTGACATCATGCTGTTAAGTCAAGAAGCGTATAAAAAAATCGATCGCGAACTCGCGAAATTTCCCGCCGACCAGAGGCAATCCGCCGTCATGGGAGCCTTGAGAATCGCCCAGGACGAAAAGGGCTGGCTGTCGCCGGAAGTAATGAAGGATGTGGCCGACTACATCGGCATGGCGCCCATCGCCGTGCAGGAAGTCGCCACCTTCTACAACATGTACAACACCAAGCCGGTCGGCAAGCACAAGATCTCGGTGTGCACCAACCTGCCTTGTGCCCTGTCGGGTGGCGAGCGCGCTGCGCACTACCTGAAGGAAAAGCTGGGCGTCGACTACAAGGAAACGACTGCTGACGGCCAGTTCACGCTGATCGAAGGCGAGTGCATGGGCGCATGCGGTGATGCGCCGGTCATGCTGGTCAACAACAAGCGCATGTGCAGCCACATGTCGAACGAAAAGATCGACGCGCTGGTGGAGGAACTGAAGAAATGACCTGCCTGCACGATCGCCACATCAATCCGCTGATTCTGGCTGGCCTCGACGGCAACAACTGGCATCTCGCCGACTACGTCAAGCGTGGCGGCTATGAAGCGCTGAAGCGCATCCTGACTGAAAAAATCACGCCGGAACAAGTCATCGCCGAGCTGAAGGCATCTTCGTTGCGCGGCCGCGGTGGCGCAGGTTTTCCCACTGGCCTGAAGTGGAGCTTCATGCCGCGTCAGTTTCCCGGCCAGAAGTACCTTGTCTGCAATACGGACGAAGGCGAACCGGGTACATTCAAGGATCGCGACATCATTCGCTACAACCCGCATGCGCTCATCGAAGGCATGGCAATCGGTGCGTACGCGATGGGTATTACCGTCGGCTACAACTACATCCACGGTGAGATCTGGGCGGCGTACGAACGCTTCGAAGAGGCGCTGGAAGAGGCGCGCGCCGCCGGGTTCCTGGGTAATAACATCATGGGCAGCGATTTCAGCTTCCAGCTGCACGCATCCCACGGTTACGGCGCCTATATCTGCGGCGAAGAAACCGCATTGCTCGAATCCCTGGAAGGCAAGAAGGGCCAGCCGCGTTTCAAGCCGCCGTTCCCGGCCAGCTTTGGCCTGTACGGCAAGCCGACCACGATCAACAACACCGAAACCTTCGCGGCTGTCCCGTTCATCATGCGCATGGGCGGCGAGGCATACGCAGGGCTGGGCAAACCGAACAATGGCGGCACGAAGATCTTCTCGATGTCCGGCGACGTTGCGCGTCCGGGCAACTACGAAGTCCCGCTCGGTACGCCTTTTGCCAAGCTGCTGGAACTCGCAGGCGGTATGCGCGACGGCAAAAAGATCAAGGCAGTCATTCCAGGCGGTTCGTCCATGCCGGTGCTGACCGGTGAAGTGATGATGAATACCGACATGGACTATGACTCCATCGCCAAGGCCGGCTCGATGCTTGGCTCCGGCGCGGTCATCGTCATGGATGAGACCCGCTGCATGGTCAAGTCGCTGCTTCGCCTGTCGTACTTCTATTACGAAGAGTCCTGCGGCCAGTGCACGCCCTGCCGTGAAGGCACAGGCTGGCTGTACCGTATGGTGCATCGTATCGAACACGGCCAAGGCCGCGCGGATGATCTCGACATGCTGAACTCCATCGCCGACAACATCCAGGGCCGCACGATTTGCGCACTGGGTGATGCTGCTGCGATGCCGGTTCGCGCATTCGTGAAGAATTTCCGCGACGAGTTTGAATACCACATCGAACACAAGCGCTGCATCGTCCCCGCTTACGTTTGATCCGGCGCGACTCGCGTCCACACGTTGACATGAAGAGGCGCGTACTGCGCGCCCAATAATACTTAGGCAAAAAGCCATGGTTGAAATCGAAATTGACGGCAAAAAGGTCGAGGTCCAGGAAGGCAGCATGGTGATGGACGCTGCCAACAAACTTGGCACCTACATCCCGCATTTTTGCTATCACAAGAAACTGTCCATCGCGGCCAACTGCCGCATGTGCCTGGTCGAAGTAGAAAAGGCGCCGAAGCCGCTGCCCGCATGCGCGACCCCGGTGACCAACGGCATGATCGTGCGCACCGCAAGCGACAAGGCGATCAAGGCGCAGAAGAGCGTGATGGAATTCCTGCTCATCAACCACCCGCTGGATTGCCCGATCTGCGACCAGGGCGGTGAGTGCCAATTGCAGGACCTCGCAGTCGGCTATGGCCCGTCCGCATCGCGCTACGACGAAGAAAAGCGTGTCGTTGAACCGAAGGACGCAGGTCCGCTGATCTCCATGCGCGAAATGGCGCGTTGCATCCATTGCACCCGCTGCGTCCGCTTTGGCCAGGAAATCGCCGGCGTGATGGAGTTCGGCATGCTGAACCGCGGCGAGCACTCCGAAATCACGACTTTTGTCGGCAACACGGTTGACTCCGAACTCTCCGGCAACATGATCGACCTGTGCCCGGTCGGCGCGCTGACCTCCAAGCCGTTCCGCTACAGCGCACGTACTTGGGAATTGTCCCGCCGCCGTTCCGTCAGTCCGCATGACGGCCTTGGTGCCAACCTGATCGTCCAGGTCAAGAGTGGCAAGGTCATGCGCGTACTGCCGCTGGAAAACGAAGGCGTCAATGAATGCTGGCTGTCCGACAAGGACCGCTTCGCCTATGAAGGCCTGAACAGCGCCGAGCGCCTCACGGCACCGATGATCAAGCAGGACGGCAAGTGGATCGAGACCGATTGGCAGACCGCGCTTGAATACGTCGCGCACGGTCTGAAGGACATTCGCAAGGACCATGGTGCCGATTCGATCGCTGCACTCGCCGCACCGTATTCCACGCTGGAAGAACTCTCCCTGCTGCAGAAGCTGACCCGCGGCCTTGGCTCCGACAACGTCGATTTCCGCCTGCGCCAATCCGATTTCTCCCTCGACGGGAAGGTCACTCCATGGCTCGGGATGTCGATTGACGAACTCGGTACCGCCGACCGCGTGTTTGTGATCGGCTCCTTCCTGCGCAAGGATCACCCGCTGCTCGCTGCCCGCCTGCGCCAGTCGGCAAAGCATGGCGCAAAGGTCAGCATCCTGCATGCGACCGATGACGACCTCCTGATCTCGCTGACCAACCGCATGATCAAGGCACCATCCGACTGGCTGGCCGGCCTGAGTGAAGTGGTGGTTGCAGTGGCACAAGCGAAAGGCGTAGCTATTCCGGCTGGTTTTGAAGGCGTCGAAGCCAGCGAAATCGCCAAGGGAATCGCCGCCAGCCTGCTGTCCGGCGAGCGTCGTGCGGTCGTGCTCGGCAACGCTGCCGCACAGCATCCGCAAGCTTCGCAGCTTCATGCAGCAGCGCAATGGCTCGCTCAGAATACCGGCGCCAGCTTCGGCTACCTTACCGAAGCCGCCAATTCTGTCGGTGGTTACATTGCGAACGCAATTCCGGGCAAGGGCGCGAATGCGCTTCAGATGTTCGCACAGCCGCGCAAGGCATACGTCCTGCTGCACGCTGAGCCGGAATTCGATTGCTATGATCCGCAAGCGGCGCGTGCTGCCTTGAGCAAGGCGGATATGGTTGTCGTGATGTCACCGTTCAAGCACGGTGCCGACTATGCAGACGTCCTGCTTCCGGTCGCACCGTTCTCCGAAACTTCTGGCACCTTTGTCAATTGCGAAGGCCGCGCACAAGGCTTCAACGGAACGGTCAAGCCGCTGGGCGAAACCCGCCCCGCTTGGAAGGTGCTGCGCGTGCTCGGAAACATGCTGGAGCTGGCCGGTTTCGACTATGAGACTTCGGAAGAAATCCGCGCTGAAATCCTCGGAACGAAGAAGGCAGAAGAAGCCGATCTCAAGCCACGCCTGAACAACAATGCACATGTCCAGCTGCAAGCTGCAAAGGCAGCTGCCGGTACCCAGGTTGAGCGTATTGCCGACGTGCCGATTTACTTCACTGATGCCATCGTCCGCCGCGCTGAGTCGCTGCAGCTGACGACAGCCGCCCAAGCACCGAAAGCATTGATCTCCCCGATACTGGCCCAACAGCTTGGCGTTGCCGAAGGTGCCCAGGTGAAGGTGTCGCAAGGGCAGGGCAGTACCGTACTGGCTGTTGCAGTCGACGCGAAGCTGCCGGCAAATGTTGTCCGCGTTTCCGCCGCGCACAAGTCGACCATCGGTCTCGGTGCAATGTTCGGTGCAATCAGTGTGGAGAAAGCGTAATGGATCAAATGCTCATGACCATCAACGCAACCGGACAGGGACTGTTCGGAGGCGTGTGGCCGTTGGTGTGGACCCTGGTCAAGATTGTCGTCGTCGTGCTGCCGCTGATGGGCTGTGTTGCCTATCTCACGCTGTGGGAGCGCAAGATGATTGGCTGGATGCACATTCGCCTTGGCCCGAATCGCGTCGGCCCCGCAGGCCTGCTGCAGCCGATCGCCGATGCGCTCAAACTGCTGCTCAAGGAAATCGTCGTTCCTGCACAGGCAAGCAAGGCCCTGTTCGTGATCGCACCCATCATGACCATCATGCCGGCGCTTGCAGCATGGGCGGTGATCCCGTTTGGACCGGAAGCCGTGCTGGCGAACGTCAATGCCGGATTGTTGTTCGTGATGGCGATCAGCTCGATGGAAGTGTACGGCGTGATCATCGCTGGCTGGGCTTCCAATTCGAAGTACGCTTTCCTTGGCGCGATGCGTGCGTCCGCGCAGATGGTGTCGTATGAAATCGCTATGGGCTTCGCCCTCGTGATCGTGCTGCTGGTCTCCGGCAGCCTGAACTTCATCGATATCGTCAATGTGCAGAACAAGGGCATGTTTGCAGACAAGGGCCTGAACTTCCTGTCGTGGAACTGGCTGCCTCTGCTGCCGATTTTCGTGATCTACGTGATCTCCGGTATCGCTGAAACCAACCGTCATCCGTTTGACGTGGTGGAAGGCGAATCCGAAATCGTTGCAGGCCATATGGTCGAGTACTCCGGCATGTCGTTCGCCATGTTCTTCCTGGCCGAATACGCCAACATGATCCTGATCTCGATGCTGGCATCGCTGATGTTCCTCGGCGGCTGGGCAGCTCCGGTGGCACTCCTGGACTTTATTCCGGGCTGGATCTGGCTGGGCATCAAGACTTTCGTCGTCGTGTCGATGTTTATCTGGGCGCGTGCATCTTTCCCGCGTTACCGCTATGACCAAATCATGCGTCTCGGCTGGAAGGTATTCATTCCGCTGACGCTGGCTTACCTTGTCATCGTCGCCGCCTGGATGCAGACCCCCTGGAATATTTGGAAGTAAGGAATAGAGGCTGAATACCATGGAAGCCATTAAAGATTTCTTCGGCAGCCTGATGCTCCGAGAGCTGATCAAGGGCCTTGCCCTGACCGGCCGTTACATGTTCGCCCGCAAGATCACGGTGCAATTCCCGGAAGAGAAGACCCCGCTGTCGCCACGCTTCCGCGGGCTGCATGCGCTACGCCGTTACCCGAACGGTGAAGAGCGATGCATCGCCTGCAAATTGTGTGAAGCAGTTTGCCCGGCGATGGCGATCACGATCGAATCGACGGAGCGCGAAGACGGCACCCGCCGCACAACGCGTTACGACATCGACCTGACCAAATGCATCTTCTGCGGTTTCTGCGAAGAGTCCTGCCCGGTTGACTCGATCGTCGAAACGAACATCCTGGAATACCACGGCGAAAAGCGCGGCGATCTCTACTACACGAAGGAGATGCTGCTTGCGATTGGCGACCGTTATGAAAAGGATATCGCTGCTGCCCGTGCAGCCGATGCCGCATATCGTTGATTGATCTAGCCCGCATACAGCTGACTCTCTTGGTCCATTATGGAATTTAAAACCTTCTTGTTCTACGCGTTCTCGGTGATCCTCGTGTTCGCCGCCACACGCGTCATCACAGACCGGAATCCGGTGCACGCCGCACTGTTTCTGGTACTGTCTTTCTTCTCCGGTGCAGGCGTCTGGCTGCTTCTCAAAGCCGAGTTCCTCGCGATCGTGCTGGTGCTGGTCTATGTCGGCGCCGTCATGGTGCTCTTCCTGTTTGTCGTGATGATGTTGGACATCAACATGGACAAGCTGCGGGAAGGCTTCTGGGGCTATTTCCCGATGGCCGCCACAATCGGCGTCGTCATCGTCCTGGAAATGGCAGCCGTCCTGCTGCATGGCTTCTGGGCGCTCGAATCGCAAGTCCCGGCAGCGTCGGCGAACATCGGCAATACCAAGGAACTGGGCAAGCTGATCTACACCCAGTACATCTATGCATTTGAAATTGCTGCCGTCGTCCTGCTCGTCGCCATTGTCGCTGCAGTCGCATTGACACTGCGCCGCCGCAAGGACAGCAAGTACTTCGATCCGGCCGCTGCAGTCAAGGTCAAGCGCAACGACCGCCTGCGCATCGTCAGCATGAAAGCCGAGTCCGACCGTGCCAACGGCGTGCAACCGGTTGCGCAAGAAAAACAATAAGGGGAAGCACCGTGGCACTTTCGCTCGCACATTACCTGATCCTCGGCGCAATCCTCTTTGCGATCTCTGTCGTCGGCATTTTCCTGAACCGCAAGAACGTCATCATCCTGTTGATGGCCATCGAGCTGATGCTCCTCGCGGTCAACATGAACTTCATCGCCTTCTCGTATTACCTGGGCGATGCTGCCGGCCAGATTTTCGTTTTCTTCATCCTGACTGTGGCTGCCGCGGAGTCCGCGATTGGTCTCGCCATCCTGGTGGTGTTGTTCCGTAACTTGGACACCATCAATGTCGAAGACCTCGACGCACTCAAAGGTTAATCACGCAATAATAACGACAAGGTCCATCATGGCGGGGCAACTCAACCCTAACGTTCTCTTGGCTGTGCCGTTGGCACCACTCGCAGGCGCCGCGATCGCGGGTCTGTTCGGAACCAAGTTTTTCGGCAACAAGATCGGACGCACGGCGTCGCATACGGCGACGATCCTTGGCGTGCTGATCGCATTCATCATTTCGTTCCAGACGCTGCTCGCCGTCATGGACGGCGCCACTTATCACGGCACCGTCTATACCTGGATGACCGTGATGGGGCTCAAGCTCGAGGTCGGCTTCCTGATCGACAGCCTGACCGCGATGATGATGTGCGTGGTGACCTTCGTGTCGTTGATGGTGCACATCTACACCATCGGCTACATGGCGGAAGACGAAGGCTATAACCGCTTCTTCTCCTACATCTCGCTGTTCACTTTCTCGATGCTGATGCTCGTCATGAGCAACAACTTCCTCCAGCTGTTCTTCGGCTGGGAAGCAGTGGGCCTCGTTTCGTATCTGTTGATCGGCTTCTGGTACACCCGTCCGACGGCGATCTACGCCAACATGAAGGCCTTCCTGGTGAACCGTGTCGGTGACTTCGGCTTCATCCTGGGCATTGGCCTGCTGCTCGCTTATGCGGGCTCCATGAACTACGGCGAAGTGTTTGCCAAGCGCGCAGACCTGGCCACGATGACCCTGCCGGGCACCGACTGGATGCTGCTGACCGTTGCCTGCATCTGCCTGTTCATTGGTGCGATGGGTAAATCTGCGCAATTCCCGCTGCACGTCTGGCTGCCAGACTCGATGGAAGGCCCGACGCCGATTTCCGCGCTGATCCACGCCGCAACCATGGTGACCGCAGGCATCTTCATGGTGGCCCGCATGTCCCCGTTGTTCGAACTGTCCGATACCGCACTGTCCTTCGTGCTCGTGATCGGTTCGATTACCGCGCTGTTCATGGGCTTCCTCGGCATCATTCAGAACGACATCAAGCGCGTCGTTGCATATTCCACGCTCTCCCAGCTCGGTTACATGACTGTCGCGCTCGGTGCGTCCGCCTATTCGGTCGCAGTGTTCCACCTGATGACGCACGCATTTTTCAAGGCGCTGCTGTTCCTCGGCGCCGGTGCAGTGATCATCGGCATGCACCACGACCAGGACATCCGCAACATGGGCGGCCTGCGCAAGTACATGCCGATCACCTGGATTACCTCGTTGCTCGGCTCGCTGGCCCTGATCGGTACGCCGTTCTTCGCAGGCTTTTACTCGAAGGACAGCATCATCGAGGCAGTGCATGCAACGCATATCGCTGGCGCGGGCTTCGCTAATTTCGCCGTCCTGGCAGGCGTCTTCGTTACGGCCTTTTATTCCTTCCGCATGTATTTTCTCGTCTTCCATGGCGAAGAGCGCTTCGGCAAGGCACATGACGACCATCACGGCCATGGCCACGACGATCACCACGACGATCACCATCATGGTCTCGCACCGGGCGAGAAGCCGCACGAGGCTCCTTGGGTCGTTACCGTTCCGCTCATGCTGCTCGCGATTCCGTCCGTGGTTATCGGCTTCATCGCGATCGGCCCGATGCTCCATGGCGACTTCTTCAATGGCGTGATCTTCGTCGGTGACAACCACCATGCGATGAAGGAGTTGCACGAGGAATTCCATGGCGCGACCGCAATGGCGCTGCATGCTCTGTCGACAGCGCCGTTCTGGCTGGCGCTGGCCGGTGTCGCATCCGCGTACTACTGCTACATGGTCAACCGCAAGGTGCCGGAATGGTTCTACAACAAATTCCGCGCGATATACACGATCCTCGATAACAAGTACTTCATGGACAAATTCAATGAAGTTGTGTTTGGCAAGGGCGCGGTGCTGTTGGGCCGCGGCCTGTGGAGCGGTGGCGACCGTGCGCTGATTGACGGTCTGATCGTTAACGGCAGCGCCAAGGTGGTGGGCTGGTTCTCGGCACTGATCCGCCACTTCCAGACTGGTTACATTTACCACTATGCATTTGTAATGATTATCGGCGTGCTGTTGTTCCTGATTTATTTCATGCCGTTCCCGTCATTTGCCAAATAGGTTGGCGAAGTAGAGCAAATAAAAATCATGATGCAGTCAACTTTCCCACTCCTGAGCCTCGCAATCTGGTGCCCGATCGCGTTCGGCTTGTTCGTCCTGGCATTTGGCCGTGACGAGAACCCTGCGCTGGTGCGATCGGTTTCACTGATCGGCTCCATCGTCAGCTTCCTCGTGACGCTGCCGCTGATATCGCAATTCGACAAAGCAGCCCATGGCATGCAGTTTGTCGAAAAATCGGCCTGGATTGACCGATTCAACGTCAATTATTTCCTCGGCATTGACGGCATCTCGGTCTGGTTCGTGCTCCTCACCGCGTTCATCACGATCATCGTCGTGATCGCCGGCTGGGAAGTCATCGAGAAGCGCGTAGCCCAGTACATGGGGGCATTCCTGATCCTCTCAGGCCTGATGATCGGCGTCTTCTGCGCGCTGGACGGCCTGCTGTTCTATGTCTTCTTCGAAGCCACGCTGATCCCGATGTTCATCATCATTGGTGTGTGGGGCGGACAGAATCGCGTCTATGCGGCGATCAAGTTCTTCCTCTACACGTTGCTGGGTTCGCTGCTTACCCTGGTGGCCATCATCTACCTGTACTTCAAGTCGGGTGGCAGCTTCGAGATCCTGACGTGGCACAAGCTGCCGCTGCCGCTGAATGTGCAAGTACTGATCTTCTTTGCCTTCCTGATGGCGTTTGCGGTGAAAGTGCCGATGTGGCCTGTCCATACTTGGCTCCCGGACGCGCACGTGGAAGCGCCGACGGGCGGGTCCGTCGTGCTGGCTGCGATCATGCTGAAGCTGGGTGCATACGGCTTCCTGCGGTTCTCGTTGCCGATCGCACCGGATGCCAGCCATTCGCTGTCCGGCTTCATCATCACGTTGTCGCTGATCGCCGTTATTTACATTGGCCTGGTGGCGCTGGTTCAAGCCGATATGAAGAAGCTTGTCGCGTACTCTTCGATCGCGCACATGGGCTTCGTGACCCTCGGCTTCTTCGTGTTTAATGACATGGCGACGCAAGGCGGCATCGTGCAAATGATTTCGCACGGTTTCGTATCTGGCGCAATGTTCCTTTGCATCGGCGTCCTGTATGACCGCATGCATTCTCGCCAAATTGCCGATTACGGCGGGGTGATCAACACCATGCCGAAGTTTGCTGCATTCTTCGTGCTGTTCTCTCTGGCGAATTGCGGTCTTCCGGCAACCTCCGGATTCGTCGGCGAGTTCATGGTTATCCTCGGCACGGTCAAGTTCAACTTCTGGATCGGCATGCTGGCCGCCACTGCACTGATCTTCGGCGCTGCTTACTCGCTGTGGCTGGTTAAGCGCGTAGTGTTTGGTGAAGTCGGTAACAAGCACGTCGCCGAGCTCCAGGACCTGAACGCCCGCGAATTCCTGATGCTTGGCGTCCTGGCCATCGCGGTCATTGCAATGGGCGTGTATCCGGCACCGTTCACTGACCTGATGCAGACCTCGGTCGATAACCTGCTCAAGCACGTGGCGATTTCGAAGCTGAATTAATCAATGCGCCTCCCTGATTTCGGGGAGGCGTGTTACCGGCTCTTGTGCGATAGGATCGTGAAGAGCCAGCCTGCAAGGCTTTAGAGTGACGACAACATGAACGAAATCAATCTCGCACCGGTATATCCGGAAATTTTCCTGCTGATCGCGACGTCCGCGCTCCTGCTGATCGACATGTTCCTGACGGAGGCCAAGCGCTACGTCACGTTCATGCTGGCGATCGTGATCCTGGCTGTCTGCGCCGCGCTGAATATTGCCGATTTCAACGGTCCGACGGCATACACGTTCAACAACATGTTCGTCTCGGATGCGATGTCAAACCTGCTGAAGGTGTTTTCGTATATCGCTGTCGGCATGACGCTGATCTATTCGCGCCAGTACGCAACGGAGCGCGGAATGCTCGGAGGGACGCTGGGCGGTGAGTTCTACGTGCTCGCCTTGTTCGCATTGCTCGGACAGATGGTGATGATCTCCGGTAACAACTTCCTGGTGATCTACCTCGGACTCGAACTGATGTCACTGTCGCTGTACGCACTCGTGGCACTACGCCGCGGCCATTCGGTATCGACCGAAGCGGCAATGAAGTATTTCATCCTCGGTGCACTGGCTTCCGGTTTCCTTCTTTACGGCCTGTCGATGCTCTACGGCGCAACCGGTTCGCTCGACTTGACCGAAGTTGCGAAGGCGACTGCTTCCGGCACCGTCAACAAAACCGTGCTCGTGTTTGGTGTCGTATTTGTGGTTGCTGGCCTGGCATTCAAGCTCGGTGCTGCTCCGTTCCACATGTGGGTTCCGGACGTCTATCAGGGGGCTCCGACGGCAGTGACCCTGTTGCTGGGTGCTGCACCGAAGCTTGCTGCATTTGCGATTACCATCCGACTTCTCGTCGAAGGCCTGTTCCCGCTCGCCATCGACTGGCAGCAGATGATCACGGTGCTGGCAATCTTGTCGATGGCCGTGGGCAATATCACTGCGATTGTCCAGACCAACTTGAAGCGTATGCTCGCCTATTCGACGATTGGCCAAATGGGTTTCATGTTGCTCGGCATGCTGTCAGGCGTAGTTGACGGCAATGTGGCGTCGGCAGGTAACGCCTACAGCTCGGCGATGTTCTATTCCGTGACCTACGTCCTGACGACGCTGGGTACCTTCGGCCTGATCATCCTGCTGGCGCGTTCCGGGTTCGAAGCTGAAAACATCGACGACTTCAAGGGCCTGAACCAGCGCAGCCCGTGGTTCGCCTTCGTGATGCTGATCCTGATGTTCTCGTTGACCGGCATTCCGCCGACCGTCGGCTTCTACGCCAAGCTGGCAGTCCTCCAGGCAGTCCTTGCAACTGGTCAGGTCTGGCTGGCAGTAGTGTCCGTGCTGCTGTCGCTGATCGGTGCGTTCTACTACCTGCGTGTTGTGAAGGTCATGTATTTCGACGAGCCGGTCGATACCTCGAAGATTGAGGCGACCGGAGACATGCGCGTTATCCTGAGCCTGAACGGTGCAGCCGTGCTGGCATTGGGTATCCTGCCGGGTCCGTTGATGGCGATTTGTGCGACGGCCATGGTCAAGACGCTGGCTGGTTGAACTCGGTTTGACTAAGCACGCGTGGATGTTTCGTTCGCAAGCTGGTTTGTGATTGCGTTGGCGGCGCTCGCCGCCAACTTGCCGTTCTTCAACGAGCGGTTGTTCGCGCTTGTTCCCCTCAGGCAGCCGGCCAAATCCTTGTGGCTGCGCTTGCTTGAGCTGGTCGTCCTGTACTTCCTTATTCGCGGTATCGCCTATTTGCTTGAAGCTCGCATCGGGAATGTCTTTCCCCAACGGTGGGAGTTCTACGCAATTACGGCATGCCTGTTCCTCGTTCTCGCATTTCCGGGTTTCGTTTTCCGCTACCTTCGCAAACGGCACGGTTGACATGCTGTAAAGCAGTATCGGCATGGCGCAGTAAAATACGCTCTTTCCCTTGTGAATCGGAGTTGTTGCGTGGATCCACATCTGATTGAAGTACAGGTTGATACGCAAGTGGCGTACGACGGACACTTCCTCAAAGTCCAGAAGGACATAGTGCGTCTGCCGGACGGAAAGCAGTCGTCACGCGAATACATCAAACATCCTGGCGCCGTAGTTGTCCTGCCGGTGTTCGACGACGGTTCGATTCTGCTCGAGCGGCAGTTCCGCTACCCGCTGCATGACGTGTTCATTGAATTCCCCGCCGGGAAGATCGACCCGGGTGAGGATACGCTCGAATGTGCCAAACGAGAGCTTCAGGAAGAAACCGGGTACACCGCTACGGACTGGCAGTTCGTCTGCACAATCCATAACGCGATCGCATATTCGGACGAACATCTCGATATCTTCCTCGCACGAGGACTGATCGCTGGTGAGCGCAAGCTGGACGAGGGCGAATTCCTCGAAACATTTACTGCAGCCTTGCCGGAAATGCTGGAATGGGTAAGGACCGGGAAGATCACCGATGTGAAGACGGTGATCGGCACATTCTGGCTCGAAAGGCTTTTGGCAGGGCAGTGGAAGCCCTGATCTTTGCTGGTTACAAAAAATAAAAAAAAGCCGCAATTTGCGGCTTTTTTCTTACATCCCCGAGTAGTTCGGGCCGCCACCACCTTCAGGCGTGACCCAAACGATATTCTGCGTCGGGTCCTTGATGTCGCAGGTCTTGCAGTGTACGCAGTTCTGCGCGTTGATCTGCAAGCGCTCTCCGCTGCCGTCATTCACGAATTCGTACACGCCGGCCGGGCAGTAGCGGCTTTCAGGGCCGGCAAACTTCGCCAGGTTGATTTTCACCGGCACCGATGCATCTTTCAGCGTAAGGTGGGCAGGCTGGTTTTCTTCGTGGTTGGTGTTGCTGACGAAGACACTGGATAGGCGATCGAAGGTCAGTTTGCCGTCCGGTTTCGGATAGGTGATCGGCTGGAACTCACTTGCGGGGCGCAGGCATTCATGGTCGCGCTTGGTTGCATGGAGTGTCCACGGCGGCGTCTTGACGCCGAGCTTCGGCAGCAGCCACTGCTCGATACCAGTCATTACATTGCCGACCATCTTGCCCTTCTTGAACCAGAGTTTGAAGTTGCGCGACTGGTCCAGTTCTTCCTTCAGCCAGCTCTTCTCGAATGCCTCCGGGAAGGCGGCGAGTTCGTCCGCCGAGCGGCCGGCCGCCAATGCATCGGCAATCGCTTCCGCACACATCATGCCGGTCTTGATTGCCGCATGGCTGCCCTTGATACGCGCGGCGTTCAGGAAGCCTGCGTCGCATCCGACGAGTGCCCCGCCCGGGAAGACCGTCTTCGGCAAGGCCTGTGGGGTGCCGTTGTTGATGGCACGTGCGCCGTAACTCAGGCGCTTGCCGCCTTCAAGGTGCGCGCGGATGGACGGGTGCGTCTTCCAGCGCTGCATTTCCTCGAACGGGCTCATGAAGGGGTTCTGGTAGTCCAGGCCAATCACGAAGCCGAGCGTGACCTTGTTGTCTTCGAGGTGATACAGGAAGCCGCCGCCGAACGTGTTATCCGTCATTGGCCAGCCGGCGGTATGGACAACGAGGCCGGGCTTTGCTTTGGCCGGATCGATTTCCCACAATTCCTTGATGCCGATGGCGAAGCTCTGCGGGTCCTTGCCTTCAGTGAGCTTGTACTTGGCGATTAATTGCTTGCCCAGATGGCCGCGTGCGCCTTCGGCGAAGATCGTGTATTTGCCGAGCAGTTCCATGCCGAGCTGGAAGTTCTCGGTGGGCTCGCCGTCCTTGCCGATTCCCATGTTGCCGGTGGCGACGCCTTTGACGCGTCCTTTTTCGTCGTAGAGCACTTCCGCTGCGGAGAAGCCGGGGAAGATCTCGACACCGAGGCTTTCTGCCTGCTGGGCCATCCACTTCACGACATGGCCGAGAGCGACTACGTAGCAGCCTTCGTTGTGGAAGTTGCGCGGCACCAGCCAGTCAGGCGTCCGCGTTGCACCGGTCTCGGAGAGGATCAGGATATCGTCGCCGGTAACCGGCTGGTTTAGCGGCGCACCCAGCTCCTTCCAATTGGGGAAGAGCTCGTTCATTGCGCGGGGATCCATGACGGCACCAGAGAGGATGTGCGCACCCGGCTCGGAACCCTTTTCGAGCACGACAACCGAAATCTCGCGGTTCTGCTCTGCGGCGAGCTGTTTCAGGCGGATTGCCGTGGCGAGGCCCGCAGGGCCTGCACCGACGATGACTACGTCATACTCCATCGAGTCACGCGGGCCGTATTGTTCTAGGATGCTTTGGGTCTGCGTCATTGTCTTCCCACTGTAAAATGATATTATCGAACGAACGTGCTAATTGTCGTGGATTTTGCGTGAGAATACTAGATTCGTCACTCTAATTGGCGTTAAAGCATGTAATGATAACGTCACAACGTTCAATGACGCAGTAAGTTGCAAGACAAACAATCAGGAGACTCGCGTGGGCATTGAGGTCAATTTCGAGGGCAAGATTGCCCTGGTCACGGGGGCGTCGAGCGGTTTGGGCGCCCGGTTTGCGAAAGTGCTGGCACAGGCTGGCGCACAAGTGGTGCTGGCGTCGCGCCGTGTGGAGCGCTTGAAGGAGCTCCGTGCCGAAATCGAGGCGGGCGGAGGTGCGGCGCACGTCGTTACGCTCGACGTTACAGATTACGGCAGCATCAAGGCCGCCATTGCCCACGCCGAAACGGAGGCAGGTCCGATCGACATCCTGGTCAACAATTCCGGCGTCTCGACCACCCAGCGACTGGTCGACGTTACGCCTGAAGACTACGCCTTCGTCATGGACACCAACCAGCGTGGCGCGTTCTTCGTCGCGCAAGAAGCCGCGAAGCGAATGATCGCACGCGCCAAGGGTGATCCGAAAAAACAGCACCGCATCATCAATATCGCCTCCGTCGCCGGCCTGCGCGTGTTGCCCCAGATCGGCATCTACTGCATGAGCAAGGCAGCCGTCGTGCACATGACGAAGTCGATGGCGGTGGAGTGGGGGCGTTACGGGATCAATGTGAATGCGATCTGTCCCGGCTACATCAGCACCGAAATCAACGAAGCGCATTTCGAAACCGAGCAGGGCCGGACACTGATCAACATGCTGCCTCGCAAGCGTCTCGGCCAGCCGGAAGACCTCGATGGACTGCTCCTCTTGCTCGCCTCGGAAGAGTCTCGTTTCATCAACGGCGCCGTCATTGCTGCCGACGATGGCATGAGCGCACAGTGACGCCGGCATGACCGCGAAAAAGCTGGTGCATGCCACGCGCATGGCAATCCGCTGGGGCGACATGGATGCAATGGGGCATGTCAACAATACGGTCTATTTCCGGTACCTGGAACAGGCACGCATCGAGTGGTTCACAGAGATTGGCTGCGACCCCGATCCCAACGGCGAGGGGCCGGTGATCATCAATGCGCGCTGCACATTCATCAAGCAGTTGAAGTACCCGGGTGAAATCGAGGTGCTGACGTATGTGGGTGGGCCAGGGCGTTCCAGCTTCGAGATGTACCACGAGATCCGGCGTACCGACATGCAAGAGGTATTGTCGGCGGAAGGTGGTGCCAAGGTGGTGTGGGTCAATTTCCCTTCCGAAAAATCAGTGCCGTTGCCGGAGGAGATCCGCGCGCTCCTGCCTGACGTCTAGGCACTGACTCCGATCAGGCGATGTACCAGCTCGCTGGACGTCGCCGCTCCAAACTTGCGCA
This sequence comes from Noviherbaspirillum denitrificans, assembly GCF_002211445.1. Classification (GTDB taxonomy): domain Bacteria; phylum Pseudomonadota; class Gammaproteobacteria; order Burkholderiales; family Burkholderiaceae_D; genus Noviherbaspirillum; species Noviherbaspirillum denitrificans. The sequence continues at coordinate 13,568 of NZ_LSTO01000004.1, read as the reverse complement.
TGAGCTTGGCGCGGTGCATCTCCACCGTCCTCGGGCTCAGGCCCACATGGCGGGCGATCAGCTTGCTGGTCTTGCCCTCAACGAGCAAGGCAGCGATCTCGCGCTCCCGCGGCGTGAGTTCCGCCGTCACCGGCCGTTTTGCACTCAAGTCTTCAAAGGTCCAAATGCCTGCCGCATGTGGGTCGCCAGGGATCAATGAACGTCCGCTCACATGGCACCAGAATAGTTCCTGGTTGGCGCGCTTCATGATCCGTTCATCGGAGTAATGGCCCTTGGCGCTCATGATTGGCACGATGCGCGCACCAGTGCGTTCGAATTCGTCCAGGGTAGGGTAGAGTACCCGGAATGACTGCCCAACGAGGTCGCCCGGTTCGTAACCGAACATGCCGGCAAGCACTTCATTGCAGGCGTGGATCACGCGGTGCTGGGACACGCACATGCCCACCGGAGCATTGCGGAAGATGGTCTCGTAATCGATCGCCAGGGGAGCGTTCATATGGGGTCTTTTGCCCTTTTATGTGGCTAAAATTCGTATTTTTACGGTATTGCGTGGTGCAGTCCACCATCTTATGCTGGCAGGCACATTAGAACAGCCTTTTTAGGCAATTTCCAACAGAGAAGAGGGTCGGTATGAATAAAGTTTATCCTGATGCTGCCAGTGCGCTGGCAGGCATTGTGAAGGACGGGCAGACCATCGCCGTCGGCGGCTTCGGCCTTTGCGGCATTCCGGAAGCGCTGATTGCCGCACTGCGCGATTCCGGCGTCAAGAACCTCACTGCCATCTCCAATAATGCAGGCGTCGACGGCTTCGGCCTCGGCCAGCTGCTGACGACGCGACAGATCAAGAAGATGATCTCCTCCTATGTCGGCGAGAACAAGGAATTCGAGCGCCAGTACTTGGCCGGTGAACTTGAACTAGAATTTACTCCGCAGGGTACGCTCGCGGAAAAGCTGCGTGCTGGCGGCGCAGGCATTCCTGCCTTCTTCACCAAGACCGGCGTCGGCACCATCGTCGCAGACGGCAAGGAAGTCCGTGATTTCGACGGTCATAAATATGTGATGGAGCGTTCGCTCGTCGCTGATGTTTCGCTGGTGAAGGCCTACATGGCCGACAAGGTGGGCAACCTCGTTTTCCGCAAGACCTCTCGTAATTTCAATCCCAATGTCGCCATGGCCGGCAAGATCACTGTGGTCGAAGTCGAAAAACTGGTCGAGACCGGTGAAATCGATCCGGACCAGGTTCATTTGCCGGGCATCTTCGTGCATCGCATTATCGTTAATGCGACCCCGGAGAAGCGTATCGAACAACGCACCACGCGTGCAAAGTAAGACGGAGAACGAACATGGCATGGAATCGTGATGAAATGGCTGCACGCGCAGCAAAGGAACTGCAGGATGGCTTCTATGTAAACCTCGGTATCGGCTTGCCGACACTGGTCGCCAACTATGTGCCGCAGAATATTGAAGTGTGGCTGCAATCGGAAAACGGCCTGCTCGGCATCGGCCCGTTCCCGACCGAAGATGAAGTTGATGCGGACCTGATCAACGCCGGCAAGCAGACTGTCACCGCGCAGAAGGGCTCCTCGTTCTTCAGCTCAGCGGATTCGTTCGCCATGATCCGCGGCGGCAAGATCAACATTGCCATCCTCGGTGCGATGCAGGTCAGCGAGAAGGGCGACCTGGCGAACTGGATGATTCCCGGGAAGATGGTCAAGGGCATGGGCGGTGCGATGGACCTCGTCGCCGGCGTGGGCCGCGTCGTGGTGCTGATGGAGCACGTAGCCAAGGCCAAGGATGGCTCCACCTCGCACAAGATCCTGAAGCAGTGCGACCTGCCGCTGACCGGCGTGGGTGTCGTCAACCGCATCATCACCGACCTCGGCGTGATCGACGTGACGCCGAATGGACTGAAGCTGATCGAATTGGCACCGGGTGTGACCAAGGAAGAAGTGCTCGAAAAGACGGGCGCGGAGCTCGATGTGAGCGCAGTACACTGACCGCGTTTGCAAGGCAAATGAAAACGGCGCCCACAGGCGCCGTTTTTTATTGGCGCTGCGGACAGCGCTGAAAGCCGGCAGGGTTATTGAGCGACCCAGCCACCATCCATGTTCCACGCCACGCCGCGCACCTGGCTTGCGGCATCGCTGGAGAAGAAGATGGCCAGTTCGCCGAGCTGTTCCGGCGTGACGAATTCGCCGGACGGCTGCTTCTCGGACAACAGGCTTTTCTTTGCGTCGTCGTTCGACATGCCCTGCTGCGCGGCACGGGCGTCGACCTGCTTCTGCACCAGCGGTGTCAGCACCCAACCAGGACAAATCGCGTTGCAGGTGATGCCGGTATGCGCGGTTTCCAGTGCCGTCACTTTCGTGAAGCCGACAATGCCGTGCTTGGCTGCAACGTAGGCCGATTTCTGCGCGGAGCCGACCAGGCCGTGAACCGAAGCAACGTTGATGATGCGGCCCCAGTTCTTCGCTTTCATCGAGGGAAGGGCAAGGCGCGTCGTGTGGAAGGCGGAGGTCAGGTTAATCGCGATGATGGCATCCCACCGCTCGACCGGGAAATCTTCGACATTCGCCACATGCTGGATGCCGGCATTGTTGACCAGGATGTCAACCGCGCCGAATTTCTCCGCGGCGAACTTCATCATGGCTTCGATCTCCGCGGGCTTGGACATGTCGGCGTTGTGGTAGGCCGTCTGCACGCCGAATTCGTCGCGTACCTTGGCTTGCAGCGCTTCAATCTCCTGAAGGTCGCCAAAGCCGTTGAAGACGATGTTCGCGCCTTGTGCCGCGAAGGCCCGGGCAATCCCCAAGCCGATGCCGGAGGTCGAGCCTGTTACCAGTGCGGTTTTCCCTTTATGCATAGTGCCTTGCATGATGTCCTCTGCGAATGAAATTTGGATTTGCGACGAACCTACGTAGGATTTTAAGCGGAACGAACAGTAAAATGTGAGAATGACAATCGGATAAACTGATTCCCGACAAAATCCCGACAAAATGACTCAACATCAGATCAAGACGGTCCAGTGCCTGTCTCCGGCAGGGTTGCACAGGATGGCCTACAAGGAATGGGGCGATCCGAAGAATCCGAAGGTGCTGGTGTGCGTGCACGGCGTGACCCGTGTGTCGGATGATTTTGACAATATGGCAAGGGCGCTGTGCGACGAGTACAGGGTGGTGTGCCCGGACGTCGTCGGGCGCGGCCGGTCGGACTGGCTGCGCGACCCGCAGCATTACCAGGTGCCGCAGTATGTGAGCGACATGGTGACGCTGCTTGCGCGGCTGGATGCGGAAACCGTGCACTGGTTCGGGACGTCGATGGGCGGTCTCATCGGCATGGGATTGGCTTCGCTGAAAGACAGTCCGGTGCGCAAGCTGGTGCTGAACGATGTGGGCCCTGCGCTCAATCATTCCGCGCTAGCGCGAATCGGTGATTACATCGGCAAGGACGTCCGCTTCGGGACGTTCGACGAGGCGGCGCAGTACATCAAGGCAATCTCCCTGCCGTTCGGCCCGCACAGCGACGACGAATGGCGCAAGCTCGCGGCGGATGTCCTGAAGCAGGACAGGGATGGCAAGTGGATCCTGCACTACGATCCGGGCCTCGCCGTGCCGCTCAAGGGCACGACGCCGGAACTGTTGAAGCATGCGGAGACAATGCTCTGGATGGCATACGATGCCATCACCTGCCCAACTTTGGTCGTGCGCGGTGCCGAATCCGACCTCTTGAAATCGGAAGCCGCGCAGGCGATGACTGCACGCGGACCGAAACCCCGCCTGGTAGAAATTCCCGGCGTCGGCCACGCGCCGACGTTTTTGCATGACGACCAGATCGCCCATGTAAAGGAATTCCTGCTCGGATAAAAGAAAGATGAACAACATGGAAATCAAGCGCCTTCACGTAGGCAAGACTCTCTCGGAAGTTGCAATCCACAACGGCACAGTTTATCTCGCCGGTCAGATTGCCGAGGACCTGACACAGAACATCGAAGGCCAGACGCGTGAAGTGCTCGGCCACATCGACCGCCTGCTGGCGGAAGCGGGCAGCGATAAGTCGCGCATCCTGATGTGCCAGATCTATATCGCCGATATGAAGGATTTTCCTGGCATGAATGCGGTCTGGAATGAGTGGGTCGCCGACGGCAATTCGCCGCCGCGTGCGACCGTCGAAGCCAAATTGGCCAAGCCGGAATGGCTGGTGGAAATGGTAGTCACTGCTGCACAGAAGTAATCCTACATGGTATCGATCGTAGCAACGTCGAACGACGCGGATGTCCAGCTGACCGCAGGCCTGACAGCGGAGGATGCCGGGCGCGTGCAGGACGCACTGGCGTTTGTCGAGCCAATCTACCGCGGCAAGACTGTTCCGACCGGGCAGGATACGTTTGAATTCCTGAAGGGCGTCGCAGCCACGCTGGCCCACTTGAATGTGGACACCGACACGCGCATTGCCGGCCTTCTGTTTGAACTGCCTGTTGTCGACCCCGTTGCTGCCGAGTCGATCGAGGCCCGGTTCGGACTTGAAATCTCCGACCTCGTGGGCGGCATCCGGCAATTGATGCGCCTGCACGAGCAAACTTTCGGCTTCCAGGAAGTTGGACGTGGCAAGAATTCCTCGCAGGAAGCGGCCGACCAGCTCGAGACCTTGCGCAAGATGCTCCTGGCCATGGCTACCGACATGCGCGTGGTGCTCGTGCGGCTGGCGTCGCGTGTGACGACGCTGCGCTATTTCGCCGACGTCAAGCTCGAGAACGAACGCACGCACCAGTACGCGCGCGAAACGCTCGACCTCTATGCTCCACTGGCCAACCGTCTTGGCGTGTGGCAGTTGAAGTGGGAACTCGAGGACCTCGCTTTCCGTTTCCTCGAGCCGGCGACCTACAAGCGTATCGCCAAGATGCTCGAGGAGAAGCGGCTAGAGCGCGAGGGCTTCGTGGAAGCAGCCATTGCGCGACTCAAATCCGAACTTGCAACCGCAGGCGTCAAGGCCGAAGTGAGCGGACGGCCGAAGCACATCTACAGCATCTGGAACAAGATGCGCGGGAAATCGCTTGATTTTTCCGAGCTGTACGACGTGCGCGCCTTCCGCGTCATCGTCGACGACATCCGAGCCTGCTACGCAGTGCTCAGCCTGCTGCACAATCTCTGGACGCCGGTTCCGGAAGAGTTTGACGACTATATTTCGAGGCCGAAGCCGAACGGCTACCAGTCGCTGCACACCGTGGTCATTGCGGAAGATGGGCGAGCGATGGAAGTGCAGATCCGTACGCACGAGATGCATCGCTTCGCCGAATACGGTGTTGCCGCCCACTGGCGCTATAAGGAAACCGGCGGATCGAGCTTTTCCGCGCAGAAGTACGACGAGAAGATTGCCTGGCTGCGCCAGCTTCTCGCGTGGAAGAGCGAAGTCGCGGACGCAGTGGTCGGGCAGGAAGACATGCAGCGCGAGTGGGTGCAAAAACTCAAGTCGGCCGCCCTCGACGATCGCATCTATGTGCTGACACCGCAGGCGCGCGTGATCGAACTGCCCAACGGCGCCACGCCGATCGACTTTGCCTATCATCTGCATACCAACATCGGGCATCGTTGTCGCGGTGCGCGCGTGGATGGCGTGATGGTTCCGCTGAATACGCCGCTCAAGAATGGCCAGACCGTTGAAATCATTACCGCAGGGCGGAGTGCAACCAACGCTGGCCCATCGCGGGACTGGCTTGGTCCGGGCTATGTTGCAAGCCCGAGGACGCGTTCCAAGGTGCGTGCCTGGTTTAACGCGATCGAGCAGGAAGAAACACTTGCCCATGGTCGCAGCATGGTTGAAAAGACGTTGCAGCGCGAGGGCAAGACGGCGATCAACCTTGAAGAACTTGCGCACAAGCTCGGCTTTGCCAAGCTGGACGACCTGTTCCTCTCAGTGGGCAAGGAAGAATTCAGCCTTCGCAATATCGAAATCGTCCTGCACGAGGACGAAGCGCAAAAGAATGCCAAGGCAGCGGAAGAGGCCGTCATCCCCAACAAGAGCCGCGCGTCGAGCGTGACTCAGGGGGCGCGCTCCGGTGTGCTGGTGGTCGGCACGGAAGGCTTGCTGACCCAGCTTGCCCGCTGCTGCAAGCCGGCGCCGCCGGACGAGATCGTGGGATTCATCACTCGCGGCAAAGGTGTTTCCATCCATCGCGCCAACTGCAAGAACCTGGCGCAAATGCGGATGAAGGCCATGGAGCGCGTTATCCAGACCACATGGGGCGAGCCGGCCAAGGACACCGTTTATCCAATCGACATTTTCATTCTCGCCAACGACCGCCAAGGGCTGCTGCGCGATATCTCGGAAATACTCTCGCGTGAAAAAATCAACGTGATTGGTGTGAGTACGCAAAGCGCGAAGGGACAGGCGCGCATGTCTTTTACTGCCGAGATTTCGTCGACTTCGCAGCTGCAGAAAGCGCTGGGCATTATTCGCGATGTCAGCGGCGTGCTCGACGTGCAGCGCCAGTAAGTCAGGATCCTTCCGCCATGCCGGGCATTTCCGGCTGCAGGGTAACGTGGTCGATGCCGTGCTTTTCGACCAGCATGGCCTTGATCTGGCGAAGGACCGTCGGCCATTCCTGCAAGTCCCTGACTTCAAGATGGCCGATCAATGCCGGATGGCCGGCCGACATTTCCCATACATGCAGGTCGTGCACGGACAGCACGCCCTTGATCGCCGCGATGTCGTCACCGACCTTCAGGTAGTCGATATCGTGGGGAACGCCCTCCATCAGCACGTGATATGACTCGCCAAGCACCCCAATGGTGGATTTCAGGATCAGGCCAGATACTGCCAGTGACAGCAATGGGTCGATGGTCAGCCAACCGGTGAGATAAATCACTGCACCCGCGACCAGCGCGGCGACAGATCCGAGCAGATCGCCGATCACGTGAACCAGCGCCGCACGGGTGTTGACGCTTTTTTGGTCGCGCGAGAGTAGCCAGGCGACCATGAGATTGATGACAAGGCCGATCGCCGCTACGACGAAGACGGTTTTTCCCTGCACCGGTTCCGGGGCAGCAAAGCGCTGCACTGCCTCGAATGCGATCCAGCCAACGACGCCCAGCATGGCCAGGGCGTTGATTAATGCCGCCAATGCCTCAGCCCGGCCGAATCCAAACGAGTGGCGCGGCGAGGGCGGGCGGCTCGCAATGTATTGTGCGAGCAAAGCTAGGCCGAGTGCAGTGCTGTCGGTGATCATGTGTCCTGCATCGGATATCAAGGCGAGCGAATTCGACCAGAATCCGGCAATCACCTCGACGGCCGCAAAAAACAGGGTGAGCAGTACCGATCCGGCAAGAATTTTAGGGCTGCGTCCCTCGGCAACATGATGGTGGGATGAATCGCCTGCGCGATGGGCGTGTAGGTGGCTGGAGGGCTGATGCTTGCTATGCATGGTGGCTTGCCTGGCCAGAGGTGTGTGGAACTTCTGTGCCGGCATGTGACGATCAGTTTCCCGAGTGTACAGGATCCGATGTCAATATATAAGCGAGACTGACGGATCCCTGTTTTCGCGCACGCAGGATGTTTTTCAAAAGAAGGGCTAGCGGAATCGAAAAACAGACGCTATAATTTTGCTTCTTTAGGCTCGTAGCTCAGCTGGTTAGAGCACTACCTTGACATGGTAGGGGTCGTTGGTTCGAGTCCAATCGAGCCTACCAACGAACACAATTTGTAAGAGCGAGAAAGGCAGTCCCGGTTATGACACCGCGAACTACAACCGCAATGGTTATAGTGCGACGCTAGTCGGGATCTTTTTCGTCATTGCAGTGGAAAAGAAACGCGGCTAGTCCGCGTTTTTTTTCGTCCGCAGTTTTTATCACTTGATCTAGCGTCAGTCACAACATTGCACTGACATGGAGGGCAAAATGGTTGCAGTCCGACTCCCAGATAGTTCCCAACGCCAATTCGACACGCCTGTGACAGTGGCTCAGGTCGCCGCAAGCATCGGTGCCGGCCTTGCAAAGGCGGCGCTGGCGGGCAAGGTGGACGGCAAGCTGGTCGATACCTCTTACCTCATCGATCGCGATGTCGATCTCGCCATCGTGACCGACAAGGATCCTGAAGGCCTGGAAGTTATTCGTCACTCGACGGCCCACCTGCTGGCTTACGCGGTGAAAGAGTTGTTCCCGGACGCGCAGGTTACCATCGGCCCCGTGATCGACAACGGCTTCTATTACGACTTCTCCTACAAGCGTCCGTTTACGCCTGATGATCTGCAGGCCATCGAGAAAAAGATGGCTGAGCTGGCCAAAAAGGACGAGGCGGTCACGCGCAAGGTGCTTCCGCGGGATGAGGCCGTCGCTTATTTCAAGTCGATCGGCGAGGCGTACAAGGCAGAGATCATTGAGTCCATTCCGCAGGGCGAAGATGTATCGCTCTACGCCGAGGGTAAGTTCACTGACCTTTGTCGCGGTCCGCACGTGCCGTCTACTGGCAAGCTCAAGGTGTTCAAGCTGATGAAGCTCGCCGGTGCGTACTGGCGCGGCGACTCCAAGAACGAAATGCTCCAGCGTGTGTATGGCACCGCCTGGGCCAAGAAGGAAGACCAGGAAGCCTACCTTCATATGCTGGAAGAGGCTGAAAAGCGCGACCACCGCAAGCTGGCCAAGCTGCTTGACCTGTTCCACTTCCAGGACGAGGCCCCGGGTTTGATCTTCTGGCATCCGAAGGGTTGGACCGTGTGGCAGCAGGTCGAGCAGTACATGCGCCGGGTTTATCAGGAAAACGGCTACCAGGAAGTCAAGGCGCCGCAAATCCTCGATCGCACGCTCTGGGAAAAGACCGGCCACTGGGATAACTATCGCGAAAACATGTTCGTGACCGAGTCGGAGAATCGCAATTACGCGCTCAAGCCGATGAATTGTCCGGGCCATGTCCAGATTTACAACTCCGACCTGCGCAGCTACCGCGACCTGCCGCTGCGTTACGGCGAGTTCGGCCAGTGCCATCGCAACGAGCCTTCCGGTGCTTTGCACGGCATCATGCGCGTGCGCGGCTTTACCCAGGATGATGGCCATATCTTCTGTACCGAAGACCAGATCCAGGGCGAGGTGACGGATTTCCACCAGCAGGCGATGCGGGTGTACAAGGATTTCGGCTTTACCGAAATTTCGATCAAGATTGCATTGCGGCCGGATAGTCGTATCGGCTCGGACGAAACCTGGGATCGTGCGGAAGATACGTTGCGTTCCGCTCTGCGTGCGTGCGGCGTGACCTGGGAAGAATTGCCTGGCGAAGGCGCGTTCTACGGTCCGAAAATCGAATATCACCTGAAGGATTCGCTTGGACGTCCCTGGCAGGTCGGCACCATGCAGGTCGATTTCTCGATGCCGGGCCGTCTCGGTGCCGAGTATGTCGCGGAAGACAATACCCGCAAGGTGCCGGTCATGCTGCATCGTGCGATCGTCGGTTCTATGGAGCGATTTGTCGGTATCTTGATCGAAAACCACGCCGGCGCGTTGCCGCTGTGGCTGGCGCCGGTGCAGATTGCAGTCCTGAATATCTCCGATGCACAAGCTGATTACGCTCAGGAAGTTGCACAAAACCTGAAAAAACAAGGGTTTAGGGTAAACCTCGATTTGCGTAACGAGAAAATAACCTATAAAATACGGGAGCATTCGGTTCAGAAGCTGCCTTATATCGTCGTTATCGGCGACAAGGAGCGGGATGCGAAAACAGTGGCCGTGCGTGCGCGGGGCAACGTCGATCTGGGTGTAATGCCCGTCGATGCACTGGTGGATCGACTAAAGCATGAGGTCGACACCAAAGCCTAAAGGGTGTTTCCCAGCGCGAGAGCACGGCTTAATTATTTGATTTTTAAAGGAAACTGCAATAGCTACGGACAAGTCGCATCGCATTAACGGCGAAGTCAATGCGCCGGAATTGCGCCTCACGGGGGTCAATAACGAGCCGCTCGGTATCGTGAGTCTGGCTGAAGCCTTCCGCCTGGCGGAAGAGGCAAACGTGGATCTGGTGGAAATCGCGCCGAATGCGACTCCGCCGGTGGCACGCCTGATGGACTATGGAAAGTTCAAGTATCAGGAGCAGAAGAAAGCCCACGAAGCCAAGTTGAAGCAGAAGGTCATCCAGGTCAAGGAAGTCAAGTTTCGCCCGGGTACTGATGATGGTGACTACAACATCAAGCTGCGCAATTTGACAAAATTCCTCGAAGAGGGCGACAAGACCAAGATCACCCTGCGTTTCCGTGGTCGTGAAATGGCGCACCAGGACATCGGCATGCGTATGCTGGAGCGACTGAAGGCTGACCTCGAGCCGTATGGCCAGGTCGAGCAGTTTCCCAAGATGGAAGGCCGCCAGATGGTGATGGTGCTGGCGCCTAAAAAGAAGAAATAAGTAATTCGCGCGAGTCGGCCGGTAAAACGGTCGGCTGGCGCAAATGGCGATGGACTCGATTCCATTGCATAACAAGTGAAAGCAGGCATCCAAGTGCAACGCAGTGTTGCCACCTGCAATCATGTTAAAAACGGAGCTGTCCGAGAGGACAGATTTGTCATGCCGAAAATGAAGACGAAGAGCAGCGCGAAGAAGCGCTTTCGCGTGCGTCCGGGTGGTACCGTAAAGCGCGGTCAGGCCTTCAAGCGCCACATCCTCACCAAGAAAACCACCAAGACCAAGCGCCAGCTGCGCGGCGCAGTGGACGTTCATGATACAAACATGGACTCCATCCGCGCGATGATGCCGTTCGCCTAACCTCACATAAGGAGCTACTATGCCTCGAGTAAAACGTGGGGTTACCGCGCGTGCCCGTCACAAGAAAGTCCTCGACCAAGCCAAAGGCTACCGTGGTCGTCGCAGTACCGTATACCGTATCGCCAAGCAGGCGGTCATGCGCGCAGGCCAGTATGCCTACCGCGATCGCCGCAACAAGAAGCGCGTATTCCGCGCACTGTGGATCACCCGTATCAACGCTGCAACGCGTGAGCATGGCGTGACCTACAGCGTGTTCATGAACGGCCTCAAGAAAGCCAACATCGGCCTCGACCGCAAGGTCCTGGCAGATATGGCAGTGATGGACAAGCCGGCATTTGCCGCGATTGTCAACCAGGTGAAAGCCAACATCGCTGCTTGAGTGTTGTTTGCGTAAGCAGGCGCCGCTGCAAGGCGGCGCCATATTGAGCGGGGCAGAGGTGGCATACCTGTGCCCCGTTTCATTTTGAATCCCCGTTTCCGGATTCCCGTTTTTCGATCACCTTTTTCGGGCGAAAAAGCCGCATGAATTCCCTAGAACAAATCGTCGTCCAGGCGCAGGCCGACTTTGCAGAAGCCGCCGATGCCGCAGCCCTGGAGAACGCGAAAGCCAAATACCTTGGCAAGACAGGCCAGATTACCGAACAGATGAAGGGCCTGGGCAAGCTGGCGCCGGAAGAGCGCAAGGCCCAGGGTGCGATCATCAACGCCGCCAAGGAAAAGATCGAGGCTGCGTTGAATGCGCGCCGTGATGCACTGGCCAATGCGCAAATGCAGGCGCGCCTGAATGCCGAGGCAATCGATGTGACGTTGCCGGGCCGCGGCCGCGGCAAGGGCGGTATCCATCCCGTCATGCGTACCTGGGAGCGCGTGGAAGAAATCTTCCGCTCGATCGGCTTCGACGTGGCGGACGGCCCGGAAATCGAAACTGACTGGACCAATTTCACCGCGTTGAACAGCCCGGAAAATCACCCGGCACGTTCGATGCAGGACACCTTCTACATCGAAGGCAACGACACACAGGGCAAGCCGCTGCTGCTGCGCACGCACACGAGCCCGATGCAGGTACGCTATGCCCGCATGAACAAGCCGCCGATCAAAGTCATCGCGCCGGGCCGCACTTATCGCGTCGACAGCGATGCGACGCACTCTCCGATGTTCCACCAGGTCGAGGGCCTCTGGATTGCCGACAACATCAGCTTTGCCGACCTGAAGGGCGTGTACCTGAACTTCGTAAAGGCGTTCTTCGAGACCGACGACCTGCAGGTCCGTTTCCGTCCGTCCTACTTCCCGTTCACCGAGCCGTCCGCCGAGATCGACATCGCATTCGGAAGCGGGCCGCTGAAGGGCCGCTGGCTCGAGGTGTCGGGCGCCGGGCAGGTGCATCCGACCGTGGTGCGTAACATGGGGCTCGATCCCGAGCAGTACATCGGCTTTGCGTTCGGCTCTGGCCTTGAGCGCCTGACCATGCTGCGCTACGGGATCAACGATCTTCGCTTGTTCTACGAAGGCGACCTGCGCTTCCTGAAGCAGTTCAACTAAAAAAACGTCAGGGTGGTGTGCGGATCGATCCCGCCACCCGATCTCGCTGTAAAGGCGGGGAAAACGAATTCTGAAGGTTCTGACTATGCAATTCTCCGAGAGCTGGCTACGCACCCTGGTTGATCCGAAGATGACTTCGGATGAGTTGTCGCATCTGCTGACGATGTCCGGTCTGGAAGTGGAAGAGGTGGAGCCGGTTGCGCCACCGTTTACCAATGTCGTTGTCGCCAAGGTCGTTGAAGTCGCGAAGCATCCCAACGCGGATCGCCTCAACGTTTGCCAGGTTGATGCCGGTACCGGCACGCTGCTGAATATCGTTTGCGGCGCGCCGAACGTGCGCCCCGGCATGAAGGTGCCGTGCGCTATGGCCGGCGCCAAGCTCCCGCCGGGCGAGGACGGCAAGCCGTTCGAGATCAAGGTCGGCAAGCTGCGCGGCGTCGAGTCGCAGGGCATGTTGTGCTCTGCGCGCGAACTGAAGCTGTCGGAGGATCATGGCGGTCTGCTTGATCTTCCAGAAGATGCGCCGGTCGGGCAGAACTTCCGCGACTACTACCAGCTCAACGACCTCAAGTTCACCATCAAGCTGACGCCGAACAAGGCGGACTGCCTGTCCGTCCTCGGTGTTGCGCGTGAAGTGTCTGCATTGACCGGTACACCGTTGAAAGCACCGGCCTCCAAGGCTGTCGCGGTCAATACCGACGAAAAGCTTCCGGTCAAGGTGTCCGCGCCCGACCTGTGCGGCCGTTTCTCCGGTCGGGTAATCCGCGGCTTGAATGCGAAGGCGCCGACGCCGGACTGGATGAAGCGCCGCCTCGAGCGCAGCGGCCAGCGCCCGATTTCCGCCCTGGTCGATATTTCGAATTACGTGATGCTTGAACTCGGTCGTCCGAGCCATGTCTTCGACCTTGACAAGATCCACGGCGGCCTCGACATCCGCTGGGGCAAGCCTGGCGAAACCATCAAGCTGCTGAACGGGAATACGATCGAAGTCGACAGCTGGGTCGGCGTGATTGCCGACGACAAGGAAATCGAATCCCTGGCCGGGATCATGGGCGGCGACTCGACTGCCGTATCGCTCGAAACGACCAATATCTATCTCGAGGCCGCTTTCTGGTGGCCGCAGGCGATCCAGGGCCGCGCCCGCCGCTACAACTTCTCGACCGATGCCGCGCATCGTTTCGAGCGCGGCGTGGACTATGCGACGACTGTCGAACATATCGAGCGAATCACTGCGCTGATCGTGGAAATTTGCGGCGGTAAAGACACGGTTGTTGGTCCGGTGGACGACCACGTCG
>NZ_LSTO01000003.1 GCF_002211445.1 Noviherbaspirillum denitrificans | reverse complement strand
ATGCGGCGGGGTGCTGCACACGTGGAATACAATACAGGGTTACCTTTTGAACCGGAATTCCCATGTCCCAGTCCGCCGTCCCTGTCGTCACCCCTTCTTCCTACCTGACCCTCCATTACCGGCTGGCGGGAGTCGACGGTAATAACATTGTTAGTACGTTTGACGAAAACCCCGCCACACTGCAACTCGGCACCGGCCAGCTGGCACCGTTTCTCGAGGAATGCCTCCTCGGTCTGCAGGAGGGTACGCAGACCGTGTTCGAGCTGCCGCCCGAAAAAGCCTTCGGCCCGCGCAATCCTGACCTGATCCAGCGTATTTCCCGCGCAACGCTCGATGAAAATTCGGGCGGTGGCGAAGAATATGTTGTCGGTGACCTGATCGAATTCAATGCGCCGAGCGGCGGACAGTTTGCCGGCGTCCTGCGCGCCATCGATGCCGACAGTGCGCTGTTTGACTTCAACCATCCCCTGGCCGGTCAGACGCTGAAGTTCGAAGTCCGGATCATCGGTATCCTGTAATTTTTGCCCTTGCAGCCAGACCATGGATAAGGAAATCCTGCTTGCCCAGCCGCGCGGCTTCTGCGCCGGCGTCGACCGTGCGATCGAAATCGTCGAGCGCGCCATCGCGGAATTCGGCGCGCCGATTTACGTGCGCCACGAAATCGTGCACAACGCCTACGTCGTCAATGACCTGCGCGCCAAGGGCGCAATCTTCATCGAAGAGCTTGAAGAAGTCCCTGCCGGAAACACCGTCATCTTCTCTGCACACGGCGTGTCGAAGGCGGTCCAGGCAGAAGCCGAGGCACGCGGCCTGCGCGTCTTCGATGCCACCTGCCCGCTGGTGACCAAAGTGCATGTCGAGGTTGCCAAGATGCGCCGCGAAGGGCGCGAGATCATTATGATCGGCCACGATGGCCATCCCGAGGTCGAGGGCACGATGGGGCAGGCGGAAGAGGGCATGTACCTCGTCGAAAACGTCGCGGACGTCGATAAACTGAAGGTTGCCAATCCGGACATGCTGGCCTTTGTCTCGCAGACCACGCTGTCCGTCGATGACACCGCCGATGTCATCGCCGCCCTCAAGCGCCGCTTCCCGAACATCTCTGAGCCGAAGAAGGGCGATATCTGCTATGCCACCACCAACCGCCAGGAAGCGGTGAAGTTCATGGCGCCGCAAGTGGAAGTCGTGGTTGTGGTCGGCAGCCCGAACAGTTCCAATTCCAATCGCCTGCGCGAAGTGGCGGAGAAGAAGGGCGCGGCCGCCTACATGGTCGACAGTGCTGACCAGATCAATCCCGCCTGGATCGAAGGCGCCTCCCGCATCGGCGTCACTGCTGGCGCCTCCGCGCCCGAAGTGCTGGTCGAGGCCGTCATCAACCGTCTCAAGGACCTCGGCGCAAAGAGCGTCCGTCCGCTCCCCGGCGTTGAGGAAAACGTGACTTTCCCCATGCCAAAAGGTTTGACGGCTGCTCGCGCAAGCTGAGCATTGCTGCGGCTCAGCGCCGAAAAGCGGCCGGAATTTAATTCAGGCCGCGTCTGAAATTTCCATCAATTGTTTTTTGCGTTCGTCGTTATGATGCAGCCTGCAATGACAGTGTCATTGCAGGTGCATGCGGCGCTGCTCCAGCCATGGCGGCAGTGACTGCAGGGCGCAGCCGATGAAACAGGCAGGACGGCTACCGCAAATATTCAGGAAGTTTTTTGCAGTTTTGAATATAAAGTAGATAACACGTGTCGCGAATTGATAAAGGCGCGGGTGTTGGCGGAGCGTACTACGGCGGCAGGGAACGTCGATCGTTGCAAGTGTTCCAACAGTTCGAAGGAATTGTTGTTGCTTTCGCAGCGAATGACGTGAAGATGACGCAAAAATGTTTCATATGAGAACAGGTTCGGTATAATGCCGCCCGGTTCAGGTGCGCTCAAAAGGCAACACTAAACTAAAAAAGTTTTTTACCGAAGACGGCATAGGAGACACGATCATGCGCATCCAGACCACCCACGCTATTCGCATTTTCGCTGCAGTTCTTTGCAGATAAACAATGAATTCTCCAGGCGGCACCTCGAGGTAACTCCCCGGGTGCCGTTTTTGTTATCTGAATCGAATTGCTGCGTTTGCACATTGCTTTCGCAATGAAGTTGCAGACCGATTTGAACGATCTTTCATAGAGAGTAGGTAAACCATGGATACATTTATCCAACAAATCATCAACGGACTGGTGCTAGGCAGTATGTATGCGCTGGTCGCGCTCGGGTACACCATGGTGTACGGCGTTCTGAATCTGATCAACTTCGCGCATGGCGATGTGCTGATGATTGGTGCCATGATGGGTGTCACCATCCTGCAACTGCTGCAAAAGGTCGCCCCCGACCTGCCCGGCATCGTCAAGCTGGGTATTGCGATCGTCGGCGCGATCCCGGTCTGTGTGCTTGTCAACATCATCATCGAACGCGTCGCCTATCGCCGCCTGCGCAATGCGCCGCGTCTCGCTCCGCTGATCACCGCGATCGGCGTGTCCATCCTGCTGCAAACCTTCGCGATGATGATCTGGGGCCGCAGCCCCATCCCCTTCCCGCAAGTGATGCCGTCCGAGCCCTTCACCATCGGTGGCGCGCTGATTTCGCCGACCCAGGTCATGCTGCTCCTGCTCGCCACCGCCGCCATGGTTGGCCTGGTGCTGCTGGTCGAGCGCACCCGTATGGGCCGCGCCATGCGCGCCACTGCGGAGAATCCGCGCGTTGCGGGCCTGATGGGTGTCGATGCCAACAAGGTCATCGTGATGACCTTCGCCATCGGTGCCGCACTCGCTGCGGTTGCCGGCGTGATGTGGGGTGCCAACTACTCGTCCGCCCAGTTCGCGATGGGCTTCGTGCCCGGCCTGAAGGCATTCTCCGCCGCGGTGCTCGGCGGTATCGGCAACATCTACGGCGCAATGGTCGGCGGCATCCTGCTTGGCCTGATCGAAAGCCTTGGCGCCGGTTACATCGGTGACCTGACCGGCGGCTTCCTCGGCAGCCACTACCAGGACATCTTTGCATTCATCGTGCTAATCATCGTACTCACACTGCGTCCGTCCGGCATCATGGGTGAACGTGTTGCGGACCGTGCGTAAGCGCAAGTAGAGGAGAGCTTCATGTCAACACTATTCGACGTCAAACACAATCCGCGCAAGGCCTTCACCAGCTTTGCCATCCTCGGCATTGCGCTGGCCGCATTCCCGTTCATTGCCATGCACTACGGCAATTCCTGGGTGCGTATCATGGACCTGGCGCTGCTGTACATCATGCTCGCGCTCGGCCTGAATATCGTGGTCGGCATGGCCGGCCTGCTGGACTTGGGTTACATCGCGTTCTACGCGCTGGGCGCCTACATGACCGGCCTGCTGGCATCGCCGCAATTCGCGACCGTGCTCGAATCCTTCGTCAACCAGTATCCGATGATCGGGGATGCACTGATCTGGATGGTGGGCGAGGAAGCGGCGAAGAACGGCATTCACCTGTCGGTCTGGATGATCGTGCCGCTCGGCGCCGCACTGGCAGCCTTCTTCGGCGCGCTGCTCGGCGCACCGACTCTGAAGCTGCGCGGCGACTACCTGGCCATCGTGACACTCGGCTTTGGCGAAATCATCCGCATCTTCATGAACAACCTGAACGCGCCGGTGAACATCACCAACGGCCCGCAAGGTATCAACCTGATCGACCCGATCCGCATTTTCGGCGTGTCGCTTGCAGGTGAACCTGGCACCAACGCGACGGTGAAGTTCCTCGGCATGTCCATGCCGTCGGTCAATGCGTACTATTTCCTGTTCCTGGCACTGTGCGCGGCGATCATCTTCATTTCCGTCCGCCTGCAGCATTCCCGTCTCGGCCGCGCCTTCGTCGCGATCCGCGAAGACGAAATCGCCGCCAAGGCGATGGGCATCAACACTCGCAACATCAAGCTGCTCGCATTCGGCATGGGTGCTTCCTTCGGCGGTATTTCTGGCGCCATGTTCGCATCGTTCCAGGGCTTCATCTCGCCGGAATCGTTCTCGCTGATGGAATCGATCGCTGTGCTCGCGATGGTGGTGCTGGGCGGTATCGGCCACATCCCCGGCGTCGTGCTCGGCGGCGTGATCCTCGCCGCGCTGCCGGAAGTGCTGCGCCACGTGGTCGAACCGCTGCAACGCCAGTTGTTCGGTGCCGTGCTGATCGATGCCGAAGTGCTGCGCCAGTTGCTGTACGGCCTGGCCATGGTTGTGATCATGCTGTACCGCCCCGCAGGTCTGTGGCCCTCGCCGCAACACGAAGACCGCATGGACGCGAACGCCAAGAAGCGTCACGACGAAAAAGAACCGACGGCGCTGGCTGCATAAGGAACTTTCATGAGCGAACAAACCATTCTGAATATTGCAGGTGTGAACAAGCGCTTCGGCGGCCTGCAGGCGCTGTCGGACGTCAACATCAAGATCATGCGCGGCCAGATCTACGGCCTCATCGGCCCGAACGGCGCCGGCAAGACCACGTTCTTCAACGTGATCACAGGCCTGTATCAGCCCGACACCGGTACCTTCGAACTCGCCGGCAAGCCGTACTCGCCGTCCGCACCGCATGAAGTGGCCAAGGCAGGCATCGCGCGTACATTCCAGAACATCCGCCTGTTCGGCGAGATGTCCGCGCTGGAAAACGTGATGGTCGGCCGTCACGTCCGCACCAAGCAGGGCGTGCTCGGCGCCGTACTGCACCACAAGGCAGCGCGTGAAGAAGAAGCATCCATCCGCCGCCGTGCGATGGAACTGCTCGACTTCGTCGGCATCGCGCAATTCGCAGGACGCACGTCGCGTCACCTGTCCTACGGCGATCAGCGCCGCCTGGAAATCGCGCGCGCACTGGCGACCGATCCGCAACTACTGGCACTGGACGAACCGGCCGCCGGCATGAACGCGACCGAAAAGCTCGCGCTGCGCGAACTGCTGGTCAAGATCAAGGCGGAAGGCAAGACGATCCTGCTGATCGAACACGACGTGAAACTGATGATGGGACTGTGCGACCGCCTCACGGTGCTCGATTACGGCAAACCGATCGCGGAAGGCGTACCGGCCGAGGTGCAAAAGAACCCGGCGGTGATCGAGGCATATTTGGGAGGTGGACACTAATGAGCGAAAACATTCTGAAGGTCAGCGGCCTGAAGATCGCCTACGGCGGCATCCAGGCGGTCAAGGGCGTCGACCTTGAAGTCAACAAGGGCGAGCTCGTCACGCTGATCGGCGCGAATGGCGCGGGCAAGACGACGACGCTCAAGGCCATCACCGGCACGCTGCCGGGCTGCAAGGTCGAAGGAAATATTTACTATTCGGGCAGCCAGATCCAGGGCACCAAGTCGTTCGAGCTGGTCAAGAACAAGCTGGCGATGGTGCCGGAAGGTCGCGGCGTGTTCACCCGCATGACCATCCTCGAAAACCTGATGATGGGTGCTTACATCCGCGACGACAAGGATGGCATCCAGGCCGACATCGACAAGTGGTTCGGCGTGTTCCCGCGCCTGAAGGAGCGTTCCGCGCAGCTGGCCGGCACCTTGTCGGGCGGTGAACAGCAGATGCTGGCGATGGCGCGCGCGCTGATGAGCCATCCGAAGCTGCTGCTGCTGGACGAGCCGTCGATGGGCCTGTCGCCGATCATGGTCGAAAAGATCTTCGAAGTTGTGCGCAATGTGTCGGCGCAGGGCGTGACCATCCTTCTGGTCGAGCAGAACGCGAAGCTGGCGCTGCAGGCTGCGCACCGCGGTTACGTGATGGACTCCGGCCTCATCACCATGACCGGCAATGCCAAGGACATGCTCGATGATCCGAAGGTGCGCGAGGCTTATCTCGGCGAAGGTTAAGCACTTTCTGCATCACATGCAAACCGCCTTGTTCGCTCGCCGGCAAGGCGGTTTTTCTTTGGCCGGACGCTTCAGGCGCATCCGGTTCACCGATGGCATAATCAGAAAAATAACCAGGAGCCCACCATGCAATTTGCCATTCCCCAGCCACCCGTAGCTACTGTTCCCGTTGCCGGCAGCGATGCCGTTTTCCCGGTACATCGCATCTACTGCGTCGGCCGCAACTACGTCGAACACGCCAAGGAGATGGGCGCAACCGGCCGCGAGGCGCCGTTCTTCTTCATGAAGCCGGCGGATGCCGTTCTGCCGGTGCAGCATGGCGCGGTGGGTGAAATGCCGTACCCGCCGATGACCGCTGACCTGCACCATGAAATCGAACTGGTTGTTGCAATCGGCAAGGGCGGGAAGAACATTGCCGCCGCAGATGCCCTGCAACATGTTTGGGGCTACGCCGTCGGCCTCGACATGACCCGTCGCGACCTGCAGGGCGAAGCGAAGAAACTGGGCCGTCCATGGTGCACCGGCAAGGGTTTTGATTTCTCCGCGCCAATCGCGCCTCTCCATCCAGTGTCCGAAACCGGACATTACGCCAAGGGTGAGATCAAGCTCGATGTGAACGGTGCAAGCCGCCAGAAGAGCGATGTCGAAAAACTGATCTGGAACGTCGCGGAAACCATCGAGCACCTGTCGAAGTACTACGAGCTTCGCCCAGGCGACCTGATCTTCACCGGTACCCCGGAAGGTGTCGCTGCGGTAAAGCAGGGCGACCTCCTCGAAGGGGCGATTGCCGGCCTGGGCGAACTGAAGGTGCGAGTCGTTTGATTGTGCAGGGACCGGAGGCCGGAATGAAGCTGTACAGCTACTTTCGCAGTTCGGCATCGTATCGCGTGCGTATCGCGTTGAACCTGAAGGGGCTGCCGTATGAGGTGGTCCCGGTCCACCTGTTGCGCAACGGGGGAGAGCAGTTCAGCCCGGAATACCGGAAGCTGAATCCCGATGCCCTCGTGCCTGCGCTGGTTGACGAGGTGGATGGCGTGCAGAGGGCATTGACGCAGTCGCTTGCCATCATCGAATACCTCGACGAGACGCATCCCGCGCCGCCGCTTCTTCCCGGCGATCCGATCGACCGCGCCCATGTACGCGGTATCGCACTGTCAATCGCCTGCGATATCCACCCGATCAACAACCTGCGCGTGTTGCGCTACCTCGTCCGCAATCTTAAGGTGAGCGAGGACGACAAGAATGCGTGGTATCGGCACTGGTGCGAACAGGGCCTTGCCTCCATCGAAACCATGCTGGCGCGCGACGAACGCACCGGGCGGTTCTGCTTCGGCGACACGCCCACGCTGGCGGATTGCTGCCTCATTCCGCAAATCGCGAACGCACGCCGGCTGGAATGCGACCTATCCGCCATGCCGACGATCCTGCGTATCAATGATGCTTGCCTGACGCTCGATGCATTCGCCAAGGCGGCGCCGGCCAGCCAGCCCGACGCCGAATAGCCGCCGTATCAGGCCGCCTTGTAGGCAACGACGGACTGGCGCTGTTCACCCAGCCCTTCGATTCCCAATACGAGTTCGTCCCCGCGTTTCAGGAACTGCGGCGGCTTCATGCCCATGCCGACGCCCGGTGGCGTGCCGGTGGTGATGATGTCGCCCGGCATGAGTGTCATGAAGCGGCTCACGTAGCTGACCAGCTTGGCGACGGAAAAGATCATCGTTTTCGTATTGCCGGACTGTACGCGCTTGCCGTTCAGGTCCAGCCAGAGTTCGAGGCGCTGTGGATTCGGCACTTCGTCGCGTGTCACCAGCCAGGGGCCAACCGGGCCGAAGGTGTCGCACCCCTTGCCCTTGTCCCATTGCGTGCCGCGCTCGAGCTGGTACTCGCGCTCCGATACGTCATTGACGACGCAATAGCCGGCCACATGGGACAGCGCATCTTTTTCGCTCACCGAGCGTGCGACCGTGCCGATTACGACACCCAGTTCCACTTCCCAGTCGGTCTTCTTCGAGCCCTTCGGCAGCATGACCGGATCATCCGGGCCGGAGAGGCAGGACGTTGCTTTCATGAAGACGATCGGTTCCTTTGGAATCGCCATGCCGGCTTCCGCCGCGTGGTCGGAATAATTCAAACCGATGCCGATGAATTTGCCCACACGGGCAAGCGGAACGCCGCGGCGCGGATTGCCGCGCACCAGCGGCAGCGACTCTGGTTTGATCTTTGCAAGGCGCTTCAGCACCTTGTCGGAAAGCTGGTCGGGGCCGATGTCATCGACCACGCCCGACAGGTCGCGGACGCGACCCTCCGCGTCGATCAAACCAGGCTTCTCCTTGCCGCTGCGGCCGTAGCGCACGAGTTTCATGCAATCTCCTCGAAGTGTTTGTTGTTGGAAACAATTTGGACATTGCAATATATGGTTTGCGCGCAAGCTTGTCCATCGCGCTTGGCTTGGCGTCAGAGGTTCGCGCCACTCACGCGCTTGGCTTCGGAAAGGTCGTCGTAGAAATGCTCACGCGCTTCCCTGGCACAGTGGCTGAAATGCGTCTCCTGCATTCTTCGGCAGCGGGCGATGGTTGCCCGGAAGATGGCATGCGCTTCGCGTTCGAGGGCGCGGTATTCCGCGTACGAAGACGCATCTCGCAGCTCCATCATGGTCTCGACGCGGCTGTCGGTATTGCGTGTGGCCTGGCCGAGAATGGCGGAAAGGCATATCGCCCCGGCCACGAGGGATGCCAGCATTTTCCACAAACGAATCACACGATCTCCTACTCGGACGGGGACGGTTTTCGCAGGAAAGGGACGCAGAGGAATGGCTGATGGCCGGGGCTCTGGCCATCGTGGGTGGCGTCAATAGGTCCGCCGGTTCTCACGATGGACGAGGCGTTGTTACATGACCAGGAAGGCCACGAATAAGCCCGGCATGGCACCTTCCAACAGCATGACAGTCATTTAGGCCGGCACGCGCGTCCAAAGTTTCGCGTCAGCCCTTCCAGGCGCTCACCGCGAACCGATCTGTGCCTTGAAATTCGTCAATATGAAAATTCCCCGAAAAATCATGAACATGTATTTCGCCCGGGACACTTGTCCACAGACTTGACCACAATTTATGTGAGTAACGCCGCTATGGCGTCGGGGGAGGGGGAATGATCAGTTTGCCGAGGATGCTGAGGCGCTTCGATAACTCGGACGCACTTTCCTCAGGATGTACCGTTGCCGCCTCCTCCGGGGGAAGGTATTCGGTGGCTTCCTCGGGTGCTGGCGGGATGGATGCTTGTTTTTGGTTGGGTGTCGTCGGCATGTGTAACTCTGCTGAATAAGGATAGAGTCATCTTACTGCCGGCGGTCCTGAGCATCTTGAGTTTGCTCAGGGCGAACGGAGTGCCGCCAAAGCTTGCTTATCGGCTCCACACTGAACCGGTCCAGCCCGGTCCGCCTACTTGCGAACCAGCAGCATTGCCGGAGCGCAGCCGTTGACGCGGGCCATGCGGACCCCTGCGGAAACCTGTGCCGGACTGGATTTGCATGCTGAAGGAAGGTACCGGGGCGGCATAAACGGGCGGCCCGACGTAGACCGGGGCGGGGGCGACATAGTAGGCAGGCGGCGTGGTGTAGTAGGTCACAGGGCCATGGCCGTAGTCGCTTGCCGAAACCTGGTATCCCGGATGCGACTCATAGACTGCGCAGCCATTCAACAGGACGGCGGCAATGACGATGGATGATGCGAGCGGCTTGGACATGATACGGATTCTCCCAAGCTTTATTATAGGAAGCCGGAAGAGGCGATCGGCGAAAGTTACCGAACGTTACACATTGGGGAGGAAAAAGGGGGAGATTGGTCCCGCCGACAGGAATCGAACCTGTATCTAGCGCTTAGGAGGCACTCGTTCTATCCATTGAACTACGGCGAGACGCTTGACTGGCTGCATGACAGCCAAGGCAGGATTATAGCCGAGTCGGCGCAAGCAAATGCGCTTTCCGGCAGCGCGAGTCGGTACAATGCGTGCTTCTTCTCTCATTTCGGCTGTCCGGCCTCCCGTGGCAGCCTGCATCTGGCGTATCTATGGCTGTCATTTCCCTTTCCAATGCCCAGCTCGCGTTCGGGCATGCCGCATTGCTCGACCACGCAGAGTTCTCCCTTGAATCCGGCGAGCGCGTCGGCCTGATCGGTCGTAACGGCACCGGTAAATCCTCGCTCCTGAAAATCATTGCCGGCACATCGAAGCTCGACGACGGCCTGCTCGTGATGCAGCAGGGCGTCAAGATCGCGTATGTCGAGCAGGAGCCGGCGTTCGAACAGCAGGCGTCCGTGTTCGATACCGTAGCGGCCGGCATGGGCGAAACGCAGCGTTTGCTCGACGAATACAACGACTTGACCGCGCGCCTCGGTGGACATGAGGACGAGGCCCTGATGGACAGGCTGCATGTGCTGCAGGCGAAACTCGATGCGGGCGATGCATGGAACCTCGGCAATCGCGTTGAGACCATTCTCGCACGGCTGAACCTCGACAAGACGGCGGCGATCGGCACGCTCTCGGGTGGCACGCAAAAGCGCGTCGCACTCGCGCGCGCGCTGGTCGGCGCGCCCGACGTGCTGCTGCTCGACGAACCGACCAACCACCTCGACTTCAACTCCATCATCTGGCTGGAAGCGTTGCTGCGTGAATTCAAGGGCAGCATCCTGTTCATCACCCACGACCGCTCCTTCCTCGACAACGTCGCCACCCGCATCGTCGAACTCGACCGCGGCCGGCTACTGTCTTTCCCCGGCAACTTCAGCGCCTATCAGACGCGCAAGGCCGAGCAGCTCGAAATCGAAGCGATCGAAAACGCCAAGTTCGACAAGTTCCTCGCGCAGGAAGAAGTGTGGATCCGCAAGGGCGTGGAAGCGCGTCGCACCCGCAACGAGGGACGCGTGCGGCGGCTGGAGCAGCTCCGCGTCACGCGCAACCAGCGGCGTGACCAGCAGGGCCAAGTCCGGCTGGACGTCGCCGAAGGCGAGCGTTCCGGAAAGATCGTCGCCGAACTCATCGGCATCCACAAGCGCTACGGCGACAAGACCATTGTGCGTGACTTCACGGACACGATCCTTCGCGGTGACAAGGTCGGCCTGATCGGGCCGAACGGCGCCGGCAAGACGACGCTGCTCAAGCTGATCCTCGGCGAGGAGACGCCGGATGCGGGAACTGTGCGCCAAGGGGCCCGCCTGCAGGTCGCGTACTTCGACCAGATGCGCGCCCAGCTGAACGAAGAATCGAGCCTCGCCGACACCATCTCGCCGGGCAGCGACTGGGTGGAGATCAACGGCCAGCGCAAGCATGTGATGAGTTACCTAGGCGATTTCTTGTTCGCACCGGAACGCGCGCGCTCGCCCGTGAAGTCGCTCTCGGGTGGTGAGCGCAATCGCTTGCTTCTCGCGCGCCTGTTCGCGCGTCCCGCCAACGTCCTCGTGCTGGACGAGCCGACCAACGACCTTGACATCGACACGCTCGAATTGCTGGAGGAATTGCTCGAGGATTACAGCGGCACCGTATTCCTTGTCAGCCATGACCGCATGTTCCTCGACAATGTCGTGACGCAGGTCATCGTTGCCGAAGGCGAAGGACTGTGGCGCGAGTATGTGGGCGGCTATACCGACTGGGAACGCGTGCGCGCGGCGAGCCAGCAAGCGCCGAAGCAGGTCGCCAAAGCCGAGGCCAAGCCGGTGGAGAAGCCCGCCGCACAGAGTCCGCAGAAAACCAAGAAGCTGAGTTACAAGGAGCAGCGCGAACTCGAAACCCTGCCGGGCCTGATCGCGGGCCTGGAAGCAGAGCAGAAGACGATCTCCGAGCAGCTCGCGGATCCGGAGCTGTACCGGCAGCGTCCTGACGAGGTGCAAAAGCTCAACGCGCGCTTCGCCGAAATCGACGAACTGCTGATGGAAAACCTGGAGAAGTGGGAAGCGATCGAAGCGAAGGCGAAAGGTTGAGTCAATTCATGCGCTTGCTGGCTTCGCGCAGTTCCGGCAGCTTGCTGCGCAGTACATCCGCGTCCGGCGCATAGGGGCATTCCGCGAGATAGGCTTCGAGGTCGGCCAGCGCTGCCTGCGGACATTCGAGGTTCGCATAGGCGAGGCCGCGGTCGCGCCTTTCGGTGATTTCTCCTGGAAGCAGGATCAGCAGGCGCTGCTGCACGCCCAGCACGCGCTGCCAGCGCATGTGTTCGACGAACAGCGCCTTCAGGTTGCGCAGCATGCGCACGAGAATCTCCCGCGGATGCGCGGCATGCAGGTAATAGGACAGCGGAATCGCGCCAGGGTAGCTGTGGTGTTCGAAGTAGGGCTCCAGCCTTTCCTCGAGTTCTTCGCGCGACAGGCTCACACCATTGAACGGATCCAGCACGATATCGCCGGACTGGATCGACAGTTTCATCAGGAAATGCCCGGGGAAGGAAATTCCCTTCACATCCAGCCCGATCTGCTGCGCCAGTTCCATGTAGAGCACTGCGAGCGAGATCGGAATGCCACGCCGGGTGCTGATGACCCGGTGCAGGTAACTGTTGTCAGGATCGTAATAGTCGTTCACATTCCCGGCGAAGCCAAGTTCCCGATAGAAAAAGTGATTGAGCATTCGCAGCTTCTGCACGCTGGATGCATCGGGCGCGAGACGCCGCTGGAGCCGCGCCGCAAGGATGTCCACTTCCGCCTGCGTTGCCGCCAGGTCCAGCTGAGGGTCGACGTCCTGCGCGATGGCGAGCGCCGCCTCGAAGAGTGGGATGGAGTCGTCCTCCTGTACAAGCGACGCGAAGTAGTCGAGGGATTTGAGCACCATACATGACCATCATAAACCATGCCGCAGCCATTGAAAGGGCGGCATGGCAAGGCGTGGATAAATACGGCGCGCGGGAACTTTTCTCAAGACGAGACCCGCTTGAAGTCGCGGAAGCGGAATCCCATGGCGATCAGCGCCCCGAAATAGGTGACGCCGCAGGCAAGCATGACGAGCGTTAACGCACCGACCCGCTTGAGGGGCACGGACTGCATCGCAATCCAATCGAACTGTCCGGCCGTCCACAAGGCAACGCCGGCGAGCAGGAACAGCGCACCGGTCAGCTTTGCGAGGAACAAACCCCAGCCCGGCAAGGCCTGGTAAATGCCCTTGCGGCGCAGTCCCCAATAGAGGAAGGCTGCGTTGAGACAGGCTCCCACGCCAACGGAGAGCGCCAGACCTGCATGCTCGATCCATGGAACAAACGCATAGTTCATCAGCTGTGTCGCCACCAGTACGCCAATGCCGATTTTGACTGGTGTGCGGATGTCCTGTTTGGCGTAGAAGCCCGGCGCAAGGATTTTGACGACGATCAGGCCGATCAACCCGACACCATATGCGATCAGTGCGCGGCCGGTCATGACGACCGACTCGACATCGAACTTCCCGTAGTGGAAGAGCGTCGTGGTCAACGGCTCGGACAGGGTCAGCAACCCGACTGCCGACGGTAGCGCAAGCAGGAAGGTCAGCCGCAGACCCCAGTCCAGCAGCGAAGCGTATTCCTCATGGTCACCCTCGGTGTGCGCCTTCGAGAGGCTGGGCAGCAGGATGGTGCCCAGTGCCACGCCGAGCAGCGCGGTCGGAAATTCCATCAGGCGATCGGCATACGACAGCCAGGAGACACTCCCGTTTTCAAGGCGCGACGCAATGTTGGTATTGATGATGACGCTGATTTGCGCCACCGACACGGCGAGGATAGCGGGCACCATCTGTTTCAGGACGCGGCGCACGCCGGCATCGGCCAGGGCGGCTTTCACATTGATGCCCACGCGCGGCAGCATGCCGATCTTGCGCAGTGCGGGCACCTGGACCGCGACCTGCAGGATGCCACCGACGACCACGGCAAACGCCAGCGCATAGACTGGCTGTTCCATGTGCGGTGCGACCAGCAGTGACGCCGCGATGAAGGAGAGGTTGAGCAGGACAGGCGTGAACGCAGGTACGCGGAACTGGCGCCAGGTATTCAGTATGCCGCCGGCCAGCGCGACAAAGGCCATGAATCCGATGTACGGGAACATGATCCGAGTCATGATGACGGCCGAGTTGAAGGCGGTCGGATCGGACTTCAGGCCGGTCGCGATGAAGTAAACGATGACCGGGGCGCCGATAATGCCGACCAGGCAGGTCAGTAACAACGCCCAGATGAGAACGGTGGCGACATGATCGGTAAGATCTTTGGTGGCCGCCTCGCCCTTCTGGTTCTTGTATTCCGCAAGGATGGGCACGAAGGCCTGCGAAAACGCGCCTTCGGCAAACAGCCGGCGCAAGAGGTTGGGGATGCGAAAGGCGACGAAAAAGGCGTCGGTATAGGCGGAGGCGCCGAAGGCGCGGGCAATCAGCAGCTCGCGCAGCAGCCCCGTCACCCGCGACAGCATGGTCATGCCGGAGACGGTCGCCAGCGTTTTGTGGAGTTTCATGGGCCGCAATTATAGCCGCTTGCCATTGGCCGGCTCGTCCAGCGCCCAAGCAAGGTTTGCGCAAACGCAGTGCGACATTGTCACGGATTTCTGGCACAATGGCGCAAAGCGTTGAATCCATTGCCCATATCCCAAAAAAAGGCTATACTCGACAGCTTTACAGAATTTTGTCTCGCATCCCGCGAACACATAGCCCGATTTCGAATTAGGAAAGATACATGGCAAATACCGCACAAGCGCGCAAACGTGCCCGTCAAGCAGTCAAGCAAAACGCTCACAACTCCAGCCAGCGTTCCACGCTGCGCACGGCAATCAAGGCTGTCCGCAAGGCTATCGACGGTGGTGACAAGGCAGCTGCTGCGCAAGTATTCCAGGCTTCCATTTCGACGATCGACCGTATCGCCGATAAGAAGATCATCCACAAGAACAAGGCCGCTCGCCACAAGAGCCGCCTGGCAGCTGCCCTGAAGGCACTGGCAGCCTAAGTTGCCGCCTGAACCGCCGCGCCAGTCGCGGTGGCAGCAAGGATAAAGAAAACCCGCGATGCTTCGGCATCGCGGGTTTTTGTTGTTCTTGAGTTTTGTGATCTGCCTTCACCGCGGCAAACCTTCGATGCTCATGCCCGGCTTGATGTTCTTCTGCCGGAACCACCCCAGGTTCATTTCCAGCGCGTAGTGGACTTGCTTCTTCGCGCAATGCGAATCCGTCGTTTGCGGCTGCATATCTTCGATATTGACAATTTTGCCATCCTGGTCGATGAAGGCCACGGAAAGCGGAATCAGCGTGTTCTTCATCCACATGCATACCGATGCAGGCGCATGAAACATGAACACCATGCCTTCGTTCGGCCCCATCTTTTCCCTGAACATCAATCCTTGTTGCCGTTCAGCATCGGTGGATGCCACCTCGGCGCGGATTACATGCATGCCGGCAGTGAGCGAAACAACGGGGAACCGGCTGGGTTGCTGGGCAGAGGCAAACGGGCTTGCAATGGTCAGCAGCAAGGCGAGTGAAGAAATCAGCGGGCGAACAGTCATCGGCAATTCAAAAGATGGAATGAAGCGGAAAGCATAAAACAAAAAAGGCAGGACGCGCCTGCCTTTCTTGCACTGCATGAAGCCGTTTTACTTGGCGGCCGCAGCTTTCTTGGCTTTCTTGGCCTTCTTGGCCTTCTTCATCTTGGGTGCCGGGGCATCGGCGGATGCGGCGGGAGCAGCAGCAGGAGCGGCTGCCGGGGCAGCAGCGTGGCTGGCGGCGAAGGAAGCGGAGGCGAACAAACCAGCAACGAGAGCAGCGATCAGTTTCTTCATTTTTTATCCTTCATGTTCGATGTTGATGGAAACCATGATTCTTCCGAATCAACTTCATTAACGAAGTGTTTCTGTAATGGTTGACATGTTTATCGTGAAAATATTTATTGCCGTGCAACATATACGGTCTTTCCTGGCCTGCTTGTAAAAATTGCAGCAGCGCCAAGCGAGTTGCTATGATCCAGACTTTCGCTCGGCCATCCGGCCTGCGTTGTCACCTTCGGATCAACATGAATCACCGTCTCCTTGCAGCGCTGTTCGCCCTGTCGTCATGGACGACCTTTGCCGATGCAGTTCCATATCTTCCGAAATCGGACTCCCAGGTGCTGGAGCGGCTGCCCTTCAAGCCGAATGACCCGTTGGCACGTGAGCTTTCCCAGCTCCGCGCAGCCTTGCGACGTGACCCTAATAACCTGGACGTTGCCGTTACATTGGCCGGTCGGTACTACGGCCTGGTGGGGGAAGAAGGGGACCCGCGCTATCTCGGCTATGCGCAGGCAGCGCTCGCGCCATGGTGGGATTTGCCTCGTCCGCCGATCGACGTGCAAGTCCTGCGTGCCGGCATTCGCCAATTCCGGCATGATTTTTCCGGAGCGATTGACGACCTGAACGGGGTACTTGAGCGCGAACCGCACCATCCTCGAGCACTCGCGCTGCGCGCGATCATCCATATCGTCCAGGCGCGCTATTCACAGGCGCGCGTCGACTGCGAAACCCTGCGGCAGGCGGGCAGCCCCCTGGTTGGTGCCGGATGCGAAGCGATGGTCGATGGCCTGACCGGAAAGGCTGTCCCAGCCTATGCAGCCCTGAGCGCTGCTGTCGGAAAGACCGCCGATCTTGCGCCACAGGACATGCTGTGGCTCCAGGTCCGACTGGCTGAATTGGCGCAACGACAGGGATTGGATGAACAGGCGGAATCCCATTTCAAGAAAGGGCTGGCCCAGGGGCTCAGCGATACTTTCCTGCTCGCCGCCTACGCTGATTTCCTGCTCGACAAGAAGCGGTATGCGGACGTCGTATCCCTCCTCAAGGACAAGAGCCGGTCTGACGTCCTGCTCCTGCGCCTGGTGTTTGCTGAACGGGCGCTGTCCCTGCCGACGGCAAAGGAAAGGGAAGCTGCGCTCGCCGCACGCTACGCCGCGTCGCAACTGCGCGGCGAAACCGTTCACCAGCAGGAAGAGGCGCGCTTCGAACTTGAAGTGAACGGCGATGTAAAGAAGGCGCTTGCGCTTGCGCAGGAGAACTGGAAGGTCCAGCGCGAGCCGCGGGATGCACGCATCTTTCTCGAAGCGGCAATCGCGGCAAAGGATGCCGCAGCGGCGCAGCCGGTGCTGCAATGGCTCGATGAAAGCAGGATCGAAGATGCCTACCTGATTGGTCTGGGCCGCCAGCTGAAGGGAATGCGCAAATGATCGCGCGCTTGCTCCTTTCGCTTGCGCTGCTGCTGGGCATGTTGCCAGCCCATGCGCACAAGCCGAGCGACAGCTACCTGACCCTGTCCGTTGACGGCCAGGTTGTCAACGGACAGTGGGACATTGCCTTGCGCGACCTCGATTTTGCCGTCGGCCTCGACGCGAGCGGCGATGCAGAAATCACCTGGGGCGAAGTCAAGGCAAAGCATGTGGAGATCGCCGCTTACGCCATGTCGCGGCTAACGTTGTCGGCGGAGGGTAAGCCGTGTCCCTCGACAATTACGGGGCACATGATCGACGATCACACCGATGGCGCCTATGCAGTCCTGCAGTTCCGTGCGGACTGCAGCGGCGCGTTCCGGGCGCTGCAGGTACGCTACGTACTGTTCTTCGACATCGACCCGCAACACAAGGGACTGCTGCGACTTGAATATCAGGGAAGTTCGCGCACCGCCATCTTCAGCCCGGACAAGCCCAGCCAGGAATTCAGCCTCGAAGTGCCGAGCAAGTGGGCGCAGTTCATCGATTACCTGCGTGAAGGCGTATGGCATATCTGGATCGGTTTCGACCATATCCTGTTCCTGTTGGCCCTGCTTCTGCCAGCGGTTGTCATGCGGGCGCATCGCAGCTGGGAGCCGGTCGCAGCCTTCCGCCCTGCATTCTGGAATGTCTTCAGGATCGTCACATCATTTACCGTCGCGCATTCGATCACGCTGTCGCTGGCGACCCTCGGTGTCGTCAGCCTGCCGTCGCGTCTCGTCGAGTCAATCATCGCCGCGTCGGTCGTCATTGCCGCACTGAACAATGTAATCCCGATTTTCCAGGAGCGCCGCTGGGCGATGGCGTTCACGTTCGGCCTCGTGCATGGCTTTGGCTTCGCGAGTGTGCTGGCCGACCTCGGCCTGCCGCGAGATGCGCTGGTACTTGCGCTGGTGGGATTCAATGTCGGCGTCGAGCTCGGACAGCTGGCGATCGTTGCGGTTTTCCTGCCGATTGCGTACGCCTTGCGCCGCACTGTTTTCTACAGGCGGCTGGTGCTGATCGGCGGATCTCTGCTGATTGCGCTGCTTGCAGCTGCGTGGTTTGTCGAGCGGGCGTTCGACCTGAAGCTGTTCTAGCCGAGTTCGGACGCCTGCACTTCGCGCAGTTCACCCGGCCACAGCGGATGCGTCGCGAGTGCAAAGGGCCCGATCGCGATGCGGACCAGGCGCAAGGTCGGCAATCCGACCGCTGCCGTCATGCGCCGCACTTGCCTGTTTTTTCCTTCAGACAGCGTCACCGCC
The DNA here is from genome assembly GCF_002211445.1 of Noviherbaspirillum denitrificans. GTDB lineage: Bacteria > Pseudomonadota > Gammaproteobacteria > Burkholderiales > Burkholderiaceae_D > Noviherbaspirillum > Noviherbaspirillum denitrificans. Next base: position 66,152 of record NZ_LSTO01000003.1, on the reverse strand, counting down.
AGCCAGCTCGTGGGGATATTCTCCCGATGCCGGATCGGCGGGTCGCGCTCCCACAGCCAGTCGGGCGATGCGATCGCACTGACCTTGCACGGCTGCGTCACGAAATCCCCCAGGTCCAGCGGGCCGGTAAGCCGGTCAAGTACCTGCGCGTCCGGGGTTCCTTCAACCTGCACGATATACGTCTTCGGCTGCTTGCTGTCCGGGTGGCTGATCCGGTGCTGCAACTTCCCGTCATCCGTAAGCAGGACCAGGCCCTCGCTGTCCGCATCGAGGCGGCCCGCAGGATAAATGCCGGGAATGTCGACGTAATCCGCCAGCGTGGGACGGGTCGGGTGGGGCGAGAACTGGCACATGACCTGGAACGGTTTGTTGAACAGAAAGAGCGCCATGCAATCTCGCAAAAAGTAATCGTGGTCAAGGAGGCCGTATTTTACGCTTTGAATGTGCCGTACTTTGGAGCTAATCTGGTAGGCGTCATTGCCGGACCCTCCCTTCGTATTCCAAAACCTGCTTCCGGTTATCCGGAGTCGGGTTGACGTTTTTGCATGAATGTTGACGTAAGTAAAAACTATGGCAGCTCGTAAAATTGTCGTGCATAATACGAAACGTAGTCTTATGTCTTATATAAGACCTGTGCTTCGCTTTAAAACAAAAATTTAAAGTCAGGATCGGTCTTCCCTTTTCCTCCCCAACCCCGGAGCCTACGATGTATCAACATATCAAAGTGCCTGCCGACGGCAAAAAAATCACAGTCAATGCCGATTTCTCCCTGAACGTTCCCGACAATCCGATCATTCCTTACCTGGAAGGTGACGGCACGGGCGTGGATATTTCCCCGGTGATGATCAAGGTTGTTGACGCTGCAGTTGCCAAGGCTTACGGCGGCAAGCGCAAGATCAGCTGGATGGAAATTTTTGCAGGCGAAAAGTCGACCAAGGTGTACGGTCCTGACGTGTGGCTGCCGGAAGAAACCCTCGGTGCGCTGAAGGATTATGTTGTTTCGATCAAAGGTCCGCTGACCACCCCGGTTGGTGGCGGCATCCGTTCGCTGAACGTCGCGCTGCGCCAGGAACTCGACCTGTATGTCTGCCTGCGTCCCGTGCGCTACTTCAAGGGCGTGCCCTCGCCGGTGCGTGAGCCGGAAAAGACCGACATGGTCATCTTCCGCGAAAACTCCGAAGACATCTATGCCGGTATCGAATGGGCTGAAGGTTCGGACGGCGCCAAGAAGCTCATCGATTTCCTGATCAAGGAAATGGGCGTCAAGAAGATCCGTTTCCCGGGCACCTCCGGCATCGGCGTCAAGCCGGTTTCCCGCGAAGGCACCGAGCGCCTCGTGCGCAAGGCAATCCAGTACGCGATCGACAACGACAAACCGTCCGTTACCCTGGTCCACAAGGGCAACATCATGAAGTACACGGAAGGCGGTTTCCGTGACTGGGGTTATGCGCTGGCACAGAAGGAATTCGGCGCCGAGCTGGTCGATGGCGGACCGTGGTGCAAATTCAAGAATCCGAAGACCGGCAAGGAAATCACGATCAAGGATTCGATCGCCGACGCGTTCCTGCAGCAGATCCTGCTGCGTCCGGCCGAGTACAGTGTGATCGCCACGCTGAACCTGAACGGCGACTACATCTCCGATGCACTGGCAGCGCAAGTGGGCGGCATCGGTATCGCTCCGGGTGCCAACCTGTCCGACTCCGTCGCGATGTTCGAAGCCACCCATGGCACCGCACCGAAGTATGCAGGCAAGGACTACGTGAACCCGGGTTCGCTGATCCTGTCCGCTGAAATGATGCTGCGTCACATGGGCTGGGTTGAGGCGGCAGACCTCATCATTACCTCCATGGAGAAGTCGATCACCTCGAAGAAGGTGACCTACGACTTCGCACGCCTGATGGACGGCGCCACCCAGGTGTCGTGTTCCGGCTTTGGTGACGTAATGATCTCGAACATGTAATTCGAGCGAAGCAAGAAAGAAGGCCGGACATTGTCCGGCCTTTTTTATTTGATCTGCGTCTGTTCGAGCGCGAAGCGGATCAGGTCAGCCTGTCCTTCGATGCCGAGCTTGCGCTTGATGTTGAGACGGTGCGTTTCAACCGTGCGCACACTCAGGCTCATTTCGCGCGCGATGTGCTTGTTCGATTTGCCTGTCGCGATGAATTGCAGGACTTCGCGTTCGCGAGGCGTCAGCAGCATGGCCGGCGGCATGGGCCGGGAAAGCTGTTTCGCCAGCCCTGCGCTGTAATAGATGCCGCCCGACATGACCGTGTCGATCGCCGTGATGATATCGGTTGCCGGCGCATCCTTCAGCACATAGCCGCGTGCGCCGGCCTGGATCGCCTGCATCACGTACTCGGCCTTGTCGTGCATGCTCAGCATGAGCACCGCGATCTCCGGAAAGAGCGTGTTGAAACGTCCCGTCAGTTCTATGCCGTTCAGTCCGCCGGCGAGGTTGATGTCCATGAGCGCGAGGTCGATGTTCTGTTTGCCGGCCTGCTCCAGCGCTTCGGTGGCATTGCCGGCTTCGGCGACAACCGCGAAATGCGGGATGGTTTCGAGGCGGGCGCGCAATCCGTCGCGCACCAATGGATGGTCGTCGACAAGGAGGATGTGGACAAAAGGCTGGGTAAGCATGGCGTTCAGGACCGGGATAGGGTTGCTGTAACTTGCGTGCCTTCAGCGGACGAAGCCAGTTCGAGCTTGCCGCCAATGGCATTGACGCGTTCGTGCATGTTGCGCAGGCCGATACCGCGCTTGGGATGTTGGGCGATGCCGGCGACGTCGAAGCCGACACCGTTGTCCGCGACCACCAGCTTCACCGAAACCTTGTCGCCCTCCAGGCGCACGCGGGTATTCGATGCGTTGGCGTGGCGCTTGATGTTGGTCAGTGCTTCCTGGGCGATGCGGAACAGGACAGTGTTAGCCACATCGTTCAAGCCTTCGATCGTACCTTCCACTTCAAAATCCGTTGCAATGCCGGTGCTGTCACTGAATTCGCGAGTCAAGTGGTCGAGCGCGGGAGCGAGGCCGAGGTCGTCCAGGAGGGCGGGGCGCAGGTCGTGGGAGATGCGCCGGACTTCGCCAAGCACGTCGTTGAGCTGATTTGCGGCGCGGTCGAAGGAGGCGCGCGCCACTTCGGGTTTGCCGGCCTGCGCGGCCAGCTTGGCGATGCCCGATTCGACCTGCAGCTTGATCGACACCAGCCACTGACTGATGCCGTCGTGCAGGTCGCGAGAGAGCCGCGCGCGCTCTTCTTCCTGCGAGCGCACGACGCGCTGGGCAAGCACGCGGAGCTTGGCGTCGGCGACGCGGTATTCGCTGATATTCAACGCTAGGCCGGACAGGGCGATCACGAGGACGCTGGCAATGGCGATTCCTGCAATCCACAGCATCGTATTGCGGATATTTCCGGAGATTTGCGTGTCTATCTTTGCCAGCGCGGCGTCGACGTCGTCGAGGTAGATGCCGGTGCCGAGCATCCATCCCCAGCGGTCGACCTTGACGACATAGCCAAGCTTGGGCGCCACCTTGCCGGTGGATGGCTTTTCCCAGAGATAGCGGACATATCCGCCGCCTGTCTTGGCTTGCGCGATCAGCCGCTGAATGGTCGGGCTGCCTTTCGTGTCGCGCAATTCCCAGAGATTGCGGCCGACAAGCTCAGGCTGGCGCGGATGCATGAGATTGCGGCCCTCAAGGTCATAGAGAAAGAAATAACCGTCGTCGCCATAGTCGAGCTTGGCCAGGATGGCCTTGGCCGCATCCTTGGTGGCTTCGTCGTTGCGACCGGAATCCACGAGATCGGCGATGGAGCGTTCCGCGAGCGACACATAGTGCTTGAGTTCGGCTTCCTTGCTGGCGAGGTAGGCGGCTTCAACCGACGCTCGCTGCTGCTGCGCCAGGATGGTCGCCTGGTAGCGGACGGCGAGAGCAAGGGCGATCAGCGCCACAATGAGCGGCGCGATGGCCAGGACAATGATCTTTTGCCGGAGTTTCATGGGGCGTTACTTTACAGCTATTTCAGCGGAGAGGCGGGCGCATGCTTGAACGGAATCCGCAAGGAGCAATCAAACATACCTGCATGTCCCGCGGAAGAGGGCGGGCAAAAAAAAACCCCGCTTTGCGGGGTTTTTGTGGAGCTCTTGCCAATCTCGGGGTGATTAGGCGCCCTGGATGTTGGAAGCCTGCTTGCCTTTCGGGCCTTGCGTGACTTCGAACTGGACTTTCTGACCTTCTTTGAGGGTCTTGAAGCCGTTCATCTGGATTGCGGAAAAGTGGGCGAACAAATCTTCACCGCCGTCATCCGGAGTGATGAATCCGAAGCCTTTGGAATCGTTGAACCACTTGACGGTACCTGTTGCCATAAAAGCGTCTTTCAATTTAATGACTAATCACACGAGCCGTAAAAGCAAGAAGCCTCGCGACACGCTGCCCCCTCTTTATAACTTGCTCACTTCTGTATTGACAATCCCATAACGCCGGTGTTGTCAATCGATACCATTGTTCCTTCAAAAATTACAAAAGTCAAGGCAGTGTCAAGACGGTTTTTGACATATTACAAGGAATTTGCACATGAATACGCCTTGAATTCGCCCTTTTAAGCATCATCTGCGCTTTGAGCAGAAACGGCGTAATATCAATATACAGATGGAATATCCTTTTCTTTCGCTCATGGCGACAGGTTGAACGCTTTAGAATAGACGAATGGCAACTCAGCACGATAACGGTACGGTACTTGCTAGGCAGGAGCAGAAGCTCAAGCCGCCACCGATGTACCAGGTCCTGCTCTTAAACGATGACTACACGCCGATGGAGTTTGTCGTAGCGATCATTCAGGAGTACTTCAACAAGGATCGGGAAACCGCGACGCAGATCATGCTCAAGGTGCACCGCGACGGCAAAGGAATGTGTGGAGTCTATCCAAAAGACATAGCGTCCACTAAAGTAGAATTAGTCTTAACCCACGCTCGAAAGGCAGGGCATCCCCTGCAATGCGTGATGGAGGAAGCATGATTGCGCAGGAACTGGAAGTTAGTTTGCACATGGCGTTTGTCGAGGCTCGCCAGGCCCGCCATGAGTTCATCACCGTGGAGCACTTGCTGCTGGCGCTGCTCGACAATCCGTCGGCCGCCGAAGTGCTGCGTGCATGCGCAGTCAATATAGAAGATTTGCGCAAGACGCTGACCAATTTCATTAACGACAACACGCCGACCGTGCCGGGCACGAGCGAAGTGGACACGCAGCCGACGCTCGGCTTCCAGCGCGTGATCCAGCGCGCGATCATGCACGTCCAGTCTGCGTCCAACGGCAAGAAGGAAGTGACCGGCGCCAATGTGCTGGTGGCGATCTTCGGTGAAAAAGATTCCCATGCCGTGTATTACTTGCACCAGCAAGGCGTGACGCGCCTTGATGTGGTGAATTTCATTTCGCACGGTGTGCGCAAGGACCAGCAGGCCGATCCGCAGAAGGCGCCGGAAGGCAGCGAGGAAGCCCAGGCAGAAGGCCAGCAGAAGGAAAGCCCGCTCGACCAGTTCACCCAGAACCTGAACAAGCTGGCTGCCGAAGGCAAGATCGATCCGTTGATTGGCCGCGAGTCCGAGGTGGAGCGCGTCATCCAGACGCTGTGCCGCCGTCGCAAGAACAATCCGCTGCTCGTCGGCGAAGCCGGTGTTGGCAAGACGGCAATCGCGGAAGGCCTCGCCTGGCGCGTGACCCAAGGCGACGTGCCCGAAGTGTTGCAGAACGCGGTCGTGTACTCGCTCGACATGGGCGCACTGCTGGCCGGGACCAAGTATCGCGGCGATTTCGAACAGCGCCTGAAGGCGGTGCTGAAGCAGTTGCGCGACAACCCGCACGGCATCTTGTTCATCGACGAGATTCATACGATCATCGGCGCGGGCTCCGCATCGGGTGGCACGCTGGATGCGTCCAACCTGCTGAAGCCGGCATTGTCCAGCGGCCAGCTGAAATGCATCGGCGCGACCACGTACACGGAATTCCGCGGCGTGTTCGAGAAGGATCATGCGCTGTCCCGCCGCTTCCAGAAGATTGATGTGACCGAGCCGACCGTCGAGCAGACGGTGCAGATCCTGCGTGGCCTGAAATCGCGCTTCGAGGAGCATCACGGCGTGAAGTATTCCGCTTCCGCGCTGACCTCCGCGGCGGAACTGGCTGCACGCTTCATCAATGACCGTCACCTGCCTGACAAGGCGATCGACGTGATCGACGAAGCGGGCGCGGCACAGCGCATCCTGCCGAAGTCGAAGCAGAAGAAGACCATTGGCAAGTCGGAGATCGAGGACATCATCTCGAAGATCGCGCGCATTCCGCCGCAGACCGTCAACCAGGACGACCGCACCAAGCTGCAGACGATCGACCGCGACCTGAAGAACGTGGTGTTCGGGCAGGATCCGGCGATCGAAGCGCTGGGTTCCGCGATCAAGATGGCGCGCGCCGGCTTGGGCAAGACGGACAAGCCGATCGGCTCCTTCCTGTTCTCCGGCCCGACGGGGGTCGGCAAGACCGAAGTCGCGAAGCAGCTGGCGTTCATCCTCGGTATCGAGCTGATCCGCTTCGACATGTCCGAGTATATGGAGCGTCATGCAGTCTCCCGTCTGATCGGCGCGCCTCCGGGCTACGTCGGTTTCGACCAGGGCGGCCTGCTGACCGAGGCGATCACCAAGAAGCCGCATGCGGTGCTGCTGCTCGATGAAATCGAGAAGGCGCATCCGGATATCTTCAATATCCTGCTGCAGGTGATGGACCACGGCACGCTGACCGACAACAACGGCCGCAAGGCGGATTTCCGCAACGTGATCATCATCATGACCACGAACGCGGGCGCCGAGAGCCTGCAGAAGCGTTCGATCGGTTTCACCGAGAAGAAGGAAGCGGGCGACGAGATGGCGGACATCAAGCGCATGTTCACGCCGGAGTTCCGCAACCGTCTCGATGGCATCATCAGCTTCAAGGCGCTCGACGAGGAAATCATCCTGCGCGTGGTGGACAAGTTCCTCATGCAGCTGGAAGAGCAGCTCCACGAGAAGAAGGTGGAAGCCATCTTCACGGAGAACCTGCGCAAGTACCTCGGCAAGAAGGGTTTCGACCCGCTAATGGGGGCGCGCCCGATGTCTCGCCTGATCCAGGACATGATCCGCAAAGCGCTGGCAGACGAACTGCTGTTCGGCCGCCTCGTCTCCGGTGGCAAGGTGACGGTGGATCTCGACGAAAACGAGCAGATCAAGCTCGACTTCGCCGAGGGCGATGCACCACCGCCGGCTGCGCCGGAAGAGACGCTGGAAGTCGAATAAGCGATTGCTTGTTCAGGGCAGAAGCCCGGATCCGTGAAAGCGGGTCCGGGCTTTTTACTTGGGGGTTTAGCGCGACTTGCGAAGGGCGGCAGCGCACTCTTTGACCAGGGCCGGGCCGCGGTAGATGAGGCCGGTGTAGAGCTGGACCAGCGACGCGCCAGCAGCCATTTTTGCTTGTGCGTTCTCACCGGAGAGGATGCCGCCCACGCCGATGATCGGCAGCGCATCGCCTAGTTCGGCCTTCAAGGCGCGGATCACGGTGTTGGACATCTCGAATACCGGCGCGCCCGACAGGCCGCCAGTTTCTTCCGCATGGGGCATTCCCTTGACCGCATCGCGGGTGATCGTGGTGTTGGTCGCGATGACGGCGTCCATCTTGTGCTGGAGCAGGGCGGAGGCGATGGATTTCACCTGTTCGCCATCGACATCCGGCGCAATCTTCAATGCGATCGGCACATAGCGCTTGTGCTTGTCGGCGAGGCGCTGCTGTGCATCTTTCAGCTGCGAAAGCAGCGCGTCCAGTTCCGAACCGCCCTGGAGCTGGCGCAGGTTCTTGGTGTTCGGCGAGGAAATGTTGACCGTCACGTAACTGGCGTAGGGGTACACCTTCTCCAGGCATTGCAGGTAATCGTCGGCAGCACGCTCGATCGGCGTGTCCGCATTCTTGCCGATGTTCAGGCCGAGCACGCCTTCCTTGTTCCGGAAAAATTTCGAAGCCTGCACATTGGCAACGAAGGCATCGACGCCGCCATTGTTGAAGCCCATGCGGTTAATAACGGCATTCGCCTGCGGCAGGCGGAAAATGCGCGGTTTCGGATTGCCGGGTTGCGCGCGCGGCGTCACGGTACCGATCTCGATGAAGCCGAAACCCAGTGCCGCCAGTCCGTCGATGTAGGCGCCGTCCTTGTCGAGGCCGGCGGCGAGGCCGACCGGATTGGGAAAAGTGATGCCCATGACAGTGCGCGGATCGGCCGCCGGTTTGCCGGCGAGCGCGGTCAGGCCCATCGCGGCCGCGTTCTTCAGTGCCGGCAGGGTGAGGTTATGCGCAGTTTCCGGGTCGAGCGAGAACAGCAGGGGACGGGTGAGGGCGTAGAGCAGTTTGTCGGACATGGGAAGGCGGCGTGCGCGCGGGGCGCGGTGAAAAGGCCGTATTTTACTATTGCCGGCGGGTAAAGCCGGAAATCAGTGGTCCGCCTGCCACGCTTGCCAGCGGCCGCGCTGGAGGGCTTCGAGCGGCTGGAAGTTTACCTTGTATGCCATCTTGCGGCTGTCGCGGATCCAGTAGCCGAGATAGACGTAGGGCATGTTCAGGCGCCGTGCCTGCTCGATCTGCCACAGCACGTTGTAGGTGCCGTAGGACGCGCCTTCCATGTCAGGGTCGTAGAAGGTGTATACCGACGACAGGCCGTCATTCAGCACGTCGATGATGCTGACCATACGCAGCGTACCGTCCGGTTCGCGGAATTCGACCAGGCGGGTGTTCACCTTGCTCTGCAGCAGGAACTGCGCGTACTGGTCGCGGCTGTCCTGGTCCATGCCGCCGCCGGCGTGGCGAGCCGCCTGGTAGCGCAGGTAGAGCTCGTAGTGTTCTGGGACGAAGGAGAGCGTCGTGACCCAGGTTGTCATCTCTCCGTGCCGCTTCCATGCGCGGCGCTGGCTGCGATTGGGCGTGAATTCGGCTGCGCGGACGCGCACCGGGATGCAGGCGTTGCAACCGTCGCAGTAGGGGCGGTAGGTGAAGATGCCGCTGCGGCGGAAGCCGTTCTTGACCAGCTCGGAATAGACGTCGGCGTTGATCAGGTTGGACGGCGTGGCGACCTGCGAGCGCGCCTGCCGTCCCTCGAGATAGCTGCACGGGTACGGCGCCGTTGCGTAAAACTGCAGTGTTGCAAAAGGCAGGTCTTTAAGGTGCGTCATGTGCGTGAAGCCTGACTGCGATAATCGTAATTTACACTGTAAGCGAAAGCCCGTCCCAGCGCTATCAGAACGGCCCTGCCGGCTGCCATGTTTCGATGGGCGGAAGCGCGGTTGCATGGCGCAGGTGCCGGAGGAACTCCGCGCGCGTCACCGGGGCGGCGCCCAGCGACGCGAGATGCGCCGTCTCCTGCTGGCAGTCGATCAGTTCGACACCGTTTTGCCGCAAAAAGTGCACGAGGTACGCGAGGGCGATCTTTGATGCATCCGTGGCCCGCGCGAACATCGACTCGCCGTAGAACATGCGTCCAATGCATACACCATAAGCGCCGCCGACCAGGCGCCCATCGAGCCAGACTTCGGACGAATGGGCATACCCCTGGCGGTGCAGGCCGGTATAGCCATGCACGATGTCTTCCGAAATCCAGGTACCTGCGCCATCCCTGCGCGGCGCCGCGCAAGCCCGCATCACCTGCTCGAACGCGGAATCGAAACGGACTTCCCAACGGTGGTCGCTCGCCATACTGCGTTCTACTTTCTTCAGCGTTTTTTTCAGACTGTGTGAGATGCTGAAGTGTTCAGTCCGCAGCACCATGCGCGGATCAGTGCTCCACCACAGGATGGGCTGGCCTTCCGAAAACCACGGAAAAATCCCGTGGCGATAGGCTTCAAGCAGCCGCGCCGGCGACAGGTCGCCACCCGCGGCGAGCAGGCCGGGCGCGCCGTCTTCTTCCGTCAGCGCCCGCGACACATCCGGAAAAGGCGAGTCCGTCTCCAGCCACGGAATCACGGCGACTCCCCAAACTGGGCTGCGAAAATGCACCTGAACAGTGCATTTACATCAGGGGAAAGTATTGTCAAAATAATTTCCGTATATAAATCAAATAGTTGCTGAGCTGCACCAAAATGGAATAATTATTGCTTCATAAGTGGGCATTAGATTGATTTTGCACACTAACAGGGAGAGTCTTTTTCATGGATGCGCTTAAAAACGGTGCCGACGCCTTATTCATTTTGCTCGGCGCCATCATGATTCTTGCCATGCACGCCGGGTTTGCATTTCTGGAACTCGGCACTGTCCGCAAGAAAAACCAGGTCAATGCACTCGTCAAAATCTTAGTCGATTTTGCCGTGTCGACGATTGCCTATTTCTTCGTCGGCTACACCATTGCCTACGGCGTGGACTTCTTTTCCGACGCCGGCACCCTGGCGCAAAAGAACGGGTATGAGCTGGTCAAGTTCTTCTTCCTGCTGACGTTTGCGGCGGCCATCCCAGCCATCATTTCCGGCGGCATCGCCGAGCGCGCCAAGTTTTATCCCCAACTTGCCGCGACGGCACTCCTGGTCGGCCTGGTTTATCCGTTCTTCGAGGGCATCGTCTGGAATCAGAAGTTCGGCATCCAGGCATGGCTGAAAATGGCATTTTCGGAGGAGTTCCATGATTTTGCCGGTTCGGTCGTGGTCCATGCGGTGGGTGGCTGGGCGGCATTGCCGGCTGTGCTGCTGCTCGGCGCGCGTCGCGGACGCTATTCCAAGGATGGTGCAATTGCCGCGCATCCGCCTTCAAATATCCCTTTCCTCGCACTTGGCGCATGGATCCTGACGGTTGGCTGGTTCGGCTTTAATGTGATGAGTGCGCAGGCGCTCGACAAGATGAACGGCCTGGTCGCGCTCAACTCGCTGATGGCGATGGTCGGGGGCACCTTGGTGGCAGTCTTGCTGGGCAAGAATGACCCGGGCTTCGCCTACAACGGCCCGCTGGCGGGACTGGTGGCGGTGTGCGCGGGTTCCGACCTGATGCATCCGCTTGGCGCATTGATCACTGGTGGCATTGCCGGAGCGATTTTCGTGTGGATGTTCACGCTGACGCAGAACAAGTGGAAGATCGACGACGTGCTCGGTGTGTGGCCGCTGCACGGCCTGTGCGGGGCATGGGGCGGAATCGCCGCCGGCATATTCGGTCTCAAGGCGCTGGGCGGTGTGGGCGGCGTGTCGTTCGTGTCGCAGCTCGCCGGCACCTTGATGGGCCTGACGATCGCCGCGCTCGGCGGTCTGGTCATCTACGGTTTGCTGAAAAAAGCCTTCGGCTTGCGCCTCGACCCCGAGCAGGAATTCGACGGTGCTGACTTGTCGATCCACCGCATCAGCGCGACTGCGGAACGCGAGACGAGCTGGTAAGAAACCGTGTTGCAGTGTTCGGGACACTTTCCCGAATACTGCAACAGCCTCAAGAACCCTCCCCCTCATCAACCGTAGCCGGCTCTTGCCGGCTACGGCACCAAAATCCAGTCGTCAGGATCGATACCAAAAATCGATACATAACGACCATCGAGCAGTAAAGAACCGCATTTTTCGATCTGATTCTCCAGCGCGACATCACGCGTCTCGAATAGATGCGCGCCAGCATCGCTGAAAATCCCATGGATGAGTTAAATCAAAATGCGCACGCTCTCCTCACACACACTTGAATCCCAGTGAATCATCCGATCGGCGCCATATCTTGTCGAGGGAGCGAGATGAAATCAAAAATAGCCATCATGCAGCCGTACTTGTTTCCATACCTGGGGTACTTCCAGCTGATCGCCGCAGTGGACACCTTTGTAATTTATGACGACACGCAACTGATCAGCCGTGGTTGGGTCAATCGAAACAGAATTTTGGTCAATGGAAAGCCGAGCTTCATTACCCTGCCATTGAAGAAGGCGCACCTCGAAGAAAATATCAACGCGCGTTATTTCGTCGACGACATCGAGTGGCACAAGCAAAAAATACTGAAGGCCGTTCGCATGTCCTATTCGCGTGCGCCGTACTTTAAAGATCATTTTCCGTTGATTGAATCGATCATTCATTGCACGGAAAAAAATATCGCGACGTTCAATGAAAACGCGATACGGAAAATCTGCGAATACCTCGCTATCCCCACGACAATACAAGTCTCTTCCAGGCAGGGATTCGGAATCGAGCTGTCGGGGAAGGAGCGGGTGCTTGCCATACTAAAAGGCTCGGGGGCCACATCGACAATCAGTCCTATCGGCGGTCTTCATTTGTACAGCTGCGATGAGTTCATGCAGCACGGGATCGAGTTGAAATTCATAAAGATGAATGACATCGTTTACCGTCAATTCGGCAATGCTTTCCTGCCTAACCTATCGATCATCGACGTCTTCATGTTCATGGACCGATCCGAAATCCAGGAGCGCTTATCCGACTATGCATTGACGGATAACCTGGGCGTCAATTTCGACGAGTATTCAGCATTGTCTGTCGACGGATAAGGATAGGGGGGATGCCGGCGGGTTCCGGCGTATCGCGACAGTAATGCGACCGAATTGTTTTCATTGCGGCCGACAAGCCTTTGATACCTCGGTCACTCGCAAAAGACGACAAAAAATGACAGGGTGTAAGGCTCTTTTACATTTCTCAAATCCTCTGTACATCCGCCTTCATGGACGCGTGTACTTTACTGTATAACCAGCAGGATAACTTCCTATAACAGTACCTCCGGAGTTTTTACTTGTCAGGAGTTATTCATGCTGTCCAAACAAATCAGCAGGCGAGCTTTCGTTAAGGGGTCGTTATCTGCCCTGGCGATCGCTTCGCTTCCGGCCACAACCGTATTCGGCCAGACCACAACCCGGCTTCGGCAGGAATGGCGCGAATTCAGAAGCAGTCCCAACTATTCATCATTCATCGACGCGCTTCGGATCATGCGCGCAAATACGGATGCAAACAGCCGGTCGAGCTGGCGCTACTGGACGAACGTCCACGTGAATTATTGTCCGCACAGCGCTCCCTATTTCCTCGCATGGCACCGGGGTTACATCTATTATTTCGAACGGCAACTCCAGATTGTTTCCGGAAACAGCAACCTTGCACTTCCATACTGGGACTATTACACCTATCCAACCATACCGTCGGAATTCACCGATCCGGCGACCGGCAATCCTTTGTATATTTCCGGACGCGTAAACACAAATGTATATAGCGCGCTGTCGCTGTCACCGTTCGCTTCGACGGTCTGGAATTTCGAGCGGGGACGACCCAATGCATTCGAACCGCTGATCGAGTCGAAGCCGCATAACCCGGTGCACAACATTATTGCCGGAGTAATGGCCACGATGGAATCACCGCTCGATCCGATTTTCTATCTGCATCACGCCAACATCGACCGGCTTTGGCACGCGTGGGCACTCCCGGACGGCAAGGGAATACCGGCGGCTACGTCTCCTTACTGGTCAGGAAATTTCACCTACGCCCCGGACCTTACCTTGGCACGCTCCCAGTGTTATCACCCCCTGCGCCTTGGCACCACCTATTCCAACAACAACAAGCCTACCTCGCTTCCAGCACAGGGAATGTCGGCACGACTCATTCGCGTCCAGGCGCAAATTCCAGGCTCGGGAGATACGTTCCCCGCAGTTCCTCCCGGTCCCAGTGGAAACGATGCGCGAAAGCTCGGAGGTGGGCGGAAGGTCACATTGGCCGGAAGCACGGTTCGTGTGCGCATACCGGTTCTGTCGGAGGACGGACAGACATTGCGTGGAATCGCTGCGGCAGAGGCGGCTCGCGGCGCGTCACGGGCGGTGCCGTCCAATGCGTACAAGTCGGTACAAGTCGTGCTCGACGATGTGCGACTGCTGGATGCAGGCATGCTTGGAGGCTTCTACTACAACGTATTCTTGAGCGTGCCGGAAAGAGGCGAGCCTTCCGAGCCGGAGAATTTCATCGGCACGATCGGTCCGTTCGAAATCAATTCGGCTTCTCATCACGGACCGGCCCGATTGACCTTCCCGGCAACACAAGTGCTTGGGAACGTCGCGCCGGGGGACATCCGGACACTGGCCGTGACCCTGGTACGTGTGAGCGGCCCGAACTCGCCGCAAGCACCAACGATTGAAATCGGAGAACTTCGCGTCGAGGTGTCGAGAAAAGAGCCGTATGACACCAGCCCATTGATCACGAAACCTGCAGGAGAACCCTACCGATAATCGACAAGGATGCCGGCCATTGCCGGCAGACTCCTCGTCACAACCAGGACGAGCAGGTATTCATGCACGGCCGCAAAAGTTCGACCGCGAATTTTTGCGGCCGTCAGTTTTTTTCCAGCGATAAGCAGCTCTGCATCGCAGTGTCCCCGCCCCAGAATTTGCATCTAAAAACTCAATGTAAAAACCTGGATCGACCCACCAGGAATCGAAATTTCGTACTTATTTTTTCAGGGCCACCCGGGTAAATTGATAGCGTTGGACTCAACCAGCATATGCCAGCGTCCGATCGAACCCGGATGAGGAAGCGTATCAAATAGAATCGCAATATAAAAAGCAAGGGTTCCATGGCGTGAAGCATGACCACCGGATTTCTCCGAACGACTCGCATGTATCGATGCAGTCACTCATTCCAATTCAGCCACCATGATGAATCCGACTACCAATCAACTTCAAACCCACATCATTGAAGAAGACGATACGGTTGACCTGGCCAAATATCTCGGGTTTTTCTTTGACAATCGATGGCTGATCGCCGGCGTGGCCTTTGTTGTCATGCTCCTCGGCCTCGCCTATGTGCTTGTTGCGACGCCGATCTACAAGGCCAATATGCTCGTGAAGGTGGAAAGCGATTCCGCACGTCCGAAGAGCATGCCGGTCGAACTGGCGGGCAGCGAGACCAACCACGACACGAAAGCCGCTGTCGCGGCCGAGATGGAAGTGCTGCGCTCCCGCGCGGTGATCACGCGTGCCGTGGACAGCGGCCGATTCTATATAAGCGTCAAACCCAAGTACTTTCCACTGATCGGGGAATGGATTGCGCGCCGTAGCAAGCAGATCTCGGAACCCGGGCTCTTCGGCCTTGGCGGCTATGTATGGGGATCGGAACAGGCGAAGGTGTCCGAGTTCAATGTGCCGGAAGAGCTGGAAGGAAAACCGTTCATCCTCACTGCGAATGGCAGTGGCGGCTATCGCCTGACGCAGGATGAATATGGAATCGACGTCGCCGGCAAAGCAGGAGACACGCTGACGAACAAGACCGGACAAGGCGTGCTCGAGCTGCGCGTGGATCAGTTGAATGCGAAGGCGGGCGCGCAGTTCACGCTCTCGCGCGCCGGACGGCTGGAAACGGTGGAGAGGCTCCAGGAGGGGCTGAATATCGGCGAAAAGGGAAAGCAGTCCGGCATTATCGACGTTGCATTGGAGGGGCCGAATCCGAAGTTGATCAGCACGATTCTTAACGAGATCGGACGTGAATACGTGGCGCTGAACATCGACAAGAAAGCAGAAGAGGCAAAGAAAACTCTCACCTTCCTCAATACCCAGCTGCCCGAGCTGAAAAAGGAACTCGAACAGTCGGAAACAAAATACAACCAGCTTCGCAACAGCCGCGGGACAGTCGACCTGGGAGAAGAAGCGAAGAGCGCGCTGTCGCAGTCCGTGATGACCCAGACAAAGCTGCTCGAGCTGAAGCAAAAGAAGGACGACCTGCTGACGCGCTATCAGCCGAACCACCCCAGCGTACTTGCGCTCGACCAGCAGATGGACGGACTGCGTCGCGAGATCGCGGGCATCGAAGCAAGAATCAAGAAACTGCCCGACGTGGAGCAGAACGTCTTGCGTCTCAATCGCGATGTGAAGATCAATACCGACCTGTACACGGCCTTGTTGAGCGCTGCCCAACAGCTTCGCGTCGCCACCGAGAGCAATGTGGGAAGCGTCCGTGTCCTCGATACCGCCGTGGTACCGCTCAGGCCGATCAAGCCAAAGCGCAGCCTGGTGCTCGTGCTGACCGGCATGGTCGGGATTGTCCTTGGAATCATGGCTGCGCTCGCACGCAAGTCGATCTACGGCCGCATCGACGGGCCGCGCGAAATCGAAGAACGGCTTGGATTGCCGGTGACCGCCACCATTCCCCATAGCGCGAGCCAGGACAAGGTGCACGCCAGGCTGCAGCACGACAAGCAGGGTGCGGCGGTACTGCCGCTGGATGTTCCCTACGACGGGACGATCGAGAGCCTGCGCAGGTTCCGCACATCCCTGCAGTTTGCAATGCTGGAAGCGAAGAACAACATCGTGATGATCGCAGGCGCGACCCCAAGCGTCGGGAAGTCGTTTGTCTCCGCAAATTTTGCGGCTGTGCTCGCGTCGATCGGCAAGAAGGTGCTGCTCATCGACGGCGACATGCGCTCCGGGCATCTGCACCGATACTTTGGAATGGAACGATCACCAGGTTTGTCGGAAGTGATTACCGGTGAAGCGATGTACGGGAAGGCGATTCGCAGGGACGTCGCGGAAAACGTGGACTTCCTGTCCTCGGGACAAATCCCGCGCAAGCCTACAGAATTGCTTGCGCATGACAACTTTGGAAAACTGCTCGAACTGTTCTCCGCGCGTTACGACTACATCCTGATTGATACGCCGCCTCTTCTCGCCGTGTCGGACGCCCTGGTCGTCGCCTCGCACGCCGGCGCTATCTTCAATGTTGTGCGCGGCGGACAAACAACCACCGGCGAGATCGAGGAAACGGTCAGGCGCTTGAATCAGGCAGGCCACAAAGTCACCGGTGTCGTATTCAACGATTCCAAACAGCGCTTTTCCCGCTATGGCTACGATGCAGCGTATGGAAAGTACGGCTATGTAGCGAGTGAGGGCAAGGCGTAAACCGATATGCGGTAACGAAGCGCGTCAAAGCGCGTAGACGACGATTCGCATCCATGCGACGCGCCCTCTACGCGATTCCAATATCCCCCTGAAGATGCAGGCGCACCAGCCATGCATGCACGTGCCGGTCGACATGACCTGCCAGACGCATTCGCTCTCACTGAATCTCCGGAACACGACCGGCATCACCGCCGAAGTGTCGGCCTGCGTGAATGAAATCCGGCCGCGCAATCGATTCAAAAAAACGGATGGATTCTATCGAAGGTAACGATAAACCATCGAAATTTCGTACTTATTTTTTGCCCCCCACCTCAGTAGAGTGATAACCATCGCAGCCTTGGTCGCAAAGACGACCGGCCTGTGTTTTCTCGAAGGGAGTCAGTTCCAGATGCAGATTTCGCGTGCATTCATTCGCCCGGTCAGCCTTGGTTCGCGGTCATTTCTCCTGCGCGCACCAGCGGAACACCCGGCCAGCTTCGTCCTCAAGTGCGTCCCGAATCGAGGATAGAGAGAAACAGTTTCGCGTGGTGCAAACATGATCTCATTCACGAACATGATCGATATCGCGGCATTCGCCGCGCTGGCCAGCTTCATCGCAAGCTTGCTGATTATCTTTACCCAGAACTGGCATGGCAAGCATTCACTTGACCTGACCATCGGCGGGATACAGAAAATCCACAATCAGCCCGTGCCGCGTGTGGGCGGAATCGCGCTGCTGGTCGGGATTGCCTCTGTCGTGACGGCCCAGGCGATCGACGATGGATTCGCTGTGCAACTGGATACGTTTGAACTAAGCAAACTGCTGCTGGCCTCCACACCCGCATTTCTCACAGGGCTTGTCGAGGACCTGACGAAAAAGGTCTCGGTGAAGGCGCGCTTGATGGCGACGCTTGCCAGCGCGCTGCTCGCGGCCTGGTTGCTGGACGCATCCTTGTCGCGACTGGACCTCTGGGGTGTTGACGCGATCCTGCAGCTGATACCGCTGCTTGCAGTCGCTGTCACCGCCGTGGCCGTGGCCGGCGTCGCAAACTCGATCAATATCATCGATGGGTTTCACGGTGTCGCCGGCAGCGCGGTCGTCATCATGCTTGCCGGATTGGCCTACCTTTCATGGCAGAGCAACGACGTATTTGTCATGCATCTCGCGATGCTCGGCATCGGCGCCGCACTTGGATTCCTCCTTGTTAACTATCCGACCGGCCGGCTGTTCATGGGGGACGGCGGCGCCTACTTCCTCGGATTCTGGCTGGCAGAAGTGGCGGTGCTGCTCGTCATCCGAAATCCAAAAGTCAATGCGTGGCAGGTTCTGGCTGTCTGCGCCTATCCGGTGATTGAAGTGCTCTACAGCATGTACCGCAGGAAGGTCATTCGCAGGACCAGTCCTGGCGCTCCGGACAGGCTTCATCTTCATACGCTCTTCTATCGACGCGTAGTGTGCTTGCGCCTGGCACGCAATGACCAGCGCCCGTGGGCCAGGAATGCGGTGGTCGCATGCTTTATGAGCGGCTGGATCGCGTCAACCACGCTGGTCACCGTCCTGATCGGGGACACGGTCGGCAATGCTGTTGGGGTCCTGGTCGCACACGTACTGATTTACATCGCCGTGTACACACGCCTGGTCCGCGGGCGGTGGGATCCCAATCCTGCAATTGCCCTTGGCTTCTTTCGGTCGCAGTCTGTTGCAAGGGAATGGCAATGAATGGAACGACGGCGGCGTGGTACCTCGTGCAGACAAAGCCGCGGCAAGAGTTGCGTGCGGTGGAGCAGCTTCGTAACCAGGATTTCACCTGCTTTTTGCCCACGCTCGCCGTTGAGAAACTGGTGCAAGGCAAGCTCGAAGAGTGTGTCGAACCGATGTTCTCCCGCTACCTGTTTATCCGGCTCGACCTCGGACGCGACAACTGGTCCCCGGTCAGGAGCACGCGCGGCGTCAGCAAGCTGGTGTCTTTTGGCGGCCGGTTTGCGACCTTGCCGGACGACTGCGTGGCAGCGCTGCAAAGCGCACAGGAAGAGCGTCCTCGCCGGCTCTTCGAACCTGGCGATCGTGTCAGCGTCATTCAGGGACCGTTTGCCGGCCTGGAGGGAATTTATCAGATGCACGATGGGGAGGCGCGCGCCCTGGTCTTGATCGAGCTGATGAACCAGCCGCACAAGTTGAAGCTCGCAGTACAGATGCTGCGAAAGGCTGCTTAACCAGGGATTTAAGGCTGTTTTTCAAGGCGGGTCATCATCGGTAGCGCGTGCGCCGGGATCATCCGGACAAACGACCTGGACCAGGTTCCAGTGAATGCAGTGGGCCGCTAAGGCAAGGCGATCTCGCAATCGTCTCGTTGTGCAAATGTGATTGATCGAAGGATATGGATGATGACCTTTAATCCAAGGGCGGTAGCGTGCCCGGTCGATGCGTAAAGGTTGTCAACAACGACTGTGCGTACTTGAAGATAAGAACCGGCTAATCATGAAAATATCGAAAAACACCTGTATCGCAATCATCGGCCTCGGTTACGTCGGACTGCCTTTGGCCGTGGAATTCGGCAAACATTATCCGACGATCGGATTCGACATCAACAAGCGCCGGGTCGATGAACTGCGAAACGGTTCGGACGTGACACTCGAGACAAGCCGCGGGGAACTCGAGGAGGCTCTGCGCCTGAGCTTCTCCACGGATGTCGAGGATTTGCGGCGTGCGACAGTGTATATCGTGACCGTACCCACGCCGGTCGACGAGCACAAGAACCCTGACCTTACGCCACTCAGGTCGGCGTCGGAAACGGTGGGCAAGGTCATCAAGCCGGGAGACATCGTCGTGTACGAGTCCACGGTGTATCCGGGAGCGACCGAGGAGTACTGCGTTCCTGTCATTGAACGCGTGTCGGGACTTGTGTTCAACAAGGATTTCTACGCCGGCTACAGCCCGGAACGCATCAATCCGGGCGACAAGGAGCACCGCCTGACCACCATTACAAAGATCACGTCCGGATCCACGCCAGAGGTCGCGGATTTCGTCGATGCCCTGTATGGCAGCATCATCGCCGCCGGAACGCACAAGGCTGCTTCGATCAAGGTCGCCGAAGCGGCAAAGGTGATCGAGAACACGCAACGCGATCTCAACATCGCACTGATGAACGAGCTGGCCATCATCTTCAGGAAGATGGGCATCGACACGGAAGATGTGCTGAAGGCCGCCGGGACAAAGTGGAACTTCATGCCGTTCCGCCCCGGCCTCGTCGGCGGGCATTGCATCGGCGTGGACCCTTACTACCTGACCCACAAGGCAGAAGCGCTCGGTTACCACCCGCAGGTGATCCTGGCGGGCCGGCGCATCAACGACAACATGGGCGGCTATGTTGTCGGCCAGCTCATCAAGCAGATGATCCGCCGCCGCATCCAGGTTGAAAACGCCAACGTGCTCGTGATGGGCCTGGCCTTCAAGGAAAACTGCCCCGACCTGCGCAACACCAAGGTGGTCGACAGCATCAACAAGCTGAAGGACTACAACATGAATGTCGACGTCTACGATCCCTGGGTCAGCCCCGAGGGGGCGCAGCACGAGTACGGCATCACCCCGATTCGCTCTCCCGAACCCGGAAAGTATGACGCGATTGTCCTGGCCGTCGCCCACCGGCAGTTCAAGGAACTGGGAATAGGCGGCGTGCGGCAATTCGGCAAGGAGAGGCACGTGCTCTTCGACCTGAAGTATCTCCTCCCCAAGTCAGCGTCAGACCTGCGCCTGTGACAGAAGAAATGAAACCGGATCCGCACGAGATCAATCTCAAAATCCACGAACACGGCACCGCAAGGCCATCAATGACCGGACTTGAACAACTCCAGATCACGCTCAATGGCAAACCACGGAAATGGCTGGTAACGGGATGTGCCGGATTCATCGGGTCAAACCTGCTTGAAACCCTTCTGCAACTCAACCAGACCGTTGTCGGCGTCGACAATTTCTCCACCGGCTACCAACGCAACCTCGATGAAGTCCGGGAGCTGGTCGGCGAAGAACGATGGGCTAGGTTTGCCTTCATCCACAGCGACATTCGCGACCTGGAAACCTGCCGCCGGGCAGTGCGGGGAGTTGACTACGTGCTGCACCAAGCTGCGCTCGGTTCCGTCCCGCGTTCGATTGCCGATCCTCTTGCAACGAATGACGTGAATGTGACCGGCTTCCTCAACATGCTGGTCGCATCGCGCGACGCCGGTGTGGTGTCGTTCGTGTATGCCGCGTCCAGTGCAACGTACGGCGACCATCCCGGCTTGCCGAAGGTAGAGGAGCACATCGGCAAGCCTTTGTCGCCCTACGCCGTGACGAAGCTTGTGAATGAGCTGTACGCAGAGGTATTTGCGCGCACCTACGGCTTTAACAGTATCGGCCTGCGGTACTTCAATGTGTTCGGCAAGCGACAGGATCCTGATGGTGCTTATGCCGCTGTCATACCGAAGTGGATTGCTGCAATGATTCGCAATGAAGACGTGGTGATCAATGGGGATGGACAAACTTCCCGCGATTTCTGCTTTGTCGATAACGCCGTACAGGCGAACCTTCTTGCGGCCGTGGCGGCCGAGGGCAGCAAGAATGCCGTATATAACGTCGCCGTCAACGACGTGACCACGCTGGATCAGTTGTTCGTCTACCTGAAGACGGAATTATCAAAGAGCGATATCAAGTTCAACAAGGAACCGCTATACGCGGACTTCCGAAAGGGCGACGTCAGGCATTCCCTTGCCGATATTTCGAAGGCTGTCCGGCACCTCGGATATACCCCTGCGTTCAAGATCAAGGACGGATTGGCCGCAGCCATGCCGTGGTACATCGACCATGCCGGCCAGACCGGAGCCTCCCGTGCGAGTGGCTAGTTGGTTTCTTCACACTATCAAAGCGCTTCATCCATTCCGTCCTGACGGAATTGTCATCACAGGTTTTGCGAGGATACGATGATCAAGAGCAATGCCGTTTATGCCTTCCCGGCGCGTGACGACCGGCCGATTTATGTCACGCAGCCCCACTTGCCGCCGCTGGCGGAATACATTCCTTATCTGGAAAAGATCTGGAACAGCAGGGTCTTGACCAACGGCGGGCCGTTTCACCAGCAGCTGGAACGGGCGCTTTGCGAGTACCTGGGTGTCGAGCACATTGCCTTGTTCTCCAACGGCACGCTGGCACTGGTCACTGCGTTGCAGGCGTTGCGCGTTACCGGCGAGGTGATCACCACGCCGTATTCCTTTGTCGCCACCGCACACTCCCTGCTGTGGAACGGCATCAAGCCGGTGTTCGTCGACATTGATCCGGTAACGCTTAACATCGACCCGGCAAAGATCGAGGCGGCGATCACGGCGGATACCACGGCAATCATGCCCGTCCACTGCTATGGCCGACCATGCGATGTCAACGCGATAGAAAAGATCGCAGACAACTACAACCTGAAGCTCATATATGACGCGGCGCATGCGTTTGGGGTGAAGGATGACGGTGGAAGCATATTGCGGCACGGCGACCTTTCGGTGCTCAGCTTTCACGCGACAAAGGTATTCAACACCTTCGAGGGCGGCGCGATCGTATGCCCTGATGCCAAAACAAAGCAGCGCATCGACCACTTGAAAAATTTCGGGTTTGTCGACGAAGTGACGGTGGTCGCGTCCGGCATCAACGGAAAGATGAGCGAGCTGAATGCCGCACTTGGCATCCTGCAGCTGCAATATCTCGAAGACGCGATGGCGCGCCGCAAGGCGATCGCCGAGATGTATTGCGAACTTCTGGACGGCATACCGGGCATTCGCTGCGTTGGACATTGCGGCGAGACGGTGGCGAATTATTCCTATTTTCCAATACTCGTGGAACGAAACTATCCGGTGAGCCGCGATGCACTTTATCAACTGCTTCGCGAGTCGAATGTTTATGCAAGGCGATACTTCTTCCCGCTGATATCGGATTTCCCCATGTACCGCGGGCTGCCGTCGGCAGCGCGGGAAAACCTGCCGATCGCAGCCGATATTGCAAACCGGGTCATCTGCCTGCCAATTTATCCGGGCCTGGAGGAGCAGCAGGTCAGGACGGTCGTGCAAGTCATTTCAGATGTCTAGACTGGGCAACGAATCGAAGCGGAGCTGAACATTGAACATTCATGGAAAGAGAGTGGTTCTGCGTGCGCCGGAAATGCGTGATGCAGAGACATTGAATGATTGGGCCAACGATACGGATGTCTGGAAAATCATGGGCGGCTGGCATTTTCCGTACAGCCGTCAATCCACGGAGAAGTGGATCTTGAACCAGGACAATGCCAACCTGGCCGGGCATCGCTTCTGCGTCGAGGCTGAAGACCTCGGGCTGATTGGTACGGCAAGCCTTATCAATATCGATTGGAAAAACAGGCATGCATGGCACGGCATGATGCTGGGCAGGGCGCAGGCCCGTGGCAAGGGGTTCGGACTGGACACTGTGATGGCTGTCATGCGGTATGCGTTCGATGAGCTGGGATTGGTGCGCCTGGATAGTGCGGTCATGGAAACAAATACCCGTTCCCTCGGGTTCTATACCGAGTCGTGCGGATGGGAGGTCGAAGGGCGGAGGAAAAACTGGTTCTTCGGCGACGGTAAGTATCACGACCAGATCATGATCGGGATAACGCGCGAAAGCTACCGCGAACTGATTGAGAGAACCGGATATTGGCATGCGTAGCATGTCCCTGAAACATAACGTTATCGCCAATTACGTCAGCCAGTTCTATGGAACGGCGATCGGCGTTGTCATGGTGCCGGCGTATATACGTTATATGGGCATCGAGGCCTACGGTCTCGTCGGCTTCTTCGCGACGCTTCAGGTGTTGTTTCAGCTCGTCGACATGGGGATGACGCCCACCCTGGCGAGGGAGGTCGCGCGATTTCGCGGGGGCGCCATCGATGCATTCACCCTGCGCAGCCTGATGCGCGCACTCGAAGGCATATTCCTCGCGCTGGCGGTTGCCGGCGCGTGCGTGATGATTGCGGGGGCGGATTACATTTCTGCCAGCTGGTTGAAGGCCCAGCAGCTTCCGCACGCAGAGGTGCGTGACGCCATTTCACTGATGGCGCTGATCGTGGCACTTCGATGGATGGGCGGCCTGTACCGCGGCGCCATCGGCGGGTATGAACGGCTGGTGTGGCTGAGCGGATTCAATGTCGCGGCGGCGACCGGCCGTGCCGTGCTGGTGATACCGTTTTTCATCATCGCAGGGGCGACTCCGACGACCTTCTTCGGCTATCAGTTGGCCGTGGCGGTGATTGAACTGGTGATTCTGGTATCCCAGACCTACCGCATGATTCCGCGCATGGAGCACAAGGTGGACTGGGAATGGAAGCCGCTGCGTGGCGTCGTGAAGTTCTCGCTCGGCCTGGCGTTCACGAACTGTGTGTGGATCGCCGTGACGCAGACGGACAAGCTGGTCCTGTCGAGACTGCTCACCCTGACCGACTATGCCTACTTCACGCTTGCCGTGCTAGTGGCGAGCGGCGTGACGATCATTGCCGGTCCGATCAGTATTGCCCTGCAACCGCGGCTCACCCGGCTTGAAGCCGAAGGAGACGGCGACGGCCTGGTGCGGGTATACCGGAACGCGACGCAAGTTGTCGGCGTGATCGCTATTCCGGTGGCGGTTGTGCTCTCGTTTTTCTCGGAGCAGGTGCTTTGGGCCTGGACAGGCAATGCGGACATCGCAGTCAATGCCGCGCCAGTCCTGACACTCTATGCGCTAGGTAACGGCGTGCTTGCGCTCTGCGCGTTTCCCTATTACCTCCAGGTCGCCAAGGGAGACTTGAAGCTCCACCTGATCGGCAATCTGCTCTTCGTCGTGTTTCTCATTCCCGCGCTGGTCTGGGCAACATGGAGCTACGGAATGGTCGGTGCCGGTTTTGCCTGGCTCGCTTCGCATCTTGCCTATTTTGCGTTCTGGACGCCGCTGGTGCATCGGCGCCTGGTCAAGGGCTTGCACCGGCGGTGGCTGCTGGAGGATGTGGGCGGCACTTTCCTGCTGACGATCAGTGCTGCCGCGGCCGCGAGATGGCTGGTGCATTGGCCGCAAGAGAGGATACCGGTGGCGCTTGCCGTCGGCGCCCTGGGAATGGGATTGCTTGCCATCGCCGCAGGGGCGTCCTCCTGCGTACGCGGCGCGATCCGTCAATGGTGAAATGATGACGAGGATGACGATGCAAACAAATGAACAGCGCCCCTTTGTGTCCGTATGCGTGGTGACCTACAACCAGGAAAAATACATTCGGCAGTGCCTGCAGAGCATTGTCGATCAGGAAACGGACTTCGATTTCGAAGTGATTGTCGGCGACGATGGCTCGACCGACGGGACACGCGAGATCGTCAAGGAATTTGCTGAAGCCTATCCGGCCATTGTGAAACCTGTTTTGCAACCCAGGAATATCGGTCCCACGCAGAATTACCTGAGCGTGCACAACAAGGCGCGTGGCCAGTACGTCGCACATGTGGACGGTGACGATTACTGCCTTCCCGGCAAGCTGCAACGACTGGCAAGCTTCCTCGAGCAGAATCCCGAGTGCCGTATCGTGTGGCATCGCGTGCATATCATCAATGAACATGGACAATCGGCTGTCGGCATGCCGGTCAAACCAATGCGCGAATTCGTTCCGGGGAACAGGCTCTACGCGAGGGATCTGGCCAAGTATTACGGCATGACCGGCTGCCATTCGGGCAGCATGTATCGGGCGTCCGCAAGAAAGGTTTTCAAGCTGACGGAGGAAACGCTCGATTATTTCTTCTCGCTGTCCTTCGTCATCGACGGCGGCTACGCATCGTATATCGATGAGCCGTATGGGGTTTATCGGTTTTTCTCATTCGAGAACACAATGACCCGCGCGAAAGGCGGCGTCGTGACGGGCAGGGGAAAACTGAGCCTCATCAAGGTCTATCTTGCAACGAATCCCGAGCTCGCCAGGCAGTTTGCAGCACAGTGCCTGTTCGAATTTCTCCGCCGCAGCTATCTCAGGTACCCGCTCAGGTGGGATTACCTGAAGCTTTTCTTCCGCTGCCGCGCCATCCCCGCGCCGAGCGACCTCATCCTGATCGCGAGAATTTTCGCATCGAACCGGAACAGCAGCCTGGTTCGCGAATTCTCCAGACGCACCACACCATTCGTACCGGCGTAATGGAGAGAGGTCCGGGAATGAAAAGCGTCCTTCGAAGGTCTCGGGGAGAACGGTCTTGAGCGGCATTTATATAGCCATGTACTTCCTGGCGACTTGCCTGATATGTATGGTACTTGTCAGCGCAGTCAGGTACTCCGCCTTCGGCGTGCTGCTGTGCGGGGTGCTGGTCTGGTTCCTGATTGGCGACTGCGTCTATCCGCTGTTTTATTTTTTCGGGAGCTTCGAGCCTTACGGCGAGGTTGCGGATTTCATTTCGCGGCATGGGGCCCCGGGATTTGCGGCGGCGCTCCACATACTGCTTACCGCTGCCGGGATGGCGTGCGGGTATTTCCTTCGGCCGCGTATCGGCTTGCCGGAACGCGTGGTCGATTTTGCTTCCGCGGCGCTCGCCCGTGCCTCGGAAAAACGCATCTGGCTTGCATCGATCCTCCTTGGCGTCGCGGCCTACGCCCTGTATTTCAAGCTGGTTGGCGTGGATGTGGCACTGACGAATGCAGCCGCCGCGCGCGGTGGCGACTTCGAGGGCTTTGGGGAAAAGGATGCCTACATGTTCCTCAAGACCGTCGCGGCAATCGGGCTCGTCGCCCAGTGCTTCGCGGCGATTGCCTTGATCGAGAAAAACAAGCTGTTCATCGCTGCCTACATCATGCTTGTGGCAACCGCTTACGCGAATTCGATCAGCAGAAACCTGTTGCTGTACACCGCCATCGTCCCAGTTCTTGTCTATCTGCGCCTCAAGCCTGACGTCAGCAAAAAGAGATATGGGCCGATGGCCTATGCAATCCTGATCGCGCTCATTCCGGCCGCGTTCCTGATCATGACCTATGGCAAGGTCATGGGCCATTACATCAGCGCCTATTTCACCGGCGATTACTACTCGGTGGTCGATGAAATCGGCGAGGTCGGCGTTATCGATACCGTCTTGAACAACTTCGGTTTCCAATGGGTGTCGGTGCAGGCTGGAATTGACCACTTCAACCATACCGGCATCCCGCTCATCACGCGCGAAAATGCATTGGCGACGCTGTTCGGGGCGATCCCGTCGCGCGTGCTCGGCGCCTTCGGGCTGGACTTCCTCTACTACGGAAACGTGACCCCGACACTCGCGTGCATCAACACAGAAGCATTCGGGTATGACAAATGCACGGTCCCGCCGCTGGCCGTCGCCTATTCGGCGTACCTGCTGCCAGGTGCGGGCGGCTTCCTGATGGGCTATCTCTGGCTCAGGAGCTACGTCGCGGTCGAGCGCCAGTGGATATCGATGCAAAAGCAGAATTGGCGCAAGCTCTGGATACCGTATTTCTGGTGGGGGTTCATCGTCAACCTCTTCACATTCATTCCGTCCACAATTGCGGTCGCCATGACGCAGTTGCTGTGGTTGGCTGTCCTGGCTCTTTTGCCGCGCAAGGTGGTTTGGCGTCGCAAACGACAGCGTCCCGCAGTCGAGGGGACGACGCTTGTTGCGCGAGGATGAAGCAGGACAATGAAGATTGTCTGCCTTGCCAGTTCGCTCGATTCCGGTGGTGCTGAGCGCGTCCTGACGGGACTGTGCAATGCATGGAGCGCACGGGGCGACGAGGTAACGCTGGTGGCCACGTATTCCGGCGGCGGGCGGCCTTTCTACCAGGTATCCGACGCAGTCGAGCTGGCCTATCTCGCCGAGCTGGTGGGCATGCGCAGGCGCACGGCGCTCGGCTATGTGCGGCGGCTGTATGCATTGCGGCGCCTGATCCGGGCACGATCGCCGGACGTCGTGGTCTCTTTCCTGCCAAACGTGAATGTCGCCACCATCGCTGCGACCGTGCGACTGCGCGTGCCTGTGATCGTCTGCGAACGAACAGACCCAACCGCCCGGCGTGCGCGCGACTTCTGGCACATCTGTTCGAGATTGACCTATCGCTTCGCTGACATGCTGACCGTGCAGACAGAGTCGGTCGCCGCCAGGGCTCACGCAATTTATCCGGGATTGCGCGCGGTGCGCGTCGTGCCGAACCCCCTGCCGGATGGCGTTACCGCGTATCGCGCAGGAAACGGAAATGAACGAAAGGTGCTGCTGAGCCTTGGTCGCCTGACGCGGGAAAAGCAGGTCGATAAGACAGTCGAGGCATTTGCGCAACTTGCTTCACGTTTCAGCGATTGGGACCTGCATATCTACGGCAACGGCCCGCATCAGCAGAACCTGGCATCGCGGATTGCGTTGCTTGGCATGCAGGACCGGATTTTTTTAAAGGGAAGCACGGGCGAGCCTTGGCAAGTGATGGCGGGTGCCGATGCCTTTGTGATGACCTCGAAGCGCGAGGGCTTTCCGAATGCATTGCTCGAAGCAATGTCAGTCGGCTTGCCGTGCGTCGTGTTCGATTGCCCGAGCGGGCCGCGCGAGATAACGCGGGAGGGACGGGATGCCTTGCTGGTCCGCTTGAACGACCAGGACGCCCTGGTATCCGCGCTGGCCGACATCATGGCCGACGAGGACCTTCGGTGCTCGTTGGGTAGCCGGGCAATGGATTCGGTACGCGCCCGGTTTGGACAGGCGGAAATCATCGGGTTGTGGGACAGGCTTTTTCATGAGGTCGGGGCCATTCAGTGAGAAAGACGGACGCGCGACAGACAAGGGGAATGTGGGCATGCCTCGCGTATTGCATGTGATTGCTGGACTGGATGTGGGCGGTGCGGAGATCGCGCTCTACCGGCTGGTTGCCGGAACGCGTGAAAGCGAATATACGCACGCCGTGGTTGCGCTGACGACGGGTGGCCCCATGGCGGCACGCCTGCGTGAAGCAGGCATCGACGTCACCACGCTCGACTTCAAGGCGGCGCCCTTTGCCGGTTTCCTCAAACTGGTGTCCATCATGCGCATGGAACGGCCGGACATCGTCCAGACATGGATGTACCACGCCGACATGCTGGGAGGACTTGCAGCGCGGCTGGCCGGCATTCGGAACGTCATATGGGGCATCCGCACCTCGGCACTGGGAAGTGGCGATTCGCGGGCGACCGTATTTGTGCAGAAGCTCTGTGCCTGGCTGTCGCGCAGGATTCCACACACGATTGTCTGCGTCGCCGAAGCGGCACGACAGAATCATGTAGCACACGGATATGACGCAAGGC
Organism: Noviherbaspirillum denitrificans; assembly: GCF_002211445.1. Classification (GTDB taxonomy): domain Bacteria; phylum Pseudomonadota; class Gammaproteobacteria; order Burkholderiales; family Burkholderiaceae_D; genus Noviherbaspirillum; species Noviherbaspirillum denitrificans. The sequence goes on along the minus strand of NZ_LSTO01000003.1, from coordinate 37,024 downwards.
GCATGGCGGTGATTCCCAACGGCTTCGACCTGGCGCAGTTCACGGCGCAGAAGAGCGAGGGAGCGTCCGTGCGCATGCAATACGGCATTGGCGAGCAGGACGTGCTGATCGGCATGGTAGGGCGCTTCAATGCCAATAAGGACCAGCACAACTTTGTCCGTGCGGCAGGTTTGCTGGCTCGGCATCAGGCCAACGTCCGTTTTCTGATGGTGGGACGCGACATCGATGCGGCCAACGCCGAGCTCATGTGCTGGATCGCGCAGACCGGCCATGCAGAACGATTCGTCCTGCTGGGCGAGCGCAGCGATGTACCGGCTTGCCTGCAGGCGCTGGACGTGTTCTGTCTGTCGTCCCGTACCGAGGGATTCCCGAATGTCGTGGGTGAAGCGATGGCCATGGGCGTGCCTTGCGTGGTGACGGATGTCGGCGATGCGGCCATGCTGGTTGGCCGGACCGGCATCGTGGTCCCCAAGGAAAATCCCGGGGCGCTCGCGGAAGGCATGGCGGCGCTGTTGGCAATGAAGCCGGACGTCCGCCAGCGCCTGGGGCAGCAGGCAAAGGCCCGCATTCGTGAAGAGTTCTCGGCGGAACGTGCCCGCCAGCGATTCGAAGCGCTCTATCAAACTCTGACCAGGGAGAATGAAATCCAATGTGCGGCATAGCAGGTTTCCTGAGCGGCGTTCCGCTCCACAGTGAAGGGGAAGGCATTGCTTTCGTCAAGCGCATGTCCGCAGCCATCCAGCACAGGGGGCCGGACGACAGCGGTTGGTGGCAGGACGGAGTACATCCCTTGTTCCTCGGGCATCGCCGCTTGTCCATCGTTGACCTGTCACCGGCGGGGCATCAGCCGATGCATTCGTCCAGCGGGCGATATGTGATCGTATTCAACGGCGAGATCTATAACCACCTTTCGCTGCGCGAAAGAATGGAATCGGAAGGCCGCGCACCCGACTGGCGCGGACACGCGGACACCGAGACGCTGCTCGCCGGTTTCGACGCATGGGGTATCCAGTCCACGGTTGAACAGGCGATCGGCATGTTCGCATTTGCCGTCTGGGACCGGCAGGAGCGCGTGTTGACGCTTTGCCGGGACAGGCTTGGGGAAAAGCCGCTCTACTATGGCTGGCAGAGGCAAGGCCGGCATCACGCATTCCTGTTCGGTTCGGAGCTGAAGGCCTTGCGCGCGCATCCCGCTTTCGAGGGAACGATAAATCGGGGAGCCCTTAGCCTGCTGCTCCGGTACAACTATGTGCCCGCTCCGTATTCCATTTACGAAGGCATTGCAAAGCTGCCGCCCGGCTGCCTTCTTGCCATGTCACCGGATTCCCGTGAAACGAAACTGACGCAGTATTGGTCGGGAACCCAGGCTGCAGGGCAGGGCGTGGCAAATCCGTTCACGGACAGTCCGGAGCAGGCGGTCGATGCGCTCGAGAATCTGCTCAAGGATGCGGTACGCCGGCAGATGATGGCAGACGTGCCGTTGGGCGCCTTCCTGTCGGGTGGCATCGATTCCACAACGATCGTCGCGCTGATGCAGTCTCAGTCCTCGCGTCCGGTAAAAACCTTTTCCATCGGCTTTCATGAGGAAGAATTCAACGAGGCGGAGCGCGCAAAGGCCGTTGCCCGCCATTTGGGCACCGACCATACCGAACTCTATGTGACGGCGGATCAAGCAATGCGCGTTATACCGAGCCTGCCTGCACTGTACGACGAGCCGTTTTCCGATTCATCGCAGATTCCCACCTATCTCGTCGCCCAGCTAGCCAGAAGGCACGTGACGGTATCACTGTCAGGTGACGCGGGCGATGAACTTTTCTGTGGCTACAACCGCTATCAAGTGACGGCCACGCTGTGGAACAAGATTGCGGCCGGTCCGCTGGCGTTGCGCAAGCTGGCGGCAAGCGGTTTGACCAGCGTGTCCCCGCAGACATGGAACAGTCTTGCGAGATCGGTAAGCGGGTTGATCCCTCGCTCGATGCGCTTTGCCAACGTTGGCGATAAGCTCCATAAGGGAGCCGAGGTCCTGGGAAGCGACTCGGTGGATGCGCTTTACCTGAAACTCGCGTCGCATTGGCACGACCCGGCAGCGGTGGTTCTCGGTGGCAGCGAGCCGCCGGCGCTGTTGACCCGCGATGCGCACACCGTGGCAGGGCTGGACAGTGTCCAGCGCATGATGCTGCTGGACATGCTCACTTATCTTCCGGATGACATACTGGTCAAGGTGGACCGCGCTGCGATGGCGGTGTCACTCGAAACCCGCGTTCCTTATCTCGATCACCGCGTCGTCGAATTCGCGTGGAGCTTGCCGCAGTCGGTGAAGCTGCGCGATGGACAAACCAAATGGGTGCTGCGCCAGGTCCTGCAACGCCATGTTCCTGAAGCGCTGGTCAGCCAGCCGAAGATGGGCTTTGGCGTGCCGATTGGCGCCTGGCTGCGTGGTCCGCTGCGCGCTTGGGCAGAATCCCTGCTGGATGAATCCCGCCTGCGGCGCGAAGGATTTTTCGATCCTGCGCCAATCCGGCAAATGTGGAACGAGCATCTGGCGGGCAAGCCACGGCAGTTCTACCTGTGGGACGTGCTGATGTTCCAGTCCTGGCTGGAGCATCAGTCTGGATCACGCGATATTCCGGCAGAAGAACTGCTCTCCGCTAGCGTCGCCTGACGCGCGCAACGCAAGACACATCCACGGTCATTCGACAACGCACGCATTCTAGACGCCACAATGGCAAAAATCATTTACGCCTGCAGCAGGAAGTCGTCCTTCGGTCAGGAGGATGAGCGCAGATTGAGGAAGATCTGCGAGCGGCTTGAGCCTGACAACCTGCGGTTGCCCGTGACGCATCGGATAGCTGTCAATGGTTCTATCGCCTTCGCCATCGTCAATGACCGCGGTTCTACCGTGGACGGAAACAGCGTCTTGCTGGGATGCCTGTTTGAAGGCGCAGAGCGCTGGTCATACCCAGGCGAGCCTTGCCCGGATGGGGCGTTCGCGCTGTTTCGCGAAAGCGGTGCTGCGCTGGAAGTGGCAAGCGACGCTGCCGGTTCTCGCACCATCTGGTATTGCTTCAATGACCAGTATTTCGTCGCATCGACATCGCAGCGGGCAATCGTCATGTTCCTCGGCGCGTTCCAGTTCAACGAACAGGTCACGCCATGGATATTGTCGACCGGCGCCCTTGGGCCGGGCTTTTCCTGGGACAGAAGGATAAAGCGCCTGCCTCCCGAATCCTCGGTCATGCTCGACAAGCACACCTGGTCGCTGTCGCTTCAGCGGCATGCCATCGCGTTTTCTCCTGTGGAACGGTCCCGTCGAGCAAGCAAGGTGTTACTGACGAAGGATATAAGCAGCGTGATTCACTCCCTGGGAGAGTCCGCAGGCATCGACTTCAAAAAATATGTCCTGCCGCTGTCCGGCGGCTACGACAGCCGCGGCATCCTTTGCTTTCTTGCCCGCCGCGGCATAGCCGGCGATCTGAGGACGATTACCTGGGGCCTTGCGGACAACCTCGACCGTGAGAAAAACGATGCCGCAGTGGCCAAGGAGCTGGCGGCCCGGCTGGGCGTGAAACATCGCTACCACCACACCGACATGCGGAGCGAGCCGCTCGCGCGAGTGATCGACAGGTTCATCTGCTGCGGTGAAGGACGCGTGGACCATCTTGCAGGATACCTGGACGGCCTCGAGATCTGGCGGAAGCTGCTCGAAGACGAAAACTGCAGCGGAATTATCCGGGGCGACGAAGGCTTCGGATGGGTTCCGGTGTCCTCCGAGTTGACCGTAAGGCTCAGTGTGGGAATCGGCTTGTGCAGCGACTACCGCAACCTGAAAGACCTCATCCGGAAATTTGGTCTTCCGGCGCAGGAGTTTCCCTCCAGCCTGCAAAGGCAGGAAGGCGAAACGCTCAGCGGCTGGCGGGACCGGCTCTATCACGCATACAGGCTGCCGACGATCCTGGCTGCGCTGTCCGACGTCAAATACAGTTATGTCGAAATCGTCAACCCGCTGCTCGCCGGGAAGGTCCTGCACCGCGTCCGCGAACTACCGGACCGGCTCAGGACCGACAAGGCATTGTTCAAGGACATCGTGGACACGATCTCGCCCGACGTGCCGTACGCGACCGAGGGCGCAAACGCGAGCATGGGCAGCGTATTGAGGAAGCGTGAAATTGCCGGGCTGATGCGCAACAAACTGCTGTCCGAACAGGCTCGGCAGCAATTCGGCACGGAATTCCTGAACGAAGTGGCACGCGGCATCCGGGATGAGGGATTCTCTCCTGCAAAACGTCCTGGGACGCGCGCAAACGTCATCAAGTCGCTCGTGCCCCGAGCGCTGAAAAACTGGATCAGGGATCGTGTCGCGAAACCCAGCCTGGATCCCAATGTCCTTGCTTTTCGTGTGTACATGATTCTCAGGATGCGCGAGATTCTCGAAGAGGATTGCGCGGCGATGGAATCGCGTCATCCCCGGCTGGACACGCGCATGTCGGCAGCCGGCTGAATTCCTCCCGGCTTGCAAGGCAGTCCCACTAATCGAAGGTCGTCGATCACCCGCTGATCGACCCCATTCCGCAGCCCGCTTCGCGTCATCTTCATCCGGGCCGCATGCCCGTTTCAAGGCTTCCCCGGCCCGAGGATAGCCAGTCCACTGATTCACACCACCTGTTTGCTTTTCCTTTAACGCATCGCCTTCGTTGGAGCGAGTGACAATGAATCGCAAAATCATCATCTCGATCAATACCGCGTGGAACATCTACAACTTCCGCTCCGGCTTGATCAGGGCCTTGACCCAGCATGGCTATGAAGTGGTTGCACTGGCGCCGCGAGACGACTACGCGCACCGGCTCCCCGCGCTCGGTTGCCGCTTTATCGATCTCCCGATGGATAGTAACGGCACGCACCCGGGGCGAGACCTGGCGCTGCTGATCCGCTATTTCCGCGTACTGCGCGAGGAACGTCCGCTTGCCTACCTCGGGTATACCGTCAAGCCGAATGTATACGGATCCATGGCTGCGCAGCTGCTCCATATCCCGGTTATCAATAATATCGCCGGCCTTGGGACGACATTCATCAATAACAGCTTCCTGACTCGCATCGTGCGCATGCTGTACCGCGTTTCCCTGCAGCGTTCCGGGCGAATTTTTTTCCAGAATGCCGATGACCAGAAACTGTTCATCGAATCGCAGCTGGTTCAACCGGATCGAACGGACAGGCTTCCGGGATCGGGGATGGACTTGAGCCGCTATCAGCCATCCCCGCCCTTGCCGCCGTACGGCAGGCCGTTCGTCTTCTTGCTGGTTTCGAGGATGCTCAAGGACAAAGGGATCGAAGAATTCGCCGGTGCTGCACGAATCGTGCGGCAGGGCTTTCCGAACGTCGAGTTTCGCCTGCTCGGATTCGTGGACTCCGCCAATTCCAACTCCATCTCCATGGAACAAATCCGGGCGTGGGAAGAAGCCGGGACCGTCCGCTATCTCGGCCAGACCGACGATGTGCGGCCGCATCTGTCTGCGTCCGATTGCGTCGTGCTGCCGTCTTACCGGGAAGGCATCCCGCGTTCCCTGCTGGAGGCCGCGGCGATGGCGCGTCCGATCATCACGACCGATACCGTCGGGTGCCGCGATGTCGTCGATCACAAGGTCAACGGCTTGCTATGCAAAGTTCGCGACACATTGGACCTTGCTGAAAAAATGAACCAGATGCTGCGGCTGCCTCCTGCGACGCGAATGGAAATGGGAATGGCGGGACGAAGGAAGGTCGAGGCCCAGTTTGACGAAAAGGAGGTGATACAAAAATACCTGAACGCGATCAACGACCTTGCCGGCGCCGCGCCTCGCCCTGGCGAACACATCGGGCGTCTTGTCCCCGTGTCGGGAAGTGATACGCGAAAACCGTGATTCCACATGTCTATCGTAGAGGTGAATTGTGATACTAGTGACGGGCGGTGCCGGATTCATCGGTGGAAATTTCATACTCGAGTGGCTGTCCAACCAGGAGGAGCCTGTCGTCAATCTGGACAAGCTCACTTATGCCGGAAACCCCGAGACCCTCGCCGGCGTGAGGGACAGCAGTCGATATTTCTTTATCCAGGGCGACATAGGGGATCGCAAGCTGGTCGCCGCGCTCCTCAGAAACTACCGGCCGCGCGCGATACTCAATTTTGCGGCGGAATCGCATGTGGACCGGTCTATCAAGGGACCGGGCGATTTCATCGAGACCAACGTTGTAGGGACCTTCGGCCTGCTGGACGCGGTACGCGATTACTGGTCGCACCTGCGGCCCGCCGGACAAGAAGCATTCCGCTTTCTCCATGTGTCGACGGATGAGGTTTACGGCTCTCTCGCGCCGGATGACGCGCCGTTTTCCGAATCAAACCGCTATGAGCCGAACAGCCCGTACAGCGCGAGCAAGGCGGCCAGCGACCATCTTGTCCGGGCCTGGCACCACACCTATGGTTTGCCCGCCATCACGACCAATTGCAGCAACAATTACGGCCCCTACCATTTTCCAGAAAAGCTGATCCCGCTTTGTATCCTCAACGCGTGCGCCGGCAAACCACTGCCGATCTATGGTGATGGAATGCAGAGGCGCGACTGGCTGTACGTAAAGGATCACTGCCACGCGCTGCGCCGGGTGGTCGAAGATGGTGTGCCGGGCGAAACCTACAACATCGGTGGCAATTGCGAAAAGGCGAATCTGGAGGTGGTGCAGACAATTTGCGCTGTACTGGATGAAGTGCGGCCGCGCGAGGATGGAAAGTCTTACGCCGAGCAGATCACCTTCGTGCAAGACCGCCCGGGGCACGACCGGCGCTATGCGATCGACGCCTCCAGGATAGAAAGCGAACTCGGATGGAAACCATCGGAGACTTTTGAGACAGGCATCCGAAAGACTGTCCTCTGGTATCTGGAAAACGAGGGGTGGGTCCAGAACGTTACCACCGGCGCGTACCGCGACTGGGTGCGCGAGCACTACGGAACCTGACGGAAGCGCAGTTGAAATTTACTTGTCAATCACGTGCACAGCCATGATTACTATGAACAGAAGCAGACGCAAAGGCATCATCCTCGCTGGTGGATCAGGGACTCGTCTCTATCCTGTCACCCGCGCCGTGTCGAAGCAATTGATGCCGGTATACGACAAGCCGATGATCTATTACCCGTTGGCGACACTGATGCTGTCGAACATCCGGGACATCCTGCTGATATCGACGCCGGAGGATACTCCCCGGTTTCAAGATCTCCTGTCGGACGGAAGCCAATGGGGGCTGAATATTGAGTATGCTGTCCAGCCTCGGCCTGAAGGCTTGGCCCAGGCGTTCATTATCGGCCGCAAGTTCATCGATAACCGACCCAGTGCACTTGTCCTCGGTGACAACATATTCCACGGGCATGAACTGGTCAGCATACTCACGCGTGCGAACGAGCAGGAGAGCGGCGCTACCATTTTTGCCTACCATGTGCATGATCCGGAACGCTATGGGGTGGTCGAGTTCGACCAGGAACTGCGCGCAAGATCGATCGAGGAAAAACCGCTCAAGCCGCGTTCCAACTATGCGGTGACCGGCCTGTATTTCTACGACAACCAGGTATGCGATATCGCGGCAAGTATCGGACCATCCGCTCGCGGCGAGCTTGAAATCACGACCGTCAACAAGTCATTTCTCGAAATGGGAACGCTCAATGTGGAGATTCTCAGCCGCGGAATCGCATGGCTTGATACGGGGACCCATGAATCGCTGCTCGACGCAGGCCAGTTCATCGCCACGCTGCAAAGGCGCCAGGGCCTGATGGTCTCATGCCCGGAAGAGATCGCCTATCGCAAGCGCTGGATCACGGCTGAGGATGTCGAGCGGCTTGCCGATCCACTGGCGAAGAATGGATATGGAGAGTACTTGCGCAGCCTCTTGAACCAGTAGCCGGCGGATGCCCGATCGTTCGATATGTTGAATAGGCGAATGCCGATGCAATTTGTGATGCATCAAGCGCGCATTTTCGGCGCTCATGCAAGATGCGGTTACCGGCCGCGCAAAGCCGCCTCGATCGAAATCGCGCTGGTTTCGTTGCGTCGATGCTGGCATGCGGGCCGGACCAGGATGTCGAGCAGGACGTCGGATAGGTGTTCAAAGAATCGCCGACGTATTTTCTGCCCTGACAGCAGGGCCGAAGTTTCTGGGAGGGGTGGCCGAGTGGTTAAAGGCAACAGATTGTAAATCTGTCCTCTTAAGAGTTCGCTGGTTCGAATCCAGCTCCCTCCACCATTACTCGCAGTAGAGTCAGTCAGGCTGGCCGGCTCCCAGAAAATTGCGCCGGTTTGCCCGATGGAGTGAATGTCGGAAAGAGATCATGAAAAGAGTTGGAATGATGCAGCCGTACCTGTTTCCCTATCTCGGCTACTTTCAGCTGATTTCTTCTGTCGACGTGTTCGTTCTCGGGGACGACTTGCAGTATGTGAAGGAGTCCTGGATCAATCGCAATCGCATACTCATGAACGGAAAGGACAAGCTCATCACCTTCCCACTGAAAAAGGGATCTCTTCGCGCGAATATCAACGAGCGGGAATTCTGCGACGATTTCGATGTTGAAATGGACAAGCTGCTGAGGGTGATTGCCAGCGCTTATTCCAAGGCGCCCTATTTCAAGAAGGTGTTCCCGATGCTGCAGGCGATCATCAAGCATCCGGAGCGAAACCTGGCCAGGTATGCGGAGCATTCGATCAGGCAGATCTGCAATTACCTGGACATTCACACACCAATCATTGTCGCATCGGAATTGAATGTGACCGATGTGATCGACAAGCAGGACAGGGTGATAAGGACTGCGAAGAAGGTGGGCGGAGACGTCTACATCAATTTTATTGGCGGCATGAGCTTGTACGACTTCGAGTACTTCAAGCAGAATGGGTTGACGTTGAAATTCCACAAGATCAACGAGATCACCTATCCACAGTTCGGAAACGTGTTCGTTCCGCTCTTGTCGATTATCGACGTGATGATGTTCAACGACCAGCCTGAAGTGAAGAGGCGGCTAGGCTGTTACTCCCTGCTCGACGCGCCGGACCACGCCGTATCGGTGTGTGACCACTGCACCGCTTGCCTCGAGGCGAAGGCCGAAGAGGGCCGGATTGCAAGGCAGGAAGGCAGCGCAGACGATGGCAGCATTGCTGTCGACGGGCAGCAGCAAGCGGCGAGCAGTGTTTGCAATGGGTGAGATCGACCAGCGACGGCGCACACTGTTTCTCCTTGGGGCCGCGGCACTCTTGCCGCAATTTTCTCCTTACGCCCATGCCAGAAGGCCGGATCAAGGAAATGACAGCCAGGTCAATCTGGCCGACCATGGCGGTGTCCCCGGTGCCGACCCCGAAACGATTATCGATGCATTTCACCAGGCATTTGCGCAGCTCAAGCGCAGGGGCGGAGGTACCCTTCACGTCAGCGCCGGCGTTTACGATCTCGGCAAGAGAGGCAACGGGACGGCAGTCACGGCGGCAGACCTGAGCAACGTGGCGATTTCGGCATACGGGGCAAAACTGACGATGACTACAGAGGGAACAGGCACGGTGACGCCTGTTTTTTTTCGCTTTATCAATCCCGACAACATCACTATTTCAGGAATGGCTTTCACGGATTCTGGAACCGACCTCACCGTCAATTGGTTTGGGGCCATCTGCTTCGTGGTTGAAAGCACAAGGCCGTGCCGCGGTTTCAGGACCGTCGATTGTCTCGCGGAGAACGTCGTCCGCCTTCTGATGGCATCCCAGCCGGAAAAAGATAGATATACCTTCGAGGGATTCGATCTGCACGCGACGATCAGGAATGCCTATTACGGCGCAGGCTGTGTATTCAATGGCGCCAACTCTAGGGCCGACCTCACTGTGCATAATGTACGGCGTGCTTTCATCGGCTACGGAATGCGGAACTGGGAGCTGAATATCAAGGCGAGCGCGGATGGCGTGGCGCCTGGCAGCAATGCGCTCGTGGAGCTGGCCGCGGATCACCGGGGCCATGCCGAATCGATCAAAGTGAATCTCGCCGTCTCTGGCAACCTTAAAAATTATGGCGGCCTCGTCACCTTCTATCTCCAGGGACCACCCACCACGACCACCTTTATTCGCAATGTGAAGGCAAACGTAACGCTCAATAACGTGTCGGCCAAGGCTGGCGCGGTATTCCTGTTCCCCTATGAGGCGCCCGGTGCGGGGGGGTATGCTGACACGACAGCGAGTACATGGGAGGAGATTCGGCTGAGCGGGAAAGTTATCGGCAGCTATTCCGGCACTATGATCAAGAATCCATCAGTTTCGACAGGCAAGACGAACTCGATCTATGTTGACCGTGATCTCGTCGGTTACATGAAAATGGCAATGCTGCCGGACTATTTCCGGAGAATGCTGCCGCGGACTGGGGATGTGCCGGATCGATGATTCGACGCGATAATGCCGGCATTGCAGCCAGGACTTCGCGGGGAGGGAAGGGAGCGTACGAGGTGAATACTGCTGCCCGTCCGGATGGGACGGGCATCAAGCGAGGGCAGCGAATCCGCCAACAGGCAGTCCGCTTCCATTATTGCTCACATGATCATGCGCTGCACTGCGTGATGACGTGGAAGTAGTTCGGCAGTGCCGACATGTTCTGGCGTGCAGCCAGGCCGGACGCGACATTGATCGACGTCGTGGATGCGGACGAGATCGACGGGTTCTTGATGAACGTTCCGGTATAGCTGCCAACGACGGCAGCGTTCAGCTGGATCTGCTCCCACGCGGCGAGCGTGGTAGAGGCGAACACGCCGGTGCTCGGGGCTTCGTACGGGAACAGGAACACTGCGCCGGCCGGGGACGTGACGTTGTTGAGTGTCACGTTCGCCTTCACATTGCGGATGTGGGTGGCGGACGTGCTGCTTCCCTGCATGTAGAAGTTAACCAGGCCAACGTAGTTCTTCATGTTGCCGGTGGCAGTCAGGTTGACCTTCACAGTGTCGGCGGATTCACGGTTGTCGGCGGCGATTTCCACAAACGCGTTGCTGCCCGGCCAGATGCCGTCGGCGCTCGCGTTGATGGTCAGGTCCCAATTGCGCAGGCCATATCCGATAAATGCGCGGCGTACGTTGTGGACGGTGAGGTTGACCTTGGAATTTGCACCGTTGAAGATGCAGCCGGCGCCGTAGTAGGCATTCTTCACGGTACCGTGGAGATCGAACCCTTCAAAGGTATACCGGCCGGTGTCCGGCTGGGACGCCATCAGCAGTCGTACGACACTGTCGGCAACGACGTCGACCGTCTTGAAGCCGGAGCAGGACACGGACGAGGTGATGTTAATGCAGATCAATCCGTGGTTTGCCGAAGCACCGGAATTGATCGCACCGTAATCCTTGAAGCTCATCCCCGCGATCGTGATGTTGTTGGGGTTATTGAAGGTGAAGAAGACAGGCGTAACAATTGCAGTGTCGGCTGTCGTCGTCATCGTCATCTGTGCACCATAGGCAGAGATGAGCACGTTGCTCAGGCCGCTTGCATAGACCAGGGTGCCTGCACCGCGTGTGCCGAAGTCGTAGACGCCCGGGCCCACTTGCAGGGTGCCGCCGCCCAGCCCCTTCAACTGGGTCAGTGCCTGGTTGAAGGCGCTGATGATCGTTGCGGCTGCCGCACCGGGAACGCCGCCGTAGTCCGCGAGCCGGACCACGTTTGCAGGAATCGGCCTCGGCGTGGTGACGACAGTCGTCTCTGCGGCATAGACATTTGTCGCGCCGGTGGCGCCGGAAGCCGAAGAGGCGTTAGCCGCTGACGCCGTAGAGCCGATGTCCTCGGCTGAACCGCCACCGCATGCCTGGAGGAGGCTGGACGCACCGACTGCGAGGCCACCGAAGATCAACTGACGGCGGCGGTTGTCGAAAGATTTGTTTTTGATGTCGTTCATGGAAATTCTCTCTTGCTTTATCTGGATTGAATAGAGTCGCCGGTGTCTTAGCAGGCGGAATAACCGGTAGTCGGAGCAGGCGCTGGTGCCGGAGCCGGTGCGGGAGCAGGCGCTGGTGCCGGAGCGGGCGCAGGTGCCGGGGCCGGTGCGGGAGCAGGCGCTGGTGCCGGAGCGGGCGCAGGGGCCGGAGCCGGTGCGGGAGCGGGCGCTGGAGCCGGTGCGGGAGCGGGCGCTGGAGCCGGCGCCGGCGCCGGTGCCGTCGTCGACGAAAGGGTCTGGCTGAGGGCGGCCGAGGTTTGCGTCGGCGGATCGGTATTCGTGATGAGATTGATGCCAGCAGGGGATCCCAGGTCAGTACGTGCAATAGTGACGCTGGCGCTTGATGTGCCGAGCGTGTAGCCAACACGCTTCACATACGTCCACGACCAGTTCGTGCCGGTGCCCGCGTAGCGGTAGAGGCTACCGTTTTCGACCAGGTGGCTTGCGCCGATGGTGCCCACGCGGTAGCCGGTGGTGGCGCTGCGATCCGTATCGAGGTACACGCGCACCCAGCTCGGGGTGCCGCTGAACGGAATTGTGTAATACACGTTGGTCGCGTCGCTGGTTGCGGTAGGCGCCGGAACGGTGAACGTCTGGGTGATCTTTGCCGACGTCAGTGTCGGCGGCGTCGTATTGGTCATCAGGTCGAGAGCGGCCGGAGAACCCAGGTCAGCACGGGCCACGGTGACACTGGCAGAGGTGGCACCGGCCGAGTAGCCGACGCGCTTCACCAGGGACCAGGACCAGTTCGTGCCGCCGGTACCGGTATAGCGATACAGGTTGCCGTTCTCGATGAGGTAACTCGCGCCGATGGTGCCGAAGCGATAGCCGGTCGATGCGTTACGATCGGCATCGATATACACGCGAACCCATTGCGGCGTGCTGGAATACGGGATGCGATAGTAAACGTTGGTCGCGTCGTAAGTCGCTTGGGTATTCGCGGTCTGTGCCATCGCACCCTGTGCGATGCAGATGCCGGCAGCAAGCAGGACTGCGTGCGAGCGACGGTAGGAAAACGGCGGGCGTTGGTTGAGGGAGTGGTGCATATTAATGGTGCCTTTCTAAGAAAACAGGCGTGACTGGCCCTTCACCTCGCGCGGCGAGGCGATGACAATCAGCGATCACTACGAAATAACGGGAGAGGAAACCTAGGCCTTGCCTGCTAGTCGCGGCAGGATGAGGGCGGGCTTAAATTCCTGAACTGCGTGCTGCGACTAATCCCTACTTCAGCTGGAGGCTGCAGCACGGAATCGGGAGCGGGCAGATGCCACCTTCCTGCATTGCCCGGTCTTGAAAAAACGTGGGAGGTACTTGCATTGCGCGGTGAGCCGACACAACAAGCGAGCTTGGCTGCGTACTGCGGTCTAATCCTTCCTTGATGCGGCGGACGCGGAGTGATTCTCCGTCTACTGATGTCGCGCACAAACTGTAGGTTAAGCTTACTCATAGTCACATCTCACTGATTGATCTTCATTTCCCGCCGGTTAAAACACGAAGCTCACATTTCTCCAGGCAATACTTGCCCTGCACAGGCGTCGCCTGCACGTTGAAAGTGTCGGAACCAAGTGGGAGGTAAGTTGCCAGATGAAGCCGAGAGCAAATTTGCTCATTCAGCTGCGGTCAGGCAGCGCTTACAAAGATCAATAAAATAATCGCAATTAAAGTGAAGTTAGAATACGTTAAACGTTTTTAACTGTTGTTTCCGCGAAGAATATTACGTTGGGTAAATTGGTTTCGCAAGGAAATCTGCTAGCAAATTCGATTTATATTTTTCGCGCTTCCGGGAACTAAAAGTAGAGAAGAGAGCTCCTCAAACCCGCTTGAAATGGTCGCGAAAATGTAACTTCGTGTTACTAACCTCGCTTTTCTTTGTGAATAAGCCGCTCACTGATGCTTCGTGTCGCCAGTGATTGCCGATGGCGTACGATCCTGAGTTGGGACTTCTGCTTCGCCCTTCATTCCTTCTTTGAATCCCCTGATGGCCTTGCCCAAGTCAGAACCTGCATTGCCCAGTTTTTTTGTGCCGAAAACCATTAGCAGCACGGCCAGTACGATCAGCCAATGCAAAGCGCTAAATGAACCCATTTCATTCTCCTCGCGGACATTCAAGTCTATGAACCAATAAATGCGTCCGGCCTTTCCTGCTTGGGGCGGCTGTTGGCCTGCGGACGCGCGCTGGATGTGAACAGGTGGATGAATACCGCCAGTCACTTCAAGGCATTAGTCCTTGATCTGAGGAAATAGTTTCTTGCTGGATGCGTAGTCGATTGCCGACTAGCGGTTTGAGGGGGGGGCTTGCCGGATCTTTAACGATGGCGTGATATGGACTGTGGCAAGCGGACGATTAATCCTTCTGTCGCATCGGTGTGCGGACGTCGCGTGTATGAAGGGCGAAGGTTCCGCCTTCCTTCCTGATCCTCGCTAGGTCAGCGAAAAAGAATTTCAGTGTCTGTCCCACGGTTGGAAAGGCGATATCGTCCCACGGAATTTCGGATTCTGAAAACAGTTTGACCTCCAGGCTTTCGGTTCCGGCCTGGTAGTCCAGGTCGCGCAATGTCGCGCGATAAAACATATGTACCTGATGCACTTGCGGCACGTTGAGCAGTGCGAAAAGCTCGTGCAACTCCACGCGCGCGCCGGCTTCTTCGTAGGTTTCGCGCAGGGCTGCTTCGGTAGTTGTCTCGTCGTTTTCCATGAAGCCGGCGGGCAGCGTCCAGTAGCCGTAGCGTGGCTCGATGGCGCGTTTGCACAGAAGGATGCGTAGTTCACCGTCCTGCTCCCACACCGGAATCGAACCAATCACCATTTTCGGATTCTGGTAATGAATCGTTCCGCATTGGCTGCACACATAACGAGGCCGGTTGTCGTCCGGCGGGATCTGAAGTGATACGGGATGCGCGCACTCGGAGCAGAATTTCATAAGGAAGTGGAAATGCGATTCGGAATGGCTGCCGGTGCTGCGCGATGTGCTGCACTCGACGATGTGGATCGGAAATTATCGATACAAGTTTATCATCGTCTTGGTTGTGCGATTGAATTTGCGTTATCTGAGCAGGCAGACTATAATCACTGTTTCCAGACGCGGGGTGGAGCAGTCTGGCAGCTCGTCGGGCTCATAACCCGAAGGTCGCAGGTTCAAATCCTGCCCCCGCAACCAAGTCTTTAGTCTCATCGATTCCCGCCTAAATTAAACCTCCAACAAATCAGGCGTCGGAAAAAGCATCAACAGGTTCTCTGGCCAGGCGGCATTCAAATACCTGCCGTTGGCGATAACTTCTGCACATTGCTGGTAGAAAACAAGACGCTAGAAAATGAACACTATTGAGGCGAAGAAAGTCCTCGAAACCGCGTTGCTTTGCGCCCACGAGCCCTTGTCGATTAACGACATGAAGAAGCTCTACGCGGAAAACGGCGAAGCCGACGAAAGCGTCGGTGCCGATACGATCAAGTCGATGCTCGAAGAGTTGCGCAATGACTGGGCCGACAAGGGCATCGAGATCGTCAGTCTTTCGACCGGCTGGCGTTTCCAGAGCAGGCCGGAAATGAAAAAGTACCTGGAGCGCCTCAATCCCGAGAAGCCGCCCAAGTACACTCGCGCGACACTGGAAACGCTGGCGATCATCGCCTATCGCCAGCCTGTCACACGCGGCGACATTGAAGAGATCCGCGGAGTGACGGTCAACTCGCAGACGATCAAGATGCTTGAGGATCGCGGCTGGATCGAGTCGATCGGGCATCGCGACGTGCCGGGGCGTCCGGCGCTGTTTGCGACGACCCGGCAGTTCCTCGATGATCTTGGGCTGACATCGCTCGAACAGCTTCCGCCGTTGCAGGACGTAACGAAGGAAGGGGCTCAGGGTGGCATGCTTCCGGAGTTACAGGCGCTGGGCGGTGAAATCCAGGCAAACCTGGATCAGGCGACCATGGATTTCGCGCCGGCTGAGCAGCCCGCTGCAATATCGGCGGATGTGGTCGAAGAGGGCGAAGCGGCAGCGGAAACCCTCGCGGAAGATGTCGCCGTGGTCCTTGAAGACAATAATTTTGTAGAAGACGTGCAGAACGCCGGCAGCGAATCCGGGTCTGACGCGAACACCGGGGCCGATGAGCCCGTTTCCACCGAAGCTGAACCGGCCCTTGCCGAAGACGCCGCACCCGCGGACGACGAGCAGGAAATTGCGGCGCCAGGCCAGCATAATCAAGAATCCGACGATGAATCTGCCCAACCACAATGATTCCCACGTGGTCATAGCCACTGAATCCAACAGCCGTGCCGACTCTGAAGGTGATCAGGCACTGCCGCATGGCGAAGCTGCTGCCGGTGACGGCCAGGCGGAGCAAGGCAAGAAAAAGCCTGCCAAGCGCGGTGTGCGCGGTCCCCGCAGCCTGAGACGCGCCCGTGCGGCCCGTGAAGACAACGGCGAAGGCCCGGCGAAAGTCGATGCGGCTCCGGTCGACGGGGCGGAAGTCCAGCAGTCCGAAGAGGCCGCTGCTGAAGGCGACAAGGTCCAGCGTGGCAATCCGCGCAAGCGCGAGGAGCGCCAGAAGGGCAAGCCGGCCCAGAAAGGCCGAGCCAAGCAGGCTGGTGGTGCGCCGAAGCAGAAGCAGGGCACGAAATCGACTGACGCGGAAGACGTTTTCTCTTTCGTTACGTCGGCTGCTTTTGATGCCGCCGGCGACGAGGATCGCCGCAACGGGCGCAATGGGCAGCAGAAGGCTGTGCGCCGCGACCTGACGGCGGAAGACGACGCGCCGAAGCTGCACAAGGTGCTCGCCGACGCGGGCCTCGGTTCGCGCCGCGACATGGAAGAATTGATCATCGCCGGCCGCGTGTCGGTCAACGGCGAGCCCGCCCATATCGGCCAGCGCATTCTGCCGACCGACCAGGTGCGTATCAACGGCAAGCTTATCCAGCGCAAGATCGCCAAGCGTCCGCCGCGCGTGCTCGTGTATCACAAGCCGGCCGGCGAAATCGTCAGTCACAGCGATCCCGAGGGCCGTCCCTCCGTCTTCGACCGGCTGCCAAACATGAAGGCCGGAAAGTGGCTGGCCGTAGGACGCCTCGACTTCAATACGGAAGGCCTGCTGCTGTTTACCACGTCCGGCGACCTGGCCAACCGCCTGATGCACCCGCGGTACAACATCGAACGTGAGTATGCGGTGCGTACCCTCGGCGAACTCGAGGAAGGCATGCGCCAGAAGCTGCTGAGCGGTGTCGAGCTGGAAGACGGCGTGGCACAGTTTTCGAAGATCGCCGATGGCGGCGGTGAGGGTGTGAACCGCTGGTACCGCGTGGTCATCGGAGAAGGCCGCAACCGCGAAGTGCGCCGAATGTTCGAGTCGGTTGGCCTGACCGTCTCGCGTCTGATCCGGACGCGCTATGGCACGATGACCTTGCCGAGCACGCTCAAGCGCGGGCGTTGGGAGGAGCTCGACGAGAACGCAGTGCGCAGCCTGATGACCGCGAGCGGCCTCGAAAAGCCCGCGAGCCAGGCGAAAGGCCGCGGCGAGCAGGGTCGTGGTGACCGAAATGGCAATGTCGCAGACAGGACTCAAGGCCAAGGGCAGAAGCGTGGGCAGGCGCGCGCGGGCAATGGTGCCCGCGGCCAGCAAGGCCAGCAGCAGCGCAGTCGTCAACCCGATCCTTTGCAAACCGCGCTGGGGTTCCCGGACGTCGGTCGTCCCCGTCGCAGTGGGGGCCAGATGCGCACTGGCACCGGTTCTGGGCTGGGCATGCAAGGAATGGCGCGCAGGCGTCCCAGGGGTTAAGCGGCGAAAATCGCCATTTGGTTTCTGAGTGGAAAGAGTGTGGCCTCCGGTTTTTGCCGTCGAGGCCGCCTTTTCATTGCGGTGCGCCAAATAATTGTTTATAATTAGTGAGTTAACAAAGGTCGGCCCGTGACCGGGGGTGCCTAGGAGTCTTCTGGGTAGGTGCGGGAGTGATTAAAAAGAGATGGGCAGATGCCCATTTTTTTTTTCTTGAACGCTTTGTGCGCGAGCACAGCCAGCCTTGAACCCGAGCTGTATTTGGAGAATTGTTTTGCGGTTGCTGGATTTGATTGAAAAAACCGTTGCCGGCATGGGCTACGAGCTCGTCGATTTCGAGCAGGCAGCCCATGGCTTGCTGCGCGTGTACATCGACTTCCCGCCGGAAGATGCGGACAAGGGAAACATCACGGTGGAAGACTGCGAAAAAGTCAGTCACCAGCTGTCGCACATGCTGACGGTTGAAAACGCGAATTACGAGCGCCTGGAAATCTCGTCGCCCGGCCTCGACCGCCCGCTGAAGAAGCATGCCGATTATGTGCGCTTCGAGGGCCACGAGGCAGTCGTGAAGCTGCGCATGCCGATGCCGGGCGCGGCCAACCGCAAGTCGTTCCAGGGCATCCTGCATGTGCCGGAAGGCGATACGCTCAAACTGGAATTTGAAGGAAAAGAAGGCCCGGCGATGCTGGATTTCACGCTCGCCGATGTGGATAAGGCACGCCTGGTGCCAAAAGTGGACTTTAGGAGTCGCAAAGCATGAGTCGCGAAGTTTTGTTGTTGGTCGATGCGCTGGCACGAGAAAAAAACGTCGATAAGGAAATCGTCTTCGGAGCGCTCGAGCATGCGCTCGCGCAAGCCACCAAGAAACGCTACGACGGCGAAGTGGACATCCGCGTGTCTATCGACCGCGAATCCGGCGAGTTCGAATCCTTCCGCCGCTGGCACGTAGTGCCAGACGAAGCCGGCCTCCAATTGCCCGACCAGGAAGTGCTGCTGTTCGAAGCAAAAGAACAGATTCCCGATATCGAAGTCGACGACTATATTGAAGAACCGATCGAGTCGGTCGAGTTCGGCCGCCGCTTCGCCCAGGACACCAAGCAGGTCGTGCTGCAGCGTATCCGCGACGCCGAGCGCGAGCAGATCCTGCAGGACTTCCTGGCCCGCGGCGATGCGCTCGTCACCGGTACGATCAAGCGCATGGAGCGCGGCGATGCGATCGTCGAGTCCGGCAAGATCGAAGCGCGCCTGCCGCGCGACCAGATGATCCCGAAGGAAAACCTTCGCATCGGCGACCGCGTCCGTGCCTTCATCCTGCGCATCGACCGCAATGCCCGCGGCCCGCAGGTGATCCTGTCGCGCACCGCGCCGGAATTCATCATGAAACTGTTCGAGCTGGAAGTGCCGGAAATCGAGCAGGGCCTGCTGGAAATCAAATCCGCCGCCCGTGATTCGGGTGTGCGCGCGAAGATTGCCGTTTTCACTAACGACAAGCGCATCGACCCGATCGGTACCTGCGTCGGCATGCGCGGATCGCGCGTGCAGGCGGTGACTGCCGAACTCGGCGGCGAGCGCGTGGACATCGTGCTGTGGTCGGAAGATCCGGCGCAGTTCGTGATCGGGGCACTGGCACCGGCAAACGTCACTTCCATCGTGGTGGACGAAGAAAAGCACGCGATGGACGTCGTGGTGGACGAAGAAAATCTCGCTATCGCCATCGGCCGCGGCGGCCAGAATGTGCGCCTCGCGTCCGAGCTGACGGGCTGGCAGATCAACATCATGACCGCGGAAGAGTCGGCCGACAAATCTGCAGCGGAGAGCGCAGCCATCCGCGCGCTGTTCATGGAAAAGCTGGATGTGGACGAAGAAGTCGCCGGCATCCTGGTCGACGAAGGTTTCTCGAGCCTGGAAGAAATCGCCTACGTGCCGATCACCGAAATGCTCGACATCGAAGCCTTCGACGAGGATACGGTCAACGAGCTGCGCAACCGTGCCCGCGACGCGCTGGTGACCGAGGCGATTGCTTCCGAGGAAGGCCTGGAAGGCATGGACGATGCGCTGGTCAACCTCGACGGTATCGACCGCATTACCGCAGGCAAACTCGGCCTTGTAGGCATCAAGACGCTGGATGCGTTCGCCAACATGGCCTATGACGAATTCGGATCGATCCTGGCATTGCCGGTCGAACGCGCGCGTCAACTGATCGATAACGAATTTGAAGATGTGACCGATGATGAAATGCGGCTCATCGACGCCAAGTACGACGACCGGGCACGGGCGTTGCAAGCGAAAGCGCGAGAACTGGTCGAGGCGAAGTAAGCCGGACTGCCCCAACATCATCTGCCATGCCACATAGAAAAGAGGACTGAATGGCGAGTACCAACGTTGCCCAATTTGCCACCGAACTGAAGATGCCTGCGGACCTCCTGCTGACGCAGTTGCGTGCAGCCGGCGTCGAGAAGAGTTCGGCGTCCGACTCCTTGTCCAAAGAGGACAAGGACAAGCTCCTGAACCACCTGCGCCGCTCCCATGGCGCTTCGCCGGATGGCGAGAAGCGCAAGATCACGCTGACTCGCAAGGAAACCACTGAAATCAAGCAGGCGGATGCGACCGGCAAGTCCCGCACCATCCAGGTGGAAGTGCGCAAGAAGCGCACCTTCATCAAGCGCGATGAGCCGGCGGTTGAAGAAACTGTCACTGCGGCACCCGCTGCGCCGGTGGTCGACGAGGCTGAAGTCGCGCGCCGCGCGGAAGAGGCTCGCCGCCAGGCTGAATTGATCGCACGCCAGGAAGCGGAACTGCGCGAAAAGCAGGAACGCCTTGCCAAGCTCGAAGCCGAGAAGGAAGCGCAAGCCAAGGCCATGCGCGAAGCGGCAGAGGAAGCCGAGCGCCGCGCTGCTGCTGAAGCTGCCGCCGCCAAGGCCGAGCAGAGCCGCAAGGAGACGACGGTTGCCGATGAAGCCAAGCGCGCCGCCGACGAGGAAGCGCGCAAGAAAGCTGCCGAACAGGAAGCCCGTGAAGCCGCCGAACGCGCGGCCGCGACCGAGCGTGCCCGCAAAGCGGTTGCCGATGAAGTCGCGCAGATCAAGGCCATGATGAGCGCCCCGCGCAAGGTGATGAAGGCGCCGGAACCGACGCCCGCACCGGTCGCCAAGGCCGCCGAAGGCACCCTGCACAAGCCGGCGGACAAGAAACCCGCCGAGAAGAAGGACGACAAGAAGCCGGCTGTCGGCGACAAGAAGTCGATCAAGTCTGCAAATGTGTCGTCGACCTGGCAGGACGACGCCAAGAAGCGCGGCGGCATCAAGACCCGCGGCAATGGCCCTGCATCGACGAGCGGCCGTGACGGCTGGCGCGGTGGTCCGAAGGGACGCCGTTCCCATGGTCACGACGACCAGCGCGAATCGAATTTCCAGGTGCCGACCGAAGCGATCATCAAGGAAGTGCACGTGCCGGAAACCATCACTGTCGCCGAGCTGGCGCACAAGATGGCTGTCAAGGCATCCGAAGTGATCAAGCACTTGATGAAGCTGGGCCAGATGGTCACCATCAACCAGGTGCTGGACCAGGAAACCGCGATGATTCTGGTCGAGGAAATGGGACACAAGGCATTTGCCGCCAAGCTCGACGATCCGGAAGCAATGCTGGAAGAAGCCGGCACGCACGCCGATGCCGAACTGCTTCCGCGTGCGCCGGTCGTGACCGTCATGGGTCACGTCGACCACGGCAAGACCTCGCTGCTCGACTACATCCGCCGTGCCAAGGTGGCGGCCGGCGAAGCAGGCGGCATTACGCAGCATATCGGCGCCTACCACGTCGAAACGCCGCGCGGCATCATTACCTTCCTCGATACCCCGGGTCACGAGGCGTTCACCGCCATGCGTGCCCGCGGTGCGAAGGCAACCGACCTCGTCATCCTGGTGGTGGCGGCCGACGACGGCGTGATGCCCCAGACCAAGGAAGCAATCGCCCACGCGAAGGCGGCAGGCGTGCCGATCGTCGTGGCGATCAACAAGATCGACAAGCAGGGCGCGAATACCGACCGCGTTACGCAGGAACTGATCGCGGAAAGCGTGGTGCCGGAAGCCTACGGCGGCGACGCCCCGTTCTGCCCGGTGTCGGCGAAGACCGGCCAGGGCATCGACGAGCTGCTGGAAAACGTCCTGCTGCAAGCCGAAGTGCTGGAACTGAAGGCTCCGGTCGACGCCCATGCGAAGGGTCTCGTGATCGAAGCTAAGCTGGACAAGGGCCGCGGCCCGGTGGCGACGGTGCTGGTCCAGGCCGGTACGCTCAAGCGCGGCGATGTCGTGCTCGCCGGCTCGTCGTATGGCCGCGTGCGCGCGATGCTGGACGAGAACGGCAAGAACATTTCCGAAGCCGGCCCGTCCATCCCGGTAGAGATCCAGGGCCTGACCGAAGTGCCGGCTGCCGGCGAGGAAGTCATGGTCATGGGCGACGAACGCAAGGCGCGCGAAATCGCACTGTTCCGCCAAGGCAAGTTCCGTGACGTGAAGCTGGCCAAGCAACAGGCCGCGAAGCTGGAAAACATGTTCGAGCAGATGGCGGAGGGCGAAGTCAAGAACCTGCCGCTCATCGTCAAGGCGGACGTGCAGGGCTCGCAGGAAGCGCTGGTCCACGCGATGCAGAAACTGTCGAACGACGAAGTGCGCGTGCAGATCGTGCACGCGGCAGTCGGCGGCATCAGCGAATCCGACGTCAACCTGGCGATGGCTTCGAAGGCGGTCATTATCGGCTTCAACACCCGCGCCGACGCATCGGCGCGCAAGCTGGCGGAATCCAGCGGCATCGACATCCGTTACTACAACATCATTTACGATGCGGTGGACGAGATCAAGGCTGCGATGTCCGGCATGCTGGCGCCTGAAAAGCGCGAAGCGACACTGGGCCTGGTGGAAATCCGCCAAGTGTTCCACGTCAGCAAGGTGGGCTCGATCGCCGGCTGCTACGTGCTCGACGGCCTCGTCAAGCGCGGTGCCTCGGTCCGCCTGCTGCGCTCCAACGTGGTGATCTGGACCGGCGAACTCGATTCGCTCAAGCGCTTCAAGGATGACGTGAAGGAAGTGAAGGCCGGCTTCGAGTGCGGCCTGTCGCTGAAGAACTTCAACGACATCCAGGAAGGCGACCAGCTCGAGATCTTCGAAGTCCAGGAGGTTGCTCGTACCTTGTAATGCCGGCAGCGGTTTGCCGGTTGCGTAGCCCGGATGGAGGCGCAGCCGCAATCCGGGAATGAAACACTTCCCGGATTGCGCTTCGCTTCCATCCGGGCTACGGACTTTAAGGGACGCATCATCATGGCTAAACACAGCAAATCCATTCCCGGCCGCGGCGTACGCGTGGCCGACCAGATCCAGCGCGACCTGGCGGAAATCATCGCCTACGAACTGAAGGACCCGCGCGTCGGCATGATCACCATCACCGAAGTCCAGCTTACGCCGGACTATGCGCATGCGAAGGTGTTTTTCACGACGCTGGTCGACAATGACGAGGCGATGCAGAACACCCTGGCCGGCTTGCGCAAGGCGGCGGGTTTCATCCGTGGCCAGCTCGGCCGTCGGCTGACGATCCACACCATTCCCGAACTGCACTTCGTGCATGACATTTCCACCGCGCGCGGCATCGAATTGTCGAAACTGATCGACGAAGCCAACGCAACGCGCGCCAAGGACGCCGAAGGCTGAACGCTTTCGGCGCCTCCGGCAGGCGCAATTTTCGAATGTCCACCATGGCGCAATCTTCGCCCAAGAAACCCCGTGTGCCGGTCGACGGCGTCCTGCTGCTGGACAAGGCGGCGGGTTCCTCCAGCAATGATGTCCTGATCAAGGCCAAGCGCCTGCTCAATGCACAGAAGGCGGGCCACACGGGAACGCTCGACCCGTTCGCAACCGGACTGCTCCCGCTCTGCTTCGGCGAGGCGACCAAGTTTTCGCAGGATCTGCTCGAGGCCGACAAGACCTACGAAGCGGTGGTCCACCTCGGCGTGACGACGACGACTGGCGATACCGAAGGCGAAGTCGTGCAGCAGAAGGACGTGGATGCCACGCGCGAGCAGATCGATGCCGCGGTGGCGCAATTCCGCGGCGAAATCGACCAGGTTCCGCCCATGTATTCCGCCCTCAAGCGCGACGGCAAGCCCTTGTACGAGTATGCGCGTGCCGGTGTTGTCCTTGAACGTGAAGCGCGGCGCGTGGTCATCCATGCGCTTGATGTGCTTGGCTACGAAGCGCCTTTCCTGCGCCTGCGGGTGTGCTGCAGCAAGGGAACGTATATTCGCGTGCTCGGCGAGGATATTGGCGCGGCGCTGGGTTGCGGTGCCCATCTCCAGGCCTTGCGCCGAATCCAGGTTGGTCCGCTGACGCTCGAGAATGCACTGACCCTCGATACGCTGGCGCACATTCCTGACGCGGAACGGGAGCAGTCGCTGTCGCCCGTCGATGCGTTGTTGTTAACTTTTCCGCCACTTCGCCTGCCGGAAATGCTGGCAAAGCGTTTCATGCACGGCCAGCGCATTGCCCTGGGTAAGGAAGGACTTTCCTATCCTTCATACCAAGGTCGTGCGCGGGTGTATGCTGACGCCGATGGGCGCCTGCTCGGCACAGCGCACCTCATGGAATACGGCATTCTCGCCCCCGAGCGGCTGATTGCCGACCGAAGCGGCCGCTGATGCCGCCTGTCCTGCGCGCAACTCATTGAAAATCCAGTGGTTTCCGGTTTCTTGCGTCGCAGCATGCTATACTGTTGGGTTCTCCGAATCCTGCATTGACGTACTGGACCACCATGTCAAATACCAAGCGCGCTCTGCGCAACATCGCCATCATCGCCCACGTTGACCACGGCAAGACGACCCTCGTCGACCAGCTGCTGCGTCAGTCCGGCACCTTCCGTGAAAACCAGCAGGTTGACACCCGCGTGATGGACTCCAATGACCTCGAAAAGGAACGCGGCATCACGATTCTCGCGAAGAACTGCGCGGTCGAGTACGAAGGTACCCATATCAACATCGTCGACACCCCCGGCCACGCCGACTTCGGCGGCGAGGTGGAGCGCGTGCTGTCGATGGTGGATTCGGTGTTGCTGCTGGTCGACGCGGTCGAAGGCCCGATGCCCCAGACGCGTTTCGTGACGCGCAAGGCGCTCGGCCTCGGCCTGAAGCCGATCGTGGTGGTCAACAAGATCGACCGTCCGGGCGCACGTCCTGATTGGGTTATCAATGCGACCTTCGAACTGTTCGACAAGCTTGGCGCGACCGAGGAACAGCTCGACTTCCCGGTGGTGTACGCCTCCGCGCTGAACGGTTATGCAAGCCTCGACCCGACCGTGCGCGAAGGCACGATGAAGCCGCTGTTCGACGCCGTGCTGGAACACGTGCCGGTGCGCGACGACGATCCGGACGGTCCGCTGCAGCTGCAGATTTCCTCGCTCGATTACTCTTCCTACGTCGGCAAGATCGGCATCGGCCGTATCAAGCGCGGCCGCGCAAAGGCCCTGCAGGACGTGATCGTGCTGAACGGACCGGATTCGACGCCGATCAAGGCGCGCATCAACCAGGTGCTGAAGTTCAAGGGCCTGGAGCGCCAGCTGGTCGATGAAGCGCAGGCCGGCGACATCGTGCTGATCAACGGTATCGAAGAAGTCGGTATCGGTTCCACCATCTGCGCGCCGGACGTACCGGATGCGCTGCCGATGCTGAAGGTGGACGAGCCGACGCTGACCATGAACTTCCTGGTCAACAACTCGCCGCTGGCCGGCCGCGAAGGCAAGTTCGTCACCAGCCGCCAGATCCGCGACCGCCTCGACCGCGAACTGAAATCCAACGTCGCGCTGCGCGTAACCGATACCGGTGACGACACCACATTCGAAGTGTCGGGCCGCGGTGAACTGCACCTGACCATCCTGCTGGAAAACATGCGCCGCGAAGGCTACGAGCTGGCCGTGTCGCGTCCGCGCGTGGTGTTCAAGGAGGTCGATGGCGTCAAGTGCGAGCCGTATGAGCTCCTGACCGTCGATGTCGAAGATGCGCACCAAGGCGGCGTGATGGAAGAACTCGGCCGCCGCCGCGGTGACTTGCAGAACATGGAACCGGACGGAAAGGGCCGCGTGCGCCTCGAGTACCGTATCCCGGCGCGCGGCCTGATCGGCTTCCAGTCGGAATTCATGACTCTTACGCGCGGCACCGGCTTGATGAGCCACATTTTCGACGACTACGCGCCAGTCGATTCCACAAAGCCGGAACTGGCCGGCCGCCGCAATGGCGTGCTGATCTCGCAGGACGACGGCGCTGCCGTGGCCTATGCGCTGTGGAAGCTGCAGGATCGCGGCCGCATGTTCGTCACCCACAACGATCCGGTCTACGAAGGCATGATCATCGGCATCCATTCGCGCGACAACGACCTCGTGGTCAACCCGATCAAGGGCAAGCAACTGACCAACGTCCGTGCCTCGGGCACCGATGAAGCAGTGCGCCTGATTCCGCCGATCCAGCTGACGCTGGAATACGCGGTGGAATTCATTGAGGACGACGAACTGGTCGAAATCACGCCGAAGAGCATCCGCCTGCGCAAGCGCTTCCTGAAGGAACACGAGCGCAAGCGCGCGTCGCGCGAAGCGGCGTAAGCGGAACACCCGACGCGGGTGGAACGGACCAGGCCCGGCCTTCCGCAAGGAGTGCCGGGCCGATTTTTTCTGGAAAGGCTATGCAACTGATGACATCGCACCAGCGGGCAATCCTGCTGATGATCATTGCGCCGACCTTGTGGAGCATGGCCGGCGTCATGACGCGCCACCTCGAATCCGCACAGGGTTTCGAGGTGACGTTCTGGCGCAGCCTTTTCTCCGCATTGTTCGTCGCCGGTGCATTGCTTTACCGCCAAGGACTGCCGAAGACTGTCGATACCGTACGCAAGGGCGGCGGGCTGGGCGTGCTCAGCGGCATGATGTGGAGCGTGATGTTCATCTGCTTCATGGTTGCGCTCACGCGCACGACCGTCGCCAACACGCTCATCGTCATGAGCGTTGCGCCGTTGCTGACCGCATTCCTCGCATGGCTGATCCTCAAGGAGCACGTCGCGCCGCGTACTTGGCTGGCGATCGGCGCGGCCTTCGCCGGGATCTCCTGGATGTTTGTCCACGGCATGAGCGAAGTGGATGGCCAGCATCTCACCGGAATGATGATCGCCGGCGCCGTGCCGGTTGCGGCAGCGATCAACCTGATTGCAATCAAGCGTGCGGGACATGGCGTGGACCTCGTCCCGAGCGTTTTGCTGGGGAGCGTGTTTGCGGCCGCGCTGATGCTGCCGGTAGCCTGGCCGCTGGAAACTTCGCTGCACGACATCGCGATCCTGGCGACACTCGGATTTTTCCAGCTCGGCCTGCCGTGCATGTTGATGGTGAAGGCAATGAAGAACCTGACCGCGCCGGAAGTCTCGCTGCTGTCCCTGCTCGAAGTGCTGCTCGGCCCCCTGTGGGCGTGGCTGGGCGCGGGCGAAGTGCCGGCGCAGGAAACGCTGGTCGGCGGCGCTGTCGTCATGGCGGCGCTGGTGTTCAATGAACTGGCGCCTTCCCGCCGTCCGCAGAGTACTGCATTACAGTAAAAGACGATCATGACCTCTTCCGCCAAATTGCCCTCGCGCCGCCTGTCCGTGGCGCCCATGATGGACTGGACTGACCGCCACTGCCGGGTGTTCCACCGCCAGATCACGCGCCGTACATGGCTGTACACGGAGATGGTGACGACTGGTGCGCTGGTGTATGGCGATGTCGCACGTCATCTCGATTTCAATGACGTGGAGCATCCGGTTGCCCTGCAACTGGGCGGCAGCGAACCCGCCGACCTGGCGAAGAGCGCGAAGCTGGGCGAGCAGTGGGGGTACGACGAGATCAACCTCAATTGCGGCTGTCCGTCGGAGCGGGTGCAGAAGGGCGCGTTTGGCGCCTGCCTGATGGCCGAACCGAAGCTCGTGGCGGACTGCGTGAAGGCAATGCGCGATGCCGTCTCCATCGACGTGACCGTCAAGCATCGCATCGGCATCGACCACGTCGAGACCTACGACTTCGTGCGCGATTTTGTCGGCACGCTTGCCGAAGCCGGCTGCAAGACTTTCATCGTGCATGCACGCAATGCCATCCTGAAGGGACTTAGCCCGAAGGAAAACCGCGAGATTCCGCCGCTCAAGCCGGAGTATGCGTACCAGCTCAAGCGCGACTTCCCGCAACTCGAAATCCTCATCAACGGCGGCATCAAGACGCTGGAAGAAATCGACCTCCACCTGCAGCACGTCGATGGCGTCATGCTGGGCCGCGAGGCGTACCATAACCCCTGGGTCATGGCGACATTCGATGCGCGTTATTACGGCGACGAGGCGGCGCCGAAAACGCGTGCGCAGGTGATCGAGGCAATGGTGCCCTACATCGAGGAACAGCTCGCGCGCTACGGCAACAATGGCACGGGCCTGCGGCTCAACAGCATCACCCGGCACATGCTCGGGCTGATGGCCGGGCTTCCTGGTGCGCGCGCGTTCCGCCAGACGCTTTCCGATTCGAAGAAGCTTGCCGCGGGCAACCCGGCACTGCTGCTGGAAGCACTCTCCCGCATGCAACCGCTCGCGGCATAACATCACAGGCATGAATCCTGCGCCGCCATTCGATTTCCATTGGAGATCGAACATGGCGAGCAAGGAAATTCCCGCGCAGCACCAGGACCATCAACCCGGCTCGGAAGCGGCAATGACGCCGAAACCGAAGGCGGAAATGCAGGATTACAAAGGCAGCGGCAAGCTGCTGGGCAAGGTTGCCCTCGTGACCGGTGGTGACAGCGGGATCGGGCGCGCGGTGGCAATTGCCTTTGCCAAGGAAGGCGCGAACGTCGTCATTGCCTACCTCGACGAGCATGAAGACGCCAAGGAAACGCAGCGTCACATCGAGGCGGCCGGCCGCGATTGCGTAACGATTGCTGGCGACGTTGGCGATGCCGCATTCTGTTCGAAGATGGTCGACACCGCGATGTCGAAATTCGGACGGCTCGACATCCTCGTCAACAATGCTGCCCAACAATATCCTCAGCAGAGCATCGAGGACATTACCGAAGAGCAGTTGCTCAAGACATTCCGCACCAACATCTTTGCGATGTTCTTTGCGGTGAAGGCTGCCATGCCGCACCTCAAGCCAGGCGCGCGCATCATCAACACCACATCGGTGACCGCCTATCGCGGCAGTTCACACCTGCTCGATTACTCTTCGACGAAGGGGGCAATAGTTGCCTTCACACGCTCGCTGTCGCAGCAGTTGATCGACAAGGGCATTCTCGTCAATGCCGTCGCGCCCGGGCCGGTGTGGACGCCACTCATTCCATCGAGTTTCAGCGAGAAGGAAGTCGAAGGCTTCGGCGAGAAGGCACCGCTAGGCAGGGCGGGACAGCCGGACGAGATTGCGCCGTCTTATGTGTTCCTTGCTTCGAGCGATGCTTCATTCATGTCAGGACAGGTGCTGCATCCGAATGGCGGGGAAGTCGTCAACACCTAGGGCGCACCCGATTAATATTCCTTCAACCGGTTGTAAAGCGTCTTCAGGCTGATCCCGAGCGCCTCCGCCGTGAGGCGCTTGTTGCCGCTGTAGTGCTTCAAGGTGGCAAGGATGATTTCCTTCTGTGCATCCGCCAGGGGCGTCCCGACAAAGAAGTTGAGGTAGCCCTCGTGCACCGTCGGCTTCTTTGCGGCAAGGTCGGAAATGCATTCTTCGATGTCCAGCGTATCAGTCGCGAGGATGAAGGCGCGCTGCACCACGTTCTTCAACTCACGCACGTTCCCCGGCCAGGAGTAGGAACGGATCACATCGAGGGAATTGCGCGAGAAGACTTTCTGCGTGCCTTCCTTTTCGTTCAGCGCCTCGAGGAAATGCAGCGCGAGCATCTCGATGTCGCTGCCGCGCTCACGCAAGGGCGGCACGCGCACCGGGAATACGGCAAGGCGGTACATCAGGTCTTCGCGCAGGTTGCCCTGCTTGACCGCGGTGTCGAGGTCGCGGTTGGTTGCCGCCACGAGGCGTACGTCGACCTTCACTTCCTCATCGCCGCCCACGCGCAGGAAGGTGCCTGCTTCAAGAACGCGCAGCAACTTTACCTGCATGTCGACCGGCATCTCAGTGATTTCATCCAGGAACAGCGTGCCACGCGATGCGTGTTCGAAATAGCCGATGTGTTGCCGCGACGCGCCCGTGAAACTTCCCTTCTCGTGTCCGAAAAGCGCGGCCTCGATCAGGTGCGCGGGAATGGCGCCGCAGTTAACCGCGACAAAGGTTTCGTCGCGGCGAGCGCTGGCATGATGGATCGCGTTGGCGATCAGTTCCTTGCCTGTTCCGCTTTCGCCGACGAGCAACACCGTGGCATCGGTCGAGGCGACCCTTTCCACCTGCTGATGGAGCTGCTCCATCGCCGTGGAGGAACCGTAAAGAATTCCGAAGCGTTTGAATGAGTTGTCGATGGTCATGGGGGGCGTCCAGGCATTGACCGGGGCTGCGATCAAGTTACACCAAAGCCTGAAGAGTCTCTTGCGTTAATTCAGTTCCCTCGCGCAAAAAGCACCTCGAAGTGTGCGCGGTAGCGGAGATGGACAAGTCAACGATACACGATATCGCTTCATGCGTGTATGCAGTGCTCACCTCTGTCCAAGTAGCATTGCGGGCGATGTAATGCTTACGCCGCGCTGGTAAGTTTTACGCTGCTGCGCGCGCACAGTTTTCAGTCACGCAGTGCCAGCCTCGCGCAATGCGCTGGCATGGAAGCTGCCTCTTGTTGGTGGCCCGCTTTGCGAAAAAGTTAAGAACTTATCGCAAATGATCTGGTCAAGTACGAGGCACCGTTAACTTTTCGTGAAAGGAACAAGAATGAATGCACTCAAGACCACTTCCAAGATCTTGTTGGTTGTTGCCGCACTCAGTCTGACGGCCGCCGGTTGTGAACGCCGTGCCGGTGACCAGAGTTCTGGCGCAAGCGGATCACCTGGCAGCTCCAGCTCCTCGGGCAGCTCCGGCGGCGCGATGGGATCGGGATCCTCCGGTACCTCCGGTTCCGGCTCCGGCTCTTCTTCCGGATCTGGCTCGAAGTAATCATCTCCGCAAAGCGTTCGCCGATTCCGGAGCGGATGCTCCGGCGGTGAGTGCTGAACTCTCGTGATTCGGGACGCCGGCCCTGACCGCTACCGGCGCCGCGGAGAACAACATCGCTGTCCGCTGTTCTTGCTCAATAAGCGCTGCGACGCGCCCTTGGACAATGGCGGCAAGGGACATATGCTGTGAAAGTCAGGCCACAAAACGACGGCATCCCGATGTAGCAGCCGGCCCCAAGATTCTTTTCCCCATGACATGCATTGGCATGCGCCTGTACGGCGCAGGCATTGATGCATGGCGCGCCTGACAACGTATTGCCGGACAACATAGAGAGAGCGGTTTATATGCCCCATGTATTGATCGTTGACGATGACGTCAACACGCGAGAAGCGCTAGTCGAGATCACCGGTGCCGAAGGATTCAGCACGGCGGTGGCGGGCAACATCAAGGAAGCGCAGGCGCAGATCATGCGCCAGCGCCCCGACGTCGTGCTGATCGACCTGAATCTGCCGGACGGCAGCGGGATGGATTTGTTCAACGACATCGAATCGCGCGCCACCACCGAGATCGTCCTGATCACCGGCCACGCCAGCGTGGAAACCGCGGTCGAGGCTTTGCGCTTGGGGGCGGCCGACTACCTGACCAAGCCGATCAATTTCCGACGCCTCAAGGCCTTGCTGTCGCGCATTCCGCGCACGGTCGATTTGAAGGAAGAAATCGGCGTGCTGCGCAGCGAATTGCGGCGCCTCGGCCATTTCGGCCAGATGCTGGGCGTCGCCCCGGCAATGCAGAAGCTTTACAACCACGTCGCGCGCGTCGCGCCGACGGAGGCAACGGTATTGCTGCTCGGCGAGAGCGGCACAGGCAAGGAATTGGCCGCGCAGACCATCCATGAACTGAGCCTGCGCTCCAAGCATCCCTTCCTGCCGGTCAACTGCGGCGCGATCTCGCCGCAACTCATCGAGAGCGAAATCTTTGGCCACGAAAAAGGCAGCTTCACCGGTGCGGACCGACAGCACAAGGGCTATTTCGAACGTGCCAACGGCGGTACGCTGTTCCTCGACGAGATCACCGAGATGCCGATCGAGTTGCAGGTGAAACTGTTGCGCGTGCTGGAGACCGGATCGTTCATGCGCATCGGCAGCAACCAGCAGATCGAGACCGACGTGCGCGTGATTGCGGCCAGCAATCGCGATCCCGAACAGGCGGTCACGGATGGCAAGCTGCGGCTGGACCTCTATCACCGGCTCAACGTGTTCCCGCTGAAGATTCCGCCGCTTCGTGAGCGCGGCAGCGACGTCGAGCTGCTCGCCGAGCATTTCCTCGAACAGCTCAATGCCGCCCATGGCACGAGCAAGGTACTGTCGCCCGATGCACTGGCTTGCCTGGGCAACTACCACTGGCCGGGCAACGTGCGCGAGTTGCGCAACTATGTCCAGCGGGCATTCATCCTGTCCGACCATACGATCGACGCTGCTGCCCTGGCGCCGGTTATCACCACCCAGTCGCCGGTGGGCCTCACACTGGCGATTCCGGTGGGAACGTCACTGGCCGACGTCGACCGCAAGCTGATTTATGCGACGCTTGAGCTCTGCGGCGGTGTGAAGAAGCGCGCCGCGGACATCCTCGGGATCAGCCTGAAGACGCTGTACAACCGGCTGGAGGAATACGGGCCGTATGAGGGAGCGATGCAGAAGAAGGATGATGCGTCGATGCAGGGGAGCAGCAGCGATTCGTATCACTAGCGGATCGTCCGGAGAAACGAGTAGGGTGGGTAGAGCGAAAGCGAAACCCACCGTGCGCTCAAGAGACGGCATCTGGTGGGTTTCGCTGCGCTCTACCCACCCTGCGGGCCGTTGTCGTTGAGTCTTCCGGCCTGCTCTTGAAATCTATTTCCGCGTCACCATCGTATCGATCACCACGATCAATTCTTCCGGCGCAACCGGTTTCGTGACATGCATCTGGAAGCCGGCCGTCAGCGCGCGGATACGGTCTTCGCGCTGCGCGAAGGCTGTCAGCGCGAGGGCAGGCATGCGCCGCAGTGGCGAGCCGCCGTCGGCCGCCTTCCAGTTGCGCAGGCGGCGCAAGGCAGAGTAGCCGTCCTCGCCCGGCATCGCGATATCGCAAACCAGTACATCGGGCAGGCAATCGGCCTGGCATTCGTTGAGCAGCGCAATCGCGTCTGCCGACGAGGCGGCGGCAAATACCTTCGCGCCCGCGCCGGTGAGCACCATGGTGAGTGATTCGCGCGCTTCTTCCTGGTCGTCCACCAGCAGGATGCGCAAGCCTTCGAGCGAAGGCAATGGAACGCCGGCGGCGCTGATGTCGGGTGGGCCAACCGTAAGGTATTGCTCCATGCGCGCACGCAACGGAAAGCGCACCGAGAAGGTCGATCCCTTGCCTTCACCTTCGCTCTCCGCGCTCACTTTCCCGCCATGGAGCTCGATCAGGTGTCTCACCAGAAACAGGCCCAGCCCCAGGCCGCTGTGGTCGCGCGTGCTCGAGGTGTCTTCCTGGCTGAAGCGGTTGAACAGGTGTGGCAGGAAGTCGGGCGAGATACCGACACCGTCATCGCGGATCGTGACCAGGATTTCGCCGTTGTTGCAGGATGCGGTGAGCCACACATTGCCGTCTTGCTGGGTGAACTTGATGGCGTTGGACAGCAGGTTCCAGAAGATCTGCTGTACGCGGTCGGCGTCGCCTTCCACCTGCTCGCTGGTAATGCGGTAGGAGCAGTTGATGCTGATGCGCTTGGCGGCGGCGAGGGCACGGACGCTCTCGACCGCGGCTTGCAGGGTCGGCAGCAGCGCAAGCGGCTGCTTCACCAGCCGCAGCTTGCCGCTCATCATGCGCGTGACGTCGAGCAAGTCCTCGATCAGCCGCACCTGCTGTCCCACGCCCGTCTTGATGCCTTGCAGGGCGCGCTGGGCAAGCGGCGCCGATGCAACATCCTTCACATAGTTTTCCAGGACGTGCGCCCAGCTCTGGATGCCATTGAGGGGTGCGCGCAGTTCATGCGAGACAATGGCAAGAAACTCGTCGCGCGCCCGTGCCGCGGTTTCGGCCTGGATGCGCGCGGTGCGCTCGCGCGCAAGGATCTCGTCGCGCTCCTTTTCCATGCGCGCGCGTTCGGTCACGTCGTAGGCAATGCCGATCACTGACTCGATATTGCCGTAACGGTCGATCTCCGGCACCACCCGGCCGGAAAAGTAATGCATCTGCCCATCGATGATATGGTCGAAGTCGAGTCGCTGGTCGGCGCCGGTTTCGAACGCGGCGCGCGCGGCGTCATCCCAGGCGCGCACGACGCTGCGCGGCATGCCCAGTTGAGCCTTGGTCTTGCCAAGGACTGCCGCGGCCTTCAATCCGGTCAGGCGTTCGATGGCGGGGTTGGCATAGACGTGGCGCATGTGGCGGTCGATGCGTGAAATGATGTCCGGCGAGTTCTCGACCAGCGTCTTGAATTCACGCTCGCGCCGCTGCAGCCGCTCCTCGGTGACGCGCAGGCGGGTGGTGTCCGTGATGGCAATGACAACGCCGCACACTTCACCGTGTCCGCCATGCTCGGGGACGTACATCATGTGCAGCGTGCGCTCGGGCGGCCCATACGTGGACAGGGTGATTTCATGTTCCTGGGGTTGCCCTTGCAGGGCTACGTCAATGTATTGCCGGATACTGGCAAAGGTTTCCTCGCCCATCACTTCGGGCAGGCGCTTGCCTAGGGCGGTCTGTGCTTCGATTGCGTAACGGTCGGCGAACGGTTTGTTCACGAAGACCAGCCGGTACGCATTGTCGCAACTTGCAACCTGGACCGGCAACGCATCTGCCAGCAGGCGAAGTTGCAGATAGCGCTCCTCGCCCGGAATGGTGCTGTCATTGGAAGAAATGGTCGACATTGATTCAGGGCGCACGCTGCCGGCCGACGGCACGGACGAGTGGCCTTTCTCCCTCTTGGACGATGGCTGCTGGTTTGGAGCGGACATGCTGGAACAAACTCCTCGTACACGATCCGTTCGCCGCGCCGGGGATTCCTGCACGGCGGACGGTTTTACAGGCCGATGCTAGCGCCGCCGCGCACGCTGTCATTTCACACTGCGCAGGAATCGTGGCGGCGACGTTTGAGCTGCAGCAAAGGCATGCACACATTGCAGTTGCCCTGGTATCTGGAATCCCATGAGCCGCACATCCTCATGCGCTCAGGGTTCCGATGTTCTGCTGGAGACCGTCCAGCTTGAGCTTCGACAGGAAACTGCCGAATTCTTCCGCCACTGCAGGATGGCGCAACGCGTGGACGACCACCGCTTCCAGGTAGCCGATCTTCGAGCCGCAGTCGTAGCGGCGGCCCTTGAATTCGTAGGCCAGCACCGGGTACGCGGCAAGCATGTCGGCAATCGCATCGGTAAGCTGGATCTCGCCGCCGGTGCCGGGTGTCACGCGCTCGAGGAAATCGAAAATTTCCGGCGTAAAGACATAGCGGCCTACCACGCCGAGTGTCGACGGGGCATTCTCCGGCGCAGGCTTCTCGACGATTTCGCCCACGCGGTGGATGCGCACGCCCAAGGATTGCGGCTTCACGATGCCGTACTGCTGCGTCTGGTCGAGCGGCACGTTCTGCACGCCAACGACAGAACTGTCGTGCTGGCTGTAGAGATCGATCATCTGCTTGAGCACGGGCACATCGGCATCGATCAGGTCGTCGGCAAGGACGACCGCAAAGGGTTCATTGCCGACCAGCGGCCGGGCGCACAGCACTGCGTGGCCGAGTCCGAGCGCTTCGCTCTGGCGTACGTATGAATAGTGAAGGTTGTCCGGCAACAGGCTCTGGATTTCCTTCAGGAGCTTGACCTTGCCGTGCGAGGCGAGTTCGGATTCCAGTTCGTACGCCTTGTCGAAATGGTCTTCGATCGAACGCTTGCCGCGGCCGGTGACGAAAATCATTTCAGTGATGCCGGCTGCAGCCGCTTCTTCAACGGCGTACTGGATCAGCGGCTTGTCGACAATCGGCAGCATTTCTTTCGGGGATGCTTTCGTAACGGGCAGGAAACGCGTGCCC
Source organism: Noviherbaspirillum denitrificans (assembly GCF_002211445.1). GTDB lineage: Bacteria > Pseudomonadota > Gammaproteobacteria > Burkholderiales > Burkholderiaceae_D > Noviherbaspirillum > Noviherbaspirillum denitrificans. The sequence continues at coordinate 1,148 of NZ_LSTO01000003.1, read as the reverse complement.
AAACCTGCGACAGGAAATACTGCTTTACGGATCTTGGTCATTGTCGTCTCTCTTCGGTCCTTGGTTAATCAATCCGGAGGCCGCGTGGGTAACGATTACACCCGAATGCCATTTTTACATCTGGAACATCGGGGCCGGCGAGGGCAACTTTCCGCAAGTGAAAGGAAGGTCGCGCGCTGCGCAGTAAAACGTCCGCGGCAAGCAGGCGAACAAGCAGGAAGCGTACCGGAGGCGGTGCGCACATGGCCGCGATGCCGGCTTGCGCGGCATCAGCGCGGCGGGAAACGGTGCTTCGTATAGTGGTTCCGCAGGCATCGGCACAGGTCTTGCCTCTGGATCAGCCAAGCGTGTGCCGCAGGCACATGCTTGTCCGCACCGTGCGCGCAGGCTTTGGAGTCCGTGCGCCGCTTGTTTCCGCTTCACTGTTCTAACATGCCCTGCCAGCGGCAGGGATGAGGAGAAAGCATGGCTTCGGCAATCATCGTGTTTTCGCATGTGCGCTGGGATCTTGCATTCCAGCGGCTGCAACATCTGTTGTCCCGTCTGGCTGCGCGCCATCCTGTGGTCGTGATCGAAGAACCATTGTTCGACGAGGCGCGCACATTCCTGCATACCTGCATGCCTGTCCCGGGCGTACTCGTATGCCAGCCGCATACTCCGGTTGCCCATCCCGGTTTCCACGATGAGCAGTTGCCCTATCTGCGCAACATGGTGCAACAGGTCGTTGCGGACTATCCCGACCATATCGCCTGGTTCTGCACGCCGATGGCACTGCCGCTGCTGCAGGAAATGCAGGCCGAACTGGTGGTGTATGACTGCATCGAACATCTCGCGGCCGCGAGCCATGCGCCGAAGCAGTTGGCACAGCGCGAGAGCGCTTTGCTGAGGACGGCGGATATCGTCCTCGCCGCCAGCCCCGGCCTGCATCGTTCGCGATGCGAACTCCACCCCAATGTGCATTACGTACCGGCCAGCGTCGATGCCCGCCATTTCCTGCGCTCGCTGGACCGCGCCAATTCGCATCCCGCGCACAAGGACATCCCGGGGCCGCGCCTCGGCTATTTCGGCGTGCTCGATGAACGCATCGACATGGATCTGATTGCGCGGCTCGCCGACGCGCATGCGCAATGGCAGATCGTGCTGGCGGG
>NZ_LSTO01000002.1:285412-287515 GCF_002211445.1 Noviherbaspirillum denitrificans | reverse complement strand
TTCAGGCCGCTTTCATAATGCTTCACACGCTCCTCGGGAATGCCCCAGCCAACCAGCGCGCCAAGCAATCCGCCAGTTGCGGCGCCGGCTCCCGCGCCTGCCGCCGCAGCCGCGAGTGGGCCGGCGATCACTAGTCCGAGGCCGGGCAGCGCGAGGCTGGTGCCTGCTGCCGTCGCAGCCGCCAGCACGGCGCCGAGGGTGCCGCCCACGGCGCCGCCAATACCTGCGCCTTCAGCCGCCTTCGTTCCGAGTTCCGTTTGTGCAGTTCCTTCTGCGAAATGCCTCTTCCTTGCGTCGTCGGACATGACGACGTTGATGTCGTCCTTGCTGTAACCGCGCGTGGCGAGACTCTGGTACGCGCGTTCCGCGCTGTCGCGGTCATTAAACATTCCGGTCAGCATGCCGGGTTTGTCTCTCGATTCAATGGCCATCATCTTCTCCTTCGATTGTACGAAAAGCCGATATGCGTGACTTCCCGCACGCGGCTGTGTCGCCTGACGTTTCAAAAGCGATACAAAAATCGCAATGGGTTAGTAAGAAGCTAAAAGCAGGCCGTGAGTTCCGCTTGCGTAAGTGCAATGGCGGTGAACGGCGCTTTTTGATGGACGAATCGCGCGCGTAGCCGCAGCTTCTTTGCGCGTCTCAGAGAATCCGGTTGAACCAGAGCATGGAAAGCGCCGCGGACAGGATGGCCAGCAAGGCCGCGCCGGCGGCGAACAGCGCGGACACCTCACTCTCGCGACGCTCCAGCGTCAGGCGGGAACTGAGTGTCTTGTACACCTTGGCGAGGTCGTTCGCAGTGCCGGCATAGAAGTACTGTGCCTTGGTGAGTTCCGCGATTTCCTTGAGCGGCGCCTCGTCCAGGCGCACATGCATGGCCCAGCCGTCACCCGTCAGGACTTCGCCTGCCGCCGTGCCGATGCCGATGGTGAATACGCGGACGCCCCGTTCCGCCGCCATGCGTGATGCTTCAACGGGATCGGGACCTGTGGTGGTCTGTCCGTCGGTCAGCAGGATGATCGCGGCCGACCCGTAGGAACCGGGCGGCACCGGTTTGAAATCGTCCGGCGGCTCCTTTCCCATATCGCTGCCAAGTGCGCGTGCGCCGGCGCTTCCGCGTTGGTCCACATCCCGCGGATCGGAGGTATTCAGGTTAAAACGGACATCGGGAAAGATCGCCTTCAGCGAAACCAGGATTCCACTGCCGACTGCCGTGCCGCGCTGCAGTTGCATCCGGCCAAGGGCTTCCAGCAAGTCGTCCTTGTTGGTCGTCGGCGGTTGCACGAGACTGGCCGCGCCGGCGAAGGATACGATTCCCACGCGCGTATTGCGCGGTTGCTGTTCGACAAAGGTCCTCACTGCCGTCAAGGCCGCCGCAAAGCGGCTGGGCGCTACATCGGTTGCGCGCATGCTGCCGGACACATCGATCGCGAGGATCATGGTCTTGTGCTCGGACGGCAGGGTCAGCACCGCGGCCGGCCGCGCGGCGGCAAGCAGCATCAGGGCGATGGCAAGCAGGAACAGCAACGGCGGCACATGACGCCTGAACTGCGAGCCGCCCATCGCCGCCCGCACAGTCGCCAGGCCCGCATACTGGATGGCGACCTTCTTGCGCCTGCGCAGCATCAGCCAGTAGACCAGCACCAGCGCCGGCAGCACCAGCAGCAGCCACAGCAGTTCGGGCCAGATGAATGTCATTGCATCCCCCTGCCCGGCGCGGCGCCCGCGGCACCGCGTCCGCTCATGCGGCGCATTTCCGAGAAACGGAACAAGGCATCGACGATGTCATCCTCGGTGGAAATTTCCAGCACATCCACTCCAGCATAGGCAAAGGCCTCATGGAGTTCTTCCTCGCGCTGCGTGACGGCTGCGGCAAAGCGGCTGCGGAAGCCCTTGTCATGCGTATCGACAAGCAACTGCTCCGATGTCTCCGCATCCTGGATCGTCAGCAAGCCGAGGTCGGGCAACTCCATTTCCAGCGGGTCATACAGGCGGATGGCAATGACATCATGGCGTTGCGTGAGCATGGCCAACGGCTTTTCCCAGCCCGGCTGGGTGATGAAATCCGACACGATGAATACCAGCGAGCGCCGATGCATCACG
>NZ_LSTO01000002.1:282092-285402 GCF_002211445.1 Noviherbaspirillum denitrificans | reverse complement strand
CACGCTGCTGGCTGCCGTCTCCGGCGGCACCGCCGCACAATCGGCGGTCAGCGTCTACGGCCTGGTCGATCTCGGCGTGGTCGCAGAAGGTGGCGGCCCCGGCGGTTCCCTCCTCAAGCTGACCAGCGGCGTCAGCGCCGGCAGCCGCATCGGCTTTCGCGGCACCGAAGACCTCGGCGGCGGGCTGAAGGCGAAGTTCGTGCTTGAATCGGGCATTGCGGCCGACACCGGCGGCATCACGCAGGGCGGCCTGGTCTACGGCCGGCAGGCCTTCGTGGGACTGGATGGGCACTTCGGTTCGCTCACTGCCGGTCGCCAGTACACGCCGCATTTCCTCGCCATCGATGACGTCGATCCCTTCGGCACCGCCTTCGCAGGCAATTCGACCAACCTGATGGGGACGACGGCACGCATGAACAATGCGCTGATCTATTCCACCCCGACGCTCGGCGGCTTCAGCGCACAGGCGGCATACGGGTTCGGCGAAGTGGCCGGGAACAACTCCGGCAGCCGCCAGGTCGGCGCACGCCTCGGCTATGCGGCGGGACCGTTGAGCTTCGGCCTCGCCTACCACGGTACGAACGACGCGCTGGGCGTGCGCGCGGGCAAGAACACGCTGGTCTCGGGCAAATACGACTTCGGCGCAGGCTGGGCCAGCCTCGCGTACAACGTGAACGACGGCGCGCCCGGCGTGGACAACCGTGACATTCTCGTCGGCGTGAGCGTGCCGGTCGCTTCCGGCACCATCATGGCGTCTTACGTACGCAAGGATGACCGTACCGCAGCCAACCAGGATGCGAACCAGGTCGGCATCGGCTACGTGCACGACCTGAGCAAGCGCACCGCGCTGTACACCTCGTATGCGCGCATCGACAACAAGAACGGGGCGGCCTATACCGTCGGCAGCGCCATCGAGGCGGGGTCGGGCAACCGCGCGTTCAACGTCGGCGTGCGCCATCGTTTCTAACAGCTTCGGGCCGGCATTGCATCAGCGATGCCGGCCCTGCCGCATTCCGGAGGACTCCCCATGCAGGCGGAACAACGCCAAGGCGGCCAGCTGACCATTGCCGGCTTGCACGGCATGCACGCGCGCGGCGAAAAAATCGCGATGCTCACCTGTTACGACGCCAGCTTCGCGGCGCTGCTGGACAGTTGCGGCGTCGATATCCTGTTCGTCGGCGACTCACTGGGCAATGTGCTCCAGGCGCACGCCACCACGCTGCCGGTCACCATCATGGACATGGCGAGCCACACTGCATCGGTCGCGCGCGGCAACCGCGCCGCCTTCGTGCTCGCCGACATGCCCTTCGGCAGCTACGCCACGCCGCTCGACGCGTACCGCAATGCAGTGACGCTGATGCAGGCCGGCGCGCAGATGGTCAAGCTTGAAGGCGGCGCGTGGCTCGCCGCGACCGTCGATTTCCTCGTCACCCGCGGCATCCCGGTGTGCGGGCATATCGGCTTGACGCCGCAAGCGGTGCACCAGCTGGGCGGCTTCAAGGTGCAGGGCCGCACGGCCGATGCCGCCACCCGGCTCCATCAGGATGCGGCTGCCCTGCAAGACGCCGGCGTGGGTCTCATGGTGGTCGAAGCCGTACCGGCAACGCTTGGCGCAGAGATCGCCGCATCGCTCGCGGTTCCGACTATCGGTATCGGCGCAGGACCTGCTTGCTCGGGCCAGGTGCTTGTGCTGCACGACATGCTGGGCATATCCGCGGGGCGCAGGAAGAAGTTCGTGAAGGATTTCATGGAAGGCAGCGCCAGCGTCGCCGGTGCCGTTCGCGCCTACGTCGATGCCGTCAAGCGCGGCACCTTCCCGGCACAGGAACACTGCTACTGACGCAGCCCGCGCTCCATCGAGATCTCGTGTTCGCGGATCTTGGAATACAGAGTGGGTTTTGAAATGCCGAGCCGGCGCGCGCTCTCGGTGATATTGAAACGGCACTCGCGCAACACCGCCTCGATCACGGTACGCTCCGCCTCGCGCAGCGACATCGGCAAGGCGCCGGCCGCCACCGCCGGAACGTCCTTGCGCTGGTCGAACTCGGGGAAGTCCTCCTCGGTGATTTCATCGCCTTCGCACAGGTTCACCATGCGTTCAACGCAATTCTCGAGTTCGCGCACATTGCCCGGCCACGCGTGACGGCACATCTTCTGCACCAGGCCGGGAGAGAAGCGGAAGGTCGGCTTGTTCAGCAGCGCCGCCGACTTCGACAGGAAGTGGTTGGCCAGCACCGGGATGTCGTCGGGCCGCTCGCGCAGTGCGGGAATCGTGATACCGATGACATTGCAGCGATAGAACAGGTCTTCACGGAACAGCCGCTCGCGGATCATGTCGCGCAAGTCGCGGTTGCAGGCAGAGATAATGCGCACGTCCACCGGGATGCCCCGCGTGTCACCGATGCGTACCACCTCGCGTTCCTGCAATACGCGCAGCAGCTTGGCCTGCACATCGAGCGGCAGCTCCGAGATCTCATCGAGGAAGATGGTGCCGCCGGTCGCCGACTCGAACTTGCCGGGACGCCCTTCCTTGCGGGCGCCGGTGAAACTGCCGGAGGTATAGCCGAACAGCTCGCTTTCGATCAGGTCGCGTGGCAGCGCGGCGCAATTGATCGCGATGAAGGGGCCGTCGGCGCGCTCGCTCGCGTTATGGATGGCTTGCGCGAACACTTCCTTGCCGACGCCGCTCTCGCCATTCAGCAGCACATTGGCAAAGCCGCGCGCCGCCTTGCGCGCCGCGTCGACGGCGACGCGCAGCGCCTCCGACTTGCCGATCAGGCTGTCGAAGGTATAGCGCGCATGGTTGCCCTGCAGCTTGTCGGCGATCTTGCGCACGCGCTGGATGCCGCGGAAGGTATTGACGATCGAGACCACCTCGCCGCGCGCGTTCTTGATGGGAATCGCGGTATCGACCAGGTGCAGGTGGCGGCCGGGGGAATCGATGATCAGTTCGCGGTCTACGTAACCGACACCGGATTCGAAGATCGGCTGGATGATCGGCGTGAAGTCGAGCAGGTCCGCAAAGCGCTTGCCGATGCTCTGCGCGGGAACGAGGTTCAGCAGGCGTCCGGCGGTCGAATTCATGTAGCGCACCACGCCGTCCCGCTCGATGACCAGCAGGCCGTCGCTGATATGGTCGACGATCGCCTCCTGCTCCTGGATCAGGCAGGTCTTGTCCTGTTCCACCTTGCAATGGCTGCACAGCAGTTGCAGCGTGCGGACAGCGAAGTCTTCGAGGGGCCGCCCGTCATCGCCACCGGCTGCCGTCAGCCAGATAAAGTGGCCGACCGAAACCTCTTCCACCACGACG
>NZ_LSTO01000002.1:273660-282082 GCF_002211445.1 Noviherbaspirillum denitrificans | reverse complement strand
CGCATCGAGATCGGCGGCCAGGTGTACGCGACGTCCGCCCGCCTGAACGGCAAACCCACCGCCGCCATCGGCGTGCAGCTGTCGCCGACCGCCAATGCGCTCGCGACGGCGAAGGCGGTGCGCCAGCGCATGGACGAGCTGTCGAAATATTTCCCGGCTGGCGTCAAGTACGACATTCCCTACGACACCTCGCGCTTCATCCAGATTTCCATCGAGGAAGTGGTGAAGACGCTGCTCGAAGCGATCCTGCTGGTGTTCCTGGTGATGTATCTGTTCCTGCAGAACATCCGCTATACCCTGATCCCGACCATCGTGGTGCCGGTGGCGCTGATGGGCACCTTCGCCACCATGCTGCTCTTCGGTTTCTCGATCAACGTGCTGACCATGTTCGGCATGGTGCTGGCGATCGGTATCCTGGTCGACGATGCGATCGTGGTGGTGGAAAACGTCGAACGCATCATGAGCGAGGAAGGCTTGTCGCCGCGCGATGCAACGCGCAAGGCGATGGGCCAGATCACCGGCGCGATCATCGGCATCACGCTGGTGCTGATCGCGGTGTTCATCCCGATGGCTTTGTTCGGCGGCGCGGTCGGCGCGATCTACCGCCAGTTCTCGCTGTCGATGGTGTCGTCCATGGTGTTTTCCGCGCTGATGGCGCTGTCGCTCACGCCGGCGCTGTGCGCGACGCTGCTCAAGCCGGTGGAGGCGGGACACCATCATGCCAAGTCCGGATTCTTCGGCTGGTTCAACCGCGGCTTCCACAGCACGTCGACCGGCTACAAGGGCTGGGTCGCGCGCATGCTGGGCAGGGCCGGCCGCTGGCTGATTGTCTACGGCCTGATCGTCGCCTGCGTCGCCCTGCTCTACATCCGCATGCCCTCCGCCTTCCTGCCGCAGGAAGACCAGGGCTACCTGATCACCAACGTGCAGCTGCCGCCGGGCGCGGCCACCAACCGCACGATCCAGGTCATCGAGCAGATCGAGAACTTCTACCTGCAGCAGCCGAGCGTGGCGCGCGTAGTGGCGGTGGCCGGCTTCAGCTTCTCCGGCAGCGGCCAGAACGCGGCACTGGTGTTCACGCCGCTCAAGGACTGGAGCGAACGCGGCCCCGACCAGTCGGCTACCGCGATCGCCGGCCGCGCGTTCGGCGCCTTCTCGCAGATCAAGGATGCGATTGTGTTTCCGCTGAGCCCGCCGCCGATCCCGGAACTGGGCAATGCGACCGGCTTCACGATGCGCCTGCAGGACCGTTCCGGCGTCGGCCACGATGCGCTGCTTGCCGCGCGCAACCAGCTGCTCGGCATGGCGGGCAAGAGCCAGATTGTGCAGGGCGTGCGTCCCGACGGCCTGGAACCGACGCCCCAGCTGCAGCTGAACATCGACCGCGACAAGGCGAATGCACTCGGCGTGCCCTTCGCCGACATCAACACGACGCTGTCCACCGCGCTTGGTTCGGCCTATGTGAACGACTTCCCGAACCAGGGCCGCCAGCAGCGCGTGATCGTGCAAGCGGACATCCCGCAACGCATGCAGCCGGAAGACCTGATGAAGCTCTACGTGCGCAACACCAAGGGTGACATGGTGCCCTTCTCCGCCTTCATGACGGCGAAGTGGATCGTCGGTCCGGTGCAGCTGTTCCGCTACAACGGCTATCCGTCGATGCGCATTTCCGGCAATGCCGCACCGGGACGCAGCACCGGCGAGGCGATGGACGAAATGGAAAAACTCGTCGGCCAGCTGCCGCCGGGTATCGGCATGGAATGGACCGGGCAGTCGCTGGAAGAAAAGACGTCCGGCGCCCAGGCCCCTGCCCTGTTCGCGCTCTCGCTGCTCGCTGTCTTCCTGGTGCTGGCGGCGCTGTATGAAAGCACCACCATCCCGATTTCCGTGCTGCTGGTGGTGCCGCTGGGCGTGCTCGGTGCGCTGCTCGGCGCGACCCTGCGCGGCATGCCGAACGACGTGTACTTCAAGGTCGGCCTGATCGCGATCATCGGCCTGTCGGCGAAGAACGCGATCCTGATCGTGGAATTCGCAAAAGACCTGCAGGCGCAGGGCAAGGGCCTGGTCGAAGCGACGCTGGAAGCGGTGCAGCTGCGTTTCCGCCCGATCATCATGACCTCGCTCGCTTTCATCCTCGGCGTGCTGCCGCTGGTGATCGCCAGCGGCGCCGGATCCGCCAGCCAGCGCGCGATCGGTACCGGCGTGATGGGCGGCATGATCACCGCAACCGTGCTGGCCGTGTTCCTGGTGCCGGTGTTCTTCGTCGTCATCCGCAGCCTGTTCAAGGGCAGCGAGCGGCAACGGAAGTTCTACCAGGAGCACCTGCATCTGCAAGAGGACAACAAGGCATGAGCAAGCAACTGACCCTTTCCCTGCTGGCCGCTGCGGTGCTGTCGGCCTGTTCGATGGCGCCGACCTACGAGCGGCCCGCATCTCCTGTCGCCGCGGCCTATCCGACCGTGGCGGAAGCGGGCGACGCCACCGCGACCGGCTGGCGCAATTTCTTCCCGGACCAGCGCCTGCAAAGCCTGATCGCCGCCGCGCTGGAGAACAACCGCGACCTGCGCATTGCCGCACTGCGGATCGAGGAAGCGCGCGCACAGTATGGCGTGCAGTCGGCCGACCTGCTGCCGAACTTCAATGCGACTGCAGGCGCGACGCGCTCGCGCACGCCCGGCGGCGTATCGCCCACCGGTTCGCCCATCGTCAGCAGCACGTATCAGGTCGGGCTCGGCCTGTCGGCCTTCGAACTCGATTTCTTCGGCCGCGTGCGCAGCCTGAATGACGCATCGCTTGCGCAATACCTGGCGACCGAGGAAGCCGGCCGCGCCGCGCGGATTTCGCTGGTGGCGGAAGTCGCGAAGGCCTACCTCGCGGAGCGCGCGTTCGACGAGCAGTACGAACTTGCGCGCAAGACCTTCGAAAGCCGCGAGTCGGCGTACAAACTGGCGAAGCAGCGCTTCGATGTGGGCGCCTCCTCGGCCCTCGACCTGCGGCAGAACGAGACGCTGCTGCAATCGGCGCGGGCGTCGCTGGCGACGCTGACGCGGCAGCGCGCGCAGGCGTCGAATGCGCTTGCGCTGCTCGCCGGGAAGCCGCTCACCGACCTGCCGGCGGCGCAATCCCTGTCGGAACAGAACATCGTCACCGAGATTCCCGCCGGCCTCCCCTCCGACTTGCTCGAACGCCGCCCTGACATCCGCGCCGCCGAACAGCGATTGCGTGCGGCCAACGCCAACATCGGTGCCGCGCGCGCGGCCTTCTTCCCGCGCATCTCGTTGACCGCCGCCACCGGCACCGCCAGCGGCGACCTGTCGGGACTGTTCGAATCCGGCTCGCGCAGCTGGTCTTTCGTGCCGCAACTGGTGCTGCCGATCTTCGACGCCGGCCGCAACAGTGCCAACCTCAACCTGGCTGAAGTGCGCAAGAACGTCGCCATTGCCGAGTACGAGAAATCGATCCAGACCGCCTTCCGCGAAGCCGCGGACGCGCTCGCCGCGCGTGCGACGTTGGACGAACAGATCGACGCGCAGCGCGCGGTGCTGGAAGCGCAGGCGGAACGCCTGAAGCTGGCCGACCTGCGTTACCGCAACGGCGTGGCGAGTTCGCTGGATGTGCTGGATGCGCAGCGGGAATTGTTTTCGGCGGAACAGGCGCTGGTGCAGGCGCGATTGCAGCGTCTGACGAATGCGGTGGATTTGTACCGCGCGCTGGGCGGCGGGCTGGCCGAGACGACGGCGAAGTAAGCGGGTAGGGTGCGCCCCCGCGCACCGTTCAATTCAGCGAATCAGCGGCTTCAACAATCCGATGGTTCGCTCCGTCGCGCCGCGATGCTGCCGCGCAAACGCCAGCGCGTTATCGCCCATGCGTTTGCGCTCCGCATCATTGGATAGCAGCATGGCCGCAATGCGAAGCATGTCGGAAGCTGTCTCCACACGTGACGCAGCCCCGGCGGCAATCGCTTCCTCGCTGACGACGCTGAAATTGAACGTATGCGGCCCGACCAGCACCGGCTTGCCAACTGCGCAAGCCTCGATCAGGTTCTGCCCGCCGAGCGGCAGGAGACTGCCGCCAATGAAGGCAATATCGCACGCGGTGTAATACGCGAACATCTCCCCCATCGAATCACCCAGCAAGACCCGCATATCATCGGGCAATGCCGCGCCGAGCTGCGAGCGGCGCTGCAGCGACAGTCCGCGGGCAGCCACCTTCGCCGCCACTTCATCGAAGCGCTGCGGATGGCGCGGGACGATGACGAGCAACACATGTTCGAGGCCGCTTTCATCCAGCGCATCGAGGATCAGGCCCTCTTCGCCTTCCCGCGTGCTGGCGCACAGCAGGACAGGACGGTTTCCCATCATCGCGCGCAATGACGCGCCTGTGGCGAGCGCCTGCTCAGGCGGCGTTACGTCGAACTTGATGCTGCCCGTCACGCTCACATTTGGCGCGCCAAAGCGGCGCAGCCTGTCCGCATCCGCGTCCGTCTGCGCCGCCACGCAGGAGAAACCGCGCGCGGCATCCGACATCAGCGCCGACAGGCGTTCCGCCTTGGCCAGCGAACGTTCCGAGAGGCGCGCATTGACCAGTGCGACCGGCACACGGTGCTTAGCACACTGCGCGATGAGGTTCGGCCACACTTCGGTTTCCATCAGGATGCAGATGCGCGGCCTGAAATGCTTCAGGAAGCGGCCGACCATGAAGCCAGTGTCATACGGCAGGTAACATTGGACGAACCTGTCGCCATGTTTCTGGAACAGCGATTTGCCGGTCGCGCGGCCGGTCGGCGTCATATGGGTGAGCAGGATCGCGTGGTTCGGATACTCGCGCAGCAAGGCATCGATGAGCGGCTCCGCGGCACGGGTTTCGCCGACCGATACGGCATGCACCCACAGCACGTCGCGCTGCGGGCGCTTCGCATAGAAGCCGAAGCGTTCCGCCATGTGCGCGCGGTATCCCGGTTCCTTGCGGCCGCGCCACCACAGGCGCGCGAGCACTAGCGGCAGCGCCAGCCACCAGGCGAACGAATAGAGATGACGGATCATGCGGTCTGCGGCGTGGTTTGCGCGGCGCCGAGCAGCCGGTCGATCGCGCCGGCCACATCGGCAACCGATGGCGGTGCACCGGCATCGCCAAGGTTGACGATGCTGGGCGACCAGTTGCCTTCGGTCTTCCAGCGCGGCGAATCGCAATAAAGCTCGATTGTCGGACGGTTGTAGGCGGCGGCAATATGCGTCAGGCCGGTGTCGACACCGATCGCGAGCGCCGCGCGCTGGGCCAGCAGGACTGCCTCCATCATCGGCAGTTTGGGGAGCACTCGAGCATTTGGCATGCGCGCTGCGAGCTGTTCGGCGGCCTGCTTCTCGGCCTCGCTGCCCCAGGGGAGCAGCACCGGCATGCCGCGCGCCGCGAGCAGGCGCGCAACCTCGACCCAGCGGTCCGGCGCCCATTGTTTCGAGGGGCGCGCGGTCGCATGGAAAAACGCCGCATAGGGTTCGGCCGGCAGCCAGGCCGGGACCTGCGGCATGTCTGGCGCGCGCAGGCTGAAGTCGGCGGGATGATCGATCGGATAACCGAGTGCAGCCGCCGTCACCAGTCGTCCGCGAAGCACGGCATGGGTACGCGGGTCGACCGGCACGCTCATGGTGTGGAAAACGCGCGATGCGGCTTCATAGCCGGAGCCTTCGGTGCCATTGGCGAGTCCCACGCGCTTGCCACCCGGCTTCAGCCGCGCCATGCGCATGACGACACCGGTCTTCAGCAGGCCCTGGGTGTCGAACACGATGTCGTATTCCTCGTCACGCAGGCGCCGGTAAAACGCCCGCATTTCGGCGCGCGTGGGCACCGACAGCAGGCTCTTGCGCCAGCGGCGCAGTGCGTACGGAATGATGTTGCGCACGCCGGTGTTCAGGCGCACGAGGTTCACGTAGGCTTCTTCCACCACCCAGTCGATCTGCGCGTCCGGGTACGCACGCAGGATGTCGGCGACCATCGGCATGTTGTGCACGACGTCACCGAGCGACGAAACGCGGACGATCAGGATTTTCACAGGCGCGCGATTCAGAACGGCAGCACCGCATCGGCCTTCACGGCCAGGATGGCGCGGCGGAATTCCTCCTGGATGCGCTTGAGCGCCTCCGCCGATTCGCCTTCGAATCGCATCACCACCACCGGCGTCGTGTTCGACGAACGCGCCAGCCCGAAACCGTCCGCATACTCCACGCGCAAGCCGTCGATCGTCACCACCTGCTCCGCATCGGGAAACTTGGCTTCCTCCTGCAGGCGGCCGATCAGCGCGAAGCTCTCGCCTTCCTGCAGGTGCAGGTGCAGTTCCGGCGTGCTCGATGCCTGCGGCAAGGCATTCAGCTCGGCCGATGGATCATCCATGCGCGTGAGCAATTCCAGCAGGCGCGCACCCGCATACAAGCCGTCATCGAAGCCGTACCAGCGGTCCTTGAAGAATACATGCCCGCTCATCTCGCCGCCCAGCGGCGCTCCCGTTTCGCGCAGCTTGGCTTTCACCAGCGAATGCCCGGTCTTCCACATCAGCGGCACGCCGCCGTGCTGCTTCACCCATGGACCGATATGGCGCGTGCACTTGACGTCGTACAGGATTTCCTTGCCCGGATGGCGGGTCAGCACATCCTTGGCAAACAGCATCAGCTGGCGGTCCGGATAAATGATCTGGCCATCCTTGGTCACCACGCCCAGGCGGTCACCGTCACCGTCGAAGGCGAGGCCGATCTCTGCGTCGGTTTCCTTCAGGCAGCGGATCAGGTCTTGCAGGTTTTCCGGATGGGCGGGATCCGGATGGTGGTTGGGGAAGTTGCCATCGACTTCGCAGAACAGTTCGATCACGTCGCAACCCATCGCGCGGAACAGTTCGGGCGCGAAGGCGCCGGCCACGCCATTGCCGCAATCGACCGCGATCTTCATCTTGCGGCTGGTCTTCACATCGCCGACGATGCGTTCGATGTACGCCTGCTTGATGTCATGCGTACTGTAGCTGCCGTTGCCCGACGCAAAGTCGTCGCGCACGATGGTCTGGTACAGGCCCTGGATCGCGTCGCCATAGATCGCTTCGCCGGCCAGCACCATCTTGAAGCCGTTGTAGTCGGGCGGGTTGTGGCTGCCGGTGACCATGATGCCGGATGTCGCATCAAGCACATTCGTGGCGAAGTAGACCATCGGGGTGGCGACCACGCCGAGGTCGATCACGTTGACGCCGGCGCGCTGCAGGCCGGAGGCGAGCGCCGCGGCCAATTCCGGGCCGGACAGGCGGCCGTCGCGGCCGATGACGACGGTCTGTTCGCCTTTGGCGAGGGCGGCGGTGCCAAAGGCCTGGCCGATCTGGCGGGCGACATCGGCGTCAAGTGTCTTGCCGACGATGCCGCGGATGTCGTAGGCCTTGAAAATGCTTTGCGAAATGGTGGACATGATCGATCAGAAAAAGGTGGATTGCAGATTCTACTGAATGCAGGAACGGCTATTTGATTCTTCGGCCGAAGAACATCCAGCGCGGCGACCGGAAGCGCACGATGCGCGCGTACAGCCACACGTAGGTGATGACGAACAGCAGGCTCAACAGCATGAGCACCCAGGTGTGCCGCCAGAACACGGTGGCCGGGACGACGGCCATCAGCGATAGCAGCCACAGGTACGGCGAAGTCAGCGCATTGCGCAGGTCGAGCGCGCGCGCGTCACGCCCGCCGACCGCCCACAATACCACCCGGCGGAAGATCAGGCTGTGCAGGTGGATGCCGTCCGGCGTGCCCGGCGACTGTCCGCGCAGGAACAGGCGGCGGTAAGCCGAGAACAAGGTTTCGAAGGCAGGATAGATGAGCAGCAGCACTGCGTACCAGGTGGATACCTGCGGATTGCGCATGACCAGCAGGACCGTGAGTTCCGCCAGCATGAAGCCGAGAAAATAGGCACCACCATCGCCGAGGAAGATGAGGCCGACCGGATAGTTCCAGACCAGGAAACCGGCCGCCGCGCCGGCAACGATCAGCGCGGCCACGAGCACGAAGGTGTCGTTCACCTGCAGCGCCACGTAGGCGAGCGACATCAGCATGCTGATGGCGACCACTGTCGCCAGACCGTTGAAGCCATCGATGATATTGATCGCATTGACGATGCCGGCCACCGCCAGCACGGTGAGCGGTAACGCGATCCAGAGCCAGGTGATCGTCCACTGCGAGAACAGCCAGTCGATGCGCTCGATCCTGGCATCGATCAAGAAGTAGCCCATGGCGGCAGCCACCATGGTCAGCGCCAGGCGACGTCCCGGCGTCACGCGCTTGGTGAAATCCTCGACGATGCCACCAAGAAAGGCCACGGCGGAACAGATGAGCAGCAGCAGTACGCCCTGGCCGATCAGCGGCGTGCGCCACATGGCAATGCCGGCGCTGGCCACGACGGCAAC
>NZ_LSTO01000002.1:260618-273650 GCF_002211445.1 Noviherbaspirillum denitrificans | reverse complement strand
GCATACGACGGGCACATCCGGGTTGGCGGCCGCGGTGCCGATGGCGCCGCCGATGGCCCAGCCCATGGGCGCGAAATTCATGGTCACGCGCAGCCATCCGCCCGATGTGCGGCGGCGGCCGGCGGTGCGCTTGCGTTCACCGCCGAGCAACCTGCGCTCGCCGACGCGGCGGTCGCGCGGATGCAGGTAATGCGTGGACCAGGACACGCTGTTGCCGGTATCGGCAAGGAAGCGCGTGGTCGGCGGGAACAGCAGACCGAGTTCGCGCATCAGCCTCTGCGGCTTGACCGGCGTTGCATCGCTCAGGTACTTGTCCATGTCCGACAGCATGCTGTCGGGATCGGACGCCTTGCCCATGACTTTGCGGGACGCACGGCGGCGCTCGATCTCGTAGGCGGCGTGTTTTTCCTCGTCGTGCAGCCGCTCGACCAACCGGTTGAACACCGACAGGATGCGGCCGCGCACGTGCAGGCGTGCCATCGGCGTGCGCGCCAGGTTGTCTTCGGATTCGTCGATATGCACGAGGCGTTCGTTGAGCAGGCTTTCACTCCAGCCGCCGCTGTTCCATTCGCCCATGCTGGCGCCGACGGCGAGGATCAGGTCGACCGATTCGTCGCGCAGCGCGGCGTCCGCGGACACGTGGCCGCCGAAACCGAACACACCGCGGAACAGCGGATGGTGCGGGCTCACCAGGCCCTTGCCGTCCGGCGTGGTCACGAAGGTGGCGCCCTTCAGCGCCGCGAACTGCAGGATCGAGCCTACCGCTTCGCCGCACCAGCCGCCGACCAGCAGGACGATCTTCTTAGCCTCGTTCACCATGCGGTAGAGGGAATCGACCGCGTCGTCATCGATCATCGACGACGGCGCGAGCAGCTGGCGCAGGTCATAGGAAGGCGCGGGCTGCGCGCTGTGGCTGCGGAACACGTCGACCGGCACAGTCAGGTGCACCGGTCCGCGCGGCGCGCGCGTGGCCCGCTGCAGCGCAGCGATCAGCTTGGGCTCGAGCTGCTTGGGATGGGAAATCAGGGAGTTGTAGCGCGTGCAATGGCGGAACATGCCGAGCACATTGACGCCGGTGCATGCTGACTCCTGCAACGGGTGCTTGCCGAATGCGGGCAGCGCCGGCTGGCCGGTGATGACCAGCATCGGAATGTTGTTGTCGTAGGCGCCGGCGACACCGGTGATCAGGTTGGTCGCACCGGGGCCGGAGGTGGAACAGCAGACGCCGATGTTGCCCGTCTCGCGCGCGTAGCCGTCGGCCATGAAGGCCGCGCCTGCTTCATGGCGCGCAAGGATGTGGCGGATGCCGCCACGGCGCTGGCTGCGGGCCAAGGCGTTATACAGCGGCTCGATCGCCCCGCCGGGTACGCCAAATACATATTCAACGCCAATCTGCTCGAGGTAAGCCACCAGCAGGTCAGCCACTTCCGCCACGTGGGGCTGGGCGTGGTCGGGTCTCGATAAATCCCGGTCGTCTCCCTGGTGCGCTGGCAGGATGTTGGTACGCATGTCGGTTGTCCTTCGGCGTTCGGATGCGCCTGTAGAGTTGTCCAAAGCATTGTCCGTAGGCAATACACCTACAGACAATACTCCCATTGCCAGTCGGCAATAGTACTCTAAAATGACATGAGCAATTAGTTGATTTTTAAAGGGAAAATTTCAAAAACAGCAAAGCCGTCATTGTGCAGAAAAGTGCTGTTCGGCATTTTCCTGCCATGCGCGTTCGTCGCTGAAGCGGCAGCAGGCCTTGCCTTCCTGCTTGGCGCGGTACATGGCCTGGTCCGCCAGGCCGAGCAAGGCATCGGGTGAAGGCATCGGCGCGGCTGCGCCATTGGCTGCGGCAATACCGATGCTCGCCGACAGCCGGACCGGATGTCCATCCAGTTCGCGCAAGCCGTGCAATTCCTCGAGCACGGCATCGGCAACGCGGATAGCGCCTTGCCGGGAATTGACTTCGTTCATCAGGATCACGAACTCGTCGCCCCCGAGCCGGGCGAACGCGTCGTCCTTGCGTATGTGGCGGCGCAGCCGCAGCGCGACTTCCTGCAGCGCGCGGTCGCCCATGGCATGGCCGTAGGTATCGTTGATGGCCTTGAAGCCGTCGAGGTCGATGAACATCAGCGCCACCACCCAGCCGCGCCGCTCGGCACGCACGATGGCTTGCTCGATCTGCGTGAGCAGGTGGCGGCGGTTGATGAGGCCGGTGAGTGTATCGTGCGTGGCCAGTTCCTCGAGCTGCGCCGACTGGCGGGCCAGTTCCGCCGTGCGCTCGGCCACGCGCTGCTCCAGCGTCTCGTTGGCGGCGTGCAAGCTGCGGTTGACGCGGGCGATCACCTTGTAGCTGTGCATCAGGCGCCATGCGGCATAGGTGAGCAGCGCCAGCAGGAATCCCGAGTACACGAAGAGGTAGAACCGGTACAGCTCCTTCTCGCGCAGCATTTCCTGGAAGGCGTCGTCAAGTGCGTCGTTCAGCACATCGATGCGGTTGGCGGTCGGCGTGTTCGTGATTCGCGCCAGCAGGGCATCTTCGACGGCACGCTGGCGCAGGATGATGCCGGCGTGTCGGCCCATCAGCGCGTACTGTTCCTGCAACGCGGCGGGAACCGTTCCCTCTCCGCGTTCGAGACCGGCAATCGTCGCGGCGATCCGGTCGCCGAGTTCCTGCTCGGGCATCTGGTTGAAGAGGAGGATGTCGGTCAACAACCGGTCAATATCGCGCACTGCATCCTGCAGGCCGGCCCAGCGGCCGCCACCTGCCGCGTATTGCCGCGCCTGCGTCCTGAACTCATCCACGGCGGTCGGGAAATAGCGCAGCGAATTCCGGATCACGGCGTTGCGCGACTTGAACTGCTCCACCAGGTCTTCCTTTTCCTCGAAGGCCTGCTCCATCGCGTACAACGCTTCCTGCAGTTCGCTGCCCTGTCCCATCCTGACCGTGGCGACGAGGCGCTCGCGCAAGTGCCGGACGGCCGGCATCGGCGTGCTGACCGGATCGTAGTTGCTGTGCAGGCCGACACGCGACTTGAGGATCGCCGCATTCCATTCCGCATCGAGCTGCTTCAGTTCGCGCAATGCCGGAACGAACTCTGCCTGCATGTCGGTGTCGAGCGCCTGCGTCCGGTAGTAGAGGTAGCCCGAGACGGCCAGCAAGGCGGCAAAACCCAGCCACAGCAGCGGGATGCGCGGCGGCTTCATTGCCCAGGCTCCGGTTGTGCGCCTGGTGGCGGCGCCCCGGTCAGCGTATGGAGGAATTTCACGATCAGCGCCCTGTCCTCCTTCGGTGCCGTACGTCCGAGCTGGTACTTGATCATGACATCGACCGCTTCCTCCAGTGTGCGGGCGGAAGCATCATGGAAATACGGCGCCGTCAGGGCCACGTTGCGCAGGCTGGGCACCTTGAACACATGCTTGTCGGATTCGCGCCGCGTGACCAGGAAGCGGCCGAGGTCGGATTCCTTCTCGACACCATCGCGCCCGAGGTAGGGACGCACCACCCCGAACACCTGGAACATGTTGCCGCCGACATTGATGCCTTGGTGGCAGGCGACGCAGCCATAGCTCTTGAACTTCGCATAGCCCTGCTTTTCTTCCGCCGAGATGGCGTCGGCGTTGCCCCGCAGCCAGGCGTCGAAGCGCGAGGGCGTGACCAGCGTGCGTTCGAATGCGACCAGCGCGTCGGTCACGTTGCGGCGCGTGAGCCCGTCAGGGTAAGCCTGCCTGAAGGCCCTGGCCAGCACGGCATCCCGCCCGAGCCTGGCGAGGATGCTGTC
Organism: Noviherbaspirillum denitrificans; assembly: GCF_002211445.1. Classification (GTDB taxonomy): domain Bacteria; phylum Pseudomonadota; class Gammaproteobacteria; order Burkholderiales; family Burkholderiaceae_D; genus Noviherbaspirillum; species Noviherbaspirillum denitrificans. Next base: position 269,880 of record NZ_LSTO01000002.1, on the reverse strand, counting down.
CCAGTTGGTATCGAACACATTTGGACTGGCAATCGCCATGTCGACCTGGTCCTGCAGCGTCTGGGCCTTGCCGTTCCACAGCTGGCGGAAATTGAAGACGGCATTGAACACCGAGGGAGAGTTGGCGGGCCCTAGGCGGCCGTCGACGCCGGGGGAGCGTTCCCGCCCGTCCGCACCACCCTTGCCGAAATCGTGGCAATTGGCGCAACTCACCTTGCCATCGCGGGAAAATCGGGTATCGAAGAACAGCCGCTTGCCGAGCGCCACCCGCACCGGGTCGACATCGAGCTTGTCCGGCAGCGGCCGGATCGGCTCATCGAGGGGACGGGATTGGGCCGCCGCCGGAAAAACGGCAGAACAGGACCACATAAGCGCAGCGGCCAGCCGCAGCGCCCGGGACGCAGCGCGAAGCCGCGGGGAACGGACCGAATGAAGTATCGGAGTCACTCTTACAGAATAGCAAGAATCCCGGCGATCACATTTCAAATCAGCAAGGGACCCGGCGATTCCGCAACAGTGCCGTCAGCCGGCTGCCCTTAACTGATTGACAAGCTCCGTCACCGCCTCGAGGCGCGCCGCATGCACTGCTCCGGCGATACGTTTCGGATCGCTTGCATGCTGCCGGGCAATCGCGCCCGCTTTCACCGATAGCGCGGCGCGCAGCGCCTGGTGCAGGTATTCCCGCTGCGGGAAGGGCTGGTCTTCGAAACCTGCACGGCCGCGGTGGTCGCATTCGGCAGCCAGCAGCATGTCGCCGAAGCGATCCGGCTTGCGGAAGGCGTCGCAGCGTTCGAACAGCCTGACGACGGTGTCGGCACGCAGTTCGAAGGCCCGGGCAATGTTGCCGTGCTCGCGCGCGGTCATGACGGCGAGGTCGCGGCAATCGTTGGGAATCTTCAGGCGCTTGCAGGCCTGCTCCACCAGGGCGACGCCCGTCCCTTCGTGTCCGTGCTGCTTCGGCCAGACGTCGGGCGGTGTCGCTCCCTTGCCGAAGTCGTGCATCAGCGCCGCACAGCGCACCGGCAGGCTGAAGCCCTGGCGCGCCGCGTAATCGACCACCATCATGACGTGCACCCCGGTGTCGATCTCGGGATGATGTTTTTCCGGCTGCGGAACGCCCCACAGCGCATCGAGTTCGGGAAGGATGCGCGCCAGCGCGCCGCAGCTGCGCAACACCTCGAACATGCGCGACGGCTGCGCTTCCATCAGTCCACGCGACAGTTCCTGCCAGACGCGTTCCGGGACCAGCGCATCGACCTCGCCGGCGGCCACCATCTTCTGCATGAGGGCGACGGTTTCCGGAGCAACGCTGAATTCGGTAAAGCGTGCGGCAAAGCGCGCCACGCGCAGGATGCGCACAGGATCTTCCTCAAAGGCCTCGGACACATGGCGAAAGACCCGCGCCTGCAGGTCAGCCTGGCCGTTGAAGGGATCGACGATGCCGCCGTCCTCGGCCTGCGCCATCGCGTTGATGGTCAGGTCGCGCCGGACGAGGTCCTGTTCCAGCGTGACGTCGGGAGAGGTATGGAACACGAAGCCCTTGTAACCGGGCGCGGTCTTGCGCTCGGTACGGGCCAGCGCATATTCCTCATTGGTGCGGGGATGGAGGAAGACGGGGAAATCCTTGCCCACCGGCCGGAAGCCGAGCGCCACCATCTCGTCTGGCGTGGCGCCGACCACCACATGGTCATGATCCTGCACCGGCAGGCCGAGCAAGGCATCGCGGACGGCACCGCCGACGACATAGGTCTTCATTGAATCAGTCCGGATAGCTGTCGTACTTCTCCAGCCGTTCGGTTTCCTTGAGCGCGCCGTCGATCCACTTGGCCACTGCAGGATGCGCGACGACGCGGTCGACATAGGCTTGCAGCGCCGGCGGCAGCCACACGCCGTAGGTGCGGAATCGCATCACGACAGGCGCGTAGTACGCATCGGCAATCGAGAAATCGCCGAACAGGAAATGGTGCGGCCCCGAACGCGCGAGGCAGTCTTCCCAGATCTCGCAGATGCGCGCGATGTCTGCCTGGGAATCGGGCGTGCGGCCCTTGCCGGGGAAGCTGGCGCGGATGTTCATCCACATTGCGTTGCGCAAGCCGGTGAAGCCCGAGTGCATTTCCGCGCAAATGGAACGCGCGATGGCGCGCGCCTCCGCGTCATGCGGCCACAGGCCCTTGTCGGGAAATTGTTCGGCAAGGTATTCGCAGATCGCCAGTGAATCCCACACCGTGGTCTGCCCGGCCACCAGCACCGGCACCCGGCCTGCCGACGAATGCTGCGCGATCATGGATGAGGTTTCTGGCTTGCCCAGTGCGATGCGCACTTCCTCGAACGGAATGCCGAACGCCGTCATGGCTACCCAGGGCCGCATGGACCACGATGAGTAATTCTTGTTGCCGATGACCAGTTTGATGCCGGCCTTGCCCGCGGCATCGAGGGTTTGCGACAGGGTCGGGTCGAGTTCTGTGCTTTGCATGCTTCTGTCCGTTGGTCGAATTGTTGTCGCTCGGCGGCGTTTGCCGCAGTGCGGAATTCGAGGATAAAGCTTTTGGGCGACTTTGCCAAACCGCCAAGACTGTTCAGGCCGCGGCCGCCCCGTAATGCGAACGTCCGCGCAGGTAATTCGGCGCGATGGCTTCAATCGGTGTCCACTGGATGCCGAGCTCATCCGCCAGCGTGCTCGTGCGCACATTGTCGACCTGCATGGAGTCGAGGTTGTCGCGGCTCATCAGCGGCCCGCCCGGCATGTGCTCGAGGAAGAATGCCTGCAGGCGCGCAAATGCATCGGGCACGCCGATCACCGGCCGGCGGTGGCCGGAATACTCCCCGGCCAGGCGCACCAGTTCGCGCAGCGTGTACACCTTCGGCCCCGCGAGTTCGTACACCTTGCCGATGGTACGGTTGTCCTGCAACGCAATCACGAAGGCACGCGCCACATCCTCGACGTAGACCGGCTGGAACCGGGCATCCGCACCGGCCAGCATCATGAGGGGCAACATGCGTTGCAGCGAGGCGAACATGTTCAGGAAGCGGTCGTTGTCGCCGAACACCACCGAGGGTCGGAAAATCGTCGTATGAACGGCGGGATCGGACATCGCCGCAGCCTCGCCGTCGGCCTTGGAGCGCAGGTACATCGACGGCGCATCGGGCGAGACACCGAGCGCGCTCATGTGCAGCAGGCGATGCACGCCGTTGCGCGCGCAGGCGGCGACAATCCGCTTCGGCAATTCGACGTGGGCACGCTCGAAGTCGCGGCCATAGCGCGACCCGGCCGGCCCGGGCCGGCCATGCAGGATGCCGACCAGGTTGATGACGGCGTCCTGTCCGTGCATCAAGCGGTCGAGCACGGCGTCGTCGTGGACATTGCCTTCGACCACCAGCTCGACGTCGGGCAACAGCAACAGGTGCGTTGCATGCCCTTCGCGGCGCGTCGGCACGGTCACGCGGCATTCCGAATCGACCAGTTTGGCAATGATATGGCTGCCGATGAAGCCCGTCCCGCCGATGACAAGAACATTCCGGTAAGCCATGGTGCATCCTCCTCGGTGTTATGCGAATCCATCGTCCTTTTTACTCCAGCATCGGCCATTCGGGAAGCCATTACGTGCTTCAATAATCCCGCTGGAAACAAAAAAAGCCGCACCCGGAAGAATGCGGCTTTGTTCCTGTGCAAGAGGAATGGCGTCAGGGCAGTTCGCTCGGCACAAAGCCCTTCGGCGCCACTGTACCGAGGCGAGCCTTCAGAGACTGCGGCTTGTCCTCGAACAGCGCCGCATAGTAGGTTGCATTCGACAGCACCTTCTTCACGTAGTCGCGCGTTTCGCTGAACGGAATCGACTCGGCGAAAATCGCGCCTTCGACCGAGCGCGTCAGCGTCGAACGCCACGCACGCGGACGGCCGGGGCCGGCGTTGTAGGCTGCGGTTGCCAGTGCCTGCGAGCCTTCCAGGTCATTGAGGACCATGTTCAGGTAGTTGGTGCCGAGCGTGATGTTGGTGTTGATATCGTTGACCTGGCTCTGCGAAAAGCCGCCCATGCCGATCTTGCGCGCGACGTACTGCGCGGTGGACGGCATCAACTGCATCAGGCCGGACGCGCCGACGTTCGAACGCGCATTCATGATGAAGCGTGATTCCTGCCGGATCAGGCCGTACACCCAGGCCATGTCCAGGCTCAGCCTTTCCGTCGCGGCATGCATCACGTCGCGGAACGGCGTCGGGAAGCGCTGGGAGAAATCGACTTCCGACTTGGTGCGGTCGGAGGTATTCACCATGCGGTCGAGCACATTCTTCTGGCGCGCGAATTCCGCGGCGGCGAGGTGCTGGCGCTCGTTCATCTTGCGCAGCTCCCAGTTCCATTCGCGATAGCCTTCGAAGCGCATGTTCAGGTCGAAGAACTTCAGCGCACGGCGGAAGCCGGCGTTCTCGGCCATCGGCGCCAGTTCGGCTTGCGTGAGCGGCTGCGCCTTCGCAGGTATGGCGACCTTGCGGCCCAGCTCTTCAAGCGCGAGCTGGCCATAGAAATTGGTCTGGTCGGCAATCGAACCGAACAACTTCTTCGCCTCTTCCTGGTTGCCTTCTGCGTGTTGGGCGCGGCCCATCCAGTAAATCCACGCCGGGTCGTTGCGCAGCGATGGCGGCATCGACTCGATGGTGGATTTCACCAGTTTCCATTCGCCGGCGCGCAGCGCGGAGCGTGCCTTCCACTGATAACCGTCGGGCGACAGCTGCGCGCCGTTGGTGCGGTGCCAGTAGACAATGGCGTCGGGGGCGAGCTTCATCGACGCCTGCAATGCGATCTGCGCCCATGCGAGCTCACGCTCGCGCTCGCCGAGCTGCTCCGCGGATTTGACGAGCGCGCTGACGGCACGCGACGGGTCGTTCTTTGCGCTGCGTCCCAGTGCAAGGATAAAGACTTCGCGCGAGGCACGCGTGTTGCCCGGGCCGCGCGCAAGCACCGCATCCGGCTTTTCGTAGGCCTGCACCAGCACCGACTCGCTGGCTTCCGTCACCGGCGCCATGCGGCGCAGCGTGTTGGCAAAGCCTGATTCGCCGACCATGCGCGCATAGGCCCACACGTCATCGAGCGTGAACTGGCCGATCTGCACCAACGTCGCGATCAGTGCCGGGCAGGCTTCGCCGTAGTTCTGCATGTTGACCAGCACCGTGCGCGCGTCATCCACGACGTTCTGGCCCTTTTGCGCTTTCGACATCAGCGCATAGCATTTCACCTGGTTGTCGTCGTTGAGGATGAACTGCGGATATTGCTCGTCGAACTGCGTCCAGTTGCGCGCGCGTCCGAGTTCGAGCAGCCAGTCGTTGCGCAGGCGGTCGGCGATCGCGCTGCCTTCGTAACGGTTCAGGTAATCGCGGATTTCCTGTTCGGATGCGGCGTTGATGCGCGGCCGCAGGCGGAAATATTCGACGTAGGAGGGAATGGCATAATTGCCAAGGCGGGAAGCGAGTTCCTGCGCACGCGGCGCATCGCCATTGCGCGAGGCCTCGCGCAGCGCCACGAAGACTTCGTCATCGTTGGCAAAGGCAGCCGGCTTCTTTGCCAGCGCAGCCGGTGCAAACAACACCGACGTGGCCGCGGCAAAGGCAATGCCGACGATCCATTTCATTTGAAACATCTATAAGCCTTCAAAACTGGTCTACGTTTGTAGGATAGCATGTGACCATGCAGGAAAAAACCGCACAAAAAGCCGCCCTGCGGCGTGAGCTGCTTGCGAACAGACAAGCGATTCCGACTGAAGTTCGCCGCCGCGCGGATGCCCTGATCGGCACGCATGTACTTGCGTGGCACAAAATGCATCCGGTCGGCAGCATGGGCGTGTATTGGCCCATTCGCGGCGAGCCCGACCTGCTTGAGTGCTATGCCGCGCTCTCTGCGCTCGGTGTCCGCCTGGCGCTTCCCATCGTGGTGGACAAGCATTCGCCGCTGCGCTTCTTAACGTGGAAGCCGGGTGATGCGATGACAAAAGATTCTTTGGGCGTAGCGATTCCTGTCGCCGGCGATGAAGTGCAGCCGGAGGCGCTGCTCGTACCGTGCGTCGGCTTCAACGATGCGCGGTTCAGGCTCGGATACGGCGGCGGCTTCTACGATCGCACATTGGAACGGGCGCCGCGTCCGCTCACCGTCGGCATTGCTTACGAATGTGCCCGCAGCCGATTCGACGCCGATGCACACGACGTGGCGCTCGACTACCTGGTGACCGAAAAAGAAACGCCGGCGTAGCACCGGCGTTCCCGACTCCCGTTACGCGGACAGGTTCAGCCTCTTCCACAACGCCGTCGTCGCGGCCGCCTGGTTCAGCGAGTAGAAATGCATGCCGGGCACGCCACCCGCCAGCAGGCGCTCGCACAACCCGGTCACGACATCGAGGCCGAACGCCTTGATCGACTCGGTGTCGTCGCCGAAGCTGGCCAGCTTCAGGCGAATCCAGCGTGGGATCTCCGCGCCGCACATTTCCGAAAAACGCATCAGCTGCGAGTAATTCGTGATCGGCATGATACCGGCCACGATCGGCACATCCACGCCCGCCTTGCGCACCTCGTCCGCGAAGCGGAAATAGGCGTCGGCGTTGTAGAAGTACTGGGTGATTGCTGCGTTGGCGCCGGCCTTCACCTTGCGCACGAAGTTTTGCAGGTCGTCCTGCGGCGACTTCGCCTGCGGGTGCATTTCCGGATAGGCGGCAACCTCGATGTGGAACCAGTCGCCGGTCTCGGCGCGGATGAATTCCACCAGCTCGTTCGCATAACGGAATTCGCCCGCCGCACCGTAACCGCTAGGCAGGTCGCCACGCAACGCGACCACGCGGCGGATACCGTTCGACTTGTACTCCTGGAGGATGGCGCGGATGCTCTCGCGCGTGCCGCCGACGCAGGACAGGTGCGGCGCTGCTTCATGCCCCTCGCGCTTGATGTCGAGGACGGTTTCCAGCGTACCCTTCTGCGTCGAACCGCCGGCACCGAAGGTCACCGAAAAGTACTTCGGGTTGAGCTCGGCCAGCTTCGCGCGCGTCGCGCGCAGCTTTTCCTCGCCTTCAGGTGTCTTGGGCGGGAAAAACTCGATACTGAAATTTTTCTGTTTCATGATTACTTGAGTATCAGGGAAGACAGGGCCCACGAAATCAGGCTGTACAGGATCGCCGCGCCCATCGCCGACCAGAATCCCGCCACCTGGAAGCCGCCGACGAAATTGGCGACCGCCCAGAACAGCAGGCCGTTGATGACGAAAATGAACAGGCCGAGCGTCAGCACCGTGACCGGCAGGGTCAGCAGTACCAGGATCGGCCGGATCAGCACGTTGACCAAGCCGAGCACGAGCGCGGCAACCAGCGCCGTGGAGAAGCTTTCGACGCGCACGGATTGCATCAGGTAAGGCAGCGCGAACAGCGCGGCCGCATTGATCAGCCAGGTGACAAGCAGGCGCATGGTCTTCCTCCCTCGCCCTTGTTTGACGCGGGACCGGATGCCGATCCCGCGGCTTGCTTCGTGGGGACACCTCCTCCGCGAGAGCGGAGGAGATGCCGTCTTAGTAACGGTAGTGGTCAGCCTTGTACGGGCCTTCCTTCTTCACGCCGATGTAGGCAGCCTGCTCGTCGGTCAGCTCGGTGAGCTGCGCGTTCAGCTTCTTGAGCTGCAGGCGCGCGACCTTCTCGTCCAGGTGCTTGGGCAGCGTGTACACGCCGACCGGATACGCGGCGGTGTTGGTGAACAGCTCGATCTGCGCGATGGTCTGGTTGGCGAAGGACGAGCTCATCACGTAGGACGGATGGCCGGTGCCGCAGCCGAGGTTGACCAGGCGGCCTTCGGCCAGCAGGATGATGCGCTTGCCGTCCGGGAAGATGATGTGGTCGACCTGCGGCTTGATGTTTTCCCAGGTGTACTGGCGCAGCGCGGCGACTTCGATTTCATTGTCGAAGTGGCCGATGTTGCAGACGATCGCCTGGTCCTTCATCTTCTTCATGTGCTCATGGGTGATCACATGGTAGTTGCCGGTGCAGGTAACGAAGATGTCGCCATGCTCGGCTGCGTAGTCCATGGTGACGACGCGATAACCTTCCATCGCTGCCTGCAGGGCGCAGATCGGATCGACTTCGGTGACCCATACTTGCGCCGACAAGGCGCGCATGGCTTGGGCCGAACCCTTGCCCACATCGCCGTAGCCGGCAATGATCGCGATTTTCCCGGCGATCATGACGTCGGTCGCGCGCTTGATACCATCGACCAGCGATTCACGGCAGCCGTACAGGTTGTCGAACTTGGACTTGGTGACGGAGTCGTTCACGTTGATTGCCGGGAAGGCCAGCTTGCCTTCCTTGTGCATCTGGTACAGGCGGTGCACGCCGGTGGTGGTTTCTTCGGTCACGCCCTTGATCTGCGCGAGGCGGGTCGAGTACCAGTTCGGCGATTCGGCCAGCTTCTTCTTGATCGAGTTGAACAGGCAGACGGCTTCATCGGAATCCGGATTGGCCAGCACACCCAGGTCCTTTTCCGCACGGGTGCCGAGGTGCAGCAGCAGGGTCGCATCGCCGCCGTCGTCGAGGATCATGTTGGAATAGCCACCGTCCGGCCATTCGAAAATGCGATGGGTGAAGTCCCAGTACTCGTCCAGGTTTTCGCCCTTGAACGCGAACACCGGCGTGCCGTTGGTGGCGATCGCTGCCGCGGCATGGTCCTGGGTGGAATAGATGTTGCAGGATGCCCAACGGACCTGCGCGCCCAGCGCTTCCAGCGTCTGGATCAGCACCGCGGTCTGGATGGTCATGTGCAGGGAGCCGGTGATGCGCGCGCCCTTGAGCGGCTTGGACGCAGCGTATTCCTCGCGGATCGCCATCAGGCCGGGCATTTCCGTTTCGGCAATCTTGATCTCTTTGCGGCCCCAATCGGCCAGGCTGAGATCGGCGACGAAGAAATCCTGGGAAGTTGTATTCGAGATAACGGCGCTCATCACGCCCTCCTTTCCGAAAATAGAGAAAAAAGTAACGTGAGCGCCGTTGCGAAAAAGAAATCCAAGCCTGACACGATCATGGGGGAACCGTGCTGCAACGCTCCTTGGAGCCCGAATTATAACCTACACCCCTCGGGCAAAACTCAACAAGTTTCAGTGGTCCACCAAGGCCTTGTTCGAGGTGCGCTGGATCGGCGAAGCATTGCCGGCGGGCACGCTGCGCTCGATCCACGCCAGCATGTCCTTCCAGATGCGCTGCACCTCATCCTTGGGCGGCATCGCGGCCGCATTCGGCAGTTCGATGGTGATCA
>NZ_LSTO01000002.1:251264-260608 GCF_002211445.1 Noviherbaspirillum denitrificans | reverse complement strand
AACTGGCGGTCGGCAGTGCCTGCACCGTTCCGCTGCCGAGCGGCGCGAAGATCGAAGCAGAAGTCGTCGGGTTCGAAAACGACAAGCTGTTCCTGATGCCGCAGAGCGACGTTGAAGGCGTCGTTCCCGGCACCCGCGTCTATCCGGTGGAAGTCGTGCAAAGCCTGCCCCGCCCCGGCACCGTCAACCATCCGCGCCGCCGTCCGAGCGACCGCGGCCGCCACCTTCCGGTGGGCGACGAGTTGCTTGGCCGAGTGCTGGACGCCGCCGGCCGCCCTCTCGACAGCCTCGGGCCGCTGCACTCCTCGCATGCAGCGCCGCTAAGCGTGCGCGCTGCCAATCCGCTGATGCGCGCGCCGATCACTGATGTACTCGATGTCGGCGTCCGTGCGATCAACAGCATGCTGACCGTCGGCCGCGGCCAGCGCATGGGCCTGTTTGCGGGCTCGGGCGTCGGCAAGAGCGTCCTGCTTGGCATGATGGCGCGCTATACCGGCGCGGACGTGATCGTGGTCGGGCTGATCGGCGAACGGGGCCGCGAAGTAAAGGAATTCATCGAGCAGATCCTCGGCAACGAGGGCCTTGCCCGCTCGGTCGTGGTCGCCGCGCCCGCCGACACGCCGCCGCTGATGCGCCTGCAGGGCGCCGCCTATACCCACACCATCGCCGAATATTTCCGCGACCAGGGCAAGAGCGTCCTGCTCATCATGGATTCGTTGACACGTTATGCAATGGCGCAGCGCGAAATCGCTTTGGCTATCGGCGAGCCCCCGGCCACCAAAGGCTATCCGCCCTCGGTATTTGCCAAATTGCCAACACTGGTCGAACGTGCCGGCAATGGCCGCGACGGCGGCGGATCGATTACCGCGTTCTACACCGTGCTGACCGAAGGCGACGACCAGCAGGATCCGATCGCCGATTCGGCGCGCGCGATCCTCGACGGCCACATCGTGCTGAACCGCAGCCTGGCGGAAGCCGGCCACTATCCCGCTATCGACGTCGAACAGTCGATCAGCCGGGCCATGCACAACATCACGAGCGAAGACCACCAGAAGCTGACCCGGCGGCTGAAGCAGCTCTATTCGCGCTACCTGCGCAACCGCGACCTCATCAGTGTCGGCGCCTACAGCCCCGGCTCCGACCCGGTGCTGGACGAGGCGATCGCCCTGAATCCGAGGATCGAATCCTTCCTCCAGCAGGGCATCCACGAGCGGTCAGGCATTCAGGAGAGCTTGGGGCAACTTGCCACGCTTTTCGGCGGATAGCCCCCTCCGGCGCAGAACTATAATGAATCATGGCAATGAACTCTGCGCTCGACACACTTATCGAACTGGCAACAAGCCAGACCGACGAGGCCGCCAAACGGCTGGGCCTTGCTATCCGTGCGTGCGAGGACACTGAACAGAAGCTGGCAATGCTGCTGCAGTACCGCGACGAATACGAGGCGCGCTTCCAGACCAGCCTTGCCGGCGGCGTCACTGCAGCGGGATATCGCAATTTCCAGCTTTTCCTCGAGAAGCTGGACATGGCGATCGACGGCCAGCAAAAGATTGTCGACGACGCCAAGCGCCGCATCGTCGACGAACGCAGCGAGTGGCAATCGTGCGAGCGCAAGCGCATGTCCTACGACACGCTGGCCACGCGCATGCAGAAGGCAGCAGAGCACAAGGCGAACAAGCTCGACCAGAAGCTCATGGACGAATTCGCGACCCGGCAGTCAAACTACAAACGGTAGGACAGTGAGCATGCAAACCTCCCAGGTAACCAACACCGCAAACCTGATTGCGCCGGCACCGGCCAAACAGGCCGACTCCAGCCCTGCCCCCGAACCTTTCGGCAAAGTCCTGTCGCGCGAAGTCTCCCAGCGCAACGGCTCGTCCGACGCGCCGAAGAACAAGGAAGCGACTGGCCCTGCGCAGGCGCGCGAGCCGGCAAAGGCGCCGGCCAAGGCACAGGATGCCCAGTCCGCGAAGGACAGCAAGCGTGCCGACAAGGCAGCGCCGGAAGACGAGGCCGCGGACAGCACTCCCGCACTGCCGTCGGACATGCTTGCACTAGTCGCCAACATCAACGAATTGCAGACTCCGGCGGCGCCGGCGGCCGAAGCACAGACCGCCATACCTTCGGAACCCGCTCCCGACGCGCAGGCCGTGGTCGCCGCCGCCGTCGTTCCGACAGCCGTTCCGCAAACCGATCTGAAGCCGGCCGAGGCTGCAACCCCGTCGAGCGCCAGCCCCCAGAGCACGCTGCAAACCGATGCCCCCGTCATCACCGCCGGCCTGCAGCCAAAATCCGAGGGCGCAGCCGCGCAGCTCAGAACTGCGGAAAAGCTGAGCGCGAAAGACGTTCCGGCAGCCACCGTGCGGAACGCCAAGGTAGAGGATCTGAACGCACAGCCGGTCCAGCAGCAGGCTGAGACCAAGGGCCGTGATTTCGCCACGGCCATGAACGATTCGCTCAATACCGTTTCGGCAACCGTTCAATTGCCGCCGCAGGCTGCATTGCAAGCTGTGCAACACCAGGCTGCCAACGCAACCGAAAAGCTGACTCCGCGCGTCGGCACGCCCGCATGGGACCAGGCGCTCGGCCAGAAAGTCGTCTGGATGGTCGCCGGCGAACAGCAAAGCGCATCGCTGACGCTCAACCCGCCTGACCTCGGCCCGCTGCAAGTGGTGCTGAACGTATCGAATTCGCAAGCGAACGCCACCTTCATCGCCGCGCAGCCTGAAGTGCGCCAGGCGCTTGAAGCGGCGCTGCCCAAGTTGCGCGACATGCTCGGCGAAGCAGGTATCCAGCTCGGACAGGCAAATGTCAGCAGCGGCGCACCGAACCAGCAAGGCAGCTTCGACCAGCAGGCAGCGCAGGCAGCCAGAAACCATGGCCCGTTCGATGGCCGCGAGAACGGACGCGGCGAAGGACAGGTGCAGATCAGCCGCGTCCAGCCTGCCTCATCGGGAACCGGGCTGGTCGACACCTTCGTGTAAAACGGGCGGCAAGCGCGGTTTCTTTGGACCGTATGCATGGAAATGCGTTGACTTACCCTCTCTTTTCGACACATCCTGCCGTTACAAGGAATTGATAATCACGTACCGCACGAAGAACGACAGCCGCCCGCGCACATGACGCCGGCCGGCTGGAATGCAGGATAGAGGAACAAGATGGCAACAGCTCCGAAAGGAAACCCGAAAGTCGTCCCCATCGACGAATCCGCCGGCGGGGGTGCGAGCGCGCCCCCGAAATCGAAGAAAAAGCTCTTCATGATTGTTGGCGCTGCGCTGCTCGTCGCAGCCGGTGGCGGCGGCGCATGGTTTTTCATGGGTGACAAGTCCGGCGAGCACGAAGCTCCGGCCAAGCACGAGCCGGCCAAGCCGCCGGTATTCATCGCGATGGATCCGTTTACGGTCAACCTGCAGCCGGAAGCCGGAGACCAATACCTGCAGGTGCAGTTCACCCTGCAGGTCGCCGACGAGAAGCAAGTCGAGCAGATCAAGCTCTACATGCCGCTGGTGCGCAGCCGCGTACTGATGCTCCTGTCGAGCAAGAAGGCATCCGAAATCTCGACGCCGGAAGGCAAGAACAAGCTGCAGGAAGAAATCGTTGCCTTGATCAAGCAGCCGTTCACGCCGAAGAGCTCGCCGCAAGGCGTGACCGGCGTGTTCTTCACCTCATTCGTCATCCAGTAGCAATACCATGGCTGATAATTTCCTTTCCCAGGAAGAAGTTGATGCCCTGCTCAAGGGCGTCACCGGCGACCAGGACGACAATGTCGCCCAGGAAGACGACTCCGGGGTACGTCCGTATAACCTGGCCACGCAGGAGCGCATCGTCCGTGGCCGGATGCCGACGCTGGAAATCATCAATGAACGCTTCGCCCGCCTGCTGCGCATCGGCCTGTTCAACTTCCTGCACCGCAGTGCGGAAGTATCGATCGGTCCGGTACGCGTGCACAAGTACAGCGAATTCATCCGCAACCTGGTGGTGCCGACCAACCTGAACCTGGTGCACATGAAGCCCCTGCGCGGCACCGCGCTGATGGTCTTCGACCCCAACCTGGTGTTCCTGCTGGTGGACAATCTGTTCGGCGGCGACGGCCGCTTCCACACCCGTGTGGAAGGCCGCGACTTCACGCAGACCGAACAACGCATCATCCAGCGCATCCTCGGTATCGTGTTCGAAACCTACGCCAAGTCGTGGGAGCCGGTGTACCCGGTCGAATTCGAGTATGTGCGCTCGGAAATGAATACCCAGTTCGCCAACATCGCGACCCCCAATGAGGTCGTGGTGGCAACGACGTTCACGATCGAACTCGGCCCGGTCAGCGGCGAAATGCACTTCTGCACACCCTACTCGATGATCGAGCCGATCCGCGACATCCTCACCAGCAGCCTGCAGGGCGAAACGCTCGAAATGGACAAGCGCTGGGTGCGCCTGATGACGCAGCAGATCCAGACCGCCGAAGTGCAGCTGGTGGCCGACCTCGGCACCGCCCGCATGACACTCGGCGAGGTCCTCAACATGAAAGCGGGCGACGTCATCCCGATCGCCATCCCGGAGACGGTGCAGGCGAAGGTCGACGGTGTCCCCGTGATGGAATGCACTTACGGCAAATTCAACGGCCAGTACGCGCTGCGCGTGGAAAAACTGTTGACGCACAGCTCAAACGAACTCATGCAAGGAGATGAACATGGCTGACGAAAATGATGGCCAAAGCCTGGCCGACGACGATTGGGGCGCGGCCCTGGCCGAACAGAGCCAGGCCGAAGCCGCAGCCGCCGCGTCCAAGCCTGCCAGCCCGGCAATGTTCCAGGACTTTTCCGGCGCCGGAATCAAGACCGGCACGCACAACGACATCGACTTCATCCTCGACATTCCCGTCCAGCTGACGGTGGAACTGGGGCGCACAAAGATCGCAATCAAGAACCTGCTGCAACTGGCGCAGGGTTCGGTGGTGGAACTCGACGGCCTGGCCGGTGAGCCGATGGACGTGCTCGTCAACGGCTGCCTGATCGCCCAGGGCGAGGTGGTGGTGGTGAACGACAAGTTCGGTATCCGCCTCACCGATATCATCACGCCGTCCGAACGCATTCGCAAACTGAACAAATGATGCGCCAGGCTTTCCTTCCATTCATGACCCTTCTGACCGCCGTACCGGCACTGGCGGCCGAGCAGGCAGCTACGGCGGCACCAGCGACCTCGACGGGCAGCATGCTGCAGGTCGTGCTCGGCCTGGCCGTAGTGCTTGCCCTGATGGCCGGCGCTGCATGGGTGCTCAAGCGCATGGGCATGGCTGGTGCAGGCGGCAGCAGCGTCGCGAAGGTCGTGGGCGGCGTCAGCGTCGGCAACCGCGAACGCGTGATGGTGGTCGAAGTCGCCGACCAATGGATCGTCGTGGGCGTTGCGCCGGGACGTGTCACTGCGTTGTCGACCATGCCGCGCCAGGAAATCCAGGCTGCTTCCGTTGGTGGCGACGATACGAAGAACTTCGCGGCGTGGCTCAAGCAAACTATCGACAAGCGCAATGGCAATTAAATTCCCGCGCCTCGCGCAATCCCCAGCAAGACTAATCGGTTTCATCCTTCCCCTGGCAATCGCCGGCCTGCCCCTGCTTGCAGCGGCACAAACCGGTATGCCCGCCGTCACCAGCACGCCCGGCCCAGGGGGCAGCCAGACCTATTCGCTCAGCCTGCAGACGCTGATCCTCCTGACGGCACTGTCGGTGCTGCCGGCGGTGTTGCTGATGATGACCAGCTTCACGCGCATCATCATCGTCCTGTCCCTGCTGCGGCAGGCGCTGGGCACCCAGACGGCGCCGCCCAACCAGGTGCTGATCGGCCTGGCCTTGTTCCTCACGCTGTTCGTGATGGGGCCGGTATTCGACAAGATCTACACCGACGCCTACCAGCCGCTGTCGGAAAACAAGATCAACATGTCGCAGGCGCTGGAGCGCGGCACCGGCCCGTTGAAAACGTTCATGATGAAGCAGACGCGGCAGTCCGATCTTGCGCTGTATGTGAAGCTGTCCAATTCGCCGCAACTGAACGGGCCGGAAGATGTGCCGCTGCGCGTGCTCGTTCCGGCATTCATCACCAGCGAGCTGAAGACTGCGTTCCAGATCAGCTTTGCGATCTTCATCCCCTTCCTCATCATCGACATGGTGGTCGCCAGTATCCTGATGTCGATGGGCATGATGATGATGTCGCCGGCGATCGTGTCCCTTCCGTTCAAACTGATGCTGTTTGTGCTGGTCGACGGCTGGCAACTGCTGATCGGCTCCCTTGCACAAAGTTTTTATTAAGGATTTGCCATGACTCCAGAAAGCGTAATGACGATCGGCCGCCAGGCAATCGAAGTGACCCTCATGGTTTCCGCCCCCATGCTGCTGGTAGCCCTGGTGGTCGGCCTGGTGGTCAGCATCTTCCAGGCCGCGACGCAGATCAATGAAATGACCCTGTCATTCATCCCCAAGCTGATAGGCATATTTGCCGCAATGATTATCGCCGGGCCATGGATGCTGACCATCATGGTCGACTACATGCGCCAGATGTTCTCGGGCATCCCCGGCATGGTGGGATAAGCGCACTGCAAGACCTCCGGCCGGCCCGGAGGACAGCTGCGTTGGCGTGTCGACAATGATTTCCTTTTCGAATACAGAGCTGTATGCACTGATCGCCGGTTTCGTATGGCCGCTGACACGCATTCTCGGCCTGATTGCAACGGCGCCTCTCTTCGGCAACCTCAGCATTCCAGTCCGCGTCAAGGCCGCGCTCGGCGTCATGCTGGCGCTCGTGATTGCGCCGACAGTGCCGGAGGTGCCCGCGTCCGATCCGATGTCGCTGGCCGGCGCCCTGATCCTTGCACAGCAACTCGTGATCGGGCTTGCGATGGGTTTTTCCATGCGCATCGTGTTCGCTGCGGTGGAAATGGCGGGCGAAGTCGCCGGCCTGACGATGGGATTCGGCTTCGCCACTTTCTTCGATCCGCAGACGCGGGGGCGCTCCTCCGCCATCAGCCAGTTCCTGTCACTGTTGGCGCTCATGATCTTCCTGGCGCTGAACATTCACCTGGTCCTGCTCGCGACGCTTGCCGACAGCTTCGTGTCGATGCCGATTTCGGCAGCGGGTGACATGAAGGGCTTCCGCGACCTCGCCAACTGGGGAGGATTGATTTTCAGTGCAGGCGCACAATTGGCCCTTCCGATCATCGCCGCCCTGCTCATCACCAATATTGCGCTGGGCATACTGACCCGCGCAGCACCGCAGCTGAACCTGTTCGGCATCGGCTTCCCCATCACCCTGGGGGCGGGCTTTCTCGTCCTCGCCCTTGTACTGCCGTATCTTTCTACGCCCCTCGAACGCCTGTTCATTGAAGGCCTCAATGTCGTGCGCCAGTTTTCGCTACAGCCTGTGAGATAAAGCGGAGCAAAAAAAATCGCGCCCGAAAGCGCGATTTTTTCTTCGGATACCTACCTGTTACTGGAGGAAATTGAACAGCGAGAGGCCCGAGACCTTGACGAAGGATTGTTGCGCCGCCTGCAGCACGGTCTGCTGCTTGGTGAGGCTGCTGATGGCCGATACGTAATCGAGGTCCTGCAGATCGGAGAGCGCGGACGCATACTGCAAATTCAGGTCGTCGCCCATGCTGTCGAGCGAATCGATTTCCTTGAGGCTCGATCCGATCGCCGCGCGCGCGGTCAGCACGTGGTCGAGCGACTTGTCGACATTGACGTTGGCGAGGTCGAGATCGTACGTGAGCTTGGCCTTTTCAAGGGGCGTCGTGACCGGCGTATCCAGCGCCGTGATCAGGTTCTTGAGCGTGGTGAAGACGCTCTGGTTGCCGTCCGGGCGGATCGTGAAGATATCGCCGTTGGCGGGCGCTCCGCTGATGCTGAAATCCAGGCCGTCGACATTGATCGTGCTGCCGCTTGTGTAGTTGCCGGTCGCAATCGGCGTGGTCTTCCCGGGATCGTTGGTGACGTCGAAAATTTCGTAGGTCGTCGTGCCGCCCACCGTGAATTCAATGTCGTAGCCATGCCCCTTCACCAGCCGCGCATCGGCAACGACCGCCGACGAAATCGTCCCCGTACCGGTACTGATGCTGGAACCGGTAAACACGCCCTTGCTGGCGATCCTCTCGAACATCTCGTAGCCGTGCTTGCCGACTTCGATCTGGCGGCTGGTGGCAACCTGCATTTGCCTTTGCCCCTGGTCGCCTGCATAGGTGGCGCCCGTCGCCGATGCGGTGAACGGCTGGGTCGCCGACTGATAGCCTGCAAAAATGTAGGCGCCGGCGCCGTCGCGGCTGTTGGCCAGGCCAATGAGCTCTTCAAGCCGGCCTTTCAGTTCCGTCGAAATATATCCACGCTGCGTGTCGTCGAGCGCACCATTGCCGGCGCTGACCACCAACGTCTTGACGTCCTGGAGCAGCGTCGTCACATTCTGCAAGGCGCCTTCGGACGCCACCAGGCCTTCCTGGGCATTGCGGCGGTTGATCGCGAACTTCTCGTTGATTTCCTTCGACTGCGTGACATCCAGCGCTCGCGCTGCAGCCACCGGGTCATCCGATGGCGACGTGATGCGGCGGCCGGTGGACACCTGCTGCTGGGTTCGCGCGAGATCGCTCTGCAGCTCGCCCATACGCGCGACGCCACGATCAAAAATGGTATTGGTGCTGATGCGGATGCCCATGTTCTATCGCTCCTGAATCCTTACTAGCCGCCGAGGGTAAGCAGCAGGTCGAACAGCTGGCCTGCCGTCTGCATGACCTTGGCGGCGGCCTGGTATGCCTGCTGGTAGCGCATGAGGTTGGCGGCCTCCTCGTCGAGATTGACGCCGGATTCCGCCTGCTGCGCCTGCATCGCCTGCTCCAGCATCTTGGTTTCGGCCTTGCTCGACACTTCCAGCTCATGGGTCTTGTTGCCGATCTGGCTGACCATTTGCCCGTAAGCGCCCTGGAACGTAATGCTGCCGTTGCCCAGCGTATTCGACGTCTGCAGCGCGCCCAGCAGCAATGCATTGCGGTTGTCGCCCACACCGGTGGTATTGCGGCCGATCGTGAACTGGTCGTTGTTGGCCGGCGTGCCGCTGATCGAGAAGCTGACATTGCCGAAGCTGATGGTGGCACCCGCCGTGTAGGTGACCGGGGTACCTGCAGCGAAAGTTGTGGTAACGCCGCCGCTCGTGACGTTCACCGGCAGTGCGGCAGGGAAACCGGTCAGTTCGTTTGTGGCCGCGTTGTAATTGAGCGTGACACTCGGGGTGACCGTCGCGGGGACGAAACCGGTGCTGACGCTGCCCGCGCTGATCTTGCCCGTTCCCGTGTTGGTGGTCACCACTGCGGTCCTTACC
>NZ_LSTO01000002.1:219209-251254 GCF_002211445.1 Noviherbaspirillum denitrificans | reverse complement strand
CTGGCAGCGGCGTTTGCTGTGGGCGCGGCTTTCATCGGCCTGCAGGCGGCCGGTTCCTGGCAGGCCGGGCGCATCGTCAATGGCACCTTGCACCACGCCGACCGGACCACGCGCGTGCTCGATGTCGCGCTGACCGCCTATCCCGCCAATCCGCTATGCTGGTCCTTTGTGTCCGTCGAAAGCAACGAGCAGGCGGGCAAATATGCGTTGCGGCGCGGCGTGCTGAGCCTGGCGCCGCAACTGATGCCGATCACGCAGTGTCCGGTCAGCCGCTGGGGCGACGTGCTGCCGCCCAATGCCGGGCCGTCGATCGCCTTCTATTCGGCGGAAGTCGGCGACCTGCATACCTTGCGCGCGCTGAAGGAGGGGAACTGCCATTTCGAGGCGTGGATGCGCTTCTCGCGCGCGCCGTCGGTGGGCGCGAAAGCGGCTACCGACCTGCGCTACGGTCCCGCTGACAGCGTCAACTTCACGACCATGGATTTCGAAGCCTTCAGGAAGCTGGATTGCCCGCGCTACGTGCCGCGCTGGGCCTTTCCGCGCGCCGACCTACTTGGCCCATGAGGGCAGCCAGCGCAGGAACCACGGCAGGGGCTGGCCCTCCGCCTGCCTGCGCGCGATGGCGTCGCGCACGAGGACCGGCAGCACCGTGCGCGCGCCGCCGAACAGCTGCCATTGCGCGTAATGCAGGTTCTCGCACCATTCGGGATTGATGACGCAGACGGGGACGCCGGCGCGATGCGCGGTTTCCACCACTGCCGCCCCCGGATACATCTCGGCCGGCGTGCCCACCACCAGCACCAGCCCGGCTGACTTTGCCGCGTTGCCGGCGCGGTTCACGTCCTCTTCCCCGGGCATCTCTCCCATCCAGACAATCGCGGGCCGCAGCTTGCCGCCGCAATTTGGGCAGGGCCGGCGCAGGTCGTCTGCATTGGTCGCGTTGCCGGTCCAGCGGCACTGCAGGCACTTGAGGCGGTCGAAGCGGCCGTGCAGATGGACCACGTCGGCGCAGCCGGCTTCCTCGAGCAGCACGTCGACATTCTGCGTCACGTGGGTGACATCCCAGTAGCGTTCGAGTTCGACCAGTGCCTTGTGTCCTTCATGCGGACGTGCCGCCAGCAATCGGTGCGACTGCTCCACATACCAATCGATCGCGAACGCCGGATCGCGCGCGTAGCCGGTGAGTGTCGATACGCGTTCCAGCACGTCGCCTGTCCACAAGTGCTCGCCCGCGCCGCGGTAAGTCGGCAATCCTGAATCCGCCGACATGCCCGCGCCGCTGTAGACGAGGATGCGTTGCGCATGCATGAACTGTTCGAGCAGCTTGCGGTAGCCGGCCGGTTCGAGGCCGAAGGTTGCGGTGGGCGCGTTGCTGGGCGTTCTCATTGATGGGCGCGGGAAAGTTTTCCTATTATCGCGGCTATCCCCTGGCTGTGCCACGTGCGCCGTTGATCTGCGCCATACCCCCGATTGCGCTTGCACAAATCACAACAAAACCGTCCCGCGACAATGAACCTGGGTATCCCTACTACGAATGGGAAGAAACACGGGAATGCGATACAGGGCTCCATACCACGTGCCGGTCATGCTCGCCGCACTGGCGCTGCTGTCCGCCTGCGCCACACCGTCCGCGCCGCCAGCCTCATCCGGGTCTTCCGGAACTTTCGGGGCATCCGCGTCTTCCGCGCCGAAGAGCGACTTCACCGATGAGAGTGAATTGCTGGCCAAGGCGCGCGCGCGCCGCGAGCAAGAGATGCAAGGGGAATGGCGTGGCCAGCCCTATCATGCGCTGCGGGCGGAATACGGCACGCCGCGCTTCGTCATGTCTCATCCCGGGAACCGGGACCCGGGCAGCAACATTGTGATCTACGGCATGCGCGACGCGATCTCGCAATGCATCGACGCGTTCACCCTCTTCGTGCCGCAGAGCAGCCACGAGCCGATGGTCGCGGACTATTTTTGCCGCTGATCGTCAACCGCGGTTCATGCGCTTCGGCACCGGGTTGAACCGCAGGCGGAAAGCATCCGGCATCTTCGACCCGACCAGCGGACGCAGGTAAAGTCGGAAGGCGTCGGTGATGTCGGTGCCCGAAGGCGCGATGAATTCATCTTCCATCGTGCGCGTCTTGCCGGCCACCGCTTCCAGCGGCAGCAGCTCGTAGTCGACGGAATAGAAACCGGTGCGCTTGATCGCCACCGAACCGTCGCGCTCGCCCCACATCGCGTACTGCACCGCCTTCTCGCCGACCTCGCGCGCCTCGCGCTGGTCGACATCCGACACGCAGCCGATGAAGGAGCGCTGCAGGTAGCCGAAGGTATCGCCGCGCACACGCTTGATCTTGAGCTTGGACTTGATCTCTTCGCACAGCAGGTCGGCCAGCGCGCCAGTGCCCGACAGCTGCACGTTGCCATGCGCATCGCGTTCCACATCCTTGGCCAGCAGGGTGGCGATGGGTGCGCCCGATTCGTCATGGATGCCTTCGGACACCGCGATCACGCAGCGGCCGAAGCGTTCATACGCTTGCTTCACGTCGGCCAGGAACTTGTCGACCACGAAGGTGCGCTCCGGCAGGTAGATCAGGTGCGGTCCGTCGTCGGGGAACTTCTTGCCCAGCGCCGAGGCCGCGGTGAGGAAGCCGGCGTGCCGGCCCATCACGACGCCGACATACACACCCGGCAACGATGCATTGTCGAGGTTGGCGCCGGCAAACGCCTGTGCGACGAAGCGTGCCGCCGACGGAAAGCCTGGCGTATGGTCGTTGCCGACGAGGTCATTGTCGATGGTCTTGGGGATGTGGATGCAGCGCAGCGGATAGTTGGCCTTCTGCGCCTCCAGGCTGACGATGCGCACCGTGTCCGAGGAATCGTTGCCGCCAATGTAGAAGAAGTGTTCGATCTCGTGCGCGCGCAGCACTTCGAAGATCTCCTGGCAGTACTTCATGTCCGGCTTGTCACGCGTCGAACCGAGTGCCGACGAAGGCGTATTGGCCACCATTTCGAGGTTGTGGCTGGTCTCCTGCGTGAGGTCGACGAAGTCTTCATTGATGATGCCGCGCACGCCGTGCCAGGCGCCGTATACCCGCTCGACGCTTCGGAAGCGCCGCGCTTCGAGCGTCACGCCGACGAGGGACTGGTTGATGACCGCGGTGGGTCCGCCGCCTTGCGCGACGAGGATTTTTCCGGACGGCATGGCTTTCCTCCATGAAGTGGGCGTGTAGTGAGTATGGACGATCTCGCCGCAGGAATGAATGACATTTCGCCAACAACCGGCGCGCACACCAGAACGGTCGTGCGAATTCCGCTACCATAGTTTCTTTCCCCACTACCATGACAAGAGACACATGAGCACTCCCATCCGCTTCGACAACCAGGTCGCGATCGTTACCGGCGCAGGCGGCGGTCTCGGCCGTTCGCATGCCCTGCAACTTGCCGCGCGCGGCGCGAAAGTCGTGGTCAATGACCTCGGCGTGGCGCGCGACGGTTCCGGCAATGCAATGACGCCGGCGGAAAGCGTGGTCGCGGAAATCCGTGCCGCCGGAGGACAGGCGATCGCGAGCGCGGCTTCGGTCACCGATCCGGCAGCCGTGCAAGAGATGGTTGACCAGGCGATGAAGGAATGGGGCCGCGTCGACATCCTGGTCAACAATGCCGGCTTCCTGCGCGACAAGACGTTTTCCAAGATGAGCCTGGACGACTTCCGCGCGATCGTCGACGTGCACCTGATGGGCGCGGTGTATTGCACCAAGGCGGTGTGGGACATCATGAAGCAGCAGAACTATGGCCGCATCGTGATGACGACCTCGTCTTCCGGACTGTTCGGCAACTTCGGGCAATCGAATTACGGCGCCGCGAAGATGGCGCTGGTCGGGCTGATGCAGACGCTGGCGCTGGAAGGCGAGAAGTTCAACATCCGCGTCAACTGCCTCGCCCCCACTGCCGCCACACGCATGACGGAAGGCATCCTCAGCCCCGATGATCTCGAACTGCTCAAGCCGGAGAACGTGACGCCGGGCATGATCTGGCTGGTGTCGCAGGATGGCCCGAACAAGACCGTGCTGTGCGCGGGCGCCGGGACTTTCTCGCGTTCCAATATCACCCTGAGCGACGGTATCCATATCGGCGGAGGCCCCGATGCAGCGGAAGCGCTGGCTGCGAACAAGGACAAGCTGTTCGACCGCACCGGCGAAATCATTCCTGTCGCGGGCCTCAACCAGCCGATGATGGAGCTGACCAAGGCGCGCGCGGCACGCGGATAATTTTGCGTTTGGTAGATCCGGATCATTCCGCCGGATCTGGACTTCCCCTACGCTGCATGGAAGCAAGTTGCACGAAAGGGTGTTATGAAGCTTTTCTTCCAACGCGCGCTGCCCGCAGCGCTTGCCCTGTGGATCATCGCGCTGCCGCCGGCCCAGGCGGTGGGCTGTTATCCGCCCGCCGCATGGACACTACTGGACAAGAAACCCCGTAACGCATCCGCCACCGACATCGTCGCCGACATGGCGAAGCGCGATGTCGTGCTGCTCGGCGAATTCCACGACGAGGACGACCAGCACCGCTGGCAGGTGCAGATGCTCTCTGCGCTGCACGTAAAGCGGCCGGACATGGTGATCGGCTTCGAGATGTTTCCGCGCCGCGTGCAGCCGGTGCTCGACCGCTGGGTCAAGGGCGAGCTCACGCTCAAGCAATTCCTCGAACAGTCCGAATGGGACAAGGTGTGGAACACGCCGGCCGACCTGTATGTCCCGCTGTTCCAGTTCGCGCGCATCAACCGCATCCCGATGGTCGCGCTGAATGTCGATAACGCGCTCAACAAGGCGATCCGCGAAAAAGGCTGGAGCCAGGTACCCGAAGCGCAGCGCGAAGGCGTAGGCCGCGCGGCGGCGCCGGTGGAGGCGTACCGCGATTACCTGTTCGACGTCTACCGCATGCATGCCAGCGGGCACGGCGCGAAGGAAGACAAGGGCACGAAGGCAGCAAAGACCGATCCCGCCTTCGGCCGCTTCGTGGAATCGCAAACGACCTGGGACCGCGCAATGGCGGAAGCACTGGCGAAACAGGTGAAGTCCGCCGGCAAGCCGCTGGCAGTGGGTATCGTCGGCAGCGGCCACCTGCGCTTCGGCCACGGCATCCCGCACCAGCTGCGTGACCTCGGCATCACCAATGTCGGCGCCCTGGTGGCAATGCCCGCCGATGCCGAATGCAAGGACCTCCCCGCCGGCATGGCCGACGCGGTATTCACGCTGCCGCTGCAGGAAGACGACAAGCCGGAACCGCCGCGCCTCGGCGTGCGCCTGGAAGACGCAGAAGGCGCCGTGCGCCTGACCGAAGTCACTGCAGGCAGCCTGGCGGAGCGCACCGGACTGAAGGTCGGCGACCACCTGCTGGAGATTGCCGGCACGGCTGTCGGCAAGGCGCCGCAAGTCGCTGCCTCGGTGCGCCGCCAGCCGCCGGGCACATGGCTGCCGATACGCGTCAAGCGCGGCGACGAACTGCTGGACATCGTAGTCAAGTTCCCGGCGAAACAATGAAAAGAACCGCCGCAACCCTGCTGCTTGCGCTGGCCGGCGCCTTCGCGCACGCCGCACAGCTCGACCTGCAAGTCGAACTCGATCCCGCCACGCGACGCTTCAAGGCAGTGGCCGACGTCGCGCCCGCGACGAAGGACTTCCGCTTCCTGCTCCATGACGCGCTCAGCATCAGTGCGGCATCGGCAAACGGCAAGCCGCTCAAGGTAGCTGCCAGTGCCAGCGAGGGCGGCGCGCGTGTCTGGCGGATCGGCGTTCCTGCAGGCACGGAGCGTGTGCACATCGAATACGCAGGCACCCTGCCCGCACTCGACCGCAACCTCGATCATCGCGGCGTGCTGCGCGGCCTGCCGCCGATGGCCTCGCCGGAAGGCAGCTTCCTGCCAGCCGGCGGCGCTTGGTATCCACAGCCTGCCGCGCTGTTCAGCTACCGTCTCGACGTAACGGTGCCCGCAGGCCAGCACGCGATCGCACCCGGACGGCTCGCGTCGGAAAGCAGCGATGCCGGCCACACCCGCGCACGCTTTGACTTCGACCAGCCCGCAGACGGCATCGACCTGATGGCCGGCCCGTACGTTGTGCGCGAGAAGATGGCGCCCCGTGCCGGCGGCGAACCCCTGCGCCTGCGCACCTACTTCACGCGCGAACTCGATGCCGTCCCCGGCCTGGCCGATGGCTATCTCGACGACACGCGCCGCTACCTCGAGCGCTACGCGGAACAGATCGGCGCCTATCCCTTCGCCGGCTTCTCCGTCGTCGCCAGCCCGCTGCCGACCGGCTTCGGCATGCCGACGCTGACCTACCTCGGCGCCGACGTGATCCGCCTGCCCTTCATCCGCGCCACCTCGCTCGGCCACGAGGTGCTGCACAACTGGTGGGGCAACGGCGTGTATGTCGACTATGCGAAAGGCAACTGGAGCGAAGGCCTGACCACCTTCATGGCCGACTATGCATACAAGGAGCACGAATCCGCCGACGCCGCGCGCGAGATGCGCCTCGGCTGGCTGCGTGATTTCGCATCGGTGCCGGCCGGCGACCACACGCCGCTGGCCGACTTCCGCTCGCGCACGCACGGCGCTGCTGCTGCGGTCGGCTATGGCAAGTCGGCGATGCTGTTCGTGATGCTGCGCGACCTGATCGGCGAAGACGCATTCGCCAAGGGCATCCGCGCGTTCTGGGACAAGCAGCGCTTCCGGCGCGCGGGATGGGGCGAACTGCGTGCGGCCTTCGAGGAAGCATCGGGCAAGCGGCTGGGAGAATTCTTCGACCAGTGGCTGCACCGCGCCGGAGGACCGGCGCCGGGCATCGCCGAGGCGCGCATGGCGGAAAACGGCAAGCGCCTGCTGCTGACGGTGGAACAAGGCACGCCCGCGTATGCGATGCGCATCCCGGTCGAGCTGGTGTACAAGGACAAATCCGAGCTGCGCTGGTTCGACGTGGCACGTGCACGCGAACAAGTGAGCGTCGACGTCACGTCCGTACCCTCCGGCGTCCGTCTCGACCCTGACCTGCATCTGTGGCGTGTGCTGGAACGCGACCAGCTACCGCCCATCCTGCGCCAGTGGTTCATTGCGCGCGCGCCAAGGCTGGCAATTGCCTCGCCCGACACACGCGAAGCTGTCGAGCAGCTCGCGCAGCGCCTGTTCGAAACGCCACCGCGCACCGTGTCGCTGGATGCGATCAATGGCGGCACGCCCCTCCTGCTGGCCGGATTGCACGCCGATGTCGACGCCGCCCTCGCGCGTACCGGCCTTCCACCACGCCCGCCCGCGCTTGCAGGCAAGGGTACTGCGCAGGTATGGACCGTGGCGCGCGAGGGCGCACCGCTTGCGGTGGTGTCGGCGGAAAGCGTCGACGCGTTGCGCGCGCTGCTGCGTCCCTTGCCGCATTACGGCGCGCAGAGCTGGGTCGCGTTTGACGGCAGCCGGGCAATCGGGCGGGGCGTGTGGCCGGCACCGGGAAAATTGGTCAAGGTGGCGAACTAAATCGCGCAAAGAAAGCAGGTCCCGCCAGGGAGAAATCAACGCACGGGTTCACCGAACAAACAACCACATTCCTTGACCCCAATCATTTCCGTACGGAAATAACAGGAATAAGCTTCCTTCATGCCCCTTCAAAGCTGAAGTGGCTGTCTGGCCAGATAAAAAACACAGGGAGACCGGCCAAGACGCAATGCCGCGCGCCGACACGACGTGCACAAGCAAAAAGGAAGAACCACCATGTGCCCGACGAACCTCATGGCCTCCCTGGCCCCCGCCGCCCTCCTGGCGGCGAGTGATTCCGCCTATCATCCGCACTCGAATTTCCTGGTTGTCGACGACATCTCGAGCATGCGCCGCGTCATCGGCAGCCTGCTGAAGGACCAGCTGCGCAATGTCCGAATTTCCGAAGCCGCCGATGGCAGGAGCGCACTGCAGATGCTGAAGTCCGCGGATGCCGAGGGCAAGCCTTTCGACTTCGTCGTCACCGATTGCCATATGCCCAACATGAGCGGACTCGACCTGCTGCGCGCCATCCGCGAGGAAGAGGGTCTGCGCGACCTGCCGGTGCTGCTGGTGACGGCGGAAGCGACGCGCGACATGATCCTCGCCGCAGCCAAGGCCGGCGCAGATGGCTATATCGTCAAGCCGTTCAATGCCGACACCCTGCGCACCAAGCTGCAGCAGATCCTGTCCAAGCGCGCCCGCTCCCGCCGGACGGACTCGTCGGTCGCTATTGCCGCCTAGCAATTACTAGCCACAAAATGATTGGCGACGCAACAATTTATTTCTGGAAATTTTGATTCAAAGCAATTAATTTCCACGCCACCAGGAGTACATTGCTCGCAACCGAAGAGGGTTCAACATCGGGGTTAGCACAGCCTTCACGGCGCCAGCACGCGCGACGCCGCTCCTGACTTGACTGCGTCCCCGGCAAAGCATTCCGCCGGTTGGAATGCGTAGGAAACAGCGTGCTCAGATTTTCCCAGCTTCAAAATTTCCTCAGCCGCACCGTATTCGCCGCGATGCCGCGCGACATGCTGCGCGAACTCATCCTGCCCCGCGGCCATGCGTCGCTGCTGGCGCGGCGCCGCGCTGAAATGATCATCTCGCGCATACGCATGATCGCCGGCCTGTTCGCCATCCTGACCCCGCTCTGGATCGTGATCGACCTGCTGGTCTTCAGCTGGCCGGTGACCATCCTGCTGGTCGTTGGCCGCATCGTGACCACCATCGCCTTCGGCGTGCTGGCGGTTTCTTTCCGCAAGTCGATCCGCATGCGCGACGCCTACCGTGCGCTGGCCTACATGTTCAGCATCCCGACGCTGTTCTTCATGTATTCGCACCCGCTGCTGTCGCATTTCGACATGGCCGGCCCCGCTGCCGCCATCGCCGCCGGCTATGCATTCCTGCCCTTCGTGATGGTGGCCGGCCTGAGCGTGTTCCCGCTGACCGCGGTGGAAAGCGCGCTGTTCGCGATGCCGGTCCTCGCCGCCGAGGCGCTGGTGGCGCTGCTGCAGCTCGACATGCTGAACTGGAGTTCGCACCTGGGCGCGTTCTGGCTGCTGTTCCTGATCGCGACCGTCGCTGCGCTCGCCGGCATGAGCCAGCTGAGTTTCATGATGTCGCTGGTGCGCCAGGCCACTCACGACGGCCTGACTGGCTGCTTCTCGCGGACCAGCGGCGAGGAGCTGCTGGACATCCAGTTCCATATCGCTTCGCGCAGCGGGGCGCCGCTGTCGGTCGTTTTCCTCGACCTCGACCACTTCAAGAAGATCAACGACACCCACGGCCATGACGCCGGCGACCGCGTGCTGCGCAAGGCGGCGGAAACCCTGCGCGGCAACCTGCGCTCCGGCGACATCCTGCTGCGCTGGGGCGGTGAGGAATTCGTGATCGTGCTGCCGGGCGCCAACGGGCAGACCGCTGCCAGCGCAGTCGCGCGCCTGTTGAAGATCGGTCTGGGCCTGCGCCCGGACGGTAGCCCGGTGACCGCCAGCATCGGTATCGCCGAGCGTCTCGCGGACAGCGCCAGTACCTGGCACGAGCTGGTGGAGATTGCCGACCAGCGCATGTACGAGGCCAAGATGGGCGGCAGGAACCGCGTCGTCGGTTGCACGCCGCCGCTGCCGCAAGGAGCAGTGGTCAATGGATAAATTTATGACCAGTATCGTCGCCCGCATGCTGACGACCTTGCGTGGATTCGTGTTCAGCGCGACGGTCGGCGTCGCCGCAGTGGTGTTCCTCGGCGCCACCCTGGCGTCTTCGCTGCTCTACGAAAAACTGCTGGAAGAACGCAACCTGGAATCCTCGGGCGAAATCGCCCGCCAGAACATCGATACGATCGTCGGCGCATTACGTAGCGGCATCAGCCGCCAACAGCTGGAGGAGGTCATCGCCGCGAGCACCACGACCTTTTCTTCCACGGTCGACAGCATCGATGTCTACCGTACGCAGGGTGTCGAAGCGCGTTACGGCCGGTTGCAACAGGAGCTACCCGAGCACGCGCGCCAGGCCATGGCCAGCGGCACCCCGGTAACCGTGAGAACCGGGACCCACGTCGCGTACGCGCAGCCGGTGCTGGCCGACGCGGAATGCCTGCGCTGCCACACCAACGCAAAGGCCGGCGAGGTGCTGGGCGTGACCGCAGTCACCCACAAGCTGCAGACGGTGCGGTCCACGGTGCGTATCTATTACGTCGCGCTTTTCCTCGCGCTTGCACTCGTGGTGCTGCTGGCGGCGCTGGCGCTGACAAGCTTCGCCGCGCGACGCCTCAAGCGCTCGATGGACCTGTTCCGCGGCAAGGTGGAGTCCTTCAGCACCATCAAGGACTTCGACCGCTTCGACATGCACAAGGTCGACTTCGGCTTCGAGGAATTCAACCAGGCCTTCGACAACGTGACCCTGCTGGTCGACAAGATCAAGCGGGTCGCGGTGGACAAGGGTGTGCTGGAATTCGAGATCCGGCTGCTGGAAAAATTCATCATCACGTCCAACGTCGTGCGCGACTGGCGCGAGTTCATCAAGAACCTGCTGCTGGAAATCAATCCCATCATCGACGCGTATGCGCTGGTGACCATCTTCCGCGTGGAAGAAGAAGCCTACGAATGCGAAGTGTTCTGGCGCAATCCCCCGCAGGAAAAGACCAAGCGCCTGTTCGAAAAGATCCTGCGCCGCCAGCTCGATGACACGCCTTTCTTCCACGGCGCCCGCCTGCTGCCGATCGCGCACAACATCGCCGACGAGACAGGCCTCCTGCCCGAGCTGAGCCCGCGCGACATCGAAGTGCAGACCAAGACCCTGCTGCTGGAAACGCCGAAGATCGGCGGCATCGTCGGCATCGGCGTGCAGTCGATGATGGCCGAGGACAACATCCGCAACATGGTGATCGGCAGCATCCTGACCACGCTGCTCAACCTGGTCGGCTCGGTCAAGGCGATCTACAAGTACACCAAGGACCTCGAGCACTACGCCACGCGCGATCCGCTGACCGACCTGTACAACCAGCGCATGTTCTGGGAATTGCTGGGCTATGAAATCGGACGCTCGAAGCGGCACAGCCAGACCTTCGCGGTGATGATGCTCGACCTGGACAACTTCAAGACCATCAACGACCGCTTCGGCCACCACTTCGGCGACTCCTTCCTGCAGGAGTTCGCGAAGGTGCTGCACGAGTCGGTGCGCAACGGCGACATGATCGCGCGCTACGGCGGCGACGAATTCTGCATCATCCTGCCGGAAGCCAGCGAGACGCAGGCGCACATGGTGGCGCAGCGCATCGCCGAGTCGCTGGACCATTTCTGGATCGACACGCCGGACGGCAACCGCATCAAGGCCACCACCTCGATCGGCATCGCGATGAGCCCGACGCACGGCGATAATCCGAAGGACCTGTTCCTGGTGGCCGACAACATGATGTACAAGGCCAAGGCCGCCGGCAAGAACGCGATCGCCATGCCGAGCGAGGACGAGATGGCCGAAGTCTTCCGCAAGGCGGGCGAGAAGGCGATCATGATCCAGGCCGCGCTTGACCAGCAGCGCATCGTTCCCTACTTCCAGCCGATCTGCAATGCGCACACCGGCGAGATCGTGATCCACGAGCTGCTCATGCGCATCCAGCTCGACGATGAAGTCGTCACCGCCAACGACTTCATCGAGGAAGCCGAGAACATGGGCATCGCCCACAAGATGGATTACCAGCTGATCGAAAAGGCGTTCGCCGAAATCAGCAAGCAGGATTACAAGGGCATGCTGTTCGTGAACCTGTCGCCCAAGGCGCTGATCGTCGGCGAGTTCGCGTCGCATGTCAGCCGCATCGCCGGCGAGTACGGCATCGCGCCGTCGCGCATCGTGTTCGAGATCACCGAGCGCGAGACGGTACGCAACCTCACGCTGCTGGAAAAGTTCGTGCTCGACGCCAAGGTGCAGGGATTCAGCTTCGCGGTCGACGACTTCGGTTCGGGTTACTCGTCCTTCCAGTACATCAAGTGCTTCCCGGTGGACTACATCAAGATCGAGGGCGAATTCATCCGCAACATGCTGCACGACGACACCTACCTCGCCTTCATCAAGAGTATCGTGACGCTGGCCAAGGAGCTGAAGATCAAGACCGTGGCCGAATTCGTCGAGGATGCGGACATCCTCAAGGCAGTCAGCGCGCTGGGCATCGACTATGCGCAGGGCTACCACATCAGCCGCCCGTCGGCGACGATGCACGTACCGCAGGAAGCCCCCCGCCAACTGGCGATTTGACAGGCGGCAAGCCAGCTTTGTGGCACAGGGGTAATATGGTTGTTTTCACAACCATTCCCCGCCGATACAAGCCGCAATGGACCTGTCGCCGATTCCGGTTGTCCTGCCTCCCGCCGCCGCGCTCGGCGTGCCGGATGCCGACGGCTATCCGCAGTTCGGCCGTTTCGCCGGGACGGCGGGCCAGATCGACTGGTCCGCGCTGCGGCCTCCCTATGCGCGCAATGCATTCTGGCGCCGCCTGCACCACAAGCGCTGGCATTACATCGCGCTGAGCACGGAGCACATCTTCTGCGGCATCGCCATCGTCGACGTCGGCTGGACCAATACCGCCTTCGCCTATGCCTTCGACCGCCGCCGGCGCGCCATCGTCGCCTCCATGTCGCAGGACGGCATCCCCGGGCTGACCGCGCATGTCCCGCATGCGCCGCACGGCACCAGCCATTTCCGCTTCCCCGGCAAGCGTATCATCTGCCATGCCGCGGATGGCGGCCGCAGCCATGTGCTGGAACTGCGCTGCGGCGATTTCGAGATCGACGCCACTTTCAATGCTGGCAGCGCGCCGCCCTTGCTGGCAGTGGGCCCGATCGACGGCGGCTCAGTGCATGCCACGCAGAAGTCGCCCGGCATGCTGCTCGGCGGCGAAGTGCGGGTCAGGCAAGACAACTACGACCTGAACGGCGGCGTGGCCAGCGTCGATTATTCCAACGGCCTGCTGGCGCGCGATACCGAGTGGCGCTGGGCCTCGGCGCACAGCCTGGATATCGGCTTCAACCTGCAGGCGGGTTATTTCGGCGCCCATGAGAATGTGCTGTGGATCGACGGCCGCCTGGTGCCGCTCGGCCCCGCCGTCTTCGACTACGACCGCGCTGATCCTATGGCGCCGTGGCATATCCGCACTGAAGACGGATTGCTCGACCTCCATTTCGAGCCCGAAGGCATGCGCCATGAAGACAAGAACCTGCTGGTGGCGGTGTCGCGCTATGTGCAGCCGATCGGCAGTTTCCACGGCTGGGTAAAGGCCGCTCCCGATGCGCCGCAGCGGGAAATCCGGCGCTTGGCCGGGGTTACGGAGGACCATTTTTCGCGATGGTAATCCGTTTGCGGTAAGCGCCGCCAAGGACGATAATAGGGCAAACGGGTTTTGCGGTTTAGTAGCATTTCGGAAAGGAATGACCGATGCCATACAGTACCGAAGCCATCCGTACCATTGCCCTCGTCGGGCACACCTCCAGCGGCAAGACCAGCCTGGCCGAAGCGCTCCTGCACGGGGCGGGCATGATCGGCACGCCTGGCAGCCTCGAACGCGGCACCACCACCTGCGACTATGACCCGCTGGAACGCAAGTACCAGCACTCGCTCAACTCCGCAGTCATCCACATCGACCATCGCGACACCTGCGTCCACCTGCTCGACACGCCCGGCTATCCGGACTTCATCGGCCAGGCGATCAGCGCCCTCTCCGCGGTGGAAACGGCGGCGGTCGTCATCAATGCGCAGAACGGCATCGAGATGATTACCAGCCGCATGATGGATTGGGCGAAGCAGCGCAACATGTGCCGCATGATCGTCGTCAACAAGATCGATGCCGAGCATACCGACCTGCCGGCGCTGGTCACGCGCATCCAGGAGACCTTCGGCAAGGAGTGCCTCCCCATCAACCTGCCTGCGGCAGGCGGCACGCAAGTCGTCGATTGCTTCTTCAATCCGGCCGGCGAGTCGGATTTTTCATCTATAGAGGCCGCGCACCGCGCGCTGGTCGACCAGGTGGTCGAAGTGGATGCCGACCTGATGTCGCTTTACCTCGAACAGGGCGAAATCGAACCGGAGCAATTGCATGCGCCCTTCGAGCAGGCCTTGCGCGAAGGCCATCTCGTGCCCATCTGTTTCGTCTCGGCCAAGAACGGCGCCGGCATCAAGGAATTGCTCGACGTCTTCGTCAAGCTGATGCCGAATCCCACGGAAGGCAATCCGCCGCTGTTCTACCGCGACGACGACAGCGCGCCCGACAGGAAGAAGGAAATCCGTTCCGTGCCCGATCCGTCGCAGCATGTGCTGGCGCATGTGTTCAAGATCGCGGTCGATCCCTTCATCGGCAAGATCGCCGTCTTCCGCATCCACCAGGGAACGGTGAAGCGCGACGGCTTGCTCTACATCGGTGACGGCCGGAAGCCGTTCAAGGTGACGCACCTGTACATGCTGCAGGGGAAGGAGCAGGTGGAAGTGCAGCAGGCAGTCCCGGGTGATATCTGCGCGGTCGCGAAGATCGAGGACATGGTGTACGACGCCGTGCTGCATGATGCGGCCGAAGACGACCACATCCACTTGCGCCCCTCCGTCTTCCCGACGCCAATCTTCGGCCTTGCCATCGAGCCCAAGAAGCGCGGCGATGAGCAGCGCATGTGGGAAATCCTGCAGAAGCTGACGGCGGAAGATCCCTGCCTGAAGGTCGAACACAATGCGAGCACCAATGAAACCGTGCTGCTCGGCCTGGGTGAACTGCACCTGCGTTCCGCTCTGGAACGCATGATGGAGGTGTACAAGATCGACGTCGCGACGCATCCGCCGAAGATCGCCTATCGCGAGACGGTCGCCGGCCGCGCCGAGGGCCATCACCGGCACAAGAAGCAGACCGGCGGCGCCGGCCAGTTCGGCGAAGTATTCCTCCGCGTCGAGACGCTGCCGCGCGGTTCTGGGTTCGAATTCGTCGATGAGGTCAAGGGCGGCACGATTCCCGGGCAGTTCATTCCGGCGGTGGAAAAAGGCATCCGCCAGGTGCTCGACGCCGGGCCGCTGGCGGGCTTCCCGATGCAGGACGTGAAGGTGATCGTGTACGACGGCAAGAGCCATCCCGTCGACTCGAAGGAAGTCGCGTTTGCCACGGCCGGACGGAAGGCCTTCATCGACGCGGTGATGAAGGCGCGGCCGATGGTGCTGGAGCCGATCGTCAACATCGAGATTGTCACACCCGAGGAATGCATGGGCGACATCACCGGAGACCTCTCTTCGCGGCGCGGGCAGATCAACGGGATGCAGACGGTGCAGGCTTCGGTGGTGGTGGTGTCGGGGCAGGTGCCGCTGTCGGAGCTGAACAGCTATCAGTCACGGCTTAACTCGACTACGGCGGGTCGGGGGAGTTATACCGTGGAGTTCAGTCATTACGATATTGTGCCGCCGGCTACTCAGCAGAGGATGGTGAGTGAGCATAAGGTGGAGGTGGAGGAGTAAGCGGGTTTTCTTCGGTGACCCGATTCGGTTGGGTCTCCGTGGAGACTAGCCGGGACTGGCCCCGGCGGGCCAATCACTTTTCTTGTCTCGCCAAGAAAAGTAATCAAAAGAAAGCGACCCCGGTTCCGCCGCCCCTTCGGGGTTCCCAAAAGAGCGGGCGCAAAATCGGGAAGGGCAGAAACTCGCCTTCGGCTCAGACAGTCTGCCCTTCTTTTTCCGATTTTCCGCCCGCTCTTTTGGCGTCGGCACAGGGGAACTTCTTTAACCCCATCCCCACCCCAACCCTCCCCTTGAAGGGGAGGGAGCAAAGCGCTTCTCCGGACTATGCCAAGGCAGCTGTGATTCCCTCCCCTTCAAGGGGAGGGCCAGGGTGGGGATGGGTTTTGCACTTTCCCCTGTGCGCAGCCGAAAAACTGCAGCGGAAAGCGGATAAAGAAGCGCGGACTGTCTGAGCCGAAGGCGAGTTTCCGCGCTTCCCGCTTTCCGATGCAGTTTTTCGGGTACCCCGAAGGGGCTGCGCGCCGGGGTCGCCTTTCTTTGCTTACTTTCTTTGGCGAAGCAAAGAAAGTAAGTGGCCCGCCGGGGCCAGTCCCGGCCAGCATCCACGGAGAACCCAACGCATTGGGTCACCGAAGAAAAACCAAATCAGCCCCCCGTCTTCACCGCCCAAATCGCCGGCAAATTCCTCCAATACCCATAAGCATCCATCCCATACCCCACAACAAACTTGTTAGGCAGGGTCAGCCCGATGTAATCAGCACAGCAGGGTTTGGCCTTGCCAATATCCTTATCCGCAAACACCGCAATCACCACTTCCTTCGCCCCCATCTGCAGCAACCGCTCCTTCACATGCGCGAGCGTCTCGCCTTCATCGAGGATATCGTCCAGCACGATCACCGTGCGGCCTTCGACGTTGGAACGGGGAATCACCTTCCATTCGATGGTGCCGCCCTGGTCCTTGCTGCCGTAGCGCGTCACATGCATGTAATCGAACTCGAGCGCAAAGGTGAGGCGGGTCAGCAGTTGGCCGCAGAATACGACCGCGCCGCCCATCACACCCAGCACCAGCGGGAAGGCTTCGCTGTCGTCGGCATCGAAGCGCTGGTTGAGCTCTTGTGCCACCTTGTCCACGGCTTTCTGCACGGCGTCGGCGTCGAACACCAGTTCGGCATCCTTCATGAGCTCGCGAGCCTTCGTGCGGTGGAATTCGGAATCGATATACGTCATGGTACGGACCTCGTGAAGGGTGGAACAGGGGGATACATCATCCTAACAAAGCGCGCCATGATATGTCCTGCAACTCAATGCGGCAAGCCCCGGGAAATCCTCCCGCTGTCGTTTCCCCGCACACAATGTTCCGCATCAAGGAAGGCGATTCCAAGGTTATCAAAACGGCATGCGCAATGGGGAATCTTTCCGTGGCAGTGCGTTCGAATGCATATTGATAAACAGGAAATCCGACATGAAAACCACCCTGAAGCAGCACCAGGTCACCACCAAGGGACACGAGCGCGGACATTTGACGCCACGCATGCCGCACGAGCGCGACGAATCGGACGAGAGCCAGGAAAGCGGACCGCGGGAAGACATGATGCAGGCCTACAAGGACCTGCAGGAGGGACAGGTCGATACCGACCTGCGCAACACCAGCGGTGTCGATGAAGTGGTCAACGACCGTCCGGGCACGTCCCCGGACAAGGTCGTCAAGAAAGACTTTTAACTTACTTGTAGATGCCGCAGCCGACCAGCATGTCGTCGACCTTTTCCACATAAGTGGACTTCGCCTCGATCGCCTTGGTGGCCGGGTGCGGCCACTTGTAATCGATCCAGCCCTTGCCCTTGCCCTTGGCGACATCGACGAATTCCTTCACGAACAGCTTGCCGTCCGCGTCCTTCAGGTCGAGCAGGTTCTTGTCCAGCAGCTTCGGGTTGGTGCCGTGCGCCAGCGTCTTGCCGTTGAGGTCGAACACGAAGATGTACAGGTCGCGGTCCTTGAACTGCCCGTTCGGATTGTTGAATTCGGCAAAGGCCTTTTCCTTGCCGTTGGCCTTCAGGTAGGCGATTGCCTTCTTGGTCAGCGCAGTGGCTTCTTCCGCCGAGCCCCTTTCTGCGGCCAGCGCGCCGTGGCTGAACAGGAGCGCTGACAAGCCGAGGAGCAGCGTCGAGAGGAACTTCTTCATTGTGTCTTCCTTTTGGTTGAAAAAAGTGGGGCCGCGCGCCGCCATGCGGCGCGGATGATTCTTCCGTGGAATGCCCGCGTTTCGCCTACTCGTACTTGCGGGCGTCTTCGATCACCTTGCCGTCGTTCGGCAGCGAGCCGCGGCCGACGAGCTTCACTTCGCCGCGCAGCTTGGTGATGTCGCGGATCGTCTCGACGACCGAATCCGCCATGACCGTTGCCGGATCGTCCACCTCGCAATGCAGCGTCATCACGTCGTTGGCCATCTCGCCGGTCACGACGAGGCGCGCCTTGGCGATCTGCGGATAGCGCTTGACCACCTCCGCCACCTGCGACGGATGCACGAACATGGCGCGCACCTTGGTGGTCTGGTCGGCGCGGCCCATCCATCCCTTGATGCGGGTGTTGGTGCGGCCGCAGGGAGAAACGCCCTGCAGCACGGCCGACATGTCGCCGGTGCCGAATCGCACCAGCGGGTAGTCGGGGTTGAAGGAGGTGATGACGACTTCGCCCACTTCGCCATCCGCCACCGGATCGCCGGTGCCGGGACGCACGATCTCGAGGATCAGGTCTTCGTCGAGAACCATGCCGGGATTCACCTGGCCATCGGTCTGCGTTTCATACGCGATGTTGCCGATGTCGGCCGAGCCATACATCTGCAGCACGTTCGGCACGCCGTTGTCCTGTAGCCATTTGCGCAGCGAAGGCGGCAGCGCTTCGGCGCCGACCACGGCGCGCTGCACACTGCTGATGTCCGCACCCATTTCGCGCGCCTTCTCGATGATGATCTTGAGGAAGGACGGCGTGCCGATGTAGGCATCCGGCTTCAGCTCCGCCATCGATTGCACCTGCATCTCGGTCTGGCCGATACCCGCGGGGATCACCGGGCAGCCGAGTTTCGCGGCGCCGCCTTCCGCCATGAAGGCAGCGGGTGTGAAGTGGTAGGAGAAGCAGTTCTGGATGATGTGCCCCTTGCGCAGGCCGACCGCGGCCATCGGTCGCGCGAAACGCCACCAGTCTTCACCTGTGCCTTCCGGATCGAAGATCGGGCCGGGCGACATGAACAGGTGGCGCAACTGGCGCGCCGGTGTGCTCGTCAAACCGCCAAAGGGCGCATCCGCATGCTGCAGGTCTTTCAGGTCCGACTTGCGCGTGACCGGCAATTGCGCGAGGGCGGCGCGCGACGTGATGTCGGATGCGTTCACGCCCTTGAGGATGCGTGCCCAGCCGGGTGCGGCCTGGGCGCGTGCGATCAGGGCCGGCAGGCTTGCCATCAGGTCGCGTTCACGCTGCGCGGGGTCGCGGGTTTCCAGGGAGTCGAGATAGTCGGTCATGATGGGATGCCTATGCGTGTTGTGCGAGCAATGCGCGCTGCGTGCGCTTGGGGAGTTTGGAAAAAATCAGGTCGCGTGCCCGGCCCAGGACTTCCCGGGCCATGGCGTCGCTCATCGCCTGCGGCGCCATCGCAATCCACTTCGCGCGCGCCAGGTAAGGCGCGGGACGGATGCCGGGCTGGCCGGTATAGGACAGGAATACGTCGTCATCGACTTTGCACCACAGGTCGGTCGGCTTGTCTTTTTCGTCAAGGATGAACAGCGCGAACATCTTGCGCGACACCATGAACGCCAGCGTATTGCTCCACTTGCGCTCCCACTCCACGTGCGGAAGCGTCTTGCAATGGGCAACGAGCTTTGCGTAATTCATCTCTCATGCAGGATGCGTCATGCGCACCCGTCGGATCACGCCAGCCAGCGCTTGCGGCGGCGATAGAACTTCATGTCGCGGAAGCTCTTGCGTCCCGCGCCCGACACGCCGAGATAGAATTCCTTCACGTCTTCATTCGTCGCCAGGTCGGATGCGGCGCCTTCCATCACGACGCGGCCGTTCTCCAGGATGTAGCCGAAGTCCGCATAGCGCAGCGCGACCATGGTGTTCTGCTCGGCCACCAGGAAGGACACGTTTTCCTTGCTGTTGAGATCCTTCACGATCTCGAAAATCTCTTCCACGATCTGCGGTGCGAGACCCATCGACGGTTCGTCCAGCAGGATCATCGAGGGCTTGGCCATCAGCGAGCGGCCGATCGCGCACATCTGCTGTTCACCGCCGGAGGTGTAGCCGGCCTGCGAGGTGCGG
This sequence comes from Noviherbaspirillum denitrificans, assembly GCF_002211445.1. Lineage (GTDB taxonomy): Bacteria > Pseudomonadota > Gammaproteobacteria > Burkholderiales > Burkholderiaceae_D > Noviherbaspirillum > Noviherbaspirillum denitrificans. Next base: position 231,461 of record NZ_LSTO01000002.1, on the reverse strand, counting down.
CGCTGCTTCAGGCGCGGGAAATAGTGGTACACCATCTCCAGCTGGTCCTTCAGCTCCGTGCGCGACAACTTGCGCGTATAGGCGCCGGTCAGCAGGTTTTCCTCGATGGTGAGGTGGCCGAAGCAGTGGCGGCCTTCCATCACCTGCGACAGGCCGCGCTTGACCAGTTCGTTCGGCGTCAGCTGGTCCACCCGCTCGCCCTTGAATTCGACGCTGCCCTTGGTGACGTCGCCGCGCTCGCCGCGCAGCAGCGTGGAGATCGACTTCATGGTGGTCGACTTGCCCGCGCCGTTCGCGCCCAGCAGCGCCACGATCTTGCCCTGCGGGACCTGCAGCGATACGCCCTTCAGCACCAGGATCACGTGGTCGTAGATCACTTCGATGTTGTTGACGGAGAGGTAAGGCTGTCCATTCGCCGCGGGTGCGGCCTGCGCTACGGTTTGCGTTGTCATGGTGTCTCTTCTCGAATCGGGTTCAGCTTGTTGTGCATCTCGTACATCTCACGCAAGGGCTCATGGTGGCGAGCCCTCGCGTGAGACCGCTCCCGGATGGGGAGCGGCCCCCGCACTCGTCTGCTTAGCTCGCGCAGGCCGGGGTGATCTTCTTCTCGGCGGCGTACTTGGCCGAGGATTCGTCAATCAGCTTCTTGGTCAGCGCCTTGTCGCCGGTGACCCAGTTCGGGGTGATCGGCACCCACTTCGTGCCGTTCCACTGCTGCACCTTCACGGCGCCCGAACCTTCATGGTCTTCACAGGAAGTCTTGACCGGCGGGAACATGCCGAGCACGCCGAGCGCCTTCTGGCGTGCTTCGTCGACGTTCAGGTTTTCCATGCCCCAGCGAATCTGCTCGCCGGTCATGACCTTGCCCTTGCCGAACTTTTCCTGCGCCTTGCGGATCGCTTCGGTCCACAGGATCGCGGCGGTCACGCCACGCATGTGGTACACGGAACCGACGCGGGTCTTGTCGTCGAGGTTGCCCTTGCCGGCGTCATAGACCTTCTTGCGGATATCGTCGAGCACCGGGTAGTTGCCCGGGGTGTTGAAGGTCATCGTGGTGTAACCCTTGGCGGCGTCGCCTGCCGGGATCACGTCCTCCTCCGAACCTGCCCACCACACGCCGAGGATCTTTTCGCGCGGGAAGCCGTTACGCTGCGCAGTCTTGATAGCCACGGCGTTCATCACGCCCCAGCCCCACAGGATCACGTAGTCCGGCTTGGCCTGGCGGATCTGCAGCCACTGCGACTGCTGCTCGTTGCCCGGGTGGGCGACGGGAATCTTGATCAGCTCGAAGCCGTACTGCGCTGCCTGCGCGTCGAGAACCGGGATCGGCTCCTTGCCGAAGGCGGAGTCGTGGTAGAGGTGGACGATCTTCTTGCCCTTGAGCTTGTCCATGCCGCCTTCCTTGCTGCCCAGGTAGGCGGTCATCGCGGCAGCCTGGTTCCAGTAGGAGGTAATCAGCGGGAAGACGTACGGGAAGACCTTGCCGTTGGCGGCATCGGAGCGGCCATAGCCGAGGGTGGTCATCGGGATCTTGTCCTGCGCCACGCGGTCCAGGATGCCGTAGGCGATGCCGGTGGAGAGCGGCTCGACCAGGCCGGCGCCGCCGTTCTTCGACTTCAGGCGCTCATAGCACTCGACGCCGCGCGATGCGTTGTATTCGGTTTCGCACTCTTCCCACTTGAGCTTGACGCCGTTGATGCCGCCGTTGGCGTTGATCAGGTTGAAGTAGTCGATCGATCCGCCGAAGAAGCCGGATCCGCCTGCGGCATAGGGGCCGACGCGATAGGACAGGATGGGAATGTATTGCTCCTGGGCGACGGCAACGCCGACGGTCCCAGCCAGCGCTGCGCCAAGCAGGACTGATTTGATCAACTTCATGTGCTCCTCCTAATTTGTGACGTCAATGACAACTAGTTGTGGGTGCTGCAGTGCTTCAATGCGGAAATGGCCATAACCGCAGTTTTTCCTTCGCGATCTGCCACAGGCGGGCCAGGCCGTGCGGCTCGACGATCAGGAAGAAAATGATGAGGGCGCCGAACACCATCAGTTCGAGGTTCGACGCAACCGAAGTGGGGAGCCCAAAGGTGTGGGCAATAATGTTCAGCATGATCGGCAACAGCACGATGAAGGCTGCGCCGAAGAAGGAACCGATGATGGTGCCCACGCCGCCGATGATGATCATGAACAGGATGCGGAAGGACAGGTCGAGGCTGTAGGCTTCCGGCTCCACGGTGCCGAGGTAGGCATACGCATAGAGCGCGCCGGCGACGCCGCAATAGAACGAGCTCACCGCGAACGCGAGCAGCTTGGTGCGCATCAGGCGGAAGCCGATCACCTCGGCCGCCACGTCCATGTCGCGCACGGCCATCCAGGAGCGGCCGACATTGCTGCGCACCATGTTCTTCACCATGAGGGCCATCACGCAAACAATGGACAAGGTCAGCAGGTACTTGCTGCCCGGCGTGTTGAACTCATAGCCGAGGATGGTGATCTGCTGCGCGGTGATCACGCCGGAGGAGCTGTAGTTGGTGAACCAGCCGATCTTGGTCAGGCACCACACCACGAAGAACTGGGTCGCCAGCGTTGCGGCAGCGAGGTAGAAGCCGCGGATGCGCAGCGAGGGCAGGCCGAACGCGACGCCAACCATTGCCGCGCACAAGCCGCCGAGGGCAAACGCCACCAGGATCGGGATACCGGGGATGCGCAGCACGAAGTTGTATGAAGCAAATGCCCCGACCGCCATGAACGCCGCGGTACCGAGCGAGAGCTGGCCTGCGTAACCGGTCAGGATATTCAGGCCGAGCGCGGCGAGCGAGAAGATCAGGAACGGGATCAGGATCGCCGAGAACGTGTACGGCGACGCAAACAGCGGCACGACGATGAAGGCGAACGCCAGCAGTGCGTAGATGCCGAGACGGTCTTGCCGGATCGGGAAGATCTGGTTGTCGGCCTGGTAGGTGGGTTTGAATTGACCTGCTTCGCGGTAGAACATATGTAGCCTCTGTATTCTCTGATGTTCTCCCTCCCCTTGAAGGGGAAGGAGTAAGCCAAAGTTAAATCCTTCGAATGATCTTCTCGCCAAACAGCCCTTCCGGACGCACCAGCAGGAACAGCAGCGCCAGGATGTACGGGAACCAGCCTTCGATACCGCCGCCCACCATCGGACCGATGTACACCTCGGCCAGTTTTTCCGAAGCGCCGATGATCAGGCCGCCGAGGATCGCGCCCGGCACCGAAGTAAAGCCGCCGAGGATCAGCACCGGCAATGCCTTCAACGCCACGAAGGTCAGCGCGAACTGCACGCCGTTACGCGCGCCCCACAGCAAGCCCGCCACCAGCGCCACGAAACCCGCCACTGCCCAGACGATGCCCCAGATCTGTTGCAGCGGAATGCCGACGGCCAGCGCGGCCTGGTGGTCATCCGCCACGGCGCGCAGCGCGCGGCCGATCTTGGTCTTGGAGAAGAACAGTGCGAGGCAAGTCACGAGGATGGCGCAGATGCCTGCCGCGGTGACGTCGAATTGCGAAATCGAGATGTTGAAGTTGTCCAGCAGGTACATGATCGGCACGTCTTCGATGCCGATGTCGAGGCGGCGCACTTCCGCGCCCCAGATCAGCTGCGCCAGGCCTTCGACGAAGAAGGTCAGGCCGATGGTGGCCATGAACAGCGTGATTTCATGCTGCGCAACCAGCGGGCGGAGCACGATGCGTTCGGTCGCGAGGCCGAGCAGCACCATCGCGCCCATGGTCAGCGGGATCGCGACCCACAGCGGCACGCCGAACTTGTCGATCAGGCCGACGCAGGTGAGCGCGGCGAAGAACACCATCGCGCCCTGCGCAAAGTTGAAGACGCCGGAGGCCTTGTAGATCAGCACGAAGCCGAGCGCCACCAGCGCGTACATGACGCCGGCGAGCAGGCCGCCGATCAAAACTTCGAAGAAGAAACTGAGTTCCATGTTTGATTCACCCTCTGTCAGGTTCCCTCCCCTTCAAGGGGGGAGGGTTAGGGTGGGGATGGGTTTCTGTTCTTTATGTATTGGGGAAACCCATCCCCCTCCCGACCTCCCCCTTGAAGGAGGAGGAGTGTCTGTTAGTGCGCCACGCCCAGGTAGGCGTTGATCACATCCTGATTGCTCCGTACCTCGTCCGGCGTGCCATCCCCGATCTTCTTGCCGTAATCCAGCACGACGACGCGATCGGAAATGTCCATCACCACGCCCATGTCGTGCTCGATCAGTACGATGGTGGTGCCGAACTGGTCGTTGACGTCGAGGATGAAGCGGCACATGTCCTGCTTCTCTTCCACGTTCATGCCGGCCATCGGTTCGTCGAGCAGCAGGATTTCCGGTTCGGCGGCGAGGGCGCGGCCGAGTTCGACGCGCTTCTGCAGGCCGTACGGGAGGCGGCTGACGGGGGTCTTGCGGATGTGCTGGATCTCGAGGAAGTCGATGATCTCTTCCACCTTCCTGCGGTGCGCGATCTCTTCCTTCTGCGCCGGGCCCCAGTAGAGCGCCTGCAGCAGGAAGTTGGTCTGCATCTTCAGGTTGCGGCCGGTCATGATGTTGTCCAGCACGGACATGCCCTTGAACAGCGCGATGTTCTGGAAGGTGCGGGCGATGCCGCTCTTGGCCGCGGCGTAGGTGTCCATGTCCTTGCGATGCTTGCCGCGGTACATGATGTCACCCAGCTGCGGGCGGTACACGCCGTTGATCACGTTTAGCATGGAGCTCTTGCCGGCGCCGTTGGGGCCGATGATCGCGCGGATCTCGTGCTCGCGCACGTTGAAGGAAATGTCGGTGAGCGCCTTGACGCCGCCGAAGGACAGCGAAATGTTCTGGAGGTCCAGGATCACGTCGCCGATTTTGCGATTCTCGTTCATGTCAGGCGGCCTTCTTCAGTGCGTCATAGGTCTTCACATCCACGATGCGCAGGTCGGCGGACACCAAGCCCTTGCGGCCATCCTCGAACTTCACCTGCGTCTCGATGTATTGCGACATCTTTCCGGTGTACAGGGCATCGATCAGCACCTTGTACTTGTCGGCGACGAAGCGGCGGCGCACCTTGCGGGTACGGGTCAGCTCGTCGTCGTCCGGATCGAGTTCCTTGTGCAGCACCAGGAAGCGATGGATCTGCGTGCCCGACATCATCGCCTCTGTGGCGAGGTCGGCGTTGACCTTTTCCACGCACTCGGCGATCAGTTCATAGGTTTCGCGCTTGGCCGCCAGGTCGGTGTAGCCGGCGTACGCAATGCCGCGGCGTTCCGCCCAGTTGCCGACGGCTTCCATGTCGATGTTGATGAAGGCGCACACCATGTCGCGCTCGTGGCCGAAGGCGACCGCTTCCTTGATGAAGGGGAAGAACTTCAGCTTGTTCTCGATGTAGTTCGGCGCGAACATCTCGCCGCTGGTCATCTTGCCCACGTCGGCCGCGCGGTCGATGATCTTCAGGTGACCTTCCTCGTCGAAGATGCCGGCGTCGCCGGTATGGAAGTAGCCGTTGCTGTCGATGACTTCGGCCGTCGCATCCGGACGCTTGTAGTATTCCTTGAGCATCGCCTCGGACTTGACCAATACTTCGCCATTGTCGGCCAGCTTGACCTCGACGCCCGGCGCCGGCAGGCCGACGCTGTCGAACTTGATGTTGCCGTCTGGTTGCAGGCAGACATACGCGCAGGTCTCGGTGGAGCCGTAGAGCTGCTTGAGGTTGACGCCGATCGAGCGGTAGAAGCGGAACAGGTCCGGGCCGATCGCCGCACCTGCGGTATAGGCGACGCGCACGCGGGTCAGGCCGAGCACGTTCTTCAGCGGACCGTAGACAAGGATGTTGCCCAGCGCGTAGCTGAGGCGGTCCATGAAGCCGACCGGCTTGCCGTCGAGGATGTCGGAACCGACGCGGCGCGCGACATCCATGTAGTGGTGGAACATCTTGCGCTTGAGTGCGCTCGCGTCTTCCATGCGGATCATCACGGTGGTCAGCATGTTCTCGAACACGCGCGGCGGCGCGAAGTAGTAGCTCGGGCCGATCTCGCGCATGTCGGTCATCACGGTGTCGCCCGACTCGGGGCAGTTCACGGTGAAGCCCGCCACCATCTGCTGTGCGAAGGAGAACAGGTGGTCGCCCACCCACGCCATTGGCAGGTAGGACAGGATGTCGTCGTCGGCATGCAGCTTGTCGAAGCCTACGCCGCCCTCGGCCGCAGCCATGAAAGAGCCGTGCGTCTGGCAAACACCCTTGGGCTTGCCGGTGGTGCCGGAGGTGTACAGCATGACGGCGGTGTCATTCGTCTTGCCGGCGTTGACTTCCTTCATGAAGAAGTCCGGGTTCGACTGGTCGAACGCGCGTCCGAGCTCCTGCACCTTTTCGAAGGATGCGAGTTCCTTCTGCTTGTAGTGGCGCATGCCGCGCGGGTCGTCGTAGATGATGTGCGAGATGCGGTTCAGGCCCTGCTTGATCTCGAACAGCTTGTCGACCTGCTCCTGGTCTTCAACGATGGCGAAGTCGATCTCCGCATCGTCGAGCACATAGGCCATGTCGGCGGCCGGCGCATCCTGGTACAGGGGAACCGCGACGCCGCCGAGGCATTGCGCGGCGGCCATCGACCAGTACAGGCGCGGCCGGTTGTCGCCGATGATCGCCAGGTTCATGCCGCGCTTGAAGCCCATGGCCGCAAGACCGCAGGCAAGCGCGCGCACTTCTTCAGCGACGTCTTTCCAGTTCCATGTTTGCCAGATGCCGAGGTCCTTCTCGCGGAAGGCGGGCTTGCCGGGGCGTTGTTGCGCGTGCTGCAGGAGCAAGCGGGGGAACGTGCGTTCACCCTTGTTTGTCGTCTCTACCATCATCCCACTCTCTTTAACAGGTCTAACCGTCTTGTAGGGACCGGAGCGCCTGCGTGGGCGTGCAAGCCTTCGTGCTTCGGGGTATCCCCGGCACAGATAAGGGCTTACAATGTCTCCGTTATTGTTAGTCAGGATACTAGACAGTTGTACTCGCGTGCGCTGTCATCTGACTGACAATCCCCCATAAATATAAAATTTCGTTGGTGCGCCGCACAATGACGTCCGAGAAGCCCGAATTCAAAGAGGTACTGCGCCACACAATCTGGGCAAGCGACCTGACCCCGGAACAGCTGGCGCGCGTGGAAGCCGACACCGTCGAACAGTTTGTCCCGAAGGGCGGCTATGTCTGCCGCAAGGGCGAGATGGTCGATGCCTGGATCGGTGTCATCGACGGCCTCGTCAAGATGAACAACCTCTCCCCCGAGGGAAAATCGGTGACCTTCACCGGTGTGCCGAAAGGCGGCTGGTTCGGCGAAGGCACGCTGCTCAAGCAGGAAACGCGCAAGTACGACGTCGTGGCATTGCGCGACACCCGCATCGCGCGCATGCCTGCCAAGACCTTCATGTGGCTGCTGGATAATAGCTTGCCGTTTACGCGCTTCCTCTTGATGCAGCTCAACGAAAGACTGGGCCAGTTCATCGGCATGGTGGAGTTCGACCGCCTGCTGGATGTGGACACGCGCGTCGCGCGCTGCCTGGCCGCGCTGTTCAATTCCCATCTCTATCCCGGCACCGATCCCCTGCTGCAGATTTCGCAGGAAGAAATCGGCTACCTGTCCGGCGCTTCGCGCCAGCGGGCGAACCAGGCGCTGCAGGTGCTGGAAAAGGAAGGCTTGCTGAAGGTCGATTACGGCGGCATACAGATCCTGGACCTCGACGGCCTGCGGCGTTTCCGCATGTGACGCCGTCGCGCCGGAGCGCAGGCAACGGGATCAATCGACAAAGAAGAAAGGGATGACCATGCTTACGCAGGAAGCGCTGCGCGCGTTCTGGACCGGGCCGGTTCTGGAGAGCAATGTCATTGTTTTCCTCACCCTGACCGGCGCCCTGCTGCTCGGGTTCCTGGTCGGCTACGAACGTTTCTATCACGGGCGCGCGGCCGGCATGCGCACCTATGGCCTGGTCTGCATGGCCTCGGCAGCACTGGTCGTCATCGCCGGCTATCCGCATGAATGGTACGGCGGCCAGGTCGCCGTCAGCAACGGCGCCGATCCCACCCGCATCATCCAGGGCATCGTCACCGGCATCGGCTTCCTCGGCGCCGGCGTGATCATGAAGGAAGGCTTCAACATCAGCGGGCTGACGACCGCGGCGTCCATCTGGGCGGCGTCGGTGACCGGCATCCTGGTCGGTGTCGGTTTTTACCTCGCCGCCATCCTGCTGGCCATCATGTCCGCGGTGTGCATGGTGTCCGTCGCCAAGTTTTCCCGGCGGCTGCCATCCCGTCCCGCGATCGCCATTTCTCTATCGTTCAAGCCGGGCCATATGCCGGACGAGAAGGTGGTGCAAGAGCGCATGCTGAAGAACGGCTACGAACTGGCCGGCGGCTCGATCGTGGTCGGACTGCACGAAGGAAAGATGGAATGGCAGTTCGTCGCAGTGGCCTTCAATCGCACCAGCGGCACGCGCATCAGCGCGCTGTCACGCGATCTGGTGGAGTTGGAAGGCGTGGACAGTTTCCAATTGTCGCACGCTCGAAACTAACTCGACGGCCCCGCGCTCGCCCTTTCCGCCTGTGTCCCCGGGTTGGCATTCATCCGCCAGGAAAACGCCTCGACCATCTTTTCGTTGAATGCGGGAATGTCCTCTGGCTTGCGGCTGGTCACGAGGTTCCTGTCCACCACCACTTCCTCGTCGACCCAGTTGGCGCCGGCGCTGCGGAGATCGTCCTGGATCGACGGCCAGCTGGTCAGCGTGCGGCCCTGCGCCAGGCCGGCAGAGGCGAGCAGCCACGAGCCGTGGCAGATGGCGGCAATCGGCTTGCCTTCTTCATCCATGTGCCGCACGAAATCCTGCGCGGCCGATACGCCGCGAATGCGGTCGCCGTTTTCCTTGCCGCCCGGAAGGAGCACCGCATCGAAATCCATGGGATCGGCTTCATCGAAAGTGGCATCGACATTGAAGTCATCGCCGGGCGCGCCGTGATGCACGCCCTTCACCTTTCCGCGCGCGCCGGAGATGATCTTGACGATGGCGCCGTTCTGTTCGAGCGCGCTGCGCGGTTCGGTGAATTCGACCTGTTCGAAGCCGTCGGTCAGGAGGACGGCCACATGCAGGCCGGGCAGAGTCTGGTTGTCCATAACTTTCCTTTCTCAGATGCGCATTTCGACTTTGGCGCGATGGCTTAAGTTCTGACGCCTTTTCCTTGCCGCAGATGAGGAACGGTAATATCGCGCCCATGTCCAATGCCTGAAAAATCGGCATCGGCAACCAGGAACCCGGCGAATGCATGGACCAGAAAGCGTCATCATGAATGCCCCCGATAGCGGCGTACCGGTCCTGACCGGCCTTCCGGCTGATGTCATGCCGCTGGTGCCGCTGCGTTACCTCGTGCTGTTTCCGGGCATGATCGCGCCCATCAGCCTCGGCCGCGCCTGCTCCATTGCCGCCGCGCAGGAAGCGATGCGCAGCGAGCGCCAGGTCGGCCTGCTGCTGCAGCACGACGCCGAGGTGGAGGCGCCGGAACCCGGGCAGCTGTACCGCACCGGCACTGTTGCCACCGTGCTGCGCTACATCAGCGGCCAGGATGGCACCAACTACCTGGTTTGCCAGGGTGAACGCCGCTTCCGCATACTCGAGTTCGTCGACGGCTACCCTTTCCATGCAGCGCGGGTGCAACAGATTGACGATGCCGAGGAACAATCGCCGGAGATCCAGGCGCGCTTCATCCAGCTCAAGGAAAAGACGGCGGAAATCATCGGCCTGCTGCCACAGGCGCCGGCCGAACTGGCGAGCGCCGCCGACAACATCGCATCGGCTGCCGCGCTGGCCGACTTCGTCGCCGGTTTCATCGACCTGCCGCTGCCGCAGAAACAGGATCTGCTCGAAACCATCGACCTCCACAGCCGCATCGACAAGCTGCTCGACCACCTCGTGCGGCGCATCGCCGTCCTGCGCCTGTCGCAGGAGATCAACGAACAGACGCAGGAACGCATCGACGACCGCCAGCGCGAATTCCTGCTGCGCGAGCAGATCAAGACCATCCGTCACGAACTCGGCGAGGCCGAGGGCGGCAACAGCGATGTGCGTGAGATCGAGGACGCAATCGCCCGCTCCGGCATGCCGGAAGAGATCGAGAATCATGTGCGCAAGGAACTGCAGCGGCTGGAGCGCATGCAGGAAGCGTCGGCCGAGTATGCGATGCAGTGCACCTACCTCGAATGGATGAGCGAGCTGCCATGGGCGACGATGACGGAAGAGCGCATCGACATTGCCGCGGCGCGCCGTATTCTCGATGAAGACCATTTCGGGCTGGGCAAGGTCAAGCGCCGCATCCTTGAAACGCTCGCGGTGCGCAAGCTGAACCCGCAGGGCAAGAGCCCCATCCTCTGCTTCGTCGGTCCGCCGGGCGTCGGCAAGACGTCACTCGGCCAGAGCATCGCGCGCGCCACCGGCCGCAAGTTCGCGCGCGTCAGCCTCGGCGGCGTGCACGACGAAGCGGAAATCCGCGGCCATCGCCGCACCTATGTCGGCGCCATGCCGGGCAACATCATCCAGGCGATCCGCAAGGCGGGCACGCGCAACTGCGTGCTGATGCTGGACGAGATTGACAAGCTGGGCGCGGGCGTGCACGGCGATCCCGCCGCCGCGCTGCTGGAGGTGCTGGATCCGGAGCAGAACGCAAGCTTCCGCGACAATTACCTCGGCCAGTCCTTCGACCTGTCGAAGGTGATGTTCATCGGCACCGCCAACGTGCTCGACACCATTCCCGCTGCGCTGCAGGACCGCATGGAAGTGCTGCACCTGCCCGGCTACACCGAAGAGGAAAAGCTGGAGATTGCACGCCGCTTCCTGGTGGCTCGGCAGCGCGATGCCGACGGCATCGCCGCGTCGCAGTGCGAACTAGGCGAGGATGCGCTGCTTGCGCTGATCCGCGGTTACACCCGCGAAGCGGGCGTGCGCAACCTCGAGCGCGAGATCGGCAATGTATTCCGGCATGCGGCGATGCGCATCGCGGAAGGCTGGACGCAGCCCTTGCGCATCGGCGAAGGCGCGCTCGCGGAAATCCTTGGCCCGCGGAAATTCGAAAGCGAGACCGCGCTGCGCACCAGCCTGCCCGGCGTAGCGACCGGAATGGCGTGGACGCCGTCCGGCGGCGACATCCTGTTCATCGAGGCAAGCCGCACGCCCGGCAGCGGCAAGCTCATTCTTACCGGGCAACTCGGCGACGTGATGAAGGAAAGCGCGCAAGCGGCGCTGACGCTGCTCAAGGCGCACTGCGAAGAACTCTGCGTCAATGCAGATGTCTTCGACAGGAATGACATCCACGTGCACGTGCCGGCGGGTGCCATGCCCAAGGACGGGCCCAGCGCCGGCGTGGCAATGTATGTCGCGCTGACCTCGCTGGTGCGTGGAAGGCCGGTGCGCAACGACTGCGCGATGACCGGCGAGATCAGCTTGCGCGGACTGGTGCTCCCGGTCGGCGGCGTCAGGGAAAAGGTGTTGGCCGGACTGCGGGCCGGCGTCGGCGTGGTGATGCTTCCCGCACGCAATCGCAAGGAACTCGACGACATTCCCGAAGAGGCACGCAAGGCGCTGCGTTTCGTGTGGCTGGAAACAGTCGACGATGCGCTGCGAGAAGCCATCTGCAACCCGACAATCGGAGGTAAGGAATGAGCAAGGAACTGGACAGGGTGCGTACGAGCGTCAGCGACGCGCTTGCCGAACCGCGTGCCGGCACACCATGGAAAGCGCCGCAGGGATTCTTTACCTTTCGCTATTCCTCGACCGAAATCTTTTCGGAAGGCGGCAACCTGCACGTGAGGATGCGCGAAACCCGCTACGAGGACGGACGGTTGAAGTCCGAAGAATGCGAGGGCACCGTCGACCGCCAGGCGTACAACCGGATGATGGGCGAGGCGCAGGCTTACTTCCTCGGCCAGCTTGCCGGCTTTACGCGCATGTTGTTCGCACCGCTGCTGTCCTCTTCGCGCGACAGGCAGCGCGACGAGTAACAATTGCCTCTTCCCATCACTGCGTGAACCGATAGAATGTCCGTAAAGAAACGGTTACCGCGAAGGGAGGGGATGCATGGAAAAGAACCGGACGAAGCTGGCCCGGCGTTCGACGCTGCGCCTGCTCGCAGCGGGTGCGCTCGGCGCCGGCGGCATGATGGGGCTGTTGCAGGCGGCGCTGGCTGCGAAGCACACCGGCATGAAGAACGGCGTGCACAGCATCAAGGGGACGGTCACCATCG
>NZ_LSTO01000002.1:203186-219199 GCF_002211445.1 Noviherbaspirillum denitrificans | reverse complement strand
TACAGGTGCCGGACCAGCAAGGTGCCGACGATCGCCGCCGTCATTGCGCCTGCCGCCGTTACGGCGGCGGCCACCGGCGGCAGTCCGCGTCCGGCAAAGGCGAGCAAGCCGCCGAGTGCGATCGCGGGCGCGACACGGATGCCCCAGGCAAGGCAGCCGCACAAGGCGATGGCGGATGGTAGCCAGAGAGAACTGACGATGCCGGGCAGTAGCGAAAACTGCATCGACAGGCGAGCGCCAAGTGCATACAGCCCCGTGAGGAGCAGAAAGCGAAGCAGGAAAGCAGCACCAACAGCGAGCCGACGCCCGCCCGGCGTGGAAAACGGATTGCTGGGAAGCCTCATCCCGGGCCTTTCGATGACGTCCGGCGCGTGTTGGCCGACCGGAACACTATGCCAGCAACGGTCCCGGCCTCCGTTGAACATCCTCAAATCACCCCGCGTCATGCACCGCCGCCGGGCCGCATTCTTCGTTACGACAGCGATACAACAAATCCCCGGCGTCAACATGGGAATTGTGATAACAAAACGAAAATTCCTTTGAGCTTAATCAAATCGCTGGGCTATAGTTACTAACTGGAAAAGATGTAATTAGTTGTAACACCCTCCCGACAAGAACCAGAGACAAACAGGGTCAAGTCCACATCATGAGACATCCACTATCGCGTCTGATTGCCGGTGCGGTTTTCACCGTCCTGGCCGGTTCCACCTTTGCCGCCGACGAGTCGGATCCCATCGGTCACTTCCAGATCACCCGCTTTGCAGTCGAAGGGAACACGTTGCTTCCTGCGGTAGAAGTTGACAGATTGCTCACACCCTTTGCCGGCAGCGAACGCAACTTCGGCCATGTCCAAATGGCGCTGGAAACCCTCGAAGCCGCCTACCATGCGCGCGGCTACAACGTGGTGCAGGTTGTCCTGCCCGAGCAGGAACTGAACCAGGGCGTGGTCCGATTGCAGGTCGTCGAGACCAGGCTTGGCAAGGTGAAGGTCGAGGGCAACACCGTTTTCAGCGAGGACAACATCCGCCGCAGTCTGCCGGCACTGACTGAAGGGCAGGTGCCAAACCTCGGTGATGTTTCGTCCAGCCTCAGGCTGGCCAACGAGAACCCGGCCAAGAAAACCACGCTGCAACTCCAGACTGGCGACAAGGACGACGAAATCAATGCTGTCCTGGGCGTGACCGACGACAAGGTGTGGAAGGTCGGCGCCACCCTCGACAACAGCGGCAACGCGAACACCGGCAAATCCCAGCTGACGATGCAGTTCCAGCACGCCAACATGCTGGACCGGGACCACGTGATGAGCGTGCAATACACCACCACGCTCGAAAAGCCAAGCCAGGTGAGCGTCTATGGCGTGGGTTACCACATTCCGCTGTACGCGCTTGGCGATTCGGTCGACCTCTTCGCCAGCTACTCCGACGTCGATTCCGGCTCGGTGCTGGCCGGCATCGTCAACCTGCAAGTGAGCGGCCGCGGCACGGTCGTCGGCGGACGCTACAACCAGTTGCTGCGCCGTGCGGGCGATTACGAGTCGCGTATCACCTACGGCCTCGACTACAAGCAATTCCAGAACAACGTCGACCTGTCAGGCGTCCAGCTCGGCAACGACGTCACCGTCCATCCGCTGAGCGTTGCCTATACCGGCATCCTCGGCACCGCCGACGGTGAACTGAGCTTTACCGTGACCGGCATGCGCAACATCCCCGGTGGCGACAAGGGCAAGAGCGCCGATTTCGACCGTGTGCGCGCCGGCGCTCCCGCCGGGTACAGCCTGATGCGCCTGAGCGCGGGCTACAGTCGTCTGCTGCCGCAAGACTGGCAGCTGCGCTTCTCGCTGGCGGGCCAGTACAGCCCGGACTCCCTCGTCCCGGGTGAGCAGTTCGGCGCGGGCGGCGCCTCCACGGTGCGCGGCTTCGACGAGCGCGACATTTCAAGCGACAAGGGCCTGCTTGCCAGCGCCGAGGTCTACACGCCGAACTTCTGCGGTTCGCTGGAGACGGTCGCCGCGCAGTGCCGCGCGCTGGTGTTCTACGACACCGCAACGGTACGACGCAACAATGCGCTGGCAGGAGAAATTGCCAGGGCATCGATCGGCAGCATCGGTGTCGGCTTGCGCGTCAGCGTCAGCAAGTACATGACGATGCAGATGGATTACGGCCACGTCATCGACGGCGGCACGACACAGCTCAAGGGCGACAACAAGTTGCATTTCAGGCTTGGTCTGACGTATTGAACTTCGACGCGGAACAATTCAATGAATACCAACGCCGCCAAGCGTGCGCAGCAGATCGCATCCCGCCAGGTTGCGTTGCGCCGCCGTTTGCTCCCGATCCTGCTGGGCACCTGTTTCGGCACGGCACTGGCCAATCCATTCGGCCCGCAGGTCGTCAACGGCCAGGCCAGTTTCCTCAACCAGGGCAACGTGCTGACGGTGACCAACACGCCGGGCACGATCCTCAACTGGCAAAGTTTTTCGATCAATCCGGGTGAACTGACCCGCTTCCTGCAGCAGAACGCCAACAGCGCGGTGCTCAACCGCATCACCGGGCAGGACCCGTCGCAGATCCTGGGCGCGCTGCAGTCGAATGGACGAGTGTTCCTGGTCAACCCCAACGGCATCCTGTTCGGGCAGGGCGCGCAGGTCGACGTCAACGGGCTGGTCGCCTCCACGCTCAACATCAGCAACGAAGACTTCCTCAACGGCAGGATGCTGTTCAAGGCAGGCGACAAGGCCGGTAACTTGAAAAATGAAGGCACGATTGCCACGCCATCCGGCGGGCAGGTCTTCCTGATTGCGCCGAACGTGGAAAACAGCGGCATCATCACTTCCCCGAAAGGCGATGTGATGCTGGCGGCCGGCCACACGGTGCAACTGGTCGATTCGCTCAACCCGGACGTGCGGGTGGTGCTGAGTGCGCCGGAAAGCGAAGCGCTGAACCTGGGCCAGGTGATTGCGCAGGGCGGCAGGACGGGCATCTACGGCGCGCTGGTCAAGCAGCGCGGGGTGATCAATGCCGACAGCGCGGTGGTGGGCGAGAACGGCAAGGTGGTGCTCAAGGCGAGTCGGGACACGCTGGTGGAAGCAGGCAGCCGCACCAGCGCGAAGGGCGCGGGCAAGGGCGGCGAGATCCAGGTGCTGGGCGAGCGCGTCGGGCTGACAGGCGATGCGGTGATCGACGCCAGCGGACAGCAGGGCGGCGGCACGGTGTTGGTGGGTGGGGATTACCAGGGCAAGAATTCAGGCGTGCAGAACGCCAAACGCACCTATGTTGGCAAGGATGTGCAGATCAAAGCCGATGCGACCGAGAACGGCGACGGCGGCAAGGTGATTGTGTGGTCGGATGAAGTCACACGAAACTACGGCAGCATTTCTGCGCGTGGTGGCGCAAACGGTGGTGACGGCGGATTCGTGGAATCATCGGGAAAGCAGATGCTTGAACATCGTGGACGGGTTGACGTTTCTGCTCCCATCGGCAAGGGTGGAACACTGCTGCTTGACCCCGCTGTTATCACTCTTGTAGGGGGATCTGGCGACGGTGATGGTACCTCACCTGATGGTACCAACACGTTTGCTGGTGCTGGCACCACAGGGACGGTGAATTTTGCGGATCCGGATTTGACCTCAGCAGGTGTGTCCAACATTTACCAATCGGAGCTGGAGGGTCTTGCGCCCGGGACCAATATTGTCCTCGAATCGACGGATCACATTACTGCCACGGGAACGTTCTCTAACCTTGTGACGTTGCCAAACAACTCGAATCTGACCATGCGCACACGCAACGCGTCCACCGATGGCAGTGGCACGATTGGCATCAATCTTGTTAGCAGCACCGACAGTGTCAACCTCGAATTCAAGACGCAGGGCACTGGCACCATCACCATGCAGACCGGTACTGGCACGTCACCGCAGGCTGCGAACATCAACGTCGGAAAATTGACGACCAACGGTGGATCAGTTGCATTGAGCGCGAGCGGCAACATAGTTGTGCGTGCAATTACGACGACAGATCCTTCGTCGAACGGTGGCAACATTTCAGTGACCTCAGGTGATTTCATGACATTGGGCGGCGCCCAAATCAATGCTAGTGCTGGAGATGGCATTGCAGGAGATATCACACTCAACTCAGGTGGCGACATCAATGTTTCCAATACGACGACTATCACGGCAAATCACCTGAAGATGACTTCCGTTGGTGGCATACATGGGTCAAGTGTGGCTGATTATGCCAATATCAATGCCAACTTCCTTAATGCCAAGAGCACCAATTCTGGTTCGATCAAAATCAGCAATACTGGCACCAATCTCATTATTTACGATGGTGGCGTCGCTAGCGCTGACGGCGTCAATGCGGCGGACGGCATTATCGATATCAAGAACGGTGCCAGCTTTGGTATCAGCGTGCAGGCTCCGGTTGTTGCGCAGGGGGCTTCGATCGCAATGGCAGCGGACAACGGAATTGATGTGGCCGCAGCCGGACCTATAACTAGCAACGGTGGCAACGTCACACTTACGGTGAGCGGTGCCAATGGCATTAATCTTGCGGCGGGCGCGCAGATCGCGAGCGGCGGCGGCATGGTGACCTTGACTTCAAATGTCATCAACCTCAGCGGCAGTTTGATCGATGCCAGCAGCGGCAATGTTCAAATAAAGCCTTTTAATGCCGCAAAAAACATCGATATCGGTGGCGCCGCAGTCGACGGCGCCAATCTTGCACTTTCGCAAGCGGACCTTGCGGCAGTCAAGACTAGTGGCACGCTGAAGATCGGTGATGTTTTCGCTGTCCCGACCGGTGCCGTATCGGTTGTCGGCACCCTCGACCTGACAACACCCGGCAATCTGACGGGCCCGTTCGAGATCTATACCTCAAGCGGGGCGGTCTCGGTCAACGCGGCCATGACTGTGCCGAAGGACCTAACCATTACATCGGGATCCGGTTCGATCGCCACGACCGCGCCGGGTTCCATCACCGCCGGCAGTGCCAACACCCTCGTGTTGAAGACAGCCGCGCTGAGTATTGGCGCCAGTATCGCCGCCGACGATATTGAATTTTCCACTGACAGCCTGACGCTTGGTGCATCGGCTGCGATCACTGGCTCGATCGTGGGCATCTCCTCAAAGACGGCTGGGCTGCCGATAACAGTGGGCGCTACTTGCGGCGCAGGCTGCCTGTCCGTGACCGACCTGTGGAAGATCAATTCTCCTGTGATTGCCATCGGCCCTAATAGCGCCGGCGTTCCTTATTCGGGAAATCTCACGGTTGCAGGCATAACGGCCACTGCCTCGAGCGCGATCACTGATCGCCATGCCAATACGACGACCATCGGCCTTTTCTCTACTGGAAACGTCACCCAGACCGGTCCGATCGATGTTGCCAATCTGGCGGTGGTCGCAGGGGGCAGCGTGAACCTTGCGACGTCCACCAACCACGTTTCGCAACTGGCCGGCGAATCGATCGGGGCATTTTCGTTCAAGAATGATCAGTCCTTTGTTATTGGCGACATCAGCGGCAGCGGCCCGACCTTTTCGTATAGCATCAGCGGACTGACGACGAGCAATTCCAGTATCGCGCTTACCCTGGCAGGGAACGCGACAGATGTGATGGACCTGTCTGCGGTGGTCGATGCAGGCACGGGAACTGTAACTTTGGATTCCACAGGCTCGGTATATGGTTCCGCGTTCAGCCCCGATATCATCGCCGGCAATGTGAGCGTGACGGCGGCCGGTACCGGAGGTATCGACGGTGCCGGCGGCCTCCATATACAAGCGCCGCTCATTTCAAAGCTGGACACGGCGGCAGGCAGTGTCGATGTCCTGGGCTTTTCCGCACTTACAGTGGGCGCGCTGACGCCAACGGCGATGACGGCTGTCAGCGCACCGTCAGGATCAGTAACGATCACGACGAGCGGAGCGCTTCCGCTGACGATCAACGGAGACGTGTCTGCCGGAGGAAACATCAATCTGATCGCGGGCTCGGCCTCATCCTCCTTCACGGGCAACGTCCTGACCATCAACCGTCCGGTGACATCATCTTCGGGGGTTATTACGCTCGGTGCCAACAGCGTAGGCGGCACAAGCGTCCCGACCGGACCGAATGTATCGCTCCAGACTCCTGGCAGTTCGGTCCCCCCACCACCGCCGCCGACCCTTGACCAGTGCGTGAGCAATCCCACACTGGCGGGCTGCACGGACGTATTGCCAACGCTGGCCACCTGTACGACGGCGCCGACCACCGCGGGTTGCACTGCGGTCCTGCCAACTGTGGATGCCTGCGTGGCCAATCCGACCCAGGCCGGATGCACGGCCGTCCTGCCGACACTGAGCACCTGCACGACGGCGCCGACGACCGCCGGCTGTACCGCGGTGCTGCCGTCCATCAGCACCTGCACCACCGCACCTGAAACGGCAGGATGCACAGCGGTGCTGCCGACGCTGAGCAGTTGCACAGCGAACCCGACGCAACCCGGCTGCACGGTGGTGTTGCCCACGCTGAGCACATGCACGGCCGCACCGGCAACGGCAGGCTGCACGGCGGTGCTGCCGACGCTAAGCAGCTGCACGACCAACCCGACGCAGCCCGGCTGCACGGTGGTACTGCCGCCGCTGAGTGCCTGCATTACCTCGCCGTCGACGGCTGGTTGCACGGCAGTGCTGCCCACCCTGAGCAGCTGCACGATCAATCCGGCGCAAGACGGATGCAGTGTCGTCCTGCCCACGCTGAGCAGCTGCACGGCCCTCCCGAACCAGCCCGGCTGTTCCGCGGTGCTACCCGCGCTGAGCACCTGCACGGCGGCACCGACCACCGCCGGCTGCACTGTGGTGCTGCCGACGCTGGCGCAATGCTCGGCTGCGCCGACCCTGGAAGGCTGCTCGGTGGTGATCCCCACGGCCAGCAAGTGCGTGCTGAACCCGTCGGCGCCGGAATGCGTCGTTGTGCTTCCGGTGACCGATCCCGGCACCGGCACAGGTTCGACCTCGTCACCGCCGAACATCATCACGGAAACGGTGATCGACAACACCAACATCGTGCTGACGACCATCGCGTTGATCACGTCGAACCAGATGCTTCCCGGCAGCGGTAGCTCGTCGGGCGGCGGTTCCGGCAGCGAAGGAAAGAAAATCGACAAGAAGACCCTATCCTCGACGGATGACAGCGGAGCGAAGAAAAATGAGCCAGTCCGGAAAATGTATTGCAACTAAGCGGCTGCTGTTCATGGCGGCGCTGCTGCTGGCAACGCAGTCATGGGCAGCGCAGGTGGTCGGCACGGTGGCCAACCTGAGCGGACCGCTGGTGGCGAAGAAGGCGGACGGCACGGCCAAGGTGCTGGCGGTGAAGTCGTCGGTGGAGCAGGGCGACATCCTGGTCGCCGAAAAGGATACCTATGCGCGGATCAAGTTCATCGATGACAGCGAGATTACGCTGCGGCCGAATACCCAGCTGAAGATCGAGAACTTCAGTTTCGAGGCGGACAAGCCGGAAAAGGACAGCGCGGCCTTCGACCTGGTCAAGGGCGGGCTGCGCGCGGTGACCGGCACGCTGGGCAAGCGCAACAAGGAAAAGTGGGGGATGAACACGCCGACGGCGACGATCGGTATCCGCGGCACGACCTTCATTGCGGAATATGTGGCGCCGGACGATGCGGCAGTGGCGGCCTACGGCATGGCGAGCATGGCGGCAATGACGCCGTCGGGTTATACGGACGTGCGCAGCGACATGCCGGCGGCGGTGCCGCTGCAGGTGCTGCCGCTGCGCGTGGCGCAGGTGCCGGGTCAGCCGGGCGGAGGCGGCCTTGCGCCGGGCCTGTATGTGCAGGTCATCGATGGCTTGATCAACCTGTCCAACAGGGGAGGTTCGCTGAATTTCTCGGCGGGCCAGTTCGGCTATACGGCGACCTTGGTACAGCCGCCGGTTGTCCTTCCCAACAACCCGGGCATCAAGTTCTCGCCGCCGCCGACGTTCAACGTGAACACCGGATCGCAGGGTGGAGCGGGTAGTTCGTCTGGCGGCAGCGCAGTCGATTGCGAAGTACGGTAGCCGTTCAAATGGAGTAGGGTGGGTAGAGCGAAGCGAAACCCACCATTCAACGCATCCTGAGCGCGCGGTGGGTTTCGCTTCGCTCTACCCACACTACGGGCACATCACTTGATGCACACCGTCCGCACCTGCTTGATGTCCGTGATCCCCGACAGCACCTTCTCGATGCCGTCCATCTTCAGCGTCAGCATGCCGTCTTCCAGCGCCGCCGCGACAAGTTGCGCGACGCGGCTGTGTTCCTGGATCAGGCGCTTGAGGCGGTCGGTGCCGATCATCAGTTCGTGCAGGCCGACGCGGCCCTTGTAGCCGTTGCTGCACTGGTCGCAGCCGACAGCCCGGTAGAGCTTGAACTTGCCGTTGCTGTCGGCATAGTTCTTCTTCCACTGGTTAAGCACGCCGTCGAGTCCCGCCTTCTCATCCTTGAAGGCTTCGGTATTCTTCAATTCCTCGCAGTACTCGGCCAGCAGCCGGCGCAGTTCATCGTCTGACGGTTCGTATTCCTGCTTGCACTTCGAGCAAAGCCGTTTCGCAAGCCGCTGGGCCAGCACGCCGAGCAGGGCGTCCGCGAAATTGAACGGATCCATGCCCATGTCGAGCAGGCGGATGATGGATTCGGGCGCACTGTTGGTGTGCAGGGTCGCAAACACCAGGTGGCCGGTGAGCGAAGCCTCGATGCCCATCGCTACCGTTTCCTTGTCCCGCATTTCGCCGACCATG
The DNA here is from genome assembly GCF_002211445.1 of Noviherbaspirillum denitrificans. GTDB lineage: Bacteria > Pseudomonadota > Gammaproteobacteria > Burkholderiales > Burkholderiaceae_D > Noviherbaspirillum > Noviherbaspirillum denitrificans. The sequence goes on along the minus strand of NZ_LSTO01000002.1, from coordinate 210,446 downwards.
ATGATGTCCGGGTCGGCGCGCAGGAAAGCGCGCATCGCAGTGGCGAAGTCCAGGCCGCTCTTGCGGTTGACCTGCACCTGGCGCAAGCCCTTCTGCGTGATTTCGACCGGGTCTTCCGCCGTCCAGATCTTGGTTTCCGATGTGTTGAGGAAGTGGAGCACCGAGTGCAGTGTCGTCGTCTTGCCCGAACCGGTCGGTCCGCAAACGAAGAACAGACCGTAGGGTTTGCTGACCGCCGCCTTGAGGCGCTCCAGGTTGTTGGGCAGCACGCCCAGCTTGTCGAGCGGGATCGGTTCGCCCGCGGCCAGGATACGCATCACGATATCCTCGACGCCGCCGGCGGACGGGATGGTTGCCACCCGCAGCTCGATATCGAGCGGTGCGTATTTCTTGAACTTGATCTTGCCGTCCTGCGGCTTGCGGCGCTCGGAAATGTCGAGGTCGCACATGATCTTGATGCGCGCCACCAGCGCATTGCGGTAGCTCGCGGGGATCTCGATGTAGGGTTCCAGCGATCCGTCCTTGCGGAAGCGGATGATGGTCTTTTCCTTGCCGGGGCGCGGTTCGATGTGGATGTCCGATGCGTTCTGGCGATAGGCATCGATAATGATCTTGTTGACCAGCTTCACCAGCTCGTTCTCGGCGGCGGCGGAGAGATCGGCTTCCGACAGGTCGCTGCTTTCATCATCGCCGTCTTCCAGGCCTGACAACAGGTCGCCGACCGAGGTCAGGTCCGCTTCGGCGCCGTAGAACTGGTCCAGCGTCTGGCGGAATTCGCGGTTGGTCGTGACGCGGTAGACCAGCTTCGCCTTCGGGAAGATGTTGTTGATCACGCGCGCGTTGCGCACATGTTCGGGATCGATCGCAAGGATGACCATGCCTTCCGAGCCTTCCTCGATTGGAATCCACAGGTTCTGCTCCACGAATTCGCGCTTGAGGTTCTTGAGCAGATCCACCGGCTTGACCCGGTCGGACTTGAACGCTTCGTAGGGCACGCCGAAATGCTTGGACAAGGCTTGTCCGATTGATGTCTGCTTGACCTGGAACTCGTTGATCAGGACTTCTTCGATGTCATCGTTCTTGCGGCGTGCCGAACGCGCGGCAAGCTCGAGTTCCGGCGCCGACAGCACCGAATCCTCCACCAGCATGCTGTACTTGGAGCGGATGAGTGGTGACGGCTTCAGGCGCTGAGTGTAGGCAATGGCGAGTGTCTTGCAGAGTTCCTTGATGCCTTCCTCGGCGACGCTGCTGAAGGATTCGCCCGAGCGGTTGTTGATCAGCTGGATCGCGCCGAGCAGTTCGCCCTTCGCTTCGTCGATCAGCGGCGCCACCAGCATCTGCTTGGTGCGGTAGCCTGTGGCCTGGTCCACGCCGCGCTGGAAATGCAGGTCTGGCGAATGCGATTTCAGTTCCTTGTCGTCATAGACATCGCGCAGGTTGAGCACGCGGCGCGAGAGCGCGGCGAATCCCGCGAGGCTCTGTCCCGAGATCGGCAGCTTGAAATCCTTGAACGAATTCAGCCCGGTCTTGATCTTCGAGACGATGCTGGTCTTGTCCTCGCTGAGCACGTACAGGGTCAGGCGGTCGGCGTCGAACAGGTCGCAGATATCCTGCGACAGGTCGAGCATGATCTCATCCAGGTTGCTGGTCGCGTGGATCTTGTTGGTGACGGTTTGCAGCTTCTTGAAGAACGCCAGGCGGAGGTTGGCGTCGTCGGGGGAATTTCGGGGAGTACCGAGAACCGCGCTCATGAGTGTTCGTCCATCACGGTTGTTTCATTTTTATCAACGCTTCTCCATGCGGCAGGGTGGGTGGACATGGGAGCGATGTATTGTCATTTGCCTCTGAAGGCATATCCTTCCATCATAATGGATCGCGTTGCGAAAATGTATCATTGCACGCGGCTTAATTTTTGGTGTCAGCATTAGGCTGACGAAAAAGCCGCAATCCGAACGATTCAGTCTACAATCATTCAAAAAAGCAACGGGGAGGCGCGTCATGAGCTCGGTAGAAGTGATACGTTCGACATGGGCGGCGTGGCCGGTTTCCCTTGATGCGCCGCACACAACAAACTGCCCGGCCAGTCCGGGCGCCGCATGATGAAATTGCAGGTACTTGGATGTGCCGGAGGAATTGGTGGACGAGAACGTTTCACCACCTGCCTGCTGGTAGACGATGACATTCTGCTGGATGCAGGAACGGGCTTGACCAATCTCGGCGTCGAGGAGCTCGTGCGCATCGATCACGTGTTCATTACACACAGCCATCTCGACCACGTCGCAGGACTTGCCCTGCTGGTTGACTCGATCCAGGGCAAGCGCACCTCGCCGATTACCGTGCACGGCACGGAAAAAGTCATCGCATCACTCAAGAAGCATCTTTTCAACTGGGTGCTCTGGCCGGATTTCGCCGCCATTCCGAGTAACGAACAGCCGTCGCTCCGCTGGCAGACAGTGGAACCCGGCAAGGACATTGTCATCGGCAGCCGTCGCCTCACGCCACACGCGGTCAACCACACGGTCGGATCAGCTGCCTACCTGGTCAACAGCGCACGTGCCGGATTCATTTTCACCGGCGACATGGCGTCGACGCCGGAACTCTGGACCGCCCTGAAGGCCGAGAAGAAACTGTCCAAGGTCATCGTCGACTGTTCCTTCACGAATGCCGACATGGAGCTGGCGGCAAAATCGATGCATTTCTGTCCGCGGTCGCTGATCGACGATATCCGCGGCGTGGACCGCTCGGTCGAGTTCCTGATCTATCACCTCAAGCCGGGCCAGGAAGACCAGATCATGCGCGAGCTGGCGGACGACGGAGAAGGGCGCCCGTTCCGCGCGCTGAAATGCGGGGATGAATTCATCTTCTGAAGAAGTACCATCCGGCCGGATCGCGGCCGGGCATGCTGCACAATGCGTCCGACAATACATGAGTGACTCGAGTTACACAGACATCGCGCAACGACTGGAGCGCCTGACCGAACTGAGCGTCGAGCTCAGCACGAACCACGACACGCCCCTGCTCCTTGAGCGCATCCTCACGGCGGCCAAGAGCATGACCCATGCCGACGGCGGCACGCTGTACATCACGCGCGAGGACAAGCAGGCGCTGTGCTTCAACATTTCGATGAACGACACGCTGGGCATGCACCAGGGAGGCACCAGCGGACACAAGATCGAGATCCCGGATATCCCGCTGTACACCGCCACCGGCGCCAAGAACCTCAGCGCAGTGGCCGCCTATGCGGCCAACACCGGCAAATCGGTCAATATCAAGGACGTGTACAAGGTCGACGTGTTCAACTTCTCCGGCATGCGGAAGTTCGACGAGACCTTCAACTATCACTCGCAGTCCTTCCTGACCGTGCCGATGATGGACCACGAGAACGATGTCATCGGCGTGCTCCAGCTCATCAACGCGAAGGACACGGCCACCGGCCAGACGCGCGCCTTCACGGACACCGACCAGCGCTTCATCGAGGCATTGGCATCGCAGGCGGCGATCGCGATGACCAACCAGAAGCTCATCAAGCTGCTGGAGAATCTGTTCGAATCCTTCGTCAAGTTGATCAACATCGGCATCGACGAAAAATCGCCGCACACCGGGCGCCACTGCGAGCATGTGCCCGAGCTGACGATGATGCTGGCCGATGCCGTCCACGAGATCGACACCGGGCCGCTCGCCGATTTCCGGATGACCGCGAACGATCGCAAGCAGTTGTGGATCGCCGGCCTGCTGCACGATTGCGGCAAGATCACCACCCCGGTGCACGTGGTCGAAAAGGCCACCAAGCTGGAAACCCTGTTCGACCGCATCCACGTGGTCGATGCGCGCTTCGAAGTGCTCAAGCGTGACGCCGAGATCCGCGCGCTCAAGGAAAAGCTTGCCGCAGGCAGCGACACCAGGCGCCATGACGAAATCAATCGCAGTCTCGCCGACGAGCTGGCACAGCTCGATGCCGATCGTGACTTCCTGCGCTTTGCCAATATCGGCTCGGAAGCGATGTCGCCCGATGCGCAGAAGCGCGTGACCGATATCGCGCGTTACCGCTGGATCGGGCCGGATGGTTTCGAGCGCGATTTGCTGAGCGAGGAGGAGGTGACCAACCTCACCATCCGCGCCGGCACGCTCAACGCGCAGGAACGCGAAATCATCAACAACCACATCTCGGTCACGATCCGCATGCTCGAGTCGCTGCCCTGGCCGAAGCACCTGCAGCAGGTGCCGGAATACGCCGGCGGCCACCACGAGCGCATGGACGGCAAGGGCTATCCGCGCGGCCTGCGCGGCGACCAGATGTCAGTGCAGGCGCGCATGATGGCGATCGCCGACATCTTCGAAGCGCTGACCGCGAAGGACCGTCCCTACAAGAAGGGCAAGACGCTCAGTGAGTCGCTGGAAATCCTCGGCGGCTTCGTGTTGCGCGACCACATCGATCCGGCATTGTTCGACGTCTTCATCCGCAAGCAGGTCTACCTGCAGTATGCGCAGCGCTTCATGGACCCGGCGCAGATCGACGAGGTCGATGTGTACAAGATTCCGGGCTATACGCCCTGACCGTCCTGCCGGGGAGATATGGTACGTCTCATATCGAAGCTGGGATCGCGCTGGGCAATTGCCCTCGGCATGACGCTGCTCGCTGCGCTCCAGATCACCTATCTCCCGCCGATTCCCTTTATCGAACGCCTCGACGTGCTCGCCTACGACATGCGCATGCGCGTGCAGAAGGGCGAGCTGGATCCGCGCGTCGTGATCGTCGACATCGACGAGAAGAGCATCGCCGAAGTCGGACGCTGGCCTTGGAGCCGCAATGTCATCGCGAAGCTGATTGAGACGCTCGACCAGAAATACTTCGTCAAGTCGGTCAGCTTCGACGTGATCTTCTCGGAAGTCGATACCAGTTCGGGTTTCGGCACGCTGGAAGGATTGGCGCGCAAGGAGTTCAGGGATATTTCCGGTTTCGCGGAACGGGTTCGCGCGCTCAAGCCGCGTTTCGACTACGACCACCACCTTGCCGCCGCTCTCGATGGACGTCCCACGGTCCTCGGCTATTTCCTGTCCAACGAACCCGATGCCATCACCAAGGGCAAGCTGCCCGCACCAGCATTCACAACGACCGACCTTGGCGGGCGCGAAATCGACTCGGCGCGCTACAAGGCCTACGCCGGCAACCTGGAAGAGTTGCAGGTGGCGGCAAAGGGCGGCGGATTCATGAACCCGACCCAGGACCCGGACGGCACGATCCGCCGGCTCAGCCTGCTGGCACGCGTCGGTGACCAGTATTACGAATCCCTCGCGCTGGCGACCGCGCGGGTCGGCCTCGGCGCGAGCAGGATCAAGCCGATCTTCTTTACGGAAGAAGAGACACGCCTGAGCGGCGAGGAGCACCGGACGTATGGAGCGCTGAAGGCACTGCACCTCAACACCAAGCCAAAGCCGACCTATATCCCGCTCGAACGGAACATGACCGCCCTCATCAACTATCGCGGGCGGGGCGGCCCGCGCGGCGGGCAGTATCGTTATGTGTCGGCGGTCGACGTGTTGCAGGAAAAGGTGCCGATGGATCACCTGGCCGATACTATCGTGCTCGTCGGCACCACCTCGGCCGGTCTCAAGGACCTGCGTCCGTCGCCCGTCAATACCGACTATCCCGGCGTGGAAATGCATGCCAACATCATTTCCTCGATCATGGACGGCACCTTCAAGCAGGAGCCGGACTTCGTCATCGGCCTCCAGTTGACGCAGGTGCTGGTGATCGGCATCGTGCTCGGACTCCTGCTGCCGCTGCTTTCGCCGCTGCTCTCCATCCTGGCGTCGCTGGGCGCCATGGCGGCAGTGGTCGGCGCCAACCTTGCGATGTACCAGCAGCTGAACTGGGTCGTACCCATTGCCGTCTCTCTGTTGCTGGTGGCGGCGCTGTTCATCTTCAACATCGCCTGGGGCTACCTGTTCGAGTACCGCAAGGGTCGCGCAATGGTCAACCTGTTCGGCGAGTATGTCGCGCCCGAACTGGTGGCGGAAATGGCGGCCAATCCCGAAAACTACAACATGGAAGGCGAAAGCCGCGAGCTTACGGTACTGTTTTGCGACGTGCGCGGCTTCACCACCATTTCGGAAGGCCTCGATCCGAATGCGCTGCGCGAGTACATCAATATCTACCTGACCGCCATGTCGGAAGACATTCGCGGCAACCGCGGCACGCTCGACAAGTACATCGGCGACGCGGTGATGGCCTTCTGGGGTGCACCGGTCGAACTGCCCGACCATGCATCGCGCGCAGTGGCTACCGCGCTGAAGATGCAGGCGACAGCCAAGGCGTTGAACAAGGATTTCATCGCCCGCGACTGGCCGCCGCTGAAGATCGGCATCGGCCTCAATACGGGCGAGATGCGCGTGGGCGACATGGGCTCCAAGATCCGCCGCGCCTATACGGTGATGGGCGACGCGGTCAACCTGTCGTCGCGGCTGGAAGGCATTACCAAGGTGTATGGCGCCGGTGTCGCGGTGGGCGAGGCAACCAAGGCGGCCGCGCCGCAGTTTGCCTACCGTGAACTCGACCGGGTGCGCGTCAAGGGCAAGAACGAACCGGTGCCGATCTTCGAGCCGCTCGCGCTCGACACGGAACTTGACCCGGCGCTGCGCGCCGAGGTCGAGAAATGGCACGAGGCGCTCGCGCTGGTCCGTGCGCAGGAATGGGACAAGGCCGAGGCATTGCTCAACACCTTGCTGGCCGCGCATCCGGACAGCGTCCTGTACACGCTCTATCTGCAGCGTATCGCCCACTTCCGCAAAGATCCCCCTGGCGCCGACTGGGACGGCGTCACGACCTTCGAAACCAAATAGCGAAACACCTTGTCTACCTGTGGACACCATCACGGGAAAGACATGGAAAACCTTCCTCGCATTGCCGACTATTTCGACCGCAACAAACTCCGCCTCGTCACCGCCGAATCCTGCACCGCCGGCCTGGTCGTCGCCATACTCGGCGACGTGCCGGGCTGCGGCAGCTGGCTGGAGTGCAGTTTCGTAACCTATGCGCCCGAGGCGAAGTGCCGGATTCTCGGCGTAAATCCGGCCACCATTGAAAAGTACAACCTCACCAGCGAAGCGGTCGCGCGCGAAATGGTGGAGGGCGCGCTGCGCAACAGCCAGGCGACTGCCGCCGTGGCGAACACCGGCATCGCCGGGCCGGCCCCCGCGGACGGCATTCCTCCGGGCACCATCTGCTTTGCCTGGGGTTTCGAGCACGAGGGGACGACACGC
>NZ_LSTO01000002.1:167343-203176 GCF_002211445.1 Noviherbaspirillum denitrificans | reverse complement strand
CGACAAGCTACCGGGCGCCTTCCACCGCCGGCTTTTGCGGCTGGTTCGCTTGATCCACGGTTCCCGGTCCGCCAGATGCCGAACTTCCTGCCTGGCCTCCGCCCGATGCGGGGGAATCATCCGTCGTACCCGAACTCGTCCCGGTACCCGTCGCCCCGCCCGTACTGCCCACGCCGGTCCAGCTGCGCGAAGTTTCCCTGTCTGACGTGCTGGCATCCGTCGCACTTCCACGCACGGCCGAATCGGTAGCCCGGTTGGGTTCCGTGCCCGTGCCGGCGGCGCCTTTGCCTGCCGTCCCTGAAGCACCGCTTGACTGCCGTACCGCTTCCCGCAAGCTGCCTGGCGCGTCATGTGTGGAAGATTGCGCCATGGCAAGGCCGCTCACGGCCAACATGGCCGCGGTAATGATCATTGGCTTCAGCATGCTCACTCCTGTGCAAAAAGGCATATGGTGTTAGACCGGCATCGTCGATGGGGTTCGGCCCGTACGGTTTACACAACTTGCACACCCTGCTAGGATCGAGCTTCCTTTTCGGAATTTAATTCTGCATAGCGGAACAAACAATGTCAGATCGTCATTTCGCCCACTGGCCGCCCGGCCATTCGCGGACGCTGAGCGCACCGCAGACCAACCTCTACTACAACGTCGAGGTATCGGCCGCCCGCTGGCCCGACAAGCCCTACATCCAGTACTACGGTACGCCGATCACCTTTGCCGAATTCCGGGACGAGACCGAGCGCATCGCGGGCTGGCTGGAACAGGTCTGCAAGGTCAAGCGCGGCGACCGGGTGCTGCTCTACATGCAGAACAGCCCCCAATTCGTGCTGGCCTACTACGGCATCCTGCGCGCCAATGCGGTGGTCGTGCCGGTCAACCCGATGAACCTGACCGCCGAACTGCGGCATTACGTGAAGGACACCGGCGCCAACGTGGCGATCGTCGCCCAGGATCTGTATCAGCAGATGGCACCGCTTGTGGGCGAAGGCCTTGAGCACATCCTCGTGGCCGCCTATTCCGATTACATCCGCCACCCGACCGACTTGCGCCTGCCCGATATCGTGGCCGCGCCGCGCCAGCCGATTGCTGCTCCGGGCGTGACGCTTTGGTCGGACGCACTGGAACAGCGCCTCCAGCCTGGTCCGCTTACCGCCGGGCTGGATGATCTGTGCGTAATGCCCTACACCTCCGGTACGACGGGGCATCCGAAAGGTTGCATGCACACCCATCGTGGCGTGATGTTTTCCGTCGCCGCGAGCATGCAATGGTTCAATACCAACCAGGATGGTGTGATCCTGGCCGTGCTGCCTTTCTTCCATGTCACCGGCATGGTCGGCAGCATGAGCGGGCCGCTCTACCACGGCTGCACCATCGTCCTGATGACGCGCTGGGACCGCGAGGTCGCGGCGGAATGCGTGCAGCGCTACAAGGTCAAGACCATGCAGCTGATTGCTACCATGGTGGTCGACCTGCTGGCTAATCCGCGCATCGCGGAATACGATTTCTCCAGTCTGCACGGCATCCGTGGCGGCGGCGCGGCGATGCCCGAAGCAGTCGCGCAAAAGATGAAGGAGCTGATCGGCGTGCCCTATGTCGAGGGCTACGGCATGTCGGAAACCATTGGCGCGACGCACATCAACCCGATGCACCGCCCGCTGAAGCAATGCCTCGGCATCCCGCTCTACAACGTCGATGCACGCGTGGTCGATCCTTCCGATTTCCATGAACTGCCGCCCGGCGAGGTCGGCGAAATCATCGTCCATGCCCCGCATGTGATGCAGGGCTACTGGAACAACCCGCAGGCGAGCGCGGACACCTTTGTCGAACTCGACGGCCAGCGTTTCCTGCGCACCGGTGACCTTGCCCGTACCGATGAGGACGGCTATTTCTTCATGGTCGACCGCCTGAAACGCATGATCAATGCTTCGGGATTCAAGGTGTGGCCGGCGGAAGTCGAGGCGCTGCTCTACCAGCATCCCGCGATCCAGGAAGCATGCGTGATCGCGGCGCAGGACGTGAAGCGCGGCGAAACGGTCAAGGCGGTGGTCGTGCTGCGGGAAGCATTCCGCGGCAAGGTCAGCGAACAGGAAATCGTCGACTGGGCGCACCAGAACATGGCGGCGTACAAAAGTCCGCGGATTGTGCAGTTTGTCGAGGCGCTCCCGAAGTCGTCTACAGGGAAGCTACAGTGGCGAGAATTGCAAGAGCGAGAAAAGATGATGCGATAAACGAACCAAAAGTGCGATTCCCGTAGGAATTTTTTCGAAAATCGCACATTTTTCGGTGTAATATCCGTCGGCTGTACCAAAAAAATCCATATCAGGATGACGAGAGAGACAGGAGCCCGCGGCGGAAACGCCATCGGGCTTTTTTATTTCCGCCTGCTTTATATCTAAAACGCATAACTCATATAACGATAATAAAGCAGACATCTATGCTGCACTGCGATAAAGTAGCACCTGTCTCCTCCAACTCTTCTTGAATTGGATTTACCCGCAAGCCGAAAGGCCTGCGGGTTTTTTTTCGCCCATCGCTTTTTCCTATCGAAAATGTTGCCCACATTTGCTGTGGCTAATCCTGTGGACAACCAGGGACAAGCCTCCCTAAGCCCCTGATTCTCAAAGAAAATGTTGCATTGATGAAAATCAATGCAACCGCGCCTCTCGTGGCGACGACAACACAGCATCAAAAAAAAAAGTTTCTCATCCACCATAAACATGAGAAGCGCCCTCTATTTCCTCCGATTAAATTTCTAACTGGAAATTTAACCAGGGAGGAGTAGATATGAGCAATGAAACGCTGTCCCCCAACGATTCCGAAGTCCTGTCGTTCCGTCTGGGGAAAGAGGAATATGCCATCGGCATCCTCAAAGTGCAGGAAATCCGCGGCTACGAAGCCGTCACCGCGATTGCCAACGCTCCCGACTTCATCAAGGGCGTGATCAACCTCCGCGGCATCATCGTACCGATCGTCGACATGCGCATCCGTTTCAATGTCGGCAACGTTACCTACGACCAGTTCACGGTGGTCATCATCCTCAACATCGATACCCGCGTCATCGGCATCGTCGTCGACAGCGTCTCGGACGTCGTCGCGCTCGCATCCGGGCAGATCAAGCCGGCACCCGAGATGGGCACCGCGCTCGACACCAACTACCTTCAGGGACTGGCAACGCTCGACGAGCGCATGCTCATCCTGCTCGATATCGACAAAGTCGTGAATGACGAGGTCCTCGGCCTCGGCATGAACTTGCGTCAAGCCGCCTGAATACAACAAAACCGCCTTACCACGTCACTAACAGGGAGACATCATGAATCTTTCCAAGTTGAAGGTGAGCCAGCTCCTCGGTCTCGGCTTCGGTATTGTGCTTCTCCTCCTCGCATTCATTGCAGGGCTGGGCCTGGTCCGCATGAGCGAGATCGACAGCCGCGTCGGCAAGATCGTGCATGAAAACACGTACAAGATGAACCTGCTCGACGACATGTCGGAATCCGTCCACATCGTTTCGCGCATCACGCGCACGGTCATCCTGCTTGAAAACCCTGCCGCCATCCAGACCGAGATCGACAAGATCGTCGCAACCCGCAAGAAGTACGACGATGCGGTCGCCGCACTTGAAAAGACGCCGGCGAGCGAAACCGGCAAGGCCATGCGTGCCCGCATACGGGACGCCATGCAAACCGCGCGTCCGCTCAACCAGAAGGTCATCGACCTGGCGAAGGAAAACAAGGATGCGGAAGCGATTGAACTGCTGATCAAGACCGCAGCGCCGGCAACGCAGAAATGGCAGGAGATGATCGACGAAAACATCAACTACCAGAAGGAGAACAACGACAAGGACTCCAAGGCCGCCGACGAAGCCTATGAAAGCGCCCGCTTCTGGATGGTCACGCTGTCCGTACTGGCACTGGCTGCCGGCATTGGCGCCGCGGTGATCATCACCCGCAGCCTCGTCAACCAGCTCGGCGGCGAACCGGCTTATGCGACGGAAGTCGCCAACCGCATCGCAGCCGGCGACCTGACGGTGGACGTCAACCTGAAGAAATCCGACCACTCGAGCATGCTGTTTGCGATGAAGGCAATGCGCGACAGCCTGTCCAACATCGTCACCGAAGTGCGCAAGGGCACCGACTCGATCGCATCGGCTTCGAGCCAGATCGCGACCGGCAACCTCGACCTCTCCTCGCGCACCGAGGAGCAGGCCAGCTCACTGGAAGAAACCGCCTCTTCGATGGAAGAACTCACCTCGACGGTGAAGCAGAACGCCGACAATGCGCAGCAGGCCAACCAGCTGGCCATGTCCGCCTCCGAAGTCGCCAGCAAGGGCGGCGACGTGGTCGGACAGGTGGTCGACACGATGGGCTCGATCAATGAGTCCGCCCGCAAGATCGTGGACATCATCGGCGTCATCGACGGCATCGCCTTCCAGACCAACATCCTTGCACTGAATGCTGCCGTCGAGGCGGCACGCGCAGGCGAACAGGGACGTGGTTTCGCTGTCGTGGCCGCCGAAGTGCGCAGCCTTGCGCAACGGTCCGCCTCCGCGGCAAAAGAAATCAAGGCACTGATCGACGACTCGGTGGAAAAGGTCGACACCGGATCGCGCCTGGTCGACCAGGCCGGCACGACGATGAACGAGATCGTGGAGAGCGTCAAACGCGTGACCGACATCATGGGCGAGATCATGGCCGCCAGCAACGAGCAGACGACCGGCATCGAACAGATCAACCAGGCGATCACGCAGATGGACGAAGTCACGCAGCAGAACGCGTCGCTCGTGGAAGAAGCCGCGGCGGCATCCGAAGCGCTGAAGGACCAGGCCTCGTCGCTTGCCGGAGTCGTCAGCGTGTTCAAGGTGAACGGGGAAGCCCCGTCCGCGCAGCCGGCCGCCCGGCAGGCGGCGGCGCCAAGGCCGCTGCAGCGGAAAGCCTCTTCGGTCTCCTCCCTCGCGGCCAGGCGCGACACGCAGCCGCGCCAGCTGGCCGCATTGAAGACCGGAACGAATGAAGAATGGGATGAGTTCTAAGGGAAGCTTCCCGTCCCCGCTCCACGGAATTGCCCACAGTTGCTGTGGTCAATTCTGTGGACAACCGTGGATAAGCATAGGCAAGTCACTGATTTTCAAGGGAAACATTGCTTTGATGAAAATCAATGCAATTGCCATCCAGCGGCTGCCGCCGACCAGCTTCCCATTGTCGAACCCGGCCTGATCGCAGCGGCGCAATCATGATTCACGGCGTATGTCCCGCCAACCGTACGCGCAACTCTGTCTTCAGCACCTTCCCGTAATTGTTCTTCGGCAGGCTGCAGACAATCAGGTAGCGCTTGGGCCGCTTGAAGCGGGCAATCTGTTCCAGGCAGTGCCGGTCCAGCATCTCGACCGTCAATTCGGTGCCTGCCTCCGGCACCACGAAAGCCACCACGACCTCGCCCCATTCCGTGTCCGGCGCGCCGACCACCGCCACCTCGCTCACGCCCGGAAAAGTCAGCAGCGCCTCCTCCACTTCGCGCGGATAGATGTTGGAACCGCCGCTGATGATGAGGTCCTTGCTGCGGTCTTTCAGCGTGAGGAAGCCCTCTGCGTCGAGGCTGCCTACGTCGCCGGTGAAGAGCCAGCCATTGCGAATTGCCGATGCCGTGGCTGCCTCATTACGCCAGTAGCCGGCCATCACGCTATCCCCCTTGACGAGTACCTCGCCGATTTCACCGGTGGGGAGACTGCGTCCGCTTTCATCGGTAATGCGCACCTGCACCGGCGTCTGGGCCACGCCGACAGATCCGATTCGTTCCAGGTAGCGCGGATGGCTGCTGTCGCAGAGATGCCGCCGCGACAGCGCCGTCGCGACCATGGGTGTTTCGCCCTGCCCGTAGATCTGGACGAAACGCGGCCCCATCACGCGCAGCGCCCGCTGGATATCCGCGACATACATAGGCGCGCCGCCGTAGACGATGGTTTTAAAAGACCGCGCCGCATCTTCCGGCGTCAGGCCGGCCTGCTCGGCGTAGTCCACGATGCGCTTGACGATCGTTGGCGCTGCAAACGTCGACAACGGGCCAACTTCCCTCCCGAGCGCGAAGAGTTCGGCCGGGTCAACGCTGCCCGAGGCCGGCACCACGTGGCGTGCGCCAGCCATCAGATGCGGCACCGCATACAGCCCCGCCCCGTGGGACATGGGCGCGGCATAGACGATCGCATCGTCGGGCGACACCGCATCGACATCGATGAAATACGTGAGCCCCATGGTCATCAGGTTGCGGTGCGTGATCATCACGCCCTTGGGCCGGCCCGTGGTGCCGCTGGTATAGAACAGCCAGGCTATGTCGTCAGGCTCGCGCGCCGCCAGCGGCACGGTCGCAGCATCCACGGGGGCGAGCAGCGCATCAGCTTCGGGCGATTCGATATCGACTTGCCGCTCCAGTCCGGCAAGCGGGCCGGCAGCCACGTCGGCGGTGACGAAGGCCCAGCGTGCCTGCGCGTTATCGACGATCCACTCGACCTCCTTCTGATGGAGCTTGGCATTCACCGGCACGACCACCAGCCCGGCCCACCACGCAGCCCAAAGGACTTCGAGATAACGCGGATGATTGCGCATGAACAAGACCACGCGCTCGCCTGGCACCAGGCCCGCTTCCCGGAAGCGGTGCGCCAGGCCTGCGGAGCGGGCGGCCCATTCGCCATAGGTGGCATGCACATTCGGCCCGTTGAGGATTGCCGGACGATGCGGCGTTTGCAGTGCGTGGCGGACGAGAAGATGGGCAAGGCTCATGCTGTGTCTCCATGTTGGTTTTATCAGTCCGAAGGTAACCCGGGCGGACGGTACAGGCTATACCGTAGTAATACTGGCTGCGGCAGCACGCGTCCAATCTTGCCCTTCAAAAACAATCGGCTTGCGCTTTTGTCTTGGATTAATTGATCGAACTGAAACATTCCGGCGGCATCAAATGCAGTATGAGACGCGCATTGAAAATCGCAGGGATCGCATTCGGCGCAGTCGTGGTGACGCTTGCCTTGCTGCTCGCGTTTGCCTCCGCTTTCGACTGGAACCGCATCAAGCCGTGGGTCAATGACAAGGTCAGTGAAGCGACCGGGCGCCCCTTCGCTATCAACGGCGACCTGTCCTTCCGCTGGGAGCGGCCGCCGGAACAACAGGCCGGCTGGCGCCGATTCATCCCATGGCCGCACATCCGGGCACTGGACATCAGCCTCGGCAATCCAGGCTGGGCGCGCACCGGCCCCCTGATGGCGCGCGTGAAGCAGGTCGACACCACCATCAGCCCCCTCCCCCTGCTCACAAAGACGATCAGCATCGGCACACTGGTCGTGGACGGCGGCGACGTCATCCTCGAGAAAAGCAAGGACGACAAGAACAACTGGACGTTCAAGAAAGAGGAAGAGCAAAAGCCCTCCGCGTGGGACTTCGCCCTGCATAGCCTGGCGATCAAGAACGGCAATGTGCGCTATGTCGATCCGGCGAAGAAGGCCGACGCCACCGCACGCATCGACACCTCCAGCGACGGCACGGTCAACTTCAGGCTGGGCGGCATCTTCAATGGCGAAAAGGTCAGTGGCGGCGGCAAGGCCGGCGGTCTGCTGACGCTGATGAAGCGCAACGTGCAATATCCGGTCGACGCCACGCTGAAGGTGGTCGAGACAACGATCACCGCCGACGGCCGCCTGACCGATCCCGCGCATCCGACCGCGCTCGACGTCAAACTGAAAATCCTTGGCGCCAGCATGGCCGACCTGTTCCCGCTGAGCGGCGTCGTGCTGCCGGAGACGCCAAAATTTTCCACCGAGGGCCGGGTGATCGGCAGCTTCAAGCCGGACGACATCCGCGTGCGCTACGAAAAATTCCAAGGGCGCGTTGGCCAGAGCGATATCGCCGGCACCCTCGAGTACCTGCACCGCAAGCCTAGGCCGCTGTTGTCCGGCGAGGTCGTGTCGAACCAGTTGCGCCTGACCGACCTGCGCGCACTGGTCGGCACCGACGAGGAAGCCAACAAGGATGACGAAAAGGCGAAGATCCCGCCGGGCAAGGTCTTGCCCGTGTCGCCGTTCAAGACCGACCGCTGGGGCAAGATGGATGTGAAGGTGAAATTCAGCGGAAAGAGGATTATCCGCGATGCGGCCCTGCCCATCGACAACGTGGAAACACACGTGACCATGGATAACGGCGTCCTCGCGCTGGCGCCGCTCAACTTCGGCATCGCCGGCGGGCGGTTGACGACCCAGCTGAACATCGACGGCCGCAACAATCCCGCGAAGGCGCGGATGAAGGTGTCGGCGCGCGGCTTGCGCCTGAAGGAAATGTTTCCCAAGGCAGAAACCATGCAGGCCAGCATCGGCGAAGTGAACGGCGATGCGGAGTTGAGCGCGGTCGGCAACTCCTTCGCCGCCTTGCTCGCCTCATCCAACGGCGAGGTGAAGTCGCTGATCCACCAGGGCAGCATCAGCAAATTCATCCTTGAAGCTGCGGGCCTGAACATCGCCAGCGCGCTCGCCGCCAAGTTGTTCGGCGACCGTCAGGTGCGGCTCAACTGCATGGCGGTAGACTTCGGCGTGAAGAATGGGGTGATGCAAACGCGGCTGTTCGTTATCGACACCAACGATGCCACGATCACCGCTGACGGGAACATCAACTTTGCGGAAGAAAAACTGAACCTGACCATCAACCCGGAAAGCAAGGGCGTGCGCATCATTTCCCTGCGCTCGCCGCTGTACGTAAGCGGCACCTTCAAGAATCCGGATTTCGGCGTGGACAAAGGCGTGGTGGCGGCCAAGGCAGCGGCGGCGACCGTCCTCGGAGTGGCTGCCGCGCCGGCAGCCGCATTGCTGGCCCTGATCAATCCGGGGCCGGCCGAGGACAGTCCCTGCGTGCCATTGCTGAAGGAAGCGGGGAAGAAGCCGCGGGCCCCGCCCCCGGGCAGGAAATGATTCGGGCGGCGGTTTGCATTGGCCGCGAATTGAAACGGCGAATCGTGCAGTTCGCGCATTACTTCGATAGCGCGCTTTGCGTTCGTCGAGCAGCCTGGCCCGCCCCGCGCGTCGCCAGCCAGCACAGGATCGATCCGCCACAGACCATGGATGCGCCCTGCCAGAACGAGACCGAAAGCGGCGCATGCAGCAGCATTGCGGACAGGACAGCGGAAACAACGGGAATGAAATAGGACGCGCCGGCAAGGATGGTGACGTTGCCATGCAGGATGCCGACATTCCATGCCGCATAGCCGAAACCCATCGCCGATGCGGCGAGCACAAGGTAGATCATTGCCTGGTAGCTGAACGCCATGGCCGCTTCCGCGCCAAACAGATACTTGGCCCACAACACGGATGCGGTCAGCATGAAGAACAGCGTAATGCCATTCTTGCCTCCGGCAATCCTGCTGGTGACGGTGCAGTATGCCGCCCAGATCGCGGCCCCGCTGAAGGCCAGTCCGTAGCTGAGCGGATTGTCCTTGATGTTCTCCACCATGCCGGCAAGATCCAGGCCTTGATCCCCTCCCAGCACCCAGCAGATCCCGAGGATAGCCATGAGAAAGCCGGGGATGACAAGCAGGTTGGACTTTTGTTTGTTGAACAAGATCGCGGCCAGTATCGTGAAGGAAGGCCACAAATAATTGACCATGCCGACTTCGATGGCTTGCCTGCCGCTGTTGGCGTAGCCGATGGACAAGGCAAGGCACATTTCATACGAAACGAACAGGATGCTCCCCCAAAGCAGATAGCGCCGGGGAATCTCGCCAAGCCTGGGGAAGCCGATCGTCAGCAGGAGCAGACCCGATGCAACGGTATACATCATCGCGGCTCCGCCGGTCGCTCCGAGGCTTTCACTGACGCCGCGTATCAGGCCGACAATCGAACTCCATAACAAGATGGCAATGAGTCCGATGAGAGTGGCGTTGCGCTTGCTTTTCATGCTGCCTTGCTGCGTTTGAATATCAATCTGAAAAGGGATTCACTCATCCCCGGGGGCCGTGCATTGTAGAGAAAATCAGATCGTTGCGCTTTGCCCGGTATTTCCTTTCCTTTCGGTACAGGAAATCAACGGCAGCTCGCATGGAACAAATGCCAACATTTCCCTCTCCTAAATCAAAAATCTTTCAGGAGAAGTCCATGAAAACGCAGCATCAGATCGACCCGGGCGAAATCGTCTCCGGCGTGCTTCAGGTTGCGGTAGCGGTGCTTTCGATTCTCGTTTTCCGCAAGCGTACGCAGCGCGCCGAACCCGCGCAACAGGTATCCGCTTCCTATGCCGCTGCCCCTGCCATGGGATACGATGGTGCCTTCGACCACGAACAGGCGCAACGACAACTTGCCGAAGCCGCGCGGAAGGAAGCCGTACGCAAGAAGGCCGACGAGGTCGCCACCTTGCGCCGCGAATCACGACCCAAAGCGCTGTTCCATATCGCCGTATCCGCGGGCAAGGAATGGGTTGCCCATCGCGCCGCCAGCAAGGGTGCGGCGCTCTCCTTGTACACGCTGTTCTCGCTGGCGCCTATGCTGGTGCTGGTCGTGACCATCGCCGGACTCTTCTTTGGCGAAGACACCGTGCGCAATGCGCTGCTGCAGCAGATGTCCGGCCTCATGGGCGAGCAAGGCGGCGAAGCGGTGCGCACCATCCTGGCAGGCACGCAGCAGGAAAACAAAGGCCTGATCGCCGGCCTCATCTCCGCCGGCCTGGTCCTGGTCAGTGCGACGACAGCCTTTTCCGAACTCAAGGACAGCCTCGACGAACTGTGGGAAGTGCCGCCCTCGAAACAGTCCGGCATCTGGTCCTTCATCCGCCAGCGCGTGCTTTCCTTCGGACTGATCCTGGTCATCGCGCTGATGCTGCTCATTTCGCTCGCCGTCAGCACGGCGCTTGCAGCGATGGATAGCATCTGGCCGGGCGGCGAAGGTTCAGCGCTGAAGATCATCAGCGTGACGGTCTCGCATATCGTGTCCTTCGGCATCGTGACCGCACTGTTCGCGGTCATCTTCAAATACCTGCCGGGGACGCAGATCGCATGGCGCGATGTGCTGGTCGGCGCCCTGATCACTGCGGTGCTGTTCATCGTCGGCAAGACGCTGATCGGCATTTACGTGGCGAGGGCAGACATCAGTTCCGCCTATGGCGCGGCCGGGTCGGTGGTCATCCTCATTACCTGGGTGTATTACTCGGCACAGATCTTCTTTTACGGGTCGCTGTTCACGCACGAGTACGCGCTGAAGCTGGGGAGCCGGGCCAATGCGACGGATGGGGAGAGCATTCCTAATAGCAGCACGCCGCCGGGAGTGCAGCGCGCACATCTGGTGCGTGGGATGTAAGGAGGATCATCGCCCAGCCCACGCTTCACGCCTGAGAGTTCCCTCCCCCTTGCAGGGGTAAGGAGCATTTTGGTGCTATTCCCCCCTTCACAGACTGTCGCAATATCCCCGACCCTATGCATGCCATTCCGACAAGAAATGGCACGACTTTCCTATTCCATGTCAAAATATTTCCTTTACGCAAGGCGAATCCCGCCTGCCCGATCCACCACCTCGTTTTTGTCAGGAGTACCCCATGTCATCCACAGCCAAGTCCGTGCTGGCCCTCGTTGCAGCAAGCGCGGCACTCTTCGTTGCGCAGCCGTCGCTGGCCGTTGACGCCGCCGCCGCCGAGAAGCTTGCACGCCAGGAAGGCTGCCTGCGCTGCCATGGCATCGATCGCCCGAAGGACGGCCCTGCCTACAAACAGATCGCCGAAAAGAACCGCGGCAAGCCGGATGCCGAAGCGCGCCTCATCAAACACCTGAGCAGCGGCACGAAAGTGAAGTTCGAAGACGGTCACGAAGAAGAACACAAGATTCCCAAGACCAAGGATGCGGACCAGATCAAGAACCTGATCCAGTGGGTCCTGTCCCTATAATCGACACGCGCTTCACGGGGCAGGCCACCGCTTCCTGCCCCGCTTCCCCGCACCATCCCCCCCGCCTGCTGCAACGCCACATCGATTCCCGGCGCGGTTCCGGTCAATTTTGACCTGAATCAATCAAATCAAATTTCCCGCTCCATACACTGCCTCGAACACCCGTGTCACTGTATTTTCACGGCAACGGCGAAGGGAGTGACGCATCTCGCCGCACGACGCGTGCATGGCACGCAAACATGAACGCATGCGGCAAGAGCCGCGTGCCTCGACGAGGAGAGCGTATTGAAGCCGACCGACACCAGCAACCCGGATTTCTACCACCAGGTTGTCAACTGCCAGTGGTCCTGCCCGGCCCACACCCCCGTTCCCGAATACCTGCGCCAGGTCGCAGCGGGCCATTACACCGAAGCCTACATGCTCAACTGGCGCGCCAATGTGTTTCCCGGCGTGCTAGGCCGCGTTTGCGACCGCCCTTGTGAAACCGCCTGCCGCCGTGCACGCGTGGAAGGCGCGGACAATGCGCCGGTCGCGGTCTGCCGCCTCAAGCGCACGGCCGCCGACTACAAGTCCGACGTGCAGGGCCGCCTGCCTAAGCCCGCACCGAAGTCCGGCAAGCGCGTCGCCTGCGTCGGCGCCGGTCCGGCCTCGCTGACCGTCGCGCGCGACTTGGCGCTGCAAGGCCACCAGGTCACCGTGTTCGACGGCGAGAAAAAGGCTGGCGGCTTCATGCGCAGCCAGATTCCCAAGTTCCGCCTTCCCGATGAAGTGATCGACGAAGAAACCGGCTACGTCCTCGACATGGGTGTCGAGTTCCGCTCCGGCGAACGCATCGGCAGCCTCAAGGCATTGCTCGGCGAGGGCTATGACGCCGTCTTCGTCGGCTGCGGCGCGCCGCGCGGACGCGACCTCGATGTACCCGGCCGCACCGAAGCCGCGGCAAACATCCACCTCGGCATCGACTGGCTCGCATCGGTTTCCTTCGGCCACGTGACTCAGGTCGGACAGCGCGTCATCGTGCTCGGTGGCGGCAATACCGCGATGGACTGCTGCCGCTCCGCGCTGCGCCTCGGCGGCGAAGACGTGAAGGTCATCGTCCGTTCCGGCTTCGAGGAAATGAAGGCCAGCCCGTGGGAAAAGGAAGACGCCATCCACGAAGGCATCACCATCCTCAACTACATGGTGCCCAAGTCCTTCACCCATGAAAACGGCAAGCTCACCGGCATGACATTCGAAAAGGTCAAGGCGGTCTACGATGCCAAGGGCAAGCGCAGCCTGGTGCCGACCGGCGAGCCGGACGAACTCGTGCCGTGCGATGAAGTGCTGGTCGCTGTCGGCCAGGAAAACGCCTTCCCGTGGATCGAGCGCGACATCGGCATGCAGTTCGACGAATGGGACATGCCGGTGGTTGACCGCAAGAGCATGCAGTCCACGGTGCCGAACGTCTTCTTCGGCGGCGACGCGGCCTTCGGTCCCAAGAACATCATCACCGCCGTGGCCCACGGCCATGAAGCGGCCGTGTCCATCGACCGCTTCCTCAGCGGCGAAGACGTTGCAGTCCGCCCGGCGCCGTCCGTCACGCTGGTCAGCCAGAAGATGGGCATCCACGAGTGGAGCTTCGACAACATCGTGTCGCTCGACCGCCGCCACAAGGTGCCGCTGGAAGAGCTCCATGTCGCGCGCAAGAGCATCAAGATCGAGGTGGAACGCGGCTTCACGCCGCAGGCCGCTGCCAAGGAAGCACAGCGCTGCCTCAACTGCGACGTGCAGTCGATCTTCACCGCCAGCCGCTGCATCGAGTGCGACGCCTGCATCGACATCTGCCCGATGGACGCCCTCACCCTCACCGAGAACGGCGAGGAGCAGGAACTGCGCGGCCGCCTGAAGGCGCCGTCGCTGCATCCGACCCAGCCACTGTACGTGTCCGCGCCGATGAAGACCGGACGCATCATGGTCAAGGACGAAGACCTCTGCCTGCACTGCAGCCTGTGCGCTGAACGCTGCCCGACCGGCGCGTGGGACATGCAGAAGTTCACGCTGAAGACGACGCAGGCCGGTGCCGCATGCCGTGACCAGCATATCGCGCAACTGCGCAAGACTGTGTAAGAAGGAGCAAGCGCGATGATTCAAAAGATCCAGTCGACGAACGATTTCGTCGTCAAATTCGCCAATATCAACGGTTCGGGCTCGGCTTCCGCCAACGAGCTGTTTGCCCGTTCGATGCTGCGCATGGGCGTACCTGTGAGCCCGCGCAACATCTTCCCGTCCAACATCCAGGGCATGCCGACCTGGTACGAGGTGCGTGTCTCCGAATCGGGCTACCTCGGCCGCCGCGGCGGCTGCGACCTGATGGTGGCGATGAACCCGCAAACCTGGGATGCGGACATCAAGGAAATCGATGCCGGCGGCTACCTGTTCTACGACAGCACCCGTGAAATCCCGGCCGCGCGCATGCGCAGCGACATCACCGTGTTCGGCATGCCGCTCACGCAGATCTGCAACGATGCGTATACCGACGCCCGCCAGCGCCAGCTGTTCAAAAACATCATCTACATCGGTGCCCTGGCCGCCCTGCTCGGCATCGACGAGAAGGCGATCGAGCAGCTGTTCGCGGAACAGTATCGCGGCAAGGAAAAGCTGCTGGACTCCAACGTCCAGGCGCTGCACATGGGCCGCGACTACGCACTCGCCAACCTCGACTGCTCGGCCATGGGGCTGAAGGTGAAGCGCGCCGACAAGGTTGGTACGCGCATCTTCATCGACGGCAACCAGGCCTGCGCCCTCGGCGCGATCTGGGGCGGCGCGAACGTCTGCGCGTGGTATCCGATCACGCCGTCGTCCTCGATCCCGGAGACCTTTGACAAGTACTGCCACAAGCTGCGCATCGATCCGGAAACCGGCAAGCACAATTTCGCGATCATTCAGGCGGAAGATGAACTGGCATCGATCGGCATGGTGATCGGCGCCAACTGGAACGGCGCGCGCGCGTTCACCGCGACCTCCGGTCCCGGCATCTCGCTGATGACGGAATTCCTCGGCCTCGCCTACTTCGCCGAAGTGCCGGCCACGCTGGTCAACGTGCAGCGCGGCGGTCCGTCCACCGGCATGCCTTCGCGCACCCAGCAGTCCGACCTGTTGCAGTGCGCGTATGCGTCCAATGGCGACACGCGCCATGTGCTGCTGTTCCCCGAAGATCCGAAGGAGTGCTTCGACTTCACCGCCGCCGCGCTCGACCTCGCCGACCGCCTGCAAACACCGGTGTTCGTGATGTCCGACCTCGACATCGGCATGAACTCGCGCCTGTGCGAGTCCTTCGACTGGGACGACAGCAAGCGCATGGACCGCGGCAAGGTGATGACCTACCAAGACCTCGAGTCCGGCAAGGAATTCGGCCGCTACCTCGACGTCGACGGCGACGGCATTCCGTACCGTACCTATCCGGGCACGCATCCGACCAAGGGCGCGTTCTTCACCCGCGGCACGACCAAGGACCGCTTCGCGCGCTACAGCGAAGAAGGCCCGGTCTATATCGACAACATGGAACGCCTGGAGAAGAAGTTCGAGACCGCCAAGAGCCTGGTGCCGATGCCTGCCGTGCGGAATGCGTCGAAGCCGACCAAGTTCGCCGTGATCCACTTCGGCTCGACCAGCCCGTCGATGAACGAAGCGCTGGATGTGCTGGAGCAGCAGGGCCATGCGCTCGATTCCATGCGCATCCGTGCCTTCCCGTTCCATTCGAGCGTGCTTGATTTCATCGAAGCGCACGACCATGTGTTCGTCGTCGAGCAGAACCGCGACGGCCAGCTGCGCGACATGCTCATCACCGAATGCGGCATCGACCCGGCACAGCTCAGCTCCGTCGTCCACTATGACGGCACCCCGATCACTGCACGATTCATCACCAAGGCCATCGCTTCGCGCCTTGCGCTGTTCAGCCCGCTCAAGGAGGTGGCGCAATGACTTATATCGCTAAACCGAAACTGCATCATCCCAGCCTGCAGGTCAACAAGGCCGGCTACACCCGCCGCGACTACGAAGGCCCGGTCTCGACACTCTGCGCCGGTTGCGGCCACGACTCCATCTCGGCGGCCATCATCCAGGCCTGCTTCAACATGGACATCGAACCGCATCGCGTCGCCAAGCTGTCCGGCATCGGCTGTTCGTCCAAGGCCCCGACCTACTTCCTCGGCGGCTCGCACGGCTTCAACACCGTGCACGGACGCATGCCGTCGGTGCTGACCGGCGCCGCCGCGGCCAACCGTGAACTGATCTACCTCGGTGTTTCCGGCGACGGCGACTCGGCATCGATCGGCATTGGCCAGTTCGCGCACATCATGCGGCGCGGCGTGAACATGACCTACATCACCATGAACAATGGCGTGTACGGCCTGACCAAGGGACAGTTCTCCGCCACCGCCGACCAGGGATCGAAGTCCAAGAAGGGCGTGGTCAATAACGATGCGCCGGTCGACCTCGTCGGCCTCGCGCTGCAGCTCGGCGCGACCTTCGTCGCCCGCAGCTTCTCCGGCGACAAGGCGCAGCTCGTCCCGCTGATCGAAGCGGCACTGGTGCACAAGGGCGCGGCCTTCATCGACGTGATCTCGCCCTGCGTGACCTTCAACAACCATGCAGGTTCGACCAAGAGCTATGACTATGTGCGCGAGCACAACGAAGCGGTCAACCGCATCGACTTCTTCGTTCCGGGCAAGGAAATCACCACCGAGTACGCGCCGGGCACGGTTCAGGAAGTCACGCAGCATGATGGGTCCGTGCTTCGCCTGCGCAAGCTGCACGAGAGCTACGACGCCAGCGACCGCGTGGCGGCGATGAACCATCTGCAGAAACATCATGCGATGGGTGAGATCGTCACCGGCCTGCTGTTCGTGGATCCGAATGCTTCGGACATGCATGACCACCTGAACACGGTAGCGAAGCCGTTGAATACGCTCGGGGATGATGTGTTGTGCCCTGGTGCGGCGATGCTGGAGAAGATTAATGCGTCGTTGAGGTAATTGGAGTAACCGGACTACTCGTCCGCAACGCACGGTATGGCTCCTTCCTCCTGAAAGGGGGGAAGGCTGGGATGGGGGTAGTGAGGTCGAAGTTCCGCACACTATCGTTCAACCTCCCCCCCACCCTACCCCTCCCCCTACAAGGGGGAGGGAACCTGTCCTTTACAAAGATACACAGGAGCCCCACATGCTATTCCAGGTCCGAATCCACGGCCGCGGCGGCCAGGGTGTCGTCTCCGCCGCCGAGATGCTGTCCGTCGCCGCCTTCCTCGAAAACAAGCACGCGCAAGCCTTCCCCAGTTTCGGCTCCGAACGCATGGGCGCGCCGGTGATGGCCTTCTGCCGCATCGACGACAAGGAAATCCGCCTGCGCGAGCCGGTCATGCATCCCGATGCGCTGATCATCCAGGACCCGACGCTGCTGCACCAGGTCGACCTGTTTTCCGGCGTCGGCACCGAGGGTTACATCCTCATCAATTCCACGCGCAGTTTCGATGAACTGGGCATCGGCGATTTCCTGAAGGGCTGCCGCCCGGAACGCCTGTGCACTGTCCCCGCCACCGAACTCGCGCTCAAGCACGTCGGCCGCCCGCTGCCGAACGTGGCGCTGCTCGGCGGCTTCGCGGCGATCAGCGGCATGGTCGGCATCGACTCCGTCTGTGCGGCAATCCGCGACAAGTTCCCGGCAAAGATCGCCGACGGCAATATCGCCGCCGCACGCGAGGCATTTGCCTTCGTCCGGCAGGAAATGCAGGAGGCCAGCCATGCTTAAGCAAACCGAGGGTTCCCACGCGATGGCCGAAGCCATTGCGCTGTGCCGCCCGGAAGTCATTTGCGCCTACCCGATCACCCCGCAGACCCACATCGTGGAGGGGTTGGGCGAGATCGTGAAATCCGGTGAACTGGAGCATTGCGAGTTCATCAACGTCGAATCCGAATTCGCCGCGCTCTCTGTCGCCA
The DNA here is from genome assembly GCF_002211445.1 of Noviherbaspirillum denitrificans. Taxonomy (GTDB): domain Bacteria; phylum Pseudomonadota; class Gammaproteobacteria; order Burkholderiales; family Burkholderiaceae_D; genus Noviherbaspirillum; species Noviherbaspirillum denitrificans. The sequence goes on along the minus strand of NZ_LSTO01000002.1, from coordinate 185,318 downwards.
TCGGCGCCTCCGCCGCCGGCGCGCGCACCTATACCGCGACGGCCAGCCAGGGCCTGCTCTTCATGGCGGAAGCGGTGTACAACGCCGCCGGCCTCGGCCTGCCGATCGTCATGACCATCGGTAACCGCGCGATCGGGGCACCGATCAACATCTGGAACGACCATACCGATTCCATGTCCATGCGTGACGCCGGCTGGATCCAGATCTACGCGGAAAACAACCAGGAAGCGGTCGACCTGCACATCCAGGCCTTCCGCCTCGCGGAAGAACTGTCGATGCCGGTGATGGTCTGCGTGGACGGCTTCATCCTCACGCATGCGTACGAGCGCATCGACATTCCGTGGCAGGACCAGGTCGATGCCTTCCTCCCGCGCTTCGAACCGCGCCAGGTTCTCGATCCGCGCGAACCGGTTTCCATCGGCGCCATGGTCGGGCCGGATGCCTTCACGGAAGTGCGCTACCTCGCCCACCACAAACAGATGCAGGCGCTGGAACTGATCCCGCAGCTTTCCGAAGAGTTCGGCAAGACCTTCGGCCGCACCTCGGGCGGCTTGCTCAGGACCTATCGCTGCGAAGATGCGAAGACCATTGTCGTCGCGCTCGGCTCGGTGATGGGCACGATCAAGGATGTGATCGACGACATGCGCGACGAAGGCGAGTCGATCGGCGCGCTGTCGATCTGCTCGTTCCGCCCGTTCCCGACACGCCAGCTGCATGACGCGCTGTGCAACGCCGAGCGCATCGTGGTGCTGGAAAAATCCTTCTCGCTCGGCATCGGCGGTGTCGTATCACACGACTTGCAGGCGGCGCTCGCAGGGACGAAGGTGCGCGCCCATACCGTCGTCGCGGGACTCGGCGGACGGCCGATCACCAAGGCCAGCCTGCGCAAGCTGTTTGCGAAGGCGCAGCAGGATGCGCTGGAACCGCTCACCTTCCTCGACCTGAACCACGAGATCGTGAATCGCGAAATCGAGCGCGAGAAGCAGCAGCGCCGCTCGGGCCCGACGGCCGAAAATATCCTGCGCGACCTCGCGTCGCGCTGAGGAGCCGACCATGGACAAACAACCCGTCAAGTTCTACCAGACCGGCACCTTCACTGTCGGCAACCGCCTGCTCGCGCCGGACGAGCGCAGCGTGCAGGCCAACATGACGCGCACCAATTCGCTCAACTCCGGGCACCGCGCCTGCCAGGGCTGCGGCGAAGCACTGGGCGCGCGCTATGCGATCGATGCCGCCATGCGCGCGGCGGACAAGCAGGTGATCGCGGCCAACGCCACCGGCTGCCTCGAAGTGTTTTCCACGCCCTACCCGGAAACCTCGTGGCAGATCCCGTGGATCCATTCGCTGTTCGGCAATGCATCGGCAGTCGCCACCGGCGTCGCCGCCGCAATGAAGGTGAAGGGCCGCAAGGATGTGCGCGTGATCGCCCAGGGCGGCGACGGCGGCACCACCGACATCGGCTTCGGCTGCCTGTCGGGGATGTTCGAGCGCAACGACGACGTGCTCTACATCTGCTACGACAACCAGGCCTACATGAATACCGGCGTCCAGCGTTCGTCGGCCACGCCGCCTTCCGCGCGCACGGCCACGACGATGCCGGTCGGCCCGGAGCCTGGCGCCAACTGGGGACAAGGCAAGAACGTGCCGCAGATTGCCATGGCCCACGGCATTCCCTATGTCGCCACCGCCTCCGTCGCCTACCTGCACGACCTGGAGGCCAAGGTCGAAAAGGCGATGTCGATACGCGGCGCGCGCTACATCCATATCCTCGTGCCCTGCCCGCTCGGCTGGGGCGCGGCGTCGCATGACACCATCCGCCTTGCCCGGCTTGCGGTCGAAACCGGCCTGTTCCCGTTGTATGAAGCCGAGCACGGAGAAGTCGTGTCCTCGCAGAAGATCCGCCAGCGCGTGCCGGTCGAAGAATACCTGAAGCTGCAAAAGCGCTTCGCCCACCTGTTCGGCAAGCAGCCGGCGGTCGACACCATCGCCCGCATCCAGGCCATGGCCGACAGGAACATCCGGAAATTTGCACTGCTGGAGGACCGCTGACATGGACAAACCTTTTGCCATCACGCTCGACGTCGGCTCCTCGCTGGCCAACCGCACCGGTTCCTGGCGCACCAGCCGCCCGGTCTACGTCAACCGCCTTCCGCCCTGCAACAACGCCTGCCCGGCGGGCGAGAACATCCAGGCCTGGCTCTACCACGCCGAGTCCGGCGATTACGAGCAAGCCTGGCGCGAACTGGTGAAGAACAACCCGATGCCCGCGATCATGGGCCGTGTCTGCTACCACCCTTGCGAATCCGCCTGCAACCGCGGCCGCCTCGATGAGCCGGTCAATGTGCATGCGGTGGAACGCTTCCTCGGCGACGATGCGATCCGGCGCGGCTGGGCGGTGGAGCCGGGTCCGGCCAGCGGCAAGAAGGTGCTGGTGATCGGCGCGGGACCGTCCGGCCTGTCCGCCGCATGGCACCTTCGCCTGCTGGGGCATGAGGTCACGATCCATGAAGCCGGCCCGCTCACCGGCGGCATGATGCGCTTCGGTATTCCGAAGTACCGCCTGCCGCGCGATGTGCTCGACGCCGAAGTCAGGCGCATCGAATCCATGGGCGTGGCCATCCGGCTCAACCACAAGGTGGACGACGTGCTCGCGGCGATGAAGGAAGGCGGCTTTGACGCAGTCTTCCTCGCGGTCGGCGCGCATGTCGCCAAACGCGCCTACATCCCGGCCGGCACCGCCAGCCGCATCCTCGACGCGGTATCCGTGCTCAAGAGCATGGAAGGCCAGGAAAAGCCCCTGCTCGGGCGCCGCGTCGTCGTGTACGGCGGCGGCAACACCGCCATCGACGTTGCCCGCACCGCCAAGCGCCTCGGCGCCGAAGAATCGATCATCGTCTACCGCCGCACACGAGAAAAGATGCCGGCGCACGATTTCGAGGTGGAAGAAGCGCTGCAGGAAGGCGTGATGATGAAATGGCTGTCCACCATCAAGGAAGCCGGCGAAGGCAGCTTCACGGTGGAGAAGATGAAGCTCGACGAAAACGGCTTCCCGCAGCCGACCGGCGAGTTCGAGACGATCGAGGCCGATTCGCTGGTGCTGGCGCTCGGCCAGGACGTCGACCTGTCGCTGCTGGCGAATGTGCCGGGGCTGGAAGTCAGGGACGGCATGGTGCAGGTCGACCGCAGCATGATGAGCTCGTATCCCGGCATCTTTGCGGGCGGCGACATGGTGCCTGCGGAACGCACGGTGACGGTCGCCATCGGCCACGGCAAGAAGGCCGCACGTAACATCGACGCATGGCTGCGCGGCACGACCTATGAACCTGCGCCGAAGCACGAGCTGGCGACCTTCGACAAGCTCAACACCTGGTACTACGCCGATGCGCCGAAGACGGTGCAGCCGGTGCTCGACATCATCCGCCGGCAATCGACCTTCGACGAAGTCCTCGGCGGTCTGGATGAAGGCAATGCGCAGTTCGAGGCGCGGCGCTGCCTGTCGTGCGGGAATTGCTTCGAGTGCGACAACTGCTATGGGGTCTGTCCGGACAATGCGGTGATCAAGCTCGGGCCGGGGAAACGGTTCGAGATTAATTACGATTATTGCAAGGGCTGCGGGATCTGCGTATCGGAGTGCCCGTGCGGGGCGATCAGGACGGAGCCGGAGACGATCTAAGCCGCAGCCTGTTGAAAAAAACGGAAAGGCAGGCGTGCCTTTCGATTATTAAAAAACCAACATGCCAAAACGACAAAGCCACCATTCCGGTGGCTTTGCTGCTTCTATATTCGTGCGTTATTCATCTGCTTCCGGTCCGAAACGCAATCGACCTTGCGGAACTGTTTTCGTGCACCATTTTCGAACATTACCCTTGGAATATTTTTCGACAATCAACTATATTTAGAAAAACAATGACAAAGATCAACCTCTAGAAAGGTTGTCCAATGCGGAGCTGGGGAGAATCCAAACGTGCGCGTGCACGCATCGAGATCATTCCGATGATCGATGTGATGATGTTCCTGTTGATTTTTTTTGTCCTCATCAGCATCAACGTCATCCCCACGCTGGGTGTTCGAACCCAGCTTCCCAGGTCTTCCCAAGTACAGCAACTGACTGCGCCGGCACGCATCACCATCACCATCGCAAAGGATGGCGAACTGCGGCTTGATGGCCGGATAGTGGCCCTCGACGAGATTCCGCAGCGGCTTCGCGAAAAGCAGGGAGAGGACACCAACAAGCCAAGCATTCTTGTCAATGGCGACGAAGCTGTCCGGCTGCAGCGACTGCTGGACGTCATGGATGTGGTCAAGGCCAGCGGCTTCGATTCGCTCTCGATCGCTGCGCGAAGAAAGTGAGGGCGCGATGAACGCCCTGTACCGCATGCGGGACTGGATCGGGATTGCACCCGCCTTGCTTGTATTGCTGCTCCTGGTCACCATCCCTGCCCGTCAATTGATGAGCAGGCTTCCAGCCGGACAATTCGAAGTCAACATTGCAGAACCTGCTCCGCTGCCCTCACCGCCGCAACCTGAGCCAGCCCCCTCCATTGCGAGTCCTTCGATGACGATGCCCGTGCCCAAGACACCGGCACCCCGCCGCATGCGCGATGCTGCATCGCCGCAGGCAAAGGCGCAGCCTGAGCCACCGCCCGCAGCACCGGCTTCCCCATCGCCAAACGATGTGCTCGTGCCATCCGACTTGCCGCCGCCTGTGCCGGCACGCGCTCTTCCACCAGCCGCGCTTCCCTCGCCCGTCGAGCCGCCCGCAGCCTTGCAGGAAACAAGAAAAATCAGTGCCGAAGACGCGTACATCGCCCAGATACGATCCGATGTGCAAAGCCGGAAAAAATACCCGACGGGACGAGATGCAAGCATGCAAAAGCCCTCCGGTACCGTTCGCGCCTGCGTGGACCTCAACCGGGCCGGTGTTGCAGCCAGTGATGTCGTGATCGATCGCACATCCCATTCGATGATTCTCGACGCCGAGGCGAGAAAGCTGCTGCGCACCGGCGCCTATCCCCCGTTTCCGGCCGGCGCATTCCCGGGTGAATCGATTCACCGGTTCTGCATCCATCTGGATTACTCGTTTCAACCATCCGGCTAGCGTCTCCTCCTGGCAAAGCTCCCCCCTGCCAAGTTACTGGAAAAGGAAATAATCATGCAGTCAAAGAAATGCACATTGCCTGTCCTGATGACATCCTTGCTGGCCGCATACCCCGGCCAGGTCGATGCACAAGAATCCAGTCCGGCCGCCGCCTCGAAAGTATCCGAGGTAGGAACGATCTCCATTGCCGGAGAAGGCGAGCAGCTGGGCACCGGACTCATCGAACGGGACGACACACCGCGGGCGCGCAGCGCGGTATCCAGGGCAAGCGCGGAGAAAGAACGTGCGACCGCGGATCCCTTCCAGCTGATTGAATTGCTGCCCGGCGTGAACTCGTCCAGCACCGATGCGACCGGCCTGTTCGAAAACGTGTTTTCCAGCAGGGGGTTCTTGAACAACCAGATGGGCTTCACGATTGACGGCGTGCCGATCAATGATGGGGCCAGCACCGTTTTTTCGCAGCCCTTCGTAGACCCGGACAATCTCTGCCAGGTGGCCGTGACGCGCGCATCGAGCGAATTCGATGCGCCCAATATCTACGCAGTGGGCGGCACCGTCAACGTGGCCACATGCGACCCGCTCAACACGGCCGGCGTGCGCCTTTCGCAGACACTCGGACAGCTGAACCTTCGCAAGACCTTTGTCCGAGGCGATACCGGCATGCTGTTCGGCGACCAGTTCAAGGCCTATATTTCGGCGTCAGAGAGCCACGTCGACAAGTGGAAAGGCAAAGGCTCCGCAAACCGCGACCAGTTCGGGCTTGGCGCGGAGCTGAACCTGTCCCCGGGCAATCGCATCACCTTCACCGGCCTTCATAACTTGCAGAACAATGACAATATCCGGCCGCTCACCAAGGCGCAGTTCTACCAGTTCGGCCGCTACTTCGACTATACCGAGACATTTCCCGGGCATCTGACGCCGGTCAAGGGAACCGCGCAGGTAGAGACCGTCAGCAACTACTACGGCCTCAACCGCAATCCTGCGCGCAACTGGCTGTATTCGTTCAAGGGCAGTTTTCAGCTCAAGCCGGATCTGCAACTGAATGTGGAGCCCTACTATTGGTACAGTTATTCCACCGGATTCAGCCAGGAGGCGGTAGTCTCTGAAAGCGCATTCCTCGACAAGGCGACACGTACGCTGACCGGAAAGACAGACCTCAACGGCGACGGCGATACACTGGACTCGATCCTGGTCGCTCGCCAGACGCTCAATACCACCAGGCGCCCCGGCGTCACAATGCGAATCAACTGGCAGCTGGATAATCACAAGATCACGTTCGGTTACTGGTTCGAACGGGCCAGGCTGCGTCAGACGAATCCGGCCGTCCCCGTGAACAACGACGGCACACCTGTCGATCCATGGTTCAACACCGGGTATATCCTGCGTCCCGATGGCAGCCCATACGAGAATACCTCGCGTCTTACGATCACTACCGCAAGGCAGCCCTTCGTGCAGGATTCGATGACCTTCCTGGACGACAGGCTGAATGTGGCGATCGGCGTACGCGCGCCCCGATATACCAATGACTTTTACAACTACGCGAGCGAAGGACGCGCGGGGTCCGGAGCGGTTACGGCTGGTACGGCCAACAGCTTTTACGATTACCAGATCCAGCAGCAGTTCCGAAGCGTGCTTCCTAGCGCCGCAGTGCGTTACTGGCTGACGCCGGAAAATCACGTCTTTGCGAATATCGCGAAAAACTTCAAACCGCCCAATAACCAGACCTACACCAATTCGATCACGAGAGGCGAGGTGCTATTCAGGGCAATCAATACGATACCGGAGAGTTCGATCAATACCGATATCGGCTTTCGGTCGCACGGGTCGAACGGCAGTTTTTCCGCCATCGCGTTTCGCACGCTCTATCGCGACCGGCTGGCGGCCGCATTCGACGACGTCGCATCTGCAACCATCTTTACCAACGTCGGCGCGGTGATCGTCAAGGGGATAGAACTGGAAGCGGGATCGCGACCGTACTTCGGCGGATGGAGCGTTTATGGCTCCTTTGCGTATACCGAGAGCGAAATGAAGGAAAACCTCAAGACCGGCGCGACAACGTCGCTGCCGACAAGCGGCAAGGAATTTCCCAACACGCCGCACGGTATCGCCGGCATTCGCATTCAATATGCGTCGGGCCCCTTCTACGCGCAGCTTCAAACGAAGTACACCGGCAAATTCTTCTCCACCCTGGTCAATGATGAAAGTCTTCCGGGTTATACGGTCACCAACCTCAACCTGGGATGCAAACTGCCGGACGCGGGCATGCTCAAGAATCAAGTCCTGCGGCTTAACATCTCCAATCTTTTCGACAAGATCTACCTGGCATCAAGAGGCAATGTCTTCAATGCCGCGGCGAACAACCCCACCTATTTTGCCGGGGCACCGCGCTTTGTCAGCATTTCCTATGGCGTCTCATTTTGAGCTGATGGTTTCCAAAACACGCGGCAAGGAGCGGTAGATGGATTACGAGAAGTTTCACCAGATAACCTTCTATGTCATGTACGGGGTTATCGCCATCGCCATCACTGTGATTGTCGAGCGTCTTATCTTTTATGCGGTCAACCTGCGCCATGCTGCCGAACTGACCGCTGCCATGCCGCGTGAAATCGAATGTCTGACCGACCTGCCCCAACCGCTCATCAATCGTGACAGTGTCGGTGCCCAGGCAGTGCGGGAAATGCTCGATGTCAGGCATCTTCTTGCCGAACCTGGCGACGTTGAAGATTTGTCGGAAGCCATCTACATCGCCATGAAGGCGAAACTCGTGAGCCGTCTCTGGATCCTGGACACCGTGGTGACGGCGGCACCACTGCTCGGGCTGCTCGGAACGATCTTCGGCATCATCGATACCTTCAGCGTCCTGGCGCAGTCGGGCATCTCCGATCCGTCAGCGGTCAGCAAGGGAATCGGCACAGCATTGTTCGCCACGGCACTGGGCATCGGCATCGCCGTGTTCGGGCTGGTGTTTTACAACCTGTTCAACGAGAAGGTTTCCCGCATTGATGACTACCTGAAGATTCTTCTTCTGCGTGCCGGAACCAGGAGCGGCCGCCAGAACGGAAAACCCCTTTAGGGCGGCCATGCGCAGGACAATGATTCGGCTCTTGCTTGCGGCACTGATACTTTTCGTGACCGATGCCGTCGCCGCAAGGATGCCGCTCGCTGACACACCCATTGCAGCAGAGGCGCATATCCCTGCCAATGTCCTGTTTGTCCTTTCCAATGAATTCACCATCGCGGAAATCTTTGCCTACCGGGATAACCCGGGACGCGTCGAATTTGTGGACGCAAAAGGGCTTGCAGGCGTCAAAGAGTGTCCTGGACTCAGGACATTCAAGCGCGCGCGTATCGGCGATAAAGTGAATGAATTGCTTTGCTATTTCAAGGAAATCAGCTACCCGGGCTATTTTGATCCGAACAAGTGCTACGACTACGACCCCGCGATCCTCTCCAGCACCGCGGACAATACACGAGGCGCCTTCATTCCAAAGGAATATACCAATCGCTTTCACGAATGCAGCAGGCGCTGGAGCGGCAATTTCCTTAATTGGGCGACCGCCCAGGTTGCCGATATCATTCGCATTGCGCTGACCGGAGGCAATCGCTCCGTCGACACAGCCTCGACCACCATCCTGGAAAAGGCAAAACATACAGGCCGGGTCCCTAACGGCATTAATCTCAGGCGCATCGGAGGAAACAGTTTCACCCAGAATGACCTGACCGTCACCCCGGTGGACCGGAGCACGGTCACTCCATTTCCGAGTAACGCCAACGCGCCGCTCTATCTTCGCCTGAGCGATCAACAAATTCAGATAAGCGATGGCTTGCAAATGCAAGTCAGTGAAGAGGTGAACTTCTTCGAGCCGGAATCGTTTTATGTCCGCGTCAAGGTTTGCGATCCGGCGACAGGACTGGAACAGAATTGCAAGAAGTTCGGACAGGCCGCCAAACCTGTCGGTTTGATTCAAGACTACAGCCATGCAATGCGCTTCGGCGCCACTTCTTATGTAGTCGATAACGAAATTTCACGCACCGGCGGTGTGCTGCGCGCCCGGATAAAGGATGTCGGCCCCAGGCGGCATGTCGGCGGCAAGGGGCTCGTCGACAATCCTGAGGCGCAGTGGTCCGCCGCCAATGGGGTATTCCTTGCCAATCCCGATCACATGGATGCAGCCCAAAGCGGTGTCCGCAATAGCGGGGTGGTGAATTACCTGAACAAGCTCGGCAGGACAAGCGGCTACAAGACTTTCGACCCGACCGGCGAACTTTACTATGAGAGCCTGCGGTATCTGCGCGGCCTCTCTCCCACCCCGGAATACCTCCGCGGCATCGACAAGAACATGAAGGATGGCTTTCCCGTCATTACGGAATGGGAAGACCCCATCCAGTTTTCCTGCCAAAGGAATTTCATTATCACCGTGTCAGATGGGGGGCCATGGTGCGACACGCTTGTTCCTGGCAATACGTTTGTCGAAACCTGCTCCGGACATGCGGGCGCACCCAGCGTGCCGGATCCGGCTATTGATGCCACCGCCTTGACCAACCAAGTGGGAGCCCTTGAAGGCATGGACAAGCTTGGCCTGACTTATCCCTGGAGAGCCCAATGGAATTCATACTATATTGCCGGGCTGGCGTATTGGGCCAATACGCAGGACATTCGCCCGGATGATACGGCAGTGCCTCACACCATCGGCAAACAGACAGTGCAGTCTTTTTTTGTCAACACGGTCGGTTCCCGCATTGGCCTCAAAAATCCGCTATGGCTGGCGGCGAAATATGGTGGCCCGGAGGGCATTGAGTATCAATCCCCACCACGGGGCAACGAGAATCCGGAAGCGCAGGAGCGCAATCCTTCCAATTACTTTACTGTCTCGAACACGAGAGTGATCGACGGTGTACTGAACAGGATTTTCTCTACCATCGCCGCATCGTCACGTACGAGTGCAAGCACCGGGGTCGCATTTCAAAGCCAGAACGGGACGGCTTCCGTCAGCAAAGGCAGCAGCGTCTATCAGACGTTCTTCACATCGACCCAATGGAGCGGCGACGTCGCGGGCGGGAATCTGGAGTTCAACAATGAACCGTCGACGGCCAGCTTCAAGAAGTCCTGGAGCGCGGCGTCCCTGCTCGACCAGCTTGCCGCCGGGGATGGCTGGAAAAGCAAGCGAAAGATCGTCACGATGAGCGCGGGGCGCGCCGTGCCGTTTGCGCGAAGCAGGCTTTCGGCATCCCAGCAACGTGCGCTGGGACACACGGTCGCAGCGCAAACCGACATGGTGGAATACATTCGCGGAAACCGGAACAAGGAAAAAAATGCGTTCCGGGAACGCGTCCATCTCCTGGGCGATATCGTTCACTCCGGTGCCATGGTGGTGGCCGACAAGGATGCACCGTACAGCGAATCCGCTCATCCGGGTTACGCCGCCTTCAAAGCCAAGGCGCGCACGAAGATGATCTATGCCGGCGCCAACGACGGCATGCTGCATGCGTTCAACGGTGAAACCGACCTCGCCCGGGATGCCAACGGCGGGCAGGAAGTGTGGGCGTATATCCCCAGCTTCGTGATCATTGGCCCGAGCGGCAAGCCGTCGGCGGATGGCCTCGCCGCAATCGCTTCGCGCGCAAAGCCCTATACGCATCGCTACCATGTCGATGCGCCGCTGGAAGTGCGCGACGTCGATTTCTCGGATACGAAGGATGCGAAAGGCGCGCCTCCCGATTGGCGCACCCTCCTCGTGGGCGGACTGGGCAAAGGGGGAAAAGGCTTCTATGCGCTCGATGTGACCGATGGCGCGGCAGCACCGAGCGAGGAAGCGGCAGCGGGAAAGGTGCTCTGGGAATTCACCGACAGGGACATGGGTTTCAGCTACGGCCGCCCGGTCATCGTGCACACGGCAAAAGACGGCTGGGTCGTGCTGCTCACCTCGGGTTACGACAATGGTTCGGGGAAGAACAAGGGCGAAGGATTTCTCTATGTGGTCAATGCACGTACGGGAAAACTGATCCAGAAAATCGGCACGCACGCGCATGGCGAGGGTCTCGCGCAGGGGGCGGTCTACGTCGACAACGCGGAGAACTTCACGGCCGGCCAGTTCTACGCGGGAGACCTGCTGGGCAATGTATGGCGCTTCGACTTGTCCATCAAAGCAGGTAAGTACCCTCCTCCCGCCAAGCTTGCCGCCTTGACGTCTCCCGACGGAAAACCGCAACCCGTAACCGCTGCGCCGCGGATTGCCATTTCAACGCATCAGCAGAATCGCTGGGTACTGGTTGGCACCGGGAGGGACCTGGCGCCGGCCGATGCCTGGAATCCGCAGCAGCAGACAATGTATGCCATCCGTGACGGCAGCAAGGAGATGCCTTCCGCCGTCCGGAATCCACTGACACGGCGTGATTTCTCCGTCGTGATGGACGGCGGACCGCGGCTGCCGCTTCCAGGAAAGGGATGGTTGGTCGACATGCAGCGGAGCGCTCCGTCGGCAGGCAGCGAGCAGATCACGCAGGCGATTGCGGAAAGCAGCGGCATTGTCAGCTTCCTCGGCAAGTCGGCGAGCGATGATCCCTGCCGTCCGCTTGGCACCGGTAATGCCTATGCGGTCGAACTCGAGTCCGGATTCAGCGTGCTCAAGGACAGCCAGGGCAAACCGAAGCGCGCCTATTCGGGTGATGCCTTCACAAGTTCGGTATTCGTACGGCTGGATTCGGGCCTGGCGATCGTCCTGGCCGACATCAACGGAAATTTCACAGTGCCGTACAGAGAAGTGCAAGCATCGGGTAAGAGAAAATAAGGGCAGACATTCATGTCGACTTCCTGGCGTCCCCAGCTATTCCGATTCCTGCCCGGCTGGCTGGTTTGCGCCATGCTGATTTTTCCGGCCTTGCGTACCCATGCGGCTATAGACCCGTTGCATGATCTTGTCCGGATTGTCGATTCCGGGCCGGAATCGGCGAGCAAGGCAGCAAGAAAAGCGGCGGATGCGGCGAACAATGAGGGGAACAAGGAAGAAGAGCTGAAGTCATTGCGCGTTTTACTTCTGGCGCGTGCGTATGTGGACAAATCGATCAGTAACCAGATTGTTGAACGCATCGTCGCATTGGATCGGGAGCTTGGCGTGCATGAAGCAATGTGCGAACTCCTCGGCTTGCGAGCCAAGGATATCTCGATGGTTCAATCCAGGGACGCGAACCTGATGTATGGTGAAGCGATTGCTTTTGCTGAACGACATCAATTAACTGACTGCGTCCCGATGATCTATCTCGACATGGGCAAGGGATATGTGTCGAGGAACGAGAAATCCGAGGCAATGGCAGTTCTGTCCAAAGCCTACTCGCTGTTTCAGGAGCAACAGGACAATGCGGGCATGTCCCAGACCCTGGGCCAGATTGCCGAAGTCTTCGGCGGACCGGAAGCCAACGAGGAAGACCAGGAAAAGGCCGAGGCATATTTCCGGCAAGCGCTTGAACTCATCGATCCTGCCGTATACCGGCATACCGCCAGTCTGCACAACCTGGGGCTTGGGCTGACCTTTTATCATCGCCGGCGATATGGCGATGCCAGGCAGTTTCTCGAAAAGGCCCTCGCCATTTCACGTGAGATGAACGCAGTCGTCTATACGGCAATCATTCAGTTCCACCTGGCCCGCCTAGCCAAGGAGGAAAAGCGATTGCCGGATGCGCTTGCACTCCTTGAACAGGCATTACCCTCGCTTGGCGATATAGCCGACAGGTATTTCCTGGTTGGCGCTTTCCTCACGCGTGCCGAGACGCTTGCTCAACTCAGCCGCACTGAGGAGTCCATCCAGTCGCTGCTTGACGCCAAAGCCGCCCTGCCGCGCAACGGCTACCACAACAGCGCGAAGATTTATGCGGATTACTATGCACGTGCCGGCAGGCTGTACGCGAAGCTGGGCGATTACCAAAACGCTTTCCAGGAAATGGATTTGCTGCAGGAATCCAGCCAGCGCCTGATGGAGACCTCCAATATGCGCCTGGCCGACGAACTCAAGACCCGCTTCGACGTGAGATTGAAGGAAGCGGAGAATGCACGGCTGCGCGCCGAACAGCAGCAGGCCGACACCCTGCGCATGGCCATGGCGCTTGCATTTGTGCTCGCCCTGTTATTGCTGGGCAGTGTCGTCCTGCATTTGCGGCGCCGTGCGGAAGCGGCAAAGATCGATGCAATGCATCACCATGCGCTTGCCAATGCCGAAGCCCGGCGCGCCGAAGCATCGGAAGCGGCCAGCCAGGCCAAAAGCGCCTTCCTGGCCAACATGAGTCACGAGCTGCGCTCCCCATTGAACGCCATGCTGGGCTTCACCCGCCTGATGATGCGCGACAAGCGGCTTGCGCCGGACGTGGTCGATGACTTGCGCGTGGTGCACAAGAGCGGCGAGCATTTGTACATGCTGATCAACCAGGTCCTGGACCTGTCCAAGATCGAAGCGGGACGCGCCACGCTGGTGGAAAGGGGCTTCGACCTGCATGGCTTGCTCGATGAACTGGGCGACATGTTCGCGGCGGCCGCCTGGCAAAAAGGCCTGGACCTGAAGGTCGAACACGACGCCGACGTGCCCCAGTTCATTCACACCGATGAAGTCAAGCTGCGCCAGATTCTCATCAACCTGCTCAGCAATGCATTGAAGTTCACCTCCAACGGCGGCGTGATCCTGCACGTGCAACGGCAGGCAAGCGATACGCTCAATGCCGATCACGCGCTCCCCGAGCCGCCTTGCTCGCTGAAATTCTCTGTCGTCGATAGCGGCATTGGCATCGCCCCTGAAGATTTGTGCCGTCTTGGAGAAGCCTTCGTCCAGGCCAAGGCGGGCCAATTGGCCAAGGAGGGAACCGGCCTTGGGCTGGCATTGAGCCGCAGCTTCGTGCACCTGATGGGCGGCGAACTGAACATCTCCAGCGAACCGGGGAAAGGCTGTACCGTCACTTTCTGCATTCCGGTTCGCCCCGTCGCCCGGGAGGAGATCGAGGTGAGCGCCGCCCCGCTGACCCGGCGCGCAGTCGGGCTGGCGCCCGGGCAGCCGCGCTATCGCATCCTGGCGGTGGATGACAGGGAAGAAGGACGGGTGCTGCTCGCCAAGCTGCTCACGCCGCTGGGATTCGACGTGCGCGGCGCGGGCAACGGCAAGGAAGCGATCGAGATCTGGGAAGAATGGCAACCGCATCTGATCTGGATGGATATGCGCATGCCCGTCATGGACGGACGCGAAGCCACCAGGCGCATCAAGGCTACCGAACAAGGAAGGAATACCGTCATCATCGCGCTCACCGCCAGCAGTTTCGAGGAAGAGCGCGAGCAGATTCTCGCCATCGGCTGCGACGATTTCCTGCGCAAGCCGTTCCGCGAGAATGCGCTGTTCGAATTGATGGAAGCGCATTTGAAGGTGCGTTTCGAGTACGACCAGGATGCGGTGGCAGACCCTGCGGTGCGGCTGGATGCCGCGTCATTGGCATCCCTCCCGGCGCAATTGCGGACCGAGCTTGCCGACGCACTGACCAAACTGGATACCGGCGCCATCAACCGGGTCATCGATACGATCCGTTCCGGTAGCAACAGCCACCTGGCGCAGGCATTGAGCGCGGCGGCCGACCAATTCGAGTACGGCGCGATCCTGAAAGCGCTCAACGAAATAGATGAAAGTTCTCCGCAGCCATGATCAGGGAGCCGGAATGACCGATTCTGCGAACACGTCAAATGCAGCAGGCATGGCGGAGAGGATCCTGATCGTCGACGATACGCCGGCCAACCTGCGCCTGCTCATGCATATGCTTGGCGAGCAGGGTTACATCGTCCATCCGGCGACCAACGGCGAGCTTGCGCTGCAATTTGTCCAGACCACCCTTCCCGACCTGATCCTGCTCGATATCTTCATGCCGGGCATGGACGGTTATGAACTGTGCAGGCTATTGAAGGCAGACGAGCGCACGCGCGATATACCGGTGATTTTTCTCAGCTCGGCGGACCAGGCAGTGGACAAGCTCAAGGCCTTTTCAAGCGGCGGCGTCGATTACGTCGTGCGCCCCTTGCATGTGGAAGAAGTCCTGGCACGGATCAGGACCCATCTGTCGCTGCGCAACCTGCAAAAAAAGCTGGAGGAGCGGGTCGAAGCCCGCACTGCCGAACTCATCGAGGCAAATCTGCGCCTGCAGGCAGAAAATGCGGAGCGAAGGCAAGCAGAATTCCGCATTCGCTACATGGCACATTACGATGCCTTGACCGACTTGCCCAACCGCGTGTTGCTGCAGGATCGCATCCAGAAGGCGGTCGACTATGCCGCCCGCAACAAGACACAGATCGCGGTGCTATTTGTCGACCTCGACTATTTCAAGAACATCAACGACTCCCTCGGCCACATGGTGGGCGACAGCATGTTGCAACTGGTCGCGCGGCGCTTGCAGCTGTGCCTGCGCAAGCATGATGATGTCGGCCGCCTGGGTGGCGACGAATTCGTGTTGTGTCTTCCGCTGATGAATGGCAGGACAGACGCAGCGCTGGTTGCCCAAAAGGTTCTCGACGCCCTGCATCAACCTTTTATTATCAACGACATGGAAATGCACGTTGGGGCCAGCATCGGTATCAGCCTGTATCCGGACGATGGCGCCGATGTGGAAACCCTGATGCGCGCAGCGGATATGGCGATGTACTGCGCAAAGGAGAGCGGCCGCAGCAATTACCAGTTCTTCACGCCATCCTTGAGCAAGTCGGTGGAACAGCGCCTGGACCTGGAAAACCGCTTGCGGCATGCCTTCGCGCGTGGCGAGTTTGCACTCTACTATCAGCCGCAAGTCGACATGGAAGCCGGCATGATCTTTTCGGCCGAGGCCCTGCTCCGCTGGCGCCAACCGGGCCGCGAACCCATCACATGCAGTGCGTTCATCGCCATCGCGGAAGAGACTGGCCTCATCGTGCCGCTTGGTGAATGGGTCCTGCGAGAAGCCTGCAAACAGTTGCGCGTCTGGCACGATGACGGCTTTCCCGAATTGCACATGTCGGTCAACATCTCGCCTCGCCAGTTTGCCCAATCCAATTTTATTCCGACGGTCGAAAGCATCCTCGTGGAGAGCGGTGTGCCGGCCAGCGCGTTGACACTGGAAATTACCGAAAACCTCCTGCTGCAGCGTAGCGAAGAAAACATGATGGCCCTCAAGCACTTGAGCGGCATGGGAATACATCTGTCCATTGACGATTTCGGCACCGGGTACTCGAGCCTGGCCTATCTCCAGCGTTTTCCCGTCCACACCCTGAAGGTGGACCAGTCATTCGTGCGCGGCATAGGAGAAAATCCCAATGACATGGCGCTGGTGACCGCCATCATCGCGATGGCGCAAAGCCTGCATTTGAACGTGGTGGCAGAAGGCGTGGAAAACCAGGATCAAGCGAATTTTCTGGTCTCACGAGGCTGTCTCGCTGCACAGGGCTTCTATTACAGCAAGCCGGTGCCGGCTGAGGACTTTCATGAACTGCTGCGGGCC
The DNA here is from genome assembly GCF_002211445.1 of Noviherbaspirillum denitrificans. Classification (GTDB taxonomy): domain Bacteria; phylum Pseudomonadota; class Gammaproteobacteria; order Burkholderiales; family Burkholderiaceae_D; genus Noviherbaspirillum; species Noviherbaspirillum denitrificans. Next base: position 168,736 of record NZ_LSTO01000002.1, on the reverse strand, counting down.
GGGCAGGACAAAGGCTTAAACAATAGAGAATCGTAGGGTGGGTGGGGCCGCCGAGGTAGAGCAAAGCGAAACCCACCATGACACGAATCTGGAGCGCACGGTGGGCTTCGCTTCGCTCTACCCACCCTACTTCATGACGGTATTACTCCGCCGGCGCCTCATGCGCCTCGTGCGCCTCGTGTGCCTTCACATCCCCGCGCTGCACATGAATGTGCTCCTTCAGCTTGCGAGCTGCCGCATCGAATGCATCGCGCACGGCGATATACACGTCTTCATTCGGATGCGTACGGTTGAGCACGATTTCCGCGCCCGGGATCGTCAGGTCGATGCGCACTTCATACTCGTGACCCTGGTGCTTGTGCTTGCCGCTGGTTTCCACCGTCACGTCGCAACGGTTGATGCGGTCGGAGATCTGGCTCAGTTTTTCGGCCCGCTTGCGGATTTCTGCCTCGACGGCTTCGGATGCGGGAATGTTGTGGAACTTGATGTTGAGGGAGTTGACCATGACTGTTTCTATGAATGATTAATCGATCGCGCATGTACTGTGCATTCCACAGGATGCCGCAAATCAACATGCGCGCAAGGACAGGGTATGCACCCTGCCCTCGCATTTCCTTGATCGTGGTCAATAAAACAAGAAGCCAATGCTATCCGTTCAGATTCCGTCGAACTTGATGCCCTGCTTGACGACCAGGCGCTTCATCTTGTCCAGTTCTGCCCGGATCTCGGCGGCGTATTCCGCCGGCGTATTGCCGACAGCCTGCGCGCCGTTCTGCGCGAGCCGATCCCTCACTTCCGGCATGTTCAGCACCTTGACGGTTGCCTGGTGCAGCCTGGCGATGATGTCGTCCGGCGTCTTCGGCGGGGCGACAAAGCCGTACCAGGCCGGGTCATTGACCTGCTTCAGGCCGAGTTCGGCGAAGGTCGGAACACCAGGCATCTCCGACAGGCGCTGCGGCCAGGCGATGGCCAGCGCGCGCAGTTTTCCACCCTTGATGTGCGGCATGGACGACGGCAGGTTGTCGAACATCATGTCGACCTGGCCGCCCAGCAGGTCGTTCAGCGCCGGGCCTGAGCCGCGATAGGGAATGTGCAGGATGAAGGTGCCTGTCGAAATCTTGAACTGCTCGCCCACCATGTGCAGGATGCTGCAAGTGCCGGAAGTCGCATAGGACAGCTTGCCCGGGTTGGCCTTGACCTGCGCCATGAACTGCTTGAAATCGGCTGCGGTCATCTTCGAACCCACGGTCAGCACGTTCGGCGTGCGCGCGACATTGGTGATGGGCGCGAAATCGCGCAGCGGGTCGTAGCCCAGCTTCGGATTGCAGGCCGGGTTGACGGCGTGCGTCGACACCGTCGCCATGCCGATGGTGTAGCCGTCCGGGTCGGATTT
>NZ_LSTO01000002.1:166060-167333 GCF_002211445.1 Noviherbaspirillum denitrificans | reverse complement strand
GCGGCTTTGAAAAATACCCATCGGCGCCAGCGCGCACGGTCGCCAGGCGGGCTTCGAAATTGCTGCGCGTGGAAATGAAGATCACCGCGAAACGGTGCGCGTTGGCCTGCTTGATGCGCGCCACTTCCGCCGCGCCGGCGAGAATGCCGGCGGGGAAGCCGAGGTCCATCACCACCGCCGCCGGGACCTTGGTGTCGATGTACTCCTGCAGGCGTCCGAGTTCGGTGATGATGATGACTTCATAGCCGAAATACTGCAGCTGGCCGGCAATGTCCCTGGCCACCAGCGCATTGTCGTGCACCAGGTAGATCAGGCGCTGCGAGCCTTCCGGGACCGGTGGGCGTGGCGCGGGTGGCGGCGATGCGGGCGCGGGTGCGGCGCCCTTTGATTTTGCGTTGCTCACGGCCCAGCGCAGGAAGGCGCCGATGCCCGTGGCGATAGGCGTGAAGGCGCCGGGCTCGTGCTCCCGCTCTTTCAAAAACGCGCTCATGCGTATTTCAAGGTCGGTGGCGCGGAAGCCGAGTTCGGAAAAGCCGAAGGTGCCCGCGGAGCCGGCCAGCGAGTGCAGCTGCAGTGCCAGCGCGTCGTAATGCGCGGTGGTGTCCGGTTCGTCCAGGCAGCGCTGCAGCGCATTCTCGATGTCCTGCAGGCGGCCGGGCAGGCCGGCGACATACGCCTCCTCGATCGCGCGCAGCGATGCCTCGAACCCGGCCTCCCCCGGATCGTCATTCTTGTCGTGCATTACCACTCCTCATTCCCTGCCTTCCCATAACCCGCGGACCTGGCCGGCCAGCTGCATGGGATCGAAAGGTTTCGCCAGCACGCCAATTGCGCCCAGCGACTTGTAAAAGGCAATCTCCGCCGCCTGTACCTTGGCCGTCATGAACACTGCCGGTGTTTCCATGGTCTGCGCCAGCTTGCGCAGGCCGGACAGCGTCCCGGGTCCGTCCAGCTCCGGCATCATCACGTCGAGCAGGATCAGGTCGGGCCGGTAGCCGGCCGATACCGCGTCCAGCGCTTCCTGCCCGGAGGCGCAAACCTTCAGTGTATACCCGCCTACGGCTTCCAGTGCGAGCCGCGCGATGGTGCGGATGTCGGCGTCGTCTTCGACATACAGGATGTGCTGCAGCGCGGGGGCATTCATGGTGCTTCCTTCTTGTCGGGTTGCCGCTGTCCGATCAGGTCGTGCAGGACGGACTGCAGCTGGGTATTCGAGGTGCGCGATTTCACCAGCGCTGCCTGCACGCGGTCGATCATCGGCTGGTTGGGCTCG
>NZ_LSTO01000002.1:164577-166050 GCF_002211445.1 Noviherbaspirillum denitrificans | reverse complement strand
GGCGTGCGCGCCAGCCGGCGCAGGCACGCCGCGCATCGAAATACAAGGAGACAATCATGACACAGCAATTTTCGAGGGAACGCCGCCTTGTGCTGGGCGCAACGGCGGCCATGATCGCCGCGCCTGCCGTCGGCTGGGCGCAAACATCCAAACGCAAGCCCCTGTCCCCGCCGGTGAAGGCGTCGGTCGGCATCATCTCCGCGATGTTCGATGCGGTATCGATCATCGCGGCGGAGAAGGGGTACTTCAAGGAAGAGGGACTGGATGTCGAAGTGAAGGCTTTCCCCGGCTCCGGTGAAGCGGCGCAGGCGCTGGCGATCGGCGCCATCGATGCGCTGGCCAGCGGGCCGAACCCGATGATCTTCAATTCACGCCAGCGCAATATCGATCTCACCATCGTCGCCACCGCTGGCCAGCATTCGCCGGGACATGGGTCCATCAGCTTCGTGCTGCGGCGTGACCTGGTCGACAGCGGCCGCTACAAGGGGCCGGCCGACATCAAGGGAATGAAGATCGCGTCGGGCCTTGCCGCGCCCAGCAGCTGGTTCGTTTCCGAGCTGGCTCGCCGTGGTGGCGTCAGCGAGAAGGATTTCGAGATCGTCCAGCTCGGCCTGCCGAACGTTGTCGCCGGCCTGGGCAACAAGTCGATCGACGGCGGCTGCATCAACGAGCCGCATGCAACGCAGGTGCTCAAGCGTGTCAACGGTGTGCGTGTCATGTCCATGGACCAGTTCCGCCCGAACTTCCCGAACGGTTACCTGCTGTTCGCATCGACACTGACGAAGAAGAATCCCGAGGCGGGACGGCGCTACATGGTCGCGTACATGCGCGCGCTGCGCGACTACCGGGAAGCGTTCATCAGCAAGTCGCGCGACGGCGCCGGTCTCGTGGCCATCCTGCAGAAGTACAACATGACCGTGCTGCCGGAAACGCCGATGGTCGACTTGCCGGCCGACGGTGCGCCGTCATTCGTGGCAGTGGACGAGCTGATCGAGTGGCACATGAAAATGGGCAACATCCGCAGCCGTCCGGACCTGCCGGCTCTTACCGACGACAGCTTCCGGCGCTACGCGCTGCAGGAGCTGGGTACCTGACTGCCTGTGCGGCTTGCTGCAACGGAACGGACGTGACTATCGGCGAAGGCGTCTACGTCCTGTTTCCATGCAGCCGCCGCCGGAAGCAGGCAGCTGCGTCATTCAACGCCGGGCGAGCGCTCCTCAAGCACGCTCCACTGCTCGATGCTGGCGGGAAGGTGCGCCAGCAGGTAATCGATCAGGCTCCTGACCGAAGGCAGCATCCCTCTCGGTGAAGGATAGAGCAGATGGATCAGGTGTGTGGCCGCCGACCACTCTGGCAGGACATGGACCAGCGCACCATACTGGATGGAGGCTGCGACGATCGGCTCGGGAAGCAAGGCAATGCCAATGCCATTCCTCGCGGCTTCCAGTTGCAGCCGCAGGTCATTGGAAACGA
>NZ_LSTO01000002.1:160674-164567 GCF_002211445.1 Noviherbaspirillum denitrificans | reverse complement strand
GGCGGCGCTGGGCCGTGCGCTGATGGCGGGGCGCAACCTGGTGCTGCTGGACGAACCCTTCCAGGGCCTGGCGCCGGTGCTGGCAAACCAGTACGCAGAATCGCTGCGCCGCCTGCGCGACCTCAACCCGGAACTGTGCGTGATCGTCACCGAATCCAACGGCAGCCTGCTGCGCGACCTGCCCGACACCACCCTGACGCTCGAACGCGGTGAACTGCTCGCGTCGTCAACCAACCTTCATTAGGAGTACATCGCATGACAACCCTGTTAATCGACGGCCAGTGGGTCGCGTCCCAAAGTGGACAGATGATCGACGTGATCAATCCCTGCAACGGGGAAGCGTTCACGAAAATTGACCGTGGCAATGCCGCCGACATCGACCTTGCGGTCGCGGCCGCGCAACGTGCGCTGGACGGTGCCTGGGGCGCGATGACCGCGACCGAGCGCGGACGTATCATGCTCCGCTTCGGCGACCTGATCTTGAAGCATGCCGAAGAGCTCGCACAGATCGAAGCGCGCGACACCGGCAAACCGATCACGGTGGCGCGCAATGACGTGACCGCCGTCGCCCGCTACTTCGAGTTCTACGGTGCGGCAGCCGACAAGGTGCATGGCCAGACCATCCCTTACCTGAACGGCTACAACGTTAGCGTGGTGCGCGTGCCGCACGGCATTACCGCGCACATCATTCCGTGGAATTACCCCGCGCAAATGTTCGGCCGCACCCTGGCGCCGGCGCTGGCGATGGGCAACGCCACCGTGCTCAAGCCATCCGAAGACGCTTGCCTGAGCGCGCTGAAACTCGGCGAACTCGCGGTCGAAGCCGGCTTCCCGCCGGGCGCGCTGAACATCGTCACCGGCTACGGCCATGAAGCGGGCGCCGCGCTGACCGCGCATCCCGGCATCAACTTCGCGACCTTCACCGGCTCGCCGGAAGTCGGCGTGATGGTGCAGGAAGCGACCGCGAAGAACCACGTTCCCTGCGTGCTGGAACTGGGCGGCAAGTCGCCGCAGGTCGTGTTCAACGATGCCGACCTCGAAAAGGCGGTGCCGGTGATCGTCAAGGCCATCGTGCAGAACGCCGGCCAGACCTGCTCGGCGGGCAGCCGCCTGCTCGTGCAGCAGGATATCTATGACAAGTTCACCGCGATGGTGGCCGAGGCCTTCAACAAGGTGCGCGTCGGTTCGCCGGAGCAGGACCTCGACTGCGGGCCGATCGTCAATGCCAAGCAGCACAAGCGGGTGTCGTCCTTCATCGAAGAAGCCAAGGCGTCGGGCGTACCCGTGCTCGCCGAAGGCAGCCTCGCCCAGGGCCTGTCGGCGGGCGGTTATTACGTCAAGCCGGTGCTGTTCGGCAGCGTGCCGCGCGACCACAAGCTTGCCTGCCGCGAAGTGTTTGGCCCGGTCTTGTCCGCAATGTCCTTCACCGATGAGGAAGACGCGGTGCGGCTGGCCAATGCGACCGAGTACGGTCTGGCGGCCGGTGTATGGACCGAGAACGGCAGCCGCCAGTCGCGCATGGCCAAGCGCCTGCTGAGCGGACAGGTCTTCATCAACTGCTATGGCGCGGGCGGCGGCGTCGAGCTGCCGTTCGGCGGCGTGAAGAAGAGCGGCCACGGACGCGAAAAGGGTTTTCTCGCACTCGAGGAAATGAGCACAACGAAAACTATCGTCCAGTTCCACAATTAAGGAGAATCGAATGTCCCAACTCAACAACAAGGTCACGATCGTCACCGGCGGCGCCGGCGGCTTCGGCGCAGGCATCGTCCGCGCCTACATCCGTGAAGGCGCGAAGGTCGTCATCGCCGACATCAACCCCGACATGGCGCAGGCACTGGCGGATGAACTTGGCCCGAACGCCAGCGCAGTGGCTTGTGACGTCACGAACGGTGAACAGGTGCGCGCGGCGGTGCGTCATTGCGTCGAAAAGTTTGGCGTGCCGGATGTGGTGGTTAACAATGCGGGCACCACACACCGCAACCAGCCGATGCTCGACGTCGACGAAAAGACCTTCGACCGCATGTTCGCGGTGAATGTCAAATCGATCTACCACATGGCGCAGGCGGTCGTCCCGCTGATGCGCGAACGCAAGTCCGGCGTGATCATCAACGTCGGTTCGGTGGCCGGCATCCGCCCGCGTCCCGGCCTCACCTGGTACAACGGCTCCAAGGGCGCTGCCAACATGCTTTCCAAGTCGATGGCGGTAGAGCTTGCGCCGGACCGCATCCGCGTCAATGCAATCTGCCCGGTCATGGGCGCGACCGCCTTGCTGGGCGATTTCATGGGCGTGCCGGACACGCCGGAAAACCGCGCACGCTTCATTTCGACCATTCCGCTCGGACGCATGGCGGAACCGTCCGATATCGCCGCCGCTGCGGTGTTCCTCGCCACCGACGCCGCCGAATTCCTGACCGGCGTCGAGCTGCCCGTGGATGGTGGCCGGACGATCTGATGTACATGAAAGGGGTGTGAAATGAAGATCAATGCCGCCGTGTTGCGCCAGGTCGGGGCCGAAGCGCCTTATGCCAACAGCAGGCCGTTGCAGATCGAAGAGCTTGACCTGGATCCGCCGGGTCCCGGTGAAGTCCTGATCAAGATGCGTGCCGCCGGCCTGTGCCATTCCGACCTCTCGGTGGTGAATGGCGACCGGCCAAGGCCTGTTCCCATGGCGCTGGGGCATGAAGCCTCGGGCGAGGTGGTGCAGGTCGGCGCGGGTGTCGGCGGCCTGAAGCCGGGCGACCTGGTGGTACTGGTCTTCGTGCCGAGCTGCGGCCATTGCCTGCCCTGCATGGAAGGCCGTCCTGCCTTGTGCGAGCCCGGCGCGGTAGCGAACACCGAGGGCACGCTGCTGTCCGGCGAACGCCGCCTGCACAGCGGCGCGGGCCATGTGCACCACCACGTCGGCGTGTCGGCTTTCGCCACGCATGCGGTGGTGTCGCGCCGGTCCTGCGTGAAGATCGAAGCCGATATCGACCCGATCGAGGCGGCCTTGTTCGGATGCGCGGTCCTGACCGGCGTCGGTGCGGCCATCAATACCGCGCGCATCCAGGCCGGCACCACGGCAGCGGTGCTCGGGCTTGGCGGCGTCGGCCTGTGTGCGATGCTGGGTGCGATCGCCTCCGGCGCGCGCGAGGTGGTGGCCGTCGACCTGAACGACCGCAAGCTGGAAGTGGCGCGCGCGCTCGGCGCGACCGCGACCGTCAATGCGCGCGATCCTGATGCGGTGGAAAAGGTCAAGGCACTGACCAAGGGCGGCGTCGATTACGCGCTCGAAATGGCGGGATCGGTGCAGGCGATGGAAATTGCATATCGCATGACGCGGCGCGGCGGCACCACCGTCACCGCCGGCTTGCCCAACCCGTCCGCCAAATGGGCGCTGCAGCAGGTCAGCCTGGTCGCCGAGGAGCGCACCGTCAAGGGCAGCTATATCGGCTCCTGTGTGCCGGCGCGCGACATTCCCCGCTATATCGGCCTGTACAAGGCCGGCAAGCTGCCGATCAATGCACTGATGGGCGAACGCCTGGCGCTCGCCGATATCAACCGGGGATTCGACCGGATGGCATCGGGTGAAAGCATGCGCGACGTCATCGTTTTTTGATCCCGGCGTCGCTCCCAGGCACGACCGGATCAGGCCATGTCACGGCATGATTTGCGTGACATGGCCACCTTCCAATCCATCGACGGTGGAGTAGCTCCTCGCGGAGCACGCCCCGTCGTCCATGCATGACATTTCCCTGATTTCCTCCATGCGCAAGATCCGCAAGATCCTCATCGCCAACCGTTCCGAGATCGCCATCCGCGTGATGCGCGCGGCCGCCGAACTCGGCATCCGCACCGTCGCCATCTACGCCAACGAAGACAAGTTCGCCCTGCACCGCTTCAAGGCCGACGAG
>NZ_LSTO01000002.1:159958-160664 GCF_002211445.1 Noviherbaspirillum denitrificans | reverse complement strand
GGGGATCGACTTTCCGGGACGCCTGGAAGGACCCCTGCGCAATATCCTGCTGTCCATGCTCATCATGTGGATCGCGGCCAATGTCCCGCCGCAGTCGCTGATGCGACTGGCGGTGCCGCTCTATGTGGTCGGTGTGGGCCTGCTGGTCGGCGTCGCCATGTTCGGCATCATCAAGAAGGGCGCGCAGCGCTGGATCAATGTGGGCGTCGTCATCCAGCCGTCGGAGATCATGAAGATCGCGATGCCGCTCATGCTTGCGTGGTGGTTCCAGAAGCGCGAGAGCGTGATCCGCCTGCCCGAGTTCATCATCGCCGCGATACTGCTGATGGTGCCGGCGGCACTCATCATGAAGCAGCCGGATCTCGGCACCGCATTGCTCGTCATGGCGTCCGGCTTTTACGTGATCTTCCTGGCCGGCTTGCCGTGGAAAATCATCATCGCGCTGGCCCTAGCCGTCGCGGCCTTCCTGCCGATCGGCTGGTCGATGATGCACGATTACCAGCGCCAGCGCGTGATGACCCTGATCGATCCGACCTCCGATCCGCTCGGCAAGGGTTTCCATATCATCCAGTCGATGATCGCGATCGGTTCGGGCGGACCGATGGGCAAGGGCTGGCTGAACGGCACGCAAGGCCACCTGCAGTTCATCCCGGAGCGCACCACCGACTTCATCTTCGCGGTGTATTCGGAGGAGTTCGGGCTGATC
>NZ_LSTO01000002.1:158659-159948 GCF_002211445.1 Noviherbaspirillum denitrificans | reverse complement strand
TCGGCGGGTGATGCGGGAAACGGGACAAGGTTGTCGGTGACCGCGACCACGCAGCGCGCGTGTGCGGCATCGACCATCGCGTAGCCTAGCGTGCCGCAGGCCGACGGGCCGTCCGTGCCGTTGAGGTTGCCGCACGCATCCGCCGCCGGCGCGGCGATGAAGGCGACGTCGATCTTCAGTTCGCCCGACACAATCGCACGCGCGCGCCCGCCGTGCGTCTGCAAGACGGCCGGCACAGGTAGTTGTCCGCGCGACACGGCCTGTGCGACCGGGCCGGCAATGTACGCGGAATGGATGGCGGTCACCACGCCTTCCCGCATGTGGTCCACCATCGGCGCATGGGCCGGGAACAACGAACTGGCGGCGACCGTGATGTCATGGATGCCCATCGCGGCAATCTCGGCCAGCACCATGTTGATGACGAAATCGCCGTTGCGGAGGTGGTGGTGGAAAGAGATGGTGCCGCCGTCTTTCAGGCCGGCCGCTTCAATGGCGGCGCGCAGGCCGGGCATGAGTTTGGAAGGGGTGGCGTTCGATGTCTGGAACCTGAACGGTTTGATCCGTCCGTATCCGTCGATGTAGTCGGGGATGCTGCCGTTAACCATCATTGACCTCGATTGATTGTTTGGGGACGGGTGCTTCCGTTCATGATTCGCTGGCCTACCTCGTCGCGCCCACACAGGCGGGGGCGACGGGGATTTTGGGGATGCAGTTGTTGCAGCCGCCCGCCTTCATTCCAGAATCACGCTGCTAGCTCCACCAGCAGGTCCTTCGCCGCCACCACCGCACCGGGACGCACATGCGTCTGTTTCACCACCGCATCGCGCTCGGCCCGGATCATGGTTTCCATCTTCATCGCCTCGATCGACACCAGCGGATCACCCTTGGCCACCTTCTGCCCGGCCTTCACCGCCAGCGTCACGATCATGCCCGGCATCGGCGCGCCGACATGATTCGCATTGCCATCCTGCGCGCGCGGATGCGTGACCAGCTTCACCGCGCCCGCCTTGTCGATGCGCACCATGCGCGCCTGGCCGTTGAGTTCGAAGAACAGCTTGCTCTGGCCTTCTTCCTCCAGTTCGGTGCGGCCCTGCAGACGCATCACCAGCGTCTTGCCCTGGTCGATGTCGACCGAGATTTCCTGGCCTTCCTTCAAGCCGTAGAAGAACACCGGCGTCGGCAGCACGGAGACGTCGCCGTACTGGCGGCGATGCTCCGCATAGTCGCGGAACACCTTCGGATACATCAGGTAGGACGCCAGTTCCTGTTCGCTGATGCTGCGGCCGACT
>NZ_LSTO01000002.1:157913-158649 GCF_002211445.1 Noviherbaspirillum denitrificans | reverse complement strand
CTGCGCTGCCGCGGCGGCGTGCTCGACCGGCGCCGCATTGCGCCGCGTCGTCTCGTCCAGGCGGGCGACGGCCGCATTGATGTCGTCAATGCCGGCGCTCTGCTCCGCCGAGGCCGCCGAGATTTCCGACAGGACGGAATTGACCTGCCGCACGCGCCCGGCGACCTGCTCGATGGTATCGCGCGCCTTCTGCACCAGCGCGTCGCCGCGCCCGGCGTTGGCGATCGATTCAGCGATCAGGGACTTGATCTCGTTGACCGACGCCGCGCTTTTTTGCGCCAGGTTGCGCACCTCGGTAGCCACGACGGCAAAGCCCCGCCCCTGGTTGCCCGCGCGGGCGGCCTCGACAGCGGCGTTCAGGGCGAGGATGTTGGTCTGGAAGGCAATGCCCTCGATCACCTCGACGATGCGGCCGACCGATTGCGCGCTGCGGTTGATTTCCTTGGTCGTGTCCGTGACCGCTGCCATATGCTGTGCGGCACGCATGGCCACCTCGCTGGTATCGGCCGCCAGGCTGCTTGCTTCCATGCAGCTGTCGGCATTCCTCCGCACGGTAACGGCAAGCTGGCGTACTGCGGCCGCTGTGCCGGCAAGCGTTTCGCCCTGCTCATCGGTCCTTTGCGCCAGCGCGGTATTGTCGGCAGCCATCTTGCGCGCGGACGTGAGGATAGCCTCGCCGCCGGCCCGGACCTGGTTGACGATATCGATCAGACTCTGGTTCATGCGGCCCGCCGCC
>NZ_LSTO01000002.1:136155-157903 GCF_002211445.1 Noviherbaspirillum denitrificans | reverse complement strand
CCACCCCCGCCGTACCCGCAGTCCTGCTCTCCTCCCTGCTCCTCACCTTCACCCTGCCTGCCGATGCATCGCCGAAACAGTCCGGCAAGCAGGCGCGAAAGGCAACAACCCAGGGCGCGAAGCTGCGCAAGGTGGCTGCAAACCCGGACGAGGCGGGCGAGTTTGCCAACTTCACGCAGTGGAACGAAGTCGCCGCTTTCATCGACCTGATGGCGGAAAAGCACGGCTTCGACCGCAAGGAACTGGAAGCGACATTCAAGCGCGTGCGCTACATCGACACCGCCATCCAGCTCGTCAAGCCTGCGCCGCCGGGCAAGCCCAAGAACTGGCATGCCTACCGCGCGCGCTTCATCGAGCCGGTGCGCGTCAACGCCGGAGTTGCCTTCTGGGACGAGTACCGCGATGCGCTTGCACGCGCTGAGGAGCGTTATGGGGTGCCGGCCGAGATCATCGTCGGGATCATCGGCGTGGAAACCGTGTACGGCAGGAACACGGGCAATTTCCGCGTGCTCGATGCGCTGACGACGCTTGCATTCGATTATCCGCCCACGCCCAACCGTGCGTCACGCATGGCCTTCTTCCGCGGAGAAATCGAGAACACGCTGCTCCTGGCGCGTGACGCGGGTATCGATCCGTTCTCGCTGTTCGGCTCCTACGCCGGCGCAGTCGGCTGGCCGCAATTCATGCCGGGCAGCATTCGCAAGTTTGCCGTCGATTTCGATGGCGATGGCAAGGTCGACCTGCGCAATTCACCGGTCGATGCGATCGGCAGCGTCGCCAGTTTCCTCGTGCAGCATGGATGGAAGGCCGGCGAACCGGTCGTGTTCCCCGCAACGCTGGGCGCCGGAGAACCCGGGCGCAGCTGGGAGATGTTCATCGGACAAGGACTGGAAGCGAAGTTCAGGCTGGATGAACTGAAGGCCGCGGGCGTGGTGCCCGCGGTGGATACGCCGGCCGACAGGATGTACGGTCTCGTCGACCTGCAGAATGGCGGCGAGCCGACCGACTACTGGCTCGGCGCCAACAATTTCTTCGCAATCACCCAGTACAACCGCAGCTTTTTCTACGCCATGTCGGTGATCGAACTGGGACGCACAGTGAAGAGTGCACGCGCAGGCGTGCGTTAAAACTCTTCCCAACCTTCCTCTGAGCGCGCATTTGCGACGCGTAATGCGCGTTTCGCTCGAGACGGCAGCGGCGCCGGCGTGGTAGCAACGACTCGCAATGGCGCATGGTGTGCCACAGGCTGCGCGGCGTGCTCCAGGCGGAACACGCGCACCGCAGCCGTCAGATGATCCGCCTGCGCATGCATGTTGGCCGCTGCGGAGGCAGCCTGCTCCACCAGCGCCGCATTCTGCTGCGTCACCTGTTCCATCTGCGCGATTGCCTCGTGCACATGGCCGATGCCGGTGCTTTGTTCATTGCTGGCCGAAGCGATCTCGCCCATTAGCGACGCAACGCCCCGGACCGATTCGACGATGGCTTCCATCGTTTCGCCCGCGGCATTCACCAGCGCGCTGCCCGTGTCGACCTTGTCGACCGAATCATTGATCAGTTCCTTGATTTCCTTCGCTGCCGATGCCGAGCGCTGCGCAAGACTGCGCACCTCGGATGCAACCACCGCGAAGCCGCGTCCCTGTTCGCCGGCGCGTGCAGCTTCGACCGCCGCGTTCAACGCCAGAATATTGGTCTGGAAGGCGATGCCGTCGATCACCGAAATGATGTCGACGATCTTGCGCGAGCTGTCGCGGATCGACCCCATCGTGTCGACCACCTGGCCCACCACATCGCCGCCCTTCTTCGCCAGGTCCGACGCGGACACCGCAAGATCGCTCGCCTGCTGTGCGTTGTCGGCATTCTGGCGCACAGTGGAAGTGAGCTGCTCCATCGACGCGGCCGTCTCTTCCAGCGAGCTGGCTTGCTGCTCGGTGCGGGCGGACAGGTCCTGGTTGCCGCTGGCGATTTCCGACGACGCCGTCGCAATCGTCACGGTGCTCGCGCGAACGTCGGTGACGATACGGGCGAGGCTGATGTTCATGTCGCGCAAGGCAAGCAATAGTTCGCCGGTTTCGTCATTGGCACTGCTGCGAATTTCAGTCGACAGGTCGCCTTCGGCCACGCTGCGCGCCACGCCTACCGCCTGCTTCAGCGGACGGGTGATGCCCTTCGTCAGCCACCACGCAAACACGCATCCTGTGCCAAGGCCGAACAGGGTCAGCGCGGTCATCACCCACGCGCCCTGGCGGTACGTCGCGTAGACCTCTTCGGCAGTGCCATCCATATGGTGCCGCTGCTCATCGAGCAAGTCCTGCACGAGCGCCTGGTAAGCGTTGGCTGCCGGGATGAACTCGCTCTGCAGCAGCCGCTCGACCTCGTCGACCTTGCCGTCCGCCCTGGCCTTGACGATGGCATCACGCGCGGCGGCATAGGCCTTGCGCTTCTCGCCGATCCTCGTGTAGATGTCCTTCTCCCGCTCACCGGTCAGCAAGGGCTCGACTGCTTTCTGCAATTCCGATGCCCCCTTGCTGGTCGCTGCCGCGTCTTCCGCAAAAAACTGTCCCAGCGACGGATCCGCGCTCTTGGCAATCGCCGTCGTACGCCGAACGCCGGCCGCAATGTAGCGGTACCAGTCGCTGACCATGCGTTCCTTGGCGTGCGGATGCGCCATCATCTGGGAAGTGGCGTCGGAGATGGCCTTGAGGCGCCAGATACTCACGGCGGCGATCAGAACGGTGAAGGCGAGGATTACGGCAAAACCGATGCCCAATCGATGCCCGATTTTCAGGTTCGAAAGATTCATGATGTCAACAGATGAAGGAATGACGACTGCGCTGCCCGGCTGGCAGCATCTTTGCAGCCGGCCCATTGGCAGTCCGGAGGGATCAGTACACGCGGGTACATTCCAGCCGCGTGCTGTCGGCTGGAACAGGCGGTGCATGGCGATCGGCAGAGCACCCTTGCTTTACCTGCCTGTTGCAGGTGATTTCAAGACAACCGCGTTCCGGTCAGGAAGGCGTGAGGTTAACGCAGAATCGGCACCCAATGTTGCCATGCATCAATATTTATCCTCTTTTGTTGCCTTGCATCAATATCTTGCCTGATTGCTTTCCCCCATTGTGGGGGAAAGCCGACGTCCGTCGATATTTACTGCGCCTGCAATGCAGCGATACGGGACTCGATTGGCGGGTGGCTGCTGAACAGCGACGCCACACCACCGGCGATGCCGGAAGCCGCCATGCTCTTCGGCAGTTCTCCCGGCGTCAGGCCGCCAAGGCGCTGCAGCGCGGAGATCATCGGACGCGGGGTACCGAGGATCTGGGCGGCGCCGCGATCGGCGCGGTACTCGCGCTGGCGCGAGAAGTACATCACGATCAGGCTGGCGAGAATGCCGAACAGGATGTCACATACCACCACAGTCACGGTATAGCCGATGCCGGGGCCGCTGCTCTCCTCGTCGTTCCGGCGCAGGAACTGGTCGACCGCATAGCCGACCACGCGCGCGAGGAAAGTGACGAAGGTGTTGACCACCCCCTGGATCAGGGTCAGCGTCACCATGTCACCGTTGGCAATGTGCGCCACTTCGTGCGCCAGAACCGCTTCGACCTCGTCACGCGTCATGGACGTGAGCAGGCCGGTCGACACGGCCACCAGCGAGCTGTTCTTGGTCGCGCCGGTAGCAAATGCATTCGGCTCGCCTTCGTAAATGGCGACTTCAGGCATCGCGATACCGGCCTTCTGCGCCTGACCGGCAATGGTATTGACCAGCCAGAGCTCCGTGGAATTGGAAGGCTGCTCAATCACCTGGGCCCCGGTCGACCATTTCGCGATCGGCTTCGACAGGAACAACGAGATGAATGCACCGCCGAAACCCATGATGCCGGAAAAGACCAGCAGTGCGCCGAGGTTGAGCCCGTTTGCGGTCAGGTATTTGTTGACGCCGAGGAGGCTAGCTGTGATACCGAGCACCACCATGATCGCAATGTTGGTGGCCAGGAAAAGTATGACCCGCTTCATGTGTCGTTCCTTCTTTCTATGTTTGTGATGGCCCACGCAGGCACGGACCGGTTGGAGCGTGCAGGATAGCAGCGCGCGACGCACTGAAAAAGCGAAGTTTAATGAAGAATTTCTTCGAAAAAAACTGAGAAATACAGGATGACGGCGACGTTACGCCGCCTGCTTGTCGCCCTTGTCAGGGACAGCGATCTCGTGCACGGCATCCGCCTTTCCGCCGCGCAGCCACCAGAACAGCACGGCCATCATGAACGGGCCGATGAACAGACCGAGCACGCCGAGGGTGGAGACGCCGCCAAGCAGGCCGAAAAGAACCGCGAGGAAGGGAAGATTGACACGATGGCCGATAAGCTTCGGCCGGACGAACTTGTCGACGAGGAAGAGTTCGAACGCGCCCCAGGAAAATAGCCCCAATGCCGCGCCGGCATGCCCCTGCCCCAGCAGGAGCAGCGACACCGAAGTGAACGACAGGGGTGCGCCGCCTGGGATCAGCGCAAGATACCCGGTAATCACACCGAGGATGGCGGGTGCCGGCGCACCAGCGATTGCATAGGCGATGCCAAGCACGATGCCTTCGAGGACTGCCACCGAGCACAGGCCGAGCGCCGTGCCGCGCACTGACAACGGCAGCAGGCGGCGCAGCACGCCGTAGTATTTCGGGATGAGCCGCTGGCCCGCATGATCCACGTATGTCACCACCGCCGGTCCCTCAAGATAAAGCACGAACAGGGTCAGCAGCGAAAGGAACAGGTAAAGCGCGTTGGCAAGGATGGTCGGCCCCAGCTTCCCGACGGTGCTCGTCAGATGCGGCAGCAAACCGCCGGCGACTCCTTGCAGGAACGTATTCAGTCCGCCCGGCACGGCGAGATGCGTCTGCCACCATTCCATCGCCGGTTTGGCCACGACGGGCAGGCGTGCCAGCCATTCAGGCGCAGGCAGGCCGGTATTGTTGAACTGGCCGAGCAGGCGTTCGACCGTCGCCACTTCATGGCTCAGGGTATTGAACAGGAAGATCGTCGGCGCGACAAAACTGACGATGATCGCTGCAAGCAGGGTTGCGGCACTCGCCGCCCTCGACCAGCCACGCTTGAGCAAGCGTTCATGCAAGGGCCAGGTAATTACCGCGAGCAATGCGGCCCATGCGAGCGAGCCAAGAAAATGTTTCAGGAGGACGGCGAGTGCGACCGCGAACGCCAGAGGCAGGAGTACAGAGAGATAAGGCATGCCGCAATATTGGGAGAAACGGCTGGCGCCGTCAATGAAATGACGCGGTCTTATCCGGCGCGCGACTTGAGGACTTCCAGTTCCAGATGGACGCTGTGGTCACCGTCGGCGACCCAGATCTGCCCTTCCTGTATGGTGCACTGGAGCTGCATCGTACGCTTTGCCATGCTTGCCAGTTCTGTGCTTGCCTGTGCCGGCAGGTTGAACACCTGCAGGTTCCGCGCACGCTCGAGTTTGCCCGCGAGCTGCTTCCACCAAACGGCACTGGTCGCGCTGTAGCTGTACACGATGACTTCCGACGCGCGGCCACAAGCCTTGAGGAGGCGCCGATCATCCGGCTGGCCGACATCGATCCACTTTTCCACCGCACCGGTCAGATCCTTTAGCCATAGGTCGGGCTCATCGTCGGTACTCAGCCCCTTGCCGAAGGCGAGTGCCTCGTGTGCATGCAGCGCGAAAGCCAGTACGCGAACCATCATGCGCTCATCGGTTTCGGAAGGATGACGCGCAATCGTCAATGCATGGTCGCCATAGTAATGACGGTCCATGTCGGCGACCTGTAGGTCTGCCTTGAATATCGTTGCCTTGAGTGCCATGTGAAGTTGTTGCTGATTGCACGAGTCCGGCACTGTACCGGAAAGCGCGTGTGCGCGCCATGCGACGATCCCGGTCATAATCGCGGAATGAACACGCCATCATTTGAAGAAGAAGTCGTCGCCGCCACCCGCCGCTGGCTGGAAAAGGCCGTCATCGGTCTGAACCTTTGCCCGTTTGCCAAGAGCGTGCATATGAAGGGACAGATCCACTACATTGTCAGTGCGGCCCAATCTGTTGAGGAACTGCAAAGCGAACTCGTCGACGCGCTGCTGTTCCTGCAGCAAGCCGATCCCGCACAGGTCGATACCGTACTGCTCATTCATCCGCACGTCCTCGACGATTTCCTGGAATTCAACGACTTCCTTGAAGCCGCCGACATGACTACAGCTGCACTCGGCCTGGAAGGCGACATCCAGGTAGCCAGTTTTCATCCGCATTACCAGTTTGCCGGCACCGACTCGGACGATATCAGCAATTACACCAACCGCTCGCCCTACCCGACCCTCCATCTGCTGCGCGAATCAAGCATCGATCGTGCTGTGGAAGCCTTCCCGGAGGCATCCGACATTTTCGAAAAGAATATCGAAACCTTGGAGCGCCTTGGTCGCCCCGGATGGGATGCGCTCTTCGATGAAGAAATTAACAACGTGAAAAAGAACTAAAACTGGCCGACCAGTTCAAACAGCCTCTTGAATTAGCGAAAGATGGCGGACGTACGCTGGTCGTTCACGCATCAGGAGCCCATTGCGGCGGCTCAAAATGAATGAAGTTGGCTTCGTTAGAATGCAATTGAACGATTGCAATCCTGAATTGGCGGGAGTTGACGCTGAGTCGGAGGAAATATGCGACGCGAAAGTTGTTATATTTTCTCGCTTATTGATTCAGCGCATGTTCGCATAATTCTAATATTGCCTTTTTGAAATTTCTTTACTATATTGCATTTACGCAAGTAGTGTCTACACGGCAATTGTGGTAGTGCTATTTCTTGCATCGAGGTCATGCAAGTTGTGTCACAGAGTTGATACACTTTCCAGATATGCAAATTGTTTCTCTGTATAATCTGCTTGCAGCCCGGAATTATTGCGACTTTGACTACTGAATAAGACAATGCCATGGACAATACGGACAACATCAAGCGCGCAGGAAACCGTCTCGCCGACCAGGTGAACTACGATCCGAACAACCTGCTTGACGCACTTATCGAAAAGCTGAACCTGAAGAATGACGCTGCGCTTTCGCGCGCGCTGGAAGTGGCGCCGCCGGTGATCAGCAAGATCCGTCACCGCCGCCTGCCGGTCGGCGCGTCGCTGCTGATCCGCATGCATGAAGTCAGCGACCTGAGCATCAAGGAATTGCGCATCCTCATGGGTGACCGCCGCGACAAGTTCCGTATCAGCGACAAGCAGTTCAAGCCGAAGGATTCGCCGCAGGATTCCGGCGCCGATCTGATGGAATAAGACAGCCCCTCCCCGCTGATCAGGCGGGGAAAACACCTGTCGACAGATACCGATCGCCGCGGTCGCAGACAATGAACACGATGGTCGCGTTCTCGACCGTTTGTGAAAGGCGCAGTGCGACCTCGCAGGCGCCCGCGGCTGAAATCCCGCAGAAAATCCCTTCTTCCATCGCCATGCGGCGAGCCATCTGCTCAGCTGCAGCCTGGCTCACATATTCGAGCTGGTCCACACAGCTCTTGTCATAGATTTTCGGCAGGTACGCTTCCGGCCATTTGCGGATGCCGGGAATCTGCGAACCTTCTTCTGGTTGTGCACCGATGATGCGCACTTCGGGATTCTTTTCACGCAGGAAGCGCGACACGCCGACGATGGTGCCGGTCGTTCCCATCGCGCTTACAAAGTGAGTGATACGCCCTTCGGTATCGCGCCAGATTTCGGGTCCCGTTCC
Organism: Noviherbaspirillum denitrificans; assembly: GCF_002211445.1. Lineage (GTDB taxonomy): Bacteria > Pseudomonadota > Gammaproteobacteria > Burkholderiales > Burkholderiaceae_D > Noviherbaspirillum > Noviherbaspirillum denitrificans. The sequence goes on along the minus strand of NZ_LSTO01000002.1, from coordinate 150,166 downwards.
TTCATAGTGCGCGCGTGGATTATCTGGATTGCCGAACTGGTCGAGAATGATGCCCTTGCCTTCCTTTTGCATCTGCTCGGCAAGGTCGCGTGCATATTCCATGCCGCCTGTCTTGGGCGTGAGGACGATCTTTGCACCATAAGCAGCCATGCTCTGGCGGCGCTCCTCGCTCAGGTTTTCAGGCATCAGCAGCACCATCTTGTAACCACGCAGCGCGGCGGCCATTGCCAGCGCGATGCCGGTATTGCCGCTGGTTGCTTCGATCAGCGTATCGCCCGGCTTGATCTCGCCACGCTCCTCAGCGTGCTTGATCATGGACAGCGCCGGCCTGTCCTTGACGGACCCTGCGGGATTATTGCCTTCCAGCTTGCCGAGGATGACGTTATTACGCCGTGCAGCCTCCTCGCCAGGAATACGCTTGAGCTGCACCAATGGGGTGTTGCCGATTGTGTCTTCGATCGTCAGGTAAGGCATGTTCGGGTCAGGCTGCTTGATAAAACCGTCATTCTACTAGGACGCGCCTTCTCACGTATGGTGCCTTCCCAGCCACCACTCAGTAAAAACCCCGCTCATGCGGAGCGGGGTTATGAAGTGCGAACGGTTTTTACTTTTCCTTCTTCACGTCCTTGCGGCTGTCCTTTCCGGATGCCTTGCCGTTCTTGTCGCCACTTGCGGCTGCGCCGCCCTGGCGTGGCTTGCCGTTCACCGTCAAACCTGCATCGGACAGGCGAACAGCATTCTTTTCGCCGACACCTTTCACTCGACCTTGGAAATCGGCCCAGTCCTTGAAGTCACCGCCCTTCTTGCGCTCGTCAAGGATGGTCTTGGACATCTTCGGGCCGATGCCCTTCACGCTATCGAGCGCGGCCTGGTCGGCCTTGTTGACGTCGACCTGTGCGAAGGCAAAACCGGTGGATGCGACCAATACTGCAATTGAAAGCATTAGTTTTTTCAGCATGTTGTTTTCTCCGAGTTGGACAAGTGAACATCGGAAATTCCGATGTTGCATAAATGATAATTAAAAAGTTATCAAACCGCTATTTCTCTTGTCCGTAAAAAACAACTCAGCCAAAAAGTTCTTCGCGAGTGACAGTTGCCGTCCCAAGCTTGCCGACCACAATTCCGCCGGCACGATTCGCGATGGCCACCGCATCGGGTAGCGACTTGCCGGCGCCAAGCATCGTGGCCAGCGTCGCAATGACGGTGTCGCCGGCACCGGAAACGTCGAACACTTCGCGCGCAACGGTCGGGATGTGAAGCACATCCGCTTCGGTATAGAGCGTCATGCCCTCCTCCGAACGCGTCAGGAGCAATGCCTCTAGATCGAGCGAGCGGCGCAGGTTTTGCGCTTTCGTCGTCAACGTCTCCTCGTCCTTCCACGAGCCGACAACATGACGCATTTCCGACTTGTTAGGCGTGAGGATCGAGGCGCCCTTGTAGCGCGTGAAGTCCTCACCCTTGGGGTCGACGAGGATATACTTCCCGAGGCGCTTGCCCGCCTCGATCATGTGCGTGACGTTGACGAGGCTGCCCTTCGCATAGTCGGACAGCACAATCACGTCGTACTGCGGCAGCAGCGCATTGAATTGCGTCAGCTTGTCGCGCAATACGGATTCGCTCGGCGGTGCCTCGAAGTCGATGCGCAGGAGCTGCTGCTGCCGACCGATCACACGCAGCTTGATGATGGTCGAGATCGCTGCATCGCGGTTGAGGAAACTGTCGATGCGCAGGTCGGTGAGCAGGTTCTGCACGACGTCGCCTGCTTCATCGGTACCAACCACACCGAGGAGTCCCGCCTGCGCACCAAGCGCAACAGCATTGCGCGCTACGTTCGCGGCGCCACCCAGCCGCTCCTCGCGCCGTTCGACGCGAACCACGGGAACCGGCGCTTCCGGGGAGATCCGACTCACTTCGCCAAACCAGTAGCGGTCCAGCATCACGTCGCCGACGACGAGAAGGCGCGGGTTTTTCTGGGGAGGGGTCATGTCATTCATAGCGGAATCGGATTCTGCGCGGCCTGAAATGCCACGCTAGTTCATCACGTTGAGTTCTTCGGTGCGCCGCGGCGGATAGGATTCCCACTGGCTGCAGCCGGGGCATTGCCAGTAGAACTGCCGGGCCTTGAAGCCGCAGTGGCTGCACTGGTAGCGCGCGAGTTTCTGCGTATAGCCGTGCACAAGGTTCTTCACCAGCGAGAGTTCCGGGCGTACTTCGGGCGGTGCTTCCATCAAGCGCGCTTCGAGCAGCTTGTCGAGGCCGAGCAGCGTTGGGGTACGGCGCAGCTCGTCACTCACAAGCTGGTTGGCTGCATCCACGCCATCAAGTTCCAGCACCGCCTTGAACACCACTTCCAGCAGATCAATCGACGGGGCTTCGGCTAGGTAGCTTTTGAGCAGGTTGAGGCCTTCCTGCGGCCGGCCGACCGTACGATAGCCATCCATCAGGCGCTGGGCGACGAGGGCGACGTGCGGCACACTCTGCTGCTCGACGCGCCGCCATGCCATGAGCGCAGCTTCGGTATCGCCCCGGGAGAGATGCACATCGCCAATCAGGATGGCAGCGCGCACATTGCTGCGGTTGGCGGCAATGGCTTTTTCCAACAGCGAGAGTGCGGCGTCCGGATGCGTATGCACCAGTTCGTCTTGCGCCAGTTCACAATAGAACTGCGCGATTTCCTTTTGCTTCGCGCCGGCTCCGGAATCCTGCAGTGACCGAGCGGCGTCGATCGCACGCGACCACTCCTTCTCCCGCTGGTAAATCTCGAGCAGTGCGCGGCGTGCCTGCGCGCCATACTGGGTGTCGACCAGTCCGTTGAAGGTTTCTTCCGCGCGGTCGAGCAAGCCGGCCTTCAAGTAATCCTGGCCGAGTTCGTACTGCGACTGCAACTTGTAATCCAGTGGCAGGTCGGGGCGAGCCAGGAGGTTCTGGTGGACGCGGATGGCACGCTCCATCTCGCCGCGGCGCCGGAACAGGTTACCCAATGCAAAATGCAGTTCGATAGTCTCCGGATCGAGCTTGACGATTTCGATGAAGGCATCAATCGCCTTGTCAGGCTGCTCGTTCAACAGGAAATTGAGTCCCTTGAAGTAGCCACGTGGCAGGGTTCGCGACTCCGACACGAGCTGGTTGATATCAACGCGTGCTGCGATCCAGCCGAGGCCGAAGAAAATCGGTATGCCGAGCAGCCACCAGGTTTCGAATTCCATGCGTTCTTGTTCTTGTCAGGTTATTTGTTGACGACCGTATCGGGCTGCGGCGGCTGGACACTGGCCATGCGCCTCGCTTCCATGTCCTTTTCCATCGCGGAGACCGCCTTCTTGTGCCTGACCACCTCGCGGCGATAACGGAACAGGGTCGGGATCATTGCGAGAATGCCGAGCGCGGCGCCGCCAATGAAAAAGGAGAGCAGCAACAGGACCAACGGTCCGCGGATTTCGTAATCGAAGAAGAAGCGCAGCGCGGCTTCCTGCGTGTTCTTCAGCGCAAAGCCGAAGAAGACAATGAAGAGGATGGCCGCAACGATTCTGAACAGGATTTTCATGGCGCGGCGTCCTTGTTGTTGGTGTGAAAGATCATGCTGTGGGCCGTGGCTCTACTGACAGGGTGAAATTGTACGTTAAGATTCCATCCCGGCCATCCCGGATCGTTCCAGGCAAAAAAAACGGCATCCGAAGATGCCGTTTCCGATTCCTGCAAATAACGTTCAGTCTTCCTTGATCGGCTGACCAACCATTGCGTCCACGCGTTCGCGCAACTCCTTGCCGGGCTTGAAGTGCGGCACCCGTTTTTCGGGCACCATCACCTTGTCACCCGACTTCGGGTTGCGCCCGATGCGGGGCGGACGGCTGTTCAGCGCAAAGCTGCCGAAGCCGCGAATCTCGATACGCTGGCCGTTGGACAGTGCCTCGGCCATTGCATCGAGAATGGTTTTCACCGCGTAATCCGCATCCTTTGCAACCAGCTGCGGATAACGCTCGGCCAAGCGGGCGATCAGCTCGGACTTAGTCATTTACGGTTTCGACCTTATTGCTTGTTGTCGAGCTTGGCCTTCAGCAGTGCGCCCAGGCTGGTGGTGCCGGAGGCAGCGCTGGAATCAGCGGACATCTTCTGCATGGCTTCTTGCGTCTCTGCATTGTCCTTCGCCTTGATGGACAGCTGGATGCTGCGAGCCTTGCGGTCGATGTTGATGATCATGGCTTCGACCTTGTCGCCAGCCTTGACGTGGGTACCGGCATCTTCCACGCGGTCACGGGAGATTTCGGATGCACGCAGGTAGCCTTCGACTTCGTCGGACAGCTGGATCACAGCGCCCTTCGGCTCGACGGACTTGACGGTACCGGTCACGACTGCGCCCTTGTCGTTCATTGCAACGAAGTTGTTGAACGGGTCGCCTTCGAGTTGCTTGACGCCCAGGGAAACGCGCTCGCGCTCGACGTCGATCGCCAGCACGACAGCTTCCAGCTCGTCGCCCTTCTTGAACTTGCGGACGGCTTCTTCGCCGGCTTCGGTCCAGGACAGGTCGGACAGGTGAACCAGGCCGTCGATGTTGCCAGCCAGGCCGATGAACACGCCGAAGTCGGTGATCGACTTGATCGCGCCGCGAACCTTGTCGCCCTTCTTGTGGTTCATCGCGAAGTCATCCCACGGATTCGGCTTGCACTGCTTCATGCCGAGGGAGATACGGCGACGCTCTTCGTCGATTTCCAGGACCATGACTTCGACTTCGTCGCCCAGCTGGACAACCTTGTTCGGAGCCACGTTCTTGTTGGTCCAGTCCATTTCGGAGACGTGCACCAGGCCTTCGATGCCCTGCTCGACTTCGACGAACGCGCCGTAGTCGGTCAGGTTGGTGACCTTGCCGAACAGGCGGGTGCCTTGCGGATAACGACGGGACAGACCGGTCCACGGATCGTCGCCCAGTTGCTTGACGCCCAGGGAGACGCGGTTCTTCTCTTGATCGTACTTGAGGACCTTCGCGGTGATCTCTTGGCCGACGGACAGCACTTCCGACGGGTGACGCACACGGCGCCATGCCAGGTCGGTGATGTGCAGCAGGCCGTCGATGCCGCCGAGGTCAACGAACGCGCCGTAGTCGGTGATGTTCTTGACGATACCGGTGACGACGGTGCCTTCCTTCAGGGTTTCCATCAGCTTGGCGCGCTCTTCGCCCATCGATGCTTCGATGACGGCGCGGCGGGACAGCACAACGTTGTTGCGCTTGCGGTCCAGCTTGATGACCTTGAATTCCAGGGTCTTGCCTTCGTACGGCGTGGTGTCCTTGACCGGACGGGTGTCGACCAGCGAACCCGGGAGGAATGCACGGATGCCGTTGGTCAGGACAGTCAGGCCGCCCTTGACCTTGCCGTTGACGGTGCCGGTCACGATTTCGCCGGACTCCATCGCCTTCTCGAGCGCGAGCCAGGAAGCCAGACGCTTCGCCTTGTCGCGCGAGAGGATGGTGTCGCCGAAACCGTTTTCGAGCGATTCGATCGCAACGGTGACGAAGTCGCCAACCTGGACTTCGACTTCACCGCTGTCGTTCTTGAATTCTTCGATAGGAATGAATGCTTCGGACTTCAGGCCCGCGTTCACGACGACGAAGTTGTAGTCGACACGGACGACCTCAGCGGAGATCACTTCACCGGAGCGCATGTCCTGACGAGCGATCGACTCCTCGAACAGGGCTGCAAAGCTTTCCATACCGGTAGATTGTTGTTGCGCAGTAGACATAAAAGAGAAAAAGTTTGGCCAGCGATGATCGCGTAAATCCGGTCATTCACTGGGTTAAGTTAAACAACACCCGACAAGGCCTTGCGCCAGGCCGGGCACCGATCCAGAAGCAGCGTGGATGTCAAGACTGCTTCTTTACTGCCGCATACCACTTGAGCACTTGCTCGACAGCCTCGTCGGCAGTCATGTGAGAAGTATCCAGGATGTGTGCTCCTTCGGCGGGTTTCAAGGGGGCGATGGCGCGATTTGAATCGCGCGCGTCCCTCTCCCTCAAATCCTTGAGAAGGTCTTCCATAGTAGCAGGAAAACCCTTGTCAATCAATTGCTTATATCGCCTTTCCGCGCGCGCCTCGACGCTTGCCGTCAGGAATACCTTGAGTACCGCATGGGGGAAAATTACGGTACCCATGTCACGCCCGTCGGCAACGAGGCCGGGCGCGATGCGAAAGCCGAGCTGAAGGCCGGCCAATGCATGCCTGACCGTTGGTAAAGCAGCAATTTTCGATGCCGTATTGCCAACTTCCTCGGCCCGGATCGCGGACGTGACGTTTTCGTTGCCGAGCCAGATCTGGTCGCCGGCAAAGCGACAGGGCAATCTCTCGGCCACCTTGGCCAGGCCGTGCTCGTCGTTCAGCGGCACCTCATGCCGCAACGCGCTCAGCGCCGTCAACCGGTACAGTGCACCGGAGTCGAGATAATGGAAATGAAGCTGATGTGCGACGCGGTGGGCAACAGTGCCTTTGCCCGAGGCGGTCGGCCCATCGATCGTGATGACTGGAATGGAATGGGTCTGCATTGGGTCTGGATCAGGGGAACGCGCCGCAACAAATGCGGCGCGGCCATTCAGAACAGATTGTTCCGGGCGATCTGTGCGAACGCCTCGAAATAGTCGGGGAAGGTCTTGGCGACGCATTTCGGATCGTTGATCCGGATCGCGTTGCCGCGGCGGGCAGCGCCATCGAGCGAGGCCAGTGAGAAACACATGGCCATGCGATGGTCGTCGTAGGTGTCGATGGCGGCGGAACGGATTTCCGCAGGTGGCTCAACACGCAAGTAGTCTGCCCCCTCTTCCACTATAGCGCCGACCTTGCGCAGTTCGGTTGCCATAGCGGCAATGCGGTCGGTTTCCTTCACGCGCCAGCTGCCGATGTTGCGCAGGGTGCTCGGCCCATCTGCATAGAGCGCGGCGACAGCGATGGTCATGGCTGCGTCCGGGATGTGGTTGAAGTCGGCGTCGATGGCCTTGAGCACGCCATTCGACTTCGCTTCAATCCAGTTGTCACCCATGGTGATCGTGGCGCCCATCTGTTCCAGCGACTCGACAAAGCGCACATCGCCCTGGATGCTGTTGCGTCCGACACCTTCCACCCGCACCGGGCCGCCTGCAATCGCGCCTGCCGCGAGGAAATAAGACGCGGATGAAGCGTCTCCTTCGACATGGATCGTTCCGGGGCTGGTGTACTTCTGACCTGCTGCGACCGTAAATGATTGCCAGCCCTGACGTTCAACCTTGACGCCGAAACGCTGCATCAAGTTGAGCGTGATTTCGATGTATGGCTTGGAAATCAGTTCGCCGACAACATCGATGGTAACCGGGTGTTCGCCTGCCATGAGTGGCGCAGCCATCAGCAGCGCGGTGAGGAACTGGCTCGATACATTGCCCTTGACCTGCATGCGATGTGCATGGATATGCCCGCGACGGATATGCAGCGGCGGATAGCCCGGCTGGCCGGTGTAGTCGATTTGCGTGCCGACTGCATTCAATGCATCGACGAGATCGCCGATCGGCCGCTCATGCATGCGTGACACACCGTGCAGCGTATAGTCGCCACCCATGACCGCGAGCGCCGCCGTCAGCGGGCGGATTGCAGTGCCGGCATTACCCATGAACAAATCTGCCTGGTGTACAGGCAGCACGCCGCTCACGCCGTGGACAATGTAATCCTGCGTCTCGCCGACTTGCTCCCAGGCCACGCCCAGCTTTTGCAGGGCCATAAGCATCACGTGGGTGTCATCCGACGCAAGCAGGTCGCAGATCTTCGTCGTGCCTTGCGACAAGGCCGCCAGCAGCAGGATACGGTTGGAAATGCTCTTCGACCCCGGCAGCCGCACTGTGCCTTGCGCATGCATCGCGGGCTGGAGGTCGAGATGGTGGGGATAATGCTTCATCAGTCGCCGCCTTGTTTGTTCTGTTGTTCGGCAGACTCGATCGTCTTGATCCAGTTCTGCCTTGCGCGTTGCGCATTCGCATAGACCGCCTCGATCGCCTTGCCGTTTCGTTCGGCGAGCAATTCGCGCAGCTGGACAAGCTGTGCCATGTAGGCATCAAGCTCGCCAAGCAGCGCCGCCTGGTTGGCCAGGGAAATATCCCGCCACATTTCAGGCGACGAGCCGGCGATGCGGGTGAAATCGCGGAATCCGCTCGCCGCATACTGGAACAGCACGTCGGCATGCGGCTTCCTGGCCACGTCATCAACCAGTGCATAGGCGAGCAGGTGCGGCAAATGGCTGACCGATGCAAATACGCGGTCATGCTCTTCCGGCGTCAGCTTGTGGATGATTGCGCCGCACTGCTCCCAGGCAGCAGCAACACGCGCCACATCGCTGGCGCTGTTTTCCGGCAAGCGAGTAATGACCGTTTTCTTGCCGACGTACAAATCCACGATCGCCGCGTCGGGGCCGTTCTGCTCGCGGCCGGCTATCGGATGGCCCGGCACGAACTGCGCAATCTTTCCACCGAGCGCCTTGCGAGCCGCTTCGACGACATCCGTCTTGGTGCTTCCGGCATCCGTGACGATGGTATCGGGCTGCAGGAATGGTTCGATGGATGCAAGGATGGCCTCGGTCTGCGCGACCGGCGCCGCAACCAGGATCAGGTCGGCGTCACGCACCGCCTCTTCCACGGAACTGCTCGCGACGTCGACAATTCCCAGTTCCTTCGCCCGAGCAAGCGACGTTGCGCTGCGTCCGACGCCAAACACCTGACCGACCACCCCGGCCCGCTTCAGCGCGAGCGCGAAGGATCCGCCGATCAATCCGACGCCGAAAATCGAAACCTTCTTGAACACGATTGCGCCCACGGCTTGTCCGCTCAGGCCAGTACTTGCTTCAGCGCGCCGATGAAGGCTTCGTTCTCTTCGGGCAAACCGATCGAGACACGAATCCACTGCGGCAGGCCGTAATTGCCGACCGGGCGCACGATGATGCCGCGCTTGAGCAGTGCGACGTTGACGCGCGCGCCAGCGCCATCATCGTTGCCGACCTTGAACAGCACGAAATTGCCATACGAAGGCACATACTCGATACCCATGGCATCGAAAGCCGTCGTCAGCTGGCGATAACCATCCGCATTCAGCTTGGCGCTCTTCTGCAAGAACGCAGTGTCGTTGAGCGCCGCAACCGCCGCGGCCTGCGCCATCGAGTTGACGTTGAACGGCTGGCGGATGCGATTAAGCAGATCCGTGATCGCCGGTTGCGCGATACCGAAGCCGACGCGCAGGCCGGCCAGGCCGTAAGCCTTGGACATGGTGCGCGACACGAGCAGGTTGGGATACTGCCTCACCCAGGCGACCGAGTCGTATTGCTGTTCCGGCGCGAGGTATTCGTTATAAGCCTCGTCCAGTACGACGACGACGTCCTGCGGCACCTTCTTCAGGAATGCTTCGATGTCCGCCGCAGGGAGGAAGGTGCCGGTCGGGTTGTTGGGATTGGCGATGAAGACCAGCTTGGTGTCTTTATCGATTGCCTTCGCCATCGCATCGAGGTCATGGCCGTAGTCGCGAGCGGCAACGACGATTGCCCGGCCGCCGACGGCCTGGGTGGCCAGCGCATACACGGCAAACGAATACTGCGCGTAGACGACCGATTGGCCCGGCTGCACGAAAGCATGGGCGGCAAGTTCGAGGATGTCGTTGCTGCCATTGCCCAGTGTGATCCATTCCTGCGGCACGTCGTATTTCGCAGTGATCGCCTGCTTCAGGTCGAAGCCGTTCGCGTCTGGATAGCGGCCGATGTCGGCCACTGCCTTGAGCATCGCCTGCTTTGCCGATTCCGGCATGCCGAGAGGATTCTCGTTCGATGCGAGCTTGATGATCTTTGCTTCGTCGAGGCCGAACTCGCGGGCGACTTCGGCAATGGGCTTTCCGCCTTGGTAGGGGGCAATGGCGCGAACGTAATCGGGTCCGAATTGGAGTGACATGACGGTTTCCTGAACAGGTGCCGCGCCGGACACAACGCAAATGTGCGCCCAGCGGCGGCGGGACAAATTACAAACTAAACGGATACGAACCGAGCACCTTGAAGAACGGCGCGTTCTGCTTCAGCTCGGCCATGGCCTTGGCGACCTTGTCGTCCTGGACGTGGCCTTCGACGTCGACGTAGAAGTAGTACTCCCAGGTGCCCATACGTGCGGGGCGCGACTCGAAACGAGTCATCGACACGCCGAATGTGGCGAGCGGCGCAAGCATGTTGTACACGGCGCCGGCCTTGTTGGGCACGGCCAGCACGAGCGAGGTCTGGTCCTTGCCGCTGGGTGTCGGCTGCAGGCGGCCGACTACGGCGAAGCGTGTGCGGTTGTGCGGATCATCCTGTACGTGCGCCTTCACCACGCCGAGGTTGTAGCGCTGTCCGGCGATTTCACCGGCGATGGCGGCGGCGGTCGGGTCTTCGCTCGCAATGCGTGCGGCTTCGCCGTTGGATGCCACGGCCTGGCGCTCGATGTTCGGGTAATTCATGTTCAGCCACACCTGGCACTGAGCCAGCGCCTGCGAATGCGCGCAGATGCGGGTAATGCCGTCCATCGTGCCGCTCTTCGTCATCAGGCTGTGATGCACGGGAATCGACAGTTCACCGCTGATGGACAATGTGGTCTGGAGCAGCAGGTCGAGTGTGCGGTTGATCGCCCCCTCGGAGGAATTCTCGACCGGCACCACGCCGAAGTCGGCGGTGCCGGCTTCGGCCGCACGGAACACTTCATCAATGGAGCTGCAGGGCACGCCTTCGACCGCGTGGCCGAACTGCTGATACACCGCCTGTTCGCTGAAGGTGCCTGCCGGACCGAGGTAAGCGACGGTCACGCGGCGTTCCAGCGCGCGGCAGGAAGACATGATCTCGCGGAAGATCGTCTGCACGTCGTGGCTGTCGAGCGGACCGGGATTGTTGTTCGCGACTTTACGCAGGACCTGCGCCTCGCGTTCGGGGCGGAACACCGGGGCATTGGTTTCGGCCTTCACGTGGCCGACTTCCTGCGCTACGCGCGCCCGGCGGTTGAGCAAATCAAGGATTTGCGCGTCGATCGCATCGATCTGCTCGCGGAGGGGTTTAAGTTTGTCGTCCGTACTCATGGATAGTCATTTCTCTCCTTCCCCATTGCCGGGGAAAGAAACCTGCCAGCGAATGCACGGGGGCACCGGGCCCGTTATCCGTGCTTCTTCTCGAAGTCCTTCAGGTAATCAACCAGCGCCTGCACGCCTTCGATCGGCATCGCGTTGTAGATCGATGCGCGCATGCCGCCAACGGACTTGTGGCCCTTGAGCTGCAGCAGGTTGCGTTCCTTCGCGCCGGCGAGGAACGCCTCGTTCAGCGACTCGTCCTTCAGGTAGAAGGGAACGTTCATGCGTGAACGGCAATCCTTTGCAATGCGGTTGCTGTAGAAACCGGTCGAATCCAGATAGTCGTACAACAGCGCCGCTTTCGCAATATTGCGTTGCTCCATCGCCGGCACACCACCTTGGCGCTTGAGCCACTGAAACACCAGGCCAGCGATATAGATTCCATACGTCGGCGGAGTGTTGTACATCGACTGGTTCTCGGCAACGAGTTTCCAGTCGAATGCCGACGGGCAAATGGACAGCGCGTGCCCGATCAGGTCGTCGCGCACAATCGCAATCGTCAAGCCGGCCGGGCCGATATTCTTCTGCGCGCCTCCGAAGATCACGCCGTACTTCGACACATCGACCACGCGCGAGAGGATATGCGAAGACATGTCTGCTACCAGAGGCACATCGCCGACCTCCGGCGTGTACTGGAACTCGACGCCGTCGATCGTTTCGTTGGTGCAGATGTGGACGTAGGCCGCATCCTTCGACAGCTTCCACGTCTCGCGAGGCGGAATGAATGCAAACTTTTCTGTCTCGGAAGAAGCGGCGACGTTGACGTTGCAGTACTTCTTCGCTTCCTTGATCGACTTGCCCGACCAGGAACCGGTGTGGACGAAATCCGCCGTAGCCGGCTGCGATTTCCTGCCCACCAGGTTCATCGGCACAATCGCGTTTTCGCCGATGCCTCCGCCCTGCAGGAACAGGATGCGGTAATTCGCCGGCACAGCCAGTAGTTCGCGCAGGTCGCGCTCCGCTGCTTCGTAGATCGAAATGAATTCCTTGCCGCGATGGCTCATTTCCATCACGGACATTCCGCTGCCGTGCCAGTCAAGCATCTCTTCGGCGGCCTGCTGCAGGACTTCCTGCGGCAGGACAGCCGGACCGGCGGAAAAGTTATAGACGCGCGTCATTACTCCTCCGTCGCGTTGTCGGCACTGCCATTCTCCGCGCCGTTTTCTTCCTCGGCATCCGTCTCGACGATGCGCTGCAGGCCGGAGAGCTTGGTGCCGTCCTCGACCGCAATCAGCGTCACGCCCTGCGTGGCGCGGCCCATTTCGCGGATTTCCGAGACACGGGTACGGATCAGCACGCCACCTGTCGTAATGAGCATGATCTCGTCACCCGGATCAACCAGCGTTGCCGCGACGACCTTGCCGTTACGTTCGCTGGTCTGGATTGCGATCATGCCCTTGGTGCCGCGGCCATGGCGGGTGTATTCGGTGATCGGCGTACGCTTGCCGAAGCCGTTCTCGGTCGCGGTCAGCACCGACTGCTGCTCGTTCTCCGCGACCAGCAACGCGATAACCTGCTGCCCTTCCTCGAGGTTCATGCCGCGCACACCACGTGCGAGACGGCCCATCGGACGCACGTCGTTTTCATCGAAGCGCACTGCCTTGCCGGCGTCCGAGAACAGCATCACATCATGCTTGCCGTCAGTCAGCGCAGCGCCGATCAGGAAGTCGCCCTCATCCAGGTCAACGGCAATGATGCCGGCCTTGCGCGGATTGCTGAATTCCGTCAGCGGCGTCTTCTTCACGGTGCCCAGGCTGGTCGCCATGAACACGTAATGGTCTTCAGGGAAGCTGCGGTTCTCGCCGGACAGCGGCAGCACGACAGTGATCTTCTCGCCATCCTGCAACGGGAACATGTTGACGATCGGCTTGCCACGCGAGTTGCGCGACCCCTGCGGCACTTCCCACACCTTCAGCCAGTACAGGCGGCCTCGGTTGGAGAAACACAGGATGTAGTCATGCGTATTGGCGATGAAGAGCTGGTCGATCCAGTCGTCTTCCTTGGTCGCCATCGCCTGCTTGCCGCGGCCGCCGCGCTTCTGAGCGCGGTATTCGGACACGGGCTGCGACTTCATGTAGCCGGAATGCGAGAGCGTCACCACCATGTCCTGCGGCGCGATCAGGTCTTCCGTTTCGAGGTCGGTGGCGTTCAGTTCGATCGTCGAGCGACGGGTATCCTTCGCGCCGTCGCCGTATTCATTCTTGGCAGAAGTCAGTTCGTCGGAAATGATCGCGGTAACGCGCTCCGGCTTGGCGAGGATGTCGAGCAGGTCGGCGATCTGTGCCATCACTTCCTTGTACTCGTTGACGATCTTGTCCTGCTCGAGACCGGTCAGGCGCTGCAGGCGCATCTGCAGGATTTCCTGCGCCTGGTCATCAGACAGTTTGTACAAGCCGTCCTGCTGAATGCCGTAATGCTTCGGCAGGTTTTCCGGACGGAAGGCTTCGATACCGCCCGAGTTTTCTCCGGCGGCACGTGCGAGCATTTCACGCACAAGCGAGGAATCCCACGCGCGCGCCATCAATTCGGATTTGGCGATCGGCGGCGTCGGCGCGGCCTTGATAATCGCGATGAAGTCATCGATGTTGGCCAGTGCGACGGCAAGGCCTTCCAGCACATGGCCGCGTTCGCGCGCCTTGCGCAGTTCGAATACGGTACGGCGCGTCACCACTTCACGGCGGTGCGACAGGAAGCACTCCAGCATCTGCTTGAGGTTCAGCAGCTTCGGCTGGCCGTCAACCAGCGCGACCATGTTCATGCCGAACGTATCCTGCAACTGGGTCTGCTTGTAGAGGTTGTTGAGCACGACTTCCGGCACTTCGCCGCGCTTGAGCTCGATCACCACACGCATGCCCGATTTGTCGGACTCGTCGCGGATATCGGAAATGCCT
>NZ_LSTO01000002.1:123220-136145 GCF_002211445.1 Noviherbaspirillum denitrificans | reverse complement strand
TCGTCACCGGCGCAGCGCAAGGCATCGGGCGCGCCTATGCACTTGCCCTGGCCAGCGCCGGCGCCAAGGTATCCGTATCGGACGTGGTAGAACCCGCCGAAACCGTGTCGCTCATCCGCGAGGCCGGCGGCGAAGCGCTGGGCCTCGTTGCCGACATCACAAACCAGGCATCCGTGGACGCGATGATGGCCAAGACTGTCGAGGCATTCGGCCGGCTGGATGTGCTGGTCAATAACGCCGCACTGTTCGGCAAGCTGCGCATGCAGCCCTTCACCGAGATCACGAACGACGAATGGGACCTGGTGATGACCGTCAACGTGCGCGGGACGTGGCAGACGATCAAGGCGGCCCTGCCCGCGATGCGCAAGTCCGGCGGCGGCAGCATCATCAACATTTCTTCCGCGACCACCTTCAAGGGTTCGCCCCTGCTGGCCCATTACGTCGCCTCGAAGGGAGCCATCGTGGGACTGACCCGCGCGCTGGCGCGCGAGCTGGGACCCGAGAATATTCGCATCAACGCGATTGCCCCCGGCCTTGTCATGAGCAGCAATGTGCAGGAACACGCGGACTGGAAAGAGGCCAAGGGCGCGATCGTCGCAACGCGCGCGATCAAGCGCGAATCGGTGCCGGAGGACATGACCGGCGTCATGCTCTTCCTGGCGTCCGACGACAGCGCATTCATGACCGGCCAGACCATTGTGGTCGACGGCGGCGTGGTAATGCACTAAACGGTTATCCATCCGGCAAGACGGCGAAGGGCAAGGCCGCTTCGCCGCCCGCAGCAATCGCTACATGGGAGAGGCATCATGGACAGCATCGACCTGGAAGTCCTCAAGGCCTGCAGCCGCTGGCTCAGGGAAGGAAAGCGCTGCCAGCTGGTGACTGTCGTCAGGACTTGGGGCTCGAGCCCGCGCCCAGAAGGCGCCACATTGGCCCTCTGCGAAACCGGCCACGTCGCGGGGTCGGTGTCCGGCGGTTGCATCGAAGACGATCTCATCGCGCGCGTACGCCGGGAAGGCATTACGCTGGAGCGTCCGGAGATCGTCAAATACGGCATCAAGAGCGAGGAAGCGCGGCGCTTCGGCCTTCCCTGCGGCGGCACAATTCAGCTGGCACTGGAACCGCTCGGTGCCCACAGCCGGATCGACGAGCTGCTCGACCGTGTTTCCGCACGGGAACTCGTCGTGCGCACCCTCGACCTGCGCAGCGGACAAGTCACCCTGTCTGCCGGGCGGCCCGGCATGTCTCTGCATCTCGACGACGATCGCCTCGTCACCATCCACGGCCCGCAATGGCGCCTGCTCATCATCGGCGCCGGCCAGCTCTCGCGTTTCCTTGCCCAGATCGCACTTGGGCTGGAGTACCAGGTCACGGTATGCGATCCGCGCGAGGAATACCGCGAAAGCTGGGATGTGCCTGGGGTCAATGTGGTGCATGCCATGCCGGACGACATCGTCACCGACATGCGCCTCGACGGCCGGTCAGCGGTCGTCGCCCTCACCCACGACCCGAAACTCGATGACCTGGCGCTGATGGAGGCCCTCGGGTCGGACGCCTTTTATGTCGGCGCCATCGGCTCGCGCTCCAATGACGCGAAGCGCCGCGCGCGCCTGAAGGAACATTTCGACATGACCGACAGCCAGCTTGACCGGCTGCACGGTCCGATCGGCATCTACATCGGCAGCAAGACACCGGCGGAGATTGCGATTTCCATCCTTGCCGAACTCACCGCCGCCCGCAACGGCGTCGACATACCCGACATCATCCGGGTCGGTGCGGCCAAGGAGCTGCGCCAGCCACGCCTGGCGAAAGCCGCCTGATAGTCGGCGGCAGCCGCTGTGCGGCTGGACAATTGGGATATGAAAATTAACGCGTCTAGATGAATTTGCGGGGTGGGTAGAGCGCAGAGAAACCCACCGAAATGACGCGCCTCGAGTACACGGTGGGTTTCTCTGCGCTCTACCCACCGTACGATTCCCTAACCATTAAGAATGACCTGCTAGCTTGCTGCCGCAAAAGCCTTGATATCGAATTCGGGCGCATCCAGTTGCCCGGGCGTCAATCCGGTTCCCTTGGCAAGTATCTTTCTCGCGGCCATATGGTCCGACGGCCGGTTGACCGATTCGACACCGAGGAAGGCGTCTCCTTCGAACGAAAACACCGAAAAGCTTCCGGCCGCGGGATCGCCCTTGACCACCGTGCGTGTGCGCCTGGCGGTAAGGCCGGCAATCTGCAGTTTTGCGTCGTACTGGTCGCTCCAGAACCAGGGAACGGCGACATAAGGAGCGGCCTTACCCTGGAGCCGGGCGGCAATGCAGCGCGCCTGGTCGACTGCGTTCTGCACCGATTCGAGGCGCACGGTGTCCTTGTCAAAGCGTGTCGGGAACTGGACGCAGTCGCCGACCGCGGAAATGTCCGGGTCGCTGGTGACGAGGAACTCGTTGACCAGGATGCCGTTGCGGACAGCCAGCCCCGCGCGCTCTGCCAGTTCGGTGTTCGGCAGGACGCCGATGCCGGCCAGTACGAGATCCGCGGGCAGCTGCCTGCCGTCCGCCAGTTCGACCGCCGCCACCTTCTCTCCCAAAGCATCGGGAACAAAGCGGGTCACGCAGGCATTCAAGGTCAGTTCCACCCCGTGTGCGCGATGCAGGCCTTCGTAAAAGGCAGAAACGGGCTCGCTGACGGCGCGCGCCATCGGCCGCGGAGCCGCTTCCACGACATGCACCGCGATGCCGGCCTTGCGCGCGACAGCCGCGAACTCAAGCCCGATGAATCCGGCCCCGATGACCACGATATTCCGCAAGGACGGCAGGGATTCTCGCAATGCCCTCGCCTCATCCAGGGTGCGCAGGTAACGCACGCCCTGCAACGTTGCCCCCGGAACGGTGAGCGCGCGGTTGGTGACACCTAGGGCAAGCACCAGGTGGTCATATCCGAACGATCCGTCCCGTTCGGTGGCAATGGTGCGATTGCCGCGGTTGATCGCGGTCACCCGGCGGCCGAGTAAAAGTTCGATTCTCTGGTCAAGGAAGATATTCGCCGCGCGTAGGGCAATCCCGGACTCGTCGACCTGCCCTGAAAGGAAGGCCTTGGAGAGCGGCGGGCGCTGGTATGGCAAGGCTTCCTCCGCTCCCAGGAGGACGATGCGTCCGTCGAAGCCCTCCTGGCGCAGCGAAAGCGCGGTTTGCGCGCCGGCCTGCCCGGCGCCGGCAATGACGATCGTGCGGCTCATACCTGGCGGGAAGGCAGGTGAAGCACAAGTCCTTCCATCTCGGGCGACGCAATCAACTGGCAGCTCAGGCGGCTGTTGGGCTTGCGCTCGTCCGCCACCGAGTCGAGCATTTCCAGCTCCACCGCGTTCGGCGCCGGCACCCGGGCTTGATCCGCGGGGTCGAGGTAGACATGGCAGGTGGCGCACATGGCGGAACCGCCGCATTCTCCGACAATGCCGGAAATACCGTGCGTCATCGCACCTTGCATCAGGCTGGTTCCGATCGGGACATCGACGACGCGTTGCGCGCCGTCACTGCTGCGATAAGTAATTTGGACCATTTCTGTTTCCTTTCCTAGCTTTCAGGTATGTACGCGTACCGGCAGTGTTTCGAAACCGCGCAGGATGTTGTGCGGACGGCGGATGGCGCCATCCGTGATCTCGAACGACTTCACGCGCGCCGCGAGCGCCTTGATCACGAGTTCGGCTTCCATGCGGGCCATCATCTGGCCGACGCAACCGTGGATACCCGCGCCAAACCCGACGTGGCCGGGATTGGGCCGGGTGATGTCGAAGCGGTCCGGATCGGGGAATTGCTGCGGATCGCGGTTTGCCGCTCCAAGTGAGAGCAGGACCTTCTGGTCCGCATCGAGCTCGACGTCGCCAATCTGCGTCTTACGCGTAGTCGTGCGGAACAGGGCCTGGAACGGCGACTCGAACCGCATCACCTCCTCGAATGCCGGGCGGGCGAGGTTCGGGTCGTTGCGCAGCAGTTCCCATTGTTGCGGGTTGTTGGCAAAGCAATAAATCGCGTTACCGATGGCATTGGCTGTCGTATCGATACCCGCGGAAAGGAAGGACCGCACGATCATGGCCGCTTCATGTTCGTTCACCGTGCCGGCATCGGCCGCTTCGAAGATCTTCATCCCCAGGCCGGCCGGATCCAGGGCCTTGCGCTGGCAAGATTCCCATACCCATTCCGCAACCGGCTGCACGCGGGACATCGCGCGCGCGACGCGCTCATTCTGCGGTCCCATGGCATTGAACACCATGTCGGCGTAGAGCAGCAGGCGTTCGCGGCCGTCCGGCACGATGCCCACCGCGTCACCGAAGACTTTCAGCGGAAAGGCTTCCGCCAGCTCGCGGACGGCGTCGAAGCTGCCGCGCGAGACGAGTTCGTCCACCAGGCGATTGGCCTCGACTTCGAATTTCTCGCGGAGCGAACGCAATGCGGCCGGCGACAGGGCGCGGCTGATAATGGCGCGGTTGCGCGTGTGCTGCGGGGGATCGGTTTCCAGCAGCAGGCTGGGCGGCCGCCACGGCTTTTCCTTCTTGAAGTTGGCAAGGCCGACGCCGGCGCCGGAACAGTAGGTTTCCGGATCTTCCAGCACCTGGCGGACCTGGGCAAAGCGAGAGACGACCCATGTGCCTATGGAAGACATCCATGCGACCGGCCCGGCTTCGCGCAACTGCCTGTGGAAAGGATAAGGATTGAGAACGTAGTCGTCCGAGAAGGGATCGATATCGATCACCGGGACGTTGGGGGAGTGAAGTGCTTGCGTCATGGTAGTTACCCCTGTTTGCAATATTGCGTTAAGCCAACATCTGCCTCGAACGGCACCGTTCCATTCCCGAAGGAATGGTAGCGCTAGACAGCAATGGCTGCATATAAACGCTCCTGGTCCGCCTCGACACGACTCACGCCGGATTCGACGACGCGCCCGCGCTCGATGACGTAGAACCGGTCCGATGCCGCGAGGGCGGCGTGCAGGTTCTGCTCGACAAGGAGGATCGTGGTGCCGGCCGCGCGCAATTCGGCGATCAGCTTGAATATTTCATCGACGATCATCGGGGCGAGCCCCTCAGTCGGCTCGTCGATCAGGAGCAGGCGCGGCCGGCAGACGATGGCGCGCGCCATGGCCAGCATCTGCTGCTCGCCGCCGGAAAGCGATGTGCCGATCTGCTTCCGCCGTTCCTGCAATCGAGGAAAGCGCGTGTAAATGCGGTCCAGCGAGGCCCGTTCCTCGGCAGACGACATGCCTGCTCCCTGCAGCAGGGCAAGGCTGATGTTTTCTTCCACAGTCAGCCCGGGAAAAATCCGGCGGTCTTCCGGAACGAAGCCGATGCCGCGCCGGCACACCTTCTCGGGCGGCAGATGACCGATCTCTTCCTTGTCGACGCTGACGCCTCCCTCGCTGGGCTTGACCCAGCCGGCAATCGTCTTGAGCAGCGTCGTCTTGCCTGCGCCGTTGCGCCCGAAGATGCCGACGACTTCGCCGGCGGCCGCTTCCAGCGCGATGCCATGCAGGATATGGCTGGGGCCGTAATGGGTGTGCAGGTTGTCTACTTTCAGCATGATCAGTGATTCCCGAAATAGGCCGCCTGGACGGCCGGGTTGTCACGAACTTCGCGCGGCGCCCCGTCTGCCAGTTTGCGCCCCTGGTGCATCACCACGACATGGTCGGACAAGTCCATGACCAGGCCGATGTCATGCTCCACCAACATCACCGTCACGTCTCGCGCCAGGCTGCGCACCAGCTCGGCGGTGTCCTGGGTGTCGTGATGGCTCATGCCCTGCGTGGGTTCATCCATCATCAGCACCTGCGGTTCGCACGCCAGGCACATTGCGATTTCCAGCCGGCGCTGCTCGCCATGCGACAGGTTGCCGGCCAGCTCCCTCACCTTCTCGCCCAGGCCGAACCGGTAGATGATTTCATCGACCTTGGCCAGCGCGCGGCGGCTACGGCCTACCGGAAGCACCATGTGGCGGCGCGATTCCAGCGCCTGCGCTGCCAGCCGCAGGTTTTCCCCTACGGTCAACCCGAAAAACAGGTTGGTGATCTGGAAGGAGCGTGCGATTCCGGCACGCTGGCGCCGCTGCGGCGGCATGGCCGTCACGTCGAGCGCGCCCAACCGGACGCTGCCTGAATCGGGCAACAGCGCGCCACTGATCAGGTTGAACAGGGTCGACTTGCCGGCGCCGTTCGGACCGATGACCGTGGTGATGCGCCGCGGGGCGACATCGAAACTGACGTCATCGACTGCTACCAGGCCGCCAAAGGCGCGCGTGAGGTTTCGAATCTGGAGGGTATTGGCACTCATGTCAGGTCACTCCTTGCTGCGCGGATAGGGGCTACCGAGGCAACCGGCGCCGCCGGAAGCGATGGCCGGCTGCCACTCCTTTCCAGCCACGCCATGAGGCGCGGACGAATACAGCCGATCATGCCTTGCGGCACGAACAGCACAAGCGCGATGAACAGGGCGCCGATGATGATGAGATGGTGCTCGGTGTAGGTGCTGATAAAGGACTTGAGCAGGACGAGTATCGTCGCACCGTAGAGTGCGCCGGCGAGCGTGCCAACACCACCGAGAATGACCATGATCACCGCATTCCCTGAGGTGGTGAAGAACATCAATTCAGGCGAAACGAAGCCGCGCAGCATCGGGTAAAGCGCACCGGAGATGCCCGCGATCGCACCGGCAACCATGTAGGCCGCCATCCTGGCATGCCAGACCGAGTAGCCGAGGAAAGGCACCCGCCTCTCGTTGGCGCGCAGCGCGACGAACAGGCGGCCCAGGGGTGTATTCAGCAGCCAGGAGCAGAATCCGTACAGCCCGAATATGACAAGGGCGACCACCAGGAAGAGCACTGCAGGATTCGACATGGGAATATCCCAGCCGATCAAGGACAGCTTTGGCACGGGAATGCCGATCATGCCGTCCGACGAGCCCAGGGCCTTGGTGTTGTAGACCGCCTTGGCGGCGACCTGCGCCAGCGCGAAGGTAAGCAGGACGAAGTACACGCCGCGCACCCGGTTGGCGACCAGGCCGCCGACGAAGGATGCCGCCAGCGAGGCGAGGAAGGCCGCGCCCAGTGCCATCCAGAAGGATCCGGTCGCGATCAGCGTGAGCGCTGACACATAGGCGCCCACGCCGAAATACATTGCCTGGCCCAGCGACAGCAGGCCGGTGTAGCCGAGCAGGAGTTCCACCGAGAGGGCAAGGCCGGCAAAGATAAGCGCTTCCGTGCCCAGGCGCAGGTAGAACGTGTCGCCGGCTGCGGCGCCCCACCCCATGAAGACGATGGACGCAATGGCGAGCACACCGGTCAGCAGGTGGCTGGCCTGCATCGAAAGCCTGAAATGGTCACGCATGGCCGATCCTCCCGAACAATCCCTGCGGCCGGAGCATGAGGAATACCACCATGACGGCGAATACCAGGGTTTCCGCCCATACCGGCGGGATGACAAGGCTCGCGAGCGAGCCGACCAGGGCAAGCAGGATGCCCGCGAAAACAGCGCCCGCGATCGACCCCATGCCGCCGATGATGACCACGCTGAATGCCATCAGGATGAAGTCGCGGCCCATCGTCGGAAACACGGAGTAGATCGGCGCCAGCAGCACGCCGGCGATCGCCGCGAGGCCGGCGCCGAGGGCGAAGGTCGCTGAGTAGACGACACTGACGGGGACGCCGAGCGAGGCCGCCATCTTGCTGTCGAAGGCCGCGGCGCGGACCATGGACCCGAAGCGGGTCCGGTACACGATCCATGCCACGACCAGGATGAGGACGATGCCCAGCACGCAGAGAAAGATCCGGTAATTTGGCATGACGATGCCGAACAGGCTCGATGCACCGGGCAGCGGATTTTCCGGGCGATGGGAATTCGGACCGAATGCAAGCTTCAGGACGTCCTCCATCACCAGCGACAAGCCGAAAGTGACGAGCAGCGTGCTTACGTGCCGGTCGCCGCCCGAGTACACCGGCCGGATCAGCGTGCGTTCCACCAGCACTGCCAGCGGAATCATCAGGACGGGCGCCATGACGAGGATCACCCAGAAATTGACGCCGGCGCCGGCCAGTGCGATGACCGAGAATGCACCGAATGCATAGAACTCGCCGTGGCCGAGATTGAGCACATCGAGCAGGCCGAAGATGATTGTCAGCCCGAGCGCAACGAGGACCAGCGCGATGCCGAAGGTGAGGCCGTTCAGCAGCTGGGGCGCAAGGACAAAGTTGAGATAGTCGAAGACGTTCATGATTGTTGCAGGCTGTAAGTGCACCGCGTGGCGCGGTGCGTTGGCTTAGAAGCGTGAGCAGGCATCGGGACCGATGGCATCAGGCCCGTTCACCTTGCCGATCACGTCAAACTGTCCTGCCTTGACCGCCACCAGGAAGACATCCTGCATGGCCTGGTGATCGCCGGCACGGATTGTCTTCGTACCCTGTGGCGTCTGCCAGGCGAGCCCGCGGAATGCGGCACGCAGTTTGTCGGTGTCGGTGGAGCGGGCCTTTTCCGCAGCCGCCTTGTACGCGTAGATCATCCCGTAGGCGTCGGCTGCAAAGGTATCCGGATCGGCCTTGTACGCGGCTCGGTAGGCTTCAACGAATTTCTTGTTTTCCGGGGTTTCGATCTTGGGCGAGTATCCGCTGCCGCTGACAAAGCCATCCCCCGACTTCCCGACCGCCGCAATATTCTGCGATGTGATCACGCCAGCCGAGCCGACCAGCGTCAGGCCTTGCAGCAGTCCGAAGTCGGCCATCTGCGAGAACAGGCGAATGGTGTCGTTGCCGACCACGGAGGTGTAGATGACGTCGGGACGCGCCGCGCGCACGAGGCCGAAGTACTGGGTGTAGTCCTTGGAGTCGAGCGGCGCAAAGAATTCGCCGACTGATGTGAGGCCCTTCTTCTCGATCACACTCTTGAACGCGGCGACCGTGGAGCGGCCCATTTCATAGTCGGGGCCGATGTAGAAAACGCGTGCCTTGGGCTTGGTGCGGGCGAGCCATTCGGCGAGGGCGACCGACTGCTGTTCCGCGCGGATGTTGACGCGGAACACATTGGGAGAGCACTTGTCCGCGGTGATGGAATCAGCGTACGACACGGTGGTCGACACCAGCTTGTTGTTGCGCTCGCCGACCTGGCCGACCGCCAGCGTCGAACCTGAGTTCACGGTGCCGGTGATGAAGTCGACCTTTTGCAGCTGGACCAACTTCTCCGCCTTCTGCACGGCCACGGAAGGATTGCCTTCCTCGTCCTCGACGAGGAGCTCGATCGGACGGCCGAGAATTCCGCCGGCCGCGTTGACTTCCTTGACGGCGAGCTCAAGGCCCCAGCGGATCGGTTGTCCCACGCCGGCAAGCGTACCCGACAGGGAGGTCACGACGCCGATCTTGATCGGGGGATTGCTTGCCGAGAAAGCTGCGGAGGCGGAGATGGCGAGAACGGCGGCGGTGGCAAGGCTTGCTGCCCTGGCTTTTTTCATGATGTCTCCTGGTGGTGTTCGTAAGTTGACTGGAACCGCTGGCACACGTTGCGGCGGCGCGGTCATCACTTGCATCGATCGGATCCGGTGCGCCTGGCGAGGTGCGCATACCCGTCGTTGTGCGATTGAATTCTAGAAAACAGGCTGGTGCGCAACAATCGATAATTAGTCACGCTGTGCGAGAAAAGCTCACGTGAAACATGCACCCGTGCGTCTCGCGGCACGTGTGTACCAGCTGCTGCAGATGAAGAAAAATTGAACAGAACGGTAAGGCAAACGCGGCGTGAAGTGTGCTCACGCCGCGCGAGGGAAACTGACGCCGATTCAGCGCACCAGCACCATTGAATGCGGGCCGCGCTGAACCTTGACGCGATACGGCGTCATTACCAGTTCCACGCGGTGCGCGTCGAGGCTGTCCCGCGCGATGCGCCAGAAGTCGACGCTTCCTCCGGCGTCGGAATCATCGAAGTGATCGAAGGTCACAACGGCGAGATAGTTGCCGGACGCGTCGAAGGCCAATGCCTCGGGCAGGATGCCGTCATAGGCATAGTCGGCAACCCGTTGCAGCTGGCCTGTATCCTGGTCCAGGCGGAAAAGGCTGACCGACGAGTACCAGGTGATGCGCGGATCGTCATAGGGCAGGAAACTGCGTTCCAGGTTCGCGGTGGCCACTAGCTTGCCGTCCGGGCTGATGGCGAGTCCCTCCGGACTCACCCCGGTCACGGCACGCGATACCAGGGCATGACGCGTCGATCCGTCAGCCCCCTTTCCGGCATGGAGCCGGACGCTCACGACTGAACCTCGCGGTGCCTCATTCCAGGTTCCCTGGATATCCGGCCCCCAATACAGGGCGTTGACCAGCACATGCCGGCCGTCCGGAGTGAATCGCGCCATGTAGGGCGCACGCTCGACCTGGACCTTGTTGCCGAGGGCTTCCAGTGTGCGCGCGCCGGGACTGCCGCCGACAGTGACGAAACTGAGTTCGCCGCGTGTCTCGTTCACCAGCGCAAGCAGGTTGGACGATGGGTGGAACTCCGCATGTATCAGCCGCTCGCCCAGTGCCCATCCGGGGACCTGTGGCGTCTGCACGGGTCCCAACCGGCCATCCCGGAACTCGTACAGAGCCAGGGGCGTTTTTCCACCCGCTCCCTGGGGATTCAAGGCCACGGCGATCATATTCCCAGCGGCGTTGACGCTGACCGAATCCGGCCGTTCAAGCCCGGTCACGCGCTGCACCACACGGGGACGCTGCAGGTCGGACACATCGACAACCGCTATCTGGTTGCCGTGCTTGAGGTCCCCAAAATGATGCCGTTCGTTGTTGTCGGGACGCTGGCCGAAGGTTTCTACGACAATGGCAAAGCGGCCGTCGGGCGTCGTCGCCACCGCTACCGGCGGGCCGGCGACCGAATTGCTGACCGGCACGGAGAATGCCTTCAGCTCTCTCGGGGGGGCGCCGAGCGGAATGACCGAAAGAGCATCCGTCCCTTCGCGCGGACCAAGCTCGCCATTGACATAGGCCGACGCCAGCATGTCGGCATCAGAGACAAGAACGAGGGCACGCCCCTTGAAGTCCAACGGTGCGGTACGGTTTGTTGGATCCGCCTGCGCCGTCGCGGCACACAGCAGGGCTGCGGCCACCGATCCGATAATCATCCTGATGCATCTGAAAAGTATCATCGATAGTGCCTTCCTTTAGATATGGAAAACGCTGGACGGGAGACGGCCGGCGTTGACCAGTAGGGGCGGCAATATCGGCCGGCGATGGGAGGCCGTCGCAGTGATTCCGGGTGACGCAACGGAACGTCCGTTGCTGGAGGTCGATTTTAGGAAGGTGCAAAGCACGCCTCAATCGAGGCTTTTTCACACCACCCGGAGAAAACCTCACGCAGGACCGGAGCCTGATCATGGCTTTTTTAGTCACGCCCTTGACTTCCTGACACGCAATTCTTATTATCTGATTGTCTGACAATAAAGCCTTGTCGTGCTCTATGACGAGCAAGGATTGATTCCAATTTGCTTTGGCCGCGATTGCCGGTGCGCGATTCTTCTCGAGTTTGACGAACTCGGCGGGAGGCCTTGAATTGATGGAGCCTGTGATGGACGCTGGAATGCATGAATTTCTTGCCCAGGACCGAGTTATCTGGGGCAAGCCCGCGACCGAGGCGGTGCTGGAAGAAGTCGGCCGGCGCGAAGCGCGGCGTGTCTTCATCGTGACCGGCAGGACCCTCAACCGCCAGACAGATGTCGTCTCGCGCATACGAAATGCACTGGGCACGCGCTACGCCGGAACTTTTGACGAATGCGTGGAACATACGCCGCGCGCGACGGTATTCGCTGCAGCCCGCGCCATCAACGACGCAAGTGCGGATCTTATTGTCACCGTTGGCGGCGGCACAGCGATCGATACGGTGAAAGTCGTCCTGATTGTCCTCGCGCATGGATTGACTTCACCTGACGAACTCGACGCCTATCGCGTCCGGCCGCTTGGCAACGGCGACACCCATTTCCCCCCGGTCAAGGCGCCGCCGTTGCGGCAGATCGTAGTCTCAACCACCCTGTCGGGCGCCGAGTTCTCCAATTATGGCGGGTGCGTGGATCCGGTTCGCGGCGTCAAGGATGGCTATGCAGGACGTGAAATCGGTGCAGCAAGCGTCATCCTCGATCCGGAAATCACCCTCCACACGCCGGAGCGGCTCTGGCTCTCCACCGGCATTCGGGCCGTCGACCACGCAGTCGAATCGATCTGCTCAAGGCAGCCCTCGGCGCTGGTCGACGCAACCGCACTGCATGCGCTCTCCCTGTTCAACCGCTCCCTGCAGAGGACCCGGGAGCAGCCGTCCGATCTTGCAGCACGCCTGGACTGCATGCAGGCGGCCTGGCTGGCCAGCTTCGGCATCCTTCGGGTTCCATTTGGTGCAAGCCACGGTATCGGGCACAGCCTGGGCGCAGTAACCGGCATGGGCCACGGTTATACCTCCTGCATCATGCTGCCCCACGTCATGCGCTTCAACCTCGGTGTCACCGGCGCGGCGCAGGAACGCATCGCTGCGGCACTCGGACGCCAAGACGGAGACGCCGCAGCAGGCGTTGCCGCACTGATCGAGTCGCTTGCTTTGCCGCAACGCCTGCGCGACGTGGGCGTGGAACGCTCCCAGTTTGAAGCCATAGCGCTAGGGGCCTTGAACAACATTTGGGTTCGTTCAAATCCGAGGCCTATCACTTCTGCCGGTGAAATCGTCACGTTGCTCGAGGGAGCATGGTAGTTCCCGGTGAAGCCTGCGCCTCCCGGATCATGCGGGAAGGTGGCCATGTGTCGCATCCCCCTGACAATCCTTCAACGGAATTCACAGCATCGCCTTAAGCAGACGGGCCATTTCGGACGGGTTCTTGGTGACCTTGATGCCGCAGGATTCCATGATTTCCAGCTTGGCTTGCGCAGTGTCCGCA
>NZ_LSTO01000002.1:114735-123210 GCF_002211445.1 Noviherbaspirillum denitrificans | reverse complement strand
AACAGGCAGGCGGTGTTTTTCAGCCACGGACCGCAGGCAAGGACAGTTGCCTTTCCCGCCGATGCGGGAAGTTGCTGCTCGGTGCCGCCCATCACGCTGCCTGCTCACCCTGTGCGGCGAGGCCGCGATGTCCATCGAGGATCCAGTCCAGCCATACATCCATGCCCTGCCCGCTGGTGGCTGACAGTTGCAGCACCTGGATACGCGGGTTGACCCGGCGCGCGAAGTCGATGCATTTCTGCACATCGAAACGCAGGTAGGGCAGCAGGTCCACCTTGTTGAGAATCATCAGGCTGGCGGCGGCGAACATGTCGGGATACTTGAGCGGCTTGTCTTCGCCCTCGGTCACCGACAGGATGGCTACCTTGGCCGCTTCGCCGAGATCCCACATCGCCGGGCACACGAGGTTGCCAACATTCTCGATGAACAGGATGCCGCCCTGCCCGCCTTCCTGGCCGTGATGGTGACCGGCGCCGTGCGCATGCCCGTGCAGAGGCAGTCTCGAGAAGGCATTGCCGACCATCTGCGCATCGAGGTGACAGCCCTTGCCGGTATTGACCTGGATCGCCGGCGCGCCTGTGGCGCGAATGCGGTCGGCGTCGTGGCTGGTCTGCTGGTCGCCCTCGATCACGCCGACCGGCACCATGCTGCCGCGCCGCTTCAGCGCCTCGATGGTTTCGCACAGCAGCGTGGTCTTGCCCGAGCCGGGGCTCGATACGAGGTTGAGGGCGAAAATCCGGTGATGGATGAAGTGCTCGCGATTGCGCGCGGCAAACTGGTTGTTCTTGCCAAGCACATCCTGTTCGAGACGGATGGTGCGCGACTGGCTCACGCCGGGAATCGAGACGCAGGCCTCGCCTTGTCCATAATGCAAGTCGCCGGTGGCGGTGTTCACGACGACATGGTCGTGCTCGTGATGATGGTGATCGTGATGGTGGCCGTCCGCTGCCACCGGCTTGTATTTCAGTTCACCGTCCGGCAGCTTGCTTGCCGGCTTGACCATTGAAGAACCCTGCGCGGCACCGTTGCCGCATCCGCATACTACGCACATCGTGTGTCTCCCGTCCGGCTTCGCGCCGGCTTTAATGTCCAAGTGTAGGAACACCTGGCTCCCTAGTCCATCCCATTACGCTGGTCACGCGCTTTGCGCTTGACCGTCAAAGTGAAACATTGGATTGCACTGCGGCCATTTTCGCGCCGCGCCTTCCCGATAGTGGGAAGTCTTGCTCCGCACCGGTTTGCCGCCGGTTCATCCCGCCTTGCCCGAATGCCCTTGACGTGTTTTCCCAGTGGCATGGAAGTTGCGCAAACCCCGCCGTTCCATCCTGTGTCTGTTCGCTTGCAATTTTCGTGACAGGTACGGGCGAAGGAGACAAACCGTATCGATTTGATAATTCCCGTGCATGCGACCGACATCACGGAAAGGGGAGTTGGATGAATAACCATACACGCGGCGGCAATGACGACATTGCCGCGGTCGAGAAGCGCCTGGGCATTTCGCGCCGCAGCTTTCTCCAGTTTTGTGCCGCGATGGCGGCGAGCATGGGCCTGCCGGCCGGCGCGGATGCGGCGATCGCGAATGCGGTCGCTAGCAAGAAGCGGCCGTCGGTGATCTGGCTGCATTTCCAGGAGTGCACCGGCTGCACGGAATCGATGTTGCGCGCCGAGCATCCGACGCTGGAAAAGCTCATTCTCGACGTGATTTCCCTCGATTACCACGAGACGCTGTTCGCTGCGGCCGGTCACCAGGTCGAGGCCGCGCGCAAGGCGGCGATGAAAGCCAACAAGGGCCAGTACCTGCTGGTGGTCGAGGGCGCGATCCCGACCAAGGACAACGGCATCTATTGCAAGATCGGCGGCCAGACCGCGCTCGATATGCTCAAGGAATGCGCGGCCGATGCGGCGGCAGTGATTGCCATCGGCAGCTGCGCATCCTGGGGCGGCATGCCCTCCACGGGGCCGAATCCGACCGGCGCATCGAGCGTCGCGGAGGTGCTCGGCAAGCCGGTCGCCACCATCCCCGGCTGCCCGCCCAACCCCTACAATTTCCTATCCACGGTAGTGCACTTCCTCACTTTCGGGAAACTGCCTGAACTCGACGCGAAGGGCCGCCCGAAATTCGCCTACTCGCGCCTGGTGCACGACAACTGCGAACGCCGCGCGCATTTCGACGCCGGCCGCTTTGCGATGGAGTTTGGCGACGAAGGCCACCGCAAGGGTTACTGCCTGTACAAGCTCGGCTGCAAGGGCCCGGAAACCTTCGCCAACTGCCCGTCCATCCTGTTCGGCGATGTCGGCAACGCAAGCTGGCCGGTCGGCACCGGCCATCCCTGCATCGGCTGCACGGAACAAGGCGTCGGCTTCACCAAGCCGATCCACGCGCTGGCCAACCTGAAGACCAATCCGCCGAACGGCTACCCGCACATTGTTGAAGAACAGGGCAAGGGCGCTTCGATCGCCGCCGTCGCGGTCGTCGCTGCAGTAGGCGGCGCCGCTGTCGGTGCTGCCGGCGCCATGGCGAAAAACCTCGGCAAGTGCAAGACGGAATGCCCGGGCAAGGCCGTCGAGAAGCCGGCTGCGGAAACCGAGAGGACCACATCATGAGCATCGACCGGCGCGATTTCCTGAAGGGCGCGCTGGGCGGCGGAGCGCTGCTCGCCACTGCCACCGGGGCACAGGCGCGCGACAACAAGCCGATGCCGCCGGAAGCGGTCGGCCTGCTGTTCGACAGCACGCTGTGCATCGGCTGCAAGGCTTGCGTGGCCGCCTGCAAGGAGGCCAACAACATGCCGCCGGAGTTCTCCACCAGCGAGAAACTCTGGGACACGCCGCTCGACCTCTCCGGCAAGACGCTCAATGTCATCAAGCTGTACAAGGACGGCACCGGCGCACAGAAGGACAGCGAAAAGGACGGCTTCGCGTTCATGAAGAATTCCTGCCTGCACTGCGCGGACCCGTCCTGCGTGTCGGCCTGCCCGGTCTCGGCCATGAGCAAGGATCCGGTCACCGGCATCGTCAGCTACGACAAGGACAAGTGCATGGGCTGCCGCTACTGCGTGGCGGCATGCCCGTTCAATGTGCCGCGCTTCCAGTACGACACGCCGACACCGCAGATTTCCAAGTGCCAGTTGTGCCGGCACCGGATGAAGGACGGCAAGTATGCCGCCTGCGCGGAAGTGTGCCCGACCGGTGCGACTTTGTTCGGCAAGGTCAAGGACTTGAAGGCGGAAGCGAATCGCCGGCTCGCGCTCAAGCCCGGCGAGGAGACGTCTTTCCCGCGCGGCAACCTGA
The DNA here is from genome assembly GCF_002211445.1 of Noviherbaspirillum denitrificans. GTDB lineage: Bacteria > Pseudomonadota > Gammaproteobacteria > Burkholderiales > Burkholderiaceae_D > Noviherbaspirillum > Noviherbaspirillum denitrificans. The sequence continues at coordinate 119,919 of NZ_LSTO01000002.1, read as the reverse complement.
CGACGCACGACCAGTCGCCGCACGTGGCGAAGACACCGAACTACGTGCACCACATCTACGGCGACAAGGAAGTGGGCGGCACGCAAGTGATCCGCCTGTCCGCGGTGCCGTTCGAAAAGCTGGGCTTGCGCAAGCTGCCGGAACGTTCCTTCGCGGCGCAGTCCGAAACCATCCAGCACACCCTGTATACCGGCATGGCCCTGCCCATTGCCTTCCTCGGCGTGCTCGGTTTCATCGCCAAGCGCAACACCAAGAACGATCCCGACAAGAAAGAAGGAGGCTCCGATGTCTGACGCACATCACGCTCCCGCGCCGCTGGGCGGGCCGCTGGTCACGCCGACCACGGTCACGCTGGCGATCCTCGTGGCGATCGCGGTGGTCATCCTCGGCTTCCGCTTCGTGTACGGCATGGGCGCGGTCACCAACATCAGCGACGGGCAGACCTGGGGCATCTGGGTCATCTATGACGTGATGGTGGGGTCGGCGCTGGCGTGCGGCGGCTACGTCACGGCCATGCTGGTCTACATCTTCAACAAGGGCGAATACCATCCGATGGTGCGCCCCGCCCTGCTCGCCAGCCTGTTCGGCTATACCCTGGCCGGCGTTTCGGCGGCGGTCGACCTCGGCCGCTACTGGAACTTCTGGCATGTGTTCGTGCCCGGCTACGCCAACGTCAATTCGCTGATGCTGGAAGTGGCGCTGTGCGTCTCGGCCTACATCCTCGTGATGTGGATCGAGTTCGCGCCGGCGGTGTTCGAGAAGCTCGGCATGCACGTGGCACGCAAGCGGCTGGAGAAGGCGCTGTTCTTCTTCATCGCGCTGGGCATCGTGCTGCCGACCATGCACCAGTCCTCGCTCGGCACCATGCTGGTGGTGTTCGGCGCGCATGTGCATCCGCTGTGGCAGACCAACGTCATCCCGCTGCTGTTCCTGATGACGGCGGTCACGACCGGCTTCGCGGTGGTGGTCTTCGAATCCTGCCTGGCGTCGTCCGGCTTCAGCCGCATGCTGGAAATGCACCTGCTGCACAAGCTGGCAAAGCTGATGACCGGCGTCGTCGCCGCCTATGTCGCCGTACGCATCATCGATCTCGTCGTGCGCGGCGCGATCGTCACGGCCTTCGCGCCGACGCTGCAAGCCTTCATGTTCTGGATCGAGATGGCGGCCTACATCGCACCGGTGGTCTTGTTGCGGACGGAAAGCGCGCGCCACGAACCGGCGAAGCTGTTCGTCGCGGCCTGCTGCCTGATGGCCGGCGCCTTCCTGCTGCGGGTCAACGCCTACTTCGTGGGCTACTCGACCGGCGGCGGCTGGACCTACTTCCCCTCGGTGCCGGAAATCATGGTGACCGTCGGCATCATCGCACTGGAAATCCTCGGATACATCGTGCTGGTCCGGCTGCTGCCGGTCCTGCCGAAAGAGCACAATTAGGAGATAAGCATGAGCAAGAGAATCACGATCGATCCGATTACCCGGATTGAAGGGCACCTGCGGATCGATTGCGAGATCGACGGCGGCAAGGTCACCAAGGCATGGGCGTCCGGCCAGATGTGGCGCGGCGTGGAACAGATCCTCATCGGCCGCGATCCGCGCGATGCCTGGTCGATCACGCAACGAATCTGCGGCGTCTGCACCACCGTGCACGCGATCACCTCGGTGCGCGCGATGGAAAACGCGATCAACCTGGAAGTGCCGCTCAACGCGCAGTACATCCGCAACCTGATCATCACCGCGCACGCGATCCACGACCACATCGTGCACTTCTACCACCTGTCCGCGCTGGACTGGGTGGACGTGGTGTCCGCACTGAAGGCCGATCCGGCCAAGACCGCGCAACTGGCGGAAGGCCTCTCCACCTGGAGCGGCAACAGCAAGCATGAGTTCGCCAAGGTCAAGGAGCGGCTCGCCGGCTTCGTCGGCACCGGCCAGCTCGGCATCTTCACCAACGGCTACTGGGGCCACCCGGCAATGAAGCTGTCGCCGGAAGTGAACCTGCTCGCCACCACCCACTACCTGCAGGCGCTCGAGGTGCAGCGCAAGGCAACCAAGATCGTGTCGGTGCTCGGCGCGAAATCGCCGCACATCCAGAACGTGGCCGTCGGCGGCGTCTCCAATCCGATCGATTTCGACTCGCAATCCGCGCTCTCGATGGAACGCCTGCTCGCGATCAAGGGCTGGATCGACGAGCTGGCGGACTTCGTGAAGAACGTCTACCTGGTCGACGTCGCCGCCATCGGCGCCTTCTATTCCGACTGGACCGCCATCGGCGCGAGCGCGACCGATTACCTCGCGGTGCCGGACCTCCCGCTGGACACCAAGGGCACGCAGTTCGCGATGCCGGGCGGCTACATCAAGGGCGGCGACCTCGGCGCGTACAAGCCGATTGCGAGCTTCGCCGACGAGTACTTCCGCAAGGGCGTGGAAGAAAGCGTCAAGCATGCGTGGTACAAGGGCGGCAAGGGTCCGCTGCATCCCTTCCGCGGCGAGACGGAGCCGCAATACACCGACTTCCAGGACAACGGCAAGTATTCCTGGGTGAAGTCCCCGACCTTCTACGGCAAGCCGGCGGAAGTAGGCCCGCTCGCGCGGGTCCTGACGATGGCCGCAGCAGGCCACAAGCCGACCCTCAAGTATGTGAACCAGACGCTGGACACGGTGAGCGCACTGGCCAAGACCAAGGTCGGCATCCCGGCGCTGCACTCCACCATCGGCCGCCATGCGGCGCGCGCTGTTTCGTGCGCGGTGCAGGTCGACCTGCTGGCGCAGCAGTGGGACCTGCTGGTGGCGAACATCGCCAAGGGCGACCACGCCACCTTCAACAAGCCGACTTTCCCCAAGGGCGAAGTCAGCGGCGTCGGCTTCCACGAAGCCCCGCGCGGCGCGCTGTCGCACTGGGTAGTGCTCAAGGACGGCAAGATCGACAATTACCAGTGCGTGGTACCGACCACCTGGAACGCGGCGCCGCGCAACGAAGGCGACGTGCCCGGCCCGTACGAAACCGCGCTGCTGAACACGCCGGTCGCCGATCCGGAACGTCCGCTCGAAGTGCTGCGCACGGTCCATTCCTTCGATCCCTGCCTGGCATGCGCGGTGCACGTGCTGGACACGGAACACAAGGAAGTGGTCAAGGTACAGGTGCTGTAAATCAACCGGCGTCAGGGGCAGAACATGCGTATCGTCATACTCGGCGTGGGCAACATCCTTCTCAGCGATGAAGGCATCGGCGTGCGCGCCATTGAGGCATTCCGGGACGCGTACCGCCTGCCGCCGGAAGTCGACCTCATCGACGGCGGCACCACCGGCATGGAAATGCTGGAAGACCTGGCCAATGCCACGCACCTCATCATTGTCGATGCGGTGCGTTGCGGCCAGCCGCCGGGCACCATGGTGCGCATCGCGGACGAAGACGTGCCGGTGTTCTTCAAGACCAAGCTGTCGCCGCACCAGATCGGCCTGTCCGACGTGCTGGCGACGCTGGCGCTTTCGGGCGAGGAACCGGGGAGCGTGACCGTGCTCGGCGTGCAGCCGGTATCGCTGGAAACCGGCATGTCGCTGTCGCCGCCGGTCGAAGCGCTGCTGCCTGCACTCACCGCCCGCCTTGCCGGTGAACTCGGCCGTCTGGGCATCGTCGTCGAACCGGCAATGCGCGAGGCCGCCTGATGTGCATGGCGATTCCTTCACGCATCATCGCGCTCGATGGCGAGATGGCGACGGTGGAAGCATTCGGCCGCACGCGCACGGTCAGCCTGATGCTGATGCCGGAACCGGTCGGTATCGGCGACTACCTGCTTATCCAGGCAGGCAACTTCGCCAGCGAGCGGGTCGATCATGAGCGCGCGCTCGAGACGCTGGCCATCCTCGGCGAAATCGTCGATCATGCGGAGAACTGAGTTCTCCTTCCCGCCCTGTTTCCCGTGAACCCTGAAGGCAGTCTCCGCATTACCCTGCATTGGGACGGCCGGCGCATCGTCCGCGCGGGCGTGCATCCGCGTCCGCTCGCCCCCATCGAATCGCTCCTGCGCGGCAAGCTGCCCGAGGAAGCACTGCGTATCCTGCCGATGCTGTTCAGCCTGTGCGGCAAGGCGCAAGCCGCCGCCTGCGCCACGGCGCTTGAAGCGGCGACGGAACGTGCGCTGCCCGTCATTCCCTTGCGCCGCGAGCGCCTCGTGCTGGTTGAAGCCGTGCAGGAACTGCTTTGGCGCTTCCTGATCGATTTCCCGCGGCTGCTCGACAAGCCGGGCGACCCGGCATTGCTCGCGCGTATCCGGCACGCGCTGTCGGTAGCTTGCATGGAACCCGATGAACGCGGGTGGCAGGAGGCGATCCGGCGAGTTGAAACGGTTGTCCGCGCGGCACTCCCTTCGGAGGACCTGGACAATGCAGACATGCTCATCGCGCAGCTGCTTCACATTTGCAGGAAAGAGCATCGCTGGGGCCACAGTGCTGTCGCATTGATGCCGGATAGCGCGGACATCCCTGCCGTGCTCGTTCCCGGCCTGCTGGCGCGTGCTGATTTCCCGGCCTTCCCGCAATGGAAGGGCGCTCCGGTGGAAACCGGATCGCTTGCACGCATGCACCGGCATCCCGCCGTGGCGGCATCGCTATCCATCCAGGGCACGAGCATCTTCAGCCGCGTGCTTGCGCGGCTGGTCGAGATCAATGACCTCTTCGTCCGGCTGCAAGCCGAAGACGCCGGACCGCGCCCCTGGGTGCAGGGAGCTGCAATCGCAGGCGGCGGACTTGCATGGGTACAGAATGCGCGCGGCTTGCTGGTACATTACGCGGCATTGGACGAAGCGGGCCGCATTGCCGCCTACAAGATCATTGCGCCGACGGAATGGAACTTCCATCCGTCCGGCGCCTTCACACAGGGACTGGCCGGGAAGGCGGCCGACAGCGCGGAGGCTGCCCGGCGCCATGCGGAACTGCTGGCGCTGTCGCTCGACCCCTGCGTCACTCATCAGATCGAGGTTGAACATGCATGAAATGTCGCTCGCGGAAAGCGTGCTCCAGGTGATCGAGGACAGCGCGCGCGCCAACAACTTCACCCGGGTGAAGACGGTATGGCTGGAAATCGGCGCGCTGGCGGGCGTGGAAGTGGAAGCGATGCGCTTCTGTTTCGACGCCGTAGTGAAGGATTCGGTGGCGGACGGCGCGCGGCTGGAGATCATTGAATCGCCGGGA
>NZ_LSTO01000002.1:103164-114725 GCF_002211445.1 Noviherbaspirillum denitrificans | reverse complement strand
GCGGGATTTCCGCGTCATCTGCACCGGGATGACGGGACGGTAACGGAGGATCCGGTCCGTGTGCAGGACGCGGATCCGTGGATGGCGTTTTCGCGCTTGCTCGATGCCCTACTCGTTGATCCACTGCTCGGCGGGCATTGAGTCAGGCAGTTCGGAGAAAAAGGGTAGGGTGGGTGGGGCCGCCGAGGTAGAGCGAAGCGAAACCCACCAATCGGCATCTCTAGAGCGTATGGTGGGTTTCGATTTCGCTCTACCCACCCTACGATTCTTTAGCTACGCAGGACGGTAGCTGAACTTCTCGAACATCCCCGATACCTGCTGCACCAGTCCTTCGCTCGGATAGCCGGCGACTGCGGTTGCCTTCAATTCCTTGGTCCGGCACCCCTGCGCGCGGAAGCTCTGCAGCGCATAGTTCTTCACACCCATTCCAGCCAGCATGCGGGCGATATCGAGGATTTCTTCCTCCGCCAGCAGCGACGGATGCACCGTCGTGCGGAACTCATGGCTGATTCCGCTGGCCAGCACAGCCTCGGCGCAAGCCTGTGCCTGCAACCCGCTGTCCGAAATGCCGGTCACCTTCTCATACTGCGCGAATGGTGCCTTGACGTCGAGCGCCACCCAGTCGACCAGGGGCAGGAGTTCCGTCAGGCGCTGCGGATAGGAGCCGCCGGTATGCAGGCCGACTTCGAATCCCAGCTTGCGCACATCCTTGATCGCGTTGCCCAGCGCGGGATCGAGCGTCGGCTCGCCGCCGCTGAAGACGACGGCGTCGATCAGTCCGGCGCGCTTTTCGAGCAGGCCGAGCACCTTGCTCCACTGCAGCGGGCTCTTCTGCAGGCGCATCTGCAGGTGCGGGTTGTGGCAGTAGCCGCAGGACCACGGACAGCCCTGGACGAACACCACCGCGGCAAGCTTGCCGGGATAGTCGGTGGCGGTGAACGGCGTGACGCCGCCCACCTTCAGCGTGCGTTGCGGCGATTCAGCTGCCAAGGTTCGCGCACTGTTCGTCAAAGTACTTGCGCTCATGGAATTCTCCCTTTTTTCCGATATTGAATGAGGACAGGGGACGGTGATAACCCATCACCCGGGTCCAGATCTCGCAGGGCTGCCGTTCCGCGTCGGTCAGGATGATCTGGCGGGTTTCGAGGGCCTTCTGGTTGCTGAGATCGGTCATGTTGGTCTCCTTGATGGTATCGATGGTCATTTACTGTGCCTCCATTTCGCGCTTCTTCCGTTCGATGACGTCCGCGTCGCACTTCGGGCAGAACTGATGGCTGCCGCTGAGATAGCCGTGCTTCGGGCAGATCGAGAAGGTGGGCGAGACGGTGATGTACGGCAGGCGGAAGCGGCTGAGGGCGCGCTTGACCAGCGTGCGGCAGGCGTCCGGGCTCGACACGGGTTCGTTCATGTAGAGGTGGAGCACGGTGCCGCCGGTGTATTTGCGTTGCAGTTCCTCCTGGCGTTCCAGCGCCTCGAACGGGTCGTCGGTGAAGCCGACCGGCAGTTGCGAGGAGTTGGTGTAGTAGGGCATGTCGGGCGTGCCGGCCTGCAGGATGTCCGGGTAGCGCTTGCGGTCTTCCTTGGCGAAGCGGTAGGTCGTGCCCTCCGCCGGCGTCGCTTCGAGGTTGTACATGTTGCCGGTCTGGTCCTGGAACTCCAGCATGCGGCCGCGGATATGGTCGAGCAGGCGCACCGCGAGGGCGCTACCCCATTCGGTGGTGATGTCGTGCTGGTCGCCGCTGAAGTTGCGGATCATCTCGTTGATGCCATTCACGCCCAGCGTCGAGAAGTGGTTGCGCAGCGTACCGAGATAGCGCTTGGTGTACGGGAACAGGCCGTTGTCCATGTGACGCTGGATCACCTTGCGCTTGATTTCCAGGCTGGCTTTGCCGAGTTCGAGCAAATCGTCGACGCGGGCGAACAGTGCTCCCTCGTCGCCGCGGTACTGGTAGCCGAGGCGCGCGCAGTTGATCGTCACCACACCGAGCGACCCGGTTTGCTCCGCGGAGCCGAACAGGCCATTGCCGCGCTTGAGCAGCTCGCGCAGGTCGAGCTGCAGGCGGCAGCACATCGAGCGGATCATGTTCGGCTTGAGTTCCGAATTCAGGAAGTTCTGGAAGTAGGGCAGGCCGTAGCGCGCCGTCATCTCGAACAGCAGTTCCGCATTCGGGCTGTTCCAGTCGAAATCCTCGGTGATGTTGTAGGTCGGGATCGGGAAGGTGAACACGCGGCCCTTGGCATCGCCGGCCATCATCACTTCGATGTAGGCGCGGTTGATCATGTCCATCTCGGCCTGTAGCTCGCCGTAGGTGAAATCCATTTCCTTGCCGCCGATGACCGGCACCTGCTCGCGCAGGTCTTCCGGGCATACCCAGTCGAAGGTCAGGTTGGTGAACGGCGTCTGCGTGCCCCAGCGCGAGGGAACATTCAGGTTGTAGATCAGCTCCTGCACATACTGCCGGACCTGTTCGTAGGACAGCTTGTCCTTGCGCACGAAGGCGGCCATGTAGGTATCGAAGGAGCTGAATGCCTGCGCGCCCGCCCATTCGTTCTGCAGCGTGCCGAGGAAGTTCACGATCTGGCCGACGGCGCTGGACATGTGCTTCGGCGGGCCGGATTCGACCTTGCCGGGCACGCCGTTCAAGCCTTCGTTGAGCAGCGTGCGCAGCGACCAGCCGGCGCAGTAGCCGGCCAGCATGTCGAGGTCGTGGATGTGGATGTCCGCGCAGCGGTGCGCTTCGCCGACTTCCGGCGGATAGACGTGGTTGAGCCAGTAGTTGGCGATGACCTTGCCGGAGACGTTCAGGATCAGGCCGCCGAGCGAGTAGCCCTGGTTGGCGTTGGCGTTGACGCGCCAGTCGAGCTGCTGCAGGTATTCGTTGATCGAGGATTCGACATCGACCAGGGTCTTGCGGTCGCTGCGCAGCTTCTTGTGCTGCTCGCGGTAGATTACATAGGCGCGCAGCGTCTTGCGGTAGCCGGCGTCGAACAGGACGGATTCCACCACATCCTGGATCTGCTCGATGTGAGGTGCGGTGTTGCTGTTGAGCTGGATGCGCTGCATGACTGCCTGCAGCGTGAGCGCCTCGGCTTCCTCGTGGCCGTATTCACCCGTGGCCTGGCCCGCGCGGAGCAGGGCGGAGAGGATCTTGTTCGGATCGAACGGCTTGACGGTGCCGTCGCGTTTGACGATGTGCGTCAGGAAGGTAATGGCGCGGGGTGTCATCTAGTCTCCAAAGGAACACAATATCTTGTGGTGTTCGAGATGTTAGAGACTAAATCTAGTGCGCTCAACGCGCAGGGATGCTTTTTTTGAATAACTTGATCTGGAATAAGCCGGGGCATCTCCGCTCGTGTGGACAGCTTTTCAATGCGTCCGCAGGGCGGACGCATGCATCAACGGGAGATCAGCGGAAAACCAGCACCGGGATCGTGGAATGGCTCAGCACCTTCTGGGTTTCGCTGCCGACGAAGAGGGCACTCAAACCCGAGCGTCCATGCGAGGCCATGAAGATGACGTCGCACTGGTAGTCGGCGGCGGTCCGGATGATTTCCTCGTACGGATGGACCGAGCGCGCGGTCACGGTTTCGCAGGCGACGCCCGCAGCCTTCGCCGCGGCGGCGATCTTGTCCACGTTTCCTTGCGCGACCGAGCAGCGGTCGATGAAGGCCTGGCTGGAGTCGGAGACGCTCACACCGTCCGACAGGTTGGCATAGTCGCGGGGCTCGGATACGGAAATCCCCACCACCTTGCTGCCTGCGCCCTTGGCAAAGGTAATGGCGGCGTCGATCGCCTTGTCGGACAGCGGGGAGCCGTCGGTTGGGACCAGGATCGTCTTGAACATGGTGACTCTCGATAAGAAAGGAGGAGACGCGCGGAAAGCGCTGGATTCATCCTAGGTTTCATAGCAGAAAGCGTCCTTGATCCTGATCAAAGAGCAACGGGAGGCAATCGCTGCCGGTGGATCCCGGGTTTGTGTGCGCTCAATGATTATCAATTGACTAACGATAGACTCGTGCTCATTTACGTTGCAGGAGGTCGCCATGGTCCTATTGTCCGGCACGAAGGCAAGCCGCATCGGCGTGCCGCTGGCATTCATCCTTGCGGCGTGCGGCGGAGGCGGCGGCGAACCGGGGATATCGCCGCAAGCCGGGAACGGCGCGAATACAAAGTTGCGCCCCGAGACCTATGTAGAACGGTGGTGGCCCGATTGCGTGGAAGGCACCCCCTGTCCCGCTCCCTCGTCACGCTGAAGGAGGGAACATGTACAGCCGCCATCGTTTCCTGCGCTTGCACCTGCGGCGGCAGCAGCGCTTGCGGAGCCTGGTTCCGGCTGCGATGCGCCGCCTCTCGGTACGGCGGCGGTTTGCCTGACCGTGCCGGGATTATCATGCATGCGTGACTTCTGATTCTCCATCCACCATTCTGTTCGGCGCATTCGACCGGCATAACTTCGGCGACCTGCTGTTTCCGCATATCGCCATCAAGTTGCTGTCGCCGGAAAAACCTGTCTTTGCCGGGCTCGCTGCAAGCGACCTGCGTCCGTTCGGCGGGCACGATGTCCAAGCGATTGCCGGTCTTGCGGCAAGCTGGCAGGATGCGCCAGTCCACATCGTCCATGTAGGTGGAGAAATACTGACCTGTGACGCCTGGGAAGCGGGTGTGATGACGCTGCCTCCGGCGGAGGCGGGCGAAATCATGACGCGCTTCGTAATGCATTCCGCCGAGGCGCGGGAATGGGCACGAAAGCGGGTGGGCATGGCAGGGTATGCACCGTATTCAGTGATGCGATCTATGTTCCCCTGCGCCACGTCGGTTATCTATAACGCTGTCGGCGGCGTCGAACTCGACAGGCGAGATAACGATTTCCGTGGCGAGGTATTCGACAAGCTGCGCGAGGCGGATGCGGTCGGCGTGCGCGACCACTTGACCGAAGCGCATCTGCGCGCCGCCGGCATTGCCTGCTCGCTCATGCCCGATTCTGCCGTCATGGTTGCGGAACTGTTTGGCGATCTCATTCGCGGCCGGGCTGACGGCGGCGAAGTGGCGCAGGCGCGTACAGCCTTCCCGCAAGGCTATCTCGCGGTGCAGTTCAGCGTGGACTTCAGCGACGCCGCCGCTGTATCGACTATTGGAAGCCAGCTCGATGCCGTCGCAGGCGCTACCGGTCTGGGCGTGGTTTTCTTCCGGGCCGGTGCGGCCCCCTGGCATGACGAGATTGGCTGCCTGGAGCGAGCCGCACGACAGATGAAGCGGGCAGCTAGGGTGTTTGCCTCCCTCGATGTGTGGGATATTTGCGCCTTGATTGCCGCCAGCCGCGGATATGCCGGCAGCAGCCTGCATGGCAGGATTGTGGCGACGGCCTTCGGACTCCCGCGTGTCAGTCTTGTGCACGACGTGCGAGGCAGCAAGGTGGCGGCCTATGTGGCTACATGGGAAGAGCAGGCCGAAGTCGCGGAGCCCAACGGCCTTGCGCGGGCTTTGGCGGCGGCATTGGCTGTCGATGTCCGTTTGTTGCGCAAAATGGCGCTGCAACTTGCCGAGAGCTACCGGCTTGCGACACGGCAATTGTTTGGCGTGTAGTGCCGTTATCTCTTGATCCAGAAAACGACGACCGAAGTCTTTTCCACAAAACGCTCGGCATGTTCGGCGTTTGCAGGGATGGTGCACCAATCGCCGGGACGGACTGCCTGTTCCACGCCGTCCAGCGTCAGGTACAGGATGCCTTCGGTTACCGTAACGTAATTTGTGGTGGGATGCGTGTGCAGTGGCGTGCTGATGTTTTCGCGCGTGGCGACAGTTACGTCGCCGGCTTCGTTAGTGAGTTTGCCCAGGGCGAGCAGTGCTGCGGGAACGTGGGACATGGGTGAATCCTCAGGAAAGCGTGAAGTATAGCAATGGGGGCCAAGAAAGCGTTTATCTAATTTTACATAACGCAAATTATGCGAATAAGTGCTGTAGAATCCAAATAGAAATGTCCGCTTTTAGCCAAATAGAAATGTCCGTTTTCTTGGTGTAAAAACCCGCCATGATTTGAACTCCTCACCAGGGAGTCCGGCCATGGCTAAGAACGAGACGATTACCATGAGCATGCGCGAGATCGACCGGTTAAAGGTCATCCAGGCGGTCGTAGACCGGAACCTGAAGCCAATGCAGGCAGCCCAGCGGCTTGGGCTGACGACACGCCAAGTGCGGCGGATGGTAAGCCGGTATCGGGACGATGGTCCTGCAAGTCGCAATCGACGCTGCGCAACAAACAAAGGTTGGTGAAGCGTTAAGGAATTCAGTTTGAACGGGCGTTCCGCTGTCGCGGCTGCGTTACGGTTTAACACCCTTAAAACCTAAAAACTTAAAACCTCCCCCCCAAAAGCGGATATTTCAACTTTGCCGGCAGGCGGACATCTGAATCTGGCTGAAACAAGTGCCATAGAGTCGGCTAATGTAAATGTCGCCCTCCGGCCTTGATCCAGACAGCATGGTCTACATATAATAAGCAAGGCTTACTAAATTATGGTTCTATGCAAATCCCCCAAGACAGCGTCGGATTCCTGATCGCCGACGTCTCCCGACTGCTGCGCCGGGAGTTCGAGAGACGCCTCGAAAACAGTTCGCTCACCCTTGCCCAAGGCCGCGCACTTGTCTAGAGGGTCGGCCGAGATTACAGTTTTTTTCGCAATATCATAGGTAACTCTATGATTTAAATGCCGAATTCCGTTTTGTGCTCCATCGGCTGTGCCGGCCGCTCCAGATCCAGCATATATTCACCGAATCGATTGATGTGACTGCGCCGATATGGTGCCAATCCCTTCAGCACCTCTTCCGTCAGCACGAACCCCTTTTCTTGAAGGCGCTTAAGCAGCCTGGTCATCTTTTGCACGTTGTGCAGAATGATCATGTTGGCCACCAAGTGGTTGTACTTGATTACCTTGCGTTGCTCATGACGGATATTCTCGGCAATGATGCCATCGCCTCCGAAGAATGACCACTTCACGAAGTCGTTGAATTCTTCGCTCTTGTTGGTGGCCGCATGGATGGTCCGGCGCAATTCGGCATCGTTGATGTATTTCAACAGGAAGCGCGTGCGCAGCACCCTCCCTAGTTCGCGGAACGCATAATACAACTTGTTCTTGCGGCTGGCCGTGCCGAGCCGGCGTAGAATCGTCGACGGCGCGACCTTGCCGGCCGTGATCGAGATCACCACACGCAACATATCCTTCAGGTGCCGGCGAATCAGTTCCCAGTCGATCGTTCCACGGAATAGGCTACCGATGTGGTCGAACTGGTCGTCCCGGTTGGCTTTGAAGAAAGTCAAATCCTTGATGTTTCGAATTCGCGGCATCAGCTCGATACCCAGCAGGTATGCCAGGCCGAACACTGGCGTGCTCTGCGCCTGCGTGTCGCCGTGCAAGGTGTCTGGTTGGATGTCCGATAGGTTGTTGATCAGCCCATCCAGGATATAGACCGCCTCGTACACGCCACACGGGATGAAGTGCGAAAACAGTGCTATGTACTTGTCGGAGACATGGTAGTACCCAATGCCGCCATAGCCGCCGTACCGGATGTGGTACTCGGATAGCAGATTCTGCTCGTAGAGGTTCCACTTCGTGCCGTCGGCCGATGCACTCTTGCCGGAGCCCCAGTAGCGCGGCAACGCGAACCGGTTATACGCGTTCACCACTCGGGCAATCGCCTTGTCCAGGCGCTGTTCGGTGACATGCTTAAGGTTGAGCCAGGCGACTTGCTTGCGGCTCAGCCCCTTGACCGAGCGTGCCGTTTGCGTCGGTCCCAAATTGCAGCCATAGCAGAACAAGGTCGTGATGAAGCGCTTGCGCGGATCGTCGACCTTTGACTCGAAGCCGGACAGCGGACCAAACAACCGGTGCAGGTCGAGCCATTTCTCTGTCTCGGTCAGCACATCGAGGATGCTGACCGGCTCCATTTCCGACGTCAGAAAATGGTCGGTGGTCTCCAGCTCAGGTGGCGGCTTCGGACGCTCAAGGCGCCGAATGATCAGACCGGTGTCGTCGATGTCGACCGATCCATTCTCCGGAAAGCGACGGTCTACGTCGCGCAACAATTCCGCCAATTCCGCCCGCAGTTGCGCCACAAAGGCGTGTGGCTCCACCGGCAGGTCGACCAGCTCCCCGTAGTTCTCAGCCTCCTGCTCGTACTCTTCCCAAGTGACCAGGTGATTGCGCCAGTCGTCATGCAAGCCGCTGTGCTCAACGTACAGATCGCCCGACTTCAGATCGTCCATGACGGCCGTCAGGACAGCCAGCTCGAAATACTTGCGATGAGCCGATGCTGGCGCTGCGCTGGCGTGGCGGCCGAACACCAGTGTGCGCCACTTGTCGGTCATCCAGTCGAGCTGCAGTGCCGCGATGCCACTTTCTTCGGTGTCGAGATGTTCCTTGTGGCTGGACCGGTAGCGCTGAATAACGGTCACGGCGTCGAGCAGGCTTCCATCCTGCGAGCTGGAGCGTAACGTCACCGCCTCCAGGCACTTGAACAACAGGCTGCGCTTTCCCGGATAGTTGTTCAGCATGAACGGATAGTAATTTTTCCCGGCATAGGCCATGTGCTCGTCGCACTCGGTGATCCATCTATCCAGGTTACCGTCGAGCGATGCTTCGACGCGCGCCACCCGCTCGACCTCGGAGCCGTCCGTGCTCAATACCGTCAATACTTCGCGGAACTGACCGATCAACCGTTCGACCTGCCCGGCTTGCTGCAAATGGTATTGACGCAGGCGTTCCTCGGCAGAGTTGTGCAGGCCGCGCACCGCCTTGATGAAAATCTCGGCGACGTCGTCCATGGCCTTTTCCAGCTGCGTCTGGACCAGCAGGATGGCCAGCGTATAACGCTTGAGCGGCTTGAGCTGCCGCATCTCGGCCACATCCAGGGCGCGCGCCTCAAGCGTCAGGTATTCGCGCTTGATTGCCGGGATATCGACGGTCGACGGCAAGCCTTCTGCAAGCGCCAGCATGGTGTCGATGTGCTTCAGGAAATCGGTCACTTCGCGCACGTTGGGCTGTTTCGGCTCCCGTTTCAGACTATCCCACTCGCTTTGGCCGGATCCTGGTCGCAGCAGTTGATCCAGTCGCTCGATTACATCGGCAGTTAGGTTGCCAGCGACGCTCCTGTAGATCCGGTCGTTGACTGCAGCGCGGGACTCGCGCGCCAGGCGAAACAGATAAGTAAAACCTGGCAGCTCGAAGCGCCGCTGCACCAACTCCTCGATCAGCACATTGATGATGTCGGGCAGCTCCTGCTTGGTTTGCGCTGCCTGCATCGCCTGCTGCTTGATCCAGCGCTCTGCGGTTTCGTCCATCACCTGGATACCGACGAAGTCGCGCAGCGCCTGCTGCCGTACCGACTTGCTGCCGGACTGATCGTAGCGCTTGATGGCTGTCTTGTTCGGTGTGCGCCAGCCGGCGCGTTCGCAAATATGTGCGAAGATCGGTGGGGGGACGCTGGCCAGCGGCACGAAGTAGCCCAGCCGCTGCAGCAGCTTCAACTGCACGAGCATGAAGACCCGCTTGGGGATCTGGCGATACTGGTCGGTGACGAATTCCAGTTCGGCTCGCCTGGGCGTGTAGATCGAATTCAGCTCCTGCGCGCTAATGTCGAGCTTGAGACGAGGGTATGCGGTTTCATGGACTTGAGTCATGGTGCGCCGGGTGTAAGGTCACGATCGACCGCCGGTCACATTGCCTTAAAAGTTGGCTTGATGCAAGCACGCAACGTGCCGTGCCACCATACATATGCCGCACACGGCTCGACAATAAATTGGCGTCGTGTTCGGCAAATTGATCGGAAGTAGTTGGCTGGGCAATACATATCAGGCGCGTGGTCCACAGCTGGTTCGAACCACAAACAAAACATCACCATTAAGTTTGCGCCCTGTGGTAGGGTTCGGCTTGAAGTGATGCTGCGGCCAAAAAGACGCTCACAGTTTCACCTCGCTCTCCAGCATGATCTCCATCCTCATTTGGCTACTTACCGGAATGCGCCCGATCTTCCCTGGATGGAATTTCACTTTCAAAAACGCATCGATCACCAGATGTTTCTCTTCGTCGGACAGCTGCGAGTCCTCAAGGATCACCCGCACGACATGTCCCTGATCGTCGATTGATACCTGCACAGTGGCTGATTGGGGTGAGATGCCGGCTACAACAAGGAGCTTGTCACCGATCAGACCATGCGAGACCAGCGGCTCTTGCGTCAGTTCTCCCAATTGGAAATAACGCACCTCGGCCTGCCCGTGGATTGGAAGCATGGGAAGTACGTCAGTCGACCGCTGTGCAACCGGTGCGGCAATCGGAGGATAAGCCGGGGAGGCATCCATAGGCTCATCGGTACCTGCCGATGGCGGCAAGGAAGGCAACCCGGCACTTTCCGACTTGACCAGATGTACCGCCAGCCCCTTTGTCGGTATCCTCAGGTCCGACGTCATGCCGCCTGTGCCCCCGCCTCTTGTACCGATCACCAAGCTCAGGCCAACATGTACCCCCACAGACAGCAGCAATGCGAGCAGGTGACGCTGCCGAATTTCCAAGGGACCGCGAATCAATCGTTAAACAGTTCGCGCCACAACACCCGTTTCGTTCCCATGGTACTGCTGCTGGGCGCAATTTCCAGTTCAGTCGGGGTCGGTATCTTGCCGTCCGCGCTAATCGGATAGATCACCGGCGTTCCGGTCGGGAGCTTGGACACGGTCAATCCGACGATCGGCGAGGTGAACTTGGTCCCAGCTGCGGCATCCGACTTCACATTGCCGCCGGTCTGGAAATCAATCTGATATAGCCAGCTATAGCCTCCGGGCTGGCATGCCGATGCGGTAGGCACCGTGCTGGCAAAGACCAGCGTTCCAAAGTAGAGCTGCGGGTCGATAGTTATCCGTTCGCCTGTATCGGGAAGATCGACATACCAACCGTATTTGGAGGCCCAATCTACCGCATTCGTGGTGATGTTACGTATCGTTCCGGAAGTGGAGACGGTTTGCTGGACGAGTTGCGCCGTACTGGTCACAGTAGTCGTGCCGTCGTCCTTGATCCCGTAAATGGTTTGGACGCTCCCGTCGCTCAAATCATCCTCGCCGAGGTAACGCCCGGTACCGAAATACACGGCTTTCTTTCCATCCACCTCGGCGATTTCGGGCGCGGCCATGATCGGCTTGCTCGAGCCAAAAGCCGCCAGTTTGGTGGCAGTGCCCGCCTCCAGATCGAAGCGCCACATGTTGCCCAACAGGTCGCCGCCATAAGAGGCAACCGCTGTATTGTCCACGCTGAAGTCGACCACCTTGACATTGATCCGGGCCAGGCCGCTCGGATTGCCGGTGGAGCCGACGTTGGTGGAGATGGTCTTGAGTACGCTTCCATCCGCCAGGTTGAGTACAAAAATATAGCCCTTTCCGTCCGCAGCCGGGTACTTGCTGCCTTCCGGGATATTGTTGTAGCCCGATGTGACGATCGCCACCCAGGTGCCATTGGCAAGCTTGGCCACATACGGCGTGCCATAGCTGTAGCCGACGTTGTTGTTGGTGTCGGCTGTGAAGCTC
>NZ_LSTO01000002.1:97311-103154 GCF_002211445.1 Noviherbaspirillum denitrificans | reverse complement strand
GAAGACGGCAAACGAGATGGAGCCGATCAGATACGCGGCGATGGCAAACAACACAGTGGACATTCTCTCCCTTTCAGATGGATTGCGGCGTCCGGCTCACTCTTCGAGCGCGCACTGGACGGTTTTGACGGGCAGCACCTTCGGCAGCACCTTGGGGTCGATCCCGACCAGGTAGCCGCGCCGGCCGCCGTTGATATAGATCTTGTCGAGCGCGAGGATCCCTTCTTCGACATAGACGGGCATCGCCTTCCGCGTGCCGAACGGCGAGGTGCCGCCGACCAGGAAGCCGGAATGCCGGTTCGCCACGTCGGGCTTGCAGGGCTCGACCGACTTGCAGCCGATCTGGCGCGCGAGGTTCTTGGTGGAGACCTTGCGGTCGCCGTGCATCAGCACGACCAGCGGCTTGGCCGCTTCGTCCTGCATGATGAGCGTCTTGACGACGTGATGCTCGTCCACACCCAGTTCGCGCGCGGAGACGGCGGTGCCGCCGTGTTCTTCGTACTCGTAGGGGTGCTCGGTGAACGCGATGCCCTGCTTGCGCAGGAATTGCGTGGCCGGCGTTTCGGAAACGTGATCTTTCTTAGCCATGGCAGGTGCCGCAAAAAATGTGGCGACATTATGCAGCAAGAAGCCTGCTTTGCCCCCTTCCTTGCCCTTTTGTCATGCCGCCGACAGCAGCGGCTGGCGGTGCAGCAGCTCGGTGAAGGCTTCCGGCGGCACCGGCTTGCTGTAGTAATACCCTTGGGCAAACACGCATTGCCGCGCGCGCAGGAAGGCCGCCTGCTCCGCCGTCTCGACGCCTTCGGCGATGACCTTCAGGTTCAGGCTGTGCGCCATGGCAATGATGGCATTGGTGATGGCGGCATCGTGCTGCGCCTGGCCGATGCCGCGCACGAAGGACTGATCGATCTTCAGCGCATCGATCGGAAAGCGCTTCAGGTAGGACAGGCTGGAATAGCCGGTGCCGAAGTCGTCCACCGACAGCTGCACACCCATGTCGCTGAGCTGGGTCAGCAGGCCGATGTTTTCTTCGCTCGGATGCATCAGGAAATTCTCGGTGATCTCCAGTTCCAACGCCGCCGCCGGCACGCCCGTCTCCAGCAGGATGCGTTCGACGCTGCCGGCGAAATCCGGTATCAGCAGCTGCCGCGCCGACAGGTTGACCGCCATGCACAAGTCGACGTGGCCGGCCTCGCGCCAGCGGCGCAACTGCAGGCAGGCTTCGCGCAGTACCCATTCGCCGATCTGTGTGATGAGTCCGGTCTCTTCTGCAATCGGGATGAAATCGGCGGGCGGAATGAATCCGCGATCCGGCTGCAGCCAGCGCAGCAGCGCTTCGGTCGATACGATACGGCCGCGCTCCATGTCGACCTGCGGCTGGTAATGCAGGCTGAACTCACCGCGCGCGATCGCCTGCCGCAGCTGGTTGGCGATGGCCAGGCGGTACTGCGCCGCGACATTCAGGCTCTGCATGAAGAACTGGTAATTGCCGCGCCCCTTGCCCTTGGCATGGTACATCGCGGTATCCGCCGCGCGCATCAGCGTGTCCGCGTCTTCGCCGTCATCTGGATAAAGGCTGATGCCGATGCTGCAGCCGGCGTGCAGTTCATGGTTGCCGACGTAGAAGGTGCTTCGCAGTTCGTCGAGGATCTTCTGCGCCACCGAGGCGGCCGCATGGTCGTCCTCGACCGCCGGCAGCACCAGCACGAATTCATCGCCGCCCAGGCGTGCGAGTGTGTCACCGCGCCGCAGGCACAGCTGCAGGCGTCCGGCAACCATTTGCAGCAGCTGGTCGCCGACCTGGTGGCCGAGCGAATCGTTGATGTGCTTGAAATCATCCAGGTCGATGAACATCACCGCCACCGCTTTCGCGATGCGCTGGGACTGCGCCACCGCCTGACGCAGGCGGTCGAGCAGCAGCGCGCGGTTGGGCAGGCCGGTCAGCGTGTCGTGGTGCGCCATGTAGCTGATGCGGTGCTCGGCCTGCTTGCGTTCGATGGCGATGCCGGCGATGCGCGCCGCGAAGTCGGCCAGCCTCAGTTCGGCAGGAGTGGGCGTGCGCGCCTCGCGGTAATACATCGCAAAGGTGCCCAGCACCCCGCCCTGCTGCGACACGATGGGCGTCGACCAGCAGGCGCGCAGACCATGCGCGAGCGCATCGTCGCGCAGTGCCGTCCACAGGGGATCGGCGTCGATGTCGGTCACCACGACCTGCTTGCAGAGGTGCATGGCCGTGCCGCAGGATCCGGCATTCGGGCCAATCGGGAGCCGCGCCAGCGAACACACGAAAATTTCCGGCAGGCTGGCGACAGCGCCGGGATGGACACGCTCGCCGTCCTCGTCGAGCAACAGGATGGAACCGAGCATCCCGTAGGATTGCGACTCGATTACGCCGACCAGGGTGGAAAGCACATCCTGCAGCGATGCGCCGGTGGCGATCATCTCCAGCACACGGGCCTGGCCGAGGTGAAGCGCCTCCGCCTGTTTCCGGTCGCTGATTTCCTTGCCGGTGCCGCGATAGCCACGGAACACGCCGCTGTCGTCGAACAGCGGTTCGCCGCTGATGCTGTACCAGTGCCAGCGCCCGTCTTCGGCACGCACCTTGTATTCGAGATTGTGGAACGGCTGGTGCGCCCGCAGCACGCGCACATGCGCTTCCCAGCTTTCCTCGTCGAGCGTGCCCGAGTCGATGGCAAGCTCGCGCCGCGTCTTGCCGATCAGGTGCTCCGGCACCATCCCGCCCACGCGCCCCACACCTTCCGACATGACGGTAAAGCGGAAATTCTCGTCCTGCTCCCAGTACCAGTCGGAGGACAGGTCAGTCAGGCTGCGGAAGCGCTCCTCGCTCTTGATGAGCGCCTGCTCGGCGTGCTTGCGCTGCATGAATTGCCCGATCTGGCTGGCGACCACCTGCATCATGCCGATCATGGCCTCGTCCGGCATGCGCGTTTCGTGGCTGAAGAAGGTCATGGCGCCCACGATTTGCCCGCCCAGCATGACGGGTAGCGCGAATGCGCCGTGCAGGCCGATTGCCAACGCTTCGCGAATGCGCGGGAATGCCGGGTCGCCGGTGACATCCGGAATCCAGAGCGGGCGCCGCGCCGCGACGACGCGCCCAGGAATGCCGATTTCGGGTGTGGTGAACTTTTCCCGCCCCATCGCAACGAATGCGGATGGCGCAATGGCAGGCGATTCCCATGCATAGGTGAGCCGCATGGTGCCTGCGTCCTCGTTGATCTCCCAGAACTCGCCGATCGCCCATCCGAAATGAGCGCATACCGCGCCGAGCAGCGGGGCTGCCGCCTCCGCGAGGGACCTTGCATCGGCCAGCGCCCTGGTCACGGCAAACTGTACTGCTTGCCGCTGTTCCGCATGGCGGCGGTCGGTGATGTCGCGGATGTTGCACTGGATGACGCGCGTGTCCTCCACCGTATAGGTGCTGCTGACGAATTCCACGACAAGGTCATGCCCGTCGCTGGTCTGCAGCGGCAGCGAATCGTGCCGTACCGATTCCTCGCGCTGCAGTTCGTCGAAGATCGCCTTGCACGCGTCGCGGTTGCGGAATGCTGCGATCTCCCCGATACGCTTGCCTACGAATTCGTCGTAGCGGTAACCGAGCATGTCGACCAGGCAGGGATTGACGTCGGTGACCACGCCTGAGGCGGCATGCAGCAGCAGGATGCCGTCCTTCGCGGTTTCGAACAGGCGGCGGTAATGCGCTTCCGAGAGCTGGAGTTCGCGCTCGATGCGGCGCCGCTCGGCATTCTCTTCTTCGAGGTCGGTGTAGAGGCGCGCATTCTCCAGCGAGATGGCGGCTTGCGAGGAAAGCAGTTCCAGCACGCCCAGCGCGTCGGCTGAGAAGGCGCCGGCGATGAGGTTGTTTTCGAGGTACAGCAGCCCGACCAGCTCCGCCTGGCGGAAGATGGGCTGGCAGAGGACGGATTTCAGGTGGTTTGCGGCGACATAGGGATCGGTCGCGAACCGTTTGTCCGACGCAGCGCTTTCGAGCAGGACCTTCTGCCTGGTACGCCAGACATAATTGACCAGCGTGACCGGCAGCATCGGCGAGGCCGCCAGTGCCACCGAATCGAGGCGCCGCGCCTGCACGATCCCGCGTTCATCGAGCACCGCCTCGGCCTCGACGGCAAGGCTGCCGCCGTGCTGCAGGATCACGTAGCCCTTCTGCGCCCCTGCCTGTTCGATCACCACCTGCAGCAGGCGCGACAGCAGGCGATCGAAGGAAATTTCGCCGGACAGCGCCTGCGACGCCTTGATGACGGCGAGCGCATCGAGCTGCAGTGTGCCGCGCGGCAGGGATTCGTCGGCGGCAGCCGTCTCGCTTCCCTGCAATTGCGGATACAGGCACTCAAGCTGCCGGACTTTACCGCTCGCCCCCCAGCTAAGATAGCAGGCGTGCGCATGCCGCAGGTAGGCATCGGCGCTGCGGCCGGATCCGCGGGTGCGGTAGAAGTGCGCTGCCAGCTCGTTAGCCAGTGCCTCGTCCTGCACAAAACCGTGCAGCGCCGCCAGCCTGATCGCCTGTTCGTAGCGCTGCATGGCGTCAAGGTCACGCCCTTCGATGCGTGCGATTTCCGCCGCCACCAGCGCATAGCGGTGCAGGAAATTCTGCGGGCAGTTCTTGGCCCACAGCCGCAGGCGTTTTTGATGGCCCTTGAGCGCGCCGGAAAACTCTATCTGGCGATCGGCATCGACCTGTGTATGCAGGGCGGTGAGCGTCAGTGCCTGGTAGAAGAAACAGCTGGCCTCGATCGGCATGGATGTCATCACATCGAGCATGCGCATCGCGTCCTGCGATGCGTCGAGGGCATCGCCGTAGCGGCGGTACAGGAAGCTCGCGATCAGCTTCATTACGTGGCGGAAGGCCGTGCCGGAGCGGAAGCGCGCGCGCTCGAATGCCTGCAAACACTCTTCCTCATCGAAGTTGCTGTCGCTGAATCCCGCCTGCGTGGACGTCGCCCCCTTCAGGCTGGCCACGAACTGCTGCTCCAGCCGGATGGCGCGGAAGGCGCCCTCGTTGCGGCTCTGTTCGGCGAAGGCGGCGTACTTCTGCAACGCTTTCGCCACCGCATCAAGCGGTTCGCCCTTCTCGATCATTTGCCATGGCGTGCGGTACGACGAGTAGCCGGCCCATACCAGGTCGCCGACTTCCAGGCAGGCCCGGAAGCCTTCTTCCATGAGGGCGATGTTCTCGGCAAACGGCTTGTGCCAGAAGTTGAGGTAATTTCCGTGCAGGAAAAGCAAGGCGCCACGCATGCGCGCGTCGTTGAACTTTTCGTTCAGCCGCAATCCCAGCCCGGAAAAGTCATAACCCAGCGCGACATCGCCGAAACGGGACGCCAGGATCATGCCGTAACCGCTGTAGGCCACACAGGATTTTTCGGTATGGCCATATTCCAGCGACAGGCTCACCGCCTTGTAGATCAGCAGCGGGTACAGCCGGTTGCGCGCGACGAATGCGCAAGGAAGCATTTCCACCAGCAGCGAAATGCTTGCCATGGCCGCCGGGTCGATTGCCTGGGGATGGTCGAAGAAATCCGCGGGCGGACGCCCGGCCACGGCGCGCATGATGGACGCCCGCCCCTGTTCCTCTTCCGCCGCGATGCCGGCGTCCTCGTCCGGCAAGGCAATGCCGAACAGCCGCAGTCCTTCGCTGCCCGCCGCCAGCGCCTCTTCAAACCGGCCCGCCGTCTGGCACAGGCCCATGCGCAGGCCGTACACCTTCGCCTTGTCGAGCGGTGACACAGTGCGCTGCAGGATGAGGGAAAACAAGTCTTCGGCACGCTCACCTTCCCCGCTCAGGAATTCGCATTCGGCCAGCTCGA
>NZ_LSTO01000002.1:74423-97301 GCF_002211445.1 Noviherbaspirillum denitrificans | reverse complement strand
GTGACGCCGCCATCCGCCGTTCCCACAACCGGCACCGCGACGTACACGGGCATCGCTTACGGCTGGTACGGCAACGGTACGCTCACCGAGCCGCCGGTGTTCCGCGGCACGGTGACCGTGACGGTCAACTTCGAGACGCGCCAGGCCGTGGTGTCAGTGCAGAATGCCGCAACCTTCGACGCGGCTGCAGCCGCTGTGCCGGCTACATTCACGGCAACGACGGCACTCGGCGCAGCAGGCTCGAATGTCGCCAATTACCTGACCGGCACGCTGAACAACGGCACGCTTGGCGGTGGGGTGGGCGGGCGCCTCTTTGGCCCGGTCGCAGCATCGGGTGGCGGCGCAGCTGCTCCAGCCGAAATTGCAGGTGCATTCCGCATGTCCGCCTCGAGCGGCGCGGCGGTTGTCGGCGGTTTCATCGGCCGCAAGCAGTAAATTCCATTGCCCCGGTCGCCAGAATGCGATCGGGGCAATCTGCTATTTCTTTACGCAACTCAGAAAAACGTAGCTGCTCGTGAGGAGGGCAATCACGATGCACGAAAACGCAAAGCCGATACCGGCGCTCACGCAGAAGACGGTGACGCAGAGGTAGTTGGCGCTCTCGATGGCGGTCGTCGTCATCAAACCTGAAAACAGGCGCAGGATCTGGAACATGCAGACCGCTATGCCGACCCACTTCCAGACGTAGAAAGGGAGTATGTTGCGCTGCGAGCGGTTATGCCGGTAGTTCGCGATGCGCTGCTCGCGCGTACCCCGCCCGGCATCCCGAAACCGCCAGAACGGGATTGCAAGGCGCCAGATGTATTGCAGCCTGAGGGCCAGCCTTCGCCATAGTGACCGATCGTTGCATTCCATTCGCCGGTACCTCCTCCTGCTTAGTCATGCGGGCGTGACACGAGTTCTATTGTAGTCACGAAACCCTGCCGACGAAGGGCGAAGTGCTCAGGAAGCGTCGTCGATATCTTCGAGTTGAAGAAGCACGTTGATACAGGCTCCGGCGACCAATGCCGCGGTAATGAGCCCGGCGAGCGAAATCAGCGCGAAGAGCATGTCTGTCTCCTGGAATTGGTGTTGTTGTTTTGATTACACCATTCAATGACGGGAGGCGTGTTGCGCGCCGTCATCAGAGATGACTGAACTTGACGTTTCAAGTCTTCCTGAAGAGCTTGCGGGAGTAACGATCAAGCATCATGCGCAGCTTGTGCGCAGCGCGCTGCAGTGCCATCTCGTAGCGCAGGTAGTGATAGGCAAAGGAATGACGGCGGCGGGAACGGCGCGTTGAGCGATGGGCATGCGCGTTCGACTGCATGCCGGTGCACTCCCGAAATTCGGGTTCCCCGATACTGGGCGGCGTTGCCTCGTTGCGCAAGATCCACTCATCATGTTCGCGCCGCCTGGATGGGTCGGACAGGACTGCGTAGGCGCTGTTGATGATCTGGATGATGCGGATCGCCTCGGCGCTGTTGCCGTGTCGATCGGGGTGGTATTTTTGTGACAGCGTTTTGTAGGCGGCGCGAATCACTTCGGGAGGAGCATCCCGTGCGACCTTCAAGTTGTCGTAGTGCGTGTGGATCCGTGCCATGGCGGCAGTGCGAATAGGAGGTTGATCGATTCGGCGCGCAGTACAAGGTTCACGCAGCGGAACCTTGATGCCATGGTAACCGCGCCGCAGCGAATTTCATTGCAGTTTATCAAGTCGCCAGCGGATGTCAGCGGCAGAAGTAATCAGTGACCATGATCTCGTCATCCGATCCAGGACGGATGACCGTGAAGGCATCGATGCAGTTGGTGGATTTGTCAGTGGAGCCGTAGACGATGACATCGGTACGGATGGGACGGTATCCCGGCACGGTCATGACCATCTTCGGCGTGCCGAAGGCTTCTTGCAACGACTGGTAGGGCCGACCTCGCCACGCGGCACGCAATGCGGACTCGCGTTTCAGTCGTGAGCCGGCGTCACCCCAATGGCGGGAATACCCGTCGAGATTTGAGGTTGTCATGCAACCGTTGATGAACGGCGCGAGCCCGAGGAGCAGGGCAAATTTGACGCCTCCGCACGGCCGGTCTTTCATATGCCCTTCTTTCAAATGAAACGCATTCCAGACCGGTACCGGAATGCAGCGAGCATGCAGGGCGATCGATATGGACAGGTGACCGGTGGGACTCGCATGCGCAGTGCGCCACATAACCATTATGCCAATATGGACAATATTCAACATTATCCCAAGTCAACGAAAGCCTGTTTGGGTGACAACAGGAAGGGTGTTGTCAGAGCGAGCCCGATTCGAGCAGTGACGTGCCGGCGCGTCGGGCGGCATCGATTGCTTCCTCGTAGCTTGCGCAGGGATGGTCGCTGGCGTGGCGCTTTTCGAGCACACACCGGAAATCCTGCTGTTCGTCGTCGAAACGCATGATCGTGACGAATGGATCCCACTGTGCCTTGCCAGGCATTTCGAGAGCGATGAGATGGAGCTGGTATTTGCCGATGGTTTCGATCTGCATGGCCGTTCTCCAGTCGTCATCGTACCAGCCGCCGTTTGGCGGCTGTTTGACGGCGATCAGTCGCGACAAAACAGGAAGCCGCTTGCATACGCGGAACAAAACATCGGAGAAGAAGTCTAGGGGATTCCGAACTTCTTCAATGGAAACAAGACGATGTCAATCGAATCAGTCGAAAGCGAGCTCGCCGCATTGCGCAAACTGGAACAGGCAGTACGTGCCTGCGGGCTTCCTACGATCATGGTTTCGGGGCAGGCGCAGCTTGAGATGCTGGCAGCGGCATTGAAGGAGATTTCCGACGCGCGTCTGGAAGCGCAGGCGGCTAGTGTTTAATCACCGCTGTTCCACCAGGCACCCATGAGGCCGCTGAGGTAGGTTGCTCCGCCGATAATAAGGGCAACGGTGGCGGCGATCGGGGATTCCGCGAATGCTGCAATGATGCCGGCGGCGAACACGACCGCGCCAAGCAACTGGACCAGCTTGTATTCGGTGTCCGCGTTTTGAGCAAGATCACGGCGCGCAGCCACGTCGTTGCCCACGGTAACCGGATAGCCGCATTCCGAACAGGCTTCGGCATGCACAGGCAAACGCGCCAGGCACTCCGAACAACGGACAGAATGTTTGTGTTTTTTGCTCCACATGGTTGATGAGCGTTGGTGCGGATCGAACAGTGATGCGCAATTAAACACCCTCTGCATTTGTCAGCCTAGCCATATATATGGGAATTAGCGCCCTGATTTGACGTTATATGCCCGGTTTTGGCGCGGCATGCATCTTGCTCAAGGAAATATTGCTCCCTGTGGATGTCACGCTGCTTGCCCCAACATGTAAAGGCTGTGGAACATGACCCTGCGGAGATATGCTTCCGGTTCATTATCGCGTCACAAAGTGCGTTCACACTGTGCAGCCGGGAAGCAGACATGTGCTCAGTCATGGAGGTCCAGCATGAAAACACTCGTCACCGAAGAAATGCTTGATGCAGCTGTCAGGAAAGCCGTGGAAGCGGGATTGCTGCCGCGGCATGCATGCCGTGACGACGCCCATGGTTACCAGGAATTGATACGTTTTGTCCTTCAGGCAGCATTGGATGCGCAACCAAGGTCTCAGGTCGTGCGTCGTCCGGATGCGCGCAATGCCGTTCGAGAGCGCTTTTCCGAAGCGCGCGACATCACGCACTGGCTTCGCGATGCGATACCGGGATGATGCTTTGCGTTACAGGTATTTGGCGTAGTACACGGCGGGGAACGACAGGGCCTGCAGGTACTCCAGGGCAGCCTTGACGAAAAGTTCGTTGAATACCACTGCTGCGTTCAAGCTGTCGTTGTAGTTCTGCATTGCAAACTCCTCCCTGATGGAAAATGCACTGTAGCAGCCGGTCCCGGTTTCCGGCTTGAGAGTTGTCAAACGATTTGCCCGCGTATGCCCTTCATGGCCGATCCGCTGGCTGTACCTGGGCACGGAAGCGCGGCAAATGGTCGGCGTGATTGCGCTGGACGTAATCGACCAGACCTTCCCGAATGCGACAACGCAGATCCCACGCCTGACCCGCATCGCGCGCGCTGACCAGGACGCGGACATGCATGGCGCGTTCATTTGTGTCGACCACCTGAGTCAGGCACAGCCTGCCGTCCCATTCGGGCGCTTCGCCACAAATCCTTTCCGCCTCAGCGCGCAGCGCTGGCACCGGCATGCTGTAATCAACCCAGATGCTGACGGTACCGAGGATGTCCGCGCTCATTCTTGTCCAGTTCTGGAACGGATTTTCGATGAACCATTGCAGCGGCACGATCAACCGGCGCTGATCCCAGATCCGTACCACGACGTACGTGCCGGTAATCTCTTCGATATGTCCCCACTCGTTCTGGACGATCACTACGTCCTGCAAGCGGATCGGCTGCGTCAGGGCGATCTGCATGCCGGCGAGGAGGTTGCCGAGCACCGGTTTTGCGGCGAAGCCGACGACCAGGCCGGCTACCCCGGCAGACGCGAGCAGGCTGGTGCCCAGTTGCTTAAGTCCTGGCAGTGTCATCAGTGCCGACCCGCCGCCGACCAGGACGATCAGCACGATCATGCTGCGCGAAAGGACCTTGGTCTGGGTCTGGATGCGTCGTGCCTGCAAATTGTCGGGAGCGTCGGCCGGATTCATCTCGACGATGGTCATTGCGACCGCCCGCACGCACCGTACGCCCAGCCAGGTGAGTGCGGAGATCAGCAAAAGCGTATTGGCGTGGAGGACGAAGTCCAGGCCGGGCAGGGTAGCGGGGACATTGCGCAGGATGACCTGTGTCGACAGGAGGAAGACCACGACGCCGCCGGCGCGGTGTCCGTAGTCGACAAGCTTGCTGGAAAACGGAAGCGGCGCCGTGACGCGCCTGAGAAACGCCGTTCCTAGCCGGTGGAACAGCATTACCGCAAACAGCGCCATCAGGACTTGCACGCCGACGCCGGCCCACGGGATGTGATGCAGGATGAATGCCCACGGCAGGACTGCATAGGACAGCGTTTCCAGCCAGTCGGGCAGGCGCTCGTTCATGGGATGGAAAGCTGCGCGCAAGGCGCAAGACGTTCTGTCAAACCGGTCTTGGGGTTATCGCGAGGTCGCCGGCGTGTGCTTTGCGGGCTTCCCGACCGGATTGTGGTCGGGTACCGGATCGTCGCCGGGAGCGGGAAGCTTTTCCGGCACGGGATCGTCTGCGGGAACAGGCTCGGGGGGAACCTGATGCTCATCGGACATCGGCATCTCTTGCTCCAATCGATGCAGAAATCGTACACCGCGCCACGCCCGTCTCCTTGAGACATGTCATCCTGTTGATGCCGGCCGTGGGCGCAGTGCCCGGCGGCATGCCTGCACGGCGCCGGAGCCGGCAGTGCACGCAGCGCTTGCGGTCGTTTCAGGGAGCGCTTGTACTCGAGGACATCGCCCCGCCAGCCTTGGGCTTGAACTGCTTGTCGCTGATCCTGAACTTGGTACGGCGGTCACCCATCAGGTGACGCAGGTCGCGAATGCTCAGCTGCGATACTTCGTGCATGCGGATCAGCAGCGAGGCGCCTACCGGAAGGCGGCGGTGGCGGATCTTGCTGATCAGCGGCGGCGCCACCTCGAGGGCGCGCGACAGGGCTGCGTCGTTCTTGAGGTTCAGCTTTTCAATCAGCGACTCCAGCAGGTTGTTGGGATCGTATTGATACTGGTCTTGGGCGCTATTTTCTTTGGTCTCGTTCATCTGGCTATTCCCCGTTTCTGGTTCGATCTGGATTCTATTCTGAACAATCGTACGGATGCAATTTTGATAATTCTCAGAGGAGCTTATTTCTCTGCCGTCAGTCGCGATAGTGTGCGCTTGCGTTTTATCATCGAGATCAGACGAAATAAGAAGCGCCCAACACCAGGGGCGAACCTGCGACGCCGGCGACGACGAGACGCCTCGCGACGCTATGGATCTGGTCTTCGAAAGCACGGTAGGTCTCGAGGAAGTCCTGCTGTCCGCCGCCTTTCATGCGGCGCAGGTGTGCCAGCGCGTTCTTCGACACCAGGCACTCGCGGTCGGCGAAGCCGACCTCCACGGTAAAGGTCACGCCTTCCTCTGCGACGCGCGGTTCGGCTGCCGTTCTGATCATGCGATGTCTCCAATGTTGGAATGAAGGAAAAGGACTGTGTTTGTGTTCTCGATGGTAAGGAGTCACGCCGGTACGGTTTTGACGGCCCTCAACTTCCCAGACACTCATGATGTGTGCGAGGGCAATGGTGCGACGCTGAAGGTGCGCAGCCGCCCGGGAAACAATACAATGCGTGTACGCGCAGCAATCAAGGAGACTAACGCGATGTATCTGGACCATCCGAAAATCAGTGCCACCAACAGCGGGACCGAGCCGGACCGGCTCGAACGCGTGAACCGCGTGTACGGCTATGCGCTTGCATTGGCCGACGCAGCGGGCGACGAAGCATTCCTGGGGAAACTCTCGCACCTGCATGACCACAAAGGCACGCTGATCGTAGTCTGGTTCGAGGAGCCGGACGACGCCCAGAAAGGATTTTTCGTCTCGGCGTGGAAGAGCAAGGTGGGAGATGAAAGCAGCAACGTCGAACACGAGGTCAAGGCGTTGGGCGCCTGAGTTACGGCTTGCCGGTTCTCCGTGGCGAAACTCGCAGGCACGTCATGATTCAGCCCGTCCGCGACGCTCGCGTGCGGGCTTTTTTTTATTTGCTGGCGGGGACGAGCGTGATGACGTTGGTGGAGGAGATCTGGTCCTGGATCTGTTCGATTTCAGCCAGCAGGTTCATCAGCGCGCGCAGCCACGGATAGCGGCTGTTGCGGATCGTCCTGTTGCTGGTTTCGAGATCGATGATGAACTGCGGCGTCATGACGTGCGGATGCCGGGTGCTGCACACACCGCCATGCAGCTGGGCGCGCTTGCCAAGGTAGGCCATGGCGCAGGCACGTTTGTATTCCGCCACGTTGTCGTAATGCGAGGTGATGCTCTTGTCCTCCTTGCAGCGCGCGATGCATTGGAGATAAGCCTTCCAGTCGCCTTCACGAATTTCAATGGTGCCGGACCTGTCCGCGCTCGCGCTGGAAACCGAATTTTCTGAGTCTGGAACTGCTTGCACACTTTCTCCCGGGTGTCGCGATGTCATGGGTATTGCTTGATGGCCTTCTTTGACGTGGCCGGGAGCGGAAAAGTTCAGTGAGGAAACAAAGGCCAGGCGCGCAGAATAGCCGAATGCAATGCACTTGCCGAAGGTAAGCATTTACGTTCGGGCGTGCGGTGGCGTTCTCGCGCCGATCGTCCGATGCCTGTCCGGTCGCAAACTGGTGCCACGGAGACGATGTTCGAATACAGGAGGCGCGATATCTGTCCGCGCCGGTGTTCCTTCGAGGTTGAGAGTTTTGCCCGCGGCCGCAAGGCTGGCGGGCTTTTTTCTTTCCGCCGCGCCAAGTGATGCAGTTCATCAAAATTTTTGACATACTTTTCAACAGCCCCGGGCTTCGGACTATACTGCACGCATTGCTGCCCGCTCGGAGCAATCAGGCAGGCAATACGGTTTCACCGGTACCTTTTGATGGCGGCTGAATCATGAATGATGCAGACCAGATTGACGATCGAGCAGATCCTGCCGGACTGACGAAGGCCGCGCGGAATCCGAGCTACGCTGATCTCAAACCCAAGGGGGCATGCTGGTATTGCAACCAGCCTCTGGATAACGTCCGGCGCTTCTGCAGCAAGACATGTGCTGACGACTACCGGGTCGAAGAAGAAGCTTTCAGCAATCCTTCCAGATAAGCCAGTCACTCTCCCACGCCTTCCTCCATCGCGGTCTTCACATGACTTGAGCCGCGACAATGATAACGGCTGCGCATGTCTGTTTATCTCAGGCCGCACGCCGGAATCCGAAGCTATTTTTGCGTTGACGCTGTCCAATTTGTACACCGTCCCGATTGGGCGGTGCCAGGAGCTGGAAAATGACACCCGACGAAATAGTGACCGACATCAACGCAAGGAATCGCGAGGCGCTCTACGGACGCGCCGACTACCACCACCTCACTCACGAAGAGGTGCTTGCCCTGATGGATGCCGCTGCAATGCAGGGCTTCCGCATGGGCAGCAACCTCGCCCTCTCGATGGTGAAGGGCGCGCTGCTCGTGCAGCTCACGCGCGCTGCAGGTATGGAGCGCGACACGCCGGTCTGACGATACAGAACGTTACAAAATTCCTGTATCACCTTTGACCATCTGCTGCGTTAACGGAGCGTTGACTAAGGGAGGTGACAGATGATCATGATGCGAACAGGGCTGCTGGCAACCCTCGCTTGCCTGGGTACCCTGTCCGTTGCGCACGCAGCCGATTACGAGGACTTTGCACGCGTCCTCAGCGTGACGCCACAATACGAACAGGTGAATTATCCGCAGCAGGAATGCCGCACCGAGTATGTGCCCGTGCAGCGACAGCAGCAGCGCGGCGCAGGTGGATCGCTCATCGGTGGCATCGCCGGCGGGATTATCGGCAACCAGGTGGGCGGCGGCAGCGGGCGCGCGGTAGCGACGGCGGCAGGTGCGATTACCGGAGCGATCGTTGGCGACAGGCTGGAGAATAACGATCGCGGCGCCGTCGTGGATCAGCAGCCGGTCCGCCAGTGCCGCACGATTGATAACTGGCAGAGCCGCGCGAATGGCTACGTGGTGACCTACGAGTATCACGGCCACACTTACACGAGCGTCATGCCTTACGATCCGGGCGAACGCATGCGAGTGCGTGTCTCTGTCATGCCGCGCTGAGTCAGGATTCCTGCTGCGCGCCGCAGCACTTCTTGAACTTCTTCCCGCTTCCGCAAGGACAGGGATCGTTGCGGCCGGTCTTTGGCGTCTCGTGCTTTACCTGCTGCACCGCCGACTTGCGGTGCGGCTGCCAGAACTTGTGGATGTGCGGGATGGCCGCTTCCATTTCCACTGCGAGCTTGTGGCGCTTGACCGGGTCGTCGACAAGCGCCATTTCCTCTTCTTCGATTTCTTCGGCGCCGAGCAGGTAGACCGGCTTCACCATGTCGGCCAGGTTCGATTGCCAGATCGGTTCCCACGCATCCGCGCGCAGGTTCATGCCTTCCCAGAATCCCCACGCCCAGGCATCGCCATCGAGCAGCGTGCGGCCTTCATATTCATGCTCGCAAAACAGCGGCTCGAATTCCTTGGGCGCGACTTCGAAGGTGATCGCGATTTCATTCATGAAGCGCGCAATCAGCATGCTGATGCGTTCGGCTTCCTTCGGCGTCTTGAACTTTGGGCCATCCTTGCCGGCTGATCCCCATACCTTGGGGAGCCATTCGGCCATCAATACTTCTTCCGGACCAATCGCCAGCGCCGTGAGATAGCCGTGCAGCGAGTCCATCGTCATGCCGTCGTCGGCACAGCGGTCGGAGAGCAGGAACTGGTCGAGTTCTTTGAATTCCTTGTCGGAGAGAGGTTCGTCGAGATGCATGGGATAGCGAAAGGAAAGGCGTTCGGCGATGTGAGGATCGCGGACGGAAACTGTGGTTCAAACCACGCATCATACACTGCCGACGGTACAATCCCCTGATGGAACGAATCTTCTCCCACGCCTTTGCCGGACTGGATCCGGACGTTGTCCTCGATGCGATTGAAGGCATCGGCCTGTATCCGGATGGCCGCCTGCTTGCGCTGAACAGTTACGAAAACCGCGTCTATCGTGTCGGCATGGAAGACGGGCCGCCGATCGTGGCCAAGTTCTATCGGCCGCAACGCTGGAATGACGACGCGATCCGCGAGGAGCACGCATTCGTTGCGGCGTTGTCGGAGCGTGAAATTCCTGTTGTTCCCGCAACGCCGAGTCCTGACGGAACGACCTTGCATGTGCACGACGGATTCCGGTTTGCAGTGTTCCCCATGCAGGGCGGGCGTGCACCTGAGCTGGATAGCAGCGATACGCTGGAGTGGCTGGGACGGTTTATCGGGCGCATCCATGCTGTCGGCCGACTGGAGCCTTTCCGCCACCGCCCGGAAATCTCACCGGAAACGTTTGGCCGCGACTCGCTGGAGTATCTGCTCGCGCATGACTTCATTCCGGAAGACTTGCGCGATGCGTACAGAAGCGTCGGTGCACAAGCTCTTGACGGCGTGCGCCACTGCTATGACCGCGCGGGCGACGTGCGCCTGCTGCGCCTGCACGGCGACTGTCATGTCGGTAACGTCCTCTGGACTGACATTGGTCCGCATTTTGTCGACTTCGACGACAGCCGAATGGGGCCGGCAGTGCAGGACTTGTGGATGCTTCTTTCCGGCGAGCGTTCCGAAATGGTTCGCCAGTTTTCCGACCTGCTTGCCGGGTACGAGGATTTTGCCGAATTCAACGAACGTGAACTGCATCTCGTCGAAGCCCTGAGGACGTTGCGGCTAATGCATTATTCTGCCTGGCTTGCGCGGCGCTGGGACGATCCGGCCTTTCAGGCCGCATTTCCTTGGTTTAACACTCAGCGCTACTGGCAAGACCGCATCCTCGAATTGCGTGAACAGGTCGCCTTAATGAGCGAGCCGCCCCTCTGGGGCTTCTGACGCAGTCCTTGTTTCCCCGCTCCAACCGCTAATCGGCGAAATTCTGCCGCTTGTCGAAATTGCAATGCAGCATGTTTCAATTTTGCTAATCTTGGTTGTCAAAATAACCATGGAAAAGCAACATGCCCGCCATTGCAAAATCCGGTTTCACCTTGATCGAACTGATGATCACCGTGGCCATCGCGGCGATCCTGGCCGCGGTCGCCCTGCCTTCATATCGCGACTACGTCACGCGCGGCCGCATTTCCCAGGCAACGAGCAACCTCTCGAGCATGCGCGTGAAACTGGAGCAGTTCTACCAGGACAACCGCACTTATGAAGGCGGCTGCGCGCCCGGCGCATTTGCGGCTCCGCCACCGAATGATGATTTCACCTATACCTGCGAGGGCCTGTCGGCGGCGGCGTTCACGCTAAAGGCAAGCGGTGTCCCGGGCGGTGTAATGGCGGCCTTCACCTACACGCTGGACCAGTCGAATGCGCGGAAGACGACATCCCTTCCGGCTGGTTGGGGAACCACGCCGGCGGAGTGCTGGATCACGAAAAAGGGCGGCACATGCTGATCCGGCCTCAGCGCGGCCTCAGCCTGGTGGAACTGATGATCGCCTTCACGATAGGCGGAATGCTGTTGATGGCCGGGATTCCTGCATTCACTTCCTGGATACAAAACGCGCAGAACCGTACTGCCGCCGAATCTGTCGTCAACGGCCTGCAACTGGCTCGCCTTGAGGCAGTCCGTCGTAGTGCCGAGGTCCGCTTCGAGCTGACGGACGCCGACGGTCTCGTTGCATGGAATGTCGGCTGTGCGGTAGCGACTGCGGAATGTCCATCCACCATCCAGCGCCGCAAGACCGCCGAGGGCACTGTCAATGCCAGGGCTGGCGTGAGTACGGCAATTCTGCCCAATCCGCTGCCGCCAGGCTATTTCGATACGGCGATTGCCGCCGGGACAGGCTTGCCGGCATCAGTCAGCTTCAACGGACTGGGACGCCCGGCGGTCGACGATGTAACGCGTATCGACATCACGAATGCAACATCGGTATCCGCACGCAGATACGTGGTCACGGTCAGCGCCGGCGGCCAGATTCGCATGTGCGATCCCGCCTTGAAATTTTCCGACAACCCGCAGGGCTGCAGCTAAGGAGTGCCGATGGCCACCTACATGCAGAAAGCAAGAAAGCAGCAGGGAATGGTATTGGTCGAGGGATTGATCGCCATCCTGATTTTTTCGCTGGGCATCCTCGCACTCGTCGGTCTCCAGGCCGTCATGCTCAAGCAGACGACCGATGCCAGGTATCGTCTCGACGCAAGTTATGCCGCGAGCCGGCTGATCGGCGAAATGTGGGCGCACAGGCAGAGCCTTGATGGCTTCAAGGTAAATGAGGAACCGGAGGCGTCGCTTCCAAATGGAAAGCGCACCGTGGCCGTCGAAGGCGAACAGGTGACGATCACGCTTACATGGCAGCTTCCCGGCGAAACGAAGCCGCACAGCCACGTCGTCGTAACCCGAATCAGCGGATGAGCAGAATGAAAATAATCGCGCACAAGTTTGGCAAGGGCTTCAGCTTGCTGGAGGTGATGGTTGGACTGGGCATCGGCATGATTTCCATGCTCGTCGTCATGCAGGTCTTCGCCATGTATGAAGGCGGCAAGCGTACGACGACAGGGAGCGCTGATGCACAAGGCAATGGCGCCATTGCGCTGTACATGATTGAACGGGACGTCAGGATGGCCGGCTGGGGCATGGGCGCCTCGACGTATGCCGGTTGCCGAACCACCTTCACTTACTGCGACGGCAGTGCAGCCTGCGGCGGCACCGAAGGCCCTCTCGGTGACATGTCGTTCGCTTCGGTACGGATCACCGATGGAGAGGGGAATCCGGACACGATCAGCGCACAGTTCTTTGCCGACCCGGCCCTTGCTTCGTTCCGGTTTCCCGCAAATACCACGCTGCGAGGCACGATGCCGCAACCGTCGTCCGAACTGAACGTGAACAGCGTTTCCGGGTGCAAGGAGGGGGATATGGTCCTGGTGCAGCAAGGCGGTAACTGCACCCTCATGGAGATAACCGAGGTCCAGGAAACGGCGCTCAAGATACAGCACAATCCGGGCAAGAACGGCCCGTTCAATCCGCCGGCGAGCTACCAGAATGACAATGACTGGCCTGCGTATCGCACAGGAGCCACGCTCGCTTGCTTCAAGCACCCGGTAGCCGCCGCGACATTCCGACGCACCTATTCGGTCAACCTCACCAGCCGTCAATTGCAAGTCACGGACAGCACGGTCGCAGGCGGGCAAGTCGCTCCCGACATCATCGACCTGCAGGCGCAATACGGTGTCGCACCCACCGACATGCAGGAGGTCAGCGAGTGGGTAGACGCAACCGGACCCACATGGACGAATCCGAGTGCATCCGACGCCGCCAGGGTCAAGGCAGTCCGCATCGCCCTCGTGGCGCGTAGTTCTCAATATCAAAAGCCGGAATCCGGGTCGTGCAAGACGACGACCAGGGAAACAGTCAAGTCCTGGTCGAGCTGGGCCGCTTTCGACACCAGCCGGTATCCGGCGGACTGGGGATGTTATCGCTACAAGGTGTTCGAAACGGTAGTCCCGCTGCGCAACGGGATATGGGGGAACGCATGACTGGCCTGAGGATTTCCATGAACCGTCAGCGCGGCATCGTGCTGATCATCGCGCTAATCGTGCTTGTCGCAATGACCCTGGCCAGTGTCGCCATGGTGCGCTCGGTCGATACCTCCAGCATCATCGCCGGCAACATCGCATTTCGCCAGGGAGGCGTCGCCAGCGCCGATGCCGGTGTGGAAGCGGCAATCGCCTGGCTGGGAGCAAATTCGTCGCTGCTCGAGAAAGATCGACCTGGTAAAGGCTATTTCGCGACAGGGCAGGACTGCCTTGACCTTACCGGAGGCGGGCATTTCGACAAGGAGTGCAAACCGCCCTTCGCGGTACTCGATTGGAAGAGTCCCGACTCCGTAGTGACCTTGCCGCAGGATGCCGCAGGAAACAAGGTTTCCTACGTCATTCATCGCATGTGCGCCGCCGAAGGGGCCGTTGACGGCGGCAAGTGTGCCGCCGACCAGAGTGCGCTGAGCGAGGGGCGAAGCCAGGGGATCGCTACCCAGGAAAAGATCTATGGCGATATCGACATGGTCTCCATCAGCAGGGTGTATTACCGCGTCACCGTGCGCGTCGAGGGGCCGAGGAATAACGCAAGTTTTATCCAGGCCATCGTATCGCTGCCTGTATAGCGCACAACCAACTACAAGAACAGGTGCCTGCATGCGAGGAAAAACCTGCTGCGGGCTTCAAGAGGGGAAATGACATGAATCATCAGCGCCATCCGGCCGCACGGCCCGGTCCTGCACTCTTTTCGCTTGCATTGCTGCTCACATCCGGTTGGGCTGTCTCTGCTGTTACCGACCTGGCCAATATCCCACTGGCCAATGCCACTACGGCGAATATTCTTCCCAACATCATGCTTGACCTGGATGATTCCGGCAGCATGGCTTGGGATTACATGCCCGATTATGTGCGGATGCTGTCCAAGGACGACTCGTTCACCCAGATGTGCCGCGGTGTTGATACCCTGATTGTCTGCAATCCGGGGGACCCGCCGTATTTCGCGAATGGATTCAATTCCATGTACTACAACCCGGCAGTACGATACCGATGGCCGGTCAATCACGATGGCACGCCGAAGGCAGACCCGAACGGCAACACCGCCTACGTTGCGCCGTGGGCAGCGGTTGCGAGTGACGGGTATGGTGTCCAGATGGTCGATAAATCCAGTGCTGAACCGTCCGGAGCGATATCCTGCAAATCTTGGGCTTCATCTGGCGCATCCTGCCCGACATACAGTGCCACCGCGACCGTCAACTTGACAACGGAGTATCCCGAGCGGGTCTGGTGCCTGAGTGCCAGCGATTCACCGTCTGGACCCAATTGCAAATCCGGGGTCGACGGGACTGGCTACATATATCCGAATGCGACCTACAAGAACCTGAAGGTTCGCTATGGTTCGCCCTACTATTACAACGTCAGCGTGGAATGGTGCAAGCTGGCGAACAGCAGCGGCACTGACAAGTACTTCGGCAAGGCTGGTCAATGCCAGCCTCGCCCCGATGCGACGTACAAGTACGTGCGCTATTACAACTGGTCGCGCGTGGATATCATCCCGGGAATCGCCTTCCCCGCAAAGGCGCCAGATCGCACGGACTGTGCTGGTGCGGTCTGCACCTATGCGGAAGAAATGGCGAACTTCGCGACGTGGCATGCCTGGTATCGCACACGTACGCAGATGACAAAGACATCGATCGGACTGGCATTCGACGATGTCAGGGGAGTGCCGCTTACTGGAACAGCACTTCTTGCCGACTCCACCGATGCCAACTACCTGCACGCTCGCGTCGGCCTCACGACCATTAACAGTTATAGCAGCTCGAAAGTGAAACTCGACATTGCCGGGTTCGATCCGGCACAGAAGTCCAGTTTCTTTTCCAAACTGTACGCGATCATGCCCGGCGGTGGCACACCCCTGCGGGAATCGTTGAATGCCGTCGGAAAAATGTACCAGGGCGCCAGCACAGTGTATGCAGACCCCGTGCAGTACTCGTGCCAGCGCAACTACACGATCCTTGCTTCGGATGGCTACTGGAAGAATGCCGGCTTCTCAGGTCTTGGGGATACAGATGGCGCCGTCGGGGCAAGCCGTCCTTCCTACGATGCGAATCATGCTGAAAATACACTGGCCGATATCGCCTATTACTACTACCACACCGACCTGCGTCCAGGCACGTGCACCGTGTGCGAGAACAATGTGCGCAGAGCAGGTACGGATCCGGCCGTGGACGACGTCGCCATGCACCAGCACATGACGACGTTCACGATTGGCATGGGCGTCGACGGCACGCTCGCTTACCAGGACGATTACAAGACAAGCACGTCCGGAGACTATTTCAATATCACGCAGGGAACGAAATTCTGGCCCGTGCCCACGGCCGGCAACCCGGAGACGGTGGATGATTTGTGGCATGCGGCGGTCAACGGGCGCGGCACGTATTTCAGCGCACGCAATCCATCCGCGCTCGAGTCGGGATTGAAAAAGGCGCTTTCCAGCATCGCCGGTTCGATCGGCAGCGGTGCGGCTGCGGCGACCAGCAACCTGCAGCCGGTTTCCGGCGATGCCTTCATCTATGTTGCCGGGTATCGGACGGAACTCTGGGACGGGGAGGTCAGTGCACACACGGTCAACCTTTCTGACGGCAGCATTGTCGCCAAACCGGTGTGGCAAGCGGCCGTTCGGCTCAAGGAAAAGATCCTGGCGAGCGACAGCGATTCGCGCACTATCTACACTGCGCGCGGGACCTCGCGTGTCCTGTTTTCAGCCGGTACGGGAGGCTTGTCCGTGGACCAGTTGGCCTATTTCGACAATGCGAAGCTGTCGCAGTATGCGTCCTGGGACAGCAGCAAGCGATCGGAGGCGACGCCGGCGCGCATGGTGAATTACCTGCGCGGCCACTACCGCTACGAGGATCAACCGGGCAACGCCATGGTCGAACGCCTGTACAGGGACCGCGACAAGATCCTGGGCGACATCGTCCACGCACAGCCTGTGTATGTGAAAGCGCCGCCCTTCAGTTTTACAGATAGCGGTTATGCCGAGTTCAAGAAGGATAAGAAGGATCGCGCGGGCATGGTGTACGTCGCCGCCAACGACGGAATGTTGCATGCGTTCGATGCGGGAACCGGCGAAGAGCGCTGGGCGTACATCCCGCCGGTCATCCTCCCGGAATTGTGGCGTCTCGCCGATGCGAACTATTCCAGCAACCATCGCTTCTTCCTCGACGGAACATTGGTCGTCACTGACGCAAAAATCGGCGGCGTATGGAGAACCGTGCTGATCGGCGCGCTGGGACGCGGCGGAAGGGGCTACTATGCCCTCGACGTCACGGAACCGCTGGATCCGTCGCCGTTGTGGAACTTCACTGCGGACGACGACAACAACGTCGGGTACACCTACGGCATTCCGCTGGTGACCAAGCTCGGTGATACCTGGACCGTCGTCCTGACCTCCGGCTACAACAACGTCCCCGAGGGCGGAAAATATCCGGCCGCCGATGGAAAGGGATATGTGTTCGTGCGCGATCTGGCAAGCGGTGCCGCGATAAGGACCATTTCCACATCCACGGGATCGGTCGGCAGTCCCAGCGGCTTGTCGAGGCTGAACATCAAGTCCGAAGAGCAGTTCTCCAGCGGCAATCGGGCGGAGACTGCTTATGGCGGGGATTTGCTTGGGAACATGTGGCGCTTCGACCTGGAAAAGGGAAAGGTGTCCAGGCTCGCCGAATTCGGTCCGGAAAAACCGGTCATGACCGCTCCGGACATCGGCGAAGTGGACGGGCACCGGGTAGTCTACTTCGGCACGGGGCGCTACCTCGGCACAGGCGATCTTGGCGACAAGAGCGTCCAGTCCATTTACGGCATCAAGGATGACGGGAAAAGCACGGTGGCAGGAACCGCCGACCTGGTGGCGCAAACTGTTTCCGGCGGCACGACTACCCGTGGCGTGTCGAATAATCCCGTCGACTGGTCGTCGAAGTCCGGCTGGTATGTGGATCTCCCGGTTGGGGGCGAGCGCGTGACCGTCGATCCGCAACTCTTCTTCGGCACGCTGCTGGTGGCGACGACGATGCCTTCCGCCACCGACTGCGAACCGGGCGGGACCGGCTGGCTGTACCAGCTTGATTTCACCATGGGTGGAAGCACGTCGGCGACCGGCGTTGCAGCGACCAGCACATCATCGCCGATTGTCGGTTTGACGGTCACGCTGGTGAACGGCACGCCAATGGCGACAGGAGTTGAAGGAAACGGCGCTGTCACCTCCATTCGTGTGCAGTTGCGCCAGGGAGCCGGCGGAGGCGCCTCGGCTGCGAAGCGGGTACTGTGGCGCGAGCTTTACGATTGATCGCTTGGGGGCGCGGACCGGGGAAGATTGCCATCCTCGCGTCCCTCGCAGTCCACGTCGGGGTGCTTGTCCTGCTACAGATGGCTGGAGGCAGGCAAGGACAAAGCGAGGCGCGAGACGAGAGGCATCTGGTCGTGTCCATCGGTCTCGCCGCGTCACCGGGCCGATCCCACATTGATGCTGACTCTGGGGTGTCCTCAGGATCGCGCATCAGCCGTATGGTGCAAGCCTCGACATCCGAGGCATCATCAGGAAAACCGGAGCCGACGTTGACGATTGCGACGCCAGCCGGACCGTACTACTTTCGCGCCAGCGAGCTGTCGCGGCGGCCGGTCTTGCTTGGCGATGCCATTTCGCGGCTTGTCATAGAAATGCCGGGATTCCCGCCCTTGCCGGTCATCCTGCGTTTGCTGATCAGTGCGGAAGGAGACGTGGACCGCGTGCTGGTGGAAGATTCGTATCTGCCCGACGCGGTCGTGGAGCGCATTGTGGACACGTTCAGCACCGTCCGTTTCTTGCCCGGCAAAATCGGAGACGCGGCCGTCAGGAGCCAGTTGAAGATTGAAGTCAGGCTTGAGAACCTTCAGGATTCCCGGTGATTTGCCTCTTCTCTGTTCAAACCTTCTGTGCAGCCACTGCCAGCTTGTCGAGGTTCTCCACTACACGCTCCACCGATGCATCGCTGTTGGAAATCAACACCGCTCGCTCGATCGCATCGTCGCGGCTGTTCTTAGAAAAGAAGTTCAGCAGGTAATCCGCATTCTCCGTCCCCGGCACGCCCAGGCCGCCATCCTTTGACAGCTTGCGCACGTACCAGACCGCATAACCGTTCGACTCTTCGCAGCAATAGACTTCGGCCGAATGATAGGGGCCGAGCGGATGCTCTTCAGGATCGGTGTGCCAGATCACCTTGCGCCACAGGTGGTTCTTCTTGGTTTCGGCGATGTTGTGCATGAAAACTCCTATTCGTATGGGCTGAGTCTAGCCAATCAGGCAGGTGCTAGATTGGACTGCGGTCAATTCTTTTCGTCAGGATGATGGACGTGGAGGTCTGGCGTACGCCGTCGGCCGCGCCGATCTGGTCAAGCATGCGGTCGAGTTCGCCCGTGGACTGGCAGCGCAGCGTCAACATGTAGTCGACCGTGCCGCTCACGGCGCACAGCGTTTCCACCTGCGGCATCTTTTCCAGCACCTTCACCAGCGCCGAAGCCTTGCGCGGATCGACCGTGATGCCGACATAGGCGCGCACCGCCGGCTGGTACAGCTCCTGGTTCAGGCGCACGCCATAGCCGGAGATGATGCCGCGCTTCTCCAGATTGGCGATGCGGGCAATCGCAGTCGTACGCGCGATATCGACGCGCTTGGCAATGGTGGCGACCGGCATGCGGGCGTCGTCCATCAGCAAGGCGAGGATCTGGTTGTCGATCTCATCCAGTGCGGGTTTCATTTTGTGCGATATGTCCTGTCTTTTCGACGAATTGTAGCGAAATCATACAGTATGACGACGCTTTGCTCTCTATTTTCTGACACGGCCCGGCCTTAGACTTTTTGCATCGTTTCACCCCACAACAAGAGAGCAAGAAAATGAAGACCAAACTGATTCTCCTCGGCGCCGGCAAGATCGGCGATGCCATCCTGAACCTGCTGTCGCATACCGGCGACTATAAGATCACGGTGGCCGACCGCGACCCGCAGCGCCTCGCGCATGTGGACGCGATGAAATTCCCGGAGGTGACGACGGCGCACGCCGACATCGCCGACGAAAAGACCGTGGTTGACCTCATCGACGGCCATGACGTCACCCTGTCCGCCTGTCCCTACTTCCTCACGCCCGTGATCGCCGGCGCGGCCAAAAAGGCGGGCTCGCATTACTTCGACCTGACCGAGGACGTGGAAAGCACGCGCGTGGTCAAGCAACTCGCGGAGGATGCGTCCACCGCCTTCGTGCCGCAATGCGGCCTGGCCCCAGGCTTCATTTCCATTGTGGCCAATGATGTGGCAAGCCGGTTCGACAAGTTGCGCGACGTGCACATGCGCGTCGGCGCCTTGCCGACCTTTCCGAGCAATGCGCTCAAGTACAACCTGACCTGGAGCACCGACGGCCTCATCAATGAGTACTGCAACCCGTGCGAGGCCATCGTCGACGGCCAGCTGCGCGAGGTATCGGCGCTGGAGGAGGTGGAACACTTCTCGCTGGACGGCATCGACTATGAAGCCTTCAATACCTCCGGCGGCCTCGGCACCCTGTGCGAAAGCCTTGCCGGCAAGGTGCAGAACCTGAACTACAAGACCGTGCGTTATCCGGGGCACAGGGATATCATCAAGATGCTGGTGCGCGACCTGCAGCTCGGCCTGCTCGACCGCCGGCCCATCCTCAAGGAAGTGCTCGAATCCTCGATT
Source organism: Noviherbaspirillum denitrificans (assembly GCF_002211445.1). Taxonomy (GTDB): domain Bacteria; phylum Pseudomonadota; class Gammaproteobacteria; order Burkholderiales; family Burkholderiaceae_D; genus Noviherbaspirillum; species Noviherbaspirillum denitrificans. The sequence continues at coordinate 77,360 of NZ_LSTO01000002.1, read as the reverse complement.
CCGATCACCAAGCAGGATGTGGTGCTGGTATTTACCAGCGTCTGCGGCATGCGGGAAGGCCGGCTGGAGCAGGAAACCTATGCGAAGAAGATCTACAGCCAGCACGTCAACGGCCAGCTGCTGTCGGCGATCCAGGTGACGACCGCGGCGGGCATTTGCACGATGGTGGACCTGGTGATGCAGGGCAAGTTGCCGAAGAAGGGGTTGATCAGGCAGGAACAGGCGAAGCTGCAAGATTTCCTGGCAAACCGCTTCGGCCGTGTTTATGCCGCTTGAATGAGGAAAACAACAATGGAGACCGTACACGAGCTGTTGTCGGCGATGGGCGCGGACCTGTCGCATTACGCAGGCAACGATATTCACAGCAGGACCCCGATCACCGGCGAGACGCTTGCCTCATTGCACGCGGATACTCCGCACGCGGTGAAGGAAAAGATCGGGCGCGCCGATGCCGCTTTCCGTGCATGGCGCAATGTGCCTGCACCGAGGCGCGGCGAACTGATCCGACTGTTTGGCGAGGAACTGCGCACGCACAAGGAGGCGCTCGGCCGGCTGGTCACGATGGAGGCGGGAAAGATCCTGCAGGAAGGTCTGGGTGAAGTGCAGGAGATGATCGACATCTGCGACTTCGCGGTCGGGCTGTCGCGCCAGCTGTACGGACTGACGATTGCGTCGGAACGTCCCGGCCATCGCATGATGGAAACCTGGCATCCGCTCGGCGTGGTCGGCGTCATCTCGGCCTTTAACTTCCCGGTCGCGGTGTGGTCATGGAATGCCGCGCTGGCTTTCGTGTGCGGCAATAGCGTGGTGTGGAAGCCTTCCGAGAAAACGCCGCTCACCGCGCTTGCCGTGCAAGCCTTGTTCGAGAAGGCCGCGGCGCGCTTCGGCAGCGAGGCGCCTGCAGGGTTGTCGGAGCTGATCATTGGCGGACATGAGCGCGGGCAATTACTGGTCGATGATCCGCGCGTGCCGCTGGTCAGCGCCACTGGCAGCACGCGCATGGGACGCGCCGTCGCCCAGGCATGTTCGCAGCGGCTGGCGCGCACCATCCTCGAGCTGGGCGGCAATAACGCGATGATCGTCGCGCCCAGCGCCGATCTCGAACTGGCAACGCGCGCCATCGTGTTCTCCGCAGTCGGAACCGCGGGGCAGCGCTGCACCACGCTGCGCAGGTTGTTCGTGCACGAGAGCGTCGCTGACGCGCTTCTGCCGCGCCTCAAGAAAGTGTATGCATCCCTGCCCATCGGCAATCCGTTGGAGAAAGGCACGCTGGTCGGTCCGCTGATCGACGGCAGCGCATTCGACGCGATGCAGAATGCGTTGGCAAAGGCGAAAGCGGATGGCGGCACCGTGACCGGCGGGGAGCGCGTGCAGCCGGAAGGTGGCGGTGACGGGTTCTATGTGCGCCCGGCGCTGGTCGAGATGCCCGCACAAACGGCAGTCATGCACCACGAAACCTTCGCACCTATTCTGTATGTCGTGCGCTACCGCACGCTGGACGAGGCGATTGCGTGGAACAACGAGGTACCGCAAGGCTTGTCGTCGAGCATCTTCACCACCGATATCCGCGAGGCGGAACGCTTCATGTCGGCGAGCGGCAGCGACTGCGGCATCGCCAATGTGAACATCGGCCCGAGCGGAGCCGAGATCGGCGGCGCATTCGGCGGCGAGAAGGAAACCGGCGGCGGCCGCGAATCCGGTTCCGATGCATGGAAGGCGTACATGCGCCGCGCCACCAACACGGTCAACTACAGCCACGCCTTGCCGCTGGCGCAAGGCATCAGCTTCGATCTCTGATTCGCAAGACTCCCCGCACGCATGAATGCACGCGCCTGTACGGCAGGCGCGGGGGGAATTTTTTTGTCATCGAAAGGATTCATCCATGGCATCGCACAACAGCAATCTCTTCAATCTCGTCGAAAGAGCCATCGGCGCGGACAATGCCGCGCGCGCCATGCGCCTCATGACTATCCCGACGGGCTTCAGCGTCTGGGAATGCGGCTGGGTGTCGCGCAAGGAAATCGCGCAGGCGCTGAACATGGTGCTGTTTATCGACCTGCTCGCGCGCGTGCCAAGCGGCAGGGAATACACGGAGGACGTCGCAGCGCGTGGCGGCAAGGTCTTTCACGACCATGGCGCGCTGCGCACGGTGCGCTGGAACCGCAACGGCGCCTTGCCGCCCGGCGAGGTTGCATTCACTCGCATCCTTGAGCCGCTGGGTTATCGCCTGAATGGCGTGTTCCGGCTGGACAGGATAGGCATGACCGGACGCTCCTATGCGCATGCGGACAATCCCGAGGAGATCGCGCAGTTCTTTGTCAGCGAACTGCATCCGGAGCGCTTTTCCAGTGGCTTCCAGGATGCGGTGACGCGCGTCCTTTCGACTTCGAAGGATCCGCTTTCGCCCCATGCGCAATGCCTGCTGCATGAACTGGCGAGGGATGGCCGACTGACTTTCGACGATGCTGCCGACCTGCTGCCGCAGCTCGAGACATGCTTCGGCCGGCAACATGCCATCCCCACGCTGGCAGATTATGAAATCCTGCTCGCCGAATCGCATGAAATGGCATGGATCGCCACCGAGGGCAACGCATTCAACCATGTCACCGACCGTGTCGGCGACCTGGAGAGGCTGACCCGCGAGCAGGCGGCGCTCGGGCGGCCGATGAAAAAAGCGGTGGAAGTGTCGCAGAGCGGGCGCATCCGCCAGACTGCATTCAGGGCGGATCCGGTCATCCGGCGGTTCGGGGACGGGCAGGGCGGTTTCGTGCAGCGTGAAGTGCCGGGCAGCTTCTACGAATTCATCAGCCGTGACCGCACGGTGGATGGTGACGCGCTCGACCTCGGCTTCGACGCCGGCAATGCGCAGGCGATCTTCAAGATGACCGCTTCGGCACGCTGAACGAATTGCGCCCATAATAGGCGCCCTCAAATTTG
>NZ_LSTO01000002.1:72911-74413 GCF_002211445.1 Noviherbaspirillum denitrificans | reverse complement strand
CACTGCCATATTATTGAGACCGGCAATGATTCCTGGCGCTTCAGGCACAGTGAATCGACGCGGAAGACATCCCCCAGAAAGGGCTCGAAGAAGGGAGAAACAGGACTAGCGACCGAAGACTTATCCACAGCAGCGTAGCCGTCTACGCATAAAAAGGGTGGGTCAAAATTCGATGAAAATCGTGGGTCACTTTTACGTGAACATCAACAGGGAATGCAATGAAATGGCAGCGGTCATTCATCAATAGATTGAAGAACGCAGATGTCCGTAAGCAGAAGTATGAAAAGGCTCGCCTTGGGACGCTTTCAATGAAGAAAGGCAAGATTTTGCAAGAAATAGACGGTATCGTTATTCCCAAACCAAAGCGGGGCGAAAAACTTAAGAACCGAAGGGAGGCGAATGCTTCACTGGTACAAGAACAACTCACAGATAATCTTCAATTGGTCGGCGTGTTGTCCGCAAATGAAGCTCTACCCGAGACCAGGATAACAGATAGCAATGCGCTTGTCGGGTATCAGCGCTCTCGCCATGAAGATGAGGAAGTTGAAATCGATTGGTAACAGCTGAGAGGTCAATTGCAGGATTGGAGAGTTAGGTGAACGTGCATTTGGTTGCAGGGCACACAATTGTATCTGGCACGTCCTTTCCAAATGGTGTTAAACCATGGCAAAAGACTATCGAGCAGAAGCTGGCCGACTTGCTTTATCTGTGAAGCCTCCTTGGTCTGCTTGTGTGGTTCGCATTCCGCGTACTCTCCTCGCGCGACGCCCTGCCGACGGCCAGCAAAATGAAAAATACTGATTCGCTTAGCGGTCGTACAGATGCAAAGTACGCCCTTGTGCCGGCAGATTTCCCCTTGCCTGTGCATTTGTGCAGTGGCAGCGATAAAAAGCCAATATCGTCCTTTTTTACCAAGTACAAAGAGCAGCTGTACGCCCCTGGTTGCAGCCCGTGCGAGCTCTACACTCGCTGGGATGCCTGTGAAGACCTTGCCCTGAAATTGGCAAAGAAGGCATTCGAAGCCAAGCAAAAAGAACTTGCGCATTTGAGCGAGCAGAACGTTCTCGAGCTGTTCATGCCTGGCATACTTGCTACCGGGTGGACGTCTACGGCAGACGCAAAATGGGTCTTGCTACGGATAGCCGCAATACTCCGATGGAGTCCTCCGCACGCTCTCATCAACGATTAACCCTGCATGCTAGATTGCTATGCCAGAGCCAGCGCAGGCATCGGTGGAAATAGGGAACCCCTGACCATCATTCGTGGAATTTCGTCGGCACTCAACGCTTTTGAAACGATATAGCCTTGTACTTCCGTGCACTTCAGCTCTTGAAGGATATTTAGCTGCTCGCGAGTTTCGACGCCTTCGGCAACGACGGTCATGTCGAGCGCGTCGGCCATTGAGACGATTGCTCGAAACAGTACCTCTCCCTCGGAACCATCGGAGAGCGCCGTAGTAAATGCCTTATCTACCTTTAGCACATCCACATCCAGGCGGTGCA
>NZ_LSTO01000002.1:69574-72901 GCF_002211445.1 Noviherbaspirillum denitrificans | reverse complement strand
GGCTGTCCTGGAAATACTTCCGCTTCTATCCCGATGGCACCTTCATCACGGTGCGCTCTGCCGGTACGCCAGACCAGGTATGGCCATGGTTCGTCCGCGAGGAGCCGAACAACGAGCGCGGCACCATCCGCATCCAGGGCAGCCGCCTGCTCTTCTTCACTACCGCCGGCGAACCGGCGGGCTACGACGGCAGCATGGAAGCCGGCCAGGTCGTGATCAATACCCACGGCAGGACCGGGCAGAACCAGCACAGCGATACCTATGAATTCGTGAGAGGGGCCGGCGAGGGCGGGGCGGCGGCGACCGCGCAGAGCCGGTAATTATCGGGAGAGAAACGCCGCCAGCCGGTTCACCCCCTCATCCAGCCGTTCGATCGAACTCGCAAAGCACCAGCGGACATACCCTTCGCCTTCCGGCCCGAACGCATTGCCAGGTGCCAGCCCCAGCTTTGCCTCCACCACCATCCGCTTGCACAGCGCCAGCGTGTCCTGCGCGCCGTCGACACGGAAGAACAGGTACATCGCGCCCTTCGGCCTCGGCGTCGTGATGCCGGGCAGCGCATTCAGCCGCTCATAGAGAAAGTCGCGCGCCGCCTGGTAACGCGACAGGGTGTGCGCGATGATTTCTTCGCCGCGTTCGATGGCGGTCACGCCCGCGCGTTGCACGAAGCCGGGGGCGCACGAGGTGTTGTACTCGATCAGCTTGCCGAGGTCGGCCATCAGCGGTTCCGGGGCGACCACCCAGCCCAGGCGCCAACCGGTCATCAGCCAGGACTTGGAAAAACTGTTGGCCGATACCAGCCGGTCTTCGGGCGCGGCGAGGTCGAGGAAGGACGGCGCGCACGCGCGTTGTCCGGGCGCGCCGTCGTACACGAGGCGTTCGTACACATCGTCCGCGAGGATCCAGATGCCATGCTTGCGGCAGTGCGCGAGGATGATTTCCTGCTGCTCCTTCGTGATCACCCATCCGGTCGGGTTGTTCGGCGAATTGATGAGCACTGCCTTCGTGCCGGGTGTGAGCGCGTCCAGCAATTGCTGCACGTCGAGTTCCCAGGTCTGGCCGAACTGTAGCGGCACCTTCACCACTTCCGCGCCGAGGATCTTCGGGATCTCGACCAGGTTGGGCCACAGCGGCGTGACCGCAACGACACGATCGCCGGGATTGACGATGAGCTGCGCCAGCAGCATCAGCGCCGACACGCCCGACGATGTCACCGCGACCCGACTCGACGCGATCGGGCGATGCAGCGCGGACAGGTAGGCGGCGATCGCTTCGCGCAGCGGCGGGATGCCGAAGTTGTGCGTGTAGAAGGTATCGCCCGCGTCCAGCGATTGCTTGGCGGCTTCGCGGATGAAAGCGGGCGTTTCCTGGTCGGGCTCGCCGAACCAGAAGGGCAGCACGTCTTGCAGGCCGATGCCGGCATTGGCGACTTCACGGATGCGCGATGCGCCGAGGTCTTGCACGGCCGCGCGTGCAGCGGGCAGGGAAGCGGGATTCAGAAGCATAGGAGGATGCGGTTGGCGAGGTCGAACATGAAGGAAGGGCGCAGGTAAGCGACGAACACCACCGCCAGCACCGCCGCGATGGCGATGCCGAGCAGGAAGCGTTTCAGTCCGTCGCGCATGTCAGGCTGTCACGGGTTGCGGCCGGCGCACGATGGCTTTTTCGTTGATCGGCAGGTTCACCAGCGCGGCAAATACGCCGAGCGCAATGATGATGCCCCATACGGTGTTGTAGTTGCCGTCACGCGTGAACAGGTAGCCGCCCAGCCATACGCCCATGAAGCTGCCGACCTGGTGCGAAAAGAACACGAAGCCCGACAGCATCGACATGTATTTCACGCCGAAGATGCCGGCGATCACGCCGTTGGTGAGCGGCACCGTCGACAGCCACAGCAGGCCGATGGCGGCGGCGAACAGGTAGATCGACAACGGCGTCAGCGGCGCCAGCAGGAACAGGCTGATCACCACCGCGCGGGCGAGGTAGATCGCCGACAGCAGGTAGCGCTTGGGCAGGAAGCTGCCGAACTTGCCGGCGTAGTAGGAACCGAAGATGTTGAACAAACCGATCAGCGCCAGCGCCGTCACCGCAACGTTCGGGTCGGTGATGCCCTTGTCCTTGAGGTAGGCGGGCATGTGCACGCCGACAAAGACCAGCTGGAAGCCGCACACGAAATAACCCGCCACCAGCAACTGGAAGGGACGGTAGGCGAACGCTTCGCGGATCGCTTCGCCCATGCTCTGCTGCGGGCCGGATGCCTTCTCGTGCGGCAACTCGCGCAGGCCGAAGGCCATCGGCAGCATCACCAGCCCCACCAATCCGGCGAGGATGTAGAAGGCGTTCTGCCAGCCGCTGGCGGAAATCAATTGTTGTTCCACCGGCATCATCAGGAATTGGCCGAAGGAACTTGCCGCACCGGAAATGCCGAAGGCCCAGGAGCGTTTCGCTTCCGGTGCGGTGCGTCCGATGATGCCGCTGACCGCGCCGAATGCGGTGCACGCCAGGGCCGCGCCGATCAGCACGCCGGAGCCGACGATGAATGCGGTCGGCTCCGACACGGTGGCCATCCACAGCAAGCCGCCGACATAGAGCAGCGCGCCCACGATCACCACGCGCGCGGTCCCGAAGCGGTCGGCCGCCATGCCGGCGAAGGGGCCGAATGCACCCCACAACAGGTTCTGCAAGGCCATCGCCAGCGAATAGGTTTCGCGCGTCCAGCCATGCGCCTGCGAGATCGGCTGCAGCCAGAATCCGAAGCCGTGGCGTACCCCCATGGCAAGTGTCAGCACGAGGCCGCTGGCAAGGAGAACGGTCTTGAGTTGCGGGGCGCGGGTGGCGGTCAGCATGGCGGATCTCGGATGACGGGAGGGAACAATCGAGTGTAGCGCAAAGCAAAAAAGCATGTGGACCGGCCTGCCCGCCATGCCAGTCCGGCGGAATTGCCGTGCAGCCAGACGCGGTGGAACAAGATTTGTGACGTATCAAAAACCCTTGGCGCGCTTTCTTGTCTTAAATCTTTTGAGGAGGCCTGATAATCAATGACAAGGATTTCGGAGACTTTTGCGCCGCATGACCGGCAGACCGCCGCCGGAAGGCGATGATGCAGTGGATACCGCGGTCTCCCATCCGCCGTCCGCGGAGCATTCCATGAAGCAGGTCGAAGAGCAAGGCAGAAGGGTGCCCGAACTGATCCGCGCGCGCGACCTGCTGACGGCGCTCGTGCTCATCGGTTCGCTGCTCGTGACCTACACGTTGTGGGACGATGCGCGCGGCTCCGTGACGCAGACGGTGCAGTCCGCATTCGACACCCGCGTGCGCGAGGTGAGC
>NZ_LSTO01000002.1:64187-69564 GCF_002211445.1 Noviherbaspirillum denitrificans | reverse complement strand
CCCCCGCCGCATTTTGCGAGCCGAAGATTTCGATCATGCCGACCACGGTGCCGAACAGGCCCATCAGCGGCGCGAGCGTGGCAATGGTGCCGAGCGTGGTGAGGAAGCGTTCGAGGTCGTGTGCGGTGCCGCGGCCGGCCTCTTCGATCGATTCCTTCATCACTTCGCGCGGCGCATTGACGTTGCGCAGGCCGGCGGCGAGCACGCGGCCCAGCGGAGAATTGTGTTCCAGGTTTTTCAGGACTTCGGGGCTGATCTTGCCATTGTGATAAACGCGGATCACTTCTTCCAGGAGGCTGTTCGGAAGGATGCGGCTGCGGCGCAGGTACAATACGCGCTCGATAATGAGTGCCAATCCGATAACGGAAGCAATCAGCAGCGGCCAGATCGGCCAGCCGGCCGCTTGGAGAATGGCGAGCAAAACAGGCTCCTTGGGTGAGAATTCAGTCGGATGCAGAATGTATCGTGTTGAGACGCCGCGGGCAAGCGCGCACGATGGGGATACCACCGAAAAACTTCTGCACATCCCCTGTGGATAACTTTGTGGGCAAATCTGCGGGTTGGGTAAAAGTGCTTGATTCCAAAGGATTTTCAACAGGAAAGCACTTCATCGCCTGAAACACTTTTTTCAATGAAATCAGTTACTTATCTTAGCACCCCGTTGTTTGTAACCAATTATTTCAGGCAAATGACCATTTGGCGCGGCTGTGGACAGGTTTTTCCCCGGAGGACCGCATGAATGCTGGAAACACTTTCGAAACCTCAAGCGGGGCGCCTTCTGTGCTGACGGTCTCGGCCCTGAACCAGGCCGTGGCACGCATGCTCGAGCGCAGTTTCCCGCTTGCCTGGATATCCGGCGAAATTTCCAATTTCACCAAAGCGGCATCGGGTCACTGGTACTTCACGCTCAAGGACGATGCGGCGCAGGTGCGCGCCGTCATGTTCCGCGGCCGCGCGCAGTATGCGGGTTTCATGCCGCGCGAGGGCGACAAGGTGGAAGTGCGCGCCCTCGTCACCCTGTATGCCCCGCGCGGCGACTACCAGCTCAATGTCGAGGCAATCCGCCGCGCCGGCGTGGGCAACCTCTACGAAGCCTTCCTGCGGCTCAAGGAAAAACTGAACGCCGAAGGCTTGTTCGACCCGGCGCGCAAACGCCCGCTCGCCCTCTTCCCTCGCACGATCGGCATCGTAACCAGCCCGCAGGCAGCGGCGCTGCGCGACATCCTGACCACGCTGCGCCGCCGCGCGCCGCACGTCCGCGTCATCCTCTATCCGGCGCCCGTGCAAGGCGAAGGCTCGGCACAGAAAATCGCGCAAGCCATCGATACCGCTTCGACGCGCGCGGAATGCGATGTGCTGCTGGTATGCCGCGGCGGAGGCAGCATCGAAGACCTGTGGTCCTTCAACGAGGAAGCCGTCGCGCGCTCGATCGCCGCCTGTTCCATGCCTGTCATTTCCGGCGTCGGACACGAGACGGACGTGACCATTGCCGACTTTGCCGCCGACCTGCGCGCGCCGACGCCGACCGCTGCTGCAGAAATGGCCGCGGCCCCTCGCGCCGACTGGATGGCCACCCTCGGCGCGCATGCCGACGACCTGACCCGCGCGTTCAAGCGTCAGCTGTCCGAGAAAGCACAGACCCTCGACTGGTTTTCACGCCGTCTCGTCAGCCCTTTGTCCTACATCTCCCATGAAAGGCTCAAGCTGCAAGGCTTGCAAACCCGTCTTGCCCATGCCACCCGCGCACCGCTTGGTGAAGCGCGGTTTTCTCTCTCGCACCTGCAGACCCGGCTCGCCGGACAGCTGCCGAAAACCAGTTCGGCCCGTGCGCGTCTAAAGGACGACGCGCGTCGCCTCGGCACCCGCATGACCACACTCGTTTCCCAGCGGCGGCAAGCCCTGGCGTCCCTGGAGGCACAGCTCGAGCTGCTCAATCCGCAGCGTACGCTGGAACGTGGCTACGCGATGGTGCTGGACGGTAAAGGCCGGATTGTCCGCGCACCGAAAGATTTGCATCCGCGAGAAACGGTGACGGTCCGGCTGGCGGAAGGATCGGCCGAAGTGGGCATCGCCAGCGTGCAGCCGACGCTTGAATAGCCCCCGGGAATGCATTTCCGCTGCCGGTTGGCCGAAGATCAATGAGGACTTTCATGCAACCTGTCGGCATCCGTCTTACAATTAACCCCTTTCAAAAAAAATATCGACCGTAACGAAGAAAGGAAACGCCATGGAACACACCCTGCCCCCGCTCCCCTACGCAATGGACGCACTGCAACCGCACATGTCCAAGGAGACGCTGGAATACCACTACGGCAAGCACCACCAGACCTATGTCACCAACCTGAACAACCTCATCAAGGGCACCGAGTTTGAAAACGCCTCCCTGGAAGACATCATCAAGAAGTCGTCCGGCGGCCTGTTCAACAACTCCGCCCAGGTGTGGAACCACACCTTCTTCTGGAACTGCCTGAAGCCGAATGGCGGCGGTGCGCCGGCCGGTGCAGTTGCTGACGCGATCAACGCGAAGTGGGGTTCTTTCGACAAGTTCAAGGAAGAATTCACCAAGTCCGCCACGACCAACTTCGGTTCCGGCTGGACCTGGCTGGTGAAGAAGGCCGACGGCTCCGTCGACATCGTCAACACCTCCAACGCCGCCACCCCGCTGACCACTGCGGACAAGCCGCTGCTGACCTGCGACGTGTGGGAGCACGCGTACTACATCGATTACCGCAATGCCCGTCCCAAGTTCCTCGAAGCATTCTGGAACCTGGTCAACTGGGATTTCGTGGCGAAGAACTTCGGCTGATCAGCGATAGTTTTTCCTCGATAAGCAAAAAGCCACGGCCCTCAAAGCCGTGGCTTTTTTTTGGTCGAGTGACTGGTTAAGCGGACTTGGAGCGGCCGATGAAACGTGTGGCGCGCGACTCGAGCAAGTCGAACAGCGCCATACCTGCAAGCATCGCGGCAACGAAGATCAATCCCTTCGCGCTACCGGCACCGACGAGAACCAGGCCGGGCCCCGGGCAAATCCCCGCTAGTCCCCAGCCGATGCCAAAGACAAAGTTGCCGAGCAACAGCCGCCGATCGATATGACGCGCCGACGGCAATTGCATGGGCAGGCCGAGCAATGACATTGACCGCCGCCGCGCAATTGCGAATGCCACGAGGCCGACACTGATGGCGCCGACCATGACGAGCGCCAGCGAGGGATCCCACGCTCCTGCAAGATCCAGGAAGCCCAGGACTTTTGCCGGATTCGCCATCCCGGCAACGATCAGTCCGGTCCCGAACAGCAATCCCGCGATGAATGCAAACAAGACATTCATGGCTTACCCTCCTAACAGGTGCCGCACGGCGAAGACGGTCAGGAATCCGCTTCCCATGAAGACAAGTGTCGCGACGAGCGAACGGGGGGACAGGCGTGACAGGCCACATACCGCGTGGCCGCTCGTGCAGCCGGATCCATAGCGCGAACCGACACCGACCAGCAGGCCGGCCGCCACCAGCACCATCCAATTCGCACTGATATCGGCCTCTGGCAGCGTCGCGAATACGCCGTATAAAGCCGGTGCCCCCACCAGGCCGGCAATGAAGGCCAAGCGCCATGCCGGGACACCATCCCTCGGCCGCAACACGCCTGCGACTATGCCGCTGATGCCCGCGATCCGGCCGTTGAAAAGCGCGAGCGCGCCTGCCGCCACACCGATGAGCAAGCCACCGGCGAGCGCTGCCTGTGGCGTGAAATTGTTCCAATCGATCGTCATGTCTTTTCTCCTTCGCTGTCCGGGCAATACAACTGGTACAGGACGCCGAGCAAGGCCAGCACCTTCGGATCGGCGACCGAATAGAAGATCCGTTTCCCGTCGCGACGCGTATTGACCAAGCCCTCTGTACGCAAAACACCGAGCTGCTGCGACAGCGTGGGCTGGCGGATATCCAGCAGGCTTTCCAGCTCGCCCACCGACTTTTCCCCCTGGCCAAGCTGGCACAGGAGGAGCAGGCGGTCTTCATTTGCAAGCGTACGCAGCACCGCTGTCGCATCCTTGGCGGCCGCACGCATGCGTTCAATGTCGACAATAGCGCTTGTTTCCATGCTGCTGAAATTCCTCGCTAATCAATTCACATATTCATATTATATAATATCATATAATATTGAAGCACACAGGGAGAAAACCATGAACCCGCAAGTCGACTCTTTTTACGACGGCATCACCGGCACCATCAGCCATGTAGTTCATGATGGTCCTGGCAGCCATGCCGCCATCATCGATCCGGTCCTGGATTACGATCCGAAGTCTGCTCGCACCCATACCGCATCGGCCGACAAGCTTGTCCGGTTCGTACGCGAGCATTCGTTGAAAACGGAGTGGATTCTCGAGACCCATGCCCACGCGGATCACCTGTCTGCGGCGAAGTACCTCAAGGACGAAATCGGCGGGAAAATCGCCATTGGCGCGTACATCGGCAAGGTACAGGGCGTCTTCAAGCAGCTGTTCAATCTCGAGGCCGGTTTTGCCCAGGACGGATCGCAATTCGACCACCTGTTCGAAGAGGATGAATCCTTCCGCATCGGTGCCCTCCATGCGCGCGCCATCTTTGTTCCCGGGCATACGCCGGCGGACGTCGCCTATCGCATCGGGGATACGGTTTTCGTCGGCGACACACTGTTCATGCCCGATGTCGGCACGGCGCGCTGCGACTTTCCCGGCGGTGACGCGCGCTCCCTTTACCGGTCGATCCAGCGGCTGCTGTCACTTCCCGGCGACACACGCTTGTTCATGTGCCACGACTATCCTCCTCCGGGCCGTGCGCCTGCCTGGGTAACAACCGTTGCCGAACAGCGAGCCGGCAACGCTCATGTCCGCGAAGGCATCAGCGAGGATCAATTCGTCGCGATACGGGAGAAGCGCGATGCCGGCCTCGACATGCCGACGCTTTTCCTGCCATCCATCCAGGTCAACATCCGTGCGGGCTCCATGCCGCCCGCCGAGGGCAATGGGATCAGTTACCTCAAACTGCCCCTCAATGCTGTCTGAAGCACAACACCACCCGCGCCGTGGGGGGCTTTTTTCCCCATTTGCGGGATCATGCAAGCGATAAACAGGCTTGGAGACGGAGGGACCCATACCCGCTGAAAAACTTTCACGCAGTTGCGCTCCCCGATGTCGTATCCTTTCGCCAGCAGAATTCTTAACCTTGCATGACAACTACAATGAAGACAACCCAGCATCGCCATCCCATACGCAAGATACTCGTTGCCAACCGCTCCGAGATTGCCATCCGCGTCATGCGGGCGGCTGCCGAACTCGGCATCCGCACCGTCGCCATCTACGCCAACGAAGACAAGTTCGCCCTGCACCGCTTCAAGGCCGACGAA
>NZ_LSTO01000002.1:53403-64177 GCF_002211445.1 Noviherbaspirillum denitrificans | reverse complement strand
CTCCATCGGCGCCAATATCGTCTCCTTCCTGTACGGCCCGATGCCGACCCAGCCGCTCGGCTGGTTCAAGAAACCGATCACCAAGACCGCCGACTTCAAGGGCCTGAAGTACCGCACCAACGGCCTCGCGATCGACCTGTTTACCTCGATGGGCGCGGCGGTGAACGCGCTGCCCGGCGGCGAAATCGTGCCGGCCATGGACCGCGGCCTGCTCGACGGCGCTGAATTCAACAACGCCACATCGGACCGCATCCTCGGCTTCCCCGACGTGTCGAAGATCTGCATGCTGCAGAGCTTCCACCAGAGCTCGGAACAGTTCGAGATCACCTTCAACAAGACGAAGTTCAACGCGCTGCCGGCCAAGCTCAAGGCCATCATCGAGAACGCGGTCGAAGCCGCATCGGCCGACATGTCGTGGAAGGCGGTCGACCGTTACTCCACCGATTACCGCGAGCTGCAGACCAAGAACGGCGTGAAGTTCTACAAGACCCCGGACACCTTCCTGCAGGACCAGCTCAATGTCTGGGACGAGGTGGTGGCGAAGAAGGGCGAAGGCAATCCGTTGTTCAAGGAAGTCGAAGCCTCGATGCGCACCTTCGCCGAGCGCGCGGTGAAGTGGGACATGGACACCAACAATCCGCGACGCATGGCCTACAACCACTACTTCGGCAAGAAGCAGCCGCCCAAGAAGGGCTGATCAGCCAGCGCAGTGAACGCAACACCATCCCGCCGCGGGATGGTGTGTTCTCCGATCGCCGCGGCGGCCTGCTCGCACGGGGCCGTCGCCTCACGAGGCTTCGACCATGCAAAAACTCCTGTTCTTCGTCGACAGGGTGAGCACCTGGGTGGGGCAGGCCTTCGCCTGGCTCATCCTGGCGCTCACCTTGCAGGTTTCATGGGAAGTGTTCTCGCGTTACGTGCTGAACAAGCCGAACGCGTGGTCCTTCGACCTGATGATCATGATGTACGGCACCGCCTTCATGATGGCCGGCGCCTATACGCTGTCCAAGGATGGCCATGTGCGCGGCGACGTGCTGTACGGATTCTTCCCGCCGCGCCTGCAGGCCGCGCTCGACCTGATTCTTTATATCCTGTTCTTCATCCCCGGCATCGTCGCCCTGGTGTGGGCCGGCTACAGCTACGCGTCCGAATCCTGGGCCATCAACGAGCATTCCACATTGACGGCCAACGGCCCGCCGCTCTATCCCTTCAAGACGGTCATCCCGATCGCCGGCGCGCTGCTGCTGGCGCAGGGCCTGGTCGAGATCGTGCGCTGCATCGCCTGCCTCAAGGACGGCGACTGGCCGGCGCGTGAAGAGGACGTCGAGGAAGTCGATGTCGACAAGCTCAAGGAAATGGTGAAGGTCAAGGACGAGGACATCGCAAAGCTGGACCAGTTTGTCACCCACAAGAAAGGGGATCAGCCATGAGGAAGGAAGTCTGGTTCGGTCTGTCCATCATGGCGATGGTGGTGGTCGGCGTCTTCGTCCTCATGCCCCCGCCCTCGGAAATGACCAACGGCCATCTCGGACTGCTGATGCTCGCGCTGGTGGTGGTCGCCATCATGCTCGGCTTTCCCACGGCATTCACGCTGATGGGCATGGGCGTGTTCTTCGCGTGGCTCGCGTACAGCAGCCGCAACCCGCAGGAAGCGGTGGGGCTCACGCTCGACCTGATGGTGCAGCGCGCGTACGCGGTGATGTCCAACGACGTGCTGATCTCGATCCCGCTGTTCGTGTTCATGGGCTACCTGGTGGAGCGCGCCAACCTGATCGACCGCCTGTTCCGCAGCCTGCACCTGGCAATGGCGCGCGTGCCCGGTTCGCTGGCGGTGGCCACCATCGTCACCTGCGCAATTTTCGCCACTGCCACCGGCATCGTCGGTGCCGTGGTGACGCTGATGGGCCTGCTGGCGTTTCCGGCGATGCTCAAGGCAGGTTACAACGTCAGGCTGTCGGCCGGCACCATCACCGCCGGCGGCTGCCTCGGCATCCTGATTCCGCCGTCGGTGCTGCTGATCGTGTACGGCGCCACCGCCGGCGTATCCGTCGTCAAGCTTTACGCAGGCGCCTTCTTCCCCGGCATCATGCTGGCCACGCTGTATCTCGGCTATGTGGTCCTGATGGCGAAGCTCAGGCCGGATTACGCGCCGCCGCTGGCCGAGGAGGATCGCAAAGTGCCGCTGCCGCAATGGGCGACGGCGACCGGACAGAGCGGCAGCCGCAACGCAGTGGCCGGCCTGCTCGGCGCGCTGCGCGGCAGCCACAACGGCGTGAGCACGCAAACCCTGCTCGGCCAGCTCGGCATCACGCTGCTGCCCGCCATCGCCTTCGCGCTGGTCATGGGTGTCAGCTACCGCGCGGTGACGACGGTCGAGAAGCAGGACATGACCGGCGTGGTGCAGATGGGCGAAGGCATGGATTCGGGCCAGGAGGCCGGTGGCGCTGACCTCGCCGAGCCACCGGCCGAGGATGGACTGGCCGAGCCGCCGGCTTCCGGCGACCTCGCCGAACCGCCATCCGACGACAAGAAGGCGGAAGCGACCGCGATCCCCGCGCCCGCCGCGCCGGCGGACAAGGCGCCGGCCGAAAAAACCGACATCAATCCGCCACAGGAAGAGGCGGAAACCAGGCCCGCGCCCCTGTCCTACTGGATCACCTTCGGCGCCGGCCTGGCGTCCATGCTCGTCTTCTACGCAATCTTCAGCTTCACGCGGCTGGAGATCTTCAAGATGCTGCTCGGTTCCTTCTTCCCGCTCGCGATCCTGATCATGGCGGTGCTCGGCGCCATCGTGTTCGGCCTGGCGACACCGACCGAAGCCGCGGCCATGGGTTCGCTCGGCGGCCTGCTGCTGGCGGCGGCCTACAAGCGGCTCAATTTCGCGGTGCTCAAGGAGTCGGTGTTCCTGACTGCGAAGACGAGCGCGATGGTGTGCTGGCTGTTCGTCGGATCGAGCATCTTCTCGGCGGCGTTCGCATTGCTGGGCGGTCAGGAAGTCATCAACAGCTGGGTGCTGTCGCTCGACATGACGCCGGTGCAATTCATGATCCTGGCGCAGGTCATCATCTTCCTGCTCGGCTGGCCGCTGGAATGGACCGAGATCATCGTGATCTTCATGCCGATCTTCATCCCGCTGCTGGCGCACTTCGACGTCGATCCGCTGTTCTTCGGCCTGCTGGTCGCACTCAACCTGCAGACAGCCTTCCTGTCTCCGCCGGTGGCGATGGCGGCGTTCTACCTGAAAGGCGTGTCGCCGCCGCATGTGACGCTGAACCAGATCTTCCTTGGCATGCTGCCCTTCATGGCGATCCAGGTGCTGGCGCTGATCCTGCTGTACCTGTTCCCGGCGATCGGGATGTGGCTGCCGGAGCTGTTGTACAACTAGCCGATGTGCCCTACGCGGCGGCGGCAGAAGTCGCTGTCGCGGGAATCATGATGGTCAGCGTGGTCCCATTGCCGGGCGTGCTGGCCACGCGGAATTCGCCGCCGAGGGAGTAGACGCGCTCGCGGATGCCGATCAGGCCGAATGAGCGGGGCTTGCGCATGTCGTTCGACTGGCCGCCTACACCGTCGTCCGAGATTTCCAGCACCAGGCTGCCGAAGCTGCGATGGAGGCGGATGTCCACGTGGCGAGCTTGTGAATGCCGGCTGACGTTGGTAAGCGATTCCTGGAGGATGCGGAAGAGGGAAGTCGCGGCTTCCTCGTCCAGCACGCTGTCGACATTGCCGTCCTCCAGGTCGAGCGTGCAGGCGATGCCGCTGCGCTGCCGGAACTGCTGCACCTGCCATTCGAACGCACACTGCAGGCCCAGGTCGAGCACCGGCGGACGCAGGTCGTTGATGATGGCGCGCATCGAGCGCACCACGTTATCCACGTGCGACAGCAGGCCGTGGACGCGGTCATTGACTTCCGGCAGGCGCTTGCGGATTTCGCCTTCCAGCAGCAGGACGTCGATGCGCAGCGCCAGCAGGTTCTGGCCGAGGTCGTCGTGGATTTCGCGCGCGATACGCTTGCGCTCATCCTCCTTCACGCGTGCCTGGTGCGCGGCCAGGTCGCGCAGCTCGGTCTGCGACTGCCTGAGCGCCTGTTCCGTCTCCTTGCGCGCGGTGATGTCCTTGCCGGTGCCGCGGTAGCCGAGGAATGTGCCATCCGGTGCGAACAGCGGTTCGCCGCTGACCGACATCCAGTGCACCTTGCCGTTGCGGTCGCGCACGTGGTACTCGAGGTCAGTGAAGGATACGTGCGCCTTGAGCACCTGCAGGTGTTCGTCGAATTCCCCCGGATCGATCTCGAGCGGCATTTCGCTGCGGGTCTTGCCGATCAGCTCCGACGTCGGCACGCTGCCGAAGACGGCGTTGCTGCTGATCTTGGTGAAGCGGAATTCCGCATCCTGCTCCCAGTACCAGTCCGACGACATGCGGGCGAGGCTCTCGAAGCGTTCCTCGCTGGCGCGCAACGCATGCTCGATGCGCTTGCGCGAGTCGATATTCCTGCGCAGCCGCGCGTTGGTGCGCGTCAGGTACGACGCTTGCACGGCCAGCGATTGCAGGTAGAGCGCGAACAGGATGGATATCGATGTGCCTGCTCCCAGTGCCACCCACGCCGACCCGCTCATGACGCTAACCGGTGCCCGGCTGCTCACGACCAGCCAGCGCAGCCCGGCGGCATTAACCTCGCGTACGATGCCAATCTTGCCGTCTGCCGTCGCAATCTCCGGGTCATCGAGAATCCGATCATCTTCCCCGCCGCCGGTGCGATACACCAGCTCGGTGCGCTTGCCGTCGTCGATGTAGATGCCGAGTCCGGTCTGTTCCCGATGCAGCAGCGCGGCATGGCGCAAGACGCTTTCCACGAAAGTCGGAGCATGCAGGACGACGGTGGTGTACCCGGTCACGGCGTCGTCCCGTGCAGCGGTTCCAGAACGGTAGACCGGCATCAGGACGGCGAAGGAGTGTTTGCCAGGGACCTCCGGCGGGAAGGCGAACAGGCCCGTGGCGCTCGGCTGGCCGGTCGTGCGCGCCCGTTCCAGCGCGGCTTCCTTGCCGGGAATCGTGGAGATGTCCAGGCCCACCGCCTTGCGGTTGGACGGCTCCGGCGCGATGTCGTCGATCACGAGGTAATGCGGACGCTCTCCCGCCGGCACCGCCACGCCGTCGCGCATCTCGGTGACGACGATGTTGCCGTGCTCCTCGCGCAACTTGGCCTCAAAGGCGCGTCGCTGATCACCGGGCACAACGCGGGCGTAAGAAAAGGCCTGGATGTAGGGATGCATTTCAACCAGCTGCATCGCGAGGCCATGGAAATGGCGCCGGCTGATCGCATCATTGCCTGCAATCCGCCGGTTCACGATGGCAAGCCCGTTGATTGCCTCGTCGAATTCATGCCGGAAAGCCGCTTGGCTGATGTCGGCGGCGTGCTCGAAGGATTGCTGGTTACGGCGCGCGTCGGCGCCGGCCAGCCAGACCGTCATCACGCCGGTCAGTGCCAATCCCGCCCCCAGCACCAGCAAGGCGGCAATCGAAACCGGTTTGCGCGACAGTGGAAAGGACAAGGATTCCCCCAGGAGACGTGTTTTTTATTTTTTGCAGTACACGAAATCCTACGTCGAATGATTTGTTGCGGCGCAGCGCGAATTTGAGAAACCACATTTCATTGATATTAGTCAATCAAAGTGGTTGCTCTTTCGGGTAGCTCATTTCCGATTAGAAATTTTTGGTTGCAAACTGGTGACACTTTTGGTTTTGGGCTGCACTCCGGTAGTGCGTGTCAGGCCGCTTTGCGGAATCCGCGCAGCACGCGCTGGACCACGATCACCAGTGCCAGCACGATGGCGCCCGCAATGATCCCGGCAACGCCGTTGCCGAGCGCCGAAGTGACCGGTTCCAGCGCCCCGGTCGCATGCGCGACGCCTTCGATCGCGTGGTGCACCGCTGGAATGCCGTGCGCGAGGATGCCGCCGCCGACCATGAACATCGCCGTGGTGCCCAGGATGGAGAGCGACTTCATCAGCACCGGGGCAATACGCAGCAGCAGCCGGCCCAGCGCCTGGCGCAGGCCGCTGCCGCCCCGGCTCAGGTACAGGCCGGCGTCGTCGAGCTTCACGATGCCCGCGACCAGTCCGTACACGCCGACAGTCATGATGGCGGCCACGCCTGTCAATACCGCGACACGCTGCGTGAACGAGGCATCGGCGACGGTGCCGAGCGCGATCACGATGATTTCCGCCGACAGGATGAAGTCGGTGCGCACCGCTCCCTGCACCTTTTCCTTTTCGAATGCGACCATGTCCACTGCGGGGTTGGCCACTGCCCCGGCCAGCTCGGCACGGTGTGCTTCGTCGTCGTGCGGGTTGTGCAGGAACTTGTGCGCGAGCTTCTCGAAGCCTTCGTAGCAAAGGAAGGCGCCGCCGACCATCAGCAGCGGCGTCACCGCCCACGGCGCGAAGGCGCTGATGGCGAGCGCGGCCGGCACCAGGATCGCCTTGTTCTTCAGCGAGCCCTTGGCCACCGCCCACACCACCGGCAATTCGCGCTCGGCGCGCACGCCGGAAACCTGCTCCGCATTGAGCGCAAGGTCGTCGCCGAGCACGCCGGCGGTCTTCTTGGCAGCGACCTTGGTCATCGTGGCGACGTCATCCAGGACAGACGCAATATCGTCGAGCAAGGCTAACAGGCTGGCTCCGGCCATTGATGGTTCCTCTTGGACATTGACATGAAGTTGCAGATTTAATCATGACAAGACAACTTCTGTCGCATGCCGTTCACACGGCATTTCTGCCAAGCAATAAAAAGACGGATAATCAGTGGCTATGCCAGACCATTTCCTCACCACGTCCAATGTCGCCACGCGCCGCCAGCGTTTTGCCGTGCGCGCGCTTGCGCTGTTCGGCTGGCGCGTCAATTTCGCGCCACTGCCCGGCCCGCGCGGCGTCGTCATCGTTTATCCGCATACATCGAATTGGGATTTCATCATCGGCCTGCTCGCCAAGTGGGCGATCGGCGTGCGTTTCCGCTGGCTGGGCAAGGAAGCGCTGTTCAAGGGGGCATGCGGCGCGCTCCTGGGACCGCTTTTTCGCGCCTGGGGCGGCGAGCCGATCGAGCGTGGAACGAACACCGGCGCCATCGAGCGCCTCGCCGGCCGCATTCGCGCCGCCGATGAATTCTGGCTCGCGCTGGCGCCGGAAGGCACGCGCAAGTACCGCGACAGCTGGCGCAGTGGCTTCTACCACATCGCGCTGACCGCCGGCGTTCCGCTCGGCATGGCGTGCATCGACTACCGGATCAAGGAAATCCGCCTGGTCGACTATGCGACGCTGACGGGAGAAACCGAGGCCGACCTCGGGATGATCCGCGACGCGTACCAAAGCGGCCGCGGACTGAAGCATGAATGCGCGGCGCCGATCGTGTTTTCGAACGCCGCGACTACGCCGTCAGGAAGCGCCCGGCGCAATGCCTGATTCGGGCGCGTCGGGCGCCGGGGCTTCGGGAAGATGATCCTGCAGGTACTCGCGTTCGACGTGGTTGAAGAAGGTCGAGTTGCCGTACTTGTTCTTGAACCAGCGGCACCACTCCGCATCTTCACGCAAGACGGCTTCGGACTGTTCAAGCTCCTCGATCTGACGCGCCTTGCTCTCTGCATCCGCAGCTGCCTGCTGGGCAGCCGTTTCGGCGTCGCGCATTTGCTGCTTCAACGATGCATTCACCGCCTGCAGGCGCTCGATGGTGCACGCCGCCGTTTCCACGATCTTCAGCAAGTCATCGAGCGTGATGTCCTTGTTGCTTTCCTTCTGTGTCACTTCTTTTCTCCCAAAAGCAATGCGCCGGCATTTGCGCTGCTTAGGCGCGCAAATACCGGCGCAGTTCCGCGTGAGCGGCCGTTATTCGAAAATTTGGATGGTTTATAGCGGTAAAAAAGAAGCGCGTCCAGTTTCCTGTCGCGCTTGGGGGAACAGCAGCACCACCACTCTCTATGCCGCTGGCTTCGCTTCCAATGCAGCTTCGTTCGCGCTTTCAGCACCGAACACCGACGCCAGCGCCTTGCCCACGAGTCCGCTAATCGATACCACGCTGGCGCGTTCTTCACGCAGCGCCTGCGCCAGTCCCTCCGCCGAGATGGACAGCGCTTCCTGGCGGTCCTTGGTCGAGAAAATGTAGAGGCTGCGCATCGGGCTGACCCAGGCCAGCTTGATTTTCATTTCCGAGCCATCCTTGCGCTTGAACGCAATCCAGGTACCGCGCTCGAGCTCGTCGACCATCTGGTCGAATTCATCCGGTTCCGGTTCGGGCTGCTGCTGCGCTTGCCGCTGCGCGCGGCGCTCCGCGGCGTGCTTCGCTATAGCCAGCGCGATCTGCATCTGGCGTTCCGGCGACAGCTCCAGCGGCGCGCGCATGAGGGAGGCGTGCGTCTCGGCGAGCTCCGTGAAGAATTGCGCGCGATCGTCGCCATGCCACTTGATGAGGTCCAGCCACTTGTTCAGCATCACCAGCATGGACGGCAGCTTGGCCAGCAATTCCTTGCGCTCGGCGGCCGTGATCTTCGGCTTCACGCTCCAGCACAAGTCGTCCATGGTCTTGATCGCATTCTCGGCAGCCTGCGGCTTGTCTTCCTTCACGCCGTAGGCCAAGGTCAGCACGTTCACCCACTTGTCTTCGAGGAAGGTCTCGACAAAGGCGACCACTTCACCGGTGCCGACGCGCATCGCGACGTCGTTCTTTGCCGCCTTCACGCACTGGTCGTGCTTTTCCTGCTGCAGCGCGTTGCCGATCGAATGCACCAGCACCTGCTCGGTCGCGGTTTCGTCGCGCTTGATGAAGGACATCAGTTCGGCCGCGACGTCGGCGAACACCGCCATGCGTTGTTCGGACTCCTGCTGGATGCGCTTGACGTTGCGTTCGATGAGCACATACAGCGGATCGGCATTGCCCTTCTGCCTGTCCCAGCCAACCGCCAGGCGCGCCATCAGGTCGACCACGCGCCGCGCCGGATGAGCCGTCTTGAAGAAGAAATCCTTGTCCTGCACCGCCGCCTTCAGTACCGGTACCTGCAGCGCGCCGATCATCGCCTTCATCTCGTCGGCGATATGGTCGTCGGCGAACACCATACCGAAGATTTTCTTGAGCAGGTTGATCACGCTCGTGTCGGTCGCGCTCAATGCGCCCACCGGCGCTTCGCGGCGGATGCGGTCGAGGATCTCGACCTGGAAGGGCATGGCGGTGCGGCCGGACTGCGCGGCGCCCTTGCGCTGCATCGCCGACAGGAAGCCCATCAACTCGTTGCGCGAGGCGGTGGCATGCACCGCATCCTCGGCGAACAGCGAGGGGAAATCAGTGTCCAGCGCGCGGTCGGTCTTGGCGGCGGCCTTTTCTTCCGACGGGAACAGGCGACGCAGCTGGCGCATCACCGGATCCATCGCTGCTTCGTCCTGGCCGGGCGCGGATTTCCTCTCCTCGTCCAGCGTCGCCACCAGCGCGGATGCCGGCAGGTGCGGCACGATGCCGCGCTTGATCAGCGCCATGTTCAGTGTATGCAGCACCGGCGCCAGGTCCAGGCAGAGCGACGGGCCGAGCATGCGGTACACCAGGTGGTGGGCCGCCGCATCGGGCTGGAATTCACACCAGGACTCGTGGATTACCGACAGGAAGATATGCGGGCGGAACGGGTTTTGCGCGGTCTGCAGTGCTTCGCGGCCCAGCAGCGACGCCAGGCGGATGTTCAGTGCGGTCAGGCGGGTAGTGTTTTCCGTCTCGATCGCGCGTGCGGCCTTCACCAGGCACAGCTTCTTGTCCACTTCCAGCTCGGGCGGCAGCGAGGCCGGCACGGCGGCCGATTCCTGCACGGTGCCTGGATACTCGACCGCCAGCACTTCGTTGTGCAGCGCGGCGCCCAGCCTTTCGGACATCACATAATAGAAGGGGTAGCGGTTGCGCTTGAGGAGGGCGGCCGAGGCGGCGAGCTGCTTCGCCTGTTCTTCGCCCGCCGTCCTGGCTGCATCCAGCATGGCATCGGCCAGCCGGGTGACGAAGCCGTCAATCTGCTTGTTGGCCAGGCTCGCGGCAGCGTCGGCCAGCTCCTGCAGCACCTCGATCCGCAAGGAAGGCGGGATCGGGTTTGCGCTGGGCGCATCGATGGATGACGCTTCGGGAGCCATGATATTGCCGCATGTAGAGAAGTGATGAACTATACGTCCAGAGTACACCAGACTGACGCTTCATTCTTGCACATAGTTGCCGTAGAGCAAGAAGCCAATTGTAAGGAAACGTTACTTGCCCTACGGAAATATTGAGGGGTGGCGCACTCAGTGCAAGTGCTTGCTTTGTGTGAAAGCGTTTATAAGTAATGAGTCAAAACTTCAATTCATTTCATTTTGTCATCACTTTGAGACTGCCATATTTGACATGAAGTAACAAAATTGATGTCAACGTTACTGCCTAGGGACGAAAAAAAACGGCCGGGAAACCCGGCCGTTTTGTTGTTATCGCATGCGCTTAAGCAGCGAGACGCTTTTCCAGTGCTGCCTTGGTCGACGCGAGTTCGGCCGGCAGGTGGTATTTCAGCTTGTCGAACAGCTCGGCGTGCAGCTTGAGCTCGGCTTCCCACGCCGCCTTGTCGATCGAGGTGATGCGGTCGAACTGTGCCTGGGTGAATTCCAGGCCGTCCCACTTCAGGTCCTCGTAGCGCGGGGTCAGGCCGAAGATGTTCTCGGTGCCGCCGGCGGTGCCTTCGATGCGGTCGAGCATCCACTTCAGCACGCGCATGTTGTCGCCGAAGCCAGGC
>NZ_LSTO01000002.1:48165-53393 GCF_002211445.1 Noviherbaspirillum denitrificans | reverse complement strand
GAGCGGCACGCGCTGGGCGGTCGCCTCGAGCAGGTCGGCCAGCACTTCGTTGCGGATCAGCTCGGGGCAAGCCGGCCCGAGCAGGATTTCATTCTTGAGTGCCGGATCGTGCGGGAAGGACGGTTCGGGCGGCGGCGTGGTGGCGAGGCCGGACATCAGGGTTTCGTTTATCACAAGCTGCGGCGGGGGAGGATTTCTACTGTAACGGGTCAAGCGCTGTCATTGGCGCTGTGCTCTGGTTGAAGTGCCAACACGGCCGGCACGTCCATCCGCATTAAGACTTGGCGGGAAGCATTATCGTTCCCGTGCTCTGCCGTGGACACTCAAACAACCAGTAACAGGCTCTTACGCACATTTTACCGTGCGCGGACCCGATTCCCGCCAAATCAGCCGAGTGTGAATGCGCCGCCGCGCTCCAGCGCGCGCTTGTAGGCCGGCCGCTGGCGGATGCGGTCCAGGAAGTCCATCAGCTTCGGACGCGTCGCATTGAGGCCACCGCGTGCGGCCGCCGCTTCGAGCGGGAAGCTCATCTGGATGTCGGCGGCGCTGAATGTATTCCCTGCAAACCATTTGTTCCGGCCGATTTCGCTCTCGAGGTAGTCGAGGTGGCGCTCGATCTGCGGCTCGATGAAGGAGCGCTTGGCGCGCTTTGCGATCGCCCTGGCGACCGGCTTGACGATGAAGGGCAGCGGCCCGTTCTCGATGCGGTCGAACACCAGCTTCAGCAGCAGCGGCGGCATCGCCGAACCTTCCGCGTAATGCAGCCAGTAGGTGTAGCGCAGCCGCTCGGCACTGCCGTGTTCGGGCGCAAGACGGCCGTTGCCGTAGCGCTCGACCAGGTATTCGATGATGGCGCCGGATTCGGCGATTGTCAGGCCACCGTCGGTGATGACCGGCGACTTGCCGAGCGGGTGGACCTCGCGCAGCGAAGCAGGCGCCAGCATGGTCTTTGGGTCGCGCTCGTAACGCTTGATGTCGTACTCGAGGCCGAGTTCTTCCAGCAGCCACAGCACCCGCTGCGAACGGGAATTGTTGAGGTGGTGGACGATGATCATGGGATTATTAATTTTAGGTTGTATGACCTATTCTCCCACGACCGGTGAAAATCGGCCTAACCCAGCACGCCGGAGATGAACGCATCCACCGCGGAGGTATAGCTGCCCGGCGTGCCGAGCTGCTCGTTGATCTGGCGATGCGACAGCGGCTCTTCCAGCACCTGCATGCGCACGCCGAGCGATGCGGCCTTTTCGGCGAATCGCCGCGCCTGCGGGACTGCACTCCTGCGCTCGCTCGAGGCGACCACAAGCATGGGCGGCGCGCCGGCGGCGAGCTGGTGCCACGGCGATGCCCGCCGCCAGAACACCGGGTCGCCGCCGAACGCGCGGTCGTGCAGCGGCAGGTGCCGGCCTTCCATGGTCATCACCACATCCAGCGACGCACTATCGAGCAGCACCGCACCGCGCCACGGTTGTGCGCCCTGCCGCAATGCGCGCTCGGGCGCCGCCGATACCAGCGCAGCGAGATGTGCGCCGGCGGAATGGCCCATCAGGATGAACTTCGACGGATCGCCGCCCCACGATGCCGCCTGGCGTTGCGCCGCGATGAGGGCGCGCCGGAGGTCTTCGGCCTGCTCGACGGGATCGGCGTCCGGCAGCATGCGGTAATTGGTGGAAATGAACACGTAACCCTGCGGCACCCAGTGCGTCACCTTGTTCGCGACGACGGAACGCATCCCCTTGTCGCCACGGTACCAGCCGCCGCCGTGCGCCATCAGGATCACCGGCGCATTCTGCACGCCGCGGCGCGGCAGGTAGACATCGAAACGCTGCGCGTTGTCGCGCCCGTAGGCGACGTCGCGAATCGCCTGCACCTCCGGGCTGATGCTTGCCATCGCCTCGTCGTCGCCCTCGTCCAGTTCGTCGCGGCGCGCGGCGCGGCGCTCGCGCAAGCCTTGCGACCAGGCGGCAGGGTTGGCGGCAGCCATCATCAGCATCGCAAGGAAGATGCGGCGCTGCCGGTTGCCATCAGGATTGTGCATGTCACGCTCTCGCGGTCGTTGGTCATGCACACAGCGTAGCGCGGCACGCGTGGCCGCTTCAACGCAGGATTTGTATCGGAACGTAGGGTATTGCCGCCGGGCGTAAGCAAGTGATGCGCCCTTGCGGAAGATCAACGATCAGATATCCACCGGGTCCACTTCCAGCGACCACTTCGCGCGCGTCCTGGTTGCGCGCAGCGTTTCCATCCACAGCTTGAGGAAGGATTGCAGCGCCGGGCGCGACGGCGATTCGACCAGCAGTTGCGCACGCTCCACATTGGCCACGCGCGTGACCGTCATCGGGATCGGATCGTTGATGGTGATGCCGGGATGCTCGACACAGTGCGCGGCATGCTGCAGGAAGGCGATCGCGGTGTCGAGTTCGCGCGCTTCCGCGCGCAGCAGCGCCTGGTACATGAAAGGCGGCACGCCGGCCTGCTTGCGCTCTTCCAGCAGGTCGGCGGCGAAGCGGTCGTAGTCGTGCGCCATCACCGCGCCGTACAGCGGATGCGTTGGATAGCGCGTCTGGATCAGCACTTCGCTCGCATTGCCGCCCTCCTTCTGTCCCGCCCTGCCCGCGCGTCCGGCGACCTGCATCAGCTGCGCGAACAGCCTCTCGCTGGCGCGGTAGTCGTGCGAGAACAGTGCGGTGTCGGGGTTGAGCACGCCGACCAGCGTGAGGTTACGGAAGTCATGCCCCTTGGCGACCATCTGCGTGCCGACCAGGATATCCACCTCGCCGCGGTGCACGCTGTCGAAGGCGGACTGCGCGCTGCCCTTCAGGCGCGTGGAATCCGCGTCGATGCGCAAGATGCGGGCCTGCGGAAACACCAGCTGCAGGCTTTCCTCGATACGCTGCGTGCCGCGTCCGAGCGGCTGCAGATCGACGTTGCCGCAAGTGGGACAGGACTTGGGGATGCGCATTTCGAGGCTGCAATGGTGGCAGCGCAGGCGGTGTTCCGGGCGGTGCAGCACCATGAAGGCGGTGCAGCGCGGGCAATTGCCGATCCAGCCGCAGGCGTCGCAGGCGAGCACCGGCGCGTAGCCGCGGCGGTTGAGGAAGAGCAGCGACTGTTCGCCGCAATCCAGGCGGCGCTTGATGGCGCTGACCAGCGAGGAGGTCAGGCCTTCGCCGGGCTTGTCGCGTTCCATGTCGACCAGGCGCACTTTCGGCAGCACCGCGTCCTTCGACGCGCGCTCGCGCAGTTCCAGCTTGCGGTAGCGGCCCGACTGCACATGCTGCCAGGTTTCCAGAGAGGGCGTGGCCGAGCCGAGCACGATCGGGATCTGCAATTGCCGCGCGCGCCACACCGCGAGGTCGCGCGCGGAATAGCGCAAGCCTTCCTGCTGCTTGTAGGACGGATCGTGTTCCTCGTCGATGATGATCAGCCTGAGCCTGGGCAGCGATGCGAGGATGGCGAGGCGGGTGCCGAGCACGATGCGTGCGTGGCCGAGATGGGCCGACAGCCAGTTGAGCAGGCGCTCACCCTCGGCCAGCCCGCTGTGCAGCGTCGCCAGGCGCACACCGGGAAAGCGGGCGCACACATTGGCCTCGACCTGCGGCGTGAGGTTGATTTCGGGGACCAGGATCAGGACTTGCGCATCCGCGTGCCGTGCGAGCACCTGCGCCGCCGCCTGCAGGTAGACCTCGGTCTTGCCGCTGCCGGTCACGCCGTACAACAGCGTGGGCGCGAAGCCTTCCGCAGCGGCGATGGCGTCGGCCGCCTGCTGCTGCGCCGGGTTCAGCACCGGTGCGTTGGCGGGTTTGGGATCGTGCGCGAGCGCGAATTTGGCGATCTTCTTCAGCGCGCGTTCCAGCGATACGGGCTTTTCCGCGCGCAGGTTCTTCGGCAGGCCGGGGACCGCGACCTCACCCAGCGGGCGCTGGTAGTACTCCGCCGCGAAGCCGCACAGCGCGAGCCATTCCGGTATCAGCGGCGCCAGCTGGGTACGCACCGCCAGCACATCCTTGAGCTTGTCGGCCGGGACCTCGGTGCTGTCGCTGACCCCCACCACGAGGCCGACCACTTCCCTGCGTCCGAAAGGCACGAGCGCGAGCTGGCCCGGCTCCGGGACGGCATCGCCGGGGGCGCCGTTCCAGCGGTAGTCGAAACAGGTGTCGAGCGGCGTGTCGAGGGCGATCTTGAGGTAAAGCTGGGTCACGTTGTCTTGTTGGATGCTCGTTGGCATCCTGTCAGCTGTTCTTCATGTAATTCTTGAAGAAAAGGGCTAAAGCCGCGATTCATAAAGACTTTTTGAGAAACCCACAGACTCTGTGGATAACTTTGTGGGCAACTCGCTCTTGACAGCTGGCAACCCCAGGTTTCATGCGGGTTTCAACAAATTGCCCATTTGAAAAGCAAAAAATTTTCTCTTTTAAATCAAGCACTTGAAATGTCAAGTTGGCGACAAAAAATATTTTGTTCGCAAAAAAGTTGCGGTGCCGCACAAATGCCGAGACGACTGCTTTATGTGAGTAAGTCCGGCGCATCCCTCACTTTTCAACTGGATTTTTTCCTACAACGCTTGACAAACCGGTTCTTTTTTCCGTTGCAATCTTGAAAACAAAAAACATTCGCCACCTGGCTTCCTGACCTGGATCAAGGAATCGGAAGGCATTGTTGTTTTGGCAAAACTTAATGTGATTGTTGAAGAATCGACCTAAATGTCCGTTTCATAAGAGCTTTTTCCACTATCCACAAACTCTGTGGATAACTTTGTGGAAAAGCCCCTCTTGACAGCCCGCAGAGCCCGGATTTATGCGGCTTCCGACAAAATGCTAAATTGAAAAGCAAAAATTTAGTCTTTAAAAATCAAGCACTTGTAAATCCGGTGCGGGCCGGAAAAATTGATTCCAATAATTATTTATGCTGCTTTGCACAAATCGACAAATGTGAATAAGCCGTTTGCCGCCGTCCGAAAGTGTCCGACTGACGATATAGCCTGTCTACAGACCGCGCACAGCAATAGTTTTGCGCTATCTGTGCACTAGTTTTCCTCGCGCAATGCGCGGCTCATCTCGTGCACCGCCTCGACCAGCACCGACACCGATTCCGGCGGGGTGAATTGCGAAATGCCGTGGCCGAGGTTGAACACGTGCCCATGCCCGGCTTCCGGCTTGCCGTAGGAATCCAGCAGCTTCGCCACTTCGTCGCGGATCTGTTCCGGACCGGCGAACAGCACGTTCGGA
>NZ_LSTO01000002.1:44458-48155 GCF_002211445.1 Noviherbaspirillum denitrificans | reverse complement strand
CCAGGCTCCGCGCTCGACGCTGGTGGGAGCGGGCGCTTCCGGGCGGCTCGGTGAGCTTGCCGGCAAGCTGGGCTGCCAATCGCTGCTGCTGATGACGGACAAGGGCGTGGAGGCGGCAGGGTTGCTGGAGTCCGCGCTGGCTGCACTGAAGAAGGCGGGCATGGCGGTGCAAGTCTATTCTGACGTGCAGGCCGACCCGCCGGAGGCGGTGGTGCAAAGCGCAGTCGAGGCCGCCCGAGCATGCCGTGCCGACGGAATTATCGGCCTGGGAGGCGGAAGCTCCATGGATGTCGCCAAGCTCGTCGCATTGCTGGCTCCCGGAAATGAGCACCTGGAAGAGATCTATGGCGTCGGGATGGCCAAGGGCCCGCGGCTGCCGTTGATCCTGGTGCCGACGACCGCGGGCACCGGTTCCGAGGTAACGCCGATATCCATTGTCACGACCGGGGAGAATGAAAAGAAAGGGGTCGTGTCGCCGGTCCTGATTCCGGACTGGGCCGTGCTGGATCCCGAGCTCACGCTTGCCCTGCCGCCGTCTGTCACGGCTGCCACCGGGATTGACGCAATGGTTCATGCGATTGAGGCGTACACCAGCAAGCGCCTCAAGAATCCGGTATCGGACTGTCTCGCCCGCGAAGCCTTGCGGCTGCTGTTCAACAACATTCACACCGCTTGCCGGCAAGGCACCAATATCGAGGCGCGCCAGAACATGCTTCTCGGCGCAATGCTGGCGGGAATGGCATTTACGAATGCGCCGGTAGCCGGTGTACATGCGCTCGCCTATCCAGTGGGTGCACGTTTCCATGTTCCGCATGGCCTGTCCAACTCCCTCGTTCTTCCCGCCGTCCTGCGCTTCAATGCCCCTGTTGCTTCCGGTTTATATGCCGAACTGGCGGACATCGTCGTCCCGGGTGCCAAGGGTAGCGCCGACGAAAAAGCTGCGCTCCTGGCGCAGCGCCTTTCAGGCTTGCCCGTCGAGCTTGGATTGCCGACCCGCCTTGCCGAGGTCGGCATTGGCGAACACGACCTCGCGGCGCTCGCGGACGACGCAATGAAGCAGACGCGGTTACTGGTCAACAATCCGCGGGAAATCGGCTACTACGATGCGCTCGCCATTTACGGGGAGGCATTGTGAATACGCCAGCAAAAGGCTCGCCGCGCAGCGCCTACGTCCATTTCCACGCCATCGCGACACGCTGGATGGACAACGATGCATACCGCCACGTGAACAACGTCGTGTACTACTCGTTCTTCGATACGGCCGTGAATGAATACCTGATCCGTGCCGGCGCACTTGACTTGGAACGCTCCGAAGTGGTCGGACTGGTCGTCGAGACGCAGTGCCGCTACTTCAGTCCGGTGGCATTCCCGGACACGGTTCATGTCGGGGTCCGGGTCGCCCGGATCGGCACCAGCAGCGTGCGCTACGAGCTCGGCATCTTCCGCAACAACGAGGCAGCTGCCGCCGCAGAAGGGCATTTTGTCCATGTCTATGTGGACCGCCAGACAAACCGGCCCGTGCCGCTCCCTGAGGAACACCGGACAGCACTCGACGCCTTGCTCGCGGAAAAATCGGAAACAACGCCCCTTTGAATGCCGGGTAACCAGAGAAACACAAGGAGTCAACGATGGAGATGAAAGACGAGATCCGCCTGGAGGCGCCGCGCGAGGCAGTGTGGAATGCGCTGAATGACCCGGACGTGCTGAAGGCGTGCATCCCGGGATGCGAGGCCCTGGACAAGGTCTCGGACACGGAATTCACCTCGCTTGTGGTCGCCAAGGTCGGCCCGATCAAGGCAAAGTTCAACGGCAAGGTAACCCTCACCGATATCGTGCCACTGACCAGCTATCGGCTCGTCGGTGAAGGGCAGGGCGGCGTCGCCGGTTTTGCCAAGAGCGACATCAGTGTCGAGCTGGTCGAGGAAGCGGAGCAGGCGACGCTGTTGCGCTATGGCGTAAGCGCGAATATCGGCGGCAAGATTGCCCAGCTGGGAACGCGGCTGATCGACTCGAC
The DNA here is from genome assembly GCF_002211445.1 of Noviherbaspirillum denitrificans. GTDB lineage: Bacteria > Pseudomonadota > Gammaproteobacteria > Burkholderiales > Burkholderiaceae_D > Noviherbaspirillum > Noviherbaspirillum denitrificans. Next base: position 46,141 of record NZ_LSTO01000002.1, on the reverse strand, counting down.
TGCGCGCAAGATGGCCGACCAGTTCTTTGCCAGCTTTAATGAGGCCGTGCAGCAGATGTCGGCACAGGCGAACCAGGAAGCGGGAGCGGCGATTGGCGGGGCAATGTCCGCTGCCACCGCAGTACCGGCATCGGACGACATCCTTGTTACCCTGGTGGATGTGCGCGAGCAGGGCGATATCGACAATGTGGCAGCCAGTACGAATGGCAGCAGCAGCGTCGCTGCAAAACTCGCCTCACTCTTCGGCTTCGGCAACGGGAAAGCGCAAGGCCGGAATCCGGCGCCGGCGCCCAAGTTCGGGCAAACGTCACCCGTCTTCAAGGCCGCTGTCGTCACGCTGAACCGGCCGCGCCAGAAAAACGCCGTCACGCTTGCTATGTGGCAGGACCTGGGACGCATCTTCCGCCAGCTGGGCGACGATCCCCAGGTCAGGGCCATCCTGCTGACGGGCGCCGGCGGCACCTTCAGTGCCGGCGCCGATATCGCCGAGTTCGACAAGGTACGCGCTACTGTCAAGCAGGGCGAGGACTACGAGGTCGCTGTCGATGCCTGTTGCGATGCCATCGCAGCGTCGCCGAAACCGACCATTGCGGTGATCAATGGCTTCTGCATGGGCGGTGCCTGCAATCTCGCCATGTCGTGCGACTTCCGCTTCGCCCACCCGGAGGCAATGTTTGCCATTCCCGCAGCCAGGCTGTCCATCGTGTACGGCGTGCGCGGGACCCAGCGCCTGCTATCCCTGGTCGGCGTCGCCAATGCCAAGCGCATCCTGTACTCCGCACAGCGCTTCAAGGCGGACGAGGGGCAGCGGATCGGCTTTGTCGACCGTGTGTCTGCCGACCCGATGCGCGCCGCACAATCGTTTGCCGCGGTCATGGCCAATAATGCCCCGCTCACGATTTCCGGAACCAAGTTCCTGCTCAACGGATTGACGATGGGACTGGGCGTGCTGACCGACCAGTCGGTCGACAAAGTGATCAAGCGTGCGGTGGCCAGCGAAGACTATCGGAACGCCCGCCAGGCCTTCGTTGAAAAGCGGGTTCCGGAATTCGTGGGGAAATGAGGGCATGAAACCTCCCAAGTTTGAATACCTGCGCGCGACGACGCTGGACGAGGCGCTGTCCGCCCTGGAAGCCGCCGAGGGCGACGGCAAGATCATCGCCGGCGGCCAGAGCCTCGTACCGATGCTCAACTTCCGTCTGCTCAACCCGTCCGTCCTGATCGATATCAACGGCATCGAGGAACTGGCGTTCCTGGAAGAGCAAAGTGACGGCGGACTGCGCATCGGCGCACTGACCCGCCACCACACACTGGAAATGTCGGAAGCAGTGAAGCGCCTGTTTCCAGTGATCTCCGATGCCATGCAGCACGTCGCGCATCTCGCCATACGCAACCGCGGCACCATTGGCGGCAGCATTACCCACGCCGATCCGGCCGCCGAACTACCGATGATGATGGTCTTGCTCGATGCGGAAATCACGCTGGCGTCGCCGGACGGACGGCGCGCCGTCCCCGCAGAAGAGTTCTTCATGGGGGCCTTGACCTCCGCGGTGGAAGAAAACGAGATCGTGACCGAGATCTACCTTCCTCCGCTGCCGCCCGGCTGCGGATGGGCTTTCGACGAAGTCGCGCGCCGCCTGGGCGACTTCGCGCTGGCCGCCGTCGGCGTCGTCCTCAAGGCCT
>NZ_LSTO01000002.1:42513-44448 GCF_002211445.1 Noviherbaspirillum denitrificans | reverse complement strand
CGCCATGCTTCAGGTATTCGACCTCGGTCAGCAGCACGCCGGCATTGCCGACGATGGAGCGGCCCGGTTCGAACATCACCTGGATCGGCTTGCCCTGGTACTGGTGCAGGCGCCACTTGTCGATCTTTGCGAACAGGCGGCCGAGGTAATCGCCCACCGCCACCGGCTTGTCCTGGTCATAGGTGATGCCGATGCCGCCGCCGATATCGAGGTGGTGCAGAATAATGCCTTCCTTCGCGAGGCGGTCCACCAGTTCGATCAGGCGGTCGAGCGCCTCGAGCAGCGGCGCGTCGTCCAGCAGCTGCGAACCGATATGGCAGTCGATGCCGACGACACGGATATGCGGAAGCGCTGCGGCCGTGCGATAAGCGGTGAGCGCTTCGTCATACGCGATGCCGAACTTGTTTTCCTTCAGGCCGGTGGAGATGTAGGGGTGGGTCTTGGCGTCGACGTTCGGGTTCACGCGCAAAGACACCGGAGCCTGCTTGCCCACTTCGCCGGCGACCTCGTTCAGTCGCTGCAGCTCGGCTGTCGATTCCACGTTGAAGCAGAGGATGTCGTGCGACAGTGCCAGCTTCATTTCTTCATGTGTCTTGCCCACACCGGAAAAAATCACCTTGCGCGGGTCGCCGCCGGCAGCAATCACACGCAGCAATTCACCGCCCGACACGATGTCGAAGCCGGAGCCGAGTTGGCCGAGCAGGTTCAGCACCGCGAGGTTGGAATTCGACTTGACCGAGTAGCAGACCAGCGCGGTATCCGCATCGCGGCCATTCTCGCGGCAGGCGATCGAGTAAGCCGAAAAATTCTCGACCAGCGCGGCCTTGGAGTACACGTAGGTCGGGCTACCGAACTGGCGGGCGATATCAGAAAGCGGAACGTTTTCGGCGTGCAGCACGCCGTTCTTGGCGGAAAAGTGGGACATGGTATGAAAAACGGCTATTTGGAAGCGGGGGCCGGATTTTGCGGCGGTGTCGCTGCGGGAGCGGGTGTCGCGACCGGCTGTTTCGCGGGCAGGTAAAGCGGGCCTTTCTGGCCGCATCCGGCCAGCAGGATCGCCATGGACAGACCGGCAACACGCGACAGGTCAAGAACTGACTTCACGATTAGAATCACGGTTTTGGGAATCATTGGAGTGTAGCATGACTGAAACCGAATTCCTGGCACTGGCGGATGAGACGCTGAGCGCCATTGAGGCAGGCCTGGAACGTGCGGCCAACGACTGCGACCTCGATGTCGAATGCAGCCGCAGCGGGAATGTGCTCGAGATCGAGTTTGTCGACAACGGTACGAAGATCATCGTCAACAGCCAGGCGCCGATGCAGGAAATGTGGGTTGCTGCGCGTTCGGGCGGATTCCATTACAAGCGCGTCGACGGCGAGTGGCGCAACACGCGCGACCAGACGGAGCTGTACGTGTCGCTGTCGAGGATGGTGACGGAGCAGGGCGGCGTGGCCATTTCGCTGGACGCGGGTAAATAAAAAAGCCGGAATCCCTCGCAGGATTCCGGCCTTCAACTATCGAGGGCGCGTTCAGAACAGCTCGTTCTTCACGTCGTCCTTCGCCTTCTCTTCATCCGCTCCGGTGCCGCCACCGACGCCCAGGCTGCGCACGCCGGTACCCGGTGGATTTTCGGCGTAATAGTATTCGCCGCCCACCTGGATGACCCCTTCCGGAACCACGCGTTCTTCAATCGGCACATCCTTGAGCGCCTTGCCCATGTAGCTGATCCAGATCGGAAGAGCGAGGCCGCCGCCGGTTTCCTTGTTGCCCAGGTTTTTAGGCTGGTCGAAACCGATCCATGCGATCCCAACGATCTTCGGGTTGTAACCGGCGAACCAGGCGTCGATGGAGTCGTTGGTAGTGCCTGTCTTGCCTGCGATGTCCGGACGCTTCAGGGACAGTGCGCGCGTCGCCGTACCGAACTTCACCACG
>NZ_LSTO01000002.1:34800-42503 GCF_002211445.1 Noviherbaspirillum denitrificans | reverse complement strand
GCGGGAGCGGCGAACTGATTTCGCCGCTCCCGCCGTTCATGTTACTCAATTTCGGGCGTCAGATCTTCGCCGTGGTCATCGCGGCGCTGCCCCAGGTCGTACGCCAGCGGCCCTTGACGGCGGTGAGGCCGACCAGTGCCAGCACGGCCAGCGCGGCAAACAGCGTGAGGCCGAGCTGGTAGCTGCCGGTGATCTGCTTGGAATAACCGAGGCTGGAGGCGAGGTAGAAACCGCCGACACCGCCGGCCATGCCGACCAGGCCGGTCATCACGCCGATCTCCTTGCGGAAGCGCTGCGGCACCAGCTGGAACACCGCACCGTTACCCGTGCCCAGCGACAGCATGGCGAGCACGAAGATGACCACTGCCATTGCGGCAGATTGCAGTCCGGTGCTCGCGATGAACAGGAACAGTGCAGCCAGTACGTACATCAGCGACAGCGTCTTGATGCCGCCGATGCGGTCGGCAATGATGCCGCCCATCGGGCGCACCAGCGAACCGGCGAACACGCAGGCCGCGGTGAAGTAGCCGGCCGTGACCGGCGACAGGCCGTACTGGCTGTTGAAGTAGATCGTCAGCGAGGATGCCAGCCCGGAGAAGCCGCCGAAGGTCACGCTGTAGAAGAACATGAACCACCATGCGTCCTTGTCCTTGAGCACATGCAGGTATTCCACCATGGCCTTGGGCGGCGGCGCGCCGGGCGCGTCCTTGGCGAACACCAGGTAGACGATGAAGGCGATGCCGAGCGGAACCAGGCACCAGCCGAACACGTTTTGCCAGCCGTAAGCCATCGCGAGCGTGGGGGCGAACAGCGCGGCGAATGCGGTGCCGGAGTTGCCGGCGCCGGCGATACCCAGCGCGGTGCCCTGGTGCTCGGGCGGATACCAGCGCGATGCGAGTGGCAGCGCCACTGCGAATGCCGCACCGGCCACGCCGAGCAGGATGCCGAGCGTGAGCATGGTTTCATAGCTGTTCAGGTGACCGAGCCAGGCCCAGGCAAGGCTGGCAATCACGATGACCTGGCCGATCGCGCCGGCCTTCTTCGGCTTCAGGTGGTCGACCAGCACACCCATCACGATGCGCAGCAGCGCACCGGCGAGCAGCGGTGTCGCGACCATCAGGCCCTTCTGTGCGGGAGTGAGGCCGAGGTCTTTTGAGATCTGCACGGCCAGCGGGCCGAGCAGGACCCAGACCATGAAGCTCAGATCGAAATAGAAAAAGGAAGCGAGCAAGGTAGGCGTGTGACCTGCCTTCCAAAACGACGTCGTTTTCATGATGCACCTTTACACCAAAGTTGGAATCGGGGTGCTCTATGCAATCGGCATGCCACGTATTTTTGTGCATCAACTCCCTAATAACTGGCCTGACGTGTGTCGAAACCGCTCATTGCGCAGCGTGCACTGGTTTGTTGCACTGCAAAGGTGCGGTTTTCTCGTCATTGCGGTGCATTTCGACCTATTCTGAATTGGCACCGCTCTTGCTAATACTCTCGCGGGATTAATTTTATGCAGGGCTTCAATGGCGAGGCCGCGAGGAGAAGGAGCTTTAATGAAGAAGCTGAAACTAGTCATGGTCGGTAACGGAATGGCAGGCGTGCGCACGCTCGAAGAGCTGCTCAAGATTGCCCCGGACATCTATGACATCACCGTTTTCGGCGCCGAGCCTTATGCCAACTACAACCGCATCCTGCTGTCGCCGGTGCTGGCCGGCGAACAGACGATTAAGGACATCATGCTCAACGATGTCGACTGGTATGCGCAGAACGGCATCACCCTCCATCTTGGCAAGAAGATCACGAAGATCGACCGCGTGAAGCGCCAGGTCATCGCGGAAGACGGAACGATTGCCGAATACGACCGCCTGCTGCTGGCCACCGGTTCCAACCCCTTCGTCCTGCCGGTGCCCGGCAAGGAACTGAAGGGCGTCATCTCCTACCGCGACATCCAGGACACCAACGCGATGATCGAGGCGGCCGGCGTGCACAAGCATGCGGTCGTCATCGGCGGCGGCCTGCTTGGCCTGGAAGCGGCCAACGGCCTGAAGCTGCGCGGCATGGACGTGACGGTCGTCCACCTCCCGCAGTGGCTGATGGAGCGCCAGCTCGACCCGACCGCCGGCAAGCTGCTGCAGAAATCGCTGGAAGACCGCGGCCTGAAGTTCCTGCTTGATAAAAACACAAAGGAAATAATCGGCGACGATAACGGCAATGTGAAAGCCATCCGCTTCACCGACGGCCTCGAGATTCCCGCCGAGATGATCGTCATGGCCGTCGGCATCCGCCCGAACACGACGCTGGCCGAGTCCGCCGGCCTGTTCTGCAACCGCGGCATTGTCGTCAACGACACGATGCAGACCTACGACCCGCGCATTTATGCCGTGGGCGAGTGCGTGAACCACCGCGGCACCGCTTACGGCCTCGTCGCACCGCTGTTCGAAATGGCCAAGGTGTGCGCCAACCACCTCGCCAATTTCGGCATCGGCCGTTACCAGGGCTCCGTCACCTCGACCAAGCTCAAGGTCACCGGCATCGACCTGTTCTCGGCCGGGGAGTTCATGGGCGGCGACGGCACCGAGGAAATCGTGCTGTCCGATCCCATCGGCGGTGTGTACAAGAAGCTGGTCATCCGCGACAACAAGCTGGTCGGCGCCTGCCTGTACGGCGACACCGTCGACGGCACCTGGTATTTCCGCCTGCTACGCGAGGGCAAGGACATCAGCGAACTGCGCGACACGCTCATGTTCGGCGAATCCAATACCGGCCGTCCCGGCGACACCGGCCATGAAGGTTTCACCAAGGCAGCGGCGATGCCGGACGAAGCCGAGGTGTGCGGCTGCAACGGCGTGTGCAAGGGCACCATTGTCAAGGCGATCAAGGAAAAGGGCTTGTTCACGCTGGAAGACGTGCGCAAGCACACCAAGGCGTCGGCTTCCTGCGGTTCCTGCACCGGCCTGGTTGAGCAGATCCTGATGGCGACCGCCGGCGGCGACTATTCCATGTCCAGCAAGGCCAAGCCGGTTTGCGCCTGCACCGACCACACGCACCAGGAAGTGCGCGATGCGATCAAGGCCAACAAGCTGCTGACGATCGCCGACACCATGCAGTTCATGGAGTGGCGTACGCCCAACGGCTGCTCCACCTGCCGTCCCGCGCTCAACTATTACCTGATCTCCACCTGGCCGCACGCGGCCAAGGATGATCCGCAATCGCGCTTCATCAACGAGCGCGCCCACGCCAACATCCAGAAGGACGGCACCTATTCGGTGGTGCCGCGCATGTGGGGAGGCGAGACCACGTCGTCCGAGCTGCGCCGCATTGCCGACGTGGTCGACAAGTTCCGGATCCCGACCGTCAAGGTCACCGGCGGCCAGCGCATCGACCTGCTCGGCGTGAAGAAGGAAGACTTGCAGGCGGTGTGGACGGAGCTCGGCATGCCATCCGGCCACGCGTATGCGAAGGCGCTGCGCACGGTAAAGACCTGCGTTGGTTCGGAGTGGTGCCGCTTCGGCACGCAGGATTCGACGGAAATGGGCAAGCAGCTCGAACGCATGCTGTGGCGCATGTATGCCCCCCACAAGGTCAAGCTGGCGGTGTCCGGCTGCCCGCGCAACTGTGCGGAATCCGGCATCAAGGATGTGGGCGTGATCGGTGTCGATTCCGGCTGGGAGATCTATGTCGGCGGCAACGGCGGCATCAAGACCGAGGTTGCGCATTTCTTCGTCAAGGTGAAGTCGCATGAGGAAGTGCTCGAATACTCCGGCGCCTTCCTCCAGCTGTACCGCGAAGAAGGCTGGTATCTCGAACGCACCGTCCATTACATCGCCCGCGTGGGCCTCGATTATGTGAAAAAGAAAGTCCTGGACGACGCCGAGAACCGCAAGGCGCTGTACGAACGCCTGCTGTTCTCGCTCGACGGCGAGCCCGATCCGTGGCACGAGACGGAGAAGGCGCTGGTCGACATGCGCCAGTTCCAGCCCCTGAGCGTGTAAACGTCTTTATTGAAAGGAGCAGCCATGGCCATCTATCTTGCAGCAATCGTCCTGTCCCTCGCGGCAACGACCGCCATCGTCGGTTCCTGCATGTTCAACGCATCGGCAACGAGGGCGGCTCCCGTGAACATCGTCCAATTCAAATAAGGGAAACATTCATGTCGCAACAATGGAAAGCCGTCTGCAACGTCGCAGACATCCCCGTGCTCGGCGCACGGGTCGTCAAGCGGGCAGCGAAGCCTGACGTGGCGATTTTCCGCAACAGCGAAGACAAGGTTTTTGCACTGCTCGACCGTTGCCCGCACAAGGGCGGTCCGCTGTCGCAGGGGATCATATTCGGCGAGCGCGTCGCCTGTCCATTGCACAACTGGAACATCCAGCTCGACTCGGGCAGCGCCGTCGCGCCGGATGAAGGCTGCACGCAAAAGTTCAGCGTCAAGGTGGAAGACGGCATGGTCTTCCTCGATGCCGAAGAATTGAACACCCTGGCAATCGAGGTCAAGGCCGTATGAGTGACTTACGCGAAACCAAAGCCACCTGCTGTTACTGCGGCGTCGGGTGCGGCGTCATCGTACAGAGCGATGGCGAGAAGATCACCGGCGTGCGCGGCGACCCGGATCATCCGTCGAATTTCGGCAGGCTGTGCACCAAGGGCAGCACGCTGCACCTGACGGCCAGTCCGGTGCTGCAGCAGCAGGCACGTGCCCTTTACCCGGAAATGCGGGTGTCGCGCGATGCGCCGCGCGAGCGCGTGTCCTGGGACGGCACGCTGGATTTCATCGCGAAGAAATTTGCCGACACGATTCGCGAGCACGGCCCGGACAGCGTCGGCTTCTATATCTCCGGCCAGCTGCTGACCGAAGACTATTACGTCTTCAACAAGCTGTCCAAGGGGCTCGCCGGCACCAACAACATCGACACCAATTCGCGGCTGTGCATGTCGAGCGCGGTGGCCGGCTACAAGCAGACCCTGGGCGCCGATGCGCCGCCTGCCTGCTACGAGGATTTCGACCACGCCGAAGTGATTTTCATCGTCGGCTCGAACACGGCTTATGCGCATCCCATCATCTATCGCCGCATCGAAGAGGCGCGCAAGAACAACCGCGTGCTGAAGATGATCGTGGCAGACCCGCGCCGCACCGATACCGCGCGCGATGCCGATCTCTACCTGCCGATCCTGCCCGGCACTGACGTGGCGCTGTTCAACGGCATGCTGCACATCTGCCTGTGGGAAGGCTGGATCGATGACGACTACATCCGCGCGCATACCGAAGGCTTCGACGAACTGAAGCGCACCGTGCGCGAATACACGCCGGAATTCGTTGCCGAGACCTGCGGCATCGGCAAGGATGACCTGCTGAAGGCAGCGCGCTGGTTCGGCGAATCCAAGGCATCGCTTTCGCTGTACTGCCAGGGCCTGAACCAGTCGTCGTCGGGCACCGCCAAGAACGCGGCGCTGATCAACCTCCACCTCGCCACGCACCAGATCGGCAAGCCGGGCGCGGGCCCGTTCTCGCTGACCGGCCAGCCCAATGCGATGGGCGGCCGTGAAGTGGGCGGCCTCGCCAACCTGCTGTCGGCCCACCGGGACATGGCGAATGCGGAACACCGTGCCGAGATCGCGCGGCTGTGGGGCGTCGACGACGTGCCGGCCAAGCCGGGCAAGACGGCGGTCGAGATGTTCGAGGCGGTGCGCGCCGGCGAGATCAAGGTGTTGTGGATCGCCTGCACCAACCCCGCGCAATCGCTGCCCGACCAGAGACTGGTGCGCGAGGCGCTCGAAAAGGCCGAGCTGGTGATCGTGCAGGAGGCCTACAAGACGACGGCGACCGTGGATTACGCCGACGTGCTGCTGCCCGCCACCACCTGGGGCGAGAAGGAAGGCACGGTGACCAACTCCGAGCGCCGCATCACGCGTTTCAAGCCGGTCCTGCCCAAGCCCGCCGAAACGCGCCATGACTGGGAAATCGTGATCGACTTCGCCCGCCGCCTCGAGGCGCTGATGGGCAGGGACAAGACGCTCTTCCCCTACACGAATCCCGAAGAAATCTGGAACGAGCACCGCGAATCCACTCGCGGCCGCGACCTCGATATCACCGGCTTGTCGTACAGGATCCTGGAAGAGCAGGGGCCGCAGCAATGGCCCTTCCCCGAAGGCGCGTCCGAAGGCAAGAAGCGCCTGTATGAAGACGGCGTGTTCCCCACGGCGAACGGCAAGGCGAAGTTCGTCAATACCGTCTACCGGCCGGTGGCGGAACCGGTCGATGCGCGTTATCCCTTCCGACTCACCACCGGCCGCCAGCGCGACCAGTGGCACGGCATGAGCCGCACCGGCACGGTGGCGCAACTGTTCTCGCATGCGTCCGAGCCCGCCGTGATGATGTCGAAGATCGACATGGACCGCCGCATGATCGCCGCCGGCGACCTGGTGCACGTGACCAGCAAGCGCGGATCGCAGATCCTGCCGGTGGCGGCGAGCGACGATATCCGTGCCGGGCAGGCGTTCATCGGCATGCACTGGGGCGAGGAATATGTGTCCGGACGCGGCAGCGACGGCAAGGGCACCTTCGGCGTCAATGCGCTCACGCTGCCGGCATTCTGCCCCAGCTCGAAGCAGCCGGAACTCAAGCATGCGGCGGTCAAGATCCTGAAGGCGGAATTGCCCTGGCGTTTCCTGGTGTTCGGCTGGGTCGACCAGGACAAGGCGCTCTCGCTGCAAGCGGCGATGCGTCCCTTTATGCGGCGATTTGCCTATGCGTCGTGCACCTTGTTCGGACGCGACAAGGTCGGTGTCCTGTTCCGTGCCGCGGACGATTATCCGGCGGAGGCTGATCTGGTGAAGGAGATCGAAACGCGGTTCGGCATCGAGGGCGCGGAGGTGCTGCGGTACGACGACGCCCGTCGCGGAAATTCACGCCATATCCTGGTGCGGGACGGCAAGCTGGCTGCCGTGTCGCTTGCCGGCGATACCGCGGCCGAGCACTGGCTGAAGGAATATCTCGAAGGCGAGCAGCCGGTTGCGTCCCTTGGCCGCCTCCTGCTCATGCCGTCGTCCAAGGCGCCGCAAGGATTCAAGGCACGTGGCAAGATCGTGTGCAATTGCTTCAACGTTTCGGAAACGGAAATCGGCGAGGTGTTGTCCAGGCAGGACTGGGTGAACCAGGGTACGCCCGAGGCGGCGCTCTCCTGTATCCAGGGGCAGCTCAAGTGCGGGACGAACTGCGGTTCGTGTGTTCCCGAATTGAAGAAGATCATCCTCACGCAAATGCCGGCGGCGAAGGCGGCCTGATAAGGTGGAAACTGCGGTGGAAGCGCCGCTTCCGGTATGGCGGACCGGTGCAAAGCCGCTGTCCGCCATGCCTTTCCGCTGTTGAAGTGCCTGTCGCGCCAACGCTCGGGGCAGGCGGTTTTGCACAGACGCGAAGGTGTGCTGCATTCAGGCGTATTTCTTGCTGTAAAGCCGAAAACGGATTGTTTGACTGGAGACACGTATGCCCGAAGCCAACCTGGCACTGAGCACCCTGCTGGCCTTTGCCTTCCTGTTCGGCCTGAAGCACGGCTTCGATGCGGACCATCTTGCCAGCATCGATGGTCTGGCACGGTTGCAGGCACAGCGCGGGCAGGATGGGCTGGCGCGCTCGGCCGGACTGCTGTTTTCTGTCGGCCACGGCATCGTCATGCTGGCGGCGGCATGGACATTCGTGCAACTCGGCGTGG
>NZ_LSTO01000002.1:26537-34790 GCF_002211445.1 Noviherbaspirillum denitrificans | reverse complement strand
GGGCGAGCTGGTTGTGGACGGCGAGAACGGTTTCGTGTGCGAGCTCGATGTCGAGACCTGGACGCGGCGTGTCGTCCTGCTGCTCACCAACGATGCGCTGTACGAGCGGTTCTCCCGCCTCAGTCTCGCGATCGTCGGCAGGTACACCTTCAAGGATGCCGCGGCCGGGATTATCGACGCCTGCCGCTTCGCCGCCGGCGAACGCCATCCCGGTGCGCTGGATCCTGCCGGCAGGAAGTGGGGATGACGATGAAGATCCTGGTTGCGCACAATGCCTATCAGCACCGCGGCGGCGAAGATGCCGTGGTCGAGGACGAAGTGGACCTCTTGCGCCGCTACGGACACGAAGTGAAGGTCTACCGCCAGCACAACGATGCGCTGAACCGCATGTCGCCGGCAAAGGCAGCAGTGTCGGCGATCTGGTCGCAGGACGCGGCCAGCGAGGTGGAAGCCTTGTGCGAACGCTTCCATCCGGACGTCATCCACGTCCACAACACCTTCCCCCTGATCTCGCCGTCCCTGTACTGGATGGCGGATTCGCTGCAAATCCCTGTGGTGCAGACTCTGCATAACTTCCGCCTGCTCTGCCCGCAGGCGATCTTCCTGCGCGATGGAAAGATCTGCGAGGATTGCGTGGGAAAACTCCCCTGGAGATCGGTCACCCGCAAATGCTATCGCGCCTCGGCGATGCAGTCGGCCGTCATCACCACCATGCTGGCCACGCATCGCGCCATCGGCACTTTCCGCGACCGTGTCACGCGCTACATCGCGCTCAACCGCTTCGCACGCGCAAAATACATCGAAGGCGGCCTTCCCGCCGACCGCTTCCGGATCAAACCCAATTTCGTCGAATCTCCCGGCATTCCCGAGTGGACAGGCCGGCAAGGCGGCATGTATGTCGGTCGCCTGTCGTCCGAAAAGGGACTGGAAGTGCTCGCCGCCACAGCACGCCTCGACGGTGCCGCACAGGTCGACGTGATTGGCGGCGGTCCGCTCGAAGCCCTCGCGCGCGAGACCTTCGGCGAACGCTTCCTCGGCTATCGTCCGCTGCCGGACATCATGGCGCGCATGGGCCGTGCAAGCTACCTCGTCCTGCCGAGCATCTGCTACGAGAACTCGCCGCGCGCCATCGTCGAGGCCTTTGCCTGCGGCCTGCCTGTGATCGCCAGCCGGCTCGGCGCCCTGGCCGACCTGGTAAGGGATGGCGTGACCGGACTGCTGTTCAATCCCGGCGACCCTGTCGACCTGGCGGCGCAGATCCGCTGGGCCGAAGCCCATCCCGACCAGATGATCCGCATGGGCCAGGCCGCCCGTGCCGAGTACGAAGCGGAATACACCCCTGAACGCAACTATGAAATGCTGATGGACATATATGATGATGCAATCGCAACCCTACACCGAGGACGTCATGCCGCGTAAGGGCGAGGCGGTCCTCGAAGCCTTCATCGATGCCCTGACCTGGGAAGAAACGCTGCGGCAGATCACGCAATGGGCTGCCGCCCGCGAATCGCGGTATGTGTGCATCTGCAATGTGCATTCGGTTGTCACCACCACGAATGACGTTGAATTCAAGATCGCGGTGAACAACGCCGACATGGCCACGCCCGATGGCGCGCCTGTTGCCTGGGCACTGCGGCGGCTCGGCCATCCGGCGCAGGAAAGGATCAACGGGCCGGACCTGATGATGAAGTACCTTGCGGAAGCGGAGCGGCTCGGCCAGTCGGTCTTCTTCTACGGCAGCACCGACACCACCCTCACAAGCCTGCGAGTCGCGCTGAACAAGCAATTCCCCGCACTGCGCATCGCCGGCATGCATTCGCCGCCCTTCCGCGCCCTGTCCCGCGAGGAAGACGACCGCATCGTCGAACTGATCAATGATTCGGGTGCCAACGTGGTCTTCGTGGGACTCGGTTGCCCCAAGCAGGAAAAATGGATGGCCGAGCACCGTGGACGTATCCGTGCGGTCATGGTAGGCGTAGGCGCGGCCTTTGACTACCACGCCGGCGTGCTCAAGCGCGCGCCGCTCTGGTGGCAGCGCAACGGCCTGGAATGGCTGTACCGCCTCGGCGCCGAGCCGCGCCGCCTGTTCAAGCGCTACATGGTGACGAACACGTTGTTCGTGGTCGGCTTCTTGCGGCAGTTCGTCACCACCAAACTCGCGCTCGGGGAAGCATGAGCACTGCCGGCGCACCTTCCCCGGAGCTGCGTGTTGAAGCGCATGGACATGCACCGGCACTCCGGCTGGTTTCCCATCCGGCGGCGCAGCGTTACCGCGAAGACATCGACGGGCTGCGTGCCGTTGCGGTACTGGCAGTCATTGCCTTCCATGCGAATCCACGGCTGGTGCCAGGTGGATTTGCCGGCGTCGATGTGTTCTTCGTCATTTCCGGCTACCTGCTCACCGGACTGATCCTGGGGGCGCTGGAAGAGGGTCGCTTCAGCTTCGCCGATTTTTACTGCCGCCGCATCAAGCGCATCTTTCCGGCGTATATCGTTGTCTCGCTGGTGACGCTCGCCCTGTCGTCCTGGCTCCTGATTCCGAACGACTACATCTTCTACACGACCTCGCTGGCGGCATCCTGGGCATTCGTGTCCAACATCTTCTTTTCGATGCTGAGCTGGGGCTACTTCGGCCAGCGCACGGAAGAGTTTCCGCTCCTGCATACCTGGTCGCTGTCGGTGGAGGAGCAGTTCTACTTCCTGTTTCCGCTGCTCCTGATCGCACTGTTCCGCTACGCGCGCAAGGCCATGCCGTCGGTGCTGGCAGTGGCAGGCATTGCCCTCGCCGCGCTCTCGCAATGGAAGACCGGAGAGATCAAGTCGTATTTCCTCCTGACCTCGCGCGCGCATGAACTCCTCGTCGGTTCGCTGACCTTCTTCGTGCTGCGGCGCTATCCAGCGCGACCCGGCGCACTCTCTGCAGCCATGGCAGCCGCGGGACTGGCGCTGGTGGTCGGCTCCTTCATGCTCATCCACAAGGATCTTCCCTTCCCCGGTGTGAATTCCCTGTTCCCCTGCATAGGCGCGGCGCTGCTGATCGCCGGCTGCAGGAGCGACAACATGGTGTCCGCCATCCTGCGCTCGCGGCCGATGGTATCCGTCGGCCTGATGTCGTATTCGCTTTACCTGTGGCACTGGCCGATCTTTGCCATCCTCAAATACCGCCAGGTGGAAATCACCCTGCCGGTAGGGGTCGCCGCCGTGGCCGGTGCCTTTGTGCTTTCCTGGCTCACCTGGAAATTCATCGAGAAGCCGACGCGGCAAAACGCCCGTCTCGGCTTTCGTCCGGCCATCCTGCGCTTGTACATGCTGCCGGCGGCGCTGTTCATGACGGTGGGTCTGTTCTCCTACGTCACCGAGGGCGCCCCACAGCGCTTTTCGGGAGAAATGCGCGCGCTGATTTCCAGCTATTCCTTCGAGCGCGACCTGACGCGTTCCTGCTCGGTGCGCGCCGAGGATTACAAGGTGGTGACGCTCGACTACCTGATGGCGAACTGCGCCTTCGGCGCCGATGTTCCTGGCAAGGCCCGCGTGATGCTGATGGGCGACTCCCATGCCCACCACTTCAAACCCTTCGTCGACCAGCTGGCCAAGGATGCCGGGCTGAAGGCCGTCTACCATGTGCAGGGCGGATGCTTCCCCACCGAGCTGCAGGTCACCGACCGCCATCCCGAACGCGGTCCCGATACCTGCCAGCAGCGCAACGCCGACCTGCTCAAGCTGGTGGGCAACTTCGACTATGTCGTGCTGGCCGGCTTCTGGGCATCGGAGCCGGAACGCGAGCTGGAGAAGGAATTGCGCTACGTGGTCGATGCGATCGTCGCTGCGGGCGCCACGCCGGTCATCTTCAAGGACAATCCCTTCCACGAGCCCGACCTGTCGCGCTGCATCCTCTACCGCAAACGCGGATGGATGGAGGCCGGCGCGGACTGCCACATCCCCTATCGCGAGGCAGCCGAAGCCCAGGCGGAATACGACGCCATCGTCGAGCGCATGCAGGCAGCGCATCCGCGGACCATCATCATCGATCCCAAGAAGGTGATGTGCGACGGGAAGGAGTGCCTGACCTGGACGGACAACACCGCCCTGTACAAGGATTCCAACCACCTGAACACGCGTGCCGCACAGATGCTGGGCGACTGGTATGCCGCCCGCGTCGGCAATCCCTTCAGCGCGCGTCCGAACCGGTGACCGCCTGGCCGTAGCCGCCGTGGGACATCGGCTGCGGCGTCCATAGCGTGCGCGCCGCGAGCTGTTCGTTATTCAGCCGGTCCTTGGACGCGACCCTGCTGGCGACATGCCGGAAAAAGGCATCGAGGTCGTGCCAGGCATTGAGTTCGTCGATCTGGCGCGAGTGCCCCCACAGGTGGAAGGTGCCGCCATGCCTGCACGCATGGTCGAACATCGCATACAGGCGCTCGATCCAGTTCTCATGGGCGACCGCCAGGCGAAGGCCGTCGAGCCGGCTGGGCCAGTTGCCGGAGCCGAGGAAATTTCGCATATAGACCGCGCGATCGTGCGGATAGAACTGCATCGTGGTCGGCATTTCGAAAGGCTTGCGGCCGGTGTCGAAACAGAGGTTCATCGTCGTGCGCGCATAAGTGAAGCCGCACGCCTTCACCAGTTCGACATCGCGGCGGCTGTAGCGGCCGCCGGGGTAGCAAAAACCGTTCACCGGCGCGCCGAGCAAGTCTTCCAGACCTTTCTTGCCATCGGCAATCTGGTGGTAAGCCTGCCAGATGTCGACCTTCTTCAGGTAGCGGTGGTCGTAGGTATGCGAGCCGATCTCGAAGTGCCGCCCGAGGTCGCGGATCTGCGCCTCGCTGATGACCTCGTCGCCTTCGCAATTGCGGATCGGAATGAAAAACGTGCCGCCCAGTCCATGCTTGTGCAGCAGGTCCGCGGTCTTCATGTCCGAAGGATGACCGTCGTCGATCGAGCATGTAAATACAGGGCCCATCATTTGCTCCACTCTTGTTCCGGCTGGCATGCGGCCTCAGGCCGCTTCCCGGTACTTGCCCGGCGCGCCCGTGGCGAGCGCGCAGCGGCATGCATCGATCACCCCTTGCGCCGCGTTATCGAAGGTGTACTTCCTGACCAGCGCAAGGCTCCGCCGCGAGAAGCTTTCCCACTTGCCGGGCTGCGACAGCAGGGCCGCGGCATGTTTCGCCCACAAGTCGACCTCGAGCGTGCAGACATGGCCGTTCTCGCCATCGACCACCAGTTCGCCCGCGACGCCGGCGTGTGGCGTCACGATCACCGGCAGACCGGCCGCGCATGCCTCGTTGGCAACCACGCCCCACACATCCGCATGGGTCGGGAACAGGAAGATGCGCGCGGAGCGATACAGTTCCGGCAATTCGCGCTGCATCGCGAAGCCGTGGAAATGCGCATCCACCAAGTCTGTCATCCGCGCCGCCGCCTCCTTGACCGGTTCTTCCTCGCTGCCGGAGCCGGCAAAGAGGATGCTGGTCCTGCGCCCGAGACGGAGTGCCGCAGCGCGTGCCACCTCCAGCGCAAACATCGGCCCCTTCTCGGGCACCATGCGTCCCGCGAAAATGAAATCATGCTTCGGTCCGGACGGTTCCATGGTGCCCTGGTAGGCATCGTTGTCGACGCACAGGTAAGACTTGAAGCAGCGGTCCGCCGGCACGCCGTAACTCTCGAAGAGCTGCTGTCCGCCCATGCTCGCCGACAGGAAGGCAGCCGACCGCGCATAGACAATCCGGCGCACCAGCTTGTGCACCCTGCTCAGCCGCAATTCCGACTGGTAGGTGCCGTCGGTCAATGGCACATGCGGAATGCCTTTGAGCCATGCATAGGCGAACGCATACAGCTGTGTCGGGTTCAGTCCGTCGTTGACGATCACGTCCGGCGCAAAGCGCCTGAGTGCAAGCATGACGTCGGGATTGTTATGGATATAGCGTCCCTTGACGGTCGATATGCGCTCGCGCAGGAAGCAGTGATCGAACTCGAAAGGCGGCAAGTCCCACTTCCGGTTCGGCTCGCGCCGCGCGCAGAAGATGACCTGCAAGGTAATCCCCGGCATGCGCCCCACTCTCTGGAATACGGGAATACGGTACGGCGGCGGTTCATTCGTGACGATGGCGATTCTTGTCATGGGCTAATCTTATTGCGTGCAGCCGGCCGAAAGATGACGTAAATCATAAAAGCCCCGGAACGCGTTCAATCCTGCCCAAGCTTGTGTCGCGCATGAACAGCATGTGCGCAAGAAACAAAAAAAGGCCGGCATGGGAGCCGGCCTTGGAAATCCCGGAAAGCTTCCCGGGACACTGAGACGTCACTGCGCGATTACTTGAACTTCCATGCGCGGATGTAGTTGATCTCGTAGGAGTTGGTCTTGCCTTGCGGCGTCGAGTTGTCCGGGGTGCCGGAGGCGGAACCGAACCACAGGTCCAGCATCAGGTACATCGGGTCGCTGAAGGTCGTGTTCAGCGTCAGCACTTCCTTGCCGTCGAAGTAGTAGGTCTGCTTGTTCGGTTCCCACTTCACTGCGTACTTGTGGAAGCCCGTCGAAAGGTCCATGCCGGTGTCGTACTGGCGGCTGCCGACCAGCTGGCCATCGTAATCGCCCTTCCAGACAGTCGGTGCGTAGGCCTGCGGATGCGCGATGCCGTTGGCATCATTGAAGCCCCACGGTGCAGCGCCGCCTGCGTATGCTTCCATCACGTCCATCTCGGGACGGCGCTCGTTGATGTGGTTGAACAGCCAGAATGCGGGCCAGGTGCCTTTACCAACGGGCAGCTTCGCGTCGATTTCGAAGTAGCCATAGGTCTGGTAGTACTTGCCGTCGGTATCGATGGTGCGGTTGAAGAAGTTGCCCGACGCATCGCGTTGCGGCCAGATCTTCAGCTTGCCGTCTTCAACGGTGTAGTTCTTCGTCGCGTTACCGGTTTCATACCAGATCTTGTCGTTCCACACGCTGGTGTTGAAGCCGCCATTGAATTCGTCCGAGAACGTCAGCTCATAGGCGCTCGCGGTCTGGCCGTACGGGCCGGGTGTCGTGGTCGCAGTGGGTTCTTGCGTCGTGGTATTGCCGGACGGCTGCTGGGTCGTCGTCGTGGTGCCGGTGCTCGTAGAGCTGGTGCTGGCGGTAGCGGAAACTTCGCAAACCTTCTGCGTGCCAACAGCCGGATCGCCGAAGGTGCCGTTATTGCAGGCGATGGAGCCGGTCGCGGTGCGCGTTGCCCACTTGTCGCCAGCGCCGTAACGCACGTCTTTCGTGCCTTCGAAAGTGCAAGTGCTGTTCTCGGTTGCGCACTGGCTCCATGCGGAGGCCGGAGCAACGGTCGACGTTGCGGTGGAGACCGTACCGGTGGTGGATGTCGTGGTGGGCGTACCCTGGGCCGCAGAGGCTTCCACACCGCTTGCCGTGCTGGTCGTGCCGGCATCGGTACCGGAGCCGCCACCGCCGCATGCGGCAAGAAGCACAGCCGCAGCGGCACAAGACATGGCAGTCATGGAGAAGCGGTGGAGTGTCGAAGTTTGCATGTTGGGAGTCCCCTTCTGGAAAGTTGGGCCGATCATTCTCATCGGCAAGCTTTCCTAGGAGCATTGGCCTGTGGAAATGGTTCCGCAAAAAAACGACATCGAGGGAATAATTTCTTCGAATAACTTGCCAAGCCGGCTCGCATCGAATACGTATTTCGCGTGCAGCCGTAGTGGGCACAAACAAAAAGGGCCGGCATCACTGCCGGCCCTTCGTTGCATCAGTACTTCACTTCACGCTGCTTGCATTACTTGAACTTCCACGCACGCACGTAATTCACCTCGAACGAGTTCTGCTTGCCCTGCGGCGTCGAATCGTCCGGCGTGCCCGATGCGCTGCCGTACCACAGGTCCAGCATCAGGTACATCGGATCGCCCATCGATACGTTCACCACCAGCACTTCCTTGCCGTCGAAGTAATAGGTCTGCTTGTTCGGTTCCCACTTCACCGCATACTTGTGGAAGCCTTCGGACAGGTCCACGCCGGCATCGTACTGGCGCGTGCCCACCAGCTGCCCTTCGCGGTCGCCCTTCCAGACGGTCGGTGCATATGCGGTCGGATGCGCCACACCGTTCTTGTTCACGCCCCACGGCGCGGCACCGCCGGCATACGCTTCCATCACGTCCATCTCGGGACGGCGCTCGTTGATGTGGTTGAACAGCCAGAATGCAGGCCAGGTCCCCTTACCGACCGGCAGCTTCGCTTCGATCTCGAAGTAGCCATAGGTCTGGTAGTACTTGCCG
>NZ_LSTO01000002.1:22763-26527 GCF_002211445.1 Noviherbaspirillum denitrificans | reverse complement strand
GCCACCGCCGAGTCCGGCGATGCCGGAACCGAGGCCGAAGGTCATCATGTCGATCCTGCCGGTCGACACGCCCACACAATCCGCCATGCGGCGGTTCTGGGTGACGGCGCGCACGAACAGGCCGAGGCGCGTCTTGTTCAGGATCGTCCAGACGGCGGCGACCACCGCCAGCGCGAAGAATATGATCACGATGCGGTTGTAGGACAGCACCAGCGAACCCATCACTGTCACGCCGCCGGACATCCAGGAAGGATTGGCGACTTCGACGTTCTGCGCGCCGAAGATCGAGCGTACGAGCTGCATCAGCATCAGGCTGATGCCCCAGGTGCACAGCAGGGTTTCCAGCGGACGGCCGTACAGCCAGCGGATGACGGTGCGCTCCAGCGCGATGCCGACGGCGGCAGCGACGAGGAAGGCAGCCGGCAGGGCGGCAACCAGGTAGAGGTCGATGGAATCAGGCAGGAATTTGCGGAACAGCAGCTGGCACACATAGGTCGTGTATGCGCCGATCATCAGCAGCTCGCCATGCGCCATGTTGATGATGCCCATCAGGCCGAAGGTGATGGCGAGGCCGAGTGCGGCGAGCAGCAGCACGCTGCCGAGCGAGGCCCCGTAGAACAGGTTGCCGACAAATTCGGTGCGGGCGAGCCGGGCATTGATCGCGCTGATGGTATTGACGGCGGCAATGCGCACCGCTTCGTCGGGTTCGTTGTACTGGCCGTTCGCATCCTTTTCCAGCATCTGCGACAGCAGCGGCTTGAGGCTGGCGTTGCTGCTGTCGGCCAATGCGGTGACTGCGTCCTTGCGCACAGTTGCGTCAGGAGATTGCAGGTTGGCGGTGGCGGCGGCGAGTTTCAGGATGGCCTTGATCTCGGCGTCACTTTCCTTTTCCAGTGCCTTGTTAATCATCGGAAGCTGGCCGGGATCGGCACCCTTCTGCATGTCCAGTGCGGCGGCCAGGCGTTCGTCGCGCTTGTCGGACAGCAGCCGGAAGCCGGACATCGCGCCTTCAAGCGCGCCGCGCAGGCGGTTGTTGATGGTGATGCCGTCCACGCCGTCCGGTGTCGGAATCGTTGCATCGGTGGCGGGATCGAAGGACTTGCCGTCTTCGACAATATAGACCTTGCCGTCGGGTGTGGTGTACAGGGTCTCGTTCCTGAGTGCACTCAGCAGCTTGAATGCATCATCGTTCGCGAGAGCCGCGATCTTGTTGACTGCTTCAATGCGCGCATCGGGGTCGTCCCCGCCAAGCGGCTTGAGCAGCTCGGCATCGATTGCCGCGTGCGCAATTGTTTGCGCGCACAGCATGCCGATGACGAGCAGTTGTCTGAGAAATTTCATTGCGATTCCTGGCAAGGCAAAATGCGAAAACTGCGGACGCAAAAAAGCCGGAGTGTGGAAGGAGGAGTCACGCTCCGGCTCGTACTGCAACAGGTGCTTCATCCCTCCGTGAAGGAGGGATGGGCATTACATGCTCTGCTTGCTCTCGTTACCCGGGATGAACGGGCTCCACGGTTGCGCGCGGATCGGGCCCTTGGTCTTCCACACGACGTTAAACTGACCGTCCGGCTTGATTTCGCCGATCATCACCGGCTTGTGCAGGTGGTGGTTGGTCTTGTCCATCACCAGGTCGTAGCCCGACGGCGCCTTGAAGGTCTGGCCGCCCATTGCCGCGATGACCTTGTCGGTATCGGTCGACTTGGCCTTCTCGACGGCCTGCTTCCACATGTGGATGCCGACGTAGGTGGCTTCCATCGGGTCGTTGGTCACGACGGTGTCGGCGTTCGGCAGTTTCTTGGCCTTGGCGTATTCCTTCCACTTCTTGATGAACTCGGTGTTGACCGGGTTCTTCACGGACTGGAAGTAGTTCCAGGCGGCGAGGTGGCCGACCAGCGGCTTGGTGTCGACACCGCGCAGTTCCTCTTCACCAACCGAGAAGGCGACGACCGGAACGTCGGTAGCCTTCAGGCCAGCGTTGCCCAGTTCCTTGTAGAAGGGCACGTTGGAGTCACCGTTGATGGTGGAGATCACGGCCGTCTTGCCGCCAGCGGAGAACTTTTTGATGTTGGCGACGATGGTCTGGTAGTCGGAGTGACCGAACGGGGTGTAGACCTCATCGATATCGGATTCCTTCACGCCCTTGGATTTCAGGAAGGCGCGCAGGATCTTGTTGGTGGTGCGCGGGTAGACGTAGTCGGTGCCCAGCAGCACGAAGCGCTTGGCGCCGCCGCCGTCCTTGGACATCAGGTATTCGACAGCCGGGATCGCTTGCTGGTTGGGCGCGGCGCCGGTGTAGAACACGTTCTTCTCGAGTTCTTCGCCTTCATACTGGACCGGGTAGAACAGCAGGCTGTTCAGTTCCTTGAAGACCGGGAGCACGGACTTGCGCGACACCGAGGTCCAGCATCCGAACACGACAGCCACCTTGTCCTGGGTGACAAGCTGGCGCGCCTTCTCGGCGAACAGCGGCCAGTTGGACGCCGGATCCACGACAACGGGTTCGAGCTTCTTGCCCATGACGCCACCCTGTGCATTGATCTCGTCGATCGTCATCAAGGCCACGTCTTTGAGCGAGGTTTCGGAGATCGCCATCGTGCCCGACAGCGAATGGAGAATACCGACCTTGATGGTGTCGGCGGCCAGAGCCTGAGGCAACCAGGCTGAAGCTGCAAGAGTCAAAGCGCCGGCGGCGGTCGCTTTCAGGAGTGTGCGACGGGACATTAGTTGCTCCTACGTTGGTTATGGGTCGGATCGTATTGCGATGGCTCGCAGGCAATGTTTAGCAGGTTGTGTGCCAGTCAACTTGCGGGGGAGATTCCGACTTTTTGGCCGCAGGCAGAGCTGTTATGGTGCGCCGTGTGCAAGCTTGGTGAGTTGCTGCTTTTTTATCGCGCACCGGCGCGCGAAATTAGTGCAATTGCAAGTTTTTGGCTTGCTGACTGCACGGAAAAGGAGGGCACGGGGAGGTGCGGCGGCGCCCGGCCGGTGCACCAGGAACAACTGGATTATTTATCTGCAGGGAAGGTGACGACGTGGTCGGCGCCGAGCCGGATGCCGATTTTTTCGCCGATCGCGTGGTTGTGGTGGGATGGCACCAGCGCGAGCAAAACCTGGCCGCTGGGAAGGCGCAATGTATACAGGAACTCGGCACCGCGGAAGGCCTTGCGGACCACTTCCGCCTGCAGCGGGCTGCAATCGTCGTGGATCACATCATCGGCGCGCAGCAGCACGTCAACCTGGTGCGCATTCTTCTCGTCGGGAGAGCAGAAGTCGACACCTTGCCAAAGGGGCAGGCTGCCGAGCTCGATGTTCACCTGCTGATTGGGCAAGTCGATGGTGCCCGGGGTGAAGACGCCCTGGCCGATGAAATCCGCGACGAAGCGGTTGCCGGGCTTGTGGTAAAGGTTATAGGCCGTGTCCCACTGTACGATTTCGCCGTTTTGCATGACGCCGATGTGATCGGCAATCGCAAATGCTTCATGCTGGTCGTGCGTGACCAGCACGCCAGTAGTGCCGAGTTCCTTCAGGATGTCGCGCACTTCGAGCGCCAGCCGCTCGCGCAGATCCACGTCGAGATTGGAGAAAGGCTCATCCAGCAGGAGCAGGTCAGGCTGCGGTGCGAGGGCGCGCGCGAGTGCGACGCGCTGCTGCTGGCCGCCGGACAGTTCGTGCGGATAGAGCCGTGCATGGGTGCCGAGGCCGACCAGGCGCAGCAGCTTGTCGACGCGCGCCTTACGCTCAGCCATGGTCAGCTTGCGCAGGCC
>NZ_LSTO01000002.1:1333-22753 GCF_002211445.1 Noviherbaspirillum denitrificans | reverse complement strand
CGCGCGATACCGGCGGCTACATCGTCCAGGATGCGGGGCACTGGGTATTCGACGGCACGGGATTGCGCAACGGCGATGAGTTCGGCAGGGACACGTCACCGCCGCTGGTCGGCTATGAATGCGACGGCGCGCCGCTCGATGCCTTCGACAACGGCATCGCGACCTTGTCGAAAGAGGCCGCGCGCTGCGGCACGCCGCCGGGATTCCAGCTCCTCGCAGCGGCACCGCTCGGTTCCGGCTGGCAGGAGCGGCCGCCGCGCGAGATGCACAAGGCGGGCGAAGGCATCCATGCCGCGACGATGGGCATCCACACGCGCCATGGCACCGTGTTCACCGCCGGCACCACCGACTGGGCGCAAACCCTGGGACAGGACGCGCGCGTGGACCGGATCACGCGCAATGTCGTTGCTCAGCTGTCTTCCCACTCCACGCGGCCGGCAAACAGGTAGCCCGCGCCGTACACCGTCTTGATGAGCACCGGATGGCTGGGCGAATCGCGCAGCCGCTTGCGCAGGCGCGACACGCGCACATCGATGCTGCGGTCGTAGGGTGACAGGTCGCGGCTGCCGGCAAGGCGCTCGCGGTCGAGGATGCGGTTCGGGTTTTCGAGGAAGAGGGTCAGCAGGCGCGCCTCGGCCGCGCTCAGCTCCTCGCTCCTGCCCGCATCGTCGGTGAGCGTCAGGTTGGCCGGTTCAAACAGCCATTCGGCGAAGCGGGCACGGCGCACGCTCGCCTTCGCGGCGGGCAGATCCGGCGCACCGCGTCCGGTGCGGCGCAGGATGCTGCGCACGCGGGCGACCAGTTCGCGCGGTTCGAAGGGCTTGGTCATGTAATCGTCGGCGCCGAGTTCCAGCCCGATCACGCGGTCGGTGAGGAAGCCGCGTCCGGTGACGATCAGGATGCCGCAGCGTTGTTCCGACTGCAGCCGGCGCACGAGGTCGAGGCCGTCGCCGTCCGGCAGGCCGAGGTCGATGATGCACAGCGCCGGTGCGCGTTCACGCATCAGCCGCAGCAGTTCGGCGCCGGTGCGGCACCACTCGGCGGTGAATCCAAAATCGCGCAGCGTGGTCTGCAGCGTACGCGCGACCAGGTGGTCGTCTTCCACGACGACGATCAGGCGGCTGTCATCCGTCATGACAGGGACCCCGCAAGGGCGGCGGCGAGTTCGGGTTTGGTGAAGGGTTTGTCGAGCAACGGGAATTCATCCGCCCCGGCGCTGCCGTGGTCATAGCCGCTGATGAGCAGGATGCCGATGTCCGGACGCGTCGCCCGCACATTGCGCGCCAGCGCCGGCCCGTCCAGCCCGCCGGGCATCACCACATCGGAAATCACGTAGCGTATCTCGTCGATCTGCGACAGCAGGTCGAGCGCTTCCCGTCCATCGGCCGCCTCGACCACCATGTAGCCGAGGTCGACCAGCTGCCTGCGCACCACCTGCCGCACGTCGGCATCATCTTCGACGAGCAGCACCAGCGGCGAGGTCCGGCTGCGCGTGGAGACGGCATCCGGTTCGGCGGTCGGCGCGGGCACCTTTTCGGTGGCGGGCAACAGCAGCGAAACGACCGCGCCTTCGCCGGGTGCGCTGCGGATGCGCAGGGCACCGCCCGACTGCTGCGCGAAGCCGTACACCATCGCCAGCCCGAGCCCGCTGCCACTGCCGAAGCGCTTGGTCGTGAAATAAGGTTCGCAGGCGCGCATCAGCGTCGAGCTGTCCATGCCGTGGCCGGTGTCGGCGACGGTGAGGGAAACATAGCGCCCTGCAGGCACACCGAGCGCAGCCGCTTCGCCCGCATCGGCCTGCAGCATGGCGGCCGACAGCGTCAGCGTGCCGCCCGCCGTCATCGCATCGCGCGCGTTGAGGCAAAGGTTAAGCAAGGCGCTTTCCAGCTGGTGCGGATCGGTCATCGCATGCGCGAGGCCGCCGCCAACCTGCAGCGACAGTGTGATGTTTTCCGGCAGCGAGCGGCGCAGCAGCGTGCGCAGGCCGTCGACCAGCTCGACGACATCCACCGGCCGCGGCTCCAGCGGTTGCTGGCGCGAAAAGGTCAGCAGCCGCTTGATCAGCGCCGCGCCGCGTCGGGTGGCGAGCAGCGCCGGTTCGACCAGTTCCTGCGCGTCCGCGTTGCCGCGCGTGCGCTCTTCCAGTGCCGACAAATTGCCGAGCACGACCGTCAGCATGTTGTTCAGGTCATGCGCGATGCCGCCCGCAAGCTGGCCGACCGCTTCCATCTTCTGCGCCTGCATCAGCGTCGCCTGCGTGCGCTTCTGTTCGGTGATGTCGGCCGAGAGCACGAACGCACCCTGCACCTCGCCGTCGTTGTCCACCTCGGGCACCATCTCGCTGCGCGCATGGCGCGTCTCGCCATCCACCTGCATCGCGTATTCGTAACTCACCACTTCGCCGGCCAATGCGCGCTTGATATAGGCGCCCACCTCGTCGTACAGCGCCGGTCCGATCACCTCGGCCACCGGGCAGCCGACGAATTCATGCGGCGCGCGGCGGAACCATTCGAGATAGCCGCGATTGGCGAATCGGTACACCTCGTCCTTGTCGATGTAGGCAATCAGCGCCGGGATGGCATCGGTAATCAGGCGCAGGCGCTCCTCGCTGCGGCGCAGTTCGCGCGTGCGTTCGAGGACGCGCTGTTCCAGGTCGGCGTTGCGCTCGCGGATCAGCCGTTCCGCCTTGCGCTGTTCGGTGATGTCGGTGTACAGCGTGACAAATCCGCGGTGCGGCAGCGGCACGCCGCGGATCGCGATGATCTGGCCGCCGGGCCGTTCCCGTTCGGTGGTGTGGGGCTGGAACTGGCGCGCCGCGTCCACGCGCTCCCTGACCAGTGCGTCGACATCGCCCGGGCCGTATTCGCCGCGCTCGGCGTTGTAGCGCATGAAGGCTTCAAACGGCGTGCCAATGCGCATCAGCTCCTGGGGGAATTCCAGCATCTCGGCAAAGGCGCGGTTGCCCGCCACCAGCCGCAAGTCCTGGTCGAAGAGTGTAAAGCCCTGGTCGATCAGGTCCAGGCCTGCCTGCAGCATCGCCATGCGGTTGTCGAGATCGCCGAAGAGGTCTTCTGCTTGTGCGGCCATGCCTGCGCTCCTATAGTCCAGCCCGATTGTAATCATCGCACGCGGGCTGAAAAAGCACCCCGTTACGATTCGATACATTTGCGAAAAACTTGCGCAATCCTTCCTTCCTACACTCCAGTTTCCAAAACCATAATCAGGAGACTTTCATGAACCGCTTCGTCCGCAAGACCGCGCTGGCCGCCGCCTGCTGCGCCGCACTGGCCGCTCCGGCCTCCGCCCAGGTGTCCGACAACCTCGTCAAGATCGGCGTGCTGACCGACCTCTCCGGCACCTATTCCGACATCGCCGGCAGCGGCGCCGTGCTGGCCGCGCGCATGGCGGCGGAAGACTTCATGGCGGCGGAAAAGCCGTCCTTCAAGGTCGAGATCGTTTCGGCGGACCACCAGAACAAGGGTGACATCGCCGCCAACCGTGCGCGCGAATGGTTCGACACCGAAAAGGTCGACGCCGTCAGCGAGCTGGTCACCACCTCCACCGCGCTTGCGGTCATGAAGATCGCCAAGGAAAAGAACCGCATCGCGCTGATCTCCGGCGCGGCGTCGACGCGCATCACCAACGAGGATTGCAATGACGTCACGGTGCACTGGACCTACGACACCTATGCTGTCTCCAACGGTACCGCGCGCGCGGTGGTGAAGCAGGGCGGCAAGAGCTGGTTCTTCCTGACCGCCGACTATGCGTTCGGCGTGTCGCTGGAAAAGGATGCCTCCGAAGTTATCAAGGCCAATGGCGGCAGCGTGGTCGGCGCGGTGCGCCATCCCTTCCCGAGCTCGGATTTCTCGTCCTTCCTCGTCAGCGCGCAAACCTCGAAGGCGCAGGTCGTCGGCCTCGCCAACGCGGGCAGCGATACCATCAACGCGATCAAGCAGGCTGCCGAATTCGGGCTCACGCCCAAGCAATCGCTGGCCGGCCTGCTGATGTTCATCAGCGACATCCACACCCTCGGCCTGAAGGCGACGCAGGGCATGTACCTGACCGAAGGCTTCTACTGGAACCTGAACGACGCCACCCGCAACTGGTCCAAGCGCTTCTTCGAGAAGCAGAAGCGCATGCCGACCATGGTGCAGGCCGGCATGTACTCATCAGTCATGCATTACCTGAAGGCGGTGAAAGCCATCAACAGCGACGACACCCAGAAGGTGATGGCGCAGATGAAGAAAACCCCGGTCAACGATTTCTTCGCCACCAACGGCAGCATCCGCGCCGACGGCCGCATGGTGCATGACATGTACCTGCTGCGCGTGAAGAAACCGGAAGAGTCGAAGACCCCGTGGGATTACTACAACGTGCAGGCTGTGATTCCGGCGGCGGAGGCATTCCAGCCGCTGTCGCAATCGCGCTGTGCATTGGTAAAAAAATAAGTTTTAGAAGCAGGGAACGCGGCGCGTCATCCCGCGCCGCGTTTCCCATACGGAAATCCGCTTGCAGACCTGTCGTAACTTTACGGTATGGTCTTGGCAAATAATCATCGGTATGCTTCGCCGATCACAGTCGCAGTTCAACCTGGAGAAGAAAGCCATGCCTCACATGTACGACGCCGGACTCGAACGCAACGCAGCGAATTACACTTCCCTGTCGCCGCTGACCTTCATTGAACGCGCCGCGGCCGTGTATCCCGAGCGCCTCGCGATCGTGCACGGCAGCCTGCGCCGCAACTGGGCCGAGACCTACGCGCGCTGCCGCCAGCTCGCCTCGGCGCTGTCGAAGGCGGGCATCGGCCTCGGCGACACGGTGGCCGTGATGCTGCCCAACACGCCGCCGATGGTGGAAGCCCATTTCGGCGTGCCCATGACCGGCGCCGTGCTCAACTCCCTCAACACCCGCCTCGATCCGGAATCGATCGCCTTCATGCTGGATCACGGCGAAGCAAAGGTGGTCATCGTCGACCGTGAATTCTCAGGCGTGATGGAAAAGGCGCTGGCCCTCACCAGCCGCAAGCCGCTGGTGGTCGATGTCGACGATCCGGAATACACCGGCGCCGGCGAGCGCATCGGCACCATCGAATACGACGCCTTCGTCGCCGGCGGCGATGCGGGCTACGACTGGCAGCTGCCCGCCGACGAATGGCAGGCGATCTGCCTGAACTACACCTCCGGCACCACCGGCAATCCCAAGGGCGTGGTCTACCACCACCGCGGCGCCCTGCTCAACGCCGTGTCCAACATCCTCGAATGGGACTTGCCCAAGCACCCGGTCTACCTGTGGACGCTGCCCATGTTCCACTGCAACGGCTGGTGCTTCCCCTGGACCATCGCCGCCCGCGCCGGCGTCAACGTCTGCCTGCGCCGCGTCGATGCCGCGACCATCCTCGGCCTGATCCGCGAACACAAAGTCACGCACTATTGCGGCGCGCCCATCGTGCACAGCCTGCTGCTGGCCGCCCCTCAGGAACTGAAGGCCGGCATCAACCACCAGGTCAAGGCGATGGTGGCCGGCGCTGCGCCGCCGGCATCGATGATCGAAGGCATGGAAAAGATGGGCTTCGACATCACTCACGTCTACGGATTGACCGAGGTCTACGGCCCGGCGTCGGTGTGCGTCAAGCATGAAAGCTGGAACGAGACGGACATCGGCGAACGCGCGCGCCTGAATGCGCGCCAGGGCGTGCGCTACCACCTGCAGCAGGGCATTACCGTGATGGACCCGGACACCATGCAGCCGGTGCCCGCCGACGGCGAAACGATGGGCGAGATCATGTTCCGCGGGAACATCACCATGAAGGGCTATCTGAAGAACGAGAAAGCGACGCAGGAAGCCTTCGCCGGCGGCTGGTTCCACACCGGCGACCTGGCGGTGATGAACCCGGACGGCTACGTCAAGATCAAGGACCGCAGCAAGGACATCATCATCTCCGGCGGCGAAAACATTTCCAGCATCGAAGTCGAGGATGTGCTGTACCGCCATCCCGCGATCATGGCCGCGGCGGTGGTCGCCAAGCCGGATGCGAAGTGGGGCGAAACGCCATGCGCATTCGTCGAAGTGAAGCCGGGCGCGGAAGTGCTGGCCGAGGACATCATCGCGCACTGCAAGCAGCACCTGGCCGGCTTCAAGGTGCCGCGCGCGGTGGTGTTCGGCGAACTGCCGAAGACCTCGACCGGCAAGATCCAGAAGTTCGCGCTGCGGCAGCAGGTGAAGTCGACGGAAGCGCTGAAGTAATAGACTGAAAAGGGCAGATGCATTGCGTGCATCTGCCCTTTCGTCGCATTACACCAGCAATTTCACCCGCACCACCCGCTCCCCCTCGTCGTAATCCACATTCAGTTTCCCGTCATACGCATCCATCAAGGCATCGCAGATGACATGCGCAAGGCGGACATCCGTCGTCGCCACGTCCAGCCCGCCGTCCTGCGGCTCGATGGCCATCACGCGGCGCAGCGGATGCGCGCTTTTTTCGCGGTGCTCCACATCGCGCACCATTTGCTCGACCTGTCCGGTGTAGTCCTGCGCGAACTGTCCCGAGATCGTCACGTAGGCCGCGGCACGTCCTTCCGCGGTACGCCGGCACGCCGGACACCGGATCTGCATCGCATGCGACGGCGCCGAAGTCCACTGCCAGTGGCCCTCGCTGTACACCGCGCCGCATTCGGTGCATACCGCAGGCGATGCCGTTTTTTCCGCATCGCGCTGCGCATCGTGCGGTGGTTCATCGAGGATCTCGAGATGCCTGCCGGGCTGCACGGAAGGCGAGGAAGGATGAACGGATTTCATGGGCATATTCTCCTTTCACTACCACCATAGACCATTCTCGGTGGATGCAAAGTTCATTCAACGCAGATGGTGGTGACAGGAAATCCGGCGCGGGACTACAATGAATGCATCACCTTCACCTCAAGGACCAGCCATGACGACGAATGAGAATTTCAGCCTCGACCGTGTCCGCAACCTTGTAGCCGCGATGGAACAGGAGCTGGCCAGCGCGCCCGCGGACCGGCCTGACGTGTTGGTATTGCGGGATGAAATCGCGCACCTCAAGCAACTCCTGGCCAGCGACGACCAGCACGGCGAGGTGAAGGAAAAGCTGCACACGGTGCGTGGCACCCTGCAGGACATGACGGCGCGTGTCGAAAGCGAAGTGCTGAAAGACAGCCGCTACATCGCCGAGATCGGCCGCATCCTCGGACTGGTCTGAATCTATTCCTGCGGGTGCCGTCCAAGGTACCCGCGGGCGTCCCTTTGCGCGTCGATTCGTTGACGCGAATCAAACGTTTTCCCCTACGAAACATCATCTTCAAGCATCCCGGCACACCCGTTCGATTTCGTTGACCCGGGTCAAGCCGCGTTGGTGCTTTGGCAAAGTCCTTGTTGTACTCTGCGACGCACTCATTTTGGAACACAAGGAAGTGGAACATGCTGACTACCACCTACTCCATGGTGGTGCTGTCCAGCGAGCAGCAGAACACGCGTCGCATTCTCGGCAAACTGGAACAGTACCTTCACAACGGATCCTGGCTGTGCGCCGACGGCGTCGACCGGGTCTGGCTTGAACGCGTCCTTCACACCTTGATGAAGGTGCACCGGTATTGCCACGAGCGCAAGGTCGAGTTGTATGTGATTCCGGCGCTGCGCCGCAGCACAGCGGATGCCGCAAATCTGCTGGAGCGCATCGACGAACTGTGCAGCGACGCCAAGCGCATCCTGCTGCATGTGTGCAGCCAGTTCGAGAGTGCCGAGTCGGGCCGGTTTGCTGACATCCGCGCACTGGTCACCACCATCGAACTCTATTGCCGTCAGCTGGCGGCGCGGTTGTCACTCGAAGAGGATGAACTCTTCCCGGTCGCGCGCCGGCACTTGTCCACCGAAGCCTGGTTCCACATCGCGGCATCCTGCCTGCCGCGACAACGCCACGTCCATTGATTGCCATGCCATCAGGGGAGAAACGATGACAAAGCGGCGCCAGCCAATTCCTGTCTTCCACCCTGAACGGCATCGTCTTCACCCCGGCGAGCCAGGGGCCGGCTGCGTTTCCATCGGCGGCAGTTTCGCCCTGGAACACCACGATGAAATCATCGACCTCGTGCGCCGCTTCGAAGAGCGCGAGAACGCGGATTACCCGGCGAAGCGGATCGTGTCGGTCCGCACCAGCGCCGACAACCTCCTGATCAATACCAACGACGTTCGCCTCGCCCGCGCCATCGCCGAGACGCTGCACAAGACCTACCAGGGCGAACTGCGTTTCCATTTCGACGACGCGGACTGCCAGATGCGCGTGCACTGGCAGCGTTAGGGCGCCTCGCCATGCTGCAGGGCGGGCGCGACGAATTGCCGGCTGCGCGGCCCTCCCTAATGCTTCTTGTTCGCCTCGATCGCCTGCGTCCAGATCGCCGTATCTTCCGGCGTCATGTTTCCTAGTGGTGTGACGCGTCCATCCTGCAGGCCTTCCTGTTCGATATCCTTCAGGTACTGTTCGCGGGACAGCAGCGTGCCGAGACAGATACTGTGTTCCGGTGACGCCGAACTGGTCTCCATGCGCAGCCGCTCGGTCAGTTCGTCCATCACTGCAGCCGGAACGCGATGCCGAGCCGCTGGATAGGCAAAGCCGAACAGCACGAGATGGCTCAGCAGGACCCGCCAATGCGGCCCGAAGCGGTGGAGCAGCCGCTGCCAGTCGAGCCGTTCGCCGCGGGCATGGATAAGGTGGATGATGTCGGCGCCGTCGAAGCGCTCGCGCTCCATGATGAACGCCTTCGACCAGATCATTTCCTCGGCCGGGCAGATCTTCACGTTCACGCCGTGCACGTTCGCATCCACCGCATGCTCGAACCAGATGTCGTCCACCTCGGCGACCCCGTTGCCCGAGCTGAAAATCAGGTCGATGTACACGTCGTCCAGATGGATCTTGCCCAGCCAGTGCGGAAAGGTAAGCACGGCCTCGTGGCCTTCGCGTCGCAGCGCTTCGCTGATCGGTTCGAAATCGGTACGGCGGATGAAGATGTCGAGGTCGCGCGTATGGCGGGTGATTCCGGTGTAGCGGTTGAATGCATAAGCACCGCCGACGAGGAAGGGCACGCCCGATTCGTTCAGGAGGTCGAGCACTTCGCGATAGAAGGCTTCGACTTCCGGCTCGGGGTTTTCCGCGGTGCGCAGGATCGAGATGGCGGCATCCATGATGGTTCCCCAATCGACACGATGATGACAACAAGAATCAGCAAAACTTATGCCACGGAGTTACGGTCTTTAGAGAGGGTGTTATGAACCAGGAAAGGGGGGCTCTCCATGGTTCATAACACCCTCTAGAACAAGATAGTCAGAAAGGAGCGTACGGTGGTCTCACAGGAAACTATTCGGTTCGCAGCAGTGGGCGATATCCATTGCAAGAAGGAATCGGCAGGCAGCCTGCGCAATTTTTTCTCGCAGGCAGCGGAGTCGGCGGACGCGCTGCTCCTGTGCGGGGACCTGACCGACTATGGTTTGCCGGAAGAGGCGAAAATCCTCGCCGACGAGCTCTCCGCGGCGCGCATTCCCATCGTTGCGGTGCTTGGCAACCATGATTACGAATCAGGACAGCCGGACCAGGTGCGCCGCATTCTTGCCGATGCAGGTGTGCGCGTGCTCGACGGCGAGCCCTGCGAAATCCATGGCGTGGGTATTGCAGGAGCGAAAGGCTTCTGTGGCGGCTTCGGCAGGGGTTCGCTCGGTCCGTGGGGGGAGGTCGCGATCAAGCACTTCGTCAACGAGGTGATCCAGGAAGCGCTCAAGCTGGAAGCGGCGCTGGCAAAACTGCGCACGCAACAACGCATCGCGCTGCTGCATTACTCGCCGGTCGCGGCGACTGTGCAGGGAGAGCCGGTGGAGATCTTTCCCTTCCTCGGATCGAGCAGGCTGGAAGATCCGCTGCTGCGCTACCCGGTCAATGCCGTGCTGCACGGCCACGCGCATCGCGGCACGCCGGAAGGAAAGACAGCGAATGGCATTCCGGTATACAACGTCGCCAAGCCCTTGCTGCAACGGACATGGACAGACCGGCCACCGTTCCGGATTATAGAAATTCCAAAATCGGATACCCCTGTAATGTAAAGTTGACCGATCGCGCAGCGGGTTTTCCTGTTTCGACTTGTATCAAAATGTATTGAGAAATCGCAATAGTTGCGCTCGGCATCTCATATTCATGAGAGGGGGTGCGCGACATTTCTCAACAAGTTTGAACATCACCGGCCATCTTAAGATTGGCCTAAGTTTTATGTGGGAACATTCCCTCCGTCAATCGCAGCCATGCCGCATTTTTCCTGGCGCGGCTGCCATCAACCGGAGGAGTAAACATGACCGACAAGTCGATTTCACCTGCACGCCAATCCGGCGCCGCCGGCGACAAGCCGCGTACCGGCGATGCCATGACCCGCATGTTCCGCAGCCGCAGTTCGGACCGGCAACGCGCCGAGCGCGAACGGCGCGACCGCTACGGGCGTTTCGGCGGACGTTGAACGCAGTCTGAAATCCTTCCCGCAAGGGAAGACACGGGCATATGAAAAGGGCCTGCATCGAACGATGCGGGCCTTTCTGTTTTTCCGCCCAATTTCCATGAAGATTGCCGCCGCCCCGGCCACGCGCCTACAATCGGGGATTACCGCCACTCCCGCGCTGTCCCCATGAAGGTATTGCTTGTAGAAGACGACATCATGATCGGTGAGAACATCCAGATCGCCTTGGAAGGCGAGGGACTCGCCACCGATTGGGTGAAGGACGGCCGCGATGCGGAGAAGGCCCTCGCCGGGCATGCCTTCGACGCGATGCTGCTCGACCTCGGCTTGCCGCGCATGGACGGCATCGACGTGCTGCGCAACCTGCGCGCGCGCGGCGACCGCCTGCCGGTGATGGTCATCACCGCGCGCGACACGGTTGCCGAGCGCGTGCAGGGACTGAACAGCGGCGCCGACGATTACCTCATCAAGCCCTTCGACCTGGAAGAACTCATCGCTCGCCTCAATGCGCTCATCCGGCGTGCAACGGGTGGCGCCGATCCCGTCTACCGCCGCGGCGACGTCGTGGTGAACCTCGCGACGCGCCAGGTGCTTGCCGCCGGCAAGCAGGTCATGCTTTCCTCGCGCGAATGGGCGGTGCTCGAAGCGCTGGTCACGCGCCCCGGCGCCATCCTCTCTCGTGCCCAGCTGGAAGAGCGCCTGTACGGCTGGACCGGTGACGTGGAAAGCAATGCCGTCGAAGTCTACATCCACGGCCTGCGCAAGAAGCTCGGCACGCAGCTCATCGTCAACGTGCGCGGCCTCGGTTACATGGTCGAGAAAACATAATGCGTTCGCTCCGGATTCGCCTGCTCATCCTGCTCGGCGCCTTGATCATGGTGGCAACCGCGGTACAGTTTGCCGCCTCCTTCCGCGCTGCCATGCAGGAAGCCAACGACCTGTTCGACTATCACATGGAACAGATCGCGCTCGCGTTGCAGGACAGCGCCTACCAGCAACCGTCGTGGTACAAGTCGTCCAGCGGCGGCGACATGGCCGGCTTCGATTTTGTGATCCAGATCTGGACCGACGACGGCGTGCGCGTCTATCAGTCACGTACCTACCGCGCGCTGCCCGAGCGCGGCGAGCTCGGCTACTCCAACGTCATGCTCGACAACGGTGAATGGCGCATCTACAACGTGCAGAACGGCACCCGCGTGATCCAGGTCGCGCAAAAGGTCGATACCCGCCGTGACCGCGCGATCTCGCTCGCCGTTCATTCACTGTGGCCGTCGATCCCGGTGTCGGTGCTGCTGTTCGCCGCCGCATGGTGGGTGGTCAGCGCCGCGCTCTCGCCGCTCAACCGCATCGGCCGCGACCTCGCCACGCGCAACGCCGACTCGCTCGACCCGGTGGACGCCGAAGGCGTACCGGCGGAAGTGTCGCTGCTGGTGGCCGAACTGAACTCTCTGCTGGCCCGCATGGCGCAGGCCCTGCACGCCCAGCAGCGCTTCGTTGCCGATGCCGCGCATGAACTGCGCTCGCCGCTGACGGCGCTGAAGCTGCAGGTACAGACGCTGGCGCGTGCCAAGGATGAAATGGCGCGCGCGCAGGCGGTCAACCGGCTGCAGGGCGGCGTTGACCGCGCATCGCGCCTCGTCGAGCAATTGCTTGCGCTGGCGCGCCAGGATCCCCTGTCCGAGGGCTCGGAAATGAGCCTGATCCCGCTCACCGCCTGCATCGAGCAGGCGGCCGGCGATGTCGCACCGGTTGCGCTGGCGCGCCATACGCAGCTCGATTACGGTGCCTACGCCCATGTCGATGTCATGGGCGACGCCGAGGGCTTGCGCATCCTGGTGCGCAACCTGCTCGACAACGCAGTGCGCTACGCCCCCGAACACGGCCGCGTGCGCATCGACCTTGTGGTCGACGGCCCGGTTGCCTGCCTGACGATCCAGGACTCGGGTTCCGGCATCCCGGAGGAAAACCGCGACCGCATCTTCGACCGCTTCTATCGCGTTCCCGGCACCAGTCCAAGCGGCAGCGGCCTTGGGCTGGCGATCGTCAAGGCAATTGCCGAGCGGCACGACGCTTCTGTCGAACTCGGCCAAGGCGAATTCGGCGGCCTCGCGGTCACGGTCCGCTTCCCGCTGCCAAAGGACGCGGCGACGCCCGAACCGGCTGCGATGACAGCCTGACGTGGTTGTCTTAAGTTTCCCCTAAGTGTTATAGGGCAAGATGGAGACTCTCAGCCGCGATCGGATCGGATGTCGCGTTTTCGTTGCCGAGACAGAGTTAATCTGATTTCCCTATTCGGCCCGTCCGGTTCATCCCGCACGGGCCGTTTTTTTGCCTTCGCATGGCATACTCACGGGATTTCGTCTTCCCACCGTCTCGCCATGAAATGCGCCATCGTCCCCGTCACGCCGTACCAGCAGAACTGCAGCATCCTCGTCTGTGAAGAAACCAGGCGCGCCGCCATCGTCGATCCCGGCGGCGAAGTGCCGCGCCTGCGGGACGCGCTCAAACAGCTGGACGTGACCCTGGAAAAGGTTTTCCTCACGCACGGCCACATGGACCACTGCGCGGCAGCGGACCTCGTCCGCAAGGAATTCGGCGTGCCTATCGAAGGGCCGCACATCGATGACAAGTTCTGGATCGACCAGCTCGCGGAAGCCTGCCGCCGTGTCGGTTTCCCGCATGCCGATCCGTTCGAGCCGGACCGCTGGCTGAATGATGGCGAATTGGTCACTTTCGGCGCGCAGACGCTGGAAGTACTGCATTGCCCGGGCCACACGCCGGGGCATGTCGTGTTCTTCCATCGCGGTGTCCGCCTCGCGCTGGTGGGGGACGTGCTGTTCCAGGGCTCGATCGGCCGCACCGATTTTCCGCGCGGCGATTACGACACCCTGATCGATTCCATCCGCAACAAGCTCTGGCCGCTCGGCGACGACGTGACCTTCGTGCCGGGCCATGGCCCGGCATCGACCTTCGGCAACGAAAGGAAAAACAATCCCTTCGTCGCCGACATGCGGTTCGGTTGAAAGCGGGGAGGGCGTCAGCCGCTGTGGCCGGCGCCGCAGCACACCTTGCAGCCGGTTACCCTCTCGAAGTGCGACTTTGCGGCTTCGAGGGCATCGCTGCAGCGGGTGAATGTCCCGAGGTGGATTCCATTGTCGCCTTCAGGCAGGTAGGTGCAGCGCGGAACGTGCACCTCATGTTCGCCGTTGGGCAGGGGCTGTTTGTTGACGTAGTAATGCTGCACTGCGCACCTCCTGATGTTGTCGATGACACTGCGCGGCCCATGCTAATCAAACCCGCACGACATTTCCTTAACCTGAAATAAGTTCGCCGAACAAAGTGCGGCCATTCCGCAGGCGAAAAAAAGCCCGCTGCAGCGAGCGGGCGAAGCCACATCTTGCGATATGGTAGAGACAACACCTTGGGACTCAATGCGCCGTCGCAGGAGGAGGCAGCGGCGCGAATGCAATACGTGGGCGCCGTTCCCGCTCAGCCAGCGGAAGCGGCGCAACCTTCATCAGAAGGTGTGGCGGACACCGAGGTTGAACGCCTTGTTGCCGGAACCGGCTTCCGTGTTGTTACCGACGGTGAACGCAGCGCCACGCTTGTTGTTGATGCGGGCGTAGGCGGTGTAGAAGTCGGTACGCTTGGAGAGCGCGTAGGAATAACCCAGCGCCCACTGGTTGGCGTCACGGTTCAGCGCGGAGTCGTCATCCTTGCGGATGAACGACGCCATCAGCTTGTGCGCGCCGAACGGAACGGTTGCGCCGACCAGCAGATCGTTGCTGTCGATCGCGCCCAGGCCTTTGTTCTTGCCGTAGGCGAGGTGCGCCTTGGCAACGCCGAAGTCGTAGGTACCTGCCAGCACGGTGTTCTTCGCGCTGTCCGTGGCTGCCGCGTTGTTCAGCTTGTGGTAGCCTAGGCCGACCTTCAGCGGACCTGCGCCGTAGGACAGCGATGCGCCAATCGCGCGGCTGCCCGAGTTGTTGCCGGCGACTTCACCGAAACCGTAGGCCAGCTCGCCCGTCACGCCGCCCCAGGACGGGGAGGTGTACTTGACGGTGTTGTCCATGCGGGTGCCGGAGTTGGCCATCAGGTTGGAGAAGCGGCCTGCCATGCCGTTGCCGAACGGATCGGCAGCAGCGGAAACCAGGTAATGCGGGGTGTACTGGCGGCCGAAGTTGGTCGCGCCGAATTCGCCCTTCAGGCCGACGAATGCCTGGCGGCCGAACAGCAGGCCGCCGGTCAGGGCGCCGGTGTCTTCATTGAACCCATTCTCCAGCACGAAGTTCGCGGACAGGCCGCCACCGAGGTCTTCGGTGCCGCGGAAACCGATGCGCGAAGCGGATGCGACACCGCTGGTCAGCTTGGTAACGGATCCGGCGGCAGCGCCCTTTTCCAGCACGATGCCGGTATCGACCACACCGTAGATGCTCACGTTGGTTTGTGCCGAAGCGGCGCCGGCGAAGCTGCCGATCACGGCGAGCGCGAGTAGCGATTTCTTCATTCTGTTGATCCTTGGAGTTGAGAGGTGAACCAGATATGCGTATCCACGAGTGCGGATGCATCGAACGATAGAGGCAGCGTGGCCGGGTGATCCAGAGGCTTGGTGAGTTGATTTCCGCGCGCTTGTTAAAAGATGGATGAGGGGCTGCGCATGCGTCGCCTTTTCACAACGAGGTCGTTGGCGTGGCGCGACTGGCTGCCAATTTTGTGCGCTTTATCGAGCAAATATGCACGCCCGATTCTTGATAGTCGCTGTGGCGGGGCGGGCTACGTGAAATTACGAATAACGGAAAAGTTGCCAAATCGCTACGCTTCTTGGGAGCTTAGCCGGAACAGCCTCGTGTTCCGCCCCTCCATCCAACCGAGAACAAGCATGGCAACTCGAGATTTATTGCCGGTTATCCGCGCGGCGCGCGCCGGAGACCCTGCGGCACAACTGACACTTGGTCGGCATTACCTGTTCGGCGGCAGCGGCCTTCCGCGAAATCCCATGTCAGCACTGCACTGGCTCGATCGTGCCGCCCGGCGGCAAGTGGAGGAGGCCTGGAT
Organism: Noviherbaspirillum denitrificans; assembly: GCF_002211445.1. Lineage (GTDB taxonomy): Bacteria > Pseudomonadota > Gammaproteobacteria > Burkholderiales > Burkholderiaceae_D > Noviherbaspirillum > Noviherbaspirillum denitrificans. The sequence continues at coordinate 7,196 of NZ_LSTO01000002.1, read as the reverse complement.
GCTGATCGGTGAACACGTTTCCTATGAAACCGCGCGTCACGCGACCTCTGTCGGTGAATTGCTGCCCTGGTACGAAAGGGCATTTAACGCCGGCGTGGCGCAGGCGGGCCTGACGCTGGCGCGGCTCGTGATGGAGAACGCGTCGCTGCGCGATGCATGGCAAGAAAAGGCCATGAAGGCGCTGCATGCGGCGGCACAGGCAAACCTGCCCGAGGCGCAATGGCTGCTGGCACAGCAAGGCGGCGGTTCGCCGGCGTCCGGGAAAGTTGTGCGCGATGTGCGCAAACCTTCTTCCTCGCCGCTCGAATGGGCGGCAAGCGCGGCCGACGCCGGCATCCTTGCCGCCCGCTATGCACTAGCGGAACGGGCATGGGCGGTTGCGGACTACGCCGCTTTCCTCCGCTGGTCGCTGCCTCTCGCGCGTGAACTCCTGCAGCGCGGCGGTTGAACGTGAACATGCCAATGCAACTTGCCCACGTTGCTCCGGCGTGGTCGCAGGAAGAAATCCGCCTCCTCGCACGGACCGCGCATGCGCTGATGATGAGCAAGGACGGCGACAAGCGGGAAGCACTGCGCTTCCTCGAATGCGCGGCGGCCGCCGGCGACCGGGATGCGCAGATGTCGCTCGGGCTGCTGCTGGCGCGCATGGATATCAGCGGACAGCGCAGCGACACGCTCGGCGGCATCGCCAATTACAAGGAAGCCATCCGCTGGCTGTCGCTGGCTGCGGATCAGGGGATGGAAAAGGCCTGGTATGCGATTTCCCGGATATACCAGAAGGCGGAATTCTCGCAGCGCAGCCTGTCGCAATCCCATGCCTACTTGTGCAAGGCGGCATCCGCCGGTTACCACGTTGCGCAACGCGAACTGGGCATGCTGGTTTGGCGCACCCGCAAGGGCGACGCGAGCAGGGATGTGCTGGCCCTCTACTGGCTGCACAAGGCGGCATCGCAGGGATGCGGTGAGGCTGCGGTGCAATTGAAGAAACTTGCCTCGTGTCCGCAGCCTGCCGCATGGGCGCTGGAAGCGCAGCGCCAACTTGCACAGCATGCGTTCAAGGTGCCGCTCGTCCTGAATGCGCGTATCGCACTGGCGGCTCGCTTCGGGCTGTCACTGCCGGAGGCCTTGCTGATCGACGTCGCAGCGGCAGATCGAGGGCACTGCCTGCTGGTCGATATCCGCTCCGAGTATGCGAGAGGGCGAAGGCGGCTGATCCTGGTGGACGGCGATGAGGACCGCGCGGAGGTCGATCGCATCGTGCACTCGCTCGAGGGATTCGATTGCGGGCCGGGTGGTCCAGAGGGGCGTTACCGCCAGCGGCTGTACCGGTTGAAAAAACTCGTGCCTGATTGGAGCGCTGTGCAACGCACCTTGAAAGGCGATTCCGCAGATGCCTGACTCGGGTCAAGGAATTCGCACGGCGGCTGACGGGTGCAGGGGGCAGGCGCTGCGGACCGGGAGTATACTTTCCGCAAGAATAAGAACAGACAGGGCAAACCGGCTGAAAAGCCGGGACGCAAAGCTTCCGGCCTGACGGGGAGAAGTTTCCCAAGGTAGCGGAGCCGCCTCCCGATGCGGAGCCTCGCATCAAAGGCGTGTCCTGTCCGCACACACGCCCTGACATGTTGAAGCAAGCCGCCGCCGTTCTCGTCCTCATCGCGCCCGCTCTTGGCTGGGCCGAATGCGGATTCTCCAGTAGCAACTCCGAAATGACGATCGTCGTCTCCCGGCAGTCCCACAACAAATGCTTCCAGTCCGAGCAGTTCCGCACAGCGTTCCGCGACAACCTTGTCGCGTCGGTGAAGAGCATGGAACAGAATGCGCCCGCGACCGCGCGCGTCGCACGTCGTCCGCGGCCGCCGGGCATGCCCCTGCCGGTACAGCAAGCCGAGATGTATTACGGCCAGAGCGCCAAGCGCTGATTACAGTTCCTGGTCCCGGTACCACACCATCTGGTGCGTCGTTGCCAGGAGGATGCCGTTCCGCGACCAGACCTTTCCCTCCTGGTCGTAATACCCGCCGTTGAATGCGTTGGCTTTCGCGGTGGCGAAGGTGTGGTGTCCCTCGACCTTTGCCAATGCCTCGCTGTCCGCGTGGAAGTTGATCGTCAGTGTCACCGTCGCAATCGGCGTGGGCCCGCCCTTGCGCACGAAGATGCGCGGGATGAAGGTGTCGCAGTGGGCGGCGATGGACGGGAAATCGAGCGCGCGCGGCGGCACGTCGCTGATCCAGCATTGCGTATCGCTTTCGCTGCCGCCCGCGAGCGGGTCGCAATCGACGTAGCGCACGTCATACCGGTCCAGGAAGGGCACCTTGGCGGGTGATGCATAGCGCTCGATGCCTTCCGGCGCCGATACCGGCGGCAGCGTTGATTCGGTGTCGGACCAGGCATCGCGCCGCGCCGCGAAGACGGCTGTTCCCGTGATGACCGGCTCCGCATCGTCGCCTTGCCGGATTTCCATCAGCCAGTGCTGTGTCGAGCGACCGGTGCGTACCGGATGCACGCGCACCATGAATTCACCCTTGCGGATAGGCCCGGCGAAGTTGACGGTCAGCGCCAGCGGATCGCCGAGCCGGCGAGGATGGGAAAGCATTGCCTGCATCAGGGCGGCAACCGTCGTACCGCCAAAGGGTGAAATCGCATTCCAGTAGGGGGCGGACGTCGCGCCGCGATAAAGGTCGTCGCCGCAAGGCGTCAGAGCAATGGCATTATCGAAAGGATGGGGGGACATGGCGTTCCGCTTGAATTGAAAATACGAACAGTCGTGCTTTTCAATGGTAGCCAAATTCGGCGAATGCTGCAGGCGTGCAAAAAATCAGGAGAATCTCAAAAATTGCCCTATGGATATACTTTCGGCGGTCGTCTGCTATACTTCCTTATCAATTCATCCGCAGGGCAAACCGGTCGAAAGGCCGGGACGCAAAGCTTCCGGCCTAACAGGAACGACGTTCCTCATGGTAGCGGGGCCGCCTTCTGAAGCGAAGTCACGCTTCACGCTTTGGCATGCCTTGCTTATTCGGAATGCCGATGCGAAAAGTCCTCACTGCCGTGCTGTTGCTTCTGCCTGCCGCCGCGTTCGCGGAGTGCGGTTTCACGCGCACGGGAAATGCAATGACGATCGTGGTCGGCAAGGACGCCAAGTGCCTGTCTTCGGGCCAATTCCGTGCCGCCCTGAAGGCGGATATCGCCGCTGCTCTGGAGGAGCAGGACGTGCAGGCCGAACGCAAGCGCGCGTACGATGACCGCAATTCGCGCGGATCCAAGCTGTGGGCGATCGCGGAGCGGCGGCACCAGGAGGGCGGCGGTTATTTCGGACAGCGGCGCTAGGCCACGTCCAGCCCGTAGCGTAATTCAATGATCTCGACTTCCACCGGTTGGGGCACTTCGGGCCGGAACAGGAGCCAGTGCGCCTCCCTGCCGCCGGGCTCGAGCAGGACTTCTGTTCCCAACCTGGAGGCCAGGCGCTTTGCCGCCCGCCGCGCAAACTGTTCGCTGCTGCATGGGACGCTGATGCCGAGCGCAAATCCCTGCGGATAGCCGACAACGAGCGGTAGATCCGGTGGAATGCCGAAAGACTCCGCCAGTGCCGGCTGCAAGGCCGCCGCCGGGACCGGCTTCCGCAGGAACAGGACGACCTCCGCGTCCACGGCGGCCGCTCAGTCGGCCCGGCGGTTCAACCGGGACACCAGCAGCGCGCCGCCGATTGCCATTGGCACCAGAGGCAGGAGTTGCAGCACCAGCTGGCGTTCGATCATACCGTTGCGTGTGAGAAAGGCGACTAGTCCGGCCAGGATCAGGATGAGCGGGAAGACGAGTCCTTTGCGGCTTTCACGGGTGCGGGTAGCGTTCATGTCGGTTCTCCTTGTTGAGATGGCTCCACGATAGGGCAGGCGACGGGGTGACGCCATCGTGATGCGATGAAATGCGCGGATCGCGGATTGAAGCGCAGGTTTGGCGGAGTGGACGCGATAGAATGCGCTCTTCAACCAAAGATCTTTCCTGTGATGAGCGCATATCCTGTCATCCATTGGAGCGAGGCAGGGCAGGAACGCTCCGCCCGCTGGCGCTCCGAAGCTGCCGTACCGCCGCCCAAACGGGTCGTCATCGCCGACGACCGCACCAATGCCGATACCGCCTACCGTCTTGCCTGCGAGGGCACGGCATTGTTGTGGCGCGGAGATTTTCAGAACGCACGGCAATTGCTGCAGGCACTGGCGAGGCGCACCGACCGCAAGCCCAAAACCGGCAAGGCGCCGCCTGCCACGCCGGCCGACGCCTTCCACCTGCATCGCAAGGCGCAGGCGCAACGCACGCGCATCCTTGGCATGCTGCTGCTGCCGTTCGATGCGGGCCATCTCCTTCCGCTGCGCAGGGCACCGGACGTGCACGATGCATGTGAGGAGGCTTACGGCCCGGCCCCTGAGCCCTATGTCGCGTCACTGCGCGAGCTGCAGGGCCTGATCGGCGCGCATGAGTGGCGCAAGAAGGGTGTCGAGATTCCTGCGCTCGGTGCGCGTATCCATCCATGGTACGGCGTGTTTTCACCGGTGCGCGGCGAGTACGTGGACCTGGTGGCAAAGGCGCCCCTGCCGTCGAAAGCGCTGGCGTTCGACATCGGTGTCGGCACGGGAGTATTGTCCGCCGTGCTGGCGCGTCGCGGCGTCGCACGCATCGTGGCGACCGACCAGGATGCCCGCGCACTCGGCTGCGCGAAGGAAAATCTCGACCGCCTCGGCCTGGCGCCGCAGGTCGAACTGCTCGGCGCCGATCTCTTTCCTCCAGGGCGGGCGCCGCTCATCGTATGCAATCCGCCGTGGCTGCCTGCGCGGCCGAGTTCTCCCATCGAATACGCCGTCTATGATCCCGACAGCCGCATGCTGCGCGGCTTCCTCGACGGACTGGCCGCCCACCTCGAACCGGGTGGCGAAGGATGGCTGATCCTGTCCGACTTTGCCGAGCATCTCGGACTGCGCACGCGGGAGGAGCTGACGGGATGGATCGCCGACGCAGGGCTCAAGGTGGCGGGCAGGCTGGATGCGCGGCCGCGCCATCCGAAGGCGGCGGACGCGACCGACCCGCTGCATGCCGCCCGTGCGGCGGAAGTCACGTCGCTCTGGCGGCTAGTCCGCTGACTCGACCCGGTTGCGTCCCAGTTGCTTGGCGCGCAGCAGCGCGTGGTCCGCTTCTTCGGTGAGGCCGGCCGCCGTGTGGTGAGTGCTGGGGAAGGCGGCGACGCCGGCGCTGAAGGTCGCGTACAGGGTACCGGCGGGATGCGCATGCGGCAGCGCCGAAAAATCGCGGCGGATGCGGTCGATGACCGGCAGCGCGCGCGCCAGGTCGACACCGGGCAGCGCGATGATGAATTCCTCGCCGCCATAGCGGCCGATCAGGTCCACCGAACGCAGGCGGCCCTTGAGCAGCCAGGCCAGGCCGCGGATCACCTGGTCGCCAACCGGATGGCCGTAGGTGTCGTTGATCGCCTTGAAATGGTCAATGTCGATCATCGCGACGGTGAGCGATCCCTGGGCTTCGGTTTCCTGCACCAAAGCCTGCAGCCGCGACTTGGCCGATGTGTGGTTGAGCAGGCCGGTCAGGCCGTCGAGGCGCGTCGAGCGCCGCGTTTCGCGGAAGCGTTCGATCCGGGTCTTGACCACGGCGGCGAGCAGCACCGGATTGAAGGGCTTCATCAGGAACTGGTCGCCGCCCAGGCGCAAGGCTTCCACCTGCATGCCGACATCCGATTCACCGGACAGGTAGACAATCGGCAACGCGTTGTAGGGCGCCATCTGGCGAAGCACGCGCGTCGCCTCCACGCCGTTGAAGCGCGGCATGTGCATGTCCATCAGCACGAGGTCCGGTTTG
>NZ_LSTO01000002.1:0-1323 GCF_002211445.1 Noviherbaspirillum denitrificans | reverse complement strand
ACGGCATGATCGAGCGCGTGATCAGGACGTTGAAGGAGCAATGCGTACATCGGCAGCGCTTCGAGACGTTGCAGCATGCCAGCCGGGTCATTGCTGACTGGATTGGCTTTTATAACACTCGACGTCCGCACCAGGCGCTGGGAATGAAGACACCTGCTGAAGTATTCGCTTTAGCAGCCTAACCTGTGCAGGTTTCGCTGGGTCATTACAATGGCGGCGAGTGGAAGGTCTCGAGCTCTTTCCGCGTGTAGCCAATTAACGCAAGATCGATCCGGCACAGACCATCGAGTCGCCCTGCCAGAATGAGGCTGACAGCGGTACACGTAAGAGCACGGTGGCTAGGGAAGCAGAAATAACCGGAATGAAATAGAAAGCACTGGCAAGGATAGTGACATTGCCCTGCAAGATGCCGACATTCCATGCTGTATAGCCAAGGCCCGATTGGCGCACAATATCGTGAAGGCCGGCGAGAACTAATTCACCATGCCGACTTCGATGACTTGCCTTCGGCTATCTGCATATCCGTTGGAAAGTGCGAGACACAACTCGTAGGAAACAAACAAGATGGTTCCCCAGAAAAGATAGCGTTGTAGAAATTCATCGATGTGGGAAAAGCCGACGGTAAGCAATAGAAGAACGGATGTAGCCGTATAGATCATGACAGCGCCGCCAGTCGCACCAAGTTGTTCGCCCACACTTCGGATCAGGCCGACTATTGAACTCCACAAAAGGATTGCGATGAGTCCGATCAGAGTTGCTTGTCGTTTGTTTTTCATGCATTGCTGCTGCAGTTGGATATCCGGATGGAAGTCCCGTGGGGATTGACCATTAATCAGAATAACGCCGTCGTTTGTCATTCCAGGTGGCGAGGATCAGAAGCCTATTTTCCGGAGCCCCAAAGCAAAAAGCCCCAACTCGAATGAGCTGGGGCTTATGCATATAACAAGCCTGACGATAACCTACTTTCACACTGGTTGCAGCACTATCATCGGCGCAGAGTCGTTTCACGGTCCTGTTCGGGATGGGAAGGGGTGGTACCAACTCGCTATGGTCATCAGGCATAACTTGTAGCGTTGCATGTACCGCCGTTGTTGCTGGCGGGCACAAACAACTCAATCCAGAAGAAGCAGTTAGGGGTACTACATATATATTTGGCGGGTGTGATGCTCAATCGGGCACACACTCTTGTCTATAACTACCAAGGTTATAGGGACAAGCCGCACGGGCAATTAGTATCAGTTAGCTTAACGCATTACTGCGCTTCCACACCTGACCTATCAACGTCCTGGTCTCGAACGACCCTTCAGGGAGATCAAGTCTCCG
>NZ_LSTO01000001.1:4828785-4847656 GCF_002211445.1 Noviherbaspirillum denitrificans | reverse complement strand
CCGATGGCGACGGCAGCATCTGGCCGGCATCGGACCAGCCGCCGGGCTTCGATCCCAACGGCGTAAGCACGGCAACGCCGGTGCGGCAGGCGCTGTCCTGCCTCGCGCGCCTCAGCGAAGGCGCGTTCCTGCCGTGGCTGGACGCGCATCGCGAAGCACTCGAGCGTGCGATCGGCCTGCCGCTGGCGATGTCCGGTGTGGCCGCGGCGGCGCTTGCCGACCTCGGCTTTTCGGCGGAGCAGGGCGAGATGCTGCACCTGCTGCTGCGCTTGCCTGGCGCTGCCGCACATGCACTCGAGCAGCGCCCGCTTGGGTACAAGAAATTCCCGTTCGGGACGGTCGAGCTTTCGGACGGCGTGGACAAGGAGGATGCATGAGCGATCAAGCACAAGGCCCTGACCTGCTGCTCCAGAACATCGGGCCGATCAAGAGCCGGATGGGCACCTTCTATCCGGGCAGCCGTGTCATTTTCCGTGGTCGCGACCTGCATGCCGACCTCAAGGACATGGACTGGCTGGAGCTGTATGTGTACGGCGTCACCGGCCGCCGCTTCTCGCAGCCGCAGCTGCGGGTCATGCACGCAATCTGGACCTACACCAGCTATCCCGATGTCCGCCTCTGGAACAACCGTGTCGCCGCACTCGCGGCAAGCGCGCGCAGCACCGGCACCATGGGCGTCGCGGCGGCGCTGGCGATCTCGGAAGCATCGATTTACGGCGGCGGCATTCTCGCACGCGCGATCGATTTCTTCTTCCGTGCAGCCGAACGCGTCGATGCCGGCGATGATTTGGCCGAATGCATACGCGAAGAGCTTGAAACCCATCGCAACATCGGCGGCTACGGCAGGCCGATCATCAACGGCGATGAACGCATCAAGCCGATGATGGACCTGGCGAAGGAAGCAGGACTGGCAGATGGACGCTACCTGAAGCTCGCCTTTGATGTGGAAGAAGTGCTGCTCGGCGGACGCTGGCGCATGAAGATGAACTATGCGGCCATCGTCGCTGCGCTGGGCGCGGACCTCGGTTTGTCGCGCCAGGAGTTCTATCTCTTCATGTTCCCCGTTTTCCTCGCGGGGATGCAGCCGTGCTATATCGAAGCGACAGAACGGAAGGAAGGAACCTTGTATCCGTCCCGTTGTACCGATATCCTATACGACGGACCACCCAAGCGACCGTGGTCTCCACTCGGCTAGCCGTACGGGAACGGAGGCTGGGTTGACTAATAAGTAATTCGGGATAAGCCGGATTTGAGGAGAACCCAGCCCATGCGTTCAGCGCGCCGATTGCACCGTCGTACCCTTCCCCTGTTGCTTGGTTTAATGTGGGCCGGCGGCGTCGCCGCACAGTCCTCCGAGGAGGATGACCTGGCGCTCGCCTACGGCGACAAGGCTTCCATCAGCATCGCTACCGGCAGCCAGCAAACGATTGCGCGCGCACCAGCGGTGGCAACGGTCATCACCGCGAAGGACATCGAGGCGATGGGCGCAACCGACCTCGACCAGGCACTCGAGCGCGTACCTGGCCTGCATGTATCGGTGTCCTCGCTGGCCTACCATCCGATCTACAGCTTCCGCGGCATCTTCACCAGCTACAACCCGCAGGTCCTCATGCTGGTGAACGGGATCCCGATCACGAATGTGTTCGTCGGCGACCGCGGCCTCGGCTGGGGCGGTTTCCCGCTGGAGAACGTGGCCCGCATCGAAGTCATTCGCGGACCGGGCTCCGCGCTCTATGGTGCGGATGCGTATTCCGGTGTCATCAATATCATCACCAAGACGGCCGCCCAGATTGCAGGCACCGAGTACGGCGTGCGCGCCGGCTCGTTCAATACGCAGGATGCGTGGATCCAGCACGGAGGCAAGATGGGGCCCTTCGATGCCGCGTTCTACATGCGCGTCGGCCATACCGATGGCCACAAGGAAGTGATCCAGCGCGACCTCCAGTCATCGCTCGATTCCCTGTTCGGCACACGCGCCTCGCTGGCGCCGGGATCGGTCAATACCGTGCGCGAGGCCTTCGATGCCCGCGCCGACCTGTCACTGGATGAATGGCGCTTTCGCGCCGGCTTCCAGAAGCGCAAGGTCGGCATCGGCGCCGGCCTCGCGGAAAGCCTCGACCCATACAGCCGCGTGCCCGAAGACCGCTTGTACATGGACCTCACCTACCAAAAGGTTAATTGGGCGCAGAACTGGGATGTCTCCGGCACGCTGGGCTACTACGACGTGAAGGAAAAGGCCGGCGACCCGCCGTTCATGCTGTTTCCGCCGGGCGCGTTCGGCGGCGCCTTCCCGGGCGGCGTCATCGGCAACCCGAGCCACTCGGAGCGCCATACCCATGCGAGTGTGTCCACGTTCTACACCGGGTTCCACGATCATCGCGTCCGGTTCGGGCTGGGAGGCCGCCTCGACGACATGTACCGCACGACCGAGCTGAAGAACTTCACCATCGCCACCATCCCCGGCGTGGGTCCGGTCTTCGTGCCCTTGTCCGGCATGGTCGATGCGACCAACGATCCGTCGCTCGTCTACATGCAGCCGAACAAGCGGCGCCTGGTGTACGGATTCGTGCAGGATGAGTGGAGCCTCGCGAAGGATTGGGCGCTGACGGCGGGTGTGCGGCATGACCGCTATTCCGATTTCGGCAGCACCACCAACCCGCGTCTGGCGCTGGTGTGGGACGCGGCATACAACGTCGTGATCAAGGCACTGCACGGACGCGCTTTCCGCGCGCCGTCATTCACCGAGCAGTACAGCATCAACAACCCGGTCAACCGCGGCAATCCGGACCTGAAGCCGGAAACCATTGCGACCAACGAGCTGTCCTTCTCCTGGCATCCTCAGGCCAGCGTGCAGACCAACCTGAGCCTGTTCCGCTATCGCATGGATGACATCATCCGATTCGTGCCGAATGCCGATCCCTCGACCGGCACAACCGCGCAGAACGGCGGCGCGCAGACCGGCCGCGGCGTCGAACTGGAAGTGGTGTGGGACGCCGACCGCAACCTCCGCCTGACCGGCAATATCTCGCTGCAGCATTCCACCGACAAGGCGACCGGGCAGGATGCCGGTCTCGCGCCGCGCAAGCGCATGTATGCGCACGCGGACTGGCGCTTTGCGCCGCTTTGGCAGATGGGAACGACAGTGAACTACGTGGCCGACCGCAAGCGCCAGCTTGGAGATGCCCGCCCGCCGGTCCCCGATTACACGACGGTCGACCTGACCGTCCGCCGGGAAAAGGTCGCGGGCAACTGGGATCTCCGGGCCACCTTGCGCAACTTATTCGACCGCGATGCGCGGGAACCGAGCTTCGCACCGGGCAGCATCCCGTTTGACCTGCCGCTGCCAGGGCGCGCACTGTACCTGCAGTTCCAGCACGCCCTTTGAGCCTGACCCATGGCATCCGGCCGCGATTTGGTGCGCGCCATGCCGGATTCCCCGTCAATCGGGCCATTCCGGACGATAGCCCTCGCTGGAACTGCGATATCCTCTGATACATTACCGTGACCGTTTGTCCCAATAACTTCAAATGACGGCGAAATCTCCGCTCAGCAAACCCACCTGGACCGGTGCGCGCTATTGCGTGCCCGTCCTGGCGTTTGTCGGCGCCGTCGGTGCGGCGCCGGCATGGGCGGACGGATTATCTCTCGAGGGCGTTTCTACCAGCCGGCAGTTCGAGCTGTCCTACAACCCGATCGAATTCCGCGGCGAGATGCAGGGCGCGCGCTATGCATTGAGCCCTATCAGCCTCGCGGAATTGAGCGACCCGTCCAAGCGCCTCGATGCGCTCCCGCCCGGCGTGCTCGCCGTGGTCTATCCGGACATCGGCGAGCCCTATCGCAGCGTGTTTGCCAAGATCATTGAAGGCATCGAGGACGGCGCGCGGCTCGCGGTGCGCACCTACCCCATCGGGCCCGGCCAGGACCCAGCGGAACTCGGCGGACTGTTGAAAAAGAACGGCACGAAGGCGGTGATCGCGCTGGGTCGCCAGGGATTGAAGGCCACCTCCTCGCTCGACAGCACAATTCCCGTCGTGGTCGGCGGCGTGCTCGCAATTCCGGAGGCGGAGAACCGCAGCCTGATGGGAATCAGCCTGACGCCCGACCCGGGCCTGCTCTTTACCCGCCTGAAGAACCTGATGCCCGGTGTGAAGCGCGTGGTCGTCGTCTACAACCCGCAGCACAATGAATGGCTGATCAAGATCGCGCGTGATGCAGCCAAGGCACACGGACTGGAGCTTGCCGCCTACGAGGCGCGCGACCTTGCCGCCGCCGCACGCGCCTACGAGACCGCCTTTGCCTCCACCGACGGCAAGCGCGACGCGGTGTGGCTGCCGCAGGATTCGACCACAGTCGATGAAAACACCATCCTCCCGCTGGTCCTCAAGGAATCCTGGAACCGCAATGTCCCGGTCTTCTCGAGCAGCTTCCTGCATGTGAAGAAAGGAGCGCTGTTCGCGCTCTATCCGAACAACCTCGAGCTCGGCCGCACGCTGGCCAGTTCGGCGCTGGCGGCCATGTCCGGCGACTTCCGCCGCAAGGGGGTGACGCCCCTGCGCGAGGTGCAGACGGCCGTCAACCTCCGGACCGCCAGCCATATCGGGCTGGTCATCGGTTATCAACAACAACGCAGTTTCGACTTCGTCTTTCCGGAGCCCTGATGTCCTGTACGAACAATAACAAGACCAAGCAAGCATCCCCGGGCGCCGCCGTATCCCGCCGGCTTTCGATTCCTGTTTCACCATGATGTTCCGCAAGTTCCTGAGCCGCACCGGTTTCCGCCGCCAGCTGACGGTTGTCGTCAGCGCGGCCATTCTCGGCCTCGCCTTGTTCTCTTCGCTGATGAACTCCTGGGAAGCCAGCAGGCGCATGGAAGGCTATCTGGTGGAGCAGGGACAGCGCATCACCGAGAACCTTGCGCTGCAGAGTGTGCTCGCGCTCCTCTACCACTCGCCCGACAACGTGCGTGAAGGCGTCAATACGACGCTGGCCTTCCCGGACGTTGTGCAGGTGCGGATCACGAACACCGCGCAGCAGGTCCTGCTGTCCCAGGTCAAGCCGGGAAGCGAGGCGATGTCGAGCATGCCGACGGTCGCCATTCCCGTCACGCGCGGTACACTGGTCCAGGAAACCGGCAGCGAATGGCACTTCATGGCGCCCGTGTACGGCGGCCAGGCCGACACCTCGCCCTTTGAAGTGCAGGAGAACAAGCAGCAATTGCTCGGCTATGTCCATGTGGTCGTCGGCAAGGGCACCCTCAACCGCCTGGTTGCCTCGCTGTTGATCGGCAACCTCGCGATCACGCTGTCGTTCGCAGCCGTCCTGCTCGGCATCATGCGACTGCTCGCACGCCACATGATCCGCCCGCTTAATGCGCTGTCCAAGCTGATGGGACGCGCCGAGGCCGGCGAATCCGGCATGCGCGCGGTGCCCGCCGGCCCGCGCGACATTGTCGAGATGGCGCATGCATTCAACAAGATGATGGACGTGCTGGAAGAGCGCGAGGCCGAGCTGAAGCAATCGCGCGACGAAGCGCTCCGCACCGCCCTGATGAAGACGCAGTTCGCCGCCACCGTCAGCCATGAAGTGCGTACGCCGCTCAATGGCGTGGTCGGCATGCTCGACATGCTCAAGGAAATGCGCCTGACCAAACGCCAGCAGGAATGCGTGGATGTCGCATGGAATTCCTCGCACGCGCTGATCGAGCTGATCAACGACATCCTCGACTTTTCCAAAATGGAAGCCGGCAAGCTCGAACTCGAGGAAATCGAGTTCGACCTGCGCAAGCTGGTCGAGGAAGTGATCGAACTGCTGGCCAAGCAGGCACAGCAGAAAGGCCTCGAGATCGGTTACCTGATCGCGCCCGATGTGCCGGGGCGCATCCGAGGCGATTCGCTGCGCCTGCGCCAGGTGTTGCTTAACCTGATCGGCAATGCGGTCAAGTTCACCGAGAAGGGCGAAGTGGCGGTGCGCATTTCCGTGGACGGCGCGGCGGAATTCGGCCTGCGCTTCACTGTCAGCGATACCGGCATCGGCATGAGCCAGGAAGCCGTCAAGCATATCTTCGAATCCTTTGCCCAGGCCGACCGTTCGACCACACGCAAGTACGGAGGCACCGGCCTTGGTCTTGCCATCTGCAAGCAGCTCGTTGCCCTGATGAACGGCGACATCGGCGTCTCAAGCGAGCAGGGCAGGGGCAGCATCTTCTGGTTCTCCGTACGCTGCAAGCCCGCCGAGCCGAAACCGGCATCAGTTGATAACCGGGCACTGCAGGGAGTGCGCGTGCTCGTCGTCGACGGCAGCGAGATCGTGCGCAACTTTGTCGACCAGAACCTGACCCGTGCCGGCATGCACTGCCGGACCGCCAACAGCGGTACGGCGGCGCTCGCCGACATCGCTCGCGCCGATGAAGTGCGCGTGCCGTACGACCTCGTCATCATGGATGTCGATGCGGTGGATGAGCGCGGCAATGACCTCGTACGCCGCCTGCGCATCGACATGGGCGCCGCCATGCCGCGCATCCTGGTGCTGGACCGCTACGCGTCGCCGATGGGCAGCAGTTCGCTCGGGGCCGACCTCTACCTCGGCAAGCCGCTGCGGCTGGACCGTCTGATGGACGCCGTGCGCCGCCTGCTGCCGGATGAGCAGGCAAGCGCAGCCGCGGTGTTCACGGCGTCGCAGCCAGCCGCCATCCATGCCGCCGTCAAGGAATACCGCGTGCTGGTCGCCGAGGACAACCGCACCAACCAGATGGTCGCCGCCGGTATGCTCGCGATGAATGGCTGCGAATGCGAATTCGCAGCCAACGGCCGCGAAGCAGTGGATGCGGCGCGCCGCGACCGCTTCGACCTGATCCTGATGGATTGCAGCATGCCGGAGATGGACGGTTACGAAGCCACCGCGCACATCCGCACTTTCGAGGAGCCGCTCGGCCGCCGTACGCCGATCGTCGCCATGACAGCCAATACCCAGCCGGGCGATGCCGAGAAGTGCCTTGCCTTCGGCATGGACGACTACCTGGCCAAGCCGATCACCCTGGTCGAACTGCGGCACAAGCTCGAACGCTGGCTGGCGCGCACCGAGACAGCAGGTCGCGTGCAACTGCCGGCGGTCAGCGCCCACGAGCTCGACGGCAGTCCGCTCGACCTCGACGTGTTCGACAAGCTGCGCGAAATTCTCGGGCCCGCGCTGCAGCACACCGTGACACCCTTCCTCGAAGACACGCCAGGCTATCTGAACGAGCTGGAGGAGGCCGTCAAGGACAGCGATGCCGATACCGCGCGCGCGATGGCGCATTCGATCAAGGGCAGCAGCGGCAACCTCGGCGCATCCGCACTTGCGCAGCTGGCGAAGGAGGCGGAAGAGCTGGCGATCGAGCACCGGGTCTCGGACATCCAGCCGCTGATCGGCCGCCTGCGCCAGGCCTTCGAGGCGGTGGCCGCCGTGCTGGGCAGCGAAGTGTTCATCGAAGACCGCCTGAGCATCCGCCAGGGTGAAGAGATCGCGCAGGTGCTGGTGGTCGACGACGACCGCAGCACGCGCAGCTCGCTGCGCCATACGCTGCAGCGCGACGGCTTCCGCGTCGAGGAAGCGGCTGATGGTGCGCAGGCGCTGCAGATGCTCAAGCGCATGCAGCCCGACGTTATCCTGATGGATGCCGTGATGCCGGTGATGGATGGCTTCACCGCCTGTGCCCGGGTGCAGGAACTGCCCAACGGTCGCGCGATCCCGGTGCTGATGATTACCGCGCTGGAAGACAATACCTCGGTCGAGCGCGCCTTCGCCGCCGGCGCCAGCGACTACATTCCGAAACCGATCCATTTCGCGGTGCTGTCACAGCGCGTGCGGCGCATCATCGAAGCGAACCAGGCGGAAAAGCGCATCCGCCACCTCGCGTACAACGACTTGCTGACCGGCCTGCCGAACCGTGCGCTGTTCATGGACCAGCTCGGCCGCCGCATCGAGCAGGCGAGGGTGGCGGGGGAGGCCGTCGCTGTGCTCTTCCTCGACCTCGACCGCTTCAAGAACGTCAATGACACGCTCGGCCACGACGTTGGCGACCGCTTGCTGGTCGCGGTGGCGCAACGCATCCGCCGCAGCGTGCGGAATGCGGATTGCGTCGCGCGTTTGGGCGGCGACGAATTTACCGTCGTGCTGACCGAAGTGGCCGGCCCGAATGCCGCCGTCACCGCCGCGCAGAATATCTGTCGCGCGCTGGCCGCGCCGTTCCAGATCGACGGCCACGACATCTTCGTGACCACCAGCGTCGGCATTTCGATGTATCCGCATGACGCCACCGATGTCGGCACCCTGCTCAAGCATGCCGACACGGCGATGTACCGCGCCAAGAAAACCAACAGCGGCTTCCAGTTCTTCGAAGCCTCGATGGAACACTCGATTTCGGAACACGTGCGCATGGAGAATGACTTGCGGCGCGCCATCGAACGCGGCGAGCTTGAAGTGTTCTTCCAGCCGCAGGCGCGCGTGTCCAGCGGCGAGGTGATCGGCGCAGAGGCGCTGGTGCGCTGGCGCCATCCGACGCGCGGCATGGTGTCGCCGGTCGAATTCATTCCGCTGGCCGAGGAGACCGGACTCATCAACGCGGTTGGCGAATGGGTGCTCCGCACGGCTTGCGCGCAAGTGCAGGCCTGGCTCAAGTCCGGCCTGCCAACCATCCGTATCGCGGTGAACCTGTCGGTGAAACAGCTGTTGAAAAAGGATTTCGCGGCGACGGTCGAGCAGGTGCTGGCCGACACCGGCCTGGCGCCGAGCCTGCTGGAACTAGAGATCACCGAAAGCACCTTGATGGAGAATGCGCAGGATACGCTGGAGGCGCTGCATCGCCTGCGCGGTCTCGGCGTGCGCCTGTCGATCGACGATTTCGGTACCGGGTACTCGTCGCTGTCCTACCTGAAACGCTTCCCGGTCGACATCATCAAGATCGACCGTTCCTTCGTGCGCGACGTGCCGCATGACGTCGACGACGCGGCCATCGTCACCGGCATCATCGCGCTGGCGCACAGCTTGCGGCTGGAGGTAGTGGCGGAAGGCGTGGAAACGGAATCGCAGCTGCGCTTCCTCGGCGAACAGGCCTGCGACATCCTGCAGGGCTATTACCTGAGCCAGCCGGTTCCGGCAGAACAGTTTGCGCGTGACATCCTTGGGCGTGCCAGCCCGCGTTGGGAGGCACGCATTTAGGACTTGTGCAGTGGGAGATTGAAGGTTCAGCGCACGAAGCGGCCGTTCTTGCCAATCATCGTGAGTTCGACGAACTCGCTACCGGTATGGTCGTTGGCGCCGTAGGTGACCATGAGGCCGCCAAAATCGACGCGCTGCATCGACTCCAGCGCTTTCACGAAGCCCGCCCGGGTCGGCTTGGGGCCGGCGCGGCGCAACGCTTCCACCAGCACCTTCGCATTCACGAATCCTTCCATCGCGGCATAGGAAACGGTTGCCTTGGTTTCCTTCACCGCCTGCGTGAACTCCTGCCCCAGCGGCGTGGACAGCAGGTGCGGCGCGGGGGTGATCTGCGAAACGATGATGCCCTGGCTGGCCGAACCGAGGTCGTCGACGAAGGCTTGCGACGAGTTGTTGGACATGGTCATGATCTGCATCTGCCCGCCTTGGGCGCGGATGGCCTTGATGACTTCGGCGGTATTTTTTGCCGAGCTGACGATCACCAGCGCGCCCGGATTTGCCTTGATGATTTCCGCTGCCGTCGACTTGCAGTCAGGATTGACCCGGGCGAACGGGGTGACCGATACCGGTTCCAGCTTGTGCGCCGCCATCGCCTTCTTGAACCCTTCCAATCCGTCCTGTCCGAACGCATCGTCCACATGCAGCAGGCTGATGCGGTTGATGCCGATCGTCGTGAAGTGCTCGATGGCCTTTGCGACCTCGTCCTGGTACTTGGCGCGGATATTGAACAGCAGGCGGTTGACCGGCGTATGGAAGACTGCGGCGCCGGTGCTCGGGGCCAGCAGGGGGACATTGTGCTGCTCCAGCAGCGGCACGATGGCTTGCGTGTGCGGTGTGCCGCGTCCCTGGAACAGGGCGAACACGTGCTCCTTTTTGATCAGTGTCTCGGCGTTCTGCAGGGTCAGCGCCGGATCGAACTTGTCGTCCAGCATTTTTACAACGATCTGGCGGCCGTGCACACCGCCTTTCTTGTTGACCTGGTGGAGGTAGGCCATTGCCCCTTCATTCATTTCCTTGACCGGGCCGGCGACGGTCCCAGTAAGGCCGACGGTCTGTCCGATCAGGATGGTGGAGTCCGTCACGCCGTCTTCCGCGCTGGCTGAAATTGCCATGCCGGTGAGTAATAATGCGGAGAAGAACTTGCGGGGAGATGCGCTCATCTTGACGTCCTTCAACAAATGGGGAATGGGCATTGTTTAGCGTTGCAAAATTGACAGCAATTGTGGGTTTTACGTAACGCTGACCACGGTTTGACCCATTCTTGCATTGAGGCGAATCAAGTGGCTCAAATATTCTCAACTGGTGCGGTTAGCGCGCCGGGAGATCGCCTAAAATGGCATTGTGCATCGCACAAAAACTCGTTTGCGAGAGGAGTGCGTAATGAAATCGAATGAACTGGGAGGCCTGACGCCTCCACCCGACATGAACAACGAAAACGCCGACCAGCTTTCCGGCGACAAGCCGAGTGTGCGTGTGAAGGAATTGTCTGAGCGCGACCGACGCCGGCTGCTGATGCATTTCCTTGCGCTGGACAGCAGCGACCGCCTGTTGCGTTTCGGCATGGTGCTGCCGGACGACCTGATTACCCGTTACGTGCAGACACTGGATTTCACACGGGATACGGTGTTCGGCGTGTACGACGACAATCTCGCGCTGGTCGGTGTCGGCCACCTGGCCTTTGCACCGCGCGAAGCCAATCCGGTGCTGAGCGATGCCACGCTGAAGGCGCAGATCGCGGAGTTCGGCGTCTCGGTTTCCGCCAGTGCGCGCGGCAAGGGCGTCGGTTCCAAGCTCTTCGAGCGCGCGGCCATCCATTGCCGCAATGAGGATGTGGACACGCTCTACATGCATTGCCTGTCGTCGAACCAGACCATGATCCATATCGCGAAAAAGGCGGGAATGGAAATCCGACGCGACTACGGCGAGGCGGATGCCTACCTCAGGCTGAGCCCGGCGAATCCGGGCAGCATGCTGGCCGAGGCGGTCGAGGAGCAGTTTGCCTCGCTCGACTACACGCTCAAGGCCAATACCAAGGCGGCGATCAAGTGGTGGCGCAAATTGCCTGGGATGAAGAAATAGTCAGACGAGCGGCAGCGCGGTCGTGTCCTTGATGCGCTGCAGCGCAAAGCTCGACTTCACATCAAGCACCGCAGGGTGCTTGAGCAGCGTTTCCATCATGAATTGCGAAAAGTGCTCCATGTCTTCCACGTGCACGCGCAGCAGGTAATCCATCTCGCCCGTCATCGCATAGCAGGCGACCACTTCCGGCCAGTTCTCCACCGACGCCGCAAAATCCGCGCGGGGCGAGCGCGAGCTGCCCGTCGGCGAGTCGCTGTGCTTTTCCAGCCGCACGTTGACGTAGGCGAGCAGCCCGAGTCCGATCTTGTCCGGATCGAGCAGCGCCACGTATTGCCGGATCACTCCGGATTCTTCCAGGTTCCTGATACGGCGCAGGCAGGGCGAGGGTGAGAGGTTCACCTTTTCCGCCACTTCCTGGTTGGTCAGCCGTCCGTTCGATTGCAGGATGGAAAGAATCTTGAGGTCGGTTTTGTCCAGGTTGATTTTTGACATGGATCACCAAATTCAAAAAATGTTTAGCAATTTTATTGCCAAACTGGCGACCATGTGGGCCGATTTTGCAATCATCTGCCACCCCCTCCTGACTATACTGTTTTTAGCTGTTTAACAAAATTCTGACAGGAGACAGGCATGGATTTTCAACCCTGGGAAAACCCGATGGGGACCGACGGCTTCGAGTTCATCGAGTACGCCGCCCCCGACCCGAAGGCGCTGGGCGCGCTCTTCGAGCAGATGGGTTTTACCGCGATCGCGCGTCATCGCCACAAGGACGTGACCCTCTACCGCCAGGGTGAAGTCAATTTCATCATCAATGCCGAGAAGGATTCTTTCGCGCAGCGCTTCGCGCGCCAGCACGGTCCGTCGATCTGCGCCATCGCCTTCCGCGTGAAGGATGCCGCGTATGCGTACAAGCGCGCTCTTGAGTTGGGCGCCTGGGGCTTCGACAACAAGACCGGTCCGATGGAACTGAACATTCCGGCGATCAAGGGCATCGGCGACTCGCTGATCTACTTCGTCGACCGCTGGCGCGGCAAGGAAGGCGAGCAGGGCGCAATCGGCGACATCAGCATCTACGACGTCGACTTCGTCGCCATTCCCGGCGCGGTCGCGAATCCGAAAGGCCACGGCCTGACCTACATCGACCACCTGACGCACAACGTGCATCGCGGCCGCATGAAGGAGTGGGCAGAATTCTACGAGCGTTTCTTCAACTTCCGCGAGATCCGCTACTTCGATATCGAAGGCAAGCTGACCGGCCTGAAGTCGAAGGCGATGACTTCGCCCTGCGGCAAGATCCGCATCCCGATCAACGAGTCGTCGGACGACAAGTCGCAGATCGCGGAATACCTCGACCTCTACCACGGCGAGGGCATCCAGCACATCGCGCTTGGCACCGACGACGTCTACAGCACCGTGGCCAGCATGAAGAAGGCCGAAGTCGCTTTCCAGGACACCATCGACACGTATTACGACCTCGTCGACAAGCGCCTGCCCGGCCACGGCGAGAATCTGGATGAACTGCGCCGTCTGCGCATCCTGATCGACGGCAACAGCAATGCGTCGACGCGCGAACTGCTGCTGCAGATCTTCACCCAGACCGTGATCGGCCCGATCTTCTTCGAGATCATCCAGCGCAAGGGCGACCAGGGCTTCGGCGAGGGTAATTTCCGCGCGCTGTTTGAATCGATCGAGCTGGACCAGATTCGCCGCGGTGTGCTGAAAGACGACAAGGTGTCCGCTTAAGGAGCGTCATCATGAACACCACTGTCGACCAGGCAGATTTTTTCAAGACCCTGGAAGAAAAGTCGGATGGCGGCAAGCTGCGCGGCGATTACAGTAGTTGCGACGAGCGCTATGTCGTGAAGCAGGACTGGGCAGCCTATACGCCGGAGCAGCATGCGCTCTGGCGCAGGCTGTACCAGCGGCAGGCGAAGCTGGTGCCGGACCGCGCGTGCGAGATGTTCATCGAAAGCCTCGACAAGCTCGACGCCGCCGGCGAAATCCCGCGGCTCGATCGCACCACCGAGGCGCTGTACAAGGCGACCGGCTGGGAACTGGTTGCAGTGCCGGGGCTGATTCCCGACCTGACCTTCTTCGAGCATCTGGCCGAGCGGCGCTTCCCGGTCACTGTATGGCTGCGCGATCCGGACGAGTTCGATTACATCGTCGAGCCGGACATCTTCCACGACTTTTTCGGGCATGTGCCGCTGCTGTTCAATCCGGTGTTTGCCGATCACCTGCAGCAGTTCGGCAAGGGCGGCATCAAGGCACTCAATCTCGATGCGCTGAAGTACTTGGCACGCCTGTACTGGTACACGGTGGAATTCGGCCTGATTGAAAGCCCGCATGGGCTGCGCGCTTATGGCGCCGGCATCCTGTCGTCGGGCGGCGAGATCGAATATTGCCTGACCAGCCCGACGCCGCGACGCATTGCTCTGGATGCGGAGCGCATCATGCGCACCTTGTACAAGATCGATTCGTACCAGGAAACGTATTTCGTGATCCGCGATTACCAGCAGCTGTTCGATGCCACCGCGCCGGACTTCACGCCGATGTATGAACGCCTGAAAAAGCAGGACGCCTTGCCGGCCAACTCGCTATTGCCGGGCGAGGTGAATATCCCGCCGAAGGTCCGCTCAGATTGAAACGCGTGAACGCAGCAGCGCGCGGATTTCTTCGCGCGTGACCTTGCCATCCTTGTTCGCGTCGAGACGGTCGAAGTTGTCGACCACGCGGGTGAGGTTGGCATTTTTTGCTTCTTCGCGGGTGAGGGCACCGTCGCCATCCTTGTCGGCGGCCTTGAACTGGTCGCTGAACTTGGAGAGCGCGTAGGGAGGTTTCGCCGGCTCGCTGGAGGACTGGGCTACCGCCATGCCGCCGCCGAGCAGGGCACCGATGAGCATGGACAGCAGGACGTAATGCATGGGGAACTCCAATGGCGACTGTCACAGGTTCACTGTACGTAGCACACCGGAGTTTCTCCAAGGCATTTACGCTCTGTTACAGATTGAAATAATGTCAAGCGGCTGCACCGCAGGCGAGCTTCAGGAAACGCGCGAAGGCTTCGGCGGCGGGGGCCTGCAAGCGCGATGTCTTGCGCACGATGCCGATCTCCATTGGCGGCACGACGTCGGTGATCGGGCGCGCTTCGATCTTGCGGCCGTCGAGGGTCCACGGACGGAACACGAGGTCGGACAGGATGGCCACGCCCAGCCCCAGGCCGACGAAGGTACGCACCGCCTCCATCGATTCCGTCTCCAGCAGGAGGTTGGGTTCCAGGCCGCGTTTTTCCCAGTAGCGCTTGGCCGATTCGCCCGCGTCGTCGACCATGATCTGGATCAGCGGATAGTGCGCGATTTCCTTCAGCGACACTTCGCTCGCCGAGCAGAGCGGATGGTCGCTCGCGGTCCACAATTGGCGACGGGAGCGGACCAGCGTTTCTCCCATCAGTCCCTTCGACGGCGCGACGTTGGAGGTCACCGCAATGGCGACGTCGACATCGCCGTTCTTGACGGCTTCTTCGAGTTCCGTGCGATGCAGTTCCAGCAGCTTGAGCCGCACGCCGGGATGGGTGCGCTGGAAGCGCGCAAGGTACTGCGGCAGGAAGTAGCCCATCACGGTGTAGGACGCCGCGATGCGGATCTCGCCGGAGACGTCGTAGGTGCGGAAGGCCGGCGCGCGCACCGCATCGTTCAGCGCATTCAGCACATGCTGCGCATGCTGCACGAAGTGATGCCCCTCGGCGGTCAGCGTCACACCATGCGGATGGCGGTCGAACAGCTTGACGCCGAGCATGCTTTCCAGCGTGGCGATGGCGTTGGTGATCGCGGTCTGTGAAACGTGCACCGCGTGGGCCGCGAGCGAAAACTGGCCGGTTTCGGCTGCCGCGAGAAAGTAGCGGAGGTGGCGGGTGGAGATGTCCTGGATAGCCATTCGATTATCGAATATATGATTCACCAAAATTCCATTTTACTCATGCGCGCCGAATTCCTATAGTTATTGTCGAAGCATACAAAGCGCCGTGGCCGTTACATGGACACAGAGCGCGCCAAAGTTGCCGGCCACGACCTGGCGGGCAACGACAAAACCGCATTCACAACATGAATCGAAAGCCTGGAGGACACAATGAACGCACCCCTGGATCCCGGCCAGCGCCAGCTGCTGGAAAACATTTCCCTCGACGATAAATTCACGCTGGACAGCGGCCGCGCCTTCCTGACCGGTACCCAGGCGCTGGTCCGCCTGCCCATGATGCAGCGCCAGCGCGACCTGAAGGCCGGGCTGAACACCGCCGGCTACATCACCGGCTACCGCGGCTCGCCGCTCGGCAACGTCGACATGACCGCCATGAAGGCGCGCAAGTACCTCGAAGCGCACCACGTCAAGTTCCATCCCGGCATGAACGAAGACCTCGCAGCGACCGCCGTCTGGGGCACGCAGCAGGTCAACCTGTTCCCGGATGCCAAGTACGACGGCGTGTTCTCGATGTGGTACGGCAAGGGCCCGGGTGTGGACCGCTGCGGCGACGTGTTCAAGCACGCCAACATGGCCGGCACCGACAAGAACGGCGGCGTGCTGGTGATCGCCGGCGACGACCACGCGGCGAAGTCTTCCACTACCGCCCACCAGAGCGAGCACATCCTCAAGGCATGCGGCATCCCGGTGCTATATCCGTCCTCGATCCAGGAATACCTCGATTACGGCCTGCACGGCTGGGCGCTGTCGCGCTACACCGGCCTGTGGGTATCGATGAAATGTGTGACCGACCTCGTCGAATCCGGCGCCACGGTCGACGTCGATCCCTTCCGCCAGCAGATCATCATCCCGTCCGATTTCGAACTGCCGCCGGGCGGCCTCAACATCCGCTATCCGGATGCCGTGCTGGAGCAGGAAGCGCGCATGAACCACTACAAGTGGTACGCCGCGCTCGCCTATGTCCGCGCCAACAAGCTCAACCAGATCATCTGGGACAGCCCGCATGCACGCATCGGCATCATTACCGCCGGCAAGTCCTACCTCGATACGCGCCAGGCGCTGGCCGACCTTGGCATTGACGAGAACGTCGCAAAGGACATCGGCATTCGCCTGTACAAGATCGGCATGACCTGGCCGCTCGAAGCGGAAGGCGTGCAGCAGTTCGCGCATGGCCTGGACGAGATCCTGGTGGTCGAGGAAAAGCGCCAGATCCTCGAATACCAGCTGAAGGAAGAACTGTACAACCTGCCCGACGGCCAGCGTCCGCGCGTGGTCGGCAAGTTCGACGACACCGGCGAATGGAGCGGCAACCACCGCGAAGGCCACGGCAACTGGCTGTTGCCCGCGACCTATGAATTGAACCCGGCACAGATTGCACGCGCCATTGCCACGCGCATTTCCAAGTACTTCGCCGGCCATCCGGTCGAGCAGCGCGTGAAGGAACGCATCGCCTACCTGGAAGCGAAGGAAGCCGTGCTCAAGGCCGGCAGCGTCAAGCCCGACCCGTCCAAGGACCGCATCCCGCACTTCTGCTCGGGCTGCCCGCACAACACCTCGACCAAGGTGCCGGAAGGCAGCCGCGCGCTGGCCGGCATCGGCTGCCATTACATGGTGCTGTGGATGGATCGCAAGACCTCGACCTTCACCCACATGGGCGCGGAAGGCGTGACCTGGGTCGGTCATGCGCCGTTCACCAACGAGCAGCATGTGTTCCAGAACCTCGGCGACGGCACCTATTTCCACTCCGGCCTGCTGGCGATCCGCGCGGCCGTGGCGGCCAAGGTCAACATGACCTACAAGATCCTGTACAACGACGCGGTCGCGATGACCGGCGGCCAGAACGTGGACGGCCCGCTCGACCCGGCGATGATCTCGCGCCAGATCGCGGCCGAAGGCGTGAACCCGATCATCGTCGTCACCGACGATCCGCAGAAGTACCCGGCAGGCATCAACTGGGCACCCGGCATCACCATCCGCCATCGCGATGAACTCGATGCGGTGCAGAAGGAGCTGCGCGAGGTGAAGGGCGTGTCCGCCATCATCTATGACCAGACCTGCGCCTCCGAGAAGCGCCGCCGCCGGAAGAAGACCGGCCCGGACGGCAAGCCGCTGTACCCGGACCCGGCCAAGCGCGCCGTCATCAATGAAGCGGTGTGCGAAGGCTGCGGCGATTGCAGCGTGCAATCGAACTGCCTGTCGGTCGAACCGCTGGACACCGAATTCGGCCGCAAGCGCCAGATCAACCAGTCGACCTGCAACAAGGACTTCTCCTGCGTGAAGGGCTTCTGCCCGAGCTTCGTCACGGTCGAAGGCGGACAGCTGCGCAAGCCGAAGAAGGCGGCTGTCAATGACGATGCCGGCGCGAAGAAACTGCCGATCCTGCAGGGCAGCAACCTGCCGCACCCGAAGGTGCCCGGCACGGCGCAACCCTTCGGCATCCTGGTGACGGGCGTCGGCGGCACCGGCGTCATCACCATCGGGCAGATCATCGCGATGGCGGCGCACCTGGAAGGCAAGGGCGTATCCGTGCTCGACATGACCGGCCTCGCGCAGAAGGGCGGCGCGGTGATGTCGCACGTGCGCCTGGCGGATCGCCAGGAAGACATCCATTCGACCCGCGTCGGCACCGGCGCGGCCGACCTCGTGATCGGCTGCGACGAGATCGTGGCCGCCAGCCGCGATGCATTGAGCCGCATGGGCGAGGGACGCACCTATGCCGCCGTCAATGCGACCGCATCGCCGACCGCGGCCTTCGTGAAGAACCCGAACTGGCAATTCCCGTCGTCATCGGCGGAAGCGGACGTCCGCAATGCGTGCGGCGCCGACCGCGTCGACTTCATCAATGCCGGCAAGGTTGCGACCGCGCTGATGGGCGACACCATCGCCACCAACATGTTCATGCTCGGCTATGCATGGCAGAAGGGCTGGGTGCCGCTGTCCGAGGCGGCGCTGAACAAGGCGATCGAACTCAACGGCGTGTCGGTCGAGTTCAACAAGCAGGCTTTTGTCTGGGGACGCAATGCGGCCCATGACTGGGCAGCGGTTGAACGCCTTGCCAAGATGAACGACGTGCAGGCGCAGGTGATCGAGTTCAAGCGTTCGCCTTCGCTGGAGGCACTGGTCGAGACCCGTGTCGACTTCCTCACCAAGTACCAGGATGCGAAGTACGCAAGCCAGTACCGCAGCTTCGTCGACAAGGTGAAGGCGGCGGAAGCGGATGTTGTCGGCGACGGCCGCGCGCTGAAGCTGACCGAAGCGGTTGCCCGTTACCTGTTCAAGCTCATGGCCTACAAGGATGAGTACGAGGTCGCGCGCCTGCATACGGATGCCGCGTTCAAGGCCAGGATCGATGGCATGTTCGAGGGTGACTACAAGGTCAAGTATCACCTCGCGCCGCCGCTGTTCGCCAAGCGCGATGCGGACGGCCATCTCATCAAGCAGGAGTTCGGCCCCTGGATGGTGAAAGCCTTCGGACTGCTGGCCAAGCTCAAGGGCTTGCGCGGCACTGCGTTCGATGTCTTCGGCCATACCGAGGAACGCAAGACCGAGCGCGCGCTGATCGGCGAGTACCGCAAGACCGTGGAAGCGCTGCTGGCGAAGCTGACGATGCAGAACCTGCCCA
>NZ_LSTO01000001.1:4802821-4828775 GCF_002211445.1 Noviherbaspirillum denitrificans | reverse complement strand
AGGCGGGCAAAGACGGCATCTTTCGACTGCGCCGGAGCGGCAACGGGTGCTACAGCCTCGGGGGCGGACTTGGGCGCCGCCTTGGCTGCGGGCTTCTCGGCCGGCTTTTGCGCCTTGGGCGCTGCCTGTACCGCCGTCACCATTCCCGCCCCTATCAGTGCGGACAGCAGAACGGTGTGGCAGGCGTTGCGAATCGATTTTTCCATGGCGGCGCTACCTTTCAATCTTGTTGGCGGAGGTCGTCCGCCGGATCCATTCCAGGAATAACGGCAAGAACCGTCATTCCTGGAACGCCCCTCTGTGCGATGGGGCAGGCAAGTGAAACTTGCCTGCCCCGATCGTCGTACTTCCTGAAACCAGCTTGTTACTTGATGTGGCAGGTCAGGCAGATTTCGCTACCGGCAACCGGCACACGCATGAAGAGTTCTGCGTTGGCGTGCGGATCGTGGCAGCTTGCGCACTCGACGTACGGCTGGTAGTTGCCGCCGCCGGTCGAACGGGTGTACAGCTGGATGTCGTTCTTGTCGCGGCCTGCAACGTTACCTGCAGCCTTCTCGACGTACCAGACCGGAACGTTGTTGACCACCGTCGAGGACGTCGAGCGGAACGCCGTGTCGGCAAACGCATTGTTGGTCACCACGCCGTTCGACACGGAGTAAGTGAAGCCGCCAGCGTACTTGATGCCGATCGGGTGATCGTTTTGCAGGTCCTTGCCGTCCGTACCGACCGTACCACCACCGAGGTTGGCCATGCTGGTTGTGGACAAGCCGCTGTTGGTCAGGTTGTTGCCCGCCGCCCAGTCGCCGCCCAGTGCGTTGTTGCCGGAACCCGGCTTGTTGGCCATGGTGTTGATCGCCTGGGTACCGTCGTGGCAGGACAAGCAAGCCAGGGAGACGGAACCGACGGTGACGTTAGCCTGGTCGGCTTCCATCGTCGGCGACGCATTGACCGAACCGTAGGTCTGGTAGTAGTTGTCAGCCTTCACAACACGCTGCCAGAGCGGTGCTGCTGCGGAAGCTGCGCCGTGAGGCGTATGGCAGAAAACGCAGACCTGAGTCGTTGCGCCCGCACCCGTGTAGTAGTTCACACGAGTCGCACCCTGCGAACCAGCCGCCGGAGCGGTAGCCGACAGGTTGTGCTTGGTATCAACGACCTGCGCGTCCGCACCCTGCATCAGACCCAGAGCACCGACAGCCAGGACTGCCGCGTAAGTGGCGCGGTGGAAAACCTGCGCCAATCCCTTTCCAAATTGAGTTCCCATGATTGAATACCCGCCTTTCTATTATTAGTCACCGAGAGGAAGATTCCCGATTAAAAACGTTTAGTGCAATCAACAACTAGCAAGAGCAATGCCAGACATTGAATTGACCCGTATCAGGAATTCCATTACGGCCCGGCAGTGATTTACAGCCTTTGCAAGCCCTGTAAACACGAGGGTCGGCCATGAATTTCCATTCACGCCGCCCCTCTGTATAGGCGTTACTCCTACTTCTTTCCCAAACCCATTGATTCCGTGTTTTTCGTGCCTTGCGGCACATTCCCGATTACAAGAACAAGTTCCTAGCCACAAGAAAGAACTTGACAAAACCTCATCGAAATCAAGTCCTCATCAGTTACCCGATGCACTCTTTGCCGCCGCACCCTTCTTGGTGGTAAATCCCGCGTCTGCAGCAAGCTTCGCCGGACGGTACACCTCGAGCTTGCGGAAATACTGGTCCACCATATAAACACGGCCATCGCCATCGACGGCAATGCCGGACGGCAGCATGTACTTGGCGGGCGCATCATTCTCGGAACGACCGCCAACTGCGAGGAGGAGCTGGCCCTCGGTATTGAAAATCTGGAAATTGCCGAACGCGGCATCGACCACATAGATATTCCCATCCGGATCGATTGCCGCCTCCTTCGGACGGGAGAACTGGCCGCCCTGTCGTCCGATGGAACCGAACACGCGCACGAAGGTGCCGTCCGGCTTGAAGACTTGAACGCGGAAGTTGCCACCGTCGACCACATACAGCAAGCCGTCAGTACCGATCGTGACGTCACGCGGAAGGTTGAATTCCCCGTCCGCCGAGCCGCGCTTGCCGATATCGAACAGGTGCTTGTTATTGGGAATGTCGAACACCATGATGCGATGCTTCTCGTTGGTCACCGCGCCGGTATCGACGACATACATGCGCTTGCCTTCGGCATCGACGGCGATGCCCGAGGGGCGCGACAGGCGCGAATTCGCCGCGAGCGTCTTGATGAACTTGCCATCCTTGTCATACATCTGCACAAGCTTCGCACTGCCATCGACGACATAAACATTCCCCTCGCCGTCAGTATCGATCCCGAGCGGCATGTTCAACGTGCCGTCGCCGGTGTCACCCAATTTGAACGTTTTCTGGCTGGGAATATCGAAGGCGATCACGGAACGGCCACCCGAATCGGTCACGAATACGCGTCCGTGATAAACCGCCACGCCGTATGGCTTGGCCATGCCATCGCCGGATTCGGTCGAGCCGGTGAGGATGCGCTTGAGGTCCGCGTTCTTCTCCTCCTTGGAGACATCCGCGGTGGAATAGATGGTGCGCTCATAGATGAAGCGCGGCTCATCCGGCGGCGGCGGGAAAACAGGCAGTTGGGCGTCGCCGCGTTTGACCGGCGCGCCACAAGCAGCGACCATCAGGACAACGACCACCTGAACGGCTGTCAGCAGGCCTTTACGAGAAACCAGCGATTTAATGCTCATCTTTGCATCCTTCTATGAAAACTTCCCAAAGGGGACGGACCGCAAGTTGCGTAATCGAATCTGGTTAGCAAGCAACGTACCACCTTGCTTCCCTCAGGAAAAGTGGGAAGACTGATTTACAACAGGCATCATTCTTGCTCAGCTCGCTCGTCATTCCTTCGAACCCACTATTTACTGCTGCACAGCATTTCGCGCTCACCAGACATGACAAAACACATCAAGCTCGCCGGACACACTTTCTTCAGTGCAGCCAGTCTGCTCGTTATCGGCTTGGCCGCCACCGAGGCCGTCGCGGGGGATAGGCACGGCAACATGTCGCCAGCCGCGATCTACCATAACTACTGCTCCGTCTGCCACGGCGACCGCGGCGATGGCGAGAGCCGCGCCAAGAGCAGCATGGTGCCGCCGCCGAAGGACTTCACGAATCCGGGCGTCGCCTACATGCTGACGCGCGAACAGATGATCAATACCGTCACCAACGGCAAGTCGGGCACGGCAATGACTCCCTGGAAATCGCAGCTCACACAGAAAGAAATCGAAGGCGTGGTCGATTACGTGCGGACCACCTTCATGCCGGCCGCCAGCTCGGACCGCAATAACCGCGGCCGCGTCGTCTACGCCGAGTACTGCTCGGTGTGCCACGGCGAACGCGGCAACGGCAAGAGCCGCGCCTCGGGCAGCCTGATGCCGCCGCCGCGCGATTTCACCAACGCCGCCACGCGGGCCGAACTGTCGCGCGAGCGCATGATCAAGTCGGTCACCTACGGTCGTCCCGAAACCGCGATGGTGGGCTGGAAGTCGCAGCTCAGCGACAAAGACATCCAGGCCGTGGTCGACTACATCCGTACCGGCTTCATGGCATCGAGCGACGTAGCCGGCATCTCGGGCACCACCTCCGGCAACCGCGGCCACCTGCCCGCCGGGCAGGCTGCCATGCAGCAGACAGTGGCTCCCGTGCCGGCACCGGCACCCGCAGCCAAGCCGGCGGCACCGGTCAACATGAGCGCGGCAATGCCGAAGGGCCTGAAGGGCGATGCAATGAAAGGCGCCGCCTTCTTCATGAGCAACTGCTCCACCTGCCACGGCGCCACCGGCGACGGCCGCGGACCGCGCGCCTACTTCATCAACCCGAAGCCGCGCAACTTCCTGCACGAAGCCTCGCGTGCCGACCTCAACCGCCCTGCCATTTTCAAGGCGGTCAACGAGGGCAAGCTGGGCACGGAAATGCCGGCCTGGGGCAAGGTGATGACCGAACAGGAAGTCGCGGACGTGACGGAATTCGTGTTCACGCGCTTCATTCGTCCGACGGACACCGCAAAGGCTGCGAAGTAAAGAATGAGATTACTGGCATTGCTTGGGCTGCTGCTGTCGCTGGCAGCCTGCTCCGACCAGCCGGCGCCGCAGGCTGCGGCAAAGGCTGCGCCCGAGCCTGCGCCGAGGCAGGAAGTCCTCGACCTCGGTCGCAAGGTATACAACTTCCGCTGCTACTTCTGCCACGGCTACTCCGGCAACGCGCAGACGCTTGCAAGCACCTACCTGACGCCGCGGCCACGCGACTTCACCAAGCTTTCGCTCGACCAGCTGAGCCGGGAAAAGATGCTGGAAACCGTCACCCACGGCCGCCCTGGCACCGCGATGAAGGGCTTCAACGACATCCTGGCCCCGCATGAGATCGCGGCGGTCACCGATTTCGTCCGCCAGGAGTTCATGGTGTCCAAGGCCCGCAACACGGCTTACCACACCAAGGAAAACGGCTGGGCCGACCACGAACGCTATGCGCCGGCCTTCCCGTTCGCGACCGGCCAGATCACGCTGGACACGCCGTCCGACAAGCTGACAGCCGAACAACGCGCCGGCCGCAAGCTATTCATGACTGCCTGCATCAGCTGCCATGACCGCGCCAAGGTGAACAACGAAGGCATTCCCTGGGATTCGCGCGCGCTGTCCTACCCGCGCATGGGTTTCCAGCCCGGCGACTGGCCGCCCAAGCAGGTCGACGGCGTGTCCAGCGCCACGCCCTACCACATCCACGATCGCGTGCCCAAGGTCGCCGGACTCACGGCGAAGGAAAAGAAGGGCGAAGGGCTGTTCCAGCAGAACTGCGCCTTCTGCCACGCCGCCGACGGCACCGGGCGCAACTGGATCGGCACTTTCCTCGAACCGCACCCGCGCGACCTGACGGCTCCGGAATTCATGTCCACCATGACCACCGGCCGCCTTGCCAACGTCATCAAGGAAGGCCTGCCCAACACCTCCATGCCCGCGTGGAAGTCGGTCTTGAACGATAGCGACATCGAGGCACTGATCGCCTACATTTCGCGCGCCTTCCATCCTGTGGCCGCCGGACCGGCGCCGGCGCCCACAGCGAAAGCCCCCTGACCTTTCCTGCAATTGGAAATATTCCACCCTGGAAATTCCCGCTTTCGGGAATGACTTGATCCAGACATGGGTCATTAGCTTCAGCGCGTTCGTTTCCGCACGGCAATTCGATTGGTATGTTTATTGCATAATGGCAGCTGCAGAGTTCCCGCTTTGCATCCCCCTCTTTGCTTTTGAATACCTAGGAGAAGATATGAAATTGAGTTTTGTCGGTACCGCCGTTGCAGCTGGTCTGCTGGTCATCGCTGGTCAGTCCTTTGCCGCTGACGGCAAGGCAGTCTATGACGCAACTTGCGCAGCATGCCACGGCACCGGCGCCGCCGGCGCTCCGAAGCTGGGCGACAAGGCTGCCTGGGGCCCGCGCATTGCGCAAGGCAACGCAGCACTGAACGCCGCCGCCCTCAAGGGCAAGGGCGTGATGCCGGCCAAGGGCGGCAACAGCGGCCTGTCCGACGCTGACGTGACCGCAGCCGTGGCCTACATGGTTGGCGCATCGAAGTAATTCGGTACCTGGAAAGCGCTCCGGCGCTTTCCTCCCTCCTACCGGCCCGACGTTTCAGCCTTTTGCGAACCGGCATTGAACCATCAGTACCGATCCGCAAGAGTACGCAGCCGATATCGAAGCGATGTCTCTCCCGTTGCGTTTTCATCACTGGGACCCGCACCATGCGCAAGCTGATCGTTTCGAATCTCCTACTGATCATGTTCCTGGTCGGGGCGGCGTCCGGCTTCTTCATGAGCAATATCGGCTGGTGGGGCCTGTACCAGGGTGAGCGCGACCTCGAATACCTGTACCGCAGCAGCGGTTCGGTGCTCAAGGATGTAGCAGATGTCGAACGCCTGATGCTCCGTTGCCAGGCAGTTTTCGTCGACGCCCTCAAGAAACAGCACCTGACGCCGGCCGACAAGGAGCTGCTCCACCACGTCGATGCCGAACTCGACACGTTGATGACCCGCTTGCAGGGCGATGCCAGGCGTGCCGAACAATGGGCGCACGTGGCCCACCTGCATTCCCGCGTCATTGCCAGCCGCCAGCATGCAATGACCCTGATGGCGTCCGATCCGGCGGAGGCTTACCGCTTCCATACCCATACCACGCTGCCGCTGTACAACCAGCTGATCTCGACGCTCCACCAGCTCATCCCGCCGGCAATCCAGGCGGAACAGACAGCCTACGACAGGGCGGTCGCCGATAACCGCGCTGCCCGCAACACCCTGCTGGCGATGTCGCTGCTGGCCACCGTCTTTTTCTGCGTCACAGCCTGGCTGACCTACCGCGAATCGATGGAGCGCCGCCGCAAGTCCACCGAATTGGACCGCGAACATGCGCTGTTCCGCACCCTGTTCGAAGCCAGCAACGACGGCGTCATCCTGATCAACAACGACCGGGTCACCGACATCAACCGCGCCGCCATCCGGCAGTTCGCACTGCCCGCGGCGCCGACCGAAGCAGACGTCGAACTCGACCGCCTGCAACCGGAAAGGCAGCCCGACGGTACGCTGTCCGCCCCCGCCCTGCGCGCGCGGCTGGACGAGAGCCTGAAGTCCGGCCCGCAGCGCTTCGAGTGGCATTTCAGGTCCTCGGACGGCCACGAATTCCCCGCGGAGCTGGCGATCGATGTCGCCCTGCTCGGCGAACGGCGGACAGTACAGCTCACCATCCGCGACATCACGCGCCGCAAGGCAGCAGAGACGTCGATGCGGCTGGCCAACCAGGCCTTCGAGAACTCCCTCGAAGGCATCGCCATCACCGATGCCAAAGGCGACATCCTGACGGTCAACAGCGCCTTCAGCGTCATCACCGGCTATGCGCGCGAAGAGGTGCTCGGCCGCAATCCGCGCCTGCTCAGTTCGGGCCGCCAGTCGCGCGAGTTCTACGACGAGATGTGGCGCTCGATCAGCGAGCAAGGCAAGTGGCAGGGCGAGATCTGGAACATCCGCAAGAACGGCGACATCTACCCGCAGTGGCTCAACATCAGCCGCGTGGTCGATGACCTTGGCAATGTCTGCAACTTTGTCGGCGTATTCAGTGACATTTCCGAGCGCAAGTCGGCGGAAGAACGCATCCTGCACCAGGTCTATTACGACCAGCTGACCGACCTCCCCAACCGCGTGCTGTTCACCGACCGGCTGAACCAGGTGCTGGGCATTGCCAAGCGGCGCAAGGACTACCACTTCGCGGTGATGTTCCTCGACCTCGACCGCTTCAAGCTCATCAACGACAGCATGGGCCACGACGCCGGCGACCAGCTCCTGCAGCAGGCGGCCCACAGGCTGCGGGGCAGCGTGCGCGAGTCGGACACGGTGGCGCGCATGGGCGGCGACGAGTTCACCATCGTCCTCTCCGAAATCGCGGACGGCAAGGATGCGGGCAATGTCGCGCAGAAGATCCTCGATGCCTTCCACCCGCCCTTCATGCTCAACGGCGAGGAAGTCTTCGTCTCGGTCAGCATCGGCATCAGCGTCTATCCGGAAGACGGAAACAATATCGAAATCCTGCTCAAGAACGCCGACATGGCGATGTACCGCGCCAAGGGCGCCGGCGGATCGTGGTTCGAGCTGTATGACGAAGGACTGGGCAATGCGGCCAGCCAGCGGCTGACGATGGAAACGGCCTTGCACAAGGCGCTCGAGCGCGACGAGATGGAGCTGCACTACCAGCCGCAATTCGACTGCGACAGCGGCAAGCTGGTCGGATTTGAAGCGCTGCTGCGCTGGCGTCATCCCGAGCGCGGCCTGCTGGCGCCGGATGCCTTCCTCGGCATCGCCGAGGAAACCGGCCTCATCGTGCCGATCGGCGATTGGGTACTGCATACCGCGTGCGCCCAGGCCCAGAAATGGCGCCACGAGCATCCCGGCCACCGCATGATGGCGGTGAACCTGTCGGGCCGGCAGTTCCAGCACACCGACCTTGGCGCGCAGGTGTCCGCCGCCCTGCAGCAAAGCGGCCTGCCGCATTTCTGCCTGGAGCTGGAAATCACCGAAACGGTGGTCATGCAGAACCTCGAAGCCAGCATTGCGATCATGCACGCGCTTGCCGAACTCGGCGTCCAGTTCTCGATCGACGACTTCGGCACCGGCCACTCCTCCCTGGCTTACCTGAAGAAGCTGCCGATCCACGCGCTCAAGATCGACCGCACTTTCGTGCGCGACCTGGCGACCGACCAGGACGACGCGGCGATCGTCGGTGCCATCATCGCGATGGCCAACAAGCTCGGACTGCGCGTGATCGCCGAAGGCATCGAAGACCGCGCGCAATACAACCTGCTCAGACAGTACAAGGGCATTGTCGGCCAGGGTTACCTGCTCGGCCGGCCAGTGCCCGCCGAAGCCGCGGCAAAGCTGATCGCCGAAGGCAAGCCCAGGGCGGTCGCCGCTTAAGCGGCACGTCTTCTTTTCCCCGGATCGCGGCCCGGCACCCGCCGCACTGGCGAGTCCTATCCGTTCTGGCCCGGATGTTGCATGGCCAACAAGTCCGTCCGGCCACAGGATCATCCTCTGCGATCGAACGGCCTGACGCATGTCCACCATTCAAGTACAAGAAGAAGGAAAAGAAGACACATGACCAAGATAGAGAGGCTGCTGCACCTGAATATTGCAAAAAAACTATGGCTCCTGGCCGGTTGCGCGACGCTCGGCGTCGTCATCCTGACCGCAGTCTTCCTCCAGTCCGAACGCCGGCTGATCCTGAGCGAGCGCGAAGCCAGCGTGCGCCAGACCGTCGAAGCGGCACATGGCATCCTGGCGCGCTTCCATGAGCTCGCCGCCAAGGGCGCGATGAGCGAAGAGGACGCCAAGCGGGCCGCAATGGATACCGTGAAGGCGCTGCGCTACAGCGGCAAGGAGTACTTCTGGATCAATGACATGCACCCGCGCATGGTCATGCACCCCTTCAAGCCCGAAATGGACGGCACTGACCTCACGGCCAACAAGGACCCGGCCGGCAAGCTCCTGTTCCAGGAGATGGTCAAGGTAGTCAAGGCCGACGGCGCCGGCTTCGTGCCCTATGTCTGGAACAAGCCGGGCAGCTCGGAAATCGGGAACAAGGTGTCCTATGTGAAGGGCTTTGCGCCCTGGGGCTGGATCATCGGTTCCGGCGTCTATATGGACAGCGTGCAGGAAACCTTCATCAGCCGGCTCATCTCCTTTTCCGCCGGCGCGCTGGTCCTCGCCGGCATCCTCCTGACCATCTGCGTGCTGATTGCCCGCAGCATCACCCGCCCGCTCGAACGCGCTGTCTCGATTGCCAAGACGGTTGCCGCCGGCGACCTCACCAGCAAGATCGAAGTCGACTCCGACGATGAAACCGGCCAGCTGCTGCGCGCGCTGCGGGATATGAATGACAGCCTGCAGCAAATCGTCAGCAAGGTCCGCGAAGGCACGGATACGATCGCGGCGGCCTCCAGCCAGATCGCGTCGTCGAACTTCGACCTCGCCGCACGTACCGAGGAAGGCGCCAGCTCGCTGCAGGAAACCGCAGCCGCCATGGAAGAGCTGACCAGCACCGTGCGCCAGAATGCCGACCATGCCAGCCAGGCCAACCAGCTGGCCGCATCGGCGTCGCAAGTGGCGGTCAAGGGCGGCGACGTGGTCTCCCAGGTGGTCGGCACGATGGGTTCGATCAACGATTCGGCGCGCAAGATCGTCGACATCATTGCCGTCATCGACGGCATCGCCTTCCAGACCAACATCCTCGCCCTCAATGCCGCCGTCGAGGCGGCGCGCGCCGGCGAACAGGGCAAGGGCTTCGCCGTGGTGGCGTCGGAAGTGCGCCAGCTCGCCCAGCGTTCCGCCGCGGCAGCGCGGGAAATCAAGGACCTGATTTCCGATTCCGTCGAAAAGATCGACATTGGCGCGCACCTCGTGGACCGGGCCGGCGAAACCATGAGCGAGATCGTGGCCAGCGTGAAGCGGGTGACCGACATCATGGGCGACATCAGCGCGGCCAGCATGGAGCAGAGCTCCGGCATCGAGCAGGTGAACAAGGCGATCGCCCAGATGGACGAGGTCACCCAGCGTAATGCCGCGCTGGTGGAAGAAGAAGCATCGACGGCCGAATCCCTGCAGAACCAGGCGGCAAAGCTGGCGGAAATGGTCAGCGTTTTCCGTTTGCAGGAATTAGCACAGCAGAAGCCGGCAGCGGAAGTAGTGGCCATCCCCGTTGAGCGGGATCGGCCGCGTCTGGCGGCGTAGCAAATACGGGGCTTTCCCGAAATTGGGAAAGCCCCGCCCCGCCGTATCCTGTTCGCGCCGGAGGGACGGGCAGAAATCAAAAGCCGCGGCGCGATGCACCCACACACTTGCCGCAGGCACGAACCATGCTTGCAAGAAAGCTTCTGTCAGAAAGAAATAGTGGGAATCACGTTCCGTGGCACGCTACTGGGATACTTGCTTGTTGAATAACATGCCTGGCACTCATGCTGCAGGGTATTGGATGCCTGTATCCGCACGGTCGGGCCGGAGCCAGGAAGAATGAATGGAATTGTGACTGCCCTGATGGGCCAGACCAGGGATGAATCCAAGCTTCGATTCCGTTTGCGCCTGTTCACCGCCCTCTCCTTCGTCATCGCGCTGCTGCTGGGCATCGCCTTCCACTCGATGTACTCGCACCTGCACGTGGTGCGCCAGCACAAGGAAGCCGAGATCCTGGCCGGCAACCACGTCGCCGCCCTCCAGGAACGCCTCAACCACTGCCTGTCCGGCACCTATGCCCTCGCCTCGGTCCTGCGGCAGAACGGCGGCAACATCAACAACTTCGACGCACTGGCCACCGAAATGCTGCAGATGTACGGC
The DNA here is from genome assembly GCF_002211445.1 of Noviherbaspirillum denitrificans. Lineage (GTDB taxonomy): Bacteria > Pseudomonadota > Gammaproteobacteria > Burkholderiales > Burkholderiaceae_D > Noviherbaspirillum > Noviherbaspirillum denitrificans. Next base: position 4,817,869 of record NZ_LSTO01000001.1, on the reverse strand, counting down.
GGCATCAGCAGCCTGCAGCTCGCCAAGGGCGGCGTGGTGTCGCACGTCGTTCCCTTTGTCGGGAATGCGCAGATCATCGGCCACGACCTGCTGAAGGATCCGAACCGCAACAAGGAGGCCTTCCTGGCCATTGAAACCCGGCGGCTCACGCTTGCCGGTCCCCTCGAGCTGCTTCAGGGCGGGCAAGCCGTCATCGGCCGCCTGCCCATCTACATGCACGGTTCGGACGACCAGGAACAGTTCTGGGGATTCGCCACCGCAGTCATCGGCGTGGCCGAACTGATCGAGCGCAGCGGCCTGGCGGAATTGGGCAAGGCCGGATACGAGTACGAACTGTCCCATGTCCGTTCCACTACGGGGGAATCGCGCGTCTTCGCACGCTCCGGCACTGCCCCGCTGGAAGATCCCGTGGTGCGTGCCATCGATGTGCCGAACGGCAAGTGGTACCTCAGCATCGCGCCGACCGACGGCTGGCTGGAAGCCTCGCTGTCGCTGGTGCTGACGGCGATCGTGCTGCTGGCCAGCCTGCTGGTGTCCATGTTCACCCATGCCACTTTCAAGCAGCCGCTGCTGTTGCGGCGCGAAGTCGCGGAACGCACACAGGACCTGGCCGAAGCCAACCGCACGCTGACCAACGAGATCGCGGAGCGCGAACGCGCCCAGAACGACCTCGCGCATATCAACCGCATGTACAGCGTGCTCAGCCATACCAATGCCGCCATCGTCCGGATCACCGACCGCGAAACGCTGCTCGACGAGATTTGCCATGTCGCCGTCGAGCTCGGCGGCTTTCCGCTCGCGCGCATTGCCATGCTCGACCCGGTCACCGGCGGGTGGAGCTGGGTCGCGAAATGCGGCAAGGATGCCACCTTGCCGGAGTGCGACGAAGCGATCCACGCCTGCCTGTCGGCCAAGTTCGACGCGCTCAACGGCGCCATCTTCAAGGTCTGCAGCAGCAATATCCAGAACCATCCACACTGGTCTGCCATCTGCCCGCAGTCCGAGTCGGCCGGCTTCAAGGCGCACGTCTTCCTGCAGCTGCGCATCGGCGACCGCGTCGCCGGCATGTTCAGCCTGTATGCCAACGAACCGGATTATTTCGACGACGCGCAACTGCGCCTGCTCGAGGAAATGACCGAAGACGTCTCCTTCGCGCTGGAGAACATGGAACGCGAAGCGCAGCGCAAGAAGACCGAAGACAACCTGCGCAAGCTGTCGCGTGCGGTCGAGCAGAGCGCCAACGCCGTCGTCATCACCGACCGCTTCGGCATCATCGAATACGTCAATCCCTGGTTCACGCGCATCACCGACTACACCGCCGACGAAGTGATCGGCAAGACGCCACGCATCCTCAAATCGGGCGAGACCCATCCGGAAACCTACAAGCGCCTCTGGGAAACCATCCAGTCCGGCAAGGAGTGGACGGGTGAACTGCACAACACCAAGAAGAACGGCGAAATGTACTGGTGCCTGGAAGTGATCTCGCCCCTCAAGGATGAGCAGGGCAACATCACGCACTTCGTCGCCGTGACGGAAGACATCAGCGAGCGCAAGCAGACCGAGCAGACCATTCGCCACCTCGCCTTCCACGATCCGCTCACCGGCCTGCCCAACCGCCGCCTGTTCAACGACCGCCTGCACCAGGCAGCCGCGATGCGCCACCGCAAGGACAACGCATTCGCGCTGATGCTGCTCGACCTCGACCGCTTCAAGACAGTCAACGACACGCTGGGCCACGAAATCGGCGATGCCCTGCTCAAGGCCGTGGCCGCGCGCCTGCTCAACAGCTGCCGCCAGGGTGACACGCTGGCGCGCATGGGTGGCGACGAATTCGCGTTGATCGCGCTGGAAATCCACCAGCCGGAAGACATGGCACGCATGGCGGAAAAGCTGCTGGATGTGCTGAAGGAACCCTTCCACCTGTTCGGTCACGAACTCTACGTCACCACCTCCATCGGTGTGACGCTCTACCCGAACGACGCGTCCGACGCCGACGCGCTGATCAAGAATGCCGATATCGCGCTGTACAAGGCAAAGGATTTGGGCCGCAACAACTTCCAGTTCTTCACTGACGACATGAACGCGGCGATGATGCAGCGCCTGCGCCTGGAAAGCGCGATGCGCTGGGCCATCGAGCGCAACGAATTCATGCTGCACTACCAGCCTCAGGTCGACGTCATCACCGGCAAGATCCGCGGCACCGAGGCGCTGATCCGCTGGCGCCATCCCGAGTTCGGCATGATCTCGCCGGCGCAGTTCATCCCGCTGGCGGAGGAGACCGGCATGATCGTGCAGATCGGCGACTGGATCCTGCGTACTGCCTGCGCGCAGGCCAAGGCGTGGCAGGTGGCCGGACTGCCGATGCGGGTGGCGGTTAACTTGTCGGCACGCCAGTTCCACCAGGGCGATCTGGCGGAAACGATCGCGGAAATCCTGGAGCAGCACGACCTGCCTCCGTCCCTGCTCGAGGTCGAGCTGACCGAGGGCATCCTGATGGACGACACTTCGCAGACAGCGTCCGTGCTCGACAAGCTGCACGGCATGGGCGTGCAGATCTCGATCGACGACTTCGGCACCGGCTACTCCTCACTGTCCTACCTCAAGCGCCTGCCGATCCAGATCCTCAAGATCGACCAGTCCTTCGTGCGCGACATCCACACCGACCCCGACGATCGCGCGATCGTCACAGCGGTGATCGCGCTGGCGCACAGCATGAAGCTGAGGGTGGTCGCGGAAGGCGTGGAAACGCCGGAGCAGCTCGCCTTCCTGAAGGAATACGATTGCGACATGATGCAGGGCTACCTGTTCAGCCGCCCGGTGAGCGGCGATGACGTGCTGTCACTGCTTGAAAACGATACGCGGCTGAAGAATGAAGTCGCCGAACAGATGAAGGAAACGCAATGATCCCGATTCGCACAGAAGGCAGCGAGCATGATTGCCGCCCCGAGTGGATCCGCCTGAATCCCCTGCTCTCCTGGTGCACGCGGCAGCAGGCAGCACCGTCCGGCGCCGCTGCCGAAGACGCCACATCCACTGCACCACGTTGCACCCGCCAGGATTGCCTGTTCAGCGCCGCAAGGCGATAAAACTGCCAATGACAGATGCAGATGGCGGAGCAACCGCCGCCAGGCCGCGCTGGTCGGTACGCGCCCTCCTTGGATTTCTCGTCTTTGCCTGCCTTGTGCCGGGATTCATCGGCGCGGGGATCCTTTTTTATCACGACTTCCAGTCCGGCAGAAAGCAGCTCGAAAAGGACACGATCCGGACCGCGCGTGCGCTGACCCAGACAGTCGACGCCTATATCCTGAACGCACAGGTCGCGGCGCAATCCCTGTCGACCGCGAACAGCCTGGCAAAAGGAGACATGGCGAGTTTCCAGCGGCGCGCCCGCCATCTCCTTCAAGTCGCCTCGCCCGCGACCAATTTTGTCCTCAGCGATGTGACCGGCCAACAGGTCATGAACACACTGAAGGAATTCGGTGAACCCTTGCCGCGCCATGGCAACCCAAGCATCTTGAACAAAGTGCTCGCCACCGGCAAACCGGTGGTGTCCGACCTCTTCTTAGGGGCGGTTACGGGCCGCTATGTCATGAGCATCGACGTGCCGGTATTCATCAACGGCAAGGTCGAGTACGTGCTGAGCATCGGCATCCATCCGAAGGAATTTGACGCGATCCTGCACACCCAGTCCCTGCCGCCGAAATGGGTGGCGGCAATCTTCGATACGACCGGCACGATCGTCGCGCGCACCCATAGTCCAGAGCAGTTCGTCGGGCAAAAAGGCACCACGGAATACATCCGCAGGATTGCCGAAGTCCGCGAGGGCGCGATGAACACTGTCACCCGGGAAGGCATTCCGGTGTTTTCGGTCTTCAGCCGCTCACCGGCCACCGGCTGGAGCGTCGGCATCGGCATCCCGCGCGAGGACCTGGAAGCAGAGTTCAAGGACTCGCTCGCACGCCTGGCCCTTGGAATCATCGCCCTGTTTGCCATCGGGCTGGGCCTGGCGGCAAGCATGGGCGGGCGCATCGCCAGCTCGATACGCGCGCTCACCGGCCCTGCCCTTGCGCTGGGCAACGGGGAACGGGTGTCCTTTCCAACGCTCCATGTACGCGAGGCAGCCGAGGTTGCCGACGCCATCAATGCGACATCCTGCCTGCTCTCGACGCGCACGGCGGAGCGCGACAGCGCCAGGGAGGAACTTGAACGCACCGAGATCTTCCGTGAAATGTTCAATGCGGTTGCCGCCATCCAGCTGCTGGTGGACCCCGATACCGGGCAGATCATCGATGCCAATCCTACGGCTGCCGGTTTCTATGGCTACCCGCTCGAACAGTTGCGGCGAATGAACGCCACCGACATCACTCCCCAATCGGCAGAGGTCGTCCGGGCGCGTCTGCAAACCGCCATGTCGCAGGGACAAAGCCGATGCCTGGCGGAGCACCGCCTCGCCGACGGCAGCATCCGTACTGTCGAGCTGCACGTTGGGCCGGTCCGCCTGCAGAACCGCCCCCTGATCCTTGCCATCATCCACGACGTCACCCGCCGCGTGCAGGATGAACGCCGGCTGGCGGAAGTGCGCGCCGAACTGGAAGAACAAGGCCGCCGCCTGGCCAAGGAACGCGACCGTGCGGAAGCCGCGAATCGCGCCAAGAGCGAGTTCGTGGCGAACATGAGCCACGAGATCCGCACTCCGATGAACGCCATCCTCGGCCTCGCCCGCCTGCTGGAGGATGAGGCGCTCGATGCCCAGGGCCGGGAGTATGTGGAGCAGATCGGCGTCTCCGCGCGCTCGCTGCTCGGCATCCTGAACGACATCCTGGATTTTTCGAAGATCGAGGCGGGACGTCTTGAAATGGAAGAAGCGCCCTTCTCGCTGGACGATGTCCTCGCCGACACCTCGGCCATCGTGTCGCCGAACGCACGTGACAAAGGCATCGACGTCCACATCCATCTCGGCAGCGATGTGCCCCGCATGCTCGTCGGCGATGCAATGCGGCTGCGCCAGGTGCTGCTCAACCTGGCCAGCAACGCGGTGAAATTCACCGAACGCGGACAGGTGGGCATCGCCGTGCGCACCCTGCCGTCCGCAGACGGTGTGCTGCTCGAATTCTCGGTGCAGGATACCGGCATCGGCATCGCGCCCGAGCACCAGGAGCGGCTGTTCCATGCATTCTCGCAGGCTGACAGTTCGACCAGCCGCCGTTATGGCGGCACCGGCCTGGGACTCGCCATCTGCAGCCGGCTGGTGGCGTTGATGGGCGGCGCGATATCGTTCAGCAGCAAAGCCGGCGTCGGCAGCTGCTTCCAGTTCACCGCCCGCTTCAAGCACGCGGAGGGCATTGTCGCGCTGCCGAAACGGCAGGCGGCCACCTCCGTCCCGATCGCCGGGCGTCTTGCCGGAATGCGCTTGCTGCTGGTCGAGGACAATGAGATCAACCAGAAGGTCGCCCGCACGTTCCTGCGCAATGCAGGCGCCGAGGTCGACGTCGCGTGCGATGGACGAAAGGCGGTCCAGTCGCTTGCCGAAGACAGCGGTCGCTACGACGCCGTGCTGATGGACATCCAGATGCCGTTGATGGACGGCTATGAAGCCACGCGCATGATCCGCAACGAACTCGGCCTGACGGACCTGCCGGTCATTGCGATGACCGCCAATGCCATGACAGAGGACCGCGAGAAATCCCGGACGGCGGGCATGAACGCGCATATCGCCAAACCGATTGATGTCGACGAAATGATCGACACACTGCTGGCACATGCATCGGCATACATGCGCCCTGGTACGAGCGCCGAACCCTTGAACAGGAACGCGCCCGCCATTGCCGAAGACCTGCCCGGCATCGACGCCCGCAATGCCCTCACACTGCTGGATGGCGACGTCGCGTTCTGGGTCGCATTGATGAAGCAGTTTGCGTCCGGCTACGAAAAAACACCCGCGGAAATCCGCCGGCTCCTGGAAACCGGTGCGCATGCCGATGCGTGCGGCCTCGCACACAAGATCAGCGGCGTGGCAGCGAACCTCGGCGCGGTCGATGTCGCGCGGGTGGCGGCGACGCTCGAGTCCGCGCTTGCGAACGGCCGACATGAAGGCTTGACGGACCTGGTAGCCTCGCTCGAATCCGCAGTTGCGGTCATTCTCGACTCCGTACAACGATTGCCCTCCCCGGCGCCCTCGCAGGAGCCTTCCAGCCATCCCGCCGACCTGCATACGGCGCTCGCCGGCCTGCTGCGCAGGCTGGAGGAAAGCGATCTGGACGCGCTCGATGTCTTCCGCTCCCTGCGCGACGAACTGGTGCGCGAAGCGGGCAGCGATCGCGCTGATGCCGTCGCGCGGGCGATCGAGGCGCTCGAATTCGAGGAAGCGGAACAACTTCTGAAGGACCTCATGGCGACGATGGGAAAAGGCGCGCAAGCATGAAGCAAGACATGACACCGCCGCGCGGCCGCATCCTGATCGTCGATGATGCGATGGAGAACATCCACTTCCTGCACCGCTTGCTCCAGGACGAACACAAGGTGGTCTTTGCACGCGACGGCATGAAGGCGCTGGAGATGGCCAGGACGCAACCGCCGGACCTGATCCTCCTCGATGCATTGATGCCCGGCATGGACGGTTTCGAAACCTGCGCGGCACTGAAGGACATGCCGGAAACACGGGATATTCCGGTCATTTTCGTGACCGCGCTCGACAGCCCTGACGACGAAACCGGCGCGCTGGAAGCCGGCGCCGTCGATTTCATCAACAAGCCGCTCAACGCCGCTGTCGTTCGTGCCCGCGTGCGCACGCACCTGGCCCTGAAGCAGCAAGGCGACTTGCTGCGCGCGATGACGATGACCGACGGGCTGACCCGCGTGGCGAACCGGCGCTGCTTTGACGACGTCCTTGAGCGCGAGTGGAAACGCTGCGAGCGCTCCGGACTGCCGCTGGCGCTCATCCTTGCGGACATCGACCACTTCAAGCTCTACAACGACCGCTACGGCCATCTTGCCGGCGATCGTTGCCTGGCCGACGTCGCCCAAGGCATGGAGACCTGCCTGCGTCGTCCTCCCGATCTCATTGCGCGCTATGGCGGCGAGGAATTTGCGATCCTTCTCCCGCATGAAGATGTCGACGGCGCTGTCACAGTGGCAAGCCGGCTTCTGGACAAGGTGCGCGAGCTCGCCATCCCCCACGAGGCCTCGCCCACCGCATCGGTGGTGACTGCCAGCCTGGGCATCAGCGCGGTGATTCCGCAGCGTGGCATGGAATCGTCCAGCCTGATCGCGGCAGCCGATGCCTGCCTCTATGAGGCAAAGAAGGCCGGGCGCAATCGCTGCCAGGCCGCGCCGATGTGAAAAAAAAACCGCTCCTCGGCTGAGGAGCGGGGCTAGTACTTACGGGTATCGAGTGATGCCTGGAGAAGACGGACGGCGGGTTTCACCCCGCTCTACCGCGTGCGGCCCTTGCTCATCCATTCGCAATACGACGGACCTGCGGCGCATCGTTCAATACAGTCTGGCGCAACGGCACTACCGGCGCAGGCTCGCGCACCTCGCTGCCGCCAAACTTGAACACATTGATCAGCCCGGCAAGGTTGCCCGCCTCTTCCTGCATGCTTTCCGCCGCGGCTGCCGCCTGCTCGACCAGCTGCGCATTCTGCTGCGTCACCTCGTTCATCTCGGCAATCGCGCGATTGACCAGATCGATGCCGTGGCTTTGCTCCTGGCTGGCTGCGGTGATCTCGCTCATGATGTCGGTCACGCGCTTGACGCTCGCGACAATCTCATCCATCGTCGCGCCCGCCTGGTCCACCAGCCGGCTGCCGATATCGACCTTTTCAACCGAGTCGCCGATCAGCGACTTGATTTCCTTGGCTGCCGCCGAGCTGCGCTGGGCAAGGTTGCGCACCTCGGTCGCAACCACCGCGAAACCCTTGCCCTGCTCGCCTGCCCGCGCTGCTTCCACGGCCGCATTGAGCGCGAGGATATTGGTCTGGAAGGCGATACCGTCGATGACCCCGATGATGTCGACGATCTTCTTCGACGAATCGTTGATCGAACCCATTGTCGCGATCACCTGCGTCACCACCGCACCGCCCTTGGTCGCCACTTCCGACGCGGACGCGGCAAGCTGGTTTGCCTGTTGCGCGTTGCCCGCATTCTGGTCAACGGTATCGGTCAGGTGCTTCATCGTTGATGCGGTATCGGCCAGCGCCCGTGCCTGCATGTCGGTGCGCGAAGAGAGGTCGAAATTCCCGGCCGCCACCTGGCCCGATGCGGCGGCAATGGTATGCGCGCCGGTGCGCACCTGTTCCACGGTGCGCGCGAGGCTGGCGTTCATGTCCTTGAGCGCCTGCATGAGCTGGCCGGTTTCGTTGCGGTTGCGCACTTCGATCGTCGTCGACAGGTCGCCCGCAGCCACCGATTGCGCGACGCGAATCGCGTGGGCCATCGGACGGGTGATGCTGCGCGAGACGAAGTAGCAGATCACGAGCAGCACGCCCATCGTGACGAAGGCAAAAATCAGGAAGCTGATCGACCGCTTCCACACCATGGAATTGATCTTGTCGAGGTAGACACCGGTGCCGACCACCCAGCCCCAGGGCGCAAAGCCCTTCACGTACGACACCTTTTCGACATCGACATCGGTGCCCGGCATCGGCCACATGTAAAAAACGAAGCCGGCTTCGTTCTTTTTCACCATCTCGACAAACTCCACGAACAGCGGCTTGCCTTTGGGGTCCTTGTTCTGCGACAGGTCCTTGCCGTCCAGTTCCGGCTTGATCGGATGCATGACCATCTTAGGCTGCATGTCATTGATCCAGAAATAGTCGCCGTCGCCATAGCGGAAGGCCTTGATGGCCGCCATTGCATTGCGCTTGGCGTCTTCCTCGCTGATCACGCCCTTGGCTGCGAGGCTGTGGTTGTAGACCAGGATGTTATGGGCAGCTTCCACTGCCTGCCGCACGCTGGCCTTGCGCTCCTCGAGCACCAGCGAGCGTTCGGTCACCACGAAAAACGCAATCAGCAGCAAGATGCCTAGCGCCGCCGTTGCCGCAAGCACGCCGAGCTTCTTCCCGATAGTAAATGTCATGTTGGAAAACATGGAGCCTCCTAGAATTGGCTGGTCTTTGTCGGGGCGCGGGGCTGGGTTATTTTTATTGCCCCTGGACAATATCCGTACATTAGGGAGGGATACTTACGGCGGAATTACAGGGAAATTGGATTTCTGTAGTGCAATTGATCTGTATCAGTCAAATCAAAAATGGAACGACCGGTCACTCCGGAGCCCCAAATGAAAAGGGACCGGCAAGCCGGTCCCGAACGCTGCTCTCGCTGCGATTCTTTTGCGGGTCTGTTGACCTTCTTTTTGTCCGGTTCCGCCATCGGCGGAAACAGGATCCCGTCCCTTTGCGCAGGACGGGAAGGTCAATCAGCGGGTCAGGATCCAGTTGGCGATTGCCTTGTGGTCCGCCTTGTCCTTGGTTTCGATTTCCTTGTGCTCTTCTTCCGTGCCGTCTTCAAGCTTCACCTTCGGGCTGGTGGTCAGGTTCTTGACGATTGCACCTTCGGGATCCGGCTTGGCCTTGAGCTTTTCGGCGATCTTCTTGTACGACGGGCCCTTCTTGGTCTTGTCGATGGCATGGCACTTGAAGCAGCCTTGCTTCTTCAGGTACGGCTCGACGTCTCCCTCGGACAGGGCGGCGTGCGCCGGCACGGCGAGCACGGCGCTGATGGCAAAGACCTGGGCCAGTTTGATGGCGATCGTTTTCATGGCGTTACTCCTTTCAAATACAGCGGTTTGCTTCAATGGTGTTCGGTGTGTTCGTGCCAGCCCGTCAGCATCATCTTGATCATCGAGGTCGGCTTCTCGCCGGTTGTGGCGAGGTACACGTGGCCGATCAAAAACAGGAAAATGGCAGCGCTGCTGGCGAAATGCAGGAAGGCAACAGGCAGCAGCCCGTCCATGCCGAACAGCTTCTCCGGCGCAACAGACGGGAAGAAGTAAATCAACCCGGTGATGATGACGACCGGCAGCACCATGTACATGATCATCCAATACAGCAAAGCTTGCAGCGGGTTGAACTTGGTTTCCTTGGTCACCGCATATGGATGCGGCTCGCCCTTGAAGATGCCCCACATGTAGAACTTCGCCTGCTTGATGCAGCCGGCGATCACCGGCGAGCGCGGGAAGTACTGGAGCCCGTTGCCCGTGAAGATGTTCATCAGGAAGTAGAACGTGTACGCGCAGGCCAGCGTGACGCCGGCGATGTCGTGGATGCGCGCGGCCAGCGAGAACTCCACCAGGAAACGTCCCGGCGCAGCGAAATGCAGGCTGATGCCGGTGACGGCCAGGGTGATGATCAGGCAGGCGTTCGTCCAGTGCCACAGGCGCAGCCATAGCGGCAGCAGATAGATGCGTTCACTCATTTTGCGTTGTTCCTTCTCTTCTTTGCGCCAAGATAGCGGATCAGGCCGTGGCCAAGGACGCCGAGGAAGGTCAGCGCCGCCATGGCGATGATCAGCGTGTCGAGCAGCGGATGGCGGGTGGCGCCGATCACGTAGGAGTTCGACAGGATGACACTATTGGCAAAACCGAACTTCTGCTTTTCCTCGTCCGCGAGATGGCGGTAGAGGCGCGTTGCCAGCTGCGAGTCCTTGGTGTGGCAGGTCACGCACATGCGCTCCGCCTTCTTCTCGCCAAGGATCTCGTGCGACATGTCTGCCTTCGCAGAGGTGTGGCAGTCGATGCAGCGGACCGATTTCCAGTGCAGCTTGGTGTTTGGCAGCCACTTGTGCTGCTCGTCCAGGTCCGGACGTTCGATCTTCTCGCCCGCCTTGCCGCCGGTCTTCATCGGCGCGTACTTCTCGAACTTCTTGTCAGAAGTATGGCAGGAGATGCACATCTTGTTGTCCTGCGCGACCATCTTGCGCGGGTCCTTCAGCTTGGTCACAAGGAAGATGCCGTGACTGCCATGGCAATCCATGCAGCGCACGGTATTGCCGCCGGCATGCGTGGCAAGCTTGCCGTGCTGCGTGCGCTCGTAGGACTTGAACTGGTCGTCGTGGCAGTCGCCGCAGGTTTCCAGCACCTTCTGCTTGAAGGTCACGGCCGAGGTGTTGCCGACCGAGTGCGCGGTATGGCAGTCGGAGCACGTCGCGGCCTTGGTTTCGCCTTCATTGAGCAGCTTATCGCCGTGGATGGAACCCTCGAACTCGTCGAACTGGTCTTCGTGGCAGCTCTTGCCGCAGGCGGACGGCTCGTTCTGGCGCCATTCCTTGCGCTCTTCCGTGCCCTTGGCCGGAATGTCGAAGGTGTGCGTGTTGTGGCACTGCGTGCAGGTCGCGTTGACCTTGGTCTCATCGTCCTGGTTTTCCTTCGCGTGGAAGGACTTCTTGTAGGCGTCGACGTTCTCGACCACCGTGCCGAGACGTGCCTTCTCCTTGGCCTTGCCATCCTTCTTGGCCTTGGCCCAGAGGTCTTCGTGGCAGCTTGCGCAATCCGGCTTCTTGGCCTTGGCGTCGATCTTGTGATTGGCCTTGCTGTCGACGATCTCGGTGTGGCAGGCCACGCATTCCATCTTTGCGTGGACGCCCTTGCGGAATTTCTCATTTTCGATAATGAACAATTCCCGCTTTTCGCCATCGGCGTTCTTCGCTTCGAGCTTGCCCTTCTTGCCGTTGTGGCAGTCCTGGCAGCTGGCATTGTCCATCTTGGGGGGCGCCGCTTCCGCGGGCAGCGTGACGAGGGCGCCGGTCATGCAGACGGCCGCCGCGACCACCCATGTCCGGATGGAAGCCAGCGGCCCTCTGATTTTTTCTCGTAATGCAGACAGGGTATTCATGATGTCCTGGGTTTGGCCGTTTTCGGCATGCCGCCCGGACTATGCAAGTTTCGCGCCAGAAACTTGACGCAGATCAGGTGGGAGGCATGCCGGGCACGGCTTGCGCCGTGCCCGTTGGGCCGTGTTAGAACTGATAAGAGAGCGATACGCCGACGAAATGCACGTTGTAGTTCGGGGTGGTTTCGTTGGTGCCGATGACGTTGGCAAGCGTCGCCGGTGCCACCTGGTCGATTGCCCAGTCGGATGCGTTGTAGCGTTCGAAGATGTACTTCACCTTGACCGACACGTCCTTCTGCAGCTTGTAGGTGCCGAACAGGTCGACACGCGACAGGCGGGTCTTCAGGTCGGGCAACGGGGTTGCCTGGGAGGCCGCCGCGATCGACGGGCCGGTCCAGACAGTCACGCTGCCGGTCGAGTTGGCACGTACCAGGTCGCCGCCGAGTTCGTACTTGCGGGCCGGTGCATAACGCAGGCCAGCGCCGAAGGAGATCGTGCGATCCACGATGCCCGCGGTCCAGTCGAAGCGCGGATCGGTGACCACTGCCCTGTTGCCGCCCAGCGCGATGGAACGCTGGCCGGTGCTGTAGCGGTCGACCGAGGTAAAGACGTGGCCGGACAGTGCATCCGTTGCGCGGTACGAGGCGTCGAGGTTGACTGCCCAGCCCGTCGCGCGCTGCAGGCCGTACTGGGATGCGTGGTAATCGTCATCCTTGTAGTCGACGTCCATGTGCAGGTCGACGCTTTCCGTCGGCGTGACATTCAGGAAAGCCTTGACCTTGTCGCGCTTGCGCGGCGCCATGAAGAACTTCTTCTGTGCCGGCACGTTGTCCCACAGGCCGTTGAGCGGCAGCGTTGCGGTTGCCTGGGTGGCGACGTAAGCCGGCGAGAACGTGGCGGTGAACGGCGCGGATGCATCGTACGCGGACGTCTTGCGGTCGGAATACGCGTAGCCCAAGCCGCCCGACACCATGTCGTTGAAGTGCTGGTGCACGTCAGCCTTGATCGTGTGCTCGCGCTCGTCCTTGATCGCTTCGAAGGTCTTCTTCGCCCAGTCGTAGTCGTAGCCCAGCTTGAAGGTGGTGCTGGTGGTGTAACGGTAGTCGAACTCGGCGTCGATCTGCTGCTTGGTGCTGCTGCCCGGCAGGTTGGTGCGCAGCTTGCCGAGACCGGCAGCCGGCTGGCCCTGCGAGTCGCCGCCGATGTACATGTACGCAGCCTGCGGCGTCTTGTTGTCGCGGTCGTCATAGCGATACAGGCCGTGGAAGCTCAGCTGCGGCGTCAGTGCCGACGCAATCTTCATGTCCAGGTGCGTGGTATCGATACGGCCGTCGAGCGAGGCGCGCGGCAGCGGCGCGGTGATCGTCGAAGCCAGGCCCGCGTTGACGGTGTACGGCAGGAAGCCGTCGTTCTGCAGCATGCGGCCGAAGCTCAGGCTGCCGGACACGCGGGTGTCCTTGGTCAGCGTGTAGCCGGCGGATGCATTGATCTGGTGGAACTGGTTGTCCGGCGGCAGGCCGAGCGAACCCTGGTTGTAGGCGGAGACGCCCGGCGTCGTGGTTGCAACCCATACCGAGGAGGCAAACGGGTTCTGCCAGGTCAGCGCATTGTTCTGGTTGCGGAAGAACGAGCCGTAGTAGCCGAACTGCAGCTGCAGCTTCTTGTCGGTATAACGGGCCAGCGCTTCGATCTCGTCGGTCGTGTAATCGACCGGTTCCGGCACGATGGCTGCACGCGGGTTGCCGCCGCTGTTGCCGATGACGGCCGCGGTGAAACGGTTGCCGTCCTTGTGCTCGCGCTTGACGCGCAGGTCCACGTCCCAGCCCGCCGGCAACTGCTTGCCGAAGCCGAGACCGATCGCTTCACGCTTGGAGTCGACCGAGAACGGACGCATGCTGGCGCTCAGCGTCGGCATGGCAGTGGTCGTCGCACCGCGCACGAAGCCGGCCGGCAGGCGCAGGTCGGTGCTGCCCGGATTGACGAACGGCGTCTGGTAGGTGTCCGAGAACAGCTTCGGGATTTCGTCGTAGGACAGGCGGAAACCGTAGTTGCCCTGCTCGCCCGTCTCGATGTTGAGGCTGCGCGAATCCAGGCCGAGGTCACGTCCCTTCAGGATGAAGTAACCGGGACCGTCGTTGAAGCGGCGGTTCAGCTCGATGTTGCCGATCAGGTGGGCGCCGTTACGGTTCAGGCCGGTGTAGTCGCCGAACTTGAAGCTGTTGTCCGACACATAGCCGACACCGACTTCGACGGTGCTGGTCGGGGTGATCAGTTCGCGGATTTCGTCATCTTGCGCCCATGCTGCCGTACCGATGGCTGCAATGGAAACCGCGAGGATGGTGCGTACGAGACGCGGTTCAAACTTGGTGCTCATGTTTTTCTCCTTCGCGATTAGCGTGTGTAGCGTGCGCCGGACGGATGATTCGTGCCGTGGACCTGCGTGTGGCAGCTTGCGCAGCTGCGCAGCAGGAGCTGCTGGGCCGGAGCGGTGCCGCCGGCGGTCGTCGGCAGGCCGCGGCCGCTGTACGGGTTGCCGGGGTGCTGTGTGAAGTCATGGCACTGCTGGCACAGGTACGGCTGGCGCGCCTTCAGCAGGGACGGATTGTTCGAACCGTGCGAGTTGTGGCAATTCATGCAGTTGTCGCTGGCGACCGGGTGCTCCCACAGGAAGGGACCGCGCTTTTCGGTGTGGCACATGTAGCAGGTCTCGTTCACGGTGTTCTTGATGAGCTGCTTCGGACCGGACGAACCGTGGGTGTTGTGGCAGCTCGAGCAGGCGACCTTGCCTTCACGCATCGGGTGGTGCGAAGCCTTGTACGATTCGGAACGCTGGTTCTTGTGGCAGGTGAAGCAGACTTCGGTCTGTTCCTTCTTGTCGCGAACCTTGTCGTGCTGGGTATGGACCTTGTGGCAGGACGTGCAGGTCACGCCGTTGGCGGAGTGCGCGCTGCTTTCCCAATGCATGCGGTTGCCGCCCTGGTGGCAGGACTGGCAAACGGCATCACGCTCTTTCGGCGGGACGGTGGAATCCTTGGAGAAATAGATATCGGTCTTGGGCGGCTTGTCCTTGCCCTTGTAGTCCGCGTGCTTGTCGCTTTCCTTGTGGCAGTCTCGGCAGGTCGGCGTGCGGCTGTCGCCCTTGGTGCCGTGCTTGCTCTTGCCGATCGCCAGCAGCTTCGGGTCGTCGGCCTCATCGTGGCAAGCGGTACAACGGGCATCGCCC
>NZ_LSTO01000001.1:4792686-4802811 GCF_002211445.1 Noviherbaspirillum denitrificans | reverse complement strand
GAACTATGGGGGTCTTGCCCAGACCACCTATGCCCACCTGCCAATAGGAAGCGGCAACGGCCTTTTGATCTCGGGGTGGGGCTGGACTGGCGGGTTTGGCGCAAACGCAAGCGTCACGACACCCGAAACCGTGCACGCCGCGGTTCTTGCGCCGTTGGCGGACGGAACCTTGGAACTGGCCACTTCCAAGTACCTTGCCGACGATGTCATTAACGGGGCCAATTCGGCTGCCGTGGCAGACTTCAACGGCGACGGGAAAGTGGACGTTTTCCTGCCAGCGCACAATGAGAGTCCTTTTGTCGCTCGCAACAGCACGCTATACCTTGGCACCAGCACCGGGGGATTCGAAAAGGTCGTGTTGGGCGACGCCGTAATGGCCCATGATGCCCAGCTTGGTTTTGTCAACAATATGCCCACGGTAATCGCCTCCACATTCAATCCAGGCGACGCGAATCCGATTTACAGTTGGAACAACGGCGAGCTTAAGGAAAGTATCGGCGCCAATCTCTCGCAGGTATTCCACCAAAGCGCGGTGCTCGGCAACTTCGGCGCAGGCGGCAGCATGGCGGTCGCAATGGGCGATGTGTTTAGCAACGCGCCCAGTGACAACGCGAAAATCAAAATCTACGGCTATGCCAATGGCGATCTTACTTCCACCGCACCGCTCGCAACGATTACGCCCTACCTCTCGACAAAGCACCCGGAATTCACGTCCCACTATGGCCCTGGCATTACCCATACCTACCGCATTCTCGCCGACGACTTCAATCACGACGGCAAGACGGATCTGATTGCGGAACAGTCGATGTGGGTTCAGGGAAGCGCTTTTCCGTCGGCCATTCAGATGATTCAGAACCAGGGAAATAATCAATTCGCCGACAAGACAGATCAGCTGGCTGCAGTCGTAAACCAGGCCAGCGAAGAGTTCGATTACCAGGCGCAAGTGCTTGACGTCGACCACAGCGGTATTAACAGTTATCTCTTTGCCGGACTGCCTGCAGGCAGCTTTGTCGACAACAAATTCACGTACGACAACAGCCGCGCTCCCAACTACTTGCTCCTCAATGACGGCACCGGCAAGCTGTATAGCGCGTTGCATGAACAGTTTCTCGATTTCGGCAGCCAGGTCGTTCAGATGCTGAACCGGATTCAGTCCCAATACGAGGGAACCAGCCAGAGCTACTACATCGGAGCCGATATCCAGGCTGCTGGCGTGCCAAAATTCGTCGGCTATCAAACGGCAGACGGCGCACTCAACTATCTTGCCGAAATCCAGGTCGGACGCTGGGCCGCACCGGGCCTGTGGGCCAATCAGTACATGCTTGTCAACGTTCCATTGCACTATGATGCGCGCACCGATTTTACGCAGAACGTGAATATCGACGACCGCAATGGCAGCAGCCTGATGCGCACCTGGGCCGGAAACGACATGATTCATGACACCGGCGCAGCCGCCAAAGCGCATATCGACGGCGGAGCCGGCCTGGATACGGTGGCCTATGGCAAGAATGCGAGCGCTTTCAATATCACGCGCAGTGCCGACGGGACGGTGAATATTTCCGGAGAAGGACTATCCGATGTGCTGGTCAATATCGAGCGCCTGAAATTTGCGGACAAGACGATTAATCTTGTCGTCAAGAGCGTCGCGTCGACCATTTCAGCAGCTGAGTTGAAGACCCTGGAGGAACTCTACGTCGCGTTCTTCAACCGTACGCCGGATGCCGATGGCCTGGAATATTGGATCGGCCAGTTCAAATCAGGAATGACCGTGAAGCAAACGGCTGAATCGTTTTACGACGCTGGAGTTCAGTATTCCAATCTGACTGGTTTTTCGGCGAACATGACCAATGCCGACTTCGTCAATGTCGTCTACAAGAACGTGCTAGGCCGCCAGAGCGGTGCGGACGCCGAAGGTCTTGCCTATTGGACGGGCGCACTTGCCTCCGGCGCTGAATCAAAAGGATCCCTGGTATCGACCATTCTGACGTCCGCACACACTTTCAAAGGGAATACCACGTGGGGATGGGTAGCCGACTTGCTCGACAATAAAGCAGCAATCGCTAACAAGGTCGCTGTCCAATACGGCTTGAACTACAACACAGCCGAAGCAAGTATTTCCGAGGGCATGAAAATCGCTGCCGCAGTGACGGCCACCGATATCCAAATGGCGATCACCCTGATCGGCCTAAGCGATACGCAACTGTCAATCTGAGCAATGTCTTGCATTTGATGCTCATGCGGAGTTGATCACTAGTTGGAGTGGAATCATGTTTCGGCGACCGTCAACGACCGGGGCCTCGCGGCTTTTAATGGTTTGCCGATTGATGGCGTCGCCAAAGCTGGGCGGTCAGAAATATCACCAGCAAGATATTCCCCGTCAGGACGAGTCCGTTAATCAGCGATGGATCGCGGAACAGGTGCCTGAATTCAAACGGAATGTAAATGCCTCCCGAAAGCGCGCCCAGCCATTCGCCCCATGCGTAATCGTTCCAGAGCCCATAGCCTTCCAGAAGCCGCACCGTGATGTAAGCCGCTGCCATGAGGTAGAGCGAGTGCAGGTCGGCTCCGGGAAGAAGGTCGGCGTAGTGCAAGAGCACTGACGGAAAACGCGCATCCGGATTCAAGTGAAAATGCCCGATCAGCTCGATAGCGAGGTGCCGAACATCGTGATGCATCAGGTCGACGAGACCGACGACTGCCGCGAGCGCCGCCAGGCCCTTGATTGCCTCAAACACCGCGATCACGTGAAGTGCGCGGCGCGTTGCGACGGGGTGTGACGGCGTCACGGTGTGAATGGGTTTTGAATCGGACATACTCGGCGAAACTGTTCAAGCCATCCCCGATATTGTCCTTGCAATCACGTAAATTGCAACCAATCGCGCCTGGTCTTGCCGTGACGCATGTGCGTGCATGCAAGACCCGAGCCCTTTTCGCGCAAATCAGCAGCGGAAGATCTGCACCGCACGGCGCAGCGTGCCGGCCTGTTGTTTGAGAGATTCGCTGGTGGCGGCGTTTTGCTGGGCCAAGGCGGCGTTCTGCTGGGTAGTGCTTTCGATATCGCTGATGGCGCGATTGACTTCGCTCACTCCCGCCGATTGCTCGTTGGCCGCTTGCGTGATCTCCTGCACCAGTGCGGTGACGTCCGATACCGAGCGCACCATGGAGCTGATGATGTCCGCGGCCGAGTTGACGTGATGCGACCCCTGGTTGACCTGCTCGCTGGAGGCCGTGATCAAGGCACGAATCTCCTTGGCCGATTCGGCGCTGCGGTTGGCCAAAGTGCGTACTTCGGAGGCAACCACGGCAAAACCCCGGCCCATTTCGCCCGCCCGCGCCGCTTCCACGGCTGCATTCAACGCGAGGATATTGGTCTGGAAGGCAATGCTCTCGATCACCTTGATGACTTCGGTGACCCGCCCTGAAGCATCGTCGATCGACTTCATGGTCTTCACCAGGTCGGCCATCGAGGCGCCGCCGGTGCCGGCCGTGCGGCTGACTTCCTGGGTATTGCTTTCCACCTGTTTTGCCGCGCTCGCTGTTTGCTGTACCACCGAGGTGATCTGTTCCATGGCCGACGCGGTCCGCTCCACGCTGGAAGACTGGTCTTCCGAGCGCTCGGCCAGGTGGGTGCTGCCCTGGGCAATCTCCTCGGCGGCTGCCGTCATGCTGGACACTTCCGCCCGCACATCCTCGACGATGGCTTGCATGTTCAGATTGATCAGGCGAATGTTCCGGATCAGCTGGCCGACCGGGTGTCGCGTGTCGAAGGGGATGTCGCCTTCCAGATTGCAGCCGGCGATGCGCGCAGCCAGGCTGGTGGAGTGTTTCAGGGGCTGGGCCACGGTCCAGTGGAACCAGCCCAGTACACCGGCCGCGCCCAGCGCCAGTACGGCGGCATCAAGTGCCGGACCGAACGTCGTACCGGTCCCGGCCATGTGGCCGGCCACCAGAACCGACAGCCACAGGCCCAGCGCACCGGTCATGCGTTGCGTCAGCGAGAGTCGGAACACGCGCTGGGGCCAGTCGCGCCAGCCCGCCTTGCGCACGCCGCCGGCATGCAGGCGCACGCGCGGCCCGCCGGTGCCGGGGTTGCGGATGTGCTGATACAGCGCTTCCGCCTCGGCGATCTGCGCGCGCGTAGGCTTGGTCCGCACCGAGATATAACCGACATTTTTGCCGTTGCGGACCACCGGGGTGACATTTGCCAGCACCCAGTAGTGGTCGCCGTTCTTACAACGGTTCTTCACCACACCCGACCAGGGGCGGCCGCGGCCGATCGTGGACCACATGTCGTGGAAGGCTTCCGGCGGCATGTCGGGATGTCGAACCAGGTTGTGTGGCTGCCCCAGGAGTTCGTCGTAGTCGTAGCCGCAGACAGAAACAAAGACGGCGTTGCAATGGGTGATACGGCCTTGGGCGTCGGTCGTCGAAACCAGCATGGCTCCGTCACTTATCTCGACTTCACGCTGGGTAACTGGCAGGTTGGTGCGCATTCTTTTCTTTAAGGATAGTAGGGCGCCCAATGAAGAACATGAGGGTGGGCGTATCACCTTCGGCAGGCGGGATCATGGAGAGCAAAGGCAGTAATGATATGAATCAATCAATTCCCAGCCATGATCCAGATCAAAGACGGCATGGGAGCCGGCAGTTGGGGGCGGCCGGTACAACGGCGTCTGCAGAGTGTCCGCGGGGTGCGCATGCGCTGCTTACAGAACCCGCAGGCATTGAGGATGTGCGTCGGATTGATGTGCCGGTCCTGAACATGACGGGCAAGCCTCCGCAACCCACACCGGGCCGCCGAGACTTGACCGGAGAGACGGCATCTACTTTTTATCTGGGTGACCTGCTTGTGGCGCGTCCAGATGAATTCGCAGGGTGGGTAAAGCGAAGCGAAACCCGCCAATTGGCGTCTCTCGAGCGCGGTGGGTTTCGCATTCGCTCAACCCACCCTACGGTTCTTCGCGCGTCAAATTCACCTGGAAACGCCGTCAGGCTATCAGCGCCCGCCGTGCCGTTTCTTGCGTCAACTTGCTACACCAGCGCCCACTCCCGTTCCCATTCCGGCAAGCGCTCGGCCGGCAAGGGTTTGGCGATCAGGTAGCCTTGCGCCGCATCGCAGCCGAGCATCGCCAGTCGCTCCCACACTGCGCGGCTTTCCACGCCTTCGGCCACCACTTGCAGGCCGAGGTTGTGGCCCAGTTCGATGGTGGAGCGGACGATCACTTCCGAGTCCGCGTTGGTGACCAGCGGCATCACGAAGGACTGGTCGATCTTGATGCCGTCGACCGGTAGCCGCTGCAGGTAGCTGAGCCCGGAGTAGCCGGTGCCGAAATCGTCGATCACCAGCGTCACGCCGAGGTCCTTCAGCCGGGCGAGCGTTTGCTGCGCCAGTTCGGGATCGGTCATCAGCGCGCTTTCGGTCAGCTCGAACTGGATCAGGTCGGACGACAATCCCCAGGTCGTGAACAGCCCGGCGATCCGATCCACCAGTCCGGGCGAGTACAGGTCGTGCACCGACAGGTTGACCGCGAGCGTGCGCGCGGTGCCTGCTTCCTGCCAGGCATAGCCCTGGCTGAATGCCGCTTCGAGCATCCAGTGCGTGAGCGGGGTGATGGTGCCGGCCTGCTCGGCCAGCTTGACGAATTCGGCGGTGGCGATCAGGCCGTGCTGCGGATGCTCCCAGCGCACCAGCGCCTCGGCGCCGGTGAAGGCGCGCGTGGCGATATCGACCTTGGGCTGGCAGAACAGGCGCAGTTCGTTTTCGGTGATCGCGCGATGCAGGTCGCCCATCAGCGCCAGCCGGCGCGTGTATTCCTGCTCGAGGCCGCCCATGTAAATCGCGAAGCCGCCTCCTGTCGGCCGTGCCAGGTGCATCGCAGCATTGGCGCGCCGTATCAGCGCATCCGCGTCCGTCGCATGACCCGGGAACATCGCCAGCCCGATGCAGGCTTGCGCGTCGAGCAGCAGGCCGGCGACATGCACCGGTGCGCGCAGTTTGTCCAGCAGCTGATGGGCCAGGCGCGTCGCATGGTCGACATTGCTGTGGGAAATCATCAGTGCAAACGCGGTCTCGCCGACGCGCGCCAGCGTGCCCTTGCCGGCGCAGCAGTCGGACAAGCGCGTCGCCAGTTCCCGCAGCAGCTCATCAACGGCGCGGTAGCCGATGACCTTGTTGATTTCGTGGAAGCGGCCGATTTCCATGTGCAGCAGCGCGATGGCATGGTGCTGCTGGCGCGCGGCCTGCATTGCTTCCTCCAGCTGTTCATGCAGGCAGGTGCGGTTTGGCAGGCCGGTCAGCGGATCGTAATAGGCCAGGCGCGCAATCGTCGCCTGTGCGCTGCGGTGTTGTTCCCTCACCCGCTGGTTTTCGATTCCGTATGCGAGGTCGTCGGCGAGTTCGTTCAGCAGTTTGACTTCGGCTTCATCGAAGGCGTCTGGTTCGGCCGCGCCCATCAGCAGGCAACCGATGACCTGGCCGTCCACGCGCAGCGGCAGCGCGGTGACCGAGGTGAATCCATCGCGCTCCGCCTGCTCGCGCAGGGTAGAAAAGACGGAGTTGGAGTAAATGGGGTCGGAAAGCATCCGGCCGACGACCGGAAGGCCGGTCCGGATGGCGGTGCCCGTCGCGCTGACCCCGCGTTCATTGTCGGCCCAGGAATGGTTGAAGGCGGCCATGCGCGCGATATCGGTGCCGACGGCGGCCATCCAGCGGATGTTTTTCTGGTCGTCGTGTACGGCGTAGCAAACGCAGGCGACGCGGTAGCCGCCCTTCTCGACGATGACGCGGCACATTTCGGTGAGCAGTTCCTGCTCGTTGCTGGCACGGAGCAGGCAGCGATTGCCGGCACTCAAGGTGCGCAGCGCACGATGCACTCGGGCAAGCTCGTTCTCCACCGCATTGGCGGCAGGAAGAGCTGTCCCGGCAGCATCGTCAGCAAGGGGGGCCATGCATCATCTCCATCTGACCGCAACATTTCATTATAGTGAGCCAATAATGCCCGTGCGTACAGGCATTAACGGTTGCGGTCGCCGGAATGATGACAGGCTTACCCGGCGGCCGGGTCCTTTTCGGCCACGAGGTCGCGGTAGGCATGCCAGGTCGCATGGCCTACCAGCGGCGCGGTCAGCAGCAGCGGGATGAAGGACAGCAGCAGGCTGGCGCCGATCAGCGCCACGATAAGCGCTGCCCACAGGTAAAGCGGCACCGGGTTGCTCCACAGCGCGCGCACGCTGGTGAACAGCGAAATCATGGTGTCGGTGTTCCGGTCCAGCATGAGCGGCACCGACACGACCGAAATCGCAAACGCGATCGACGCAAAGATGAAGCCGACGCCGAACCAGGCGATGACGAAGGGCATGTTCGTCATCGAAAAGATCTGGGCCAGCACCCGCTGCATGGTCGGGAAATCCGTCGTCGAGAACAGCGCGAAAATCACGACCGACACGCGCGCCCAGATCACCATGAAGAAAGTCAGGATCGCCGCAAAGAAACCGATCGATGCCGGGTTGTCCTTCCAGCAGAACAGGGATGCCGTCAGGCCCGGCTTTTCGCCGCGCTCGCGCTGGCGCGACAGCCAATAGATGCCGCAGAAAACGAAGGGCCCGATCAGGAAGAATCCGGCGGTCAGTCCCATCGTCAGTTGCCACTGGGTTTCATAGATGGCGGCGATCGCGAATCCCATCAGCACGAACACCAGGCCGTAGAAGGAGGCGCGCAGGCGCGTTGCCAGCATGTCCCGCCATCCCGCGGCCAGCCACCGGAACGGGGCATCGATGCCGATGCTGCGGATGTCCGGCATCAGCGACGTATCGGAGATTTCCCCCGGCGTGGAGGGCTGGGTATGGACGGTGTCTGACACAGGGGTCTCCTTCAGTCTGTCTATTGTTGGTGAGTTTGTCCTTAGACTTTGGGAGGAGGCATGGCAAATGTCAATGTGCGGTGCGAAAAAAAGACGGCTGTTGTCCGCGCCCGGGAAGGCAGCGGGAAATGCTGCATTGCAGAATCAGGGAAGGCGTACCCGCCTTCCGGCATGCCGTCAGGATTCTTGCGCAGTCAGGCTCCAGAGCCGCAATGCAACGTGGATCTCGAGCGCGCGGCTCGGGCTGCTCCAGAAACCCAGCAATTCTTCGGCACTCGCCATGCGCTGCCGGACGGTATTGACATGAATCCCCAGGCGGGTAGCCGTCGTCTGCGCATTCTGGTTGTTGTCGAAGTAGCAGAGCAGCGTCTCCGCGAGCCGCGTTCCGCGTTTCTGGTCATAGGCGAGCAGTGCGCCGATGCTCGCATGCAGGAATGATTTCAGGCTGCCCTGGTCATGGGTTTCGAAGAGCACCGAGTACATCGCCATCTCGTTCTGGTCGATGACTTTTCCATTCACGCCGAGCCGGCGAAGGACTGCAAGCCCGCGCCGCAACGAGGCATACAACGCCGGAATTTCCGCTGGCAGCAGGATCGGTTTTGAAACGATGCCACGATAGCGCCCGCCGAATTCCCGATTGGCGATCGCGATGAATTCTTTCAGGATGTCCTGGCTCCTGACCGTCCCGCTGACGATCACCAGCACGTCGTCCACCTCGTCGAGCACCAGTTCGGAAAGCGGCGTACCGGACCGCAAGCGTCGCGCGACGAACGCCGGCCCGGGGTTCTCCGTCTCCAGCAGGATCAATGAAAGAGGTTGCGACAGGTCGAGCCCGAAGCGCTCGGGGCGGTTCAATGTCACCGCCCGTTCATCCGGGCGGGGAGCAATGAGGCTTCTCAACAACGCCGAGACATCCCGGCTCTTGTTTGCCGCGGTTCGCTCCTGCGACAGCAGCACGATGCCGATCACACTCGAACTTCTCTCGAACGTGCGGATCGATATCTCGCCAAGGTCGCCCTGCCGGAACAGCAGCACCGCGCCTAGCAAGTCATTGCCGCCGATGACGGCGACTGCCCTGCAAATCTCGCCATCCGCTTCGTAGGCAAGGATCGATCGCCCACCTACCCTGCTCTCGCTGACCGCCTGCGTAATCGCCGCACTCGAGGCGGCATGCGGTGCATAAGCCTCTGCCGCCGATCCCGTGTAACCGGGCGCGGTCGCCCGGCTGATGACCTGGAAAGCCTCGTCCACGACGAGCACGCTTCCTCCCAGCAGGTTCGCCACGGTCTGGCACAGCGTGGCGAGCGATGCGCCCTTGGCCAGCAAGGAGGTCAGCTGTTCGTGCGCCTCCGCCGCGCTCTGGATGTCGTGTGCATGGCGCTCCAGTTCCGCACGTGCGGCATCGGCGTTTTGGCGTGCGATGTTGGTCTGCTCGAATGCCTTTGCATTATTGATCGCGACGGCGGCGTGGGTTGCCAGCGTGCTGAGGATGGCGACGTTCAGGGCGGTGTGGCTGCGCTGGTAGCGGTCGGCGACGAACAACAGGCCGATCACGTTGTCGTCATAGAGAAGAGGGACCCCGGCCAGTGCAGCGATGCCTTCGTCGCGGAACGCATCGTCCAGCGCCGCATCATGCGGAAAACGGTTGTCGCGAAGGTAGTCCGGCGTGCAGAACGGCAGGCGCGTTGACATCACCGCGCTGGCGATGCCGCGCCGCCTGCCGACGGTCATCTTCGTGGTGTTGGCGGATATCGCGCCATCGGTCACCAGCACGCGGAATTCATCCCGCTCTTCGTCATACGCCGTGAGCCAGGCCAACTGGGCGCCGAGCAGGTTCCGCGCGCGCGCAACGATTGCCCGCAGCAAGCCGGCAAGGTCCAGGCGGCTGGACAAGTCCTTGGCAGACTCGACCATCGCGATCATGCCTTGCTCGCTCTTCTGGTGGAATTCGAGCCGATCCTGCACCGCGGTGGCCATGCGCACGAGTTCAACGGCGCGGCTTTTTCCCGGCGTGTCATCCGGGAGCGCTTCTGCCCGCGACAGCCGGACAGCGAACTCTTCCGCAGGCGCGTTCCGGTGGAGCATGCCGATGAGGTCGGCGGCGATGTCGTCGAATGGCTGGCTCATGTTCTTGGCTGAAGTGCGTGCTGTTCGCTTTATATCATGCGCGCAAGCAAAGTGGCATTCCGACATCAAAAACCTATCGAATATGTGCAATTCCACATAGTTATTGAATGCACATTCGAAGACACTGGATTCCCGATGG
>NZ_LSTO01000001.1:4788172-4792676 GCF_002211445.1 Noviherbaspirillum denitrificans | reverse complement strand
GCCGTCTGGCCGCAGGTCGGCGGTGGCCATGCTCATCGATACGTCAAAGGCCATCACGAGGCCGGCACCGCCGCGCGCGGGAAGAGGTTCGCCCGGCATTTGCGGGCGGGCGGCGGCAGTTACCAGCAACAGCCAGGCGAGGGCGGCGATCCACGCCGGGGCGCGCATGGCCGGCAGGTGCGCAGGCGTATCGGGTAATTGGGGCAGGCGCAGCGCCGCGCCTTGTCCAGCCGGCGGCAGCAGCAGGCGCGCGGCCCACGGCAGCGGCAACGCAAGGAACAGCCAGGGCCAGGCAAAACTCATCGCGGGTTCTCCCGCAGCCACTGACGCACCGCTTCGACCAGCGCGCGCGTGTCCGCGCTGCCGGACGCGCGATAGGGCAGGCTTTCGAGCACCGTGCCCGCGCCTGCCGTAAAGGTATTGCCGCCACCGTGCGCGTCGAGGAACGCGAGCCAGGCACTGCCCGTCAAGCCTTCCACGCCCGCTTGCGGAAAACAGCCTGCCGCATAGCGGCGCAGCAGCTGCGACAGGCCGCGCGCGAGATGCACCGCGTCGTTGTCGCGGGCATGCGCGGCTTCGAGTACCGACAGGGCGCGCAGCGCATGGCGCAATCGCCGGTAACGCACCCGCCTGAACAGCAGCCAGGCGGCGACGGCAATGACGACAGAGGCAAGCACCCACACCTCCGGCATCGCCCACCACGCGGGTTCGGGAGGAAGGTGGATATCGCGCAGCGCGTCGAGGGCTTGCGGGTTCATGGCGAACCGGCCAGCAGGCGCAGCACGCAAGCCGGGTCTTCTTCGGTGGACAGTGCCAGCAGGCGGATGCGTGGATGGTGGGCAAGCTTGTCCAGCAGCGCGCGACGCGCCGCGAACGGCGCCAGCCAGGCAGTGCGGCTGGCATCGCTGCGCAAGTCCAGCACCGTGCCGCGCGTGCCGTCGCTGACCGGAAAGAGGCCCTGCGGCGGCGCCGACTCGAACACGTCGCTGACCTGCACCAGCGCGACGTCGTTGCGCAGCGACAGCGCGGTGATCGCCTGCGCAAGCGCATCGTCCAGGGACTGGAAATCGCTGACCAGGATGCAGATGCCGCCGGGACGCACCGTGCTTGCCATCGCCGGCAAGGCGGTGGCCAGCGAGGATTGCGCGTCGGGCGTTGCGGCGGACATGTCGGCGAGCTGGCGCAGCAAGGCGAGCGCGCCCTGGTGCCGGCCCTGCGGACGCACCTCGCGGTGCCCGCTGCCGAACACGATCCCGCCCACGCGGTCGCCGTTTTCCACCGCCTGCCACGCGAGCAGCGCGGCGGCGCGCGCCGCGGTCACTGATTTGAAAGCGACGCGGGTGCCGAAGCGCATGCTCGGGCCAAGGTCCACAAGCAGGTGCACCGGGCGCTCATGCTCTTCGCGGAACAGTTTGGTAAAGGGCACGCCGCGCCGCGCGGTCTGCCGCCAGTCGATGCTGCGCACATCGTCGCCCGCGCGATAGGGACGGGATTCGGCGAATTCCATGCCGCGGTTGAGCTTGCCCGGCGCGCGTCCTCCAGGCACGCCGGCAGATGCGGCAGGCGGCCGGATGCGCCGGCCGTGCACCTGCGTGCGCAGCGCCACCAGGTCCGCCAGCGCTGCCATGCAGCCTTCCGTGCCATCCCCTGCGTTCACGGCACGCGCACCTTCTGCAGCAAGGTCGCCGCCAGCCTGTCCACCGTCATGCCGGCGGCCTGCGCCTCGTAGGTAAGCAGCACGCGATGGCGAAGCACGTCGGGCGCCACCTGCTGGATGTCTTCCGGCGAGACGTAATCCCGTCCCGCCAGCCAGGCGCGGGCGCGGGCGCAGCGTTCCAGCGCGATCGTGCCGCGCGGGCTGGCGCCATAGCGCACCGTCCCGGCCAGGGACGCATCCACGCTGTCCGGCCGGCGCGTGGCTTCGGCCAGGCGCACGATGTAGTCTTCCAGCTCGTCGGCGACATGCAGGTCGAGCACCGCCTGCCGCGCCGCGAAGACCTGCTCGCGGCTGGCGCACGGCTCGGCCGGCATGTCGGCGCCGCGCCGCGCATCCCTGCGTGCCAGCGCGAGGATGCCGCGTTCCGTCGACGCATCCGGATAATCGACCTGCACCTGCATCAGGAAGCGGTCCAGCTGCGCTTCCGGCAGCGGATAGGTGCCTTCGTGCTCGATCGGGTTCTGCGTGGCCATCACCATGAACAGCGGCGGCATCGCATAGGTTTCGCGCCCGATGGTGACTTGCCGCTCCGCCATCGCTTCCAGCAGCGCCGACTGCACCTTGGCCGGCGCGCGATTGATTTCATCGGCCAGCACCAGTTCATGGAAGAGCGGCCCGCGCTCGAAATGGAAACTGCCGTCCTGCGGGCGGAACACCTCGGTGCCGGTCAGGTCGGCCGGCAGCAGGTCAGGCGTGAACTGCAGGCGGTGGAAGCTGCCCTCGACGAGCGCCGCCAGCACCTTGATGGCACGCGTTTTCGCCAGGCCGGGCGGCCCTTCCAGCAGAAGGTGGCCGTCCGCCAGCAAAGCGATCAGCAGGCGCTCGGTGAGATGTCCCTGGCCCAGCACCTCCCTGTCAAGGGAGGCGCGCAGGTTGTGGAAGGTTTGATGCAGGTTCATGGCAAGACTCGACTACACGATGGCGGAATGCCGCCATCTACATTACATCAGCATGTCCGGCGCCAGCGTCGATACACCGGTCAGCGTCACTTCTTCATGCATTTGCATCTGCATGGGCAGAGGAACCGGGTTGGTTTGCGTGACGGAGAGGCGGTAGGTACCTGTTGCGGTGGTGCTGCCTGCGCCGTTGTCCGCCTGGATGAAGTACGTGCCGGTGACCGTCGGGATGAATCCGGTCACTACGCCTTCGCCCAAGCCGCCGTCCTGCGTGGTGCCGGCCTGCACCACGCCCGAAATGTCGCGGATACCGTTGATGTAGGTATCGCTCAGCGTCAGCGAGGCATCACTCGTCGTGCCCTGCATGCGGATCGTGTAGGTGTAGCCTCCCGTCAGTTCCACTGCCCACCAGTCGGTGTCCGCGCCGGTTTCGATCCCGCCTACGACAGAGGAACCGACAGCGATCGGGAGCGCCGTTCCATTGGTATTTCCTGGTTCCATTTCCGCGATGAATTGGTAGGTACCCGTCGTACCGGTAACACCTTGAGCGACGACGTAGAAATCACCGGTCGCGGTGGCCGTATAGCGGTACCAGTAATCCGTCGGCAGGTCGAGCGTACCGGAGGAGGTTACACCAGTGCCCCCCGAGTTCTGCATCGTCAGGTTCGAATTGGTCAGCGTGCCGGCGCCATTGCTGGATACCATCTTGAACAGGTAGGTGTTGCCGTTCACCAGGGAGACCTTGTAATAATCGACGTCGGCGGCGTCATCGATGGATGCATTGGTCGTGGTGCCGATGGCAACCGGCAGCGCCTTCGCACGCGAGCCGCCCGCCTCGACTTCCGCATACAGGCGATAGGTGCCGGCGATGGCGCCCACGCCGCGCGCATCGAGGTAGTAGTCGCCGGAGGTGGTCGGATCCCAGCGGAAGAGGTAGTCCGAGCCCGTGGCGTTGGTTGCCGTCGCGGTCTGCAGGGCGTCCGATGCGTTGCGCACCTGCAGCAGCGAATCGGTGAGCGTGCCGACGCCGCCGCTGGATACCATCCTGAAGGTATAGCTCTTGGTGTTGTCGACAGTCACCTTGTAGTAATCGATATCGGCGGTGTCATCGATGGCGGCGTCGAGAATGGTGCCCATGGCGATGGGCAATGCCTTCGCGATGTTGCTGCCCGCTTCCACTTCGGCGGAAATGCGGTAGGTGCCCGCATTGGCGCCGGTGCCCATCGCTTCAAGATAGTAGTCGCCCGATGTGCCGGGCTCCCACCGGAAGAAATAGTCGGCGGTGGTCGCGTAGGAGCCGGTGGCGCCCTGGATGACGTTCGACAGGTTGCGCACGTTCATGAACGTATCGCTTAGCGTGCCGACGCCACCGGTCACCGTCATCTTGAACGAATAGCTCTTGGTGTTGTCGACCGTGATGCGGTAGTAGTCGGTGTCGGTGAAGTCGTCGATGGTATCCATCGCACTGCTACCCATCGCCAGCGTTTTGTAGTTGCTGGTGTTGGTGCCGGTCTCTTCCATTGCCACGAGGCTGTAGGTGCCGTAATTGGCGCCGGTGCCCTTGGCCTCGATGAAGTAGTCGGCAGCGGTGCCGATCCAGCGCAGGCTGAAGTCCGTGGTCGTCGACAGCGTGCCGGTCGGCGTCACGATGTTGTTGGACAGGTCGCGCAGGGAAATATCCGTGTCGGAAAGCGTGCCGGCGCCGCCGCTGACGATCATCTTCATCACATAGCTCTTGCCTGCGCCGAGGGTGATGCGGAAGTAGTCGGTATCCGTGGTGTCGTCGATGTTGTCGGTGACGGTGTCGCCGACCGCCATCGTGCGGTAGTTGGTCGTGTTGGTACCGGTTTCCGTGGTTGCGAGCAGCTGGTAGGTACCTGCGTTGGCGCCG
>NZ_LSTO01000001.1:4779314-4788162 GCF_002211445.1 Noviherbaspirillum denitrificans | reverse complement strand
CCGCTTCGCCCGCCGGTTGCAGGCGGCGGTGGGAACACCCGAACAGTTCACCCGCGTCGTAGCCGAGCAGCCGGCAAAGTGCGCTGTTGAACAGCACCAGGTTGCCCTGCAAGTCCACTTCGTAATAGGCATCCTCGATGGTTTCAAGGATGCCGCGATACCTTTCCTCGCCGCCCAGCCATGCATTTCCAGAAAGACTGGATGCGGCCGCGATCGCCTCGACCTCGTTTTCCATTGCTGCGTCCCGACTCCGACTCGTAATGAGTTTCTCTGAGGCAAATATTACATCGTGCCGAACATGTGTAACCCGCAGCGTAACAGGAAGTACCGGAAAGTTTTCAGATTTTGACGAGCAGGTCTGGCTGGAACGCAGGGTTTTCCCACTGCAATTCTTCCAGCGTGGCAGCCGCAAGCCGGTTCAACGCATAACCCCGCGGATTAGCGAGAATGCGGGCACTCGCTAACGTGTAGTCGAAGCTGTCATGCACATGGCCATGCAGCCAGAGCTGCGCCTTGGCAAGCAGCGGCGTCAGGTCGCTGATGAATCCGGCATTGAGCAATTGCCCGGCATAACGGGGATGGATGGAACCGGGATGTGGCGCATGATGGGTGACGACGACGGTCGGGCCGTCGAAGGCTTCGTCCAGTTTTCTTTCCAGCCAGGCACGCGAGGCGCGATGCAGCGCTAACGCATCGGCGGCGGTGAACATACCCTGCGGGGTGTGGATGCGGCGATGGTCGAGCAGGCGCAGTTCGCATTCCTGCATGGCCGCCTCCTGCTGGCCCGGGAACAGTTGGTAATCGGTCCACAGGCAGCAGCCGAGGAAGCGGACATTGCCGAGGATGAGCTCGTCGTTTTCCAGGTAGTGGAATCCCTTGCCGGCGGCAGCACGCACGGCGGCGGTCGTCTCTTCGATCGTGCTCTTGTAGGCTTCGTGGTTGCCATGCACATAGATAACCGGCACCGGCCAATCGGCGAAAGTCGCCACTGCGCCGGTGCCGTGGTGGATGTCGCCGGCAATGACCAGCACATCCGCGTCCGCATTTGGTTCGATCGCCCGGAAACCGGGAAAGCGCGGCTGCAACAGGTCGAGGTGGAGGTCGGAGGCGAGCTGGATATTCATTCTGGTGTTCCGCGCGCGATATTGCGCACATTGATCGCAGTTGGCGCCAAAGCGTTCCGGATCAGGTCGAGCGCACGCTGCGGCTCGGCATTGCCACACATGAAGATATCGACGGCGGCAAAGCCGGACTCGGGCCAGGTATGGATGGAAATATGCGATTCTGCCAGCAGGACCACGCCCGTCACTCCCTGCCCGGGGCCGAACGGATGGAAATGGCTGTAGACGATGTGCGCGCCGGCGGCGAGCGCCGCTTCGCGCAGTACCTGTTCCATGGCTGCAGGATCGGCCAGTCCGCCGCCGGCGACGCCGTGCAGGTCGGCGATCAGGTGGACGCCCGAGGAATGGTGCGCGCTCATTTGTGTCCCCCGCCGCCGCCCCATGAACCGCCGGTGGAGCCGGAATTGGAACTCCAGGAACTGCCCGAGCGCGATGCGCTGCCCGACCCGCCATCGGCCAGCTCGCCCCAGCTGAGTATCGTGCACACCAGCGACACCATCAGCGCATAGAGGATGAACTTGCCGTTCATGATTCGCCGCCGCCCATCAGGTTGAGCGCCCATGCCGGGCCGTAGACCGCGGCGCAGGCGAACAGGACATATTCCCAGGTCTTGCCGAATTCAAGCAGCAGCGGGATGGCATTCAGCACCAGGATCGCGATCACGAAAAACTTCGCGACCGACAACAGGGATGTCTTCGGCTTCAGCTTCGCTTCCTTTGCCGCGATGCCGAACCAGGCGCGCATCTGGTCCGACGGCACGGGCGCCGATTGTGACCAGGTGAGTTCATTGGCCGACAGCTCCGCCGCGAGGGACTTCTTGCCCTGGGTGAACTCGATCACGCGCACCGTGTCGCCCGCATGCACGCGCCAGTTGAACGCGCCGGCGGCGAAATCGACGGTCGCCGTGTAGTCGGATTCCTTGCGGTAGGCCTGGGCGCCGAGCTTTGCCGTATCGCCCCGGTTCCACTCCGGCCAGTCGTCGAGCACGTCGGCGCGGAACCAGCCTTCGTCCGTTTCCACCAGCCACAGGAAGCCGGAGCGCGGGCTGTACAGCAGGTATTCGGTCCAGGCGAAATCGTCTTCATCGCGGCGCCGCATGACGCCGATCACTTCGCAGGACGCGCCGTTGATCGTCGCCTTCGCACCGAGTTCGATGCTGGTCTTGACTGCCTTCATGCGGGTGGCAGTCTCCAGCACGACGGCGGTCCGCGCCGAGACATCCACTTCGGCACGGCAGCTCGGGCAGACGATCTGCGTGGTGGCGCCGGGGACGAAGGCGACATTGCTGCCGCATGATGGGCACCCGAGGCGCTCCACGCGGCCCCGGATCTTGCCGGCGCTGTCGCGGATGGTGTCTTCATCGCGCAGGAACTGGCACTTGAGCTGGTCGAGGGTGACCGCTTCGCCGGCATAGATCTTCGGCGCGCCGGATTCGGAATAGTCGAGCGTGAGGAACTTGTTCCCGCGCCGGAAATCGGCGACCTTCGCGGTCCATCCTTCGCCGACGCGGAACGGCAGCTCGCCCTGGCCGCCGGTGCATGCCGCGCTGCGCACGTCGGTCGCAATCCAGTTCTCTCCGAGGATGCTGTACAGCGAAGCGGCATGGATATCATCAAACGCGATCTGCGTCGCCGCGCCCGCCTTGTCGAAGGTCAGCGTGTACTGCCCGGACGCGTCCGACAGCCAGCCGGGATTGCCGTCGTCGAACAGCACATGCCACTCGTTCCACAAGCCGTTGTCATAGCGCAGCTGAATGCGGCCGATGACGGTGAATCCCTGGCTGCCGTAGCGGCCGCTGGTGCCCACCTGGATCGGCGAGTAATCGTCAAGGACATCGGACATGCGTCCCATGTCCTTGACCGTGTCCGCATCCTTCAGGACGGTGGACTTGCAGTACTCGCACACCGCCATGACCGAGGCATGCGACCGGAACTGCACATTCGCGCCGCAGCTCGGGCAGGAGACAGTCTGCATGCGCGGCTTATCCGATCAGCTTTTGCAGGATCTTTGCCTTGGCGTCGTCGTAATCGCCCTGCGAGATCAGGCCCTTGTCGAGCATGGCTTTCAGCTTTTCGAGGCGCACTTCCGGCGCGTCTTCCGCCGGTGCGGGTGCGGCAGCCGGGGCCTGCGCCTGCGCGCCGCCCAGTGCCTGCGTCATCGCCTGGCCCACCGCCATGCCGGTGGACAGGCCTGCACCCAGCCCCGCGAGGCCGCCTTCGTTCTGCGCCGCCAGCGGAATCGCTTCGGCCGTCTGGAAGCGCGTAAAGCCTTCCATCTTGCCGGCACTGAGCCCGCCCTTCATGCCGGCGCCAATGCGCGCATCCAGCGCCTGCTGCAGCTCGTCGGGCAGGCTCACGCTGCCGACGTTGAATTCGTCGAGCGCCAGGCCGTAGCGCGCGAAGGCATTGGCGAGGTCACCCTTGACCGACTGCGCCATCAGCGCCTGGTTGGCCGCCATGTCGAGGAAGGGAATCTGCGACGCGCCGATCGAGGTCGCCATGGTCGACAGCATGATGCCCTGCAGCTGCGCCTCGACGTCGTCGCGGGTGTACACCTCGCGCGTGCCGCTCAGCTCCGTGAAGAAGGTCTTCGGATCGGCGACGCGGTACGAGAACATGCCGAAGGCGCGCAGCCGCACCATGTCGAAGTCCTTGTCGCGGATCGTGATCGGCTGCGGCGTGCCCCACTTGCGGCCGGTCTGCACACGGGTGCTGAAGAAGTAGACGTCCGACTTGAAGGGCGACTCGAACAGCTTGTCCCAGTTCTTGAGGTAAGTCAGCACCGGCAGCGTGGCGGTGGTCAGCTTGTAGTTGCCCGGCCCGAACACGTCGGCGATCTGGCCCTCGTTGACGAATACCGCGACCTGCGATTCGCGCACGGTCAGCGCGGCGCCGTTCTGGATTTCGAAACCTTCCATCGGGAAGCGCCAGGCGAGCACGCCTTCGGTGTCCTCATTCCACTGCAGGACGTCGATGAACTGTTTCTTGATGAAGGAGAAAAGGCTCATGGTTTCCTTTCGGTTCAGGAGATGCAGGCGGCGTTGATCGCGCCGACCGACAGGGCGATTGCGCCGAGGATGCCGCCGAAGGCGGTATTGCCCGATTCGATATGTTCCTTCGACATTGACAGGCACTTCGTCGTCACGATGTAGGCGAGCAGCTGCACCACCAGCGCGCCGAAGGCCCAGCCGAGGAACTCGGTGATGCGCGAGGTGTGGAGGATGCAGGATGCGATTGTCAGCGAGAAACCCAGCACGGCGCCGCCCAAGGAAAGGGCGGCGGCATTATTGCCCTGGCGAATCAGCAGCACTTCGTTATAGGGCGTGACCCGCGTGTACACGACGAAGAAGAACACGAGCAATACGCCGGACAGCAGCAGATAGATCAGGTAGTTGGCGAAGGCGGGCAAGGCAGTCTCTCGGTCGGGTTGGATGGGCTGTCCGTCTGTCCGCGATGTGCATCGTAAAATCCCTCCGATGCCTGGCGGATCTTTGCCAATATACTAATCGAAAAACATGCACTGTCCAGCCTTTTGATGACCAAGCACATCCTCATACTTTCGGTCTTTGTCGTGGCCTCCTGCGGGCTGGCCTACGAGCTGATCGCGGGCGCGCTGTCGAGCTACCTGCTCGGCGATTCGGTATTCCAGTTTTCGACCATCATCGGCTGCTACCTGTTCGCGATGGGCGTGGGCGCGCACCTGTCGAAGTATGTCAAGGACGGTGACGTCCTCGCGCGTTTCGTCGATATCGAACTCGCGGTCGGCTTCGTCGGCGGACTGTCCGCGGCGGTGCTTTTCCTGACCTTTTCCTGGATGGGCGCGCCGTTCCGCAGCATGCTCTACGTGCTGGTCTTTTTCGTCGGTGCGATGGTCGGCATGGAAATTCCGCTGGTGATGCGCGCGCTCAATGCGCGGCAGACCGCGTTCAGCGAGCTGGTGAGCAAGGTACTGACCTTCGATTACCTCGGGGCGCTCGCGGTGTCGGTGCTGTTTCCGCTGGTGCTGGCGCCGCAGCTCGGGCTGGTGCGCACGGGATTCCTGTTCGGCATGCTCAATGTCGGCGTCGCCTTCTGGACCATGCATGCATTCCGGTCCGAGCTGGCAAACATCGGCGGGCGCGTGCTGCGCGCGAGCGCGGTGATGTTCGTGCTGCTGTGCGGCTTCGCCGCTTCCGACCGGCTGGTGCAGTGGGGCGAGCATGCGCTGGTCGGCGACAACGTCGTTTACTCGACCACCACGCCCTACCAGCGGCTCGTGATCACCAAATGGAAGGATGACCTGCGTCTCTACATCAACGGCAATCTGCAATTCTCTTCGCGCGACGAATACCGCTACCACGAAGCGCTGGTGCATCCGGTGATGGAATCGCTGCCCTGGGCGCGTACGGTGCTGGTGCTCGGCGGCGGCGACGGACTCGCGCTGCGCGAAGTGCTGCGCTATCCGAATGTCGCGCAAGTCACGCTGGTCGACCTCGACCCCGCGATGACGCAGGCCTTCAGCCGTCGCGAGGAGCTGGTGACGCTGAACAAGGGCGCGCTCGGCGATCCACGCGTGAAAGTCGTCAATGCCGACGCCGCGATGTGGCTGCAGGAGAACGAAGAGGTATTCGACGCCATCCTCATCGACTTCCCCGATCCGTCCAGCTTCGCGCTCGGCAAGCTGTATTCCGTGCCCTTCTACGGCATGGTGAAGCGCCATCTCTCCGCCAACGGCATGGTCGCGGTGCAATCGACCTCGCCCTTCTTCGCGCCGCATGCGTACTGGACCATCGATGCCACACTGCGTGAAGCGGGATTGCAGACCTGGCCCTACCATTTGTACGTGCCGTCTTTCGGCGAATGGGGCTTCGTGCTCGCCTCGCCGCAGCAGAAGTTCACGCCGCCGGCGCAATACCGTTTGCAGATGCGCTACCTGAATGCCGAGACGACGCGCGAAATGTTTGCCTTCCCGCCCGACATGCAGCGGCTGGACATGCCGCCGAACCGGCTCAACACGCAGTCGCTGGTGCATGAGTTCGAGCAGGACTGGCGGAAGTACTTGCGCTGATGGACAGGCGATCCTTCCTGCTGGCGGGCAGCGCCGGCGCGGCGGCGCTGCTGGGAACGGCGGCCGGCTGGCGCCACCTGCACGAGATTCCCGTCAACGTCCATGCGCCCGGCCGCATCGAAGGGCATTTCCTGCGCGATCGCAAGGCACTGCCCGCGCCCGCTTACGAAGTCGATATCGATGTCGCGATCTTCGGTTCCGGCGTGGCCGGACTGACGGCAGCGTGGAAGCTGGCGCGGGAGGGACATCGTCGTTTCCTCGTGTTCGACGGCCCGCAGGCCTACGGCAATGCCGCCGGCGGTAACCATGGCGGCATTGCCTATCCGACCGGCGCGCATTACCTGCCCTTGCCGTCGACCGAATCCTTGCATATCCGCGAACTGCTGCACGACCTCGGCATCCTGTTGCGCAATCCCTCGGCCGAGCAGCCCTACTACGACGAGCGCTGCATCCTGCATGCGCCCCAGGAGCGGGTGCTGTTTGGCGGGCGCTGGCAGGAAGGCATCCTGCCGAAGGAAGGGCTGCCGCAATGGGAGCTCGACGAGCACGAGCGCTTTGCGCAACTGGTCGAACGGTTCCGGTCGGCCCGCGGCAGCGACGGCCGCCGCGCGTTCGTCATTCCGGCCGCGATGTCGTCCGCCGACCCGCAATGGCGCGCGCTCGACCGGATCACCTTCCGCCAGTGGGCCGAGCGGGAAAACTTCCGCTCGCCGACCTTGCACTGGTACCTGGATTATTGCTGCCGCGACGATTACGGCGCGGGCCGTGGCGACGTATCGGCATGGGCGGGGCTGCACTATTTCTGCAGCCGCGGTGGCGCGGCGGAAAATGCCGGACACGGCGAATGGCTGACCTGGCCCGGAGGATTGCATCCATTGGCCGCAATGATGGACAAGGCGGCGGGGCAACGCCGACGCATCGGCAGCGTGGCGTCCTTGCATGTCACTTCGCGCGGCGTTGAGGCGCTGTGCTTCGAGTATGTCGGGGGAAGCGTCCGCAGCTTCATCGTCAAGGCGCGGAAGGCGGTGTGCGCCATGCCCCTGTTCGTCGCGTCGCGTGTGTTCGACCTGCGTGCATACGGATTCAATGGAGAGCAGGATCTACCCACCTACGCGCCCTGGCTGGTCAGTAACTTCCTGATGAAGCGCTTCCCGCAGGAGCTCCCCGAGCAACCCTTGTCGTGGGATAACGTGGTCTATCAGGGGCGCGGGCTCGGCTATGTGGTGTCCACGCACCAGGATATCCGCGTCACGCCGCCCGAAAAAACGGTGTTCACCGCCTACGCGGCACTCGACCAGCTC
This sequence comes from Noviherbaspirillum denitrificans, assembly GCF_002211445.1. Taxonomy (GTDB): domain Bacteria; phylum Pseudomonadota; class Gammaproteobacteria; order Burkholderiales; family Burkholderiaceae_D; genus Noviherbaspirillum; species Noviherbaspirillum denitrificans. The sequence goes on along the minus strand of NZ_LSTO01000001.1, from coordinate 4,780,694 downwards.
TCGCCGGCCGCCGCGCGGAAATGGCTGGAAACAGTATCCCCGGACGCCTTGCTCGACTACGCCGCTTCCGACTTGCGCCAAGTCTACGGCCATGCCTTTGCCCGCTGCGTCGAACGCGCCGACCTCACCCTGCGTCCCCACGCGATGGCATCGCCGCGCCCGGGCTTTCTTTCCAATAAGGGATTGCAGGCATTGCGCGATGCCGACGGGCCAGTCCTGTTCGCGCATGCCGACCTGTCCGGGTTCTCGGTGTTCGAGGAGGCGGCGTGGTGGGGCTACCAGGCTGCCCTCAGGATTCTTGCCGCATAAAAAAACCCGCAGGCCATCGGGCTGCGGGCGAAATCCAACTCTCGGAGAGTCTGGAGGAGACTACGTAAAACGGTAATCGGTTCCTCCCTGGGAGCCGATTACCGAAAATTCAGTCAGGCGGGTAATCCTGACCTGCCGGACGGATCAGCTGCCAGAGCTGGTGTCCTTGGCTTGACCGCCCTTGGCAGCCTGGATCGCTTCGTTGCGCACTTCCTCGCGGGTGCGGGTGGAAGCGATGTTGACGTGTTCGACGAATTCGCTGCCGCCGACCGGCTGGTAAGCCAGTTCATGGCGCACTTCAGCGCGGGTCTTGGTCGAGGCGATGTTCTTGTGCTCGACGAACTCGGTGTTCACGGCCGGCTTGGTTTCGGCAACGACTTCAGCGCGGGTCTTGGTCGAAGCGATATTGGTGTGCTCGACGAAGGGGTAGGTCTGGTCAGCCAGGACGGAACCGGCGGCGGTCAGCAGGGAAACGGCGGCAATCAGGTTTTTCGCATTCATTTTGATACTCCTAGTAAGTTAATGACTCCGGCGCGTCGGGAAGGTCATCCTGCTTCCATCGCGTCTTTCGTGAGTCGCATTCGTTGTGTGCTCATCGATGAAGCACAGTGTAGCCATCGCGCGAAACTTGAAAAACAGCAATAAAAGCAATGGACCATTTCTGAAAACGAAATAATCAATTCTTGCTGTCCGGCTTCGTGCGCTTTGTCTCCGTGGTTTATGCCAACCGTGCAGGGCGGGGATGACGTCGCCCTGCACGACAGCTCATATACGTTTCGGTGTGGCGATCGGATTCGCTTACCAGCCGCCGCCGAGCGAGCGGATCAGTGCCACCGTCGTGGTCGCCCGCGCGCCGCGCAACTGCACCGCGCTGCGTTCCACCGCCGCCAGGTTGCGTTGCGCGTCGATCACGTCGAGGTAGCTCGAACGCCCCGCCTGATACAGCTTGTTCGCCAAATCAGTCGATCGGCGCGCCGAGGCGACCGCATCGTCGATGGCTTGCGCCTGACCGGCCAGCGTGCGCAGGCCCGACAGGTTGTCCTCCACCTCGGCAAAGGCGGTTAGCACGCT
>NZ_LSTO01000001.1:4778160-4779304 GCF_002211445.1 Noviherbaspirillum denitrificans | reverse complement strand
GCTGTTCGGCGGCGAGCCGGCCAACTTCCTCGACGTGGGCGGCGGTGCCACCACCGAGAAAGTGACCGAAGCCTTCAAGCTGATGCTGAAGAACCCCAACCTGAAAGCCATCCTGGTCAACATCTTCGGCGGCATCATGCGCTGCGACGTCATCGCCGAAGGCGTGATCGCCGCATCCAAGGCAGTGTCGCTGGGCGTGCCGCTGGTCGTTCGCATGAAGGGTACCAACGAAGACCTGGGCAAGAAGATGCTGGCCGAATCCGGCCTGCCGATCATCGCGGCTGACACGATGGAAGAAGCAGCACAGAAGGTCGTCGCTGCAGCCGGTAAATAATCGGAGAGTGGTATGAGCTGGATTGGGGGGCGCGTTCGGTCGAGAAGGGATGCAGTGCCCGGCGCGGCGCGTCGCTCAGACTGGGCGTCTGAGCAAGCGGCGCAACACCGCAATGCGTCCCTTCTCGACCGAACCCTGAGGGCAGCCCCGATAACCGGGCGACTGCCGTGTTGCAGCTCCTTGCCGTAGCCCCGCTACGACGCGTCGCCGCGCCTTGCATTCGCCCGGTTCTCGGGGCTGCGCGCCCCCCAATCCAGTTCATACCACTCTCATAGGGAATTACAAATGTCGATTCTGATCAATAAAGACACCAAAGTCATCACGCAAGGCATCACCGGCAAGACCGGCCAGTTCCACACCCGTATGTGCCGCGAGTACGCCAACGGCAAGAACTGTTTCGTCGCCGGCGTGAACCCGAAGAAGGCCGGCGAGGACTTCGAAGGCATTCCGATTTTCGCCAACGTCAAGGAAGCCAAGGAAAAGACCGGCGCGACCGTGTCCGTGATCTACGTGCCGCCCGCAGGCGCTGCTGCTGCGATCTGGGAAGCCGTCGAAGCCGAACTCGACCTGGCAATCTGCATCACCGAAGGCATCCCTGTTCGTGACATGCTGGAAGTCAAGGACAAGATGAAGAAGGCCGGCAGCAAGACCCTGCTGCTCGGACCGAACTGCCCGGGCCTGATCACGCCGGACGAAATCAAGATCGGCATCATGCCGGGTCACATCCACAAGAAGGGCCGTATCGGCGTCGTGTCGCGTTCCGGCACCCTGACCTATGAAGCCGTGGCGCAGCTGACCGCGCTCGGCCTC
>NZ_LSTO01000001.1:4768561-4778150 GCF_002211445.1 Noviherbaspirillum denitrificans | reverse complement strand
CGGTATTCCGCGTGCGGATCTGCACGGGGGCGAAGTAGAACACGGGCTTTGGGCCGGGCAGATCCGTGTCGCGAAGGAAGTGCGTGTTCTGCGCGGAACCTGCGAAACAGTCATAGACCAGCGACTCGCCAAAGTGATGATGGATGGACGACCTGAGCGCCTCGTCCCCCGAGAAATCGAGATAGAGCGTCGGTACGCTGGCGTCCATGTGCTCGACCTCGTCATAGCTCACGCATTCGTGATAGCAGCCGAGTCCTTCGACGAAGGCGCGGTTGCCCCTGGAGGTCAGGCCGATCAGCTGGACATCATGCTTGCCGGCCAGGCAGAAGGCAGTGCCGTAAGCGGTCTTGCTTGAGGCGCTGGAGACGACCACGCGCTTCGCGCCGAAAAATCCGTTGTCCTGGAAGAAGTCGGCACCCATGAATGAAGTGATGAACAGCGGACGCAGCAGCATCTGGTGGTTTTCCAATGTCTTGCGGTAGGCGGGATCGTCGCTGCAGCGGGTGTACTGGTTGTAGGCGGACGTCAAATCCAGGCGATGGGCCGAGCCGTCGTAGAAGCCGCGTTTCTTCACGCGCACGGCCTTCATGCGGATATGACTGGCCAGCGGGTAGTAGCCGTAGAAGCGTTCGCCGACTTCCACGCCTTCGGCGTTCGACATCAGGACGTCCGCGAATCCCCATACCGGCATGTGGCCCCATCCGTCTACGCCCGTGGGGAAAAATTCCCAGTACTTCATCGCGTCGCCGAAGGCGGCGTAAGTGATGTTGTTGGTGGTGACCGCGGCCCGGTCGATCTTCAGGATGACCTCGCCTTCCTGCTGCGGCAGGGGCATTTCCAGGGTGTCGATCCGGCTGGTGCCGAGCGCGCTTTTGCCGGTCAACAGGCGTGTTACAGTGAATGCATCGCTCATCCCTCTCTCCTTTTTCAATGGTGGTTGTGCATGCCTTCACTGTATCGCCGGCGGCCGGCCGTCGGGTTCGGAAAATCCGCAGGCCCTGACGCGGCCGGGAAAACGCGTATCAAGCCTCTGAAACGGCCGAGACAGGCGCGTGCGAAGTTCACCGTGCAGGCAATTTACGATACGTTTGTTCGGATTTGGCGTGCCGCCGGATGGCAAGGCGTGACGACCCGGGCGGTGGCGATGGAATCGGGCGTATCGATCGGGACGCTCTACGAATATTTCCCGAACAAGGAAGCGCTGCTGTCGGGGTATGTCCGCCATTGCGTCGAAGTGCTGCTCGACGCGATCGAAACAGAGGTTATCCGCCCTGCCGGTCTCGCATGGGAAGAGCGCGTGGATCGACTCGTGCGCGTGACCGGGTCGCTGGGCACAGGCTCGCAACCCTATTTCGACGCCGCCATGCTGCAGCTCGAAAACGTCATCGCCGAGCCCAAGCACCATCGGCGGGTGTTCGAGGAACTGTCGGATAAATGGATCAAGGCAGTCGATGCCTGCACCGACCTGCCGGCAAGACCGGATCCGGCCGCGGTGAGGAATCTCTTCGCTTTGGTGTGGGGAGGCAAGCGCTATCTCCTGCTGCTGGACGCGGACGATGCCGCGCAGGCGCGCTGGAGCGACGATACCGCGCAGATGTGCGTGGCGTGGTTGCATCTGCGTTCCGCAAGATAATGCAGCGGCATCTGGCCATGATGTCGGCCCCGCGCAGGCTTCAATGCAATCAGTGCATGGCAAGCGCAATCTGCGCCAGCTTCCATTGCCTGTGTAGGTGCTACGCCTACAGGAGCTGCCAAACCATTCCAGCGCTGTCGCATTTGCACATCGAAGAACCGAATCCGTGACATCCGACATTGGCAGATGGTGGGGTCTTTGAAATACTGATCGGTTTGGCCACTGATACTGTCTGCAATGCTTCATACCCAAACGCTCGCCCTTGCTACGACCGTTCAGCTCGTTTCGCTATCAGTGTTCCTGACGTTCTTTTTTTTCACGCGCCGAACCTATCCGGGTTTTGCCAACTGGACCTGCGCGCTCGCCTGCCTGGCAGTCGGTTATGTCCTGCTCAGCCTTCGCGGCATCGCGCCCGACGCGGTAAGTATCCTGGCAGCGAATTATCTTCTGATGACCGGCATGGCGTTGCTCCTCGACGGCATACTTCGCTTCAGCGGCCGCGCGTATTCATTCGCGCTGAACGGTCCCTTGCATCTTCTTTCCGCGGTGTGCGTCGCAGTAATGGCGTTCTATACCTTTGCGGAGCCGAATATCAACGCGAGGGTTGTCGTGGTCAATCTGTTTCGGTGTGTCTCGCATGGTGCATGCGTTGCTGCATTGCTGTACTTTCAACCGAAGACGGATCGCACAACCCACCGTTTCCTTGCGCTCCTGTTTCTCGCGTCGGTCACTCTTGGTATCGTCCGGGCCGGCTTTGCGCTGAATGCCTCGCCACTGCAGCATCTGTATGACGATCCAACGTTCCGCCTGTTCATGCTGATCGATCTTGGCGTCGTCGCCGGCATCGTGTTTTGCCTGCCGGTCCTGACCCACATGCGCGTCGAGCAGGAGCTGGAACAAGAGCGTGCAGTCGCGGAACGCGCGTCGCGAACGGACAAGTTGACGGGACTCTGGAACCGGGCATATTTCGAAGCGGAGACAGAGCGACGCGCGCGGGAAGCGGATCGTTTCGGGGACGAACTGTCGATGCTGATGATCGACGTGGACCACTTCAAGACCGTCAACGACAAGTACGGCCATCTCAGCGGTGATGAAGTTCTCCGCAGTATCGCGTCCCTTGCGCGCACCTGCATCCGGTCCACGGACTTGCTTTGCCGATGGGGCGGCGAGGAGTTCCTCATGGTCATCCGCGCGCCCAACGAGGTGGCTGCGCAGGTGGCGGAAAACCTCAGGCGCGTTATTGAAGGCGCAAGCTTTTCCGTGCCGCAGGGCATTACCATCAGCGTGGGCGTTGCAAACAGGCGGGCAGGGGAGGAGCTGACCTCCTTGATGGCGCGTGCCGATCATGCGCTTTACCGCGCCAAGGCGGGCGGACGCAATCGCGTCGAACAGGAAGGCGGCGATGCATCGAGGTTTAGCCCGCTGTACCTGAAGTGGAATCCGGCTTTCTCTACCGGGGAGCCGGCTCTGGACGCCCAGCATCGGGGTTTGATCGAGCTCTCGGCACAACTCCTCGAGCGATGCACAGCCAACGACCGGCAGTCAGTACTCCATTTGACGCGCAAGCTGCTGGACAACGCCGAGCAGCACTACCTTTATGAAGAGTGTGTATTGGAGGACCGCCGATATCCCGATCTCGAGGCGCATCGGAGCGATCACCGGAGGTTGCACGAAAAAGGACGAGAGTTGTTCGACAGGGTGGCCGATGGCGAGAAGGATCTCTCGGCGATCATTTCGTATGTGCTGAATGACCTCGTCATCGGCCATATTGCTGAAGAAGACGTCGCCTACATTGCACATGCAGGCAGGGAGGGCAGCGTCAGCCGCAGCCAGCCTGGTTCATGAATGAACAGAAACGAGCGCACGCGCCTCGAGCGCGCCCGTCGATGAGGTCGTTTCCGCACAGTCATTTTCTCGTGCGGGCTTGCCTGCATGGGGGCGGGGCAGCATCATCGCCGAGCGATGCTCCGGAGCGTTCCATGCAATCAAGCCAAATCCGAGCTCACGGCGGATGTTTTCGTTGAATGTGCTCATGATGTCCTCCTCCACGTGCCGAACCCAAGGCGAGCGCTTTTCTCTTTCCTGTTACATGCGCCCTGTACCAAATAGCTACGCAAGAAGTCTGCCAAGGCGAGTGTGACGATATGGAGCGGGCGGCGGCGAAATGGCCTGACACTTCTGCATGAAGCGCCAGGCCTGCGTCTTGTTTTTTTGCACGATGCGGTTGCGCTGCCCCCGGTCGAGGCACACCGCGCCGGTGCAGCGCGCAATGTAAAGTGCGTCGACAGCCGCGAGAACAGGATGAGGATCAGTCCAGCATATCCGCAGGGATATTTCCGCCGTTTTCGGCCAGCTTCTGGATCACGGTCTTGTGCAGCCACATGTTCATCTGCGCGGAATCCGACATCTTGTCGGCAGGGCAGCCAAGCTCGGTTGCCAACTCCTTGCGCGCGGCAAGGCTGCTGTCCAGTCCCAGCAGTTTGAGCAAATCGACAATCGATGTCTTCCAGTTAAGCTTTTCAGCATGCGAATGTGACATTTGTTCAAGCCTGGCGACGACATCGACGGTGCTGATCGCAGTCGAAGCGGGCGCGCTTGCCGCCTCGGGTTGCTGGACGACGGCGGTGTCTGCCTGGGGGGCGGATTCAGTAACGGCTTCTTCCTTTTTTGCGTCGCCGAAGCCGAGCCTGGACAGGATGGTGCCAAAGATACTCATGCTGTTCCCCTTGAGGTTGGTTGATAGTCATGACGTCCCGAAGCGACCGATTGATCGCGAAGAGCCGGGACAAGTATGGGGGACAGAATCCGCGCAGCTTTGCGCGGGATCAGCGATTGAATGGCCGGGTCTTGCAATGCGGCTGGTGCATCACCGCGTATTTCCCTTCGCCAGCAACGCCGCTTCCACCCGGCTGCGCACCTGCAGCTTTTGCAGGATGTTGCTGACATAGTGCTTGATCGTCTTCTCGGACAGAAAGATCCGCTCGCCGATTTCACGGTTCGTCAGTCCGGTGCCGATCAGGGAAAGGATCTCGCGTTCGCGCTCGGTCAATTCCTGCAGCGGGTCCGGTGCCTTGTCACGGGTGAGCGACACGAGCATTCCAGACGCGAGTGGCGGGGATACGTAGACTTCGCCGGCGACAACGGACCTCAGCACGTCGGCAAGCTTGCGTGGCGAAACGCCCTTGAGCACATAGGCGCGTGCGCCGGCCTTGAAGGCGGCGAGCAGGTTGTCATGGTCGTCGGACACGGTCAGCATCACGATGGCCGTTGCCGGGCAGGCAGTCGCGACTTTTTCGGCGGTGGCAAAGCCGCTCCAGCCCGGCATGCTGATATCGAGCAGGAGCACGTCCGGCAGCAGGTCTTGCGCCATGCTCAGCGCTTCTTCCCCGCAGCCCGCCTCGCCCACGACGCTGAATCCCTGTTCGGCGCCAAGCGCATTGACCACGCCCTGCCGGAAAAGCGGATGGTCGTCGGCGACCAGCACGCGAATCGCATCAGTCATGCAAAGCTCCTTCCACCACGAGGGGTATATGCGCACGGACTACCGTTCCCTGTTCCGGCGCGCTGCGCAACTCAAACAGGCCGCCGAGGATCTCGACGCGCTCGCGCATGCCGGCAAGGCCTTGCCGCCCCGGCTTCTTTGCCAGTTCAGGCTGGAAGCCGATGCCCGTGTCGGTGATCTCGACATGCAGCGCGCCGTCGGCGTCGCTGACCGCAACAGCCTGCAGCGGATTGCCGGCATGGCGGAATCCATTCCCCAGCGCCTCCTGGATCAAGCGGTAAAGCGTGATCTTGACCGACAGCGACGCGTCGTTATGCGCGGCGATGCTGGTCGATACGCGTGCGCCGGTCTTGCGTTCGTAATCGCGTACTGCGCGGTTGGCGATCTCGTCAATCGAGCACTGGTCGATGTCGGGCAGACGCAATCCGGCAGAGATTGCGCGCAAATCGGTCAGCGCCGCGACCAGTGCATTGCGTACCGAGTCGAATCGGCCGGCATGGGTTGCCGTACCCTTGTTGGCGGGGCAGCAGGATGCGCAGTTCTCGGTGATCGCTTCGAACTGCATGAGCGCCAGCCCCATGTCCTGCCCGGGGCCGTCGTGCAGGTCAGCGGCGATCTGCCGCAGGAAGCGCTCGTTGATGGCGGTGGTCCGCGCCGCCGCGCGGACCACCCTTTCATTGAGCGCGGCGTTCTGCCCGACCAGCGTTGTAAGCTGCGCCACCTTGTCGCGCAATTCATCGCGCTGCCGGTCGATGGTCTTGCTGCCGCGATGCACCAGGCCGAAGAGCAGCAGGTACATCATCAATACCGTCAAGGCGACGACCAGCCAGCTCATGCGCTGCGCGGACCAGGCTTCGCGGTCCAGTTCTTCCGTCGTCTGGTAGAACTCGGCGACGGCCACCACGGTACCGTTTCCTTCTGCATGGATGGGGACGTAGGTTTCGATCAGGCGCGGCCATACGCGTGCCTCCGATTCGTTTTCGGCATGCGCGAGTTCGCTGATCTCGGAATGGACGTTGCCGGAAATCGCCGCGGAGAGTCCTTCGTTGAGCGGGAAGGTGCGGCCCGTCATGGAAGGATCCTTGCTGTACAGGACGGTGCCGTCGGGCCGCCACAGCTTGAAGGCAACGATCCGTTTGCCGAGCGGCGAATCGGTCAACAGCGCGCCGAGCGCATGGCGGTCTTCGGCGGAGAGTTCGCCGCTCTGCGCATAGGATCGGACGAAGGGGGAAACGAAGCTTTCCACATACAGGCCGGTGACGCCGCCAAGCCGGTTGACGACGCCGCGCTCGACTTCCCGGCTGACCCATGTGCCGATCAGGAGCATGCCGATCAGCAAGATCGGAAAGCTCGACAGCAAGAACTGTCGCGAGAGGCTCAGATTGACGAATCGTTTCATCGTGGCGGCTCCATGATGAGTGATGGTAGTCGGCAATTCCTGCTGATGATATGGACTAAAGTCTGAAAATTTTGCGCCACTCGGGTAAGTCCGATTTCTCCCAGTGGCCATCGTAGCAGCGAAGCGATTTGCGTATCTTGACCTTACTGCGATGACGGCACGCGGATCCCGGAGGCAGCTGCGAAGGGAAGACGGTGCGGCCGGCTTTGGCGCAGTTTGCACCCGTCACCAAACTTTTTGGAGAAGACCATGTTCAAGAAATCCACCGCATCTGTTCTCTTGGGATCCATGATGGCGATCGTCGCCTGCGGCAGCGCAACCGCGCAGCCGGTTGTTGTCGACCAGCCGCTGGCCAGGCGGGGCGCGGACGACCGGGGCTACGACGACCGCGGCGGCCGCCGCTTCACCGAAGAAGTGGTCGATGTGGTGGCAAAGCGCGGCCGCGCGGGCGACGACAATCCCAAGCCGGAAGGGGAAGAAGACGGCTTTGACGATCACGGCGCCGCCTGACGCGCAGATCGGTCCGGGGCATGAAGCACGCATCGATAGGGGCGCGATGCTTCAGCTCCGGAGGGGGCTTTCGTCAAGCCCTCACGCGCCGCCCAGCACGGCTGCCACCACCGGATGCGCAATGAGCGTTTCCAGCAGACGCCTGGCCTCGTCCCGCTGCTCCCGAGGGAAGTTCGCATTCTCGATGCCCGTCGCCAGCGATCGGACCAGGGCTGCGGCATGCTCGTTGTTGCCGGCCTGGTCGGAAACGGACTCATTCAATGCCGTACGCATTGCAGGCGTACCGGGTGCCGATGAAGCGGCTTCTTTTTTTATCGTGATGCTGAAATGCCCCGGCACATTGCGGCGCGCAGCGCCATAGGCAACGCCGTCGACAAGGTAGGCCTGCTCGCTGCCATCGGCCAGCGGTTGAATGACTCGATCTCCTTCGGCGACCTGTAATTCGTCCTGGAAGACGGTGATCCTGTCGGCGCCGAATTTGGTCTTGTAAGGACCGATACGGGTGCCGTTCCTGTCTTCAAAAAAGACCTTGTCGGTCATCATTCTTGCAAGGTTCATGGGTGCTCCGGGCGTTCGGGTTTTTGCCCGCTGAATGTAGCATGACTGGCGAGTTCGCCCAGGAGCGCGCCCTGCAAAATTCGAGGCCCAAATGAAAAAAGCCCCGAATGATCGGGGCTTCTGTTGCAAGGGGACTGTGCTTACGCTGCGCGCTTGCTCTTGCGGCGCATTCCGAGGCCGGCCAGGCCGACTGCCATCAGCAGCAGGGATGCGGGCTCGGGAACCTGGGTGGTGACGACATTCGACACGGGCGGCTGCGTTACGCCGCGGGTGACATCCGCCGACAGCAGCGAGCTGGTGAAAATGTAGTCGCCGCCGGCAGCGACGCTGAGCAGGACGGACAGCTTGCCGTCTGCGATCAGGTCGGGCAGCGATGCGATCAGGGAGATGGCGTATGCCGTCGCCGTATTGCCGTTCGGGACGTTGGAGCCGTTGAAGGTCTGCGAGGTGCCGCCGCTGCCGATCTTGAAGGTGAACGTTTCGTTGTTCTTGTTCACGTTGTCGAGCAGTTTGATGGTGAGCAGTGCGCTGTTGATCGTGTCAAACCCGACGACAAACCCGCCCACGCCATCGGAGATGTCATGCGTAAAGTTATAGGAAGACGTCGGCGTGATGGTCACGTCGGGGGTCGGATCAACGAAATCGGTAATGGCAATGGCATGGGCCGCATTGCCGGCCAGCAGAGCAACGCTTGTTCCAAGGACGGCGAGCAGAGCTTTGATGCATTTCATGGGAAATTCCTCCAAGAGGGAAATTAACTGTAGGTAATTTACATGTATGGAGAGCAGGTTGTATGCCAGAAACTGAAAGTCATTTACATTCAATGTGTTACGAATGGTTGCTGAAGAAGATGAGAGGGGGGTGTAAAAAAATCCGACAGTGTATGTAAGATTCCCCGACGCACGGCCTTGTCTGCTGTGCGGCCAGTTATTGTATTTTTGGTAACGCTGCGCGGTTGTCGGTCACGCCCTGCGTCGTCAATTTCCCTACCATGTACATGGGATTGCACGTGCCGGGTCACGCTGCGACCATCTGGTATCCGCTCCGGCTTCCGCAGCCGGCCCGTCGAGGCACGCCGGCACCATTCCGGCAACGTGCTCGATACCCCGCTTCCGGCGACCTGTCCGGCAAGCGAGCGCGTGCTTCACGAAAGCTATGACCATGTTGGGATTCGACCCTCGCTCGTTCATCATCATCTCGGCGGCCCTTGGCACCCTTTGCGCGATCATCTTCGCGGTCCTTCAGCGCAATTTTCCGACGGAGATCAAGGGGCTGAAAGAGTGGACGCGGGCCTATTTCCTGATGACGGCGTCGGCATTCCTGTTTGCACTCAGGGGGAACATGCCTCCGGCGCTCACCAGCTACCTGGCGAACATCCTGCTGGTGTGCGGCATCATGATGATGCATGCGGGCACGCGTGAGTTTGCGGGTCTGCTCCGGCAGCATCGTGTGATTCCCCTGTTCCTGACCGTGTTGTCGTTCGGCCTGGCCTGGCCGACATTTTTCGAGGACGATTACCGCCTGCGCCTGCTTCTCATCACGGGGACCAACGCGACACTGTTCGGCCTGTGCGCGCTGGTGGTCTGGCGCCTGGCGGAAAAGCGGTTTGCCGAGTGGCTGACCTGCGTGCTGTTCCTGTTCACCGGCGCGGTGTCCCTCGTCCGGTTTGTTGCTGCCTTGCTGCAGTCCGCGGGCCCCGACTCCCTCACCGACGCCTCCGCGTTGCAGCATCTTTATCTCGGCACCTTCTCGTTCTCGCTGGTGGCGCTGGGCGTCGGCTTCATCCTGATGGTGAACCAGCGGCTGCGGGCCATGCTCGAGCACGCGGCTTCACACGACGACATGACGGGCGCACGGCGGCGCACCGCCTTCCTCGAAATGCTGGAGCGCGAACTGAAGGGCGCGCCGCGCGGACGCTATACCTCGCTGCTGATGATCGACATCGACGATTTCAAGGAAATCAACGACAACTTCGGCCACATCGCGG
>NZ_LSTO01000001.1:4760785-4768551 GCF_002211445.1 Noviherbaspirillum denitrificans | reverse complement strand
CGGGAAGATCCCCGGCCACGGCTGGGATTCGGTCACCGTGCCGGGCCAGGTCGCCGCCTGGGTGGAGCTGTCGGAAAAGTTCGGCAAGCTGCCCTTCGCGGAATTGTTCGACCCGGCCATCGAGCTGGCCGAGCGCGGATACCTCGTACCGCCGATCGTGCAAAAGAAATGGGCGGCCGCCGTGCCGCTGCTCAAGCGCCAGCCGGGGTTCGCACGCGCCTTCATGCCGAACGACCGCGCGCCGCATATCGGCGAAAACTTCATCTTCGCCGAAGCCGGCCACACCCTCACCCGCATCGCCGAAACGCACGGCGAAGCCTTTTACCGGGGCGAACTGGCCGAAGCCATGGCCCACCATGCGAAGCAGTGCGGCGGCCTCCTCTCGCTGGAAGACCTCGCCGGATATTCGCCGGAATGGGTGACGCCGATCGAAAAGGAATACGCCGGCTACACGCTGCACGAGATTCCGCCCAACGGCCAGGGCATCGCGGCGCTGATGGCGCTGGGCATCGTGTCCCATCTCGACCTCACCCGCTTCCCGGTGGATTCCGCCGATGCCATCCACCTGCAGATCGAGGCGATGAAACTGGCCTTCGCCGACACCTACCATTGGGTCGGCGACAACCGCCACATGAAGAAGGTCAGCGCCGAAGACCTGCTCGACGACGGCTACCTTGCCGAACGCGCCAAGCGGATCAGCGAGCGCAAGGCCGGCGATTTCAAGCACGGGACGCCACCGCGCGGCGGCACCGTCTACCTGACGACAGCCGACGAAAGCGGGATGATGGTGAGCTTCATCCAGTCCAACTACCTCGGCTTCGGCTCCGGCGTGGTCGTGCCCGAAACCGGCATCAGCATGCAAAGCCGAGGCGCCTGCTTCTCCCTTGAACCGAAGCATCCCAACTGCGTGGCGCCCGGCAAGCGGCCCTTCCACACCATCATCCCCGGCTTCGTGACCAGGGAGGGCCAGCCGCAGATGAGCTTCGGCGTGATGGGCGCCAACATGCAGCCGCAAGGCCACCTGCAGGCGCTGGTGCGGATGTTGTCTTACGATCAACAACCGCAGGCGGCCTGCGACGCGCCGCGCTGGAAAGTCAACGAGGGCATGGAGGTCGACATCGAACGCACCATGGATCCGGACGTCGTCGCCGACCTTGCCGGACGCGGCCATGCGCTCAATACCAGGACCGACAGCACCCGCGATTTCGGCGCCGCCCAGTTCATCTGGAAAACGGAAGACGGCTACATCGCCGCCAGCGATGCCCGGCGCGACGGGCAGGCTGTCGGGTTCTGAAACCGTTTGTCGCGCCCAGTCCGCGTTTCACGCCCATAACCTACAGTTCGTCGCAATCCGGTACCGCACTGGCAAGGCGGCCGGAATAATGCCTCCATCGAACGTGAAAACAGGAGGCAGCCATGGAACATTCCCCCGCTTACACCATTGCCCGCCGCCGGGTCGAGCGCAAGATCGGCTTCCGCATCCACCTCGCTGTCTATCTCGCGGTGAATACCGGCCTCGTGCTGGTCAACTTCCTGTTCACCCCGGCACGGATCTGGGCATTCTGGCCCATGTTGGGCTGGGGAATCGGGTTACTATTCCACGGCCTTGCCGTCTCCCAGCACGGAGCCGCATGGAAGCAACGCATGATCGAAAACGAACTGAACAAGCTGCAGAAGACCGAATGATCTACACCCCCGCCCCCGGGAATCCGTATCCCCGCCTGCGCCGCTTCGCGATCGACCTCGCGATCACGCAGGTCTTCAACCTCATCATCGCCGTGCTCATCACCTACGTGGTGCGCGGGCACGGCGGCTTCTTCATCAACCTCGTCTTCTCGATCTGCATCGGCACGCTGGCCACCGCCTTCATCGATGGCGGCCGCCTCGTCCTATGGGGCGAATGCAAGCCGCCGAAGTGGAAGTTCATCGGCCTGATCCTGTTCTCCCTGCCCGCCGCGCAATTCATCGGCAAGGCGGCGGCCGCCGCCATGCTCGGCATTCCGCGCGAGGCGCTGTCCGCGATACGCTCGGGCAATGCAACGGCCATGCTGATCGGCGGCGCGGTGTCCTCGATGTTCATCATCTGGTTCTTCTGGAGCCGCGAGCACATCGAATACCTGCGCGCCGAAGCGGAAGCCGAAAAGGCGCGCGCCGCATCCATCGAAAAGCAGGCGCTGCAGGCGCAACTGCAGATGCTGCAGGCACAGATCGAGCCGCACATGCTGTTCAACACCCTGGCCAACCTGCAGGGCCTGATCGCGCTCGACCCGCCGCGCGCGCAGCACATGCTCGACCAGCTGATCCAGTACCTGCGCGCCACGCTGTCGGCATCGCGTGCCGGGCAGACGACGCTGGCGCAGGAGTTCGCGCTGCTCGACGCCTACCTTGGGCTGATGAAGATCCGCATGGGTGCCCGGCTGTCATATGCGCTGGAACTTCCCGACGACTTGCGGACCGTCACGCTGCCGCCGATGCTGCTGCAGCCGCTGGTCGAAAACGCCATCAAGCACGGCCTCGAACCCAAGGTCGAAGGCGGCCTCGTCACCGTGCGCGCCGAACGCGAGGACGGCCGCCTGGTACTGACGGTGTGCGACACAGGCCTCGGCCTGGACGGCGCGCCGCCGAGCGACGGCACGGGCATCGGTGCATCCAATGTGCGTGAACGCCTGCAGGCCCTGTACGGCAAGCGCGCCGAATTTTCCCTGACACCCAACACGCCCGAAGGCGTGATTGCCAAACTCACTCTACCGACATGAACATGATCCGCGCCCTCATCGCCGAAGACGAACCGATCCTTGCGCATGCCCTGCTGCAGACGTTGCACCGCCTGTGGCCCGACCTGCAGGTCGGCGGCGTGGTGGAGAACGGCATTGCCGCCGTCACCGAAGCCCTGGCCCAGCGTCCCGATATCCTCTTCCTCGACATCAAGATGCCGGGCAAGACCGGCCTCGAAGCCGCGCAGGAACTGGCCGAGGACTGGCCGGAAGACGTGCCCTTTCCGCTCGTGGTGTTCGTTACCGCCTACGATGAATACGCGCTGCAAGCCTTCGAGCAGGCCGCCGCCGATTACGTGCTCAAGCCGGTCACCGAAGCGCGGCTGGCCAAGACAGTCGAGCGCCTCAAGGCGCGCCTGTCGCAGCACACCGAACGCAATGACGAGCTGGAACGCATCGTCGGCCAGCTGCGTACCCTGGTCCCGCAGATGCCGGCGGCCAGCGAGCGGCTGAACCTGATCCGCGCGGCCGTGGGCAACCAGGTGCGCATGATCCCGGTGTCCGAGGTGATCTATTTCGAGGCAACCGACAAGTACGTCAACGTGGTCACCGCCGACAGCGAGTCGCTGATCCGCACCAGCCTCAAGGAACTGATGCCGCAGCTCGACCCCAACCTTTTCTGGCAGGTGCATCGCGGCACGGTGGTCAATGCCGGCTGCATCCATAGCGCCATACGCGATGAAAGCGGC
Source organism: Noviherbaspirillum denitrificans (assembly GCF_002211445.1). GTDB lineage: Bacteria > Pseudomonadota > Gammaproteobacteria > Burkholderiales > Burkholderiaceae_D > Noviherbaspirillum > Noviherbaspirillum denitrificans. Next base: position 4,765,088 of record NZ_LSTO01000001.1, on the reverse strand, counting down.
AAGCTTTCCCTGCGCCTGAAGGGACGCAGCGAGTCGTTGGCGGTGAGCCGGGTGTTCGCGCATCTGTTCAAGCAAATGTAGGCGACGCGCAACGGATAGCAGAATATCGGGTCGGCGCGCTAACCTGGATCAACTTCTTCGCAAGTTCCCATAAAACCGGTATTGCCCGGCGGACATTCGTTGCCTATAAAGAAAGCAGCCACGCACCGGCCGAGGCACAGCCACGCGATCTTCCGCCCGACTTGCCGGTAAATAGGAATAGGTATGTCCGCTCTCCTGAACCGGTTGCTCCTCTGGCAAAAATTCGCGCTCCTTGCCGCGATCGCCGCCGTCCTCGTCGCCGTCCCGCTGACCCTGTATGAACGGGAATCGGGCAAGGCGCTTGCGCAGGCGGATGCCGAAATCCGGGGGCTGCCACCCATACGCGCGGTGCTCGGCGTCGTGCTGCTGGTCCAGCAGCATCGCGGCATGTCGGCCATGGCCCTGTCGGGCAACGAAGGTGCGCAGACCCAGCGTGCCGCCAAGCAGGCCGAAGTAGACAAAGCCATTGCCGCTGCCGACGCGCTGCTCGCCGCCGTCGACAATAACGCGGCGAAGGCGGCCTGGTCGAAAGCCAAGAGTGCATGGGCGCCGTTGCCGGCCAAGGTGGGCGGGCGCCAGCTGACGCCGCCGGAGAGTTTCGCCGCGCACACCGCCCTGGTGGAAGACATGCTCTCCGCCAGCGAAATCATGCTCGACCACTACCGGCTCAGCCTTGATCCGGACGCGGCGAACCACTTCCTGATCGATGCCGCGCTGGTCCAGTCGCCCGAACTGATCGAATCGCTCGGCCGCCTGCGCGCGCGCGGCGCCGCCATCCTGACCGCGAAGACCGCGACCATGGACAACCGCGCCTCCATCGGCGCCCTGATCGAAAAGGCGGACGGCCGCATCGCCGGCATCCGCGATGCGATGGAAAAATCGCTTGCCGCACGTCCCGCCAGCCGCAGCCGCCTGGAAAAGCCGCTGCAATCCACCCTGGCAAAGGGCGAGGAACTGCTGCGCCTGGCGCGCGAGGAAGTGGTGAAGCCCGAACAGCACACCTACAACGCGCAGGATTACTTCAACAAGGTGACGGCAGCCATTGCCGAGCAGGTGCAGTTCCAGGATGCGGCGATCGGCGTGCTGGAAGAATTGCTGGTGGAACGCAAGTCGACCCTCGCCACGGCCGCCTATGGCATCCTGGCCGCGGCGCTGGCGCTGGTCCTGCTGGCGACCCTGCTGGGCGTGCGCATCGTCCGTTCGATTACCGTGCCCCTCAACGAAGCGATCGAGGTTGCTCAGCGCGTCGCCGCGGGCGACCTCAGCACGCAGATCGAGATTCGGTACCGCAACGAGACGGGGCAGCTCCTGCAAGCCCTCAAGGATATGAACGCTGGCCTCGCCAACATCGTGCAGGAAGTGCGCAGCGGAACCGAGACCATCGCCACCGCATCGGGCCAGATCGCCTCCGGCAACCTCGACCTGTCCGCGCGCACCGAAGAAGAAGCCAGTTCGCTGGAGGAAACGGCGTCGACGATGGAAGAAATCACCAGCACCGTCAGGCAGAATGCCGACAATGCGCGCCAGGCCAACCAGCTCGCGCTGTCTGCCTCCGGTGTCGCTGCGCGGGGCGGCGAAATGGTCGAGCACGTGGTGCAAACCATGAACTCCATTAACGAATCCTCGCGCAAAGTGGTCGACATCATCAGCGTGATCGACGGCATCGCCTTCCAGACCAACATCCTCGCGCTCAATGCCGCCGTGGAAGCGGCGCGCGCAGGCGAACAGGGCCGCGGCTTCGCCGTGGTCGCCGCCGAAGTGCGCAGCCTCGCACAACGCTCGGCCGCCGCCGCGAAGGAAATCAAGGAACTGATCAACGCCTCGGTCGAAAAAGTCGACGCCGGCACCAAGCTGGTCGACCAGACCGGCGCCACCATGCAAGAAGTGGTGGGCAGCATCAAGCGCGTGGCCGACATCGTCTCGGAAATCGCCGCCGCCAGCAGCGAGCAAACGTCCGGCATCGAACAGGTGAATGAAGCAGTGATGCAAATGGACCAGGTGACGCAGCAGAATGCGTCGCTGGTGGAAGAAGCGGCTGCGGCGGCGGAGGCGTTGAAGGATCAGGCGCAGAAGCTGGCGCAGGTGGTCAGTGTGTTCCGGTTGGGAGGTGAGCCGGTTGTGGCGCCGGTGGTTGCGGAACAGCCGGTGCGCAGGGCGGAGGTGGTGCGGCTTGCGGTGGCGGGAGGAAGGGTGCGGCCTGCGCGGTGATGGTTTTATGGTCGGTTGACTGCGGGAACTTACTGTCAGCTACACGCATCCCTTTTCCCCGTCATTCCCGCGGAGGTGGGAATCCATAGGCAGGTAGCACGAGCGAACTCACCATAGATTCCCGCCTTCGCGGGAATGACGGGGAAAATGTGCGAGAAATCATCCGCACGCGCCCGCCTGCAGCCCCCCCAAACACTCAATTCGACTCCTTGATCAACCTCCCCGACAAGGCCTGCACCGGCCGCGCATTCATCGGATAGAGGCGCGCAAAAATATCCAGCTGCTGCTTCGACGCCTTGATCGGTTCCTTCATCACGATCCACAGCACGCCCTCGTCGCACGGCGGCGTCGTGAGGGAACCCATGAAGGTGTAATACTCGCGCCGCTCCGGCAGCATCATCGACGGGTCGAACTGGATCACCGGCACCAGCGGCTCGTACTTTTCCAGCGGCAGGTTGTTCCACACGGTCTGGATGCCGGGATGCTGCTCGCCGCTTTCGATCAGCACCGCGATCACTGCCAGCCTGCCCTCTTCATCCTTGTGCACGAGATGCGCCACCATGTCAAAGCCGCGGCCGTCGACCTTTTCTTCTGCCGGGCGGTGGAAGTGGAACTGCTGCAGTTCGTAGGTGCGGCCGGTGAGCGTGAAGCGGTTGCCGGGCGCGACATTGACCTGCACCGTATGGCCATTGTTGATGATGTTGAAACCGGACGCGCCGTATTCGAATTGCACCGGTTCGAGGTCGACCTTGATGCCGTCACGGATATCGATCGGCGCCTGTCGGTGGCCGGAATCGCACTTCGCCCAGGCCGGATTGATCTTGCCCCACTTCTGCGGACCGTTGTCGCCTTCGTAACTCCAGGTGTCGGAACGCTTGGCCTTCGGCTGGTTTTCCGCGGCCTTCGCCTCGGCCGCGGCGCGTGCTGCCCGCGCCCTGCGCATGGCTTCGAGGCGCTGCTTGACCATGGCGGCCACTTCCGCTTCCGTCAATTCGCGGCGCGGCTCCTTCGGCGGCTCGGCTTTTACCGGAGTCGGAAGCACGCGGCTGCCGGGCAGTTTTTCAGGCTCTTTCGCGAAGGTGGGCGGGGCCAGGATCGCAGCGCAAGCCAGGAGGGTGATCGGGAGTCGCATGTGTTTTTTTGGCACCATGAGGTCAGGCGCGCTTCTCATTTCAGCGAAGAAATATTCTACCCGACTCACGATACCGCCCGGCGCTTTGTGCCGGGGAACAACACCTGTTCAGCCTGAACACAAAGGCAAGGCCAGCGCCTGCAGCACTTCGCCACGCGGTGTCTGCACGAAGGCGGCCACACCCAGGTCCTGCGCCATGGCACCGGCCGGCACCGCCAGCGCACGCGGCAACGATGCCGGCCCGCCTTGCGCATCCAGGGCCAGCGGCCCGATCCAGTCGCGCACCACGTAATCATGACGCAATTGCACGCCGCGGTTCTCGCCGGCCTTCACCTCGGTCGACAATCCGCTCTGGTACAAGACCACATACAGCGCCGCATCGCGCGACGCCTTCGCCTTCACCTCGACTGGCAGGCTGCCGTTCGACGGCATTCCGGCCGAGAGGGCGATCTGCGCCTGCGCCGGCTGTTCATTGATGCGGCGCACCGCCGCCGGTGTAGCCAGCCGCCAGTTGCGCAGCTCCTGTCCGGCAACAAAGATTTCGGGCGTGTACACCGTCCGGCTCCTGCCCTGCGCCGACAGCCAGTACTGGCGCTCGGTAAAGAGCGGCCGCGCGAACGCATCCTTCCAGCCGATGTAATCCCAGTAGTCGACATGCAGCGACAATGGCACGACCCGGTCGGCACCGAGGCCGGCCTCGTTCAGGCCGCTGATGAAGTGGTCGGCGGGAGGACAGCTGCTGCAACCTTCCGAGGTATACAGCTCCAGCAGGGCGACCGTGTGCGGCGGGCTCTGCTTGATGCAAGCCTGTCCAGCACTGGCGCTCCAGGGCGTGAGAAGAAGGGAAAGCGAAACGGCGGACAGGACGCGGTTCATGACGGC
>NZ_LSTO01000001.1:4745282-4760775 GCF_002211445.1 Noviherbaspirillum denitrificans | reverse complement strand
ACCCGCCTGCGGCGGTGATGCCATTCAGCTGTCGCCTTCGGATACGAGAAAATCGGTCACCAGCACTTCCTGGATGCGCTGCGACTGCAGCGCGGCGTTGCCGACCTGCCGCACCTTTTCCTGCAGCGCCTGCAGTCCGCCGGGTTCGCGCGCGGCGACCGGGTCGGCGTCGAGCAGGGCCTTCTTCATCACCTGTTCGAGGGTGGACTTGTTTTTCGTTGCCCACTCGGCATCGGCCGCGCTGGTGCGGATCGCGAATGTTGCGCGCATTGAAAAGCCGTCATGGCTGATGGCGACCGGCGGCAGCTTGAGGTAGGTGATCTGGCGTTCCAGCTTTTCCTTGTGCTGCATGTACAGCCAGGCGCCGCCAAATCCGACGGCAAGGACGGCGATCGCGATCGCGATGATAAGCGGGAGATTCTTTTCGCGCGCGGCTTGCTTCGCCATGGTGCTGTTCCGGCAAGGGAGAAGTTGGGGGTGACGCCATTTTACTTCCCCCGTGGCACCAAGTAAGTGGACTGTAAGCTTGCGGCAACAGAATGGACACTTGGGCAATTTTGTCCGAGCACGTCATTATTACCGTCAGGCGCCCGCGACAACTCCACGCTGGGCCAGCCCAGAGGAGCCCGCCATGGGACCGCAGGAAATCATCGATCGTATCGACGAGCAAAACCGGCGCCTGCTCTATTCGCGCATGGACTTCGACAAGCTCACGCATGAACAGGTATTGCAGCTGATGAATACCGCGGCCATGCGCGGCTTCCGATTCGGTAGCGACAGTGCGTTGTCGCTGGTGCAGAGCAAGCTGGTGGTGAAATATTTGAGCGAAACGTCGCAGGGAATTTAGTGCGTTTTATCCTGCTGTACGAGGATCCAAGGCTTCACCACCACCGTCCACAACGCCACATCCCCCTCCTGCCACGCGCTTGCCTGCGCATCGCTGACACGCGCCACCTTGTTCCCGGCCATCCACTGCGCAACCGCTTCCTTGTCGTCGCTGGCAATGCGGTACGCCACCTCGACCAGGTCAAGGTCGGCACTGACCGCGATCACCGCGCCGGCGGCGTAGAAACGCTCCAGCGCCTTCCATTGCATGCGTGCGGTCTCTCCGTTGATCTTGGCGCGGAGAGCGTCGCCTTGTTCGTCATTCAGCATAATCAGTAGTGCGGCGGCTTTTCGTTGGCCGGCCCGCGTTCGGTCATGGTTTCACGGACTTCCCTGAGCTGCCGCGCCAGTACCGCGCACAGTGTCTCGAGTTCGTCGATTTTTTTCTGCTGCCGGTAGACCTGCCGGTTCAGGGTGTCCACCAGGTCTTCCTGGGCGGCGATCTTCAGTTCGATGTTGACCAGTCGGTCTTCGCTTGTCATTGCTTGTCCTTATCGTGCAATCCATCCACCACACACCGGGAACACCTGCCCCACGAAGCAATCCGCGGCATCGCTGCACAGGTAGGCGGCGAACATCGCATCCTCGCGCTGCCCGACCAGCCGCCCGAGCGGCACCTCGCGTTTCAGCCTTTCCTGGAAGGCCGGATTGGCCTGCACTTCCGGCGGGAAGTAGGTCGGGTTTTCGACGAAGTTCTGCGCGATCGCATTGACCTGCACATTATGCGGCGCGGCCTCGACGCCCACCGCCTGGATCCAGGACACTTGCGCGCCGCGTGCAGCGCAATAGGTCGAGGTACGCTTGATGCCGCGCAACGCCGACGCACTGCCGATGAGCAGGATCTTGCCCGAGCGCCGCTGCATCATCTGCGGCAGCACCGCGCGCGCAAAGCGCGGGAGCGGGTCGACCATGTGCGCGAATGCATGGCGCCATTCATCGTCGCTCACCTGTTCCATGCGCGTGGTCGGCGCCGGGATGCCCATGTTCAAAAGCAGCACATCGACCCTGCCGGTGGCATCGATCATCTGTTGCGGCGCGGACGGATCATCGAGCGGACGGTCGTCGGCGATCACTTCTGCGCCGAGTTCGCGCAGGACCTCGCACAATGCCGGCCCCATGAAATCGGACGACTGCGTGACCAGCACGCGCTTGCCGGACAGGTCGAGTGCGGCCATGCGAAATCCCCCAGGAGTGTGCGCACACGGCGCGGATGAACGCGTATTGTACGACGCTGCCCGCGGAGGCGCAGGTCAGAGCGAATACTTCGGCTTGTTCCCTGCCTTGACCAGGCAGGATTTCACGAAATCGCGCTGGTGTTCGGCGGCCAAGCGCGGTTTGCGGAAGACGTCGGTGGCGGCGGCGATCAGGAATTCGGCGTCTTCCTCGTCCTGAACGAACCAGCGCAAGTGCGGCGGAAAAGCACGGATGATTTCGATGTCGTCGCGGATGCGGCTGATGAAATCCGCCTCGGCCATGCCGCTGTCGCGTGCATGCGCCGCGTTCTTGATGAAATCCCCTGCTTCGACGCATTCGTTCGCATCCGGAATCCGCGCCAGGCTCAAAGCCGGCAGCAGGACGAGCGCAAGCAGCACCGCCGTCCTTGGCGGTACGCGAAGATTCTTGTGCATGGCCTCCTCCATCGGGTGGTATGGAGTTCGACTTGATGTGCGGCACGAAATTCGCCGCTTCCGTGCGTCAAGCCACTTTCATCTTAGTAATAATCGAGCGAAGTTTCAGGAAATTCGCGGCTGCACTATGATGATTGCCATCGAATCCATCCATTCAAAGGTGCGCAATGAGATCTACGAAGGCCAGCAATGCGGTGACGCGGCTGAACGCGCGCGATCCGGGCTACCGCTATTCCATGGGCATCACCGGCAACGGCCATTTCTACCTGCTGCGCGCCGCGCCGGGAGCGGCGCCGGAGAAGATCGGGGAAGAATACGAGCTGGATGAATTCGTGGAATTCGTGAACAAGACGGGGCCGCAGAAGAAGGCGCGCATCAGCAAGCATGATGCGGCGTTCGAGAAGCAGCTGGTGAACAAGGGGCAGTCGTAATTCAACCCGCGCCGCACAAATAAAAAAGGCGTCCCGCAGGACGCCCTTCCCCCTTTGCAATTCCGGAGATCAGAAGCGGTGACGCACGCCGACGTTGAAGACGGACGGGTCGCGGCCTGCCGCGGACGCGCCGCCCAGCGTTGCGGCGGACTCGTTGCGGGTGCGGCCGTACGAGGTGTACAGGTTGGTGCGCTTGGACAGGTCGTGGGTGTAGCCCAGTGCAATCTGGTCGGCGTCGCGGTTGGCGCCGATGTCGTCGCTGCGGCGGATCCAGGACGCCAGGATGCGGCCGTTGCCGCCCACCGGTGCGCTCACGCCCAGCAGGATGTCGTCGCGGTCGATGTTGGTCACGCCGGCCGCGGTCTGGCCCTTGTTGCGGGCGTAGGCCGCGTGCAGCTTGGCGACGCCGAAATCGAAGGTACCGCCCAGCAGGGTGGCCTTGGAGTCGCCGGTAGCGACGCCGGCAGCGGCCAGGTTCTGGTCGTGGTGGGCGACGATCACGGACAGCGGGCCTGCGGCGTAGCCGGCCGACAGGCCGAAGCTGCGGCCGATCGAATTGCTGCCTGCGACTTCGCCCAGGCTGTAGGCCACCTGGCCGGTGAAACCGCCGAAGTTGGCGGTCGTGAAGTTGATGGTGTTGTCGGTGCGGTCGCCGAACACGTTGAACACGTTGTCGGCACGGCCGGCAAGGCCCAGGGCGAACGGATCCACGCCTTCGATGGCGGAGCGGATCGGGTTGTACTGGCGGCCGAACTTGATCGCGCCGACGGTGTTGCTGGACAGGCCGACGAATGCCTGGCGGCCGAACAGGCGGCCACCCTGGCCGAGCGTGCCGTCATCGATGTTGAAACCGTTTTCCAGCGTGAAGATCGCCGACAGTCCGCCGCCGAGGTCTTCCGTGCCGCGGAAACCGATGCGGCTGCCGGACTGGATGCCGCTGTCGATGCGGGTCGTGGTGGTCGCGCCATTGTCGAAACGCGTGATACCGGCGTCAGCGACACCGTAGATGCTCACGTTGGTTTGTGCGGCGGTAGTGCCGGCGAAGGCAGCCAGGACGGCGAAGGCGAGAAGCGATTTTTTCATTGTTGAGATCCCTAGTGTTGAGCCATTGGTGTTGCGCGCGGCAGGACTGGCTTCCTTGCCGGCTGTTGTCTGAGCTGCATTCTGGCATCAGGCCTCGCAGGTGAGGAACGACTGAATCCGCATATGGATATGCGGCGCCTCGCAGACGGGCAACGGGTGGCATTGTGAATAGCGCGCATGACATGCTGATGACATGCGGCGATGTGTCGCATTTTTGTGAATGCGCGTGCGCGGGGATGCAAAAAAACCCGCGCGCTCTGCAGCACGCGGGCAAAAGTCAAACCTTGGGGATATGACGATTCGGCGCCATTGTGAATGGCGGCCGTGACATCTTCATGACAATGTCTAAACTACCGTCGGCTTCGACAGCAGTGCCTTCAGGTTGGCGAGACGGTCCTTCGGCGTGAGCTTCTCTTCTTCCTTCGGCACCGCGTCGCCTTCGTCGAGTTTCATCTCCTTGATGAAGCGCGAGGGTTCGCAGTTCACGCTCTCGCGTGCGCGCTTGCGGCGCTTGCACCAGGTGACATGCAGGCTGCGCTGCGCGCGGGTGATGCCGACGTACATCAGGCGACGCTCTTCTTCGATACGCGCGGCAAGCGTGTCGATCGGCGCGTCGGGATCGCCCTTGTGCGGCAGGATGCCCTCTTCCACGCCGACCAGGAAGACGTGCGGATACTCCAGCCCCTTCGACGCGTGCAGCGTGGACATGCGCACCGCATCCGGCTCCTCGTCCTTGCCTTCGAGCATGGTCATCAGCGCGACCATCTGCGTCAGTTCGAGCAGGCTCTTTTCCTCGTCGGTGCCGTCGCGGCCGCCGGTGCCCTTCTCCTTCAGCCAGGTCACGAAGTCGAGCGTGTTCTGCCACTTGCTCTGCGCCTGGCGCTCGTCGAAGGTGTCGTACAGGTAGAACTCGTAATTGATCTCCTTCATCATCTCGTCGAGCAGCTCGGCAGCGTTTTCGCCACGCTTCGATGCGCGCGCCTCGAGGTTGTTGATGAAGGTGCAGAAGCGGCGCAGCGGATCGAGCTGGCGGTCATTGAGCTTGGCTTCAATGCCTCCCTTGAACACCGCTTCGAACAGTGAGCATTGCCATTGCCCGGCGAAGGAACCGAGCGCTTCCAATGTCGCCTGGCCGACGCCGCGCTTTGGCGTGGTGACCGCCCGGATGAAGGCCGGATCGTCGTCGCTGTTCGCGACCAGGCGCAGGTAGGCGACAATGTCCTTGATCTCGGCGCGGTCGAAGAAGCTCTGCCCGCCGGAGATGGTGTACGGGATGCGTTCCTTGCGCAGCGCCTGCTCGATGATGCGCGCCTGGTGGTTGCCGCGGTAGAGGATGGCGTAGTCGGAGAACTTGGCGCGGCGTTCGAACTTGTGCGCGGAAATCATGATCGCGACCTGTTCCGCTTCGTGGTCGTCGTCCTGCATCGCCATCACCTTCACCGGATCGCCCAGGCCGTGTTCGGACCACAGCTGCTTTTCGAACAGCTTGGGGTTGTTTCCGATGACGGAGTTCGCGGCTTGCAGGATGCGCGTGCTGGAGCGGTAGTTCTGCTCCAGCTTGATGACCTTGAGGTCGGGGAAATCGATCCCCAGCTGGCGCAGGTTTTCCAGCGTCGCGCCGCGCCATGCGTAAATCGCCTGGTCGTCGTCGCCCACCGCGGTAAACATCGGCTTCTTGCCGAGGCCGGTCACGAGCAGCTTCACCAGTTCGTACTGGCAGGTGTTGGTGTCCTGGTATTCATCGACCAGCAAGTAGCGCAGCTTGCGCTGCCAGCGGTCGCGCACTTCTTCCTTCTCGCGGAACAGTTCGACCGGCAGGCGGATCAGGTCGTCGAAGTCGACGGCCTGGTAGGAATTCAGCGTGGCGACGTAGTTGCGGTAGATGCGCGCGGCCTGCCCTTCGTCTTCGGTGACAGCCTGCTTCAACGCCGTATCGGGATCGATCAGCGCGTTCTTCCACAGCGACATCGCAGTCTGGATGCTGCGAATGATCTGCTTGTCGGTGGTCATCGCCAGGTCCTGCACCAGCGAGAAGCAGTCGTCGCTGTCCATGATGGAGAAGCGGTCCTTCAGGCCGAGTTCCTTCGCTTCGCGGCGCAGGATCTGCACGCCGAGCGAATGGAAGGTGCTGACAGTGATCTGCTTGGCCAGCTTCGGTTCCTTCAGCAGCTTGCCGATGCGCTCCTGCATTTCCAGCGCCGCCTTGTTGGTGAAGGTGACCGCCGCGATGTTGCGCGCCTCGTAGCCGCACTGCTCGATCAAGTGGGCGATCTTGGTAGTGATCACACGCGTCTTGCCGGAGCCGGCGCCGGCCAGCACCAGGCAGGGTCCGTCCATGTAGTGGACAGCCTCGCTCTGCGGGCGGTTCATGCCGTGGGCGGCGTGGTGGGGAGCGTGTGACATGCGGAACGGCGGAGGGGGAAAATCGGCCCATTGTAGCAGTGCAACGGGCCGCTTTCCGATTCGTTGCAGGATCGCTACGAAGGGTTAGCGTTCACTTTGCAAACGGCTGCGATATTCGGTTGGCGTGACGTCGAACCAGCGCTTGCAGGCGCGGCTGAATGTGCTGCGGTCGGTGAAGCCGAGGCGTGATGCCACTTGGGCAAGTCCGAGCTGGGGCTGGTCGAGATAGCGTTGCGCCAGTTCGCGCCGCGCTTCGTCCACCAGCTGCTGGAAGGCGGTCCCTTCCTCGGCGAGGCGGCGCTGCAGCGTGCGCTCGCTCATGCACAGTTCGCGTGCGACTTCGCCGCGCACCGGATCGCCTTGCGGCAGGCGGCGGATGATGGATTCCCGCACACGCAGCGCGATCCTCGTCTTGTCGAGGCGCGCGAGGCATTCGCCGGCGTAGCGGTCGTGCAGTTCCGCCAGCAAGGGGTTGGCGGTGCGCAGCGGCAGGATAAGGTCGGCATGCGACATCAGCATGCGATTCGACTGCGCGTTGAAATGCACCGGGCAGCGGAACACGTCGGCATAGGTCTGCGGGTCGTCCGGCGGCGGATGGACGAACTCGACGGCCAGCGGATAGATCTCGACCCCGGTGATCCAGCGCGAAAAGTTCAGCAGCGTGGTCAGCACGAAATCGATGCGCTGGCGCGGCACGGGGCGTCCGCCGCCATACAGCTGCAGTCCCACCCAATAGCCGTCCGCATGCTCCTCGAGCGTGATCGTCACCGCATCGCTGACCACGCGCTGGTAGCGCACCAGGAAGTTCAGGCCGGCGAGCGGGTTGGCGCAGGTCATCATCGCGTACGCGACCGCATCGAAAGCGGCCGGCGGCGGAATGTCCGGCACCGACAGGCCGAGCACGGGATTGCCCGAACGCGCTTCCGCCAGTTCCCAGAGAAGGCTGATCTTTTCGGTGGCGTAGCGCGTATCGGGATGGTGGAGTGCGGCGAGGTCGAGCTGCGCTTCGGCGAACAGCGAGTGCACATCCAGTCCGGCTTCCTTGAGCCGTTCCACGATCCCCCTGACCCAGGACGCGGCGGTGGTCTGTTCACTCATCGGAGGATTGTTCCTTTCGGCGGCCTTGCCGCTTTCGCAAGAGACTGTCGGTTGCATTCGCATGCAATCTTAATACAGCTCCGGCGATGTGCGGCTGCAGCAAGGCGCCGTGGAACTCCCCCTACAGCGATAGAAGAGGCTTCAGGCGGCCTTCTTCTCGTCCCGCAGCTCGCGCCGCAGGATCTTGCCGACATTCGTTTTCGGCAGCGCGTCGCGGAATTCGATGTACTTCGGCTTTTTGTACGCGGTCAGCTGGTCCTTGCAGTACTGCATCAGCTGCTCCTGCGTGAGGCTCGCATCCTTGCGCACCACGAACAGCTTCACCGCTTCGCCGGAGTTGGCGTCTGGCACGCCCACGCATGCGCATTCGAGCACGCCTGGATGGGACGCGACCACGCCTTCGACTTCGTTCGGATAGACGTTGAAGCCGGACACGAGAATCATGTCCTTCTTGCGGTCAACGATGCGCACGAAGCCGCTGCCGTCCATCACGCCCACATCGCCGGTCTTGAAGAAGCCGTCGGCGGTGATGACCTTGGCGGTTTCTTCGGGGCGATTCCAGTAGCCGATCATCACCTGCGGGCCGCGGATCGCGATCTCGCCTGCCTGGCCGAGCGGCAGCGGCTTGCCTTCGTCGTCGAGGATAGCGATTTCGGTCGAGGGCAGCGGCAGGCCGATGCTGCCGTTGTATTCGATATCTGCCGGATTGCAGGTGGCGACCGGGGAGGTTTCGGAAAGGCCGTAGCCTTCATTGATCGCGCATCCGGTGACCTGCAGCCACTTGTCGGCCACCGCTTTCTGCACCGCCATGCCGCCGCCGTTGCAGACCTTCAGCGAAGAGAAATCGAGCTTCGCGAAATCGGGATTGTGCAGCAGGCCGTTGTACAGCGTGTTCACCGCCGGGAAGATATTGACCTTGTATTTCGCCAGCTCCTTGACGAAGCCGGGGATGTCGCGCGGGTTCGGCACCAGCAGGTTCACGCCGCCATTGCGCAGGCCGAACAGGCAGCACGCGGTCAGCGCAAAGATGTGGTACAGCGGCAGCGCGCAGACGATGAACGGCGACTCGATGCGCGGTTCCTTCTTCAGCGCCGGCTGCGACCATGCCTCGTTCTGCAGCACATTGGCCACCACATTGCGATGCAGGAGCGTCGCGCCCTTCGATACGCCGGTGGTGCCGCCGGTGTACTGCAGGAAGGCGACGTCGGTGGGGGCGATCTTCACTTTCTGCAGCTTCAGTTTCCCGCCCTCGGCCAGCGCATCGCGGAAGTTCACGGCGCCCGGCAGCGAATAGGCGGGCACCATTTTCTTGATCTTGCGGACGGCGAAGTTGACCACGGTGCCCTTGATCGGGCCGAGCAGGTCGCCCATCGAGGCCAGCACGATATGCTTGACGCCGGTTTTCGCGACGACCTGCTGCAAGGTGGTGGCGAAGTTTTCGAGGATGACGATGGCCTTGGCGCCGGAATCGTTGAGCTGGTGCTCCAGCTCGCGCGGCGTGTACAGCGGATTGACGTTGACCACCACGTAGCCTGCACGCAGCACGGCGGCAAGCGCAACCGGGTACTGCAGGACATTGGGCATCATCAGCGCGACGCGGTCGCCCTTCTGCAGTCCTCGCGCCTGGAACCACGCGCCGAGCTTTTGCGACAGCGCATCGACTTCCGCATAGGTCAGCGCCTTGTCCATGCAGATGTAGGCATCGCGCGCGGCGTATTTGCGGAAGGATTCCTCGAACAGGTGCGCGAGCGAATCGTATTGGGCGGGATCGATTTCGGCGGGTACGCCGGCGGGATAGGACTGCAGCCAGAACTTGTCCATGTTGTCTCTCTCTTTGTTCTTGAATCGGAGTGTGTTGTTGCGGGCCATGCTAGGGAGGCGTGCTGCCTGGTGCAAGAGGCGGCGGCGATGTTGTCTCGCGCGGTCACGTAATTGGCCGCGATGGTCACGCCGGATATTTCGTCCCGGCATTTTTCGCCGCTTGCGGAGTTATTACACGGTCGTATAATAACCTCATGCCACGCCCATCCCAGAACATCGACCAGCGGCTGCTCGCAGCCGGCATGGAATTGCTGCCGCAAACCGGCTGCCGCGGCCTATCCACCCGCAAGCTGACCGAGCATGCGGGCGTGAACCTGGGGATGTTCCACTACCACTTCCGCAGCAAGGACAACTTCATCCGCACCCTGCTGCAGCAAACCTACGAACAGATGTTCCAGGACCTGGTGGTGCTGCAGTCGCACGAGGGCGTGTCGCCGGTCGATAACCTGCGCAAGGCGGTGCGCGTCATCGCCGGCTTCGGCCGCACGCACCGCCAGCTCCTGCTGCGCATCGGCGCCGACGCGCTGGCCGGCGAACAGGTCGCCGCCGAATTCCTGCAAACCAACCTGCCGCGGCACATGGCGGTGGTCGCCGCACTGGTGGCCGAAGCGCAGCGCAAGGGCGAACTGGTGAAGGCGCCGCTGCCGCAGGTGATCGCCTTCCTCGCCGGTGCGGTGATGTCGCCGGTGCTGCTCGGCACCGCATTGCTGGAGAACGGCCAGTGGGCGATGGCCGCGGGCGTGCTGGAACAGACGGTGCTGTCGAAGAAGGCGGTCGAGCAGCGTATCGAATTCGCATTGCGCGGCCTGTCCGCGCGCCAGGGAGAAGCACCATGAAAACCTTGCCCGCATGGCTCGCCCTGCTGGTTCTCGCCGGATGCGGCGACAAGCCGGCCGATGTCTTCCCCGGCTATGCGGAAGCCGAGTACGTGCGGCTGGCGGCGCCGATTGCCGGCACGCTGGGCAAGCTGCATGTGCAGCGCGGTGACCAGGTCCAGGCGAATGCGCCGGCTTTCGTGCTGGAACAGGACAGCGAACGCGCGGCGCGCGAAGAAGCGGTATCGCGCGTGCAGCGCGCCGAAGCGCAACTGGCCAACCTGCAGAAAGGCCGCCGGCCCGAGGAAGTGGCGGCGGTGCAGGCTCAGCTTGCGCAAGCGGAAGCATCGCTGCAGCTGTCGCGCAGCAATTACGCGCGCCAGAAACAACTGGTGGAAGACAAGTTCATCGCGCCGGCCAGGCTGGACGAAGCGCGCAGCGCGGTCGAACGCGACCAGGCGCATGTCGGCGAACTGCGCGCGCAGGTACGTGTCGCGAAGCTCGGCGCCCGGCCCGACGAGATCGCCGCCGCCGGACAGGAATTGAAAGCGGCACAGGCCCAGCTCGCGCAGGCCGAGTGGCGCCTTGCGCAAAAGACGCAACGCATCCCGGTTGCCGGCAGCGTGGCCGACGTGCTTTACCGCGAGGGCGAATTCGTGCAGGCGGGCAGCCCGGTGGTCAGCGTGCTGCCGCCGCAAAACATCAAGCTGCGCTTCTTCGTGCCCGAAACGCAATTCGCCGCCCTGAAGCTGGGACAGGACGTGTCCGTGCAATGCGATGGCTGCGGCGGTGCGATCGAGGCGAAGGTCAGTTATTTGTCGAGCGCGCCGGAATACACCTCGCCGCTCATCTACAGCAAGGAAAACCGCGCCGCGCTCGTGTTCATGATCGAGGCGCGCCCCGCGCCCGGCAAGGCGGCACTGCTGCATCCCGGCCAGCCGGTCGAAATCCGCTTCGCGCAGGCCCGGTGATGGAAGCCATCATCGACGTGCGCGGGCTGACCAAGCGCTATGGCGGCCGTACCGTGGTCGACCATGTCGACATACGCGTCGCGCGCGGCCGCATCTACGGCTTCCTCGGCCCCAACGGCAGCGGCAAGACCACCACCATCCGCATGCTGTGCGGCCTGCTCACGCCCGACGATGGCAGCGGCACCTGCCTCGGTTATGACATCCGCAAGGAGTCGCGCAAGATCAAGCGCCAGGTCGGCTACATGACGCAGAAGTTCGGCCTGTACGAAGACCTCAGCATCGAGGAGAACCTGTCCTTCATCGCGCGCGTGTACGAGATGCCGGATGCCGATGCGCGCGTCGACGCCATGCTGCAGCGGCTGGGCCTTGCCGCGCGGCGCGCGCAGTTGGCGGGTGCGCTGTCCGGCGGCTGGAAACAGCGCCTTGCGCTGGCCGCCTGCCTGCTGCACGAGCCGCAACTGCTGCTGCTCGACGAGCCGACCGCCGGCGTCGATCCCAAGGCCAGGCGCGATTTCTGGAACGAACTGCATGCGCTCGCGGCAGGCGGCATGACGGTGCTGGTATCGACACATTACATGGACGAAGCCGAACGCTGCCACCAGCTCGCCTACATCGCCTACGGCAAGCTGCTGGCGCAAGGCACCGCGCAGGAGTTGATCGCCGCCACGCCGTCCGCCGTCACGCTCGAAGATGTCTTCGTCACGCTGATGCAAAACACCGAGGACAATTTCTCATGAACTGGTCGCGCTTCCTCGCCATCCTCATCAAGGAGTTCCGGCAGATCCGGCGCGACCGACTGACCTTCGCGATGATGGTCGGCGTGCCGATCATGCAGCTGGTGCTGTTCGGCTTTGCGATCAACACCGACCCGAAGCAGCTGCCGATGGCGGTGGTATCCGCCGACGAAAGCGAGTTCTCGCGCAGCCTGATTGCCGGGCTGGAGAATTCGCAATACTTCCGCGTGACGCAGCGGCCGCGCAGCGAAGCGGAAGGCAACCGCCTGCTGGACGAAGGCCGCGTGCAGTTCCTGCTGGTGGTGCCGCCAGACTTTTCGCGGCAACTGGTGCGCGGCGAGCGCCCTGCCCTGCTGCTGGCAGCGGACGCCACCGACCCTTCGGCCTCGGGCAATGCGCTCGCCGCCGTGAACAGCATCGCGCGGCAGGCGGTCGGACGCGACCTCACCGGCCCGCTGCATGCACTGCAACCGGTGGACGCGCCGTTCGAGATCCGCCCGCAGCGGCGCTACAACCCTGAGGGCGTCTCGCGCTACAACATCGTGCCCGGCTTGATCGGGGTAGTGCTGACGATGACGATGGTGATGATGACCTCCCTGGCGATGACCCGCGAACGCGAGCGCGGCACGATGGAAAACCTGCTCGCGACGCCGGTCAGGCCGCTTGAAGTCATGGTCGGCAAGATCGCGCCCTACATACTGATCGGCTATGTGCAGGTGGTCGTGATCCTCATTGCCGCGCGCCTGCTGTTCGATGTGCCGATGGTGGGCAGCCTGGCGCTGCTGTCGGCGGCGCTGGTGGTGTTCATGGCGGCCAACCTGGCGGTCGGGTTTACCTTTTCCACCGTCGCCAGGAACCAGTTGCAGGCGATGCAGCTGACCTTCTTTTTCTTCCTGCCGTCGATGCTGCTGTCGGGGTTCATGTTTCCGTTTCGGGGGATGCCGGGGTGGGCGCAGGTGATTGGGGAGATGCTGCCGTTGACGCATTTCCTGCGGGTGGTGCGGGGGATTATGTTGAAGGGGAATGGGGTGGTGGAGGTGTTGCCTAATGTTTGGCCGATGGGGGTGTTTATGCTTGTTGCCGGATTGGTGGCGTTGAAGAGGTATCGGCAGACGTTGGATTGAATGTGTTTCTTCGGTGACCCTGTTCGGTTGGCTCTCCGTGGATCCTTGCCGGGTCCGGCCCCGGCAGGCCGCTCACTTTCTTTGCTTCGCCAAAGAAAGTAAGCAAAGAAAGGCGACCCCGGTGCCGCCGCCCCTTCGGGGTCCCCAAAAGAGCGCAGCCAAAATCGGGAAGCGCGGAAACTCGCCTTCGGCTCAGACAGTCCGCGCTTCTTTTTCCGATTTTGGCTGCGCTCTTTTGGCGTCGGCACAGGGGAACTTCTTTAACCCCATCCCTACCCCGGCCCTCCCCTTGAAGGGGAGGGAGCGAAGCAATTCTCCGGACTCTGCAAAGCCAATTGAATTTCCCTCCCCTTCAAGGGGAGGGCCAGGGTGGGGATGGGTTTCAGCACTTCCCCCTGTGCGCAGCCGAAAAACTGCAGCGGAAAGCGGATCAAGAAGCGCGGACTGTCTGAGCCGAAGGCGAGTTTCCGCGCTTCCCGCTTTCCGAGGCAGTTTTTCGGGTACCCCCGAAGGGGGCTGCGCGCCGGGGTCGCCTTTCTTTGCTTACTTTCTTTGGCGAAGCAAAGAAAGTAAGTGGCCCGCCGGGGCCAGTCCCGGCAAGGATCCACGGAGAACCAACCGAAATGGGGCACCGAAGAAAAGCCCAATCAAGGCACAGCAAACATCGCCACCCCATTCCGAAACGCAATCTTCTCCGCCACCTCCCGCGGCAACCCAGCCAACATCCGCCGATAAAACGAAGCCAACTCCTCCACCTGCCCCCACCGCGGCGTAATCCACGTATCCGTCCCGACAACAAACCGGTCCGGATACTTCATCATCAACGCCTTCCATCGCGGATTCAACGCACCATCCTGCTCGATATCCATCCGATACGACAGTTCGCCAACAATGTTGGGATACTGCGCAAACATCTGCTCCACCTTGTCCATCGGCGTGCTCATCCCGGTATGCGCCCAGATCAGCTTCACCCCCGGCGCGTGTCGAAGGATGCGTTCCACCGCATCCTCATCCGAATGCGCATGCAGCCACATGCCGCGCTCCTTCGCCAGCCGCGCGATCTTCGCCATGTAGGGCGCGTCGGCGTCGGCGCCGAAGATGTGGAACTCGCCGATGCCGCGGTAGATGCCGCGCGCGAGTTCCTTCTCCACATACTCCGCCACGCCGGGGCTGTTGAACCAGTCGTAGCGGTCGGGCTGCACGCGGTAGGGCCGCAGGAAGGGCACGATGACGATGTCCTTGGCCTTCTGCGCGATCAGGTCCAGCGTGCCGTCGTTGGGCCGGCTGGTGGCCAGCACGCCGCGAATGCCGGTCTTGCGCCATAGCGCGACCACCTGTTCGGGGGAAAGATAGGAGCGCGCCTCGACGTTGTAATGCATGTGCGCATCGAACAGCGGCAACGGTTCCTGCGCCTGCGCGCCGAATGCGCAGGCGGCGGCGAACAGCAGGACAAGGCGTTTCATTCGACCACTCCCAGTTTTCCGCTATGGCTGCCCATGTACCACAGGCGGCCCTTCGCATCGACGATCATCTTGCGGATGCCTTCGTTCTTCGTCGGCAGCGGGAACACGCGGAACTTCTCGCTGGTCGGATCGAAGAGCGCGACGGTGTCGGTGCCGATCTCGTTCATCCAGACCTTGCCGGCGCCGTCCACCGTCACCGCATAGGGCTTGCCGGACTCTCCGGCAGGCGTGTCGTAGTTCTTGATGACTTTTGCGGTCTTCGCGTCGATGTGCGTGAGCTTGCCGTCACCGTAGCGCACCACCCACAGCGTGTTGTCCGGCGCGGCAGCGATGCGGCGCGGCATGGAACCGCGGCCGAGGTCGATCTCGGTCACCTTGCCGGTCACCGCGTCGACGCGGCCCACGCGCTGTCCGCTGGCCTGGCAGAACCAGACATTGCCCTGCTGGTCCATCGCCAGCCCGTACGGGCCGTCGCGCGAGTCGAACTCGGTCATTTTCTTCGTCGCGCGGTCGTAGCGCGTGACCTTGTCGGCGGACTGGTTGGTAAACCACAACGCGTCGCGTCCATCGAAGATGATGGTGTGCGGACTGCCGCCCGATGGCGTCTTGTGCGCCGTCATCCGGCCAGGCTGGCCATCAGTGAAGGGGATTTCCAGCAGCGTGCCGTTGCCATTGCCGGTCATCCAGACCGTGCCCTTCTCATCGACCACGAGGCCGTGCGGGCGCGTGCCCTCGGGCAAGTCCCATTCGTCGAACTTCTGCGTCGCGGGGTCGAAGCGGGCGAGCTTGTTGCCGTGCATGACAGCGATGTAAATCTTGCCATCCGGCGCGGCGGCGGGGTCACGCGCGAATTTCGGGGTGGGCACCGCCCATTCGGATACCTTGCCGGCGGGCTGGGAGACGCCGGGCGTCACGGTGTAGTTGGAGCCGCCCGCGTGGACGATGGCGGGCAGCAAGAGCAGGGACAGAATGGTTCGCATAAGCGCTCCTTTCTCGGAGCGCTTATTGTCGCGCATTGCGAGCTGTCTTGCAGTGCG
>NZ_LSTO01000001.1:4743330-4745272 GCF_002211445.1 Noviherbaspirillum denitrificans | reverse complement strand
GCGTAGCGTGGCCCGCCCCGCCGGGAAGGTCGTCACCCGCATCCTTGCGCTGCGGCCTGCTCTCGCCGGTCAGCAAGGATAGGTCGACCGCAGTGCTGCCTTCCACCACGACGCAATCGGCGGGGATCGCTTCGCCCGGTTTCACGAGCACCATGTCGCCTTCGCGCAGCTGCGCGGCGGGCACCGTTTCGGTATTGCGGTCGTGCGGATAGCCGGGCATGCGCGCCGCCGAAGCCGGCAGCGCATGCTGCAGTTTCTCGAGGGCGGATGCCGCCTTGCGACGCGCCACCAGCTCGAGGTAGCGGCTGCAGAGCAGCAGGAAGATGAACATCGTCACCGTGTCGAAATAGACATCCCCTTTTCCGGTGATCGTTGCGACGGTACTGCCGATAAAGGCTGCCGCAATGCCGAGCGCCACCGGCACATCCATGCCAAGCGCCTGCGCCTTGAGGTTGGCCCACGCGCCCTGGAAGAACGGCAAGCCGGAATACAGCAGCGCCGGCAGCGTCAGCAGCAGGCTGGCCCAGCGCATCATCGCTTCCATGTCGGCGTCCATGGTACCGTCGGTTGCCAGGTAGACAGGAACCGCATACATCATCACCTGCATCATGGACAGGCCGGCAATGAACAGCTGGCGGAACAGCTTCTTGCTCGCGCGCTGCAGCTGCTCGCCGTGGCGTACGGCGTCGTAGGGATAGGCGGTATAACCGACTTCACGTACTGCCTTCAGGATGTCGCTCGGCTTGCAGTCATCCTTGTTCCAGCGCACATGCAGGCGCTCGGTCGCGACGTTCAGGTTCATTGCCTGCACGCCCTGCACTGCGCCAAGGCGGCGCTCGATCAGCCAGACGCAGGCAGCGCAACGGATACCGTCCACAGAGAAGGTCGCTTCGCAAACATTGCCATCCTGCGCATTCTTTTCCGTGAACTGGTCGAGGATTTCCGGTGCGTCGTACAGGCGCAATTCCGCAGGAACGAGCGCTTCCTTGTCACCGGTCGGCGAGTAGCTTTCGCGCGTAGTGTAGTAATCGGACAAGCCGTTTTCGACGATCGTCTTTGCAACCGCTTCGCAGCCCGGGCAGCACATCTGCCGCTCCACGCCGGCGATCTGCACCGTCCAGGTGGAGCCCACAGGAACCGGCAGCCCGCAATGGAAACAGGACAAGGCTTCCATCAATGGCCTCCAGCGTGGGAGGCAGCCGGCGGCGTCAGGCAGAGCGCATCGAGCCAGCCCAGCGAAACGCCGCCGGCGGCCCGTGCGAGGCCGAGCAGGCCGAATGCGAGGACAACAAGTCCCGCCGCCACCCGCACGCTGCGACGTCGCGTCAATGCCTGCAGGCGCGTACCCAGCATGCCCATGGTGAGCAGGACCGGCAGCGTGCCGGCGCCGAATGCCAGCATGACAAGCGCGCCGGAAGCGGCGGAACCGCTCAGCATGGCGGTCAGCAGCACACTGTAGACCATGCCGCAGGGTACCCAGCCCCACAGTCCGCCAAGCGCGAAGGCCTTGCCGGCGCTGTCGACGGGAAGCAGGTGCTTCACCAGCGGCTGCACACGGCGCCAGACCACCTGCCCGGCCGATTCCAGTTTTGCAAGGCCGCGCCACGCATCCATCAGGAAGAGTCCGAGGGCGACCAGCATGAGGTTGGCAAGCCAGTAGCCGCCGACTTGAAGGGAAGACATGAAGGAGAGCGTGCGTACGCCCTGCGCGACGCCGCCGGCAATCGCACCGGCAATGGCATAACTGCCAAGGCGGCCGGCGTTATAGGCCAGCACCCGGCCGGCGCCGTCGAATACCGTGGGGGAGGCAATCGCACCGGCGCCGTTGGTCACCGGTACGGGAAACGGGCGACGCGGCGTCACTACCGAGAACGCGCTCACGATACCGCCGCACATGCCGACGCAGTGCACGCCGCCAAGGAGGCCAATCATGAAAACGGAA
>NZ_LSTO01000001.1:4716980-4743320 GCF_002211445.1 Noviherbaspirillum denitrificans | reverse complement strand
TCGCCCCGCCGCAGAACTTCGTCCGCCGTCGCGGAAAGGTATTTCTCGCGGTTCAATGCCTCTGCCAGGTTCTCCTTGGCCGCAGCGGCAGCCCAGAGGCGTTCGCGCACCTCACCGGCAACGGCGAGGCGGGTGGCGGCAATTTGGGCATCCAGATCCTGCGCATTGGCCTCGGCCTGCGCCTGCCGCGCGGTGACCTGACCCGGAAGCCATACCGGTGCGGAAAGTGACATCTCGCGCTCCCGGATGCCGGTACGATCAGTCCATCGGTCGCTTCGGTCTGAAAGTCCGACGGAGGGTGATCCGGCGATCCACGACCGGGCGGTCTCTCGCCCAGCCGCAATCTCATCACGTTTGGCCTCGAGGGTTCTGGCCTGTGGCCAGCGCTGCCACGCGGCGTCAATGGCAGCTTTCAGGCTGTCGGGCGCAGCCTGAGAGAACGCGGCCGGCGAGGCAATCGTCAACGCCACCGCGATCAATAAAAGATGACTCAATGAATGAGCACGCATGCAATCTCCATTCGGTTTCTGGTTGAAGAAGCCGAAGGCAAATGCACGCTGCGCAACGATGCGCAGCCGCTTAAAGCGGTTTATCGCAATGAAAAGTTCGGATATGCCCTCGGCGGATTAACCGAGGGAGCAGGGGGGACGTTGCAGGCGGTCCGGGTCAGGATTCGGAAGGAAATGCCTTGGCTCGTCTGCACGGGCCGTCGACGCGGAAATCGCCACCGGCAGCTTTGTGGTCGATGGCAGTGCTGCACAAGAATGGCCGGCCGCATGGTCGGCGAAATGCTTCATGGAATCGCCGGACTTGTCGTAATGGACCGAGCCGTGGGTGTCGTCGTGATGATGCGTGGCGCCGACGAGATGGTCGATTTCATGGGCAATGTCGAACGTTTTTGCAGGCGAACCCAAGCCGCTCTGCATGGCGATGCTATGCAGAGGAAGTAGCAGCATGAGTAGGATGCAAACGAGACGTCGCACGAGAATTAGCTCCGGTAATCGCATTAGATTATCACGGCCGGCCGATTTTTTCCCGGTTTCGAGCGGCAACTCTATTGCGCCGACGTTTCTCTTGACCTTCCCCGCATGGGAAGGTTTATGATGTCCACAATAAACGGTTGGAAATGGCCGCACCAGGTGGTTTCAATGAGCCGCATACTGAAGACGCTTTTGCTTTGGGTTGTCATGCTTGCACTTCCTTTACGGGGGATGGCAGCCATCGACACGTCTTGCGTACGCGTCTCTGAGCCAGCACCTGCCGTTGCTTCCGCTGCAACTGCTGATTCCCATGCTGGGCATTCGGCACACGCCAATGAACATGCGGATCATAGTGGCGGCAATTCTGCAAAGAATACTTCCACCGCCGACTGTGCTGACAACACGACCCACAAGGCAAGCACCTGCAGCGGAGGTGTTTGTCATATCGGCGCTGCCGCACCCCCATTAAGCATCAATCTTGCGACCCAGCTTGAACGTACTGAAGTCGCGCACAATCCTCCACCTGTATCGTTTGTCGGCACTGTCCCGGCAAGCCTCGAACGACCTCCTCGGCATCTTCTCGGGTAATTCACGCCTGTGCGCCAGCTACGGCTCGGTGCACTGAAACCCGTATCCCGCGCACTGTCTTGTCGCATCGATGAAGCGACTCGGCTCATCCACATGCGCGGGAGCCATAACTCAGCAACTCGCCTACCCGGCTGCATGCCGGCGGCGACTGCGCAAGATGCAAGGAAAGGAATCGTTATGAGAGCTATCCACACCACTTCTGCTACCGCTTTTACCCCGTTTGTCCTCGCCCTCGGACTTGTTGCGACAAACGCATCTGCCGGCCCGGGCCACGCTCACGGCGGCCACGAGACGACGTCGCAAGGGCAAGAGTTCGGCAAGCCCGGCGACACGAACAAAATCTCCCGTGTCGTCTCAGTCGACATGAACGACCTGATGCGCTTCGGTCCGTCTGACATTGCTGTCAAGCAGGGAGAAACGATCCGTTTTGTCGTTTCAAACAAAGGGAAGCTCGTACACGAAATGGTGCTTGGGACGATGGACGAACTCAAGGCTCATGGGGCATCGATGCAAATGACCCCCGATGCTGCACACGATGACCCGTCGGCTGCCCGGGTCGACCCAGGCCAGAAGAAGGCCCTGGTATGGCAGTTCACCAAGGTTGGCGACGTTTTCTACGCCTGCCTTATCCCCGGTCATTTCGAAGCGGGGATGGTTGGAAAAATCAAGGTCTTGAAGGGATAAATCATGAAATCGCAATTTCTGCTCCGCGCCGCAGTGGCGGCCCTGCTTGCCGGCCCCGTTCTTGGTCATGCCGCTGCACCTGTCATTGACGTCTACAAGAGTGCTTACTGTGGCTGCTGCGGCGACTGGATCAAGCATCTCGAAAGCAGCGGCTTCACAGTTAAAACGCACGTCGTCGCCAATCCGTCGGACTACCGTGAAAAGAACGGCATTCCGAACGACTTGGGCTCGTGTCACACCGGCGTGGTGGAAGGCTATGCGGTAGAAGGCCACGTTCCGGCCGCCGACATCAAGCGCCTGATTGCAGAGAAGCCCAAAGCCAAGGGATTGTCCGCGCCGGGTATGCCGATGGGCTCGCCTGGCATGGATGGACCGCGCAAAGACCCGTACGACGTCATTCTGGTCGAAGGCAACGGCCGGTCGCGCGTTTTTAGTCATCACAACTAACCAAGTGAAAGGAAGAAGATGAAAGCCACTGTCAGTTTGGCGCTCGCAGTCGCCGTTGGATTGTCGTTTGCGACGCAGGCAAACGCACAGCATGACCATGACGCGCACCATGGTGCGCCTGCTAGTGCTACGACGGCGCAGTCCGGCCCCATGTCCGAAGGTGTCGTGCAGAAGGTCGATAAGGCCGGCAAGAAAGTTACCATCAAACATGGCGATTTGAAGAATCTGGGCATGGGGCCAATGACGATGCCCTTTCAGGTGAAAGACCCGGTCATCCTCGAGAAAGTCGATGTGGGCGACAAGGTGAAGTTTGTAGCAGAGATGGCGGGCGGAAAGCTCGCGGTCTCCAAACTCGATGTGGTGAAGTAGCGGTCGAAGGCGGCCGGCGTTTTGGCGCACGGCCGCCCTTCGGATCCTCGAAGAAATGACGCATTGAACTAGGTGTATCCATTGCACAGGCATCGTTGCGCATGCGCCTTGACCTTCCCACGCTTGGAAGGTCTACAGTGAATCTAGGCTCATTAAAGGAGGAAATGCCATGTTTGCGATTCAAGTGGAAAAGATGTCGTGCGGCGGATGCGCTGCCCGGGTGACAAAAGCGATCCAGGCACAGGATGCGTCCGCGAAAGTAGATGTGGACTTACGTTCCAAGACTGTCCGTGTCGAAAGCAATCTCGACGCCGAAGCTCTGGTCCAGGCGGTAACGGCGGCCGGCTATCCGGCGAAGGTGTCCGTCGACGCGTAACAGGGAATAGACGGAATCCGGAAAACTTTGACTTGGGTCATTCTTATTTAGGGGGCGACTTCCTACCATGGCTCAAGGGGGAATGTAAAAACAGCAACTAGGCATTTTGAGCGGAATGAATCGCTCCACACAAGTCGGAGGTTACGATGGACGTGCATGACCACAATGACCGCAGACCACCTTTCGGGCGTAGCAAGTGGGTGCTCATCGGTTTCTTGGCAGTTGCCGCATTCTTCCTGTGGACCGAGCACAGGGCGCATGTGTTGGGGGCGCTTCCTTACCTGCTCGTACTTGCTTGCCCCTTGATGCACCTGTTCCACCATGGACATGGCGGTCACAGGCACCACCACCCGCAAGGAGAAAACCGGCGCAGTCCTGATCTCACCCGGGTTCAAAACCGTACTGGAGGCGAGTCATGAACGAATCATCTTCATATGGCCTGTGGTCGCTGGTGCTCCTCAATTCCCTGGTCTTCATCATCTTCGCGTTCAGCTTTACCAAGCCGAAGACAAAACGGGACTGGCGTTCCTTTGGCGCGTTCTCAGCCTTCATCGTCGCGTTGTTTACCGAGATGTACGGCTTTCCGCTAACCATCTACCTGCTGCTGCCGTGGCTTTCAAAGCACTTCCCCGGAATCGACTTCCTCTCGCATGACGCCGGGCACCTTCTGGAGATGATGTTCGGGTGGAAGACCAATCCCCATTTCGGGCCATTTCACCTGCTCAGCAACCTCTTCATCTTCGGAGGTTTCCTGATTCTGTCCTCCGCGTGGCGCGTACTCTACGACGCGCAGACACATCACCGCCTGGCAACCGGCGGAATCTATGAGCACATGCGGCATCCGCAATATGTCGCCTTTGTCCTCATCATGTTCGGCTTCTTGCTACAGTGGCCGACGATTGTGACATTGCTGATGTTCCCGATCCTCGTGCTTGTCTACGCTCGCCTTGCCAAGACCGAGGAGCGTGACATGGTTGCCGAGTTCGGCCAGGAGTACGAACAATACCGACGCAGGACTCCAGCGTTTATCCCGACGTTTGGCAGCAGAGGAGCGGGCGCCAGACCGTAATCAGGAGCAAGTCATGGACGACAGAAACCATCATGGACATCACGACCACCATGAGCACCATCATGGTCATGAAGCCGTCGCGGAATCAGCGGAGAAATCTTTCACCGATCCCGTATGCGGAATGAAGGTGACCGCCACGCCGGAAAAGACCATTGCGTACGAAGGCACCTCCTACCATTTTTGCAGCACGAACTGCATGGAGAAATTCAAGGGCGCGCCCAAGACTTATACAGCTTCGGTTGCGGCTGTATCAGCTCCGGTGGTGAGTGAGGGCGTTCATCATCACCATCACGAGCACCCGGAGCATCATGAGCATCATCACGATGATGTCTCTGCATCCGGTGCGCCGGATAAGCCCTTTACCGACCCGGTATGCGGCATGAAGGTGGCAGCCAGCCCGGAAAAGACCATTAACAATGAGGGCACGGATTACTACTTCTGCAGCAGCAAATGCATGGAGAAGTTCCGCGCCAACCCTGAGTCGTACGTCGCGCCGGCGTCGCCAGAGCCTGCAGCTGCAGCGCCTGAAGGCACCGTTTATACGTGTCCGATGCACCCGGAAATCCGCCAGCCGAAACCGGGCAATTGCCCGATATGCGGGATGGCGCTCGAGCCGGTGCTGCCTTCACTGGAAGAGGAAGAGAATCCGGAACTGGTCGATTTCAAGCGCCGGTTCTGGTGGACTCTGCCCCTGACGGTGGTTGTAACCGTGATGGCAATGTTCGGCCACAAGCTTGTTCCAGGCGGCATACCTGCCCAAAGCTGGGTGGAATTGGCCATCAGCACCCCAGTCGTCCTTTGGGCTGGATGGCCATTTTTTGTGCGAGGCGTCCAGTCGATCAAGAATCGCAGTCCGAACATGTGGACCCTGATCGGTACCGGCGTCTCGGCGGCATACGGCTACAGTGTCCTTGCAACGGTCGCCCCCCAATTATTTCCTTCCACTTTTGTGATGCACGGTCGCATCGGGGTGTACTTTGAAGCCGCAGCAGTCATCATTTCCCTGACGTTGCTCGGGCAAGTCATGGAACTGCGTGCCCGGTCGCAAACCAGTGCCGCAATCAAGTCGTTGCTCGGGCTTGCGCCGAAGACGGCAAGGCGCATCAAGAGCGACGGCAGCGAGGAAGACGTGCCGCTCACGCATGTCCACATTGGCGACACGCTGCGTGTGCGCCCCGGCGAGAAGGTGCCAGTCGACGGTATCGTGCTGGAAGGCGAAAGCGCACTGGACGAATCCATGCTGACAGGCGAACCGGTGCCCGTCACCAAGCGTCCAGGGGACAAGCTGATAGGCGCCACCATCAATGCCAGCGGCAGTTTGGTGATGCGTGCCGAAAAGGTCGGCTCCCAGACCATGCTTTCGCAAATCGTCCAGATGGTGGCCAACGCGCAGCGTTCGCGCGCGCCAATGCAACGCCTGGCGGACGTAGTTGCGGGCTATTTTGTGGTCGCGGTGGTCAGCATCGCGGTCCTGACACTGCTCGGGTGGGGGTTCTTCGGCCCGGAGCCCAGCTGGGTCTATGGCTTCGTCAATGCTGTCGCCGTGCTAATCATCGCGTGTCCCTGCGCGCTGGGTCTGGCAACACCTATGTCTATCATGGCAGCAACCGGCCGTGCCGCAACACAGGGCATCCTCTTCCGTGATGCCGCGGCCATCGAAGGCATGCGAAAGATCGACACGCTCATTGTCGATAAGACCGGCACTTTAACTGAAGGAAAACCGGCATTCGACCGTGCCGTAGCGGCGCCGGGCTTCTCAGTGCAGGACGTCCTGCAGCTTGCGGCCAGCATCGACCAGGGTAGCGAGCATCCGCTTGCACAAGCCATCGTCGAGGAAGCGCGCAAGCAAGGAGTCGCACTAGATAAACCCGAGGCATTCGAGTCCTCAAGTGGTATTGGCGTACGCGGTGTCGTCAAAGGACAGCGGATTGCACTTGGCAATACCGCTTTGATGAATCAGGAAAAGGTCGACTGGCGTGGACTGGTGGCTCAGGCTGAAAGCCTGCGAAACGAAGGCGCCAGCGTAATGTACCTCGCCGCCGACGGTAAGCTGGTCGGACTGCTTGCCGTATCCGACCCCGTGAAGAGCACGACACCGGAAGCATTAAAGACCCTAGCGGATGCCGGCCTGACAGTTGTAATGGCAACGGGTGACGGTGTCACCACCGCACGCTCTGTTGCCAAGCGTCTGGGCATCGCCGAGGTCCACGGCGAGGTCAAGCCGCAAGACAAGCTGAATCTGGTCGAGCGCCTCCAACAGCAGGGCAGAGTTGTGGCAATGGCCGGCGACGGCATCAACGACGCCCCCGCGCTGGCAAAATCCAATGTCGGCATTGCTATGGGAACCGGTACCGATGTCGCCATCAACAGCGCCCACGTAACGCTGGTCAAGGGCGACCTTCGCGCCATTGCCCGCGCACGGCAATTGTCCGAGGACACCGTACGTAACATGCGGCAAAACCTTGCCTTTGCGTTTGTATATAACGCGCTGGGCATTCCGCTGGCGGCCGGGCTGCTCTATCCATTCACCGGCCAGCTGCTGTCTCCCATGATTGCGGCGCTGGCGATGAGCCTGAGTTCCGTTTCCGTCATAACGAACGCATTGCGTCTGCGCGGCACGACTTCATCTCCCGGAACCGGGGGCGGAGTAGGGCCGAAGTCGCATGCCATGGAGTATGGGGTGACGGCAGCCGCACTGCTACTCGTTGTGTACTTCGGCGTGCTCACGCTGGTCTCGGGATGGGATTTCACCGTCGATCAGTTTTCACAGTTCTGGTACTTCATCGTGCCGCTCGCCGTAGGATTCGGTGTCCAGGTCGGGCTTTTTACACGCTTGCGGGCGCTGGTCAACACGTCCAAGAAGACTGGCGCGGTTGTCGCCACCTCTGGCACGACGTCCACCGCGGCGATGGTGTCCTGCTGCGCTCACTATCTGGCCAATATCGCTCCGATTATCGGCGCGACTGGCCTTGTTGCGTTCGCAGCGCAGTTCCAGCTCGAGCTATTCTGGGTGGGCTTACTGCTCAATATCGCCGGCGTAGCCTATGTCGGTAGCAAGGTCCTGCAAGCTTCGAAGGAGCATGAAAAATGTCTCGTATGATTCGCGCATTGGCACTGCTTGCCGCATTCGGTCTGTGGAGCGCCGTACTGACGGCCCAGCCTCTGAAGCCTCAAACAAGCGATAAAGACGCCGTCAAGGTAAAAGCGACACCGGTGAAGGTCACCGGGGAGATTTGGGAGATCGAAGTGGTCTTCGACACGCATTCGCAGGAGCTGAGTGACGACCTGTTGAATGCCGCGGTACTTGTCGCACCGGACGGTACGGCGGTAAAGCCGACTGCATGGAACGGTGACGGACCGTCTGGACACCATCGCAAGGGAGCGCTTCGCTTCAAGGCGCTCAATCCGCCGCCTGACGTATTAGAGCTGCGGATCGCACGCCCGAACGAGTCGCGGCCGAGAACGTTCAGGTGGCCTATGTCACGTCAATGAGCGCTCGTAGACCCAATGGATGCCACCACGCGTTACCGTACGCTTGATCCTTGGTTGGAAAAGAAACGCCGTGTGCGGATTCTTACCCGTGTAGTACCGAGGCTCCTCAATACGCATCTAGCCCCATTGCTTGGCTGGCGGCGGTTTCTCTTTTTTGTGGAAATGCTCCTGTCAGCGCCGCGATACCGGAAACAGTTTTCTCGTACGACGGATGACGCCGGGTTAGTGGAAGTGAAAGACACGTTTCTCCTCGTCGGGGTGCTGTACAACAAGCTGCGCGCCCGGTTCGGCGAAGACGCCGCGTTTAAGGCGGCATACCAGTTCCTCTTCGAGCTGGGCGACGCAGTGCAACGACGGGCTTATTTTTCACCCGAAGGAATGGCGCGCGACTGGGGCCGGTTTCATCAGGAGCACGAAGCGCAGATGGCAGAAGGATTTATCCGAAACAATGAAAATGACGGCGTCCTGCATTCGGAAAACCGGGTCTCGTTCCATATCACTCGCTGCCGCTTCTTCGAAGCGTTTCATGACATGGGCAATGCAGGCTTAACAGAGGCGTTCTGCCGGTCCGACGAAACGGTCTTTAACAGCTACTCTCCAGAGATGCACTTCCATAGGGGAAGCACCTTCCCGAATACCATTGCGCGTGGCGCAAACCAGTGCACGTTTATTTACGACCGCACGCGGTCCACGCGAGACTAGGGCAAGCCAGTGTGCCAGCGACATAGCAATAGGACATGCACGGCAACGGAGAAATTATGATGCCAGGACCATACGACGACAAGATCAAGCGGCTGGAGCTCCTTGGTGGAATCGGCGCCGGGGTCCTTGGCGCGGGGCTCGCGCTTCTCTTCGCAACGTACCTGCAGCAATTTGCCATACCCGCGCTCTTGCTGGGCGTCGTGTCGCATGGTTGGGCAATGTTCCAGAAAACCCGTTTGGAGCGGCAGGAAGGACTTTACCAGCCGGCTTGGGCTGATGCTGCAGAGAAGGCGTGTTGGCTGATGCTTGTGTCGCTTGTCCTATATGTCGGATACACGCTGTTTGTCTAGCTTCCGTTAGTGCGCAATATCCCTAGCGACAGGTGGATTGATCGACGGTCCGGCCGTGTCTCTTCGTGTGTCGCCACAACCAATGTGAAGTTTGACCTCAAGATGCCCTTTAGGGCTGCGCCATACTGGCCAAAGTTAACAAGAATGGCAAATGTTAACAACAAAGCGATGATGCCGTCCGCGGAGACTCGGTGAATTGGGGGTGATTCATTTCGCGTTGGTTTTGAGATAAGATTGGTTCAGCTACTCAAAGAAAGCTGACGTTTGACATGTGTTGATGGAGCAGGCGCTCCAGGATGCCCATTTTGTGAGAGGGTCACAAAATGAGGTGCCTGAATGAACACGAGACAAAGAGTGTCAAACGCGCTGCCAAGTAGCCTAAGAGATGCGCCTAAACTGCACAATCACCGTCAAGCCTTACCGCGTTATCGTGTAGGAACACTAGCGCGCCTTCGTTCCCCAGATCTCGATAACCGATTCGAGCGCATCAATTGGCTTCTCGCGTTCGGCGCGCCTCTTTGGCGCCGAGCCCTCGGGCACTACGTCAATACGCAGCCTCATCGCCTTCAGGCACATCAGGAGAAAAGCAGCACTGAAGTTTCCCCGGTTTATCCGGCGATTAATGGCTGGCGGGTCCATTTCGACACCCAGTATTCCCAAGTGCTCACTCAAGTCCCTGTATCCCCAACTAAGGGCTTGCATTTCCGTCTTCAAAATTCGCCGGGCCTCACCTCCCCAATCCATCTCCGCCTGATTTTCAGCTTTCGGGAAGCTCGATTGCGGCGGAGGGCGAAGTGGTCGACCAGTTTGTTTTTTTGCCATCGTAATTTCCTTGCCACGGAGGGCAATGAGTTTTCATTAGAGTCAATATTGTCACATATACGCGGTGCTTGCCTATACCTGAGCCCGACTAACATGGAGGCAAGAAATGCTTGAAGTACCTCAACGGCAGCGTCTACTCGACCGCCTCGGGCTCCCGCCAGCTGGACGCCGGCTGGTCCTTGACGCAGTGAAGTTCGCACCGGTTCGCCCGGTGAAGTCGAAAGGCGGCGGCAATGTAATTACGCCGTATCAAAGCCGTAAGATGCAGCGCACTGTCGAGACCGAAAGCCGCCACTTGGAATTTCCCACTGCGGTCGGATACGAGCACGACCCCGAAGTACTGGAGTATTACCCGCAACCCGGCCGCCTGAAGTTTGAATTTGTTGACTCCGATGGCGAAATTCACGAAATCGATCACACGCCAGACTTCCTTGTCATTACCGAGCGCGGCATCTGGTTTGAGGAGTGCAAGCACTGGCGCAAGTTGGAGGGGCTCGCGCGCCGCCAGCCTTGGCGGTACAACCTGGATCCTGACAACCAATGGCGCTCACCGGCTGTCGGGCAATGGCTCGCTGAACGCGGCATCGGGTACCGTATCCAAACCGACCGCGATATTTCGCAGCGTCGCGTCGAAAACATCCTGTTTTTGGAAGACTTTTTGGATCCCGGTGCACCGCCATGCCCAATTGACGTCGCAATCCGGGTACGTGACGCTTTGGCAAGCGATGCGACCCTGTATCTCGCTGAGCTTTATGAGAAAGCGGACTGCCGTCCTGATGATGTCTTCAAGCTCATCGCGGACGGCGAACTCATTGCCGAGATCGACGATGGAAAGCTTAACGAGCCAAACCGCTGCCGTGTCTTTCGTGATTCTGCTGTGCGGGCTTTCGAGCGTGCTCGCCGCCTTCCGGCTATGACTGCTTTAGCCGGAACAGTCGAAATCGCTGTCGGGACGCGCCTGACCTACGACCAACAGCCCTATACCATCGTGATGGTTGGAGGTTCCAAGGCGGTCCTTGAATCCGAGAGCGGTTCAAACGTGTCGGTCTCACTGGACACGTTGGCGAGCCTCGCGCAAAACCAAGACATTCGCATGGTCGGTGAAGGCTCCAAAAGCCAGGAAGCAATGCGTTTGTCCGATTTCAGCGAAAAACAACTGCGGGTGGCGTTAAATCGCATGGAACGTCTTGAGAAGGTCAAGAAGCCAAACCGCACCGAGCGTCGGTTGCGTAAGGTAGTCGAAATTGCGAAGTTGACCGGAACAGACGAACTTGTCGCACTCGTGCCGCGCTTGCGCGACCGCGGCAACCGGAATCCTCGGCTGAGCACCGACCAAGAGGATGCCATGGCAGAGATAATCCGCGAGGAATATCTGACAAGCCGTGCCCCCAACGCCAAGCACTGCTACCGCAAGCTCGTCGCGCTTTGCACTCAACGTGACATTAAAGCGCCGTCGTACCCAACGCTGATCGAACGCATCCGCTCATTGCCTCAGCAGGGTGCGGATCGCGCACGCCATGGAAATCGCCTGGCCTATCAGAACGCTGAGTTCGTCAACGTCCTCCATGTTGACACGCCGGTTCATGGCTCTCGTGCTTTTCAGTATATCCACATGGACCACACGCAGCTCGACATCGAGCTTGTCTCGTCAAAGACCGGCAAGGCGCTGGGCCGGCCGTGGCTGTCACTTGCAATTGACGCCTATACCCGCCGTATCGTTGGCCTCTATCTTTCATACGACCCGCCTTCTTATCGGTCCAACCTCATGCTCATGCGCGATATGGTTAAGCGCTACCGTCGTCTGCCCCAGTTTATCGTTGTCGATAACGGCGCGGATTTTCGCTCTGAGGACTTCAAGCGCTTTTGTGAGCTGATGCGCATCCATCTCCGCTACCGTCCGGCCGGCCAGCCGCGCCACGGTGCCGTGATGGAACGCATTTTCGGTCGTGCAAACACCGAGTATGTGCACAATCTCGCAGGCAATACGAAGGATCTTAAGAATGTGCGCCAGACGACAGGCAAGTTCCGTCCGTCACGCCTCGCGGAATGGTCTCTCGAAAATATGTACTACGGTCTCGAATACTGGGCATTTACGTATTACGACCAGGAAGTGCATTCCACTTTGGGGCTTAGCCCGCGCGAAGCATTTGAGCGCAGTGAAGCTTCATCCGGTGCTCGCTCGCATCGTATCGTGACGTTGACCGACGATTTTCTCGTTCTCACATGTCCGACTGTCGACCGCATGGGGCAGCGGGTGGTCGACCATCAGCGCGGCATCAAGGTTCATGCGAACTTCTTCTACTGGTGTCCAGAATTCCGCAACCCAAAATTGGACGGTAAGAAGGTGCCGGTGCGGTACGACCCTTGGAATGCCGCAACGGTTTACGTGCAAATCGAGAAGCGCTGGTTGCCAGCGCGCTGCAAGTCCCTTGCTGGCCTTGGACAGTTCACGGAAAAGGAGCGTGAGTTGCTCTCTGAAGAGATGCGTAACCGCCATCGCGTCAAGGTCAACGAGGCAGTGTCATCTCAGCGCCTGGCGGAGTTTATGCGCACGTTCACACCCAAGGGGGCAGCGCAACTTGCTATGGAGCGTCAACAAGAAAACCGCGAACTGTATGAGCACTCCGGTATTGGTGCGATTCCGGTGACTCCTGCAGCACCCTTGCTCAAGTACGACTTTGCGCAGCCCTTGAGGGTGAATCCGTGCAGTGCTGAACCTGAAGTTGTTGTTGCCGCCGATGTTGCGCCGGCTGTACGCCCGGCAACCGTCTCGCCACTGAACGTTTGGCCCGATGACACACCCGAATTCGAAAAATTTTGATACCCGAAATTGACCATGAATACCGAAATCAAATCCAACATTACGCAGTCGCGTGGCACTTCTTCCAAAGGCGGAGACCGTATCCGCCACCCCCGTATTGCGTCAGCCATCGCCGAGTGCCAGTTGATGCTGGAAGCAGGCGGAAGCGCAAACCTGATTTTGCTGTGCGGCCCGACCGGGGTCGGAAAAACGACACTCGGCGACTTCCTGGTGGAAGCCGAATTGAAAAATCAGGCGCCGCACATGGCGGCTAATCCCGGTTGTATTCCCGCCATCCGTGTTGAAGCGCCCGCTTCCGGCGAGAAGGAATACTCGTGGCGTTTGTTTTATCAGCGCATCCTCCACGCGCTGGAGGGGGACCTTGACGCTCCGCGCACGGATTACCGCGTCGACGCCATGACTGGAAAGGTTGTGCGTCCCGCGGGCTCTCAAAGCAATCGTCTGTCTGGCCTGCGCACGGCGGTGGAACGTTCGCTGCGTAACCGCGGCACTCGTTTCATTGTTGTGGATGAAGCGGCCCATATGATGCGTCCGTGTCATCCGTCCCGCCTTGAGCAACAACTGGACACGCTGAAGTCGCTTTCCAATGAATACGGGGTTCAGTGGATTCTGCTTGGCTCTTACGACCTTTTCGAGCTCGTCTCACTGAGTGGTCAGCTTGCGCGCCGTACGCATGTCATTCACTTCGGTCGCTACCGAGAGGATTCATCGGACGACGCACGTGCATTTCGCGGGTGCCTGAAGATCCTCGGTAAAGAGATGCCAGCTCTTGTGGAGGTGGACTTGCTGCGCTACCTCGAAGTATTCCATCAAAATACCTTGGGTTGTATCGGTACTTTGCGGACGGTCTTAAAGCGCCTTGATCTCTTGGTCACAAAGAATGGGTGGTCGGAGGAGACGCTTCGTACAGCATTACTTACTGAGGCTCAGGTGACCCAGATCATGCGCGAGATTATCGAAGGGGAGGAGCGCATCGCACCCGGGCTCCAACGCAATCTGCTCGTACATCCGTCCAACAATTCTAAGAAGGTAGCGTAATGAATATCCTCCACCCCCGCTCGACACTGCATGCTCTTTCCCCAATGGCAATTGGTACTCCGGAGGTCGAAAGCCTTACCAGCTATTTCTGTCGCTTGGCTTACTCCCACGGCATGACAGCACAAAAGCTTGCTGATTGGGTGCTGGACTATTTCGACAGCGCTGTATGCGAGCGTTACGGCTGGCACCAGCGCAGCTTTTCCAGCCAATCCATTGAAAGCGAGCAGTGGGCCGCGTGGCTGTCCGAGCTGACCGGCATCGAGGGGCTCGATCACCTCACATTGGCGCCCTGGCGTGATCTTGTTGGCATGCCTGGCCTTGCTCCCCGCTCGGATCGCTGGTGCCCGTGCTGTCTGGCAGATGACAAGGCAAAGGGGGCAGACCCGTACCTTCGCTTGAGCTGGGAGGTTGCGCCGGTGACTGTTTGCGTTCGTCATAAGGTCGAGTTGTGCTCGAAGTGCCCACATTGCGAGCAGACCAACGTCAGGAACAGGGCAGCAATTGTCGTACCGGGTTACTGTACTGCGTGCGGCGGATTTCTCGGCGATCCGTACACTAAGCCGGCGACCCCGGAGGCTTTGTGGGTCGCACGCCAGGTCGGATTAATGCTGCAAGCTCTGCCGAAAGTGACCGCAGAGGCGCGTACGCCGTTGTTGGAGACGGTGATCCAGCGTATGGCCGACGGACGTGCTGCAACGTTCGCCAAGCGTTACGGTTTCTCGAAGAGCGGCGTTTGGCATTGGGTGAACAAGGGCGGTCTTCCCAGCTTAAAGGCCTGGCTTACGATTGCGCTTCACGGCGGCATCAGCCTCGAACGCCTGTTCGCCGGCGATATTGACGATTGGATTGTCCCGCTTGAACCGACTCAAATGGCTTTGCCGCTGCCGGCGTCGCCTCGCGCCGGCATCCGTTCGGTTACGCTTGACTGGGACGCTATTCGTGCGAGTCTTCAGGCAATGGTGCTGGCACCTGAGCCCGTCGCGTTGCACGAAGCATGTGTGCAGCTTGGCGTCAGCCGGAAGCAACTGTATCTGCGCGCAAACGGCGAAGCTCGCGCTCTAGCTGACCGCTATCGTCGCCACAAAGCCCACGCCACAACGAAGCGCGAAGAGACGGTGCGTATGCACATTGGGGAGGTTCTCGACGAGCGCCTCTCAGCTGGGTACGATGGACTCAGTGCGCGCGACCTCTGGGTGGCTGGCGTTAACGAGGGCGCTCCATCCGTGCCGAACATCTTCTCGCACATCAAAGCAGTGATCGAAAGCAGGCGCAGCTGAAAAAGTTAGGCAAAAGAAAAACGGGACCGTTGGGTCCCGTTTTTTTTTCGCTCAATTTTCTGCCAGTCCACGAAATCTCACGTTGTTTTAACGGGAAAACTTATCAGCGTATCATGCGGGAACCCATAAAACATAATGTGGCCATACGGGGAATAAAGCATTACTTAGCCGTTTGGCCACTTTATGCTTAATGACACAGGTATTGCAGGATGGATATCGAGAAGTGGTGGAGCGGAGGAGGATCGAACTCCCGACCTTCGCATTGCGAACGCGACGCTCTCCCAGCTGAGCTACCGCCCCATGTCAACCGATTGTATTGGGTCGTTCAGGGGGATGCAAGTGCCCGCCATCAAGGGAATGCAATTCCGGCGGGGCGGGGGAAGTCCGGCCGTCCGGATGAGAGCTGTCTTCAAAAAACATCCCCAAGTGGTTGAATCTATTGACGGAAATTCGATTGCCCTACTATAGTGACGCCATGATTTCCGATATTCATCATCTTTCCGAAAAAATCGTCAAGCTGGCCGAGCTGGCGCAGTCGCTGCGCCGCGAAAACGCCGACTTGCGGTTGACGCTGGCCTCGCTCACCGCGGAAAACGCGGACCTGGCCAAGCGCATCGAGGAAGCTTACACCCGCGTGTCCGCGTTGCTCGACAAGATTCCGGCGGCTGACGAACAGGATGAGGAGGCCGCATGATCCAGCTCGACGTGACCATCATGGGCCAGGCATACCGCCTCGCCTGCAAGGAAGGTGAAGAAGAAACGCTGAAGCAGGCGGTGCAATACCTTGACGACCGCATGTGCAACATCCGCGACGCGGGCAAGGTGAAGGGCACAGACCGCATCGCCGTGATGGCCGCCCTCGGCATCGCTGCCGAGCTGCTTGCATCGAAGTCCGCGGAAGGCCCCTTCGCCGGCATGACACTCGCTGAAGTCAATCAGAAAATTGCAGCGATGCATACGGTGCTCGATGCCGCCCTCGCGCCTCAGGAAAACCTTTTCTGAATCAACAAAAACAATCGGAAATTTTCCGCAAAGCCTTTGACATACAGGACGAATGGCGATACTCTAAAACCTCCTGCCGTGTTCGCGATTGCCATATATTCCTTGAACCATTTATGAGCATAGGTCGCGGGATTTTGTTCGATGGGCGAGCTTCGTCGCTAGTCCGATGAACCCGAAATTGAACTAACTGTGACCACCTTGAACCGTAAGGTTCGGGATGCCGGCAAAGACGGCACAGGCGGGACTGAATAAGAGAAGCGGCTGCATTCGTGCAGCCGCTTTTTTATGCGCGCGAAGTTCGCATGCGTTGGCACTTACTCGGGACAGCGATGCAATACTGGTTGATGAAATCGGAACCGGACGAAGTCAGCATAGACGACGCGCTTGCCGCACACGGCAGCACGGTCGCTTGGTTTGGCGTGCGCAATTACCAGGCACGCAATTTCATGCGCGACGCGATGCGCGTCGGCGACGGCGTGCTGTTCTATCACTCGAGTTGCGATGAACCGGGTATCGCCGGCATCGCGGAAGTGGCGAGCACGCCTTATCCCGACGACACGCAGTTCGACTCCAAGAGCGCGTACTACGATCCCAAGGCCACACGCGAGAATCCGCGCTGGGTGCTGGTCGATGTGCGGGCGACGCAGAAGACGCGGCTGATGACGCTGCCCGAGCTGCGTTCCATTCCCGAACTGGCCGACATGCAGATCCTCCGCAAGGGCAACCGCCTTTCCATCACGCCGGTCACGCCTGCCGAGTGGCGGTGTATCATGCGGCACATCAATAAATAAGCGACGGACACACCTCGATGGACATTACCCTGATCGCGGGGCTGCTGGCGCTGGGCGCGGCGGTCGGATTTGCCGCGGGCCTGCTCGGCATCGGCGGCGGCATGCTGCTCGTCCCCTTCATGACCATGATCCTCACGGCGAAGCACTTCCCGAAAGAGCACATCGTCCACATGGCGATCGCCACCTCGCTGGGGACGATCATGTTCACCTCGATTTCTTCGGTACGCGCTCATCATGCGCGCGGTGCGGTGCGCTGGGATATCGTGAAGCTGCTGGCGCCCGGCATCCTGATCGGCTCGTGGATCGGCCCCTGGATCGGCGCGCAGATGAACTCGTCGGCCCTCGCGATGGCATTTGCGGTGTTCGTCAGCTTCTCGGCGGTGCAAATGCTGCTCGACAAGAAGCCCTCGGCGTCGCGCGACCTGCCCGGTACGCCCGGCATGTTCGCAGCGGGAGGCGGGATCGGTACGCTCGCCGGCCTGGTTGGTGCGGGTGGCGGCTTCGTGTCGGTGCCCTTCATGACCTGGTGTAATGTGAAGATCCACAATGCCGTGGCGACCAGCGCGGCACTCGGTTTTCCGATTGCGCTGGCGGGGACGCTGTCCAACATCTATCACGGCATGCATGAACCCGGCCTGCCTTCCGGCTCGCTCGGATTCATCTATCTGCCGGCCCTGCTGGTGATCTCGCTGACGAGCGTCATGACCGCGCCGCTCGGTGCGAAAACGGCACACAACCTGCCGGTGAAATCGCTCAAGAAGGTGTTCGCCCTCGTGCTCTTCGCCCTGGCAGGCTACATGCTGTTCAAGGCCTTCGCTTAACCATCCTTGTACTGGTCGCGCAGCACGTTCTTCTGCACCTTGCCCATCGTGTTGCGCGGCAGTTCCGGCACGAAGAACACGCGCTTGGGCACCTTGAAGTTGGCGATCTTCGACTTCAGCGAGCCGATCACCTGCGACTCCGACAGCGTCACGCCCGGTTTTGACACGACAACCGCAGTGACCGCCTCGCCGAAGTCCGGGTGCGGCACGCCGACCACCGCCGATTCCGCCACACCGTCCATCTCGTCGATGAAGGATTCGATCTCCTTCGGATACACGTTGTAGCCGCCGGAAATGATCAGGTCCTTGCTGCGGCCGACAATGGACAGGTAGCCGTTGTCGTCGAACTTGCCGACATCGCCGGTCTTGAAGTAGCCGTCGGCCGTGAATTCTTCCGCCGTCTTTTCCGGCATGCGCCAGTAACCCTTGAACACATTCGGTCCCTTGACCTGGATGTCGCCCACTTCGCCGCTGCCACACGCTGCGCAGTCGCCCTTGACGACGCGCACCGATACACCGGGCAGCGGCAGTCCGACCGTACCGCCGACGCGATCGCCTTCGTAGGGGTTCGATACCAGCATGGTGGTCTCGCTCATGCCGTAACGCTCCAGGATGGTATGCCCGGTGCGGCGCGCAAACTCGTTGAAGGTTTCGGTCAGCAGCGGGGCCGAGCCCGAAACGAAGAGGCGCATGTTGTTGCACACTTCTTTGCCAAAGGAGTCTTCGGCCAGCAGGCGGACATAGTAAGTCGGCACGCCCATGAACACCGTGGCACGCGGCATGTGATGCATGACTTCAGCAGCATCGAACTTCGGCAGGAAAATCATCTTGCTGCCATTGAGCAGCGCGCCATGCGACGCCACGAACAGGCCGTGCACATGGAACAGCGGCAGCGCATGCAGCAGCACATCACCCGGTTGCCAGCGCCAGTAATCCTGCAGCACCTTCGCATTCGATGCCAGGTTGTCGTGCGTGAGCATCGCGCCCTTGCTGCGACCGGTCGTGCCGGAGGTGTACAGGATGGCGGCGAGGTCGTCGGGTTGTTTTGTCACCGTGTCAAAACTGTTGGACTGCAGCGCCGCGCGATTGAGCAGCGAACCCTGACGGTCTTCGCCGAGCGTGAATACATGCTTCGTGCCGCACTTGAAGGCGATCTGCGAAACCCATCCGAAATTCTGCGGCGAGCAGACGACGACCGCCGGTTCGGCGTTCTCGACGAAGTACTCGATCTCGGCGGCGCGATAGGCAGTGTTAAGCGGAAGGTAGACGTAGCCGGCGCGTATCGTCGCGAGGTAAAGCATCAGTGCTTCGGGCGACTTCTCCACTTGTACGGCGATGCGCGCGTCCTTTGGCAGGCCCAGCCCCGCGAGCAGGTTGGCGAGCTTGGCGGTGGCGCGATCGAGGTCGTTCCAGGAGTAGTACAGGCCGTCGTGGGTTTCGATGCAGCAGGCATTGCGGTCTGCGGGAAAGCGGGATTCGAATAGTGCGTAGAGGTTGGCGTTCATGGGATTGATCAGTGGCCTTTGAAATCGGGCGTCCGCTTGTCGAGGAAGGCGCGCACGCCTTCCCTGTAGTCGTCGGAATGGAAGAAGGAAAAGGCCTCGCGCAATTCCTCGGCGGTCATTGGCGGCACCGGTGGCGACAGGCGGCGTGCGAGCTGCTTGTTCATGCGGGCGGCGAGCGGGGCTCCCTGGGCGATGCGTTCCGCGGTATTGCGCGCGTCCGCATGCACATCGTCGACGATACGGTGCAGGATACCTTTCTCTTTCGCTTCCTTCGCGCCGAACACGCGCCCCTCCAGCAAGATCTCGAGCGTGACCGCCTTGCCGACCAGTTGCAGCAATCCCTGCATTTCGCCCGGCGCCAGCGGAAAGCCAAGGCGGTTGATCGGGATGCCAAAGCGGGCGTCAGGCGAGGCGATACGCAAGTCGCAGCAGGAAGCGATTTCCAGTCCGCCGCCGACACATACGCCATCGATGGCGGCAATGGTGGGATGCAGGCAGCCGGAGATCGCTTCGAGCGCATGCGCGATGCTTTTCGTGTGGTAGTCGAAACCCTGTTCGTAGTTGCTGCGCACCGAGGAAAATTCTTCGATGTCGGCGCCGGCCGCGAAATTGCCGCCGTCGCCGGTCATGATGACGCAGCGCAGGGAGTCATCCGCCGACAACTGGCGGAAGGTGTCGGCCAGCCCGTGCCACATCGAGATGTCGATGGCATTGAGCTTGCCGGGATTCGAGAGGGTGACGACGGCGATGACGCCGTCGCGTTCAAGGCGGATTTTTTGCATGCTGTTCAGTCGAGCTTCACGCCCGCTTCATCGACTATTTGCCTCTGGCGTGCGATTTCAAGGTTGCCCACTCTGACGGCTCTTTTTCAGCTTGTATGCTATCAGCAATAAAACAAGGCCGAGGGCGATCATCGGCAGGGACAGCATCTGTCCTGCCGAGATGTTAATGCCCCCAAGGGAAACGACGTAATCCGGCGTGCGGAAGTATTCGGTAAAGAAACGGGCGCAGCCATAACCGAGCGCAAACACCCCGCTCACCGCCATCATCGGCCGCGGCTTGCGCGCAAACAGCCAGAGCACGATGAACAGCAGCACGCCGTCCACCAGCGCCTGGTAGAAGGGCGAGGGATGGCGCGGCAGGTTGTCCACGTTCGGCCAGATCATGGCCCAAGGCAGGGAAGGATCGGCGACACGGCCGGGCAGTTCCGCATTGATGAAATTACCGATACGGCCCGCCGCATAACCGAGCGGCACGAGCGGCGCGATGAAGTCCATGACGTCCCAGAACGCCCGTTTCTTCTTGCGTGCCCAGAGCGCCATCCCGACCATCACGCCGAGGAATCCGCCGTGGAAGGACATGCCGCCTTTCCACACTGCGGCAATCTCGAGGGGATGCGAGAAGTAATAGCCCGGGTTGTAGAACAGGACTTCGCCCAGTCGTCCGCCGATCACGACGCCGAGCACGCCATAGAACAGCATATCGTCGAGGTCCTCCGCCTTCCAGCCGGCGGCGCCGATATGCGGCTGACGTATGCGCATCCGGCCGAGGATCAGGAACTGCACGAAGGCGACCAGGTACATCAGCCCGTACCAGTGCACGGACAGCGGACCGATCGAAAAGGCGATCGGATCGGGAAGGGGGTGGACGAGCATCTATCGTTTCTTTCGCAATAGTTCGAGGAAGGTGTGCAGCACGGGGGAGGCATTATCACGGCGCCATGCCAGGCCGGTTTCGAAGACCGCAGTCTTTTCCACCAGCGGCCGGTATTCCACGCCCGGCCGCTTCAGGTTCGACACGGATTGTGGCACAAGCGCAATGCCCATGCCGGCCGACACGAGGCCAACGATAGTCTGCATCTGGATGGCTTCCTGGCCGATGCGTGGCGTCAACCCGGCGTCGCGGAAACAGCCAACGATGGCGTCGTGGAAGGCCGGCGAAATGCGGCGTGGGAAGATGATGAGGGGCAGGTCGGCCACTGCCTTGAGGGACACGGCATTCCTGCCGCGCAGGCCCTTCAAGCCCTGCGGCGCCGCGAGGATCAGCGGTTCGGACAGGACCGTGAGGTAATCGAGTTCGGCACGCGCCTTGTCATGCAGCGGCGGAATCAGCAGGCCGGCGTCGATGCGGCCCTGCATCAGGTCTTCCAGTTGTATGTCGGTGGTTGCCTCGCGCAGGTCGATCTGGACTTGCGGATAGCGTTCGCGGAATTCCCGCAGCAGCGGCGGCAGCACGCTGTAGTCGGCGGTGGAGACGAAGGACAGCGACAACAGCCCGGATTCGCCGGATGCCGCACGGCGGGCGAGGTCGGGCAGGGCGGTCGCCTGCTGCAGGATGCGGCGCGCCTCGGGCAGCAGGGCAATGCCGGCCGGGGTCAGCATCACGCTGCGCTTGGTGCGGGCGAAGAGCGGTGTGCCGAGCGCGGCTTCGAGGGACTGGATGGTTTGCGACAGCGGCGGCTGCGTCATGTGAAGGCGCGCGGCGGCGCGGCCGAAGTGTCTTTCTTCTGCCACCGCCACGAAGTAACGCAATTGCCGCAGCTCAATATTCATATGCAATTCGACTTAATAGACAAGGAATCATATATTTGACACGCAGCAAAGGGCAAGGGACACTAGCCGTCTTTCCCCGGTTTCATCGCAAGCCGGCCAGCCTGAACAGATCATCGGAGACCGAATATGCCGCAATACCGCTCCCATACCACCACCCACGGCCGCAACATGGCCGGCGCCCGCGCCCTGTGGCGCGCGACCGGCATGAAGGACGGCGATTTCGGCAAACCGATTATCGCCGTGGTCAACTCCTTCACCCAGTTCGTGCCGGGCCACGTGCATCTGAAGGACCTGGGCCAGATGGTGGCGCGCGAGATCGAAGCAGCCGGCGGTGTCGCCAAGGAATTCAACACTATTGCGGTCGACGACGGCATCGCGATGGGTCACGGCGGCATGCTCTATTCGCTGCCCTCGCGCGAACTGATCGCCGACTCGGTCGAGTACATGGTTAACGCGCACTGCGCCGACGCCATGGTCTGCATCTCCAACTGCGACAAGATCACCCCCGGCATGCTGATGGCCGCCATGCGCCTCAACATACCGGCTGTGTTCGTTTCCGGCGGCCCGATGGAAGCCGGCAAGGTGATCGAGGCGCTGCATGGCGCCCAGGAAGGCAAGCAGAAGATCATCAAGGTCGACCTGATCGACGCGATGATCCAGGCGGGCGACCCGAAGGTCTCCGACGAGCAGGTCGCCAACATCGAGCGTTCCGCCTGCCCGACCTGCGGTTCCTGCTCCGGCATGTTCACCGCCAATTCCATGAATTGCCTGACCGAAGCACTTGGCCTGTCCCTGCCGGGTAACGGCACCGTCGTCGCGACGCACGCCGACCGCAAGCAACTATTCCTGCGCGCCGGCAGCCTGGTCGTTGAACTGGCCAAGCGCTATTACGAGAAGGACGATGCTTCCGTCCTGCCGCGCAACATTGCCACCAAGGCTGCATTCGAAAATGCGATGGCGCTCGACGTTTCCATGGGTGGTTCGACCAATACCGTGCTGCACCTGCTGGCGGCGGCGCAGGAAGCCGGCGTGGACTTCACCATGGCCGACATCGACCGCATCTCGCGCAAGGTTCCCTGCCTGTGCAA
The DNA here is from genome assembly GCF_002211445.1 of Noviherbaspirillum denitrificans. Lineage (GTDB taxonomy): Bacteria > Pseudomonadota > Gammaproteobacteria > Burkholderiales > Burkholderiaceae_D > Noviherbaspirillum > Noviherbaspirillum denitrificans. Next base: position 4,720,546 of record NZ_LSTO01000001.1, on the reverse strand, counting down.
GGTGGCGCCCGCGACCCAGGACTACCACATTGAAGACGTGCACCGCGCCGGCGGCATCGTCGGCATCCTTGGCGAACTCGATCGCGCCGGCCTGCTCGATACCAGCGTGTCGACTGTGCACAGCAAGACCATGGCGGAATCGATCGCCAATAATGACATCATGGTGAACAAGGACGACGCGGTGCGCCAACGCTTCCTGGCCGCGCCGGGCGGCGTGCCGACGCAGCAGGCTTTCTCGCAGGACAAACGTTTCGACAAGCTCGATGACGACCGTGCACACGGCTGCATCCGCGACAAGGCGCACGCGTATTCCAAGGATGGCGGCCTGGCTGTCCTGTACGGCAACATCGCCGAGAAGGGTTGCATCGTGAAGACCGCGGGCGTGGACGAGAGCATCCTCAAGTTCACCGGCAGGGCGCGCGTGTTCGAGAGTCAGGACGCCGCCGTTGACGGCATCCTCGGCGATGTAGTGAAAGAGGGCGACGTCGTCATCATCCGCTACGAAGGCCCGAAGGGTGGCCCCGGCATGCAGGAAATGCTGTATCCGACTTCGTACATCAAGTCCAAGGGCTTGGGCAAGGCATGCGCGCTGTTCACCGACGGACGCTTCTCCGGCGGTTCTTCAGGCCTGGTGATCGGCCACGCCTCACCCGAAGCGGCGGAAGGCGGCGCGATCGGCCTGGTCAACGACGGCGACACCATCGAAATCGATATTCCGGAACGCCGCATTCACCTGAAGGTAAGCGACGATGAGCTGACCCAGCGTCGTGCCGCAATGGATGCGCGCGGCGACAAGGCGTGGAAGCCGGAGAACCGCGTGCGCGTGGTGTCGCAGGCGCTGCAGGCCTATGCGGCACTGGCGACTTCGGCTGACCGTGGCGCAGTCCGCGACCTGTCGCAGCTGAAGCGATAAGGGAATCTAAAGGGAACACGAACGGGGCAGCGCAGGCTGCCCCGTTTGTTTTCAGGCGGGGTTACTTCTTGAAGGTCTTCGACACCCGCTCCTTGCGGGCGCGTTCAAGTTGCTCGTCAGCCTTGCGCTTGTCGAGGCCAAACAGTCGTTCCCCGAATTCAAACCATACGAAGGCAACGGCGAACAGTCCGATGATCCACCACCATGACAGGTCGGCCACTGGGCCAACCTCGAAATAGCGGAGCGCGGACAGTAATACAATGGCAATAATCAGCGGCATGAAATCCCTCTCTTTCTTTGAGGATATTGCTAAAGATTGTAACGGTCAATCCGCAGGGTCAACCAGTTTGACGTATAGTGCGTTTCGGGGTGGTAAGCGCCACATCCGCAATATGACGACGTGGTTTTTTTTCACTTGGAGAGAGAGTAATGAAACGTTCTTTTCTGGTTTTCGCTGTAGCTGCTTTGGCTTCCGGTGCCGCAATGGCAAACGCCGACCTGGCCAAGGCCAAGAACTGCCTGGCTTGCCATGCAGTCGCCAACAAGGTAGTCGGACCCGCCTTCAAGGATGTCGCTGCCAAGTATGCCGGCCAGAAGGATGCTGAAGACAAGCTGGTCCAGAAGGTCCTGAAGGGCAGCAGTGGTACCTGGGGTGCAGTGCCGATGCCTGCAAACGCGCAGGTTACCGAGGCGGAAGCGCATACCCTGGTGAAGTGGGTCCTGTCGCAGAAATAATCTGCACGGCCTGCCAGAACGAAAGCGCTCCTTGTGAGCGCTTTTTTGTTGCCTGCAATTTGTTGCGAGTATTGCTTGCCGCTATCGCCCAATAAAAAACCCCGGCACCTGGCCGGGGTTTTTCATGACGGTGTGAATTACTTCGTCACAGCCAGTTGCTGGCGCTGGCCACCCTTGTAGGTGTACAGGGTCAGCGTGCCTTCCTTGATGTCGCCCTTGGCATCGAAGGAGATGTTGCCGGTCACGCCCTTGTAGTTGATCTTCGCCAGTTCCGGCAGGTACTTCGCCGGCTCGGCCGAGTTAGCCTTCTTCATGGCTTCGACCATGACCATCACGGCGTCATAGACGTACGGTGCATAGATCTGCACGTCGGCGTTGAACTTCTTCTTGAACGCGGCGCGGAATTCTTCCATGCCCTTCTTCTGGGCTTCTTCCACACCGCCTGCTTCGGCGCACACTACCTGGCCGTCGCCCATCGCGTCGCCTGCCAGCTTGGCCAGCTGCTCGGAGCAGATGCCGTCGCCGCCCATGAACTTGGCGTTGATGCCCAGCGCCTTCATCTGGCGCAGCATCGGGCCGGCAACAGCGTCCATGCCGCCGAAGAACACGGTGTCCGGATTCTTGGACTTGATGGCGGTCAGAATTGCGTTGAAGTCGGTGGCCTTGTCGTTGGTGTACTGCTGCGCCACGATCTCGGCGCCGCCGCCCTTGGACTTGACGCCCTTGATGAATTCTTCAGCCACGCCCTGGCCGTAAGCGGTGCGGTCGTCGATGACAGCGATGCGCTTGGCCTTGTTGATCTGCACCGCGTAACGGCCCAGCGTACCGCCCAGCTGGCCGTCGTTGGCCACCACGCGGAAGGCGGTCTTGAAGCCTTGCTGCGTGTACTTGGGGTTGGTCGCGGACGGGGAAATCTGCGGGATGCCGGCGTCGTGATAGATCTTCGATGCCGGGATGGTGGTACCGGAGTTGAGGTGGCCGATCACGCCGTTGACCTTGGCATCGACCAGCTTCTGTGCAGCTGCAGTACCTTGCTTCGGATCGGCGCCATCGTCTTCGGCCAGCAGTTCGAACTTGACCTTCTTGCCGCCGATGGTCACGCCCTTGGCATTGAGTTCGTCGATCGCCATGCGGGCACCGTTTTCATTGTCCTTGCCCAGGTGTGCAATGGCGCCGGAGATCGGGCCGACGTGGCCGATCTTGACGACCTGTTCCTGTGCCGATGCAGCACCTGCGAATGCAAATGCGATTGCGCCAGCCAACGGAATCATTTTTGTAGTGAACTGCATAAAATATCCTCCTAAGGATTGATAAGTCACAAGGTTGCTGCAAGACTCACTTTTTTTCTACTCGTCTTCACCGTAATGAGAAGAGCCGTAGCTTATTGGCCCGAGGCAGTTCTTTCAGATAGAAAACGCCGCCTCGTGACATACTTGTTACCATTCAGATTTCTGAACAGGCAGACGGTACAACAGAAAAAACGGTTCGAAAAGAGTTTTTCTGCGGTTTTTTGCAATATTCATCAATTTTTATATGCCTAAATTTCTTGCACTGGACAAGGTCGATCGCAAGCTCCTGAACCTGCTTCAGAAGGACAACCAGATACCGACCCGCACGCTGGCCGAGAAAGTGCATATCTCCCAGCCCACCTGCCTGCGCCGCATACGTGACCTGCGCGAAGCCGGTGTCATCAGCGCGGATGTTGCCCTGGTCGATCCCTTTGCGCTGGGTTACGGCATGCTTGCCTTCCTCGAAGTCTCGCTCATCAACCAGTCGGACGAGCACATGCAGGAGTTCGAGGCGCGCATGGCGAAAGAGACCGAGGTCATGCAGTGCTACTTCGTGTCCGGCGAATACGATTACTTCCTCGTGGTGCATGTCATTGATATGGATGCCTACTACCAGTTCGTGCGCAAGG
>NZ_LSTO01000001.1:4707119-4716970 GCF_002211445.1 Noviherbaspirillum denitrificans | reverse complement strand
GGGGCCGGCGGGCACCGCCTTGCCGGTCACCGGCTGATCGCATTTCGCCTGCCAGTCTTCCAGCGGCTTGAACAGTCTTCCCACCACGCCATGCTCGCCCCACAGCACGTGGACCGGGCAGGCAATCTTGTTGGTCTCGTGGTCGCGGTCGTGTTCCAGGTCGATGCTTGCTGCCGCGCGGTAGTCTTCGCATGCAGCGTGGATCGCGTCCGGGCGGCAGAAGCAGCGCAGGTACTCGGCCATCGCTTCGTCATCGATGAATTTCGCACCGTTGGACCCCCAGTTGCCGAGCGAAGTTTCGAGCAGGAAGGCGGCGCTGTTGCCGATCAGCGTTTCCGGCACCGGCGCCGGCTGGATCATGAAGAACCAGTGGTAATAGAGCGTGGCGAAGGTCTTGTCCGTCGCCTCGTACATCGTGCGCGTCGGCGAGATGTCGAGGATCATCAGTTTCCGGACTGCGTCCTTGTGGTCCAGCGCGAGGCGATGCGACACGCGCCCGCCGCGATCATGGCCGCAGAGGAAAAAACTATGATGGCCGAGGCTGCGCATCAGCTCCACCATGTCCTGCGCCATTTCACGCTTCGCATAGTTGCTGTGGTCGGGCAATCCGGGCAGGCGCGATGAATCGCCATAGCCGCGCAGGTCCGGCATTACCAGGGTGTAGCGCTTGGCGAGCGCGTCCGCGACCTTGTGCCAGATCACATGCGTCTGCGGGAATCCGTGCAGCAGGAGCAACGGCGGGCCTTCGCCGCCGTGACGGAAATTGATGGTGACGCCGTTGACTTGGGCCTGTTGCTGCCGGAAATGTTCGAGCATCATGCCTCCTCCAGGAGACGCAGCAATCCTTGCAGCGAATGGATGATGGTCTGTTCGCGGACCGCCTGGCGGTCGCCGTCGAAGTGGCAGCGTTCCGTCACGGTCTTGCCGTTGACGGACCAGCCAAAGCAGACGGTGCCCACCGGTTTGCCCGGCACCGCGCCGCCAGGTCCGGCGATCCCCGTGGTGGACACGGCTGCCCGCGCAGGGCTCTTGACGAGCGCGCCTTCCGCCATGGCGCCGGCGACTTCTTCGCTCACGGCACCGTGTTCCCGGATGAGGTCCGCCGGGACCTTCAGCAGGCGGATCTTCGAGGTGTTGGAATAAGTGATGAAGCCGCAATCGAACCATTCGGAAGACCCGGCAACCTCGGTAATGGCGTGCGCGATGCCGCCCCCGGTGCAGGATTCCGCAGTGGCCAGTTGCAGGCCTTTTTCCTTGAGCGCGGTCCCTGTGCGGATCGCGAGGTCGATGATGCTGTTCATGTCCGGCTCCCTGTGTCGATGGCCTACTTTACCACCGGGGCGTCATCCGTTCCGGGACACACCTTTCCTGTGATATTTCTCAACGAAATCATTTCCCGCCTGACGCAAAATGAAGTCCGGCAAGGTTCGTGTGTGCGACGCGGGCCTCGCGGAGGAGTGAGAGTTCGAGCTTGCGCGGCCTGGCTACCAGGTCGCGCTTTTTTTTATAGCGTCCGCCACAAGGCAAACAGCAGCAGCGTATAGAAGGCCGCCACCAGGTCGTCGAACATCACGCCGAAGCCACCCTTGAAGCGGCGGTCGAAATAGTTGATCGGCGCCGGCTTCACCATGTCGAAGAAGCGGAACCACAGGAAGGCCCAGAACTGCGTGGAAAAGCTGGCCGGCATCAGCACCAGCAGCACGATCCAGAACGCAATGACTTCATCCCACACCATGCTGCCGTGGTCGGCGATGCCCATGTCGCGGCCGGTCTTGTGGCAGGCCCAGATGCCAACGACGAAACCGGCGGCAATGATGATGGCCCAGTTCGCCTGCGTGAAGAAGCCGGGCCAACGCACCGACAGCGTGGCAAAGACCAGCCAGGCGAACAGCGTACCCATGGTGCCCGGCACAACGGGTGAAAGGCCGCTGCCGAATCCCTGTGCAAGGAGATGGGCCGGGTGCGACAGCATGAAGCGCGCGTTCGGGCGGGTGATGTAGGCGGTCTGTCCGGTTTCCAGTGTAGTCATGGCGAAGCGAAATGATCGAAGGAAGCGAGCTGCAGCGCGATCGGCGCGCCGGCTGCATCGGTCAGGCGCAGTCCGGCTTCGGCCTCGATGCGTCCGACCCGGGTGACCGGAGTCGCGGCCTGGAGCGCGGCGGCGAGGACATCGCCGCGCCGTTCGGCGGGCGCGGTGAAGCAGAGTTCGTAGTCGTCGCCGCCTGCAAGCGCGAAGCGCCGCCTCAGGTCACGCTCTTGCGTGGCCAGTGCGGCCCCTGCGGGAAGGTCGTCGACACAGAGCGTGGCGCCCACGCCGGAACGCTTGAGGATGTGGCCGAGGTCGCCTACGAGTCCGTCGGAAATGTCGATCGCCGCGCGCGCAATTCCGCACAGTGCGGTGCCAAGTGCAACGCGCGGTGTCGGCGCATGCATGCGCGGCGCCGCCTGCGACAGCGTATCGGGTGCGAGCGCAAGCTCATTGCGATAGCCGGCCAGCGCCAGCCGCGCATCGCCCAGCGTGCCCGAGATCCAGATGTCGTCTCCCGGCTGCGCGGCATCCCGGCGCAATGCCTGCCCAGGCGGAACTTCCCCGAAAATCGTGATGCAGATGTTCAGCGGCCCCTTGGTAGTGTCGCCGCCGACAAGCTCGCAACGATGCAGGTCGGCCAGCGCAAGCATGCCCGCGGAAAAGGGCGCCAGCCATTCTGCGCGCGCCTCGGGCAGCGCGAGCGCCAGCGTGAAGGCGACCGGCCGTGCACCCATGGCGGCCAGGTCGGACAGATTGACGGCCAAGCATTTATGGCCAAGCGCACGAGGCTCGGCATCGGGGAAAAAGTGGCGTCCTTCGACCAGCATGTCGGAGGAAATTGCCAGTTGCATGCCCGGTGTGGGGACAGTCAGCGCGCAGTCGTCGCCCACGCCCAGCGCAATGCGCGCGGTATCACGCACCGGGCGGGTGAAGTAATGCGCAATCAGGTCGAATTCGGAAAGCATGACGGAATTGTACTCAATTGACCTTGCCCTTCATCGCGGGATGAAATAGTGCAAATCAAAGAAATCGGCCAAGCGCCATAGCTTTGCTTTATTTATTAATAAAATGAATCGAGTATAAATATTCAATAGTCATTCATATTTATCCAATGACCCAGGTCAGTATTGTTCGAGTTTTTCGAAGGAAAACTCTCGCAAGGCCTGAATCGACTAGGATAAATACGTATAAGACCACGCAATTGCGTCTGATAAAATCGTAAGCTTTCCGTAAGCTAAAAAGGACGGCCACATCATGGAATCTCCCGATCAAAAAGAAGAACTCCGCCAACAGCTTCGACAGGCCGCACTGGAATACCACGAATTCCCCACCCCCGGTAAGATCAGCGTCACCCCCACCAAGCAGCTCACCAACCAGCGCGACCTCGCGCTAGCGTATTCCCCCGGTGTCGCAGCCGCCTGCGAAGAAATCGTCGTTGATCCCGCCAACGCCTACAAGTACACCGCCCGCGGCAACCTGGTCGCCGTAATTACCAACGGCACTGCCGTGCTCGGCCTCGGCCCGATCGGCCCGCTGGCATCCAAGCCGGTGATGGAAGGCAAGGGCGTGCTGTTCAAGAAGTTCGCCGGCATCGACGTGTTCGACATCGAAATCAATGAAAACGACCCGGACAAGCTGATTGAGGTGATTGCAGCGCTGGAACCGACTTTCGGTGGCATCAATCTCGAAGACATCAAGGCGCCGGAGTGCTTCTACATTGAGCGCAAGCTGCGCGAGCGGATGAAGATTCCCGTCTTCCACGACGACCAGCACGGCACCGCGATCATCGTCGGCGCCGCCATCCTCAACGGCCTGAAGGTCGTTGGCAAGAAAATTGACGAGTGCAAGCTGGTGGTGTCCGGCGCGGGTGCCGCGGCGCTGGCCTGTCTCGACCTCGTGGTCGACCTCGGCTTCCCGATCAAGAATATCTACGTGACCGACCTCGCCGGCGTGGTTTACAAGGGCCGCACGGAGCTGATGGATCCGGACAAGGAACGCTTCGCACAGGAAACCAGCGCGCGTACCCTGGCAGAAGTCATTCCGGGCGCCGACATTTTCCTCGGCCTGTCCGCCGGCGGTGTGCTCAAGCCGGAAATGGTCAAGCAGATGAACGACAAGCCGCTCATCCTCGCGCTGGCCAACCCGACCCCGGAAATCCTCCCGGAAGAGGTGAAGGCAGTACGTAATGATGCGGTGATCGCTACCGGCCGTTCCGACTACCCGAACCAGGTCAACAACGTCCTCTGCTTCCCGTACATCTTCCGCGGCGCGCTCGACTGCGGCGCAACGACGATCACCCGCGAAATGGAAATCGCTGTCGTGCACGCGATCGCCGACCTCGCGCAGGCGGAACAGTCCGACATTGTTGCTACGGCATACGGCATCAGCAACCTGTCCTTCGGTCCGGAATATGTGATTCCGAAGCCCTTCGACCCGCGCCTGATGATCAAGATCGCCCCGGCCGTTGCCAAGGCCGCCGAGGAATCCGGCGTGGCATCGCGCCCGATCAAGGACATGGCGGCCTATGCGGCCAGCCTGCAGCAGTTCGTCTACCGTTCCGGCACCTTCATGAAGCCGATCTTCCAGATCGCGAAGAAGGCACCGGCCGCCAAGAAGCGCATCGTCTTCGCCGAAGGCGAGGAAGAGCGTGTGCTGCGCGCGGTGCAGGTGGTGATCGACGAAAAACTGGCCAAGCCCATCCTCGTCGGTCGTCCGGCAGTGCTGGCGCAGCGCATCGAGAAATTCGGCCTGCGCATGCGCCCGGACATCGATTTCGAGACCATCAATCCGGAATACGACGAGCGCTATCGCGAATACTGGCAGGAATACCTGTCGATTACCCGCCGCAAGGGCGGCACCGAACAGTGGGCCAAGCTTGAAATGCGCCGCCGCCATACGTTGATCGGTTCCATGATGATCAACCGCGGCAATGCTGACGGCATGATCTGCGGTACCTTCGGCACGGTGCCGCTGCACCTTCACTACATTGACCAGGTGCTCGGCAAGCGTGAAGGCGTCAACGTCTACGCCGCGATGAACGTGCTCATCCTGCCGGACCGTCAGGTCGCCATCGTCGACACCCACGTCAACGAAAACCCGACCGCCGAGCAGCTGGCCGAGATCACGATCCTGGCTGCCGAGGAAATGCGCCGCTTCGGCATCGTGCCGCGCGCCGCGCTGCTGTCGCATTCCAACTTCGGTTCGTCCAACAGCGAATCCGCGAAGAAGATGCGCGCCGCACTGGCGATCATCCAGGAACGCGCGCCGGACCTGGAAATCGATGGTGAAATGCACGGCGACACCGCGCTCGACCCGAACCTGCTGAAGAGCATGATGCCGGACTCACCGCTCAAGCGCGATGCGAACCTGCTGGTGATGCCGAACCTCGACGCCGCCAACATTTCGTACAACCTGCTGAAGATGTCCGCGGGTAACGGTATCGCCATCGGCCCGGTCCTGCTCGGCTGCGCCAAGCCGGTCCATGTCCTCACGCCGTCGGCGACTGTCCGCCGTATCGTGAACATGACGGCACTGTGCGTGATGGATTCCGTCGCGCAGCGATAAGAACCTTCGTCGCAAAGAAAAAGCCGCTCCCCGCAAGGGGAGCGGCTTTTTTTATTTGATGCGTTACCTTATTTCTTCTTGCCGGCAGCAGCCTTTTCACTGCGGTACACGGACGCCCAGGCCGGATGCCCGCTTTCGGAAGGCAGCAGCGCGAAGGCTGGATCCTTCTCGAACATCGTCCTGAATTCGGCACGGCACTGCTTCATGCGTTTAGTCAGGCAAAACGCGAACGCAGTGTACTTGTGCGCCCGCATTTCATCCCCCTTTGCCGGCAAGCCCGCCTTCACCGCCGCCTGCAGCGCATCGAGCGCATGACGGTAACGTGCGGCTTCATATTCGCGGATGCCTTCAGCCAGCTTCTGCTGTGCCGGGGTGGCGTTCGGACTGCTTGCCTGCGACAGTGCGCGCCTTTCCTCGTCAGCTCCCTTGATGGAGCGCCAAACCGGTCCCCATTGCGGATGGTCCGACTCGCCGGATACGAGCTCGAAGTCCGGATCGGACTTCAGGATGGCATGGAATTGTTCACGGCACGGCAACTCGCGCCCGGCCGCGCAATGGATGAAGGCCATATGCTTGCGCGCATCGTTTTCCTCTGCCGCCTTGAGTCGTCCGCCGGTGATTGCTGCAGTCAATTCGGTCAATGCCGCGTCGGGCTGGTGATCGCGGTAGTGCGCAAGGCCGCGCGCGTAATGCGAATCCGTGTCCGGCGCAGACATAGTGGCAGCAGCCTCTTCAGAGGCCGGCAGTTGCGCGCAACCTGCGGCAAGCGCAGCCACCAGCACAGCAAGTGTCAGGTGATGGATAGGCATGGTCAGAAGGCGTATTCGACAGTGACCTCGCCACCGCTCCTGACCTCGACGGTTTCACGGTAAGGCGCGAAATCACCGTTGCGGATTTCGATGTGATGCTTGCCGGGTGCGAGGCTGAGTGATTTCATCGGCGGACTGACGCCACGCCGGGCGCCGTCGACAAAGATTTCCCCCCATGGCTGGATCGCCAGTTTGACGGCGCCTGTCACGACTGGTGGTGCGGGCAGTTTGGCGTTGTCTTCTGTCTTGTCGCTCGCTGCGGACGACGACGAGGCACGCAGGACAGCATGCGGATTTGTGGCCGCGAGCTTCACGTCGGCACGGATGTCCGCTGCCTTGGCCGGCTCGATGCGTGGACGATAGGATGTGTCTTTCGTGCTTCCCCTGGAATACGCAGTGACGGAGGCCGTGACCGGCGCTTGCGTCGGCTTGTCCGTCCATAGCCACACTGCACCGGCCATCAAGACGGAGACGCCTGCCGCGACTGACGTGGCGGGCCGCAGCCATGCATGTTTCTCTCGCTTGCCTGCCGTGGACACATCCTCAGCGCGCGTCGCGATAACGACTGTGGAGGAAGGCGCATCGTCGGGCCGTAGTTGCCGCATTTCCGCACGGTGATGCAGTACGTCAGTCAGGGCCGCATTGTCCGCGGGCGGGTCGAACCGGAAGACTTCCTGCTCGTCGGCGAGCCTGTCCTGGCTGACATAGACGAACAGCGGCATGTAATCGCGCGCAATGCGGGAAATCATGTCGAAGTAGGCGAACGTCACCATCAGCTGGCCGGCGGCGGCCAGGCGCAGCGCGCGCTGGGCGTCGGTGACGCCGTTGCCCACCATGCTGGTCTGCCCGTTGATGTCGCGTACGAACTTCAGCGGTCCGAGATTGATCCCAATCCGGACGAATCCTGGTTCGCCTGCGGGAAGGGCGGCCGCGGCAATTGCATCGCGCAGCGCGAGAGCGGCGAACAAGGCATCCTCCGGATCCCCCAGGAAGGCGATCGCAGCACCGTGGCCGGTGTCCACCATTACACGCTCGGATGGCGGCAAACCATGTACCGCATCAGCCAGCATCGTGTTGAACAGTTCTTTCAACTCGAGCTGCTCCGCCTCCGGACATGCCGTAAAACCGGCAATGTCGGCACAGAGCACGCTTCCGATAAAGGTGCGATTCAATTGCTTCAGTGAAGGCGAGCCGTCGCTCATGGATGGAATGACAACAAAATAAGCGCTGTTGCCATGATTTTACCCGTCCCAAGGCAAATGTTGACGCAGGGAATGCTTTTGGTCAGGTTTCGACGTTGCGTGTCGGCACCAGTCCCGTTTGCACCAGCGGCGCCGCACGGTCGCAGTGGCCGGGCTGGTCGTCGAAGAAGATGTGCGGCTTGAACGCAGCCAGGACGTCCGATTTGGCGACTCCGCCCATGAAGAAGGTTTCGTCGATGGCGAGGTCCCAGGCGCGCAGCGTGCGGATCACGCGTTCGTGCGCCGGCGACGAGCGCGCGGTCACCAGCGCGGTGCGGATCGGCGCCGAGCGGCCATCGGCCGACTTGAAGTTGTTCTGGATGTACGACAGTGCCTTGAGGAGGCGCGCGAACGGCCCCTCGGGCAACGGCTTCATCGCATTCTCGCGCTCGTGGTGCTCGAAGGCTTCAATGCCCTGCGTCTGGAAGATGCGCTCTGATTCGTCCGAGAAGATAACGGCGTCGCCGTCGAAGGCGATGCGGATCTGGTCCAGTTCCTCGAAGGCGTTTTCCGGCTTCTGGTAGAGCAGGGCGGCTGCCACGCCCGAATCGATGGCGGCCTGCACGTCGTCCTCATGCAGCGAGAGGAACAGGCTGACGTTGAACGCGCGCAGGTAGGGCGCCAGCGGCGCGCCGCCTGACAGCACGGCGCGGGTGATGTCGAGGTTGTAGTGCTTGATCGAGTTGAAGATGCGCATCGATGTCTCCGACGAATTGCGGGACATGATGACCACTTCGACAAAGCGCCTGTTATGCACCAGCGCATTCAGCTTGAGCAGTGCGCGCACGAGCGCAAAGCCGGCGCCGAGTTTCAGGATCTCGCCCTCGTTCTCGATCTGGTGCTTGCGGTAGGCGTCCAGTCCCTGCGTGCGGAAAATGGCTTCCTCCGCCTCGAGGTCGAACAGCGCGCGTGAGGAAATGCCGACGACGAGGAGATTATCGAGGGAAACGGGCATCGGCCGAACAGGAATGGGTGGCGGGATTGAATGCAGGTCGCATGCATTATATATGCGCCGCCCAAATGAAAAACGCACCTCGGTGGGTGCGTATTCAATCTTCTTCTTTGGTGCCGAGAACCGGAATCGAACCGGTACGCCATTTCTGGCGCGGGATTTTGAGTCCCGTGCGTCTACCTGTTCCGCCATCTCGGCGACACACAAGCGCGCATTATCGCTGATTTGCAGCGATCGGGCAACAGAGTGCGCTGCAACGGCGTTGGCATTGAGGAATTGTTAGGCGTATCATCGCCAGATTCGATTTGAGAGCAAGCATAAAGAATGAAGTCCAGAATCCGCGAGATCGTGCTCGGCAAGGCATTGGATCCGATGAAGTCCGAGACACGACACTCGCTGGCATTGGTTGCGTTCCTGGCGTGGGTCGGGCTTGGCGCCGACGGTTTGTCGTCCTCGGCCTACGGCCCCGAAGAAACCTTCCGCGCGCTCGGCACCCACACCCAGCTCGGCCTGTACCTCGCGATCGCGACCGCAGTCACCGTGTTCGTCATCGCGCTTGCGTACAACCAGGTGATCGAACTCTTCCCGACGGGCGGCGGCGGTTACCGTGTGGCATCGCACCTTGTCGGACCCTACCTCGGACTTGTCGCCGGCTGCGCGCTAATCCTGGACTACGTGCTCACGATCGCCATCTCGATCGCGGCGGGCGTCGAAGCACTGGCCTCGCTGTTGCCGCTCGGCTTCCACCATTACAAACTGTGGGCAGAAGCATTCTTCATCGCGGTGCTCATCGTGCTCAACCTGCGCGGCCTGAAGGAAGCGATCCGCATACTGCTGCCGATTTTCCTCGGCTTCGTCGCCACGCATTTCATCCTGATCGTCTACGGCATTTTCGCGCATGCCTCCAACCTGCCCGACCTCGTGCCCAACACGCTGAACGAGACTGCAGTCCTCGCTGACGATATCGGCTGGATCGGCATCGCGGGCATGCTGCTGCTGGCGTACTCCCAGGGCGGCGGTACCTATACCGGCCTGGAAGCGGTATCGAACAACGTCAACATCCTCGCCGAACCGCGCGTGCGCACCGGCAAGATGACCATGATCTACATGGCGCTCTCGCTGGCCTTCACCGCCAGCGGCATCATCCTCCTTTACCTGTTGTGGGATGCAAAGCCGGTGGAAGGGCAGACGCTGAACGCCTCGACCTTCAAGGCCATCATTGAAAGCCTGGGCTTCAGCGGCTGGACCAACCGCAT
>NZ_LSTO01000001.1:4686829-4707109 GCF_002211445.1 Noviherbaspirillum denitrificans | reverse complement strand
ATCCCCCGACTTCCCCCCCCTTTTCTCCAGCAAGCGCACATCCGTGATCGTCATGCCGCGATCCACTGCCTTGCACATATCATAAATCGTCAGCAATCCAACCTGCACCGCCGTCAGCGCTTCCATCTCCACGCCCGTCTTGCCATAGGTCTCAGCAGTAGCAGTACATGTCACGCTCGATGCCTCCGTGTCGACTTCGAAGTCGACCGCGACACGCGTCAGCGCAATCGGATGGCACAGCGGGATCAGGTCGCTGGTGCGCTTGGATCCCATGATTGCGGCAAGGCGCGCAATACCAAGGACATCGCCCTTTTTTGCTGTTCCGGAGGTAATGAGCGCAATGGTTTCCGGCTTCACGCGGATCGTACCGGTTGCCACTGCAATCCGGTGGGTTTCGTCCTTCGTGCCGACGTCGACCATGTGCGCCTGTCCCGACGCGTCGAAATGCGTCAAGCCTTGTTGTCCTGCGGCGGCGCCGCTTTCTTTCTTTGCATTCATTGGTGGGAAGAGGAACTGCCTTGATGGTTTGAAGGGTCGCGGTATCATAGCACCGTGAAATCGAAAACGTCCCTTTCCCGAACCGGCGCGGCGCGCAAGCTCCTGTGCTCGGCGGTCATCGCCACGGCCTGCGCTTTGCCCTCGTCCCCGGTCTCGTTTGCCCAGACCCTCCCCAACCTTGGCGACACCGAACGCGCTGAACTCTCGCCACTAGTTGAACGAAAGCTCGGCGAGCAGATCATGCGCGACATCCGGCGTGACCGGGATTACCTCGACGATGCGCCGACCACCGAATACCTGAACAGTTTCGGCAACAGCCTGCTGGCGGTCCGGCCGGAAGCACGCGGGGAGGCGGGTTACGACTATTTCTTTTTCGCCGTGCGCGATTCCATGCTGAACGCCTTTGCGTTGCCAGGCGGATTCATCGGCGTTCACTCCGCGCTCATGTTGGCGGCGCAGAATGAATCGGAACTCGCCTCAGTGCTGGCACACGAAATCGGCCACGTTGCCCAGCGGCATATCGCCAGGATGATCGGCCAGCAGCGGCAGGATTCGCTGATCCCGCTGGCGGCTGCGGTGCTGGCGGCGTTGGCGGCGCGGGGCAGTCCGGATACATCAGCGGCGCTGCTGATGGGCGGGCAGGGCGTGGCCATCCAGCGGCAACTCAATTTCAGCAGGGATGCCGAACGCGAGGCCGACCGTATCGGGTTGCAGATCCTGCGCGACGCGGGTTTTGACACGTCGGGCATGATTGCCTTCTTCGGGCGCATGCAGGCCGCTACCCGCGGCTATACCGATGCGGCGCCGGCCTATCTCCGCTCACACCCGCTGACCACGGAGCGAATTGCAGACATCCAGGCACGTACCCGCGACCAACGTTACCGACAGCGTGCCGACAGCCTCGACTTCCATCTTGTCCGCGCGCGGCTGCGCGTGCTGCAGGATACGACCGCGCAGGGACTTCGTGACGCAGCCGTCGCTTTCGATACTCAGATGCAGCAAAAAACGCGGCCCCAGATCGTCGCCGCGCTCTACGGCAAGGCATTCATCGCGTTGCGCCAGGGGGCGTACAGCCGGGCGCAAGCGCTGCTTCAGGAATCGATCACCGCGCAGGGGCCGGGGGCTCCTGCGCAAGGCATAGCGATGACCAGCATGGCAATCGACATCAAGCTCGCAGCCGGGCAGGCGGAAGAGGCATTGAAGGAAGCCGAAGCAGCGCGCCAGAAGTTTCCGGTTTCGCGCGGCATCGCCCGCCAGTACGCGGATGCATTGATCGCCTCGGGAAAACTTGATGCCGCAGTGGCCTACCTGCGCGACCAGGCACAGCTCTATCGCCAGGAACCCAAATTGCACGAGCAACTTGCGAAGGCCTACGCGGAACAAGGCAAGCAAGCGCTCCAGCACCTCTCGCTGGCGGAAGCGTATGCATTGCAAGGCAGCGTGCCGGCGGCGATCCAGCAACTCGGGATTGCACGCAGCGCACCGGACGCATCGTTCTACGACCAGGCGATGATCGATGCGCGCGAACGCGAATTCAAGGCGCGCTGGATGGAAGAAATGAAGGACGGCCAGCGCGAACGCTGAGGTCTTATGCAGCGTCGGGTTGTGGCTGCGGTGTGAAGCCGAAGCGCTGCGCGATGTCGCCTTCCAGCCGCGCGACAGGATGGTGCTTGCCGCCAAACTCGAGTGTCACCTTCGCTTCGTCCGATGGTTCGCCGAGCCAGGCAAGCAGCCTTTCATCGTCCGCCGGCATGCCATTGATATGCAGGTGCACCAGGCATTGCGCCATGTCACGGTCGTCAAGCTGGGCCAGCCGGCCACCGCTTTGCAGCAGCAACAGGCCGTTCTCCGTCATCCACACCGCATCGATCGATTCCACCGCGTCCCCGGTATGCAGGATGAGGCCGTGTACCGGATCGGTGCGCGCGATGAAAGGCGTCGCTTCAAGGTTGATGTACACCCGTTGCGGACCATTCTGGAAATACCAGCGGCCCTTGTCGTCACAGAGGTAATTGCGGTTGATGAAACCGAGCAGCGCGGGGTTGCCGATACGGTCCCCGGCCAGCTTCAACGCCTGCGCGCGTTCGTCGCGCATGCGCCAGTTTCCGCGCGCATCCAGCGCCAGCCAGCCGTAGCAGTGCGGCACGTTGGGCCATTTGGCCATTGCCTGTTTGACGATCTCATCCATCTTCAGCTCGCAGCACTTTCCAGAAAACCAATCATACGCCGGGGCAGCCAATCGAGACGGCCCGGTAGCGCGCCGTTGGCGAAGCCGACGTGTCCACCATGTTCAGGATAGTCGAGCGTCACATCCCGTGAGGCGGTCTTTGGCAGGTGCTGCGCGGGCAGGAAGGGGTCATTCCTTGCATTCAGTACGAGCGTAGGAACGGCGATGTCGTTGAGCACATGTTTCGCGCTTGCGCGATGCCAGTAGTCGTCCGTGTCGCGATACCCGTGCAGCGGCGCAGTCACCACATTGTCGAACTCGTACAGGTTGCGCGCGCCCAGCATGGTGTCGCGGTCGAAGAGTTTGGGGAATTGCTTGAGTTTCTGCAGGCACTTCGGCTTCAGCGTCTGCAGGAACATGCGGGTGTACACCATGTTGAAACCGCGTGACAGCGCAGCGCCGCCACCCGCGAGATCGAGCGGTGCCGAGACGGCGCAAGCGGCGTCGACGATGCGTGCCGCACGCTGCGACTCCCCCAGCCAGCGAAGCAGCGCATTTCCGCCCAGCGAGACGCCGGCGGCGTAGAAACGCGCGGACGGTTCGCGCTTCTTCCATGCGTCAGTGAGGTGTCGGACGATCCAGTCCACTTCCTGCGCGTCGCCGGAGTGATAGAAGCGCGGCGCCTGGTTGAGTTCGCCGGAGCATCCGCGGAAATGCGGCACCGCACCCGACCACCCGAGCGAGGCAACATGCGCCATCAGGGCGCGTGCGTAATGGCTGTCGGACGATCCCTCCAGCCCATGGAAGAGCACGACGAAAGGTTGTCCGGGCTGTCCGTCAACGAAATCTATATCGATGAAATCCGCATCCGGCGTGCGCCAGCGTTCGCGGCGGTATTGCACCTTCGGCTTGAGAATGCATTTCGCCGGAAAGATCGTCTGCAGGTGGCCGCCGGGCAGCCACGTTGGCGCTGCGTATTTCATGGACGTTCAATGCAGAAGCGCCGAGACCGACGTGGAGGCCGGCGCCTCGCCCGGAACGACCGAGGCATGGTGGGTGGCAATACGCCAGCCCTGCGGCGTTTTCATGTAGACGTTGGTGGCAAGAATGTGGATGTCCGGCTGGCGTGACATGTTGCGATGGACTTCCTCGATGATGTTGTGGATCGAGGTCATCATATTCTGCGTCACGTGCAGCTGGACCGGTCTGATTTCGACGCCGCCCTGTTCGAAGATCTGCTCCCAGGACGCGCGGATCGATGCATGCCCCACGAGGCGCGGCGCTCCCGGATGGATGCAGACGACATCTTCCTCATCCGACCAGAGCGACATGACCGCGTCGACATCGGCGCGGCTGATTGCCTCATAGAACGCGGCTTCAATTTCTTCGGGTGTTTCGAAAATCCTGTTTAGCTTGGGCATGGCAGCCGCCCATCCTTTCCGTGCAGAACGCTGTCCTGCGGTTCGCCGGACGTTGTAAAAACAGACAGTATAGAACAATGCCGGAGGCCGGAAAGCCGACGGCCCGGTTCATTCCTGAAACCGGGCCGTCGGCGGGACTGGCGTCGGGGATCAGTGACCCTTGACGACTGCTCCCGGCTTGAGCTTGTACGTCGTGCCGCAATACGGGCACTTGCCTTCGCCGTGATGGTCGAGGGCGATGAAGACGCGCGGATGCGTGGACCAGATCGGCATCTGCGGATTCGGGCAGTAGGCCGGTAGGTCGGTGCCGTCGAGTTCGACGTAACTCGTGACTTGCGTGGATTGGGTCATGACGATTTCCAGAGTGATTAAACCAGGGTGAGCCAGTGCTCGTACTGCGGCGCTTTGCCGGCAACCACGTCGAAGAACAGCGACTGCAGCTTCTCGGTGATCGGGCCGCGCTTGCCTTCGCCGATCTGGCGGTTGTCGAGTTCGCGGATGGGGGTGATCTCGGCGGCGGTGCCGGTGAAGAAGGCTTCGTCGCAGCAGTAGACTTCATCGCGCGTGATGCGCTTTTCGATGACCGGGATGCCGAGGTCGCGCGCCATCGTCAGCACCGCGTCGCGGGTGATGCCATCGAGGCAGGAGGCGAGGTCGGGCGTGTAGATCTTGCCGTTCTTGATGACGAAGACGTTTTCGCCGGAGCCTTCGGAGACATAGCCTTCGGTGTCGAGCAGCAGGGCTTCGTCGTAGCCGTCAGCCAGCGCTTCCTGGTTAGCCAGGATGGAGTTGATGTAGTAGCCGCAGGCCTTCGCGCGCACCAGCGACACGTTCACATGGTGACGGGTGAAGGACGAGGTCTTCACGCGGATGCCCTTGGCCAGGCCGTCTTCACCGAGGTAGGCGCCCCACGGCCATGCTGCGACGGCGACGTGGATGGTGTTGCCCTTGGCGGAGATACCAAGCTTCTCGGAGCCGATCCAGACCAGCGGACGCAGGTAGCAGGACTCCAGCTTGTTTTCGCGGACCACGGTGCGCTGCGCTTCGATCAGCGTCTCCAGGTCGAACGGAATCTTCATCTGGAAGATCTTGGCGGAGTTGAACAGGCGCTGCGTGTGCTCCTTCAGGCGGAAGATCGCAGTGCCCTTGTCGGTTTTGTACGCGCGCACGCCTTCGAACACGCCCATGCCGTAGTGCAGTGTGTGCGTGAGCACGTGTACCTGCGCGTCGCGCCAGTCAATCAGTTCGCCATCTTTCCAGATCTTTCCGTCGCGGTCGGCCATGGACATGTTGTGCTCTCCAAAATCGTTGCAAAACCACGATTCTAGCGCACTCCAACGGGGGTGAAAATTCATCTGTAGAATGTGGCTTCGGCATTTCTGCCTCTGTCACGACGGCGTACGCGCTGTTATCAATTGAACACGACAGCGCCACAAGCGCTGCACGGTTCCCGAACCCGAACGATGAGCAATACACAAGCAAGCACGGCGCCCGAGAACACAGCCGATCTCGAAAAGCGCGCCTATCGCGAAGGCGTCAAGGCCTGCGCGCCGACCATGCTCGGCATTGGCGCCTGGGGCATGGTGACCGGGATGGCCATGGTGAAGACCGGGCTGACCCTCTGGCAGGCGCTGGGTATGACCTTCCTGGTGTTCGCCGGTTCGGCGCAGCTGGCGTCGCTGCCGCTGATTGCCGCGAATGTGCCCGTCTGGGTGGTCTTCCTCACGGCGCTGGTTGTCAACCTGCGCTTCGTCATCTTCGCCGCCGCCATCGCGCCGCACTTTGCGCACCTGCCATGGCACAAGCGCCTGTGGCATGGCTACTTCAACGCTGACATTACGATGGCCTTGTTTCCTCGCCGCTTCCCGGCCGAGACGGTGCACAAGACCGAAGGCAAGGTCGGTTTTTTCAACGGCATCTGCTACACCAACTGGATGGCATGGCAGGGCGGTTCGATCATCGGCATCCTGCTCGGCAGTCAGATTCCTGAAAGCTGGGGCATCGGCTTCGCGGGAACGCTGGCGCTGCTCGCAATCACCATCCCGCTCACAGTCAATTCGGCGGCATTGGTTGGCGTTGTCGTGGCAAGTGTCGTCGCGGTCGCAGCGGCGTCGCTGCCGTACCGCCTGGGCTTGCTGCTCGCGGTCATTCTCGGCATGGCAGCGGCCATGGTTGCCGATATCTGGAAGGACAAGAAAGGAAAGGCATGAACGCAGCAGATACCTGGTTGACGATCGTCTTGCTGACCGTTGCGACGATCGTGACGCGATGCTCGTTCTTCCTGCTCGGACATGCGGTCAAGCTGCCGCCGAAGGTGCAGCACGCGCTCCGTTATGCGCCTGCCGCAGCACTGGCGGCGATTGTCGCGCCGGACCTGGTGATGGTGAATGGTGCGCTGCAGCTAAGCTGGATGAACCCCAAGCTGCTGGCCGGAATCGGCGCTGCGGCGTTTTTCCTGACGACGCGGCACCTGCTCGGAACCATCATTGTCGGGATGGCTCTGTACAGTTTGCTGCGCGTCATGTTGTAGCCCGAATCCGCGCCAAAACGGTTTTTGGGAGGAGTGCGGTGCGGTAAAATAGCTGGTTTCCCAATCTTTCCACTTTTTCAATTCCGTCCGACGCCATGCAATTCAATCGTCTGAGCGATCTCATCGCACGCAACCAACTCCAGGGCAAACGCGTATTCATCCGCGCCGATCTCAACGTTCCGCAGGACGACGCAGGCAACATCACTGAAGACACCCGTATCCGCGCATCCGTGCCGGCCATCCAGCAAGCACTGGAGGCGGGCGCTGCCGTCATGGTGACCTCGCACCTCGGCCGTCCGACGGAAGGCGAATTCAAGCCCGAAGACTCACTGGCGCCTATCGCCAAACGCCTGTCCGAATTGCTCGGCAAGCCTGTCGAGCTGAAGCAGAACTGGGTCGACGGCGTGGACGTCGCGCCGGGCCAGGTCGTGCTGCTCGAAAACTGCCGCGTCAACAAGGGCGAGAAGAAGAACAGTGACG
This sequence comes from Noviherbaspirillum denitrificans, assembly GCF_002211445.1. GTDB lineage: Bacteria > Pseudomonadota > Gammaproteobacteria > Burkholderiales > Burkholderiaceae_D > Noviherbaspirillum > Noviherbaspirillum denitrificans. The sequence goes on along the minus strand of NZ_LSTO01000001.1, from coordinate 4,700,013 downwards.
AACTCGCGCAGAAGATGGCCAAGCTGTGCGACGTGTACGTGAACGACGCATTCGGCACCGCCCACCGCGCCGAAGCCACCACCCACGGCATCGCCAAGTTTGCGCCGGTCGCTTGCGCCGGTCCGCTGCTCGCGGCGGAACTGGATGCGCTCGGCAAGGCCCTCGGCCAGCCCGCCCGTCCGCTGGCGGCCATCGTGGCCGGCTCCAAGGTATCCACCAAGCTGACCATCCTCAAGTCGCTGGCCGATAAGGTCGACAACCTGATCATCGGCGGCGGCATCGCAAACACCTTCATGCTGGCTGCCGGCCTCAAGATCGGCAAGTCGCTCGCGGAAGCGGACCTGGTTGACGAAGCAAAAGCCATCATCGACATGCTGGCCAAGCGCGGCGCATCGGTGCCGATCCCGGTCGACGTCGTTTGCGCGAAGGAGTTTTCCGCCACCGCAGCCGCCACCATCAAGGATGTGAAGGACGTGGCCGACGATGACATGATCCTCGACATCGGTCCGAAGACCGCCGCCCAACTGGCGCAGCAGATCGCTCAGGCCGGTACGGTCGTCTGGAACGGTCCGGTCGGCGTGTTCGAGTTCGACCAGTTCGGCGAAGGCACCAAGACGCTGGCGATGGCGATTGCCGATTCCAAGGCATTTTCGATTGCCGGCGGCGGCGATACACTGGCAGCCATCGCGAAGTACAACATTGCCGACAAGGTCGGCTATATCTCGACCGGCGGCGGCGCCTTCCTCGAATTCCTCGAAGGCAAGACCCTGCCCGCAGTCGACATTCTCTTGCAGCGCGCGAAGTAATCCAGGCAGGCGGCGCGCGTTGCGCCGCCGCTCACCGTTCGCAGACTGCAAAGGTTTTCACATGATCAGAGCTACAAAAATCGTCGCCACCATCGGTCCCGCTTCCAGCGATCCGGAGATCCTGAAGCGCATGGTTGAAGCCGGTGTCAATGTCGTGCGCCTGAATTTCTCCCACGGCAAGGCCCAGGACCATATCGACCGCGCGGAACTGGTGCGCAAGATCGCCGCGGAATGCGGTCGAGAAGTCGCCATCATGGCCGACCTGCAGGGGCCGAAGATCCGCATCGGCAAGTTCGAAAACGGCAAGATCTTCCTTGAAAACGGCAGCAAGTTCGTGCTCGACGCCGATTGTGACCTCGGCAACCAGGCGACCGTCGGCCTCGATTACAAGGAACTGCCGCGCGACATCAAGCCTGCCGATGTGCTGCTGCTCAACGACGGTCTGATCGTGCTGGTGGTCGACAAGGTGGTCGGCAACGCGATCCACACCACCGTCAAGATCGGCGGCGAGCTGTCCAACAACAAGGGCATCAACCGCCTCGGCGGCGGCCTGTCCGCGCCGGCGCTGACGGCCAAGGACATGGAAGACATCAAGACTGCGATGAGCTTCAAGACGGATTACATCGCCGTGTCCTTCCCGAAGAGCGCGACCGACATGATCATGGCGCGCCAGCTGGCCAACATCGCCGGCGAATCGACCCGCCACAAGCCGCAGATGATCGCCAAAATCGAACGCGCCGAAGCGATTCCCGCACTGCAGGAGATCCTCGACGCTTCCGACGGCATCATGGTGGCGCGCGGCGATCTCGCCGTGGAAGTCGGCAATGCCGCAGTGCCCGCGCTGCAAAAGCGCATGATCAAGATGGCGCGTGCATCGAACAAGCTGGCGATTACGGCCACGCAGATGATGGAGTCGATGATCGTTAACGCGGTGCCGACGCGCGCCGAAGTGAGCGACGTCGCGAATGCAGTGCTGGACGGCACCGATGCAGTGATGACCTCGGCCGAAACCGCCTCCGGCAAGTATCCGGTCGAGACCGTCGAAGCAATGGCGGCAATCTGCCTCGAAGCCGAGAAATCCGACGTCATCAAGCTGGACGCCGACTTCCTGAACGCCACGTTCACCCGTATCGACCAGTCGATCGCCTACGGTGCGCTGTTCACCGCCTATCACCTGCGCGTGAAGGCGATTGCGGCACTGACCGAGTCCGGCTCCACCGCGCTCTGGATGAGCCGCCACAACATCGACATTCCCATCTTCGCGCTCACGCCCGTGCTCGGCACGCAGCGCAAGGCGGCCTTGTACCGGAACGTCACGACCTTTGAACTCGCGCATTCCAGCGACCGCGAAGCGGTGCTGAAAGAGGCGCAGGATTTGCTCCTTGCCAAAGGAGTGGTGCAGAAAGGTGACATGATTGTCGTCACCTGGGGCGAACCGATGGGCCAGGTAGGCGGCACCAACGCCCTGAAGATCATGAAGATCGGCGAATACTAATTTCATTGTTTGGAGAATTACCATGCCTCTCGTATCCATGCGTCAACTGCTCGACCACGCTGCTGAAAACGGTTACGGCCTGCCGGCGTTCAACGTCAACAACCTGGAACAGGTCACCGCCATCATGCAGGCGGCCGACGAAGTCAATTCCCCGGTCATCATGCAAGCCTCCGCAGGTGCGCGCAAATACGCCGGCGAAGCCTTCCTGCGCCACCTGATCGAAGCCGCTGTCGAAGCCTATCCGCACATCCCGGTCGTCATGCACCAGGACCACGGCCAGTCGCCGGCAGTCTGCATGGCCGCGATCAAGTCCGGCTTCACCTCGGTCATGATGGACGGCTCGCTGATGGAAGACGGCAAGTCCGTCGCCAGCTACGAATACAACGTCGAAGTGTCGCGCAAGGTGGTCGAGTTTTCGCACTCGATCGGCGTCACCGTCGAAGCTGAACTGGGCGTGCTCGGCTCGCTCGAAACCATGAAGGGCGACAAGGAAGACGGCCACGGCGCGGAAGGCACCATGACCCGCGAACAGCTGCTGACCGACGTCAACCAGGCTGCCGACTTCGTCAAGCAGACCCAGTGCGACGCACTCGCGATCGCCATCGGCACCTCCCACGGCGCCTACAAGTTCTCCCGCAAGCCGACGGGCGACATCCTGGCGATCCAGCGCATCAAGGAAATCCACGCACGCATCCCCAACACCCACCTCGTGATGCACGGTTCCTCGTCCGTGCCGCAGGAACTGCTGGCCGAGATCCGTGAATTCGGCGGCGACATGAAGGAAACCTATGGCGTGCCGGTCGAGGAAATCCAGGAAGGCATCAAGCACGGCGTGCGCAAGATCAACATCGACACCGACATCCGCCTGGCGATGACCGGTGCGATCCGCCGCTTCTTCGTCGAAAACCCGTCCAAGTTCGACCCGCGCGAATACCTGAAGCCGGCACGCGAAGCCGCGAAGCTGGTCTGCAAGGCACGCTTCCTCGCTTTCGGTTGCGAAGGCCAGGCCGGCAAGATCAAGCCGATCACCCTCGAGAAGATGGCCGAAAAGTACAAGAAGGGTGAACTCGCCCAGATCGTGCAGTAAAATCCAGCTTCGGAAACAAACAACCGGCGGCGTGTTCGGCACCCGCCGGTTTAGCTTTTTTGGAAACCCCCATGAACAGCCTCTACCAGTCCACCATCAAGTCCCTTCCGCTGCTCGGCCGCGGCAAAGTGCGTGACAACTACGCTGTCGGCGACGACAAGATCCTCATCGTGACCACCGACCGCCTGTCCGCGTTCGACGTCGTGATGAACGAACCGATCCCCGGCAAGGGCAAGGTGCTGAACCAGATGTCCGATTTCTGGTTCTCGAAGCTGGGCGATATCGTCCCCAATCACCTGACCGGCGTCGCGCCGGAATCCGTGGTGGCGCCGGACGAGGTGGAGCAGGTACGAGGCCGCGCCGTGGTCGCCAAGCGCCTGAAACCGATCCTGGTCGAGGCGGTCGTGCGCGGCTACATCATCGGTTCCGGCTGGAAGGATTACCAGGCGACCGGCACCATCTGCGGCATCGAGCTGCCGAAGGGCCTGCGCCAGGCAGACAAGCTGGCGACGCCGATCTTCACGCCGGCCGCCAAGGCCGACCTGGGGGAGCATGACGAAAACATCAGCTTTGCCGAAATGGAGAACCGCATCGGCAAGGAGCTGGCCGCAAAAATGCGCGACATCAGCATCAAGCTGTACCAGACCGCAGCCGACTACGCTGCGACCAAGGGCATCATCATCGCCGACACCAAGTTCGAATTCGGCCTCGACGAGAACGGCACGCTGCACCTGATGGATGAAGTGCTGACCGCCGACTCCTCGCGCTTCTGGCCGGCGGATTCCTATGCGCCGGACATGTCGCCGCCATCCTTCGACAAGCAGTTCGTGCGCGATTACCTGGAAACGCTGAAGGACTGGAAAAAGACGCCGCCCGCACCGGCCCTGCCTGCCGATGTCATCGAGAAGACCGGCGCTAAGTACCGCGAAGCGCTCGAGCGCCTGACCGGCGAAAAGCTGAAGGACTGACATGAGCGCACAGAACGAGAAGCCGCTGGTCGGCGTCATCATGGGTTCCTCGTCCGACTGGGACGTGATGCAGAATGCGGTGACGATGCTGAAGGAGTTCGGCATTCCCTATGAAGCGAAGGTCGTTTCCGCGCACCGCATGCCGGACCAGATGTTCGAGTACGCAGAGACTGCGCGCGAACGCGGCCTGCGCGCCATCATCGCCGGCGCCGGCGGTGCGGCCCACCTTCCGGGCATGGTCGCCGCGAAGACCATCGTTCCGGTGCTCGGCGTGCCGGTGCCGTCCAAGTACCTGCGCGGCGAAGACTCGCTGCTGTCGATCGTGCAGATGCCGAAGGGCATCCCGGTGTCGACCTTCTCCATCGGCGAAGCCGGCGCCGCCAACGCCGCGCTGACCGCCGTTGCGATCCTCGCCACCACCGATGACAAACTGGCTGCCAAACTGCAGGAATTCCGCGAGAAGCAGACGCAGGCCGCCTTTGCAATGACGCTGCCGGCATGAGCGACAAGTTTCAATCCTTCGTGCCGTCCGCAACGCCCGCTACCTGGCTCGGTGTGATGGGCGGTGGCCAGCTGGGCCGCATGTTCGTGCATGCGGCGCAGATGATGGGTTTCAAGGTCGCGGTGCTTGAACCCGCGCGCGATTGCCCCGCGGGCCATGCGGCCGACCACCTGATTTGCGCGAAGTACGATGACGAAGCTGCGCTCGCGGAACTCGCGTTGAAGTGTGCAGCCGTCACCACCGAATTCGAAAACGTTCCGGCGCAGAGCCTGGCTTTCCTCGCCGAGCGCACCTTTGTCGCGCCGGGCGCGGCATGCGTCTCCGTGGCGCAGGACCGCCTCGAGGAAAAGCGTTTCTTTACCGGATGCGCACCCACTTCCGGCGTGCTGCCCGCGCCCTACAAGGCCATTCTCGGCAACGACGACATCGACGCCATTCCCGACGCGCTGTTCCCCGGCATCCTGAAGACAGTGCGCATGGGTTACGACGGCAAGGGACAGGTGCGCGTGAAGTCAAAGGACGACGTGCGCAACGCCTTCGCCGGCATGGGCGGTGTCGCCTGCGTGCTCGAAAAGATGCTGCCGCTGGCCTATGAGGTTTCCGTGCTGACCGCACGTGGCGCGGACGGCGAATCGGTGGTGTATCCGATCGCGGAGAACGTGCACCGCGATGGCATTTTGTTCACCACGACCGTCCCCGGTCCGAACGTCTGCGCCGAAACGGCAGCCAAGGCACAGGCCGCGGCGCTGTCCATCATTGCGCAACTCGGTTACGTCGGCGTACTGTGTATCGAATTCTTCGTACTGCAGGACGGCTCGCTGGTCGTCAATGAGATGGCGCCGCGTCCGCACAACAGCGGCCACTACACCATCGATGCCTGCGTCACCAGCCAGTTCGCGCAGCAGGCCCGCGCGATGGCACGCCTGCCGCTCGGCGACGTGCGCCAGCATTCGCCGGCGGTGATGTTGAACATCCTCGGCGATGTCTGGTTCGAAGGCGACAGCGATACACCGCGTGAACCGGCGTGGGACAAGATCCTCGCCTTGCCCGGCGCGAACCTGCATCTCTACGGCAAGGACGACCCGCGCCGCGGACGCAAGATGGGCCACATCACCTTCGTCGACCCGACGCTGGAACTGGCGCAGCAAAATCTTCGTGCCGCCTGCGGCATCCTCGGCATTCCGTTCTGATCATGTCGCAGCAGCCACTGGACATGCCGGCCATCAAGGCGGCGGCGCGCAAGCTGGAACAGGGCGAACTCGTCGCCCTGCCGACCGAGACCGTCTACGGCCTCGGTGCCGATGCGGAGAATCCGCAAGCCGTGGCGAAGATCTACGAAGCGAAGGGCCGGCCGTCCAACCATCCGGTCATCGTCCATCTGGCGCCGGGCGCTGACGTCGGCTACTGGGCAACGGACATTCCTGCCGAAGCGTACAAACTGATCGATGCCTTCTGGCCGGGGCCGCTGACCCTGATCCTCAAGCGTGCGCCGCACATTCCCGATGCCGTTTCCGGCGGCCAGGATTCGGTGGGCCTGCGTTGCCCCTCGCATCCGGTTGCGCAGGCGCTGCTGCGCGAATTCAAGGGCGGGAAGGGCGGCGTCGCCGCGCCTTCGGCTAACCGATTCGGCCACGTCAGTCCCACCACCGCGCAGCATGTGCGCGATGAATTCGGCACCGGCGCGGGCAGTCCGCTGGCATGCATCCTCGAAGGCGGACAGAGCGAAGTCGGGATCGAATCGACGATCGTCGACCTCAGCCGCATGGCCACGCACGGACCCGTGCTGTTACGACCGGGGCATATCAGCGCTGCTCAGATCGAGCAGGCAATCGGCATGCTGCCGTGCGCCCCGGATGCCGCCGCACCACGAGCGTCGGGTACGCTTGAAGCGCATTACGCGCCGCGCACGCCGGTGGCCCTAGTGCAGCCGGCAGAACTGGCGAATACAATCGACCGGCTCACCGCTGTCGGCCGCAGCTTTGCGCTCATCCGGCGTACACACGCTGCTGATGCATCAGCCTTGGAGCAGCAGCTGATGCCGGTTGACCCGGAAGGCTATGCGTACGGCCTCTACGCTGCACTACGCGCAATGGACGGTGCAAGCGCCGACGTCATCCTCGTCGAAGCCCTTCCGGCAGAAGACGCATGGCAAGGCATCAACGACCGCCTGCGCCGCGCCGCGCACGACTCGCAAGGCATCCTCTCCCGTCTCCTCGCCTAGAGCTAACGCTCTAAAGTTGCCCTCTGGATTGCAGGGTGATCATCTAGGCGTCCAGCCCGCATCGATGACATACTAGCCATGGAAAGGCACACTCGTTCGCTTTTCTTTCCAATGGAAAATATTTGATAACAGGAGACCAGATGCGCCATACCTATTTCGCAGCGGCGCTGCTATCAGCCGCCGTCCTGGCCGGCTGCGGCGGCAACGATACGCCCCAATTCAGCAACCTCGTTTCCTTTGGCGACAGCCTGAGCGACGTCGGCACCTATGCGGTCGGTTCGGTGAAGGCACTTGGCGGCGGTAAATACACCGTCAATGATCCATCCGCCAGGAACTGGATCGAACTGATGGCGACCAGGCTGAATGTCGCCGCACCGTGTCCGGTACAAACCGGCCTTGACGGCGATCCTGCCCAGGGCTTTTCCGTGCCGGTGACCACCTTCACCAATTGCACCGCGTACGCCCAGGGCGGCGCGCGCGTAACCAATCCGGTCGGCCCGGGCAACAAGGCGCTGGGCGGTACCAATGCAATTCTCGGCCAGCTCACCGTGCCGGTCGCAACGCAGATCCAGAATCACCTCAACACCAGGGGCGGCACGTTTGCCGGCAATGAAATCGTGTTCGTCATGGCCGGTGCCAACGATGTGTTCATCAACCTCGCTACGGTCGGCGCAGGTGGCAGCCCCACTGCCGCAGTCACGGCGATGGGTACGGCCGGTGCAGAGTTGGGCGGTTATGTGAAGAACCTCGTGCTCGGCAAGGGCGCAAGGCATGTGGTCGTGGTGAACGTGCCGGATGTGAGCAAGACGCCGTTCGCGCTGGCACAGAGCGCGGACATACAGTCGCTGCTCAGCACCATGGTCACTACTTTCAATGCACAGTTGCAGCAGGGTCTGGCCGGCACCGATGTGCTGCTGGTAGATGCCTATACCGTCGGACGCGAACAAAGCGCCAACCCGTCGAAGTACGGGCTGACGAATGTCACGTCGCCTGCATGCGACCTGACGCCTGCGAAGAATCCGCTCGGCTCCTCGCTTGTCTGCACCAAGGCGAACCTGGCGGCTGGCGCCACGGATACCTTCCTGTACGCCGACACCGTGCATCCGACGCCACTCGGCTATAAGCTGATCGCAGATCTGGTCACGGACGAAATGCGCAAGCGCGGCTGGCTCTGACCAAGAAAAGGAAACCCCGTCCGTTGCAGCTGCAGCGGACGGGGTTTGTTTTTGTGGAAGCCGGATTTACTGGAACGCCTGGATGCCGGTCTGCGCACGTCCAAGTATCAGCGCGTGGATGTCGTGCGTGCCTTCATAGGTGTTGACCACCTCCAGGTTCACCATGTGCCGGATGATGCCGAATTCATCGGAAATCCCGTTCCCACCCAGCATGTCGCGCGCCACGCGGGCGATATCGAGCGCCTTGCCGCAGGAATTGCGCTTCATGATGGACGTGATTTCCGGCGAGGCAGTCCCTTCATCCTTCATGCGTCCGAGGCGCAGACAGCCCTGCAGGCCGAGCGTGATCTCGGTCTGCATGTCGGCCAGCTTTTTCTGGATCAGCTGGTTGGCTGCCAGCGGCTTGCCGAACTGCTTGCGGTCGAGCACGTATTGACGTGCGCGGTGCCAGCAATCTTCCGCCGCGCCCAGCGCGCCCCAGGCGATGCCGTAGCGTGCGGAGTTCAGGCAGGTGAACGGACCCTTCAGGCCGCGCACTTCCGGGAAGGCATTCTCGTCCGGGCAGAACACTTCATCCATCACGATCTCGCCGGTGATCGACGCGCGCAAGCCGACCTTGCCGTGGATCGCTGGTGCGGACAAACCCTTCATGCCCTTGTCGAGGATGAAGCCGCGGATGTCGCCCGCATCGTCCTTCGCCCACACGACGAATACATCAGCGATCGGAGAATTGGAAATCCACATCTTGGCGCCCGACAGGCTGTATCCGCCGGCCACCTTTTTCGCGCGCGTGACCATCGAGCCCGGATCGGAACCATGGTTCGGCTCGGTCAGGCCGAAGCAGCCGATCCATTCGCCCTTCGCCAGCTTCGGCAGGTATTTCTGCTTTTGCGCTTCGGTGCCGAATTCGAAAATCGGCACCATCACCAGCGAAGACTGCACACTCATCATCGAGCGGTAGCCGGAGTCGACGCGCTCCACTTCGCGCGCGATCAGGCCATAGCTGACGTAATTGAGGCCGGGGCCGCCGTACTGTTCGGGAATGGTCGGGCCGAGCAGGCCGAGTTCGCCCATCTCGCGGAAGATCGCGGGGTCGGTCTTCTCGTGGCGGAAGGCTTCGAGGATGCGCGGCTGCAGCTTGTCCTGGCAGTAGGCGTGCGCGGCGTCGCGCACCATGCGCTCGTCATCGGTGAGCTGCTGGTCGAGCAGCAATGGGTCGTCCCATTGGAATTGCGCTTTCGATTTGCTCATGTCGTGTCCCTTGTTGTTACTTGGCGGGGGTAGTGGCTGAAAATTTTCCGTTGTGGAAGACCAGTGCCGGTTGCGGCGTGACGTCACAACGCTCGACTTCACCGACGAAGATCACATGGTCACCTTCGGGATAGCGGCTGCGGTTATGGCATTCGAACCAGGCAGCCACGCCTTTCAGGATCGGCAGGCCAGTATGCGACAGTTCGAACTCCACGCCTTCGAAACGGTTCTCGATGCGTTTGGCGAAGCGCTCTGCCAGCGCGGCCTGCTTGCCTGACAGGATATTGATCACGTAATGCGAATTGCCGGTGAAGACTGGCAGGCTGTTTGCCTTTTGCGCCAGGCTCCACAATACCAGGGGCGGATCGAGCGATACGGAGTTGAATGAACTGGCGGTGAGACCGAGGAACGTGCCGTCAGGCAGGCGCGTGGTGATGATCGTCACGCCGGTGGCGAACTGTGACAGGGCATCTCGGAATTGCCGGGAGTCGAACTCGGGCGGTCCGGCGCTGGAGGATTGAAGTGACATCTGTATTCCGGGTAGTTTCAGCCATTATGCCGAAAAACCTGCCTTGACGAGAAACAAGGACGCGCACCTTATTTGCGACGCACCACGCGCGACGGCACCGCTTTGTCGCGCAGCATGGCCTGGAAGCTCTTCGGCATCCACGGACGGGCGGCAAGCAGGATGCTGACAGCGTACCGGTCTTCGAAGGACAGGCGGGCGTCTTCCTGGTGTTGCAATGCGAATTCGCGCGCCACCTGTTTCAAGCGCTCGAGCAGCGCCGCAGTGGACTTCTTCGATAGCATGACATTCACGAGCCGCAGCAGTTCATGGTCGCCGTTGAACTGCGAATCGAGGTAATCGCCGTATGCCTGTTCGCGGAAATGCGCCTGGATAGGACCGTCCGGAATCCAGCGGAAGGTGCGCGAAATCAGCAGCCTGACCCGGTTGTTCGGCAGCAGCTCGATGATGCCGATCTTGTCGAGTCGGACCAGGCACTTTACCACCTCGGCTTCGGTCATCCGGTAGACCTGGACGATCTGCTGCAGCGTCAGCTGGTTCAGCACCGAGACGGCGACGATGAACAGTTTGGTGTCGCCGATGATTTCCTTTTCCTGCGCATGGCTGAGTTCGGAGATCAGGCGCGATTCGTCGTGTCCCGCGAAGGCGATGTCGCGGAAGTCGATCTGCGTCGCGGCGAGGATTTCATCGAGCCGCTGCAGCGTGAAATTCTTCTGCGAGAACATGCGCTTGACGCTCGCCTCTGACATATTGATGCGGGCCGCGAGGTCGGCATAGGTAATGCCGCGCGCCTTCAGCTCGCGCTTGAGGGAATCCACCAATGAGCTTGCTTGCAGCATGGTTTTCATGAATGGCAACAGGTGGCGAAAATGATACACCAGCGGTATCGCACGCCCGCCGCGGGTTCGCTGCGAAGCTGCAAGAAAATAGTTGATGCTCATCAACGTGCCAACATAGGCATTGCGTGTTCTTTGCGCTAAAGTCAATACATCAACACATGGAGTGGATCATGGCGTCGGAAATCGCAACACTGGGCGGCGGGTGCTTCTGGTGTCTGGAAGCGGTGTATCAGGAGCTCAAGGGAATCCTGCACGTGGAGAACGGCTATGCCGGCGGCCAAGTGCCCAATCCGAGCTATGAACAGGTCTGCAACGGCAATACCGGCCATGCGGAAGTCGTGCGCATCGAATTCGATCCGGCGGTCGTGAGCTACCGTGAAATCCTCGAAATCTTCTTCACCATCCACGACCCGACGACACCCAATCGCCAGGGAAACGATGTCGGCACGCAGTACCGGTCGGTGATCTACTACCACTCGCCCGAGCAGCACGAGATTGCGCGCCAGGTGATCGCCTGCATGGCTGCTGTCTGGGATGCGCCCATCGTCACCGAACTCGCGCCGGTGCCGGACTACTACAAGGCCGAGGATTACCACCAGGATTACTTCAGGCAGCATCCGATGCAGGGCTACTGCGCCTTTGTCGTGGCGCCGAAGGTCGCGAAATTCCGCAAGGTGTTTGCCGACAAGGCCAGGGCAGAGGCGTGAGGATGAGCACGGTATTCGAGAAGATCATCAACGGCGAGATTCCGAGCGCGAAGGTGTACGAAGACGAATATGTGTTCGCCTTCATGGACGCCGGGCAGGTCAATCCCGGCCACGTGCTGGTGGCGACGCGCAAGCCCTATGTCACGCTGATGGATGCCGACGAGGAATCGGCGGCGGCCATGATGCGCGCTGCGCATCATATTGCTAGGGCGGTGCAGGCGGCCTTCGAGCCCGACGGCATCACCATCCTGCAGGCCAACCGCCCTGCGGGCTGGCAAACCGTGCCGCACCTGCACCTGCATGTGCTGCCGCGTTACGACAACGACGGCGTCGACCTGACGTGGCCGCGCAAGGAGCCCGGCATGGACAAGCTGCGCGAATACGCCGCCAGGATTCAGTTGTAGATATACCGGCGTGACCACGGCAGCGTGGACGCGTCGCGGTTCGCCTTGGTGCACACCACCTGGTAAAGCGACACCCAGTCCTGCGCGAACGCGTAGGCACATCCCGCGAGGTAGACACGCCAGATGCGGAAGCGCTTGTCATCCACCAGTCCGCGTATCCGGTCCGCCCGTTCTTCGAAGTTCTCAACCCAGATGCCGCAGGTGCGCGCATAGTGGCGGCGCAGGTTTTCCACATCGAATGCTTCCAGCCCGCCACGCTGCATCGCTGTCAGCACGGTGCCGAGATGGGCGAGTTCGCCGTGCGGGAACACATACTGCTCGATGAATTCGCCGCCGCCGAATGCGGTTTCCCCATTGTCCGGATCAGTGGTCGTGATGCCATGGTTCATCACGATGCCGTCATCGGCCAGCAGCGCGCCCAGTTTGGAAAAATATTCCGGCAAATGCCGCGCGCCGACATGTTCGAACATGCCTACACTCGTGATCCGGTCGAATTTTCCGGTGACATCGCGATAGTCTTCGAGCCGGATCTCGACGCGGTCCGCGAGGCCGGCTTCTTTCACGCGCTCCCTGGCGAGGTCATACTGGTTGCGCGACAGGGTGACGCCGACGCAGCGCGCGTCGAACTTCTGTGCAGCGCGCATGACCAGCGCGCCCCATCCGCATCCGACATCGAGCAGCGTGTGGCCGGGTTGCAGCCGGATCTTGGTGAGGATGTGGTCGATTTTCTTCAGCTGCGCGGTGCCAAGGTCTTCGTCACCCTGCTCGAAGTAGGCGCAGGAGTACACCATGTTTTCGTCCAGCCACATCCGGTAGAAGTCGTTTGACACGTCATAGTGGTAGCGGATCGCTTCTTCGTCCCGCTTGCGCGTGTGGTGGATGCTGCGCGCAATGCGGGCGAAACGGCCCTCCGGCTGCAGTGTGTTGCGGGCGAGGGCGCTGCCGACCGCGATGATTTCCCGCGCGCGGCCCTCGACTTCGATCTTGCCCTCGACATAGGCCTTGCCGAGATTGAAGAGCGACGGAGTCAGGAGATAGGTGAGTGCCGACGCATGCGGCACCCGGATGGTGACTTGCGGCGCCTGCTGGCCGAAGTCCAGCCGGCTGCCGTTCCATAGCTCAAGCCGCAGCGGCAGCGCGGTGCGGCTGCGGATGCCTTCGACCCAGCTTCCCAGTCGTTTTTCCCAGAACATGTCCACCCCT
>NZ_LSTO01000001.1:4679238-4686819 GCF_002211445.1 Noviherbaspirillum denitrificans | reverse complement strand
TTGCCGCCGGCGAGCATCTGCCCGCCGCTCGGCTTTTCGAGCCCGGCGGCAATGTGCAGCAGCGTCGACTTGCCGCAGCCGGACGGGCCGACCAGGGCGACAAGCTGCCCTTCTTCAAACTCGCGGCTGAAGTTGTCGATGACGTGCAGGTCGGAAAAGCGCTTCTGTATTTGGTTGAACGAAAGCTTCATCGGGGTTCGGCGGGCGAAAGAGGGTGACGCCCTGTGGATGCGGTTATGTTTTGCCCTGCCGGAATTACTTTTGGTAATAAACGCAATGTAGTGGCGCGTTCTGCGGAGGACAACAATTTTTCACGACTTTGCTTATACAGAATATGAATAAGCTAAGTGTGGAGCGCCATTAGATAGCGGAAACACGGGGGAGTCAACGCTCCCCGCGCAACATGGCAGATTGATAATTGATGATGAGGAAACTTTAGCGGACAGCTTCCGCTGCCGGCAGGGTAGCCGTCTGTGCGATCGGCTCCACCGGTTTCGCATTTCTCTTCCACAACGCATAACGGTTCAGGCCGGCCATGTGGATACGGCACAGGTAATCCGGCCAGTTGACCAGTCGCGCGTCGACCGGAAACAGGATTTTGTCGTAGGGCCGGAAACGCTTTGCCAGCGCCAGCAGGTTCTTGCTGTGGAAACGGTAGCGCGGCTGGCTGTAGACGGAAAAGGTGACCGCCAGCGTCTGCGTGGTGCGCATCTTTTCCATCGCCTTCGATTCGCCGGGCGCGCCGGTTGCGCGGCGCAGCATGCTCCAGGCGCCGACACCTGCACGCACGGCGCCCATCCCGAGCCGGAAGGTAGTGTTGCCCACCACGCGGAAGGTATGCGTCGGCTCCTGGTGGAACAGGCGGTCGTACTTGCGCCAGTTGCGCTTCGACTCGTCCTGGATCAGGCGGATCACCTCGCCCATGGTGACGGGATTGACCGCCCCGCTGCAGCACTGGTAGATCCGGTGGCCAGGTGGCGCAGCCAGTGCTTCCGCCGCGGACAGCAGGATGCCGTTGGCGACCAGGTCCGCCGGGATGATGTCGATGATGCCCTCGGAGCGTGCGGGGAAGAAGCTGGTCTTGCCGCGCGCGTAGGCCAGGATGACGGCGTCGGCGACCTTCACGCCTTCGAGCCAGCCGGGTGCGGGTTCCTGCAGCGTGCTTTCGATGATGGACGGGCGCAGGATGGTGAGCGCACGGCCGGCCATGCCGCGCATCGCCAGCTGCTCGCCCAGCCACTTGGTGAAAGTGTAGGTGTCGTTCCAGCCGTGGCGCCGCGCTTCGGCAATGCCCAGCTCGGTCAGCCGGCGCTCGCATTGCCGCGCGTCGCGCACGGCCTCCTTCAGCTTCTCCACCTTTTGCAGCAGGCGCGTGATGAGGGCATCCACTTCGTAGTAGCCGTCGTGGTGACGCGGGATGGACGCGCCCGCCGGTGCCACCACCTGCTCGCGCATCTCGCCGCGGTTGAAGCCATTGACGTAGCAGGTCGACACCTGCACCAGCGGCGCGTTCGCCACGCGTGTCAGGGCAGTCAGGTAGTGCAGGCTGAGCGTGTTGATCGCCAGCGCCTGGTCGAGCGGTTCGCGGAAGTTGACGCTGGCCGCCGCATTGATGACCAGGTCGACGCGCGCGGCGAGTTCGATGAAGCGGCCGGCGGGCAGGCCGAAGCTCGGTTCGGTGATTTCGCCGGTGATGCATTCGATCTTTTCGGTGAAGAATTGCGCGAGATAGTCGGGTTGTTCTTCGCGCAGCCGGTCGAAGATCGACGAGGTCGCAATCTCGCGCTCGAAGCGTTCGCGCGCGGTCGCGGCGTTGCGGTTGCCGCGGATGAGCAGGATGATGCGCTCCACCTGCGGGACCGAGCGGATCAGTTTTTCCAGCACCACCTTGGCGAGGAAGCCGGTGGTGCCGGTCAGCAGGATGCGTTTGCCAGACAGGGCGGCCTGGACGCTCAGGTTGTTGGCGCGGATCATTGCGTGTCTCCTGCTGATCTCAAATAATGCGTGTGAGTCGGAACATTGCCGTCATCGCCAGCCCAGGCATCGCATGCCGGTGGCAGCAATAGGTCTTTTCCACCCGGCCCTGGAAGCGCGATTTCGCGAACTCCAGGCCCTTGAAGTTGTAGAGGAAATCCATGCGCTCGCGGATCACCGACATGGTCATGCGCAGCAGGCGCGATTCCTGGGGCTCGATGTCCTGCGACATCATCAGCGGCACCAGGCCGAGATCGAGGGTCTGCACGCCTTCCGACTTGAACACCTCCATCGCGTGCGCCATCAGCGCGTACCACAAGCCCTGCTTGAAGTTGGCCGACGAGCGCGAGATGTTCGGCACGTAGCCGACCAGCTTGTTGTTCGCGTAGACCGGGTCGAAGAAGATGAAGCCGACCGCCTCACCGTCCAGGTAGCCGTAGAAGTAGCGTGTGCCTTCGCGGTAGTCGATCAGCATCGGGCGGATCAGGAAGCGGATCTCGTTGTTCTTGCAGCGGCGCGTCTGGATCCAGGCTTCGGAAATCTTCTTCACGTCGGGATTGAATCCGGCTTCGCGGATCTCGATGCCCTGGTTGCGCGCCTGGTTGATCGCGGTGCGGATGATCTGCTTCTTCGCGCCGCGCAGTGACCAGGTGTCGAGGTCGATCTTCGATTCGCTGCCGAACTGCGTGCCGTAGTAGCCGTAGTGGTTGTGCAGGTGGTCGACTACCGGCTTGCTGACCTGCACGAACACCGCGCCGGGATAGTGCGCGACGAAGCGGTCGAGCATCAGTCCGCGGTGTTGCGGATGGCATACCGGATCAGCCAGCGCGAACTGCATGCCCCAGTGGCTTGCGTAAGCGATGTAGCCGATGCCGGGCATGTCGAAGTAGGACATGTCGGGCTGCAGCGTCGAGAACGACATCGAATGCGAGCCGAACTGCTTGAGGCAGGCGATGCGCCTCGCCATGTCGAGGTGGGCGACGTCCGCGACGAGGGGGCGGTCGAGGGTGATGAGTTGGTCTTGCAAGGCGGACTCCCTTGGGTGGGGACGGAGAGTGGACGAGTTCCTTCCCCCTGCAAGGGGGAAGGAGCCTTTCCGCTAACGGTTTGCCGGCTTCGTCCCCAGCACCGACCAGTAGCAGTTCAGCAGCATCAACCGGTAATGCTTCTTCTCGCGCACCTGCAGTCCGAGTTTCTGCATCGACTCCGGATAGTTGTAGATCCTGTGCACCGCGTTGCCGGCGAACGCCCAGAAGAACAGCACGGCGCCGTACCAGTAGGCTTTCTTGAAGAGCCGGGACAGGAGGTTCCCGGTCGGGTAGGCGAAGTCGCCGACGACCACCTGCGCGCCCGGCTTGCCGAGGCGGATCAGGTGTTCGAGCACGCGGTGCATCATCTCTTCGTCAAACACATTGAGGAAGAAGTTGGCCACCACCATGTCGTACTTCTCGAACTCGCGCACCTGCATGATGTCGCTGTGCAGCTGGCGGATGCGGACCTGCACGCCTTCCTTGTCGAGGTTGCGCTGGAAGTTTTTCAGCATCGTTTCGGACAGGTCGACCACCGTCACGTCGGCGCCGAGGCGGGCGGCATGCACAGCATCCATGCCGTGGCCGACGCCGGCGAACAGCACCCTGTCGCCCGGCTTGAGCCGGTCGAGCATCGCTACCTTGCAATGGTGGATCGACTTGCCGCTGTAGACGGCACTCAGCCAGTCGTAGACCGGCCCTACGAGCTTGTACTTGTCTTTCATGCCTTCACCCTCGGGCCTGCGGCCGTTTGTTTAGAGTGTGTTTAGATTAAGACAAGACTTGCGAGGGGCGAGGTGTGGCGGATTGGCTTCCCGAGCCAAACTCGTGACCCTGGGGCCACGAGCATCGGTTTTACGCTGCCTGCAGGGCGTTGGCGTTGGCGTTGGCGCTGTCGCGGAACAGCGCCTTGCCGATCGCGTATTCGGTGGCCATGGCGGCCGCGAGGAAGGCTGCGCCAGCGAGAAAGAGCTGGCGCGGAGTAAGTACTAGCGCCAGTCCCCAGAACAGGAACAGCGCCGTCATGCGCAACATCCACAGCACGAGTTCGCGCGCGAAGATGCGATCGGCGAGCGTGCCCCGGATATCGAGGGTGCACTGGTTGAGCACTTGCTGGCTGGCTGCGAGGAAGGGCGACCCCGCCGCGCGCGCCACCGAGTGCACGATGTACAGCAGCGGTATCCACGCGCTGGCGCCGAGCAGCAGCCAGGATGCCGACATGGCAAGGCAGGCGCCGCCGAACCAGTGCGCGCGGTTGTCCTTGTTGCGCATCTTGCGCGTCATGTAGAGCGCGGCGCCGCCCGCGAGTCCCGCAGCCGTCGTTACCCAGCCGTAATGGCTGGCGACACCCAGCGCGCTGGAGGCGCCGGTGGCAGTCATCGCCTGGCTGATGCCGAACAGGCCGGATTCGAGGAAGAAGATCGGCATGCAGGCGATGAAACGCGGCTGGCGGATGACGGCAAGCGGGTCTTTCAGCGTCACCGGCTCGGTGCGCGGGATCGCCTTGCCGAGGAACAGCGCGCCGAACAGGCAGAGTGCGCCGTACAGCCAGTAGACGTAACGGCTTTGTTCACTGAAGGAAGCGAGCAGCAGCGTCGACGCCAGCGTGGCGCTGAAGCTGAGCACGATCATCGCCGTGCCCGAGCGGGCAGCATAGGCGTCGCGCTCGGCATCGGCGAGCAGGGACATTTCGAGCGCATGCCTTCCAGTCCATGTGATGCCGAGGTAGGCGCCGAAGGCAATGGCCGTCAGCGCGACCGACCCGTCGGCCGTGAGCAGCAGCAGGCCCGGCACCAGCAGGCCGAGCCGCACCAGTCCTGCACCGCCGATATGAAGGCGCGGGCTGAGCAGATAGGCAAGGAAGGTCGACGCCATGGCTGCGGTCAGCATGCAGGCGGTGTAACGGAACAAGGCATGCAGGTCATGCGCGCCGATCACGAAGAAGCCGATGAAGCCGCCAAAACTGCCGACCGCGCCTTGCAGCGCGCAGAGGGGGAGCAGGTTGCGTTGATGGGATTGCATGCATTCTTTGTCATGGCCGGCGATTGCCGGGGGACAAGGAAGACATGCTGGGAGGAAAGATAGTTCCCGAGGGGAAAAGTAGTTGATGTGCGAGCGTCAAGCCCGCATGCGCACAGCGTTACTCCTTCTTCCGCGCCGCCTCTTTCAACTCCGTATATTTTTTCGCTGACCCGAACGCCTGCTCCACCGGATAGCGCGCTGCATTCTTGGCAATCTTCGCCCGCGCTGCATCCAGCAGGTCGATACCCGCGTCGTCCGCGACCAGCAGCAGGTACAGCAGCACATCCGCGCATTCATCCCGCAGTGCTTCGCGGAAGCCGGGATCGCCCTTGAGCGCATCCAGCTGCGCATCGGTCTTCCACTGCGTCAGCTCCAGCAGTTCCGCCGATTCCAGGTTGAGCGAGATGATGAGGTTCTTCAGCGTGTGAAACTGCTTCCAATCGCGTTCGTCACGGAAGGCGAGCAGTTGCTGCCTGATGGCGTCGAGGCTGCTCATCGGACGGCAGCCTCCGCAGCTACCGAATGCGTCCACAGCAGCGCCGCGACATCTTCCGGCGGCATCGGCCGGCTGAACAGGAAGCCCTGCATCTGGTCGCATGCGCGCGCCTTGAGGAAGGATTCCTGTTCGGTTGTTTCCACGCCTTCGGCCACCACCGTCAGGTTGAGTGTCTTGCCCATCGAAATGATCGCTTCGGTGATCGCCTTGTCGCCCGGGTTGTCGGCCACGTCGCGGATGAAGGAGCGGTCCACCTTCAGCGTGTCGACCGGGAAGTACTTGAGCTGGCCGAGGGTGGAATAACCCGCGCCGAAATCGTCGATCGCCAGGCGCACGCCGAGGCGCTTGATCTCGGTCAGCAGGCGCTGCGCATGGGCGGTGTTGTGCACCATCATGCCCTCGGTGATCTCCAGTTCCAGCCGCCCGGGCGGCATGCCGGTCTCGCGCAGGATGGCCGCGATATCCTCGACCAGGCGCTCGTCGGCGAACTGGCGCACCGACAGGTTGACCGCCATGCTCACCGGCGGCAATCCGGCATCCTGCCAGGCCATCGCTTGTTCGCAGGCGGTGCGCAGCACCCACTTGCCGATCGTGACGATGATGCCCAGTTCTTCCGCCAGCGGAATGAATTCCGCGGGCGGCACGCATCCAAGTTCCTTGCTGTTCCAACGCAGCAGCGCTTCGACGCCGGTGATGCCGCCGGTCGCCATGTCGCGCTTGGCCTGGTAGTGCACGCTGAACTCGTTGCGCTCCAGCGCGTGGCGCAGGTTGGTTTCCAGGGTCAGGCGTTCCAGCGTCAGCGCGGTGATGTCGCCGGAATAGAAGCGGAAGTTGTTCTTGCCCTCATCCTTCGCGTGGTACATCGCGATGTCGGCGTTGCGCATCAGGGCCAGCTCGTCTTCGCCGTCGCGCGGATACATGGCGATGCCGATACTCGCGCTGACGCGGCATTCGCGTCCCATCAGGATGAACGGGCGCGCGGCGGCGTCGAGCAGCTTGCCGGCGGCGACGGCGACCGAATCCGGCTCATGCGTTTCGTGCACCAGCGCGACGAACTCGTCGCCGCCAAGGCGCGCGATCACGTCGCTGCTGCGCAGCGACCCGCCAAAGCGTTCCGCCATTTCCCTGAGCAGCATGTCGCCCGCGTGGTGGCCCAGCGTGTCGTTGATGAACTTGAAGCGATCGAGGTCGATGAAAAGCACTGCGAAATCGCGTCCGTAGCGTCGGGCGGAGCGTATCGCGGCGCCCAGCATCTCGTTGAACATGGTGCGGTTCGGCAGGCCGGTCAGTGCGTCGTGCGTCGCCAGGTACTGGATGCGCTCGTCGGCCAGCTTGCGGTCGGTGACCTCGCGCGCGACCCCACGGTAGCCGGCGAAGCCGCCGCGACCATCGAAGATCGGTTCGCCGCTGACGCTCACGTAGTACGGGTTGCCGTCTTCCATCGTGCGGTGGAAGACAATGTCGCGGAACGGCCGGCGCGCCGCCATGATGTCGCGGAAGGCATCCCATCCGCGCTCGAGTTCGGCGCGCAGGCCGGTTTCCCAGGGCGTGCGGCCGAGGAAGAAATCCCGTACCGACGCCGAATTGGCGTCGCGGCTTTCCATGCGAGTGAAGCGGATGTCGGCATCCTGCTCCCAGTACCAGTCGGAAGTCAGGTTGGTCAGTGAGCGGAAGCGCGCCTCGCTCTCGCGCAGCGCCTGTTCCACCTGCCGCCGCTCGGTGACGTCGCGCAGGATGCCGCAGAAGCCGACCGGATTGCCGGCGCTATTGCGCACCAGCTGCACCGAGCCCTCGCCGGTGACGACGGAGCCGTCCTTGCGCACCATTTGCCAGTCGAAGCTTTCGGTGGGGACGCCCGTCACGTAGACCTGGTTGAACAATGCGAAAGTACTGGAGTGGATTTCCGGTGGCTGCAGGCTGCGGTTGTTGCGGCCGATGATCTCGTGCATCTCGTAGCCGAGCATGCGGCAGAATGCGCTGTTGCACATCACCATGGTGCCGGTGAGGTCGACTTCGTAATACGCATCCTGGATGCCATCGAGGATGTTGCGGTAGCGCGCC
>NZ_LSTO01000001.1:4655119-4679228 GCF_002211445.1 Noviherbaspirillum denitrificans | reverse complement strand
TGCGCTGCGTCGTGAGTGGCGGACGCAATCACGCTAGAATCAAGCTTCACCATCTGCATCGCCGAGGAATGTCTTTTGTCCAAACTGCTTTTCGACCCCGAAGCACTTCCCGTTGAATCCCTGGCGGGTGAACCCGCCATTGACCCGGAGCGGCTGAACGAATCCTGGCTGCGCGAACGCTTTGCCAGCCCTCCTGTCTGGGAGCCGGAACGCTTCGAGGAAAGGCTGATGCGCAAGCAGGAGGGTGATCCGACGCCGGCGTCGGTGCTGATTCCCATCGTCGTGCGTGACGATGGCCTGACCATGCTCCTTACCCAGCGCACCGCGCACCTCAACGACCACGCCGGGCAGATCAGCCTGCCGGGCGGCCGGGTTGATGAAGCCGATACCTCTCCCATTGAAACTGCTCTGCGCGAAACCGAGGAAGAGGTTGGGCTGCATCGCCGGCATATCGACGTGCTCGGCACGCTGCCCGACTATTTCACCGGCACCGGCTTCCGCGTCACGCCGGTCGTGGCACTCGTGCAGCCGCCTTTCGACCTGCGCGCCGATCCTTTCGAGGTCGCGGAGATCTTCGAGGTGCCGCTCGCTTTCCTGCTAGACGGCGCCAACCACCAGCGCCGCAGCATCGAAGCACCCGGCATGGGGAAGCGCACATTTTATGCGATGCCGTACGACCGCTTCTTCATCTGGGGCGCGACGGCGGGCATGCTGCGCAACCTGTTTCATTTCCTGCGCGCTTGATCTTCGCGGTTTGATTCCCGCGTTGCACTGCGTTATCGTTACGGCTAGCTGACAGAACCGATAACCCGATGACATTTCTTTCCATCCTTTTCGCCCTGCTGTTCGAACAACTCAAGCCGCTGCGTGCCGACAATCCGATGTATGCGGCGATCAAGCAGCTGGCGGCGCGGATGGAGGCTTCGTTCAATGCTGGGCAGGAAAGCCACGGGCGCCTGGCCTGGATCGTGACCATGCTCGTGCTGCTGGTGCCGACGCTTCTGGTCTACTGGCTGTGCGCGAAGATCAGTCCCTTCCTCGCGCTCGCGTGGAACATCCTGATTGTTTACCTCACCCTCGGCTTCCGTCATTACAGCCATTACTTCACCTCGATCCAGCTCGCGCTCAACAGCGGCGACGAGGCGACCGCACGTAGCCTGTTGGCGGAGTGGACCAGGCAGGATACGACCGGGATGAATGTCAGCGATATTTCGCGGGTGGCGGTCGAGACGGCGCTGATATCCACCCATCGCAACGTGTTTGGCGTGTTCTTCTGGTTCGCCATGCCTTTCGGGCCGGCGGGCGCGATCCTTTACCGTGTCTCCGAGTATCTTGCACGTGCCTGGAACGAACCCGAGCACCTGCGCAACGAGCCGTTCGGCCGTTTCGCCACGCGTGCTTTCTACTGGATCGACTGGGTCCCGGCGCGATTGACCGCAATTGCGTTTGCGGTGGTCGGCAATTTCGAAGATGCGATCTATGCCTGGCGCAACTTTGCGCATCGCTGGCAGGACGAAGCCATTGGCATCATCCTGTGCGCCGGCGGCGGCGCAATGGGATTGCGCCTGGGCAGTGCCCGCGAAAATGCGGCTGACCTGCGGCTGGCGGATGCGGCAACAGTGGACGCTGGCACCATGGATGCGGAAACGCCGCCCGGCGAAGAGGCGACCGTACGCGCGCTGCAAAGCACCGTCGGCCTCGTCTGGCGTGCCTTGCTGCTGTGGATGCTGCTGCTCCTGCTGCTGTCCTTCGCCGTCTGGCTGGGCTGACGCCCTTCCTCATTTTCCCTCGTTGTTTGAAGCTTCCGCTGGAAAATCGTCCGGCGGCGTCTATCCTTTCTTCATTCGCGCCCACGATTCAGAGGGGAGATGTTCATTTCGTCAATATTGTCATTTTTCACATTGCGAGATGTTGTTTCACTTCAAGTCTTCTATAAGATATAATATGCAAGAATAATGAAAGCTTGGCGCTTCATAATGGTGTCAAGAAGAAACAGCCGCTTCGCCGACACGAAACGGAACGGAAGCAGTCGTACCGCTCACTGAAAGAAGCCGAACACATGGCCGATTCCACCACCCCCAAGTCCGTTGCCCGCGAGTTCTTTATCCAGGGTCTTACCAGCAACGGCAGGCAATTCCGGCCGAGCGACTGGGCAGAGCGTCTCTGCGGCGTCATGTCCTGCTTCCGTCCCGACGGCATGCGCGGGCCCGGCGCGCACCTCCGCTATTCCCCGTACGTACGGCCGACCGTCCTTGGCGGCGTGAAGTCGGTCGTGGTCAACGAGGCCTTGCGCGACATCGAGCCGATGGCCTATCACTTCGTCCTGAATTTCGCCAAGGACAACGACCTGCAAATCGTCGACGCCTGCCTTCTGCCGGAACCGGCCGAGAAAAAGGCCTGACAATCTCCGCCCTGCAACCTACGTAGGCAGCGAAACAACAGAAGTTCCGGTTCACTCTTTCCTGAGGGTAACAAGTGCGTTACCCTATGCGGAATTCGCCGCACCCCCGCGAAGAAATGCCGCTTTGCAGCGCAACCAGTTATTCAGGAAGTACCACCGGAGCCCCCATGCCGCGAAGCCGCTGGCCGTTCAACCTGTCCGCCGCCGCTGTCGTCGCGCTGGTCGTCGGCTTGGCCGGGACGACAGCGTTGTTCGTGGGCATGCGTCGGCTCGAGCATGACAAGGTCGAACTCGATTTCCACCAGCGCGCCAGTCTGCGCACAGCCACCCTTGGACAGCAACTGACCGAAACGGTCGACGTACTGAAGTTCCTGAACCAGTTGTTCGCCACCGTCGAACCGGTCAGCCGAGAGCAGTTCCGCGTCTTCACGGAACCCCTGCTGCAGCGCCACCCATACTTGCAGGCGTTCAATTTCCATCGCATCGTGACCGAAGCCGGCCGGCAGGATTACGAGGAGCAGATGCGCCGCCGGTTTCCCGGCTTTGCCATGATGCGCCTGAAGGATGGCAAGCCGGTGCCGGCCGAGCCGCGCGACCAACATCTGGTTGTCGACTATATCGAACCGATGCGCGGCAACGAGGTGGCGTTCGGGCTCGATGTCTCCCACAACGCGCAGGTTGCCGCGGCAGCCGGCAATGCGGTCGACACCGGCGAGGCGGCGTCGACCGGCATCGTGAACCTGGCGCAGGGCGATGGCGGGCTGCGCGGATTCCTCGTGATCATGCCGGTGTACCGCCATGGGATGCCACTGGAAACCATCGCGCAGCGGCGTGCGGCGGCCGTCGGCGACACCGCGGCGGTGTTCAATGCCGCCGGTCTTGTCGACAAGATCCTTCGCGCCAAGGGATTGCTGGACGACGCAAGCATCGGCATCAGTGTGTATGCCGCGGCCACGCTGGATGAGCGCGCGCTGGTGTATCGCACCGGTGTGCAGGCCATGACACCCGATACGCCGTCCTGGCTGCCGCGCTGGGTCTTCTACGACCAGCCGGACGAGATCGTGCGCAACTTCGATGTGGCGGGCAGGACATGGCGCGTCATGATCTCAGCCGCGCCGGAAGCGTTTTTCCGCAAACATGACGGCTCGCTCAACACGCTGGTCGGCGGCGTCCTGTTCAGCATGCTGCTGGCGGCATTCGTGCAGGTGCTGGCTTCGCGTTCGCGCCGCGTCCACAAGCTGGTCGAACAGCGCACCGCGGAGCTGATGCATGCCAATGCCTTGCTGGTCGATGACATCGCCGCACGCAAGCGCGCCGAGGAGGGTCTGCGCCTGCGCCAGCGCGCGATCGATGCGAGTGCCAACGCCGTCATCATCACCAGCGCCGTTCCGCCGAACTATCCGATCGAATACGTCAACCCGGCCTTCGAGCGCATCACCGGCTACAGCGCCGCCGATGTGCTTGGGCGGAGCTGCAGCCTGCTCTGGTCGAAAGATCGCGACCAGCCGGAAATCCAGGAAATCCTCGCCGCCGCGCGCGAGAAGCGCGAAACGCACACCACCTTGCGCAATTACGGCAAGGACGGCCGCATGTTCTGGAGCGATACCTACGTCGCGCCGGTGCGCGATGAATCGGATGAAGTCAAGCATTTCGTCGTCGCGCTTTACGACATCACCGCGACGAGGCGTTACCAGGCCGAGCTGGAATTCCAGGCCAGCCGGGACACGCTGACCGGGCTGGCCAACCGCAACCTGCTGCATGACCGCCTGCGCCAGGCCAGTGCGTATGCGGAACGTTATGGGCATCCGGTGTGGGTGCTGTTCCTGAACCTCGACCGCTTCAAGTTCGTCAACGATACCCTTGGCCACCGTGCCGGCGACCAGTTGCTGAACATCGTTGCGCAGCGCCTGCGTGAAGCGGCGCGCGAATCCGACACCATTGCCCGCCTCAGTGCGGACGAGTTCGTTATCATCCTGCCCGAAAGCGCCATCGAAAGCCTGTCGCCGGCTGTCGTCAGGCGCATCATGGATGCCGTGGCGCAGCCGATCGTCATCGAGGGCTACGAATTCGTGATGGGCTGCTGCATCGGCATTGCGGTGTGCCCGGGCGACGGCAGCGATGCCGACACGCTCATCAAGCATGCCGGCATTGCGATGTACCGCGCCAAGGAAACCGGGCGCAACAGCTTCCAGTTCTATACGGCGTGCATGAACCAGCAGGCGATGGAGCGGCTGCGCCTCGAAGGCGATTTGCGCAATGCGCTGGACCGCGGCGAATTCGTGCTGCACTACCAGCCCCAGGTCGACCTCGGCACCGGGCACATCCTGGGTGTGGAAGCACTGGTGCGCTGGCAGCATCCGGTGCTCGGCGCGGTGCCGCCGGCCCGCTTCATCGGTCTCGCGGAAGAGATGGGATTGATCGTGCCGATCGGTAACTGGGTATTGCGCGAAGCCTGCCGGCAAAGTGTCGCGTGGCTGCAAGCAGGCCACGGCCAGGTGCGCGTGGCGGTCAACCTGTCCGCGCGCCAGTTCTACCAGCAGGACCTGGCATCGACCATCGAATCGATCCTGGACGAGACAGGCATTGAGCCGCACCTGCTGGAACTGGAGCTGACCGAAAGCATGATGATGAACGACGTCGAGCACGCAGTCGGCATCCTGCGCAGGCTGAAGGCGATCGGCGTGTATCTGTCGATCGACGATTTCGGCACCGGTTACTCCAGCCTGTCCTACCTGCGGCGCTTCCCGATCGACCTGCTCAAGATCGACCAGTCCTTCGTGCGCGATATCACCATCGACCCCGACGATGCGGCGATCGTGCTGTCCATCATTTCGCTGGCGCACAGCCTGCGGCTGAAAGTGATCGCCGAAGGCGTGGAGACGGAAGCCCAGCTGGGCTACCTGCAGCGCCACGGTTGCGACTTCATGCAGGGCTATTTCTTCAGCCCGCCGCTGCCCGCAGGGGAATGCGCAGCCCTGCTGCGCGACCGGCGCCGCCTGCCCATGCCGCGCCGCCAGACGCTGTTCGTGGTCGAAGATGAGGCGGCGCCCAAGGCTTCCGGGGCGCGGTAAGATGGCGGGATAACATCTCCAGGGATTCCGATTGAACGCGTTCCAGCTCGATTTCATCGCGGTGGCCGTCAGCGTGATGCTGATCGTCGCGTATTACCTCTTCCTCTTCTCGCGCGTGCGGCGCGATCCGGACTACACCGTCCAGGCAGTCAACCACAAGGCACGCACCCTGTGGGTGGAGGCGGTCATGCGCGACCGCTCCAAGGACATCATGGCCGTGCAGGCGCTGCGCAATTTCGGCATGGCGGCCACTTTCAAGGCGTCCTCGGCGGTGCTGCTCATCATCGGCACGCTCACCCTGTCCGGCCAGGCAGAAAGCCTCGCGCGTACCTGGCATGTGCTCAATGCCGGCGGGTCGAAGGCGCCGGAACTGTGGATCATCAAGATCCTTTGCCTGCTGACCGCATTGCTGGTCGCCTTCTTTGCCTTTGCCATGACGCTGCGCGTGCTCAACCATGTCGTGTTCATGGTCAGCCTGCCGGCGGACGCCGCGCAAGGCGCGCTGTCCCCCGATCGCGTGGCGGCGCGCCTGAACCAGGCCGGCGCCTTCTATACGGTCGGCATGCGCGCCTACTTCATCACCGTGCCGCTGGCATTCTGGCTGTTCGGCCCGGTCCTGCTGGTGCTGTCGACCATGGGCCTCGTGGTGGCGCTCTATCACCTCGACCGCAGTCCGTTTTCACAGGAAGGCTGAGCACTGTTTCTGCCGTGAATCCTGGTGGAACGCGGCGCCGCGTTGCCGATCAAACTTCACGACACATGGGGGTGAGGCATGGATCAGACCAGGACAGAACGCGATACTTTCGGACCCATCGACGTGCCGGCGCACAGCCTGTGGGGGGCGCAGACGCAGCGTTCGCGCGAATTCTTCAGCATCTCTTCGGAAACCATGCCGCGCGAACTCGTGGATGCGCTGGCTGCCGTCAAGCGTGCCAGCGCGGTGGTCAACCGCGATCTCGGGCGCCTCGATGCCGGCAAGGCCGGCGCCATCATCCGGGCGGCCGATGAAGTGATCGCCGGACAGCATCCCGGGGAGTTCCCGCTATCCGTGTGGCAAACCGGTTCCGGCACCCAGAGCAACATGAACATGAACGAGGTGCTGGCCAATCGTGCGTCGGAGTTGCTTGGCGGTGAGCGCGGGGAGGGGCGCCTTGTGCATCCGAATGACGATGTCAACCTCGGACAGTCGTCCAACGATATCTTCCCCACGGCCATGCATGTCGCGGCCGCCATCGCCATTGCCAACCGCCTCATGCCCGCCTTGCACGCGTTGCGCGCGTCGCTGGGACGCAAGGCGGTGGAGTTCGCCGGCATCGTGAAGATCGGACGCACCCACCTGCAGGACGCGACGCCGCTGACCCTGGGCCAGGAATTTTCCGGCTATGTCGCGCAGCTCGACCATGCGCGCTCGGTGATCGAAGCCATGCTGCCCGCGTTGTGCGAACTGGCCGTCGGCGGCACCGCGGTGGGTACCGGCCTCAATACGCATCCGGCCTTCGGCGAACGCGTCAGCGCCGAGCTGGAAAGCAGCCGCGGCCTGCCGTTCCGCAGCGCGGCCAACAAGTTCGCGGCGCTTGCCACGCATGATGCGATGGTTGCCATGCATGGCGGCCTCAAGACGCTCGCGGCAGCGCTGATGAAGATCGCCAACGACGTGCGCTGGCTTGCTTCCGGACCGCGTTCGGGACTGGGCGAAATTCGTATTCCTGAAAACGAGCCGGGCAGCTCCATCATGCCGGGCAAGGTCAACCCGACGCAGTGCGAGGCGGTGACCATGCTTTGCTGCCAGGTGTTCGGCAACGATGTCGCGATCAATGTCGGCGGGGCGTCGGGCAACTTCGAGCTGAACGTATTCAAGCCGATGATTGCGCACAACTTCCTGCAAAGTGTGCGCCTGCTCGCCGACGGCATGCGCAGCTTCGACACGCATTGCGTGCAGGGTATCGAAGCGAACCGCGAGCGCATCGCCGAACTGATGGAGCGCTCACTCATGCTGGTAACCGCACTGGCGCCCCACATCGGCTATGACCGTGCGGCGCAGATCGCCAAGCGCGCGCATCGCGAAGGCACGACGCTCAAGGAAGCGGCGCTCGCCTACGGTTATGTTACGGAAGAGGAATTCGACCGCTGGGTCCGTCCGGAAGACATGACCAGACCCTCGGAGTGACAAGAAGGCATGGCTTTTTGCCAATGGCTGCATCGCTGCGCATCCCATGGCCCGTTGAGAGATTTTTTGAGAAACGAACGGGCTTTCGTGGACTAGGATGGAAACATCAAAAATAGATGTTTCGGGAGAATTCGAGATGCGTACCCAACTGCTTCGGTATTTGCTGCTCCTTGCCGCCGCCATGCTTGTCAGCGCCGTGCTTGCCTCGTTCGAGTGGCTGGGCGGTGTTGCGGTCAATCCCTTCGTCGCCGCCTTCATTGCCTGTGCTTCGGGCATTGCGGTGACCATGGTTTTCCATTCGCGCGGCAGCCAGGGCACCGAAGTGTTCGCCCAGAAGGTGGGGGAAGAAATCGACCACCTGATGATCGGCGCGGCAGAAACCTCCTATTTCGTCGACGCGATCAAGAAAAAGGTCGATGCCGATTTGCAAACGACACAAGAGATCGTGGGTGATGCGCAGCAGACTGCGCAGGCCACGGAGCAGATTGCCGCGAATGCGGAGCGCGCCTCCCGGGTCGCAGCCGACGTGCGGGCCGAGAGCGTGTCGGGGCGCGCCGAGGTAGACCTGGGCCTGCGCCAGATCAGCAATGCCCGCCAGGATGCGCAGAACGCGTCCGGCATGATGGGTACGCTGCAGGACAAGGCGCGCCGCATCCACGGCATCACCGAAGTCATTAACGAGATCGCCGCCCGCACCAACCTGCTGGCGTTGAACGCCGCGATCGAGGCCGCCCGCGCCGGCGAGCATGGACGCGGTTTCGCCGTCGTCGCCGGGGAGGTGCGGCAGCTGGCGCAGCGCACGACTTCCGCCACCCATGACATCGGCGTGATGGTGCGCGAGATCAATGAAGAAGCCGAACGTGCCGCGGTGGGCATGGGCGAGCTGACCGGCAAAGTGATGGAAGCGGCGCAGAACGTGGAGAAGGTGCACGGCTTTCTCGGCAATATCGAACACCTGGCCGGCGCCTCGCAGAAGGAAATCGAAGAGATTGCAGCCGCCTCGCGGGAACACGTGGCGACGACGCGCCGCATCTCCGATGCGATTTCCCGCATCCGCGACGGCATGCTGGCGACGGAAGCAGAACTGCCGCTGGCATCGAAGTCGGCCATGATGCTCAACGACCGCGCCGAAACCCTGTTCGATGCCGCCACCGCATCCAACGTGAAGACCTCGCATGACGACATCCGCCTCGTGGCGCAGCAGGCGGCGGCCGAGATCGGCAAGCTGTTCGAGCAGGCGATCGCCTCCGGGCAGATCACTGAAGCAGCGCTGTTCGACCGCAAGTACACGCAGATTCCGAATACCAATCCGCCCAAGCACAAGACGTCATTCGATGCCTTCACCGATCGCGTGCTGCCGGCCATCCAGGAACCGATCCTGGAAAAGATGCCGCACATCGCTTATGCGGGCGCGGTGGACAACAACGGCTACTTCCCGACGCACAACCGCAAGTTCTCGAAGCCGCTGACCGGCAATTACGATACCGACCTGGTGAACAACCGCACCAAGCGCATCTTCAGCGATCGCACCGGTTCACGCTGCGGATCGAACGCCAAGCCCTTCCTGTTGCAGACTTACAAGCGCGATACCGGCGAGGTGATGCATGACTTGTCGGCACCGATCTATGTGAACGGCAAGCACTGGGGCGGCTTCCGCATGGGCTATCGCTCAAGCGGTCCGGCACCGGCTCCGGCGGCAGCCGCGCCGTTGGTTGCGCGCAAGCCTGTAGTTGCGGCACCAAGGCTGCGGCAGGCTTAATCGACTGCCCTCAACGACTCGATCACCTTCTCCCGGAACCACCGGTTCGCCGGATCGTTGTCGACGTTCGAGTGCCAGTACAGGAACACATCGAAGGGCGGAATCTCGAGCGGGAAGGGCAGCACCTGGTTGCCGAACTGTTCGTTGGCGATGCGTGCGTAGCGGCCGGGCATGGTGAGGATCATGTCGGTCTGGCTGACCACCCGGCAGGCGGCGAAGTAATGCTGGCAGCGCAGGCGGATGCGGCGCTCCATGCCGAAGCGACTCAGCTCGAAATCCTGCAGCCCCGGCCCCCGGCGGCGTGAACTGGCGAGGATGTGGTCCTGGTTCAGGTAGGTGCCGATGTCGATTGCGCCGTCGATTGCCGGATGCCCCTGACGCGCCACCACCACCGTTGAATCCTGATAGATGCGGGTGTGCATGATGTCGCTCGACAGCGGCAGCAGCACGTCGATCGCCACGTCCAGCGTGCCGTTCGCCAGTTCGCCCTGCAGTTCGCGGCGTTCCACGTGGCTGGCCGCCACCTCTGCAAGCGGCGCGCTTTCGCGCACCTGCAGCATCAGCGGCGGCAGGATCGTTGCTTCCAAAACATCACGTACGGCAATATTGAAGCGCTTCTCGGCCGTCGCCGGGTCGAAGGCGTGCACGCCGTTAAGGGTGACTTCCAGGTTGCGCAGCGAGTTGCGGATCGGGTCGATGATGCTGCGCGCCAATGGCGTCGAGACCATCGCGTGGCCTTGCCGCACAAATAAGGGGTCGTCGAACATCTGCCGCAGCCGCCCGAGCGCATGGCTGATTGCCGGCTGCGTCAGGTTCAGCTTCTGGCTCGCGCGCGTGACGCTGCCCTCGGTATAGATCGCCTCGAAGACGGTAAAGAGGTTCAGGTCGACGCGGGAAATATGCATGGCATTTATCGAATAAGATAATAACTATTCATTTGATCGATTCTAACCCCGGCGATATGCTTCCCACAACGCGAAAATCTTGGGCAGGGGAAGGCATATGGGGCAAATCTATCTCGTCCGCCACGGGCAGGCATCGTTCGGCAGCGCGAACTATGACCAGTTGTCCGACCTTGGCATGGAGCAGGCGCGCCTGCTGGGCGAGTGGTTTGCCAATTCCCGCCAGAAATTCAACCGTGTCGTCACCGGCAGCCTGAAGCGCCACCGCCAGACTGCCGATGCCTGCCTCGCGCAGCTGCCGAAGGCGCATCGCATCGATACCGACTGGGTGACCGATCCCGGCTTCGACGAGTACGACCACCACGAGGTGATGGTGCGCCACCGCCCGGAGTTCGAGGATCCCGAAGAAGTGAAGCGCTTCCTCGCCTCCAGCCCGCAGGCCAAGTACGCATTCCAGGACATCTTCCAGGCGGCAATGTCGCGCTGGATGAGCGGCCAGTACGACGGCGATTACCGCGAGCCGTGGCCGGCCTTCCAGGCACGCTGCGTCGGCGCCCTGCAGCGCCTGGTCGAGGGCGCGGACAAGTCGCAGAACATCATCGTCTTCACGTCCGGCGGCACCATCTCGACTATCTGCCAGCACCTGCTCGGCCTCTCCGACCGCCAGGTCGCGGAACTGAACTGGACGCTGGTCAATTGCGCGATGACCAAGCTCTTCTATCAGCCGGGCCGCGTGAGCCTGAGCTACCTGAACAACTACGCCCACCTCGAATGGCTGGGCCAGCCCGAATCCATCACTTACCGCTAGGAATGGCATGACCAACGCAAACCTGTTCGACCTCTCCGGCAAGATCGCCCTCGTCACCGGCGCCAGCCGCGGCATCGGCGAATCGATCGCCAAAACCCTCGCTGCCTACGGCGCACACGTCATCGTCTCCAGCCGCAAGCTGGAAGGCTGCGAATCCGTCGTGGCTGCCATTCGCGAAGAAGGCGGTTCCGCTGAAGCCATCGCCTGCCACATCGGCGAGATGGCACAGATCGAAGCCCTGTTTTCCGCGATCGAAAATAAGCACGGTCGTTTGGATATTGTGGTCAACAATGCGGCGACCAATCCGTATTTCGGCCACATCCTGGAGACCGACGTGTCGTCCTTCCAGAAGACGGTCGACGTCAATATCCGCGGCTACTTCTATGCGTCCGTGCACGGCGCGAAGCTGATGAAGAAGAATGGCGGCGGCAGCATCATCAACGTCGCCTCCGTCAACGGCGTGATCCCCGGCGACATGCAGGGCATCTACTCGATCACCAAGGCGGCAGTCATTTCCATGACCCATGCCTTCGCGAAGGAATGCGCGCAGTCCGGCGTGCGCGTGAACGCGCTGCTGCCCGGCGCCACCGACACCAAGTTCGCTGCCGCGCTGGTGCAGGACCCGGCCGTGCTCAACCGCATGATGCCGCACGTTCCGATGCGCCGCGTCGCGCAGCCCGACGAGATGGCCGGTGCGGTGCTCTACCTCGCATCCAATGCATCGAGCTACACCACCGGCACCTGCATCAACGTCGACGGCGGCTACCTGCTCGGCTGAACAAAACAATCCCAACCCCCGCGTGCGCCCGCGCACACTTTCATGGAGCAACACATGGACTTCCAGTACAGCGACAAAGTCAAGGACCTGCAAAAGCGCCTCAACGCGTTCATGGATGAACACGTCTATCCGAACGAAGACCGGTTCCACAAGGAGATCGACGCCAACCGCGAGAAGGGCAATGCCTGGATCCCGACCAAGGTCATGGAAGAACTGAAGGACAAGGCCAAGGCCGCCGGCCTGTGGAACCTGTTCCTGCCGGAGTCCAAGAATGGCGCCGGCCTGACCAACCTCGAATACGCGCCGCTGTGCGAAATCATGGGGCGTGCCCCGTGGTCCGCCGAAGTCTTCAACTGCTCCGCGCCGGACACCGGCAACATGGAAACCCTGGAGCGCTACGCCAGCGAAGAGCTGAAGGAGCAATGGCTCAAGCCGCTGCTGAACGGCGAGATCCGTTCCTGCTTCGCGATGACCGAACCGGCCGTCGCTTCTTCTGACGCGACCAACATCGAAGCGCGCATCGAGCGCGACGGCGACGAGTACGTGATCAACGGCCGAAAGTGGTGGTCCTCGGGCGCCAACGATCCGCGCTGCAAGGTCTTCATCTTCATGGGCAAGACCGACCCGACTGCCGAGAAGCACAAGCAGCAGTCGATGATCGTCGTGCCGCGCGACACCCCCGGCGTCTCCATCGTGCGCCACCTGCCGGTGTTCGGCTTCGACGACGCGCCGCATGGCCACGGCGAGACCCTGTTCGAAAACGTGCGCGTGCCGGTCAAGAACATCCTTCTCGGCGAAGGCCGCGGCTTCGAAATCGCGCAGGGCCGCCTCGGGCCCGGCCGTATCCACCACTGCATGCGCCTGATCGGCATGGCCGAGCGCGCGCTGGAAAAGATGTGCAAGCGCACGCTGAGCCGTGTCGCCTTCGGCAAGCCGGTGGCGGAGCAGACCGTCACGCTGGAACGCATCGCCCAGTCGCGCATCCTGATCGACCAGGCACGCTTCCTGGTGCTCAATGCGGCCGACATGATGGATCGCGTCGGCAACAAGGCCGCGCTCAAGGAAATCGGTATGATCAAGGTCGCAGCACCGAACATGGCTTGCCAGGTGATCGACTGGGCCATCCAGGCGCACGGCGGCGGCGGCATGGCCGATCCGGTCTTGGCGCACAGCTATGCGAGCGCGCGTTCGCTGCGCATCGCCGACGGTCCGGATGAAGTCCACCGCAACCAGATCGGCAAGCTGGAGCTGAAGAAATACAAATAAGCCGCAGGCGCCGCCGCACGAGCAGCGCGGCGGCGCTCAACGGAAAGGAGTGACATGGGTACATTTGCAGGCAAGTCGGTCCTCGTGACCGGCGCAGCAGGAGGCATCGGCCGCGCGGCGGCTCTCGCATTCGCGCGTGAAGGCGCGCGCGTGGCGGTGGTCGATATCGATGCAAAAGGCGGCGAAGAAACCGTCGCGCTGATCGCGCAGGCGGGCGGCGAAGCGGCGTTCACGCAAACCGATATATCGAAATCCGCGCAGGTCGAAGCCATGGTCGCCGGCATTGTCGCGCGCTGGGGCCGTCTCGACTGCGCATTCAACAACGCCGGCATCGAGATCGAACACCTGCCGCTGGCGGAAGCGGACGAGGAAACCTTCGACCGCCTCATGAGCGTCAACGTCAAGGGCGTGTGGCTGTGCATGAAGCACGAGATCCGCCAGATGCTCAAGCAGGGCGGCGGCGCCATCGTCAACACCGCCTCGGTCGCCGGCCTGGTCGGCGCGCCGCTCATGCCTGCCTATACCGCGAGCAAGCATGCAGTGGTCGGCCTGACCAAGACTGCCGCCGCCGAGTACGGCAAGGCGGGCATCCGCGTCAACTCGGTGTGTCCGGGCATCATCCGCACGCAGATGCTGGAAAGGGCACTGGAGCGCGAACCGCGGCGCGAGAAGAGCATCGTGAACCTGCACCCGATCGGCCGCCTCGGCGAAGCGGAAGAGATTGCCAATGCAGCCGTCTGGCTGTGCTCCGACGCGGCGTCCTTCGTGACCGGCCATCAACTTGCAGTGGATGGCGGACTGACAGCGATTTGAAAAAAACTATTCCAACCCGCCGCCCCGGCTCCGGATGAGGACAGCTCATCCGGTCCGGGGCGGTGTCGTTTTATAAAAAAGAAAGAGACAGACATGAAGCGCAATACGACCTTCCCCTGGATCAAATCCTATCCGGCGGGCATCCGCTGGGATGCCGAACTGCCCACCTTGCCGGTGTCGCAGCTGCTCGACGATGCCGCTGAAAAATGGCCCGGCAATGCGGCAATCGATTTCATGGGCAGGCGCTTTACGTATGGCGAGCTGCAGGACCTGGTCAACCGCGCAGCGAAGGGCTTCCAGGCATTGGGCGTCAAGCCGGGCGTGCATGTCGGCCTCTACCTGCCCAATACGCCGCACTATGTGATCAGTTTCCTCGGTGTGCTGCGTGCCGGCGGCACCGTCGTCAATTACTCGCCGCTCGATGCAGAGCGTGTGCTGGAGCACAAGGTCGATGACAGCGAGACCGACATCATCGTCACGCTCGACCTCAAGCTGTTGTACCCGCAGATGGACCGCCTGCTCGGTACGACCCGCCTGAAGAAGCTGGTTATCGGCGGCATCGGCGAGATGAGCGGAAATCCAGAGGCAGTGCATGCGCATATGCTCAAGGCAGGCGATCTGGCGCCGACGACTGATGACGCGGACCATGTCCCTTTCGCCCGCCTGCTCGACAACGACGGCAAGTACAAGTCGTATCCGATTTCCGATGTCGACAACACCATCGCCGTGCTGCAGTACACCGGCGGCACCACCGGCCTGCCCAAGGGCGCGATGCTCACGCACGCCAACTTGACCACGGCAGTCAGCCAGCTGTGCGCCATCACCGGCGGCGAGAATCGCGTGCTGGAAGAGGGCAGCGAGCGCGTCCTTGCGGTGCTGCCGCTGTTCCACATTTATGCGCTGACCGTGAACATGTTGTTCGGCATCCGCATGGGCGCGGAGCTGGTGCTGCATACCCGCTTCGACATCGACACCGTGGTGCGCGACCTCGCCGCGAAGAAGATCACCATCTTCCCCGGCGTGCCGACCATGTACACCGCGATCATCAACTATCCCGGCATCGAAAACCACGACCTCAGCGCGCTCAAGTTCTGCGGTTCCGGCGGCGCGCCGCTGCCGGTGGAAGTGAACCAGCGCTTCCAGCACCTGACCGGGTGCTGCCTGGTCGAAGGCTGGGGCATGACCGAGACTTCGCCCACCGGCACTTTCACACCGGTGTACGGCATGCAGAAGGTCGGCTCCTGCGGAATGCCCACGGTCGGGGTCACGCTGAAGTTCGTCGATGTCGATGATCCTTCCGTCGAAGTGCCGCGAGGCGAACGCGGCGAGATGTGCATCAAGGGGCCGAACGTGATGAAGGGTTACTGGAAGAATCCCGACGCGACGGCGGCATCGATGACGAAGGATGGCTTCTTCCGCACCGGCGACGTGGCATGGATGGACGAGGACGGCTTCGTGTTCATCGTCGACCGCACCAAGGACATGATCCTGTGCGGCGGCTACAACGTGTACCCGCGCGTCATCGAGGAAGCGATCTACGAGCATCCGTCGGTGTCGGAGGTGACGGTGATCGGCGTGCACGACGACTACCGTGGCGAATCGCCGAAAGCCTTCATCGTGCTCAAGCCCGGCGCCGCGCCGTTCACGCTGGAAGAGTTGAAGACCTTCCTCAAGCGTCGCCTCGGAAAGCACGAAATGGTGCAGGCCATGGACATCCGCGCGCAGTTGCCGCGCACGCCGGTCGGCAAGCTGTCGAAGAAGGAACTGTACGACGAGGAAGCGCAGAAGCGAAACATTGCGTAACAAGTTGCCAAGAACCTTTCCCGCTCGCCCATAATCGAACTGACAAGCCCCTCCTGTTGCATGCAGGAAGGGGCACACCGAAGTTGTGACAGCTCGCATGGAGCAGGATATGAAGAAAAAATGTCGCAGCGCGGTGGTTTTCGCTTTGGCACTGTGCATCGCTGCACCTACTTGGGCACAGGCACCTTCAAAGGGCGAGACAACCTCCACCGCAAGCTCAACAAAGAAACAGCAGCTCGATCGTTCCGGCAAGCCGCGCAAGGGCAAGGCGTCCTTCTACGCGAAGAAATTCCACGGCCGCAAAATGGCCGACGGCACGCCGATGGATCCCAACTCGAACCATGCCGCAAGCAGGACGCTTCCGCTTGGAACCAGGGCCATCGTCACGAATCTTGAAAATGGCAAGAGCGAAGTCGTCGAGATACGTGACCGCGGGCCCTATGTCGGCGGGCGCATTGTCGACCTGACCCCGAAGACGGCGGAGAAGCTCGACATGAAGAAGGATGGCGTGGCACTGGTCGAGGTCCGGCCGATTGAATTGCCCCCCGAAGGCGGCAAGTCAGTAGTGGCCGGGAAAAGCGTGGAGTTGAGTTCGGGGCAGTAGGCGGGTTCTCTCGCCGGTCGCCGGAACACAGCCTGCATTACCGTCCCTTCTTTCCGGCAGTCCGAAGCTTCGCCGCATCCCGGTGGAACGCCTCCAGCTGCCGCATCACCACTTCCTGCCCGCTCTCGATCACGAAGTCCTGGAAGGCCGCCGCAACCGTCGGGATATGCTGGTCGGCCAGGTGCATCACATACCAGTCTGCCTCGACCGGGTTTTCCGCCATGGGCAGCATGCGCATGAGTCCCGCCTCGAACTCCAGCGTGCAAGCATGCACCGACAGGAAGGCTACGCCAAGACCAGCCACCACCATCCGCTTGATTGCCTCGTTGCTCGATAGCTCGGAGCCGATGCGCAGCGGATAGCCCGATTCCTTGAACAGCCTTTCGATCGCCGTGCGCGTACCCGAACCGCGCTCGCGCACCAGCAGGTTGACCTCCATGATGTCGGCCAGCGTCAACTTCTTCTTCTGCATCAGCGGGTGTTTCGGACTGGCGACGAAGGCCATTGGATGGCGCGCGAAGGGCGCTGCATTGGTGCGAAATTCCCGAGGCGGCGTACCCATGATGGCGAGGTCGATCTCGTGCCTGCCCAGCATGTTCACGATCTCGTTGCGGTTGCCGACCTGCAGCTTGATGCGCACGTCGGGCCGTGCGGTGGTGAACTGCACCAGCATGGGTGGCAGCAGGTATTCCGCCGTGGTGACGGCACCGATGCGCAAGGTGCCGGAGATCACGCCCTTGAGCGCGGCGACTTCGTCGACCGCCTCATCCCACAGGCGCAGGATGCGCTCCGCGAACTCCGCCATCACCTCGCCCGCCGCGGTTAACTGGATGCCGCGGCCCACCTTGCGCGTGAGCGACGTGCCCGCCGCTTCCTCCAGCATGCGCAGCTGCAGCGACACCGCCGGTTGCGTCACGTGCAATGCGTCTGCAGCACGTGAAACGCTCTCGTGCCGGGCGACCATCAGCAGGGCCTGCAACTGTTTGAAGCTGGCGAGATGCATAAGCAATTCCTTATCAATTATGCAGAAAAATTAATTTTTCTTTTAAATGGCTTGCGCTTATATTAACAGCCAACGGGACAACAAACAGCGCCGGCGCAGGATGACGGTGCACTTTTTCAGGTGGAAAAGAATGGGCATCGAAGCGGTCACACTTGCACTCGACGGCGTGATTTTTGATACGGAAGAGGCGCAGCTGCGCGCATGCAATGCGGCGTTCGACGCGTGCGGCCTGGACCTGCAATGGTCGTTGCCGCAGCTGCGTGCCGCAGCACGCGTGCATGGCACGGCGAACGTGATGAACGCCATCGCCGAACGCATGTCGATGAACGCGGGTGATACGCGTGTCGTCCGCCTTGCAACAGAGAAGAATCGCCGCTTCCACGACATTGTCCTGGCGGGACAGCCGGTACGCAGCTCCGGCTGCGCGCAACTGATGGCGGATGCGCTGGAAAGCGGATGCAAGATCGCGGTGGTGACCGACATGCCGGTGCAGACGGCTACTGCGCTGCTGGATTGCGCGTTCGGTAATGCGGTCACCAATATTTTCTCGCTGGTGGTTTGTGGCGCGGATTTCGCGGCGGATGAAGGTAACGGGCCCTACGACCTCGCGCTGCGCACGATGGGCGTGGAGGCGGGCAGCTGTGTCGCGATCGACTCGGCTGTGCCGGGTCTGAATGCGGCAAGGCGTTCAGGCATCTGGACCATGGCTGTCACGCCCTACGAAAAGGACATTGCGCGCATTACCGGCGCGGACATCTGGTGTCCGCAGATGCAGGAGCTGCGCGACATGATTGAACGCAGGAATACGCCGAGGGTGCGCCCCGAACGCTTCGTTACGTTCGATGCGCTGCGCGCCTTCAAGACGGGCCGGACCGCCATGCCTGTAGTGGCGAAACCGATGCCGGTAGCGGCCTGACGTTTTTGCAGATCATGACTTTCATCCGAATTTCAAATTGCCAGGAGGCGCAACATGGAAACCATTGCCATTGTAGGAGGAGGTGCCGGCGGACTTGAGCTAGCCACACGTCTGGGCGACAGCCTGGGCAAGAGCGGCCGTGCACGGATCGTTCTTGTCGACCGTTACCCGACCCATTTCTGGAAGCCTTTGCTGCATACCGTTGCGGCAGGCAAGCTCGACCCGCAGGTGCACCAGGTCGAGTACGCCGCCCAGGCGGCCGACCACGGCTTCCAGTTCATCTGCGGTGAAGTGCTGCGCGTGGACCGCGACAGCCGCACCCTCGATATCGGTTCCTGGCGCGGCGACGACGGCGCCGAACTGCTTCCTCCGCGCAGCCTGCAGTACGACAAGCTCGTTCTTTCCTGCGGCGCGGTCACCAACTTCTTCAACATCCCGGGAGCGGAACAGCACTCGCTGACGCTCGATAACGTGCAGGACGCGGAGTTCTTCCGCAAGCGTTTCCTCGCCAGCTGCATGCAGGCGAGCAGCCGGCGCGCGGCGGTGAACATCGTGATCGTGGGCGGCGGCGCCACCGGCATCGAACTGGCGGGCGAACTGTGCCATACGGTGCGTACGCTGGCGCGCTACAACGTGCATACGCTCGACCCGGCGCGCGACGTGCGCATCAGCATCATCGAGCGCGGAGACCGCCTGCTGCCACAGCTGAACAAGCGGCTCTCGGGGCGTGCCGCGCGTTACCTGCGGCGGCTTGGCATCGAGGTGTGCACCGATACCACGGTCGCCCGCGTCGAAGCGGACGCGGTGGTCGACAGCGCGGGTGTGCGGCATCCGTCGGACATTACCGTTTGGGCCGCCGGTGTGGAGGCGCCTGCCATCTGCTCGACGCTGGGACTGGCGCAGAACCGCATCAGGCAGATCGTGGTGACGCCGGAACTGCGCGCGGAAGCCGACCCGTCGGTCTTCGCGATCGGCGACTGCGCAAGCTATGTGTGCCCGGACAACGGCGCCGTACCACCCCGGGCGCAGGCGGCGCACCAGCAGGCGGTGTACCTGGCGGATGTGCTGGTACGCCGGGCAGGGGTCAAGGTGCCGGCATTCCGCTACCGGGATTACGGCTCGGTGGTGTCGCTCGGGCCCTTCGCTGCGATGGGTGTGCTGATCGGTGGTGCGAACAAGCGCGAAATGCTGGTGGGCGGCCTTGCCGCGCGCCTTCTGTACCGGCTGATGTACCAGAAGCATGTGATGGCTTTGCATGGCTTCATGCGCATGGCCGCGCAGTCGGTGGCGCACTGGATCCGGGGGAAGATTACGCCGCCGGTGAAGCTGCACTGAGGCAGGTGCCCCGCAAAGCAAAACAGGCGCGAATCCCGAAAGATTCGCGCCTGTTTTTTTAGGCCGGCGTGCGAGCCGGCATCAGTATCGCGTTTAGCGTGGCGTGCCGCGGCGCAGCAGGTTCACGATGGCCAGCAGGATCACCGCGCCCAGGAACGACACCAGCAGCGAGGAGATGCTGAAGTCGTTCTGGTTGATGGTGCCTGTGCCGAACAGCGGGGCGAGCAGCCACCCGCCCAGCAGTGCGCCGACGATACCGACGATTATGTTGAGCAACAGACCCTGGCTGGCGTCCGTACGCATTACGAGGCTGGCGAGCCAGCCGAGAATACCGCCTACTACGATCCAGATAATGAAGTTCATGGTTGTCCTCCTGTCTTGACAAAATGACTACATCAATAGACTGACTGCCTGGGGATTGGTTCATCACGGACTGGGTGGTGCATGTCCCAGTCAGCTGCGCGGCCGCCGCATGGCATCCTTGTCCTCGGCCGGGAGAGGCGAAAAGCCTTCCTCATCCTCGATCAGCACGGTCGCGTCTTGCTTGGATTTCGTCAGTTGTGTGGCATACGCATAGGCATCCTCCTTATCGTCAAACGATGCGAGCGGCACGTCCTGCCCCTTTTCCGACACATCCCACCTGCCGTTCAGGCCGGGT
The DNA here is from genome assembly GCF_002211445.1 of Noviherbaspirillum denitrificans. Lineage (GTDB taxonomy): Bacteria > Pseudomonadota > Gammaproteobacteria > Burkholderiales > Burkholderiaceae_D > Noviherbaspirillum > Noviherbaspirillum denitrificans. The sequence continues at coordinate 4,658,944 of NZ_LSTO01000001.1, read as the reverse complement.
GACACGCAGATGACCAAAGGCCCTTGCTGATCGAATCCCATGTCGGCATCTCCTTGCCTGGTGCTCCGTCGTCCGGGGACGGGTAGGTAAGAGGGGAATTGGTGGAAGTGGTTCAGTGCAGCGTCCGTTCAAAGCCTTCCATCTGGCGCTCGGCTTCATCCCGGCCGATGCCGTAGGCTTCCTGGATCTTCCCGATCAGCTGGTCGCGTTGCCCGGCGATCATGTCCAGCTCATCGTCAGTGAGCTTGCCCCACTGTTCCTTCACTTTTCCTTTGAACTGTGTCCAGTTCCCTGCGACGGTATCCCAATTCATGACAATCTCCTTTTTTCAAAAGGGAAATGTTGAGGGTTGTGCCCGAGACAAGGTGCAAATCCTGTGCCTATACTGTAGGAACGTGTTTCCATTCAATTCACATCGCCGGATTGCATGTAAACAGGCTGCTACAGGCTACAGCGCGAAATTTCGCAGTGCCTGGTTGTAAATGTTCCAGTGCATTTGAAAACAATACAGCGGACATCTGGAAGCAACTGTATGCGGTGGAAAGATTGCCGGTGCGGATGGACAAGGGAGTGGATGCTCACCCCCGGCAAGAAAAAAATCGCGAATTTCTGTTGTTTTTGGAAACTTAATTGAAGTCAAGGTGTCATTTGTTACACCTAAGTACGATGAGTTGTTTTTTTATCAGGAGCCAATCATGACCGAACACGCGCTGTCGAGCCAGGAAAGCTACGATCCCAATCGTCTTCTGGATACCTTGCTCGAAAGGATGAATCTGAAGAACGATGCGGCTTTGTCGCGCATGCTTGAGGTCGCCCCGCCGGTGATCAGCAAGATCCGCCATCGCCGCCTGCCGATCGGCGCTTCGCTGCTGATCCGCATGCATGAAACCACAGGCATGAGCATTCGCGAATTGCGTGACCTGATGGGTGACCGCCGCACCAAGTATCGCCTCAGCGATGCCCAGGGCAAGCCCAAGGCACCGCCGGCAGAGCAGCAGCCCCCCAGTGGCGGCCAGCCCAGCCACTTTCACTGATTCGCGTCATGCCTCCCGCCAGCCTTTCCGGCCTTCTCCCTGAAGCGCCGGGAGGGCAGGCCGCTTTCGCCGTCCGGAATGACACCGAAATGGCTGTGTCAGTATTGCCCCGCCAAGCATCCCGAATTCCTAAACACACCTTGCGCTGACCCGATATTGCGGTCATCCACAAGCTTGATCGATATCAAGGTATTTCCGTGAGACAATATTTAGTCTCAGCAATATTGATATCAATCAACAATAAATACGGGTGTGGGCATGTTCAGGAATCTCAGCATCAAATTCCGGCTGGTTTTCGTGGTCGGATTTCTCTCCCTCATGTGCGTTTCGGGAGCGGTCGTCGGGCTGACCAACCTCCACGCATCCAATGAAACCCTGCATATCACCTACGAGCACCGCCTGGTGCCGATGGGCGGCCTCGACGAAATCATCCGCCTGATCGACCGCAACCAGCTCGCCATCGCGCAGTCGCTGACAGACAGCCCCGAGGGCATCGCGCGTGAAATGGACGGCGTCGAAAAGCGCATCGAGGAAATCAACCGCCGCTGGGACCAGCTGATGGTCGACATGCGCGATGAGATCTCCGAGGAAGAAAAGGGCGTTGCGGCTCAGTTCGTGGCGGCCCGCCAGAAGTTCGTCAGCGAAGGCCTCAAGCCCGCCGTCGCCGCATTGCGCGCCAACGACATCGCCAAGGCCACGCAGTTGATGCGCGGCCCCATGAACGAACTCGCCGCGCCCGTGCATGCTGCGACCAACAAGCTCATGCAATACCAGGAAGACACCGCGAAGAAGGACTATCACCGCAACGAGGCCACCTACTACTTCGTGCGCAATGCGTGTATCGCGGGCATGCTGCTGGCTGTCGTCATCGGCGCGGTGATCTGCATGTGGCTGCTGCGCGCTATCGCCCGGCCGCTGGCAGATGCGGTAGGCGTGGCGAGGGCCGTCGCAGGCGGGGACCTCACGCGCGAGATCACGGTCACTAGTGCGGACGAAACCGGACAGCTCCTGCAGGCCCTCAAGGACATGAACCAGAGCCTGGTGCGCATCGTCACCGAAGTGCGCGGCGGCACCGAAACCATCGCCACCGCGTCGCGCCAGATCGCCGCCGGCAATCTCGACCTGTCGGCCCGCACCGAAACCCAGGCCAGCTCGCTCGAGGAAACCGCTTCCTCGATGGAAGAACTGACCTCGACCGTGAAGCAAAACGCCGACAGCGCCTACCAGGCCAACCAGCTCGCCGCCTCGGCATCTGAGGTGGCGGTCAAGGGTGGCACGGTGGTCGCCGAAGTGGTGCAGACCATGGGCTCGATCAACGAATCGGCGAAGAAGATCGTCGACATCATCAGCGTGATCGACAGCATCGCCTTCCAGACCAACATCCTGGCGCTGAATGCCGCGGTCGAGGCGGCGCGCGCGGGCGAGCAGGGCAAGGGCTTCGCCGTCGTTGCCACCGAAGTGCGCCAGCTCGCGCAGCGTTCGGCGGCCGCGGCCAAGGAGATCAAGGAGCTGATCGACGATTCCGTGGAGAAGGTGGATACCGGCGCCAAGCTGGTCGACCAGGCGGGCGCGACGATGAAGGAGATCGTCGAGAGCGTCAAGCGCGTGACCGACATCATGGGCGAGATCTCGGTAGCCAGCAAGGAACAGACCGACGGCATCCAGCAAGTCAACCAGGCCATCAACCAGATGGATGAAGTCACGCAGCAGAATGCGGCGCTGGTGGAGCAGGCGGCTGCGGCGGCATCATCGTTGCAAGACCGCGCAGCGGGCCTTGCGCATGTGGTGAGCGTGTTCAAGGTGAACGGCATGGCGGCGCCGGCACCGGTGGCAGCAGTTGCGCCTGCGCCGGTCAGGGCGCCGGTCCCGAAGGCAGCACCGAAAGCATCGGTGCCTGCGGTGAAGTCCCAACCTGCGCGCCAGCTTGCGACGGTGCGTTCCGGTAGTAACGACGACTGGGAAGAGTTCTGATTCAGGCGTGTAGCGTGTCGACCAGCTGCGGTACGACTTCGAACAGGTCGCCCACGATGCCGTAGTCGGCCACCGAGAAGATCGGTGCTTCCGGATCCTTGTTGATGGCGACGATGGTCTTCGAGTCCTTCATGCCGGCCAGGTGCTGGATCGCGCCCGAGATACCGACGGCGATGTACAGCTGCGGCGCCACGATCTTGCCGGTCTGGCCGACCTGCCAGTCGTTCGGCACGAAACCGGCATCCACTGCAGCGCGCGACGCGCCCATGGCCGCACCCAGCTTGTCGGCCAGCGGTTCCAGGATCTTGAAGTTTTCGCCCGAGCCCATGCCACGGCCGCCGGACACGATCACCTTGGCGGCGGTCAGTTCCGGACGATCGGACTTGGCCAGTTCGCGCGACACGAAGGCCGACTTGCCGCCATCAGCGACGGCGGAAATCGTTTCCACTGCAGCATTGCCGCCGGTGGCAGCAGCGTCGAAACCGGTGGTGCGCACGGTGATGACCTTCACGCTGTCGCTCGATTGCACGGTGGCGATGGCGTTACCGGCGTAGATCGGGCGCTCGAAGGTGTCGGCGGACACGACCTTGGTGATTTCGGAGACCTGGCCGACATCCAGCTTGGCGGCCACGCGCGGCAGGATGTTTTTGCCGTAGGCGGTGGCGGGGGCCAGGATGTGCGAGTAGCTGCCGGCAATCGCCAGCGCCTGGTCGGCGATGTTTTCGGCGAGGCCGTCGGCGAAGTGCGCGGCGTCGGCCAGCAGCACCTTGGAGACGCCGGCGATCTTCGATGCAGCTTCGGCGGCGCCGCCGGCGTTGTA
>NZ_LSTO01000001.1:4649037-4655109 GCF_002211445.1 Noviherbaspirillum denitrificans | reverse complement strand
GCCAGCGGATGGCGGATTCGATCATCGTTTGGGCATGGGGCGCCGCGTCAAGCGACGACGCAGCATATCGGGTATGTAAAGGTATGGAAGCATGTCCGGGGGCGTCCATTATAATGGCGGGCTGCATGCGCATTGGGGAAGCATGCCGCCGATACCGATCCTATGACTACCGACTACCTACAGAAAATCCTGACCGCACGCGTCTATGACGTCGCGGTCGAAACGCCGCTCGAACTGGCGCCCACGCTGTCGCAGCGCATGGACAACAACATCTACCTCAAGCGCGAGGATATCCAGAGCGTCTTCAGCTTCAAGATTCGCGGCGCTTACAACAAGATGGCGCACCTTACGCCGGCCCAGCTCAAGCGCGGCGTCATCTGCGCGTCGGCCGGCAACCATGCACAGGGCGTGGCGCTGTCCGCCACCCGCCTCGGCTCCCGCGCCGTAATCGTGATGCCCACGACCACGCCGCCGGTGAAGATTGAAGCGGTGCGCGCGCGCGGCGGCGAAGTCGTACTGTTCGGCGATTCCTTTACCGATGCCTACAACCATGCGCTGACGCTTGAAAAGAAGCTCAAGCTGACCTTCGTCCACCCCTTCGACGATCCGTACGTCATCGCCGGCCAGGGCACGATCGGCATGGAAATCCTGCGCCAGCATTCGGAACCCATCCACGCGATCTTCTGCGCGATCGGCGGCGGCGGGCTGATCGCCGGCGTGGCGGCGTATGTGAAGGCGGTGCGTCCCGACATCAAGGTGATCGGTGTGCAGACCACCGATTCCGACGCCATGGCGCGCAGCCTCAAGGCAGGCCGCCGCGTGACGCTGGGTGATGTCGGCCTGTTCTCCGACGGCACCGCCGTCAAGCTCGCCGGCGAGGAAACCTTCCGCATTGCGAAGCAGCACGTGGACGAAGTCATCCTGGTGGATACTGACGAGGTGTGCGCGGCGATCAAGGACGTGTTCCAGGACACCCGCAGCATCCTCGAACCTGCCGGCGCGCTCGCCGTGGCCGGCGCCAAGGCGTATGTCGAACGCGCGAAGGCCGGCAAGAAGCCGCTCACCGGCCAGACCCTGGTCACCGTGACCAGCGGCGCGAACATGAATTTCGACCGCCTGCGCTTCGTGGCCGAGATGGCTGAAGTCGGCGAGGCGCGCGAGGCGCTGTTCGCGGTGACGATCCCCGAAGAGCGCGGCAGCTTCAAGCGCTTCTGCGAACTGGTCGGTCCGCGCAATGTCACCGAGTTCAACTACCGCATCAGCGACGCCAAGGTCGCCCACGTCTTCGTCGGCATCCAGATCTCCAAGCGCGATGAATCCGAAAAGATTTCGAAGAACTTCGAGAAGCACGGCTTCAAGACACTGGACCTGACCCACGATGAGCTGGCCAAGCTGCATGTACGCCATCTGGTCGGCGGCAAGAGCGAGCTGGCGGAAGACGAGCTGCTGTACCGCTTTGAATTCCCGGAGCGTCCGGGCGCGCTGATGCGCTTCCTCGACAGCATGGCGCCGAACTGGAACATCAGCCTGTTCCACTACCGCAACCAGGGCGGCGACGTAGGCCGCATCCTGGTCGGCCTGCAGGTGCCGAAGAAAGAGATGAAGGCCTTCCGCAGCTTCCTCTCGTCCCTCGGCTATCGTCATTGGGACGAAACCGAGAATCCGGTATATAAACTGTTCCTGTAAGACCCGTGCAGCGGCCGAACCGAGGGGGCCGGCCGCTGTCTGAAGGTCATCACGCCCTCTCGGCAGTCCACTCGGCCCCGTGCCGCCACGCGTATGACCACCTCCAACCTGCCGGAAGCATCACCGCTCGGCAAACCCACCGCCTACCAGGCCGAATACACGCCCTCGCTGCTTTTCCCGATCCCGCGCGAACAGAAACGCATTGAAATCGGCGTCACCGGCACCCTGCCCTTCTTCGGCGTCGACATCTGGAATGCGTATGAGCTGTCCTGGCTGAACCTGCGCGGCAAGCCACAGGTTGCGATCGCCACGTTCACGGTGCCCGCCGATTCGCCGAACATCATCGAGTCGAAGTCGTTCAAGCTCTACCTGAACTCCTTCAACCAGACGCGCATCGCATCGCCGGAAGCGCTGGTGGACATGCTGCGCACCGACTTGTCGGACGGCTTCGGCGCGACGGTCTCGGTCAAGCTGACCATGCCCGATGCCTTTTCCAGCGTCGCGATGGGCGAACTCGATGGCCTGCTGCTCGACCGGCTGGACATCGAGGTCAACGAATACAGCCCCAATCCCGGCCTGCTGAAGGCGAACCAAGAGGATGCGATCGTGGAAGAAACCTTCGTGTCGCACCTGCTGAAATCAAACTGCCTGGTCACCGGCCAGCCCGACTGGGGCAGCGTCCAGATCCGTTACGTCGGCCCGCAGATTGACCAGGAGCTGTTGCTGCAATACCTGATCGGATTCCGGAACCACAATGAGTTCCACGAGCAGTGCGTGGAGCGGATCTTCATGGACATCATGCGCCAGTGCAAGCCGCAGAAGCTGTCGGTGTATGCGCGTTACACGCGGCGTGGCGGTCTTGATATCAATCCGTGGCGCACCAATTTCACTACTGGACAGCGGCCGTCGAATTTGCGTAATGCGCGGCAATAATCCTTGCCAGTTCAACATCCAGAACGTGGTAAATATGCCGAAAACAGTTCTAACTGGAAACTAATCCTCTGATTACGGGTCTGAGCTTAAGATGACTGCATCTGGTGACAAATCTTGAATATCTCGCAATTATTTTCTGCTTACTATCAAGGAAGTATCTTCGGGCAACACTAAGCTAGGTCATTGCACATCCCCGCAAGAGGCCTATAATGCGACTCGAAATAACGCATTGTGCGGCGCAGCATGCCGCTTCGTAAGATGACCAACCTTTCAAAAATCCTGTCGGCGAAGAATGTAGTCCTGGATCTCGAGGTATCGAGCAAGAAGCGCGCATTCGAGCAGGCAGGATTGATTTTCGAGAACAACTGCAGCATTGCTCGCTCGGTTGTGTCAGATAACCTGTTTGCCCGCGAGCGCCTCGGCTCGACTGGTTTGGGCCACGGCGTCGCCGTACCGCACGGCCGGATCAAGGGTTTGAAAGCGCCGCTCGCCGCGTTCGTGCGTCTGAAGGAGCCGATCCCCTTCGAGTCGCCCGACGGCCACCCGGTCAAGCTGCTGGTGTTCCTGCTGATTCCCGACCATGTGACGCAGCAACACCTCGAAATCCTGTCCGAAGTCGCCGAAATGTTCTCCGACGAGAATTTCCGCAACCAACTGGCAACGGATCAGGACGCCGCATCGGTCCATTCGCGCATCATTGCGTGGGAACCGAGCGTGCATGCATAATCGGAACTCATGCGGGAGGACATCTCCTCCCGCCATCCTGAGTTCCGCCCATGCCCACACAAACCAACCTCTCGATCCAACAGCTCTACGACGACACCCGCGAAGCACTGCAACTTGGATGGTTTGCGGGCTTTCCGGGCGGTGAACGCCGCATCTCAGGCGACGCCACTTCCGCCGCCGACCAGGTTGGCCACCTGAACCTGATCCACCCCGGCCGCCTGCAAGTCTTCGGCCACCAGGAAATCCAGTACTACAACAAGCTTTCCCCCACCTCCCGCAAGTACCAGACGGAAGAACTGGTCAACGGCGAACCGCCAGCCTTCATCATCGCGCAGGGCCTCGAGACGCCACCCTATATCCTTCAGGTATGCGACGAGCGCAACATCCCGCTGTTCTCCACACCGCTGCCCGCCGCGCAAGTCATCGACTACCTTCGCGTCTACCTGTCCAAGGAACTGGCGCAGCGTGTGACGATGCACGGCGTGTTCATGGATGTGCTCGGCGTCGGCGTACTGATCACCGGTGAATCTGGCTTGGGCAAGAGCGAACTCGGCCTGGAACTGATTTCCCGCAATCATGGCCTGGTAGCGGATGATGCCGTCGAATTCGCGCGCATCGCGCCCAACATGATCGAAGGCCGCTGCCCGCCCCTGCTGCAAAACCTGCTCGAAGTGCGCGGCCTCGGGCTGCTGGATATCAAGACCATCTTCGGCGAAACCGCGGTGCGCCGCAAAATGCGCCTGAAACTGATCGTCCACCTCGTGCGCCGCAAGACGCTGGAAGAAAACTACGAGCGGCTGCCGCTGCACTCCCAGACCGAGGAAGTGCTTGGCCTGCCCATCCGCAAGGTCATCATCCCGGTCGAAGCCGGCCGCAACCTCGCGGTGCTGCTCGAAGCTGCGGTGCGCAACACCATCCTGCAGCTGCGCGGCATCGATACGCTCAAGGAGTTCATGGAGCGCCAGCAGAAGGCAATGGGAAATGACTAATGGAGTATGATTGGCGGTTATGCGCATCATTCTCATCACTGGCATTTCCGGCTCGGGAAAATCGGTCGGACTGAATGCACTTGAAGACGCCGGCTACTTCTGCGTCGATAACCTGCCGCCCAAGTTGCTGCGCCAGCTGGTGGAAACCCGACTGGAAGAAGGCGCGCAAACCCTTGCCGTCGCGATGGATGCGCGCAGCGCCGACTCCCTGGCTGGACTGCCGGCGGACATCCAGAAGCTGAAGGACGAAGGACACGACGTCAAGGTCCTGTTCCTGTCGGCGAAAACGGAATCGCTGATCGCCCGTTTTTCCGAAACACGCCGCAGCCATCCGCTCTCGCACCGCTTCCGGCCAAGCCCGGGCAGCAGCGACCAGCCGACGCTGACCGAATGCATCCTGCGCGAGCGCGAGATGCTCTCTGCTATCGAGGGCATCAGTCATGTAATCGATACCTCTGGTCTCTCCGCGAACAAGCTGCGCGCATGGATCAAGGACCTGGTCGAAACCGAGCGCACGCCGCTGACGCTGCTGTTCGAATCCTTCGCGTTCAAGTTCGGCGTGCCGCTGGACGCCGACCTGGTGTTCGATGTGCGCGTGCTGCCCAATCCCTACTATGACCTGCGCCTTCGTCCGCTGACGGGACGCGATGAGCCGGTCGTCGCCTTCCTCGACGTGCAGGCCCATGTGGCCGAACTGCAGGCCGACATCCGCGGCTTTGTGGAGAAATGGCTGCCCGCTTTCAAGAATGACAACCGCAGCTACCTCACCGTCGCCATCGGCTGCACTGGCGGCCAGCATCGTTCCGTCTACATGGTCGAGAAGCTTGCCCGCCATTTCCGCGCCACCGAACGCGTCCTGGTGCGTCATCGCGAATTGAACTGACACACGTCATGCCCGCCAACGATTCCTGGCTGCCGCTGTTTCCGCTGAAGACAGTCCTGTTTCCGGATGGCGTATTGCCACTGAAGGTCTTTGAAGCGCGCTACATCGACATGGTGCGCGACTGCATGAAGAATGACGCGCCGTTTGGCGTCGTCCTCATCAGGAGCGGCCAGGAAGTCGGCCTCGCCGCCGAGCCGGAAGACGTCGGCTGTCTCGCCCGCATCACTGGATGGGACATGGAGACACTCGGCGTGATGATGCTGCGCACCCGCGGCGGCGAGCGCTTTCGCATCCGCGAAACACGGATACTGCATGACCAGCGTCTCGAAGCACGCGTCGACTTCATCGCTCCGGATGAATCCGTGCCTGCGAGCGATATCCACGTCACCTGTGCGAAAACGCTCAAGATGGTCATCGACGACGTCAATGCCAAGGGCCACGCCGAGCAGGGAACGGCTTTCGTCAGTCCGTTCTCGCAACCGATCCGCCTCGACAGCGCCAGCTGGGTCGCAAACCGCTGGTGCGAAATCCTTCCCATTCCGCTCAAGGCACGGCAAAAACTGATGGAACTGCTCGACGCGGAAAGCCGCCTCTCCATCGTTCATCAGTACCTCGTGCAGCACAAGATCGTCTGAGCGTTAAAACAAAAACAAGAATCACGGCCTTCACTCGACCGGCAATGTGACATTTGCGAGATTCCTTCTCGCGCAATGCTTCCGTAGCGCATTTTTTATCGCCGGTTTGTCACCGCGCAAAATCGCTGCGGGCCATTCGTAGGATAAATGGCTGTCGCTGCCGCATCGGCAAAATTTCCCGCAACCAGCAAGCAGTTATCGCCACACTTTGAGCGCACAT
>NZ_LSTO01000001.1:4638816-4649027 GCF_002211445.1 Noviherbaspirillum denitrificans | reverse complement strand
GCCCCCGTGATCGCCGGCCGCAAGCTGGCGGTGGTGCCGGTGCTGCGCGCGGGAATCGGCATGAGCGACGGCCTGCTCGACCTGGTGCCGTCGGCGCGCGTCGGCCACATCGGCGTGTACCGCGACCACGAAACGCACCAGCCGGTGGAATACCTGGTGCGCCTGCCCGACCTGCAGGAACGCACCTTTATCCTGTGCGATCCGATGCTCGCCACCGGCAATTCGGCTGTGCATGCGGTGGACGTGCTGCGCAAGCGGGGTGTGCCGGAAGAGCGCATCGTCTTCCTCGCGCTGGTCGCCGCGCCGGAAGGCGTGTCGGTGTTCCAGGCGGCCCATCCGAACGTGAAGGTGTACGTCGCGTCGCTCGATTCACACCTGAACGAAGACGCCTATATCGTCCCTGGCCTGGGCGACGCGGGCGACCGCATCTTTGGCACGAAGTAATTACCTGTTGACGAGGTCGGCGCCGAGCACTGCCTTGAGATAGGGCATGTCGCCCTCGTCATCCGCCTTGCTGGCGATCCAGCAGATGCTGCCCTTGCGCAGGTGCCATTCCTGTTCTTCGCCGGCAACCAGCAGCGAGGCGACGTAGCCGAGCGTCGGCTGGTGTCCGACGACCAGGACCGTGCCTTCGGCATCCGGCCATCCTGCCGCCTGCAGGATGCCTTCAGCGCTGGCATCTGTTGCCAGCGCGCGGTCGGTCTTGAACTTGCGTCCCAGCGCTTCCACCGTTTGTACGGTGCGCATCGCCGGGCTGCTCAGGATGCGGCAATCATCCGGCAGGATACGGTTCAGCCATTCGGCCATCTTCCGCGCCTGCCTGCGGCCTTTTTCCGTCAGTTCCCGCGCTGCGTCCGGTGTACCGGGGCCGCCGGTTTCGGCCTCGGCATGCCGCCAGAGGATCAATTCCATATTTCCTCCTATTCGAGTTCGCCCATCACGCCGAGCGTGCGCGCAAGATGCAGTTGCGCACAGAAGGGGGCCTGTTTGCCGCGCGGCTTTTTCCGGTGGTACTGGCCCGACGCATCCAGTTCCCATGCATTCACATTGTCCTTCAGGTAAGGGTTCAGGCCCTCGGTGATGACACGTTTTTTCAGGAGCGCGTCCAGCACCGGAAATGCCACTTCGATGCGCCTGAACAGGTTACGGTTCATCCAGTCGGCGCTGGCAAGCCAGACATTGTGCGCGAGGTCGTTGCGGAAGTAATAGATGCGGCTGTGTTCGAGGAAGCGGCCGATGATGGACCGCACCCGGATATTGTCCGACAGGCCCGGCACGCCCGGGCGCAATGCACAGGCGCCGCGCACGATGAGGTCGATCTTCACCCCATCGGAGGAGGCGGCGTACAGCGCGCGGATGACCGATTCGTCCACAAGTGCATTCATCTTGGCAATGATGCGCGCCGGCCGGCCTTCGCGCGCGATGGCCGCTTCGTTCTTGATTGCCTTGATGAGTTCCTTTTGCAGGCCGAAGGGGGCGAGCCAAAGGTGCTGCAGCTTTTTCGGCTTGGTCAGGCTGGTAAGGTGGATGAAGATCTCGGCCACGTCGGCGGTCAGGCCAGGATGCGCGGTAAGCAGGCCGAAGTCGGTGTAATGCTTGGTGGTGGTGGGATGATAATTGCCGGTACCGAGGTGGGCGTAACGGCGCAGTACGCCATCTTCGCGCCTTAGGACCAGGGCGAGTTTGGCGTGCGTCTTCAGGCCGACGATACCGTACACCACCTGTGCGCCTACGCGTTCAAGGCGTTCCGCCCAGTTGATGTTGGCTTCTTCATCAAAGCGCGCCATCAGTTCCACGATGACCGTGACCTCCTTGCCATGCCGCGTGGCCGAAATCAGCGCATCCATCAGGTCCGAGTTCATGCCGGTACGGTAAATGGTTTGCTTGATTGCCAGCACGGCGGGGTCTTCAGACGCCGAACGGATGAATTCCACCACCGGCTGGAAGGACTGGAAAGGATGGTGCAGCAGCACATCCTGCGTGCGCAGCAAGCTGAAGATGCCGCCATCCGCAAGCTGGCGCGGCATGCCGGGCAGGAAGGGCGGGAAATGCAGTGCCGGCTGGCGGACAGTATTGACCAGTTCCTGCAGGCGGACCATGTTTACCGGGCCGTCCACTGCATATAGTCTGCTCTTGTCGATCGAGAATTGTTCCAGGAGGAAATCAGCCAGGTGAGGCGGGCAGTTACGGGCAACTTCCAGCCGCACCGCGAACCCGAAATGGCGGCTTTGCAATTCGCTCTGCAGCGCCTGCCGCAGATTCTTCACTTCTTCTTCATCCACCCACAGGTCGCTGTTACGAGTCACGCGGAATTGCGAATACGCCAACACCTCACGGCCTGTAAACAAGTCGCCGACATGCGCGTGGATCACGGAGGAGAGCAGGCAGAAGGACACGCCTTTCTTCGATAGTTCATCAGGCAGGCGGATCACGCGCGGCAGGACGCGCGGCGCCTTGAGGATGGCGATGGCCGTACCGCGGCCGAAGGCGTCCTTGCCCGACAGTTCCACGATGAAATTCAGGCTCTTGTTAACTACCTGCGGAAACGGATGCGCCGGGTCGAGTCCGATCGGCGTCAGCAGCGGCCGCACTTCGCGGTCAAAGTATTCCTTGACCCATGCGCGCTGTGCTTCATTGCGCTCAGTATGACGGAGGAGGTGGATGCCTTTGGCGGACAACTGGGGCAGGATTTCCGTATTCAAGACTTCATATTGCCGTTCAACTATCCGGTGGCATTCATCGCCGGTACGTTCCAGTGCAGCGGCCAGCGCCGGCGGCTCCGACTTCGCGCCTTCCATCCGGTTATGGGCAAGCAGGCTGGCAATCCGCACTTCAAAGAATTCGTCGAGATTGCTGCTGACGATGCACAGGTAGCGCAAGCGTTCGAGCAGCGGAATCGACGGGTCTTCGGCCTGTGCGAGCACGCGGCGGTTGAAGGCGAGTTGAGACAGCTCGCGGTTCAGGTAGATGGTGCTTTGTCCTGGTGCTGTTGAGGGCGATGGTTCCGTTGTTGTCTTTTTGTTCATTTTGTCTGGATGGAAATCCTGGCAGTCATCGCAGTGTAAAAAAGCAATATGACAACTTTATGACAGGAATTCCATTGTCCGGCACTTTATGACATGAAGCTTTGCCGGTGTCATGAAGCTGTCACATTCATTCGCTAAAGTGCCCCCTGTCTTACTTTGACAACTTCACGGAGCAGATATGCGACTGAACAAATTCCTGGCATCCGCAGTCCTCGCAGCGGGCGCCGTCATGACGATTTCTTCCGCTGTTGCCGCCGACATCACCGGCGCCGGCGCAACCTTCCCGTATCCGATCTATGCCAAGTGGGCTGAGGAGTACAAGAAGGCCAGCGGCAACGGCCTGAACTACCAGTCCATCGGTTCGGGCGGCGGCATCAAGCAGATCAAGGCCAAGACTGTCGACTTCGGCGCATCCGACATGCCCCTGAAAGCGGAAGAGCTGGAAGCCGAAGGCCTGATGCAGTTCCCGGCGATCATGGGCGGCGTGGTGCCGGTCGTGAACCTCGACGGCGTTGCGCCCGGCCAGCTCAAGCTGACCGGCGAAGTGCTGGCTGATATCTACCTCGGCAAGGTTACCAAGTGGAACGCGCCGGAAATCGCCAACCTGAACACGGGCGTCAAGCTGCCGGCGGAAGATATCACTGTTGTGCACCGCGCCGACGGTTCGGGCACGTCCTTCCTCTTTACCGACTACCTGTCCAAGGTGAACGCCGAGTTCAAGTCCAAGGTCGGTGCAGGCACGGCCGTCAAGTGGCCGACCGGCGTGGGCGGCAAGGGCAACGAAGGCGTGGCCGCCAACGTCCAGCGCATCAAGAACTCGATCGGTTATGTCGAGTATGCCTATGCCAAGCGCAACAAGATGTCCCATACGCAGCTGAAGAACCGCGATGGCCAGTACGTCCAGCCGGACGACGACAACTTCAAGGCCGCCGCTGCCGGCGCCGACTGGGCCAAGACGCCGGGCTTCGCCGTGGTGTTGACCGACCAGCCGGGCAAGGCAAGCTGGCCGATCACCGGCGCCTCCTTCATCCTGATGCACAAGGCACAGGCTGATGCTGCAAAGGGCAAGGAAGTGCTGAAGTTCTTCGACTGGGCCTACAAGAATGGCGGTGCGATGGCGACCGAGCTCGAGTATGTCTCGATGCCCGCTCCGGTAGTGAAGCTGGTCCAGGATGCCTGGAAGGCACAGCTGAAGGATGGCTCGGGCAAGGCCGTCTGGTAAACCCGAAGCACCATTCCGTGGCGCGGGCGCACTCCCGGTGTGGCCCGCGCCCGGTCTCAACCCCGCAGGGGCACTCGCTCATGAATGCACATCCATCAACGGCCGCGACGCACATCGTCTCGCCCGAACAGAAATCTGAAGAACAGGAAGCCGCCGCCAAGGCCATGGTATCGACCATGCGCAAGCAGCGGCTTCAGGATTTCCTGTTCCACAAACTCACGCTCGCGTTTGCGCTGAGCGTATTGCTGGTCCTGGCCGGCATCATCGTCTCGCTGATTATCGGGGCATGGCCCGCGCTCGCCGAATTCGGCCCGGCCTTCATCACCACCGTCGACTGGGATCCGGTCAACGACCAGTACGGCGCGTTGATTGCAATCGTCGGCACCGTGTCCACGTCGCTGATCGCGCTGTTGATTGCGTTCCCGATCAGCTTTGGCATCGCGCTGTTCCTGACCGAGATCTGCCCCGCCGGTTTGCGCCGTCCTCTTGGAACCGCAGTCGAACTGCTGGCCGGCGTGCCCAGCATCATCTATGGCATGTGGGGCCTGTTCATTTTCGCGCCGCTGTTCGGCGACTATATCCAGCCGGTCCTGAAGAAGACGCTCGGCCAGCTGCCGCTGATCGGCCACCTGTTCAACAGCCCGATGATGGGCATCGGCATCCTCACCGCCGGCCTGATCCTCGCGGTCATGATCATCCCCTTCATTGCCTCGGTGATGCGCGACGTGTTCGAGATCGTTCCCGCCGTGCTCAAGGAATCCGCCTACGGCCTCGGCTGCACCAGGTGGGAAGTGGTGCGCAAGATTGTGCTGCCGTACACCAAGACCGGCGTCGTCGGCGGTGTCATGCTCGGCCTTGGCCGTGCGCTCGGCGAAACCATGGCCGTCACCTTCGTCATCGGCAATGCGCACAAGTTGTCCTGGTCGCTCTTTGCGCCGGGCAACAGCATCGCATCGACGCTCGCCAATGAATTCGCCGAAGCTGAATCGAAGCTGCATGTGTCATCGCTGTTCGCGCTCGGCCTGATCCTGTTTGTCATTACTTTCATCGTGCTCTCCGCTGCCAAGCTCATGCTGGTGGGGCTGTCGCGCAGGGAAGGAGCGAAATCATGAATCAGCAACTCAATCCGGTTTACCGCAGGCGCCTCTGGAAGCACCGTATCGGCATCGCACTGTCCATCGGCGCGATGGCAGTCGGCCTGTTCTTCCTGATGTGGATCCTGTTCACGCTGCTTGTGAAAGGCACCGGCGCACTCAGCCTGGCGATGTTCACCCAGACCACGCCCGCTCCCGGCAGCGAAGGCGGCGGCCTGATGAATGCCATCGTCGGCAGCCTGATGATGGTGGGCGCCGCGACGCTGATCAGCACGCCGATCGGCATCCTCGCCGGCATCTACCTCGCGGAGTACGGCGAGGAAAGCTGGCTGGCGCAGATCACGCGCTTCGTCACCGACATCATGTTGTCCGCGCCCTCGATCGTGATCGGCCTGTTCGTCTATGCGATCTACGTCGCCAACGTGAAGCACTTTTCCGGCTGGGCAGGCACCTTCGCCATCTCGCTGATCGCCATACCGGTCGTGGTGCGCACCACCGACAACATGCTAAAGCTGGTGCCCAACAGCCTGCGCGAAGCAGCCTTCGCGCTCGGCGCGCCGCGCTGGAAAGTCGCCATGATGGTGCGCCTGCGTGCCGTCAAGGCCGGCGTCATTACCGGTGTGCTGCTGGCGGTGGCGCGCATTTCCGGCGAAACCGCGCCGCTGCTGTTTACCGCACTCAACAACCAGTTCTTCAGCGCCAACATGAACGCGCCGATGGCTAACCTGCCGGTCGTCATCTTCCAGTTTGCGATGAGCCCCTACGACAACTGGCGCGAGCTGGCCTGGGGTGGCGCACTGCTGATCACCTTCAGCGTGCTCGGCCTGAACATCCTCTCGCGTACCTTGCTCAGCCAGAAAGGCCCGCACTGACATGAACAATTCCATGAATACCATCGCCGTGAAACCGACGCTCGAAATTGCCGGCCTGAACTTCTACTACGGCGGTTTCCAGGGCCTGAAAAACATCAACCTGAACGTCTACGAAAAGAAGGTCACCGCCTTCATCGGTCCGTCCGGCTGCGGCAAGTCGACGCTGCTGCGCACGCTCAACCGCATGTACGACCTGTACCCCGGCCAGCGCGCGGAAGGCAAGATCGTCTACAACGGCCGCAACATCCTCGAACCCGGCCAGGACGTGAACATGCTGCGCGCCAAGGTCGGCATGGTGTTCCAGAAGCCAACGCCGTTCCCGATGTCGGTCTACGAGAACATCGCCTTTGGCGTGCGCCTCTACGAAAACCTGTCCAAGGGCGAAATGGACGAGCGCGTCGAATGGGCGCTGAAGAAAGCCGCCCTGTGGACCGAGGTCAAGGACAAGCTCAACAAGAGCGGCCTGTCCCTGTCCGGCGGCCAGCAGCAGCGCCTGTGCATCGCGCGCAGCGTGGCCGTGAAGCCCGATGTGCTGCTGCTCGACGAGCCGACGTCTGCGCTCGATCCGATCTCGACCGCCAAGATCGAGGAACTGATCGCCGAGCTGAAAGAGGACTACACCATCACCATCGTGACGCACAACATGCAGCAGGCGGCACGCTGTTCGGATTACACTGCCTACATGTACCTGGGCGAACTGGTGGAATTCGGCGAAACCGACCAGATCTTCATGAATCCGGCGAAGAAGGAAACGCAGGACTACATTACCGGCCGCTTCGGCTGAACCACACAGACATACGTTTAGACCAGGAGAACCCGATGCCAGGCGACCACTCTTCCAAGCAGTACGACACCGACCTCGAAACCATCCGCTCCAAGGTGCTGACCATGGGCGGACTGGTGGAGAGCCAGTTCAACGACGCGATGGACTGCTTCCGCGGTGGCGATATCGTGAAAGCCGAACAGGTGATCAAGTCCGACGAAACCGTCAACAGCCTTGAAGTCACGCTCGACGACGCATGCAGCCACCTGATCGTGAAGCGCCAGCCCGCAGCCAACGACCTGCGCACGGTGGTGGCAACGCTGAAGGTCATCACCGACCTTGAACGCATTGGCGACGAGGCGACCAAGATTGCACGCATCGGCAAACAATTGCACGAGCGCGGCACGGTAGGCGTGCTCAACCATTACGAATCGGTCCGGGTGCTGGCGTCGAGTGCAGCCAACTCGCTGCATGATGCGCTGGATGCCTTTGCCCGGCTGGACGAGAAGCTGGCGGCACAGATCATCGCGGCCGACGAGACGATCGACAACGAATTCCGCACGACAACCCGCGCGACGGTCACCTTCATGATGGAAGACCCGCGCACGATTTCGGCGGCGCTTGATATCCTGTGGGTTGCCAAGGCCATCGAACGCATCGGCGACCACGCCAAGAACATCGCGGAGTATGTGATCTATGTCGTCGAGGGCAAGGACATCCGGCATACCGATTACGTGTACACCAAGCTCAACAGCAAACCCTGAACATGGCCGTCGACAAAACCACCATCCTTGTCGTTGAAGACGAACCTTCGATCGTCGAACTCGTTTCCTTCACCCTGAAGGAAGCTGGCTGGAATGTCATCGCCGCCGGCAACGCGGCCGAGGCGTGGGAATTCATCCAGCGCCGCACGCCGCACATGGTGCTGCTCGACTGGATGCTGCCGGACCAATCCGGCCTGCGCCTGCTTTCGCGCATTCGCGGCGATCGCCAGTTCGGCGAGCTGCCGGTCATCATGCTGACCGCAAAGAGCATGGAAGAAGACAAGATCGCCGGCCTGGATAACGGCGCTGACGATTACATCACCAAGCCGTTCTCGCCGCGCGAACTCACGTCGCGCATCAAGGCGCTGCTGCGCCGAAAGGCGCCGGAACACGCGCAAAGCCTGATGGCTGCCGGCGTCGTGACGCTCGACCCGGTCAGCTGCTCGGTCATGCTGCACGGCCAGAAGATCGACATCGGCCATGCAGAATACAAGCTGCTCAAGTTCTTCCTCGCGCATCCCGAGCGTGTCTTTTCGCGCAGCCAGCTGCTTGATAAGGTGTGGGGCGACCACGTCGTGATCGAGGAACGCACCGTCGACGTGCATGTGCTGCGCCTGCGCAAGGCGCTCAAGGAAGCCGAGTCGCTGATCAAGACGGTCCGCAGTGTAGGATACATGCTGTCCGAGAAATAACTTCCCGTATGAATCCTCGCCTGCTTTTCTGGATCCCGGCCGGACTCCGCCTGTCCATCATCCTCGCCGGCGCCGGAGGCCTGTGGTACATGTTCGGCCCTGCTGCCGGCATTGCCGCGGCCATCGTGGGCTTGCTGGCCCTCCTGGTCATCCAGCTGCACTACCTCTACCAGCTATCCAACTGGCTGGAGGATCCCAACAGCGCCAAGCTGCCGGACGGGTGGGGCGCATGGACCGATATCTTTTCCCGCCTGTACCGCATGCAGCGCGGCCACGAAAAGAACCAGGCCGAGCTGACCGAGTGGCTGACGCGCTTTCGGCAGGCGATGAGCCTGCTGCCGGACGGCGTCGTCATCATGGACGACGTGCTGTTCCTCGAATGGTGCAATCCCGCTGCCGAGAAACATCTCGGCTTGCAGCTTGAGCGCGACAAGGGCATGCGCGTCACCAACCTGGTCCGCAGTCCCGAGTTCATGGATTACATCATCCTCGGACGCTACGACCAGCCCCTGACGCTCAGCTTCCGCGACAACAAGCTGGTGGTGCAAATCATTCCATTCGAGAACCGCCGCCAGATCCTGGTCACGCACGACATCACCGAATCGGAACGCATCGACATGATGCGCCGCGATTTCATCGCCAACGCCTCGCACGAGCTGCGTACGCCGTTGACCGTCATCAATGGCTTCCTCGAAATCGCAACCAGCCAGCCCAACCTCGATCCGCAAGTCCGCATGTCGCACCTGAAGCTGATGACCGAGCAGGGCCATCGCATGCAAAACCTGGTGGAAGACATGCTTACGCTGACGCGCCTGGAATCGGTGGACTATCCGTTGCGGCCCGAAAAGGTGAACATGCGTATGCTGCTGGAGCAGATCGAGCAGGAAGCCGTCGCCCTCTCCGCCGGGCGACACATCATCTCGCTGCAGGTTGACGGTCCCGACCTCAAGGGCGGCACCGAAGAATTACGCAGTGCCTTCGGCAATCTCGTTTCCAATGCGATCCGCTACACGCCCGCGGAAGGTTCGATCGACATCCGGTGGGAGGATGGCGAAGCAGGCCCGCAATTCGTGGTCCGGGATACCGGCATCGGCATTCGTCCCGAGCACATTTCACGGCTGACCGAGCGCTTCTATCGCGTCGACAAGAGCCGGTCGCGCGAGACCCAGGGCACCGGCCTCGGACTGGCAATCGTCAAGCATGTGCTGCTGCGGCATGACGCGACGCTGGCCATCGAGTCGGAACCGGAAAAGGGCAGCACCTTCACCGTCAGGTTTTCAAAGAGCCGCGTTGCAGACCATTGAGCCTGTGTCCGGTCCGATGTGGAACGTGGTAAATTAGTTTTACCGGAATTCGGCGCGCAAGCGCGTTCAGCCATGACCCTGAAACCGGAATGGTTCCGGAAGACTGCTGCGGCGGCACTGATTGCGGTTGCCGTGGCCGTTTCGACCGGCTGTGCGGACATGCTTCCCGACGCGAAGCAGCAGACGCAGACTCCCTGGCGCAGCTATGCGGAAGCCCAGGCGATGTTTGACAAGGTGGTTCCCGGGAAGACGAGCCTTGCCGACCTCAAGGCGCTCGGCATTGACCCGGGTCAAATCCCGAATGTCTCTTACCTTGGCCATGCCGACATGCTGCGGCGGCTGCTACCGACTTCATCTTTCGACATCGAAGTTCTCGAACCAGGCCTGCGCGAATGCCTGTCGCCCGACCGGCCGTGCTTCGCATACGAGATCGAGCAGCTCTCCCTCGATCGTCAGCGTTACGGCAATTTCTGG
>NZ_LSTO01000001.1:4631953-4638806 GCF_002211445.1 Noviherbaspirillum denitrificans | reverse complement strand
GGGCACCCCCGCCGACGAGGCGCCCCGCTTCGGCTTGCCATGCGGCGGGACCATCCAGCTGGCGCTTGAGCCGCTGTCCGCCAGCAGCCGTATTCCTGAGCTGCTGCAACGGCTGGCGGCCCGCGAATTGGTGACCCGCCGGCTCGACCTGCAAACCGGCGAAGTGACACTTGGACCGGCGGGGCCCGGCATGAGCCTGCAGGTGTCGGCTACCGCACTGACAACAGTGCATGGCCCGCGCTGGCGTTTGCTGATCATCGGCGCCGGACAATTGTCCCGGTTTCTGGCACAGATCGCGGTGGGCATGGATTATCACGTCACGGTATGTGACCCGCGCGAGGAATACCGTACCGGTTGGGAGCTAGAGGGCGTGGAGCTGGTGCACGCGATGCCGGACGACATCGTGATAGACATGAAGCTTGACGGACGCAGCGCAGTGCTGGCGTTGACCCACGATCCCAAGCTCGATGACCTAGCGCTCATGGAAGCCCTCAAGTCTGAGGCCTTCTACGTTGGCGCGATCGGCTCGCGCGCAAATAATGCCAAGCGCCGCGAACGGCTCAAGCTGTTCGACCTGACCGATGCGCAACTGGCGAAGTTGCATGGGCCCGTCGGCATCTACATCGGCAGCAAGACGCCGCCGGAGATTGCGATTTCAATCCTAGCCGAGATGACCGCAGCGAAGAACGGCGTGGCACTGCCGAACGAAGTGCGGGTTGCGAACGCCAAGGCAGCGGAAATAGCCAAACCGTCGAATACGCTTGAGCAATAATTCCCTGCGGCTGCGATTCCTTGCACTTACCTTTCCGAGAACAACGGCGCAAGGTTTTCCTTTGATCGGGAGCGATCCTATCGTCCCAACTCCCCGACAGTCTTTCAGCTGATACCCAAGTAATCCCTCTGCATAGCATTTGACATTATGCTCACCATGTCAACTTCCGTTCTACACGTTCCGGGACATGTATTGCGCTGGGAACCATGATTGCAAATGTAGATTGCTCATTTTGCGCGAGTCGCGCGCGAGCTGCATCTGTGACAGCACTTTTGACGAATTGTCCAAAATGGTGAGGACAAAATAATCAAAGACTTACAGAGTCGAAAATAGCAAGTTTCAATTGTCGGAACCATGAACTACACCTTGGCCGGATTCAGCGCCGTTCCGATGCTCCCAGAGGCCGGCTTGCGACTTTGTTCTCCTGCGCCTTGTCCAGTTCACGTTCAAGGTACTCGATCGCTTCAAGACTTTCTTTTGCGATCTCGCGCACGTGAAGGGGTTCATCCTGTTGCCTGGCGAGGATGAGAAGGTCAGCTTTTATTTGGTTAAGGTTCATGACGGTATTGTTTGTCGCTCGCGCTAAATGCAGCCACTATTGTCACGCGGTTTTCGATTTTCTTGGTGCACGTGCGGGCTTTCTTGCCTTGGTAGAATTATCGGTCCGGTTTCGCAATTCTTCCAGTTGTTCCTTCAGCTCTGCAACCAGGCCTTCGGCACGCATGTTCTGCACATGCTTGTCGTCCGGCAGCGAATGTACTGTTCTCAAATCATCCAACGCAAGACCACCGCTCACTGTACAACCTCGGGTCTACACATCCAATATGCGACAGCCCGGTCGGCTTGCATCCGGATGGGTCAAGGATGCGTTGGCATGCGTGTGGCTCGGTCCATCAGGATGTCCAGGTTCGCCCGCGCAAAGCCGCGGCCGCAGGAAAGCGGCAGGTCATTTTGGCCGGCTTGCAGCGCAGCCGCGCCCTGCTGGCGTGCACAGAACACCGGACCACATTCCCATCACGGAAAACTGTAACCCTGCACCATCAAGGATCGCGACGTAGCGTTCATCGGGACTGCGACTGGTCGCCTGGGTCCGGCGCATGCGCCACGCGATGTCCAGGCCGGAGAAGTCGGCCACGGCAAACAGGCCCATCGCGAAGCCAAATGATCCTGATAATGAGGACATTACCGTCAAGCTCGGGATACACAGTCGGCTTCAACCGCACCTCTCCCATGTTCATAAGGCACCAGCCAATTCCGGCACGGCGGCAAACAGATCCGCCACCAGGCCATAGTCGGCAATGCTGAAAATCGGCGCTTCCGGATCCTTGTTGATTGCCACAATCACCTTCGAATCCTTCATCCCGGCCAGGTGCTGGATTGCGCCGGAAATACCCGCGGCGATATAGAGCTGCGGTGCAACGATTTTGCCGGTCTGGCCCACTTGCCAGTCATTCGGCACGAATCCCGCATCCACCGCTGCGCGCGACGCGCCCATGGCCGCACCCAACTTGTCGGCCAGCGGCTCGAGGATCTTGAAGTTCTCGGCCGAACCCAGGCCGCGTCCGCCGGATACCACGATCCTCGCGGCCGTCAGTTCCGGACGATCGGACTTGGCCAGTTCGCGCGATACGAACGCCGACTTTCCGAAGTCGGCTTCCGCAGCGACGTTTTCAATGGCAGCAGAACCGCCGGCAACGGCGGCGTCAAAGCCGGTGCCGCGTACGGTGATCACCTTCACCTTATCACTCGACTGCACGGTCGCAATGGCATTGCCGGCATAGATCGGACGCTCGAAGGTATCGGCTGATTCGACCTTGGTGATTTCGGAAATCTGTGCGACGTCCAGTCGGGCGGCCACACGCGGAGCAATATTCTTGCCGTAGGCCGTGGCTGGCGCAAGGATGTGCGAATAGGCCGGCGCCAGCGCAAGGACTTGCTCGGCGACGTTTTCGGCCAGGCCGTCAGCGAAGTGCGGCGCGTCGGCAACCAGGACTTTGGATACGCCGGTGATCCTTGAGGCCGCTTCGGCAGCAGCGCCGCAGTGGTGGCCGGCAACCACGACGTGGACGTCGCCACCGCATCGGGCGGCAGCGGTGATGGTGTTGAGGGTGCTTCCTTTCAGCGAAGCGTTGTCGTGTTCAGCAATGACAAGAGCGGTCATATCGAAATCCTGTAAGTGATGTTGTGTTGGCTATCAGGCGGCCAGGAGGTGTTCTTCCTTCGCTTTCGCGTCGCGTACGTCGATCAGGTTCCATCCCACTTCGCGCTGTATCTGCTTGATCGGGGGCGGCGGTTCGCGATGGAGCTGGCGTTGCCGTAACCACTCTCGAACTGCTTCCTTGGTGGGCTGATTTTTCATGATGGTCACCTGCCGATGTTGCCTTGCACGCCTGCCGCGAAGCCGGCAAGGACGGGAAAAACACGGTGTTACGCTCTCATACCACTTTTGCTTCGCCCTTCAACTTGGCGACCAGCGTGGCCACATCCGGCACCTTGATGCCGGCCGAGCGCTTCGGCGGCTCGGACACTTTCAGGGTCTTCACGCGAGGCGTCACATCCACGCCGAGGTTGGCCGGCGTAACGATGTCGAGCGGCTTCTTCTTGGCCTTCATGATGTTGGGCAGCGTCACGTAGCGTGGTTCGTTCAGGCGCAGGTCGGTGGTCACGATGGCCGGCATGGCCAGCGACACGGTTTCCAGGCCGCCGTCCACTTCGCGGGTCACGACTGCCTTGTCGCCTTCGATGCTGACCTTCGACGCGAAGGTCGCTTGTGGCCAGCCCAGCAGCGCGGCCAGCATCTGGCCGGTCTGGTTGCAGTCGTCGTCAATGGCTTGCTTGCCAAGGATAATCAGTTGTGGCTGTTCCTTGTCGGCCACGGCTTTCAGCAGCTTGGCCACGGCCAGCGGCTGCAGCTCGGCATCCGTCTCGACCAGTACGCCCCGGTCGGCACCGATGGCCATGGCCGTACGCAAGACTTCCTGGCACTGGCTTGTGCCGCAGGAGATGGCAATGACTTCGCTCGCCACGCCCTTCTCTTTCAGTCGCACGGCCTCCTCGACGGCGATTTCGTCAAACGGGTTCATGCTCATCTTGACGTTGGCGACGTCGACACCGCTGTTGTCCGACTTCACCCGGACCTTGACGTTATAGTCAACTACACGTTTGACGGGGACTACTACTTTCATATCTGCTCCTTGCCTGCAAAAAGTGGACGTGATTCGACAGTCAAAAAGCCGCGATCCCTGTAATCGCGCGGCCAAGAATCAGCGCGTGAACGTCATGCGTTCCTTCATAGGTGTTGACCACTTCAAGGTTGACCAGATGACGTGCCACACCAAACTCGTCGCTGATGCCATTACCGCCCAGCATGTCGCGTGCGACACGGGCAATCTCCAGCGCCTTGCCGCAGGAATTGCGTTTCATGATGGAAGTGATTTCGACCGCCGCCGTGCCTTCGTCCTTCATGCGTCCGAGGCGCAGGCATCCCTGCAGGCCGAGCGTGATGTCGGTCAGCATGTCGGCCAGTTTTTTCTGGATCAATTGATTGGCCGCCAGCGGCTTGCCGAACTGCTTGCGATCCAGCACATACTGGCGCGCGCGCTGCATGCAGTCTTCCGCTGCGCCCAGCGCGCCCCAGGCAATGCCGTAGCGTGCCGAGTTCAGGCAGGTGAAGGGGCCCTTGAGGCCGCGCACGTCCGGGAAGGCGTTTTCTTCGGGGCAGAACACCTCGTCCATCACGATCTCGCCGGTGATGCTTGCACGGAGTCCCACCTTGCCGTGAATTGCCGGAGCCGACAGACCTTTCCAGCCCTTCTCCAGGATGAACCCGCGGATCGCGCCTTCATCGTCCTTGGCCCACACCACGAACACATCGGCAATCGGGCTGTTGGTGATCCACATCTTGGCGCCGCTGATGCTGTAGCCGCCGGGCACCTTCCTTGCACGCGTGACCATGCTGCCCGGATCGGAGCCGTGGTTCGGTTCAGTCAAGCCGAAGCAACCGATGTATTCGCCCGTCGCCAGCTTGGGCAGGTACTTCTGCTTTTGCGCCTCCGTGCCGAACTCGTTGATCGGCACCATGACCAGTGAAGACTGCACGCTCATCATCGAACGGTAGCCCGAGTCCACGGCCTCCACCTCACGCGCGACCAGGCCGTAACAGACGTAATTCAAACCGGCGCCGCCATAGGCTTCGGGAATGGTCGATCCCAGCAGCCCCAGTTCACCCATCTCGCGAAAGATCGTCGGGTCGGTCTTTTCGTTGCGAAAAGCCTCCAGAACGCGTGGGCTCAGGCGCTCCTGGCAATAGGCGCGCGCGGCGTCACGTACCTGGCGTTCGTCGTCGCTCAATTGCTGATCGAGCAGCAGCGGGTCGCTCCACTGGAAGGCGGCATGTTTCTGGTTTGAAGTCATGATGATCTTTCGAAAGAGGTATCGGTGTGGTCGGGTCAGTCACGCCGCATCAGTTCGCGGCCGATGATGATTTGCTGGATCTGCGTCGTGCCTTCATACAGGCGCAGCAGGCGTGCGTCGCGGTAAAAGCGCTCGACCGGATATTCGTTGATGTAGCCGGCTCCGCCGTGAACCTGCACACCGCGATCGGCGACACGACCGAGCATCTCCGTGCAGAACAGCTTGGCGCAGGACACGCGCATGGACACGTCCGGATCGGACAGGTGCGCCGGTTTCGCGTCGAAACGCTTTGCGACCTCCTGGACCAGCGACCAGCCTGCCAGCAGTTCTGCCTGGCTGTCTGCGAGCATGGCCTGGATCAACTGGAACTCGCCGATGGCCTTGCCGAACTGCTTGCGGTCACGGGCGTAGGCCGTGGCTTCATCCAGGATGCGCTGCGCCATGCCGCAAGAAACGGCCGAAATATTCAGGCGGCCACGATCGAGCACTTTCATTGCCGTCTTGAAGCCTTCACCGGGAACACCACCGATGATGTTTGCCGCCGGCACACGCACGTTCTCGAGGATCACGTCGCAGGTCTTCGTTCCGCGCTGGCCCATCTTCTTGTCTGTCTTGCCCAGCTTGATGCCCGGCAGGCTGGCCGGCACGATGAAGGACGAGACGCCGGCGGCGCCCGGCCCGCCCGTCCGCGCCATCAGGGTAAATGCACCGGCGCGCGGCGCATTGGTGATGAAGCGCTTGGTGCCATTGAGCACGTAGTGGTCGCCGTCGCGTTCGGCGCGCGTCTTGAGAGCGGCGGCGTCCGAACCGGCATCGGGCTCCGTCAGCGCAAAGGACATGATCAGCTCCCCGCTGGCGACCTTGGGCAGGTATTCGCGCTTCTGGTCGGGCGTGCCATCCATCAGGATGCCCTGCGAACCGATGCCGATATTGGTACCGAACACCGAGCGGAACGCTGCCGCGGTGCGGCCAAGTTCAAAGTTGACCTGGACTTCCTGGCTCACCGACAGGCCGATACCGCCGAATTCCTCGGGCACGGTCAGGCCGAACAAGCCGATCGACTTCATGTCTTCGACGATGTCTGCGGGGACTTCGTCGGTTTCTTCCAGGATGTTCTCCGCCGGCACCAGGCGTTCCCTGATGAAGCGCTGGACAGACGAGAGCAAAAGCTCAAAGGATTCGTTATCTAGTGACATGCTGAAAAATCCATTCGTAATGGCGAAGTCGATCGCGGTGGCAATCCAGGTACCCGGACGTCAATTCGCGGCCGATCCGGGTACGAGGTCTTGCCGGCCTTATTTCGCGTACTTGCGGAAGTCGGGCTTGCGCTTGTCCTTGAGCGCATTGACGCCTTCGCGCGATTCTTCGGTGTCGTAGTACAGCTTGAGCGCGTACATGCCCATGCCCGCGATGCCGCTCTGGTGCGCGGTGTCGGCGTTGAAGCTGCGCTTGGCGATCGCGATGGCGGTCGGGCTGCGCTCGCCGATTTCTTCGCCCCACTTCTGTACTTCGGCGTCCAGCTCTTCGTGCGGAACGCATACGTTGGCCAGGCCCATGGCCACGGCTTCGGCCCCGGAGTAGCGACGGTTCAGGTACCAGATTTCGCGCGCCTTCTTCTCGCCCACCACGCGGGCCAGGAAAGCCGTCCCGTAGCCCGGGTCGACCGAA
>NZ_LSTO01000001.1:4623313-4631943 GCF_002211445.1 Noviherbaspirillum denitrificans | reverse complement strand
CCGAGACGACGATGGGCTGACCGATGCCTTGCAGCTCGGGCAGCGCGACCCGGTACTGCACCGAATCGGCGGGCAGGCCGTCGGGCGACAGCCGCCATTGGGTCACGCCGCGATCGCCGAGGCGGATCGCCTTGAAGACGGGGATGTCCAGCGTTTTGAAGGCATCGATCACCGCTTCCCGGCCCTCGGCCGCGCCGACCACGAAATCCTGCAGGACGACGAGCGCCGCCGGCTTCACCGGCGCGACCAGTTCGGGCAGGCGTTCCAGCGCTTCGCGCGATGCGCTTCCCCAGCGCGTCAGGACCTGGGCGCAGGGCAGGCCGCGCGCTTCGATCAGGCGGCAAAGGGCGGCAGGTGTGCCGGCGTCCATGTTGGCGAGGTCGAGCACGACCACGCCCGGTTTGGCGGGCAGGCCAAGCGCGCCGCCGCCGCCCCAGGCCGCCGTGTCGCTCAGCTCCCTGGTGCCGACGCGCAGGCGCAGCGCCGGTTCGGGTGTTGGCGCGGGCAAGGGCTTTCGTGTATCGAGCAGGTGGGCGAGGAGCGCAGCCATGTTCTCGCTGCCCCAGGCTTGCCAGGTTTGCCTTGCTGCCAGCCAGCGGCGGGCTGTCGGGTTGGCGGCGGCAGCGTTCAGCGCAGCGGACGACGGTTTTTCCTGCGCCAGCTGGACCAGGGTGTCGGACGGGAAATTACGCAGGCTTTCCGGGTGCGCGGGATCGAGGTTGCGGCTCATCAGGTTCAGGCCAGCCTCGCCGTTCATCGCGAGCACGACGGAACGCGGGCCGGCATGGCGTTCCAGCGCATCCTTCAGCCGTCGTGCGGGGTCGCCGAACACCGAGACCGCAAGGATGGCATCCGCCTGGCTGATCCATTGCGCGACCTGCCGGTCGCTAGCGGCAAGGAGTTGCGCCGGCGTGCGCAGCACGATGCGGTCGCCCGGATGGCTGGCGAGGTGGCGGTGCGCGGCTTCGATTGCAACCGGCGCCGCGCGTTCAGTGACGACGCCAAACAGCGTGGCCGCGAATGCCTTGGGCGCGAACATGCATAAGGCGAGCACGGGTAAAAAACGAACAAGAAAGGAAATCATCGAGCGGACCAGCATGTTCTCCAGGCGGAATCGGAATGGCACCAATCCGGGAAAACAAGCTCGCGCGAGCTCGCCAGGCGGCAAGCATCACGGCGACCTTTCCCATCACCCCGGGGATTGGTGCATCACATGCTTCAGGCCGGTCTTCTGGCTTGCCTTCTTCCTTCCCCGGCCTTCCCATGCCTTCGCACAGTGGTGTTTCCGGAGTCGTCAGGCATACAGCAGCGGGGGCTGCGCCGGACTGTCCGATTGCTCGGCATCACCGGCTTCCCGTTTCACCCGCTCCGCGAATGCGGAGTCAGGCACCTGAAGTGACCGGCAGTATATACCGCCGAACGCCCAGGATCCAGCGTCGCAGCAAGTCGTGGCAGGTTTCAAGGAATGGGGCGATACACCTTGCCACCGTAGGAAGGTCAACTAACATGATCTGGATTGATGGCCGCGAACTAGCCCGTATTTTCCCGTCTAACCACAAAGGAGACGAACGCATGAAGACAAAGGCAGCAGTCGCATGGGAAGCCGGCAAGCCGCTGAGCATCGAGGAAGTGGACCTAGAAGGCCCGCGCGCCGGTGAAGTCCTGGTCGAGGTGAAGGCAACCGGCATCTGCCACACCGATTACTACACGCTGTCCGGCGCCGATCCCGAAGGATTGTTTCCGGCCATCCTCGGGCATGAGGGCGCGGGCGTGGTGGTGGAGGCCGGCGCGGGCGTGAAAAGCGTCGCCGTCGGCGACCATGTAATTCCGCTGTACACACCCGAATGCCGCCAGTGCAAGTTCTGCCTGTCGCGCAAGACCAACCTCTGTCAGGCCATCCGCGCGACGCAGGGCAAGGGGTTGATGCCGGATGCGACCTCGCGCTTTTCGCTCAACGGCAAGCCCATCCTGCACTACATGGGCACGTCCACCTTTTCCAATTACATCGTTGTCCCTGAAATCGCCCTCGCCAAAGTGCGGCCCGACGCACCCTTCGACAAGATCTGCTACATCGGCTGCGGCGTGACGACTGGCATCGGCGCCGTGGTGTTCACTGCCAAAGTGGAGGCGGGCGCCAACGTCGTCGTGTTCGGCCTCGGCGGCATCGGGCTGAACGTCATCCAGGGCGCGCGCATGGTGGGCGCGGACAAGATCGTCGGGGTCGACCTCAATCCGGCGCGCGAGGCAATGGCGCGCAAGTTCGGCATGACGCATTTCATCAATCCGAAAGAGGTCGACAACGTCGTCGACCACATCGTGCAGCTGACCGACGGCGGCGCCGATTACTCCTTCGAATGCATCGGCAACACCAAGGTGATGCGGCAGGCGCTGGAGTGCTGCCACAAGGGCTGGGGCCAGTCCATCATCATCGGCGTGGCGGAAGCGGGCGCTGAAATCAGTACGCGGCCGTTCCAGCTGGTGACGGGGCGCGTGTGGAAGGGATCGGCCTTCGGCGGCGCACGCGGACGCACCGACGTGCCGAAGATCGTCGACTGGTACATGGAAGGCAAGATCAACATCGACGACCTCATCACCCACAAGCTGTCGCTCGCGCAAATCAATGACGGCTTCGACCTGATGAAGCGCGGCGAATCCATCCGCTCCGTCGTACTGTACGAATGAACTCGCCCGGACTGGAATTGCTGAGCGAGCACGCCTGCTTCGGCGGTGTGCAACGCTTCTATCGTCATCCATCGCGCGAGATCGGGTTGCCGATGCGCTTCTCGGTCTACCTGCCGCCGCAGGCAACCTCGGGCAAGACCTGCGCGGCACTGTTCTGCCTCGCCGGCCTGACCTGCACCGAAGAGACCTTCATGATCAAGGCGGGCGCGCAGCAATATGCGTCCCGCGCGGGACTGGTGCTGGTGGCTCCGGACACGAGCCCGCGCGGCGCCAATATTCCCGGCGAATCGGATGAATGGGACTTTGGCGCCGGTGCGGGCTTCTACCTCGACGCTGCGCAGGAGCCGTGGGCGCGGCACTACAGGATGGAGAGTTACGTCACGCGTGAGCTGCCGGACATCGTTGCCGGGCTTGTCGCGCTGGATCACGCGCGCATCGGGGTGACGGGGCATTCCATGGGCGGACACGGCGCGTTGGTGCTTGCGTTGCGGCATCCAGGGCTGTTCCGCTCGGTCTCCGCCTTCGCGCCAATTGCGGCGGCCAGCCGCGTGCCGTGGGGACGCAAGGCGTTCAGCCGGTATCTTGGCGGGAATGAAAGCAACTGGTTACAGTACGACGCGAGCGCACTGATACAGGCGCAGAACACTGCACCTTATCCGGATGGCATCCTGGTCGACCAGGGGCTGGGCGACAAATTCCTGCAGGAGCAGCTGCAGCCGGAACTGCTCGAAGCGGCCTGCGCGGCTTCGGGGCAGCCGTTAACGTTGCGACGACATGCGGGATACGACCACGGCTACTATTTCATCTCGACCTTTATAGAAGACCACATACGGCATCATGCCGAACGCCTCTCACCCGGCAGTCAATCCAGATAAAAAAGCATGGCGGGTTTCGCTGCGCTCTACCCACCCTACGATTCTTTATTGATCAAATTTGACTGAATGTCCGACTAGCTGAACACCCGCAGCAACTGCTCGATATCGGCAAACCGCGCCGGCTTGGTCAGGTGGTGGTCGAAGCCGGCTGCCTTCGACCGCGCCTGGTCGTCGTTCGATCCCCATCCGGTCAAGGCGACCAGATAGGCTTGTTCGACGCCGGGTGTCTTGCGCAATGCCAGGGCGACCTCGTATCCGCTCATGCCCGGCATGCCGATGTCCAGGAATACGACATCGGGCCGGAAATCCTGCGCCATCGCGAGTGCACGCCGGCCGTCAGATGCAACGCAGGTCGTGTGTCCGCTCACCTCGAGAAGCGTCGACAGGCTTTCTGCAGCATCGGTGTTGTCGTCGGCGATGAGGATGCGAAGGCGCTGCGTCGCCACAGGCTCGTTGCCGCTCGAGGCATGTTGGTTTTCCGGGTGCATTCGCGTTCCTGCCTGCAAGGCGGGTAACCGGACCGTGAACGTCGTACCTTGCCGCGTGCCCGCACTGGTCGCCGACACCGTTCCGCCGTGCATTTCGACCAGTCTGCGCACCAGGCTGAGCCCGATTCCCAGTCCACCCTGCATGTTGTTTCCTTCGCGGCCGACACGGGTGAACATGTCGAAAACCATTTCCAGCGATTCGGGCGGAATGCCAATACCGTTATCCGTGACGGTGATGAACGCATCGGTGTCAGAACGGTGTACTGCAAGCATGATCCGGCCGCCTTGCGGCGTATAACGTGCGGCATTGTTCAGGAGATTGCTGAGTACCTGGGCCACGCGGGTCGGGTCCGCGTACAGGAGAATCGGCGCTTCCGGCATCTCGATCGTCAAACGGTGGCGGCCGGCATCAATCAGCGGCTGGCTGGTCTCGACCGCCGCCGCAACCAGGTTCTTGAGGTCGACGCGTTCCTTGCGCAGGCTGAGCTGGTTGCCGGTAATGCGCGCAATGTCGAGAAGGTCATCGACCAGGTGCACCATGTGCTTCAGCTGACGTTCCATCAGGTCACGCACTTTGTTCACGGTGGCTGTATCGTCCGCGGCGCTGCGCAAGAGGTCGATTCCGGCCTGAAGCGGCGCGAGCGGATTACGGAGTTCGTGAGCGAGGGTGGCGAGGAATTCGTTTTTGCGGCGGTTGGCTTCCGACAGGTCGGCGGCCAGCCGGCGGATGTCCTCGTCAGTTCGCTTGCGCTCGGTAATATCGGTGAACAGGACCGCGAGCCTGCGGCTGCCCGGCCCGCCGGTTGGCGCAGCATAGACGTCGAACCATCGCCCCATGGCAACGGCTTCATCCACAAATCGCTTCGGCTCGCCGGTCAGCGCGACATTGCCGTAGATCTCGAACCAGTGCGCGTCAAGGTCAGGGACAAGTTCGCGGACGGTCTTGCCTGACGCATCGATCAAGCCGGTCTGTTTTTCAAATGCCGGGTTGGTCTCGATGAAGCGGTAATCGACTGGCTTTCCTTTATCGTCAAAGTGCATCTCGATGATGCAAAAGCCCTCGTCGATCGATTCGAACAGGGTGCGGTAGCGTTCCTCGCTCGCCTGCAGGGCATCGGCGGCGAGCCGCTGCGCGGTGACGTCGCGAAAGATTTTCACGTACCCGACATGGATGCCGGCGGCATCGTTAAGCGCCATCAGGATGCCATCCGCGAAGAAGCGCGTTCCGTCCTTGCGTTCAAGCCAGCGCTGGTCCTCCGCGCGGCCACACTCCCTGGCGCGCGCCATTTCGCCTTCCGGACAACCCGACAGCCTGTCCTCTTCGGTAAAAAGGATGGCCAACGGCTTGCCGGCGGCTTCGGCGTCGCCCCAGCCGGTAAGGCATTCTGCTCCACCTTTCCATTCTGTGATCCGGCCCTCGGTATCGACAACAATGAAAGCGTAATCCTTGATGTTGTCGAAGATCATCTGGATCCGCTCGTCCCTCGCGCTGATCGCCGCCTCATGGCGCGAGCGCTCGACGCGGGCAAGTTCCTCGGTCTTGCGGTGCAGTTCGACAAAGAAGGCAACTTTGGCGCGCAGCACGGCCGGCACGATGGGCTTGGTCAGGTAATCCACCGCCCCCAGTGCATAGGCTTCGTCCACCGGAAAGCGGCTATCCTCGGATGCCGTGATGAAAATGATCGGCAGGCGGCCGGAACGCGGATGGTCTCGGATCAGCCGCGCGGTTTCGAATCCTGTCAGCCCTGGCATGCGGATGTCGAGCAGGACGACAGCGAATTCGTTCCGCAGGATTTGCTTCAGCGCTTCCTCGCCCGATTCGGCACGCACGAGCCTTTCCCCGAGGGGCTCGAGCACCGCCTCAAGGGCTAGGAGATTTGCTGGTTCGTCGTCGACGAGCAGGATGTTGAGGGGAGGGAGCCGGGTCATCGGGCGCAGATTCGGGCGGTGAGGATCAAAGGATTGGACACGGTTTGGGTGAGAGTAGTTTGACTTCAGGAATCCATATAACTAACAGCTTGGGTAACAGCCGTTTGGATATGGGGCAAGGAAGTCGTCAAGAAATGAAAAATGTTGCCCAATGGTAACAGTTTGGAAGGGGCACCGTTTGTGCAATGGCAAAGGAAGCAGGGGTTGTCTGCTTGTCATGCGATGACGGGACGGGTCAGGCAGAAGCTTCAACGAGCATGGGGACACCTTTGAGAACACGCTGCATGGCGTTGCGACGATCTCGTCGATTAAATTCGCTTTGAATCCGAAGGATTGCCCGATCGAAGCCGGGGTGTAGGTGCCGGGATATTCAAGTGACACGGCCTACGCCATCGATGAGCGCAGCGCCAGATGTGCGCCCAGCACCAGCAATCCCGCGAAGAAGATTTTCCGGAAGACTTCCGGGCGGATGCGTGCGCGGACCCATTGTCCGAAGAACATGCCGGCGAGCGCCGGAAGCAGCGCATACAAGGACGTTGTCGCGACAGCAGGCTTGAAGGCGCCGTCAAGGCCCAGGCTCACCGCGAGCGCGAAAGTCGACACGGTGAACGCCAGGCCGAGCGCTTGCACGAGGTCGTCTTTGCCGAGCCCCAGTCCCTGCAGGTAAGGGACGGCGGGAATCACGAATACCCCGGTGGCGGACGTCACCAGTCCAGTCAATGCGCCGGCGACAGGCGAGAGCCACGGTTCCATCCTAGCGGGGACGGCAACGCGTACGGCGGCAAGGCCGATCAGCGCATAAACCACCAATGCCGCGCCGAGGGCGGTTGTCGCGTAACCCGTCAGTTCGCGCGGCAACAGTGCATCTCCCGCCAGCGTGCCAACACAGATGCCGATCAGCATCGCCCTCAAGCGCAGGAGCAGCGGTCTAAAGCTCGGCCCGGCGGCGAGCTGCCATACATTCGTCACTGCCGAAGGCACAATCAGCAGGCTGGCGGCTTCCGTCGGCGTCATTACGAGTCCGAGCAAGCCGACCGCGACCGTCGGAAGCCCAAGACCGACCACGCCCTTGACCAGTCCGGCAATAATAAACGTCAGCGTAATGACGAGCAGGAAGGGCAGGGTGCCGGGCGAGAGAATGGTATCCATGCGCTGATTCTCCCTCCATGCTGGAAATCTGAAAATCTGGATTAAACTGACCGAGGCTTCGGATCATGCGTAGGCTGAAATGCGTTTTGAATGGAGGGCGGATTGCGCTTTGATCTTGCAGACATGCAGCTTTTCGTACACATCGTCGAGACCGGCAGCATTACGGCCGGGGCTGAACGCGCGCATATTGCGCTTGCGTCCGCGAGTGCGCGGGTAAAGGGCATGGAAGAAGTGCTCGGCATGCCCTTGCTGGTGCGCGGACGGCGCGGCGTGCATCCGACGCCGGTTGGCCAGTCGCTGGTGCATCATGCGCGGCTCGTGCTGCAGCAGATGGAAAGGATGCGCGGCGAGCTGACCGAGTACACGCAGGGCATGAAAGGACACATACGGCTGCTTGCCAACACCGCTGCGATCAGCGAGTTCCTGCCGCAGGCGCTCGCGGCATTCATGAACCGGCATCCGAATGTCGACATCGACCTGGAGGAGCGGCTCAGCTACGACATTGTCCGGGCGGTGGCCGAGGGACTGGCGGACGTGGGCATCGTCACGGATTCAGTCGACCTGTCCGGGCTGGAAACCTTTGCGTTCCGCGTGGACCGGCTGATCGTGGTGACGGCTGCTAACGGCGCGGAACCGGAGCAGGAGGTTGGATTCAGCAAGCTGCTCGATTCGGATTTCATCGGATTGGCAGGAGACAGTGCACTCCAGCGCTATCTCTCGCTTCATGCGGCCCGCGCCGGAAAACAGCTCAAGGTCCGTGTCCGGTTGCGCAGCTTCGACGCCATCTGCCGCATGGTCGAGAGCGGCGTCGGGATCAGTGTCATCCCGGAAGCGGCTGCCCGGCGGTGTCAACAGACGATGGGGATCCGCTGCATGCGGCTATCCGATCCGTGGGCGCTCCGCAACCTCACCATTTGCACACGCCGCTTCGATGAATTGCCGAGCTATACCCGGAAGCTGATCGAGGAAATCAGGGCCTGACCTTCGCGCCATCCGATAACTCATTGCCGGGAAAACGTACAACCACCGCGCCCGGCGCCAGCCCCGACAGCACCTGCGCCTCGTCCTGGTTGCGTTGTCCGATTTCCACCTTGCGTTCGCGCGCGCGTCCATCCTCGACTGCGAAGACATGCCATGCATCGCCGACGCGGAACAGGCTGCTGCCCGCAACTTTCGTTACCTTGCCGGCTTCCCAGATGACGACCCGGGCCTCGATCCGGTAGCCGTCGCCCAGCGGGCCGAGGTCGTCCACCGGATCGGCGACGACATTCACCCGCTGTTCTTCGACGCCCAGTGCGGAAACCTTGGTGAAGGCGACCGGCTCGACCAGCCGTACCTTCGCCCGCAATGCCTTGTTGCCTCCCCAGCCTTCCAGCAGCATGGTGTTGCCCGGGTGGATTTTCACGGCGTCGCTGGACAGCACATCCGCCACGATTTCGTAGCGCGCCTGGTCGCCGATGGTGACGAGGGGCGCGCCGGCGCCGACCGTGCGGGCGCTGCGCTCGTG
>NZ_LSTO01000001.1:4621360-4623303 GCF_002211445.1 Noviherbaspirillum denitrificans | reverse complement strand
CCCACCCCCGCCCGCCTCGCCGGCCAAGGCCTGCTGTTCACCCGACTGTACGCCACCGGCACCCGTACCGTGCGCGGTCTGGAAGCACTGACGCTGTCGCTGCCGCCGACGCCGGGCCAGTCCATCGTGAAGCGGCCCGACAATGGCAACCTGTTCTCGCTGGGCAGCGTCTTCCAGGGCAAGGGCTATGACGTGCGCTATGCGTACGGCGGTTACGGCTACTTCGACAACATGAACGCCTTCTTCGGCGGCAACGGCTATCGCATCGTCGACCGCGTTTCGATTCCGTCGCAGCGCATTCCTTTTGAAAACATCTGGGGCGTCGCCGACGAGGCGCTGTTCGACCAGGTGCTGGATGAAATCGACGACTCCCACCGCGCCGGCAAGCCGTCCTTCACCCATGTGATGACGACCTCCAACCATCGCCCCTTCACCTATCCCGAAGGCCGCATCGACATCCCGTCGCATACCGGCCGCGAAGGCGGCGTGAAGTACACCGATTACGCCATCGGCCGCTTCATCGACCAGGCGCGCGCCAAGCCGTGGTTCAAGGACACGGTGTTCGTGATCGTGGCCGACCATTGCGCATCCAGCGCCGGCAAGACCGAACTGCCGGTCGAGCGCTACCACATCCCGATGATCATCTACGCGCCGGGGCATATCCAGCCCGGCAAGGTGGAACGCCTCGCCAGCCAGATCGACACCGCGCCGACGCTGCTCGGGCTGCTCGATTTCAACTACCCGACCCGCTTCCTCGGCCGCGACATCCTGCACACGCCGGAAGCGGAAGACCGCGCCTTCATCAGCAACTACCAGGCGCTCGGTTACCTGAAGAAGGACATCCTGACCGTGCTGCGTCCGAAGCGCCAGGTGGCGGCATACCGGGTGGAAGGCGAGTCCAACCTCGTCAGCGTCCCGGTTGACCCCACGCTGCTGCGCGAAGCGATCGCCTACTACCAGGGGGCGTCCGAACTGTACAAGGGCGGCTTGTACCGCAGCGTGCCATGACCGGATTCCTCGCGCGCTGCCGCGACCCGCACCTGCTATGGGCGCTGGTGCTGGCGCCGCTGATCGCCTTGCTGTTCGAGGCGACGCCGGTGGACCACGTGCTGATCCGACCGTATTTCGACGCCGTGGAGCACGTCTTTCCGCTGCGCGACGACCTGTTCATGCAGAACGTCATGCACAGCGGCATGAAGCTGGTGGTGATCGGCATCTCCTTTGCCGTGTTCGGCGCCTGGCTGCTGACCTGGCTGCTGCCGGAATGGGCGCCGCACCGCCGCCGCCTGCTCTGGATCGGTGCTGGCATGGCGGGCGGCGCGCTGCTGGTCTCACTGCTCAAGCATTTCAGCGCCCTGCATTGCCCCTGGGACCTCGCCGAGTACGGCGGCTATGCGCCCTTCCACGGCTTGTTCGACCGCCTTCCGACGGGCACCGCGGCCGGGCGCTGCTTCCCCGGCGGGCATGCTTCCGGCGGATTTGCGCTGATGGCGTTTTACTTCGGGCTCAAGGATATCCGCCGCCGCCCGGCAATCGCGCTGCTGGCCGCCAGCATCGTGGTCGGCATGATCATGGGCTGGGCGCAGATGATGCGCGGCGCCCACTTCCTCTCGCATAACGTATGGTCAGGCTGGGTGGTATGGATGTACCTCTCGGTGCTGTACGTGGCATTCCCCCCGCAGGTCCCGTCGCGCTGATTGTCGCTTCCCCCTTTTTGTGTGACTATCGTCCAAATCGGTGGTGACAATGTGCAGGCCCGGTTGTGCCGGGCCGTGCGCGGGGGGAGCTTCGATGAAAACGATAAAGGCACTCGCTGTTCTGGCCATGGGCGCGGCTTTCGGTGCGCCAGCCGCAGCGGCCGACGACTGCGCGACCGTCAAGAAAGTCCTCGAAGGGAGGCTGTCCGCGCGCGGTGACAATTCCACCCTCCTGATCGTCGACAA
>NZ_LSTO01000001.1:4595405-4621350 GCF_002211445.1 Noviherbaspirillum denitrificans | reverse complement strand
CGGGCGCAGTACTTACCATCGACTTGGGCGCAATCCGCGCCAACTATCGCTTCCTGCAATCGAAGGCGCCCGGCGCGCGCTGCGGCGCGGCCGTCAAGGCAGACGCCTATGGCCTCGGCGCAATCCCGGTAGCCGCCGCGCTGGCCGAAGAGGGCTGCCGCCACTTCTTCGTCGCGCACCTCGATGAAGGCATCGCCCTGCGTCCCCATCTCCCGGCATCCGCCGAGATTTTCGTCCTGCACGGACCGCTTCCCGGCACCGAAGCCGAGTTCGTCGCGCACGGCCTGATTCCCGTACTGAACAGCGCCGAGCAAGTCGCCGGCTGGCGCGATGCCGCCCGCGTCCTCGCGCGCCGCCTTCCGGCCGTGGTGCAGGTCGACAGCGGCATGTCGCGCCTCGGCCTGTCGCCATCTGAAGTCGACGCCTGGCTCGCAGATCCGGGCTTCCTGCGCGGCATCGACCTGCGCTTCCTGATGAGCCATCTCGCTTGCGCCGAACAGCAGGACAACCCGATGAATGCGGCGCAGCTGGAAACCTTCCAGGCGCTGCGCCGCAAGCTGCCGCAATGCCCGGCGAGCTTTGCCAATTCCTCCGGCATTTTCCTCGGGCCGGCCTTTCATTTCGACATCCTTCGTCCCGGTGCGGCGCTCTACGGAATCGCCCCGGTCGATGGCGCGCCCAATCCGATGCGTCCGGTCGTTACCCTGCAGGCCAAGGTGATCCAGACCCGCGTGATCGAGCGTGGCGATGTCGTCGGCTATGGCGCCAGCTACCGCGCGCCGAGCCGTCGCCGGATCGCGACGATCGGCACCGGTTACGCCGACGGCTGGCTACGCAGCTTGAGTGCACGCGGTTTTGCACGTGTCGGAAGTGCGCGTGTTCCCATCGTCGGCAAAGTGTCGATGGACACGCTGGCGCTCGACGTGACCGACCTCGCGCCCGAAAGCGTGCTTCCGGGCGCACTCGTCGACCTCATTTCCGCCGCCCAGCCGGTGGACGAGGTCGCCGCCCTGGCCGGCACCATCGGCTACGAAATCCTGACCAGCCTCGGCGCGCGCTACCACCGCGACTACGTCGACGGTGCGCCGGTCGTGCAGGCGCGGCAGGAATCCACTGAATTCAGCATTTGACCACCTGAGAGGGACTATCGTGAAAGTGATCGTATTGGGAAGCGGTGTGATCGGTACCGCATCGGCTTACTACCTGGCACAGCAAGGCCATGAGGTAACGGTGATCGACCGCCAGCCGGCCGCCGGCCTGGAAACCAGCTATGCCAATGCCGGCGAAGTCTCTCCCGGCTATTCCGCCCCGTGGGCCGCGCCCGGCATCCCGGTCAAGGCAATGAAGTGGCTGCTGATGCGCCACAGCCCGCTGGTGATCCGTCCCGGCGTCGATCCTGACATGTGGCGCTGGGTGATCCAGATGCTCATGAACTGCACGTCCGCGCGCTACGAAACCAACAAGGGCCGCATGGTCCGCCTGGCCGAATACAGCCGCGACTGCCTGATGGAGCTGCGCGACGCCACCGGCATCAGCTACGACCACCGCACCCAGGGCACGCTGCAGCTGTTCCGTACGCAGAAGCAGCTCGATGCGTCGGCCAGCGATATCGCCGTGCTCGATCGTTACAACGTTCCGTACGAAGTGCTGGATCCGGCGGGCTGCGTGCGCGTCGAACCGGCGCTCGCCCATGTGCGCGAAAAATTCGTTGGCGCGCTTCGCCTGCCCAACGACGAAACCGGCGACTGCTTCAAGTTCACCCAGCAGCTCGCGGCGATGGCGGAGAAAGCCGGCGTGACCTTCAAGTACGGCGTCGACATCAAGCGCCTGCTTTCCGACGAACGCAAGATCACCGGCATCCGCACCAGCGAAGGCGACCTCACTGCCGACAGCTATGTGCTCGCCCTCGGCAGCTACTCGCCGCTGCTGTTGCGTGACATCGGCATTCGCATCCCGGTCTACCCGATCAAGGGTTACTCGATCACCGTGCCGATCCACGATCCCGCCTTCTCGCCGGAATCGACGATCATGGACGAAACCTACAAGGTCGCGATCACGCGCCTCGGCGACCGCATCCGCGTCGGCGGCACGGCGGAAATCGCTGGCTACGACCTGGAGCTGCGCAAGGCGCGCCGCGAAACCCTGGAGCACTCGGTATGCGACCTGTTCCCGAAGGGCGGCGATGTGGCGAAGGCGGAGTTCTGGTGCGGCCTGCGCCCAATGACGCCGGACGGTACGCCAGTGATGGGGCCGACGCCTTACCGCAACCTGTTCCTCAACACCGGCCACGGCACGCTTGGCTGGACCATGGCCTGCGGCGCAGGCCGCGTGCTGTCCGACCTCGTCACGGGCAAGAAGCCGGAAATCGATACGGAAGGATTGTTCATGGACCGCTACGGCAAGATCAACCGCCCGATTGCCGTGCCGCAGCAGGTGCGTGCATGAATTCGGTCGCCATGGAGACACCTGGCATCCCCGAATTCATCTTCGGCGACCAGCAGCTGCATGCGCGGTTTTCCATGGCGATCGAAATCCTCGCCCGCATCGTCATCGCCACGCCAGCGGCATTGACGACTGCGGCGCTGGCGGAATCCCTCGGGCAAGGCGCGCGCCCGGTGCGCGCGCTGCTCGCCAGCCTGCACCAGGCCGGCTTGCTCAATCGAGACGAGAAAACGCGGGATGCGTGGTATTGCGCATCGCCCCTGGGCGCGATCACGCTGGCGGATGTCTTCCGCTGCGTGGCCGGCGCCACCGAGGAATCGCGCCGGAAGAAAGCCGTGCAGGGCGCCGAGGAAAACCGCAGCTCCGCACAGCAGAGCGTCGACCTGCTGCTGATGCAGGCCACCATGTCGATCAACCAGGTCGTGCTGCAGCACCTGCAGGCCTTCGACCTCGGCCGGCTCAAAGCCCTGCGCACGTCCGGCAGCCTGCCTCCCTTCCACTATCCGTCCCGCTCCTATATCGCGGAACCGGTCTGACTATTGTCGCCCGCATGGGGTGCAGGTAAAGTGGCCGTTCCAGCCGCTGCCCCTGAGAACACCCGTCCACCATGCGTATCGACGTCCAGTTTGCCGACCGTGTAGGCATTGCACACGAAATCCTCGCCGTGCTGGCAGGCCGCAACATGAACGTCGTCGCGGTGGAAGTCGATTCCTTCGACGTCTTCATCGACATTCCCGAACTCACGGAAAACCTGCTGCCCGCGTTGCGGACCGACTTCATGCGCATCGCGGGCGTCCTCGACGTCAAGGTTGTGGACGTGCTGCCGGGTGCCCGCCGCCGCCTGCACCTCGACACCCTGATGGCCGCGCTGGCCGACCCGGTGATGGCGGTGGATGCGGACGGCAGGATCGTCGCTGCCAATGCCGCCGCCGCGGCAGTCGCTGACACCAGCGAAAGCGGACTGCACGGCAAGGCGCTCGATGAACTGTTCGGCGACTCCGGCCTGCAGACGGAACTGCTGGAAAACAGTTTCCAGGCGCCGTCACGCGAGGTGCGCCTGCACGGCCAGCCTTTCCTCCTCGAGGTAACTCCGGTATCCGAGCCGATCAACTCGGCCCTTGGCCAGACCATCGGCGGCGTGATCACGCTGCACGCACCGCGCCGCCTCGGCGGCCGCATCCATGCGCTACAGCACGGCGGCGGCGGCTTCGATACGATTATTGGCGAATCGGAACCGATTCGGGCGCTTAAAGCCCGCGCGGCCCGCGTCGCCATTGTCGACGCGCCGCT
This sequence comes from Noviherbaspirillum denitrificans, assembly GCF_002211445.1. Lineage (GTDB taxonomy): Bacteria > Pseudomonadota > Gammaproteobacteria > Burkholderiales > Burkholderiaceae_D > Noviherbaspirillum > Noviherbaspirillum denitrificans. Next base: position 4,617,618 of record NZ_LSTO01000001.1, on the reverse strand, counting down.
CCTGATCGTCGGTGAAACCGGCACCGGCAAGGAACTCGTCGCCCAGGCCTGCCACGCTGCCAGTCCGCGCAGCAGCGCGCCTTTTCTTGCGCTCAACTGCGCCGCGCTCCCGGAAAGCCTGGCCGAGAGCGAACTGTTCGGCTACATGTCCGGCGCGTTTACAGGCGCCCAGCGCGGCGGCAAACCCGGCCTGATCGAAATGGCGGACGGCGGCACGGTTTTCCTGGATGAAATCGGTGAAATGTCGCTTTACCTGCAGGCCAAGCTGTTGCGCTTCTTGAATGACGGCAAGTTCCGCCGCATCGGCAGCGACCGCGAAATCAAGGTCAACGTGCGCATCATCAGCGCGACGCACCGCAACCTCGCCAAGATGGTCGCCGAAGGCGCGTTCCGCGAAGACCTGTTCTACCGTCTCAACGTACTGCACCTGGAAGTGCCCGCGCTGCGCGAGCGGCCCGACGACATCCTGCTGCTCGCCCGCCACTTCATCGAGCGCGCCTGCGCACAGGCGCAGAAGCCGATCTGCCGCCTCGGCGCCGATGCCTGCGCGGCGCTGGTCGCCAATCACTGGCCCGGCAATGTGCGCCAATTGCAGAACGTGGTGTTCCGCGCAATCACCATGAGCGACAAGAAGGTGCTGGATGCATCCGACTTCGACCTTGCCGAAGGCAGCATCATGACCGCCGCCGAGGCCGGCATCGGCCACGACGGACAGGATTGGGACAGTTCGGTGGAATCCTTCGAGCGTGCCTTCCTGGAGCGCCTCTATCCGCAATATCCATCCAGCCGCAAGCTTGCCGCCCGGCTGAAGACTTCGCATTCGATGATTGCGAACAAATTGCGGAAATACGGGATACCGGGTTCAGGCCGGTAGTCGGGGAGAGAAGTAGCGTGGGTAGAGCGAAGCGAAACCCACGGAGCCGATGCTATTCAGTGAGGCAAGTCGCCGCCGTCGAAGTCCTTCGGCGGATTGACTGCGGGAATGCTGTACTTCTCCTCAGCCCATGCACCCAGGTCGATCTGCTTGCATCGTTCGGAACAGAAAGGACGGAATTTGTTCGCTTCCGTCCACTCGACCTTTTTGCCGCATGTCGGGCAATCAACCATGGTCGCCATTACACACCTCAGAAATTACACAAAGCCAGTTCGAATGGTACATCGTTCTCGAACGACTTCGGCTTCATGTCGCCGTCCTGCGAGGTGAAACGCACCCACAGCATGTACTTGTTGGCGGAAATTTCCGGAATCGCACCCAGGGACTCGTCGATGCCCAGGCGAAGCATCTGGTACACCTTGCCCTGCAGCATCTGCTGGTAGCTGCCAGCCTGTGCAATGGTCTTGGTCGAGCGGCCTGACTCGCGCAGCAGGCGCAGCACGACGCTGATGGCGTCGAACAGCGGCACCAGCGGCGCGAACCAGCCGGAAATGTCGTTGAAGCGCTGCTGCGGCGAGCGGTGCTGCCAAGCGTAGTACGAGGGGAGGTCGAATTCGCAGGCGCCGCCGGGAATGATGGTCCGGCCGCGAATGCTCATCAGCCACTCGTTGTCGCGGATGTTCTGGCCGGTCTTTCCCTGCGAACCCATGAGTGCAACAAGGCTGCGGTCGACGTCGGACAGCACTTCGTCCAGGCGTTCGGAAGCCACGTTCGGATTCGACTTGAATCCGAGCAGCGTCTGCTTCTGGCGTTCGAGCTCTTGCAGGAGGTCCGACTTCAGGTCCGCACGGCCGGCGACTTCAAGCATTTCAAAAATCGTGGCCAGTGCGACGTGGTGTTGTTGCGGATGTTCCTGGTGCAGAAAAAAGATGAACTTCTCGTAAAGGTCTTCCAGCCGCAGCAGAGTGCGAATACGCTCGTTGAAAGGGTATTCGAATATGATCAAAGTGGCGTCCCTTTAGCAATAAAGGTTGGGCTGGAAATAATTACGTGATTCTGAACGAACCCATAAAAAAATACAAATATTGCAGGTCAAGCAAATCGGCCGATCGCTATCAATTCGATGCAGCCGATAAGGAAGTATACAGCGCATGCAGCCGGTCCACTTGCGGCACCAGCGCCATCACATCGCCGTCGTTGTCGATCACATCGTCTGCTGCCGCGAGACGGTCCTTGCGCGACGCCTGTGCTGCCATGATCGCGCGGATCTGCGTCTCGGCCAATCCGCTGCGGCCCATCACACGGCGCACCTGCGTCTCCTCGGCGCAGTCGACCACCAGCACGCGCGTTACGCGCTGTTTCCATGAACCGGATTCGACGAGCAGGGGGACGGCGAATACCACATAGGTGCCGCTGGCCTGCTCGGCAGCCCGTTCGGTCTCGATGCGGATCAGGGGGTGAAGGATGGATTCAAGCCGCGCTTTTGCTGCCGGTTCGGTAAATACGTAGGCACGCATTTTCGCCCGGTCCATCGCGCCTTCCGGCGTCAGGAAGGCGTCGCCAAACTGGGCACGGATGTCAGGAATGGCAAGGCCGCTCGGTGCAGTCAGCGCATGCGCGATCTGGTCGGTATCGACTACGCTCGCGCCGCGCGCAGCCAGCATGTCCGCAACGGTCGATTTGCCGCTGCCGATGCCTCCGGTCAGTCCGACCGAAAACCTGCGGCCGCCGCTTGCGGAACCCGTCATGCTAGACCGCGAATCCGAGGTAAGTCTGCGCCAGCTGCTTTCCGTGGAAGAGCGCAATCATACCGGCGACAGCGAGGTAGGGACCGAAGGGAATGGGGTTGTTCCGTCCAAGCCTTGACAACAGGATCAGCGCAATTCCGACCACCGCACCGACGACCGAGGACAGCAGGATGATGATCGGCAGCATTTTCCAGCCGAGCCAGGCGCCGAGCGCCGCAAGCAGCTTGAAATCCCCATAGCCCATCCCTTCCTTGCCCGTCGCCAGCTTGAACAGCCAGTAGACCACCCACAGACTCAGATAGCCGGCCGCGGCACCAATCACGGCCTCATGCAGTGGCACGAAGGTACCGTTCAGGTTGACCAGCAGGCCGCACCACAGCATCGGTAGTGTGAGGTCGTCGGGCAGTAGCTGGGTGTCCGCGTCAATGAACGTCATTGCGATCAGCAGATAGGCGAACAGCAGGGTCGCAAGGCCTGCAAGTCCGCTGCCGAAGTGCCATACCAGCGAGGCTGACAGAACTCCTGTCAGCAGTTCGACGATGGGATAACGAATCGAAATCGGTGCCTTGCACTTGCGGCATTTCCCGCCCAGCAGTGCATAACTGACGACCGGGATGTTCTCCATGGCGGAAATCTGGTGACCGCAGTGTGGGCAGGCCGACCGCGGCACCATCAGGTTGTAGCGGTCAGTATGCGGCAGTTCCTTGCCGCTTTCATGCGCGACATAGTTGTCGGATTCGCGCTGCATCATCTTCGGCACGCGGTGGATCACGACATTCAGGAAACTGCCGATCATGAGGCCGAATACGCCGGCGGTAGCGGCCGGCACCAGGCTCGCGGGCGGAGCGGAAACAATCTGGTCGAGCATCAGACAACAGCTCCAAGCTTGAAGATAGGAAGGTACATGGCGACGACGAGGCCGCCGATCAGGACGCCGAGGATAGCCATGATGAGCGGTTCCATCAGGCTGGAGAGAGATTCGACTGCTTCGTCCACCTCGGCTTCGTAAAAGTCAGCGACTTTCCCGAGCATCTGGTCCAGCGCGCCGGACTCTTCACCGATGGCGACCATCTGCGTCACCATGTTGGGAAACACGCCGGAGCCAACCATCGAGTTCGTCAGGCTGGTACCCGTGCTGACTTCGGTCTGGATTTTCTTGGTGGCCTCCGTGTACAGAATGTTGCCCGACGCACCGCCGACGGAATCGAGGGATTCGACCAGCGGAACGCCGGCCGCAAACATTGTTGCCAGCGTGCGCGTCCAGCGCGCGATCGTCGCCTTGCGGATGACCGGGCCGAAGATCGGCGCCTGCAGGAGCAGCTTGTCCATCACGCGCTGCACTTTTGCCGAGCGCTTCCATGACTGGAAAAACAGGTAGAGGCTGGCGAACAGGCCGCCAAAGATCATGTACCAGTACTGGACAAAGAAATCGGAAATCGCCATCACGAAAAGCGTCGGCGCGGGGAGGTCGGCGCCAAAGCTTTTGAAGACCTCCTTGAAGGCTGGAACCACCCAGATCATGATCACGGATGTCACGACGAACGCCACAACCAGGATCGAGATCGGGTAGAACAGTGCCGACTTGATCTTGCCCTTGATTGCCTGCGTCTTTTCCTTGTAGGTTGCAAGGCGGTCGAGCAGGCTTTCGAGAATACCCGCCTGTTCGCCGGCCGCGACCAGATTGCAGAACAGGCTATCGAAATAGAGCGGATATTTGCGGAAGGCCTGGTTCAGGCTGCTCCCGGTTTCGATATCGGTCTTGATGTCCTGGAGCAGCTTGGACACCGACGGATTGGAGTGTCCCTTGCCGACGATATCAAAAGATTGCAGCAGCGGGACACCTGCCTTCATCATCGTTGCCAGTTGGCGGGTAAAGAGAGCGATGTCCTTGTCGGTGATCTTCTTGCTGCTGCTGAACGACTTTTTCTTTACCTTTGTGACAAGGATGCCTTGCCTGCGCAGGGTGACGTTGACAATGGTTTCGCTGCCAGCGCGAAGCTCACCCTTGAGAATCTTTCCCGCCTTGTCCTTGCCTTCCCAGATGTAGACGAGTTCTTTTGCACCCGCGGTCTTGGTGGCACCAGTTGCCATGGTCTACCCCTAACAGTTATGCATTGGTACAGCCGAGCACTTCCTCGAGGCTCGTCAGTCCCGACTTGACCTTCACCAGACCGGCCTCGCGCAGTGTCTTCACGCCTTCGCGCTTGGCTTGTTGCTCGATCTCCAGGGCGGTTCCATGGGCAAGGATGATGCGTTCGATTTCTTCGGTAATCGGCATGATCTGGTAGATGCCGACGCGTCCCTTGTAGCCGCTGCCATTGCAGCGGTCGCAGCCGACCGGCTTGTACGGCATCCAGCTGCCGTCCAGTTCCTCTTCCTTGAAGCCGGCCTCGATCAGCGTTTCATCGGGAATGACGGTGGTCTGTTTGCAGGTGCAAAGGCGCCGTGCAAGGCGCTGCGCGGTGATCAGGATGACCGAAGACGCAATGTTGAAGGGCGCGACGCCCATGTTCATCATGCGTGTCAGGGTCGATGGCGCATCGTTTGTGTGCAAGGTCGAAAACACCATGTGGCCGGTTTGCGCCGCCTTGATCGCGATGTCGGCGGTTTCCAGGTCGCGAATTTCACCCACCATGATGATGTCCGGATCCTGGCGCAGGAAGGCTTTCAGCGCCGCCGCGAACGTCAGGCCCGCGCGGTCGTTCACATTGACCTGGTTGACGCCCGGGAGATTGATTTCAGCGGGATCTTCTGCGGTCGAGATGTTGATGCCCGGCTTGTTCAGGATGTTCAGGCAGGTATAGAGCGACACCGTCTTGCCCGAACCTGTCGGGCCGGTGACCAGCACCATGCCGTAGGGGCGTTCGATCGCCTTGAGCAGGATTTCCTTCTGGTCCGGGTCATAACCCAGCGCGTCGATGCCCATCTGCGCCTGCGACGGGTCGAGAATACGCATCACGATCTTTTCGCCGAACAGCGTGGGCAGTGTGCTGACGCGGAAATCGATCGCCTTGTTCTTGGAGACGACAAGCTTCATCCGGCCGTCTTGCGGCACGCGCTTTTCGGAGATGTCGAGCTTGGAAATCACCTTGATGCGCGATGCCAGCTTTTCCTTGATCGCCAGCGGCGGCTGGGCAATCTCGCGGAGTACGCCGTCGACGCGGAAGCGGATGCGGTAAAACTTTTCAAACGGTTCGAAGTGGAGGTCCGATGCGCCCATGTTGATCGCATCGAGCAGGATCTTCTGCAGGAAACGGACCACCGGTGCGTCATCGATGTCGGTACTGACCGCATCCTGCTGCGAAGCGCCGGCCGATTCCTCGTCACCGAAATCGATATCCGAGTCGTCTCCAATCAATTCGTCGAGGTGCTGCTCGGCGCTCTGGTTGACCTTCTCGATCAGATGTACGAGCGCAGGATGCTCGACGATCATCGGCTCGACGGTCAGTTCCGTCTGAAACTTGATCTGGTCCAGCGTATGTGTATTGGTCGGATCGGAGATCGCAACCGAGACCTTGTTGCCCCGTTTGGCGAGCGCGATGACACGCTCCTTCTGCATCAGCTTCGCGTCGATGACGTTTTCGGGCAGATAGCTGAGATTGAACGAGGGCAGGTCGATGATCGGATAGCCGAAGGTCTCCGAGCAGAAGGCTGCGAGCGTCTTTGCATCGATGCTGGCGCTGGACAGGAGGACGTCGATGAAGGGCGTCTTTTCAGCTGTCGACTGTTTGTGCAGAGCTTCGGCTTGTTGCGCGGACAGGCGACCGGCCTGCACTAAGGCACGTGCAAGGCCAGACATCATCGAACCAGTCGCCTGATTGGGGAGAACCGCCGCCATTTATAAAGCCGGATTTTGGGTCACAATCGTCCAAGTTGCGTTAGATGATGCCTATAGGCATCTGATTTGTAAAGATATTGTGACAAAGAGATATCGCTATTCGCGTGCACGTGTGACGCGGCAGGAACGGTCAAGTCAAGAACCTGTAACAAGAGTGTAAGTCTCGTATCAGATTCGTATCAGCTTGACGACCTTGATTGCCTGGTTCTGCAGCTGGATGGTCTCAACGACGCAGCCTTTCATTTTTAGTGCGACGTTCGCTTCCGGGATGTCGCGCAGCGCTTCCAGCAGCAAGCCATTCAATGTCTTCGGGCCGTCCAGCGGGAGATCCAGTCCAAGGTGCTTGTTGATCTCGCGCAGTGAGGTCGCGCCTTCCAGCATGCATTCGCCGTTACCGTTCCAGCAGAAGGAATCTGCGCGCGCTGCCCCAGGCATCGACGTGGTGAACTCGCCGATCATCTCTTCGATGATGTCTTCCAGCGTCACCAGGCCCTGCACTTCGCCGTATTCGTCGACGATAATGCCCAGGCGCTCGTGGTTTTCCTGGAAATACTGCAGCTGGGTGAAGACGCCGGTGTCTTCGGGGATGAAATAGGGTGGCGTCAGGAGCGCGCGGAAATCTTCAACCGTCAGCTCATCTCCCCGATTGAAAAGTGCCATCGCCTTGCGCACGTGCAGGATGCCGACGATGCGGTTGATCTCGCCTTCGTAGACCGGCAGCTTGTTGTGGTAGCAGGTAGTCAGCTCGCGCACGATCTCCTCGACCGGAACGGCCAGGTTGAGCGCTTCGATCTGGGCGCGCGGCGTCATGACGTCTTCCACCGAGATCTGCTCCAGTCCGAACAGGTTGAGCAGGATGCTCTTGTGTTTTTGCGGGATGAAGTTGCCGCCTTCGAGCACGATGGTGCGCAGCTCTTCCGCGGAAATGGCGTTCTCGGCCGGCTTTTCCGGCACGCGCAGCAGGCGCAGCAGGCGCCGGACGACGAGGTTGGTCAGCCAGACCAGCGGGTTCATCACGATTGTCAGCAGGCGCAGTACCGGCGCGATCAGGAGGGCGATGCGCTCAGGGTAGCTGGCGCCGATTACCTTTGGTGTCAGCTCGGCGAAGATGATGATGGCGAAGGCCACGGCTGTCGACGCAATGGCCAGCGCATACTCGTTCTCGCCGAAGTAGTGGATGGCAAAGGTCGCCGCCAGTGCCGATGTCGCCGTATTGACGAGGTTATTACCGAGGAGGATGACGCCGAGCAGGCGTTCGGTTTGTTCAAGCAGGGAAAGGACCAGCGTCGCGCGGCGGTTTCCCGCGGATGCCATGTGCCGGATGCGGTAACGGCTCAAGGCCATCATCGCCGTTTCCGAGATTGAAAAAAAACCTGAGATGAGTAGTAGAACGACGAGCCCTAGGATTTGGGCCCATATGGGAACGGCATCCAAAGGGTCACCGTGTGGAAAACTGCGAGTTGGAAGTTTGCATATGCAAAACTGGTCGGGGTGAGAGGATTCGAACCTCCGGCCTCTACGTCCCGAACGTAGCGCTCTACCAGGCTAAGCTACACCCCGATTGCGGTGTCATCGGCGGGTTTTTACTGCTAATGATTCCGATGAACTGCGAAAGCGCATAATTGTAGCAAAGAATCCTTGAAAGCGCTACCCGGCATCGAAGAAATTGCATTCGCCGCGCGTTCGGCTGCTTTTTCGGCGGCACGCATCGTGTATTCCAGTGCGCCCGATCCGGTAATCGCGCCGAGGATTTCGTCGAAATGCTGCTCGTCACCGTTCTCGATGCACGCGCGTACCAGGTCGCGTTGTTCGGGCGTGCCGTTCTGCATCAGGTAAATGAGCGGAAGTGTCGGTTTGCCTTCTCGCAGGTCGTCGCCCACGTTCTTGCCGATGTCGGCGGCATTGCCCGAATAGTCAAGCACATCGTCGACGAGCTGGAATGCGGTGCCGATCGAGCGGCCGTATTCTGCTGCGGCTTCAATGCCTTCTTCCGACGCACCGGCAATCAGTGCGCCGAGCTGCGCGGCGGCTTCGAACAGCTTTGCCGTCTTGGAGCGGATCACTTGCAGGTAACGTTCCTCGGTCACATCCGGGTCGTGCATATTCAGCAGCTGAAGCACTTCGCCTTCCGCGATCACATTGGTTGCATCGGCGAGGATCTGCATCACACGCATGTTCTTGACTGCGACCATCATCTGGAAGGCGCGCGAGTAGACAAAGTCTCCTACCAGCACAGACGCGGCATTCCCAAACAGCGCGTTCGCTGTCTTGCGTCCGCGGCGCAGCGAGGATTCATCCACAACGTCATCATGCAACAGGGTGGCGGTATGGATGAATTCCACAACGGCCGCCAGCTCGTGGTGATGCGTGCCTTTGTAACCATAGGCGTTCGCCGCCAGCAGGACGAGGACCGGCCGGATGCGCTTGCCCCCGGCACTGATGATGTACTCGGCAATCTGGTTGACCAGCGGGACTTCCGAATACAACTGGCGACGAATCACCGTATTGACGGCGTCCATGTCGGCGCTGATGGGCTGGATGATGCTGGTCTGGGACGTGGGTTGAAGGGCGGCAGACAAAATGAACCTGCAAAAAGCGTGAATTTTGTGAATTATACGCTGACAATTCCCCGGTTCTGTCATGGATATGGGAAGTTGCCATTCATGAAATCCGTTTTGCCAATGCTTCAGGTCGAAGGAAACAGGGTTTTGACCGGGGGGCTAAGTCTATGTATAATTGGAGGTTTTCCCGATTCGGTCTGGTGGTTCAAGGCGGCGGGGAAAAAGTTCTTTACAACCATTCGATGAGGTTTCACATGTACGCGGTCATAAAAACCGGCGGCAAACAATACAAGGTTGCTGCTGGCGAAAAACTCAAAGTAGAACAGATACCGGCTGACATTGGTTCCGAAATCACTCTCGATCAAGTGCTCGCAGTGGGCGCTGGCGACAGCATCAAGTTCGGTGCTCCGCTGGTCGAAGGTGCCAAGGTCCAGGCCAAGGTAGTGGCGCACGGTCGCCACGATAAGGTGAAAATTTTCAAGATGCGTCGCCGCAAGCACTATCAGAAGCGCCAGGGCCATCGCCAAAACTACACCGAACTGCAAATCGTTTCGATCAACGGCTGATTTCCTGATCGAACATACGGATACCAAGGAGTCTGAGAAATGGCACACAAAAAAGGCGGCGGCACTACGCGCAACGGTCGCGATTCCGAGTCGAAACGACTGGGCGTCAAGGTTTATGGCGGTCAAGCTATTAATGCTGGCGGCATCATCGTTCGTCAACGCGGCACCCGCGTTCACGCTGGCGAGAACGTCGGCATGGGCAAGGACCACACCCTGTTCGCGCTGATCGACGGCAAGGTGCAGTTTGTCACCAAGGGCCCGCTGCAGCGTCACATGGTGACCGTCGTTCCGGCCTGATGCTGGACTGACGTCGCGACAAAGGCGAAAGCCTTATCCTGAAAGGCTCTGCCGATGGTAGGGCCTTTTTAGTTTCTAGCATCATTCCCATATAGACCTTTTCAACGCCATTTTTGGCGGCAAATCATGAAGTTCATCGACGAAGCAAAAATTGAAGTGATTGCTGGTGACGGCGGTAACGGCGTCGCGTCGTTTTGCCGCGAAAAATTCCGGCCTTTTGGCGGTCCGGATGGCGGCGACGGCGGCAAGGGCGGCAGCATCTGGGCCGTTGCCGACCGCAATATCAATACCCTGGTTGACTATCGTTATTCCAAGCTGCACAAGGCACGCAGTGGCGAAAACGGCCGTGGCTCCGACTGCTATGGCAAGGGCGCCGACGACATTGAACTGCGCATGCCTGTCGGCACGCTGGTCAGCGATATCAACACCGGTGAAATCCTCGCCGACATGACCGAGCACGGACAGCGCGTCCTGCTGGCCAAAGGCGGCGAGGGCGGCTGGGGCAACATTCATTTCAAGTCATCCACGAATCGCGCGCCGCGCCAGAAGACGGACGGCAAGCCAGGCGAGCGGCGCGAGTTGCGTCTCGAATTGAAGGTGCTGGCCGACGTCGGCCTGCTCGGCATGCCCAATGCCGGCAAGTCGACTTTTATCACGGCTGTCTCCAACGCACGTCCGAAGATTGCCGACTACCCGTTCACCACCTTGCATCCGAATCTCGGCGTCGTGCGCGTCAGCCATGAGAAGAGCTTCGTCATCGCCGACATTCCAGGCCTGATCGAGGGCGCAGCGGAAGGTGCCGGCCTCGGCCATCAGTTCCTGCGACACCTGCAGCGCACGCGCGTGCTGCTGCATATCGTCGATATCGCGCCGTTCGACGACAAGGTCGATCCGGTGAAGGAGGCGAAGGCGATCGTCAAGGAGCTCAAGAAGTATGATGAGTCCCTCTTCGACAAGCCGCGCTGGCTGGTCCTGAACAAGCTGGACGTGGTGCCGGAAGAAGAGCGCGCCAAGCGCGTCAAGGACTTCGTCAAGCGCTTCGGCTGGAAAGGCCCGGTGTTCGAAATCTCCGCGCTCACGCGCGAGGGATGCGAGGAGCTGATCATTGCCATCTACGAGTATCTCGCCGCGCAACGTACGCAGGAATTCCGCGCCGAGGAAACAAAGATGGCGGAAGAGGCGCGCGGCATCGTGTCGATCGACCCTGACGATCCCCGGTTCAAGGTCATCGAGTAAGGCAGCCAACGCCATCCTCTGGCATGATGGCGGTTTCAGTGAATAAAAAACAATGAACTCCGTCATTCAAAAGGCCAAGCGCCTCATCATCAAGGTCGGCTCCTCGCTCGTGACCAACGACGGCAAGGGGCTCGACAATGCCGCCATCGCCAAGTGGGCCGAGCAGATCGCGCAGCTGCGTGCGCTGGGCAAGCAGGTTGTCCTCGTCAGCTCCGGTGCGATTGCCGAAGGCATGCAGCGTCTCGGTTTCGACAAGCGCCCGACGGGCGTGCATGAATTGCAGGCCTGCGCAGCTGTCGGCCAGATGGGACTCGCGCAGATCTATGAAACCAGCTTCCGGCATCACAACCTGCGCACCGCGCAAGTCTTGCTGACCCACGCCGACCTCGCCGACCGCGAGCGCTACCTGAATGCACGCTCGACGCTGTTCACGCTGCTCAGGCTCGGTGTTGTGCCGATCATCAATGAAAACGACACGGTTGTTACCGACGAAATCAAGTTCGGCGACAACGACACCCTGGGTGCGCTGGTTGCCAACCTGATCGAGGGCGACGCCCTGATCATCCTGACCGACCAGAAAGGCCTCTATACCGCCGACCCACGCAAGGATCCTGCAGCGACGCTGGTTCGTGAGGCGAAAGCGGGCGACCCCGCGCTGGAAGCGATGGCTGGCGGTGCCGGTACCGGGATCGGACGCGGCGGCATGCTCACCAAGATCCTGGCAGCGCGACGTGCCGCCACCTCTGGTGCGCATACCGTGATTGCCTGGGGGCGTGAAGAACAAGTCCTGACGCGCCTCGCTGCAGGCGAATCGATTGGCACTCAGTTGGTCGCCCAGACAGCGCAGCTGACTGCGCGCAAGCAGTGGATGGCGGATCACCTGCAGACGGCGGGCAAGGTCGTGCTCGACGCCGGCGCAGTGCAGAAGCTGACCGCCGAAGGGAAGTCCCTGCTGCCCATCGGCGTGACCGAAGTATCTGGGGAGTTCGGGCGGGGTGACGTCATCACCTGCACCGATGAGTCTGGCCGCCCGGTTGCGCGCGGCATCAGCAATTATTCGAGTTCGGATGCGCGCCGTATCGTGCGCAGGCCGTCAACGGAAATCCTGTCCATTCTCGGGTTCGTGGAAGAACCCGAACTTGTTCACCGGGACAACCTGGTCCTGCTCTGATTTACCGGTTGCTGTCGGGGCCCAGCGGTTGGCCCTGGCGAAGCCGGCGGACTATGTCCTGCGCCTTGCCGGCAACACTCAACTCTGTGCAGAAGAAATCCTTCGCCAGCGCTCCATGCTGCCGGTTTGCGGCGTTGATTGAAATCCTTTCCCACTGATCCCTCCGCGAGCGCGACCAGCTGCCGTCGGGACGTCCGAATGCATACAGCTTCCGTTCGAATGTCGCGCAGCGAATGCCTTCATAGCTCACGTTCTTTGCGCCGGCATTGCTGACCGCGACAAGGGTGTAGCGGATCACGCCGTCTTCGCCGAGCGTCAACGACTTTGTGTCCACTGCAAACGACTGGGTAGCCGTTGCGCTGACATAGAAGGGAGCAAGGTCAGCGTCCTGGGGCGGTGCAGGGAGCTGCACCGCGACTTCCTGCCAGGGCTTTTCCTTGTCGTCGAAGTCTTCTTCAAAGCGCGACTGCGCATGCGCCGTCGTGAAGGCCGCCAGCGCGGCCATCGCAAGGATTGCGTGTTTCATCAGGATTCGGTCTTCGGTTTGGCCGCTACCGGCTGGGCATTGCCCGCACTGCGCGTGCCGTGGTTTTGCCTCAGGTAGCGTGCGCCGTTGCGTTGTCCATTGCCGCCCGCCGGACGCGACAGGAAACGCGAGAGCTCCTGCAGCGCCTTCTGGTACACGTCGCGTTTGAATTCGATGACCACGTCGAGCGGTACCCAGTAGTCATGCCAGCGCCATGCATCGAACTCGGGATGGTCGGTGCCCCGCAGGTTGATATCGCAGTCGCGGCCCACCATGCGGAGCAGGAACCAGATCTGTTTCTGGCCGCGGTAATGTCCACGTACCTCGCGCTTGATGAACCGGTCGGGGACTTCGTAACGGAGCCAGTCGCGTGTGCGGCCGATGATCTTGACGTGTTCTGCCTTGAGGCCGACTTCTTCTTCAAGTTCGCGGAACATCGCCTGTTCGGGGGTCTCGCCGAACTTGATGCCGCCCTGCGGGAACTGCCACGAATGTTCACGCACCCGCTTTCCCCACCATACCTCGTTATTGGCGTTGAGCAGGATAATGCCGACGTTCGGGCGAAAGCCTTCACGATCCAGCATGTTGCACCTCAAAACTTTCTGCGGCTAGATGACCCTCATCGTTACAAATTTTGCACGCGTGATCCCACGCAGCCATCATCCGGCACCCCGCAGAGGGAACCGGCGTGAATCAAATATGTCGGGAAAGGATGCATCAGCCAGCTAATCCTTTAAAATTGAGTCGATTATAACTCTCTCTTTTTAAAAAGAATTCACCGCCATGCGCGCATCACGTTTTTTTATTTCTACCCTCAAGGAAGCCCCGTCGGACGCTGAAATCGTCAGCCACAAACTGATGATGCGCGCGGGGATGATCAAACGCCTCGGCTCCGGCATTTACACGTACATGCCGATGGGTCTGCGTGTCATCCGCAAAGTGGAAAACATCATCCGCGAAGAAATGAACCGTGCCGGCGCCGTCGAGCTGCTGATGCCGGTCGTGCAGCCGGCGGAACTGTGGCAGGAAACCGGCCGCTGGGACAAGATGGGCCCGGAGCTGATGCGCGTGAAGGACCGCCACGGGCGCGACTATGCGATCCAGCCGACCTCCGAAGAAGTGATCACGGATGTGGTGCGTACCGAGATCAAGTCTTACCGCCAGCTGCCGATCAACTTCTACCACATCCAGACCAAGTTCCGTGATGAGCGCCGCCCGCGCTTCGGCCTGATGCGCGGACGCGAGTTCACGATGAAGGATGCCTATTCCTTCGACCGCGACGTGGAAGGCATGCAGAAGTCGTACAAGATCATGTACGACGCCTATGTCGCGATCTTCAACCGCTTCGGCCTGCAGTTCCGCGCGGTGGCAGCGGATAACGGCGCGATCGGCGGCTCCGGCTCGCACGAGTTCCACGTGATTGCCGATACCGGCGAGGACGCGCTGGTGTACAGCCCGGAATCCGATTACGCGGCGAACATGGAAGCGGCGGAAGCCGTCGCGCTGACTCCGACCCGAGGCGCGGCGACGCAGCCGCTGGTGAAGACACCCACGCCGGGCAAGGCCAAGTGCGAACATGTGGCTGAGCTGCTCGGCCTGCCGCTCGCCCAGACCGTCAAATCCATCGTCCTCGCCGTCGACAAGGAAGGCGCTGAAACGGAAATCTGGCTGCTCCTGCTGCGCGGCGACCACGAGCTGAACGAGGTCAAGGTCAACAAGGTACCGGGACTGTCGACCTTCCGTTTTGCCACCGAGAGCGAAATCATGGAGTTCTTCGGCACCAAGCCGGGCTACCTCGGCCCCATCGGTACGAAGAAGCCGATCAAGGTGGTTGCCGACCGCACCGTCGCCAACATGAACGATTTCGTCTGCGGCGCGAACGAGGAAGACTTTCACTACACCGGTGCCAACTGGGGCCGCGACTTGCCGGACCCGGTCGTCGCCGACCTCCGCAACGTGGTCGCGGGCGATCCGTCGCCGGACGGCAAGGGCGCGCTGTCGATCCAGCGCGGCATCGAGGTCGGCCACGTGTTCCAGCTCGGCACGCGCTATTCCGAAGACATGAAGGCGACCTACCTGGACGAAACCGGCAAGCCGCAGCTGATGCAGATGGGTTGCTACGGCATCGGCGTGACACGCATCCTCGGCGCCGCCATCGAACAGAATTTCGATGAGAAGGGCATCATCTGGCCGGCATCGATCGCGCCGTTTGAAGTGGTGCTGTGCCCCATGGGCTACGACCGCAGCGAAGCGGTGAAGGCAGAGACCGACAAGCTGTATGACGCACTGCTGGCCGCCGGCGTCGATGTGGTCCTGGATGACCGCGGCGAACGTCCGGGTGCGATGTTTGCCGACTGGGAACTAATCGGCGTGCCGCATCGTGTGGTCATCGGCGACCGCGGCCTGAAGGATGGCAAGCTGGAGTACCAGGGGCGTCGCGACACGGCTGCAACGGCCGTGCCGGTGGCGGAGATGACCGCCTTCGTCAAGGCGCGCATCGCCGCCTGAGGCGGAAGGGCAGGGCGCAAATGGTGCGGCTCGTGAAAGGTTGTGCGCTTGCCGCCCTGCTGGTGCTTTCGGCCACGGCATTCGCCGGCAACCAGAAGGAAGAAGCGCTGGCCGACAGCGTCCGCATGGCGCTGGCGAATGCGATTGCCGATGCACGTCCGCCCAGGCCGCAGTTCACCAGCATCGACGAACGCATCAAATACCTGCACTGGCTGGGCGAGATGTCTGCACGCCTGAAAAAGCGCTTGCCGGACTGGCAGGTGCGCAAGGAATTCCTCGAGACAACCTGGTATGAAGCCACCCGGGCCGGACTGGATCCGGCGCTCGTGCTGGGCCTGATCCAGGTTGAATCCGCTTTCCGCAAGTACGCGGTTTCCCCCGTCGGCGCCCATGGCTTCATGCAGGTCATGCCGTTCTGGACGCGCGTTATCGGTGACGGCGACCGCCGCAAGCTGTTCCACATGCAGACCAACCTGCGCTACGGCTGCGCCATCCTGCGTCTTTATCTCGACCAGGAGGCCGGCAACCTCTTCCTGGCCCTGGGACGTTACAACGGCAGCCGCGGCCGTCCTGAGTACCCCAATGCGGTTCTGGCTGCGTGGAAGCAGTGGGAGTTCCAGGGCGTTTCACCGGTCGCGCGGGCCAATCCTCAATAATTTTCAACGTTTCGGTTTATCCTGCTCCGGCCTGCGTATATTCCGGTTCATCCCAATTCAAGGAGACGCCGAAATGAAAAAGACGCTGGCCGCTTGCCTCATTGCCCTCCCTTTCGCTTGCCTCGCTGCTGATACCGAATGGACACCGCAGGTCAACGTGCAGAATGCGGATTTCGTCAGCGGCAAAAAGGCCGTTGAGGCCGGGAACTGGCAGGCCGCCGTAGAGGCTTTCACTCGCGCCGCAAAGAGCGATCCGCGCAACGCGGACATCCACAACTACCTTGGCTATTCCTATCGGCAGATGGAGCGCCTGGACGAGGCGTTCCGTCACTATCACGAGGCTCTGCGCCTGGAGCCATTCCATCGCGGTGCGAATGAGTACATCGGCTGGGCTTACCTGAAGACAAACCAGCTGGCCAAAGCGGAAGAGCATCTTGCGCGCCTGGAGAAGATTTGCGGGAAGAGCTGCGTTGAGTTTGAGAAGCTCGGGAAGGGGATCGCCGACTACAAGGCGAAGAACAAGTCCTGACGAGGACAAGGCCGAAAACAAAAACGCCCGCGCGATGCGGGCGTTTTTGTTTGGCCTTCGGAAAGACTCATTATTGCAGGTGATTGGAAATGAGTTTGGTCATTTCGAACATCGACACTTGCTTCTTTCCGCCAAACACAGCTTTGAGCTTGTCATCCGCATTGATCATGCGCTTGTTAGCCTGGTCCTGCAGCTTGTTCTTCTTGATGTAGTCCCAGACCTTCTTGGTCACTTCAGTGCGCGGCAGCGGATTTGCACCGATCACTGCACCCAGGGTGGCGGACGGCGTCATCGGCTTCATGAACGCTGCGTTCGGCTTACGCGGGGTCTTCGGCTTTGCTACCTTCTTGGCTGCCGGCTTCTTGGCGGCGACCTTCTTTGCAGGAGCGGCTTTCTTTGCTGCCGGCTTTGCTGCTGCCTTCTTTGCTACGGGCTTAGCTGCTGCCTTCTTGGCCGGAGCTGCCTTCTTTGCCGCGGGTTTAGCTGCTGCCTTCTTGGCCGGAGCCGCCTTCTTTGCTGCGGGCTTAGCTGCTGCCTTCTTGGCCGGAGCTGCCTTCTTGGCGGCTGCCTTTGCCGCGGGTTTCTTGGCTGTTGCCATCTTCGAGCCTCCTTCACAGAATGTGTTGGGAAATTGCGTCAAATCACGCACCGCTAATAGTGGTGCGCTTTTCATAGGGATGCAAGTGTTTTTTATACGTTTTCACATGAATTTGTCTACTCTGTGCCACGTGATCTTCATAGGAGAAATCGGTGTTTTGTCCTCTGCGGAGATGCGCGCTTCCCTCTGCAGATTGCTAGAGGGCGCTTCGTGAAGCGTGAAGCACGCCTCTCTGCAGAATGAGGCGACGGTGCGGAGAGCCTTGCTGGCATTGGTTCTCCGGACGACCAGGGTTTTGCGGGAAGAGGTGCGCGGCACTGGTTGAGACAGCGATCACAGCGCTGCTCTTACGCCTTGCATGGTGCTGTCTGAGAGGGGAAATGGCCGATGAGGCCGGGTGATGCGAGGGAGGAGCGCCCTCGTGACGAGGGCGCTTTTCATAGGAGGATCAGCGCATGCCGCCGGGCAGCATGCCCTTCATGCTGCGCATCATCTTCATCATGCCGCCGCCCTTGAGCTTCTTCATCATCGACTGCATCTGCTCGAACTGGGACAGCATACGATTGACTTCCTGCACCTGGACGCCGGCGCCGGCAGCGATACGGCGCTTGCGAGACGCCTTGATGAGTTCCGGCTTGGCCCGCTCCTGGGGCGTCATGGAGTTGATGATGCCTTCCATGCGGCGCACCTGCTTTTCGGCCTGGTTCATGTCGGCATTGCCTGCTGCCTGCTGCAGCTGAGCAGGCAGCTTGTCGAGCAGGCCGGAGAGGCCGCCCATCTTCTTCATCTGGGAGATCTGGGCCTTGAAGTCGTTCAGGTCGAACTTGCCGCCGCCCTTGATCTTGTCCGCCAGGTCCTTGGCTGCCTCGATATCGACGCCTTTGCGGGCTTCCTCGACCAGCGCCAGGATGTCGCCCATGCCCAGGATACGGTTGGCCATACGCTGCGGATCGAAGGCTTCCAGGCCGTCGAGCTTCTCGGCGACACCGGCGAATTTGACCGGCTTGCCGGTAACGTGGCGTACCGAGAGGGCGGCGCCGCCGCGGGAGTCGCCGTCGAGCTTGGTGAGCACCACGCCCGTGAGGGGCAGGGCGTCGTTGAAGGCCTTGGCGGTGTTGATCGCATCCTGGCCGAGCATCGCGTCGACCACAAACAGGGTTTCGATCGGCTTGAGTGCGGCATGCAGGGCGGCAATCTCCTGCATCATCGCTTCGTCGATGCCGAGGCGGCCGGCGGTGTCGACGATCAGTACGTCGTGGTAGTGCTTCTTCGCGTAGTCGAGTGCGGCCAGCGCGATGTCGACCGGTTTGTCATTGTGCGATGAGGGGAAGAAGTCGGCGCCGACCTGGCTGGTGACGGTCTGCAACTGGCCGATCGCCGCAGGGCGGTAGACGTCGGCGGAGACGGTCAGGACCTTCTTCTTTTTCTCTTCCTTGAGGTACTTGGCCAGCTTGCCGACGGTGGTGGTCTTGCCGGCGCCCTGCAGGCCGGCCATGAGGATGATGGCCGGGGGCTGGGTGGCGAAGTTGAGCTGCGAAGCTTCGGGGCCGAGGTCGGCGCCCATGAGCGAGGCGAGTTCGCGCTGGACCACGCCGACCAGGGCCTGGCCCGGCGTGAGGGAGCCGATGACGTCCTCGCCCAGCGCCTTTTCCTTCACCTTGGCGATGAATTCGCGCACGGCGGGCAGGGCGACGTCGGCCTCGAGCAGGGCAAGGCGTACTTCGCGCAGCATCTCTGCGGTGTTGGACTCGGTCAGGCGCGCTTCGCCGCGCATCGTTTTGACGACTTTCGCCAGTCTTTGGGTCAGGTTGTCGAGCATGGATGACGATGTATCAAGAAATGGGAGGGAGCGGGTGGGGGAGACCTGCGGGAAAGGCTCCATTTTACCCGATGCAGACCGCGCTCCCCGGGCAAGGGTTCCGGAGCGGAAATCCGCAAGGGCAACGAGTGCCATGTGCGGTTTTTCGCCAGAGCTGCATTAGGAGAATGCGGGAATCAGCGGCGCCGGTAGAGATGCGGTGGATGGCATGGAGGCTGCATGGAGCGCACCATTCAGAGGGGCATCGGGTATCGAGAGCATTTCGCAAGGGGTAATATGACAGTCGATATTGACGGCACGGAAGACAGAATGTTCAGCAAACGACCCGCACTCCTCGTTCTCGCAGCGATAAGCGTGCTCGCGGTCGTCATCGCTGCCTGGCTGGTCGCAGCCCACCGTGCGCGAGCTGACATCCATGCCGCCGGCGACCGGCAGCTGCAGATCATCGCGCTCGACCTGGAATCGGTCCTGGAGAAGTTCGAGACCCTGCCCTTCACCCTCGCCAACCATCCCGACGTACCCAATGCCATCGAGCGGCCGGACGACGGCGCGCTCATCCAGCGCCTCAACGAGACCCTGCAGACCATCCAGCGGCATGCCAAGGTCAGCGCGATCTACATCATGGATCGGCACGGCAATACCCTGGCATCGAGCAATTGGGATATGCCGCTCAGCTTCGTCGGCAAGAACTTTGCGTACCGGCCTTACTTCCGCGACGCGATGGAAGGGCGGGCCGGGCGCTTCTATGGCATCGGCAGCACGACCAGCGAGCCCGGTTATTTCATCGCCCAGCCGGTCCATGTGCCCGGTGCGACGGAACCGGTCGGTGTGATTGCCGTCAAAATCAGCCTGTCCGAATTCGAGGAAACCTGGCGCCGCAGCGAAGATCCGATTGCGCTTGCCGACAGCAGCGGCGTCGTTTTCCTCAGCAGCCGCACCACCTGGCGCTACCACAGCATGCGCCCGCTGGCGGACAAGGCGCGGGAATACCTCGGCGGCACGCTGCAATACGCCGGACTGAATATCGAGCCGATCAGCTCGCTGCCGAAGGCGGAACAGGCCGGTTTCGGAGAGTACGTCGCGCGGCCGGTCGGCCGGCTAGATTGGCAGCTGATGCTGTTCCCCTCGCAGGCACGCGTCCAGCGCTCGGCGGCGCTGGCGGCCCTGACGGCGGCACTTCTGGTGACCGTCGCCGGGATCTCATGGTGGGCTCTCCATCAGCGGCGCCGCCGGATGGAGGAGCGCCTCGCCTCGCGCCAGGCCTTGCAGCGTGCGGCGGAGGAGCTCGATCGCAACATCGCCCAGCGCACCCGCGAGCTGCTCGATGCCAACCAGCGCCTGGAATCCAAGTACGCCAAGCTGAAGGAAGCCGAACAACTTCTGCGCACAACCCAGAACGAACTCGTGCAGGCCGGAAAGCTGGCGATGCTGGGCCAGATGGCTGCCGGCGTGACGCATGAACTCAACCAGCCGCTGGCGGCGATCCGCGCCTTCGCCGACAACGCCGTGACCTTCCTTGCGCGGGGGCAAGGCGACCGGGCGGGCGAGAACCTGGCGCAGATCAGTGCCGCCAGTGCGCGCATGGGTGCCATCATCGGACAGCTCAAGGGCTTCGCGCGCAAGAGCCACGAGACGGTTGCGGTGGTCGACCTGGCGCAAGCGGTACAGGCGTCCGCCTTGCTGCTGGAAGGAGACTACCGGCGCCAGGGCGTAGAGTTCAGTGTCGATATCCGGGAGGCGGTGCAGATCGTCGGCGACACGGTGCGGACAGAACAAGTGCTCATCAACCTGCTGCGCAATGCGCTCGATGCCGTCGAGGGAGCGCCGGTGCGCAAGGTCGACGTGGTTCTCGAACGCGAAGGCAACGAGGCGGTGGTGCGGATCGTCGACAGCGGCCCGGGGATTACGGACCAGGTGGCGCCGCACTTGTTCGAGCCTTTCTTCACTACGAAAGCATCGGGCAAGGGACTTGGACTCGGCCTCGCGATCTCGTCGTCGATCGTGCAGGCCATGAATGGACAACTGACCGCACGCAACCATGCCGGCGGGGGCGCCGAGTTTGTCGTGCGCCTGCCAGCCGCAGCGGAAATATCGAATGTCGAGGGAGGCAAGCTTGCCAGTGCATGAATCTGCGGGAGAAGTCCTCCTGATCGAGGATGAACAGGCGGTCCGGATGGCGACCGCGCAAACGCTCGAGCTGGGCGGATTCGAGGTGCGCGCCTGCGAAAGCGCAGAACCCGCGCAGCCATGGCTGCATGCCGGCTTCGGCGGCGTGGTCGTGACCGATGTGCGCCTGCCCGGCAAGTCCGGCCTGGAACTGCTCACCGATGCGGTTGCCGCCGACCCCGACCTGCCGGTCATCGTGGTCACCGGCCATGGGGACGTCAGCATGGCGGTGGAAGCGATGCGTGCCGGCGCTTACGACTTCATCGAGAAGCCCTTCGCCGCCGAGCGGCTACTGGAAACGGTCCGCCGCGCGCAGGAAAAACGCCGGCTGGTGATGGAAAACAGGCGGCTGAAAGCGGCTTGGTCCTCACACCCCGACATGCCCGCGCTGATCGGGCAGTCACCGGCGATCGAACGCATCCGCACCCTGATCCGTTCCGTCGGGCCGACACCGGCGGATGTGCTCATCAATGGCCAGACCGGCACCGGCAAGGAAGTCGTGGCGCGCCACCTGCATGGTGCGAGCGGCCGCAAGGGACCGTTCGTCGCCATTAATTGCGGTGCGCTGCCGGAAAGCGTGTTTGAAAGCGAGATCTTCGGGCACGAGGCCGGTGCCTTCACCAGTGCCGTGAAGCGCCGCATCGGCAAACTGGAATACGCGAACGGCGGCACGGTTTTCCTTGATGAAATCGAAAGCATGCCGCTCGCGTTGCAGGTAAAGCTGCTGCGGGTGCTGCAGGAGCGCCGCCTGGAAAGGCTGGGCGGCAACGACCCGATCCAGGTCGACTGCCGGATCATTGCCGCCAGCAAGGCCGACCTGCTGCAGTTGAGCGCGCAGGGCAAGTTCCGCGAAGACCTGTATTACCGCATCGGCGTCGTGGGCATCGAATTGCCCCGCCTGGCCGAGCGGCGCGACGACATTCCCCTGCTGCTGGCCCACTTCGTCCAGGGCGCCGCGCTGCGCTACCAGCGGCCGGCGCCGCAATGGAGCATGGCGCAAATGGCCGAATGGCAGGCCCGGGACTGGCCGGGCAACGTCCGTGAATTGCGCAATTTCGCCGACCGTCTTGTGCTCGGCGTGGTGGAAGCGGCAGCCGTCCCGGTGGAGCTGGGCGGAGAT
>NZ_LSTO01000001.1:4577997-4595395 GCF_002211445.1 Noviherbaspirillum denitrificans | reverse complement strand
CCGCCATGCCCGGAAGGAACTGCCCGGTCAGGCTCACCAGCACCAGCGGCACGGTGAAGCTGAGGAACACGCCGGCATTGAATTGCGGCGCGATGAACACGGGCGTTGCCGGCTCCAGCCCGAGTGCCTGCAAATTGGTCGTGCCTGCAGAGAACGCCACGCCAAATCCGACCAGCGCGACGACCACGATCGCGTAACGCGGCCACCAGCGCCTGCCCGCCAGATAGGCGGCCAGCATCGCAAACACCATTCCCGGCGCATCGATGCTGGAGCGGAAGGCTTGCGTGCCGAACTGGAACAGGATGCCCGCCATCATGCCGGCCGCAATGCCCTTGGGGATGAAGGCGACGATTCTTTCGAAGCAGCCGGTGACGCCGATGAGGATCACGACGGCGGCTGCGGCGAGATACGCGCCGACCACTTCCGGCATCGAGATACCGGGAAACAGGCTGAGCAGCAAGGCCGTTCCCGGCGCGGACCAGGCGGTGATGACGGGGAGCTTGAGCCACCAGCTCAACAGCAGGCCGCTTGCGCCAGCGCCGATGGAGATCGCCCAGATCCACGAAATCAGTTCCGCATTCGGGACCCGGCCGGCATGGGCCGCCTGCACAAAGATGACCAGCGGCCCCGCATACGAAATCAATACCGCCAGAAACCCGGCGACCCAGGCAGTGACGGAGCCATGCGTGCTTCTGCCTGACACGTCGCTTGTCTCAAACGCTCTGGGAGATTGCCGGAGCATGCGCCGCACCGACCACACCCGCACCCGTGCGGGAGTAGCGCAGGATGAAGATGCCGATGGCCAGCGCGGCGACGAGGCCGGGTACCGCGAACACCAGGAAATTCATCTTCAACGGCAGCGCCGCCGCCATCAGCCAGCCGCCCAGCAACGGGCCGACGATGGCACCCGTGCGGCCGACACCGGAAGCCCAGCCCAGGCCGGTGGAGCGAATGGCCAGCGGGTAGAACTGCGCGGTATTGGCGTATAGCAGGATCTGTGTGCCGATGGTGGTCGCGCCGGCGACGGCGATCAGCAGGTACAGCACCGGCATCGGGCTGTTGAATCCGAGCAGCCCGATGGACAACGTTCCGAGTGCGAAGAAGCTCAACACCACCTTGGGCAGGCTAAAACGATCGCCCAGCCAGCCACCGGTGATGGCACCCACCACGCCGCCGAAATTGAGCATCAGCAGGAACGACAGGCTCGACCCCAGGCTGTAGCCGGCATTGGCCATCAGCTTGGGCAGCCAGGAGCCCAGCGCGTAGACCATCAGAAGGCAGCAGAAGAACGAGAGCCAGGTCATGAAGGTGCCCACTGCGCGGTCTTGCTTGAACAAGTCGAGCATGGGCACGCCCGCGCCCTTGGCATCGGACTGAACCAATTGCGCGTCAGCGTCCAGTCGCACACCGGGCGCAACCATCGCCAGCATTTCGCGCGCCTTCGCATGCTTGCCCTGGCGCAGCAGGAAGCCGACCGACTCGGGCAGCTTCCACAGGATGACCGGCAGCAGCACCAGCGGCACGGCGGCGGCAAAGAACATGGACTGCCAGCCGAAACGCGGCAGCATGTAAATGCCGAGGCCGGCGCACAGCACGCCGCCCAGCGAATAGCCGCTGAACATGATGGCCACCAGGGTGCTGCGCAAGCGCTTGGGGGCATATTCGTTCATCAGCGCCACCGCATTGGGCATCAAGCCGCCACAGCCCAGTCCCGCGATGAAGCGATAGATGCCGAACTCGCCTGGCGTGGCAGCGAAACCGCTCATGAAGGTGGAAATGCTGAACAGGACGAAGCTGATCGCGACGCCCTTTTTGCGGCCCACCCGGTCAGCCAGCGGGCCGAAGACGAAGGCGCCAAACATCATGCCGAACAATGCATAACTGCCCAGCGCGCCAGCTTGCACAGGCGTCAGGTTCCATTCCTTCATCAGGACCGGCAGCACCGCGCCATAGATGAACAGGTCATATCCATCGAAGATCAGAAGCAATGCGCACAGGCACATCACGGTCCAATGGAATTTCGTGAAGCGTGCTCCATCGATGATCTGGTTGACTTCCAGTGTTTTCATGTCTCTCTCCTTTGTTGTATTCGTCGTCGTAGTCAGCCGTTATCGCCGCCGGCCACCGGCACTACTGCACCGGTGATGTAACTGGCCTCGTCGGAAGCCAGGAACAAGATCGGCGCCACCTGTTCCTCGAGGCTGCCGTAGCGCTTGAAGAAGGTGGATTCGGTGACCTGCTGCACGGCTTCGTTCATCCATGCCTTCTCCTGCTCGCTGTCGCCGGCGGCATTGCGGGGAATGCGCCGTGGCGGCGCCTTGGTGCCGCCCGGTGCGCTCGCCACCACGCGGATGTTGTATTCCGCGTATTCCATCGCCAGGGCCGTCGTCAGTGCGTTCACGCCGCCCTTGGCCGCCGAGTACGGCACGCGGCGTATGCCGCGCGTGGCGTTGGACGACACATTCACGATGGTGCCGCCGCCGTGCGCCAGCAAATGCGGCAACACCGCGTGGCAGGCATACAGGGTGGGCATCAGCGAACGGCGGATTTCCGCGTCGATCTGCTCGGGCTCGAACTCCGCATACGGGCGCATGCGAATGGCGCCGCCCACGCCGTTGATCAGGATGTCGATGCCGCCGAATTTTTTTGCCGCGAACGCCATCGCGGACCTGGCGCCCTCGTAGGTTTCGAGATCGGCGACGAAGCCTGCGGTGTTTCCGCCCGGTGCTTCCGCCGCCACCTCGGCGACGAAATCCGCGCGGTCGACGAACAGCACCTTGCCGCCCTCGGCGGCAATGCCCAGCGCCACGCCGCGTCCGATGCCCTGCGCGGCACCGGTCACGACCACGACCTTTCCTTCAAAGCGTTTCCTCATGGCGCGCTCCGCTTATGCAGTGATCTGGTTGGGGGCAAACTTCTCGTAGTGGAAGCTTGCGGGCGTAATGCCTGCGGTCTTGAAGTGCTTCTGCACAGCGTCCACCATTGGCGGCGGGCCGCACAGGTAGACATCGACATTGCCGTCATGCAGCGCCTGTGCCGGCATATGCTGGGTCACATAGCCCTGGCGCTCATGCGTGGTCGAAGGATCGGCGACGCAGGTGGAGAAGGTGAAACCCGGCACGCGCAGCGCGTATTCCTGCAGGCGATCCACCAGCACCAGGTCCTGGTCGCGGGTCACGCCATAGATCATGTGCACCGGCTGGTTCGACTCCAGGCGCGCCAGCTCCTCCAGCATCGAGAGGAAAGGCGCCAGCCCGGTGCCGCCAGCCAGGAACAGCAGCGGCTTGTTGACTGCGCGCAGGTAAAAGCTGCCCAGCGGACCGGTCATCTCGAGGTTGGCGCCGGCGGCAGCACTGGCCAGCCAGCCGCTCATCAGGCCGCCCGGCACCTGCTTGATCAGGAAGGTCATGCGGCGCGCACCCGGGGCCGAACTGAACGAGTAGGAGCGATGCTGCGCGCTGCCCGGCACGCCAATGTTCACGTACTGTCCCGGCAGGAAGGCTGGCGCATCCTCGGCCACATCGAGCGCCAGCTCGTAGGCGGCATCGCCGTGCGGCGTGACGGCGGTCACCGTGCCGTTGAATTTTGCGGTACCGGTCTTGCAGGCGGTCGACGGCACGGGCACCGCGACCACGCAGTCCGATTTGGGAATCATCTGGCAGGTCAGCACCAGTCCTTCGGCGGCTTCATCGCCGGTCAGCGCGTCGTCGATGTAGTCGTCGCCCATGTCGTACGTGCCGCTTTCGGCGCGGCACTTGCAGGTACCGCACACGCCGTCGGAGCAATCCATAGGCAGGTTGATGCGATTGCGGAACGCTGCGTCCAGTACTTTTTCATTGGCGCCGCAGTCAACGAAGCGGGTCACCCCATCCTCGAAATTCAAGGCGATGCGATAGCTGTTCATCGTGTGTCTCCGTACCGGTCAGATGTGATAGACGTCAATCACCTGGCGGATGTAATCGTTCTTCAGAACGATCTTCTTGCGTGCGATCAGGAAGCCGCCATCCACCTTGCGCAAGGTCGCGAAGACCGTGCCGAAGTAATGGTCGGTCAGCTTGTAGCGGTGGCTGAGCGTGTGGAAGTTGTAGCGCACGTCGACCGCATCGTCGCGCTCGGCCAGCACTTCCACATTGGTGATCATGTGATTGGTCCGCGGCTCCGGCATGGACGCGCTGGAGCGCTCGGTCTTGATGCGGAACACCCGGTCTTCGAGGCCATTGCGGTTGGCGTAGTAGATCAGCGAGATTTCGCTCTGCGGATCTTCCGTCAGTTGGTCATCATCGTCCCAGGCCGGCATCCAGTATTCGACGTCCGGCGCGTACAGCTCCAGCCACGGCTCCCATTGCCGTTCGTCCAGATAGCGTGCCTCGCGGTAGATGAAGGCGCAGATGGCGCCATGATCGACTGTGGTCAACGCGCTCATTGCTGTGCTCCTTTGCGCTCTTGCCGTACGGCCTTGCGCATCTGTTGCATCCAATAGTTGTGCTGGCAGACGAACAAGCCTTCGTCTTCGCTGCGTTCACCGCTCAGCAGGGGCTTCATGCCCATCTTTTTTGCGTTTTCATCGGGCCCTTCGATCCACAGCGGCGCACCGCGGCTGAGGTCGTTCCAGCGGACCGCGGAACCCGCGTAACCGGCCTGGCAGGCGCGGAATTCTTCGAGGTCGTCCGCGGTACCCATGCCCGACACATTGAAGAAGTCTTCGTACTGGCGGATGCGCAGTGCGCGGTCTTCGGCGCTCTCGCCCTTGGGGCCGAAGCAGAAGATGGTGATCTCGGTCTTGTCCACGCTGATCGGACGCGCGACACGGATCTGCGTGCCGAACTGGTCCATCAGGAACACGTTGGGATACAGGCACAGGTTGCGGGTCTGGCCGACGATCGTGTCGGCGCGCGACTGGCCCACGCGCTGCGCAAGTTCCTCGCGCTGGTTCCAGATCGGGCGCACTTCCGGATTCAGCGTGTTGGTCCACAGCAGGATGTGGCCATGCTCGAAGCCGTACACGCCGGCGACCGCCTTGCTCCAGTTGTTGGCATCGGTGGCCTTGGTGCCGCCTTCCTTGCGGCGGCCCATGGTGGCGGCGTAGTTCCAGTGCACGGTGCTGACGTGGTAGCCGTCGCAGCCGTTTTCCATCTGCATCTTCCAGTTGCCGTCATAGATGTAGCTGGAATTGCCGCGCAGGACTTCCAGGCCATTCGGCGCCTGGTCGACGATCTGGTCGATGATGACGCGCGTCTCGCCCAGGTACTCTTCCAGCGGCAGCACGTCGGCATTCAGGCTGCCGAACAGGAAGCCGCGATAGTTCTCGAAGCGCGCCACCTTCGTCAGGTCATGCGAGCCGTGCTTGTTGAAGGACACCGGGTATTCGGTGGTCTTTTCGTCCTTGACCTTGAGCAGCTTGCCGTTGTTGCTGAACGTCCAGCCGTGGAAGGGGCAAGTGAAGCTGGCCTTGTTGCCGTGCTTGCGGCGGCAAAGCATCGCGCCCTTGTGTGCGCAGGCATTGATCACCGCGTGCAGTTCACCGGTCTTGTCGCGGGTGACCACGATGGGCTGGCGGCCGATCCACGTGGTGTAGTAGTCGTTGTTGTTCGGAATCTGGCTTTCGTGCGCCAGGTAGACCCAGTTCGATTCGAACAGGTGCTTCATCTCCAGTTCGAAAAGGTCGGGGTTGGTGAAGATGTCGCGGCGGCAGCGGAAGACACCCGTCGCCTTGTCATCTTCCAAGGCGGTGTCCAGCAGCTTCTCGACCTCGTCGTACTTGTCGGCAATCGCAGTCGTGCTCATGTCAAATCTCCAGGATGCAGCCCGCCCCCCGCAATGTCCCATTGCGGTGTTCTCTCGGCGGGGGAAGGATGGGGAGGGTGCTGGTCAGGCGGCCAGGCGCGGGCGGTCGACGATCTGGTTGTCGACGCCATCCACCAGCGCGCTGAGCTTGATGTCGAAGACGATTTCAGCGAAAGGTCCGCTCAAGCCTTCGGCCTTGATGCTGGCATCGTCGTTGCGCTCGACCAGCGGCGGCACGAGTCCGTCACGCGTCGCGTAGGCGAAGTCGTCAAACACCAGCGGGTCGCCGTCGATGTTGATTTGCGTGGTCAGCTTGCGATGGCCGGGGGCCGTGATGAAGAAGTGGATGTGAGCCGGACGGTTGCCGTGGCGGCCGAGCTGGTTGAGCAAGCCTTGTGTCGGGCCGTCGGGCGGGCAGCCGTAGCCGACAGGCACGATGCTCTGGAATTTGTAGCGGCCCTGGGCATCGGCGATGATGGTACGGCGCATGTTGAAGGGCTTTTGCTCCCCGGTGGGATCGAAGTGCGAATAGAAGCCCTTGGTATTGGCGTGCCAGACTTCGACCTGCGCGCCCGGCAGGGGCTTGCCGCCTGCGTCGTAGACCGTGCCGTGCATGATGAGGGTCTTGCCTGCCTTGTCGCTGCCGTCATCGAGGCGCGCAAAGCCCTGCGCCACCGGTGCGCCCGCCACGTACAGCGGACCTTCGATAGTGCGCGGCGTGCCGTTGACCACGCCCAGCGCAGCGTCCTCGGCATCCATGCGCATGTCCAGGAAGCGGTCCAGGCCCAGGCCCGGGGAAAGCAGGCCCGCTTCGCCGGCGGCGCCGAGCCGGTTCAGGTAGGCCACGCCGGCCCAGTACTCGTCGGACGTGATGTTCAAGTCGTCGATGGCCTTGAACAGGTCGGACAGGATGCGGTGGACGATCTGCTTCGTGCGCGGGTTGCCGCCTTGCTGATCCAGGCCGCTGGCCAGGCGCAGGAAGTTCTGCACTTCGGGGGTGTTGAAAATCTGGACGGACATTTTTGTCTCCTTTGAATTGGTGGATACAGGACGTGAAGATCGATGAATCAGCGGGCAATGCCGGCAGGCCGGACCACCGCAACCGTGGCACCTTGTTTCTTGTCACGGCGGAAGAACTGGACGCGGTCTTCGTCCAGCGCAATTCCCAGGCCGGGCGCTGTGGGCACGGCCAGCTGGAAGTCCCGGTATTGCAGCGGCTCGGCCAGGATTTCCTCGGTGAGCAGCAAGGGACCGAACAGCTCGGTTCCCCATTGCAGCTCGCGGAAGGTCGCAAAGGCATGCGCCGAAGCGATCGTGCCGATCGCGCCTTCCAGCATGGTGCCGCCATAGAGTTCGATGCCGGCAGCATCCGCAATTCCCGCGACCTGTTGCGCTGCACGCAGGCCGCCGGATTGTTCAGTCTTGATGGCGAACACGTCGACGCCCGACTGGCGGGCCAGTGCGAAGGCGGAGACCGGGCCGGTCAGCGATTCATCGGCCATCACTGCGATCGCAAAGCGGCCCTTCAGGCGGGTCAATGCGTCCACCGACGCCACCGGCTGCTCGACCAGTTCGCAACCGGCATCGACCAGCCCTGCCAGGCCGCGCTGCGCGTCCAGCTCGCTCCAGGCCATGTTCACGTCCACCCGCACGGCGCCGCGATCACCCAGCGCCTTCTTGATTGCGGCAACGTGGGCCACGTCGGCATCCACCGCGCGGCGGCCGATCTTCAGCTTGAAGATCTTGTGACGGCGCGCGGCGAGCATGCGCTCGGCTTCGTCGATGTCCTTGGCGGTGTCGCCCGACGCCAGCGTCCATGCGACCGGCAGGCTGTCGCGCACGCGGCCGCCCAGCAGTTGGGATACCGGCAAACCGGTGCGCTGGCCCAGCGCATCGAACAGCGCCGTTTCGACTGCGCACTTGGCAAAGCGATTGTCGTGGATGCCCTTGTTGAGTTTGGCCATCATGGCCGGCACATGGTTGGCATCGGCGCCGAGCAGCTGCGGCGCGAAATAGGTATCGATCGCCAGCTTCATGCCCTCGGGCGACTCCGCGCCATAGGCCAGTCCGCCGATCGTCGTACCCTCGCCGACACCCACCGTGCCGTCCGAGCAGTAGAGACGGACCAGCATCAGGGTCTGGCCGTCCATGGTTGCCATGGAGAGCTTGTGGGGACGGATGGTCGGCAGGTCGACCAGGAAGGTTTCCACCCGCTCGATACGCACCGGGGCCGTCGAAGTTTGATTGTGTTGTGTGGGTTCCATGGACACGATTAAACACCCGGAACCGTCCATGAATCCAACACCAAATTTATCTAGTTCCATACCTTTTAGGTATAATCTGAAACGCAGCCCGTGCAAATCAGCATATTGCAAATCTTAAATGCCGTATTGATATGATTTTTCGCTATGGATATCCGGCAGCTCAAATACTTCGTCGCCGTCGCCACCACGCGCAATTTCACGCGCGCTTCCGAGCAATTGCATATCGCCCAGCCCCCGCTGAGCCGCCAGATCCAGTTGCTTGAAGAAGAGTTGGGCGTGCAGCTCCTGATGCGCAACAGCCGACCGTTACGGCTGACGGACGCCGGCCGCGTCTTCTACGAACAAGCGCTCCAGATCATCAATCGTCTTGACCAGCTCAAGACCGCCACGCAGCAGATCGGGCTGAACCAGAAGCAGACGCTGTCCATCGGATTCGTCGCATCGACCTTGTATGGCGGCCTGCCGATGCTGGTACGCAAGTTGCGCCAGAACTATCCCGACGTCGACGTACAGCTGGTGGAATTGACGTCGATGCAGCAATTCGCGGCGCTGAAGTCCGGACGTATCGACGTCGGTTTCGGGCGCATCCGCAGCAATGACCCAGGCGTGGCCCGGACGGTATTGCGCGAGGAAAAGCTGGTGCTGGCCATTCCCTCCGGCTCGCCGCTGGCGACCAGCGACACGCGCATCGGCCTGAAGGCGCTCAATGACCAGAAACTCATCATCTACCCGAAGGAACCGCGGCCCAGTTTTGCGGACCATGTGCTGAGCCTGCTGAACGACCAGGGCATACAGCCCTCGGAGATCCATGAGGTGCGGGAGATCCAGACCGCGCTGGGCCTGGTTGCGGCCGACTCCGGCCTGTGCCTGATTCCTGCGTCGGCACGCCTGCGCAACGATATCCACTACAGGCTGGTCGATGATCCCGGCGCTACCTCGCCGATCATCTTCTCGCACCGGATCAACGATAATGCCTGGTATATCGACGCCATCAAGCAACTGGTCGCGGACATGTATGCGGAACATCCACCGTGGCTGGACGTCGAGACCAATTTGTTCCCGACGTCAGACCTGCCTGGCGACGCCGGACCGTTCTGAGCCATGCCGTGCTTTTTTGTTGCAGGCTAACCGTGTTATGTTCTCATTCCCGTTTTTCACGACCCGATTGCAATGACAGCCGTTAAAGCCAAGGTGAAGGCCAGCGACACTGATGCCCTCTCCTCTTCCTCCGACGTATCGGAGAGCCTCCCCACTCCGGGCGATGGCTATGTGCAATCATTCGCGCGCGGGCTGGCGGTGCTGCGCAGCTTCGGCAGTGATGCGCCTTCCCAGACATTGAGCGAAGTGGCCGAACGTACCGGCCTCACCCGCGCCGGCGCCCGGCGCATCCTGCTCACCCTGCTCCACCTCGACTACGTCGAAGCGGACGGCCGCCAGTTCAAGCTTACGCCCAAGGTGTTGGAACTCGGCTTCGCCTACCTGTCGTCGCTGCCGGTCTGGACGCGCGCGCAGCCGATCATGGAAGACCTGGTCGAATCCTTGCGGCAGTCGTGTTCGGCCGCGGTACTGGATGGTGACGAGATCGTGTACGTCCTGCGCGTCCCGGCGCACAAGATCATGTCCATCAACCTTGGCATTGGCAGCCGCTTGCCCGCTTATTGCACGTCGATGGGACGTGTACTGCTGTCGGGCTTGCCGACGGATGTGCTGCACGCCCGGTTGTCGGCAATGGAGAGGAAGGCGTACACCGCCAACACCCTGACTGACGTCGATGACCTGATGTCCGCCATCGCACTGGTCAAGAAACAAGGCTGGGCGATGGTGGAGCAAGAGCTGGAAATGGGGCTGACGTCCATTGCGGCACCGGTGATCGACAGGGCCGGCCGCATCGTGGCGGCAGTCAACATCAGCGGCCAGGCAACGCCGCAGGCGCGCGATGCGCTCATCGAAAAGGGCTTGCCGCAATTGCTGGAAGCCGTGGGAAAGATCAATCGGCTGGTCTGTACCTAGAAGAAGTTTCTCCTCTCTTCCACCTCTCTTCCGGCTTTTCTCCAATCTTTCATTCCCGTTCTTGCGCAATGCTCGAACGGGAACGCCCGCTTGCTCGCTTCTGGGCTTCCTGCATGTTGACAGCCTCCCCAGCCGAGGCCTAATATCGCTTTGTTCGATTAAAGAATTAATGTTCTTATAGCGAACAACGATATAAGTTGTTCGCACCAAGCACTCACTCCATACCTTAAACGGAGAAACGTCATGCTCTTTATGGTCCAAATGCAAGTCAATATCCCCGCTTCCATCGACAAAGATACCGCGGACGCCCTGAAGAAGAATGAAAAGGAGATGTCCCAGAAGCTGCAGCGCGAAGGAAAATGGCGCGACCTCTGGCGCGTCGTCGGCCAGTATGCGAATGTCAGCATCTTCAATGTCTCCGGCAACGAGGAACTGCATCAAATCCTGAGCAATCTTCCGCTGTTCCCGTTCATGACGATCTCGGTGACGCCGCTCACCCAGCATCCTTCTGCGATCGCGCAAATCGACTGATCAAGGAAGATTGCCATGCCATTCGCATCCGTCAACGGAATCAAGCTGCACTATCAGCTGGATGGCGATCCGTCGCTTCCCGTATTGGTGCTTTCCAATTCCCTGGGCACGTCGCTGTCCATGTGGGATCCGCAAATCCCCGAATTCAGCAGGCATTTCCGTGTATTGCGCTACGACACCCGCGGCCATGGCCAATCGGAGGTCGCTCCCGGGCCGTACAACATTGCGACGCTTGCCGCAGACGTGATCGCCCTGCTCGATCACCTGGAAATCCCATGCGCGCATTTCTGCGGCTTGTCGATGGGCGGCAGCACCTTCATGTACCTTGCGTTGCACTATCCGGCGCGCGTCAGGAAGCTCATCCTCTGCAACACCGGCGCCCAGATCGGCACCGCGGACGGCTGGAATTCACGCATCGACATCGTCAAGCGGGAAGGCATGACGGCGATTGCGCAGGCAGTTGTTTCGCGCTGGCTGACGCCCGCGTATTCGCAGCAGCATCCGGAGCAAGTCGCTACATTGACCAATATGCTGCTCGCCACGCCTGCGGAAGGCTATGCGGCCGCCTGTGCCGCGGTGCGCGACAACGACCTGCGCGATGTGATCGCGGGCATCAGCGCGCCGACGCTGGTCATTGCAGGAACCGGGGATGTACCGACACCACCGGCCGATGGTCAATTCATGCGCTCGCACATCCCGGGAGCGCGGTACGTGGAATTCGATGCAGCTCATATCTCCAATCAGCAGCAACCCGAAGCGTTCACGCGCGCGGTTGTTCAATTCCTGACCGAGTAAAAAAAGAGCGCCGGTTCCGAGTTGGAACCGGCGCTTTTTCCTGGCCCTGTGAACGGGCTTAAACGCGTTCGATCACCATCGCGATTCCCTGCCCGACGCCAATGCACATCGTGCACAGCGCGTAACGTCCGCCCGTGCGTTGCAACTGATACGCCGCGGTCGTCACCAGGCGCGCTCCGCTCATTCCCAGCGGATGGCCCAATGCAATCGCGCCGCCATTCGGATTGACACGCGCATCGTCATCGGCCACGCCGAGCTCGCGCAGCACCGCCAGTCCCTGCGACGCAAAGGCTTCGTTCAGTTCAATCACATCCATCTGGCCGATGTCCAGGCCCAGCTGTGCCAGCAGCTTCTTGCTGGCCGGCGCCGGACCGATCCCCATCACGCGCGGCGCCACGCCGGCAGTTGCCATGCCAAGGATGCGCGCCATGGGTTTCAGGCCGTATTTGTCGACCGCTTCCGCGCTGGCGAGCAGCAATGCGCAGGCGCCGTCATTCACACCGGATGCGTTACCGGCCGTGACCGTGCCATCGGGCCGTACCACGCCCTTCAGTTTCGCGAGCGCTTCCATGGTGGTGGCGCGAGGATGTTCGTCCTGCGAA
This sequence comes from Noviherbaspirillum denitrificans, assembly GCF_002211445.1. Classification (GTDB taxonomy): domain Bacteria; phylum Pseudomonadota; class Gammaproteobacteria; order Burkholderiales; family Burkholderiaceae_D; genus Noviherbaspirillum; species Noviherbaspirillum denitrificans. The sequence continues at coordinate 4,583,409 of NZ_LSTO01000001.1, read as the reverse complement.
ACGGTCACCGGATCCCCCTTTTTCTGCGGCACCAGCACAGGCACGATCTCCTGCGCCAAGGTACCGTTCCTCTGCGCCTCGGCGGCCTTGGCCTGGCTGTTCACGGCGAAGCGATCCTGGTCTTCGCGATTCACCTTGTAGTCGTCCGCCACATTCTCTGCCGTCTCGGGCATCGCATCGACGCCATACTGTTCTTTCATCAGCCGGTTGACGAAGCGCCAGCCGATGGTGGTGTCGTGGATCGCGGCGCTGCGCGAAAACGCGCTTTCCGCCTTGCCCATCACGAAAGGCGCACGGGTCATCGACTCCACGCCGCCGGCAATCATCAGCTGCGCCTCCCCTGCCTTGATGGCGCGCGCGGCCGTGCCGACCGCGTCCATGCCGGAACCACAGAGGCGATTGACGGTCGAGCCCGGCACTTCCTTCGGCAGGCCAGCCAGCAGCAAGGACATGCGCGCCACGTTGCGGTTGTCTTCGCCGGCCTGGTTGGCGCAACCATAGATCACATCATCCACCGCGCGCCAATCGACCTGGGGGTTGCGCTCCATCAGCGCACGCATGGGCACGGCACCGAGGTCATCGGGGCGCACGTCCTTCAGCGCGCCGCCGTAACGGCCGATCGGGGTACGGATTGCATCGCAAATAAATACGTCTTTCATCTCTTCCTCGCTCCTTTTGGTTGGTTCAGGCAGCCGGACGCAGCGGTGCACCGGTCAGCTTTTGCAACTCGTCAAAGGACAGGCCTTCGACGATCTCGCGCACCTGCAATCCCTGCGGGGTGACGTCGAGCACCGCCAGGTCGGTATAGATGCGGTTGACGCAACCGATGCCGGTCAGCGGGTAAGTGCAATTGCCGACGATCTTGCTTTCGCCGTTCTTGGTCTGGTGCTCCATCATCACGAACACCTGCTTGGCGCCGATCGCGAGGTCCATCGCGCCGCCGACGGCGGGGATCGCGTCCGGGGCGCCGGTGTGCCAGTTCGCCAAATCTCCGCCGGCCGACACCTGAAAGGCACCCAGCACGCAGATATCGAGATGGCCGCCACGCATCATCGCGAATGAATCGGCGTGATGGAAGTAGGAGCCGCCGGTCAGCAGCGTCACCGGCTGCTTGCCGGCATTGATCAAATCCTCGTCCTCCTCGCCGGGGGCAGGTGCCGGCCCCATGCCAAGCAAACCGTTTTCGCTCTGCAGGAAGATTTCCTTGTCGGCCGGCAGGTAGTTGGCCACCTTGGTCGGCAGTCCGATGCCGAGGTTCACGTACGCACCTTCGGGAATGTCCTGCGCCACGCGCGCAGCCATCTGTTCACGGGAAAATCGGTTCATTGGTTGGCCTCCTGCGCATTGGCTTGCACGACCCGCTGCACGAAGATGCCGGGGGTGACAATGACTTCGGGATCAAGCTGCCCGAGTTCCACGACTTCGCTGACTTGCGCAATGGTGCATTTGGCGGCCATGGCCATGATCGGCCCGAAGTTGCGCGCGGTCTTGCGGTAGACCAGGTTGCCCCAGCGGTCGCCGCGCAGCGCCTTGATCAGCGCGAAGTCAGCGTGAATGGGCGATTCCAGCACGTAGTTCCGGCCATCGATGAGGCGCGTCTCCTTGCCTTCGGCCAGCATCGTGCCGTAGCCGGTGGGCGTGAAGAAGCCGCCGATCCCTGCGCCGGCCGCACGAATGCGCTCAGCCAGGTTGCCCTGTGGCGTGAGCTCGAGCTCGATTTCGCCGGCGCGGTAGAGCGCATCGAATACCTGCGAGTCTGCCTGGCGCGGGAAGGAGCAGATGATCTTCTTCACGCGCCTTGCCTTGAGCAATGCGGCCAGACCGGTTTCACCGTTACCCGCATTGTTGTTGACGATGGTGAGATCGCGCGCGCCCTGGGCAATCAGCGCGTCGATCAGCGCCGACGGCATGCCGGCGTTGCCGAACCCGCCAATCATGATCGTGGCCCCGTCCTGGATGCCGGCCACAGCCTGCTCCAATGACTCAAAAGTCTTGTCTATCACCTTGCACCTCCTGCTCGTGTCGTCGTTGCATCACCCACCCCAAATAGTCGAGGTTTCGAATGAAGACCTCGTTACCGCATTCTTTTAGAACCAAATGTTCTACTATCGAACATTTGTTTTCTAATCGAACAAAGTGTAGCAACGGGAAGTCGCTGCGTCAATTGCGCAGAACGCGGCGAAGGAACTTGGTGAATCAATGGAAACATTTGGAAGAAGGCGCATGCAGGCAAGATTGCCGGCTATCGGCTTAGCTGCCCTGACAGCCACTGATTGAACGCGTCAAGCATCGCTGCATTCAATTCATGCCCGGCCGGGAATTCCTGGTAGGTCAGTTGCACGCCTTTTTCCAGCAGAAGTGCGTGCGCCGAACGGGCAAAATCGATGGGCAGCTTTTCGTCATGCTCCCCATGCGACAGGAAAGCATGCAGGTCGGCAAGCTGATCCGGTGGCGCGACCAGCGGCCCGATCTCCGGCAGGATACGGCCGCTCAAAATGCCAAACCCGCGCACGAGGTCAGGGCGTGTCAATCCGACACTGGCACTCAGGATTCCGCCCTGGCTGAACCCGGCGATCCACACCCTGCGGCCGTCAATACCATATGCGCCGGGCAACCCACTGATAAAGGTCGTGAGGCCCTGGCGCGCCTGCTCGGCCTGCGCTGCATTGATGACCGGACCGGATGCAGTGAAATTCACCTGGAAGAAGCCGAACTGCATCGGACCGAACGCGAGCGGCGAACGCACCAGGATGACAGTGAGGCGGGGATCCAGGAGCCTGGCCATGTTGACCAGACCGAGCTCATTGGCGCCGACGCCATGCAGCAACAGGAGGCAAGGCGATCCTTCGATGGGGCCGGTTTGCGGCGCACGGACGCGGTGGGCGAGAGGGAGCGCCGGCAGTTCGATCAGTGTCGTCAAGTCAGTGTTCATGATTACCTCGTTTATTTGCCTGGGCGAGTCATGCTGTTTCCACTGCCGGACGCACCGGCAGGGAGTCGAGATGCGGGCCGGCTGGAACGATGCCGCCGGGATTGAGCGACTGGAAACCAGAGCGCTGGCGTAAGAACCGTCCATCGCTGTCGCTCACCTGGATCGGATGCCAGTTGTCCGTCCGCTGTCCATTGACCAGCATGATGTCCGCTCCTTGTTCGTCGCCCCTGATTACGCGATACCGATCCACGACGGAGCGATGCTGGTGCCATGGCCCGCGCCATACCCAAAGTAGATGTTCAGGCCGGCCAACGGTTCGAGGTAGCGTGCATTCTTCAACGGGCCGGCATTCACCGGAGAAAAACCGGTGCTGTCGATCAGCGCATGCACGGTCTTGCCGGCGGCTTCGCTGTCCGTCGCGTAATAGACCGGCACACGCTTGCTATGCAGTTGCGGGCCTTCGGCCAGGATCTGTGCGAACACCGTATTGAATGCCTTGACGACCTGCGCGCCCGGCACCGCCTTTGCGATTTCTTCCGCGGCCGAGGTCGTGTGTCCGACCGTCAGGCCCATGTAGTCCGCTGTCAGCGGGTTGGTGATGTCGATGACAACCTTGCCCGTCAGGTCACCGAGCGACTTCAGCGCCGGCACCGCATCCGCATAGGCGGTGGCGACGACGACGACGTCGGACGCACCCAGCGCTTCGCCGGCAGCGGCCGCCGTGACGTTCGGGATCGCTTGTGCGAGTGCGCGTGCCTTGTCGAGGTCACGTGCGGTAACAGTGATCTGATGACCTGCCTTGGCCAGTTGCTTGGCGAGGCCCTTACCCATGTTGCCGGTGCCGAGGATGGTGACTTTCATGATGTTCCTTTCAGGTTCGTGGTTGACGAAGGAGCCGATGCGGCTGCAATGGGAGTACTTTACTTGTTGATGTTTTTGGGATAAAGATTGTTTCAATAGAATGTTTGTTTCACATTTCGAGACAATGGACAAATTCCAGGAAATGCAGGCTTTCGTCGCCGTTGTCGACAACGGCAGCTTTGTACGGGCAGCGGATGCGTTGAATACTTCGAAGGCAGCGATCTCGCGCCAGGTCGCCGACCTCGAGCAACGGTTGGGAATCCGCTTGCTGCACAGGACCACGCGCAAGCTCTCGATGACGGACGAAGGCCAGCTGTTCTATACCCGCTGCAGCGAACTGCTTAACGGCCTGCAAGAGGCGGAAGCTGAACTGAATCTGCGCAGCGGCGAACCTTCCGGGCACTTGCGGATCAGCGCGCCCGTCACCTTCGGCGTCGCGCACCTCGCCCCGCTGTGGGGAAGGTTTCTGCATCTGCATCCAAAGATCTCGATGGAAGTATCGCTGTCTGACCGCACGGTCGACCTGGTGGAAGACGGCTTCGATCTCGCCGTGCGCATTGCACGCGCGCCGCATCCGAGCTTCATTGCCAGGCGGCTGGCATCGACCAGCATGGTGTTGTGCGCATCACCGGGCTACCTGAAGCGGCACGGCGCTCCAGCGCAGCCACAGGACATCGCCAGCCATAACGTCATCTCCTACAGCTACTGGTCGTCGAAGGACGAATGGGAATTCATCCGTCCTGGCGGCAAGACCGAAGTCGTCAGGACAAAGCCGCGCCTGCATGCGAACAGCGGGGACACCTGCGTCGCGGCGGCATTGCAGGACCAGGGCATCGTCCTGCAACCGGACTTCCTTGTGTATGAGGCTTTGCGGGACGGGAGATTGAAGCGTCTGCTGGCTGACTACCAGACGGTGGAATTGGGCATCTATGCGATCTACGCGTCACGCCGCCAGTTGCCGTTGAAGTTGCGATACCTGATCGACTTTTTGGTCACGTCATTCGAGAAGCCGGCATGGGGCGCGGGCGGAGACGGAAGTGCTGTAATTCAATCACCCGCGTCTCAATAACGTAGCGCCTTTATGGGTGGAATCACATCCATGAAATGCGCTCTAAATAAGCGCATTCCAGGGAACGGCAGAAAGACCGTGTATCAGAACTCCAGAAGTTCGGGCTCGTTCAGATCCTGCAGATGCGTCGCCAGGGTAAGGAGCTTCACCGGCTTCACGAGATGTGCATGCGCACCGATGCGAAGCGCTTCGTTCCCCATGTCGGCTGAAGTTCGTCCGGTAAGGACAAGGATTCGGGTCGCGGGATACGCTTCAATCAATCGCGGAATCGATGTCAAACCGGACGCATCAGGGAGGTTCAGGTCCAGCAGAATGACGTCGGGGGACTCTGTCATGACTGCCGCCCACAATTCAGGCATGGCACGCGCGACCGTGACCGTGTGACCGATTTCTTGCAAATACCCCGCAAGTTCTTTGGCATACAGCAGATTGTCTTGGACAAGAACGACGCGGAGCATGGAATAAAAAGTTGAGGCTGGAAGGCGGCGGGTACCTCTATCCAGCCTCAGATCCAAATGGGAAGTTGGAAGATGGCTATTGTAAGCACTGG
>NZ_LSTO01000001.1:4538178-4577987 GCF_002211445.1 Noviherbaspirillum denitrificans | reverse complement strand
GCTCGGCGCTCAGCGCCAGCATTTGCTCCGTCTGGCCGGAGATGACCATCCATGCGATGGTGCCGACCAGGACGGTTTTTCCGATGGCCTTGACCAATTCGACCAGGGCGCGCTTGGAGAACATGTTCCCCAGTCCGCTCATCGGATTGAGCCGGCCGAAATTGGGCATCAACGCCTTGGTACTGAACAGCCACCCGCCGATCAGCAACGGCGAGGCGACAGCGACAAGGATGAGAACGCCGGCAATGGGAGCGAGGCCGATTGCCACGTCAACAAGACCGGGAATGATGCGCGTGAGGAGGAGGCTGAAATCGAAGGCCTGTTCCCGTTCCAGCGTCAGGCTGTTGGCCAGCAGGCCGTTCAGCCGGCGCACGAGTCCCTCGCCGGTGAACATCAGCGTCATTCCCGCAGCCAGCAGAACCGTACAGGTGGCCAGTTCCCGCGAACGGGGAACGTCGCCTTCCTCTCGCGCCTGCTCCAGTCTTCTGGGCGACGCGGGTTCTGTTCTTTCGAGATCGCTGTCTTCGGCCACCGCCGGCTCCTATTTTTCCCGCCGTGCGTTCCGGACGACGCACTGGGGACGAATAGGAAGGATTATTCGCGAAATAACAACGCTGCCATGCGGGGAATAAATGAGGAAACCTCCCGTTATTCCCTGCAGCGGGATAACGGGAGTCAAGACTGGATGGGGGGTTACATCTTGAGGCTTTGCGCCCACGCGAGCGCGGACATTTGCGCCTGGTTGACCTGCTTGGAACCGATGCACAAGGACATTGCCATCGAGTCAACTTTCTTGGAATTCAACTCGCAGGCTTCCGCCAGCGCCAGGAAAGGTCCGTAGATACCTTCGCGCGCCAGGAGCGCCTGGGTCACCGACTCGGACAGCTGGATCTTTTCCAGCACGTCTTCCATCGGCACGCCGAGCAACTTGTCGAGCAGCGAGAACATGCCCGCCACGAACAGGTTTTCCGCTTCGTTCTTGGGCAGGAAGGTGCTGCCAAGGAGCTCTGCGAAGCGGCCGCGGATGACGGCCGTCTGCATCAGCACCGGAGAGTAGCCGGTCGTCGTTGCCGTCGCCAGCAGCAGCGCCAGCCAGCGGTACAGGGGCGAATATCCCAGCATGGTCACCGCATGCTTCAGCGACTGGATTTCGCAGCCGAGTCCGAAGCCGGCCGAGTTGATATAGCGGAGCAGCTTGTAGGACAACGCTGCGTCACGTTTGAGCACGCTTTCGAGCTGCTTGACGTCGGCATTGCGCCGCACCATGTCCATCAGCTGCAGGATCATGGCCTGCGCCGGATTGAGTTCCTTGGAATGGTTGCCGGGGCGCGGAGAAAGATGCAGGTGGCCGACAAAGGCATGCATGTTCAGCTGGGCGCAGACGTCGTATGCCTGCCAGCTGTTGACATTGCGCGCCACCAGCCGCAGCGTGGGCATCCCGAGCGAGCGGTAGTACTGCACCTGTGGCACGAAATCGGCCGCCCCGACCTGCATTTCGAAATGCGTCAGGTGCGGCAGGAGATGCCTGTCGATCGCCGTGAGATTGGCATCGCGAATCGAAATGCCATAACCCTTGGCACGCATGGCGGCAATCGCAGACACCGCGGCATCATTGGCAACGTCGGCGCCGCGCAAGGCGATCACGGTTCCCTTCGGCGGCAATGTATTCAGTGCATCATGCCCCAGCAACGCTGGAGCGGCCTCGATGAACAGGGTCTGCTCACCGAGCAAGGCACCGGATTCGGTATTGTTGAGCTGGTCGGCAACGAAATGGGCAAGCGATACGATTTCGGCCGCGTTCGGTGTCCGGCCTGGCACATTGGCATGCTGCCAGTACAGCTCGTATCCGAGCACCCGTTCCTGCGAATTGAGCAGCGGCTCACGAATGATAAAGTGCTCTTGTTGCATGAATGGGCTGTTTGTTGGGAGTGATGGACGACGCTGGCGACGCCGCCATGATCAAAAACCGAGGCTTTCGAGCAGGTCGTCAACCTGGCCCTGGCTGGAAACGACGTCGGCATTGCCGGTGGGGTTGATCTGCGGGCCGTTCAGCAGGCCGTTGCTGACTTCGCGCCGCACTTCCGTCGGTGAGTAATCCACCAGGAGCTGGACCAGCTGCTGCTCGATGTTATGCGCAAGCTCGGTCACTTTCTTGATGACCTGGCCTGTCAGATCCTGGAAATCCTGGGCCATCATGATGTCCATCAGCTGCTGCTTGGTGACCGCGGCGCCGTCGCGCGTCTCACCGAGGAAGGCCAGGGTGCGCTCAGCCAGCGCGCGATACTGCTCCTCGGAGCAGCCGGCTGCCAGCGCTGCTTGCCAGTCGCTGGAAATGCTGCCGGCATCGGCCTCGATCCGGTCCTGGATCGGGCTGGCAAGTTCGGTGGCGGTAAGAACGCGCTGCGCCGCCTGCTCCGTCATTTTGGCGACGTAGTCGAGGCGGTCGCGCGCGTCGGGGATGTCATGTGCCGCTTTCGCAAGCAGCTTGTCGAATCCCAGTCCGCGCAGGTTGTCGTGCAAGACGCGCGTCATTTGCCCGACGCGCGCGAGCATCTCCTCTTGCGCGGCGTTGTCGGCGGCAGACTTCGCCTGGTTCAGCGCCTGATCCACGATCAGGCTCCGACTTTTTCCAGCTTCTCGAAAATCTTCGTCAGCTTTTCATCCAGGGTGGCAGCAGTGAAGGGCTTCACGACGTAGCCGTTGGCGCCGGCCTGTGCCGCTGCAATGATATTTTCCTTCTTCGCTTCCGCCGTGACCATCAGCACCGGCAGCTTGGCCAGTGCCGCATCGGCACGGATATTCTGGAGCATCGTCAGTCCGTCCATCACCGGCATGTTCCAGTCGGAGATGACGAAGTCGAACTGTTCGCTGCGAAGCTTGGAGAGCGCCATGGCACCGTCTTCCGCCTCGTCGACGTTCGTGTAGCCCAATTCTTTCAGCAGATTGCGAACGATACGACGCATCGTCGAAAAATCGTCAACCACCAAGAATTTAGTATTCGGACCCGCCATGAATTACTCCATTGTTACTCAAACCGTTTAAGCGCTGTTCACGCGCATTGTGAAACAGCCGCCCTAAGTATAATCCTTCCGCTCTTCATTATGCACCTAAAGCAGTACCTACTCTTAAGAAGGGCAACAGAAAGCAGCGGCCGGCGCTTCGAAAAATGAATCTTCTGACAACACCGTCAGACACGCAGCGCACGACTGCTGTGCGCGGCAAGATAGCCGAGCACCATGCCCGGAAGCGCATGCAGCGCACCGACCTCATGGGTCGCGCCAACCGCGATCGCTTCACGCGGCATGCCGAACACCACACACGACGCCTCGTCCTGCGCAAAATTGTAGGCGCCGGCGTTCTTCATCGTCAGCATGCCGGCGGCACCATCCTTTCCCATGCCCGTCAGGATCACGCCGACCGCATTCTTGCCCGCAAAACGGGCGGCCGACTCGAACAGGACATCGACCGAAGGACGATGACGGTTCACCGGCGGTCCCTGGTCGAGCTGAGTTACGTAATTGGCGCCGCTGCGCGCAAGCTGCAGGTGCGAATGTCCAGGCGCGATAAAAGCATGGCCAGGCAGCACACGTTCGCCGCCCTCAGCTTCCTTGACCGTGATCTTGCACAGGCCGTCGAGGCGCTTTGCAAACGAACGTGTGAAGCCTTCGGGCATGTGCTGGGTGATCAGTATGCCAGGGCAGTCCGACGGCATCTGCATCAGGAAATCCTTGATCGCTTCGGTGCCGCCGGTGGAGGCGCCGATGATGATGAGCTTTTCGCTACTGGTCAGCGGATTGCGGATCATCGGCAAGCCTTCGCCGGCCGTCTTGGGCGCATCGGGATGCGGAATCGTGCGCGCCCTCACCCGGGCCTTGGCCGCAGCGCGGATCTTGTCCGTGATGAGCTCGGCATACTCCAGCATGCCGCTCTGGATCGACAGCTTGGGCTTGGTGACGAAGTCCACGGCGCCGAGCTCCAGTGCACGCAGCGTGATTTCCGAGCCGCGCTCGGTCAGCGACGACACCATGACGACAGGCATCGGACGCAGGCGCATCAGCTTTTCCAGGAAGTCGAGGCCGTCCATGCGCGGCATTTCGACGTCGAGTGTCAGCACATCGGGATTGGTTCGCTTGATCAGGTCACGTGCGACGATCGGATCGGGCGCGACGCCGACGACTTCCATGTCAGGTTGCTTGCTGATGATCTCGTTCATGACGCTGCGGATCAACGCCGAGTCGTCGACGATCAAAACTTTAATCTTCATGACACCCTCTTGCTGCAATAATCAGCCGAACAACTCGACATCGCCCGATACTGGCGTCGTGAGGAGGCGGCTTGCGTAATCCTGCTCGCGGTTCACGAGCGTATTGTTGTTGAGTTGCTTGAGCTTTTTGACAAGCACTTTACCGCTGCGAGGGAAAAAGTAAACCTTGCGCGGGTAGATGTCGTTCAGGTCTTCCGCCACCACGCGGATATTCTCGGCACGCAGGTAATCGCGCACGAACTGTGCATTGCGCTCGCCCACATTGATGGCGATGAAGCCGCGCAGCACGTTGCCGCCACCGAAGACCTTGGCCTCGAGGTTTTCACGCCGCGCACCGGCCTTGAGGAGGTCGTTGATCAGCACTTCCATCGCATAGGTGCCGTAGCGCATGGAGGCCGACACCGGACTGTCCGAGTCAGAACCGCCGTCGGGCAGCATGAAGTGGTTCATCCCGCCGATCCCCGTCACGCGGTCGCGAATGCATGCCGACACGCAGGAGCCGAGGACGGTGACGATCAGCATGTCCTTGCAGGTGTAGTAGTACTCGCCCGGAAGAATCTTCGCCGCATCGCAGTCGAAGGTCCGATCGTAGTAGACGTTGGTTGCAAAATGTTCTTCGAGGCCGTTGCTCATACCTTATTTCTCAGTCCTGCGTGGGACCGCGCGATGGCCTGAGCCACGGTTGGGATCCAGTTCATAAACGGTCTTGCCTCGCAGCTTGAATGCATCGGATACATACAAGAAGTTTTCGGAATGGCCGGCAAACAGCAGCGCATCCGGCTTCATCAAAGGCGCAAAGCGAGTAAGGATTTTACCTTGCGTCGGCTTGTCAAAATAGATCATGACGTTTCGACAAAAGATGGCGTCGAACGGCCCTTGTACCGGCCAGTCGTTGGACAGGAGGTTCAGTTGCTTGAATGTCACCATCTGGCGCAATTCGGGCCGCACCCGGACGAAGCCCGCGCGGTCGCCCTTCCCCTTCAGGAAGAAGCGGCGCGCCTGCTCGGGCGGCATCTTGTCGAGTCGCTCAATGGGATAGATTCCGGCCGATGCAGTGGCCAGCACGTTGGTGTCGATATCGGTGGCGATCACATGCGCCTGGGGTGTGAGCGAGCCGAGTGCCTCGCAAAGCGTCATCGCAATGGAATAGGGTTCTTCGCCGGTGGAACTGGCCGCGCACCAGACGAGGAGCGGATCGCGCTTGCCGCGCACATGGTCGGCAAGTATGGGGAAATGGTGCGACTCCCGGAAAAACGAAGTCAGGTTGGTGGTCAATGCATTGGTGAACGCCTCCCACTCATCGCTTTCGGAATGACTCTCCAGCCCGTCCAGGTATTCCTGGAAGGACCGGATACCGGTCGCGCGCAGACGCCGCGCCAGGCGGCTGTACACCATTTCCTGCTTGCTGTCGGCCAGCGCGATGCCGGCCCGCTGGTAGATCAGGGACCGCACGCGTTCGAAATCGCGAGGCGTGAAGTCGAATTCTTTCGACGTTTCCTGTTTCTGTTTTGCTGAATTCACCACGCGCCTGTTTCTTTCGTGTTAGTCGTTGTCCGCTCAGCCGCCCTCACCCTTGCATCCCCTTGGACTTGCCCTTGATCGCAGGGCGTGCAGCCGATTGCGCCAGTGCCGACTGCGCACTCGCCGCGACCGGCGCACTGGACCTGTAGCCAACCCGGAAACCGCCCCAATGCTTACCGTTCACATAGATCGGCACCGACAGGTCGTGCATCACCTCACCCGTGTCGCGCTTGTAGGTCTGCAGGAGGAAGGGCTTGGTGTTTGATCCACAGCGCGAACCGGTGCGGTCGTTGAAGATGCGCTTGGTGCGGTTATTCACCAGGTCGACATCGTAATTGCCTGTCAGCGGCTTCGAGAATTTGCGGTTGTGCGTCGGGAAATAACCGTTGTTATCGACAGCGCCCGCGTAGGCGATATGCGGCATCTTTTCCAGAATTGGTTCCTGGATCGCCGGCAGCACGCGGTCGGTAAAGGTGTCAAATGCCGTCTTGTGCTTTGGTGGATTGGTATTCGGAACCGGCTTGTAGGTACGGTCGAAGAGCGCCGCTTCAGTAATCTGCCCGGAGGAGATCGCCTGCTCGAAAAGCTTTCCAACATCCTTTGCTGCTTGTTGGGCAACGGCGCGGATGTCGTCATGCGAGGTCTTGGCATTGGAATGCGACAGGACGTCGAACAGCATTTCGCCACGTTCCGACAGGACCATTGCCGATTTGGCAGCGCGTGGAAGCTCGTCTTCCGTCGCGAGCATGCCGTCGCGGATGCGGGAAATGGCATCGGCGATCACGTGGGTCGTCTCGACGTGCTCGCGCGAGGCGCCAGCGATTTGCTGGATCTCGCTTTCAGAGACGACTGCCGAGCGCTCGATATTGCCAAGGAAGGTATGCACGCGCTCGACATTATGAGCCGCTTCGTTGACCTTGCCGGTCAGTGCATTCATGCCTTCCGCCGCGCGTTCGGCTTCCTCGTTGATTTCGCGGACCATGACACCGATGTCGTCCGTCGCAGACTTGGTGCGTTGCGCGAGCTGGCGGACTTCGCCGGCTACCACGGCAAATCCGCGGCCGTGCTCGCCGGCCCGCGCCGCTTCAATGGCGGCATTCAGCGCGAGGAGGTTGGTGCGTGCGGCAATTTCGTTGATGACTTCGGTAATCACGTGAATGCGGCGCGAGCGCTCCTGGAGCTTGCCCATCACTTCCGACGCTGCCTGCGCATCCATGCGCGCATTGCTGATCTGCTTGAGCCCCTGGTCGACCTCTGACCGCCCGGCGACGCTCTCGGTCCGCACATCGGCCGCGACCCTCGCGGCGCGCTCGGCGTTGGCAGCGATCTGCTCGGTGGTTTGTGCCGTTTGCTGCGCGCGGCCGACAATCTCTTCAGTCGTCTGCAGATCGATGTCGACCTTCTTCTTGATGGAGTCGACGAAGTACGATGTTTCGGCAGCACCGATCATGATGTGGTCGACCTCCTCACCCATGGCCTCGATGAAGTGGGACGTGCCACCACCGTTGCGCGAAACGGCCAGCGGCATGATCAGAGTGGCCGTCAGCGCGCCCGCCGCCGCCATAAGCAGCGGACTGATCCCATCGCCGCCCGCCCAGCCGACGAATGCCGCGACCGCCGTTCCTGATGCAACCGCAAGCGCACCGACAATGAGTGTGCGAGTCAGCTTGTGTTCCATCATCTTCATTCGGCCTCCACAGGGTATCGATCCCGATAATTCAGCGTAGCATATCCAACGCACGTTGCCGTACGTTCCATACCGCCGGCGGTGCCCTGACGGATTATCGATGGCACGGCCCTTATCCAATCCAAGGAACAGCCTGCCAAACCAGCCGTTTTTGATGCAAAAAAGCGTGCCCTCGCAGGCACGCTTTTCATGTTATTGACCGATTGTTGTCGAAACATGTCAATGTCCCGGTCAATCATCCTGTCGAAATCAGAACTCTTCCCAGTCGCCACCGTCGTTGACCGGTGCGACAGCTTTTGTCCGCGCGATCGGTTTCGGCGCCGCCGGAGCAACCGCCGTCTTCGGCGCAGACACCTGGCGCGCCGGGCGCGGGGGCTCTACCGTCTTCGGAACGCTTGCAGGCGGCTTGGCAACAGGGGCCGGTGCCATGGCCATCCTGGCAATGCCTTCGACCTTGAAGACGGACACTGCCTGCGAAAGCGTGCTGGCCTGCTGCTGCATGCTCTCCGCGGTGGCTGCTGCCTGCTCCACCAATGCCGCGTTCTGCTGTGTCATTTCGTCCATCTGCGCGATGGCGCGGTTGACTTCCTCGATGCCCGAGCTCTGTTCCTGGCTGGCGGCGGTGATCTCGTTCATGATGTCGGCCACGTGCTTGACCGAGGTCACGATCTCGTCCATCGTCTTGCCCGCCTGGTCCACCAGCTTGCTGCCAGCATCGACCTTCTCGACCGAGTCACCGATCAGCTCCTTGATTTCCTTGGCTGCGCCTGCGGAACGCTGCGCCAGGTTGCGCACTTCCGCCGCCACCACCGCAAAGCCACGTCCCTGCTCGCCTGCACGCGCCGCTTCCACCGCTGCATTCAGCGCCAGGATGTTGGTCTGGAATGCAATGCCGTCGATCACACCGATGATATCCACGATCTTGCGCGAGCTTTCCTTGATCGAGCCCATCGTCTCCACCACCTGGCCGACAACTTCGCCGCCGCGCACCGCGACGTCGGAGGCCGATACCACCAGCTGGTTGGCCTGGCGTGCATTCTCGGCGTTCTGCTTCACCGTCGAAGTCAGCTCTTCCATCGACGAAGCCGTCTCTTCCAGCGAGCTGGCCTGTGATTCGGTGCGGGCCGACAAATCTGCATTGCCCTGTGCGATTTCACCAGAGGCGACACCGATGTTTTCCGTTCCGGTGCGGACGTTACCGACAATTTCAGACAGGCTGTTGTTCATCTGGCGCAGTGCATCGAGCAGCTGGCCGATTTCATCGCGGCTGTTGTCGTCGATCCGCGAAGTCAGGTCGCCCGTGGCAACGCGGCTTGCGACGCCGACAGCGTCGTTCAGCGGACCGGTGATACTGTGGGTGATCAACCAGGCGAAAACGCTGCCGATCGCGATGGCGATCACGCCGAGGACATACAGCAGGATCATGAGGCTGCTGTCATCGGAGAGCGAACCTTCGACCACTTCCTTTACCGCGGCCTGCTGCAGGGCTACCAGCTTGTCCATCTCGGACACGGCCTGGTGGTTCAGCGGATCGATGCGGCTGGCGATGACCTTGGCGGCACCTTCGCTGTTGAACGCCAGTGCCTGGCCGATGGCCTCCTTGAACGGCGCGGCGATTTCCTGGTCGAGGCGGGAAATCTCGGCCACGATCTTTTTCTCGGCGTCCGTCAGACCCAGCGCAGTCAGCTTGTCGCGCGCCTCGGAGTAACGCTTGTTCTGTTCCTTGACACGAGATTCTTCCTTCTGCATCGCGCCGACGTCGGACTGAAGGCCGATGTTGCGCATGGCGACGCCGCCCTCCAGCAGGGCGCTCTTCATCGTGGCGACAAGCGCGCTCTTGCTGTTGGCAAGTTCAAGGCCGTCGATCAGCCGTTGCTTGTTCCTGGTCGTCAGCACATTCCCGAGGACGACCATCAATGCAAGGATGGCAAGGAGGATACCGAAACCGGCCCCCAGGCGCGCGCCGATACGCAAGCTACGCAAATTCATATGTTTCTCCCGACTCTTTTTGCTTGATCACTGCCGACCGTCTTGTGGAAGCGGCCAGCCTTGTTGATTGACCTGCAGATATGCAGTTTCCCAAGCATATTACTCTGAAGCAACCCCGTTATCCACGATTTGTGTGTCAAGGTGGAGCAATTTGCCGCGAGAAGTAATCTGCATCAAGCCGGTACGCGACTGTACTGTCGTCCGGCTCAGAACTCCTCCCACTCGTCAGCACTGCTGCCTGCGGGCGGCTTGACGGCTCCAGCCGTCTTGGTGGTGGGGACCGGCGCGCGTGCCGCCGGTTTGGGTGCGGGCGCCGTGACCTTTTTCGGCGGCTGGGGACGGGCTGCCACAGCCGGAACCGGTGCCGCGAACATCTGCTCCGCGGCGCCAAGCTTGAACACGCCGACTGCCTGGGCCAGGTTGACGGACTGGTCCTGCATGCTTTCGGCTGCCGCTGCTGCCTGCTCCACCAGCGCCGCGTTCTGCTGTGTCATTTCGTCCATCTGCGCGATGGCGCGGTTGACTTCTTCGATGCCCGAGCTCTGTTCCTGGCTCGCTGCGGTGATCTCGCTCATGATGTCGGCCACGTGCTTGACCGAGGTCACGATCTCGTCCATCGTCTTGCCCGCCTGGTCCACCAGCTTGCTGCCGGCATCGACCTTCTCGACCGAGTCGCCGATCAGCTCCTTGATTTCCTTGGCTGCACCTGCGGAACGCTGCGCCAGGTTGCGCACCTCAGCCGCCACCACCGCAAAACCCCGGCCCTGCTCGCCTGCACGCGCCGCTTCCACCGCTGCATTTAGCGCCAGGATGTTGGTCTGGAATGCAATGCCATCGATCACGCCGATGATGTCCACGATCTTGCGCGAGCTTTCCTTGATCGAGCCCATCGTCTCCACCACCTGGCCGACAACTTCGCCGCCCTTCAGCGCATAGTCCGACGCGGAGACCACCAGCTGGTTGGCCTGGCGTGCATTCTCGGCATTCTGCTTCACCGTCGTTGTCAGTTCTTCCATCGACGAAGCCGTCTCTTCCAGCGAGCTGGCCTGCGATTCCGTACGGGCCGAAAGATCCGCGTTGCCCGATGCAATTTCACGCGAGGCGACGGAGATGGTCTCGGTCCCTCGCTTGATCTGATTGACCGTCTCGACCAGGTTGGATTGCATGGTCTTGAGAGCATTGACCAGTTCTCCTGCCTCGTCCTTGCCCTGCACGTCGATCCTGGCCGTCAGGTCGCCGCCGGCGATAGTGTTCGCCACCCGTGCCGCTTCATGCAGCGGCGAGGTAATCGTCCGGGTAATGAACACCGCGATGAATGCGCCGATGGCAATCGTCAGGATGCCGATAGCCAGCATGCCCATGCGCGCCGTGCCATAGTTTGCCTGCGACTGCTCGAATGTCGCTTTCATTTCCTTCTGCTGGTAATCCGCCAGCGCGACAAGGCTGTTAATCCATTTTTCATGGAGTGGATTGAAGTCACTCTTGAGCACCGAAGAAGCGTCGAAATAGTTCCCGCCGGCGACCTGCGACTTGATCTTTTCGATGACCGGGAAAATCGCCTGCTTCTGCTCGGTCGCCGCTGCGAGCAGCGACTTCGACTGTGCATCATCTGAATACTTCTGTAGCGTCGCCTCGGCCTTCGTATACACATCGAGCAGTACGGCCAGGCGCTTGACCTCGCGCTCGCCCTCGGTCGCATCGGTCGGGGTGGCGACCTTGCGCAGGGACAGCGCCAGCCCCCATCCGGCCTCGCGCATTTCCATGCCGCTGGTGAGGCTTGCGACACGTTCATTGACGATGCGCTCCGAAGTAGCGTGCAAGTGGCTCATGCGCCACAGCGCAATAACGAGGAGCGTGGTGGCGCACAAAAGCACAAGGCCGAAGCCCAGCACGAGGCGTGTCCCGATCCTCATATCCGACAACTTCAACATGGCGTTTTTCCTTTAGTTGTAGTGAACACTGCGTGCCGATGCCGGCATCAGAACTCTTCCCATTCGCTTCCGGTACCCGCTGGCACAACTGGCTTGGTTCGTGCGCCGGGGGGCGTCGAAGAGCGAGGCGCAAGGGCACGTGCGGCCGCCGGTTTGGACGGCAGTGACGGCGCAGGTGTACCTGACTTCAGTGCCACCGGGACGACCTGCTGTGCGGCTCCGCTGATCCGGAAGATGGATACCGCCTGCGCCAGCGTTGCCGCCTGTGTCTGCATGCTGTCGGCGGCAGCCGCGGCCTGCTCCACCAGTGCCGCGTTCTGCTGCGTCATTTCATCCATCTGGCTGATCGCCTGGTTGACCTGCTCGATGCCGGAACTCTGTTCCTCGCTGGCGGCGGTGATCTCGTTCATGATGTCGGCCACGTGCTTGACCGAGGTCACGATCTCATCCATCGTCTTGCCCGCCTGGTCCACCAGCTTGCTGCCGGCATCGACCTTCTCGACCGAGTCGCCGATCAGCTCCTTGATTTCCTTGGCCGCGCCTGCGGAACGCTGCGCCAGGTTGCGCACCTCGGCCGCCACCACCGCAAAGCCGCGACCCTGCTCGCCTGCACGCGCCGCTTCCACCGCCGCATTCAGCGCCAGGATGTTGGTCTGGAATGCAATGCCGTCGATCACACCGATGATGTCCACGATCTTGCGCGAGCTTTCCTTGATCGAGCCCATCGTCTCCACCACCTGGCCGACAACTTCGCCGCCGCGCACCGCGACGTCGGAGGCCGATACCACCAGCTGGTTGGCCTGGCGTGCATTCTCGGCGTTCTGCTTCACCGTCGAAGTCAGCTCTTCCATCGACGAAGCCGTCTCTTCCAGCGAGCTGGCCTGTGATTCGGTGCGGGCTGACAAATCTGCATTGCCCTGCGCAATTTCGCGCGAGGCGACACCCATCGATTCCGTCCCGGTGCGCACCTGCCCCACCGTACTCGATAGGCTCTCATTCATGAGCTTTAGCGCCGCCAGCAGCTGGCCGGTTTCATCTTTCGAATGAATGTCGATCTGCTGTGTGAGGTCGCCCTCCGCAACGCTGCGCGCCACGCGCACTGCTTCGCTCAAAGGAACGGATATGGCGCGCACCAGCCATACACCGATCAAGGCCGACAGCGTGACGCCGAAGAGCATCGCAGCGATCGACGCATTGCGCACCAGCTCGTACATGTGCTGGGTCTTTTCGTACTCCTTCTTCGCAACCTCTTCCTGTGTCTTGAGGAGTGCATCGACGTCTGCCTGGAACGCGACGAATTCCTTGGACATCGGCCCTTGCATCAGCTCCATGGCCTGCTGCACGTTCGAGGCGCGCAAGGCGGCGACAGTCGGTTTCAAGCCTTCTTCAATGAACTTCGTGCGGCTTTCCTGCGCCTTCTTCGCCTGCGTGCGCTCGAGCTCGGTCAGTTCGGAGGCCATGTAGGCATCCCAGATCCGGGAAACTTCCGCGATGCGTTTTTCCACGCTGTCCATGGCCTTGCTGACCACAGAAGGATCGCCGTTCATCGACTCCGCGACCGCCATCCGGTTGTCGCTGATGAGACGGACGATCATGTTGAGTTGTCCGGTCGGAATGAGACGGTCGTCGTACATCTTCTTCGTGGATGTATTCGCCGCACTCAGGCTGATAATTGCAATGACGCCGCTACCTACGAGCAGCAGCGAGAGAAAGCTGATGACGAACACCAGCCGCGACTTGATAGTCAAATTTGTAAGCATCGTCCCTACCCTCAATGTGTGGAATGGCCCGCCGATACGTTGTCAGCGGGCCTGTTTTTTCCTGTCATTGCCGTCTTCGCGGCATTGGTACTACCTGTTCTGTCTTATGCGGCGATCTTTTCGATCAAACCCATCTCTGCGCTCGACATCAGCCTGTCGATGTCGACCAGGATCAGCATGCGCTGATCGATGGTGCCCAACCCGATGAGGTAATCGGTGTTGAGTGCAGTGCCCATTTCCGGCGCGGGCTTGATTTGCTCCGGCGACAGCGTCGTCACGTCTGACACGCTGTCGACGACCATGCCTACCACCCGTCCTGCGACGTTCAGGATAATGACCACGGTGAACTGGTCGTAGGTCGGCTCGCCGAGATTGAACTTGATTCGCATATCCACGATCGGCACGATAATGCCGCGCAGGTTCACCACGCCCTTGATGAAGTCGGGTGCATTTGCAATGCGGGTAACGGTTTCATACCCGCGGATTTCTTGTACTTTCAGGATATCGATACCGTACTCTTCCTTGCCCAGGGTGAAGGCAAGATACTCCTGGCCAGTGATGTCACGATCGGCTTTCTCGCCATTGGCCTGGGCCATCGATTGAACGGTTTGTGTCATGTTGGTTATCTCTTGTCAGGAAAAAATGGATTCGTCGGCAGCGAGCTGCCGGCTTGAGCGCAGCAATGCCGCCACATCGATAATCAGGGATACGCCGCCGTCACCGAGGATGGTGGCGCCTGAAATACCTGCAACCTTGCGGTAATTGGATTCGAGGTTCTTGACGACGACCTGCTGCTGGCCGACCAGGTCGTCAATAAACAGTGCGGCCTTCTTGCCTTCGGATTCGAGGATCACCACGATGCCTTGCGATGGATCCGAGAAACGCGGCTCGATGCCGAACATCTTGTACAACGGAATCAGCGGCAGGTATTCGCCACGCACCTTGATGACGCGCCCCTGCCCTGCGATCTCCTTCACGTCCGCCGGGTCCGGCTGCAACGATTCGACAACATAGCCCAGCGGCAGGATGTAGATCTCGCTGCCGACCTTGATCGACATGCCGTCGAGGATTGCCAGCGTCAGCGGCAGCGAAATCGAGATGGTGGTGCCGAAACCCTTGGCGGACCGGATGTCGACCACGCCGCCCATCGCCGTAATGTTCCGCTTCACGACGTCCATGCCGACACCGCGGCCCGACACGTCGGTCACGACTTCGGCAGTGGAAAAACCCGGTGCAAAAATGAGCTGCCAGACATCGGCATCCGGCATGTTGTCCGTCACCGGCAAGCCCTGCAACTTCGCCTTGGCAAGGATTTTTTCACGGTTGAGACCGCCACCGTCATCAGTCACCTCGATGACGATATTGCCGCCTTGGTGCCCGGCGGAGAGGGACAGGCGGCCGGTTTCGCTCTTGCCTGCCTCGCGGCGCACATCGGGCATTTCGATGCCATGGTCGATGCTGTTGCGAACGAGATGGGTCAGCGGGTCAACGATGCGTTCGATCAGGCCCTTGTCGAGTTCGGTCGCAGCGCCGTGGGTGACGAATTCGATGCGCTTGCCTAGCTTGCCCGCGAGGTCGCGGACCATGCGCGGGAAGCGCGAGAAAACGTAATCCATCGGGATCATGCGGATGGACATCACGGCTTCCTGGAGGTCGCGCGTGTTGCGGGTAAGCTGACTCACGCTGTTGAGTAGGCGCTCGTGGACCATCGGGTCGAGCGAGTTCGTCCGCTGCTCGATCATCGCCTGCGTGATCACCAGTTCGCCGACCAGGTTGATGAGCTGGTCAACCTTTTCAATGCCCACGCGGATGGAAGTCGTTTCCGAATTGTGCGCGGTAGTCGTCGGCTCGCGCCTGGCGACCACCTTCTTCTCGGGGGCCGCAGGTGTGGCACTGGCCGCAGCCGGCGCGCCCGCCTCTGGGGACGCAGCGGCTGCCGGCTGCGCGGCCGCCGCCTTGGCTTCCTTCATTTCATGCGTTTCGAAATTGTCGAAGAAGCCGTAGCCCTGCGCGTTTTCCTTCGCCGCCTTGCTGGCCATCGCCTGCTCATGCGTCTCGAAGTTGTCGAAGAAGCCGTAACCCTGCGCCGCTTCCTGCGCTGCTGTCGCATCATCGATAGCAGCTGGCGGCGCCGCCTCCTCGGTAATCTTCAGGTCCGCAGGATCGACGATGAAGGAGCAGATCGCGATGATGTCGTCGTCTCCGCTATTGCAGCGGAGCGTAAATACCGGACGGTTATCAGCCAGCATCTCCTTGCTGATTTTGCCAAGCAGGCCGAGTTCAGCCATGAGCGCTTCGGTGTCGCGCTCGGGCAACTGGGGTAGTTCGATGCGGAATTGCCGCGCGAGCGCACCCGTGTGTTCATGCACGTGCGTTTCCTGCCTCGGCGCCACGTCGAGCGAAGCCGCAGGCAACGCCTTGGGCACACCACCCTTTGACAGCGATTCGAGCAGCATGCGCGCGTCGACGACAGCCTCCTGGTCCACCGGCGTGTGGAGACGGTGTCCGTCGAGCTGCATCTTGAGCACGTCCTTGGCCACGAGGAAGGCGTCCACATGCTCCGACGACAACGACATTTCTCCCTTGCGGATCTTGTCGAGCAGCGACTCCAGCACATGCGTGACATCCGTCAGGTCGGTCAGGCCGAATGTGCCCGCGCCGCCCTTGATGGAATGCGCGGCACGGAAAATTGCATTGAGGTCTTCCTCGTCGGGCGCCGACACGTCGATCGCCAGGAGCAGCTTTTCCATTTCAGCGAGAAGTTCTTCGGTCTCGTCAAAGAACACCTGAAAGAACTGGCTCATGTCAATGGTCATTATGGGACTCCGTCATCTTCGCTCTTGTTTTCTTTGCCTCTGCACGGGCTGGCGTCAGCCGATGACCTTGCGGACCACCTCGGTCAGTCGCTGCGGATCGAAGGGCTTGACGAGCCAGCCGTTGGCGCCGGCTGCGCGTCCCTTGTTCTTCATCTCATCGCTCGATTCGGTGGTGAGCATGAGGATCGGCACTTTCTGGTAGGTCGGCAGGCCGCGCAGCGAACGGATCAGCGTCAGCCCATCCATGCGCGGCATGTTCTGGTCGGTCAGGACGAGGTCGAAGACCTGGCCCTTTGCCTTGTCCAGGCCATCCTGCCCGTCCACTGCCTCCGTGACCTGGTAGCCGGCCGCCCTCAGGCTGAACACCACCATCTGCCGTAGTGAGCCCGAGTCGTCCACTGCCAATATCGTCTTTGCCATTGTGTTCACTCCTGCTTTCTTCATGTCCGGGCTGGCTGCCCGTATCGTCTTGTGCCTGCGTCCTTCAGAACAGCTCGATGTCGCCGCTCTCCATATGTGTCTGGCAAACCGCCTTCCAGAGCGCGCTCTCGAGCTTCACGCTCTGTTCTTCCAGCACCTTGTTGATGCTGTTGAGCGTGGCAATGATTTCTTCCGCATTGTTTTCGGAGATGCCCGAACTTCCCGAGCCGATGCCACCCAGGACATCGCGCAAACCGGTTACCCGGCGGACGGTGCGCCCGATGAGCTGGCTTGTCATGTCCTGGAACTGGAGCCCGGTCACCGCGGCATTGACGTGCTTGTCGATTTCGCTATGCTTGGCCTTGATTTTTTCTGCGATCTCCGGGGTCGGCGTGGCGCCGGAGAGCAGCAGGTCGATCGCTTCCTGCTGAACGGTGATCGCTTCATGGATGGCCATGAAGCTCGCTCCCAGCTTCTCGATCGCTTCGCCAAGCAGAAAGCTGGTCTGGACCAGGTCGGTCTCGACTTCGGTCAGGTGCTGCGTTCCATGATCAGACAGGTTGGACAGCAGGTGCTTGACCTGCGAACCCAACTTTTTTTCACTTGTCATTGTCCCGTCCCCACACCGCTTTTCGTTACCAGTGCCTGCGATACATACTTATCGTGCGGCGGCGCCGGCCAGTTCCTGCCTGGCCTGCGTTTCGCTCGAGACCTCGACGGTGCCGCCATCTTTCGATGCACTTTCTTCCGTCTTCTTGTTCATTACAATGATGCTGATGCGCCGGTTGATCGGGTTGAACGGATCCTGCTTGTCGAACAGCACGGCTGACGACAAGCCTACCACGCGCAGTACCTTCGCCTCGTCCATTCCGCCTGCGATAAGAGCCCGGCGTGAAGCGTTGGCGCGGTCAGCCGACAATTCCCAGTTGCTGTAGCCCTTTTCGCCGCTTGCGTAGGGTGTGGCGTCTGTGTGGCCGGAGAGGCTGACGCGGTTTGGCACGTCGTTCAGCGCTCGGCCGATTTCAACCAGGATGTCGCGAGTGTAGGGTTGCAGTTCAGCCTTGGCGAGGGCGAACATCGGGCGGTTCTGCTCATCCACGATCTGGATGCGCAACCCCTCCGTCGTGATGTCGATCAGGAGTTGCTTCTTGAATTGCTTGAGTGCCGGCCTGGACTCGATCGCCTCTTCGATCTTGGCCTTGAGACCACGAAGGCGTGCCGCCTCGGCCTTTTCCAGTTCCTTTTCCGCCTGCTGGAGGTGTGCAGCCTGCAGGTTGTAGGTCTTCTTGATCTCGGGATCGTCGCCCTTCTTGACCTGGCCGTCCTTGCGCGTGAGGTCCTTGCCGCCGCCCTGCACTACGCTCGAGCTGTCACCGGCGCCGGAGCCGCCGGACATCGCCACCTTGAGCGGCGTCTTGAAGTATTCAGCGATGCCCTGCAGGTCGCCCTTCGCAGTCGACCCCATCAGCCACATCAACAGGAAGAACGCCATCATCGCCGTCACGAAGTCGGCATAGGCGATCTTCCATGCGCCGCCATGGTGGCCGCCGCCGCCCTTGTTGACGCGCTTTACGATAATGGGGCGCAAGCCTTCGTCGGCCATGATGCTTTCCGCTGGTGGTTAGGTGATCCGGGTTATTTCGATTTGGATTGCTTGATGTGCTCTTCAAGTTCGCTGAACGACGGACGCTCCGTAGAGAACAGGACCTTGCGGCCGAATTCGACGGCAAGCGCCGGCGCATAGCCGTTGAGGCTGGCCAGCAGAGTCACCTTCACGCACTGGAACATCTTGGAAGACTCATGCAGCTTCTGCTCCAGCAAACCGGATAGTGGCCCGACGAAGCCGTAGGCAAGCAAAATACCGAGGAAGGTACCGACCAGGGCGTGGGCAATCAGGATGCCGAGTTCCGCCGGCGGCAGGCCGACCGATTCCATGGTGTGAACCACACCCATCACCGCGGCCACGATACCGAATGCCGGCATGCCGTCGCCCAGCTTGGCGACACAGTGCACCGGCACCTCGCCTTCGGCATGATGCGTGTCGATCTCGTTATCCATCAGGTTCTCGATCTGGAACGCATCCATGTTCCCCGACACCATCAGGCGCAGGTAGTCGGTCATGAATTCGACGATGTGGTGATCGGCAAGGATGCCGGGATACTTGCTGAAGATCGGGCTTTCCTCGGGCTTCTCGATGTCGCCTTCGATCGACATCAAGCCCTCCTTGCGCACCTTGCTGAGGATCTCGAACAGGAGCGTCATCAGCTCCATGTAGAGTCCCTTCGTGTACTTCGAACCCTTGAACACCGTTGGCAGCGCCTTGAGCGTGGCCTTGATCGCCTTGGTATTGTTACCGACGAAGAATGCGCCGACAGCGGCGCCGCCGATCATGAGCAGTTCGAGTGGCTGGAACAGCGCCGGAAGGTGCCCGCCGGATAATGCAAATCCGCCGAACACCGACCCCATGACAATGATATATCCGACAATGACTAACAAGGGTGTGCGCTCCGGTCGTTATTGAGGCCTTTCTATAGGCCAACATTGTGCCAATTCGTCCTGCGGATCACAACCAATATGTACGAGGGGGAAGTGTCCGGGCCTGATGACGGCCTTCATGACGGTTACGACGCGCGGCGGCAAAACTTGAGCGTGCGTTCACCCCATGCGCCAGCCATACAACATCGGACCATCCGGCAAAGGGTGCATGGCTATCGCCGGCTCGACACCGGGGATGGCAAATTCATAACTGAGCAGCAAGCTGCCCTTGCGCATTTCTGCTTGTGCTTTTAACCATAGTGCGGGCATTGCGGCTGGCGACAGGTAGGCAAACACGACATCGAAATCGGCAAAGTCGACTGCTTCATAATCGCCTCGGACGAAGCGCGCCGAACTGCCACTTGCCTTCCCCAGCAACAGGCTAAAGATCCATGGCAGCGGCGCCAGTTCGATGCCCGTCACCCTGCATTCGGGGCGCGCCCGCGCGAGATGCATCGCCATCCCGCCGAATCCGCTGCCGATATCGGCGACGCGCAATGCCCGCCCTTCCGGCAACAATTGAGCAACAGCACGCCACACCGATGGCCCGGATGGATAGAACGGCACCTGGGTGCGAAACGTCGACCAGAACAGGACCAGGAAAAAGAGGAAGGCCCCGAGGTAGAGTGCTGGCGGCAACTGCACCGCATGCGAAGCAACGACCGCCAGCGGAAAACAGAGCTGGATTGGAAGCCACCAGATGGCAAGGCGCATGCGGTGCGCAACGACTGCGGCAACGCATCCCTGGACCAGGGCAGCATGCGCAATCGATATTTGGATGCCCGCGAAGCTGGTCAGCGCGGCAGCGAGCAGCAGGATCGAGCCGAATGCCAGCAACTGCCCCAGCAGTGCCAGCACAGCGGGGATACGGAAAAACGCGGGACGAAGCGAAGAGCCCGCGCCGGAGCGCCGGCTGAACATGAACGGTCCGGATCAGACCCGGGCTGGCGACGACGCGGACGCCGCCGCAGCTTCTTCCTTCAGCTTCTTGGTCTTGCCTGCACGCGAGGGCATATGGCAAAGGCCGCAGACATAATCCTCATGGAGATCGAGCCGATGGACGACGAAATCACCGCCGCATTTGCAGCAGGTCGCGGTCTCGAGCATCTTGCTTTCGAAGAAGCGCACCAGGGTCCAGGCGCGCGTGAGGGACAGGACGGGTTCGCCGCTCGGATCCGGCTCGACCTGTTCGAGATACAGCTTGTAGGCCTTCATCACCGCTTCGATGCCCGACACATGGGCGTGCTCCACGAGGTATTTGTGGATATTGATGAAGAGCGAGGAATGGATGTTCGGCTGCCAGGTAATGAACCAATCGGTCGAGAACGGCAACATGCCCTTCGGCGGCGAGACACCCTTCAGTTCCTTGTACAGCTTCAGCAGGCGCTCGCGGGAGAGGCTGGTTTCCGACTCGAGAAGCTGGAGACGCGCTCCGAGGTTGATGAGCTCGATCGCGAGCTGGATCTCTTGCGCTTCCGTCACTACGCTTTTCTTAGTCATGCCGACCCCGTGCCATCCTGAAGTAACAATATAGTATTACTCGAAATATTTGTTCTGTCAGGAAATCTCTTCGAGTTGTTGTCCTGCCATAAGAATGGCTGCATGCGAATGCGCAAGCCCGCGATCCTTGTTGTAATTCGTCAACATTCCGAGGATGGCGCCGTCATCGAAGCGAAAGCGGGCAAGCATCATGTTGGTGCTCGCGAGTTTGAGGATCTGGGCGTTATTGAGGCCTTCCAGCATGTCGGCGATTTCTGCGCTGATGCCGAGGCGAAAAATGGCGCTAGCTTTGTCGGAACGAATCATTTGCTGGGCGAGCATCAGGTAGCTCAGGTTGGCGTCACGGATTTCAGCCATCATGTCGTTCGCGTTCATTTTCACCTCGTCTGCAATCGGACCGGCAGTTTTGCCTGTCAGTAAGATGCATTCTCGGTGTGAAGTTGCCCTGAGAAAATAGGACTTTCGCCGTATTTAAATACGGACGCGCACGAACGCCACCCGTAGGTGTTTGTCCTACAAACACCGGGCAGCGTCGGATGCGCACCTGAAAAAGGTGCGGAAATTGGCTTGGGCCTTGGCTTTGCGGCCGATCGATGCCGGCTGCGCACGTCCCCTTACCCAAGGGAAATTTAGTAATTAATTATTCTTTTGATATGTGCTCTTGATCGCAAAAAATGGCTTTCGCCGGTTTTTCTCAAGGACCTAGTACTACTGTTGTGTTGTTTATCGGCAGTGACTCCGCAAAATTTAGGGTCCCGGTAAAAATTTTTTTAAAAATTTTTCGGAGCGCCTTTTTTGCAGCCTGCTTTTCTGGTTTACGGTCGCCGGACGGCCGGATTTAGGGCTGATCCAAGGATTTTTTGAATACAGCCTGAGCAGACCAGGGGAGGAGTTGCCAATATGGCATTACAGTACTAGCAGACCCGCGAGTGAACGGGATTTAAGCCTAGGAACTTTGCGAGACGCGCAACCGCCTCTTGCAGGTTGTCGAGCGAGGTGGCGTAGGACAGCCGGATATATTCGCGGGCGGTGTAAGGACCGAAATCCAGCCCCGGAACAAGGACGACGCCGGCCTGGTGGAGCATGTCGATCGTCAGCCTGTCCGCATCATCGGACAGTGCCGAACAATTTGCATAGACATAGAAAGCGCCGTCAGGCATCACCGGCACCTGGAAGCCAAGTTGCCCGAGTGCAGGAACGATATAGTCGCGTCGGCGCTTGAATTCGGCCTTGCGCTCTTCATAGATGGCAATCGACTCCGGCGTAAAGCAGGCAACGCCGGCATGTTGGGCAATGCTGGAGGCGCAGATGAACAGATTCTGTGCCAGCTTCTCAACCTGAGGCACCAGGTATTCCGGCACCACAAGCCACCCCAGGCGCCAGCCGGTCATGTTGAAGTACTTGGAGAAGCTGTTGATCACGACGACGTCGTCGCCCAGCGACAGCGCCGAAAACGGCTCTTCATCGTAGGTCAGGCCTTGGTAGATCTCGTCAACGATCGTGAAACCGCCCTTCTCCCGCACCGTTCCGACAATCTTCGCCAGTTCGGCATGGGGGATCGACGTTCCCGTCGGATTGGACGGCGATGCAAGCAGCACGCCGCGCGTCGTTTCCGACCATTGTTTGCGCACCACTGCGTCCGACAACTGGAATCGCTGCTCCGGGCCGCTCGGAATCATCCTGGCGACACCATCGAATGCGGCCACGAAGTGCCGGTTGCAGGGGTAGGACGGATCGGGCATCAGCACTTCCGCGCCCTTGTCCACGAGCGCGGCGCAAGCTAGCAGCAGCGCGGCTGACGCGCCGGCCGTCACGATGATACGCGACGGCGCGATCTGCAGACCGTACACCCGCTGGTAATGCGCCGCGATCTCCTCCCGCAGTGCGGGAATCCCGACGGCCGATGTGTACTGCAGCCGGCCGTCGGCCATGGCACGCGATGCGGCCTCGACAACAGGTGGCGGCGCCGTGAAGTCCGGTTCGCCGATGCCCATGTGGATGATGGAACGGCCCTGCCGTTCCAGTTCAGCCGCCATCTTCGCCAGTTCCATGACGTGGAAAGGAGCAATGTTTGCAAGGCGGGAAGCGAGGACTGGATTCATCGGAGGTACAGGCTCAAGACATGCGCCGGCATGACGCCGGCGCATGATGTGGTAGGTTTAGTGCTGGCCGCGCTTCTTGGCGTCTTCGACCTCAGTGGCGCGGGCCGTCGCCGCGAACTTGTCGAGGACACCGTTGACATACTTGTGGCCGTCAATGCCGCCAAACGACTTGGTCAACTCGACCGCCTCGTTGATGACGACCTTGTACGGGATTTCAATGTGGTTGGCCAGTTCATACGCACCGATCAGGAGCGCTGCATGCTCGACCGGCGAGAGCTGGTTGATCGGGCGGTCAATCAGCGGTGCCAGACCACCGCGCAACGCTGCCGCCTGCTTGATCGCGCCGTGCAGCAACGCGTCGAAATGCTCCGCGTCTGCCTTGTTGAAACCATGCGCTTCGCGGATGTGCGCATCAATGGCGCCGGCATCCTCATTGTTCAGCAGCCACTGGTACAGGCCCTGCAGCGCGAACTCGCGCGCGCGATGACGCGGCGTGCGGTTCTTGTTCGGATTCGCGTGTGCGGTCTTTTGCGTCATTGCTTACTCTTCCTCTGTGACGTCGGCGAGTTCTTCCAGTGCAATTGCGAGGTTGGTCATCTCGACCGCAACGCGTGCTGCATCGGCGCCCTTTTCTGCCATGCGTGCCTCGGCCTGCTCGTCTGTATCGGTAGTCAGGACGGCATTGGCGATGGGAATGCCAAAATCCAGGCCGACGCGGGTGATACCGGCACCGGACTCGTTGGACACCAGCTCGAAGTGGTAGGTCTCGCCGCGTATGACCGCGCCGATGGCGATCAGTGCATCGAACTGCTGGGTTTCCGCCATTTTCTGCAGTGCGAGCGGGATTTCAAGTGCGCCCGGGACGGTAACGTGCAGCACGTCCTCATCGGCAACACCGAGGCGCTTCAGCTCGGCCAGGCAGGAAGACAGGAGGCCGTGGCAAACGTCTTCATTGAAGCGGGCTTGCACGATGCCGATACGCAGGCCTTCGCCGCTCAAATTCGTTTCGTAAGTTCCTACGGTCATGGTTGTTCCTTCATGCGCGATTGCGCTCATGGGTATGGGAACCATGCGCCACCTCGATGAACGAGGCAGCGTATGGCCTATTCTTGTTCGACATGCCGCCGGCGCCTTGCGCCAGGCGGTCAGTTCTCCGGCTTTGCCTGGTAGCCGGTCACCTCAAGGTCAAAACCAGTCATCGATGGCATCTTGCGCGGGCTCGCCAGCAGCTTCATCTTGCCGACCTGGAGGTCTTTCAGGATCTGTGCACCGATACCATAGGTACGGAGGTCCATACGCGACTCGCGCGGCGCGGGCTTCTGTTCGGGCTTGAGGAGCGCCTCGAATTGCGCAAACATCTGTTCCGCCGATTCCTCGCAGTTGAGCAAGACCATGACGCCCCGCTCCGACGCCTTGATCGCGGCCATTGCCGAGGCCATGTTCCAGGAGTGCGTGGTGGCTTGCGTTTCGAGCAGGTCGAGGATGGAAACGGGTTGGTGCACGCGCACCAGGGTTTCGACGTCCGTGGTGATGTCGCCATGCACCAGCGCCAAGTGGGCGCCGCCGCTCGGCTTGTCGCGGTAAGCGATCGTCCTGAAGGAACCGTGCACGGTATGCATGGTGCGTTCGGCGATGCGCTCGACGATGCTTTCGTTCTGGCTGCGGAAATGAATCAGGTCGGCAATGGTGCCGATCTTCAGGCCGTGTTCCTTGGCGAATTCAATCAGGTCCGGCAGGCGCGCCATGGTGCCGTCGTCCTTCATGATTTCGCAGATCACTGCCGCCGGGGTGAGGCCGGCCAGCGCGGCGAAGTCGCAGCCTGCTTCAGTATGTCCAGCACGCATCAGCACGCCGCCCTTCTGCGCCTTCAGCGGGAAGATATGGCCGGGCTGAACGATGTCGGACGGCTTCGCATTCTTGGCCACCGCAACCTGCACGGTCTTTGCACGGTCAGCTGCGGAGATGCCGGTGGTGACGCCTTCGGCTGCTTCAATGGAAACAGTGAAGTTGGTGCCGTAGGACGTGCCGTTGCGGGTCGTCATCATCGGCAGGTTCAGCAGGTTGCAGCGCTCTTCGGTCAGCGTCAGGCAGATCAGGCCGCGGCCGAACTTGGCCATGAAGTTGATCGCTTCCGGGGTCACGAACTCGGCGGCCAGCACGAGGTCACCCTCGTTTTCACGGTCTTCCTCGTCGACGAGGATGACCATACGGCCTGCGCGCAGTTCGGCAATGATTTCTTGAGTTGTTGAAATAGCCATGGCTTGAATCCTGTGTAACACGCTATTTTAAAGGATTTGCGGGTCTTGCTACTTTCACCGCTGAAACTTGTGCTGCTGTCCGGACGGTTTTCAGTCCTTTGTGTTGAGCATTCGTTCGACGTAGCGCGCGATCAGGTCGATTTCGAGGTTGACCTTCACGCCTGGTTTCAGATGCTTGAGTGTTGTCACTTCGACAGTATGCGGAATCAGATTGATCGAAAACGTGCAAGCATCCGGCACGTCTTCCACGCGGTTCACCGTCAGGGAGACGCCGTTGACGACAATCGAGCCTTTGTAAGCGAGATACTTCCCCAGGTCCTTCGGTGCCGCAACGACCAGCTCCATTGATTCGCCGACCGGCTCGAACTTGCGAACAATGCCGAGGCCATCGACGTGCCCCGACACGAGGTGGCCGCCAAGCCGGTCCGCGAGGGTCAGCGCCTTTTCGAGGTTCACTTCGCCTGCGCTGTCCAGTCCGGCCGTCCGGTTCAGGCTTTCGCGGGAGACATCGACGGTGAAGCCGCTCTCTGTCTTGCTGACGACGGTCATGCACGCGCCGTTCAGGGCAATCGAGTCTCCCAAGGCGACATCGGCCATCGGCAGGCCGCCAGCATCGACCGTGAGGCGAACGCCGGCGTCGGCCTGGGTGCCAAGCGGTGTGATGGAAGTGATTTTGCCGACGGCGGCGACGATTCCGGTAAACATGGGCAATTCCGATCAGGTAAAACGGGCAAGGATACGCAAATCGGGGCCGATTTGCTTGATTTCGTGGAAAGCGAGCGCCTTGCGGCCATCGAGCGATTCCAGTGTAGGCAGGTCGAACAGGCCGCATGCGTCGCCTATCAGGCTGGGCGCGAGGTAAAGCAGCAGTTCGTCGACGCAGCCTTCGCGGATGAGCGAGCCATTCAGCTTGAATCCTGCCTCGACGTGCAGTTCGTTGATCTGGCGTGCGCCGAGTTCTTTGATTAATGCCGGAAGATCGACCTTCCCGGCGGAATTCGGGAGCAGGATAATTTCCGCGCCTAGGTCACGCAGCCTCGCTTCCTTCTCCGCATTCGCTACTGCAGTAACGATCCAGGTGCCGCCACCTTCGAGAATGCGTGCATCGTGACTGATCTGCAGGCGACTGTCGACAACAATGCGGCGCGGCTGACGAGGTGTATCGACTGCACGAACCGTGAGTTGCGGATTGTCTTCCTGCACGGTGCCGATTCCGGTCAGGATGGCGCAAGCGCGGGCGCGCCACCAGTGCCCGTCGTCGCGCGCGGGCGGCGACGTAATCCACTGGCTTACACCGTTATGCAGCGCCGTCCTGCCGTCCAGGCTGGCGGCAGCCTTCATCCTTACCCACGGCAGGCCATGTTGCATGCGCTTCATGAAGCCGATGTTCATTTCACGCGCCTCTGCTTCAAGCACACCCGACACAACTTCGATGCCTGCCGCCTCGAGCTTTGCCCGTCCCTGCCCGCCCACCAGGGGGTTCGGGTCACCCGCAGCCATCACCACCTTGGCGACGCCGGCCTTGACCAGCGCATCCGCGCAAGGTGGAGTGCGCCCAAAATGACTGCAGGGCTCGAGCGTGACGTACACCGTTGCGCCGCGCACGTCATGCCCGCGACTGGCGGCATCTTTCATTGCCTGGACCTCGGCATGCGCCTGTCCCGGCGGCTGGGTATTGCCGGCACCGATTACATAGCCGTCCTTGACGATGACGCAGCCGACGCGCGGGTTGGGTGCGGTGATGAACATGGACCTGGCTGCCCATTGAAGCGCCAGTTCCATAGCCTGGTTGTCGTTTTCGATTCTCACTGATGACCTGTTTCGCTCAAGCGGCCTGCAAAGGCCCGAAGCGGGTCAGCAGGTATCCGCGTCCGTGTCCGGATTGCAGATGCGGGGACGCCCGAGGAAGTTCAGCTTGATTTTCCTGACCTTCGTGCCCAGCGCGAAAGTGAAGGTACCGAACTGTGTGCGGTATCCACTTGCATGGGTACGGGTACGTCCCGCGCCGTTGTATGCGAGGTATTGTACTGTCGAATCGCTCAAGTCAGCCGTAATCCGGAGACCATCCGGTGCTGGGCCGTGAAGGAAGATGACTTCGCCACCGTCGGGTCTCCGATTGCGGTTCCGGTCGACAAAGACCACCCATCCCTGCGCCCAGTCTCCGCTGTCGCCGACCGGCATCAGGTCGACCCGCAAGCCTCGCTGCACGGCCTCTGCCCGTGCAAGGTTGATTGCGGCAAAGAAGTCGTTTGCCGCCGAGCTGAGCTGGAGGTCCCTGATGATACCGACGAAGCTCGGCACGGCTACGGTGAAAAGAATAGCCGCCACGGACAAAGTCACGGTCAGTTCGACCAATGTGAATCCGCCGGTTTCGCGCCGCATCCTTACCTCCAGCACTCCGCCTTGTTCGCCCCTTTTTCACCGGTGCTGGCAAGCGTGAATTCTCCGCACTCGGGGTCCTTGAAGTTCGCGTCGACACGACCTGTACCCGGCGTGGCGACCAACCGAACACAATCGCTGATTGTTTCACCGGCACATGCTTCAGCCTTGATTTCATAGGCGCTGCTTTCAGGACTATTTCCGGAAAACCACCTGAACCGCTTCTCCTCCTCACCGGAGGAGCCAGACGTAAAGGCAATGTACTTGTTGCGCTGGGAATAGAAGCGTTCTTCCTGCAGCATCAACTGGTACAGCGCGGACCGGCCTTCCGCGCGCTTTGCCTTTCTCGCTGCCTCCTTGAAGGACGGCAATGCAATGCCGGCAAGGATGGCCACGACTGCAAGCGCGACAATGACTTGTATGAGGGAAAAGCCACCCTGCTTCCGCTTATTTTTCAAGCGCTTCACGCATTTCCTCCCAGTTCTGAATCTCGCGCCAGCCCACTCGCTCCCACCGCCCGTCCTCTGCCTTCCGAAGATACGATTGCAGGACAGCCTGCGTCCCCTCGCTGGTGCCGAAGCCGATTGCAGTAATGCGATAAGTCGCCTTGCCCGGTGTACTCGGCCTGCCCTCCGGCAATGGGGT
Organism: Noviherbaspirillum denitrificans; assembly: GCF_002211445.1. Taxonomy (GTDB): domain Bacteria; phylum Pseudomonadota; class Gammaproteobacteria; order Burkholderiales; family Burkholderiaceae_D; genus Noviherbaspirillum; species Noviherbaspirillum denitrificans. Next base: position 4,550,180 of record NZ_LSTO01000001.1, on the reverse strand, counting down.
CGCAGGCAAAATTTCGACAAGGTAGGACGGCGGAAGCGCACTCGCTTTTGACGCGGATGTGCGCCCCGTGAAATAGCCGAACGGGACCGATGTCCTTTCCGCTCCGAGATCAATCTTTTGCCAGACCGGGAACATGTCGGGAGCCGAGGGCTGGCACAAGCCAAGCAAGGGATTGCCAAGCCCTGCCTCGCACTGGCCGGCCGCATGCTCCGATTTTTCAAACAGCGCCACCCGCGTGGTTGAACTGATATCGTGTTCCGCATCCTTCAGTGCGCTTTCCGCCGCCAGAAATGCAAGCAATCGGTCGCGTTCATGGCGCGAAGCCTTTTCTTCCTGGAGCGCAATCTGCGCGCCGGAAGTGCCGAGCAGGAGGATCACAAGCATCAGGAGCAGGCATACGATCAATGCGGCGCCGCTTTCGCGCCCGCGGGTCGGCAGTTTTCGCATACCTATTTCGCGGCAGGCCGGTTGCGCAGCCAGATGGTCGCTGCGAAGACCTTGCGCGTCCTGTTCCTCGCCGCTTTCGGCAATTCCGACACACGGATCCGGACGCCCTTGTCCCTTCCCGAATGCGCGGATGAGTACGGCTCTCCGAACAGGTCGAAGCTCGCATCCGGAAGTTCTGCGGGAACGGGGCTTCCTCCGCGCACAAGGACAGCGACCTTGACCTCCACTACTTTTTTCCACCAGGCGTAAGGATCGGAACTGCTCGTCGCCATACCCTCGATGGCAGTCGCGTTCACAATTGAATTCGGATAGCCGTCGCCGTCGCTGTCCAGTCCGTACAGCACCTGGAAAGACTCCACGCCCCGTGCTACAGCTTGTGCCGACCAACCCTCTTCACCGGGATACTTGCAATACAGTTCGGGTTCGCCGGTGGCATCTTCGGCCACATAGAAAATGCTCCACCCTCGTTCAGTTGCGCCGACCACTTCGCCCGTACCGACACCAAATCCGCCGCAATTGAGAACCGAGCCATCCCCGTTACTGCCCTTGCCGGAACCACCAAAACGCACCACAAGAACATCACTGCCGTTGATCGACTTCGACAGCGGCGAATCGACTCCTTCGGTCCGGCTCTTCAGGCTTTTGGCATCCATGCCGAATACCGCCGGGCCGTCGTCCGCAGCCAGAACCGCACCGTCGACAGCGTCCCAGCCCAAATAGGACGCCTGCCGCACGGTCCGCGAAAGGATGTCAATCGCATGACGGCCCATGTCAAGGACCTGAGTGCTGTCGCTTTGCGCAACGTAGGCGGACTTAGCCGAAACGAGCACCACGATAGCCGCGGCGATCAGGAACAGGCCGATGGTCATCGACACCATCAGTTCGACCAGCGTCACACCGTCCTGACCGGCGAAGCGAAACGAAGATATGCGGCTGCGGCGCATCGCCATCCCCTTCACACAGGAGCGACCGGAACAACTACGCTCGGTGGAAAGCTTCGGCCTTCGTCGGCGTAGCTGCCATCCGGGCTCTTCGCCTTCCAACCGACCTTGACAACCAAGGGACCGGCCCCGGCGCCACTGCATTCCCAAGTATGTGCATGACCTGCCTCTTCCCATGGACTGTCGTCGTGGCAGATGCGGAGACGCGCAGAGGGGAAATTGGCCGCAAGGCGCGTCTTCCATTCGTCGAGTTCGGCGTTCGCGAATTCTGCCGGTGCACACATCGCGAAATGGCAGGAGGCACTTGGGGCGAACCGCTCATCCGGTGAAGACGTGAAGTCGATATCAAAGACGGCTGCGGCAAGGTGCAAGTATCGCTCGTCGGACGCCATCACTTGCACCGTATCGGCCACGTCGGCCGCGAGCTGCAAGGCAGTCGTCTGATAGGCGGACTGTTGGGTGGTCCGGGTGGCGGCAGCCTGCAGCGCGGCCGTGCCGAGGACGCCCGTAGACAGGAGCAGTATGGAAACGAGCACTTCCGTCATGGAATAACCGGCTTCACGGTTCAATTTCGCTTTCAAGCTTGGCATAATTATAACATTGGCAACATTTTTGGCATGCGAAAGCGTGCTCGTTACTGCGTCCGGAGATGGTCTTACTTGGAAGGTGTCTTGCGCTCTCGCCCAACCTCAGCGATCGCATCCTGGAATTCCGCGACGTCTTCGAAGCTCTTGTAGACGGAGGCAAAGCGAATATAGGCGATCTTGTCGAGGCGCTTGAGTTCGCGCATGACGAGTTCGCCGATATGGCCGGAAATCACTTCACGGGCACCGGAGGAAAGCAGTTTTTCTTCGATACGGTGGATCGCTGCATCAACTGCTTCGGCGGATACAGGACGCTTGCGCAGGGCGAGCATCAGGCTGGCGCGGAGCTTGGCGGGGTCGAAGTCGGCTCGGCTGCCGTTCTTCTTGACGATGACGGGCATCGACAGTTCGATGCGCTCGTAGGTGGTGAACCGCTTGTCGCAGTGCGCGCAGCGGCGGCGGCGGCGAATGGTGTCTCCTTCCTCGGACACGCGTGTGTCGATGACTTGGGTGTCTTCGTGATGGCAGAAGGGACATTTCATGGCGGTACCGCGAGCCTTATTCCGGTCGCGCTCCCTGTCCGGGAACGCAATGAAAAATTAACAATAACGCGATTCTGTTATCTTTTTGCAAAGATCGCCATCCCATGGTCATGGGATGGCGATCAGTGTAGCGCTATTTACTGGCCTGACGGCCTGCGATATCAGGCGTAGACCGGGAACGCGTCGGTCAGCTTCTTGACTTCCGCCTTGACGCGCTCGATGGTTGCCGCGTCGTGCGGGTTGTCGAGCACATCGGCGATCAGGTTGCCGACCTTGACCGCTTCCGCCTCCTTGAAACCGCGGGTGGTCATCGCCGGGCTGCCGAGACGGATGCCGGAGGTGACGAACGGCTTCTCCGGATCGTTCGGGATCGCGTTCTTGTTGCAGGTCATGTGGGCGGAGCCGAGGATGGCTTCTGCTTCCTTGCCGGTGATCTTCTTCGCGCGCAGGTCGACCAGCATCACGTGTGATTCGGTACGGCCGGAGACGATACGCAGGCCGCGCGAAATCAGGGTCTTGGCGAGTGCGTCGGCATTCTTGACAACCTGTTCCTGGTAAGCCTTGAATTCCGGCGACAGCGCTTCCTTGAAAGCGACGGCCTTGCCGGCGATGACGTGCATCAGCGGACCGCCCTGGATACCCGGGAAGATCGCGGAGTTGATGGCCTTTTCATGCTCGGCCTTCATCAGGATCACGCCGCCGCGCGGGCCGCGCAAGGACTTGTGGGTGGTCGAGGTGACGAAATCGGCGTAAGGCACCGGGTTCGGGTAGACGCCTGCGGCGATCAGGCCAGCATAGTGGGCCATGTCGACCATGAAGTAGGCGCCGACATCCTTGGCGACCTTGGCGAAGCGCTCGAAGTCGATGCGCAGCGCATAGGCGGACGCGCCGGCGATGATCATCTTCGGCTTCTTCTCGTGCGCCAGGCGCTCCATCGCGTCGTAGTCGATTTCTTCCTTCTCGTTCAGGCCGTAGGAAACGACGTTGAACCACTTGCCCGACATGTTCAACGCCATGCCGTGGGTCAGGTGGCCGCCTTCAGCCAGCGACATGCCCATGATGGTGTCGCCAGGCTTGAGCATGGCGAAGAACACGCCCTGGTTAGCCTGGGAACCGGAGTTCGGCTGCACGTTGGCGGCTTCCGCACCGAACAGTTCCTTCAGGCGGTTGATGGCCAGGGATTCAGCGATGTCGACGTACTCGCAGCCGCCGTAGTAGCGCTTGCCCGGATAACCTTCGGCGTACTTGTTGGTCAGCTGGGAGCCCTGCGCTTCCATGACGGCCGGCGAGGTGTAGTTCTCGGACGCGATCAGCTCGATGTGGTCTTGCTGGCGCTTGTTTTCCTGCTGGATGGCGGACCAAAGTTCGGGATCGACTTTGGCGATGGTGTGGTCTTTTGCGAACATGAAAAACTCCAATCGATTGCAAATCGGGTTTGCCTGAATCGAATGAGGGCCAAAGGGAAATGACAGGCAGCCTCAGTCGTGCATTCCATTTGGGCTGCCCAGGCGAACGGCTATGGATATCTCACGTTCCCCGGTGGATGCCCACCTTTTCGCCGGAATGCAGCTCCGGCTTCTCGCCAGTTACGTGAGACGAAATGGAGCTAGATTGTAAGATAGCCACCACATTTCGGCAAGTTGACGGGAATGCTGCCGGCGGGTATGCGGGCAGGATGGAGAAGGCCCCTTTCGGCTACAATTTTGGCAACCATCGCCCCTGCTCGAAAGGAAAACAACATGATCGTGCTGATTACTGGCGCAACGTCCGGCTTCGGCGCCGAAATGGCGCATAAATTTGCCCAGGCTGGCCACAAGGTGATCGCGACCGGCCGCCGCAAGGAGCGTCTTGACGGACTTGCTGCCGAACTTGGCGCGTCGCTCCTGCCAATCGCCATGGATGTGAGCGACAAGGCATCCATTACCGCAGCACTGGCCGCCCTGCCTGAAGGCTGGAAGGACATCGACGTGCTTGTCAACAATGCCGGCCTCGCGCTTGGCATCGAACCGGCGCACAAGGCGTCGCTCGACGACTGGGAAACCATGATCGCCACCAATTGCACCGGCCTGGTCACGGTGACGCATGCGATCCTGCCCGGCATGGTGGCGCGCGGACGCGGAACGGTCATCAATATCGGCTCGGTGGCGGGCGCCTACCCCTACCCGGGCGGCAACGTGTATGGCGCAACGAAAGCCTTCGTCGACCAGTTCACCATGAACCTGCGTGCCGACCTTGTCGGTACGGGCGTGCGCGCAACGAACATTGCGCCTGGCCTGTGCGGCGGCACCGAATTCTCGAATGTCCGACTCAAGGACGATGCTGCCGCGGCCAAGGTTTACGAAGGCACGGTGCCGCTGACCGCTCAAGACATCGCCGAGACCGCCTTCTGGATCGCCACGCTGCCGCCGCACGTGAACATCAACTACATCGAGATGATGCCCACCTGCCAGGGCTTCTCTCCCTTCAACATCAAACGGAACACCTGATGAACGAATCCTGCGTAACACGCCGCGGAGAACGGACCCGGCGGCAATGACTTCGGATTTCACCTGGAAGCTACGGGTCTACTACGAAGACACTGACGCCGGCGGCGTTGTCTTTTATGCAAATTACCTGAAGTTCTTCGAACGGGCGCGGACGGAATGGCTACGCGCCGCCGGCATCGGCCAGCAGCTATTGTCAGAATCGCACCACGTGATGTTCGTGGTCAAAAGCACCGCGGTCGATTATCATGCCCCCGCGAAATTAGATGATGAACTGAAACTCTCCGTCGTTGTCGAACGACTCGGACGCGCCTCCGTGCAATTCATACAAGAAGCCTGGCGCGTCGAGGGAGAGGATCTTCGGCTGCTTGCCAGCGGCCGCATCAAGGTCGGTTGCGTGGACACGGCCACGTTCCGCCCAAGCCCCATCCCGGACGATGTGCTGGACCGGATCAAGCACACAGGATGAACTTCCCGCTTCGCGACGGTCGCGGCAAAGCCGCGCATCGCGTTGCGGAAACAATTTGTAAATCTCTAACAGAAACCGATGACTGTCACCCAAGATCTGTCTTTCATTACCCTGATCAGTAACGCCTCGCTGCTCGTGCAGCTCGTCATGGCGCTGCTGCTGCTCGTTTCGATCATGAGCTGGACTTACATCTTCCGAAAGATGTTCGCCATCAGGAGCGCGCAGACGCAGACCGAGGATTTCGAGCGCGCATTCTGGTCTGGCGGCAACCTGAACGCGTTGTATGAAGAAGCAAACTCGAACCGCCGCCGCAGCGGCGGCAAGAGCGGCGCGCTGGAACGCATCTTCGAATCGGGCATGGGTGAATTCATCAAGGCCAAGGCAAGCTTCGCCGGCAAGGGTCCGGTCGACCCGGGCAGCATGATCGACGGCGCGCGCCGTGCGATGCGCGCAGCGTACCAGCGCGAAATGGATGCACTCGAGTCCCATCTCGCCTTCCTCGCCTCCGTCGGTTCGGTATCGCCTTACGTCGGCCTGTTCGGCACGGTGTGGGGCATCATGAACGCCTTCCGCGGCCTGGCCAACGTGCAGCAGGCGACGCTGGCTTCCGTCGCGCCCGGCATCGCTGAAGCGCTGGTGGCCACCGCGATCGGCCTGTTCGCGGCGATCCCCGCCGTGGTGGCCTTCAACCGCTACTCGCACGACATCGACCGCCTGGCGATCCGTTTCGAGAGCTTCATCGAAGAATTTTCCAACATCCTGCAGCGACAGGTACGCTGATGGCGAACACGTCCATGCGCGGCGGTCGTGGCCGCAAGTTCAAGTCGGAAATCAACGTCGTTCCGTATATCGACGTGATGCTGGTGCTGCTCGTGATTTTCATGGTCGCCGCGCCGCTGACCAATCCCGGCGTCATCAACCTGCCGACGGCCGCGAAGTCCGCGCTGCCGCCCACGGAATACATCCAGATTTCCCTCAAGCCCGACACCTCGGCGACGATCGAGGTCAATGGCGGCAAGGACGGCGGCCGACCTGAAAAAGTGGGCGGCCGCAGTGCCCTCGTGCAAAAGCTGCGCAGCATGCATGCGGCCAATCCGGAACTGCCGGTGATGATTTCGGCCGACAAGGACATCAAGTACGACGAAGTCATCCAGGTGATTTCGGAAGCCAAGAAAATCGGCATTACCCGCGTGGGGCTGGCGACGAAGCAATGACAGCATCAACCCCGTACATCGTCCCGAAGGAACCCGGTGGCGGTCGCGCACTGACGCTGGCGGCACTGGTGCATGCCGCGCTGTTCGTGTTCCTCTGGATCGGCATTGCCTGGCAAAGCCAGACGCCGGTGACGATTGAAGCCGAGGTCTGGGATCCTGTGCCGCGCGAAGCCGCGCCCCTGCCCGAACCGCCGCGCGTGAAGGAACCCGAACCCGAGCCGAAGCCGGTCGTCAAGGAAGCGCCGAAGCCCAAGGTCGAGGAGCCGCCGGTCGTCAAGCCGGATATCGCGCTGGAGAAGGAAAAGAAGCGCAAGGAAGAAGAAAAGAAAAAGCGCCTGGAAGAGGAACGCGTCGCCAAGGAGAAAAAGCGCCTCGAGGAAGAGAAGCTCGCCAAGCTCAAGGAAGAAGAAAGCAAGAAGCGCCTCGAGAAGGAAAAGGCCGACAAGGCGAAGAAGGAAGCCGACGACAAGAAACGCCGGGAAGAAGCCGACCAGAAGTTGATGGCCAAGATGCGCGAGGATGAAATGAAGCGCATGACCGGCGCCGTGGGAACCGGCGGCACCGGCGAAGCCCCGAAGTCGCAGGGTGGCCGCGCCGATGGCGATTACGTGCAGCGCATCGCGGCGAAGATCCGTTCGAACATCAACTACATCGTGCCGGAAGGCTTGCAGGGCAACCCACCGGTAGAATATGAGGTTCGGCTTTTGCCTGACGGCTCGGTGGCAGGTATTCGCAAGCTGAAATCGTCCGGCATCCCCGGCTTCGACGAAGCGGTATCCCGCGCGATCGAGCGCTCGCAGCCGTATCCTAGGGACAAGTCAGGCAACGTGCCATCCACATTCATCGGTATCCATAGACCAAAAGACCAGTAAGCAACCATGATGAAAAATCTCTTCTTGCGCAGTTTCGCCGTGTTCGCCTTCTGCCTTTCCGGCGTGGCGCAGGCGCAGTTGCGGGTGGAAACCTCCGGCGTCGGCGCAACCCAGATCCCGATCGCGATTGCCGGCTTTGCCGACGAAACCATGGCGCCCCAGCAAGTGACGGCGATCATCAAGGCCGACCTTGCGCGCAGCGGCTATTTCAAGATCATCGATACCGGCAACACGATGTCGGAAACCACGCCGGTGAACTTCGGCGAATGGAAGGGCCAGGGCGCGGACGCGCTGGTGGTCGGCAGCGTGCACCGCTTGGCCGACGGCCGTTTCGATGTGCGCTACCGCCTGATGGATACGGTGAAGGCTGCCAACCTGTCCGGCTTCGGCCAGGTTGCAGGGCAGGACCGCCTGCGTGTCGCCGCCCACAAGATTGCCGATGATATCTATGAAAAGCTGATCGGCGTGCGCGGCGCCTTTGCCACCCGAATCGCCTATGTCACCAAGTCGGGCAACGAGTACCGCCTCGAAGTGGCCGACTCCGACGGCGAGGGGACACAGGTTGCCTTGCGCTCGAACGAACCGATCATCTCACCCGCCTGGTCGCCGGATGGCACCAAGGTCGCTTACGTATCTTTTGAGGCCAAGAAGCCGGTGGTCTATGTGCAGGACTTGACCAGCCGCCAGCGCACCGTCATCGCCAACCATCGCGGCAGCAATTCGGCGCCGTCCTGGTCGCCGGATGGCAGCCGTCTCGCGCTCGCGCTGTCGCGTAGCGGCTATACGCAGGTGTATATCGTCAACGCCGACGGCAGCGGCCTGCGCCAGCTGACCAATACCACCGGCATCGAGACCGAACCGCAGTTTTCCGCCGACGGCCAGTTCATCTACTTCACCAGCGACCGCAGCGGCGGGCCGCAAATCTACCGCATGAGCGTCAACGGCGGCGATGCCCAGCGCGTCACCTTCTCGGGCGGCTACAACATCAGCCCGCGCGTCGCGCCGGACGGCAAGAGCCTGGCATTCATTTCGCGCCGCGAAGGCCGCTTCCAGCTGTATATCCTCGACCTGCAGAGCGGACAGGAGCTGCGCGTGTCCGATACGACCAAGGACGAGTCGCCGAGCTTTTCGCCGAACGGCAAGTACGTCATGTACGCCACCGAAGCAGGACGCCGCGGCGCATTGGCCGTCGTGTCCGTCGATGGCCGCGTCAAACATCGCCTGACAACCCAAACGGGCGACATACGGGAGCCCACCTGGGGCCCGTTCATGAAATAATATGGGTTTTTGGAAACAATTTTCACTTGGGAGAATCAGTAATGCGTAAGACCACCACCCTTGCCCTCATGCTCGCCGGCGTTTTTGCCCTCACCGCCTGCGGCTCGTCGGTCAAGCTGGACGACAACGTCAAGGTAGAAGAACGTAGCGCCGTGCCGACGAACACCGCGGATGCACGCACCGTTGGAACCGTTTCCACCGGCTCCACCGATCCGCTGAACGATCCGAAGGGCATCCTCGCCAAGCGCAGCGTTTACTTCGACTATGACAGCTTCATCGTCAAGGACGAATTCAAGCCGGTGGTCGAAGCGCACGCCAAGTACCTGAACGCCAACAAGGGCCGCAAGATCATCATCCAGGGCAATACCGACGAACGCGGCGGCCGCGAGTACAACCTCGCACTCGGCCAGAAGCGTGCCGAGGCAGTCCGCAAGTCGATGTCGCTGCTCGGCGTGCCCGACACCCAGATGGAAGCCGTCTCGTTCGGCAAAGAGAAGCCGAAGGCACAAGGCAGCGACGAGGCTGCATGGGCCGAAAACCGCCGCGCCGACATCGTCTACAACTAAGCATGCAGTGATGGGCGGCGGTCTCCAACGCTCATCCCCCGCCCCCTTCCCTGCTGTCCGGGAAGGGGAACCCGACAAGGGAACAACCGTTTGACGCGTTCAAGAGCGATCATGAACAAGACCATCCGAACATCACTCGCAGCGGCCTTCGTGGCCGCGTTTTCTTTGCTGCCCCTGCAATCGCAGGCAGCCCTTTTCGAGGACGAGGAAGCCCGCAAGGCCATCCTCGACATCCGCGCCCGGCTCACCAACATGCAGTCGGAAATCAACGCCAAGGCGGACAAGACCAACAGCCTCGACCTGAACAACCAGAACGAGCAGTTGCGCCAGGAAATCGCGCGCCTGCGCGGCCAGATCGAAATCCTGACCAACGAGCTGGCCAACACCCAGAAGCGCCAGAAGGATTTCTACGTCGACCTCGACGCCCGACTGCGCAAGCTGGAACCGCAAAAGGTCACGATCGACGGCAAGGAAGTCATGATGGAACAGGGCGAGCAGAAAGCGTACGACGCCGCCCTCGCCTACTTCAAGGCCGGCGACTACCGCAATGCAGGCGCTGCCTTCTTCGACTTCACCCGCCGCTATCCGGAGTCCGGCCTTGCCCCTTCGGCGCAATACTGGCTCGGCAACACCTACTACGCCCAGCGCGACTACAAGAACGCGATTACTGCACAGCAGGTAGTCGTGAAGAATTATCCGGACAATCCGAAGGCGCCGGATGCGCTGCTCAACATCGCAAGCTGCTACATGGAACTCAAGGACAAGGCAGCCGCGAAGAAAACACTGGAAACGCTGATCGCCCAGTATCCTGACACGCCGGCAGCTCAGACGGCCAAGGAACGAATGACGGTCTTGAAGTAAGCGTTTTTCCGACATGCTGTTTCCGTCTGGTTGCAAGATCGGAATTCCTGATGAAAATCATCATGAGTGATTTGACAGGCAGCATGGAAGTTCAATATAATTCCGGTCTTTCGGGTCGTTAGCTCAGTTGGTAGAGCAGCGGACTTTTAATCCGTTGGTCGCAGGTTCGAGTCCCGCACGGCCTACCAGAAAACAAGACGGCTCCCAGCAATGGGAGCCGTTTTCATTTCCGGAGCATCCATTCGGAAATATCCCCTCTCGGCGCAGTCCTCACCTCTCTCAACAATGGGAATGCCGGTGCCGCGATTCCCGATATCAGATCAAATCCCGTGTCTACACGGCAGGTAGCCCCAGCGCTCCAGAGGGACGTGCAGGACATCTCAAGAAACGGAACATACGGCACGGGACTTGCGTGACATTCATGCGTCAGGCATTCCACCCAAGCGAGCACCGAGCACAGGAAGAGTCCTTGCGAAATCCTTGATCCGCTTCATTGACAATGTACCCGCGCCGCACGATTCTTGCGCCCAGCTGTTATCCCGAGATCCCCACCGCCATGAACTCCCCGCGCACCTCCGTCGCCCCGCGCATCCGGCCCATCGTCGAGCGCTACGATTCCGACGCCACCTACATGCTACAAATACTGCGCGAAGTGCAGGAGCAGTGCGGATGGCTTTCCCCGGACGTCATCGACAACCTGCAGGCCATGCTCAATACGCCCCGCACGAAGATCGAGGCCGTGGCCGGGTTCTACTCCTTCCTCTACACGGAACCCGTCGGCAAGTACCGTGTCCTGTTCAGCGATAACATCACCGATCGCATGCTGGGCAACATGGTCCTGCTTGACCGAATGATGGCGCACTTCGGCGCAGCGCAGGGCGCGATGTCGGCAGACGGCTTGCTCAGCATCGATACCACCTCCTGCACGGGCATGTGCGACCAGGGGCCGGCAATGCTGGTCAACGGTCGCGCAATTACCCGCCTCACAACCGAGCGCATTGACTGGATTTGCGAACTGATCCGAAAGGAAGTGCCGGTCAACGCATGGCCGTCCGGCCTCTTCCAGGTCGAAGACAATATCCGGCGTGCCGATGTCCTGCTGAACGACAGCTTCAAGGCCGGTGAAGCGCTGGCCGCTGCCCTGGCCATGGGCAGCGATGGCATGCTGGAGCAGATCAAGGCCTCCAATCTGCGCGGACGAGGCGGCGCGGGCTTCCATACCGGCCTCAAGTGGGACCTTTGCAAGAAGGCGCCGGGCGAGGAGCATTACGTCGTATGCAATGCGGACGAGGGCGAACCCGGCACGTTCAAGGACCGGGTGCTGCTCACGTCGCATGCGGACCGGGTGTTCGAGGGCATGACGATCTGTGCGTCCGTGATCAACGCGCGGCGTGGCTTTCTCTACCTGCGCGGCGAGTACCGCTACCTGCTTGAACCATTGAACACTGTCCTGGCACGCCGGCGGGCACAAGGCCTGCTCGGCCCGTCCATCCTCGGCAAGCAAGGATTTGATTTCGACATCGAGATCCATCTTGGCGCCGGCGCGTATGTATGCGGCGAAGAATCGGCACTGATCGAATCGCTTGAAGGCAAGCGCGGCACACCGCGCAACCGCCCTCCCTTCCCCGTGACCAACGGCTACCTCAACCAGCCCACCGTCGTGAACAACGTCGAGACCCTGCTTGCGGCCTGCCTGATCGCGCGCACCGGCGGCGAGCGCTTCGCTCAGCTAGGGACGCCAAAAT
>NZ_LSTO01000001.1:4495086-4538168 GCF_002211445.1 Noviherbaspirillum denitrificans | reverse complement strand
GCATGACCAGGCGGGGAGGTTGACGCGGGCGGTGAGTGTGTTTGAGTTGGGGGTGGGGCGAAAGGCGGGGCTACTGACAGCAGGATAATGCTCCCCCTCCGTCATTCCCGCGAAGGCGGGAATCCAGCGTCGTTTGCTACTCATCTACGATAGTCGCATCAAGTAAAGACACTGGATTCCCGCCTCCGCGGGAATGACGTGGAACGAACTAAGGCGCAAATGGCTTGGAGCCCGCACCCAAACTTCACACAATCAGCATCGCCCGGAAATCATTCACATTCGTCCGCGTCGGCCCCGTCACCACCAGATCCCCCAGCGCACTGAAGAACCCGTACCCGTCATTGTTGTCGAGCATCGCCCGCGCCCGCAGTCCGAGTTCCTCGGAGCGGGCGATCGAATCAGGCTGGTAAACCGCCCCCGCATTGTCCTCCGAGCCGTCGATGCCATCCGTATCGCAGGCAATCGCATGCACACCCGGTTGGCCATTCAAGGTCGCCGCGAGGCTGAGCAGGAATTCTGCATTGCGCCCGCCGCGTCCCTTGCCGCGCACCGTCACGGTGGTTTCGCCGCCGGAAATGATGACGCAGGGTTTGTCGAAAGGCTGGCCGCGCAGCGCGACTTGGCGTGCCAGTGCCGCATGCACCATCCCCACGTCGCGCGCCTCGCCTTCCATCTCGTCGGACAGGATATGGGGCGTCACGCCGGCGGCCTGGGCCACGGCAGCCGCTGCTTCCAGCGCCTGCTGCGCGGTCGCGATCACGTGATGCGTATTGCGGGCAAAGCGGGGCTCATCCGGCTTGGGCGTCTCGCCTGCACCGGACGTCAAATGCCGCTCCATGTTCTCCGGTACCTCGATCCTGTACTTGCGCAGGATGGCGAGCGCGTCCGCGCAGGTGGTGGGATCGGGCAGCGTCGGGCCGCTGGCGATCACGCCCGGGTCGTCGCCCGGCACGTCGGAAATCAGCAGCGTGACCACCCTCGCCGGCGCGCAGGCGAGCGCCAAGCGGCCACCCTTGATCGCGGAGAAGTGCTTGCGCACGCAATTCATTTCGGAAATCGTGGCGCCGCTCTTGAGCAGGGCCTTGTTGACCGCCTGCTTCTGCTCCAGCGTGATGCCCTCGGCCGGCAAGGCCAGCAGCGCGGAACCGCCGCCGGAAATCAGGCACAGGACAAGGTCGTCTTCCGTCAGGCCGCGCACCATGTCCATGATGCGCCCCGCCGCGCGCCGTCCCGCTTCGTCTGGAACCGGGTGCGCCGCCTCGACGACCTCGATGCGGCGGCAATCGGTGCCGTGGCCGTAACGGGTGACAACCAGCCCGGAGAGGTCTCCCTGCCAATGGTCTTCCACCGCCTTGGCCATCGCCGCCGCGCCCTTGCCCGCGCCGATGACAAGGGTGCGCCCCTTCGGCGGTTCAGGCAGGAAAGGCGGAAGACATTTACCGGCGCTGACGGCGGCAGTGGCGGCGGAAAACATGTCGAGCAATAACTCGCGGGCTTTGGTCGGATGCATGGCGCTTGTCCTTGTGAATCGGGCTATTTTACGCGCTGGCGATCTGATGGTTGGACATCAGTTCGATCGCGCGGCACAGCGCCGAATGGTCAAGCCCGCTCATGCCGTTGGCGGCGCAGGCGTTCATCAGTTCCTGCGCGGTGGCGGTGTTGGGCAGCGACACGCCGAGTGCCTTGGCGCCCTGCAGCGCCAGGTTCAGGTCCTTCTGGTGCAGCTCGATGCGGAAGCCCGGATTGAAGGTGCGCTTGACCATGCGCTCGCCATGCACTTCGAGGATGCGCGACGAAGCGAAACCACCCATCAGCGCCTGGCGCACGCGCGCCGGATCGGCGCCCGCCTTCGATGCGAACAGCAGCGCTTCGGCCACGGCCTGGATGTTGAGCGCGACGATGATCTGGTTCGCGACCTTGGTCGTCTGTCCGTCGCCGTTGCCGCCGACCAGCGTGATGTTCTTGCCCATCAGTTCGAACAGCGGCTTGACGTCGTTGAACGCGCTTTCCGAGCCGCCGACCATGATGGTCAGCGATGCGGCCTTGGCGCCGACTTCACCGCCTGATACCGGTGCGTCGAGGTATTCGCAACCGAGCGCGTTGATGCGCCTGGCGAAATCCTTGGTGGCGATCGGCGAGATCGAGCTCATGTCGATCACGATCTTGCCCTTCTCCAACCCCTTGGCCACGCCATGCTCGCCGAACAGCACCGCCTCCACGTGCGGTGTGTCAGGCACCATGACGATGATGACGTCGGCGCGCTTGGCAACTTCCTCGCCGGACGTGCAGACGGTAGCGCCGCCTTCGATCAGGTCGAAGGGCGGGTTCTTCGTGTCATGCAGATAGAGCTTGTGGCCGCCCTTTTGCAGGTGTCCCGCCATGGGTGCGCCCATGATGCCGAGGCCGATGAAACCGATTTTTGCCATTGTGTTCTCCGTGTCTTGAATATCTGTTGTCTCAAATCCCGTGCTCGGTGCGCCAGCCCAGTCCCTCGACCGTCCCCGCGCGCGGCTTGTACTCGCAGCCGATCCAGCCGTCGTACCCCGCCTCGTCCAGCATCTTGAACAGGTACCGGTAATTGATCTCCCCGGTCCCCGGCTCGAAGCGTCCCGGGTTATCCGCCAGCTGGATGTGCTTGATGATGTCCAGGTTGGCCTTGATGGTGTTCGCCAGTTCGCCTTCCATGCGTTGCATGTGGTAGATGTCGTACTGCACGTAGAGGTTGCTCGAGCCGGTCGCCTTGATGAGGTCGATCGCCTGCTGCGTGCGCGTCAGGTAGAAGCCCGGGATGTCGTAGCTGTTGATCGGCTCGACCAGCAGGCGGATCTTGTGTTCCTGCAGCATGTCCGCCGCGTATTTCAAATTGCTCACCGTGGTCGCATGCACCGTATCCGCATCCGCCCCTTGCGGCACCTTGCCGACCAGGCAGTTGAGCTGCTTCACGCCCAGCACCTTGGCGTAACGGATCGCCTCGTCCACGCCTTCGCGGAACTCGTTCACGCGGTCAGGGTGGCAGGCGATGCCGCGCTCGCCGGCTTCCCAGTTCCCGGCCGGCAGGTTGTGCAGCACCAGGTCGAGCTGGAAGGTGTTCAGCTTGTCGGCGATCTGGTCCGCGTGGAAGGCATACGGGAACAGGAACTCCACGCCGCGGAAGCCCGCGCGGGCCGCCGCTTCGAAACGGTCCATGAAGGGATGCTCGTTGAAGAGCATCGTGAGGTTGGCCGCCAGTTTTGTCATCGCTCTCTTCTCCTTAATCCAGCAGGGCAATCGCTGTCGGCGCATGGTCCGGCGAGCTTGCCAGTTCTTCGAATTCGTTGATGTTGTTGATCTCGGTGCCCATCGAAATATTCGTCACGCGCTCGAGGATGATCTCGACCACCACCGGCACCTGGTACTGGCGCATCCAAGAACGCGCCTGGCCGAAGGCATCCTGGATGTCTTCCGCGCGCCGCACGCGGATCGCCTTGCAGCCGAGTCCTTCGGCGACGGCGACGTGGTCGACGCCATAGCCTTCCAGTTCCGGCGCGTTGATATTCTCGAACGCGAGCTGCACGCAGTAATCCATGTCGAAACCTCGCTGCGACTGGCGGATCAGGCCGAGGTAGGAGTTGTTCACCACCACGTGCAGGTAGGGCAGCTTGAACTGTGCGCCAACCGCAAGCTCCTCGATCATGAACTGGAAGTCGTAGTCACCCGAGATCGCCACGATCGGGCGGTCCGAATCGGCGGCACGCACACCGAGCGCGGCCGGCACCGTCCAGCCGAGCGGCCCCGCCTGGCCGCAGTTGATCCAGTTGCGCGCCTTGTACACATGCAGGAACTGCGCGGCGGCGATCTGCGACAGGCCGATGGTGGTGACGTAGCAGGTATCGCGTCCGAATGCGCGGTTCATTTCTTCGTACACGCGTTGCGGCTTGATCGGCGCATTCTCGAAATGCGTCCTGCGCAGCATGGTGCGCTTGCGTTCCTGGCACTGCGACACCCAGGACTTGCGGCACTGCAGCTTGCCCGCGGCCTTCCACTCCTTCGCGACTTCGACGAACAGCTTCAGCGCCGCGCCCGCATCGGACACGATGCCGAAATCCGGGCCGAACACACGGCCGATCTGCGTCGGTTCGATATCGACATGCACGAACTTGCGGCCCTTGGTGAACACATCCACCGAGCCGGTATGCCGGTTCGCCCAGCGGTTGCCGATGCCGAGCACGAAATCCGATTCGAGCATGGTCGCGTTGCCGTAGCGGTGGCTGGTCTGCAGGCCGACCATGCCCGCCATCAGCGGATGGTCATCGGCAATCGCGCCCCAGCCCATCAGGGTCGGGATCACCGGCACGTTCACGATCTCGGCGAATTCCACCAACAGCGCCGCCGCATCCGCATTGATGATGCCGCCGCCGGCGGTAATCAGCGGGCGCTCCGCATCATTGAGCATCGCCAGCGCCTTCTCGACCTGCGCGCGGGTTGCGGCGGGCTTGTACACCGGCAAGGGTTCGTAGGTCTCAGGATCAAACTCGATCTCGGCCATCTGCACATCGAACGGCAGGTCGATCAGCACCGGCCCCGGACGGCCGGAGCGCATCAGGTGGAAAGCCTGCTGGAACACTCGCGGCACCAGCGCCGGCTCGCGCACGGTCACGGCCCACTTCGTCACCGGCTTGGCGATGGCTTCGATATCGACCGCCTGGAAATCCTCCTTGTACAACCGCGCGCGCGGCGCCTGGCCGGTAATGCAGAGGATGGGGATCGAATCCGCCTGTGCCGAATACAGGCCCGTGATCATGTCGGTACCCGCCGGGCCCGAGGTCCCGATGCACACGCCGATATTGCCCGCCTTCGCGCGGGTATAGCCTTCAGCCATGTGCGACGCGCCCTCCACATGGCGCGCGAGGATATGCTTCACGCCTCCGCGCTTGCGCAGCGCAGCATAAAACGGGTTGATCGCAGCCCCCGGCACACCGAATGCCTGCGCGATGCCTTCCTTCTCCAACACATGCACTGCGGCTTCCGCCGCCGTCATCCTTGCCATAGATCCTCCTGAGAGTGGTGTTTCCGTTGGAAGGATGCTAAAGGCAAACTATAGGTTTGATAAGAACACAAATAATCGCTTTATTCGATACTTGGGGTATGGAATAATGAATTCCCTTCCCTTCAAGGGAAGGGCTAGGGTAGGGATGGTTTTTAAGCAGTTCTCCCCTGTATGCAGCCGAAAAATTTCCTCTCGAAGCGGAAAAAGAAGCGAAATCTGTCTGAGCTCCGAGCTTGCGAGGGCGAGTTATTTCGCTTCCCGCTTCGGGAGGGAATTTTTCGGGTACCCCGCAGGGGCTGCGTACCGGGGTCGCCTTCTTTTGATTACTTTTCTTGGCGAGACAAGAAAAGTAATTGGCCCGCCGGGGCCAGTCCCGGCTAGCTTCCACGGAGAACCTACCGACCAGGGTCACCGAAGAGCCAAAAAGGAACACGACCACATGGACAAATTCAAGCAAATCGAAGCCTTCGTAGAAGTCATCGAAAAAGGCAGCCTAGCCAAAGCCGCCCTCGAACAAGACATCACCCCCGTCATGCTGGGCCGCCGCATAGACGCCCTCGAAAAGCGCCTGGGCGTCAAGCTGATGCACCGCACCACCCGCCACCTCACACTGACGGAAGAAGGCACCGTCTTCCTCGACCACTGCCGCAAGCTCCTCGACGACCTCGACTCCGCCGAAAAAATCGTCTCCGAAGGCCGCCACAAGGCCACCGGCCACCTGATCGTCTCCGCCCCCGCCGCCTACGGCCGCAAGCACGTCGCCCCGCACGCCCCCGCCTTCCTGAAGGCGAACCCGGAAGTCCGCATCTCCTTCAACCTCACCGACCGCGTGGTCGACCTGGTGCGCGAAGGCTACGACGTCGGCATCCGCATCGGCGGCGCGATCGACCCCAACTTCGTCGCGGTGAAACTGGCCGGCAACCGCCGCGTGGTGTGCGGCACGCCCGCCTACTTCGACAAGCACGGCATTCCGCGCACGCTAGCCGACCTCGAACAGCACAACTGCCTGTCCTTCAACCTGCAGGGCGGCCAGCAGCGCGGCTGGTATTTCCAGCAGAACGGCAAGCCGGTGACGATCAAGGTCGACGGCAACCTCGACTGCAACGACGGCGAACTGCTGCACCGCTGGGCCTGCGAAGGCCTCGGCCTGGCGTGGCGCTCGACCTGGGAAATCCAGCCGGAACTCGCCGCCGGCCAGCTCATCACCGTGCTCGACGAATACGCGCTCGACAACTACGACATCATGGCCGTCTACCCGCGGCAGCGGCACCTGCCGGCGAAAATCCGCTTCTTCATCGACATGCTCAAGGCGGTGTACGCGCAACCCGGTTACTGGAACAGGCCGCAAAACTGGTAACCGGCGGCTACAATGAACGGAGACCCCGACGCGCACGACCATGCCCAACCCGATAGCGAAAAGGATGCGCAATACCGCCGCCGCGCTCGCGGCCGTCGCTGCCTCCGCCTACTTTGCCTATGATTTTCGCTGGCAGCAGGGCATAGTCGAGCTGGAAGAGGAAGCCGCAAGCAGGCTCGATGTAGCGTCAGCCGCGGTGTTCGCCCCGACGCAGAAATTCGGTTACCTGCCGGAGTTGCTTGCAGACCATCCCGTCGTCGTCAACGCGCTGCGCCATCCCCAGGACCGCCAACGCGCCAGGGAAGCCAGCCGCTACCTCGAACGCGTCAACGCCAGCGCGCAGGCAGCGGTCGTCTACCTGATTGACGGGGAAGGCCGCACCATTGCGGCCAGCAATGCCGATGCGGTGGACAGTTTCATCGGCCGCAATTACGCCTTCCGCCCCTATTTCCAGAACGCGATCGCCAACGGCAAGGCTACCTTCTACGGCATCGGCGCCACCAGCCTGCTGCCCGGTTATTACGTCGCCCAGGCGGTACGGGAGGGCGGTCGCACGCTGGGTGTTGCCGTCGTCAAGGTGGACATGACACAGCTCGACCAGGAATGGCAGCGCAACGAGGATGAAGTCGCGGTGACCGACGACAACGGCATCATCTTCCTCAGCACGCGCCCGGACTGGAAGTACCGGCCCATGGTTTCGCTCCATGCCGAGGCGCTGGACGAAATCAAGCGCTCGCGCCAGTACGGCACGATGCTCAAGCCGCCGCTGCCGATGCGCACCGTGCGTACGTTGCACGGCAACGAGGCGGTTGTATCGATCGTCGGGGATGGCGGCAATGGCGTGCGCTTCTTCGTGCGGTCGCGGCCGGTGGAAGGATCGGGATGGAACATCAGCGTCTTCATCCCGCTGTCGGAAGTGGAAGCGCGGGCCTGGCGCGTCGCGTTCTCCACCTCCGGCGCGATCGGCCTGATCCTGATGACCCTGATGATGCTCGCCCAGGCGCATGCCCGCGCCGAAGAGCGCGAGAGCGCGCGCCAGGCGCTGGAGAAGAAGCACAGCGAACTGCAGGCGCTGAGCGAGGAGCTGCGCGCGGCATCGATCACCGATCCGCTGACGGGCGCGTACAACCGCCGCTTCTTCTTCGAATCAGTGCCGAAAATCGTCAGCACCGCCAACCGCCATCACGTCCCGCTTTCCATCGTCACCATCGACGTCGACCACTTCAAGCGCATCAACGACATGTACGGGCACCCGGCGGGCGACAAGGTGCTGCAGGCACTGACCGTCCTCTGCAAGGAGTCGCTGCGCGAGTCCGATGTGTTCTGCCGCTTCGGCGGCGAAGAATTCATCATGGCCCTGCCCAATACCGATGCCGAGGCCGCCGCGCAGGTGGCGGAACGGCTGCGCGTGAGGGTGTCGGCGCATGCGGTCGAGATCAAGGGCATGCCCGGAGGCATCACGGTGAGTTGCGGGGTGTCGCAGTATCGCGAGGGGGAACAGGGAATCGAGGCGGCGCTCAGGCGAGCAGACGATGCGCTTTACGTGGCAAAAAACGAGGGGCGCAACCGGGTCGTCGTGCGATGAAAAAAGCCCGCGTCGCGGGCTTTTGGCAAGGAAGGTGTGTTTGCGGTATCAGCTCGCCAGCGAGGCGCGAGGCCTATCCAGCGACGGGCGGCCCTTGCCGGTGACGACACCGCAGTAGGCCGGCCCCGCTGCGCCGCAGTAGGCGGAGGCCTGCTTCGACGCGGCACCGCAGTAGGCGGACTCCGCAGCGGCCACGCCACAATACGCGGCATCCCTTCTCTCCGACGCCGCGCCACAATAGGCCGCCGACACCGTGTCCGATGCCGCACCGCAGTAAGACGCTGCGGCGACACCGCAATAGGCGGCATCCTGTGCCGTGGCGCCGCCGAATTCCTCGCGGTACAGGGCGCGCGTGCGATCCGACGCCTGCGCCAGGTTCGCGGCATCCTCCGCGTCACGCATGCCGAAGTATGGGAAGTGGTGCAGGAAGTAGCCGAACACGTTCTGGCAATCTTCCGCATACTTCATCGTGTCCAGGATGTGCGCGTGCCAGAACTTGTCCACGTTCTTGTCCGGCACGATCGCTTCCTCCGGGTATTTCGCGACCAGCGCCAGGAAGCGCTTGTATTCCAGTTCCTGGCGGTCGGCCTCCTCCCGCGACCAGCCATAGCCCTCGTTGACGTCCATCAGCTTGAACTTGATCGGGTCAAGGTCAAGCGAGAAAACGGCTTCAACGATCTGTTCCGGTGTCTTTTTTTGCGCATGCAGTTTCATTGTTCTTCACCTTTCGATTCTGTTGAAATGACAACCCCCTCCAGAAAAGGCGCTATCCTGAGCAAATTGCCATCAAGCACCCTTTCGGACGTCGAATGTAGCATGCGCAAGTCATTGCATTTTTATAACATAATTGATGAAGATCAAATTTCCTGTAAGGCAGGCGTAAAGCGCGCCGGCAGCCTGAAACAATAGGCTGCAGTCTTGCAGGGCTGGCCGCGCCACGCCTGCTTCCAATCGAGAACCTTGTCCAAAGCAAATTAGTTATACACTGCCGATAGTCCGCCGCAATCCGCGACAGCAAGCCGGAAAGGCGCACCACACACTCGTTTCGTCATTGCAACAATGCACATCTCCCGACGCTTTGTCCGGTCCTTGTTCGGCTCTACCGCATGGTGGATCGGTGTCGCGTCGTCGCTCGTGCTGTGCCTGCTGGTCGAGCAGGCAATCACGAACCGGAGCCGGGCCGAGTTCGAATACCACGTCGACAATGCCCAGCTTGCCGTCCAGAATCGGGTCCACTCCTATATCGACGTACTGCGCGGCGCGGCGGCCCTGTTCTACACCGCCGACGACCTCACGCGCGAACAATTTCATGCCTACGTGAGGGAACTGAACCTGGAGAAAAGCTTCCCGGGCATTACCAACCTCAACTTTGCCCGCCGCGTCACGCGCGAAGAAAAGCAGGCATTCGAAGCCGCGGTCCGCGCCGACACGCGGGTCGACAGCCACGGCTATCCGGATTTCAATGTCCGTCCCGCCGGCGACCGCCCCGAGTACCACGTCCTGACCTATATCGAGCCGATGGAAACCAACCTCGTCTCCTTCGGTTTCGACATCGCCTCCAACCCGGCCGTCGCCAATTCCCTGGAAGTGTCGCGCGACAGCGGCCGCCTCGCGTCCTCGGGACGCCTGATCCATATCAGCGGACCCTTCCGGCACATCGGCCTGGCGATGCGCATGCCCCTGTACCACCGAGGCATGCCGACCCGCACGATCGCCGAACGGCAAAAGGCCTACTTCGGCTCGGTGGGGGCCGGCTTCGATATCGGCAAGCTGATGAAAGGCGCGGTCGACAACAACACCCTGAAGCGCATGCGGGTGCGCCTGTACGATGCCGGCCGTGGCGACGGGTCGGCGACGCCCGAGAGCCTGCTGTTCGACAGCAGCGCCACGCCTGATGGCAGGTATGCCGACGTGCCCTATGGCTCGTCGTCGGAACTGTTCGTCAAGCGGATCTCGATGAGCGTCGGCCCGCGCGTGTGGACCGCCGAATTCTCTGCCTACAAGTCATCCATGATGAACCGGCTCGAGTTCTACCTGCCCTGGCTGGTGCTCATCACCGGACTGGCAGCCTCGCTGCTGCTGTACGGCGTTTATTACTCGCTGACCACCGCGCGCCGGCGGGCGGTGGAACTTGCGCGGGAAATGACCAAGGACCTGCGCGCCAGCGAAGCCAGCCTGGCCGAAGCACAGCACATGGCGCGCCTGGGCAGCTGGGTGCTGCATCCGGACGACGGCAGCATGTCGTGGAGCGCGGAAACCTACCGCCTCTTCGCCATGGACCGTTTCAACGAAACGCCGGCGCGAACCGATTTCCTGAACCGAATCCACGAGGCTGACCGGGCGCATATCCGGGAAGGACTGGAGAAATGCCTGGCAACCGGCATGGAATTCGATACGGAACACCGCATTACGCAGCTCGACGGTTCTGTGCTCTGGGTGCACACCATATGCCGCCTCAGCACGAACGGCGATGCACCGCTGCTGCGCGGCACGATCATGGATGTCACCGAGCGCAAGCAGACCATGGAAGCGCTGAAGCGTTCGCAGGAGCTGCTGCGCGAGCTGACCGCCCACCAGGACCGCGTGAAGGAAGACGAACGCAAGCGCATTGCACGCGAGATCCACGATGAACTCGGCCAGACGCTGCTTGCATTGCGCATCGACGTATCGATGCTCGATGCCCGTACCGGCCGCTCGCATCCGCGCTTGAACGAAAAGGTGCGCGAGGCGCTGCATCACATCGACGCGACGGTGAAGACCATCCGCACCATCATCAACAACCTGCGCCCCGCAGTGCTCGACCTCGGCCTGAACGCCGCGATCGAATGGCAGGTGGCGGAATTCCGCCGCCGCTCCGGCATCGCCTGCGAACTGCACGTGAGCGAACAGGAAATCGTGGTCGACGACATGCGGGCAACTTCGCTGTTCCGCATCTTGCAGGAATCCCTGACCAATGTGATCCGCCATTCAAAGGCGACCCGCGTCGTGATCGAGCTGTACCAGGACGACAACCGCGTCGTCATGAAGATCACGGACAACGGCATCGGCATCTATCCGGAAACCCGCCAGTCGTCCAACTCCTTCGGCCTGGTCGGCGTGGAAGAACGCATCCATGCGCTCGACGGCGAGTTCATCATTACCAGCGCGCCCGGCAAGGGCACCACGCTGACAATCTACATTCCGCTGGCCAGCGGCGGCCGGGACCTCTACGACTTCAAGCTGGTCGACAGCCGGTAGACTGCTTCTCCTCCACTCAAAGAAAACGCCCCGTGCTGTTGAGGCACGGGGCGTTTCCGTTACACGGCCGTGATTAACGTGCTTCCGCAATCTTGCCGAGCGCCACACTGAGCGCGGCGCCGCCCAGCGTCTTTCCTGCCGCCGGATCGACGGCGAAGAACTCGCTCATGCGATCGATGACGGATGCATCTTCCTGCGCCGCACCGCGTGCGAGCCGGCGCACGACATCGACGTCAAGGTCTTGCACCAGCGCGGCATCAATCGGCACTGCGGGACTGCCGCTGCCGTTGGCGGCCCTCGGCAACTGGCCGTCATCGATCAGCGGCTTGAGCACCGCCGGGCTCGCGCCGTCGATCAATTGCCTCAGCATCGACACCCGCAGCTCGTCCGAGCCGCGCTCGAATGCTTCGCCCACCATGTCTTCGAAAGGAGGCGTTTGCTCCGAGTGCATCGCTTCGGCGAGACCGGTTGTCACATGCTCGGCCGGCACATGCTGCGCAACGGCCACGAAATCCTGCTCGACCTTTTGCACGGAATGGACACCGGTTTCGGCTGCGTACTGTTGCAGCACTGCACTCACATCGTTTTCTCGACTCATCGTTTCTCCTTGTTAAAACGCGACACCGGCAAGTCACCGGTGCCAGCCTATAAGGTGGAGAAAGCCTGACTTAGTTCGCAGATAACGAAAATTTCATATCGATCAAACATCGGGGGCGGGTTTCTGCGCGCCGAGCTGCACCAAGTCGCCCACATCCTGTCGCGGCACGTCAACCTGCTGCAACTGGTCTGCATCGAGCTGGTGCGAAAAGTTCTCGACCGAATCCAGCATTTCCTGCCGGTCCTCCGCCAGCGTCGGCCCGCTCTGGATGTACAGCGTCAGCAATTCCGCCAGGTGCACCAGGACGGACAGATGCGTGCGCTCGTAGCCATGCGAGGCATCGGCGCCGAAGCACAGCAGCGCGGTACGCACATCGCGCCCCGCGTTCACCGCCGCGCCGGCGTCGGAGTGATAGAAGCGGAACACATCGCGATTGAACGGAATGCCGTGGTCGCCGCACAGTTTCAGCAGGCGGCGCGTGAGGTGGTAGTCATGCGGCCCCGCGGAATCCATCAGCGGAATGGTGACGCCATGTTCACGCGCCCCCTGCCCCGCGGCCACCGGGCCGATGTCGACGCCGATCACCTCGCTCACGTCATCCATGATCACCGCGCGCGCCCCCGAGCCCACCTCTTCGGTCAGCGTGAACACGGCATGGCAATCCATCGGCACCCTCGCCCCCGCATCGACGACCGCCTTCATCGCAGCGAGGACCGCGGCAACGCCGGCCTTGTCGTCGAGATGGCGCGACACGACGTAATCGTTCGGCAGCCATTCGGGATTGGCGTCAAAGGCGACGAAATCGCCGATCTGTATGCCGAGCGCAAGCACATCGGCGGCGGACGAGACAGGTTCGTCGATGCGCAGCTCCAGCTGGTCCCAGCTGACCGGCTGGGTATCGATGGCTTCGTTGAACACATGGCCGGATGCGAGCAGCGGCAGCACCGATCCGCGGCAGCGCCCGTTCTCCATGAACAGCGTAACCCGGCCGCCTTCCGCCCAGCGGCTCGACCAGGTCCCTACCGGCATCAGCGCGAGCCTGCCATTGGGTTTGATCTCGCGCACCATCGCGCCCAGCGTGTCGAGGTGCGACACGATCGCGCACGCCGGGCTGGACTTGCGCCGCTCCGGCATGCTCCTGCGCAGGATGGCGCGGATCGTGCCGCGCCGCGTCAGCTCGTAGGGCACGCCCATCGCGTCGAGTCGGCTTCCGGTGTAATGCACGACCTCATCGGTCAGACCGGTCGGGCTCGGAATGGCCAGCAGCTCGAGCAGCGTGGTTTTCAGGTAGCCGGCGTCGATGCGGAGTTTGTCCATGTCATGCCTGAGCCGTGGTAAACGGGAACAGCAGGTCGACAAATCGCTGCGCCGTCGGCTGCGGCTCATGGTTCGCCAGCCCCGGCCGCTCGTTGGCCTCGATGATCACGTACTGGTCGGAATCCGGCGACGGCACCAGGAAATCAAGTCCGACGACGGGGATGCGCAGCGCCCGCGCCGCCGTTTCCGCAACCTCCCGCAGGACCGGGTGCAGTTCGGCCGTGACATCGTGGATAGTGCCGCCCGTGTGCAGGTTCGCCGTCTTGCGCACCGCCACCGCGCGCCCTGCGTCCAGCACTGAGTCATAATCCAGCCCCTGCGCAGCGAGGCAGCGTTCCGTCTCGCCATCGACCGGAATCCGGCTCTCACCACCGGTCGCGGCCGCACGCCGCGCGCTCTGCCGTTCGATCAGCTGCGCCACGGTGGATGTGCCGTCGCCGACGATCTCCGCCGGTTTGCGTATTGCGGCAGCAACCACCTTGTAGCCGATCACGACGATACGCAAATCCTGCCCCTGGCAGAATTCCTCGATCACCACATGCCCGCCTTCCTTCGCCGCGCGCGCAATCGCCTCGGCGAGATGTTCCTCGGTGCGCACATCCACGCTGATGCCCTTGCCCTGTTCGCCCAGTGCCGGCTTGACGACGACGGACCCGCACTCCTGCAGGAATTCCGCATTGGCCGCAGGATCGCCCGCGACAATCTGCTTCGGCACGCGCAGTCCGACCGAAGCCAGCCTGCGCGAGGTCAGCACCTTGTCCTGGCACCAGGTCATCGCCACGCCGCCGGTCAGTTCCGTCAGCGATTCGCGGCACAGGAATTCATGGCCGGCATTGCGCAGCTTGAAGATACCCGCCGCCGCATCGATCACCTCGACGCTGATGCCGCGCCGCCGTGCCTCGTTGATGATGATCATCGCGTAGGGATTGAGCCCGCCGAAATCGTTGCTCTCGACGAACAGCTTTTCGTTGATCGCGTTCTTGTTCTTCACCACGAAGCCGATCGCCTGCTCGAAGCCGAGCTTGCGGTAGAGGCTGATTGCCGGTTCGTTGTCATGCAGCACCGACAGGTCGAGGAACTTGCGTCCTTTCGCTGTGAAGTGGGCGATCAGGTAATTCACCAGCGCCTGGCCCGCGCCGCTCAGCCCGGTCTGCGGATCGACCGCAAGGCACCAGAGGCTGCAGCCGCCCTCGGCATCGCCAAAGGCTTCCACGTGGTCGACGCCCATCGCGGTGCCGACGATTTCGCCGGTGCGATCATCTTCGGCGATGATGAACTGGACCGCTTCGGAATGGCGCTGCCGCCACACCGTCTGCTGCTCCACCGGCACCATGCCGCGCATGCTGTACAGGCGGTTGATGGCGGCGACGTCGGCGCGCGTCGTCAGCGGACGCACGACGATGCCCGCCGCCTGCGCCTCTTCGGGCATCGCGCCCAGCGGCCTGCGGAAGATCAGCGACGGATCGAGGAACAAATGCGACGGCGCCTCGCCCAGCACCAGCTGCGGCGATTCGACGTGCAGCGCGATGTCGCGCTTGCCGGGTTCCTCTTCGCGCAGTGCCTGTGCCAGGACCTGCGGCGATTCGAAGGAAGGCCCGTACAGCAGCCGTCCCCAGCCGCAATCAATGAAGGCATTCGACCGGCAGGCCGCTGTCGACTCCTGCGGAATGGGTGTGCCGTCATCCGCATGCTGGAACAGCGCAGGATGAAGGCGGCTTGCATTGATGGAAGGATCATGCGGTGAAACGCTCATGACGCGCTCCTATGAAAATGGATTGAATCGAACGGGTCAGAGACCGTTTGTTTGAAGCCAGGCTTCGAGCAAGGCAAGCTGCCAAAGCTTCGAGCCGCGCAGCGGTGTGAGATGGTTGTCCGGCGATTCGAGCATGTGCTCGACCGCCTCGCGCCGGAAGAGTCCGCGTTCGCGCGCCGCCCGGGTATCGAGTGTGTCGCGCACGAACTGCAGGAAATCGCCGCGCAGGTATTTCAGTGCCGGCACCGGGAAATAGCCTTTGGGCCGGTCAATGACTTCCGCCGGGATGATCGATCGCGCCGCTTCCTTGAGCACATGCTTGCCGCCATTGGCGACCTTGTGCCGCGCAGGGATGCGCGCGGCCAGCTCGACCAGGTCGTGGTCCAGGAAAGGCACACGCGCCTCGAGGCCGAACGCCATCGTCATGTTGTCCACGCGCTTGACAGGGTCGTCCACCAGCATCACCGTGGTGTCGATACGCAGCGCGCGATCGATGGCACTGTCGGCGCCTGGCCTGGAAAAATGCCTTTCGAGGAAAGCGCCGCTGGCGTCGCCGATGCGGATGGAAGGATCGAGCAGTCCGCACAGTTCCTCGTGGCTGCGGTCAAAGAACACGCGCTTGTAGAGGTCGATGCCGGCATCCGCATCGGCAACATCGGTCAGCGGCGGATACCAGTGATACCCGGCGAATACTTCATCCGCGCCCTGCCCGCTCTGCACCACCTTGGTATGGCGCGACACGGCCTGCGACAGCAGGTAGAACGCGACACAGTCATGGCTCACCATCGGTTCAGCCATCGCGGCGATCGTATCGGGCAAGGCCGACAGCAAGTCGCCGGCCGGGATGTGCAGCTTTTCGTGCACGGTGCCGTAATGGCTGGCGATCAGGTCGGAGTAACGGTATTCATTGCCCTCCTCGCTGCCGACCGACTCGAAGCCGATGGAGTAGGTGCGCAAGCCGACCGTGCCGGCTTCCGCCAGCAGACCTGTGATCAGGCTGGAATCGAGGCCACCGGACAGCAGCACGCCGACCGGCACATCCGACACCAGGCGGCGCTTGACCGACAGGCGCAACGTGTCGAGCACATCCGACTTCCAGTCGTCGAAGCTGCGCCGCTCATCCTCTTCGCTGCGGTTGAAGTCGAGCCGCCACCATTCCTTGATGCTGCAATCGCCATCCGGCGTCACCTTCATCCAGCAGCCCGGCGGCAGCTTGCGCACGCCCTTGATGATGGTGTGCGGCGCCGGCACGACCGCGTGAAAGCTCATGTAGTAATGCAGCGCCTCGAGGTCGATCGCAGTGTCGATGCCGCCACCCTTGAGCAAGGCCGGCAGCGAAGACGCAAAGCGCAGGCGTTCGGCATCGCGCGCGTAATAGAGCGGCTTGATGCCGAGCCGGTCGCGCGCGAACCAGGTGTTGCCGCTGTCGCGCTCCCACAGCGCGAACGCGAACATGCCATAGAAGCGCTTGAGCGCCTTCGGCCCCCACGCATGCCAGGCCTTGATGATGACTTCGGTATCTCCGGTCGAGGCGAACTGGTAACCCTTCTCGCGCAATTCGTCGCGCAGTTCGTGATGGTTGTAGATGGCGCCGTTGAACACGATGCCCATGCCGAGCTGGTTGTCGACGAAGGGCTGGTGCGCACGGCTGCTCAAGTCCATGATGGACAGGCGGCGGTGCCCGAAGCAGCGGCTGCCCAGGCTGAAAATACCTTCTCCATCCGGTCCGCGGCGCGACATGCTCTCCGTCATGTCGAGGACCGCACGACTATCTGCGAATTGCTGGTCGAAACGCAATTCCCCGGCAATTCCACACATGAAAGATTTACTCCGGTAAAAAGAAATTCGGCACATGCCGTTTTAGTAGAGACCGACCGTGGACGTTTTGTTCCTGACAACTTGCCATTGCAGAAAGATGTGTCAAGAATCGGAACGTTTTGCTGCTCTTTCCATCCCACCATGTCCGAAGCAGCATGCAGCTCCCCGATGAAAACCTTCCACTGCGACAAATGCGGCCAGCTCGTCTTCTTTGAAAATGTCCGCTGCGAGAATTGCGGCAGCGTACTCGGCTACCTGCCCGATGACATGGCCATCCATGCGTTCGAGGAGGACGGCGAAGGGACGCTGCGCAGCCCGGATCTGCGCCTCGCTGGGCGCGGCTACAAAAAGTGCGTCAACTATGCGCACGAAGACGTCTGCAACTGGATGCTGGAAGCGGGCGAGGCGAGCGAGCTGTGCGCCTCCTGCCAATTGACGCGCATCATTCCCGCGCTGTCGTCGGAAAAGAACCGCCTGTACTGGAAACGCCTCGAAGCCGCCAAGCGCCGCCTGCTGTACACGTTGTGGGCGCTGCACCTGCAGCCAACGCCGAAGCTGAATGATCCGGACGCGGGCCTTGCCTTCGAATTCCTCGAAGCGGCCCCGGGTCAACCCGTGATGACCGGTCATGCGAACGGCGTCATCACAATCAATATCGCGGAAGCCGATCCCTCCTTCCGCGAAAAGACGCGCGAGGACATGGGCGAGCCTTATCGCACGCTGCTCGGCCATTTCCGGCACGAGAGCGGCCATTTCTATTTCGACCGGCTGCTTGCGGACAGCGACAGGCTGGGTGAATTCCGCGCGCTGTTTGGCGACGAGCGCGAGGATTATGCGGCGCGCCTCAAGGCGCACTACGACAACGGCCCGCCGGCCGACTGGAACGAACGCTTCGTCAGCGCCTATGCCAGCATGCATCCGTGGGAAGACTGGGCGGAAACCTGGGCGCACTACCTGCACATGGTCGATACGCTGGATACCGCCCTTGCCTGCGGCATGATGCTCAAGCCAAAGCGTGCCGGCGACCCGGAACTGGTGATCGAAAAGCAGCCGGTGCGCAGTGACGACTTCGACGATGTCCTTAACGACTGGTTTGCACTGTCCTACGTGCTCAACAGCCTCAACCGCAGCGTGGGAATGCCCGACCCGTATCCCTTCACGCTGTCGACGCCCGTGATCGGCAAGCTGCGTTTCGTGCACAAGGTCGTGCGCTCGCGCTTCTGACAGGGGAATTTATCGCCCCGCCTGTTGTCAGTCGTTACACCTTCCCGCAACGCTTTTCGCCTGATCCATGACGCACCACGCCGCCGCTGAACTGTTCGATCCAAACCGCCTGTTCGATACCTTGCAACAGATGCTCGACCTTGAAAACGACGAGGCGCTGTCCCATGTGCTGCACGTCGAACCCTACCTCATCAAGCGTGTGCGCGAGGGCGTCCATCCGATCGATCCCGCGCTGTTGATCCGCATCAACGAAGCAACTGGCATCAACATGCGCGACCTGCGCCAGATGATGGGTGACCGGCGGACCGAATACCGCCTCGATACCTCACCACCTCCGGTCGTTGCGCCGGTGAAGGAAGCCGTGGAGAAACACGGCGAAGGCGAGGAAAGGGACAAGCTGCGGCGCTCGTTCGAGCGTGACGATACGGGCTTGCCCAACTTTGTGCAGTGGTCGTGAGGGCGGCAATCCATAGCGTGGCACCGTACCCCTGACCGAACTTTCCTTGGAATTCACCAGACCGTCCCCACCTATGAAGGACGGCCGGGATGCTCCACATCAATGACAACATCGCCCTGCGCTGGCATCCTAATTGCTAAATCTCCTGTACTTGTACTGATTTCGGATTTGCAAGCGGCGGCTTCAACCATGCTTGTCGAATGCCGGCGCTCCGACAAGGACACCGGCGAGCAATCTGGAGCCTTGAACCACCCATTTCAAGTAACGTAAAAAATGCAAACAATGACTTATCACATGGATAATCTGAAGGCCACTGCAGAGATCCAGGAAACCGACGTAGGCGGTGGCCGCATCCTCGCTGTCGTATCCATCCAGGAGGGCAAGGAAGGTCCTGCCCACTGCTCCCATCACACCATCGTGTTCGAACCGGGCACCGGCAAGAGCATCGTCGAAGCAACCAAGACGCTCGTGCATAACCTGATGCACAAGCACCATCTCCGAAAACCGGCTGCCTGAGCGACCATCACCGGGCGTAGGCGCGGCGCACCTGCGTCTCCTTACGCCCTCCCCGGCTGCGCATCGCCCGGTTTTGCGACTGCAGGATGCCGTCGATCCGCTCCGATGCTTCGCGTGCCATGCGCTGGGCTTCTTCCCCATGCGGGAAGAATTCCGGATTGCGATAGCTGAGCCACGCATACGCCGAGTAAAGCTTGCAGTCGTCTTCCACTTCCTGCAGCGTCGCGCGCGCATTGTGCTCGCCGATCCAGTCGAGATGGCTGGCATGGCCGCGTGCCAGTGCGCGTGCCCATTTCTGCCACGCGGCGTGTAAAGATGGCACGCGCGAAGAGATCGGCACCAGCGACAGCGTGAACTTGTCTGCCAGCGTCAGCGGCAGCGTGTCGAGCCACATCGCGCGCTCAGCTTGCTCCTCGGTGATGCGCGGTGTGAAGAAACCGTCCGGCACGTCGATGTCGGTTTCGAAGCGCTTGAGGAGTCTTGCCAGCGATTGTTCACCTGTGACAGAGGCGATCCGGTTCAGGTGTTCCAGCGTCGGCGCCACCGAAAAGCCGAGCGACGAGATCGGCGGCACCTTTTCCTTCAGCAGGGCGCGGATCACGTAGTGCGTGTCATCGTCGTAGCCGGCGACGAAGCCTTCCTCGTGCACGCCGAAGCGCCCTGCCCTGCCCGCGATCTGCTTGACAAGCGCGGCGCTCAGTTCTTCTTCCTCGACACCGTTGTACTTCACGGCGGTGGTCATCACCACGCGCTGGATGGGCAGGTTCAGGCCCATCGCGATGGCGTCGGTGCCGACCACGACGTCGGCGCTGCCTTCGCGGAAACGCGCCGCCTGTGCGCGCCGTACTTCGGGCGAGAGGTTGCCGTACACCGTCGCCACCGACAGCCCCATTTCTGTGATCATGTCGCGCCACATCAACACCTCGCGCCGCGAAAACGCGATCACCGCGTCGCCGCGCCGCAGGTTGCGCAGCTTGCGCACCGGCTGGCCCTCCATCGACAGCGGCGCCTTGCGCGTGAGGGTACGGATTTCCAGTGGACAGTCGAGCCGCCTTGCCAGCGCTTCGATGGCACGCCGCGCCTCGGGCGCGCCGACGAGGTACACCACATTGGCCGGCGCGCCGCAGACCGCCGCCGTCCATGCGGCGCCGCGGTCACGGTCGCCGAGCATCTGGATCTCGTCGATCACCGCGATGTCGACGCGTGTCTGCGTGTCGAGCATTTCCACCGTGCTGGCGACGTGCGTCGCGCCTTCGACGACGCGGCGCTCTTCGCCGGTCACCAGGCTCACTTTCAATCGCTCGCCGTTGCGCTCCATTTCGCCGAGACGCTCGTAGTTCTCCAGCGCGAGCAGGCGCAAGGGGGCGAGATAAACGCCGCTCTTCGCTTTCGCCAATGCCTCCATCGCCTCGTGCGTCTTGCCGGAATTGGTCGGCCCGAGCAATGCGATGAAACGGCGCGGCAGGCGGCGCGCTAGTTCAAAGGTGGCGGGATATTCGGCCAGGTTGATACTCTCGCGCGTGCGGGCGGCATTCATTGCCTCCTGCTGGCGCTCGATGGCGTGGATCAGGCGTTGCTCGACGCGGTCGAGCACATGGTCGACCGGCGCCGAGGATTCCTTGAGCGCAAGGACGTGCAGGAACTCACGCGCATCGAGCCCGACGTCGTCGGCGCGCGCAGCAAGCGCTTCGACGAATTCGCTGACCTTGCGGTGCAGGTTTTGCCGCGCCTTCGGATGCACGCGCTCGCGCGCCAGCGCCAGTTTCTTTTCCGCAGACAGGTTGCGCCACTTGCCGGCATTGGCAAGCACGCCGTCCGGCGGGATCAGGTCATAGGGAATGCGCAGGCCGCCGGCTTCGGCGATGCCTGCGAAGCGGACCACGACGCGGCCTTCCAGCTTGGCCAGTTCCGCGCCTTCGGCGCGAAGGTGCTGCTCGAGGGCATCGGACAGTACGGCGTCGTTATCCGGGATGGGGTCGTGCGTTTCCTGCTCGGTGGTGTTCATGCAGTTAGGATGTCTTGCTTGGGTGGCGGTTCCGCGCAGTATAGCGGCTTGCCGCAAGACATCCTTCCTGCCCTGTTCAAGCCGTGGCCGCGCGTGCCGGCAGCTTCGCTTCCCGGATCGGCAAATTGGACAGTGCGGCCGCGATCGCCAGCACGATGTCCGCGTACCACATCCAGGTGTAGTCGCCGAAATTGACGAAGGCCAGCCCGCCCAGCCATGCGCCGAAGAAGGCGCCGGTCTGATGCGACAGCAGTGTCAGTCCGAACAACGTCGCGAGATAGCGCGTGCCGAACAGCTTGCCCACCAGGCCCGCCGTCGGCGGCACCGTTGCCAGCCAGGTGGCGCCGAGCGCTGCAGCGAAGATATAGAAGGTCCATGCAGACTTCGGCGCGAGCAGGTAGATCACGATGATGAGCGCGCGGCTGCCGTACATCGCGGCCAGCAGGACTTTCATGCGCATGCGCGAGGACAGCACGCCCGCCGACAGGCTGCCGGCGATATTGAACAGGCCGATCAGCGCCAGCGACGTTGCCGACACGCCGGCAGGCAGGCTGCACAGCGCGACTTCACCGGGCAGGTGGGTGACCAGGAAGGCGATATGGAATCCGCAGGTGAAGAAGCCTGCATGCAGCAGCAGGTAGCTCGGGTCGCGCAGGGCGATCTTCAGCTGCTGCTTGAGGCCGATGTGCGCAGGATCGTTTGTGGCTTGCGCGGCCGGCGCGCTCCGGCGGCGCAGCGGCCATGCAAGCGGAATGGTGAGCAGCGTGGTGACCGCCATCGTCAGCATCGCGGCCACCCAGCCGGCGGTATTGATGATGGCCTGCATCAGCGGCGCAAAGACAAACTGCCCGAAGGAGCCGCCGGCATTGATGAAGCCCGACGCAAATGCGCGGCGTTCTGCGGGCAGCCGTTGTGCGGCCGCGCCGATCAGGATGGAAAAGCTGCCCGCCCCTGCTCCGGCTGCACTCAGGATGCCGAGGGTCATGATCAGCCCCCATTTCGAATCGACGAAGGGCGTCAGCGCCGTACCCACCGCCAGCATGATCGCGCCGACGACGATCACCTTGCCCGGACCATGCTTGTCGGCGATGGCGCCGAAGATGGGTTGCGACGCGCCCCACATGAACTGCCCGACCGCCATCGCAAAGCTGATGGACACGATGCCCATTCCGGTCGAGGTATTGATGGGCGACACGAAGAGGCCGGTGGTCAGGCGCGCCCCCATCGTGATCATCATGATCGCCGCTGCCGCCAGCATCAGCATCCACGCCGCGCCTGGCGTCATTCCAGTCTGTTGTTGCATGAAGGTTCTCCCGGGCGGACCGCCGCCAATTAGGTGCATATGCACATTTATACGCGAAATCGATTATAGTGTATATACATATATTTCACCGGTCGCGTCCGGCCACCTTCCCATCCTTTATATGAGGCAAGCAATGAACCTGCAAGAACCGCTGAACGAGTGGCAAACCGATGAAGCCGCCATTCGCCCTGCCATGATCCCCGCCGGTGTCGCTTCGCGGGAGCAGTTGCGCGAACGCTCAGGCCTGGAATTCCTGCACGGGATTATGCGCGGCGAATTGCCGCCCCCGCCGATCGCGGTGCTGCTCGACTTCCTCATTGTGAAGGTCGAACCGGGTCTCGTCGTCTTCCAGGGCACACCGGGTCCGCAGCATTACAACCCGATCGGCTCGGTGCACGGCGGCTATGCATCCACGCTGCTCGATTCCTGCGTCGGCTGCGCGGTGCACAGCATGCTCCCCGCGGGCAAGGGTTACACTACGCTTGAACTGAAGATCAATTTCGTGCGCGCGCTTACCGACAAGACCGGCCCCATCCGTGCAGAAGGCAAGGTGATCCACGTCGGTGGCCAGGTCGCGACCGCCGAGGGCAGGATCGTCGATGCGCAAGGCAAGCTGTATGCGCATGCGACGACGACCTGTCTGCTATTCCCGATTTGAAGCTGCACATTGTCGTCGCAACGACAATGCTGCTCGCCGCGCATGATCTGGATCAAATTTCCACTGCTTTTTCGATTGCCGCACGATGATTTTTCGAAGCCCCTTCATTCGGTAAGGGATCAGTAAGACAGCGCCCGTATCCTCGCAAGCTCTTGTAAGTTAATAAAGTGAGGGGACGAAAATGCATGACGATCTTGTCCAGAAGGTCAAATCGAATCCAAAGTACCAGAAGCTGGTATCTACCCGTTCCAGTTACGGATGGACACTGACGTGGATCATGATGGTTGCGTACTACGGTTTCATTTTGCTGGTCGCATTCAACAAGGAACTGCTCGGCGCAAAGATGGGCGCAGGTGTCACCACCTGGGGCATTCCCATCGGCCTGTTCGTGATTGTGTTCACCGTTGTCATCACCGGCGTCTACGTGCGCCGCGCCAACGGCGAGTTCGATGAACTCACCGCCGAAATCCGCAAGGAGGTGATGTGATGCACGGCCTCAAACGCATTCTTCCCGCGCTCGCCCTGCTGGGTGCAGCCGGCGCCGCATTCGCCGCCGGTGCCGACCTCGGCCAGGCCGAGAAGCAGGCAACGAACTGGACCGCCATCTCGATGTTCGGCGTGTTCGTCATCATGACCCTGTTCATTACCAAGTGGGCAGCTGCCAAGACCAAGTCCGCCGCTGACTTCTATACGGCGGGTGGCGGCATCACCGGCTTCCAGAACGGTCTCGCGATTGCAGGCGACTACATGTCGGCTGCTTCCTTCCTCGGCATTTCCGCCGCGGTCTTCCTCAATGGCTACGACGGCCTGATCTACTCGATCGGCTTCCTCGTCGGCTGGCCGGTCATCACCTTCCTGATGGCCGAACGCCTGCGCAACCTCGGCCGCTTCACCTTCGCCGACGTCGCCGCCTACCGCTTCGAGCAAAAGCCGATCCGCGCCTTCGCCGCATCGGGCACGCTGGTCGTCGTCGCGTTCTACCTGATCGCGCAGATGGTCGGCGCAGGCCAGCTCATCAAGCTGCTGTTCGGTCTCGAATACTGGATCGCGGTCGTTCTGGTCGGCTCGCTGATGATGGTGTACGTGCTCTTCGGCGGCATGACCGCCACCACCTGGGTGCAGATCATCAAGGCGATCCTGCTGTTGTCCGGCGCCTCCTTCATGGCCTTCGTCGTGATGTCGCAGTTCAACTTCAGCCCGGAAGCGCTGTTCGCGAAGTCGGTCGAAATCCATGAGAAGAAGGACGCCATCATGGGCCCCGGCACCTTCATCAAGGATCCGATCTCGGCAGTCTCCTTCGGCATGGCGCTGATGTTCGGCACCGCCGGCCTGCCGCACATCCTGATGCGCTTCTTCACCGTGCCGAGCGCGAAGGAAGCACGCAAGTCGGTGTTCTGGGCTACCACCTGGATCGCTTACTTCTACATCCTGACCTTCATCATCGGCTTCGGCGCGATCGTCCTGGTCAGCACCAACCCGGCATTCAAGGATGCAGCAGGCAAGCTCCTCGGCGGCAGCAACATGGCGGCGATCCACCTCGCCACCGCGGTCGGCGGCAACGTGTTCCTCGGCTTCATCTCGGCCGTGGCTTTCGCCACCATCCTCGCCGTGGTTGCCGGCCTCACGCTGTCCGGCGCATCGGCCGTGTCGCACGACCTGTACGCCACCGTCATCAAGAAGGGCCAGGCCACCAGCGAAAACGAACTGCGCGTCTCGCGTGCGACCACCGTCATCCTCGGCATCATCGCCGTCGTGCTCGGTATCGTGTTCGAGAAGCAGAACATCGCATTCATGGTGTCGCTCGCCTTCGCGATCGCCGCGTCGGCCAACTTCCCGGTGCTGTTCATGTCCGTGCTGTGGAAGGGCTGCACCACCCGCGGCGCGACCATCGGCGGCTTCCTCGGCCTGATCACCGCCGTCGTGCTGACGGTGCTGTCGAAGTCGGTGTGGGTCGATGTCTTCGGTTACAAGGCGGCGATCTTCCCTTATACTTCGCCAGCCCTGTTCTCGATGACCGCCGGTTTCGTCGGCATCTGGCTGTTCTCCATCCTTGACAGCAGCGCGCGCTCCCGCGAGGACCGCATCGGCTTCGAAGCGCAAAAGGTGCGCTCGGAAACCGGTATCGGCGCCGCGGCAGCCTCTGCCCACTAAACAGGCAGGCTCGAACAAACCCCGGGGCGCTTACCCCGGGGTTTTTTATTTGGCCGCATGCAAATGCGGCGATCATCCTGATGCTTGAACCGGATACATCGCAACCCGCCCTCTCCAGCAGCGAAACACCGCTGCTGCAGGCGCGCGCCATCACGGCGGCGGCGCACGATGTACCCGGCCTGAAGCAGGCCGCCGCGCAAATCCGTGCACTCGCGCATCGCCTCGTCGACACAGCGGGCGGCGCCGAGCCGGCCACGCGCATCATCTCCGCCGTGAACGACGTGCTGGCGTGCCGCGTGGTCGAAGTCATCGCAGCGGACAGGGCACCCACGGACTTGCCGTGGTGCTGGATCGCACTCGGCAGCGAAGGCCGCCAGGAACAGACGCTCCTGAGCGACCAGGACAATGGCCTCATCTTTGCGGATGAGGCCGAGCCTGCCCGTCCCCGCCTGCTCGAGATGGCGCAGCGGATCAACGACGCCCTTGACGCCTGCGGCTTCCCCCTGTGCACGGGCAAGGTCATGGCGGGCAATCCCGAATGGTGCCTGAGCCTGCACGAATGGAAGGAACGCTTCCGCGAATGGATCTTCGAAGGCGATCCGCAGGCGCTGCTCAATGCCAGCATTTTCTTCGACTTGCGCCCGTTGTTCGGCGAACACGCGCTCGCGGAAGAACTGGGCAACTGGCTTGCAGAGGAAGCTTCCGGCAACCCGCGCTTCCTCTACCAGATGGCCGCCAACGCGCTGCAGCGCGAAGTCCCGCTAGGGCTGATCAGGCGGTTTGCGGTGGAAAGGAAAGGGAAATACCGCGGCACGATCGACCTCAAGATCAAGGCCGCGTCCCTCTTCATCGACGGCGCCCGGATCTACGGGCTTGCCAGCGGCACGCATGCCGTCAACACCGCCGACCGTTTCCGCCTCGCGGCAAAGGCCAACCGCCTGCATCCGAGCGATGCTGAGCGATGGATCGGGGCGTTTCATTTCATCCAGACGCTCAGGCTGAGGCACCAGCAGGCCTGTTTTCGGCGCGGTGAAGAAATGCACAACCATGTCGCCCCTGCGGCGCTCGATGCGCCGGATCGCAAGAGGCTGCTGCACGCGTTGCGCGAGGCAAGACATCTGCACCACCGGCTGGTGCTGGATTACCCGGGGATTGGCTGAATCAGTTCAACGCGCCGAACACCTTGCCGATGATCTTGCTGCCCGTGCCGATCGGATCCTTGCGGATCGCACGCTCCTCTTCGGCGATGATCGTGTACAAGCCATCGAGCGCCTTCTGCGTCACATAGCCCTCCACGGTCGCCTGGTCCGAGCCGACACCCAGTTTCGACGCCTGCGACATCGCGCCGTTGTACATCGCCGACAGGTTGGAACGGTCGGTGACCTTCTTCACGATTGGCAGGAACTTCACTGCAAGCTCGGCCGACGTCTTCTCGCGGAAGAAATCGGTCACCGAGGTCTCGCCGCCTGTCAGGATCTGCTTGGCGTCGGTGAGGGTCATGGATTTGACTGCGTTGACCAGCAGCGGCTTGGCCATCGGGACGGCCGCTTCCGCCGCGCGGTTCATCGACACGACCAGCTCGTCGAGCTGCTTGCCCTTCCCGGTCATCTTCAACAACGGCCGCGCCTGTTCAAGGATCGACGGCAGCTGGATCTTTACCTTGTCGTTATTGAGGAAGCCGTTCTCCACGCCAAGCCGGGCCACGGCGGCATTGGAACCCCGTTCGAGGGCCGCCTTCAGCCCGCCCGCCGCATCCTGGTTGGACAAGTCCGCCAGGGAAGCCGCCATGACGGCCGAAGCAGAAAGACACAGCGCCAGGAAAGCGCCTCGGGGGAGCGTAAACAAGGACATGTGAACTCCTTCTGGAAGTTGCCGGCTTTCCAGTCTACGCTGGATCGTGAAGCTTGACCAAGAACAATGGCTACACCGCGATTGGCAAAAGGCTACCCCAGGGAGCAACTCTTGGATCTTTCACATTACCGGGCATCATCTGCGGAACGCGAACGTGCTGGGAGCCTGCTCTCCCTCATTCCGGCAGCAGGAAAGCTTGCCCTCGACATAGGCGCGCGCGACGGCCATTTTTCCCTCCTGCTCGCCGAACGTTTCGACCGGGTGATTGCGCTGGACCTGACACTGCCGCGCATTTCGCATCCCCGGGTGGAATGCGTCGCCGGCAACGCCGCCGCATTGCCCTACGAGGACAACGCGATCGACCTGGTTTTCTGCGCCGAAGTACTTGAACATATCCCCCCGCCATTGCTTTCCAGGGTATGCGGGGAACTGGAACGGGTATGCCGCGGCACCTTGGTAATCGGCGTGCCATACAAGCAAGACTTGCGTTTCGGCCGTACGACCTGCTACACCTGCCGGCAAACCAACCCGCCCTGGGGACATGTGAACAGTTTTGACGAACAAAGACTCGCGCAGCTCTTTCCCTTGTGCTCTGTGAGAACAGTGGCGTTTGCCGGCCAGACCACTGAAAGAACCAATGCACTGTCCGCATGGCTGATGGACCGTGCCGGGAATCCGTACGGCACCTACGTGCAGGAAGAGCCCTGTGTGCATTGCGGGAGCAAGCTCCTTCCACCTCCCGAGCGCAGCATTGCGCAAAAGGTGCTGACCCGCCTGGCGTTCTGGACGCGCAGATTCAGCGATTCTTCCCGGCCAAGGGGAAACTGGATACACATGGCATTCTCGAAGGCAGGCGCGCCTCCGCCACAAAACCGGGAAGCAATGGCGCACAGCACGAATGGCCAAATCCCGGGCGTGTTACAATGATGATGCTGCAGCAGTTTGCTTACCTCTGTTGTGGCTGTATCTGACTCGGCTCACGGCAGCCTCAACACCGCATTGCCAATCCATCCAGACGCAACAAATGCGTGATGGTGGTCATATCGTTCACCCCTCGGCAAGCTCCCTCTTTACGCTGAAAAGCGTACCCCTGCATTCGAATTGATATTCGATTGCATTAGTGGCAAATATTTACTCTGCATTCTTTTTGCAGAATTCATCGACAGAATAAGGATTGGCAATGGCGAAAGAAGAACTCATTGAAATGCAAGGCAAAGTTGACGAAATCCTCCCGGATTCCCGATTTCGCGTCACACTCGAAAATGGTCACACCCTGATCGCTTATACCGGTGGCAAGATGCGCAAGCACCATATCCGCATCCTGGCTGGCGATCGCGTAACAATCGAACTCTCTCCTTACGACTTGACGAAAGGTCGCGTAACGTTTCGGCACCTGGAGACACGAGCACCGCGCCCAGCCGGTGATGTTCGACGTACTTCCCGTTGAGACGAGAACCCTCTACTCAATTTTTTTCCGCCATGAGCAACGACCTGAATATCAAACCCGGCCAGTCGATCGAGCTGCTGAAAGAGCTGCATATCCTGACGCGCGACGGAAAATTGAACCAGGACAGTCGCAGAAAACTGAAACAGGTCTACCACCTGTACCAGTTCATCGAACCGCTATTGCAGGATGTACAGCAGGACCATGCTGATATCACGCTCGTGGATCATGGCGCAGGAAAGTCCTACCTCGGCTTTATCATTTATGACCTGTTCTTCAAGAACCTGGCCGACAAATCGCACATCTACGGCATCGAGACCCGCGATGAACTGGTAAAGAAATCTCAGGAGCTGGCGCAGCGGCTGAACTTCCCCGGCATGTCGTTCCTGAATTTATCGGTAGCTGAATCAATCACGTCGACGCAGTTGCCCGCAACGATCGATATCGTCACCGCGCTGCATGCCTGCAATACCGCCACCGATGACGCCATTCGCTTCGCACTGCAGAAGAAAGCGAAGTTCATCGTGCTCGTGCCGTGCTGCCAGGCGGAAGTTGCTTCCGTGTTGAAGAAAAACAAAGGCAAATCACTGGGCCGGGACGCCTTGACCGAAGTCTGGCGCCATCCCATCCACACCCGTGAATTTGGCAGCCATGTGACCAATGTCCTGCGCTGCCTGCAACTCGAAGCGCATGGCTACCAGGTCAACGTGACGGAACTCGTGGGGTGGGAGCATTCCATGAAGAATGAACTGATTATTGCCACCTACAAGGGACTGCCTGCCGGCCGTCCAAGCAAGCGCTTGCAGCAGGTGCTGCAGGATCTGGGGCTGGAAGAGATGAAGGATCGCTTTTTTACGCCGGAATTGATGTCGAGTCACGACTGACGGTAAAACCAGCCAACAAAAACAAAACGGCCCGCATCGCTGCGGGCCGTTTGCATTCTGGTGCTGATGAGACGAATCGAACGTCCGACCTACTGATTACGAATCAGTTGCTCTACCGACTGAGCTACATCAGCGAAAACGACGATTCTACCAAAAAAAGTTACAGATCCGCTAGTGCGCTGATTTCCGGCCTTGCGATAAACGCATCATGACCGGAAAACCGATGCAAATTGCTCAACATTTTGCATCCCGCCTCGCGGAAATCCCTTACTCCGCGTGGTAGCTGGTCACGCGCTCGACTTCGCTGCGCGAACCCAGGAATACCGCCACGCGCTCATGCAGCTTCTGCGGCTGGACGTCGAGGATGCGCTGCTTGCCGTTGGTTGCGGCGCCGCCCGCCTGTTCCACGATGAAGGCCATCGGGTTGGCTTCGTACATCAGGCGCAGTTTGCCCGGCTTGTCCGGTTCGCGGGCGTCGGCCGGGTACATGAAGATGCCGCCGCGGTTCAGGATGCGGTGCACGTCGGCGACCATGGAGGCGATCCAGCGCATGTTGAAGTTCTTCTGGCGCACGCCGGTTTCGCCGGCGAGCATTTCGTCGACGTAGCGCTTGACCGGCGGATACCAGTGGCGGGCGTTGGAGGCGTTGATCGCGAATTCCTTGGTCTCGGCCGGGATCTTCATGTCGCGCTGGGTCAGCACCCAGGAACCCATTTCACGGTCGAGCGTGAAGCAGTTGACGCCATTGCCGGTGGTGAGCACCAGCACGGTTTGCGGGCCGTACACCGCGTAGCCGGCGGCAACCTGCTTCGCGCCGCACTGGAGGAAGTCCTTTTCGGTCGGTTCTGCCATGCCGTCCGGCGCCTTCAGCACGGAGAAGATGGTGCCGATCGAGACGTTGACGTCGATGTTGCTGGAGCCGTCGAGCGGATCGAACAGCAGCAGGTATTCGCCCTTGGGGTAACGATTGGGAATGGGATGGATGCCTTCCATTTCCTCGGACGCCATTGCCGCGAGATGGCCGCCCCATTCGTTGGCTTCGAGCAGCATCTCATTGGAGATGATGTCGAGCTTCTTCTGGACTTCGCCCTGCACGTTCTCGCTGCCGGCGCTGCCCAGCACCTCGCCCAGCGCGCCCTTGCCGACGGCATGGCTGATGGTCTTGCAGGAACGCGCGACGACTTCGATCAGCAGGCGCAGCTCGGCGGGGATGTTGTTGTACAGACGCTGCTCTTCGACCAGGTACTGCGTCAGGCTGACTCTTTTCATGGATTTTTCCGGTAAGGGCTAAGTTAGTTGGAGATGGATTTGGTGATGACCTCGAGGACGTCCTTCGACAGTTCCTTGGTGGCGGCGACCTTCTTCAGTGCGGCGTGCATCTTCTCCTGCAATGCCGGTGCGTACTTGCGCCAGCGGTCGAGTGTGCGTGCCAGGCGGGCGGCGACCTGCGGGTTGATTGCGTTGAGCGCGATCACCTGCTCGGCCCAGAACTGGTAGCCGCTGCCGTCCACCGCATGGAACTGCGACGGGTTGCCGTTGCAGAAGCTGAAGATCAGGCTGCGGGCGCGATTCGGGTTCTTGAGTGTGAAGGCCGGGTGCTTCATCAGAGCGCGCACGGCGGCAACGTCCGTGGTGCGCGACATGGCCTGCAGCGCGAACCACTTGTCAACCACCAGCGCTTCCTGCTCGAATTCCTCGTAGAAGCTGTTGAGTGCGTCGGCGCGGCCGGGCGCGCTGCTGTTGGCGAGCGCGGTCAGGGCCGCGATGCGGTCGGTCATGTTGTTGGCATTGTCGTACTGCGTCTGCGCAAGGTGGTGCGCATCGGCGTCGTCGTTCTCGACAATGTAGGAAAGTGCGAGGTTCTTCAGCGCGCGCTTTCCGGCGGCGATCGCATCGGGGCTGTAGGTGCCCGGCGTGCGGTTGGCCTGGTACGCGACCATCCAGTCGCCGCGCAGGGACGAGGCCAGCGAGCGGCGCAGGAAGCGGCGCACCGCGTGGATGGCGTGCGGATCGATGACGTCCATCTGCTCGGCGACCACGGTTTCCGACGGCAGTGTGAGCGCGAGTTCGCGGAAGGCGGGGTCGAGCGCTTCGTCGTTGAGGGCGGCGCGGAAGGCGTCGTTGAGCGTGCCTTCTTCGAGTTCGGCGTCGCTCAATGCCTGGTTGTTCTGCACTGCACCGGTCAGCGCGAGCATGCGGCGCATCGCCAGGCGCTGGCCGGCTTCCCAGCGGTTGAACGCGTCGCTGTCGTTGGCCATCAGGAAGGCGAGTTCGTCGTCGGTGTACGCGATGTCGAGCACGACCGGCGCGGAGAAACCGCGCAGCACCGAGGGTACCGGGCGTTCGGTCACTTGCTTGAAGCGGAAAGTCTGGGTGGCTTCGGTCAGTTCCAGCACCATGGTCGCGGGCGCTTCATCCTGTTGCTCGCCTTCAAGGCGCAGCGGCATGTCCTTGCCGCGCGCATCGAGCAGGCCGATGGCGACCGGGATGTGGAAGGGCTGCTTCTCTGCCTGGCCGGGTGTTGGCGGGCAGGATTGCGTGAGCGTGACGGCATAGGTCTGCGCGTCGGCGTCATATTCGGTATCCACCTTCAAGCGCGGCGTGCCGGCCTGGCTGTACCAGAGTTCGAACTGCTTCAGGTCGCGGCCGTTGGCATCGGCCATCGCGGCGCGGAAATCGTCGCATTCAACCGCCTGTCCGTCATGACGCTCGAAGTACAGGTCCATGCCCTTGCGGAAGCCGTCGCGGCCGAGCAGGGTCTGGTACATGCGCACGACTTCGGCGCCCTTTTCGTAGATCGTGACGGTGTAGAAATTGTTGATCTCGACGTAAGAGTCGGGACGCACCGGATGCGCCATCGGGCCGGCGTCTTCCGGGAACTGCGCCTGGCGCAGCACGCGCACGTCCTCGATGCGCTTGACCGCGCGGCCACTGTCGGTGCCGATCAGGTCGGCCGAGAATTCCTGGTCGCGGAAGACGGTCAGGCCTTCCTTCAGCGACAGCTGGAACCAGTCGCGGCAGGTGACGCGGTTGCCGGTCCAGTTGTGGAAGTATTCGTGGCCGACCACGGATTCGATGCCGGCGTAATCGGTATCGGTGGCAATGCGCGGATTGGCCAGCACGAACTTGGTGTTGAAAATGTTGAGGCCCTTGTTTTCCATCGCGCCCATGTTGAAGTCGCTGACGGCGACGATCATGAAGCGGTCGAGGTCCAGTTCCAGGCCGAAGCGTTCCTCATCCCAGCGGATGCTGTTCTTGAGCGAATCCATTGCATGCTGGGTCTTGTCGAGGTTGCCGTCTTCCACCCACACCTGCAGCAGCACTTCGCGGCCGGATTTCAGCGTGTAGGTTTCTTCCTGGCACACCAGCTTGCCGGCGACCAGCGCGAACAGGTAGGACGGCTTCTTGAACGGATCTTCCCAGACCGCGTAGTGGCGGCCGTCGCCAATATCGCCCTGCTCGATGAGGTTGCCGTTGGACAGCAGTACAGGGTACTTTTCCTTGTCGGCACGCAACATCACGGTGTACTTCGCCATCACGTCCGGACGGTCGGGGAAATAGGTGATCTTGCGGAAGCCTTCCGCCTCGCACTGGGTGAAGAAGTTGCCGTTGGACACGTACAGGCCCATCAGCGAGGTGTT
Organism: Noviherbaspirillum denitrificans; assembly: GCF_002211445.1. Classification (GTDB taxonomy): domain Bacteria; phylum Pseudomonadota; class Gammaproteobacteria; order Burkholderiales; family Burkholderiaceae_D; genus Noviherbaspirillum; species Noviherbaspirillum denitrificans. The sequence continues at coordinate 4,505,343 of NZ_LSTO01000001.1, read as the reverse complement.
CATGGCGGGATGGGTAACGGTCTCGATCTCGAGCGTCACGTTGTCCGGCGGATTGAAGATTTCCAGCGTGCCGCGGCCGAGCGCGTACTGGCGCTTGGACAGATCCTTGCCGTTCATGCGCAGTTGCTCCAGCCGAAGCGACTCGCCGACCAGCACGAGATTGCGGTTCGGGCTGTCGGGATTGCGGCGCAGGGTCATGCGGGTGGCGACGTGGGTGGCCTCGGGATCGAGATCGAAGCCCATTTCGACGGTATCGACCCAGTAGCTGGGAGGGGTGTAGTCCTTGCGATAAATCGTCTGGGGAGTATCAGTGCGCATAAGCAGGCAATCAGGGGATAATGACGCGACAAACTGCTATTTTACCAACCGTCAGCGGCGAGGACCCATACATGAAATCATCCTTTGCGCTTTTCGTAGTTGCCATTTCGGCATTGCTTTCCGCCTGCACGCAGGAGCAGCAAAACCAGATCAGCCGCAGCGTGCAGAACTGGACCGGCACCAATGGCGTCCTGGAGATCTACGCCGGCGACAAGCTGGTGCGCCGCTTCATCCACGTAGACAAGATTTCGACGGCGATGGGCACGAGCGACAACCAACCGCGGCCCTACCGTTACGGATACGGCGTGCTGGACGAGAACCTGAACATGGTGGTCGATCCGGGGGAAAAGAAGGTCTACTTCGAGGTCAGTGACTACGGCTCGAATTACATCTTCTTCGAGAGCCCGCGTTAGCAGGAAAGCTTATATATTTTTGTAAGGCTTTTTCAAGAGTCCACGTTAGGTTACAAAACGTTACGGATCTTTACGCACCGGTACCGACCTAATTTCTATACTGGCATCAAGACACCGATCCGCTGGAGAACATCATGAAAGCATTGCTGTCCGCCTGCATCCTGGCCGTCAGCACCCTGGTCGTCGGTTGCGGCACGATCATCCGCAGCGACGTCACCACCTTCCACGAATGGCCCGACACCCTGGCCGACAAATCCTACGTGTTCGAACGCACGAAGGAACAGAACGACAGCCTGGAGTACAAGAATTACGAAAACCTGGTGCGCCACGAGCTGAACCAGCTGGGTTTCAGTGAAGCACCGAGCGGCACAAAGCCGGCGCTGAAAGCGGCGCTCAGCTACAGCATCAACGGCCGTGACGTGCGCGAGGTGTATCCGGTGGTCGTCAATCCGTATCCGTACTGGTATGGTCCGGCATGGCGCGGCTACTACGGCCCGTTCTACGATCCGTTCTGGTTCGGCCCGCCCGTGGTCGAGCAGCGCGTGTCGCAGTATCACCTGTTCAACCGCCAGCTGCGCGTGACGCTGGCGCGCATGTCGGACAGCAAGAAACTGTTCGAGACGACTGTAGTCAGCGAAGGCACCAACGGGTCGCTGGCGTCCGTCATGCCCTACATGGTGCGCAGCGCGTTCACCGAGTTTCCGGGCAAGAACGGCGTACCACGACACATCGAGCTGAAGATGGATTAAAGAAGTTTGGGCAATACAGCGGCAATCGCGCGCGTCACAAATTCCCCAACCGGGAGGCCGGCCACCCGTTCCGCGTACATGCCCTGCGCCAGCCCGTCACGGTCCAGCGTGAACAGCAATTGCCCCTGCCGGCCAGTGAAAATGAAGCGGCTGCCGGCGGGGCTCACCCAGAGCAGTTTGCAGTTGAGCCTGCTGCCGTCATTACGCACGAATTCACACCACGCGCCCGGCAGCAGCCGGGCGATTTCCTGCATGCAGGGAGCGAGGGCGTCCGCCCGCTGTTCCTCCGCGCGCCGGTCGAGGTCGTGTTCGCTGGCACGCTCCATCCTGTCCATGCGGCGTTCGAGTTCGCTGGACGTCGCATCCGGGCCGCGCATGGCAGTGGCATGCAGGCCGGCCAGCGCGGAAAAGAATGCTTCGCGTTCCTGCCCTTCCCATTTCACGACGTTGAGCCACGCATTGAGCAACGAAAGCAGGCTGGGCAGGCGCTCGGCGAGCGCCTTGCGATCCGCCGCATCCTGGCGCGGCTGCACGCTGGCAACCAGGTCGTCCATGGCGAACCGCACCTTGTCCAGCACGTCGGGCTTGGCATCGCGAATACCGTAGGCGAACACCAGCACGCGCAGCCATTGCTCCCGCAGGAAGGTTTCGATGACGGGCTCGACCTCGCCGCTTTCGATGCGCGCACGCACGTCTTCCTGCGCGCGGCGTTCGGCCTGCGCGATGTTTTCCTGGGCAACCGCGGCGGCAATCTCGTTCCGCAAGCGCTCATCGGAGACGCGGCTTTCTCGCGCGGCCAGGATATCCAGTTCATCGGCGATGCCCTCGCATTGCCCAGGCAGGCGTGCAATGGCAGCGGCGATGCGGTGGATCAGTACATCTTCTTCACCGTCCGCGCGGCATCCGAGGCCCGCGGCAAGAATGGATTCCAGCGCGCGACGCAGCGTATGGCGTGCATCGAAAAAGAATTGCGGGTCGCCGAGGATGGCCTGTTTCAGCGGCTCCGTCGCCAGGAGCTGCCTGATACGCGCGGGAACCGCGTCGAAATCCATGAGCCAAGCCAGCATATCGTCCGCAAGCGCATCGGCGCGGGCCACATTTACCGTCAGCATGCCTTCAGGCGCCAGCCATTGCCGCAATGCCTCGTCGGCAGGGGGCGGCGGAATCGGCGCGCGTTGCTTTCCGCGTTCGCTCAGCAGGCACTCCGCATCCGGCAATACCTTGCGCAAGGCAAGCTCCTGGTTCAGCGCCTGCCAGACGGGGACCAGGTCGAGGAAAACCGCAGCATCCATCTGGCGCAGCACCAGCCTGTGCCTGTCTTCCTCCGGATCGAAGATGCTCCAGGCGTCGGCAATGGCCTTGAGGAAGACCGCGGAGCGGAACGGGTTGTGCGCCGAGCCGATCTCTTCCACGTCCAGCCAGTGCGCAATGCGCAGGCTGAGCACCGCGAGTTCGGCGGCGCCGGCGCGGTCCATGGCCTGGCTGAGGTTGTCGACGATCACCTTGCGTTCCATTGCGGCAAAGGTGGCGTGGGAGAGGTCGAGCGCGCCGTGGCCGCTGACCGAGGCCGCATGGTCCGCCGCATCCTGCACCGCCTGCATCAGCGCGCGCTGCAGGCTGTCGGCGACCAGGCGCTGGAAGGTGGCGCGGTGTGCTTGCAGGCGCTGGTGCGCGCCCTGGAACAATTCGCTTTCGGTCACGCCTGCGGCATCGGCGATGCGTGCCTCGAGCACCTGTTCGAGGCGCGAGGTGAAGGCATCGAGCTGCCCCGCGCACAGGCGCAACGCGGCGAACGCCATGGTGTGCAGCATGGCCAGGCGGTCCGGCGCAATCGCGCTCTTGCCCGGGGCGCGGGGAGACATCAGGAATACATCGCTTCGGAGATGAAGGTGACCGCGACGATCACCAGCACCGCAGCGCCGAGGATGATCAGCAGGCGCCCGAACTTGGGCGCATCGTCGGAACCCGCCGGCTGTTCCGGCGGGTGGTCCATCGGATTGTCGGGCTTGTCGCTCACGGCAGCAGGATGGTGGAGCCGGTGGTCTTGCGCGCCTCGAGGTCGCGGTGCGCCTGGGCGACATCCTTCAGCGCATAGCGCTGGTTGATGTCGATCTTGACCTTCTTGCTTTCCACCATGCCGAACAGGTCGGCCGCCATGTTGTCGAGGTCTTCGCGCTTGGCGGTATGGGTGAACAGCGTCGGACGCGTGATGAACAGCGAACCGCGCGACGCCAGTTCCTGCAGCCCAAACGGCGGCACCGGACCGGAAGCGCTGCCAAAGCTGACCATCATGCCCAGCGGCGACAGTGAATCGAGCGAACCCGTGAAGGTATCCTTGCCGATCGAATCGTAGACCACCGGCACGCCCTTGCCGTTGGTGATTTCCTTGACGCGCTCGACGAAGTTTTCGGTGTTGTAGTTGATGGTGTGCGTGCAGCCGTGCGCCTTGGCCAGCGCCGCCTTCTCGTCCGAGCCGACGGTGCCGATCATCGTCACGCCAATCGCGCGTGCCCACTGGCAGGCGATGAGGCCGACGCCGCCCGCGGCCGCATGGAACAGGATGGTTTCGCCGCCCTTCAGCGGGAAGGTACGGCGGAACAGGTACTGCACGGTCAGGCCCTGCAGCATCATCGCCGCGCCGGTGTCGAAGTCGATCGAATCGGGCAGCCGGACGAGCACCGACGCCGGCATCACGCGCAGTTCAGCATAGGCCCCGGTCGGGCGGCCCGCATAGGCGACGCGGTCGCCCGGCTTGACGTGGGTGACGCCCTCGCCCACCGCTTCCACCACGCCCGCGCCTTCCATGCCGAGGCCGGCGGGCAGCGGCTGCGGATAGGCGCCGGTGCGGAAGTAGACATCGATGTAATTCAGCCCGCACGCCATCTGGCGCACGCGCGCTTCGCCCGGTCCGGGATCGCCGACTTCGACGTCGACGTATTCCATCACTTCCGGTCCGCCAACCTGGTTGATTCGAATTGCCTTTGCCATGGGAACTCCCTAGTTATGACTATGGTGGTGATGCGGCACCAGTTGCGTCAGCATCATGCGGGCCGACGTGACGTTGGTGGCGCAGGGGATGTTGTGGACGTCGCAGGCGCGGACCAGCGCATTGATGTCGGGTTCGTGCGCCTGCGGCGTCATCGGGTCGCGCAGGAAGATCACGAGGTCGATCTTGCCTTCGACCAGCTCCGCCCCGATCTGCATGTCTCCGCCGTAGGGGCCGGAGAGCTTGCGTTCGACGGTCAGGCCGACCTCGTCGTGCAGGCGCTTGCCGGTGGTGCCGGTCGCGACGAGGATGCACTGCCGCAACAGGTCGGCGAACTCCGAGGCGAGGTCGACCATGTCGTCCTTCTTCTGGTCGTGGGCAATCAGGGCGATGCGTTTTTTCATTTAGAAGGTTCCCGGATAATTGCCGCCGTCGAGCAGCACGTTCTGCCCTGTCATGTAGCCGGCATGCACGCTGCACAGGAATGCACAAACCGCGCCAAATTCAGCCGGGTCGCCGAAGCGCTGCGCGGGTATCTGCAAGCGTCGCGCCTCGAACACTTCATCCATGCTCTTGCCGGTGGTGCTCGCCGCCGAGCCGAGCGTCTTCTTCAGGCGGTCGGTATCGAACTGGCCGGGAAGCAAGTTGTTGATCGTCACGTTCTGCGCCACCGTCTTGCGTGCGATGCCGGCAACGAAACCGGTCAGGCCCGCACGCGCGCCATTCGACAGGCCGAGGATGTCGATCGGCGCCTTCACCGCGCTGGAGGTGATGTTGACGATGCGGCCGAAGCGGCGGCTCATCATGCCGTCGACAGTCGCCTTGATGAGTTCGATCGGCGTCAGCATATTGGCGTCGATGGCCGCGATCCAGTCGTCGCGCGACCACTTGCGGAAATCGCCAGGAGGCGGTCCGCCTGCATTGGTCACGAGGATGTCGGGATTCGGGCAGGCCGCGAGCGCCTGCGCGCGTCCTGCCGGCGTGGTGATGTCGCAGGCGACAGCGGTCACGGTGACGCCGTACTTCTGGCGGATCTCCTGCGCGGTGGCTTCCAGTTCACTGGCGGTACGCGCAACGATGGTGACGTGCACGCCCTCGGCGGCGAGCGCTTCCGCGCAGCCGCGTCCCAGTCCCTTGCTGGCGCCGCAGACCAGCGCGTGTTTTCCTGCAATTCCGAGGTCCATGGTTTTCCCTATGCTTTCTTCTTGGACAATAAATAAATCCCGGCCAGCACGAGCGCCGTGCCGGCCATCTGGATACCGGTGATCGGTTCGCCGAGGATCAGCGCGCCGAGGAAGAGCGTGGACACCGGACCGATCATGCCTGCCTGCGATGCGGTGGGTGCGCCGATGCGCGACACCGCTTCCATTGTCAAATATACCGGGAACACCGTGCAAAAGACGGCGTTCACCAGCGACAGGCCATAGACCTGCATCGGCTGCACCAGCATCGATGCCGGCCGCAGCAGGAAAAACTGCAGGATGCATGCCACGCTCGACACGCACATTGCGTATGCAACGAGGCGCAGCGAGCCGACACGCTTGACCAGTTCGCCGGACTGGAGCAGGTACAGCGCATAGGCGATCGCGCTGCCAAGCACGAAGGCGCCGCCCAGCACTACATTCGGGCCGCCCAGCCGCACGTCATGCAGGAAGACCAGCACCGTGCCGAGATAGGCAGTGCCGAGCGCCATCCACTCCGCCGTCCTGATCTTCTTGCGCAGGAAAGCGACCGAAATCAGCAGCACGAATGACGGCGTGAGGAACAGGATCAGCCGCTCGAGGCCGGCCGAAATGTACTGCAGCCCGAGGAAATCGAGGAAGCTCGACAAGTAGTAACCGAGCAGGCCCAGCACGACGATCCGGCCACGCTCGCCGTTGGTCAGCGGCGCTTCCGTGCGCGATTTCCATAACGCGATTGCGGCAAAGAAGGGCAGCGAAAACAGCATGCGGAACGCGATCAGCGTGACTGCGTCGACGTGGAAGCGGTAGATCAGCTTGGCGACGATGGCCTTGGCCGAAAACAGGATGGCGCCCGAAATGGCGATCGCCAGGCCGGTGAGGAAGGCCCGGCGCGCGGCCGGAGAATCAGTGGTGGAAAGCATCCGGCGATTTTACGCCGGACGTGATTTTCTTACATTGAGGCAGCTTACTTCTTCAAAATGGATCCGAGAACGCCACGGATGATCTCGCGCCCGACTTGCGAACCGATGCTGCGCGCCGCGGACTTGACCATCGCTTCGACCATGGTGTCCTTGCGCCGGCCGACACCGCCTCCTCCGCCGAACAGGCCGCCGAGCACATCGCCGAACCCGCCGCCGGACGGCGGTGCAGGCGCTTCCGCCTGCGGCGCTGCCCTGCCCTTTGCCGGCTTCGCGTCTTCCGCAGGCATTTCCTTCGTCACGCGGCCCTTCAGCTTTTCGTACGCGGATTCGCGGTCGACGGATTTCTCGTACACGCCGGCCACGATCGAATTCGCGATGAATTCCTTGCGCTCGTCATCGGTGATCGGGCCGATCTGCGATGCGGGCGGGACGATAAACGCACGCTCGACAATGTTCGGGCGCCCCTTCTCGTCGAGGAAGGACACCAGCGCCTCGCCCACGCCCAGCTCGGTGATGACCTGCGCGGTATCCAGTTTCGGATTCGGACGGAAGGTTTCGGCCGCCGTCTGCACCGCCTTCTGGTCGCGCGGCGTGTAGGCGCGCAGCGCATGCTGCACGCGGTTGCCGAGCTGGCCGAGCACGGTATCGGGAATGTCGAGCGGGTTCTGCGTGACGAAATAGACGCCGACGCCCTTGGAACGAATCAGGCGCACCACCTGCTCGATCTTTTGCAGCAGCGCCTTGGGCGCCTCGTCGAACAGCAGGTGCGCCTCGTCGAAGAAGAACACCAGCTTCGGCTTGTCGAGGTCGCCGACCTCGGGCAGGTGTTCGAACAGTTCGGCCAGCATCCATAGCAGGAAAATCGCGTAGAGGCGCGGCGATTGCAGCAGCTTGTCGGCGGCGAGGATGTTGACCACGCCCTTGCCCTGCGCATCGGTCTGCATGAAATCCATGATGTTGAGCATGGGCTCGCCGAAGAACTTGTCGCCGCCCTGCTCTTCAATCGCCAACAGCCCGCGCTGGATGGCGCCGACGCTCGCCGGAGAAATGTTGCCGTACTCCGCCTGCAGCTGGGCGGCGTTTTCCGCGACGTTCTGCAGCATCGCGCGCAAATCCTTGAGGTCGAGCAGCAGCAGGCCGAGGTCGTCGGCGACCTTGAACACCAACTGGAGCACGCCTTCCTGGACTTCGTTCAGGTTCAGCATGCGCGCGATCAGCAGCGGACCGAGGTCGGACACGGTGGCGCGCACCGGATGGCCCTTTTCGCCGAACACGTCCCAGAACGTGACCGGGCAGGCGGCCCATGCCGGTTCGTCCAGTTTCAGCAGGTCAAGCCTTTCCTTGATGCGCGGCGTCGGCGATCCGGCCTTGCCCAGGCCGGACAGGTCGCCCTTGACGTCGGCCATGAAGACCGGCACGCCGATGCCGGACAGCGCCTGCGCGACGGCCTGCAGCGTGACCGTCTTGCCAGTGCCGGTTGCGCCCGTGATGCAGCCATGGCGGTTGGCGAGGTTGGACAACAGGACGAGTTCCTGCTCCTGGTTCTTGGCGATCAACAGGCTCTTTGACATGTTTTATGAACTTTCCGGCAAGTTTTTGGAGGGGGTCGATATGGTAAAATTGTAGATTGGTTTTCGGACCGGCACCCGGCTATTTTGGATCAATTCTCGCGGTGCCGCCGCCCTTCCTCGAATACTTCCAAGAAAGAATTACCATGGCTGGACACAGTAAATGGGCCAATATCAAGCACAAGAAAGCTGCTGCTGACGCCAAGCGCGGCAAGGTTTGGACACGACTGATCAAGGAAATCACCGTCGCAGCCCGCATGGGCGGCGGCGACATGGACAGCAACCCGCGCCTGCGCCTGGCGGTGGAAAAGGCTGCCGACGCCAACATGCCGAAGGATAACGTCACCCGCGCGATCCAGCGCGGCACCGGCGGCCTGGAAGGCGCGAACTACGAAGAAATCCGCTACGAAGGCTACGGCATCAACGGCGCCGCGATCATCGTCGACTGCATGACCGACAACCGCGTGCGTACCGTGGCCGAAGTGCGCCACGCATTCAGCAAGTTTGGCGGCAACATGGGCACCGAAGGTTCGGTGGCCTTCCTGTTCAAGCATTGCGGCCAGCTGTTCTTCGCGCCGGGCACAGACGAGGACAAGCTGATGGAAGCCGCGCTGGAAGCCGGCGCCGAAGACGTGGTGACCGACGAGGAAGGCGGCATCGAAGTGCTGACCGCGCCGAACGACTTCTCCGTCGTGAAGGACGCGCTGGAAAAGGCCGGCTTCAAGGCTGAAATGGCTGAAATCGTGATGAAGCCGTCCACCGAGACCGTGTTCACCGGCGACGACGCCGTCAAGATGCAGAAACTGCTCGACGCAATCGAGAACCTCGACGACGTGCAAGAGGTGTATACCAACGCCGTCATCGAAGAATAAGAAATAGCAAGAACTGTCTAAGTCTGTCTTTCGCTTTACCCGTTTCACAAGTAAATTGGGGAGTGCAGTTTGCACTCCCCCCAACGTTTCGATATCTCCATGAAAATTCTGGTAGTCGGCTCAGGCGGCCGCGAACATGCCCTGGCTTGGAAGCTCGCGCAATCCGAGCGGATTCAAATGGTTTATGTTGCTCCGGGCAATGGCGGCACCGCGTCCGACCCGCGCCTGCAGAATGTCGACATCACCGATCCGGGCTGGCTGGCGCAATTCGCGATCAAGGAGCACATCGCCCTGACCGTCGTCGGCCCCGAAGCGCCGCTGGCTGCGGGCATTGTCAACATCTTCCGCGAGCAGGGCCTGAAGGTATTCGGCCCGACCAAGGAAGCCGCCCAGCTGGAAAGCTCCAAGGATTTCGCCAAGGCGTTCATGAAACGCCACCGCATCCCGACCGCTGACTACCAGACCTTCTCGGATGTCGCCTCCGCGCGCAAGTACATCAACCAGAAAGGCGCCCCGATCGTGATCAAGGCCGATGGCCTGGCCGCGGGCAAGGGCGTGGTCGTGGCGATGACTGTCGAAGAGGCGCATGCCGCGGTCGACATGATGCTGTCGGACAACAAGCTCGGCGATGCCGGCGCGCGCGTCGTGATCGAGGAATTCCTCGCTGGCGAGGAAGCCAGCTTCATCGTCATGGTGGACGGCAAGCACGTGCTGCCGCTGGCCACCAGCCAGGACCACAAGCGCCTGAAGGACAACGACGAAGGCCCGAACACCGGTGGCATGGGCGCCTACTCGCCCGCCCCGATCGTCACGCCTTCGCTGCACGCGCGCGTGATGCGCGAAATCATCAACCCGACCGTACTGGGCATGCAGAAGGACGGCATCCCGTACACCGGCTTCCTGTACGCCGGCCTGATGATCGACGCCAAGGGCAATCCGAAGACGCTGGAATTCAACTGCCGCATGGGCGACCCCGAAACCCAGCCGATCATGGCTCGCCTGAAGACCGATTTCGTGAGCGTGATGGAACACGCGGTCAACTGCACGCTGGACGAGGTCGAACTGGAATGGGACCGCCGCACCGCGCTCGGCGTGGTGATGGCCGCCGCCGGCTATCCGGACGCGCCGCGCAAGGGCGACGTAATCACGGGCATTCCTGCCGAGACGCCGGATTGCGTGACCTTCCATGCCGGCACGACGATGGCGGGCGGCAAGGTGACGACTTCCGGCGGCCGCGTGCTGTGCGT
>NZ_LSTO01000001.1:4476454-4495076 GCF_002211445.1 Noviherbaspirillum denitrificans | reverse complement strand
GGCGCGCCGCCTGCCCTCTTCGTGCAAGCCATTGATGAAAGCCGGGCTCGCATTGAGCTTGCTGTGGCGGCCGAGCTGGCTCATCAGCTCCTGCGACTCAACGACATGCATGTTGAGCTGCCGCAGCCGCCGCTCCAGACGCCCGAACGCAAACCATCCCCGCTTCGCCTCCCGTTGTACCAGCATCAAGCCTTGCAGCTCGGTAAAGAAGGTTGAACTGAAACCCATTTCCGTCAGCCGATGCCAGATATCGTCGGCCGTCATCGGTACATGCTGGCGCGGCTGGGGATGCAGCAGCACGACGACGATATCGCGCGCATCGCATTTATGCACCAGCGGAAACAACGGCGGATTGGCTGTCAGCCCTCCATCCCAGTAGGCTTCACCGTCGATCTCGACCGCGCGATGCAGAAGGGGCAGGCAGGCGGAGGCAAGCAAGACATCGATCGACATCTGGCGCGTCCGAAACAGCCGCAAGGTGCCAGTGCTGACATGTGTCGCTGCGATGAAAAGACGCAAGTCGCATTGCGTGCGCAGGCGATCGAAGTCGACCTGCCTCGCGAGAATGTCGCGCAAAGGGTTGATATCAAACGGATTGAGCTGGTATGGCGAAAAGAACCGGAGCAGCGAAAGCAAGGGCCTGAGCGCGGGCGGCAGGTCGGAATGTGCGGCAAGGTTCGCCGACGCTGCGAGGTGCTCGGGGATGGGGCTGTACGGTGCGCTGCTTGCCACCGCGTGCCAGAAATCGGCCAGCGCCTGCCGTGCACCATCGCGTCCGCCAACTGTCATGCCGTGCGCGAGCACGACTGCATTCATTGCGCCGGCGCTGGCGCCGCTGATGCCTTCGATCTCGATGCGGCTGTCTTCCAGGAGCCGGTCGAGCACTCCCCAGGTAAAGGCACCATGCGATCCGCCTCCTTGCAGCGCGAGTGTGACTTTCTTTTTCTCCATGGCATTTGGCTGTCGTTACACAAAGCAAATACCTGCGATCCGGTCCTGCCCGGTCGCAAGTGCGTCGCGGAAAAATCGCGTCTTACTCTTTTTTCTGCTGGCCTTGTTGCGCCTGCTCGGCGCTATCCTGAATCTTCTGGCCAAGCTGCTGCATGCCCTTGCCAGCAGCTTCAGCGGCCTTGTTCAGTTCTTCGCCGGCGCGTGAGGCGGCTTGGTCCAGTTTCTGGCCGGCCTTCTCGGCAGGTCCCTTTTCGGCTGCAGTCTCGGTTTTTTGACAGGCTGCAAGGGCAACCGCGATGCCAACAGCAATGAGCAGCCTGGAAAACAGGTGATGGGATCTCAACATGATGCACTCCCTTTCGTATGCGAGCTTACGCCCATGCCAACAAAGACCTTGTAACGGAAGCAAGGTTCCGTTTTATTGCCAGAAAGAAGTTTCAGGCAAGGAGTTCAGCGAGTTCAGCGTCGGTGAATCCGGCTGCACGGCGTGCCTCGAGGTTGAACGGCCTTCTCGGCTGCGGCGCCTTGTGCAACAGGGCAAGTCCGGCGTACGTGGCAATCGGGTCAAGGCGGCGCTCCCAGCACAGCCAGGCGAACCAGCGATTGCCGGTGGCGACGTGGCCAATTTCGTCGCGCAGGATGATATCGAGGATCGCGGCCGCTGCATGATCACCCGCCTGCGCTAACTTGGCCCGCACTGCAGGCGATGCATCCAGTCCGCGCGCTTCCATCGTCCGGGGCACGAGCGCGATGCGTGCAAGGACGTCGCCGCGAGTCTTTTCCGCCATGTCCCACAAGCTGTTGTGCGCCGGGAAATTGCCATAGGCAAATCCGAGCGAACGCAAATGCGCTTCCAACAGCGAAAAATGCAGTGCTTCCTCGGCTGCGACCTTGAGCCAGTCTGCGTAATAATCCGCCGGCATACCAGGAAAGCGCCAAACTGCATCGAGCGCAAGGTTGATCGCATTGAATTCGATATGCGCCAGCGCATGAATCATAGCGGCGCGGCCCTCGGTTGTTTGCATCGAGCGGTGCTTTACTGCAAGGGGCGGAACGAGTTCGGGTCGATCCGGCCGGCCAGGAATTGCTTGCAGAGGCGACAACATTCCATCGCTTTCCAGGACGACACTGCCCAGCAACCAAGCTGCCTGCAAAGCGCGCACCCCGGCAGCCTTGGTTTCCGGATCGGATTCGCACAGCCAATGCAGTGCAAGCGCGCGCAATTCCAGTGGTCGGTCGTTCGATGGGTTCATGCGAGGGGCGGTAAAATGTCGGATTCACACGAAACTCCCGATTTTACGGAAATCCATGGCCATCTACCAATTGGGCGACAACGCCCCCGAGATCGACCCGTCCGCCTACGTCGCCGAGTCCGCGAACATTATCGGCAAGGCACGCATCGAAGCGAATGCGAGCGTCTGGTTCGAGGTTACGATTCGCGGCGACAATGAACTTATCACGGTCGGCGAGAACAGCAACGTGCAGGAATGCTGCGTGCTCCACACCGATCCCGGCTATCCGCTTACCATCGGCAAGAACGTCACCATTGGCCACCAGGCGATGCTGCACGGCTGCACGATCGGCGAAGGCTCGCTGGTCGGTATCCAGGCCGTGATCCTGAACGGCGCGAAGATCGGCCGCAATTCCCTCGTCGGCGCCGGCGCGCTCATCACGGAGGGCAAGGAATTCCCCGACAACTCGCTGATCATCGGTTCGCCGGCCAAGGCCGTGCGCACCTTGAGCGAAGAAGACATCAAGCGCATGCACGGCAATACCGCGAACTACGTCAGGCGCGGCCAGCTGTTCAAGAAGGAACTGAAACGAATTGGGTAATGATGGATACGCTGCAACGATTTATATTTGAAAACGCCGCGGTGCGCGGCGAACTGGTCGAGATTTCTGACACCTGGAAGCAGATCCAGGCACGCAAGGATTACCCTGCCCCAGTCAAATCGCTGCTCGGCGAATTGCTGGCTGCGGCGGCGCTGCTCACGGCGAACCTGAAATTCAACGGCATGATGATCCTGCAGATGCACGGCGACGGCCCGGTGAAGCTGCTGGTGATCGAATGCGATTCCGGCCTGCGCATGCGCGCTACCGCGAAGCTCGCACCGGACGCGGTGGTGCCCGACGGCGCAGGCCTGCGGGAACTGGTCAATGCCCATGGCCAGGGACGATTCGTCATCACGCTGGATCCGGCGGACAAGCTGCCGGGCCAGCAGCCCTACCAGGGGATCGTTCCGCTGGACGGCGAATCGGTAGCGGTCATGATCGAGAATTACATGCAGCGCTCCGAGCAGCTGGACACCAAACTCTGGCTGGCGGCGGACGAAAACGTTGCACGCGGGCTGCTGCTGCAGAAGCTGCCGCGCGACGGCGGCACCGGCGCACAAGCGGCAGACGACCTGGATGCGTGGAACCATACCGTAATCCTTGCCTCTACGCTGCGCAATGAAGAGCTGCTCGCCACCGACATCAACACGCTGCTACGCCGCCTGTTCTGGGAAGAGACCATCCGCGTTTTCGAACCCGCGCATCCAAGCTTCCATTGCAGCTGCAGCCGGGAGAAGGTTGGCCATATGCTGATCATGCTGGGCAAGCCGGAGATTGATTCCGCGCTGTCCGACCTCGGCAAGCTGGCGATCAACTGTGATTTTTGCGGTCAGCACTACGAATTCGACAAGGTCGATTGTGCGCAACTGTTTGCGACCAGTAACGCGACCGATGCGATGCAACCTGCAGGCAGTTCCCGCCACTGAAAATGAAAACGCCGGGAAATCCCGGCGTTTTTTTACTTCGTGGTGCCCGGCTTCGGCGCCGTCGAAATCGTGCTGCCCGGATCGAGGATCTGGACGAAAATCTCGCCGTTCTTGATCATGCCCAGTTCATAACGGGCACGCTCTTCCACCGCACCTGTCCCATCGCGCAGGTCATGCACTTCCGAGTTGAGCTTGTCGTTGCGCGCCTTCAGGTCGGCATTCTTCTTTTGTGCGACCTCGACCTGTCCTTCGAGGTCCCACACGCGCAACCAGCCGCCTTTCCCCAACCAAAGCGGGTACTGGATCAGCAGGAGCAAGGCGGCGAGACTGATGGTGATGAGACGCATGCGAGCATTCTAAAGAAATTTGGGGGCTGCTGCCCCCAAATTTCATTGCACTGTCACGTTGGATTAACGCAGATTGTAAAACGCGCTACGACCCGGGTAGCTGGCGATGTCGCCCAGGTCTTCCTCGATGCGCAGCAGTTGGTTGTACTTGGCCATGCGGTCCGAACGGGACATGGAACCGGTCTTGATCTGCAGCGCATTGGTGCCGACAGCGATGTCCGCGATCGTCGAATCTTCGGTCTCGCCCGAACGGTGCGAAATCACGGCGGTATAGCCCGCGCGCTTGGCCATCTCGATCGCCGCGAAGGTCTCGGTCAGCGTGCCGATCTGGTTGATCTTGATGAGGATGGAATTGGCGATGTTCTTCTGGATGCCTTCACGCAGGATCTTGGTGTTGGTCACGAACAGGTCGTCGCCCACCAGCTGCGCCTTCTTGCCCAGCGCGTTGGTCAGCGTCGCCCAGCCTTCCCAGTCGTTCTCTGCCATGCCGTCTTCGATCGAGATGATCGGGTACTTGTCGCACCAGGTCGCCAGCAGGTTGGTAAAATCGGCCGACGACAGCGACAGGCCTTCGCCGGAGAGCTGGTACTTGCCGTCCTTGTAGAACTCGGACGCGGCGCAGTCGAGGCCCAGAGCGATCTGCGTACCCGGCTCGTAGCCGGCCTGCTCGATGGCTTGCAGGATCAGCTTGATCGCTTCTTCGTGGTTTGCCACGGACGGAGCAAAACCGCCTTCGTCACCGACAGCGGTAGTGAGGCCCTTGTCGTGCAGGATCTTCTTGAGCGTGTGGAACACTTCGGCGCCGTAGCGGATTGCTTCGCGGAAGGACGGAGCGCCCACCGGGATGATCATGAATTCCTGTAGGTCCAGGTTGTTGTCGGCGTGCGCGCCACCGTTGATGACGTTCATCATCGGCACCGGCATCTGCATTGCGCCGGAGCCGCCGAAGTAGCGGTACAGCGGCAGGCCGGATTCTTCGGCGGCCGCCTTGGCGACGGCCATGGACACAGCCAGGGTGGCGTTGGCGCCCAGGCGGGACTTGTTCTCGGTGCCGTCGAGGTCGATCAGGGTGCGGTCGAGGAAAGCCTGCTCATTAGCGTCCAGGCCCATGATGGCTTCGGAGATTTCGGTGTTGATGTTTTCGCAGGCCTTGAGCACGCCCTTGCCCAGGTAACGGCTCTTGTCGCCGTCGCGCAGCTCGATCGCTTCGCGCGAGCCGGTGGAGGCGCCGGACGGCACTGCCGCGCGGCCCATGACGCCGGATTCCAGCAGCACGTCGCATTCGACGGTGGGGTTGCCGCGGGAGTCGATCACTTCACGGCCGATGATGTCTACGATAGCACTCATTCAAAATCTCCCAGATAAAAAGTAAATCCCGTTGGGCGCGGTCGGCGCCAAATTCTGCTTCATTATTGTCAGGCGGCGCGCTGCCGCCCCGGAATACCGCAACGCCGATTACGAAAAATCGGCTTCCACGAAACCTGCCTTCTTCACGACGCGGTCGAGCTCAACCAGCGTGGCAAGCAGGTCTTTCATGCGGCCGAGCGGAACGGCATTCGGGCCGTCCGACATGGCTTCCGCCGGATTCGGATGGGTTTCCATGAACAGGCCGGAAATACCGGCTGCGACAGCAGCGCGTGCGAGAACCGGCACGAATTCTCGCTGGCCGCCCGAGGATGTGCCCTGCCCGCCCGGCAATTGCACCGAGTGCGTTGCATCGAACACGACCGGGCAGCCGGTTTCGCGCATGATGGCGAGCGAACGCATGTCGGAAACGAGGTTGTTGTAGCCGAAGGAAACGCCACGCTCGCACGCCATGAAGTTGTCCGGGTCGAGACCGACTTCCTTCGCGGCTGCTCGGGCCTTGTCGATGACATTCTTCATGTCGCCGGGTGCAAGGAACTGGCCCTTCTTGATGTTGACCGGCTTGCCCGACTGGCCGCAAGCGCGAATGAAATCGGTTTGGCGGCACAGGAATGCCGGGGTCTGCAATACATCGACGACGGCCGCGACCGGCTTGATCTCGTCGATTTCATGCACGTCGGTCAGCACCGGCACGCCGATCTGTTTCTTCACGTCCGCGAGGATCTCCAGGCCCTTTTCCATGCCCAGGCCGCGGAAAGACGAACCGGACGAGCGGTTGGCCTTGTCAAACGAGGACTTGTAGATGAACGGGATGCCCAGTTGGGACGTGATTTCCTTGAGCTGGCCCGCGGTATCGAGCGCCATCTGCGGCGACTCGATGACGCAAGGACCGGCGATCAGGAAGAACGGCTTGTCGAGCCCTGCTTCAAAACCGCACAACTTCATGCTGCTTTCCTCTCGGACGACGCCTGCTTGTGCGCCAGCGCTGCCTTGATGAAGGAAATGAACAGCGGGTGGCCGTCGCGCGGGGTCGACTTGAACTCGGGGTGGTATTGCACGCCGACGAACCACGGATGGGCGTTCTCGCCGGAACGCGGCAATTCCATGATTTCGCACAGGCCTTCGTTCGGGGTGCGTGCCGACACGATCAGGCCTGCTTCTTCAACGCGGCTCAGGTAATGGTTGTTGGCTTCGTAACGGTGGCGATGACGCTCGGTGACCTTGTCGCCGTAGATTTCCGCTGCAATCGTGCCCGGCTTGACGGAGCAGGTCTGCGCGCCAAGTCGCATGGTGCCGCCGAGGTCAGAATTGACGTCGCGGCGTTCGACCTTGCCGTCATGGTTTTGCCATTCGGTGATCAGCGCGACGACCGGCTGTTCGGTATCCGGATCGAATTCGGTCGAATTGGACTTCAAGAAGCCAGCCTTGTTGCGCGCATATTCGATCAGTGCCACTTGCATGCCAAGGCAGATGCCGAGGTACGGAACCTTGCTCTCGCGCGCATAGCGTGCAGCGGCGATCTTGCCTTCCACGCCGCGCTTGCCGAAGCCGCCCGGAACCAGGATGGCGTCGTACTTCGCGAGGTTCGCGGTGCCGTTTTCCTCGATCTCTTCGGAGTCGAGGTACTCGATGTTCACGCGGCTCTCGGTATGAATGCCCGCATGGCGCAACGCTTCGGTCAGCGACTTGTAGGACTCGGTCAGGTCGACGTACTTGCCGACCATGCCGATGGTGACTTCCGCCTTCGGATGCTCCAGCGCGTAGACCAGCTTGTTCCAGACGGACAGGTCGGCGGCCTTGGCAGTGATGCCCAGCTTTTCGCAGATGATCTTGTCCAGGCCCTGGTCGTGCAGCATCTGGGGAATCTTGTAGATGGTGTCGGCATCCCACACGGAAATGACAGCCTCTTCGCGCACATTCGAGAACAGCGAGATCTTGGCGCGCTCGTCATCCGGAATGCGACGGTCGGCGCGGCACAGCAGTGCATCGGGAGAGATACCGATTTCGCGCAGCTTTTGCACGCTGTGCTGGGTCGGCTTGGTCTTCAGCTCGCCGGCGGATGCGATGTACGGCACCAGGGTCAGGTGGACGAATGCGGTGTCATTGCGGCTGGCGCGCAGGCTCAATTGGCGCGCAGCTTCCAAGAAGGGCAGCGATTCAATGTCACCCACCGTGCCGCCGATTTCCACCAGCGCGACGTCGAAGCCTTCGGCGCCACGATGGATGAAATCCTGGATTTCATTGGTGATGTGCGGAATGACCTGGACGGTCTTGCCCAGGTACTCGCCACGGCGCTCCTTGCGGATCACGGATTCGTAGATCTGGCCGGTGGTGAAATTGTTCACCTTCCTCATCTTGGCCGTGATGAAGCGTTCGTAGTGGCCGAGGTCGAGGTCGGTTTCGGCGCCGTCATCGGTGACGAACACTTCGCCGTGCTGGAACGGACTCATCGTGCCTGGATCAACGTTGATGTACGGATCGAGCTTGATGAGGGTGACTTTGAGGCCGCGCGATTCAAGGATCGCAGCGAGAGAGGCGGCTGCAATCCCTTTGCCCAGGGATGAAACAACGCCGCCAGTGACGAAAACAAACTTGGTCATTGCTGAGATGTGCCGGACGGCACGTGCGGGAAATTCAAATTATAACCTAAACCGACCGCTCGATCCCCCGTTTCATCGTTTTCATGTCAAAGCTTCCATTCATGTCAGGGCGTCCAGGAAAACTGCATATGCACGTAGTTCTGCGCCCCGATCGAATTGGGTAAGTCCCTGATTTCATTACCTCGTCGGACAATCGCGAAGGTCGCAGCGAATGGCGCGCGCTGCCAGGCGACGCCGGCTTCCGCGCTGGCGACGAACCTTTTCGGATCGACGGCATGAGGATTGCCTTTTGAGAAATATCCGCCTTGCAGCGTCGCGTTGTAACCGACGGCGCGCACGTCGCCACGCAGGTATATATGCACGGCGGATTCAGACGGCAGCGAATTCAGCTGACCGGCGCGCGCATGCAAGCCTGCGCTGGCATCGGTGAAGATATTGCCGAAGCGCCCGCCCAATACAGGTGTCACGTCGAATGCGGCATCAGGCGCCCATCGGACGGGGGCATATTCGCCGTACAACACCACGCCCGCTTCATTCCTGACCTGCTTGCTCCATCCGCGCGGCAAGGGCTGGTTCAGGATTCGGTGGAATTGCGTCTGAGTCCACTCTCCGCCTGCGCACGGTCCGAGGCAGCCGATATCCAGCCCGATTTTTGAGTGCGTACCGTCCGGCTTGCGGATTTCACGGAAAAAGCCGCCATACAGCCAGCCGGCATATGGATGATCCGGCGGCAGTACGAACTGTGGTGCCAGCTTGATATCGGAGGCCGTATAGAGTTCCTGGCCCACACGCCATCCAAACACCGTCGTAGCGCCGTCCTCGCGCAGCGTGTAGGTCTGCGCATAGCGCATCCCGCTCGTGTAGAAACCATCATTGCGGTCGAGCAGCAGCGTGTCGTTGTCGATTTCGACAATGTGCGACACGCGGCCTTCGGCGCGGGCTTTGCCGTAATCGGCGAACAGGTCGCCTGCGTTCGCGCCCATGCAGGTTAACAGGCCGGCAGCCAGTGCAGCGATGCAAAGTCGGATCATTGTTCAGGAAGGAAGAAGGTTATCAATCATTGCATGGACCGCTTTTGCCGCGGCGGCTGGATGCTCCATCGGGAACAGGTGCCCGCCGGGGATCTGCACGAAATGCCTGCCGGTGAGCCGTCGCGTGGCCTGCAATCCGGCCTGCCGGCACTCCACAGAGTCGATGCCGCCGACAAAGCCCACTGGCACCGGGAAGGGACGCCGCACTATCCTGCCGATATGATGCGGCAAGGTGCGGTACACCGCGGTTTCGGTTTCGCGCGTGAAGCGCAAGGTCACGCCCTCGGGATGCGGCACAAGCCCGGTTTCGACATAATCGCGCAGCACTTCCGGCGGCCATACGGCAAACATGGGTTTGGCCGCATAGTGTTCATAGGCGGCATCGATGCTCGGCCAGACATTGCGCCGCTTCTCCGAGAACTGCGCCGGGGAGAAGCGCTTGTCAGCGCCGATCCGCTTCGCGACACGCAGCAGGACAGCTCGCCAGCCCGCCACCACGGGCGAATCCAGCAGCACGACGCAGCGCACCAGTTCCGGCCGGATCTTCGCGACCATCAGGCTTAGCATCCCGCCCATCGAATGCCCGACAAGAATGACAGGTTGCGTGTACCGCATCTCGAGTTCGTCGATCAGCTCGCGCACCAGCGCCGGCCAGCCATTGCTGACCGGGTAGGCGGGATTGTGCGCATGCATCGGCAAGGCCTGCACGTCATAGTGCCGGGCAAGGTGATCGAAAAACACGCGGTACGTACCTGCCGGATAACTGTTCGCATGCACAAAATGGAGAATCGGTCGCGTCATGATGTCCGGCCGGCGATGCGGCCGTGTATTCAAAATGACCACGATTGTAATTCGATTGCGTAGCCGGGGTTTGAATGCTGCCGCAAACAAGCGGTTACAGTGCGCCCCCCACGCAACTGGCCGACTCGGTGCAGCGTCTCCAATCATGCACTCCCACTGAGCGCCCGCGCACCAGCATGGCGTTCGATATAACGTTCCGATACCCCCTTCAACTGCGTTTGCGTTTTATCAATGTGTGGCATGGCGTTTGCATTGCCAGCTTCGCAACGATTACACAAGGGAGCGCAGGATGCAGGCAGAAAGCAGCAGCAGGTTTGCGGGCAAATACAGGGAAATTATCCTGGCGGTGGCATGTTTCCTGGTGTTCGACCTTGCCGTCCTCGTCCTCAACTTCTATATCTCTTTCCAGATTTCCGAAGACGCACTTTCCATCAATCTCGCAGGCCGGCAGCGCATGCTTTCACAGCGGATGGCCAAGGCCCTGCTCGTGATCGAAACCGACGTCGAGCGCGGTGCGACAGGAGCACAGGCGAGGACGGAGCTGGGCCGTACCGTCGAGCTCTTCGATACGACCCTGAAAGCATTCCAGTCCGGCGGCACGGCGACAGGCGGCGACGACAAGCCGGTACGGTTAGCCAGGGTCGACAGTCCGGAGGGGCGGAACGTCCTCGCGCAAGCAAATGAACTGTGGCTCCCCTACCGTCAGAAACTTGTGCCACTGCTTGCCCCTGGTGCTTTCACACCTTTGCAACTTGCCGAGGCTAGCGAGAAAGCACGCGATACCAACCTGAAACTGCTCGCGTTGATGAATGCATTGACGAGCCAGCTTGAACAAACCGCGAACGCCAAGGCCGATACGCTACGCATGGTGCAAACCGGCGGCATCCTCCTGGCGTTGATGAACTTTGCCTTCATCCTCTTCAAGTTCATCCGCCGCCTGCGTGACAACGATCGCAAGATCGAGGCTGCACAGAAGGAAACCGCCGACATCCTCGGCACCGTAACGGAAGGATTGTTCCTGCTTGATTCCACGATGCATATCGGCTCGCAATATTCCGCATCGCTCCAGCGCATCCTCGGCCGTCCGGTTGCCCCCGGCACTGATTTCCGCAATCTGCTCGGCGATCTAGTCAAGGAAAGCACTTTCGACCTCGCGATTGACTACATCGAACTCCTGTTTGGCGACCGGGTGAAAGAAAGCCTGATTGGCGACCTCAATCCGCTGACTGCTGTCGAATTCACGTTCACCAACCCCGAAGGCATGCCCGTGCGCCGCGTCCTCAGCATGCAGTTCAACCGCGTGCGCGACAACGGAAAGGTTTCCCACCTGCTCGTCACCGTGTTCGACATCACCGCGCAAGTCGAACTCGAAAACGCGCTTGCAGATGCCAAGGAAAAGGCCAAGGCCGAAATCGAGATCATGCTCGACCTCCTCAAGGTCAATCCCGCCACACTGGAGCAGTTCCTCAAGAATGCGGAAGCCGCTCTGCTTGACATCAATGCGCACCTGCGTGCCGCGAGCAGCGAAAACAACCACCGGCGCATGGTAGGCACGATATTCCGAAAGATCCATGCGCTGAAAGGCGAAGCCGCGGTGCTCGAACTGCACCTGTTTGAAAACCTCGCCCAGCAATTCGAATCGCAACTTGCCGAACTGCGCGACAAGGGCATGGTGTCCGGCGACGATTTGCTGTCCCTGCCCTTCCCCGTCGAGGAATTTCTGCAAAAGATTTCGATGGTGCGCGACCTGATTGCCCGTCTCTCCGATTACCACTCCGCATTCAACGTCGCGGCGGACGACGGCTTCGCAAGCAATCTCGCTACCCTGGCGGAACGCATCGCCGCCGACCACGGCAAGCAGGTCAAGATCGAGACGGATCTCGACCTGATGCGTTCGCTGCCCCAGAGGACGCGTGTGGAATTGCAGGACATCGCCGTGCAGTTGCTGCGCAATGCGGTCGCACATGGCATTGAAACGGCGGGGGAGCGGCACGAACGCGCCAAACCTGCAGCGGGCAGTATCTACATTGGATTGAAGCCGACGGAATCAGGCGAATACGCACTGACCCTACGCGACGATGGACGCGGGCTCAGCCCTCAACACATCCGCGATGCATTGCTGAAGTCTGGCCGCTATAACGAAGCACAGCTCGCGGAGCTTGATGACCGACAGATCGTGATGAAAATTTTCGAAGCTGGCGTGTCGACGGCAACACAGGTCACGCGAGACTCAGGACATGGTGTTGGCATGGACGTCGTGAAGAACAAGGTGGCGCAACTTGGTGCACGCATACGCATCTCATCGCGCGTGGACGCCTTTACGCAGTTCAGCATCCATTTCGCTGCATAAACCTTCGAGGCAAAGCACATGAAACTGCTGATTGTCGACGACTCGACCATCATCCGCTCGCGGATCGCACGCATCGCACTGCATCCACGCCTGCGCAATCTCAGTATCGTCGGTATGGCAAAAAACGGCATCGAGGCCGTGGAGGTCTGTCGTCGCCAAGGGCCGGACGTTGTGACCATGGACCTGACCATGCCGGAAATGGATGGCATTACCTGCATCGAACACCTGATGAATCTCCGGCCCGAACTCAACATTCTTGTCGTGTCGGCACTGAGTGACAAGGCAACGGCGATCAGCGCCCTCAAGAAGGGCGCACGCGGTTTTCTTCTCAAGCCGTTTTCTGATCAACAACTTGCTGATGCGCTGCTAGAAGTAGCAGCCTGAACTCACATGGCAAACCTGAACGAAGACGAACTGAAAGTGTTCGTCGAAGCCGTAAGGCATTACTTCCAGCACCAGACCGGCAAGCAGGCTGAAATCCGCGCCTCTTATCTCGCCGATATCGGCATGCCGCGCTACGACTACACCGGCCTGATCACCCTGTCGGGGAAATTCCGCGGCTGCGTGTATTTCTCCGCGCCGCGCCTGATGGTGCGGGAGCTGCTGATCCAGCTGCAGGAGCCGGATACGCGGGAAGACAACCTGCTCGACGCGGTGGGCGAAGTGGCCAATACGATCGCAGGCAACGCGCGGCGCCATTTCGGGAACGCCCTCGACATATCCGTCCCGGTGACGATACGCGGCGAATCGGAGGCAATCCGGAGCAGCGTCCGGGCGCGGCCGTTCGCAATCCTTCTGCGCTGGCAGAGACACGAGGCGGTCGTCGTCGTGGACATCGATTCAGCCAATTGATTATCGGCCGTACCAGTACCTTGCGTGCGCGCTTCGGTATTCGCTCACATCGAGCCTTCCATTGAAGTGCAAGGTGACTGCGCCGGAATCATCCGAACGGATGCGCTGGATGCCGAGCCTGCCATAGCGCTCGAACACCTCCGCCTTGGGGTGTCGGTATCGATTGCGGTATCCGACCTGGAACAGCGCGATCTCCGGCTGCACCGCATGGAGGAAGGCAGGCGTCGACGAGGTGCCGCTGCCATGATGCGGCGCAACGAGCACGTCGGCCCGCAGGTTCTCGGGGGCATTTTCCAGTAGTGCTGCTTCTTGCGGCGACTCGATATCGCCCGGCAGGAGAATGGAACGCCCGCCTATCGTTATCTTGAGCGTGCAGCTGCGGGCATTGGGCTTCCATTTCGTGCTCTCGTAGATGTCGGGTCCAGGATGAAGCATATCGAAACTGGCCTCGTCCCAGGTCCATGACTGTCCGGCCTCGCACCGCGTATGCGTCGCTGCCTTTTCTGTGATCGGATGTCCGTCGGGGAGTGAGGAATACACCGACGCGACCTTGATTTCTTCAAGGATGGATAACGCCCCGCCGGAATGATCGTTGTCGCTGTGCGAGACGATCATCGCGTCGAGCGCCGTGATTCCGCGTGCTTTCAGGTACGGCAGGATGACACGGTTGCCGCCGTCCGAATCCGGCGAGTACGCCGGCCCTGTGTCGTACAGCAGGCGCCGGTTTGCGGTTTCGACCAGTAACGCCGTCCCCTGTCCCACGTCGAAGGCCGTCACCCACATTTCGCCTTCTTTCGGATGACTTGGCGCGTGCAAAAGCAAGGGAAGCACACCGGCGAAACCCAGCCAGCGCACCGGCCAGCCTTTCGGCGCCAGCAACCACAAGGTGCCGGCGAGGGCTGCAGCAAACAACCAGGCCGGAGGCAACGGTGCACTCCATACGGCGACCGGAGAGTCGCTAAGCCACTGCAGTATCCACGCAAGCCATTCCACCAGCGTGTGCGCCGCCACAAGGATCCACCCAGACAAAGGCGCAGGCAACACGCTTCCCACAAGGGACATCGGCGTGACGAGGAAACTGATCAACGGAATCGCTACCGCATTGGCAATCGGACCGACGATCGAAAACTGGCCGAACAACAGCATCGTCATCGGAATCAGGCCAATCGTGACGACATACTGGGTATGGGTCGCTTCCTTCAGGCCTGACTTCCAGCCAGTGCGGGCCGACGGTTCCGCAAAGCCTTGCGTGCGGCCGGAGGAGGCAAACAGGATGATCGCCACCGCGCCGAACGACAGCCAGAACCCGGGCCAGAGGACGGCCCAGGGATCAAGCAGGATCACGATACCGAGTGCCGCGCTCAGAACATGCGACACGCTGGTAATGCGACCGAACCATACTGCGGCGGCGACCACCGTCAGCATGTACAGGGTCCGCTGCGCAGGCACGCCGAAACCGGCAAGCAGCACGTACACAACCGCCATTGCCGCGCCGGCCAGCGCCGCGGCCTTCTGGGCGGGCAGGATCAGCGGCAGGCTGGCGCGCGTAAAGAACGACCGCCGCCACAGCGCGAGGATGGCGGCAGCGAAGAGCCCGGAGATCATGGTGATATGCAATCCGGAAATCGAGATCAGATGGCCTACTCCGGTGCGGTTGAAGACCTTCCAGTCGGACTGGCCGATGGCGCGCTGGTCGCCGATGACAAGCGCAACGATGACGCCGGCATAAGGCTTGTCCGGCAAGGCATCGTGGATACGGTCACGCAGCCATGCACGCGACCGCTCGACGGCATTTCCAAAGCCGGGGACGAATTCTTCAAGGCGCTCGTTCTTGAGCACGGATCGCTGGTCGGGCCGAATGTAACCGGTTGCACGCAATCCCTGTTCGAGCAGCCAGACCTCGTAATCGAAACCAAAGGGATTGGCATTTCCATGCGGACGGCGCAGGCGCACCGTCAATTGCCAACGCTCTCCCGGCCGCACCTTGCCGACGGCCTGCAGCTCTTCCGCCCGGAACGTTGAATACCACGACAAGGAAAGCCGACCTGGCAATGCCGGAAGGGCTTCACCTTCCTGCGTATCGGCTGCAACAATCCTTTCCACGGCGAAGTTGAAGCGCACGCCCTGTTCGAAGTAATACGGCAGGCTGTCGATCGTGCCGACCAGCGTGATATCCCGGCCTTCCCAGGCCTTTGGCAGCTCAGCCGACAGATATTGCTGGGCAAACAGGCCGGCCCAGGAAAAACCTATTGCGGCACCTGCCGACATCAACAGCACACCGCGCGCAACGGGCTGCCGCCACCGCCTGGCGAGCAGGGGCACAAACAATGAAAACAGGAGCAGCGCCAGCAACCACCCGGCTGCAGGAAGCGCAGCCTGGTTCTGCAGCAGGGCAGCGCCCGCGACGAAACCGAGGATGAGGCTGCGCATCTAGGTCAGGCGGGGAAGCACGCTGCGCGCGTTTTGAGAGGTGATTTCCGCGACTTGTTCAACGGGCAGGCCGCGCAACTCCGCGAGGACGGCGCCGATGCGCGGCAGCTCTTCGGGGCTGTTGCGGCGGGGATGCAGCCACAGCGGTGATATATCGGGCGCGTCCGTTTCGAGCACGAGTGCCGACACATCTACCCCGGCGGCGAGACGCCGGATCTGCAGCGCGCGCGGAAAGGTCATCGCGCCGCCGAAGCCGAGCTTGAAACCCAGCCGGATGAATTCTTCCGCCTGCTGGAAACTGCCATTGAAGGCATGCGCAATACCGCCGGGAAGGTCGATCCGGCGCAGGTATTTGAGGACGATGTCCTGCGAGCGGCGCACATGCAGCAGCACCGGCAATCCCGCATCGCGGGCGATCTTCAGTTGCTCGCTGTAGAAGAATTCCTGCTTGTCGCGCATCTCGCCATCGGCCAGGCCGGGCAGGAAGAAGTCGAGGCCGATTTCGCCGACTGCCACCAGTCGCGGATCATCCATCGCCCCGGCAATCGCGCATCGCAATGCGTCGAGGTCTGCCTCTTCCGCCTGTGGCACGTAAATAGGATGAATCCCCAGCGCGTACACACAGTTGGGCTGGCGCCCTGCAAGCGCCTGAACAGTATTGAAATTGCTCCGCGCAATCGCCGGGATCACGATCCGCGACACGCCACCCTGTTCCGCGGACAACGCGACCGCATCCGGGTCGTCGCCGAATTCCGCGGCATCGAGGTGGCAATGCGTATCAATCCACATAAGGATGCAGTCCATCCTCCGACAGCCTCAGGACGCGGTCGCAGTGGCGCGCAAGTTCAACGTCGTGGGTGACGATGACGAATGCAGTGCCGAGCGTCTTCGACAGTTCCAGCATCAGGTCGAAGGTCTTGTGCGCCGTCACCCGGTCAAGGTTGCCGGTCGGTTCGTCGGCCAGCACGCAGGCCGGCTGTGTCACCAGCGCGCGTGCCAGTGCAACACGCTGGCGTTCGCCGCCCGACAATTCGCCGGGCACATGCGTAACGCGGTTGGCAAGGCCAACCCTGGCGAGCACCTGCTGCGCGGCCTCGTGCGCCTCTGCGCGGTTCTTGCGGCGGATCATCAGCGGCATGCCGACGTTATCCAGTGCGGAGAACTCGGGCAGCAGGTGATGGAACTGATAGACGAAACCCAGCGCCGCGTTGCGCAAGTCTCCCCTCGCCTTTTCATTCAGGCCGGCAAAATCCTTCCCCTGCAGGGTGACGCTGCCGGCGGTCGGCGTATCGAGTCCGCCGAGCAGATGCAGCAGGGTCGACTTGCCCGAGCCCGATGCGCCGACAATCGCGACGCGCTCGCCCCGGTTGACGCTGAAATCGATGCCGCGCAAGACATCCACGGAGTACTTTCCCTGCGTGAAGGTCTTCGCAAGGCCGCGGCAAGATAATACGGGTTGATCCATCGTCATATCATTCTCATTCGTAACGCAGTGCTTCAGCCGGCCGGACATTCGCCGCGCGCCAGCTCGGGTACAGGGTGGCAAGGAACGCAAGCACGACGGCGACACTGCCGATGGTCCACACATCCGGCCAGCGCAGGTCGGATGGCAAGGCAGTGATCAGGTAAATTTCCTTGGACAGGAACTGCACGCCCAGCAGGCGTTCGATGAACGGCACGATGACGTCGATGTTCATCGCGATCGTCACACCCAGTCCGACACCGATGGCGGTTCCCAGCAAGCCCACGAGCGCCCCCTGGATGATGAAAATCTTCATGATCGACGCCGGCGAGGCGCCGAGGGTGCGGAGGATGGCAATGTCCGCCTGCTTGTCCGTCACGGTCATGACGAGCGTGGAGACGAGGTTGAACGCCGCTACCGCGATGATGAGCGTGAGGATGATGAACATCATGCGCTTCTCGGTCTGCACCGCGGCAAACCAGGTGCGGTTCTGCTTCGACCAGTCGAGGATCAGCAGGTTGCCGCTGAGGATGCGCGACAGCTCGAGCGCCACTTCCGGAGCACGCTGCATGTCGGCGATGCGCAAGCGCAGTCCGGTCGGCGCTTCCAGCTTGAACATGCGCATCGCGTCGTCGATATGGATGAAGGCCAGGCTGGAATCATATTCGTTATGGCCGGCCTCGAAGATGCCGCCCACGGTGTACTGCTTCAGGCGCGGCAGCACGCCGGCCGGGGTCACCTGCCCTTGCGGCGCGATCATCGTGACCTTGTCGCCCACCTGTACGCGCAAGGCGCGCGCTAGATCCTTGCCAAGCACGATGTTGAATTCGCCGGACTTCAGGCTATTGAAGCTGCCCTGATGTACCTGGTCGGCGACATCGGATACCTTGGGTTCCTGGTCTGGCAGCACGCCGCGGATGACGACACCGCGTACCGTATCGTCACGCGTCATCATGGCCTGCGCGGCGACATAGGGTGCTGCGCCCTTCACTTCCGGCGCCTGGAAGGCCTCGCGCGCAGTTTCCTGCCAGTGCGGCATGCTGCCGGTTGCATCGAAGACCTCGATATGGGACAGCACGGACAGCATGCGATCACGCACCTCCTTCTGGAAGCCGTTCATGACGGACAGTACGACAATCAGCGCGGCAACGCCGAGCGCGATGCCGGCCATGGAAATCAGCGAGATGAATGAAATGAAGCTGTTGCGCCCGCCCCGCCTGCCAGCGCGCGTGTAGCGCATGCCGACCAGCCATTCGAAGGGCATGTTTTTGGTAAAGCTCAAAAGAGACTCCTGTAGGCGACCGGGACCGCGCGGCCGCTGCGTAGACTGATTGGCAACTTCTGCAGCCGGGAGTTTGCCACAGCACATCGTGCCAGAACAAGACTGCAATCAAATCAAGTGTTTACTGTGCGTGCCACTCAAGCAATATCGACTGTTCGAATCAGCTGAGCAATCGCGCGGCCAAGCTGTTCCGTACTTGCGCTTCCGCCGAGGTCCGGCGTGCGCGGACCTTGCGCCAGTACGATTTCGACAGACTTGAGGATCGCATCGTGTGCCTGCTTATAACGAACGTCGCCATTGGCCTTGCCCAGGAAATCGAGCATCAGGGCGCCGGACCAGATCATGGCGATCGGATTGGCAATGCCCTTGCCGTAGATGTCCGGCGCCGAGCC
>NZ_LSTO01000001.1:4466071-4476444 GCF_002211445.1 Noviherbaspirillum denitrificans | reverse complement strand
GGCGGCGCTACCCGCCTTGCCCGCATCGATGCTGCGGCCGCCACCGGCGGCGATCACGACCTCGGGCCTGGCATCCCTGCTGGCCGACACCAGGCGCTCGACCAGTGTCGGGGTCAGCTCTTCATCGAAACTGACGCTTTCCAGCTGCACGCCGGCATCGCGGCAGCTCTTCCCTATCCGGCCGCCGATCATGTCCATGACCAGCGGATCCGCGACCAGGACGGCGCGCGTGCCGAGCAACGCCGTGCACGCGCCGACTTCGTCTACTACGCCGGGCCCCTGGATGTACCTTCCCGGCGATCCAAAAATTGCTTGCATCCAACTTTCCTCGCAAAACACAGCGTTGATCTACGCGGCTGGAAATCAGGAAAATCAGCGCCGCCTCGAAAATATTTGATATATCATACATCATATCAACGCGGCGGCAAGCAGAATTTGAATTGCCCGTCGCGGTTCCGGCAGGCCGGTGCCTGCCCTTTTTGGAGAATCCTTATGACAAACAGCAACATGCCCCGCATCTGCGAGGTGAATGGAAAAACCCGCGTCGTCGTGATCCTCGCCTACCCGGCCACGCATGTACGCACGCCAACTTTTTTCAACGCGCTGGCCGCGGCCCGCGACCTCAACGCAGTACTCGTGCCCTGGCAAGTCGCGCCGGAACAGCTTGCGTCCGTCATGGACAGCCTGCGCCATGTCGAAAACCTTGCCGGTGTGATCGTCACCATTCCGCACAAGCAGTCCATCGCCGGACTGTGCGACGAACTGGAAGGCATCGCGGCCAGCCTGCAGGTGGCCAATGTGGCGCGACGTATGGCGGACGGCCGCTTCATCGGCCGGATGTATGACGGCGCCGGATTTGCGGCGGGGATGAAACGGGAAGGAATCGAACTGGCCGGGTGCTCCGTCCTTCTGCTCGGTGCGGGTGGCGCCGGCACCGCGGTCGCCGATGCATTGCTGGATGCCGGGGTCGGCAGGCTTGCGATCTTGAACCGCAACCGCGAACGGGCCGAGGAGCTCGTGCGGCGGCTCAGGGATATCCACCCGCAGAGCAAGATGGAAGCCGTGGACGATCCGCGCGGCAACTGGGATATCGTCGTCAACAGCACCTCGCTCGGACTGCATGCGGAGGACCCGCTGCCGATCGACCCCGATTGCCTGCCGCGCGGGTGCACGGTTGCCGAAGTCATCATGCAGCCGGACGAAACCGCCCTGCTCCGCGCCGCACGTGAACGCGGCTGCCGCATTCACAAGGGCGTGCACATGGTTACCGCCCAGATCGAACTGCTCGCTGAATTCCTCCTTGGAAGCGAGGCAAAAACAGAGGGCATCTCCCATTAGCGATGCCGTATACTGAGACAGCTATATGATATTTTTCGAGTGAACCCACCATGACAACACTTGCACGTGTTGAAAAAGACAATCTCTCCTCGCGCGTCTACCAGGAAATCCGCTCGGCACTGATGAACGGGCAATATGTGCCGGGCGACCGCCTGCGTATCAGTGACCTTGCGGAAAGCCTCGGCACTAGTCCCACCCCCGTGCGCGAAGCGATATTCCGCCTGGTCAGCGAACAGGCGCTGCAGATGACGGCGGCGACCGCGATCACCGTCCCGGAACTGGCGCCTGAAACGGTTTCCGAAATCCAGTTCATCCGCCGCCTGATGGAAGGCGCGGCGGCCGAGATTGCCGCACACAAGGCGACGCCGGCCGAGATCGCATCCCTGCGCCACACGCACGAACAGTTCATCAAATACCTGCCGACCAATCCGCGCGAAGCCGCGCGCCTGAACCGGGATTTCCATTTCGAACTGGTCGCCATCGCACGGCTCCCCAACCTGTACGGCATCCTCGAAAGCCTGTGGGTCCGCATGGGGCCGCTGCTGAACATCTTCTTCCACACCGAACTGCAAGCCAACCGCAAGGATCTCCAGAACCACGCGCACTACCGCGTGTTGAGCGGCCTCGAGCAGCGCGATCCGGTTGGTACGGCGGAAGCGATCCGGGAAGACATCCAGCTGGGCGAAACCGTGCTGCTTGCGTGGATGAAGGGACAGGACGTCAACACCGGGAAGAAGCTGGGGACGTAAATCCGACAGCCTTGCTTCCGGCAATCGTCACGCACAATACAACATGCACATCATCTGCCTCGACCTCGAAGGCGTCCTGGTGCCCGAGATCTGGATCGAATGCGCGCGGCGCATGGACATTCCCGGACTGTGCCGGACGACGCGCGACGAACCGGACTACGACAAGCTGATGTCGGGACGGCTCGACATCCTCCGCCGGCACAAGCTCGGCCTGCGCGACATCCAGCAGGTGATCGGCGGCATGCAGCCGCTGCCCGGCGCGCCGGAATTCCTGCACGCGCTGCGCAAGCAGTTCCAGGTCGTGATCCTGTCCGACACCTTCTATGAATTCGCAATGCCGCTGATGGAGAAGCTCGGCTGGCCGACGCTGTTCTGCCATCACCTCGACACTGCGCCGGATGGCAGCATCGCCGGTTACCGCTTGCGCGTGCCGGACCAGAAGCGCGCATCCGTTGCTGCGTTCAAGGCGCTGAACTTCAGGACGATTGCCGCCGGCGATTCCTATAACGATGTGGGCATGCTGCAGGAAGCGGATGCGGGCATCCTGTTCTGTCCGCCGCCGGCGATGGCCGGCGAGTATCCCCAATTTCCCGTCACGCACACCTACGCCAAGCTGCTGGAAGCGATTGCCGCAGCGTCGCGCTGATCCATTCATGTACAATCCCGGCCAGACGTTCATGGTGCCCTCCTGCTTCTCTGCATGAGGGTCAAACGGGAAGCCGGTGACGCACGAGACCACGTCTCATGCCAGTCCGGCGCAGCCCCCGCTGCTGTAAGCCAGACGACTCTGTCCGCATGCCACTGTGCGCAAGCATGGGAAGGCAAGGATCGAGAAGGATGAAGGCAAGCCAGAATACCGGCCATGCACGTTGATGATGGTACAAAACTCGGGGAGTGGTTTTGTCCGTTTGACTTCCGTGCCTTTCAATTGCTTGTCTTGAACCTGCCTTGCGCAAATGCGGGCGGCGTTCACGTTCGTGGTCAACCGGTCATGCCATTCCGTGTCATGCAAGTGTTCTTTGCTTCATCACGGAAAAATGCATATTTCTACGTCTCACACATCCTTGTTCTTCTCACTGCTCGCAGGCGCAGGCGTCGCCTCCGCTGCAGGCGTCCCTACACTGCAGGATATCGTCGTCACCTCCGACCGCAATGGCCTGCTCGGCGTGGCGGAATCTGCCACCGAAGGCACGGTCACCGCAAAGCAGCTGGCCAACCGCCCTTCGCTGCGCCCGGCCGAAGTCCTGGAATCGGTGCCCGGCATGATCGTCACCCAGCACTCGGGCGACGGCAAGGCCAACCAGTATTTCCTGCGCGGCTTCAACCTCGACCACGGCAGCGACTTTGCGACGACGGTCATGGGCATGCCGGCCAACATCGCCAGCCATGCGCATGGCCAGGGCTACATGGACCTGAACTTCCTGATCCCGGAACTGATCGACAGCGTCAAATACCGCAAGGGCGTGTACGCAGCCGACGACGGCGACTTCGTGACCACCGGCTCCGCGCGCATCGATTACCGCCGCACGCTGGCCGCGCCGGTGGCCGAACTGACGCTTGGGCAGCGCGGTTACCGCCGCTTCCTTGGCGCGGGCAGCACCGAAGTCAACGGATTCCAGCTGCTGGGCGCCATCGAGGCGACGGGTTATGACGGCCCGTGGGAACAGCCGGAAAACCTGCGCAAGCTCAACGGCATCGTTCGCCTGTCACAGGGCCGTCCGAACAACGGCTTCGCCCTGACTGCGATGGCGTATCAATCCGACTGGGCCGCGACCGAGCACGTGCCGGAACGCGCAGTCGCATCCGGCGAGATCGGGCGCTTCGGCGCGCTGCTGCCCAACGATGGCGGCAAAACGCACCGCTATAGCCTGTCCGGCGACTGGGCAGCGACCGGCCAGGACGGTTCGCGCAATGTGAATGTGTATGTCGTCGACTACCGGCTCAACTATTTCGCGTCGCCTTCAGGCTTCATCAACGGGCTGCAGGGCGACCAGCATGAACAGGAAGACCGGCGCACGACATGGGGCGGGCAGGCAGCGCGGACGTGGGTGCTGGGTCCCGCATGGAACGACACCGAACTGACTGCCGGCCTGCAATTGCGCCAGGACCGCATCCGCAATGTCGGCCTGTACAACACCGTGAATCGCGTCCGTACCGATACGGTGCGCGAAGACGGCATCACCGAAACCGCGACCGGGCTGTTGCTCGAAGCGCGCAACCAGTGGACCGACTGGATGCGCACGACAGCCGGCCTGCGCCACGATCGCATCTCGGCCGACGTGTCACCCAGCAGCGGCGCCTTCAACATGGGCAACGGCGGTCACGCGCGCGCGAGCCAGACCAGCCCCAAGCTGAGCCTGGTGTTCGGCCCCTTCGGTGAAAAAGCAAATACGGAGTTCTATGCGAATGCCGGCTACGGCTTCCATACCAACGACGTGCGCGGCGCGACCAGCGTGGTCAATCCCGCCGACGGCAGCGCGGCGGAAAGGCTTGCCCTGTTCTCCAAGGCCAGGGGCTCGGAAGTCGGCATGCGCATGCAGCCGCTGCCGGGCTGGAACAGCAGCCTGTCGTTCTGGCGACTGGACCTCGGATCGGAACTCGTGTTCGTCGGCGATGAAGGGATCACCGAACCGCGCGGCGCATCGCGGCGGCACGGCGTGGAATGGGCAAACTACATCACGCCGAACGACTGGCTGATCCTCGACGGCGACATCGCATGGTCAAAGGCGCGCTTCAAGGAAGCGGCCGACAATGGCGGCACGCATGTGCCGAATGCGATTCCGGTCACCGCATCGCTTGCCGCCACCATCGACCATGGCAGCCGGTGGTTCGGTGGTGTGCGCCTGCGCTACCTGGGCGCGTATGCGCTGGAAGAAACCGGCCAGCAAAAGTCTGCTCCGCTCTGGACGGTGAACCTCAAGCTCGGTTATCGCGTCGCACCGAAGACGCAGATCGGCGTCGACGTGCTCAACCTGTTCGACCGCAAGGGCAATGACATCGAGTACTGGGGTGGTGCGTGCACGCGCAGCGAGCAGGCGGGCGGGACGTGTAACGGCGGGATTGACGGCCGGCTGGTGCATCCGCTGGAACCGCGTACGGTGCGAGTGACGCTGAAAATGGCGTTCTGAGGTAAACCGAGCATGAATCGTAGGGTGGGTAGAGCGAAGCGAAACCCACCCTACGATCCTTTCCTGCCCCATTCGTCTTCGAACAAGACTTCATCTATCGCACGCCGCCGCTCCCATCCGCTCGTCTCCAGCATCGGCTTCGCGTAAAACTCTTCCACATGACCGACGCAGAGTACTGCGATCGGCTGACTGCCCTCAGGCATGTTGCACATCGTCCGCAACTGTTCCGGATCGAACATCGATACCCAGCCCACGCCGATGCCTTCCGCACGCGCGGCAAGCCAGAAGTTCTGGATCGCGCAGGCGGCGGATGCGAGGTCCATCTCCGGCATGGTGCGGCGGCCGAATACATAGTCTTCACGCTTGTCCATCAGCCCGACCACCAGCACCTCGGCGCACGCGAGGATGCCTTCGACTTTCAATTGCATGAACGCATTGGCGCGCTCGCCGAGCGCTTCCGCCGTGCGCAGCCGCTCCTCATTCACCAGCGCATGGATGCGCTGCCGGAGCGCGGAATCCGCAATGCGGATGAAGCGCCACGGCTGCATGAAGCCGACGCTCGGCCCCATGTGCGCGGCGGCAATGAAGCGGTCAAGCTGCTCGCGCGGAATCGGCGTGTCTTGAAAATGGCGGATGTCGCGCCGTTCGCGGATCGCGCGATATACGCCGTTGATTTCCTCGTCGGAATAGCGATGCGGGTTATCAGTCATCTTCAGCTCACACCCAGGAACAAGTCGGCGACCGCCGCGGGATTCGACGGGAAGTACGCATGGAAGTACGACGCGGTCAGCGATCCGACGCGGTACACCGGTTCTCCCGCTTCGCCGGACACTTGCTTGACGGTGCGCGCGGCGGGCGCGACGCCGGACTCCAGCCGCGAATAATGGAACGCGTGCCCGCGCAATTCTCCCTGCGGGGTATGCAATGCCTGCTGTCCGATTGCGGCAAGGCGGGTCTGCATCACCACCCTGCCCGGCAGGATGCCGGCCATAGCCCAGGTCGCTCCGTCAGTACAAGTGATCGATTCGGCGAGCGCCATCATGCCGCCGCATTCCGCAACAACTGGAACGTGCGCCTGGTGCGCGGCGCGGATCGATTGCTGCCAGCGTGCTGCACCGGACAAGGCTTGCCCATGCAATTCGGGATAGCCGCCCGGCAGGTAGACCGCGTCGATCCCCTCCGGCAGCGCCTCGTCCGCAAGCGGCGAGAAAAACTTCAGCGCCGCGCCGAGTTCGCGCAGGCATGCGAGATTGCCCGGGTACAGGAATGCGAACGCGCCATCCCGTGCCACGGCGATAGTCTTGCCTTGCAGCGAACGCGCCGGACGAGCCGGTTCGCCGGCATCGATGAAATCGACCGGCTGCATTGCCTGCCACGCTGCGTCATCCAGCGTGAGTTCCTGCGCCAGCCTGTCGAGGATGGCATCGAAGGCCGCCACCTCTTCCGGCAGCACCAGGCCAAGATGCCGTTCCGGCAGCGACTCCGCCTGGCGCGCGAGCGTACCGAGCAGCGGAATGCCGCGCATTGCGTCGCGGATCATCTGCGCATGGCGCAGTGTGCCGACGCGGTTGGCAATGACGCCGGCGACATCGACCGGGCCGTATTGCTGCAAGCCCAGCACAAGTGCGCCTGCGGTCTGTGCCATCGCACCGGCGTCGAGGACCACCATGACCGGGATGCCGAACGCGCGTGCCAGGTCGGCCGAGGACGGCGTGCCGTCGTACAGGCCCATTACGCCTTCGACGAGGATGACATCTGCTTCCGTCGCAGCCTGCGCGAGCAGCGCACGGCAGCGGTCGAGTCCGACCATCCACAAGTCGAGGTTTTCGACAGGAGCACCGCTGGCACGCTGCAGGATCAGAGGGTCGAGGAAATCCGGGCCGGTCTTGAACACGCGCACCCGCAGCCCCTGCTGCGTCAACTTGCGCGCGAGTGCCGCGGTGACCGAGGTCTTGCCCTGTCCGGAAGAAATGGCGGCCATCATCACGGCGCGCGCGGTGTATCGGGATGTCATTTCCGTGGTTCCATGAAAGGCGGCGCTACAAGTCTGCAGCGGTCCGGGAGATGCGGAAGTGTAACCGAAGAAGGAAAACGCAGAATGCAAAAAATCCGGCGGCCGGAGCCGCCGGAAAACACCCCAATGATATTCCGTCGCCGCTGGGCCGGCGATGTGGAACGGAGTGGAGACAGTCGTTACAGGCTCAAATCGCCATGAACACCGATTTCGATTCCAGGTAGGCATCGAGCGATGCGCGCCCCATTTCCCGGCCGAAGCCGGACTGCTTGAAGCCGCCGAAGGGCACCGACGAATCGAGCATGCTGTGGCAGTTCACCCAGACCGTGCCGGCCTTGATCTTCGGGATCAGACGCTGCACGCGCGACAGGTTGTTGGACCAGATGCTCGCGCCCAATCCGTACGGCGTGTCATTCACCCAGCCCGCCACTTCATCGAGGTCGTCATAGGGCATCGCCACCAGCACCGGCCCGAAGATTTCTTCCTGCACGATGCGCATGTCCTGGCGGTCACCCGCAAACACCGTGGGCTTGACGAAGTAACCCTTCTCGCCTGCCCTGCCGCCACCGGTCACGAGCTGCGCGCCTTCGCTGCGGCCGATGTCGATGTAGCCGCACACGCGGTCCATCTGCTCGCGCGATACCAGCGGCCCCATCTGCGCGTTCGGGTCGAGGCCATGGCCGAGCGGCATCGACGACGCGATCTGCGCAACATCGGCCACCACCCGGTCGAACATCTTGCGCTGCACGTAGAGCCGCGAGCCGGCGCAGCAGACTTGACCGTGGTTGAAAAAGATCGCGTTGGCGGCACCGGCGGCCGCCGCTGCCGGATCGCAATCATCCAGCACCACGACCGGGGATTTCCCGCCGAGTTCGAGCGTGACGCGCGTCATGTTTTCCATCGCGGTCTTGCCGATCAGCTTGCCGACTTCGGTCGAACCGGTGAAGCTGATCTTGTGCACCATCGGATGCTGCGTAAGTGGCGCGCCCGCATTCGGGCCGTCACCGGTGACGATGTTGACCACGCCCTGCGGGAAGCCTGCTGCGAGGATCAGTTCGCCGAGGAACAGCGCCGACAGCGGCGTCTGTTCAGCCGGCTTGAGCACCACCGTGCAGCCGGTCGCCAGCGCCGGGCCGAGCTTCCATGCGGCGACCAGCAGCGGGAAGTTCCACGGCACGATGGCCGCGACCACGCCCACCGGTTCGCGACGCGTATAGGCGAAGAACTCGCCCTGCATCGCATACGGCACCGACACGTCGACCGTCGAGCCTTCGATCTTGGTCGCCCAGCCGGCCATGTAGCGCAGGAAGTCGATCGTCAGCGCGACATCCACCGCCAGCGCCATCTGCACCGACTTGCCGTTGTCGATCGATTCGATCTCGGCCATCGTCTGCGCATTCTCTTCGATCAGGTCCGCCAGGCGCAGCAGCAGGCGCTGGCGCTCCGACGGCCGCATCCTGCTCCAAGGGCCGGTGTCGAATGCGCGGCGTGCGGCCTTCACTGCGCGGTCGATGTCGGTGGCGGTGCCGGCCGGCACTTCGGCGATGCGCTGCTCGTTGGCGGGATTGACGACCTCCAGCCATTTGCCGTCGCGGCTTTCCGTCCACTCGCCGTCGATCAGCATGTGGTGGCGCGGCGTATCGAGGAAGCGCGCGGTCTTCAATGTGACGATAGAGCGAAAATCGGGCATATCCATGCTTGTCTCCTGAAAAATTGTGATGCGATGTTCAACCGCCGCGGGCGGTCATGATGTAAGCCCAGATCGCATCCAGGTCGCCTTCCTTCAGTATTGCCTTCCACGGCGGCATGTTGCCCTTGCCGTTCATGACTGATTGGCTGAAGCGCGGATACTCATCGGGCTGCAAACGGCGCAGGTCGAAGGACACGGTGCCGGGATTGACGAGGTTGGGGCCGTGGCAGTGCTGGCAGAACTGGCGGTAGACGCGCGCGCCGCGCACGGGGTCGCCCTGCTCGAAGGCAAAGACGAGTGCGGGGAGCGACGCCAGCAGCGCGGCGGACAGAACCGCCGCGCACCAACGCAGAAGAGAAGAAGAGCTGGTGCTGATCATGTTGATTACGGAATGAGAGAGGACGAGTAGCACGTCCAGGTCAATGTGTAGGGTGCGCGGGGCGCACCCTACTTCTTTGGTTACTTATCCATCAAGGCAAAGGTCCACACCGACCCGCCGGCGGGGATGTTCTTCAGCCGGTCGTCGCCGCTGAACAACGTATAGACGCCGCCGATGCCGCTGGTAACCGTCACGTACTGCTTGCCGTTGCGCTCCCAGGTGATCGGCATGCTGACAATCCCCGAGCCGGTCTGGAACTGCCAGAGCTTCTTGCCGGTCTCGCTGTCATACGCAAGAAACTCGCCGGTCATCGCGCCGGTGAACAGCAGGCCGCCGGCGGTCGTCAGCACGCCCGCGAAATTCGGGATCGCCGACGGCACCTGCCAGCGCGTCTTGCCGCTGAGCGGATCGATCGCCTTCAGGTAGCCGCGGTTGCCGTTCTCCGGCCACGACAGCGAGGTGAATTCCATGCCGAGGTAGAACGCGCCCTTGTTGTATTCCGGATCCACAGTCTTGTATGGGAAGCCGATGTTGAGCGTGTTCGCGTAGATCAGCCGGCGCGACGGGTCGTACGACATCGGCGACCAGTTCTTGCCGCCGAGTGCCGACGGCCAGACATCGATGGCCTTGTCCATGGTCAGCGAAGCGCGGATCTTCTTCGTGTCCTCGGTATCGATCGGCCGGCCGGTCTTCATGTCGATACCCTTCGCCCAGGTGATCTTGTCGACGAAGGGATTGGCCTTGAGGAGCTTGCCGCTGGTGCGGTCCAGTACGTAGAAGAAGCCGTTGCGGTTGGCCTGCATGATGACCTTGCGCTTCGCGCCGTCGACATCCATGTCGGCGATCACCAGTTCGTTGGTGCCGTCGTAGTCGAAGGGGTCGTTCGGCGAGAACTGGTAATGCCAGGCGATCTCGCCGGTCTTCGGCCGCACCGCGATCACCGAGCCGATGTACAGGTTGTCGCCCTTGCGGAAGGCGGCATTCCACGGACCGGCATTGCCGACGCCCCAGTACACGAGGTCCAGTTCCGGATCGTAGGTACCGGTCAGCCAGGTCGGTCCGCCGCCGCGCTTGT
>NZ_LSTO01000001.1:4458453-4466061 GCF_002211445.1 Noviherbaspirillum denitrificans | reverse complement strand
CATGGTCGGCGGCATCGCCGGCACCACCGATGCCACCGTGCACCTCGCCAACCGCCTGCTGTCGCTCGCGCGCGCCGAGCATGGCGCCGCCGAGGGCGAGCTGCAGCACGTTTCACTGACCGGGCTGGCGCGCCAGGTCGGCCTTGAACTGGCGGTCGAAGCCGTCAAGAAAGACATCGACCTGTCCTTCGAAGGACAGCGCGAGGTGCGGGTGCGTGGCCACGAACTGCTGCTGCACGAGATGCTGGCCAACCTGGTCGACAATGCGATCCGCTACACGCCGGCCGGCGGCCGGCTCGTGATCCGCGTCTTCAAGGTCGATGTGCCGATGCTGGAAGTCGAAGACAGCGGCCCGGGCATTCCCGAAAGCGAACGCGAGCGCGTATTCGCCCCCTTCTACCGCGCCGCCACTGCGCAGGCGGTCAACGCGGCCGGCAGCGGTCTCGGCCTGACCATCGTGCGC
Organism: Noviherbaspirillum denitrificans; assembly: GCF_002211445.1. GTDB lineage: Bacteria > Pseudomonadota > Gammaproteobacteria > Burkholderiales > Burkholderiaceae_D > Noviherbaspirillum > Noviherbaspirillum denitrificans. The sequence goes on along the minus strand of NZ_LSTO01000001.1, from coordinate 4,465,598 downwards.
GACATTGCCGCCATGCATGGCGCAAGCGTCGAATTATTGGACGGCGCGCAAGGTGCCGGACTGAAAGTCAGGATACTTTTTCCTCTGTAATTCGCTTTCGTGCAGCTTTGCAACCTTCTGTAAAAGTCCGCATCTAAACGGGCTTTTGCGGCTAACGTGAACGATGACACGCCGCGCATCTTGTCTAAAGGAATACACATGGAGCGCACTTCCCGCTCAGCCCTGCTTGCCCTGTTTACCGCACTCGCCCTTGCCGCCTGTGGTGGTGGTGGCGACAGCGGCGGCGGTGTCACCACGCAGAACGCCGCCAGCCTTGCCGAACCAGGCGCGCCGCTCGCCACCGGCAATACCGCGAACGACGGCGTCGCCTGGTTCAACTTCCGCCGCCAGCAGGTCGGCGTGCGCACGCTGCTGCGCGCGCCGATGGCCGACGCCGCCGCTCAGGGACATTCCGAGTACGAAAAGGTCAATAACGTCATCACCCACGAACAGACGCCGGGCGCGCCCGGCTTCACCGGCGTCACTGTCGGCGACCGCCTCACCGCCGCCGGCTACCAGTTCCGCTCCGCCTATGCGTATGGCGAGGTGCTGTCGTCCACCTCGGATACGTCCGGCGTCAATGCTGCCGAAGACCTGCTTGCCGCGATCTATCACCGCTTCGTGATCCTCGAGCCGGTCTTCACCCAGGTCGGCGCCGGCGCGGCCACGGTGCGCAACGGTTCGACTTACTTCACTGCCAACTTCGTCACCGACCGTCTCGACGTCGGCCTTGGCGCCGGACGCATCGTCACCTACCCGTTCACCGGCCAGCAGGGTGTACCGCGCAATTTCTTCAGCGACCACGAAGTGCCGGACCCGGTGCCGTCGCGCAATGAAGTCGGCTACCCGGTCAGCGTGCACGCCGACATCACGTCCATCATCGAAGTGACCAGCTTCTCCATCCGCCCGCGCGGCGGCGCCGCGCTCCAGGTGCAATTGCTGCAGAACCGCGCCAGCGCCGGCGGCACCGCCGACCCGCTCACGCCGCCTTCGGCCGCTGCCATCATCCCTGTCGGCGTGCTGGCGCCGGCGACCACCTACGACGTGCAGTTCAGCGGCCGTGTGGACGGCGTGCCGGTCAGCCGGGAGTGGTCATTTACCACACTGTAAGTACCTGCTGATGCCTGCCCGGCACGAATCTGATATTGTGCTTCCCGATAACAAGGAGACAGGTTAAGAATCCGCCGGGCGCCGCCCGCGTGATTGGCATGCCCTTGCGATCAAGGACGATGTCCATCAACGGGCGGCACGATGACGGCAAGGCCAGGCACCACTCCCTCTGCGAACGACGACCATGAGCTGCTGAGCGCCGGCTTCGACGCGACCGGCATCGGCGTCTGCTTCCTCGATGAGCAGGGCGTCTTCGTGCGCGTCAACCGCGCCTTCTCCGACTTGCTCGGTTATCCGCAGGAAGGAATCGTGGGTCGTCCGTGGACGCTCGCCGCCCCACCCGAGGTCACAGCGCTGGGCCAGCGTTTCATCAACGAACTGTTTTCCGACAATCCGCGCCTGTCCGACGAATGGCGCGTGCGCCGCGCCGACGGCCGCATCCTGACCGCACTGGTCAGCTTCAAACCCATCGTCGTCTCCGGCGGCCTGCGCCGCATGGTCGTCACCTTCACCGATATCGAAGCGCGCAAGGCGGCGGAAGAAATCGCGCTGCGCCGTTCGCAGGACCTGTACCGCAACGTTGTCGAACACGTCAGCGAAGCGATCGTCGTGGTGCAGGGCGACAGCCTCATCTACGCCAACCCGCGCACTGCCGCGCTGTCCGGCTACACGCTCGACGAACTCTTGCGCATTCCCTTCACCTCGCTGGTCCATCCCGACGACCTGGGCGAAGTCATGCTGCGTTACCAGCGCCGCATGAACGATGTCCCGGCCACCGCACGCTATGCCGAGTTCCGCGTGGTGCGGCGCGACGGCGAAGTACTGTGGGTGGAGTCGAGCGCGGTGCGCATCGACTGGGAAGGCCAGCCCGCGATGCTCGCCTTCCTGTCCGACCAGAGCGAGCGCCGGCGGCAGCAGGAAGCACTCGTCAAATCCGAGGAGCACCATCGCCAGGTCGTCGACAATGCCACCGAAGGCATCGTCGTGCTGCAGGACGGCCGCATCGTGTTCGCCAACGAGCGGATACTGGAGCTGACCGGCTCCGCGCGCGGCCAGATGATCGGACAGCCGCTCGCGCACGATGTGCATCCCGACGACCGCGCAATGGCACAGGACCGCTACGTGCGGCGCATGCGCGGCGAGGACGTCGAGCAGAACGCGGTACTGCGCATCATCCACAAGCAGAGCGGCAACACCATCTGGGTCGAGGTCGCCGCCGTCACCATCGAATGGGAAGGCCGGCCTGCGTCGCTGGTGTTCATCACCGACATCACTGCGCGCAAGACGCTCGAAGACAAGCTCAAGCAGACGCTGGCCGAACGCGAAACCATCCTCGAAAACTCCATCGTCGGGATGATCTTCCTGAACGCCTCCGGCCGCATCAACTGGGCCAACCGTGCGCTGTACCAGATCTTCGGCGTCGGCCCGGAAGAGCCGATCGGCACCTCGCTCGAGCGCTACTACCCGTCGCGCGAGGACTACCTGAAGACCGGCGCCGCAGTGGCTGAAGCGGTGCGCCACGGCGCGGCGTACGAAGCCGAGCTGCAGATGCGGCGCGGCGACGGCAGCCTGTTCTGGGCCTACCTGTCCGGCCGCGCGGTCAATCCCGGCGACATGTCGCGCGGCACCGTGTGGGTGGTCATGGACATCACCAAGCGCCGCCAGCTCGAGGTCGACCTCAACAAGTCCGAAGAGCACCACCGCCAGGTGGTCGACAACGCCACCGAAGGCATCCTCGTGGTGCAGGAAGGCCGTATCGTGTTCGCGAACCCGCGCGTGATGCAGCTTACCGGCTTCGCGCAGGAGGAACTCTTCGCCCGGCCTTTCGACGCCGCCATCCATCCCGAAGACCGCGCGCTCGTCAAAGACCATCATTTGCGCCGCCTGCGCGGCGAACAGGTCGAGCAGTACTACCACTTCCGCATTGTCAACGGCAGGACCGGCGCGGTCATCTGGGCACAGCTGTCGGCGGTGCTGATCGAATGGGAAGGGCGGCCGGCCACGCTGTCCTTCATGACCGACGTCACCGAGCGCAAGCGCCTGGAAGACAGCCTCAAGCACAGCATGGCCGAGCGCATCCGCCTCGAGACGCTGCAGATCCAGGCCGAGCTGAAGGAAGCCGAGCTCGCGCGCCGCCACGCCGAGGAAACCACGCGCGCCAAGTCGATGTTCCTGGCCAACATGAGCCACGAAATCCGCACCCCGATGAACGCCATCATCGGCATGGCCCACCTCGCGCTGCGCACCGGCCTCGACCCCAAGCAGCGCGACTACATTGAAAAGATCCGCAGCGCCGGCCTCTCGCTGCAGGGCGTGATCAACGACATCCTCGATTTTTCCAAGATCGAAGCCGGCAAGCTCGACATGGAACATGTCAGCTTCAACCTCGACGATGTGCTCAACAACGTCGCCACCGTCACCGGCGCGCGCGCGCACGAAAAGCGGCTGGAGTACCTGTTCCAGTTCCCGCTCGACATCCCGCGCGGGCTGGTCGGTGATCCGCTGCGTCTCGGGCAGGTGCTCATCAACCTGATCAACAACGCGATCAAGTTCACCGACGAGGGCGAAGTCTTCGTCGCCTGCCGCCGGCTTGACATGAGCGCCGACAAGATCCAGCTGCAATTCATTGTGCGCGATACCGGCATCGGCATGGCGCCGGAGCAGACCGGCAAGCTGTTCCGCGCCTTCAGCCAGGCCGACGAATCCACCACCCGCAAGTACGGCGGCACCGGCCTCGGCCTGTCCATCTCCAAGCGCCTGGTCGAGCTGATGGGCGGCACCATCTGGCTGGAGAGCGAAGTCGGCGTTGGCACCACCATCCGCTTCACTGGCTGGTTCGGCCTGTCCGAGGCGCAGGAGCGGCAGCACCTGCCTGCGCAGGGATTTGCGGGCCTGCGCGTGCTCGTGGTGGACGACAATCCGAGTGCACGCGACGTGCTGGCCGACAGTCTGAGCGCGCTTCAATTGCACGTGGACACGGCGCGGAACGCAGGCGAAGCGCTCGACATGATTTGCAGGGCCGACATCAAGGCACCTTATGCGGTAGTGTTCACCGACTTCGACATGCCCGGCATGGACGGGCTCGACCTGATCAATGCCGTCAAGCACGACGACACGCTGCACGCGGTGCCGCGCATGATCCTGCTCAGCGCGCACGGCCGGGAAGAGGCGCGCCAGCGCGTCGAGCACATCAAGGCCGACGGTTTCCTGCTCAAGCCGGTCAACACCTCCCACCTGGTCGACACGCTGGCCGAACTGTTCGCGCCGCATTCCCGCAGCGGCGCCGCGCGCAGCGCCGAACGCATCCCGCGCTTCCGCGACCTGAACGTGCTGCTGGTCGAGGACAATGAAATCAACCAGCAGATCGCCATCGAACTGCTGCAGGCCACAGGCATCCGCGTCGACATCGCCGTCAACGGCCGCGTTGCGCTGGACAAGTTGATGACCGGCGGCTCGCGCCGCTATGGCCTGGTCTTCATGGATGTGCAGATGCCGGAAATGGACGGCCACGAAGCGACCCGCCGCATCCGCGCCGATGCACGCTTCGCCCGCCTGCCCATCCTCGCGATGACGGCCCATGCGCTGGTCGAGGAACGCGCGCGCTGCTTCGCCGCAGGCATGAACGGCCACCTCGCCAAACCCATCAACCCGTCCGAGCTGTACGCCGCCATCGCCCGCTGGTGCCCTCAGTCCGTGGTGCGCGACAGCGGCACCGACCTCGGCGCCGCGCCGCATGCGGACAATACGGACCTGGTGATCGAAGGCATCGACGTCGAAGACGGCCTGGCACGCACGCTCGGCAACAAGGAATTCTTCCTGCAGATGCTAGCCCGCTTCCGCGACGGCCACTGCGACAGCGCCAACGCCATCCGGCGCGTCCTGCCCGAAGACCGCGAGCAGGCGGAGCGCCTTGCTCACTCGCTCAAGGGCGTGGCCGCACTGCTAGGCGCCTTTGCCGTGCGTGAAACCGCGACACAGGTCGAACACCTCGTCCATGCCGGCGCCTCACTGCGAGAAATGGAACCGCTGCTCGAAGAACTCGATGCCATGCTAACCGCGCTGCACGCCGCGATCGGCGAGGCGCTGCCAGACTAGGAGACTTTCATGCCCGATCCCTCCAGCATCACCGTCCTGATCATCGACGACAACGACGTCAGCCGCTCGATGCTGCGCCACATCCTCGCGAACGAAAAATATCGCGTCGTCGGCGAGGCCGGCAACGGCCGCCTCGGCCTGGAGCTGGCGGAACGCCTCAAGCCCAATATCGTCTGCCTCGACATCAACATGCCGGCGCCGAACGGGATCGAAGTGCTGCGTCAGCTGAAGGAAACCCTGCCGCAGGCCGAGGTGCTCATGGTCACCGGTAACAACGACCGCAATTCGGTCATGGAAGCGATGCAGCTCGGCGCAGCCGGCTACATCGTGAAGCCCTTCAATCCCACCACGCTCCTGCGCACCCTGGAACAGGCCGTGGCCAAACTGCGCACGGACGCCTGAGCGCCATGCAGTTCAACCGCAACCGCCTCGTAGCCGCCCTGTGCATCGCCGCGTCCGCTGCCGCCAGTATCGGCATCCTGGTGTGGATATTCTTCTAGTTTGCCCACATTTCCTGTGCCCAAATCTGTGGACAACCCGGGAGAAGTATCCCTATGTCACTGATTGCAAAGGGAAATTTTGCTTTGATTAAACGCAAGGCAGGAACGCGGCTCAAATCGCGCGCAGCGTGCTGCCGAGTCGCAGCCGCTCGATAAGCAGTGCGGCCTGCAAGCCGGCCGCCGCTTCCAGCGCCTGTTCCCAGCTGTTGTGCAGGCGGCCTACCGATTCCTGCATCATGCGGAAAGCGATCGCCGCTGCCTCAACCGGCGTTGCAGCGTGCGCGCGCGCAGTCTCGATCTGTTCCAGCAGCCGCTCCAGTGCCGGCCGGTGATGCAGCGGCGCCTCGTCCACCGCTTCACGCAGCATATGGCGGCGGAAATCCTCCAACGCCGCGGGGTCGTGGCGGTACAAGGCGACAAGCACGTCGAAATCGGGAAGGGGGCTGGGCATCGTTCGGGCTCCTGTACTTGGTTCAGTACAGGTATATCGCCCTTGCCATCCCGCGCCATTGTGGACGCTCAATGGCGCAGGGCGCCCCGTCTGCTCGGCCTCAAGCGGGATTGTGACAGGCAAAAAAAAACCCGCAGACCTTGCGGTTTGCGGGTAAATCCAATTCAAGAAGAGTTGGAGGAGACAGGAAGAATAATACTGCTCCGCAACATGTTCCGCCGCTTTCTTCTCGTGATGACAGCTATTCACAAAGCTGATAACAGCGCCCAGTAAAAAGCCCGCAAGGCTTGCGCCTGCGGGCTCTCGTGTCTCCTTCGATCATCCTTGATTCGGATTTCTTTATTTGGTGCGCGAATAGTACACGCCTTTAATTAAAAACAAAAGTCTTCAAATCTCACAATTTCCAAACTTTCGTCATTTTCCGATGCAAAAACGGCTGAAAATTACGCCAAGCAAGTCATCCGGCGTAAATTCTCCGGTGATGCTGTTCAGCCGCTCCTGCGCAATGCGCAATTCTTCGGCGAACAGGTCGAGCGCATGGTCGCTCGTCCGGTTGTCCTTCGCCACATGTTCGGCCGCAACATCGAGATGCTCGCGCGCCGCTTTCAATGCCAGCAAGTGGCGTTCGCGCGCCAGGAAACGCGACTCGCCGGTCTGCTGCCAGCCCGCCACGCGCAACAATTCGGTGCGCAACAGGTCGATGCCGCGCCGGTCGGTTGCCGACAGGTAGACGTGCGTGGCATCGGGCATGCGGTCCACCGCCGGCCGGTGGCCGGACAGGTCGATCTTGTTCCACACCCGCAGCACCGGCACGTTGTCCGGCAGGCGCCCCATGATCTCTTCGTCGCCGCGCGTCGGCCCGCGGCTCGCATCCAGCAGGTGCAGGATCACGTCCGCCTTGTTCACCTCGCCCCAGGTGCGCTCGATGCCGATGCGCTCCACCTCGTCGC
>NZ_LSTO01000001.1:4452826-4458443 GCF_002211445.1 Noviherbaspirillum denitrificans | reverse complement strand
ATGCGGCGGTTGTCTCCCGCCACGCCATCGATCATGACCAATATCGCCCAGGCAGCCTCCCTGCTCGCCGCACGCCGCCGCACCGGCATCACCGGACCGCTGCTACCGGACCACCTGCGACCGCAGGACATCGCTTCCGCGCTGGCAATCCAGGCCGGCGTCATCGAACAGCTGGGCGAACAAGCCGGCGGCTGGAAGTGCGGCCTGAACGCCGATCCACCGGTCATCATGGCGCCCATCCATGCCGGCACGATCCACACGGCCGGGTCTTGCACGGTATGGACGGAAGCGGGCCAGGTGCGCATCGAACCGGAACTCGCCTTCATCCTCGGGCACGACCTGCCAGCACGAAATACGCCGTACTCGCCAGCGGAAGTCGACGCTGCGGTCGCGCGCATCCACCTTGCGCTGGAACTGATCGGCAGCCGCTATGACGACCCGGCCTCGGCCGGGTACCTGGACAACCTGGCCGATGGCTTGCTCAACCAGGGCATGCTGCTCGGGCCGGAAATCGCGGGTGACGCCGTCGAGACTTTGGAGATCCGCATCCGGATGGAGGAAGGCGCGGAGCAGGTGCTGGATGGCAAGCACCCGAACGGCGACCCGCGCGCGCCGTTGTACTGGCTGGTCGAATTCCTGCGTGGCCGGGGGACGGGACTGCGGAAGGGACAGGCGGTGATTACCGGATCGTTCGCGGGCAGTATTCTTGTGCCCGTGGAGCAGGACATCGCCATCAGGTTCGGGGAACGCGGCGAAATTGCGGTTCGGTTCACGTCGAACGCGGGGTAAAACGAGACTGTTGCAAAATTGACAAATAGTAGCCGAGAAGCTTGACACTTTCTGTCGAAAAAATTTACACACGCTAATCCAGCATCACGACATATACGCGCAAGTGACTAATTAAAAAGAACTATTTCCCATTGGCACATAACCTGCTTAAAGCTCAACAGCTTTATCCAGGAGGAAATATGCGTCTAATTAAACTTGCACTTCTTGCAGTAACGATGGCAGCCTCGATGGCTGCGAATGCCTATACGGTCAACAACACGAACGGCGGCGACGGCTACGTGTCGGGCAGCTTTCCGTCCTTCACGCTGGTAGGCGGAAATAACGGCAACGGCAACAATTTCACGACCTATTCCGAAACGATGTCGACGGATGGCCAGATGTCGTTCAGCTGGAGCTACGGCACCAATGACTGGGACTACACCTGGGACCCCGCCGGCTACTTCGTGAACAGCAACTTCATTTCCCTGATGCCGGCATCGTCCGGCTCCGTGAGCCTCGCTCTCACAACCAATGACCTGTTCGGCTGGTACGTCTATACGGTCGACGGCAGTGTCGGCTCGGGCTTCCTGAACGTCGCTGCCGAATTCACCCCGTCGACGCAAGTCCCGGAACCCGCTTCCATCGCACTGCTCGGCCTCGGCCTTGCCGGCGTCGCCTTCGCGCGCCGCAAGAAGCAGCAGTAATCGGGTCCGCACGATTCAAGGCCCGCTTCGGCGGGCCTTTTCATTTCACGACAGCCAGGCACGCTGTACACCAGCCCTCAAACTCGCCGCGCTAGAACAAGTCGACGTATGCGGCCTGTACCAGCTGCGATTCCTGCACGCCGAGCCGCGCCATCAGCGCATGCGCTTCGCGCACGCCCGCTTCGGCGCCTTCATGCTCTTCCAGCACCACTTCCAGTTCGAGGAAATCGCCCAGCCCTTCCACGCGGTCGAGATGCACGCGGGTGCGGCCTGCAAGGTAGAGCGTTCGGTGCTTGCGCACGCGTCCCGCCTGTCCGTACGCAAGCGTGAGGGTCTCGCGCAGGGTATCGGGCGATGCGGTGGGCGTGCGGACATAGAATGATTCCTTCGGCCCCGACTGGTTGGCGCGACGATAGAAAATCAGCTCGCCGTCGCCGCTCGCGAAGACGCGCAGCTTCAGCCGTCCATTCTCGCAATGGAAGAAGGTGTCGTCCTGCACGATCTCGACCGCCCCCTCGGCGGCGATCGCTTCCACAAGCGGATTGAGTGCCTCCACGCTGCGAATGCGTGCCTTGATTTCGATATTCCTTGCCATGCTTGTTCTCCTCGGCGACCCGGCACAATACGCCAAATCCGGAAATGTCGTACCGTATCAGGCTGGCGGAGCGCAAATCGTCCGTTGATGAAGCAGCGTTGTGAATCGAAAACAAACCACAAGGAGATCACGATGAAAGGCATGAGACAAACGAGTGCGTTGCTTGCAGGTTGCGTGCTGGCGCTGGCCGGTTGCGCGGGAATGGAATCGTCGGGCGGCGACATGACGTTTTTCGTGACCAGTACCGGTCCGGGCAAGGGCGGAGACCTCGGCGGACTCGAAGGCGCGGACAAGCATTGCCAGTCGCTGGCCGAAGCGGCGGGCGCGGGCAAGCACACCTGGCGCGCTTACCTCAGTACGCAGGCCACTGGCGGACTGAGCGATCCGAAATTCGTCAACGCGCGCGATCGCATCGGACCGGGGCCATGGCATAACGCTAAGGGCGTCCTGATCGCGCGCAATGTCGAGGAACTGCACTCGCCCGCGGCCAATGTAAAAAAGGAAACCACGCTGGATGAGAAGGGCCGCCTCGTGAACGGCCGCACGGAGCAACCCAACATGCACGACATGCTGACCGGATCGCGCCCCGACGGCACTGCCTTCCCGGGACAGCCGTTTCCCGACATGACGTGCGGGAACTGGACCAAGAGCGGCACCGAAGGCTCGGCGATGACCGGCCACCATGACGCCGCGGGGCCGCTGCCGTCGACGCCTTGGGCCACGTCGTGGAATTCCTCCCATCCCACGCGCGGCTGCGACCCGGAGGGGATAAAGAGTACCGGCGGCAACGGCCTTTTCTACTGTTTCGCCGAGAAATAATCACCCTGCCGGCGGGCGAACTTTGCCGAGGTACTTGGCAAGTCGGCGTTTATACGGTAAAGTTCGCCCCCTTCAAGCAATATCTGCCTCTCAACGTCCCCATCGTCTAGAGGCCTAGGACATCACCCTTTCACGGTGAGTACCGGGGTTCGAATCCCCGTGGGGACGCCACCACATTTCCCGATTTCCCTTTTTCCGCACTGCAGCAACTGCTATCATTCCGGCAGTCCACACTTCCCGGGAAGATTGCATGAAACGCGTCATCTTCAATCAGAAAGGCGGCGTCGGCAAATCGACGATCGCCGTCAACCTTGCCGCCATCGCAGCGCGTCATGGCAAGAAAACCCTGCTCATCGACCTCGATCCGCAGTGCAATTCCAGCCGCTACCTGCTGGGTGAAGCCACCAAGGAAGCATCGCCAACGCTGGCCGACTACTTCGAGCAGACGCTGGCCTTCGTGATCTATCCAAAGCCGGCGACGCACTACGTGCACGCCACACCGTTCGAGAACCTGTCGCTGGTGCCCTCGCATCCGGAGATCGGCGAGCTGCAGTCGAAGCTGGAATCGCGCCACAAGATCTACAAGCTGCGCGACATGCTCAACGAGCTGGCAAAGGAATACGACGAGATCTTCCTCGACACGCCGCCGGCCTACAACATCTTCACGCAATCGGCGCTGATCGCGGCCGACACCTGCCTGATCCCCTTCGACTGCGACGACTTCTCGCGCCAGGCACTGTATTCGCTGATGAACAACGTCGGCGAAATCCGCGCCGACCACAATCCCGAACTGGTCATCGAAGGCATCGTGGTGAACCAGTTCCAGGCGCGCGCCAGCCTGCCGCAGCGCATGGTGGATGAGCTGCTCGCCGAGGGCCTGCCTGTCCTGTCGAGCAAGATTTCCAGTTCGATCAAGATCCGCGAATCGCACGACCGCGGCTTGCCGATGATTCATCTCGACGCACGCCACAAGCTGAGCCAGGAATACCTCGCGCTGTACGAGGAACTGGAAGCAGCCTGATAACAGCCTGATCTTCTCCTCCCCGGCGGATTCCAGCCGCCGGGAACGCCTTCCTTCCCACATCCGGGAAAATCACCCCATATTCTTCGTTTTCGCCCCTGATGCTGCATGGCATCAGTTTTGCTCCACGTCTTCTATACAGAATTTTTCTGACGAGGAGATGAAATGAATACGTGGGTGGTGACGGCGGCCCTGGTGCTATTTGGCGTACTGGCGTCGACGGCCCTGTTTTTCTTTGTGTTCACGCGTGGGGCGCTGGTTTTGCGCGCACTGACGCCGGCAGGACGCACCGCAAGCGCGCATGTGTACCCGGTGTACTCGAACATGAAGCTCATCAAGCTGGTCGATTTCCAGCCTGTCATCTCGGCCATCCTGCTGTTCCAGTACCATCGCCTGGTATCGAAGATCGTGGCCGGGATGCGGCAGATGGACCTGCGCGGCAAGAAGGTGCTGATCACCTCCTGCGCATTCGGCAACGTCATTCCGCGCGTGGTGAAGGCCGCGTTCCAGGCCGGCGCCGAGCGCGTGCTGATCGTCGACATCATCCCCAACGAACTCGACCACGCGCGCAGCAAGCTGGGCAAGTATCTCGACCGCGTCGAATTCATCGAAGAAAACGCCACCTGCATGAAACAGGCTGACGGCGTGGCGGCGGTGAACGTGATCTTCTTCCTGCTGCACGAACTGCCGCACGACCTGAAGGGCCAGACACTGAACGAAGCGGGGCGCATGCTGTCACCGGGCGGCAAGCTGTTCGTCGGCGAATTCCACCGTCCCGGACCGCGCGTGCTGCGCGCACTGAGCTGGGCGTACTTCAAGGTCTTCGAACCGCTCGGCCTGGCGCTGTGGGATACGCACGACCCGGTCGGCTACCTCGAATCGAAGGGCGGCTGGCAGTGCGAGCGCTCGACGTATTTCTTCGGCAATTTCCAGATCATCAGCGCGACGAAGCAGGAGCGGCCGGGCCGCACTGTCACGCCGGCGTAGCATTGGAGTGGCAAGATGGCTCACATTGGAACCGCCGATATGAATAACCCACAACGTCCCATCAAGCGCGAGGATGTGCTCCGCCTGGCCGTGAAGGCGAGGCTGATGCTGGATGCGGGCGACGCCTGCTTCGTCAGCGACCTTGCCGGCGCAAAGGAAGTCGTTGCCTTCGCGCGCCTGCTCGAATCCCGGCTCTGCGAGCAACCGGGCAGTTCGCTCGCGGACACGGAATAGCGCCTACGCTCTCCAGGCCGCGTAGGCGACCGCCAGCCAGATGGCGACGATCAACACCGCCCCCCAGCGGCTGCGCGGCTTGCTTCCTTCGCGCGCCATCCATTCCTCGCTCTTCCGGCGGCACTCGCCCATCACGTCCTCGGGGATCAGGCGAATGGCGAGCCAGATCAGTGCCGGCAGCAGCAGCACATCATCGACATAGCCGAACACGGGAATGAAATCAGGCACCAGGTCGATCGGGCTGAGCGCATAGGCGACCACGAACACGCTCAGCAGCTTGGCGGCAAACGGCGTTCCGGGATGGCGGCTGGCGAACCAGAGGGCGACGCCGTCGCGCTTGAGGCGGCGCGCCCAGTTGCGGAGGTTTTCCTTGAGCGACATGGAAAGCATTCTAGCCGCGACGGACGGCCGGCGCTTGCGGCGTCAGAGCAGCGAGCAGTAGGCATTCGCCAGTCCCACCCTGTTCCTTCCGTCTTCCTTTACCCTGTA
>NZ_LSTO01000001.1:4450785-4452816 GCF_002211445.1 Noviherbaspirillum denitrificans | reverse complement strand
CCGGCGGGTTTGCCGAAAACATCGACGATGGTGCCTTCCTCATCCAGCCACGCGAGCATCCAGCCGCTGCCGCCGATGGTGCGCTGGAGTGTCGCCAGTTCCGGCGCCGCCATGGCGGCGAGCCGCTGGTTGCGTTCGCGCACGCGTTTCTGCTGTGCCGCGCTGACTTCATTCAGCAGCAGCGTATCGGTCGGCGAAATGCCGTAGCGGCGCGAGCGGTCCCATGACTTCCTGACGATATCGGACAGGGGCGAGCGCGGGTCAAGGCGCAACTGATCCAGGTTGAGCATCGTTGTCTCCTTTGATCGACGTCGCGTCTTTATCGTGTTTGTTGTGTGCAGCACGCGCGCCGGACGGTGGTGGATGACGTTGTATCAGACGTGCCACGGCCAGACTGTCATTCAAATTACAAAGATTTCACGCGCTCGCCCAGCAGGTGTCGCCTTCGTTGACAGCACGGTTTCGGGCAGTGGTGCAAAACGTGACACTCGGTGTGCTTTCCTGCAACGCAGCATTTCCTGCAAGTGCCTCAATTCATTGAGTTTTCCTTCCGGACGTGGCTGCGTGGCACGGTCGCTGCACAACATGGTGCGGCACACGACGATGCCGTTCAAAAAAACACCATCAAAGGAGAGTTGCATGAAGAGGAGAGCATTGCTCGAAGGGGAAATGTCTTTCAAACGGGCAAGTGCGGCGGCCTTGCTGGCCGCACTGGCAAGCGCGCCGGCAGCGGCAATCGATGTCGATGCCGGCGACTACACCGCGCTGCCGGCGGGTACCAACCTCGCACTGGTCTACTACCAGCACGCGGAGCGCGACAAGCTGTACAGCAAGGGCAGCAAAGTACCGCTCAACGCGGGGCTGGATTCGGATGTCGGCATCCTGCGCGGCGTGCATTTCATGGATATCGGCGGCTATATCGTCGATCCGCAATTCCTGCTGCCCTTCGGCAAGCTGAAGGCGAAGGATGGCACCAGCTTCCTCGGCGATACCGGCGGCACCGGCGACCTCCTCCTTGCGGCGACGGTGTGGCTGGTGAACCGGAAGGAAACGAACACCTATTTCGGCATCACGCCTTTCCTGTCCCTGCCGACCGGCCAGTACGACCGCAGCAAGGCGCTCAACCTCGGCGAGAACCGCACGAAGTTCACGCTGCAGGCCGGCTACATCACCTCGCTCACGAAATCGCTGTCGCTCGACCTGGTCGGCGACTTCACGGTGTACGGACGCAACCGTGAATTCGGCGCCGCCGGCGCCACGCTGGAACAAAAGACCAGTTACCAGGCGCAAGCCCATCTGCGTTACCACGTCAATCCGGCCTTCGACCTGCGTGCCGGCGTGTCCAAGGCCATTACCGGCGAGACCAGCGTCAACGGCGTTGACCAGGGCGACCGGGGCAGCACCACCAAGTTCAACGTCGGCGCGTCGTACTTCGTGCGGCCGACGACGCAAGTGCTGGCGACCTACGGGCGCGATGCCTCCGTGCGTGAAGGATTCAAGGAAAACAACCGCCTGAACCTGCGCCTGCTGCAGGTGTTTTAACGGATCGTAGGGTGCGCCCCGCGCACCGTTACCACAGCATCATCACAAGGAGACGACATGAAAAAAATGATGTCCGCTGCAGCATTGTCGCTGCAGCTCGCCGTCCCGTTCGCGCACAGCGCCAGCGGCGACGTCACGGTATACGGCCTCGACCAGGGCCAGCAGCGCCACAGCGCGCTCAAGCAGGTCAGTACCGGCAACGTGAAGAACCTGGTCCCGGTATGGAACCTGAGCCTCGCCAGCAACCACACGCAGTCGCAGCAGCCGCTGGTAATCGACGGCATCATGTACCTGCCCACCGCCGACGCAACGCTGGCGGTGGATGCGCTGACCGGCCGCCAGCTCTGGAAGACGTCGCTGAGCTACCCGCAGGATGTGTTCGGCGTGGTCTGCTGCGGCATCCTCAACCGCGGCCTCGCCGCACACCAGGGCAAGCTGTATCGCGGCACGCTCGATGCGCACCTGGTGGCGCTTGACATGCAGTCCGGC
>NZ_LSTO01000001.1:4446824-4450775 GCF_002211445.1 Noviherbaspirillum denitrificans | reverse complement strand
GCGCCGCTGGCCATGCTTCCGGTCGAAGATGCACTCGCGCTGACCGAACAGCCGAACCTGCCCGGCACCGTCGATACCCATCCGAACTGGCGGCGCCGGCTGCCGCTGGATGCCGGCGCGGTGCTCGAAACCTTCGACGTGCGCGACCGCCTCGCGGCCATGCAGCGGATCCGCACTACGGAAGGGGAGCGCTGACATGTCCATCCCGCGCGCGACTGCACGCCTGCAGTTGCACAAAGACTTCAATTTCGACCAGGCCGCCGAGGTGGTGCCGTACTACGCCGCGCTCGGCATCAGCCATATTTATTCTTCACCCATCCTCACCGCCCGCAGCGGTTCGACGCACGGCTACGACATCGTCGACCCGACGCGTATCAATCCCGAGCTGGGCGGCGAGGACGGCCTGCGCCGGTTGGTCGTCCGTATCAGGGAACACGGCATGGGGGTGATCCTCGACATCGTGCCCAACCATATGGGCGTCGGTCCGGAAAACCCGTGGTGGCAGCATGTCCTGGAGTGGGGCGAGGCCAGCCCATACGCGCGCTGGTTCGACATCGACTGGAAACCGGCCGATGAAACCCTGCACGGCAAGGTCATGGCCCCATTCCTTGGCAAGCCCTACGGCGATGTCCTCAATGCAGGCGAGATCACACTGCAATACGACGAAACCCGCGGCAAGTTTTTCATCGCCTATTACGCCCACCGTTTCCCGGTGTCGCCTGCAGACTATGGCAGCCTGCTGCGCAGCGCCGCGTCGGAACGGTTGACGGCCGCCATCGCCACCTTCGATGAGCGTACCGGCGCCAGCGGACTGCTCACCCAGCACAATGCCGACATCGGCTTCGGCTTGCTGCGCGAGGTGGGCATGACAGAAAAAGGCCGCGAAGACATCGACAAGATCCTGACCGCGTGTTCCGCCGCCACGTCGCAAGGGCTGGAATGGTTGCACGGCCTGCTGGAACGCCAGCACTACCGGCTGGCGTGGTGGCGCTGCGCGGCGGATGGCATCAACTGGCGGCGGTTTTTCGAAGTGACCGACCTGGCCGGCGTGCGCGTCGAGCAGGACGATGTGTTCGAGGCGACCCACGCAATGATCTTCCGCCTCTACACGGAAGGCCTGATCGACGGTGTCCGCATCGACCACGTGGATGGGCTGGCGGATCCCGGCGCCTACTGCCGCAAGCTGAGGCGCCGCCTGCAGGCTCTGGCTTCGCAGCGCCCGCCGGAGCTGCCACCGGCGCCGGCCTACATCGTCGTGGAAAAGATCCTCGCCCACGGCGAACACCTGCGTCAGAACTGGGAAATCGACGGCACCAGTGGATACGACTTCATGGACCAGGCCGGCGCGCTACTGCATGATCCGGCCGGCGAAGCGCCGCTCGCGAGGATGTGGGCGGAACTCACCGGAAACGACCTCGGCTTCCAGGACGAAGTCCGGCAAGCGCGCCGCCAACTGCTCACCAACAACCTCGCCGGCGAATTCGAGGCCGCCGCGCGCGCCCTGCATGCAGTGGCGCGCACCGATCTGCGCACGCGCGACTTCTCGCTCGGCGCCATCCGCCGGGTGTTCGCCGAGCTGCTGGTCCATTTTCCGGTCTACCGCACCTATGCCGACGCGAACGGCCGAGACGAACTGGACGACGGCGTGATCGACAGGGCGCTGGAACAGGCCCGCGGCAGCGTGGACCGCACCGAAGTACCGCTGCTGGACGTGGTCGCGCACTGGCTGGGTGGCGATGCGCCGCGCGACGCCGCCAACCCGCGCGTGCGCTACCTCCACCAGCGCGCCATCACCCGATTCCAGCAGCTGACGCCGCCGCTGGCGGCCAAGTCGGTGGAGGACACCGCTTTCTACCGCTACGGCCGGCTGCTATCGCGCAACGAGGTCGGTTCCGACCCGAGCCAGTTTGCGTGCAGCGTGCGCGAATTCCATGAAGCGAACAAGGAAAGGGCGGCGGCCTTCCCGCATTCCATGCTGGCGACGGCGACCCATGACCACAAGCGCGGCGAGGACGTGCGCGCGCGGATCGCAGTGCTCAGTGAAATGCCCGCGGAGTGGCATGCCACTGTCCTGCGGTGGATGGAGTTCAACGCCGGCAAGCGCAGCGAAGCGGGCCCGCAGCCGGCGGACGAACTGATGCTGTACCAGATGCTGGCCGGTGCCTGGCCGCTGGGCCTGCGGCCGGATGACCTGGACGGGGTGAAAGCATTCGCCGAACGCGTGGACCAGTGGCAAACCAAGGCGCTGCGCGAAGCCAAGCAGGTCAGCGACTGGGTGATGCCCAACGAAGAATATGAGGCGGCTTGCCGGCGCTTCCTGTTTTCCATCCTCGACGTCCATGCGGAAAACCGCTTCCTGGCAGAACTGGCGGCCTGGGTCGACACACTGGGAGCGCCGGGTGCGGTCAAGAGCCTCACCCAGACAGTGCTGCGCATGACGTCGCCCGGCGTGCCGGATCTTTACCAAGGCACCGATTTCTGGGATTTCAGCCTGGTTGATCCGGACAACCGCCGTCCTGTCGATTACGCCGCGCGGATGCAGGCACTGAAGGCCCCACCACCCGGCGTCGAAGGCTGGAAGGACGGCCGCATCAAACAGCAGGTCATCCTGCGAACGCTGGAGCTTCGCGCCCGTGCGCCAGAACTGTTTTCACGCGGTGAATACCTGCCGCTGGACCTGGAAGGCGGGCTGGCCGGACATGCGATCGCATTTGCGCGGCGAGGGGAGGGGGGATCCGCGATTGTCATCGCAACGCACCTTCCGGCACGCATCCTGGCCCAGGACGGGACGCCGGTCGTGCCGGCCGCCCGATGGCAGGACACGGCTGTGCTGTGTCCGTGGGTGACGGATTCGACCTGGCGGGAGATCTGTTCCGGGCAGCGGATACGGATCAGCGGCGGGAAGCTGATGCTTGCCGAGGGGCTCGCTCAGCTTCCGGTCGCCATCCTTGTGGAAGATTAAATTTATTTATTTAAATCAACAAATTGAATTAAATAATAAAAGTAATTGTTGAGATTTTCTGCAATCCTAAGGCAGTTTGGAAAGATGAAGAAGAAACTACCTTGAATTCAATTACTTGAAGAATCATCTTCAAGTCTTACCTGATCACTTCGGCGCGACTGCCAACGCCTCATCCACCAGCTTCTTCAACTGGTCATAGCCAAAACTCGGCAGCGGTTTGCCGTTGACGAAGAACTCCGGCGTCTTGGTCACGTTCAGCGTTTGCGCATCGGCGAGGTCCTGCTGGATGGTGCGGACGACTTCCGGCAGCTGCATGTCGTTCCCGGCGCGCTGCATGTCGAGGCCAAGGCCGAGGCTGTCGATCACCTTCCATGCGACTTCAGGCTGTGCCGCATGGTGCTTGACCCAGTACGGCTGCGCATCCAGCAGGCCCTCCAGCACGGGCCAGAACTTGCCCTGCTTGCGGGCCGCTTCCAGCATCGCCACCACCTGGTCGGAACCCTGGTGGAACGGTGCATAACGCATAGTTACCTTGATCTTGCCCGGATGCGCGGCCATCAGCGCCTTCACCATCGGATAGAAATCCTTGCAGGTTTCGCAGGCGGGGTCGAAAAACTCGACGATATGGACGGGCGCATCAGCATTGCCGACGGTAGGCGAATGGAAGCGCACCAGCGCCTCGCGGTTCTTTGCCGCACTCTGCGCGGCTTCTTCCGTCTGGCGGTTCTTGAATACGAAGGCGCCGGCCGCGAATGCGGCGAGCAGCAGGATGGCGGTGCCGATGAAAAGGTGTTTTTGTTTCATTTTTTCGATTTGAATGTAGCGAAAAGCAGGGCGTTGATAACGGTGAATCCGGCCAGCGACAGCAGGGGAATGGTCACGAAGCCGAACCATTGCACCTGCACGAGGCCGCACGGCACGCCCTTGCTGCAGGGCGTGGCGCTTTCAGGGATGATCCCGGCGGTCAGCAGCACATGCCAAACCGCGAT
>NZ_LSTO01000001.1:4444356-4446814 GCF_002211445.1 Noviherbaspirillum denitrificans | reverse complement strand
GGTATCCGTCATGCCGCTGGTAATGACGCTGGCATTCAGCGTGCGTTGATCCGCATCGACGGTCACCAGGCCGGCTCCGCTGGCGGCGCTGGAGGTGGGCGGCACCACTTCACCGCCGCTCAACGCGGAGGAAAACGCGAACGGCAGGTCATCGCGATGACTGCCGCCGCACGCCATGAGGGAAAGTGCCGCAGCAAGCGCCACGGCATGGAGAAGCACGCGCGAGGATGCCATGTCACGCTCCCGGTCTTATGTCATTGAAGCGCAGAAACACTTTCAACCGGAAGCAGTGCATGCAGGCTTCGTGCCTGCTGCTCAAGCGGTCTTGCCAGTTTCCTTCATGACTTCCTGTGCCGTGCGGAATGCATCGACGGCCAAGGGCGCGCCGCAATAGACGGCCGCGTGCAACAGCACTTCACGGATTTCTTCCGGCGTCGCGCCGTTGTTGAGGGCGCCGCGCAAGTGGCCTTTCAGCTCATGCGCGCGGCCGAGCGCGGTCAGGATGGAAACAGTGACCAGGCTGCGGGTTTTCAAGTCCAGCCCGTCGCGGCACCAGACCGTGCCCCACGCGTTGCGCGTGACAAACTCTTGCAAGGGCATGGTGAATTCATCCGCGTTTGCAAATGCCTTCTCGACGAAGTCCTCGCCCATCACCTGCTTGCGCATCCGCAAGCCGTCTTCGAATTGCTGGTCCATGCTGCCGTCTCCGGTTGAAGTAAAACGGGAATTATAAGGAAGCGTGGACGGAACGCTTGCCCGTCACCGCCGCAAGGAAACTGGCGAGGGACACCAGCGACACGCCGAGCAGGATGCTCAGCAGCCACGACGGCGACGGATCGGCCTGCACGATGGCCGCCGCCGCCAGCGGGCCCGCCGCCTTTGCCGCCAGCGAAGGCGCGGCCAGCGCGCCCGAGATCGCGCCGTAGTTCTCGCGGCCGAACAGGCTTTGCGGCACCGTGCCGCGCACGATGGTCAGCACGCCGTTGCTGAGTCCGTACAATATGCAGAACGCCGCCACCGCATAGCTGTGCTGGCCGAGGAAGAGCAGTGCCAGCAGCCCCGCCGGCAGCATCGCGAAGGTCAGCTTGCCCACCGTCTGCGGACGCACATGGCGCGCAAAAGCCAGTTCGCCGATGCGGCCGGCAACCTGCATCGGCCCGATCAGCGTCGCTACCAGTACCGCCATCGTCGCGGAGTGGCCGAAGCGCTGCAGCAGCGGGATCAGGTGTACCGACAGGACGGAAAACACGAACACGTTGGCGGCAAAGGCGACCGCCAGCTTCCAGAAGGCGGCATCACGCACCGCTTCGCGCAGCGTGAAATTGCGCGACGTGTGCGTGGCGGCGGGCGGATGCCGGCGCTGCCCGCTGGAGCGCAGCAAGGCATGCACCGGCGTACACAGCAGGAGGTGGATGGCGCCGTAGACGAGGAAGGTATCGCGCCATCCGAGCACGCTGTTGAGCTTGAGCGTGAGCGGCCAGAACACGGTGCTGGCGAGTCCGCCGAACAGCGTGAGCACCGAGATGCCCTTGCGCGGTGACAGCAGGAATTCGCGGTTGATGGTGGCGAACGCGGCTTCATACAGCACCATCGCCATGCCGACGCCGGCCGCGCTCCACGACAGGAAGTAGAGCGCAACCGAGTGCGCACTGCCGATGCCGACCATGCCCAGCCCGGCCAGCACCGATCCCGAGGCCATGACCAGGCGCCCGCCGATTCGGTCGATCAGCATGCCGGCCGGTGTGGATGCAAGGCCGGCGATCAGCAGGCTCCATGAAAAAGCACCGAACACGATCTCGGTGCGCCACCCCGTCTCGCGCTCGATGTCGCCGGCGACGATGGCAAATGCGTAATACAGCGAGCCCCAGGACACGACCTGCGTGAAGGCGAGCAGCCAGACGATCTTCCATGGATCCTTGCCGTTCATGCGCGACCTCCCTTGAGCAGTTGGCGCGCCTGCGTCACGAGCGTGCGCGAGAGCCGCTCCATGCGCGGCGACTGCACCTTCCAGGCATGCCAGTACAGCGCCACATCGACCGGCCGCGTCGGCGCGAGGTCGACCACCATGCCGCGCTCGCGCATGTCCCGCATCTGCAGCTCGGGCAGCATGCCCCAGCCGAGTCCGAGCACGATCGCCTGCATGTAGGGATCGGAGGCGGGAACATAGTGGCGCGGAAATCCGTCTTCCGGCACGCCGAAATGCTTCAGCAGGAAATCCGATTGCAGCCTGTCCTTGCGTGCAAACACCACCGCCGGCGCCTGGCGGACGACTGCGCGTGTCATGCCCTTGACGAACCAGCGCGCGCGGAACTGCGGCGACGCCACGCATCGATAGCGCATCGCTCCCAGCGGCTCCACGTCGCATCCGCGCATGGCCTTCGACTCCGACGACACGCAACCGAGCGCCAGCCCCGCTTCCAGCAGCGTGTAGGTATGGTCCTGGTCGTCGAGGATGAGG
>NZ_LSTO01000001.1:4439505-4444346 GCF_002211445.1 Noviherbaspirillum denitrificans | reverse complement strand
AAACCCCGCCAATAACGGCATCTGGAGCGCATGGCGGGTTTGGCTTCGCTCTACCCACCCTACACGATTTTTGCAGCCCCAATCTCAGGCTTTCAGCGAACCGATGCAATACCGCGCGATCGCATTCAACACTTCCGCATCTTCCCCGACCGCAGCAACCGACCTGATCGCCACATCCGGATAATCCTGCCGGAGCTGGTCGACCATCACCGGCAAGTCACGCAATACGTGCCCGCCCTGCCCGAAGAAGATGGGCACAATCGTCACCTCGCTGCAACCATCCTGCACCAGCTGCTTCACGAGTTCGGGAAGGCGCGGCTCCATCAATTCGAGGAAGGCCAGCGATACCGAAACCTCCGGCATCTGCGCCTGCGTGAGCTGCTGCAACCGGCGAAAAGGCTCGGCCCAGCGCGGATCGCGCGCGCCGTGACCAAACAGGACGAGGGAACGCTGCGCCATGATGCCTCCTAATGTTTCTGCACCCAAAGCAAGGCGGCAATCGCCACCAGCAGGAAGGTTGCGCTGGGCAAGACCGCCGTTGCAAGCGGCGGCCAGGTATTGAGCAAACCGAGGTGCGAGAACAGACTGTTGAGCAACTGGAAGCTCACGCCGATCATAATGCCAATGAAAATCTTCAGGCTGACACCGCCGGCACGGAAATGCAGATACGCGAAAGGCAATGCCAGCGCCATCATGACCAGCACCGCGAGCGGATAGAACAGTTTTTTCCAGAAGGCGATTTCGTAGCGTTCCGTCGTCTGCTTGTTCTCCGCAAGATGGCGCGTGTAGGTGGCGAGCCCGTAGGCGGACATGCGGTCCGGGTCGGCAAACAGGACTGACAGGATATCCGGTGTGATTTCCGATACGAGGTCCCTTGCATTCAGCTTCCTGGTGGTAACGACAGCGGTGACGTCGGTGGCATTGTGCGGAAAGACCGTCTCCGTCACATTGGCCAGGCGCCAGGTATTGTTGTTCCGGTAGTCCGCGCGGTCGGCGGTCACTACCGCCGTCAAATGAAAATCACGATCAAACTCGTACATCTTCACGCCCTGCAGCTGGCCATCCGGCGTCACGTCGGCCACATTCAGGAAGCGCGAACCGATCGGCTCGCCGTCGACGCCATCCTGCCGAATGACGTCCTTCGTCCACAGCCCTGTACGAAACTCCTTCGAGACGGTGGATCCCTGCGCCTGCAGCTTGAGCCGTTCGCCCATCTCGCTACTGGCCGGCGCGATCACTTCACCGAACAGGAAAGTGAACAGTACAAAGACGATGCCGACCTTGGCCAGCATCCACCCTGCCCGCCCGGTCGAGAGGCCCGAAGCGCGCATGATCGTGAATTCGGACCTGGCGGCCAGCTGCGCCAGCGCGTAAATCGTGCCGATCAGCGCCGCGATCGGCATGAGGTCGTAAACGTAGCCGGGCAATCCCATGGCGACGTAGAGGAAAGCATGCTGCAGCTCATAGCCGCCGCGTCCGACCTGCGGCAATTCGCCGATCAGGTCGAAAAAGGCAAACAGCGCAAGGAAAGCCACCAGCGCAAACGCAACCGCGGCAGTCACTTCCCGTGACACATATCGGTCCAGCACTCTCATTGCGCCCCCGCTTTCCGGAACAGCCATGCGCGCTTGAATGCGCCCCACTTCGTGGCCGGGTGGTATTCGCTGTTGACGAAGAGACGCCAGGAAAACAGCAGCACGATCATGATCGCGGCGACCAGGTGCAACGGCCACCATGCGGCTTCGAAGGCAAGGCGCTTTTGCACCACCGCTGCCTGGAATACGCTGGCCATGTTGCTGTAGATGATAAACAGCAGCAAGGCAATCAGCAGGTTCGCCGAGCGCCCGCCACGCGGATTGGCAAAGCTCAGCGGAATGGCGAGCAGCATGAGCAGCAGGCCCATCAGCGGCAGCGAAATGCGCCACAGCAGTTCACCAGCATTGAAGTTGTTCATGTCAGCCAGCAATTCCGGCGTGGACAGGGAACGGGCCGACTGGTCACCGACCAGCGCCTGCGACTGGCGCGCCACCAGCACGCCGTAGCGCTCGAATTCCATCACGCGGAAATCCGCCTGGGTGGTCATGCCGTCGTAACGGCGTCCCTGGTTCATCACCAGGAACTTGTCGCCGCGTTCGTCAACCACGACCGAGCCTTCCTGCGCCACCACGATGCTGTTGCGGCCATCCTTGACGGTGTTGACGAATACATTCTGCACCTTGGTTGCATCGCCGCTGACGCCTTCGACAAAAAAGATGCGGTCGGCGGAGGACGATTCCTGGAAGCGGCCCGGCGAAACCTTCGAGATGTCCTCGCGCTTCTGGAAGCGCTCGCGGAACTCGGCGCTCTGGCGGTTGGCCCAAGGCGTCACGAAGAAGCTCAATGCGATCACCGCGACGATGATGGGCAGTCCGAAGGTCAGGACCGGCTTGATCCAGCGCGACAGGGAAAGCCCTGACGCAAACCAGACCACCATTTCCGAATCCTGGTAACTTCGCGTGACGACAACGAGGACCGAGATGAAGGAGGTGAGGATCAAGATGATCGGCAGGTAACGCAACGCGGCGAAGCCCATCAGCGCGATCACATCCTGTGACGCGACCTTGCCTCCAGCCGCCTGGCCGAGGATCTTGATCAACATGACAGTAATTGTGATCGTGAAGAGCGTGGTGAAGACAGCGCCTGCGGTACTTACCAGTTCGCGTCGGAGAGCGCGCTGAAAGATCATTGAATAGAAGACTATAATTGCGTCTGGAGAAGGAGTGATCTATGGACTTTAGCATAAAACCAATCGAGGCTAAAACCGGCCTCCAGGGCGTGAAAACCGGCTGCATCGCAGTCGGCGTATTTGAAGACAAGAAACTCTCCGCGGTCGCGAAAGCGCTCGACGGCAAGGGCGCAATCACCGCGGCGCTCAAGTCGGGCGACATCACCGGCAAGGCAGGCTCGACCCTGCTGCTGCGCGGACTCGACGGCGTCGCCGCCGAACGCGTGCTGCTGGTGGGTCTCGGCAGCGAAGAGTCCGTATCCGACAAGAACTTCCAGTCGGCCGTGCAAGCCGTGGCCCGCGTGTTTTCCGGCCTCGGCGCAAATGAAGGCACGATCGCCCTGCCCTTCGAGGACGTCAAGAACCGTGACGTGTCCTGGGCGGTCCGCTGCGCCGTGCTCGCGATCCGCGAGGCGAACTACCGCTTCGACCAGACCAAGAGCAAGAAGGAACCGGAAAAAGGCGGCGTGAAGAAGATTTCCCTGCTGACCTCCGCCACCGCCGCAAATGCCGCCAAGACCGCCGCCGCGCAGGCCGCGGCCGTCGCCAATGGCGTGGCCCTGACCAAGGACCTCGGCAATCTCGCCCCCAACATCTGCACGCCGACCTACCTCGCCGGCGTCGCCAAGAAACTGGCCAAGGACTACAAGTTCGGCGTCGAGGTGCTGGACCGCAAACAGATCGAAGCGCTCAAGATGGGCAGCTTCCTGTCAGTGACCAAGGGCAGCGACGAACCGCCGAAGTTCATCGTGCTCAAGTACAACGGCGGCAAGCCGAAGGATGCGCCGGTCGTGCTGGTCGGCAAGGGCATCACTTTCGATACCGGCGGCATTTCGCTCAAGCCGGGCGCCAACATGGACGAGATGAAGTACGACATGTGCGGCGCGGCTTCGGTGCTCGGCACCTTCCGCACGCTCGGTGAACTCGGCCTCAAGCTGAATGTCGTCGGCGTCATTCCGACTTGCGAGAACATGCCTTCCGGCCGCGCTTCCAAGCCGGGCGACATCGTGACCTCGATGTCTGGCCAGACCATCGAGATCCTGAACACGGACGCCGAAGGCCGCCTGATCCTGTGCGATGCACTGACCTACGTCGAACGCTTCAAACCGGCAGTCGTGGTGGACATCGCGACCCTGACGGGCGCCTGCGTGACCGCGCTCGGCCACCACAACACCGGCCTGTTCACGCGCCATGACGACGCGCATGACGCGCTGGCAAGCGCGCTGCTGGCAGCGGGCAAGGAAACCGGCGACACCGCGTGGCGCATGCCTATCGAGGACGCCTACCAGGAACAGCTGAAGTCGAACTTCGCCGACATGGCCAACATCGGCGGCCCGCCGGGCGGCAGCATCACCGCGGCCTGCTTCCTGGAGCGCTACACGAAGAAGTACACCTGGGCGCACCTCGACATCGCCGGCACGGCGTGGAAGAGCGGCGCGGCGAAAGGCGCGACCGGGCGTCCGGTGCCGCTGCTGACGGCCTTCCTGATGAACCGGGCGAACGGCAAGTAAGCCATCCTTCCTGCGGGCACGTCTGTCGTGCCCGCATTCCCATCACATCCCCTGCTCCCGCTTCTTCCCATGCGCCTGCAACAGGCAGTCATGGAATACCTGCGTCACCCGCTGCGGCCCCGGCGATTGCCGGATGACGCTCAGGAAACTGCACTCATAGCGGAACTGTGACGGTTTCACCGCCTGCATCAATCCATCCGCCTCAAAGCTCTTCGCATAGTGATCCGGCAGGAAGCCGAGGAACTCGCCGGACAGGATGAAGGTCGCGATCGATTCCTGGTCGAAGCCGGTTGCTTTGCGTGCCAGCCGCACGCGCTGGCTGATTTCCATGTTGGGCGAGTGGTAGCCGAGGCCGGCGAAACGGTAACCTGCAAGGCTGGCCCATGTCAGCTGCTCCTTCTTCGCCTCGAACAGCGGGTGCCGCCTGCCGCAATACAGCAGCATGGTTTCGCCGAACAATTCGTTGTATTCCAGGCTGGCCGAGTTGCGATGCGCCGGGATGACGCCGACCTGGAACTGGCCGTCCATGATGCCGCGCTCGATGGTATTGATCGGCGCCACATGCA
>NZ_LSTO01000001.1:4433741-4439495 GCF_002211445.1 Noviherbaspirillum denitrificans | reverse complement strand
GCGAGCGAGCTGCTACCGCCAGTCGGAGTGTTTCATGCTTTCGCTCGCTGGTTTATGAAACGGGCGGGTCATGCCGCACTCGCGGCATGACCGTGGACCCTATGCCTTACTGCAGGTTGATGGTGAACGCACCGGCGGCGCAGGTGGCCGAGTAGGTGTAGTTCAGGTTGGTCGCGCCGACCAGTCCGCTCTGTCCGGCGAGTGACTGGTTGATCGACGAGTTGCCGGTGCCGCAGGAGCCGGCGGCGATGCCGCTGATGCAGTAGTTGATGTTGAGCGGCACGGTGAAGCCCTGTGCGCTCACGGACCCCTGCACATTCACGCCGCAGGTGCCGGTGCCGCCGCCCGCACCGGTGCCGGTGAGGTTGAAGCCATTGCCGTCAAAGTTGAAGGTCACGGCCGAGCCCGGGTTGATCGACGCGTACGCGCTGTTGAAGGCGCTGGAGAAGGCCGCAAGCTGCGCGGAGGTGAACGTGGTGTTGGTCACCGTGTCCAGCGTCTTGTTCTCGGTCTGCATGTACTTCGACACACCGCGCAGCACCTGGCCGTAGGCGTCGGTGGTGCCGGTCACGGACGGCAAGGTGGTCGCGATGTTGACGTTGGTAAGCTTGAACTGGGAGGCAATCTTGGTCGCGGAAGTGTTGAACGCGGCCGAGGTCACCGTCCCTCCGGTGCCGAAGGCGGCGGTGTAGGCCATCGTGGTGAGCGGCGTCACGATGCCGGTCACGCTGCCGCCACCGGCATTGATGACCACCTTCATCGGCGAGGACAGGCTGGTCGTCGCATTGGTCGCTTCATCGGTATAGCTGCCGCCGCTGACTTCCACGATTACGTCACCGGTGAAGGGTACGTTCACGGTATAGGCGCCGCTGGCATTGGTGGTCGTCGTGCCGAGGGTCGCGCCGGTGGCCGCGTTCTTCACGGTGACCGTGGCATTGGCGACCGGCCCCTTCACTGCGGAACCGGAAATCGTAGTGGTCGTCGTCGTTCCGGTTCCCGTACCCGTCCCGGTGCCGGTTCCCGTGCCGGAAGCCGCCGTGGTCGAATCTCCGCCGCCGCCGCATGCGGCGAGGATGATTGCCGCCGATGCCGATGCGAGTGCTGCCCATGCCGATTTCTTCATGCTTGCTCTCCCTGTGGATGTTGAATCTCTTTTGGCTGCGAAAATTCAGAGTAGGTCGATAGTTACAAATTGTAAAGATTCAAGTTGGCATCGAATTTAGCTAAATCGGTGCTATGCGAAAACATGTGCTGCTACCTGGACATTGCACTTTTGTTAATTCTGGGATATCGTCGCCGGCACCAATTTGTTACCAAATTGACAATCAATGCCTGCTGCCTTTCCCCTTCCCGTGCTGCCCGATGCCTTGGCTTTCGCCCAGTCCGACCGCCTGTTCACGCTGTCCTTCGCCCCCGGCTCCGGCATCGACGAAGGCACGCTGCTGCCGCAGGAACTGTCAGGTGAGGAAGGGATATCGGAAGGCTTCACCTACACCCTGACTTGCCTGTCTTCCGATGCCTTCCTGGAGCTGAAGCAATTCATCGGCTTGCCGGTGCAGGTTTCCTTGCTGACCGACGGCGGCGAAGAACGCGCGCTGTGCGGCCTCATCACCCGCGCCGAATTCGGCGGCTCCGATGGCGGCTTTACCCGCTATGTGCTGACGCTGCAGGATCCGTTTGCTGTCCTGGCGTTGCGCGTAAACAGCCGCGTGTTCCAGGATTTAACGGTCCTTGAGTTTGTGTCCGTGCTGCTGTCCGAACATCGGCAAAGCAATCCGGTACTTGCTTCCTGCTTCGACCTCGACGACCGCTGCATCGGCGAACATCCGGTGCAATCCTGGGTCACCCAGTACAACGAATCCGACACGGCCTTTATCTGCCGCTGGCTCGCGCAAGAAGGCATCAGCTGGTACTTCGAACATGGCGAAGCAGGAGAGCCGGGTGAGCATCCGAAACTGACCCTGGTGCTGTTCGACGACGTCTCCGCACTGGAATCCGTCACTGCAGCCAAGATCCGCTTCCACCGCGACGACGGCACCGAACCCGAAGACAGCATCACCGACTGGCAAGGTGCAAGGACACTGCAACCCGGCGGTATTGAACGCGCGAGCTACGATTACAAATCGGTGGTCACCAGCGTAAGAAATGACGGCGCCGGCATCGACCAGGGCGAACATGGTTCGCAACTTTCTTCGACGCTGGAAGACTACCGTTACGACCCGCACCACAGCGCCAACGACGAAGACGATTACGCCCGCTACGGTAACCTGCGCATTGGCGCCCATGAATTCGCGAGCAAGCATTTCACCGGCAAGGCCAGCCACCGCGAATTGATGGTCGGCCGCCATTTCGAACTGGCCGAGCATCCGGTGCATGAGCAGGATGCGCCGGAAGACCGGCAATTCACGGTACTACGCACACGCCTCGTCGCCCGCAACAACCTGCTGCAGGGAGAAGACAGTGAGCCGGTGTATCAAGCTGATTTCGATGCCTCGCGCAAACACATTCCCATCATCCCCGCCTTCAGCAGCACCGAACATGCCAAGCCGACCGCACCCACGCTGTTGACCGCGACCGTCGTCGGTCCGCCCGGAGAAGAAATCCACGTCAACGACCTCGGCTGCATCAAGGTCAAGATGCCGTTCACCCGCAGCCAGGACCATGGTTATGCGGAGGGCGCCGGCGCTTCCGGCACCGACCGCGATTCGCTCTGGATCCGCGTCGCTCAACCCTGGACCGGCAGCCAGTACGGGCAGGTGTGGATTCCCAGGATCGGCGATGAAGTCTTGATCCAGTTCATCAACGGCGACATCGACCGCCCGGTCGTCACCGGTTCGGTCTACAACGGCACACACAAACCCGCTGCCTTCTCGGACTCAGGCAACCTCCCTGGCAACAAGGCACTGTCCGGCATCAAGAGCAAGATGGTCAAGGGCAGGGGGCTCAATGAAATTGTCTGGGATGACAGCACGAATGAGCAGCGCATCCGTGTCGCCACCGACCATGGCAAGACGGCACTCAACCAAGGCTATCTCGTGCATCCCAGACGCGAAGGCAAAGGGGAACCGAGGGGAGAAGGATTCGAGCTAAGAACCGACCAGTATGGAGTGATCCGTGCAGGCAAGGGCATGCTGCTCAGTACCGATGCGCGGAACAATGAAACAGGCAACCACCTCGACAGCAAGGAGCTGACGAACCAGCTCAACTCCAACCTCGAGCTGTCAAAGACCTTGTCCGACGCGGCGAAGGGCCACAACGCCGATCCGCTGCAAGCGAATGAAGAAGCGGAGCGCCTGATCAACGTTGCGAACAAGACGTACACGCAGCAAGGCGGCACTGGCCAAAAGGCGGAAGTGCCCGGCTATGAAGAACCGCTGCTCGCGTTCTCCAGCCCGGCAGGCATCGTCAGTGCGACACCGAAGAGCCATGACATCGCTGCCGGCGAACACCTCCATCTATCGAGCCAGCAGGACACGAATATCGCCGTGGGCAGGAACCTGTCGATGGCGATCAAGGAAGCATGGAGCGTTTTTGTCGCCAAGTCCGGCATCAAGCTATTCGCAGGCGAAGGCAAGGTGCAAATCCAGGCGCAGGATGATGAGATCGAGGCGATTGCGAAGAAGGACATCAGGATCACCTCCGTCGCCAGCGATATCGACTTCACTTCGGCAAAGAGTATTCGCCTGACGGCGGGAGGATGCCAGGTAGAGATTGCAGATGGTCGAATCACGATGAAGGCGCCCGGGCCGATCAACATTCACGGCAGTGTGAAGAATCTCACTGGCCCGGCCAAGGTTGATCCAGTCGTGCCAGAACTTCCAGGTCACGACATCTGTATTGCATGTCTGATGAAAGCAGCGCAATCGGGCAGCCCGTTCGCACGGAGGTATGCGGAATGACGGACACTCGCCTTGGCTTGCAAGATACGGCCGCAGCCGAAATCGAAGTTGCCCTGCGCAGCAAGCTGATTCAATACCCGCAAAGTGACTGGTACGCACTTGTCGATGCCGCACAGATAGCGGATTTTGGCAAATCGATCCGACGTGCTCCGTTGAAAAGCACCCAGCATATTTCGTTGTTCAATGCCATCCGCCCAGAGACCAGGAACACAGATGCCGGCGCTGGCGCTGCACCCTACCTGGTCAGTCTAGGAAAAGGTCCATCCGCTGCCCATGCCATCGCCTATATGGTCCAAAATGCCATGGAAACCCACGCCATCTCCTGGCTGGCGTCGCCCTTGCCGATACAGGAACTCGCACGCCGCTTAGGTTCCCGTACCGAAGCCCAACTAAGCGGCAACATGGAAGTGCTCCTGCGCTATTACGACACGCGCGTCCTCCCTAATGTCCTGTCGGTATTGACGCCCGGCGATGCAGCGATCTTTTCAAGCATCGCCAATGCATGGTGGTACGTGGACCGCGATAACCGGTTGTGCTCCTATGCGTGCAACTTCACAGAAAACGACGCCTTCGTACCACCAATTGCATTCAGCCAATCGCAGGAAGACATGCTTACCGATCTGGCTTTCCCGGACACCGTACTGGCACACCTGAAAGAAAGTCAGAACGACCTCATTTCGCGCCTGGGAAGGGGAGAACAGCATGCATTCGTCAAGCGCCTGATTGCAAGAACCAGAGCACTTCAATTGAACAGCATTGCAGAAATACTCACCTGTTGTGTTATCGCCTTGATGGAAGGTGAGGAAAGCCTGGAAGACATGTCCATGAAAGAGAGAGTTTCCTCATTCGCTGGAAACGACGCCATGACGGAGAAATAATCCGATGTTTTTGCATCAGTTCACACGACGCGGTGTAGCCGCACTTCTGCTTGTTTCATTTCTCAGCCTGCTTGTCATGGGCTGCGGCCGGATCGGTGGCATGGATCAACCAGCCAATCGCCCGTCCGCACTTGTCGGCAAATACATTCTCAACGGCCAAAGCGAAGCGGCATCCGAAATCGAGCTGTTCGCGAACGGGAAGTTTGTCTATGGAATGGTATACGGAGGACTTGATGAAGGTGCCGAAGGCACTTGGAGAGGCAACGACAAGCAAGTGATTCTTGAAGTGGACAGCAGCCGGCCAGGCCAGGTTGCGCTACCTCCAAGCGGAAAACTAGAGCTACAACGCGACAAGGACAGACTGATCATGTCGCGCAATGACAATGACGTTGTCTATGTCAAGGCGATTTCAAAGACAGAAATGGATGAAATGCTTCGGACTGTCAAACCGGGGAAACAGATAAAAGTGGATTTGGTTGGGTACAACTACACCGACAAGTACATACAGAGCTTTAACGTTAGTGGGTATGGGGGTGGGCATATTTTCCTGAGCTCCCCCACGTCCGGAGGCGGCGGGCCATATTGTTGCTTCTATTACATTGAAGGTATTGGTTTCCCGTACGAAGTTGAAGTCAAATGGACAAACAACGCTAGCGAGGGCCCCTGGAAAACAGCGAAGGCTCTGATTCCTGAACCTAAGATTAGGGTGCCGAAAATGCTCGAAGTGCATATCTTTCAAGATGAGCACGTTGAGGTTGAACTGACGGATTGGTATTCGCCGCCAAGAGTAGAACTTCCACGAAAGAACAACTTCGAGAGATAAATATGACATCGCCTATTGTCTCGATACCAGTTCATGCCTCTGCTTCCTCAGCAACTCAGGCCGGTGTGGAGTCCGCTACGTCTGTAGATGCACGAATCGCCCAGCTACGAAAGCAAACTGAAAATAAGCCAAGATCATCCGCTATTGCTGATTG
>NZ_LSTO01000001.1:4430763-4433731 GCF_002211445.1 Noviherbaspirillum denitrificans | reverse complement strand
CGGCGTCGTGTACGTGAAGCCGCCTTACGAGCCGCACCGCAAGTTGAAGGTCGGCGAATTCGTGGACGTGAAGGTCACCGCCGCCGACGCGCACGACCTGTGGGCGGAAGCATAAATGGCGCGCATTGTCGCGGCCGTGCTGGCCGCCTTCCTGTTCGCCGGAACGAGTGCCCATGCCACGACGCAGGCAGAGGCGGTCGCCAGCAAGATGCAGTTTGTACAGCCCGTCTCCCTGCGCGGCACCCTCGGCACGGAACCCATCCAGGTAACCTTGCGTACCAAGGAAGAGTTCGAGGACGGCATTGAAGGTGACTATTTCGTGTTCGGCAGCGGGCAAAGAGTCCTTCTGGCCGGCGAAATCGATGGGGAAGACCTCTTCCTCGAGGAGTCCGCTAACGGTACCGACGTTTCCGGCCAGTGGGAGGGCAAGATGGCGGGTGGCGTGATTACCGGCGAATGGCAGTCTACGGACGGCAAGTCCAGCAAGCTGTTCGAGCTCCGAATCGTATCCCCTGCGGCAAAACCAGCCAAACCCTGATCGCGCGGAGGCAATGCGTGTCTGACAGCAAATCGCTTCAAACTTCGCTCATCCATTCCGATTACCAGGCGCCGGAAGGTTTCGGCGCCTTGCCGGTCGCGGTACATCGCGCATCGACCGTCGTCTTCAAGGACGTTGCGGCCTTGCGCTCGCGCGACTGGCGCGAGAAGAACGCCTACACCTATGGCCTGCACGGCACGCCGACCAGCTTCACGCTTGAGGCAAGGCTGGCGGCGATCGAGGGCGGCACCCACTGCCTGCTGGCGCCAAGCGGCCTGTCCGCCATCGCGATGGTCAATTTCGGCCTGCTCAAGGCAGGCGACGACATGCTCATCCCGGACAACGCCTACAACCCGAACCGCGACCTCGGACGCTGGCTCGCACAGGATTACGGCATTTCGACCCGGTTCTACGATCCGCTGATCGGCGCCGGCATTGCCGGACTGATCCAGCCGAATACGCGCCTTGTCTGGACGGAAGCACCGGGTTCCGTGACGATGGAAGTCCCCGATATTCCCGCCATCTGCAAGGCGGTCAGGGAGCGCCGCAGCGGGGGACAGGACATCCATGTCGCGATGGACAATACCTGGGCGGCCGGCATTGCCTTCCGCGCCTTTGACCACGGCGTCGATATCGTGATGCAGGCGCTGACCAAGTACCACTCGGGCGGTTCCGACGTACTGATGGGCGCGGTCATCACTCGCGACAAGGAACTGAACCACCGGCTCGGCCTGGCGCACATGCGCGTCGGCTTCGGTGTGGGGATGGATGATGCCTACCTCGTGCTGCGCGGTTTGCCGACGATGAAGTTACGCTTCGACGCGCACGATGCGGGCGCGCGCAAGGTCGCTGCCTGGCTGAAGGCGCGGCCGGAGATCGAGCGGGTCCTGCATCCGGCATTTGCGGATTGCCCCGGGCATGAAACCTGGCAGCGCGATTTCACCGGGGCAGGCGGGCTGTTTTCCGTCGTCTTTGACGAACGCTATACCGAAGCGCAGACTGATCGTTTCGTCGATAGCCTGAAGCTGTTCAAGATCGGTTTCAGCTGGGGCGGCGCGCACAGCCTGTGCGTGCCTTACCGGGTGCAGACAATGCGCAGCAACTGGACGTCGAAGGGGCAGCTGATCCGCTTCAACATCGGTCTGGAAGATGCGGACGACCTGATCGCGGATATCGAGCAGGCGCTCGGGTTGCTGGCCTGACGCCGGATTACACAGTCATCGGCTTGTTGTCGTTCAGGTCCAGCAAGCCCTTCAGCAAACGATAGGCCTTCCACACCCAGGCCACCGTCCAGACCAGCCAAGCGAGCGGTATGCCGACGACCGTCAAAAACAGCACGCCGCCGATCACCATCCAGAACAGGTACCACCAGAACGACCGAATCTGCCAGCGGTGGTGGCTGTAGACGAAGGTGCCTTCCGCATCATCTTTCTTGATGTAGTTGATGATCAGCGGAATCCAGGAAAATGCACCGAGCGAGAACACGAAGCTGATTCCGTGCATCAGGTAAAGCCACCACGCAAGGTTCTTGGTGGATTGCAACCTAGAGTCAAGCACGAGTTCCTGCATCATTCCGTCTCCCTGAAGTTACGACAACAAGTTTAGGACTCCATCCAGGCCGACAAAATTCAGTGCCACGTCGGCTTGCGCCCGGACAACAGGCTTGGCGCGGAAGGCGACCGACAGGCCGGAGATGCCCATCATCTTCAGGTCGTTCGCGCCGTCGCCCATCACAATAGCTTGTTTCGGGGAAACTCCCAGCTCCGCGCAAACGCGTTCGACCGTCGCCTTCTTTTCATCCGCGTCCACGATAACGCCGACCACGCGGCCGGTCAGCTTGCCGTCTTCAATCTCCAGCACATTGGAGTGGGTGTAATCGAGCCCGAGGCGGGTTTTCATGCGGTCGGTGAAATAGGTGAAGCCGCCGGACACCAGCAGGGTTTTCAGGCCCGCTGCCTGGACGGCTGCCAGCATTTTCTCCGCGCCGAGGGACAGCTTCAGCCGTTCGTCATACACGCGCTGCAGCGCCGATGCATCCAACCCCTTGAGCAATGCCACGCGCCGGGTCAGGCTTTCGCGGAATTCGATCTCGCCGCGCATCGCGGCTTCGGTGATTTCCGCCACTTGCGGCTTCAGGCCCTGCATGTCGGCGATTTCATCGATGCACTCGATGGTGATGAGCGTGGAATCCATATCCATCGCCACGAGCTTGAAGTCCGACAGCTTGCGTGCGCCGTCGACGAAGGTGTGATCGAGTTGCGCGGCAAAGCATTCCGCATCGACCCGGGCCTTGAGTTCGTCCGAGTAGCTCACGCCTTCGCAACGGTACGCGGTGGAATGGATGGGAACAACGCGTTCGGCATTCGCCAGGGCGGAGATGCGGTCGATGACGGAGCGGTCGGCGGTCAGGCCTTGCAGGATCAGGTTCAT
>NZ_LSTO01000001.1:4422034-4430753 GCF_002211445.1 Noviherbaspirillum denitrificans | reverse complement strand
CGCCGCCCAAGCCTGCGATATGGTGCCGGTATTGCGCCGCGAACGCGTGCTCGGCGCCGTCTACGAACCGGACGCATCCGACATGGATGTCCACGCGCTGCACCAGGGCTACCTGCGTGGCTTGCGCGCCGCTGGCGGACAGGTGCAATGCGATGCGCCGGTGGCGGCAATGGAATATACGGGCAGCGTCTGGCGCGTTTCGGCGGGCGGACAGGTATTCGAAGCGCCGGTCGTCGTCAACGCCGCGGGCGCGTGGTGCGACGCGGTCGCCGCGATAGCGTGCGCAGCACCGGTCGGGCTGGTGCCGATGCGCCGCTCTGCATTCACCTTTGCCGCGCCCGACGGGGTCGATGCCACGCGCTGGCCGATGTTCATCGGCGTCGATGAAAGCTATTACGTGAAGCCCGATGCCGGGCTGCTGCTCGGCTCTCCGGCCAATGCCGATCCAGTCGAGCCGCACGATGTGCAGGCCGAGGAACTCGACGTGGCGCTCGCCATCGACCGCATCGAGACCATGACCACACTATCGATCCGGCGTCCGCGCCATGTCTGGGCGGGGCTGCGTTCCTTCGTCGCCGACGGCAGCTTCGTCGGCGGCTTTGATGCGAAGGCGCCGGGCTTCTTCTGGGCTGCCGGCCAGGGCGGTTACGGTATACAGTCTTCAGCAGCCGCAGGTGAACTGTATGCGGCGATGCTGCGTGGCAATGCCGTACCGGAACATATTCGAGGATTCGGCGCTGACCTCGCGCAGTTAAGTCCCTCTCGCATCCGCTGATCCCGCCTTGCTATTTCCCTGGTGCATCACTAACGATGCACCAGGGAAATTTTCCGCCCCAAATCCTCGTCTTTCATGCAATTCCCCGTCTTGCAACGGGAACATTGTGTCTTCTCATCTTTCTAAACGCACTCGGCTTGAGACGCCAGGGAAACGTTTGCGCTGCGCAAACTTTCCTGCCGTCATCATGCCCCATGGATACGCTACGCCCGCCAAGGGTAACGAGAGACGACGCAATTGATTAAACCAAAAATTCTCCTCGTGAATGATCACCCTCCGAGCCTGCTCGCACTGAAAGCCTTGCTGGTCAATGCCCCGCAAGCTGCCGAGTACGAGGTGATCACCGCGACGTCCGGCGCCGAAGCGCTGCGCGCGGTACTCGACCATCATTTCGCCGTGATCTTCCTCGATGTCAGCATGCCCGGCATGGACGGATTCGAAACGGCGCAGACCATCCACTCGCATCCGCGCTCGGCGTCGGTGCCGATCATTTTCATCACCGCCTATTACGCCGATGAAATGAATCGCCTCCGCGGCTACCAGCACGGTGCCGCGGATTACCTGATCAGCCCGGTCATCCCGCAGATCCTGTACAGCAAACTTGCGGTCTTCATCGAGCTGGCCAAGAAAAATCTCCAGCTGCAATACCAGAAGGAAGAACTGGCGCTGATGAACCGCGACCTCCAGGTGCAGCAGATGCGGGACCTGAAACGCATCAACGCCGCCCTCGAGACAGAAATCCTCGAGCGGCGGCAGGCCGAGGCGCGCGCCCATGACCTCGCCACGCGCGATCCCCTAACGGGCCTGATGAACCGCCGCTCGCTGACGGAACGGCTGGAGCATGCGATCGCCATGGCCAACCGCTACGGCCAGCGGCTGGCGCTGCTCTTCCTCGACCTTGACCGTTTCAAAAGCATCAACGACAGCCTGGGCCACGATGCCGGCGACGAGCTGCTGCGGCAGGTCTCTGAAAGGATTGGTGGCGCTGTGCGCGAGTCGGACATCGTCGCGCGCCTGGGTGGCGACGAGTTCGTGGTACTGATGGAAGCCCTGCCCAGCTACGCCGCAGCGGCGGAAGTCGCGCGCAAGATCATCGCCACCATCGACGTGCCTTTCCACCTCGGCTCGCAAACGATCAAGACCTCGGCCAGCGTCGGCATCAGCCTGTTTCCACAGGACGGCAACACCATGCAGACGTTGATGCGGAGCGCAGACCTCGCGATGTACCACGCCAAGCAGGAGCAGCGCGGCACCATCCAGTTCTTCCATGAAGACCTGAATGCGCGCATGCTCGAACGTTGCCGCATGGAGCAGGAGCTGCAGCAAGCGCTGGACAATGACGAATTCGAGCTGTATTACCAGCCCAAGATCGAAGCCCGCACCGGCCGCGTGGCCGGCGTTGAAGCGCTGCTGCGCTGGCACCATCCGCGCCTGGGACTGCTGAGCGGCGGCCAGTTCATTCCGGCAGCGTCCGAAACCGGGATGCTGGTATCGATCGGCGAATGGGTGATCGCCGCCGCGTGCGCCCAAGCCCGGCGCTGGCGCGACCAAGGCCTGCCAACACCCTCGATACCGATCGCGGTCAATGTCGCCATCCCGCAGATCTACGCCGACCTGCCCGACATCCTCCATCGCGAATTGCGCAGGCAGCAGGTGCCGCCTTCCAGCATCCAGCTCGAAATCACCGAATCGCTGGTCATCACCGACACCGAAAAGGCGACCTCGGTCCTGCGCGAAATCAGCGAGAGCGGGATCACGATTGCCATCGATGATTTCGGTACCGGCTATTCCTCGCTTTCCATCCTCAAGACACTGCCGATCGACATCCTCAAGATCGACCAGTCCTTCGTCCGCGACCTTGGCAAGAACCCCAGCGATACCGCGATCGTCGCCGCCATCGTCAACATGGCCCGGGCGCTTGCCCTGCGCGTCGTTGCCGAAGGCGTCGAAACCCGGGAGCAGCTCGCGGTCCTGCATGACCTCGGCTGCGACGAACACCAGGGTTACTACTACAGCAAACCACTGCCGGCCGGAGAGCTCGTGCAGACGCTGATGCAGCGCAGCCTGGCCTGAGCGGCCAGGGATTCCTCACATTTCTAAGAAGGTCACCTCCATGGAGCTGAGCGCCACCACCATCGACGAGCTCGACGTCAAAGTCCTGCTTTCCACCCTCAAGGCACTGAAAAAAGGCGACTTCACGGCACGCATGCCGACTGACTGGACCGGACTCGCCGGCAAGGTCGCCGACACCCTTAACGACATCCTCGATGCCAATGAACAGATGGCCGAAAGCATTACCACCGTCAGCCGCGTCGTCGGACGCGAGGGGCGGCTGAACCAGCGCGCCACCATCCCGGGCCCGGGCGGCGGATGGGATGCGATGGTCCGCGCGGTCAATACCCTGATCGACGACCTCGTGCATCCAACCACGGAAATGGCGCGCGTGATCGGCGCCGTCGCCAAAGGCGACCTGTCGCAATGCATGGCGCTCGATGTGGACGGTCGGCCGTTGAAAGGCCAATTCCTGCGGGCGGCGTCGACGGCGAACACCATGGTGGACCAGCTTTCTTCCTTTGCCTCGGAAGTGACGCGCGTGGCACGTGAAGTGGGTACCGAAGGCAAGCTCGGCGGACAGGCGAACGTGCCGGGTGTCGCGGGTACATGGAAGGACCTCACCGACTCGGTGAACTCGATGGCAGGCAACCTGACTTCGCAGGTGCGGAACATTGCCGACGTCACGACCGCAGTGGCGAACGGCGACTTGTCGAAAAAGATCACCGTGGACGTGCGCGGCGAAATTCTCCAGCTGAAGGACACCATCAACACCATGGTGGACCAGCTTCGATCCTTTGCATCCGAAGTGACGCGCGTGGCGCGCGAAGTGGGTACCGAAGGCAAGCTCGGCGGACAGGCCTACGTGCCCGGCGTGGGCGGCACATGGAAGGACTTGACCGACAACGTGAACTTCATGGCGTCCAACCTGACCGGCCAGGTGCGAAACATCGCGGAAGTGACCACGGCGGTGGCGCGTGGCGACTTGTCGAAGAAGATTACCGTCGACGTGAAAGGCGAAATTCTTGAGCTGAAGGACACCATCAACGTGATGGTGGACCAGCTGAATTCCTTCGCATCCGAAGTGACGCGTGTGGCGCGCGAAGTGGGCACCGAGGGCAAGCTTGGCGGCCAGGCGCATGTGAAAGGCGTGGGCGGCACGTGGAAGGATCTGACCGACAACGTGAACTTCATGGCGTCCAACCTGACCGGCCAGGTGCGAAACATCGCGGAAGTGACGACGGCGGTGGCGCGTGGCGATCTCTCGAAGAAGATTACCGCCGACGCCAAGGGCGAAATCCTCGAACTGAAAAACACCATCAACGTGATGGTGGACCAGCTTTCTTCGTTTGCATCGGAAGTGACGCGCGTGGCGCGCGAGGTGGGTACTGAAGGCAAACTGGGTGGCCAGGCGAACGTGCCGGGCGTGGCCGGTACGTGGAAGGACCTGACCGACTCGGTGAACTCGATGGCGGGCAACCTGACTTCGCAGGTGCGTAACATCGCGGACGTGACCACGGCGGTGGCAAACGGCGACCTCTCCCGCAAGATTACCGTGGACGTGCGCGGCGAAATCCTCCAACTGAAGGACACCATCAACACCATGGTGGACCAACTGCGATCCTTTGCATCGGAAGTGACGCGCGTGGCGCGTGAAGTGGGTACCGAGGGCAAGCTCGGCGGTCAGGCGAATGTGCCGGGCGCATCGGGTACCTGGAAAGATTTGACCGACAACGTGAACTTCATGGCATCGAACCTCACCGGCCAGGTACGCAACATCGCGGAAGTGACGACGGCGGTGGCACGCGGCGACCTGTCCAAGAAGATCACCGTGGATGTCAAGGGAGAGATCCTTGAATTGAAGAACACCATCAACGTGATGGTGGACCAGCTGTCTTCGTTCGCCTCGGAAGTGACCCGCGTGGCGCGCGAAGTGGGTACCGAAGGCAAGCTCGGCGGCCAGGCGCAGGTCGAAGGCGCTGCCGGCACCTGGAAGGACCTGACCGACAACGTGAACTTCATGGCGGCGAATCTGACCGCGCAGGTGCGCGGTATTGCCGGCGTGGTGACAGCGGTGGCGAACGGTGACCTGAAGAAAAAGCTGACCGTGGCTGCACGCGGCGAGATCGCGGCGCTGGCCAACACCATCAATGAAATGACCGACACGCTGGCCGTGTTCGCCGATCAGGCAACCACGGTGGCACGTGAAGTGGGTGCCGAAGGCAAGCTGGGCGGACAAGCAAAGGTGCCGGGTGCGGCGGGTACCTGGAAGGATTTGACCGAGAACCTGAACCAGATGGCGGCGACACTGACCACGCAGGTGCGCGCTATTGCGGAGGTGGCAACGGCGGTGACGCGCGGCGACCTCTCGCGTTCGATCCAGGTGGAAGCGCGCGGCGAAGTGTCCTACCTGAAGGACAACATCAACGAGATGATCCGCAACCTGAAGGAAACCACGCAAAAGAATGCGCAGCAGGACTGGCTGAAGACCAACATCGCACGCTTCACCCGCCTGCTGCAGGGCCAGCGCGACCTGTCCGCGGTGACCACCCTGATCCTGTCGGAGCTGGCACCGCTCGTCCATGCACACCACGGCGTGTTTTACCGGATGGACGCCGCGCAGGACGATCCCTGCCTGCGTGTGGTGTCCACCTACGGCTATCGCTCCGCGGAAGAACTCACACGCACCTTCCGTCCCGGCCAGGGACTGGTGGGCCAGTGCGCGGTCGAGAAGCAGCGCGTGTGGCTGACCAACGTGCCGCGCGATTACATCCAGATATCGTCGGGGCTCGGCGCCGCACCGCCAACTAATATCGTGGTGCTGCCCATCCTGTTCGAACAGCAGGTGATGGCGGTCATCGAGATTGCGTCGCTGGAACGCTTTACCGAGACCCACCTGAACTTCCTCGACCAGCTGATGGAATCGATCGGTGTGGTGTTGAATACCATCGAAGCCAACAGCCGCACCGAATCGCTGCTCACCCAGTCGCAATCGCTGGCGCAGGAGCTGCAGCAGACCAACCTTGAGCTGGCGGAAAAGGCACGCCTGCTGTCCGAACAGAATATCGAGGTGGAACGCAAGAACCGCGAAGTGGAACAGGCGAAGTTCGCGCTGGAAGAAAAGGCCAGTCAGCTCGCGTTGTCGTCCAAGTACAAGTCCGAGTTCCTCGCCAACATGTCGCACGAACTGCGCACCCCCTTGAACAGCCTGCTGATCCTCGCGCAGCAGCTTTCCGACAACCCGGAAGGCAACCTGACGCCGGGCCAGGTCGAGTTCGCCCGCACCATCCACGGGTCGGGCAGCGACCTGCTGACGCTCATCAACGACATTCTTGACCTGTCGAAGATCGAGTCCGGCACCGTCACGCTGGAGCTGAGCGAGTACCGATTCGAATCCTTGCGTTCCTACGTGGAGCGCACCTTCCGTCACATGGCGGATGCCAAGAAGATCGACTTCCGCATTGAACTAGACAATGGCCTTCCGCCGTCAATGCGCACCGACACGACACGCCTGCAGCAGATCCTGAAGAACCTGTTGTCCAATGCCTTCAAGTTCACTCCGCACGGGCAGGTCGCCCTGCGCATCGATGTCGCATCCGGCGGATGGACTGCCGACCATCCAACACTCTCAGGCGCGGACGCGGTGCTCGCATTTTCCGTCACAGATACCGGCGTCGGCATTTCGCAGGACAAGCTGCAACTGATCTTCGAAGCCTTCCAGCAGGCCGACGGCAGCACTGCGCGCAAATACGGCGGCACCGGCCTCGGCCTCTCCATCAGCCGAGAACTGGCACGCCTGCTGAGCGGTGAAATCCGTGTCGAGAGCGAACTCGGCAGCGGCAGCACATTCACTCTCTATTTGCCCTACCATCGCGAGGGCATCGCCGTGTACGACTATCCGCCGGCCCAGGCGTTGCCGTCCGATTTGCCGCCGTCCATGCCGCCGGTTCCAGGGCTGCGGGAAGACGCGTTCGACTTGCAGCATGAGGATGACGATGCACCGCCCGACGACCGCGCCATCCTTGCTCCCGGCGAACCGGCGGTCCTGATCGTGGATGGCGATGAAGACAATGCCATGGAACTGCTCGGCCACGCACGCGGGCACAATTTCAAGGGCATCGTCGCGCTGCAGCCGGATTCGGCACTTGCCCTGACGCGTGACTACCGTCCGGCGGCGATCCTGCTCGACATCGACCGCGACGAAAGCAGCTTCACCATCCTCGACCGCCTCAAGCGCGACCCCGGCACACGGCACATCCCGGTCCATGTGCTGTCGGAAAACGACAGCCGCGAGCGCGCGTTGCGCCATGGGGCGATCTCCTGGCTCCAGAAACCGGTCAGCGTGGGCCGCATGCATGAAGAACTGAAGCGCATTCAGCAGTTCGTCACCAGCGCACGGCGCCACCTGCTGGTGGTGGAGGATGACCCGATCCAGCGCGATGCGATCGTGCGGCTGATCGGCGATGAGGACATCCACATCGAAGCGGTCGAGACGGGGCAGGACGCATTGCGCCTGCTCAGGCGCGCGCCCTTCGATTGCGTGGTGCTCGACCTCCGCCTGCCGGATGTCGACGGCTTCGACCTGCTCGAGCAGATCGGCGCCGACTATGCGCTGCGCAATGTACCCATCGTCGTCTACACGGCGGCGGACCTCGATGCGGAGCAGACCGACCGGCTGCAGCGCATCGCCAAGACCGTCGTGCTGAAGGATGCCCGTTCGCCGGAACGGCTGGTCGCTGAAACCGCCCTCTTCCTGCATAGGTCGCTCGACAGCCTTCCCGAAACACAGCGTCGCATGCTGGACGATGTGCAGGCTGCAGACGTCAGCCTGGCCGGGCGGAAAGTGCTGATCGTGGACGATGACCTGCGCAACATCTTCGCGCTGAGTTCCGTCCTGGAACGCCAGCACATGAAAGTGCTGTACGCGGAAAACGGCCGCGACGGCATCGAGATCCTGCAGTCGGATCCTTCTATCGACATCGTGCTGATGGACATCATGATGCCAGGCATGGATGGCTACGATACGATGCGCGCCATCCGCAAGAATGCGCGGTTCAGGTCATTGCC
This sequence comes from Noviherbaspirillum denitrificans, assembly GCF_002211445.1. Lineage (GTDB taxonomy): Bacteria > Pseudomonadota > Gammaproteobacteria > Burkholderiales > Burkholderiaceae_D > Noviherbaspirillum > Noviherbaspirillum denitrificans. Next base: position 4,422,859 of record NZ_LSTO01000001.1, on the reverse strand, counting down.
GATCATCACGTTGACGGCCAAGGCCATGAAGGGAGACCGCGACAAGTGCATCGCGGCGGGCGCGTCGGATTACATCACCAAGCCGGTGGACACGGGGCAACTGCTGTCGCTGATCCGGGTGTGGATACACGGTTAATCGGGTACGGACTGCCGCTCGGCCCGGGATGAGAGTTCGCGCTGCTTGTTCTCCTGCCACCACGCAAGGAAACGCGCGAACTGGCCGTCGAACCGGACCATTTTCAGGTGCTCGTAGACTTCGCTGCACAGGGCTGCTTCATCCAGGCTGATCTGCATCTGCGTCGCGGCGAATTCGCAGTCCCAATATGCCTGTTCCGCCTCGCCGGGAGCGAGGTTTCCCAGTGTGGCGGATGAAACCAGGATAAACGCAGGGAGCGCGGATGGCATTGCCGTTCTCCTTGGGGGCACACTTTCAGTGTAGGGAGGCGAGCGGCAATGTCGTTGGTTGTCTGCCAAGTTTTAGAATGATGTTATCGCGAGGCGGCTATCCCTGCGGTGCTGGTCATCAATGAACAGGAAACGATCTATCAACGATTTGCGGATTTATCTCTTGCCAGCGAACGAATATAGTCAGTTGTGTGACTAATTCCGTAATGGAGAGATGAACTATGACCCGCCTGCCGACGCTATTCGTATCCCACGGCTCGCCGATGCTGGCTGTCGAGGACAGCCCGGCAAGCCGCTTCCTGCGCGGGCTTGGGCGTTCGCTGCCCACGCCCCGCGCCATCCTAGTGGCATCTGCCCACTGGGAAACCATGGGCGGCCCAGCCGTCAGTCTCGCGCAAAAGCCGGAAACCATCCATGATT
>NZ_LSTO01000001.1:4412128-4422024 GCF_002211445.1 Noviherbaspirillum denitrificans | reverse complement strand
GGCTTCGAGCGCGTTGAAGGCTGCGACGTCGAGCTGGAACTTGCGCGCGGCCAGGCGGGCGGCGACGGTGTCGATGTCTTTGCGGAGAAGTTGAATATCGATCATGGAAATGCCGGTTTAGGAAAGACTAAACCGCCATTGTACCAAGCGGCGGCGGGTGTCCGGAAAGGCTTCCCGGACTACTTCTTTTCGTTTTTCCGGGCTTCGCGGTCGAGCGAGCGCAACCAGGCCAGCTTTTCGCCAATCTTGCCCTCCAGCCCGCGCGGCGTCGGCTGGTACCAGCCGGGTTCCTTCATGCCTTCGGGCAGGTAGGTCTCGCCGGCCGCATAGGCATCCGGCTCGTCGTGCGCATAGCGATACAGCTTGCCGTAGCCGAGCTCCTTCATCAGCTTGGTCGGAGCGTTGCGCAGGTGCTCCGGCACCGGGCGCGACTTGTCCTTGGCGACGAAGGCGCGGGCGGCGTTGTAGGCGTTGTAGACGGCATTCGACTTGGCCGCGCAGGCGAGGAAAACCACCGCCTCGGCGAGTGCCAGCTCGCCTTCCGGTGAACCGAGGCGTTCGTACACTTCCGCAGCGTCCAGCGAAATGCGCAATGCCCGCGGGTCGGCCAGGCCGATGTCTTCGGCCGCCATGCGGATGATCCGGCGCGACAGGTAACGCGGGTCGGCGCCGCCATCGAGCATGCGCACCAGCCAGTAGAGCGCGCCGTCCGGATTGGAGCCACGCACCGACTTGTGCAGTGCGGAGATCTGGTCGTAGAACGCATCTCCGCCCTTGTCGAAGCGGCGCAGGTTCTCGGCCAACGCGGTACCAAGCAACGCCTCGTCCACTTCCTGCGACTCGTTCGCGGCAGCGGCGCGGGCGACAATTTCGAGGTTGTTCAACAGCTTGCGGCCGTCGCCGTCTGCGCTGGCAATCAACGTGGATTTCGCTTCCGGGGTGAAATCGAGGTCGTCCAGCTCCTGAATGCAGGCGCGGTCGACCAGCTCGTCGAGGTCTTCGTCCGACAGCGATTTCAGCACATACACGGCGGCACGCGACAGCAGCGCGCTGTTGACTTCGAACGACGGGTTCTCGGTGGTCGCGCCGATGAAGGTGAACAGTCCGCTCTCGACGTGCGGCAGGAAGGCATCCTGCTGGCTCTTGTTGAAGCGGTGTACTTCGTCAACGAACAGGATGGTGCGGCGGCCGGAATTGGCACGCACTATTTGGGCGTGCTCCACCGCTTCACGGATGTCCTTGACGCCCGACAGCACTGCCGACAGCGCAATGAACTCGGCATTGAAACTGTCCGCCATCAGCCGTGCCAGCGTGGTCTTGCCCACACCCGGAGGGCCCCACAGGATCATGGAATGTGGTTCGCCGGACTCGAATGCGACGCGTAGCGGCTTGCCGGCACCGAGCAGATGCTGCTGGCCGATCACCTCGTCCAGGGATTTGGGCCGAAGGCGTTCGGCGAGCGGAATGGATGCCATGGCGTGAAGCGGGTGTGGCCCGCGGCTTTCTTGTTATTGCTGGAACACGTCGGCGCCCTTGGGCACCACGAAACGGAACTGGTCGGTTCCGATCGACGGGTTCTTTTCAAACTTGTTGAAAGTGAGGATGGATACCTGGCCGAAGGAGTCGCGCAATTCCATTGCGTGCGGCACGCCATCCTTCAGGCCGATGCCAATGCGGTCGAACGTGGTGTCCTTGGTCTTCGGCGTCGCTTCCAGCCATTCCAGGCCGTCGCGGGCGCCGGCTTCCTTCAGCGTGAAATTCTTTTCAAGGTCATTGCTGCCGAACAGGATGGCCGCCGGCGAAGAGCCAAGCGCGTCGCCCAGCTGCTTGACCGTGACCTGGTTCAGGTCCTTGTCGTAGATATAGAGTTTCTGTCCATCGGCCTGCAGCAATTGCTCGTAGGGTTTCCGGTAGGTCCAGATGAACCGGCCCGGCCGCGCGAACATGAACGTGCCGCTCGACGTGCCGCCCGCGGCTTCGCCCTTGCCCACGGCCTTTACCTGCTTCTGCACGAACTCGCCCTTGGCCGCTTTCGTGCTGCTGACGAAGGATTTGAACTGGTCAAGCGCAGCCGCATTCGCAAATGCGGGCAGCGCAAACACACACGCCGCAACGAGGCGTGCGGCGTGCTGTGTGATTGAAAATGGTCGACTTGCTGTCTGTTTCAAAGCCGCTTTCCTATTCGGGATTGTTCGATGCAGGCACCAGGATTTCCCGGTTGCCGTTCGATTGCATCGAAGAAACAAGGCCGCTCTGCTCCATCTGTTCGAGCAGGCGGGCTGCGCGATTGTAGCCGATGCGCAAATGACGCTGCACGAGCGAGATCGACGCGCGGCGGTTCTTCAGCACCACTGCCACCGCCTGGTCGTACAAGCCGTCGGATTCACCGTCACCGCCGCTCGCGCCGCCAAGCGCAACATCGCCTCCTTCTTCGAGGACACCACCTTCTAGGATGCCTTCAATGTAATTGGGTTCCCCTTGCGCCTTGAGGTGCTGCACCACGCGATGCACCTCGTCATCCGACACGAAGGCGCCGTGGACACGGATCGGCAGGCCGGTTCCCGGCGGCATGTAGAGCATGTCGCCCATACCCAGCAGGGTTTCCGCACCCATCTGGTCGAGGATAGTGCGCGAGTCGATCTTGCTGCTGACCTGGAAGGCGATGCGCGTCGGGATGTTGGCCTTGATGAGGCCGGTGATGACGTCGACCGACGGACGCTGGGTCGCGAGGATCAGGTGGATGCCCGCCGCGCGCGCCTTCTGCGCGATGCGGGCAATCAGTTCCTCGACCTTCTTGCCGACGACCATCATGAGATCGGCCAGTTCGTCGATGATGATGACGATGGTCGGCAGCTTTTCCAGCGGTTCCGGTGCGTCCGGCGTCAGACTGAAGGGGTTGGGGATCTTTTCCTCTTTCTTTTCCGCGTCGGCTATCTTGTTGTTATAGCCCGCGAGGTTGCGCACGCCAAGCTTGGACATCAGCTTGTAGCGGCGCTCCATCTCGGCCACTGCCCAGTTGAGCGCATTGCCGGCCTGGCGCATATCCGTCACGACCGGCGCCAGCAGGTGCGGGATGCCTTCGTACACCGACATTTCCAGCATCTTCGGATCGATCAGGATCATGCGCACGCTGTTCGGGTCGGACTTGTACAGCAGCGACAGGATGGTCGCGTTGATGCCGACCGACTTGCCCGAACCGGTGGTACCGGCGACCAGCAGGTGCGGCATTTTCGCAAGGTCGGCCACGACCGGGTTGCCGGCGATGTCCTTGCCCAGCGCGACCGTCAGCGACGCGTGGCTGTCGTTGTACACCTTGGAGCCGAGGATCTCTGTGAGGCGCACGATCTGGCGTTTCGGATTCGGCAGCTCCAGGCCCATGTAGTTCTTGCCCGGGATGGTTTCCACCACGCGGATCGAGGTCAGCGACAGCGAACGCGCGAGGTCGCGTGCGAGGTTGACGATCTGGCTGCCCTTCACGCCGGTAGCCGGCTCGATCTCGTAGCGGGTAATGACCGGGCCCGGATAGGCGGCGACCACTTTCGCCTCGACACCGAAATCCGAGAGCTTCTTCTCGATCAGGCGGCTGGTGAATTCCAGCGTTTCGACGCTGACCGTTTCCTGCGCCGGCGGCGGCTCGTCGAGCAGCGACAGCGGCGGCAGGTTGGTGTCGGGCAGGTCGGCGAACAGCGACACCTGTTTTTCCTTCTCGACGCGCTCGGACTTCGGCACGGATACGACCTGCGGCTCGATGCGGATCGGCGTAGCCTCGACGATCTTGGCGCGCTCCTGCACCACCGCTTCCTCGCGCTTGACGGCAGCGACCTGGCCGACCTTGCGGTCCTCGCGTGCGGAGTAGAAATTGCGGATGTAATTGATGCCGTCCTCGAGCGCCCCGCCCACACGCTCGGCGACGTTCAGCCAGGAGACATGGAAAAACAGGCTGAAACCGACACCAAAGATCAGCAGCAGGAACAACGTGGCGCCGGTAAATCCGAAGGCATTCTGCGCCGCTCCGCCGAGCAGCTCGCCCAGCACGCCACCAGGCGCACGCGGAAGCTGCGCCTTGAGCGTGTACATGCGCAGGTGTTCGATCGCGACGCTGCCGACCAGGATGAGGCCGAATCCGATGGCGCGGATCCAGACTTCGGTGTGGTGCTCCGGCTCAGGCTCCTTCTGCAGCAGGAAGCGGTGCGACAGGCGCCGGTAACCGGCCCAGACCGAGCGCAGGAGGAACACGCAAAACCACCATGCGGAAAATCCGAAGATGAACAGCATCAGGTCCGCTGTCCAGGCGCCGATCTTGCCGCCCCAGTTGGCAATCTGCGGCACGACATTGGCCTGCGACCAGCCCGGATCAGTCCTGGAATATGTCAGAAAGACAAGAATGAGATAAACGGTAACGATGGCCAGCACGAACCAGCGCGCCTCGGAAAGGAGGCGTACGAGCCGGTTCGGCAAGGGATGCGCTTCGGTCTGATTGGTATTGCGAGTATAAGCTTGTGTCGTTTTGGTCATGATGCCTGCAAATTCGGGGCAGTCCCGCATCGTCGTCGCTCGGCGCGGAATGCGGGTTCGACTATAATCTTAACCAGTTTTTCAGGAGCAATCCCGAATATGTACCCGGGAAGCACTTGAATATTTGCCTTTTGGCGACATATGAATCGCCTGCACAGCCGAATTATTCCCTTACTCCCCCTATTCCTATGGCAACCACCAAACACGCCCACGTACTGATTATCGGTTCCGGCCCGGCCGGCTACAGCGCTGCTGTCTACGCCGCGCGCGCCAACCTGAAGCCTGTACTCATCACCGGCGTCGAACAGGGCGGTCAGCTGATGACCACCACCGACGTCGAAAACTGGCCTGGCGACCCGATGGGCGTGCAAGGACCGGAACTGATGCAGCGCCTGTTGCAGCACGCCGAGCGCTTCAACACCGAGATCGTGTTCGACTACATCCACACCGCGAAGCTGAACGAGAAGCCGATCCGGCTGATCGGCGATTCCGGCGAATACACCTGCGACTCGCTGATCATCGCCACCGGCGCGTCCGCACAATACCTCGGCCTGCCCTCCGAAGAAGCCTTCATGGGCAAGGGCGTGTCCGCCTGCGCCACCTGCGACGGCTTCTTCTACAAGAACCAGGCCGTGGCTGTGGTCGGCGGCGGCAACACCGCGGTCGAGGAAGCGCTGTACCTGTCCAACATCGCCAGCAAGGTGACGGTGATCCACCGCCGCAACAAGTTCCGCGCCGAGCCTATCCTGATCGACCGCCTGATGGCCAAGGTCGAGGAAGGCAAGATCGAAGTGAAGTGGGACCACACGCTGGATGAAGTGACGGGCGACACCTCGGGCGTCACCGGCGTCAACATCAAGTCGACCAAGGACGGCAGCGTCACTCCCCTTCCGGTGCAGGGCGTGTTCATCGCTATCGGCCACAAGCCCAATACCAGCATCTTCGAAGGACAGCTGGAGATGCAGAACGGCTACATCCGCACTCGTGGCGGCTCGGAAGGCTTCGCCACCGCGACCAACATCCCGGGCGTATTCGCCGCCGGCGATGTGCAGGACCATGTCTACCGCCAGGCCGTGACCAGCGCCGGCACCGGCTGCATGGCCGCGCTCGACGCACAGCGTTATCTGGAAAGCCTCGAAGGCTGATCCATCGTAGTACGCCGGCGGTACCATGCCTCGGTACCGTCGGCATCAGGAATCCATCATGTCTGGCTCCATCAAAGACTTCGCCGCCCTGAAATCCCTGCGGGCGACGATCAAGGCACAGGAAGAGGCGCGCAAGGCGGCCGAGGAAGAACGCCAGCGGCGTGAAAAGGAAAGCCGCCGTGACGCCGAACTCTTCCGCCGCAGCATCGGCGACGTCCAGCCCCTTTCGCCATCGGGCAAGGCCGAAGCGAACGTCGAGCGTCCTCTCCCGATTCCCAAGCAGCGCATGGCCGATGAACAGGCGGCGCTCGAAGAATCACTGTCCGACGAATTCAACGTCGACACCCTCCTGGATACCGACCACGAGTTGAGCTATGCACGCCCGGGCATCAGCGGCGACATCCTGCGCAAGCTGCGCCGCGGGCACTGGGTGATCCAGGCGCAGCTCGACTTGCACGGCATGCGCCGCGACGAGGCGCGCGAGGCGCTGGGTGAATTCCTGCGCAACGCCGTCAAGCGCGGCGTGCGCTGCGTGCGCGTCATCCATGGCAAGGGACTCGGCTCGGTCAACAAGGAACCGGTCCTCAAGAGCAAGGTACGCAGCTGGCTGGTGCAGAAGGACGAAGTGATTGCCTTCTGCCAGGCCCGCGCGGCGGACGGTGGCGCGGGGGCGCTCGTCGTGCTGCTCAAGGCGTAAAGGATCGCCGCGCCTCGCTTGCTTTCCGCCCCACCCCAAGTATCATGCAGGCAAACAACTCCCCCACCCGCCTGCATGACCATCGTCAAGATCCTTGAAATCGTCGCTATCCTCGTCGGAGCCTTCTCCGGCTTCATAGAGGCGCGCAGCAAGAAGATGGACGTGGTCGGGATTTTCACGGTCGCCTTCATCACCGCATTCGGCGGCGGCACACTGCGCGATATCCTGCTCGACAGGCGCCCGCTGTTCTGGGTAGAACACCAGGAATACGCCATCCTCATCTTCCTGCTCGCGATGGTGGCCGCACCGGCCATCCGCACTTTGCGCAAGATCATTTCGGAACGCCTGATCGTGACGGCGGATGCGTTGGGGTTGGGCCTGTTTTCGATCGTCGGCGTGTCGCAGGCGCTGGAAGCCGGCATGCCGCTGTTCATCGCCTCGATGATGGGCGTCATCACCGGTATTTTCGGCGGCGTGCTGCGCGATATTGTCTGCAACGAGATTCCGATGGTCCTGCGCGACGGCAAGCCCTATGCGATCTGCTCGTTCGCCGGTTGCTGGATGTACCTGCTCATGCAGAAGACCGGTGTGCCGGCTGATTTCGCCCTGTGGTCGAGCGCGCTGGGCATCACGGCATTCCGCATGGTGACCTGGGCCAAAGGCGTGAAAATCGAATAGTAAACGACACAGCCCGGCCGGCACGCTGAAAACGCGCCGGCCGGGCTGTGACGTGGATGCTGCTTAAACTGCGTCTGCGCCGGTTTCGCCGGTACGGATACGGATGACCTGCTCGACTTCACGCACGAAAATCTTGCCGTCGCCGATCTTGCCGGTACGCGCCGCCTTGATGATGGCGTCCACTGCCTGTTCCACCACCTTGTCGTCGATGACAGCCTCGATCTTCACCTTCGGCAGGAAGTCGACAACATACTCGGCGCCGCGATACAGCTCGGTGTGGCCCTTCTGGCGGCCGAAGCCCTTCACTTCCGTCACAGTCAGGCCGGTGACGCCGATTTCGCCGAGCGCTTCGCGAACTTCGTCCAGCTTGAAAGGTTTGATGATTGCAGTAACCAGCTTCATGACAGCTCCTTAGTTTGTTTCACTTACGAATCCGCAACTATAACCGCCATGTACCTGCCGGCGATGTGTTTCGTTTATTTTACATTGCCCGGGCTGCAACCCGGCTTATTGGTCGGGAACCTTGTCCAGTTCGCGCATCCATACAGCCGATTCGGAATCGCTCGGCGCACGCCAGTCTCCACGCGGAGACAGGGACCCGCCGGAGCCCACCTTGGGCGAATTCGGCACGCAGGTGCGCTTGAACTGACTGGTCTGGAAGAAGCGCCGCAGGAAAATACCCAAGTTGCGCTTGATATCGCCCACGCCGTACTGGTTGCGGACTACATGCGCGCCTTCCGGCCAGCGTCCCGCGTCCCGGTTTCCCCACGCCGCATGCGCGAGGAAAGCGACCTTCGACGGGGAAAAGCCGAAACGCAGCGTGTAGTAGAGGTTGAAATCCTGCAGCTCGTACGGCCCGATCACGCTCTCGGTCTTCTGTTCCGGCGCATCCTTCCCCTTGCCCGGCACAAGTTCCGGACTGATGTCGGTGTCGAGCACGCTCAGCAGCACATCGGAACCCGACGCACCGATCTGGCCGGTTTCCGCGACCCAGCGCACGAGGTGCACGATCAGGGTTTTGGGCACGCTGGCATTCACGTTGTAGTGCGACATGTGGTCGCCCACGCCATAGGTGCACCATCCCAGCGCGAGTTCGCTCAGGTCGCCAGTACCGATGACGATGCCCTGGTGGTGGTTCGCGAGGCGGAACAGGTGGCTGGTGCGTTCGCCCGCCTGCACGTTCTCGAAGGTGATGTCGTAATTCTCCTCGCCCGAGGTGTAGCTGTGCCCGATGTCCTTGAGCATCTGCAGACAGCTCGGGCGGATATCGATTTCCGAAGCTGAACACCCGACCACTTCCATGAGCTTCCTCGCCTGGAGCAACGTGCGTTCGCTGGTGGCAAACCCCGGCATCGTAATGCCGATGATGTTCTTGCGCGGAAGGCCGAGGCGATCCATCGCCTTCGCGCAGACCAGCAAGGCGTGCGTCGAATCGAGCCCACCCGACACGCCGATGACCACCTTCTGCATGCCGGATGCCGACAGGCGCTGCACCAGTGCCTGCACCTGGATGTTGTAGACCTCGCTGCAACGTTCATCGCGGCGGCTGGCATCGGAAGGAACATAGGGGAAGCGTTCGACATTCCTGCTCAACGCCAGCTTGCCCGTAACGGGGAGGTTGAGAGGAAACGCTACCTTCCTGAACCTGGCCACTTCACCGGCATGGCGGCGCACCGAGTCGCCGAAGGTGGACATGCGCATCCGCTCGCGCGACAGCCGTTCGAGGTCGATGTCGCCGTAGACGAGGTGTGATCTGTCCGAGAACCGCTCGGATTCTGCAAGGAGCTCGCCATTCTCGTAAATCAGCGCCTGTCCGTCCCACGCCATGTCGGTCGACGATTCACCTTTGCCGGCCGAAGAATACAAGTAGGCCGAAAGACAGCGCGCCGACTGTTGCGACACCAGCTGGTGCCGGTACCTGGCCTTGCCGACGACGATGTTGGACGCCGAGAGGTTGACGAGCACCGTAGCGCCGGCAAGCGCGGCAAAGGTGGAAGGCGGGATCGGCACCCAGACGTCTTCACAGATTTCGACATGGAAACGGAACAGCGGCTGGTTTTCCAATTCAAAGAGCAGGTTGGCACCAAAGGGCACAGTGCCGCCGAGGAGCGTGACCTCGGTGACAGCGACACTGTCAGCCGGGCTGAACTGCCTTGCCTCGTAGAACTCGCCATAGTTCGGCAGGTAACTCTTGGGAACAATTCCACGAATCTTGCCAGCCGCTACGACGACGGCACAGTTGAATAACTGATGTTCGACACGCAACGGCATGCCGACGATCATGGCGATGTCGAGTGTCGCCGACGCTTCTACGATGGAGGCCAGCGCATGCTGGCACGCGTCCAACAAGGCTTTCTGGTGGAACAGGTCGTCGCAGGTGTACGCGGACAATCCCAGTTCGGGAAAGGCGATCAATGCCGCGCCGTTCTTTTCCGCCTCGATCGCCAGGGCTATCGTTTCCTTCGCGTTGAACACGGGATCCGCAACCCGGCAAACCGGAACGCCCACTGCGACCCGGGCAAAGTCATGCGAATAGAGGTTAAAAAACTCGGGATTCATCATCAGGCTTACCTTTTAGAACCAGCCCCGCTTGCATTGCCTGCGCATCGAACCGCTGCGTCGAATTTGCGTAGAATGAATGGCACGGCAACCGCCGGCAAGGCGCTGTTGGTTTGAGCATCGGAAACATCCGTGCGCGCCGCCAGCCCGAGGCAAAAAGATGGTTTGATATCAATAGTGAATTATCGCACGCAAATCGTTTCCTCCCTTGACGAGATCGGCCAGGCACACTGGGACGGACTGGTCGCGGCGCAAGGCGAAAGCAACCCTTTCCTGTCCTTTGCCTTCCTGCATGCCTTGCA
>NZ_LSTO01000001.1:4407084-4412118 GCF_002211445.1 Noviherbaspirillum denitrificans | reverse complement strand
GCTTGCCCCCCCGCCAGTTCCTGCAGCATCGCCAGGTTGGTGAGGGAGCTGCCGGCCACAAAGGTCTGAGCATCGTGCCGGCGGTACGCTTTCAGGAACTGCGCGGTACTGATCGTGTCGGCGATGACGAGGATGAATCCGGGCCTGAGCGCAGCCATGCGCGCGGCTTCTTCAGCGATCCTGTCACCCTGCGCTCCGATGCGTGCCACTCCCTTGACCGTGACACGGAGTTCCTGCGCGGCGGCGGCCAGGCTGCGGTAGGACTGTTCACTCAGCGGCGTCGACTGGACCACGACACCCGCATCGGTGATTCCGAGCTTGCTGAAGTGCGACAGGATGTGCCGGATCTCCTGTCCGTAGCTCGGCCGCCAGAACAGGACACGGGTCCCGGGTGGATAGTCGGCCGCAGCCAAAGGGGCGAAAAGTACATGGCCGCTACGCTTTACCGCCGGGGCATTGAGGATCGCCGAGGTGGTGTCATCGCCGACGCCCCCGATCAGGTAGTCGGCCTGTTCGCGCTCGACCAGTTCGGAAGCGAGGCTGGCCGAGCGTTGCGCCTCGCCGCGGTCGTCTCGCGCAATGTACTGTATGCGCCGGCCATTGATGCCGCCGGCGGAATTAACCATGTCGAAATAGGTCTTGATGCCCGCCACATAGTCACGACCGATGCCTGCGTTCGGACCCGACAGGTCGACCGCCTGGCCGATCACGATGGCATTGCCGGCGGCGCCGGCGGACAAGGCAAGGGATGACAGCAGCAGTGCGGCAACGGCACGCAGGCTGGACATGAAACGATTTGGCATTGATTGTTGAAATGGAAACAAATTCGGGCGGGCGCCATTCTGCCCGCCAAGTGTGACAGGGCGATGAACGGTCTTAAGCCCGTTTTTCGATCAACAGGGGCTCTTCGAAGGAGGAGGGGGCGTGGCGACCTTGCAGACGGACTTTGTTCTCCGGCAAGTGCGTCACCGATGCCAGGGCGAGGACGGCAGGCGCTTCAGCAGCCGGCGCATCGAGCTTGAAGGCCTCGACCGCCGACGACAGGCTGGCCGCCTGTTGCTGCAGCAATGCGGCTGCATCCGCCGCATGCTCGACGAGCGCCGCATTGCGCTGTGTGACTTCGTCCATCTGGCTCAGCGCCTGATTCACCTGTTCAATGCCGGCCGTCTGTTCGCGGCTTGCTGCTGTCATGTCATTCATGATGCTCGCGACCTTCTGCACCGAGTTGACGATTTCATCCATCGTGCCGCCTGCGGTGGTGACCAGCTTGTGTCCCTGTTCGATTTCGGTGACCGAGCTTTCGATCAGCGCCTTGATTTCCTTCGCCGCGCCGGCAGAGCGTTGCGCCAGTCCGCGCACCTCCGCCGCGACTACGGCAAAGCCGCGCCCTTGTTCGCCGGCACGCGCGGCCTCCACAGCCGCGTTCAGCGCGAGGATATTGGTCTGGAAGGCGATGCCGTCGATGACCTGGATGATGTCCATAATGCGCGCCGAGCTTTCCTTGATGACGCCCATCCGCTCGATGACCTGGTTGACCACTTCGCCACCCTTGGCTGCGACACCGGCAGCGGAAAGCGCCAGTTCGTTGGCCGCGGCTGCGTGGTGGTCGTTCAGCCTCACCGTGGCCGTCAGCTCCTCCATCGAGCTGGCGGTCTGCTGAAGCGAGCTGGCCTGGGATTCCGTGCGCGCTGACAGGTCGCCGCTGTCGGCAGCGATTTCATGCGAGGTGAGGGTGATGGTTTCGCTGGCCTGCCGCACCTGCGCCACCAGTTGTGCCAGCTCGCCGTTCATCTTCCCGAAGGAATTAACCAGGCCGCCGATTTCATCCTTCGCGCTGGACGAGACTTGCACCGTGAGGTCGCCGGCAGCCGCGCGTTTTACGGCGTGCTCAAGTTCGTACACTTCGCGCGAAAACGATACATAAAATCCGCCAAGCAGGTAAGCCGACACGGCCAGGCCGCCGAGTGCCGCGATGACGATCAGGAACAGCCGTGCGCGCAGCAGTTCGATGCGCTGCGACAGCAGACTGTCGAGCTCCACCGCCGATGCGCGCGCGGTGGCAAAGATGCCGTCGATACTCTTCGAGCCCGCTTCGAAGAATTCCTTGCCCGAGGTCTGGTTGAATGACTTCAGGACTTCATCCTGCGCGCGCTCCAGGAAGGCGGTCGCGTCCGTCACGGATGCGAGGTGGCCTTCCAGCGTCCGCTTGAGTCCCGGATTCTCGCGGAACACCGATGCGAACTGTACCGGAATCCGACCAAGGTCCCGGGTCGCCACCATCACGCTGGAACTGAGCAGCATATCTTCGTTCGCTTCCAGCAGCCCGGTGTCGATATAGGCCGCACCGCGTCCGGCGATGGTCGACAGCATGTCGGAAATCGGCGGGAAGCCGTTGATCAGCATCGCGGTCAGGTGGTAGCTGTCGAGTTCCGGGTCGAGCGTCAGTCCCGAACGGTCCGCCACCAGCGCGTTCAATTTCGTGATCTGTTCGATGACCGCGCTGTGGGCCGCGTAGCTGTCCTTCGCCTTGGATGACGGGATATTCTGTTCCACGGCGTCCCAGGCGTCGCGCACGCTGCGCCACGCCGTTTCCAGGTCCAGTTCGCGGGAAGAGCGGTCGATGGAATCCACCACCGCCAGCTGCGTCTTGATGCCGTTCCGCGCGTGCTCGGCCGGCTCCTGCATGCCGGCATTGCCCGACAACGCGAGGTGGCGCAGCGCCCGATGCTGCTGCACCAGCCGCATCATGTCCTCGAGGGCGACCACGTAACGGACGCCCACACGCTCGCGTTCGGCCGTCCGGACTTCCTTGTGCAGCTCGGCGTACAGCAGGCCCAGCACGAGCAGGAGGGGGGCCATGAACACCATGGTCACAAGCGCAAACTTGGGGAGCAGCCGCAGGCGCCGCATCAAGGCGACCGCGGGGGCGAGCAGAATCTTCACGTTTTATCCTTGTTGTCGAGTCTATCCTCGGAGATTCTGAATGCCGATTGTGACGGGATGATGAACAGGCGCCGGTTGATGAAAAGAAATAAACAATATATATTGTTTATACTATTTTTTTAAAAAGGAGAAACGACATGGCAAAAGCAAGCGCTCCGCAAGTAAAGGCAAAGACCCCGGTGAAGAAAACTGCAGCGGCCAAGCCGGTTGCCAGGAAGGCCGCGCCTGCCAAAGCGACGCAAGCACAGGTAAAGGCCATCGCGGCAAAAGCGCCGAAGGTACCGGCGAGTGTGCCGGACAAGCCAGTGTCGGAGCCGAAGGAAAAGGTCAAGAAGCCGAAGCTGGTCCGCGACAGCTTCACGATGCCCGAGGCGGAATATGCGGTGCTGGGCGAAGTAAAGAAGGCTTGCCTGAAGGCGGGTATCGAAGTGAAGAAGAGCGAACTGCTGCGCGTCGGCGTCGCATTGATCCGCCAGCTCGATACCGCGAAACTAAAGGAAATTCTTGCCGGTCTGCCAACGCTGAAGGCCGGACGTCCGAAGAAGAACAAGTAAGCGTTTTTGCTCGCCTGAAATTGCTAGCGGGAAGGACGCAAGTTGTCATTTGTGAACTAATCGCAACCTTCTTCGCTCGAACCGTTACCAGCATTTCTCGCGGATCGGCCGGACAATGCACGAACAAGAGCAGGCGGTTCAACTCAGGAAAACGCGCGGCCTCGCCACCGGCTTGCTGGTGGCGATGGCATTTCTGTTCCTCGTTTCGCGTTCCCTGATGCCGCGTTATCCCTACCTGTCTTTCGTCGCGGCCTTCGCGGAGGCGGCGATGGTCGGCGCGCTGGCAGACTGGTTCGCGGTGACTGCGCTGTTCCGCCACCCGCTTGGCGTGCCGATTCCGCACACGGCCATCATTCCGCGCAACAAAGACCGTATCGCGGACAGCCTGTCCAATTTTCTCGAACACAACTTCATTACCCAGGAAATCATCCGGGCAGAAATGCGACCGATCGATTTCGCCGGTGCCGCAGCGGCGTGGCTGTCGCAGCCGGAAAACAGCAAGGCCATTTCCCGCCAGATCGTGCGCAGCGTTCCGACGCTGCTGCGCGTGATCGAGGATGAGGATGTCAGGCAATTCATGCATGGGCGCCTGACGTCCGCGCTGGCACATGCGAAGTTTGCGCCCATGGTTGCCGAAGTCCTGTCAGTGCTGGTCGCCAGCAACCGGCACCAGGCGTTGTTCAACCAACTCATTGAAGTCGCGGCGCGCGCGCTGGAACACAACAAGGATTACATCCGCTGGAAGATCCATGAGAACAGTCCGCGCTGGCTACCCAAGGCGATCGATGAAAAGTTTTACCACCGGCTGCTGGATGCCGTGGAAAGCACGCTCAATGAAATGCGGGAAGAGGATAGTGAATGGCGGCTGCGATTCAGCAACATGGCCGAGGATTTCATCGAGCAGCTGCGCACTTCACCGGTTTACGAGGAAAAGCTTGATACCATGATAAGCGAGGTGCTAGGCCACCCGATCACCCGTGATTACATGCTCCATATCTGGCGCGACATCAAGACGCGCCTGGAAGCCGATATCGCTTCGCCGGATTCGCACATCGCGGCGCGCCTGGACCAGGGCTTCCGCTCCTTTGGCAACGAGCTGCTCGGGGATGCCCGGGTACAGCGCAAGCTCAACCAGTGGATACGCATCTTCGCCACAGAAACCATCGTCGCGCGGCGGGAAATGATCGCCGACCTCGTCGTGCGCGTGATCCGGAAATGGGATGCCGACACCATGTCGCGCAAGCTGGAACTGCACGTCGGCAAGGACCTGCAGTACATCCGCATCAATGGCACGCTCGTCGGCGGCCTGGTCGGGCTGGTGCTGCACGCGATTTCCCGTTTTCTGTAGAGGAAAAGGGGTAAACTTGCGCAACCCCGCATAACGAGAAAGCCACACCATGAAACAGGATCCCCGTTTCCCGAATCTGTTCATCCTTGACCACCCGCTGATCCAGCACAAGCTGACCCACATGCGGGACAAGGATACGTCGACACGCACCTTCCGCGAGCTGCTGCGCGAGTTGACGCTGCTGATGGG
>NZ_LSTO01000001.1:4365459-4407074 GCF_002211445.1 Noviherbaspirillum denitrificans | reverse complement strand
CAGGCGGGAATGGAGCTTGGTCTGGCGGGGAGGCAGAAACCTTACAAGGTCAGGTCGCCACCTGCTGCAACGCAACCACCGCCAGCGGCACGGTTGCCAGCACCACCGCAAACAGCAAACGCAGTCGCCGGCCGTACCCGCGGCGGCGGAACCAGGCGGCAATCGACATGCCGGCCGCAATGTACGCCAGCGCAAACAGCACATACGCGCCACTGCCGAATGCATGCGCCGCCCGGCTGGAAAACAGCACGGTGAACATGGCGGCCGTGATGACCGCCAGCACGCCCAGGATGAACGACAGCAGCGCATGCACACCCTGCACCTGCCGGGGACGCGCCTGCTGCGCCAGCATCGCCTGTCGCTGCGCGGTGATGTCGCGCTGCAGGAGAAACACCAGCAAGGGATCAACTTGCCGGTACTGCAGGAGCCCGGCGGCTGCCGCAGCCACAAGGTCGTCGCGTCTAATCGTCATTCAGTGCTCCTTCCGTTCTTGTTCTTGGCAGCGCTGAAGAGGGAGTGCCTGGACCACGGCAGCGCCCCCTGTGCGGTTGTCGACAGGCACCGGACGTCAATGCGGAAAGACAGGCCGCCGGAATGTCGTGGAGACGATACCGACCCAGCATCGATCATCGCCTTACGGCTATTTAATCGGGTCGGCAAGCTGTGGAAATAGACCTAGATCAAGCGCGCACCGGTCACCGGCACGATGTTTATACGGTGTCAAACCGGTAACAGTTCAGGCGGCCAGGACAGCTGCCATGGCAACGGCATTGCCGGCCCGCAGGAAGGCATCGATGTCGTCCGCCGGCACGGGCCGGGAGATGTAGTAACCCTGGATTTGGTTGCAGCGGTTTTTCCGCAGGTAGTCGAGCTGGCGCGCATCCTCGACACCCTCGGCGATCACGCCCATGCGCAGGCTGTGCGCGAGCGAGATGATGGCGCGCACGATTGCCGCATCATCCGGGTCGTGCAGAATATCGCGCACAAAGGAGCGGTCGATCTTGAGCATGTCGATCGGAAAGCGTTTGAGGTAGCTGAGGCTGGAGTAGCCGGTGCCGAAGTCGTCGATCGACACGCGCACGCCGATGTCCTTCAGTGCGGACAGCACGTTCACCGTGTGGTCGACGTTGTCCATCACCAGGCTTTCGGTGAGTTCCAATTCGAGGTAGCGCGGCTCCAGTCCTGTCTCTTGCAGGATGGACGTGATGCATTGCGCGAGGTTCTTGTCGGCAAACTGCCGCGCCGACACATTGACTGCGACATGGAACTTCGGCAGGCCCGCATCCTGCCAGCGCTTGTTCTGCAGGCAGGCGCTGCGCAGCGCCCAGTAGCCGATCGGCACGATCAGGCCGGTCTCTTCCGCAAGGTCGATGAAGCGAGCCGGCGCCACTGCACCGAGGTCCGGGTGATTCCACCGCAACAGGGCTTCCATGCCGGTCACCCGGCCTTCCGTCAGGCAAACCTGCGGTTGGTAATGCAGCGAGAACTGGCCATGCTCCAGCGCGACGCGCAATTCCATTTCCAGCTGCAGGCGATCCATCGCGCGCTGGTTCAGGCCTCTTTCATAGAACTGGAAATTGTTGCGCCCGGTTTCCTTGGCACGATACATGGCGGTATCGGCATGCATGATCAGCGCTTCCGGATCTTCGCCGTCGTCGGGGAAGTTGGCGATGCCGATGCTGGCCGTGATGAAGAACGTCTGCCCATGCACATGCAGCGGCCTGGCCACTTCGTCCATCATGCGCTGCACGACGCGTGTATTGGGTACGCCGCCTTCCTGGTGTTCGACGATCAGGATGAATTCGTCGCCACCCAGCCGGGCCAGCGTATCGGTATGGCGCAGCAGGGATTGCAGCCGCGTCGCAACCTGCTTGAGCAGCAGGTCGCCGGCCGTGTGCCCCATGGTGTCGTTGACCAGCTTGAACCGGTCGAGGTCGATGAAGGCAACCGAGAACCCGGTGTCCGCGCGACGTGCCCGCGCGATGGCGCACAGCAGCCGGTCGTGCAACAGGGTGCGGTTGGGCAGGCCGGTCAGCGCATCGTGGTTCGCCTGGTATTCCAGTTCCTGCTGGTAGGCGCGCGTCTCGGTCACGTCGTACTTGGCAGCCACGAAGTGAGTCACGACACCCTTCTCGTTACGCACCGGCGCGATGTGCAGGTCGCTCCAGAACATCGAGCCGTCCCTGCGGTAGTTGCGCAGCGTTGCGTGGCCCTCGCGCTGTTCGCTGAGGATGGCGCGGATCTCCGTCAGTCCTTCCTGCTCGACATCGTTGCCATGCAGCAGCCGCAGGCTCTTCCCCATCACCTCGCCCGGCGCATAGCCGGTCATGCGCTCGAACGCGGGATTGACGTACTCCACCGGAAAGCCCCGTCCCTGCGCGCTGCACACGATGATGGCGTTGACGCTGGCCTCGATCGCGCGTTCGCGCAAGCGCAACGAGCGCAGCGTTTCCGTCACATCGCATTTGGTGCCCACAAAATGGGTGACTGAACCCTTCGCATCGCGCACCGGCGAAATATGGAGATCGCTCCAGAAGACGGACCCATCCTTGCGCTGGTTGCGCAATGTCACCTGCCCCTCGCGCCGCTCACGGAGGATGGCACGGATCTCGGTCAGGCCTTCCTGGTCAGCCTCGCCCCGGTGCAGGATGCGCAGGCTCTTTCCCACCAGCTCTTCGCAGGCATAGCCGGTCATGCGTTCGAAGGCCGGATTGGCGTATTCCACCGCGTAATCCGGCGCGGTCGCGCGGCACACTACTACCGCATTGGCGCATGCCTCCATGGCACGCTGCAGCAGGAATGGCAACGCCGGGTTCTTGCCGCGGCGTCGCGACACGATCTGTCCATCCATGGTGATCCCTCTTCAGTCGATGCGGGGACTTCTTGCGTTCATGCAGAGTGCTGCAGTGCTGCCTGCCTGCGAACGCTGATGCGCGCGCCCGATTGTCGCTGCGCCGGCAGGCTGCGGACTGTCGCCGAAGCGAGCGGGTCGCGCCGCGCTTTGCGCGCCTGCCCGCCGGCGGAGGTATTGAAGACCGCCACCGCGTGGCTCAGGCGCAAGGCCTGTTCATTCAGGCTCGCCGTGGCCGCCGCCGCTTCTTCGACGAGTGCGGAATTCTGCTGTGTCACATGGTCCATCTGCGACACCGCCTGGTTGACCTGCTGGATGCCGTCCGATTGTTCCTGGCCCGCAAGGGCGATTTCCCCGACGATGGTATTCAGGCGCGCCACCGCTTCCACCACCTGGGCCACGGTGCGCGTCGCGCCGGCCACCATCGCGTTGCCTGCGTCCACCTTGTCGACGGATCCCTGGATCAGGTTCTTGATGTCCTTGGCCGCCGATGCGGAACGCTGCGCGAGGTTGCGCACTTCCTCGGCGACGACCGCAAAGCCGCGACCCGTTTCGCCCGCCCGCGCCGCCTCCACCGCCGCATTGAGCGCGAGGATATTGGTCTGGAAGGCAATGCCGTCGATCAGGCCGGTGATTTCCGCCACCATCTTCGCGGAACGCGAAATCTCTTCCATCGTGCGTCCCACTTCTTCCACCGCCCTGCCCGCCTCTTCGGCAATCGATGAAGCCGTGCCAGCGAGCGAACTGGCTTCCTTCGCGCTGGTGGCATTCTGCGTCACCGTCGATGCCAGTTCTTCCATGCTCGACGCGGTTTCTTCAAGGCTCGATGCCTGCACTTCGGTACGCGACGACAGGTCCATGTTGCCGGCGGCGATTTCGCCGGTCGCGGTATCGATGACTTCGACGTTGGCGCGAATGTCGCCGATGGTGGCGATGAGGTTCACATTCAACTGCTGCAGCGCCTGCAGCAGGCGGCCCATGTCACCACGCTGGTCGAATGCCGCCTTGCTGGTGAGGTCGCCGCCCGCGAGGGATTGCGCGAGGCTGGTTGCCTTCGCGATCGGCGCGACGACGTTGCCTTGTATATAGAGCCAGAGCTGGAGGCTGAGCACTGCGGAGAGGCCGAAGGCCCACAGCGTCCACGACGGCATCGCCTTGTCGGCCATCAGTCCTGCGACGAGCAGCGCGCCCATCAGGAGCACCTGCACTGCCGACGTCAATCCGCAACGCACTTGCAGCGGCATCGCGGCCAGCTTCGACAGCAGCGCCGCCAGTCCCCTGCGTTCGAGGCGTCCGCGCACGACAGCCAGGCGCGAGTGCTTGTCTTCACGCATCTCGGCGTAGGCCGCCTCTGCCAGTTTCACTTGCTCGCGTGTCGGCTTTGTTCTTACAGACATGTAGCCGACCACCTGCCCGTTCTCGGTGATCGGCGTGACGTTGGCAAGGACCCAGTAGTAGTCGCCGTTCTTGCGGCGGTTCTTGACGGGCGCACTCCATATTTCGCCCTGCTTGAGGCTGTCCCAGAGGTCCTTGAAGGCGGCCTCCGGCATGTCGGGGTGGCGTACGATATTGTGGGGGGCGCCGAGCAGTTCCGATTCGTCGTAACCGCTGACCTCGATGAAGTAAGGGTTGACGTAGGTGATCTTCCCTTTCAGGTCGGTTTTCGACACGATCGGTCGACCGTCCTGCATCTCGTATTCGGTATTCGTAACAGGCAGGTTCTTTCGCATGGCATTGTCTCCCTGATTGTTTTAACTTCGGAAGTTCTCTACTGCAAAAGCCGAATAACACCGTTCAGGAAAGTTTCCCATTCCCAACAACGAATGGCTATCCCATATTTGCGGTATGGGTAATAAATGTTTAAACGACGTGGAAAATCGTTGTGAATTTCAAACACCCGGAGAGGCGATGCAAGACGAACAATGGCTGGATAAATGGACTAGAACGATCGCCCGGAATGTGGCCATCCTGGAGCTCGGATGCGGCGGCGGACGCGACACGCGCCGGCTGGCGGAACAGGGCTTCAGCGACATCACCGCGACCGACCTGTCGCGTGATGCACTGGATCGGTGCGGGCATGCCGTACCCGCCGCCCACCTCGTCTGTCATGATCTGAACGCACCGCTACCCTTCGCCGATGCGCGCTTCGACGTCGTGATTGCGAGCCTGTGCCTGCATTACTTCGCTTGGGACAAGACGGTGGACGCGGTGCGCGAAATCCGGCGCTGCCTGGCGCCCGGCGGCCTGCTGCTGTGCAGGGTGAATTCGACGCGCGATGTACATTTCGGCGCCATCGGCCACCCCGAACTCGCGCACCATTACTACGATGTGGACGGCAGGCCGAAGCGCTTCTTCGATGCGGAAGACCTGGAGCGCCTGTTCACCGAAGGATGGGAACGCCTGTCGATGCGGGAAGCGACGATAGACCGTTACGACAAGCCGAAGACAGCCTGGGAAATCGCCCTCCGTCCAACCTAGCCTGGATAGAGAAATCCGGGGTCGAAGCACGTCCCCGGATCGCACCTCATCACGGTTGCACAACTACCTCAACACCCACTCCCGCGACGGCATCGCCACAATTTCGCGCGCATTCGGCTGCCCCGGCGGTACATCGAACACACTGATCCGCAGCGCCCTGCCCGCCAGCACCGACGCATCCACCTCCAGCCATGCATACGTGCCGTTCAGTTCCATATTGAACACCCCGAGCCGCGGCGTATATCCGCTGGCCGGCAACAGCTCCACATTCCTCATCCCGCTGCCGCGCACCTCGAGCAGCACGCGTCCGCCGACGATTTCCCCATGCACCGGCGCCATCGTCACACCCGCGACAAACGTCCCCGTCCCATTGGCCACTGTCCAACGCCGTGCCGGCATCGCGACGATCTCGCTTGCACCGTCCTGTCCTTCCGTCACGTTGTACGCACTGATGCGCACATCCTTCACGCCATCCGGCAACGACCGCGTATCCAGGTCCACCCACGCCATCGTCCTGTCTGCCGACACATTAAAGCTCGCCAGCCGCGGCGTATAACCGCTCGCCGGCAACAGTTCGGCATTGACGATGCCGCTGCCGCGAATCTCCAGCCGCGTGATGCCGCTGACCGTCGCCCCATCGGCCGGCGCGGACACCACGTTGGCACTGAAGCCCGGCTGCATGGTCGCCGCATTATTGATGGTCCAGCTGCGCGCCTGCATCGCCACGATCTCCGCCGCCCCCGGCTGTCCCGCCGGCACGTTGAAGGCACTTACCCGCATGCTGACCGGTCCGTTCGGCAAGCGCGTGGTGTCCAGGTCCATCCACGCCACCGTCCTGTCGCCGGTGATATTGAATTTCCCGTAGCGCGGCAGGTAACCGCTGCCCGCCAGCAGCTCGACATTGGCCAGCTCGTTCCCGCGCACCTCGAAGCGCACCACCCCGCTCAGACTCGCCCCCGCCGGCGGCGCCACGGTCGAATAAGCAAAGAACGGCGCATACGGATTGCCCGAGCATCCCGGGCTCAGGCTGCAGCTGCTGAACGGCCGACCTTCCGACGTCCACACCGTCGGCCGCAGCTGGGTCGCCGGGGAAGGATTCGATGCGATGTCGGCGCTGCCGCCACCACAGGCGGCGAGGATCAGGGCGGCTCCCGCCGCTGCGAGGAAACTGAGTCTTCTTGGCATTCTTGTCGGCTCCAAAGGGGTAAAGGATGGCTCCCTGCACGCGGCGTATCGCCGTCATGCGCCTTCGACTCCTCGGGCAGCCGGCCGGTTTATGTATGTAAGTGCACGCTGTTGACAATCGTCAAAAACCCGCACTCCCCGCCCCGCGGCAGCCCCAGCCGTCCACTACGGTAAAATGTCCGGTTAAACCTTTACCGCACTCCCGAATTCATGAGCAACGATTCCAAAAACGCAGCAGCCACTGACAACGCCCCGGCCTCCAACTTCCTGCGCGGCCTGATCGAATCCGACATTGGCTCCGGCAAGTACGCCGGCCGCACCGATCCCAACGGCAACCCGCTGCCCAGCGTCATCACCCGCTTCCCGCCCGAGCCCAACGGCTACCTGCACATCGGCCACGCCAAATCGATCTGCCTCAACTTCGGCATGGCCCGCGACTTCGGCGGCCGCTGCACGATGCGCTTCGACGACACCAACCCGACCAAGGAAGAACAGGAATACGTCGACAGCATCCTCGACGCCGTCAAATGGCTCGGCTTCGACTGGAAGGACAGCGGCGGCGACCACCTCTACTTCGCCAGCGACTACTTCGACCAGATGTACATGATGGCCGAGTACCTCCTCAGCGCCGGCCACGCCTACGTCGACAGCCAGAGCGCCGAAGAAATGGCGAAGAACCGCGGCAACTTCACCGAGCCCGGCAAGAACTCACCCTACCGCGACCGCCCGGTGGAAGAATCGCTCGACCTGTTCCGCCGCATGAAGCTCGGCGAATTCAAGGACGGCCAGCACATCGTGCGCGCCAAGATCGACATGGCCTCGCCCAACATGAACATGCGCGACCCGGCCATCTACCGCATCCGCCACGCGCACCACCACCGCACCGGCGACAAGTGGTGCGTGTACCCGATGTACGACTTCGCGCACCCGATCGAAGACGCGATCGAATACATCACCCACAGCTTCTGCACGCTCGAATTCCAGGACCACCGCCCCTTCTACAACTGGGTGCTGGAACGCCTGGCCGAAGGCGGCTTCTTCAAGCGCCCGCTGCCGGAACAAACCGAATTCGCGCGCCTGAACCTCACCTACGCGATCACCAGCAAGCGCAAGCTGCTGCAACTCGTCGAAGAAAAGATCGTCGACGGCTGGGACGACCCGCGCATGCCCACCATCGTCGGCATCCGCCGCCGCGGCTACACCCCGGAAGCGATCCAGTTGTTCTGCGAACGCGCCGGCGTCGCCAAGGCCGACAGCTGGATCGACATGAGCACCCTGGAAGGCGCCCTGCGTGACGACCTCGACCCCAAGGCCGCCCGCGCCATCGCCGTGCTCAAGCCCCTGAAGCTCATCATCGACAACTTCCCGGAAAACCTCGCGGACGAATGCAGCGCCCCGGTCCACCCGCACCACCCGGAACGCGGCCAGCGCAAGTTCCCGATCACCAAGGAAGTGTGGATCGAAGAAGAAGACTTCATGGAAGTCCCGACCAAGGGTTACTTCCGCCTCTTCCCCGGCAACAAGGTGCGCCTGAAGTACGGCTACGTGGTCGAATGCACCGGCTGCGACAAGGATGAAAACGGCAAGGTGATTGCGGTGCACTGCAATTACTTTGCGGATTCCAAGAGCGGCACTGAAGGCGCGAACAACTACAAGGTGAAGGGCACGATTCACTGGGTCAGCGTGCCGCACTCGCTGGAGGCTGAGGTGCGCTTGTATGACCGGCTGTTTACTGATCCGAACCCGGATGCGGGCGGGAAGGATTTCAAGCTGGCGCTGAATCCTAATGCGAAGGAAGTGATTACGGCTTATCTGGAGCAGGGGTTACGGCATGCCATGCCGGATGAGAAGTTTCAGTTTGAGAGGCATGGGTACTTCGTTGCTGACCGCGTGGATCACTCGGCTACTAGGCCGGTGTTTAATCGTGTGGTTACGTTGAAGGATTCGTGGGGGAAGTGACCCGTTCTTCTTGCACTACATCTACAGCCCGCATTCGCGGGCTTTTTTACATCCATTACCAATTTGCCTATCTAAAACGTGGGATTCGGCGGGCTTTGCTCACTGGTAAGCTAGAAAGTCCTCTCGAACATTGCTAGACGGATAAATTTCTAATTACATGAATTAGAGACCTATACAGGATGACAAGAATGGCCTCAAAGAAAAACAATATCCAGAGTGCATCCAGATCAGCATCTGAAGACGCACCCGCTTCTACCTCGATAAAGACGTTTGACCTAACAAAAAATTCAGATGTTATTTCTCTTGTCCGCGAAGATGACGAGGCACTAACGCAAAAATTAGTGGGTGAACATTTGAATAAAATTGTGGCCAGTCATGGACTGACAGATTATCTCGTTTTAATTCTCTTTGACGAGCTCGACTCAATCTCTAGCTATCACTCCGACAAAATTTATCAAGCTGCGTCAATTTCTCCCGGTGAAAAGAATATTTTTCTTATCGTCCAGAGCGGTGGCGGTCGAATCGAGCCCGCATACTTAATTAGTAAGACGTGTAAAAGACTATCAAGGGGAAAGTTTGCAGTTGCCGTACCACGGCGCGCGAAATCTGCAGCAACTTTGCTATCCCTGGGTGCTGACGAGATACATATGGGCTTGATGAGCGAACTTGGTCCAATTGATCCGCAGATCGGCGGCTATCCCGCGTTAGGCTTGGCAAACGCGTTAAATAAACTTGCCGAGCTTGCGTCTAGGTTCCCCGGTGCATCAGACATGATGGCGAATTACCTGACAAAGAATTTAAACCTTCGAGACCTTGGCTACTTCGAGCGCATCAGCGAATCTGCCGCGCAGTATGCACAGCGTCTGTTGACCGGAAAATCGTTTCCAGATCCCCATACTTCAGAAACTCTAAGTAAACATTTCGTAGATCACTATAAAGATCATGGCTTTGTCATTGATTCTGACGAAGCGACTACGTTACTTGGTGAGATGGTTAAGATTGATACCCCGGAGTACAAGTGCGCAAATGAAATTTATAGGTTTTTTGACTTCTTCGAGATGGCGCTTAGGTTCTTTGTAAACAAGGAGTTCTACTACGTTGGCACACTAGATGGCGGGCTTAGTATTCGCTCACGTGGAAAGAATACTTAAAGCCTATCCCAATAGACCAATAATCCGCCAATGCCGACATCACTAACTACAATCTTCTCCGAGACATTGGACCGTTTAATCAATGAGACGGCCCAGGCATCGGGTAGGGATATATCAGAGATAAGACCCTTTGTTTGTCATGGAAATCCAATGCAATGCGACATTTTTGTCGTAGGGACGAACCCGGCATCAACTGTGTCATGGGCTTCGTTTTGGGACAAAGAGCGAGCCACATTTAATAAAGAGAAATGGCTTCACGTTTATGAGGAAGAACGCGCCGCAAAGAAGCGTGCGCAAGGAAAAACCGGGTTCCATCGATGGAGCACTACACGTAGCCGAATAGAAATTTTAAACGATGCCCTTGGCGCTCAACATCGTGCCCTTGAGACGAATCTATATTCGGTTTCAACGCCGAAGGAAAATGATCTTACTCGCGCCGACAAAATTCCCCTTATCTTCAACTTTCTTCTGCGGAGCATAAAGCCCAAGGCATTGTTAGTCCACGGGGATGCTACAGCACAGTACCTTCGTAAAACGTACAAATGGAGTGAAGCAGTTGGATGTTCTGTGATGTCCTTCGAATATGGATCGGCCGCTATTCTATTCACACCGCATCTCGCTGCTCGGGGAGGGCTCGTGACAAATGAGAAGGTGAAGGAATGGGGAAGGATGTTATATCTGAATTTACAGGAAGCGTAACGCGCACTCCACGCACCACTTCACTTTCCGACCTAGCCAGATTTATGCACGGAAGATTTTTTAGGTCGCTACGCAGACCGCTCCCTACGTTAGCAAAAGGACTTTCCCCATATTCTTCCTTCGTCTTTCACTTGAGATTCGTAGCTTTATAAAGCCGTAAGGTGTCAAAATGAATCATGAAGATCAAGCCCGAATTAAAGAACTGATTGCGAAATGCAAATCAAAACCGGGGAACTGGAAGTACTCAAGCGGCTTCGTCTTGGCTACCTTCGAGATGTATCTGATATTTGAACGCGAGAAGCCGCTGTCACCGATGGACCACCTGCTGCGGGCGTTTGCTGAATCCGGCGTTCAAACATGTCGAGGTGGCGCGATGACAAAAGAACGGCTGCAATACCTTTACGATCACCATTTAAAGTCCAAATTGAAGCAACATTATTTAAGGACGATAAAGCTCTAAATTTCCTCGCACAGGTGAATCAGCAAGCGTAGGGGGCGTCCCGCGCACAAAAAACGGGGTCAGGTCTTGCACGAACACATGCGCAAACAACGGGGTCAGGTCTTGCATGAACACATTACGTTCGTGGTCACGATTCCCGTTGCGTACCAAAAGAATGTGTTCGTGCAAGACCGACCCCGAACTAGAAGTGACCCAGTGACGCATTCAGCTGACAAAGAGAACAGCACTGTTTGTCACCGCGCCGGTAAAGCAATCGGCCGACGCGCGCACCGTGTAGGAGTAGCTCCCTTGAGATCCTCCGACCATTCCTGAAATTCGCCCGGTGTTGACGTTCACTGAAAATTGACCCACTTTCCGCAGTAGTTTTCATCCAAATTTGACCCACGTGATTCAATCGCCTGCTCAATAAATGGGCAGGAGGACGAGGAGTGATCACAGTGGGCATGTTTGCCAAGATCAGGCGGATGCATTTCCGCGAGAAGCTCTCCATACGAGAGATCGAACGGCGCACGAATCTGTCGCGCAATACGATCCGCAAGTGGCTGCGCGAGCCAGCCATGACCGAACCAAGGTATCCGGAACGCGAGGGCAAGAGCGTCGTTGACGCCTATGCTGAGCAGGTCCGGACCTGGATTCAAACCGACAGCCACCGCGCCAAGCGGGATCGACGTACGGCCCGTGTCATGTTCCAGGCGATCCAGGCGCAGGGTTACAGCGGTGGATACGGCCGTGTCTGCGCGCTGGTTCGCCGGCTGCAGCAGGAACTGGCTCAGGCAC
This sequence comes from Noviherbaspirillum denitrificans, assembly GCF_002211445.1. Taxonomy (GTDB): domain Bacteria; phylum Pseudomonadota; class Gammaproteobacteria; order Burkholderiales; family Burkholderiaceae_D; genus Noviherbaspirillum; species Noviherbaspirillum denitrificans. The sequence goes on along the minus strand of NZ_LSTO01000001.1, from coordinate 4,395,514 downwards.
CGAGCCGCAAAGCGTTCGTGCCGCTTGCCTTCGCCCATGGCGAGGCATTTCAGTTCGACTGGAGCTGCGAGTACGCCTGGATTGGCGGCTTGCGCCGGCGTCTGGAGGTAGCGCACTGCAAGCTGGCGTCATCCCGTGCCTTCTGGCTGGTGGCGTATCCGTCGCAAAGCCACGAGATGCTGTTCGATGCCCATACCCGCTCGTTTGCCGCCTTCGGCGGGATCCCGCGGCGGGGCATCTACGACAACATGAAGACCGCCGTGGACAAGGTCGGCAAGGGCAAGGAGCGCAACGTCAATGCCCGCTTCGAGGCCATGTGCGGGCACTATCTGTTCGAGCCGGAGTTCTGCAACCGGGCGGCTGGCTGGGAAAAGGGAATCGTCGAGAAGAACGTCCAGGACCGGCGCAGGCAGATCTGGGTGGCAGCAGCCGACATCCGCTGGAACAGTCTGGGACAACTGAATGACTGGCTGGCCGAGAACTGCCGGCAAAGCTGGGAAGACATGGCGCATCCCGACTGGCCGGAGATGAAGGTGGCCGAGGTTCTGCAGGACGAACGGTTGCAATTGATGCCGGTCCCCAAGCCATTCGACGGTTACGTCGAGCAGCCGGTACGGGTGTCGTCAACAAGCCTGATCCACTTCCAGAAGAACCGTTACAGCGTCCCGACACCCTATGCACACCGCGTAGTCAGCCTGCATGTCTATCCAACCGAACTGGTGGTCGTCGCTGATAACGAAGAGATTGCGCGGCACGAGCGCGTGTTCGACCGCTATATCACCCGCTACAACTGGCAGCACTACATCCCGCTGATTGCCCAGAAGCCCGGTGCATTACGTAATGGAGCGCCATTCCAGACCATGCCCGAGCCGCTATTGCACCTGCAGCGCCATCTCCTGAAACATCCTGGGGGTGACCGCGTCATGGCGCAAGTCCTCTCGGCCATCCCGGATCACGGGCTCGAAGCCGTACTGGATGCAGTCAGGAACGCGCTGGAATCGGGACGACCCAGCGGTGAACACGTTCTCAACGTGCTTGGCCGCATCAAACAGGCACCGGCGACTGCATCGATTACGACAGCGCTGACACTGAAGGAAGAGCCACAAGCCAATGTCTCCCGCTACGAGCGGTTGCGTTCGCTGGATACGGAGGTTCAGCATGTCGCATGAGATCGTCAACCAATTGAAGAGCCTGAAGCTGCACGGCATGGCACAGACCTGGTCGGAGCTGGTAGCCCAGGCCCGCATAGCGGACTTCGATCCGGAGCGGTTCATGGTCCAGCTGCTCAAGTCAGAGACGGCCGAGCGCGAGGTTCGCTCGATTGCCTACCAGATGACGGCTGCCCGCTTCCCCGCACATCGTGATTTGAATGGCTTTAACTTCGCCGAGGCGAAGGTCGATGAAGCGCTGATTCGGCAGCTCCACACCATGTCGTTCCTGGACGCCGCACACAACCTGGTGTTCATTGGCGGACCGGGTACCGGCAAGACGCATCTAGCCACGGCGCTTGGGATCGAAGCCATCAACCGGCACGGCAAGCGCGTCAGGTTCTTCTCCACTGTTGAACTGGTCAATGCGCTGGAACTAGAGAAGGCGGCCGGTAAGCAAGGCCAGATCGCACACCGGCTGATGTACGTCGATCTGGTCATCCTCGACGAACTGGGGTACCTGCCGTTCAGCCAGGTTGGTGGTGCACTACTGTTCCACCTGCTCTCAAAGCTGTACGAACGAACCAGCGTAGCGATTACGACCAACCTGAGCTTCGGCGAGTGGCCTGCGGTGTTCGGGGACGCGAAGATGACGACAGCATTGCTGGACCGACTCACGCATCACTGCCATATTATTGAGACCGGCAATGATTCCTGGCGCTTCAGGCACAGTGAATCGACGCGGAAGACATCCCCCAGAAAGGGCTCGAAGAAGGGAGAAACAGGACTAGCGACCGAAGACTTATCCACAGCAGCGTAGCCGTCTACGCATAAAAAGGGTGGGTCAAAATTCGATGAAAATCGTGGGTCACTTTTACGTGAACATCAACATTTAAGGGTCTTTTAGAAGGAAAGCTTCGGCCGCTCGAGTGCTGCAGTAAGCCAATCGACTGGTGCGACAGCAATGTGCTCAGCTCGCATTTCCCTCACGGCCACAAACTCGTATAGCTCCTGCGGCATATTGGCGCATGTCGGGTCATCTATATCTGCCAAGTACGCGTCCAGAAAATTCTGGCCCAAACTGGGACACTCACCAAAATACTGAAAGACTCTGGTCTTAAATAATTCAAACTTGACCGGCGAGCGGCGCCATTTTGTAAAGTACTTATGTTCGCCGGGTGACGCAATCAAGAATCTGGTACAAAACCCGAAATCGGGATCTTTATCCCGAACCCAGCCTTGGAAGTTGTCATCGTTAGCAATAATGAAATGACGATAGATAATGCCCGCCTCGTCGGCGCTTTGCGCACGTACGACTCTTATACTGCCGGCCTTTATCTCTTCACACTCGATCATTCCAACTATGTAATCAGTCGCCATCTGCACACTCCCACCTCTGGGGTTACGGCTGTGAGTGAAACGTCCCAACGGGAAAAGAACGCACATCTCCTCAGCTGCAACACTTAATGAACACTATAGATTGTAGCGCTAAAGTGTTCATCACGAAAACATCTTGCTTTTTATCGGGAACGCAAGATGGATCCAAGAAGAACATTCGGGCAAGCATTACGCGCGGCCAGGAAAAGTAAGGGTATTAGCCAAGAAGAGTTTTCTGTTGTTTCAAGTCGAACCTATGTAAGCAGCATTGAGCGCGGCATTAAATCCCCGACTGTGGAGAAAATTGACAACCTTGCATCTGCGTTAAAAATTCATCCCGTTTCGTTGCTCCTACTCGCTTATATGCAGGATAAGGAAAATAATCTTGATGCGTTGCTCCAGCGTATACGCGGCGAAGTGAGCGAAATACTCGACGAGAACTAATGGACTTAAGGCGCTGGCAACATTAATTTGTGCGTCGCTGCGCGTCCAATCGCCGTTCTTGTTCAATCTTGAACATGGTGGCGCCCGGGTTACCCACCGCGCCGCACGCTCTTGCCCTGCGCATTGGGCGGCGAGCGGCGCCGTGGATAACCCTACCACCGTATGAGAGTCCAACAGGTTTTTCCTTAATGCTCCCTTGAGCATCCCTTTGCACGCTGAGAAAAGGAGTTGGACGAATTCCTGCGCTCGCCATATTTAACAAAAATTGGATGTACCGCCCCTACAATCCATGTAATCAACTTTTTTGTATGGCCAGAAAGAAACGAGGCCCGCATTTGCAGGCCTCGTTTCCTTATTTCTACATTTTCCAGTAAACGTACTCACTAGAACGGAATGTCGTCGTCCATGTCGCTGAAATTCGGCGCCGGACGCGAAGCCGGACGTGCCTGGCCGCCGCCCGAGCTTTGACGCGGTGCGGGAGCGCTGCCGTAATCGTCGTCCATGGAGCTGCCGCCACCACCGCCACCACCGCCCATGCCTTGGCGGCTGCCCAGCATCTGCATGGTGTCGGCAATGATTTCGGTGGTGTAGCGCTCGACGCCATCCTTGTCGGTCCACTTGCGGGTCTGCAGGCGCCCTTCGACGTAGATCTGCGAACCCTTCTTCAGGTATTGGCCGGCGATTTCAGCCAGCTTGCGGTAAAAGGTGATGCGGTGCCACTCGGTCAGCTCTTTCTTTTCGCCCGAGTTCTTGTCTTTCCAGCTTTCGGTGGTCGCAACCGCGATGTTGGTGACGGCATCGCCGTTCGGCATGTAGCGCGTCTCAGGATCGCGCCCCAGGTTGCCGACGATGATGACTTTGTTTACCGATGCCATAAATTTCTCCTAAAGCTTTTACAAACGAAACGTGTATGTACTGACAAAACGGGTCAGGCGCCAGCCACTGCGCCGCGGCGCGGCACGTTCTTCATGGTGGCGGCAATTATAATCCAGACAACAGTCAGCACTGTCGCCAGGATGAAGACGGACGGCGCCCCAAAATGTTGTTGCAGCCAGCCTCCAAGCGCCCCGCCACAGAACAGGCCAAGCGCCTGCAGGGTGTTGTAGATGCCAAGCGCCGTACCTTTCGCCGCCGCAGGCGCAAGGCGCGAGACGAGCGACGGCTGGCAGGCTTCCAGTATGTTGAAGGATATGAAGAAGAGCAATAACAACACGATCAACACCGCGGACGGCATGGTCGGGTTCGACATGAACATCCAGAAACCGGCTTGCACGATTGCCATCAGGACGATGGCCGCCAGGAACACTTGCTTCATCAGCCCGCGCTTTTCGCCTGCCAGCAGCGGCGGCATCATGAACGCAAACGAAATCAGCACGACCGGCAGGTAAACCTTCCAGTGCGTCGCCAGCGGCATGCCGGCGTACTGGACCAGGGCAGACGGCACGATGACGAACATGGCCATCTGGGTCACGTGAAGCGCGAACACGCCGAAATTCAGGCGCATCAGTTCGCGGTTGACGAGCACTTCGGAGAACGGCACATTTTTCACCGGCGGTTTCGGCGGTGCCGGCGGCACCACATAGAGCACGACCAGGATGGCCAGCGAGGACAGGATGCCGGTCAGCGCGAACAGGCCTTCCATGCCGATCAGCTTGTACATCGCGGGCGCGGCGACCAGCGAGATGGCGAATGTCAGGCCGATCGATCCACCCACCATCGCCATCGCCTTGGTGCGGTGCTCGTCCCGGGTCGAGTCAGCAATGAAGGCGGTCACCGCCGCCGAAATCGCTCCAGCCCCCTGGATGGCGCGGCCGACGATCACCCAGGTCAGGTTCGATGCCGCCGCCGCGATGAAGGAGCCGATCGCGAACAGCACCAGGCCGATGATGATGACGCGCTTGCGGCCGTACTTGTCCGATGCGACGCCGAACGGGATCTGCCCGAACGACTGCGTGAGGCCGTAAATCCCCATTGCCAAGCCGACCATGGTTGCACTGTCTCCGCCCGGCAGAGAGCGCGCATGGACGGCAAAAACGGGCAGGATCAGGAACATGCCGAGCATGCGCAGCGCGAAGATCGATGCCAGCGAGGCGCTGGCCCGGATTTCCAGGCGCGACATGCGCGGACTCAGTTCGGCGGAGGGAATGGATGACATCAGGTAGAAAAACGAAGTGGAACGGACGAATACGGCGGCTTCCAAAACCCGTTATAGTATCAGGTTGACCCGTATAAAGCCGAGTTCGGCGCAAGTTGAAAGCAGTTCATGGAAGAAATAAGAATTCGCGGTGCGCGCACGCATAACCTGAAGAATATCAATCTGGAATTGCCGCGCAACCAATTGATCGTCATTACCGGCTTGTCCGGCTCCGGCAAATCGTCACTGGCATTCGACACCCTCTATGCGGAGGGCCAGCGCCGCTACGTCGAATCGCTGTCGGCCTATGCGCGCCAGTTCCTGCAGTTGATGGAAAAGCCGGACGTGGACCTGATCGAAGGCCTGTCGCCCGCAATCTCGATCGAGCAGAAGGCCACCTCGCACAATCCACGCTCGACGGTCGGCACCGTGACCGAGATCCACGACTATCTGCGCCTGCTGTACGCGCGCGTTGGTACGCCCTATTGCCCCGACCACCCGGAAAACCCGCTGGCCGCGCAGTCGGTGTCGCAAATGGTCGATGCCGTTCTGGCCATGCCGGAAGACACCAAGCTGATGATCCTCGCGCCGGTGGTCGCCAACCGCAAGGGCGAGCACGTCGACCTGTTCGAGGAAATGCAGGCGCAGGGCTTCGTCCGCTTCCGCATCCAGAGCGGCACGCATGCGGCGCGCATCTATGAGGTGGACGACCTGCCCAAGCTGAAGAAGACCGAGAAGCACACCATCGACGTCGTCGTCGACCGCCTGAAGATCAAGGCGGAGGTGAAGCAGCGCCTGGCCGAAAGCTTCGAAACCGCGCTGCGCCTGGCCGAAGGCCGCGCGATCGCGCTGGAAATGGACAGCGGCAAGGAGCACCTGTTCTCGAACAAGTTCGCCTGCCCCACCTGCGGCTATTCACTGCAGGAGCTGGAACCGCGCCTGTTCTCGTTCAACAATCCGATGGGCGCCTGCCCGGAATGCGACGGCCTCGGCCATATCGAGTTCTTCGATCCGAAGCGCATCGTCGCCTTCCCCAACCTGTCGCTCGCCAGCGGTGCGATCAAGGGTTGGGACCGCCGCAACCAGTTCTATTTCCAGATGCTATCGAATATCGCCGAACACTACGGCTTCGACATCGACATGCCCTTCGAGAAGCTGCCCGAATCGGCGCAACAGGCTGTGTTGTACGGCTCCGGCCGGCAGACCATCCCGTTCACTTATATCAATGAACGCGGCCGCGCCGTGGTGCGCGAGCACACCTTCGAAGGCGTGGTGAACAACCTGCAGCGCCGCTACCGCGAAACCGACTCCATGGCGGTGAAGGAAGAGCTGGCGAAGTTCATCAACCAGAAGGAATGCCCGACCTGCAAGGGCGCCCGCCTGCGCGTGGAAGCGCGCTACGTGAAGGTCGGCACCGGCAAGCAGGAACGCTCGATCCATGAAGTGGCGATCACGCCGCTGCGCGACACGCTGGAATTCTTCGAGAAGCTCAAGCTCACCGGCGCGAAGAAGGAAATCGCCGACCGCATCATCAAGGAAATCGTGTCGCGCCTGAAGTTCCTGAACAACGTCGGCCTCGATTACCTGTCGCTGGAACGCAGCGCGGACACACTATCCGGCGGCGAGGCGCAGCGCATCCGCCTTGCGTCGCAGATCGGTTCCGGCCTGACCGGCGTGATGTACGTGCTGGACGAACCGTCGATCGGCCTGCATCAGCGCGACAACGACCGCCTGATCGCCACGCTCAAGCACCTGCGCGACATCGGTAACAGCGTGCTGGTGGTCGAGCATGATGAAGATGCGATCCGCTGCGCCGACTTCATCGTCGATATGGGTGTCGGCGCGGGTGTGCATGGCGGTGAAGTCATCGCCAAGGGACCGCTGAACGACATCCTGAAGAACAAGAAATCGCTGACGGCGAAATACCTGAACGGCACGCTGGCCATCAACGTGCCGAAGAAGCGCACTGCGCCCGATCCGGAGCGCCAGCTCGTGATTACCGGCGCATCAGGCAACAACCTGAAGAATGTGAAGCTCGACCTGCCGGTTGGCCTGCTGACCTGCGTCACCGGCGTATCCGGCTCGGGCAAGTCGACGCTGGTCAACGACACGCTTTACCACGCGGCCGCGCGCCACCTGTACGGTTCGCAGACCGAGCCGTCGCCGTACGAAACGATCAGCGGACTGGAGCATTTCGACAAGGTGATTTCGGTCGACCAGGCACCGATCGGCCGCACGCCGCGCTCGAACCCGGCGACCTACACCGGCGTCTTCACGCCGATCCGCGACCTGTTCTCGGAAGTGCCTTCTTCGAAGGAACGCGGCTACAGCGCCGGACGCTTCTCGTTCAACGTCAAGGGCGGCCGCTGCGAAGCCTGCCAGGGCGACGGCGTACTGAAGGTGGAGATGCACTTCCTGCCGGATGTGTACGTGCCTTGCGACGTCTGCCACGGAAAGCGCTACAACCGCGAGACGCTGGAAGTCCAGTACAAGGGCAAGAACATCCACGAAGTGCTGGAGATGACGGTCGAGGAAGCGCACGAGTTCTTCAAGCCGGTGCCTGTCGTGGCGCGCAAGCTGCAGACCCTGCTCGACGTCGGCCTCGGCTACATTCGCCTTGGCCAGAGTGCAACGACGCTGTCGGGCGGCGAGGCGCAGCGCGTGAAGCTGTCGCTGGAGCTGTCCAAGCGGGACACGGGACGCACGCTGTACATCCTCGACGAACCGACCACCGGCCTGCACTTCCATGACATCGACCTGCTGCTGAAGGTGATCCATCGCCTGCGCGACCAGGGCAATACCGTGGTCATCATCGAGCACAACCTGGACGTCATCAAGACCGCGGACTGGATTGTCGACCTCGGGCCGGAAGGCGGCGCGGGCGGCGGCCGGATCATCGCCGCCGGTTCACCGGAAGAAGTGGCGAAGAACGCGGCGAGCGTCACCGGCAAGTACCTCGTACCAATGCTCAAGAAAAAATAAGGAAAAGCCATGGCCACCCACTTGCGTATTTCCGGACTGGTGCAAGGCGTCGGTTACCGCGTCTCCTTCGAGGCACAGGCACGCGCGCTGCAGCTCGCAGGCTGGGTACGCAACCGCAGGGATGGTTCAGTGGAAGCCGTGGTGGACGGCGCGCCCGACGCGGTGGAAAGAATCACCGCCTGGTCGCGCCGCGGCCCGGCGGAAGCGCGGGTGACGGAAGTCGTCGTCAGTGAAATAGACGACGCATCTGTTGCCGGCGTATTTGAAGTCAGGCCGACCGCTTAGCGCGGCAGTCCCATCCAGAGACCGAGCGGCACGAAAGCCAGCGCCGCGAGGTTCCCCAGCAGCACGATCGACGCCACTTTATCCGGCTCCTGCTTGTATTGCTCGGCCACCATGAAGCAGAACACCGCGGGCGGCAGCGAAGCAAACAGGTACATCTGGCCGCGCTGTGCATTCGTCAGGGTCAGCACGCCGTCCAGCAGCCAGGCGACAATCAGCCCGCTCACGGGACAGACTATCGCTCCCATCAGCCCGATGCTCCAACTCTTGAAATTCACATCGAGCATGCGCACGCCGAGGGCGAACAGCATGATAGGAATGCAGGAGTCGCCGAGCATCTTCAGCGCCATCATCAACGGCGCGGGCAGCGTGATCTTGAAGATCGCAAACAGCATGCCGATCGCCATCGACAGCATCATCGGGCTGACGAGGAATTTCCACATCGGGGTGTGATAGCTGCGCCCGCTTTCGATGATCTTGATGCCGGCGGAGAAGTAAATCAGGTTGCAAGCCATGAACAAGGCGACAGCGGCGGACAACCCCGAGGGACCGAAGGCCAGCGCCGCAAGCGGCAGGCCCATGTTGCCGCAATTGTTGTACATCATTGGTGGGATGAAGGTGCGCGCATCGTAGCCGAACAGGCGCGCGACCGGCCACGCGATCAGCCCCGACCCAAGCGCGATCAGGACGCCGGCGAGGATCAGCGTACTGTTGTGGACGAGGTCGAAATCCTTCGCCGCCAGCGCCGTGAACACAAGCAGCGGACACAGCACATCCATGCTCACGCGGTTGACCGACGCCATGTCACTCCTGACGCGCTCGCCCCTGAATCTCGCGTACCCATATCCCACCGCAATGATGATGAAGACCGGCAGGATGATGCCGAGGATGCGCTCAAACACTTGCATGTTTAAATTCTTTCGGAGAGGTCGAAGGCTGTCCGGGCATTGTAGCGAGATATGCGGGCGCACGTTTCCCATGGAGAAACACGCACATTATTTGAGCAGCCGCTCCTCGGCGCGCGCAACCCCTTCGGTAGCGCCGCGCAGCACGATGATGTCGCCGGCCTGCAGTACGATTTCAGGCTTGACCTCAATGCGGCTCTTGCCGCGCCGGACAATGGTGACCTCTGCGCCGGCCTCGGCCAACCGCAGTGCCGAGAGCGCCTTGCCGATGGCGTTCGCCCCTTCGGGAAGGGTGACGGAATGCAGCCGCACATGCAGGTGTTCCGCGTCTTCCGGCGCATCGCTGGCACCGTGGAAATAGCCGCGCAAGGAAGCGTAACGCTCGTCGCGAGCCGCCTGCACGCGGTGCACCACGCGGCGCAGCGGCACGCCCAGCATCACCAGTGCATGGGACGCCAGCATGAGGCTGCCCTCGAGGGCTTCAGGGACGACTTCCGCAGCCCCCGCTTCACGCAGCTTGTCCAGTTCCGAATCGTCATGGCTGCGCACGATCACTGGCAAGGCCGGCGCCAGTTCATGCGCGAAATGCAGGACCTTCAGGGCCGAGGGCGTGCTGGCATAGGTGACCACGAGCGCCGCCGCGCGATGGATACCCGCGGCAACAAGACTTTCGCGACGGGCGGCATCGCCGTACGATACGTTCGCGCCGGCGGCCTGCGCCTCGCGCACGCGGTCCGGGTCGAGATCGAGCGCATGGTAGGCAATCCCCTCTTCTTCCAGCAGCTTGGCCAGGCTCTGGCCGGTGCGGCCAAAGCCGGCGATCAGGACGTGCTGCTGCGTGGTCATGGTGCGCGTCGCAATCTGCGTCAGTGCCAGCGATTGCATCATCCATTCATTGGACGACAGCTTCATGACGATGGCATCGGACTTGGCGATGATGAAGGGTGCCGCCAGCATGGACAGCACCATCGATGCCAGGATGAGCTGGATCAGCAGCGGGTCCATCAATTGCAAACCGCCCGCCTGGTTCAGCAGCACGAAGCCGAACTCACCGGCCTGCGCCAGCCCCAGGCCGGTACGGAGAGAAACGCCGGTCGATGCGCCGGTAAGCCTAGTCAACGCGGCAATCAGACCGAATTTCAGCAGCACCGGACCGGAGAGCAGCAGCAGCACCAGCCACCAGTTTTCCAGCACCAGGCGAACGTTCAACAGCATGCCGACGGTAATGAAGAACAGCCCGAGCAACACGTCGCGGAACGGCTTGATGTCCTCTTCCACCTGATGCCGGTATTCGGTTTCCGAAATCAGCATGCCGGCGACGAAAGCGCCGAGCGCCAGTGACAGCCCGGCCTTTTCCGTGATCCATGCCGCGCCCAGCGTGATGAGCAGCAGGTTGAGCATGAACAGTTCCTGCGAGCGCCGCTTGACGACGATATGGAACCACCCGCGCATCAGGCGCTGCCCGATTACGAGCAGCAGCACCAGCACGATGCCGGCCTTCATGGTCGCCAGCGCCAGCGTCGGCAGAAGGTCTTGGGTGTTCTTTGCAAGCGCCGGCACGAGGATCAGCAAGGGCACCACCGCCAGATCCTGGAACAGCAGGATGCCGAAGATCTGCCGGCCGTGCGGGCTGTCGAGTTCCAGCCGTTCCGTCAGCAGCTTGGAAACGATAGCCGTGGACGACATCGCCAGCGCGCCGCCGAGCGCAAATGCCGCGCGCCAGCTGATATCGACGAGCTGCGGCAGAAAGCGCGCCATCACCCAGCCGAATACCATGGTCGCCGCGATCGTCAGCAGCACTTGCGCCATGCCGAGGCCGAACACGGTCCGGCGCATCGATATCAGTTTCGGCAACGAAAACTCGAGGCCGATCGAAAACATCAGAAAGACGACCCCGAACTCGGCAAGCACGTGGGTGGTGGCGTTTTCCGTCGCCATGCCGAAACCGTGCGGCCCGATCACGATGCCGACCACCAGGTAACCCAGCATTGGCGGCAGGTGCAACATGCGGAACGCGACCACGCCGAGCACGGCGGCGCTCAACAGGATCAGCGTGAGTTCAAGTGCCGAAAACATGGATGCTTATAACTAGTGGTCGATTGGGGGCAGGCATGAACGCCTGTTCACGCCGGGCAACGTTTTTTGCATGCCTGCATGATTGCCTTAAGAATGAAGGACTTACGACGAGAAAGCAGCCGTTGACCGTCCTCAAAGCCGAATTTTTTGTTGTGACTGGCAGATTTTTTGCTTTCGTAATTCGTTTATACTTCCGGCATGAGTGTAACCGATGCAAAATCCTTGCCGATAGACTTCGACGCGAAAAAGGCGCTGCGTGCGCTCGAGCTCGCGCGCGAAACGATCCAGATCGAAACCGACGCCCTGCTCGCGCTGAAGGCCCGTCTCTCCGACAGCCCGGACGACAGTTTTGCCAAGGCCATGGCCTTGCTGATCCAATGCACCGGGCGCGTGGTCGTCTCCGGCATCGGCAAGTCTGGCCATATCGCGCGCAAGATCGCCGCAACGCTGGCGTCCACCGGCACCCCGGCGCTGTTCGTGCACGCGGCCGAAGCCTTGCACGGCGACCTCGGCATGATCACCGATAACGATGTCGTCATTGCGATTTCGTATTCCGGCGAAGCGGCCGAGTTCGTGTCCATCATCCCCATCATCAAGCGCATGGGCGCCAAGCTGATTGCCATGACCGGCAATGACGCTTCCCGCCTGGCGCAGCTTGCCGACGTCCATCTCAACGTGCGTGTCGACAAGGAAGCCTGCCCGCTCAACCTGGCGCCGACCGCCAGTACCACGGCGACGCTGGCGATGGGGGATGCGCTGGCTGTGGCCCTGCTCGACGCACGCGGATTCCGCGAAGAAGACTTCGCCCGCTCCCATCCCGGCGGCGCGCTTGGACGACGACTGCTGACCCATGTGCGCGACGTGATGCGCTCCGGCGCCGCCGTTCCCGCGGTTAAACCCGACGTGCCGCTGCCCACCGCCCTGCTGGAAATCACCCGCAAGGGCATGGCAATGACGGCGGTGGTGGACGACGCGGGCCGCGCGATCGGCATCTTCACCGACGGCGACCTGCGCCGCCTGATCGAGAACGTGCAGGACTTCAACAAGCTGAAGATGTCCGACGTGATGCACGCCAATCCGCGCACCGTCAATCCCGATCAACTCGCCGTCGAAGCGGTGGAGCTGATGGAACATTTCCGCATCAACCAGCTGCTGGTGGCCGATGCCGACGGCAAGCTGGTCGGCGCGCTGCACATCCACGACCTGACCCATGCGAAGGTGATCTGATGCAAGACGTAATGGCAAGGGCAGCGCGGGTCAGGCTCATGATTTTCGATGTCGACGGCATCCTGACCGACGGCAGCCTGCATTACGCGCCGGATGGCGAACTGATCAAGACCTTCAATGTGCTCGACGGCCACGGCATCAAGCTGTTGCAGCAGTCAGGCGTAGCCACCGCGATCATCAGCGCGCGCAAGTCGCCAATTGTTGCCAGGCGCGCGGCGGACCTCGGCGTGGAGCACCTGTTCCAGGGCGTGCATGACAAACTCGAAGCCTTCGAGGAATTGCTGGCAAAGACCGGTGTGACGAAGGCCGCCTGCGGCTTCGTCGGCGACGATGTAATCGACCTCCCGATCCTGACGCGCGTCGGTTTTGCGGCAAGCGTGCCGAACGGCCACGGCGAAGTGAAATCGCGGGTGCACTATGTCACCAAGGCCGGCGGCGGCCAGGGCGCGGCACGCGAGCTGTGCGACCTGATCCTGCGCGCCCAGGGCAATTACGAAGCGGCGCTGGCGCCCTACCTGAAGTAGAGACCATGCGACCCTGGCGCATCCGGTTTTTCATGACACTCGCGCCGCTGGTCGTGCTGGCGCTGGCCAGCTTCTGGCTGTATGAGGTCATGCGCCGCGCAACGGATACGGTGCTACCGAGTCCGCAACGCAGCGAGCCGGATTTCTACGTCGAAAAATTCAGCTACGTGAAACTGTCGAAGACGGGCGCCGCGAAATACCACGTTGCCGGCGACCGGCTCACGCACAATCCGCAGGACGATTCCTACGATATCGTCAAGCCGGTTATGCGCAACATCAGCAATCCGGAAGCACCGACGACGATCCGCGCCGAACGCGGCAGCGTCAACAGCGACAACAGCAAGGTGCACCTGTATGACAACGTGCAGATGGACAGGCCAGCTACGCCGACGTCGCAATCGGTCCACATCCGGACCGAGTACATGCTGGTGCTGCCGGACGATGACGTGATGAAAACCGACAGGCCGGTGGAAATCACGACGGATCGCGCGAGGCTGACGGGAACAGGCATGCTGGCGAACAATGCGACGCGGGAACTCAACCTGACCAGCAATGTTCATGGCACGTATCAAGCCCGGCAGCGGTGATCCGGTATAACTTTGATGCATCACATTCGAGATCTTTCATGAAACGTTTCTTCTTGTTGCTGTTGACGCTGTTCGCGCTGGCTGCAGGCAATGCGCACGCGGAAAAAGCCGACTCCGACAAGCCGACCAATGTCGAGGCCGACCAGATGGCCTATGACGACGTCAAGCAGGTCAATACCTTTACCGGCAACGTGGTCCTGACGCGCGGTACGCTGATCATGCGCGCCAACAAGCTGGTGGTGTCGCAGGATGCGGCGGGTTACCAGTTTGCGACGTTGTATGCACGCCCGGGCGGCGTCGCCACCTTCCGCCAAAAGCGCGACGCCGGCCCGAACCAGTGGATGGAAGGCGAGGCAGAGCGCATCGAATACGATGGCAAGGCCGAGATGGTGAAACTGTTCTCGAAGGCAAAGATGCGCCGTCTCGAAGGCACGAAGCCCACCGATGAAGTGGAAGGCGAATTCATTTCCTATGACAGCCGCGCCGAATTCTTCACCGTCAACAACACGGCCTCCGGCAACAAGCCGGGTGGCGGACGCATCAAGGCTGTCATCCAGCCACGCTCTGAATCGAAGGAAAAGTGAGATGACGAGCACACTGGTAGTCAACGGTCTGCAAAAGAGCTACGGTACGCGCCAGGTGGTGCGCGACGTCTCGCTGCAAGTCGCGAGCGGCGAAGTGGTCGGCTTGCTCGGCCCGAACGGCGCCGGCAAGACGACATCGTTTTACATGATCGTCGGCCTTGTGCCTTCGGACGCGGGCGAGATCGACCTCAATGGCGTGGGTATTTCGCGCCTGCCGATCCACCGGCGGGCAACGCTCGGCCTGTCCTATCTGCCGCAGGAAGCATCGGTATTCCGCAAGCTCAGCGTGGAAGACAACATCCGCGCGGTGCTGGAATTGCAACGCATCGACGACAAGCCGCTGCCGAAAGCGGAAATCGAAAAGCGCCTCAACACGCTGCTGGCCGAACTCCAGATCGAGCGCCTGCGCGAGAACCAGGCGCTGTCGCTGTCGGGCGGCGAACGCCGGCGCGTGGAAATTGCGCGCGCGCTCGCGACCAATCCGCGCTTCGTGCTTCTCGACGAACCGTTTGCCGGCGTCGATCCGATCGCGGTGATCGAGATCCAGCGTATCGTGCGCTTCCTCAAGGAGCGCGGCATCGGTGTGTTGATTACTGACCACAACGTACGGGAAACCTTGGGTATTTGCGACCGGGCCTATATCATCAACCAGGGCTCCGTCCTGGCAAGCGGCCGCCCCGACGACATCATTGCGAACGAGTCGGTACGGCGCGTGTATTTGGGTGAGCACTTCCGGATGTAATGGAAGAAGACCAGAACGTATGAAACAAACACTCCAACTTCGCATATCGCAACATCTGGCGCTGACGCCTCAGCTGCAACAGTCGATCCGGCTGCTGCAGCTGTCGACGCTCGAGCTGCACCAGGAGCTGGAACAGATCCTCTCGGACAATCCGATGCTGGAGCGCGTGGACGACCCGCTCGACCATTCGGTGCGCCTGCTTGCTGACGGCGCGATCAGCGCCACGGGCACGGCCAACGGAAGCACTTCGGAAGCCCCCGCAGCAGAGAGCAGCGCGCCCTCCTCCTCCGGCCCAGAAGAACCCGAAGGCGGCTTTGAAGGCGGCGGCGAAAACGCAGACGGCGGCTCCGGCGACAGCGACTGGAGCTTCGACGACGTCGCACGCACATCGAAAGCGCCGGAAGACGACGATGCGCGCCCGCAGCTGGAAGCGCATGAAGTCACCCTGCGTGAACACCTGCTTGAACAGATGCGCGTGACCGTTCGCGAAGCGCGTGACCGCGCGCTCGTCGAGCTGATCGTCGATGCGCTTGACGACAACGGCTATCTCGAGGAACCGATCGAGGAAATCCACGCACGCCTGCCGGAAGAGCTGGAAGTCGAACTGGAAGAACTGGCAGTCGCGCTGAAACTCGTGCAAAGCTTCGATCCGGCTGGTGTCGGCGCACGCAACGCGTCCGAATGCCTCTCGCTCCAGATCCGCCGCTTTCCGAAGGTACCGCTCGTGACGCGCCGCCGCGCGCTGGAGATCGTGGAAAACCACTTGCCGCTGTTCGCGCAGCGCGACTTCAACAAACTGAAGAAGGCACTCGACTGCGACGAGGAAGACCTGCGTGAAGCACAGCATGTGATCCGCCAATGCAATCCCCACCCCGGCGCGCTGTTCGCATCGGACGCTTCCGATTACGTTGTGCCCGACGTGATTGTCAAGAAGACAAAGAACGGCTGGCAAGTCTTCCTCAATCATGACGTCATGCCGCGCCTGCGCGTGAATGCCCTGTACGCCAATATCCTCAAGCAAAGCAAGGGTGAGGGATCGCTTACTTCCCAGCTGCAGGAAGCGAAATGGCTGATCAAAAACATGCGCCAGCGTTTCGACACGATCCTGCGCGTGGCGCAGGCAATCGTCGACCGCCAACGCAACTTTTTCTCCCACGGCGCAGTCGCCATGCGCCCTCTTGTCTTGCGTGAAATTGCTGATACACTTGGTTTACACGAGAGTACTATTTCCCGTGTGACAACTCAGAAATACATGCTGACCCCCCACGGCATGTTCGAGTTGAAGTACTTCTTCGGCAGCCATGTCGCCACCGAAGCGGGGGGTGAAGCTTCATCGACGGCGATCCGCGCGCTGATCAAACAATTGATAGGAGCAGAAGACCCCAAGAATCCATTCTCAGACAGCAAGATCGCGGATATGTTGGGGGAGCAAGGCATGGTCGTGGCACGACGCACCGTCGCGAAATATCGCGAAGCCCTGAAAATCCCTCCAGTCAATCTGCGCAAATCCCTGTAGTACCCGTGTTGTAGTGCAGTTGCTGTGTTCAGCGTAGCTCGCCTGCGCGGGCACACTTGAACCTCCAGCGACACCATCCATAGGAGCGCTGTATGAATCTGACCATCAGTGGACATCACCTCGAATTGACACCGGCCATCCGCGACTACGTGGAGAACAAGCTGGAACGCATCATCCGCCATTTCGATCATGTCATTGATATCGCAGTCATCTTGGGTGTGGAAAAACCTTCGGAAAAGGACAAGAGACAGAGAGCAGAAGTGAATCTGCGACTACGGGGCAACGTCATTCACGTGGAGAGTTTTGCGGAAGACCTGTACGCGGCGATCGACACGCTGATTGACAAACTGGACCGTCAGGTACTCAAGTACAAGACCAAGATCCAGGACCACCAGCACGAAACCTTCAAGCGCATGCCCGACGTGTCGGCCTCTGCGTAAAAACTCTCATCGGCCCGGTGCCGGAATGATCAAGGGCGCATTGGATGCGCCCTTTTTTATTGCCCATCGCCTGCAAGGCGAATGTCGGGCGAGCGACTGCAGCGTTGCGGCAATGCCGATACAATGACCCGCATTCCGCAATCCATCGACAGCCATGACTGAATTCGTCCACACCCGCATCAAGAACAACATCGGCTTCATCACCCTCGACCGCCCGAAGGCACTGAACTCCCTGTCGCTTGACATGGTGCGGGCAATAACCTCGGCACTTCTCGCCTGGCGCGACGACAGCGCCGTGCAGGCGGTAGTGATCCGCAGCAGCAGCGAACGCGCATTCTGCGCCGGCGGGGACATCCGGTTCTTCTACGATGCGGGCCGCGCGACACCGCAGGGCGGCAGCGCACTGCTGGAAGATTTCTTCACTGAAGAGTACGCACTGAACCATCTGATCCACTTCTATCCGAAGCCCTACGTGGCGCTGATGGACGGCATCGTGATGGGCGGCGGCATGGGTGTGGCACAAGGTGGAGAAACCAACCGCATGCGCATCGTTACGGACCGCACGAAAATGGCGATGCCCGAGGTGAACATCGGCCTGTTCCCGGATGTCGGTGGCGGCTATTTCCTGTCGCGCGTCCCGGGCGAGATCGGTACCTACCTTGGCGTCACGGGTGAAGTAATCGGTGCCGCCGATGCGCTGTACGCGGGCCTTGCAGATGTGTTCGTGCCGGCGTCCGAGCTTCCTGGACTGTCTGAACTGCTGGAATCGGCGGACTCGTCCCGCCTGCCGCAAGCCATACGTGAGTTCGCGGCACGCTTCCAGTCGCAAGTCGCTGCAGGCTTACTTGCCGCGGAACGCGCGACCATCGATCGCCATTTCGCGCACGATGATGTCACGTCCATCGTCGCCTCGCTGTCACGGGATGACAGTGCCTTCGCCAGGAAGACGATCGACACCATGAACAAGCGCTCACCGCTGATGATGTGCGTCACCCTGTCGCAACTGCGCAAGGGCAAGACCATGAGCGTGGCGGAATGCCTGCGCATGGAGCGCACGATGGTGCGCCGCAGTTTCGAAAACGGTGAGGTGCTGGAAGGCATCCGGTCGGTTGTCATCGACAAGGATAATGCGCCGAAGTGGTCGCCGGCTCAGCTGGAGGACGTCAGCAAGGAGATGGTCGAAGGCTTCTTTGAACCGGCGTGGCCGGCGCATGCGCATCCGCTGAGGACGCTCGACTAGGCTTCTTCGATCGTGAACAGGCGACGGTGCTCGCGCATCGCATAGCGGTCGGTCATGCCGGCGATATAGTCGGCCACCTTGCGCGCCTGGTGCGCCACCTGATCCGCACTCGCACCATCGCGCAAGCCCGTCTGGTAGTCGGGCGGCAGCAACCGCGGCTCGCCCATGAATGCGTCAAACATTTCTCGGATAATGCGCCGCGCCTTGCTGGTCATGCGGTTGACCTGGTAATGCCGGTACAGGTTATGCCGCAGGAAGACCTTCAATTGCGCGGCGTCGCGGTTCATTTCGTCCGAGAACGCGATCATGGGCTGTGCATCGCGCACGTCTTCTACTGATGCAGGGTGTGCCGCGTCTATGCGTGCCCTTGATGTCGTGATCAGGTCGACGATCAGCGCATTGATCATGCGCCGGATGGTCTCATGTATGGCGCGCCGCCCGGCAATTCCCGGGTATGCCTGTTCCACATCGCGTCGATGGCGCGCATAGAAATCCACTTCATTCAGCTGAGCTGTCGTCAGGAGACCCGAGCGCAGGCCATCGTCGATGTCGTGATTGTTGTACGCGATCTCGTCCGCCAGGTTTGCCAGCTGCGCTTCCAGCGTCGGCTGCTTCCCGTCGATAAAGCGCTGGCCGACATCGCCCAGCGTCTGCGCAACGGCAAGCGAGCAATGCTTCAAGATGCCTTCGCGCGTTTCGAACATGAGGTTCAGGCCATCGAAGGCACCGTAGTGCTCCTCCAGCTTGTCGACCACCCGCAGGCTCTGCAGGTTGTGCTCGAAGCCACCGTATTCCTTCATGCAGGCATTCAATGCGTCCTGGCCGGCGTGACCAAACGGCGTATGGCCGAGGTCGTGCGCGAGTGATATCGCTTCGACCAGGTCTTCATTGAGCCGCAGGTTGCGCGCAATCGAACGCGCGATCTGCGCTACTTCGATACTGTGCGTGAGCCGGGTGCGGAACAGGTCGCCTTCGTGGTTGACGAATACCTGCGTCTTGTACTCGAGCCGGCGGAACGCGGTCGAGTGGATGATGCGGTCACGGTCGCGCTGGAATTCGGTGCGTGAAGCCGGCGCTGGTTCGGCGAAATGCCTTCCCCGCGATACCGCGGAGCGCGCGGCATAAGGTGCGAGGTTGGCTTCAAAATCCATTTACCGGACGCAGGCCTTGAGGGTTTCTAACAGGACATCCTGCGGCACCGGCATGATGACGGAAGTGCCGAGGGGCTTGAGGAGGATGAACTTGATCTGTCCGCCCTCGTTCTTCTTATCGACCTGCATCAGCTCCAGCCAGCGCTCGACGCCAAGGTCGGGAGCATCGGCAGGCAGGTTTGCCGCCTTCACCAGCGCATTCAGGCGCGCAGCCGTGGCTGCGTCGATGAAACCGAGACGATGCGACAGGTCGGCAGCCATGACCATGCCGCACCCGACTGCCTCGCCGTGCAGCCAATCGCCATAGCCGAGTCCCGCTTCGATCGCGTGGCCGAAGGTGTGCCCGAAATTGAGGATGGCGCGCAGCCCGCCCTCGCGCTCGTCCTGGCGCACGACATCGGCCTTGATCTCACATGAACGCTGGATCGCATAGGAGAGCGCGCCAGGGTCGCGCCCGACAAGCTTGCCGATATTCGATTCAATCCAGTCGAAGAAGGCGGGATCGATGATGGCGCCGTGCTTGATGACTTCGGCCAGTCCTGCGGACAACTCGCGGTCGGGAAGCGTATCCAGCGTGGAGGTATCGGCGATTACGGCTTGCGGCTGGTAAAACGCGCCGATCATGTTCTTGCCAAGCGGATGGTTGATGCCGGTCTTGCCGCCGACGGATGAGTCAACCTGCGCCAGCAACGTGGTCGGCACCTGCACGAACGGCACGCCGCGCATGTAGGTCGCCGCCGCAAATCCCGTCATGTCGCCGATGACGCCGCCGCCCAACGCGACCAGCGTCGTCTTGCGGTCGCATTTCTCTTCCAGCAGTACGTCGAACACGCGCATCAGGCTGGCCCAGTTCTTTTCCTCTTCGCCATCCGGCAGAACGACGGTTGTGACCTGCTTGCCCGCTCCCTTGAGGAGTTCGACCAGGCGATCCAGGTACAGCGGCCCGACGGTGGTATTCGTAACAACGGCAACCCGCTTGCCGGCGATGTGGCGCGTCACGAGCGCGGCATCCGACAACAGCGATTGTCCAATGGAAATGGGGTAGCTGCGATCACCCAGGTCTACGTTCAAGGTGATCGGCGATGTTTGCTGCGCGTTCATAGAGTTCAGGAAATCTGGTTCGGCGTTTCGTCACCCGACGAAGCCTTATTGGCCATTTCGAGCTGCGAAATGATGGTTTGCACCAGAGATTGTACGTTAGGACGGCCGGTTTCGATGACAAAGTCGGCAACTTCCAGGTAAAGCGGTTCGCGTTCCCGGGAAAGCTGCTCGAGCCGCGCACGGGGATCGGCGGTCTGCAGCAGGGGCCTGTTCTTGTCGTGGCTGGTGCGCTGGAGAATGCTGTTGATGCTGGCACGCAGGTAGATCACGGTGCCGCGTGCTTTGAGGCACTCGCGGTTTTCCTGTCGAAGGACCGCGCCACCACCGGTCGCCAGGATGATATCCGATTGGGAAGTCAGGTCGCGGATCACCTCCGCCTCGCGCTGGCGAAATCCTGCTTCGCCCTCGATTTCAAAGATCAAAGGAATCGAGGCGCCTGTGCGCGCCTCGATCTCATGGTCCGAATCGATGAACCGTTTGTTGAGTTTCTTGGCCAGGGCGCGGCCGACTGTCGTCTTGCCGGCGCCCATGAGGCCAACCAGGAATATATTGGATGTCAATTTGGTATGTTGCAGGGATTTACCCCATACGGGCTCGGATTACCTGGCGGCTCAGTCGCCTGATCTGCAAAATCCGCCGCCAACACTGGCAGAGTATACGTGGAAGTCGTATAGGTTGCCTCAGTACCTTGCACACTTGCCGTAACCGTCATTCGTACATCGGTCCAGTTGCCGCGGTCGCGCGGATACAGGATGGAGACGATCGCCGTTCCACTTGCATCTGTCTTGCCGCTGGAGGTGACTGTCATCGGAATGCGCGGCTCCAGTGCACCACTGTTGTTAAAGTCCTCTCCCGCGTCAAGAATACCGTTGTTATTAATGTCCTCGTTCGCGCAAACGTAATGCGGTAACGCGCGAATCCATCCGGTTTCAGGTGTTGCTGGATCGGAGTCAAACGTGTACCGACCTTTACGATAGTTGATAGCCCTTACCGAAGCCGTGACGGTCACTTCAGGCACTGCATTGCCTGAGGCGTCAGTCACAAATACCGAGTAATCCTGACGGTACGTCGAAGTCGTCGGCGTCTCAAGCTTGTTACCGGTACCTGCCGTAACGAACAGCGATTTGCGGGAAACTGTCAATGTCGCCGTGGCAGTCTTGCTCGTGCCCTGGATGCGTGCTTGGATCTGAACCCCGTTAGCAGGCGTAGTCGCCGGGCCTGCAGAGAAAATGACCTTCGCAGTGCCGTCATCTTCAGTCGTTACTACAGCCGGGTTGGAAAGGGCGCCACCGCTCTGGTCGGTGAGGATCGAGAATTCGACAATCGCGCCTTTCACCAGGTTGTTGTTGGCAGTACCGTCACGCACGATCACAGTCAGCACACTGGTATTGCTCTGGCCCGTGCCGCTTGGGCTCACGACCGAAGGTTCCGGCTGCACACTGATGGTGGCCGATGGCGTCAAGGGAGCAACGAACTTGATGTTGGTCTGTGCCGTGGGACCGTTCGCGACAGTTCCAGTAATGGTTGCCGTGCCGGCTGTGTCGGACTTGATGTACGTGGTTTGCGCCTGGCCCGAGGTGACCGGGATGGCGCTGCTACCCAGCGGGGCCGTGCAGGCGGCGTCGGTATAGATCACCCCGCGCGACGCGCTCATGTTCAGCGCCCCGTCCTGACCAACGCCGGAGTTTTCGAGACGCGCATTGAGGGCGTTACAAGTGCCCACATTGGCTTGCGACGCGGACGGTGTGATGACGAGGCTTAGCGTGTTGACGTTGAATTCGTAAGAGAACGTATTCCCCTGCGAAGATGCCACCAGCGTATCCTTGCCTGCCTGGACGCCTGTGACCGTCACAACAACCTGGCCCTGTGTATTGGTAATGGCTGCACTCGTCGTGCCACCTGCGGCGGTCTTGAGGGCCACACTGTTGCCCTTGGTCGACGAGATGGCGACCGGCACTCCCGAAATGGCTTTCCCGGCCTGGTCGCGCACCGTAATAGCGAAATCGCCGGTGCCGCCCGAAGTCACTGTAGACGGGCCGGTAATGGAGACTGCCGTGCCGACAACGCTGACGGTACCGGTCGTCGTGACGCTGCCCGCCTTGGCGGTAACCGTGATAGTGCGGTTGGTGCGGTCGCCGGAGGTGCTGAGCAGGGCAGTCGCCTTGCCGTTTGCGTCGGTCGTGGCCGAAACTGCGGTCAGCGCACCTGAACTTGCAGTAAAGGTGACGGGCGCCGACGCAATCGCATTGTTATTCGCGTTCTTTACCAGCGCGGTTACCGTTACTTCCGTGCCGGTCGTTCCCGAGGACGGCAGTTCCGAGCTGCTGAACAGCAAGGATACGGAGGCTGGCGTCGATGAACTGCCGCTTGTTCCCGAGGTGGTGCCGGCCGAACCGCCGCCACCACCGCAGGAGACGAGGGCCAAGGCCATCATCCCGCCTGCAGCAAAACGTACAAACTTTTGGACCGAGGTCCTGAAATCCCCTGGAGTCATAAGCCCTACCCTTAACATTATTCGAATTCTTGCTGTTTACCTGACTAGCGTGTTACCACGCGGTCGGCAACGATTTTAGGTGTAATGAAAATCAAAAGCTCCGTCTTGTCGTTGGTTCTTCCTTGCGTTTTGAACAAATGACCGAGGACGGGAATATCGCCGAACACAGGTACCTTTGACACTTGCTCACGCTCGATCTGCTGGAAGATGCCGCCAAGGACCACCGTTCCGCCATTTTCCACCAGTACCTGCGTCTTCACGTGCTTGGTATCGATGGCAAAGCCAGCACGCGTTTCGACACCCACACTATCCTTGTTCACATCCACATCCAGGATGACATTGCCGTCCGGCGTGATCTGCGGCGTCACTTCCAGCTTGAGGTTCGCCTTGCGGAACATGATGGATGTTGCGCCGCTCGACGTGGCAACCTGGTATGGCAGTTCGGTACCCTGCTCGATCACCGCCTTGAGCTGGTCAGCCGTCACGACCCGCGGGCTGGAGATGATCTTACCCTTGCCGTCTGCTTCCAGCGCAGAGAGTTCAAGATTCAGGAAGCGGTTGGCGGCTGCGGAGAACAGGCTGACCGCCAATGTCCCAGGTGCGACACCGTTAATGCCCGCTGCCGGCAGGTTGATAAACTGGCTGTTGGTATACGCATTGTCATCCACCTCGGCCTGGCCCGTTTGCTGGCCAACACCGGTCAGATTGCCGGTAACGGCCACGCGCGAATTGCTCGAGCGCGAAACCTGCCAGCCAGTATCCCCGCCCCGCAATGTCCTCATGTCGGTGAAGCCAAGCTTGGCGCCAAGGTTCTTGCTGAACTTGTCATCGGCTTCGACGATCCGCGCTTCGATCAGCACCTGCTTTGACGCGATGTCCGTTTTCTGCACGAGCTTGCGGATTTCCTCCAGCTTCGACGCAATATCGGTTACAAACAACTGATTGGTCCGCGGATCGATCACGGCACTGCCACGCTTGGAGAGAATGCTTTTCTTGGCGTCTGTCCCGTCAATGCCGAGGACCTGCTTGAAGGATTCCGCCTTCTGGTAGTTCAACTGGAAGGTCTCTGTCTTGAGCGGCTCCAGCTCGGCAATCTGCGCCTTCTGCTCCAGCTCCAGCTTTTCCTTTGTAAGCAGTTCGTCCTTGGGCGCAATCCACAGCACCGAGCCGTTCTTGCGCATGTCCAGCCCCTTGGCCTGCATCACGATGTCAAGCGCCTGGTCCCAAGGTACGTCCTTCAAGCGCAAGGTCACGTTGCCGGTGACGGTGTCACTGGTGATGATGTTCAGGCCGGTGAAATCGGCGATGACCTGCAGCACGGCGCGCACTTCCACATTCTGGAAGTTGAGCGACAGGCGCTCGCCGCGATAGCCCTGGGTACCTTGCACCAGCTTGTTTGGATCTTCCTTGATCGGCTTGACCTCGACCACCAGCTGGGTATCGCTCTGGTAGGCGCTGTGCTCCCACAGTCCCTTGGGTTCGATCACCATGCGGACGTTTTCGCCCTGCGGCGAGGTGGTAATGGTCTGCACAGGGGTTGCGAAGTCGGTGACGTCGAGGCGGCGGCGCAGGACTTCCGGCAGTGACGTTTTCAGAAAGTCGACAACAATCGTTTGCCCCTGCTGCCGCACGTCGACCGCCACCTGGTTGCTCGGCAGGTCAACTACGACGCGGCCCTCGCCGGACACACCGCGGCGGAAGTCGATGTCGCGCAATACCTGCTTCGCTGCAGCTGCCGGCGCGGTCGATACCGGAACGCCGGAAGCATTGACTGCAGTAGCAATACCGCCGGAACCGTCAATGGTCACGACCACGGTATCGCCTTCGACTACTGTGGCGTAGTTGAGCGGACGAAGCAGGTTGAATACCAGGCGGGAACGGTCACCGGCCTGTACGACGTTGACGCTGCGCACGTCGCCCAGCCCGATGTCCTGGGATATTTTCCCGGTTCCGTTTGCGGTTCCCGAGAAGTCGAGCGCGATGCGTGCCGGATTGGTGATGGAAAAGCCGATGGGCGCTTTGCCCAATGCCTTCCTCAGCTTCACTTTCACGATGACATTGGCGCCCTGCTGGTTGGCGCCGATCGACTCGATCGCGTTTTCCTGTGCGTAGGCAACGCAGGACGCAAGCAACAGGCCTGCGACTGCGAATTGACGAAATACACTGCGTACGCCGACGCCGAAGCCTCGTAGGTAAGTATGTGCGGCCATCATTTTTTATTCTCCTGCAACTCTAACTTGGCTTTGCGTTCGGTCCATTCACCAGATGGATCCCGCACGATTTCCTTGATCTCGACTTCCGTGTCGGTGATCCGGGTGATCATGCCGAAATTCTGGCCGATGTAATTGCCGACCTTTGCCTGGAAAACCACCTTGTCCACTTGCAGTAGCGCATAGCTCAATCCAGGTTTTTCCAGTGTGCCGACCATCTTGATGGCATCCAGCGGGTAGCTTTCCAACGGCTCCTTGCGGCGGTCCATGTCGGGCTTGATGCCGCCGGTCGATTTGGCATTTATCTTGGCCAGTGCGACGGAAAGCTTCGTCGAATTGAAGGGGTCGAATTCGTTCTTTCCCGAATAGGTGAAAGGCTCGAACTTCTTCGGCTCCGACAGTTTCTGGACAGAGACCGGCGTTTGCGCACGTACTTCCGTCATCCAGTCCCTCACCTCCTGTACTCCGCCGTCGCCGCAACCGGCGAGCACGGACAAGGCGGCGAACGATACGCCCAACTTCAAGGTGCGCGGAATTTTCATTTCTTCGCCCCCTTCGCTTTCTTCGCCTTTTCTTCCGCGGCCTTGCGCTGCGCCGCAACCTCATCCTTGTCAAGATAGCGGAAGGTCTTGGCCACCGCTTCGAGCGTTAGGGTGCCGTCCTTGCCGGTAATGAGGTTGAGGTTATTCAGGGTCACGATACGCGGCAGGTTCGCGATGTCGCTGGTGAACGCGCCGATATCGTGATAGCTGCCCGTGACCTTGATGTCGATGGGCAGCTCGGCATAGTAATCCTTGACCACCACCTGGCCCGGCTTGAACAGCTCGAACTGGAGACCACGTCCAAGACCGGCCTGGTTGATATCCGACAGCAGCGCATCCATCTCGGCCTTGCTGGGCAACTGCTTCTCGAGCGTGGACACGTATTCGTTGACCTGGTCACGCTGCTTGCGCAGGCTGTCGAGGTTGATTGCCTGCTTGACCTTGGTCTTGTATTCCTCCCGCAGCTTGACTTCTTCCTGCTCGCCGAGCTCGAGCTCTTCCTGCTGGCTGCTGAGATAGAGGAACCAGGCAAGAGCGATCACGCCGAGCAGCGTTCCGAACGCGCATAGCACGCGCGGGATGATCGGCCACTGCCCTGGGTCCCGGCCGTTCAGGCCCTGGAACTGGCTCGCTATTGTGTCCCCGATTTTCTTGAGGTCTGCCATAGTGCGTCTTTCCTGTCAGGGCTGCTTCTTCGGGGGTGTCGATGCAGCCTGTTCCTTCTCGCGCGGACGCTTGATGCCGACATTGACGGTGAAGTCGAATACCTTTTTCGCATCCCTTCCCTGTCCAAGGTTGGTCAGGCGGATTTCGATCAGGTCGGGGCGTTCGAGCCAGGGAGAATTGTTGCTGAGGTTGCGCAGCAGCTCGGAGACCCGCTCGTTCGACTGCGCATAACCGGTCAGCGCAACACGCTGGTTGTCTTGCTTGAAGGTGCGCAGGTAGATGCCTTCCGGTACTTGCTTGACAAGCTCATCCATCAG
Organism: Noviherbaspirillum denitrificans; assembly: GCF_002211445.1. Lineage (GTDB taxonomy): Bacteria > Pseudomonadota > Gammaproteobacteria > Burkholderiales > Burkholderiaceae_D > Noviherbaspirillum > Noviherbaspirillum denitrificans. The sequence continues at coordinate 4,368,825 of NZ_LSTO01000001.1, read as the reverse complement.
GTAAACCGGCTGGTTGCGGTCGCTCTGCAGGTCTTCGACCGCCTGCTGGCGCGCCTGCAGCGCTTCGATTTCCTGCTTGAGGGTGGCGATTTCCTTGATCTGCGTATCGAGCTTGGCGTTCTCTGCCTTGATAAAGCTGTTTCGCTGGTTCTGGTTGGCGATCTTGGCGCCGATAAACGCCGCATAGGCAATCGCAATCGCCAGCCCCATCAGCGCAGCAAGCACGAGCAGGCGCAGGAAGGCGATTTTCCGCTGCTTGCGTTTTTCCTCGCGGTGGGGAAGAAGATTAATCCGGATCATTCTTCAAACCTCCGCATGGCCAGCCCGCACGCAACCAGGTAAGACGGCGCCTCGGCGCGCAGCTGTTTTTCGCGGATCGTCGAAGCGATCTGCATTCCCTTGAAGGGACTGACGACAGAAGTCGAGATCTTGGCACGTTCCGCGACGATTTCGACCAGCCCCGGAATGACCGCGCAGCCGCCGGCCAGGAATATCTGGTCGATGTGGGTATAGGGTGTGGACGTGAAAAAGAATTGGATGGCGCGCGTGACTTCGAGGGCGGCATTTTCCAGGAAGGGCTCGACCAGTTCGCGGTCATAGCCGTCCGGCAGGTCGCCGGAGCGCTTTTTCGATTCCGCATCCTCGAACGACAGGCCGTAAGCACGCACGACGTCCTGCGTGAGCTGGTTGCCGCCAAAGGGTTGCTCGCGTTCGTAAATCGTCTGGCCATCCTGCAGCACGGAGACGTGGGTAACCTGGGCGCCGATCTGGAACAGGGCGACAATCTGGCCCTGGCCACCTTTAGGGAGCTGGGCCGTGATACGGTCAATCGCCGTGCGCGCGGCATAGGATTCGATATCCATGACCATCGGCTTGAGACCGCAGGACTCGGCCACGGCAACACGGTCTTCCACCTTTTCCTTGCGCGTGGCGGCGATCAGCACTTCGACGTCGTCGGGTGAATTCTGCGCCGGGCCGATGACGCAAAAATCAAGGCTGACTTCTTCGAGCGCAAACGGAATGTACTGGTTCGCTTCACTTTCCACCTGCACCTCGAGCTGCTCCTCCGAGAGGCCTGCAGGAAGAATGATTTTCTTGGTAATGACCGATGCCGGCGGCATGCCGAGTGCCACATGCTTGGCCTTGGTGCCGCTTTTTTTCCAGACGCGGCGAACCGCTTCCGTCACCTGTTCAATGTTTTCAATATTGCCGTCCACGACGGCGCCGCGCGGCAGAGGCTCGTTCGCGATACGTTCCAGCCGGTATTCGTTCTTGCCCGTGTCTGACAGTTCGACGAGTTTGACGCCCGAGGTACTGATGTCCAGGCCGATCAACGGTGGATTCTTCTTGCCGACTAACGATCCGAGATCAATGGCCAAGGGTTTTACTCCCCGAAAATGTGGCGTATTGCGTGAACGCACCACTTATTTATAGGTCGAAGTAGCAGGATTTGTGGTGCTTCGACAAAAAATTCGTTTAAAAACCTATATTTAGGTGATATATATCCAACGTTACATTAAATCCTAGCAATAAGCTTCGAAGGGTGTAAAGTGATTTCCGTACAGGAATTTGTAACCAGTTGCCAAAAGCCCACGCGCCGTGGGGACAAATGTTGAGATTCTACTAATATCCCTTAATGTTGCCCACCGTTATAATTCTTCCGTTCCCTTATCTCCTTCTTGTCCCCCCGCATGTCCAGCAATAAACCTGAAGCCGACGCTCCCAAACAGGCGTCGACGCCCCGTTTTTCCCTGCTCACGCGCATCATCCTCGGCCTGTTCGGGACGGTGGTCGGGCTGGCAGTCATCGGCCTCCTGATCGTCTGCTTCGCGTTGGCCATGGCCTATCCGAACCTGCCGGGGCTGGACACGCTGACCGATTACCGGCCGAAGATCCCGCTGCGCATCTATTCCGCCGATAACGTACTGATCGGCGAATTCGGTGAGGAGCGCCGCAATCTTGTACGCATCAAGGACGTGCCGGACATCATGAAGAAAGCCGTGCTGGCGATCGAGGATGACCGCTTCTACGACCACAGCGGCGTGGACTACATTGGTATCCTGCGCGCCGGCGTCCACAACCTGACGAACAGCTCGAAACAGGGCGCATCGACCATCACGCAGCAGGTGGCGCGCAATTTCTTCCTGTCGAGCGAGCAGACGCTCAAGCGCAAGATCTATGAGGTCCTGCTGGCCTGGAAGATCGAGCAGAACCTGAGCAAGGACCAGATCCTCGAGGTGTACATGAACCAGATCTACCTGGGTCAGCGCGCCTACGGATTCTCGTCCGCGGCACAGATTTATTTCGGCAAGAAGCTGTCGGATATCACCGTGGCTGAAGCGGCAATGCTCGCCGGCCTGCCGAAAGCGCCGTCCGCCTACAATCCTGTCGCCAATCCCAAGCGCGCCCGTGCGCGCCAGCAGTACATCCTGCAGCGCATGCTCCAGCTCGGTTACATCACGGATGCGCAGTACGAGACGGCAAAGGACCAGGTGCTCAAGATCAAGACCAACAGCAGCGAGTTCGGCGTGCACGCCGAATACGTGGCAGAAATGACACGCCAGCTGGTGTACGACCAGTTCAAGGATGAAACGTACACGCGTGGCCTGAATGTCTATACAACGATCACAAAGGCTGACCAGGATGCCGCCTACCTGGCGCTGCGCCGCGGTGTGATGGATTATGAAAAGCGCCACGGCTACCGCGGTCCGGAAGCCTTCATGGAGATTCCGGCGGCAAAGGAAGCGGCGGACCACGCAATCGAAGTCGAACTGGCGGAACACCCGGACAGCGACGATATCGTTGCCGCCGTCGTGCTGGATGCCTCGCCCAAGAGCGTGAAGGCCGTACTCTCGTCCGGCGAAGAGATCAACATCACCGGCCCTGGCCTGAGCTTCGCCACCAACCTGCTCAGCGACAAGGCACCGCCGGCCAAGAAGGTGCGGCGCGGCGCGGTCATTCGCGTCACGCAGGAGAACAACGCGTGGACGATCACCCAGATGCCCGAGGTGGAATCTGCCTTTATCGCGGCCAACACGGAGGATGGATCGATCCGCGCGCTGATCGGGGGCTTCGACTTCAACCGCAACAAGTTCAACCACGTGACGCAGGCATGGCGCCAGCCGGGTTCGTCGTTCAAGCCGTTCATCTATTCGGCCTCACTGGAGAAGGGCATGTCGCCCTCCACCATCATCGCCGACTCGCCGATCTCCTTCGATGCCGGCCAGACCGGCGGGCAGGCATGGGAACCGAAGAACTACGACGGCAAGTACGAAGGCCCGATGCCGATGCGCAAAGGCCTGGCGAAGTCGAAGAACATGATTTCGATCCGCATCCTGCACAAGATCGGCGCCAAGTATGGCCAGG
>NZ_LSTO01000001.1:4364639-4365449 GCF_002211445.1 Noviherbaspirillum denitrificans | reverse complement strand
GCGTCACCGCCAATGCCGCGAGCGCGGCCCATGGCAAGGGGCGTCGCCATGCCGGCCGGTGCTTTGCCGATGCAGCCAGCGGCGGCAGCAGCGGTCCGGGGCGGGTGACGGCGCCATTGCGTTCGGCTTCGGCTTTCTTCAGCGCTTCAAGGATGTAGGACATGCGTCACTCCGCCTGCGTGCGTTCGGCCAGGCGCGGCTCGTCGATACCGGCAGCGCGATTGATGTGCATGGCAGTGAGTGGACCGATCACACCGTCCACGAACAAGCCGTGTGCCTGCTGGAACTGGCGCACCTGCTTCAGTGTTTTCTGAGACAGGGGCTGGCCGGGGGCCGGCGCATCGGCGCTGCTCAGCTTGGCCAGGTGCGCTGCAAACCAGTCGACGGCCGGTCCGCGGTCGCCGACCTGCACCGCATTGTCGAAGTCGCGCGGCGCGCGCCAAAGGGTGATGAACTCGCCCCGGAAATGGTTTGCCAGGGCAACCAGGCTGACGTCTTGCCGCGCGTCGCCGGCACGCAGGCGTGCAGTGGTGTCGGACAGGCTGCCGATCAGTGCATAGAACGGCCGGTTGGCCTGGTCGTACAGCTTGAGCAACGCGGGCCGGTCGAGCTGGCGCAATTCGGCGATGCCGCCGTTGCTGCGGTGGCAGAGCACGTTGTGAGCGCGGATTGCGTCGCAGGCATCACCTTCCGCAAGCGGCAGGTTCCAGCGTTGTGCGAGCTGTCGGATTGCATCGGATTCGTCGCGCAGTCCGGCGCGGGTAATGCCGGTTTTTTCCGACAGGATGTCCTGCGCCGGCTCCTGCGTGC
>NZ_LSTO01000001.1:4319156-4364629 GCF_002211445.1 Noviherbaspirillum denitrificans | reverse complement strand
GCATCGCCGGGGTCGACACCCGCTGCATGCGCGCCATCGTGTATCAGCCACAAGTAATTGTCCTGGAACGCCGGAACCGCCAACACTTTCAACATACGATGGAACGTCCTTCCGCAGAAAAGTCCATTATAGCCCTCGGCCCTTGGCTCGATACGCCGGCCGGAAGCTATGTACGTGCCTGGCAGCAGGCGCGGCTGGACATGCTTACGGCGGATATCTTCGGCTTCAATGCCATGCAAATCGGCTTGCCGCAAGTGAATGCGCTGCAGGCCAACCGCATGCCGAACAAATGGCTGACGGACACGTACGTGCCTCTCGACAATGGAGAGGGCGGGCGGACGCCGATTGTCGTCGTGCACGATTTTGCCGAACTGCCGTTCGCTTCGCAGAGCCTCGACCTCGTTGTCCTGCCGCACGTGCTCGAATTTGCGGCAGAACCGCACCAGGTATTGCGCGAAGCCGAGCGCGTGCTGCGCCCCGAGGGGCAACTCATCATTGTCGGATTCAATCCTGCCAGCCTGTGGGGGTTGCGCCAGCTTGCCGGTCGCCTGACAGGCGCGCATTTCCTGCCGCCGGAAGGGGAGTTCATCGGCGTTCCCCGCCTGAAGGACTGGCTCAAGCTGCTCAACATGGAAGTCAGCCGCGGCCACTTCGGCTGCTACGCACCGCCTTGCGTCACCGAAAAGTGGCTCACCCGCTTCGCCTTCATGGAAGGCGCCGGCAACCGCTGGTGGCCCTACCTCGGTGCCATCTACATCGTCCACGCGATCAAGCGCGTGCGCGGCATGCGCCTGATCGGCCCGGTATGGGCGAAGAAAACGGCTGCCGCTCCACAAGGCGTTCCCGCCACCAACCGCATACAGAAACACGAGCACCAATAAGCATGGAAAAAGTAGAAATATTTACCGACGGGGCATGCAAGGGAAATCCTGGCCGCGGCGGATGGGGAGCATTGCTCATTGCCGGCACGCACAAGAAAGAGTTGTACGGCGGCGAACCAAACACCACCAACAACCGTATGGAATTGCGCGCCGTGATCGAAGCGCTCACCGCACTGAAACGGCCGTGCGAAGTCATTGTCCATACTGATAGCCAGTATGTGCAAAAGGGCATCAGCGAATGGATCCACGGGTGGAAGGCGCGCGGCTGGAAAACAGCGGCGAAGGAGCCGGTAAAGAACGCCGACCTGTGGCAGGCGCTCGATGCCGCGCAGGCGCGTCACAAGATCGAATGGCGATGGGTGAAGGGGCATGCAGGGCACGACGGCAACGAGCGTGCCGACGCGCTTGCCAATCTCGGCGTAGGCTCTGTGTCTTGACGGCAACGATATGCTACATTCGTTTGTTGGTAACACTTGTTGCCATTGAACATCAAATCCTTCGAACAAACCCATGAACTCCCGGAGATTTCTCTATCCCGCCATCGCCGCCGTCGGCATTTCTGCACTTGGCGCCTATGCATATTATGCTCAGCGCCAGTCGCAGGGACCGACCGAACAGACATTGGCGCAGCAACAGGGGGGCGCGAAGTCGGGTGGGACGAGCTCGGGGCCGGTATCCGTCGACGTCACGCAGGTGGCGACGACCAACCTCATCGATGACATCAATGCAGTAGGATCGATTCGCTCCAACGAGTCGGTGGTCATCCGTCCGGAAGTATCGGGCCGCATTGCCAAGCTCAATTTCAACGACGGCCAGCAGGTCAAGAAGGGCCAGTTGCTGATCGGCTTCGACGCCACGGTCAACCAGGCTGAAGTGCAGCAGGCCAAGGCGGAACTGGGCATTGCCCGCGCAAACTACGACCGTACCGTGGACCTTGCCAAGCAGAAGTTCATTTCGGAGCGCGCGCGCGACGAGTCGCAGGCCAATGTGCAAGTGCTGGAAGCAAAGCTCGCGCTTGCCGAAGCGCGCCTGTCCAAGCTGGAAATCCGTGCGCCGTTCTCCGGCATCGTCGGCATCCGCAACGTCAGCGTCGGCGATTATGTGAAGGACGGCACCGACCTCGTCAACCTGGAAGACATTTCGAGCGTGAAGGTCGACTTCCGTGTGCCCGAGCGTTTCATGGACCTGGTCCATAAGGGGCAGGGCATCGAGGTATTGGTGGATGCGCTGCCAGGCAAACCTTTCCACGCCCGCGTCGATGCCATCGATCCGCAGGTCGACAGCTCGGGCCGGTCCGCCTTGCTGCGCGGCCGCATCAGCAATCCCGAGGGCAAGCTCAAGCCCGGCATGTTCGCGCGCGTCCGCCTGATCCTGGCCGAGCGCGAAAACGCGATGATCGTCCCCGAGGAGTCCATTGTCCCGCAGGGCAGCAAGGTCACCGTCTGGAAGGTCGTCGACGGCAAGGCACAGCGTACCGAGGTCAAGACCGGCTTGCGCCGCGCTGCCAAAGTCGAGATCGTGCAAGGGTTGCAACCCGGCGATATCGTCGTCACTGCAGGCCAGATCCGCCTGTCCAAGGACGGTACACCCGTGCGCATCGCGCAGATGTCGGGGCCGGACGGCAAGCCCGTTACCGTCTCGACGGCGCCTGCCCCGAAGAGTTAAGCGGAGCACATCATGGTCTTGTCTGACGTCTGTATCCGCCGTCCCGTGTTCGCGACGGTGATGTCGCTCATCATCCTGCTGGTCGGCCTTGTGTGCTACAAGCGGCTGGCGGTGCGCGAGTATCCGAAGATCGATGAGCCAGTGGTGACGGTGGAAACGCGCTATCCCGGCGCAAGTTCGGAAATCGTCGAATCGCAGGTCACCAAACCAATGGAAGACTCGATCGCCGGCATTGACGGTATCGATGTGCTGACCTCGATCTCGCGCGCGGAGCAGAGCCAGATCACGGTCCGCTTCCGTCTCGAAAAGGACCCCGACTCCGGCGCCAACGACGTGCGCGACCGCGTTTCGCGCGTGCGTTCCAAGCTGCCGCAAACCATCGAAGAACCGGTAATTGCCAAGGTCGAGGCCGATGCCAGTCCGATCATCTGGCTTTCGTTCTCGAGCGACAACATGTCGGCGCTCGATCTCACTGATATCGCCAATCGCATCGTCAAGCCTCGCCTGCAACTGCTGCCCGGCGCGGCCGACGTGCGCATCAGCGGCGAGCGCAAGTACGCCATGCGTATCTGGCTTAACCGCGACAAGCTGGCAGCTTATCGCCTGACCCCGGCAGATGTCGAAGACGCGTTGCGGCGCCAGAACGTCGAAGTCCCTGCCGGCCGCATCGAATCCCGCCAGCGCGAATTTTCCGTTGTGTCGCAGACCGACCTGACGACGCCGGCGGAGTTCGAGGATATCGTCGTGCGTACCGTCAACGGCTACGCGGTGCGCATCAAGGACGTTGCTTCCGTAGAAATCGGTCCTGCGGCCGAGCGCACCTCCGTACGCTTCAATGGCCAGAATGCAGTCTCGCTCGGCGTCATCCGCCAAGCGACGGCCAATCCGCTGGAACTGGCAACCTACGTGAAAGCCGAGGTGCCGAAGCTGAACGAGGAACTGGCAGCGCAGGGCGTGAAGATTTCGATATCAGTGGACAACACCTTGTTTATCGAGCGCTCGATCAAATCCGTCTACTCGACCATCGGCGAAGCCATCGTGCTGGTGGCGCTGGTGATCTTCGTGTTCCTGCGTTCGCTGCGCGCGTCGATCATTCCATTGGTCACCATTCCAGTGTCGCTAATCGGTTCCTTCGCGCTGATGTCGATCGCCGGCTTCACCATCAACACGCTGACGCTGCTGGCACTGGTGCTTGCCATCGGCCTCGTGGTGGACGATGCGATCGTGGTGCTGGAAAACATCTACCGCCATATCGAGGACGGCATGAAACCCTTCGAGGCAGCACTGAAGGGTGCCAAGGAAATCGGCTTCGCCGTCATTGCGATGACGCTGACATTGGCTGCAGTGTATGCGCCCGTCGCCTTCACGCCGGGACGGACCGGGCGGCTGTTCGTGGAATTCGCGCTCACGCTGGCCGGCGCCGTGATCGTATCCGGCTTCGTCGCGCTCACCCTGTCGCCGATGATGTGCTCCATCATGCTCAAGCACCAGGAGAAGCACGGCGTCGTGTACCGCGTGATCGAGAACGCACTCAATGCCATTACAAGCGGTTATCGCCGCCTGCTCACGGCGACACTGTCCGCGCGCTGGCTGGTGATTGTTGTCTATGTGGTCGTCATCGGCGCGTTGGTGTGGCTAGCAACTGGAATGAAGAAAGAACTGGCGCCGGTGGAAGATCGCGGCACGATCTTTACCTCGCTGACCGGCCCCGATGGCGCATCGCTCCAGTACACGGAGAAATACGCCCGCCGCTTGGAGCAGATTGCCGCCGATGCCAAGGAAATCGACCGTGTCTTCATCGTGTCCGGCAATCCGACGGTTGAACGCGGCGTCGCATTCTTCCGCACGGTCGACTGGAGCGAGCGTAGCCGCAGCACGCTCGACATCATCAAGGAAATGCAGCCCAAGATGGCCGCCGTGCCAGGCGTTCTTGCCTTTCCGAATGCGCCGCCTTCACTCGGCCAGTCGATTCGTGAACGCCCGGTCAACCTGGTCGTTCTGACTAACGCCCCGTACCAGGAACTGCAAAACGTCGTGCAGCAGATCGTTGCCGAAGCCAGCAAGAATCCGGGCCTGGCCAATATCGACACCGACTTGCGCCTGAACAAGCCGCAAGTCAACGTCGAGGTCGACCGCGACAAGGCAGCCGATGCCGGCGTGCAGATCGAGACCGTCGGACGGACACTGGAAACCATGCTCGGCGGCCGCAATGTCACGCGCTTCAAGAAGGGCGGCGACCAGTACGACGTGGTTGTGCAGATCCGCAACGGCGAGCGCGATGCGCCTGACGACATCAACAGCATCTTCGTCCGCGCCGTCGGCAAGAATGGCGCAGCCGACCAGATGCTGCCCCTGTCCAGCCTGCTCAAGGTCCGCGAAACCGTGGCACCGCGCGAGCTGAACCACTTCGGCCAGCGCCGTGCAGCCGTCATCACCGCCAATCTCGCCAACGGCTACACGCAGGGCGAGGCAATCGAGTTCATGGAAGAAACGGCCAAGGGCATCCTCAAGCCGGGGTACGCCACCGACCTGTCGGGCTCCTCGCGCGAGTACCGGGCATCGAGCGGCAGCCTGGCGCTGACGTTCATCCTCGCGCTCGCCTTCATCTACCTCGTGCTGGCCGCGCAGTTTGAAAGCTTTATCGATCCCTTCATCATCATGCTGACCGTGCCCCTGTCGATGGCGGGTGCGCTGGCGGCGCTGAAATGGAGCGGCGGCACGCTCAACGTGTACAGCCAGATTGGCTTGATCACGCTGGTCGGCCTGATCACGAAGCACGGCATCTTGATCGTCGAGTTCACCAACCAGTTGCGCGAGGAGGGCAAGGCTATACGCGAGGCGGTCGTCGAAGCCGCCATCCTGCGCCTGCGACCGATCCTGATGACCACCGGAGCCATGGTCCTTGGCGCGGTGCCGCTCGCGCTGGCCAAGGGGGCAGGGGCCGAATCGCGCATGCAGATCGGCTGGGTCATCGTCGGCGGCATGACGCTTGGTACAATCCTGACCTTGTTCGTCGTCCCGACTTTCTATACCTTCCTCGCCCGCAAGAAGGAGCATGCGCCGCACGCCATGCCCACCGGCCATACACCTGCAACCGTACACCAAGCATGAGACAGATCGTCCTCGATACCGAAACCACCGGCCTGAACCCGCGTTCCGGCGACCGCATTATTGAAGTCGGTTGTGTGGAGATCGTGAACCGCCGGCTGACCGGCAACAATTTTCACAGCTACATCAACCCGGAGCGCGATTCGGAAGAGGGCGCGCTCGCGGTCCACGGCCTGACCACCGAATTCCTGAGTGACAAGCCCAAGTTCGCGGAAATCGCGAACGAGTTGCGGGACTATGTGCGCGACGCCGAGATCATCATCCACAACGCGCCTTTCGACCTTGCGTTCCTCGACGCCGAATTCGAGCGCCTGGGTTTCCCGCGTTTCGCCGAGCATGTCGCCTTCATTACCGACACGCTGGTGCAGGCGAAGGAAATGCACCCCGGCAAACGCAATTCATTGGACTCGCTGTGCGACCGTTACGGCATCTCCAACGCCCACCGTGCATTGCACGGCGCGCTGCTGGACGCCGAACTCCTGGCCGAAGTCTACCTCGCGATGACGCGCGGCCAGAACAGCCTCACCATTGATCTCGCCGCACCGGAAGAGAACGTCACGCAGGAGCAGGTGGTCGAGGTGGTGTCGCTGGCCGACATGGTCATCCTGCAGGCCACCAGCGAAGAACTCACCGAACACGAGGCCTTGCTCGACCGGCTGGACAAGGAAGTAAAGGGAAAATGTCTCTGGCGCGTGGAGCCGCAAACAGCAACGAATTGATTCTGCGCGCAGTTTGTACTATAATGCGCAGCTTCCCGGACAGTTAGCTCAGGGGTAGAGCACCGCCTTCACACGGCGGGGGTCACTGGTTCAATCCCAGTACTGTCCACCAGAATACTCACCATTATCAGCTGTTCAGACTCATTCGATCGGGTCACAGTTGGGTCAAGATAGCCTGCCTTGAGCAGGCTTTTTTATTGTACCTAAACTGTAACTTCCTGCCTCGCAGGCGCTGCGGCAGAATCTCCCCTGCAGTGCGACTCACCATTGATCATCCGGTACGCTGTTTCCTTGTATTCATTGGCTATCCTGGCTAGTTGTATCTTGGCCTGCTCCGAGGCCTCCAGTGCCTGTGCATGGTGATCATTTTGAATGCCATGCCCCTTTTGTAGTCACCTTCAGATGTGCGTGGATGCCGTGATGCGAGTGGCTCAAAGCCGCGGGGCTGAAGGCGGCTTGGTCCACAAGGGGGCGGGGCGCCTTTACACGCTTTACTTGCGGGCATCCTGAATAATGACGTTCGGGGCAGATCGATAATCTGGGCGCTGCAGTTCTCTATCGCCCTGTGCCAGACAGCGCAAGGTTACAGATGCACTGCCTGCCCCAGCTGCATTCGCCAGTGAGGACTGGGTATTCGTCACCATGATCTCCTTGACCTGCTCTGCGCAGAGCTTGTCGGCCTCAGCCACGGCCCGTGCTTCCGCCCCGGCAGTTCCTCCGCGCACGGGAGAGGCAGATGCGCTGGTCATCTATGTATCCGGCCCTATCTTTTGCACCCCATGAGACATGGCGCAACCAGTGAGGACAACAGCGATGAGTGCAATACGCTTCATGGTGATCTCCCTTGTTGATAGAATCCATATCTTGTTACCACTTGTCACCGTTAATAACTATGAAAGACAACTCCAGCCTCATCAAACGGCTTCAGGCTGCTGTGGAAGACCCGAGGTGGGATGGGCGCGCGGAGATCAGCAAGGAGACGCTGCGGGAGGCTATTGCAGCGATGCGCGAGATGGCCTTGAGCAAGCAGGAATGGGAGGCTGAATACCGTGAGCACCACCTGGATGCACTGGACAAAGCGCTGGAAGACGGAATTGAAACAGGTTTAATGCTGGGGAAGCAGAAGAAAAACAGGTTTAATGCTGGGGAAGCAGAGGAAAGATTGATGAAACAGATACTGGTATTCGCCACCACGATCAACGGCCACCACATCAAGGGATCATCGCAGCACGCGATGTCAAAGTATGGGGCCATGTTCGGCTGCGGGGAGGGGTTGACGGGCCAAGCCTATGCCATCCCGATGTATGACGAAAAGAACCGCCCACGGCCCATGGCAGACGTTACTGAGTCCATCGTCACTTTCCTGCGCTTTGCAGCTGCACGCCCTGCCACCGTCTTCCGCCTCACCCCGCTTGGTTGTGAGGATGGGGCATTCCTGCCTGAACAGATCGCCCCCTTGTTCGCCAATGCACCGAAGAATTGTGACCTCCCCTACACCTTTCTGGCGGCATTGCAAGGCCATGGCAACCTTGACCCGATGGCCCAGACCAACAAGCACCTGCGCAATATCACGGACATGGTGCGGGAGTTCATCAGTGAGGCCGGGGTGGCATCGGCTGGACTGGATGACGAGTCTGAGGCCCTGTGCCTCATGATGATGTCCTGCATGGACCTCCTGCGGCAGAAGGAAGGGGATGACTTCGTGGCTGGCTGGATGCTGCGTGCACTGCGGGACATCCATGAGGGTGCGCCAGTTATCATCAACCCGGCTGAGTTGCAGCAAGCCTGAACATTGTTTGCAATCTGTAGCTTGTATGGCAGGAGCTGAGTCATCGACTTCGCATTTTCAGCCTTTTCAGCGATGTCCAGCATGTCTTCCACGTGATGAAAGTGGAACGTTTCGGGACTTCCCGTTCTTGGTCATTGCCAATCGGGCGGTGCGCCTGTCCAGGTTGATATCAGTTCATATAAGTCCAAGTAGTTCACTGCGCCGCATGGCAGTCTCAAGGGCGAACTCCACAAGCGGCTTCATCCACGGATTCTGTGCACCAGTGAATCTGCCATCAGCAGCGCGCGGTGCTGCCGCCAGTGCTGCCAGTAATCTGGCTTCTTCACACGGGTGTGAAAGGTATTCTCGATTGGCGGGTGGCCATGACGCCGGACACGAGCCTGCCATTTACCATTGCAAGCCGCCATTTCAGAGGCCGGCACCGATTTCCTTCTGTTCTGCGAGTATTTCCTTCAAGTCCTCTTGCGTGGTCAGCATATTGGTCAGGACAACGCGCAGGACCGTTGTCTGGCCGGGATAAGGGGTGGACTCAAGCAGGGTCCTGGAAACGAAGCTCAGGCCGCGGCGTTTCTGTTCGTCCTGGAGGGCGGTGTTCAACCTGTTCAGTGTTTCATTGCAGCGTACGGCATTTTCCCTGTCCCCTGTGCGAACACTGTCCTTGAGCCGCGCCTGAAGTTCACGCGGTGCATAGCGATAGGTCAGGATGAACGTGTCCGAGCAGGTGATCAACTCGAAGTCGGGGTCGTCCATCACCAATTCGCGCATGTTCGCTGCCAGCGCCTGGCAGCGGTCAAGCAGCGCTTCATAGCCCTTCAGGCCGAACAGCTTGAACGAGAACCAGAGCTTGAGCGCATCGAAACGGCGCGAACCTTCTAGAGATGTGCGGCCGAGGTCGCCCGAGCTCTTGCGGATGATGTAGTTCGCCGTATGCAGCAGGTGGTTCAGGCTCTTGTCGCTCTTGAACAGCACCATTCCCTGCGCCATCGTCACCCAGAACAGCTTGTGGCCGTCGATGACGACCGAGTCCGCCATCTCGACGCCGTGGAACATGTCGCGGTATTTTTCCGCCAGCAGCAGCGCGCCGCCCCATGCGGCGTCGACGTGGAACCAGATGTCTTCGCGTTGCGCGATACGACCGAGTTCTTCCAGCGGATCGATGCTGCCGGTCTCGGTCGTGCCGGCAACGCCGATCAGCGCGAGGATCTTCACCTTTCGCTGTTTCAGCTCGGCGATCCTCTCTTCCAGCACGTCGAGACGGATGCGGTTGTTTTCGTCAGTTGGGATGACGCACAGCGCATCTTCGCCCAGGCCGAGCGTGGCCAGCGACTTCTTGACGGAGTAGTGCACGCGCGCCGAGGCGATCACGGCGAAGCCGGTGTAATCCTTTTCTCGCAGGAGTGTGAGGAAGCCCTTTTTGCGCAGGCCGGGCATCTGGCTTTCGAGGGCCACGGACAAGGCGGTGAGATTGCCCATGGTGCCGCCGTTGACCATGTTGCCAAGTGTCGATTCGTTCGATTCGAAGCTGTCGCGGTAGAACGCATCGTCGAAGCGGTAGATCTGCCTGTGCATCCAGCCGAGCACCTGTTTTTCAATCAGGGTGGAACTGTATGCTGTCTCGATCTTGACCTGGTTCTGGTTGAGCGTGGCGATAAAGGATTCCACCAACACCGATACCCAAGGCAAGGCCTGGGTCATGTGGCCGATGTATTTCGGGTGATTGACCGGGACGGAATGGGCGAAGACCTGCTGCTGGAGTGCGTCGAGCACGGCCGGAAATGCGCTTCCATCCTGCGGCATTGCGGGCGTGTTGAATGCCTTTTTGAGGCTTTCGAAGTCGTCGGGGGGATAGGCGTGGCGCTTGTCAACGAAGAGCCACTCGCGGATGAGCTGCAACGCCTGCTGCAGTGACGCTGCATTTTCGTCGAGGTCCTGCGCCGAAAAGTATGTTTTCAGAAGCTCTTCCATCTTGGTTCCAAGCCTTCGCGCGATCAGTGGGCGCAGCGGCGCGATTATACAGGGCGCGCTTAACCGGCGCAGAAGGCCGGCGGTATGGAATCAGTGAAGAAAGCGATCAGGCCGGGCGCGGAGATGCGCCCGGAAGGCGGGCGAAGGGGGAGGCTTAGAACAGGCTCTTGATCGCCCAGTAGATGATGGCGACGCTGATGGCGGACGATGTCAGGATGCACGCGGCTGCCTGCAGCTTGTTGACGTTGAATTCGGCTTTTGCGGTACGAACTGCGGCGCGTTGGTGTGCGTTTCTCATGTCTGCCTCGTAGTGAATTTGCGCAATTCCGAAATTGCTGAGATTCATTCTATCGAAGAGATGACTGGAATCAATAGTCTATCCGGCAACTTCCGCGAATTTTGTGCGATGAGCAGAGCGGGTTGCCCACATTTCCTGTGGTAAATTCTGTGGAAAAGTAGATCGGAAGAGGGGTAATGCCTTGATTCTTAATGATTTTCCGGTGCTGATGAAAATCAAGGCACAACAAACTGAAGGCACAAAAAAGAAGGCCCGCAGTCCTTTCGGTTTGCGGGCCAAATCCAATTCAAGAAGAGTTGGAGGAGACAGGATCACTATAGTCGGCCATCTCCTTTCCGTCTGCTTTATTGTTGCAATAACAGTTATGTTGAAAATTTATATCTTCAATAGCAGCGTTATTTCCGTCCGCCCTTTTGGAAACCTGAAGGACTTTTCCTCGGTGCTTTTCCCCGGTTGACGGGTGTCGGCTTTACCGGCGTACGTTTGGCGGGTGCGGCGGGAGCGGCGCCGGCAGGCTGGAAGCGCGGCACTAGGTGGCGGTCGCTGTTGCCGATCAGGTCGGAGCGGCCCATGCGCTGCAACGCTTCACGCAGGATGGGCCAGTTCTCGGGGTCGTGGTAGCGCAGGAACGCCTTGTGAAGGCGGCGGACCTTGCCGGTGCGCGGTGTTTCGACGACTTCGGAATCGGCGGATACCTTGTGCAACGGATTGCGGCGCCCGTGATACATAGCGGTGGCCATCGCCATTGGCGTGGGCATGAAGTTTTGTACCTGGTCAAGCTGGAAGTTGTTCTGCTTGAGCCACATCGCGAGGTTGAGCATGTCCTCATCTGTCGTGCCCGGATGCGCGGCGATGAAGTAGGGGATGAGGTACTGTTCCTTGCCCGCCTCGCGCGAGAAGCGCTCGAACATTTCCTTGAACTTGTAGTACGCGCCCATGCCCGGCTTCATCATCTTCGACAGCGGGCCTTCCTCGGAATGTTCGGGCGCGATCTTCAGCAAGCCGCCGACGTGGTGCGTGACCAGTTCTTTTACATACTCAGGCGAGCGTACGGCGAGGTCGTAGCGCAGGCCGGAGCCGATCATGATCTTTTTCACGCCAGGGATGGCGCGCGCCTTGCGATAGAGCTGGACCAGCTTGCTGTGGTCAGTGTTCAGGTTGACGCAGATGCTCGGATACACGCAGGACAGGCGACGGCAGGTTTCCTCGATCTTCTTGTCCTTGCAAGCCAGGCGGTACATGTTCGCCGTCGGTCCACCGAGGTCGGAGATGGTGCCGGTGAAGCCCTTGGTTTTGTCGCGGATGTGTTCGATCTCGCGCAGGATGGACGGTTCTGAGCGGCTCTGGATGATGCGGCCTTCGTGCTCTGTGATCGAGCAGAAGGTGCAGCCGCCGAAGCAGCCGCGCATGATGTTGACCGAGAAGCGGATCATCTCCCATGCGGGGATGCGCGCCCTGCCGTAGCGAGGATGCGGGCCGCGCGCATAGGGCAGGTCGTACACGCCGTCCATCTCGTCCATTGCCAACGGCAGCGGCGGCGGGTTCAGCCAGACGTCGCGTTCACCGTGCGCCTGCACAAGCGCGCGCGCGTTGCCGGGATTGGATTCGAGGTGCAGGATGCGTGAGGTATGCGCATACAGCACCGGGTCGTCCTTCACGTCTTCATAGGCGGGAATGCGGACGACGGTCTTGTTGCGCTGTTCCTTCATTGCCGCGAGGCGTTCTTCACGCGACAGGATGAGGACCGGCTGTTCCTTCGGCTTTTCGTCGGTGGCGCAGCTGGCGGCCTCCTTGTCCTTCATCGCGTAGGGATCGGCATGCGGTTCGATACGGCCGGGCGTGTCGTAGCGCGTGGAGTCTGCCTCGCTCCAGTCCTCGGCCGGCTTCCAGCCGCGCTTGACCATGAACGCGGTGCCGCGCAGGTCGCGGATCGATTCAATCGGTTCGCCGGCAGCGAGGCGATGCGTCAGCGCGACCAGCGCGCGTTCCGCATTGCCGAACAGGAGAATGTCTGCCTTGGAATCCGGCAGCACGGAACGGCGCACCTTGTCGGACCAGTAGTCGTAGTGCGCTATACGGCGCAGACTGGCTTCGATACTGCCGATGATGATGTTGGCATCCGGGTAGGCTTCGCGTGCGCGCTGCGCGTAGACGGTGACTGCACGGTCGGGGCGTTTGTCCGGTTCGCCGTTGGGTGTGTACGCGTCTTCCGAGCGGATCTTCCGTTCCGATGTGTACCGGTTGATCATCGAATCCATGTTGCCGGCGGTGATGCCGTAATACAGGTTCGGCTTGCCGAGTGCGCGGAACGGCTCCGCCGACTGCCAGTCCGGCTGGCTGATGATGCCGACGCGGAATCCCTGCTTCTCCAGTAGCCGGCCCACCAGCGCCATGCCGAAACTCGGATGGTCGATATAGGCATCCCCGGTCACCAGGATGACGTCGCAGGTGTCCCAGCCAAGCGCATCCATCTCCGCGCGCGACATCGGGAGGTAGGGCGCCGGCGTCGTGTAATCGGGCCGGTAGCGCGGGTAGGAAAAGAGGTTCTTCGGGGTGCTCATGGTGGGCGGATTGTACAGGATCTGTCTTACATGCAAGGCTTGCCGAAACAGCAATGAAAGCGCAACAAAATTGGACTCTGCGCTGCGCCTGAAGTTGCGCCGGAACGTCCGGAACTAGGTTGTCTGATGGTTATCAAACGTTTCCCTTTGATTGAAGGGAAATCCAATGGAGGCATGACATGATGCAAGCAAACGAACTGCAGCAACGCCTGGACCACGTGGAGAGCACCGTCCATGAGGCAGCACAGCGCTGCCAATCGGCGCAGGCCGTCCCGATGGACATCAAGAACTGCATGCAGGAGCTGGACCAGCGGATCGGGCAGGCGCGCAACATGATGCAGTCGGCGCAGGACGAGCAGCAGATGCGCCAATGCGTCGATGACCTGGAACAGCTGGGCGATCGCGCGAAGGATGCGTGCGAACATTCGCAGGGCAATATCGATGACGAACTGAAGAACGCCATCATGCAGGCACACCGCGAACTGTCAGACTTGAAACACCAGCTTCACTAAGCAACTTGCGGAACGTAGGGTGCGCGGGGCGCACCCTACAATGTCCGGACTACTGCAAACCTCACTTGCCGGGCATGACGTCCGGCAGTACCACGTTCACATCCAGCACTTCCAGGTTGCCCTGGCGGTCGAGGGAAATCTTGATGTCGTCGGCATTCACCTTGGCATACTTCGAAATCACCGCGATCAGTTCCTTGTGCAGTGCCGGCAGGAAGTCCGGGCCGTCCCGGCCATTGCGCTCGCGCGCGATGATGACCTGGAGACGCTCCTTGGCTGCGCTTGCGCTTTTCGGTTTTGTATTGAACAGGAAGGAGAGCAACGCCATGTTTTACTTTCCTTTAAAAAGACGCTGGAACAGGCCCGGCTTTTCGTAGGCGGTAAAGCGCAGGGGGACTTCGTGGCCGAGGAAGCGTGCGACGACGTCCTGGTAGGCTTCCGACACATCGGAACCGGTCAGGTGGATCGCCGGGTTGCCCTGATTGGAGGCGTGCAGCACGGATTCCGATTCCGGAATGATGCCGATCAGCGGAATGCGCAGGATTTCCTGCACGTCGGTATAGGACAGCATCTCGCCCGCTTCGACGCGCTTGGGCACGTAGCGGGTGATCAGCAAGTGCTCCTTGACCGGTTCCTGGCCGTTCAGCGCGCGGCGCGACTTGGCCTGGATGATGCCGAGGATGCGGTCGGAGTCGCGCACCGAGGACACTTCCGGGTTGGTGACGACGATGGCTTCGTCGGCGAAGGTCAGGGCCATCACGGCGCCGTGCTCGATACCTGCCGGCGAGTCGCACACGATGTACTCGAAATCCATCTTGGCCAGGTCGTTGAGCACGCGCTCGACGCCGGCTTCGGTCAGTGCATCCTTGTCGCGGGTCTGGGAGGCAGGCAGCACGAACAGGTTGTCGCAGTGCTTGTCCTTGATGAGCGCCTGGTTCAGGGTCGCTTCATTGTTGATGACGTTGATGAGGTCGTACACCACGCGGCGCTCGCAGCCCATGATCAGGTCGAGGTTGCGCAGGCCGACGTCGAAGTCGATCACCACGGTCTTGTGCCCCCGCAGCGCCAGGCCGGAGGCGAAGCTGGCACTGGAGGTGGTTTTGCCGACGCCCCCTTTGCCGGACGTTACAACAATGATTTTGGCCACAAACAAACTCCTTATCAGATTTTAAAAACTAGACGCGAATGGACAGGACATCTATCCGGTCGCCTGCAAGACGGACCTGCGCCGGTTTTTTCGCCAGATCCTGGGGTAGGCCGCCCTCGAAAGTGCGGTAGGTGCCAGCGATGGAGACCAGCTCGGCTTCCATGCTCAGCGTGAAAATGCGTGCTTCGCTGTTGCCGCTCGCGCCGGCAAGGGCGCGGCCGCGCAGCGGTGCGTAGACGTGGATGCTGCCGTCGGCGATCAGCTCGGCGCCCGGGTTGACGATCGCGTTCACCACGAGGTCGGCGCCGCGCGCGTAGACGCGCTGGCCGGCACGGACCGGGGTGTCGATGATCATCGCAGCAGGGGCGGTAACTGGCGCCGCGGGAGCGGCAGGCGCGGGAGCCGGTGCCGGCGCGGGCTCGCGCACCACGGCTACCGGTGCTTCTTCCTCGGCCGGGCGGCGGGGCTGCACGAGCGTGTCGATGGACAGGCCGCTGGCGAGGATCGCTTCTTCCATTTCGGCCGGCGCTCCGCGCACGGCGACCGGGTTAAGGCTGTAGGACTTGAACAGCGAAATCAGCGCCGGCCACTCGATTGCCGTCGGCAGACCTTCGCAAGACGAAACGTCGAGGATCGCGAATTCATGGTCGAAGTAGTCGGGCATGCCGCCGGTCATCTGCTTCATCGCGGCGTCGAGCACGGACAGGTCGGACGTGTGGAGGATGGCGGAAACCGCGACGACTGTCGAAATCTTGATTTCTATCGGTTTGGACATAAAACGCTATGGGTGAATGCGACCGCTCTGTGAGCAAAAGGCCATGTTCCGCTTGCCAAATGAAACGGGCCGCATCGAAAGCGGCCCGAACATGAGGGGGAACCATTGACATCGTTACAGCGTATTGAACAATTGCTCACCGCTCGCTCTGTGCTTCACGCGTATTATACCCGTTGCCGTGGCGCTATCCTCCTGATTCTTCGCCCAAATCAAGCCATGTAGCCGAAAAAATGGCGTCAGAGCGCGGTCCGCAACGCAAACAGCTCGGGGAACAGGACCACCTCCAGCATTTTCTTGAGGTAGCTGGCCCCGGCCGTGCCGCCGGTCCCTGTCTTGAAGCCGATTATGCGCTCCACGGTCGTCACATGGCGGAAGCGCCAGAAGCGGAATGCCGTTTCCAGATCGACCAGCTTTTCCGCCAGTTCATAGAGCTCCCAGTGCTTTTCCGGGGATTTGTACACCTCGAGCCATGCGGCCTTCACCGACTCGTTCGCCACGGTCGGCAGCGTGCGGTCCGCCTCCAGCCGTTCCTTGTCGATGCTGAAACCCCGGCGCGCCATCACCATGATGGCTTCGTCATAGATCGATGGCGCGTGCAAGGCCTGGTCGAGATGCGCATGGGCCTCGGGCGACGAAGCATGGACTTGCAACAGCGCCGCGTTCTTGTTCCCGAGGATGAATTCCAGTTCACGGTACTGGTAGGATTGGAAGCCTGACGATTGCCCCAGCCAAGGGCGGATCGCGGTGTATTCCGGCGGCGTCATCGTTGCCAGCACATCCCAGGCGAGCACCAGCTGCTCCATGATGCGCGCCACGCGGGCAAGCATCTTGAAGGCGGGCTGCAGCTCGTCCTTTTGCATCTGCCGCAGCGCGGCGTGCAGTTCGTGCAGCATCAGCTTCATCCAGAGTTCGCTGGTCTGGTGCTGGACGATGAACAGCATTTCATCATGCGCCGGCGAGCGCGGATGCTGGGCTGACAGCACCTGGTCCAGCGCCAGGTAATCGCCGTAGCTCATGGCCTTGCTGAAGTCCATCTGCGCGCCATGCCATTCGGTGGTCTTTGTCGAATCCATGTCTTCCTCGCTCAGGTCACTGCGTCGCGCGCGGCGCTAACGTCGTATTTTTTTCCATCCAGGATATCGGCCAGGATGTCGACCGCGTCCCATACGTCGACGAAGCGCGTATAGAGCGGCGTGAAGCCGAAGCGCATGATTTCCGGCTCGCGGTAGTCACCGATGACGCCGCGCGCGATCAGTGCCTGCATCACCGCATAACCCTCCGGGTGCGCGAAGCTGACCTGGCTGCCGCGCACCGTGTGTTCGCGCGGGGTGGCGAGCGAGAGAGGATGGTCGGCGCAGCGCTGCTCGACGAGTCGGATGAACAGGTCGGTCAATGCCAGCGATTTCTTCCGGATTGCCGCCATGTTCGTTTGCGCAAACACGTCGAGCCCGCATTCGACCAGCGCCAGCGAGAGGACGGGCTGCGTCCCGCACAACGCGCGGCGGATGCCGTTCGCCGGCGCGAACTCCGGCTGCATCTTGAACGGCGCGGCATGGCTCCACCAGCCCGACAGGGGCTGCCTGAATGCTTGCTGGTGGCGTGGTGCGATCCAGGCGAAGGCTGGGGATCCAGGGCCGCCGTTCAAATACTTGTAGGTGCAGCCGACTGCAAAATCCGCGCCGTCACGGTTGAGGTCTACTGGCACCGCGCCGGCAGAGTGCGCCAGATCCCACAGTGCCAGCGCGCCCTGCGCATGCGTGTGCGCGGTTACCGCCCGCATGTCATGCATGTAGCCTGTGCGGTAGTTGACGTGGGTGAGCATGACGACGGCTGTTTCGCTATCCACGGCAGCCTGCAGTTCTTCCGGCGAATCGATCAGCTTCAGGCGGTAGCCGCGGTCGAGCCATTCGGTCAGGCCTTGTGCCATGTAGACGTCGGTCGGGAAGTTCGAGCGCTCGGTAACGATGGTTCGGCGTCCTGCCGTTTCAGGCTTTCCGGCCTGGATGTGCAGCGCGCCGGCGAGGACCTTGAACAGGTTGAGCGAGGTGGTATCCGTCACCGCGATCTCGCCCGGTCCGGCGCCAACCAGGGGCGCCAGCTTGTCGCCCAGGCGCAGCGGCAGGTCGAACCAGCCGGCCTTGTTCCAGCTGCGGATCAGATCGTCACCCCATTCCTGGGCGAGCACCTCGCGTACGCGTTCGAGTGATTTCTTCGGCCGCGCGCCGAGCGAATTTCCGTCGAGGTAGATCACCCCGTCGGGCAATGCGAACTGTTCGCGCAGGGCGGCCAGTTGATCCTGTGCGTCGAGTGCGGTGCAGTCGTTTTTCGTCAACATCATGCTTCTCCATCGGGCAGTGCGCGGAGGATGGCCCGCACAGGGCTGGCATCCATGCCGGCCAGTTTCAGGGGCAGGGCGATCAGCTCGTAGTCGCCGTCGGGAACGCCGTCAAGCACAATGCCTTCTAGGATCGCCATGCCGTGTTTGCGGACCGCGTGGTGCGCGTCCATGGTCTTCGATTCCTGCGGGTCGAGCGACGGCGTGTCGATGCCGATCAGCCGTACGCCACGTTCGGCGAGCAGCGCGACCGTGCTCGCGGCTACGCTCGCGAAGGCACTGTCCCAGCGGTCCACCGGGGCAGTGGCATAGGTCCGCAGCAGGACCCGTTGCGGAACGCCGTCCAGCGCCTTCTCCACTTGCTCGGGCTCCACGCGTCGCACACCGACGCAGTCAATGATGCGGCAGCGGCCAAGGTAGGCGTCCAGTGGAACCGCGTCGATTGCCATGCCCGCCGGGTCGTAGTGCGAAGGCGCGTCGCAGTGCGCGCCGGTATGCGTGGACATGGTGAGGCGGCTAACCCTTACCGGGCAGCCGTCGCCGATTTCCCAGGTCGCGGCCGCACTGTAGGACGTGTCTCCGGGCCACACCGGCGTTGCTGCCGAGACAGGAGGGGTGATGTCCCAGATCTGCAGGTCTTTTGTCATCGCGTCGTTGTTTCAGATAGTTACTGTTGCAA
Source organism: Noviherbaspirillum denitrificans (assembly GCF_002211445.1). GTDB lineage: Bacteria > Pseudomonadota > Gammaproteobacteria > Burkholderiales > Burkholderiaceae_D > Noviherbaspirillum > Noviherbaspirillum denitrificans. Next base: position 4,346,198 of record NZ_LSTO01000001.1, on the reverse strand, counting down.
TCAGTTTAAGGCGAACTTGATGGCGATTTGTTGCAAAATGAAACGTAAAATTCTTGATAATTAGAACAAATTGCGAACCGGCTTCTTATTTTTGACGGAAAATTCGAATGCATCTCGACCATACCGATCTCAAGATACTGACCCTGCTCCAGGAAGACGGCAGGATGAGCAACCAGGAGCTCGCCGAGCGCGTTTTCCTGTCGCCATCGTCCTGCCTGCGGCGGGTGCGCCTGCTGGAGGAAAATGGCATCATCGCGCGCTACAGCGCGGTGCTCGACACGACCGCGCTCGGGCTCGAAGTGGATGCCTTCGTGCAGGTGACCATGCGGCGCGATGTGGAGCGCTGGCACGAAAACTTCTCGACCGCCCTGCGCTCGTGGCCGGAAGTGGTCGGTTCCTACATCATTACCGGCGAAGCAAACTACCTGTTGCGCATACGCGCGCGCAGCCTCAAGCATTTCTCCGCCTTCATTCTCGAAAAGCTGTACAAGACCGACGGCGTGCTCGACATCCGCTCGAACATCGTCCTGCAGACCATCAAGGACACCCATGCCATCGCGGCCGAGCTGATGTCGGACCGGCCCGGTTGACCCGGCGGGTTTACGTACGATAATGAACCCATGCCGGGCGGTAGTCCGGGGCGGCCAGGGAGCGCCATGAAGCACGATTTCGAGCAAGTGCCTTCCGGCGAGGCGGGCATCCTGCCTCCGGCTTTCGACAGCAGTCCTGTCGCTGCCTTTGCCATCGACCTGTCGCACGCGATCATCGCTTGGAACAAGGCGTGCGAGAGCATGACCGGCATGGCTTCCGAAAAGATGACCGGTACCGGCAACCACTGGCAGCCATATTACGTGCAGCCGCAAAAGGTCCTGGCTGACTACATCATCGCCGACCGGCTCGCGGACACCGCCGAGGCGTTCGCCGGAAACCGGTTCCGCGCGGTGCCCCTGGTTGCAGGCGCTTATGAAGTCGAAGACTTTTTTCCGCACCTGGGCGAGAGCGGGCGCTGGATCGCGTTTTCCGCCGCGCCGCTACGCAATGCGCAAGGTCGCGTCGTCGGGGCTGTGCAGACCATGCAGGACATCACCGAAGCGCGCCTGGCCGAGGAGTCCCTGCACGACGCGCAGGTGATGGTCGAGCGGCTCGCCGCGAAACGGACGGAGCTTCTCGCACAGGCAAGCCGAGCGCCCGCCGACCGCTCCGACGATGCAATGGATAGCGGCAGCACAGGGAAAAGCATTGCGGAAAAGTTCATCCGTTCGGTGAACGACCTGCCGGCCTTGCCTGTTCGTCGGCGCGAGCCGGGCAGCGGCCCGATGGTGCCTGCGCTGTCCGCCTTCTTCGACGGCAGCCCCGTGCCGGCCTTTGCCATCGACGCCAACCATGTCGTGACCCACTGGAACCATGCCTGCGAACGGACCATCGGCGTTGCCGCTTCACGCATGATCGGGACGCGCAACCAGTGGGCGCCGTTTTATCCCAAGGAACGTCCAGTGCTCGCCGACCTTGTTCTCTCCGGAGCTGCCGAAGAAATGGTGGAGTCGTTCTACCACGGCAAGTTCAGGCGTTCACCGATCATTCCAGGCGCGTTCGAGGCAGAGGATTTTTTTCCCCACATGGGGGAGAGCGGACGCTGGCTGTCCTTCTCCGCCGCTCCGCTGCGCGATACGGCTGGCCGGGTCGTCGGCGCCATCGAAACGCTACAGGACATCACCAAGCGCAAGCTCGCGGAGCGAAACCTGCACAAGGTGCAGGTCGACCTTGAACACTTGGTGGCCAAGCGCACGGCCCAGCTCGCGCAGGCTAACAGCCGGCTCGAAGAGGACGTGCGCAAGCGGGAAGCCGCGGAGGCCGAACTCCTGCGTCGCAACGCCGAACTGACCGAGCTGAACGAGAAACTGTCGATGGCGCAGGAGCAGCTGATCCAGTCGGAAAAGCTGGCCTCCATCGGCCAGCTGGCAGCCGGCGTCGCGCACGAAATCAACAACCCGATCGGCTACATCTTTTCGAACTTCGCCGCACTCGAGCAGTACATTTCCGGCCTGCTGGAGATGCTTGCCGCCTACGAAGAGGTGGAGACGCACATTGCCGACCGGACGGCCGTCGAGCGCTTGAAATCACTGCGCGAACGCGTGGATTTCGACTACCTGAAGGGCGATCTTCCCTATCTCATGGAAGAATCGCGCGAGGGCCTGGTCCGCGTGCGCAAGATCGTGCAGGACCTGAAGGATTTTTCGCGTGTCGATTCGCACCTTCAGTGGCAGTGGGCCGATCTGCACCAGGGCATCGACTCAACCCTGAACATCGTCAACAACGAAATCAAGTACAAGGCCGATGTCGTCAAGGAGTACGGCACGCTCCCCGAGATCGAATGCCTGCCGTCGCAGATCAACCAGGTGGTCATGAACATGGTGGTCAACGCCGCCCAGTCCATCGGCACGGAGCGGGGACGGATCGTGGTTCGTACCGGTACCGAAGCGCAGAATGTGTGGATCGAGGTGGAAGACAACGGTTGCGGCATGACGAAGGACATCATGTCGCGCATCTTCGATCCCTTCTTCACCACCAAGCCGGTGGGCAAGGGGACGGGGCTGGGATTGTCGCTTTCGTACGGCATCGTGCAGAAGCACCACGGCCGCATCGAAGTGCGCAGTGAAGTTGGCAAGGGATCGACCTTCCGCGTCTGCTTGCCCGTGCGGCACGTAACCGCCTGATCTTCTGGCGCACAGGGCCGGACTCGGTTAGGATGGCCGCCAACTTATCCGGCTTTACCAGACATGACCTCCCAAACCGCAACTGCCTCGTCGCGCGACACGCTTCTCTCGCTGGATCCCGCATCCCTTCCCTGGGTGCCCTGGGCCATGCCCGGCACCCAGTTCAAGCTGCTGAGCGCCGACCCGGAAAGCGGCCGTTTCTCGCTCATGATCCGCCTCGAGAAAAACTGCAATGCGCCGAGCCACCGACATATCGGCGCGGTCGAAGGCCTGGTGCTCGAAGGCGGATTCCATTACGACGACGCGCCCGATGTCCGCTATACGGCCGGCATGTATGTTCTCGAACGGGATGGAGCCGTACACCGTCCGGTCAGTCCGGAAGGCGCTGTTATGTTTGCGGTATTCCACGGCCCCATCGAGGGACTGGACGACGAGGGGAATGTCACCGGACGTATTGGTTGCGGATGGCATGTCCGAACCTGGGGAGCAGCCCTGGCTGCCATCAGCTCGCCGTCACCTTCTCGTTGAGCCGCCAATACTTGCGCAGGAACTGCGCCACATTCTGATCGGTGCCGGGGGACGCATGCACCCACAGCGCGCCGTCCTTGTGCAGACGGTGCAGCCGCCGCCAGCGAATGTTTGCCCAGTGCACCGGCAGTCCTTGCACACGGTACGCAGCAAGTTCCGATTCGATGTGCGCATCGTCACCGAAGAACAGCCAGTCCTCGACGAACATCGATTGCATTCGTTCGAGCTCATGCAACTGCGTCTCGGAGAGCGGGCAGCGGATGAGATTGCGTGTCGGCGGATGGTCGATCGTCCATGCGCCGTACACATCGTCTTCGACGCTGCGGTACAGGCGCATGTCATGGTCCGCGTAGAAATCCTCGATCATGAAGAACGCTGCAGAGAAATAACCCTCCCGCGTCTCGATGTGCCATCCAATCACATCCTCGCCCGATTCGAAGTAGAACAGGGCAAACACCGATCCCGCCTTGTCGGGCGAGTACGAGATGTAAATCCGTGACTGCATTCGCTCATCGCCTGGTCTGAATACGCGCATGCGTGCTCGTGCAAGCTGAGCACGAACGCGTGTGAACCGTATAGACAGCCTCTGTCTGTGCGGGTTCGAAGTGGCGAAGACGAACTAATCCTTGACGGCGACATCGAATAGGTCTGGTGCATGCGCCAGGCGTCCATTCGTCTGTTGCGGACGCGCAGTACCGGCAGGCATCTTCAACATAACGGCAAAGGGTGCATCATGGACGACAGGAAGGTGGCGGTGGTGACAGGCGGCATGGGAGGGCTCGGGGAAGCGATCTGCGCACGGCTGTGCCGAGCGGGATATCGCGTGGCGGCAACGTATTCGCCGCGTAACGATTCGGCTACGGAATGGATCGATGCGCACAGGAAGGAAGGTCTCGAAGTCTCGGCCTACAAGATCGACGTCGCCGATTACACGTCATGTGACGCCGGCGTGAGGAAAATAGTCGGCGACACCGGACGCATCGACATACTCGTCAACAATGCAGGTATTACGCAAGATGCCACGCTCAAGAAAATGAAACCGGAAGACTGGCAGGCGGTGCTGCGCACAAACCTCGACAGCGTATTTAACATGACCAGGCCGGTGCTGCACGGCATGCTTGAATCGCGCTGGGGGCGGATCGTCAACATTTCGTCGGTCAACGGGCAGAAGGGCGCCTTCGGGCAAGTGAATTATTCGGCGGCCAAGGCCGGCGTGCATGGCTTCACCATGGCCCTGGCGCTGGAGGTGGCGAACAAGGGCATCACCGTCAATACGGTCTCGCCCGGCTATTTGCGCACGAAGATGGTCATGAAAGTGCCGAAGGAGATACTCGAGTCGAAAATCATCCCTGAAATCCCGGTCGGGCGTCTGGGCGAACCGGATGAGGTCGCCGCGCTCGTTGCTTATCTCTGTTCCGACGAGGCGGGATACGTGACCGGCGCCAACATCGCCATTAATGGCGGACAGCACATGCACTAGCGGCGCGATTGATATGCCTCAAGCGCACGCCGTGGCGAGTGGAAGGCCGGGTTGAATGCGAACAGAATATACCAACCCCTGTCACCGCCACGCTGGAGCGGCAGGAATAGCGGTCGTCGCAACGTTGCTTTGTTTGCGTTGTCGACGCTGTGCTGCCGCATCCGGCTGAGTCCCATCCTCTTGTTGCCAATCCCAGGAGAGCCACCATGCAGAATGCAAATAACCCCTTGGTCACGATGTACAACACCCAACTCGAAGCGTCCCGGCGCTTTGCCGAGGCCGTATTTTCAGGTTCGGAAAAGATTGATCGCGTGATGCGGGGCGCCACCCAGCGTGCGTTCAATGAGCAGCTCAATTTCGTGCAGGCCATCACCACTGCACGCGATCCGCGTCTCGTCGGGTCGACGCTGCAATCGAGCCTGTTTGCCCGCAATCCGGACGAGGCTGTGAACTACCAGCAGGAAATCGTCCGGATCATGGCCGAAATGCAGAACGAGATCAGCCGTTCGATGCAGGAGTACATGGACGAAATGCGTGCCAATGCAACGACCGGCACGACCCGTCCCATGCAGGCAGCGCCGACGCAGGCCAACGATTCGGCCTTCAATCCCATGACCAGCATGTTCTCCGTGTGGGAATCCGCTTTCAAGGAAGTCGCGGACCTGGCAAAGAAGAACATGATTGCCGCACGCGGGGCAGTCGAACAGGCGGCGGCCCGGTCGTCAACCTATGCAAGTGCTGCCACCGGAGCAGCGCAGGATGCGATGAGTACGGCAGCGGATTCGGCAGGCATCATGACACCGCAGGCTACGCGCGCTGCGAGTGCAGCCACGGATGCGGAAGCCGCCACTGCGGCTGAGAGCCGGCGCGGCGGACATCCTTCCGGTTCCGGCCGGAGGAAGTAGCCGCGCATGAAAAAGCCCTGTCCACTGGACAGGGCTTCACGCTGGCTGTGCAGAGGAATGGTGCTTATGCCGTGGCCAGTGAATCCCATTCACCGTCCGGCTGATCCGGCTCTTTTGACGCGGCAGCCTTGGCCTTCTTCGCGCCAGATTGCTTGGCGCGCGTGCTCGATGGTGGCAGTCGGCGCAATGTCTTCAGTGCATCGAGGTCCTTGATGCCAATGGAACGCTGGTCCACGGTAATAAGGCCGATTTCATTGAAGGCCGACAGTGTGCGGCTCACCGTTTCCAGCGTCAGTCCGAGATAGCTTCCAATCTCGTGGCGGGTCATGCGCAGGTTGAACAACTTGCTCGAGTATCCCATGTCCGCATAACGTTCCGACAGGTTGACGAGGAAGCGTGCGACACGCGCTTCCGCGCTCAGTGCACCCAGCATGCTGACCATCGCCTGTTCGCGCACCAGTTCCCGGCTCATGACGCTGTACATCGCATGTTCGAATTCCGGATGAGCACGTCCGAGTGCCGTCAGCTTCTTGAAGGGCAGCAGGATCAGGTCGCAATTGGAGAGGGCCACGGCTTCCGACGCGTAGCGCTTGGTGTGGATGCCGTCTACACCGAACAGGTCACCCTTCATCGGAAAGCTGAGCACCTGCTCGTTGCCGAATTCATCGATCAGCACGGTCTTCAGGAAGCCGGAGTGGACGATGTACAGTGTATCGAAGGGCTGGCCGATGGTATGGATGCGCTGGCCGGTCTTGAACTGGACATGCTGGAACAGGAGTTCTTCATCGGTGTGCACCGCCGCCGAGGGAATGCGCAGGACATCGCAGAGCTCTTTCAGATTCGACCAGAGTTTGCCTTGACGTTGCCAGCCTGCTTCCACGGAAGATGAGTGCAACGCCGGGATGGGGCTCTCGGTGCGGTTTTCAGTCATTGGCGTGGATAACATGGGCTTCTCCTTCATTCAGGGTAATTCGGTCTTGTCATTCCGGCGGCATGGCGCGATGCATGTGTCTTGCATTCGCTGCTGCATACCGCACGGGCGCATCCGTCCGGAAGTCAACATTACGGACGCTTGCGTGTTGTCCGCTTGTCATGCTTTGCTGTGAGTGATCAGTATCGCAACCGCAACAGCCAATTACTATCGGGGTGGGCTGAATTGAAATGTAGGTGTGCATTGCGCCGTGTAAGAATTTCCCTACATGTGTGTGGGAAGTTTTCCTAACGGATTGAACGAGCGGGGAGAGTTCGGAGGAAAAAGATGAAGAGGAGGCAACTGCCTCAGTTCTTCAGGGGGCCGAGCAGGCGGTGCTGAACGGCATACTGCACCATCTCCGCCAGCGAGTTCATGTTCATCTTGGTCAGGATGCGCGTCTTGTGCGTGCTGACTGTCTTTGCGCTGAGATGCAGCAGGTCGGCGATCTCCGTGATCGACTTGCCGCTGACGAGCAAGGTGAAGACTTCAAACTCGCGGTTGGAAAGCTGTTTGTGGGGCAAATCTTCATTGGACGGCATCACGTCCATCGCCAGTTGCTCAGCAACTTCCAGGCTGATGTAAGGGCGGCCGGAAGCGACCTTGCGAATTGCGCTCACAAGCTGCGTTCCGGCGCTTTCCTTGGTGAGATACCCGCGGGCACCGGCACGGATGGCGCGCACTGCATACTGCTCTTCCTCATGCATGGTGAGGATGAGGATGGGCAGCTTGGGAACTTCATCCTTGATCTGGCGGATCAGTTCGACGCCGCTGCGGCCGGGCATGGAAAGATCCAGCATCAGCAGGTCAAAACCGCCCTTGCGGACATGGGCGAGGGCTTCGAAGCCGTCAACCGCTTCGCCCACGACCTCGATGTCATCGGCTCCATCGAGAATGCGCTTCAAGCCTTCGCGCATGATAGTGTGGTCGTCGGCAATAACTATGCGGATCATGGACGTGATGTCGGCGGCTGAGAGCTCTGTTCTGTGTTGAAAATCGGATCGATCGGTATCGATGCGTGGATCGCCAAGCCATGCGGCGCTGCATTTTCGATACTGATTGTACCTCCCAGTACGAAAATGCGTTCCTGCATTGCGATCAATCCATAGCATCCCGGTTTGAATTCGCTGCCGGCTGGCATACCGATACCGTCATCCCGAATCATAACATCGAGTTGGTTTTCAGTTTGTTCCAGTATGATCCACGCATTGCGCGCATGGGCGTGCTTCTCGATGTTCGACAGGCCTTCCTGCACGACCCTGAACACCGCCGACTCGATCGGATCGTCCAGCTTGCCCGACATGCCCGCGCTGTCCACGCTGCAAGCGATGCCAGTCTTCTTGCGGAAATTCTCGGCCATCCACTCGACGGCTGGAAGCAATCCGAAATCGTCGAGGAGGGGAGGCCGCAACGCGGACGCCATGCTCTTTGTCATCGTGATGACGTTATCCAGCAGGCCCTGCATTTGCGCGAGGCGTGCCGGCAGGCCGTCGTCGGTCTCTGGCAGGCTGTTCTCGAGCCAGTCAAGGTCCAGCTTGAGGACGCTGAGGCGCTGGCCGATGTCATCGTAGAGCTTCCGCGAGAACCGGCGCTTCTCGATTTCGGTTGCCTGCTGCGAAGTGACCGCCCAGCGGCGCAAGTCGTATGGCCGCGCGATCCGCTGCTTCGTGTCGTGCTCACGACGAAGCCCTCCCGCTTCATGCAGGATCAGGGCCAGGAAGAGTTCGCCATGCACCGTAACCTGCAAGATGCTGGCATTGAACGTAAGGCACTCCCCGTTCGCGTGCACTCCCTTGAGTTCGAGCTTGCTGCGCCGCCCCGAGAAACGTGCCGCGGACAAACGATCGAGATGCCTGCGCTGTTCAGTGCCGGCGCGTGGGGGAATGAGTACGTCGAGCGGCTTTTCTAGGAGTCGGTCAGCCGTGTAGCCGAATATTTGTTCGACCTTCTCATTCACGAGGACAATGTGCCGCATCGAATCGACAATGACCACCCCGTCCATGGCCGAATGGATGATCGACATGAGCGACGGTCCTACCTTGGCGGCCGGGAAGCGCGACAGGGAGGTAATGAAGTTCGGCAGTTTGCCCGTGCTGTATTCCAATTGTGTGGTCATCGCAATTCTCTGTTGCCAATGCCTGTTGAGCGATCGTCTGCGCATCGAGCTGTACCGCCTGCTGTTGGCGGGCCGGCATTGACAATGATGTGCCGGTACGCTGATCCCGGGGAGGCGCAGCGTCCATGCTCGCCTCTCGTATATCAGCCTAAGACCGTAGTCAGCTCAAATTAACAGACCAAAGTGAAGCTGGATTGAGAAATAACAACCAGTCGATTGCGATAAGGTAAGCGGATTGATCACCGGTTCCGGAGCGGAATGGGTTGTTTGCGCTCGCTCAATCGCCCCTATGGGAAGGCACGTATCCACACCCGCCTGGCGAGCGAGAGGCACGTTGCAAGTTTCACTTCTCTTGCTGCTACACTACGGCGTCCTGCCGGACCTCATCCCATACAAGCACAACAAGTCATGAATATCCAACTCGGAGACATCAGCCATATCATCCAGCTTTCCATCGCCCCGGTGTTCCTCCTTACCGGCGTGGGGACAAAGCTTGCAGTGCTGACTAACCGGCTCGCGCGCATCATCGACCGGTCGCGCGTGCTGGAGGACAGATTGAGCGCTGCCGGTGGAGCAGGGTTCCCGGAGGCCCAGGGCGAGCTTCTTGCCTTGTATCGGCGCTCCCACCTGATCAACTGGGCTATTACGCTGAGCACATCCTGCGGCTTGCTCGTGTGTATCGTCATTGCTGCACTCTTCATTGGCGATGCCCTCGACCTCGAGCTGGCAAAATTCATCGCGTTTTGCTTCGTGCTCGCCATGTTTTCCCTTATCGGAAGCTTCGTCTTTCTCCTGCGCGAAATCTTCGTTGCAACCCAATCGCTGTCAAAACGCAACCTGCCGCCGGGCGTGAAATAAGATTCACATCATGTTGAATCCGCCTTGCCAATTGGGGCCGGCCGCATGGCAGCGGTCGATTGCCGTTTTCCAGGTGTATGCCATATTCGCTACGTCATCAGGCATATCGCTGCGAGGTTCGACCTGGATGGCGTGAACGCCGATCGAGGCCAGCAGTGGTAGCCGGAGCAGGGCATCACGCGTCCCTTGCTCGGCAAGGTAGCAGGGGTCATTGCAAGTAAGACTCATCTGTCCAGGCACAGGGCCGGCCGCGGATACTTCGATTTCGGCATTTACATTGGCGCAAATCGCGGCCAGCTGTGCGAGTGAAATGTAGTGTGGAACAAGTATTCGTGCAGCGTTCACCTGCAGTTTCAGCAGGTGAGCAGTCCTGGGGCAAATATCGGCAGGCGCGATGATATGCAGAGGGATGGATGGATAGTGTGTTGCGCAGTAGAGCGCGAGCGAAAGGTCTGCTATGGCAAGGGCGTCGAATCCCTGTTCGACGGCCCAGCTGATGGCATGGCTGCGTTCCTGCCAGGAGAGGTCGGTTTGTACGGCCATATCGAGAACAAGCTTTCGACCACGCTTGTGCGCATAACGTACGGCGCCGGAAAGGCGGTTGTTCCGTGCTGCATGCATGAGTGGAGGCTGGGACCTGAAAGCAATTCTTACCCAATCGGCGCCAGCGTCGACTGCTGCGCGTACTGTCGCCGGACTGGCAGCAAGGCATCCAAGTTGCAACCGTGCCGACTGCGGCGCGGCAGGAGCGATGGTGGAATGGAGCAACGCAGATGACATCATCAGCCTCCATCTAAGGACAAAATCCTCTTATTTCTGACATGCAACCGATTTCAATCTAGCAGCGTTTCAAATAGGAAGCTTGATTTTTCGCAAGCGTGTTGCCGGAAGTGCATGTCGATATTTCGCCGAAGGGATTATCGCGGGCAAAACAAAAGGGGCTTACGTTTTCACGTAAGCCCCTTGGAATTTTTTGGCTCCCCGACCTGGACTCGAACCAGGGACCTGCGGATTAACAGTCCGTCGCTCTACCGACTGAGCTATCAGGGAACAGAAGAGCCGCTATTATAGTCAGATTTTTCTGTCCGTGTCAAAACTTTTCGGACGGAAATATGGCGGACCGAATTTGGTCCGCCCGCGGACTTTCTTACAGCACCTTGCCGATGGCTTCCACCACGGCATCGATATTGCGCGAGTTGAGAGCAGCAACGCAGATGCGGCCGGTATCCACAGCATAGATGGAAAACTCAGAGCGCAGACGCTCGACCTGGGCCTTGGTCAGGCCGGAGTAAGAGAACATGCCGCGCTGCTTGATCACGAAGTCGAAGTCCTGGCCGGGAGCCTTGTCCTTCAGCTTCTGGACCAATGCCTGGCGCATTTCACGGATGCGCACGCGCATGCCAGCCAGCTCTTCTTCCCACATATTGCGCAGTTCAGGCGTAGACAGGACGGTGGCGACAACCTGGCCGCCATGGATCGGCGGGTTGGAGTAGTTGGTGCGGACGACGCGCTTCAGTTGCGACAGCACGCGGGATGCTTCCTCCGCGCTGGCAGCCACGATGCTCAGGGCGCCAACACGTTCACCGTACAGGGAGAACGACTTCGAGAAAGAGTTGGAAACAAACAGCGCACCGCCGGCGTCGGCGAAGCGGCGGACGACCTTGCCATCTTCCGCAATGCCGTCGCCAAAGCCTTGGTAGGCCATGTCAAGGAAGGGCACCAGGCCGCGCTCGGTGACAACCTTGATGACGTCGGTCCATTGCGCTTCGGTCAGGTCGGCGCCGGTCGGGTTGTGGCAGCAAGCATGCAGCACGACGACGGAACCGGCCGGCATCTCGCCCAGCGCCTTCAGCATGCCGTCGAAATTCACGTCGCGGGTGGACGCATCGTAGTACGGGTAGTTATTGACGGTGAAACCTGCTGATTCGAACAGCGCGCGGTGGTTTTCCCAGCTCGGATCGCTGATCCAGACCTGCGCGTTCGGGGAGAAGCGCTTCAGGAAGTCCGCGCCCAGCTTGAGCGCGCCGGTGCCGCCGAGTGCCTGAACGGTAATCGCACGCTTTTCCTGCACGACGGCGCTGTCTGCGCCGAATACCAGCTCCTGCACCGCCTTGTCGTACGCTGCCAGACCTTCGATCGGCAGGTAGGTGCGCGGGGTTGCCTTTTCCATCAGCTGCGATTCAGCCTTGCGCACGCATTCGAGCAGCGGCACCTTGCCGTTGTCATCGTAATAAACGCCCACGCCGAGGTTGACCTTGTTCGGGTTCTTGTCGGCGTTGAAGGCTTCGGTAATTCCGAGGATTGGGTCGCGCGGCGCCATTTCGATGGCGGTCAGCAGGGAGGCGGGATGGGATTGGCTCATCGTGATAACATGAAAAGTTGACTGTAAAAGCAGGCTTTTGCAGACGGGTTGTAGTCAGTTCCGGGCAGGACGCTGGAACGGATGTGCAACTTTCTATTCTACCAAAGGTCGAATGCAGATGGCAGATTTATCCCAGGTATCCAGCACCATCGACGAATCGAGAATCGTCACTTTTCCCGACTCACCGTACCGGCTTTACCAGCCGTTCCCGCCGGCCGGCGACCAGCCCGATGCCATCGCCAAACTGGTGGAGGGCATCGATGACGGGTTGTCGTTTCAGACCCTGCTCGGGGTGACCGGTTCCGGCAAGACTTACACGATGGCGAACGTCATCGCGCGCCTTGGCCGTCCGGCGATCGTGTTCGCGCCGAACAAGACCCTGGCCGCACAGCTGTACAGCGAGTTCCGCGAGTTCTTCCCGCAAAACGCTGTCGAGTACTTCGTCAGCTACTACGACTACTACCAGCCGGAAGCCTACGTCCCGCAGCGCGACCTGTTCATCGAAAAGGACTCGTCCATCAACGAGCACATCGAGCAGATGCGCCTGTCATGCACCAAGTCGCTGATGGAGCGTCGCGACGTCGTCATCGTTGCCACCGTTTCTGCAATTTACGGTATCGGTAATCCGAACGAATACCACCAGATGATCCTGACGCTGCGCGCGAAGGACAAGGTGAGTCAGCGCGACGTCATCGCGCGTCTCATCCAGATGCAGTACACGCGCAACGAGGTCGATTTCGGCCGCGGTACCTTCCGCGTGCGCGGCGACACCATCGACGTCTTCCCGGCGGAACATGCGGAACTGGCGCTGCGCATCGAGACCTTCGATGACGAAATCGAGAGCCTGCAGCTGTTCGATCCGCTGACTGGACGCGTGCGGCAGAAGATTCCGCGCTTCACGATCTATCCGGGCTCGCATTACGTCACGCCGCGCGCGACGGTGCTCAGGGCGATCGAGACCATCAAGGAGGAGTTGCGCGAGCGCCTCGAGTTCTTCCGCAAGGAGAACAAGCTGATCGAAGAACAGCGCCTCGAGCAGCGTACCCGATTCGACCTCGAAATGATGCAGGAGCTCGGCTTCACCAAGGGCATCGAAAACTATTCGCGCCATCTCTCCGGCGCGAAGCCGGGAGAGCCGCCGCCAACGCTGGTCGATTACCTGCCGCAGGATGCGGTGATGTTCCTCGACGAGTCGCATGTGCTGCTGGGCCAGCTCAATGGCATGTACAACGGCGACCGCGCGCGCAAGGTCAACCTGGTCGATTACGGCTTCCGCCTTCCGTCGGCGCTGGACAACCGGCCGCTGAAGTTCGAGGAATTCGAAAGCAAGATGCGGCAGACGGTGTTTGTGTCGGCCACGCCTGCGGAGTACGAAGGCAAGCATGCGGGCCAGGTGGTGGAGCAGGTGGTGCGTCCGACCGGCCTCGTCGATCCGATCATCCAGGTCAAGCCGGCCAGCTCCCAGGTCGACGACCTGATGTCGGAGATCACAGAGCGGGTAAAGAAGAATGAGCGTGTGCTTGTGACGACTCTTACCAAGCGCATGGCAGAACAGTTGACGGAATTCCTCGGCGATAACGGCGTCAAGGTGCGTTACCTGCACAGCGATATCGATACCGTGGAGCGTGTCGAAATCATCCGCGACTTGCGTCTCGGGACGTTCGATGTGCTGGTCGGGATCAACCTGTTGCGCGAGGGGCTGGATATCCCCGAAGTGTCGCTGGTGGCGATCCTCGATGCGGACAAGGAGGGTTTCCTCCGGTCCGAGCGCAGCCTCATCCAGACGATAGGCCGCGCCGCGCGCAACCTGAATGGTACGGCAATCCTCTATGCGGACCGCGTCACCGATTCCATGAAGCGGGCAATCGACGAAACCGAGCGCCGCCGTGCAAAGCAGATCGCGTTCAACAAGGCAAACAACATCACGCCGGCGGGGGTGAAGAAGGAAATTCGCGACCTGATCGACGGTGTCTACAGTCCGCAGGAGGCGAGGGCAGAATTGCTTGTCGCGCAGGAGCAGGCAAAGTACGAATCCATGAGCGAAAAACAGGTCAGCAAGGAAATCAAGCGCCTCGAAAAGCTCATGGTGGAGCACGCCAAGAACCTGGAATTCGAAAAGGCCGCGCAGGTGCGCGATCAGCTGCACGTGCTTAAGCAGCAGCTGTTCGGCGCACCAGGCATGGATAACGTCGTGTCCCTGACCGGCAAGTAGGCCGGCGATCTCCGTGTCCGGGGCGGGCATGCGGCGGTACAATCCGTCTTTTCCCGCTTCCGAGTCGCCATGTCCCACGCCTTTCCGCCAGTTATCCTTGACGCACTCTCGCTCGCCCATTCCTCCTGGCAGCCAGTCTTGATGCTCGGAGTCGAGGCCGTGCATGCGGCCGATCCCGCTTACCTTTCCTCGCTGGCGCAGGACGCCTTTCTCCCGACGCAGGGCCGCCTGTTCGCCGCCTTCATGCAACCGCTCGACAAGGTGCGCTATGTGCTGGTGGGCGAGGGGCCGTACCCGCGCGAGCAAAGTGCTACGGGCGTATGTTTTATGGACGGTGCGGTGGAATCCTTGTGGTCCGAAAAGGGCTTGTCCAAGCAGGTCAACCGGGCAACGTCCCTGCGCAATTTCATGAAAATGCTGCTGGTCGCGTCCGGCAAATTGTCGCAGGAAGACACGTCCGGCGATGCGCTTGCGCACGTATCGCTTAAAGCGCGCGCTATCGGATCGCCGTTCATCCAAACCTTGACCGAGCTGCAGGCCAACCTGACGAAGGAGGGTTTCCTGCTGCTCAACGCCTCCCTCGTGTATCGCCCGCACGTCGCACCGGTCAAGGATGCACGAGCCTGGATGCCATTCCTCAAGGTGGTGCTCGAAGCACTGGCTGCGCGCGACGGCGAGATGCCGACGCTCGTCCTGTGGGGGAAAATTGCCGAGCAGTTGAAGGCATTGGAAGTTGTGACCCGTTTCCCGCGCGCGGTTTCCGAACATCCCTACAACCTGACTTTCATCGCAAATACGACCATGCAGTCGCTTTTTGGGCCGATGAATTTGCTCATGAGGCGTTTATAGCGGCTTACTTCTGATTCTATTGTGTAACAGGCGTAAGTTTGTTTGAACGCGCGCGCAATCCGGCAGTGCTTTTTGTTATCATATTTTTAACAAAATATTGTGCAAGCTCATGGCTTGCCAAGATGGTTGCTGTAACCATCCGGATATTGTCTGCCGGGCGCGCCGGTTGTTGTTCCAAAGGGTCTTCCATGAAATCCACGCAAATCCTATTCGTCTGCATGGGCAATATCTGCCGTTCGCCCACGGCGGAGGGCGTGATGCGCAAGTACGTGGAAGAGTTGGGTTTGTCCGAACAGATCATCGTTGATTCGGCGGGTACGCACGACTATCACACCGGGGAGCCCCCGGATCCGCGTGCGCAGGCTGCCGCGCTCCGGCGTGGTTACGACCTGTCCGGATTGCGCGCCAGGCAGGTCGTTCCTGGCGACTTCGAACGGTTCGACCTCATCCTGGCGATGGATTTCAACAATCTCGCCGTCCTCCATTCCTGGTGTCCGGAAGACTTGAAACACAAGACCGGGCTGCTGATGCCGTATGCGTTAAATCGCCGGGCGACCATCGTCCATGATCCCTATTACAGGAGTGCTCGGGATTTCGATCATGTGCTCGATGCGATCGAGGATGCCTGCCAGGGGCTTCTTGGCGTGCTCCTGGGCGATGGCAGTGTGGACGGCGAACCTGGTCGCCAGGTGGGGACGAAGCTGAACGTTCATTCGAACACATGGGCGTTCCCGGCCCGGGCGGCAGGTTCGCGTTCCTGAGCTTTTGGCCGCGATGTAAAAATTACCAGCGCATATTGGGAAAAAGTGCGCTGGCGGGAAGGGCGGATTGCTTCCCTGCTGCATGAGCGCCGCATGGTATGACGATTGCATCTGCATGGCGAGGGATATAGCGCAAATCGGACGGTGTCATGGACGCGATGAAGTCGACAATAGCGGCGGTCGTGTGGCTGGTGGCAGGCACGGCGGTTGCCCAAACGTCATCAGGGGAAGAGGCGGCAGCGGGTGCCGATCCTGTCCTCGCGTTGAATATCGATGCCACTGCGGACCAGCCAGATTCCAGCCGGCGCATCGAAACCTACAGCTTGCCCGCTTACCGGTTGCCATCGGCCGGCAAGATCCACGCAGCCGCCGGACTTGTGCCGTTGCAGACATCGGCGGCGTCCGCTTCCTTCATCCAGGGGCAAACCGGCATCGACACGCATGCAATGCTCTCGGCGGACCGCTGGCTTGCACGGGAGCCGGGGCTGGCCCGAACATTCGCGGTGGGCCACGCCTGGCGCGACCTGACTTTGGAAGGGACCATTTTTTCGAGCCAGGATGACGGACGCGACTACCTGCAGCGGGAAACAAGGAAGATCGATTCGCGTTCCGCACGTCTGTCGTTTTCGCCGGTGGAGAACTGGATTGTCCGCGTCAGCCGCGGCAGCGTAAGCGGCCTGGACCATCTCGTCGCGGGTGAAGAAGTCCGCCGTACGGCAATATCGGCGACTTATCGCCGAGCCTTCGCGGAAGGCGACTGGGAGGCAACCGTCGCGTGGGGACGCAATTCCAGGAAGTTCAGGGAGTCCACCATGGGTTATCTCGTGGAATCAGCATTCCGGTTTGACGGAGTCCATTCTGTTTTCGGCAGGGTGGAGCAGGTCGGCAGCGATGATATCGGAAGGGAAAACGAATCCCTGCAACGTCAACTCTTCATGATGAACAAGCTGACGGTCGGTTACTCCCGCGACGTTCGCCTTGCTCCTGCCCTGGGTATGGATGCCGGTGTCTTCGCCACGCGCTATTTCGTTCCTAGCGGCATGGCACCATCGTATGGATCGGGACCCACTGCCTACATGATGTTCATACGGCTGAAAATGCAGTAGCCGCCTGCCTCCGCGCCTCTCAGGCGTCGCGGTGCGAAATATGAAATAATAACGAGTTGCACCGCAACAAGCAGTTCCTTTGCGCCTACTGAAGAAGTAACGCGGCCGTTTCCGCCATTGCCGATCCCTTCTGATTTTCTGCGGCATGACCGCAGTTCCCAATACCTGACAAAATCACTCAACTTTGATATACTTGAGCAAAATCTTCGGGAATCGGGGATATTCGAGTGAACTTGAATAAAGTTTCCTATTGGAGTTGAAGTCTATGCGTCTGACCACCAAGGGCCGTTTTGCAGTGACAGCGATGATCGACCTCGCTATGCGCCAGGACAAGGGGCCCGTCACATTGTCCGCGATCAGCCAGCGGCAGGAAATTTCCCTGTCCTACCTTGAGCAGCTTTTTGGCAAGCTGCGTCGCCACGAGATCGTGGAATCGGTGCGCGGACCTGGGGGGGGGTATACGCTCGCCCGCCGTGCCGAAGACGTGACGGTTGCCGACATCATCATCGCGGTTGATGAGCCGCTCGACGCCACCCAGTGCGGCGGCAAGGAAAACTGCCACAGCCAGGGCCACGAGCACGGTTCCCGTTGCATGACGCATGACCTGTGGTCGACGCTCAACGCCAAGATGGTCGAGTACCTCGATTCCGTGTCGCTGAAGGACCTCGTGGACCAGCAGCGCCAGAAGAACGCAGAACACAATGTGGTGGTGGTTCCCCGTCCCCACGTAGCAGCATGATTGGAGCAAGTGAGAGCATGAACGCCCCCCTGGAAAAAAGCCTCGTAGATACGATCAAGGCACCGCATTTCCCGATCTACATGGATTACTCGGCAACCACGCCGATCGATCCGCGCGTCGCCGACAAAATGATTCCCTACCTGCGCGAGCAGTTCGGCAATCCGGCGTCTCGCAGCCACATGTACGGATGGACGGCAGAGAAGGCCGTCGAGGAAGCGCGCGCGCACGTCGCCGCGCTCGTCAATGCCGATCCGCGCGAAATCGTGTGGACATCCGGCGCGACCGAAGGCAACAACCTCGCGCTGAAGGGCGCCGCGCACTTCTACAAGACCAAGGGCAAGCACATCATCACGGTCAAGACCGAGCACAAGGCCGTGCTCGACACCGTGCGCGAACTGGAACGCCAGGGCTTCGAGGCGACCTACCTGCAGCCGCAGGACAACGGTCTGATCACTGTGCAGCAGATCGAAGAAGCGATCCGCCCGGATACAATCCTCGTGTCCGTCATGCTGGTCAACAATGAAATCGGCGTGATCCAGCCGATTCCGGAAATCGGCGAGCTGTGCCGCTCCAAGGGCATCATTTTCCATTGCGATGCCGCGCAGGCGACGGGTAAAGTGCATATCGACCTCGAAAAATGGAAGGTCGACCTGATGACCTTTACTGCACACAAGACTTACGGCCCGAAGGGCATCGGCGCGCTCTACGTCCGCCGCAAGCCGCGCGTCCGCATTGAACCTCAGATGCATGGCGGCGGTCACGAGCGCGGACTGCGTTCGGGTACGTTGCCGACGCACCAGATCGTGGGCATGGGCGAGGCCTTCCGCATCGCCAAGGAAGAAATGGATAGCGAGATCGCACGTATCAAGGCGCTGCGCGACCGCCTGGCTAAAGGCCTGACCGAAATCGAGGAAGTCTACGTCAACGGCGACATGGAACACCGCGTGCCGCACAACCTGAACGTGAGTTTCAACTATGTCGAGGGCGAATCGCTGATCATGGCGATCAAGGACATCGCCGTGTCGTCCGGTTCGGCTTGTACTTCGGCCAGCCTGGAACCATCTTATGTATTGCGTGCACTCGGCCGCAGCGACGAACTGGCACACAGTTCGATCCGCTTCACCATTGGCCGTTTCACCACCGAGGAAGACATCGACTTCACGATCAATCTGATCAAGTCCAAGGTTTCCAAGCTGCGCGAACTTTCGCCGCTGTGGGAAATGTACAAGGACGGCGTCGACCTCAATTCCATCCAGTGGGCTGCGCACTGAGCGCCGCACAAGTTTAAGGAGCATCAACATGTCTTATTCCGAAAAAGTTCTCGACCACTACGAAAACCCGCGCAACGTCGGCTCGTTCGAAAAGGGTGACGAATCAGTGGGCACCGGCATGGTCGGCGCACCGGCATGCGGCGACGTGATGAAGCTGCAGATCAAGGTCGGCGCCGACGGCGTGATCGAAGACGCAAAGTTCAAGACCTACGGCTGTGGCTCGGCGATCGCCTCGTCCTCGCTGGTGACCGAATGGGTCAAGGGCAAGACGCTCGACCAGGCGATGTCGATCAAGAACACGCAGATCGCGGAAGAGCTCGCGCTGCCGCCGGTGAAGATCCACTGCTCGATCCTCGCTGAAGATGCGATCAAGGCTGCCGTGCAGGACTACAAGGCCAAGCACTCGGCCGATTCGAAAGAAGCAGCCTGATTTGTGTGCCCGGCGGTGCCGGGCGGTATTGAACAAAAAGCGTAAGCGTCATGGCAATCACACTGACTGAAAAAGCAGCAAAGCATGTCAACCGGTACATCGAACGGCGGGGCAAGGGGATCGGCCTGCGTTTTGGCGTGCGCACCACCGGATGCTCGGGCATGGCCTACAAGCTGGAGTATGTGGATGAAAGTGCGCCTGACGATGCAGTGTTCGAGTCGCACGGCGTCAAGGTATTCGTCGACCCGAAGAGCCTGCCGTATATCGACGGGACCGAGCTGGATTTCGCACGGGAAGGCTTGAACGAAGGCTTCAGGTTCAACAACCCCAATGTGAAGGATGCCTGCGGTTGCGGCGAAAGTTTCCGTATCTGACCGGGCCTTGCGCATCATTGGCAGCGCAGGAAAACGAGCACAAACCAAGCCTGTTGAAGTACGGACAGGCTTTTGTTTTAGATGACCATGCAAAACCACTTCGACCTGTTCCACTTGCCGCAACGCTTCGCTGTTGAAACGGAGGCGCTGGACAGTGCGTATCGCGAAGTGCAGAACCGCGTGCACCCGGACAAGTTCATCAACGCGACCGATACTGAAAAGCGTGTCGCGATGCAGTGGGCGACGCGCGCGAACGAGGCCTACCAGACGCTCAAGAACCCCTTCAAGCGCGCTGCCTACTTGTGCGAGCTGAACGGCATCGATCTGCAGATCGAGTCCAACACGACGATGGCGCGCGAGTTTCTGATGCAGCAGATGGAGTGGCGCGAGGCGCTGGAAGACGCGAAGGCCGCACGGGATATCGTTGCACTGGAAAATCTCGAAGCCGACCTGCGCAAGGTGCGCAAGGCGGAACTCGAACAGATCGGAACGCTGCTGGATGCAGGGGATTACGAAGCCGCGGCCAAGGGCGTGCGGCAGCTGATGTTCCTCGAAAAATTCGGCGCAGAAGTCCACGCTGTTTTCGAGAAGCTGGAAGGCTGAACAGAAGAATACCGAAAAGGGTACCGCGCCCAGCCGTTGCCGTCTGGTGCGCTGACTGACTGAAGACAACATATGGCGCTACTCCAAATTTCCGAACCCGGCATGTCTACCGCGCCGCACCAGCACCGGCTGGCCGTGGGCATCGACCTGGGGACGACCAACTCGCTCGTTGCGACGGTCCGCAGCAGCATTCCCGAAGTCCTGACAGACGAGGAGGGTCGGTCGCTGCTTCCTTCGATCGTGCGCTACCTGCCGAATGGCACGGCGAATATCGGCTACAAGGCACAGGCTGCGCAGACCACCGATCCGAAGAACACGATTGTTTCGGTCAAGCGCTTCATGGGGCGCGGCCTCAAGGACATCGCCTATGCCGAGAACCTGCCGTACGACTTCGTCGATGCGCCCGGCATGGTGCAGCTGAAGACGGTTGCCGGCGTCAAGAGCCCGGTAGAGGTTTCCGCGGAAGTCCTGGCGACGCTGCGCCAGCGCGCGGAGGATGCGCTGGGCGATGAATTGGTCGGCGCGGTAATCACCGTTCCGGCATATTTCGACGACGCGCAGCGCCAGGCAACCAAGGATGCAGCCAAGCTGGCCGGCCTGAACGTGCTGCGCCTCCTGAACGAACCGACTGCGGCGGCGATCGCCTATGGCCTTGACCATGGATCGGAAGGCGTCTATGCCGTCTATGACCTCGGCGGCGGCACGTTCGACATTTCCATCCTCAGGCTGACCAAGGGCGTGTTCGAAGTGCTGGCCACGGGCGGCGATTCCGCACTGGGCGGCGACGACTTCGACCATCGCCTGATGTGCTGGATGATCGAACAGTCCAACCTTGCGCCCTTGTCCGAAAAGGACATGCGCATCCTCATGGTGAAGTCGCGAGAAACCAAGGAGCTGCTGTCGACGCAGGCGGAAACGCATATCGACGCCGTCCTCAATTCCGGCGAAGAGGTGCACCTCAGCATCACGGCGGAAACCTTTGCGCAGATCACGCAGCACCTCGTCAACAAGACCATCACGCCGACCAGGAAGGCGTTGCGCGATGCAGGCTTGACGGTGGACGACGTCGACGGCGTCGTGCTCGTCGGCGGCGCTACGCGCATGCCGCACATCCGCAAGGCAGTCGGCGACTTCTTTGAAACCACGCCGCTGGCCAACATCGACCCGGACAAGGTCGTTGCGCTCGGCGCCGCAATCCAGGCGAACCTGCTCGCGGGCAACCGTGCAGCAGGCGACGACTGGCTGCTGCTGGACGTCATTCCGCTGTCGCTCGGCATCGAGACGATGGGTGGACTCGTCGAAAAAGTCATTCCCCGCAACTCGACCATTCCCTGTGCGCGTGCGCAGGAGTTCACGACATTCAAGGACGGCCAGACTGCGATGGCCATCCACGTGGTGCAGGGCGAGCGCGAGCTTGTCAGCGATTGCCGCTCTCTAGCGCGCTTCGAACTGCGCGGCATTCCGCCGATGGCGGCGGGCGCGGCGCGCATCCGCGTGACGTACCAGGTGGACGCCGACGGCCTGCTGTCCGTATCTGCCCGCGAACAGCGTTCCGGCATCGAGGCATCGATTTCGGTCAAGCCCTCGTATGGCCTCGGCGACGATGAAATCGCGAAGATGCTGCAGGACTCCTACCAGTCCGCAGAAATCGACATGAAGCTGCGCGCACTGCGCGAAGAACAGGTGGAAGCCGAACGCATCCTCCTCGCCACGCAGTCTGCGCTCGATGCTGACGGCGACCTGCTGTCGGACGAGGAGCGCGCCGTTGTCGCCGGCCAAATGGACGGGCTGCGCCAAACGGCAGGCGGAGCGGACCATGATGCCATCAAGGCTGCGGTCGAGGCGCTGGCAAAAGGGACCGAGGAATTCGCGGCGCGGCGCATGGATCGTAGCGTGCGTTCGGCACTCGCCGGCAAGAAGCTCGACCAGGTGGCCTGACACCGCGGACAACATCAAAAATACATTTTCGAGGTAATTCAAGTGCCCCAAATCGTCGTTCTGCCCCATGCCACCCTCTGTCCGGAAGGCGCCGTAATCGAAGCGCCGGCCGGCAAGTCAATCTGTGATGTGCTGCTCGAGAACGACATCGAGATCGAACACGCTTGCGAAAAATCGTGCGCTTGCACGACCTGCCACGTGGTGGTCCGCGAAGGCTACAACTCGCTTGGCGACCCGGAGGAGAAGGAAGAAGACCTGCTCGATCGTGCCTGGGGCCTGGAAGCAACGTCCCGCCTTTCCTGCCAGGCGATTGTCGAAAGCGAAGACCTCGTGATCGAAATCCCGAAGTACACGATCAACCAGGTCAGCGAAAACCACTGATGGGGGGGCATCATGAAATGGACTGACGTTACCCGGATTGCGGAAGAGCTGCACGACAAGTACCCTGATGTTGATCCCGCGGCGATCCGCTTCACGGATCTGCACAACTGGGTGGTCGAGCTGGAAGATTTCGACGACGACCACAAGCGCGGCGGCGAAAAGGTCCTTGAAGCAATCCAGGCGGCCTGGATCGAAGAGGCGAAGTAAGCCTTCAAGCCGCGTCAAGCGGGATCGATACGGTCAGCGTGGTGCCGTCGCGCGGATCGCTTTCGATATCGAGGTCACCGCCCAGCGCAATGATCCTTTCCTCGATGCCGATCAGACCGAAGGAATTTGCCTTGCGCCTGCAATCCGGATAAATGCCGATTCCGTTATCAGCGACTTGCAGGTAGAGCTTGCCGTTGACCGTAGCGAGCGAAATTTCCACATGGCTTGCTTTAGCATGCCGGATGACGTTGTTCAGTGACTCCTGCAGGATGCGAAACAGTGCCGTGGCCCGATTGTCGTCGAGGATGATGTCGTCTTCCATGTGCAGTTCGCATTGGATCCCGCTCCTCCGCTGGAAATCCTGTACCTGCCATTCAATCGCCGCGTTCAGCCCGAGGTCGAGCACGGTCGGGCGCAGGTTGTTGATCGCTGCACGGACCGCCTTCATCGTCGCGTCGATGTGACTTAACGCGAGGCGCACGCGGTCGTTCAGTCGAGAGTGCGTCCGCGTGCGGTCATGGAGCATCGCCACATCGATGCGCAATGCGAGCAGGTTCTGGCCGAGGTCGTCGTGCAGTTCGCGCGCGATCCGCTTGCGTTCATCCTCGCGCACCCTTTCCTGATGTGACACAAGATGGCGCAGCATCTCCCGCGAATGCTGGAGTGCGTCTTCCATTTTCTTGCGTTCGGTGATGTCGGTGCAGGTGCCGATATAGCCGAGGAAGCGCCCGAGCGGGGAGAGGCGGGGAACACCGTGCGCCAGCATGGTGTGATATTGCCCGTTCCGATTGCGCAGGCGGTATTCCAGCGTGAATGGATGACGAGAACGGAAGGCGGCTGCATGCGCATTGATGCAGGCCGGTATGTCGTCCGGATGGATGCCGTCGGTCCAGCCGTCTCCTAGTTCATCCTCGAGCGGACGTCCGGTGAAATCGAGCCACATCCTGTTGAACCAGAGGTAGTCGCGCTGCGGACCGGTAATCCAGATCAGGACCGGCGCCGAGTCCGCCATCAACCGGAATCGCTCTTCGCTTTCGATCAGGCTCAGTTCTGCCTGCTTGCGGTCGCTGATGTCACACAGGACAAGGCGGCAAGTCTCCCTTTCCTTGTCTGCATTGGCTTCGAGGTGGGCAAAGAATGCTTTCCTGTCGGAGTCGAGGAAGCGTAGTTCGCAGGTTTCCTTTGAGTCGCTGTGGAACACTTCTTTCAGGAAGGCGTTGAACGACGCGTGCATGTCGATCGAGATGAACTCCTCGAGGCGCTTGCGGTGAAGCGAGGCGCGCGTGACGCCGAGCAGGCCGGCGCCGGTCAGGTTGGCCTCGATGATGGTGCCGTTGCGATCCAGCCGGAAGTATCCGACAGGTGCACTGTCGTACAGATCGGCGTAATGGGCAATGGCTTGCTCCGCGGCCAGAGGGTGTACAGGCACTTGAACCAGCGGGTCAAAATCTATTTTTCTCAGCATCAATTCGTCGTCATCGTGAGCCACAAGCACTTGCCTCCAATGATGCAAAAATGGCAAGTATGCGTTGACCTAGCGGTGAGCGCAAGAGGATTGTCGCGTGGCTGTCATATGGCTCTGCCGGAATGCGTCTGTAAAGAAAAAAAGGCGGCCGAAGGCCGCCAGGGAGGGAGGGGGAATAGGTTAGCCGCGGGAAGTGAGCTGGCCGTCCACCACACGTACGCGGTCGCCGACGCTCCAGGACGGCTGGTGGTTGTAGGGGAAGCTGCGGACTTCGCCGTCTTCCATGCGCACTCGCACCTGGTAGGAGGTCGTTGCGCGGGTATGCTTTTCGATTTCATTGCCCGCATAACCGCCGCCCACGGCGCCAGCTACGGTAGCAATCTTGCGGCCGCTCCCGCCGCCAACCTGGTTGCCCAGCACGCCGCCGAGCACCGCACCCGCCACCATGCCTACGCCACTCGGCTGGGCTGCTTGCTGGATGGCCTGGACGGATTCGACGCGGCCGCAGCTATGGCAGACTGCCGGCGCCTGGGCGACTTGGGGAGCAGGCTCGCTGACTACCCGGTGCGAACGCGGCTGGCTGGCATGCGCAGCGCGCGGGGCACGCTTCACGGGGGCCGGTTCCTGTTCTTCAGCGACGACGGCCTTGGGCTCCGGCTTGCTTTCCACCAATGCCGCAGGTGAGGTGGCAGCAGTGGCGGCGCCGACAGTTGCGGCGACAGGCGCGGCGGCGGACGGCGTGGACGAGCTGTGCGAGGTCGGGATGAGACCGGTGATCGCGGCGACGCCGGTAAGGCTGACCAGCATGACAGAGATCGCTGCGCCAGCGACCAGCGGGTGAATTCGGTTGGACGAAGTGTTTTCCATTTTTACCTCCTTGGGCGGACGATGTCCGTACGACGTTTGAGTCGATTATCGGAGGGAAGGTGCCGCAAGAAAAGGCGATTAATGTGTCAGCTGTAAGGCTTTGTAACGGCGTTTGTGGAATGCCAAGGGAGCGGATTTCCAGGGCAGGGAAGAGCGCTTCAGAAAAGAAGAACGGGACCTTGGAAGGTCCCGTTTTTTCCCGCATACAGCTCTGTTTCAGTCTTCCCGGCGCAGGTGCGGGAACAGGATGACATCGCGGATGTTGGGCGAATCGGTGATCAGCATCATCAGGCGGTCGATGCCGATGCCGCAACCGCCGGTGGGCGGGAGACCGTATTCCAGCGCACGGATGTAGTCGGCGTCGAAGAACATGGCTTCCTCGTCGCCGGCATCCTTGGCTGCTACCTGTGCGTGGAAGCGGGCGGCCTGGTCTTCGGGATCGTTGAGTTCCGAGAAGCCGTTGGCGATTTCACGCCCGGTGATGAACAGCTCGAATCGCTCGGTAATGCCGGGCACCGAGTCGGATGCGCGCGCCAGCGGCGACACTTCGATCGGGTAATCGATGATGTAGGTCGGATTCCACAGCTGCGATTCGGCCGTTTCCTCGAACAGTGCGAGCTGCAGCGCGCCGATGCCGGCATTCGCCAGCGGTTCGACGCCGAACTTCTTCAGTTCGGTGCGCAGGAAGGCAGCGTCATGCAGCTGCTCGTCGGTGTAGCCCGGCGCGTACTTGTTGATTGCGCCGACGATGGTCAGGCGTTCGAACGGCTTGGACAGGTCCAGCTCGCGGCCCTGGTAGGTCAGGCAGGCGGTGCCATGCGCGTCGACGGCGGCTTGGCGGATGACTGCCTCGGTGAAATCCATCAGCCACTTGTAGTCGACGTAGGCCGCGTAGAACTCCATCATCGTGAATTCAGGATTGTGGCGCGGCGATACGCCTTCATTGCGGAAGTTGCGGTTGATTTCGAACACGCGATCAAAACCGCCGACCACGAGGCGCTTCAGGTACAGCTCAGGCGCGATGCGCAGGAACATTTCCATGTCCAGCGCATTGTGGTGGGTAATGAAAGGCTTGGCTGCGGCGCCGCCGGGAATCGGATGCAGCATCGGCGTCTCGACTTCCATGAAACCGTGCTCGGCCATGAAGCGGCGCATCGACGACATCGCGGCGGTGCGTTCCTTGAACACGCGGCGCGTGTCTTCGCTCATGATGAGGTCGACGTAGCGCTGGCGGTACTTGGTTTCCTGGTCGTGCAGGCCGTGGAACTTGTCGGGCAGCGGGCGCAGCGACTTGGTCAGCAGGCGCAGGCCGGTCACCTTGATCGACAGCTCGCCGGTCTTGGTCTTGAACAGCAGGCCTTCGGCGCCGAGGATGTCGCCCAGGTCGTAATGCTTGAAGCGCGCGTGCGTTTCTTCACCGGCGTTGTCGTTGGTGATGTAGAGCTGGATGCGGCCGTTCGCCTTCTGGCCGGAGGAATCCTGCAGCGTGGCGAAGGAAGCCTTGCCCATCACGCGCTTGAGCATCATGCGGCCGGCGACCGAGACCTTGATGGGTTCGGCTTCCAGCGTGTCGTTCTCCAGCTCGCCGTATTGCGCATGCAGGTCGGCAGCCTTGTGCTCCGGGCGGAAATCGTTAGGGAAGGCGGAGCCTTGCTCGCGCAGCGCGGCCAGCTTGCCGCGGCGCTCGGCAATGATGGAATTTTCGTCTTGCGCCGGCGCGTTTTGTTCGTGTTGGTTGGTCATGGACATTCTGCGGTCGATGTTGGAATGCGGTTACACGCCTTGCTTGAGCGAGGCAGCGATGAAATCGTCGAGGTCGCCGTCAAGCACGGCCTTGGTGTTGCCGACTTCGTGGTTGGTGCGCAGGTCCTTGATGCGCGACTGGTCGAGCACGTAGGACCGGATC
>NZ_LSTO01000001.1:4316991-4319146 GCF_002211445.1 Noviherbaspirillum denitrificans | reverse complement strand
CGATATGCGCGCGTACCGCCTCTTCCACTGACCAGTCTCCCTGCGGCAACACGAGGTCGATGCGCGCGGTCTCGGCCTGTGTGCGCGGCGCCGGCTTCGGCAATCCCGCGAGGCGCAGCAGGCGGGGCAGCATGCGCTGCACCTGTTGCTGTTCGGCTTCGCTTTCCGGCGTGTCGGCAGCTTGCTGCGCGAGGGCGAGCGCTTCTGCGTGCCGTCCACTCAACTCCAGTACGCGGATGGTACGGGCGCGTGCTTCGGGATAACGGATGCCTGTGTACAGGCGCAGCGCGCTGTCCCAATCCTGCGCACGTTCCGCATCCTGTGCGACATGGAACAGCAGGCGCGCGCGGCGCTGTTCGAGCCATGCATTGGTGAGCGGCGCGGCGGGAATATCGGGCAGAACATCGGCCATCGCCTCGCCCGCTTCGTAGCGTTCGCGGCAGTTGAACAGGTGCAGGTAATCGTCCACGTCGCGCCGCTCGCGAAAGGCTTGCGCGGAAGGCGGGAAGTCCACTTTTTCATAGCGCGTGATGCCGAGGTCGGACAGCACGAATTCCGTCCAGTCCTGGTGCAGGTTGCCGAAGAACATGAGGCGCAAGCGGTCGCACATTGCGCCGATGCGCAGCCGGTACGCCTGCTCCTTCGACTGCGGATGCCATTGCGAAAAGACGCGTGCCTCCGCGAACGCATCGCGCAGCGCGTCGAGCTGTTCCGCCTTGCGCGCGCCTTTCGGCAGGCGGTCGCGGAACAGGAGGTCGATCTCGGCCTTGGTCAGCAGCGAGAACAGTTCATCGAGCGTCAGCTGCGGGTCGCAGTCGATCCAGCCGGCGTCGGCGAGCAGTGCTGCCGCATCGCGCGTGTTGCCGATTTCTTCATAGCGCAGCTTGTCGGATCGAAACAGCTCGCCCTTGCGCATCACCATGCGCACCAGCAGCGCGCGTGAAGCTTGCGGCACCGTGGCGAAGCGCGCGATGAAGGTACGCTCCGCATCGTCCAGCAACGCGTCGTAACGTTCCCCGATCCAGTTGACGACCGTATGGAAGTTGTCGAGATAGTAAAAGCGGTTTTCCAGCGTCCTGATCATCTTGGTTCAGGATTTTACTGTCGTCGGCGACCGCGCGTGAAATCAAGTATTCTCTTGGCTCCCTTGCAAGCCTTTCCATCGAAGCATGAACCATCCCCTCACACCCGCCACCGCACTGATGCTCGTCGTTCCACCGCTGCTGTGGGCGGGCAATGCGGTCGTGGGCCGGCTGGTCAATGCGATGGTGCCGCCGATCACGCTCAACTTCCTGCGCTGGGCGATCGCATTGCTGATCCTGGCGCCGATGGCGGGATGGGTGTTCCGCGCGGGCAGCGGCATGTGGCAGCACTGGCGTCGCTTCGCCATCCTCGGCCTGCTCGGCGTCGGCATGTACAACGCCTTGCAATACCTCGCGCTGCAGAGTTCGACACCGATCAACGTCACGCTGGTCGCGGCGAGCATGCCGGTGTGGATGCTGCTGATCGGATGGATGTTCTTCGGCGCCGGCGTGTCGCGCAGGCAGGTGGCCGGCGCGCTGCTGTCGGTGGCCGGCGTACTGATCGTGCTTAGCCATGGAGAATGGCGCCAGCTGGTGTCGATGCGCCTGGTGCCGGGGGACTTGTACATGGTGCTCGCCACCATCGTCTGGTCGGTCTACAGCTGGCTGCTGACCGGACGCAAGGAGCCGGAAGCGATACGCGGCAACTGGGCAGCCTTCCTGCTGGCGCAGGTGACGTTCGGCGTCATGTGGTCGGGCGCTTTCGCGGCGGCGGAATGGGCAACGGGTCCCAGGCACATTGCCTGGGGCTGGCCGCTGGCGGCCGCGCTGCTGTATGTCGCCGCCGGTCCGGCGATCATCGCCTTCCGCTGCTGGGGCGCGGGCGTGCAGCGTGTCGGCCCGAACATCGCCGCCTTCTTCAACAACCTCACGCCGTTGTTCGCGGCATTGATGTCGTCGGCCTTCCTCGGGGAACTGCCGCATGCGTATCATGCAGCGGCGTTTGTGATGATCGTGGGCGGGATTGTGCTCTCGTCACGGCGAGGATAAAGAATCGTAGGGTGGGTATCGCTTCGCTCTACCTCGGCGGCCTCACCCACCCTTCAGTTCGCTACTTTGTGCGATTTCCCTTT
>NZ_LSTO01000001.1:4312616-4316981 GCF_002211445.1 Noviherbaspirillum denitrificans | reverse complement strand
CGCTTCGGCGCGGTTGCGGTGCTGGCTGCGGTCGTTCTGGCACTGCACGACGATACCGGACGGGATGTGCGTCAGGCGCACCGCCGAGTCGGTCTTGTTGATGTGCTGGCCACCCGCGCCGGATGCGCGGTAGGTGTCGGTGCGCACGTCGGCGGGATTGATGTCGATGTCGATCGACTCGTCGACTTCCGGATAGACGAACACACTCGAGAACGAGGTGTGGCGGCCATTGGCGGAGTCGAACGGCGATTTGCGAACCAGGCGGTGCACGCCGCTTTCGGTGCGCAGGAAGCCGTATGCGTAATCGCCCTCGACCTTGATGGACGCGGTCTTGATGCCGGCCACTTCACCGTCGGACTGTTCGAGGATCTCGGTCTTGAAACCCTTGCGTTCGCAGTAGCGCAAGTACTGGCGCATCAGCATCGAAGCCCAGTCCTGGGCTTCGGTGCCGCCAGCGCCGGCCTGGATGTCGACGAAGCAGTTGTTGGGATCCATCGGATTGGAGAACATCCGGCGGAACTCCATGCCTTCGACCTGCTTCCTGAGTTCTTCTGCATCGCCTTCGATGGCGACCAGGGTGTCTTCATCCTGCTCTTCGCGCGCCATCGCGAACAGGTCGCGGGCATCGGCGAGGTCGGCATCGATCTTGGTGAGGGTGAGGACGATCGCTTCCAGCGATTTCTTTTCCTTGCCGAGGTCCTGGGCCCGTTTCGGGTCGTTCCAGACGTTGGGGTCTTCCAGTTCGGCGTTGACTTGTTCGAGCTTCTCGGACTTCACATCGAAGTCAAAGATACCTCCGTAGTTCGGCCGTGCGGGTGCTCAGGTCCGCAAGGAGGGAGGAGAGGGAATTGAGGCGTTCGGCTTCCATGGCGATTCCAATTGCAATCAAACCGGACATTATAACCGACCCTGTCCCCGGAAAGGCGGCAGAGTCGTTGGTAAATCGTCATGCCGGCTGCGCGTGTTCGACCATGAGCTGGACACGCGTGACGCCGTTGTATTCGTTCGCGTCCAGTCTGTAAGCCACCACTGCGCGTTCGGACAGGTCATCGGTGTGGCCGAACCAGATCGCGTCGTAGCGTTTGCCGTTCTTTTCCAGAAGCAATTTCAGGTGCTTTTCCTTGAGGATGCGCTGGCTGATGACGCGGAATTCGTCGCAGAACACCGGTGGCGCGAACCCTTGGCCCCAGACCTGGCTGTCGATGAGTTCGATGAACTGCGTCGAGAAATAGGCTTCCTCAAGCGGTCCATCGGTTTCCACCACGCGCTCCAGCTGTGCCTGCGTCAGCCATTCACGACCGACCGCTTCGAAGGCATCGGCGAAGGCATCGAAGCCTTCGGCACGGATGGTGAGGCCGGCTGCCATTGCATGGCCGCCAAATTTGGTGATGACCGAGGGCGCGTGCTTGGAGACGAGGTCGAGTGCGTCGCGCAGGTGGAAGCCGGCGATGGACCTGCCCGAGCCCTTGATCAGGCCTTCGCCGCCGGGAGCAAAGGTGATCGTCGGACGGTAGAACTTGTCCTTCAACCGGGAAGCGACGATGCCGATCACGCCCTGGTGCCAGGATTCATCGAAAACGCTGATGGTGGTCCTATTGTGCGGCTCGAAGCTGTCGAGATGCAGCATTGCCGTGTCCTGCATGTCGGCTTCAATGTCGCGCCGCTCGCGGTTGATGGCGTCTAGCTGCTGGGCGATGGCCCAGGCACGGCCTTCGTCGTCGGTGGTCAGGCATTCGATGCCCAGTGACATGTCCGCCAGGCGGCCTGCGGCATTCAGGCGCGGGCCGACGGCAAACCCGAGATCGAAGGGTGTGGCGCGGCGGGCTTCGCGTCCGGCCGCGCGGAACAGGGCCGCCACGCCGGGCTGCATGCGGCCGGCACGCATGCGCTTGAGGCCTTGCGCGACGAGGATACGGTTGTTGGCATCGAGCTTGACCACGTCGGCTACGGTGCCAAGCGCGACCAGGTCGAGCAGGGCATCCAGCTTGGGCTGGTTTTGCGCATCGAAAACGCCGCGCTTGCGCAGTTCGGCGCGTAACGCCAGCAGCACATAGAACATCACGGCCACGCCCGCCAGGTTCTTGCTCGGAAAGCCGCAGGACGGCTGGTTGGGATTGACGATGACCCGGGCATCGGGAAGCCGGTCGCCCGGCAGGTGGTGGTCGGTGACAACGACGTCGATCCCGCGCTGTTTCGCCTCGGCCACGCCCTCGATGCTGGCGATGCCGTTGTCCACCGTCACGATGATGTCGGGAGACTTTTCGCGGACGGTCAGTTCGACGATTTCCGGGGTGAGGCCGTAACCATATTCGAATCGGTTGGGCACGATGAAGTCGACCCGCGCGCCGAGCGAACGCAGGCCGCGCAAGGCAACCGCACAGGCTGTTGCGCCATCGCAATCGTAGTCGGCGACGATGACGAGTTTCTTGCCGGCGGTAATGGCGTCTGCGAGATATGAAGCGGCTGCATCGATATGCAGCAGGCCGGACGGGTTGATGAGCGCGCCGAGTTCACTCGACAGTTCCGCTACATCGGACAGTCCGCGAGACGCATAGATGCGCGCGAGCACGGGGTGGACGCCTTGCTGGCGTAGCATTTCCGCCGTGCGGAAGGGCACGTTGCGGGTGTGGATGCGGGTCACGGACATAGCGGTGTGAGGGAAGGTTTGACCCAGAATTTTCTCAGGGACGAGCGTGTAACGGTAAACCGCGAAATGCGCGAATCGTGGGTGGCAATCAGGGAGACCGTGTCGATCCTGCCGGACTGCAGCGCTTCCAGCAAGGGGGCAAACCATGACTCTTCAAGGTGTTGCATGTGCCCGAGCCATCGGCCCCAATCATTTGCCAAAGCGGGCTCGAGCAGGTCGTCGAGGTACAGCATGTTCCTCCCAGCCGCCGACGAGACCAGGTCGGCCGCATTGCTTGCTTCTCCATGCGCAGGCAGGTATTGGCGCAACGCGCGCTGATATCCCGACAAATTGAAGGCCTTGTCGTAATGACAGCGCTTTTCCTGTCCGTGCGTCGAGGGGCCGGCCCACAGCCAGAGTGAATTCACCGGCTTCAAGCCGCGCGCTTCCCGTTCGTCGTTGAGGGGGTGGCCGTACCAGTGCATCTGTACCTCATTCTGGACCTTGCGCCAGTCGCGCTCGCCCGGTCCCTTGGGCATCCAGATGTCGATGTTGTGGCCGGCTGCGGCGTCGGGCGTTGCGGTTTCCAGGTCGCGCCACTCGTCGGCCTCGACGAACCAGGTTGTCGCGTTGCCGTATAGCACGCGCTTTCCAGCTTCCTCAAACAACGGTGCTGCGATCTCGAACAGGGCACGCGAGTCGTCCTCGGATAAGACAAGCTGGCGCGGATCGGTCAGGACAAGGTGGTCGCGGGCAATGTGGATATGGACTGGTTGCAATGCGAACCATGTGCCGGGATCTGGCGATAGGTCGAGTTCAGGCATCCAGGCGGCGGCAATCGCCGGGCTGCTGTTCGTCTTTTCTGACGCGTCCAGTCCGAATTGCCGCGCGAGCCATTGCTCGTGCGGCAGTGCGCGCCGGAATCCGTCAACTGTTTCATGGCGTCCGTTTTCGGATTTGGCGCGGGAGGAAAGCAGGGCAAGGGAAGGGGCATCCAGCTGCTTCAGCAGGTCGCCGGCCAGTTCCGGGGGGGGCAGGCCGAACGGGAGGAGAATATCAAGCTCAGTCATGCCGCGATTGTATATGACAGCCGCTGCCCCATTCGGCGGAACAAGGTAGGATGGCCACACTGATACGTTTCGGAAGCTGCCCATGACAACACAACAACATAAGCCCTTCAGGATTGCCGTCATCCCTGGAGACGGCATCGGCATTGAAGTCATGCCGGAAGGCATGCGGGCGCTGCGCGCCGCTGCGGAGCGTTTTTCGCTCGCGCTCGAATTCAAGGACATCGAATGGGCGAGTTGCGCCTACTATGAACAGACCGGCAGCATGATGCCGCCGGACTGGCGGGACCAGATCGGCGACTGCGATGCGCTGTATTTCGGGGCAGTAGGCTGGCCGGCCAAGGTGCCGGACCACGTCTCGCTGTGGGGTTCGCTGCTCAAGTTCCGGCGCGAATTCGACCAGTACATCAACCTCCGCCCGGTGCGTCTGTTCGAAGGCGTCCCTTGCCCGCTGGCCAACCGCAAGCCGGGCGACATCGATTTCTTCGTGGTGCGCGAAAACACGGAAGGCGAATACACCGCGCTTGGCGGGCGGATGTTCGAAGGCACCGAGCGTGAACTCGTCATCCAGGAATCGGTATTCACGCGCACCGGAACCGACCGTGTGTTGCGTTACGCATTTGACCTCGCGCAATCGCGTCCGCGCAAGCATCTGACAGTGGCCACGAAATC
>NZ_LSTO01000001.1:4309845-4312606 GCF_002211445.1 Noviherbaspirillum denitrificans | reverse complement strand
GCACTGGCGGCGGCAATACTCTTCCGCATGGCGGTTGCAAGGAAGAATGCGACCAGCGCTCCAGCTCCCCGCTCATGAGCCGTACGCGGCTGCCCGCGTTTTCCTTCATGCGGGATGCGCGACGAGATCAGATCCTCGCCGCCAGCTCCGCCCCTTCCCGGATTGCCCGCTTGGCATCCAGCTCCGCTGCCAGCGCCGCCCCGCCGATCAGGTGGAAGCGCGGCCCGCTGCTTGCCTGCTCCGCGGGCATCAGTTCCTTCAATGATTCCTGCCCGGCGCAGATCACCACATTGTCCACTTCGAGCACGCGCTCCGCGCCGCCGACAGTGATATGCAGCCCGCGGTCATCGATCCTGCGGTATTCGACGCCAGCCAGCATTTGCACGCCCTTGCGCTGCAAGGTCGCGCGATGCACCCAGCCCGAAGTCTTGCCGAGTGTTGCGCCAGGTTTCGATGCCTTGCGCTGCAGCAGGAAGACTTCGCGCACCGGCTTCTCGGGAACCGGTTTGCGCAGGCCGCCGCCGGCCTCTGCATCAAGGTCCACGCCCCATTCATCCAGCCAGTGCCGCAACGGAACAGGCAGCGCGACCTGCGGATCGTGCAGCAGGAATTCACTGATGTCGAAACCGATCCCGCCTGCGCCGACCACTGCCACGCGTTTGCCGACCGGCACATCGTCCTTCAGCACGTCGAGGTAGGACAGCACCTTGGGATGGCCGATGCCCTCGATGCGCGGCGCACGGGGCACGATGCCGGTGGCGACGATCACGTCATCAAAGCCTTGCCGCAGCAATTCCTCGCGCGTGACCCTGCGGTTGAGCACGAGTTCGACGCCGGTCAGTTCGACCCGCTTGCGGAAGTAGCGCAGCGTCTCGCGGAATTCTTCCTTGCCCGGCACGCGCATCGCATAGTTGAACTGCCCGCCGATACGGCCGCTCGCCTCGAACAGCGTGACGCGATGTCCGCGCTCGGCCGCCACGGTCGCCGCCGACAATCCGGCCGGTCCTGCGCCGACCACCGCAACGCGGCGCGGCTGCGCCGTCTTTGCGTAGACCAGTTCCGTCTCATGCGCGGCGCGCGGATTGACGAGGCAGCTTGCGCGCTTGTTGGAAAAGGTATGGTCGAGGCAGGCCTGGTTGCAGGCAATGCAGGTGTTGATCTCGTCCGCGCGTCCCTCGGCGGCCTTGTTCACGAAGTCCGGGTCGGCGAGGAAGGGACGCGCCATCGAGACCATGTCGGCGTCGCCGCCGGCGATGATGTCTTCCGCCTCGCCGGGCATGTTGATGCGGTTCGACGCGACGACGGGGATACCGATCTCCTTGCGCAGGCGTCCCGCAAGGCTGCGGAAGGCTGCGCGCGGCACCGAGGTGACGATGGTCGGTACTCGCGCCTCGTGCCAGCCGATGCCGGTGTTGATGATGGTCGCGCCGGCCTGTTCCACCGCCTTCGCCACCGCCACCACCTCATCCCAGGTGTTGCCGCCTTCGACCAGGTCCAGCAACGAATGGCGGTACATGATGATGAAGTCGCGGCCGACCGCTTCGCGCACCTGCTTCACGATTGCCACCGGCAAACGCATGCGGTTCTCGATCGATCCACCCCAGCGATCGGTCCGGCGGTTGGTGCGCGCGCAAAGGAACTGGTTGAGGAGGTAGCCCTCGCTGCCCATCACTTCGATGCCGTCGTAGCCGGCCTTCTTCGCCAGCGTCGCGCAGCGCACGTAATCGCGGATGGTGCGCAGGATGCCCTTCTCGTCGAGTTCGCGCGGCGTGAACATCGAGATCGGCGACTTGACCGCCGATGCCGACACCACGAAGGGCTGGTAGCCGTAGCGGCCGGCGTGCAGGATCTGCATCAGGATCTTGCCGCCTTCTTCATGTACGGCACCGGTGACCTTGCGGTGGTTGGGCACATCGAACAGGCTGTTCAGCGTGCCGCCAAAGGGCAGCAGCCAACCCTGCCTGCTGGGCGAGATGCCGCCGGTGACGATCAGGCCGACGCCGCCCTTCGCGCGTTCACGGAAGTAGGCGGCCAGTTTCGGATAGTTGAAGAAGCGGTCTTCCAGGCCGGTATGCATCGAGCCCATGACCACGCGGTTGCGCAGCGTGGTGAAGCCGAGGTCGAGCGGGGCGAGCAGGTGCGGGTAGGCGGTCTTCATCTTGTTGTGTCTCCGGTGACAAGTCGGGTGAGTCTACAAGAGGAATGCTGCCTGTTCTTAGTAGCAACACTCTAGACCTCGCCTGCCGGTAGCCCGAGGTCGATGCCTTCCATATCAGTGACCAGACGAAGGTTGACGGCATGGCCGACAAACGGGACGCGGTCCTCCCACCCGCCGTTGCGTGCGGGCACCAGCCAGTAACCTTCTTCATCATGCGCCACCCAGTAGCGCGGCTGGCGCGTGTATTCGTAGAGCGTGATCAAGGGGAAACTCCGGCGCGTTGTTTCTGCAGTTCCCGGCGGCGGCAATGATGGATGTCAATGGATGTGCCGGATGAACTTCCATAATAGCCGTTGCCGCGCAGGATGCGCATGCAACCAACGACAATACGGGATGAATGCAATGACGATCGCGCTTTCTCCAATCCCCGCCGCCCAAGGCAAACGCGTCCTTGTCGTGGACGACAATGTGGACGCCGCCGAATCCGCGGGCGAAATCCTGCGCCTGCTCGGCAACGAGGTGTCGGTCGTGTTCGACGGGTTGGCAGCGGTGGCCGCGGTCGAGGAATGGCGTCCGGAAGTCGTGCTGCTCGACATCGGCCTG
>NZ_LSTO01000001.1:4302817-4309835 GCF_002211445.1 Noviherbaspirillum denitrificans | reverse complement strand
GGTGGGGAACCCGCCGTACTGTGCGCCGTAATAGATACCGGCCAGCATGATGAGCGACGAGATCGGGGGCAGCGAGAACGTTGCCGGCAGCAGCATCGCGATGGTGGCGACCGGGCCGAGGCCGGGCAGCACGCCGATCGCGGTGCCGAGGAACACGCCGATCAGGCAGTAGAACATATTGGTCAGCGACAGCGCGGTGTCGAAGCCAATGGCAAGATTGGTCAGGATTTCCATGTGCTGCGCTCCTTAGAAACCGAACCAGGAACCGAACATCGGCATCGGCAAGCCGAGTCCGACATTGAATACCAGCACCGTAAACACCGCCATGCCGACCGCGACCGCGAGGAAGGGAAGGATCTTGAACTTGGTGCTAGCGTAGCCGCTGACCATGACCAGCACGATGACGGCAATCGCCAGGCCGGCGCCACGGATCAGCACGCCGAACAGGACGGTTGCGACCAGGATCAGGACATTTTCTTTCACGGCAAAGCGGCCGATGCCTTCGCCACTCTTGAACATGGAACGGGCCACGCCGGCAAGGCCGATCAGTGCGAGGATGCCGCCGAGAATGGTTGGGAAGTAAGCCGGCCCCATGCGTCCTGCCGTCCCCATCGAGTAGTCGCGCCCGATGATGACGGCAGCAAGGCCGAATATGATGAATATGACCCCGGACCAGAAGTCCTTGGGATCCCGGATGAATGATGGCATCACCGTCTCCAAGTAGTAATTGGTTATTTGCTACCCCGCCGGGATGGACGGGGACATGGCGACTATATCTACGCTCCCTGTCAAATTCCTGAAGGATTGCTGACAAAATGCTGACAAACAGCATGGATTGCCACAAACAGGCCGGTTCCCTTAGTATTGAGACTCGGTAACAAGACAGGCGCCCGTGCCGCGCAACATGCGCGTTGCACGATGGGCAGATTGAAATGCACATCCTATTGGTGGAAGACGACAGGGTCCTGGCAGACGGCGTGGCTCGCATCCTGAACGGCCACGGCATGGTCGTGGACGTGGCCACCAACGGCATCGATGCCGACAACATCCTGCAGCGCAGCCAGGCCGACGTGGTCGTCCTCGACATCGGCATCCCCGGCATCGACGGCTTCGAGGTGGTGCGCCGCTTGCGCGAGCGGGCGAACAGCGTGCCGGTCTTGCTGCTGACTGCGCGCGATGCGGTGGACGACCGTGTGCGCGGACTGGAGCTCGGCGCCGACGATTACCTCGTCAAACCTTTCGCGCCGCCCGAACTGGTGGCGCGGATCAAGGCCCTTGCACGGCGCGCCGGCGGCCGCAAGGATGAACTGTCCTTCAAGGGCCTGTCGCTCGACCAGACCACCAAACGTGCGCGCGTGAACGGCCAGCCGATCGAGCTGTCCGCGCGCGAATGGGCAGTCCTGCAGTATCTCTTGCAACAGGCTTCCCGCGTCGTCTCCAAGGAACAGATCCTGAACGCGGTCGTGCCGTGGGGCGAGGAACTCACGCTCAACGCGGTCGAAGTGTATGTGTCGCGCGTCCGCCTGAAGATCGCGGGTTCCGGCGTCGCGATCCGCACCATCCGGGGATTCGGCTACATGCTGGAAGAACTGCCGGCATGAGCGGCAGCATCCAGCGCGACCTGATCAAATGGCTGTGCGTGCCGCTGCTGGTCATCAACATGATCGGCGCGCTGACGGTGTACATGATTGCCTGGTTGCCCGCGCAAAAGGCGCTCGACCAGAATCTCGCCGAAATCGCCTTCGACCTGCGGATGTACCTGCGCCTGTCGGATGAAGGGATCCGGCTGGAATTGCCGGAAGACGACATGCGTCTTCTGCGCGCCAATATCGCCGGGCAGATTTATTACGTGATCCGACATGGAACGGACACACTGATCGGCGACACGGATTTTCCGCCACTGCTCGTCCCCGCGGCAGTGAACCAGCCGTTTCCTTACAGTGGAAGGCTGCGCGGCAAACAGGTGCGCTTCGTGGTGATGCGCACCGTGGTCGGCACGCAGTCGCTGCTGATCGGCGTCGCCGAGACGCTGGAAAACCGGCGCCAGGTCCAGGCCAACATCATATTGACCCTGCTCGGGCTGGAAGCGACGCTGCTTGCCATTTCAGCGGCGATCGTCTGGTTCGCCGTGCGGGAAGGCTTGTTCCCGCTGCAGAGCATGCGCAGCGCGCTGGAGGCGCGTACCAGCACGGAACTGTCGCCGATGGAAGAAGACCTGCCGGTCGAACTGCATCCGCTCGCCAAGGCAATCAATGACCTGTTGCATCGGCTGAAAAGCGACGGCGAAGCGCGCCAGCACTTCCTTGCGAATGTAGCACATCAGCTCCGCACACCGCTTGCAGGGCTGAAGGCCCAGGCAAGCCTGCTGCAGGAAAAATATGCAGGCGATCCGGAAATCGCGCACACCGTCGGCCTCATGTCCAGCACCACGGACCGCATGATCCGGCAGACGAACCAGCTGCTCGCGCTCGCGCGTACCGAAGCGAACAACACGGAAAAGCGCAGCTTCGAAGCAGTGCGGCTCGACAAGCTGGTGGAAGAAGCCATCCAGCAAATCGTCTTCGTCGCCGACCAGAAAAAGATCGACATCGGCTTTGAACTTGCGCCGGCATGCGTGTCGGGCGACACCTTGATGCTGCGCGACCTCATCGATAACCTGGTGGACAACGCCTTGCGCTATTCACCCGTCGGTGCCTCCGTCACGGTGCGCTGCCGCGAGGCCGGCGACCGGGTGGAGTTCTTCGTGGAAGACACCGGTCCAGGCATTCCCGAAGCTGAGCGCGAGGCGGTGTTCAGCCGTTATCGCCGTCTCGACGTCAAGGTGCCGGGAACCGGGCTGGGGCTGGCGATCGTGCACGAGATCGTGACCTTGCATGATGCGACCGTCAGCATTGGTTCCGGAGCGGGCGGAAAAGGGACGACGTTTACCGTCAGCTTTCCGCGGTTTGATCCCGATGCATCGATTACCGCGGGGGAAGAAGTCGACGCCGCCTAGTAGGAGGAACCGGCGTCACCGCACTCCCAATTTGGCATAACGCAACCTTCGTCTTTATTCCACGAAATTCCCATGGGTCCTTGTAGTCCCAGCAAATACCTCTTGTCCCCTTCCCCGGTCCGATAGGATCAACCATGCAACACATCTCGATGCAAAAGACCAAGGCAAAAACACGCCCCGCGTTACCGTGGTACAAGAAACTCGGCCCCGGGCTCATTACCGGCGCGGCGGACGACGATCCGAGCGGCATCGCTACCTATTCGCAGGGCGGCGCGCAGTTCGGTTACAACATGCTGTGGACGCTGTTGTTCACCTATCCGCTGATGGTCGGCATCCAGATCGTGAGCGCACGGATCGGCCGCGTGACCGGCAAGGGACTGGCCAGCAATATCCGCGACACCTTTTCACCGTGGCTGCTCTACGCCATTGTCGGCATGCTGCTGGTCGCCAACACGATCAATATCGGCGCGGATATCGCTGCCATGGCGGATGCCATGCGCCTGATCGCGGGGGGCTCGCACGGCATTTACGCCGTGCTGTTCGGCGCCATCTCCGTGCTGCTGCAGGTCTTCATCCCGTACAACCGCTATGTGCATGTGCTCAAGTGGCTCACCCTGGCGCTGCTGGCTTACGTTGTCGTCGTATTCTCGGTACACGTCCCGTGGTTCGATGTGTTGCGCAGCGTGGTAGCGCCCCACATTACATTCAACCGCGAATACGTGACGACGGCGGTCGCCATCCTGGGCACGACGATCAGCCCCTATCTGTTCTTCTGGCAAGCGTCGCAGGAAGTCGAGGAAGTGAACGCCGATCCGGATGCGCGATCGCTGCGCGAAGCACCCGCGCAGGCGCGCGCGCACCTGAATCGCATCAAGATCGATACCTACATCGGCATGGGCATTTCCAACCTGATCGCGTTCTTCATCATGCTGACGACCGCCACGACCCTGTTCAGGAACGGCCTGACGGATATCCAGACATCCGCCCAGGCAGCCGAGGCGCTGCGGCCGATCGCGGGAGAATTTGCGTTCATCCTGTTCGGTGCAGGAATCGTCGGCACCGGCATGCTGGCCATCCCGGTGCTGGCTGGGTCGGCGGCCTACGCGGTGGCGGGAGCATTCGGCTGGAGCAAGGGACTGGACCTGCGCCTGGCCATGGGCAAGCGGTTTTACGCGATCATCGCCGCGTCCACGCTGATTGGCGCCGCAGTCGGGATTTCGGACATCGACCCGATCAAGGCACTCTACTGGGCGGCGGTCATCAATGGTGTGATCTCGGTGCCCATCATGGCCGTCATGATGGTCATGGCGCAGCGCCGTGAAATCATGGGACCTTTCGTCGTGACGAAGCGCTTGAAATACCTCGGATGGGCGGCGACGCTCGCCATGACCGTCGCCGTGCTGGTGATGTTCGTTTCCATGCTTTAGCCGCGACGGCTCAGTTCGGTACCTGTTCCCCGGCGCGCAAGGTCAAGACCCGCACACCGTTGCGGGTCACGGCGACGGTGTGCTCGAACTGCGCGGACAGTTGGCCGTCGCGCGTGACGACGGTCCAGCCGTCTTCTTCGGTCCGGACAGATTCACGGCCCTGGTTAATCATCGGTTCGATGGTGAACACCATTCCTTCGCGCAGCACCAGGCCCGTGCGCGGCTTGCCCCAATGCAGCACCTGCGGCGGCTCGTGCATTTCGCGCCCGATGCCGTGTCCGCAATATTCCCGCACGACCGAATAGCCGTTGCTCCGCGCGTGGCGTTCGATGGCATGTCCCACGTCGCCCAGCCGGGCGCCTGGACGAACGGCCTTGATGCCTTTCCACATCGCTTCGTAAGTGACTTGCACAAGCCGTTTTGCCAAAGGCGACACCTCACCCACCAGATAAGTCTTGCTGGAATCGGCGATATAGCCGTTCTTCTCCAGCGTGATGTCGAAATTGACGATATCGCCGCTTTGCAAAAGTTCTGACGCCGAGGGAACACCGTGGCAAACCACGTTGTTGCGGGAAGAGTTCAGCGCATAGGCAAACCCGTACTGCCCTTTGCTTGCCGGCCGCGCGTTGAGCGTGTCCACGATGAAGCTGTCGACCATATCGTTGACCTGCATGGTCGACATGCCGATCAGGTCCAGCCGGTCCAGGTAGCCGAATACCTCCGCCAGCAACTTCCCTGACTCGGCCAGCAAGGCGATTTCTTGCGGCTGCTTGGTCATGCCGCGACGCCCTGGACGGCTTGCGGCGTCACGCCGGCGGCACGCAGTTCGCGGGCGACGATTTCGTTGAAGGTCTGCGTCGGATTCATTTCGCACAGCATGCCGATCTTGATCCAGAAGGCCGCCTGCGCGTTGATCGACCGGCACGACACCACGCTCGCCTTGCGGATTTGATCGTGCAGATCGCCGTCGATATTGACTATGCCCATGTCATTCACCATATATGAAACGTATATGAATTATATAGACCGGCTCAGCCGCAGTGCAAGTGATGGCGGCGCATGCGCTACGCGGTAATTTTATCCGGGTATTATTGACTTATGAATTTTACCCGGATAATATAAGCGGACTGCTTTTTACCCGCGCAATATCGAACACTCGCCATGTCGCTTCCTCAACACCACACCTACACCGCCTTTTACGCATCAAAGGTGGTCGCATCCGGCAAATTGAGCGACGTTGCGGTCGTCCTTCATGGACTCCTGCAACGCGACCAGGAAGCCACGCCGCTGATTCTTGACGACGAAACAGGAAAGCAGACCGAGCTCGACCTGCGCGGGACCGCCGCCGACGTACAGGCGCGATACGTTGCCGAGTCCCTTGCCGATGCGCCCGCCCTGCCCGAAGAAAAACCGGCCAAGGCAGGTCGCGGCCGCCCCCGCCTGGGCGTGGTGCCGCGTGAAGTGACCTTGCTGCCGGAGCATTGGGACTGGCTGGCCTCACAACCGGGAGGCGCGTCGGTCGCCTTGCGCAAGCTGGTGCATGAAGCGAGGCGCGCGAGCACCGAGCGTGACCAGCGGCGCCACGCGCAGGAGCGCAGCTACAACGCGATGGCGGTCCTGGCCGGGAATTTCCCGGGCTTCGAGGAAGCGAGCCGCGCACTCTTTGCCGGCGAGCCGGAACGTCTGGCGAACATTGCCGCCGCCTGGCCCGCTGACGTCCGCGACTATGTGCTCGCGCTTGCCAATCCGTGATGCTTGGCCATCACTTGCCACATTCAAAGGACTTTTCCATGTCGTTCCCTGTTGATCACACTACCCGACGCGAACTGTCCCGCCGCGCGCGCGACTCGTTTCCACCGATGGGCATCTACATCGTCCGCGACAAGGAAACAGGACAAGTGCTGGTCGCATCCAGCCGCGACGTGCATGCCGCGATCAATCGCGCCCAATTCGAGTTGCGCCTGCGCTCGCATACCAACAAGGCGCTCCAGGCGGCATGGAACCAGGGCGGGCCGGAGCGCTTCGACTTCGAGATCGTCG
Organism: Noviherbaspirillum denitrificans; assembly: GCF_002211445.1. Taxonomy (GTDB): domain Bacteria; phylum Pseudomonadota; class Gammaproteobacteria; order Burkholderiales; family Burkholderiaceae_D; genus Noviherbaspirillum; species Noviherbaspirillum denitrificans. The sequence goes on along the minus strand of NZ_LSTO01000001.1, from coordinate 4,303,373 downwards.
ACCTGCTCAAGGAAAAGGACGATCCTGATTTTGACTATGCCTCGGAGCTGCGAGCACTTGAACAGCTCTACCGCGAGGAATTCCAGCAACAACCGGGAGCAGCGCAATGAACCCACTCGACATTTGCCTCGAGCAGCACCGCAAGCAAGCTGCGCTCTGTTTCGCCATGGATGACGAACTCGGCATCCGGCACGGCATGTCGTGGGCGGACTTTGTGCTGCTCGACGCACTGGACTCGGCCGGCGGCGCATTGCCGGCCGCCGAACTCGCGCAAGAGTTGAGCATGCCGCGCTCGCGACTCCTGCTTCAACTGATGCCTCTGGAGAAGATCGGACTGATCGTGCGCAGTGTCAGGAACGATGGTGTGCGATGTGTCTCGCTTCGTCCGAATGGAAGACGGCAGGTACGCGAAGCGCGGGAAACTGCCGCCCGGATTTGCGAGGAAGTACTTCAGTAGACGGTTGATTGCGATCACAGCCCTGTCGTGACAAGATGCGGGAATACCTTCTTTACACGCCAGCGAAACAGCAATCATGCGCAGTGCCGTCCTTCTCAT
>NZ_LSTO01000001.1:4299213-4302807 GCF_002211445.1 Noviherbaspirillum denitrificans | reverse complement strand
AGGGAGCATTTCTCTTTAATTTCAATCACTTACGCACAGCCCAAGGTCGAATATCCGCGCTGGCACACTCCTCGCAATATGTCTGTCGAGCGCAACGAAATGCTCGACCAACCCAACCACCCCATACCCAAGGAGATACACCATGACCGCTCTGCACATCAAAGACCTCGCCGTTGCCACCGAACTCGACCGCGCCGAAATGGCTTCCGTTGCCGGCGGCTGCTACTACAAGCAGCCTTCCTGCTGGACCCCGGCTTACTACTGCCCGCCCGTCTACGGCGCGCCCCAATCGAACTACCAGCCGAGCTCGTTCTCGTTTGACGCCACCCAGCAGATCGGTCAGTCGCAGAACGTGCAGAACAACAACGGCAACAACGTTGCGTTCGCCAGCGGCATCACCTCGACGGTGAACCCGACCCAGTCCGCCAACAACAACATCAACTTCTGATTTCGCAGCACCGACTCGATTACCTGACCACCCAAGGAGACCTGACATGACTACCCTGCACATCAAAGACCTCGCCAACGCCACCGAACTCGACAGCGCCGACATGGCTTCCATCACCGGCGGCACCTGCTACTACCCGCAGCCCTCCTGCTGGACGCCGACTTACTGCCCGCCGTCCTACGGCTCGCCCGAAAAGAGCTATCCGAGCTCGTTCTCGTTCGACGCCACACAGCAGATCGGCCAGTCGCAGAACGTGGAAAACAACAACGGCAACAACGCGGCCTTTGTTTGCGGCATCACCTCGACGGTGAACCCGACCCAGAGCGCCAACAACAGCATCAATTTCTGATCCGGCCTACGCCTGATTCAAGGAGATCACCATGTTCACGTTGAAGATCAAGGACCTGTCCACCACCGTCGAACTCGACCACTCGGCCATGGCAACCGTACGCGGCGGCTACAACAAGGAATACGCGGGCTCGATGTCCCTGTACTCGCCAGGCGCAGGAATGCCGCAAACCACCTCGCCGGCAGCCAATACGTACACGGTCGATGCCAGCCAGCTGATTGGCCAGGCGCAGAACGTGACGAACAACAACGGCAACTGCGTGGCCTTCGCCAACTGCATCAGTTCCACCGTGAACCCGACGCAGACAGGCCACAACAACATCAGCTTCTGATCTCGAAACCCGGCGGCGGGGGCGCAGCCTCCGCCGGCATCACCAAGGAGAAATACCCATGTCGAACCTCACCATACAAGACCTGCCTCGCGCCGATGACCTCGACGACAAGGCCATGTCGAAAGTCCGCGGCGGCAATTCCTGGCTCCAGGGCCTTGGCCCGGTCGCCAACGTCAACATTGATGTCAACCAGAACATTTCGCAGTTGCAGAATATCGAAGTGAATGCCCTGAACAATATCGGCGTGCTCGGTGCAGGCTTCGGGCCGCTGAAACTGGATGTCAGCCCATCGCAATGGGCAGCCGCCAATGCCGCGTTGTGATCGCTTTCCTTGTCGACAACAAAGGCCTGCCGGGAATACCGGACAGGCCTTTGTCGTTTGGCATGGCCGATTAACCATATAAGTTGAAGGGAAATCGCTGCTTAACAATGTGTAAGCAATTGTTAGCCTGTCCACCGATTCCGGGGTTCGTGCGTTATGTGCCTTGTATCAACCACTCGCGCCAGGAAACCTTATGGACATTCAGCCTAAATTCGAAGCCGACATGACCGTCCGCTCGTTCGCTTACACCGCCAAACAACTGGCACGCACGCAGACTTCCCTGGCGCCGTCCGCCCAGTACGAACGCATCCTCGCCGAGGCAGAAAAGCACCGCAGCGCGCTGCGCCTGGTGCAGCGAGACGTCTTCGAAATGCTGGAACAGGGCCTGCGCATGCATACCGTCACGAAGGCGGAATCCGATCGCATCCGCCAGAACGCTTCCCAGACAGTGACGCAGGCACAACTGGCAATTTCCCGAATTGCAGCCCAGTACGCGCCGCACAAGCTGGCCGCCTGACAGGCCGATTCAGGATTTCAGGAATAAAAAAACCGCCCGGAATCGGGCGGTTCGCATTTCAAGACGTTCCGGATTTACTGGATTACGCCGCATACCACGCGGGCGCCGCCTCCGCCCAGGGCCGCCGGATGATCGGAATGGTTGTCCCCGCCAGCGTGGACCATCAGGGCATGTCCACGCACGTCGGCCAGCTTGAGCCGCGGCGCGAGGACCGGGTTGGCCGCATTGCCGCTCATGTCCGCAAACAGCGGCGGCAGGTCGCCAAGGTGACCGTCACCCCAGGGCAGGCCGTGCCGCTTCGTTCCCGCCGGATCGAAATGCCCGCCCGCCGCCAGGCCCGCGACCATTTTCCCGTTCTGCTCCTTCGCGTCGCAGCTCGGGTTTTCATGCACATGGAAGCCGTGCACGCCCTGCTGCAATCCCGTCAGCGTCGGCGTGAACTCCAGTCCGTACGGCGTTTCGCGGATCACCACCTTGCCGGCGGAAGCGCCGGCGCCGCTTTCGCTGAGCACCTTCATCTCCACAGTCAGGCTATCCGTGTTTGCCATCGCTGCTGTGCACAGCGACAGGGTCATGATCGATGCGAGTGACTTGATTCGTGCTTGCATGAGAGTTTGTCCTTATTCGGTTGACGACATTTTCGTAGCAATTCCCGGGCCTTGTCCCTTTTCATCGCAAGACTTTAGCAGCCGGCCTTTATGTGCCGTTGATGAAGCTCAGGGCCGGGACAATCGGACTCCATCATCCGTCTTGACAGTCCCTATTACCTGTCTCCTTGCATCCGACACTGCTGCCGGCCCTGTTGGAATTACGCCGTCACACAAGCATCGCCAGCTTGCAGAAAAGATATCACGACAAAGCGGCTTAATCCTCAAAATTCCTCTATTTTTCAGACACTTGCCTCTACGGCGCGGCATCTCCCGGCGCGCTGGCACACTCCTCGCAATAGGACTGTCGAGCGCAACGAAATGCTCTTCCAACCCAAACCACTTCAAGGAGATTCATCATGATCCTCACCATCAAAGACCTCGCCGTCGCCACCGAACTGGACCGCTCCGCCATGGCATCTGTCCGCGGCGGCTTCTACAAGGAAAAGCTCCCCGTCCCGTCCTGGATGCCCGGCTACGGCTACGGCGCCACCGACACCAAGATCAACGCATCGCAAATGATCGGCCAGTGCCAGGATGTGGTGAACAACAACGGCAACAACGTCGCCTTCGCCAACTGCATCGACTCAACCGTCAACCCGACCCAGACCGCGCACAACAACATCAACTTCTAAGCAGACGACCACACGGTGGAGGACGCCTGTACCTCCACCGACCCTCCAACAACGACCGCCCCAAGGAGAACCGCCATGCCCACCCTCATGATCCGCGATCTGCCCCTCGCCACCGAACTCGACCGTCACGCCATGGCCTCCGTCCGCGGCGGCAATTCCTGGCTGAAAGACCTCGGCCCGATTGCCAACGTCAACATCGGCGTCAACCAGAACATCGCGCAGCTGCAGAATGTGCAGGTGAATGCACTGAATAACATCGGCGTGATCGGCGCCGGCTTTGTGCCGCCAGAACTGAACGTGAGCCCGTCGCAGTGGGGCTATGCCGGCGTCGCATTCTGACGCAGC
>NZ_LSTO01000001.1:4296812-4299203 GCF_002211445.1 Noviherbaspirillum denitrificans | reverse complement strand
CGGCAATCCCGCCGCCTGCTATGCGCTGTTCGACGACGCGACCAACGAGCTGGTCTATTTCCGCGTCCCCTACGATTACGAATCCGCCGCCGCCAAGATCCGCGCGGCAGGCCTGCCGCAAAGCATCGGCAACCGCCTAGAGCACGGAAGATGAGCCGCCTCACGCCCGGCATGGTGATCGACGGCTTCCGCGTCGAGGAGAAGCTGCACAAGGGCGGGATGGCAACGCTGTGGCACGTAACCCGGGTCGACGGCAAGCCGGACGATCCGCGGCTTCTCATGAAGATCCCCATCCTCGGCGACAACACCGATCCGGCGGCCATCGTCGGCTTCGAGGTCGAGCAGATGATCATGCCGAAGCTGACCGGCATCCACGTCCCGCATTTCGTTGCGTCGGGCGACTTCACCGGCCAGCCCTACATCGTGATGGAAGAGATCGCCGGCAAGTCGCTGCGCTCCCGTTTTGACGAGGCACCGTTGCCGATCGATGAAGTCGTGTCGATCGGCATCCGCGTCGCCACCGCGCTGCATGACCTGCACCGGCAGAACGTGATCCACCTCGATGTCAAGCCGAGCAACATCATGTTCCACGAGACGGGCGAAGTCATCCTCATCGATTACGGCCTGGCGCGGCACGACAAATTGCCGGACCTGCTGGCCGAGGAATTCCGCCTGCCAATGGGCACCGGCCCCTACATCTCGCCGGAACAGGTGATGCACATCCGTAACGACCCGCGCAGCGACCTGTTTGCGCTGGGCGTGCTGATGTACCACCTTGCGACCGGTGAACGCCCCTATGGCTTCCCGACCACTGTTTCCGGCCTGCGCCGCCGGCTCTACCGCGACCCGGTACCGCCGCGCTCGCTCAATCCGCAGATCCCGAAATGGCTGCAGGAACTGATCCTGCGCTGCCTCGAGGTCAATCCCGACAAGCGGCATGACACCGCCGCGCAGCTCGCGCTCGAACTGCAGCACCCGGAGCAGGTGAAGCTGACCGCCCGCGCCGAAAAGCGCGTGCGCGAAGGACTGTTCAAGATGATCCGCCGCTGGTTCCGCTCGGTCGGGATGGAATACGTGCCGCAGCAGTCGGCCTCCACCCAGCTCACGCGTGCGCCGATCATCGTGGTCGCGATCGACCTCAACTATGGTTCCGAAGCGCTCGCCGAATCGCTGCGCGTGGCCGCGCGCCGCGTGCTGCAGACCGAACCTGGCGCGCGCCTCGCCTGCGTGACGGTGCAGAAAACCAACCGCATCGGCATGGATGAACTGGTGGACAAGGAAGGCCGCAACATCCACGTCAAGCACCTGGTCGGGCTGAAGCACTGGGCAAGGCCGCTGAACATCCCGGCGGAAAAAATTACCTACCATGTGCTGGAAGCACCCGACGCGGCCACGGCGATCATCGATTATGCAAAGGTCAATGCGGTCGATCACATTGTCATCGGGTCGCGCGGCAGTTCCGCTTTCCGGCGCTATCTTGGCAGCGTGTCGTCGGAAGTCGTGGCGCTGGCGGAATGCACCGTGACCGTGGTGAAAACGCCCGGCGGCACGTCGCAGCCGAGTCTGCAGCCGGTCAAGCCGCAACAGTCCGAAAACATGCAGGCAGGGACCGGGAACTGACCGGTGCGCGAGCGCGCCCTGCATTCTCTACACACATAAAAAAGGCCCGCTCATCGAGCGGGCCAAAGCTCAACCCTGGTTGAGACATGACTTAGAACAGGTGCATCACTCCGGCGGAGAATCCCGTCTGCCTGGTTTGGGTGGATGCAGGGATCAGCGCGCCCTTGTAACGGTTCAGGTCCACTTCCGCATACAGGTTGGTGCGCTTCGACAAGGCGTACGCCGCGCCGACAATCGCCAGGTTGCGCGTGCCGGTCGTGGTGCGGCTTTCAAACTTCGAGCGGTAATACGCAGCGGTGAGTTCGAGCGCCGGGGACAGCTGGTAGCTCGCGCCCGCCCAGGCGACGTTGTTCTCGAAGTCGCCCGCGGCGGCGGTTGCCTGTTCTTCATTCGAGTAGCCGGCCTTGAACTGGAGCTCGCCGAATTTGTAGCCGCCGCCGACCACGTAAGCCTTGTTGTCGAAGCCGGTCGCGGTTTCCTTCTTCGTGTAGGTGCCAGCCAGCAGCAATGGACCGCCGGTGTAGCTGGCGCCGACCGCTTGCGCCGCGCTGCGGCTGGTGTCGCCGGCGACTTCGCCCAATGCGTACTCGGCGCGCACCGTGACCGGGCCGAACGTGCCGGTGTACTGGATGTCGTTGTTGAAGCGCGTGCCCGACGACGCGGATGCGCTCAGGCCAGCCGTCGTTGCAGCTGCCGGCAGCGTGGTGCCGGCGCCGGACGACAGCGGAACGATGCCGGTGTATTTGTGGTTGAACGGATCGAGCAGTTGCT
>NZ_LSTO01000001.1:4292210-4296802 GCF_002211445.1 Noviherbaspirillum denitrificans | reverse complement strand
CCGCCGGCGCGCCGAAGGGTATCGTGCAGCCGCACTCGATGCGCTGGACCCATGTGCAGCGCGGCCGCATCAACGGCTACGACGGCAGCGCGGTTGCGCTGATCTCGACGCCGCTGTATTCCAACACCACGCTGGTCTGCTTCTTCCCGACCATCGGCATGGGCGGTACCGTGGTGATGATGGCCAAGTTCGAGGCGGGCGCTTACCTGGCGCTGGCGGAAAAGCACCGCGTCACGCACACCATGCTGGTGCCGGTGCAATACCAGCGCATCATGGCGCGCGAGGATTTCGGGCGCTATAACTTGTCGTCGTTCCGCATGAAGTTCTGCACCAGTGCGCCGTTCTCCGCCGCGCTGAAGGCGGACATCCTGAAACGCTGGCCGGGCGGGCTGATCGAGTACTATGGGATGACCGAAGGCGGCGGCACCTGCATGCTGGAAGCGCATCTGTATCCGGACAAGCTGCACACCGTGGGCAAGCCGGCGCCCGGACACGACATCCGGCTGATCGATGAAGAAGGCCGTGAAGTACCGCCGGGGGCGCTGGGCGAGGTCGTCGGCCACTCGCCGGCCATGATGGCCGGCTACCACAAGCAGCCGCAGAAGACGGCCGAGGCCGAGTGGTACGACCCGAGCGGCAAACGCTTCATCCGCACCGGCGATATCGGCCGCTTCGACGAGGACGGTTTCCTGACGCTGATGGATCGCAAGAAGGACATGATCATCTCGGGCGGCTTCAACATTTATCCGAGCGACCTGGAAGCCGTGCTGGTGCAGCACCCGGCGGTGGCGGAAGCCGCCGTGGTCGGCGTGCCGTCGGAGCGCTGGGGCGAAACGCCGGTCGCCTTCGTCGTGGTGCGCGAAGGCGCTGCGGTGCGGGGCGAGGAAGTGCTCGACTGGGCCAACGGCCGCCTCGGCAAGACGCAGCGCCTGGCCGCCGTCGAGCTGACAACGCAGCTGCCCCGCAGCGCAATCGGCAAGGTGCTCAAGCGCGAGCTGCGCGACTCGCTGAAAAAGAATTTTTAAACATACGCAAGACAAACAACATGGTGGACGAAACCCTTTTCAATACCCAGGAAATCCTTGACCTGCTCAAGCTGGAGCAGACCGGCGAACACCGCTATCGTGGCCAGAGCCATTTCATGGGCAGCCCGAACGTGTTTGGCGGCCAGGTGGTCGGCCAGTCGCTGTACGCGGCAGCGGTCACGGTGCCGGAGCGCCGCGTGCACTCGCTGCATTCGATGTTCCTGTTGGCCGGCAACCATCGCCTGCCGATCGACTATGAAGTCGAGCGCGTGCGCGACGGCGGCAGCTTCAGTACGCGGCGCGTGGTCGCCTACCAGGAAGGCCGGCGCATTTTCGTGATGTCGGCTTCCTTCCAGACGACCGAGGCCGGGCTGGAGCACCAGCGCCCCGCGCCGGCCAGCCCCGACCCCGACACGCTGCCGTCCAGCATCGCCGCCTGGAAGAAGCTGTCCGAGGGCGGCAAGCGTCCGTTCAGGCCGGTGCCGGTGGACTTCCGCGCCGACCATCCGGGCGACATCTATGGCGGCCATCACGGCAAGCCGGGCAAGCATGTGTGGACGCGCTCGCCGGTGGCGCTGCCGGACGACACGCTCACGCACGAAGCGCTGTTCGGCTACGTCTCCGACTACGGCCTGCTGTGGACCTCGCTGCAGCCGCATGGCATCGCGATGGGCGACCCGCGCCTGCAAATCGCCAGCCTCGACCATACGATCTGGTTCCATCGTCCGTTCCGCATGGACGAGTGGCTGCTGTTCGACATGGAGAGCCCGAATGCATCCGGCGGACGCGGGTTGTGCTTTGCGTATGTGTACAACCAAAAGGGCGAGCTGGTGGCGACGCTGGCGCAGGAAGGGTTGATCCGGATCCGGGAGAAGAAAACTTAGCGGGCGATTGCGGGGTCATGCTCGAAACGCATAACTCCGCTATCCCGTCATCCCGGCGTAGGCCGGGATTCAGTGTCGTTTCTCCGCGCGACCAATCGCAACCATACTCTTTCCATGCACAAACAGCATTGGATCGCTGCAACCCGTTGCGCTAGCATCACAGCCTCCTCCCCCACCCAAGGAACATAATGGATTTCGTGCTGTCGCCGGAAATCCTCGCGATGCTGTTCGGCGCCGCGGCGATTGCCGGTTTTGTGGATGCCATCGCCGGCGGCGGCGGCCTCATCACCATTCCCGTCCTGCTGCTGGCGCAAGTGCCGCCGGTGCACGCGCTGGCCACCAACAAGCTGCAGGCCAGCTCCGGTTCGCTCACCGCGTCGATGATGGTCATCCGCCGCGGGCTGGTAAAAGTGCCGGAAGTCCGCACGCTGTTCATCGCCTCCCTCATCGGCTCGGCCGTCGGCACGCTGGCGGTGCAGTTCGTCAATGCCAAGACCCTCGATGTGCTGATTCCCTTCGTGCTGGTGGGCATCGCGCTCTACTTCCTGCTCGCGCCGAATGCCGGTGCGATCGACAACAAGCCGCGCCTGACCAGCAGCACCTACCGCGGCGTGGTGGTGCCTGGCATCGGTTTCTACGACGGCATGTTCGGACCGGGCACCGGCTCCTTCTTTTCGCTGGCCGGCGTCGCGCTGCGCGGACAGAACCTGATCACAGCCACCGCCAATGCCAAGGTGCTCAACTTCGCCAGCAACATCGCCTCGCTCACCGTCTTTATCCTTGGCGGCAAGGTGGTCTGGGTTGCCGGCGGCGCAATGATGTGCGGGCAGGTGCTCGGCGCCTGGGGCGGCTCGCATGCGATGGTGCGCGGCGGCACGAAACTGATCCGGCCGATGATCGTGACCGTATGCGTGGTCATGCTCGGCAGGTACCTGTGGCAGAAGGGGCTTCTCGGTTTTTAGTCGAATGGCAGCAGGATTTCGTTGTCGAACCTAGAATGAAGGATTCTGGTTCCTCGGCAATAAGATGAAACAACTCCAGGACATCCCGCTCAGCATCCTCGACCTCGCCCCCATCCTGCAGGGCGGCAACGCCGCCGATGCCTTCCGACGCACCCTTGACCTGGCACAGCACGCGGAACGCTGGGGCTACCGCCGCTACTGGCTGGCTGAACACCACGGCATGCCGGGCATCGCCAGCGCGGCCACCGCGGTCGTCATCGGCCATGTCGCCGCCGGCACTTCGACCATCCGCGTCGGCGCCGGCGGAATCATGCTGCCCAACCATGCGCCGCTGGTGATCGCCGAACAGTTCGGCACCCTCGAATCCCTCTATCCCGGCCGCATCGACCTCGGCCTCGGCCGCGCGCCCGGCTCGAACCAGCTCACCGCGCGTGCGCTGCGCCGCTCACTGCAGAACGACGGCGAGGAATTCCCGCAGCAGCTGGCGGAATTGCGCGCGTATTTCAAGCCGCGCGGCGACGGACCGAGGGTGCGTGCAGTGCCGGGCGAGGGGCTCAACGTGCCGATCTGGCTGCTTGGCTCGAGCGACTTCAGCGCCCAGCTGGCGGGACACCTCGGCCTGCCCTTCGCCTTTGCCGGGCAGTTTTCCCCGGCTTACCTGCAAGCCGCGCTCAGCCTGTACCGCCAGTGTTTCCAGCCCTCGGATGTGCTGGAGAAGCCCTACGCCATGGTCGGCCTCAACATCGTCGCCGCCGATTCCATGCAAGAGGCGCAACACCTGCTCACCACCCACCAACAAATGCACGTGAACCTGATCCGCGGCGTGCCCGCGCAAATGCCGCCGCCGGTCGACAGCATGGACGGCCGCTGGTCGCCGATGGAACAGGCATCGGTGGAAGCGACGCTGCGCGCGTCCATCGTCGGCGACGCGGACACGGTCAAGGCGCGGCTGCAGGCCTTCGTCGACGAGACGCAGGCCGACGAGCTGATCATCAACTGCATGATCCACGACCACGCCGCGCGGCTGCGCTCCTACGAAATCGCGGCGCAGGTCCGCCAGGGCTGAGCGGAGGATCGCATGTACATGGTGTACTGGACCGAAGTCGATGACGGCAAGGCCGAGCCGAAAAGCCGGGATTTCGCATCGACCGCGATGAGCGACGCGATGCAATTCATGGAAGCCTTGCGCAAACGGCAACGCGAAGGCGAGGGGATCTGTTTCGTCACCATATGCGCCGAAAACCCCGACTCGGTCGGCCATCCCGGCGTCGCCGATCCGTCGCCTGACTACAACTGGAAAAAGCGCCGTCGCTGACGCGCAAAACCATTTCAGGTCATACCACCCGCTCCACATTCTGTGACACACTTGTCAGGTTGTGCGCCGGGCGAGCCGTGCGCGCCCTTGGCAATCAGGATTCATCAACGTGGAAGCACACCAGTCCCTACCCTATTTGCGGGAAACGATCCTGTTTCTCGCCCTGACGGGCATCCTCATCCCGCTGTTGCAGCGCTGGCGCATCAACCAGATCCTCGGCTTCCTCGCCGCCGGAACGCTGATCGGCCCCTTCGGACTGGGCCTGCTGGCCGACACCTATCCCTGGCTGGAATGGTTCACCTTCCCGCGCCTGGAGGGCGTGGAAGTGCTGGCCGAGCTCGGCGTGCTCTTCCTCATGTTCATGATCGGCCTGGAACTCTCGGCCGAGCGGCTGTGGGCGCTGCGC
>NZ_LSTO01000001.1:4286920-4292200 GCF_002211445.1 Noviherbaspirillum denitrificans | reverse complement strand
CCAGCCACAGGCGGTTCAGGCCGAGCACGTGGTCGATACGCGCGCCGCCCGCATGGGTGAAGATGGCGCGCAGCATTTCGATATAGGCGCCGAAGCCGCGTGCTTTCATCGCATGCGGCGAAAAGGCGCCCAGCCCCCAGCTCTGGCCGCGCGTGTTGAGTACATCCGGCGGCGCGCCGACCGACAGGCCGTTGATAATCTCGGCCTGCCGGCTCCATGCCTGGCTGCCGCCGTTGTCGGCACCTACGGCAAGATCGGTGATCAGGCCGATCGGCATACCGGCGTCGCGGGCTGCTTTCTGGGCACTGTCCAGTCCGCATGCGGCCTGCCATTGCAGGAACAGGTGGAAGTCGACTTCGGCCTCGTGCTGGCTCGCGAAGGCCTCGACCGCTGCGCCGTACGGATCGCGCAGGCCTTCCGGCCATTCCATCCAGTAGCCGCTCTCGCCATTGGCGAGTTGCCACGCGTGAAGTGCCTCGAAGCGGGCATGGTCGCGCAGCGCATCCCCACCCTTGCGGCAGAATTCGTCGAAGCCGCTGTTGCGGCCGGATGCAGCCATGCGGGCATACAGGCGGCGCAGCAGCGCCAGGCGCAGTTGCGCCGCCTGGGGCCAGTCGATCAGTTCCAGCTTTTCCAGTGTGGCGTAGCGGGTTGCCTCATCGGCACCCAGCCCGGCCAGCTCTGCCGCCATCGCGTCGCGCCCCAGGACCGCCGCCGGATCGATATGCAGCGCGTTCAGGAAAAGCCGGCTGGACGGCCCGTACGGACTGAACCGGTGCACGTCGGCGCTGAACATTGCATGGACAGGGCTGATCGCCAACGCTGACGCGCCGTGGCCAGCGGCTGAGCGTGCAAATTCCGCCAAGCCGGTGAAATCGCCGATACCGCCGTCGCCCGTCCGGCGCAGCGAATAAAGCTGCACACCCAGTCCCCACAGCCGCGGCTGCCCGCCGTTATGGTTTAACGCATCGGCAATGCCGAAGCATCGCGGCGGCGCGATTGCCAGCGTCGTTGCAGTATCGCCAATGGTCAGCCGGTGGTAACCACAGCGGTCGACCGCCGGCAACTCGACGCCGAGAGAGGTGTCGCCCGGGAGCCGTCCATCCACGTGCCCGCCTTCCTCGAATTCGATCCGCCATGTCTGCCCTGCCAGGCGCGGCGCGGCCGGCAAGTGCAGCGGGTGCCCGACCACGAAGGTGAGCAGCGGAGGAAAACCGTTGCCGCCATCGAGCGCTGCAAGACGGGCATGGCTGTCCCGGCAATCGTCCTCGCTGTTGCAGGGAAACCCGAGCCGTTCGAGGATGCGTCGCAAGGCTTCCGGCGACACACGCATCGGCTGGCCGAAGGCATTGGTCCATTCCTGCGCCAGGCCTGCGGCGCGCGCGAGTTTCAGGATCTGTTCGTCATTCATGCGGAGGGCTCCAGGATGGCGAGGACGGCATGGGCAGGAAGTACGTTGCCTTCGGCGCCTTCCGTCGCGAACAACAAGGTGCCACTGCCTGGCGTGAACGGTACAGGCGCGGCGCCGAGATTGATTGAAACCACCAGAACCTGCCCATCCCCCATCCGCCAGCGCGCAGCAACCGCTGCCGGACCGAGGATGTCCGCGCCCAGCGAGCGTGCGCCTTCTAGGCGGGGAACGATGTGCGTGCGGCGTATGGCCAGCAGTGACGCGATCCATTCCCGCGTCGCCTGCCCGGTATCGGGATCCGGATGCGGTATCGATTGCTGGAAGGTTTCCTCGTCATTCGGGTCGGGAATACGCTCGCGCAACGCGGGGTCGGAAAATGCGGCGAAGCGTGCAAACTCCTGGCGACGGCCGTTGCGCACCGCTTCCGCCAGGTCCGCCGTCAGGTGGCTGGTGAAGTACAGGAATGGCTGCGTCGCGCCGCTCTCCTCGCCCATAAACAGCATCGGGATCTGCGGCGACATCAGCTGCAGTGCCATCGCTGCCCGCAACGCTTGCGGCTGCGCCAGCACGGTCAGCCGTTCGCCAAAGGCGCGGTTGCCGATCTGGTCATGGTTTTGCAGGAAGAACACAAAGGCGGTCGGCGGCAAATGCGCGCTCGGTTCCCCGCGCGATGGCCCGCCGGGAAGGAGTGCTGCTTCCCCCTGGTAAATGAAGCCTTCCGCCAGGCCGCGCGCAAGCTTTTCCGCCGGCTGGCCGACGTAGCCGCCGTAATAGCCTTCGCGCTCGCCGGTCAGCAGGACATGCAGGATGTGGTGCATGTCGTCATTCCATTGCGCGTCGAACAGGCGTGACGGAGCGCGTTCAAGCAGGCGCGCGCTGTTATCGTCGTTTTCGAGGACCAGGTGCACATGCCTTCCGGCCGCCATCGCCGCACGCACGCGCTGCGCCATTTCCACCAGCCAGTCCTTGTCGCTGATCGCATGCACTGCGTCGAAGCGCAGTCCATCGAAGCGGAATTCGTCCAGCCAGTAGATCGCGTTTTCGGTAAAGAAGTCGCGCACCGGCTGCTTGCGGAAGTCGATCGCCTGGCCCCAGGGCGTATGGATGTCGTCGCGGAAAAATTGCGGCGCATAGGTGCCAAGGTAATTGCCGTCCGGCCCGAAGTGGTTGTAAACAACGTCGAGGAAGACCATCATCCCCAGCCCATGCGCGGTATCGACGAGGGCCTTCAGCTGCTCCGGACTGCCGTAGGCGGCATCGGGCGCATAGTGCAGCACGCCGTCGTAGCCCCAGTTGCGCGGACCGGGAAAGTCGGCGACCGGCATCAGTTCGATCGCGGTGATGCCCAGTTCGGCAAGCAGCGGCAACTGTTTCGCTACGCCCTCGAATCCACCCATCGTGCCGGCATGCAGTTCGAGCAGGACGGTTTCATGCCAGGGACGGCCGTTCCAGTCCGCGTGCTTCCACTGATAGGCATCCGGATCGCACACGATGCTGGCGTCATGCACATCGCCCGCCTGCGCGCGGGAAGCGGGATCGGGCACGGCAAGCCCGGACGATACGCGGTATTTGTAGCGGGCGCCTGTGCCGCACTGCGCTTCGGCCACGAACCAGCCGTCGCCGGCTTGCTGCATGGAAACGGCCGCCATGCCCTCGATTTCCACGCTCACCTGTTCGCAGCCCGGCGCCCAAAGGCGAAAGCGGGTGCGGTCTGGCGCAACGAGGCGCGCGCCGAAAGAAGCTTCAAATGATGACATTGTCGGTTACCAGCAAGACCGCGCTATGGGCGGCAACATTGAGCCTGCCCTCGGCCGGCGTGCGGTCGCAATCCGTTGCGGGATTGGCGGCGTCAAGCGCTACCTGCCAGGGAAGGTGCGGTTTGGGTAGGATGAACTCGCGGTCTTTCGACGACGCGTTGAGGAGCAGCAGCGATGCCGACAGCTTGCCCGCACGCAGCTCCTGTCCGATACGGCGCAGCGCCAGCAGCCGTCCTTCGATGAAATTCCATCGTTCCTGCGTCATTTCCGTCCCGGTTTCGTCGAACCAGCTGATTTCGGGAATGCGGTGCAGCGTGCGCAGGTTGGCTGCCAGGAAACGGGTGCTGCGCAACCGTGGAACAGTGCGGCGCGCAGCGATGCAGCGGCGCGTGAAATCCAGCAAGATCCTGCCCTCCTCAGTCTCGATCAGACTCCAGTCGAACCAGGAAATTTCCGAATCCTGGCAATATGGGTTGTTGTTGCCGCCCTGCGTGCGCCCCATCTCGTCGCCGCCGAGCATCATGGGCGTGCCATGGGACAGGAGCAGCGTCATCAGCATGGCCCGCTTGACGCGCTCGCGCGTGGACCGGATTTCCGGATCAGGGGCCGGCCCTTCGACACCCCAATTCGAACTACGGTTCTCATCCGTTCCGTCGCGGTTGTCCTCGAGATTGGCCTCGTTGTGCTTGCGGTCGTAGCTGACGAGGTCCTGCAATGTGAAGCCGTCGTGCGCAGTCACGAAATTGACCGACGACCAGGAGCGACGCCGCCGATGGTTGAACAGGTCCGCCGATCCCATGAGGCGGCTGGCGACCGAACCACGCATGCCGGAATCGCCGCGCCAGAAGCGGCGCACGTCATCGCGGAAGCGGTCGTTCCACTCGGCGATGCCCGGCGGATGGTTGCCGACCTGGTAGCCGCCCGGCCCGACGTCCCATGGCTCGGAAATCAGCTTCACGCGGGCCAGCACGGGATCCTGCAGCAGCGCGTCGAAGAAGCCGGCGCTCGGGTCGAAGCCGTAGGATTCCCGTCCGAGCGTCACGCCGAGGTCGAAGCGAAAGCCATCGACATGGAATTCCTGCACCCAGTAACGCAGCGAATCCATCACCATCTGCAGCACGCGCGGATGGGTCATGTTCACGGTATTGCCGCAGCCGGTGTCGTTGATGTGGTGGCGCGGGTAGTCGCGGTTGAGGCGGTAATAGCTGGCGTTGTCCAGCCCGCGGAAGCACAGCGTCGGGCCAAGCTCGCTTTCCTCGCAGGTATGGTTGTAGACCACGTCGAGGATGACTTCGATGCCTGCCGCGTGTAGCTGGCGTACAGCGCGCCGCATCTCGTCCGCCGAACCGCTGGCCAGGTAGCGCGGCTCGGGCGTGAAGAAGGACAGCGTGTTGTATCCCCAGTAATTGACGAGGCCATGGTTGACCAGGCGGCGGTCGTGCAGGATCGCATGCACCGGCAGCAGTTCGACGGCGGTCACGCCAAGGCGCGACAGGTAATCGATCACCCAAGGGTTCGCCAGCCCGGCAAAGGTGCCGCGCTCGTTTTCCGGCACCTTGTCCAGGCGCATGGTCAGGCCGCGCACATGGGTCTCGTAGATCACCGTCTTTTCCCACGGCACGCGCGGATGTGCGTCACCGTGCCAGTTGAACGTGGATTCGGTCACCACGCATTTCGGCATCGCCGGAGCGCTGTCGCGGTGGTCGAATGACAGGTCCATGCGCGGCGAATTGATGCGATAGCCGTACAGGCTGTCGGTCCAGCGCACGTTGCCGTGGAGCCGCCGCGCGTACGGGTCGAGCAGCAGCTTGTTGGGATTGAAGCGATGCCCGGATTCCGGCTGGTATGGGCCGTAAGCGCGGAAGCCGTAGAGGGTGCCAGGATGGGCGCCGGGGACGTAGCCGTGCCAGATTTCGTTGGTGCAGTGCGGCAGCGGGACGCGTGCGACTTCGTGCCGGCCGGTCGGGTCGAAGAAGCAGATTTCCATCTTTGCGGCGTTGGCGGAGAAGACGGCGAAGTTGGTGCCGTCGCCGTCGTAGGTGGCGCCAAGGGGGTATGGGCTGCCCGACTGGACGGGGGCGAGCGGGAGGGTCAGCGGGGCCATGTGGGGTT
>NZ_LSTO01000001.1:4282265-4286910 GCF_002211445.1 Noviherbaspirillum denitrificans | reverse complement strand
GCGTCGATGCCCGCCATTTCCTGCGCTCGCTGGACCGCGCCAATTCGCATCCCGCGCACAAGGACATCCCGGGGCCGCGCCTCGGCTATTTCGGCGTGCTCGATGAACGCATCGACATGGATCTGATTGCGCGGCTCGCCGACGCGCATGCGCAATGGCAGATCGTGCTGGCGGGACCGTTGTGCGGAATCGGCCGGGACGCGTTGCCGCGGCGCGAGAACATCCATTACCTCGGGCCGCAGCCATACGAAGCGATGCCGCAGTTCCTGGCCGGCTGGGATGTCTGCCTGCTCCCGTTTGCGGTGAACGAGGCGACGCATTCACATTGTCCGCCGATGACGCTGGAATACATGGCGGCCGAGCTGCCCATCGTCGGCACGCCGCTGCCGGATGTCGCAGGTTTGCATGGCGATATCGTCACCACCGCCGGCGACGCGCAGGCCTTCATTGAAGCCTGTGAGGCCGCGCTGCTTGCCGCGCCACAGGAACATGCGGCGACGATCGACAGGATGCGCAAGGCCGTCGCCTCGACGTCGTGGGACGCGACGGCTGCGCATGTCTCCACGCTGCTGGCGGAGACGCCGCGCAGGAGCGGGAATCATCGCTCTGCGGACGGCGAGCGGGACGCAGGCTGGCATGCCGGCGCAATGCGTGGCATGCGCTTTGCTATTTCCACTGCAGGAGGGGCTGCATGAAATCCATCCCTGTCATTGCCTTGCCGGTCGCGCTTGCAATGACCATCCACGCGCATGCGCAGAGCGCGCCTCCAACAGGCGCCGCGGCTTCGGCGCCGGACGCCACGGTGCGGCAGCAGAAGCTCTATCTCGGTTCGAAGATCATCGGTGCCACGGTGCGCGATGCGCGGAACAGAAAGGTCGGGCAGATCAAGGACCTCATTCTCGACAGCGGGCGCGGCGAGGTCGCCTACGTCGTGGTCAGCTTCGGCGGTGTGATGGGTGTGGGGCGAAAGCTCCACGCCATTCCGTGGCAGGCATTGCAACCCGGGGATAACGGCTATGTCCTGCACGCCGACCGCGAGACGATCAGCCAGGCGCCGGCCTTCGACAAGGCCAGGTGGCCCGACATGGCCGACCGCAAGTGGAACGACGAGATTGACCGCTACTGGAGCCGCATGGTCGGCCGCGCCAATCCGGGCGGCGCGGGCATCTCGTCCGGCAGCCCCGTGGCCAACCCGTCGGGAGCGGCGGGAAGCGGCACCCGGTAACACGAGGAGACGCATCATGGCGAACATCATCGGGGAGAAGCCGGACCTGTCGGGCCCAGGGCCGGATGTGATGGCGGTCGATACGCTGGAAGGGTGCGCCGTGGTCAATCTTGCGGGGGAAAGCCTGGGCGAGATCCAGGACATCATGATCGATGTGCGCAGCGGCCATGTCGCCTATGCCGTGCTCTCCTATGGCGGCGTGCTCGGCATCGGCAACAAGCTGTTCGCCGTCCCCTGGGACGCGTTGACGCTGGATGCGGAGCGCCGCTGCTTCGTGCTCGACGTCGCCCGCGAGCGCCTCGAACGCTCGCCGGGTTTCGACAAGGCGCACTGGCCGTCGATGCCTGGCGCGGGCTGGCCCCATGTCGAACACAGGTAGCGCGCGCGCATGGACCACCTGCTTTCGCTCGACTGGGAACAGATGTTCAGTCTCAGCCTGCCGCTGGCGGAGATCATCGTCCGCGGGTCGGCGATGTACTGGTTCCTGTTCCTCATCTTCCGCTTTGTCATCCGGCGCGATATCGGCGCGGTCGGCATTGCCGACGTGCTGGTGCTCGTGATCGTTGCCGATGCCTCGCAGAATGCGATGGCGGGCGAGTACACCAGCATCACCGACGGCATGGTGCTGGTCGCGACGCTGATCGGCTGGAACGTGCTGCTGGACTGGCTCAGCTTCCACTTTGCTTTCTTCCGCCGCTTTGCCGAACCGCAACCCATTCGACTGATCTGGAAGGGGCGCATGTTGGGGCGCAACATGCGGCGCGAACTGATCACCAATGAAGAGCTGTGGAGCCGGTTGCGCCAGGAAGGGATCGAAAATATCGACGACGTGAAGGAGGCGTTCATCGAGTCCGACGGTCAGATCAGCATCATCAAGAACAAGGAATAGTGCCGCGCGGAGACATCAACCAATTCGTTGCGGAATTGTCGAACCGGGATTTGGAGCGGCGATGGATCCGAAAGATCTCCGTCATGGTGCCTTGCTGCGCGCCTTTCCTGCCGTCGTGCGGTATGTCATCGCCATCGGGTTCTGGCTGCTGGCCGTTGCAGCACGGTTCGCTCTCGACGACGTGTTGCCTGAAGTGGGATTCCCCTTCCTTACCTTCTTTCCGGCCGTCCTGCTCACGGCTTTCCTGTGCGGGCTCATTCCCGGGTTATTCGTCTCTGCGCTGAGCGCCGCTGCCGCCTGGTATTTCTTCATCCCGCCCTATTTCGAGTTCAATACGCTGACGTTTGCAGACCGGATTGCCGTCGCGGTGTTTCTGGCTATCCTGGTTGCCGATTGCCTGGTGGTGCATTTCATGAATGTCGCGATGCATGCTGTACGGAAAGCAGACCTCGAGCTGCAGGAAAGAAACAAGGCGCTGCAGCAGAGTGAATCCCGCCTGCAGACGCTGACCGAGCATTCGCCTGCGGCGATCGCTGTGTTCGATCGCGAGATGCGCTACGTGGCGGCGAGCCGGCGCTGGCGCATGGTATTCGAAATCGGGGACGATCCGGTCGGGAAATCACACTACGAACTTTTTCCCGACTTGCCCGAAAGCTGGAAGGAGGCCCACCGCAGGGGACTTGCCGGAGAAGTCTTGCGCGCCGAGAGCGACCGCTTCTTGCAAAAGGATGGAAGTTCGACCTGGGTCAGGTGGGAGCTCTGGCCATGGCACGACGATACCGGCAGCCTGGCGGGTATCGTGATCGCCAGCGAGGACATCACAATGCGCGTGAAGGCCGAGGAGGCGGTGCGCGACAGCGAGCAGAAATACCGCACGCTGTTCACCAATGTGAACGAGGGCTTCGCCATCTGCCAGATCCTGCTCGACGCGGAAGACAAGCCGCGCGACTACGCATACCTGCTCGTCAATCCCGCCTTCGAGCGAATAGGCGGCCACGAACACGGCAGCGTCAACGGCAGGACGGCGCGCGAACTGGAGCCGGAAGGCGAGCCGCGCTGGCTGGACATGTTTGCGCGGGTCGCACAGGAGGGCAGGCCGGAGGCGCATGAAGACTGCATCGGCGATCCCGAGCGATGGTATTACGCGCGCGCATTCAGCCTGGGCGATGGCAAGTTCGCTTACCTCGTGGCCGACATCACCGAACAGAAGCTTGCGCAGGAGCGGGTGCGCCAGGCCGCCCTCCAGGACCCGCTGACCGGCTTGCCGAACCGCGCGCTGATCTTCGAATACGGACGCCACCTGCTGGCGGCGTCGCGGCGCAGGCACGGTCAGGGTGCGCTGCTGTTCATCGACCTCGACCGCTTCAAGCCCATCAACGACCTGTACGGCCACGATGCCGGCGACTTCGTGCTGCGTGAGGTGAGCAAGCGCATCCTCGCCGGCACGCGCGACGAGGATGTGGTGGGGCGTCTCGGCGGCGACGAGTTCGTGGTCATCCTTCCCCATCTCGATGCGCTCCGGCGTCATGCGGCCACGGTCGCACAGCACCTGATCGAGACCATTTCCCGGCCGGTGAAGATGAACGACCTGGAGCTGTCCGTCTCGCCATCCATCGGCATCAGCTTCTATCCGGAACACGCGTCGGATGTCAGCGGACTGATCCACGCCGCCGACATGGCGATGTACGAGGCAAAGCGTTCGGGCCGTGCGTCCTACCAGTTCTATACGCGCGAATTCGATGAGCGGATGGAAGAAGCGCTGCGCCTCGAGGCGCGCATCAAGGCGGCGCTGCGCCAGGGCGGCCTCACACTGCATTACCAGCCGGTGGTCGACGTCAAGACCGGCCGCCTGATCGGTGCCGAAGCATTGGTGCGCCTTCTTGATGCCGACGGCAGCGCGGTCCTGCCGGACAAGTTCATCCCGGTCGCCGAGGCGGCGGGCCTGATCGGCGATATTGGCGAATGGGTGGCGACCGAGGCTTGCCGGCAGCACAAGTCCTGGAGCGCGCAAGGCCTGGAACTGACGATGGCGATCAATGTGTCGCCGGTGCAGTTCCGGCAACAGCGCTTCGCCGACAAGCTGTGCGGCATCATCGATGCGGCCGGCATCGACCCCGAGAACATCGAGATCGAAGTCACCGAAAGCGCCGTGATGGAAAACATCGACGAAGCCATCCGTATCCTGAACGACATCAAGTCGCTTGGCGTGAAGGTCGCGCTCGACGACTTCGGGACCGGCTATTCCAGCCTTGCGAGCCTGACCAGCCTGCCGCTCGACAAGCTGAAGGTCGACCAATCCTTCGTGCGCCGCATCGAAGGCGATGCCGCGAGCCGGGCGGTGACCGAAGCGATCATCGCGCTTGGCCGCAGCCTCAAGCTCGACGTGCACGGTGAGGGCATCGAGTCCGAATCCGTTCTCCACTATCTGCGTGAGCAAGGTTGCAACCAGGCGCAGGGATACTGGTTCAGCAAGCCGTTGCCGGCATCCGAGTTTGCGCTATGGTGCAGGAGCAAGGCCGCAGCCTGATTTT
>NZ_LSTO01000001.1:4279852-4282255 GCF_002211445.1 Noviherbaspirillum denitrificans | reverse complement strand
GGTGCAGGGATCGAAATTCTTCAGGCCGAGGCGGCGGCCGTTGGCGGAGCGTTCCAGCGGTTCCAGCGTCAGCGTCGTGCCGTCCGGCAGGTCGATGTTGGTCGGTTCCTTGACGTCGTCGGACAGCGAGCCGAGCCGTACATTCAGGCCGGTCTGGCGGAAGATCTGGATCAGGCGCGCGACGTTCTGCAGATAGAAGGTGTTGCGGGTATGACGCTCGGGGATCAGCAGCAGGTTCTTGGCGTCCGGACAATATTTTTCAATCGCAGCCATTGCCGCCTGCACTGCCAGCGGCAGCATTTCCGGCGACAGGTTGTTGAAGCCGCCGGGGAACAGATTGGTGTCGACCGGCGCCAGCTTGAAGCCGGCGTTACGCAAGTCCACCGAGCAGTAGAACGGCGGCGTGTGCTCCTGCCATTCCAGGCGGAACCAGCGTTCGATTGCCGAGGTAGCGTCGAGTATCGTCTTTTCGAGGTCGAGCAGCGGGCCGTTCAGGGGGGTGACAAAATGGGGAACCATATGATTATCCTTCGATGGTTTCTGCGCGGGCGTAGAGGTAGCGTTCGCGCAGTGCGCGCTTGTGCATCTTGCCGGTCGGCTGGCGCGGCAGGTCGGCGACAAAGTCGATCGATTTTGGCGTTTTTATCGGGCCGAGCTTCTGGCGGCAATACTCGATCAGTGCAAGCTTGTCGCGATGCGTGTACGAGGCAGGAGCGCGAACGGGCAGTACGACGGCCTTGACCTCTTCCCCGTACTCATCATTCGGCAAACCGAATACGGCGACGTCAGCGACCACGGGATGGGACAGCAGCACGTTTTCGATTTCCTGCGGATAGATGTTCACGCCGCCGGAAATAATCATGAAGTCCCGGCGGTCGGTCAGGTAGAGATAGCCGTCGGCATCGACATGACCGATATCGCCATAGGTCCACCATCCCTGCTTGCTCATTGAGGAAGCAGTCTTGTCCGGCGCTTTCCAGTATTCGAACTTCGATGCGGTCTTGAAATATACGGTGCCGGTCGTCCCGGTCGGTACTTCGTCCTCGTGCTCATCCAGGATGTGGATTTCACCATCGGTAGCGCGCCCGACCGATCCCTTGTGGGCGAGCCATTCCTCGGAGGTGATCATGCATGCGCCGATGCCTTCCGTGCCCGCATAGTACTCGTGGAGAATCGGCCCCCACCAGTCGATCATGCCTTGCTTTACGGGAACGGGGCATGGCGCGGCGCCGTGGATCGCGTATTTCATCGACCGCGTGTCGAAGGTGTCGCGGATGTCCCTGGAAAGGCGAAGCATGCGGTGGAACATGGTCGGCACCCAGACGCCATGGGTGCAGCTGAAGGCCTGGATGCAGTCAAGCGCCAGTTCCGCATCGAAATGTTCCATCACAATACAAGTAGCGCCATAGCGCAGCGCGCTGGCGGCAAGTACATGCGGCGCGCTATGGTACAGCGGGGACGTCGACAGGTAGACCGAATTCTCGTTCAGCGCGAAATTCTGGTTGAAGTTCACGGCACGTGCATCCGGATCGTCGAATTCCCCTCCCGGCAATGACTTGAACACGCCTTTCGGGCGCCCGGTCGTGCCGGAGGAATACATCATTTCGCGTCCGCGTGCCGGCGAGCAGAGCGCCCGCGTCGACATTTCCTGTCGCCGTGGTTTCCATTGAGCGAAACCATCGATCTCGCCGCCGACCGCCAGCAATTCCACGCCGGGAAACATGTCTGTCCTCACATGGCGGCTGCCTTCACACGCGGCTGAAAGGATGAAGACGCGCGCCCCGGTGTCTTCGACGATGTAGCGCATGTCGTCGGCGGACAGCTTGGTGGACATCGGCGTGAAGATCGCACCGACGCGCTGCGCTCCCCATGCGATTTCAAAGAATTCCGGCGAATTCTCGACGCAGAATGCAACCGCAGCGCCCG
The DNA here is from genome assembly GCF_002211445.1 of Noviherbaspirillum denitrificans. GTDB lineage: Bacteria > Pseudomonadota > Gammaproteobacteria > Burkholderiales > Burkholderiaceae_D > Noviherbaspirillum > Noviherbaspirillum denitrificans. The sequence goes on along the minus strand of NZ_LSTO01000001.1, from coordinate 4,280,329 downwards.
GCGTCACGCCCAGTTTTTGCAACAAGTGTGCAGCCTGCCTGACGCGCTGTTCCAGTTCCAGGAAGGTCAGGTCGACTCCGCTCGGCTGGAAAATCAGCGCAGGCTTGTCTGGATGTGTCGCCGCAAAATGGGACGGATGCATGGCGTCTCCTGCACGTGAAGGCCGGAGGCACCCGATGACGCTGTGCGCCGCGCATGCCTCGCTTCTTTAAATAACGATCGTTAGCTTAATGGCGGAGAATTTGGAAGTCAAGAAGACATTGCGCAACTCGGTCAGAGGAGGTCCGGGATATCTCTTGACAGGCAAGAAGACAAGGGAGCAGCGTGGAACGCGGAGAGAGAATGCATGAAGGCCGCCCGCAAAGGGCAGCCGTCATGTTTCAACGGATGGTTAATTCGCGAGCGCAGGATAGTCGATGTAACCGTGCGGACCGACACCGCCATACAACGGCGCATCTTCGAACAGCTTGTTGAGCG
>NZ_LSTO01000001.1:4275038-4279842 GCF_002211445.1 Noviherbaspirillum denitrificans | reverse complement strand
ACCGACACTGACGCCGCACCGCCGCTGGTAGACAGCTTCGCCACGGATTCCATCGGCGGATAGCACAGCCCCTTGTCCGCGCAGCCCTGGCCTGTGGAGCGGAGCGTGAAGCCGCCGTTCGCCGTGATCGGAATCGTAATGGCCAGCGTGCCACGATGGGTTTCCACATCCTTCTGGAAGGTCTCGTCAAACTTCACCTTGCCAGGAGGAATCGTCGGCGTCCCGAGTACGGCGCCCTCCGCCTTGAACTTGAAGGCTTCGTGGTACATGTAATAGCCATCGGCAATCTTGTACGTAACCTCGGCCGTCTTCTCGTCGATCATGCGCGCCGAAAACTTGAACGCATTCTCGGGTTCGAGAAAGTCCTCCGCCGCATGGGAATGCGGCGACAGCACGACGATGGCGGCAAGCAGCAGCGCCTGGAATAGCTTAAACATCCACATCCTTCTTCGTTTCCGACACAACCCAGCCTAGATAGGCCGTCAAACCTGCCGTCACCGGCACGGCAATGATTTCCGGCACATCGTAGGGATGTGATTCCCGGATGGCCGCTTCGAGCGCGGCATACCTTTGCCGCACCGTCTTGATCAGCATGGTTACTTCGCCCGCTTCCTCAACCTTGCCCTCCCACCGGTAGATGGAGCGAACCGCGGGCAGCACGTTGACACACGCAGCAAGCCTGGCCTCCACCACCTTCCGAGCAATAGTGTGAGCCGTCACTTCGTCAGGAACATTTGTCAGGACAAGCAAAACATCCTGCATGATCAAATCCTGTTGTTGAGTCATTTCAGCAGTCGGCGGCGCGTCAGGATGGTCGCCGCATAGAATCCGGCCGCGCAATAGGCGACCAGGATCAAGACATCCACCCATGGGGCGCGCGGCCATTCACCGAGCACGAGCGGCCGGATCAAACTTACTGCAGCGCCAAGCGGCAGCAAAGCCGAGATCGCCCGCAACCATTCGGGCAACTGCGCCGTCGGATAATACACGCCTGACAGGAACACCATCGGCGTCAGCACCAGTGTGAAGTAATAGGTAAAGAAATCATAGCCGCGCGCGAGCGCGTTAATGATCAATCCTATCGATGCAAAAGTCATGCCGATAAGGAACAACAATGGCGGCACGACAAGGACGGTCGGATGCAGTCCGATCCCGAGCATGAAGATCACGATCAGGATTGCTATGCCGGAAAACAGCGACTTCGTCGCTGCCCATAGCATCTCGGCAAGCACGACATCATCCAGCGCCAGCGGCGCATTCAGGAGCGCGTCCCAGGTCTTCTGCACATGCATGCGCGAAAACGCAGAATAGAGTGCCTCGAACGACGCCGCCATCATGACCGACATGCAGATCGATCCGGACGCAAGGAAATGGATGTACGGGATGCCGTTGATACTGTTCAGCAGGCTCCCCAGTCCATACCCGAAAGCCACCAGCGTAATGAGCGGATCGGCGATGTTACCGAGGATGCTCGCCCCGGCCAGCTTTTTCCAGACGAGGAAATTGCGGCGCCAGATCGGGAAGAAGCGGAATGAAAATGCCGGCAAGGCATAGACGGCTGCACTCATCTCAATCCCTCATTTCCCTTCCCGTCAGCTTCAAGAACAAATCCTCCAGGTTGGCAGGCCGATGCAGGTAGCGCACACCATTCGTCTCATGCAATGTGGTCAGCAAAGGCTGCGCGTCGTTGGTATAGCAAAACACCGTTTCACCGCTCACCTCAATCCGTGCCGCGCGCCCGCGCCCTTCCCGCTCGCCCCAGGCAATGGCGTTGTCGCCGTAGACTTCGACCACTTCCGCCTCAATATGTTGCTTGATGAGATCACGCGGCGAGCCCTCCGCGATCATTTGCCCATGGTCGATCACGGCCAAGCGGTCGCACAGCCGTTCCGCCTCATCCATGAAATGCGTGGTCAGGACGATCGTCTTGCCCTCGTTCAGCAGTGTCTTCAGGCGATCCCAGATCATATGGCGCGCCTGCGGATCGAGGCCGGTGGTCGGCTCGTCCATGAAGATCAGGTCGGGATCGTTGACCAGCGCACGCGCTAGCGTCAGTCGGCGCTTCATGCCGCCGGACAGTTCGATGATGTGCGCATCCTTCTTCGCCGTCAGGTTGGCGAACTCCAGCAGTTTCGGGATGCGCGCCTTGATCTCGTGGTCGGCGATACCGAAGTAGCGGCCGAACACCATCAGGTTTTCCTCGACCGTAAAGTCAGGATCAAGGTTGTCCGCCTGCGGCACCACGCCTACACGCAGCCGAGCCGGGCGCGCTTCCCGCGGAATGTGACGGCCAACCAGCGTAATTTCACCGCTATCCGGAGCCGTCAGCCCCAGGCACAACCTGAGGGTCGTGGTCTTTCCCGCACCATTCGGCCCGAGCAAACCATAACATTCGCCGCGCCGTAGAGTGAACGACAGCCCGTCCACAACCACACTCTTCGATTCGCCGTTTCCATACGACTTGCGCAGGTTGGTCACAGACAGAATGTCGAATTCGCTCATGCAGATACGGTACTCCAGCCCAAAACATACATCTTGCCATAAACGAAAAGCATGCACCGGCATCGTTCAGAAAGCTTGAGAATCATGCCGGTCACGCATCACGCCATCAAAGCAAAAAAGCCAGGCGATGCCTGGCTTTTTCATACTACTTGAGCGATCCCAATCACTCAGCGGTCGGGACTGCAGCTTCGTCGCTGATTTCCGGACGGTCGACCAGCTCAACGAAAGCCATCGGTGCGTTGTCGCCCTGACGGAAACCCATCTTCAGGATACGCAGGTAGCCGCCGTTGCGGTTGGCGTAGCGCGGGCTGATTTCGGCGAACAGCTTGACGACGATTTCGCGATCACGCAGACGGCTGAATGCCAGGCGCTTGTTCGACAGGTTGTCGGTCTTGCCCAAGGTGATGATCGGCTCGACGACGCGGCGCAGTTCCTTTGCCTTCGGCAGCGTGGTCTTGATGGCTTCGTGGCGCAGCAGGGAAACGGTCATGTTGCGCAGCATCGCGAGGCGGTGCGACGAAGTACGATTCAGTTTACGGAGGCCGTGACGGTGACGCATGGTATTTCCTTTCAGTTGAGTTTTACATCCAGCTCTTCTATCGATCAGCAGAGGCTTATCGCGGGCCGGTAATGCTTGTTGTTACGGTACTGCTTGATGTGGAAAGGAGCGGCTGAAGCCGCTCCCATCCGGATTACTTCTCCAGACCAGCCGGCGGCCAGTTTTCGAGCTTCATGCCCAGGGTCAGGCCACGCGAAGCCAGCACTTCCTTGATTTCGTTCAGGGACTTGCGGCCCAGATTCGGGGTCTTGAGCAGTTCGTTTTCGCTGCGCTGGATCAGGTCGCCGATGTAATAGATATTCTCGGCCTTCAGGCAGTTTGCGGATCGAACGGTGAGTTCGAGGTCGTCCACCGGACGCAGCAGGATAGGATCGACAGCCGGAGCGCGCGACGGAGCTTCCGCGGTCGCTTCGGTACCTTCCAGAGCGGCGAACACATTCAGCTGGTCAACCAGGACGCGGGCCGACTGACGGATCGCTTCTTCCGGCGAAATCACGCCGTTGGTCTCGATATTCATAACCAGCTTGTCGAGGTCGGTACGCTGTTCCACACGAGCGGATTCGACAGCGTAGGAAACACGGCGAACCGGCGAGAACGAGGCGTCGAGGATGATGCGACCGATGGTCTTGTTTGCATCTTCCGACAGGCGACGTACGTTACCCGGCACGTAGCCACGGCCCTTTTCAACCTTGATCTGCATGTCCAGCTTGCCACCAGCGGTCAGGTGCGCAATCACGTGATCCGGGTTGATCAGCTCGACGTCGTGCGGCAGGTCGATGTCGGATGCCAGCACTGCGCCTTCGCCATCCTTCTTCAGGGTCAGCGTGACTTCGTCGCGGTTGTGCAGCTTGAACACCACACCCTTGAGGTTCAGCAGCATGTCGACGACGTCTTCCTGCACGCCGTCCAAAGAAGAATACTCATGCACAACACCAGCAATCGTCACTTCGGTCGGGGCGTAGCCCACCATGGACGACAGCAGGACGCGGCGCAGCGCATTGCCCAGCGTGTGGCCATAGCCGCGTTCGAACGGCTCCATCACCACTTTCGCTTGGCCGGCGCCAAGTGCTTCGACTTCGATAATACGGGGTTTCAACAGACTGTTTTGCATGAAATGTCCTTTTCAATACCCTCGGCTCGTTACACCGATAAGGCTGATGGCATTACAAAGAAACCCGCCCTGCCGGAAGGCAGGGCGGGCGGGGAATTGCTAATTAGCGGGAATACAGTTCGACGATCAGCGATTCATTGACGTCGTTGGCGATTTCGGTGCGATCCGGCAGTTGCTTGAAGGTACCTTCCATCTTCTTGCCATCGACGGAAACCCAGGACGGCATGCCGCTTTGCTCCGCCAGCGACAGGGCTTCAACGATACGAGCCTGCTTTTTGGCCTTTTCGCGCACAGCTACCACATCACCCGGCTTGACCAGGAAAGAAGCGATGTTGACGACGTTGCCGTTCACGGTCAGTGCCTTGTGGCTGACCAGTTGGCGCGCTTCAGCGCGGGTCGAGCCAAAGCCCATGCGGTATGCAACGTTGTCAAGACGGGATTCGAGCAGCTTCAGCAGATTTTCGCCAGTATTGCCCTTGCGGCGGTCTGCCTCGGCGAAATAACGGCGGAATTGGCGCTCGAGAATGCCGTACATACGCTTGACCTTCTGCTTTTCGCGCAGCTGGTTGCCGTAGTCGGAGGTGCGTGCGCCGGAAGTACGGCCATGCTGGCCCGGCTTGGAATCCAGCTTG
>NZ_LSTO01000001.1:4269415-4275028 GCF_002211445.1 Noviherbaspirillum denitrificans | reverse complement strand
CCGCGTCGCGGATGCCGGCGGTATCGATGATGTGCAGCGGGATGCCTTCCATCTGGATGGTCTCGGTCACCTTGTCGCGCGTGGTGCCGGCGATCGGCGTCACGATGGCCACATCGGAGCCGGCCAGCGCATTGAGCAGCGATGACTTGCCGACATTCGGCTGCCCCGCCAGCACGACATTCAACCCCTCGCGCAGCAGCGCGCCCTGCGCCGCCTGCTCGAATACCTCGGCCAGCGCGGTGCGGATGCGCTCCAGCTGGCCGCGCGCATCGGACTTCTCGAGGAAGTCGATTTCCTCCTCCGGGAAATCAAGCGTCGCCTCGACCAGCATGCGCAGGTGGATCACCTTGTCGACCAGCTCATGGATGGTCTTCGAGAACACGCCCGACAGCGACGCCGACGCCGACTTCGCCGCCGCTTCCGTCGACGCCTCGATCAGGTCCGCCACGGCTTCGGCCTGCGCCAGGTCGAGCTTGTCGTTCAGGAAGGCTCGGTGCGTGAACTCGCCCGGTTGCGCGACACGCAAGCCGATGTCCTTGCCGGCTTCCAGGCAGCGCGACAGCAGCATCTGCATCACCACCGGTCCGCCGTGGCCCTGCAGTTCGAGCACGTCTTCGCCGGTGTAGGAATGCGGCGCCTTGAAATAGATCGCGATGCCCTGGTCGATGGCACTGCCATCCGCATTCAGGAAGGGCAGGTAATTCGCGTAGCGCGGTTTCAGCTCGGTGCTGCCGCACAGCGCCTGCATGACCGGCGCGATGTTCTTGCCGGAGACGCGCACGACGCCGATGCCGCCGCGGCCGGGGGCGGTGGCGATGGCGGCGATGGGGGAAGAGTCGAAGTTCATGAGGGAATTCTAGGGGGAGGGACGGGTGTGGTGCAAACAAAAAAGCCCGCGCAATGCGCGGGCCTTTTCAACATTCAATTCAATCAAGCCGGCTTGCCGCCTTCGATCTTCTTCGTGATCACCCACTGCTGGGCGATCGACAGGATGTTGTTCACCACCCAGTACAGCACCAGGCCGGCCGGGAAGAAGAAGAACATCACCGAGAAAGCGATCGGCATGAACATCATCACCTTGGCCTGGATCGGATCCGGCGGCGTCGGGTTCAGCTTGGTCTGCACGAACATGGATACCGCCATCACGATCGGCAGGATGTACCACGGATCGGGCGAAGCCAGGTCATGGATCCAGCCCAGCCACGGCGCGTTGCGCATTTCGACCGATGCCAGCAGCACCCAGTACAGCGCGATGAACACCGGGATCTGCACCACGATCGGCAGGCAGCCGCCGAGCGGGTTGATCTTCTCGGTCTTGTACAACTCCATCATCGCCTGGTTCATCTTCTGCGGGTCGTTCTTGAAACGCTCGCGGATCGATTGCATCTTCGGCGTCACGGTCTTCATCTTCGCCATGCTGCGGTAGGACGCGGCGGAGAGCGGGAAGAAGGCCAGCTTGATGAGGATGGTCAGCACGATGATGGTCCAGCCCCAGTTGCCCAGCACCTTGTGGATCTGGTCCATCAGCCAGAAGATCGGCTTGGCCAGGATGGTCAGCCAGCCGTAGTCCTTCACCAGTTCCAGGCCCGGCGCCAGCTTCTCGAGGCGGTCGGTTTCCTGCGGGCCGGAATACAGCTTCGCGTCCAGCGAAGCGGTCGCGCCCGGAGCGACGGTGCCCAGCGGCAGGATGCTGCCGATCGCGTACAGGTTGTTGTCGACCTTCTTGGTATAGATCTCGCGCTGCGCGTTCTGCGGCGGCACGATGGCCGAGACGAAGTAGTGCTGCACCAGCGCCACCCAGCCGTTTTCCGACTTGGTTGCGTGCTTGGTCTTGCCCTTTTCGATGTCTTCGAATTCCATCTTCTGGTACTTCTCGCCTTCGGTGTAGACCACCGGGCCGGTGAAGGTGCTGTAGAACTTCGATTCGCCGGCGGGCTTGCTGCCGTCGCGCAGCAGCTGCATGTACACGGAAGGAGTAATCGGGGCGCCGCTGTTGTTCACCACGTCATGCTTGATGTCGATGGTGTAATTGCCCTTGTGGAAGGTGTAGGTCTTCACCAGCTTCACGCCGCCCTGCTCGGATTCCAGCACCAGCTGCACCTCATCCTTGCCATCCAGCGCGCGCGGGCCCGGCTTGGCGACGAAGCCCGACTTGTGGTTCGGGAAATTGCCGCCGATCAGGCCGGTCTGGCCGAGGTAAGTGTGGCCGGCACCGGTTTCGAACAGCACCATGTTCTTGGACTGGTCGATCGTGTCCTTGTGCTTCAGCAGCTCGAGGCGCTTGAGCTCGCCGCCGACCGTGTCGATATCCGCCTTGATTACGTCGGTGGTGATGGTGACGATTTCGCTCTTGACCGGCGTCGGGCCGGCCGGCACCGCAGCCGGCGCCTGGGTTGTCACCGTGGCTTGCGGCACGTCCGACTTGGTGGCGGTTGCGCCGCCGGCGGTGGCTGCGGCCGGCTTGTTCGCCTGCTGTGTCGCTGCCGGGAAGAACATCGACTGCTTGCCGGTATAACGCATCCAGTTGTCCCACAACAGCAGCAGGGATAGCGAGAACACAACCCACAGGATGGTACGTTTGATATCCATAGTTCTTTATTGTGCTTGAGTAATCAGTAATTCAATGGTGCTGGCAGGCACAGTCGCCATGGCCGCGGGTCTTTTTGGGCACCGGATCCAGTCCGCCCGGATGCCACGGATGGCATTTGCACAGGCGTTTTGCAGCGAGCAGGCCACCCTTCGCCGCGCCGTGTTCGCGGATTGCTTCGGCGGCGTAGGTGGAGCAGCTCGGATAAAAACGGCAATTCTGGCCGAGGAAAGGACTGATGCCCAGCTGGTACGCGCGCAATAGTAGCAGCAAAAGCGTTTTCATCACCGGGATCCCGGTTGGGGCGAAGGTGTTTTCACCGCCTGCGAACCCAGGAGCTGCGCGAGTTCGCGCCGCAACTCGGCCTTCAGCGCCGCCGTGGTGGCCGGGCCGGACTTGGAATTCACGGGTTGGGACAGGCGGACGATGCAATCGATGGCCGGCAGGGTGGACTGGCGGAACAATTCGCGCGTGACGCGCTTGATCGTATTGCGGGTGACGGCGCGCGGAGCGAAGCGCTTGGCCGCCACGATGCCCAGCCTTGCGCGATCCAGCTGGTTGCTGCGCGCGTAAAGGACGAAATGCGCCGTGCGCTGCACGGGCCGCAAACGAAAAACGGATGAAAAATCATCCGTTTTCACGATGCGCCGGGTGCGTGCGTAGGAGTGTGAACGTTCTTCGCTCACGCCGGCAGCTTTTGGGTGCAGTGCTTGGCTTAGACAGCCAGGCGCTTGCGGCCCTTGGCGCGACGTGCGTTCAGCACAGCGCGGCCACCGCGGGTAGCCATGCGAACACGGAAGCCGTGGGTGCGCTTGCGGCGGACAACGGAAGGTTGGTAAGTACGTTTCATTTTGGTCTCGCTAGTCTGCAAAAATGGGTGATAGTCACGCGGCCCATCCTTGTCTTGTGACCAGGCACAAAACGCAACAGGCAGTGAACCCGCAATTAAACCTCAGTTCCCCCTCGGGTGTCAATTGGTTAGGCGGGTGGCGTGGACGGGGAAAGTGAAATCCGTGATTGCCATGCTAGCGTCGCTACCCGGATTTTTCAGGCGACTCTTATATATGCTCGTTGATGGCAGGCAAGTTATCCCCGCCTTCCCTAAGCCCAAATTATCCACATTGGCAAGCACTTTATTATGTCGGAAAAATGACGCGGGCTGTGGATAACTTCAGGGACCGGCGTTAGAATACCCCTCCCTGTGGAACCCGGCCTTTTGCCGATGTGCCGCTCCCGCACTCCACTGCACAGACCCCATCGCCCTGAATCGGACTGTACAGCGGACTGCCGGAGGAGAGCAGTTCGGGAGGCCTTTTGTATTTTCCACAAAGCAAACATTAAAAGAATTTCATGGAAAATTTTTGGCAAGCCTGCTCCGCGAAGCTGGAACAGGAACTCACGCCTCAGCAGTTCAGCGCCTGGATCAAACCGCTCGTGCCCCTCGACTTCGAGGATGGTTGCCTGCGCATTGCCGCGCCGAACCGCTTCAAGCTGGACTGGGTAAAAACCCAGTTCGCCAGCCGCATCACCGCCCTGGCCGCCGAGCACTGGGAGCAACCGATCGACGTCCAGTTCGTGCTGGATCCGCGCACCAATGCCGTGCGTAAACCGGTTTCCGCGCCGATGCCGTCGCCTTCGCTCGCCATGGCCGGCGGCACCGACTATGCAGACATGCCCGACCCGATCGAGCGCGTCGATATTGTTCTTGAAGAAACCAAGAAGCGTGACCAGAGCAAGATCAACCCGGCGCTGACCTTCGACAGTTTCGTCACCGGTAAAGCCAACCAGCTGGCCCGCGCCGCCGCGATTCAGGTTGCCAACAACCCGGGCATTTCGTACAACCCGCTGTTCCTGTACGGCGGCGTTGGGCTCGGCAAGACCCACTTGATCCATGCGATCGGCAATCAGCTGCTGCAGGATAATCCGAACGTCCGCATCCGCTACATTCATGCTGAACAGTATGTTCGCGACGTAGTGACTGCTTACCAGCGCAAGGGCTTCGACGACTTCAAGCGGTATTACCACTCGCTGGATATGCTGCTGATCGATGACATCCAGTTCTTCGCCGGCAAGAGCCGCACGCAGGAAGAATTCTTCTATGCGTTCGAAGCGCTGATTGCAGCAAAGAAACAAATCATCATCACCAGCGACACCTATCCGAAGGAAATCACGGGCATGGACGACCGCCTGATTTCCCGATTCGACTCCGGCCTGACGGTCGCGGTCGAGCCGCCGGAACTGGAAATGCGGGTCGCGATCCTGCTGAAAAAAGCGGCATCCGAAGGCGTGGTCCTGAACGACGATGTCGCCTTCTTCGTCGCCAAGCACCTGCGCTCCAACGTCCGCGAACTGGAAGGCGCGCTGCGCAAGATCCTGGCGTACTCGCGTTTCCATGACAAGGACATCACCATCGACGTGGTCAAGGAAGCGCTGAAGGACCTGCTGTCGGTGCAGAACCGCCAGATTTCCGTAGAGAACATCCAGAAGACCGTCGCCGACTTCTTCAACATCAAGGTCGCGGACATGTACTCCAAGAAGCGCCCGGCCAACATCGCCCGGCCGCGCCAGATTGCGATGTACCTTGCCAAAGAGTTAACGCAGAAGAGCCTGCCGGAAATCGGCGAACTGTTCGGCGGCCGCGACCACACCACGGTCCTGCATGCCGTCCGCAAGATCGCCGCCGACCGCTCCAAGAACCCGGAAGTGAACCACGAGCTGCACGTCCTCGAGCAGACCCTGAAGGGCTAATCCACAGGGTTATCCACAGCTGCTTGCAAAGCTGTGGATAACCTGTCAGGCCGCTTTGCCTAAATTTCAAGCAGTTCCTTTGCTGCCCTGAAGCACCCCTTGTAAAGCAGGCAAAAAACCCTCACTTTGGTTTCTTGGGTACCCCCCTTTTCTGTCAAAATAGAGGTTGTTTTGCATTTGTTGGCTGGGGCGGGATTCTGTCCTTTTCAAGACCCCCTCTCGTCTTTAAAGTCACCCTCGAGTAACACCAGTAAAAGCACTGTCTCAACTCAATTACT
>NZ_LSTO01000001.1:4231336-4269405 GCF_002211445.1 Noviherbaspirillum denitrificans | reverse complement strand
GGCTTCCCGCGCGGTATTGCGGACCGCCGACAATCACGAGCACGCCGCGTGCGGCGGGCGCGCCCGGCAGGCTGAGGATGCCATAGAGGCTGTCGCCACGGCAGGGGAAGCAGACGGCACGCTGTTCGACGTTCAAGCCGGCACCTCATCGGAAAGACGGGTCGTCGCCGCCAGTAGCGCAGGGCACTCCGCGATTTCCTGGCTTGACCAGAAGGCCGGACCTGCAACGACGTGGCGTTGCAGCTGTACTCCTCGCTCTTCCCATGCGGAAGCAATCCTGGCTGAGGCAGGCGGCATCGGGCGGCCTTCTTCGGCGACCAGTTCGAACCAGTGGACAGGAATGCCGGCGGGAGCCAGCTTCGCAGCATTCAGGCTGTCGAGGCTTGCTGCAAGGGCCGGTGACAGTTCGTAGCCGGCGACCTCCAGGCTTTCGCCTGCCGCCATCCTTTCGCGCAGTTCTTGTGTGCCGCCCGATTTTTCGGCGCCATTTGCAAGCATTTCACCGGCCAGGCGCATGCGGAGGAATTGGGTCAGGAAAGTTTCGCCGTTAGTCACGGGCTGCCATAGGATCAGCTCATCTACCGGACGTGCCGCTGAAGCGGCGGTGTCGAGCGCGAGCAGGGCGCCCATGCGCAATCCCCACAGGCCGACAGTGACGCCACACCGGTTTTCGAGCCAGGCGGCGGCGGCGAGGACGTCGTCCCGCCAGATGTCCCAGCGTGCATCGCCAAAGTCGCCGCTGCTGTCGCCGCAGCCGTACAGATCGATCTGCAGAACGGCGATGTCCGCCTGTGCGAAGGCACGCGATTGGAGCGCTGCCATGCGGCGCGCCTTGTTCATTTCTTCTGCGAAGGGGTGGATGTAGACGAACGCCTTGCGCACGGCCTTTCCTTCTGCCGGCGGATGGTAGAGGCAGAAGCGCTCGCCAGTACCGGTCTTCAGGAAAAATGGGGCGGCCATCTTGTCGTTCCCGGGGGATTACTCGCCGAGCTTGCGCTCGACGAATTGCACCAGCGTTCCCAGCGTTTCAAATGTCGATGCGCTGATCTCGTCGTCATCGACAGTGATGCCGAAGTGCTCTTCCAGCGCAGTCAGCACAGTAACGACAGCCATCGAATCAAATTCGGGGATGCCGCCCATGATGGCAGAGTCCTGGGTCAGCGAACGTGCGGTGCCGGTAAGGCCTAGCGTGTCGCAGAGGATGTTCTTTACGTCGTCAAAATATTGCATGTCGGTCCAGATGATTGCTAATGCGGATAACGGGTATTTCGGGCTAGGCGTCCTGCGTCGCTTCGCTCACTTCCTTGGGGGCGGCGCGGTTGCCCTTGACGGCATGATGCAGCTGGGCGAGGAAGGCATAACGGTAGCAGTTTACGTGGTAAATGGTGCGCATATCATCGGTCCATTTACGGTGCCAATCCATGACCTTTCCGTAGAACTCGAGGGAGTCAAAGTGGCGTTCCTGGAACATCTGCTTGAGTTCGTCCTGCCGCAGCAGGAACGCCGGGGAACTTCCATCCTTGATCGATTCGTCATATGCGGTCTTCAACACGACGATACTGTTGCGTCCCTTGATGCAAAGGTTCATCGCTGCGACGCGGTCGTTATACCGGTAGCGGTATATCTTGCCCAAGCCGCGGGCACAGAAGGCTTCCAGCATTTTCCGGTAGAACCGTCCCTGAGCGTTATCTGGATGGACAGCTGTGCCTTCCGTGCCCTTCCAGCCTGTGGATTCCAGACGCCCGTATTCCGCCAGCGCGTTCGCCACGTCAGCCGGAGACCTCAGTATCTCCATGGTCAGCGAGATCCCCTCGTTCTCAAGTTTACTGCGCTGCTTCTTCAGGTTGTGTCGCAGGTTCTTGCCGCGCTGGCTCCAGTATTCATCGAACGTGCCGACAAGATTGATCCTGGCGGTCTCGATATAGTCCATCGTTCGAAGGATGCTGCTGTCCTGGGGGCGCGGCAGCAGCATCGGATCCTGCTGCGTCAGGCCGAGCACGACGGGAAACCCCGGGAGTTTGCGCAGCAAGGACGGAAGCAGGGAATCCAGTTCCAGCCCCGGCCTCTGCAGCCAGAGGCCAACCGGCGCTTGCGAGGGTTGCAGCGTGTGCCAGGCGCCGCGCCGTGTCGGCGCCAGCACGGCCATTGCATCGACTTTACCGGACTGGGTATGGCAGGCGATCAGTTCCTTTCCGGTTGTGAATTCCTCGAGCAGCGGCGCCACGAAATCGGGGTCAAGCAGGGGGGAATTGAGGCCCTCTGTGTTCAAGTTGTTCCAGGTGTATCGCAGCGAGGCGAATTCACTAATCGGATGCAGGCTCCAGCTCATATCGCGTTCGTTCCGGAAGATAGGGTTATGGATCGGAATTTCTCGATCATCCAGTCAAGCTCCTCCGGGCGCAGCTCCTGGTGGCAGGGCAATTGGAGGCAGTGCCTGGAAAGCTCGACGCTGTTCGGACAGATAGTGCCGTCGACGCCATCCCAAAGGTATTCCGCGAACCGGATGATGGGAACGCCAGCATGTTTCAGTCTCGGGAATATCTCCGGAAGGTTGTCGGCAACCATTGGGTAGACGTAGGGAACAACACCCTCGGGCAGTTTAGCGAACAGCGGGCGGCATCCCGGCAAGCCGGAGAGCGCTTCATGAAGGCGAAGATAATTGTTGCGGCGCTTGTCTGCGATGCGCGAAGTCGGTACCGTCCTGATCAGCATGCGGGAAAAGAGCGATGCGCTCTTGTCCAGCCATCCGGGTTCGAATGCGAAGCCGCCGTCGGACGCGCCGGGGCCGAGCGAAATAGATTTCGACGGCGCCGCGTTCTTGATGTGCGACCAGAGCAGGTTCTTTGCTTTCATTGGAAGCGAAAGCAAAGCCTTCAGCACGGACATACGGCCATAGGCAAATCCTTTTTCCAAAGCATTGAATGCCGACTTGGCTTCAAAACCCAAGCCGGCGGAATGCAGGCGCAGCGACCGGATATCGTGACGGCTGGAGACCAGGCACCCGCCTTCATAGACAGGAAAGAATTTCATGGCGCTTGCAATCGCGTAATCGCCATAGGAGCCGAGCGGCTTGTCCCGGTGCGTGCCCAGGAAGGAGTGAGCGCAGTCTTCCAGGAAGTAGAGGCCGTGTTCGTCGCAAAAACGGCGCAGCTGCGCGAGGTCCTGCGGAAAACCGAAATAATTGGTTGCCATCAGCATCTTTGCGGTTCCGTCGAGCTTGCCCAGCACGTCTTCAAGGTCGACGGATGTGTCCGGATGCACTTTGTAGAAGACGGGAGTGGCGCCTGCCCAGACAACGGGCTGGATCATGGAAGCGCAGTGATACGCGGGCACAAGCACCTTGTCGCCTTTCCCGATGCCCATCTGTACCAGCGCGAGGGCGATTGCAACGCGACCGCTGGTGACGAATTTTGCGGTACCTACGTCAAGGATCGAGCCCAGGCGCGCGGGACGACTTGCGCCTGCGAACGAGGCGAGGGACAGCACGGGTTGCGTAGGGATCTGGGACTTGGGATAGGCGACCATCGCGAGATCTTGATTTGTCCGTGGCGCACATCAGCAGCTGGCGCGACATGGCTGTCGAAGGATGCAGCTGCCCGGACACCAAAGAAAACACGCGCTCATCGTCGTCCCTCGAACTGCGTTAAATGTTTCCAAGCAGAATAGGTTTCATTTCCAGATCGTACCTTTGTTTCCACATGGAATCGATTGCAAATTTGCTTGAAACAACACGTTGCCACAGCAATTTTTGTAGCCACGTTGCATTCTATTGTTTTCATTTAGAAAACATATATTATTTCAAATTGTAACCCCTTTTTATTATCAATTCGCAATTAAACTTGCGACGAGTCAATCTCCCAACTGCACTCAGGAAAATCACTCCGCGCCCCCGACAAATGACTGACCTCATTCACGAATTTGCTTTCTCGTCTGCAGATCGAACCCCCGAAGCGGAAGCGCTGGTGTACCAGGGAAAACGACTCAGCTACTCGGCACTGGCGGCAGGCATCGAGCGCTGCGCCAATGCTTATCTCGAACTGGGGCTGGCGCGCGGGGAGCGCGTCGCGGTCTATCTCGAGAAGCGCCACGAGACAGTGCTCTCGCTGTTTGGCGCGTCGCGCGCAGGCGGTGCGTTCGTTCCGGTCAACCCGCTCCTCAAGCCGGAGCAGGTGGCCTACATCATGAACGACTGCAATGTCCGCATCCTCGTCACCTCGGCCGACCGCTTGCGCCTGCTCGAAGAAGCGCTGCATCACTGCAGGGATCTGCATACGGTGCTGGTCGTTGGCGGCACCGACGAACGCAGGCAGATCGGCGGCGCAACAGTCATCGGATGGGAAGCAGTGCAGGCGGCCGGCGCCGGCAGGGCGCGGCATCGTGTGATCGATACGGACATGACGGCGATCCTGTACACCTCGGGCAGCACCGGCAAACCGAAGGGTGTCGTCCTGTCGCACCGGAACATGGTGGCCGGCGCACGCAGCGTTGCAAGCTATCTCGAGAACACACCTGAAGACCGCATCCTTGCCGTGCTGCCACTCAGTTTCGACTATGGCCTGAGCCAGCTCACCACCGCTTTCCACACCGGCGCCACTGCCGTGCTGATGAACCACCTCCTGGCGCGTGACATCGTCAAGGCAGTCGAAGCGGAGCGGATCACAGGATTGGCTGCCGTGCCGCCTTTGTGGATCCAGCTCGCCGACCTGCAATGGCCGGAGCAGGCGACCATTCGCTATTTCACCAATTCCGGCGGGGCGATGCCGCGCGCAACACTCGACAGATTGCGTGCCGCGCTGCCCAGGGCCAAGCCCTACCTCATGTACGGCCTGACCGAAGCCTTCCGCTCGACCTACCTGCCGCCGTCCGAGGTGGACCGCCATCCCGATTCGATGGGCAAGGCTATTCCCAATGCGGAAATCATGGTGCTGCGCCCCGATGGTTCCGAGTGCGCGCCCAACGAACCCGGCGAACTGGTACACCGAGGCGCGCTGGTGTCGCTGGGCTACTGGAACGATACGCAAAAAACCGCGGAGCGCTTCAAGCCCATCCGACCCGCGCAACACGGTTTGCCCCTCGTCGAAATGGCAGTGTGGTCCGGCGATACTGTGCGGGCGGATGAAGAGGGCTTCCTGTACTTCATCAGCCGTAACGACGAGATGATCAAGACGTCGGGCTACCGTGTCAGTCCGACCGAGGTCGAGGAAGTGATGTATGGACGGGAGGGTGTCGGCGAAGCTGCCGCCCTCGGCATTTCCCATCCGGTGCTCGGCCAGGCGATTGTGGTCGTGGTCAGCCCGCGCGACGGTGCGCCGCTCGATGCCGAGAAGTTGCTGGCTGCATGCAAACCGCACCTGCCCAACTACATGCTTCCCAACCGGATCATCGTCTGGGAAGGCAGCCTGCCGCGCAATCCCAACGGCAAGATCGACCGCAAGCTGCTCGCCACGCAGTACGCAAACATCTTCGCGGATACCAAAGAATGAGCAACGCCCGACCGCAGCACGCGGCCCTGACCCAGTTTCCCGTACAAGACGATTGTCTCCAGATTGGCGGCATTTCCCTGACTCGCCTTGCGCAGCGCGTCGGCGCGACGCCGTTCTATGCGTATGATCGCGAAGCCATGACGCAACGCGTGGCCCTGCTGCGCCGCCATCTCCCCGAGCAGGTGCATCTGCACTATGCGATGAAGGCAAACCCGATGCCCGCAGTGGTGCAGCATATGGCGGGCCTGGTGGACGGCATCGACGTCGCATCGGGCAATGAACTGCGCGTAGCCCTGGATGCCGGCATGAAGCCGGAACTGATCAGCTTTGCAGGCCCGGGCAAGAGTGACACGGAACTGTCCTGCGCGATCGCGTCCGGCATCGTGATCAACCTCGAGTCCGAAGCAGAAATGGAACGCGTGGCGCGCATAGGGGCAGGGCTCGGCGTCCAGCCGAAGGTGGCGGTGCGCGTCAATCCCGATTTCGAGCTGAAGTCTTCCGGCATGAAGATGGGCGGCGGGCCGAAGCAGTTCGGTGTCGATGCCGAGCGCGTGCCGGGCATGCTGCGCCGGATCGGCGAGTTGCAACTGGATTTCCACGGCTTCCATATCTTTTCCGGGTCGCAGAACCTCAAGGCTGCTTCCATCCAGGAGGCGCACGAAAAGACTTTTGCACTGGCGATCCGCCTGGCTGCCGATGCACCGCGACCGGTGCGCCTGCTCAACATCGGCGGCGGCTTCGGCGTGCCGTATTTTCCCGGCGAGGAACGGCTCGACGTGGCGGCCATCGGCGAGAACCTGAAGCGCTTGCTCCCCGACGTACAGCGGCAACTGCCCGAGGCGAATGTGGTTATCGAGCTCGGCCGCTATTTCGTGGCCGAGGCCGGCGTCTATGTGGCGCGTGTGGTGGACCGCAAGGTATCGCGCGGGCAAGTCTTCCTCGTGACGGACGGCGGGCTGCACCATCATCTCTCGGCTTCAGGCAATTTCGGGCAGGTGATCCGCAAGAATTACCCTGTCGTTATCGGCAACCGGGTACAGGGCCAGGAGCGGGAAGTGGTTTCCGTAGTCGGGCCGCTGTGCACGCCGCTCGACCTGCTGGCCGACCAGATGGAAATGGCGAGGGCCGACGTCGGCGACCTGGTTGTCGTTTTTCAATCCGGGGCCTACGGCATGACGGCAAGCCCGTCCGCCTTCCTCAGCCATCCGGCCGCGCTCGAAGTGCTGGTCTGATGTTCGAATAAAGTCAACGATGGCAGCGCGGCCCCTGATGGCACGCCTGCGAAGGGAGCGGCAGTGAGTGGTGTATGTGGTTGGCTCGACCTCGGCGCGGCCGATGGCGACAAGCAGAAACTGATCGATGGCATGGCTGCGCCGCTCACGCGCTTCGACGCGAGTCCGGTGCAGGCCCTGACTGGACGGCGTGGTGCTTTGGCAGTTGCGGCCGGAGAGGGCTCCACCCATGTATACCGGCAGGATGGCTTGCTGGTTGCGCTGTGGGGGGCGGCGGGGTTCAGTGACGCGCGGCTGATGCAGCGGGCGCAGGCCGAGGGCCTCGCGGTCACGCTGGCCGGACTGTACCGGGATCGCCCGGACCAGGTATGCACTCTGCTGAGCGGCGCGTTCGCATTGTGCATCATCGATGAGGATGCCGGCGAAGCCATGCTCGCCATTGACCGCATGGGTACCCACTCGCTAACTTGGCAGCAGAGCGGCAATTGCCTTGTGTTCGGCTCGTCGGCGGATGCGATCATCCGCCATCCGGCGGCGCCTCCTGAAATCGATCCGCAGGCACTGTACAACTACGTTTACTTCCACATGATTCCCGGACCGGGGACCGTGTACAAAGGGCAGCAACGCCTGTTGCCCGGCGAATGCCTCGTCTTCCGCAAGGGCGAAGCGAGCAAGCGCCGATACTGGCAGATGCAGTTCAGTGAAGACGATGCCGGCGGCGTGGAAGACCACAAGGAAGCCTTCCTCGAATTGCTGCGCAAGAGCGTGCGCGAGGCCATGGGCGGACAGAAGATCGGCGCCTTCCTGAGCGGCGGCACTGACAGCTCCACCATTGCCGGCTTCCTCACCGAAGTCGGCGGACAGCCAGCCAAGACCTACTCGATCGGTTTCGAGGCCGAGGGCTACGATGAAATGGAATATGCCCGCATCGCCTCCAGGCGATTCGGCACCGACCACCATGAGTACTATGTGACGCCGGACGACGTGGTGAACGCGATCCCCGAGATCGCCGGCGTGTTCGACCAGCCCTTTGGTAACGCCTCCGCCGTGCCTGCCTTCTACTGCGCGCGCATGGCACGGCGCGACGGGCTGACTCGCATGCTCGGGGGCGACGGCGGCGATGAGCTGTTCGGAGGCAACGAGCGCTATGCAAAACAGCATGTGTTCGCGCTGTATGAACGCGTGCCCCGCCTGATCCGCAAGGGAGTGATGGAGCCGGCGATCTTCGGCATGCCTGCCGGAGACCTCATCATGCCGGTGCGCAAGGCGCGCAGCTATATTCAACAGGCGTCCGTCCCGATGCCGGCACGACTCGAAACCTACAACCTGCTCGAGCGCTATGGCGCGTCGGCAGTGTTCACGCCCGAGTTCCTGGCTGCTGCCCGGCCTGACTTGCCGTTGGCGCTGCTGGAACAGACTTACAACGAGTCGCAGGCGCAGACGCTCATCAACCGCATGCTGGCGCTTGACCTGAAGGTAACCCTGGCGGACAACGACCTGCCCAAGGTGGTGAAGGCATGCGAGCTGGCTGGTATGGAAGTGGCCTTCCCCTTCCTGAATGACGAGATGGTCGCATTCTCGGCGCGCCTTGCGCCGCAGCTCAAGCTCAAGGGCACCAAGCTGCGCTACTTCTTCAAGGAGGCACTGCGTGGCATCCTGCCGGACGAAATCATCACCAAGCAAAAGCACGGCTTCGGCCTGCCCTTCGGCGTATGGCTGCAGAGGCACAAGGCACTGCGCGAACTGGCCACCGACAGCCTGTCCGGCCTGAAAGCGCGGGGTATAGTGCGCGCGGATTTTATCGACGGGCTCGAGCAGCGGCTGAACGAGCATGCCGGGTATCACGGCACCATGGTCTGGGTGCTGATGATGATGGAGCAGTGGTTCAGGCGGCGCGAGGAGTTTGCGCGCTTTTGACTGCAGCCGATAAAACGCCCCGAAACGGGGCGTTTTTGCTTTTTGATCCTTGTTGTCATGAATACGCTAGCAGCATATCGCCCGAATAAATGCCTGTCGGAACTAATTCCTGCTGGAAATGGTCACAGGCTTGTAATTGGGAAAATTGTTTCCTTTCATGAGAATTTGTAACCGGGGTATACAACCGGCGGACAGAGCTCAATGATGTGGCGGCAAGCTGCACTGCGGCAAGATGCTGTAGTGGCAATGCTTAATCCTCTCTCAATATTTCAGGAATTCCTGCCATGACTGAATCCGATATCCAAACCGGCCTCGCACACCGCATCACCCGACGCGTATTCCTGCGCAACATGAGCATGACTGCGGCAGCCGTCGCTGTCACCGCATGTGGTGGCGGTGGCGCTTCCGGCACTGCCGATCTCGCAGAAGGGGCAGCCGCTGCACGTGCCACCCCGACGCAGCAAAATCCGTCTGCACCCGATGTGCAGACCGCGGCGGCTGACCGTGCGCCGGTATGGAACGAGATTCCGACCATCACTTTCACCGAAGGCGTGGCATCGACATTCTCCGTCGCAGCGTATGTTTCGGATGACGATACGGCAGCGCTCACCATCCTCAAGAACGAGCTCGCCCTGCCGCCAGGCGTGACCTTCGATTCGGCGACCAGGAGCTTTGTTTATGACGGTGTCGGCAGCGCCGCCGCGACCAGCGGCCACATCCTGACCGCGATGGAGGGCTGAGTCATGCCGAAGCATAAAGTATCGTCCCCGCCGTTCACCGTCCAGGTGCAGCCGGCGCCTGTCTTGTCCGCATCCTTCCAGGTGACCGCAGCGCAGGCCGGCAACAACTTGCCGTTCACGATTGGGCACGCTTTCCGCAAGGGCGAGATTCCGGCAGGTTCCAGCGCGATCGGCAATATCCCGGAACTCCAGGTCGTGCCCAAGAATGCCTGGCCGGACGGTTCCGTGAAGTTCGCGATCGTGTCCGGCTTGACCTCGTTCACGGCGGCCGGCCCCAAGACCATCGGGTTGGGCATCGGCCAGGCATCGACTGCGGTCGCGCTATCCCTCGCCGACCTGAAGGCAACAGGCATTTCGGCCGCCATCGGTGCAGGCAATTTCGGTTCCGCCGCGTGGTCCGGCACCGACTGGGATGCGCCTTTCATGGAATGGATCCGCGGCCCGTTCATGAGCTCCTGGATCTACCGCAAGCCGGTCGGCAGCGATGCGCATCTAGTCGGTTGGCTCGAAGTCCGGCTGTACAAGGGCGGCGCCGTCGAAGTCCTGCCCTGGATTGAAAACGGCTACCTCACCGTCGCCGCCCCGACCAACAAGAACGCTACCTATTCCTTTACCCTCGGCGGCACGCAGCGCTTCAGCGCTGCCTTCGACCTGCTCAACCACACGCGTACGGTACTGGTGTCGGGCACCGCGCTGTCCCACTGGCTGGGCAGCGATCCGAAGCTGACGCCTACCCATGACAAGGCTTACCTGCAGGCCGCGCGCCTGGTGCCCGCGTATCGCGGCCAACTGTCGTCGACCGCCACGTTCTGGTCCAGCCTTGCGCAAACGTATACGCCGCTCCAGCAGGGCAATTATCCGGCGGGAATGGGGACTGCCGGTTATCACGGTTCAATCGGCCTCCTGCCCGAATGGGACGCAGCCTACCTTGCAAGCAGCGACCTGCGTGCTTACGCCGGCGTGATCGTCAATGCCTACAGCGCCGGACGCTACGGCATCCACTTCCGCGACGAGCGCACCCAGCGGCCATTGCGTTTTTCCAGCTATCCCAACCTCGTCCTTGACGGCAGCAGCGGTCTCGCCGGCACTGGCGCATCGTCGAAGAACACCTATACGCCGACGGCTACCGGCACTACACCGCCGACCTGGAATTCCACGCACCATCCATCCGTGGGCTTCATGGCCTATCTGCTGACCGGCCGCTTCTACTTCATGGAAGAAGTGCAGTTCGCGGCGACTGTCCACTATCTCAAAAATACGGATACCCAGCGCCAGTTCTCGGCCGGCGTCCTGCTGAGCAATGCGGGCGCCAACACAACCCGCGGCGCGGCCTGGGCGACACGCACGCTGGCGCAGGCAGCATGTATCACGCCGGACAGCGATACCGCGCTGCGCGGCGAATTCCTAGCCTCGCTCGAGTCGAACGTGAACTTCTACCACGGCCGCTATGTTGCGATGGCGAACAATCCGCTCGGTTTCGTGCAGCCCTATTCGGACTACACCACCAACGGCGACGGCAAATATTTCGAAGCGGCGTGGATGCAGGATTTCTTCACAGCTTCGTATGGCTACGCCCTCGACATGGACCTTCCGCTTTCCGCAACCGGCAAGACCAGGATGCGGGAGTTCTTCGCATGGAAGGCGCGCAGCATCATCGGCCGCCTGGGCGGCACGGCACCGACCGAATACCTGTATCGCGACGCTGCGGTCTATACCGTCGCAATCGCCCCAAGCGATACGCCAGATTACACCGGCGGCACGGGGCCGTGGTTTGCCGATTGGGGACAGGCCTACACTGCGACGACGGGCAGTCCCAACAGCGGCATTGCCGGCGACCTGCGTGGCGGCTATTTCCCGGACGCGACCAGTTACTGGGGCAACCTCCAGCCTGCGATCGCCTACGCCGTCGAGCACAGCGTTCCCGGCGCACTCGATGCTTATCGCCGGATGACCGGCGCTGCGAACTGGCCGTTGCTGGTAAGCAGCATGAACACGCAGCCGGTATGGAGCGTCCGTCCGCGGAACGCCTGACAGGTCCAACTTCAAGTCCAGCAAGAAAGGGCCGCCGCGGCGGCCAGAGAAATCCAGATGAAAGCAAAGCAATACCTGCTGCGCCTCCCGGCTGCGGCAACGACCATGATCCTGGCACTGGCGCTGACCGCATGCGGCGGCGGCCAGGCGCCGGCGGTATCGGGTTCATCCGCCGAGGCGGCGCAAACGGCTAGTTCGGGCGGTGAAACCCTGCAGGCGGCACTCGCATCGGCGCAGCCCGAACAGGCAGCAGCCGCCACGGACGAGGGAAATCGCAAGAAGCCGTCGACAGCCTATACGCTCAGCGTCACCCGGTCCGGTTCAGGCACGGTCAATTCCTTACCGGCCGGTATCGTCTGCGGCACGGATTGCAGCGAAGCGTACGCCAACGGCACCGCCGTTACCTTGTCTGCCGTCCCTGCGTCGGGATACCTGTTCAAGGGCTGGGGAGGCGCATGCACAGGCACCACCCAGACCTGTTCGGTCTCGATGACGGCAGCGCGGAGCGTGACAGCCAGCTTCGAGGCCGTCTCCGTGACGCCTGCGACCTATACCCTGAGCGTCGCCAAGTCCGGTTCGGGCTCCGTCACATCTTCGCCGGCTGGTATCAGTTGCGGCGTGGATTGCAGCGAGCCCTATACCGGCGGCACCTCGGTCACGCTGAGCGCGGTGCCGGCAACCGGTTACACGTTCAAGGGCTGGAGCGGCGCCTGCAGCGGCACAAGCTCGATCTGTGCCGTCTCGGTGACTTCGGCCCTGGGCGTCACGGCCATCTTCGAAAGCGCGCCCGTCACAACATCGACTGCCGGTTCGATCAACGATATCGTGGCCGCCATGCCGCCCAATTCCTGGAAGGCATTGCCATCGACAATGATGAAGGATGTCTGCCCCGCGCCATACAACTCCTATGCCTGCGCCTCGGTGATCATGGCTTGGAGCGGCGGCGCGTACGACGAATCGCGCGACCGCATGATCGTGTACGGCGGCGGCCATGGCGATTCCTGGTACAACAACATCTTTGCCTTCGACCTTGCAGACATGAAGTGGAAGCGCCTGACCGAAATGGGTGGCGGCGCTACGGGATCCACGCCCGGGGCGGGATGGACCGACAAACGGGTCGAGACCTGCGGCTTCTATCCGAAAGGTGTGCTCAGCCTGCCGGATACCGTCATGAACGGCGAGTATGTCGCGTTCGACAAATGCTTCGTCGAACCGGTCGTGTCGCAACTCGACCTGCAACAGCCGCGCTCCTCACACACTTATGGCGGCGTCTTCGTCGACCACAAGAACGACCGTTACTGCTACATCGGCACGGCCGCCTACTATCCGAGCGGACAGAGCGCGTCGCCGACCGCGGTCTGCTATTCGCCGACGACCGGACTGTGGTCGCGCATGGCCGACAAGCCGGCAGGTGTCGGCGGCCGCGGGCAAACCGCGGTCGACGCAGCCGGACATATGTGGACGGTGGCAGGCGAACAAGGGAAGATCGGCGAGTACGATCCGATGACAAATACGTGGAAATCTTACGGCCTCAACAACTATGACGCGGGCGGCGGCACGGATATCGATCGCAAGCGCAACCACCTGTATGTCATGTTCCCGAAGACGGATGGCACCTACGCCATGCGCCGCTGGAACATCGGCATGCCAGCCACCCTGACGGCAAGCCCGACCTACATGGACATCCCCGTGACGGGCACCGCGCCTGCCGGCCTCGGCACCCGGCCTGGCTTCGTGTATGTTGATGCGCGCGACCAGTTCTTCGCGTGGGGCGGCGGACGTGATGTCTATACGTTCAATCCCGCCACCGCGGCATGGAGCAAGCTTGCCGCAACCGGCGACGACCCGGGCATCCAGCAGCAGTGGGGCACCTACGGCCGCTTCCGCTACAGCCCGTCGAAAGGCGTGTTCGTCCTCGTCAATGACGTCGGGCAGAATGTGTTCCTGTACAAGCCGCCCGCCTGACCGGGCGCGTGGGGAAGGGGGCTGCGGCCCCCTTTTTTCTTTACAGCGTCCTGATCCAGGGATGCATCCCCGGATTGGCGTGACGCTTGATGAATTCGCGGATCTCTTCCGTCAATAGTCCGTGTCCGTGGACCTGGGCTATTTCAGTTCCGCCGAGATCGTTCAGCTCCAGGATCATCGGTCCCTTGTCGGTGATTGCAAAATCCCAATGATGAATCCTCATCAGCGGGAATACGACACCACCCATGCGGCAGGCATGGAGCACCTTGTCCCATCCTGGAATCCTGAACCCTGCCAGGGGCAGCCCGGTTATCGGATGGTGCGAGTACACCTGGGTCTTTGGCCACAGTCCGCCGATCACCCTGGTGATCTCTCCGCTTTCCAGGTCGACGTTCGCCAGCAGGTTTCCATATTTGCCGAGGCTGAAGTTGTCCACGTGGTTGGGCGGAACCGCTATTTTCCAGATTGCCCGGACCGGTTTGACGCCGTCCGGCCCGTTCAGGCAGATGATGCGCACACCGCAAATCGCGGACCATTGCGTGAGTGCGCGGATTTCCGGCGCGAGCGTTAGCGACTGCTGGAACAGGAAGCCGCATTGCGGCTTGTGATAGCGGCGGTCGACCGTCTCCTCCAATCGCTTGAGGAAGTCATCGACAGTGATCGACCTGCCATCCAGGAGATCCAGCCGGTCTGTCGCGGCGTCGTAGCCAGCAAGATAGGCGGAGCCGTATCCCTGCTGGGAATAGGCTGGCTTGCAGAACAATGGATACAGCGACGGGTCACGGAGGAAGGCTGCTGCGTCCTTCACTGTCTTCAGGTGGACGCCGAGGCTCTCCGCAATGCGGCCGGCAGGATGAAAGCATGCCAGGACGGGCGCGACCGGCAAGCCGGCTGATGTGGCCATCTGCATGAACACGCACTTGTCCCAGGCGGGGAGCACGACGTGTCTCGGATTGAGCGCAAGATTGAATTGCCCCTGCAGGCGCCACCCAAGGAAATCGCGCGCACCGCCCCCATTCAGGTACTCATCTGCATACAGCTTGAACCAGTAGTAGTCCGTGATTCCGCATTGCCCGCCGAGGGATTTCAATGCATGGATTTCGCGAACCTGCGTGAGGATGCCCTTCCCTGTCTGCTCCTGCGCGAGCAACGCCCATTCACGATACTCATGAAGCTGCGACAGCCGGCTACCAAGCGCACGTGTACCTGGGATCTGCATTTTCGCCCCTAAGCGAGTGCCAGCCGGACAGCATCATCCACGAAGGGCCTTCGCGCCAGATACTGCGGGATGGCAAGGTCGGATTCCGTGTTCAATTCCATGAGCACCGGGCCCTGTTCGCAAAAGGCGACGTCCCAGTTTTGCAGGCGCAAGCCAGGGAAATGGACAGCTGCGGACAGGCACAATTGCTTTGCCTTTTCCCAGTCAGGCAGCGTCTTGCCAAGCAGAGGCGCCCCCGTGTCGGGATGCTTCTGCACAGCGTGCGCCGCGGGCCACAAACCGGAAACGACATTCTCGATTGTCCCGTTTTCCGTCGAGATCCATGCCAGCAGGTTGCCGGTTTCTCCCATGCAGAAATTGTCGGTAATGTTGTTCACGCGCGCGATCTTCCAGAACGTCATGTGGACCTTTGGCCGGTTGTCGTTCACCAGGAGGATCATCCGCACGCAACTCGTTGTTCCGCCGGTCAGCGCGCGGACTTCGGGGTGAGGGAGCAGGCATTCCTGAAAGAGCATGCCGTGGAAACTGGGGGTTTGGCATGCTGTTACAAATTCATCGACGGTGACGCGTCTTCCTGTTTTGTCGACCAGGCTGTCCGTTTGCGGATCATGAGCGGTGAATAGAAAGGTGCCGCGTCCGTACGCGCCGCAGATCGGTTTCACAAATACGGGGAACGTAAGCGACTGCGATACATACTCGCGCAGTTCGCGCTCCGAGCGAAGGCATCGCTCATTGCCTACGCGGCGGCCTTCGGTCGAGTAGACGGCAATCGTGACCGGACTCGGCAATGCGAAATGCTGCAGCAGCGCATAGTTAAGCAGCTTGTCGTTGGCAATGGCACGCCAGTACGGGTGATTGAGGCGTTTGTCCACTTCGGCGCTGGCACGCCATCCAACGCAGTCATCCTTGCGTGGCGCAGGGTACAGGCGGTCATTGAAGATCTCCAGCTCGTAGTACTCTTCCACGCCGAGTCGCCGGCCGCGTCGCGCAAGCCGGAACACTTCCATCCACTGCGCGAGATAACCCTTGCCCGTCTGTGCCTTGGCCTGGGACGCGTACCTGAGAAGCTTCGTTAGCTTTGCCATGTGCAGTCACCTCGCGGAGATGACTGCAGGTTACATACGGACATGGCAAAAAGCAACGATGTCAGACACGCTCCGCCCGTTTCAGCAGGTTCCGGCCCATCCGCAGCAGGAACTTGTTCGCGCCCTGGTCCCATGGGGTGAACCGCGGCAGCTGGTACAGGTCGGGGTCGGATGCGGTAGCGCCCCACGCGGTCGACACCGCGGCGTCGAACCCCAGCTCCCTGACGATCCCGACATGCTCCGCCAGGTAGTCCCGCGCCGGCTTACCGTTGGGATAGGCGAACAGCCGGACCGGGGCGCCGATGATCCCTTCCAGCGCTTCCTTGCCTTCCGCGATTTCGCGGCGCGCGGCCTTCGCGTCCAGGCGCGCGAGGATGGGATGGTTCACCGTATGGCCACCGATTTCCATGCCCGCGCCATGCAGTTCCCGGACCTGTCCTGAAGTCATCATCAGCTTATCCGGCAGGGAAAGGCTGGCGTGGTCGCACATCGCATCAATTCGATCCTGGCGCTCCTGCAACGGCAAATATTTCAGCTTGCCGATCAGGCTGGAAATCGCCTGCTGCCGTTGCAGGATGCTGGCAACATCAATGCGGCCGAAGCCGACAGCCTCCAGGTCAAGAAGTGGCCCGGGTGCGGCACGGACGAGCTCGATGACCGTGTCGTTCCACATGCGCCCGCCATCCAGGAAGCCCGTCGCAATGAAGAAGGTTGCCGGTATGCCGAGGCGGCGCAGGATAGGGAGCGCGACCTCGGCGTTATCGGCATAGCCGTCATCGAATGTGATGCAGGCCGCGCGCGGCGGCAGGGTCTTGTTGCGCAATGCCCGGACCGCATCCGCCAGGGGGATGATGTTGAATGAGGACTGCACCAGCCGCATCTGGCGCTCGAAGTCTTGCGCATCCACTTCTCCCGGAAACAGCGGGTCACGGGCCGGCAGGACACGATGGTAGATCAGGATAGACAGGCGCGCGTCCCCCTTGCCGGGCGAGAGCAGGCGCATGGCGGCGCGGCCGGCGACCGATGACCATCCGAAATCGCTGCCCGCGCGGGCCAGGGGCTGTGCCGTGTTGTTGGTCTCAGCAGTATTGTGCATGCGGTGTTTGCGTATTTATCAGTTCAGTGCGTCACGCCGGGCCGGTTGATGAAGGATGTGGAAGGCGTGGTGCGCCACGAGCTGGTGGGAGCTCCCGCGGCTTTCAGCTCATTGGCGACGATGATGCGCGTGACCACGATGGCCGCCATCAGGTAGTACGGCACATCGAAGTAGAGCAGGCTCAGGAAGGCGCCGCCGACGGCGAAGCCGATGATACTCACCTGCGACATCGCGGCAAAGCTATGCGCCCATTTCAGGTCGTCCCTCCTCGCAGTATTGCGCAGGATCCAGGAACAGGAGCGCCAGGTCAGGAAGCCGAGCAGGAGGTACAGGCCGAGCCCAACCCAGCCGTGCTCGCCAAGCGCCTGGAAATAGATGCTGTGGGCGGCATGCACATCGGTCGGAATGGGCGCATAGCGCTCAAAAGTCTGCAAGTCGTAGATCTCGAATCCGCCACCGGTAAGCGGGCGGTCCATGGCAAGGTTATAGGCCATGATCCATGCATTGATGCGGCCCATGGCGGAGGCGTCTTCCTGGTAGGTGCCGATGGTGTCCATGCGCTCGCCCCATTGGTCCGGCATGAAGATCACGAGGAGCGGGATCGTAAGGATCATGAGGATGCCGAGCATGGCTTTCTTGCTGCTCTTTAGCCACATGAAGAATGCCATCGCCGCGATGGCGAGCAGCGCACCACGGGAATAGGAGCCGATCGCCGCCAATGCGCAAAGCAGGATGGAGCCGGTCAGGCCGTGGCGTATCCACTTGTTGGTCGTAAGCAGCTGCAGGTAGTGCATCAGTGGAATCGCCATGATGAGCGCGAGGGCAATTTCGTTGTTGCCGCCGATGAAGGTGCCGACCGGCCCCCAGACTCGGTATTGTCCGCCGCTGGTCAGAGTGAAAATGCCACCCTTGACACCATAGAAGGCGAGGGACAGGACCAGCACCCACATGAAGGTCTGCACATGCTCCCTGGTCTTCAGCACCATCAGTGTCACGAGGATCATCACCATGATCTTCACGACCTTGATCCACTGCTCGTACACAAGGTCCGGCTGCAGCGCGAATAGGGTGCTGATATTGATCCAGACGAAGAAGGCGATGAAGGTGATGGTGACACCGGTCAGCGGCAGGCCTTTCGGCTCCTTGGTCACGAGTAGCGCGGCGAGCAGCGTGGCGGCGATGATCGCGGCGAACGGGAACGAGGAGGCAAAGCCCCAGCTCAGCGTGTGCGGATTCATCACGCTGATCCACACCCACATCAGCAGGCCGATGATCGGCTTCTTGAAAAAGAAGGGCAGCGATCCGAAGACGATCAGGGTGATGATGATATCTCTCATGGTGCCTCGGGGAGTAGCTGCTCAAGTTGCCTCATGGCAATGTTGTACGTGTTCCGGCGCATCCTGATCGTCAGAAATTGCTTGGAGTATATTACAGGCGAATTTGTACTTTGCGGACTTCGCCATTGCCGCCTTGACACTTCCGTACGGCATCTACTACTCTCGGCCATTGTCCCGCCTCCGCCCCGCAATACGCCTCCAGGACTGCTCCCTTGAAAGACATCGACAACAAAATCGCCAAAGGCGCAGCCTGGATGGTGTCGTTCAAGATGATCGACCGCGGACTCGGCCTGGTCAGTACGGTGATCCTGGCGCGACTGCTGGTGCCGGAAGATTTCGGCCTGGTCGCGATGGCGATGATCCTGATCGGCGCGCTGCAGCTGCTGATTGCTTTCAGCTTCGACGTTCCCCTGATCCAGAACCCGGATGCCGGACGCGAGCAGTTCGATACCGCGTGGACGCTAAGCGTGCTCTTTGCCGCGCTGTGCGGAGGCGTCCTTGCTCTGCTGGCCGGTCCCGCCGCACGATTTTATGCGGAGCCGCGGCTGGAACTGGCGGTTTACCTGCTCGCGCTCGGGTTTGCCGCGCAGGGCCTTTCCAACATCGGCCCGGTCATCTTTCGGCGCGAAATGCGCTTCGACCGTGAGTTCAAGTTCTTGCTCGGCAAACGCATGGCCAGCCTGCTGGTCACCATCCCGCTTGCCTTCTGGCTGCGCAATTACTGGGCGCTGGTGATCGGACAGTTGACCGGTACCTTCGTGTCCGTGGCGCTGTCGTACTACGTCAGCGATTACCGCCCGCGCTTTTCCCTGAAAGCCAAGGTGGAACTGTTCCATAGTTCCAAGTGGCTGATCATGAACAACATCCTGCAATTCCTCAACGGCCGCGCCGCCGAACTGGTGATCGGCCGCCTCGGCGGCGCCGGCGTCCTCGGCGTCTACACGATTGCCTCCGAAATCTCGACACTGCCGACCACCGAGCTGGTGGCACCGATCAACCGCGCCGCATTTCCGGGCTACGCACGTGTGGCACAGGAGATCGAGGCCTTGCGTAACAGCTTCCTCAACGTGATCTCGATGATTGCACTGTTCGCGCTGCCCGCCGGCATCGGGATCGTATCGGTCGCGGACCTGATGGTGCCTGCCGTGCTGGGATGGAAGTGGATGTCCGCCATTCCGCTCATCCAGATCCTCGCGATCTTCGGCGTCATCCAGGCGCTGCAGACCAATATTTCCTACATCTACCTGGCGACCGGCCATCTCGCCTATGTCACCGTTGTCGGGGCCATCCAGTTCGTGCTCCTGCTGAGCCTGCTGGTGCCTGGCATTCTCTATTGGGGCGCAACCGGGGCGGCCTGGGCCTTCCTCGGTTCTGTCGTGCTCATGACACCGGTCAACCAGTTCCTGATCGCGCGGCAGTTGCAGCTCTCGACGACGACATTCTCATTGCGGCTCATCAGGCCACTGGCAGCATCGCTGCTCATGGCGGCTGTCGTCTTCGGCATGAAAAGCGTCTTCGTCCTGAAGGGGGAAAGCGCGGCGTATCTCGTTGCGCTGCTCGTGTGCGTGCTGGCAGGGGCGGTGGTCTACGCCGTTACCCTGTACGCCCTGTGGCGCTATGCAGGATGCCCGCAGGGGGCAGAACGGATGACCTTCGGCAAGATCGAGCAGTTACTGCGCAAGCTCGGGCTGGACGTCAATATCCTTGGCGGTTAGGCCACCTTGCTCACGACGTAGCGGAATTTCCCTGATTTCTCCGCCGGTATCTCCGACACCACTTCGATATCGATCGTCACGTCCTGGCCGAGGCGTGCCTTGAAGCCGCGCTCGATCTTCGCGGCGATATCCTTGCCGAGTTCGTGTTCCGGCACTACGAGTACGCGCATGTGTTCGCGGCTTTCCTGCACGATCTTGAACGCCTTCACTTCCGGCAGGTCGCGCAGGATATAGATTAGCGCGAGACCGTGCATTACCGCGCCATCGTGCGTCACCACAAAGTCGGTGGTGCGGCCCTGGATTTCGCGGATCAGGGGCAGGCCACGACCGCAGGAGCAGGATTTGGTGTCGAGCGTGGCAACATCGCCGGTGCGATAGCGGATGAATGGGAAGTCGCGCGTGGCCAGGTGCGTCACCACAATTTCGCCCGATTCACCGTGCGGCAGGACTTGGCCGTCCTGGCCGACGATCTCGACAATGATGTCTTCAGCCGTGACGTGCATGCCGCCCGCCGGGCACTGGTGGGCAATGAATCCGGCGTCGCGGCCGCCGTAGCCATTGGCAACGGGGCAGCCGAAGGTCTTGCTGATCTGGTTCCGCTGTTCGTCGTACAGCCGCTCAGACGTCACGAAAGCAACGCGGATGCCGAGATCGTTCATGCGGATGCCCCTGGCGTCGGCATGGCGTGCGATATGCGACAGGGCGGACGGGTAACCGAACAGCATCTTCGGCCGCC
Organism: Noviherbaspirillum denitrificans; assembly: GCF_002211445.1. Taxonomy (GTDB): domain Bacteria; phylum Pseudomonadota; class Gammaproteobacteria; order Burkholderiales; family Burkholderiaceae_D; genus Noviherbaspirillum; species Noviherbaspirillum denitrificans. The sequence goes on along the minus strand of NZ_LSTO01000001.1, from coordinate 4,248,849 downwards.
GGGCGCGGATTTCGGCGAGGAAGCCGTCGAGCTTGGCTTCCGACATTTCGAAGGCCGGCAGCAGCTTGGTGCGCAGCATGCGATCACGCAGCGCACGCACCGTATCCTGTGCGCCGAGTTCGATGGGCGATCCCCACACCACGATTTCCGCGTCGCCGATGTCGACATTCCACCAGCGGGTAGCACGCCATTTCGCGGCGACGTCATGACTGACGCGTTCCTTGCCGATGTAGAAGATCAGCGGCTGTCCGCTGGAGCCGCCGGTGTTGAAACGGGCAAGGTCGCGCGCATTGTCGGCCCTTAGGCCGTCAGTGTTGGCGCGGATCGCCGCCTTGTCGAGCAGGGGCAGGCGGGCAAGGTCGTCCAGCGAACGGACATCCTCGGCGCGGAAGCCGATACGTGCGAACAGCTCGCGGTAGTAGGGTACGTGCTGCTGTGCATGGACCAGCAGCCTTTGCAGCCGCTCGAGCTGCAACTCTTTCAGGCGCGCCGGGCTCCACCACTGCGATTCTTCCATGGCCTTGCGCAACGCGACCGTGTCGTGCCGCTTGAGCTTCTCGTGCAGGGGGAACATCACCCCGGAGATCAGCGAGGTGTAGAAGTCGGTGGATTTTGGCGTAGGGTTGTTCACGTTTGTTCCAGCACGGCGTTGGTCCGTTTGGCGAGGACTTGTTCGTAGGTTCGCAGCAACCGCTCGCGGACATTGGCCCAGGTATATTGCTGCACCGACTCGATCCCGGCATCGCGCAACCTGCCTGCCAGTGACGGGTCGGCGAGGAGGGATGCGATCGCTGCGGCCATTTCCCCGGGGCTCTTCGGCGGCACCAGCAATGCCGTCTTGCCGTGCTCGACGATATAGGGAACACCGCCAACGTTGGTACTGATGACCGGAACGCCGCTGGCAAGCGCTTCCAGCACGGAGTTCGGCATGTTATCGACAAGGCTGGGGTTGAGCATGATGTCCGCGCCGCGGTACAGCGCTGCCATGTCGGCGTTGTCAACCCGGCCGGTGAAGGTCACGGCATCGGCGATGCCGAGTTCGCGGGCAAGGGCTTCCAGCATCGGACGCTCCGGCCCCGAACCGGCAACGACGAGGCGCAGTCCGGGAACAGTCTCGCGCACGATCGCGGCTGCACGGATTGCCGTCGCATTGTCGTAGATCGGTTCCAGGTTGCGCGCGACGAGAAGGCATGGCGTATCCTCGCGCCGGCGCGCAGTCCCGGTTGACGAAAACCGGTCGAGATTGATGATGTTGGGCACGACCTCGGCTGGAATGCCGTACTTGCCGAACACCGCCTTCAAGAAGCCGGAGGGGACGATGAGCACATCGGCGCGCATCATGCTCGCCTTGACCCAGGAAAGCGACTTCTGCAGGAAGGCATCGGCCTCGCCGCCCCGGTAATTGACCACCACCGGCTTGCCCCTGAGCGCCGCGATCCAGATGGCCGGCGCCGCGAACAGATGCCATGACCAGCCGGAATTGGCCATCACATGGTAGAGGTCGACATCGCGCGCCGACGTGAACAGGCGGGTGAGGTAGGGCACGAGCCGGAACACCGCACGCACGCCGCGCAGGTTCTCGACCCAGGCAGGGGAATACGGGCGGTTGACCTGGATGACTTCGACCTTGACGCCTTCCTCGCCCAGCAGCTTCGCCAGCTGCAGGGTCTGGTTCGCCATGCCGCCGGAAGGCGGCGGCAGCGGGCCGACGAGGCCGATGCGCAAGGTCTTCGGGTTCATTGTCGGTTGCCTCGCTCCAGGAGGCGGCCGTAGATGTCCTGGTAGCGTGCGACACTGCGCGGCCAGTTGCGCTCCGTCTCGACGAATTCGCGCGCGGCCTTGCGCAGCACCGGCCAGCGTTCGGCGGCGGCGAGCAGGTCCAGCGTCTTGTCGGCCAGCGCCTGCGGATTGCCGGCTTCGAACAGCACCCCGGTCTTGCCGTCCTGGATCAGCTCGTGGTGGCCGCCGACGTTCGACGCCACCATCAGCCGCCCCTGCGCCATCGCTTCCAGCGGCTTGAGGGGGGTGACGAGGTCGGTCAGGCGCATGCGCAGGCGCGGGTACGCCAGCACGTCGATGAGGTTGTAGTAGCGCTGTACCTCCTGGTGCGGCACGCGGCCGGTGAAGATCACCTGGTCTTGCACGCCGAGTTGGGTGGCGAGCGCCTTCAATTCCTTTTCCTGCGGTCCGCCGCCGACCAGCAGCACGCGGATGTCCGGATTGCGCGCCAGCATGATGGGCAATGCGCTCAGCAGGATGTCGAGGCCTTCGTAGGCATAAAAGGAGCCGATGAAGCCAAGCACCACCTTGCCGGTCAGTCCGAGCTTTTCCGCGAGCGCGAGGTCGGGCTGTTCGTCGGTCTGGAAATCCTCGATGTTCACGGCGTTGGGGATCACCGTCACTTTTTGTGCAGGAATACCGCGTTCGAGGATGTCACCGCGCAGGCCTTCGCAAATCGTCGTGACAGCGTCCGCTTCGCGCAAGGCGCGCGTTTCCATCGCCCGCGTCAGCCGGTAGCGCATGCCCCACTCGGTACTGGTGCCGTGGTCGACTGCAGCGTCCTCCCAGAAGGCGCGCACTTCATAAACGACAGGGATGTTGAGCTTGCGGCCCACGCGCAGCGCGGCAATGCCGTTCAGCGCCGGCGAATGCGCGTGCAGGATGTCGGGCCTGACTTCCCTGGCTGCCTCCGCCAGCCGTTTTTCAAGCTGGTCGATGACCGCCAGCTGCTTAAGCACGGGCATGCGTCCCATGAGCGAGGTCGAGGGCGGTGTGCGGAAGAAATGCCAGCCGTCGACGTCTTCGTCGGGGCCATCGAATTTGCCCTGCTTGGGACCGGTGATGTGGCAGGTCTCCCAGCCGAGCGCGCGCTGCTCCTTCAGGATGGAGAGCGTGCGGAAGGTATAGCCGCTGTGCAGCGGGATCGAATGGTCGAGGACATGCAGGATGCGCACGCTACATCCTCCAGTTGCCGTTGAGGTTGCGAAGGAATGACTCGAACATCAGCAACGTCCACAGCGGCGCGCTGTAGTCGCGGCGGCCTGAGTGGTGATGGTCGAGCATCTCTTCCAGGAAGGCGCGGTCGAAGATGCCGGTGCTGGCCAGTGTCTCGCCGAGCAATGCCTCGCGGATGCGCTCCTTCAGCGGGCCGCGGAACCAGCTTGCCAGCGGCACCGAAAAGCCCATCTTGTCACGGTACAGGATGTCCTCGGGCAGGTACTTTTCGAGGCCCTTCTTGAAGATGTACTTGCCTTCCGTGCCGCGCAGCTTCATTTCAGGCGGCAGGCCGGACATCCATTCGACCAGCTTGTGGTCGAGCAGCGGCACGCGCACTTCCAATGCGTGCGCCATGCTCGCACGATCGACCTTGGTCAGGATGTCGCCGACGAGGTAGGTCTTCAGGTCGAGGTATTGCACCAGCGACAGCGCATCCTCGGCCGGGCAATTGTCTGCGTGCGCCTGCAGCACACTGTCGGCGTGATAGCCGTTCAGGATGCGCTTGAAATCATCGCTGAAGAGGCGCGTACGCATCTTGTCGTTCATGATCGACACGGTGTGGAAATAGCCTTCCACCGAATCGCGCGCCAGCGCTTCGAAAGTCGATTTGGCGCGGAATACGCGCGGCGCCCAGTCAGCCTTCGGATAGAGCTGGCCCAGCGTGCCGAAGATCGGCTTGCGCGCCGCCAGCGGAATCGTCGAGCGCAACCGTTCTTCATACATGTGCCAGCGGTAGCGGCGGTAGCCGGCAAGGTTCTCGTCGCCGCCGTCGCCGGACAGCGCAACCGTCACGCGCTTGCGCGCGAGCTGGCACACGCGATAGGTCGGGATGGCGGAGCTGTCGGCAAAAGGCTCGTCGTACAGCGCCGCCAGCGTGTCGATCAGGTCGAAGTCGTCCTTGTCGACCTGTTCCACGTGGTGCGCGGTGCCGTAGCGTTCGGCGACCTTTTGCGCGTATTCGGATTCGTTGAATTTCGGGTCGCCAAAGGAGATGGAACAGGTATTGACGGGTTCCTTCGTCAGCCCGGCCATCATGGCTACGACGCCGCTGGAATCGACGCCGCCGGAGAGGAATGCCCCCAGCGGCACTTCGGCCACCAGCCGGATGTCCACCGCCTCGCGCAGGCGCGCGATCAGTTCTTCCTGCGCCCGTTCGTCGCTGATATCGCCATGCGGCTTGAACGGCACATCCCAGTACTTGTTCACTTCCGGCAGGCCGCCGTTGCGCAGCGTCAGTGTGTGGCCTGGCGGCAGTTTCATTGCGCTGGTGAAGATCGTCTTGGGCTCCGGGACGTAGCCGTACGCAAAATAATCCTCGATGGCGCGCGGGTCGATCTGCCGGACGAGGCCGGGATGGGCCATCAATGCCTTCAGTTCGGACGAAAAGATGAACATGCCGTCGTCGAGCATCGCGTAATACAGCGGCTTGACGCCCAAGCGGTCGCGGCCTAGGAACAGGATCTGCTTGTTGCGGTCCCATACGCCGAAGGCGAACATGCCGCGGAAGCGGTCCACGCAGCGCTCGCCCCACTGTTCCCACGCATGCACGATCACTTCGGTATCGCAATGGGTGCGGAAGGTGTGGCCCAGCTTGACGAGTTCATCCATCAGCTCGGGAAAATTGTAGATTTCGCCGTTGTAGGTCACCACCACACTGCCGTCTTCATTGAACAGCGGCTGCTGTCCCGAGGACAGGTCGATGATCGAAAGGCGGCGATGGCCAAAACCCACGCCGGGCTCGATATGGATGCCGCCTTCGTCAGGGCCGCGATGGTGCTGCGACTCATTCATCTTTTCGAGGAGCTGGCGATCGATGTCCCGCCTGCCGCGCGCATCCACAATACCGACTATTCCACACATGATTTACGAGGCTCCCTGATTTTGATCTTGGTATGGCATAACGAATCGTACATGTCCAGATACGCATTGAGCATGGCGGCCATGCTGTATTTCTGCATCACGCGCTCGAGACCGGCCTTGCCGTGCTGCGTCGCGAGCGCCGGTTGTTCGATGTAGCATGCGATGGCTTTCGCGAGCGCTTGCGGGTCGCGCGCCGGGACCACCAGGCCGGTCACGCCATCAGCGACGACTTCCGGAACGCCGCCTACCCGCGTGCCGACCACCGGCAATCCGGTCGCCATGGCTTCCAGTGCCGAACCTGGCGTTCCCTCGGCGATGGACGACAGGACGAAGACGGAAAAGCCGCGCAGGATTTCGTTGACGTCGGTGCGTGCGCCGGGCAGCCAGACCTTGTCGGCGATGCCCGCCGACGCGACCTTTTCCCTCACCGCTGCCATCATCGGCCCGTCGCCCACGATGGCGAGGCACAACGCCGGCCATTGGTCCGGGGCCATGTCTTTCAGCAGCAGGAAGGCATCGACCAGGCCGGGATGGTCCTTCACGTCCTGCACCCTTCCGACTGTGCCGATGACAAAGCTGCCGGGCGGGAAGGGGACCGAAGCCGGCGCTGGACCCGGCTTGTATTTCCCGGTATCAATACCGTTATGAAGCAGGCGGCTCTTGTGCCCGGGGACGCCGATAACCTCGCGGTTCCAGCGCTCAAGGTCGGCCGAATTCGAATAGCAGCAGTCGTAGAACGGAATCATCCTGCGGCGCAGGAAATTGTGCTTTTTATTCCTGCCTTCCGGATCGCTGGCGTCACGTCCATGCGATCCGCTGACACGCACCGGCACGCCGGCCAGCAGCGCGGTAATGCCGTACTCTACTGCCGACAGGTTGTAGGTGTGCACCACGGCCGGTTTCAACTGCCGCAGCAACTTCCACAACTTGACGTGGGTTTCCAGCGCCATGCCGGCCGGCTTGTGCAGCGAATACAGTTCGACATCCGGTCGGGTAATCTTTTTCGCAAAATCGGTGTGATAGGTGAGCGACACCACCGCGTGGCGGTAGCGGTCGGCCGGCATGCGGTTGATGCGTTCCACCAGCATGTTTTCCAGTCCGCCGAAGTCGAGGCGGAAGATCAGGTGGACGACCAGGGGCGGCGCGCTCATTGTGCTGCTCCCGGTTGCGAGATGCCGGCGGATGCCAGCGTTTTCTCGATTGCGCCGATGTTCTCCGACAGGAAGCTGCGCAACGCGCCGCGCGCTTCCGCCGCGTTCTGACTGTACGGCGCAAACACGATCACCGATGCCCCGTCGCCACCCCGCATGAGCAGCCGTTCCCGGGCCAGCAGCAGCTTGCCGGCATAATCGCTGGCGGTGTGCGTACCGTCGATCCAATACCAGTGCCACACGATGATGGGATTGCCTGCAATCTCGATCGTCGCTTCGCGGATCTTCAACGTCCGGCCGCCAAAGGTTTCCACCTGGCCGGCCGAGGCGACCTGGCGCATGCCGGCATCCTTTTCCCCGACCATGCGGTTGATCGAGCTGATGAGCTGCGAATCCCGTCTCGCCTCGCGGTAGTACAGCAGCGACAGGCCGACCTGCTTGCCGTCGCGTTCGAAGTAGCGCGTGAATTCGGCGCTCGGCTTGCTGAACCTGGGCGTCCACTGCGTAAAAGGTGTGCGCTCCTTCCACGTCGCCGCCATTGTTTCCGGAAGGACCGCCGCAACACGCGGAGCCGCTTGCTCAATATAGCGAGCATAGACCGGCCATACGGCGACAACGGCGATCGCGGCGCCGGTTGCGGCGACGAACATGGGCACGGCGGCGCCGGCTTCGGACGGTCCTGTTGTCGCCTCCGCGGCGCCCGGCGTTGCCTGCATCTCTTCACGCCAGAAGCTGCCGATCCAGAACATGGCGAACATCACGATACCGAAGAAGACCCAGCCGTAAATTAGGTGGTCGACGCCAACTGCCAGCGTCATGCCGCTCAGGTGGCCGAGCATGACGATCATGTAGGCACGCAGGCCGTTGGCCACGATGGGAGCGCCAATCGAAAGCAGGATGAACAGCGTCCGGCGCAGGCGCGAATGGTAGTTCAGGTAGGCGTACAGGCAGCCGAGCGTGAACGAGGAAATCAGGTAGCGCACGCCGCTGCAGGCTTCCACCACGGCCCAGCTTCCCGTCGGGATCTCGAAGTGGCTGCCGTTGCGCAGAACAGGAATGCCGCTCATCTGCAGCGCAGCAACAGTGAAGTCGGCAGTCACACCGATCAGCGGCTCGATCAGCACTTCGCCGAATGGAACCGCCAGCAGCAGGAACAGCAGCGGAAATGCCATTGCCCACGCCATGCGCGGACCGAGGACCGTCAGGCAGATAAGCGGAATCATCGACACGAAGGCGTATTGCTTGACGACCTGCACCGCCGCCAGCTCGGCCAGCAGCCATCCGCAGCCGCAGCCGGCAAGCAAGAGCAGGCCAGGCCACCACGGCCTGGCCGCATGCAGCGGCAGCGTCTGCCGCCGTCGCCAGATGAGCCAAAGCGAGATCGGCAGAATGATGTAGCCGTGGGCGAAAGTGTCGGACTTGTTCCAGATTTCTACGATGGACTCGACGGTCTGGAAATACACGAAGAATGGTGCCAGGACCGCGAGGGCGATTGCCGCGGCCTTCCAGGTGCCCGTGGCGTCGCGACTGGCGGCCGGCGCGAACATGTTCGGTCCGCTCAGCATGCCATTGCTGCCGGTGTGCCGGCTTCAAGCAGGCTGTCGACGCGCGACAGGTTGCTGGTCCATCCGTACAGGTCGATGACCTTCTTCCTGGCCGCCGCGCCAATGGTGGTATCGGGCGTGGACAGCAGCGTGTTAACGGCGGCCACGGTTTGCCCTGCGTCCTGCGCCAGAACGATATCGCGGCCTGGCTCGGCCTTGATCCCTTCCAGTGCCTGCGGCGACACCACCACGGGACGTGCCATGGCCATCGCTTCCAGCACCTTGTTCTGGATGCCGCGCGCGATGCGCAGCGGCGCCACGGCCACGCTGGCGTAGGCGATATAGGGCCGAACGTCCGGCACCGTACCGGTCACATGAATACCCGGACGCGACGCAAGCGCCTGCACCTGCGCAGTCGGGCGCGCACCGACAATGTAGAACTGCGCGCCGGGACGAGCCTTCAGCACGGACGGGAAGACTTCGTCAGCAAACCACTGCACCGCATCGACATTCGGCCAGTAATCCATCGCGCCGGTGAAGGCGATGGCAGGCTTGCCGTCGGTATAAGGATTGACGAGCGCAGCGGACGGAGCGAAGTAATCGGTGTCGACGCCGTTGCTGAAGTAGCCGATGCGCGCGTGCGATTCCGGCGCCAGTTGCCTGAACATCTCGGCTTCCGGTTGCGAGACGAACAGCGAGGCGTCGAAGCGTTGCGCGACATGGCGCTCGTAGGCCAGCAACTGGCGCGCTTCATGCCCGTACAGCCAGCTCATCGGCCAGGGCTTCTTCTCGGCGTACTGGCGCCACTTGTCGGAGTCGATGTCGACAAAATCAATGACCCGCCGTGCTTGCGCATAGTCCATCACGTATTGCGCCATCGGCGAGGAAAACACCAGCACGCGGGAAATGCCGTGTTCGCGCATGGCCTGCCTCACCCATTCCTGCAGGCCCGCATTGCGGTAGTAGTCGACGCTCAACACCCCGTTCGTCAGCAACGCGCCAAGGCTCCGCACGCGCGACTTCAGTGGATCGAGCGCTGCAAAGTGCGTGCTTGCGCACAGCTTCTTCACGGTGTCGGTGTGCTGCCAGTCATCGGCATCGTCGACAAAGGTGCCGAGGTGCACGTGGTAGCGCTCGGCCAGGTGGCGCAGCAAGTGGTATGAGCGGATCTTGTCGCCCTTGTTGGGCGGATAGGGGATGCGGTGTACCAGGTAGAGAAGATGTTCCACGCGCTTACCCCAGGCTCTTGACGATATGCGGCCCCAGCACATTGGCCAGGCCCAACGGCATGCGCTGCCAGATCTTGATGAACAGCTGGAATTTCGGGCTCAGTGGATTGTTGTCCGGAACCGTGGTCGAGCGGACCAGCTGGTATTCGTAGTGCAGCGGCTGCGGCGCGAAACCCCAGTTCTTCTTGAAGTCGAAGGCGCCGGTGCCGACCTTGCTGCGGCCGAAATCGAAGACCTTGACTCCCTTCTCGCAGGCGCGGCGCATCAGTTCCCAGTACATGAAGTCGTTGCCCGCCACGTCGCGCGCCTCTGCCATGCCGCCGCCGTAATAGGGCAGAACTTCATCGCGGAAGTAGAAGCTCAGCACGCTGGCAATGATGCGGCCGTCCAGGGTAATGGTCTGCACCTCGGCATCCTTGCCGAAGGTCTCCAGCAGGATGCTGAAGTAGCGCTTGGAAAACACAGGCGTGCCCAGCCGGTGCACGCTGGTGGAGTAGGCGCGGAAGAAGCGTTCGACATCGGTATCGATCTCGCTCTGCAGGCCGGCCTTGATCCCCTTGCGCACCATTGCCCGCTGCTTCTTGGGGATGGCGAGCATGTTCTGTTCGACGTCGGGCAGGATCTCCTTGCGGAACGTCACATACAGCGACTTCGAAGGCCAGTCCGCGTGGCGTGGTTGCAGGTTGCGGTATTCGAGCTGGCCGACATCCAGTTGCCGGGCAAGCTCTTGCGCGGCCTTGTCGAGCGCCTCGCGCGCGGCGTCGTTGTCGGCGGCGATCCCGCCATAGACGCAGAAGGGCAGGGAACTCAGCGTATGGCCGAACAGGCGGCTCTTGATTTCAGCCAGGCACACCACGCCCTGGATTCTGCCGCCGGCTTCCGCATACATGAACCATGTCTTGTGGCCGAAGGCGCGCTCGATGACCGATTGCCAGCCGGCGCGATGGAAGAAGGTGGCTTCCGGACAGGCTTCGACGAAGGCATCCCAGCGGGCCGCATCGCCCGCGTCCATCAATTTGACTACGGGCGCTGCCGCTGCCGGCGCGTTCCGCCGCTCGACGGCGACTTCGATAATCGAACTCATTGTTTCGCCAGGAAGATGTGATCCATGCGACCCCACTTGAAGTCGCGCGTGAGTGCTTGCAGCCGCGCTTCAGTGCGGTGCAGGTTGACGTAGTGGCGGAAGCGCGTCTTCAGTCCGATGTTCTGCTGCCGCGGCTGGCCGGTATCGATTTCCCAAGGATGGAAGTAAAAAATCGCAGGCTGCCCGTCGCGTTCGTTGACCTGCTGCATGAGCCAGCGCGACACCGCATAGGGGAAGAAGCGGAAATATCCGCCCCCGCCGGCCGGCAGGTTGCGGTTCATCAGGCGCACCGTGGTGATCGGCAGCTCGAGCAGGCCATCTTCACTCTTGGGATAGAAGGCGAAACGCGGTGCGTCTGGCATCCCGTAGTGATCGTGTTGTACCGGATAGATGCTGGAGCTGTAGCGGTAGCCTTCGCTGTACAGCACATCCAGCGCCCACAGGTTGCCGGTCCCGATGGAAAAACTCGGCGCGCGGTAGCCCTTCACCTCTTGCCCGCTGATGTCTTCCAGGATGCGTTTGCTGCGGCCGATGTCGTCACGGAACTGCGCTTCGGTCAGGTCCGATGCGCGCTCGTGGCCGTAGCCGTGGCTCGCCAGTTCGTGGCCGCGGTCGACGATGTCGCGCACCATGGCCGGGTAACGTTCCGCGATCCAGCCAAGGGTGAAGAAGGTCGCCTTGATGCCTTGTTCGTCCAGCAGGCCGAGGATGCGGTCGATGTTCGCTTCCACGCGGCAGGGCAGCGACGGCCAGCTGTCGCGCGGGATGTGCGGCGCGAAGGCCGAGACCTGGAAGTAGTCTTCCACGTCAATGGTCATCGCGTTGTGGATCGTTGTCGAAGTCATGCTCGTCTGCCGGCAAACGTTGATCTCAGCACTGAAAACCGTTTTCCATCCATTTCTCGATGGTCTCGGCGATACGCACGGCCGCCTTGCCGTCCCAGTACTCCGGAATGCGTCCCGACTTGCCGCCCGAACGCATGATGTCCTCGAACACTTGCAGGATGGTTTCCGGATCGGTGCCGGCGATCGTATTCGTGCCCTCGTGTACCGTGATCGGACGCTCGGTGTTGTGGCGCAGCGTGATGCACGGCACGCCCAGCGCCGTCGTTTCTTCCTGCACACCGCCAGAGTCGGTCAGCACCACGCGCGCGCCCTGCATCAGGCCGAGCATTTCGAGGTAGCCCATCGGCGGCAGCAGCAGCACACGCGGCGTATTGAGGAGTTCGGCCAGGCCGGATTTTTCGATCACGCCGCGGGTGCGCGGGTGCACCGGGAAAATCAGGGGCAGGCGCTCGCTGACGCGCACCGCGGTTTCCAGCAGCGGACGGAGCACGGCCGGATCGTCGACATTGGACGGGCGGTGCAGCGTGAGCAGCGCGTGGTGCGTGTGGCCTTCCATGAAATGCGGACGGTCCGCGTCGGCCACGATCTTCGACACCGGGACTGCGCGCGCGAGATTATTGCGCAGCGTATCGATCATCACGTTGCCGACGAAATGGATGCGTTCGGCGGCGATGCCTTCGCGCAGCAGGTTTTCCTTGCCGCTTTCCTCCGTCGTGAACAGCAGGTCCGAAATCTGGTCGGTCAGCACGCGATTGACCTCTTCCGGCATCGCACGGTCGAAACTGCGCAGGCCGGCCTCGACGTGGATCACCGGGATGCCCTTCTTGGTTGCCACCAGCGCGCAGGCTATGGTCGAGTTGACGTCACCGACGACGAGGACGGCCGCCGGCTTGTATTCATCCAGCACCGGTTCGAACTTGCGCATGATGTCGGCGGTCTGCACGGCCTGCGTGGCAGAACCGACTTCGAGGTTGATGTCGGGCGACGGAATGCCGAGCGCATCGAAATACTGGTGGTTCATTGCCACGTCGTAATGCTGGCCGGTGTGCAGCAGGCGCACCAAGGGCTTCGAGCGCAATCCGTTGAGCGCCGTGATGATCGGCGCCATTTTCATGAAATTGGGGCGTGCGCCGACGACGCAGAGAATGCTGCGTTGCGCGGGGGAGCTGGCATGGGGCGTGGTCATGGATTGGGCTCTTCCGGAACTTTGATCTTTGAAGAAAACAGCAACTTGGTCAGCGCGTCGATCATGGACTGGATGGCACGCTCGATCCGGGCGAGGCGCTCGTTCATGTATTCCAGGCTCTGGACATTGGCGTCGAAGGATGCCGCCAGCATCGGCGCGGGCGCCGCCTGGGGTGCTGCCGCCAGTGCTGACTGGTCGAACTCCTGCTGGATATCCTTGATGACGGAATCGACATGGGAGCGGTCGAATTCATGCAGTTCCTCAAGGTAGCCCATCAGGAACAGGCGGTCGCACAGCGTGTTGATCTTGCGCGGGATGCCGCCGGTGTATTCGTGGATGCCGGCGAAGGCATCGTCGTGCAGGACCGGATCCTTGTTCCATCCTGCCGTGTGCAGGCGGTGCTCGATGTAGGTGCGGGTTTCGTCCGCGTCCATCGGGCCGAGGTGGTAGGTCGCGATCACGCGCTGGCGCAGTTGCAGCATCTCGGGACTCATCAGCGTCTTGCGGAATTCCGGCTGGCCGAGCAGGAAGGTCTGCAGCAGGCAGTTGTCGCTGGTCTGGAAATTCGACAGCATCCGCAGTTCCTCGATGGTCTGCGAATTCAGGTTCTGCGCTTCATCGACCACCAGCAGCGCGCGCTTGCCCTGCTCGTCGATCGCGCGCAGGAACTTCTCGATGCGCGTCAGCAGTACTGCCTTGCTGGCATCTTCCAGTGGAATGCCGAAAGCGGATGCAACCATCTTCAGCGTGTCTTCCGAGGACAGGTGGGTGTTGACGATCTGGGCCGCGACAATCTTCTCGGAATCGAGTTCCTGGAACATGCTGCGCACCAGCGTCGTCTTGCCCGCACCGACCTCGCCGGTAATGACAATGAAGCCTTCGCCCTGCGACAGGCCGTACTGCAGGTAGGCCATCGCGCGTTTGTGGTTCCGGCTGCCGAAGAAGAACCTCGGATCGGGTTTCAGCTGGAACGGCTTGGCCGACAGGCCGTAATAGGACTCGTACATCTGACTACTGGCTCCACTAGAATTGCATCGAGACGAACGCCGTGATCGCGTTTTCCTGGTAGGCGTTGAAGCCGGTGTCCGATGCGGTTACAGCATGTCGCAGTTCGAGTACACCGTGGAGCTTTGGCTGGAACTGGTGGGCGAGGCCAATCCTGTAGGTCGTCAGTCGCTCCTGCGCGCCGGTGGTCTGCAGTTTCTTGCGGATCTGGTCGGCGCTGAAGTTCGCGCTGGTGCGGCCTGAGAAACGCCAGTTCCACAACGCCGATGCGCCTAGCTGGCGCGTGTCGCCCAGGTTGACGGCCCCCGTATCGACGGACTGCGGTGAGCGCACGGAGTTGGTCAACGTGAAGAGGACCGAATTTTTGGCACCGGTAAAGGCCGCGGACGCGCGCAAGGATTTTTGCAGGAAGAACTGCGTGGTCAGGTAATTGATCGTCCGGGTCAGCGAAGACGGCAGGCCATTGGCGGCAATGAACCGGTCGACCGCGAGCTGCCGCAGGGCAGGATCCGGAATGCTGGTCTGGAACAGCTGGTTCAGGAACTCTGCGGTGCTTGAAGTCGAATTCAGTGCAATCTGCGCCGGCGTGTTCGTTACGCTTTCATCGTAGACGACCTGCCAGAGCGTGTGGCGACTGCGAACAGTGCTGTTCAGAGCGAACGTCGTGCCATAGAAGTGCTTGCCCACATTCCAGGCCAGGCTTGTTCTTTCGGTCGGGCGCCAGGCAAATCCGCCGGAGTAGAAGGTGCCGCGCGGTTCAGCCTCGCCGGGCGCGACGACGTAATCGAAGTCTTCATAGCCACCCGATGCAGTCAGCGAAAACTGTGGCGTGAGCATATAGCGCAGGTCCGCCGTGGAGGTCTTTGTGTCGACGGAACTGGTGCCGGCGCGGTCGGTGCGACGAGCGTCGTGCCGCAGACCCCACGCTAGTGTTCTCGCGGACGAAAGATCGCTGCCCACGCTTAGCGTTACCGCGTCGATATCGCTGCTCGACAGCGCCTGCGAGCTGGTGCTGACATGCGTCTTCGTATAACGCAGTTCGCCGACCGCTACGCCACGGAAGGTGTGGTGAAGGTAGGGGCTGACAGTGGCAGTACGTACCGTCGTCCGGTTAGGGTTGACGTTGTAGTTGCTGCTGGTGAGCGTGCTTGCGCCGAATAGATCGACGTCCTGCTGGTTGATCGAGGCTGTGCCGTCGACCGACAACAGGTCCTTCAGCAAATGAACCTGCGCTGCGCCATCCAGCCTGTGGAAGCTGCTGTCCCCTTTGCTGTCTCTGGCGTAGTTCAACTGCTGGAAGGTGTAGCGCGCGTTCAGCTTCAGGTTTGGGCCGGTTCCAGAGATGTTCAGGCCGGGCGAGACTTCTGTCACAAAATCGCTTTCCTCTAGTCCCCGACCCGCCAGCCGTATGTTGTCCGAATAAGTGCCGCGTACCGTGAGGGTAGGCACGATCAGCCACTCGGCGGCCTGCGCCGCGGGCGCCGCCAGGATCACTGCTACCGCGACCGCTGACGCAAAAGGGAGGTTAGGCTTGCGGACTACGTTGTGCGATCGATTTTTAGTTGTAGTAATAGCCATAGTTTTCCAAGCCCCGAAACGCTTTGGCCTTGTTGTAAATCAGGTTGATGTTCGGGCACGTTTCAATCTGGCGAAGCGCATTCTTCAGCGAGTACTGGGTCGTCTTTTCGCCCTCCACCACCATGACGATCTGGCCCATGCGTGTGGCCAGCGCGCGCGACTCCGTGGTCAGCAGCAGCGGCGGCGAATCGAAAATCACGATTCGGTCGTTGTAGCGGTGCGCGATTTCGTGGAGGAACTTGTTCATCGCCTTACTGGCGAGCAGCTCCGTCGAGTGGCGATGTCGGACGCCCGATGGCAGCAGGGTCAGTCGATCAATGTTCGTCTTCAGCATCACATCGGCGACATCGAGGTCGGGTTCGAGCAGGACGTCCATCAAGCCAGCATCTACCTCGATGCCCAGCTGGCGAGGGACGGACGGGCGCGCGACGTCGGCATCGATGAGCAGCACCGTATGGTCGAACTCCATTGCGATGCTGATGGCAAGGTTGATCGAGCAGAAGGTCTTGCCCTCGCCAGGCAGCGCGCTGGTGACCATGATCAGGTTGCTCGGACGCGAAGAATCGTTCTTTTGCTCGAGCACATTCGTGATCAGGCTGCGTTTGATGGCACGGAATTCTTCGGCAACGCCGGAGCGCGGGCCGTCCGGCGTGATCATGCCGCGCTCCTGCAGCTGGGCGAGATTCAGTTCGATTTTCTTGGAGTGTGCCTTGTTTTCAGCGGTGGCTGCGGCCGGAGGCGTGCTGACGGCCGGCGGTGAAACTTCTGCCTGGGCAACTTTAGGCTGTGTGGGGCGGCTGGATCCCGCCTGTGCCAATTTGCCTGCCGCCTTTTCGATGATTCCCACACTGCCTCCCGGAGAAATTGACCGGCCGCGCTACCAGCGCAGCCCCTGCAAAAAATGACCTTGTTCCGATGCCCCTGCTTTGTGCCGGCTACGATTTCAGAAGCAGCAGGCCGAACGCGCCACCTGACATCACCAGCATCACTGCGAACGAGGCTGTCAGCGCATACAGGCTCTTCTTCCGGCGCCTCTTTTCAGCCTCGGTCCAGTTCATCGACACGCTGCCCAGCACCGGTAGTCCGGTCACTTCGCGCAAATGTGCAAGACTGACGAAGGTCGGGCGAATCTGGGCGAGCACGAATCCAAGGGCTAGGCCGGCGACCAAGGCGCCGGCGAACACGATGGAGAACAGCCTTGGACGGTTGGGGCCGGTGGGATTGAGCGGAACGGTGGGCGGATCGATGATCCGGAACGTCATCATTTCTGTGGTCGCGCTAAGATCGCCCGATAGCTTCGCCGCATCCCTGCTGGCAATCAGCTTTTCGTAGTTGGCCTTGTTGATCTGGTAGTCGCGGTTCAGTTGGGCGAATTGCGCTTCCATTTCCGGTACCGCGCTGCTCATGGCCCTCAAGCGGGCGACGCGTCCGCCGTATTCCTCGACGCGCGCACGCATGGAGGCAACGCGCGCCTCGGCGTCGGAGAGCGCGACTTTCAATTGCTGCAGGACGGGACTGTAGTTTCTGCCGATGGTCGTGCTCGACGCGCGCATCTTCGCTTCCTGTGCCTTGCGAGCTTCAAGCTGGGCAATCAGGCGCTTGGTCGCAATGACGTCGGGGTGCTGTTCGGTGAACTGCAAACGGTAGCTGTCGAGTGTCTTATTGAGGGCTTCGATGCGCGCATCGAGTTCAGGATTGACGGTACCGGTCGCAGTCTGCGTGTGGTCGCCTTCAAGGATGGGTTCCTCTCCAGCAATTTCCTTCTTGATGGAATTGCGCGCTTGCTCCGCTTCTGTCAATTCCAGTCGCGCCTGGTTGAGCTGCTCTTCCGCCTGAGCCAGCTTACCGCCGAAATCGCCGTCGCCACGCGTGACGATCTGGCTGTTCTTCAACTTGAACTCCTTGATCGCATTCTCGGCGCTGACCAGTTTCTCTTCGTATTGCTTGATTTGCTCGTCAATGAAGCGCACTGCGTTGGCAGAATCTAGTTTCTTGTCGCCGAAACTGCCCTCGATAAAAATAGTCAGCAGCGATTCCACTACGCTTTTTGCGAGCTTCGGATCGGCGTTGCCATAAGTAATGGAATAGATGTCGTGGCTGGCGGTACCGGTGATCTTTATCTGGGACATCAGCGCGCTGACGTAGGCTTCCTTATCATGGTTCGACTTGGCATTGATGTCGAGGTCGACCATGCGCATCACTCGTTCCACATTGGGACGGCTCAACAGAGTCTTGCTCATGATGGAAACCTGCTGCTCGACATCCGGAATGGTCGTCATGCCGGAAAGCAACGGTTTCAGGATTGACTGCGTGTCGACAAACACGCGTGCGGATGCTTGGTAATTATTGGGGAGGGTATAGACGACAAAGAAACCGACCAGGATGACTATCCACGACGCAGCCATGGAGTACCAGCGGTATTTCCAGATCCCTTTGGCGGTGGAAATTAATTGGGTTACCAGCTGCTCCATCCTGTAAAGCCTCCCTCGTACTTTTGCGGACTTGACGAACCCATGACGAGTGTCCCACCGTCAAGTGATTATACCTATTATTGATTCCAATCATTATAATTTAGCAAGGTTCCGTTACCTGTGGTAAACATGGTTGATGCTTGACAACAAGCAAACGGCTGGAGATATTGCTTGGAGAGGCAAAGAAAGCCTGTGCAACCTGCCGAGGAACGTCACCTTCCATAGATATAGGCAAGTCAAGCAGGAAATATCAATCCGTCCGCGCGACGGCGACACCAATAAAGGGGCAACGTGATGATGTGCATCGAAAACAGGGGGAAGGCCGGGCGTTTCTTAATGACATGTGTTGTGCTGGTACTCAGTGCATGCGCCACCGATACCGGCGTCATGGCCGACGCGAACGCACCGGAACCGAAGCACGAATATCTGATTGGTCCGGGCGATACCATCAACATCAACGTTTGGCGCAATCCCGAGGTGTCGCAGTCAGTTCCGGTCCGCCCTGATGGCAAGATCAGTACGCCGCTAGTCGAAGACCTGCAGGCTAGCGGCAAGACAACGAC
>NZ_LSTO01000001.1:4230260-4231326 GCF_002211445.1 Noviherbaspirillum denitrificans | reverse complement strand
CACCGCACCGCCGCAAGCGGCCGCCATCATGCTTCCGCTGCTGTGTGCCGCCGATCTCGTCGGCTTGCGCAACTATATCGGTCGATGGAATCGCGCCGTGCTTCGCACCATGCTGATGGGCGGCATGGCGGGAATCGCGCTGGGCGCACTCAGTTTCGGCAAGCTGGACGCGAATGGCTTGCGCCTGATGGTCGGCGCGATTGCAATTGTGTTTTCGGTGTATTACTTCATCGGAAACCGCGTGTCCCGCGCGCCGGCGGACCCATCCGTACGCCGCGGCTTGTTCTGGTCCGCGTTATCCGGCTACACCAGCTTTGTCGCCCATGCAGGCGGTCCGCCGGCAATGGCTTACCTGATTCCGCAGCGCATGGAGAAGATGACGTATGTCGCGACCATGAACGGATTCTTCATGACGATGAACATGGTCAAGCTGGTGCCGTATTCGCTGCTCGGGCAATTCGATGCGCACACGCTGATGACCAGCCTGCTGTTGCTTCCGCTGGTTCCCGTTGGGGTGAGGGCAGGGCAGTGGCTGCAGGGGAAGATCAACCATTTCTGGTTTTACCAGCTGGCGCAGGTGTGCCTGCTGGTGAGTGGTTTGCAGTTGGTGTGGATGGCGTTGCGGTAGACGTAGGGTGGGTTTCGCTCCGCTCTATCCACCCTACGAGCGCCTGGCTACGCCGCTAGCCGCCCATCAGTTTGCACCGCCGGAATCCGATCCGCCGGCAGCAAGCGCCGCAGCATCCCCAATTCCCCCTTGCGATAACCCTTGCCGCTGGCGGCAATCAGTTTGTCCAGTTCCTGCTCCAGCACCGCGGGTTCCTGGCGGCATGCCCAGAACACCGGGCCGCCTTCCCACTTCGGGAAGCCGAAACCGTTGACCATGACGAGATCGATGTCGCTGGCCCGTGTCGTCACGCCTTCGGCCAGCAGCAGCGCGGCTTCGTTCGCCATCGTCAGCAGCAGGCGGCGCTGGATTTCGTCGGCGCTGAACGGGCGCCGCGTGATGCCTTTTTCCTGCGACGCCTGGAGGATCAGTTCGGTGACGGCCGGATCGGGCGCGCCG
>NZ_LSTO01000001.1:4152840-4230250 GCF_002211445.1 Noviherbaspirillum denitrificans | reverse complement strand
CCTGCAGGTCGGCGATCGCGCCTTGCGATGCGCAGTTCGCGAAGCGCTTGTACATCGACAGGCGCTCGTGGACATCGCCGCAGTAATCCTGCGGCAGCAGGGCGGGGACGTGCAGGTTGATTTCGGTAGTCGTCGACAGCGGCGCGGCGAGGTCGGGCTCCTTGCCGTTCTTCAGCGCGCGCACGGCTTCGTTCAGCATGTCGGAATAGAGCTGGAAGCCGATTTCCTGCATTTCGCCGGACTGGTTCTCACCGAGCACTTCGCCCGCGCCGCGGATTTCGAGGTCGTGCATGGCGAGGTAGAAGCCGCTGCCCAGTTCTTCCATCTGCTGGATCGCTTCGAGACGGCGCTGCGCCTGCTTGGTCAGGCCGTGGACGTCGGTCACCAGCAGGTAGGCGTAGGCCTGGTGGTGCGACCGGCCGACGCGGCCGCGCAACTGGTGCAGCTGCGCCAGGCCGAACTTGTCGGCGCGATGCATGATGATGGTGTTGGCGCTCGGGACGTCGATGCCGGTCTCGATGATCGTCGTGCACAGCAGGATGTTGTAGCGCTGCGAGACGAAGTCGCGCATCACCTTTTCCAGGTCGCGCTCGTGCATCTGGCCGTGGGCGACGGCGATGCGCGCTTCCGGCAGCAGCTCTTCCAGCATCGCCTTTCGGTTGAGGATGGTTTCCACCTCGTTGTGCAAGAAGTACACCTGGCCGCCGCGCTTGAGTTCGCGCAGGCAGGCTTCGCGGATGACTGAGGATTCCTCAGTGCGCACGAAAGTCTTGATCGCAAGGCGCTTCTGCGGTGCGGTCGCGATGACCGAGAAGTCGCGCAGGCCTTCGAGCGCCATGCCCAGCGTCCGCGGGATCGGCGTTGCTGTCAGCGTGAGCACGTCGACTTCGGCGCGCAGGGCTTTCAGCGCTTCTTTCTGGCGCACGCCGAAGCGGTGTTCCTCGTCGATGATGACCAGACCGAGGCGCGAGAATTTCACGTCATTCGACAGCAGCTTGTGTGTGCCGATGACGATGTCGATCGTGCCATCGCCCAGGCCCTTGATCGCTTGCGTGACTTCCTTGCCGGTGCGGAAGCGCGACAGCTCCGCAATTTTTACGGGCCAGTCGGCAAAGCGGTCGGCGAAGGTCTGCGCATGCTGTTCGGCCAACAGTGTGGTCGGCGCCAGGATGGCGACCTGCTTGCCGCCCATGACGGCGACGAAGGCGGCGCGCAATGCCACTTCGGTCTTGCCGAAGCCGACGTCGCCGCAGATCAGGCGATCCATCGGCTTGCCGCTGGTCATGTCCTTGATGACCGAATTGATTGCGCTGCTCTGGTCCGGCGTTTCCTCGAAGCCGAAGCTTTCGGCAAAGGCTTCATAGTCGCGTGCGGAATACTGGAACGAATGCCCCTGGCGCGCAGCGCGGCGCGCATACAGGTTGAGCAGTTCGGCCGCGGTATCGCGAACCTGCTGGGCAGCCTTCTTCTTAGCCTTTTCCCACTGACCGGAGCCGAGTGTGTGCAGCGGCGCGTCTTCGGGCGAGGCTCCGGAGTAGCGCGAGATCACATGGAGCTGCGAAACCGGGACGTAAAGCTTGGTTTCCTTGGCGTATTCGAGGTGCAGGAATTCCGTCTCGCCCTCGCCAAGGTCCATGCTCAGCAGGCCCATGTAGCGGCCGATGCCATGGTTGATGTGCACCACCGGGTCGCCGATCTTCAGCTCCGACAGGTCGCGCACCATCGACTCGACCTGGGTGACGGCTTCCTGCTTGCGGCGCCCGGCGCGGCGGCCGGTGCCGGCGTAGAGTTCGGTTTCGGTAATGAAGGCGAGGGCGCCGAGTTCGGGCGAAAGCTCGAATCCCGCATGCAGCGGCGCCACGCCAAGCATCAGCTTTGCCGTTCCGGTGGCGAAGTCCGCAAAGCCCTCGCAGGGCGCAAGCGTCAGGTCGAATTCGTTGAAGTACTGCTGCAGCGTCTCGCGCCGTCCGTTCGATTCGGCGCAAATCATCACCCGCTTGCCAGTCTGCAGCAGGTAGGAGCGCAGGTTGACAAGCGGGTCGTCAACGCGACGGTTGACGGCAACGTTCGGTACCGGCGCCGACACTTCGGAAGCGGCATCGCCTTGCTGGATCACCCAGCGGCCGAAGGGCTTGGCGAGGGTGAAGAAGTCCTCGTCCGTCAGGAACAGGCGCTCGGGCGGCAGCAGCGGGCGTTCGCGGTCGGTCTTCAGGAATTTGTAGCGTGACTGGGTATCGCTCCAGAAGCGTTTGATCGATGCATCGATGTCGCCGACGAGCGCGAAGGTGGCATCCTCCGGCAGGTACTGGAACAAGGTCGCCGTCTCGTCGAAGAACAGGGGCAGGTAGTACTCGATCCCAGCCGACGCGATGCCGTTGCCGATGTCCTTGTAGATTGCGGAGCGGGACGGGTCGCCTTCGAATTCCTCGCGCCAGCGGCCCCGGAATGCAGTGCGCGCGGCTTCATCCATCGGGAACTCGCGTCCCGGAAGCAGGCGCACTTCGCGCACCGGATAGAGCGAGCGCTGTGTGTCGGCGTCGAAGGTGCGGATGGTTTCGATCGTGTCGCCGAACAGGTCGATGCGGTAGGGCAGCACGGAACCCATCGGGAACAGGTCGATCAGGCCGCCGCGCACCGAGTATTCGCCCGGCGACATGACTTGGCCCACATGCGTGTAGCCGGCCAGCGTCAGCTGCGATTTCAGGCGGGCTTCATCCAGCGTTTCGCCCTGCTTGAAGAAGAAGGTATAGGCCGCCAGGAAGGAGGGTGGCGCCATGCGCAGCAGCGCGGTGGTGGCCGGGACGATGAGCACGTCGCACTGCCCGGTACTCACTTCATGCAGGGTGGCGAGGCGTTCCGATACCAGGTCCTGGTGCGGCGAAAACGCGTCATAAGGCAGCGTTTCCCAGTCGGGCAGCAGGTGGCAGCGCAAGGCGGAATCATCGTTGCCGCCGAACCAGGGGATTTCTTGCCGCAGGCGCTGGGCATCGGTCGCGCTGGCGACGACAATCGCCAGCATGCGTTTCTGCTGCTTCAGTTCAAGCGCCGCCTGGGCCAGCACGAAGGCATCCGCGGAACCGTGCACGGCGGGGACGGCGAAACGGTTACCGGCCTTGGGAAGGGATTTTTTCGGATCGAACGACATAGGGGGCGCCAGGTTGCGGGAAATGCCCCAGCAAGCTGCATGTCGGGGACTGCGACTATGAGAAAATATGGCGAGATTATAAACCAAGCCCCGCCGCCGTCCCGGCGTGCATCCTGCACAAACTTGTCAGAATGACTCCATCCCGCCACTTCGCGCTGATCCCCGCCGCCGGCGTCGGCGCGCGCATGGGGGCCGAGTGCCCCAAGCAATACATGCCGCTGGCCGGCAAGCTGATGCTGGTGCATGTGCTCGATACCTTTGCCTCCTGCCCGTCCATTGCCCATACCTATGTCGTCGTCAGCAAGGAAGACGGCTATATCGACGAGGCGCTCGCCGGCGCGAAACACCTTGCCGACCGCGTCACGGTGCTCCATGCCGGCGGTCCCACGCGGCACCAGTCGGTGCTGAACGGGCTGCATGCAATGCGCGCGGACGCCACCGACAACGATTGGGTACTGGTGCACGATGCGGCGCGCCCGGGCCTCACCGGGGAACTGATCGATCGCCTGATCGGTGCCGTGAAGAACGATCCGGTGGGCGGCCTGCTGGCCTTGCCGGTGGTGGACACGCTCAAGCGCGGCAATGCGGAAGGGCGCGCCGATGCGACCGTCCCGCGCGACGGCCTATGGGCGGCGCAAACGCCGCAGATGTTCCGCTACGCGTTGCTGCGCACGGCACTGGAAAAGGCCACCGAGGTCACCGACGAAGCATCCGCCATTGAAACGCTCGGCCTGAAGCCGAAACTGGTCGAAGGCAGCCCGCGCAACTTCAAGATCACGCTGCCGCACGACGTTGCGTTGGCAGAACTGCATTTGAAAGGAAATCCATGAGCCTCCCGCCCTTCAGGATCGGACAGGGATACGACTGCCACGCCCTCGTGCCCGGCAGGGCGCTGATCGTCGGCGGGGTGAACATTCCGCACACCGCCGGCCTGCTCGGCCATTCGGATGCGGATGTCCTGCTGCATGCGATTACCGACGCCATCCTCGGCGCCGCCGGACTGGGCGACATCGGGCGTCATTTCCCGGATACCGATCCGCAATTCAAGGGGGCGGACTCCCGCGTACTGCTGCGCGAGGCCGGCAAGCGGGTGATGGCGGCCGGGTATGCGATCGGGAATATCGACGCGACCATCATCGCGCAGGCGCCGAAAATGGCGCCGCATATCGCGGGCATGGTGGCGAATATCGCCGCCGACCTCGACATCGGTCCCGGGCAGGTCAACATCAAGGCCAAGACCAACGAACGCCTGGGCTATCTGGGGCGCGAGGAAGGCATGACCGCCGACGCGGTAGCGCTGATTTACCGTCGCTAAATCAGCCGCCGCCGATCCCGTGGATCACGCGGCCCGTTCCCTCGCAGGTCGGGCATTCACTGCCATCCTTGCGGATACCGGTACCGCCGCAATCCTCGCACAGGTCTTCACCCGTGCCTGGCGTACCGGGCATGGCATCATCTCCCGGTTTCAGGTGTTTAGGCTGTTCGCCCGGCGTTCCGGTGGAAGGGGATGCTGGCATGGAACCTCCTGAAAGAAAAAACGGCATGGGTTGTCACCCATGCCGTTTGGTAGATTGCCAGTCTTGCAGGAAGTTCAAGCCGCTCCAGGCGGTGCTCAGACGCTCAGTTCCAGCACTTTCCGGCTGACATCGAGGGTGACGTCACGCTGTTCGCCGAGCGTCACCATGCGGTGGCTCTCGAGGTGTTTCAGGATGGCATCGATGTTTTGTGCGCCGAGCTGGTAGTCGGACAGGCGCGTCTTCACACCCATTTTTTCGAAGAAGTCCTGGGTGCGCTGGATCGCCTGGTCGATGCGCGCATCTTCGCTGCCTTCCGTGATGCCCCAGACGCGCGCCGCGTACTGCAGCAGCTTGGCGCGCTTGCCTTCCTTGCGCACACGCAGCATGCCCGGCAGTACGATCGCCAGCGTCTGTGCGTGGTCGAGGCCGTACAGGGCGGTAAGCTCATGACCGACCATGTGCGTTGCCCAGTCCTGCGGGACGCCGGCGCCGATCAGGCCGTTCAGGGCGAGGGTAGCGCACCACATGATGTTGGCGCGCGTGTCGTAATCTTCCGGATTGGCCAGCGCCTTCGGTCCCTCCTCGATCAGGGTTTGCAGCAAGCCCTCGGCGAAGCGGTCCTGCACCGGCGAGTTGACCGGATAGGTCATGTACTGCTCCATGACGTGCGCATACGCGTCCACTACGCCGTTGCCGATCTGGCGGACGGGCAGGGTGAAGGTCTTCGCCGGGTCGAGGATGGAGAATTTCGGGAACACCAGCTTGTTCGAGAAGGCCATCTTTGCCTGCAGCGACTTGCGGGTGACGACGGAGCCGTCGTTCATTTCCGAGCCGGTGGCGGGCAGCGTGAGGATGGTGCCGAAGGGCAGCGCGCTGGTGATGTTCCGGCCGCGCTTTTCGAGGATGGTCCAGGGATCGCCTTCAAAGTTCACAGCGGCGGCGACGAACTTCGTGCCGTCGATGACCGAGCCGCCACCTACTGCCAGCAGAAAGTCCAGCTTTTCCTTGCGGATGAGTTCAACCGCCTGCATCAGCGTCTCGTAGCTCGGATTCGGTTCGATGCCGGAAAACTCCTGCACGGTGCGGCCAGCCAGGGCCGCCATCACTTCGTCGAACACGCCATTGCTCTTGATGCTGCCGCCGCCATACAGGACCAGCACGCGGGCGTCCGCCGGCACGACCTTCGCGAGGTCGGCGATGCGGCCCTTGCCAAACAGGATCTGGGTCGGGTTGTAGAAGTCGAAATTCAGCATGGATGGTCCTCTTGTGGTTGTCGTTGTCTCCCGCCGGATTGTATGACAAGGATAAAAATCGCGTTCGACACGCCCAAAACCCGGGTTTGCGATAGGAATTTTCCGCAGATGCCCGCCGCCTCGATTGTCTTCGTCAATATGTCAAATTGAAATTGCCAATTTGAGCTTTGCCTGCCGGGGTACACAATGAGTTTGCACGACCCGTTTCGCGGGCGTTCCGTGTGCCCGCCGCCGTCTCGCCGCAGGATGTATTTCCAACGATGTCCAACAAGGAAGGAGACTCTCATGGCAAATCTCAAAGGTTCCAAGACCGAAGCTAACCTGAAGGCTGCATTCGCAGGGGAATCGCAAGCAAACCGCCGCTACCTCTACTTCGCCAACAAGGCGGACGTGGAAGGCCAGAACGACGTTGCCGCTTTGTTCCGCTCCACCGCGGAGGGCGAAACGGGACACGCGCACGGCCACCTCGAATATCTCGAAATGGTCGGCGACCCGGCCACGGGTCTCCCGATCGGTAATTCGCGCCAGAACCTGCAGGCGGCGATCGCCGGTGAAACCCACGAATACACCGACATGTACCCCGGCATGGCAAAGACCGCACGGGACGAAGGCTTCGACGAAATCGCCGACTGGTTCGAAACCCTGGCGAAGGCGGAGCGCTCCCACGCCAACCGTTATCAGAAAGCCCTGGATTCGCTGGTTGACTGAGCCGTATCCCTGCAGCGACGCCTCCCGGCCAGCGGGAGGCGGACGTCCACATCCCTGAAGGGCACAGCCATGTCCAATCGCGAAGGCAACCTCGAAGCGCCGACACGCCATCCGCTCGACTGGAAGGACGAGGACTTCTACAACGAGGAATCGCTGCACAAGGAGATGGAGCGGGTGTTCGACATTTGCCACGGCTGCCGCCGCTGCGTCTCGCTGTGCGGTTCCTTTCCCACGCTGTTCGACCTCGTTGACGAGTCCTCGACCATGGAAGTCGACGGCGTCGACAAGAAGGATTACTGGAAGGTCGTCGACCAGTGCTACCTGTGCGATGTCTGCTACATGACGAAGTGCCCGTACACGCCGCCGCATCCGTGGAACCTCGATTTCCCGCACCTGATGCTGCGGGCGAAAGCGGTCAAGTTCCGCAAGGGGGAAGTCAGGGCGCGCGACAAGTTTTTGTCCAATACCGACGGGCTGGGCACATTTGCAGGCATTCCCATCGTCACACAGACGATCAATGCGGTAAACAAGACGAAGGTGGCGCGCGGCATGATGGAAAACGTCATGGGTGTCGACCGAAATGCCTGGCTCCCCGACTTTGCGCCGCGCAAGTTCCGGTCCGGCGCGGCAGAATCCCGGCCGTACGCGGTGAATGACGGCACGCTCACGCCGGGCAAGGTGGCGGTCTATTCGACCTGCTACATCAATTACAACGAGCCGGGTATCGGGCACGATCTGCTTGCCATTCTCGACCATAATGAAATTCCGTACGTGCTGGTCGAGAAGGAGGCGTGCTGCGGCATGCCAAAGCTGGAACAGGGCGACCTGGCAGGCGTGGAGCAGAAGAAGAACATCAATATCCCGCACCTCGCCGAACTGGCGCGCAAAGGATTTGCGATCCTGACGCCGATTCCATCCTGCACGCTGATGTACAAGCAGGAATTGCCGCTGATGTTCCCCGACGATCCAGACGTGCAACTGGTGCGCGACGCGATGTGGGATCCGTTCGAATACTTCGTGCAGCGCAACCGGGACGGGCTGCTCAAGCGGGACTTCAAGCAGCCGCTCGGAAACGTCTCCTACCATGTGCCTTGCCACTTGCGGGTGCAGAACATGGGCAAGAAGACGGTCGAGGCGCTGCAGCTTGTCCCCGGCACGAAACTGAACGTCGTCGAGCGCTGTTCCGGCCACGCCGGTACTTTTGGCGTAAAGAAGGAATTCCACGCTACGGCGATGAAGATTGGCAAGCCGGTATTCAAGGCCATGGCAAACAATGAGCCGGACTACATCTCCTCCGACTGCCAGCTCGCCGGGCACCATATCGAGCAGGGGATGGAAGAGGCCGGCCTGCGCAAAGCGGAAATGGCCCATCCTCTGGCCCTGCTGCGAAAGGCTTACGGCATATAGGAGATCGCATGCTCAAATCCCACGACCTGCTGACGCTTGAAGCCTACGCCAAGGCTCGGCCCGCATTGCGCGCGGAAATCATCCAGCACAAGAAGCTGCGCAGCGTCCACCTCGGCAATCACGTCACGCTGCTCTTTGAAAACGAACAGACGGTGCGCTACCAGGTGCAGGAAATGTTGCGCATCGAGCGCATCTTCGAGGAGGACGGCATCCAGGCCGAGCTGGATGCCTACAATCCGCTGATTCCCGATGGCAGCAACCTGAAGGCGACCATGCTGATCGAATATGCGAACGAGGCTGAGCGCAAGGCAGCGCTGGCGAAGCTGATCGGCATCGAGGATCGTTTATTCGTGCAGGTGGAAGGACAGGCACGCGTCTATGCGATCGCCGACGAAGACCTGGACCGCGAAAACGATGAAAAGACCTCGGCGGTACATTTCGTGCGCTTCGAGCTGACGGATTCCATGAAAGCCGCGCTCAAGGGTGGCGCCCAGATGATGATCGGCTGCGATCATCCGAACTATCCGGCGCATGTGGAGGAACTGGCGCCGGACACACTTGCGTCCCTGATGCAGGACCTGCACTGAATCAGGCAGCTGCCTTGTCGGTCTCTGCCGGCAAGGCAATACGCGTCTTCATCCTGTACGCCTGCGGTGTCATGCCGGCCAGCTGCTTGAAGACCTGGCGGAAGTAGGCGACATCCCGGTAGCCCGCTTCTTCGGCGACGGTTTCAATGCCGAGCGCAGTCTGCTCGAGCCGGTGCTTCGCATGTTCCACGCGCAGCCGCTGCAGGTATTCATTTGGCGTGTCACCCGTGGCCTTCTTGAAGCGGCGCTTGAAATTGCGTTCGCTCATTGCGCAGATTTCCGCCAGTGCCGTCGCATTGAGAGCGTCGCGGAAATGCGCTTCCATGTGGTTCTGTGCCTTGAGGATGGCGGCATCGCCATGCCGCTTCTGGAATTCGAACAGCGAATAGTCCATCTGCTGCTCCCGCCATCCATCCAGTACCAGCGCCTTCGCCAGCTGCTCGGCCGTCCTGTAGCCGCACCAGTATTCCACGAGGTACAGGCAGAGTTCCGCATAAGCATTAATGCCGCCCGAACAGAAAATACTGCCGTCCTGCGTCAGCATGCGCTCCGGCCGTACATCGACCTCGGGATAAAGCTCGCGGAACATCGGGACAAAGCCCCAGTGCGTCGTCGCCACGCGACCGCTCAGCAGGCCAGCCTCGGCGAGCACGAATGCGCCTGTGCAGATGCTGGCAAGGCGCGTCCCCTGGCGGTGCAGGCGTGTGAGGTGAGGCACGACGATCTTTCCCCAGGATTGCCGCTCAGCGATATTGGCGGAGGTCACGATCAACAGGTCCGCACTGCTGACATCGGCCAACGCCCCCTGCGACTTGATCTGCATGCCATTCATACAGGTCACATCGCCGCCGTCGATGCTGACGATGCGCACATTGAAGCGCGGGGAGGGGTTGGCTGCGCACAGCATCTCCCACAATTGTCCGGCCTGGGTGAAGACATCCATCGGTCCCGCCACCGTGGTGGGCAGCGTTCCTGGCATGGCCAGGATGACGGTGTCGACCGGCCTGTTCTTGGCCTGATTACCTGCGGAACTTGGCACGTCGCTCCCTCACTGGGACGGGATTGCTGGGGTAGACTGGCCGCACTGTCACCTAACGGAGCGCAACCAGATGGAAAAGAACGTATATCAATACCAATATACCGTAAGCTGGTCGGACCTGGACGCCAACGTGCACATGCGCAATACCGGCTACCTCGACTATGCGGCTCAGACTCGCTTCATGTACCTGAAGGAAAGCGGCTTTACTCCGGCGGACTTCAAGGAGGCCGGCATCGGCCCGGTCATCTTCTCCGAGCAGATTGCCTATCACAAGGAATTCCATTTCCTCGAGAACTTCTCGGTGACGATGGAGCTGGGCGGCCTCAGCGAGGACGGCGCGAAGTTCATCATGGTGAACCGTTTCTACAAGGCCGACGGCAGGCTCGCCGCTGAAGTGGCAACGCGCGGCGCCTGGTTCAACCTTGCCGATCGCCGTGTCGGGCCTCCGCCGCAGGCGCTGAACGATGCGTTGCTGCGACTGCCGCGAACTGAAAATTTTGAAACGCTCTGACGAGGAGGACCGGATGGCGGCAACGATCAGGCTGAAGTGGGTCTATGAACCTGCATCGCCGGAAGACGGCAAACGTATCCTGGTGGATCGCCTGTGGCCACGCGGGATGACGAAGGAGAAGGTCGACATCGTGTACTGGGCCAAGGCGATATCCCCCTCCAACGACCTGCGCAAGTGGTACGGGCATGATCCGGAACGATGGGATGAATTCCGCGACCGCTACTACAGCGAGCTGCATGCCAACCCGGATGGCCTGCAAGCGCTGCTGGAGCACCTCGGCGCAGGCGACGTGACCTTCCTCTACAGCAGCAAGGAGCACCGCATCAACAACGCGGTCGCGCTGCGCGACTACGTGCTACCCATGTTGCGGAAGAAGCGGAAGGTCAGCTGAGCGCGCCGGTAATCGGGATGGATACCCGGACGCGCAGGCCGCCGCCGTTCTTGTTCGACAGTTTGATCGCGCCGCGGTGGCGCTTCACGATACGGTCGACGATGGCCAGGCCGAGGCCCGCGCCATTGGCCTGGCCGCGCGCGGTATCAAGGCGGGTAAAGGGACGCAGCAGGCGTTCCAGTTCCTGCTCAGGGACGCCGGGCCCGCTGTCCGTAATTTCGATGACGGCCTGGTTGCCTTCCTGACGGCAGGCGATGTCGATTTCCGCAGTGGTCGAGTTCGGCGCCTTGCCATAGCGGCGCGCATTTTCGATCAAGTTGCTGACGATGCGTTTGAGGTCGGTCGCATGGCCGAAGACGTTGACGTTCGGCGCAATGTCGCTCTGGACGCGGACATCATGCTGCCGCCCGGCTTCCCGCGCACAGTCCGTCAGGAGGGCGCTCAGGTCGACGCTTGCGCCATGCATGTTCTCGCTTGGCCGTGCGTATTCCAGGAACTGGCCGATGATTGCGTCCATCTGCGCGAGGTCGGACTGCATGCCCAGTCTCGCTTCGTCGGGCAGGTGCGCCATTTCGACTTCCAGCTGCATGCGCGCGAGCGGCGTCCGCAAGTCATGCGAGATGCCGGCCAGGATCACTGCCCGGTCACTCTCGACGCGGTTCAGGTCGGCCACCATCTGGTTGAAGCTGCGGTTGGCATCACGGATTTCGGCTGGGCCGCGTTCCGGCAAGGGCTCCGGCCAGATTCCCTTGGCAATCGCCTGTGTGGCCGTGGCGATGCGCGACAGCGGCTGATTGATCAGGCGCGAGATGAAGACGGCGCCGAGCAGCGACAGCATCAGCGCGGTGGTGCCGAAACCAAGCCACTGGATGTTGGACACGCCTTCGATGCGTTCGCGGTCCAGCCGCAGCCAGTATTCGTCGTCGTCGATCTTGAAGCTCACCCAGAAGCCGGCCACGTCGTTGACGCGCCCGGCGAACTTGGTGTCCGACCCGAGTCGCGCCTTCACGTTGGATTCCAGCACCAGCATCAGCTCGCTGTCGGGCGGCGGGCCGACTTCATCGCTTTCTTCCAGTGGATAGATGCGGATGCCTTCGTTGCTGGCGAGGTCGAACAGCAGCTCGCGCCGCAGTTCGGGCGCCGAGTGGGTGAGGGCGGCGCGGGTGATGGTCACGATGGAAATCACCTGCGCGGCCATTTGCTGCGCGCGCGGCGTGCGTTCAACGATGCGGAAGCTCGTTACCCAGGCCAGGATGCTGGCGGTAATGAGGAAGGCGAGCAGGAAGAAGGTCCGCCAGAACAGGCCGCTTTTGAGCCAGCCGAACCGATTTCCTATGATGGGGATCAAGATCCTTTGTGTCCGTTGCGTCCGTTACGTCGGTCAAGCCTCAGCGCGGCTGGCCTTCTGGAATGAAGACATAACCCAGGCCCCACACCGTCTGGATGTAAATCGGGTTGGAGGGATCGGGTTCGATAAGCTTGCGGAGGCGGGAAATCTGCACGTCCAGGCTGCGGTCGAAGACTTCGTATTCTCGGCCGCGGGCCAGTTCCATCAATTTTTCGCGCGACAGCGGCTGGCGCGCATGGCGGGCAAACACCTTGAGCACCGAGAATTCACCAGTGGTCAGGGAAATGGTTTCGCCGTTCTTCTTCAGCGTGCGCGTGCCGAGGTCGAGGATGAAATCGCCGAACTGGAAGGTCTGCGGCGTTTCGGAAGGCGCACCCGGAATCTCGTCCGGCCCCTTGCGGCGCAGCACGGCATTGATACGCGCCACCAGCTCGCGCGGGTTGAAGGGTTTGGGCAGGTAATCGTCCGCGCCCATTTCGAGGCCGACGATGCGGTCCACGTCTTCGCCCTTGGCGGTCAGCATGATGATGGGTGTCTGGTCGCCGGCACCGCGCAGGCGACGGCAGATCGACAGGCCGTCTTCCCCCGGCAGCATCAGGTCGAGCACCAGCAGGTCGTAGCGCTCGCGGATCCAGAGCTTGTTCATCGCCTGCGCGTTTTCCGCGGTGACGACATTGAATCCCTGCTCCGCGAGATAGCGGCGCAGGAGGTCGCGCAGGCGCTGGTCGTCATCAACAACCAGGATTCGGGCCTGGTGTCCGCTGGGCGTCTGCCCAGGCGTAAGAGCAGTAGGGTTGGTTGTATTCATGGCGCTATGGTAACGTCAGAAAAAGCTCGTCCAATCAGTATGGCGCAAAGCATTACAAAGTGTTACAAACTTTACCTTATCCGGGTTTAGTGTGCCTCAAGCGGGGCATACACTTCCACATTATCGGCCTACCTTCTTGATTGTGCCTCCCGGGCGCAATGGTTTTCGAATAATGCGACTCCATCGAATCGGTTCCTGTCTCCTGCTGTTGCTCTGCGCGGCGAGTGCGCTCGCCGAGCCGGGCGGCTACCGGCGCGACGCGCGGGACGCCGTTCGCGCCTACCATATTCAGGCGGTGACGCTGGAGCGCACGCTGCCGCCGGGCCAGATGCAGGGCGTTCCGCAGGAGCGCCCCCGGCAAGGCATGCCGGACAGCAGCGGTTACGGCGCGCCCAGGGAAAGCCGGTCCGACAGCCAGCAAGCCGAAAACGCACGCCGCCAGCAGGGGCGCATGACCCCGGAAGAGCGCCGTACCCTGCGCCGCCAGATCGACGAGGCCGGCCACGACATCTATTCGCCCAGGCGGTGAATGTTCAACCCGCCTCGGGTAAGTCGCGGGTTTCTTCCATATAGTTGTTCTTCACGCGCACATAGTGCTCTGCCGAGTAGCGCAGATAGGCGATCTCGTCCGCCGTCAGGGGGCGCACCGCCTTAACCGGGCTGCCGACGTACAGCATGCCGCTTTCCAGTATCTTGCCTGGCGGGACCAGGCTGCCTGCGCCGATCATCACGCGGTCGGGAATCACGGCATCGTCCATGACGATCGTCCCCATCCCGATCAGGCATTCGTTGCCAATCGAGCAACCGTGCAAGATGACCGAATGGCCAATCGTCACATAATCTCCAATCACTAGCGGCGAGCCTTCCGGCTTGGTCGGCGTCTTGTGCGACACATGGCACATGGTCAGGTCCTGCACATTGCTGCAGCGGCCGACACGGACCCGGTTGACGTCGCCGCGCAGGACGGCATTGCACCAGACCGAGCTGTCGTCACCAAGGATCACGTCCCCGATGATCTGGGCCGAGTCGTGCACCCACGCACGCTCGCCGATGAGCGGGAAGGTGCCGAGATAAGGGGAAAGCGGCATGGTTTGGATCCTTTTCCGGAGTGTCAGTTTTGCCGGCGCTTGCGGGCGGCGATGGCAGCCGTGAACTTGCCAAGTCGCTTGTACAGCGCACCAATGCGCTTGTCCCAGCCACTCAGTGCGCGGTATTGCCGGAGCACCGTCGCGACGTCGCCGCGGGCAATCGGTCCCGTCAGCGCCTCGGTCGTGCCAAGCCGGAAGACATTATCGACCGTGCCGCGCACCAGCGGTTCCATCAGCC
The DNA here is from genome assembly GCF_002211445.1 of Noviherbaspirillum denitrificans. Classification (GTDB taxonomy): domain Bacteria; phylum Pseudomonadota; class Gammaproteobacteria; order Burkholderiales; family Burkholderiaceae_D; genus Noviherbaspirillum; species Noviherbaspirillum denitrificans. Next base: position 4,216,210 of record NZ_LSTO01000001.1, on the reverse strand, counting down.
GCAGCGCTTCATCGCGCGGAACGCCGGCTTTGGCATAGGCTTCGACAGCCACGTCGAGCAGGGAGACAAGATAGTTCGACGAGAAGACGGCCGCTGAATGATAGATGGTTTTGAACCGGGGATCGATCGTGACCAGACGGGCGCCGATCGCAGAGAACGCTGGGCCGAGCACGCCAAGCGCAGCGGCGTCGCCTTCCATCCCGCAGTATGTGCCGACGAACGCGCGGGCGACAGCATCCGCTCCGGCGAAGCTGCGGATGGGATGCACGCTCGCGGTCGCCGCACCGCGCGTTTTTGCCGATGCAAGCGCAGTTGACGGCAACGCGCCGCTGCAATGGAAAACCACGTCGCCCGGCCGGAGCAAGCCGCTTTCGGCAAGTCGCGCGCAGGTCGGCTCCACCTGGTCGTCCGGCGTTCCGATCAGGAAAACGTCGGCGGGGTGCAAGTCATCCCAGCCGGGCGTGGCGCGTCCGGCGCCGAGGAATTCGATTGCGTGTGTGGCGCTCTCGCTCGACCTGTTCAGGACATCCTGTACCTGGAATGTTCCGTGTTCCGTCCACAGTCTTCCGAGCACCTTGCCGACCTGGCCGCAGCCGATGATGTTGAGTGTTGGTGCCATATTCGTCACGCGTCCTGGCGGAGCCTGCGCCAGTCGCGTTCCAGCAGTGAGTAGCAGTTGAGGTCGTGGAAGCGCCCGCCCCAGAAAGCTTGTTCCCTGTGCACGCCTTCGAAGCGGAATCCGAGCCGCGACGCAAGGCTGATCGAGGCGAGGTTGTCCGGATGCGTTTCGGCCTGGACACGGTGAAGCGACATGACATCGAATCCGTAGTCGAGGATGGCCGTGATGGCTTCGAGCATGTAACCCTGACGTTTCTGCGCGCGCCCGATCTCGTAGCCGATCACGCAGTTGCGCCAGCTCTTGTTCCAGCGGAACAAGCCGCAGGTGCCGATCAGCTGGCGATCCTCGCGGCGTTCCAGTGCCCAGCGGTAGCCTGTGCCTGCGGCGAACCAGCTCGAGAACAGGTCGGCAAGATGCTCGGCTTCGCCCATGCTGCTGACCGGATCGACGCCATACCACCGCATCCATTCAGCATCCGAATGGATGGAAAAGAGCGCAGGCGCATCCGCCAGTACGACCTGGCGTAATGTCAGGCGCGGCGTGCGCAGGATAGGGAAGGCGTTTGGCATGGCAAGCGGTCGTTTGGCCTCGCCGGATGAGACGAGGCCCTTATCCGTGGAATCTTACCGCAGGACCCGTAGACCAGTACGGGCCTTCGGTCGGATGGTCCTTGCGTTCCACCATCGCCCGCGCCTGGAACAGCGGGTGCGCGACGGCTTCGTCGGCACGCAGGATCGGAGTCACGCAGCAATCCGCCTTGGCGAAGCTTTCGGTCCAGTCCGCCAGTGTCCTCCGAACGAAGATCGCATCCAGCTCGGCTTTCACCGCCATCGCGTCTTCTCCGCCGACCTCCTGTCCGAGGCTCCAGTGGCGATTTTTCAGGTCGGGACGATCGAGGACGTCGCAGCAGGTTTCCCAGAACTTCAGCTCCAGCGCGCCGACAGCCATGAAGCGGCCGTCGCTGGTGCGGTAGACGTTGTAGCAGGGAACACCACCGGTCAGCAGATCCCGGCCGGGCGTCGCGGTGCGGCCAAAGTTATTTACCGCCACCAGCGGCATGATGTTGTGCGCGAAGACTGCATCCGTCATCGATACGTCGACGAAGCGGCCCTTGCCGCTTGCTTTTGCGCCGATGATGGCGGCAAGGATGCCTTGCACCGCCGCCTGCGCGCCGCCGAGCAGGTCGCCGACTTGCAGGTTGGACAAGGCGGGAACGCCGTCCGGGCCGACGTTCTGTTCCAACATGCCGGCCATACCGATGTAGTTGATGTCGTGTCCCGCCAATTGCGCGAACGGGCCATCCTTGCCATAGCCGGAAATGGCGCACATGACGAGGCGTGGATTCCGCGCGCGCAGCGTTTCCCAGCCCACGCCCAGCTTGTCCATCACGCCCGGACGGAAACTCTCGACGACCACGTCGGTGGTTTCGACCATGCCGAGGAAGGTGTCGCGCTGCGCGGCATCCTTGAGGTCGAGGCGCATGCCTTGTTTGCCGCGGTTGACCGCAATGAAGAACTGCGACACTTCCTTGCGCACATGGCCCATGGTGCGGGCATAGTCGCCGATGCCGGGATCTTCGATCTTGATGACTTCGGCGCCCATGTCAGCGAGGTGCATGGTCGCGACCGGCCCGGGCAGGAGCCGGGTGAGGTCGAGCACGCGGATGCCTTGCAAGGGTTTGTCGACTGCTGCGTTCATGCGTTGCCTCCTATAAGGTGCCTTAAGCCAGCTTTTCGAGGGCTTCCTGCTGGTCCAGCCACTCGGTTTCAAGCTGCTCCAGTTCTTTCGCAATATAGGCCTGGTCGAGGATCAGGGCCTTCAGTTCTTCCTTGTTCGCGTCGTCGTAGATCGAAGGATCGGCGAGGCGCGCGTCCACTTCGGTCTTTCGCGTGTTTAGTTTTGCCATCTGCTCGTCGAGGCGCTTGATGCGCGACTCGATAGGCTTGCGCAGCGCGGAGAGGCGCTGTCGTTCTTCCGCCTCGAGCCGGCGACGCTCCTGGCGGTCTTCGCGCGATTCCGTCGCGGTTTGCGAGCCTCCGGACTTCTCCGAGGTACTTGCCGGTGCTTCAGCCTTGCCAAGCTTTGTCTTGAACAGCCAGTCGCGGTAATCGTCGAGGTCGCCGTCGAACGGCTGCAGCCTGCCTTCGGCAACGATCATGAACTGGTCGGTGGTGGCGCGCAGCAGGTGGCGGTCGTGCGACACGAGCACGAGCGTGCCCTCGAACTGCGCCAGCGCCATCGTGAGCGCCTCGCGTGTTTCGAGGTCGAGGTGGTTGGTCGGTTCGTCGAGCAGCAGCAGGTTGGGGCGCTGCCAGACGATCAGCGCCAGTGCCAGCCGGGCTTTTTCGCCGCCGGAGAAGGGTGCGATCTTGCTCGTCACCATGTCACCGCCGAAGTTGAAGCCGCCGAGGAAATTACGCAGCTCCTGCTCGCGGGTAGTCGGCGCGATACGCGACAAGTGCCAGAGCGGCGACTCGTCGTGACGCAGCATTTCGACCTGGTGCTGGGCGAAATAGCCGATGGCCAAGCCTTTGCCCAGGCGCATGGTGCCGGATAGCGGATCGATTTCACCGGCAATAGTCTTGACCAGCGTCGATTTGCCGGCGCCGTTGACGCCGAGCAGACCGATGCGCTGTCCGGTCTGCAACGAAAATTCGATGCGCGAGACGATCGGCTTTTCGGTGTCGTCGACTCGGTAGCCAGCGACAACCTCTTCCATCACCAGCAGCGGGTTCGGCGCGCTCAGCGGCTCGCGGAATTCGAAGGAGAACTCCGCAGCGGCACGCAACGGCGCAATCTCTTCCATCTTCGCCAGCATCTTCATGCGGCTTTGCGCCTGCCTTGCCTTGGTGGCCTTGGCCTTGAAGCGGTCGATGAACGATTGCAGGTGCGCGCGTTGCCTTGCCTGCTTTTCAAAAGCGGCTTGCGTGAGCGCGATTTGCGCCGCGCGCTGGGTCTCGAAGGACGAGTAGTTGCCGCCGTAGCGCTTCAGCTTCCGGTCGTCGATGTGCACGATGACATTGACGACGCCGTCGAGGAAATCGCGATCGTGCGAAATGATGATCAGCGTGCCGGGGTAGCGCTTGAGCCAGTCCTCGAGCCAGATGATCGCATCGAGGTCGAGGTGGTTGGTCGGTTCGTCCAGCAGGAGCAGGTCGGAGGGACACATCAGCGCCTGCGCGAGATTCAGGCGCATGCGCCAGCCGCCGGAAAAGCTCGCCACCGGCTGCTGCATCTGGTCCTGGGAAAAGCCGAGGCCGGTCAGCAATTGCTCTGCGCGCGAACGGACGGTGTAGGCGTCGGCGTCCGCGAGCGCGGTGTGCAGTTCCGCAATGCGGGTGCCTTCCGCGTGGCAGCCCGACGTGCCTTCAAGCTGGGCCAGTTCCGCCTCCAGCTTGCGCAGGTTGGCGTCGCCGTCGATCGCGTATTCGATGGCCGGACGATCCAGCGCCGGTGTTTCCTGCGCCACGTAGGCCATGCGCCATTTCGCAGGAAAATCGACCGAACCGAGATCGGCGTGCAACTCGCCGCGCAGCATCGCGAACAGGCTGGACTTGCCCGCTCCGTTGGCGCCGATCAGGCCGATCTTTTCCCCGGGATTCAGCGTCAGGTCGACGCCTTCGAGCAGCGGCTTGATGCCGCGGGTCAGGCTGACTTGCTGGAAACGGATCATTGCGCGTTCAACTGGTCGGCAGTCAGCAGGAATACAGCATCGTCGCCCGCGCTGGTCGAAAGCCAGGTCAGTTCGAGATCGGCGAAGGCTGCTTCGGCGAATTCCCGCTCGTTACCGATTTCAACGACCAGCACGCCGTTGGGCGTAAGTCGCTCACCCGCGCCCGCGACGATCTTGCGCACGAGGTCCATGCCGTCCTCGCCGCCGGCCAGGGCGATCTGCGGCTCGCGCAGGTATTCCTGCGGCAGCTTGCCCATCGAGGTTGCGTTGACGTAGGGCGGGTTGGTGACGATCAGGTCGTACTTCTTTTTCGGCACCTTGGTATACAGGTCCGACTGGATCAGCGTAATGCGGTCCTGCAGTTCATACTCGTCGACGTTGCACTGCGCCACGGCAAGCGCGTCGGGAGAGATGTCGACGGCGTCCACATGCGCATTCGGGAAGTGGTCGGCCAGCATGATTGGCAGGCAGCCCGAACCAGTGCACAGTTCCAGCACGTTCGCGACGGATTCCGGATCGTCCACCCACGGGGCGAAATGATCGGGGATCAGTTCAGCGATAAAGGAGCGCGGCACGATCACGCGTTCGTCGACGTAGAAACGGTAGTCGCCCAGCCAGGCTTCGTTGGTCAGGTATGCGGCAGGGACGCGTTCGGTCGCACGGCGTTCGATGACGTTGAGTACCTTTGCCGTTTCCTCCGGCAGCAGGCGCGCATCATAGAAGGGTTCCAGTTTGTCGAGCGGGAGCTGGAGGGTATGCAGGACCAGGTAGGCTGCTTCGTCAAAGGCGTTGCTGCTGCCGTGGCCAAAGAATAGCTTGGCCGAGTTGAAACGGGTGACCGCGTAGCGAATCAGGTCGCGGATGGTGGAGAAATCATTTGGGGTCATGAGGGACTCTTCGTTCGGTGCGGCATTGGAATGCCAGTGCCCCCTCCGGGATGGAGAGGGCGGATGGGGAACTACAGCAGCAGGTTTTCCAGCGTGCGGCGATAGATGTTCTTGAGCGGATCGATGTAGCGCAGTTCGATATGTTCATCGATCTTGTGGATGCTGCCGTTCGGCGGCCCGAATTCAATCACTTGCGGGCAGATCTGCGCGATGAAGCGCCCGTCGGACGTGCCGCCAGTCGTGGACAGGTCGGCATCAAGGCCAGTCTCGGCCTTGATCGCGGTCGTCAGCGCATCGCTCAGCTTGCCGCGCGGCGTCAGGAAGGGGCGGCCGCCGATGGTCCACTTGATGTCGTATTCGAAGTCGTACTTGTTCAGGATCGCGTGCACGCGCTTCTGCAGGCCTTCGACGGTGCTGGCGGTCGAGAATCGAAAGTTGAAATCGACCACGACTTCACCGGGAATCACGTTGGTCGCACCGGTGCCCGCGTGGATGTTCGACATCTGCCACGAGGTCGGCAGGTAGTACTCGTTGCCGTCATCCCATTTTTCAGCCGCGAGTTCGGCCAGCGCCGGCGCACCGAGGTGGATTGGGTTTTTCGCCAGCTGCGGGTAGGCGATATGGCCTTGCACGCCCTTGATGATGAGCTTGCCGGACATCGAGCCGCGGCGGCCGTTCTTGATGACGTCGCCGAGCTGCTCGGTGGAGGTCGGTTCGCCGACGATGCAGTAGTCAAGCTGTTCGTTGCGCGCCTTGAGCATGTCGCAGACGATGACCGTGCCGTCGGTCGCCGGGCCTTCCTCATCGCTGGTCAGCAGGAAGGCGATCGATCCCGGATGCGCGGGATGTGCTGCGACGAATTCTTCGACAGCCACGATCATGGCGGCGATCGAGGTCTTCATGTCTGCTGCGCCGCGACCGTACAGCTTGCCGTCGCGCTGCGTGGGGACAAAGGGATTGGAATGCCACTGGTCGAGCGGACCGGTCGGAACGACGTCCGTATGGCCGGCGAAGACAACCAGGGGCTGCGCGGTGCCACGGCGCGCCCAGAGGTTGGTGACACCGCCGGATTCGATGGTTTCGCATTTGAAACCGAGCGGTTCCAGCAGTTCGATCAGGCGGCGCTGGCAACCCTTGTCTTCCGGCGTGACAGAGGACAGGGCGATGAGTTCTTCGGTCAGCGCGAGTGTTTTGCTCATGGATTACTTCTTGAAAATCTGTTGGTAGTTGGTGTCGGAAAAGCCGACATGCATTGCGCCGTCAAAGTCGAGGACCGGGCGCTTGATCACGGACGGGGATTCCAGCATCAGGGCCGCCGCGCTTTGCGCATCGGCGATGGCTGCCTTGCGTTCATCCGGAAGTGCGCGCCAGGTGGTTCCCTTGCGGTTGACGAGCACATCCCATTCAAGCTGCTTCAGCCATCCGTTCACGAGTGCCGGCGTCAGTCCGGCCTTCTTGAAATCGTGGAAGGTGTGCGCAATGCCATTTTTGTCCAGCCAGGTGCGCGCCTTCTTGACGGTGTCGCAGTTGGGGATGCCGTACAGGGTGACTGCCATGGATCAAACGTTCAGGGTGAATTCGGTAAAGGTGGGGCCGTCGTCCTTCTTCGGCTCCGGCTCGGGTTCGGGCTTCTTGCCCTGGGAATTGTTGATCAGCCAGTAAAGATTGGTCGCCGAATCGGCGTTGGCCAAAGCCTCTTCCTGCGTGATCACCTCATCCTGGATGAGTTGCATCAGTGCCTGCTCGAAGGTCTGCGAACCCGGCGCCATACTCTTTTCGAGCGCTTCCTTGATCTGGCTGATTTCGCCTTGCTCGATCAGTTCCGCCACGTGGCGGGTATTCAGCAGCACTTCCACCGCGGCACGTCGTCCGCCATCCTTCGCCTGTACGAGGCGCTGCGAAATGATCGCCTTGATAGTGACCGAGAGGTCGACCAGCAGGGATGGGCGGGTTTCCAGTGGATAGAAGTTGATGATGCGGGTCAGCGCCTGGTAGCTGTTGTTCGCATGCAGGGTCGCCACGACAAGGTGGCCGGACTGGGCGTAGGCCAGCGCGTTGCCCATGGTTTCCTTGTCGCGGATCTCGCCGATCAGGATGCAGTCCGGCGCCTGGCGCAGTGCGTTCTTCAGTGCAATCTGCAGACTGTCGGCGTCGGTGCCGATCTCGCGCTGGTTGACGATGGACTTCTTGTTGACGAACAGGAATTCGATCGGGTCTTCCAGCGTCAGGATGTGGCCGGTCTTGGTGATGTTGCGGTGGTCAAGCATCGCGGCAATCGTTGTCGATTTGCCAGAGCCGGTCGAACCCACGACCAGGATCAGGCCGCGCTTTTCCATGATGACCTCTGCCAGAACCGGCGGCACGTTCAGGTCGGCGAGACGCGGAATCTCTCCCGGAATGTAGCGGAACACGGCGGAAATGCTGCCGCGCTGGCGGAATGCGGAAAGGCGGAAGCTACCGACACCGGGCACGGGGATGCCCATGTTCAGTTCATTGTGCTCGTCCAGTTCCTGCAATTGCTTGGCGGAGGTCACTTCCGACAACAGCGACTTGATGGTCGCGTTGTCCATTTTCTGCTGGTTGACGGGAAGCAGGTGGCCGTTGATCTTGATGTGGATCGGCGAGTTCACGGTGATGAACAGATCCGATGCCTTCTTATCCTTCATCAGCTGGAACAGCCTGTCCATTGCCATGATGATCTCCAGGTGGGCGATGAAAAAGGCCGCCGGAAGGGCGGCCATCCGTCACACGATCAGTCGCGGAGCAGTTCGTTGATGCCGGTCTTGGCGCGGGTCTTTGCATCCACGCGCTTGACGATCACCGCGCAGTACAGGCTGTACTTGCCGTCGGCGGAGGGCAGGCTACCCGACACGACCACCGAGCCGGCCGGAATGCGGCCATAGGTGATTTCGCCGGTGGCACGGTCGTAGATCTTGGTCGACTGGCCGATGTACACGCCCATCGAGATCACGGAGTTCTCTTCCACGATCACGCCTTCGACGATCTCGGAACGCGCGCCGATGAAGCAGTTGTCTTCGATGATGGTCGGGTTGGCCTGCATCGGCTCCAGCACGCCGCCGATGCCGACGCCGCCGGACAGGTGGACGTTCTTGCCGATCTGTGCGCAGGAACCGACGGTCGCCCAGGTGTCGACCATCGCGCCTTCATCGACATAGGCGCCGATGTTGACGTAGGAGGGCATCAGGACCACGTTCTTGCCGATGAAGCTGCCGCGGCGTGCGACAGCCGGCGGCACCACGCGGAAACCGCCCTTGGCGAAATCCTCGGCGGTGTAGTTGGCGAACTTGGTCGGCACCTTGTCATAAAACTGCATGCCTTCGCCGGCGGGCATCGGCACGTTGTCTTCGAGGCGGAAGGACAGGAGCACCGCCTTCTTCACCCACTGGTTCACGACCCAGCTGCCGCTGTCCTTCTGCGCCACGCGCAGCGTGCCCTGGTTGAGCTGTTCCAGGACGTGGGCGACGGCGTCACGCACTTCCGCGGGAGCGGACTTCGGGGAGAAATTGGCGCGGTCTTCCCAGGCCTGGTCGATGATCTGCTGGAGTTGTTGGGTCATTTGCTTGCTTCTCGATGTTGATGGATCAGGATAATTTTTGCGTGAATTCGACGATGCGCTGCGCCGCTTCGAGACATTCTTCCACCTCGGCCACCAGCGCCATGCGGATGCGGTTCTGTCCGGGGTTGATGCCGTGCGCTTCGCGGGCAAGATAACTGCCGGGCAACACGGTCACATTATATTCGGCGTACAGGCGCTTCGCGAACTCGGTGTCCGAGATGGCGACATCGCGGTCGACCCGTGCCCAAAGGTAGAAACTGGCATCGGGCAGGCGCACATCCAGCACTTCTTCGAGCAACGGCGTGACCTGCTTGAACTTGGCGATGTACTTGGCGCGGTTTTCCTCGACGTGACGCTCGTCGTTCCAGGCGGCGATCGATGCGGTCTGTACCGACGGGCTCATCGCGCTGCCGTGATAGGTGCGGTAGAGCAGGTATTTTTTCAGTATTTCGGCATCGCCTGCAACGAACCCCGAACGCATGCCCGGCACATTGGAGCGCTTGGACAGGCTGGAGAAGGAAATCAGGCGGGGATAGCCCGTCCGGCCCAGTTTGTGCGCTGCCTCCATGCCGCCAAGCGGAGGTTCGGACTGGAAGTAAATCTCCGAATAGCACTCATCCGAGGCGATGATGAAACCGTACTTGTCCGACAGGTCGAACAATTCCTTCCAGTCGTCCAGGTTCAAGACCGCGCCCGTCGGGTTGCCCGGCGAGCAAATGTACAGGAGCTGCACCCTGCGCCAGACATCTTCCGGCACGCTGCTGAAATCAGGGGCGAAATTGCGCGCCGGGTCTGAGTTCACGAAGTAGGGCTGTGCGCCGGCAAGGTAGGCCGCGCCTTCATAGATCTGGTAGAAGGGGTTGGGGCACATGACGAGTGCGTCGCCCTTGGTCGGATCAATAACCGTCTGAGCCAATGCAAACAAGGCCTCCCTCGACCCGTTGACCGGCAGCACCTGCGTCGCCGGATCAATTTTCGGAAGGCCGTAGCGACGTTCCAGCCAGCCGGCGATTGCGGCACGCAATGCGTCCGACCCGACTGTTGATGGATAGCTCGCGAGTCCGGAAAGCCCGTCAGTCAGGGCCTTCTTGATCAGGTCCGGCGTGGGGTGTTTCGGTTCCCCGATGCCAAGGCTGATCGGGCTGTAAGCGGCGTTCGGCTGCACGCCTGCGAACAGTTGCTTCAGCTTTTCAAAGGGATAAGGTTGTAATTTGTTTAACAGCGGATTCACTGGGAGGGGCTCGGCTGAAAGAGGTGGGATGCAAAAAGACCAAAGGCGGCATTATACCGTCGGCGTTCCTGCTGCGCCGGGGGGATTTCTCCCGGTGAATATGCCGTCCGGCGAGGGCGAAATGTTATGATAGGGCCCTTTTCCCGGGCGGCAGTATCTGCCTGCTTCAACTAGTCAAGAACAGTCGATAACGTGCGTCTAAATTCCCTTAAATTATCCGGATTCAAGTCCTTCGTCGATCCGACGAACTTCCAGGTGCCTGGCCAGCTGGTAGGCGTGGTGGGACCGAACGGCTGCGGCAAGTCCAACATCATGGATGCGGTGCGCTGGGTGCTGGGTGAATCCAAGGCGTCCGAGCTGCGCGGCGAATCGATGCAGGACGTGATTTTCAATGGTTCGACCAGCCGCAAGCCGGCCGGCCGCGCCTCCGTCGAACTCGTATTTGACAACAGCGACGGCCGCGCGGCCGGCCAGTGGGGCCAGTACGCGGAAATCGCCGTCAAGCGCACGCTGACCCGCGACGGCACCTCGACGTATTACATCAACAACCAGGCGGTGCGCCGCCGCGATATCCAGGACATCTTCCTTGGCACCGGCCTTGGCCCGCGCGCTTACGCGATCATCGGCCAGGGCATGATTTCGCGCATCATCGAGGCGCGCCCGGAAGACCTGCGCATCTTCCTTGAGGAAGCCGCCGGCGTGTCGAAATACAAGGAACGCCGCCGCGAGACCGAAAACCGCCTGCACGATACCCGCGAGAACCTGACCCGCGTCGAGGACATCCTGCGCGAACTGGGCACCAACCTCGAAAAACTGGAAGCCCAGGCCGCTGTTGCACAAAAATTCCGCGAACTCCAGGCCGACCAGGACGAGAAGCAGAAGCTGCTGTGGCTCCTGCGCAAGAACGAAGCCAAAACCGAGCAGGAAAAATACTTCCGCGACATCGAGCGCGCCCAGACCGAACTCGAAGAGCAGACCGCCAAGCTGCGCCACGTCGAGACGGAACTGGAGCACATGCGCCAGGCGCACTATGCGGCCGGCGACCGCATGCACACCGCACAGGGCCATCTGTACCAGACCAACTCCGAGATCGGCAGCCTGGAAGCGCAGATCAAGTTCGTCATCGAATCGCGCAACCGCCTGCAATCCCAACTGAATTCGCTGACCGCGCAGCGCGACCAGTGGCAGCGCCAGGGCCAGCAGCAACAGGAAGAACTCGAGGAAGCGGAAATGCGCCTCGAAGAGCATGGCCTGCGTGTCGAGCAGGCGCAGCAGGCCGCACAATCGCAGAACGACAACCTGCCGGCACTGGAGCAGGCATGGCGTGAAGCGCAGCTGGCGACTACCGAGTCGCGCGGCAAGATCATGCAAGTCCAGCAGCAGATTGAACTGGAATCGGCGCACCAGCGCAATGCCTCGAGCATCCTGGCCAACCTGGCGTCGCGTCGCGAACGCCTGCAGCAGGAAAAGAACGGCATGGCAATGCCGGATACCGCGCACCTGAACAACCTCAAGATGCAGCTCGAGGAAAAGCAGATGTCGCTGGAAGAGGCACGCGAGCAGCTGGAAGCGGCACAGGAGCAGCAGCCCCAGCTGGAGGAAGAGCGCCGCGTCGCGCAGCAGCAGCTGAATACCGAAACAGCTAACAACGCACAGCTGGAGGCGCGCCTGGCCGCCCTCAAGCAACTGCAGGAAAACGTGCAGACGCAGGGCAAGGTGCAGCCTTGGCTGAAGAAGCACGAACTCGGCGAACTGCCGCGCCTCTGGCAGAAGTTGCATATCGACCAGGGCTGGGAAACGGCGCTGGAATCCGTGCTGCGGGAGCGCACCTCCGCGCTGGAAATGTCGAACCTCGACTGGGCGAAGGCTTTCTTCAACGACGCGCCGCCGGCAAAGCTCGCGCTGTTCACCCCGAACGCGGCGGGTATCGCGGCCGAAGAGGCACCCGCCGGACTGAAGCCCTTCATCAGCCTGCTACAACTGAACGAGCCCGGCCTGCGTGCGTTGATGCAGGACTGGCTGCACAACGTCTTCGTTGCGGACGATGTCAATTCCGCCTTCGCGGATCGAGCGAAGCTGCCGGTTGGCGGCTATTTCGTGACGAAGCAGGGCCACGTGGTTGGCAAGACCAGTGTGCGCTTCTATGCGTCCGATTCGGAGCAGGACGGCATGCTTGCCCGCCAGCAGGAAATCGAAAACATCACGAAGCAGTTGCGTGCCCAGCAAATGCTTGCCGACGAAGCGAAGTCACGCGCTGTTCGCGCCGAATCGGCCCTGACACAGGCGACGCAGCGCCTCGGCGAGTTGCGCCAGCGCGTGGGCCAGCTGACGCAAGCCGTTCACAGCCTCCAGTTGGAAGTCATGAAGTTGTCCGAAGTGCAGGACCGCTTCAACCAGCGCAGCACCCAGATCCAGTCCGACCTGGCAGAAATCGCCGCGCAGGAAGCCGAGCAGGTGCAGGCCAAGGAAGAGTCCGAAGCGAAGTTCGAGCAGCTGGACATCGAGCTGGCCGAAATGCAGGAAAAGCACGAAGAGGGCCAGACGCAGTACCTCGCCAGGGAGCAGCAGCTGAACGATGCCCGCCTGCGTTTGCGTGAACTGGAGCGTGCGGCGCAGGAAGCGGAGTTTGCCGAGAAGGCGCACCGCAACAAGATCGAAGAATTGAAACGCAGCATCGCGACCGCACTGGAGCAGTCCGCGCGCCTGTTTGCCAGCATGCAGCAAGGCAGCCTGGAACTTGAAAGCCTGGACGACCAGGCAGCACAGGCCGGCCTGCAGGACCTGCTCGAACGGCGCACGACGCAGGAACGCGCACTTGCGGATGCACGTCATGAACTGGACCAGCTGACCCAGCAGTTGCGCCATTCCGAAGAGTCACGCCTGCAAGCCGAACGCAGCCTCCAGCCGCAGCGTGACAAGATCATGGAGTTGCAGCTCAAGGAGCAGGCTGCGCGCCTGAACCAGGAGCAGTACGCACAGCAGCTGATTGAAGCCCAGGCGGATGAAGCTGCGCTTGCAGAGAAGCTGAGCAGCGACCTGCGTCCGTCCTACCTGCAGGGTGAAGTCACGCGCCTGACCAATGCAATTGCCGCCCTGGGGGCAGTGAACCTTGCCGCACTTGACGAACTGGCCGAAGCCAGCGAGCGCAAGAAATTCCTCGATTCGCAGCATGCCGACCTCACCGAGGCCATCACCACGCTCGAAGATGCAATCAACAAGATCGACAAGGAAACCCGCGAATTGCTGCAGGACACTTTCGACAAGGTGAACAAGCATTTCGGCGAACTGTTCCCGGTGCTGTTTGGCGGCGGCCAAGCCAAGCTCATCATGACCGGCGAGGAAATCCTGGATTCCGGGGTGCAGGTGATGGCGCAGCCGCCCGGCAAGAAGAATGCAACGATCCACCTGCTATCGGGCGGCGAGAAGGCACTGACAGCGACTGCGCTGGTGTTTTCGATGTTCCAGCTCAATCCCGCGCCTTTCTGCTTGCTGGACGAGGTGGATGCGCCGCTGGATGACGCCAATACCGAGCGCTTTTGCAACATGGTCAAACGGATGTCGTCGCAGACGCAGTTCCTCTTCATCTCGCACAACAAGATCGCGATGGAGATGGCGCAGCAGCTGATTGGTGTGACGATGCAGGAGCAGGGTGTTTCCCGTATCGTTGCGGTGGATATGGAGTCGGCCGCGAATTTTGCGACAGAGGCACAAGCGGCCTGAGGCGGCGAGGCGTTTGCGTGCAGCGGGAGCGCCGCACGCAAACGAACCTGGTCAGATGCGCGCGGAACGTGCCATGGCGGCGCGCTTCTGGTAGTAGGCAACATTCATCTGCGCTTCCCGTGCGCGCTGCTGTTCGACGTCTGCGCAGATCAGATAATGTTGTTCAGCACGTTGCAACCACCAGCGCTGGACAGAGCGGACAATGGGGCTGATTGAAAGCATGGCGAGTTGCTGGAATTTGAATTCTTTCGACTTGGAAATGTCGAAACCTGAATGGGCGGAGCGCATGTTCATTCCTTGTTTGTTGGTAATGCCCGCGCTTGTTCGGTATTGAGACTCCATGCAATCCTCCAAATAAGAAAGGAATTTCGTGGCGTTCCGTTGCATCGAGCGGAACACGTTTCGGCAATGACACTGGCGCGCGCTTCGCAGTGGAAAAATGTCGCTGCGGAATAGTTGTTATTTTATTGTTCACAACATTTCCCCTGTATTGATGAACGTCAACGGGCCGGAACCGATGTTTCGGCAAGGATCAATTCCTGGTGAACATTTTTCAAATGGCCTGCAAGAAAGACAACTCGAAAGACCGGACTGTCTTGCTTGACAACTTTATTGTCGGACACTACTCTCAGCCCGGTATTGGCGAGGGAGTCACCTCGTCCCCAAGCCGCACGGCACAATGGTTTGCGCGACGGCATCTATCTGGATTCGTAAATGAACCGATCACTGAATGCGGGATGGCACGTGGTCCATCCTTTTCCCATTAAGGTATGTGAGGCATGACGGAACTTCAAATGAGCCTCATGGCCATCGGCGGCACTATCGTCGTCGGTGTAATCAGTTATAACAAGTGGCAGGAATACAAGGCGAGGAAGAGCGTACAACGTGCGTTTTCGTCCGAGCATGACGACGTCTTGATGACGCCTTCCGACGTTCCGCCGGGAACCCGGCAAGAGCCCACACTGGCACAGGGCGAACTGGCGCAGCCGGTAACGGCAGAAACCGGTGCAGCTGAATCGCCGTCGGATGAACAGATCGAAAAGCTCGTCGAAGTCCAGCAAAAGGAATTGCCGGTCGACGACCTGATCGATTGCTCGATCTCCATCACACTCCAGGCGCCCCTGCGCGGCGAAAAATTGCTGCCGAAGCTGCAAACCCTTCGCCATGTCGGCAACAAGCCGGTCCATTTCATCGGACAGCGTGAAGACAGCACCTGGGAACCCGTCGCTCATGGCGCGCAGTACTATTCGCTGTTTGCGGGCGTCCAGCTGGCGAATCGCGGCGGATCGCTGAACGAAATCGAATATTCGGAACTCATTGCACGGCTTCGCCAGCTGGCGGACGAGATGGATGCGGACCTCGATGTGCCGGACATGGGGCACGTCATGTCACGCGCCCGTTCGCTGCACCAGTTCGTGGCCGAATACGATGCACAACTGAGCGTCAATGTCCATTCGAGAGGCGCGCCCTGGGCCATCAATACCCTGCTTGCAGCACTCGAACGCCAGGGGTTTGACCTGCGTCCTGATGGCCGGCTGGTGATGCCCGACGGAGAGGGCGGCATCCTGTTCTCGCTTTCCACCAATGTGACGCTGGCGGCGGAAACCACGACCCGCTTGACACTGCTGCTCGACGTGCCGCGCGTTTCGCCGGCCCGCGACGGCTTCGGTGCGATGATTGCGTGCGCGCGCATGCTTGCCTCACGGCTTGATGGCGTCGTCGTGGACGATGGCAACCAGCCGCTGGCCGATGCCGCGCTGGCCGAAATCGCCGAGCAGGTCGATGCGTTCTACAAGCACATGGAGGCGGCCAACATTCCCGCGGGCTCCACGCGCGCATTGCGCCTCTTCAGCTGACGCATGCAACCAGACCTGTTTTCGAATCCTGCCACTGCGCCGGGTCCCGACCTGGCGCAGTGGCAGGAGCGCGCCGCCTGGCTAAAGGCGGAACTGAACCGACATAACCTCGCCTATTACGTCCTCGACACACCCACCATTCCTGATGCGGAATACGACAAGCTGTTCCGCGAATTGGTCGAGCTGGAGGAAGCGCACCCTGAGCTGGCCTCGCCCGACTCGCCCACCAAACGCGTTGGCGGCAAACCGCTTCCGCAATTCGAACCGGTGCGCCACGCCGTGCCGATGCTGTCTATCCGCACAGAGACCGATACAACGGAGGCCGGCGCAACCGCGTTCGATGCACGAGTACGTCGTGAACTGGGACTCGGCGCGGACGAGGCACCGCTGGAATACGCGGTGGAGCTCAAGTTTGACGGCCTTGCCCTGAACATCCGTTACGAAAACGGTGTGCTCGTCCAGGCCGCGACGCGCGGCGACGGGGCGACCGGCGAAGACGTCACGCAGAACATCCGCACTATCCGCCAGATCCCGCTGCGTCTTGAAAGGTGCAATGCGGCGGTGCTGGAAGTGCGTGGCGAAGTCTACATGCGCCGCGACGCATTTGAACGCATGAACGAGCGCCAGCGCGAAAAGGGCGAGAAGACCTTCGTCAATCCTCGCAATGCGGCAGCCGGCGCGGTGCGGCAACTGGACCCAGCGATCGCGGCACAGCGCCCCCTGAGCTTTTTCGCCTATGGCCTGGGCGATGTGCAGGGTTGGGACATACCTGAAACACATGGCGCAACTCTCGATTCGTTGGCCCGCATGGGCTTGCCCGTCAATGGCGAACGCAGGGTGGTTTCGGGTGCGTCCGGTCTTGCCGGGTTTTACGAGCACGTTGCTTCGATCCGGGACGCGCTTCCCTTCGATATCGACGGCGTCGTCTACAAGGTCAACAGCTATACGCTCCAGCGCCGTCTCGGCTTCGTATCCCGCGAGCCGCGATGGGCTGTCGCGCACAAGTATCCGGCTCAGGAACAGATGACCGTCGTCCGCGATATCGACGTGCAGGTGGGCCGCACGGGAAAGTTGACCCCCGTCGCGAAACTGGAACCGGTGTTCGTCGGCGGCGTGACGGTTACCAACGCCACGCTGCACAACGAGGACGAGACGCGCCGCAAGGACGTGCGTGTCGGCGACACGGTGATCGTGCGCCGCGCCGGCGATGTCATTCCGGAAGTTGTCTCTGTCGTACTCGAGCGCCGCCCGGCGGATGCCGGCCAGCCCTTCGACATGTTCCAGCGCCTGGACGGCAAGTGCCCGGTCTGCGGCAGCCACATCGACCGCGAAGAGGGCGAAGCGGACTGGCGTTGCACCGGCGGGCTGGTCTGCGCTGCGCAGCGCAAGCAGGCGATTGCCCATTTCGCCGGTCGCCGCATGATGGACATCGAAGGCCTCGGCGACCGTTACATCGAAAACCTGGTCGACCTCGGTTATGTCCACAGCATTGCCGACCTGTATCGCCTGACCCTCGATGACCTGCTCGAGATGAAGCGCCGCGCGGACGAACGCGACGGCATCAATCCCGAGACGGTGCAGAAGGGCAAGATCGCGACCAAGTGGGCGGAAAACCTTATTTCCGCCATCGAAGCGAGCAAGAATCCACCGCTGGAGCGCCTCCTGTTTGCCCTCGGCATCCGGCATGTCGGTGAAACGACGGCCAAGACGCTGGCCGACTGGTTAGGTACGCTCGCCAACATCCGGCAGGCACCGGTGGCATTGCTTCGCGTTCTTCCAGATATCGGCGATACGGTGGCTGAATCGATCGCTGAATTCTTTACCGAGGAACGCAACCAGCAGGCGATCGACAAGCTGCTTTCGGCAAAGCTGGCGCCTCGCGATGAGCATGCACCGAATCCGAAACTGCGCGACAAACTGACACCGGCAGAGCTGCTTGCCGCGCTGCGCATTCCGAAGTTCACTGAGACACGTTGCCGGCAGGCGGCGGAGCAGGGCGTAACTATTGCAACGCTTGCCGATGCGGCCGCATCCGATCAGGTCGACCTGCCGAAGAACATCAAGGAATCGATCGCCGCATGGCTCGCAGTAGGCGAGCATGCCTCGCAGCTGCTTGCTCTCGACGCAGTTTGCCGCACACTGCTGGAACAGCTTCCCGCCGGCGCTGCCGTGACAGAAGGACACCTGGCCGGCAAAACCTTTGTCTTGACTGGCACCTTGCCGGTGCTGAAGCGCGACGAGGCGCAGGCAATGATCGAAGCCGCAGGCGGCAAGGTTTCCGGTTCGGTATCGAAAAAAACATCCTATGTGGTCGCGGGTGAAGAAGCAGGAAGCAAGCTGGCCAAGGCGCAGGAGCTTGGCGTGCCCGTCATCGACGAAGTCGGCCTGCGCAAGCTGCTGGACGAAAAATGAAACGAGTACGAAAAGCCGTCTTTCCCGTTGCCGGCCTGGGCACACGCTTTCTACCCGCGACGAAAGCACAGCCCAAGGAGATGCTGCCCGTCGTCGACAAGCCGTTGATCCAGTATGCGGTCGAGGAAGCAGTTGCCGCCGGCATCACGGACATGGTCTTCATTACCGGGCGCAACAAGCGCGCGATCGAGGACCATTTCGATTCCGCCAATGAACTCGAGCTCGAGCTGGAGTCTGGTGGCAAGACGGAGCTGCTCGAGATCCTGCGCGAGTCCGTTCCCAAGGGCATCCATTGCATCTACATGCGCCAGCCCGCGCCGCTGGGGCTGGGCCATGCGGTGCTGTGCGCACGTCCCGTGATCGGTGACGAGCCTTTCGCTGTCCTGCTCGCGGACGACCTGATGGATGTCGATGCCGGAAAAACGCCTGTCCTCGGCCAGATGCTGGATGCCTACGCCGTGGAAGGGGCAAGTATCCTCGCAGTCCAGGACGTGCCGCGCGAAGAAACACGGCAGTACGGCATCGTCAGTTCGCACCCCTACAAGGAGCGCCTGGAACTGGTGGACGGCATCGTCGAAAAACCGGCTCCGGAGCAGGCGCCTTCCACGCTTGGCGTCGTGGGGCGCTATGTCCTGAACGCCAGCATCTTCGACCAACTTGAACTGATCGGCAAAGGCGCAGGTGGCGAAATCCAGCTCACCGACGGCATTGCCCGGCTGATGCAGCAGGAACGCATCATGGCCTACCGCTTTGACGGAAGGCGATTCGATTGCGGCTCCAAACTCGGCTACCTGAAGGCGACTGTGGCCATGGCCCTCAAGCATCCCGAAATGGGGCAGGAATTCGCCCGTTACCTGGAGCAATCGAAATGACTGTCCGCAACATTCTCAAGATGGGCGACCCGCGCCTGCTGCGCCAGGCGGAACCGGTGAAGGAATTCGATACGCCGGAATTGCATGCATTGATCGCCGACATGTTCGACACCATGCGCGCCGCGAATGGTGCGGGGCTTGCTGCTCCGCAGATCGGCGTGAACCTGCAACTGGTCATCTTCGGATTCCAGAACAATGTTCGCTACCCGGATGCGCCAGCCGTTCCCGAGACGGTATTGATCAATCCTGTCCTGACGCCGCTTTCGGACGATATGGAAGAGGGGTGGGAAGGATGTCTTTCAGTGCCGGGACTGCGAGGCATTGTGCCCCGCTGGAGCCGCCTGCATTACGAAGGCGTCGACCAGTACGGCAAGCAGATCAGCCGCGACGCCGACGGTTTCCACGCCCGCGTCGTCCAGCACGAATGCGACCACCTGGCCGGGATTCTTTATCCAATGCGGATCAAGGATTTTTCGCGCTTCGGGTTCGTGGAGGTGCTGTTCCCCGGCCTTGACGCGCCGGCGGACGACTAGAACTGTTCGTCGCTGCTCAGGTAGCGCCACTGTCCAACCGGCAGTTCTCCCAGCTTGACGCGGCCGATACGCACGCGCTTGAGCCCGAGCACCTTGAGGCCGACCGCTTCGCACATGCGCCGGATCTGGCGCTTTTTCCCTTCGCGCAGGATGAAGTTCAGCTGGTCATCGTTCTGCCAGC
This sequence comes from Noviherbaspirillum denitrificans, assembly GCF_002211445.1. Classification (GTDB taxonomy): domain Bacteria; phylum Pseudomonadota; class Gammaproteobacteria; order Burkholderiales; family Burkholderiaceae_D; genus Noviherbaspirillum; species Noviherbaspirillum denitrificans. The sequence goes on along the minus strand of NZ_LSTO01000001.1, from coordinate 4,196,649 downwards.
GAACCTTTGCCGGCAGGAGCTTCTTGCCATCGAGCGAGAGCCCGTGATTGAGCAGCTTCAGGTCGGAGTCCGGCAGCTTGCCCGGTTTCGTGTACTGGACGCGTACCAGGTATTCTTTCTCGATCGATGTATCTTCGCCGATCAGCTGCTTGGCAATCCGTCCGTCCTGCGTCAGGACGAGCAAACCGACCGAATCGATGTCGAGCCGTCCCGCCGGAACGAGGCTGCGCAAGTGACTTGGATGGAACTGGATCGGGGTCTTGTCTTCCTTCCAGCGCGTATCGCCGGACACGAGGGTGACGGCCGGCTTGTAGCCGTCTTCCGCCTGGCCACTGACAAATCCCATTGGCTTGTTCAGGATTACCGTCACGCGCCTGGACTGCTGCGCTGCCGCCTGCCGTTCGATCGTGATGCGCTGGTTCGGCAGGATCTTGGAGCCGAGTTCGGAGACAATCTTTCCGTCAACGCGCACCCAGCCGCGTTCAATCCATTCGTCCGCCTCGCGGCGCGAGCACAGGCCGAGTTCGGACATGCGTTTGGACAGGCGTACAGGTTCAGTCATGGTGCAGCAATAAAAATAAGTGGTTAGACGCGCAGCGCTTCCAGCAAGTCCGTTTCAAGCTGGATCTGGCTGCGTGCGTTATGGAGCATCGGCCCGTCCACCAGGAAGACGTCTTCCACGCGCTCGCCGAGCGTCATGATCTTTGCAGTGTGGAGGTTGACGCGGTACTTCGCGAGCACGTTGGCGATCGAATACAGCAGGCCGTTGCGGTCGTTGGCCGACACTGAGAGCAGGTAATACTGCCCCTTTTCATCCGGCCGCAAGTCCACAGTCGGCGTGATCGGGAAGGTGCGCGAAAGGCGCGACAGACGGCCTTTGATCGGCGAGGGTAGCGGTGCGCTCGACTCGAGCAGTTCCGTCAGTTCATGCTCGATGAGGCTGATGATGTCGCGGTAATTGTTGGCAAAGGCTGGCTCCGTCACGAGGAAGGTGTCCAGCGCGTAACCATGGCGCGTGGTATGGATTTTCGCGTCGAGAATGCTGAAGTTCTTCTTGTCGAAGTAGCTGCAGATGCGCGCGAACAGGTCAGGCTGGTCCTTGACGTAGACAGCGACTTGAACGCCTTCGCCGATCGGCGCCAGGCGGCACTTCACGACCGGTTTTGCGCTGTCCGTCTTGTTGTAGAGCGAGCGCGTCTGCCAGGCGATATCGGCGGCGTCATGGCGCAGGAAGTACGCGACGTCCAGCTGCTGCCACAGCCGCTGGTGTGCATCCTGTGGCAAGCCGTACAGCCGGAGTGTCTTGAGCGCCGCATCCTGGCGGTCATGCAGCTCGTGGTCGGTCGACGGATCCTCGCCGCCGAGCACGCGAAGGGTCATCTTGTACAAGTCTTCCAGCAGCTTGCCTTTCCACGCATTCCAGACCTTGGGACTGGTACCGCGGATATCGGCGACGGTCAGCAGGTAAAGCGCGGTGAGGTGGCGCTCATCCTTCACCAGCGTCGCGAAGTTGCGGATAACGTCGGGGTCGGACAAATCCTGTTTTTGGGCGACCTGCGACATCGACAGATGGTGCTGTACGAGGAAGACCACCAGTTCGGTATCGTCCTTCGACAATGCGTGCTCCTTGCAGAACTTGCGTGCATCCGCCATGCCAAGTTCAGAATGGTCGCCACCGCGCCCCTTCGCGATATCGTGGAAGAGGGCAGCAATATAAAGCAGCCATGGTTGCGCGAAATTCGCCATCAGCTGACTGCAGAAGGGGTATTCGTGCGCGTGCTCCGTCATTGTGAAGCGGCGCACGTTGCGCACCACCATCAGGATGTGCTGGTCGACCGTGTAGACGTGGAACAGGTCATGCTGCATCTGGCCGATGATCCGGCGGAAGTTCGGCAGGTAGCGTCCAAGGATACTGGTCTGGTTCATGCCGCGCAGCGCGTGCGTGATGCCTTGCGGCGCCTGCAGGATCTGGAGAAACAGTGCGCGATTGGCGGGGTCCCGGCGGAACTTGCTGTCGATCTTGAAGCGTGCATGCCAAAGCGCCCGCAGCGTGCGCGCGGTCATGCCTTTGATCTCCGAATGCTGGGCAATCAGCAGGAATACTTCCAGCATCGCCGACGGCGTCGTCTCAAAGGTGTCGTCGCGGGCAATATCGACTAGCCCGTTGATCTCGTTGAAGCGCTCGTTGATCGGTTGAGGCGAGCCGGGTTGTGGAAACAGCTGCGCCTTGATGTTCTGCAGCAGGATGGTGTTGAGCTGGGTGACTGCCTTGGCTGCCCAGTAGTAGTGCTGCATCAGGTATTCACTGGCACGACGCGTTTCATTTGTCTGGAAACCGAAGGATTCCGCGATCGGTGTTTGCACGTCGAAGACCAGCCGGTCTTCGCGGCGGCCGGCATGGATATGCAAGCGGATGCGGATGTCCTTGAATGCGCGTTCCTTCTGCGTCAGCTGGCGCGCCTCGGTCGGTGTGATCAGGCCGCGTTCAGCCAGCTTGCGCCAGGAATCGCCAAGGCCGGCCGCCTTCGCGACCCAGAGAATGACCTGCAAGTCGCGCAGGCCGCCGGGGCTTTCCTTGCAATTCGGTTCCAGGCTGTACGGTGTATCCTCGTACTTCACGTGACGCTGGCGCATCTCCAGGGTCTTCGCCTGGAAGAAGGCTTGCGGATTGATGGCTGCTGTATGGCGCTCTTGCAAAAACTGGAACAGCTTGCGGTTTCCCGTCACAAGACGACTTTCCAGCAGACTGGTCTGGACAGTAATATCGGCAGCCGACTCGATCAGGCATTCTTCGACGGTACGGATGCTGTGCCCGATTTCGAGCCCGATATCCCAGAACAGCTGGACCAGTTCCTCCAGCTTTCCTTGCAGGAAGGTGTCGGGCGTGCCGTCCAGCAGGATGAGGACATCCACGTCGGAATGGGGAAATAATTCGCCTCGGCCATAACCGCCCACAGCGACCAGTGCCGCGCTCGGAGGAAGGGCGAAGCTTTGCCATGCCTGGATCAGTGCGGCATCGACATTCTGGCGCAACTGCGTAAGCAGTTTTTCCGGCTTTCCGTCCGCCTGGAATGTCGCTATCGCTGCCTGGCGCTCCGCTTTCAACTGCTCCTTGAGCGTCAATGCAAAGGATGCCATATGACGCTAGGCCGTGACAGGGTGGGGGTGCGACTGCTGGATGAAGGCGGGCGGCGGGGGCATGCCGGCGGAAACCGTAAGCACCTCGAAGCCGGTTTCGGTCACGAGCACCGTGTGTTCCCACTGAGCGGAAAGGCTGCGGTCTTTGGTCTTGATCGTCCAGCCGTCGCCCATCTCGCGGATTTCGCGGCGGCCTGCGTTGATCATCGGCTCTACGGTAAAAATCATGCCGGGAAGCAATTTTTCAAGCGTTCCGGGCCGGCCATAATGAAGCACCTGCGGTTCTTCATGGAATACCTTTCCAATGCCGTGTCCGCAAAATTCGCGTACGACGCTGTATCCCGCCTTTTCCGCATACTGCTGGATGACATAACCGATGTCGCCGAGGTGTGCGCCGGGCTTGATCTTGGAAATGCCCAGCCACATGCATTCGTAGGTGATCTCCGTTAAACGTTTGGCAAGAATGGACGGTTCGCCAACATAAAACATGCGGCTCGTATCGCCATGGTAGCCATCCTTGATGACAGTGATGTCGATGTTGACGACATCACCGTTCTTGAGTGCCTTGTCACCCGGGATGCCGTGGCAGACGACGTCGTTGACGGACGTGCAGATCGCCTTCGGATAAGGGGTATAGCCCGGCGGGCAGTAATTCAGTGGCGCAGGGATGGTGCCCTGCACGTTGGTCATGTATTCGTGGCAGAGGCGGTCGAGTTCGCCCGTCGTCACGCCGGGTTTGACATGAGGGGTAATGAAATCAAGTACTTCTGCAGCCAGGCGGCCGGCAACACGCATGCCCTTGATGTCATCTTCGGTTTTGATATTGATGGAACCCATGGCTGGCAAGGCTACGCGCGAAAGCGTAGATAATAGTTAATACGAAATTATAGTCGAGGCAGCGCCCATTCGCTTGGGAAAAGCAATTTGCTCTCTTGAATAATTCATTGAAATTAAGGTAGAATCTTGGGTTAGCTTGAAACGACTTCAAGTGAAACCCGTTTGAAAATCGCGAATCCGGTCCTAAAGGGTGCCCTGGTTAGACCAAGGGTGACTGATCGGATTCCAGACCTAACCCTGGAGAAATTCATGTCCGTTACCATGCGCGAAATGCTGGAAGCCGGTGTCCATTTCGGTCACCAAACCCGCTTCTGGAACCCCAAGATGGCCCCGTTTATCTTCGGTCATCGCAATAAGATCCACATCGTCAACCTCGAAAAGACCCTGGGCATGTACCAGGAGGCGATGAAGTATATTCGCCAGCTGTCCGCTAACCGCGGCACCATCCTGTTCGTCGGCACCAAGCGCCAGGCGCGCGAAATCCTCGCTGCTGAAGCCCAGCGCGCAGGCATGCCCTTTGTCGACCAGCGCTGGCTCGGCGGTATGCTCACCAACTTCAAGACCATCAAGACCTCGATCAAGCGCCTGAAGGATATGGAAGCTGCGATTGAAGACGGTTCTGTCGAGAAGCTGAGCAAGAAGGAAGCCCTGATGTTCCAGCGCGAGATGGAAAAGCTGCAGAAGTCCATCGGCGGCATCAAGGATATGGGCGGCATCCCTGACGCAATCTTCGTCATCGACGTCGGCTACCACAAGGGTGTCATTACCGAAGCCGGCAAGCTCGGCATTCCGGTTATCGGCGTGGTCGATACCAACCACTCCCCGGAAGGCGTGACCTACGTCATCCCCGGCAACGACGATTCCTCCAAGGCGATCACCCTCTACGCTCGCGGCGTGGCGGACGCTGTCCTGGAAGGCCGTGCCAATGCAACCACCGAAGTGCTGGAAGCAGTCAAGGGTGGCGCAGACGAATTCGTCGAGGTCAACGAGCAAGCCTAAGGCCCTGTGCCTGAAGTGTCGGGCTTCAAAGAAGGGGCAAACAGCGGTTCGCCCCTTTTTTTTAGCCGGCATGAACGTATTTTGATTGAATGCGTCCGAATAGACGCTCACTGAATTGAGGAGAAAGACATGGCGGCAATTACCGCAGCGATGGTAGGCGAACTGCGCGCAAAGACCGATGCGCCGATGATGGAATGCAAAAAGGCACTGACCGAGGCCGATGGCGACCTGGCCCGTGCTGAAGAAATCCTGCGCGTGAAACTGGGTAGCAAGGCTTCCAAGGCGGCGTCGCGGATTACCGCTGAAGGCGTGGTCGCAGTCGCGATCAACGGTGGCGTCGGCGCGATCGTCGAAGTCAACTGCGAAACCGACTTCGTGACCAAGAACGACGACTTCATCGCCCTGGCAAACACGACGGCCAAGCTGGCTGCTGAGAAGAACCCGGCTGATGTCGCCGCTCTGTCCGCCCTGCCGGTCGACGGCAAGACCCTCGAAGAAGTGCGCTCTGCACTGGTCGGCAAGATCGGTGAAAACATGTCGATCCGCCGCTTCAAGCGCTACGAAACCGGCTCCAAGCTGGTCGCATACCTGCACGGCACCCGTATCGGCGTGCTCGTCGAGTACGACGGCGCCGACGAGCAGGTCGGCAAGGATGTGGCAATGCACATCGCTGCGATGAAGCCGGTCGCTCTGTCCGCGAACGACGTTCCGGCAGACCTGATCGAGAAGGAGCGTTCGATCGCTGCGCAAAAGGCTTCCGAATCCGGCAAGCCGGCCGACATCGTCGCCAAGATGGTCGAGGGCAGCGTGCAGAAGTACCTCAAGGAGGTATCGCTGCTGAACCAGGCATTCGTCAAGAATGACAAGCAGACCGTCGAGCAGATGCTCAAGGCTGCGAACACGACGATCAAATCGTTCACCATGTTCGTCGTCGGCGAAGGCATCGAGAAGAAGCAGGATGACTTCGCGGCAGAGGTTGCCGCACAAGTTGCAGCAGCCAAGCAGGCGTAAGCAAGAAAGCGGGCCGAAAGGCCCGTTTTTCTAGGTGTAAGCAATCCGTATCCAGCGTGTACCTGATCCTTGGCGAAATCCGGCACTTTATTGCCAACTGACATTGTTTTAAGTTTCGTCAATATCCAGGTAGAGCATAAGCCCCGAATTTCCACTAATCTTTAGCCTGCGAAGGCTGAAGGCAGGTGGAAGAGGGCGCAACCGAATATCTAGCAGAACCGGACATTTTTAGGAGTCTTTGCCCATGACAAAACCAGCTTACAAGCGCGTCCTCCTCAAGCTCTCGGGCGAAGCGTTGATGGGCGATGATGCATATGGCATCAATCGCGCCACCATCGAGCGCATGGTCGCAGATGTCGCGGAGGTGGCAGCGCTGGGCGTGGAGCTGGCCATTGTCATCGGCGGCGGCAACATCTTCCGTGGCGTCGCACCGGGCGCGCAGGGGATGGACAGGGCGACGGCGGACTACATGGGCATGCTGGCGACCGTAATGAACTCGCTGGCGCTGGCTGACGCAATGCGTCAGGCCGGCATCACCGCCCGTGTCATGTCGGCCATCAGCATTGAGCAGGTCGTTGAACCGTACGTACGCCCGAAAGCTCTCCAGTACCTGGAGGAGGGCAAGGTCGTGGTTTTCGCCGCCGGTACCGGTAATCCGTTCTTCACTACCGATACGGCAGCAGCCCTGCGTGGATCGGAAATCGGCGCGGAAATCGTGCTGAAGGCCACCAAGGTTGATGGCGTCTACAGCGCGGACCCGAACAAGGACCGTAACGCGGTGCGATATGGCACCATCAGCTTCGACGAGGCAATTTCCAAGCATCTCCAGGTCATGGATGCCACGGCGTTCGCGCTCTGCCGGGACCAGAAACTGCCCATCAAGGTCTTTTCCATCGTCAAGCCGGGCGCCCTCAAGAATGTCATCATGGGCGACGACGAAGGCACGCTGGTTCATGTATAACTAAGTGGTACCCGTAGCAAAACAGGAGAGCAGAATGACAGTCGTTGACGTCAAGAAAACCGCCGAACAGAAGATGCATAAGTCGATCGACACACTGAAGGCGGATCTCGCGAAAGTTCGCACCGGCCGCGCGCACGTGGGCATCCTCGACCATGTCCACGTCGATTACTATGGCACCCCGACCCAAATCAGCCAGGTAGCAAACCTGACCCTACTCGACGCGCGCACCATTGGTGTGCAGCCGTGGGAAAAGAAGATGGTGGGCGTGATTGAAAAGGCGATCCGTGAATCGGACCTCGGCCTGAACCCGTCGACCCAGGGCGACTTGATCCGCGTGCCGACCCCGCCATTGACCGAAGAGCGCCGCAAGGAAATCGTGAAAGTCGTCAAGGGCGAGGGCGAAGACGCCAAGGTCGCCATCCGCAACATTCGACGCGATGCGAACGAGGCGCTCAAGAAGCTCCTGAAGGACAAAGCCTGCTCCGAAGATGATGAGCGCCGTGCGCAGGACGACGTGCAGAAGCTGACCGACAAGTTCGTCGCTGAAGTCGACAAGCTGATCACCGAAAAAGAAAAAGAACTGTTGACCGTTTGACGGCACCGACGCATTCCCCGGCGGTGGGGGGCGTCTGCATGGAACCCGCCACCCGCACCCGATTGCATCGAGAAAGAGGAGGTGCGGGATGAACCTGCTGATATTCGCCTCGGCCGTTTCAGGGCCGTGTTCCTGCGACAACTCTTTTTCGTCTCAAGCTGACCATGACGCATACCAGTTCAACTCAAGCCATTCCGTCCGCGTCGGCCGTGCCGCGCCATGTTGCCATCATCATGGATGGTAACGGCCGATGGGCAACAAAGCGTTTCCTGCCGCGCGTGGCGGGGCACAAGAAGGGCGTCGAGACAGTGCGTGCGATGGTTGAGGCTTGTGTCGAGCGAGGTGTCGAATACCTGACATTGTTTGCGTTCAGTTCCGAAAACTGGCGCCGCCCGGCCGAGGAAGTTTCCCTCCTGATGCGTCTATTCATGACGGCACTTGAGCGTGAAGTGGCGAAGCTTCATGTCAACGGAATCCGCTTGAAGATCGTCGGCGATCTCGGCCGCTTCGATTCCAAGTTGCAGGAGATGATCGCCAGCGCCGAACGGCGTACCGCCAACAATACACGGCTGACGCTCACCATTTGCGCCAACTACGGCGGTCGTTGGGACATCATGCAAGCCGTCGGCAAAATGGTCACGGCCAACCCCGGCGTGACCGATTTTTCTGAGGAACAGTTGTCGCAGCACCTGTCCATGGCATATGCGCCCGAGCCCGACCTGTTCATCCGCACGGGCGGCGAGGAAAGGGTATCGAACTTCCTGCTCTGGCAACTCGCCTATACCGAGTTCTATTTCACTGAAACCTTCTGGCCTGACTTTGACGGTGCTGCGCTCGACCTCGCCATTCAATCCTTCCAGCAGCGCGAGCGCCGCTTCGGGCGCACGAGCGAGCAGGTGGTCGAACAGAAGAAGGCGTCCTGATGCTGAGGACGCGCGTCATCACGGCGCTGGTATTGCTCGCGGTCCTTCTCTCGGTCCTGTACTCAAAATCCCAGGCTTTCTTTCTGGCTGTTACTGCTGTCTTCTTTGGTGCCGCTGCATGGGAATCGGCGCGCCTGTTCCGCGCATCGCAGCCCGTCGTCGCGGCGGTAATCTGGACGGCGGTTTTCCTGGTCTTCGTTTATCTGGCTGACGCAACCCTGGCGCGGTTTCTTTTCACGCTTTGCGTCGCAATCTGGGCAATTCGCCTTGCGCCTTCGCTTGGACTTGGCCTTCCGGTTATCGGCTCGGCGGGAAGCCGGCTATTGAATATTGTGTACGGCATCACACTACTGGGATGCTTTGCCGCGATCATTGCGCTTTTCCAGCATTCGCCGTTGTATCTGCTGTCTGCGATGGCAATTGTATGGATCGCGGACATCGGTGCCTATTTCGCCGGCAAGGCATTCGGAAAGCGCAAGCTTGCGCCTTCCATCTCGCCGGGCAAGTCATGGGAAGGCGCCATTGGTGGCTGGATTGCTGTAGTGGCACTGGCAACCGCATCTGCGCATTACCCGCCACTTGCGGAAACCTTCGCCGCACGTGTTCTCGCAGGGCTTGGATGGGTGGGTTTCGCAGTAGTGATGACCTTGATGGTCGCGGCAAGCATCGTCGGCGACCTGTTTGAATCACAGCTCAAGCGCCGTGCGGAAATGAAGGACAGCAGCAATCTCCTGCCGGGTCATGGCGGCGTCCTGGACCGGATCGATGCCTTGATTCCGACGCTTCCGCTTGCTGTCTTGATTGGAACTTGGATTTGATACGGAAGTGGTAATGCAGCGTATAACGATTCTTGGCGCGACTGGTTCCATCGGCGTTTCGACACTAGACGTCGTTGCACGGCATCCCGACCGATACAAGGTCTATGCCTTGACGGCGCACAGCCGCGTCGATGAGCTGGCGGCCCAATGCCTGCGTTTCCAGCCCGCAGTTGCCGTGGTCGGGTCTGCGGAAGCGGCGACAAGGCTTTCTCTCATCCTTGCCGAAAAGGGCAGCAAAACAGAGGTCGGATATGGCGAAGAGGCACTGTGTGCTGTCGCCAGCGCACAGCAGTGCGATACCGTTATGGCAGCAATTGTCGGTGCTGCAGGTTTGCCACCTACACTGGCCGCTGCCCATGCCGGAAAGAAAATCTTGCTGGCAAACAAGGAAGCGCTCGTCATGTCCGGTGATATTTTCATGGACGCCGTAAAGGTTAGCGGCTCGGCTTTGTTGCCGATCGACAGTGAACATAACGCCATCTTCCAATGCCTGCCACATGCATACGGGCGGGAGCCGGAGAAGCACGGCGTTTCTAAAGTCTTGTTGACCGCATCCGGCGGCCCTTTCCTCAAGCGCGACGTTGCGACGCTAGAATCTGTGACGCCCGAGGAAGCCGTGGCGCACCCGAACTGGGTAATGGGGCGGAAGATTTCTGTCGATTCGGCCACGATGATGAACAAAGGCCTGGAAGTAATCGAGGCACACTGGTTGTTCGGCGCCTCCGCGGAACAGATCGAAGTCGTCATCCACCCTCAGAGCGTCATTCACTCCATGGTGTCGTACGTTGACGGGTCAGTCCTCGCCCAGCTTGGCAACCCGGACATGCGCACGCCGATTGCATACGGCCTCGCCTATCCGGACAGGATCACTTCCGGCGTTACCGCGGTGGATCTGGTCAAGATCGGTCAACTCGCGTTTTTCGCGCCAGACTTCGTGCGTTTTCCCTGCCTCAAACTGGCTTATGATGCCTTGTTGGCTGGTGGGACCGCCCCCGCTATACTGAACGCAGCAAATGAAGTTGCTGTCCAAGCATTTTTGGACGGGAGAATCGGATTCCGTGCCATCGAGCGCGTGATTTCTCGTGTCATGGAAGCATTGCCGGGCGCAGTGATGACTTCGCTCGATGACCTGCTGGAGCAGGACAGGCTCGCCAGGGAGAAAGCACTGTCCTTCGTCAATTGACCAACCTCGGGTGAACCATGAGCCTGCTGCATACAGTGATCGCATTCCTTGTGGCGCTTGCCTTGCTGGTCGTGGTGCACGAGCTGGGGCATTACCTTGTGGCGCGCTGGTGCGGCGTTAAAGTTCTGCGTTTTTCGGTCGGCATGGGGAAAATCATTTATTCCCGGCGCGTCGGACCGGACCAAACGGAATGGGCGCTGTCAGCGCTTCCGTTTGGCGGCTACGTGAAGATGCTCGACGCCCGCGAGCAAGATCTGAGCGATATCCCTCCTGAAGACCTGAAAAGGGAGTTCACCCGCCAGTCGGTTTGGAAGCGGATTGCAATCGTCGCCGCAGGTCCGCTGGCCAACTTCCTGCTGGCCATTGCGGTCTTTGCCGGGCTCTACAATTACGGCATTCCTGAGCCTGCTACCCGTCTCCGGGCCGTTCCCGAAAAGACATCCGCCCATGATGCTGGCTTGCGCGGCGGGGAATTGGTGACGTCAGTGAACGGCGATGACGTCAAGATCTGGTCCGACCTCCGGTGGAAAGTAATGCAGTTGGCCCTTGAAGGTCGTCCGGCAAACCTGGGATTCCAACGCGGCGGAGTTTCCTCTTCAGCAAGTGTGCGACTGGACAGCCTGACGCCGGCTGACCTCGAGGGCGACTTCCTTGCCAAGCTTGGTATCGACCTCGCGCGTCCGAAAGCAGTGCTCGGAACGATTGTGCCGGACGGACCGGCCATGCACGCCGGCCTCAAGGAAGGCGATGTCATCCAGGCCGTTGATGGCCGGCCAATGCCGGACGGCTTGGCATTCGTCGAAATCATTCGGGCTTCGGCCGGCAAGACATTGCGAATTGATATTGAACGTGGCGGTGCACCTTTATCGCTCGACGTAACGCCGGAATCTTTCGAGCGCAATGAACGGACTGTCGGACGCATCAAGGCGGAAGTGCCGCTTACACCCGAGATGGTCATCGCGCGCGAGGAGTTGCTTCCTGCTATTGGAAAGGCGCTTGGCAAGACCTGGGAGACAAGCGTACTGACACTCAAGATGCTTGGTAAAATGCTCATCGGCGAAGTTTCCTGGAAGAACATTACCGGGCCGATTACTATCGCCGACTACGCCGGGCAGACAGCGCGAATCGGAGCCGTCAGTTACCTGACCTTTATCGCGTTCATCAGCATCAGCCTGGGTGTAATGAACCTGCTCCCCATTCCGGTTTTAGATGGGGGGCTTTTACTGTATTATTCGCTGGAACTTTTGACCGGGCGGGCCATCCCCGAACGGATCGGAGAATTGGCCCAGCGAGCAGGCGTGGGCATCTTGATGACATTGATGGCGGTCGCCGTCTTCAACGACATCATTCGGCTCATGTCCTGAGTCCCTGCCGATCTCGTGCGCATCGCGCCGGGCAGGGATATTGATAATAAAACAACCGATGAAATTACATTCAGAGCGTTCTCCCAAGCCTTCCTTTCCCCGCCGCCTCATCGCTCTAGCCGCCTTCGCTCTCTGCACCGGACACGCTCTGGCAGTCGATCCTTTTACAATCAAGGACATTCGAGTCGAAGGCATTCAGCGCACAGAGGCAGGAACTGTATTCAGTTACCTGCCAGTACGCGTCGGCGAAACCTATAACGATGAAAAGGGTGCCGCAGCCATCAAGGCGCTGTACGCAACAGGATTCTTCAAGGATGTGCGCATCGAGGTCGAAGGCGACGTACTCGTTGTTTCGGTCGAGGAACGCCCCGCCATTGCAGCCGTGGATTTTTCCGGCACGAAGGAATTCGACAAGGAGCAGTTGACCAAGGCGTTGAAGGACATCGGCCTGGGTGAATCGCGTATCTTCGACAAGGCACTGGTTGACCGCGCTGAGCAGGAACTCAAGCGTCAATACTTGTCCCGGGGGCTGTATGGCGTCCAAATCACGACCACGGTGACGCCGGTTGAGCGCAACCGGGTGAACATCAGCTTCGCTGTGGATGAAGGCGAGGTTTCCCGCATCAAGCAGATCAACATCATCGGCAGCAAGGCGTTCCCGGAAAAGGATCTCCTCGCACTGCTGAACCTGCGAACGCCAGGATGGTTTACCTGGTATACCAAGGCCGACCAGTATTCCAAGCAGAAACTGACTGGCGATATCGAGACCCTGCGTTCCTACTATCTGAACCGCGGCTACCTCGAAATGCAGGTCGAGTCGACGCAGGTATCCATCACGCCGGACAAGCGCGACATCTATATCACGATCAACATCAGTGAGGGCGACAAATTCACGGTCGGTGATGTCAAGCTTGAAGGCGAGATGTTCGGCCGCGAGGAAGAGCTGCGCGCCCTCGTCGACCTGAAGAGCGGGGACGTGTATTCCGGTGAGAAGCTGGCGGAAAGCGTGAAGAAGATTTCCGAGCGCATGGGTAATTTCGGCTACGCGTTCGCCAACGTCAATGCCAATCCCGAAATCAACCGCGAGAAAAAGGAAGTCAGCTTCACCGTGCTGGTCGACCCGGGCAAGCGCGTGTACGTGCGCCGGATTAACATCGCCGGCAATACCAAGACGCGCGACGAAGTCGTGCGCCGCGAATTCCGCCAGTTCGAGAATTCCTGGTATGACGGTGAAAAGATCCGACTTTCACGTGACCGGGTGGACCGTCTCGGCTACTTCAAGGAAGTAAACATCGAGACGCCGGAAGTGCCAGGCACGACCGACCAGGTCGACGTCAATATGACTGTCGCCGAAAAACCGACCGGCAACATCCTTCTGGGCGCAGGTTTCTCGAGCAGCGAAAAGCTCATGCTCACCGGCTCGATCCAGCAGGCCAACGCTTTCGGTAGCGGCAATACGCTGGGCATCGACGTCAATACAAGCCGTCGTAACCGGACAATCGCGCTTTCCCAAACGACACCGTATTTTACGGATGATGGCGTAAGCCGCAGCTATGAAGTCTTCCTGCGCACAACACGTCCGCCAGAGGTTAATACCGGCGACTATGTGGTCAAGACCACAGGCGCAAATATCAAGTTCGGCGTCCCGTTCTCGGAAGTAGACACTGTGTTCTTCGGCGCAGGGGTTGAGCGGACCGAAGTGCTGACCTATACCGACGTTCCGGGATTCAACAATAGCCCGGAATTGTACAAGCGTTACGTGACTGACTTCGGCAACGGCACGGATGCGACGACAACCAGCTTCCCGCTGACGGCAGCGTGGCAGCGCGACAACCGCGATAGCGCCCTTGTGCCGACGGTTGGCCGCTACCAGCGGGTCAACATGGAGTTTGCACCTGCCGGCAGCCTCAAGTATTACCGAGCCATGTACCAGCACCAGTGGTTCAAGCCCCTGTTCCGTGCAGTAACACTGGCGCTCAACGGCGAGATTGATTATGGCCGGGGCTTGGCTGGCAGGCCGTACCCGATCTTCAAGAACTTCTATGCTGGCGGTATCGGATCGGTGCGCGGCTATGAAGGCTCGTCGCTCGGTCCGCGTGCTACAAACGGGGATCCATTGGGGGGCACATCGCGTATCATCGCCAATGCGGAACTCCAGTTCCCGTTCCCGGGATCAGGCAATGACCGTACCTTGCGCTGGTTCACTTTCTTCGACGCGGGCAATGTATATGCCGAAGGCGCCAAGATGAACCTGTCCGAACTGCGCTATGCGGTGGGTGCAGGTATCAGCTGGGTATCGCCGATCGGTCCGTTGAAGCTGAGCTATGGTGTACCGGTGAATTCGAAGACTGGCGACCGCAAGCAGAACTTCCAGTTCCAGCTCGGTACCGGCTTCTGACCGGTCAATGGCATAATGGTAATTTGATCTGCGGAGAATGACCTTGAAGTCTCACACCCCCATCTTTTCGCCGCTGAAGTCCTTCGCCCTGATCGCGGCGCTCCTGCTTCCGTTTGCCGGTGTGCAGGCACAGGAGTCGAAAGTCGGCTTCGTCAGCACGGAGCGTATCTTCCGTGAGGCTGCGCCAGCCAAGGCTGCGCAGGCGAAGATCGAGCAGGAGTTCTCGAAGCGCGACAAGGAACTGCAGGATCTGGCAAGCCGCCTGAAGTCAATGTCCGACAAGCTCGACAAGGATGCCGCAGTCCTGTCTGAGTCGGAACGTGTGAAGCGTCAGCGTGAGCTGGCTGACCTCGACAAGGACTTCCAGCGCAAGCAACGCGAATTCCGCGAAGACCTGAACCAGCGTCGCAATGAAGAGCTCGCGCTCGTGCTGGAGCGGACGAACAAGGTGATCAAGCAGATTGCAGAAAACGAAAAATACGACATCGTTTTCCAGGAGGCGGTCTATGCAAGTCCGCGCATCGACATCACCGACAAAGTGCTCAAGGCGCTTAACAAATAACTTTTCAAAGGGCCGCAATGAGCACTCGGCTGGGTAAATTGGTCGAACGCTTGGGAGGCCAACTGACAGGCGATGCGGAGATCGAAATCTCCGGCATCGCGCCCCTCGACGCAGCAGGCGCGTCGCACATCACATTCCTGTCCAACCCAAAGCTGCGATCCCAGGCGGCGAAGACAAAGGCTGCCGCACTGATCCTTTCGGACGCGGACGCGCAGGTTGTCAGTGCTACCTATACCGGAGCGACGATCGTCACTGACAATCCGTACGCCTACTTCGCGCGAGCTGCGCAGTATTTCGCGCAACTCGATGCGATTCCGGTCGAACCAGGCATTCATTCAAGCGCATGCGTCCATGCCGACGCGAAGGTCGCTGCAGGGGCGATGATCGGGCCGCATGTGACCATCGACGCCGGCGCGGAAATCGCGGACGGTGTGATCATCGACGCCGGATGCTTCATCGGTCGCAATGCCAAGGTCGGAGAAGGAACGCACTTCTTTGCCAATGTGACCTTCCACGCAGGATGCGAGATCGGCAGCCACGGCATTATCCATTCCGGTGCAGTCATCGGTGCCGACGGCTTTGGGTTTGCAAGGGAGAAGGGCGTCTACATCAAGATTCCACAAACCGGGCGCGTCGTTATCGGCGACGACGTGGAGATCGGCGCAAATACGACCATTGACCGCGGCGCGCTGGCGGATACGGTTATCGAAGATGGGGTCAAGCTGGACAACCAGATCCAGATCGGCCACAACTGCCACATCGGCGCACATACCGCGATGGCCGGGTGTGTCGGCGTGGCGGGAAGCGCCAAGATCGGCAAGTACTGCACCTTCGGTGGTGCCGCGATGGTGCTTGGTCACCTGACGATCGTCGACAACGTCCATATTTCTTCCGGAAGCATGGTCTCCCGGTCGATTCTGGAACCGGGGCAGTACACCGGATTCTTTCCCTTGTCCAAGAATGCCGAATGGGAAAAATCCGCTGTCATTGTGCGCAATTTGGGAACAATGCGTGAGAAAATCCGCGAGCTGGAAAAAACAATCAAGTCGCTTACAGAAAAAAAGTAATGAAAACTCTCGATATCAATCAAATCAAAGAATACCTGCCGCATCGCTATCCGCTGTTGCTGGTTGACCGTGTGCTGGAATGGGAGTCCGGCAAGACGATCACTGCGATCAAGAACGTGACCGTCAACGAAGAGTTCTTCAACGGACATTTCCCGCACAAGCCGGTCATGCCGGGCGTGCTAATGATCGAGGCGCTGGCGCAGACTGCCGCGCTGCTGTCGTTCCTGACAATGGGCCAGAAACCCGATGAGAACAGCGTGGTCTACTTCGTCGGTATCGACGGTGCGCGATTCAAGCGTCCGGTCGAGCCGGGGGACCAGCTCAGGATGCAGGTCGAAATCCTGCGCCAGTCGCGCGGCATCTGGAAATACAAGGCACAGGCAACGGTCGACGGCCAGGTGGCGGTCGAAGCGGAACTGATGTGCACCATGCGCAGCGCGGCGGACGCAAGCCAGCCAGCGGGGCAGTAATGACAGTTATCCATCCAACCGCGATTGTCGATCCGAAGGCGGAACTCGACGATTCGGTCGAGGTAGGCGCGTATTCCATCGTCGGGCCGAATGTGAAGATCGGTGCCCGCACAACGATCGGGCCGCATGTCGTCGTTGACGGCCACACGACCATCGGTTGCGACAATCGTTTCTTCCAGTTTTCGTCGATCGGCGGCGCGCCGCAGGACAAGAAGTACGCCGGCGAACCGACGCGGCTGGAAATCGGGGACCGGAACGTCATCCGCGAGTTCTGTACCTTCAACCTGGGCACCAGCCAGGACGAAGGCGTGACTCGCCTCGGGAACGACAACTGGATCATGGCCTACGTGCACCTGGCCCATGACGTCCAGGTCGGGAACAACACCATCTTTGCCAACAATGCAGCACTTGCCGGGCATGTCCACGTCGGCGACTGGGTGATCCTGGGCGGTTTTTCCAACGTCCACCAGTTCTGCAAGATTGGCTCGCATGCGATGCTGGGGATGAGCACCAGCCTGACGCAGGATGTTCCTCCGTTCGTCATGCTGAACGGGAATCCTGCCGCTGCCCACGGCATCAATGTCGAAGGTCTCAAACGCCGCGGATTTTCGCGCGAGCAGATTTCCGACATCCGTAATGCCTACAAGCTGATCTACAAGTCCGGGCTGACGCTCGAAGAGGCCAAGGCCTCGCTGGCCAAAGCCGAAGCCGATGCTCCCGGATCGGCAGTCTACCTCCGCATGATCCGCGAATTCCTCGACAGCACGACCCGTGGCATCGTCCGCTGAGCTGTCCATTGCGATGGTGGCTGGAGAAAGCTCCGGCGACTTGCTTGCAAGCCGTCTTCTTTCCGGCTTGCGTCCGCAATTGCCGGCGGCGAGGATACACGGCATCGGCGGCCATCGGATGGCCGAGTACGGTTTCCAGAGCCATTGGCCCATGGAGAAGCTGTCGGTGCGTGGTCTGTTCGAAGTCCTGGCGCACTACCGCGAAATCAAGGGCATCCAGAATGCATTGCGCGACAAGCTGCTTGCCGACCGGCCTGCGGCATTTATCGGTGTCGACGCACCCGATTTCAACTTTGGCCTCGAAGCGCAACTGAAGCAGGCCGGCGTCCCTACGATGCACTTCATCAGTCCGTCCATTTGGGCGTGGCGTGGCGGGCGCATCAAGAAGATTGCCAAGGCAGTGTCGCACATGCTGGTGGTATTCCCCTTCGAGGAAGAAATTTACCGCAAGGCCGGGATCCCCGTTACGTATGTCGGCTATCCGTTGGCGGAAGTGATCCCGATGGTTCCGGATTCGGCCGCAGCGCGTGCTGCGCTCGGCTTGCCCGCGGACGGGAAGGTGGTCGCCATTCTTCCGGGCAGTCGCATGTCCGAACTGAAGTACAACGCAGTGGCGTTTGTCCAGGCTGCGAAGCGGCTTGTCGTGCGTGATCCGTCCATTCGCATCGTTGTCCCGATGGCAGGCGAGAAGCAGCGCAATTACTTCAATGAACTGGTCAGCAATGCCGGGCTCAACGATGTTCCTATCGAATTGCTTTCCGGACGTTCCCATGAAGCTATCGCCGCAGCCGATGCTGTGCTGGTAGCCTCGGGCACGGCAACGCTTGAAGTCGCCTTGTTCAAGAAGCCGATGGTGATCGCGTACAAGATGATGCGCGCCTCCTGGGAGATTTTGCGTCACATGGGATACCAGCCATGGATCGGTTTGCCGAATATCCTGGCGCGCGAATTCCTGGTTCCCGAGTTGCTACAGGATGCAGCCACGCCGGAGGCGTTGGCGGATGCGCTCTGGACGCAGCTCACGGATGAAGCATTGCGCGAGCGACTGCATCAGCGCTTTACGGAAATGCACCACACACTCCTGCGAGACACGGCACGCGAGAGCGCACAGGCGGTAATGCGACTGATCGGAAGGGGTGTATGAGCAGGAAGAATAATGACAGCTTCTCGCTGTTTAGCCACGACGATGAATTGATCTGCGGTGTGGACGAGGCTGGGCGCGGACCGCTTGCCGGCGCCGTATTCGCGGCCGCAGTCATCCTCGATCCGGACAAGCCCATTGACGGCCTGCGGGACTCGAAAAAACTGACCGAAGCCAGGCGCAACGAACTTGCCTTGCTGATCAAGGAGCGGGCACTTGCCTGGGCAATCGCATCGTGTTCCGAAAGTGAAATCGATGCACTGAACATCCTGCAGGCATCCATGCTGGCGATGCGGCGCGCTGTTGAGGGGCTGAATCCCGCACCGACCCTTGCACTCATCGATGGAAACCGCTGTCCGGTGATGGCGGTCCGCTCGGAAGCCATCGTCAAGGGTGACGACAAGGTTGCCGCAATTTCGGCGGCGTCCATTCTGGCAAAGACGGCGCGCGATGCCTCACTGATGCAGTTGCACGAACAGTTTCCGCTTTACGCGTTCGATCAGCACAAGGGGTACCCGACGGCCCTGCACCTCGAGCGCCTGCAATTGCATGGCGTCTCGCCGGTACATCGCAAATCCTACGCCCCTGTGCGGGCATTGCTTGATCACCCGGTAGGCGAGGGATGCAAATGAAGACGATCACTTCACGCGACAATCCGCTCTACAAGGACCTGAAGCAGCTTGCAACGAGTTCGCAGGCGAGGCGGAAATCTGGCAGGTCCTTGCTCGATGGTGTGCACCTGTGCGAGGTGTACCTGCAACAGGTCGGAAAGCCGGCATTCTGTGTGGTGAGCGAGCCCTCGATGGCCAACTCGGAAGTGGCGGCGGTCGTTCAAGTCTGCGAAGCCGCGCACGTGAAGTGCATCGCGCTGGCCGAATCTCTGTACCAGGCGATCAGTCAGGTGGAGCATGGCGTCGGCCTCATGTTCGTGGTCGACACACCGCAGGTCAGCCCACCATCAGTGTTGAAGGAATCCGCCATTCTACTCGACGGCTTGCAGGATCCGGGTAATCTCGGCTCCATCCTGCGCAGTGCTGCCGCGGCGGGCGTACGGCACGTGGTCTGCAGCAAGGGAACGGTCTTTTCCTGGTCGCCGAAAGTCCTGCGAGCCGGCATGGGTGCACACTTCGCCCTCGAGATTGCGGAAAATGTGGATCTCGCCCCGCTAATCCAATCTTCGAAAATTCCCGTGCTGGCAACCAGTTCACATGCAAACAGGCGGCTCTACGATGTGAATCTGGCCAAGCCCGTTGCGTGGCTGTTCGGCCATGAGGGGCAGGGTGTGTCGGAGGAGTTGCTGGGATTGGCGACCGAGTCTGTGTCAATCCCCCATCTGGGACCGGTTGAGTCCCTCAATGTGGCGGCGAGCGCCGCCGTGTGCCTGTTTGAGCAAGTAAGGCAACGTACGGCTGGCTGACGCTTCAGTTCTTGGGCTCTCCCAGGCACTTTGGATTGCATTCCTGGTAAACGAGCCCCGGTGCGACATAGCGTTCGTCAGGTTCCACGCTCATGCCTGAGCCCGGGGGGCAGACGCGGTCGAACTGATAGGTTCTACCCTGGATGACAGCGTAGCGGAAAATCTGGGAATCCCGATAGCTGCCGATCAGTTCGTCAACGCGTTCCGGGAGGTCGAAGCGCAAGGGGCCGTTGGGGGCCATCATGCCGCGCCCGTTCGGAACCAATCCCATGGACTCGATATCCGATTCCACCTGGCCGAGTCCTTCTTTCAATGCCCAGAAGAAGAACAGCAAACCGGCCCAGCAAACAAGCTCAAGCAATACGAGATCCATGTCGTCGCCTCCATCGTCCTTAACGTATTTATAATCGATCCGTAAGAAGAATGTAAGTTTCGCGTAAGTTTTTATAGGCGTTTGCTTGTGGGAAATAAAAACGCCGCGCGGGACAGCCGGCGCGGCGTGTAGCTGGGCATGGATGAAATCAGTAAGCCCGCTTGTCGGACTTGATCTCCTGCAGGATCATAGTTGCAATCTCTTCAATTGATTTCGCCGTGGATGACATCCAGCGGATGCCTTCGCGGCGCATCATCTTTTCCGCTTCATTCACCTCATAGCGGCAATTCTCGATTGCCGCATACTTGCTTCCCGGGCGCCGTTCGTTACGCACTTCAGACAGTCGGTCAGGCGCAATAGATAGTCCGAACAATTTTTTCCGGAATTGGACTAGCCCGGTTGGGAGTTTGCCGCGCTCGAAATCCTCAGGAATCAACGGGTAATTCGCCGCCTTGACCCCATATTGCATGGCGAGATACAGGCTGGTTGGCGTCTTCCCGGAGCGGGATACGCCGACGAGGATGACGTCCGCCGCCGCGAGGTTCTGGTCGGACTGGCCATCATCGTGAGCGAGCGAGAAATTGATCGCCTCGATGCGGTTCTTGTAATCTTCCGAATCCGCGATGTTGTGACTGCGACCGATAGTGTGGGTAGACTTGACGCCGAGTTCCTGTTCGAGCGGCTCCACAAAGGTCTGGATCAAATCCATGTGCATGCCTTTGGACTGGCGCACGACGGAGGACAGCTCGGATTTGACGAGGGTCGAAAAAACAATTGGGCGCTTGCCGTCGTGCTCGAAGGCGCCGTTGATTTCGCGGACCGCCTCGTAGGCCTTGTCGAGCGTGTCGATAAAGGGCAACCTTATCTGCTTGAAGCGCAGTTCGAACTGCGTGAGCACAGAATGCCCGAAGGTTTCCGCGGTGATGCCGGTACCGTCGGATACGAAGAAAACCGTGCGGTCGGCGGGCGGCAATAGGTGGGCTGGCAGGTCGGGCATAATATTGATTAACTGTAAATCATGAAAACTTCTACGTTGTGTCGGGCAAGTTGCGGCGGCACACTGTAGAATTACGAGCAATTTATGACACATCGCGCCCCTGAAGAATAACAAAAAGAGCGTGGCGGCGAACGCACATATGCAGATTTCCCATCATCAAAATAGGTGTAGTTATGTCCAACGCAGTATCTACCGGGGCAACCCAGGGGGCTACTTACGTAGCTTCATTTGAAAACCTGAGAATGACGGACGTCGAGTCCGTCGGCGGAAAGAACGCGTCGCTCGGCGAAATGATCAGCCAGCTGGCTGGTGCTGGCGTGCGCGTTCCTGGGGGCTTTGCCACCACCGCACAGGCTTTCCGCGATTTTCTGTCGTATACCGGCACGGGCGGCTCCTCGCTCGCGCAGCGTATTGTCGATCGCCTCGCATCGCTGAACATTGACGACGTGCGCGCACTCGCGGCAGCTGGCGCCGAAATTCGGCAGTGGATCATCGATACCCCGTTCCAGCCGCGCCTGGAACAGGAAATCCGCGAGTTCTACCAGCGTCTCGTTGCCGATTCGTCGGCCGAGGTGTCGTTTGCTGTCCGCTCGTCGGCGACTGCGGAAGATCTTCCGGATGCATCGTTCGCCGGCCAGCAGGAGACTTTCCTGAACGTGGTTGGCATCGACAACGTGCTGGAAGCGATCAAGCACGTGTTTGCGTCGCTGTACAACGACCGCGCGATTTCCTATCGCGTGCACAAGGGCTTTACCCATTCCGAAGTGGCGCTCTCCGCTGGCGTGCAGCGCATGGTGCGTTCGGATGTCGGCGCTGCCGGCGTGATGTTCACGATCGATACCGAATCCGGCTTCAAGGATGTGGTCTTCATCACCTCCAGCTACGGCCTCGGTGAAACGGTGGTGCAGGGCGCGGTCAATCCGGACGAGTTCTACGTCCACAAGCCGATGCTCGAACAGGGCAAGATGCCGATCATCCGCCGCAACATCGGTTCCAAGCTCATCAAGATGGAATTCACCGGCGAGGCCAAGGCCGGACGTTCGGTAAAGACGATCGACGTGCCGATCGAGATGCGCAACCGTTACTCGCTGAACGACCAGGAAATCGTCGAGCTGGCGAAGTACGCGATGATCATCGAGAAACACTACGCCCGTCCGATGGACATCGAATGGGGCAAGGATGGCCGCGACGGCAAGCTCTACATTCTGCAGGCACGCCCGGAAACGGTGAAGTCGCAGCAGAAGGCAACCGATGCGCAGCAACGCTTCAAGCTGAAGGGCAGCGGCACGGTGCTCGCTTCCGGCCGTGCAATTGGCCAGAAGATCGGTGCGGGCCCGGTCCGCGTGATTCACGATCCTTCCGAAATGGAACGCGTGCAGCCCGGCGATGTCCTCGTTGCCGACATGACCGACCCGAACTGGGAGCCGGTGATGAAGCGTGCATCGGCCATTGTGACCAACCGCGGCGGCCGTACCTGCCACGCGGCGATCATTGCGCGTGAACTCGGTGTCCCGGCAGTGGTCGGTTGCGGCAATGCGACCGACATGCTCAAGGATGGCACGCTGGTGACCGTTTCCTGCGCCGAGGGTGACGAAGGCAAGATCTATGACGGCCTGCTCGAAACCGAGGTGACCGAGGTGTCGCGCGGCGAATTGCCGCCGCTGCCGCTGAAGATTATGATGAACGTCGGCAATCCGCAGCTTGCCTTCGACTTCCAGTCGATTCCGAACGGAGGGGTGGGGCTTGCGCGTCTCGAATTCATCATCAACAACAACATCGGTGTCCACCCGAAGGCGATCCTGGAGTATCCGGGTATTGACGCGGACCTGAAGAAGGCAGTCGAGTCCGTCGCCCGTGGTCATGCTTCGCCGCGCGCGTTCTACGTCGACAAGCTGGCCGAGGGCATTGCGACCATTGCCGCGGCCTTCTGGCCGAAGCCGGTGATCGTCCGCCTGTCGGACTTCAAGTCGAACGAGTACAAGAAGCTGATCGGTGGTTCGCGCTACGAGCCGGACGAGGAAAACCCGATGCTGGGCTTCCGCGGTGCGGCCCGCTACCTGGCCGACGACTTCGCTGAAGCATTCGAAATGGAATGCCAGGCAATGAAGCGCGTGCGCAACGACATGGGCCTGACTAACGTCGAAATCATGGTGCCCTTCGTCCGGACGCTTGGACAGGCTGAGAAGGTGGTCAACCTGCTGGCCAAGAACGGCTTGAAGCGTGGCGAAAACGGCCTGCGCCTCATCATGATGTGCGAAGTGCCGTCAAATGCGATCCTGGCGGAACGCTTCCTGGAGCATTTCGACGGCTTCTCGATCGGTTCCAATGACCTGACCCAGCTGACACTCGGCCTGGACCGTGACTCCGGCATGGAACTGCTGGCGGCGGATTTCGACGAGCGCGACGATGCGGTGCGGGCACTGCTGTCAAAGGCGATTTCGGCGTGCCGTGCGCAGGGCAAGTACATCGGCATCTGCGGCCAAGGCCCGTCGGACCATCCGGATTTCGCCGAATGGCTGATGAAGGAGGGCATAGCGTCAATTTCGCTGAACCCGGACACGGTGATCGATACCTGGCAAAAACTGGCTTCGGCCGACTAATCAGGCAGAGTCTTGACGAAAGTTGTATCCAGGTGAAAAAGGTGTTGTAAGTCAGCAAAAATCTGAGCTGAAACATTTGATGCACCTGGGTTTTCGATTAGACTTAGCCCAACTTGTCGCCGAACAATAACCAACAAAAACAGCAGTACCTTCGTATTGCGCCCCCGTCGCCTTCCAGGTAACGGGGGCTTTTTGTTTTCCGGCGGCCGAAAATGAGGGCAAACAGGAGCGCACGATGAGCGAGTGGATAGCGTGGTTCGGAGTGGCAGGAGTTCTCGTGGTGCTGGAAATGTTCACCGGCACCTTCTACCTGCTGATGATTGCCATCGGCTTGGTCGCCGGTGGCTTGGCGGCACTTGCCGGGGGCGGCACTGCAGTCCAGCTCGCTGTGGCCGGTATAGCCGGTGCCATCGCGACGTATGGACTTCGCCGGAGCAAGTGGGGTAAAACATCGAGACGGGATGCGCAGCGAGATCCCAACGTCAACCTGGATATCGGGCAAACACTGGTCGTCGACGAGTGGGCCGGGCAGCAGGGTGGCGTGCGGACCGCGCGCGTCATGTACCGGGGTGCGATGTGGGACGTGGAGCTCGATGCACACGCACAGGCGAGGCCGGGGACCTACGTCATACGTGAGGTGCGTGGAAACCGCCTCGTGGTTGCCGAATCCGGCACAGCCAATTTATAAAAAACGGAGGAAAGAATGGACTTTGGTTTCGGAAGTGTCAGCATGGTCCTGTTCATCGTTGCCGTGGTGTTCGTCGTCAAGACGATCAACGTGGTGCCGCAGCAGCATGCGTGGGTGGTCGAGCGCCTTGGCAAGTACAACGCAACGCTCGGTCCCGGGCTTAACATCGTTCTTCCCTTCATTGATCGTATCGCATACAAACATTCGCTGAAGGAAATCCCGCTCGACGTTCCGAGCCAGGTTTGCATTACGAAGGACAACACACAATTGCAGGTGGACGGCATCCTGTACTTCCAGGTGACGGACGCGATGCGAGCGTCGTACGGTTCGTCGAACTATATCGCCGCCATCACGCAGCTCGCGCAGACCACTCTGCGTTCCGTCATCGGTCGCATGGAGCTGGACAAGACCTTCGAGGAGCGGGAGCACATCAACAAGGCAATCGTTTCAGCCATCGACGAGTCGGCAGCGAACTGGGGCGTGAAGGTGCTCCGCTATGAAATCAAGGACCTGACGCCGCCCAAGGAAATCCTGCACGCCATGCAGGCGCAAATCACTGCAGAGCGCGAGAAGCGGGCGTTGATTGCTGCGTCGGAGGGCCGCAAACAGGAGCAGATCAATATCGCTACCGGTGAGCGTGAGGCGGCCATCGCCAAATCGGAAGGCGACAAGCAGGCCGCCATCAACCGGGCCCAGGGCCAGGCAGCGGCCATTCTTGCGATTGCCGAAGCCAGCGCCGAAGCCTTGCGGAAAACCGCCGCCGCTATTCGTGAACCGGGCGGATCGGATGCGGTCAACCTGAAAGTTGCGGAGCAATACGTGAATGCGTTCTCGCAGCTGGCCAAGACCAACAATTCACTGATCGTCCCCGCGAATATGGGCGAAATCAGCGGATTGATTGCCGGCGCGATGCAGGTGGTGAAATCACAGAAAGACGCAAGGCCTAGCGGCGGTTCTGCTTCATGATCGATTGCTGTTCGCGCTGCCAGTCGCGCTGCTTTTCGCTTTCGCGTTTGTCGTGCTGTTTTTTGCCCTTGGCGAGGCCGATCTCGCATTTGATGCGGCCTCGGGTGTAATGCAGGTTCAGCGGGACGAGCGTGTACCCGGCGCGCTCGACCTTGCCGATGAGCTTCTTGGTTTCGTCTGACTTCAGCAGCAGCTTGCGGGTGCGGACAGGATCCGGGTTGATATGCGTCGATGCAGTGGGAAGCGGACTGATGTGCGAGCCGAACAGGAACACTTCGCCCTGACGGACGATGACGTAGGCTTCCTTCAGCTGCACGCGACCTGCGCGGATCGACTTGACTTCCCAACCCTGCAACACCATGCCGGCTTCGTAGCGCTCCTCGATGAAATAATCATGGAAGGCTTTTTTATTATCAACAATGGTCATGAATTTGGGAAACAGGCCGGGTCAGTTAAAATTCGAATCTCGTATTCTAACAAACGGTTAATTTCGCATGGCTGTCGTTCATAAGTCTGTATTGCTCGGTTATAGCGCGGAGCAGATGTTTGCGCTGGTCGACAATATCGAGGATTATCCGAAATTCCTCCCCTGGTGCGGCGGGACGGAAGTGCGCCAGCGTGACGGGGAAAAGGTCGTCGCGACCCTCAAGATCAATTACCACGGGGTGAAGCAGACATTCTCAACCGAGAATCTGCATGTCCGGCCGGCTTCGATCACCATGACACTGCTGGAGGGGCCGTTCAAGCATCTTCATGGTGTCTGGACTTTCAAAGCGCTGCGCGAAGATGCATGCAAGATCGACTTCGACCTGCATTACGAGTTCTCCAGCCGCGTGCTGGAGCAGGTCATTGGCCCCGTGTTCAACATGATCGCAAACAGCTTTGTTGACTCCTTCTGCAAGCGGGCGGAGACCGTGTATGGCTGACATCCGCGTCCAGGTTTGCTATGCGCGGCCGGGCCTGCAGTTCCTGCGGGAGATGAAGGTCGAGGAAGGTGCGACCATCCGGGCTGCGGTCGAGTCCAGCGGTGTGTTGCAAGAAGCACCTGAGATCGACATCGGGCAGTGCCGGGTGGGCATCTTCGGGAAGCTCAAGGAGCTTGACACCTTGCTGCATGAGCGCGACCGGATCGAAATCTACCGGCCGCTTGTGGCGGATCCTAAGGAATCCCGGCGCAAGCGTGCCGAAAAGAAGGGTGAATTGAAAAACCGGTAATTTGCACCGGTTTTTGTGAATTTAAATTACTTGCAGTCAGCGAGGGTCTGCCGGTTCTCGCGTGATTCACGTGCGCGTTGCTCATCTGTCAAGAATGTGCGTTCTCCATTCTTGTCGGTGCGGGCAATGCGCTCGCCTGAGTCAAGCAAGCGCTGGAAGTCGTGCGCCCGTTCGCAGTTCTTCGCCTTGTCCGCCGCGCGGGCCGCCTCGTCCGCAGCTTTCTTTTCCTTTTCCGCCTGATCTGCGCGACGCTTGCGGAACTCGGCATTCTGCTCGGCCAGTGTCGGTGCGGTTTTCGCGGCATTGGCCGGTTTTTCGTCGGCTGGGTTTTGCTGTGCGCTCGCCGGCGCGCCAGGTTGCTTCAGAATGCGGTTGCTCGGCACCGAAGGCGGAGGCGGCATGTCCGAATAATGCCTGGAACCCTTTTCGTCCAGCCAAATGTACTGTGCGGAGGCTGCTACCGGTAGCAGCAGTGCGGCCACCGCTGCGCCAGCGGCGAGGAGGTTCGGGAGCAGCGCGCGCTTCATCGGATTCCTTCGTGTCGGGGTATGCCCGGATTTCGCCACGCTTTGTTCGTGCTGTCAATGAACCGGAGGGGCCTGTGTTCCCGGATTGCATGTAAAAACGACGTACTGGATGGATTACTGTATAATCCGCTTTTGCGCCTATAGGAATCACTATGCGTCTCCTCCAGAAAGCACTCACGTTCGATGACGTGCTGCTCGTCCCCGCACACTCGGACATCCTTCCCAAAGACACCTCCCTGAAAACGCGCCTGTCGCGCAATATCACGCTGAACATTCCGCTTCTTTCCGCGGCAATGGATACCGTGACCGAGGCACGCCTGGCGATCGCCATGGCGCAGGAAGGCGGCATCGGCATCGTTCACAAGAACCTTAAGCCGAAGGACCAGGCGCGGGAAGTCGCCAAGGTGAAGCGTTTCGAATCCGGCGTGCTGCGCGATCCAATCACGATTCCGCCGACAATGCGCATCCGCGACGTGATCGCCCTGCGTGAACAACATGGCATCAGTGGCTTCCCGGTCGTGGAGGGCAAGATGGTCGTCGGCATCATCACTAACCGCGACCTGCGTTTCGAAGAAGACCTGGACGCGGAAGTGCGCGCCAAGATGACGCCGCGCGAAAAGCTGGTGCACGTGAAGGAGGGCGCTGACCTGGCAGAGGCAAAACGCCTGATGAACAAGCACCGCCTTGAGCGTGTAATCGTCGTAAACGACGCCTTTGAGCTGCGCGGCCTCATTACTGTCAAAGACATCCAGAAGGCGACCGAGCACCCGAATGCGAGCAAGGACGAGCACGGCAAGCTGCGCGTCGGTGCGGCTGTCGGTGTTGGTCCCGATAATGACGAGCGCATTGAACTGCTGGTCAAGGCCGGCGTCGATGTCATCGTCGTTGATACCGCGCATGGCCACTCCAAGGGCGTGCTGGACCGCGTGCGGTGGGTGAAGGCCAATTATCCGCAAGTCGATGTCATCGGCGGCAATATTGCTACTGCTGCTGCTGCAATCGCGCTGGCCGAGCATGGCGCGGACGGCGTGAAGGTCGGCATTGGCCCCGGTTCCATTTGCACCACCCGTATCGTGGCTGGCGTCGGCGTACCCCAGATCACGGCTATTTCCAATGTTGCCGAGGCGCTCAAGGGCACCGGCATCCCGTGCATCGCTGACGGTGGCATTCGCTTCTCCGGCGATATCGCCAAGGCCCTCGCGGCCGGCGCATCCAGCGTCATGATGGGCAGCATGTTTGCCGGCACCGAAGAGGCGCCAGGCGAAGTCATTCTTTACCAGGGACGTTCATACAAGTCGTATCGCGGCATGGGCAGTCTCGGCGCGATGTCCGAAGGTTCTGCTGACCGCTACTTCCAGGATGCGGCAAATAACGCCGACAAGCTGGTGCCCGAAGGCATCGAAGGCCGCGTTCCCTACAAGGGCAGCGTCCTGGCGATTCTCTACCAGCTGGTGGGCGGCGTGCGCTCCTCAATGGGTTACTGCGGTTGCGCATCGATCGACGAGTTCCGCGAGAAGGCAGAATTCGTGGAGATCACGTCGGCCGGCATGCGTGAGTCGCATGTCCACGATGTCCAGATTACGAAAGAAGCGCCGAACTACCGTGCGGAGTGACGCTTTCTGCCGGATGGCTGCGGGAGTGCTGCGATGACGGCTGGCACCTCTGGACGAGCAGACGTGGTCGCGCCGTCCGGACTGCCGCTGGCTGCATGTATCGAGAGCGACCAGCAGATGCAGCGCATTCGCCGCCTGGGCAAGAAACTGTTCAATGTATCGAATTGCGTCATCGTCTTTGGGGATGCACCGGCTCCAGCGGGTGTTGACACGATGGCCGACATCGAAACGGCGTTCTGCCACGAGATCTCGGCTTCGGAACATCCGGTGGTGGTGGCTGATGCCAGCATTCATCGCTCCCTTGGCCAGCACCGCCATGTGACAGGAGGTCCGCATATCCGGTTTTATGCATCCCATCCGGTCTATGGGCCGGACAAGGCGCTGGCAGGACGGATTTGCCTGGTTGATCATTCGCCGCGTCCGGTTTTCCGGGAAAGCGACCGCCAGTCGCTGGCTGACCTCGCTGCACTGGTCGAGCGCGAGCTGGAGATGCGGTTCATGAATGCATCGCAGCTCGCACTCGAAAAGAAGAACAAGAACTTGCGCAGGAAATCGTTGATCGATCCGCTGATCGGAACATGGAACCGCGGCGCGATCATGCGTATCCTGACGATCGAGGCGATCCGGTGCGACAATGCAGGCGTTCCGCTATCGCTGATCGTTGCCGACCTCGACTATTTCAAGAGGATCAACGACACCTACGGACATCCCGCGGGTGACGCGGTCCTTGTGAAGGTGGCCAGCCGGCTTCGCTCTTGCATCCGACCGCAGGAAGCCCTCGGGCGTTACGGTGGCGAAGAGTTCCTGATCGTGCTGCCCGGGTCGTCCCACAAGACGGCCGAGGCCGTGGCCGAGCGCATGCGTGCGACGATTGCGGCGCAGCCCGAGGCCATCAACGATGTATCGCTGAACCTGACAATCAGCGCCGGTATTGCGTCGACGGACCTGTTCCCGACGGCGACCACCGAAGAATTGATCAGCCGGGCCGACGTGGCCCTCTATGCGGCAAAAGATGCGGGACGCAACCGTGTCATGACCGCGACACCAGATTTATCCTGATAGCAGAAGCACATCCATGCACTCCAAAATTCTCATTCTCGATTTCGGTTCCCAGGTAACCCAGCTGATCGCACGCCGCGTGCGTGAAGCAGGCGTGTTCTCCGAGGTATTTCCCTACGATGTCAGCGACGATTTCATCCGCAGCTATGGCGCCGCCGGCATCATCCTGTCGGGCGGACCGAACTCGGTGACCGAGGGCGATACGCCGCGTGCGCCGCAGGCAGTGTTCGAGGCAGGCGTTCCGGTGCTCGGCATCTGCTACGGCATGCAGACCATGGCGGAACAGCTCGGCGGCAAGGTCGAGATGGGCAAGGTGCGCGAATTCGGCTATGCGGAAGTTCGCGCCCGCGGCCATACGGCACTGCTGAACGGCATCAGCGATTTCGTGACCTCCGAGGGCCACGGCATGCTGAAGGTGTGGATGAGCCACGGCGACAAGATCATCGAAATGCCCCCAGGCTTCAAGCTGATGGCATCGACCGACAACTGCCCGATCGCGGCGATGGCGAACGAGGAGCGCAAGCTGTACGCAGTGCAGTTCCATCCGGAAGTCACGCATACGTTCCAGGGCAAGGCCATCCTCGGTCGCTTCGTGCACGAGATCTGCGGCTGCAAGTCCGACTGGAACATGCCCGACTACATCTCTGAGGCGGTCGAAGCGATCCGCAAGCAGGTCGGCGACGACGAAGTGATCCTCGGCCTGTCCGGCGGCGTGGACAGCAGTGTGGCCGCCGCCCTGATCCATCGCGCGATCGGCGACAAGCTGACCTGCGTGTTTGTCGACCACGGGTTGCTGCGCCTGAACGAAGGCGAAATGGTCATGAACATGTTCGCCAAGAACCTCGGCGTGAAGGTGATCCACGTGGACGCCACCGAGCAGTTCATGGGCAAGCTGGCCGGCGTGACCGATCCGGAAGCGAAGCGCAAGATTATTGGCCGCGAGTTTGTCGAGGTCTTCCAGGCTGAAGCCGGCAAGCTGAAGAATGCGAAGTGGCTGGCACAGGGCACGATTTACCCGGATGTCATCGAAAGCGCCGGCAAGGGCAAGAAGACCGCGCACA
Organism: Noviherbaspirillum denitrificans; assembly: GCF_002211445.1. Lineage (GTDB taxonomy): Bacteria > Pseudomonadota > Gammaproteobacteria > Burkholderiales > Burkholderiaceae_D > Noviherbaspirillum > Noviherbaspirillum denitrificans. The sequence continues at coordinate 4,165,878 of NZ_LSTO01000001.1, read as the reverse complement.
CCATCAAGAGCCACCACAACGTCGGCGGCCTGCCGGAAACGCTGAACCTGAAGCTGCTGGAACCGCTGCGCGAACTGTTCAAGGACGAGGTGCGCGAACTCGGCGTGGCGCTCGGCCTGCCGCACGACATGGTGTACCGCCATCCGTTCCCGGGCCCGGGCCTCGGTGTCCGCATTCTCGGCGAAGTGAAGATGGAATATGCGGACCTGCTGCGCCGTGCCGATGCGATCTTCATCGAGGAGCTGCGCTCGGCTGTCGACGAGGAAGGCCGGTCCTGGTACGACAAGACCAGCCAGGCGTTTGCCGTCTTCCTGCCGGTGAAATCGGTGGGCGTGATGGGCGATGGACGCACCTACGACTACGTAGTCGCGCTGCGCGCCGTGCAAACCCAGGACTTCATGACGGCGCATTGGGCGCACCTGCCGCACGACCTGCTTGGCAAGGTGTCCAACCGTATCATCAACGAAGTGCGCGGCCTGAACCGCGTCGTGTACGACATTTCGGGCAAACCGCCTGCAACGATCGAGTGGGAATAAGCATTCCCGTCCCGGCACTGCGCCGGGGCTGAACCGAACGGGATGAAGCCGTGCGCGGGTGGAAACCTGCGGCACGGCTCCCGGCATTTGGAAACGCAAATTGACTTACAGCGTCAAGGAAATCTTCTATACCTTGCAGGGCGAGGGAACGCATGCCGGCCGTCCGGCCGTGTTCTGCCGCTTTGCGGGCTGCAACCTGTGGACAGGCCGCGAAAGCGACCGCGCGTCGGCGATCTGCAAGTTCTGCGACACCGATTTTGTCGGCACCGATGGCGTGCGCGGCGGAAAATTTGCGGACGGCGCCGCACTGGCGGAAACGATCGACGCGCTGTGGCCGGCTGCCTACACGAAGAGCAAGTTCGTCGTGTTCACCGGCGGCGAGCCGTTGCTCCAGCTCGATGGCGCGCTCATCGAGGCGATGCATGCGCGCGGCTTTGAGATTGCCATTGAAACCAATGGCACGATCGCCGTACCGGATGGTGTGGACTGGATTTGCGTGAGTCCCAAGGTCGGCTCGGAACTGGTGGTCCGGCGCGGGAACGAACTCAAGGTCGTGATCCCGCAGGCAAACCAGGACGTAGCGACGTACGAATCGCTCGACTTCGACCATTTTTACCTGCAGCCGATGGACGGCCCCGACGCCGCGCACAATACACGCCTGGCGATCGAGATGTGCCGCACCAACCCGAAGTGGAAACTGAGCCTGCAAACACACAAACTGCTGCAAATACCCTGAATACCATGCTGACCATTACCCGCAAGCTTGAATTCGACGCCGGCCATCGCATTCCTGACCACAAGAGCCAATGCCGCAACCTGCACGGCCACCGCTACACGCTGGAAATCACCCTGGTCGGTGACATCATCCAGCAAGAGGGCAGTTCCGACAATGGCATGATCATGGACTTCTCCGATGTGAAGGCGATCGCCAAGGAAACCCTGGTCGACGTCTGGGACCATGCCTTTCTTGCCTATGCGAAGGACACCGCGGTGCGCGAGTTCCTCGAAAGCATTCCGGGGCACAAGACTGTCATCATCGACAGTATTCCGACTGTGGAGAACCTGGCCCGGACCGCCTTCAACATTCTGCATGCCGCCTACAAAGACCGCTATGGCACCGGCCTGCACCTGCACAAGCTCGTGCTGCACGAAACGCCGAACTGCTGGGCTGAAATCACCGCGGACAACTGACATGCAGGACGCCATCTACATGCAACAGGCGATTTCCCAGGCGCACAATGCTTGGGCGCTGGGCGAAGTGCCGGTCGGTGCATTGGTGGTGAAAGATGGGGAAATTGTCGCGACCGGGTTCAATCAGCCCATTGGCACGCACGACCCGACGGCGCACGCCGAAATCATGGCGTTGCGGGCCGCAGCGGAAATCCTCGGGAACTACCGGCTGCCGGGCTGCGAACTCTATGTCACACTGGAACCCTGCGCGATGTGCGCCGGGGCAATGATGCATGCGCGCCTTGCACGGGTCGTTTTTGGTGCGTCCGATCCCAAGACCGGGGCATGCGGATCCGTCGTCAATCTTTTTGAGCAGGAAAAATTGAATCACCACACCGAGGTGGTGGGCGGCGTGATGGCCGAAGAGTGCGGCACGCTGCTGAAGGAATTCTTCGCGGAACGTCGGCGCGCGGCCCAGCGGATGATGGACCAGGCGGTCGGTACCAAGGGCTGAGCGCGGATCGGCGGGAAGTTTTTCCATGCGGGCGTGCCGAATTTACACGCCCCGGGCCGGCGAGCCTTCATTGCCGGGCAAATCGGCGTCGGCATGAGGATTGCAATCTTCCGTCACTGCCGCATCAGGTGAAGGCGGCACGACACAAATACGGGAAGGAACACCTTTGCCAACTACCGCAGCAAACGGCATCCAGCTGGCCTACGACACGCAGGGCGACCCGAAGGGGGAAGCGGTCCTGCTCATCGCCGGCCTGGGTTTGCAGCTCATTTCATGGCCGGATGCATTCTGCAAGGGACTGACTTCGGAGGGCTTACGTGTCATCCGGTTCGACAACCGTGACAGCGGTCTGTCGACCAAGATGGAACAGTTCGGCAAGCCCAACCTGCAAATGGCTTTCTTCAAGTCGTTGTTCCACATGCCGCTGTTCAGCGGCTATACCTTGTACGACATGGCGAAGGATGGCGTCTGCCTGCTCGATGCGCTCGAAATTGAAAAGGCGCACATCGTCGGCGCGTCCATGGGCGGCATGATTGCGCAAATCATCGCGGGCCGCCACCCGGAACGCGTGCTGTCGCTGACTTCGATCATGTCCACCAGCGGCCGGCCGGGCTTGCCCGGACCTTCCATGGCGGCAGGACATGCGATGTTTTCCCGGCCAAAGAACCCGCGCGACATCAACAGCGTAATCGACCATAACGTGGAGCTGTTCCGCTTGTTGGGTGGCACACGTTATCCGGTGCCGGAAGCCGAGCTGCGCAGGCGCGTGGAGCAAAGCGTGCGTCGCAATGTATGCGTGAGCGGCACCGCACGGCAGATGATGGCGGTAACGTCGTCGGGCGACCAGGTGGCGCTACTGCGCACCATCAAGGTGCCAACCCTGGTCATCCACGGCACCGACGACCCACTGGTTCCGCTTGCGTGCGGCCGTGACGTTGCGCATTGCGTGCGCGGGTCGACGCTGAAGATCATCGAAGGCATGGGACACGACTTTCCGCCCGCGCTCGACGGACTCCTGTCGGGGATGATCGCCGAGCACTGCAAGGCGGGCGGCGAACCTGAAGTGCGTAGCGCCTAGCTACAATAGCGTCAGGCGACACACCAGAAGACTTCACAGATGGACATGAGCAATATCGGCGTGGCGATTGCCGCGCCTAGCGGCTATGCGCCGGACCTTTCCAGCTATGTGCGGGGCATCGAACGCTTGCGTGCTGCAGGATGCACAGTGCGCGAGTACTACGATCCCGACAAGAAGCACGAGCGCTTCGGCGGCACCGATGAGGAGCGCGTCCGCGCGCTGCACAAGGCTGCCGAGGATCCTGATGTGCAGGTCATCCTGGCCCTGCGCGGCGGCTATGGCATGTCGCGCATCCTTCCGGCGCTCGACATGAAGCTGCTGGCGACAAGCGGCAAGCTGTTTGTCGGCCACAGCGATTTCACGGCTTTGCATATGGCGCTGCTTGCAGAGGGCGGAACACCGAGTTTTGCCGGTCCCATGGTTTGCATCGATTTCTCGCGCGACGATCCGAGCGACTTCACCCTGGACCATTTCTGGCGCTGCGTTCGCGGACCGTCGCATACCATTGCATTCGAAGCAGAGGGCAATCCCGAACTGGATGTTTCGGGAGCGCTTTGGGGTGGCAACCTGACAATGCTGACCCACCTGATTGGCACACCTTATCTGCAACGTATTAACGGTGGCATCCTCTTTATCGAGGATGTGAACGAGCATCCGTACCGCATCGAGCGCATGCTGCTTCAGATGCAATACGCCGGTCTGCTGGATCAGAAGGCAGTGGTGTTCGGTGATTTCTCGAGCTACACGCTGACGGAATACGACAATGGCTACACCTTTGCATCCATGCTTGCCTACCTGCGTGCACGGCTGGGAGTGCCCGTGTTGACGGGCCTACCTTTCGGGCACGTCCGCGAGAAGGCGACCCTGGTGGTCGGCAGCCAGGCGCGCCTTCGTTCTGACGGCCGGCACTGCTCGCTGACGATGAGCGCTTACCCTTGCCTAGGCGGTTAGCGGCCCGACCAGGAATTTCGTGCGCAGTGCAAAGCTGTCGCCGTGGGTCAGGTAGACGAGACCCGGTTGGTCCGGCATGTGGAACGCATCCGAAGGATGCGTGACCGGTTCCAGCGAGAAGAAATCCGAATCCGCCGGCCGATGGAAAACCACATAGCCATTGCAGTCCGGCATGACCATCGTGATCGACAACCGGCGATCCGGGTATTCGATCACTGCCTTGCCGTTCCAGCCTGTGTAGCAGGCGTCAATCATCGGGCCATCGAGCACGCCGCCCTGGTTGTAGTCCCACGTCGGCGGGAAGGTGGTTGCGAATTCGATGGCGGTCGGGTCCTTCTCATGCAGCCAGACGCCCGAGGCCTTGAACATCAGCCGTGTTTGCCCATTGCGCACGAAGTATGGATGGAGGCCAAGCCCGAAAGGCATGGTTGCAGTCCCGAGGTTGGTGACCGTCAGGTCGATCTGCAGGCCGTCCGCAAGCAACAGGAAGGTTTGCGTGCTGCGATAGTGATAAGGATTGCCGTCGAAGCTTCGTGACTCCAGCGACAGTCGAATGCGTCCTTCGCCGCGCTCCGCCACCTGCCATGGCTGAAGCCAGCCGCTTCCATGAATGGGGAAATGCTCTTCCGTCCGGTTGGTGTGGATCTGATGGAATTTTCCCTCAAACTCGAATCCGCCCTGCGTAATGCGGTTGGCCCAAGGCACGAGAGGAAAGCAGGCAAGGCTGTAGCGGTCGCCAGATCCTCCGTCCCAAGGGCGGAACAGATGCGCCACGCTTCCATCATTCTTCCAATTCCAGGCCGTGACGCCGCCGCCCATTTCCGGCGTAAGTTGCAGGTATTGGACGTCGTTTTCCAGTGTAATGAGTTCGGCAGTCATGGGCGTACCTCATCCGGTAAGGACGGAAATAGACCACCGCCCGGCGCTCTGCGTTCCACTTGCCTTGGAAACAGCTTGGGGAACTCGCGCCGTCATCGGCCTGCCTCATTGGTTGAGCACTGCGTTAGGGCTTTTTCGGCGGAAAGACGATGAAGGGACAATCAACTGCGTTGGTCGGTATTGACTGGGGCATGACTCATCGCAAGGTCTGGATTCTTGATCCCGGTGGCGGGCTGGTCCGGCGGCACGAGGACAGGATGGGCACCCAGCTGATGACGGAGGGATACGAAGCGTCGTTGCGCGCATTGCTGGAAGCACTTGAAATCGATAGCGCCGACGTCATCCTGACCGGCATGGCAGGCGGCCGGAACGGCTGGAAGGACACACCATTCCTTGCAATCGAACACCCGCTGACCCGTCTCGACCAAGCAATGGTGCCGATTGAAACCGCCATCCGTGGAACTCGGCTGCGAGTTGTCCCCGGATATCGCTATATCGACTCGCACGGTTTGCCCGACATCATGCGCGGAGAGGAAACCCTTGTGCTGGGCGGATGCGAACTGGGCGGTTCCGGTGGCTGGTTCCTGCTGCCGGAAGCGCGCAGCAAATGGGTACATGTGAGCGACGGCCGCATTACCGAGTTCATGACTTTCATGACCGGCGATCTGTTTAGTCTCCTGAGCAACCAGGGCACGCTGCACGCCGGGGATGCATGCAAAACCACCGTGCCGGAAGCATTCGCAAGTGGATTGCGCGCGGCGCGACAGGGCGGTTTTACCCATATGGCAAGCAGCTGCGACGCGATGATTGCCTGCGGCATGATGCCGGATTCGCATGCAGCCTCGTTCCTGTCAGGCCTGTTGATCGGCGCCGAATTGTTCGAGATGGTGAAAAAAGCCGGCGACGCATTCTCCGAGCCGGTTCAGGTAATGGGCGCGCCGGCACTGGCTTCGCGCTACCTGAACGCGCTGGAACTGCTCGGCATTCCCGCTCGCGCATGGCAACTTGATAGCGCATATGTTGCCGCCCTTGGTGTTTTGTTCGGCCTTCCCGCGAAGTGATAGGGAAATGGGCATGGAATGGTAAAATGTCGGGTTATTCCCGATTTTCCCGCAAAAGGTTTTTCCCGTGCTTTCCACCGCAAACATCACCATGCAGTTCGGCCCCAAGCCGCTGTTTGAAAACATTTCCGTCAAATTCGGCGAGGGCAACCGCTATGGCCTGATCGGCGCCAATGGCTGCGGCAAGTCCACGTTCATGAAGATCCTTGGCGGCGACCTGGAACCGTCCGGCGGCACCGTCATGCTGGATCCGAACGAACGCCTGGGCAAGCTGCGCCAGGACCAGTTCGCGTATGAGGAAATGCGCGTGCTCGACGTGGTCATGATGGGCCATACCGAGATGTGGGCCGCCATGTCCGACCGCGACGCCATCTACGCCAATCCGGACGCCACCGACGAGGATTACATGCGTGCCGCCGACCTCGAGGCGAAGTTTGCCGAGTACGACGGCTACACCGCCGAAGCGCGCGCCGGCGAGCTGTTGCTTGGCGTCGGCATTCCACTCGACCAGCACCAGGGGCCGATGAGCAACATCGCCCCCGGCTGGAAGTTGCGCGTGCTGCTGGCGCAGGCGCTGTTCTCCAATCCGGACATCCTGCTGCTCGACGAGCCGACCAACAACCTCGACATCAACACCATTCGCTGGCTGGAGGATGTGCTCAACGAGCGCAACTCCACCATGATCATCATTTCCCATGACCGCCACTTCCTCAACCAGGTGTGCACGCACATGGCCGACATGGATTACGGCACCCTGAAGGTCTATCCGGGCAACTACGACGACTACATGCTCGCTTCGTCACAGGCGCGTGCCCAGGTACTGGCGGCCAACGCCAAGGCCAAGGAACGCGTGGCCGAACTGCAGGAATTCGTGCGCCGCTTCTCGGCCAACAAGTCCAAGGCGCGCCAGGCGACATCGCGCGCCAAGCAGATCGAGAAGATCAAGGTGGAGGACATCAAGCCATCCAGCCGTCAGGAGCCGTTCATCCGCTTCGAAGGCGAGAAGAAGCTGCACCGCCAAGCGGTTGAAGTGGAAGGTTTGTCGAAGTCCTACGACCGCACGATTTTCAAGAACTTCAACATTCTGGTGGAAGCCGGTGAAAAGATCGCGATCATTGGAGCCAATGGCGCGGGCAAGACCACACTGCTGCGCAGCATTGGCGGTGACGTATGCGCGATGGAGGTGGACGCAGGTATCTCCAAGTGGGCCGAAAACGCCAACGTCGGGTACATGCCGCAGGATCCGACCGAGGAATTCGCGATCGACAAGAACCTGACGGACTGGATGGGACAGTGGACGAAGGAGGGCGACGACGACCAGGCAGTGCGCTCGATCCTCGGCCGCCTGCTGTTCTCCGGGGACGACGTGAAAAAGTCGGTGAAGGTGCTGTCGGGCGGCGAGAAGGGCCGCATGATGTACGGCAAGCTGATGCTGGGCCGTCACAACGTCCTGCTGATGGATGAACCGACCAACCACATGGACATGGAATCCATCGAGTCGCTCAACATCGCGCTGGATAAATATGCCGGCACGCTGATCTTTGTGTCGCACGACCGGGAATTCGTTTCTTCACTCGCGACCCGCATCCTCGAAGTCCGCGACGGCGAAGTGATCGACTTCCACGGCGGCTACGAAGAGTACCTTACCAGCCAGGGCATCGAGTAAGGCCTAGTCCGCCAGCAGTGCGTTCAGTCCGATGATCGTGCTGTTGGCCGCGGCGCCGCCTGGCGCCAGCAACTGGTCTAGGCGTCCACCGAGGCTGCGTGCCATTTCCTGGCCTTTGGCTTTCAGAACGGCCTCGAGATAGGGATCGCGGAGGGCGCGGAACTCGTCGATGGAGCCGGCCTTTTCCACCTTCAATTGGAGGGTGTAGCCACGCAGCCCGATGGTGCTTTTGATGGTTTCGGTATAGAACTGGTAAATCGCCTGGAACTGCGCGGATCCATCCAGCGCGGCTTCCGGTTGCGGTGCAGGAGTCACCGCGACTGGGGCCGGCGGCGACGTGGCGGCGAGCTGGATAAAACCGTTCGCCAGCAACTCGGAAAAACTCTCTTCATTCAAGCCGAGTCCGGCCACCTTCTTGAGCAGTTCCTCATCGGTTTGCTTGCCGTCCACCATCACGAGCAAGGTCCGCAGCCGCATCGGCAGCTGGTGTTTGCGTGTGGCGATTTCTTCCCGACCCTTGTCGGACTTGTCGAAAATGCGATGCGTCACGGGTTCGTCTCCCCCTGAATGTATGCCCTGTTGTGATTTTTCCGCCGCCACTCTGTGTTGGTTCCGGCATGGATGTCAGGCAAGATCAGTATGACTCCGTCCGCAAGTTGCGTAAATGAAAAATTGACATGGGGAAACATCAAAAATGCGCAAGATCTGATATTCGTCAATTTTCTTTGGCAAAAATGCATCATATGTGCACAAACGATGGAATCCGCTTGAAATACCCGTTGCGACCCTTAGTTCGGTGTTATGAGGCATACTTGCCGTTTTAGCGTTTTCCGCGGATTTTTGCGTCACTATCATGCAGATTCAACCCATCAAGACCGTCGAATTCGAACGTCCGCAAATGGAGGCGGGCACCAGTTGCGTCGCCAATGCCTGGGCCCGCGTGCCGTTCGCCCCTTCGCCTGAAGAAAAGGCAGCGCTCAAGGACAAGATCAGGCGCCTGCTGAAAGAAAAGCAGGCCGTGCTCGTCGCCCACTATTATGTCGATGCCGACCTGCAGGACTTGGCCGAGGAAACCGGCGGCTGCGTATCGGATTCACTGGAAATGGCCCGTTTCGGCCGCGACCATCCGGCCAAGACGCTGGTGGTGGCTGGAGTGAAGTTCATGGGAGAAACGGCCAAGATCCTGAGTCCTGATAAGACCATCCTGATGCCGGACCTCGATGCGACCTGTTCGCTCGACCTCGGCTGCCCGGCGGATGAATTCGCCGCCTTCTGCGATGCCCATCCCGACCGGACCGTCGTGGTCTATGCCAATACCAGCGCTGCCGTGAAGGCCCGCGCCGACTGGATGGTGACGTCGTCGATCGGTTTGGAAATCGTCGAACACCTGCACGCACAGGGCAAGAAGATCCTGTGGGCACCGGACAAGCACCTCGGCAGCTACATCCAGAAAAAGACCGGTGCGGACATGCTGCTGTGGCAGGGCTCCTGCCTGGTGCATGACGAGTTCAAGGGCATCGAACTGGAACTGCTGCGCAAGGATCATCCGAATGCCAAGGTGCTGGTGCATCCGGAGTCGCCGGAAGCAGTCGTAGCCCAGGCCGACGTGGTCGGCTCGACCTCGCAGCTCATTGCGGCGGCGAAGTCACTCGATGCCGAAGAGTTCATTGTCGCCACCGACAACGGCATCCTGCACAAGATGCGCATGGCCGCGCCCGGCAAGCGCTTCATCGATGCGCCGACGGCAGGCAACAGCGCCACCTGCAAGAGCTGCGCGCACTGCCCATGGATGGCCATGAACGGCCTGGAGAACCTGGCCGAGGTGCTGGAAACCGGGAAGAATGAAATCCACGTCGATCCGGAAACCGGCCGCAAGGCGTATGTCTGCATCGACCGCATGCTGGCCTTCGCTGCAGCACGCAAAGCCAACGTTCGCCCGAGCGGCGACCTGGCAAAAGAACAAAAACTGTTTGCAGGAATCGGACCCGCATGAGCACCCTGAAGAACCCGTTTGCCCCTTTTGACGCGGCGCTCGCCGCAGCTTTTGAATCCAACATCGCCGCCGCACTGTCGGAAGACGTCGGCACCGGCGACGTGACCGGCCTGCTGGTGCCGGAAAACGAATGGGTGAAGGCCCGCGTCATTGTGCGCGAAGCAGCCGTGCTGTGCGGCGCCCCATGGTTCGAAGGCGTGATGACCCAGCTCGACCCGCGCATCCGCATCGACTGGCGCTATGCCGAAGGCGATTCGATGACGGCCGACAGCGAAGTCTGCGCGATCGAAGCGCCGGCCCGCGCGCTGCTCACGGCTGAGCGTACGGCGCTGAATTTCCTCCAGCTCCTGTCAGGCGTCGCCAGCGTAACCCGTCAATACGCCGACGTGGTGAAGGGCACGCGCGCTTCCGTCCTCGATACCCGCAAGACGCTGCCGGGCATGCGGCTCGCGCAGAAATACGCGGTACGCGTGGGTGGTGGCAAGAACCAGCGTCTGGCACTGTATGACGGCATCCTGATCAAGGAAAACCACATCGCTGCGGCAGGCGGCATCACGGCAGCCATGCAGGCGGCGATCGCACTGCATGCGGGTGTGACGATCCAGGTCGAGGTTGAAAACCTGGCGGAGCTGGAAGAAGCACTGGCAGCAGGCGCCACCTCCGTCCTGCTCGACAACTTCTCGCTCGACATGATGCGCGACGCGGTCAGGATCACGGATTGCCGGGCATTGCTGGAAGCCTCGGGCGGCGTGAACATGGGCACGCTGCGCGCCATCGCCGAAACCGGCGTCGACCGGATCTCCATTGGTGCCCTGACCAAGGACGTGCGCGCGACCGACTATTCCCTGCGTATCGTCGGTTAGTCAGAGCCTGTTCGGTATCTTTTTGGCATGCAAAAAAGATGCCGAACAGGCTCTCAAGCCTGGTGCGACACCTGTTCGCTCCAGGCATACGCCTCCAGCTGAATGTCGCACAAGTCTTCGTGACTGAGGCTCAGGCCGTCAAGGGCGGGAAATAGCTGTCGGCTGTATTCATCGAGCTGTTCCATGTATTCCGCCAGCTGCAGCATTTCCCCATACACGCCTTCGCGTTCCAGCAGGGCATCCCGCACTGCGTCGTCCACCAGCATCTGCTCGAGGATCTTGGCCATGGGCTGGTCGAACAGCGCATCCATCAGCGACATGATTCCCACCGTGAAGGCGACATCGGCCATATTCCGGTTGCGCGGCGCAATGCGGTCCGCCATCAGTTCGAGCAGCTTGCCGCGCGTCGTGGCCAGCACGAGCAGCGGCGAGAGCAGGCCGGTCGCTTTCATCGGTTCCGCATAGAGCAGGATCTGCACCCAGCGCTGGAGCTGCCGGCGGCCGAGCAACATCAGCGCTTGCGCGAGAGACTTGATGCGATGGCCGGTGCCGAGCGCCGGCGAATTGGCCATGCGCAGCAGAGTGATGCCCAGCGACGCATCCTGCTTGATCGTGCGTTCGACGACGGCATTGTCGGCGTCCGAACTGAGCTGGGACATGAGGCGCAGCAGCGCTACTTGCGAGGGAGACAGCTTCTTACCGCTCAGTACAGCGGGTTTGGCGAAATAGTAGCCCTGGAAATAGTCAAACCCGAGCTCCAGGCAACGCTTGTATTCGTCGATGTTCTCGACCTTTTCGGCGAGCAGTTTCTTCCTGGCGCTACGAAAGCGAGTGCTGAGTTCGGTCAACGTCGAAGGGGGCAGTCCCGCGATGTCCACCTTGATGATGTCCACATGCGGCAGCAGCATGCGCACGTCTTCGGATTCGTTGATGACGTCGTCCAGCGCGAAGGTATAGCCGGCCTTCCTGAGTTCGGTGACGCGCTCGATCACTTCGCTGGTCACCTTTACCGTTTCAAGGATTTCGAGGACGACTTTGTCCCTGGGCAGGAACTGCACGAAGTCGCTCATCAGCACCGTCTTGTCAATGTTGACGAATCCGAGTGAGCCGCCGATCACGTTTTCCATACCGAGTTCGGTGGCGTGTTCGATCACGGCGGCGGTGGCTGCAAGGTCGTCGATCACGCTGGCCGTGCCCGCATCGGCGCGGCGAAACAGGAGTTCGTAGGCGACGAGGCCCTGTCCGCGGTTGAGGATGGGTTGGCGGGCAAGGAAAAAGTCTCTGGCGCGCGCACCGTGGAAGGAAGGATCTGCAGCGATGTCGGACATGGGCTCACCGTCTGGACGCGTTGAACAGGGCCGAACTTCTTTGGATCAGGGGCTGGATCACACTATTAGAGTACAACCGGAAATAGATTTCCCAATTGAAAATTTACTAATGAAAACGCCTCCCGAAGGAGGCGTTTCGCTATCGCCGCATCTGCAACTACCTGGGCGCGGGTGTCAGGACAGTTGGCAGGGCCTTCGGCAGGGTCTCGGGGAAGTCCTGGCTGAAATGCAAGCCGCGGCTTTCACGGCGGGAGAGGGCGCTGTCCACAATCATGGAGGCGACGTCGACCAGGTTGCGCAGTTCCAGCAAGTCGCGCGTGATGCGGAAATGCGAGTAGTACTCGTAAATCTCCTCGCGCAGCAGTCCGATGCGGTGCTGGGCGCGTTCCAGGCGCTTGGTCGTCCGCACGATGCCGACGTAGTTCCACATGAAGCGGCGCAGTTCGTCCCAGTTGTGCGCAATGACCACTTCCTCGTCGGCGTCGGTCACGCGGCTTTCGTCCCAGGCGGGCAGGGCGATCGACTTCGGCTTCGGCTGCTGTTCAATATGCTGCGCCGCCGCACGACCCAGCACCAGGCATTCGAGCAGGGAATTGGAAGCCAGGCGGTTGGCGCCGTGGAGGCCGGTATAGCCTGTCTCGCCGACGGCGTACAGGCCGGGCAGGTCGGTCCGGCCGTACATGTCGGTCACCACGCCGCCGCAAGTGTAGTGGGCGGCGGGAACTACCGGGATTGGCTGCTTCGTGATGTCGATGCCGAGTTCCAGGCAGCGGGAATAGATGGTCGGGAAATGTTCCTTCAGGAATTCCGGGGGCTGGTGACTGATGTCGAGGTCGACGTAGTCCAGGCCGCGCTTCTTCATTTCGAAGTCGATGGCGCGTGCGACGACATCGCGCGGGGCGAGTTCGGCGCGATCGTCATGCGACGGCATGAAGCGCCGGCCGGCAGACGCGCCTGCTTCGGCGGGCAGCTTGAGCAAGCCGCCTTCGCCGCGCACCG
>NZ_LSTO01000001.1:4152145-4152830 GCF_002211445.1 Noviherbaspirillum denitrificans | reverse complement strand
AGCGACGCCGCGCGCCGCGCTGGCCGGCGCCTGCAACGCGGTGTACCGCCGGGAGGACGGCACCATCGTCGGCGACCTGATCGACGGCGAAGGCTTCGTGCGCGCCTTCGACCGCGCGTGCGGCGACACGCCGTTTTCCTGGAACACCTCGAGTGCGCTCGTCGTCGGTTGCGGCGGCGTGGGCCGCGCGATCGCGGCATCGCTGGTGAGCCGCGGCCTGAAGCACCTCGGCCTGTTCGACACCAACCAGCAACTCATGGACGACCTGCGCGAACGCCTGGCAAAAGCCTTCCCCGACGCGACCGTCGAGCAGCGCGACGCCAAGGCCGCCGGCCACGACCTGGTCGTCAATTGCAGTCCGCTCGGCATGCATCCGGACGACCCGATGCCGATCGCGCTCGACGGCATCAAGCCGGAATGCATCGTCGCCGACTGCGGCATGAAGATCGAAATGACCAGGCTGCTGCGCACCGCGCAGGAGATGGGATGCAGGATCCAGAGAGGCAAGGAAATGCTGATCGAACAGGCACCGCTGTACATGGAACTGTTCGGTTACCCCGGCGCGACCGCCGCGGAATTCCGCTCGCTGGCTGCATTGTGAAGGGCGCCGGCGGCAGCGCCGGACGACACCAATAAAAGAACAATAGTTTTCCCCGGACATGGACCGGACCGCGCAACAACTCAA
>NZ_LSTO01000001.1:4151005-4152135 GCF_002211445.1 Noviherbaspirillum denitrificans | reverse complement strand
CGCCGCGCTATTGTCCCGAGTGCGCCGCGCCGCTCATCGAGCGCGCGGATGCCGGCGAGGCAGGCAAGGTTCGCCTGGCCTGCCCCGACGGCCATTGGACGCACTGGGACAATCCGCTTCCGGTCCTCGCGGCCCTCGTGGAAGTCGAGGGCCGCATCCTCCTCGCGCGCAATGCCGCCTGGCCGGAAAAGATGTTCGCGCTCATCACCGGTTTCATGGAGCGCGGCGAAACCCCGGAGCAGGGTGTCGCTCGCGAACTCAAGGAAGAAACCAACCTCGATGCCGGCGAAATCAAGCTGATCGGCGTCTACGAATTCATCCGCAAGAACGAAGTCATCATTGCCTACCACGTCAAGGCATCCGGAGAAATCCGCCTGTCGGAAGAATTGGTCGATTACCGGCTCATTGCCCCGGAAAAGTTGCGTCCCTGGCCTGCCGGGACTGGCTATGCCATGGCAGACTGGATGACCGCGCGCGGGCTGCATGTCGAATTCATGGATTTACCAAAGCTGTAACATCTTTCGACAATTGCTTGCTGCGGCGCACAACCCCGATTTATTTGGGGTAGAATTTCCCGACTGATTTTTCGTTACCGAGTAATGAACATGGAATTCGATAAAGATCTCGACGCTCGCGGCCTGAATTGTCCGCTGCCGATCCTGAAGGCAAAGAAGGCGCTCGCCGAGATGACCAGCGGCCAGATCCTGCGAGTAATGGCGACCGACCCCGGTTCGGTGCGCGATTTCCAGGCCTTTGCCCGCCAGACCGGCAACGACCTCGTCGGCCAGAGCGAGAACGACAAGGAATTCACCTTCTTCATGAAGCGTAAATAAGTCCTGATCCACCGCATGTCCCGCCTCCTTCCTTTCGCTTAGCCTTTCCTCCTCGCCGTCCGGCAAACCCAGCAATTTCAATGATTTATCCGCCCGGATTATTTGGTTCCGGCGGGCAACTTGCGTCAGCTTCCCTTGGATTTTTGATGAGATTTAGTGCATACTCTCTACCAATTAATAGAACGGTCGTGCTAAATTTCGTCACACGGTCAGCTCTCCCCTATAATCACGATTCCGGTTTACGTTAACGTCAATTGTTTCTTTACAAAGGCAAAGCTATGAAAGTCTTGGTACCTG
>NZ_LSTO01000001.1:4144862-4150995 GCF_002211445.1 Noviherbaspirillum denitrificans | reverse complement strand
GGCGTGCGGCGGCAGTCATCGCGATGACCTGCCGTTCGCGTTTTCCTCCGCGTTGAGCGGCGGTGAAGTGGTGCCGCCCACCTCCAGCGCCGCCAGCGGAGCCGGCCTGGTGACCGTCGATGCGGATCAACGCACGCTGAATGCCAGCGTCATTACCAGCGGCATGACGGATACCGCCGCCCATCTCCACATTGCCCGGCCGGGCGCCGTCGGCCCTATCGAGTTCGCATTATCGAGGACGGCCGGAACGACGGTCTGGGCCACGCGTGTGCCGTTGACCGATGCGCAGTTCGCGGCGCTCCGCGATGGTAATTATTACCTCGATGTGCACAGTGCCGCGTTCCCGGAAGGCGAAATCCGCGGCCAGGTCGTATGGGCGTTGCCGTCCGGCGATCAGCTCGCGCGCCTGGACCAGGTGCGTCAGCAGTCGGCGATTGTCGAGCTGCAATTGCGGCAGGTAAGGGATATCGAGGAGTTCGACGACTGGCGGTTTACCGGCATCGGACTGGGTTTCACGATCGGATTCTGAACCGTATCAGTGGCTGACCGCGAAGGTCACGACTTCTTCCCCGGCATTGCGCAGCCGTGCACATTCCTCCTGTTGCCAGGTACGGTAATAGAGGGTCTTGACCGGGATCAGCGTCCGCGGGTACGGCACCGCGACCCACACACCATGGCCACCGACCCGGGAGAGCCGCTTGTGGAACTGGGGGGTAAAGTCGATCGCCATGATTGCTCCTGTCGTTTGGATTCTTCCGCCTAGCAATGAAGAGGGACGGGATGGCCAGAGAACGCATTGTAGTCAGCGATTTGCCGGGAGTGAACGAAGCGATCCGCGCTTGCTTATGCGCGCAGCGACAATGCCGTCGGCGCTCAGTGGACGGAGGCGAGTTCGCGCACTACGCGTTCTATCCCCTTGACCACGCGCGCCATGCGGGCGTAGTCCACCTTGTCCGGCGTGTCCTGCGCCGTGTGGTAATGCGGATAGCGGTAAGGGGCGGTGTCCGTCACCATCAGTGCGGGATAGCCATGCATGCGGAATGACCAGTGATCCGACCAGTCCACACCGGGCACTGACGCCGGTGCGGCCAGGCCTTCCGAGGGGAATGGCGTGTGCCGGCGGAAAGCGCCCACCACCGTACGCACCAGGTCGCGTGAACCGAGGTCGCCGACGAAGGCGATGAAATTACCGGTGTCAGGATAGAGTGCGTCGAGCGGCGGCGGATAGCGCTGGCTGCCCTTGCTGTCGTCGTAGTAGCCGATCGTTTCCAGCGAAAGCATGGCGGTGACATTTGCGCCGCGCGCGGACAAGTCGCGTGCATGCAGCAGGCTGCCCATTTGTCCCGTCTTGAAGTAGGGCGCTTCCTCGTTCACAAACAGCGCCAGACGGATCTCGTGTCCGGCCTGCGGCGTTGCTTCACGCAGCGCACGCGCCAGCTCAATCACCGCTGCGCTGCCGGTCGCATTGTCGTTGGCGCCGGGGGAGCCGTGCGCCGAATCGTAGTGCGCTCCGACCACCACGATCTCCGGCTTGCCCTCGGAGGGATCGGGAGGGCGCACGGTCACCTCGAGGTTGCGCACACGGTTGCCATCGGCGCTGAACACCTGCTGCCGGACCGCATAGCCCATTTCGGCGAGTGCGCTCTCGATGTAGCTTGCCGTGTCTTCCAGCTGCCCCGGAAAGGCGGTGTTGTGTTCAGCCTGCGCGATCTTTTCAACGTGTCCGCGCAGCCGTTGCGCCAGCGAGGCTTCCTCCGTCCCCAGCGGCGGCAGCGGCCCGCGGAAGGATTCGCCCGGCATGGACGTCATGAGCCCGAGCCCGTCGCCGGCCAGTGCCACGGCGCCCAGCAGCGGCGCCATCACTGCGCCGCGCATTCGCTGCATCATGGTTGCACGCATGCGGCGTTCAGCGCAGCGGATAGAGCTGGTAGACGGCGCCCGCGAAATCGTCCGACACGAGCAGGTTGCCGCGTGCATCCGCGATCGCATCCACGGGGCGTCCCCATACTTCACGCCGTACCGGATCGGTGACGAACCCGGTCACCAGGTCCATGGCAGCCCCGGCATTGCCCGCATCGTCGAAGGGGAAGAAGCTCACCTTGTAACCGGCATCAAGACGGGTGCAGTTCCAGCAGCCATGCTGTGCAACAGCCGCCCCCTTGCGGAAAGCCTCGGGCAGGGCGCTGCCGTGCAGGAAGCTGAATCCGAGCGGCGCCGAATGCGCACGGATGCCCTTGGCGGATCGGTCCGCGGAAGCACAGTTGAATGCGCTGCCTTTCTCATTCAGTTCGAAGTCCGGCTGGAGGTCGAGCAGGGACATCGCTTCATTCGGGACAGGATTGCAGAAAGGCCATCCGTAGTTGCCACCGTCGCGTACCGACGTAAACAAGTCCGGTGGATTCTGGTCCACGAAGGAAGGAATGATCTTGCCGAGGTCACTCGACTGGTCGCCATCGACATCGGCATCGACAGGCACGCGGATCTCGTCGCGGCTGTTGACCGTCACCCAGAGCGTGGAGGTGCCGGGAATGAAATCGAGTCCCTCCGCATTGCGCAGCCCGCGTGCGAACAGGCGGCGCTCCTTGCCGTCGGCACTGTACTGATAGATGGCGCCGCGCAGCGGATCGCTCTCCGTGTCTTCCGTGCAGGCATTACAGGTCGATGCGATCGATACGTACAGACGATGGTCGGGCGACAGCGCAATGTTCTTCAACTGGTGGCCGTACGTGCCGCGCAGTTCCGGCGTCGAGTCGTCCGGCAATCCGTCGATCACCGTTTCATCCGCATTGCGGGTGGTCTCGTCGGTGCGATATGCGCTGCGGCTGATGCGGTTCGACTCGGCGACATACAGCCAGGTCGTGTCACCGATGCGATGGAACACCATGTCGTGCGGATTGTGCAGGCCGCTCGCATAGGTAATGGCCTGCGGCGTGTCGTTCGGGCGCTCGCGCAACAGGATGATCCTGCCCTCGTCCGGCACCGATACCAGCACATCACCATTCGGCGCCAGCGCCATGAAGCGAGCACGATTCACGCGCGCCCAGAGACGGATGCCGAAGCCGGGCGGCACGGTGAGGTCTCTCGCGTTGTCGAAGGGGGAACCGGCGAGCGCGGCGGGCACTTCCAGCCTGCGTACTACCGTTGCAGGGGCTGCCTGTGCGCTTGCGGGCGTTGCGGCCGGCTCAGCGCTGCTGCTGTTGCTTCCAGCGCCGCCTCCGCCACCACATGCCGTCAATCCGGATATTGCTGCTGCAACCAACAGCGCGCTCCACTGCCTGCGCGCTGTTTCAATAGGAAAGATCATTCAAACCAGTTTTTCATTTTACGCATGGATGTGATGCGTAAATGTCAATTTGGTTCACAGCCAGTATTCGAAGATGCGCACCGCCCAACCGCGCAGCCGGCTCCGCAAACCGCGCCGGCTCCAGGTATCAGCGGTGATCTCGACGGACTGCTGCAGGTCGCGCTCGAACAGCGCTTCCATGCGATCGGCAAACTCTGCACTAAGAACGACCGCATTGACCTCGTCGTTGTGCAGGAAGCTGCGCATGTCGATATTGGTCGAACCGATGGTCGACCACACGCCATCGATGACGGCGGTCTTTGCATGCAGCATCGCTGCCTTGCGCTCGTAGACGTGGATACCTGCTGCGAGCAGATCATCGTAGTGCGAGCGTGCCGCGTCCAGCATCAGGCCGAAATCGGAGAAGCTGGGAAAGATGATGCGCACATCCACCCCGCGCCGCGCCGCATCGATCATTGCCTGCAGCACCTGCTGGTCGGGAACGAAGTAGGCGGACGTGATGTGGATGGACTTGTCGGCGTGCGCGAAGGCGGAAATGTAGGTCTTGTAGACCGAGAAGTCTTCCCTGTCCGGTGTGCTGGCGATCGCGCGCACCAGCGCATTGCCCGCCGGCTTCAGTACCGGAAAGTAGTTCGCTGCGGGCAAGGGATGGCCGGACTGGCGTTGCCAGGTATCGAGGAAGAATTTCTGGAATTCCGCGACGACCGGTCCTTCGATCTGCATGTGCGTATCGCGCCACGCGGCTTCCTTCACATCCTTGGGGGGCGGGTCGTCGCGCTTGCCGCGCAGGAAGGAACTCTTGCCGTAGACCCGGCTGATATTGACGCCGCCGGTGAAGGCGATGCGTCCGTCGACCAGCAGGATCTTGCGGTGGTCGCGCTGGTTGATGTCCCATTCGCCGCGTGTCCGTGTCGGGTTGACGGGGTT
Source organism: Noviherbaspirillum denitrificans (assembly GCF_002211445.1). GTDB lineage: Bacteria > Pseudomonadota > Gammaproteobacteria > Burkholderiales > Burkholderiaceae_D > Noviherbaspirillum > Noviherbaspirillum denitrificans. The sequence continues at coordinate 4,146,764 of NZ_LSTO01000001.1, read as the reverse complement.
GAATTCGAGCACGTTGACACCGGCCTCGCGCAGGCGGTCGAAGAATTCCTTCGGCGTGTCCTTCGAGCCGATGCTGTCGTAGATCAGGTTGACGACAATGCCGGCCGCTTTCTTTTTCATCAGCAGGTTCGCCAGCGCGTTGCCGACTTCGTCGGCTTCGAAAATGTAAGTTTCCAGGTTGATGTGGTCGCGCGCGCCCTCGATTGCCGACATCATCGCGCGCATAGTGGCCGGGCCATCGTCAAGCAGGACGATCTTGTTACCGGCGACGAGCGGCCGTCCGCTGATCGCCTCTTCGGCGGCAACATGCCGGGCCAGGATATCGGTCGGTCCCGCCTTGGCCTGCAAGCCATCGAGCAAGGCCTGCTTTTTTTCTGCCGGCAATTCGCCGGAAGCGGTGACGATGGCCGGATCCCGCGTTGGTACGAGCTGGCGCGCGTGCAGGTAGTGGACGTCGGGAAGACTCGCACAGCCGGCGATGACGCCAATCGCAAGGGCGGTGCGCCATAGCAGGCGGGACAGGAATTGAATACGCGCAATCATGCCTTGCACTCCGGAATACTGCGTTCTTGTTCTTGTCGTTTGAGGCGGTTTTCCATGAATCATTCCCTGTGCGGCGGGGAATATTCGATATGGAAACGACATCGCGCAAGAACGTGGATGCCTGGAAAGCATGCATGAAGACCTGCTGTTACACTCCCGGGATGCACATCGTCGGCGTCGATTTCACCTCCGCACCCCGCAAGGCCAAGCCCATCACCGTCGCACATGCAAGCCTCGACGGCACCGTACTGTCCCTCGAACGCATCGACGCCTTCCCCGACTGGCCTTCCTACGAAACCTGGCTTGCCGCCCCCGGCACCTGGCTGGGCGCCTTCGATTTCCCCTTCGGCCTCTCGCGCGAACTGGTCGAGCATCTCGGCTGGCCAATGCAATGGAAAGCGCTGGTAGACCATTGCACCATCTTGTCCCGCGAGGAATTGCGCGCCACCTTCAAGGCTTTCTGCGATGCGCGTCCTGCCGGGAACAAGTTTGCGCATCGCATGACGGATGGTCCCGCGGGGTCGAGTCCGTCGATGAAATGGGTCAATCCACCGGTGGCCTACATGTTCCACGAGGGCGCGCGACGGCTGCTCGCAGCGGGCGTCACGGTGCATGGACTGCATGCGGGCGATCCGGGCAGGATCGCGCTGGAGGGATATCCCGGACTGGTGGCACGGATGGTGACACGGGCATCGTACAAGAGCGACGAGCGCGCGAAGCAGACGCCGGAGCGCCGCGTGGCACGGTCGGCGATCGTCGCCGCACTGGAGGATGGAACGCATCCGCTGGGCGTCCGCGTGGTAATGAAGCAGGCATTGCGCCGGCGCCTGGTGGCCGACGGTACCGCGGACTGGCTCGATGCGGTGCTGTGCGCAGTCGCTGCCGCGTGGGCAGCGCGCCAACCCAACTACGGCATGCCGCCTGTCATGGATCCGGTGGAGGGATGGACGGCCGGGGCAGCACACAGCTGACCCGGCCCGCCGTGCAGAGACGGCAAGAATGCATCAGGAAAAGAAAAAGAAAAGGCGGGGAGCCGTCAGACGCTCGGCCTGTTGTTCATCCTGTGACTGTTCGTATGCGAGATCGCATAGCCCTTGGCGCTGATCTGCGACAGCGCATCTTCTGCTGACAGACCGAGAACCGGTTCATTGTTCTCGTCGAGATCGATACTGTTCTCGGCGGTTTCCCAGTCGATATTGGTGGCTTCCTCCGGAATGGGTCGGCCTTCCGGAACAGCAAGATAAGAATACATGCCTTCCCGTTCCGGGCGTTTGTACACGTCGACTTTCATGAGTTCGTCCTCTCGAAAAAAGCTCGTCTGCTATTGACCTTGCGACATCGTAAAGGTTGCGCACTGCA
>NZ_LSTO01000001.1:4141862-4144852 GCF_002211445.1 Noviherbaspirillum denitrificans | reverse complement strand
CAGCGATGCCGCGATCGCGCGGCCCACGCCGCCGCAACCGACGACGAGCGCACTCGAGGTGTTCCAGGAAAACGGCGTGTCGCCGCACGCGCGGTCGAAGGCGCGCACGAAGCCTTCGCCGTCGATCAGGTCGCCGACGATGGTGCCGTCCTCCCGGCGGTACACCGCGTTGCAGGCGCCGGCCAGCGCGGCGCGCGGCGTCGCTTCATCGACCGCCTCCAGCGTGAGCGGCTTGTGCGGAATCGAGACGAAAATGCCGCCGACGTTCGGCGTGCCCATCAGCATGCGCACCGCCTCGCAATATTTTTCCGGCGCGATCTTGAGCGGCATGACGCGCGCGTCGATGCCCTTGTAGTTGAAGTAAGCGTTGAAAAGCGCCGGCGCCTTCACCTGTTCCACCGGCCATCCGATAACCGGGAAGATGCGTGTCTTGCCTGAAATCTCTATCGCCTGCATGTTCGGACCGTCCTTTCCAGATGTATTGCGACGGAGTATAGTCAGGCGCTGTTGCGGCAAAAAGTGCGATATTCGCCCTATTGACCGCCAATCGCGCAACGCAGATGACAATCACCCAAACCATCCACTTTTTTCAGGGCCATGGAACCGAAACCGATTGAAATCGATATCGCCAAGCGCGATTTGATAGATGGACTGATCAAAGGTGTGGAAGTCATCGGCGCCTTCAACCAGGACCAGCCGAACCTGACGCCGAGCGACGTGGCCAAGGTGGCGAATATCAGCCGCAGCGCTGCGCGCCGCTACCTGCTGACGCTGGTGCACATCGGCATGGCAGCCACCGACGGCAAGCTGTTCTGGCTCACGCCCAAGGTGCTGAACCTCGGCCGCTCCTACCTGGAGTCGGCGCGCCTGCCGCGTTCCATCGTGCCCTTCCTGCAGCGCCTCACGCAGCAGTTGCAGGAGTCGACCAACTTCGCAGTGCTCGATGGCCAGGAAGTGGTGTACGTCAGCCGGGTCAACACCCCGCGCCTGCTTACCACCGGCTTCGAACCCGGCACCCGCCTGACCGCCTTCACGTCGACCGCGGGCCGGGTGCTGCTCGCCGCTCTGCCTGACGAAGTGCTGGCGGCGACGCTGGAATCGATGGAGCTGGTGCCCTATACCCACCTGACGATCACCAGCAAGGAAGAATTGCTGAAGGAGTTGCAGCAGGTGCGCAACCAGGGCTTCGCTGTCACCGAGGGGCAGTTCCAGATCGGCCTGCGCGGCATTTCAGTGCCGGTGAAGAACCGTCACGGCCTGGTGGTTGGGGCGCTGAGCGTGTCGATGAGCAGCGCCTCCTGCTCCAAGGCTGAAGCCGTAGCCAAGTGCGTGCCGATGCTGCAGTCGACGGCCAACACGATCATGATGTGGATCTGATTGGTTGCCATTAAGGCAAATATTTGCGCGATTATCGCCCAGCAATCCTAATAATCGCGAAAATGCGCGTTTTTCTGAAAACCGCATTCTGTTTTCACGTCCCACCTGTCAGAACCGGGTTCTATACTTTTCGCATACCTACCCCGATATGCGAAAAAAGGAACCCCGACATGGCACCCCAGTTCTCCCTCGCGCACCTGACTGTCCTGCACTCCACGCCGCCGGAAATGGTGAGCATCGCCGCCCGCACCGGCTACCGCTGGGTCGGCCTGCGCGTCACCGCCGTCACGCCGGATGAGCCAATCTATCCGCTGATGCGCGACCGCGCGATGATGAAGGAAACCCTGGCGCGCATGGCTGACACCGGCGTCGGCGTGCTCGACATCGAACTGGCGCGCATGGATGCGGCGACCGAACCGGAAGCCTATCTGCCGCTGCTCGAAGTGACGGCCGAACTGGGATCGCAGGACATCATCGCGCAACTGCCCGACGCCGACCGCGAACGCGCGACCGAACGCTTCGCCCGCCTGTGCGACCTCGCCAAGCCCTTCGGCATTCATGTGAATCTCGAATTCGTTAGCTGGACGCAGACGCCGGACGTGGCGTCGTCAGTTGCCGTGCTGAGCGCCGTGAACCGGTCGAACGCAGGCCTGCTGGTCGATACGCTGCACTTCTCGCGTTCCGGCTGCAGACTCGAAGAATTGAAGAACCTGCCGAAGGAATGGTTCCGCGTGGCCCAACTGTGCGATGCGCCGGCGCAGGCACCGGCCACGGTTGAAGGCCTGATCCATGCCGCGCGCAACGACCGCAAGCTGCTCGGCGAAGGCGGGCTGGCGGTGCGCGACATCGTCGAGGCGATGCCGGCGACGACACGCTACTCACTCGAGATTCCGAACCTCACGCTGGAAGGCGTGATCGGCGCGGAAGAGTTTTCGCGCCGGGCGATCCGGACGGCTGAGAGTTACCTCCAAGGTGTGCATGAAGCGGCATTGATGAGTTACAGCATGGTGTAAGTCCGACTGCTTCAGGCACTTTCAGGCCAGCCGCCCTGCTGGCCTTTTTTGTTCATGCCGCTACATGTTCGGATAATTCGGCCCGCCGCCTCCCTCAGGCGTCACCCAATCAATGTTCTGCGCCGGATCCTTGATATCGCAGGTCTTGCAGTGCAGGCAGTTCTGCGCATTGATCTGCAACCGTTCCCTGCCCTCTTCGCTCACCACGAATTCATAGACGCCCGCGGGGCAGAAGCGCGCCTCCGGTCCCGCATAACGCCGCAGGTTGACCTGTACCGGAATCTCCGACGATTGCAGCCGCAAATGCACCGGCTGGTCTTCCGCATGATTGGTATTCGAGATGAACACCGACGACAACCTGTCGAATGTCAGCTTGCCGTCCGGCTTCGGATAATCGATCGGCTTGCACTCCGCGGCCGGCTTCAGGCATTCATGGTCGGCATGCTGGTGCCGCAGCGTCCACGGAGCCTTGCCGCCGAAGACCACCTGGTCGATGCCGACCATCAACGTACCGAGATACAACCCCTTCGCCATTGACGGCTTGAAATTGCGCGCCTTGTGCAATTCCTCGTGCAACCAGGATTGTTCGAATGCACGCGG
>NZ_LSTO01000001.1:4134188-4141852 GCF_002211445.1 Noviherbaspirillum denitrificans | reverse complement strand
CTCAAACGCGACGGCAAGATCCGCCACTGGGGCGTGAGCAATTTCGACATCGACGACATGCGGGAACTCGCGACGCTGACGGACTTGCGGGAAGTGGCGGTCAACCAGGTGCTCTACAACCTGAGCCGTCGTGGCATCGAATACGACCTGCTGCCGTGGTGCCGCGAACAAGGGATCGCCGTGATGGCCTATTCGCCCGTGGAACAGGGACGGCTGCTTGGCCACCCGGTGCTGCGTGAAGTCGCTGCGCGGCATGATGCAACGCCGGCGCAGGTCGCATTGTCATGGGTCGTGCGGGAACCCGGCGTGATTGCGATTCCGAAGGCCGGGCAGCGCGCTCATGTAGAGGAAAACCGGGCTGCGGCCGACCTTGCGTTATCGCTGGAGGACCAGGCTGCACTGGACCGTGCATTCCTGCCGCCGGACGGTCCTGCGCCGCTTGAAATGATTTGAGACGGAGCGCCTCCTACTGGAACATCGCGTCCACCATTGAATACCCGCGCATGAACCCGGCCTCGACCGCTGCCTCCTCCGACGGATAATCCGCCTCGTCCCCCGACTCGGCGGTCAACTCTGCTTCCGACGAGGAATCGTCCCCGGGCTGCGTGATGCGGACGGTATAGTCCCATCCCGTATCGCGTCCATCCTTTGGAAGTGCCGTTACATGCACTTCCAGTCCCTTGTACGCCTCAGTGTGCCAGTCCTGCTGCCGCTGCATGTTCCTCCTCCCTCCGCCGCGCGAATTCCGTGAAATAGCCCAGGCTGCCCGGATTGCTCATTGCATCCGGGTTCGCTACCTCATCGACCTTCATGCCAAGCAAAAGTTTCTTTACTGGCAGCTCCATCTTCTTGCCAGTCAAGGTGCGGGGGATTTCTGCGACAGCGAACACTTCGTTCGGCACATGCCTGGCGGAGAGTGCCGTCCGGATATTGCCGGCGATACGCGTCGTCAGTGCATCGTCAAGCGTGACGCCCGGCCGCAGGACGATGAACAGCGGCATGTAGGATTCGCGCCCGAGGTATTCCAGGTCGACCACCAGGCTGTCGAGGATTTCCGGCATTGCTTCGACCACGCGGTAAATCTCGCTCGTGCCCATGCGCACGCCATGGCGGTTGATGGTGGTGTCGGAGCGGCCATAGATGATCGCGCCGCCGCGCGGTGTGATGCGCAGCCAATCGCCATGCCGCCACCAGCCGGGAAACATGTCGAAGTAGCTGTCACGATAGCGCAAGCCATGCGGATCGTTCCAGAAGTAGAGCGGCATGGATGGCATGGGCTTGGTGACGACGAGTTCGCCCACTGCATCCTGGAGCGGCCGGCCCTCCTCGTCCATCGCATACACGGCGATGCCCAGGCAGCGGCACTGCATTTCACCCGCATAAAGCGGCAGGATCGGGCAGGCACCAACGAAGGCGGCAACGATGTCGGTACCGCCGCTGATGGAGGCAAGCAGGATATCCTGGCCGAGCTGGTCGTAGATCCAGGCGAAGGCTTCCGCCGGCAGCGGCGAACCGGTAGAGCCGACGGTGTGCAGACGGTCCAGTTTCGCCAGCTTGCGCGGCTCGATCCCCGCCTTCATGCAATTGGCGAAGTAGGCCGCACCGGCGCCGAACACGGTCAGGTCGGCTTCCTCCGCAAACTTCCACAGCGTGCCGAGGTCCGGATAGCCGGGGTTGCCGTCGTAAATCGCGATCGTCGCGCCCAGCAGCAGGCCGGTGACCTGCGAGTTCCACATGATCCAGCCGGTTGTCGAAAACCACATGTAGCGGTCGTCCTCGCCCAGGCCGGTATGCAGGCCGTGCCCTTTCAGGGTCTCGATGAGCACGCCGCCGTGGCCATGCACGATCGGCTTCGGCATGCCCGTCGTCCCCGACGAGTAGACCACCCACAGCGGATGGTCGAAAGGCAACTGCTCGAAACGCATCTCCGCATCATGCGTGAGCAATTCCTGCCAGGCGTGAGCCCCTTCCAGGCGTGCATGCTGGTCGAGGTAAGGCAGCAGCACTACATGCTCCAGACTGGGCAGGGCCTGCACCAACCCCTTCACCACATCAAGCCGGTCGAAATCCTTGCCGCCGTAGCGGTAACCGTCCACCGCGAGCAGAACCTTGGGCGTGATCTGTCCAAAGCGGTCCAGCACGCTCGGCGTGCCCATGTCGGGCGAGCAGCTGGACCAGATCGCGCCGATGCTGGCGCAGGCATAGAACGCAACAACCGTCTCGGGAATATTGGGCAGGTAGGACACCACGCGGTCTCCGGGCTGCACACCCATCGCGCGCAACGCATGCGCAACCGATGCGACCTGCCGCCTCAACTCGGTCCAGCTCAGGCGCACGGTCGGGCGAACCTCCGACTTGCCGATGATGGCCGGCTTTTCACCGTCATCGCCGGCATGAAAACGGAACAACTGCTCCGTGATATTGAGCCTGCTACCCTCGAACCATTTCGCGCCGGGCATCTTGATCTCGTCCAGCACGCGGGTGTAAGGCGCGCTGCTCTTGACGTCGAAGTATTGCCAGATGGATTCCCAGAACGCGGAGAGTTCATCCACCGACCATTGCCACAATGCCTGGTAGTCGGCGGCATCGACCTGCTTTTCGCGCTTGAGCCATGCCATGTAGTCGTGCATACGGCTTGCTTCGATTCGGGCCGGACTGGGCGACCACAGGCATTGCGGGTTCTCGTTCATGGGCATGTCTCCTTGATGTTTTTATGGGCGCGAATGACGCCCCTTCAATTTCAGGCTGAAACGGATTGCCACCGCCAGTACGCCGGCCGCGCCGATCACCATTACGTTCGCGGTACCCAGGCGCTCCACGACCAGGCCGGCAATGCCGACGCCAACAGACTGGCCGAGGAAGAAGCAGGAAGCAAAAGCCGATACCGCCGCCCCGCGTCGCTCCGGCGCCATCTGGGTGGCATTGATCTGCAGCGTGTTGTGCAGCATGTAAAAACCGAGACCGGCGCCGAAACAGCCACCAATGGCCCACCACCACACGGGAGCCAGGCCGGTGGCGAGCAGCGCTAGCGCGACGAAGATTCCGCCCCACAGCGACAGCCCGACTTCGCCGAGCTTGCGCACCAGCGTCGCCGATGCCACCGCGAAAACGAATCCGCCCAGCCCGAACAGCATCACCAGCGCGCCGGCCGAGGTCAGCGACATGTGGTACGCGTGGTGCATGTGCGAGGCAATGAAAGCAAACGCGCCATACAGGAAGGCGCCCTCGAGGAACACCGTCAGAAGCACCATGCGCGCCCAAGGCAGCGACAGGATGTGCCGGAACTCGTTCGCCATACGCGTGATCGCGGAACCTTGCACATGGCGCACCTTCCGCGCTTCGTCTGGCAAGCGCTTGTTGAGGGTGAACAATGCAAGGCTCGCGCACAGAAAAATGCCGGCGACGATGAAGAACGGCAGGCGCCAATTGCCCGCATCCGCAGCGAGGCCGCCCACCAGCACGCCGGTTGCCAGTCCGAGGATCTGGCCGATCAGGAAGCGTGCCAGCACGGGTTGCCGCTGGTGGTAGGGAATGACATCCCCGATCCAGGCCATCGACAATGGAATGATGGCCGCCGCCGTGGCGCCAGCGGTCAGGCGCGCAACAAGCAGCGGCACATAGCCTGGCGCCAGCGCGCAGAACAGGGAGGTCACCGCGCAGGCCAGCGTGGCGAATGCAATGACGCGATACTTGCCGTAGCGGTCGCCGACCGGGCCGAAGAAGAGCTGCGACAGCCCGTAGGCAATGGAAAACACGGTGATGACATTGGACGCATCGCCGAGCGATACGGCGAACTCTTTTGCGAGTTGCGGCAGCATCGGATCGGTGACCCGCAAGGAAATGCCGCTGCCGAAGGCGGCGAGCGAAAGCATGGGAACCGACAGCGCGGGAATACCGGCGACGCCGGTTTGTTCAGGACTGGAAATCGACATGGGAACGAATGAGACAGCAACGTCATTCATTCTAGTGTTAAACGAATTCCGGCGTATTCATGAACGGCAAAGTGGATCCGCGCCGTTCCGTTGCCGCATCCATCTCTTGCCGCGCAACCGTACGCAGGTGCACTTCGTCGGGTCCGTCGGCGATGCGCAGCACCCTGCCCCAGGTCCACAATTCGGCCAGCGGCGTATCCGGGCTGAGACCCATTGCGCCGAACACTTGCATCGCGCGGTCGCAGATCGTTGTCTGCAGGCGCGGGATGATGGCCTTGATCATCGCGATCTCACGCGCCGCCCCCTTCGCGCCATAGCGGTCGATCATCCATGCCGTCTTCAGCACCAGCAGCCTGGCCTGCTCGATTTCCATGCGCGAGCACGCGATCCACTCCGCGACATTCGCATGCTGGTGCAGGTAGCGCCCAAATGTGCGCCGATCGGCCGCGCGTTCGCACATGAGTTCAAGCGCGAGCTCCGCCTGTCCGATCGAGCGCATGCAGTGATGGATGCGTCCCGGTCCGAGACGCGCCTGCGCCATCGCGAAGCCCGCGCCTTCCTCGTGGATGAGATTGGCTGCGGGAACGCGCACATCCCTGAACACCAGCTCGCAATGCCCGCCGGGGAAGCTGTGGCTCATGACAGGGATATTGCGCACCACCGAGAGACCGGGCGTGTCGAAAGGAACGATCACCATGCTCTGGCGCCGGTGCACTTCTGCATCCGGATTGGTCACGCCCATCACGATCGCAAATCGGCACAGCGGATGCGCGGCACCGGAGATGAACCACTTGCGTCCGTTGATCACATACGCGTCGCCAACCCGGCGCATCGAGAGCTGGATGTTGGTCGCGTCCGACGACGCCACGTCAGGCTCGCTCATCGCGAAGCAGGATCGGATGCTGCCGTCGAGCAGCGGCTTGAGCCAGCGTTCGCGCTGCGCTTCGCTGCCGAACATGTGCAGCAGCTCCATGTTGCCTGCGTCCGGCGCGCTGCAGTTGAAGGCTTCCGACGCCCAGTGCACCCGGCCCATGATTTCGGCCAGCGGCGCATATTCGAGGTTGGTCAATCCCTGGCCGCCATGCTCTTTCTCCAGTGCGGGCAGGAACAGGTTCCACAAGCCCTCCGATTTCGCCAGCGACTTCAGGTCTTCCATGCACGCGGGATGCTGCAGGCCGTCACCGATCTCCTGGCGCCAGAGGGCCATGTTCGGCACCACATAGTTGTCCATGAAATCCTGCAGCTGCCTTCCCAGCTGCTGGACGCGCGGCGAAAACTCGAAATCCATGGGGTACTTTCAGAAAAAAATCGAAATCATCGGATCGTCGGAATGCGTTCTTGCATGCCGTTCAATCTGCGGAAAATGGTAATTGCGCCCGAACAATCATTCAAATGAATGCTTCTCATCCGAAGTTATAAATTCGCTGCATGCGCTTGTGGCGAAATCTGATTTGAAATGCTTGATCGAGGTCAATAAAATCCGGCGCGCGAGTGAATTAAGCTTGCGTCCACATTAACCTTTGTGCTCGATCCGGACTCCAAAAGAGACTGCGGTCGCCGGACGATTCCAATACCATGAACCATCAGCAGCCAGCCGCCGCCATGCCAGGCGCAACTACATCGCAGACACTGCCCGCCATGATCGACCAGCACGAGCGCGAGTCGGGGCAGTCGCAACGTTTGCAGCAGCACACGCTGTTCGACGACATGCAGGCTCTCCTGACCGGCACACTGCTGGTCTCGCTCGGCGTCGCGATGCTGGGCAAGGCGCACCTGATCACTGGCGGCACGGTAGGTATCGCCTTCCTGCTCCACTATTTCACCGGGATGAGTTTCGGCAAGCTGTTCTTCGCGATCAACGTGCCCTTCTACTTCCTCGCGGTGAAAAAGATGGGCTGGAAGTTCACGATCAAGACATTCGCTGCCGTAGGCCTGCTGTCAGCCTTTTCCGAGCTGCTGCCGATGGTGTTCTCGATGGAAACGCTCAACCCGTTGTATGGCGCGGTGATGGGTGGTTTGCTGTGCGGCGTCGGCTTGCTCGTGCTGTTTCGCCACCGTTCCAGCCTGGGTGGCATCAATGTGCTGGTGCTTTACCTGCAGGAACGCTACGGGCTGCGCGCCGGCCTCGTGCAGTTGGCGCTGGATGCGAGCATTATGATGCTGTCGATCCCGATGATTTCGATGACGTCGGTGGTGATTTCGCTGTTGGGCGCCGCCATGCTGAACCTGACGCTCGCAGTCAACCACAAACCCGGACGCTACATGGCGATCTAGTCTGCGGCGCTGCAGCACGAATGTCGTCGCGGCGAGATGTCCCCTGGCCGCGTTTATGGCATATGATTGCCGTGTGACAATGCCATCCTAAAAACCCGATGCCTGCATCCTCACCACTCCTGGGCAACCCGATTGATCTGAAGGTCGACGCCAATTCCCCGCTCGACCTCGATTACCCTGAACTGGCCGAAGGCAGTGCCATCTGCATCAGCCTGACCTTCGACTGGCGCCACCAGACCGCACTCCATTCCTTTGCACTGAAGAACACCCTGCAGGACGAGCATGCCCGCGCGGCGCGCTTCACGCGGCAGGAAGACAGCATACGCAACCTGCTGGGGCGTACGCTGCTGCGCCGCATGGCCGCGCACTACGGCGGCATGGATCCCACTCAAGTCATCCGCAGCAATACCTGGGGCAAACCGGAACTGCCCGGATGCACCGTGGGCTGCAATGTCAGCCATGCCGGCAGCCAGGTATGGGTGGCGGTCTCGCGTTACCCGCACGTCGGTGTCGACATCGAACTGACGAACTCGCCGCGGGAATACCATGACGTTGCGGCCGGATTCCATCCCGATGAAATCGCGGCATTGCGCCGCATGACCGACAGCAGGATTGCAACGATTCGTTGCTGGACCCGCAAGGAAGCGATTTCGCGGGCTACCGGCATGGGCGTCGCACTGCCCCTGCATGCCTACGCGGTCGAGTGCGACAGCCGCGCGACGGGTTGGCTAAGACTGCCGCCGCCGCGCTCTGAACGCGAGGACTGGACCACGGTTGACCTGCCGGTCGGGAAGGATTATGTCGGCGCGCTGGCCATCGAAGGCCGCTGCGACAGGATCCAGGTCCTCCGCTTGAAGGTAACTTAAAGAAACGCCACTTCCGCAAAGCTGCGCAGCTTCCGGCTGTGCAGCTTGTCCACGCCCTTGCGCCGCAGCAGTTCGACCGCGCGGATACCGATGCGCAGGTGCTGGTCCACCCGTTCGCGATAGAACTGGTTGGCCATGCCCGGCAGCTTGATTTCCCCATGCAGCGGCTTGTCGCTCACGCACAGCAGCGTTCCGTACGGCACACGGAAACGGAAGCCATTGGCGGCAATCGTCGCGCTTTCCATGTCGAGCGCAATCGCGCGGCTCTGGCTGAAACGGCGTTCCGGCGTACGTTGCGGCAGCAGTTCCCAGTTGCGGTTATCGGTGCTGGCGACGGTGCCGGTGCGCATCACGCGCTTGAGGTCGTAGCCCTTGAGCTTCGTCACCTCGGCCACCGCGGATTCGAGCGCGACCTGCACTTCGGCCAGCGGTGGAATCGGCACCCACAGCGGCAGGTCTTCATCCAGCACATGGTCTTCGCGCACATAGCCGTGCGCCAGCACGTAGTCGCCGAGTTCCTGTGTGTTGCGCAACCCGGCGCAGTGACCCAGCATCAGCCATGCATGCGGGCGCAGCACGGCGATATGGTCGG
>NZ_LSTO01000001.1:4114814-4134178 GCF_002211445.1 Noviherbaspirillum denitrificans | reverse complement strand
GGCGCCAACAACGTGCAGGCGGTGCAGGTCAGCGGCGCCGCGGGCGTCTGCATCGCCCCCGACGAATTCGACCGGAAGATTGCCTTCGAAGACATTCCGACCGCCGGTTCCTTCATGGTGTTCGGGCAGGGTCGCGACATGTTTGAAGTGGCACGCAATTTCACGCACTTCTTCGCGCACGAAAGCTGCGGCTTTTGCACGCCGTGCCGGGTCGGCACCTCGCTGCTGGCCGACATGATGGACAAGCTCGAAGCCGGCAAGGGTTCGCCGCAGGACTTCACGGAAATCCAGGAACTGAACCGGCACCTGTTCAAGCTCAGCCACTGCGGCCTTGGCCATTCCGCGTGCAATCCGGCACTGGAAACCATCGCGAAATTCCGCCCCGCGTATGAACGCCGATTGCTGCACAAGAATTTTGTCCCTGCATTCGACCTCGACGCCTCCCTGGCACCCGCCCGTGCGCTGACGCAACGCGACGACGCCGCCGCCCATCTCGGAGACGACCATGAGTGAACAGAGTTTCATCCTCGACGGCAAAACCATCCCCTTCACGCCCGGGCAGACCATCATCCAGGCAGCGATGGAGGCCGGTCAGTACCTGCCTTACCTGTGCTACCACCCCGACCTGAAGCCGCACGGCTCCTGCAAGGTGTGTACCGTCAAGATTGGCGAACGCTTCATGGCGTCCTGCACCACGCTCGCCCAGGACGGGCTCGTCGTGGAAAGCGATACCGCATTGCTGCATGAAGAACGCATGACGCTGATCCAGATGCTGTTCGTGGAAGGCAATCATTTCTGTCCGTCGTGCGAAAAGAGCGGCAATTGCCAGCTGCAGGCGACGGCCTATGACATGAAGATGATGACGCCACACTTCCCGCAGTTCTTTCCGAACCGCCCGGTCGATGCTTCGCATCCGGATTACCTGCTCGATACCAACCGCTGCATCCTCTGCTCGCTGTGTGTGCGCGCCAGCCGGGACGTGGATGGCAAGAACGTGTTCGGACTGACCGGTCGAGGCATCCATACACGCCTGATCGTGAATTCCGCCTCCGGCAAGCTGGGCGACTCCGATTTCGCCGGGAGCGACAAGGCGGCGCATGTCTGCCCGGTCGGCGCCATCCTGCCCAAGCGCAAGGGATTCGCGGTGCCGATCGGCGAGCGCACCTACGATGAAAAGCCGATCAGCGTGTTCACTGCCATTGAACGAAAGGAAAAGTGACGTGAATGCACCCGCTCCACCCAAGGTCCGCGTCGCGACGACTTCGCTGGCCGGCTGCTTTGGCTGTCACATGTCCTTCCTGGATATCGACGAACGCCTGCTGCAGCTGATCGACCTGGTTGAATTCGACCGCTCGCCGCTGACCGACATCAAGCACTGCGGACTGTGCGACATCGGCATCATCGAAGGCGGCGTCTGCAATGCGGAGAACGTGCATGTGCTGCGCGAGTTCCGCGCCAATTGCAAGACGCTCATCGCAATCGGCGCCTGCGCGATCAACGGCGGACTGCCGGCGCAGCGCAATGCGCTGCCGCTCGAGGACGTGATGAGTACGGTGTATGTCCATCGTCGCGGCATGAGCAATTCCGGAATTCCCAACGATCCGGAGCTGCCGCTGCTGCTCGACAAGGTCTACCCGCTGCATGAGGTGGTCCACATCGACTATTCCATTCCCGGCTGTCCGCCCTCGGGCGACACGATCTGGAAGGTGCTGTCCGACTTGCTGGCGGGCCGCGAGCCGCATCTCGATTACCCGCTGATCCGTTTCGATTGAGAACACTGTCATGAATTCCAGCCTCGAAACAGCCCCTCACCCCGAGAACCTGCGCCGCGTCGCCATTGAGCCAGTGTCACGGGTGGAAGGCCACGGCAAGGTGACCATCCTGCTCGACGACAGGAACCAGGTGCAGCAGGTACGCCTGCACATCGTGGAGTTCCGTGGTTTTGAAAAATTCATCGAGGGCCGTCCCTACTGGGAAGTGCCGGTGATGGTGCAGCGCCTGTGCGGCATTTGTCCGGTGAGCCACAACCTGGCGGCATCGAAGGCGCTCGACCTGATTGTCGGCGCAACGCAGATCACGCCGGCTGCCGAAAAGTTGCGCCGCCTGATGCACTATGGCCAGATTCTGCAATCGCATGCCTTGCACCTGTATCACCTGTGTTCGCCGGACCTGCTGTTCGGCTTCGACAGCGAGCTTGCGTTGCGCAATATCGTCGGCGTCGCCCGTCAATATCCCGACGCGGCAAAACGTGGCATCCTGCTGCGCAAATACGGGCAGGAAATCATCCGCATAACCTCGGGCAAGCGCGTGCACGGCACCGGCTCGATCCCGGGCGGCATGAACAAGGCGCTGAGTATTGAGGAGGTCAACCTGCTGCGGAAGGACATCGATGAGATCGTCAACTGGGGCATTGCTTCGGTGCAGATGGTGAAAGACCTGCATCGCCAGAACCCGGCGCTCTATGACAACTTCGGCGCCTTCCGGGCCGGCATGATGTCGCTGGTGGGAGCCGGCGGCGCGCTCGACCTGTACGATGGCACTTTGCGCGTGCGCGACGACAAGGGAGGCATCCTGTTCGACGGTATCGACTGCCAGCAATACGAATCGCTGATCCAGGAAGAGGTCAAGCCGTGGAGCTACATGAAGTTCCCGTACCTGAAATCGATCGGACCGGCGGACGGCTGGTACCGCGTCGGTCCACTGTCACGCATCCAGAACTGTGATTGTATTCCGACGCCATTGGCCGAGCTGGAGCGCCAGGAATTCATTGCGTACTCCGCCGGACCGATGCATGCGCCTCTTGCTTACCACTGGACGCGCATGATCGAGCTGCTGCACGCCGCAGAAGTCATTCGCGACTTGCTGGATGATCCAGACTTGCTTGGCACGGACCTTGTCGTCAAGGGGGATCGCGCGCATCAAGGTGTCGGCGTGATCGAAGCGCCGCGTGGCACGCTGATCCACCACTACGAAGTCGACGACAACGACCTTGTGACCATGTGCAACCTGATCGTGTCGACCACGCACAACAACCAGGCGATGAACGAAGCAATTCGCACGGTTGCACGCCAGTACCTGAACGGCAACGAAATCACCGAGGGCCTGCTGAACCATGTCGAAGTGGCGATCCGCGCCTTCGACCCCTGCCTGTCCTGCGCTACCCATGCGCTTGGCAAGATGCCGCTGACGGCCGAACTGCTGGATGCCGAAGGCCGATTGGTGCACCGCCTCACACGAGACTGACTTGATCGCCCCTACCCTCATCATTGGATACGGCAACCCCAGCCGCGGCGATGACGCGTTGGGGCCAATGGCCGTCGAGGCGATCGGCAAGCTGGCCGCCAGCCGTCCGGAATGGGGTGAGGTCGAGGTGGTGACGGATTTCCAGTTGCAGATCGAATTCGTGACCGATCTCGCCGGGCGCGAGCGTATCGTGTTCATCGATGCCGCCGCCAGCGGCATCGGGCCGTTTTCCTTCGCCCCTCTGCTGCCGAAGCAGGATGCGTCGTTCACCACACATGCCTTGTCACCGGCGACTTTGCTGGCGGTCTATCGTGACTTCCATGACGAAGATGCGCCGCCGGCCTTCCTGCTCGGCATACGCGGCTATGACTTCGACCTGGGCATTCCCTTGTCACCCCAGGCGGAAAGCAACCTGAGCGCTGCAATCGGGATGATTGAAGACTGGCTCAGCGGGAGCAAAGGCCCCGCATCCGTGGAAAATCAGAAAAAGTAGATGTAGGCCGCGACGGCGACGAAGCCTGCAGCCGCATTCGCGACCGACCATACCAGCTTGCGCGGCAGGGTAAGCTTCTTCTTGCGGCGGGACAGGGAGACGAAGGGTTCGTCATCGTCGTCATCCTCGGCGGCGGGGGTCACCATGACCGGCGGCGGAGGCGGTGCCTCGACGGTCGGAATGGCCGGCCTGCGTTCCGGTGCGGGACGCATTACCGGTGCCGCCGGCGGCATCTCCAGAGCGGGCTTCCTTGCTGAAACGGCAGCGGCCTTCTTTTCAGCCGATACGCGAATGCGGCCCGACGTCAGCATCTGGTGCAGCTCATCGATCGTCGGCTTGCGATGGAACACTCTTTCCCATGCGCCGATGAGATTGGCGTGCCCTTCTCCCATCAAGGCATCATAGAGTGCGTCGCCCATTTCGCGGCCTTTTTCCTCGGCACGCTTCAGTTGCTTGTCATGGGTGAGGACGGCGGAGCGCAACAGCGCGCGGAACTGGCTGGCGTCGTACCCTGCGTTCAGGGCGCTGTCAGTGTCGAAATACTCGACCTGGCCATTGATCTGGACCGGCGGCTCGGTGATCAGGCGGGCATCGGCGCTCTTGAGTTCGAGCAGCGCACGCACCGGGTAGTCGATGCTGGCGGCGTCCGGGTTGTCGATATCGTGCACCGCCTGCGACAGGAACAGCCGTGACTGCCGGTAACCTTTGAAATAGGAAAACCAAGGCTCCATATCGGCCTTGGCCAGGGAAAACGGTTTGCTCCATCCCTCGGGATTGTCGAGCGGGATCAGTGCCGACCGGATGTCGGGAATCACACTGACCTTGTCCACCCACTCGTTTAACTGGACGCCTGCGGCGGGGGCCTGCTCCTGCGGCACTGCTTCCAGCCGCGCCTGTTTCTTCTTTTGTTCGGTGGCGCTTTGCAGGAGGCGGTTCTGGCGCTCGGTTTCCCACTGGAGGGCGTCGTTGCGCAATTCAAGCGCGTGCATGTCAGCGGCCTCCGCTCGGCGCGATCCGGCGCGCAACAGCACCAGGCGGTGCGGCACGGTGAACGGCGCGAAGGGTCAGGATGGCCATGGACTTGCGCGGCGCCTTTACAGGATGGTTTCCGGCGCCTGCGAAGACATGATGATCGAAGCATGCACCGGCGCGGTTGCATTGCCCGCCTTGTCGCGCAGCAGCGCAGACAGGATCTCGGTATCCGTAAAGCGGAAGCGCGAGAGCATGACGTTGCAGCTTGCCAGCTTCAGCACCTGCGCATTGCTCATGCCGGCCAGCAGGTCGGCCATTTCGCCGCTGATGCCGAGGCGGAAAATCGCTTCGGCGCGGTCGTGACGAATCATCTGCTGCGCGATCATCAGGTAGCTGAGATTGACGTCGCGAATTTCTGCCAAATAATCGTTAGCCATGTGAGTCGGTCCTTATCTTAGTAAGCAAAAACTTCCTGTAGAACATCCAGAGCCTTGGCCATCGTTACCTCATCGATGGATCCGAGCTTTCTTATCAACCGCGACTTTTCCATCGTACAAATCTGATCCAGCAGGATCAGTCCGTCCTTGCCCATGAACCGGACCGGAATTCGGAACGGTGCCGGCAGCTCGCGCGTACTCATCGGCGCGAGGATGAGCGTGCTCAGGAACTCGTCCATTTCCTCGGGCGAGACCACAACGCACGGCCACCGCTGTTGCGTCATGCTGCCGATCGGTTTTTCAAACTCGACCAGCCATACATCGGCGCGCATCACCATGAAAAATCTGCTTCCACTTCGTTGCCAATAAGCGGCCACGCAATCGCTTGCGCCGCCGCCTGCTCCGCCAGGCGCTGACATGCCTGCGCCCAACCCTCCCGGGATTTCCGCTTCGGCTTGCGGATCACGATCGCTTCGTTCTCGACCTCGATTTCAACTTCGCCGATATCCAGACCGGTCTGTAACAGGAACGGCTTGGGGATCAAGACCCCCTGCGAGTTACCCATCTTGCGGATGGCAGTCTTCATGGAAATTCCTTTAACAGAATGTTCGAACATAGTACTACATATTTGCCAATGGGAATATTTTTATTTGAACAATGTTGGAACTATGCACGTTTTGTTGGAACAATGTATTAATGTTGTTGGAACGTATTTCAAGTAATGCTGTAGAAATTTTTAAAGTGAGATATGAAGATTTGGCGGCAGCATTTTGCGCCAGACGAGGAAAGACAACGTCACGGAAATGCGATGACTCCCCCGTCCGGGCCTCTGAGGCGCGGACGAGTGCGACAGTGACGGAATGGAAGTGTCAGTAGACCGAGGCTTGCTGCTGGTAGGACGGGCAACCGTTCTTGCCCCATGCGCCGCTGCAGACTTGCCAGCGGCAATATTCCCGGCGGATGAAATTGGTGCTTTTCTCGCAACGTGCAAGCGATGCGCGCGTTGTCGAGACGCGCGAGATGGATGCGGCTACCTGCCGGCTGCCGTCAGTCCTGCGTGCGCCCTGGTCCAGGCCGGAACGCGTGTTGCCAGGAGCCCGGCCATGATCAGTCTTTTTTTTTAGTTCTTCTTCAACCTGGCGGCGGATGCGTTCGATCTCACGATCGGACCTGGCGGGATTCTTGCGCTTGGGCGCGGCACTGGCGACACTGGCGCCGGCTTGCCCGGATGGCTTCGCCGATTTCGGCACCCCTTCGGCATCCTGCTTTTTCGTCGCCTTGGGTACGATGGGCGGCACGTCGGCGGCCGGCTGCTGCGCCCCATCATCCTCGTTACTGACCTGTGGCACAGCCGGCGACGCATCCGTCGCAACAGAAGATGGTGCGGACGCAGGCGGAGGCACGCCATCGTAGGGCAATTCGCTGGGGTTGATGCCGCGCACGATTGCTGCCCGGCTGCTGGCCGATGGAGGCGGCGGTGCGGAGAGCCGGGCTTGCGGCGACGGTTTGCCGAGCCAGATCGCTGCCGCCAGGCCGACACCGGCCCCGACGACAAATACCGCTGCCATCACGAGGGCGCGCGATGTGCGGGAGCGCTGCGGCTGGGCGTAACCCTCGCCAAACTCCGGGCCAAGTCCGTGCAGTCTTTCGTACGCACTGCTCGCTCCGGCCGGATGGCCGTAATCGACGATCGTGGGCTCGATGCGATCGTCGGCCTGCGTATCTCCGGCGCCGCGGTCGGTGCGCGTACGCCGCCGGGTTGGCGTCGCATCGGCAGTATTGTCCGGAAAAGTCCGGGTAGCGGACGCCGCGGGTCCTGCAGATGATGTTCCGGTCAAGTGACGCATCCTCCTGTCTTTTTGCATCCCGGTATGGATGACATGAAGATAAGAACCGTCCCCGGCCCCTGGGTGCCGGGCATACACGAAGCCACCTTGCCGCCGGGCCGGCGAGGACTCGGCAGGAAGCAGCGCGTGGCATGAGACACACCTCGCGGCGGCAGCCGGATTGTGCGTCCCGCAATCTGGACATTGCATGACGTCCTGCGCAGGCTATCCAATTGCCTGCGCAAATGAATGACCTTCGGCAGTCATTTCAAGTTCAACAGCATAGGCTTGCCTGCTGCGCTTTCACATATCCGCCGCGCACAATCCAAACGCTCATTGATCCGAATCATGCACGGGCAAGCGCTGCGTCAATGCAATGTTTCCCCGCGTCTGCGCAATGCCTGCACGCAAATGAAAACGGCTGCCCGAGGGCAGCCGTCATGGTGAAGTACAGCAATCTTCACAGGTTCAGTTCGTAGATGATCTTCCAGTGCGAGCCTTCCTTTGCCCAGTACTGGCGCTTGCGGATCGAGGTCTTGTTCTTGCCGAACTGCGACTCCTGCGTGAAGGTGCTGACGATCATGTCTTCGCGCCCCGGATAGAAGAAGTGCGTCATGTCGCGCAGCGTGACCGACAGGCCGCGCACACCGCTCATGGATTGCTGATGCTTGCCCAGCCAGGACTCGAGGCTCTCGCCGCGCTCGGATTTGAACTTGCGCGAATAATTCTCGCCGATGCGCGCGGTGTTGAGCGTCTCGACGTCACGCTTCCAGCCGTCGACGAGGCGGGCAGCGAGCATGCGGTCGTTGTCCCACTTCGTCTTGTTGACGAAGTCGACGCTTTCAGCGATCACCACCGGTGTCTTGCCGATCTCGACCGAATTGGCGAGCTTGTGCAAGTCGGGATTGGTCAGCACCACGCAGCCGTCGGACGACAGCGGCGGACGGCTGAAGCTATCCGACGGCGTGCCGTGCAGCCAGATGCCGGAACCGCTGCGGCCGTTGATCTTGTCCCACTCGTTCGGATAGTTGATCGGCAGCGCGCCGGAACCGTAGAAATCGGGCAGCTTCGCGCCGGGCAGGTGGCTGGTGATGTAGTACACACCGACCGGCGTGCGCTGGTCGCCTTCCTTGAGCTTGTTGACGCCAAGCTTGCCCTGGCTGACGTAGTAGTCGGTAACGAACTTCAGCTGGCCGCCGCGATTGGCATAGACATACAGCCGCGAGCGGCGCGCATCCACGACCAGCACATGCTTCTGGTCCTCGCGCAGCTTCAGCACAAGGCGCGGAACCAGGTCGGGATCAGGGCGTTCGCGCAGCGACTTGAGGCGTACCATCGCCTCTTCGCGCAGGTTCTTGAGCTTGTCTTCGGGACCGTCCACTGCGCCGAGCGTCTTCACCGGCTGCGTCTGCATCAGCAACAGGTCGCCGCGGATCAGGTGGCCGAGGCGGAACGTCGGATAGGCATCCACCAGCTTGTCCGCACGCGCCAGCGCCTTGCGCAGGTTATGCGCGCCGAGCGCCTTGTAGACGTCGATCAGCAGGACTTCGGGATCTTCCGCTTCGGGTGCGGCCGCCGGCACCTGGGGTTGTGGCTGTGCCTGCGTGCGGGCCTGCTGCTTCTTCGTCACGGCGCTTGCGGGCACGGCAAGCGCGCCTGCCGCGAGCAAGGACAACATCAGGAGCACGGCCCGGGAAGAGCGTGCGCCCTTGCAACTGTTTGTAAATTGGAAGCGGAACATCAGCTACCCGTCGTCTCCTGCTTGATCTGCCATTTGCCGCCCTGCTTCGCGAAGACGAGCGTCTTGCGGGTATTGGCGGTCAGGCGATCCGATACATATACCTGGCGGAACTTCACTGTCGCAGTGTTGCCGTTGACAGACACTTGCGGCGCTTCGACCTTCACGCTGATGCTGCCCTTGCCGGTAATACGGGCGCGGCGGTCTTCTTCCCATGCCTTGCGGGCGACGCCGCCCGGGGTCTGGAAATCGTTTCCGTAATAGTTGAGGTAGGACTTCACGTCCTGCGCGCTCCACGCGCGGGCCCAGCCGTTGAGCGCCTTCAGCACATCGTCGCGCTCATCGTCGTTGCGTGCCTGCTTCGGCTCTGCCTTCGGTTCAGGCTTGTGCTCTGCCTTCGGTTCAGGCTTGTGCTCGACCTTGTGTTCGGGCTTGGGCTCGACCTTGGCCACTTGCGGTGCCGGTGCCGGGGCTGGTGCCGGAGCCGGTGCCTTCGCCACAGGGGCCGGTGCCGGGGCTGCCGCTGGCGGCGCGACAGGCGCAGGAGCCGG
The DNA here is from genome assembly GCF_002211445.1 of Noviherbaspirillum denitrificans. Taxonomy (GTDB): domain Bacteria; phylum Pseudomonadota; class Gammaproteobacteria; order Burkholderiales; family Burkholderiaceae_D; genus Noviherbaspirillum; species Noviherbaspirillum denitrificans. Next base: position 4,124,918 of record NZ_LSTO01000001.1, on the reverse strand, counting down.
CTTGGCGACGGGCGCCGGAGCAGGCGCAGCCTCGGGTGCCTTCGCAACGACCGTCGGTGTCGGAGCCGGGGCCTTCGCACCCGCGGTATTGGCGCCATTCATGCTGCTCACCAGCGAACGCACCAGGGTCAGCTTGGACTTGGCGGCGGAATTGCCGGAATCGAGCTGCAGCGCCTTGTCATAGGCCTGGCTTGCCAGCTTGGCATGCACGTCGCCCAGGTTTTCATAGGCGGTGGCATAGCTGGGGTTGGTGCGGATGGCGGAGTCGAGCGCGGTACGCGCCTTTTCGTACTGGCCGGCGGCCGCATACAGCACGGCGAGATTGTTGTACGGCTCGGGCAGGCCGGGGAAATCCTCGGTCAGCTTGGTGAAGACCGCGATCGCGTCCGCAGACTTGTTCTGTTCCGTCAGGATGACGCCCTTCAGGAAGCGCATCTGCGCATCGCGCGGATTGCGCGTCAGGAAGGCGTCGGCGCGGGTGAGCGCTTCGGTGTACTGGCCGGCCCGCATGAACTTGGTGACGTCCGAGTAATCGTCGGCGAAGGCGGGTGCGGCAAGCAGCGCGGCAACAAGGCCGGAGCAGGCAACGGTCTTGTTCAGTACAGGGCGCAAACGGAAATTGATCATGCGGCGCGTCGAAAAATTCATGGGGTGTGGTTATTTTATTGTGCGGCAACAGCCCTCATCCGGCCAGCGCTTCCAGCGGCGCGAAAGGCCTGCCGGGCCGCATTTTGAAACCAGTGCATTCTAACCTCACTGGTTTGATTACGCCATTTTGGAGCACCTGCGTACCATTCGGACAACCGGGGAAAAAGAGGCATACGGCAGGCGATCCATGCGTGATGCGGACCGCCGGGAATAGCAAAGAAACATCATTCGCCGCTGCTGCCCGGCTGGACCGGCGCGCTGAGCTGATAAGACATTTGCAACTTCGCCGGGACAACCGCGATTTCTGCGGCATCGCCCGGCGCGGCGCCTTGCATCGTGAAGCTTGCCGCGACGGCAACGCCGGCGACGAAGGCAGCACCACCCAATACGGCGGCCAGCGGACGGCGGATGGTCCGGGCTTTCGATGCAGGTACCGGCGAGTCGGCCAGCACCGCTTGTGCGCGCACGCGCCATTCGCCAACCTCTTCGCTCCTGTCCTGCATGCGTTCCAACAGATCCTTGGCGATGGCCTCGGCTTCTTCCCGCTCACGGTCACACTGCGCGCGCAGGGCTTCTGCCTGTTCGGTCGTGGATGCGGCGTATTCTTTCTGGCGGCGCGCGGCTTGCAGGGCGAGGCGTTCGGCTTCGGCGCGGGCTTCTTCCGCGGCGCGCGCTTCGGTTTCGGCAGCCAGGCGGCGCGTGGCGAGGTCGGCGGCTTCGCGCTCGAGCGCGGCGCGCTTTTCAGCTTCGGCGTGGGCCGTCTCTTCGGCCTGCACCTTTTCCCGGATCGCGGCCAAGGCTTCCTGCTCGGCCTTGGCGCGGGCACTTTCCAGACGGGCCAGTTCGATGGCCTCGCGGGCCCGGGCTTCAGCTGCGTCGGCGGCGATACGCTGCGACTGCGCCTGTTCGGCGGCCTGTTCGAGGAACTGCTTTTCGGCTGCCATCCGGGCCTCGGCGGCCTGGCGGGCAGTACGTGCGGCCGCTTCGCGGGCGCGGGTGATCTTTGCCAGCTCGGTCTCGATGCGCTCGCGGGCCTTGGCGTCCTCGCAGGCGCTCTTTTCGGCGGCCATCCGCAGTTCGGCGGCAGCCATTGCCTTTTCGGCGGCGGCGGTGCTTTCGCGCTCCGCGCGCAGCTTTTCCTGCAGGGCGGCAAGGGCTTTCTGTTCAGCATTGGCGCGCTGGCGCTCGGCGGTCGCCAATTCGATGGCTTCGCGCGCTTTCGCAATCGCGATTTCAGCCGTCTTGCGCTGGGACTCGGCCTGCTCGGCCGCCTTCTCCAGCAATTGCTTTTCTGCCTCGCATTGCGCTTCGGCGGATTCGCGGGCACTGCGCTCGGCCTGCTCGCGCGCCTGGACTGCTTCAGCCTGATCCTGCTCGGCGCGGATGCGCGCTTCCGCCTCGGCGTGCATCTTCTTTTCGGCTTCCAGCCGGGCGTGGATGGCGACGAGCGCTTCCTGCTCGGCGGCGACACGGGCCTTTTCGGCCTTGGCCAGTTCGATTGCTTCGCGAACCTTCCTGAGCGCGACCTGTGCGGCCTTGCGTTCCAGCTCGGCGCGCTCGGTGGCTTGCTGCGCTTCCTGCTTTTCGGCCATGAGGCGCGCTTCAATCGACTTGCGGGCCAGTTGTTCGGCCTGTTCGCGGGCGGCGAGCGCCTCTGCTTCCTCACGTTCGGCGCGGACGCGGGCTTCGGCCTCGGCGATCAGTGCCTGCTCGGCGGCGAGGTGCTGCTGCACGGCTTCCAGCGCCTGTTGTTCGGCTTCGGCGCGCTTCTGTTCGGCGCGGGCCAGTTCCTCCGCTTCGCGTGCCCGGGCTTCCGCAGCTTCGGCGGCGCGACGTTCGCTCTCGGCGCGTTGCTCGGCCTGTTCAAGGACGATTTCTTCGGCGGCGCACTTGGCCTCGATCGCAAGGCGTTCTTCGCGCTCTTCCTGTTCGCGGGCGCGCAGCAGCTCGGTGTGGCCTTCCTCGCCGCGTGCGCGGGCCTCGGCTTCGTTGCGGGCGGCTTCTTCCGCCAGGCGGCGGTCCTGTTCGGCTTGCAGCGCGCGCTGCTCGGCTTCTGCGCGTTCACGCTGGACGCGCGCCAGTTCGGTGGCTTCGCGTGCCTTCAACAGCGCGGCGTGGGCCGCCTTGCGCTGGAGTTCAGCGGCTGCGCGGGTCTGCTCCGCGGCAAGTTTTTCCGCCGTTGCTTCCGCTGTGCGCGCGGCAGCCAGTGCGCGGTCAGCTTCTTCGCGTTCGCGCAGTGCGGCTGCCTGCTCTTCATCGGCGCGCAGGCGTGCTTCGGCTTCGGCGTTCGCGGCCTGTTCGGCGGCCAGCTTTTCCTGCGCCGCCTTGAGTGCCTGCTGCGCAAGCTCGGCGCGCTGGCGCTCCAGCTGCACCTTTTCCTGCAGCGCTTGCAGCGCATCCTGCTCATCCTTGGCTCGCTGGCGTTCGACACGTGCCAGTTCAACGGCTTCACGCGCTTTCGCGAGAGCGGCCTGCGCGGCTTCGCGCTGGATGTCCGCGCGTTCGATGGCTTTGGCCAGAGCGAGTTTGGCCGCTGCGCATTCGTGCTCCTTGGCCACGCGCGCGGCGCGCTCGGCTTCTTCCTGATCGCGCAACAGGCTGGTGTGCTGGCGCTCCGCTTCCGCGCGGACGGCGACTTCCGCCGCAACTGCTTCTTCGGCGCGCAGTTTTTCCTGCAGGGCGGCGACGGCTTCCTGCTCGGCTTCGGCGCGCTTGCGTTCGGCACGGGCGGCTTCCACTGCTTCGCGCGCCTTGAATTCGGCCAGTTCCGCATTCTGGCGCTGGAGTTCCGCATGCTCGGCGGCGCGCGCGAAGGCAGCCTGCTCGGCAGCGGCCTGCCCGGCGGCAAGACGTGCTGCGGCACGCTCGGCTTCCAGGCGCTTTTCGGCAAATTGGCGTGCGCGCTCTTCTTCATTCGCGCGCGCCTGGGCCGCTTCGACGATCTTCTGCTCGGCGGCGGCGCGCTCGCGGGCTTCCTGGATGGCACGCTCTTCGGCAGCGGCGCGGGCGCGTGCCTGCAGGTCGGCGTGGTGTTCCGCCTCGATGCGCGCCAAGGCCTTTTCCTGCAACTCGCGCTCGACGCGGATACGGGATTCTGTGGCGACGCGGATCTGTTCCTCTGCTTCGCGACGGGCTTCGGCGGCGGCGGCGGCCACCGTTTCGGCGTGTTCGCGGCGCGCGGCCGCTTCGCGCATTTCCGATTCGGCTTGCAGGCGCACGGCCAGTGCCTGTGCGGTCTTGCGCTCCATTTCGATGCGCGCCAGCGCAATCGCTTCCTGCTCCTGCTCCGCCATCACGCGGGCGCGCGCTTCTTCGCAGGCACGCACTTCAGCGGGAGCGCGGCTCAATGCAGCCTGCAGCGCCAGCTCTTCGGTACGCTCGCGCTCGCGCGCGATTTCGAGGGCTTCACTGCGCGCCTTGGCCAGCATTTCCGCGGAGATGCGCGCTTCCTTCTCGCGACGCTCCTGTTCGCGGGCAAGCTCGGCGATGCGGGCGTCGGCACGGGCGCGGGCTTCCGCTTCCTGCTTGGCGGCTTCTGCAGCGGCGACGCGCTGGGATGCCTGCCAGCGGGCGAGTTCGGTTTCCTGGGCGAGTTCTTCCACAGCGGCGGCAGCGCGCCGGGCCAGTTCGGTTTCGGCGGCGATCTGTTCCGTTGCGCGCTGGCGGGCTTCGGCCTCGGTGCGGGCGCGCACGTCGGCGATGCGCTTGGCTTCGGCTTCCGCTTCGGCGCGGGCGCGCAGTTCGGCGATTTCCTTCTTGACGGCGGCAGCGCGGGCTTCAGCGGCTTCGCGTGCCTGGCGTTCCGCTTCGAGGCGGACGCGGCCGGCTTCAATGGCTTCTTCGGCGGCGCGGGCACTCTGGTAGGCTTCGGCGGCAGCTGCGGCTTCAAGGCGAGCGCGGTCTTCGGCGAGGGCACGTGCCCGGGCTTCAGCGTGGGCACGGTTTTCGGCGGCGACCGTCGCCTTGGCTTCGGCTTCGACGCGGGCGATTGCTTCGCGGATGGCTTTCAGGTCGACGGCACCGGGGCGGGACTTTGGCTGGGACGCCTGCGTACTCGCTTCTCCCATATCCTCGTCCGCCAGGGCCGCGCCGTGGTGTCCCGAGATTTTATGCATCGCCTGTTTGTTGTCCATGTGTCTGCCCCCGCTGATGAGCGATTCCGGCGGTTGTGATGAAAGTGCGCGCCGAGCCGGAATTTCTTAATGTGCATTATCAGTAACTCGCCGGCGAGCCAGCCCCCCGAACAGAAGGGGAATTGGGAGCCATTTCCGGAAAATGGGCGGGAAATGGCTGTTTTCCCATGTTTATGGGTGCCGGACGAGGGCAATTGGCGCTTCAATAATGGTCCGGCGACCCGCTTACGCGTTGCTTGATTCAGATACGTGACAATTGCTGACAGGCAGCCTTAGAGTTGCCATGATTGCCGCCGGACGGGCCCGGCGCCCGCCCTCCCTGAGTCGAATGCCATTGAGAGAATCATGCATACATATGATAAATACGCCGCCGGCCAGGACAAGACAGGCGTGATGGCCATGGGTGCGTTGCTGGCGGACATGAACCATGACATCCGCACATCGATGAACGGCGTGCGCGGAATGCTCGACCTGCTGCTGGACACCGGACTGACGCCTTCGCAGCAGGAATACGCGCGCACCGCGCAGCACAGCGTCGACAACCTCCTCGAATCACTGGAACGGATCGTCGACATGTCCCTGATCGAGTCCAACAGTTTCCGTTTCAACCAGGCGCCCTTCGACCTGCTGCAGGAAGTCCGGGCTGCGCTGGCGGCAAAGCCGGCCGGGGCGCACAGCAAGGGCATCGCACTGTCGGTCGTCTATCCGCCGTCCGTGCGCCTGCTTGGCGACGCCGCACGGCTGCGCGAAGTCTTTTCGGCGCTGGCCGATGTTGCGCTTCAGTACGCGTCAGGCGAGACAATGTCGCTGGCGGTAAACGCAATTCGCCTGCCCGGTGAAATGTGCAGGGTGGTGCTCGAAGCGAATGTCCCGCAATCCTCCGAAGACAGCGGTTCGCTTGCGTCGATGCTTGGCGGCGGCAACACCGGCAACGAGGTGCATTCCCGTGACATGCTCGGCATGGCGGTGTGCACGCAACTCGTGCACAGGATGAAAGGCTCGATCGAAATCGACCGCTCGCGTCCGCCTGCCACCCTGGTTCGCGTAACGGTCGACCTGCCGCTTGCCATGCACGATGCGAGCGGACCGCGCGCAGCCGTCGATTCCGCGGCGCCGCGTGACGCCCACGGTGCCGCACATCTGCCCGCACCTGCGGATTGCACCGTCCTCGTCGCCGACGACAACCCGGTCAACCAGCAGGTCGCCGCCCGCATGCTGGAAAAGCTCGGTTACAAGGCCGAGGTTGCATCCGACGGCATGCAGGCCGTCGAAATGCACAATTGGAAGCGCTTCGACCTGATCCTGATGGACTGCGAAATGCCTGTGCTGGATGGACTGGAAGCCACCCAACGCATCCGGGCCGCCGAAGGAAGCAGCCGCCGCACGCCTATCGTGGCCCTCACCGCGAGCACCGGCCAGGGCGAACAGGAGCGATGCCTCGCCGCTGGCATGGACGACTTCCTGGCCAAGCCGATCCGCCCGCAGCTGCTGGGCGACCTCCTGGCCCGCTGGCTGCAGCGCCCTGCCGCGCAGGAAGATCCCGCATGCACAGATGAACTCGAAAAAGTAAAGGACATGTTCGGCGCCGATTTCGCGGAGCTGGCTGCGCTCTACCAGCAAGATGGGGCGCCACGGCTGGCGGCCATGCGCGAAGCCGCGGCCGCGGGCGATCGCACCCGGCTGGCCAAGGTCTCCCATGCGCTTGGCGGAAGCTGTGCCTCGATCGGTGCGACCGGACTTTCGGCGCTCTGCAAGGCTCTCGAACTGTCGGTCAAGGCCGGCTCAGTGGCCGATGTCGATGCGAAGATGGATGCGATCGAAGCCGAATACCGCCGCGTCTGCGGCAAGCTGCAATCCCTGCTTGAACCATGAAGTGAAGGGTGCCCGCCGTGCGAAATGAATTGAACATCCTCATTGCGGACGACGACCGCACGACGCGCCACGTCCTGCGCCTGCTGTTGCGTGAACACGGGCACCAGGTCGTCGCTGAAGCAAGCGACGGTGAAAAGGCGGTCGAGCTGTGCGACGCGCACAAGCCCGACATCGCCTTCCTCGACATCGACATGCCAAGGCTGGACGGTCACCTGGCGGCGGAACGGATCAGGCTGAACACACCCGGCGTCCGCATGATCATGGTGACCAACCTGCCGACGCTGGACAATGTACAAAAGGCGCTGCAGGTGGGCATCAGCGGCTTTGTCGTGAAGCCGTTCAATGCGGTCAAGGTGGTCGAGGCGATCGACCACTGCATGAAACAAAAACGTTAGTCTTCGACGACCATCAGGCCTGCCCGCAACCCCGGGCGCACATCGGGATTCGGGAACACCACATATTCCGTCTCACCCCCGACACGATAGGTCGTATCGCCATCCTCGGCAATCAGGCTGCCAGGCTGCAAAGGCGTAAAGTTCTGCGTGTCCTTGCCGAATGCCATGCGGAAGGCATCAGAGCGCTTGACCAGCTCCTGCGCCACACGGAACACCCGCGGCCTCGTCTCGTTCTGCTCGAGCCGCCCGGTGCGCATGAAGTGGTCCAGCGTCCGTGACATGCCTGCCGCGATCCCCAAGTCATTGTTACCGAACTCCCCGACCTGCCCCAACTCCACGGTCGCACCTGCCGCGCCGAAACTTGCAGCGGAATACGCGCTGTACGTGCCTGCCGGTTTGGTATTCAGGATCGCCGCTTCGATGCCGGCGCGGCCGAGCAATCCGAGTAATGCCTCCCTGCGCGGTCCGGCGATGATCGCCGGTACTACCGCGAATGTCGGATAGGCGGACGGCCGGATGGCCGTGTGCAGGTCAAGGTGCCACTTATCGGCATCGGGCCCGGCGAAGAAACTTGCCGTCGCTCGCATGATCACGTCGGCACGCGCCGCTTCCGCGGTAGCAGCCAGATCGCCGCGATCGCTGCGGAACATGCGGTTCAGGTCTGCGTCGATGAAACGCTTCCCTTCCGTGATGGCGGCCATATTGCCGACGACCACCATCAGGTCCACTGCAAGCGCATGCGGCTCGCGCTCAAGCGCGGCCAGCAGTTGCGCGAGCATTTCAATGGGCGCGGTCTCGTCGCCGTGCACGCCGACCGACAGCAGCAGGCGCGGACGGCGCAGCATGTGGCTGGACGACACGACCTGCAGGATGCCCTTCGCCGGCAGGCGCACCTTGAAGCCGGCGTTGGCAAAACTGTCGGCTGCGTGCGTGAAATCGGCTTCCGCCAAGGAACGCACGCTGTCGTGAAGGCTGTTTTCCATGATTGCCTGCATCATGCGCCGTCCGATGCCGTCGATGCTGCCTCGGACAAGGCCCAGGCATCCAGCACCGCCAGTTCGAGGTTGGGCTGGCCGTCCGCCATGCGCGCGCCGACCTTGAGCTTGTCGATGAGGGCAGCCACCACCGCCGCCGGATCGGCGACCGGCCGCGTGCCGAGGGGCGCCTGCTGCAGCACGCGCATCAACAGTCGTTGCTGCGCGCGGCGCAAGGCTTGCAATGCATGGTCGCGCAGGGGTTCCTGGGTAGCGCTGGCGGGCGCATGCATCAGCACGCGCTCCAGTCCGTCGATGCCGGCCTGGCGCCGCAGCGCCATGCCGAGCTTGAGGAACTGCGGCAGGCTCATGCCTTCCGGACGCGGCACCGACAGGCCGGCGAACAGGAAGTCAGCGATGCCTTCGATCGCTTCCACCGTCTCGCACGCTTGCGCAAAAGGTGCGGGCATGCCTTGCAGCGGCAGCGAGGAAGGCACGGCGGGCGCGAGTTCCTGCACGCCTTCCGGCATGCCGAAGAGTGCGGTCAGCTCGGCCAGTGCGCCGGATTCGCGCAGCTGCTGTTCGGGCACCGAGAGGACGCCCTGGATCACGGCCTTCTGCAATGCGCGGGTATGCTGATCGACCGCGAGCGACACTTCGCGCGGCACCTGCAGCGCATGGGCGTCGAGCGTATCGAACACCGGTGCGAGGTTCAGCGCCGCCCATGCCTGCGCCCAGGCACAGATCACATCCGTTTCCTTCACACCGCGCGCTTGCGCAATTTCCGCCAGCATGACGGGACCGCAGCGGTTGACCGATTCGTTTGCGAGCACGGTGGCCAGGATGGCATTGGCCAGCGGATGTTCCAGCGGGTCGCGGGTAGCGACCAGCGCGTGCGGGAAATACGGCGTCAGCAGGGTGCGTGCCCACGCAAACTGCGTCAGGTTCAGCTCAGCCAGCAAGCGCTTGTAGCGGTTCTTCACATGGGCGACAACCACGGCCAGTTCGGGCGTGGTGAGTCCCCTGCCCTCGTTCTTGCGCGTGACCAGTTCGGCCGCTGTCGGCAATTGCTCCAGCTTGCGCGAGATCACACCCTCGGCTTCGAGCATCGCGATCAGCGACGCATAGCTATCGTGCACGGTGTCGTCGAACTGCGCCTGCGCCTCGCGCACGAGCAGGTGCGTCTGCAGCGTGTTGTCGCGCAGGACGAGGCGCACAATGTCCGGCGTGATCTCGTTCAGCAGATGGTTGCGTTCGTCGGCGCCGAGCTTGCCGGCGTTGACTTCGGTATCGAGCCAGATCTTGACGTTGACTTCGTGGTCGGAGCAATCGACGCCGGCGGAATTATCGATCGCATCAGTGAAGATATGGCCGCCCCTCGACGCAAATTCGATGCGGCCCGCCTGGGTCGCGCCGAGGTTACCCCCTTCCGCCACCACCTTGCAGCGCAGGTCGCGGCCGTCGACACGGATCGCATCGTTGGCGCGGTCCTTCACCTGCTCGTGCGATTCGGTCGAGGCCTTGATGTAGGTGCCGATACCGCCGTTGTAGAACAGGTCGACCGGTGCCATCAGGATCGCATGCAGCAGTTCTTCCGGTGCCATGCTCGTCGCCTCGATGCCGAGCGCGGCACGGGCCTGCGGCGACAGGTCGATGCTGCGCGCGGTGCGGTGCCACACGCCGCCGCCTTCGGAAATCAGCGACTTGTCATAGTCGTCCCAGGAGGAACGCGGCAGGGCGAACATGCGCTGGCGCTCATTGAAGGACTTTTCCAGGTCGGGATTCGGGTCGATGAAGATGTGGCGATGGTCGAAGGCCGCCACCAGCTTCAACTGGTGCGACAGCAGCACGCCGTTGCCAAACACGTCGCCCGACATGTCGCCGATACCGACAGCCGTGATCGGCGTGGTATTCAAGTCGTGGCCCATCTCGTAGAAGTGGCGCTTGACCGCTTCCCATGCGCCCTTGGCGGTGATGCCCAGCTTCTTGTGGTCGTAGCCATTGGAGCCGCCGGAGGCAAACGCATCGCCCAGCCAGAAGCCGCGCTTGACCGCGATACCGTTGGCGATATCCGAGAAGGTT
>NZ_LSTO01000001.1:4103428-4114804 GCF_002211445.1 Noviherbaspirillum denitrificans | reverse complement strand
GGATCGGATAGGCAGCCACCGCCATGCGCGCGCGCTCGGCCACTTCCAGGGCGCCGGCGGTATTGCACTTGGGGAGGATCGTCAGCAGCTCGTCGCCGCCGTAGCGGCCGAGGTGGTCGTAGAAGCGCAGCGCGCTGCCGAGGCGGCGCGACACTTCCTGCAGCACGGCGTCGCCCACGAGATGGCCACTGCGGTCGTTGATCTGCTGCAGGCGGTCGAGGTCGGTGAACACGATCGACAGCGGTGCGCGCTCGCGCTGGCAGCGCAGCATTTCCTTCTTCAGGTGGTCCACCACGGTGTCGCGGTTGTAGAGACCGGTGAGGGTATCGCGCGTGGAACGGGCCGCCAGCGCTTCTTCCAGCTCCAGCAGGCGGCGGCCGGTTTCGATGCAGATGCGCAGGTCGGCATGGCCGGTGCTGCGCGTGATGTAGTTGTTGGCGCCGGCTTCGAGCGCCTCGGTGAGGTAGGCCGGGTCGACATGGGTGCTGAGCAGGATCAGGTAGACACTGCGCCGCTTGATGGTCGCGCGGATGTTGCGGAACAGGTCCAGCCCATCCAGTCCCGGCAGGCTGCAATCGATGATCGCGATGAGCGGATCGTCATCCCGGTGCAGTACCTCCCATATGCCTGCCATGTCACCGGCCAGCGCGGTCTCGTGGCCCCAGTCGTGCAGGGCGTTGCGGATGAAGCTTGCGGACGCGCGATCGTTGTCGGTGATGAGTACTTTCATGCGACGCCTCCCCCATGCGATGCAATTTTGATAATTTTTCGCATCCTAGCATGCCTTGCGCGCAAAAATATACACGCGCGGACCGAGGGAAATCAGTAGGTGGAGGCCGTGCGGAAGCGGTCGTAGCGCTCCAGCACCATGGGAACGTACTTGATCGTTTCCTGGTAGGGCGGCACGCGCCGGCCGTGGCGGATGACCGCGTTTTCGCCGGCGTTGTAGGCGGCGACGGCGAGCCGCACGTTACCGTCGAACATGGCCAGCAGGTCGCGCAGGTAGCGCGCACCGACGTCGACATTCTGCTCGGGGGAATAGAGGTTGAAGCTGCCGTAGCGCGCGGCGGTGGCGGGCATCACCTGCATCAGGCCGACCGCGCCTTTCGGCGAGAGGGCATTGGCATTGAAGCCGGATTCGACTTCGATGATGGCCTTGAGCAGCGCGGCCTGGATGCCGTGCGATTGCGCGACGCGCTGGACGATAGGCTCGATCGCCTTGCGGCGTGCGGACAGCTGCGGCAGCGACACCGGACCGGTGCCGGAACGTGGCCACAGGTGGGTGCCGTCGAACATCGCATAGACCTGCGAGCTGCGGTTGAGCGGGCGATCGGAAAAGACCGGCCGGCCGGCGGCATCGTAGGACTTGTAGATCTTGGTGTCGTCCGCCTGCACGGCGCCGGCTGCCAGCAGGCAGGCGATCGCGGCGAGGCGGATACGGGTGGGGCTCATTCTTGCGTTCTCCCTGATCCGGCCACGATACGCCGCAGCCAGGTTTCCGGCAAGCATCGTTATGCGGTTCGCCTGCAACCGACTCGAACGCGCACTAAAATGCGCCTATGTGCGCCAATTACCGTCCTTCCACCCGTGATGAATTGCAACAGCGCTTCGGCGTCGCGGCACCCGATTCCGCTTACGCGGCGGAGGCCTTCCCCGGTTCCATGGCGCCACTGATCCGGCTGCCGCGCGCCGACGCCGTGCACGGCGACCGCGCCGCTGCCCTCGGCATGTTCGGCCTGGTCCCGCACTGGGCAGACACCAAGCTCGCGCGCCAGACCTACAATGCGCGCACCGAGACGGTGGCCACCAAGCCGAGCTTCCGCAACGCCTGGAAGCGCCGCCAGTTCTGCGTGATCCCGGCCAGCACCTTCTACGAGCCGTCCTACGAAACGGGCAAGGCCGAGCGCTGGGAAATCGTGGATGCCGACGGCACGCCGCTGGCCATCGCCGGCCTGTGGGACGTCAAGCAGGACGGCCCGAACGGCCTGCCGCTGCTGTCCTTCACCATGCTCACCATCAATGCCGACGGCCATCCGCTGATGCAGCGTTTCCACAAGCCGGACGACGAGAAGCGCATGCTGGTGCTGCTCGACGAAGGGCAGGTCGACGACTGGCTGCATTGCCCGCTGGAGGAGGCCGGCCATTTCTTCGCGCGCTACCCGGCCGAACGGCTGGCCGCGCACGCGGCGCCGATGATCGCGCGCAAGCGCGCACAAGACAGCCTTCCCGGTTTTTGAGCGGCGCGCCGCTACAATGGCGACATGGATGCCGCCGCTTTCCTGAGCGAATACGTCAATGAGGAATTCCCGCCCGGTCCCGGGCTGGAACAGCTCGCCTACGGGCTGTGGGACGTGCGGGCCGCCGGCGCCGCGGTGCTGGCGATGCCCGACGTACACCTGCTGCCGGAAGTGACGGTTTCCCTCGCCTTCCAGTACGGCGCGCCATTGCGTGTCGCGCTCGCAGGCAAGACGCAAATCCTCGGTAGCCACATCACCGGCGCGCACGACAGCGCGGTACAGCTGCACGGCACCGGCGTGCTGGGCAGCGTGGTGGTCAAGCTGACTCCCTGGGGCGCGGCCCGCTTGTTCCGCTCGGACATGCAGTCGCTCGCCGCCCGCCATACCGATTTGCGTGACGTCGTCGGCCACGCGGCGGCGGAACGCATCGAACAGCAGCTCGCGGAAGCGCCGGACGCCCCGGCACGTGTCGTCCTCGTGCGGCGCTGGCTGCTCGAACGCTTAGATGCAAAGGATAGCGATGTGCTGGTCGCCTGGGCCTTCCGCGAGATCGCGTCGACCGGCGGCATGACGCGCACCAGCGAACTGGCGGCGCAGCTCGGCATGAGCGAGCGGCAGCTGGAGCGGCGCTTCCTCGCCTGGGTCGGCATGACCCCCAAGGCGGTGGCGCGCGTGGTGCGGCTGCAGCGGTTGGCCGCGCATTTCCATTCGGGACTAAGCTGGGCCGAGATTGCCGCCGAGACAGGATTCAGCGACCAGGCGCACATGGTGCGGGAATTCCGCAGCATGACCGGCACCACGCCCGCGCGCTTCCTGCCGCCGGACCGCGAACTGGCCGAGCAGCTGATGCGGCCGACGCTGCATGCATCGGATTTTTTCAACCGCGCGCTCGGCGTGTAATGTCGGATTTCTTCAATACCGCCTCGCCCGCGTTCCCTACGATACGCATCAACGGCAATCCCGCCGCCTGCCATCGAAGGAGAACATCATGCAACATTCCACTGTCGACATTGCCCCGTCCCCGCTCGGCCTCGCCTGGTTCCGCATTGCGATCGTCTACCTGATCGCCGGTATCGCGCTCGGCATCGTGATGGGCGCCACGCAACAGTTCGCGATGCGCCCGGTGCACGCCCACCTCAACCTGCTGGGCTGGACCACCGGTGCGCTGGCCGGCCTGTTCTACCTGTTTTTCCCGCGTGCCGCGCACAGCCGCCTCGGCAAGGCGCATTTCCTGCTGCACAATCTTGGCGTGCCGGTGATGATGGGCGCGCTGGCGCTGGTGCTGACCGGGAATACTGCGGTGGTGCCGGTCCTGATTGCCGGTGAAATGACGACCGCCGCCGGCGTGCTGGTGTTCGCGCTGAATATGGTGGTGAACGTGAAGGCTGCCCCCGCAGCAGCGATGCCGACGCGGATGCAGGCGGCCTAGAAATCGCGCAGGTCGGCCACCGGCGATTCGCCGAAGCGCGCACCCAGCAGGTAGTCCGCCAGCCTGCGCGCGCAATCGGCGGGACTGGCAAGGCTGCCTTCGCGCTTCATCGCTTCAAAGCGTTCGCGCAAAGGGAAGTTCTCCAATGACGTCGAACGGATCGCCGCCTGCATGTCGGTATCGATCACACCCGGCGCGAGGCTGCAGATGCGCACGCCGGGCAGCTTGTCGAGGACCACGGCGCGCGCATGATGATCGAGCGCCGCCTTGGTCGCGCAGTAGATGCTCCAGCCCGGATAGGCATTGCGCGCGGCGCCGCTGGAGACGTGCAGGATGCGAACTTCGCCCGCCTGCCTCGTCGCGCAGAGCGCCGCCGATAGCATCAGCGGCGCCGCGACGTTGAGCGCGACGGCACGCGCAACTTCATCCACGGCTTGCGCATTCAGCGGGCCGACAGGCTGCACCACGCCCGCGTTATTGACCAGCAGGACCGGCCCGCCATCCTGGAAGGCCGCGAGCTCGCCGTCGGCGATCCATTGCGTCAGCGCCGTGCTGTCAGCGAGGTCAAGCTCCGCCTGTCGCAGCAATGCGGGGAAGCGCTGCGCGAGTTCCGGGTTCGTCTTCCTCGACAGGCCGAGCACGGGGATATCGCGTCCGAGCAGTTCGGCGGCGACGGCGGCGCCGAGGCCGCGGGAGTGTCCGGTGACAATGGCTTTCATGGTATCGGGAGAAGGATGTCGAAGCGGCCATTATGCTACTTGCCGCGCCGGTCCTGCTGCCGGCGCTCCACCATGTCCCAGCCGATCTCGTGCCGGATCTGTTCGGGCTCGTGCAAGGGCGAGCGCGCGTTCTGCCGGCGTTCGGTCTGGCGGCGCTCCATGTACTGGCGCACACGTTCCTTGGCTTGCTTGGGCTGTTCCATCGGATCAGCTTACGAAGCTGAATGCGTGCAGGATTGAGGGCGCACAAACGCCCGGGCAAAAATTGGCAAAATTTCCATCGCATGCCACTGGTCATTTCCTGGAGGCCGGCTGTTAGAATGTCCAATCTGCAATGGGCAGCGCGCTTCCATGAATGCCGAGACAAAAACCTATCCTGTCGTCATCGACCAGTTGCAAGTCGGGATGTTCGTCATCCTCGACATGCATTGGCTGGACCATGATTTCGCGCGCAACAGCTTCAAGATCAAGAGCGAGGAACAGCTGGCCAAGCTCAGGCAGCTGGGTTTGAAGAAGGTTCGCATCGATCCTGCGCGCAGCGACGTGGTGCCTCCGCCCGCAGCGCCTGAAACGCCCGCGCCACAAACGGAAACGGCGGCGCCCGTTGAAAGCGCGATGGCGAAGGCCAAGCGCGAACGCCTCGAGCGCATCAACCAGTTGCGTGCGTCGGTCGTCGAGTGCGAGCGCAAGTTCCTCAAGACCGCGGGCACGCTCAAGACCATCAACAGCAATCTCTTCTCGCAGCCGCAGGAAGCCTATCAGCGTGCGAACGAGCTGGTGGAGGAGATGGTCGATTCCATGCTGACCGACCGCGACATCGCGATCCACCTGATGAAGGACAAGTACGGCGGCGAGGACTTGTACTTCCACTCGCTCAACGTCTCGGTGCTGGCGATGATGGTCGCCAAGCAGATGAAGCTGGACCGCGAAGAAGTGAAGGAGCTCGGCTTCGGCTGCCTGTTCCATGACATCGGCAAGCTCGACATTCCGGACCGCGTGCTGATGAAGGGCAGCGGCCTGACGCGCGCCGAGCAGAACCTGATCGAGCAACATTGCGTATACGGCCTGCCCGTCGCGCAAAAGCTCGGGCTGTCGAAGAAGGCCACCGAAATCATCCTGCAGCACCATGAATGCGTGGACGGCACGGGCTACCCGAGCCACCTGAAGGGCGACCAGATCTCCCCGCTGGCGCGCATCGTCGCCATCGTCAACATCTACGACAATCTCTGTAACCGCATCAATCCGGCCGACTCGCTGACCCCCTATGCGGCGCTGTCGCACATGTATGCGCAGAAGCGCAACCAGCTCGATGCCGGCCCGCTGGGCATCTTCATCCGCTGCCTCGGCGTCTATCCGCCGGGCACCGTGGTCAAGCTGTCGGACGGCACGCACGGCCTGGTGGTTGCGGTCAATTCCAGCAAGCCGCTGCGCCCCAGCGTCCTGATCCACGATCCCGAGGTGCCCAGCAGCGAAGCCGTCGTGCTCGACCTCGAATCCGAGCCCGAACTGCAGATCGCGGAATGCCTGCGCCCGGCACAGCTGCCGCGCGCCACGCTCGAATACCTCGCGCCCCGGCGGCGCATGAACTACTACTTCGACCTGCCCGAAAAAGCACCCGGGAAATCCTGACGGGCTTCCCCGGGGTCGGGCACTTCGGCCGGCGTCGTATCCGGCACCACTTCAGGTCCGGTGGGTGCGCCGGGATCGAAGGTATCCGGCGGCAACGAAGGCACTTCCGGCTCGGGCTGCCATGCCGGCTGTATCTCCGGCCCGGACGGCAGCGTGACCGGGACTTCCGGCGGGTTCTGGCCTGGTGTCGTATGCATCATGGCCACCATTTACATCGGCAGCCGGTCCTGCAGCGTACTTGTCGTACGCGCCTGCCCGGTGAAGTTGCCCAGATCCAGTCCCTGCGCCATCTGGCGGCAGCTTTCGGTGCAGGCACGGCATGCCTGCACGCATTCGTCCATGCCGCCAACCTGTTCGCAACTCTGCGCACAGGCATGGCACACCTCGGCGCAGGCGGCGCACACCGGACCGTGCACAGACGAACTGCCGAGCATGAAGTCGGCGGCGAGCCGGCAGATGTCGGCGCAATGCATCATCAGCCGGAAATGTTCAGGCTCGGTATGCGGACCGCCTGTCTCGAGGCAATGGTTCATCGCCGTCTGCAGGCAGGTGCGGTGACAATGCAGGCAGTCGTCGATGCATTGCTGCATCGACTGTGAGGTCATTGTTTGCATCATATGTACTCCTTAATGTGGATCGATCGATGCCGGCCGCCATTCCTTGATGTGCTCGAAGCGCAGCGGCTCCTGCGATCCCGGATAAAAGAAGGTCCATTCGTCACGGCTCCACCACACTTCGCGCTTCGATCCGTCCTGCAGCACGGCAATGCACCGCTCACGGTCGTACAGATGGGAAAGGGCGTTGTCTGCTCTCATGGTTCACTGTCCTCGTTCACGCAACTTGTTACGGAACTTGTGCTCTGAGGTTGAAAAGAGATGGAGGTTCAACATGGCAAGGATCCAGCAATCGATCGATATCGGCGTGCCGGTACACGTCGTCTATCAACAGCTCATGCAGTTCGAGGATTACCCGCGCTTCATGCAGGATGTCGAGACCGTGCACCAGCTCGACAACACCCACCTGCACTGGTCGGCAAAGATGTCGTACCAGCCGCTGGAGTGGGACTCCGAAATCGTCGAACAAATCCCCGACCGCTGTATTGCCTGGCGCAATGAAGGCGGGCCGATGCAGTCGGGCAAGGTCGAACTGCAGCCGGTCGGCGACAGCCAGGCGCGCCTGACGATGACGGTGGAATGCGACCCGGCGCTGGTTCCGGCGGAGCGCAGCGGCAATCCCGAGCAGATGGTGGCGATGCGGATCGAGGACGACCTCGCGCGCTTCAAGCAATTCATGGAAGAGCGCGATGCGGATGTCCAGCAGCAGCAGGCCACGCAGTCGCCAGCCTCGCTTTCGCAGGCCGGGCAGGACGAGGATGACGGCCGCTATTCGATCGCCGAAGAACAGAACTTCGACCAGCAGTCGGACCAGGCGCGGCGCGTGGGGCAAATGCCGCTGGATTTCGATCCGCCGGGGTAATCGTCCCGCGGCGCATTAGAATGGCGTCTTTCCCGCCATTTCTCCTGCGTCCATGATCATTGCCACCCACTCCGGAAAATTCCACGCCGACGATGTCTGGGCGGTTACCGTGCTGGACATTGTTTTCCCGGGCTGCGCGCTGGTCCGCACGCGCGATCCGGAGCGCATCCGCGCGGCCGACTTCGCGGTCGATGTCGGCGGCATCTGGGATCCGCAGGCGGGACGCTTCGACCACCACCAGAAAGACTTCTCTGGCGCGCGCCTGTCGGGCGTGGGGTATGCCAGCGCCGGACTGGTATGGCGCACGCACGGTCCGCGCTGCGTAACGCTTCTGGCGCAGAAGCACGTCGGCCATACGCTCGCACCCGAAGAGGCCCAGCAGATTGCCTGGGCCATCGATAACGACCTGGTGCAGTACCTCGACATGTCGGACACCGGCACGGCGCGCAACGCGCCCGGCGGTTATGGCTTGTCGGCGGTGGTGTCGGGCTTCAACCCGACCTGGCTCGACGAGCAGGAAGCCGGCGGTGTCGAAGCGGCGGATGCGCTGCGGCTCAAGCAATTCCGGCGCGCGATGGAAGTCGTTGCCGACGTGCTCGTCAACCAGGTTCGCTACCGCGTCGGCAGCATGCTGGCGCTCGAGCGCGTGCGCAAGGCGCCGGTGCTGGAAGATGGCCGCCTGCTGGTACTCGACAACGGGGCCTTGCCGTGGACCGGCGTGGTGCGCAATGAGATGCCGAAGGTGCTGTTCGTCATCGGCTACGGCATTGCGGACGGCCGCTATTCACTGAACACGGTGCCGGCCAATCCGGACACCTTTGAGGCGCGTGCCGACTTGCCGAAAGAATGGGCGGGCTTGCAGGGCGAGGAACTGGCAGCGGTGACCGGCGTTGCGGACGCGGTGTTCTGCCACAACAACCTGTTCATTGCAGTGGCGCTGTCCTACGAGGGTGCGCTTGCGCTCGCGCGACAGGCGCTCGCTGCCGTTCAGCGATAGACACGCGGCTTGTGCCGCAAAGGGTCGAGCAGAGGGCGCAGGCCGTTGTGGTCCATCTCCTGCATCAGCGCAATCAGGCGCCCGGTTTCGCCGGGCGGGAAGCCTTCGCGCGCAAACCAGTTCAGGTAATGCCCCGGCAGGTCGGCGATCAGGCGGCCCTTGTATTTACCGAAGGGCATTTCGCGCGTGACCAGCAATTCCAGCAGCGCCGGATCGATCGGGCCGTTCACTGGTCGCCCAGTTGATTCGCTGTCGTCTCCGGTTCCGGCACCGACGAGTCATCGAAATAGCGTTCGACCAGCGCGAAGAAGCGCTCGTAGAACAGCTTGTTGGCGATGGTTTCGCTGGCGACGCGCACCAGGGATTCATCGCTCATCCCGAACGGCACCGACAGGGAGCCCAGCGCCGGCACGCCGAGACTGGCGGAGGTGCTGGACTTCTTCAGCGAATAACGGTCGCGCACCGCGGTCACGAAGGCGGTCGTGCTATTGCTGCCCTTGCTGTCGGGTGCGCACACGATGTGGAATTCGATCTGCATATGGACGTCGGCGCCGGGCTGGAAATTCTTGCGGCCCCGCACGAGCGACGGATTCGCCTCGTGGATCACATAGCCCTGGCTCAGCAGCGCACGGCGCGCTGCTTCACAAGTTGCCTTGTCCGTCCCCGGAAAACTGTGCGCATGGATATCCGTGGAAGCGAAGTCTTCCTGGATCGTGACTTTCTGGTTGGTCGCCGTGGTCGTGCACGCGGCAAGGCCGGCGGCGGCGAGAATCATGGCAAGTTTATTGAGCGGACGCGGGGCCTGCATGTATGACACCTCCTGAACGAGTGTGTATCTTAGAGCGTATCGCTCGCGGAAACATCCCCTTTGACCGATTTCGGGCGCGTGGCATGCGCCTCTGAGGCCAGGCATAAAAAAGCCCCGCGGGCTCGACCGGCGGGGCCAATCCTTCCTTAGGAGGGAGGAGGAGACAACTGTTACGCAGCGCTGACGTCGTATGCGGGCTTCAGTCCACGCAAGACTACACGGCCGTTACGGCGCGTCACGCGGCGCGAAGCATCGGCGATATCGCCAAATGCGAGGCCGGGTTCGCGCGCCTGCATGCGTGCCGGTGCGGAAATCGCCGCCGACAGCTTCAGCACCACGGGTCCGGCCAGATAAGCGACCGGGAAGGCGATCGGCCAGGCGGTCAGCCAGCTTTCCAGCCAGTGATTCAGGGAACCGTCCGCCGTGACGTGCATCACCGCCGTCACCACCATCGTCATCAGGCCGCTGAACAGCAGTGCCGGCAGCATCGATGCCAGGCTGCGCGAACGGCGCAGGCGCAGCACCACGCTGCTGAATACGCCGTCGGCCGGAAGCCGGCTGGCATACGAACGCGTTGCGAGGCTCGGATGTGCGACAGTGGACATGTTTGGCTCTCGGTCCCTGAATTAGTTCACGCTTACTGACGGGATGCGATGGCGCGCAGTTCGTTGGCCAGGCTAGGCTGGACACCGTCGAAATCGCGGGCCATGCGGTTGAGCATCAGCACGCTTTGCAGCATGCGGCGTTGGGAACGCTCTTCCAGCGACTTGCGCGGCTTGACGACCAGCAGGGCGGCGCGCAGCAGGCCAACCAGCAGCGGCTTGAACACCACCATCATGGCGGCGAGGACGCCCAGGCCCAGCAGCGGGCGGGCAACGGTCAGCACATTGGCGGCGATGGCTTCAGCGGGGAATGCGAGGGACAGGACGGACATGGCTTACTCCAATACAATTTTTACTGTTTTGCTGCATCGCAGTATATGCACGGGTAAGATATAGAACCAATTTCCATTTTGCATATCAGCTATACTTCCTGTGAATACCAGGAAAAATTTTTCTTTTTATTAATCAATGGATTAGGGCAATGCCATGAGTTTTCTCACACTGGATTTGAACCTGCTCCGGGTATTTGACGCGGTCATGACGGAACAGAACCTCACCCGCGCCGCCAACCGCCTCGCAATGACCCAGCCGGCCGTTTCGAATGCCTTGCGCCGCCTGCGCGACTCGCTGGGCGATGAGCTCCTGATCCGCACCGCACATGGCGTCAAGCCGACGCCGCGCGCCGAAAACCTGTGGCCGGCGGTGCGCCAGGCGCTGTCTGCACTGGAAGAAGCAATCACGCCGGAACAGAACTTCGATATTGCAGACGCACATAACACTTTCCGATTGGCAATGGCCGATGCGACTGCCGCACTCTGGTTGCCCGCTCTCGTCCGCTCGATCGAACGCGAAGCGCCGAAACTGACCATCCGCATGGTGCCGTTGACCACGCGTGAACCGCGTCCGATGTTGCTTCGCGGCGACATCGACCTCGCCGTCGGCTTTTTCCCCGGCGTCACCGCCCAGCTCGCCGGCGGGCAGGGCGTGTCGGTCTCGCCGATCCGCCACGAGCAGCTTTATTCAGGGCGTTATGTGTGCGTGATGCGCAAGGACCACCCGCTGGCGCATGAAGAACTCACCGTGGACAGCTATTGCGACGCCAACCACCTGCTGGTGAGCTTCTCCGGCCGCGCGCACGGCCTGGTCGACGAGGCGCTCGCCAAGATCGGGCGCGAGCGGCGCATCCTGCTGACGGTGAACCAGTTCTTCACCGCCGGGCGCGTCGTCGCCACCTCGGACCTCATCACCGTGCTGCCGCGGCACCTGATTGCCTCTACCGGTATCACCGGCGCACTGATCACCAAGGAATTGCCGTTCGATTTGCCGAATGTGCATGTGGATATGCTTTGGCATGAGCGGGATACGCGCAGTCCCGCGCATAAGTGGTTGCGCGGGCATTTGAGCGGGACGACGAGCGAGACGTTTGCTAAAGGTGGGATTGTTCGGTGAGTGTATTTCTTCGGTGAACCGGTTCTTGTG
>NZ_LSTO01000001.1:4067934-4103418 GCF_002211445.1 Noviherbaspirillum denitrificans | reverse complement strand
GGCGGGGGCCGCGATTCGTCAGTTCAGCGTGCGTTTCTTCGATCATCGGAAGCCCGCCGATACCGGAACCGACGATAACGCCGATACGCTCGGCATTTTCCTCGGTTGCGGTCAGGCCGCTGTCCTGAATCGCCTGTATACCTGCGGCCATCCCGAAGTGGATGAAGTCATCCATGTGACGCGCCTCCTTACCGGGGATGTAATCCTCGATATTGAAGCCCTTGACCTCGCCGGCAAAGCGGGTGGAAAAAGGCGTGGCGTCAAATTTGGTGATGGTCGCAATGCCAGACTTGCCTTCGATTAGCGCAGCCCAAGAATCAGCAATCGAATTGCCAATGGGCGAAACGCATCCGAGGCCGGTCACTACGACACGACGTTCACGAGAGCGGCTCAAGCGGTACTCCTGGTTTGAATCAAAACAGCATCAGGCCTTGACGTGTGCCTTGGCGTAGTCGATCGCCTGTTGCACCGTCGTGATCTTTTCAGCCTGCTCGTCAGGGATTTCCATTTCGAATTCGTCTTCGAGTGCCATCACGAGTTCAACCGTGTCAAGCGAGTCGGCACCGAGGTCATCGACGAAAGACGATTCATTCTTGATGTCGGCTTCGGCGACGCCCAGCTGCTCGGCGACGATCTTCTTAACGCGTTGTTCGATATCGGACATATTACCCCTCCAGTGGATTACAGAAAGTGCGCGCATTTTATCAGGTTTGCGCAGTGAAAATTCACTTTTGGCTTTTGTTTTCAATAATGCTTGATCTTCAGCCAAAAGCGCCTAAAAGCCATTTAACTCATGTACATCCCGCCATTCACGTGCAGCGTCGTACCCGTGACGTAGCCTGCTTGTGGCGAGGCAAGGAATGCGACTGCCGCAGCGATGTCCTCCGGCTGGCCGAAGCGGCCGAGCGGTATCTGCTGCATCAACGCAGCGGTCTGCTGCTCGCCCAGTTCGCGAGTCATGTCAGTGTCGATGAAACCCGGGGCGACACAATTGACGGTTATGTTGCGGCTGCCGATCTCGCGGGCAAGCGCCCGGCTCATGCCGGCAACGCCTGCCTTTGCTGCGGCGTAATTCATTTGACCTGCATTGCCCGACGAGCCGACAACGGATGTGATATTGATGATGCGCCCGTATTTCGCCTTCATCATGCCGCGCAATACACCGCGTGAAAGACGACCGACTGCAGTCAGGTTGGTTGCGATGACCGCATCCCATTCTTCGTCCTTCATCCGCATGGCCAATTGGTCCATGGTGATGCCGGCGTTGTTGACGAGGATGGAAAGGCCGCCGAATTCTTTCTGCACCATGTCGATTACCGCATTGCAAGCGTCTGCGTCCGTGACGTTGAGCACGGCACCCTTGCCGCAATCAGGACGGACTGCTGCAAGGTATTCCGAGATAGCTGCAGCGCCAGCTTCACTGGTGGCGGTTCCGATAACCTTGGCGCCCTGTTTTGCGAGCTCCTGCGCAATGGCACGGCCGATACCACGCGATGCCCCGGTAACCAGGGCGACTTGATTGTTCAAATTCACTTGAGAAGCTCCAGTACTTTGTCCATAGAGACCTGGTCGATGATTGCTTCACCTGTCAGGTCGCCGTTGATGCGCTTGGTGAGGCCGGCAAGCACCTTACCAGGACCACACTCGACCACATGCGTCACGCCCTCGGCAGCCATTTTCTGAACCGTCTCGACCCAACGCACGGGGCTTGCCGCCTGACGGACAAGCGCGTCCTTGATGCTGGCGACATCCTGCACTACGGCGACGTCCACATTGTTAATCAGGGGCAATTGAGGTGCGGAGAAAGCGAGACCGACCATGTAATCGCGCAGGCGGTCGGACGCGGGCTTCAACAGGGACGAATGGAAAGGTGCGGACACTGGCAGTGGCAGCGCACGTTTGGCCCCCTTCGCCTTCGCCGCCTCGCACGCACGTTCGACTGCCGCCTTGTGACCCGCGATTACGACTTGGGCGGGCGCATTGAAATTGACTGCTTCCACGACCTCACCCTGCGCCGCATCCTGGCATGCTGCACGCACATCGTCGTCAGAGAGGCCGAGAATTGCGGCCATGCCGCCCTGCCCGACGGGCACGGCTTCCTGCATGACTTGTGCGCGGAAACGCACGAGAGGAACGGCATCCTTGAATGGAATGACGCCTGAGGCGACCAGGGCCGAGTATTCGCCAAGGCTGTGCCCCGCAACGATGTCGGGAGTCTTGCCGCCTGCGGCAATCCATGCGCGATAGAAGGCCACCGCCGCGGTCAGCATAACGGGCTGAGTGTTGGTCGTGAGATCGAGTTCTTCCTTGGGGCCTTCCGCAATCAGTTTACCGAGGTCGAATTGCAATGCGTCCGATGCCTCGGCAACGGTCTGCTGCACAACCTCGTTGCCGGAAAATCCGTTCAACATACCAATGGCTTGCGATCCCTGCCCGGGAAATACAAATGCGAACTTGGTCATTCGTTATCGTGAGTTGAGTTGGTTGTCACATGCGTGCGAGGACCGCACCCCAGGTAAAGCCGCCGCCGACGCCTTCCATCATGACGTTATGTCCGGGCTTGATGCGGCCTTCGCGCACCGCGGTATCCAGTGCAAGGGGAATGGATGCCGCAGATGTATTGCCGTGCTGGTCTACCGTGACGACCATCTTTTCCTGCGGCAGACCGAGCTTCTTTGCTGTGCCCTGCATGATGCGGATATTGGCCTGATGGGGCACGAGCCAATCGATTTGCGACGATTGAAGACCACCTGCTTCCAAGGCCTCGTTCGCAACCTTTTCGAGAACGGAGACGGCGAGCTTGAATACTGCCTGGCCATCCATGTAAAGAAATGCGCTTCCTTCAATGACGCCGCCGGTCACGCTGCCAGGAACACACAGGATGTCGCCATGGCTGCCGTCCGCATGCAACTTCGTAGCCAGGATGCCGGGCTCGCTCGAACCGGACATGACAATAGCGCCGGCTCCGTCACCGAAAAGGACGCATGTGGTACGGTCATCGAAATTCAGGATGCGGGAGAAGACTTCGGCACCAATCACGAGAACGTTCTTGTGTGCGCCGGATTTGATGAAACTGTCCGCAACCGACACGGCGTAGACGAAACCGCTACAAACCGCCTGCACGTCGAAAGCTGCACCGCCATTCTTGATGCCGAGCTTGCGCTGCACGACACATGCTGTGCTTGGAAAACCGCCGAAATGGTCCGGTGTGGAGGTCGCCACAATGATGAGATCAATATCACCCGGAGTGAGATGAGCAGCTTCCAATGCGCGCTTTGCCGCCTCAACGGCAAGGTCGCTGGATTGCACCGCCGGATCAGCATAGTGACGCGCCGAGATGCCGCTGCGGGAAACAATCCATTCGTCGGAGGTCTCAATCCCCTTCTCCGCCAGCTGGACCGCAAGTTCCTGGTTCGTTACACGCTTCGGGGGCAGGTAGCTGCCGGTGCCGATGATTTTGCTGTAGAGCGTCATGCCGTCTTCTGGTGAGTTAATTCTGTGACATCGCCCGGCACCGGAGCAGCCGGCACCGCCTCCTGTTGCGGCATCAGTTCCGCAATCGTTTTCGAAATGCGCGCCAGCAGGTCGTGGCTAGCGGCATCGTATGCACGCTTGATCGCCCATTCGTAGCCATAGGCGTCTTCACCGCCATGACTCTTGAAGACGAGGCCGCGCAGGCCGAGGAAACTCGCGCCGTTGTAGCGCGAAGGATTCATGCGCTGAGAGATAGCCTTGAGCGCCCCCTGCGCGATAAAAGCGCCGAGGATATTCACGGGATTGCTCTTGAACTCGTTCTTGAACACCGTCTTCAGGAACCGCCCCAACCCCTCCGAAGCCTTAAGTACGACATTGCCGACGAAACCGTCGCATACAACAACGTCGGTAGTGCCTTGGAAAATGTCATTCCCTTCCACGTTGCCGTAGAAGTTAATGACGCCTTTCTCGTGGTCAGCGCGCAGGAGCACAGCGGTCTGTTTGACGACCTCGTTTCCCTTGATGTCCTCTTCACCGATATTCAGCAGGCCCACCGTCGGCTTGGCCTTGTCCTCGAGCGCGGACACCAGCGCCGAACCCATCAAGGCGAATTGGTGCAGATGCTGAGGCTCGCAATCGACATTGGCACCGAGGTCCAGCATGTACGTCGGTGTCTCAGTCTGGTTGGGCATGGGGAAGCAGATTGCCGGGCGGTCGACGCCCGGAATCGTTTTCAGCACATAACGGGAGACTGCCATGAGCGCGCCCGTATTACCTGCCGAGACGCACGCGTCGGCCTTGCCTTCCTTGACCAGGTTGACGGCCACACGCATGGAAGAATTCTTCTTCCGACGCAGCGCAACCTCGACAGGATCGTCCATGGCCACGACTTCCGTGGCGTTAACGATCGAGAGGCGAGCGTGCGAGGAAGCGTTAAGCTTTTTTAGTTCGGCCCGAATGACATCTTCGAGACCGACCAGAATCAATTCAGCGCCAGGTTCGTGACTAGCGAAGGAGACGGCTGCGGGGATCGTGACCGAAGGGCCGTGATCACCACCCATGCAGTCGATGGAAATTTTGATTGTCATGTTTTGACTCAGTACCTCGCTCTAACCAGCATGCGGGCCAGATCCGGCGTGATTCAAAATGACGCGATGCACTTTTTCAGCATATGAAAAAACGGCGCCAAGTCAAACTCGTTGCGCCGCTTTTCAGCCTCGAACAATGACTGCAATTATTCGTCGTTCTTGGTCTTGAGGACCTTGCGACCACGGTAGTAGCCATTCGGGCTGATGTGGTGGCGCAGATGCGTTTCGCCGGTGGTCGGCTCGACTGCCAGCGGGGGAACGCTCAGGTGGTCGTGCGAGCGGTGCATACCACGCTTGGACGGGGACTTCTTGTTCTGTTGAACGGCCATGATGACTCCTAAACCTTAAGATCGGAAATTTTAACATATCCGGTCTGCAAACCTTGCATCCCGGGAATTCTTCGGAACTTCTACTGCTTCAGTTTCTTTAGCACCGCAAACGGCGACTCTTTCTTGACTTCCTGCTCCGCTTCGCGTGCCACCGGATCCGGACATACGTCGTGTTTCGGCGACAAGGGAATCGCCAGCAGCGCCTCATCCTCAATCACCTGGGACACATCGAAACTGCTGCCACCCACAATTACCTCGACGGATTCGTCCGCGAGCTGGGCATCAATCGCATCCGCACCATCCTCGTCCTTTGCAAGCACGAGCGTTGCGCCGGAATCGAATTCGAACGCAAATGGCGTCAGGCAGCGCTGGCACATCAAATTCAATGCACCCGACACAGTCAGAACCAACTGGGGATGTCCGCGCATATCACTACCCCCCTCGAGCACCCAGCGCACGACGCCGATCTTGTCGACCGATTCATCGGCCAGACGGGGCAAGTCGGCGACCGGAATTTCCCCTTCGCGGCGCTCTTTGAGCCGACAAAATTCAAAAGCGTCGATCACAAAAGCATTCATACGTCGAGCCGAACCCGGAAAACCTGCGATAATAACAGGCTTTTCCCTTATTCGTCAAAGTGTTAGGGCGCTTTTGTTGAGCGCTTGTTCAAAAATGAATGCAAAATGCCCTCTCCAGCCACCTTTCCCCGCCTGATCCTGGCATCCAGCTCCCGTTACAGGAAAGAGCTCTTGTCGCGTTTGCACATGCCTTTCGAGATATCCGTTCCGGATATCGACGAAACACCGTTCACCGACGAGGCGCCGGAACAGACGGCGCTCCGGCTTGCAAAAGAGAAAGCTTCTTTCGTTGCCTCGTCCAATCCCGGATCGCTCGTCATCGGATCCGATCAAGTGGCGACACTCGATGGCGAGCAAATCGGCAAGCCAGGGTCACATGAAAACGCCTTGGCCCAACTAAAGAAGATGCGGGGCAGGAAAGTCGTCTTTCATACCGCACTATGCCTATGGAATGACTTGGCCCGCACCGAGGCTGATCGACTGCAGGTCGAAAACGTCCAGACTTTCGTCTCGTTCCGCGAACTGCCCGACCACGAACTCGATGCCTACCTGCGCATCGAGCAACCTTACGACTGCGCCGGCAGCGCGAAGAACGAAGGACTGGGAATTGCAATCATCGAGCGCATCGAAAGCACCGATCCGACGGCCTTGACCGGACTGCCCATGATCGCCCTGTGCTCGATGCTTCGGCGCGCCGGCGTACCATTCTTTCAAGCGTGACACCATGCCTGGCATCCTTTACCTGATTCCCAATACACTCGGCGCCTTTAGTGCGGGCCAGGAAACCTCACCGGAATTCGTGATTCCCGACGAAGTTCAGGCCATTACATCGAGGCTCGATTACTTCATTGCCGAGAATGCCAAAACCACTCGGGCACACCTGAAGGCCATTGGTTCGGCGCACCCCCTTTGCAAGCCGATTCAGGAAATCCAGATCAACGAACTGAACGTCAACACCGATGCAAAGTCGCTGCCATCCTTGCTCTTGCCAATCAAGGAAGGACGCGACGGCGGATTGATTTCGGAAGCAGGCGTGCCGGCAGTAGCCGACCCGGGTGCCAATCTTGTGAGATTGGCTCACGTCGAAGGCATCCGCGTACGACCACTGGTCGGCCCCTCCTCTCTGCTGCTCGCCGTAATGGCAAGCGGCCTGAACGGACAAAGCTTTGCATTCAACGGCTACTTGCCGACCGATCCGGCTCAGCGGACAAAGCGCATCAAAGCCCTTGAGGAGCGGTCACGGCAAGAGAAGCAGACGCAACTGTTCATCGAAACCCCGTACCGGAATTCTGCACTGCTCGAAGCATTTGCAAACACTTGCCAGGCAAACACCTTGGTCTGCACGGCGACCGATCTTTCATTGCCCGAAGAAACCATTCGTACCCAGACGGCGGCAAAATGGAAAGGAGACTTAGCTTCAGGGAAAACCGGGAATATCCAGAAACGCCCGACTGTTTTCCTGCTGCTTGCACAGTAACGCGTAAACGCGCAAAACGGCGGTATTGCGCCGCCGTTTTGCATGCCCTGTCGGGCAGTTCTTGAGCAGGCTATTACGCCTCTCAACACCGCGTCCGAAACGCGGCTCCTGACATCTGGTCCGAGAGTTTTTCCAGTAACGAGCTTCTTGTGCGATACAGGATCGAAACCGGCGCCAGACATCTGCAGTATAAAGCGCAGGATGCAGGAATCAAGGCTGTATCAGACTCCGCGCCTTGAAAAATCTCTATGATGCAATACAGTGCCATAGGCTGCCTTTAGCGCCCTAGCGAAATGCCGGGCGGGCCGAGGTGGTCCAGAGCGAATTCACTACCGCTGTGCCCACCGCACCGCCGAATTTTTTCAGCAGGCGCTCGGATAAACCTTCTCGCTGGGTGTAGTCGACGATATCCTCCGCCTTGAGCTCATCCCTCGCGACTGAATCGACGGTGCCGAAACCATCCGCCAGTCCAATTTCCACTGCCTTGGAGCCGCTCCAGAACAGGCCGGAGAACGTTTCCGGAGTTTCCTTCAACCGGTCCCCGCGCCCATGGCGCACAACATCGATGAACTGCTGGTGCACTTCATTGAGCATATCCTGCGCGTAGTTGCGATGCTTCGCGCTTTGCGGGCTGAAGGGGTCGAGGAAGCCCTTGTTCTCGCCGGCCGTCATGAGCCGGCGTTCGATCCCGGCTTTGTCCATGAGCCCGGTGAAACCGAATCCATCCATCAGCACGCCAATAGAGCCGACGATGCTTGCCTTGTTGACAAAAATCTTGTCTGCTGCAGCGGCAATGTAATAGCCGCCCGAGGCGCAGATTTCGTCGACCACGACATAAAGCGGCTTCTTCGGGAATTCTTGCCGCAAGCGTCCGATCTCGTCATTGATCATTCCTGCCTGCACCGGGCTGCCGCCGGGACTATTAATACGGAGAACGACACCGACCGAACTTTCATCTGAATAGGCGCGGTTGAGGGCCTGGATGACCGCATCGGCCGAACCGGACGTGCCGGATTCGATCGTGCCGTCAATTTCGATCAGCGCCGTATGCGGACCAACGACTTCCGCATCCTGCTGGGTATATCCGAATGCGAGCCACATGCCGAATCCGATAAGGCTGAGCGTGACGATCCGGAAGAAAATGTTCCAGCGACGCGCGGCGCGCTGTTCGCGCAATGTGGCGAACGCGAGTTTTTCGAGAACCTCCCGCTCCCAACCGGTGCCTTGGTGCGAAGCGGACGGCGGCACCGATGTGCGAATCTGGTTCTGCTCTTCAAAATTGTCTTCAATCATCGTTCATTACCATCTGTTTTCTTGTCTTTCAGGCTCGGACC
Organism: Noviherbaspirillum denitrificans; assembly: GCF_002211445.1. Classification (GTDB taxonomy): domain Bacteria; phylum Pseudomonadota; class Gammaproteobacteria; order Burkholderiales; family Burkholderiaceae_D; genus Noviherbaspirillum; species Noviherbaspirillum denitrificans. The sequence goes on along the minus strand of NZ_LSTO01000001.1, from coordinate 4,095,138 downwards.
GGCTTGACGTAATCATCTGGCCTCCAATAGACATGGCCATCCCTTTCGAACACGGAAATCGGCCTCAGGCGGCCGCCACGGCAAGGGCCTCCAGCGCAACGCCCGGTTTCAGGCGTATAGAGCGCACCGTGTGTAGAGCACATCAGGTACAGTCCACTCGACTCGAAGAAGTCGCCCTCGTTCCAGTCGAGCTCGATCGGAACATGGGCGCAGCGATTCAGGTAGGCATAGACGTTACTGCCGAAGCGGACAGCAAAGCCCGTACTGTCCTCTCCGCCCGCTGTAACGGGGAAGCGAACGCCCTTCCCGCGATCCTGCAATGCCGAGGATTCGCACACTGGAATCGCAATCTCTTCCATAGGAGCATTATGCATTGTCGCGTAACCAGGTGTGCAGATCGGACACGGAACTTGCGATAAACAAAGGATCCAACGCCTGCAACTCGGGTGCCGTATGGGCCCCGTAATGCACGCCAACACCGGCGGCCCCCGCGTTGGCAGCCATTTGCAAGTCGTGCGTGGTATCGCCAATCATGAGGGTGCGGCGCATATCCTGGCCAAGTTCGCGCGTCAATTCCTGGAGCATCGCCGGATGTGGCTTGGAAAAGGTTTCGTCTGCGCAGCGAGTGGCATCGAATACGGAAAGCAGGTTGGCCGCGTCGAGGGCGCGATTCAGACCAACCCTGCTCTTCCCGGTTGCGACTGCGAGAAAATAGCCTTCGTGGGCGAGGTCAGCCAGCATTTCACGCGCGCCTTCGAACAGGGTCAAACCCTTGTCCTTGGTCAAGTAGTGATAGCGGTAACGCTCCACCATGTGCGGATAATGCTTGGCCTCCAGTCCCGGCACAACCGCCTGCATGGCCTCGGCAAGGCCAAGGCCAATCACGTAGGCCGCCTGTTTGTCATCAGGCACCGGGAGTCCCAGATCCCTTGCGGCCGCCTGGATGCACGTCACGATCGTGCTCGTGCTGTCCATCAATGTTCCGTCCCAGTCGAATACGATCAGGTCAAATTTCTTTTTTGCCATTACGAGTGCAGCAATGCTGCTTGTGATGTGAATGTATTGTAGCGTCCCGGCTCAAGCCGCCTTCTTGCCGATACTCTTCAAGAAACGCTCACATTCCTGTGGAAGTGGCGCGTTTAGCGTGACCGGCTGCCCGGAATCTGGATGACGGAAGGTGACCTGATGTGCATGCAGGAACATGCGCTTGAGCGCAACGCGGTCGCCTTCAGCCTTCTGCAGCATCTTGTTCAAACCGAAATCGCCATACTTGTCGTCTCCGACAATCGGGAAACCGCTGGACGCAAGATGGACTCGAATCTGGTGGGTTCTCCCCGTCTTCAGCTCGGCCTCCAGCAATGCGAAGTCGCCGAAGCGCCGGACAAGGTTGAACACCGTATGCGACGGCTGGCCGTCGGCTTGCACACGAACCCGGCGCTCACCATCCGGCGTGGTGTATTTAAACAGAGGCAACTTGACATGCTGGCGGGAATTTTTCCATTCGCCATGCACCAACGCGAAGTAACGCTTGTCCAGTTCGCCTTCGCGGATCTGTTCGTGGAGGTCGGTCAGCGCGGAGCGCTTCTTGGCCAGTAACAGCACTCCCGACGTCTCTCGGTCCAGGCGGTGAACCAATTCCAGGAACTTGGCTTGCGGACGTGCGGCCCGCAGTTGCTCGATCACGCCGTAGCTGACGCCCGATCCGCCGTGCACGGCCACACCGGCCGGCTTGTCGATGACGAGCAGGTGGGCGTCTTCGAGCAGGATGGTGAATTCTGCACCAGGCACGGATGTCGTTGCCTTTTCCGCAACCCGTACAGGCGGAATCCGAACCACGTCGCCTTCCTTGAGGCGGTAAGTCTGGTCGATCCGCCCCTTGTTGACGCGCACTTCACCCGAGCGCAGCACGCGGTAGATATGGCTTTTCGGCACGCCTTTACAGACGCGCAACAGGAAATTGTCGATGCGCTGGTCGGCTTCGTCTTCGGAAATCGTCACGAGGCGAACCTGAGCGGATGCCTGGGAGGACTGTTCATTTGCAGCCGAATCCGTCCGACCTCCAGAAAATCTCGCTAAGTCCTTCATTTTGCAGATATAATTGTTTCGTGTCGGTTACAAACCGGCGCGCGTGTGAGAATAAAAAGCACATTCTACACAGGGGCGTGTCCATCAGCCTCGCCGAATTGCAAATTCGATGGACAGGGCGCCATGAAAATGACAAGAGTGCCCAGGACCAGAGTTAGAGGAGCAGGGATGTACAGGAGTACGTCGCGCCCTTCAGCTCGGCCCCGGGGCTCGGATTGTTTTCGGTACCCGAAAAAGATGTGTATGCATCGCCCTTGTGCGAGTCAGGGTTGCACCGTAGTTGCAATCGGATAGCGCGCATAGGCGTTGGACAAGATTGCTTGAATACCAAGGATATGTCTGGTGAGCATGCCTGTTACAGGTTGCTCGCTGGTTGATGTAGTTGGCCCGTGTTTGCCGATTTCGCTGAATGCCATGAATTTTCACCTGGCTCCATCACACTGCTCGCTGCCTGACGCTGCGCCCTGCCCGGCCCATAACGCCCTGGCCGGATTGCGCATCGCGGATGCCGCGCGCGCTCGGCATCTGTTCCAACCACGTCCGCGCCCCGTTGCAGTCCATGCGCTGAAGCTTTGCGCCACTGCACACTAAGGCAATTCCCTCATCAAGCACTCCGACCTCGCGTACATCCCTGTACCTGCCGCGGTGGCGAAACCTGTCATCCGCGGCTCTAGTTGACCCCAGAGTCACGGAGTAAATAAAAATGAAACGCATGTTGTTCAACGCCACGCAGCAGGAAGAACTGCGCGTGGCCATTGTCGACGGGCAGAAGCTCATCGACATCGACATCGAGACGACTGGCCGCGAACAGCGCAAGTCGAACATCTACAAGGGTGTCATCACCCGCATCGAACCCTCGCTGGAAGCCTGCTTCGTCAATTACGGCGAAGAACGCCATGGCTTCCTGCCCTTCAAGGAAGTGGCGCGCAGCTATTTCAAGGAAGGCATCGACGTCCGCAACGCCTCCATCAAGGACGCGCTGCGCGAGGGCCAGGAAATCATGGTCCAGGTCGAGAAGGAAGAGCGCGGCAACAAGGGCGCTGCCCTGACGTCGTTCATTTCCCTGGCCGGCCGCTACCTGGTGCTGATGCCGAATAATCCGCGCGGAGGCGGCGTGTCCCGCCGCGTCGAAGGCGAAGACCGCCAGGAACTGCGCGAAACCATGGACAAGCTGGAAATCCCGTCCGGCATGTCTGTCATTGCCCGTACCGCCGGTATTGGCCGCAATGTCGAAGAACTGCAGTGGGACTTGAACTACCTGCTGCAACTGTGGCGCGCGATCGAAGGCGCGGGCCAATCCGCCCCGGGCGCCTTCCTGATTTACCAGGAATCCTCGCTGGTCATCCGCGCCATCCGCGACTATTTCCAGCCCGACATCGGCGAGATCCTGATCGACACCGACGACATCTACGAGCAGGCGCAGCAGTTCATGAGCCACGTGATGCCGGATATGGTGCACCGGGTCAAGCGCTACCGTGACGATGTGCCGTTGTTCTCGCGTTTCCAGATCGAACACCAGATCGAAACCGCCTACTCCCGCACCGTCCCCCTGCCCTCCGGTGGCGCCATCGTCATCGACCACACCGAAGCCCTCGTTTCCATCGACGTCAACTCCGCCCGTGCCACCCGCGGCAGCGACATCGAAACCACCGCGCTCAACACCAATCTTGAAGCTGCCGACGAAGTGGCACGCCAGTTGCGCCTGCGCGACCTGGGCGGCCTGATCGTGATCGACTTCATCGACATGGAGAACGCAAAGAACCAGCGCGAAGTCGAGACCCGCCTGAAGGATGCGCTGCGCTACGACCGCGCCCGCGTGCAGATGGGCAAGATCTCCCGCTTCGGCCTGATGGAGCTGTCCCGTCAGCGCCTGCGTCCGTCGCTGTCCGAAGGCAGCCACGTGACTTGCCCGCGCTGCAACGGCACCGGCCATATCCGCGACACTGAATCCTCCGCATTGCAAGTCCTGCGCATCGTCCAGGAAGAGTCAATGAAGGAGAACTCCGCCGCCATTCACGTCCAGGCACCGGTCGATGTGGCCGCTTTCCTGCTGAACGAAAAGCGCGGCGAAATCCTGAAGATCGAAACGCGCCATCGCGTGACGATCATCATGATTCCGAACAAGCACCTCGAGACTCCACATTACAAGCTCGAGCGCATCAAGCACGACGATCCGCGCCTGGAAGAGCCGCAAGCCAGCTACGACATGGCCGAGGAAGCGGATACCGATATCAGCTACAACAAGCGCCAGAAGGAAGAAGCGCGTCCGCGCCAGGAAGCCGTGGTCAAGGGCATTACGCCGGACCAGCCTGCACCGATCGTCGAGCGCAAGCCGGTCGAGCCGGTGCCCGCTCCCGCACCGGTCGCCGCTCCTGTGGTGGAAGAAGGTTTCCTCAGCCGCGTATTCGGTTTCTTCCGCAAGAAGCCGGTGGCGCCTGTCGTCCAGGCTGCTCCGGTCGTGGAAGAAAAGCCCGCCCAGGCACGTGAACGCAGCAGCAGCGACCGTAACGGCCGGGGCCGTAGCCGTCGCGGCCGCGGCGGACGTGACCGCGGCGAAGAAACTACCCGTGAGGAAACCGTTAAGCAGGCCGCCGTGCCGGCAGCGGATGCACCGCAACCGCAACAACGTCCTCCCCGCCCGCCGCGCGAGCCCCGTGAAGTCCGCGAACCGCGGGAGGCGCGCGAGCCGCGTGAACCACGCGAGCCCCGCGAACCGCGCGAAGGCAATGAATCGCGCCGCGAACGCCAGCAGCGCCAGCGTGAAGAACGCAAGGAAACCGCCGCACCGGTCGCCGAGGAAGTGCTGAATGCAGTGCCGGCAACGCCGGTAGCAGTTCCGCAGCCGTTGGTGGAAGCGGTTCCGGCTGCCGACGACGACATTGCAACTGACGCAGCGCTTGGCGCGGAAGGTGCCGGCGAACAGCAAGGCGAAGAGCGCCGCCGCCGCCGCCGCCGTGGTGGACGCAACCGGAATCGCCGCGACCGCGAAACCGGAGAAGTCATTGCCGGCGCCGAACACGAAGGCGAGGAAGGCGTGGAACCGCAACAGGCCATGCAGCTGGAAATTGCGGAAATTGCCGCACCGGCAGCGGCTCCTGCTGTTGTGGAAGTGGCCGAGGCTGAAGCAGCGCCTGTGGCCGCAGTGATCGAAGCACCTGCAATCGAACCCGCCGCACCGGTTGCCACACCAGTTGCCGCACCAGTTGCCGCCCCTGTGGCCGCCCCTGTGGCCGCGCCGCGTGCAGAACCGCAGGCAACTCCTGTCGCCGCGTCAACGGCATTGGTGGCTCCGGCTCCGATGCAGCTTGAACAACTGCGGGAAGTTCTGTCCGCAGCAGGCCTGACGCTCGCCGTCACCGATCCGGAAAAGCTTCGTGTCGCCCAGGAGGCTGCAGAGCGCTTCGTGCCGCCGGCACGTGTACCGCGCGTCCGCAAGCCGGTGCCACCAGTGTCGAACGAGCCGCTTATCCAGGTCGAGACACGTCGATAAGCGCGCTATTCCGCTCCGTCCGGAGTGGATGGCCACCATGCAGAAAGGGAGCGTTTGCTCCCTTTTTGTTTCATAAACAGGTCCACTTGCCACAGCAAGCATGAAAAACGATCTGCGCCCTCCGGCAGCGATTACCCTTCGGGAAGCATTCTGGTACTGGCTGAAGCTGGGTTTCATCAGTTTCGGCGGGCCGGCCGGGCAGATTGCGATCATGCATGCCGACCTTGTCGAAAAACGCCGCTGGATATCGGAGCATCGCTTCCTGCACGCCCTTAACTACTGCATGCTGCTGCCCGGCCCTGAAGCAACGCAGCTTGCGGTCTACATCGGCTGGCTGCTGCACAGGACATGGGGCGGCATCATTGCCGGTACCCTGTTCGTCCTGCCTTCACTCCTGATCCTGATCGGCCTGACATGGGTCTATATGGTGTTCGGCAATACGCCTGCAGTGGCGGGACTGCTGTTCGGAATCAAGCCCGCCGTCGTTGCGATCGTGCTGGCGGCCGCCTGGCGTATCGGCAGCCGCTCGCTCAAAAACGGATTGCTTGCCGGTATTGCAGTCGCGGCATTCGTGGCGATCACTTTCCTCGATATTCCATTTCCGCTGATCGTCCTGGCCGCCGCTTTCATCGGCCTGATTGGCGGCCGGGTTGCGCCCGAAAAATTCCATTTGGGAGACGGACACGCCAATGTAGGGAACACGTCCTACGGCTCGGCTCTGATCGATGACGATACGCCCACGCCGGATCATGCGCGCTTTTCGTGGTTCAAGCTCGCGCTTGTCAGTGCAACCGGGATCGTTCTCGGGACCGGAATGTGGTTGACCCTAGCCTCGCTTTCCGGCACCGCCACCCCGCTTGCGCAAATGGGCTGGTTCTTTACGAAAGCGGCGCTTCTTACCTTTGGCGGAGCCTATGCAGTCTTGCCCTACGTCTACCAGGGTGCGGTTGAACACTTCCACTGGCTGACCGCGGCGCAGATGATTGACGGATTGGCGCTCGGAGAAACAACGCCCGGCCCTTTGATCATGATTGTTGCCTTCGTCGGCTTCATCGGCGCATGGACGACGACCGCGTTCGGACCGGATGCGCTCTTGCTTGCAGGCATGGCAGGCGCGTGCACGGCGACCTTCTTTACCTTTCTGCCCTCGTTCATCTTTATCCTTGCCGGCGGTCCGCTCGTGGAATCGACGCGCGGAAATATCCGGCTGACGGCACCGCTGACGGCGATTTCCGCCGCGGTTGTGGGCGTCATTGTGAGCCTGGCGGTTTTCTTCGCCGAACACGTATTCAAGCTGGCCGAGCCCGTCGGGAGCTGGGACACGATGTCGATGGCCATTGCCGCCGCGGCCGCGATCGCCCTGCTCCGCTTCAAGGTCGGCACCATCCCCCTGATCGTCGCCTGTGCACTGTTGGGTCTCGTGGTATCTTAAGACAGTATCCTGAATCGAACGTGTCACCAGAATGGCCGAAAGAATCATCCCCGTTGTCGACCACCGCGTGCTTTCCACCGCACCCGACATACCCGCCGAGCTCGAGGCGCCAACCGGCCTTGTCGCGGACTCGCTTGCGCGTCCCCTGCACGACCTGCGGATTTCCGTCACCGACCGCTGCAACTTCCGTTGCGTGTACTGCATGCCGAAGGAAGTGTTCGACAAGGACTATGCCTTCCTGCCGCATTCCGCCCTGCTCTCGTTCGAGGAAATCACGCGGGTGGCGAAGGTATTCGTCGCGCACGGCGTGCGCAAGATCCGCCTGACCGGCGGCGAACCGTTGCTGCGCAAGGACATCGAACGGCTGGTCGAGATGCTGGCCGGCTTGTCCACGCCGGACGGCGAAGCCATCGACCTGACGCTGACCACCAACGCTTCGCTGCTGGCAAGGAAGGCCCGCGCCCTGAAGGAAGCGGGGCTGAAGCGCGTAACCGTGTCCCTCGATGCACTGGACGAGAAGGTATTCCAGCGCATGAACGACGTTGACTTTCCGGTCTCCGACGTCCTGAAAGGCATCGACATTGCGCATGCCGTCGGGCTGGGGCCGATCAAGGTCAACATGGTGGTCAAGGGCGGGATGAACGACCAGGAAATCCTGCCCATGGCGCGGCATTTCAAGGGCTCGCCGTTCATCCTGCGCTTCATTGAATACATGGATGTCGGCAGCAGCAATGGGTGGAAGATGGACGAGGTCATTCCTTCGGCCGAAGTCATCCGCCGGATCAATGCCGAGATGCCCCTCGAGGAAATCGAACCCAACTACACGGGCGAAACCGCCGAGCGCTGGCGCTACAAGGATGACGGCAGCGAGATCGGTGTCATCTCCAGCGTCACGCGCGCCTTCTGCCATGACTGCACGCGCGCCCGCCTGTCCACCGAAGGCAAGCTGTACACCTGCTTGTTTGCGACGCAGGGCCACGACCTGCGCGCGCTCATCCGCAGCGGACGCAGTGACCTCGAACTGTCGACCGTAGTCGCCAATATCTGGCGACGCCGCGGGGACCGTTACTCGGAACTGCGCACGGCGAATACCGACCTCACCGAACGCGCGGTGCGCAAGGTCGAAATGTCCTACATCGGCGGCTGACGCGCTCCTGTCACTCCCCCTTATTGCCTATGGACCCCGCTGCATGGCTGCGGGATGCTACGGCGTATGAAAGCAAGGATGGGCCTGGCGACGGGCTCGCTTTCCACCGTCTCTAAAACCTCGAATAACTCAGGAACTTCGATACACCATGACCAAGCTTGCCGACATCGCACAGGAAATCGCCGGATTCAACCCGGATGCTTTGGAGGTCGGACAGGCGCAGGAGCTCATCCGCGCGTTTGTGGCACCGGTCGACGGCGACGAGAGGCAGACGCTCACGGCAGCGCTCGGGCGCGTGCTTGCGGAGGATGTCATTTCCCCCATCGATGTGCCGGCGCATGACAATTCCGCCATGGATGGCTTTGCCTTCCTTAGTAAAGCACTTGGCCACGAGGACGTCACGTTGAAAGTCACCGGGACCGCCTTTGCGGGGCATCCGTTCAGCGGGACGGTATCCGAGGGAGAGTGCGTGCGCATCATGACGGGTGCGGTCATGCCGGCAGGATGCGACACCGTGATCCCGATTGAACTCGTGAAGAACCTGACCGAGAGTACGGTGACGATCGCCGCTGGCAGCGCGAAGGCAGGTGACAATCGGCGATTGCAGGGCGAGGACCTGGCCGCCGGGACGCCTGCACTAAGGATGGGGAAAATCCTCCGTCCCGCCGACCTTGGTTTGCTCGCCTCGCTCGGTATCGGTGAGGTGCCCGTCAAGCGCCGCCTGCGCGTCGCCTTCTTTTCGACCGGCGACGAGCTACGCTCCATCGGCGAAGTGCTCGAGGAAGGCTGTATCTACGACAGCAACCGCTATACCGTCTACGGCATGCTCTCGCGCATGGGTTGCGAGGTGATCGACATGGGCGTCGTCCGCGATGATCCCGCCTCACTCGAATCGGCATTGCGCAGCGCGTGCGAAAGCGCCGACGCGATCGTGACCTCGGGCGGCGTGTCCGCCGGCGACGCCGACTACACCAAGGCGATGATGGAAAAACTCGGCGACGTCCACTTTTGGAAGCTGGCGATGCGGCCGGGACGACCGATGGCATTCGGGAGGATCACATCCAATGGCACGAGCGCCTTCTTGTTCGGCCTGCCCGGCAATCCGGTGGCGGCGATGGTCAGCTTCTATTTCTTTGCGCGCGAGGCGCTGCTGCGGATGATGGGCGCGCAGTCCGTGGCGTTGCCGCGCGTACGCGTCACCTTGCAATCGACGATCCGAAAGAAGCCCGGGCGCACGGAATACCAGCGCGGCATCCTGTCGCTGGACGCGGATGGAAAGCCGGAGGTGCGTGTCACCGGCTCGCAAGGTTCCGGCATCCTGCGCTCCATGTCGGAGGCGAACTGCATGATCGTCGTCCCGCATGCACAGGGCAATGTACATCCGGGCGAAGCTGTCGACGTCGTGCTGTTCGAGGGCCTGACCTAACTCTCCCCAAGATGGGAGAACGCCTCTTCCCTGCTCGCAAATAGCGCCGGATCCGTTTGGTGCCGCCGGAAGGCGGTGCCGAAATAGCTGCGCATGAAGGCACTGCTCGTATAGCGCGTCACTCGGCAGTAGAAGCGCTCTGTAAGGTCGTGCACCATGTCCACGTATGAGTCGAGCAAGTCCGGCGTGATTGAGAAATTGTCGTAGTTGACCACCGCCGGCACTTTCCGTCCCACCGGGTGGAGGATGCTCTCCACCTGGTCACGGATCGCTTCGATATCGGCCACGTTCTTCACCTCGAAACCCTCGAAGTTCACGAAGAACACATTACGCTTGGCGCTATAGGTCAACCTCTGCTCCAGAGGCAGGTAAAGGATGTCATTGCGCAGTCCCATCGGCCCAGGCCGGAAGATGCGCTCGTCCATCAGCCTGAGTTGCGGGCTGACTTCGGGACGGAAGCGCATCTGTCCGAGGATGTCGCGCTCGAGGTCGATGCCGGGCGCGATCTCGATCACTTCCAGTCCTTCGAGGATCAGGCGGAACACGCAGCGCTCGGTGATGTAGAGCACCGTCTGCGCCCGCTGCATCGCGTACTCGCCACTGAAGGTACGATGCTCGACCGCGTCGACGAACTTCTGCGCCGAGCCCTCGCGCCGGATGTGCAGCTTGCCGTGCGAGACCGCGACTTCAAGGTTACCCGCCGTGAAGGTGCCGACGAAGACAACCTTCTTTGCATTCTGGCTGATGTTGATGAAGCCGCCGGCACCTGCCAGGCGCGGGCCGAATTTGCTGACATTGAGGTTGCCATGCCTGTCGGCCTGCGCCAGGCCGAGGAAGGCCACGTCGAGCCCGCCACCATCGTAGAAATCGAACTGATACGGCTGGTCGATGATGGCATCCGCATTCGTCGCCGCACCGAAATTCAGTCCGCCCGCCGGAATCCCGCCCACCACGCCCGGCTCCGCAGTCAGCGTCACCAGGTCGAGCACCTTTTCCTCCGCCGCCACGCTGGCCACGCCTTCGGGCATGCCGATGCCGAGGTTGACCACGTTGTTCGGCTTGATCTCCAGCAGCGCACGGCGCGCGATGATCTTGCGTTCGCTCATTTCCATCGGCTGGATGGATGACATCGGCACACGCATCTCGCCGGCGAATGCCGGGCTGTAGGGTTCGATGAAGGTTTGCATGTGGTATTCGGGCTTTTCCGCAACCACCACGCAATCGACGAGGATGCCGGGAATCTTCACCTGCCGCGGATTCAGCGAACTGCTCTCTGCGATGCGTTCGACCTGCGCGATCACGATACCACCCGAATTGTGGGCAGCCATGGCGATGGCGAGCGCCTCCAGGGTCAGCGCCTCCTTTTCCATCGTCACATTGCCTTCGGGGTCCGCAGTCGTGCCGCGGATGACGCCGACATTGATCGGCAGCGCCTTGTAGAACAGGTATTCCTTCCCGCCGACCGTCAGCAACTCGACCAGGTCTTCGGTCGTCCTTTCGTTGATCTTGCCACCGCCATGGCGCGGGTCGACGAAGGTGCCGAGGCCGACGCTCGACAGCAGTCCCGGCTTGCCTGCTGCAATATCGCGGAACAGGTGGGTGATGACGCCTTGCGGCAGGTTGTAGGCTTCGATTTTGTTGGCGATCGCCAGTTGCTGCAGCTTGGGCACAAGGCCCCAGTGGCCACCGATGACACGCTTGATGAGCCCTTCATGTCCAAGATGGTTGAGGCCCTTTTCCTTGCCGTCGCCCTGTCCTGCCGCATACACGAGCGTCAGGTTCGACGGCGAGCCCTTGCCCAGCATTTCTTCCTCGCTCTCGAGGAAGCGCTTTTCAAGCGCGACGGCGATGTTTTCCGCGAAGCCGATACCGACGAAACCGCCGGTGGCAATGGTGTCGCCGTCATGGATCAGGCGTACCGCTTCAGCGGCAGTGACGATCTTGTTGCGATGGGACGGCCGGGAACCACCCGCCATGGGGTCGGGAATGCGATGCACCATGACTTCCTCCGTGAGTGAGCCTTGCACAAGCTGCGTGGCGGCAATTATGCCCGAAGCCGCGCTCCGGGATCATGCTCGGACTGGCAATCGGAGGATGCGTTGCGCGACGTCCGCGCGGGACGCAAACGCAATGACGACGGTCAAATGATGGCGGTCTTTTCAGCCGGCGTTCACACCGCTTCGGTGGAAGCCTTCGGCTCTTCGGCAACTTTCGGAGTCGCAAGTACCTTGTCGATGCGCTTGCCATCGAGGTCGACGATTTCGAAGGTCCAGTTTTCCCATTCGCAGATGTCCGCGGTTTGGGGCAGGCGTCCCAGCAGCAGCATGACCATGCCGCTCAGTGTGTTATAGCGGCCGCGCTCCTCTTCGGGCACAACCTTGAGGCCGAGGCGGTCCTTCAGTTCCGGCACCGGGATGAGGCCATCCAGCAACCAGGAGCCATCGTCGCGCTGCACTGCCCATGCGTCTTCCGCGCGGTGCGTCTTGAATTCGCCGGTGATCGCTTCCATCACATCCTGCAGCGTGACAATGCCCTGCACTTCGCCGTACTCGTCGATGATGAAGGCCAACTGCACGCCGGATGTCTTGAAGTTCTCGAGCAGTTCCATGCCGGTCAGCGATTCGGGCACGAACACTGCCGGCTGCAGGTGCTGCATGAGATTGGGCCTTTCGCCACGCAGGGATTGCGCCAGTAGCTGGCGCGCATTGGCCACGCCCAACACATCTTCCCAGCCGCCGCGCACGACGGGGAAGCGCGAATGGTCGCTTTCCTCGAAGCGCTTGAGGTTTTCTTCCAGCGGCTCGTTTACGTCGAAGTAGACCACGTCGCCGCGCGGCACCATCAGCGAGGCGATCTGCCGGTCGTCGAGGCGGAACACATTGCGCACCATCTGGTGCTCGTGCATTTCGATGACGCCGGCGCTGGATCCTTCGGCCAGCATCAGGTTGATTTCTTCCTGGGTGACGCTCGGCTCCATCCGTTCGCTGACGCCGAAGCTGCGCAACACCAGCTGTGTCGAGCCTGACAGCAAGCGGACAAACGGCTTGGTCAGTGTCGCCAGCCAAAGCATGGGACGCGCCACCAGGCGGGCGATCGCTTCCGGGCTGATCTGCCCGACGCGCTTGGGTACCAGCTCGCCGAGGACGATCGTGCAATAGGTAATGCTGACCACGACGAGGCCAGTGGCCGTGTACTCGGCCCATGGGCTGTCCACGCCGATACGGTGCAGCCAGACGGCAAAGGGATGCGCGAGCGTGGCCTCGCCAACGATACCGTTGAGCACGCCGATGGAGGTAATGCCGATCTGGACAGTGGAGAGGAACCGGTTCGGGTCCTCGCCCAGCTTGATGGCGGCCGCCGCGGCGGCATCGCCCTCCTCCGCCAGCTTCTGCAGCCTGACCTTGCGCGCCGTCACCAACGCAATTTCAGACATGGCGAACACGCCATTAAGAATGATCAAGCCGAGCAGTATCGCAATTTCCATGTTTTACGCAGCCCGTGAACCGGGAATGGGGTTGAAACAGTGAATCAAGCGAACACGTTATCACAAATGCAGCACACTACCCTCATTCGTCCCCCGCTTCAGGCGCGTCGGTGCCCAGCAGAAGCTGTGCCGTCTCGGACGGCAGCGCTTCGACGGACTTCAGCTTGCGCGACATCTGGCGCGTGCGTGTTTCGGCCTGCTCGATATTCCTGGCCGCGCGCTCCAGCGTGGTTCTCGTCGCAGCCAGCACATCGCCGAACTTGCCGAATTCGGTCTTGACCGCGCCGAGCACCTGCCACACTTCCGACGAGCGCTTTTCAAGCGCCAGTGTGCGGAAGCCCATTTGCAGGCTGTTGAGCAAGGCAGACAGGGTGGAGGGTCCTGCGATCGTGACCCGGCACTGGCGCTGCACGTCGTCGGCCAGCCCCGGGCGCCGCATGACCTCCGCATACAAGCCCTCCGTTGCCAGGAACAGGATCGCGAAATCCGTGGTCAGCGGCGGGGACAGATACTTCTCGGAGATTGTCTTGGCCTCCAGACGCACCGCGCGCTCGAGTTCGCGTCCCGCTGCCGCCACGCCTTCGCCGTCCGCGAGTTCGGCTGCCTCGGCAAGGCGTTCGTACTGCTCCTTGGGGAACTTGGCGTCGATCGGCATCCAGACCGGACGTTCGGAATCATCCTGTCCCGGCAGCCTGATGGCGAACTCGACGCGCTCGCCCGTACCCGGAACCGTCTCCACGTTCTTTGCGTACTGATCCGGTGTCAGCACCTGTTCAAGCAGCATTTCAAGCTGCACTTCGCCCCAGGTGCCGCGCGTCTTCACATTCGTGAGCACGCGCTTGAGGTCGCCCACGCCGATCGCAAGCTGTTGCATCTCGCCCAGTCCCTGGTGCACCTTTTCCAGGCGGTCGGAAACGAGCTTGAAGGATTCGCCGAGGCGCTGTTCCAGCGTGGCGTGCAGCTTCTCGTCGACGGTGCGGCGCATTTCCTCCAGACGCTTGCCGTTGTCTTCCTGCAGGTCGCGGATCTTCGCTTCCAGCGTGCCGCGCACTTCGGTCATGCGCTGCGCATTCGATTCGGTGAGCGTGCTCAATGCCTGGTTAAGCGTGTCGCCGAATCGCTTCAGCGCAATCGATTGTTCTTCCCTGCCTGCCTGTGCCTGTGTCGCAATGGCAAGCCGCATCGATTCAAGTTGCTGTGCATTGGCTTCATTCAGCTTCGCGAGCTGCTGGGCAAAGCTGTCGATCTGGTTGTTCTGGATGGTAGCGACACTCGTCAGTTGCGCGGCGAGTGCCTGCTGGAACTGTCCCAGGCTGCCGCTCAATTCCTGACGTGTTCCTCGCGCACTGGATTGCACTTCGGCACGCAGTTCCCGCTCGACACGTTCGCTGCCCTGTTGCAACTGGCGCTGCAGGTCTGCCTGCAGCATATGCAGTTGATCAGCGTTATCACCGCTGCGTCTGCGCAAGAGAATGACAAGCTGCAAGATGAACACTGCGCCAACAAGCAGCAGCGTGACGAGTTCGATGGTGGTCATGTTCCTCCCAGCTTTCCTGGAGAAATTGTTTTGGTGATCAAGTGCCGGACTCAGCCTGCCTGGTTCCGCATCCAGTCGGCGGTCTGATAGAAAGATTCCATCAGGCGCTGCTGCAATTCCTCGGGGATATCCGTGTCCTGCATGGCCCATGCCATGCAACGCAGCCATTGGTCCCGTTCATTCGATGCGATGGCATAAGGCAGGTGCCGCGCGCGCAGACGCGGATGGCCGAAACGTTCGATGTAGTGATCAGGGCCCCCCATCCAGCCGCAAAGAAACCAGAAGAGCTTGTCGCGCGAACCATCGGTCGCTGCGGGATGCATTGCGCGGATACCTGCGAACTCCGGTTCGAGTTCCATCAGGTCATAGAAACGATCGACAAGCGCGCGGAGTTTTTCTTCCCCTCCGACAAGCTCGAATGCCGTGTGTTGTGGTGTGTCGTCAGTGCTCATGGTGCGAATGATAGCGCATGCAATGTCCGCCAGGAATCACGTTGCCTGCGTGTCATTTATCGAGTGCATTGAGGCATATGCCGTGCATCGTTCGATGCATTCGCGCCAATACGCTGACAGGTGGAAATTCGAGGGGATTTTGATGCTGTTTCGTTGCGTGGTGGACTCGATACAACACCAAGTTTGACTCGGTGCAATCGCGTGTTTGAGCGGTCGCAAGCAAACACCAGTTAGCAAATTCCACAGTTTTTTAATGATTACTATTGCCTAAAAGGTAACAACAAAGCTCGCCTGAAAGACGACAGTTTTCAGTCGCAACGCGACAAAAAAACAGACCGGGGCAAGTGCATGTGTGGTTGTTACCCGAGTGCTGCGAAGCGACGCAGCGGGACGACAACACGAGAGCATATCGCAATCGTGCGTCGGCAGCTTGAACCAGGTGCCAGGACCACACGCAGAGAGCCCATGCGAGACTTGATCATCACAAATTCATCCCGGCTGGAATTCTCGATGCGCGTCATGGATGTCCTCGCGCTCGAAATTGCGGGAGGTCTTGCCGGCCTGATCCACTTCCAGGCGCCATTGAGCGAGACAGCGCCTATCCACACGGTACTGCTGCACGTCTGCAGCGCGCTCGCCTTTCTTCTCTTCCCTCAGCTCGAACTGTACGGATCGTGGCGCGGCCGTTCACTTGCCGACATGTTCATACGGCTTGCGGCGTCGTGGGCGCTGGTGCTTCTCGTTGGATTGTTCTTCAGCTTCCTCATCCACCACGTTGGGCACGTGTCGCGCATGTGGATGTTCTACTGGTATGCGATCGGTGTCACGATGCTGGCCGTCTACCGCATCGGGGTTTATTACGGCTTGCGCTACCTGCGCACTAAAGGGCTGAACAACAAGCGCGTGCTGCTCGTGGGCTACGGAAGTACCGGCCAGGAAATGCATCGCCGCGCCCTGCAGCAGGAATGGACCGGCTACGACGTCAAGGCGATCTATGCGGAAGGCGAGGATGCGGCAAAAATCGAAGATCCCTCTATCGCGCGCGTCAACAGCCTGCAGGAGATCCACGACTACGTCGTGCGCAACCACATCCATGAAATCTGGATCACGCTGCCACTGATGGCATCGCCACGCCTGCAGGAAGTGAGGTACCTGCTGCGCAACACCCTGGTCGACATTCGCTGGGTGCCCGACATCCTCGGCCTGCAGATGCTGAGCAACAAGATGGGCAATTTCCTTGGCCTCCCGGTGGTGGACCTGAACCAGCCTGTCTCGAGCGGCGTGAACGGCATCATCAAGGACATCTTCGACAAGGCCTTCGCCATCGTCGCGTTGGTCCTGCTGGCGCCGCTGTTCCTTGTGCTCGCCATTCTCATCAAGCTCTCGTCACCTGGACCGGTGTTCTTCAAGCAGCCGCGCCTTGGCCTCAACGGCCGGCAGTTCAACGTCTACAAGTTCCGTTCGATGAAAGTGCACCAGGAGGCCGGCAATGTGACGCAGGCGACGCGCAATGATCCGCGCGTCACGCCGATCGGTGCATTCATTCGACGCACCAGCCTGGACGAGCTGCCGCAGTTTATCAACGTGCTGCTGGGCGACATGTCCGTCGTCGGCCCGCGCCCGCACGCGCTCCAGCACAACGAGATGTACAAGGACCTGCTGGAGACGTACATGCTGCGCCACCGCGTGAAACCCGGAATCACCGGTTGGGCGCAGATCCACGGCTATCGCGGCGAGACCGACACCGTCGACAAGATGGCCAAACGCGTCCAGTTCGACCTGCACTACATCCAGAACTGGTCACTGTGGATGGACATGCGAATCATCCTCTGGACTGCTTTCAAGGGCTGGACCGGAAACAACGCTTACTGAGCCGGGCCGATCAGCGGCCCCCCTGCGCGAGAAACGCCACCGGCGCCGCGAATCCGCACCGGGCGAACTTGCTTTCTTAAACGAAGAACCCAGAGAAGAAAACCATGCGCAAGAAAATCACCAAAGCTGTTTTCCCGGTTGCCGGCCTCGGCACCCGCTTCCTGCCCGCGACCAAGGCCAGCCCGAAGGAAATGCTTTCGATCGTCGACAAGCCGCTTATCCAGTACGCGGTCGAGGAAGCCGTTGCCGCCGGCATTACGGAAATGATCTTCGTCACCGGACGCAACAAGCGCGCCATCGAGGACCATTTCGACAAGGCATACGAGCTGGAAGCAGAACTGGAAGCGCGCAACAAGTCGGAGCTGCTGAACGTCATCCGCAGCATCAAGCCCGACAACGTCGAATGCTTCTACGTGCGCCAGGCGGAAGCGCTCGGCCTGGGCCATGCGGTGCTGTGTGCCGAGCGGCTGGTCAACGGCGAGCCGTTCGCCGTGATGCTAGCCGACGATTTGCTCGACGGCGAGACGCCGGTCATGCAGCAGATGACAGAGCTGTACGAGCAGTATGGCTGTAGCGTCATCGGCGTTGAAAACATCGCGCGCGAACAGAGCCGCTCCTATGGCGTTATTTCTGGCACAAGCTATGCCGAACGCCTCATCAAGCTGAACGGTATTGTCGAAAAGCCGGCGTCTGAAAAGGCGCCGTCCACCCTCGGTGTCGTCGGCCGTTATGTCCTGACACCGGCGATCTTCAAGCATCTGCGCGAACTCCAACCCGGTACCGGCGGAGAAATCCAGCTGACGGACGGCATCGCCTCGCTGCTTGCGCAAGAAACCGTCCTCGCCTACCAGTTCGAAGGCATCCGTTACGACTGCGGAAGCAAGCTCGGCTACCTGCAGGCGACCGTGCAGTTCGCATTGCGTCATCCGGAGGTACGCGAGGAATTCCGCTCTTTCCTGCAAAACCTGCCTTTCAGCCAACCACGCCTTCCGCGCCAGTCGGCGGCCTTGCCGCATGTCCCGGCGGAACCCGTCGCCCTTGCGAGCTGAGTCATGAACATGAAGGATTTCGAGACCAGGCATGTCCCCGCTTCAGGTAGCGAAACAACAGCGGGATCGAACAGGAAGGTGGCATTGATTACCGGCGTAAGCGGCCAGGACGGCGCCTACCTCGCCGAGTTCCTGCTCGGGAAAGGCTACATCGTGCATGGACTGAAGCGCCGCACTTCGCGCTTCAACACCGAGCGTATCGACCATTTATATCAGGGACCGCAGGAAGACGAGCGGCGCTTCATCCTGTACCACGGCGACATGACCGACTCGGCGTCGATCATGCGCATCATCCAGGAAACGCAACCGGACGAAATCTACAACCTCGCCGCGCAAAGCCATGTCGCGGTGTCGTTCGACGAGCCGGAATACACCGCCAATTCCGATGCGCTCGGGCCGCTGCGCATCCTGGAAACGGTACGGCGCCTCGGCCTGGCCGGCAAGACACGCTTCTACCAGGCATCGACTGCCGAAATGTTCGGCCAGTCGCGGGCACTGCCGCAGTCGGAAGACACGCCCTTCCGACCATGCAGTCCATACGCGATCGCCAAGCTGTATGCCTATTGGATCACGGTCAACTACCGCGAAGCCTACGGCATGTACACCTGCAATGGGATCCTCTTCAACCATGAGTCACCTCTGCGCGGCGAGACCTTCGTCACGCGCAAGATCACACGTGGTCTGGCGCGCATCGTGCTCGACCACCAGGACTGCATCTACCTCGGCAATCTCGATGCACGCCGCGACTGGGGCCATGCCCGCGACTACGTCGAGATGATGTGGCGCATGTTGCAGCAGGATCGGCCGGAGGATTTCGTCATTGCCACCGGCATCGAGCGCAGCGTGCGCGACTTCGTCAATGCAGCGGCGAACGAGCTCGGCATGACGCTGCAGTGGGACGGCCACGGCGTGGAAGAAACGGCGACAGTCGTCGATCCAGGTCCGCAAGACAACGTGAAGGAAGGACAGGTGATCGTCCGCGTCGACCCGCGCTATTTCCGGCCGACGGATATCGATTGCATGGTCGGCGACGCCGGCAAGGCAAGGCAAAAGCTCGGATGGGAACCGAAGGTGCCGTTCGAGGAACTGGTGCGCGAAATGGTCCGGTGCGACCTGGATGCGGCGGCGCGCGACCAGGTGTTCCAGCAGCACGACTGTGCCCCGCACACGTACCACGACTGACCCGCCATCGCAAGCGCACCGTTATCCAGAGAGGACGCATATGAAAGACAAGCTGAACAAACGCATCTATGTGGCCGGCCACCGCGGCCTGGTCGGATCCGCCATCGTTCGTGCATTGCGAAAGCGCGACAATACGAATATCGTGACGCGCACCCATGCCGAGCTGGAACTCACGGATCAGCAGCAGGTGCGCAATTTCTTCGCGTCGGAGCAAATCGACGAGGTGTACCTGGCGGCAGCGCGCGTCGGCGGCATCCATGCGAACAATACCTATCCGGCGGAGTTCATCCACGACAACCTGATGGTGCAGTCCAACGTGATCCACGAAGCGTGGCGCGCCGGCGTGAAGAAGCTGCTGTTCCTTGGCTCCTCCTGCATCTATCCTCGCCTCGCCGAACAGCCTATCCGCGAGGAATACCTGATGAGCGGCGCGCTGGAACCGACCAACGAACCGTATGCGATCGCCAAGATCGCCGGCATCAAGATGTGCGAGAGCTACAACCGTCAATACGGCACCGATTACCGCAGCGTGATGCCGACCAACCTGTACGGTCCGGGCGACAACTACCATCCGGAGAACAGCCACGTCATCCCCGCCCTCATCCGCCGCTTCCACGAGGCAAAACTAAGCAGCGCGAACAAGGTGGTCATCTGGGGGACCGGCACGCCGCGTCGTGAATTCCTGTACGTCGACGACATGGCCGATGCCTGCGTGCACGTCATGGGACTCGACCGGTCCGTTTATGAATCGCATACGACACCCATGTTGTCCCATATCAATGTAGGCACAGGCGAGGACGTCACAATCAAGGAAGTTGCCGAAATCATAAGGAAGGTAGTTGGTTTCGGCGGCGACATCGAATTCGATGCGAGCAAGCCGGACGGCACGCCGCGCAAGCTGATGAACACCGCCAAGCTGACTTCGCTGGGATGGCGCCCGGGTATGCGCCTCGGCGAAGGCATCAAGGAGACCTACGCGTGTTTCCAGGCGGAGTACAAGGCCTGACGCTTTGTTCGATCCCTTCGATTGGCGCCGCCGGACACCAGTGGCGCAGTCCGCTGTCTGAATACGGGAGAGGCATCGCGCGTCACGACGCGTATGCCGGCGTAACGATGCGCCGGCACCCTTCCCGGTCAGCTTCCCGTGCCGGCCCCCACAGTTATTTTCTTCGAGCAAAGCCATGACGCCTGCCCTGACACCTGCCGAAGTTACCACCAACCTGCTGGCTGCCCTGTTCCTGATCCCAATCGTCTTCGGATTCGTGATCAAGGCGCCACAGCTCGTCGCGTTGGGATTCATCGGCGTGCTGTTTTCATTCTCCGATTCCAACTGGGGCCAGCTGACGACCGAGACGACGATCTATTCGCGCGGCTCGGGCATGTTCTATTTTTCGCTGCTGAACATGGTGCTGCTGACCGCCGGATTTGCCGTGCTGCTCAGGCGCCTGACCAATCCGCTGGCGCCCCACCTAGCGCCGCCGATGACCAAATATTTTGCCGCCTTCGTCTTCCTCATTGCCGGACACGTGATCGTCGGCCTGATGGAAGGCATCGAGCTCAACGTCATCCTCGGCAACAGCGGCATCTTCAACATCATCAACATGATGGTGTTCATGTTCCTCGTCATCATGGCCTTCGACAGCGAAAAGGATACGCGCACACTGTTGTGGACCATCGTCGTGGTTGCCGCCATTCGCGGTGTGTTCGGTGCGGTCCGTTACTTTGTGTTCGACGGCGACACCGCCAATCCTTACCGCAACTTCGAAGGCCTGAACATCAAGATTTTCTACTTCGACATCAGCGACAACTTCGTGGCGTCGCTGGGCGCATTCTGCGCGGCCTGGCTGCTCACTGCGCCGGAGTCGAAACCGTCCTGGTTCCGCCGCGCGATCCTGTTCGGTTTCCTGGTGCTCGAGATTGCCGCCGTCGCGCTGTCCTTCCGGCGTTCCTCGCTGATCGGCCTCGGGTTGATGTTTGCCTTCCTCTTCCTGCGGTTGCCGGGCAAGCGCAAGTTCCTATTCGCCATTCTTGCCGGGGCGCTGCTGGCAGTGGTTGCTTCGGTCTTCTTCGAACACCGCCTGCAGTTCAACAACAATCAAAGCCTGTTCTCGTCGCTGATCTACGACATCACTCCCGAACGCGGTATCCGCGATGGCCGCTTCTATGAACTCTATGCCGCCGCGCAAAGCATGGAGGGCAACTGGATCTTCGGGCGCGGCACATGGGGTACCTTCAGCGGCGACTATGACCGCCTCTCCTACCACGGCAGCGACTTCGGCTTCGTGCACAGCGGATTCGGTCATGTACTTCTCAAGTCCGGCATCGTCGGCCTGTTGGCCTTCTGCGGATTGCTGGCGGCATACATCGCCTTCTACCTGCGAAACCGGCGAAGCTTGTACGGCGAGGCAAGGCTGCTGGCCGATGCCGGCTTCGCGGGATTCCTGTTCTGGATACCCACCTTGCTGGTCGGCACGCCGATCATCGAGTTCCGCACCATGCTCTTGCTCGGCCTGACGCTGGCCATGCCCTTCATCGCAGTGGGCGTGCGCAATGTCCAGGTCCGCCAGGCACTCTACGGCCAGAACTATGCTGTTGCGTAACTCGCTCTGGAACCTGAGCGGTTCCGCCGTTCCCATGGTCGTCGCGCTGGCGACAGTGCCGTTGCTCATCGGCGCGCTCGGCGTCGAAGGCTTCGGCATCGTGACCATGGTCAGCTCGGTAATCGGCTATTTCGGCGTGCTCGACATCAACCTGACTTCCGGCGCGATAAAGTACCTGGCCGAGCATCATGCGTCGGGTGACCGGCGGCGATTTGCCGAGACCTTCTGGTTCGGTGCGATGTTCTACGGCGCGCTCGGACTGCTTGGCGCAACCGGGATCTATTTTGCGTCGGACTTGCTGGTGGGTCGTTTCTTCGAAGTGTCGCCGGAGATGCGCGACGCAACACATACCGCCTTTCAGCTCGGCGCACTTGGCTTTGCCCTGACGCAGACGCAAAGTTACCTGCTGGTCGTGCCGCAGGCGCTGCAGCGCTACGACCGCTCGGCGCAAAGTGAAGCCTTTTTCGGCGTCGTCGTCAACCTCGCCTCGGTCGCGGCGGCGCTAGCGGGTACCGGCATCGTCGGCGTCATCATCGCGCGCCTCTCCGTTTCCGCGGCGAACATCGTTTACCTTGTCTGGATGATCCACAGCTTCCGCCTCGGAATGTCCCCCTGCAAGCCGGGCAAGGATGTGCGGGCGGCGCTCACTTCCTTCAGCGCCTACGCCTACCTGAGCAAGATTGCGTCCACGCTGCACCAGCATGCGGATAAGCTGATCGTCGGTGCCATTGCAGGCCCGGTCGCCTTGACCTTCTATACGGTGCCGGTCACACTTGCCGGCCGCATCCTCGGCCTGACCTACCGCCTGTCGAGCGTCATCTATCCACGTGCTTCCGCACTGGCCGGCGCGGGCCGGATTGCGGAATTGCATCCGGTGTACCTCGGCGTGATGCGCTACGTCACCTATATCAACCTCGCGGCACTGGGCATCATCGTGCTGGCGGGCGACGAATTCCTGCGGCGCTGGGTAGGCGCGGAATTCGTGCAGCAAGGCTATCCGGTGCTGGTGCTCATGACGCTGGCGCTTCTGGCCGATTCGCTGACCAACATCCCGTCGCTGGTCAACGACGCGCTCGGACATCCGCGCGTGACCGGCCGCTTCGCACTGGCCAACGGTCTCGGCGGCGTCGCGATGGTCTACCTTGGCACATCGATCGGCGGCATCGTCGGTGCGGCTGCCGGCCACCTCTTGTCCTCCCTGGTGCTGGGCGTCAGTTTCCTGCTGTTCGTGCATGGCCGGACGGTGCCCATCGCTTTTGGAGAAACAATGCGCCAGGGCTTCGGGCGCAGCCTCTGGGTTGGCTTCCTGGTCATCTGCGTCCTGCTGCCGGTGAAGTGGCTGGTGCCCGCCGGCCTGTTCGGGACCGTCGCTGTCGTGTCGGCAGCTGTCCTGTCCCTGGGGCTGGCCGGGTTGTTCTTCATCGTCGGCGTCGACGAACGCAACGCGGTGATGGCGATGGCACGCCGACTGCGGCCATAAGGAAACAAGGCATGCGCATACTCATCGTCAGCGAAGACATTCCATTCCCGAACATGGGCGGCCTCGCCAAGCACGCGCTCAACCTCGCGCGCGCGCTGGTGCGCGCCGGACACGAAGTCGACGTGCTCGGCTGCGACGAACATCCGATCGACGTGTGCGGCGAGGAAGGCAAGTTCGGCGGCCGCTTCATTGGCGAGCTGAACGGGCACCATGCCGGCTGGAAGGAAATCAGCTTCGGCATGTTCATGCCGCCGAAGCGGCCATCGATCGCGCGCAACTTCGCGCGCATCATCATGCGGCACGCCCGCAACTACGACGTCGTGCATTACCACGGACATATCCCGAACGTCGCGCGCTACCTGCCGGCGGACATCAATTTCGTGCAAACGCGGCACGACCAGGGCGGCGATTGCTTCCGACATACCCGCTTCCGCGACGGCGCGATCTGCGACTCGATCGATCCGGCGGAATGCGCGAAATGCATCCACGCCACGCCCAATGTGCTGCAGCGCGCGGTGTCGAAGGCTGCAGTCGTCCGTTTCCGGCGCGAGGTGGCGGAGAGCTTCCGCGCCCACAAGACGGTCTTCGTATCCGACCTGTTGGCGCGCAATTTTGCGCGTTGCGCGGGACCGGGTCCCTGGGGAACGACGGTGCACAACTTCGTGGATCGGTCCGCGCTGGAGGAAATTCGCTATGCCGCCTCGCTCATGCCCGAGCGCGAGGGCTTCCATGTTTTCATCGCGGCCAAGCTCTATCCTGCCAAGGGCGTCGAACAATTCCTGCACGCACTCGCGCCGCGCCTTCCGCAGAACATGCACGTGACCATTGCCGGCGACGGGCCTGACGAAAAGCGAATGCGCGAGCGCTTCGCTGGCGACCGCATCGAATTCCTCGGCTGGTGCGATCCCGCCAAGACGCTGAAACTGGCATCGATGGCGAATGCCATCGTCGTTCCTTCCGTATGGGAGGAACCGTGCGCGACCACCGTGCTGGAAGGCCTCTTTCTCGGCAAACCGACCTTCGCGCTACGGCGTGGCGGCACACCGGAACTGGCGGTATACCAGTCGGAGCCGGGGCAGCTGCGCCTGCATGACGACATGGAGTCGCTGGTTTCCGACCTCGTCGCATTCGATCCAGGCAAGCGCTTCGGCTTCGCGCCTGAAGGGCTCGGCTGCGCGGGGACCGCCGCCCGACGTCTCGTTGAAATCTATCGCGCCCCTCCGGGCAATCCACTCAGGTAACAGCCATGGCACTCACGATTTCCGTCATCACTTGCACCTGGAACAGCGAACGCTATCTTCCGGAATCCATCGCCTCGGTCCTCGCGCAGGACCATCCGAACATCGAATACATCTTCGTCGACGGCGGCTCGACCGACGGCACGCTGGAGCAGATCCGCGCGCTGCAGCGTCCCTACCGCCTGCTGGAGAACGTGCGCGGCGGCGTCAGCCGCGCAATGAATGAGGGCCTGCGCGCCGCCACCGGCGACGTCATCGCCTACCTGCACTCCGACGACTATTACCTCTACCCGGACGTGCTGTCGCGCGTCGCCCGCCAGCTGGAGTCGAGCGGACGCAGCTGGTTGTTCGGCCGCACGATGGCGCTGATTGACGGCCAGCTCCATCCGGACAATTACGTCGCGCCGCGCTTCAGCTACGCCAGCCTGCTGCGCGGGAACTACATTCCCCACCCGGCAACCTTCGTGCGCCGCGACCTGATGCTGAAAGCCGGGGGCTTCAGCACCTCGCTCAAGTACGCGATGGACTACGACCTCTGGCTCAAGCTCGCGAGGATCGGCCCGCCGGTGCAACTGGACGAACCGCTCGCCGCGTTCCGCGAACACGAGGGCAGCCTGTCGAGCTCGTCCCGTACGCGGCTTGCGGCCATGGCCGAAGACTTTCGTGTCAGGCTTTCCTATGCCGGCAGCAATCCGCTTGCGCTCCTCGGTCACTATGCCCGCTACTTCGTGCGCCGCCGGCGTGTCACCCACGCGAAAGGACATGCATGAGGAAACCCGACGTCTCCCTCATTCTGGCCACCGTAGGCCGTACCGATGAGCTTGGCCGCCTGTTCGATTCGCTTGCGGCGCAGACCTTTTCGCGTTTCGAGGTTATCGTGGTCGACCAGAACAGCGACGACCGCCTGCTGCCGCATCTCGAGCGCGCGCGCTACCTTGGCATGACCGTGCGTCACCTGAAGCACAGCCCGCCCAACCTCGCCAACGCGCGCAATGCCGGTATCGAGGCCGCACGCGGCAAGTGGATAGGTTTTCCGGACGATGACTGCTGGTATGCGCCACGCCTTCTGGAACGCGTCGTGGCACGCTTTTCCCGCAGCGACAAGCCGAGTGGCGTCATCGTGCGCTGGGTCGAACAGGACGAGCAACCGGCAACAGCCGCCGAGCTTTCCTGGGAACGTTCGCGCGCCTTTCGGGATATCCCGGTCAGCTCGATCACGCTGTTCTGCCATCGCCAGCTATTCAAGTCGATCGGCGGATTCGACGGACGGCTCGGTGTCGGCCAGTGGTTCGGTGCCGGCGAGGAAACCGATCTCGCCTTGCGCGCCCTGCGCGCGGGGGCGCGCATCACCTATGAACCGCTCGGCGAAGTCCACCACGCGGTCAACCCTGGCAAGCCGCAAGCCGATGCCGCCACTTGCGCGGCAGTGCGCCACCGGGCGCGCGGCACGGGCGCCCTGTACGCGAAGCATCGACTGCCCGGCTGGGTCATCCTGCGCGGTCTTGCCGCGCCGATGCTGCGGCCGCTGCTGAAGGGATCGTTCGGCGACGAGCTTGCGTTGGGCTATGCGACATTGCGCGGCCGACTCGACGGATTCTTCGCATGGAAAAAGAAGCATGCGGACAGTTCGTTGCCGCCCGGAGCCGTCAATTCGCCGCTCAAGGAGATATGAGACCGTGAAGGTCGCATTCGGTCGATAACAATTGTTACAAAACTGCATCGCCGACTGTCCCGACCTTTGATCTAGGACGGAATGCAGAGATACCCAGCATTCACAATCTCTGCAGCAGCATCCGACTCCCACCAACAAGGGACTGCCGTCTTGCGTGCCTGCCGGCAGGTCCTGAACCGAAACGATGATCGAACGGACAAACAAGAAACGCCATCTCGCCCCCGTCATGCCACTGCGGCCGCGTGCGGACAGGACACAAGGTATGCCGATGCTACGTATTGCCCTCGTCACGAACCACCCGCCGCCGTTCCGGATTCCCATCTACAACGAGATCGCGCGTGCACCTGACGTGACGCTCCACGCGATCTTCTGCAGCCCGCGCGAACCGAACCGCCAGTGGGACCTGCCGCCGATGCGCTTCAGCCACTCCTTCCTGAAGGAGCGATTCGTCCAGCGCGGCTCCAACTTCATCCACAACAACCCGGATGTGCTGCGCACGCTGAAGCGCATGCAGCCGGATGTCATCATCACTACCGGCTTCAATCCGACCCATCTGTATGCATTCGGCTTCGCGCAGGTATGCGGCATTCCGCACGTTCCGATGACCGATGGCACCGATGTATCGGAACAAGTGCTGTCCGGCCTGCACAAGACGATCCGCCGCCTGGTCTATGCGCGCTCGCAAGCCTTCATCGCGGCCAGCCATGGCGGGCTGCGGCTCTATGAAAACTACGGCATCGATGCCGCGCGGTGCTTCCAGTCCTGCCTGTGTGCGGACAACGATGCCTTTTTCGCGCACAGCGCGGACAAGCGCTATGACCTGGTCTTTTGCGGCCGTATCGTCCAGGAAAAGAATCCGCTCTTCACGCTCGAGGTCGCCGAATCCGCCGCGCGCCGCCTCGGCCGTCGCGTCACAGTGCTTTACGTCGGCAATGGTGAACAGGAAGATGAAGTACGGGCGGCAGCCGCACGCCGCAGCGAATGGGTGGAGGCCCATTTCAACGGACATGCCTCTCAGCAGGAACTGCCCGCGCTGTACGCGTCGGCCCGTATCTTCA
>NZ_LSTO01000001.1:4063419-4067924 GCF_002211445.1 Noviherbaspirillum denitrificans | reverse complement strand
CGGCAGGCGCAGGCAGCGGTCAGACACCGTCCACTCCTTCATCGCCGACTGACAGCGGCTCAGGTTCACCGGGCAGCGCGCCGGCCACACCGCCGGATGCGACACAGGCGCGCTTCAACCAGCCGGTCGGCATTGCGCGTGATGGCAGCGGCAACCTGTACGTGGCCGACGCAGGGAATCACACCATCCGCAAGATCACGCCGGCGGGCGTCGTCAGCACGCTGGCCGGCACGGCGGGAAGCAGCGGCAGCAGCGACGGCACCGGCGTGGCGGCGCGTTTCTCCGCGCTGAAAGGCATTGCGGTCGACGGCGCGGGGAACGTCTACGCGGTGGATAACAGCGCGGTGCGCAAGGTCTCGCCGCTGGGCGTCGTGACGACGCTGGCCGGTGCGTCGGGACAGACTGGAGACGCGGACGGCACGGGCAGCGCGGCACGCTTCAACCGGCCGTGGGGCATCGCGGTCGATGCGGCGGGCAATGCGTATGTCGCGGATACCGAGAACTACCTGGTGCGGCGCGTCTCGCCCGCCGGCGTCGTCACCACCTTCGCCGGGACACGGGGCATGCGCGGACGGGCGGATGGCTCTGCGGCGAGCGCGACCTTCATCGGTCCCATGGGCATTACCGCGGACAGCAGCGGCAACCTGTACCTGACCGACTGGTTCGGCCCACCGGCACCAAACATTCCCGAAGGCAGCACTTTCATCCGCCGCATCGGAACGGATGGAACAGTCAGCACGCTGGCAGGCACGCTGAACGGTGAAACCGGTCCCGGCGCCTTCATGGATACGTTTGCGATCACCACCGACGGCAGCAATGTCTTTGTCGCGGCAATGGGCAGCGTGAAGCGTGTCAGCGCAAGCGGCACGATCACGACGATCGCCGGACCAGGCACCGGCTTCGTGGCGCTCAACGGCATCGCGATCGATGGTGGTGGCACGCTGTATGTGACGGATCTTTCCCAGCATACGGTCAGCAAGATTACTCAGGATGGCGCTGTGACCTTGGTCGCGGGCAAGGCCGGGGAGCCGGGCACGACGAATGCGCCTTGATAGAAAGGCAAGATATCGGCAGTTCCCCGGATTTTCGAAGTAAATACGCTGATTTCTTCGATTTTTCGGGTGTCGAATTCTCATGTAGGATGCTCATTTGAGCATGTCGCTCAGGAGCACGAAATGACCGAGAAAGTGGAATGGGAAGTGGTCGACGATCCGTCGGCCAAACAGCAGCAACATCAGCAGCAATATCAACAGCAGTTCGGCAGGCGCACGCCCGGCGATGCGATGCGCATGATGCTCGGCCGCGGATGGAAATGGAAGATCGCCGGCACCGCCATCGTGTCGCTGGTGACGCTGGCCTTCTTCGCGACGCTGACCGGCGCGCTGGTGCTGCTGTTCGCCGCGGGCACCTTGCTCGCGGCCGGCGTGCGCAAGTTCAAGCAATGGCTGACCGGCGAGCGACGCGAAACAAGCCTCAGGGTTTGAGCACGATCTTGATGCAATCGTCCTGCTTGTTGCAGAAGATGTCGTAGCCGTAGGGCGCATCATGCAGCGGCAGGCGGTGCGTGATGATCGCCCCCGGATCGAACTCGCCGCGCTGGATGCGTTCCAGCAATGGACGCATGTAGCGGTGCACATGCGTCTGGCCGGTCTTGATGGTGAGCGAGCGGTTCATCACCGAGCCGATCGGCACTTTGTCCAGGAAGCCGCCGTACACCCCCGGAATCGACACCACGCCGCCATTGCGGCACGCCATCAGCGCCTGCCGCAGTGCGATCGGCCGGTCGGTTTCCGCCGCCAGCGCCTGCTTCACGCGGTCGTAGGCACCCATCAGGCCCATGCCGTGTGCTTCCATGCCGACCGCGTCGATGCAGGCATCCGGCCCGCGTCCGCCGGTCAACTCCTTCAGCGCGGTGGCGACATCCACTTCTTCGTAGTCGAGCGTGATTGCCTTCGACTTTTCGCGCGCCATGCGCAGGCGTTCCGGGAAGCGGTCGATGCCGATCACCTTTTCCGCGCCCAGCAAATAGGCGCTCTGGATCGCGAACTGTCCCACTGGCCCGCAGCCCCACACCGCGACCACCGAACCCGGTTTGATCTCGCAAGCCTCCGCCGCCATGTAGCCGGTCGGCAGGATGTCGGACAGGAACAGCACCTGCTCGTCGGTCATGCCGTCGGGTACCTTGAATGCACCGACGTCGGCGAAGGGCACGCGTGCGTATTCCGCCTGCCCGCCCGCATAGCCGCCCGTCATGTGCGAATAGCCGAAGATGCCGGCCGGCGAATGCCCCCACATCTTTTCCGCGAGCGCGGCATTCGGGTTCGAGTTCTCGCACACCGAGAACAGCTTCTCGCGGCAGAAGAAGCAGTTGCCGCAGGCGATGGGGAAGGGAATGACCACGCGGTCGCCGACCTTCAGACCGGTCACCGCGGTGCCCAGTTCGACGATCTCGCCCATGAATTCATGGCCGAGGATGTCGCCCTTTTCCATGCCGGGCACGAAGCCGTTGTACAGGTGCAGGTCGGAACCGCAGATCGCGGTCGAGGTGATCTTCACGATCGCGTCGCGCGGATTGAGGATCTGCGGATCGGGTACGTTGTCGACCCGCACGTCGCGCTTGCCATGCCAGACTGTCGCTCTCATCCCGGTTGTCCTTTCCTGAAAAGCAGGCGTGCCGCCGTGCTGCGTTCACCCGCGGACTGGCCGACCGTGGTCGGGATTTCGCCGGTCTCGATCAGCCACTTGAAGCGGCGCAGGTCTTCGTCGATCTGCTGCGACGGCTCTTCGCCGAACATCTTCGCCACCAGGGCGCCGGCGATGCCACCCGGCGGTGTGTAGCGCATCATCACGCGCAGGATGGTACCGCGTCCGTCCGGCGCCGGCTCGAAGCGCACCACACCCTCGTTGTCCACCTGCGAACCGGGCAGCGAACGCCAGGCGAGAAGGCGACCGGGTTCGTCGGCCACCAGTTCCGCATCCCATTCGACGCTGCTGCCGACAGGCGCCTTCGCCTTCCAGTGCATGCGGTTGCCGCCGGTGATTTCGACCGATTCAAGGTGCTTCATGAAGCGCGGGAAGCTGGCGAAGTCATGCCAGAAGCGATAGCACTCCTCCGGCGACAGATTGACCGTGATGCTCTTCTCGAGCTTCACCTCGCCGGTGATCGTGGGCCCCTGTCCCATCTGCTTGCGCTGGGTGTTATCGATGCTCGACAGCAGGTCGAGCGCGGCGATGCCCGCTAGCGCCGCGGTGGCCAAGCCGATGCGGTTGCGCACGCTGCCGGGCGAACGGGCTGCGGCGCCGAGCAGCGCCAGGTCGATTGCATCGCCGGCCACGCGCGTCCACAGCCAGTTGGCCGGGCGGCGCTGGCTCAGGATGCCGATCCCGCTGGCAATCTCGCGCGCGCCCAGCGTGCGCATCAGCTTCGGGCTGTCCTGTACGCCGATGGTGCGCGACACGCCGCGCGGTGCGAGCAGCTGCGCCAGGCCGATGCCGATGCTGAACCAGCCCAGCATCCTGGCGATCTGGTCTGCACGGTCGGCTTTAGGGGAGCGGTAAAAGGTATCGAAGGAGGGAGTGGCCTGGTAGTCCTGGGGGCTGGCGGTGCCGGCATTGATGCCGGACAAGGGGACCGCCGGCTGGTCAGGCTGGCGCAGCTCCGGTGCCTGGTCTTGCATGGTATTCCTCCATTGCACTGACGCCCGGGCATGGATGCCGCCGCCCGTATGGACAAGTTAGTCAGGCTTTGAGGAGGGGGAGTTCCCGCGCGCGGCGGGTGGCAGGGCGGGTTGCCCTGCGGATGTTTGGATCGGGGAAGGCCTGCGTCAGTTGCCGGAGGGCGGCTGGTCCTTGTTCTCGCGGCTCAGCGTGGCCATCTGCTCGAAGGTTTCCCAGGACAGTTCGGTCACTTCGGGCTTGGGGATGTGGCGGTAGTTCTCGAGACCTTCGTTGATGTAGTCGTCGGCCGGTTGTTCCTGCTTCCGCTCTTCGGCTACACCTTGCGGCCTGGCTTCGCCATCCCGCTGCGCGGTCGTTGCCGCTGCCGCTGCCGCCTGCGGCGCGTCCTTGATCGGGAAGCGCCAGTAGATCTTGTCCAGCTCCAGCCCGCAGGACTTGCGCACATGTTCGCGCAGGGTCATCTCGATGATGTGGGAAAGGCGGAAACGCTTCATCGGCTCCGACTCGACGACGGCCGTATAGCGGCCGCTGTCATCGAAGCTGGTGGCGTCGGCAGAGACCTCCACGCCGCTGCGGCGGAAGTAGTCGATGATGGTGTTGCGGATCTGGGCGGCGTGACGCTTGGCGCGCGCGGCCTTGGCCTTGGCGGCGCTGACCCAGGCGAGAATGCCGATGATGAGCGCGACCAGGACGGCGATGAGCGTCAGTGTAACTGCGTCAACATTGAAAGACATTCTTGTGCGACCTCACGGAGCATGGGCGGATGGGCTGGGATGCCTGATGCAAGATCATATCACTGCAGAATGCAAAATGAATTGAAATCCTGC
>NZ_LSTO01000001.1:4037334-4063409 GCF_002211445.1 Noviherbaspirillum denitrificans | reverse complement strand
GGCGGCGATTGCCGCCGGCACGCCGTAACCCATGGTGCCGCTGGTCGGCGCCAGCTGCGTGCGGAAGCCGCGGTACTGGTAGAAGCGCTGCACCCAGAGTGTGTAATTGCCGGCGCCGTTGGTGAGGATGGAATCGGCGGGCAGCGTCTCGCGCACATGCTGCATGACTTCGCCCATGTCGACCATGCGCGCGACCGGCGTGTGCCGCAGGTTGTCGAGGTAGTCCTGGCGTGCCGACGCGGTCCAGTCACGCCATGCGGCGGGTGCCGCCGGCTTCAGTGTCGCAGCGGCCTGTGCGAATTCCGCCATGCCCGCATGCACCGGCAAGTCGGCGCAGTACACGCGCCCCAGTTCACCCGGGTCACGATGCACATGCACCAGCTTCTGTGCAGGCCTGGGAACGGCAAACAGCGCGTAGCCGTTAGTCGTCGTTTCCCCGAGGCGCGGGCCGACGGCAATCACGAGGTCCGAGGCCTTGATCCGCGCCGCCAGTTTCGGGTCCATGCCGAGGCCGGCTTCGCCGATGTAGTTGCGGTGGCGGTTGTCGAACAGGTCCTGGCGGCGGAAGGCGCACGCGACCGGCAGGTCGAAGGCTTCCGCGAAGCGGGCGATATCGTCGCCGGCTTCACGCGTCCATGCGCCGCCGCCGAGCAGCACCAGCGGACGTTCCGCCTGGGCGAGCATGGATTGCAGTTCTGCCATCGCGCCGGGCGCCGGATGGTATTCGGCGCTGCGGTATCGCGGGCTGTCCGGCACGCTGACCATGTCGGTCAGCATGTCTTCCGGCAGGGCCAGCACGACCGGGCCGGGACGTCCCGAGGTCGCGACATGGAAGGCGCGACTGACGTATTCGGGAATGCGGCGGGCGTCGTCGATCTGGTCCACCCATTTGGCGATGTGGCCGTACATCTGCCGGTAATCGATTTCCTGCCAGGCTTCGCGGCCCATCGCGTCGCGCCCGACCTGGCCGACGAACATGATCAACGGCGTCGAGTCCTGGCGCGCGGTATGGATGCCGATCGCCGCATTGGTCGCACCCGGGCCGCGCGTGACGAAGCAGATACCGGGCTGGCCGGTCAGCTTGCCGTGCGCCTCGGCCATGTGTGCCGCGCCGCCTTCCTGCCGGCAGACGATCAGCCGGATGTCGTCCTTCGCACCGTACAGCGCATCGATGACGGCGAGGAAGCTTTCGCCGGGAACGCAGTAGGCGGTATCGGTGCCGTGGACGCGCAAGGCATCGACCAGGACCTGCCCGCCGCTGCGCGGCGCCATGTGTTCAGACATCGTTGACCTCTTT
Source organism: Noviherbaspirillum denitrificans (assembly GCF_002211445.1). Lineage (GTDB taxonomy): Bacteria > Pseudomonadota > Gammaproteobacteria > Burkholderiales > Burkholderiaceae_D > Noviherbaspirillum > Noviherbaspirillum denitrificans. The sequence goes on along the minus strand of NZ_LSTO01000001.1, from coordinate 4,062,112 downwards.
TCAAACCGAAATTAAACCACCCCTGCGCTGCGGAAGATGTGCTTGGTTTCGAGGAAATCCCCCAAGCCTTCGTAGCCGTGCAAGCGCCCGATGCCGCTGCGACGATAGCCGCCGGTTTCGGCTTCGGCAAACATGCGGTTGTGGTCGTTGATCCAGACTGTGCCGTTGCGCAATGCGCGCGCCATGCGCATGCCGCGGTCGCCGTCCTTTGTCCACACGCTGGCCGACAGGCCGTACACGGTGTGGTTGGCGCGTGCCACCGCTTCCTTTTCATCCTCGAACTTCTCCAGCACGACGAAGGGGCCGAAGATCTCTTCCTGGCAGAAGAAGGCGCCGGAATCGCGGTGCGCGACCAGCGTGGGCGTGCGGAAGAATCCATTGGCAAGTGCGCCACCCGGGTGTGCGCCGCGCACAACCACTTCATCGCATGTTTCGATCGCGCGGCGCACGTTGCTGTCGAAGGTTTCCGCGGCACGCGCGTCGATCAACGGCCCCATATGCGCGCCGGGCGTCTGGCCGGGTGCGACCACCAGCGATTCGAACGCCGATTTCAGCGCCCGCTTCATCTCCTCATGGCAGGACGCGTGTACCAGTACGCGCCGGGCCGCCGTGCACTGCTGGCCGGAAATGATGGTCGCTGCAGCGGCGATGCGCGCGGCAGTCGCCTCGATGTCCGTGTCGGGAAACACGATGCAGCACGACTTGCCGCCGAGTTCCAGCGACAGTTTTTTCATGGTCGGCGCGGCTGCCGCCATGATGCGCTGTCCGGTCAGGTTCGATCCCGTGAAACTGAGCACATCGACATCTTCCGAGGAGACGAGTTCCTGCGCCACTTCGCTCCCGGTCTCGGACACGAGGTTGACGACACCCTTGGGCAGGAGGTCGATGGCAGCCAGTTCCTGCAATACCTGCGCGGTGATTTGCGCGGTCTGTGCCGCCGGCTTGATGACGACCGTGCAGCCTGCAGCAAGCGCGGGGCCGAGCGAACGCACCAGCAAAATGATCGGAGCGTTCCAGGGAATGATCAGCCCGGCCACACCTGCGGGTTCGCGCAAGGTCGCGGAGAAGGCGCCGGGCTCCACTTCCATGAAGTGTCCCGGAATATGGCGCGCAAGGCCTGCGTAGTAACGGATCTCGGAAATGGCGAAGGCCATCTCGCCGCGTGCCTGGGCGAGGATCTTGCCGTTTTCCCGCATCAGCAGCTCGGCCAGGTCGGCGCGGCGCTCGAGGCGGTCGGCCCATTGCAGCAGGACAGACTGGCGGTCGCGCGCACTGTGCGCCCACAGGCTTGTGTCAAATGCTTTTTTCGCCGACGCGATGGCAGCTCGTGCATCATCGCGCCCGCTGTCGGCGAGAACGCCGATGGGCAATCCGTCGGCAGGATTGATGCTGGAGGCGGTCCTGCCGGCAAGCGCGGGCTGCCATTGGCCGTCGATCAGGTTCAGTGCGGAAAGTAGCGTAGTCATAGGGGTCAGGTGATAGGCAGATTATTCGGGCGGTGTCCGGCAGCAGGCAGTCAATGCATGACGGAGCCGCCATCCACGACGAGAACCTGGCCCGTGACGAAATCGCTTGCTTCGCTGGCAAGGTAGACGAGGGTGCCGCACAGGTCTTCAGGTTGCACTTCGCGCTTGATGGCGCGGCTCGCGATATTGTTGGCGCTCACGGTACCTTGCCACGCCGGGTTGGCGAGCGTGTTCTCGCTGGCGGTAAGTCCGGGAGCAAGTGTGTTGACGCGGATACCGGCATCGCCAAGTTCGCGCGCCATGCTGCGCGTCATCGCCACCACGGCGCCCTTGGAGCTGACGTAATGCAGCAGCATGGGTGCCCCCTTGAATACGGTGCCAGAGGCGATGTTGATGATCTTGCCGTACTGTTGCTTTCGCATGGCGGGAATGACCGCCTTGGCGCATTCAAACGGTCCCCGTACATTGACTGCCATCACGCGATCCCATTCAGTGCTGGTGATCTGTTCGAACGGCTTGAGCGCGAGATTGGCGAACAGCCCTGCATTATTGACGAGGATATCGATGCGTCCGAATGCCTCCACAGCGGCGCGCGCCATCGCTTCGGCGGATTCCGCCGAGGTGACGTCGGCACGAACGGCGACCGCCTTGCCGCCCGCTTCAACAATCCTGGCAACGACCGCCCCGGCATCTGCAACGTCAGCGCATACCACCGCTGCGCCTTCCGCTGCCAGCGCCTGCGCATAACGGGCGCCGATTCCTTGCGCGGCTCCGGTAACGATGGCAACTCGCCCGCCAAGGCGGCCCGCTGCATCCTTCGAACTCTGTGACATAAAGACTCCAATCATTAGATGATGACTTCCTGGCATAGGGCGGATGCGCCCTATTCCAGTCCGAGGAATTTCCGGCTGAAGTCGGGATCGTTCAGCAATTCGTCTGCGCTCCCGTTCAGCACCGTGCGTCCGTTCTCGAGCACGTAGGCACGTTCCACGAATCCCAGTGCACGGTGCGTGTTCTGCTCGACCAGGACCATGGTGACGCCACCTGCCGCAATCCCGTGCAGGGTTTCCAGGATTTCATCGACGACCTTGGGCGCGACGCCGATGAACGGTTCGTCCAGAAGCAGCATTTTCGGCGCCGACATCAGGGCGCGCCCGATGGCCACCATCTGCTGCTGTCCTCCACTGAGCTCACCGGCGTTCTGCTTCGCCTTCTGTTTCAGGATCGGGAAAAGTCCGAATACCTTTTCCATCATTTCCTCGCTGGAGCCACCGGAAGAAGCATAGGTGCCCATGTCGAGGTTTTCCTGCACGCTCATTTGCGGAAACAGATGCCGTCCTTCCGGGACGAGTGCAATCCCGAGGCCGACGGTGTCCTCGGTTGTGGCGCGTCCGAGCGAAGTGCCACTGTATTGGATGGTGCCGCCGGAGGTCCGGTAAAGACCGACGATAGCCCCCATCAGGGTTGACTTGCCGGCACCATTTGCGCCGAGCAGGCCGACACGCTCGCCGGCGTTGACATCCAGCGACACGTCCCACAGCGCGCGGAGATTGCCGTGGTCCACACTGACGTTTTGAATGGCAAGCATCATGCCCCTCCTACCACGATTGGGGATCCGATCTTGACCGGTTTGGCCGCGGATCCAAGATATCCACTGAGCACGCGCTCGTCCTGCACGACCTCGGAAAGATGGCCGTCCGCAATGAGGCTGCCCTGCTCCAGTGCGATCACGCGGTCAACGACCTGCTCCAGGGCGGAGAAGATGTGCTCCACCCAGATCACGGTCACGCCATATCTGTCCCGGACATGGCGGATCTGGTCGACAAAGCGTTTCACCTCGGCCGGCGTCAAGCCGGATGCCACTTCATCCACCAGGAGAAGACGAGGCTTGCATGCCAGTGCGCGGGCGAATTCAAGCGCTTTCCTTTCCTGTACGGACAAGGCGTCCGCGCGCTCACGCAGCCGATGCGACAGATCCGCGAATTCGACGAACGCTCTGGCCTCCCGCATGGCGTCGCGCGGCGACAGTGGACTTTCGCCGAACATCAGCGGTATCGCGATGTTCTCCTGCACCGTCAGGTCGCCGAATGGACGTGGAATCTGGTACGTCCGGCCGATGCCGAGCTGTGCAACCTGGTCGCGCCGCAGTCCTGACAGGTCCTTGCCGGCGAACAGCACCTTGCCGGCGGTCGGCGTATAGACACGCGAGATGCAATTGAACAGCGTGGTCTTTCCGGAACCGTTCGGACCAATCAGGCCGACGATCTCGCCCGCCTGGATCTTGAGGCTCACATCATTGACCGCGACGTTGCCGCCGAATTGCATCCGTACATTGCGCAATTCAATCAGTGGCATGTTGCCAGCCGCGTCGCGGCGCTCGATCGGCAGGGGCGACTGTCCCGCAGCCTGTGTTGCATCGGTGCCTGCTGTCTCGCCCATGAATTCGTGATGTTCCCGGCCCAGCGCCCGGATGAACGGTGTCTTACGTACCCAGTTCGACCGGAGTATCCCGCCCGGCATGAAGCGGCCGATCAGCAGGATAGCCAGGCCATAGAGCGCCGCCTGGAACCCCTTGATGTTGACGAGCAGCCATTGCTGCATACAGGCGAGTACGATCACGCCGGCGAGCGGGCCCCAGCGCAGGCCGGAACCGCCGAACAGCACCATCGCAGCTGGCACCAGTGCCACATTGAGGCCGAATACGGTTGCCGGATCGATATAGCTCATCTGCCAGGCCTGCAAGGCGCCGGCGACGGCGCCGAAACATGCGCTCAGCACCAGGACCTTGCATTTGACCGGGGCAACCTGCACACCCACCGTCTCGGCCGCCTGCTCGTCGTTGCGGATACTTTTCAATGCGTAGCCGAAGCGCGCCTTGTTGATGCGCAAGGTGACGACAAAGGTCAGCACACAGACAGCAAGTGCGATGAGATAGGCTTCCTGCAAGACCTGTGCAACCGGCAGGACGACGCCGTCCGCGCCGTTCGTGATCGGAGTGAGGTTGTAGGCAAGCACCTCCGCCAGGGGCAGCAAGGCAAGTGTCGCAAACGCGAAGTAGTCCCCATGCAGGCGGAACAGCGGAAACGCCAGCAGCAATGCCAGCATGGCTGTCACTACGATCGCCACCCCCAACGAAATGGCGAACGGCCAGTTTCCTACCAGTGCGATGGAAAAGGCGTAGGCGCCCACGCCGTAAAAGCAGTAATGCCCGAGGTTGACGTAGCCCATTTCCCCCGCGATCCAGTCCCAGCTCTGTGCCAGGATGTAGGCGATGAGGACGGTAAAGACAAACGAGGTGATATAGGGGCTGCCGGAAAACGGCACTATTCCCAATGCGGCGATACCTGCCGCCCCCGCCATCCATCCTGCCTTGTGATTCAGTACGGCGCTCATGCTTTCCCTCCCAGCGCTTTCGGCCTCGCGACCAGGATCGCGAGCATCAGGATCACACTCAGCGCGGGTGCCCATTCGGGCTTCCAGTACAAACCGGTAAGACCTTCGGCGATGCCAAGGAAGATGCCCGCGCCCAATGCACCGGGCAGATTGCCGATGCCGCCGACGACGATAATGGTGAACGCCTTCACGGTAAGGTGGAAACCCATGTAGGGATCGACCGGAAACGACAGTACGTACAACACGGCAGCGATCGCCACGGTGGACGAGCCGAAGGCAAAGGTCAGCGCTTTCATGCGCGTGCTCTGCACCCCGCAGATGGCCGCGCCGGTGGCATCCTGCGTCACCGCCCGAATCGCCTTGCCGAAGCGCGTGAACTTCAGCATCAGGTGCATGACGATAGTGAGAACGACAATGCCGACCAGGATGAGGAGCTGGGTCGCCGAAATCACGATGTTGCCCAGTTCGATCGCCTCCAGCCGCAGGGGAATGTTCCGCTGCGTGGCGCCGGCCAGCTTGGCGGTGATGTCGGACAGGATCATCAGTGTGCCGACGGTCACCAGGACGGTACCGACCGTGCCCTCGAAATGATTGCGCGAGGACAGCGGCCGCAGCAGGAAATGGTAGTAGGCGTAGGCGCCGACGAACAGCAGCGGCGCCAGGAGCAGGACGATCAGGACCGGATGCACGCCCCACGCGGAGAACAGCAGGCTGGCGGCAACGCCGCTGACCGCCAGCAGCGTGCCGTGCGCGAAGTTCAGGATACGGACAACGCCGTAGATGAGCGACAGGCCGAACGCGACGACGGCATAGAGGCCGCCCAGCATCAGCCCGCCGATCAGGACCTGGAACAGGATTTCGAAGTCCATTCGCGCCTCACTGCCAGGTCGGCGAAGGCCATTGGACCTTGCCCGTCGCGGCTTCCGGCGGCCACACCACCTGCACCTTGCCGCTTTGCATCTGCACCGTGAAGGCGCCCGTATTGGGGAAGCCGCGTTCGTCGAAGGTCACGTCGCCGGCCGGAGACTTGATGGTGGCCTTGTACAGGGCTTCCTTGACTTTCTCCCTGTCCACTGCACCCGCCTTTTCCAGCGCCTGGACCATGGTAAGGTAGGAAGTCAGGCGGCTGAGCGTCCAGATGTAATCGAACATGTTGACGTCGGCGCGCTTCATGACGTTCTCGACGAGGCCGCTGTAATCCCCCTTCACGCCCGGATACCAGCTCAACTCGCCGGTCATGCCGTCGATATCCTTGCCGACCTGACGCTGGAGCGCGCCGGTCAGCATCGTATGGTGGACATCCATTGCACGCACTTTCAACTGGCGCATCTGCTGCACGAGCGGCACGGAAGCGTTGTCGTAGGAGCTGATATAGACGATGTCAGCCTTGGCGGACCTGACCTTGGCGATCAGTGCGGTGAAGTCCTTGAGCTCAGCCGAGAAGGTTTCGTTGCCGATGACTTTCAGGCCGCTTTCTTCGGCCTTTTTCGACCAGGTAGCGGTAATCGCCTTCATCACGGGATTGTCGTGCGTGATGAAGAAAATCGTCTGTGGCTTGGGATTGACCTTGCTGATCATGTCGAAGTACCGCGTTGACCAGTTCGGTACCGCCGGGAATGGGGTGCCCCATACGTACTTCAGCCCGCGGTCGTAGAGATGGGATGCGGCGACATTGGCCATGACGATCGGAATGCGGTATTTCTCCGCGATCGGCGGAACCGGGCCGCCGATGGAAGACCAATCCGGACCGACGAAGAAATCGACCTTGTCGACCGTGGCCATCTTTTCATAGAGCTGCACGGCAGTCGCCGGCACGCTCTGGTCGTCATAGATGACAAACTTGATCGGGAGCTTCTTGTTGCAGGCCTTGATCGTGACGCCGCCGGTCTTGTTCACTTCCTCGGCGAAAATCTCGGTCATTTTCCGCCAACGGTCCGCCAGCGTGGAAAACGGTCCCGTTTCGGAAATCGTCGTGCCAAGCACGATCGGATCGTTGCAGGATCCGATGGCGGCGTTAGCCGGTGCGCCGCCAAGCAAGGCGCATGCACCTGCGCAGGCTGCGGCAATACGATGGATCTTCGTGGTCATATCTGGTCTCCGGTTTTAATATGTAATCGCCGTGGCGATGGAAGATGTTTCTATCAGCTCTCTATCATCCGATGCACTGCAAGGTGTTTGTCATCCACTCCTTTATTCCCTGTAACTACGATGAATATCCCGACGCCGAGGAACAATGCAGGTACGCCTTCGATAACCCGGCCGTGTCGGGACAGCCCAGCAACGCCAGGTTCAGGTCGATTTCCTTCTGCAGCAGCTTCAGCGCATGCACCGCGCCGCGTTCGCCGGCCACCGCCAGCCCGTACATCGCGGGCCGCCCGACGAACACGAAGCGCGCGCCTAGCGCCAGCGCCTTGAGCACGTCGGTGCCGCGCCGGAATCCGCTGTCAACCATGACCGTCATGTCCGGCACGGCCGCCACGATGGAGGGCAAGGCCTCGATCGGCGCGATCGCCCCGTCAAGCTGGCGTCCGCCATGGTTGGACACGATGACGCCGTCAGCCCCGGCGTTGCGCGCATTGCACGCATCGTCCGGATGCAGGATGCCCTTGATGACCAGCTTGCCCTTCCACTGGTCGCGCACCCAGCGCATGTCGTCCCAGCACAGCGCGGCGCGGCCGGCGCGGTGGTCGCCGCTGGTCGCGGTGATGATCGGGCCGCCACGGGTGGCGGTGAAATTTTCGAAATGGGGAATGCCCTGCTGCACCAGCGTCCGCGCGAACGTCTCGACCATCCAGCGCGGCCGGGACAAACCGCCCATCACCAGCCGGCCGGACAGCCGCAGCGGCACCGAAAAGCCGTTGCGCACTTCGATCTCGCGCACCGATGCAATCGGCACATCGACGGTCACGACCAGCGTCTCGATACCGGCGGCGGCCACGCGCTGGATCAGCGGGCCGATCACTTCGCGCTTCGACGGCACATAGGCCTGGAACCACATGCCGGGATAGGCCGATGCCACCTTTTCCAGTGGCGTCGTCGAGGCGCCGCTCAGGATGAACGGCACATTGACCTCGCGCGCGGCGCGCGCCATCGCGCAATCGCCGTCGAAACGGCACAGCGAGGTCACGCCCATCGGGCTGATGCCGACCGGCGACGCATAGCGCCGGCCGAACAGCTCGGTCTCCTGCGAGCGCTTGGACACGTCGACCAGCGGGCGCGGCACGAAGGCCCAGCGTTCGAAGCCGCTGCGGTTGGCGCGCAGCGATGATTCATCCTCCGCGCCGCCGATCACGTAGCCATAGATGCTTGGCGGCAGCCGCTTGCGGGCGGCGCGTTCGAGATCGGCAATGGACAGCATGGCCTTCATCTAGGCTGCTCAGGTCCCGTTGAACTTCGGCGTGCGCTTGCCGTGGAAGGCTTCGACGCCTTCGCGGAAGTCGTTGGACGAACGCAGGCGGCTGTAGCAATGGCCTTCGAGTTCGATGGCGATGGCCAACGGCGAGTCTTCGGTATCGTTCAGCAGTTTCTTCGCGGTGCGCTGCGCCAGCGGCGAGAAGGCGCGCAGTTCATCGACCAGGCGGTCGGTCGCGGCTTCGAGTTCGGCATCGGGTACGCATTCGGTCGCCACGCCCCACTCATACGCCTGCTTCCCGGGAATGCGGCGCGAACGCATCACGATGTCCTTGGTGCGGGTGATGCCGACCATCTTCTGCAGGCGCGCGGAGCCGCCCGAGCCGGGAATCTGGCCGAGCTTCTGTTCCGGCAGTGCGTAGAACGTTGTGTCGGTGGCGATGCGGAAATCGCACGCCAGCGAAATTTCGAAGCCGACGCCGAAGCAGAAACCGCGGTTGGCGGCGATCACCGGCTTGCTGCAGCGTGCCGGCGCAGCGATATTCCATGCCAGCTTGGACACATGCTCCGGGCTGGCTTCAAGGAAGCCCTTGATGTCGCCGCCGCTGGAGAAGTGCTCGCCCTCGGCGCGCAGCACGATCACGCGCACCGCATCGTTTTCGTCGAGCGATTCGAATACCAGGCGCAGCTGGTCGCGCTGTGCCATCGAGATGATGTTGAATGGACCGCGCTTGAGGATGATGTCGGCGCGCTCGCGCGACGGGTCGATTTCGACGCGGAAGCCGTCGAGTTCCTTGAGCAGGGTCTGTGCGGAATGCTTGAGTTCGGTCACGGGGTTCTCCTAGGTTAGTGATATTCGTTTTGCGTCAGCTTGCTGATGCCTTCCCAGCGCTTGACGAGTTGCGTGTGCGGTATGTCGAACAGGTCGAGCACGCGGCCGACGGTGTGGTTGATGATGTCGTCCAGCGATTCGGGCTGGGTGTAGAAGGCGGGCACCGGCGGAAAGATGATGCCGCCCATCTCGGTGACGGCCGTCATGTTGCGCAGGTGGGCCAGGTTGAGCGGCGTCTCGCGCGCCATCAGGACCAGCTTGCGGCGCTCCTTGAGCATCACGTCGGCGGCGCGGCTGACGAGGTTGTCGGCAAAGCCGTGCGCGATGCTGGCCAGCGTCTTCATCGAGCAAGGCGCGATGACCATGCCGGCGGACTTGAAGGAGCCGCTGGCGATCGTCGCGCCAACGTCCTTGACGTTGTGCACCACGTCGGCCAGCGCCTCGATGTCGGTGCGCTTCAGCGCCAGTTCTTGCGTCGCGGTCAGCGCGCCGGAAGCGGACATTACGAGGTGCGTCTCGCAGGCGCCGGACGCGCGCAACTGTTCGAGCATGCGCACGCCGTACACGGTGCCGCTGGCGCCGGTGATGGCGATGACCAGCCGCGGCTTGGCCGGAGCGTTCATGATGCCTGGCCCATGGCAGAGGCGATGGTGGCGCCGGCGACGATTTCGCGCGCCAGGTCGACCTTGTCCTCGCCGGGAATGCGGACCTTGGTGAACACATGCTCGTGATAGGACACCGGCCGCGTCGCATCCAGGCCCATCTTGGCGCTGATGCCCTGCTTGTGCGGCGGCAGGCAGTCGGCTTCGGTTTCCTGTCCCACCGTCGTCGACGGGTCCAGCACCGAGCCCTGCGCGCCGGCCACCACGATCAGGTCGCGGTCGGCCTGGAAGCGCGTCGCCACTGCCCATTCGACTTGTTGCGGATCGTGCACGTCGACATCGGTATCGACCACCGTCACCTGCTTGATGTCGTAGTGCGCGCCGAATGCGCACAGGATCACGTTCTTCGGCTCGCCCTCGCGGCGCTTCTCGAACTTCACGTACAGGTGGTAGCGTCCGACGCCGCCGATCGACAGGTGGACATCCTTCACGCCGGGGAAGCTGCGCTGCAGGTGGGCCAGCAGCGTCGCCTCGCGCGGAATCGAGCCGAGCAGCAGGTGTTCCATTTCCGCCGGCACGATGGTGTGGTAGATCGGGGACTTGCGATGCGTCACGAGGTCGACCTGGATGACTTCGCGGTTTTCCTTCGCGCTGTAGTACTTGGGGAATTCGCCGAACGGTCCTTCCGGCTCGCGCACATGCGGCAACAGGCGCCCTTCGATTACGATCTCGGCATTGGCCGGCACGCGCACCTCATTGGTCAGGCATTTCACGACCGGCAGCGGATGGCCGTGCAATGCGCCGGCGATTTCCAGCTCGTCGTGGTCGATCGGCGTGATCGCCTGCGACGCCAGCAGCGTGAGCGGATCGGCGCCGATCACGATCGCTACCGGCAGCGGCTGGCCGTTGGCTTCGGCAGCCTGGTAGAACGCGAACAGGTGGCGCGGCAGCATCAGGATCGCCATGCGGTCCTTCGCATGTACCTGGATGCGGTTGATCGATACGTTCTGGATGCCGGTCACCGGATTGCGTGCGATCACCATGCCGGCAGTGATGTAGGGGCCGTTGTCGTGTTCGCTGTGGGTCGGAATCGGCAGCAGGCCGTTCATGTCGATCTCGTGGTGCACGACTTCCTGGCAGGCGGCCTCTGTGCCCGGCACTTCTCGCCACGGCAGCGGGTTCTCGGCTGCCCTGCGATAAGCTTCCAGCAAACCGGACTCCGGCACACCCATCGCCTCGGCAATCCAGCTACGGCGCGACATGAAGCCGGAAATCACCGGAATCGCATGGCCATCAGGGCGAGGGAAGAAAGCCGCCTGCTTGCCGTCCAGGCATTTGGCAATGGCGGCGACCCCGTGCTTGAGCGGCACATTGTCGCGCATGACGGCGATGCGGTCGGTCTGGGTCAAACGGTCGAGCCATACGCGCAGATCATTGATGGCGGTGCCGGGCATGGTCAATGCGTTCATTCAGGACACCTCTTTTGCAGAAGTTGCAGCCGCCGCGCTGGCGGTAAGTGCTGTGAAAGCGGATTGGGTCATTGCGTCTCCGTTTTGGTGCTCCGCGACCGGGTATGGCGCGGGGATGCGTTTCTTTACACGTAGCCGAGTATAAAAATGAGCACGCATCATTTCAAATAATATTTAATGATCATTGAAATCATTAAATCTGATATTTATGGGCGGCGGCGGGACATGGACGGATTTCCCGATTTGTCCTGCTGTTTCAGCGCAGATTTCCGGCGCCACCGGATTGTTTTATGCGCCGCATCTCATCAATAAAAATGATGAAAGTGCGGGAGGAGAAATGTGGATGATGGTGAAAGCCACGCGGAGGCGATGGCAGGCCTAGAGGGTGTGATGAACCAGGGACGGGCGAGAGAATTTAGCAGCGCGTTACGCCAAGCCGGGCGGACAGGCCGTCGCCTGTCCGCCTTTCGCCTTGATACGTTCAGAGCGCGCCGTACCGCAACTTCTGCGCCATCTCCCCGCCCTGCCTTGACGCGACGGCCATGGCCCGCCGCAGAAACAAGCCGATGTCGTGCTCGTCGGCAAAGCCGATCGCGCCGTGGAACTGGATGCACTCCTTGGTCACGCGCAGCGCCGCTGCCGAAGCACGCGCCTTGGCCGCACACGCGGCACGCGCCCTGGACGGCGTATCGAAGGCCCGGCACGCCTCAACCACCAGGGCCCGTGACGCCACCACATCAATATGCGCCGTCGCCGCGCGATGCTGCAGCGCCTGGAAGGCGCCGATCGGCGTGTTGAACTGCTTGCGCATCTTCATGTAGTCGATCGCCATCTGCAGCGCTGCATCCATCAACCCGACGAGATAAGCCGAGTCGCCCAGCAGCATCATGTCGCAGGCCTTTTCCCATGCCTGCTGCGCCTGCATGCCCGCGGCAACGCGGACCGCGCGCGACCACTCCTGCTGCTGGACGACGATCTCGGATAGCGTGCTTCCGTCCACGCATGCTGCGCTCCGGATCGCACAACCGTCGCCGCCAGGGACAATCGCGCGGACGTCGAACTGGTTTCCCTCGCCCTGTGCCACGAGCACTGTCGCGCCGGAATGGCAATCCGGCACATTGGCCAGCCTCAAGGGAAACGACCCGCTGGCGCGCGCAGCGCACATCACGACGAGTTTCCTTCCCTCCATCAGGTCGGCAAGCAGGCCCCTCGCCTCCGCCGCGCCGGCGTCCGCGAGGAAAGCCGCCGAAGCCAAAGCCGGCACCAGTGGCTCCGGCAACAACTTGCGGCTTACGCTTTCCAGCAACGTGCACACCGCGCGGACACCGAGGCCAAGTCCCTGGCTCTTCTCCGGCACCGCGACGCCCAGCCATCCCAGGTCGGCAATCTGTTCCCAGGTTTCCTTGTCGAAATGCGGCCATTTGTCGCGCACGGCACGGGCACGCGCCAACCCGCCGGAACCGGTCGTGAACTCGAATGCGCTGTCGGCGATCAGGCGCATTTCGTCTGTCATGTCGCTGATGTTCATGCTTTCCCCCTGCCCGCAACCGGCAAGCCCAGTACCTTTGTCGCGATGATAGTGCGCTGCACTTCATTCGTTCCGCCGTAGATGGTCAGGCGGCGCGACTGCAGGAACATTTCCGTGATATCAAGCCGCCCTGCGTCGTTGTGCAACGGATCTCGCAATGGACTGGCCTCGCCGGCGATCTGCTGCTGGATATCGAGGATAGTTTGCACGGTTTCCGTGGCAAGTATCTTCAGGTAGGAACTGTCCGTTGCGCCGCCCTGCTGCTCCGCTTCGGCGACGTTCAGGTACGAGGCGATCAGGGCTTCGGTCTCGATTTCGGCGTGGGCCAGTTTTTCCTGGAAGTACGGATTGTCGACCGCACGGAAGCGACTGTCGGCTGCCAGGCGGTGCAAGCGCACCAAGGCCCTGAGCGCAATCGCCGGAGAGCCTATGCGCAGCCGCTCCTCGCCCAGGAGCGCGGTCGCCACCGCCCAGCCCTGGCCGATCTCGCCGACAACGTTTTCCAGCGGCACCGTCACATCGTCGAAGAACACTTCGCAGAACTCGTCGTCGCCGGCGATCGTGGTGATCGGTCGACGCGTGATGCCGGGCGTCTTCAGATCGATCAGGACGAAGGTGATGCCCTGCTGCCTGGTCTCGCCTTCGCTGGTGCGCACCAGTGCGAACATCCAGTCTGCATGCTGGCCCCAGGTCGTCCAGATCTTGTGTCCGTTAATCACCAGTTCGTTCCCGGAAATTTGGGCGCGCGTGCGCAGGCTCGCCAGGTCAGACCCTGCGCCGGGCTCGGAATAGCCCTGGCACCAGATCGCATCACCCTTGATGATCGCGGGCAGGTAGCGCTCGCGCTGCTGCGGCGTGCCGCATTTGATCAGGATGGGGCCGATGTGGTTGAGGCCCTGGGTCGGCAGGTCCGGCGCACCGGCTCGGGCCATTTCTTCCATCAGGATAACTTGCTGAACCGGCGTCGCCTCCATGCCGCCGTAGACCCGTGGCCAATGCGGGGCGATCCAGCCTTGTGCCGACAATTTACGGTACCAATCCATCGCCTCCATCGGCGACGGGCGGAAGGTCAGGTGGCGCAAATGGTCCGGGATGTTCGCCTGGAGCCAGCCGGCAACCTCCCTCCGGAAGCGGGCATCCGCTTCCGATTCTTGTCTCAACATGGGAATTTCGCTTTCTATCGATGCATCACGCAGCAGCCGCTTCCGCCTTGACCTTGCCGGCCGCGAGGTCGCGCAATTCGTTCTTCAGGATTTTTCCGAGCGCATTGCGTGGCAGGCTTTCAACAAAGAACACATGCTTGGGCTTCTTGTAGCTTGCGATCCGCGACTTGGTATGTTCCGCAACCGTCGCCTTATCGATGACCGCCCCAGGACGGGTTTCGATGAAGGCCACGACCGCCTCGCCGAAGATCTCATCCGGCACCCCCACCACCGCGGCGTCCTGCACGGCGGGATGTTCGAGCAGCGCCTGTTCGACTTCCTTGGTGTAGATGTTGAAGCCGCCGCTCAGCACCATGTCCTTCTTGCGGTCGACGATGTAGAGATAGCCGTCGGCATCGAAGCGCGCCATGTCACCGGTATGCACCCAGCCGTTGACGATGGTCTTTGCGGTTTCCTCGGGGCGCTTGTAGTAGCCGCGCATCGTGGTGAAACGTCCCGGCGGGCCGGAGCGCACCAGCATCTCGCCGGCATCGCCGACAGATACTTCGTTGCCGTGCTCGTCCACCAGCTTGACCTCGACGCCCGGCGTGGGACGCCCGACAGAGGACGGATGGGTGAACTGCTCTTCATGCTCGAGGCTGCTGACGGAACCGACTTCGGTCATCGCGAAGAAGGAATGCAGGCGCACATTCGGCAACAGTTCAATGAGCTTGCGCTTGGCATCGACCGGGAAGGCCTCGCCGGTGACGATCAGGTGTTGCAGGCTGGCGCAGCGTGCCGGATTCTCTTCCATATGCGGCATCAGCATGCGCGCGACTGTCGGCACCATGCCCGCGGCCGTCACGCCGTGTTTCTCGATCAGCCCGATGGCGGCGACCGGATCGAAGCGGTCCATGATCACCAGCGTGGCGCCGAGGCTGAGCGCATTCATCATGCGCGCCAGGCCGGTGCGATGTGCCAGCGGGGTCGTGACGAGGAAGAAGTCATCGCGGGTGATGCCCCATTCGATGGCATTGAGGAATGCATGCTGGACGATGAAATTGGCGTGTGTGATGACCGCGCCCTTCGGCTTGCCGGTGGTGCCGGAGGTGTACATGATCATGCAGTCCTCGGCATCGAGCGGGACTTCAGGCAAGGCTTCATCGGTGGGCTGCGCCACGTCGCAGAACGCCAGCGTACCGGGCACGGCATCGCCGACCACGATCTTGCGGATGCCGCCAATAACGTCCTTCACTTCCTGCAGCGCTTCGAGATGGTCCGAATGAACAACCATCAGCGAAGGCTCGCTGTCTTGCGCGAAGTAGGCAAGTTCACGCGCGGTCAGGCGCGTATTCACCGGCACCACGATGGCGCCGACCGCGAACGCGGCGTAGATTGTCTGTACGAATTCGACGCCGTTCGGCAGGTAAACCAGCACCCGGTCTCCGGCTTTCACGCCGAGACGGTGCAAGCCGGCGGCCATGGCCTGTGCGGATTCCGCCAATTCGCCGTAGGTCACACGCTGGTCGCCGATCACCAGCGCAGCCTTGTCGGACGAGCGCACTGCATGCGCTGCCAGCAGTTTCTCTTGTCGCATTACAACTCCTCTTTCGATGGGGAAACGTCCTCGGTCTCGTCGCCGCCGATCGCGCGTTCGATCTGATCGTGCAGCCCGGCGAGCACCTCGGGGTTCTTGCGCATCGCGGCGTCGATCCGGATCTCGAGGCAGACCTGAGCGGGCGGTGCCAGCACGAATACGCGGTCGGCAATATCGAGCGCATCGTCGATGCGGTGGGTCACGAAGACGCAGGTCTTGCCGACGTCGCGCACGATCTGGGCGAAATCCTTGCGCAGGACTTGCGAGGTCACGTGGTCGAGCTGGCTGAACACTTCGTCAAGGAAGACCAGCTCCGGATCGACAGCGAGCGCCCGGGCCAGCGAGACACGCTGGCGCATGCCGCCCGACAGCTCGTGCACGTACTTGTCCTCGGCGCCTTTCAGCTTGACGCGTTCCAGCCATTGCAATGCCGCCTCGCGGGTTTCCTTCTTCGGACGGTTGAGGATCTGCAGGCCAAGTTCGACGTTCTCGACCGCGGTACGCCACGGCAGGAGGCGGTCGGTCTGGAACGCGACGGACACCTTGCCGCGCAATGCGTGGAAGTCGACCGACGGGTCGACGCCCGCGACGCGTACTTCGCCAGCGTCGCATCCGATGGACCCCATCAGCATGCTCATCACCGTACTCTTGCCGGCCCCGGTCCTGCCGAGCAGCGCCACGATTTCGCCGCGCTCGATGTGCATGCTCAGGTTTTCGACGGCGAGATAGTTGCCGAAGCGCTTGTACACGTTCTTGACTTCGATGAACGGTGCGGAATTGGTTTGGGCCATCATTACCGCACCTTCGCTTCCGCGCGCCACTTCAGCAGATGTTTCTCCGCCATGCTTGCTGCGGATTGCAGCACCAAATTGAGAATAACCAACAGAAATGTCCATGCCATCACCTGATCAATGCGAAAAGTGGATTGTGCGAGGCTCATGCGGGAGCCGATGCCGACTGCGGATGCAACCAGTTCGGCGAAGATGACCATACGGATTGCGTAACCGATCACCGACTTGGTC
Source organism: Noviherbaspirillum denitrificans (assembly GCF_002211445.1). Lineage (GTDB taxonomy): Bacteria > Pseudomonadota > Gammaproteobacteria > Burkholderiales > Burkholderiaceae_D > Noviherbaspirillum > Noviherbaspirillum denitrificans. The sequence goes on along the minus strand of NZ_LSTO01000001.1, from coordinate 4,045,710 downwards.
GTAAGGAAGATGTAGGGCACGATGTGCGGCACGATCAGGTAACGCATCATCTGCCAGCGCGACGGACGGAAGCTTTCCATCATGTCGACCCAGTCGCGCGGGATGGCGCGCAGGCCTTCGTACACGTTCAACGCGTAGAACGGTAGCAGGATCACAGTCAGGATGAAGAAGATGCGCGACTCAGGCTCCTTGAACCAGAACACCGCGATCAGCATCCATGACAGCGCCGGAATGCCGGTATCGATTACCACCAGCGATTTCAGGTAGGGACCGGCTTTCTTCGACGTGCCCATGAGCAAGCCGATGGCCACGCCGACGACGAGCGAGAACACGATGGCCAGTGCCAGGCGCCACAGCGTGACGGCGATGTGCGTAAGGTCGCCGGTCAACACTTCAACAATCGCCCGTCCCACCACGATCGGTGACGGCATGATGTAGTCGTAAGTGAAGCGGCTGCCGATTTCCATCACCACCACAAGGGCAATGATCACCGCGATGGTCGCGAAGAATTCGTGCCGCTTGCCGCCGTCAGACACCGGCTTGGCCGGTCTCGCCGCGGACTTGATGTCCCCCATGGACTTCGGGGACAGTTCGATTGCAGATTTCACATTTATCTCCAAATTGTTGTTGGCCGCCGTACGGCGAGTGGAAGCCATGCGATGACGGAATAGGGAAGGTCGCGCTGCCTGGCGCTAGGCATGCAAGGTTTCTGCACGGCGCGGAAAAATGGAAGAGAATGTGGTGATTGGATGTTGCAACATCGTTGTCTCCTTGTTGGCACTTCATGCGTGACACTCATCACCGATCGACAATGAGTGCAAAAAGCTGCTCTTGATTTTTTTATAGTGTGAATCGATGGTACTCAATCGGTATCACATCGAATAGAATTCAAATCAGGACCTTCCGTTCCATTTTTGGAACACCCTCCATGTACGGCACAGAATGCACGATCGACTGGATCTGAATTCCCTCAGGCTCTACTACGATGTCGTCAACGCGGGAAGCATCACCCGCGCCGCCGAACAACTGCGGACGCCCAAGTCCACCATCAGCAGGAAGCTGGCTCAGCTCGAGCAGGACCTCGGCGTCATCCTCTTGAAGAAAGGCCCGAAGCGCCTCGCTATGACCGACATCGGCGCAGCCCTCTACGACCGCTGCCGCCGATTGGTGATCGAGATCGAGGATGTCGGCCAGGTCACGGCGGAAATGCAGGGCGAACTGCGCGGCACGCTGCGGGTGAGTATCCCCGTTGATTTCGGCATCTCATGGATTTCGCGCGCCATTGCAGAGTTCGTCGCCAGGTATCCCGACATCAATCTCGAGGTCGAGGTGAACAGCCGCGCCGTCAATCCGCGTGAAGATCCGTATGACCTCACGATTCAGTTGGGCCCGCTGAAGGAGTCCGGACTGACCTACCGAAGGCTGGCGACCATGACGCGGGGAGTGTACGCCAGTCCGGCCTACCTCGAGAAGCACGGCACGCCGCGTACCGTGGAAGATTTTGGCCGGCACAACTGCATCATCACGGACCAGCAGCGCCAGGACGGCGTATGGACCTTCCGCAACCAGTCGAAGCATCGCTTCATCGAAGTGTCAGGCAAGGTCACGGTGAACAACATAGGCATCGCGCGCGACCTCGCGATCAATGGCGTCGGATTGAGCATGTTGCCCAACGTCATGTGCCAGAACGACGTTAAGTCCGGCAGACTGGTGCGGGTGCTGACGAATTGGGAGAGTCCACCGGTCCAGGCCACGGCGTTGATCCTGAGCCGCAAGGGGATTCCGAACAAGACGCGGGTGTTCCTGGATTTTCTTGCGGAGCGGCTGACGGATGAAGCGCGGGTTGAGGTGAATTACGAGACGGCGCCGGAGGGGACGTGAGTGCGATCCTCAATGGAGGATGACGGAGAAAGAAACGTTTGCTTGCAAGTGCAATTACCTGCAAGCAAACACATCGTCAACAATGCACTCAAGCCAACACAAACGCGGGATACTTCTTCCCTTCCCCTAGCGTATCCCACGCCAGCTTGACCTTCTTCCCGACAGCCAGCTGCTCCGGCGCGCAATCGAGGACATTGGCAATCATCCGCACGCCTTCATCCAGTTCGACCGTCGCCACGCACAGCGGCAAGCGTCCATCCAGCCCCGGACCGGGAATGCGTACCGTCGTGAACGCATAGATCACCCCATTCCCCGATACCTCGCGCCACTCCAGCGTACGACGCCCGGTGAAGATGCTCACCGGCCGCGGGTAATGCTGGAACTTCTTCGCGACGGTGCAGTATTGCATCATCAGTTTGCCTTCCTGCGCGCCATCCCAGAATGGGCGCGTGTCGACATAGGCGCTCTCGCGTGGTACCGGACGTGCCGGCGCTGCGGTCTTCTCAGTAGACATTTAAACCTCCAGAATCATCGCGGAGCTGGTGCCCCAGTTTTTTGCATAAGGAATCACGCCGATACCGGTCACGAGCGCATTGCGCGCTTCCGGCACCTGGCGCTCGCCGCCTTCACGGAACAGTTGGCGTACCGCCTCTGCCAGGTTCAGGCCGCCGCTGGCGAGACCCGGTTGGCCGGCCGAGATCTGGCCGCCGCCGGTGTTGAGCGGCAGTTCGCCGGTGTGCGACAGGTCGGTGCGCAGCGTGAACGCAGAGCCCTGGCCGCGCTCGCAGAAACCGAAGGCTTCGAACTGCATCATCACCGCGATCGTGAAGTCGTCGTACGGCTGGAACATGTCGATGTCGCGCGGCTTGCAGCCTGCCTTGTCAAACAGCGCCGGGGCTATCCGGTGAAAACCGGTCTCAGTGATATCCGGCGTGGAGCTGTTGCCGTTGATATTGGTCACTTCACCATAGGCAACCGGATACACCACCTTGTTGATGCCCAGCTGCTGCGCCTTCTTCTCGCTCATCACGAGGAAAGCATTCGCGCCGTCGCAGAACATCACGCTGTCGAGCAGGCGCAGCGGATCGGCGACCACACGGGACGCCATATACTCTTCCATGCTGAGCGGCTTCTTGAACTTCTTGTACGCGTTCTGATTATGCAGTGCGTGGTTGCGCTGGGTGATCGCGATCTTGCCAAGCGCTTCCGGATTCAAGCCGTATTGGTGAATATAGCGGCTCATCAGCAAGCCAAAGGTAGCCGGCGGCCCTTGCACACCGGGCGGATCCTGGAACTCGCCGCGATACGCGCCGTAATTGGCTCGCCAGTCCGTGCTGGGCGCGTCGGACGACAACACGACGGCCACTTCACACATGCCATCACGGATGGCAGACATGGCACGAGCAACGCCGCCGGTGGCCGAGCAACCACCCATGCCGCCCAGGTTCAGCCAGGTCGGCGTCAGGCCCAGTGCCTCGCACATATACACCGCATAGAACGGATTCGAACCTTCGCTCAGTGCCGTCGTCACCGACAGTCCGTCGATCATGTCCTTGTCGATGCCGGTGCGCTCGAGCAGCTGCGACAGCGCTTCGCCTGCAAGGTCGTAGGCGCTGCGCCCGGTCTTGAAATCGATCTGGGTCTCGGCATAGCCCGCGATCACAATGTCACGTTTCTTCATGTCTTCCTCACTCTCCTTGGAATTTCGGCGTGCGCTTTTCCTTGAACGCCGCCAGCCCTTCGTCACGATCCTTGCTGAAGTACAGCATGAACGATGCATCGCCTTCGGCTGCCATCGCGTCCGCGAGCGTCAGGTCGACGCCGCTATCGACGGCGGCCTTGATGTACATGACCGGTAGCGGCGCGGCGGCACAGATCGCGCCGGCCAGTTCGCGCGCCTTGTCCAGTGCCTTGCCTGCTTCGGTCACATGGTTAACCAGGCGGAACTCCCTCGCCTCTTCGGCAGACAGGCGGCGTCCGGTCCACATCATTTCCTTCGCCAGTGCCTTGCCGATAACGCGCGGCAGCGTTGCCGTGCCGCCGCCGCCAGGCATCATGCCGAGCTTTGCTTCCGGGAGGCCGAACTTTGCGTTGTTGCCGGCGATGATCAGGTCAGTCACCAGCGCCAGTTCAAGGCCGCCGCCGAGCGCGAAGCCTTCAACCACGGTGATCACCGGCTTGGAGTACTTCGGCAAGGTGCGAAACAGCGCATTGACCGGACGCACAGTCTTGCGCTTGCGGTAGAAGTCGAAATATTCGTTCGGCTTGATCTCGAAACCGCTGGTGTCGATGCCGGTGCAGAAGGCCTTGTCGCCACCTTTCATGATGATCGCGCCAACCGAGCGGTCATGCTCAGCCTCGGCCAGCACGGCCATGATTTCTTCCGCGGTCTTGTCGCGCAGCGCGTTCATCTTCTCTGGACGATTGATGGTAATTTCAAGCCATCCTTCGTTCCGTTCCACGATTACGTCTTCATACGTCATGATCTCTCCAGGTTGTTCGCATTCTTCAGGCGTAAGGAGGCCCTGGCATCGTCCCCTGGCAGGGACGATGCACGGAACTGTTACGCCGGCGGGGTGTGGTTAAGCGGCGAAAAACTTGTCGTCCAGCGCACGCGGCAGGACGGCGTTCTTGTGCAGGAGGTCCGCCGCCGTCTTGACCGCTTCGCGTCCCTTCGGATCGGCCATGGACAGGTGCTTCAACTGCATGCGGTTCGACGCGATTGCCGCCTTTAGCACATTGGCGGGAATGCCGGATGTTGCCGCGAGCTTTACCGCTTCATCGACGTTGCCGAGGATGCCGGCTACGCAATCGGCGAAGATTTTGTCGAGTTTTCCAGGCAAGGAGGGGTCGCGTGCCAGCGCCTCGGCACGTACGCCGACTCCGAAGTACGGCAGGTCGAGTCCGACTTTCTTGCGGAACTCGTCTCCGGTGTTGTAGAGAACGCGGATATCGGGCATCTTGGTGATGGCGGAGGTGATGTTCGGTTCCCAGGACAGCGCGGCGTCGGCGCGATTGGCCATTACCAGCGTCACTGCGGCAGCCGGGTTGTCGACGTTCTGGACACGCATCGACGTCTCCAGGTCGATGCCGGCAAGTTCCTTGATGATGGCCTTGGTCAGGCGATAGGTGCCAGTCGACTGCGGCGCGGCAACCGTCTTTCCTTCAAGCGCCTTCAGCGATGTCACGCCGTTGGCAGGTACAACGATGTTGATCATGTTGCCGGTCGAGATCGCAGACACGAAACGCATCGGCACACCTGCGAGGTAGCGCGAGGCGAAGGTATCCCAGGTGCCGACGCAGACGTCATACTGGCCAGCGACGAAATCGTTGTAATAGGTGCTGACCGAGGTGTATTCGGTCGGTTTGCCGAGATTGACGCCGTACTTCTTGTCCAGGCCTTTTTCCGCGATGTAGTCGGTGATGAGGATGGTGAAGCCGGGCGACAGGCTGGCCCACTTCAGGCCGCCGGATTGTGCCATGGCAAACGGCGATGCGCCGAAGCCTGCGCCTGCCATGGTCAGGCCGGCAGTCGCTTTCAAAAACATCCTTCTTGAGTTGTCCATGCTTGTCTCCATGCGGGCCGGTGGCCCTGTATTGTCTCGGTCCGCTGCCGAGGAATTGTCGGAAATCGTGCGCGACATTTGTTGATGTCGTATTCATACTATCCAGCGTTCGGCGTCTCGAATAGCGGTCAAAATAGAATTGGGGGTTCCAGATTTGGAACGCTCCGGTGGGTGCATCCGCGTGCACTTGCATGCGTGCGGACTGCAGAAGCAAAAAAGCCTCCGCCGAGACCGGCGAAGGCTTTTGAGCGAAAGACGCGCAAGCAATCAGGACGCCTGCTGCTCCACCGCAGGTGTCGCAGGCTCATACTCCCCAGCCACCAGCTTGCGCCGCAAAATCTTCCCCACTGGCGATTTCGGAATCTCCCGCACGAACACATACTCGCGCGGCCGCTTGAAGTTCAGCAGGTCGGAATTCTTGCAATGCGCATCCAGCGCCTCCGCATCCGTCTCGGTCTTGCATTTGACGAAGGCCACGACGCGCTGTCCCCAGCGTTCATCCTTGAGGCCGGCGACGGCCACTTCATCCACCGCGGGATGCAGTGACAGCACGGATTCGATATCCACCGGCGAAATATTTTCGCCGCCGCTGATAATCATGTCGTCGACACGTCCCGATACGAACAGATCGCCGTCCTGGTCGAAATAGCCGGTGTCGCCGGTAAAGTACCAGCCGTCGCGGATCGACTTGGCATTGGCGTCCGGACGGTTCAGGTATGCCTCGAACGCCTCGTCGCCTGCCAGGTCGGCAATGATCTGGCCTTCTTCGCCGACAGCGGCGAGGTCATCCGGCGAAGTCGCGTTGAGCTTGACCACGCGCAGGCGGGTATTTATTCCGGCCCGCCCTGCACTGCCAGGTTTTTTCGTCGCATCCTGGTCGATGCTGAAGGTGTAGACCTCCGACGAGCCGTAGTGGTTGACGAAGAGTTGCGGCTTGATGGTTTCGTTGAGGCGCTTGAGCAGCGCGTCGTGCATCGGCGCCCCCGCAAAGCCGAGCTTGGTCACCGAGGACAGGTCGCCGCCGTTTGCCGCATGCCACGAGAGCATGTCGTGGTAGAGCGTGGGCACCAGGTACAGACAGCTCAGTCGCTCCTGCTCGATGCAGCGCACCGCATAGCCGGAATCGAACTTCGGCACGCAGACGAACAGGCCGTCCACCATCGCCATCGCCAGCAGCGAACGCACACCCATGGTGTGGTACAGCGGCATCACGCCGAGCGTACGCTCGCCGCGGCCGTAAAGATTTTGTGCGACATGCGCGAGCGCGGCCGCGCGTTCGTGGCGGTGACGGCGCGGCACGCCCTTGGGCTTGCCGGTGGTGCCGGAGGTGTACAGCATCAGCGAATAATCGTCCGAATTCGCTTCCAGGATGGGCACTTCCGGCGCGCGCTCCTGCAGGCGTTCGAAGGCGATCGTGCCGCCCGCTACGCCGCCGACGGCGATGCGCGGAAGGGCTTGCGCGACCGGGCTATCGGCGACGGCTTCGGCGCTGGCGGCTTCGAACACGATGGCCTTTGCCTGCGCATCGGTCGCGCAATAGTCGATTTCCTCCGGCTTGGCGCGCCAGTTGAGCGGCGTGACGATGACACCGAGGAACTGGCAGGCCCAATGCAGCGTCGCCATTTCGAAGCGGTTCTGCAGTACCACCAGCAGGTGGTCGCCGCGCGCGAGGCCGGTATCCTGCAGGCCCGCGGCGGTGCGCTGGATGATGCCGTACCAGTCGGCATAAGTCAGGCGCCTGTCGCCGTCGATGATGGCCAGCGCGTGCGGACTGCGTTCGACGCTTTGCAGGAATGTACGGCCGAGATCCAGCATGGTTGCTCCTCCTTAATTGCTTGTTTCAGGTGCCTTTTGTTCGCGCCGCGCTTGCGCGGTTTCGAGCACGGCCTTGACGATATTGGTGTAGCCGGTGCAGCGGCACAGGTGGCCGGACAGCATCTCGCGCACTTCCTCTTCGCTCGGGTCCTGCTTGCGGCCGAGGTAGTCGTCGCAGGACATCAGGATGCCGGCAGTGCAGTAGCCGCATTGGAGCGCATGGTTGCGGCGGAAGGCTTCCTGCAGGTCGGACAGGCCGGGGCCGCCTTCGTTGAGTCCTTCGACAGTGTCGATGCGCCGGCCTTCCGCCTGCACCGCAAGCGTCAGGCAGGAGCGCGCGGCGACGCCGTCGATCTGCACTGTGCAGGCGCCGCAGACACCGTGTTCGCAGCCGACGTGCGTGCCGGTCGCGCCGACCACGCCGCGCAGGAAATCGGACAGCAGCATGCGCGGCTCGCACAGCCCTGAACGCTCCTGTCCGTTCAGCGTGAAATGCACGCGCACCATTTCGGTCTTCGCAAATTTCTTCATGACATGGCCTTTTCAATCACGGCGCGTCCGAGTCGGCGCACCAGTTGCCGGCGGAACGGCGCGGAGGCGTGATGGTCGTCGCGCGCTTCCAGTTCCCACGCAAAATCATTGATCGCGTCATCGAGCGCACTGCCTTCGAGACGCGGCAGCACCACCAGGCGCGGACGGTCGGCAACGCCGCCCACCGCGAAGCGGATACTGTCCTTGCTTGTCATCGCCGCAACAGACGCGATCGCGAAATCGCCGTGGCGGCCCGCGAATTCATTGAATGCATAACCGTGTCCGGCTGCGGCAAGCGGATAACGCACCTCTTCCACGATTTCATCCAGCGCGCGCGCGGTCATCAGCATTCCCTGGAAAAAGTCTTCCGGCTTGAGCACACGCCGTCCCTTGCGGTTGCGCAGCACCACCTGGCCGCCGAGCAGCAGCAGCGCCAGCGGCAGTTCGGCGCTGGGATCGGCGTGCGCGACCGAGCCGCAGACCGTGCCGCGATTGCGGATCTGGAAATGCGAGATGTGCGGGAACACCTGCGTCAGCAGCGGTACTTCCCGCGCCAGCGTGGCGCGCCATTCGACGCTGCCTT
>NZ_LSTO01000001.1:4026481-4037324 GCF_002211445.1 Noviherbaspirillum denitrificans | reverse complement strand
TCGGCGGTGGGGCGTTTATGATGCATTTCGACGGCAAGTCGGTAAAGGCATTCGACGGACGTGAAACCGCCCCCGCCGCCGCGACCGAGAAGATGTTCTACACGCCTGAAGGCAAGGCAATGGCCTTCTACGATGGCGTAGTCGGAGGGCGCTCCGTTGGCGCGCCGGGCGTGCTGCGCATGCTCGAACTGGCGCACCGGCAGTACGGCAAGCTGCCGTGGGCATCGCTTTTTGCGCCTGCGATCAGGATGGCGGAAGAGGGCTTCCCGGTCAGCCCGCGGCTCAATGCCATGCTCAAAGCCGAGCAGCACCTGAAAAAAGATCCTGTCGCCGCCGCCTATTTCCTTGACAGGGATGGCAACCCCTGGCCGGTAGCTCACGTCCTCAGGAATCCCGAGCTGGCCAAGGTGCTGCGCGAGATCGCCATGGGCGGCGCCGACGCATTTTACAAGGGCCAGATTGCGCGCGACATTGAGGCCAAGGTCAAGGGACACGCAACCAATCCCGGCCTGCTGACCGCCGCCGACATTGCCCGTTACCAGGCAAAGGTGCGTGATCCGGTCTGCATCGACTACAAGGTGTGGACCGTATGCGGCATGCCTCCGCCGTCCTCGGGCGGCATCGCGATCGCCCAAATGCTGGGCATGCTCGAAACGCGGGATATCCGTTCACTCGCCCCCAGGGAAGGCAACCTCAATGCCGACGCGATCCACCTGTTCTCGGAGGTCGGCCGTCTCGCCTATGCCGACCGAGGCCGCTATGTCGCCGACAGCGATTTCGTACCGCTGCCCGGAAACAGCGCCAAGGCCCTGCTCGACAAGCAATACCTCGCCGGCCGCGCGGCGCTGATCGGCGAAAAGTCGATGGGACAGGCAAAGTTCGGCATACCGCCCGCGACGGCGCTGGCACTTGGCAACGACAACTCACCCGAACTGCCATCAACGTCGCATATCTCCATCGTCGACGCTGCTGGTAACGCAATCTCGATGACTACGACCATCGAGGATGCCTTCGGATCCCGGCAGATGGTGCGCGGCTTCCTGCTGAACAACCAGCTCACCGACTTCTCCTTCGACCCGGTGGATGCCAACGGTCCCGTTGCCAATCGTGTCCAGCCTGGCAAGCGTCCGCGCAGTTCGATGGCGCCGACTCTGGTGTTCGAAAAGGCCACTGGCAAGCTGGTGCTGTCGACCGGTTCGCCCGGCGGATCCGCGATCATCAACTACGTCGCCAAGGTGCTGGTAGGGACGCTGGACTGGGGGCTCAACGTGCAGCAGGCGATCAGCCTGCCCAACTTCGGCAGCCGGAACGGCCCCACCGAACTCGAGCAGGGGCGGGTGCCGGACAGTGTCGTCGAACAGTTGAAAGCAAGGGGACACAACGTGCGCCTGATGGAGCAGACCTCCGGATTGCAGGGCATCATGCGGATGAACATTCATGGCGAAGAAATGTGGTTCGGCGGCGCCGATCCACGTCGTGAAGGCATCGTCAAAGGCGACTAGCGCGAGCGTCGTTTTTTCATCCATTCCGCGTACCCTTCCTCCCCAAAGGCCGGATCGCCTGCTAATCTCTTCTCTATGGGAAAGCAGAAAAAAACGGGACTCGTCCTGACGGGCGGCGGGGCACGCGCAGCATACCAGGTCGGTGTGCTCGAGGGTGTGGCGAGCATCCTGCGTGAAGCCGGCTGGACCGCTGGACGCAATCCCTACGACATCATCTGCGGCACCTCAGCAGGAGCAATCAATGCCACGGCGCTCGCGTGCCACGCCGACAATTTCGATGAAGGTTTGGAAAAAGTCCTCGGCTTGTGGAACAACATCATGGTCGATCAGGTGTACCGCGCCGACTCGCTCGGCGTCCTGCGATCCGGTGCGCGCTGGCTGTCCCTGATGTCCTTCGGCTGGCTGTTGCGCAAGTGGAAGGCGAACCCGCCGAACGCGCTGCTCGACAACACGCCGCTGATCACCCTCCTGAACCGCGTGCTCAACTTTCCGCGTCTCGATGAGGCGCTGATGCAAGGAGCGCTGCATGCGCTGGCAGTGACCGCATCTTCGTACACTGCCGGCAGGCACATCACCTTTTTCCAGACCGAAGCGGAGATCGAGCCCTGGATACGCTCGCAACGCCTTGCGCTGCGCAGCCAGATCGGGGTTGAACATTTGCTCGCTTCGTCCGCGATCCCGCTGATTTTTCCCGCTACGCCGATTTACTGCGACGGCAAGCGCGAGTTCTTCGGCGATGGATCGATGCGCCAGCTGGCGCCAATCTCGCCGGCGATCCACCTTGGTGCCGACAAGGTCATGGTGATCGGCGCCGGCCGCCTGACAGAGCAGCAGCGCGACACGCCCGAGTTTGCGCCTTATCCAAGCCTGGCGCAGATTGCCGGCCATGCAATGTCAAGCATCTTCCTCGACAGTCTTGCGGTCGATATCGAACGTATGACTCGCATTAACCTGACCCTGTCCGTCCTGACCGAAGAGCAGCGCCGCAGGACGCCGCTGCGTCCGGTCGACCTGCTCATCATTGCACCGTCGGAAAGGCTGGATGAAATTGCAAGCCGCCACGTGCAAAGCTTGCCCGGTCCGATCCGCATGCTGCTTGGCGGCATCGGCGCAACCGAGGCACGTGGCGCCGCACTGGCATCCTACCTGCTGTTCGAATCAAGTTTTACCGGGGAATTGATCACGCTTGGCCGCAAGGATGCGCTGGCGCGCAAGGCCGATGTGCTGGCGTTTTTCGGGAAGGCGGAGGAAGGTGTGCAGTCCGCGCCTGTACTGGCACGGACCGCATGAAAGGGCAGGGCACCCTTGATGGCGTGCCCGTTTGCCGTCAATAGTCGTAACGGTCGTAGTAACGATCGTCGTGGCGATGCTTCCAGTGCTTGTGCTTGTGCTTGTGGGGCCGGCCCGGCTCCACATAGTAGGCCGGCGGGCCGTACTGCACGACAGTCGCCGGCTGGACGTAGACCGGACGCGGCTGCACATAGACCGGGCGCGGCCTGACGTACACTGGTTCCGGTTGGACATAAACGACGGGTGGCGGGGGCGTGTACACGCGTGCGGCCGGATAGCCGGATCCCACTGTGACAGACCAGTCCACGTCGCTGGCGCCGGCCATCGGCGCCGCCAGTACGACTGCCGCAACGGCAATCCACTTGGCTGGGGACGAAGGGGCGAATTGTTTCATGACGTTCTCCTTGAGGTTTTCCTGACCTATTAAACGTCAAACCCCCCTTATCCGGCTACGAACAATTATTCGATGGCAAGTAAGTATTGCAACAAATTGTGAGCGGCAACTTTCCGCGGTTCAAAAAGTTACTTCATCAGCAATAAAACGCGGCTAAGTGCTTGAAAACAGGTTCGAAATTGACCGGCAAGGCTTGCTTCGTTTCTGACAACACGTTACCCTACGTAATCCCGGAAAACGCAAGTGTTGGTATTCCTGCAACCAAGCGGACGAGCGACGATGTTGGCTAAGTTCCTGAAAACTTGGACGTTTCTCGTCCTTGCGTTATTGCTTTCTGTAAATGTCCTTGCCAAAGGACCGGCCCCGGTCGGCGTTGTTGCCGTGTGGGAACTGCCGAAAGAAGCTCAGCTGACCCTGGCCTTGATCAAGCAGGGCGGCCCTTATCCCTATCCCAAGGACGGCAGCGTTTTCGGGAACTATGAAGGGGTTTTGCCGAAACAGAAGCGCGGGTATTATCGCGAATTCACGGTCAAGACTCCCGGCGCGCGCAACCGCGGTGCGCGGCGCATTGTCTCTGGGGGAGAACCCGCGACATCCGGCGAATACTATTACACCGATGACCACTATGCGACCTTCAGGCGCATCAAAGAGTAACGAAATGCGTATCGAGTCACTGCACAACCCCGTCCAGCTAATCGCACGAGCCGAGGATGACATGAGCCTGTTCAAAACGGTGCCGCCCAATGTAGTCCAGTCGATTCGCGCGTTCCGTGTCAACGAGCTGCAGGAAGAAGCCGCCCGCCTCGGCCAGCATTTCCTTTACGCCTGGTGTGCGGACGCGACGACCAAGCAGCAGGTACTGACGCGCATTGCAACGGCTTTCCATTTTCCGCGCCATTTCGGCAAGAATTTCGACGCGCTCGCCGACTGCCTGACCGACCTGGCGTTCAAGGCCGGCCCGCAACCCGGCTTCCTCGTGGTGATCGAGCAATTGCCCAACACGCCCAAGTTCGACAAGGAAGCGCGTGAAACCCTGCTGGACGTATTCCGCGATGCGGCGGATTTCTGGGCAGAGCGCAAAGTGGCCTTCCGCGTCTTCTATTCATTCCAGTAAGATTTCCCGCCTCCCGACAAGCCGACCCATCCGGTCGGCTTTTTTATTCACGGTAAAATGCGCGCCATGAAAAACATCGTCATCCTCATTTCCGGACGCGGCAGCAACATGCAAGCTATCGTCCGCGCCGCCCGGTCCGAACAATGGCCGTGCCGGATTGCCGCCGTCATCGCCAACCGTGCCGACGCCGAGGGCCTCGTCTTCGCCGCCGAACATGGCATTGCGACAGCGGTTGTGCCGAGCAAGACTTTCCCCAGCCGCGAAGAATTCGATGCCGCGCTGCGCACCGAAATCGACAAGTACTCGCCGGACCTCGTCGTGCTGGCCGGCTTCATGCGCATCCTGACACCGGCCTTCGTCGACCATTACGACGGCCGCATGCTCAATATCCATCCGTCCCTGCTGCCGAGCTTTCCCGGCCTGGCCACGCACAACCAGGCGCTGGCGGCGGGCGTCAAGTTCCACGGTGCCACCGTGCACTTCGTCACTGCGGCACTCGACCACGGTCCGATCGTCGAACAGGCGGTCGTGCCCGTCCTGCCGGAAGATACCGAACATGCGCTTGCCGAACGCGTGCTGGTGCAGGAACACATCATTTACCCGCGCGCCGTGCGTTCCTTCATCGAAGGCCGGCTCGCGATCGACAACGGCATCGTGCGCGTCGTCACTCCCTGAAAGACTTCCATGAGATTGCATCCCGCAGTCGTTGGCCACACCGAAGAAGCCTTGCGTGAAATCCTGCGCTTCACCGGCCCGGCCGACGTCATCCTTTCCCGTTATTTCCGCGAGCATCCGAAGCTCGGTCCGCGCGAGCGCGGCGCTGTCGCCGAAGGCGTCTATGCCGTCCTGCGCAACAAGCTCAGCTATGCGAGCTTTGCCGAATCCGGACATGGACCCGCCATGCGCCGCCTCGCCCTGCTTGGCCTTGCTGACGTGCTCGGTGCCGACGCACTGGCCGGTCTGGCCGCCGAGGAATCGGATTGGCTACAGCGCATCGCCCAGATCGACCGCACTGCGCTGCCAGTCACATTGCGCGCCAACCTGCCCCAGTGGCTGTTCGACAAGCTGGTCGCGCGCGACGGCGAGGCCGCGGCGCTGCAACTGGCCGAAGCCCTCAACCGTAACGCACCGCTCGACCTGCGCGTGAACGTCCTCAAGGCCAAGCGCGAAGATGTGGTCGCAGAACTGGCCAAGGCGCCGATCGTTGCCGAAATGACGCCCTACGCACCGTTCGGCCTGCGTCTGCACAAGAAGCCGGCACTGCAGAACCTGCCTTTGTTCAAGGACGGCGCAATCGAAGTGCAGGATGAAGGCAGCCAGCTGCTTGCCCAGATCCTGGGTGCAAAACGCGGCGAAATGGTCGCCGACTTCTGCGCCGGCGCCGGCGGCAAGACGCTGGCCTTGGGAGCAATGATGCGCAACACTGGCCGCCTGTACGCCTTCGACGTGTCCGAAAAGCGCCTCGCAAAGCTGAAGCCGCGCCTCGCGCGCAGCGGTCTGTCGAATGTCCATCCGGTCGTCATCGCCCACGAAAACGACGCCAAGATCAAGCGCCTCGCGGCCAAGATCGACCGCGTGCTGGTCGATGCCCCATGCAGCGGCCTCGGTACCCTGCGCCGCAACCCCGACATGAAATGGCGCCAGACGCCGGAATCGATCGTCGAGCTCAACGCCAAGCAGACATCCATCCTCGCCAGCGCGGCACGCCTCGTCAAACCCGGCGGCCGTCTCGTGTATGCCACCTGCAGCCTCCTCGACGAGGAAAACGAAGCCATTGCGTCGGGTTTCCTCGCGTCGCACGCCGACTTCACGCTCGTTCCGATGAAGGACGTGCTCGCCGAGCAAAAGGTCGCGCTCGAGATGGGCGATTACCTCAAGCTCTATCCGCACATCCACCAGACCGATGGCTTTTTCGCCGCAGTCTTCGAGCGGAAGAAATGAACGGGCGGACATCGCTTGTCGTTGCCTTTCTCTCGCTGGCGCTGACCGGCGTCGCCACGGCCGGGCCGGTGTTTCCGGCGCAGGGAACGCTGCAGCCGGTGTTCGCCCCCTGGGAGGATGTCGAAACCGCCATCATCGACGTGCTGGCCGGCGCACGCCGGCAGGTGCTCGTCCAGGCCTATCTGTTGACCAGCAAAAAGATCGCTTCTACCCTTGTGGCAGCACATCGGCGCGGCGTTGACGTGCGCGTGCTGGTCGATGGCGGCCAGCTGGAAAAGGTGCCGTCCTCGATGGCCGGCGAACTGTCCGCCGCCGGCGTGCCGGTCTGGGTCGACAACAATTACCAGAACGCGCACAACAAGGTCATCGTTGTCGATGCCAACGGACCGGCCGCAACGGTCATCACCGGCAGCTTCAACTACACCTGGACGGCGCAGCACAAGAATGCCGAAAACATCCTGATTGCGCGTAACAACCCGGCGCTCGCATCCCGCTTCGCGGAGAACTGGGAGCGGCACCGCCAAGAGGCGACACCCTTCAAGAAATGAAACAGAATCTGCTTTCGAACCTCCTGACGGACATGTGGACTGACCTGAGCGATCCGGGACTGCTCTGGCAACTCACCGCGCTGGTCGCTTGTCTCGCCCTTGGATGGGCGCTGGGCCGCGTGCTTCGCAACCGCCTGAGTGCGCAGGACATGCAGTTGCGCGTCATGCGGCTTGGAGTGGAGAGCTTTGCCAGCGTGCTCGCGCCGCTCGTGGCACTGACGCTGATTGCCGTCGCGACGTACACGCTCGAGCGCTGGCAGAACGTGAACCTGTTGCGCGTGGCGATGCCGCTGGTCGGCTCGTTTGCACTGATTCGCCTGGCCTTCTATATCCTGCGCCGGATTTTCGCGCGCGGCGGCAAGGCAGGGAAGATGCTGCTGACCTTTGAAAAGGTATTCGCCACCGTGGTCTGGTGCGGCGTCGCCCTCTACATCACCGGCGTCTGGCCCGAACTGGTCGGTTTCCTCGAGCAGACGCAAATCCCGGTCGGACGCCATAAGACATCGCTGCTGATCATCCTTCAGGGCGCTGCATCGGTGGTCGTCACCCTGATCCTTGCACTCTGGGGCGGCGCCGTGCTGGAGGAAAGGCTGATGCGGATGGATGCCGTCCATTCTTCCCTGCGGGCGGTAACGGCGCGCCTTGGCCGCGCGGTGCTGATCCTGCTCGCCGTGCTTATCAGCCTGTCGCTGGTCGGCATCGACCTCACCGTCCTCTCCGTGTTTGGCGGCGCGCTTGGCGTCGGCCTCGGCCTTGGCTTGCAAAAGATCGTCAGTAGTTATGTTTCGGGTTTCGTAATCCTGATCGAGCGCAGCCTGGCGATCGGCGACCTGGTCAACGTCGACAAGTATTTCGGGCAGGTCACACAGATCAATACACGCTACACGGTAGTCCGCAGCATGGACGGCATTGAAACTGTTGTCCCGAATGAAATGCTGCTGTCCGGCCCGGTCCAGAATTACTCGCTCAGCGACCGCATGCTGCGCATGTCGACCAAACTGTCGGTGGCTTACCAAAGCGACATCGATGCAGTGCTGGAATTGTTGCAAGAAACCACGGCCGGCATTGATCGCGTGTTGAAGGATCCCGCCCCACAAGCTTTCCTGGTCCGTTTTGACGCGGATGGCTTCGAGATCGAAATCGGCTGGTGGATTGCCGATCCGGAGAACGGACGCTCCGGCGTGCTGTCCGACGTTAATCGCGCTATCTGGAAACAATTGCAACTTCATGGCATCCAGATTCCGTATCCGCAGCGCGAGATCCGGTTGCTCGACCCATCTGCCGGCCCGGAAACCTCGACTTTGCAGAACTTGCGCACCGCCGGAACGCCATAAAAAGCGTACAATCGGGGCGCAAATGCATGTAGGAGGTCAGTTTTCGGCTGACAGAGCGCTTCCAGCGACGTATCCGGATGCATTCGACCCGAAACTCATAGACTGGACTCACGATGCTCGACGCAGTACTGCACTTCTTATCCAATGGAATTACCGGCGCTTCAGGCTGGGAAGTCCTCATCTTCACGCTCGTGGTGACGCACATCACGATCGCCAGTGTGACCATCTTCCTGCACCGTTGCCAGGCGCACCGTGCGCTTGAACTGCATGCGATTCCCAGCCATTTCTTCCGTTTCTGGCTGTGGCTGACCACCGGCATGGTGACCAAGGAATGGGCCGCCATCCACCGCAAACATCACGCGAAGTGTGAAACCGAGGACGATCCGCACAGCCCGCAAACGCGCGGCATCCGCAAGGTCCTGTTGGAAGGTGCCGAGCTCTACCGCGCCGAGTCGAAGAACCGTGAAACGATGGAGAAGTACGGCCACGGCACGCCGGATGACTGGCTTGAGCACAACCTCTATACCAAGTACAGCTGGCAGGGTGTGGGCCTGATGCTGATCATCGACGTGATGCTGTTCGGCGTAATCGGCCTGACCGTGTGGGCAGTGCAGATGCTCTGGATTCCGATTACTGCCGCCGGGATCATCAACGGCATTGGCCACTTTTGGGGTTATCGCAACTACGACTGCACCGATGCGTCGACCAACATTTTTCCGATCGGCATCATTATCGGTGGCGAGGAACTGCACAACAACCACCACACCTACGGCACGTCCGCCAAGCTATCGTCCAAGTGGTATGAGTTCGACATTGGCTGGCTGTACATTCGTATCCTCGAAACCCTGGGCTTGGCCAAGGTGAAGAAGGTCGCGCCGGAACCCAAGTTCGACAGCAGGAAGCTGGTTGCTGATTTCGAAACCCTGCAATCCGTGATCGCCAACCGCTATGACGTGACCGCCAAGTATGCGAAGTCGCTCAAACGCACGTGGCGCGACGAACTGGAACACCTCAAGGGCAAGGCGAACCTCGAAACCAAGTTCCTGAAGAATGCCAAGAAGCTGCTCCAGCGCGAGCCGGCCAAGCTGGAGGCGCCGCAGAAGCAGCAACTGACGGAGCTGTTCGTGCACAGCAAGACATTGAAGACCATGCATGAAATGCGCGTCGAACTCGGCGCCATCTGGGAACGTTCCAACTCCAGCCGCGAGCAGCTGCTGCAGCAGCTCCAGGACTGGTGTGCGCGTGCCGAGGCTTCCGGCATCAAGTCGTTGCAGGAGTTTTCTTCGCGCCTGCGCAGCTACGCCTGATTGATACGCAATGAAGAGCGCGGCCGGGGAATTCCCCGGCCTTTTTTTTCGCCTGCACATAAAGAAAAAGCCCCGCGATGCGGGGCTTTTGTCTTGGAATCCGGATCGATTACTTGATCTTGGTTTCTTTGTATTCCACGTGCTTGCGTGCCTTCGGGTCGAACTTCATGATCGACATTTTTTCCGGCATGGTGCGCTTGTTCTTCGTGGTGGTGTAGAAGTGGCCGGTACCAGCGGTCGATTCCAGCTTGATTTTGTCGCGGTTAGATTTTGCCATGATGATTTCCTGTTAGGTTCCGCTTAGACTTTCTCGCCACGGGCACGCATGTCGGCGAGGACTGCGTCGATGCCGATCTTGTCGATCACGCGCAGGCCGGCGTTGGAGATACGCAGGGAAACCCAGCGGTTTTCGGATTCAACGAAGATGCGGCGGTTCTGCAGGTTGGGCAGGAAGCGACGCTTGGTCTTGTTGTTCGCATGGGAAACGTTGTTGCCGACCATCGGCCCCTTCCCGGTGACTTGGCAAACACGTGCCATGGTTTACTCCTTAAAAGATTCCAGAATTTGGAAAAAACGAGAGTATATCGAAAAAAATGTGCGTTTTCAATGACTTGCGAAAAACAATTGTGTCGTTGAATTTATCGTTGATTTAACATTTTGAGGGGCGGGGCAAATCAGGCTTCCCCATGCTCCGCAAACGAGTAGACGTGCCGGCCCGCGACCACGAAATGATCCAGCAGACGCACGTCCACCAGCGCGAGTGCCTGCTTCAATGCCTGCGTGAGCGCGCGGTCCGCATGGCTGGGCTCGGGCGTGCCGGAAGGATGATTATGCGCGAGGATGACGGCGGCGGCATTGTGGGCAAGGGCTGCCTTTACGACTTCCCGCGGATAGACACTGGTCTGTGTCAGCGTGCCCCTGAACAGCTCTTCGGCGATGATCAGCCGGTTCTTCACGTCGAGGAAAAGCACGACAAACGATTCATAGTGGCGCCGCGCGAGGAGCAGTTGCAGGTACTGCTTCACCGCTTGCGGCGAGCAGAGGGCTTCGCCGGTCTTCAATTCTTCAGTGATGGATCGGCGTGCCAGTTCCATCACCGCCTGCAGCTGCGCATATTTGGCTGTCCCCAGGCCGTGTATGGTCGAAAAGTCCGCCAGCGATGCGGAGAAGAGCCCGTTCAGCGAGCCGAAGCGCGCAATCATGTCGCGGCCCAGATCGACTGCGCTTTTGCCGCTGACGCCGACACGCAGGAAGACAGCAAGCAGTTCCGCATCGGAGAGGCTGTGTGCGCCATGTTTGACCAGCCGTTCGCGCGGCCGCTGGTCTTCTGGCCAGTCGGTGATTGCCATGGGGTGAAATGGGTTGGGACGGGGAGGGCAATTATACGAAGATAATTGCAAAAACGTTAACTAT
>NZ_LSTO01000001.1:4008513-4026471 GCF_002211445.1 Noviherbaspirillum denitrificans | reverse complement strand
CCCTGCCCGCCGGCACGATCGAAGGACAAGGGGAGACCGGCGGGAGCGAGGCACAGCTCCGGCTTCGCACCAGCGCCCTGGACCTGAAACGCCTGGACCGCCGGGCCAGGGCGACCCGGCTGGCTGGCACGGCCGACCTCAGGCAAGGCGGCGGCACACGGGAAATCCAGGTGTCGCTCAGCGAGCCGCTGGACCGCCGCCGGCAGATCACGCTTGACGCGCATGCGCTGGCTTCCGGGCAAACCCTGTCGCTGCGCCGTGCGGAACTGCGCGCGGGCAGCGGACGCATCGACCTGTCCGGGCAAGCCGCACTCGAGGGAAACAAGGCGTTCCAGGCGCAAGGCAAGGTCGACAATTTCCGTCTGCGCGAACTGGGCAATTTTCCGCAACTTCCCGAGCTTGAACTCAACGCCGCCTTTTCCCTGAAGGGCATGCGCGAGCCGCGCCTGGAAGCCGACCTGTCGTACACCATCGCCGACAGCCGGCTCGCAGGCCAGCCCCTGTCGGGCAACGGAGAGGCGCGCCTGCGCGGCGACCAGCTCGAGATCCCGCGCATGCAACTGGCATCAGGCGCAAACCGGTTGAACGTCGAAGGCAGGATGACCGGCGACGATGCAGCCCTCAATTTTTCACTCGATGCGCCGCAGTTGGACCAGCTCGGACCAGCGTTCGGGGGCGCCATTGCAGCCAAGGGCACTGCACGCGGCACGCTCGCGCGTCCCAAGGTCACTGCGGAATGGACGGCCAACGCGGCTCGGCTGCCCGGTGCTGTCCGCATCGACAGGATGCAGGGCAAGATGCAAGCCGCCATCGATCGCAGCCGCCCGGTTCCGCTCGAGAGCGGATCCGCCGTCATCGACGCCGCCGGCGTCCGGATCGGGGAGCAAGGTGTCGTCACCCTCACCGGCCGCCTCGACTTTTCGCCGCAGCCCGACGCCCCGCTCGCACTCACGCTCGAAGCGCGCGGCATTTCCACCCCGCGCCTGAAGGCAGAGCGCTTCACTGCGACCGCAAAAGGGACCACCGCCGCGCACACGATCGACCTTGCTCTGGACGAGACCGGCCAGGCATGGTCACTGCGCGCGTCAGGCGAACTTGCCCAGGTAGACACGAACCCGCGCTGGAAAGGCAGCATGCAGGCACTGGACGCCAGCGGACGTTTCCAGGCGCATCTCGCGTCGCCGGCCACGCTCCTGCTCTCCTCGGAACGGGTACAGCTCGACCGATTGCT
The DNA here is from genome assembly GCF_002211445.1 of Noviherbaspirillum denitrificans. Lineage (GTDB taxonomy): Bacteria > Pseudomonadota > Gammaproteobacteria > Burkholderiales > Burkholderiaceae_D > Noviherbaspirillum > Noviherbaspirillum denitrificans. The sequence goes on along the minus strand of NZ_LSTO01000001.1, from coordinate 4,025,240 downwards.
GCTCGATGCCGATGCCGGACGTTTTGCCGTCGAGACCTTCAGCCGGGATAGTTCCGGCATCGTCACCCGTGGCCGTGTAGAGCGACTCCGCCTGGCGCAACTGCTGCGCCAAATCGAACCGGCGCCGCCGGTACGTACCGACCTTGAACTGTCCGGCGAATGGGACGTGCGTATCGGCGATGCCTTGAACGGCACACTCGGCCTGCGCCGCGAGCGCGGCGATGTAACCGTGGTCGCCAATGCGCCGGTCACGCTCGGCCTGTCGTCCCTGCGTGCGGACGCTACGCTCTCCGGCAGCCGGCTGAGCCTGGATGTGCAAGCCGAGGGCCAGCGCCTCGGCCGTATCCAGGCTGCCGGTGAAACGGCGATCGGTGACGGCGACAATCGGCTCGCCATCGCGACGGATGCTCCGCTGTCCGGACGCGCGGACATCCGTATGCCCTCGCTCGCATGGCTCGCGCCTCTGCTTTCGCCATCCATGGCGCTGGACGGCAGCCTCGAAGGCAACATCGCGCTCGGCGGCAATGCGCACGACCCGCGTTTCACCGGGCGCATCACCGGTCAAGCGTTGCGATTCGGGCTTTCCGACGTGGGACTGGACTTGCGCCAGGGCACACTCGACAGCGAATTCCAGGGCAACCGCCTCGTGATCCGCAGCCTCGCCTTCCAGGGCGATGAAGGACGTATTTCCCTTTCCGGGCCGGTCGACTTCAGCGGCGGCGCGGTGGCGGCGCAAATCACCCTGCTCGCCGAACGCTTTGCGCTGCTGAACCGCAGCGACCGCCGCATCGTGCTCAGTGGCGCGACGGAGCTGAACTGGCGCGACAACCACGGCAATGCAACCGGCACCTTCACCGTCAATTCCGGCATGGTCGACCTCGGCAGCGCGGACAAGCCGCGCCTTTCGGACGACGTCGTGATCGTCGGGCGCGAACGGAAGCAAGGCGCAAACAAGACCGCTTTCGATGTCGACATCACTGTGGCGCTGGGCGACGGCGTGGCGCTCAAGGGACGCGGACTGGATGCCCGGCTCGCCGGACAGGTCCGCCTCGTGGGCAAGGCAGGCGAACAGTTGCAGGCGCAGGGCTCGATCAATGTGGCCAAGGGCACGTACAGCGCCTACGGGCGCGAACTCGCAATCGAACAGGGCGTGATCCGCTTTCGCGGCCCGCTCAACAACCCGTCCCTCGATATCGTCGCGATGCGCCGCGGCCAGGAGGTGGAAGCCGGCGTCTCGATCCGCGGCACCGCCCTCACCCCGCGCGTGACGCTGGTGTCGGAGCCGGTCGTCCCCGATGCGGAGAAGCTGTCCTGGCTCGTCCTCGGACGCGGGCTTGCCGCCGCCGGTGACACCGATGTCGGCGCCCTGCAGAGTGCCGCCGCCGCGCTGTTATCGGAGGGCGCGAAAGCCGGCGTGCAGTCGCGCATCGCCAGCACCTTCGGCCTCGACACCTTCAGCGTCGGCACCAGCCAGGACACGCTGCAACAGCGCATCGTCACCATTGGCAAGCAGGTTTCCTCGCGTCTCTACCTGAGTTACCAGCAAGGACTGGAAAGCGCGGGCAGCGTCGTGCAAGTCCGGTACGCGCTGTCGTCCAAACTTTCGCTGGAAGCGGAGGCTGGTTCCCGCAGCGCAATCTCCTTGTTCTACAACATTGCCTTCGATTGAGGAACGAATTGCGCGTTCGCACAATCAAGACAGAACGCCAATCACAAGGAGGAAACCATGCAGACAGTCTCGAACGGTATCCGCTGGTGGTTCGAGTCGATGGACAAGGCTCGCAGGCGCCGAGGCAAGGCGATGGACAGCCTCGGCTACGGGCCGGCCGAGAGCCCGTACCAGACTGCGCTCGCACTGCCCGGCGTATGCCTGCGCTTCTATGGGGGCAATCCGCACAGCAACAGCATCGCGCTGATCGTGCCGGCACCGATCAAGCGCCACTACATCTGGGACCTGACGCCGGAATGCAGCGTCGTGCAGCACGCAATGCGGGAAGACATGCAGGTCTATCTCGCCGAGTGGACCGAACCGGGTGAAAACCAGGGCCTGGCCGAATTCGCTTACAAGATGCTCGACCAATGCGTGCGTGCGATCCGTACCAAGCATCCCACCGGCCAGATCTTCCTGCTCAGCCATTCTCTCGGCGGCATCTTTGCCGCGATCTATTCTGCAATGCGGCCGGAGCAGGTCTCCGGCCTGGTCCTGCTCGAAGCGCCGCTGCATTTCGGCGGTGCGTCGGGCTCATTCACGCCGCTGGTCACCTTCGGCCCGCGTGCGAATACGGTGGCGCGGATGTTCGACAAGGTGCCCGGCTCGGTATTGAACATGGCAAGCGTGATGGCCTCGCCGGCCACCTTTCAGGTCGAACGCTACGGCGACTTCATGGCCAGCCTCGGATCGACGCGCACGCTGCGCACCCACATGCTGGTCGAACGCTGGATGCTCGACGAATCACCGATGCCAGGCCGTCTGTTCGAGCAGGTGGTGGAAGATCTCTACCGGAAGGACAGCCTGATGCGTGGCACGCTCACCATTGCCGGCCGGACTGTTTCGCCGCGAAACGTCACCGCACCGCTGCTGTCCGTGTACGACCCGCATAGCGTAGTCATTCCACCGGACTCCGTCATTGCCTTTCATGAAGCGACCGGCAGCGACGAGAAACGCTTGCTTGCGTACGAAGGCGATACAGGAGTGGCGCTTGCGCACGTCGGCGCCCTGATGGGAGAAAACGCGCACCGCATCCTGTGGCCGCAGATATTTTCGTGGCTTGCTGTGATGGGTGCGCGACGGCACTGATTATTTGCTCGAACCGGAATCCGGCGGAGTGCCTGGTGTGTGCTCCATGCCGGACGAACCGGAACTTCCTTGCTGCATCCTGCCGTGCTTCTTCGATTTCATGTGCCTGCCGGACTTCTTCATCGTGTCGCTCGACCCCGACGACATGTCGGCGCTGGACGACTGCCGCGACTGGATTTCCTGTGCCCGGCGCATCACATCATCGTAGCGTGCCGGATCGGTGCTTTCCCTGATCTCGGAGGTTGGCGACGGGGACTGCGACTGTGTGTAGCCGGCACCCGACAATGCCAGCAGCGATACAAATAACGCGAGCGAAACCTTTCTCATTCTTGCCTCCTTGAACGTTGCACAGTGTCATGCCGGGCGCTCTTCTCTTGCCCGGCAGCCAATCGTTAAGACTATGGAAACGTCGCGAGGTTTCGCTGTTGTCAGTAATTCAATGCATCGGAAGTGGAAGTGCGTGTCGCCTTGCCTGTCGCCATGTCGAAATGCACATTGAACAGGCGCGGCTCGGTCCCTTCCTGGTATTTCCAGTCCCAGACTTCCTCGTTCTTCAGCTTGAATTGTGCGACCGAGCGCGGTTTGCCGAGCAGGCGGCGCACTTCGTCGCGGCTCATTCCCTGCTGCACACGGGAAAAAGTTTCAGATGTCAGGAGCTGGCGGTAATCCTTGAGCTTGCCAGAACGGTCGATCGTGAATTCCCAGGTCCGCACACCTTCCGGGCCTTTCGGATATTGCAACATGCGGGTCCCGTCCTCTTCTTCCCAGACCGTTTCCGGCTGGCCCATGACGGTACGCACGTCGCCTTCCGACGACACGCCTTTGGCCAGCTTGTCGAGGCCGAACTCCTCGATAGGACGGCCTTGCCGGTCGCATCCGGCCAGCGCCAGGACGGCAAGGACAAACGCGGCGATCCTGTATGGCATGTGGTGGTTTCCTCAGAATCCAATGCGGCGCTTGCCCGCTTCCGACTTCAGGCGCACGTCGTCGGGAACCAGCGCCGTACGTCCTTCGGCAACCGCGAACCCGAGACCGTCCAGTAGCGTCTTGCGCATTTCGCGCGGAGAGATCGTGGACAGCTTGTCGAGCACGCTGTCCGGCAAGTCTTCATCGACATGCTTCAGTTTCAGCTCCTTCAGCAAGCCGTTATACACGCGCTTTGCGATGCCCGCTGCTTCATCGGTCGTCGGCGCCGGCACTTCATACACCGCCATGCGCGACAGCAGTGCCGGCGGAATGCCGTCAAGGCTGTTGGCCGTCAGCACCCAGAATACCTGGCTGGCATCGAGGTCAACGTCAATGAATTCGTCATGGAAGGCGCGCGAGGTTTCCGGTTCGAGCAATTGGTAGAGCGCGGCCATCGGATCGGATTGCGTGGAACCGGTCGCCTTTTCGACTTCATCGAGCAGCACTACCGGGTTGGCGAATTTGCCGCGCACGAGACGCTCGGCGACCTTGCCGCACTTCGCCCCTTTCCAGGTCGACGAACTGCCGGTGATGACGAATCCCGCCGACAGCGCATTCATGCTGATGAATTCGAACTCGGTGCCGAGCACAGCCGCCAGCCGCTTGCCGAAATGTGTCTTGCCGACACCGGGATCGCCGAGCAGCAGTACCGGCATGACATTGAAACTGGCGCCGCCCGCGATCGACAGGCCGAGGTAGCGCTTCAGGTCGTCCAGCACTTCGCGGAAGTTCGGACAGTCCTCATACAAGGGCTGCAGCGCGGCAGTGGACGACGGCGTCGTCACGAAGCGCTCTGCCCCCTTTTCGAGCATGTCTTCATAGAAGACTTCCAGTTCTGGCGATTTCAGTGCACGCGCCCTTTCCTGGGCGCTTTCGACTGCTTTCACGCTATAGATCGTATGAGAGCGGGCGAGAGTAATCGTCATAGTGAAACACTCCTCGAATCATGCCGGTTTGCGTGGCCGGAACCCATGAGACATTGCGGTCCTGCATGTACTTTATCGTCAGGCCCGCGCTGCGACTTGATGATGCGTCGCAATGGATGCCGGACAGACTCATGCCATGCAAAGTCCGTTCCACCTGCGGAACGATTGGCTGCATGAATTATTTCAACGAATTCGACATGCGCTGTCAATCGACAGGCGAAGAGTGTTGTGAAGCGATTGGCAGCAGCAGAGCGGGAGTGCTGATCCGCCCTGCTGCAGGATGAGTCAGGTATTGATGGGCAGGATGGACATGAGTTCGACCGCTGCAATCGCAATCGCCTCCGCGACATCGACGCTGTTGGTCGGGTGAGTGATGGTATTACAGCTCACCACCTTGGCCACGCCCGCATCCAGCAGGTCTTGATAAGCGGAGCCGGCAAAGACCGGATGCACGGAGATGCACACTGGCGCCGGCAAGCCGGCTTCCTTGAGCTTGGCCACTGCGGCAATCATGGTTTGTGCGGTGGACGTGATGTCGTCCACCAGCACTGGCGTGCCGCCCTTCCAGTGGGCAGCATCGAGCGCCGACACCTCCACCTCGTGGTCGCCCTTGCGCGTTTTCTCCAGCACCACATACGGACAGCGCACTGCCTTGGCCACGCGTGAAGCCCACTGCTCGCTTTCCGCATCCGGACCAATGATCACTGGATTCTCCACATGCTCCGCGATCCAGTCACCGATCGCCGCTGCCGCATGCACGACCTTGGTCGGGATGCTGTAGATCTCGTTGAGCTTGTGGTGGCGGTGAAGGTGCGGATCAACCGTGACCAGCCAGTCGAGGAAATCCGACAGGAAAGCAGCGAAGTGCGCAGAGGTGATGCCCTCACCCTCCTTGAAGCGCGCATCCTGCCGCATGTAGGCAAGATAGGGAGCGATCAGGCCGACACGGCGCGCGCCGAGTTCACGCGCGGTGCGCGCGGCGAGGTAAAGCGCCATGGCTTTCTCATCGGGATGGTCGAGCGTGCAAACGAAAATAACATCACGGCCATGCACCTGTGACTGCAGGCGCACATAGGTCTCGCCATCGGGAAAGCGGCGCATTTCCATTTGGCCGACTTCGCAGGAAATCGCGCGGTCCAGGTGCAGCGTGAAGGCTTCATTGCCTGGCATCGCGAAGAGGATGGGGATCATTTTTTCTCCTTGTTTATTGTTCGTATTTATCCCTGGCGCATGCTCACGGCTGCACCAGTTGGACACTTTCCAGATAATCCGGGACGCGGCATTGCCACTTCAATTGCTCCTCGATACGCCTGCGCAATGCATCCGCTGCATCCGGTTCGCCATGCGTGATGAAGGTCTGCTTCGGCGGCTGTCCGAAGCCGGAAAGCCACGAAAGGATTTCATCGGCATCCGCATGCGCGGAAAGATTTTCTATCTGCACGACTTGCGCGCGCAAGGGCACATACTCGCCGTGTATCTTGATGGCGTCGACACCACTCAGCATTGCCGCGCCGCGCGTGCCGCCCGCCTGGAAACCGGCGAACAGGATGGTGTTGCGCGGATCGGAAGCAAACGCCTTGAGATGATGCAACACGCGCCCGCCAGTTGCCATGCCGCTGGCAGCAATGATGACCATCGGCATGTGCTTCATGTTCAGCGCCTTCGACTCTTCCACCGAATTGACGAACCTTGCGGCGTTGCACATGGCATGGCATTGCGCGTCGTCCAGGCGATGGTCCTTGCGGTATTCACGGTACAGCGCGGTCACATCGGCCGCCATCGGGCTGTTCAGGTAGACCGGCAGCACCTGCGGGATTGCGCCTGACTGCTTCAACTGGTCCACATAGTGCAGCAGGGTTTGCGCACGTCCGACCGCAAACGAGGGAACGATCACTACGCCGCCGCGCGCCACGGTTTCCTGGATAGTCTTGCTGAGGAGATCCATCGGGTCGGCGGGATCATGCTTGCGGTTGCCATAGGTCGATTCGAGCACGAGGTAATCGGCGCGTGCAATCCGTGCCGGCGGCGCCATGATCGGATCGTTCATCCTGCCAAGGTCGCCGGAGAAGGCGATCGTCGTTTTACCGTCATCCAGCGTGACGGACGCGGCGCCGAGAATGTGGCCGGCGCGCACGAGCTCCGCGTGCAGTTTTCCCACGACGGCGAAGCGCTTTCCGAATTTCACCGGCGCGAAAAATTCGAGCGAGGCGAGCGCCTCTTCTTCGGTGTACAGCGGTAATGCGGGAGCGTGCCTGGAATAGGAATGCTTGTTTGCATAACCTGCCTCCTCTTCCAGCAGGTGCCCACTGTCCCGCAGCAGGATGCGGCACAAGTCGAAGGTGGCCTCGCTGCAATAGATCTTGCCGCGGAAACCGTTCTTCACAAGGACGGGAATGTATCCGCTATGGTCGAGATGCGCGTGCGTCAGGATGACGGCATCGATCGTCGAAGGATCGACCGGCAGCTCCGCCCAGTTCCGCAGGCGCAGCTGTTTGTAGCCTTGGAACAGGCCGCAGTCGACCAGGATCTTCGTTTGGCCGGAACTGACAAGGTACTTCGATCCCGTCACTGTCCCGGTGGCTCCCAGGAATTGCATTTGCATGTTAAGTCCTCCGCTACCTCGCCTTTTCGCCGGCGCTATTGAAGTGCGGCAAGCATACAAACACTATGTCGAATGGCACCGCCGCTGCCATTGATGCAGATCAACCATTTCAGAATGCCAGGCTCCCCCGGAGATGCCTGCCTGTCTGTAAGTTTTTCAAAGACATTTTTACGCGACGGACATGCGTTCTCTCGCAGGGGTGCTACAGCATGGATCCTGGCATATGCACATATGCTTGCATGCATCTTGCTACCCCTGTCCATACCGCCACCGACACATGATTCGGCATGGGGCAGAGTGAAAGATATAGCAGTGCATTCATTGACCATCCTCATCATTCGACATTTTTGCAGCGCCCTATACTTGAATAGAGAGTGTCCTGTCGAGAGCGGCAGAAACGTAAACCCAATTCGGATGTCCATTCTGGGCAATCGACAAACTTACGGGGAGCACACGCAATGACCACGCATAGCGACGTCAATCGTACCGAGCAGCAAGACGACCTGCTGAAAAGCCTGATTGAATTCACGAAGGATCATCGGGCAGCACACTGGTCCGGGACGGTCTCCGAATTCCTTGAGCGAGTAATGACGGCAGACCCAAAGGGAGCCGCACGCACGTCGCACCAGTACATGTGGGACATGATCCGCTGGATGGGCTGTGAGGAGAACGGAACTTTCCGCTGCAAACTGTTCGACCAGGAACTGTTCGGCGTCGACGAGGCCATCGAGCGCGTCGTCGACTATTTCAAGGCAGCGGCAGCCGGCTCGGAAGTGGGCCGCCGCCTCCTGCTCCTGCTCGGCCCGCCCTCGGGCGGCAAGTCCACCCTCGTTATCCTCCTGAAGCGCGGACTGGAAGAATACAGCCGCACGGAGGATGGCGCGATGTACGCCATCCAGGGTTGCCCTGTCCATGAATCACCGCTGCACCTGATTCCGCATTCGCTGCGTCCGCGTTTCCGCGAAACCTACGGCGTGGACATCATCGGCGAAACCTGCCCGCATTGCCGTACGCGCCTCGAGAATGATTACAGCGGCGACTTCCTGCGCATGCCGGTGGAACGCATCTTCATTTCCGAAGCGGGGCGCGTCGGCATCGGCACCTACGCGCCGCATGACCCGACCACCGCTGACCTCGCCGATCTCGTCGGCTCCGTCGACCTGTCCAAGGTTGCCGAGTACGGTGATGAAGGCGACCCGCGCGCCTGGTCCTGGTCCGGCGCCGTCTACGCGGCAAGCCGCGGCATGCTGGAGATGATCGAGATCCTGAAGGTCAAGCGCGAATTCCTTTACCTGCTGCTGACGCTTACGCAGGAAAAGAATGTGAAGGTGTCGCGCTTCCCGCTGATCTACCTCGACGAGACCATTCTCGCGCACACCAACCTCGCTGAATTCCGCAAATTCCTGCAGGAGAGCGAGAACGAAGCACTGCTCGACCGCATGGTGATCATCCAGGTGCCCTATACCTTGAATTACAAGGATGAGGCGCGAATTTACAAGAAACTGATTTCCTCGGCGGCACCCGCCTTCCGCGAAGTGCACCTCGACCCGCATGTCCTGCATGCGGCCGCGGTCTTTGCGATCCTCACGCGCCTGCATGAAGCAGATGACAAGGAGGTGGAACTAAGCAAGAAAGTGCGCCTCTACGCCAATGAAGAGGTGGAAGGCTACGCCCACGCCGAGGCTGAGCGGATGAAACAGCGCATGCCCGACGAGGGACTGGCGGGAATCTCCCCGCGCTTCGTCATCAATGCGTTGTCGAATGCGATCATCCAGACGAACGTGAAGAGCCTGACCACGATGGATGTGCTGCTCGCCCTCAAGGATGCGATCGACAACGATGCCCGCATCGATCCGAAACGCAAGCGTAAATGGATCGATTACCTGGTGCTGGCACGCAAGGATTTCTACAACCGCTGGGTCAAGGAAGACGTGCACAAGGCCCTGTTCGTTTCGTTCGAACAGGAGGCGCAGGATCTGCTCGACAAGTACCTGGACGAAGTGGAAGCGATGCTCGACAACCGCCAGATCAAGGATCCGATCACCAACGAGGAGCGCAAGCCCGACGAGCGCTTCCTGCGCGCGGTCGAGGAAAAGATCCACATCTCCGATTCCGGCAAGCAGTCGTTCCGGCAGGAGGTGGTGCGCAAGGCAATGGGTGCGTACAAGCGCGGCGAGAAGTTTACGCTCGACAGCCATGCGCAATTGCACAACGCGGTGCAGCAGTATTTGTTCGAGCAGCGGCGCGAAGTGCTGCGTCTCGTCAGTTCGACCACACGGCCTGACGAGGAAGTGCGCCAGAAGATATCAGTCGTCGAGAGACGGCTGGTGGACGAGTACGGATATGACAGCCACAGCGCACGTGAGGCGCTCAATTACGTGACCACGCTGATGGCACAGGAATGAGGCGGCATGCTCTATGACAGACCACCACATCACGATTTCTGCTGAAACACCCTGGTACGACCTGTTCTCCCGGGGCTCGCGCGACTGGCTGCGCCACAACCAGAAAGTCCGCGACGCTGTACAGCAGAACCTGCCCAACCTGGTGGCCGGGCCGGACGTCATGACCGGTGCGGAAGACCGCACCGTGCAGGTGCCGGTCCGCCTACTGGAACATGCCCGCTTCCGCTTGTCGGATGCCAACCAGAGCTACTCCAGCGCAGGCCAGGGAAAGGGCAAGCCCGGCGATGTACTGCGCCAGGCGCAGCCCGACATGGGCGGCGACGAGGGCGAAGGCGGCAACAATGATGGCGAAGTGAAACTGCTGCTGGAGTTCAAGGTCGACGACATCATCGACTGGCTGTGGGAAGAACTCCAGTTGCCCGACCTGCAGCCCAAGCGCAACACCGCCGTCACCGACGACGAGTATGTGCGCGAAGGCTGGGACAAGCACGGCGCCCGCGCCCGCCTCGACCGCCGCCGCACCGTGAAGGAAGCGGTGAAGCGGCGCGCGACGCAGGAAAGGACGACGGAAAATCCTGTACCGTTCACCAACGAGGACTTGCGCTTCAAGCAACTCGTTCAGCGGCGCAAGCCGGCGACGAACGCCGTGGTCATCTTCGCGCTCGACGTGTCGGCGAGCATGACCGATGCAGAGCGCAAGCTGGCGAAGAGTTTCTTCTTCTTCGTGCTGCAGGGCATCCGCCGGCGCTACGGCAAGGTGGAAACGCGCTTCATCGCGCATACCACGCAGGCATGGGAATTTACCGAGAGCGAGTTCTTCAATGTCAGCGGCACCGGTGGCACGGGGGCGTCGACCGCCTTCAAGCTCGCGCTGGAACTGGTCGAGACCGAGTACGATCCGTCGCAGTACAACGGCTACCTGTTCTATGCATCGGACGGCGAGAACTTCACCGAAGACCGTTCGGCCGCGACCGAGTACCTGACGAAGCTGGGCAAGCTGCTCAACTACATCGGCTATGTCGAAACCGTTCCCGGATCGCCGCGCACGTCCGAGACGGAAATGAAGATGTTGTGCGCCGAAGTGGAACGCGGCGGCGCGCCGCTGGGCAGCAGCATCCTCACGAAACACGAGGATGTATGGAAAGCCATCCGCAAGTTCTTCGTGCAGCAGCAGGAGGGATGAACCCGCATGTGCAATGACGCCACCCACACGCCCGAAGCAGTCGAAAAGCTGAAGGAATATTCGACCCGCATCGAGAAGCTCGCCCGCGACCTCGGCCTGGATTACTACCCGGTCGATTTCGAACTGGTGCCTAACAATTTCATGATGGAAATCGCCGTCTATGGATTGCCGGTGCGCATGCACCACTGGTCCTTCGGCGTGCGCTACATCCATCAACTGATCCGCCAGGGGATGGGACATTCACGCATCTTCGAAGTGATGTTCCCCGGCGACCCCTGCCGCGCCTACCTGGTCAACGGCAATACCCTGCCGGAGAATGCGCTGGTAACGGCGCACGTGCTGGGGCACGCAGACTTTTCGAAGAACAACCACCTGTTCGCGAAGTTCATGGAAATGGCCGGCGGCCATATCCTCGAACAGGCGGCGGACCGCGCGCACCGTATCGAAACCGCGATCCAGGAACATGGGCAGGAACGTGTAGAAGCGGTGCTCGATGCCGCGCTGGCGCTGGAGCCGCATATCGACATCAACCGCGAACTGCACCGTCCGCTCTATCCGACACAGGCGCCCAAGCCAGAGCCGGAACCGGTGCTTGACGTATTCCAGAAGCGCTTCCGTTCGCTGCCCGGCGAGCGCATGTTCGCGGAAGCCCATGCCGAGAGCAAGCGGCCCGGCATTCCGCCACAGCCCGAGTACGACCTGCTGTGGTTCATCGCGCACTATGCGCCCGAGATGGAAGACTGGGAACGCGACATCTTCCTCGCGGTGCGCGAAGAGTCGTACTACTTCTATCCGGTGTTCGCCTGCCAGATCATGAACGAAGGCTGGGCGTCCTACTGGCACGCCCGATTGCTGCGCGAAGCGGATTTCCTGCCGCAAGATCTTTACCTGTCCGCCATCAAGGCACACTCCGACGTCGTGCGGCCGTACGCGGCGGAAAGGCAACTTGCCCTGGCCGTCAATCCCTACCATCTCGGCTTCTCGATGTGGGAGGACATCATCGAAAAGCACGGGCTGGAAAAGGCACGGCAGATCGTCAAGGAAGAAGACGATTTCGGCTTCATCCGCAACTATCTGACCAGGGACCTGATCGAAAAGCTCGAGCTGTTCGTGTACGAGGCGCGCGACGACGGTGACATCCGCATCTCGGCCAACGAAGTGCATGCGGTGCATGAAGCCATCCTCGGTCCGAAGTTCAACTATGGCGCGCCGCGCATCGCGGCCAACCATCTGCATGTGGACGGCAGCCTGCAACTCGTGCACGACCACCAGAGCGATGGCCGCGGCGTGGATCTTGCGCGTGCGGAGCGGGTGCTGGAATACATCGGCCGCGTCTGGCGCCGGCCTGTCACGCTGCACACCGTCGGTGAGCGCGGCGAGGCACGCGTGGTGACGAGCAAGCGGCTGTAGTCTTGCCATTTCGACCACAAAGCTTGTTGTGTTGACACGCATCCAGGTCAAGACTCTGGCAATTTGACGTAAAAGATCGATATCGGATCAATCTTATTTTTCCCGGGAGGGATATAATCTGCATGTGTTCCGCCAGAGATTGACCGAGCCATGCGCCTGACCGACTACACCGACTATTCCCTGCGTACCCTGATGTACCTGGGCACACACCGTGACAACCTTGTCACCATCCAGGACATTGCGGACGCCTATGGCATCTCCAAGAGCCACCTCATGAAGGTGGTGCACCAGCTGGGGTTGGCGGGACTTGTGGAAACCATCCGCGGCCGCAGCGGCGGCCTGCGTCTTGGGAAGGAACCGGAGCAGATCAATATCGGCGATGTGGTGCGCGGCACCGAGCCCGACTTCATGATGGTGGAATGCTTCAGCCGCGAGACCAATGAATGCATCCTGTCGCCTTCCTGCGAATTGCAGGATGTCTTGCGCAGGGCAACCAAAGCCTACCTTGAAGTACTGAGCGGCGTGACGCTGGCCGACCTGTTGCGTAATAGCGGCAGCCTGCGCCGCCTGGCCCGGGTACAAATTCACCCGCGGGAAAAGGTCAAGGCAGCCTGACCCTGCCCGTTGCGCATATCGGACAGAAAGGAAGAACATGCTGACCGATCCGAAAATCGCCGCGAAAGCGACTGTCGAGAAAGTGCTGCGCATGCACTGGTGGACCGACAAGCTGCTCACGTTCACCACGACGCGGCCGCCGGGATACGCATTCTCGGCGGGCCAGTACGCGCGCCTTGGCTTGCGCGACGCCAACGGACTCGTCTGGCGCGCCTATTCCATGGTTTCCTCTCCTGGGCAGGATTTCCTCGAATTCTATGGCGTCCTTGTCCCCAACGGCCTGTTCACGACGCAGATGAAGGCGCTGGAGGAAGGCGACGGCATCCTGGTCGAGAAGCAATGCTACGGCTTCATGACGCCAGATCGTTTCCCGGACGGTGAAGACTTGTGGATGATCGCAACCGGTACCGGCGTTGGCCCATTCATTTCGATGCTGCGCGATCCATACGTATGGGGCAAGTTCCGCCGCCTCATCCTGGTACACGGCGCCAGGCATGCGGATGAGTTTGCCTATCGCGATGAATTGACCAGCTACGAGCGCGGCGCGCCTTTCGATTCGGCATCGCGCCTGCAAGTCGTGCGCGCCGTGACACGAGAGCAGGCGGCGGGAAGTGATGCGCTGCTGCTGAACGGCAGGGTCACGACGCTGTTCGAGAACGGAACACTGGAACAAGCCGCAGGCCTGCCGGTATCAGAGGGCACATCGCGCATCATGATGTGCGGGAATCCGGACATGATCGAAGACATGCGCAAGCTGCTGCATGCACGCGGTTTGCGTCCGGTGCGGCGCGCCCTGCCCGGCCACTTCGTGACGGAAAACTACTGGTAAGGCAAAGAAGTGGGAGCGCCCCTACTTCTCCAGGAAACGACTGGCAAACATCTTCGCCGCATAACGCCCCTTCAGGATGTAAACCTGCTCGGAAGGATGCAGTCCGTCCGGGCAGAGCGTTTCCGGCTTTTGACCGCCAAGCACCCCGGTCAGGTACTTGTACTGGTCGATGACCGGGACATTCTCCTGCGCGGCCACCAGCCGCATCGTATCCACATACACATCCAGGCCATCCGGTCCGCTGTCTCGTGTCGGATTCGGCGTTTCGAAAATCATCTGCTTGCCGTTGATGCGCGCTATCCTGGCGAGCGAACGGAGGCAGCCGGCATAGCTGTCGAGGTCATGCTTCCACTGGTCGTTGATCGCGAAATTGATGATCACATAGCGCGCCTTTGATGCCGCCATCTGCTCCCGCCACGGCACATGTCGCCCGTCCGTGCCGTTCAAAAGGTCACACGCGGCAGTCCCGTTCACGCCCTCGTTGCGCACCTCGAACCTGGAAGCGTTCGGCAAGGATTCCGCGAACACCGCCGGCGCCGGCCTGGGCACGCGCTCCCCGCTGTTGGAGCGGTATCCCCATACAGTGGAGTCCCCATAATATTCGATGACCTGCACGCCCTCGCCTCGCTCACCTCGCTCGCGTGTGGCGGCATAGGCAGCCACTGCGCCAAGGGCTGCGGCCAGCAAGACAAGGATGCGGATCATGGCAAGGCTCGCCTATGCTCGTGTGCGGGCCGCGGCTGCCTGACCGCGCGCGGCCATGCGGTTGAACCAGTCGCGCAAGGGGCTTTCGACCAGGCGGTAGGTCCAGCCGGAGATGACGTAGAGCGTGACGATGTAAGTGCAGACCAGGATGATGTTCGAAATCAGGCTGTCCGCCCGCTTGGTCAGGTTTTCAAAGATCAGCAACAGGGGCATGTGCATCAGGTAGATCGAGTAGGACCTGCGTCCTAGTTCCTGGAAGACGCCCGGTTTGAGCGCATCCGCAAGCGGACCGCTATCCTTCGACAGCCCGAATACCAGGACTGCAAACGCGACGGGGAATGCGAATGCGGCGAGCGGGACATGATCGACCAGCGTAAGCAGCAGGAACAAGGCAAGCGCTACCGACAGCTGCACTCCCGTCGTATTGATACGCAGGATACGGCTCGAATGAAATGCCATCACGCCGAGACAAAAGGAATGCACGCTCCGGGGAAAGCCGAAGTCATAGGTCAGCGACAGGCAGCCCTTTTCGGCAATGCAGTTGTGGATGTTCACCGACGCCCACACGGAGACGATCAGCGCAATCACGCCGAGGACAGCGATGAGCACGAGGCGCGTCGGCCCCTTGAAGAACATGCAGACCGCGGCGAACAATATGTAGGTGTAGAACTCGGCACTGATGCTCCACGTCGGCGTATTCAAGATGAGGTGGTCGAACACACCGAGCGCATGCGTGAAGGTGAGCGTCGTCAGTACTTCTGTCGTGGTGGGGACGAGATACTCCAGCGCTCCCGGGTTGTTGAGGATGGCGGAATAGCCTGCCGCAACCGCAATTTTCTTCGCCAGGATGATGGCATTCGACAGCAGGACGAAGGCCACGGTCGAGAACACGAGCAGCGGAAAGAGACGCCCGATGCGACGCAGGATGAAGTAGCGGAACTCCGATGCGTTTTGCACCGAATCGCGATAGGCCGCGCAGATAACGAATCCGCTGAGCACGAAGAACAGGTCGACAAAGAGATAGCCATTGCGAATCAGCGGAAAATAGTTCGCACCGATTCCCAGGTGGTAAAGCGCAACCAGCAGGGCGGCGAGCCCTCGAATACCTTCGATCGATTTGATCATGTTTGCGGACCAGGATGCGTAATGACGGCGATGATGAAAGCGATATCGCTCAAGTATCGGGGTCTCGCATGATGTGTTCTTGATGATTCTCATTCATGATGACGGCCTGCCTTGCGCCAGCGCTTGTGTGCGTCGCCAGCCGTCCGGCTGGAGACGGACGAAAAAAAGCCCCGCGGTGCAGACACACGGCGGGGCGTATAGCGGAAAGGTTCTGCTTACTTGATGAACAGGCTGGAGAAGACGCCGGCGGCGTACTTGCCCTTCATGATGTAGACCGCATCCGTCGGATGCAGGCCGTCCGGGCAGATGGTATACGCGCTCTGGCCGTTCAAGTAATCACTCAGGTACTTGTACTGATCGACTACCGGTACATTTTCCAGCGCCGCCACTTCCTTCATCGCGGTGGCCATGATGCCCACGTTGTCGCGTGTCGGATTCGGCGTCTCGAAGATCATCTGCTTGCCGTACAGCTTCGCCGTCTGCGCCAGGGAGCGCAGGCAGCCCTTGTAGGTGTTCAGGTCATACTTCCACTGGTCGTTGATCCCGTGGTTGACGAACACATACTTGGCGGTCGAGGCAGCCATCTGGGCAGACCAGGGCTGATGGCGGCCGTCCGTACCGTTGAGCAGTTCGCACGCAGTCGAGCCGCTCACGCCTTCATTGCGCACCGTGTACGCCGACGGGTTCGGCAAGGCTTGCGCAAACGCGGCTGGGGGCGGCACGGCCACCTGCCCGCCTGTGCCGGAACGGTAGCCCCACACCGTCGAATCGCCGTAGTACTCGATGGTCTGTACGGCTGTCGTGGAAGTCGATGTGCCCGATGACACCTGGCAGACCTTGCTCGCGCCCGGATAGGGATCGCCGAAAACACTGTTGTTGCAGCCGATCGATCCCGTCGCCGTCCGCGTCGCCCAGCGGTCGCCGAGGCCATAACGCACCTCGCGCGTTCCGGTAAAGGTGCAGGTGCCGTATTCGACGGCACACTGCGTCCAGGTAGTCGTTGGTGCGGGTGCGGGTGCGGGTGCGGGTGCGGGTGCGGGTGCGGGTGCGGGTGCTGGTGCTGGTGCCGGAGCGGGAGCGGGAGCGGGAGCTGGTGCGGACGTGGTCGTCATGACATCGCACACCTTGCTTGCGCCCGGATACGGATCGCCAAAGACAGTGTTG
>NZ_LSTO01000001.1:4000802-4008503 GCF_002211445.1 Noviherbaspirillum denitrificans | reverse complement strand
GGATGCTGTTGCCGTTCAGGCGGATGTCGCCGGACGACACCGGGAAACGTCCCGAGATCAGGTTGAACAGCGTCGACTTGCCGGCGCCGTTGGGGCCGATGATCGCGAAGCGTTCGCCTTTGGGTACCTGCAGGTTGGCGCCGCGGATGATCTCGGACTTGCCGAAGCTCTTGCGCACATCCTTCAGTTCGAGGGACAGGTTGTTCATGCCTCCGCCCTCCGGATCAGGTCTTCAATTTCGGTATTCACTTCGCCCCACGCTTGTTGGAAAGTCTTCTTTGCATGCCAGAAACCGTAGATGCCGATCGCCAGCAAGGTCGCTGCGACGAACCAGCCCGACGGCGCGGCCGTATCCACCATGAAACCGAACAGCTTCATTTCGGTGCCGTTCGCCGCCTCCAAGGTCAAGTGGTACAGCATCTCGATCACCATCACGATGCCGACCAGGCATACCAGCGCCATCGCCGACACCGCCCACAAGTGCGGCCAGATGCGGCGGAATTTGCCGTACTTGGCCACGCGCAGGTTGAGCATGATCAGGCTGGCGATGCCGCCCGGCGCGTACATGACCATGACGATGAAGAAGACGCCGAGGTACAGCTGCCACGCCTTGGTGAAATCTGACAGCATCACCGACAGGAAAACGCCGATGATGGCGCCGATCATCGGGCCGAAGAAGAAGCCCACGCCGCCGATGAAGGTGAACAACAGCACGCCGCCCGAACGGAGCGCACTGACATTCTCCGCCGTCACGATCTCGAAGTTGATCGCCGACAGCCCACCCGCGATGCCGGCGAAGAAACCGGACAGGATCAGCGTCAGGTAACGCGCCCATTGCGTGTCATAGCCGATGAATTCCACCCGCTCCGGGTTGTCGCGCACCGCATTGATGATGCGGCCCAGCGGTGTCTGCGTGAACGCGAACATGCCGATCGTGCTGATGAACAGCCAGAACGCAATCAGGTAGTACACCTGGATCTGCGGACCGAAGGTGATGCCGAGGAATTTCTCGCCGTACACGCGGTTCGTCGAGATACCGCCTTCGCCGCCGAAGAACTCCGGGAACATCAGCGAGCAGGCAAACACCAGTTCGACAATGCCCAGCGTGATCATCGAGAAGGTCGTACCCGACTTCTTGGTCGTCACATAGCCGAACAGGATGCCGAAGAACATGCCGGCAAGGCCGCCCACCAGCGGGATCATCGACACCGGCATCCAGATCTTGCCGGCCGATGCCAGGTTCATCGCATGGATCGCGAAGAACGCTCCGAGGCCCGAGTAAACTGCATGGCCAAAGGAGAGCATTCCGCCCTGCCCCAGCAGCATGTTGTACGACAGGCCGAAGATCATCACGGTGCCGATCTGCGACAGCAGCGAGATCGACGAACCCGAGGTGAATACCAGCGGCGCGAACACCAGGATCAGGGCGAATACGCCCCAGACGATCCAGCGCCCAAGGTTCGCCGGTTTGTAGGTGATGGAATTGTTCATGGTAATTGCATTCATCGGATCAGCCCTCGCGAGTACCCATCAGGCCACGCGGCCTGAAGATCAGGATCAGCACCAGCAGCAGGTAAGGCATGATCGGTGCGACTTGGGAAATGGTCAGTTTCAGGACCGGATAGCCAAAGGTGTCCGGCGTGATCACGGCACCGAAACTGGTGAACAGCGTGGCGACCGAATGGTCCAGCGCCACCGCGAAGGTTTGCAGGATGCCGATCAACAGCGAGGCGAGCAGCGCGCCGGCCAGCGAGCCCATGCCGCCGACCACCACCACCACGAAGATGATGCTGCCGACGGTAGCCGCCATACCCGGCTCGGTGACGAAGGCATTGCCGCCAATCACGCCTGCCAGTCCGGCCAGCGCACAACCGCCGCCGAACACCAGCATGAACACGCGCGGCACATTGTGGCCGAGCGCTTCCACCATGTCAGGATGGGTGAGCGCCGCCTGGATCACCAAGCCGATGCGGGTCTTGGTCAGCACCAGGAAGATCGACACCAGCATCAGCACCGCGATCAGCATCATGAAGCCGCGGTACATCGGGAAGGTCGTCGTGAACAGGGTGAACAGCGGACCGTCCAGTTCCGCCGGGATCGGATACGGCACCGCGGCGCGGCCCCAGATCAGCTGCACCATTTCCACCAGCACATAAGACAGGCCGAAGGTGAACAGCAGTTCGGGGATATGGCCGTACTTGTGCACGGTACGCAGGCCGTAGCGCTCCACTACGCCGCCGATCACGCCCACCAGCAACGGCGCAACGATCAACGCCGGCCAGAAGCCGATCTTCATGCTGATCGCATAGGCGAAATAGGCACCGAGCATGTAAAAGCTCGCATGCGCGAAGTTGAGCACCCCCATCATCGAAAAGATGAGGGTCAGGCCGGAGGAAAGCATGAACAGCAGGAGCCCGTAGCTCAGGCCGTTCAGCAGTGTGATTAAAGTAAACTCCACGAGACACCCCTATGACTTGCAACTTGAAAATTTCTTGTACGACCGTACTATTTTTCGTCCGAAAAAACGCAGCGTGCCGGCATCCCGTCACGCTGCCCTTCGGAACGACACTCAGGAAGGACGCTTCATCTGGCACGACGTCGGCTGTACGCCCACGTGCGTGTCGAACTTGACGTCGGTCTTCCAGCCGTAGCCGGTATTTTCCTGGTCGAACTTCACATCCTTGCCGTTGACCTTGGTCCAGGTGGTGATATACAGCGGCTGCTGCAGCTGGTGGTCCTGTTTGCGCATTTCCACTTCGCCATTCAGGCTGGTCATCTTCATGCCTTCCATCGCGAACGCCACTTTCACCGGATCGGTCGACTTGGCCTGCTTGATCGCCTGGCTGATCATGTTGAGCGAGGTATAGGTTGCCAGCACATAGTAGTCGTCGTTGTACTTCTTCTTGTAGCCTTCGACGATATCCTTGCCGGTAAACTTCTCGTTGTTCACGTTCCAGTAACCGACAGCCTTGACCCGCTCGGCACCGGCCGGGCCCATCGCGGTCGGCACGCCAGTGGTGGTCGCATAGTAGGTGTAGAAGTTGGCTTCGAGATTCGCATCCTTCGCTGCCTTGATCAGCAGCGCGAGGTCGGCGCCCCAGTTGCCGGTAATGACGGTGTCTGCGCCAGATGCCTTCATCTTGGCGACGTACGGCGAGAAGTCCTTCACCTGGCCGATCGGATGCAGGTCGTCGCCGACGATCTGGATGTCCGGGCGCTTGCGCTTCAGGTACTCCTTCGCGGCGCGCGTCACCTGGTGGCCGAACGCATAGTTCTGGCCGATGATGTACACCTTCTTGATGTTCGGGTTCTTCTCCATGAAGGAGGTCATTGCCTCCATCTTCTGGTCGGAGTTCGCATCGAAGCGGAAGTGCCAGAAGCTGCACTTGCTGTTGGTGAGGTCGGGGTCGACGGCGGCGTAATTGATGAACACCACTTCCTTGCCCGGGTTGCGCTCGTTGTGCTTGTTGACCGCATCGAGTAGCGCCGCGGCGGCGCCCGAGCCATTGCCCTGAATGATGTAGCGGTAGCCCTGGTCGATGACCGTCTTCAGCACCGTCAGCGATTCCTGCGGGCTCGCCTTGTTGTCGAAGCCGTTGATCTCGAACTTGTTATCGCCGGCCCACTTCTCGGCGTTCGCCTTCTCGGCGATGTACTGGAAGCTCTTGAGGATGCCCTGGCCGACCGGCGCGAACGGACCGGACAAGGGATCGATGAATGCCATCTTTACCGTCTCCGCGCTCGCCGTACCCGGCATTGCAAACGCAGCGGCCAATGAAAGCGGGATGATCAGTTTCTTGAATTGAGTAGCCATTTGTCTCTTCCTTATGAGTGTTATGTGGTTTACAGCATATCGGCGGTTATACCCCCTGTAAAGCACTCATCCAGCTTGTATTGGCCATGCTCTTCGCCTTGACGCGTGGTTCATTTCCGTCGCCTTGCAAACGTCGAGATCACGCTGCCGCACAGGCCTCTGCCGGGCCTTGGTGCAGCACCGCAGTGCGGCCGGGCATCCCCGCCGCCTGCGTGTTCAGGTCTGTTGAATTCCGCTGCGTTGCAGCGGACTACGTCACGGACCGCTTCGATCCGTGACGCGTCCATCGATGGATGGATCAGGAAGGACGTGCCGGACGCTTCATCTGGCACGAAGTCGGCTGGGTGGCAACGTAGCTTTCGACCTTCTGGTCCATCAGCCAGCCGTAGCCGGTGTTCTCCTGGTCGTACTTGACCTTCTTGCCGTCCACCTTTGCCCAGGTGGAAATGTAGAGCGGTTGCTGGAGCTGGTGGTCGACTGCCCGCATTTCTACTTCGCCGTTGATCGCCTTGGTCTTCATGCCTTCCAGCGCGAATGCGACCTTGACCGGATCAACGGAGTTGGTGTCCTTGGCGGCCTTGGTGACCATCTGCACGACGGTGTAGATGTCCTGCACGTAGAAGTCGTCGTTGTATTTCTTCTTGAAGGCTTCGACGATTTCCTTGCCGGAGAAGGTTTCGTTGTTCGGGATCCAGTAGGCGACCTGTTTCACCAGGCCGGCAGTGGCGCCGCCCATCGCGGTCGGCACCCCGGACGTGCCGGCGTAGTAGGTGTAGAACTTGGCGGTCAGGCCTGCGTCCTTCGCTGCCTTGACCAGCAGCGCAAGGTCGGCACCCCAGTTGCCGGTGATCACGGCGTCCGCGCCGGATGCCTTGATCTTGGCGACGTAAGGAGCGAAGTCCTTTACGGTCGCGATCGGGTGCAGGTCGTCGCCGACGATCTGGACGTCCGGACGCTTGCGCTTCAGGTATTCCTTCGCGGCGCGTGTGACCTGGTGGCCGTGCGCATAGTTCTGGCCGATGATGTAGACCTTCTTCAGCTCCTGGTCCTTTGCCATGTAGGAGGTCAGCGCCTCCATCTTCATGTCGGAGTTGGCGTCGAAGCGGAAGTGCCAGAAGCTGCACTTGCTGTTGGTCAGGTCGGGGTCGATGGCGGAGTAGTTGAGGAAGACGATTTCCTTGCCCGGATTGCGCTCGTTGTGCTTGTTGACGGCGTCAATCAGTGCCAGTGCCACGCCGGAACCATTGCCCTGGGCGATGTAGCGGTAACCCTGGTCGATCACGGTCTTGAGCTGGTTCAGCGATTCCTGCGGGCTGCCCTTGCCGTCGAATGCATTCACTTCGATGGTGTGGCTGCCGGCCCACTTCTGCTGGTTGGCCATTTCGGTGAACATGCGGAAGGTGTTCAGCTGGTTCTGGCCAATCGGCGCGAACGCACCCGACATCGTTTCGATCATTGCGATCTTGATCGTGTCCGCGTGGACTGCGGGCGCAGCGCATGCTGCTGCAACGGAGATTGCCATGACGAGGGGACGCATCTTCTTCATCTGTCTCTTTTCCTTTGGTAGGTTATGTCGTTATGACGGCGGCTGATTGGCTTCTGTTCTTGTACATCAATTGGTATTACGCAGTCGGCAGCTTGTACTCCTTGAATTGGTCACGGATGCGGTTCTTCAGCACCTTGCCGGTGGCGCCGATGGGCAGCGCCTCGACAAAGGCCACGTCGTCGGGCGTCCACCACTTGGCGATCTTGCCCTCGAAGAATTTGATCAGCTCCTCCTTCGACACCTCGGCGCCCGGCTTCTTGACGACCACCAGCAAGGGGCGCTCGTCCCACTTCGGGTGGAACACGCCGATGCACGCGGCCTGCTGGACAGCGGGGTGCGCCATCGCAATATTTTCGAGGTCGATCGAGCCGATCCATTCGCCGCCGGACTTGATCACGTCCTTGCTGCGATCGGTGATCTGCATGTAGCCGTCCGGACTGATGGTGGCCACGTCGCCGGTCGGGAACCAGCCATCCTGCAACACGTCGCCGCCCTCGCCCTTGAAGTAGCTGCTGATGATCCACGGGCCGCGCACGAGCAGGTTGCCGTAGGTCTTGCCATCCCATGGCAATTCCTCGCCATCGTCGCCGACGATCTTCATGTCGACGCCGTAAATCGCGTGGCCCTGCTTCTCGAGGATCGCCTGTTTCTGTTCTTCCGGCAGTTCAAGATGATGGCTCTGCAGTGTGCAGGCGGTGCCAAGGGGCGACATTTCCGTCATGCCCCACGCATGGACCACCTCGACGCCGTACTGGTGGCGGAAGGCTTTCATCATCGCCGGCGGACAGGCCGAGCCGCCGATGACGGTGCGCTTGAAGGTAGAAAACTTGAGGTTGTTCTGCGCCATGTGGTTCAGCAGTCCCAGCCACACGGTGGGCACGCCGGCGGAGAAAGTCACCTTCTCCTGCTCGAACAATTCATAGACCGACTTGCCGTCCAGCGCCGGTCCGGGAAAGACCATTTTTGCGCCGGTCAACGGCACGGAATACGGCAAGCCCCATGCATTGACGTGGAACATCGGCACGACCGGCAGCACCGCGTCGCGCGCAGACACGTTCAGTGCGTCCGGCATCGTGGACGCATAGGAATGCAGGACCGTGGAGCGGTGCGAATACAGCGCGCCCTTCGGATTGCCGGTAGTGCCCGAGGTGTAGCACAGGCTTGAAGCCGAGTTCTCATCGAACAGCGGCCACTCGAACTTGTCCGAGCTCTTCTCGATCAAGTCCTCGTAGCACATCAGGTTCGGAACCTTCGACTCGGCCGGCATGCGGTCCTTGTCGGCCATCAGGATGAAACCCTTGACCGTCTTGCAGTGTGCAGCGAAGGCTTCTACCAGCGGCAGGAAAGTCAGGTCGAAGAACAGGTACTGGTCTTCCGCATGATTGGCGATGTACGCGATCTGCTCGGGATGCAGGCGCGGATTGATGGTGTGCATGACGGCGCCCGAGCCGGAGATCGCGTAGTACAGCTCGAGGTGGCGGTAACCATTCCAGGCCAGCGTGGCGACCCGGTCGCCCATCTTGACGCCAAAGGCGCCGAGCGCATTGGCCATCTGGCGGGCTCGCCTGTGGCAGTCGCGGTAGGTATAGCGGTGGATGTCGCCTTCGACCCGCCGCGACACGATCTCATTGCCGCCGAAATAGCGGTCCGCATGCTGGATGATGCTGGAAATGAGCAACGGCTGGCTCATCATCTGGCCCATCAATGGGCTCTTGGGGAATTGCGACATCCTGCCTCCTGGATATTGTGGTTAGAGTATTGCCACTAATTCTAAGCCAGATTTTTGAACGACCGTACTAAAATCGTCAACGACTTTCGATGGTGCGACGCACAAATGTCACCTACGCGACGTTTTCGTCGACAACCGCCTTGTAAATCGTGTTCTTGGGCCGAGCCATCACGCGGCGCAACATTGGCTCGAAGAAGTCGAGCGGGAGCGTGTCATAGGCCGGATCGAAGGCGGGCGCGTCGTACTTTTCGCAAAACTCCACCGTCCTGTCGTACAAGGCCTGCCCGGCAAACTGGTCGCGCAGGTTGCGGTCCATTCCCAAGTGATGGAAGAAGTAGTAACCCTGGAAAATGCCGTGCTTTTCGACCATCGCATGGTTCTCCTGACTCACGAACGGCTTGAGGATGGCGGCGGCAATATCCGGGTGGTTGAAGCTGCCCAGCGTATCGCCGATGTCATGGAGCAACGCACAAATGATGTATTCCTCGTCCTTGCCGTCCCGGTAAGCGCGTGTTGCAGTCTGAAGGCTGTGCGTGAGACGGTCGACAGGGAAGCCGCCGAAGTCTCCGTCGAGCAGGCGCAAGTGCGCGAGCACGCGGTCCGGCAGTCCTG
>NZ_LSTO01000001.1:3977333-4000792 GCF_002211445.1 Noviherbaspirillum denitrificans | reverse complement strand
AGCGCGGTCATTTCGCGTTTGAGCTGGGACTTGGAGGGGCGGTCGTACTTCTGTTCGAATTCGTCGGAGCGGAAGCCGACACCGCCGGTGCTGCGGTTGGGATTAACCATGATGAATCTAAGCCGTTCTATAAGACTGCTATGATAACCGCTTTAGCCACTTCCAAAAAAACAAGCTCATGAGCAATCCCGTATTTACCCATAGCCAGGACCAGCTGAAACAGATTGCGCAGGACGTTTTGCGTTTCGCCAGGGAAAAGGGCGCATCGGACGCTTCCGTGGAAATCAGCGAGGGCAGCGGCCTGGCGGTGACGGTGCGCAAGGGCAAGATCGAGACCATTGAGCAAAACAAGGACAAGGGCATCGGCGTTACGGTTTATCTCGGCGAGCAGGGCCATATTCGTCGCGGCAATGCGAGCACTTCCGATTTTTCCACGAAATCCCTGCAGGACACGGTTGACGCTGCCTACAACATCGCCCGCTTCACGGCGGAAGACGATTGCGCCGGCCTGCCCGACGCGGATACCTTGGAACTGGCGCCGCGTGACCTGGCGCTGTGCTACCCCTGGCTGATCTCGACCGAGGAAGCGGTCGACATCGCGACGCGCTGCGAGGCGGCTGCCTTTGCCGTCGACAAGCGCGTGACCAACAGTGAAGGTGCCAGCGTCTACGCGCAGCAGTCGCACTTCATGTCCGCCAACAGCCGTGGTTTCATGGGCGGTTATCCTTATTCGCGCCACACGATTTCGGTGGCGCCTATCGCGGGCAAGGGCGCAAGCATGCAGCGCGACGATTGGTATTCCTCGACGCGCGATCCGAAGAAACTGGCCCGCCCCGAGGATATCGGCCGCTATGCCGCCGAACGTGCGCTGGCCCGCCTGAATGGCCGCAAGCTCGACACGCGCAAGTGCCCGGTGCTGTTCGAAGCACCGTTGGCCGCAGGGCTGCTCGGCGCCTTCGTGCAGGCGATTTCGGGTGGCGCGTTGTACCGCAAGTCGACCTTCCTGCTCGATTCGCTCGGCCAGGCAGTGTTTGCTCCGCATATCCAGGTCGTTGAAGATCCGCACGTCGTCGGTGCAGTTGGCTCCGCGCCTTTCGATGAAGAGGGTGTCAAGACCAGCCGCCGCGAAGTGGTCAGGGACGGCGTGGTGCAGGGCTACTTCCTGTCCACCTATTCGGCGCGCAAGCTGGGCATGAAAACGACCGGCAATGCCGGCGGCTCGCACAACCTGTCGATCGTTTCCAGCCTCACCAAGTCGTCCGACAATTTCAAGGCGATGCTCAAGAAGATGGATACTGGCTTGCTGGTGACCGAACTGATGGGGCAAGGCGTGAACTACGTTACTGGTGACTACTCGCGCGGCGCCTCGGGCTACTGGGTCGAGAAGGGCGTGATCCAGTATCCGGTGGAAGAAATCACGATTGCGGGCAACATGAAGGACATGTTCCAGCAGATCGTAGCGATCGGGGCCGATACCCTGGTGCGCGGTACCAAGGAGACCGGCTCGATACTGATCGAAAATATGACGGTAGCCGGAAGCTGATTTCCCATTCGCGTCCATGAATAAGGGCCCGGATTGAACCGGGCCCTTTTTTTCAGCTTACAGGCATAGGCTCGGTGTCTTCAGGCTTGCTTGCAGGGCTGGCGTCGAGCGCCGCGGGTTCAGTTGTTTCGGACGAGCTCCCGAGCACCGCGCTCACGTCGCCGGTAAAACGGTCTGCCTGGGGCGCGGAAGGAGTCTGGCTGGAGCCCGAGGATGCCGTGCCGCCCACATCGCCGTCGCCTCCGCCGCTACAGGCAGCAAACACGACGACGGCCGGGATCAACAGGAATAGTTTTTTCATGATGTCCTCCCTCAGTGCTTGACCGAACCCGGCAGCGGGGCCTTCAGGTACGGGAACCTGGCATCGAAGAAGCTGCTGTCGAGAAATGCGCCGTCGGTGAACTCGATGTCGCCAGATGGCGCGTCGTTCGGCGTGCAGCCCAGGTTGAGCCGGCACAGCTTGCCCATGACGACCCGCAATGCGATATCAACCACGTCGTCACCCGGGCGCCGGCCGTTCGGAAAACCTGCATTGTCACCACCGATGACGCCGAGGCGGTTTTGTGCGCCACTTGTGGGCGGGAGCGAGGTATTCAGGCGCAGCATTTCGGACGGGGTGCCGTTAGCCGGCTTGTTCAGGCCCTGTACGCCGGTCAGGAAGACGGTCACCAGGTCATTTCGAGGGAAATTGGTCGGCGCCGTCACGCCTGCGCTGCTGAACAGCGTTTCGACCAGCGCAGGCAGCGTCGGGTTGGTCACGTAGTCGAGGAACTGCGTGTCGCCATTCGGCTTGCTGTGGTTGAACTGGTCCTTGTCCTTGAGGCCGATCACGAGCTCATTCACGAGCGGCATGCCAAGGCGCGAGACCTGCGTCCAGGCGCCGCCTTCCTTCGACGCGTTGGCGGAGGCGGGCGTCGGATTCAGCAAGCGACCCTGGCGCAGGCTGGCGGTGGTCCAGCCGCCGATCACCGGTTCCGATCCGCTCGTCAGGCACGACGTGGGGATTTCCAATGCGAGCGTGGTGACGTTCTTGTCGGCGAGGGTGTCGGTTGCCGAGCGTTCCGCATTGGGATCGAAGGCGGTTGCCGGTGCCTTGTAGTTGATCAGGTCGAAGGTCTCGCCGAGATTGACTACGAACGGATCCTTGCGCTGGCCGACGAACATCCGTCCCTGGGTCTCGCAGCCGGGAACATTAATCGTGTACAGGTGCTTCGCGGCATATGACGCGTAGTCGGCAATCGATTTGTTGCCGATGTTGTCGACCGGCTTGTCGAAGGTGGCCCCGCCACTGGCATTGGTGATCGCCTGCCGTGTGCCTGTACGCCGGTCGCCACGCACGATATTGACGGTATAGGTTTCGCGCACATTCAGTCCGGTGGCATTAGGCGCATTGATATCCGAGGCACCGTTGATAATGAGCGGTATCGATACCTGCTTCCCGCCCACCGTCAGCTTCGTATCCTTGTTCTCGTTATTGAAGCGGAACTGGAAGGTGATGTCTTCCCTGGCATCGCCGTTGTTGTCGATGTGGATTTCATACAGAGCATCCGGATCCATTGAGAAATAGTTCGGTCCGCCGTAGGCATCCTGCAAGGGGATGTAATTGGCGATCAGGGTCGTGTAACCCGAGCGCTCCGCTTCGTAACTGCGGAACATGTAGAAGTCGGTGCCATCGACTTTCGGCTGGCGGGTGATGAAAGGCGCTTCGCGGTGGCTGGATGCGTGGACGGGCAGCGCGGAAAAGCCCAGGAATGCGGTGGCCGCCAGGCCGGCGCCCAGCATCCCCTTGTTCATGAAGGTCAACATAACGGTCTCCTGCAGGTTGAATGGAAAAGAATTCGGTACTGCCTGGTTCTATACGCGCCAGACAGGAAACCAGATTCAAAAAAATCCAACCTTGAAGACGAGCCGAAGCTTTTTTCTCCGGCCATAAAAAAACAGCCCGCGAAGGGGCTGTTTTTTCTGGAGCTTGCGCGGGGAGGCTTATGCAGCCTTGCTGGAGACCGGCATATGGACTTCCACTTGGTCCAGCACTTCTTCGGGGTTGTCCGCTTCTTCGACCGTCTCGTTGTTCAAATGCTGGTGCATCTGTTTGACGTCGAGGTCTCCGGTCCACTTGCCGACGACGACGGTAGCAACGCCGTTGCCGATCAGGTTGGTCAGCGCACGGGCTTCGGACATGAAGCGGTCGATGCCGAGAATCAGTGCCAGGCCGGCAACCGGGATGCCGCCGACTGCGGACAGCGTGGCTGCCAGCACGATGAAACCGGAACCAGTGATGCCTGCTGCGCCCTTGGAGGTCAGCAGGAGCACGGCGAGCAGGGTGAGCTGCTGGGTCAGGGTCATCGGGGTGTCGGTTGCTTGGGCGATGAACACTGCTGCCATGGTCAGGTAGATCGAGGTGCCGTCCAGGTTGAACGAGTAACCCGTCGGGATTACCAGGCCTACGACGGATTTCTTCACGCCGAGGTTTTCCAGTTTGGCCATCATGCGCGGCAGCACGGATTCAGAGGAGGAAGTGCCCAGCACGATGAACAGTTCTTCCTTGATGTACTTGATGAATTTCCAAACCGAGAAACCGTGGATCATGGAAATCACACCGAGCACCACGAAGATGAACACCAGGCAGGTCAGGTAGAAAGTCCCCATCAGCTTGCCGAGGGAGAGCAGGGTGCCGACGCCGTACTTGCCGATGGTGAATGCCATTGCGCCAAATGCGCCGATCGGTGCGGCCTTCATGATGATGCCGACGATGGAGAACAGGACGTGCGATGTCTTCTCCACGAAATCGAACACCAGGGTGCCGCGGCCACCGAACTTGTGCAGTGCGAATCCGAACATCACGGAGAACAGCAGGACTTGCAGGATGTCGCCCTTGGCGAACGCATCGACGACGCTGGTCGGGATGATGTTCATCAGGAACTCGGTGGTCGTCTGCATTTTGCCCGGCGCCGTGTAGGCTGCAATGGCCTTGGTGTCGAGCGAGGACGGGTCGACATGCATGCCGGCGCCCGGTTGAACAACGTTGACGATCAGCAAGCCGACGATCAGTGCGATGGTGGAGACGACTTCAAAATAAAGCAGAGCAAGACCGCCAGTCTTGCCGACCTTTTTCATGTCTTCCATGCCCGCAATTCCGACGACCACGGTGCAGAAGATGATCGGAGCGATGATCATCTTGATCAGCTTGATGAACGCGTCGCCGAGCGGCTTCATTTCCGCGCCGAGCGACGGATAGAAATGGCCGAGGAGGACGCCGATGACGATCGCGGTGACGACCTGCACGTACAGCGATTTGTAAATTGGTTTCTTTCCCGATTGTTGCATGACTGCTTCTCCGTTTGGGTTGCGCGCAGGTGCCCGTCTGTGCGGTGCGCGTATGCGAGTTGCATTGGCATTAAGGTGTGCTTCTTCGCCAAGTGTCTGCATTTTCGTGATGATGGTCCACTACGGCAATTGTGGACATCCACACATCTGCAATTCAGAAAAGTTTTGCATCGTTGATTCTGTATGTTGATTAATTCCCTAAAACTGATTATTAAATTCTTGTGCCAGATGCTGCCAGCCGTGCTTATGATGAGTTGATGGAAGATGCTACGTAGTACTACTTACGCACTTGCACCACGTCTCCCGATTTTCATTGTGAAACGCATATCCCCGATCCTAGAATCGTTGTAGCTTTTTTATCGGCACTGCGCCGATATCAAGCGCCATTCCAGTCAAGTCGAGTTCATTCCACAGGAGACACCATGGAACGTCGTTCATTCATGAAGAAAACGGCAGCCGGCGCCGCTGTAGGTGCCATCACTGCACCCGCAATTGCGCAAACCTTGCCTACCATCAACTGGCGTCTTGCGTCGAGCTTTCCGAAGTCGCTCGATACCATTTATGGTGCCGCAGAGGTCTTTTCCAAACGCGTTTCCGCCCTGACGAGCGGCAAGTTCAATATCCGCGTGTTCGCTGGCGGCGAGATTGTCCCGGCGCTGCAGGTGATGGATGCGGTTCAGGCCGGCACGGTCGAGATGGGCCACACGGCGGCCTATTATTACTTTGGCAAGGATCCGACCTTTGCCTTTGACGGGGTGGTTCCTTTCGGCCTTAATTCCCGTCAGCAGACCGCATGGTGGGACCAGGGCGGAGGTCGTGACCTGACCCGCGAGTTTTACCGCGATTACGGCATCATCAACTTCATGGGCGGCAACACCGGCACACAGATGGGCGGCTGGTTCCGCAAGGAAGTGAAGTCGGTCAAGGACATGAGCGGCTTGAAGATGCGTATCGGCGGATTTGCGGGCCGTGTAATGCAGCGCCTCGGCGTTGTGCCGCAGCAGATCGCTGGTGGAGATATTTATCCGGCGCTGGAAAAGGGCACGATCGACGCTGCCGAATGGATCGGACCTTATGACGACGAGAAGCTCGGCTTCTTCAAGGTTGCTCCTTATTACTACACGCCAGGCTGGTGGGAAGCCGGACTGCAAGTGTCCTTCTACATCGGCATCAAGGAATGGGAAAAGCTGCCGAAGGAATACCAGGCGGCGATCGAAGCAGCGTCCTACGAGGCGCATGTCGTCATGCAAGCCGAATACGATGCAAAGAATCCGCCCGCGCTGGCACGCCTGCTGAAGAATGGTGTGAAGCTGCGCCAGTTCAACCGGGAAATCATGGATGCCTGCTCGAAGGCAGCCAACGAGGTGATGGACGAAGAAGCAGCGAAGAACGCCAAGTTCAAGAAAATCTACGAGCCGTGGAAGCGTTTCCGCCAGGACCAGAACCAGTGGTTCTCCGTTGCGGAACTGCCGCTTCAGAACTACATGGTCACGCGCAAGTAATGATGTACGTCTGATTGCATGGAACAGACCCGCGATGCGAAAGTGTCGCGGGTTTTTTCTCGCGGCGGGCACACGCGCTGCCTGAAAATTGTGCAGTCACGGCACCCTTCAGCGAAAGTTGCCAAAACATGCGACGATTGCCCGTCGCAGTTTTTTTTCACCCAAGGAGCCCTAATGGAACGTCGTTCCTTCCTCAAGAAAGCGGCTGTCGGTGCATCGGTTGGTGCAGTGGCCGCGCCCGCGTTGGCCCAGACCCAGCCGACGATCAACTGGCGTCTTGCCTCCAGCTTCCCGAAATCCCTCGACACCTTGTATGGCACTGCGGAAGTGTTCAGCAAGCGCGTCGCACAGCTCACCGGCGGCAAGTTCAACATCCGTGTTTTCGCCGGCGGCGAAATCGTTCCACCGCTGCAAGTGGTGGACGCCGTCCAGAACGGCACGGTGGAAGTGGGCCATACCGCGCCTTACTACTACTTCGGCAAGGATGCCACCTTCGCATTCGATTGCGCTGTCCCGTTCGGCATGAATTCACGCCAGCAGACGGCATGGTTTGACCAGGGCGGCGGCCGCG
Organism: Noviherbaspirillum denitrificans; assembly: GCF_002211445.1. Classification (GTDB taxonomy): domain Bacteria; phylum Pseudomonadota; class Gammaproteobacteria; order Burkholderiales; family Burkholderiaceae_D; genus Noviherbaspirillum; species Noviherbaspirillum denitrificans. The sequence continues at coordinate 3,993,849 of NZ_LSTO01000001.1, read as the reverse complement.
ACCTGATGCGCGAGTTCTACAAGGACTACGGCATCATCAATTTCCTGGGGGGTAATACCGGTGCGCAGATGGGTGGCTGGTTCCGCAAGGAGATCAAGACCCTCAATGACATCAAGGGCCTGAAGATGCGCATCAGCGCCTTTGCGGGCAAAGTCATGCAGCCGCTCGGCCTGGTGCCGCAGCAGCTGGCCGGCGCGGACATCTATCCGGCCCTGGAAAAGGGCGCGCTCGACGCCGTTGAATGGACGACGCCCTACGATGACGAAAAGCTGGGCTTCTACAAGGTCGCTCCTTATTACTACGCGCCGGGCTGGTGGGAGGCGGGCGCGCAGCTCTCCTTCTACGTCGGCATGAAGGAATGGGAAAAACTGCCGAAGGAATACCAGTACGCCATCGAGGCGGCTTCCTTCGAGGCGCACGTTACCATGCAAGCCGAGTACGATGCCAAGAACCCGGCGGCGCTGGCGCGCCTGATCAAGAACGGCGCCAAGCTGCGCTTCTTCTCCAAGGAAATCATGGAAGCCAGCTACAAGGCTGCCGTGACCACGATGGACGAGGAAGCCTCCAAGAACGCCAAGTTCAAGAAGGTTTACGACCACTACAAGCGCTTCCAGCGTGACCAGAACCAATGGTTCTCGGTCGCTGAATTGCAAATGCAGAGCTTCATGTCCAGCCGCAAGTAATCTCCCCGCCGCCGGCCGCCACCTGCGGCCGGCTTCTTGATCTGGAACAGGTTTTTTCCGGGTCTCCTCTCCGATCCCCTTCTCGAAGCAGGGTGCTTGAAATTTTTTCAGCATACCGCTGAAGCTGAACGGCTGCCGTTATGTCCGAAACAGGCCTTTGCGTTTGGTCCTTCCCTTTCCTGGCACAAATTTTTTTCACTTAAGCGTTTTCTTGCCCGACCTACAATCGTTCGCGACACAGAGCATGTCGATGTGTACCGCATAGCGGTCCGTATGGTTATCGAAGTCCAATTCGAGGAGACAACATGGAACGTCGTTCCTTTCTGAAAAAAGCATCCGTAGGCGCAGCAGCTGGCGCGATGGCGGTCCCCGCCCTGGCCCAGTCGCTGCCGTCCCTGAACTGGCGCATGGCATCGAGCTTCCCCAAGACGCTCGACACAGTTTTCGGCGCATCCGAAATCTTCTGCAAGCGCGTCGCCCAGCTCACGGGGGGCAAGTTCAACATCCGCCTGTTCGCCGGCGGTGAAATCGTCCCCGCCCTGCAGGTGATGGATGCGGTCCAGAACGGCACCATTGAAATGGGCCATACCGCATCGTATTACTATTTCGGCAAGGATCCGGCCTTCGCATTTGATTGCGCGGTGCCCTTCGGTCTCAATTCCCGCCAACAGACCGCATGGTACGACCAGGGTGGCGGCATGCAGCTGATGCGCGAATTCTTCAAGGACTACGGCATCGTCAATTTCCAAGGCGGTAACAGCGGCGCACAGATGGGCGGCTGGTTTCGCAAGGAGATCAAGGGTGTCGCCGACCTGCAGGGCCTGAAGATGCGTATCGGCGGCTACGGTGGCCGCGTGATGCAGCGCCTGGGCCTCGTGCCGCAGCAGATTGCCGCAGGCGACATCTACCCGTCGCTGGAAAAGGGCACCATCGACGCCGCCGAGTGGATCGGCCCGTACGATGACGAAAAGTTGGGTCTGTACAAGGTCGCACCACACTACTATGCGCCGGGCTGGTGGGAGCCGAGCACGCAATTCTCCTTCTATGTCGGCGTCAAGGAGTGGGAAAAGCTGCCCAAGGAATACCAGTACGCGATCGAAGCCGCCTCCTATGAAGCCCATGTCACGATGCAGGCCGAGTACGACGCCAAGAATCCAGCTGCGCTTGCCCGTCTCCTGCGCAACGGCGTCAAACTGCATTACTTCTCGAAGGACATCATGGAAGCCTGTTATAAGGCTGCAACCGATGTGAACGAGGAAGAAGCCGCCAAGAACGCCAAGTTCAAGAAGATTTACGATCACTGGAAGCGTTTCCGCCAGGACCAGAACCAGTGGTTCTCGGTGGCAGAAGCGACCATGCAGAACTTCATGATGACCCGCCGTTAATCCCGGCGACCGGTAAAAGAAGGAACCCGCCCGCGCAAGCGGCGCGGGTTTTGTTTTTTCTGTCGCCGCACCGCCATCATCCGATACAGATTGTCGTCGCGCTGACAGTTCGTTTCAATTAGGCAACGTATGCTCGGCGTGCTTTCGTCTACGTGAATCTGCGTAGACAAAATGCTGCGTCGCAAGACGTTAATGTATTGCAACAGTACAACCTGCCCCATACAATCTGCGCAACATACAGAAAGTGTATGGAAAACAGGCACATCGGCCACAAACCGAACTTCGATGCGTAACCCCTAGGAGACAAAATGGAACGTCGTTCCTTTATCAAGAAAGCATCTGTTGGCGCCGCCACCGGCGCGATTGCCGCACCTGCGCTGGCCCAATCGCAGCCGACGCTGAACTGGCGCCTGGCATCCAGCTTCCCTAAGTCGCTCGACACGATTTACGGTGCGGCCGAAACGTTCTCGCAACGCCTGTCCCAGATTACCAACGGCAAGTTCAATGTCCGCGTCTTTGCGGGCGGTGAAATCGTTCCGGCGCTTCAGGTCATGGATGCGGTCCAGGCCGGCACTGTCGAAATGGGGCACACCGCTTCCTACTATTACTTCGGCAAGGATCCGACCTTCGCATTCGATTGCGCAGTGCCCTTTGGCCTGAACTCCCGCCAGCAAACCGCGTGGATCAACCAGGGCGGCGGCATGGCGCTCATGCGTGAATTCTTCAAGGAATATGGCATCGTCAACTTCCTCGGCGGTAATACCGGTACCCAGATGGGCGGCTGGTTCCGCAAGGAAGTGAAGTCCGTGCAGGAGCTGAAAGGACTCAAGATGCGCATCGGCGGTTTCGCCGGCCGCGTCATGCAGAACCTCGGGCTGGTCCCGCAGCAGATCGCCGGCGGCGACATTTATCCGGCCCTGGAAAAGGGAACGATCGATGCGGCCGAATGGGTCGGTCCGTACGACGACGAGAAGCTCGGCTTCTACAAGGTCGCGCCGTACTACTACGCCCCCGGCTGGTGGGAAGCCGGTCCTCAGCTCTCGTTCTACATCGGTATCAAGGAGTGGGAAAAGCTGCCGAAGGACTACCAGGCCGCCGTCGAGGCAGCCTCCGCCGAGGCCCACATCGTCATGCAGGCAGAATACGACGCGCGCAATCCGGCAGCGCTGGCACGCCTGCTCAAGAACGGCGTGAAGCTGCGCAGCTTCTCGAAGGACATCATGAATGCCTGCTACAAGGCTGCGAATGAGGTGATGAACGAAGAGGCTTCCAAGAACGCCAAGTTCAAGAAGGTCTATGAGCCGTGGAAGCGTTTCCGCCAGGACCAGAACCAGTGGGCATCCGTCGCTGAAGCACAACTGCAGAACTTCATGATTTCTGCGCGATAACCGCGTTAGACTTGTTCAGCCCGCAGCGCGCAAGCCCTGCGGGTTTTTTATTGCTGCCGCGCCTTGTGCAGTTCCAGCAACAAAAAACCCCGCTGGGCGAACCATGCGGGGCTGGATGTATTGCGGATTGCGATTACTTCTTCTGATCGCTGTCCGTCGAGAAGTTCAGCTGCGGCGCTTCGCCGTCCTTGTTCTCGCCTTCCGACGGGAAGTTGAGTTGAGGTGCTTCGCCACCCTGGTCCGGAGCAGGGATGTCGATCTTCAGTTCGATCTGTTCCTTCATGTCGGTCTTCTCTGCGACCGTCACGATGTCCGGGAAGCCGATGATCAGGCCGACCATGATCACCTGGATCAACACGAATGGCACGGCGCCCCAGTAGATGTCCGATGTTGTCACTTCTTTTGGTGCCACCGAGCGCAGGTAGAACAGCGCGAAACCGAACGGCGGGTGCATGAACGAGGTCTGCATGTTCACGCCGAGCAGCACGCCGAACCAGATCAGGTCGATACCGAGCTTGTCCGCCACCGGACCCACCAGCGGTACCAGGATGAACGCCAGTTCGAAGAAGTCCAGGAAGAACGCCAGGCCGAAGAACAGCAGGTTCACGACGATCAGGAAGCCCATCGTGCCGCCGGGCAGCGAGGTCAGCAGGTGTTCCACCCACAGGTCGCCGTTGACTGCGCGGAAGGTCAGGCCGAACACGCTGGAGCCGATCAGGATGAACACCACGAAGCAGGACAGGCGCGTGGTCGAGTCCATGGCCTGTTTCATCAGCGACCAGGACAGGCGGCGATTCATCATCGCCAGCACCAGTGCGCCGAAGGCGCCCATGCCGCCGCCCTCGGTCGGGGTAGCGATGCCGACGAAGATCGTGCCCAGCACCAGGAAGATCAGCGCCAGCGGCGGGATCAGTACGAATACCACCTTTTCGGCCATGCGGGAGAGCAGGCCGAGCTTCAATTGGCGGTTGATGACTGCCAGGACAAAGGCGCCAATGATGGCCACTGCAGCCGAGTAGATGCCGACTTCGTCATCGGCAGCCTTCGGATGGGTCGAACCGTAATACATCGCGAATGCATACGACGTAGCGACAGCGGCGGCGATCAGGGCGAGCAGGGATACGATGCCGCTCTTGCCGTTCGGCTCTTTCAGGTTACGCGCTTCGGGCGGCAGGGCCGGGACCGAGTGCGGCTTGAAGATCGACATGGCCAGGACATAGCCCGCGTACATCGCGGTCAGCAGCAGGCCCGGGGTGAATGCAGCCTTGTACATGTCGCCGACGGAACGGCCCAGCTGGTCAGCCATCACGATCAGCACCAGCGATGGCGGGATGATCTGTGCCAGCGTGCCGGATGCTGCGATCACACCCGAAGCCAGCTTCTTGTCATAGCCGTAACGCAGCATCACAGGCAGGGAGATCAGGCCCATTGAAATGACCGATGCCGCCACCACGCCAGTCGTTGCGGCGAGCAGCGCACCCACGAAAATCACCGCATAGGCCACGCCACCGCGTACCGGGCCGAACAGCTGGCCAATCGTATCGAGCAGGTCCTCGGCCATGCCGGAGCGCTCGAGGATGAGACCCATGAAGGTAAAGAACGGAATGGCCAGCAGGGTGTCGTTGGCCATGATGCCGAAAATGCGGTTCGGCAGGGCCTGCAGCAGCTCGGGCTTGAGCAGGCCGAGTTCAATGCCCATCAAGCCGAAGAACAGGCCGTTCGCCGCGAGCGCGAATGCGACGGGGAAACCGGATAGCAGGAATACGACGAGGGCGCCGAACATGATCGGCGCCATGTTCGCAATCAGGAATTGCTCCATTTACTGTGTCTCCAGACGATCAGTTGAGGTTGTTCGCGGCTTTGATCGCCTCGATTTCTTCTTCGGGGGTTGCTGCGTGCTTTTCGAATTCGCTCGCATGCACCTTGCCCTGCAGGAAGCCGATGCGCTTGATCAGTTCCGAGATGCCCTGCAGCGTCAGCAGCAGGAACCCGGCCGGAATCAGGATCTTGGCGGGCCAGACGATCAGGCCGCCGGCGTTGCTCGATACTTCCTGGTTCTGGAGGGACAGCCATGCATAGGGCACGGCGTAGAACAGAATGATGAGCGCCATCGGCAGCAGGAAGACCAGGAAGCCGAAAATGTCGATCCAGACCTGGGTGCGTTTGGAGAACCGGCCGGCGATGACGTCGATGCGGACGTGCTCGTTACGGCGCAGGGTGTAGGAGGTGGCAAGCAGGAAGATTGCCGAGAAGAGGTACCACTGGATTTCAAGCCAGGCGTTGGAGCTGGTGTGGAACGCGTAGCGGACCAGCGCGTTGCCGGTACAAATGAGTACCGAGATCAACAGGGCCCAGCTGACGCCGTTCCCTACTTTTTCATTGAGCGCGTCAATGAATCTCGATAACGAGAGCAAGAAAGACATGTTGTCGTCTCCATTAATGAAAAGTCATTTGTGCCGGGCCGCGATGTTGTTTTATACGGCCGGAATTCTGGTGGTGCCTCCAGCTTGAATTCGCCGCAGTATATGTCATTTCAATGAGCAAGCGAACAACCGTGCGGAGCAGGCCATATTCTTTTCATGCTGCGACGCAAAAGCTCCTGTTTTTTTCATGTTTCAAGAGCATTTCTAAGGACAAGTTCTTACGTAGAACTACGCAACTGTGGAGCTGGAACAACGGAGGGGTGGGGCGAGGGGGGGGGCAGGCGGCGTGATTGCGTCGAACACCAATTGTCATCGTGACGACAGCATACGCACTTTTGAAGAGTCGTGCAGGCGAGGCGACTGCCGGTATGTGGACCGGCAGTCGTGTGGGAGGGGATTAGGCGAGCTGAGCGCGGACGCGGGTGATGGCGGCGCGGACCTGTTCCGGCGCGGTGCCGCCGATGTGGTTGCGTGCCGCGACGGAGCCTTCGAGCGTGAGGACGCTGAATACATCGGCTTCGATCAGCGGCGAGTAAGCGCGCATCTCGTCGAGCGTCAGATCGGTGAGGTCGCAGCCACGCTGTTCACAGGTGCGCACCGCATGGGCAACCGCCTCGTGCGCGTCACGGAACGGCAGGCCCTTCTTGACGAGATAGTCGGCCAGGTCGGTCGCGGTCGCATAGCCCTGCAGCGCGGCAGCGCGCATCGCTTCCGGCTTGACGGTGATGCCGCGCGCCATGTCGGCAAAGATGCGCAGCGTGTCGGTGACCGTGTCGACGGTATCGAACAGCGGTTCCTTGTCTTCCTGGTTGTCCTTGTTGTAGGCCAGTGGCTGGCCCTTCATCAGGGTGAGCAGGCCGATCAGGTGGCCGTTCACGCGGCCGGTCTTGCCGCGTGCGAGTTCCGGCACGTCCGGGTTCTTTTTCTGCGGCATGATCGACGAGCCGGTGCAGAAGCGGTCGGCGATGTCAATGAAGCCGACGCGCGGGCTCATCCAGATCACCAGCTCTTCCGACATGCGCGAGATGTGCGTCATGACGAGTGCGGCGGCGGCGCAGAATTCGATGGCGAAATCGCGGTCCGAGACAGCGTCCAGCGAGTTGTGGCAAACGTCATCGAAACCGAGGGTCCTGGCCACGCGCTGGCGATCGATCGGGAAGGTGGTACCGGCCAGGGCGGCGGCGCCCAGCGGCAGGCGGTTGATGCGCTTGCGGCAGTCGGCCATGCGCTCGGCGTCGCGGCCGAACATTTCTACGTAGGCCAGCATATGGTGGCCGAAGGTGATCGGCTGCGCTACCTGCATGTGGGTGAAGCCGGGCAGGATGGTATCGGCGTTCTTCTCGGCGAGGTCGACCAGCGCCAGGCGCAGGTCGCGCAACAGGCCGGAGATGTCGTCGATCGCAGCGCGCATGTAGAGGCGGATGTCGGTTGCTACCTGGTCGTTGCGCGAACGGCCGGTGTGCAGGCGCTTGCCGGCGTCGCCGACCAGTTCTGTCAGGCGCTTCTCGATGTTGAGGTGGACGTCCTCGAGGTCAAGCAGCCATTCGAATTGGCCGGACGCGATTTCGGACTGGATCTGCGCCATGCCGCGCTGGATTTCGGCATAGTCCTGCTGGCTGATGATGCCCTGGTGCGCCAGCATCTCGGCGTGCGCAAGCGAGCCCTGGATGTCGGCGCCGGCCATGCGATTGTCAAAAAAGACCGATGCGGTATAACGTTTGACGAGGTCGGAGACTGGTTCGGAAAAGCGGGCCGACCAGGCCTCGCCTTTTTTGGAAAGTTGTGCTGTCATAATTGAATCCCGGTGAATTCGTGATTATAACCCCCATGCCGCTCCCCGCCGCTCCTGAAACGGCCAGCAAATCCGCCGAGATCGTCATTCCCGACTGCTGCAACGTCGGCGTGGTGTTCCGCACACTTGTCGGCGTGAACGTCGCGGCCTTCGCCGGAATCGTCGCGCAATCGGCCGGCTGGCAGTCCGGCGTCCGTGAATTCGTGGAAGCGTCGCTGGTGGTCGAACTGGCATGCCTGTGGGCGCTCTTCGCCTTGTGCGGCGTTCGGCAACTGCTGTTGCGCCAAGTTGGGGCCAAAGGCTTTCCTATGTGGGGGCAGCGTGCCCTGAGCATGGCTGTGCCGGTTGCCGTGACCGCTGTTGTCATGCAGCTATCTGCCCCGGGCAGTGGCCTTGCCGTAGGTTTCGGCTCGCAGAGTCCCGGCAAGGCGATGCTGCTTGCAGCCGTGTTCGGCGCCTTTTTCCAGCATTACTTTGAGCTGCGCAAGCGCGCGTATTCGCCGGCACTGGTCGAGGCCAGGTTGCAGGCGCTGCAGGCACGCATCCGTCCGCATTTTCTTTACAACAGCCTGAATGCGGCGCTGTCGCTGATCCGTACCGAGCCGCGGCAAGCGGAAAGTACCCTGGAAGACCTGGCGGACCTGTTTCGCGTGCTGATGAGTGATCCGCGCAGCATGACGTCGCTGGAAAATGAAATCCGCTTGTGCCAGCAGTATTTGTCGATCGAAAAGATCCGCCTGGGCGATCGCATGCAGGTGCGCTGGGAGCTGGACGGGATCGACAGCGATACCCTGCGCCGCATGCAGGTGCCAGTGCTGCTGCTCCAGCCGCTGATCGAGAACGCAGTGCATTACGGCGTTGAACCGGCTGTTGAGCCGGCGTTGGTGCAAGTCACCGTTGCGCGCTTCATGGACAAGATCGCGATCACGGTGATCAATCCGTATCACGGCGCAACCGGCGACGCGGGCAATCGCATGGCACTGGCAAACATCCGCGAGCGGCTGTCGCTGTTGTTTGACGTCGAGGCCATGCTGTCCACTGCAGTCAACGGCAAGGTGTTCGAGGCGCGCTTGTTGCTGCCATATGCGAAAGGAGTGGCATGATTCCCCGCCTTTACATCGTCGACGACGAGGCTCCGGCCCGCGCACGGCTGAAGACGCTGCTATCCGATATTGCCGCCGAATGCCCGCACCAGCTGGCAGGCGAAGCTGGAAGTGCCCAGGACGCCCTCGACGGCGTTGCGCGGATAGCACCGGACATCGTGCTGCTCGATGTGCAGATGCCCGGCATGACCGGTATCGAGCTTGCGTCGCGCTTCATGCAGGGTTCGGCGCAGCCGGCAGTCATTTTCGTGACAGCCTTCGATGAATATGCGTTGAAGGCGTTCGAAGTGCATGCGCTCGATTACCTGCTCAAGCCCGTGCGCGCGGCGAGGCTCGCGGAGGCGATCCGGCGCGCTGCCGCGTTGCGTGCGACGCAGGGGGCGGCCATTGCCGCGGCCTCGAAGGCCGTCCAGGGGGCGCGCCAGAATTTTTCCGTGCAGGAGCGAGGCCGCGTCCTGCTTATCCCCGTGCGCGACGTGCTTTACCTGAAGGCTGAACTGAAGTACGTGACATTGCGCACTCGCACACACGAGTACCTGATCGAGGAGTCGTTGACATCCATCGAGGAGGAGCTGGGCGAAGTATTCGTGCGCGTTCATCGCAAGGCGCTGGTGGCCCGCGATGCAATCGTCGGCGTGGAGCGCGGAACGGCGGCGGTGGATGGTGAAGGCGAGGGCGAGCGTGCCCAGGAGGCGTGGCAGGTGATCCTGCGCGACATCGACGAGCGCCTTCCCATTTCCCGGCGACAGTGGCCGGTGGTCAAGGCGCTCGTCAGGTAAGGTCAGCCGGTATTGCGCAGACCGGCCGCGATGCCGTTGATCGACAGGTGGATGCCGCGCCGCACGCGCTCATCCAGCGTCCGTCCTTCCCCGCTTGCCGAACGGTGCCGCTTGATCAGCTCCACTTGCAGGTGGTTGAGCGGATCGAGGTAGGCGAAGCGGTTCTTGATCGAGCGTGCCAGCAGCGGGTTGCCAGCCAACCGGTCGCGGGCGCCGGTGATGGTGGCAAGGCTGGTTGTCGTGCGCTCGTGCTCTTCGAGGATGCGCTTGAAGATTGCATTGCGCAGCTTCTTGTCGGCCACCAGTTCCGCATAGCGCGAGGCGACGGCGAGGTCGGTCTTGGCCAGCACCATGTCCATGTTCGACAGCAGCGTGGCGAAGAACGGCCACTCCTTGAACATCGTCCGCAGGAGCGCAATGCGCTTCTTTTGCTCTTTCGCATCGTCGGCCTCATGCAGCCAGGACGACACCGCGCTGCCGAAGCCGTACCAGCCCGGCAGCAGCAGGCGGCACTGGCCCCAGGAGAATCCCCACGGAATCGCACGCAGGTCTTCGATGCGACGCGTGGACTTGCGCGAGGCGGGACGGGAGCCGATGTTGAGTTCCGCGATTTCCGCGATTGGCGTGGCGGCGAAGAAGTAATCGGTGAAGCCGGTCGTCTCGTAGACGAGGTTGCGGTAGGCGCGGTAGGCGCGTTCCGACAGTTCCTCCATCACGCTTTCGAAGCCGGCCAGTTTCTTCGCGTGCTTGCCTGCCGTTTCATGCGGCATCAGGCTGGCTTCCAGAGTGGCGGCGACCAGCAGTTCGAGGTTGCGTCGGCCGATCTCCGGGTTGGAGAACTTCGACGCGATGATTTCTCCCTGTTCGGTCAGACGGATTTGTCCGTTGACCGTGCCTGCCGGCTGCGCCAGGATCGCGTCATAGCTCGGACCGCCGCCGCGGCCGACAGTGCCACCGCGTCCATGGAACAGGCGCAGCTTGACGCCCGTACGGTTGAACAGTTCGACCAGGCGCAGCTCCGCCTTGTACAGCTCCCAGTTGGACGTGAGGAAGCCGCCGTCCTTGTTGGAGTCGGAGTAACCCAGCATCACTTCCTGCAGGTCGCCCTGTTTGGCGACGAGGTGGCGCACCTGCGGCAGCGACAGGAAGCGTTCCATGATGTCGGCCGCACAGCGCAAGTCGGGGATCGTTTCAAATAGCGGGATCACCATCAGTTCGATGTGCGCGGTCGTTACCTGTCCGGTCGCGTTATCCCATTCCTGGTGAAGCAGACCGGTTTCCTTCTGCAGGAGCAGTACTTCCAGCAGATCGGAGACGGTCTCCGTGTGCGAAATGATGTAGTTGCGGATCGCCCGATCGCCGTAGCGGCGGCGGATGTCGCGCGCGGTGCGCAGGATCGTCAGTTCCGATTCGGTGCGATCGGAGTAGGCGAGGTAGGGCGAATGCAGGAGGCGCGGCTTGCCGATTTCTTCCAGCAGCAACGCGACCTTGTCTTCTTCAGCGAGCCCCGCGTAATCCGAAGCGACGCCGGCGCGGGCGAACAGCTCGGCCAGGACGGCTTCGTGCACGTCCGAACTCTGGCGCATGTCGAGCGTCGCGAGGTGGAATCCGAAGATTTCTGACGCGCGCTTCAGTACGGCGAGGCGCGGCTTGATGAGGCTGGCGCCGTGGTGGCTCTTCAGGGAGTCGGCCAAGACCTGCAGGTCTCTTGTAAATGCTTCAGGGGTATCGTAGGGTGCCGCCGAACCGACTTCATGCCGCAGAACATGCGCTGCGCCAAGGATGCGTGCAGTCGCGGCGAGGCGCGCATACAAGCCGATCAGGGCGCGGCGGTAGGGTTCGTCGGAGCGATGGTCGGACTGGTCGGGAGACGCGTCGGCCAGTGCCTGCAGTTCCGGGCTGACGCCGACGAGCAAGGTCGAGATCGACAGCTCGGCACCCAGCGCATGCACTTCGTCGAGGTAGAAATCGAAGATCGCGGTCGACTGGCGCACCAGTGCATGCGTCATCGTGCCCGCATTCACATTCGGGTTGCCGTCGCGGTCACCACCGATCCAGCTGCCCATCTGCACGAAGGGCGGCATGTCATTGTCGGAGGCCGCGTGGCGCTGCGGGAATTGCGCGGCGATCTCGGTTTCGATGTCTTCATAGAGGCCGGGCAGTTCGCGCAGGAAGGTGATGCGGTAATAGGACAGCGCGTTCTCGATCTCGTCGGCCACGGTCAGCTTGGTGTAGCGCAGCATCCGTGTCTGCCAAAGCGTCGCCACGCAGGCGTGCAGCAGCTGAGTATTGCGCGCCAGCTCCTTCGGTGTCAGCGGATGGTCGCGTTCGGCAAGCAGGCGTGCGATTTCACGCTCTGCATCCAGGATGCTCTTGCGCTGGACTTCCGTCGGGTGGGCGGTGAGCACCGGCGAGACCAGCGCTTCCTTGAAAAAGCGGCGGACTGCCGAACCCGGCACGCCGGCGTCGTCGAGACGGGACAGAGCGTAGGCAATGCTGCCCTGTTGCGGCGCCGAGCCGGCCAGCAGGTGGGCGCGCCGGCGGCGATTGTGGTGCTGGTCTTCAGCGATATTGGCGAGGTGCGAGAAGTAGGAGAAGGCGCGGACCACGGAAATCGACTGGTCACGCGTCAGCTTCCTCAGCATCTTGTTCAGGTCCGAGCCGGACTGGGGATCGGACTCGCGGCGGAAACGCACCGCCGTCTGGCGGATGGTTTCGACAACCTGGAATACGGCGTCGCCTTCCTGCTCTCGCAGCACGTTGCCGAGCAGGCGCCCGAGCAGGCGGATGTCTTCTTTGAGCGGGGCGTCCTTGTCGACGGATGAACTTGCCTGGTTTGCCATGTTGAATGTCTGCAATCGGTCGCTGAAAAGTGGTCGTTGGGAACGGTTGGGGGACGTGCGCATGATAAAATCGGCGCCTCTGCGATCAGTTCCGATCCGCATCAACGAACATCGAAAGTGCCCGTCGTGAAAGTATCCCCACCAGCAAAACTCGTGATCGCGTCGCGCGAAAGCCGTCTCGCCATGTGGCAGGCCGAGCATGTGCGCGCAAGGCTGTCCGCATTATATCCGCAGTGCAGTATCGAGATTCTCGGCATGACGACCAAGGGTGACCAGATCCTCGACCGTACCCTCTCGAAGGTTGGCGGCAAGGGCCTGTTCGTCAAGGAACTCGAGGTGGCGATGGAAGAACGCCGCGCCGACCTCGCCGTGCATTCGCTCAAGGACGTCCCGATGGAACTGCCGGAAGGCTTCCGCCTGGCCGCGGTGCTGGAGCGCGAAGACCCGCGCGATGCCTTCGTGTCCAACGATTTCGCGTCGCTCGACGACCTGCCGGCCGGCGCCATCGTCGGCACCAGCAGCCTGCGCCGCCAGGCATTGATTGCAGCCCGCTACCCGCACCTCGAGATCCGTCCGCTGCGCGGCAACCTCGATACTCGCCTGGGCAAGCTCGACCGCGGCGAGTACGCTGCGATCATCCTCGCTGCCGCCGGCCTCAAGCGCCTCGGTCTGCCGCAACGCATCCGCGCGCTGATCGAGCCGGAGCAGAGCCTGCCCGCGCCTGGCCAGGGCGCGATGGCCATCGAAATCCTCGACGGCCGCGACGACCTGCTGGAACTGCTTGCGCCACTCAACCATGAAGCGACCGCGCAGGCTGTCAGCGCCGAACGCACCGTGTCGCGCGTCTTCGGCGGCAGCTGCCAGATCCCGCTGGCCGCATTCGCTACCGTGGAGTCGGGTGCGATGCGCCTGCGCGCGATGGTGGCAACGCCGGACGGCAAGCGCATCGCGACGGCTGACGCAAACGGCCCGGCCAACGCGCCCGATGCACTCGGCACGCAAATCGCAACCACCCTGCAGGGCCAGGGCGCGGACGACATCCTCGCCGCCTGCAAGGCGATGGATGCAGGCTGATCTCTTCTTTTTCCATTGACGAGGCCGACAGGGCGGCGACCCACGATGGCAAACTCAAGCAATCGCCCGGTGGTCATTACGCGGCCACAGGCACAGGCCGAGCCCCTTGCGCAGAAATTCTCCGCGCTCGGGCGCAAGGCTGTTGTCTTTCCCCTGCTGGACATCCTTCCCCTTCCGGACCAGAGCGCGCTGAAGGCCGCGCTTGCCGACGTCGGCAGCTATGCAATGGTCGCTTTCGTCAGCCCGAATGCGATTGATGCGGCCTTTGCTCATATCGACCGCTGGCCTTCGCATGTCGCGCTGGCCGTAGTCGGAGAAGGCAGCAAGACGGCGCTCGCGCGCCATGGCCTGACGCCGGCCAATGCCACCATCTACTGCCCGGTCGATCCACACCGCACCGATTCGCAGACGCTGCTCGAAGCGCTTGATCTGGACGCGCTTCGTGGCAAACGCGCGATGATCCTGCGTGGCGAAACCGGCCGCGAACTGCTGGCCGATGCCTTGCGCGACCATGGCGTGCTTGTGGACCAGGTGGCGGCCTACCGGCGCGCAGGTCCGGTGCTGGACGATGCGAAGACTGCAATACTGCTTCGCCTGCTCGACGAAGGGGCCGACTGGGTCATCACGAGTTCGGAAGCATTGCGCTACCTGTTGCAAATGGTCCGCGATGCGGCAGGCGAAAGCGGCGTGGTTAAAATGCAACAGCAGCGTCTCGTGGTGCCCCACGTCCGCATTGCGGAGACTGCGCATTCGCTCGGTTTCAACGACGTGCTGCAAACCGCATCGGGGGACGAACCCTTGTTAGCCGCGTTACAATTTCAAGCATGAACGAATTGCCATCTTCCACCGACGCCAAGCCAGCGCAAGCCAATCCCGCTCCGCAACGATCCGACGCCGGAGCACCCTCTTACCAAAACGACAACGCGGTGCACCAGCAGTCCACCCGCGTCGTCTACGGTGCCCTGGGTGTGCTTGCAGTACTTCTGGCCGCCCAGTGGTACAGCTCGAACCGTGAGGTCGAACGTCTGCGCGAGGAAATGGCGCAACGCTTGAGAAGCGGCGAGTCGATCACCACTGAAACCAAGGTGATCGCGCGCGGTGTCCAGGAAGGCATGAAAGAGATGCAGGCCAAGGTCAACGTCCTCGAGGGCAAGCAGGTCGAGGCGCAAAGCCAGCAACTGGCGCTCGAGCATCTCTACCAGGAGTTGTCACGCAACCGCGACGACTGGGCATTGGCCGAAATCGAGCAAGTGCTCTCCACCGCCAGCCAGCAGCTCCAGCTCGCGGGCAATGTGCAGGGCGCGGTGATCGCGCTGCAAAACGCCGACAACCGCCTTTCGCGCTCGGACAAGCCGCAATTCATCATCATCCGCCGCGCCATCGCCAAGGACCTGGAGCGGCTCAAGGCGCTGCCCACGGTCGACCTGACCGGACTGGCGCTGCGCCTCGACAGCATCATCGGCCAGATCGACAGCATGCCGCTGCTGGCCGACGAGAAGCCGGCTGCCGCAGCAACGCAGCCGCGTGCCCCGCGCCGCGCGCCGAAGGCTGTCGAGTCCTCGAAGTCCGCCGGGCAGGGCGGTTCCGACTGGCTGGCCGACCTCGAAGAAGTCTGGCACAGCTGGACCACCGAAATGTGGGGCGAGATCCGCCAGCTGATCCGGGTGCGCAATGTCGAAACCTCCGACGCCTTGCTGCTGTCGCCCACGCAAGCCTATTACGCGCGCGAAAACGTCAAGCTGCGCCTGCTCAATGCACGCCTGGCGCTGCTGACCCGCAATGAATCCGCCTTCCGCAGCGACCTGATCGCCGCGCAGGATGCGATCGCCAAGTACTTCGATACCCGCGCCAAGCAGACCCAGACTACGCAGGCGCTGCTGCGCCAGGTCCAGGCGAGCAACCTCTCCATCGAGATGCCGACGCTGGCAGAAAGCCTGAACGCGGTCCGCAACTACAAGGCGAAGCCCTGACGATGCGTATCTTCCTTTCGCTCGTCATCCTTTTTGCCGCCGCAATCGGGCTCGCCGTCGGCGCACGCTTCAATCCGGGCAACGTCGTATTTTTCTACCCGCCGTACCGGGTGGACATGTCGCTCAACTTGTTCATCGTGCTGGCAGTTTTGCTGTTCGCGATCCTGTTTGCCATCCTGAGGGCTATCCGCAGCACGCAGCAGATGCCGCATCGGGTTGCCGCCTATCGCCGCGAAAAGCGTGAACGCGAGGGCAACCGGGCAATGCGCGACGCGCTCAAGGCCTTGTTTGAAGGCCGCTTCGGCCATGCGGAAAAGGCGGCCACGCGCGCCGCCGAATCCCCCGACAACGCCGGCCTGTCCGCGCTGATCGCCGCGCGCGCCGCCCATCGTATCGGCCGCCCGGAACGCCGCGATGTTTGGCTGAACAAGGCACAGGAAGACCCGGCGCTACGGACGGCCCGCCTGATGACCGCGATCGAGCTGTCGATCGACGGCCACGAGCCGGACAGCGCGCTGGACGCCATGAAGGAATTGAATTCCAGCGGCACCCGCCACATCCATGCGCTCCGGCTTGCACTGAAGGCGAACCAGCGCGCCAAGAACTGGCCGGAAGTACTGCGACTGGTGCGCATGCTCGACAAGCGCAGTGCGCTGCATCCGGCGCTGTCGCGCAGGCTCAGGGAAATGGCTTACGACGACTTGCTGACCCAGCAGGCGCACGACGCCGAATCGCTGCGTCGTGTGTTGTCGACCATTCCTGCTGAAGACAGGACGCAGCCTTTCGTCGCCATACGCGCCGCGCGCGCGCTCAATGCGAAGGGTTTGCATGGCGAGGCGCGCAGCATCGTCGAGAAGGCGCTTGCGGTGGAGTGGGATGAACGGCTGGTTCGCGCCTACGGCAATTCGGCCGGCCCCGAAGGATCGGCGGAATTGCTGGCGCAGATCGAACGCTGCGAGGAATGGGCGAAGTCGCATCCTGCCGACGCCGAACTCGCGCTGACCCTGGGCATCCTCTGCCTGCGCCAGAAGCTTTGGGGCAAGGCGCAGCGCCACCTGGAGCACGCGCTGTCCGAC
>NZ_LSTO01000001.1:3942963-3977323 GCF_002211445.1 Noviherbaspirillum denitrificans | reverse complement strand
TGAAGGTTGGCAAAGCCGTCCTCAACGAGATTGGCGGGATCAACCGCCTCCACAAGAACGGGGTCGAACAGGCCGGGTTTGCCGTCCTCAAGGCGCCGGACATACCGAGCATCCTGATCGAAACGGCATTCATCTCCAATCCGGAAGAAGAGGCCAAGCTGACCGACGACGCCTACCAGGACCAGATGGCCGACGCGGTCCTCAAGGGCATCAGGAAGTACTTCGCAAAAAATCCTCCCCTGGCCAAGAATCGCATGACTTGAGCGCTGTTCGCACCGGCCCGTTGCGTTTCGCCGACATCACCTTCACATTTAGGTACGTAGAAATACCAAGGTGATCCTGCCCAAGATCTACGTTTTAATATAGGCGGCATGTCTGGACGTACCGTGAGAGTACGAGACATCGCAGCCATGACCTCGGGCATTGTCAATAACACATTCCACAAGCATTCGCTGCATATTCCCGTTAAACGGGGGGGACACATGAAAATTCGCAATATGAATATCGGCGCGCGCCTCGGCTTCGGCTTCGGGCTGGTGCTCGTGCTCCTGGTCGTCCTGGCAGCCGCCAGCCTTTCCCGCATGTCGACCATTCATCTCAGCCTGGAAAAGATCATCAACGAGAACAATGTCGTCATCAAGGAATTGAACGACATGCGCCAGTCCGTGATGCTCGTCGCTGTGGCAGTCCGCAACGTGTCGGTGATGACCAATGAAGATGAAGTCAATGCCGAAATCAAGCATATCAGCGCCGCCAACACCGAATACCAGGAAAGCGCCGCGGCGCTTTCCAAGCTGATCACCGACGCGACCGCCAAAGCAGCACTTGCCAAGATCGAAACCGCCCGTGCCGCGACGGCGCCGGGCGTCGACAAGGCGATCACCCTTGCAAAAAAACAGGGCGACGTGATTCCCGTCCTCCTCAGCAGCGTGGTTCCCCATCAGCGTACCTGGCTGGAAGCCATCGACGAGATGATCTCGCAGCAGCAAAAGCTGGCCATGGCTACATCGGGCGAAGCGGACGACATCTACACCAACGCCCGTCTGCTCACTATCGCGCTCGCTGCAGCGGCGCTTGCCATCGGCGCCTTCATTGCCTGGTACGTCACCCGCAGCATCATCGTGCCGCTGCAGGATGCCGTGCATGTCGCCCGCCGCGTCGCCGACGGCGACCTGACGACGCGCGTAATGGTTGAATCAAAGGATGAAACCGGCCAGCTGCTGGCTGCCTTGCGCGACATGAACGAAAGCCTCGTCCGCATCGTCGGCGAAGTCCGCGCGGGCACCGATACCATCACCACGGCCTCCAGTGAAATCGCGCACGGCAACATGGACCTGTCCTCCCGCACCGAGGACCAGGCTAGTTCACTGCAGATGACAGCGTCCTCGATGGAAGAACTTACCTCCACCGTCAAGCACAACGCCGACAACGCCGCCCAGGCCAACAAGCTGGCGACGACTGCATCCGAAGTAGCGGTCAAAGGAGGCGCGGTCGTATCCGAAGTTGTACAGACCATGGGTTCGATCAATGAATCGGCAAAGAAGATCGTCGATATCATCGGCGTCATCGACGGCATTGCCTTCCAGACCAACATCCTGGCATTGAACGCCGCGGTCGAGGCAGCACGCGCCGGCGAGCAAGGCCGCGGTTTTGCGGTTGTCGCATCGGAAGTGCGCAACCTGGCCCAGCGCTCCGCCGCTGCAGCGAAGGAAATCAAGGCCCTGATCAGCGACTCGGTCGAGAAGGTCGGCGTTGGCGCCAAACTGGTCGACCAGGCAGGCACCACCATGGATGAAGTGGTTTCCAGCGTTCGCCGCGTGACCGACATCATCAGCGAGATCGCCGCGGCCAGCAACGAACAAACCGCGGGCATTGAACAGATCAATCAGGCAATCATCCAGATGGATAACGTCACCCAGCAGAATGCGGCGCTAGTGGAGCAGGCGGCTGCGGCGGCCGGCTCCCTGCAGGAGCAGGCGGGCAACCTGTCGACAGTCGTGAGTGTATTCAAGCTCAACGATAGCGCGATGGCGCCAAGGGTGACCGCTCCCGCAGTCCGGGCACCTGCGCAGAAGCCCGTAATTGCGGCCAAACCGAAGGCTGCTCCGACCGCACCCGCCCGCGTGCCGCGCCCGCGTGCGGCGATGCCCCCCACCCTCAAGTCGAGCCCGCAAAGCGACGACTGGGAAGAGTTTTGACGGGCGCTGTGTGGTTTTACTGCAGTGCAGCGTCGCAAACTGCGGAATAGTCTGCTACCCTTGATTGCGTTGAAGAAATTTTTTCTTTGCCGCCATCGCTCGTGCCTCATCCGGCGGCCAGTTGAAAAGGACAAGGATCATGACGCAGACAACCGCCGCCACGGTCACGGAAACCGCTGACGATATCGCAGCACGCGAGTTCCTCGCCTTCACGCTGGGCAAGGAAGAGTACGGCATTCATATTCTCAAGGTCCAGGAACTGCGTGGATATGAAGAGCCGACGCGGATTGCGAATGCGCCGGACTTCATCAAGGGTGTGGTGAACCTGCGCGGCATCATCGTGCCGATCGTCGACATGCGCATCAAGTTCCATCTTGGCACGCCCACCTACGACCAATTTACGGTCGTTATCATCCTGAACATCAACGGCCGTGTCGTCGGCATGGTAGTCGACAGCGTGTCCGACGTGATCACGCTGACGCCCGACCAGGTCAAGCCGGCTCCGGAAATGGGCACGGCGCTCAATACCGACTACTTGATCGGCCTGGGCACCGTCGACCAGCGCATGCTGATCCTGGTGGACATCGACAAGCTGATGTCGAGTTCTGAAATGGGCCTGATCGACAGCGTCGCTGCCTGATACTGCAGGAGGCCGGACTAGCGCCGGCTTCCCGCCAGCTTCTGATACACCTTCCACATGCCGCCAAGCGCGACCGGGATCACGGCCGCACCCACGCCGACCAGGACGATCGTGTTCAGGTGGTTGCGAATGAAAGGAATGTTGCCGAAGAAGTAACCGGCGACGACTAGTCCGACCACCCAGGCCAGCGCGCCAATGATGTTGTAAAACTGGAATTTCGCAAAGGTCATTGCAGACACGCCAGCGACGAAAGGTGCGAAGGTGCGCACGACCGGCACGAAACGCGCGAGGATGATCGTCTTGCCGCCGTGGTTCTCGTAGAACGCATGCGTCTTGCGCAGTGCATCCTTGTCCAGCCA
Source organism: Noviherbaspirillum denitrificans (assembly GCF_002211445.1). Taxonomy (GTDB): domain Bacteria; phylum Pseudomonadota; class Gammaproteobacteria; order Burkholderiales; family Burkholderiaceae_D; genus Noviherbaspirillum; species Noviherbaspirillum denitrificans. Next base: position 3,974,126 of record NZ_LSTO01000001.1, on the reverse strand, counting down.
GCGGTAATCGTGCGTGAACACCTTCTGCCCGATCGCGCGTCCGACCCAGTAATTGACTGTATTGCCGGTCACGGCGGCGATGACGAGCAAAGTCATCAGCAGCCATTCATTCATGGCGCCGGTTGCACAGAATGCGCCGGCGATGAACAGCAATGAATCCCCTGGCAAGAACGGCAGCACGACCAGGCCTGTTTCGCAAAACACGATTGCGAACAACACCGCGTACACCATCGTTCCGTAATCCGCGATGAAGGTGCCGAGGTATTTGTCGACATGCAGGATCATGTCGAAGAATTGCAGGAAATCCATACGTGCTCCGGTGACAGACGGGCGAATCATACACCACCGTTTTTCCGTGGATTAAGAGATGGAACAAACATTTACCAGTCAGGGCGGCGCACGGCCGGGCGTTATAATTCCCGCATGAACGCACCGCATATTCCGCCCCGCCCGATCCAGGCGCTTCCCGACCACCTGATTTCCCAGATCGCCGCCGGCGAAGTCGTCGATCGCCCTTCGGCTGTCGTCAAGGAACTGCTGGAAAATGCGCTGGACGCAGGTGCGACGCAGGTCACGATCCGGCTCGAGGAAGGCGGCGTCAAACGCATTGCCATTACCGACAATGGACGCGGAATTCCACCGGACCAGATGCCGCTGGCGCTGGCCCGCCATGCGACCTCCAAGATCGCCTCGCTCGACGACCTGGAAAATGTCAGCACGCTCGGCTTTCGCGGCGAGGCGCTTGCATCGATTGCATCGGTGGCCCAGCTGACCCTGACATCGCGCACCGCACAGGAGCGACACGCATGGGAGATTTCGGGAAGCCATGCTGCGCAAGTGGTACCGTCTTCTGGCTCGCTCGGCACGACGATCGATGTGCGGGACCTGTATTTCAACACGCCTGCGCGGCGCAAGTTCCTCAAATCGGAACAGACTGAATTCGGCCATTGCGCGGAGGTCGTGCGGCGCATCGCGCTATCGCGCCCGGACGTTGCCTTTTCGCTGTCGCATAACAGCAAGACTGTCGACCATTGGAACGTCAGCGAAGTGGAAAAGCGCAGTGCGCTCATCCTCGGCACCGAATTCGCAGGCGCGCGGCTGCACCTGGACGAATCCGCTGGACCCTTGCGCCTGCACGGCTTCGTCGGGCTGCCCACGGCAGCGCGCGCACGGGCCGATTCACAATACTTTTATGTCAACGGCCGCTTCGTTCGCGACAAGCTTCTCACGCATGCGGTTCGCGCCGCGTACCAGGATGTGCTGCACGGGGATCGCTATCCATCGTATGTGCTCGGCCTCGACCTCGATCCCGCGCTGGTGGATGTCAACGTCCACCCTTCCAAGATCGAGGTACGCTTTCGCGACAGCCGCGCCGTACACCAGTTTGTCTTTCATGCAATCAGCCGGACGCTGGCGCAAACGGCACCTACCTCGAGTGATGAAGCGCCGGCGCCGGTAGTCTCCTCGTCGGCCGCCCTGCCGTGGATTCGCGAACAGCGGCAGACTTCGTTTGGCATGCAGTTCTCGTCAGGCATGGGCGTAGCGCAAACGACGGCGGATTACGGCGCACTGTTCACCGCATCGCCGGCCCCGGATATGCCGGCCGCGCAGGCCCCGCTTGCTGCACAGGTGACGCCGCAATCGCTACCGGACGACGAATTTCCCCTCGGCTTCGCCCTCGCGCAGCTGCATGGCATCTACGTGCTCGCGCAGAACAGGAAGGGCCTGGTGCTGGTGGACATGCATGCCGCGCACGAACGCATCCTGTACGAACAGCTGAAGAACGCGCTCGATGCCGATGCACTGCAAGTGCAACCGCTGCTGATACCGGTCACCTTCTTCGCCGACCCGGTCGAAGTCGGCACCGCGGAAGAAAGCCAGGCAGCACTGAAGTCGCTCGGGTTCGACATTAATGCGCTCTCCCCCACCACGCTGGCAGTGCGCGCCATCCCCGCCCTGCTGAAGAATGCCGATGCACAGAGCCTGGCGCGCGACGTGCTGCGCGACCTGCGCGAATTCGGCGGCTCACGCGTGCTGGTGGAACGCCGCAATGAAATGCTGGGCACACTGGCCTGCCATACCGCCGTGCGCGCCAACCGGTCGCTGACCTTGCCGGAAATGAACGCGCTGCTGCGCCAGATGGAAGCGACCGAGCGCGCCGACCAGTGCAACCACGGCCGTCCGACCTGGGTACAGCTGGCACTGTCCGACCTCGACAAGCTGTTCCTGCGCGGGCAATAAGGCGGTGAACATGACGGCAAAGCCACTCGCCGTGGCGATCATGGGCCCGACCGCGTCGGGCAAGACCGCTGCCGCCCTGGAAGTGGCCCGGCACATCCCATCCGAAATCATTTCGGTCGACTCCGCGCTCGTCTACCGCGGCATGGATATCGGCACCGCCAAGCCGACGGCGGAGGAGCGCGCCGCCGCGCCACATCACCTGATCGACATCATCGACCCGCTCGACGCGTATTCAGCGATGCAGTTCCGGCAGGATGCGCTGCGGCTGGTGGACGAAATCGTGCGGCGCGGACGGTTGCCACTGCTGGTCGGCGGGACGATGCTGTATTTCAAGGCATTGCGCGACGGGCTCGACGAATTGCCCGAAGCCGATCCGGACATCCGCGCACGGCTTGATGCTGAAGCTGCTACCTACGGCGTCCCGGCCCTGCATGCGCGCCTGGCGACGATCGACCCCGAAACTGCCGCGCGCCTGAAGCCAAACGATTCGCAGCGCATCCAGCGTGCGCTGGAAATCCACGAACTGACCGGCCGCCCGATGTCGGAACTGCTGTCCGGCGCAACGAAGGAGCCGCTGCCTTTTGACCTGCTGCCACTGTCGATGGAGCCGTCGGACCGCAGTGTGCTGCATGCGCGCATCGCTGCCCGCTTCGACGCCATGCTGGCCGGCGGCGGACTGATTGATGAAGTGACAAGCTTGCGAGCGCGCGGCGACCTGCATCTCGGCCTGCCCTCCATGCGTTGCGTCGGTTACCGGCAAGCCTGGGAATTCCTGGACGGCGAGGTCAACCAGGCAACGATGCGAGAAAAAGGCATTGCCGCCACCCGCCAGCTCGCGAAAAGGCAACTGACCTGGCTGCGCGCGATGCAGGACCGGATTGTCGTGGATTGCCTTGCCGAGGATGCCGCAAGCCAGGTGCTCAAGCTCGTCGAACGGGCGCTTTCAGCTAGGCGCTGAACTTTTTTCTCGCGGCAACGCACCTTGATATTGACAAGCGTTACGAAGGCCGCCATAATCGAGGGCTCTTTTTTGGTGATATAGCTCAGCTGGTTAGAGCACAGCACTCATAATGCTGGGGTCGGTGGTTCAAGTCCACCTATCACCACCAGATACCGATGGGTTACGAGTTCACTCGTAACCCATTTTGTTTTTCCGCGCCGAAAAAGGCGAAATGCCGCAAAGCCTTTCCGGTTGTCAAACGGAACACGCCCATCCTCGGGCGAAGTACGCGCGATGGTATAATCCCCACGCCCCGATGCGCCCTGGCGTCCCGGCGGATTCCAATCTTGTTCGCTGCCGCGCAGCGCTTCGACGAAACGGGGTATGAGATGTGGCGTCGACCCTTCCTCACCATCTGCATTTCAGCTGTACTGGCCATTCCCGCGATGGCGTTCGAGCGCCCGTTCCCGGCGCCGACCAAGCGCGGCAAACTGGCGCCCGGTGCGTATCCGGAAATCACCATTGACGGCACGCTGCGCCGGCTGGCACCCGGTGCGCGCATCTGGAACGAGAGCAACCTGATCGAGATGCCGGCCGCTCTGCGCGGCTCGGACCTGGTGGTCAACTACACGGAAGACAGCCACGGTGAAATCGACCGTGTCTGGATCCTGACGCCGGAAGAAGCCCGCGAGCCGGTGGCAAAGCAAATCAATCCATTGCAACGATAGTCATGCCGAAAAAAGTATTCATCAAGACCTTCGGCTGCCAGATGAACGAGTACGACTCGGACAAGATGGCAGATGTGCTGAACATTTCCGAAGGCCTGGTCAAAACCGATACGCCGGAAGATGCCGACGTCATCCTGCTCAATACCTGTTCAGTGCGTGAGAAGGCGCAGGAAAAGGTCTTCTCAGACCTGGGCCGCCTGCGCGAGCTGAAGCAGGCCAAGCCGGACCTGGTGATCGGCGTCGGCGGTTGCGTCGCGTCGCAAGAAGGCGATGCAATCATCAAGCGCGCACCCTATGTCGATGTCGTGTTTGGCCCGCAAACGCTGCACCGCTTGCCGAACCTGATCGAAATGCGCCGCCAGACCGGCCGTTCGCAGGTCGACATCAGCTTCCCGGAGATCGAGAAGTTCGACCACCTGCCGCCTGCGAAGGTGGAAGGTGGCGTCGCCAACGTGTCGATCATGGAAGGCTGCAGCAAGTATTGCAGCTACTGCGTGGTGCCCTATACCCGCGGCGAGGAAGTGTCGCGCCGCTTCGACGACGTGCTGGCGGAAGTCGCGCTGATTGCGGAACAGGGCGTCAAGGAAGTCACGCTGCTCGGCCAGAACGTGAACGCGTACCGCGGCGCGATGGCCGATGGCGAGATTGCCGATTTCGCGCTGCTGATCGAGTACATCGCAGAGATTCCCGGTATCGAGCGCATCCGCTTCGTCACCAGCCACCCGAAGGAATTCACGCAGCGCCTGATCGATACCTACGCCAAGGTGCCGAAACTGGCAAACCACCTCTACTTGCCCGCGCAGCACGGCTCCGACCGCATCCTGATGGCGATGAAGCGCGGCTACACCACGCTCGAGTACAAGTCGGTGATCCGCCGCGTGCGCGAAGTGCGTCCGGACATCACGGTGTCGAGCGACTTCATCGTCGGCTTCCCCGGCGAGACGGATGCGGATTTCGAGGCGATGATGAAGTTCATCGAGGATGTCGGTTTCGACCGCAGCTTCAGTTTCCTCTTCAGCCCGCGTCCCGGCACGCCGGCGGCCAACCTGCACGACGACACGCCGCATGACGTGAAGCTCAAGCGCCTGCTGCGCCTGCAGGCCGCGGTCGAAGAGAACGTCCGCCGCATCAACGACAGCATGGTCGGCAGCGTGCAACGCATCATCGTCGAAGGTCCGACGACCAAGAATCCGCAAGAATTCCAGGGGCGCACCGAGAACAACCGCGTCGTGAACTTCGACGCCGGCCCGAACGGCGCGCGCCTCATCGGCCAGATGCTCGACGTCAACATCATCCACGCGTATCCGCATTCGCTGCGCGGAGAACTTGTGATCAAACAGTGAATCTCAGCGACATTCGCCACCCATTTTGAAAACAAAAATTCCTGCACAACCGCACTATTTCATCCCTGACCCGCTGGACAACAAGCGGCTCGCGCACCTGTGCGGGCCGATGGATGAAAACCTTCGTCAAATCTCAGCCGCGCTCGACGTGACCATCTTCCGCCGGGGCGAGAAGTTCATCGTGAACGGCGCCAATTCCCAGCGCGCACTGGATCTGCTGGAGAACTTCTACCAGATCGCGGACAAGGCCATTTCCGTCGAAGACATCCAACTGGCGCTGGTGGAACAGCGCGCAGTGACTCAGCCCAATGGCGAAGCAAAGGAAGAAGGCGCGAAAGAGGAAGAAGGCGACGAAGCCATTCCCGTCCTCAAGACGCGGCGCCACGACCTGCGCGGCCGCACGCCGCACCAGAGCCAGTACATCAGGGCGATCCTCGAGCATGACGTCACCTTCGGCGTCGGCCCGGCCGGCACCGGCAAGACCTACCTTGCGGTCGCCTGCGCGGTCGATGCGCTCGAACGCGACGCCGTCAAGCGCATCGTGCTGACCCGTCCCGCGGTGGAAGCCGGTGAACGCCTCGGCTTCCTGCCTGGCGACCTGACACAGAAGGTTGATCCCTACTTGCGCCCTCTGTACGACGCGCTCTACGACCTGCTCGGCTTCGACAAGGTGCAGAAGCTGTTCGAGAAACAGGTGATCGAAATCGCGCCGCTCGCCTACATGCGCGGCCGCACGCTGAACCATTCGTTCATCATCCTCGACGAAGCGCAGAACACGACACCGGAACAGATGAAGATGTTCCTGACTCGCATCGGCTTTGGCAGCAAGGCGGTCGTCACCGGCGACGTGACGCAGATCGACCTGCAGCGCACGCAGAAGAGCGGCCTGGTCGATGCCGTCCAGATCCTGCGCAATGTGCGCGGTATCGCCTTCACCCATTTCACCAGCGCCGACGTCGTACGCCATCCCCTGGTCGCACGTATTGTCGATGCCTATGAAGCCTCCGGATCCGCCAAGAGCGCCGCCGTACGACATGCCGCAAAAAAATAAACTTACCCTCTCCGTCCAGTACCCGGATCCCCGCCTGAAAGAAACCATCACCCGCAGCAAGCTGCGCCAGTGGATACAGGCGGCCCTGTTCTTCCCGGCCGAACTGACGATCCGCTTCGTCGACGCCGAGGAAGGCCGGGCGCTGAACCGCGAATACCGCGGCAAGGATTACGCCACCAACGTACTGACCTTCGCCTACACCGAGGACGAGGGCAGCGAAGTCACCCAGGCTGACATCATCCTTTGTACCGACGTGCTGCAGCGCGAGGCGGATGAGCAAAAGAAATTGGTGGAAGCGCACACTGCGCACCTGGTTGTCCATGGCGTGCTGCATGCCCAAGGGTACGACCATGAGACCGACGAGGAAGCCGCTGAAATGGAGGCACTGGAAGTTGAAATTCTTGCAAGCCTGGGCGAAGCGAATCCCTACGCAGAAAATTAACCTTTGAGCAACCCTTGCCCTCGATTTATGGGTTCGAGGGCACATTTGTTGTATGCTTATACCCACATCAACAACGGCTTCCCGCCATATGCAAGATCACCCTAGTGGGGCCAAATTCCTTGACCCCAAGCCGCAGCGTTCTCTCTTCGAGCGCCTGACCGCACTGATCTCCCCTGAGCCTGAAAATCGCGCCGAACTCCTCCAGATCCTGCAGGAGGCGCATGAGCGCAACCTGATCGACGCCGATGCGTTGTCGATGATCGAGGGCGTGTTCCAGGTATCCGACCTGTCGGCCCGGGACATCATGGTGCCGCGTCCGCAGATGGACGTCATCGACATCAACAAGCCGATCGAGGAGTGGCTGCCGCTGGTGCTGCATACCGCGCATTCCCGCTTTCCAGCGGTGGACGGCGACCGCGACAAGGTGGTCGGCATCCTGCTCGCGAAAGACCTGCTGCGCTACTACGCGGAAGAATCCTTCGAGGTGCGCGACATGCTGCGCCCGGCCGTGTTCATTCCCGAATCCAAACAGCTCAATGTGCTGCTGCGCGATTTCCGCGCCAACCGCAACCACATGGCTATCGTGGTCGACGAGTACGGCGGCGTCGCCGGCCTCCTCACCATCGAGGATGTGCTGGAACAGATCGTCGGCGACATCGAGGATGAATACGATTACGACGAGGAAGAAGACAACATCCTGCCGGTCAACGACGGCGCGCGCGGCCTGCGCTGGCGCGTCAAGGCGCTGACCGAGATCGAACAGTTCAACGAAGCACTTGGCACCGGCTTTTCCGACGAAGATGTCGACACCATCGGCGGCCTCGTCGCCAACCATCTCGGGCGCGTGCCGCGCAAGGGTGACGTGTTCGACATCAACAACGTGCGCTTCGAAGTTTTGCGCGCCGATGCGCGGCAGGTGCATGTGCTGCTGGTGCAGAAACTGCCAGAACCTTCGCTGGCGGCCGCTTCGTGACGCTTCGCCTGCCGACGACCTCCCAATCGCCGCTGACTGTACTCCTCGCTCTCGCTGCCGGCGCGAGCACCGTGTTTGCGTTCGCGCCATTCGGCCTGTGGCCGGTGCAGATCGCAACGCTGGCGCTGATGTTCTGGCTGCTGAACCGCGAAGCCGGATTCAGGCACGGCGCACTGCTCGGCTGGGCCTATGGTTCCGGATGGCTCATCGCCGGCGTGCACTGGCTGTACATCAGCATGCATCGCTACGGCGGATTGCCAAGCTGGATGGCTATCCTGGCGGTGATCCTGCTCGGCACGAGCCTGTCGGTCTTCATGGCGCTCGGCACCGGTACCGCGGCATGGCTGAAGAAACGCTGGTCGCTCGGCCCCACCGCTTTCCTGCTGCTGGTGATGCCGTCAGTCTGGGCGCTGATTGAATGGACGCGCGGCTGGATCTTCACCGGCTTCCCATGGGTCAGCTCCGGTTATGCGCACACTGGCAGCCCGCTGGCCGGTTATGCGCCGCTGATCGGCGTCTACGGCATTGCGCTGGTTTCAGCCCTGATTGCCGGCTGCTTCGCTCTTCTTCCCGGAAAAAAACTCCCGCTTGCCGGCGTGACAGCCCTGCTTGCGGCAGGCCTCGGTTTGCGCGGCATCGAATGGACGCAGCCGAACGGCAGCCCGGTAAGTGTTCGCCTCCTGCAGGGCAATGTCCCGCAGGAAATGAAGTTCCAGCCTGGACAGATCGAAGCGACCTTATCCCTTTATCACGACATGATCGTGGAAAAGCCGGCCGACTTGATTGCGACGCCGGAAACCGCGATACCGCTGCTGTCGACGCAACTGCCTCCGGATTTCCTTTCCCTGCTGACTGACTTCTCTGCGAAGTCGAAAAGCCATCTCATCCTCGGCATCCCGGTCAGTGACGGGCCGCGCCAGTACTCCAACAGCGTGCTCGGCATGACGCCCGGCGCCGGCAACCTGTATCGCTATGACAAGCACCACCTGGTGCCCTTCGGCGAGTTCATCCCGCCCGGCTTTCGCTGGTTCGTGGAGATGATGCATATCCCGCTGGGCGACTTCAACAGCGCGGGGCTGCTGCAGGCGCCGTTCAGGGTGCGCGAACAGTGGGTGCTCCCCAACATCTGCTACGAAGACCTGTTCGGCGAGGAAATCGCGTCGCAGTTGCGCGCGAGCCGCGACGGCAAGCTGCCGCAGGCAACCATCCTGCTGAACGTGTCCAACATCGCCTGGTTCGGTGACTCCATTGCGTTGCCGCAGCACCTGCAGATTTCGCAGATGCGTTCCATCGAAACGGGCCGGCCGATGCTGCGCTCGACCAACACGGGCATGACCGCCGTCATCGGCCCGAAAGGCGATGTGACCGGACAACTCCACCCCTTCGAACGCGGCACGCTGGCTGCAAATGTTCAGGGCTATGGCGGCCTCACCCCCTATAGCCAGTATGGCAACATCCCCGTTGTCGCAATGGCCATCCTCCTGCTTGCGGCCGCCCGTTTTTTGGCTTTCCCCAAGGGCAAGAATCAGCCTAACCCCCTCGAAACCCGCTAAAATTTAGGGTTTCGCGATTTTCCGTCATTCATCCTCATCCCGCCCGACAGGCGGCGAAGGCACCCTTACGATGCTCACATTTCAACAAGTCATCCTGAAGCTGCAAGAGTACTGGGACGCGCAAGGCTGCGCCCTGCTCCAGCCCTACGACATGGAAGTCGGCGCCGGCACTTCGCATACCGCGACCTTCCTGCGCGCGATCGGCCCGGAGCCCTGGCGTGCAGCCTATGTGCAGCCCTCGCGCCGCCCGAAGGACGGCCGCTATGGCGAGAATCCGAACCGCATGCAGCACTACTACCAGTACCAGGTCGTGCTCAAGCCGGCGCCGGAAAACATCCTCGACCTCTACCTCGGTTCGTTGCAGGCGCTGGGCCTGGACCTGAAGCAGAACGACGTGCGCTTCGTCGAGGACGATTGGGAAAACCCGACGCTGGGCGCATGGGGCCTCGGCTGGGAAGTGTGGCTCAACGGCATGGAAGTGACGCAGTTCACCTACTTCCAGCAAGTTGGCGGCCTCGACTGCAAGCCGGTGCTCGGCGAAATCACCTACGGCATCGAGCGTCTCGCGATGTACCTGCAGGGCGTGGAAAATGTGTACGACCTCGTCTGGACCGAGTGGGAAGAGAACGGCGTGACCAAGCGCCTGACCTACGGCGACGTGTTCCACCAGAATGAAGTCGAGCAGTCGACCTTCAACTTCGAACACTCGAACACGGAATTCCTGTTCTCGCTGTTCTCCAGCTACGAATCGGAAGCCAAGCGCCTGATGGAGGTGCCGCTCGCGCTGCCCGCCTACGAAATGATCCTGAAGGCCGCGCATACGTTCAACCTGCTCGATGCACGTGGTGCGATTTCCGTGACCGAGCGCGCTGCCTACATCGGCCGCATCCGGAACCTGTCGCGCGCGGTGGCGCAGGCGTACTACGAATCGCGCGAGAAGCTGGGCTTCCCGATGTGTGGCGATTCCCGCCAGGCTGCTTAAGAACATTCCACCCGCGCATGCGGGAATGACGACAAGAGAACATGACCCAAACACTGCTAGTCGAACTGCTCACCGAAGAACTCCCGCCGAAGGCGCTCGCCAAACTGGGTGACGCCTTCGCCGCCGGCATCTTCAACGGCCTGAAGTCCCGCGATTTCGTCGAAGCCGATTCCGTCGCGACCGCCTTCGCGACACCGCGCCGCCTTGCGGTATCGATCACCAAGGTGCGCGCCACGTCGCCGGACAAGTCCATCCGCGAAAAGGTGCTGCCGGTTTCCGTCGCCCTCGACAAGGAAGGCAACCCGACCCCGCCGCTGGCCAAGAAACTGTCCGCGCTCGGCTTCCCCGACCTGAAGCTGGCCGACCTTGAGCGCGCCTCCGACGGCAAGGCGGAAAGCTTCTTCTACACCTACACCGCGCCCGGCTCCAACCTGAATACAGGCCTGCAAGCCGCGCTCGAAGACACCGTCGGCAAGCTGCCGATCCCGAAGGTGATGAGCTACCAGCGTCCCGACGGCTCCACGGTGCAATTCGTGCGTCCGGCGCATAAGCTGATCGCGCTGCACGGCGCCGATGTCGTGCCGGTCGCGCTGCTCGGCCTCGCCGCCGGCCGCAGCACGCTGGGCCACCGTTTCCTCTCCGCCGGCGACATCGCCGTGACGAATGCCGAGAGCTACGCCACGACGCTGGAAGTGCAAGGCAAGGTCATTCCGTCCGTGACGGCACGCAAGGAACGCATCCGCGCATCGCTGCTCGAGAAGGCTGGCCACGACAAGACGCTGATGCCGGAAAGCCTGCTTGACGAAGTGACCGCGCTGGTCGAATGGCCGGTCGTCTATGAATGCAAGTTCGAGGACTCCTTCCTGTCGGTACCGCAGGAATGCCTGATCCTCACGATGCAAACCAACCAGAAATACTTCGCGCTGACCGACAGCCACGGCAAGCTGCGCTCGCGCTTCCTGATCGTCTCCAACCTGGAAACCGCCGACCCGCAGCACATCATCGGCGGCAACGAGCGCGTGGTGCGTCCGCGCCTGTCCGACGCGAAGTTCTTCTTCGAGCAGGACAAGAAAAAGAAGCTCGCGGACCGCATCCCCAACCTCGCCAACGTGGTCTACCACAACAAGCTTGGCACCCAGGCGCAACGCACCGAACGCGTGAAGGCGCTGGCCGGCAAGATCGCCCAGGCACTGAATGCCGACGTCGCGCTCGCCGAGCGCGGTGCGCTGCTGGCGAAGGCCGACCTGCTGACCGACATGGTCGGCGAATTCCCGGAACTGCAGGGCATCATGGGCACCTACTATGCGCGCCACGACGGCGAGCATGACGAAGTGGCCCGCGCCGCGTCCGAACACTACCAGCCGCGCTTCGCCGGCGATGCGCTGCCGGAGACGCAGACCGGCACCGTCGTCGCACTCGCCGACAAGCTCGAAACCCTGGTCGGCATCTGGGGCATCGGCCTGCAGCCGACCGGCGACAAGGATCCGTTCGCGCTGCGCCGCCATGCACTCGGCGTGCTGCGCATGCTGGTCGAGAAGCGCCTGCCGCTGTCGCTCAAGGCGATCATGCAGGACGCCGCGCAATTGTTCGCCGGGAATGCCAACTTCAAGGATTCGACCGCCGAAGTCACCGAGTTCATGCTCGACCGCCTGCGCGGACTGCTGCGTGACCGTGGTTACGCGCAGGGCGCGATCGAAGCGGTGGTCGCACAGAACCCGGACCGCCTCGACAACATCATCGAGCGCCTCGACGCCGTGAAGGCATTCGCCGACTTGCCTGAAGCCGAGTCGCTGGCCGCCGCCAACAAGCGCATCACCAACATCCTGAAGAAGACGGAAGTGGGTGCTGCCACGGTCAGCAAGGAATTGCTGAAGGAGCAGGCTGAGGCCAACCTTTACACCGCGATGACGGAGCTGCAGCCGAAGGTCGACGCGGCCTTCGCCAACGGCGACTTCACCGGCACGCTCAAGACGCTGGCGCATATCCGCGACAACGTGGACGCCTTCTTCAACGACGTGATGGTGATGGCCGAGGACGAGCAGTTGCGCAACAATCGCCTCGCCCTGTTGTCCGACCTGCACGGCATGATGAACCGCGTGGCGGACATTTCGAAACTGGCAGCATAAGCAAGGCAGCAGGCGCGCATGAAACTGATCATCCTCGACCGCGACGGCGTCATCAACCACGACTCCGACCACTTCATCAAGTCGCCGGACGAGTGGGAACCCATTCCCGGGTCGCTCGAAGCGATCGCGCGCCTGCACCAGGCGGGCTATCGCGTCGTGGTCTGCACCAACCAGTCGGGCATCGCGCGCGGGCTGTTCAATATCGTCACGCTCAATGCGATCCACCAGAAGATGCACGCCGCCGTGCGCATGGTCGGCGGCGAGATCAATGCGATCTTCTTCTGCCCGCATGCCGCCGACGACAACTGCGATTGCCGCAAGCCCAAGCCGGGCATGCTGCAGTCAATCGGCGAGCGCTTCGACGTCAGCCTCAAGGGTGTGCCGACCATCGGCGACTCGCTGCGTGACCTGCAGGCGGGATTCGTGGTTGGTTGCACGCCTTACCTGGTCCTGACGGGCAAGGGCGAAAAGACGCGCACCAAGGGCGGCCTGCCGCCGGGGACCAGCATCTATCCGAATCTGGCCGCAGTAGTCGACCAGCTATTGAAATCGACGGCAGACGTGCCCGCCGCCGCATAAATAAAACATTCGCCGGATGCCGTCCGGCGCTCCTGGAGATCCGATGTCCAGCATCAACCTGTTCCTGCGTTCGCTCGTGTTCGTGCTCCTGATGGTGGTCGCGACACTGGTATGGGCGCCCATGTGCTTCCTGTTCGCGCCGCTGCCGTACAACCAGCGCTACCACCTGACTTCCTTCTGGAACAGGTTCGTCATCTGGAGCGCGAAGGTCATTTGCGGCATCCGCTACCAGTTCAAGGGCTACGACAACCTGCCCGACGGCCCCGCGATCCTGCTCTCCAAGCATCAGTCCGCCTGGGAGACGATCTGCTACCTGTTCAGCTTCCCGCGCCCGCTCGTCTATGTGTTCAAGAAGGAACTGCTGTACATCCCCTTCTTCGGCTGGGGCATCGCACTGCTGCGCATGATTCCGATCGATCGCCAGAAGGGCCGCGATGCGTTTGCGCAGGTCGTCGAACACGGACGCAAGCGTCTCGCCGGCGGCCAGTGGATCATCATGTTCCCCGAAGGCACGCGCTCCCACGTCGGCAAGAAGGGCAAGTACAAGGCGGGCGGCACGCGCCTCGCGGTGGAAACCAACACACCCGTCGTGCCGATCGCAATGAATGCCGGCGAATGCTGGCCGAAGAATTCCTTCATCAAGAAGCCGGGCCTGATCACCGTTTCGATCGGCAAGCCGATTTCGCCCGAAGGCAAGACTTCGGCCGAGTTGCTGCAAGAAGTTGAAAATTGGATAGAATCGGAAATGCGGGTGATTTCGTCGCCCGGCATTTATTCAAAAAACAAGCTCCCCGAATCCCTTGAAGCTGCTACGCCAGACTCCGCCTGATCCTACGCAGCTGTCGCTGCAGCTCGACTTTTTCTCTCCGGATTTTTCGGCACAACCTGCCGTCGACCACCCCGCCCCGGCACCCATGCCGGGCGCGGCCGCGGTTCCACAGAGGGAACCACTGGAACTGTTTCCCTCGCCCGCACCATCAAGCAGCATCCTGACCGCAGGACGCAGGCGCGTGCAGGTCCGTGATCACATCCTCGAATACCGCCTGCTCCGCTCCAAGCGCCGCTCGATCGGTTTCCTGATCGACGAGGATGGCCTGCGCATCACGGCGCCGAAATGGGTGACCATCGCGGAAATCGAAAATGCGATCCGCGAAAAGCAGCGCTGGATTTTCATCAAACTGACCGAGCGCCGCGAACGTTCCGCACGCCGGTTGCAGCCGCACATGCAATGGTGCGACGGCGCAACGCTGCCCTATCTCGGCAACGACGTCACGCTGCGCATCCTTGCCGGGCAGGCGTCGGGTGCCAGCTACGACGCCGAATCACGGGAACTGTCGATCAGCCTGCCGCCGGACGCCGGCGAACAACAGCTCAAGGACAGGGTCCAAGGATGGCTGCAGCTGGAAGCGAAACGCATCTTCGCGGAGCGCCTTCCAGTCTATGCGGAAAAACTCGGCGTCACCTATCGCTCCTTTGCCTTGTCGTCGGCGACGACCCAATGGGGTTCGTGCACGGCGGAAGGCAGGATCAGGCTCAACTGGCGGCTGGTCCATTTCGCGCTGCCGATGATCGATTACGTGATCGCGCACGAGCTGTCGCACTTGCGCGAGATGAACCACAGCCCGCGCTTCTGGGCGACGGTGCAATCGATCTTCCCGGAGTTCGAAATGGCCAAGCGGGTGCTGCGCGAAAGCGGCCCCGACACGTTGCCGATTTTTTAGGAACAACAAATGCGCATTCTCCACACCATGCTGCGGGTCGGCGACCTGCAACGCTCCATCGACTTCTACACCAAGGTGCTCGGCATGAACCTGCTGCGCACCACCGACCGCCCGGAACAGCAGTACACGCTGGCCTTCGTCGGTTACGGCACCAATCCCGACCACGCCGAGCTGGAGCTGACCTACAACTACGGCGTCGACAAGTACGACCTGGGCAGCGCCTACGGCCACATCGCCATCAGCGTCGAGGACGCGTACAAGACCTGCGAACAGGTGAAGGCGGCCGGCGGCAACGTCACGCGTGAAGCCGGCCCGGTCAAGGGCGGGTCGACCGTGATCGCCTTCGTGCAGGATCCGGATGGCTACAAGATCGAACTGATCGAACGCACGGGAGCGTAACGCGGCAGGATGGATTCGCACCTTACGCAAGACCGGCCGCGCCCGCAGTCGCTTTCCGACCTCTACATCTCCTTTACCCTCCTCGCGCTGCAGGGATTCGGCGGCGTGCTCGCGATCGTGCAGCACGAGCTGGTCGAGAAAAAGCGCTGGATGACGCGCGAGGAATTCGTCGAAGAATGGGCCGTCGCACAGATCATGCCCGGCCCGAATGTCGTCAACCTCTCGCTGATGATCGGCGCCCGTTACTTCGGGCTGCCGGGCGCGCTCGCGGCACTGGCCGGCATGCTGTCGCTGCCGCTGGTGCTGGTATTGATCCTGACCTTTTTCTATGCGCAGTTCGCCGGCCATCCCGGCCTTGCCGGCGCCTTGCGCGGCATGGGCGCTGTCGCGGCGGGACTCATCACTGCGGCCGGCCTGCGGCTGCTGTCCACGCTGAAAACCCATCCGCTGGGACTGCCGGTCAGCTTCGCCTTCACCGTCGCCTGCTTCGCCGCCATCGCGCTGCTGCGTTGGCCGCTACTCTATGTGCTGCCCAGCCTCGGCATCACCGCGTACTTCCTCACCTACCGGAAGATCAAGCCATGAACGCCATCACTCTCCAGTGGAGCGACTGGCTGCATCTCTTCCTGCAGTACCTGTCCCTGTCCATCCTGTCCGTCGGCGGCGCGATCTCGACGGCGCCGGAAATGCACCGCTATCTGGTGGATGAAACACGCTGGCTCACGGAGCCGCAATTCACGGCCTCGATCGCAATCGCCCAGGCCGCACCGGGTCCGAATATCCTGTTCGTCGCGCTGATGGGTTGGCATGTCGGCCTCAACAGCGGCAGCATGGCAATGGGCCTGTTCGGCGTGCTGGTCACGATGGTCGGCATCATGCTGCCCAGCACGACGCTCACCTACCTGGCCGCGCAATGGGGCCATCGCAACCGCAACCTGCGCGGTGTGCGGGCGTTCAAGCAAGGGATGGCGCCAATCGTGATCGCTTTGCTGGTTGCGACGGGATGGGTGCTGACGAGCACGCATAACGATGCGGCGCGGGATTGGCCGCTGTGGCTGTTGACTGCCGTGTCCGCGCTCGTGATCTGGAGGACGAAGCTGCACCTGCTGTGGTTGTTGGGTGCAGGTGCGCTGCTAGGGTGGTTCGGGTTCGTTTAGGGGCGGAATGGTGCGCGAGGCGCACCCTACGCGGAGCGTCGATTCGGTTAGAGGCGGTTTGCCAGCGCGACGAACTGTTCGACCGGCACAGTTTCCGGACGCGCTTGCGGATCGACACCCGCATCCACCAGGTCGTTCTCGGTGAACATGCCGGCCACGCAATTGCGGATCACCTTGCGCCGCTGCGAGAACGCCTTCGTCACGACCTGCTCCAGCTTCGCCGCATCGCATGCCATCGGCTGCGGCAGCGGAATCATGCGCACGATTGCCGAGTCCACCTTGGGCGGCGGATCGAAAGCCGTCGGCGGAACGACGAACAGCAATTCCATGTAGTAGCGCCATTGCAGCATCACGGACAGTCGGCCATAGGACTTGCCGCCGGGTTCGGCTACCATGCGCTCGA
Organism: Noviherbaspirillum denitrificans; assembly: GCF_002211445.1. Taxonomy (GTDB): domain Bacteria; phylum Pseudomonadota; class Gammaproteobacteria; order Burkholderiales; family Burkholderiaceae_D; genus Noviherbaspirillum; species Noviherbaspirillum denitrificans. The sequence continues at coordinate 3,957,488 of NZ_LSTO01000001.1, read as the reverse complement.
CCACTTCCTTCTGCAGCATGAAATGCTGGTCCTTCACGCGCGGTGCGATCTCCGCGAGATGGAACAGCAGGGGGCTGGAGATGTTGTACGGCAGGTTGCCGACCACGCGCAGCTTCTGCCCTTCCGGCACGGGAATGGACGTGAAATCGAACTTCAACGCATCGCCTTCATGGATGACCAGGCGTGCCGGATCAAAGTTCTTCTTCAAGCGCGCAACGAGGTCGCGGTCGAGTTCGACCACGTGCAGCCTGTCGAGCGATTCGAGCAGCAGGCTGGTCATTGCGGCAAGGCCGGGGCCGATTTCGACCATGGCGTCATCCTTGTGGGGATCAATTCCGCGGATGATGTCGTGCAATACCAGTTGGTCGGTCAGGAAATTCTGGCCGAAGCGCTTGCGTGCAATGTGTTTCATGACTAATTCTTCTGAGAGGCTGCTGCCATTTGCGCGGCAACCTTGACCGCTTCGAGCATGCTGCCGTGGTCCGCTTTGCCGATGCCGGCAGCGGCAAGGTCGAGCGCTGTGCCATGGTCGACCGAGGTGCGGATGATCGGCAGGCCGAGGGTGATGTTGACGCCGTGTCCGAAGCTCGCGTGCTTGAGCACCGGCAGGCCCTGGTCGTGGTACATCGCCAGCACGCAGTCGGCGTTTTCGAGGTATTTGGGCTGGAACAGCGTGTCGGCCGGATACGGTCCCTTGGCGTCGATGCCGCGTGCCTGCATGGCCTGCAGGACGGGCGTGATGACGTCGATTTCTTCGCGACCGAGATAGCCGCCCTCTCCTGCATGCGGATTGAGCCCGGTGACGAGGATGCGCGGTTGCGCGATGCCGAACTTGTTCCGCAGGTCGGCATGGATGATCTCGATGGTGCGCGACAGGCTGTCGAAGGTGACCGCGGCCGGCACATCCTTGAGCGGCAAATGCGTGGTCGCCAGCGCCACGCGCATCATCGGCTTGCCGCCGGCGAGCATCATCACGACCTGCGGCGTCTGTGTCTTTTCGGCGAGGTATTCGGTGTGGCCGGTGAACGGCACCCCGGCATCGTTGATCGTGCTCTTCTGCATCGGCGCGGTGACGATGGCATCGAACTGCTTCTGTATCGCATAGCGGATCGCAACGTCGAGCGTCTGCAGCACGGCCTTGCCATTGCGGGAGTCGAGCTTGCCGGGCACCGCCGGTTCGGCCAGCGGGCAGTCGATGACCGGAATCTGCCCGGCGGGCAGATGCGGCAAGCCGCTGTTGCGGAAGGCCAGCGTGGAAATCGCGACCAGCCGGATGGCCGGATCGATGTCGGACGCCGTCATCGACAGCAGCGCCGCATCGCCGATCAGCACCGCGCGCACTTCCTCACGCAGCTCCCATGCCGCCCGGATGGATATCTCGGGACCGATGCCTGCGGGTTCGCCGCAGGTGATGGCAATGGTCGGACGCTTGCTCATGGCGGCGCTCAGCGCGACTCCGCGTTTTCGAAGCGGTATTCGACGTAGGCGCGGTCGCGCAGCTGGCGCAACCAGTCCTGGGTCGCTTCGTCCAGCTTGCGCTCGCGGATCGCCTGTCGGGCGATCAGGCGCTGGCGCTCCTGCGAGACGTCGTCCTTCTTGCGCTCCAGCACCTGGATCAGGTGGTAGCCGAACGGCGATTCGATCGGTTCGCTGACTTCACCCGGCTTGAGCCCATCCATCGCGCGTTCGAACTCGGGAACGGTGTCGCCCGGATAAATCCAGCCGAGGTCGCCGCCGCGCGATGCGGACAGGTCGTTGGAAAACAGCTTGGCCAGGTCTTCGAACTTGGCGGCGTTGTTGTCGAGGCGTTGCTTCAGTTCGACCAGCTTGCGCTTGGCGTCGGCCGGCGTGACGATCTGGTTGACCTTGATCAGGATGTGGCGCGCATGCGTCTGCTGCACGGCGTTGCCGCTGGCCTTGACGACGCTGGCGCTGCGCTTGCCGTTGAGCTTGAGGATGTGGAAGCCGTTCGGGCTCTTGACGATCTGCGACGCCTCGCCCTGCTTCAGGTTTTCGATAGCGCTCATGAACAGCTGCGGCAGGCGGTCCTGGTTGCGCCATCCGAGGTCGCCGCCGGTCAGCGCGTCATTGGCATCGGAATAGGTCGCTGCCAGCTTGGCGAAATCGCCGCCGGCATTCACCTGCTGCAACACCTCTTCGGCGCGCTTGCGGCGCTCCGCGATCTGCTCGGCGGTGGCGTTTTCCGGCGTGCGCACGAGGATGTGCGACAGCAGGAACTCCTGGCCCTGCGGCGCGCCCTGCTCGGCGAGGTAGTTGTCGACTTCGGATTCGGTGATCTGGATCTTGTTGTCCACCTCGCGCTCGCGCAGGCGCTGCATCATGATTTCTTCGCGGATCTCTTCGCGGAAGCGCGCGAACGGCGTGCCTTCCTTTTCGAGCGTGGTGCGGAATTCCTGCAGCGACATGCGGTTCTGTTCGGCGATGCGGGCCACCGCGCGGTCGAGCATCGTATCGTCGACGCGGATGCCATATTCCTTCGCCAGCTGCAGCTGTGCGCGGTCGACGATCATGCGCTCAAGCAGCTGGCGCTGGAACTCCTGCGGCGGCGGCAGCGCAATGCCCTGGTTTTTCATGCGGCGCTCGACGAGTCGCAGGCGCTCGACCAGTTCCTGGCGCGTGATGACCTCGTTGTTGACCACGGCGATGATCGAGTCGGCGAGGTAGACGCGCGGCGCGGCCGGTTTCGCCTGCGCGGCGGCATCCTGCTGCAGGCCGGCGCCGAGGCACAGGACAGCGGCGGCAAGCGCAATCGCGCGGACCGGTTGGGTTGCGAGTCGCATGATCGGAAGAGTCTTCATGGAAGCAGTTCTTTGTCAGGTTCAGGGTTGGTTCACCAGCTGGTAGCCGGGGATGTTGGCGCGCAGCGCCTCGAGCGGATTCGACCCGAGGCGTGTCAAGCCGCTCAGTTCAAGCTGGAAGAAGAGCGCGGTGTTGGTCAGGCCGGTCGCGGTCGGCGTACGCTGGCCGACGATGCGGAACACCCAGCAGTCGGCCTTGTACTCCATGCCGAGCAAGCCTTCCGCGACCTTGCTGTCGGGGAGCGAGTAGTTCATGCGCGCCACGCCGTACCAGCGCTCTGCGATGGGCCACTGGCCCGACACGTCGACCTGCTCCAGGTTGTTGAGCCGCGCGCGGCGGTATTGCAGGTTGAGCACGCGCTTGGGCGCCGGTTGCCAGCGCACGCCGTAGTTGGCGCGGCTCATCGAGTTCAGGGTCTGGCTGTACTGCACATTGCCTTCGACGCTCAGGCCCTGCATCAGCTGGCCGTAGGCGGAGAGGAGCAGGTCGGAACGGCTTTCGTTACGCGCGCCGCCCAGCGTCACGCGCTGCTCGGTGAAATAGAAGCGCTGGCCGAGCGCGAAGCGCATGCGTTCGGCGCCGGTCGGTTCGATATAGCGCGAAATCATCGCCGCGGTGACCTGGTTGGCGTCGCTGATGCGGTCATTGCCGACGAAGCGGTTTTCGCTGAACAGCTGCGCAAAGCTCAGGTCAGCCTCGGCGGTGTCGAAATTCGGGAAGGCCGTCTGGTCCTTGTAGGGCGTGTAGACGTAGAACAGGCGCGGTTCCAGCGTCTGGATCATGTCCCTGCCGAAGAAGCGCGCATCACGCTCGAACACCAGGCCGCTGTCGAGCGACAGGGTGGGCAGCGTGCGCGACAGGTTGTCGTTCGGCACCGGCGTGCGGCTGTCGAGGCTGTACCGCGTCGAATGCAGGGACAGTTTCGGCGTGATGAAGTAGCCCGGCTGGATCATCGGATAGGCAATGCGCGGATTGACCAGGAAACGGTCGCCGCGCAGCAGCGTCGGATGCCAGAAGCGGGTCAGTTCGGAGTCGACATCCCAGTCGAATCCGTTGACGTCCTGCTTGCCCGCATGGAACGTGACCTGCGGCAGGCGGTCATACGGACGAACGATGGGCACGATCGGGTCTTGCAGCACCTGGAAATTCGAGGCGCGTGCGGACGCCTGCCACAGCGCCGTGCCGTAGGTGAGCGCGGTATCGCGCAGCAGCAGGCGCTGTTTGGCCGCCGTGATCGTGCGCGAGAAGTCGGTCGGGTAATCGTCGTCCGATGCGCTGTTCAGGTTCCAGGTCCATGCAAGGCCGGGGGCGAGGAATTGTGTGTGTGTGCTCGTGATCGCGTAGCGGTCGGTCTTGGTCTGCTGGTCGCTCGGCAGGTATTCGAAACGTGTCTGGCCGAAGTAGTCTTCGCCCAGGTAGCGTCCCTCGGCGCCGAGCTGCAGGCCGCGACGTGCATAGATCTTCGGGTACAGCGTGACGTCGCGGTTCGGCGCGATGTTGAAGTAATACGGTACGGTGACTTCCAGGCCGCCGCGGTTGGTGGTGCCGATGGTGGGCGGCAGCGCGCCCGACTTGCGCGAATCGGTCAGCGGAAAGGACATCGCCGGCGCGGCAAGGATGGGCACGCCCTTGAAATACACGAGCGTGCGGTGCGCAACACCCTCTTCGCGCGCCTGGTCCAGGTCCAGCTTGCCCGATTTCAGGTACCAATCCGGATCCGGCCCTTCGCAGGTGCTGTACGAGCCTTCGTAGACCGTTGCGCGGTCTTCGCCTTCGAAATCGATGCGCTCGGCCGCGCCTTGCGCGTTGTTGCGCTGGAGGTGGTAGGTGGGTTTCAGCACGAAACCCTCGCTCGCCTCGATCTTCAGGCGCAAGTCCTCGCCGGTATAGGAATCGCCGAAGCGCCGCATGCGGATATTGCCATGCGCCTCGACTTCGTCTTCCACAATGTGGTAGGTCGCCTTGTCGGCATTGATCGTGGTCGGCCCGCGGATGATTTCGACGTCGCGCTCGAGGAAAACCTCGCGGTCCGGACGGCCCGTCATCTGCTCGGCGCGGATGGTGGCCGGGAGCTCCTTTTCCTGGGCGTTTCCGCCTTTCACGTCCTGCGCGGGGACGGCCGCGGGCAATGCCATTACGGCAAGGGCGGCAAGGATGCGGAGGCGAAGTTGTGAAGGGGGAAATGCGGGAAACCGGTTCATGAAAAGAAGGGGTCGGCTGGCGCTTTTTGAGGTCGAATCCCTTATTATATGGGAACTCACCTCCCGCCAACGGGATCACCAACATTACCCAGGTAGTTTCATGTCATTTAATACCGGTTCCGATCTTCGCCTCACGCAGTTGAAAGAATGGCTGGCCACCCTCTCGGCCGAAAAAGTCTTGCCCGACACCATCCGCCCGGCCTCGTCCGATGCCAGTTTCCGCCGCTATTTCCGCGTTGACGCGCCCGATGGCGCCACCTACATCGCCATGGATGCCCCGCCGCCGCAAGAAGACGTGCGCCCGTTCATCCACGTCGCCGAAGTCTTCGGCGAGGCCGGCGTGTCCGTGCCCAAGGTCCTGGAACAGGACGTCGAGCGCGGTTTCCTGCTGCTGTCCGACCTTGGCACCACGACTTACCTGCACCAGCTGAACCACGACACCGCGCACAAGCTCTACATCGATGCGATCGAGGCGCTGGTATTGATCCAGGCGCAGAGCAAGCCGGCGGTCCTGCCCGAATACGACCGCGCACTGCTGCATCGCGAACTGATGCTGTTCCCCGAGTGGTATATCGGCAAGCACCTCGGCGTCACCATGACGGACAAGCAGAAGGCGCTGCTCGACAGCGTGTTCGAAGCCCTGCTGGCGAACAATCTCGCGCAACCGCAGGTCTACGTCCACCGCGACTACCATTCGCGCAACCTGATGGTGACCGAGCGCGGCAATCCCGGCATCCTCGACTTCCAGGATGCAGTGTACGGCCCGATCACCTACGACCTCGTGTCGCTGCTGCGCGATGCCTACATCCAGTGGGACGAGGAAATGGTGCTCGACTGGGCGATCCGTTACTGGGAGCGTGCACGCCGCGCCGGCCTGCCGGTGTCGCATGACATCGACGCCTTTTACCGCGATTTCGAATACATGGGCTTGCAACGCCACCTGAAGGTGCTCGGCATTTTCGCGCGCCTCTACCACCGCGACGGCAAGGACGGCTACCTGAAGGACCTGCCGCTGGTGATGGAATACACGCGCAAGGCGGCCGGCCGCTACAAGGCGCTGGCGCCGCTGATCGTGCTGCTGGACGACCTCGAGAACAAGGGTCCGTCGACCGGCTTCACCTTCTGAGGAACATAGAATGAAAGCCATGATTTTCGCCGCCGGACGCGGCGAGCGGATGCGCCCGCTGACCGACGACTGCCCGAAGCCGCTGCTGAAAGTGCGCGGCCGGCCGCTGATCGTCTGGCACATCCTCAACCTCGTACGCGCGGGGATCAAGGACATCGTGATCAACCATGCGCACCTCGGCCACATGATCGAGGAAGCGCTCGGCGACGGCGCGCAGTTCGGTGCGCGCATCGTGTATTCCGCGGAAGGCACGGCGCTTGAGACCGCGGGCGGCGTCGCCAAGGCGCGGCACCTGCTGGGCGAAGAACCTTTCGTCGCGATCGCTGCCGATGTCTTTTGCCCGCATTTTGATTTCGAGCAGGTCAAGGATGTGCTCCAGGACAACGACATGTGGGGCAATCCGCACCCGCACGACAAGCGCGATGTGGCGTGGCTGTACCTGGTGAAGAATCCGCCGCACCATCAAAAAGGCGATTTCGCGCTGAACAGCTTCTCGGTCGCCAATGAGGGGGAGCCGCGCTATACGTTTTCGGGTATCGGCGTCTATCGCACGGAAATCTTCGATACGGTCAAGCCCGGCGATTCGGCACAGATCGCACCCATCCTGCGTGCATATGCCGATCGCGGCCAGGTGGGCGGCGAATTCTATCGCGGCGACTGGACCGACGTGGGTACACCGGAGCGTTTGGCGAAACTGAACGGATAAGGAGTGCAGATGAAATCCTATGCAGCCCGGCGCGCCTCCCTGATGGCGCAGATGAAGGCCAAAGGTGGCGGCGTGGCGATCATCCCCACTGCGCACGAAGTGATGCGCAACCGCGACGCCGATTACCCCTATCGCCACGACAGCTACTTCTACTACCTGTCCGGCTTCACCGAACCGGAAGCGGTCATCGTGCTGGTCGTCGGCAAGACCGAACAGGCGATCCTGTTCTGCCGCGAAAAGAACCTCGAACGGGAAATCTGGGACGGCTACCGCTATGGTCCGGAAGCGGCGCGTGAAGCCTTCGGCTTTGACGTCGCCCATCCCGTTTCCACCCTCGACGCCGAAATGCCGAAGCTGCTGGCCGACGCCCCCGCGCTCTTCTATGCGCTGGGCAGCGACGGCAAGCTCGACGGACAGGTGAAGGACTGGCTTCAGGGCGTGCGCATGCAGGCGCGCGCCGGCGTGACCGCGCCGTCGATCGTGCACGACGTGCACGTGCTGCTGGATGAGATGCGCCTCTTCAAGGACGCCGAGGAAGTCGCGGTCATGAAGCGCGCCGCTGCCATCTCCGCCGCCGCCCACCGGCGCGCGATGCAGGCGTCCCGTCCCGGCCTGCGCGAGTACCAGATCGAAGCCGAACTGCTGCATGAATTCCGCCGCAACGGTTCGCAATTCCCCGCCTACGGTTCCATCGTCGCGACTGGTGCGAATGCCTGCGTGCTGCACTATCGCGCCAGCGACGCCGAGATCAAGGACGGCGACCTGGTGCTGATCGATGCCGGCTGCGAACTCGACAGCTATGCGTCCGACATCACCCGCACCTTCCCCGCCAACGGCAAGTTCAACGGCCCGCAGAAGGCGCTCTACGAAATCGTGCTGGCGTCACAGTACGCCGCCATCGCCGAGACCAAGCCCGGCAAGCGCTTCATCGACGGCCACAATGCCGCCGTGCGCGTGCTGGCGCAAGGCATGCTCGACACCGGCCTGCTGGACAAGAACAAGGTCGGCATGCTGGACGACGTGATCGAGAAAGGCGCCTACCGCCAGTTCTACATGCATCGCACCGGCCACTGGCTGGGCATGGATGTGCACGATGTCGGCGAGTACCGGGAACTGAACGGCGCCAGCGAGGAAAAGCCGTGGCGCACGCTGCAGCCCGGCATGATGCTGACCATCGAACCCGGCATCTATGTCCGTCCGGAACCCGGCGTGCCGGAGCAGTTCTGGAACATCGGCATCCGTATCGAAGACGATGCGCTGGTGACGGAACAAGGCTGCGAGATCATCACCGAAGCCGCGCCCAAGACCGTGGCCGATATCGAAGCCGTCATGAAGAAGTGATGGCGGCGACGGATTACGACATTGCCATCTGCGGCGCCGGTCCTGTTGGAATGGCGCTGGCGCTGCTGCTCGTCAAGCGCGGCGCCACCGCCACCCGCATCGCGTTGATCGACGCGAAGACACTGGAGCAGGTGAACAAGGACCCGCGCTCGCTGGCCCTGTCCTACGGCAGCATACAGATCCTCGAAGAGATCGGCGGCTGGCCGGTTGCGTCGGATGCGATCCACGATATCCACGTCTCCCGTCGCGGCCATTTCGGTCGTACCGTGCTCACTCCGGAAGAATACGGCGTGCCCGCGCTTGGCTATGTAACGCGCTATGGCGCGATCGTGTCGGCATTGTCTGCTGCAGTGAAGCAGACGGATATCGCGGTGCTGCGCCCGCTGCAGGTGAGCTCGACGATGGAACGCGACGACATGGTCGAATTGCACTGTGCTGACGGTAAAACGATCACTGCCGGCATCATGGTGCAGGCTGAAGGCGGGGTGTTCAACGAACAGGATGCGCGGACGGTACGCCGCGATTACGAGCAGACCGCGATCATTTCCAACGTCATCGCAAGCGCGCCGATTCCCCATCGCGCATTCGAACGTTTCACCGACGAGGGCCCGCTCGCCCTGCTGCCGCAGGAGGGCGGTTATGCGCTGGTATGGTGTGTGCACCCCGACACCGCGTCGCGGCTGCAAGCGCTGTCGGACACCGCCTTCCTCGCAGAACTCGGCGCGGCGTTCGGCAGCCGGGTCGGACGCTTTACGTCCGCCACGCCGCGTATCGCCTACCCGCTCGGCCTGAACGCCCACACCGCCGCTTCGGCGCGCACCGTGGCCATCGGCAATGCGGCGCAGACCCTGCATCCGGTCGCGGGACAGGGCCTGAATCTCGGCCTGCGAGACGCTGCCGTGCTCGCGCGCATGCTGGACGGCGAAATGGAAACGGATGTGCTGCTCCGCTTCGCCGCGCAACGCCAGGCGGACCGCAGGCTCACGATTTCGCTCACCGATACGCTTGCACGCATATTCGCCCAAGGGCCCGGCGGTGCCGTGCCGCAATCCATGCTGGGACTGTCGCTGGCACTGATGGATACGATGAAGCCGGTCAAGCGCCTGCTTGCCGAGCAGATGATGTTCGGTCACCGCTGATCCATTCCCGGTACCAGTCGCGAAAGCGGGCGAGTCCTTCGTCCAACGACGTAGCTGGTGCAAATCCCACCCATTCCCGCAACCGGCTCGTGTCGGCGCATGTGGCCGGCACGTCGCCCGGTTGCATCGGCAGCAGTTCCAGTTCCGCCTTCACATCCAGCACTCTCTCCAGCGTGGCGATGAAATCCAGGACACGTATGGGCCGGTGGTTGCCGATGTTGAATACTGCATGTCCGGGCTGGCCCTCCGGTGACAGGGACGGCTTGAACAATAGCCGGGCCACGCCTTCAACGATGTCGTCGATATAGGTGAAGTCACGGAGCAACTCCCCGCGCGCGAAGACGGGGATCCGCTCGCCTTTCAGCATGCTTTCGGTGAAGCTGAAGTACGCCATGTCGGGCCGCCCCCACGGGCCGTAGACGGTGAAGAACCGGACTCCGGTGGCGGGAAAGCCATACAGCTTGCTGCAGCAGCTGGCCATCAGCTCATTCGCCTTCTTTGTTGCCGCGTAGAGCGAAGCAGGCTCGTCCGTCCGGTCGTCTTCATGGAAAGGTATTTGCGTCCGGGCGCCGTACACGCTGCTGCTGCTCGCATAAAGAAGGTGCTGCACGCGCTGCTGCCGGCACGCTTCAAGCACATGCGAAAAGGCGACAAGATTGGACTGGATATAGCTGCCCGGATCGCGGAGTGAATGACGCACACCCGCCTGTGCCGCGAGATGGACCACGTGCGTGGGCCGCCATGCTTCAAACAGGGATGACGTCTGTTTCGCATCGGCCAGTTCGACCGTCACGCAGTCGACCTGCCTCGGTGCAAGCAAGGCGGCGACACGGTCATGCTTGAGTGCAGGCGAGTAGTAGGCGTTGAAATTGTCGCAGCCGAGCACACCATGGCCAAGGTCCGCGAGGCGGGCCGCGACATGGCTGCCGATGAAGCCGGCGGCACCGGTCACCAGGATGCGGGTCTCCTCCATGTTTAACGTTCCGCCATGCCGCCGATCCTGACAAGGTAAAGGTTGCGCAGGTAGATCACCACGCCCAGCGCCTGCCCGGCAATGAAAACCGGATCGCGGCGATGGATGGAATACACCAGCAGGACCACGCCTCCCATCAGGCTGAAATACCAGAACGCCACCGGAATCACGCTCGCCCTGCGCCGTTCGCTCTGTATCCACTGGATCACGAAACGCATCATGAACAGCGCCTGTCCCAACATGCCGACGCCCAGCCACCAGGTTTCATCGTCCATCTGACTGTCCCTTCATCTTTTGATCCGGAAGCATCGTCCGCACCACATAGGGCTTCTTTCCCGATGCCTCGTAGTCGATGCGCGCCAGCATTTCAGTGATGATGCCGGTGCTCAGGAACTGCACGCCAACCAGGCTCAGCAGCACGCCTAGCAGCAACAGCGGCCGGTCAGCGATGCCCTCCCCGAGATAGAGCTTCACCCACGTGAGCCACGCGAGGATAAGTACACCTGCCGTACCGAACAGCAGCCCGATGCGTCCGAAGAAATGCCCCGGCTTCGCGCGGTAACGCATGAAGAAATACATCACCAGCAAGTCGAGAATGACCTTGAAAGTACGCGACAGCCCGTACTTGGATTTCCCGTGCACTCGCGGCGAATGGCCGACCCGCTCTTCACCGATGCGTGCCGGTGACGTGATCGTCGCCATCCATGTCGGAATGAAGCGGTGCATTTCGCCATAGAGGCGTATCTGCCGCAATACCGAAGTACGGAATATCTTCAGCGAACAACCGTAGTCGTGCAGGCGGATGCCAGTGACGCGTCCGACGAGAAGGTTGGCCAGCCGCGAAGGAATCTTCCTCAGCCACAGGCCGTCCTTGCGCTGCCAGCGCCATCCAACCAGCAGGTCGAGGTCTTCGTCGAGGAGGCGTCTCACCATGCGCGGGATGTCCTGTGGATGGTTTTGCAGGTCGCCGTCCATGGTGGCAATCACCGTTCCCGTTGCGGCGTCGATCCCTGCCTGCATGGCGGCGGTCTGGCCGAAATTGCGTTGCAGGATGATGACGCGCACCGTGTCCGGATAACGCAGGAGCGATTGCTTCAGCTGCAGTGCGGTGCGGTCGCTGCTGCCGTCATCCACCAGGATCAGGTCCCAGGGCCAGTCGACATTCGCCATCGCCGCATGGACTTGCTCGACCAGCGGCGCAACATTGTCTTCCTCGTTATAGAGCGGAACGACCAGCGACACGCTGGGGCATTCTTCCCGCGTGCCTGAGGCAATCCTGGCAGTGGCGAGCGCAGGATTGTTTACGTCTGTGGCTGCAATATCCATATCGGTCGGCAAGGTTTCCGCCCTCCTCTTTCCGGTGCGGCACCCGCATTGTCTTCTTTGGCCATGCCGATGCATTAGAGCGCCATCAAATGTCGCGCCGCTACCCGATGCATGCTTCCTTCCGGCATGCAGAAATGCCGCCGGGCTGATGAGCGTCAGTACCGGCCGGGGCGGGCTTCGTATGATGGCCTTCGGTATGGAGAACGAAGCCGATTCCCCATATCAATCATTCCCCGCGGCCACAGGCGGGACCCAGCACGAAGGGACAGACCACGAACACCCTTGCCTTCACTCCTGCCCGTCCAGCGGGTGACATCGCACACAGGCATGCGTGGCCGGTACTGCTGCTCGTCGCGGTGCTGCTCACTGCGTACCGGGCGTGGATCATCATCCATCACGGCTTGCCGCTGTATGTCGATGAAGCACAGTACTGGGCGTGGTCGCGGGCGCTTGACTGGGGCTATTACTCCAAGCCGCCGATGGTGGCATGGATAATCCGCCTGTTCAGCGGCGCCGGAAACAGCGAACTCGATGTCCGCCTCGGCACCTTGCTGCTGCATCCGCTGACCGCCGTGCTGGTGTACGCGCTCGGCAGCCGGATGTTCCCGGTACGCACGGCCTTGTTCGCCGCGATCATGTTCCTCACGCTGCTGCTGGTCGGATTCAATTCGCTGTTCATGACGACCGATGCGCCGCTGTTCTTCTTCTGGGGCCTCGCCACGCTCGGGCTGTGGCGTGCACTCGCATCCAACGCCTGGCATGACTGGATGCTGATGGGCGCTGCGGCTGGCCTGGGGCTGCTGTCGAAATACTCGATGGCCGTCTTCGCGCCGTCAGTGGCACTGGTGCTGTGCCTGCCGTCATTCCGGCAGCACTGGCGCAATCCGCGGCTCTACCTCGCCGCCCTGCTCGCGCTGATCGTCTTCCTGCCCAATCTCTGGTGGAACGTGCGGATGGATTTCGTCAGCTTCCGCCACACTGCCGAGATTTCCCAGCTCGACAAGGGCCTGTTCCATCCGGAACGATTGATGGAATTCACCGGCGGCCAGTTTGCCTGCATGGGGCCGATCGCGTTTGCGATCCTGCTCGGCGGCCTCGCAACGCGCGCGACGTGGGGCGATCCCCGGCGCGGCTTCCTGGCGGCGATGACCCTGCCGTTCCTGGCCGTCATCGGCATGCAAGCCTTGCTGGCGAAAGCCAATGCCAACTGGGCGGCACCCGCGTACTTCGCCGGGACGCTACTGGTAGCGGAACGGATTGCCGCCGAACGGCATGCAAGATGGCGGACCGCCATCGTTCTCTCCAACCTCGTCCTGCTCTCCCTGTTCTATCACTACCATGCGCTGGCCCATGCTGCCGGCGTCCGCCTCACCAGCAAGACCGATCCTTATGCGCGGCTGCTGGGGTGGCCGGAAGCCGGTGCCGTGGTCGAGGCGCAGTTGCGCCGCCATCCGGATGCCTTGCTCGCGGTGACCGACCGCAGCGAATTCGCGTTGCTGAACTACTACGCGCATCCCGGTGCCCAACGAATGCGCATATGGAACCCGCGCGGGGACAGGCAGAACCATTTCCATCTCATGGCCGACATGAAGAACGACCTCGGGGCCAATGTCGTCTTCGCCACTACCCATTGCCCGTACGACGCCGCGGCGGCTTCATTCGAACGCTGGACGGATATCGGACATGTCGACATTCCGCTGTACCCGGACCGGCGGCTTCAGCTGTGTCTCTACCGGGGTGAACACTTCAAGGGGTATATGCGATGAAACCTCTGCTGCAACGGTATGGCGATGTCGTCCTGGCCTCGCTGCTGGCCCTGTTCTTTTTCGCGTGGCCGGAAGCCGACCTCGTACTGGCCAGGCTGTTCTACCATCCCGGAGAAGGATTTCCGGCGGCCCATATCGGGTGGATCAAGGTCATCTACGAAATCGTCGCGCAATTCGGCATCCTGGTGCTGCTCTGGATGCTGCTCCTGCTCGCAAGCTTCCTGCCGCGCCTGCGCGCTCGTCTTGCGCCGCGCCGCAAGGCGATCCTCTACCTGCTCGTGGTGCTGCTCACGGGGCCGGGGCTGGTCGTCAACACCGCGCTGAAAAACCATGGCGGACGTCCCCGGCCGGTGCACCTGGCCGAATTCGGCGGGACGGCTGCGTTCGCGTCACCGGTGACCGCGCACAAGCAATGTCCGACGAATTGCTCGTTTCCCAGCGGCCATGCAGCGGCAGCGTTCTACCTGATGGCGGGATACTGGGTGACCCGGCGGCGCGGCTGGCTGGCTGCGGGCATCGGCTTCGGCCTGTTCGTCGGTGTCATCCGCATGGCGATGGGTGCGCATTTCCTGTCCGACATTCTCTTCGCCGGCTTGATCGTGCATTTCACCTGCCGTGGATTTGCCTGGCTCTTTGCGCTGGAGCCGCGACGCTTGCCGCAACCGGGGCGCTGGATGCCGCCGCGTCCCGACAGGGTATCGACCTCAAAATAAAAAAGCCGCGCATTGCGCGGCTTTTTCGTTGGCGGGAAGCCTCGACTCAGGCTGTCTTCAGGGCCACCAGCACTTCGTCCAGCATCTTCTTCGCGTCGCCGAACAGCATGCGGTTGTTGTCCTTGTAGAACAACGGATTGTCCACGCCCGCATAGCCGGAAGCCATGCTGCGCTTCATCACGATGGAAGTCTTGGCCTTCCAGACTTCGAGCACCGGCATGCCGGCGATCGGGCTGGTCGGGTCTTCCATCGCAGCCGGGTTCACGATGTCGTTGGCGCCGATCACCATCGCGACGTCGGTCTCGCCGAAGTCTTCGTTGATCTCGTCCATTTCCATCACGATGTCGTACGGCACCTTCGCTTCCGCCAGCAGCACGTTCATGTGGCCCGGCATGCGGCCCGCGACCGGGTGGA
>NZ_LSTO01000001.1:3938525-3942953 GCF_002211445.1 Noviherbaspirillum denitrificans | reverse complement strand
CTCTCCCCGCCAGCGGCACCGGCGCCGGCGCGCAAGCAGGAGGCATCCAGGCCGCCTGCGCTGAAGGTGACGCTCGCTGAACTGGCAGTGCGCGGTGCATCGCTGCGTTATGCGGATGAGCAGGTGCCGCTGCGCGCCTCGGCCGGCAAGCTCGACCTCGCACTGCGCAAGCTCGCCGTCGACACCCGCAAGCAGAGCATCGACATCGCCGAAATCGCATCCGCCAGCGCCGATGTCCAGGTCATCCGCCTCGCGCCTGCGCCGCGCGCAGCGACGCCCGCCAGCGGCACAACGCCCCAGCACGCTGATGAAGGCAAGGGCTATGCAGTCAACGTCGCGCGCACCGCGATCGGCAACTGGTCCCTGCGCGTGGAAGACCAGGGCGCGAGGGAACCGATCATCACAACCGCCGCGCCCTTCAGCCTGACAGTGGACGGGCTGTCGACCGATCCGGCGTCGCGCGCGCGGATGGACATGAAGGCCTCGGTCAACAAGTCAGGCCAGATGGCCGTCAACGGCACGCTCGGCATGACGCCGTTGCATGCCGACCTCGCGCTCGACATCAAGGGCGTCGACATCCTGCCGCTGCAACCCTTCGTCACCGACAAGGTCAACCTGCATGCGACCAGCGCCAACCTGTCATCCAAGGGCAAGGTCCTGCTCGACGCGGGACAGGATGGCAAGCTGCGCGGCGGCTTCAAGGGCGACGTTACGCTGGGGAACCTGGCGACGGTGGACAAAAGCGGCAGCAACGATTTCCTGCGCTGGAAATCGCTGTATGCCGGCGGTGTGGATGTGCGCCTGGAACCGCTGGCCGTGTCGGTCGACCAGCTCGCGCTCACCGATTTCTTTGCGCGCATCATCATCGATCCGACCGGGCGCATCAACCTGCAGGACATCGTGCGCGGCAGTGCGGATGCACCCGCCGCGCCGAAGAAGGACAACGGCGCCCAGGCGTCCGCCATGCCGCCGGTTACCATCAAGCGCGTCAGCCTGCAGGGCGGCCGCGTGCGCTTCACCGACAACTTCATCAAGCCCAACTATTCCGCCAGCCTGTCACACTTCGGCGGCGTGGTGTCGGGGCTGTCATCCGATCCTGCCAGCCGCGCCGACGTCGACCTGCGCGGCGAGGTCAACAACGCGCCGCTGGCTGTCGCCGGCCGCATCAACCCGCTGCGCGGGGACCTGTTCCTCGACCTCAAGGCCAATGTGCGCGGCATGGAACTGGCGCCGCTGTCCGCGTATTCCGGCAAATATGTCGGCTACGGCATCGAAAAGGGCAAGCTCTCCTTCGAGGTCGGCTACCAGCTCGACAACCGCAAGCTCAGTGCTGAGAACCGCCTGGTACTCGAACAGCTGACCTTCGGGGAAAAGGTCGAGAGCCCGACCGCCACCAGCCTGCCGGTGCAGTTCGCGGTCGCGCTGCTGGCCGACCGCAACGGCGTCATCGACATCAACCTGCCGGTTTCCGGCTCGCTCGACGATCCGCAATTCTCCATTGGTGCGATCGTGTTCAAGCTGATCGGCAATGCGATCGTGAAGGCGGTGACGCAGCCGTTCGCGCTGCTCGGCTCGCTGTTCGGCGGCGGGGCCGAATTGTCCAACATGGCCTTCGAACCGGGCCGCGCGGCGATTCCTGCCGCAGGTGAAGAAAAGCTGCGCTCGCTGGCCAAGGCGCTGACCGACCGTCCCGGCCTCAAGCTCGACATCGGCGGCCGCGTCGATCCGGAGGCCGACCGCGAAGGGCTGAAGCATGTGTCGGTCGAGCGCAAGGTCCGTGCGGTCAAGATACGCGACCTGCGCGCCAAGGGGGTGGAGGTCGAACCGGGTAGCGTCACAGTCAGCCGAGAGGAATATCCGGCGCTGCTGCTGCGCGCTTACCGCGATGAAAAGTTCCCCAAGCCGCGCAACGTGCTCGGCTTGCCGAAAGACATCCCAGCCGAGGAAATGGAAAAGCTGATGATGGCCAATGCCGAGATCGACGAGGATGACCTCTATGCGCTCGGCAACCAGCGCGCGCAGTCGGTGAAGAACTGGCTGCAGAAGAACGGGCAGGTGCCGCCGGACAGGCTGTTTGTCACGGCGGCAAGGATGGCGGCGAAGGAAGGCAGTACGCCGCCGAGCAGGGTGGACTTCGCGCTCAGGTGAGTCAGAAGACTTTCAGGCCCTTGAGCATCACGATGAGGATGAGCAGCGGCGACACGTAGCGCAGCAGGAAGAACACCACCCGGGCCAGAGCGCCGTTGCGGAGTTGCCCGTCATTCGACAGTGCCTGGCTGAAGCGGTCGAAGCCCCATACCCATCCCGCGAACAGCGCGATGAAGATGCCGCCTGCCGGCAGGATCAGGTTGGACGACACGAAGTCGAACAGGTCGAACAGGTTCAGCCCGAACAGCTTGAAGCCGGACAGCGTGCTGTTGGTCAGCGCGCACAGCGAACCGCTCACCGCCAGCAGCGCCAGCGTCAGGGCGGTGGCCTTGCGGCGCGACAGCGCGAAGCGTTCCTGCAGGATCAGCACCGGCACTTCCATCAGCGACAGCGTGGCGCCGGTCGCGGCAATCGCGGTCAGCACGAAGAACACCGTCATCAACACCTGGCCCATCGGGATCTGCGAGAACACCGCCGGGATGGTGATGAATACCAGCGCCGGGCCGGCGGCAGGTTCGAAACCGAAGGTAAACACCGCCGGGAAGATCGCGATGCCGGCCAGCATCGACACGCACAGGTCGGCGCACATCACGCGGAAAGCGGTGCCCGGGATGTCCTGGTCGTCGCGGAAGTAGCTCCCGTAGGTCATCATCGTCCCCATGCCGATCGACAGCTTGAAGAAGGCGAGACCGAGCGCGGTCAGCGCGACGCCCGCCGTCAGCTTGCTGAAGTCCGGGTTGAAGAGGAAGGCCAGGCCGTCCGCCGCCTTGTCCAGCGACAGGCTGACCGCGCACAGCAGCACCAGCAGCAGGAACAGCAGGGGCATCAGCTTCTTGGTCAGCGCCTCGATGCCCTTTGCCACACCCATCAGCAGGATGCCGCCCATGAAAGCCAGCACCACCCACTGCCAGACCAGGGATTGCACCGGATCGGAGATCAGCGCGCCGAACGCGGCTTCCGTTACCGTGCGGTCGCTGGTCAGGATGGATCCGGACAGCGCCTTGAGCACATACGCAAACACCCAGGCCACGACTTCCGAATAGAAGGACAGGATCAGGAACGACGCCAGCATGCCGGCGGCGCCGATCAGCCACCACGGCTGGCGGGCGGGCGCGAGCGCGATCAGCGCGGAAACCGGGTTCGCCTTTGCTTTCCGGCCCATGGAGATCTCCGCGATCATGACCGGCAACCCGACCAGCAGGGTCGCCATCAGGTAGACCAGCAGGAAGCTGGCGCCGCCGTTGGCGCCGGTCAGGGTGGGGAATTTCCAGATATTGCCGAGGCCGACGGCGGAGCCGAGGGTCGCGGCCAGCACGCCGAATGCGGAACTGAATCCGTCCCGCTTGCCGTGATGTGTGTGTTCGCTCATGACGTGTTCCTGTTGATTACTGCGCGTCCACATCGCCGTTGGCAATGCATGCCGCGGCGGTGAAGAGGACGTCGCTGGAGGAGTTCAGCGCGGTTTCGGCCGAATCCTGAAGCACGCCGATGATGAAGCCGACAGCCACTACCTGCATTGCCACGTCGTTGCTGATGCCGAACAGGGTGCAGGCGAGCGGGATGAGCAGCAGTGAGCCGCCCGCCACGCCGGACGCGCCGCAGGCGCAAATGGAAGCGACGACGCTGAGCAGGATGGCGGTCGGGATGTCGACGCTGATGCCGAGCGTATTGACCGCAGCCAGGGTCAGCACGGTAATGGTGATGGCTGCGCCGGCCATGTTGATGGTCGCACCCAGCGGAATCGATACCGAGTACGTGTCTTCATGCAGGCCGAGGCGCTTGCTCAGTTCCAGGTTGACCGGAATGTTCGCCGCCGAGCTGCGTGTGAAGAAGGCGGTGATGCCGCTTTCGCGCAGGCAGGTCAGCACGAGCGGGTAGGGATTGCGGCGGATCTTCCACCACACGATGGCCGGGTTGACGACCAGGGCAATGAACAGCATGCAGCCGATCAGCACCGCGAGCAGGTGCGCGTAACCGACGAGCGCGGAGAGGCCGGCTTCAGCGAAAGTGGCGCCGACAAGGCCGAAAATGCCGAGCGGCGCAAAGCGGATGACGGCCTTGACGATGAGCGACACGCTCTCGGAGAGGTCATTGAATACCACGCGCGTCGTGTCGCTGGCGTGGCGGATGGTGATGCCGAGCGCCACGGCCCAGACCAGGATGCCGATGAAGTTGCCCTTCATGAGTGCGTTGACCGGATTGTCCACCGCGCTCGTCAGGAGCGAGTGCAGCACCTCCACGATGCTACCCGGGGCGGCGGCGGCCTTGTCGACTGCAGTC
>NZ_LSTO01000001.1:3929484-3938515 GCF_002211445.1 Noviherbaspirillum denitrificans | reverse complement strand
CGGGTACCGCGGCCGAGCCGTGACTACAGCTACGACGGCAAGCGGATCGTCTGCAAACCGCTGGAAGGAAACCTGCCGCCGCAGAAGATTGTCGCGGCGGCAGCCGCCGAGGGCAGGCTGTCGCCGGCGGCCGAGGCTTTCATCCGGGTGGCACGCAATCATTTTTGACAACATCCATGTTGTCGTGTCTGCGCGAAGATTGATCCAGGTCATTCATTGCGTCGCAGGAAATACCTTACGCTGCAACTGAGCCCCCTGGATACGAAGGGGGTTGCAAGGAGAGCAACGTGAACGCCCCAAGCCGTACCGGCGACGATGCCGGGATCACCATGGAAAAAGTGCTGCTCGCCGAACGTGAGTCAGTACTTGCCGATATTCGCGAACATCTGCATTCCGAAGGCGGCCAGGGCAACCTGGCCTTGCTGAACCACCTTGAAGCCGTCGGCGACTGGGTGGAGGCGGACCTGCTCAACGACACCGACATTGCCTTGCTGAGCCACGAACTGGTGCGCCTGCGCGATATCGATGCCGCGCTCAAGCGCGTCAAGGACGGTAGCTACGGCATCTGCATCGATTGCGGCGCCGCGATCCCCCAGGCGCGCCTGGAAGCATTGCCGACCGCGATGAGCTGCGTGAAATGCCAGCAGGCCTACGAAAAGCAGCACGGACTGGGCCACGGCGTCTCTCTGTAATACAGGAAAAAACCAACATGCCAAGCAATCAAGTGGTGGTCTGGATCGATTATGACCAGGCCTGCGTGAGCCGTTTCGACAGCGCGCGCGTGAAGACCGAAACCATCAAGACCTATGCGCCCGCAGCGGGCGCGTCCAAGACCGTGCGCAGCATCATCGCACCCGACACGGCGCGCTATTTCGACGATATCGCCAGGTCGATCAGCGACGCCGACGGCATCCTGATTGTCGGGCCGGGCTTTGAGCGGCTCGAATTGCTGGTGCACCTGCGCAAGGGCTATCCCGATGTCGCGGACCGCATCCTTGCACTGGAAACCGTCGACGATCCTTCCGAAGAGGCGATGGTGCCGTGGGCGAAAAAACACTTCAGTGATAGCCCTCTCCCGGCTTGAGCTTGCCGCGGAACAGCCAGAACACGAACACGAAGTAAACCAGGATCAGTGGCATCAGGATCGATGCCCCGATCAGGAAGAACACCTGCGACGAGGGATGCGCAGCCGCATCCCATAGCGTGACCGACGGCGGCACGAGGTAGGGCGCGTTCGAGATCACCAGGCCCGCATACGCGAGCAGGAACAGGCCGACCGCCGAGGCGAAAGGCGTGATCGCGTATCCCTTGCGGATGCCGCGCCAGCACAGCCAGGCCAGCAGCAGCGTGGCCAGCGGCACTTGCGACAGCAGGTAGAAATTGGGGATGCTGAACCAGCGCTGCGCAATACGTTCGATTTCCAGCGGCGTCCAGATGCTCACCACCACGATGCAGGCGAGCAGGCCGAACAGCAGCGGGATGCCGATGCGCCGCGCATGCGTTTCCACGTCGCCGCCGGTCTTCATCATCAGCCAGGTCGCTCCCAGCAGCCCATAGCCCACCACCAGCGCGATGCCGCACATGATGCTGAACGGCGTCAGCCAGTCCAGCGCGCCGCCGGCGAAGCTGCCTCCTTCTACACGTATTTCCTGCAGCAGCGCGCCCAGCACCACGCCCTGCGCGAAGGCGGCGACCGTGGAGCCGGCTGCAAAGGCGACGTCCCATGCATGGTGATGCGGCTTGGCGACCCAGCGGAATTCAAAGGCCACGCCGCGGAAGATCAGCGCCAGCAGCATCACGATGACCGGCAGGTAGACTGCCGGCAGCACGATCGCATATGCCTTGGGAAAGGCAACCCAGAGGCCGACGCCGCCCATCACCAGCCAAGTCTCGTTGCCATCCCAGAAGGGCGCGACGGAATTCATCACCAGGTCGCGCTCCGCCTCTTGCCGGAAGAAGGGGAAGAGGATGCCGATGCCGAGGTCGAAGCCGTCGAGCACCACGTACAACGCCACGGACAGGCCGATCAGCAGCGCCCAGATGACGGGCAGCGTGTATTCGAGGTTGCTCATGCGACGTCTCCATCGGCACGGGCGACCACGGACAGCGGCCGGTTGGGCAGCGCTTCCGCACCGTGCGTCGCTGCAGGTCCCTTGCGGAGCATGCGATAGACGTACAGGATGCCGATCGAGAACACCACGCAGTAGACCAGCACGAACAGCACGAGCGACAGCGCCACCGTTCCGGCAGCGACAGGTGACGTGGCGTCCGCGGTGCGCAGCACGCCGTAGGCGACCCACGGCTGCCTGCCGATCTCGGTCACCATCCAGCCGGCGATGATGGCGATGAAACCGAGCGGCCAGCAGTACGAAACGAAGGTCAGGTAGCGACGGTGGGTGAACAACGTCTTCCGCCACCACAGCACTGCGCCGGTCAGGCCGATCAGGATCATCAGCATGCCGATGGCGAGCATCAGGCGGAAGGAAAAAAACACCGGCGCGACCGGCGGGCGCTCATCCTCGGGAAAGTCGCTCAGGCCGGGAAACAGCCCCTGCGGATCGTGCTTGAGCACGAGGCTGCCCGCATGCGGGATGGACACTTCCGCGATATTGCGTTCCTGCTCCTCGTCCGGCCACGCAAAGATGACGAAGGGTGCCGGCTTCGATCCGTCCCAATGCGCTTCGATGGCGGCCACCTTCACTGGCTGGTGTTCCAGTGTATTGAGTCCGTGCATGTCGCCCACCAGCAGTTGCAGCGGCGCCAGCACCGCGACCATGCCCAGGCCCATCCTCACCATCGTGCGCGCCTCGCGCTCGTGGCGTCCCTGCATGATGTAGCGCGCGCCCGCCGCCAGCACCACCAGCGAGGTGGTGAGGTAGGTAGCGATCATCATGTGCGTAAAGCGATAGGGAAAGCTCGGGTTGAAGATGATGTCGAACCAGGCGACCGGATACGCGATGCCGCCGCGCATCTCGAAGCCGTCCGGCGTGTGCATCCAGCTGTTGGCGGCTAGGATCCAGAAGCCCGACATCGCGGTGCCGAGGGCGACGATGGCGGAAGCCAGTGTATGCAGCCAGGGCGGCACACGGTTCCAGCCGAACAGCATCACGCCGAGGAAGCTGGCTTCGAGGAAAAACGCGGTGAGCACTTCATAGCCGAGCAATGGGCCGATGGTGTTGCCGACGACTTCCGAGAAGCGGCTCCAGTTGGTCCCGATCTGGTAGGAAAGCACGATGCCCGACACCACGCCCATCGCGAACGACACTGCGAAGATCTTGGTCCAGAAACGCGCCAGCGTGTGGTAGTGCTGCTCGCCACTGCGCAGCCAGAGGATTTCCAGTGTGGCGATGAAGGCAGACAGGCCAATGGAGAAGGCGGGAAAGATGATGTGGAAGCTGATCGTGAAGGCGAACTGGATGCGTGCGAGCAGCGTGGCGTCCAAGCCGGCGATGGTATCCATCCTGCCTTCCTTTCAATGTGCGCATCGTTGGTTAGACGTCGCGTTCCGGGATACTTTCCCTTCAATTTGACGGGCATCAAATTGGTGCGTTGCCTTGATTTCACTCATGTCCCGCATACAATGAAGGGACGCCGCGCAGCGGGCGGTGACAGGAGGAATGGATGCTTGCGAAGCATGACGCGGTTTCCAGGGCAGCACAGGAGCAGATGTCATGGCAACTTGCCTTCGGAACCATGCTGGGTGAAACAATCGTGCAGGGATTGGGCCGCATGGCGAATCTGAACATGGGCATGTTGAGGGCGACGCTGGAGCAGGGCAACCTTGCGATGCGGCAGCTGGTTGCCGCGAGGGACGCCCGTCATTTCCTTTCCATCGCGACCGGGCAGATCCAGCCCGTTGCCATGCGCAACATGGATTACGGCTATTACCTTGCCACCATCGTTGCCGGCATGCAGGGCGATGTGCTGCGTGCCTCTGCCATCCTGCCGGACGAGAATGCATTCGCGTCCCACCTGTCCGAGGCGGCTGGATTCTCCGGCGCCAAGGGAGTGGCCGACAGCGTCTTCCGCTTTCCTTCAGACCTCGCCCGCGCCATCCGGCTGGCACTCAACATCAATG
Source organism: Noviherbaspirillum denitrificans (assembly GCF_002211445.1). Classification (GTDB taxonomy): domain Bacteria; phylum Pseudomonadota; class Gammaproteobacteria; order Burkholderiales; family Burkholderiaceae_D; genus Noviherbaspirillum; species Noviherbaspirillum denitrificans. The sequence goes on along the minus strand of NZ_LSTO01000001.1, from coordinate 3,934,437 downwards.
CCCCCGCGTGGGAGTCCGGCAAGTTGCGCATCGCCTATACCGGTCCCGGACGCGCCGCCGGATAGCCGCGCGCGACCATCGTGGCCTCCGCGCATTTTCGCTTCTATGCCGAACTGAACAACTTCCTTGCGCCATCACATCGCCAGCGAACATTCATCCATCCCTGCTCGCGCGATGCGACGGTCAAGCACATGATCGAGGCGTTGGGCGTGCCGCACACCGAGGTCGAGCTGATCTGCATTGATGGCGAGCCGGCAGACTTTGCTTATCGCCTGCAGGGCGGCGAGCGCGTGAGCGTGTATCCCGCGTTTTCCACGATCGATATCACGCCGACGCTGCGGCTGCGTCCCGAGCCTGGCACCCAGGGGCGCTTCATCGCCGATGCCCACCTCGGGCAGCTCGCGAAAAGCCTGCGGATGCTTGGTTTCGATGTGCTCTACCGCAACGATTACAGCGATGCCGAGGTCGCCCGCATTGCTGCCGTGGAGGACCGCATCGTGCTCACGCGCGACCGCGACCTGCTGATCCGCAAGGAGATCGTGCGCGGTTGCTACTTGCACGCATTGGACAACGAGGCGCAGATTGCCGAGGTAATGCTTCGCTTCAGGCTTGCGCCGCATGTGCGTGAGTTCAGCCGCTGCCTCACCTGCAATGGCGAATTGCATGCGGTCGACAAGCAGGCGGTGGCCCATCGCGTGCCGCAGCACAGCCGGCAGTTCTACGAACATTTCTTCCAGTGTGCCGGCTGCGAGCAGGTGTACTGGGAGGGGTCGCATGTGGCGAGGATGCGGCTGCGGATTGCGCAAATGCTGCGCTTTGCGGTAAAAGGACCGTAGGGTGGGTAGAGCGAAGCGAAACCCGCCGATCGAACGCCACCGGAGCGCGTGGTGGGTTTCGCTTCGCTCTACCCACCCTACCATTCGCATTGCATTTGATTGAAGGGTAAGGACTGCTGCCATGACCAAACCATTCTCCGCCGCCTGCGAACGCAACCGCGACCCTATCCTTGCCCAACTGCGCCGTTTCCTGCCCGCACAGGGGCGGGTACTTGAAATCGGCAGCGGCACGGGCCAGCACGCGGTCTACTTCGGCGCCCACCTGCAGGGACTCACCTGGCAGACGAGCGACCTGCCTTCCAACCATCCCGGCATCCATGCCTGGCTTGCCGAGGAGGCACCTCCCAATGTCCTGCCGCCTGTCGCGCTCGACGTGCGTGCCGACGCCTGGCCGGCTGGCCCATGGGATGCAGTCTTTACCGCCAATACCTGCCACATCATGGCGTGGGACGAGGTGAAGGCCATGCTTGCCGGCGCTGCCCGAGTCCTGCACCCGGGCGGAATATTGTGCATATACGGGCCGTTCAACTACGGTGGAGAGTTCACCAGCGAAAGCAATGCGATGTTCGACATGTCGCTCAAGGCGCAGGGCGAGCACATGGGCATACGGAACTTCGAAGACGTGTGCCGCGTGGCGGAAAGCCATGGACTGGCGCTGGTCGAGGATTGCGCCATGCCGGCCCACAACCGGCTGATCGCCTGGAAGAAGACCTGAACCTCTGCGCCGTTCTGGTGCCGTCCAGGCACCTTTTGCACCCTTATGTGCCATAGCATAATGGCATGCTTCATGCTTTCCAATTGGCAACAGAACTTGCCAGGAGAGTGCCATGCCCCCGTTTGATGCCCTGCCCGGAAGAACCCGGACGGCTTCCCCGACCCGCCCCGTCAAACTGTCCGGCGAAACCTTTGCCGCGCTGATCAATCTCTCCGGCCGCCGCCGCTTCACCTCCCAGCGGCTGGTGCTGTATGCAGTCCTCGCCGTGCGATCCGGACCCGACGCGTTGACGACATCGCGCGACGCGCTGCGGCTCTTCAGCGAGGCGCACGACATCCTCGTCAACGGCAACGACAGCGTCCCCGGCGTTTTTTGCGACGCGCTGGACGCGGTGTACTTCGGTAGCGAAAACGGCGATGCGCGCATCCGCGAATTCATCGTGCTTGCGCAGCGGGCGCTTGATGCCATCGAGCAGGGCTTGCCGGGCGGCCCGGCGCTGGTCGAACAGCTGGTCGACATGGCGACGCCGCTGCTGGCGCTGCTCAACCGCATCACGCAAGTCTACGAGGAACTGTCCAAGCAGCATGCGATGCGCGTGCGCAAGCAACTGGTCGGCATCATGTCGGACATCGAGTCGATCGCCAAGCAGGCGCGCATGGTGGCCTTCAATGCGCAGATCGTGGCGGCGCGGGCCGGCAATGCGGGCAAGGAATTCTCGGTGGTGGCGGGCGTGCTTTCCGACATCACCGGTGAAATCGATACGCTGGTCAAAGAGGCGATGAACGACTCAGTGTAGGTGCAGTTTTGACTGCACCTTGATCAGGTCCCCGAACTCTTCGGCAGGCATTGGCGCGCTGAAATAGAAGCCCTGCACGCTGTCGCATGCATTCTCGCGCAGGAAGTCGAACTGCTGCTGCGTCTCCGCGCCTTCGCCGATCACGCTGCATTCCAGGCTGTGCGCCAGGCTGATGATGGCACGCGTGATCGCCGAATCGTCCTGGTTGTCCGGCAGCCCCTGTACAAAGGAGCGGTCGATCTTCACCGCGCGGATCGGGAAGCGCTTCAGGTAAGCCAGCGAGGAACTGCCGGCGCCGAAGTTGTCGATCGAGATCGAGATGCCGCGGTCGCGCAAGGCATTCAGCAAGCGGATGTTGCGCTCCGGTTCGTCCATGATCGCGCGCTCGCTGACTTCGATTTCCAGGTACTGGGCATCGAGCCCGGTATCGGCCAGGATGGCGTCGATGTTTTCGGGCAGCCGGTTGTCCGCCAGCTGCCGGGCAGACAGGTTGACCGCGACGCGCAGGCGTACCGGACTGGAGAGCTGCCATTGCTTGTTCTGTGTGCACGCGGTGCGCAGGACCCAGTAGCCGATCGGACGGATCAGGCCGCTTTCCTCGGCCACCTGCAGGAAGCGCGGCGGCGTGATCGGCCCCCACGTCGGATGGTTCCATCGCAGCAGCGCTTCCATGCCGGTGATGCGATTGGTGAGGATGTCGATCTTCGGCTGGTAATGCAGCGCGAACTGGCCCAGTTCGACCGCGCGTCCGAGGGCATTTTCCAGCGCCAGGCGTTCGGAGGCGCGCTGGTTCATCTCCGGCGAGAAATAGCAGTAGCTGTTGCGCCCGGTTTCCTTGGCGCGGTACATTGCAATATCTGCCTTTTTCAGCAATGCTTCCGAATCGGTGCCGTCGCTCGGGAAGCTGCTGATGCCGATACTTGTGCTGACGGCCAGCGGTTCCCTGTCGCGCAGGAAGGGTGGCCCGAAGGCTGCGAGGATCTTTTCCGCGATGAAGCCGCCACGGTGCGGTTCATCGATGTTTTCCACGAGCACCACGAACTCGTCGCCGCCCAATCGCGCCACGGTGTCCGACTCGCGCAGGATGCTTTGCAGGCGCGACGCGGCTTCTTTCAGCACCAGGTCGCCGGTGGCATGGCCGAGCGTGTCGTTGATGAGCTTGAAGCGGTCGAGGTCGAGGAACAGGACTTCCAGCGACCGTCCCGGCCGCTCCGCGATCATGAGCGCATGTTCCAGTCGCTGATGGAAAAGGATGCGGTTGGGCAGGCCGGTCAGGGAGTCGTAATGCGCGAGGTAGGCCATCTGCTCCGCTGTCTTCTTGCGCTCGGTAATGTCGCGCATGATGTACAGCGAGGCGAAGTGGCCGGCATGGCGAAAGGGCGAGGAGCTGACTTCGACATCCACTACGCTGCGGTCGAGCCGCAGCAGCTTCTCCTCGGCCGCGCCGAGGGTGTCGCCGCGCTGCAGCCGGGAAATGCGCTGGCGCGCCAGGGCGTGGTATTCCGGATGCAGGAAGTCAAACATCGGCTTGCCGACGATGTCTTCCGTGCGCGCCGCACGCAGCAGCCGCAGGGCCGCCGGATTGGCATAGACGAACACGCCGTCCTGTTGCACAAGGATCGCATCCGGTGACAGCTCGACCACCTTGCGATAGCGCTCCTCCGCGTCGCGCAGCGATGCTTCCGCCCGCTTGGCGTCTGTGATGTCCTGCACCGTGCCGACCATGCGCACGACCTGGCCTCCTGCATCGCGCTGCGGCTGTCCGCGCGCGGAGACAAAGCGGCTGGAACCGTCGGCAAGCTTGATCAGGTAGTCGACCTGGAACGGCAGGCCGGTTTCACGGGCGCGGCGTACGCTCACCCGCAAGGCTTCGTAGCCGTCTTCGTTGATGCGTTGACGAATGGCCGGAATGGCCAGCGTGAAACTGTCACGCTCGACCCCGAAGATGCGGTACAGCTCGTCCGACCAGGTGATCTCGCCGGTAACGAGGTCCCAGGTCCAGCTTCCGATCTGGGCGAGATGCTGTGCTTCGGCCAGCTGGCGTTCGCGCGCGGCGAGTTTCTGTTCGATGCGCTTGCGCTCCTCGATATCGCTGACCAGGCTGTGCGTGCGGTCAAGCACGTGCCGTTCGCGGTCGTCGCGTTCTTCGCGCAGCAGGGATTCGGCGCTGCTGCGCTGGTACACGAGGTTGGCCATGACCAGGCCGATGCTGCCGTTGACGCTGATGTACAGCATCAGCAGGGTGAGCGATTCCGCCATGTCATCCCCGGCGAAGGGGCCGTTGCCGTGCGCGGTGTGCCAGACAGCCACCGCGCAGACAATGGCCGTGGTCCAGGCAACGGCGGCAAGGTTGAAGCGGACGGCGGCCCACAGGAAGAACGGCATGACCAGGTAGGCAACCGGCCAGGTGCCGAACGCGCCGCCGAAGATCACCTGCGAGACGGCAGGCAGCAGGAGCGCGAAGGCGGCCAGTTCGATGAGTTTTCCGGGGCGCCAGCGCATGCCGCGCCGGATATCCCATGCCAGGATGAGCGGCACCCCGATGATCAATCCCGCCGTATCACCCAGCCACCACGCGAGGAAATTGACGGTCAGCGAGGTGGCAC
>NZ_LSTO01000001.1:3926179-3929474 GCF_002211445.1 Noviherbaspirillum denitrificans | reverse complement strand
CGGGTCGGCGCTCTGCGCTCCCACATTGACCGCCTGGAAGCCGTACAGCGGGTCCTGGATCGGCGGGAGCACCAGCCTTGCCGGGTCTGCGCGCGAGAATCCGCCGTTGCGGTCCGAAGTCCACTGCATCGGCGTGCGCACGCCGTCACGGTCGCCGAGATGGATGTTGTCGCCCATGCCGATCTCATCGCCGTAGTAGATGACCGGCGTGCCCGGCATCGACAGCAGGAAGCTGTTGAGCAGTTCGGTGCGCCGGCGGTCGCGTTCCAGCAGCGGTGCCAGGCGGCGGCGGATGCCGAGGTTGATGCGTGCGCGTTTTTCCGATGCGTAGTAATTCCAGAGGTAGTCGCGCTCCTTGTCGGTCACCATCTCCAGCGTCAGCTCGTCATGGTTGCGCAGGAAGATGGCCCACTGGCAGGCGCCGGGTATTTCAGGCGTCTGGCGCATGATGTCGGCGATCGGGAAGCGGTCTTCCTGGGCCAGCGCCATGTACATGCGCGGCATCAGCGGGAAGTGGAAGGCCATGTGGCATTCGTCGTTGTCGCCGAAGTACGGCAGCACGTCCTCCGGCCACATGTTGGCCTCGGCCAGCAGCATGCGTCCGGGATAGCTGCGGTCGACTTCGGCGCGGATGCGCTTGAGGATCTCGTGCGTTTCCGGCAGGTTTTCGTTGCTCGTCCCTTCCCTCTCGATGAGATACGGAACGGCATCCAGCCGCAGCCCGTCGACGCCGAGGTCGAGCCAGTACTTCATGACCCCGAGCACCGCTTTCAACACCTGCGGGTTGTCGAAATTCAGGTCCGGCTGGTGAGAATAGAAGCGATGCCAGAAGAAGGCATTGGCGACCGGATCCCAGGTCCAGTTCGACTTTTCGGTATCGCAGAAGATGATGCGCGTGCCGCTGTAGGCGCTGTCGTTGTCCGACCACACATAGAAGTCGCGCGCCTTGGAGCCCGGCTTGGCCTTGCGCGCGCGCTGGAACCAGGGATGCTCGTCGGAAGTATGGTTGACGACCAGTTCCGTGATGACGCGCAGGCCGCGCCTGTGCGCCTCGGCGATGAATCGCTTCGCATCCGCGAGCGTGCCGTAATCGGGATGCACGCCCTTGTACTCGGCAATGTCGTAGCCGTCGTCACGCCGCGGCGAAGGATAGAACGGCAGCAGCCAGATCGTGTTGACGCCGAGGTCGGCGATGTAATCCAGCTTGTCGATCAGCCCCGCGAAATCGCCGATGCCGTCATTGTTGGAGTCGAAGAACGACTTGACGTGCACCTGGTAGATCACCGCGTCCTTGTACCACGAGGGGGCTACACTGAAAGATTGCTCGGGGGTTCCCGCGGGAGAGCCTTGTGCGCGGCGTGCAGTCCTGCGGCGATCCGTACTCATGTCCATGTTGAAAACTCACTTCTGTCGAACGCGCCAGATGGCATAGGGGCTAACAAACGGATCCAGCCTCACGTGCTGGTGCTTTCCGATCCAGGTCAGGTGCCGGTTGTTGACGAGGTCGTCCAGTTCAAGCGTGCCGTCGTCGGGCAGGCCGAACTCCCACAGCGGCACTTCGATCGTGGTGTCGCGCGCGGCGAAGGGATCGAGGTTGATCGCCACCAGCACCACGTTGTCGCCGCAGCCGGTGCTGTCGCCCGGCGGCGCTGTCGATTTCTCGAAGAACAGGATGTTGTCGCCGGTCGCAGGCAGGAACCGGATGTTCAGGTGCGTCTGCAGCGCCGGATTCTCGCGCCGCAGTCGGTTGAGCTGCGTGATCTCGTGGATGATGTTGCCGGGCCGGTTCCAGTCCCAGGCCTTGATCTCGTACTTTTCCGAGTCGATGTACTCTTCCTTGCCGGGAATCGGCGTGCCTTCGCACAGCTCGAAGCCGCTGTACATGCCCCACAGGCCGGAGAGCGTTGTCGCCAGCGCGGCACGGATCAGGAAGCCGGGACGGCCCGAGCGCTGCAGGAAATACGGATTGATGTCCGGCGTGTTGACGAAGAAATGCGGCCGGAAATATTCCTTCACCGGCGTCTGCGTCAGCTCGGTCATGTAATCGGTGAATTCCTTCTTGGTATGGCGCCAGGTGAAGTAGGTGTACGACTGCGAATAGCCGATCTTGGCCAGCCGGTACATCATCTTCGGACGCGTGAAGGCTTCCGACAGGAAGATAGTGTCGGGGTAGCGGCCGCGGATGTCGCCGATCATCCACTCCCAGAACGGCAGCGTCTTGGTGTGCGGATTGTCGACGCGAAAGACGCGCACGCCCTCCTTCACCCAGAACAGGACCACGTCGCGCAGCGCGATCCACAGATCGGGCAAGGCGCCGGGCGCGTAGAAATCGACATTGACGATGTCCTGGTATTTCTTCGGCGGGTTTTCCGCATAGCGGATCGTGCCATCCGGACGCCATGAAAACCAGTCCGGATGCTCCTTCAGCCAGGGATGGTCGGGCGAGCACTGGATCGCGAAGTCGAGCGCGAGTTCGAGGCCATGCCTTGCAGCCTCGTCGCGCAGGTGGCGGAAATCCTCGATCGTGCCGAGCTCGGGATGCAGCGCATCGTGCCCGCCCTCTTCCGAGCCGATTGCATACGGGCTGCCGGGATCGCCCGGCTCGGCCGTCAGGCTGTTGTTGCGGCCCTTGCGGTGCTTCTTGCCGATCGGATGGATAGGTGTGAAGTACAAGGTGTCGAACCCCATCGCCTGGATCGCCGGCAGGCGCTTCTCGACGTCGGCGAAGGTGCCATGCCGCGCCGGATCTCCGCTCGCCGAGCGCGGGAACAGTTCATACCAGCTGGAGAAGCGCGCCGCGGTGCGCTCCACCTCGATGCGCATCGACTCGCTGCGTACCGCGAACGGCCGCGCATCCGCTTCGCGCATCGCTTCGAGCATGGGTTCGGACAGCAAGGTGGCAATCCGTTCCGCGTCGCGCGCGGCAGCTTTCGCCTTGTCGCGCGTCAGCTTGAGCGATTTCGCCAGCTGTTTCAGGCTGCCGGACGCGCCTTCGATCCCCGCTTCCTGCGCATGGGCCAGTGCTGCTTCGACCATCAGGCGGCCTTCCTCGAGTTCGACGCCGACGTTCAGCCCGGCGGTGGTTTTCTTTTCGAGTTCGTCTCGGTACGTGGCAAAGACATCGCGCCACGCTTCCACCGCGAACAGGTAACGGCCGATGCGCGTGAGCGGCATGCTCGCCGCCCAGCGGTCGTTGCCGATCGCATGCATGCGCACTTCATGCCATTCCGTGTCGTCCGCAGCCCGCCACAGGGCGACGACGGCCAGCTTGTCGTGGCCATCCGTGAATACGTCG
>NZ_LSTO01000001.1:3916659-3926169 GCF_002211445.1 Noviherbaspirillum denitrificans | reverse complement strand
CACGATCAGCCATGCGAAAGGCATGGTGAACGCGGTGCTGCGACGCTTCCTGCGCGAGCGCGAGACACTGATGCCGCAGGCGGTAAAACACGGTCCCGGTCGCTGGAACTATCCGCAATGGTGGATCGACACGCTGCGCGCAGCCTATCCGCAGCAATGGGAAGGCATCCTTGCTGCGGGCAACCGTGCGCCGCCGCTCACGCTGCGCGTGAACCGCCGCAAGGCCAGCGTTGAACAATACCTGCGCACGCTGGCCGACGCGCAGATCGGCGCGGCCGCGATCGGCCCTTCCGCCGTACGGCTGGACAAGCCGGTGCCGGTATCGCAGATCCCCGGTTTCGCCGAAGGCATCGTGTCCGTGCAGGATGCGGCGGCCCAGCTGGCCACGCCGCTGCTCGACCTGCATGACGGCATGCGCGTGCTCGACGCCTGCGCTGCGCCGGGAGGCAAGACCGGGCACATGCTGGAATGCGCGGACATCGACCTGCTCGCGCTCGACAGCGACCGGGCGCGCCTGGCCCGCATTACCGAGAATCTCGACCGGCTGAAGCTGAAGGCCGCGCTGAAGGCGGGCGACGCCAGCAGCCGCGACTGGTGGGATGGCCGCCCGTTCGACCGCATCCTTGCCGACGTGCCCTGCACCGCCTCAGGCATCGTGCGGCGGCATCCCGACATCCGCTGGTTGCGGCGCAAGGAAGATGCGGCGCAGCTTGCAACACTTTCCGCGCGCATCCTCGACAACCTTTGGCAGATGCTCAAGCCCGGTGGTAAATTGGCATTGGTCACCTGCTCGCTCTGGCCGCGGGAGTCCGAGCTGCAAGCTGCTGCGTTTGCGGAACGGAACAATGCCATCCGCCTGCCCGCCCCCGGCCAGCTCCTGCCTACCGCGGACATGCAACAAGATCACGATGGCTTGTTCTATGCGCTGTTCCAAAAAGATGGGGTCTGATAGTATTTTCGCCGACCTGTAACGATCCTCCCCGTGACCGACCTGCACCCGTGCGATTGATCCGCCCTGTCCTTCACCTGCTGACAAGCTGGATGCTGGCCGCCATGCTGCTGACGGCTGCGCTCGCACCTTCGTCGGCGCGCGCGGAAGGCGTCGAGATAACGCAGGCGGCGCTGGAATACAGCGACGACGGCTACAAGATCGCCCTCGGACTGTCGTTCGAACTGACGCGCGGCCTGGAAGACGCAGTGACGCGCGGCGTCCCGCTTTACTTCACGACGGAAGTCCAGCTCACACGTCCGCGCTGGTACTGGTTTGACGAAAAGGCCGTGTCGGCCGCGCAAACCATTCGCATTTCCTACAATGTCCTGACGCATCAGTACCACGCGTCCATCAGCGGCCGCCTGCAACAGACGTTCAATTCGCTGGACGATGCACTGTCGCTGGTGCGGCGCCCGAGCCGCTGGGTCGTGGCGGAGAAAGGTGCGCTCAAGTCGGGCGAGATCTATACCGTCGCCGTCCGCATGGGACTGGACGTGGCGCGCCTGCCGAAACCGTTCCAGGTCCACGCGATGAACAGCTCGGACTGGCGCTTCTCTTCCGACTGGAAGCAATTCACGTTCAGGGCGGAATAAGGTGCAACGGTTCCTGCGATATTTCCTGATCGTCGGCGGCGCGGTCGTCAGCATCCTGCTGTTCCTGCTCGCTTCTGCTTCCGAGAACTCGGCCTTCTTCGACCAGCACTATCCCGAGCTGCTGGTCCTGAACGCGCTGATCGCGGTTGCCCTGCTGGCGCTGGTCGCGCTGCTGCTGACGCGCCTCTATCGAGGGCGCAAGCGCGGCGAATTCGGCTCGCGGCTGATGACGCGGCTGGTGCTGCTGTTCGCCGTGGTGGGTATCCTGCCCGGCTCGGTCATCTACATGGTGTCGGTGCAGTTCGTATCGCGCTCCATCGAATCCTGGTTCGACGTGCGCGTGGAATCGGCGCTGGAATCCGGCCTCACGCTCGGCCGCACCGCGCTCGACGCATCACTCGCAGACCTGACCGCGAAGGCGCGCACTTTCGCCCTCGAACTGTCGGATATTTCCGAGACATCGCAAGTCACCCAGTTGTCCCGCCTGCGTGATCAAAGTCAAATGCAGGAAGCAACTATTGTTACTTCCAACGGTCATATTGTCGCGACCGTCGGCGGCAAGCTCGGCTCTCTGGTGCCGGACCTCCCGACTGCAGCGATGCTGCGCCAGGCGCGCATGTCGCGCGCCTTCGCGGCTATCGAGGGCGGGTTCGATTCCAGCGACATCCAGGCGAAGGACAATGCGCCGGCCGACCTGCGCCTGCGTGTGGTGGTGGAAATCCCGGCATCGAATTCCGACCTGTCGCTGCAGAGCGAGACCCGTTTCCTGCAGCTGCTGCAGCCCGTTCCGGCCCACCTGGCCGCCAACGCGGAGGCGCTGCGCGCAGCCTACAGCGAATACCAGGAGCGCTCGCTGGCACGGGTCGGCCTGCGCAAGATTTATATCGTGACATTGACGTTGACGCTGCTGCTCGCCATCTTCGGTGCGATCGCCGCGGCGTTCCTGATCGCGGGCGATCTTGCGCAGCCGCTGCTGGTGCTGGCCGAAGGCACCAAGGCCGTGGCAGAGGGCAATCTGTCGCCGCGGCCGATTGTCGCGACGTCAGATGAACTGGGCACGCTGACACAATCGTTCAACACGATGACGCGACAACTGTCGGAAGCGCGCGCATCGGCTGAACGCAACCGTGCCGCGTTGTCCAACGCAAAGGCGTACCTGGAATCGGTGCTGGCCAACATGTCGGCCGGCGTGATGGTGCTGGACAGCCAGTTCAGGCTGGTGACCTGCAATGAATCGGTGGAGCGCATCCTGCTGAACGATTTCGATGTCCATATCGGCAAGCCCCTGTCCACGATCGACGGACTGGAGCCGATGGCCAATGCGATCACGAAGGCCTTCTCGGAGCAGCGCGCGCAATCGGCGGGCGATACGCCGGCCGGTGACCTCCACTGGCAAAAGCAGATCGAGGTGCCGCGGCGCAGCGCCGAGCCCGACGGCGACAACGACATCACGCTGCTGGCACGCGGCTCTTACCTGCCGGTGGCGGGCGGCACGGGTTACATCGTAGTGTTCGATGACATCACCGACGTGATTTCGGCGCAGCGTTCGATTGCCTGGGGCGAAGTTGCGCGCCGTCTCGCGCACGAAATCAAGAATCCGCTCACGCCGATCCAGCTCTCGGCCGAGCGCCTGCAGATGAAGCTCGAGCCGAAGCTGGAAGGACAGGATGCTGCGGTGCTGACCAAGAGTACCGCCACCATCGTCAACCAGGTGGCGGCCATGAAGCGCATGGTGGACGATTTCCGCGATTACGCGAAGACACCGCCCGCGGTGCTGTCGCCGCTCGACCTCAATGGACTGGTCGAGGAAATCCTGCACTTGTATGTCGGCGGCGACGACCGTGATGTGATCCAGGCCTCGCTCAGTCCCGACTTGCCGAAGGTGATGGGTGATGCAACGCAGCTGAGGCAGGTGATTCATAATCTCCTGCAGAATGCGCAGGATGCTGTCGCCGACCGGACGTTGCCGGACAACAAGCCGCATATCGAGGTGACGACCGAGGCAGTGCATTACGACGATTCCGATGGCGATCACAAGACAGCGGTGCGCCTCACGGTCGGCGACAACGGGCCCGGATTTTCGTCAAAGATACTGGGGCGCGCATTCGAGCCCTACGTGACATCGAAGTCGCGCGGAACGGGACTCGGCCTGGCGATGGTGAAGAAAATCGTGGATGAGCACGGCGGCCGCATCGACATCAGGAACCGGTCGAGCGGCAGCGGTGCCAAGGTGGCAATTTTGCTGTTAAAGTTAGCGCCGGACGAGAATCTGGCCGCGGCCTGAAACAAATCGTGACAACTCTCATGCTCCTGTACGACGCACATCAACAATAATTCAGCGACAGTGGAAGCAACAAGGTAAGCATATGGCAAACATTCTGGTAGTCGATGATGAAATGGGAATCCGGGAATTGCTCTCGGAAATTCTCGGTGACGAAGGTCACGTCGTCCTCATGGCGGAAAATGCGCAGCAGGCGCGCGATGCGCGTGCGCAAGGCACACCCGACCTCGTGCTGCTCGACATCTGGATGCCGGATACGGATGGCGTAACACTGCTCAAGGAATGGCAGCGCGATGGCCTGCTCACCATGCCCGTGATCATGATGTCGGGCCATGCGACCATCGATACGGCAGTCGAGGCGACCCGCATCGGCGCGCTGAATTTCCTGGAGAAACCGATCGCACTGCAAAAGCTGCTGAAGGCTGTACAGCAGGGACTTTCACGCACCACCGAAGTCTTGCGTCCCGCACCGGTCTACCATGCGCGGCCCGTCCCGGCGCCGGTCGAGGAAACCAGCATTCCCGCACCTGCCGGCTACAGTCCTGCACCGATGGGCATGACACCGAGCGTGGGTCTCCCTGCAGCGGCCACTCCTGCTGGCGACGCACACTTGTTCGGACTATCCTTCGACCTGCCGCTGCGCGAAGCGCGCGATGCCTTCGAACGCGCCTACTTCGAACACCACCTGATGCGCGAAGGCGGCAGCATGACGCGCGTCGCGGAGAAAACCGGTCTGGAACGCACCCACCTGTACCGCAAGCTCAAGCAGCTGGGCGTGGAACCGAGCAAAGTGTCCCGCAAAGGGTGATTCCAGCCACCCTCGTCACCGGTGCAACGCCGGCGTTGCGTGAGGCCGCGATCCGCGCGGCAATGACATCTACTGTCGACACGGCCATCATTCTCGAAGGCATCCCGGATGCACAATCCGGTCTTGACGCCGATGCCCCGCATCTCCATATCGTCCGCATTGCTCCCGGCTGCGTGTGTTGCACAGGCAACCTCACCATGCGCGTCACGCTTAACCGGCTGCTGCGCGGCAAGCCGGAGCAGTTGTATATCGGATTGGCAACGTCGGCCCATCTCGAACAGATCCGTGCATTCCTTACCGCACCGCCTTACGACAATTTGCTCGCGCTGACTAAAGATTTGCACGCTTAGTGTCGATCTTTCTTACAAGAGTGCAGCTTTTTCACGGTCCGCACCGCGCAATGCCGCGATAGCTTGAAATCCATGCAGGTGGCCCCATTTTTGCATCATGGATGAGGGGTAACCTTCAATTTTCCCGGAGCAGAAGGAGCGCAAAATGAACTTGATCTACAACAGCGAGCAGTACAGCGTCGTCGAGTTCGGGGCCGATGATGGACGGGAGGCCTTGCGCTTTGGCGGATATGAAATCATGGACAAATCCGGCAAGCGCGAGATCTTCATTGGCGGAACGCTCGCCAAGTCCTTCCGCGAAGAGGTGGAAAACCTGATCGCAACCGAACCAACGGTGGAAGAAATCGATGACTTCCTCGGCAAATACGACGCGCTGATGCGTCAACCGGTCACACTGCACTAATTACAAACCGCCGCCACAGAATACAAGGCATTCTGTGGACTTCCCGGACCTCGCTGAGACTGTGCCTGATTGCTGCCCTGTGGCATGATGGCGGGCAATATCAGTCTGCTTCCTTTCCAACGCAAGACACATGACACGGACCACGTCCGTGCAGGGAATCGTCTTTGCATTGCGGGAAGCAATCAGCGAGGCTTCAGATGGTCCAGTCATTTGCATCGCGTGTATGGGCGTGAGGCTGCATGTACGCGAACTCAAGTCCCATCAGCAGTGCCCAGACGGGCATACACGAACAGTTGCACAGCCTCGTGGCGCGGCATGCGCAATCGGAATTCCGCAAGCCCTTCATGCCCTACAACCGTGAGGCCTTCGATGCGAGCATCGCAGCCTGGCACGCCGCCGGTTCGCCGCCCTTGATCCTCGACGCCGGCTGCGGCGTGGGACTGTCGACGCGGCATCTTGCGCGAATGTATCCCGATCATTTCGTGATCGGCGTCGACCAGTCGGCAGACCGGCTGGCTCGCAATACCGAGTGGGAAGGACAACTGCCCGCGAACTTCATTTGCGTGCGCGCCGACCTCGTCGATTACTGGCGCCTGATGCTTGCCGCAGGCGTACGGCCGGTGAAACACTTCATCCTCTATCCCAATCCCTGGCCGAAGATCGGCCATCTCGCGCGGCGCTGGCATGGCCACGCGGTCTTTCCTGCTGTCGCAGCCCTTGGCGGCACGATTGAATGCCGCAGCAATTGGCGCATCTACGTTGAGGAATTCGCGGCGGCACTTTCGCAGCTGGCCGGCGTCGTGGTGTGTGCGGAATCGTTCGTTGCTTCCGATCCGATCACCCCCTTCGAAAAGAAGTACGCCGATTCCGGTCACGACTTGTGGCGTTGCGTAACCCGCTTACCGGGCTAGAACTTGCCAGCATTCAATTGCCGTTCGGAAATTAAATTTTTAACGTAACAAATCCGGACATCCAATAGCCATGCGGGTTTTGGCATGAAATGCTCTGGAAAGCCTTTATTTGTGCGGATTTCATGCAAGAAATCCAGATTTGACGGAGCACAAACCGCGATTCTGTTGTTGTCAACTCCCGCATTTATGGCATTGTTCGGGTGATTAAAAGACGGTAATCTCGGCCATTGATCACGTTTTGACCGGCCCTCCGAGAGGCAAATTGCCGCAACATTTAGCGGCGTCGGGCAGCTTGTCAGCATCTGCCAAAGCCGTGCGGAGGACATGCCGCCGCGCCCCGGTCCCATACAACACGAACAAGGGTCATGCGACATGCTTAACGTCTCCAATTCTGCGTCGGCGGCACAGCCGGTGCTGGTGCTCCGGCTCACCGTCCGCACCAGCCAGCCCTGCCCCTACACTGAAACGCTGCGCGATCACGGGCTCAACCTGGTTGAATGCTTCACGCTCGAATCCGCCTACCAGGCGGTCGAGAACGGTTGCCGGGTCGGCCTGCTCATCATTTCCCAGGACTCCGAGCTCGACCACCTCGACAAGATCGAACCCTTCGTCAGCAACAACCGCATTTCGTGGGTTGGCCTGATTGCGCAGGAATTGATCTCGATGCCGCGCATGCGCGAGTTCATCGCCGAGCACCTGTTCAATTTCATCACCCTGCCCGCCGACCTCGACCATATCGCGCTCACGCTGCGCCACGCATGGGGCATGGCCTTCATGCGCGACCTCAAGCGCGATGCGTCGCCTGCGCCGGCGCCCGACAACAACGACCTTGTGATGGTCGGCCGCACGCCGCAGATGCAGCAGCTGTTCAGCCAGCTCTACAAGGTGGCGCGCACCGATGCTTCCGTGCTGATCTCCGGCCCCTCTGGCACCGGCAAGGAACTGGCGGCGCTGTCCATCCACCGCCAGTCCGCGCGGCGCGATGCGCCCTTCGTCGCGGTCAATTGCGGCGCCATCGCGCCGCAGCTGTTCCAGTCCGAGCTGTTCGGCTACGAAAAGGGCGCATTCACCGGCGCCAGCCAGCGCAAGATCGGCCGCATCGAAGCGGCACAGGGCGGTACGCTGTTCCTGGACGAGATCGGCGACATGCCCTTCGACATGCAGGTGAACCTGCTGCGCTTCCTGCAGGAAAAGACCATCGAGCGCGTGGGCGGCAACGACTCGATCGAGATCGATGTGCGCGTGATCGCCGCGACCCATATCGACCTTGCCGAAGCCGTGCGCCAGGGACGCTTCCGCGAAGACCTCTACTACCGCATCAACGTGGTCTGCATCGACATGCCACCGCTGGCCGACCGCGGACAGGATATCGAGGACATCGCCAAGCATTACTTCAGCCAGTTCGCCGGCATGCACAACCGCAGCCTGCGCGGCTTCTCGAAGGCGGCGATGAATGCGATGCTGAGCCATTCCTGGCCCGGCAATGTGCGTGAGCTCGTCAATCGCGTGCAGCGCGCAACAGTGATGGCGGAAGGACGCTTCATCCAGCCGGAAGACCTCGGCCTGGATCGCAGCAATGACCAGTCGCAGCTGATGTCGCTTGAAGACGCGCGAGCCGCAGCCGAGCGCATGATGATCCGGCGCGCGCTCTCGCAGTCGCGCAACCAGATCTCGCGCGCCGCATCGCTGCTCGGCGTTTCGCGCGTGACGCTCTACCGCCTGATCGAGAAGTACAACATCCGGCCGGATTCGGTGACACCCGGCCATGCGCCCTTCATGGCTGCAGCAAGGCCGGACATGGAAGTGCACAAGTAAGCGTCCTCCGGCTGTACCTGATCATGTCCGGGGCGCGAGGCGCCCCGCTTCTTTCTCACCCCTCTCCCATTTCGCCCCGCAACGCTTCGCTGCGGCGATCGCCGTCCTTTGCCGCAAAGCTGCGCAACACCTCGGCCAGCCGTGTCGCTGCCGGCGTGGTGAACCACGGTCGTCCGTGGATCAGGTACAGCATCGATTTGTGCGACACCTTGTCGACCAGGGGCAGGCAAGCCAACTGACCCTGGTCCAGCCATTTCTGCACGCGATGCTTGGGCAGCCACGCATAGCCCAGGCCCTCGCAGGCGGCGGCGACAACCGTATCGAAACTGTTCATGGTCCAGCGGCGCACTTGCTTGGGACCTCGGTTGCCCGCCTTGCTGGTCGCGTTCACCGGGCCCATGTCGATCTGGATATGCCGGCCGAGGTCGATCGAACTCGGCTCCCTGCCCAGCTGCATCAGCGGATGCGCCGGGTGGGCGACGGCAACATATTCGACCTCGGTCAGTGGCTCGCCGAGATAGCCGAGCGGCACGCGCTCGCTGATGGCGAGATCCACGTTCGGATCGCGCACGATGTCTTCCGCCTGCAGGGTCGGCACCTCGCGCAACCGCACATGCGCGGCACCCTTGCCGATCTCGGCGAAGCGGCTGAGGGCCTGGGTCAGGAGATGCACGGGAAAGTTGTGGTCGACCACCAGGCGCACCTCGTCACCCCAGCCTTGGCCGAGGTTCTTGGCAAAGGTTTCCAGCTCGACCGCTTCCTTGAGCACATTGCGCGATCGCTCCAGTAGCGCGCGCCCTTCCGGCGTAAGGATGGCTTTGCGTCCTTCGATACGCAACAGCTGCGTGCCGAGCTGCTCCTGCAGCTTCGATACCGTATAGCTGATCGTGGACTGGCTGAGGTGAAGCGACTTGGCCGCTTCCGCGAATCCGCCACAGTCGATCACGGCATGAAAGATACGCCATTGCTTCAGGCTGACGTAGAGGTTGTGGATGTCATGCGGGCGCGAGCGGTAAGTGGCGCGCATGCCGTCATGTCTCATGGTGTGCATCGGCTCCTGCTTTCTCGATTGCGTCATGGTGCTTTCCTCGTGTCCAGAACTGCACGCCCCCTGGGCTTGCCACGGGCGACAGCCTCAAGCAAAACATGCGCCCGTGGTTACAAGCACTTGATTTCTATCGGTTTTTAGGCAATGCGTCAGGCTTTGCTGTCCAACTATGTATCAACACAACGCCGCGCTTTGTTGGCAGGCGGCAGAAAGCCTTGCGATGCGGACAGGCGCCACAGGAATGCAGGCGGACAGCAGTGAAGCGTCGTGAAGAAACACTTCGCAAAAATCGATGGTTCTTTCGGCGTGC
>NZ_LSTO01000001.1:3909090-3916649 GCF_002211445.1 Noviherbaspirillum denitrificans | reverse complement strand
TCGAGCCGAACATCAGGCGGCGCACATGCGGCGTGCGCGCGAGCACCCGCGCATTTTCCAGTCCCCATGCACTCTCGACCAGCGGGAACACCGGCTTGTCCGGCGATGCGCAGTGAATCATGAACACGTCGTCGGCGCGCTCGGCTTTGGGCAGCACGATGCCTGCCACGCCCGCCATTGCACAGAGCCGGACATCATCGCGGAACCATGCGGAACCTGCGCTGTTGATGCGCACCAGGACGCGGTGTTCCGGACGGAGCCAGCGCGCGATACTATCGCGGGCCGCCGCCTTTTCGTCGGGCGGAACCGCATCTTCCAGATCGATGATGATGGCATGCGCGGCAGTGGCGCAGGCCTTGTCGAAACGTTCCGGCCGGTTGCCCGGAACGAAGAGGTAGGATCGGTGAAGTGATGGGCTCATGTTTGCCTGATTCAAATGACGCCCTGCGACTTGAGCAGGGCAATATCGGAACCGCCATAGCCGAGTTCCGCAAGAATGGCCGTGGAATGCTGGCCGAGCGCGGGAATCGGCTCCATGCGCGGCGGGCAGGTATCGGGCAGGCCCGGCGGCAGCAGCGCGGGCACCTTGCCAACCGGCGTGTCGACCTCGGACCAGCGTCCGCGCGCCGCGAGTTGCGGATGCTGCCAGAGGTCGTGCATGTCATTCATGTGCGCGTTCGCGATCTGCGCGGCATCCAGCCGTTCGACCACCTGCTCTCCGGTCAGGGACGCAAAGGTATCGACGATGATTTCACGCAATGCCGTGCGCGCTTCGGTGCGGCGCGAATTGGACGAGAACCGGGGATCGGCGGCGAGCGTGGGCTGTTTCAGCACCTTGTCGCAGAACACCGTCCATTCCCGTTCATTCTGCAAGCCAAGCATCACGATCTTGCCGTCGCCGGCCGGGAAGGGGCCGTACGGATAGATCGTCGCATGGGCGGCCGCCGCGCGCCGGGGCGGCTCGGCGCCGTCGAACGCGTAGTACATCGGAAAGCTCATCCATTCGACCATGCTCTCCAGCATCGACACGTCGACATGGGAACCGCGTCCGGTCTTTCCGCGCTGCAGCAGCGCGGCGAGGATATTGGTGTATGCATACATGCCGGCCGAAATATCCGCGATCGAGCAGCCCGCCTTGGCCGGTTCGTCCGGCGTACCGGTGATCGACAGGAAGCCGGATTCGCTCTGGATCAGCAGGTCGTAGGCTTTCTTGTCGCGGTACGGGCCATCGAGGCCGTAGCCGGAAATGTCGCACACGATCAGGCGCGGATACTTTTCCTTCAGCTTTTCGTACGACAGCCCGAGACGGTCAGCCGCGCCGGGCGCGAGGTTCTGTACCAGCACATCGGCGCCGTCGAGCAATTTGCCGAGGATGCGGCCCGCTTCCTCATGTTTGACGTCCAGCGTCAGGCTTTCCTTCGAACGGTTGGTCCAGACGAAATGGGACGACAGGCCGCGCACGCGTTCGTCATAGGCGCGGGCGAAGTCACCGACGCCGGGGCGTTCGACCTTGATGACACGGGCGCCGAGATCCGCGAGCTGGCGTGTGCAGAACGGCGCGGCGATCGCATGTTCGAGCGTGATGACGGTAATTCCTTCCAGCGGACGCATGGGGTGTGGCTCCATTCAGAATGAACGCGGCAATCCGAGCACATGCTCGGCCACGTAAGACAGGATCAAATTGGTCGAGATCGGCGCGACCTGGTACAGGCGCGTTTCGCGGAACTTGCGCTCGACGTCGTATTCGCACGCAAAGCCGAAGCCGCCGTGGAATTGCAGGCAGGCATTGGCCGCTTCCCACGATGCATCGGCCGCCAGCATCTTCGCCATGTTCGCTTGCGCGCCGCAGGGCTGGTGCGCATCGAACAATTCGCAGGCCTTGAAGCGCATCAGGTTGGCCGCCTCGATGTTGATGAACGCCTTCGCAATCGGAAATTGCACGCCCTGGTTCTGGCCGATCGGGCGGCCGAACACTTCACGTTCCTTCACATAGCCGCTTACCTTGTCGATGAACCAGTAGCCGTCACCGATGCATTCGGCGGCGATCAATGTGCGTTCCGCATTCAGGCCGTCGAGGATGTACTTGAAGCCCTTGCCTTCCTCGCCGATCAGGTTTTCTGCCGGGATTTCCAGGTTCTCGAAAAACAGCTCGTTCGTCTCGTGATTGACCATGTTGGGGATCGGCTGCACCGACATCCCCTTGCCGATCGCGTCCTTCAGGTCGACGATGAAGATCGACATGCCTTCCGATTTTTTCGTGACTTCCGCCAGCGGCGTGGTGCGCGCCAGCAGGATCATCAGGTCGGAATGCTGCACGCGCGAGATCCACACCTTCTGGCCGTTGACCACGTAGCGGTCGCCCTTCTTCACCGCATTGGTCTTGATCTTCGTGGTGTCGGTGCCGGTGGTCGGTTCGGTCACCGCCATCGATTGCAGGCGCAGTTCGCCGCTCGCGATCTTCGGCAGATAGAGGCGCTTTTGTGTTTCGGAACCGTGGCGCAGCAGCGTGCCCATGTTGTACATCTGGCCGTGGCATGCGCCCGAATTGCCGCCGGAGCGGTTGATTTCTTCCATGATCACCGACGCTTCGGTCAGGCCGAGGCCGGAGCCGCCGTATTCCTGCGGGATCAATGCGGCCAGCCAGCCGGCCCTGGTCAGCGCATCGACGAACTTCTCCGGATAGCCGCGCTCTTCGTCGACACGGCGGAAATATTCCTGCGGGAACTCCGCGCACAATGCCCGGACAGCGTCCCTGATATCCTGATATGAATCCTGCTGGTGCTGCATGTCTGCTCCTGTCTGTTCACATCGCCAGCACGGCCTGGGCCTGCATCGCAAGCTCGCCGCGTACATTCTTCGCCCACAGCTTGACCACGCCGTCCGCATCGGGCGGTTCCCCGCAAATCTCGAAGGGCTCGATATCGAACAGCGGGCTGACCGCGCGGAAGCTGAAAGACTTGATCGCGGCGCCCGGCATCCTGCGCTGCGCCAGTTCCACCAGCAGCGTCGCAAGCAGCGGCCCATGCACGATCAGCCCGGGATAGCCCTCGACTTCGGTGGCATAGCTGCGGTCGTAATGGATACGGTGGCCGTTGAAGGTCAGTGCCGAATAGCGGAACAGCAGCGTCGGGTCGGGACTCACCGATTCGGTCCATGTCGCGCCGGACGGCGCCTGTACCGGCTGCGTCTGCCGGGTGCCTTGCGGTGCATCGCGATAAACGATGTCATGCTCCTCGACCAGCGCGATGCCGTCCGCGTTCGAAATCGCATGTTCGACCGTGACGAACACCATGTCGCCGCTCTTGCCGCGCTTGACGTCCACTGCCTTGATCGTCGACGTGCGGCTGAGTGCGCTGCCGATGTCGATGGGTGCCAGGAAATTCAGCCGCCCGCCCGCCCACATCCGGCGCGGCAGCGGCACCGGCGGCAAAAACTTGCCCCGCTGCGCATGTCCGTCATGTCCCAGTTCCGACTGGCGCGCGGTGTTCCAGAACACCATCCAGTGCCACAGCGGCGGCAGCGGCTCGCCGGCCTGCGGCGCCGCATCGCGGTCCAGCACGGCGGCCATGCCGGCCGCCAGCGCGGGGTGCACCACGTCCTGGATTGATTCCGTCTTGCCAACCCACTGGTGCAACAGCGGGATGTCAATGCCGTCGATTTTCATACTGGAATTTCGCTTTTTGCCAATGCTTTGCAGTGTGTCGCAGCGACCGGGGCGGCACAATCTGCATTTTCCGAAGGGGGGGTTTGTTGCAGGTTGAGGTGGGCCGAAAGCCTGTCCTCATGCGGACGCCCGCTGTCTGTGCGCACGCATGAAGAGCCACGAGACCAGGGCAAGGTTGAACAGATTCCAGCCGACGCCGTTGATAAACGCCATACGGTAAGAACCGGTCAGGTCGAAAATCTTCCCCGACATCCATCCCCCGAGGGCCATGCCGAGCAAGGTGCCAAACATGACCGAACCGACGCGCGCCCCCGCTTCCCTTGGCGGGAAATATTCGCGTACGACAATGGCATAGGAAGGCACGATACCGCCCTGGAACAGGCCGAACATCGCCGAGATGATGTACAGCGTGACCAGTCCGTCGAAAGGCAGGAAGAGCAGCAATGCCAGCGTCTGGAGTGCCGATCCGAGGATGAGTGTGCGCATGCCTCCCAGATGGTCGGCTATCCAGCCGGATGCCAGGCGGCTGACGATGCCGAAGCCGAGCATCCGCGAAAGCATCTCGGCGCCGCGCGCCGGATTGATGCCGAGATCCGTGCAGTACGAGACAATATGTACCTGCGGCATTGACATCGCCACGCAACAGCTGACCGATGCGATGAACAGCAGCATTTGCGCCAGGCCCGCAGGCAAGCCGAACGGTCGAGTATCGTGAACGGCGTGACCACCCGCCGAAGCAGTAGCAGCCGCCAAAGGCAGCGGCGGCCGCTTGCGCAAGGCCATACACAACGCAGCCATGCCCGCGCCGCAGGACAAGCCGAGGACGGTGTAAGTATGGCGCCATCCGACATGCTCGACACCCCATTGCACGAGCGGAGGCCAGACCGTGCCGGCGACATAGTTGCCGCTGGCGCAAATCGCGACGGCGATGCCGCGCCGCCTGTTCCACCACAACGCGGTATCGGCCATGAGCGGGACGAAGGCACTGGCAATTCCGAGTAATCCGATCAGCATGCCGTGCGCAAGGACGAACAGGATGATGTTCGATGATAGTCCGGCCAGCACATAGCCCGCCGCTACACCGAGGGCCCCCAGGGCCACGACTGCGGCAAGGCCATACCGGTCGGCGGCACGGCCGCACAGCATGCCGCCGACGCCTGATGCAACCATCGTCACGGTATATGCCAGGGAAATGCCGGCCCGGCTGGCGCTGAATTCCTGCTGCACCGCAGGCATGACGACCGGCAAGATATACATCCCGCTGCTTCCGAGCGTCACGATGCACAGCGCAGCCGCCAGGCGCCGCGCGGCATGGCGCGAATCGATCAGGCTGACGTCGGCGGGCATACGGGTCATGGCAATTCCTTCTAATGCAAGGCTTCCCCGGGAAAGGCGCTATACCTGGAACACCTTGACGGTCAGGTGCAATTCCGTGGCCTGCCGTTCCAGCGCAACCGCTGTTTCCGCGCCCTGCGCGGCGTGTTCGGCATTCTTTCGCGTCACCAGATCCATCTGGCCGATTGCCTCGTTGATTTCCTCAAGTCCGTTCGCCTGTTCCGCAGCAGCATGGGTCATGTCGGACATGATGGACGACACCCGGGCCACGCTTTGTTCCAGCTCCGTCATGTAGCTGCCGGCTTCCGTCGCCAGTGCCGCGCCCGAATCCACGCGGTCCACGGATTCGGAAATCAGTTCCTTGATTTCCTTCGCGGCGGAGGCGGATTGCTGGGCAAGCGTGCGTACCGCAGCGGCGACCACGGCGAATCCGCGTCCCTGCTCGCCCGCGCGGGCGGCTTCGACAGCAGCATTCAGCGCCAGGATATTTGTCTGGAAGGCGATGCCGTCGATCACTGAAATGATATCGACGATTTTTTTGGCCGACTGATTGATCAGTTCCATGGTGCGGACGACGTCGCCGACCGTTGCGCCGGTCCGGGCGGCGATGCGGGAGGCAGCGAGGACATGTGCGTTGGCTTCGCGTGCATCGTCGGCGCTGCGCTTGACGATGGATGTCAGCTGTCCGGTGGAGGCAGCGGTCTTCTCCAGCGCCGCCGCCTGACGTTCGGCCCGTGCCGCCATCTCCGCGATTTCGGCCGCCATGGCCTGCGATGTGGTCGTGATCGCTTCCGACCCGGTTCGCACCCGGCGCACGATATCGGCCAGGCTGTCACGCATGGACTTGATGGCATACAGGACGCTGGAACGATCGCCCGGCGCGACCGAAACGTCCACCGACAGGGCGCCGCCGGCGATATTGCGCGCGACCTCGGCGGCCCGGTGCGGCTCTCCGCCCAACCGCCTGCGCAACTGCATGCCGAACACGATGCTCACCGCAATGCTCGCGGCCAGCGACATGCCCGCCAACACCGTCACGAGCGCCATGCCCGACGCGACCACGTCGTCGACGCGCTGGTTCGCGGCGGCAATGGCATTACCCTGGCGCGCATCGAGCTTGTCGAGTGCGTCGAAGTACGCCAGCTCCAGCGGGCGAAGCTCGACCAGAAGCAGGTTCTTCGCCTCGTTGATACGGTCTTCCGCAACGATCGTGACAAAGCGCGACAGTACCTCGCGATAGCCGGCATCGATCTCCGCGATCTCTTTAAGCAGCGGCTTTTCATCATCGCGTCCGGCAGCCGCTTCCAGCCGCTTCAATACCTCGGTGATTCGCTTTCCGGCATCGGCTGCCTGTTCAAGCTCCTTCCGCACCTGCGCCTGGTCGGTCATGATCACGGCGTTGCGCGCGGACTGGCTGATCAGGTTGAGGTGGGCTGTCACTTCCCGGATCATCATCGCCCTCGGGAAGGTGTCCTTCAATGCCTGTTCAGATGTCGCGCTGAGCGTCGAGATACTGTGGACGCTGACCGATACCAGCGCCAGCATCAGCACGGTCACCAGACCGAAGGCGGCGATCAGCTGGTGTATGACTTTCCATTGGGCGAAGTTCAGGCGTTGTCTCATGTCTCCGTCTCTCTTCCTGTCCATTCTTGTTGTTGTGCTGGCCGGCGCCGCGCCGTAAAAAAAAACCTTCCTCCGCACGGAGGAAGGCCAACCCGGACAAAGGAGGGGACGTTGTCATGTCCAGGGATGCGTCGATTGCGCAGCAGGCGACGCTCGCATTGTCCCGCCGAACACGCCGGTGTTGTATCTGCATTTTCCGAACGGGGCATTCGGCGGGGATGAAGGCTACTGCATGCTACCCATGCACAGGTACTTGATGACGAGGTAATCGTCGATGCCGTACTTTGACCCTTCGCGTCCGATTCCCGACTGCTTGACGCCGCCGAAGGGAGCCACTTCGTTGGAGATGAGACCAGTATTGATGCCGACCATGCCGTACTCCAGCGCTTCGGCGACACGCCAGATGCGCGCGATATCGCGGCTGTAGAAATAGCTGGCGAGGCCGAATTCGGTATCGTTGGCCATGGCGATGACTTCATCGTCCGACTTGAAGCGGAACAACGGCGCCAGCGGCCCGAATGTTTCCTCGCGTGCCACCTTCATCGCAGACGTGACATTGGCGATGACCGTCGGCTCAAAGAAGGTACGGCCCAGCGCGTGGCGCTGCCCGCCGCAGAGAAGGACGCCCCCCTTGGCAATGGCATCGCTGATGTGTTCTTCCACCTTTGCGACCGCCTTGCCGTCGATCAGGGGGCCGATGTTGACCCCCGGCGCAACGCCGTCGCCCACCTTGAGCTGACGCACCGCAGCGACCAGTTTTTCCGCGAAAACGTCATACACCTTGTCGTGCACGTAAATGCGGTTGACGCAGACGCAAGTCTGTCCTGCGTTGCGGTACTTGCTCGCGAGCGCGCCCTGCACGGCAAGGTCGAGGTCTGCATCGTCGAACACGATGAACGGCGCATTGCCGCCGAGCTCCATCGACACTTTCTTTACG
>NZ_LSTO01000001.1:3901371-3909080 GCF_002211445.1 Noviherbaspirillum denitrificans | reverse complement strand
CACCGCCGCAGGCGGTTGTGCACGGCTGTCGCGGCAACTGCCGCCTGGCCCATCGCGACGGCAATCTGGTTCAGCCCGGCAACGATGTCGCCCGCCGCATACAAGCCCTCGACCGACGTCTGCTGGTGCGCGTCGACCAGCAGGCAGCCTGCCTCCGTCACTCGCGCGCCAAGCCGTTGCGCCAGGCCGGAGTTGACGATGGTGCCGAGCGCGGCATACACCACATCGAAGCGTTCTTCGCTGCCATCGTACAGACGCGCACGCAGTCCGTCGCCAAGGCGTGACAGCGTTACCGGCTCGCGCACCACGCGCACACCGGCGCGGACGATCCGCTCGCTTTCCTCGTCATCGGGTTCGATCGTGCCCCTGATCGACAGCAGCGTCACCTGCGGCGTGTAGTGGCGCATGAAGAGCGCCTCGCCGAGACCGCCTTTGCCGCGTCCGACGACCGCCACCTTGCGGCCGCTCGCCTCGAAGCCGTCACAGATCGGGCAGAAGCGCAGCAAGCCCGCTGCCAACGCTTCCTTGACCTCCGGGATTTCAGGCGCAACGTCGACCACGCCGGTGGCCATGATGACGGACGCCCCCAGCAATCGCGCCTCACCGGCGCTCGCGTGGAAGCCGCCGTCAGGCAGGCGGTCGAGCGCATCGACAGTGCCAGGTGTGACGGACACACCGTACTCCGCCACCTGGGCACGCAGCCGCGACAGCAGGTCAGCACCGTGCACGCCGCCGACGTAGCCGGGGGTGTTGTGCGAGGTCGGGACGAGCAGCAGGCGGCTGGTGCCACCGTCGAGAATCACAAAGCGGCGCCGGAAGCGGGCGAGGTAGGTGGCGGCAGTCAGGCCCGCCGCACCGGCGCCGACGATCACGCAATCGAGCGGTGCGTCCATGCCAGCCATTCCAGGCTAGCGCCGCTGCTGCGGACGTCCCGGATCGTTGGAACGCGGCGGCGGCGAGTCGGCATCATCCAGGCTGGCGTCCTCGTCCGCATTCAGGTAATCGATGCGGTCCACATCAATGTCCGCGCCCATTTCGATATCCGAATCACGTCCCGCTGTTCCGCGTTCGCCTGTCCCGACCGCATCGGTATCGCTGTCGAGGCCCGCATCGCCGATGTCCGGCCCGGCGCTCACATCGCGCCGTCCGCTGTCGGGATCTTCATAGGTGCCCTTGTCCAGTCCGATGTCGGCTTCCTCCGCCCAGCGCAGTCCGCCTTGCACGTCGCTGCCTGAGTCGGAGGTATCGCTCGGGCCGAGCGAACCGGTGCCATGCCCCTTGCCGAGCTTGCGGTCGGGTTCGGGAATGTTGTCGGGGTCGAGTGTGTTGCTGGCCATGATCTTGCTCCACATGATTCAAAGGAAGATCAGGATGTGCAAACTCCATGCCGCCGTGCGTTTTGCACACGCGGCGCGCCCAAATGGGAGGCGCGCGTGTAATTTCGCCAGACCGCCGGAAATTTCTTCAGGCGGGCAGGCCGATCA
This sequence comes from Noviherbaspirillum denitrificans, assembly GCF_002211445.1. Classification (GTDB taxonomy): domain Bacteria; phylum Pseudomonadota; class Gammaproteobacteria; order Burkholderiales; family Burkholderiaceae_D; genus Noviherbaspirillum; species Noviherbaspirillum denitrificans. The sequence continues at coordinate 3,907,596 of NZ_LSTO01000001.1, read as the reverse complement.
GTTGAATTGCGGCACCGGTATCGGTCGCCGAGATGGCGGCGGCGATCGCCATGCCCTTGCTGATTGAATCCTCGGCGGTGTTGTAATTCAACCCGTTGTCGACGGCAAAGTAGTTGGCGACCGCGACCTTGTTGTCGAGCAGGTCGGCGACCCAGCCCCAGGTGGTGTCGCCCTTGAAGCTGTGTGCGGAATTGAGCATGGTGCTGATCAGCGATCCGCGGGTCTCCCTGCCCTGGGCGATTTCATTCGCCCAGTAATTGATGTCCGCGTCCGGTGGTGCGTTCGTGCCGCTGCGTCCGAGCACATTCTTGTAAATCACGCGCACGAAATCGGCGTTGCCCATGTCCGAGCTGTAGCCCGTCAGTGTTGCATACTGCACCGCGGCGCTGTAGAAGGACTCGCCCACCTGGGTGATCGTTTGCCCGCCCTTGAGCTGGCCGGCCCAGTAGGAGAGACCGTCGGCATCGGGGATGCGGTTGAAGTAGGCGACATACAGTTCCTCGATCGATTTCAGCTGCGCCGCCGTCACCGATTTCGCGGCATCGCCCGCCTGCAGGTTGACGTTCATGTCGTTGAACTGGATGCGCTCCACATTGCTGAGCGCAGACGTCGCGGAATTGTCGGTGCGGTTCGCGGTCACCGTGGCACCGCTCACTGCAAGCTTCCACGCACCGCGATTGCCCTGCAGGATAACGGTGTCCGTTCCGCCGCCGCCATCGATGGTATCGCTGCCGCCGCCGCTGGTGATCCGGTTCGACGCAGCATTGCCGGTGATCGTGTCGTTGCCCGCGGTCGCCACCAGGTTCTCGATCATGGTGCCGGCCATGATCGTCAGGTTGTCGATCGCAAGATGTCCGCTTTGGCCCTTGCCCACCGAGCTGAAGCCGCCGCCGCGCAAGTCGACATGCGCGCCGATGGTCACCGCGGACAAATCGATCGTGTCCTGCGTGCCGGCGCTGTCCTGGATCAAGGTCAGGTTGCGGCCCGATGCGTCGTTGTAGCTGTAGGTGTTGGCGTCGCCGGTATTGACGCTCTTCGCCCCGTACAGGTACTGCAGCGCAAGCATGTCGTAGAGACCGTACCAGGTCCGCTGCTGGCCCTCGGAATAGCTCGCGTCGCGGTAGGACATCAGCGTGTATTGCTGGATGTCCTCGGCCTGGCCGAGGTAGGTCGCGTTGGCGTCTTGCACCGGGGCTTCGCCGGCGTTGTAATTGCCAGGGTGCTTCAATCCGAGCGCATGGCCGATCTCGTGCAGCAGCGTCGAATAGCTGAAGCTGCCGGGTGTCTGCTCTGTCGAATAGTCGAGGCTGATCCACACATCGCCAGAAATGTCGCTGCTGTCCGAATTCGGCAGGAAGGCGTAACCCGATGAATCGGGCTGCATATTGTTGCCGAAGCGGATCTGGCCATAGTTGGAACCGACGTCGGCGACTTCACGGAAGCTGATGTTCAGCATCGTGGCGAGCTGCGCGAAGATGTCGCGCACCGCTGCCCGCTGCGCGTTGCTGAATGTCTGGAATCCGGTCGAGCCGTCGCTGTCGGTGCCGCCGTAGGACGGCTTTTCCGACATGAAGCTGTAGGTTACTTCAACGGCAGTGCCGAGCGGACTGCCGGCGTTCCAGCGGTAGTCCGCCGATTCGAGCAGGGCATCGATGCGGTAATCGCCGGAGATCGGTTTGCCGATCACTGGATTGACCGGATTGCTGGGGGCTGTCCCGGTTTCCGGGACGGTACTGGCAACCGCTGTGCTGGAGATGAGAGCCATGAGTCGGATGTGCTGAGTGGAACTGTTGTTATATCAAAATTACCTGCTGCCAACAATTTTCTAAATGTTACAGCCTTGCCTGAAGGCACAAAATCCGGAACTTCCCACTCGTCTCTCTTGTCAGTCCGGTAACGAAAGCCGCAGCATCCCGGGAATCACGGGCTTTCTCCGCGGCGCGCGGCAACACGGCGCGCCTCCGAGTCCCTTTCTTTCAGGAGTTGATGATGGCAACACTGCACAGGATTCTTTTCGGTTCCGTTCTGATCGCCGCCGCCAGCATGGCGCAGGCGCAAAGCTCTACCGCTACCACCGGCCCGGCCGCCGGCATTGCCGTGCCAGTCCCGGTCGAGAACAGCTCGGGCGCTGCCGCGACCGGATCATCCGCATCCGGCTCGGGAGCCGCCGCGACGACCGCGCCGGCCGGCGCAGCCACCACCTCGACCGTCACCAGCACGCCTTCAGCCAGCACGCCGGTCGATCCCTACGTACAACGCCGCGAAACGCGCAAGCAGGCCAAGGCCGAGTACAAGGACAAGAAAAAGGCGGCAAAGCAGGAATACAAGGAAGAGAAGCGTGAAGCCAACGCCGCGCTGAAGGCCTCGCGCAACGAGCCTGGCGTGCAGCGCAACGTCGACGGCACGAACTCGTCCGGCCGCTGATCGTTTTAAACGTTACGCCGCTGCGGCGGAGGCCTTCCCCCAGTACAATGAAGGCCTCCGCTTTCCTCGCGCGACGTAACGCACCGTGTCCGCTCCCCTCCGCAAAGTCATCCACTGCGATTGCGACTGTTTCTACGCCTCGGTCGAGATGCGTGACGATCCTTCGCTGCGCGGAAAACCGCTGGCGGTCGGCGGCAGGCCGGACCAGCGCGGCGTGGTCGCCACCTGCAATTACGAAGCACGCAAGTTCGGCATCCGCTCCGCGATGGCGATGTCGCAGGCATTGCAGCGCTGCCCCGACCTGATCGTGATGCCGCCGGCGATGGAGAAGTACCGCGCCGCATCGAAGCAGATCCTTGCCATCTACCGCGACTACACCGACCTCGTCGAACCGCTGTCGCTCGACGAAGCCTATCTCGACGTCACCGACTCGCCGCACTTCCGCAATAGCGCGACGCTCATCGCGCAGGAGATTCGGCAGCGCATCTTCGACACCGTGGGCATCACCGCCTCGGCCGGCATCGCGCCGAACAAGTTCATCGCCAAGATCGCCAGCGACTGGAACAAGCCGAACGGGCAGTTTGTCGTGCGCCCGCATGAGGTGGATGAATTCGTCGCCGCGCTCCCGGTCGACAAGCTGTTCGGCGTCGGCAAGGTCACCGCGATGAAGCTCAAGAAGCTGGGCGCGTTCACCTGCGGCGACCTGCGCGCGTGGACCGTTCTCGATCTGCAGCGCCACTTCGGCAAATTCGGCGGCAGCCTGTACAACCTGAGCCGCGGCGTCGATCGCCGCCAGGTCAGCCCGAGCCGCGAGCGCAAATCGGTCAGCGTCGAGGAAACCTACGTCACCGACTTGCAGGACCTCGACGCCTGCCGCCGCGAGCTGGCGCCGTTGATCGACCTGCTTCGCCAGCGCGTGCAGCGCGCACAGGCGGAGCGCCACATCCACAAGCTGTTCGTGAAAATGCGCTTCGCTGATTTCCGCCGCACCACCGCGGAGTGCGTGAGCACTATCATCGACGAGGCCGCCTGCTACCGGCTGCTCGACACCGCCTACCCGCGCGGCAACCGGCCGGTGCGCCTGCTCGGCGTCGGCGTCCGTCTGGAAGAGGATGAGGATTTCCACCAGCTCGGCCTGTTTGGCGAGGAAACTACAGACGCTCCCGGGGCCGGCGGGTAAAATGGCGCCTCCGTTTTTTTCAGGCGCGCATCATGTGGTTCAAGAATCTCCAGATCTATCGTCTCACCGCTCCGTGGACCCTGTCCTCCGAACAGCTCGAAGCGGCACTCGCGCCCCAGGCCTTCGCGCCGTGCACCAGTCTTGACCTGCAGACGCAGGGTTGGGTCTCGCCGCGCGAGAACGGCATGCTGGTGCACACCGTCAACCGCCAGATGCTGCTGCAGCTCGCCACCGAAAAGAAGCTGCTGCCGTCCACCGTCATCAACCAGGTCACCAAGGCGCGCGCCGCCGAGATCGAGGAACAGCAGGGCTTCAAGCCGGGTCGCAAGCAGATGAAGGAACTGAAGGAGCAGGTCACCGACGAATTGCTTCCGCGCGCGTTCAGCATCCAGCGCAGCACGCGCGTGTGGATCGACCCGGTCAACGGCTGGCTGGTGATCGATGCCGCTGGCGCGGCCAAGGCCGACGAAGTATTCAAGATCCTGCTCAAGTCGCTGGAAACCCTGCCTTTCGCCGCGCTGCGCACCGAGCGTTCACCGCTGTCGGCAATGACTGACTGGCTCGCCGCAGATGAAGCGCCGGCCGGCTTCACGGTCGACCAGGACACCGAACTGCGTTCCACCGGCGAAGGCAAGGCGACGGTTCGCTACGTGCGCCACACGCTGGAGCCGGAAGACGTACGCCGCCACATCGCCAGCGGCAAGCAGTGCACGCGCCTGGCAATGACCTGGGCCGACCGCGTGTCCTTCGTGCTGACCGAGACGCTGGCGGTCAAGCGCGTCGCGCCGCTGGATGTGCTGAAGGAAAATGCCGATTCGTCCACGCAGAACGAGGATGAGCGTTTCGATACCGATTTTGCGCTGATGACCGGCGAACTGGCGAAGATGGTCGCCGAGCTGGTGGAAGCGCTGGGCGGGGAAGAGCAGCAGAAGAAAGCCGCGTAAGAAGAATGCAGCCCGGTGCAAACCGGGCAGGCGAAAAAAAAGACGAACCCGAAGGTTCGTCTTTTTTTATTTTGGCGGAGCGGACGGGACTCGAACCCGCGACCCCCGGCGTGACAGGCCGGTATTCTAACCGACTGAACTACCGCTCCAGGAAACTGCTTGACGTTTGTCACCACGTCTGAAGGGCCTGAAGTCTACAGGAAATAATCGGATATGGCTACTCCTTCGGAAAAAAATATGGGGCGGCTAAAATGGAAGACCCACAACACGCACACATCATGGACGACCTGCCCCTGTATCCCCTGATCGAACCGTACCGCGCCGGCATGCTGCCCGTGGACGAGCTGCATACCCTGTATTGGGAAGAGTGCGGCAACTCCGAAGGCGAGCCGGTGCTGTTCCTGCACGGCGGCCCCGGCGGCGGCCTGTCGCCCCGGCACCGCTGCTTTTTCGACCCGGCGCACTACCGCATCGTACTGTTCGACCAGCGCGGGGCCGGCAAGTCCACGCCGCTGGGCGAATACCGCAACAACACCACGCCGCTGCTGGTGGCCGACATCGAACGCCTGCGCATCATGCTCGGCATCGACAAATGGCTGGTGTTCGGCGGCTCCTGGGGCTCGACGCTGGCGCTGGCCTACGGGCAGGCGCATCCCGAACGCTGCTCCGGCTTCGTCTTGCGCGGCATCTTCCTCTGCACACAGGAAGAGATCGATTGGTTCCTGAACGGCATCCGCTGGTTCTTCCCGGAGGTGCATCACGAATTCGCTGCCGGTGTCCCGGCCGACGAACGCGGCGACCTGCTGCAGGCCTACGCGAAGCGCCTCTTCTGCGACGATCCCGAGATTTACATTCCGGCAGCGCGCCGCTGGAGCCGCTACGAAGGACGCTGCCTGTTCCTGCGCCCCGATCCGGAAGCCATCGCCGATTTCAGTTCCGACAAGATCAGCATCGGCGTCGGCCGGCTGGAAGCGCATTATTTCGTGAACAAGGGATTCTTCAGCGAAGACCAGCTGATCCGCAACATGGACCGCATCTGCCACCTGCCGGCGGTGATCGTGCAGGGGCGCTATGACGTCGTGTGTCCGCCGCTGTCGGCATTCCGCTTGCACGCGGCGTGGCCGGGGTCGGTGATGAAGGTGATCGACGACGCGGGCCATTCCGGCTACGAGCCGGGGATTGCCGAGGCACTGGTCGCGGCGACGGACAAGTTCAGGACGGATCGCGGATTCTAGTGCGCGTTGCGCCGCTCGATCTCGACGACCACCGCTTCCACCGTCCGCTTCAGGCTGGCTTCCACGAGGGCGCGGCCGAACACCGAAGGGATCGCGAAATCCGGCTCCATCGTGCCGCTGAAGGTGATGCGCGTTCCCGCCGCCGCGCCATGTCCGCTGGGCTCCATGTCCCAGTGCGTGTCGTAGCGGCGCATGTCCCCCTCGACCAGCGCGACGTCGATGGTCGCAAAGGGCGCTTCCTCGATCTGCAGCACCATGCGAATCGTGTGCGACAGGATAAAGAAGCCGGCGCTGCTCATTTGCTCGATGCGCACCACGTTCCCGGCGCGGGATAATATCCGCACCGATATCAGGTCAGGAACGAAATCAGGCAGGCGTTCATAGTCGGTCAGCACGCGCCATGCCTGCTGCGGTGTAGCGTGGACGAAGCCGATGGCGGTAA
>NZ_LSTO01000001.1:3886097-3901361 GCF_002211445.1 Noviherbaspirillum denitrificans | reverse complement strand
GGCGGTGCAGGAGCAGAGTGCGGCGGCGAGCAGCTTGCGGTTCATGATGCCTCCTCGAATTGTTTTTTTGGGGAAGCACCGCCGTAGGAAGACGGCAGTGTCCCCTACTGAATATCAGCTTGCGGCCGCATGCGATTGGGAAGCATCAAATGAAGGGAGAAGAATTGTTGAAACGCGACGCGATGTAGCGGATTCACGACAGCGCCGTATTGCAGGAACGCAGCTTCTCGTCAGCCCGCATTTGCCAGTGTCCCGACCATGCGCTCCATCTCTTCCACCGTCATCGGCTTGCCGAAGAGATAGCCCTGGAACAGGTCACAGCGCTGTTCCCGCAGGAAGGAATGCTGGACATCGCTCTCCACGCCTTCGGCGACGACTTCCAGCGCGAGCGTGCGGCTCATGTCGATGAGCGTGCGGACGATGACGGCGTCGCCGGCGTCGGATTCGATGCCGTGGATGAAAGACTGGTCGATCTTCAACTGCCCGACCGGAAGGCGCTTCAGGTAGGCAAGCGACGCGAAGCCCTTGCCGAAGTCGTCGATGGAAAAACTGATCCCGAGTTTGCGCAAGGCTTCCATCTTCGAAATGGCGGTGTCGACATCTTCCAGCACCATGCTTTCCGTCACCTCCAGCCGGAGGCGCGCGGGATTGGCGCCGGTGCGCTCGACCGTGGATTTGACCGACTGCACGAAGTCCTGCTGCCGGAACTGGCGCTTGCTGATATTGATGCCGATGACGAGGTCTTGCGTCCCGGGGTCGCGCGCCCACGCAACGGCCTGTGCGCAGGCATGCTCGAGTACCCACTGGCCGATCTGCAGGATGAGGCTGCCGGATTCGGCGATCTCGAGAAAGTGCGCGGGAGCGACAAGGCCGTGGCCAGGCATGTCCCAGCGCAGGAGCGCTTCGACACTCGATACGCGGCGATGCCGGTCGATCAAGGGCTGGTAGTAGAGCTTGAAGCGGTTTTCCGTAAGCGCCTGGCGCAGTCCTGCTTCGATCCCTGCCCTTTCGTTGAGCATGGCCTGCATCGCATCGTTGTACATGCGCACGGTATTGCGTCCGGCGTCCTTGGCTTCGTAGAGAGCGATGTCGGCATGCTTGAGCAGGATGTCGACCGGTTGCGCATGGCCGAGAAAGCGGCAGACCCCGATGCTCGGCGTATTGTGATATCCGCCGGCCGCGAAGCCGCGCAAGGGATAGGGTTTGTTGAGGGCTTCGATGATCTTCGATGCAATGGTCTCCGCCTGCATCGCGGCGGCGGCGACATCGGGACTAAGTTCCTCGAGGAGGATCACGAATTCATCGCCGCCGATGCGCGCCACGGTGTCGCGCTCGCGCACGCAGCCGATGAGGCGTTGCGCGACCTGGACAAGAAGCTCGTCGCCGACGTCGTGGCCGCAGGTGTCGTTCAGTGTCTTGAAATGATCGAGGTCGAGCAGCATCAGGGCGCCGTGGCGGTGCGCGCGCGCGCTGGCGGCAAGTGCCTGGCCGGCGCGGTCGAGGAAGAGACGCCGGTTGGGCAGGCTGGTCAGCGGGTCGTAGAACGCGAGGTCGCGGATCTGTGCTTCGGTCTTCTTGCGCTGCGTAATGTCGGAGAACGCGGACACATGGTGCGTGATCTTGCCGGAAGCATCCTTGACGGCCGTGATGACCAGCCACTCGGGATAGATCTCGCCATTCTTCCGGCGATTCCAGATCTCGCCCTGCCAGCCGCCGGTTTCATTGATGCTTGCCCACATCTTGCGATAGAACTCGGCATCCTGGCGATTGGACCGGAGGATCGATGGCTTCCGGCCGACAGCTTCCTCGGCGCTGTAGCCGGTGACTTCCTCGAAGGCGCAATTGACGCGCAGGATAGTGCCGCGGGCGTCGGTGACCATCATGCCTTCCTGCAGTTCGAAGGCGGCGGCGGCGACACGCAGCTGCTCTTCAGCCTTGCGGCGCTCGGTGACGTCAGTGATGCTGCCGTGCCAGAGGACGCTGCCGTCTTCCATGCGCTCGGGACGCGCGCTGCCGGCGTGCCACCGCACTTCACCGCCGAGGATGATGCGGTACTCCTGCTGCCAGGGCTGGAGCTTGCGGGCCGACTCTTCGATATTGTGGCTGAGCGCGATCAGGTCGTCGGCATGGATGCGGGACAGCAGCTCGCTGACATCGTCGCGCACCTGGGGCGGCGTAATGCCGTACATGCCGGCGAGGGCATCGCTGGCGAAGGGCATGGCAGCGCGTCCGTCGGGAAAAAGGCGGAGCTGGAAGATCAGGCCCGGGATCTGGCGCGACAGCTTGGCGAGCAAGTCGTGGCTCTCCTGCAGCGCGCTTTCGCTGCGCTTGCGTTCGGAAATGTCCTGCTTGATGCCGACGAAATGGGTGATGGTTCCCGCGGGATCCTTGACCGGCGCGATGACAAGTTCCTCGTCATACAGGGTGTGATCGCTGCGGCGGTTCACTAGCTCACCGCGCCAGGTCTTGCCGCTCTGGATGGCGTTCCAGAGATTGCTGTAGAAGCGGTTGTCCTGCAGGCCGGAAGAGACGAGCTCCGACGGGCGGCGTCCGATCGCCTGTTCCCTGCGATAGCCGGTAAGCGCTTCGAAAGCATGGTTGACCCATTCGATGCGGGCATTGGTATCGGTGATGATGACGCCGTTGCCGACAGCTTCCAGGGCGGCACTTTGCAGGCGGTTGCGGGCCTCGCTCTCGGCAAGCGCTGCATTGGCGCGAGCACGCTGGCGCAGCCCCGCGGCGATGATCCAGGCGAAAAAGGCAAGGATCGCGGTGGCCACGATGCCGCCGGCGATGAAATTGCGACGCTCGGCGTAATAGGGCGCGAACAAGTCATCGACGCCTTCGCCGATGGTCACGACGAGGCCGAAGCCTTCGATGCGGCGCCAGGTGTAGATGCGTTCGACATTGTCGACCTGTCCGCGCGCGGCATAAGTGCCGGTATCGAGCTCGGATGTCATGAACGGGCGGCCGGCGAGCGACTGTCCTATCGACTTCTCGGTTTCGGGCGAACGCGACAGGATCTCGCCGGTGGAACGCACTACAGTGACACTGCCCTGGGGCCCGAGGTTGATGGAATCGTGGAAGCGCGAAAAATACTCCGGCGCCACCGACATGACGATGACGCCGAGGAAGCGCCGCTCGGCATCATGGATGGGCCGTGTGAACTGGATCGTCTGGCGGCCGGAGACGCGGCCAACCAGCGGCCGGCTGATGAAGAGATGGTCGGTGTTGCGCTCGACATGAATGCGGAAGTGCTCGCGATCGGCAAGCAAAACCGGCTCCGGCTCGGGGTCGAGGCTGCTGTAGACCAGCATGCCGGCGGCATCAATGATCCCGACCTGGAAGCTGACATCGCGCACGAAATAGTTTTGCTGCCGCTGTACGGCTTCATGGAAGCGCTTGCGGTCGTGACGCCACTCCTGGCGCAGGGAAAGCAGCGACAGGTCGATGCCGCGCAACGCCGCGGTGATCTGCTCGGCGAAGGCGAGCGAGAGGTTGGCGCGGTCGCGCTCGGCGGTGTCGGCAAGTTGCTGATGGGAATTGTGGAGCTGGAGGGCTATCCCCCCCCATACGGCGGCGAGGACGAGCAAGAACAGCAGTGTGAGCTGTACAGCGAGGCTGCTGATGAAGGATGGCTTGCCTGGGGACGTTTGCCGGGATGGAAGCACGCTTGCTCCGTTTCTGACCGCCCTTCCCGATTCCCGTCAGGACACGGCGGATGATTGCATAATTGCAATGGTAGGAGTCAGAAGCGGAAATTTGATTGATTCAGGTCAAACGAATCCGGGACGCTGAAGCGGAGCGCGATCTGACAGGGCGCGCTGCGCGCACCCTGCCCGCCTGCCGGCGGATTTGTGCAGCAACCGGTCAACCACCAAAGTAGAGGTCGTCCGGGGAATTGGGCTTGTGGGTCTTCTGGTACTGGATCAGCTCGTCGCGCACTTCCTGGCGCGTCTTGCCGGTGTAGCGTGAACCGGGCATGCCGTGCACGCCGATGTCGCGGCTTTCGGTGCCGATGCTTTCACTGTTCAAGTTCATCGGTGCGCGTGACGATTCCAGTTCAGACCTGACTTCCGCACGCGACTTGGTGGATTTGAAATCGCGGAAAGAGTCCTCCCCATCACGCATTCCTACATCGGCGACTGCGATTCCGCATACGGCTATTATCGAGAGCGCGGTAATCCGGGAAATGCATCGCGTGGTTTTCATGTTGACCTCCGATCAGGCGAACAATCGACGGCACGTCACCGATCGAGCAAGGCATGCCGCCTCGATGCTTGCAGACGTCCGTTCGCGCAGGCCGCTGCAAGGACGCTCCCATGAATGCGACAGCGGTCAGCCGACGGAACGGAGAAAGGGCAAGCTGACTCAGGTCAGCGGCAGGGGGAGGCGAGGCAGGTATTGCGGGATTGGCGCAATGCAATCCGTCAGTTGGGCGGACACAGTCTGTCCCGTACTTCGGGAGCCACCGAGATGAAGCGCATATGGCAGGTGCATCACACTATATGTCGCGCCGCAGGTGACTTCAAGGAAGATCTTCATGCGGCCACGAGCGGATCATTACTGGAAGCGTGGCGATGCCGCCGCTTCCTGCCGACGCCTATCCGGCGCGGCGGGTGGTTCGATCCCCGCGGTGTACGAGGCGTCGGGCTTGTCGATGCGGAAGACCTGCATTGACTGCTCGACAAAGCCGCGCAGGTGCCGGGGCGTGGACCGGAACCACTGCGCGAGGAACTCGCGGAAACTCGATTCCTTCGGCAGGTCGCCCGCATTGAGATAGGCCACCGCGCGCCAGTCGTTGTTCTGCTCCACCAGCGGCAGGAACAGGCTGGCCACCAGCTCGTTCTCCTGTCGCAGGTAGGGACTGGAAACCAGCCGCGGCGCGGCATTGCTGAACCACTGCTCGAACGACATCCCGGCAGGCAGCTTGCGATGCCGGTCCGACAGCGCGCGCCTGGTGAAAGCCTGCAGCGCAGGCGCATATTCGCTGGTCTCGGGCAAGGGCGGCGCGGCATTCCATGTGAGCGAGAAGTGCTTGAGCATGTAGAGCGACACCGTCTCGCACAGCATCTCCTCGAACCACTGGTGCCGTTCCTGTCCAGGCGCCGCGTGATGTTCGTAGTTCGCAAGAATGTGGACCAGCTCGTGCGAAAACTCGTACACGTATTCCGCCCAGTTCTGCCCCTTGGCCGACAGCATCACCTGGTATTCGTTGCCCGGCCCCTTCTGGTACAGCACCGCCGGTCCGCCGTTGGAATGCGCGACCACGATCGGATGCACGGAACGGCCGGGAAAGTGCTGGAGCATTTCATCGGTGATCGCATTGAGCAGCATCTCGATCTGCCACGGCGCCGCATCGCCCCACGGCCCGTCGACAACCCGGATCAGCGAGCCGCCGCTTTTTTCCTGCTGCGAATTGAGCTTCTTTTGCTGGAGGGGCCTGGCTTCTGCAGCTTTCGCGCCCTGCATGTTCATCAGCGCCAGGAGAACCGATGTGACGATTGCCGCCCGCTTCATTTGATTATCTCCTTGACTGCATGCACGTATATTTGACTATAGGCTGCGGCGTGGCCGATCAGAAGCATTTTCTCTTGGCGCGGCGCATGTTGATAGCAAACACCGGTTGTCTTGCAACGTTCATGGCTGCACGCAACTTTTGGCCACGTCGACAGCTCTATGCATCGTGTCCTTGACCACAACGCAGGCATTGCCTCGGTATATGGATTTCCCTCACCTCATAGAGACTTACGGATACCTGGCTGTCGCGCTGGGCAGCTTCCTGGAAGGGGAAGCCGTCCTGCTCGCCGGCAGCCTTGCCGCCTGGCACGGACATCTGTCGCTGCCGGTGGTGTGGGCCATTGCCGTTGTCGCAAGCTTCCTCGGCAACCTGCCGTATTTCCTCGCCGGCCGCCGCTTCGGGCCGCTGGCGATGCGGCGCGTTCCAGCATTGCACGCCCGGAAGAAACGGCTGGAGTGCCTGCTGCAACGCCACCATGTACTGATCGTGCCGGCGCTGCGCTTTTGCTACGGCCTGCGCATCGTCGGACTGGTGACACTCGGTGCCGGCAGGATGCCTGTGAGCCGCTACGTGGTGCTGGATCTCGCGGGTGCGGTGGTATGGGCGGCGATCATCTGCGCGGCGGGCTACGGCGCGGGCGGCCTGTTCCGGCGCGCGATCGAGGCGGGCGTCACCACCGAGCAGCTGGTCGGGATTGCCGCGGTACTGGGTGCCAGCCTGCTATGGCTGGTGCGCCGGCGCACGATGGCGGCGCGCCGGGAGCAGGACGGACGCTGATACAGCGCACGAAGCGCCCCCAAAGCGCCTCCCTGGAGTACGATAGTGCTCATGAGCAATCAAACGTCCGCCAAAGAACGCCTCCTGGCCCAAGCCCGCCTGGACTACCAGCCTGATCTTGTCGCCGTCGATGCGGAAGCGATCGCCCGCCTTCCCGTGCGCGCCGACCGCTTCAGCCACGCGACCACCGGCCTGTCCGAAAAGCCCGCCGGCCAGACGCATCAAGCCGCAGCGGCCTACAGCATTGCCCTCAACAGCATCAACTTCATGTTCTGGACACCGACGCCGGAAGGCATGGCGCGCTACGACTGGAACGGTGCGGGCGGTGCCGACGGCCTGACTGCGGCGCTCGATCATGTGTGGGGCGCACAACCGGCACCGGACCGGCTGCGCGAAGTCCTCGGCTCAGGCGAGGAAAAAACGGTCATCGACGCCTTCGGCGACATCTCCATGCCAAGGCGGCGCGCCCACTTCCTGCGCGAAGTCCTGCGCGACGATCAACTCGAACAAGCCGCAGCCGAACTCGTCGCCGCCGGCGACACCGGCCGCCTGACCTCCGACGATGCGGAACGGCTGGCCAAACGGTTCCCGGTTGCGTACGGCCAGGACACCTACCTCATGCGTGCGCAGCTTGCGGTCATGTGGTACGCCGGCTACCTCATCGACCAGGGGACGGAAATCGACTGCGACGTCATCGTCGCCGCCAACTACCAGATGCCGCGTGTGATGCGATCGATCAAGGTGCTGCGCTACTCACCGGAGTTGGCGGCAAAGATCGATCGGCATACGCTCATCGTGCGGCACAGCGTGGAGGAGCGGGCGATACGTGCTGCGACGGTGCTGAGTACGCAGGCAATGGCCCAGCACCTGGGCGTGTCGGAGCATGCGATGGTGAATGTGCTGTGGAAGAACCGGCTGGCTTGCGGGAATGTGCCGCATCATTTGACGATTACGACGGATTATTGAAGGGTGGTGTTCCCGGCAATAATCGAGGTCGAGTAGAACGTCCAGATGAATTTGTAGGGTGCGCACCGCGCACCATTGCGGTAGCCAGAGCACCGGTGCGCATGGCGCACCCTACGCTTTATGCCTTGCTCAACGCCTGCTCCAGATCTGCGATCAGGTCATCCACATGCTCGATGCCAATCGACAGCCGCAGCATATCCTCCGACACCCCCGCCTTCTTCAACTCTTCCGGATTCAACTGCCGATGCGTAGTCGATGCCGGATGCGTCGCTAGTGACTTCGCATCGCCGATATTGACCAGCCGCGTGAACAACTGCAGCGCGTCGAGCACACGCGCACCCGCAGCGCGCGGGTCAGCTTGATCGACCGTCTTCAAACCGAATGACAGGATGCCCGACGCACTGCCGCCCATGTACTTCTTCACCAGCGGGAAGTCCGGATGATTCTCCAGGCCGGCGTAGTTGACCCACGCCACCTTGGAATGCCCTTCGAGGAAGCGCGCGATGCGCTTGGCGTTGTCGCAGATGCGGTCCATGCGCAGGGCGAGGGTTTCGATGCCTTGCAGGATGAGGAAGGCGTTCATCGGGGCGATGGCGGCGCCCATGTTGCGCAGGGGGACGACGCGGGCGCGGGCGATGTAGGCGGCGGGGCCGAGGGCTTCGGTGTAGACGACGCCGTGGTAGGAGACGTCGGGTTCGTTCAGGCGCTTGAAGCGCTCCTTGTGCTGTTCCCAGGGGAACTTGCCGCTGTCGACGATGGCGCCGCCGACGCTGTTGCCGTGGCCGCCGAGGTATTTGGTCAGCGAGTGGACGACGATGTCGGCGCCGTGCTCGAAGGGGCGGCACAGGTAGGGGCTGGGCACGGTGTTATCGACGATGAGCGGGATGCCATGCGCGTGGGCGATTTCGGCGAGCTTGGCGAAGTCGGTGACGTTGCCGAGCGGGTTGCCGATGGATTCGCAGAAGATGGCCTTGGTGCGGGCGTCGATCAGCGGGGCGAAATCCTGCGGCTTGCGCGGGTCGGCGAAGCGGACTTCGATGCCGAGCTGCGGGAAGGTGTGGGCGAACAGGTTGTAGGTGCCGCCGTAGAGCGTGCTGGCGGAGACGATGTTGTCACCGCTTTCGGCAATCGTCTGGATCGCGTACGTGATGGCGGCCATGCCGGAGGCGACGGCGAGCGCGCCGATACCGCCCTCGAGGGCGGCGATGCGCTTTTCCAGTACGTCCTGCGTGGGGTTCATGATGCGGGTGTAGATGTTGCCCTGGACCTTGAGATCGAACAGGTCGGCGCCGTGCTGGGCGTTGTCGAAGGCGTAGGCAACGGTCTGGTAGAGGGGGACGGCGACGGCCTTGGTGGTGGGATCGGGGGTGTAGCCTGCGTGGACGGCGAGGGTTTCGAGTTTCATGGATGGGCCTTGTTGTTGGTTCGCCCTTCCCGTCAAGGGGAGGGTTGGGGTGGGGATGGGGTACAGCGCATTCGCGGGGGAAACCCATCCCCCACCCGGCCTCCCCCTTGAAGGGGGAGGAGTTGGTTACAGCGACACCTTCGGCAGCCTCTCCAGCGCCGCCTTGATCTCTTCTTCCGGATACGCAAAATCCTGCAGCTTGCCGCTGAAGTAGCTGTCGTACGCGCCCATGTCGAAGTGGCCGTGGCCGGACAGGTTGATGAACAGGGTCTTGGCTTCGCCGGTTTCCTTGCAGCGCAGTGCTTCGTCAATGGCGGCGGCGATCGCGTGGCTGGATTCTGGCGCGGGGATGATGCCTTCCGCGCGGGCGAAGCGCACGCCGGCCGCGAAGGTGGCGAGCTGCGGGACGGCGACGGCTTCGAGCAGCTTCTCGTGGTAGAGCTGGGACACCAGCGCGGAGTCGCCGTGGTAGCGCAGGCCGCCGGCGTGGATGCCGGGGGGCATGAAGTCGTGGCCGAGGGTGTACATCAGGGTCATCGGCGTGAGCTTGGCGGTGTCGCCGTAGTCGTACGCGTAGTGGCCGCGCGTGAGCGTCGGGCAGGAGGTCGGCTCGACCGCGACCAGGCGCACATTCTTGCCGGCGGCCTTGTCGGCGAAGAAGGGGAAGGCCGCGCCGCCGAAGTTGGAGCCGCCGCCGCAGGGAGCGAAGATCATGTCGGGATAGTCTTCGGCCAGCGCAAACTGTTTCTTCGCTTCGAGACCGATCACGGTCTGGTGCAGCAGCACGTGGTTGAGCACCGAGCCGAGCGCGTAGTTGGTGTCGGCGCGCGACGCGGCTTCTTCCACCGCTTCCGAAATCGCGAGGCCGAGCGAGCCCTGGTTGTCGGGGTTTTCCTCGAGCGCGCGGCGGCCAACCTGCGTCATCTCCGACGGGCTGGCGAACACTTCCGCGCCCCAGGTCTGCATCATCGAGCGGCGGTAGGGTTTCTGGTGGTAGCTGACCTTGACCATGTAGACGCGCACTTCGAGGCCGAACATCTGGCCCGCCAGCGCCATCGAGCTGCCCCACTGGCCGGCGCCGGTTTCGGTGGCGATGCGCTTGATACCGGCTTTGGCGTTGTAGTAGGCCTGCGCGATCGAGGTGTTGACCTTGTGCGAGCCGGCGGGCGAGACGCCTTCGAACTTGTAATAGATCTTGCACGGCGTGCCGAGCGAGGCTTCGAGTCGGTGCGCGCGGAACAGCGGCGTGGGACGCCAGAGCTGGTAGAGCTCGCGGACTTTGTCGGGGATCTCGATCCAGCGCTCGGCGGATACTTCCTGTTCGATCAGCGACATCGGGAAGATGGCCGACAGCGCGTCCGGCGTCAGCGGCTTGCCGTCCGGGCCGAGGGGCGGCGCCGGGCGGTTGGGCATGTCGGCAACCACGTTGTACCAATGAGTGGGGATGTCCGATTCGGGAAGCAGGAATTTAGTTTGCGGCATGAATATGTCCTCGAGGCTGGTTTCTTGTTCGTCTCCTTGGCATGCGGTCAGCGGCGTTTCATTGCTGCTTCCCGCAATGGCCAACCGATGATTAGAACGCCGTCATGCAAAAATGGAATGCCATGACCATGGGAATTTTTCACTTTTTTGATCCAGGACAACTTTTGCCCTCGCATGCCTGAAGGCGACCTGCTACGTTTCATGGAAGGTGTTACGAACCAGGATGGGGGCGCACCCCCGCATTGCCAATTCGACCGGGCCGCCATGAACGACCTTTCCCATCTTTTCAAACCGGATGACGCACGCGACGCGGGCGGCGACTTCCATTTCCTGGCGTATCCGTCACACATCCTGGTCTGGACCTGCGATGGCAGCGGCGCGTGCGACTTCGTCAGCCCGTCCTGGCTCGAATTCACCGGCCGCGACATGGCGCAGGAGATGGGCCGGCGCTGGCTGGACCGGGTGCATCCGGACGACAGGATGGCGGTGACCCGGGGACTGGACGAGGCGATCGCCGGCGGACAGCCGTTTCGCCTGCTGTACCGCTATCAGCGGGCAGACGGTACGTACCGCTGGTTCGTCAACCAGGGCATGGTGCGGCCGGGTCCGTCGGGGACGCCGGCCGGTTACGTCGGCCAGTGCTTTGACGTGACCGCCTACCAGGATGGCGAAGCGGAACTGGAACATGCGGCGCAGCGCATGATCTCGCTGCTGCACCAGACGCGGCTGATCGGGGTGGTGCTGGATACCAAGGGCCGCGTGATGTATTCCAATGGCGGGCTGTGCCACCTGCTCGGAGCGTCGGGGTCGGCGCTGATGAACTGCAGGCTGTTTGAACGTTATCTAGCTCCGGGCGGGCGCGGTCTGCTCGACAGCATCTATCCCGACGGCGGCACGCACGCGCAGTTCGTATCGGAATTCGAGGCTGAAATGCTTGGCGGCGACGGTGAGGCGCGCCTTGTCTTGTGGCATGCGATCGTCCTGCACGAGTATTCAGGCAAGGTGCGCGGCACAATCCTGATCGGCGACGACCTGACCGAAGCGCGGCGCATGGAACAGCAGCTGGTGCTGACCGCCAGCGTGTTCGAGTCAACCAGCCAGGCCATCGTGGTAACCGACGCCTCGGCGCGCATCCTCGCGGTGAACCAGGCGTTCAGCGAACTGACCGGCTACCCGAGGGAAGAGGCGATCGGGCTCAATCCGCGCGTGCTCAAGTCGGGCCGGCATGACCAGGCCTTCTACGAGCAGATGTGGAAAAGCATCCATGACACCGGCCACTGGCGCGGCGACGTGTGGGACCGGCGCAAGGATGGCAGCGTCTATCCGAAGTTCCTGTCGATCAGCGCGATCCGCAACGAGCAGGGCGAAGTCACGAATTACGCCGGCATCTTCTATGAGATCTCGGAACGCAAGGCGGTCGAGGAGCGGCTGGATTTCCTGGCGCACTACGACACGCTGACCGGCCTGCCCAACCGCTGCCTGCTGCTGGACCGGCTGAAACTGTCCGTGCAGCGTGCGCTGCGCGATGGCACCAAGGTCGGCCTGCTCTATCTCGACCTGGACCACTTCAAGCAGATCAACGATACCTACGGCCATGCGGCCGGCGATACCTTGCTGAAAGAGGCGGCGCTACGCATGCAGGGCTGCGTGCGCGGCGCGGATACGGTGGCGCGCCTGGGCGGCGACGAGTTCGTGGTGATGCTGCCGGATATCAAGAAGCTGGCTGCGGCGGCCCAGGTGGCGCAAAAGATCCAGGCCGCGATGGCGCCCGCGTACGAAATCGACGGACATGCAATGCTGGCGCCGCCCAGTATCGGCATCAGCATTTACCCGGACGACCATCACGAGGTGGAAGTGTTGCTCAAGCAGGCGGATGCGGCGATGTACGACGCCAAGCACGGGCATGATGGCGGGTACCGGTTCTACCATGAGTTGGGGCGCGCGCCCGATACCGTTAGGGATAAAGAACCGTAGGGTGCGCCGAGCGCACCATTGCGGTAGCAAGGGCATCGGTGCGCGGGGCGCACCCTACCAACTACTTTCTTTCGACCGGCAGGCCCGCCTTCTCCCAGGCGATGATCCCGCCCTGCACATTGTGCACGGACTTGAAACCCTGCTGCACGAGCAGTTCGGCGGCCGCGGCGGAGCGCTGGCCGGAACGGCAGATCAGGACGACGGGCCGGTTCTCGAAGGCGCGGAATTCGTTGGCGCGGGCCGCCAGCTGGCCGAGCGGGACGAGCAGGCTGCCGGGTGCGTGGACTTCGTTGTATTCATGCGGCTCGCGCACATCGATGACGAGCGCGCCCTGTCGGAACATCGCCTGTGCCTGTTGCGGGTCGACGACGTTGAATGAGGCGGCAAAAGCCAGCGCGCACAAGGCCGACGCGACCAGGGCGAAGAGCGTTTTGAAGACGGTGGGCATATTGTTTTATGGGTTGTTGCGGCAAGCCGGCACCGGGCGTGCTCCATCCCCGTGCCGCGGGCTAGTCTAGGGGGTGCGACATGCCCGCTACTTGACCCAGGTCAAAAATTCCTTACTGCGAACAAGGCGGACCCCATGCTTCCCGGCGCCGTCTTCCGGAGCACCTATAATTTCCTTGTTGCATCACTCGCTCTCCGCCATGGATCACCTCCCTTCCCTGTTCGCCAGCTGCGCGGTCGCGCTTGGCGGCAGTGCCCTCATCGGTGTCGAACGCGAACGCCACAAAGGCTCCGGCCCCTCGCGCGGCCTGGCCGGCGTGCGGACCTTTGCGCTGGCCGGCTTCAGCGGCGTCATCGCCAGCCATGTCGGCCAGCCGGCGGTGACGGTGGCGGGCGCTTTGTTCATCGCGCTGCTGTGCGCGATCGCCTATTACCGCGACCTGGGCGACGATCCCGGCATCACCACCGCGCTCGCCCTCTTCCTGACCTACCTGCTCGGCATCGTCGCCGCGATGAATGCGGAGCTGGCCTCGGCCGGCTTTGTCGTCGTCGCCTGCCTGCTCGCGGGCAAGACGCGCCTGCACCACTTCGCGACCAAGACGCTGACCAGCGTGGAACTGCGCGACGGCCTGCTGCTGGCGGCGGCGGCGCTGGTGATCTATCCGCTCATCCCGAACCGCACGATTTCCTTCCTCGCGAATGCCAACCCGAACCACCTGTGGCGCCTGATCGTGCTGCTGATGACGCTGCAGGCGGTGGGTTATGTGGCGCTGCGCGTGATGGGGCCGCGCTTCGGCCTCGCGATCGCGGGACTGGCCTCGGGCGTGGTGTCGAGCAGCTCGACCATGGGGGCGATGGGCGCGCGTTCGAAGGCGGAACCGCACTATGCGGCAGCGTACGCGGCGGCGGCACTCTGCTCCAACCTGTCGTCGATGGCGCTGCTGGTGGCGGTGGGCATGGCGATCGATCCAGCGGCGGTGACCGCGAGCTGGCCGGCGATGGCGGGCGTGATGGCCGGCAGCGGCCTCTCAGCGTGTATCGCCGTCATTGCGCAGCCTGCGCTCGATGCGCCCAATGTCCCCTCTCAGAAAGTGTTCAGCGTGCGCCAGGCGGTCGGCTTCGCGGCCCTGCTGACGGCGCTGACGGCGGTGGTGTCGCTGGCGACGAAGCATTTCGGCTCGGCAGCGGCGGAACTGGGTGCGGCCATTGCCGCCACGGTGGACATGCAGGCGGCGGGCGCGGTGCTGTTTTCGCTGTTTGCCGGGCAGTCGGTGGATGCCGGCGCGCTCAACCGCGGACTGGCGATTGCGATCACGGCCAATGCGGTGAGCAAGATGGTGATTGCCTGCGCGGCGGGGAATCGGGCGTACGGGCTGCGGACTTCCGCCGGGCTGGCGGTGGCGATCACGGTGGTGTGGGTAGCCACACTGGTTACCTAGACGGCAATGCAGTGCGCCGCTCTTTTAGCCTATAATTCGACATTCTTCGAATTATCGAAAAGCAGAACCGCATGGAAACCCGTCAAGCCATTGCCGCGCTCGGCGCGCTCGCCCAGGAATCGCGCCTTGCCGTCTTCCGCCTGCTGGTGCGCACCGGCCCGTCCGGCATGGCCGCGACCAGGATCGCCGAAGAAGTCGGCATTCCGCCCTCTTCCCTGTCATTCCACCTGAAGGAACTGTCGCACGCCGGCTTGCTGGACTCGCGCCAGGAAGGCCGCTTCGTGATCTATGTCGCCAATTTCGCGGCGATGACCGCGCTGATGGCCTTCCTCACCGACAGCTGCTGCGGCGGCATGCCCTGCACGCCCGACCATCCCGCTACCGAAAACGCCTGACCACGAAAGGACCGCCATGTTCGCCATCCGCCCGCCCCGCACAGATGACCTCCCCGCGCTGAAGGCGCTGCTCGACAGCAGCGGCCTGCCCTCGTCCGACCTGACGGAGCAGCACTTGCAGCATTTCATCGTCCTCGGCCAGGCCGGCCGCATTGCCGGCTCTGTCGGCATCGAACCGCATGGCGAAGATGCGCTGCTGCGCTCGCTGGCCGTCGAGACCATGCTGCGCGGCGAAGGCTACGGCCAGCGCCTGCTGGAACTGATGGAGGAACGTGCGCGTGACGGCGGCGTGCAGCGCCTCTTCCTGCTGACCACGTCGGCGGACAATTTCTTTGTGCACCAGGGTTATGAGCCGGTGGCGCGCGAGAGCGTGCCGGATGCCATCCGCAATACGCCGCAGTTCGCCGGCCTCTGCCCGGACAGCGCGGTCTGCCTGTCGAAGTCCCTTCACTGAACACATCATGTCCGACAAGATCTACAACATCCTCTTCCTGTGCACCGGCAATTCGGCGCGCAGCATCATGGCTGAAGCGCTGATCAGCACCATGGGCGAGGGCCGCTTCCGCGGCTTCTCGGCCGGCAGCCATCCGGGCGGACGGGTCAATCCTTTCGCGATCGAACAGGTAAAGGCAATCGGCTATCCGATCGAAAATCTGCGCAGCAAGAGCTGGGACGAGTACGCGGGCATCGATGCGGTGCAGATGGATTTCATCGTCACCGTGTGCGACAACGCTGCCGGCGAATTGTGCCCGGTGTGGCCCGGACGGCCGGTGTCGGCGCACTGGGGCTTCGAGGATCCGGCGGCGGTGGAAGGCTCGGATGATGTCAAGCGCGCGGCCTTCGACCGCATCTTCAGGC
>NZ_LSTO01000001.1:3879986-3886087 GCF_002211445.1 Noviherbaspirillum denitrificans | reverse complement strand
GTTGAAGTCGCCATACGAGATCTGCTCCAGCAACAAGCCGCTGGTCACGCATTCCAGCCCCAGTCCGCCATGTTCTTCCGGCAGTTCTGGCCCGAGGAAGCCCAGTTCACCCATTTCAAGTACGACTTCGCGCTCCACGCGAAGCGCTTTCTCGCGCTCCCTGTATCCGGGAGCCAGGCGGTTCCTGGCAAACCGGCTCGCGGTTTCGACAAGTGCAAGCTGCTCCTGGCTAAGACTGAAATCCATGTTGAATCCTCCTTGGTTTTTAGCTGAAGCCATTTTAGGAACGCAAAAATTATATGTCAATATAATGTCGTAAATGTTTCGCGAATAAGTGTGCTCCGTTTTTGCTGATAGCGCCATATCGGCTTAAAACCGGCATTTGTTCAAGGACGTGCGTGCTTTTTTTGCTCTTGAGCATAAAGTTCGCGTTTTCGCAATCATCGTCTTAAGTAAATATATTGACTTAAAAGACCGACTTGGTTAATGTGTGTCTCTCTTCAACCGAAAGCCTGGAAACGGCAAAAAAAAAGGAGTGAGACATGAACCGCAGTGAATTCCGGCCGGGCTCGGCCCGGGCAACAGATAAACAATCCACTTCGTTGAAAGTTGGTGCCCGCTGCATCGCCGGCTGCCTCGCCGCATGGATGGCCTTGGCGCCGGCGCTCGCGCAGCAGAAAATTTCCGATGATGTCGTCAAGATCGGCGTGCTGACCGATATGTCGGGTACGTATTCCGATTTCACCGGCGCCGGCGCGGTCATCGCGGCGAAGATGGCGGTGGAAGACTTTGCCAAGACGGGGAAGATCCTTGGAAAGCCGATCGAGGTCGTCAGCGCCGATCACCAGAACAAGGCCGATATCGCCGCCCAGCGCGCATTGAGCTGGTACGACCGTGATGGCGTCGACGTCATCGTGGAACTGGTCAGCACCCACGTAGCGCTGTCGGTCATGAACGTGGCCGAGCAGAAGAACAAGATCGCGCTGGTATCCGGCGCAGCCTCCCTGCCGATCACCAACGAACGCTGCAACGCCAACACCGTGCACTGGGTTTATGACAGCTACGGCCTGGCATCCGGTACGGCCAAGGCAGTGGTCGAATCAGGCAAGAAAAACTGGTACTTCATCGCGGCCGACTACGCCGCCGGTGTGGCAATGACCAAGGATGCAAGCCAGGTCGTCACTTCCAATGGCGGCAAGGTGGTTGGCGTGGCCAAGCATCCCTTCCCGAATCCCGACTTCTCGTCCTTCCTCGTCAGCGCCCAGTCCTCCAAGGCGGACGTGATTGCCCTGGCGAACGGGGGGCAGGACACGATGACTGCCATCAAGCAGGCTGCGGAGTTCGGTATCGCCGGTTCCGGCCAGACCCTCGTTCCCATCGTTCTCTTCATCAATGACGTGCATGCGCTGGGACTGAAAACCGCACAGGGCCTGACGCTGACCGAAGGTTTTTACTGGAACCGCGACGAAAAGACGCGTGCATGGTCGCGCCGCTTCTTCGAGCGTGCGAAAAAAATGCCGAGCATGGCGCACGCCGGCGTCTATTCGTCCGTGCTGAACTACCTGAAGGCGGTGGAGAAATCCGGCACCGACGATACGGCGACGGTAATGAAGACGCTCAAGTCGACCGAGATCAACGATGGCCTGTTCAAGGGCACGATCCGCGCCGATGGAAAGTTCGCGCACGACATGCTTCTGCTTGAAGTGAAGAAGCCGAGCGAGTCGAAAGAGCCCTGGGATTACTACCATGTGCGCAAGATCATCCCGGCAGCCGATGCTTCCCTGCCTTTGTCGGAATCGAAATGCAAGCTGGTGCAACGCTGATGTGATTCAAGGATTTGCCACTTTTGCCTGAGTGTGCCCGTCTGGAGCGGGCACCAAAAAACAAGGAGAGCAGAGATGAAGTTCGATCCGGTATTGATCTATCCGCGCATGGAGGAGATGAAGAAGCAGGGGCTCTGGCGCGACGAAACGATTAACTTGCACATGAAGCGCGCGCTGGAGCGCTATCCGGACAAGAATGCGGTCATTTCCTATCGCGACGGCCACGCCGAATCGGTGCGGTTGAGCTATCGCGAGCTGGACGCGCGTGTCGACCGGATTGCGCGCGCCCTGGTAGCGCTTGGTGTCGCGCGCAGCGACGTGGTGTCCTTCCAGGTTCCGAACAGCTGGCAGTTCATCGCGCTCGCGCTCGCTTGTGCGCGTATCGGTGCGGTGGCCAATCCGGTGATGCCGATTTTCCGCGAACATGAGCTGAACTTCATGCTCAATTTCGGCGAGTCGAAGGTATTCATCGTGCCCAAGACCTATCGCGGTTTTGACTACGAGAAAATGGCGCGCGGCATGTTGCCCGGCCTGCCGCACCTGCTGCAGCTCGTGGTGGTCGATGGTGAGGGGGACGACAGCTTCGACCGCGTGCTGCTGCGAGACGATACGCCGCCGCTGACCGAGCCGGGTATCGGGCCAGACGATGTGCTGCTGCTGATGTACACCTCCGGTACGACCGGGGAGCCGAAAGGGGTGATGCATACCTCCAATACGCTGTTCTCCAATCTTCATGCGTACATCAAGGCCATGGAACTCACCGCGGACGAGATCATTCTCGGCGCGTCCCCGATGGCCCACCTGACCGGTTACGGTTACCTCGCGATGCTTCCGCTGCTTCTCAACTCGACGACGGTGCTCATGGATATCTGGGATCCGAAGCGCGCGCTGGAGATCGCGGCCAAGGAGGGGGTTACCTTCAGCATGGCATCGGCGACCTTCATCTCCGACATGTGCAACGCCGTCGAGGCAGGCGTGCCGGCGGCACCCGGGTTCAAGAAATTTTCCTGTGCGGGTGCGCCGATTCCGCCGGTCGTCATCGAGCGTGCCTACAAGGTTCTTGGCATGCGCGTGTGCTCCGCATGGGGAATGACGGAAAATGGTGCGATCACCATTACCGAGCCGGCGCGCGCCTTGGAAAAATCCGGGGTTTCGGATGGCCGTCCGGTGCCCGGCATCGAGATCAAGGTCGTCGATGAGAACGGCAACAGGCTTCCGACGGGCCAGGTCGGCGATTTGCTGGTGCGCGGCGCATCCCTGTTTGCCGGCTATCTGAAGCGTCCCCATCTCAATGGCACGGACAAGGATGGCTGGTTCAATACCGGCGACCGCGCCTTCATCGACGAAGAAGGCTATATCCGCATTGCAGGACGTACCAAGGACCTGGTCATTCGTGGCGGCGAGAACATTCCGGTCGTGGAAATCGAGAACCTGCTGTACAAACATCCGTCGATCGCATCGGTAGCGGTCGTCGGCTATCCGGACGCCCGGCTCGGCGAGCGCGTGTGCGCCTTCGTCACGCTCAAGGCGGGAAAGACTTTCAGCTTCGAGGAAATGGTCGCCTACTTCGACGAACACAAGATGACCAAGCAGTATTACCCGGAGCGACTGGAAATCGCCGATTCGCTGCCGTCCACACCGAGCGGAAAGCTCCAGAAATTCAAGTTGCGTGAAATCGCCAAGCAGTTCGGCCATATCGAATAATCAGTCAAGACGTAAGGAACCGTATGGAAGATGTGATCGTTGTGGAAACACTGGGAAAGGTCGGGCTGATTCGCATTAACCGGCCTTCCGTGTTCAATGCCTTGAATGACGACGTCATGAACGCGCTCGGCAAGGCGCTCGACGGCTTTGAAGCGGATCCGGGCATCGGTTGCGTCGTGCTCGCCGGATCGGAAAAGGCGTTCGCCGCGGGGGCAGACATTGCCGCGATGCAGGCCATGCAGTTCATGGACGCGTACAAGTCCGATTTCATTACCCGCAACTGGGAACGGCTGAAGACCTTCCGCAAGCCGGTGATTGCTGCGGTGCGGGGCGTCGCGTTGGGAGGAGGATGTGAGCTCGCCATGATGTGCGACCTGGTATTCGCCGCCGAGAATGCAAAGTTCGGTCAGCCCGAAATCAAGATCGGTGCCATCCCGGGTGCAGGGGGCACCCAGCGCCTGCCGCGCGCAGTCGGCAAGGCCAAGGCGATGGACCTTTGCCTGACCGGGCGGATAATGGATGCGCAGGAAGCCGAGCGCTGCGGGCTGGTATCGCGGATCTATCCGGTCGATCGCGTGCTGGAAGAGGCGCTAGATGCGGCACGCCAGATCGCGAGCTATTCGATGCCGGTCGTCATGATGCTGAAAGAGTCCGTCAATCGTTCATTCGAGGGGCCGTTGAACGAAGGCCTCCTGTTCGAGCGACGGACCTTGCATGCTTCCTTCGCGCTGGCGGACCAGAAGGAAGGCATGGCAGCGTTTCTCGAAAAGCGTCAGCCGTGTTTCCAGGATAAATAAGTCTTAGCCTGCCGGAGCGAACATCATGCAAACCAAACCCATCGATACACCGGGCGCAGTCTGGTGGCCAGACCGCAGCACGGTGGATAACGCCAACCTGACACGCTTCATGCAGGCGCTTGGGGTCGACAGCTTCGACGCTCTTAACGCGCGCGCAAGTGCCGATCCGGCATGGTTTCATGATGAACTGATCCGTTTCCTCGACTATCGCTTCGTGCAGCCTTACGAAAAGGTGATGGACATCAGCGATGGCCTGCCGTTCGCACACTGGTGCGTAGGCGGCACGACCAATGTGGTGCTTAACTGCATTGACCAGCGGCGCGGCACGCCGCGTTACGAGCAAACAGCACTGGTCTGGGAAGGTGAAGACGGAGCGGTGACCACCTGGACCTTTGCGGACCTGGACCGCGAGACCTGTCGGCTCGCCTGGGGCCTCCGCCGTCTTGGGCTGGGCCGCGGCGACGTCGTCGGCATGTACTTGCCCAACTTGCCCCAGGC
Source organism: Noviherbaspirillum denitrificans (assembly GCF_002211445.1). Taxonomy (GTDB): domain Bacteria; phylum Pseudomonadota; class Gammaproteobacteria; order Burkholderiales; family Burkholderiaceae_D; genus Noviherbaspirillum; species Noviherbaspirillum denitrificans. Next base: position 3,881,265 of record NZ_LSTO01000001.1, on the reverse strand, counting down.
AGCCGCCGCCATGCTGGCCGTCGCCAAGATCGGCGGCATTGTGCTGCCCATGTTTTCTGGCTTCGGCGCTGATGCCGTCGCGCAGCGCCTGAATGATGGACACGCAAAAGCGCTGATCACCGTCGATGGTTCCCTGCGGCGCGGCAAGCCGGTCGGTGCCAAGGTTGTCATCGACGAGGCGCTGCAGGATTGTCCCGGCGTGCGGCATGTCGTGGTCCTGCGCCATCTGGTCACTGAACATGGCTGGCAGGACGGGCGTGACCACTGGTGGCACGCACTTGCAGACGGTGCACCCGAGGACTGCGCCGCCGTGCCGACGGAAGCGATGCCTGCCGACGATCCCTTCCTGCTGATGTTCACATCGGGAACCAGCGGCAAGCCCAAGGGCGTCGTGCACACGCATTGCGGCTTCCCGATCAAGACGGCGCTGGATATGTCCATCTGCATGGATCTCAAGCCCGATGACCGCTTCTTGTGGATGTCGGACATGGGGTGGCTGGTTGGTCCGATCCTTGTGTTTGGCGGCCTCCTCGTCGGCGCCACGGTGGTGCTGGCGGAAGGTGCGCCCAATTACCCGCAACCCGATCGCCTGTGGCGTCTCATCGAGCGGCATCGCGTCACTTACCTGGGCCTCGCGCCCACCGTCGCGCGCCTGTCGATGTCGCTGGACGAGCGGGCGTTTGCCAAACTCGATCTTTCTTGCTTGCGCGTCATCGTTTCCACCGGTGAGCCATGGACGCCCGAGGCCTGGCAATGGACGTTCGAGCGCGTCGGCCGGCGACGTGTCCCGCTGCTCAATTATTCCGGCGGAACCGAGGTGGGCGGCATCCTGACGGGTACCGTGATTCATCCGCTCAAGCCTTGTGCCTTTGCCGGACCGATACCCGGCACCGGCGCCGATGTCGTCGACGCGGCAGGCGCCAGTGTTGGCACTGATGTGACGGGCGAACTGGTGATGCGCAGCCCGAGCATCGGACTGACGCGCGGACTGTGGCATGACCGGGAGCGCTACCTTGACAGCTACTGGTCACGCCTGCCGAACCTGTGGGTGCACGGGGACTTCGCCAGCCGCGACGCCGACGGCATGTGGTACGTGCATGGCCGCTCTGACGACACGCTCAAGATTGCGGGCAAGCGAACCGGGCCTTCTGAAATCGAGGCGTTATTGATTGGCACAGGACTGGTGCAGGATGCAGCGGTCATCGGCGTGCCCGACCCCATCAAAGGCACGGCCCTGGTCTGCATCTGCATCCCGCGCGCCGGTATTGATAAGGATGGC
>NZ_LSTO01000001.1:3846025-3879976 GCF_002211445.1 Noviherbaspirillum denitrificans | reverse complement strand
GGGCACGGGCCGTCATAGCCGAAATAATCGCCCGACATGTCCTTGTCGCCGGCAAACCAGCCGGTGTAATCGTTGATGCCATGGCGTCCCGGCAGTCCGCCGCTGATCGCCGGCCCCGGCTTGCCGCGTGCCGACACGTCCTTGCTGTACTGTCCCGCCGCAATCGCATCCAGGTTCGGCGGAAGATCGACCATCACCCAATGGAAAAAATCCACGCGCGGCAAATCCGCCGGTACGGTTTTTCCTTCCTGGTTCACGTCGTCGCCGCGCGAAGGCACGTCGTAGTCGTGGCAAATCAGCGCAAATGACTTCGTGCCCGCCGGCACCTCGCTCCAGGCGAGATGCGGATTCTTGTTGGAAGACAGCGCAACATGCGTCTTCGGGTCGATCACGCAGAACGCAAATTCGCCGGGAATGACACCACCATCCTTGAATGAATCGCTCCAGAGTTTCATCGAGGCCTCCTTGTTGGTTGGGTTGTGATGCACAGCCTATCTTCAGTCGGCGCCTTGCGGCTTGATCTGCAGCCAGAAGGTGACCGGGCCGTCATTGGTCAGCGAGACCTTCATGTCGGCGCCGAATTCGCCGGTTTCCACGATCGCATGCCTCGCCCGCGCCTTGTCCACGAAATAGTCGAACAGCCTTTTCCCCTCGGCGGGAGGCGCGGCGGGCGTAAACGACGGCCGCGTGCCGGACTGCGTATCCGCAGCCAGGGTGAACTGCGGCACCAGCAGCAGGCCGCCATTGACGTCCGTGATGCTGCGGTTCATTTTACCGGCATCATCGCTGAACACCCGGTAGGACAGTAGTTTGGCCAGGAGCGCTTCAGCTTCCTTCTCGGTGTCGTTGCGCTCGGCGCACAGCAACACCATCAGGCCGGGACCGATCGCGCCGACGGTGGCGCCGCCGACCACGACCCTCGATTCCAGCACGCGTTGCAGCAAAGCGATCATGCGAGCGTCACACGGGCAAACTTGCGCTTGCCCACCTGCAGCACGAAGGTGCCGGCGTCGACCTTCAGCCCCTTGTCGCTCACCGTTTCGCCATCGATGCGCACGCCGCCCTGCTCGACCATGCGCAGTGCCTCCGAAGAAGATGCGCACAAGTTCGTTTGCTTGAGCAACTGGCCGATGCCGATCGGCGCGCCGCTGATGCTGACTTCCGGAATGTCATCCGGAATGCCGCCCTTGGCACGGTTGTTGAAGTCGGCCAGCGCATCTTCGGCGGCCTGCTGCGAGTGGAAGCGCGTGACGATTTCCTGCGCGAGCAGCACCTTGATGTCGCGCGGATTGCGGCCGCCTTCGACATCCTTCTTGAACTGTTCGATCTCGGCGATGGAGCGGAACGACAACAGGTCGTAGTAGCGCCACATCATGGTGTCCGAGATGCTCATCAGCTTGGCGAACATCGTATTCCCCGGCTCGGTGATGCCGACGTAATTGTTCTTCGACTTCGACATCTTCTCGACGCCGTCCAGGCCTTCGAGCAGCGGCATGGTCAGGATGCACTGCGGCTCCTGGCCGTAATCCTTTTGCAATTCGCGGCCGACGAGCAGGTTGAATTTCTGGTCGGTACCGCCAAGCTCCAGATCGGACTGCAGTGCGACCGAGTCGTATCCCTGCATCAGCGGATACAGGAATTCATGCACCGAAATGGGCGTGCCGGCTTTGAAACGCTTTGTAAAATCGTCACGTTCGAGCATGCGCGCGACGGTATATTTTGCGGCGAGCTGGATCATGCCGCGCGCACCGAGCGGATCGCACCATTCCGAGTTATAGCGGATCTCAGTGCGGGCCGGATCAAGAACCAGGCTTGCCTGGGCGAAGTAAGTCTTCGCATTTTCCTCGATCTGCTCGCGCGTCAGCGGCGGGCGCGTCGCATTGCGGCCCGACGGGTCGCCGATCATTGAAGTGAAATCGCCGATCAGGAAGATGACCTGATGGCCCAGATTTTGCAACTGCCGCATCTTGTTCAGTACCACGGTATGGCCAAGGTGCAGGTCGGGTGCGGTTGGGTCGAGGCCAAGCTTGATGCGTAGCGGCTTGCCAGTTTTCTCGGAACGCGCCAGCTTTTGCGCGAATTCGGCTTCGATCAGCAGTTCGTCCACGCCGCGCTTGGCGACGGCCAGGGCATCCTGCACGGAGTCCGACAAGGGCAGCGGCTCGGTAGCAGTGTTATTCGTTTGCAATTTCTGGGAGTCGGTCATGGAGTGAGGAAAATTAAGAAATGGCGGTGAATTTTCAATACCATGTGTTTGGTATAATTGCTGCTCATTTTCAACCTTGCAGCAGAGAAACTCCGCAGCAAGTCGAAATAGCGGAGTCTGCAACGCGGCACCGCAACCCGTCAGGGACGATCGTGCAGCCATTCGAATCCACGGCAGCACCCCTGGCTGGCTTGTCCGCAATGACTACTTGCAGGCTCACGGGCATTTTCAGAAAGCATGTCGATCGCCTTAAGGCCGGTGACAGAAGCGTTTTTGTGCGCACGTTACCGGAACAATCGGCTGATCGCCTTTCTGACGGCGCCCTCGGTCAAAACAGCAGATTTTAACTTATTGCATGCTCACTACAGACAAAATCCTGAAACTGGGCTCGAGCAGCAACCAACTCTTCGCATCGTCGCGCAAAACGCGCGTCGTGTATGCGTCCGCGATCTTCCTCGCAGTCGTTGCGTTCGGCGCCGCCGGCGTCGCACCGATGGCCCCGGATGCAGCCGACCTCCCGGTGAAGTCGATTGTCGAAGAACTTGCCGTCCCCAGCCTGTCGGAGCAGATCGCGAACCTGCAATCCGCCGACCAGTTTTACCTGCGTGAAGAAAAGGTCCGTTCCGGCGATACGCTGGCAACCCTGTTGAACCGCCTCGGCGTCCATGACGATGCCGCGGCAAACTTCATCAAATCTGACCAGGTCGCCTACGGGGTGCTTAAGCTCAAGGCCGGCCGCCGCGTCCAGGCGCAAACCAACAGCGAAGGCCAGCTCCAGCGCCTGACCGCCACACTCAGCGAAGGCAGCGGCCAGCCGGTTCGCAACCTCGTCATCGCGCGCGAGGCGAACGGCTTCACTGCGTCGGAAAGCTCTGCCGCCGTCGAACGCCGCATCGAAATGCGTACCGGCGAAATCCGTTCCTCGCTGTTCGCCGCGACCGACGCCGCGCAAATCCCGGACAGCATCGCGATGCAGATCGTCGACATGTTCTCGACCAACATCGACTTCGCGTCCGACCTGCGCCGTGGCGACCGCTTCAATGTCGTCTATGAAACTTTCTGGCAGAACGGTGAAATCCTGCGCACCGGCCGCGTGCTGGCCGGCGAATTCCAGAACGGCGCGAACAAGTACCAGTCAGTCTGGTTCGACGAACCTGGCAGCAAGCAAGGCGGAGGTTATTACAGCTTTGACGGCAAATCGCTCAAGAAAGCGTTCCTGAAATCCCCGCTCGAATTCAGCCGCGTTTCCTCGGGATTCTCGATGCGCGTTCATCCGATCTCGGGCAAATGGAAGCAGCACAAAGGCGTCGATTTCGCTGCCGCAACCGGCACCCCGATCCGCGCTGCCGGTGACGGCGTCATCGACTTTGCCGGCACCCAGGGCGGTTACGGCAACGTCGTGGTGATCAAGCACTGGAACAATTATTCGACCGCCTACGCGCATATGAGCCGTTTCGCCAACGGCATGCGCAAGGGCAGCAAGGTCAGCCAGGGTGAGGTGATCGGCTATGTGGGCACCACCGGCTGGTCGACCGGCCCGCACTTGCATTATGAATTCCGCGTCAACAACGAAGCGCGCGACCCGATGTCGATCAGCATTCCGAACGCGCAACCGCTGGCCGGCGCCGACCTGCAACGCTTCAAAACCGTTGCCGACGATATGCGTCATCGCTTCGCGCTGCTGAATCCGCAAGACAACAGCATCAAGCTGGCATCGAAGTAATTCGGGCCGCAGCCGCATCAAACCGTTCGAGGGCCGGTACAATCCGCTGAACCTTCGAACGGTTTTTTTATGCCCGCTCCACAGACCTCGCTTTACGTCGGACTGATGTCCGGCACCAGCCTCGACGGCGTCGACGGCGTTCTGGCCGAATTCTCCCCTGGTGGCGACGTCCGCACGCGCGCATCAGCCTACCTGCCCTTCCCGCCCGCGCTGCGCAGCGACCTGTTGAAACTGCAGGCGCCCGGCGAAAACGAGATCCACATCGAAGCATTGTCGGCGAACGGATTGGCACAGGTTTATGCCGACTGCGTTTCGCAGCTCCTCGAAGGCGCGAACGTTGCAGCGGACGCAGTCGAAGCAATCGGCGCACACGGACAGACGGTGCGCCACCGTCCGGAACTCGGCTATACCCGGCAAACCGGCAATCCGGCGCTACTCGCCGAACTGACCGGCATCGATGTCATTGCCGACTTCCGCAGCCGTGACATTGCCGCAGGCGGACAAGGCGCGCCGCTGGTGCCCGCCTTCCACCAGGCAGTGTTCGGCAGCGATGACGAAACGCGCGTAGTCGTCAACATCGGTGGTATCGGCAACATCAGCGTGCTGGACCACGGCAAGCGCATCATTGGTTTCGATACGGGACCGGGCAATGTGCTGATGGATGGGTGGATCGCGCAGCACCATGGCAAGACCTACGATGCCGGCGGCGCCTGGGCTGCAAGCGGCAAGGAAATCCCCGCGCTGCTTGCGGCGATGATGGCGGATCCCTACCTCGCGCTGCCGCCGCCAAAGAGCACGGGGCGCGACCTGTTCCATGCCGGCTGGCTGGAACGCAAATTGGCGGTCCATCCGGGCACTGCGCCTGAAGACGTCCAGGCCACCCTCGCTGCATTTACCGCCGAAACGCTAGCGCATGCCATTGCGCGCCACGCTCCTGATGCGACGTCCGTGCATGTCTGCGGCGGCGGCGCCTACAACAGTCACTTGATGCAGCGCCTGCAGCAGTCGCTGCGGCAGCGGCATCATTTGGCCAAGGTCGATTCGACCGATGTGCTTGGCGTCTCTCCCAATCATGTGGAAGCACTGGCCTTCGCCTGGCTGGCGCAGCGTTTCGTTACGCGCCAAGCGGGAAACCTGCCCGCCGTGACGGGCGCAAGTGGACTGCGGATTCTTGGGGCGCTCTACCCCGCCTGAAGGAATCGTCTAAGGCTTTTTGCTCAGGCCGTTGCGCGCAACGACCTCGACCGTGACTTCCTTGCTGGAGATGTAATACGGCTTGTGGTCGGCATCCGCAAAAAGGAGGCGCAAGGTGTGCTTCCCGGGCGGGAGATCCAAGGTGGCTTCCGTCTCGCCGCGGGCAAAGTGACGGTATTTTTCCGAGAAGGGAATCGGCTTGATCAGCATCTCGTTGGTCAACTTCTGGTTGATCAGCAGATGATGATGTCCAGTATTCTCCATGCGGACGCCCGCAGGAGCGATGCCCATGCCGACCAGCCCGAAGGCGATGCGGAACGGGGACGTGACCTTGTCGCCGTCGCGCAGGTTCACGAAATAGACGGCCTTGGCCTCGTTCACGTAGGGACGGGTACGTTCGGCGGCCGAGTTTGACGAGCAGATATCGGCTTCAGGCGCACTCTCCTCCTTCGCATTGGACGCGTGGACACACGTGGCAAGCAGCGCCGGCAGCGCAAAACGGAGGAAAACCTGCATGATCGGGTGGAACGAAGGCAAACGGCCCATTATATTCCCCCGTATTTCAGGCCCAATCCGGAAACAAAAAAAGCGCAGGATTAACCTGCGCTTTTTTGATCTGGAGCAACCTTGTCAGGCAGAGAACGACGAGCCGCACCCGCAGGTGGTCGTGGCGTTCGGGTTCTTGATGACGAATTGCGCGCCTTCGAGGTCATCCTTGTAATCGATTTCCGCGCCGACCAGGTATTGGTAGCTCATCGAGTCGATCAGCAACTGGACGCCGTTCTTGGTCATCGTGGTGTCGTCTTCGTTGACGATTTCGTCAAAGGTGAAGCCGTACTGGAAACCGGAGCATCCGCCACCTTGCACGAAGACACGGAGTTTCAGGTCCGGATTGCCTTCTTCCTCGATCAGCTGGGCGACCTTGGACGCGGCGCTGTCGGTAAAGACGATCGGATCGGGCATTTCGGTGACTGCGTTCATTTCAAACTCCTGCAAATTTCAATGGCCTAATTATAGTCGCTTGACGAAGATCACGTATTCGACAGGGCGAGCTTGAGTACCGGTTCACCAACCTGGTCATGCGTGAGCTTTCCTGCCACCAACGCACCGCCGTGCATTTCCAGCGCCTTGTAGTTCACATCTCCAGTTATGCGGGCGCGCGGCTGCAATTCAAGGAGTTCGGAAGAATAAACCGGGCCAACGATCTCGCCATTGACCACAAGATGCGCTGCGCGCACTTCGCCTTCGACCTTGGCGTGCTCGGAAATGACCAGCATGCAAGGTTCATCGCCCTCCGCGACCACATTCCCCTTGACCTGTCCGTCAATGCGCAAACCGCCCTGGAAACGTACATTGCCCTCGATCCTGGTCGAAATACCGATGAGGCTGTCGATCGTCCCTTTGTTCTTGCGGCCTAACATGCTGGCTCTCCTTTACAAATTCGCGGCTTGCTGCGCGCGGACCTGGCCATTTTCGAGTACACGTGCCTGGACCAATTTGGTTGCGGCGCCTTCGGGCAGGGTGAGCACCCCTTCCACGCGTTGGTAATGCGTGAAGCTGAGTTTGAATTTTTCCTGATCGGCGGGAACTGCCGGAAAGGTCATCATAGCACTTTTGCCGTCCTGCAGAGTTGTCACCATGAGTTGCAAACTGCCATTGAAACGGCGGTCACCCTTGCCCCCTTGCATGACCAGAAGCCGGTAGCGAACTTGGTTCGGCGCGAGCTGGTCGACCTTCAGGCGGCGAATGGAAACGCCGGCCGGCCCGGTGGCGTTAGGCAGGAGGCTTTCAAAAAAGGCAAGATCCTCCTTCAAGCGCATGTTGTCGGCCTCGAGGGACTTCACCTGCGCGGCCAGCTGCTTTTGTGCGGAGCGTTCGATATTCAGCTGGCTTTCCGCTGCATTGGCGGTGGTAGACAGCTGATCCCGCTCGGTCGTCACCTGGTCGAGTCGCTCCTTGTATTCGGCGGCCATCGCGCGGGCGTTGTCCGGGCTGACTGTCGCGAACCGGCCATAACCGGCGAACCACATTGCCACCGCGCCGGCCAGAAACGCCGCCAGGACAATCACGAGGCGCATCGGCCACGGCGTACGTGTCCTGATTGTCATCTTCGGCGACGACACCGACATGCGTCGCCGCCAGAGCCGCAACTTCATCGAATTGAACAACGACGTCGATTGGGACATTCAGTATCCGGTGCTTAGGGCAATACCGGAATGTGCATCAATCCTGCGGTTTCATCAATACCGAACATGATGTTCATGCACTGCACGCCTTGCCCCGCCGCGCCCTTGACCAGGTTGTCCTCGACCACGAGGATCACCAGCAGGTCGCCGCCGCCCGGGCGGTGGATCGCGATGCGCAGCTTGTTCGAGGCGCGCACCGACCGCGTCTCGGGATGGCTGCCGGCTGGCATGACGTCGACGAACTTCTCACCCTTGAAGTGGTTTTCATACAACGACTGGAAATCGGTGTCGCGCGCTTCCGGCAGGATGGTCGCATAAAGCGTGGAGTGAATCCCGCGAATCATCGGCACCAGGTGCGGAACAAAGGTCAGGCCGACCTTGCGGCCGCCCGCGATTGCCTGCAGTCCCTGCGTGGTTTCCGGCAGGTGGCGGTGACCCTTCACGCCGTAGGCCTTGAAGTTGTCTGCCGCTTCGGCGAGCAGCGTATGCACCTCGGCTTTTCGGCCAGCGCCGGACACGCCGGACTTGCAGTCGGCGATCAGGCTCGCCTCGTTGACCAGCGGTTTGCCCTGTGCGAGCAAGGGCGCGAAGCCCAGCTGCATGGAGGTCGGGTAGCATCCGGGCAGGCCGATCAGGCGCGCCTTCCTGATCGCTTCGCGGTTGACTTCAGGCAGACCGTACACCGCCTCTTCGAGGAGGTCGGTGCAAGAGTGCGGCATCGCATACCACTTCTCGAACTCGGCCGGATCCTTCAGGCGGAAATCGGCTGCGAGGTCGATGACCTTCACTCCGGCGGCGAGCAGTTCGCGGGCCTGCGCCATTGCGACGCCATGCGGGGTCGCGAAGAACACTACGTCGCATTCGGCCAGCTTTGCCTTTTCAGGCGTCGCAAAGGCAAGGTCCACATGACCGCGCAGGGACGGGAACATGTCGGCCACCGGCATGCCGTCTTCCTTGCGGGACGTGATGGCGGTGAGTTGTACCTGGGGATGCGCGGCCAGCAGGCGCAGCAATTCCACGCCCGTATAACCTGTGCCGCCGACGATGCCGACCTTGATCATGATTTTTCCTTGCTGAAGAATGAGTGGAACCTGAAACCGGAATTTTAACAGCGGCACCCAACGGGCTGCTGCAGTGCGCCAGAAAGCAAAAAGCCGCCAGGCGCAAACCTGGCGGCTTTTCGATGTTCTGAAAACGCAGATTAGCGCTTGGAGAACTGCTTGGCGCGACGTGCTTTGCGCAGGCCGACCTTCTTACGTTCGACTTCACGTGCGTCACGGGTGACGAAGCCTGCCTTGGACAGTTCTGCCTTCAGGCCTGCATCGTAGTCGATCAGCGCACGGGTGATGCCGTGGCGAACCGCACCTGCCTGGCCGGACTCACCGCCACCATGCACGTTCACCATGATGTCGAAACGCTCGACATTGCCGGTCAGTTCCAGCGGCTGACGGATGACCATCAGGCCGGTTTCGCGGGAAAAGTATTCCGCTGCCGGCTTGCCGTTGACGACGATGTTGCCGCTGCCTGCCTTGATGAAAACGCGAGCCACTGCACTCTTGCGACGGCCGGTTCCGTAGTTGTAGTTACCGATCATGTCCGTTCCTTAGATTTCGAGTGCCTTGGGTTGCTGGGCGGAGTGCGGATGGTTGCCATCTGCGTACACCTTCAGCTTCTTGATCATTGCGTAGCCGAGCGGGCCCTTGGGCAGCATGCCCTTGACTGCCTTCTCGAGCGCGCGGCCCGGAAAACGCTGTTGCATTTTCTGGAAATTCGTTTCGTAGATACCGCCCGGATAGGTCGAGTGACGGTAGTAGGTCTTGTCCAGCGCCTTGTTGCCGGTCACGCGCAGCTTGCCTGCGTTGATGACGACGATGAAGTCGCCCGTGTCGACGTGGGGAGTGAACTCGGGTTTGTGCTTGCCGCGCAGACGGAGTGCCACTTCGCTGGCGACACGTCCGAGAACTTTGTCCGTTGCGTCAATCACGAACCACTCACGCTTCACCTCATGGGCTTTGGCGGAAAAGGTCTTCATGATGATGTCCTAAATTAAAAAATACTCGCTCAAATTAGCGGCGGTTCCGCCTGTGAATCCAGCGGACTCAACCTTGTTATCTTTTCCTGAGCGAACGGAAAGCCTGAAATTTTAGCCTTTTCAAGGACTTGGAGTCAATCCGAATCTTTGTCGGATAATCGCGGGCGAAAAAAAACCCGACGCTTCGAGGCATCGGGTTTGAATCCACACCAAAGGAGGAGGGTGGAGGAGACAATCTTTTGGCCGTTTTCGCCGAGGCAGAAAATTAACAGCCAGCAACTAAATTTTATCGAGATTTATTGTGCAATGCAAGAAAAAGGCTGCGCCGCGCCGTCCAAATCGCGCACCAACGTCGTAAATTCCTTTATTTTCAATGAGTTGCAATTTTTCACCATGTGGTTTTTTCATTCGGATAATGAATGATCCTGCCCCCCCCCTGTCCACGACCAGGCAGTTGCCAGACCAGCCATGTCAAACCAGTTACAATGAGCGCCTCCCGAATCAAGCGAGAACACCATGGAATGCACAGTACGATGGACCGGACTTTCCGGGATGACCTTTTTGGCTGAAACTGGATCGGGCCATGTGGTCGCGATGGACGGCGCTCCGGAAGGCGGCGGCCGCAATCTCGCCCCGCGGCCGATGGAAGTCGTCCTTGCGGGCACGGGCGGCTGCACGGCTTATGATGTGGTGCTGATCCTGAGGAAGAGCCAGCAGGATGTGCGCGGCTGCGACGTGACGCTGAAGTCGGAACGGGCTGAGAAAGATCCGAAGGTCTTCACCAAAGTGCACTTTCACTTTACGGTGCGGGGGCGCAACCTCAAGCCGAGCCTGGTGGAACGCGCGATCAAGCTGTCCCACGAAAAATACTGCTCCGCGTCGATCATGCTCGAGAAGACGGCAGAAATGACGCACTCGTTCGAGATCGTGGACGACCTCGCCGACGCGCCAGGCGCGGCACAGTAACGCCGACGGCCGTCAGGATGACGGCCCGCCCCCTCTATATATAGTAGGCAGTGGTGGTCATGACCTTCGCCATGGCACGCATTGCCGACTGCACCGGCAACGGTGTTTCGGCGGCCCCCATCGCCTTGGCTGCCGCGCCGTGTTCAATTTCGTCCACCCGCATCTGGTCCACGATGACGCGGGACTTTTGATCCCCAGGCGGCAAGCGTTCGAGATGGCTGGCGAGGTGCGCCTCGACCTGGCGTTCGGTTTCAACAACGAAGCCGAGACTTTGCGCGTCACCGATGCGTGCAGCGAGCGCGCCAAGCGCATATGCGCCGGCATACCAAAGCGGATTAAGCAGGCTCACACGCGAGCCCAGTTCCTGAAGTCGCTGCGCGGTCCACGCCAAATGATCTTCCTCCTCGCGACCAGCCTGGCGGAACTGACGTTTCAAGTCTTGATTCTTCGCAAATGCGCCCTGCGCATCGTAAAGCGCCTGCGCGCACACTTCGCCGACGTGGTTCACACGCATCAGCCCGGCACTGTGGCGGCGCTCCGCGTCGTCGAGCTGGCCGTCGGGAATCCGGGTCGCCGGATTCGGACGCGAAGCTGAAGCAACGCCTGAAACGACGCGAACGACCTTGTCCACGCCGGAAATAAGCTCATCAATGTTCCACATCATTCCATTCCACATTACTCAAGAGACGGCTGCGCAACGAATACGCAATACAAAAGCTGACGACGGCGCACGTGGCCGATTCAAAATTTTGCACCAGGCATCAAGTGCCAGCAAAAATTCAATAGCGCACCAACAAAAAACAGCAAACTTGTCAAAGTCACATGAATCACCAAGACGCGGCCTGCGATTTATTGCCCTAACTGCACTAATTCCCGCAACGATGTTGTTCTAAAACCACATGAATGGCGGCAATGGACGATTATCACCAAATTCTCTTTGCCCAAAATGGATGCATTTGATGAAATCACTATTAGCTTCTTGACCAGTGCGGTCGGAAGTGTCGGCAGGGACGTTACCACTAGTGGCCTTGCTGAGTGCATTACAAGGCAATTCAAAAAAATTTTAGCACGCCAACCCTTGGAGATTTGTTAATGAAAAAATCGCTTCTCGCACTGGCAGTTCTGGGTGCATTTGCAGGTGCAGCTCAAGCTCAATCCAACGTCACCATCTACGGTTCGTTCGACGGCGGCGTCCGCCACACCACCAACGTAGATGCAGCCGGCAACAACAACCTGACGATGGGCTCGACCGGCACCTACAACTCGAATCGTATCGGCTTCAAAGGCGTTGAAGACCTGGGCGGTGGCCTGAATGCGCACTTCACGCTGGAAACCGGCTTCAACACCGGCACCGGCGCACTCGACGCAGCCAACACCCTGTTCAACCGTACTGCAGCTGTCGGTCTGGGTGGCGCATGGGGCTCCCTGGATTTCGGCCGTCAGTACACCGTTGCGTTCAAGACGATCGCTGCCTATGATCCGTTCGGCTACAAGTATCCTGGCATCGCTGACGCCGTCGCTTCGAGCGCAGGCACGCGTTACAACAACGATATCCAGTACATCGGCACCTTCGGCGCTGTGACGGCTCGTGCTGAATATGCACTGGGCGAAGTGCCCGGCGACACTGGTGCGAGCTCCGCGAAGTCCATCGGCGCATCCTACGCTGACGGCCCGCTGGCCCTCGGCGGCGCCTATAACATTCGCCAAAACGCCACCGGTACGCTGGACACCAACTACTGGACCCTCGGCGCGTCCTACAAGTTCGGCCCGGCTCGCGTGTCCGCTGGCTACGTGAACCAGGAAGCCGAGCAGGCTGTCGGTGCCGATGCCAAGACCCGCTGGATGTGGGCAGGTGTGAACTACGCAATCTCCCCGGCCGTCGAGCTGACTGGCGCGTTCTACAAGACGAAGCTGACCGGTGCAACCACTGGCGACAAGGACAACCTGATGCTCGGCGCGACCTACGCCCTGTCCAAGCGCACCAACCTGTACGGCCTGCTGACCAACAAGAAGTTTGATGGTGCTGCTCGCGCCCTGTCCGCCGGCAATGCACGCCAGCGCGACATCGCTGTGGGTGTGAACCACCTGTTCTAATCCGGCTGCGCAGCCAGTCGCTGGCTGCACAACGATTAGAGATGGAACGGGCTCGGAAGAGCCCGTTTTTTATTGCCAATCTGCTTATAGCGTTGAGATATGCGTCGCACCAACTTGGTGCAATTCGTTGTCATCGCATTATTGCCCGCGCGCTACTTCGTTGCAGGAACACCACAGAAGGCCCGATAAGCCGCTGCAAAACCGAAATTCTCTTTGTGGTCAGTCCCGATATTTGATGAAATATCCACCAGCTGCTTGGTTAATGAAATGATCAGGAAGCTTCCTTCGGCAGGGACGTTCTCACTAGTGGCCTTGCCGAACGCACTACAAAAATTTTAGCTCGATAAACCTTTGGGGATTATTCAATGAAAAAATCGCTTCTCGCGCTTGCAGTCCTGGGCGCCTTCGCAGGCGCAGCTTCCGCACAAACCAACGTCACCATCTACGGTGTTGCTGACGTCGGCATCCAGCGCAGCGACACGAACGCTCCTGGCTCCCAGGCACTCTGGAGCATGAACAGCGGCATCCAGTCCGGCAGCCGTATCGGTTTCAAGGGCTCTGAAGATCTGGGCGGCGGTCTGTCCGCAATCTTCCAACTGGAAAACGGTTTTGGTATCGACACCGGTGCCCTCGGCGCCGCTAACACCCTGTTCAACCGTCAGGCTTTCGTTGGCCTGAAGGGCGGCTTCGGTGCTGTGACCTTCGGTCGTCAGTACTCCCCGTTCCACATCGCTGTTGACACGATCGACCCGTTCGAAACCGGCATGGCTGGTGACGCTTCCGGCCCGTTCGGCAACCTCGCTGGCTACCCGATCCGCGTAAGCAACGCTATCGCTTACTCCGCACCGGCAATGGGCGGCCTGTCCGCTTCCGCCATCTACGGTCTGGGCGAAGTCGCCGGCAGCCAAGGTGCTGGCCGTCAAATCGGTGTTGGCGCTGGCTATGCAAACGGCCCGCTGAACGTTCAGTTCGCATACCACACCTCCGACCTGCGTGCTACCGCCGCTGCAGCTGACGCTGACGCCAAGAAGCTGTACCTGGGCGCGAAGTTCAACTTCGGCGTTGCAAACCTGCACGCAGCATTCGGCAACAGCGAAGCTGAAACCGCAGCAGCAACCACCAAGGCACGTAACTACATGCTCGGCGTTTCCGCTCCGGTTGGCGCAGGCACCATCCTGGCTTCCTGGAACCGCACCGACTTCCGCACTGCTAACGCCAACTCCGACCTGTACGCAATTGGCTACACCCACGCTCTGTCGAAGCGTACCAACCTGTACACCTCGTACGGCCGTACCAACAACGACGCAGTTCTGGGCGCAGACGCAAACGTGTTCAACGTTGGTGTCCGTCACAAGTTCTAATCAAATGCGGGCGTAAGCCTGCTTTGGTTTGACTGCTTTATTGAAAAGGCACCTTCGGGTGCCTTTTCTTTTTGCGTTATCACGAACGATGTTTGGGACGGAAAACCGTAGCGTCGGCGTAAAAGGCAGCGTCCTGCCCCTCCCACCAGGTGGGCACACCGAGGACAGGGAGCGGCGTAAAGCCGGAAGTGGATAACCCAGCCTGCAATTGGCGGCTGACGGCATCATCGATCCAGGCCGTTTTTTCCGCATGGGATAAGTTGCCGTACTCTACACCTGCTATGACCGGCCAAGCGTGTGCGGTGATGGCCTTGTAGGGATGCACCAGCTTTTCCATCAATGCGTGTCCGAAAAGCCAGACCTCGCATGCGTTCCAAAAGTCGTGTTTGCGGTCGAGGAAGGCTTCGCGCCAGCAGTGGGAACGCAACGCGTCGAGCATACTTGCATCGCGCACGACGAGCACGGCGGCATTCTCGTCGAACAGCGTCGCCGCATCGCGCATGCGACCGCGGGAGCCGGAAGCGGCATCCCCGGCACGCGCAATTTCCCCCGCCTGCAGCGCATTCAATTGCACCTTGATGCGAGGGAAAGTCAGCCAGACGAGGGCGTTGAAGAAGTCGTGCAGATTGTCGCGCGTCGGCACGCCGCCGCTCGCGCTGATGAATGCCTCGTAGGCCATGCCCGCAGGCAGGTCGGCCTGCGGAACGAAGTGGACAGGTTTGCCAAGGTGGTTAACCAGCGCAGTGCGCGCCACCGTCTCATTCACGGCGACGCGCCAGTCGCCGGCACCGATTACCGGCGCGGCTGCGTTGCGAATGCTATCGAGCCAGGGGCGTTGCCAGTCAATGCCGGCAAGGAAGTCCGCGAACGGCTCAGTCAAATTTCCAGTCAATCGCTTCGCCACCGTTCAGGGGCACGACGGTCGTATCCCCCATCGGGACTTCCGCAGGCAAGGTCCAGGTTTCGCGCTTGAGCGTGATGGTGCCGGCGTTGCGCGGCAGGCCGTAGAAAGCCGGTCCATTGAAACTGGCAAAGGCTTCCAGCTTGTCGAGTGCGCCGGCGGCATCGAAAGCCTGTGCATAGAGCTCCATCGCGTGGAGGGCGGTGTAGCAGCCGGCACAGCCGCAGGCATGCTCCTTCAAGCCCTTCGGGTGCGGCGCGGAATCGGTGCCGAGGAAGAAGCGGGCACTGCCGGAGGTCGCCACGCGCACCAGCGCCTGGCGATGCTCTTCGCGCTTCAGGACCGGGAGGCAGTAGTAATGCGGACGAATGCCGCCCTTGAAGATTTCGTTGCGGTTGTATAGCAGGTGATGCGCGGTGATGGTTGCGGCGACCGGACCTTCTGCTTCGCTGACGTATTGTGCGGCATCCCTGGTGGTGATGTGTTCGAAGACGACCTTCAGGGCCGGCATGTCGCGGCGCAGGGGTTGCATGACCTTGTCGATGAACACGGCTTCACGGTCGAAGATGTCGATGGCGGGGTCGGTGACCTCACCGTGGACGAGGAAGGGCATGCCGACTTCCTGCATAACTTCGAGCGTCTTGTAGCATTTCGTCAACTGGGTCACGCCGGCGTCGGAATTGGTCGTTGCGCCAGCCGGGTAAAGCTTTACCGCGTGGATGAAACCGCTGTCCTTCGCGCGGCGAATCTCGTCGGGCGGCGTGTTGTCCGTCAGGTACAAGGTCATCAGCGGCTGGAAATCCATGCCTGTCGGCAATGCGGCGAGGATGCGCTCGCGGTAGGCTGCGGCCTGTTCGGTGGTCGTGACGGGCGGCTTCAGGTTCGGCATGACGATGGCGCGGCCGAATTGGCGCGCGGTATGCGGCAGCACGCTGGCCAATGTAGCACCGTCACGCAGGTGCAGGTGCCAATCGTCGGGGCGGGTAATGGTGATGCTGGAGGGAGTTTGGGTAGACATGGCGGCTCTTTCTTCAGATGGCCGCTATTTTACCTGCCGCGCACAAAAAAGCCGCTCCGGCCGGAAGGCGGGAGCGGCCTGGTCCGGGACCGGGACGTCAGTGGATGATCTTCGCCAGGAAATCGCGCGCGCGGTCGGAACGCGGCGAGCCGAAGAACTCGTCCTTGGTGCAATCCTCGACGATGTAGCCCTTGTCCATGAAGACCACGCGGTTGGCGACCTTCTTGGCGAAGCCCATTTCGTGGGTCACTACCATCATGGTCATGCCTTCTTGTGCGAGGCCGACCATGACGTCGAGCACTTCATTGATCATTTCCGGATCGAGCGCGGAGGTCGGCTCATCGAACAGCATCGCAATCGGGTCCATCGACAGCGCGCGGGCGATCGCCACGCGCTGCTGCTGGCCACCCGACAGCTGGCCGGGGAACTTGTCCTTGTGCGCGAGCAGGCCGACGCGATCGAGGTACTTGAGCCCCTTGGTGGACGCCTCTTCCTCGCTGCGGCCGAGCACCTTCACTTGTGCCAGCGTCAGGTTCTGACGGATCGTCAGGTGCGGGAACAGTTCGAAGTTCTGGAATACCATGCCGATGTGCGAGCGCAGCTTCGGCAGGTCGGTCTTGGGGTCGCCGACGGAGACCTTGTCGACCGTAATCTCGCCCTTCTGGAAGGGCTCGAGACCATTGACCGTCTTGATCAGGGTGGACTTGCCGGAGCCCGACGGACCGCAGACGACCATCACGTCACCCTTGGCGACTTTCGTCGTGCAGTCGGTCAGTACCTGGAAGCTTCCATACCATTTGCTGACATTGTTGATTTCAATCATCTCGTTATCCTTAGCGAATGATGGCGATGCGCTTCTGCAGGCGCTTGACCAGCGTCGACAGCACAAAGCAGAGTGCAAAATAAATGATGGCAACGAACAGGTACATCTCGACCACGCGGCTGTCACGCTGCGCGATCTTGACCGAGGCGCCGACGAAGTCGGTAACGTTGAGCAGCGAGACCAGCGACACGTCCTGGAAAAGCACGATGGTCTGGGTCAGCAGGATCGGCAGCATGTTGCGGAAGGCCTGCGGCAAGATCACGAGCTGCATCGACTGCCGGTAGGTCAGGCCGAGCGCATACGCTGCATTGACCTGCCCCTTCGGGATGCTCTGGATGCCCGCACGCATGATCTCGCAGAAGTAGGCCGCCTCGAACATGATGAAGGTAATGTACGCTGAACGGTCTGCGCCGAGCTGGATCGGCCGCTCCGCCCCCATGATGCTCTGCAGCACAACCGGCACCAGGAAGTAGAACCAGAAAATCACCAGCAGCAGCGGGATCGAACGCATCAGGTTGACGTAACCGGCTGCGACCATCGACAGCGGCTTGAAGTGCGACAGGCGGGCCATCGCCAGCAGCGTGCCGAAGATGGTGCCGCCGACGGCAGCCACCACGGTCAGCTGCAGCGTGTACCGCAGGCCGGTCAGCAGGTAGGGCCAGGTCCGGGCTACGACGTCAAAATCGAGATCACCCATCATTTACCTCCTGCGATATAACCGGGCACAGCCACCTTGCGCTCGATGAAGGCCATCACGCGGTTCGCCGTCATGGCGATCACGACGTAGATGAGCGTCGCCGCGGCAAAGGCCTCGAAGTAGCGGAAGGTCATCTCGCCCATTTCGCGTGTGCGGAAGAAGAGTTCGACCAGGCCGATGGAATAGGCCACCGCGGTGTTCTTGATGAGGTTCATCACTTCGGACGTCAGCGGCGGAATGATGATGCGGTACGCCATCGGCAGCAGTACGTAGCGGTAGGTCTGGATCTGCGTCAGGCCGAGCGCGTAACCCGCATTGCGCTGGCCGCGCGGCAGCGACTGGATACCGGAGCGCACCTGCTCGGCAATACGCGACGACGTGAAAAAGCCGAGGCAGACGACCGCAGTGGCGAACTGGTGGTCGGTCGGGTCCAGCGTCGTTACCCAGGCCTTGACGGCAGGGATCAAGCCCGGGATGACGAAATACCAGACGAAAAACTGGACGATCAGCGGTATGTTGCGGAACAGCTCGACGTAGGCATTGCCGAGCCTGACCAGCCAGGTCTTGTCCGTGGTGCGAGCAACGCCGACGATGGAACCGAGTACAAATGCCATGATCCACGCCAGCGCTGCGGTGGACAACGTCCACCCCAGGCCGGAGAGCAGCATCTCGATCCAGGATCCGTCGCCGTCAGGCACCTGTTCGAAAAAAATCCCCAAATTCATTATTGTTCTCCCAGCCTGCACGGCCGGGCCAAGCTACCGGCCCAGCCTTAAAAAAAAGCCGGAACGGCTGTAACGCCCCTCCGGCCCTGCTTTGAGTGCAACGCGATTACTGAACGCCCTTGTCGTTCGGGTTCTTGAATGCCTCGCGGATCGCCGGGGTCATCGGGAAGTTGATGTTGATGTTCTTCGGCGGGATCGGGCTCTGGAACCACTTGAAGTAGATCTTCTCGATCTCACCAGACTTCATCACATTGCCAATGGTCTTGTCGACCAGCGCCTTGAACTGCGGGTCATCCTTGCGCAGCATCATGCTGTACGGCTCCTGGCGCAGCGATTCCTGGATGATCTTGAAGTCAGCCGGGTTGCGCGAGTTGGCGATCTGGCCGGCCAGCAGGATGTCGTCCATCACGAAAGCTTGCGAGCGGTCGTCGGCCATCAGCAGGAAGGATTCGGCGTGGTCCTTGCCGTAGATTTCCTTGACGTCCACGTGCTTGGTCTTTTCATAGGCCTTCAGCAGCGGAACCGAGGTCGTGCCGGAGGTCGTGGACACCGTCTTGCCTGCCAGATCGGCCAGCGAGTTGATGTTGGACGACTTCTTGACAGCGGCGGTCACGTTGACCACGAAGTAGGTCGGGCCGAATGCAACCTGCTGCTGGCGCACGACCGAGTTGGTGGTGGAGCCGCATTCCAGGTCGATGGTGCCGTTCTGGAGCAGCGGGATGCGGTTGCTGGACGTGACAGGCTGCAGGCTCACCTTCAGGTTGGGCAGCTTGAGTTCCGTCTTCACCGCGTCAACGATCTTCATGCACAGGTCCATCGCGTAGCCGATGGGCTGCTGCTTGTCGTCGAGGTATGAGAACGGTACGGAAGACTCGCGGTGCCCCACGGTAATGGTGCCGGTGTCCTTGATCTTCTTCAGCGTACCGGTGAGGTCTTGTGCTTGAGCCGTGCCGGCGATTGCTCCGGTGGCGATCAGGACGGTGATGATCTTTGATAGTTTCATGTTGTCTCCAGGAAAAGTTGCGGGGCCTAGTGTACCAAAAGGACTGCTTCAAAAGCACACTTGTTCACTTCCCGCGAGCCGGCTTTTAAAGTGCATTCCTTCATTGCGAAAAACGTGCCTTCAGGCGGACACGTTGACTGCCTGCGATCCGCACCGAAAAGGCGCGCGAACCCTTACGTGGTACTACGTACCTGCTTCCTGCATGGACGGCCATGCAGGGAACGGGACTCTTTAACCAAGTACGAACTGTCTGTAGATCTGCCCTTCATTGAGCGGCGACCCGAATCGTGATCGAACGGGCCCATGAAGGGAGCAATGTCCTTGCGCAGCTGGATGGCGTAAGGTTCGGCGGAGAGAGCATCGCCGACCACGACGAAGCCATTTGAATTCTGCGCACTGGCACGCAAACCAAACAATAGCACGTCATTCGGCGGTAAGGCTTCGGCTTGTTGTTGCCGTGCATACGGACGCTTCGCTTGACGCGAAGGAGTAGCCCCTCGTGGGGCTGGCGGGGATAAGGCATGCATAAGGTCTCCTGCTCATGCTGTGCTGCAATCAGCCGCCGCCGGCCTCTGTCGGGCTTGCGGGCGGTCGGCTGGTTTTGATTGCGGCGGGTGCGTTGCCCGCCGCCATTCTCTTGATGCCGATCAGGGATAGAGGCCGCGCATCTCGCGCGCCTGCAGCACCCGGGTACATGCCACGATGAAGGCGGCGGTACGCAGGGATACCTTCTTTTCTTCGGCAAGCTGCCAGACGGCGGTGAATGCCTCGCGCATGATGCGCGTGAGGCGCTGGTTGATCTCGTCTTCGGTCCAGAAGAAGCTGGAGAAGTCCTGCACCCATTCGAAGTAGCTGACCGTCACACCGCCAGCATTCGCGATGACGTCCGGCACGACCAACACGCCCTTCTCATGGAGGATATCGTCCGCCGCCGGCGTCGTCGGGCCGTTGGCGCCTTCGAGGATGATCTTGGCGCGGATCTTGTTCGCATTGGCTTCGGTGATCTGCTGTTCGAGCGCCGCCGGGATCAGGATGTCGCAGTCGACTTCCCAGAAGCTGGCGCGGTCGGCGATCGCTTCCGCGTTGCGGAAGCCGGCAACGCTGCCGTGTTCCTTCACGTGGGCCTGAAGGGCATTCACATCAATGCCGGACTCGCGCACGACGGTGCCAACGTGGTCCTGCACAGCGACGACCTTTGCACCCGCTTCCGCGAACAGACGGGCCGCGATGCCGCCCACATTGCCGAAACCTTGCACTGCAATACGCGCGCCCTTGATGTCGAGGCCACGCTTTGCCGCCGCTTCGCAGCCGACGACGTAGACGCCGCGGCCGGTCGCTTCATGACGGCCGAGGCTGCCGCCAAGGGAGATCGGCTTGCCGGTCACGACGCCAGTGGCGGTGCTGCCCTGGTTCATGGAATAGGTATCCATCATCCATGCCATCACCTTTTCATTGGTGTTGACGTCCGGCGCCGGGATGTCCTTGTTGGGGCCGATGATGATGTTGATTTCGCTGGTATAGCGGCGCGTCATGCGCTGCAGTTCGCCGGTGGACAGGGTGCGCGGATCGACGCGGATGCCGCCCTTGGCGCCGCCGTACGGCACGTTGACCGCGGCGTTCTTGACCGTCATCCAGGCGGACAGCGCCATGACTTCGGACAAGGTCACGTCCTGGTGGAAACGCACGCCGCCCTTGCCCGGGCCGCGCGAGGTGTTGTGCTGCACACGATAGCCTTCGAAGTGCGCGATGGTGCCGTCGTCACGCTCGATGGGCACGTCGACGACGAGGATGCGCTTCGGGCGCTTGAGGGTTTCGACCCAGCGCGCGAGTGAGCCGAGGTGCGGCGTGACGCGGTCGATCTGTTCGAGGTAAACGCCCCAGGGGCCGATTTCGTGCGGGGTCAGGTAAGACGGGACTTCGTGTTTGATGGACATGCTGCCTACGCTCCTTCCGGGTTCATACGCACAATGAGGTGCGACACGGGATGGATGCTATTGCAAGGCGTTGCAGCAAATCCAATGCTTTGTGCGCATGTAACTATGCATGAAACGCATAGTTTTGGTGCGGCATGTCAGGCCGCGTCCTTGCGCTTCCTGGCACGTACTTTGGTCTGCGCCTGGCTGCGCTGCACGAGGTAATCCCAGAGGCGCGACACGATGGGTTTGCCCGGGCGCTGCGACGTGGGGCGCTCACGGTAGAGACGGATTTCCATGTTCACTTCCCAGCCGGATTGCCCGCCGTCGGCGCGCGCGAGCTGCTTCTGGCGTACTTCGCGCGTGACTGCGGATTCGGGCAGGAAGACCACGCCGTGCCCTTCGAGCGCCATCATCTTCAGGCCCTCGGCCATGTCGGTTTCGTAGCGCTTCTCGAGGTGCAGCGGACGCTTCGCATCGGAGAGGATCAGTTCCACCATGCGACCGAGGTAGGCGTTGCTGGTGTAGGAGAGGAAAGGCAGCGGCGACTTGGCGCTGCCGGGCAGCAAAAACTGCGGCGTGCCGCTGCGGTCGCAACGCGAGTACGCGCGCAATGCCTCGTTGCCGAGCGTGAGCATTTCATAGCGGCTGGCATCGAGCTGCACCGGCTGACGCGGGTGGTGGTAGCACAGCAGGAGGTCGCAGCCGCCCTCCACCATCGTCATCACCGCATCGTGCACGTTCAACGCGATCAGACGCGTGCGCAAGGTGCCGAACCCCTCCTCGAGCTCGGTCATCCACTTCGGCATGAAGGTCAGCGACAGCGTGTGCGGCACCGCAAAATCGACCGTGGTTTGCGCGGTGGGACGCTTGCCGCGCAGGAGCGCGCGCGCATTGTTGATCTGGCCCAGCATCTCCAGCGCCTGCTCGTAGAACACTTCCCCGGCGGGCGTCAGGCGGGTCGGATAGGAGGTGCGGTCAATGAGGTCGGCACCGAGCCACGCTTCCAGCGACTGGATGCGGCGCGAGAACGCGGGCTGCGTCACATGGCGCAATTCCGCCGACCGGCTGAAGCTGCGGGTCTCGGCCAATGAGATGAAGTCTTCCAGCCACTTGGTTTCCATGGCGCTATGTTAGACGCCTTCCCTCGGCAATGCTAGGCGGCCGCCGATTCTTCGTCCTCGGAATCCGGGCGAGGCGACGAGGCAGGGACTTCCTGGCGTGCCTGCTGGCGCTCCCACATTTGGGCATAGGCGCCGTTCGCTGCAAGCAGCTGCCCATGGGTGCCGCGTTCGATGATACGTCCGTGGTCAAGCACGAGGATCTGCGCAGCGTCGGCAATGGTCGAGAGTCGGTGCGCGATGACCAGCGTGGTGCGGTCCTTCGCGATCTCCTTCAATTGCGCCTGGATCGCCTGTTCCGATTTCGAATCGAGGGCCGAGGTTGCTTCGTCGAAGATCAGGATCGCGGGATCCTTCAGCAGCGTGCGCGCGATCGCCACGCGTTGCTTCTCGCCGCCGGACAGCTTGAGGCCGCGTTCGCCGACCTTGGTGTCATAGCCGTCAGGCAGGCTTTCGATGAAGTCATGGATGTAGGCCGCCTTCGCCGCGGCAATGATTTCGTCCTTGCCGGCATCCGGCCTGCCGTAGGCAATGTTGTAAGCGATGGTGTCGTTGAACAGCACGGTGTCCTGCGGCACGATGCCGATCGACTTGCGCAGCGACACCTGTGTCACGTCGCGCAGGTCCTGCCCGTCGATGGTGATGCTGCCCTTGTTGATGTCATAGAAGCGGAACAACAGGCGCGACAGCGTCGACTTGCCCGAACCGCTGTGACCGACCACTGCCGTCGTGGTTCCGGCCGGAATGCTGAAGTCGACATCGAACAGGATCTGCCGCTTGGTTTCGTAGCTGAAGTCGACATGCTCGAAACGCACTTCCGCGCCCTTGATCTCGATCGGCTTCGCCTCCGGCCGGTCGGCCACTTCCTTGTGCTGGTCGAGCAGCGTGAACAGCCGCTCCATGTCGGCCAGGCTTTGCTTGATTTCGCGATAGATCACGCCAAGGAAATTGAGCGGGATGTAAAGCTGGATCATGAAGGCATTGACCAGCACCAGGTCGCCCAGCGTCATCGTGCCGTCGATCACGCCCTGCGTCGCGCGCCACAGGATGAGCGTGACCGCGACAGCGATGATGAAGGACTGGCCGGTGTTCAGCAGCGAGAGCGAGGTCTGGGACTTCACGGCGGCGGTTTCCCAGTTCTGCAGGCTCTTGTCGTAGCGGCGCGCCTCGTATTCTTCGTTGCCGAAGTACTTTACCGTTTCGTAATTGATGAGCGAGTCGATGGCGCGTGTGTTCGCCTTGGAATCGAGGTCGTTCATCGTCCGGCGGAATCCGGTCCGCCATTCGGTCACGGCAACGGTATAGGCGATGTAGACGATCAGTGCGCCGAAGGTGATCGCCGCGAACCACACGTCGTAGTGCAGCACAAGGTAGCCGATCACCAGCGAGATCTCGACCAGCGTCGGCAGGATGCTGTACAAGGTATAGGACACCAGCGAGGAAATGCCGCGCGTACCGCGCTCGATGTCGCGCGTCATGCCGCCGGTCTGGCGGTTCAGGTGGAAGCGCAGCGACAGCGCATGCAGGTGGCGGAACACCTGGAGCGCGACGGTGCGCACCGCGCTCTGCGTCACCTTGGCGAACACGAATTCGCGCAGCTCGGTGAACATCGTCGTGCACAGCCGCAGCAAGCCGTACGCAACCAGTATGCCGACAGGCAAGACCAGCAGCGCGCGCGGATTGTCCGCGCTGATCGTCATGTGGTCGACCAGTTTCTTGAGCACGATAGGCACGCCGACGTTGGCCAGCTTGGCGCCGACGAGGAAGGTCAGCGCCAGCAGCATGCGCCACTTGTACGCCCATAGGTAGGGGAACAGCGTCTTGAGGGTGACCCAGTCATTGCGTGTTCCCTGGTTGGCCGGGGGCTCGGGGGAGGATACAGGATGGCGTCGCATGAAAAATGTTCAACAAGTTTGGTTTATGCTGTTGCTTTGACGATTGTAGCTGCAACAGAGAGGAGAAGAAGATGACTGACCCGCAAACCACCCTGCCCGCAGGGAAAATGCCGCAACTGCGCGTGATGCCGATGCCGGCCGATGCCAACGTGCACGGCGACGTGTTTGGCGGATGGATCATGGCGCAGGTCGACATTGCCGGCGCGTTGCCCGCAGTGCGCCGCGCCAATGGCCGGGTCGCGACTGTTGCCGTGAATTCCTTCGTGTTCAAGCAGCCGGTGTTCGTCGGCGACCTGCTTTCCTTCTATGCGGAAGTGGTCAAGGTGGGCAACACGTCGATCACCGTCAATGTCGAAGTGTACGCCGAGCGCAATCGCTTGCAGGTCGAGACAGTGAAGGTGACGGAAGCGACGCTCACCTATGTCGCCACCGGCGAGGACCGCAAGCCGCGGCAACTGCCGCCGCTTGAATCGTGACATGAGACAACATCCGCTTTGACCTGCTCCGGGGGGATGGGTTCATCCCCTCTCCTCACATCTCCATGCATTCCGACCGCAGAAATTTTCTCGCGCAAGCGGCACGGCTGCTCTCGCTGGCCGCGCTCGCATCGGCGTTCCCGTCCCGTGCGGTCACGCGCATCGCATCCTATCCCTTCAGCCTCGGCGTCGCGTCCGGGTCGCCGCGTGCAGACAGCGTCGTGCTCTGGACACGCATCCTGCCCGATCCGCTCGATGCGCAATCATCCGGGAACCAGCCGTATGCGGTGCAATGGGAAATCGCCGAGGACGAAGCATTCCGCAAGATCGCTGCGAAAGGCACTGCAACCGCACTGCCCGAGCTGGCGCACAGCGTGCACGTCGACGCCGCCGGCTTGCGTCCTGACCGCTGGTACTGGTACCGTTTCATGCTCGGCGACGCCGTCAGTCCCGCAGGGCGCACGCGTACCGCCCCGGCGGCCGATACGCTGCCCGCATCGCTGCGACTGGCATTCGCCTCCTGCCAGCATTGGGAGTTCGGCCAGTACGCGGCGCACCGGCATATCGCTGCCGAAGCGCCGGACCTCGTCGCCTTCCTCGGCGACTACATTTATGAGTGGGGCCCCTATGAGCTCACCCATCCTGCGTCACCACGCCGCCGCAGCAATGAGTCGATGACGCTGGCGGACTACCGTGCGCGCTATGCACAGTACAAATCCGACCCGCTGCTGCAGGCCTCGCATCTCGCCGCACCCTGGATCGTCACCTGGGACGACCATGAAGTCGCAAACGATTACGGCAAGGACCGCGACGAGCGGATCGATCCCAACTTCCTCGCGCGCCGCGCCGCTGCCTACCAGGCGTTTTACGAGCATATGCCGGTGCGCCTGCACGCATTGCCGGACGGTCCGCAACGCTACGCGCACCTGCGCATTTACGATCGTTACGACTGGGGCAGGCTGGCGCGATTCCATGTGCTCGACAGCCGCCAGTACCGCTCCTATCACGCCTGCCCAAGCCCGGGACGCGGCGGCTCGTCGTCCGTGACCAACGGCTGCGCCGAACTTGCCGATCCAGCCCGTTCGCTGCTCGGCCCGGAACAGGAAGCGTGGCTGATGGAGGGATTTGCTTCGTCGAAGGCGCGCTGGAACATCCTCGCGCAGCAAACCCTGATGGCGCGCGCGTCGCAGGTGCCGGTCGAGAAGGAAGGTGACGGCCGCTTCTGGACCGACGGCTGGGACGGCTACCCCGCCGCGCGCCGGCGCCTGCTGGACGGCCTGGTGAAGCACGAAGCGGCCAATCCGCTGGTCATTTCCGGCGACGTGCACACCTTCTACGCCGCCGACCTCAAGCCCGATTTCTTCCGCCCGACGTCGGCCGGCAATCCCATCGTCGCCACCGAGTTCTGCGGCACATCGGTGTCCTCCAACTCGCGCCCGCAATCGCGCACCGACCAGTACGTCGCGCAAAACCCGCATATCAGATATGGCCGCAGCGACCGGCGCGGCTATGTGTCGATGGAGGTCAAGCCGTCCGGCACGACAGTGCGCTTCCAGGCGCTCGACGATGTGCGAGCGGCTGATTCGGGTGTCGCCACGATCGCGTCGTTTGTCGTCGAGTATGGCCGCCCCGGCGTTGTTCGTACCGGCTGAACGGACGAAAAAAAACCGCCTGGCTGGCAGGCGGTTTTTCGAACATCAGGCGGCTCAGGCTGCCTTTTTCTCGTCGCGCAGTTCACGGCGCAGGATCTTGCCGACATTGGTCTTCGGCAATTCGTCGCGGAACTCGATGTACTTCGGCTTTTTGTAGCCGGTGAACTGTTCCTTGCAGTAGTTCATCAGCTGATCCACCGTCAGCGACGGATCCTTGCGCACTACGAACAGCTTCACCGCTTCGCCCGAGTGGACATCGGGCACGCCGATGCACGCGCATTCCAGCACACCTGGATGGGCGGCCACCACGCCTTCGATCTCGTTCGGATACACATTGAAGCCCGACACCAGGATCATGTCCTTCTTGCGGTCGACGATGCGCACGTAGCCGCGCTCGTCCATGATGCCGACGTCGCCCGACTTGAAGTAGCCGTCCGGCGTCATGACCTTGGCGGTCTCGTCCGGGCGGTTCCAGTAGCCGACCATGACTTGCGGACCGCGGATCGCGATTTCGCCGGGCTGGCCAATCGGCACCGGCTGGCCGGCATCATCCAGGATCGCGATGTCGGTGGACGGGATCGGCAAGCCAATGGCACCGGAGAATTCGGCGGCGTCCGCCGGATTGATGGTTGCCGAGGGCGAGGTTTCGGACAAGCCGTAACCTTCGACGATCGGGCAGCCGGTAATCTTCAGCCATTTTTCCGCCACCGCCTTCTGCACCGCCATGCCGCCGCCGTTACAGATTTTCAGGCTGGAGAAATCGAGCTTGGCGAATTCGGGATTGTTCATCAGGCCGTTGTACAGCGTGTTCACGGCGGGCAGCAGGTTGAACTTGTATTTGCCCAGTTCCTTGATGAAGCCCGGGATATCGCGCGGATTCGGGATCAGGATATTCATCGCGCCCCAGCGTGTGCCCATGAGGCAGCACGCGGTCAGTGCGAAGATGTGGTACAGCGGCAGTGCGCAGACGATGGTCAGCGGATCGATCTTCGGCTCGCGCTGCAGCGCAGGCTGCGCCCAGGCATCGTTCTGCAGCACGTTGGCGATGACGTTGCTGTGCGTGAGGGTCGCGCCCTTGGAGACGCCGGTGGTGCCGCCGGTGTACTGCAGGAAGGCGACGTCCCCATGCTTCAGGTCCACCGGCTTGAGCGTGCCGCGCGCGCCTTCCGACAGCGCCTGCTTGAAGCGGGTCGCATTGGGCAGCGAAAATGCCGGCACCATCTTCTTCACGTTGCGCACGACGAAGTTGACGATTGCGCCCTTCACGCCGCCCAGCATCTCGCCCATGCTGGCCACGACCACATGCTTGACCTTGGTCTTGCCGATCACCTGCTCCAGCGTGTGCGCGAAGTTTTCCAGGATGATGATGGCTTCCGCGCCGGAGTCGTTGAGCTGGTGCTCCAGTTCGCGCGGGGTGTACAGCGGGTTGACGTTGACGACCGTGTAGCCGGCGCGCAGCACGCCGGAAATGGCGATCGGATACTGCAGCACGTTCGGCATCATGATGGCCACGCGCGCCCCCTTCTGCAGGCCGCGCCCCTGCAGCCATGCGCCCAGCTGCCTGGAGTACGTGTCGACGTCGGCGTAGGTCAGGAACTTGTCCATGCAGACGTACGCGTTGCGCGACGCATACTTGCGGAAAGATTCTTCCATCAGGTGGACCAGCGAGCGGTACTGGGTGTAGTCGATCTCCGATGGAACGCCCTGGGGATAGGACTTCAACCAAATCTTTTCCATTGTCTGCCTCTTGTCTTGTGTGGTGAGATGGTTTCGGTCGCATAAAAATCGAACGACCGGTTTTTTTTGTCATCTTAGATGCTATCGGCGGCAGCGTTCCAAGGCAAGTCTTTTAGACAAGATCAGAGGGCTTTTTCTACATTTCCAGTATTGCGGCGCAGCAATCAACGGCGCTGATTCGGGCAAAAAAAACGCGACCTCGACGGGTCGCGTTTTGTATCGGCAGGAGGGCTCGCTTATTGTGCGTGCTCTTGCGCGTGCTGGTTTTCCGCGGTCATCGGCGACTCGCCATATTCCGCGAGCTGGCGATGCCGCTCATTCTCACCCATGGACGCCAGCTCGCGCACGGCGTCATAGAACTTGCCCATGTCCTTCTGCCGCGCCAGCAGTGCCTTGAAGCCGGGCACGAAGTCGTGGTACGTGGCGATGGCGGACAGGTGCGCATTCGAGAGCGGCTCGGCGAACCAGCGGTCGTAGCCGGTGTAGCCGCCCCACGATGCCTTGAGCTCCTGGTACTCGTCCTTCAGCGACTGGAAAATAGAAGCCTTTTCCTTGCGCTTCTCGTCGTCGCTGACGTCGCGCTCGTAATTTTCCTGGAGCATTTTCCGGTGCTTCATCAGCAAGGCGAGGAAGTCGCGCTTGCGGCCTTCATATGCGACGTAGGCCTTGCGTGTCTTTTCGTCGCCGTACACGGCCATCCAGCGCTCGACGCCGGCTTCTTCCACTGCGACGGCAAAGGATTCATTGAAGCGCGAATCGCCCGCGACGTACACAACCTGGTGCGCCAGCTCGTGGAATACCAGGCGCGCGAGTTCGCCGTCGGGATACTGGATGAAGGTCGACAGCACCGGGTCCTTGAACCAGCCCAGCGTCGAATACGCCGGCACGCCGGACACTTCGACATCGTACTTGTCGGCGCGCAGCTCGGCGGCGTACGACTGCGCATCATCCTTGCTGTAATAGCCACGGTAGTTCACGCAGCCCGCCACCGGGAAGCACCATTGCAAGGGCTTCAAGGACAGCTCCGGCGTCGCGACGATGTTCCACATCACGAACGGACGCTTGAGGTCGGCGTAGGTGGTGAAGGTGTCATTGTCCGGCAGGCCCAGCTCGCGCGCGGCGAACTGGCGGATCTGCTTGACGCGGGTGAGCTTGCCCTTGAGCTTGTCCTCGACGTCCGGACTGGACAGCCAGTCGTCGATGGGGCGCGCCTCGGACAGCAGCGAGAGCTGGCCCTGCGCGGCCTGCACGAAATATCCCAGCTGCGCACAGCCTGCAACCAGTCCTGCCATCCCGCAAAAGATCAACGCCCGCCACTTCATCTTCATTCCTGCCTATGCCTTTTCCACCTGCACCAGCACATCGTAAAACGTTGGCGCATTGCCCATATCGGTCAGCTGCTGGCTGGTGACTTCATTGGCATTCTTGCCGTCTGCGGCGAACTTCTTCCACCAGATCGACAAGCCCACCACCAACCCGCGCCGTGCTTTGTCCGTCACGCGTGCCTTTGCGATGAAGGAGCCGCGGTCGTTATAAATCCGGACCGCGTCGCCATCGCCGATGCCGCGCTCGTCTGCGTCGGAAGGATGCATATCGAGATGCGGCTCACCTTCCGTATCACGCAGGCTCTGCACATTGACGAAGCTGCTGTTAAGAAAGTTCCTTGCCGGCGGAGAAATCATGGCGAGGGGATATTTTTTCGCCAACGCCGGATTGCTCGCGACCGATTCATGCGGCGGGATATACGCTGGCAAAGGATCAAGTCCGGCGGCTTTCATCTTCGCAGAATAGAACTCGCACTTCCCCGATGGTGTCAGGAATCCGCCGTGCGCGAAGGGCGCATCCGGTGCATTGAGCTTTTGCCAGCCCTTGCGCTTGAGCGAATCCCAGTCGAAGTGGATCGCGCGCACGTCGTCGCGCTTGAAAGCCTGCGCGGCGATCTCGTCATCACTCTCGTGGAAGCAGGGATCGTCGAATCCCATGCGCGCTGCCAGCAGGCGGAAGACTTCGGTGTTCGGCTTGGCTTCGCCCAGCGGCGCGATCGCTGCATTATTGGCCATCATGTACAAATGGCCATAGGTGGAATGGATATCGACGTGCTCGAGCTGCGTCGTTGCTGGCAGGAGGATGTCGGCGTAATCCGCGGTGTCTGTCTGGAAGTGCTCCAGCACGACGGTGAACAAGTCCTCGCGCGCGAAGCCCTGCACGACCTTCGCCGATTCCGGCGCCACCGCAACCGGGTTGGAGTTGTACACCACGAGCGCTTCGATCTTCGGGCCGAATGCCTGCGAGCTCTCGCGCAGCAGGTCGTCGCCGATGGTGCTCATGTTGATGGTACGCGGTTGTTCTTTCAGCAGGTCGGGGCGCTGCAGTACCTGGGGATTCTTGGGGAAGGAATCCGACGACGAAAGCTGGATGCCGCCCGCCGCATGGCGCCACGCACCGACCAGCGCCGGCAGGCAGGCGATGTTGCGTACCGCCATACCGCCGCCATGCACGCGCTGCACGCCGTAGTTGACGCGGATCGCGACCGGTTCGCCGCGCTTTGCCGCGCCGCCGTATTCGCGCGCCAACTGCACCACCTCCTCGACGCTGATGCCGCAGGTCTGCGCGGTCCGCTCCGGCGTCCATTCGGCGGCGCGCTCCTTGAGCTGGCCGAAACCAAGCGTGTGCTGCTCGATGTAGTCGCAATCCAGCAAGTCTTCGGCGATCAGCACATGCATCATGCCAAGCGCCAGCGCCGCGTCCGTGCCGGGTAGGAGCGCGATGTGCTGATGGCATTTTTCCGCCGTCAGCGAGCGGTAGGGATCGATGGCGATCAGCTTCGCGCCACGCCGCTTGGCTTCCTGCGCACGCATCCAGAAATGCAGGTTGGATGCGATCGGATTGCCGCCCCAGATCAGGATCAGCTTGGCATTCTGGAATTGTTCGACGTCGGTTCCGATGCGTGCGCCAATGGTGTACTTGTAGCCTTCCCCACCCGCCGATGCGCAGATAGTGCGGTCGAGCAGCGAAGCACCCAGCTTGTGGAAAAAGCGTGCCGCCATCGACTCTCCCTGCACGAAGCCCATGGTGCCCGCGTAGCTGTAGGGAACGATGGCCTGCGGATTACCCGAGGCGATTTCTCCCAGGCGCGATGCGATGGTATCGATCGCCTCGTCCCAGGTGATCCGCTCGAAGCGCCCTTCCCCCTTGCGGCCGACGCGTTTCATCGGGTGCAGCAAGCGGTCCTTGTGATAAGTGCGCTCAGTGTACTTCGATACCTTCGTGCACAGCACGCCGGCGGTGGTGGGGTGATCGGGATCTCCCTTCACCTGGACGGCGACGCCGTCCTCGACGGTAACGAGCAGGGCGCAGGTATCGGGGCAATCATGGGGGCAGGTAGCGCGAACAATTGAAGTGGTCATGTGGACATCCGTGGTGTGCCGGAGGCCCGCTTGTGGCAGGCGCCCGACGAAAGAAATCGTGCCGCAGGCGTGTTTGCAGTAGTTAAAATATACCTTCTCGGCCCAAGCGTAATATACCCATATCGTACGCATATCGCAGGCTGACCGCATGCCGCAAAGCAATAAGCGATTCCATCACCAGCACGGCGTGCGTCCCGGAGGCAAACATGAAGTTGATCGACCCCATTCTCGAATTCCAATCAGAGCTGCGCCAGATCCGGCGCGACATCCACGCCCATCCCGAACTCTGCTTTGAAGAGCGCCGCACTGCCGAACTGGTTGCGCAAAAGCTGACGGAGTGGGGCATTCCCGTCATCCGCGGCATGGGCACGACCGGTGTGGTCGGCATCATCAGGAACGGCAGCAGCTCGCGTTCCGTTGGCCTGCGCGCCGACATGGACGCCCTGCCGGTCCAGGAAATCAATACTTTCCCGCACGCGTCGCGCCACGCCGGCAAGATGCATGCATGCGGCCACGACGGCCATGTCGCGATGTTGCTGGGCGCGGCCCGCTACCTGTCGCAGCACCGCAATTTCGACGGCACCATCTACCTGATCTTCCAGCCGGCCGAGGAAGGCGGCGGCGGCGCGCGCCGCATGATGGACGACGGGCTGTTCAAGGAATGCCCGATGGAAGCCGTGTTCGGCATGCACAACTGGCCAGGCGTGCCGGTCGGGACCTTCGGCGTTTGCGCCGGTCCGATGATGGCGTCGTCGAACGAATTCGAAGTCACCATCAAGGGCAAGGGCGCGCATGCTGCACAGCCGCACAAGGGCATCGACCCGATCATGGTGGCGGTGCAGATTGCGCAAAGCTGGCAGACCATCGTCTCGCGCAACAAGAATCCGCTCGACGCCGGCGTCCTGTCGATCACGCAAATCCATTCTGGCAGCGCCACCAACATCATTCCCGACGAAGCAACGCTGGTAGGCACCGTGCGCACCTTCACGACCCCGGTGCTCGACCTGATGGAACGCCGCATGCAGGAGATCGCCGAGCACACCGCAGCGGCTTTCGAGTCCTCGGTCGACTTCCGCTTCAAGCGCAATTACCCGCCGCTGATCAATCACTCGAAGGAAACCGCCTTCGCGGTCGAGGTCATGCGCTCCATCGTCGGCCCGGACAAGGTCGATTCCCAGGTCGAACCGACCATGGGCGCGGAAGATTTCGCCTTCATGCTGCAGGAAAAAGCGGGCTGCTATGTCTTCATCGGCAACGGCGAAGGCGCGCACCGTGACAGCGGCCACGGCCTCGGACCGTGCAACCTGCACAATCCGAGCTATGACTTCAATGATGAGCTGCTGCCGATCGGCGCAAGCTATTGGGTGAAGCTGGCCGAAAGCTGGCTGGCGAAAAGCTGAATTACTTGCGTTGGGTGAGGGACAGTGCCGGCTGGGCACTGCCCGGCCCGCTGTGGTGGGCAAAGCGTTCGCGCAGCAACTGGATATCGCCATACCACGCTTCCGCCGATTCGCCGGTGTTGTCGGTGTCGGTAAGCACGCCGACGCCGATCAGGCGGCCCGGCTTTTCGCCGAAAGCCTTTTCGAAATCCTCAATGACGTTGCGCGCGAAGTTACGCCACTCGCCGATGCCGTCCGACCCGCTTTCGGCCACCATCATCTTGATGCGGCTGGTATAGGTGCTGCCGATGATGGTGCCCGTCGGCTTGTTGTTTTCCCAGATGTACATCAGCGTCGCATACGGGAATTCGTAGCCAGTCATCACACGCGCCGTCTCGAACAGTACCTGGTCGGTAAACGGCATGGTGTCCTTGTCGCCGTCAAAGCCGAGGATGATGCGGACCGGCGAATCCTCGGTCGCACGTTTGGTGTTGTCCGCCGAATTCACCAGGCTGGTGATCTTCCAGCTCCAATGCAGCCAGGGCTGCTGCTGCGCATTGATATCGACCTTTTGCATGAGGCCGGACGACGCGCTGTCGGCGCGCGCATGCAGGACCGTTGCATTGTCCTTGCTGACCAGTTCGTATTGCGTCTGCTTCTTGTTACGCAGCAGGATCATCGGCTCCCAGCCCTGCGGCAACCCGCCTGCCTCGTTGGAAGAGAAAACAGAGAGTGTGGTATCTGCCGCGGTGCGGGCAGCATTCGCATCGGGCCGTGCCGATTGCGTTGCGCAACCGGCAAGTGAAAGCAGCAATCCGAGCGGAATGAAGAAGCGTTTCATGTCGATCCAGTCCAGTCTGCGATCGACATGAAAGACATGATCGACGCTGCGCTATGTGCGCTGTAGTGGGGTTGCCCGAATTGTATAGCGCGAAATCGCCGTAGCGTTCGCTAACCTGTTCGAACCCTCGGATTCATGGACAAAGTGCCAACGAATTCCGTGGTATTTGGCAACAGCCTCCCGGTGGGCAATGCTGATAAGTGCCGCGTCGGGCAGTTCGCGCAGCACCGCTTCATACAGCGTTGCCTCGGAATCCGGATCGAGCGCACTGGTCGCCTCATCGAGAAAGAGTACATCCGGCCGCATGAGCAGCGCGCGCACGAAGGCCAGCCGCTGCTGCTCGCCCGGCGACAGGCGCTGGCTCCAGTTGTCCGTCTCGTCCAGCAACTCGGCGAGGTGCGGCAGCATGCACATCTCCAGGTAATGCCGGATCGCACGGTCCTTGTACGCCTGCTCCTCCGCCGGATAGGCAATGGCAGCGCGCAGCGTGCCGATAGGCAGATAGCCCTTCTGCGGCAGGAACAGCAGCCGCGACCGGCTCGGGATTTCGACACTCCCCTCGCCGTATGGCCAGATGCCGGCCAGCGCGCGGAACAGGGTC
>NZ_LSTO01000001.1:3845804-3846015 GCF_002211445.1 Noviherbaspirillum denitrificans | reverse complement strand
GGCGCCGACGGTACGGCCGCCTTCGCGGATTGCGAAGCGCAGACCTTCTTCCATCGCGATCGGGGAGATCAGCTTGACGGTGATCGAAACGTTATCACCCGGCATCACCATTTCCTTGCCGGCCGGCAGCTCGATCGCGCCGGTCACGTCCGTCGTACGGAAGTAGAACTGCGGACGGTAGTTGTTGAAGAACGGGGTGTGACGGCCGCCT
>NZ_LSTO01000001.1:3844983-3845794 GCF_002211445.1 Noviherbaspirillum denitrificans | reverse complement strand
GTATTGAAAACAATAACAATCAATTATCAACCCGCCTGTTTATCGAATCAATCGAATTCGCGATGATGTGGCCTGCACCCTGACAACAACCCGGAGATCACCTCATGAAAATCGCACTCATCGGCGCCACCGGCTTCATCGGCTCGGCCATCCTCAAGGAAGTCCTGTCGCGCGGCCACCAGGTCACGGCATTGGTCGGCCATCCCGAAAAACTGGCCGCAGCCCCCGGCCTCACGCCGGCGGGTACCGACGTCCTCGACCGCGCAAGGCTCGCATCCCAGCTCAAGGGCCATGATGCCGTCATCAGCGCCTTCAGCGGCCACGCGCAAGGCGATACCTACGGCTACTACGTGCAAGGCATCCGCTCCATCATCGATGCGAGCAAGGACGCCGACGTGCAGCGCCTGCTGGTGGTCGGTGGCGCCGGCAGCCTGGAAGTCGCGCCGGGCGTGCAATTGCTCGACACACCGGAATTCCCCGACATGTACCGCGCCACCGCCGAGGGGGCGCGCGAAGCGCTGAAGCTGCTGCGCGCCGAGCCGCACCTGAACTGGAGCATGCTCAGCCCGTCCGCGCTGATCGCCCCCGGCGAGCGCACCGGCAAGTTCCGCCTCGGCACCGAGCAGCTGCTGGTGAACGACAAGGGCGACAGCCGCATCTCGGTGGAAGACTACGCAGTGGCAATGGTGGACGAGCTGGAAAAGCCCGCGCACCAGCGCAAGCGTTTCACCGTCGGCTACTAAAGAAGTAGGGTGGGTAGAGCGAAAGCGAAACCCACCATCCAACGCATCTGGAGCGCACGGTGCGTTTC
>NZ_LSTO01000001.1:3813193-3844973 GCF_002211445.1 Noviherbaspirillum denitrificans | reverse complement strand
CGGTGAATTTTTCCGGCATGTGCTGCACGATCACGATGCCCGGGCAGACGCGCGGCAGCGCCTTGAGCACCACCTCCAATGCCTGCGTGCCGCCGGTCGAGGTGCCGATGGCGACCACGCGCTCGGTGGTCTGGATCATCGCCGTGCGATTTTCCGCCGGCGGCAGGATGGCGTCCGCCGTATTTTTTTCACGCACCGCCAGGTGCTTCACATTGGCATGTACTGCCGTCTTCACCGCAGCCAGCAGGTCGTCGCAGCTGTCGTTGAGGAATTGCTTGATGCCGAGCTTCGGCTTGGTGATGACGGCCACTGCACCCGCAGCCAGTGCCTCCATCGACGTCTTCGTGCCTTTTTCCGCCAGCGTCGAGCAGATGATCACCGGCGTGGGACGTTCGGCCATGATCTTGCGCAGGAAGGTGAGACCGTCCATGCGCGGCATCTCGATGTCGAGCACGATCACATCGGGCCATTGCGTCTTCATGCGTGTCATCGCCAGCAGTGGATCGGCGACCGCGCACAACACGTCGATGCCGGGATCCGCTTCCAGAAGACCGGTCAGCACCTGCCGCACGACCGCGGAATCGTCGACTACCATGACCTTGATGCGTTTCATTGCGCCCCCTGCAGGTCGGGATCGCCGGGCTGGACCTGGCATGACCACACGTCCCCAGTGGCGACATCAAACACTAGCTTGCGGTGTCCGTAGCCGAAAAGATCTTCTGCGACCACCACGATGCCTTGCGCATTCAGCAGCTCGCGCGCGACATCGCCGTTGCGGCGGCCGACCGCCAGCGCTCCCGATTGCGATTCGGACGCAAACATCCGTCCGCCGCCGAAAATCTTGGCCTGGCATTCCATCGGGTCGACACCCAGTCTCATCAGGTGACGCCGCATCAGCGGCACCGCCTCGTCGGCGTAGCGCCCGTCGAGTTCCTTGCCCGGCGGCTGGTTGCGTGTGGGCAGAAGGAAATGGGACATCGCACCGACCCGGCGCCGTGGATGCCACAGCGTGATCGACACGCAGGAGCCGAGCAGGGTCTTGAAAACATGACCTGAGCTGCCGGCGCCAACCTCGCCAGGCTGCAGGAAGACTTCCATGCGGGTGTTGCGGATGCGCATTACGGCTTCCGGTAGATTGAGGGCGAGAGCAAGGTCACCTCGTCGCTGATGCCGTTCAGGCTTTCCGAGTGGCCGATGTAGAAATGGCCGCCGCGCCGCAGTTGGGCGAGGACGCGTGCGACGACCTGGCGCTTGGTGTCGTCGCTGAAGTAAATCATCACATTGCGCAGGAACACCACATCAAAGCGGCCGAGTTCCGGCAGTGTGGTGTTGAGATTGGCATGGCGGAACTGCACGCGGGAGCGGAGCGCCTTGTCGACCAGCAGCGTGCCTTCTTGTGCGCCAGTGCCGCGCAGGCAGAAACGGCGCAGGAAGGCGGGTGGGATATTCCGCCCGCGTTCAAGTGTGTAGTGCCCGGCCATCGCCGACTGCAGCACGCGGGAGCTGATGTCGGTTCCGACCACTTCCCAGGCGGCCGTACCCAGGCAATCGGAGAGCACCATCGCGATGCTGTATGCCTCCTCGCCGGTCGAGGAGGCCGCGCTCCAGACGCGGAACGCTTCGCTGCGGCCGCGTGCCTGCAGCGCGAGCTGGCGCAACTGGTCGAAATGCTGGGGCTCACGGAAGAAATAGGTTTCGTTCGTGGTCAGCAGGTCGATTGCCACCTGCACCTCGTCCGGCGCCCGCCCGCTCGACAGCAGCGAGAAGTAATCGCCATAACTGTCGAGATGGCAATGCAGCAGGCGCTTGGCCAGGCGTCCACTGACCAGGGTCTTCTTCGACGGCGGCAGGGTGATGCCTGCCGAATCGAAGATAAAGCCCTGGAAGTGCCTGAACTCCTGGTCAGTGATTTCTTTCATTTGTCAAAACTTCGTGAACTGTGACTCGTCGACCTCGGCTACGCGCGCCAGGTTGCCGACCGTCTTGTACGTGCCTTCGGTTGCCATCGGCTTTACCGGGCGTTTTTCCCGGCGCGCATGCAGCGGCTTGACCACCGCCTTGTTGTCCAGCTTGAAGAAGGACATCAGGTGCTGCAATTGTTCGGCCTGGCTGCTCATTTCCTCCGCCGTGGCCGCCAGTTCTTCCGAGCTCGATGCATTCTGCTGGGTCGTCTGGCTCAGCTGGACCATGGCGGCGTTGATCTGTTCCACGCCAGAAGATTGTTCAGCCGAAGCTGCTGCGATCTCCTGCACCAGGTCCGAGGTCTTGCGGATGTTCGGCACCATCTCGTCGAGCAGCTTGCCGGCCTGCTCGGACAGTTCCACGCTGCCGCTGGCCGTTTCGCTGATCTCCTGCGCCGCGACCTGGCTGCGTTCGGCCAGCTTGCGCACCTCGGCGGCGACTACCGCGAATCCCTTGCCGTGCTCGCCCGCGCGGGCCGCTTCGATTGCGGCGTTGAGCGCCAGCAGGTTGGTCTGGTAGGCGATGTCGTCGATGATGTGGATCTTTTGCGCGATCTGCTTCATTGCCGCCACCGTCGCATTCACTGATTCCCCGCCGCGCGTCGCTTCCTCGGCGGCCTTGCCGGCCATGCTGTCGGTCACCTTTGCATTCTCGGTGTTCTGTCCGATCGAGGAAGTCATCTGCTCGATGGAAGCGCTGGTTTCCTCCACGCTCGCGGCCTGTTCGCTGGCTGCCTGCGACAGCGATTGCGACGTGGCGCTGATCTCTTGCGCGGCGCTGGTAATGGCGTACACGCCGGCGTTGACTTCCTCCACCACCTGGTTGAGCTTGTCCACCGTGTTGTTGGTGTACTCCTTGAGACGCGCATAGGCGCCTTCATAGTCCTTGTTGATGCGGCGCGAGAGGTCGCCGTCGGACACCGCTTCCATCACGCGCACCACGTCGGCGATGCTGTCGCCGGTCGTGGCTACCAGCCGGTTGATACCGTCTCCCAGCTCATGCTGGAAACCGGCCAGGCCCTTCACGTCCACGCGCACCTCGAAATTGCCTGCGTTGGCCGCCTGCACCGCCGCCTTCTGTCCATCGATCACCTGCCGCAGCCTGTCGGTCATGTTCTGCATCGACTGCAGCATCTGGCCGGTTTCATCCTTCGCGCTGTTCGTGACCTGCACCGACAGGTCGCCTGCCGCGAGGGCGTCCGCCACGCGTACTGCTTCCTTCAGCGGGCGCACGATGCTGCGGGTCAGGTTCCACGCAACGAGTATGCCGGCGGCCAGCGCGAGCGAGGCCAGGATCAGCATGTTGCGGCGGGCCGATTCGTATTCATGCTGCGTGCGCTGATAGGCTGCTTGCGTCTGCTGTTCTTCGCGGGCCAGCATTTCGGCTGCGGCGGCCTGCATCTTCTGCATGACGGCGGCGGATTCCGACGCGAGCAGCTTTGCGGCCTCATCGCGCTTGCCGGCGGCATCGAGCGCGAGCACCTTGTTGTCGAATGCCCGCGTTTCCTGCAGGACTTGATTGAATCGGGCGAATGCGGCAGCGTCCGCAGGACTGGTCTCCGACTTTTCGAGCTGCGCAACCGCTTCGGCGAAACGCCGCATCGCGTCGTCGATGCTCTTGCGCTCGGTTGCCAGCAGCTGCGGATCCTTCAGCAGTGCCGTACGCAAGCTTGCGCTGCCAGCCGCGTCCAGCGCTCCGACAACGTCATTGACGAGTTTGGTGGTATGGACATTCTGGGTGACGATCTCTTCGACATGGTCGTCCACCGAGGTCATTGCATGGATACCCTCCACGGTCAGGCCGGCCATCAGGAGCAGCGTCACCGAGAATGCCAGTGTCATGCGTGTTCCGATTTTCATGTTTGAGAGCATGGTGTTCTTTCGATATTGTTCTTCAGTTGGAATCTCTCGCGCCGCCGGCCCGATACCCCCTCCCCGTCGACGGGGAGAGGGAGGGTGCTCAGTTCAGCGGGAGCGCCGCGGCGGCATCGCGCGCCTGGGCGAGTGCACCGATCTCGTCGATGGACAGGACCTGGTCGACGTTGAGCAGGATCACGAACTTGCCGTTCACCTTGCCCATGCCTTCAATGAAGTCAGTGCGGATACGTGCGCCGAAGGCCGGCGGCGGCTCGATGTCGGATGCCGGAATCTCCAGCACCGCGTTCACCGCATCCACCACCACGCCCATGTCCTGACGCTCGCCGGCGGCTTCCACCTCGACGATCACGATGCAGGTGCGCTTGGTGATGGGCGACGGTGTCTTGCCGAAACGCGCCGACAGATCCATCACCGGCACCACCGCGCCGCGCAGGTTGATGACGCCGCGTATGCACTCCGGCATCATCGGCACCTCGGTCAGGCCGCCGTAGCCGATGATTTCCTTCACATGCAGGATGCCGATGGCGAACATCTCGCCCGCCAGCATGAACGTCAGGTATTGCGTCTGTTCGACGCCGATGACGGCTGGTGCCGAAGCCGCCTGAGAATGAACGAGTGCGCTCATGTCATCCCCTTTCAGAAGCGGGTGAATTGCGATTCGTCGACTTCGCTTTCCGACTTCAGCGCCAGGTTGCCTGCTACGCGCGGTGCATCCTTCTTCTGCTTCGTGGTGCGCGCGGCATCATTGCGCGGCTCGATCCGCGAAACGCTGGCCGGTGCGTTATCGAGCCGGAAGAAGGACATGGTCTGGCGCAGCGAATCCGCCTGGGAGCTCATCTCTTCCGCTGTTGCCGCGAGTTCTTCCGAGCTGGAAGCATTCTGCTGCGTGGCCTGGCTCAGCTGGCCCACTGCGGCATTGATCTGGCTGACGCCGGACGATTGCTCGCTCGATGCCGCCGCGATTTCCTGCACCAGGTCGGAGGTTTTCTTGATGCTCGGCACCATCTGCTCGAGCAGCTTGCCGGCCTTCTCGGCGAGTTCCACGCTGCTGGTGGCCGTTTCGCTGATTTCCTGCGCGGCGATCTGGCTGCGCTCCGCCAGCTTGCGCACTTCCGCCGCGACGACCGCGAAGCCCTTGCCGTGCTCGCCGGCGCGTGCCGCTTCGATCGCGGCGTTCAGTGCGAGCAGGTTGGTCTGGTAGGCAATGTCGTCGATGATGCCGATCTTCTTCGCGATCTGCTGCATCGCGGCCACGGTGGCGTTGACCGACTCACCGCCTTCCATCGCTTCATGCGCGGCGCGGCTGGCCATGCCGTCGGTGACCTTGGCGTTTTCGGTGTTCTGCGCGATCGAGGAAGTCATCTGTTCGATCGAGGCGCTGGTTTCTTCCACGCTGGCTGCCTGTTCGCTCGACGACTGGGACAAGGACTGCGATGTTGCGCTGACTTGTTGCGCGGCGCTGGCCAGGGCGCTGGCGCCGCTGTTGACGTTGGCCACCACCTGGTTGAGCTTGGCAATCATGTCCTGCATCGCACGCAGCATCTGGCCGGTTTCGTCCTTGCCGTTGGATTCGACGCGGACCGTGAGGTCGCCTTCAGCGAGGCGCTTGGCGGCATCCCTTGCCTTGTTGAGCGGAACGGTGACGCTGCGGCTGATGACGAAGCCCAGCACCAGGCCCAGGACCATGGCGACGGCGATCGCGACGATCATGTCCTGCCGGCTGTCCTTGTACAGTTCGGCGGTGGTATTGGATGCTTCCTTCGCACGCTCTTCCTTGAGCTTGGTCAGTTCGGTAAGCAGATCATCGACGACGTTCGCCTTTGCGCGCACCTTGCCGAGGGCGGCGTGCAGCGTTTCGCTTTGCGTTGCCAGCTTTTCCTTCGATGCCAGCGTCATCGCAACTTCCATTTCCTTCTGGTATTCGATCCAGTCCTTGTCGAAGGCATTGAACAGTTCCTTGGCCTTGGCCGACACGAACAGCGGACGCGCCTTGTCGATGTATTCCTTGACGGCCGCGGCGCTCTTGGCAATCGATGCCTGGTGAGCCTGGCGTTCCTCCACTGTGGTTGCCAGCAGGTAGTTGGAGCGGGCGCGACCGATGTAGATCAGGTTGATGTTCGCTTCCTTGATGTACGAAAGACCCAGCAGGTCCTGTTCATACATGGCATCGGCGAGGTCATTGATCTTGCCCGCGTTCTTGATGCCGATCACACCGATCACGATGCTGATGGAGGCAACCAGCAGGAAGCTGGCCAGCAGCCGGATCGATATCTTGATGTTGTTTAGCATTTGTTGTTCTCCCTGTATGTAGACGTTTCCGGCATCGCGTCAGGCGATGGCCAATGTATTGCCGGCATTGCCCGGCTGGCTGTTGATCGAAGATTGCTGGACGAGTGCGGGGACATCCAGGATCAGCGCGACTTCGCCGCTGCCGAGGATGGTCGATCCGCTGATGCACTTGATCCCGCCGAACATCTTGCCGAGCGGCTTGATCACGGTCTGGAATTCGCCGAGCAGCGTGTCGACGACCAGACCGGCCTTGCGGCCCGCGTGCTTGAGCACCACGATGTTCTCCCGCTTGGACGGCGCGCCCTCGACATCGAACAAGTCGCGCAGGCGGATGAACGGCAGCACCTGGCCGCGCAGGTTGGTGTAATCGTGTCCCGGTTCGGCGGAGTAGGCGACGCATTCCTCGATCATGTCGAGCGGGATTGCAAACACCGACTTGCCCACTTCGACCAGGAAGCCGTCGATGATGGCCAGCGTCAGCGGCAGGCGGATGGTGACCGTGGTGCCCACGCCTTCCGCCGTCTGCACGCCCACCGTGCCGCGCAGCGCGGTGATGTTGCGCTTGACCACGTCAAGGCCGACGCCGCGGCCCGACAGGTTGCTGATCTGGTCGGCGGTGGAAAAGCCGGGTTCGAAAATGAGCTTGTAGACGTCCTCGTCGGCGAGGTGGTGGCCCGGTTCGACCAGGCCGCGTTCGATTGCCTTGGCGAGGATCTTTTCGCGCTTGAGTCCGCCGCCATCATCGCTCACGGAAATCACGATGCTGCCTGAGTCATGGCAGGCATCCAGCCTGACCGTGCCGCGTGCCGGCTTGCCGCGCGCCATGCGCACCTCGGCCGGCTCGATGCCGTGGTCCATCGCATTGCGCACCAGGTGGGTCAGCGGATCGCCGATCTTTTCCACCACGGTCTTGTCGAGTTCGGTATCCACGCCGTCGACTTCCAGCGCGATGTCCTTGCCGATTTCACGCGCGACGTCATGCACCACACGCTGGAAACGGTTGAAGGTGGCCCCGATCTTCACCATGCGCAGCTGAAGCGCGCTGTCGCGCACGCTCTCGACCAGGCTGGTGACTTTGGACATGCTTTCCTGCAGCTCGCTGGCATGGGCGCGGCGCGCGATCAGGTTGGCGCTGGCGCCGGCGATGATAAGTTCGCCCACCAGGTTGATCAGCTGGTCGAGCTTGTCTGCATCGACGCGGATCGACTTGCTTTCCTGCGCGTGCGTTTCGCGCATCTGCTTCTGCTTGGTCAGTGCGGCTTCCACCACTTCCGGCTGCACGGCGCGCTGCTCGATCAGGATCTGGCCCAACGGTTGCGAGGTGTCGGCGTCGGTCTGCGTGTTGAGTGCTGCATCCAGCTCGTTGGCAGTAATGGTGCCGCATCGCATCAGCAGTTCGCCGATGCGCGTGGTTTCCGTCGGAATTTCGCGCAGCAGGCGCACATAGTCGGACAGGCGGCTCTTCGGCGGCAGGATGCGCAGGCGGCAATCCTCGCGCACGAAGTCGAACACATTCTCGATCGTGGTCTTGTCGGCATCGCTGCGGAACGCGATTTCGTAGCCGAGATAGCAGCATTCCGGATCCATGTCCGCTGCCTCCGGGATGCCATCGGGCAGGGTGGCAATGCCGACAATGGTGCCCAGCGTGCCGAGGTAGCGGATGAAGGACAGCGGGTCCATGCCGTTCTTCAGCACGTCCCGCCCGAAACGCAGGGAAATATGCCAGTGGTCGGATGCAACGGTGTCGCCATCGAGGCGCTCCACCTCGGGCGGCTCCTGCGCGACCAGCGCCGGCGCGGCGGCGGGCGCCTGTTGCACGGGAGCGAGATAGGTGCGCAGCTTGTCGAGCAGCGGCAGGCCGCGCTCGGTGTTCTTGTCGTCCGCTTCCATCTGCCCGGCCGCGACCGTGTCGACCAGCGTGCCGATATGGTCGCCGCAGGCCAGCAACAGGGATACGAGCTGGTCATTGATGTCGAGCTTGCCGCCGCGCACATG
Source organism: Noviherbaspirillum denitrificans (assembly GCF_002211445.1). Lineage (GTDB taxonomy): Bacteria > Pseudomonadota > Gammaproteobacteria > Burkholderiales > Burkholderiaceae_D > Noviherbaspirillum > Noviherbaspirillum denitrificans. The sequence continues at coordinate 3,836,850 of NZ_LSTO01000001.1, read as the reverse complement.
GTCGAGGACATTTTCCACCACGTGCGTGAACGAGACGATATGGTCCAGCCCGAACAGGCCGGAGGAGCCCTTGATGGTGTGGGCGGCGCGGAAGATCGCGTTCACGTTTTCGCTGCGGTCTTCCGTCTGCTCGATGGCGAGCAGCGCGTTCTCCATGTCCTCCAGCAGTTCCTTGCTTTCGGCGATGAAGGTTTGCAGTGCCTGGTCAAGATTCATTGCGTTATCTCGCGGAAGGGTTGGAGGAGAGCGGCGGGATGACGAGCGGGTCGCCGAAGAAAGTACCGAGGTTGAGCAGTTCGAATACGTCGACCACGGCCGGGCTGTGGTTCACCAGCCGCAGGTCGCCGCCGCGCTGCTGTGCCGTCCTTTTCGCCAGCATCAGCAGCTGCAGTCCGGCCGTATCCATTTCCGTCACGCCGGACAAGTCTGCTTCCAGCGTGCCGCCTTCGGGCAGGGCAGCCATCAGCATCTGCTTCAGGTCGGCTGCCTTGTAGATGTTCATTTCACCTTCGAGGCGCAACAAGGCCCCCTTCTGCGTTGCGGCAGAATCCATGTGAGTCTCCGGTTTTCAATTAGTTAGGGCAGGCAGAGCTTTTGTACGGCGCTCAGCAATTGGTCGGATTTGAAGGGTTTGACCATCCAGGCGCGTGCCCCGGCTGCCTGGCCTTCACGTTTCTTTGATTCTTCCGATTCCGTCGTCAGCATCAGGATCGGCGTGAACTTGTAGTTGGGAAGCTGTTTCACTTCCTTGAGGAAGGTGATGCCGTCCATGACCGGCATGTTGACGTCACTGATGATCAGGTGGACTTTCTGTCCGGTGAGTTTGGACAGCGCATCCTTGCCGTCGCGGCCTTCGATTACCGTATAGCCTTCACCCTTGAGCGCAATGCTGACCACCTGCCGCATTGAAGCGGAGTCGTCCACGATCATGATGGTCTTGCTCATACAACCTCCTAAAAAAATGTGATCTCGCCGTCGTCGCGCGCCGCTACTTTTTCACCGCGATGCACCGCACGCTGGTCCGACATGACGTAGTTCTTGTTCATCTCGACCAGCAGGGGCGCCGCGTCGAGCGGCTGCAGTTCGCCGCCGGCGCAGAACGGCTCGGCGTGCTGCGCAAGGTAGACAGGCAGGTGGTCGATGTTGGCTTTGACCTGTGTCAGGATCTGGTTGACGCGGTCCTGGAACTGCAACTGCACCAGCGCCTGTCCGATCTCGTCCTTGATGCCGACGCTTTCGTCCTTGAGCAGGCGGCTTGATTCCTGCAACGCATCGGTGATGCGGCGGAATTCATCCAGCACGGTGTTGATCGTGTTTTCGGATTCCAGCATCGCGCCGTCTTCCTGGCGCACGGAGTCTTCCGCTGCCTTGCAGGTGGACATGATGGCTTCGCTGATGATTCCCACCTTTTCGGCGATGTGCCTGCCGGTTTCGCCCGACTGGTTCGACAGCATGCGGAATTCCTTGGCGACCACCGCGAAGCCGCGTCCCAACTCGCCGGCACGCGCCGCTTCGATGGCGGCATTGAGCGCGAGCAGGTTGGACTGCGCGGCAATCTTCGCGACTTCCGCCGCCATGTCCTGCAGCTCGACAATGAACTTGTCCAGGCCTTGCACCTTCTCCAGCATGACGGTCATGCTGTTCATGGCCATGCGCTGCGACGCAACCACCTCGCCGAGCTGCGTCTTGCTCTGGTCGAACACGCCGATCAGTCCACTGCCGCGATCGTCGATGGAACCGGTCGCCATGCCTGCGGAATGCACTGCCTGGTCGAGCTGGTCGACGATGCGGCTGAAATCCTGTGCCAGTTCCGAGATCGCCGATTCCATCTGTTCGCGCGAAGTCTCGATGTGACCGGTCCACACGGGAACGATTTGTTCGCTGAATTCCTTCTGCGACCGGACGTAGACGGCGACGGAATCACGGAACGCAGCATGGTTCTGCTTCAAGCGCAATGACGCCGTCGCGCCTGCGGTAGCAAGGACCGCCGCGACGATGCCGCCCGTCCAGCTCAGTCCGCCGGTGGCCAGGGTGGCGATGCCTCCCGCGATGCCCAGTGCTGCCGGGTAGAACAGGTGGACGTTGTGTCGGTCAATGCGTTTCACTGCTGACAATGCGGTATGCATGCTGTACTTCAGGTGAGGTTGATGGCGACGGACAGGCTGTAGCCTTCGCCGTAGGCGCTGCGCAGCGGAAGCTCGGCGCCGATGGCGGCTTTCACTTTCTTGCGCAGGCGGTAGACGAGCATGTCCATCTTCTTGGTGTCTTCGTACTGGTCGCCGCCGAGGCCGATCATCAGCGAATCGCGCGGGATCGGTTGCGTGGAAAGGGCCAGCATGTGCAGCAGCTTGAATTCCTTCTCGGTCAGGTCGATAGCGTCCTGACCGGCCATCTGCAGCTGGCGCTCGCTCTTGTGCAGCGACCATGCCGGCGGTTCTTCATCCTTGGCGCGCGTGCGCACGCGGCGCGACAGCGCCTCGATGTGTGCTGCCAGCTCGGGGAACTTGATCGGTTTGGTCAGGTAATTGTCGGCGCCGAGATGCAGGCCGAGGATGCGGCTGTCCAGCATGACGCGCGCGGTCAGGACCAGGACGCCGGTATACGGATACAGCTCCCGCAGGCGAGGGATGATGTTGAACCCGGAATCGTCGGGCAGGCCGAGGTCGAGCAGGATCACGTCGGCATGACCCTGGCTGAGGGTGGTCCACATCGATTCGGCGGTGCCGCTGACCCTGACCTCGTGCCCGTTCTCGGCGAGGTAGTCGGCGACGTCCTCGGCGTACGAGAGGTTGTCTTCAACAATGACGATGGAAGCCATGGTATTCGTGTTGTGTTGGCATCAGAAGTTCTGCATTACTTGCATTGTAGAAAAGCGGGACGGGGTGAAAACTATCCAATTCTCACCACGCCGGTCAGCGCATTGCGGACTTTCGCGGGCAGCCAGATCGTGAAGCGGGCGCCGCCGCCGGGGCGGTTGATGGCAGTCAGCGTGCCACCGTGCAGTTCTACAACCGCACGCGCAAGATGCAGGCCGAGGCCGGACCCCGACTCGCGCGCCGCGGAACGACCGCGGAAAAATTTGTCGAAGATGCAAGGCAATTCGTCGGCGTCGATTCCGGCGCCGTTATCTTCGACGACCAGTTCGATGCCGCCCTGCGGCGCATTGCGCCCCATGAGATCGATGCTGCTGCCGGGCGGCGTGTATTTGACCGCGTTGTCGGCGAGGATGCGCAGTGTCAGTTGCAGGCGGTCGGCGTCGCACAGGAAGGTATCGGGCAGCTCCGACGCATCGACCGTGATCGCATGGTCCGCCGATAGCGCCCGCGCCGATTCCGCGCATTCGAGCAGCATCGCCAGCGGCGACGCCTGGCTCAGGTGCAGCCCCTGACCTGCATTGTCGAGACGTTCCTGCGTCAGGTAGTCGTCCAGCAGGCCGGTCAGGCGATCCACCGATTTCTCGATCTTCACCAGGCGTTTGCGTGTCGCCTCATCGGCATGTCCTGCAGTCGAGATCAGTCGCTGCACCGCGCCGTCGATGGTCGCAAGCGGCGTGCGGAATTCATGGGAAACCATGGAGACGAAGCGCTGCTGCTCTTCCTGTGCCTTGCGCCGTGCCGAAATGTCGCGCGACACGCCGATCAACGTGCGCGGGATATTGTCCTCGTCGCACAACAGCGTCGATTCGACTTCCACCGGGATCATCCTGCCGTCCTTGTGTTGCTGGTCGATTTCCTTCACTTCGCGTCGCTGGGACTCGTCGCCATTCATGAAGCGCCGGATGCGGTCGTGCAGGCGATGCCCCATCTTCGGCATGTTGCCCGCAGCGGCAGGAGCGGGCGCGCGCCCCGCATTCCTGTGAAAGGCGATCACCTCTTCCGGCGTGTAGCCGCGCTGCCGCTGGATCGAAGGACTGATGTAGGTGAAGTTGAGCGTGTCGGCATCCATCATCCAGATCACGTCGCCGGTGTTCTCGGTGATCAGGCGGTAGCGTTCCTCGCTGCAGCGAAGCGCCATTTCGGCCTGCTTGCGCGCGGTAATGTCGTGCAGGATCACGTAGATCATCACGCGGCGCTTGTAGTCGAGCGTGCCGGCGTACAGCTCGACATCGCGTATCTCGCCGCTGGCCAGGCGATGACGGCTTTCGAAGCGCGACACCACGCCTGCGGTGACCTGCTGCATGAGGGCGTGGATGCCGTCTTGCGGCGACGTGTCGATTTCCTCGATGCGCATCATGCGCAGTTCCGCCAGCGTGTATCCCCAGAATGCCGACGCTGCGATGTTGGCATCGACAATCCGGCCGTTGGACGGATCGAGCAGGAAGGCATTCGACGCGCCGTCCTCGAACATCTGCCGGTAACGCCTTTCACGCTCGAACAATTCTTCGTTCATCTCGCGCGCAGCCTTGATTGCACGCGAGCGGCTTCCAACGAGCTGCCAGGTAAGGATGGCCAGCAGGATGCTGATCCCCGCGCCGAACCATGCCTTGACGTTATCGCTCTTGTCGCGCCGCGCCTCGAAGGCGGGCATGGATCGCAGCGCAACAGTCCAGATGCGGTTGGCGATCTGCAGCTTTGCCTCCGCCTGGTAACGTCCCGGTTCGCTGCCGGCGTGCATGGGCCAGCTGTTGTTGTCGAGCATGAGGTCGTTCGGCGTCATCCGCTCGCCATCGTAGATCTCGACATCCAGTTCGCGCCCGATTTCGGCTGTGACCGCGTGCATCAGGCTTTCGATCCGGATCGGCGCGCCAACCCAGCCTATATGAACATCGCGCCGGACCGCAGGATCGTACCGGTGCACCGGGATGTACATGGTGACGCCCGGGCTGGACCGGTGTGCCACGTCCTCGTCCAGCGTGTGGCGCGCGGAAACGGCAATGCTGCCGGGGTCGAGCGCGGACTCCATGGCGGCGCGGTGCAAGGGGACGGTGAAGAGGTCGAAGCCGACCGGTTGCGGGACACCGCCATCGACCGTAACACTGTACGTGACCGGCCCATGGAGCGGTATGTCCATCTCCGGCTCGATGGCAAAGCCGGCGTGGCCGCGCTTGCGCATGCCTTCGGCAAAGCGCGCCTTGTCTTCATGCGGTACCGCACTGATGAATGACACTTCGTGGATTCCCGGATGGGTGCGTTCCAGTTCGAGCTTGCGCACATAGGTTTCAAACTCGATCCGGTCTACATCCGCAGACGAGGCGAACAGGCCGGCCGTTCCGCGCAGGACATTCTGGTACGACCCGATGCGCTCTTCGATATTGTCGAGCACTTCATGCATGTGGACGTCGAAATCCTTCTGCATCGCCCGGTCGGCATTGCGCCGGTCGCTGTACCAGACGTCGGCGGTGACAGCGAGAGACAGTGCCAGCACTATCCAGGGGAGCAGCTTGTTGATCAGCAAACGCGGGCCGAAGGCTGGCGCGCGATCGCCGGCGCGAATGGCGGTCATCGGGGGCAGGGGTGCTTGGGAGGAATAACCGAGTGTAGGCGTGCCCGCGGCGGCATCCCAATGACGTGCGTCAAGCATTTCCCGGGGTTGTCAGATCGGCATCTGGACGGATCTGGCTTGATTGTCAATGCTATTTGAACGCAGAAAAGGTAGGATACCGGTCTTTCTACGTATTAATACCGAAGCGGCTGGCGATCCCGGCAGCATGTCAGGAGGCCGTATTCTTACCGCCAGCAACCAGCCCAGCCCGGAAGACGGGAGCGACGCCCTCCTTCGCCAGACCCTGCTGGAATACCAGGCCATCCTCGACAATGCCTCGGTTGGCATCACATTTACCCGCAAGCGCCGCTTCCTGCACTGCAACCAGCGGTTCTCGGAAATGTTCGGCTGGTCCAGCGACGAATTGCGCGAGCTTCCGACTGAAATCCTGTACCCGTCGCAGGAAGCCTACGAAGCGCTGACGCGGACGGCGCGCCCGGTCCTCGGCAGCGGCGAGCGGCTGGACCTGGAAATCGAGATGAAGAAACGGGACGGCGGCACGTTCTGGTGCCGCATGCTCGCAAAGACCATTGACCCGCACGATTACAGCAAGGGCACGATCTACATCACGGAAGACATCACGGAGCGCAGGAATGCGCAGGAAGCCTTGCTGCGCGCGCGCGACGAACTCGAATTGCGCGTCCAGGAGCGCACCGCCGCCCTCGAAATGGCCAACGCGCGCCTGCACGCCGAAATCCAGGAACGCAAGATGGCCGAGCAGCAGATCCGCTATCTCGCCAACCATGACGCGTTGACCGGGCTGCCCAACCGGCGCCTGCTGGAAGACCGTCTCGAACAGGCGATAGAAATGGCGCGGCGAAATGTGCACCAGGTGGCGGTCCTGTTCATCGACCTCGACCGCTTCAAGCCCGTCAACGACCTTTTCGGGCACCGCGTCGGCGACCTGCTGCTGAAAGCGGTCGCGGTGCGGCTGCGCTCTTTGCTGCGTGCCGTCGATACCGTATCGCGCGTTGGCGGCGACGAATTCGTCGTTGTGTTGCCGGAAATGCAATCGGCCGTGGCGGCATGCGAAACGGCACAGCGCATACTGCTCGCGCTTGCGCGTCCCTACAGCGTCGACGGCCATGAACTGCGCGTTACTCCCAGCATCGGCATCAGCCTGTTTCCTGCCAACGGTATCGATGCCGATTCATTACTCACCGCTGCGGACACCGCGATGTACCGCTCCAAGCACACGGTACGCGGCAATTTCCAGCTCTACCAGCCCGATATGCGTGCCACGGGCGTAGAAGCCTGACGGGTTCTCGCGATGCTTTGGTGAGCGACAAGCTCGCAGGGTGAAGCGTGGGTGAGGCAGTCCTCACACAGGCGCGTGCGCGTGCACAAGCAGTTCCCGGAAGGTGTCAGCCGGAACGGGCGGGCTGCGCAGGAAGCCCTGGTACATGTTGCAGCCGGTGCTCTGCAGGAATGCAAGCTGGCCTTCATGCTCGACGCCTTCAGCGAGGACCTTGAATCCGAGTGTCTGTCCCATCGCCACGATCGCCGCGGCAATGGCGCCATCATCCTTGCGGTGCGGGATGCCGTCGATGAATCCCTTATCGATCTTGAGCACGTCGAGCGGGAAGCGCTTGAGGTAGGTGAGCGAGGAGTAGCCAGTCCCGAAGTCGTCGATGGCCAGGCGCACGCCGATGTCCCGCAGGCGGTTGAGTAGCGTAACCACGTCCTGCTCGCGCTCCATCAGCGCGCTTTCGGTCAGTTCCAGCTCGAGGCAGGTCGGCGGGAATCCGGTCTCCTGCAGGATGCGCGCAACGGTGTCACCGATATCGCTGCGCAGGAACTGCCGGGGCGAGATATTGACGGCGAGGGTCAGCGGCGGCAAGCCGGCATCGATCCATTTCTTTCCCTGCAGGCAGGTATGGCGCAGCACCCATTCTCCGACGTCGGCAATCAGGCCGGTGCTTTCGGCCACCGGGATGAAGCGTGACGGCGGGATCAAGCCTTCCTTCGGGTCCAGCCAGCGCACCAGGGCTTCGGCGCCGACGATACGCCCGGTGGCGATATCGACCTGCGGCTGGAAGTAGACCCGAAGCTCGTCCTGTTCGACGGCGCGGTGCAGCCGGGCTTCGAGATCGATGCGTTCGCGCGCGGCGTAGGTGAGGTTCTGCGTGAAATAGCGGAAGCAGCCCCGGCCTTCCTGTTTCGCCCGGTACAGTGCGGCATCCGCGTGCTGCAGCAGGTCATGCGTGGTCGTGCCGTGGTCCGGATAGATGCTGATCCCGATACTCGTGCCGGTGCGGACTTCCACGCCGTTGGGCAGGGTCCACGGCTGGCCCAGCGAAGCGATGATGTCGTTGGCAACCAGGGCGGCGTCTTCGGGATGCGCAATTTGCGTCAGCAAGATCGCGAATTCGTCGCCGCCCAGCCGTGCCACCGTATCCATGCCGCGCAGCCGGCCGCTCAGGCGCCCGGCCACCTGCTTGAGCAGGGCGTCGCCTGCGCTGTGGCCAAGGCTGTCGTTGATGTCCTTGAAACGGTCGAGGTCCAGCATCATGAGCGCGACGCGTGCGCCGTCGCGCTGCGCGGCGCGCAAGCCATGTTCCATGTGGGAGACCAGGAGCAGCCGGTTCGGCAGATGGGTCAGCGCATCATGGTGGGCAAGGAAATCGAGTTGCGTCTCGGATGCCCGCAAACGCGAAATGTCGGCAAAAACGCCGACATAGTTGGTAACGGTACCCGCGTCGTTGCGCACTTCGCTGATGCTCAGTAATTGCGGATAGATTTCGCCATTCTTGCGCCGATTCCAGATCTCGCCCTGCCAGTGGCCTGCCGTTCCCACGCTGGACCACATCTGGCGGTAAAAATCGTTGTCGTGCCGGCCCGAACGCAGGAAGTCGGGACGCCTGCCCTTGACCTCGTCTTCAGCGTAGCCGGTGATGGTGGTGAAGGCCGGATTGACCATGGCGATGCGGCGCTCCCCGTCGGTGACGATCACGCCTTCGCGCGTCGTCTCGAAGACGGCCGCCGCCTGCCGCAGGCGTTCTTCGGCGCGGTTGCGCTCCGTGAGGTCGGTGTTGGTCCCCGACACCAGGATGGCGGCGCCGTCGGCATTGCGCTGGACCATGTAGCGCGACAGGACCGGGACATAGTGGCCATCCTTGTGGCGCAGCCTGACCTCGATCGAAAAGCCCTGGGTGGCATTGGCCATCGCATCCTGGAATCCGCGTTTTGCGGCGGCGACATCGTCCGGGTGCATGAGCCGGTGCCAGAGGCGGGTATCCGATGGCATTTCGTCGGGGGCATATCCCAGCATTTCCCAGCAGCGCGGTGAATAGAACGCCTCGCCGCTTTCAAAATTCCAGTCCCACCAGCCGTCGCTGGAGCCGCGCAGTACGCGTTCCAGGCGTTCCCGGTAATGCGTGGAGACGGCCAGCGCCTGCTGCAGCGATGCCTGCCAGCGCCGGATCAGCAGGTACAGGAGCAGGCTGGTGACGGCGATGAAGAACATGCCCTTGAGCGTGCTGGCGCTCTCGAAATCGGCCGCATTGGAAAACAGGAAACCGAGCACCCGGTCGGATGACCAGATCCATATGGCAGCAAACAGCGCATACAGGAGCACGATGCCGGCCGGCGTGGGCGCGCGTCGCTTGTCGGCTCGTACGGGCGGCTTGTTCATGCGCTGCTGGAGGTGGAATGGGGAGTAATCAACTATATCAGCTATTGCCCCGGCGCAAAACGACTGCAGCGGCCTGCCCTGCTATTGCACCTCGATGTGGTACAGGCCCCACGGGCAATTGCCGAAACGCGCATTGAGCGGACGCGCCGCCATGTCCGGGAAGCGGTCGGCGTCGTACACCGCCCACAGGGGCCCAAGGCCGCCCAGGGGCATCGGGCGGTCATCGAGATGCGTGGCAATGATGAACCGATACTTTCGGATGTCAGCAAGGGTGACCGCCGGGGCATAGCCGTCGATGGCCCGCATGACGAGCGCAGCCTGTTCCCGCTGCACGCCGGCCGCCTTGAGCACCTCGGCCAGCAGCGGGCCGCGCAGGACATGCGGCTTGCCGTCGTATTCGAGGGTGGGGCGGATCGTTACCGCGGGCAGGGCGGCCAACGCGGCGAAGTCGAACGCGTGGCCCTTGTCAAACCGGACACCTTGCTTTGCCATCAGCTGGTCGAGCGCCGGATCGAGTGCGCCGCGGTTGCCGCGGCCAATGGCACCGGTGATGGTGAGGAGGGCGGGAGAGGGGGCAGGGCGGGCGGCGCTGGCCGGACTCGCTGCAGTGACGGTGCCGAGCGCGGTGACGGTGAGGAACTGGCGTTTGTCCAAATGAATATCCTGTTCGGGCGGTTCAGGGTTCGTAGGTTTCGTTGTACTTTTTGTAAATCGCGGCGTAGGTGCCGTTCTTGCGGATCTTCTTCAGGCCGGCATTGAACGCCTCGCGCAGGGCGGGGTCGTGGAACACTGCCTTGCGGGCGCTCGGGCTGAAGATCGTGTGGTGCACCAGCGGCTGGGTGGTATCGATCGAGGATTCCACCTGGCGGTTGAGATAGCGGAAGATGAGCCGGTCGCCGACCACGACATCCACACGGCCGGTGTACAGCAGCCGGTTCTGCGTAATCTGTTGCGGATGTTCCTTGTAATCGCGGTGGCGCTCCGCGAGTGCCTTGAAATCCGGCCCGAGGATGAGGCTGGCATTCTGGAACGCGGCGATCGAATACTGCTCGAGGTCAGCGATGCCGCGCAGGCGGATGCCGCGGCTCGCCAGCGTGGTGGCGACATTCTGGTAATGCATGTAGGTGTCGGAAAAATGCCCCGTGCCGCCGATGCCTTCATCCACTGTCAGCATGCCGTCGAGCATGCCGGCGCGCATCAACGCCAGCGCGCGCGCCGGCGGCAGGTGCTGCGCCACCATCCGGTAGCCGCCGGCCTCCAGTGCCTTTTCCGCGATCTCGTATTCGATGCCCCCCTGGTCCGGGCCCATGATGTAGGGCGGTTTGGTCAGGCCGACGCCGATCCGTATTTCCGGCATCGACGCCGCAGCCGTGCCCGCTGCCAGCGCAAGCACGCCCGCAAGCAGCAGTCGCCGCATCGGCATTGGCATCGTGGAAGCGTGGCGGAAGGCGACTTTGAAGGGCATGTGTCTGGACCGGTCGTGCCGCACATCCTGGGTGCGGTACAGAGGAAACAGAAACGATTATAGGGCCGTTGCGTTACACCCTGCATTGCAATTTGCGGCGAGAAGTGCCGTGCACCGTGAAGGTGCGGAACTACGTGGTTCGCGCAGCCGCCCGCGCGGAGGAACAGCGGGCCGTGAGGCCATAGGCGAGCACGGTAAGTTGCGCCACGATATTCAATCCCGCGACGGCGGCGATGAGCACATTGCCGACAACGCAAAGGGCGTAGGCGATCGTGATGGCCGCGATAAGGATCCATCCGCTCCATGACAGGAGCGAAATCGAGGCACGCGACGCTGGATCGCGATGGTAACGGAGGATCTGGGGGATGTAGAGTGCGGACGCCGCGATTCCCGACGCGCCGTACAACAGGCTTAACAACTGTTCCATGGTGTTCTGTGCCGTCCTGGCAGCGGACGGATGAACACGATTGTATGCGGGAATGCCGGCGGGAAACTGCTTTCCGGAACAGGTAGCGACGCCTCGTCGCGTCCGGACAACAAGGATTGTCAAGGCGGCACGGTGTTTTCAGCTTCGTACAGGTAATGCTGCAGCATGAACTGCTCGTTCTCGGTCATGCCGTCGAAATGGATGCCGGTGCCGTGCCGGGGTTCAGTGCGCTTGCCGTTGGCACCGAGCTGGCGGCAGCTGCGGATGATGGCATCGGCCTGGATGCGCACTTCCTGGTTGGTCGGTTTGACGCGAAAGGCGAAGCTCACACTGATGCGATCTCCAGGCACGCCCAGTTCCGAGCCGGAAGCAATGAAGGCACCGGAAATGCTGAGGTCGGTCAGCGTTGCTGCCGCTGGCTGGGCGTTGTCCACACGGGCACGCACTTCCGCCTGCAGGTTGACCTTCACGCGCGGCGCCTGGCGCAAGGGCGTGCTTTCTATCTCTTGCGGAAAGCTCAGATGCATGTAGAAGCGCGGCGCGAGAAGGACCGATTCGATGGTGCACGAGAAGGTGTACACCGACACGCCGGAAAATACGCGTACGGTGACGCGCTCGCCTTCCTGCATGGGTACGGTCAGGCCGTTCTCGACCGGGATTTTCACCAGCAGGTATTCGCCCGCTACATAGCCGATCAGCGACGAGAAATAGGACGCCTGGCCGGGCCGTCCAAGGATCAACTGAAGTCGGACACCGACCGGCAGTTTCATGTCTTCAAAGCTCAGGCGGTGAGGTGCGTTCATGGTGGCGAATGTTGATGGAAGGTAACTATTGGTCGCTCCAAGGTCATTACACTCTGCAATCTGTCGTGGCACCATCCCATATCCATGGGGGAGATGCCGCGCTGCCGCTTGACTGGCATCAAGTTTGTTGGAAACCGGCCGTTACAAAGCCTATGTCGTCTCGACGAGGCCTGCCATGAAGATTGACTCCTCCACCTTGCAGCTTGATTCCGCGCATCGCTCCATGCAGCGCACTGAAGTTCGCGAAAGCCTGCGCGCATGGATAGGCAATGAGCCGCCGCCGGAAGAAGGTGGCGAGGTCGTGTCGATCTCGGCGGCCGCGCGCGCGGCCGCTGCCGCGCCGCCTCCGCCTCCGGCCGAAGCCCAGGGTATCGAGAGTGCAATCGAGAATGCGGAAAGCGACCCGGTCCTGTACTTCATCAAGCTGGTGGTCGAAATGTTGACCGGCATGCAGATGAAGACAGTGTCGGCGCAAGATATGCCATCCAATCCTCCAGCCAAGGAACACGCCGCTCCGGAAAACATCGCCGCTGCGCCGCCCGCACGGGCCGGTTTCGGCATCGCCTACGACCGTCACGAAGTGCGGGAGGAGACGGAACTGTCGACCTTCCAGGCGCAAGGCATCATCCGCACTTCCGACGGCAAGGAAATCAGCCTGGAGCTCGATCTCTCCATGTACCGCAGTGTCCGCGAGGAGTCGTCCGTGTCGCTGCGCGCCGGCGACGCGGTGCGCAAGGATCCGCTGGTCATCAACTTCGATGGAACGGCGGCGCAATTGCAGGAGCGCAGGTTCCGCTTCGATATCGACGGCGACGGCAAGACAGAGCTGGTGCCGCTGCTCGCCGGCAACCGCGGCTATCTCGCGCTCGACCGCAACGGCAACGGCAAGATCGATTCAGGCAAGGAGCTGTTCGGAGCGTCGGGCGACGGTTTTGCGGAACTGGCGGAGTTCGACAGCGATGGCAACGGCTGGATCGACGACAACGACCCGGTCTTTGCGAAATTGCGCGTGTGGATGCAGGACGATAAGGGTGGCGGCACGCTCGAGACGGCGAAGTCGCATGGCGTCGGCGCGCTTTACCTCGGGCGTGCGCAGACACCGTTCGCGCTAAATGGCGCGGAGAACCAATCCCTTGGCGAAATACGCAGCACCGGAATCTATCTTGCCGAAAACGGCAAGGCGGGCACGCTGCAGCAAATCGACGTCATGGTCTGAATCCGCAAGGCCTGCCGGTCCGTAGAATAGGTCATCGACCTTTCACGGACATGCAATGAAAGCACGCACACGCCTTGCCTTTGCGGCATCGGCATTCCTGTTTCCTGTGTTCGCTGTAGCACACGAATTCTGGCTGCGGCCTGAACCGTTCACGTTGCCTCCCGGCGGAACGAGCGTGGTGAGCATGTTCGTCGGCGAGTATTTCGAGGGCGAGCGCATCGGTGTGACGCCCGGCCATGCGGCGAGCATGCGCGTCCTTGCTTCCGGGGGAGAGGCAACGATGCAGCTCGAGCCGCCTTCCCTGAAGATGCGCTTCACGCATGCCGGCACCCACGTGATTGCCTTCGACAGCGCGCCCAGCACGATTACACTCTCCGCAGACAAATTCCACGCCTACCTGCACGACGAAGGCCTCGATGCGGTCATCCGCCAGCGCGAAAGGGACGGCACGGCGCAGGAGCCGGGCCGCGAGCGCTACCGCCGCCATGTGAAGTCCCTGCTCAAGGTTGGCCGGAGTGACGGCGCCTACGCGCAACGCACAGGCCAGCGACTCGAGATCCTCCCCTTGGAAGATCCGCTCTCGGCATCACCCGGCAGTACGGTTGGGTTTCGTCTGCTGTTCGACGGCCAACCCTTGCCGGACACGCTGGTGAAGGCGTGGCACCGGAAAGGCGGCCAGACACTGGTGATCCGCGCGCGCAGCGATGCTGGCGGCTATGTGCGCTTCACCTTGCCCCATGCGGGACCATGGATGATCAGCACCGTGCACATGGTGCCCGCTGCCGGCACTCCTGACGCCGACTGGGACAGCTTCTGGGGCAACCTGACCTTTGAACTGGCGCGACGGTAGACACGAGGACGCGGCTTGCCCGTCAGCCTCCAAAGTAGGGCTGGAAGGAGCTGTCCATCCGTTCAAAGGCTGGATTGAAATTCGGACGATAGGTATTGTCGGTACCCGGGCCGCTACCGCTTGCGCCGCTCGAATACCCGGAACTGTTCATGCGGCCCATGCCGGAGCAGCCGGCGGTCAACATGATGATCAGGACACACAGGATCTTCTTCATGACTTGCCTCCAATGAAAGTGCCATAAGGCCTCCCTGGTTGCGCGCACGTTCACTATAGAGCCGCACTTCCCGAATCACCAGCGAAGAATGGTGCGGTGCATTAGAACTTGAGACAGCTCAACGGCCTGTTCAAAAGCCGACCCTGGGGCGAACTGAAGCTCAAACCAGTTCAAGCAATACGCCGTTGGCGGCCACCCGGCACATGCTGTCGATGGGCATGACACGCGTGCGGCCGGTCGCTTCTTCAATAAACAGCCAGTCGCCGGCAATGCCGGTCACAACACCGCGGAATTTCATGAGCAATTCAGAATCGCACTTCTCCGTTACACGGCGCCTGAATGCCACAGTGTCACCTACACGAATGTTCAGCATCTTTCTCTCCGGAATATTGACGGCCGGATAGACAGCTTCCTCGCGACAATGTTCCGTTAAGTAAATATGCAATGCGGTGGGGCCGCTTCCTTGTGTTTCCACAACCAACGGCATGGCGGTGCATTGAATAATTGCATCAATGGCCATGTCAGGAGGGAGAATGTTGAAGCATGCAGCGCAACCGGAATACAGTAGCGTTCCGGCCCGTGGTGTCATCGAGAAAATCCTGTCGTCGCAGCGCCGCAAGCTGTTCGATGCCTTCATGGCATTCAAGCAGGAAGCGCCGGAGGGCAGCGTGCTCAACCTCTACATGAAACCGACCACGCTGTTCGACAACACCGACTACCTGTCCGCATGGAGCGACTTGCCGGACAGGATGCGGATCACCGCCTGCGAAATGGAACCGCCGGCCATCTCGCGCAAGGCACCCGACACGCGGCTGCCGTATCCTGACGGTGCCTTTGACTGGGTGTTCTGCAATGAAGTCGTCGAGCACAGCGGCAGCGCCGAGCGCCAGTACGCACTGGTGGCCGAGCTGTTTCGCGTCGCCCGCAGGGGCGTCTTCCTCACGACTGCCAACCGGCGTCACCCGATCGAATTCAAGTCCCGCCTTCCATTCCTGCACCTGCTGCCGGAGGCCGCATGGCGGCGCCTGCTGAAGTGGTCGGGCAAGGGGAAGTGGGCTTCCGTCGGCATGCTCAACCCGATCGATGCGCCTGCGCTGTACCGCTTCGCCAGCCTGTTGCCGGGCAAGCCCGAACACGATGTCGGCCACAAGCGCGTGTTCGGCGTGAAGGCGCATTTCTTCCTAATGATTCGAAAGAGGAAGGCCTGAAGTTTCCTGTCCGCATCGCAATTTCGGACCGCGCAGGCTAGGCTGTAAGGATCGCCGACCATCCGGGACACATCATGCAGACGACCTTCAATGCCTCGCCCTCGGGACAGGCCATCATCCAGAACACCACTGCCGCCGGCATCGAAAAGCTGGTGGTCAACCTGCACCCCGGCAACGACTCCGTCATCGATATCCAGATCAAGGAAGAGACGCCGGGCGACGGCATGCTGGTGTCCAGCACCATCTCGATCAACCAGGATGGCATGCAGAAGCTGGTGGAGTGGCTGCGCGACCAGGGTGCCATTCAATAGTCAGTTGCGCTGCTCGAAGTCCTGGATATCCCGCTCCAGCGAAGCCAGGCAATCGAAGGCAAGGTCGAGCACATTGATGGAGGCGTCGACCGGGTTGTCCCACGCATCGCGCGCGGCGACGGCTGCGTTGTAGTGCTGCAGCGCGGCTTGCAGTGCTATCGTCTGCGGCGACACGCCGCCCGCCTGGCCAAGACGGATCTCCGAACGGAACGCAGAGATGAGCGCATCCATCTTTCGCCCAATCACGCGCAGGTTGAACGCGAGGACGATGGCGTGCACGTCAGGATCGTAATGCGCAGTGCCAAGCGCCTGCTGCCGCTCATGCATGCGGCGCGCAAAATCGAGCGCATCCTCCACGGCGCGGTAGCGCGCGTAGAGCGGCCCGGGTGGGAATAGCAGGGTGACCGGCATGCCGGTTAGACAGCCGGCTCGTGGATAAATGCGATCGGCGCGTCACTAACAAAAAGGCCCTCCATGCGGGAGGGCCCTTCACGCAACGCGATGGTCGATCAGCGCGTGACCGGCTTGTACCGGATACGCTTCGGCTTCGCGCCTTCTTCGCCAAGTCGCTTGATCTTGTCCGCTTCGTACTCCTGGTAATTCCCGTCGAAGAACACGACCTTGGAGTCGCCTTCGAAGGCCAGGATGTGCGTTGCGATACGGTCGAGGAACCAGCGGTCGTGCGAGATCACCATGACACTGCCGGCGAATTCGAGCAATGCATCTTCCAGCGCGCGCAGGGTTTCCACGTCGAGGTCGTTTGACGGTTCGTCCAGCAGCAGCACGTTGCCGCCCATGAGCAGGGTCTTGGCGAGGTGCAGGCGGCCGCGTTCACCACCAGACAGGTTGCCGACGATCTTTTGCTGGTCGCCACCCTTGAAGTTGAAGCGGCCGAGATAGGCGCGCGACGGCATTTCAAAGCGGCCGACGGTCAGGATATCGGCGCCGTTGGAGACGTCTTCAAACACGGTCTTCTTGTTGCCGAGGTCTTCGCGCGACTGGTCGACGAGCGACAGCTTGACGGTCGGGCCGACCACCACTTCGCCGCTGTCCGGCTGCTCCTTGCCCGCGATCATCTTGAACAGCGTCGATTTACCGGCACCGTTGGGGCCGATGATGCCGACGATCGCGCCGGCGGGAATCTTGAAGCTGAGGTCGTCGATCAGCAGGCGGTCGCCGAAGGACTTGGACACGTTCTTGAACTCGATGACTTCATTGCCCAGGCGCTCGGCGACCGGGATGAAGATTTCCTGCGTCTCGTTGCGCTTCTGGTATTCGTGTTCGCTCAGCTCGTTGAATCGGGCGAGACGCGCCTTGCTCTTGGCCTGGCGGCCCTTCGGGTTCTGGCGCACCCATTCCAGTTCCTTCTGGATGGTCTTCTGGCGCGCGGATTCGCTCGCTTCTTCCTGCTTCAGGCGGGCTTCCTTCTGTTCCAGCCAGGAGCTGTAATTGCCCTTCCATGGAATGCCGTGGCCGCGGTCCAGTTCGAGAATCCATTCGGCGGCGTTGTCGAGGAAGTAGCGGTCGTGGGTGATGCCGACCACCGTGCCGGGGAAGCGCTGCAGGAACTGCTCCAGCCATTCGACGGATTCCGCATCGAGGTGGTTGGTAGGTTCGTCAAGCAACAGCATGTCGGGCTTGGACAGCAGCAGCTTGCACAGCGCGACGCGGCGCTTCTCGCCGCCGGACAGCACGCCGATCTTGGCATCCCAGGGCGGCAGGCGCAATGCGTCAGCCGCCATTTCGAGCTGCTGGTTGAGTGTATTGCCATCGGAAGCAGCGATGATCGCTTCGAGGCGCGCCTGCTCTGCCGCTAATGCGTCGAAATCTGCATTCTCGTCCGCGTACGCCGCGTACACGGCGTCGAGCTTGGCTTGTGCCTCAAACACTTCGCCCAGCGCCGATTCAACTGCCTCGCGCACGGTCTGTTCCGGATCGAGCTGCGGCTCCTGCGGCAGGTAACCGATGTTCAGGCCCGGCATCGGCACGGCTTCGCCTTCGATGTCCTTGTCGATGCCGGCCATGATCTTGAGCAGGGTCGACTTGCCCGAGCCGTTCAGGCCGAGCACGCCGATCTTGGCGCCGGGGAAGAAGGAGAGCGAAATGTCCTTGAGAATCTGGCGCTTGGGCGGGACGATCTTGCCCACGCGGTTCATGGTGTAGACGTATTGAGCCATGGAAAATCCGGGTGCGATGAAAAAGGAAGAGTGCAAGGATACCCGATCAAGGTGGGCAACGGGGCGGCGTCGGGCGCGGAGCGGCGCACGGTATCACAAAATCGGAAAAACTCCATTGACCAGAAATAATCCCATTCGAACGTCATGGTTATTATTTGATCTAGGTCAACGTTTTTGCTGCACCGCAGGAATACAGTCCCCGGCGGTACTTACACAAGCCAACCTTAAGGGGAAAAAAGATGAAAAAAACCGCAGCTATCCTTGCCCTCGCAGCCCTCGGTATTGCCTCCCAGGCAATGGCTCAGCAAAGCCCGTGGCAGGTCCGCGCCCGCGCCGTGAACATCAACACGGCCGACAAGTCCGACCCGGTCGGTGGCACCGGCCCGGCTGACCAGATCACCGTCAGCAACAAGACCATCCCGGAAGTCGACATCACCTACTTCCTGACGCCGAACATCGCAGCCGAACTGATCCTGACCTATCCGCAGAAGCACAAGGTCTACCTGTCCGGCACCCAGATCGGCACCTTCAAGCACCTGCCGCCGACCCTGACCGTGCAATACCACTTCGCGCCGGCCGCGCAGATCAACCCCTACGTTGGTGCTGGCGTGAACTACACCCGCATTTCGAACGTCAATCTGCTGGGCGGTACCGGCGACCTGGAGAACAGCAGCTTCGGCCTGGCCCTGCAAGCCGGCGTGGACTTCAAGCTCGACAAGAACTGGTCGATCAACCTGGATGTGAAGAAAGTGCAGATCCGCAGCGACGTGTTCGTCGGCGGCGCGAAGGCAAGCGCGGTCAAGGTTGACCCGCTGCTGGTGGGCGTCGGCCTCGGCTACCGCTTCTGATCGAACATCAGGACAACCCAAGGGCAAAGCCGGTCGCAAGACCGGCTTTTTTTTATTTGGACTTCCAGTTCTGCCACAGGCCTTCGGCAGTGTAGACGGCCAGCGCGCTCCAGATCAGCGCAAAACCGGCCAGGCGGGCCCCGCCGAAGGGTTCGTGATACAGCCACACACCCAGCAGCAGTTGCAGGGTCGGGCCGATGTACTGCAGCAGGCCGAGCAGCGACAGCGGGATGCGCCGCGCGCCCGAGGCAAACAGCAGCAGCGGGATGGCAGTGATCGGGCCGGCGGCGGCCAGCAGCCATTGCGACGTCGTCGACGCCGTCGTGAAATGATTCTGCCCCTGCGCCGTCAGCAGCGCGAGGTAGCCGGCGGCCAGCGGAAACAGTAGCAGTGTTTCCAGCGCCAGTCCTTCCAGTGCGC
The DNA here is from genome assembly GCF_002211445.1 of Noviherbaspirillum denitrificans. Lineage (GTDB taxonomy): Bacteria > Pseudomonadota > Gammaproteobacteria > Burkholderiales > Burkholderiaceae_D > Noviherbaspirillum > Noviherbaspirillum denitrificans. The sequence continues at coordinate 3,817,796 of NZ_LSTO01000001.1, read as the reverse complement.
CGAGCGCGGCGGTCTTGCGCAGCAACCCGTACAGCGCGAAGGTGGTTGCCAGCAGCAGCGCGATCCACGGCAGTTTGCCGCCATGCCATGTCAGCCATGCCACGCCGAAGGCCGCGATGCCGACCGCCACCCATTGCACCGGCCGCAGGCGCTCCCGCAAGATCAGCATCCCGAGCAGCACGTTGAACAGCGGATTGATGAAATAGCCGAGGCTGGAATCAACCACATGGCCGTTGTTCACCGCCCAGATATAGATAAACCAGTTGGAGGACAGCAGCAAGGCGCTCGCCGCGAAACCGGCCAGCACCTTCGGCTGTTTGATGACCGCGCCCAGCCAGGCCCATTGCCGGCGGAACGCGAGTACGCCGGCCACGAACACGAGCGACCACACCATGCGGTGCAGCAGGATTTCCAGCGGCGGGATTTCCTGCAGCGATTTGAAGTACAGCGGGAACACGCCCCACAGCGCATAAGCCGAGGCGGCATAGAGGATGCCAGGATTCATATCGTTTGGATTGAATTGGAGGACACGCACCCGGTAGGGTGCAGGCGGCGGCCGGGGACATTATCCCAGCAATCGGCAAACGGCGTGTGGTGGCAGGCCGAAGCGCAAACGGATATGATCGGAGCCCACCCCGGACACAAAGCACGCAATGACAACGCCATCCGAGACCCTCGTCGACATCCTCAGGCGCGCCGCGTGGGCGCAGTCGCTCACACCAGAACAGATGGCGCGCGTCGAGTCCGATATCACGGAACGCTTCGTGCCCGCCGGCGGCTATGCGTGCCGCAAGGGCGAACCCGTGAACCACTGGATCGGCACCATCGACGGCCTGCTCAAGATGAGCAGCGTCTCCCCCGAAGGCAAGATCATCACTTTCACCGGCGTGCTCGGTGGCGCCTGGTTCGGTGAAGGTTCGCTGCTCAAGGACACGCCGCGCCAGTACGATGTGATCGCGCTGCGCGACACGCGTCTTGCGCTGATGCCGCGTGCCACTTTCCATTGGCTGCTCGACAGCAGCATCGCATTCAACCGCTTCGTCATGACGCTGCTGAATGAGCGCCTCGGCATGTTCATCTCGCTCGTCGAGTACGACCGCATGCTCGACACGACTGCGCGCCTGGCGCGCTGCCTCGCCGCGCTGTTCAATCCGCACCTGAATCCGGGCATCAGCCCGCAACTGAAGATCTCCCAGGAAGAACTCGGCTACCTGTGCGGCGCGTCGCGGCAGAGGGTGAACGGTTCGCTGAAGGCGCTGGAAGAGGCCGGCCTGGTCAGCGCCGGGTATGGCGGCATCACCATCCTCGATCTTGAAGGCTTGCGTACCTTCCAGTCGTAACGCTCACGTGTCCGTGCCGTAGCCGCCGCCACCCGGCGTCTCGACGACAAACACATCACCCGGTTCCATCACGGTGCTCGCCACGAAACCCAGCTCTTCCACGCGCCCGTCCCCGCGAACCACGTAGTTGCGGCCGCATTGCCCGGCGCCGCCGCCTGCGGCGCCGAAAGGCGGAACGATACGGTTGTTCGACAGGATGGACGCGGTCATGCGTTCCAGGAAGCGCACCTTGCGCACGCCGCCGTCGCCGCCCTTCCACTTGCCGCGCCCGCCAGAGCCGTGCCGGATTTCATAGCTCTCCAGCCGCACCGGAAAGCGCCACTCCAGCACTTCCGGATCGGTCAACCGCGAGTTGGTCATGTGCGTCTGCACGACTGAAGTACCGTCGAAACCGGGACCCGCGCCCGAGCCGCCGGAAATCGTTTCGTAATACTGGTAGCGTTCATTGCCGAAGGTGAAGTTGTTCATCGTGCCCGGCGCGCCGGCCATGACACCCAATGCGCCATATAGCGCATTCGTCACGCAGCTCGATGTCTCGACGTTGCCCGAGACGACGGCCGCCGGATAGCGCGGATTCAGCATCGAGCCTTCGGGGATGATGACCCGCAGCGGCTTCAGGCATCCCGCATTCAGCGGAATGTCGTTGTCGACCAGCGTGCGGAAGACATACAGCACTGCCGCCATGCAGACCGACGAGGGCGCGTTGAAGTTGTTCGGCAGCTGCGGCGATGTGCCGGTGAAATCGATCTCTGCACTCCACGCGGCAGAATTCACGCGCACCGCGACCTTGATGACTGCGCAATTGTCGAGGCGGTATTCGTAGCTGCCATCCTTCAGCGAGGTGATCACGCGGCGCACCGATTCCTCCGCGTTGTCCTGCACATGCCGCATGTATGCCTGGACCACATCGAGGCCGAACTGCTCGACCATCTTCAACAGCTCATCGACGCCTTTCCGGTTCGCGGCAACCTGCGCCTGCAGGTCGGCCAGGTTCTGTCGGACATTGCGCACCGGGTATTTTCCGGAAGAGAGCAGGGCAATCGTCTCCTGCTCCAGGAAGCGGCCACCCTTGACCAACTGGAAATTATTGATCAGTACACCTTCTTCCTCGACCACGGTGCTGTTCGCCGGCATCGAACCCGGTGTCATGCCGCCGATGTCCGCGTGGTGACCGCGCGACGCGACGTAGAAAAGCACCTGTTTTCCTTCCGCATCGAAGGCTGGCGTGATTACTGTGACATCCGGCAGGTGGGTGCCGCCGTGATAAGGATCGTTCAGCATGTACACGTCGCCGGGTTGCATCGACGCGGCGTTCTCGCGGATCACGGTCTTGATGCTTTCCCCCATCGATCCAAGGTGCACCGGGATGTGCGGCGCATTCGCGATCAGGTTGCCCTGTTCATCGAAAACCGCACAGGAAAAGTCGAGGCGTTCCTTGATGTTCACCGACACTGCCGTGTTTTGCAGGCGCAGGCCCATCTGTTCGGCGATCGCCATGAAGAGATTGTTGAAGACCTCAAGCATCACCGGATCGGCGCGGGTACCGATGGCCTTGCGCTGCGGGCGCGCCGCGATGCGTTGCATGACGATCTGGTCCTGCGCCGTCACCTCCGCCTGCCATCCGGGTTCCACGACATTGGTCGCATTCTTCTCGGCGATGATCGCCGGGCCTGCGACGATGTCGCCCGGCCGCATGTCTTCGCGCCGGAAGAGGGCTGTGTCGTGCCATGCGCCGCCCGAAAACAGGCGCACGGTTGCGGTGGTGCGTAATGGCCCTTCGCGCGGTGGCAGCGGGGCTATGTGCTCCGCCGTCTGTCCCGACGCGCCGACCGCTTCCACGGACACCGCCTCGGCAACGAGGTTCTTGCCTTCCATCAGGAAGGCGTAGCGTTGCTTGTACGCACGCTCGAACGCGGCCCGCATCGGTTCGATCCCGGCGAACGGCACGACAATCGCCGAATCGGTGCCTTCGTAACGCAGATGCACCCGCTCCAGCAATCGGATGCGGGAGGCGTCGACGTCTTGTGCCAGCAAGTCCGCGCGCGCTTCGCTACCCAGCTGCCGCAGCGTATCTTCAAGCGTCGTCATTACGTTCGGTGCGAGGATGGCTTCCAGTGCCTTCTCCCGCATGGCCGTCTGGTCGGCCAGCCCCATGCCATAGGCAGACAGCACACCGGCGAAGGGATGGGCGAACACGCGCGTCATGCCCAGCGCATCGGCCACCATGCACGCATGCTGCCCGCCCGCGCCGCCGAATGTCGCCAGCGTATAACCGGTAACGTCATGTCCGCGCTGGACCGAGATGAACTTGATCGCATTGGCCATGTTGCCCACTGCGATCTCGATATAGCCTTCGGCCACTTCCTCGGGCGTCCTGCGGTTGCCGGTCGCGCGCCAGATCTCGTCCGCTAGCGCGGTGAATTTTTCCACCACGGCGTCGCGATCCAGCGGCTGGTCGGCATGCGGTCCGAACACCGCCGGAAAATACGCGGGCTGGATTTTCCCCAGCATGACATTACAGTCGGTGACCGTGAGCGGGCCGCCGCGCCGGTAGCTCGCCGGCCCCGGATTCGCTCCCGCGCTGTCGGGCCCCACACGGTAGCGCGTGCCGTCAAAATGCAGGATGGACCCGCCGCCTGCGGCCACCGTGTGGATGCTCATCATTGGTGCGCGCATGCGCACGCCCGCAACCTGCGTCTCGAATTCCCGCTCCAGCTCACCGGCGTAATGGGATACATCCGTCGAGGTGCCGCCCATGTCGAACCCGATCACCTTGTCGAACCCCGCCGCGCTCGCCGTACGCGCCATGCCCACGATGCCGCCCGCCGGTCCTGACAGGATCGAATCCTTGCCCTGGAAACGGTGCGCGTCGGTCAGCCCGCCATTCGATTGCATGAACAGCAGGCGCGCTCCCTGCATCTCGTCCGCCACCTGGTCCACGTAGCGCCGCAGGATCGGGGAGAGATAGGCATCGACCACCGTGGTATCGCCGCGCGCCACTAGCTTCATCAACGGACTGACCTTGCCGGAGAGCGACACCTGCGTGAACCCGACGTCACGCGCGATACGCCCGATCGCTTCTTCATGCTGCGGATAGCGGTAGGCATGCATCAGCACGACCGCGACCGAGCGGAATCCCTTGTCATGCAGCGCCTGCAAATCGCGCCACACCCGAGCCTCATCCAGCGGCTGGACGATGTCGCCGTGCGCTCCGATACGTTCGTCGACTTCCACCACCTCGCCGTATAGCAGTTCGGGGAGCA
>NZ_LSTO01000001.1:3809661-3813183 GCF_002211445.1 Noviherbaspirillum denitrificans | reverse complement strand
TGGTGTCGGTGGTGCCGGACGCGATGGCGTCGCTAGAACCGCCGCAGGCCGCCAGGCCGGTGCCGAAGAAGGCCGTGGTGGCGAGGCCGAACGAGCCCTTGAGCAGCGAACGGCGGCTCAGGCGCGCCTGCAGGACGCTTTCGAAGGTCGGGTTGTTCGAGGTGTTGGTATCTTCCGGGTCGGCCAGCAGGTCCTGCCTGGTGAGGTCGTTCATTGCGTCAATCCTTTTTCTGGTGGTGGTGTTTTCTCAGCCCTGTGGATGCCTTCAATCGCGGCAGAGCGGAACCCGGCGGCCATCGGTGCCGGCGGTGTAGCCGTTTCCGGTTTTCCTGATCTTCACCGGTCCTTCGCCCTTGACCTCGACTTCGATTTCGTCGGTGGCACGCATCACGTTGGCCAGGCGCAAGTGGCCGTGCAGCAGGCGATAAGCGTCGCCGTCTCGCACGATGACGATGTCGGGATTCACGATGTCGATTCCGGAAAAATGAAGAAACTTGTCCACGGCGGCATGCTACGGGGCACGCATGACCGGGAAATGACAAAAAGATGAAGCTTTGATGACAGTTTTTTGATGACAAGCCTGGTCGTGCAGGGCTCCTTTTCCGGGATAGATTGACTCGGATCAATCGCAGTCCGTGCATTTGGCGGACTGTCGCCTATAGTGAAAGTGACAATTCGGGTGCCGGTTTACCGGAAGAACAAGCACTTCCTCCAGGAGGACGATATGTCTTACAAGACCATCCTCGTGCATGCCGACAAGTGCCGGCATGCCGCGCAGTACATTGACCTCGCGGCATCGATCGCGGTGCGGGAAGACGCGCACCTGGTCGGTGTGGCGACGACGGGCGTGTCGCACTACATCTACCAGTCCGGCATCATGGATCCGGCGATGGGGGCCTCGGGGAGCTATCTCGAACAGCACCTGGAGGCGCTACGCGAGCGCGGCCGCCATGCGCTCGACGATTTCGAGACCCGCATCCGGAAAACGGAAGTGCGCTCCTGGGAAAGCGCACTGCTCGACGATGAAGCCGGCGCCGGCCTCGCGCTGCGCGCGCGCTACGCCGACCTGCTGGTGGTCGGCCAGGTGAATCCCGACGAGCCGTCGCCGGTGGTGCTGCCGGACTTCCCGGAATATGTCGTGCTGAGCTGCGGCCGCCCGGTGCTGGTGGTGCCCTACGCCGGCCGTTTCGAACAGGTCGGCAAGCGCGTGCTGGTGGCCTGGGATGCGGGCGTGTCCGCCACGCGTGCGGTGGTCAATTCAATCCCGATGCTGCGGCACGCCGACATCGTCGAAGTGGCGGTATTCAATGCCGAGGATCGCGGCGATGCGCATGGCGAAATCCCGGGCGCCGACATCGCGCTCTACCTTGCGCGCCACGGCGTGAAGGTCAATGTGATCCGGCAGAAGACGCGCATCGACGTCGGCAGCTCGCTGCTGTCGCTGGCCGCCGACCTCGGGTCCGACATGCTGGTGACCGGCTGCTACGGCCACTCGCGCTTCCGCGAAATCATGCTCGGCGGCGTCACGCGCACGCTGCTGGAATCGATGACGGTGCCGGTGCTGATGTCGGCGTGATCACCTCTCGTGCGGCGGGATGTCCTTGATGCCCGCCGCGAATGCCCGGTGTGCCTGCACATCCACAGGCCGGTACACGACGCGGGTGCCGGCCGGATACTTCGCCAGCGAATTTTCATTCTTCAGGTTCGCCTTCGGCCTGACCGGGCGCGGCGCAAATCCGCCGCCGCAATTCGGACACACGTTGTCAAGCACCGATTCCGCACAGTCGCGGCAAAAGGTGCATTCGAAGCTGCAGATCATCGCCTCCGTCGAGTCGGGCGGCAACGGCTTGTTGCAGTGTTCGCAGCCGGGTCGCAGTTCAAGCATCACGGTTTCCTTTCACACCGGTACGGCAAAGATCTTCTGTTCCGCCTGTGCGAGGCGCTCGCCCTGGATCGCGCGCAGCCGTGCCACCAGTTCACTTCCCGCCTTGTCCGGCGTGCCGCAATCGAAGGGCGGTTGCGGATCGTACTCGAACGCCAGCTGCAGCACCTTCGCCATCTCTTCTCCGGCCAGCTCCGCCGCCAGCGTCAGCCCGAAATCGATGCCCGCCGTCACGCCGCCGCCCGAGATGCGATTGCGGTCACGCACCACGCGCTCCGCCACCGGGATTGCGCCGAAGCGGTGCAGGTAATCGCGCCACATCCAGTGGCAGGCCGAGCGATAGCCCTTGAGCAAACCGGCCGCACCGAGCAGCAGCGCGCCGTTGCAGACCGAAGCGACATAGCGCGCGCCCTCCGCCTGCCCGCGCAGGAAGGCGAGTACTTCCTCATCCAGCACCATGTCTCCCACGCCGAACCCGCCGGGCACGCACAGCACGTCAAGCTGCGGACAATCCGCGAACGACACGGTCGGGTTGATGCTGAAGCGCACGTCGGTCTCGACGGCTTCACAGCGCTTCCAGACGAGGTGGGTCTTCGCTCCCGGCACTCGGCTCAGGATTTGCGCCGGACCGGTCAGGTCGAGCTGTGTGACATTCGGAAACAGCAGGAAGCCGATATGGATGTTCGGGGTCATGGGGTGCTCCTTGTTGGCATCGATGCAGACCATTCTAGGCGCCAGGCGTCTGGCAGAAATGACAGTGAAGTGATAAATTCTGCCAATGCCCCACACCCTTGCCATCCTCGTCTTCGACGGCGTCCAGATCCTCGACGTCACCGGTCCGGCGTCAGTATTCGGCGGCGCCAACGATGCCTGCGGCCGCGTTTTCTATGACGTCCACATCGTCTCGGCGCGCGGCGGCGTCGTCCCCAGCAGCTGCGCCGCGCAGCTCGCCACGCGCGCCGTGCGCACGCTGCCGCCCGAGGACGTCGACATCCTGCTGATCGCCGGCGGCGACGAGCACGCGATCCGCAACCTCGCCCGCGACCGCATCCTGGCCGACTGGGTCAGCCGCACCAGCGCCGCGGCCAAGCGCTACGGCTCGATCTGCACCGGCGTCTTCATGCTGGCCGAACTCGGGCTGGTGGATGGCCGCCGGGTGGCAACGCACTGGTCGGCCTGCAAGGAACTGGAAGAAGACTTTCCCGCGGTGGACGTGGATGCCGACTCGCTCTATGTGGAAGACGGCCATGTGTGGACCTCGGCCGGTGTGACCACCGGCATCGACATGTGCCTGGCAATGGTCGAACGCGACCTTGGCGCCAAGATCGCCAACCGGATCGCGGCGCGGCTGGTGCTGTACGCACGGCGGCCCGGCTACCAGTCGCAGTTCAGCCCGGTGCTGAAGGCGCAGGCGAAGGCGGGCGCACCGTTCGGCAAGCTGATCGACTGGATGGCATCCAACCTGCATCAGCCGCTGGATGTGCCGCAGCTGGCGGAACGGATGGCGATGTCGGAGCGCAGCTTCTATCGCAAGTTCACAGCGGCGATGGGAGAGACGCCCGCGCGTTTCGTGGAAGTGCTGCGGCTGGATCGTGTGCGGCAGTTGCTGGAGGGCGGGCGCAGCTTGAAGGAGATCGCGG
>NZ_LSTO01000001.1:3802545-3809651 GCF_002211445.1 Noviherbaspirillum denitrificans | reverse complement strand
CGACGACCGCCCCGCCGAAGCTGCGGAATGCGCTTTCGGCTTCGTCCGCGCTGCCGCAGACGGCGAAGTCCACCACCGGCACGCCGGCTTCCTTCAGGAGGCGAAGACTGTCGGCCTCGGATTGCAGGCCCTGCCTCGTCACACCGGCCGCTTGCTTCTCATCCAGGATGCGCGCGGCGGGCAAGGGCCGGCGGTGCTGCGCGTACTGGCGCAGCGCGTGGACAGCGTCCGTCTCGGTGCGGAATACCGGCAGTCCCCTGGCCTTGAAGGCGTCACGCACGCTCGCCTGCGGGGCGCTCACGACAAACGCCTTCCCGCTCGATGCCGAGCAACGGGCGGCCGTCGCGGCGAGTTCCGGCACGTTGTACCCCGGGCCGGCAACCGGCACGCCGACCAGGAACATGTCGGCCTGGGGATCCTGCGCGAGCACGTTCAGGACGTCGCCGAACATGCAGCCGTTGCCCATCAGGGCGGCGGTCAGGTCCAGCGGATTGGCGGCGGTCGCGAATCCGGGAAGGATTTCGGTCAGCCTTGCCCGTGTGTCCTCGCTCAGGTCCGCCAATGCCAGGCCCGCGCGGTCGGCGGCGTCGGCGCACATGACGCCGACGGCGCCGCTGTGGCTCATGACCACGGTCCGGCCCTCGCCGGTGTGCGCCTCCGTGAGGTAGAGCGGCACGGCGTTCACCAGTTCGTGCAGGTCGCGTGCGCGCCAGATGCCGTGGCGCTGCAGGAAGGCGTCGAGTGCGCCGTCGTGTCCCATCATCGCCCCGGTGTGCGAGGCCGCCGCCTTCGCGCCGCGTTCGCTCGCCCCGCCCTTGAGCAGGATGATGCTCGCGCCGCGGGCGCGGGCGATCGCCGCCGCTTCGGCCAGGTACCGGGGCCGGGTGATCGATTCGACATAGACCAGGATGACCTTGACCGTTTCATCCAGCGCCACGGCCCTGGCCAGCTCGGCCACGCCGAGGTCGGCATCGTTGCCGGTGGCGGCGAGATAGCGCACGCCGATGCCCATTTCGCGCAGCATGGCGTAAGGCATCACGCTGGCGGCCCCGCTCTGGCTGACAATCGCGATCGGGCCGTCCATCGGCTGCACTTCCATGAACATGGTGCTGAAGTTGAGCACTGCCCCGGTGGCGAAATTGGCGATTCCCTGCGCATTCGGGCCGATGAGGCGCATGCCGTAGGCATTTGCCGCGTGCACCAGTTTCTCCTGCAGCATGCCGCCTTCGCGGCCGGTCTCGGCGAATCCCGAACTCATGACGACAGCGTGGCGTATGCCGCGGCGTGCGCATTGTTCGACGGCCTGCATCGCTTCGCTGCCGGACACGGCAATGATGGCCGCGTCGGGAATGGCATCGATCGCGTCCAGTGACGGATAGCAACGCAGTCCCTGGACCTGTTCGCGTCCGGGATTGACCGGATAGAGCTCGCCCTGGTAGCCGAAGGCCTTCATGTAGTGGAGCGGCCGCCCGCCGACCTTGTTCGGATTGTCCGAAGCGCCGATTACGGCCACCGAGGCCGGTGCGAGCAGTGTGCGGATATCTGTGTCCATGGTGTTCCTAGTCGATGGTTGCGCCGGATTCCTTGACGACCTTGCTCCACTTGGCCGTGTCCTTCTGGATCATTGCGGCAAAGTCGGCCGGGTTGCCCGGCAGCGGGTCGACACCGATGGATGCGAACTTGGCCTTGGTCTCGGGTGCGGAGATGATTTTCTGCAGCTGCTGGTTCAGCTTCTTCACGACGTCGTCCGGCGTGCCGCGCGGCGCGGCGAGCCCGAACCAGATCTGCACTTCGAAACCGGGCACGCCGGCCTCCTCGATGGTCGGCACGTTCGGCAGCGCTTCCGACCTTTTCCGGCCGGTCACGCCGAGCGCTTTCACCTTGCCTGCGCCGAGGTACTGCACCTGGCTGGAGACGGTGTCGAACATCATCGACAACTGGCCGCCCAGAAGATCGGTGAAGGCCGGCGCCGCGCCCTTGTAGGGCACGTGGACGACGTTGATCCCGGCCATGGTTTTCAGCAGTTCGCCCGAGATGTGGCTGGAGCTTCCGTTGCCGGCCGATCCGAAGGTCAGCACGCCGGGCTTGCTCCTGGCCAGCCCGATGAGGTCCTTCAGGTTGCTGACCGGGCTGTTCGCCGGCACGACGAGGACATTATTAGTGGAAGCGATCGAACCGATGGGCTCGAATGCTTTCATCGGATCGACGCGGAAGCTCCTGTACAGGCTGGGGTTGATGGCCATCGTGCCGGTCGTGGCAAGGAATAGCGTGTAGCCGTCGGGCGCGGACTGCGCGGCGGCCGACGTGGCGATCGTGCCGCCGGCGCCGCCGCGGTTTTCGACGATCACCGGCTGGTTGAACGCTTGCGAGATCTGCTGTCCGACGAGGCGCGCCAACACATCCGTCGGCCCCCCTGCGGGGAAGGGAACAATCAGGATGACTGGTTTCTCGGGATAGGCGGCATGCACGGCCGGGGAACCGAACAACAGAATGCCTGAACATGCGAGGACGCGGACAAACTGGCGGCGCCAGGAGGTATGGGGTTTCACGTTGTCTCCTTCTGTCATGAATTGTTCATGCATGTTACGGCGTCGGTCCGTTATGAAAAAGTGCAAATTTATTGATATCGGATATGCATAAAGTGGATTGCTGGGATCGATGGCGCAATGCGTTTCGCATGCACGGGAGAACACGCGGTGCACATTGAGGAAAGGCGCGTTGGAACGGAAGGAAGGTGAGATTGAATGACTCGCGCAACAAGGCGGGAGCGTTGCATGAAAGAGGCCGCCATAGACGCATCGCCGGCTGATGCCGGCCAGCAAGTGCATTTACACTTGGCAACGCATGCATGCGTTCTCGACCCCTTCCCGGCTTGACAGGTCTTCGTCGAGAAGCGCGATGAAGTCTTTTTCCGGCATGGGCCGGTGAAACAGGTATCCCTGGATGAAATCGCAGCCCATCGAGCACAGTTCCCGCCACTGCGCCTGGCTATCCACCCCCTCTGCCACGAGCTTAAGTCCAAGGGATTTTCCGAGATTGATGATGGCACGCGTGATAAGGCGGCTTTCGCCGTCCGTTTCCATGCATTCGACAAACATCCTGTCAATCTTCATGACCTCGACCGGCATGCGTGTCAGTTGCGCGAGCGACGAATAGCCTGTGCCGAAATCGTCGACCGCTACCCGCAGGCCAAAGCCGGCGAGCCGGGACAATACTTGCAGATTGGACTCCACGTCCGCCATCAGCGAGGTTTCCGTGATCTCCAGCGTAATGCGCGAGGGATCCGCGCCGGTGTCGCGCAAGATCTCGGCAAACAGATCCGCGAGCGAGCCGTCGCTTAACTGGCGCGTGGACAGGTTGAGCGACACGTAGGGCGCCTGGTCGCCCCAGCGCATGCGCCATGCCGCTTCCGCCCGGCATGCTTCCCTGAATACCCACGCCCCGATCGGCACGATGGAGCCCGTCATCTCGGCGATGGGAATGAACAGCGCCGGGGACACCTCGCCTTCCGGAGGCCGCCAGCGCAGGAGAAGTTCCGCGCCGACAATCCGGCCGCTGTCTGCCGCAACAATCGGCTGAAAGCGGGTCGAAAGCTCGTCGCGGTTGATGGCCAGTCGAAGTCCGTTGGCGATGAAGAGCCGCTGCCGCGCCTGCTCGTGCAGGCTTTGACTGAAGAACTCCCAGCCGTCGCGCCCGCGTTCCTTCACCGCATGAGTGGCGGTTCCGGCGAAACGCAGCATGTCATCCGCTGAATGGGTACTTCCGGTGCCGACCGCAATGCCGATGCTGGCAGTGACGAACAAAGGCCTGCCGTCAAACTCGAATGGCGCACGCAGCACGTCGATCAGGCGCTCCGCGAGGACAGCCACGTTTTCCGGCTGCTCCACGTGCTCGCACAGGATAACGAACTCGTCGCTTTCCAGGCGCCCGACCGAATCGCCGCCGCGTAGCTGACCGATGAGGCGTGAGGTAATCGCCCGGAGCAATCCGTCGCCCACTTCGTGTCCATGCGTCTCGTTGATCAGCTTGAACCCGTCGAGGTCGAGAAAGAGCAGCGCCACGGCCTTGCCATCGCGCCGCGAGCGGTGCAATGCGCGCATCAACCGTTCCCGGAAGAGGTGCCGGTTCGCCAACCCGGTCACCGGATCGTGCGTGGTACGCCGCAAAAGCTCCGCCTCGACCTTGCGCGACTCCGTCACGTCACGCATGGTTGCCACGAGCAGCCAGCTTCGCCCATTGCGGAACTTGGCGATCGATACCTCCAGAGGAAACTGGCTTCCATCCTTGCGGTAGCCCATGACCTCGTTGCGGGTCGACATACGCCGTTCGAAATCGCCGCTGTCGATGAATGCCTGGACCAGTTGTGCGTGGCGCTGGCGTGCATGGGGCGGCAAGAGCAGATGCATGGACATGCCCACCAATTCATCCTCCGCATATCCAAAGGCCAGGCAGGCACTTGGATTGGCCTCGGTAATGGTACCGTCCGCAGTCGCCGCAATGATGGCCATGTCCGCGAGCGAAAGAATCTTTTGCGCGGCGTGCGGGCGGCTCAAGGCGAACGGGTCCTTCTCGGTCGGCACAGGCGCTGGCACATGCCTTCCGTTATCCCGAAGTCCGCCTGCGGATCGGTAGCGGTCGGGAATCAGGGGCGGGTTGTGGCCGAAGCTTTCCACGATTTCAAATGCACCGCTGGCGTCGCAGCGGCCGAGCCAGGTGCTCGCCGATGCATGGTGGGATGCAGGATCCATCACCACCTTGCCTTGCGGCCCGCAGACACTCACCTGTTCCAGTGCGTCGACCACGGACTCGCTATCCGGCGATCCGGCAAGCTCGACCGCGCTGGCAAAGGCGTGCACGCACACGTATGCGCCCGTACCGAAGGCGGTCAAGATGCCGTACCCGTTTGGCCAGAACCCGGGCATGTGCGACAAGCGATCGAGAAATGCCCGGTTCCTCGCATTGTCGATCGTCATGAAGTAAGTGCTGCAGGCGTAAATCCCGGATCGCGCGCGCCCCGACATGCGGCTGGCAATCACCTCGTCGAAATGCCCGGCAGCTACCGCCATCCGCTTTTTCAAGCCACGGTCAGAGAAACGCTCAAGCACGTCCGCCTGATCGCTTCCAGGGAAGCAAGGCATGAACACATTGGCCCCTGAACGGGCCACGCGCTCGAGCAGCCGGTTGATGTCCGCTGCATGCGCACCGGTTGGCAGATACTCCTCCCCTGCGCACTCCGCATCGCGTTCCCTCAGTACTGCCTTGGCGGCATCGATGAGCCCGCGTGACCATTCATCATTGCTTCCGGCGAAATAAAACCTTGGCCCATATTTGTCGACCATGTACGGAAGCATTTTGCTGATCAATTGGTTGGGAAGCGCCGCAAAATGAAAAAAGTAGCGGCCGGAAATGCTGCCTTCGTAGGATGTAAAGTTCAGGTAGGGGATGCGCCGCTCTTCCGTGACCCTGGATGCCACCGCCAAGCGCGAGCTGGACAGTACGGTGCCGACGATCGCATTACATCTCGCCTCTTCCACCAGTCGCCGGGCCGCCGGCACGGCAGTGTCCGGCATGCTGCCATCGTCTTCAATCACGAGTTCCAGCGGACGCCCGAGAATACCGCCCCGTGCATTGATCTCATCACGCGCTATTTCCGCAGCGAGCGCAATCTCCGTCCCATACATAGAAGCCAGCTTGGTCTGCGGCACCATCAGTCCAAGGCGAATCGGGTCGACCATGTGCTTTTCCTTCAGATTGGCGCGCATCTGGCATGCCTACGCTGCGCATGCACGTTGCGCCGCCCGGCAGGCGGCATACTTGCACTACCCCTGACTTTCCTGGGCGATATTGCCTCATTATAAGGGTGGCGACCTGTTTGTCTAGGACAATATTAGATCAGCAGCGAGGTATATGGGCAATTTTGCCGATCTATGCCAATTTTATCCATCTATTGTCTATGACATAATCGATTGCCAAAGTTGTCAGAAAGTCATCCGTGGGCTGCCTTGGACAGCAGGAGTGACGCGAAGACTTGCTGCCTGGCTGTCCTGGACCAATGCCAGTAGATGGATAACGGGCGGGCCGAACCCTGATGTCGCCGCATGGCACATCTGCCTGTCCGGTGAGCCGGATGCGTCCATCACCGCCCGAAGATTAAGACCTTCGTTGACACGGCGGACAATCGTGACGGATGTCCCGTCATCCAAACAATTCCGCCGAATCCATGGCATTGCCGAAACGGTCGACACCGCCGGCCATCAGTACCCTGCCGTTCGGGAGCGCCGTTGCACTGTGACCGGCACGCGCCGTCGTCATGTCCGGACCGCGCACGACAGTCCCTGATTCCGGTGAGAATATCTCCGTGCCGGATAACACCGCCGTGCCCGGCATGGCGCTCCCGCCTGCAATCAGTATCCTGCCGTCCGTGAGTCCTGCGGCCGCGTGCATCGTGCGCGCCTCCTGCAAGCGCGTGGCGGGCCGGAACGCCACGCCTCCGACCGCCAGGCCCGTGATCAGGGAGGAAGGCACCGCGCCGTTATAGTCCTCGCCGCCAATCACGTAGGTATCCCCTCCGTAGATCGTCACTACGGCAGGGGCAATGCGCGGTACTGCCTCATAGGGAGGCATGGACAGGACGGTTGACGTAAGCGTTTCCAGGTCAATGACTTCCGGCGCCGCTCCCGCGCCGGATAGCGCCACGCCGCCGTAGAGAACAAGAAGGCGCGGCGTCACCAATGCCGACGCATGCCCATAGCGGGCGACGTCGAGGCGCGCCGGCACCCTGGAAAACTGTTCGGTCCGCGGATTGAAGATATCCATGGTGTCGCTCGCGTAGTTTGGTCCTGCGGATCGGCCGCCTGCCAGAAGCACCCGCCCGTCCGGAAGGCGGGTCGCAGTATACATGGAGCGGTTCTGCAGCGGTTGATGCAAAGTGGCCCGCGATTGTCCGGAGCGGGGATCGAAGACCTCGGCGGAAGGCGCACCCGAAGTGGTGCGGGTGCCGCCGGCAACAAGAATCCTTCCGTCTTCGAGCAATACCCCGCAGTGGTGAGTCCGGCCGGTCGCCAGTTCACCCGCATGCGTGAATCGGCTCACCGCAGCATCGAATG
>NZ_LSTO01000001.1:3800963-3802535 GCF_002211445.1 Noviherbaspirillum denitrificans | reverse complement strand
GTAACCCCAGCGCCGCAACCCCACCAAGCGCCCACACTTATCGGCTGTTATTTTTTAAAGAACACACTCATCCCGCGCACTTTTACTGTCGCGCACCACTGTCAAAGCGTTGTGATTGATAGCGGCTTAACTGGATCAGAGCCCGTTACGTTACTTGACGCATCAGCCCTCGTTTTCGAGAACTTTTCGTTTCGCGTTTCGCGACGGGAGCCGAACTATAGCAAAGCAAATCGCAATGCGCAATGCCTCTCACGTAAAAACTTTTGTTGGACCTTGTCGCGCCATGGGGCCGACCTTCTCATTCGTTCTTCGTTGACAACTGTATTGCGTTCAAAGAATGCGTAATACGATGGCAACGAACAAATCAATTTCAGTGTTCCGACATCAATCAATCGTCACGCCAGCCTTCTTCACGACGTCCTTCATCTCCTGGTAATCCGCCTTCAGCAGCGCAGACAGTTTTTCCGGCGTCATCGGCTGCGGCTCGGCGCCTTGTGCGTGAATCGCATTCTTCATCTCTGCCGTCTCCAGCAGCTTGTTCACTTCGGTATTTAAACGCGCCACAACTTCTTTTGGCGTGCCCGCAGGTGCGAACAGGCCGTACAAGGTGCTGACGTCAAAGCCTTTGTAGCCCGATTCCGCAACAGTGGGGACATCAGGGAGCGACGTGCTGCGTTTTGCCGATGTCACAGCCAGCGCACGCAGTTTGCCCGCCTTGATCTGGCTTAAGGCGGAAGGAACCGACGACAGCGCGAGGTCGAGGGTGCCGCTGATCGCATCGACCATGGCAGGGCTGGAACCCTTGTACGGTACATGCACCAGTTTGATGTTGGCAGCGCCTTCGAGCACTTCGCCGGCAAGGTGGATGGTCGTACCGTTGCCCGGCGAGCCGTAGGTAATCGTGCCGGGTGCGCTGCGTGCTGCGTTCACTACGTCGGCCAGCGTCCTGAGCCGGGAGTGGGCGGACGTGACGATGACTACCGGCGTGTACGCGACATGCGCGATTGGCGTGAAGTCGCGCACCGGATCGTAGGCAAGGCTCTTGTAGAGCCACGGCGCGACAGCCATGTTGTCCTTCTGTCCCATCACGATCGTGTAGCCGTTGGGTGCGGACTTGGCGGCTTCCGCAAGGCCGATAGTGCCTCCCGCGCCGCCGCGGTTATCCGTGACGATGGTCCACTTGTTAGCCTCCGCGAGTTTGTTGGAGATGATGCGGGACAGGATGTCGGTGCCGCCGCCGGGAGGAAACGGAATGATCAGCCTGATCGGATTTGCCGGCCAGGTCTGCGCATGAACCGACATGGCGCTGCAGGAAAGCGCAACGGTAGCGAGGAGCAGCCTGATCGCGGAACGGCGGGAAGATGGCGTGTGCGAGATGACGGGACTCATGTTTATTGAAATGAAAAGTGGGAACAGGTTGTTCAAGCTTGT
This sequence comes from Noviherbaspirillum denitrificans, assembly GCF_002211445.1. GTDB lineage: Bacteria > Pseudomonadota > Gammaproteobacteria > Burkholderiales > Burkholderiaceae_D > Noviherbaspirillum > Noviherbaspirillum denitrificans. The sequence continues at coordinate 3,801,104 of NZ_LSTO01000001.1, read as the reverse complement.
CTGTTTGAGCAGCGGCATATTTTATTGTTCATTCAACTCGCATGTTTTACTTGCATTGCAGCATGATCCTCTGTACACTTCGGTCCCTCAGACGCGGGGTGGAGCAGTCTGGCAGCTCGTCGGGCTCATAACCCGAAGGTC
>NZ_LSTO01000001.1:3773170-3800953 GCF_002211445.1 Noviherbaspirillum denitrificans | reverse complement strand
CCGCCATGACGATCGCGACATCGGCGTACTTGCCGCTGGTGATGAACTGCTTCACGCCGTTCAGCACATAATGGTCGCCGTCGCGCGTGGCGGTGGTGCGCAGCGCGGACGCGTCGCTGCCGACGTGCGGCTCGGTGAGGCAGAACGCGCCCAGCATTTCGCCGCGTGCCAGCGGCTTGAGCCATTGTTCCTTCTGCGCGTCGTTGGCGTACATCATCGCGATGCTGCACACCGGGCAGTTGTTGACGGAGATGACGGTCGAGGTGCCGCCGTCCCCGGCCGCGATTTCCTCGAGCACCAGCGACAGCGACAGGTAATCCAGTCCCGCGCCGCCGAGTTCTTCCGGCACCGCCACGCCGAAGGCGCCGAGTTCGGCCAGTCCCTTCAGCTCATCCTTCGGGAAGTGGTGCTCCTTGTCCCAGCGCGCTGCATTCGGTGCGAGGCGTTCCTGCGCAAAGGCGCGCAGTGCATCGCGGATCATTTCGTGTTGTTCCGATAAAACCATTTATGTCTCCCCTTTACCAGGCCAGCGTGCGGCCGGCGTAATTGCGGTACGTGCCGCTGTCTTCCTGTTTCAATCCGTTGATCACGTTAAGCAATCCGCCCACGCTGTCTTCGACGGCCAGTGTGGCATTCGGTCCGCCCATGTCGGTCCGCACCCAGCCGGGGCACATGAGGACGAAGGTGGCGGACGGGTAATCGAGCGCCGCGCTCCTGACCGCCATGTTCAGTGCCGTCTTCGAGGTGCGGTACAGCCAGCCGTAGCTGGTGTCGGTCTCGCCGATGCTGCCCATGCCGCTGCTGATGAACGCGAACCGGCCCTGCGCGGCTTCCACCATCGGCGCGATGGTCGGGATGACCTGCATCGCGCCGAGCACGTTGGTGTGCATCACCTTGTCGAAATCCTGCGCGGTCGGCGGCGCCTTCGGGCTCTGGCCTTGCGGGCCGTAGACGCCGGCGACGTAGACGGCGAGGTCAAGCTTTTCGCCATCGAGCTGCCAGCCGAGGCCGGCCAGCGAATCGGGATTGGCGACGTCGAGCTTGTACGCTTCCGCGCCGGCGCTGCGGAGGTCGGCGAGGGATGCGTCATCGCGTGCCGTGGCGAGCACCCGCCAGTTGGCGGCGATGAGCTGGCGCACGAATTCGCGGCCGATACCGCGCGAGGCGCCGAGGATGAGGGCGGTGGGCATGATCTTCTACGGTTGGACTTTATCGCCCTCCCCTTCAAGGAGAGGGTTGGGGCAGGGATTGGGTTCTACTGCGACAGAAACCCATCCCCCTCCTAACCTCCCCCTTGAAGGGGAGGAACCAGGCATCAGACGAGTTCGATCGCCATCGCCGTGCCTTCACCGCCGCCAATACACAGCGACGCCACACCCAGCTTGCCGCCGGTCTTCTTCAGCGCGCCGATCAGCGTGACGAGGATGCGGGCACCCGATGCGCCGATCGGATGGCCGAGTGCGCAGGCGCCGCCGTGGACGTTGATCTTGTCGTGCGGGATGTCGTGGTCGCGCATGGCGGCCATCGGCACGACGGCGAACGCCTCGTTGATCTCGAACAGATCCACATCCTTGGTGGTCAGGTTCAGCTTCTTGTACAGCTTTTCGATCGCGCCGATCGGTGCGGTGCTGAACCAGTTCGGTTCCTGCGCATGGGTGGTGTGGCCGAGCACGCGGGCGATCGGCTTGCAGCCCAGCTTTTTCGCGGTCGATTCGCGCATCATCACCAGTGCGGCGGCACCGTCATTGATCGACGACGATGACGCGGCTGTGATCGTGCCGTCCTTCTTGAACGCCGGCTTGAGCGATGCGATCTTGTCGAGGCGAGCCTTGAGCGGGCCTTCATCCTTGTCGATCACGACATCGCCGCCCTTGCCGGATACCGTTACCGGTGCGATTTCCCACTTGAAGGAGCCGTCGTTGGTCGCTGCCTGCGCGCGCTGCACCGATGCAATCGCGTACGCATCCTGCTCTTCGCGGGTGAACGAATACTTGGCCGCGCAGTCTTCGCCGAAGGTGCCCATGGAGCGACCCTTTTCATAGGCGTCTTCCAGGCCGTCGAGCATCATGTGGTCGTACATCATCGCGTGGCCGATGCGGTAGCCGCCGCGCGCCTTCGGGATCAGGTAGGGGGCGTTGGTCATGGATTCCATGCCGCCCGCGACCACCACTTCATTGCTGCCGGCGAGCAGGGAGTCGTAGCCGATCATCGCTGCCTTCATCGCCGAGCCGCACATCTTCGACAGCGTGACCGCACCGGCGGAAACCGGGATGCCGGCCTTGATCGCCGCCTGGCGCGCGGGCGCCTGGCCCTGGCCCGCCATCAGGCAGTTGCCGAACAGGACTTCGTTGACGAGCTTCGGTTCCAGGCCGGCGCGCTCGACGGCGGCGCGGATTGCAACTGCACCCAGGTCGCTCGCGGACAGCGCGGAGAAATCACCCTGGAAGGCGCCCATCGGGGTACGGGCGGCGCCAACGATAACAATAGGATCACTCATCATTCATCTCCAGTAGGTTGCTAGGCGGCCTGTGCCGCGGGGGTAAGGGGTTTGTAGCTGAAGCGCAGTTCCTGCGGATACGGGAATACGTCCTCGATGTGGCCGTCGAGGATGCGCTGCTTGGCGTTCTGCCAGTATTTCGCCGTCAGAAGGTCGGCGTGGTGCTTGAGGAAGTACTTGCGGACTTCCGTATTGCCGAGCAGGAAGGTGCCGAACTGCTCGGGGAAAACATCGTTCTTCGCAACCGGGTACCACGGCTCGCTCGACATCTCGTCTTCTTCGTTGCGCGGCGCCGGGATCTCGCGGAAGTTGCAGTCGGTGATGTACTCGATCTCGTCGTAGTCGTAGAACACCACGCGGCCATGCTTGGTGACGCCGAAGTTCTTGTACAGCATGTCGCCTGGGAAGATGTTCACGCCCACCAGGTCCTTGATCGCGTTGCCGTACTCGACCATGCCGTGCTCGACCGATGCATGGTCACCGCGCCGTTCCGCCTCGCTGAGGAAGAGGTTGAGCGGCATCATGCGGCGCTCGATGTACAGGTGCTTGATGATGATCTCGTCGCCCTCTTCCTCGACGATGGAGGGCGCGACTTCCTTCAGCTCGGCCAGCAGTTCCGACGAGAAGCGTGCGCGCGGGAAGGCGACGTTGGAATATTCCAGCGTATCCGCCATGCGGCCGACACGGTCGTGGTTCTTCACCAGCAGGTACTTTTCCTTGACCACGGCGCGGGTGGTTTCCTTCGGCGGCGGGAAGAAATCCTTGATGACCTTGAACACATACGGGAAGGATGGCAGCGCGAACACCACCATCACCAGGCCGCGGATGCCGGGCGCCGCTTCGAAGCAGTCGGACGAATGCCGCAGGTGGTGCAGGAAGTCGCGGTAGAACGCCGCCTTGCCCAGCTTCTGCAGGCCGAGGATGGTGTAGATCTCGCTGCGCGGCTTGTAGGGCATCAGCGTGCGCAGGAAGTGCACATAGGCCGACGGCACTTCCATGTCGACCATGAAGTAGGCGCGCGTGAACGAGAACAGCACCGTGATCAGCGTCGGATCGAACAGCACCGTGTCGAGCACCAGCTGGCCCTTGCGGTTGTACAGGATGGGCACGACGAAGGGATAGATGCGGTTGCCGTTGATGCCCTTGCCGACGATGTAGGCGCCCTTGTTGCGGTAGAACAGCGAGGCCAGCACCTGGATCTGGTGGTTGGGTTCGAGCAGGTCGCTGCCGAACATCGCGCGCATGCGCGCTTCGACGAAGCCGACATCGCGGTCGAGGTCGGCGAACGGCGTCGCCAGCTGGAAGTTGGTGACGATGCGCTTGAGCGTGTAGTGCAGGCCGTCCTTGGCCGGATAGTACACGCGGTAGGTGGGCTGGATTTCGTCGGTCTCGATGTACTCGGTGGAGACCGCCGGCCGCACGAAGATGAAGTCGTTGTGGTAGTACGAACGGTGCAGGATGTTGCAGCACACCGAGTTGAAGAAGGTCTCGGCCAGCTCCGGCTGCTTGTGGTTGATGAGCAGGCCGATGTAATGCAGCTTCACCTCGCGCCACACCTCGTCGCCGATCTCTTCCTGGTCGTATTCGTCTTCCAGGATCTGCACGCATTCCTGCACGCGCGTGTCGTAAAAGGCGATGCGTTCGCGCGCCTTCCGCTGCGCGGTTTTCCAGTCTCCTGCTTCGAAGTAGCGCTTGGCCGCCTGGCTCTCTTCACGGAACAGCCGGTAGTGCTTGTCGAAGCCGTCCAGGATGGTGCGCGCGATGTCGAACGCGATCTGGGAACGGAGGAGTTTTGGGAAGGTGGTCTGGGGCATGGCTTATCGCTTGAAGTGATTCTTCCAAGCCTCCAGTTTAGCCAAATCCACTCCGATGCCGCCGCAGACAACGACCAGCGGCGCATGAAATTCTTTCAGCTCCGGTAATTGCTGGTACGCAACGGCGAGCGCCGCGCCGCAAGCCGGTTCGACGAGCGTGCGCAGGTCGTCGGCAAAGCGCAGGCAGGCGTCGACGGCCTCTGCATCGGTGACGGTCACGCCGCGTACATCGTGCCGGTGCGACCACTCGAATGCCTGCTGCGCGACGCGCTTGGCGCCGAGCGTAGTGGCAATCGACGTGATGGCCGGCAAGGTGACCAGTTCGCCGGCGCGGATGGCGGCGTTCAGCGATGCCGCGCCTTCGGTTTCGACCGCGATCACCGGCACATGCGCCTTGCCGTTGCGGTGCAGGCCTTCGAGCACGCCGCACAGCAAACCGCCGCCGCCGACCGAGCAGATGACCGCATCAAAATCGGTGCCGGCTTCATGCGCCTGCTGTACCGCTTCGTCAATCAGGGTCGCATTGCCGTCCCAGATATCCGGATGGTCGAAGGGCGGGATGTACACCGCGCCGGGTTCCTGGCACAGGCGCAAGGCTTCTTCGTTTGTTTCGTCCCAGACGCTGCCGTGCACGATGCATTCCGCGCCGATGTCGCGGATCTTCGCGCGCACGGATTCATGCGTGGTCTGCGGCACGAGGATGGTGGTGCGCACGCCGAGCGCCGCGCCGGCGACGGCCGCCGCAAATCCCGCGTTGCCGCCGGACGGACAGACGAAGTGGGTCGCGCCGTTGTCCGCCGCACGGCGGCACATCGTGCCAATGCCGCGCAGCTTGAAGGAGCCGGAAGGCTGCAGGTTCTCCATCTTCAGCAGGACGGTCCTGTCCTGCGCGGCCGAGAGGGGGCCGTGGCGCAGCAGGGGAGTCGTGATGTGGAGAGCTGCCATGGCAGTCCGCTTAGTTCCTGTTCCGGGACACGACCGCCATGGTGGCGGTCAGCTTGCTGATCAATGTCTTCTTGTCGCCGGCCAGTGCGAATACTTCCGCTTCCACGACATGAAAGGCCCGGCCCGGCTTGAGTACCTGCGCGCGGCAGAGCAGCGCGTCGCCCACGCCGGCGCGCAACAGGTGGATCTTGAATTCGGAGGTCAGGATGAAATCATCCGCACCCGTCACTGTCATGGCGGCCCCGCCTGCCGTATGGTCTGCAATAGTCGCCTGCACACCGGCGTGGATGACGCCGGTGTGCTGCAGGTGACGCGGCTCGATGCGCAAGGATGATTCGCACCAGCCGGGTCCGCACTCGACGAGCTTGATGCCGAGCGCGGAGAGGAACGCCGCTTCGCGGAAGCTGGATTCGATGACTTGCCGGTATTCGGGGTCGGGGGCGTGCATGGGTGTCTCCGCCAACAATGCTTTGACTACTGAGCGCCTTCCCCTTCATGGGGAAGGCAGCCTTGTTTTATTTTTTACTTCGTCTCTGCAAACAGCTCGCGACCGATCAGCATGCGGCGGATTTCACTGGTGCCGGCGCCGATCTCGTACAGCTTCGCGTCGCGCCACAGGCGGCCGACCGGGTACTCGTTGATGTAGCCGTTGCCGCCCAGCGTCTGGATCGCCTCGCCGGCCATCCAGGTCGCCTTCTCGGCGGAGTAGAGGATCGCGCCGGCCGCATCCTTGCGCAGCGCACGCACCTGTTCCGGCGTCTTCGCGCGGTCGCAGGCCTGGCCGACAGCGTACACATAGGCCTTGCACGCCATCATTGTGGAATACATGTCGGCGAGCTTGCCCTGCATCAGCTGGAATTCGCCGATCGGCTGGCCGAATTGCTTGCGGTCGTGGACATAGGGGACAACCGCGTCCATGCAAGCCTGCATGATGCCGAGCGGGCCGCCGGACAGCACGGTGCGCTCGAAGTCGAGGCCGGACATCAGCACGTTGACGCCCTTGCCGAGGCCGCCGAGCACGTTTTCTGCCGGCACTTCGCAGTCCTGGAACACCAGTTCGCCGGTGTGCGAACCGCGCATGCCGAGCTTGTCCAGCTTTTGCGCGACCGAGAATCCCTTGAAGCCCTTTTCGACCAGGAAGGCGGTCATGCCGCGCGGGCCGGCTTCGATGTCGTTCTTCGCATACACCACCAGGGTGTCGGCATCCGGACCGTTGGTGATCCACATCTTGCTGCCGTTGAGCACCCAGCGGTCACCCTTGAAATCGGCGCGCAGGCGCATGCTGACCACGTCGGAACCGGCGTTCGGCTCGGACATCGCGAGCGCGCCGACGTGTTCGCCGGAAATCAGCTTGGGCAGGTATTTCTTCTTCTGCTCTTCGGTGCCGTTGCGCTTGATCTGGTTCACGCACAGGTTGGAGTGCGCGCCGTAGGACAGGCCGACCGAGGCGGAAGCGCGGGAGATTTCTTCCATCGCGACGATGTGCGCGAGGTAGCCCATGTCGGTGCCGCCGTACTCTTCGCTGACGGTCACGCCGAGCAGGCCGAGTTCGCCCATCTTCTTCCACAGGTCCATCGGGAACTGGTCGGTGCGGTCGATTTCGGCGGCGCGCGGCGCGATTTCCGCCTGCGCAAACTGCTGTACGGTTTCGCGCAGCGCGGCGATGTCTTCGCCATGGTCAAAGGTCAAGCCGGGCAGATGGATCATGTCGTCCTCACGTTGTTGGAGTTATGGCAAGGGCCGAGTAATGCCGTTGCCGATGATGAAGGATCATACTTCCAATTTACGTTTACGTAAACGTAAAGCAGATACGGTGAAACTACGATATTCCCGCCGCTCAGGCGGCGTCTTTCAGCTTGCGCGCCGAGGATTTCTTTGCTGCAACCGTCTTACCGGATTTGTTGTCCTGCAGCAGGCGCAGGCACTCTTCCTCGTGCGCGGCAATTTCGTTGAGGGTCACTTCCAGGTCTTCGCGCTGGCGCTCCAGGGTTTCGCGGTGCTGCGCGAGCACGCTCAGGAAGTGCTTGAGTTGCGCGGTGGTGTCCTTCGGCGACTCGTACATGTTCACCAGCGCCTTGATTTCCTGCAGGCTCAGGCCGAGACGCTTGCCGCGCAGCGTGAGCTTCAGGCGCGTGCGCTCGCGGGCGCTGTAGACGCGGGTACGGCCGCCGGCGCCTTCGCGCTTGGGCGTCAGCAGACCCTGGTCTTCATAAAAGCGGATGGCTCGCGGCGTAATGTCGAATTCGCGCGCGAGTTCGGTGATCGTGTAGGTCGGCATCTGTGTCGTCAGCAGCAAAATCGGATTGGACTTAGAATCGCTGTTATCGCTTGCAGTTTACGTTAACGTAAAGCGCATTGTAGACGCGCTTCCGTGAAATGTGAACATGCGCCGCCACACATTGAATTCCGGAAATTTCCTGCATGAACCATCTCGAATCCCAGCTCAGCTACGCCTTCGGCGACACCCTTCCCGCTCCCGGCATGCGCCAGGAAATCGCGCCCGGCGTCTACTGGCTGCGCATGGGCCTGCCGTTTGCGCTCGACCACATCAACCTGTGGCTGCTGCGTGATGGCGAGGGCTGGACGGTCGTCGACTGCGGCATCGCCACCGACGCGACGCGCGAGGCCTGGGAAAAGGTGTTCGCCAATGAACTGGACGGCCTGCCGGTGATGCGGGTAGTGGCGACCCACTGCCACCCGGACCACGTCGGCCTGGCGGACTGGTTGTGCAGCCGGTGGAATGCGACCTTGTGGATGAGCACCGGCGAATACGGCTTCGCCCGCATGATGTCGGGCTCGCTGCCCGGCGTCGATGGCACTGCGATGCTGCCGCATTTCCAGCGCCACGGCCTGTCCGATGAGGCGATGCTGGAAAAGCTCCAGGGCCGCAAAAGCTATTACCCGACGCTGGTGCCTTCGGTGCCGGCCGCCTACCGCCGGCTGCAGGACGGCCAGGTGATGCAGATTGGCCAGCGCGGCTGGCAAGTAATCACGGGATTCGGCCACGCGCCGGAACATGTGTCGCTGTACTGTGACGAGCTGCGTATCCTGATTTCCGGCGACATGGTGCTGCCGCGCATTTCCACCAACGTCTCGGTTTTCGCGGTCGAACCGGAAGCCAATCCGGTCCAGCTCTACCTCGATTCGCTCGGCAAGTACGCCGGGCTGCCGGACGACACGCTGGTCCTGCCGTCCCACGGCAAGCCTTTCCGCGGGCTGCACACGCGGATCGGGCAGTTGCGCGACCACCACCGCGACCGGCTGGCGGAAGTGGAAGCCGCCTGCGCGACGCCGCAATCCGCCGCCGACATCGTGCCAATCATGTTCCGCCGCCCGCTGGATGCCCACCAGCTCACCTTCGCGATGGGCGAGGCGCTCGCGCATTTGCACAAGCTCTGGTTCGACGGCGTGCTCCGCCGCGACACGGGCAACGATGGGATCATCCGCTTCGTTTTGGCCTGAGTGCGCGGCAGCATTTTGACCACAAATTACTTTGTCTGCCGTTGTCACTTTGCAACCGCTTTTGTCGTGTTGCAATAATCGCACTTTCTATTGATCTATCGCGCAAACCCTTTGCCGGCGCGGGTAAAAAGCCGATTTGGGCTTGTCGTTGTGTGTTACATTCGCTTAACACACTAGGTCACAACCGGTTCCTTCGGCGCATTGACTGACTGTCAAGCTCCGGCATGGAATAGTGCGCGGTCATGAATCCATCTATCGAACGAGAAAGCTTTAGTGAGCGCTTGCAACAGGCGCTGCGGAATGCCGAATATTCCCCGGACAGCCCCACACAGCTGGCCCGGGAATTCAACATCCGCTTTGAAGGACGTCCGATTACAGTCCACGCGGCAAGAAAGTGGCTGGTCGGAGAAGCCATTCCGACCCAGGAAAAGCTGCGCACCCTTGCGCAGTGGCTCGGGGTGCCGGCGGAATGGCTGCGCTTTGGCGGTGCCGATGGATATGCAAATGGCAGCGACGGCATCAGCGCGCATGCCCGGTTCGAGTCAGCGGATGTGAAGCTGGTCGCCGATTTGCAACGTCTTGACGCCCATCACCAAGCCATTGCCCGGGAATTCATTCGCATGCTGCTGCGGATCAACCGCCAGAAGTAATCAACCCGCGCGCATAACGCAATCCTGTAATCGCGCGGCTTCCGTACCAGGACATCATTTCACCATCGAGCAGGCGTACCGGCTTTCCGACCTGCTTTTCCAATGCATCCACATGTGTTTCCGTAAAGCGATAGGGCTCACTTGAAAGCAGCACGCCGTCGATGGAATGCACAACCTCATCCGACCATTTGAATACCGGATAGCGCATACCGGCCGTCCCCGGCGGCTCCCAGCAGCGCCAGCCGATTTCTTCCATCATCCGCGCGATATAGGTATCGCGCGAAATCGTCATCCACGGATCCTGCCAGATGCAGTACAGCATGACTTGCGCCGGTCCGCGCGGCGTCGCCTGCAGCAGCGCGTATTCCCGCTCGAAGGCATCGCACAATGTCTCCGCTCTCTCCTCCACGCAGAAGATGCCGCCTAGCATGCGGTAGAGCGCGAGGTTGTCGCGCGGCGCGAGCGGATGCGTGACGATCACGTTGGGGACGAATTCCGCAAGCGCATCGACAGTCGGCTTTTCGTTCTCGTCGATGTTGACGATCAAGTGGGTCGGCGCAAGCTTGCGGATCTTGTCGAGGTTGACGTCCTTGGTGCCGCCGACCTTGGGTATGGTGCGCACCACCTCCGCCGGATGAATGCAGAATCCGGTGCGCCCGACCAGCGAGGACGCGAGGCCGAGGTCGCACAAGAGTTCGGTGATCGATGGCACGAGGGAGACGATGCGCGCCTGCATCGCCTCGATGGGGCGATGCTCATGGCCCATGGCGTCGATGTACGTCATGTCTTTGCGTGGCGCGGCTTGTGCGGCGCCTTCGAGAATGCCAAGTCGTACAACCAGTTCGGCAGCAGCCGCAGGAGCTTCGCTACCACGCCCATCTGCCACGGGATCACGCAATAGCTGGTGCCGGCGTCAATCGCCGCCACCGCCTTTTCCGCGAACGCCTCCGGCGCCATCAGGAAGGGCATCGGATACGGGTTGTGCTTAGTCATTGGCGTGTCGATGTAGCCGGGCGCAATCGTTACGACACGGATGCCTGCCGGCTTGAGTTCGATGCGCAGCGATTCGCAATAGCTGATCACGGCCGCCTTCGATGCGCTGTAGGCTTCCGCGCCGGGCAGGCCGCGGATGCCCGCCACGCTCCCGATCCCAACCAGTCGTCCGCCCGCCTGCTGCTTCATGGACGCGATGAATGGCGCGAAGGTGGCAACGGTCGCCGTGACGTTGGTGGCGAGGATGCGCTCGAAGACGGCAAGGTCTTCCGAATACTCGGTCAGCGTGCCGGCCGAGATACCGGCATTGGCGATCACGACGTCGGCGCCATTGTGCGCGCGGATAAAATCCTGCGCGGCCGAGGTGAGTGCGGCATGGTCGGTGACATCCGCCGCATAGATGCGGTGCAGTTCCGGATTGGGCAGCGACTGCACGAGCTGCTCCAGCAGGTCGCGACGCCTCGCCAGCAGGCCGAGGACGGTGCCCTGTTGCGCATAGCGTTGCGCGAGCGCGGCGCCGAGGCCGCTCGAAGCGCCGGTGATGAAGACACGTTTCATTCTTTTCCTGGTGCTCAGGCAATAAAAAAGTCCGCCCTCTTGCGAGAGGCGGACTTCAGTGTAATACGCAGCCGGCTTACTTGCCCTGCTTGGCCTTGTTCACCAGCCAGTCCATCACCTGGAAGGTTGCCTGGTGCAGCACCGGCTCCGGACGGTTGCCGAGGCTGTTGCCGAGGATGCTGGGCGAGGTCACGTAACGGCCATCGACCGCGAGCATCGGCACGCCATCGACCTGGAAGGCCTGCATCAGCTGCACCGCGCGCTTGGCCTTGCTCTGCACGCCGAAGGAGTTGTACACCTCGAGGAACTTCTGCTTGTCGATACCATTCTTCGTGACGAAATCGAGGATCTCGGCGTCGGTATCGGTGCGGCGCTTCTCGACGTGGATGGTGTTGAACATCTTCTGGTGCAGCTCGTCGAACTTGCCCATCGCTTCCAGCGTGTAGAACAGCTTCTGCTGTGGCACCATGGAATCGCGGAAGGCGACCGGCACGCGCTTGAAGACGATGTTGTCACCCTGCTTCTTCACCCACGCAACCAGCTCATGCTCCAGCGCAAAGCAATGCGGGCAGGAGTACCAGAAGAATTCGATGACCTCGACCTTCTTGCCGGGTTCGGTCTGCTGCGGCTTGTCGAGGGTACGGTACTCGACGCCGTTCTGCGGGTTGTTCGGCGCGGCATTGGCGCCGAAGGCGATGAAACTGATGCTCAGTACTGCAAGAAATCGCTGAAGAAAACGCATATGCTTCCTTTGCTCGTAGTAAATGACTATTTGGCGGTACGCACCACCGCGGCATCCACGCCGTTGTCAGACAGCTTGCCGCGGACCTTGTTCATTGCTTCCATCTGGTTGAAGGGGCCGACGCGCACCCGGTACAGCACGCCGGTTTCCGCCTGGCGCTCGGAGACCTTGGCTTCCACGCCCATCAGCGCCAGCTTGGCGCGCATGCCTTCGGCATCGGCAGGTTCGCGGAAGGCGCCGGCCTGCAGGAAGTAGCTCCACTTGTCGTCGGCGCTCTCAGCCTTCGCTTCCGTTTCCGGCTTCTTCGCCGTCGACGTCAGGTCGATCACCGGCAGCTTGCCTTCCGCCTTCGCTTCGGTCTTCGGATCGACCTTCACGATTTCGGGTTTCTTGTCCGGCTGCGGCGCAGCGGTGTTCTCCGGCGGCGCCTGTTCCCTGACGGCTTCCTTCGCTTCTTTCGCAGCCTTGTTGCCGTACAGCGGACGGTTCGGGTCGGCGGCCTGGCTCGGCGTCGGATCGCCGGCCTTCACCTTGCCCGACTTGTCGGTGAAGGGCATCGGCGTCTTGTTGATGGTCATCGCCACGCCGAGTGCGATGCCGAGGCCGATGATCAGGCCGATGATGAGGCCCAGAATCGTGCCGCCCTGCTGTCTGTACTTTTGCATACTTCCCCGGATTACATCTCGTTACATCCTGGCCGGCGCGGATACGCCGATCAATGCCAGGCCATTTCGCAGAACCTGGCGCGTTGCTATCAACAACGCCAGACGCGCCATTTTCGTGGACACATCATCGACCAGGACGCGCTCGGCGTTGTAGTAGCTGTGCAGCTCACCCGCCAGGTCGCGCAGGTAGAACGCTACCTGATGCGGGCCGAGTTCGTCGAGGGCTTTTTGCAGCATCTCCGGATACTCGGCAAGCTTCTGCAACAGTGCCGCTTCGCGCGGCGAGGTGAGCGGCGACAGGTCGCCGGCGTCGATTGTGTTTTCGTCACCGCCCCACTGCGCCAGCACCGAGCAGATGCGCGCATGCGCGTACTGCACGTAGTACACCGGGTTCTCGTCGGACTGCGACAGTGCGAGGTCGACGTCGAAGGTGAATTCGGTATCGGCCTTGCGCGAGATCAGGAAGAAGCGCACCGCGTCGCGGCCGCGCGTGAGGTCGCGCTCGCCGGCTTCATTGGTGGCATCGCCCGCCGACCATTCGATCAGGTCGCGCACGGTCACGTAGGAACCGGCGCGCTTGGAAATCTTCACTTCCTCGCCGTTCTTCATCACGGTGACCATCTTGTGCAGCACATAGTCGGGATAGCCCTGCGGAATGCCAAGGCCGACGGCCTGCAGGCCGGCGCGCACGCGCGCGATGGTGCCGTGGTGGTCGCTGCCCTGCACGTTGATGACCTTGCCGTAGCCGCGCTGCCACTTGGTGATGTGGTAAGCCACGTCCGGCACAAAGTAGGTGTAGGTGCCGTCGGACTTCTTCATCACGCGGTCCTTGTCGTCACCGTATTCGGTGGTGCGCAGCCACAGCGCGCCGTCCTGCTCGTAGGTCTTGCCGGCCTGGACCAGCGCCTGCACGGCGGACTCCACCTTGCCGTCGGTGTACAGCGAGGATTCGAGGTAGTAGTTGTCGAACTTGACGCCGAAGGCCTGCAGGTCGAGATCCTGCTCGCGGCGCAGGTAGGTCACCGCGAACTTGCGGATCGATTCGATATCGTCGGGGTCGCCGCTGGCGGTCACCGGCGCGCCATCGCTGGCGGATACGGTGTTCTTCGCGAGGAAGTCAGTGGCGATGTCGGCGATGTAGTCGCCGTTGTACGCGGCTTCCGGCCACTCGGCGTCGCCCGGCTTGAAGCCCTTGGCGCGCGCCTGCACGGACAGCGCGAGGTTGCCGATCTGGACGCCGGCATCGTTGTAGTAGAACTCGCGGGTGACGGCGTAGCCCTGCGCTTCCAGCAACGAGGACAGCGCATCACCGAGCGCGCCCTGGCGGCCGTGGCCGACGTGCAGCGGACCGGTCGGGTTGGCGGACACGAACTCGACCATCACCTTCTTGCCGGCGCCGGCAGTGCCTTTGCCGAATGCCGCGCCCTCCTTCAGGATCGCGCGCACGACGGACTGCTTGGCGGCGGCGGCCACGCGCAGGTTGATGAAGCCGGGGCCGGCGATTTCGGCGGTTTCGATCAGGTCGCCCTTGTTGGCGAGCAGGTAGTCGACGAGGGCCTGCGCCAGTTCGCGCGGGTTCTTCTTCAGCGGCTTGGCCAGCTGCATCGCGATGTTGCAGGCGATGTCGCCGTGCGAAGGATCGCGCGGGCGCTCCAGCGCCACGTTGGGTTGCAATTCGGTGCCGGCGACGATGGGCGCAAGGGCGGCCTGGAACAGGTCGGCGATCTGTTGTTTTTGTGAAGCGAGCATGGAGAAAAAGATAACGGCCGTGGCCGTTTTCAGTGAATTTGAGGATGGGTTGCATTATACCGGCTCCAGGGCCGGCTCTTTCCTACTCTCCCAGTTTCTCGCGGCAATAAGAGCCGATAAAGCGCTGCATCTGGAAGGCTTCGGGCAGCCATGGCGATCCTGACAACTTTTCCGGCAACAGGTAGATGTAGGTGCCGGCGTCGATCGTTTCCCCCGTGGACAATGTGACGCGGACGGTGTCGCGCCGGTATTCGGCGCCTTCAAAGGCGTCGAGCGCGGCCAAGTCGGCTGGCGACACATCGAAGTACAGTACGCCGTCCACGCTTGCGCCGGGTCGGGCGACCATGCCGGGATAGGTTTCTCCGGCGATCGCAAAGCGCGCATGCCCGTCGAGGCGGGCCGGCGCGCTGCGGTAATCGCCGCGCACGACGCGCTGCCAGACTGCGGGAAACATCAGGGAACCGTAGGTGAAAACGTGGGTGGACATGACTTGCCGGAAAGACGACTGGAATCCAAGCATAGCGGTTTTGACGGCTGCCAGCACCCGCGCGGGGGACAAGCGGTAAACTAGCCGCTTTTCCATCGCGCGCCGAACCCGCCATGACCACCTTCCATATCGAGAACGTCAACGTCACATCCTTCGAAACCATGCCCACGCCGGAGTCGCTGCACGCCCAGCTGCCGCTGACCGACGCCGCGGGCAATGCGGTGATGCAGGGCCGCGAGGCGCTGCGCAACATCCTCGACCGCAAGGATCCGCGCCTGTTCGTGGTGGTGGGGCCGTGCTCGATCCATGACCCGGTGGCAGGGCTCGACTATGCGCGCCGCCTCAAGAAGCTGCAGGAAGAGGTGAAGGACACGATGCTGCTGGTCATGCGCGTGTACTTCGAGAAGCCGCGCACCACGACCGGCTGGAAGGGTTACATCAACGATCCGGACATGGACGATTCCTTCCACATCGAGCGCGGCATGGCCAATGCGCGCAAGTTCCTGCTCGACGTGTGCGAGCTCGGCCTGCCCACCGCGACCGAAGCGCTCGACCCGATCTCGCCGCAATACCTTGGCGACCTGATCGCATGGACGGCGATCGGCGCCCGCACCACCGAGTCGCAGACGCACCGCGAAATGTCGTCCGGCTTGTCCACGCCGGTCGGGTTCAAGAACGGCACCGACGGCGACATCGGCATCGCGATCAACGCCATCCTGTCGGCCTCGCATCCGCATTCCTTCCTCGGCATCAGCGGCCAGGGCAAGGTATCCATCGTGCGCACCAGCGGCAACCGCTACGGCCACGTCGTGCTGCGCGGCGGCGATGGCCGCCCGAACTACGACACCGTGTCGGTGGCGATGGCCGAGCAGGCGCTGCAGAAGGCGAAGCTGCCGGCCAGCATCGTGGTCGACTGCTCGCACGCGAACAGCTTCAAGAATCCCGACCTGCAGCCACTGGTAATGGCGGACGTGGTGAACCAGATTCGCTCCGGCAACAAGTCGCTGGTCGGCGTGATGATCGAATCGAATATCGTCGGCGGCAAGCAGTCGATTCCGGAAGACCTGTCGAAGCTGGTCTACGGCTGCTCGGTCACCGACGGCTGCGTCGGCTGGGACACGACGGAAAAGATGCTGCGCGATGCCGACGCGGTGTTGCGTGACGTCCTGCCGGGCCGCCTGGCCCGCTGATTCGCGACGGCCGATGCCCTGCGTTGCAGGGCCGGCCTCATGCGCAGGTGCCGCTGGTGGTCGTGGTGGTGGATGCGCGCCCGGTTGCGCTGATGCTGACCACGCGCTCCTGTTTCCCGACTGAAGGGGTCGCGCGGCACACGGTAATGGTGGCCACGGTCGCGCCGACGCCGGTCGCCTGGAACGTCAAGCTGCTCGCCGTTCCCGTCAGCTTGTACCCCGTTCCCGCTGCATCCTGGCGGAGGATCACATCCGTCCCCGCAAGCACGATCCATCCCTGCTCCCAGTTGCCGGAGCCGCAACTGGTGCCATTGCTCGATACGCACATCGTCACCGCCGTGTTGCGCTTGATCGCTTCGCTACGCGCGACGTTGGCGCTCGCCACCAGGCTGTTGGCATAGGTGCTCAGCTTGGTGCCGAGGATGGCATCGTTGAAGCTGGGGACGGCGATGCCCAGCAGGATTGCCATGATTGCGAGCGTGACCATCAGCTCGACCAGCGTGAAGCCTCGTTCACCCGGCTTCACGCTTGCGCTTCCCGCTGTCTGCCAATGCTGTCGCATGTCGGTTTCCACTTGTTAATGCTGGATGTACCAGTACACCCTGTTCTTGGTCTGTGTCGAGGTCGACGGCGTGTCCAGGGACGGTTCGTTCGCTTCGAGCGGCGAGCTGGCCTTTGAGCCGATGATGAAGGGGACCGTGCGGCCGTCGTCCAGCGTCACCTTGCCGCCGACCGGGGAAGGCGGCAGGCCGTCGCCGGCAATGCGCTGCGAGCGGGTCGTGCCGTCCACCGGCGATGCGTCCGTGTAGCGGATGTTGTACACGTTTGCCTGGCCGAGATTGGCGCTGCAGGAACCCGGGGCGGACACGGCCGGCTTGTGCGTGCTGAAGGTGACCACGCCGATCAGCGTGATCGCCGAGGTCACCACCTGTTCGGTCGGTGCGAGCGGCAGGTACCAGCCCTTCTTGCCGGCCAGGTCGGCTGTGGACGGGTTGCTGGAAGCCGGAATGGCGAGCAGCGAGTTCTTGCACATGACCGCGGTGCCGGTACAGTTCGCCGACTCGGAGGTCAGCCAGGCGGCATCCGAGGGCTTGTCCTTGATCATGAAGAAGTAGTTCTGCGTGGCGGCTGCCGACGCATAGCTGAGGAGCGGCTTTTCCCGGTCGCCCGAACCCGCCATCACGACGTAGACACCGTTATCCTCTTCAACCACATTGGGGCCGAACATGAACTTGCGATTGTTGGCGCATGTCGCCGGCGAGTCGCAGCCGAGCGAGGCGATCTTGGTGATCGTCCAGCCCGCGGGCGCGGCATTGCCGATGGTGATGCGATAGACGTTGCCGCCGAGGTCGGTGGCGTAGGCGTAGGTCGCCAGGCCCGTGGTCCTGTTGCGGACGATCGTGACGTCTCCCGTCACGGCGCGGTCCGTGTTGAGCGAGGCTAGCCAGGCGCCGGTGTCGGCATCCAGCACATAGATCCTGTTGCCCATCGACGGGGACGCGCAGGAATTCGGATCGCTGTCTTCGCAGGGGTCATAGCCGCCACCCATGATGAGGATGGGCGCATTGCCGGAGCCGTAACCGGCGGCCTTCATGACCTTGGCCGACGACCAGGTCTGGCCCATGCGTTCGAAGTTGGTCGTGCAGCCGGCGCTGCCGGTCGGCGACGGACAGCCGATCTTCCACTTCAGGATGGGATTGGCCGGGTCCGAGACATTGAACGCATACATCGCGCGTCCGCCGCGACGCATGGTCGCGTACAGCCAGGTATTGGCGCCGCTCTGGTAGGCGGTGATGGCGCCGTCGAATCCATAGGGTTTCGGACTGCCGGCAACGGTCGGCGTGCTGATCGCGACCGTGTTATCCCTGATGCGCTTGAAGTTGGCATAGGACTCCGGCGCAACGAAGGACCAGAGTTCCCGGCCTGCCTCGACGCTGCCGATGGCGGCCGTCCGGTTGCCGTTGACCGCGCGCAGGATGCCGTCGTTTCCGCCGTAGAACACCACGACCTGGGGCGAAGCGTCGGAGCCGTAGTTGATCGCGACCGGGCGCGAGTGCACCACGTCGCCATGCAGGGACGGACGCTTCTCGGCCACGTCGCCGTCAATGTCTTCGTCGTTCAGGTCGGTGCCGCGCGCCCAGTTGATCAGCGCGTCGCGCTCGCTCGAACTGGCTGCACCGAGTGCGGCCTGGGTGATCGCCGCATTGGCGGTGTCGAAGTTGGTCATCGACGTGCAGGCGGAGAAACTGGTCGAGCAGGTCTTCACCGTGCGCGTCGCCGCCGCCTGGCGTTGCTTGTAGGCCTGCGCGCCCTTTTCGACGATGTTCCCGTCCGGGGAATTGGAATTCATGTACAGGTCGGTCGCGCTGCCGGGCGGGATGCACTTGCCCTGCGGCTGGAAGGACCAGTAGCTGTCGCTGCCTTTGTCAGGCGTCCAGTAACTCCGCGCGCATTCCGCGATAAAGCCGGTCTGGCTATTGATGGCCGTGTTGCTGTCGGCATCCAGCAGGCGCAGTGCGTCGCCGGAGAAACCCATCTTGTACTGTTTCAGGTTGCCGGCCCAGCGCGGGCGGTCGCTGGCATCGGGACGAAACATGCCGACGAAGACCTGGTTCAGGTAAGTGCCCTGGGTGTTCACGCTGACCGGCAAGCTGACGGCGGCGAACACGCTGTTGACGGACTGGATTTCGGACAGCGCCTTGTTCATGGCGTCCTGCAGCGCCGTGCTGCCGCTGGCCGTGCTGACGGCGGCATAGGTACCGCCGCTGACCGTGGACATGCTCTTGAGGAGTGCCGTCCATCCCGGCCCCTGTCCGGTCGTTCCCGGATTGACGTCGATCGTGTAGGTGACCACGCCATAGGGGCTCTGCTTCATGAAACGCGCCCATTCGTCGCTGACGTTGGACTGTGAACCGGCAGGTGAAATCGGGATCTGGGTGGTGCTGCCGCCGGCGGCGCTCAGCATGGATGCTGATTTTGTCAGTATGGAAGAATTGTCGTTGGATGGGCCGTTGCTGATGTAGATGATGTAATTTTTCTGGCACCCGGACGTGACCGGCGAAATGTAGCTCGTTGCATCCTTCGAACTCAATGCGTTGCCGGTCAGTGCCCAGACGGCGCGCGACGCTGCCGTACCGCCGCTCGCATCGGACAGGGTATTGCCGGTGTAGTCAGTCTTGCCCTTGCCATTGCCGCCGTTGGGTGCGCCGCCGGAAAAATAGCGGTACGCCTCGGCCATCACGAGGCTGGCGGTGCCGCCGTTGCCTTTGTCCTTGAGCTTGTCCAGGCTGTTGACCAGTGCCTGGTACTTCGTCTTGTTGTCACTGTCCATCAGGCGCATCGCCGCGCGCACATAGCCGCCGTCGACATTGTTGTTCACGCCGCCGGTTTCCACGGCGAACATCATGCCGACGCGGAATTTGTTGACTGGCAGGCCTGCCAGCGTATTGGCCAGCGCGGCAATTTCGTTGGTAAACGCCGTGTTCCAGTTCGCGGTGTTATCCACGATGAAGAGCACGTTGGGCACTTCACTGGCACTGGTGCTGGCGCCGACGAACAGGTCAATGTCCTCAGCCGGAACGCTCATGTGGAAACCCAGCAAGGCGGTTGCTGCGGCGATTTTGTAGAGGTTCTTGCTCATGTTCGACTCCCAGGTGCGAGGTGTTGCGGCGGTTCTGTCAATATCGATCGATGTCCGGACGCGATGTCAGGTCGTCGGGCCGGGGCAGGATGCGCTGGTCTGCAATTGCGGCAACTGCGAACGCCGCACACCCTGGTGCACCGTGACGATGGTGGTATTGCTCCTGGCGTCACTGACGACGGCCGTGATATCCCACAAGGTGTTGAAGGTGGGCGGCGCCGCTTCGAAGCCGGGTGTTTCGACATCGGTGTAGAAGCCGGTGCCGTTGCTCGTCGTTTCCGAGATGTTGTACAGGCAGGTCGGCACGCTCACGTTGACGATGTAATCGACCGTGTTGTCGTTGTCGATGTCGATCTGGATTTGCGAACTGGCGGGCGTGACCGCGAACGGTCCGCTGATGACTTGTTCGATCGCATTGTTCGCCGCGGCAATGGCCTCGTTCCGCACCTGCATGTTGCCGACGGATTTCAGGTTGGTGGAGCTGAGCGTCAGCGCCGTGGTCACCGTCAGCGTGATCAGCGCCAGCATGATCAGGCCGACGACCAGGGTAGCACCCTGCTGTCTGGGTTTCATGGTGTTTCCCTCCTGCCGGCGACGTTCACCATGCGGACGGTGGTCGAGAAGACGTGGCGCTTGTAGCCGTCGTTGAACGGGCCCAGGGTCACACTGCCGAGGTTGTAGGTCTTGGTATCCGTGTAGCCCGAGGTCCTGTCCTTGGCGCGCGCAAGCACATACAGCTTGACGGCGACGGCATCCGTAAGTTGTGCCGCGGTACAGGGCGAGGCTGTCGTGCAACGGATGAAATTCCCGTCCGGGATGCCATCGCCCCGGTTGTTTGGCAGCGTGTTGCTTGCTGCGGTCGAACTCGCCGCGCACGTGGTGGGGTCGACCATGATCGGCGCCTGCGTGTAGTTGACGGCCGTATTGAGGTTGCACCGGGTAACCGTGTTGTCGATGCCGAACTCGACATTGAATCCCTCGATGCCTTCAATCAGCGGCACCGCCGTCTGATGGGCCAGGCTGCCGCCTGACAGTCCGAATTCGGAACGCACCAGGGTCGGGATGCCGTCGCCGGTGCTGTTGGCGAAGGTGCGGACCCAGTACATGTGGGAGACGAAGGTGCGCATCGGTGCAAGCGCGCCGCTGCACGCGCCCGACTGCCGGTTGAGGTTGGCGACGATGGAATCGAGGACGAAGCTCGAACCAGCGCCCTCGGTCGGGCACATGGCGGCCTGGAAGTACATCTTCCCGTTCGTGAACGCGTCACAATTGGCTTCCCCGGGAACGCAGCTCTCCGCGCGGCGGATGACCAGCACGTCGGTGTTGTCCTTCTTGCTCGCGACAACGGAGCCGCAGCTGCCGGGCGCCGACGGGCTGGCCTGGATGGCAATGCCGGTCAGGGCGATGCGGTCGGCTGCGTCCCAGGTGGACGGAGCCTTGCAAGGATCCGGCACGGCGGCCGGGATCACGCCGGCGGCCGGCGCGGCGGTGGCGGAGCGGTCCTCGATGGCGGGCGTATAGGGGCCCCAGAATCCGGCCTGCATGACATCGTCGCGCAGCAGCTGGAGCGCGAAGCGGCCGTTCTCGATCTGGGTGTTGACCTTCTCCAGTTCGTTGTTGTTGCGGTTGACGTTGACCAGCAGCGCAACCAGCGCAACCATCATCATCAGGCTGACCGTGATCGCCACCATCAGTTCGACCAGCGTGAAGCCGGCCTGTCGCCTGTCGGTGCCTGCCATGCGGCGGAGTTCGTGGGTGCGCATCGTTAATTCCCCGTGAGCGTGCCGATGCTGACGATGGTCGAGATCGTGCGGCGGTAGCGTTCGTCGGTGCTGCCCTGCGTGTCCTTGTATTCGCCGGAACCGCAGTCGTTGGCCGGCGCGACCGTCGGCCCCATTCCTTGCCAGGCGACGATGACGCGGTAGTTGTTGGTGCCGATGACCCGCTCGATGCAGCCGCGGGCGCCGGCCATGGCCCCGATACGGCTGCTGCCCGAGGTTTCGGCCGCACCCTGGAGGGCATTGCTCCACTCGCAGGAATCGCGTTGCTGCCGGGTCGAGCCCGAACTGATGCTGCACGAGTGGCCGGTGCCGAGCGGCGTCGTGTCGGTGACGTAGTTCGGAATGGTGCTGGTTTCCCGGTTGCTTGCCATCCGGCTGGCCATGTCGTCCAGCAGCACGAGCGCCTGCGCGCGCTGGTAGGCATCCATCTGCGACAACTGCAGCCGCGACTGCATGCCGACCAGGCCGAGCAGGCCGAAGGTGAGGATGACGATGGTGACCAGCACCTCGATCATCGAGGTGCCGCGCTGCGCCGGATGGAAGGCGGGGAACATGGCTACTTCCACTTGTCGGCAGGCGTCTTCACCCCGGCATTGTTGAGGGTGAGCGCGCCGTCGCTGGCCTGCGAACCGGTCGGCGTAAATGTGATGGTGTAGGCGGGCGTACCGGACGAGGGCACCGCGATGTCGTAGCTATAGTAAGCCGACACCTCGCTCGGCAGCGAATAACCGGCGGACTGCAGTTCATCCTTCGTGGCATAGCTGCGCTTGTCCAGGAAATACTGCTGCTGGCGGTTGGCGATATCCATCATCTGCGCCTGGGCCGCCGCGCGCTTGCCGCGTTTCACGTAGTTCCGGTAACTCGGCAGGGCAACCGCCGCCAGGATCGTGACGATGACCATCGAGATCATCAGCTCGATCAGCGTGAATCCGCGACGGTGTTTCGGGTTTTGCATGGCTGCGTTCATTTGGCTGTCCGTCGAAAAAATTGCGCATGGGCAATATGCCTGTAGCATATACGCGGGGGGAATTAGCGCAATTTCCTTCTGACAATTGGTATTTTTTCCGGAACAAGCGGTAGCGGCGCGCGTATCGCCGAGCCGTTACAATGGGCGGATGACAGAAAGACAAATGTTTTCTGAATTCCGGTCCTGGGCAATCGCGCTGGCCGCGTGCCTGCTGGCCGGCGCAGCCACCGCCGATACCGGCATCGCCAGGCGCGTGGCGCCCTGCATGACCTGCCACGGCAAGGAAGGGCGCGCCACCAACGACGGCTACTACCCGCGCATCGCCGGCAAGCCGGCCGGTTACCTGCACAACCAGATGCGCAATTTCCGCGATGGCCGGCGCGTGCAGTACCCGCTGATGACCTACCTGGTGCAGCACCTGTCCGACGATTACCTGAAGGAGATGGCGGACTACTTCGCCGCCCAGGACCTGCCCTATCCGCCGCCGCAACCGGCCGCCGCAACACCCGCTGTGCTCGATCACGGCAAGGCGCTGGTGCTGCACGGCGATCCGTCGCGCAAGATCCCCGCCTGCGTTGCCTGCCACGGCGAGAAACTAACTGGTGTCGTTCCCGCGCTGCCCGGCCTGCTCGGCTTGCCGCGCGATTACCTGCTCGGCCAGTTCGGCGCGTGGCGCGAAGGCGCACGGCGTGCCGCCGCGCCGGATTGCATGGGCGAAGTTACCAGCCGCCTTTCGCTGGAAGACATCAATGCGGTGTCTTCCTGGCTGGCCGCGCAGCCGGTGCCGCCGGATGCCAAGCCCGCTTCTTCCCTCCCCGCGAAACTGCCGCTTGCCTGCGGGAGCATGCCGCAATGAGGAAGGCCGGACTGCTCGCCGTCATCGTGCTGGCCGCGCTGCTGGCGCTGACCGCCTGGCTTGGCCTGCGCGAGGACAAGGTTCCCGCCAGTCCTGGTGACGGCGACCTCGTCGCACGCGGCGCCTACCTCGCCCGCGCCGGCGACTGCCAGGCCTGCCATACGGCACGCGGCGGCATCTTGTTTGCCGGCGGCCGCGCCATCCGCACGCCTTTTGGCACCATCCACGCGCCCAACATCACGCCGGACAAGGAAACCGGCATCGGCCGCTGGAGCGCCGACGATTTCTGGAATGCGCTCCACAACGGCAAGGGCAGGGATGGCAAGCTGCTGTACCCGGCGTTTCCGTATCCGAACTACACCAGGGTCACGCGCGCCGATGCCGACGCGCTGCATGCCTATTTCATGTCGCTGCAGCCGGTGCGGCAGCAGAACAGGGAGCCGGAGCTGCGCTTCCCGTTCAACCAGCGCGCCTTGCTGGTGGTGTGGCGGGCGCTGTACTTCCGTCCCGGCGTTTATGCGGAACAGCCGCAGCAGAATGGGGAATGGAACCGCGGCGCCTACCTGGTGCAGGGCCTCGGCCACTGCAGTGCCTGCCACACGCCGCGCAATGCGCTGGGCGCGACCAGCAACGGGCGTGAACTCGGCGGCGCGATGATCCCGATGCTGGACTGGCACGCAGCCTCGCTCACCGGCGAGCGCGAAGCCGGCCTCGGCAACTGGGATGTGCAGCAGCTGGTGGACCTGATGAAAACGGGCATATCGGCACGCGGAGTGGTATCGGGACCGATGTCGGAAGTCGTGCGCGAAAGCACGCAGCATCTTGAGGATGCCGACCTGCGCGCGATGGCGGTGTACCTGAAATCCCTGCCGAAGGCGGATGTGCCGGCACGCGACGCACCGCCCCTCGATGCCGAAAGCCAACGCATCCTGAAGCTGGGCGCCGCACTCTATGAAAAGCATTGCGCCGATTGCCACAAGGCCGAAGGCAGCGGCGAGCCGCCGCATATCCCGCCGCTGGCAGGCAATCATGCAGTGATGCTCGACGCGCCTGTCAATACGATCCGTGCCGTCATGCATGGCGGCTATCCGCCCAGCACGCAGGGCAACCCGCGCCCTTACGGCATGCCGCCCTTCGGCAACGTGCTCAGCGACGACGAGGTGGCGGCCGTGGTGTCCTTCGTGCGCAACAGCTGGGGTAACCGCGCGTCGATGGTCAGCGGCCAGCAGGCGAACCGCTACCGCACGGTGCAAGTCGATTGAGTTACGCGATCATCCGCATGTTCGAATTGCCCGCGATGCGCGTTTGAGCAAACACGGCCGGCGCCGCCATTCCCTGGCTTAGCTTGAACTGCGCAACTGCCGCGGCGAGGCCATTGGCCTGTTCCTCCAGGCTTTCCGCCGCCGCAGCAGCCTGTTCGACCAGCGCCGCGTTCTGCTGCGTCATCTCATCCATATGCGTGATGGCGCGGTTGGTTTCCTCGATGCCGCCGCTCTGTTCCGCGCTGGCATTGGTGATCTCGGTCATGATCGTCGCCACGCGCTGGACCGAATCCACGATCTCGCTCATGGTCGAACCGGCGGTCCCGACCAGCTGGCTGCCCGCTTCCACCTTGGCGACGGAGTCGTTGATCAGTTCCTTGATTTCCTTGGCCGCATTGGCGGAGCGCTGCGCCAGGCTGCGCACTTCGCTGGCCACCACGGCGAAGCCGCGTCCCTGCTCGCCTGCGCGCGCCGCTTCGACCGCGGCGTTCAGCGCGAGGATGTTGGTCTGGAAGGCAATGCCGTCGATGACGCCGATGATCTCGAAAATCCTGTTCGAGCTTTCCCTGATCGAGCTCATCGTCTCCACGACTTCGCCGACCACCTCGCCGCCCTTGGCCGCGAGGCCCGATGCGGCGCCGACCAGGTCATTGGCGTGGCGCGCATTGGCGGCGTTTTCCTTCACGGTCGAGGTCAGTTCTTCCATCGAGGCCGCGGTCTGTTCCAGTGAGCTGGCCTGCGACTCGGTGCGCGAGGAGAGGTCGGCGTTGCCGCGCGAGATCTCGGCCGTCGAGGTCTGGATCGCGACGCTGCCGTCCCGGATCTGCTGCATGATGCCGTTCACCTTTTCAACAAAGACGTTGAAGGCGCCCGCGATTTCAGACAGTTCGTCACGGCCGTCCTCGGGCAGGCGCTTGGTGAGATCGCCGCTGCCAGAGCTGATGTCGTTCATTGCATTGCGCACTTCGGACAAGCGGTGCAGGACCTTGTTGACCGCGGCGCCGATCAGCAAGGCAGCCACGACAGCCACCAGCAGGATGGCCACGACGGTCGTCTTGAGCACGCTGCGCATGCCGACCGTGGCTTCGTCCTTGTCGAGCGCCACCAGCAGGAACCAGTCGGTGCCGCGAATCGGCTTGGCGCGCACGAACTTGCTTGCGCCGCCGAGGCTGATTTCGACCAGTTCATCGGTTTTTGCCAGGTTGGCGGCTGTCTCGGGCTTGAGCTCCGCCGCAAGGTCCGACACCGGTTTGCGGCTGAACTGCGCATCCGGGTGTGCGACGACGGTGCCGTGCACGTCGACCACGAAGCCGATGCTGGCCGGCGTGGGGCGGATCGAGGTCACGACCTGGCGCACGCCTTCCAGCGAAATCGCCGCCGACACCACGCCATTGGGACCGCCCTCGCGTCCGGCCGGGCTGGCGAAGGACACCATCGGCTGTTTCGTCTGGAAGTCCTCATAGGGTTTGGTGACCAGCGGCTTGCCAGCCTGCATGGTTTCCTTGTACCAGGGGCGGCTGGTGGCATCGAAGCCTGCCGGGGGCGGCGGCGAACCGAACACCGATTTGTCGTCCAGCCCGAGCGTGGCGACCTTGAATCCCCCCGACTTCTGCAATTGTCCCATCGCCGCGAGCGGGTCGCCGGTACGTGCCGTTGCAACGGCTGCCGCGACCGCCGCCTGCTTCGCCGCCACCCACTCGTCGATCGCCATGGAATGGCCGGTAGCGATGGAGTCGAGATCCTGCCTGATCGTCGCCTTGCCGCTGGCGCTGACGATGAGGTAGATCGCACTGCCGGTAATGGCGAGCGCGCAGACGATGATGACCGTTGTAATGACGAGGATGCGGCTGCGAATGGTGGAAAGCATGGGAATCTCGCGAGGTATTGAAGCGCAGGCCGCCGCAATTGGACGGCCCAAAGGGCAACGCACAGGAACAAGTCGTGCTGCTTGTTCCTGTGCGGTGCCTGAGGGCGGGTTCAGCTGCCGCGATAGGTGGTGCAGCTCCACGGCGTCGCCAGCATCGGCACATGGTAGTGCTGCGCCGTGTCGAAGACTGCGAAGCGCACGGGGACCGTGTCGATGAAGGCGAGGTCGGGCATGGGCGTGCCCAGGCGCGCGAAGTATTCGCGCACGTGGAACACCAGTTCATACTTGCCCACCTTCGTTTCATCGGGCTTGAGGATCATCTGGTCGGTGCGGCCGTCGGCGTTGGTGACCACCGACTTGACGAGCTTGTACTTGCCGTCTTCCCATACCGAAAAATCAATGCGCATGCCTGCGCCGGGCGTGCCCGTTGCCGTATTGAGTACGTGCGTTGTAATGCCAGCCATCTTTAACTCCTGGATCTTGAATGCGAAAGTAGGTTGCGAAGGTGTCAGCTGCCGCGGTAGTAGGAATAGCTCCAGGGCGTGAGCAGGATCGCAATGTGATAGCGCTGGCCGGGATCGGCGATGGAGAAACGGATCGGTACGCTGGTGAGGAAGGACGGGTTCGGCATCTGCGCGCCGAGCTTCGCATAGTGCTCCTCGACATGCAGCAGGATTTCGTAACTGCCGCGCTTGAAGTCTTCGCCTTCGAACAGCGGCTTGTCGCTACGTCCGCCCTTGTTGGCATTGAAGGATTGCACCAGGCGATATGAATCGCCTTCCAGCCGGGACAAGTCGACACGGATACCGGATGCGGGCAGGCCGTTCCAGACATCGATCGCATGCATGGTCAGGCGGCCGGGGCCGGCAGCCGGCGCCGGTTGCGGTGCGGCGGGCGCGGTCTGGGCCAGGGTCTCGGCGCTGGCAAGCACCGAGGCGCCGAGCGCAAGCCCGGTGGCGATGAACTTGCGGCGGGGCAGGTCTTGATTACTCATCTGAACGTCCTTTTCATGGATCGGGGGCAGGAACACACTCCCCCTCGCGATCCAGCGATTGCAAAAAGCCGGGGACACGTGCGACGCCGCACTGCCGGAGGCATTGGCACTTTGTCCACGGAGATTGTCTGTACAGACAGGTATGTTCTAGCAACATGCATGCCGAGGAGAAACACGAGATTTTCACGCGCAACAGTTGATCTATATGTTGTCCGACATAAATATTTCCCATAATCAAGATTTTCCCATCCTGATCTTGGGAAAAAATCTAGCGATAACAGCCTCTCTCCCGCCATATGGAAATGGCACAAATGATGCTTAATGGAAAGTCGCCTGGCTGCCGGCATGACTTTCCCGCCGTGCGCCCCGGCTTCCTTTTATTCCGCATCAGCTTTCCTTCAGGGATTCACTTCAATGAAAAAATTGCCTCTCGCATTTGCGATGCTGGCTGCGTTCGCCGGCACGGCGGCAGCACAATCCAATGTCACGATCTACGGTCTCATCGACGGCGGCGTGGAACACCAGAGCGGCGGCGCAGCCGGCTCCGTCACCAAGGTCACGAGCGGCATCCAGAATGCCTCGCGCATTGGCTTCAAGGGGATCGAAGACCTCGGCGGCGGCCTGTCCGCCCTGTTCACCCTGGAGAATGGTTTTGCGCTGGACA
>NZ_LSTO01000001.1:3734861-3773160 GCF_002211445.1 Noviherbaspirillum denitrificans | reverse complement strand
GTCCCGTAAATCCATCTCGCGCCCCCTGCGGCCCCGCTCCCCCACTCCCCGGCCTTCCGACGCCTGCCGTTCGGCCCGGTCGTTCCCCCAGAACAGCCAGTCTGTCCTCCTCACCCTGCGGTCGCGTTCGGTCGCCCTTTTCGCCGGCCAAGCCGCTACGCGTTTGGGTTTGTCCGGCTCTTTACCCCCACAACCCAACTGCCGGTCGGACGCTAACCGCCAATTCCCTTCCCCGCTGTCCTCTGGGTGCAAAGGCAGGAGGCAATTCATGCGTTGGCGGCGTTTCGGCAAGAAAGGGGAAGGCGTCCTTTCTTTCAAAAGACCCTCCAGCCTCTCGCGGGAAACCTCGGTTTTAAACCTGGTTTTCCCGATCACGGACTCGCTGTTGCCGTCAGTTGTCGAAAACCTACCCGGACCGTCCTCGCTGCTGCCTATCACCACCCATGCTCCTTGCATATGCGCTGCACAGACGATCTGCTCGCCCCCTCCCCTCCACTGAAAACCGTCGTCCCCAAGGTGGCGTGGATATTGTTGAAATAGGTCGCAGTACTCGGAATGTGCCTGCCAACACCATCTCAGGCATGACTGAAAAATGAAACTGTAGCCACAACCCCTCGTCGCCAATCTTTCGATGCTCATGCCAGTAACTTTGAATCTGTGCCGCCATTCGACGACGCCAATTAAAACCTGGCGGTTTCGGCGTATCATGGTTTACACAGCTTTATCGTACAAAGCCATATCAATCGAAAGGCCGACCATGACCGATGTGAAAAGAATTTTTGTTGCGAGTTTGCGTCTGTACTTTGCGCCACTGGTTGGCGCGCTTTCCGGTGCATATCGCCAGGTCCAAGCTGAGATGCGACGCAACCAGCGTTAATAAGTCAGGTGCTAACGCCGATCAGTAGCTGAGATAGCCGCTAGCCGAACCCGTTTGTGAGAGTTTTCGGCGGAGGGACAGGAATGGATTACGGCAGCTTTATAAGCGATTGATTTTTAAAGTACTTCACATTCGCCAATTTGATGATGTGACGCCTGTTTGTGAGAATTTCTGGCGGTAAAAAGAACTTGAGCAGTCACACAGCCTGCAGCTGCGGGAGCTTTCGTTTTCGACTCTCGGCCAACCCCAGCTCTTCAGCTGTCTCGCCGACGGCTCTCCATCGCTTCTGCCACGGTACATTTAGGAAGAAGATTTAGGGGAATACATGCCGACGAGAAGCAACAAAACACGCCCCATAACTTCTCAAAGGGTACCGGTCTCGCACGCCACGTGCCGGCTTGCATGAACTACGGGAAGCGATTGGGGGCCCAGTCAGACCGAGATCATAGAATAAGCCGTTCCCATCCTATCCCCTCGCCTACGAGCGCCGAACAGCGTCAATACGTCATCGACCACATGCTTGGTACCCGGCACAAACATGGACCGCCGGCTCACTGCCGCCTTTCCTGTGAAAGGCCTTACTTGCTTTTGCCAAGCTTTCTTTGACCGCTGCCAGGATTGTTCCCATGGACCGCGACATACGCTCGCACAAAATCAATAACGAAGCCTTGCTGCTCCTTCGTAAGGGACTTCAGCATGCTTTCAAGCTCCCTTCCATGAACAAGGGATGATTCGTCGTTTTCGTCCACAAAGTGCGAAATCGAAACATTAAATATTGCTGAAAGACGCTCGAGCTGATCGAGGCTAGGAGCGCGTAGGCCAGTTTCGAATCGCGAAATCGTCATGTCGTCCATCTCCAATTGCTCGGCAAGCTGTGCTTGAGTTAGCCCAAGTGCAGCCCGGAATTGGCGTATCCGCTTCCCGATACGTTGCGCCGTGCTCTTTGACGCACGTTTTGCTTTTGCCATTCGTTGCCTCATCATTTGAAGAGCATGAATGTTTCGGCATCGGGCGCAAAACAGGAACAACCATATAGTCTATAAACGTAGCCAATAAGGTATAATTCCGCTGAATACATTGGTTCCGGGGGGGGATGTGCAATTCTTGGTCTCAAGCACCGATTGTCGAATCGACGATGACGAAGGACTCATACACATTGTTCACGCGGACTCTGTTTCGAGCGCGATTAGGGCGTTCAAACTGCAGGTCTGCATCCACGATAAGTACGTTCGCAGCTATATCCTGGATGGTGAATTTGGCGAGCGTTTTTGGATTTTGACGGCAAAGGAAAGGCAACATTTCGAGAAGACAGGCGAATTAATTGCTACTCCAGCATTATTTCGTCGTCGGCTAACAAACTACTTTGCGAACCGGCCAGACCTTGCGACGGCTTATCTTGACTATTATTTTTCCTCTAACGACGAGCAGGAACTTGCGCCTGAACATTACTGCGAACTCGCAGAATATTTGCTCGTAACAAAAAATGAATTTATAAAAGCCCAAGCCTTGCCGCTCGATGCCATTCCGGTAATTCACCAGAGTCGGTGTTCTACTTCATAGAAAGAATCAGATGGCTCGGTCGCTCAAGGGCAGCACGTTGAATCAACATTTGAACAACTGCGCTTTAATCAAAATGAATGAAGCCAACGTTTTAATGCTAAACGCGCAGAAAAAAGTTCTTCTGCATTCGCTGCAGACCGGAGATTTTGCGCGACTACGAGAGCTGTTTGATTGTCACATCAGATCGATTGCTCAGCTAAACAAGCTTGAGCGTGTGAACATTGATGAACTGAGTGATGCCGCGTTGAAGAAAGTAGTTATAAAGTATCTAGATGACGAGATGATGTCAGGATAATCGCCACAACTATTCCCGGCGACTGAAACCGTTTCGGAGTCAAGAACGGTATAACATTGAGCACATAGCAAACATTTCGAAATCGGTTTGATTGCTACTAGGAATCGGTTTAGATTCAATAACTTGGACGTTCAACATGAGCTGGCAAACAACGATTCAAGCGCCGTGCGACGGAAGCGGCGGCCAAATACTTTTGCTTCCCAAAGAGCTGCTCAACGAAATGGGATGGGCAGCAGGCGATAATCTGAGCGTTACTATCCGTAGTGAAGCTGGCGAAATAGTCCTGCGAAGAATGGGCGAGATTAATCAAAGACAGTTTGATGAAATGCGGGCGAGGGGCCGTCGATAATTTCTAGGTGCAATAGTTTGAACTGAATTTGGCGCGCTGCAGTACCGCTTGCTGGTCGCATTAATGTCATTCCGGTGAATCCTGTAGATTCTCGCCATGAAACCGTCCGTCGCCCTCCAGTCTCACTGTCACGTGATTCGTCGCATCGTGGAGTTGCATCGCGACCGCAATGTGCGGGCATTTGGCTCAGGGATTCACGGCAACGATACGGACGGCAGCGACCTTGATCTGCTGGTTGACTCGACGCCAGACACCGCATTAATGGATGTGGCGGCGATTCAGGTCGAGCAGGAAGAACTGCTTGGAGTGACGGTAGACGTGCTGACGCCGAAAACGTCGCCAGAAAAATTCCGTGGGGCGGTACTGGCGGACAGGGTGCATGTATGACTAGGAACGCATCGCGCGTGCCGGATTATCTGGAGCACATCCAGCAAGCCATCGAGCGCATCCGGCGCTACACGGAAGAGATGGATGAAACTGCATTCCTACAAAACGAGATGGTGCAAGACGCGGTAATCCGCAACATCGAGATCGTCGGCGAAGCGGCAAACAATATTGGAAAGTGCGACCCCGATTTTGCCGACCAGCACAGCGATTTTCCATGGACAGTGATTTACGCTTTGCGCAACCACGCGTCGCAGTCGTACCTAAAAATTGATCTGGAGATCGTCTGGAAGACGATCCAGACGGAACTCTCACCAATGCACCAGCAGGTGGTCAAGTTGCTTCAATTTCGGCAAAACAGACATCCAGCACCGAAGCCCTAATTCAAAAAATCTTGGTCGGCGACTAGCTTGCCTCCATTATCAACGGCTACGGTTTGTCTGGCGGAACGAAACAGGAAGGGATAAGTCGCTTGGCGATGAGTCGAACTGGCTTGTCCGCGCTGCCTGGGCTCACTGGAGCCGCATTTGCCGGCGCCCCCCAACGTAGTGAGGTTTATGTCGATCACCGACAAGTGCTCATCGGCATTTATTGGCCCGATTCGCCTCGCCTATATTCGGTCTGTCGCAAGTCCGGGAGATCTGACATTACACCTATAATGTCGACGAGGCCTTATCCCCCGATGTAATGACCCAGCGAAACCTGCACAGGTTAGGCTGCTAAAGCGAATACTTCAGCAGGTGTCTTCATTCCCAGCGCCTGGTGCGGACGTCGAGTGTTATAAAAGCCAATCCAGTCAGCAATGACCCGGCTGGCATGCTGCAACGTCTCGAAGCGCTGCCGATGTACGCATTGCTCCTTCAACGTCCTGATCACGCGCTCGATCATGCCGTTCTGCTCGGGACAGTGCGGCGTGATGAACTCCTGTCTCAACCCATAGCTGCGTACCAAGGCGGTATAGCTGCGACTGGTGAAGACCAGGCCGTTATCTGAACGAAGCAGAAACGGAGATTGCACTCGCCCCAATGTTCCGTAGCGCGCGATCAATGCCTGTTCCAAGGCTGATTCAGCCGTCTTGGCCTTACCGGATCGGGATAGATGCCAACCCAGCAGTTCACGGGTATGGCAATCAATTACCAACGCCAACACGGCCCACCCATCACGCCCGGCCCAGACTCGACACAAGTCGGTGGCCCAGCGCTCGTTGGGACGTTGCGCTACGGACGGCAAGGCTTGTATGCGTGGTCGAAAACCGATCGGCCGCTTCTTGACCTGCCAGCCCATCAACTGGAAGATCCGCTGCACCGTGTTCTTGTTGAAGTCCAGCAGGTGCGCCACCGTGCGATAACCGAAGGACGGGTTCTCTTCGATCATCGCCTTGATCGGTTGGGCAAAGCAGGTCTGCACCTTCGGCGAGCCCTTGACCGGCTTGTAATAGACCGTGCGACGCGGCACCGCAAACCACTGGCAGATCTTGCTGATCGAGACGTCAAAACCGTCCTGCTTGAGTCCCTGGCGGATCGTCTCGATCACTTCTCGTCCTCGCCCAGCAGGGACTGCAATTTTTTTCTGGCGCGCAGCTCCAGCATTGCTTCACCGTACGCTTCCTGCAGTTCCTTGATCTGCCGCTCGTACTGTTCCTTGATATCCAGCGGCTTGGCTCTCAGAGCGTTCTCAAGACCCTTGCGGCCTTCTTCCACCCATTCCTCGACCTCAGATGGGGGCAAGTCGTACGTCCGGCTCGCCTCCGCTACGCTGGTCTTGCCCTGGATGATCTCGGTCACCAACGCCGCTTTACGCTTGGCTGTCCATCGTTTGAATTCTTCTTCCATTACCGTGCTCATGTGACTTCCTTACAGAATTATCACCTGAGCAGGTTTTCAGTGGGTCATTACAAGCCGGCGAAGTCCTACGACGTACAGCGGAACAATGTGAGCCGCTTTTTGCCGAGGCTGAGCGACGCATTGCGGGAGGCGACACTCGGCTGGCTGGCAGTCTGCAAATTTCAACTGGCTTCGTCATCGCGCAGCACTTGTTGCCGCCGACTCTTGCCGCCTTCCGAAGTCAATACCCGGCTATTGAGGTTGAGATTCAAACTGCACGAGAGCAGGTTGACTTGGCACGTCGTGATGCAGACATCGCAATTCGTTTTGCTACTCGTGTTCCGGACTATCTTGTCGGACGTAAACTGGGAAATATTCGGTTTCGCATCTATGCATGGAACGATGCGCCGTTCCTTCTACCATCAGATAAAGGATCGGTAACTCGGAGTATCGATTATCTTGTAGGCGCCTATCCCTGGATCTGTTTGGGGCGAGATGCACGCGAAAGGCCTTACGACCGCTGGATGCACAAGCATGTGCCGGACTCATCAGTGGTTATGAGGGCAGATCACTTCCCAACGTCATTAGCCCTTTTGCGGGCGGGTTTGGGAGTGGCGTTATTGCCAGAGTTTATGGCTTATGGGATGAATGATCTTGTGGCCCTGTCAGCCCCGATCGACGAGTTGGAAAGCCCGTTATGGATACTTACGCATCCAGATCTTCGTAATACGGCACGGGTTCGAGCATTCACGCAAGTTGTGGGGGCTGCATTGGAAAACCTGCTAAGTAAGTTGTGATGCCGTACCGGAGGTGTTCTCTGGTTAATGACATTGCGAGCCGCGTCCCGCCGCTAGAAAAGCCAAATGAGGTGTAATCTCGAACGTCAGCTACGGGGAGGCTCCGGACGTCCTCAACGAAAAGCTCAACGCCCGCGTCCACTTCGCATCGGGACTTCAAGCACGATTACTTATTGATGGCAAAGAGGTGGAAACGAACGCACACTTGCACCGGTTGAATTCATTCCAAGTTTTTGTCGATCA
This sequence comes from Noviherbaspirillum denitrificans, assembly GCF_002211445.1. GTDB lineage: Bacteria > Pseudomonadota > Gammaproteobacteria > Burkholderiales > Burkholderiaceae_D > Noviherbaspirillum > Noviherbaspirillum denitrificans. Next base: position 3,766,832 of record NZ_LSTO01000001.1, on the reverse strand, counting down.
GCGCGGCACACTCGTGGCAACGTTGCAGTAGCAACAGAACCTACCCACGCACCGGCACGGAAGCCGACATCAAAGTAAACCCCTTCAACGGCAGCCGCATCGACACACCAGCCGCAATCAAAAGAAGAGCCCCCGAGCTTCCAAACGCAACCCAGTGCGTGCCGAAGTGTTCAAACCCCCAGCCCCCAAGCCAGGAGCTGAGCATCGCGCCGATCTGATGTCCCAGGTACGCCGTCCCGTACATGACCCCGACCAGCCGCACACCATAGATATCTGCAAGGATGGCCGATGAGGTGGCGATGCTGCCGGCCCAGACCATGCCGCCGATCGCGGCGGCGATGTACAGCTCCCAGTGCGTACCCACGAGGAGCAGGGCAAAGAATCCGAGGCCCCGCACGAAGTAGATCGCCCCGAGGATATTCCGGCGCGGCGTGCGGTCCGAAATCCTGCCCAGGACCAGCGTTCCGAGAATGGCGACAAGGCCGATGATCCCGATGCCATAGGAGCTCGTCATTGCGTCAAAGCCGTGGTCCATCAGCATCGGCACGCCATGCGTGCCCAGCAGGTTCATGCTGAATCCACAGGCAAAGAGTCCGAGCACGATTTTCCAGAATGGCGAGGTGCGCAGCGCGGCGGCGAAGGTGAGGCTCGCGGGTGCCGTCCGGGACGCTTGCGCTTCGGCGTTGATCTGTTCGGGCAGCAGGTCTGTGTTCGGCGGCGCGTCGTCGCGGATGATGAACAGCGCGGCGGGCACCGTGACCAGGGCGAATGTGACAGCGAAGCCCATCAAGGTCTGCTGCCAGTTCAGCCATTTGATGGACAAGGTGAGGACCGGCGTCAGGACGGCCATGCCGGCCATCGACCCGGTCGAGAGGAAGAACAGGGCCATGCCGCGCTGGCGGGTGAACCAGCGGCTGATCACCGGTGTCAGGGCAACCGGACTGGTGAAGCCGAGGCCGAAAGACATCAGCACGCCGAATGCGAGCAGGAAGGAAGCCGGTGTGCGGGCCGTGACCGTCCAGACGGTCGACAGAAACACGATCGCCGTGCCGAGCAAGAGCACGAAGCGCGTCCCGTAACGTCCGACCAGGTAGCCGGCAAGCGGCATCGCCAATCCGTAGCACAGCATCCCGATGGCGATGATCGTTGCCAGCAGACTGCGGCTGAAGCCGAGGTCTTCCACCATCGGAAGGAAGAAGGGGCCGATGCCGAGGCGCATGCCTACGGTCAGCATGGTCAGCAGGGTGGCGGCGGCAACGATGTTCCAACCGAAGTACCAGGAGCTGCGCGTCATCTCGATATGGGCAGGGATCTTGGCGGCCTCGACCCCATAATTTAGTAGACAGTCGTCTAATTTTAGCAAATAATTAGACCGATCGTCTAATTATTTGCCGTCATGGATACATCAACCACCAGCCCGCGCCGGCGCGGAAGGCCGCCCAAGGATGCCGCCGGTTCCTATGCCGAAACCCGTTCGCTGCTCGTCAGCACCGGGCTGGCTGTGCTGACGGAAAAGGGCTACTCCTCCGTCGGTATCGATGAAATCCTGCGCATGGTCGGCGTCCCCAAGGGCTCTTTCTACCATTACTTTTCGAGCAAGGAAGCGTTCGGCCAGGTGCTGATCGCGGCCTATGCGGACTACTTTGCGCGCAAGCTCGACCGCTGCTTTCTCGACACCTCCCGCACCCCCTTGCAGCGCCTTCGTTATTTTGTCCAGGACGCCAAGCAAGGCATGGCGAAGCACGGCTTCCGACGTGGCTGCCTCGTCGGCAACCTGGGGCAGGAGATGGCTGTCCTGCCGGAGTCCTTCCGGCACCAGCTCGCCGATGTCTTCCGGGATTGGCAGCAACGCACAGAACGCTGCCTGAAGGAAGCGCAGCAGACAGGCGAGATCGGCCAAGCGCTCGACTGCGCGCAACTTGCCGAGTTTTTCTGGATCGGTTGGGAAGGCGCGGTGCTCAGGGCCAAGCTCGAGCAGCAGGCCGTGGCGCTCGATATTTTTGCCAACGGGTTTTTCAAGCTGGTGGAACAGCGCGGTCGCTGAGTTGTTCCGCATTTCTACATTTGGAGGAGCACACGATGTTCAAAGGAATCCTGATTGAGAAAGACGACGCGGGCTACCGTGCAGCCGTGAAGGAAATCGACGAATCGCAGCTGCCCGAGGGGAACGTCACCGTTCGCGTCAGCCACTCGACACTGAACTACAAGGATGGCCTGGCCATTACCGGCAAGGGGCCGGTGGTGCGCAAGTTTCCGATGGTGCCCGGCATCGACCTGGTTGGCGTTGTCGAGGAAAGCACGCACCCTGAATACAAGGCCGGGGACGCCGTCGTGCTGAACGGATGGGGTGTCGGCGAAGCGCACTGGGGTGGACTGGCGCAGAAGGCGCGCCTGAATGGCGACTGGCTGGTGCCGCTGCCTTCGACGTTTTCGCCGCAGCAGGCGATGGCGATCGGTACCGCCGGCTATACCGCGATGTTGTGCGTGCTCGCGCTTGAAAAGCATGGTGTGCGGCCTGCGGATGGCGAAATCGTCGTGACCGGTGCGGCGGGCGGTGTGGGCAGCGTCGCCGTCGCTATCCTCGCCAAACTCGGGTATACGGTGGCCGCCGTCACCGGCCGTCCGCATGACGCTGACTACCTGAAGTCCCTCGGCGCGGCGGAGGTGCTGGACCGCTCCCTGTTCGCTTCCCCGGGCAAGCCCCTGGGCAAGGAGCGCTGGGCGGGCGCCGTCGATGTCGTCGGCAGTCACGTCCTTGCGAACGTCTGCGCGACGACGAAGTACCGCGGCGTGGTGACCGCATGCGGCCTGGCCGCGGGCATGGATTTCCCCGCCACCGTCGCGCCGTTCATCCTGCGCGGTGTCACCCTCGCGGGGATCGACAGCGTGATGTGCCCGCGCGCCGACCGGCTGACGGCATGGCAACGCCTTGCTACGGACCTGGATATCAGCAAGCTGGGCACGATCAGCCGCGAAGTCGGACTGGACGAGGCGATCCCTCTCGCCGCCAGCCTGCTAAAGGGTGAAGTGCGCGGACGCGTCGTCGTGGATGTGAACAAGTAAATAGCGTCTTATCGATCAAAGGAGAGAAGCATGACCCAAGCAAACCAGCCGGCGGTGAGCCGTTTCCCGGTCCCCGAACTGAAGGACATTCCCGAAGACATCCGGAACCGTATCCTCGCCGTCCAGGAAAAATCCGGCTTCATCCCGAACGTTTTCCTGACGCTCGCGCATCGCCCCGATGAGTTCCGTGCGTTCTTCGCCTATCACGATGCGCTGATGGACAAGCCCGGCAACCTGACCAAGGCAGAGCGGGAAATGATTGTCGTGGCGACGAGCAATGCCAACCAGTGCCAGTATTGCGTGATTGCGCACGGCGCCATCCTGCGCATCCGCGCCAAGAACCCGCTCATCGCCGACCAGGTCGCCGTGAACTATCGCAAGGCCGACATCACTGACCGCCAGAAGGCGATGCTCGATTTCGCGATGAAGGTGTCGCAATCCTCGCACCTGGTGGGAGAGGCTGATTTTGAAACGCTGAAGTCGCACGGATTTAGCGAAGACGACATCTGGGACATCGCCGGCATTTCGGCGTTTTTCGGGATGTCCAATCGCCTGGCGAATGTCACGAGCATGCGCCCGAATGCGGAGTTTTACGCGATGGGCCGGTAGAAGAGACTGTCCTTCAACGGATGAAGAAAGGGTACGCGGGTCGCACCCTTTTTTGCACTGTGACCCGATATCCATCAAATTCCCCGGAACGAACTATCAGACGGAAAGGAACTCGTATCTGAGGAGGAAAAAAAATGAAGAAGATTGCGGTTGCGGGAGCAGGATTCTCGGGCGCAGTCATCGCTCGCGAACTGGCGCAGGCGGGGTATCGGATCGAGGTGTTCGACGCACGGCCCCATGTCGCCGGCAATTGTCATACGGCGCGCGACGCCGGGACCGGCGTAATGACCCATGTCTACGGGCCGCATATTTTTCATACCAGCAATGAAAAGGTATGGAACTACGTCCGTCAATTCGACGAGTTCATGCCGTTCACGAACCGCGTGAAGGCGGTCACGAACGGGCACGTCTTTTCGATGCCGATCAACCTCCTGACCATCAACCAGTTCTTCGGCAAGACCTTTTCTCCAAAAGAGGCAGAATCCTTCCTCGCGTCACTGGGCGACCAAAGCATCACCGATCCCCAAACCTTCGAGGAACAGGCCTTGCGCTTCGTCGGGCGCGAACTGTATGAAGCCTTTTTTCACGGCTACACGAAAAAGCAGTGGGGCATACATCCGTCCGAACTTCCCGCCAGCATCCTGCGCCGGCTGCCGGTCCGCTTCAACTACGACGACAACTATTACGCCAGTACTTTCCAGGGCATGCCGAAGAATGGCTATACCGAAATCGTGGCGCGCATACTCGACCATCCCCACATCAAGGTCCATTTGAATACGAAGTTTGAGCGGAGCATGGACGACGGCTATGACCACATCTTCTACAGCGGGCCTGTCGACGCCTGGTTCAAGCACAGCGAAGGCCGCCTGGGTTACCGCACACTCGACTTCGTTCCGGAGCGTCATCGCGGGGATTACCAGGGCAACCCGGTAATCAACTACTGCGACGAAGCGGTGCCATGGACGCGCATCTCCGAGCACAAGCATTTCTCGCCCTGGGAATCGCACGACAATACGCTCATCTTCAAGGAGTACAGCCGCTACTGTGAAGAAAGCGATACGCCTTACTATCCCATCCGGCTGGCGAAGGAAAAGTCGCAGTTGCGACGCTATGTCGAACTCGCGAGCGAAGAAAGAAAGGTCACCTTCGTCGGGCGCCTCGGCACCTACCGCTACCTCGATATGCATGTGACGATAGCCGAGGCGCTCGACGTGGCGGAACGCTTCCTCGCCTGTCGCGCTTCGGGGCAGAAGATGCCGTCGTTTGTCGTGAATCCGCTCGGATAGCGCCAACCCGTCTACTTCACGACAAGCTTGCCTGTCATCGTCTTGTGCAGCGTGCATTCGTAAGGGAAGGTCCCTGCCTTCTTCGCGACAAACTTCCAGCTTCGATCCGGCTTGATCTCTCCCGAGTCAAAGCCGCTTCCGCCAACCGCAGTCGCCGTATGCGGATACGGGTCCTTGTTTTTCCAGATCACCGTGTCGCCGGGACGAACTTCGAGTGTCGCCGGCGCAAACTGCATGCCCTCGATCACAACCGTATGCTCGGCCGCTTTCGCCGCGACGCTCGCCACCAGGAACAGGCCGGCGAGCACGCAGATTTTCGCCAGGCGCCGGCGACGATGCTTGTTGTCCATGGCCGCACGTTACTTCATCGAAGACTGCAGATGCTTCGCATGTTCCAGGTGGGCCACGAACGCCGGGCGCACCTTTTCCAGCGTGGCCTTGAGTTCGGCGTTCTTCGCGTTCGGAATCAGCGTCTTGTCGAGCGCATCGATCACGGCCTGGTGATAGGTCACTTCATGCGCGATATACGCGCTGTCGAATTCCTTGCCCTTCAGGCCTTTCAGCTTGGCCATATTCGCATCGCCGCCTTCCTTGAGGCTCTTGCTGGTGTCGCTGTCTTCCGGCGTGACCTTGAGCTTCTTGACGAGCGCCGTCGCCTGCTTGTTGACGCCGGTGTGGTCGGTCACCATCTGCTTGGCGAAGGCTTTCACTTCCTTGTTGCCGGACATTTTTTCGGCCAGCTTGCCGGCATCGATATCGACGGTGTTGGCGGTCACGACAATGCCGGCGATCTGCGCGTCGTTCGGCGCGGATGATTGCGAGAAAGCAGGCGCTGCGCCGCATGCAAACAGCCCGGCGATGGATAAAGCGATCGTCATCTTTTTCATGGTGATACTCCTTGTCAGCTGTCTGTCGTCGATGTGGGACGCGTTTTCCGGGAGGCAGGGGCGCGTTCCATCCGTCGGGACAGGCCATGCGCGGTGGACGCAGGTTTTCTGTCCCGATGCCCATTAGATGAAACGCCGTCTTGCGGCGTTCCGGGAAACGGCAGTCTTAGCGTGACTGAGGCGTCGAATTGGCCCTGAATTGCTTGCGGTAGTCCGACGGCGAAGTGCGCAGCGCTTGCCGGAAATGCTGCCGCAGGGAGAGTGCGGTGCCGAATCCCGCCGCTTGCGCCACCACTTCAATCGATGCATCGCTGCTTTCAAGCATCCGCTGCGCATGCGCCATCCGCTGGTTCAACAGCCACTGCTTGAACGACGTGCCGGTGGTCTGGCGAAAATGGCGCGTGAAGTTGCGACGGCTCATGGCCGCGCGTTCGGCGAGCGCATCGATGCTGTGCGCCTGTTCCAGGTGCTGCGTCACCCAGTCGAGGACCTGCGCGAAACGGCCGTCGCTGCTGGAGACCGGTAGCGGCCTTTCGATGAATTGCGCCTGTCCGCCTTGCCGGTGCGGGGCAATCAGCAGCCTGCGTGCCATGCGGTTGGCCGCCTCGGCGCCCAGGATGCGGCGCACGAGGTGCAGGCAGCAATCCAGGCCGGCCGCCACGCCCGCCGAGGTCAGTACATCGTCCTCGTCCACATACAGGACTTCCCGGTTGACTTTCACCTTCGGGTAACGCTCTGCCAGCTTGTCTGTGGCCACCCAGTGCGTCGTTGCGGCCTTGCCGTTCAGCAGTCCGGCTTCGGCAAGCGGAAACGCGCCGAGGCAAAGGCCCATGACCCTGGCGCCGCGCGCATGGGCGCGACACAGCGCATCGAGCAGGGACGACGGCGTGCTGCGAAGGTCGTCGTGCCACGACGGCATCACGACAATATCCGCGTCGTCGAGCCCAGCCAGGCCGTGCTCCGCGACAATCGCGAACCCGGCCGAGGTGCGCAGCGGCGCATCCTCCACCGCGCAGACGCGCACGTCGAACTGCGGCGCCGGGCCGCTGCCAAAAACCAGGCATGGCACCGAGAGGTGGAAGGGCGTGATGCCGTCGAACGCGAGGACGGCAACCTTGAGGGGGGCGTTTTGGGCAGTCAGGGCAGGCATGGCCCGATTATATCGAATAACGTCCTTCGGGCCACTCGTCGTTTTCCTCCGCAATGGCGAGAATGCAGCCATCGAGACAACTTTTTTGCTGCCACACTTGATCAAAGGAGAACACCATGCCCCAAGCCCCGCGCCGTGCCCTGCTCGTCATTGATGTGCAGAACGAATACGTGACCGGCAACCTGCGCATTGAATATCCGCCGGTGGAGACATCCCTGCCCAACATCGGCCACGCGATGGATGCTGCCAGCGCGGCCGGGGTGCCGGTTATCGTCGTCCAGCATGACGCCCCCGAATCTTCTCCGGTATTTGCCAAGGGATCGCCGGGATGGCAGCTGCACCCGGTCGTTGCCGAACGCGATGCCACCCGCCACATCAACAAGACCATGGCAAGCGTATTCACGGGTACGGACCTGCGGCATTGGCTCTCTGCCAATGCCGTCGACACCCTCACGATTGCCGGGTACATGACGCACAACTGTGATGCAGCGACCATCTACCACGCGGCGCACGACGGACTGAAAGTGGAATTCCTGTCCGATGCGACGGGCGCGCTCCCTTACGAGAATGCCGGCGGTTGCGCCAGCGCTGAAGAAATCCACCGGGTTTTCTGCACGGTGTTCCACTCCAACTTTGCAGCGGTAACGACGACCGGGGATTGGGTCGCCGCCGTACGTGAAGGACGTGCACTCGCGGCGGACAACGTCTACCTGTCAAACTTGCGCGCCAGGGACGTCAAGGCGGCTGCATAAAGCGCCCAACGCGAATCGGTAAAGGACGCGGGGTGGACAGGCTGGAACTGCTGTCCATCCCTTTCAATCGGTACGCAAGGATCGCAACCGCTCCCCGGACGTTCCCCGGCTGATGCGTTCATATTCGGAAATCACCTGGGCGCCGAGCAACAGCACGGTGGCACCGATCTCCAGGCTCAGGAGCACGACGATGGCGGTCGTCAACGAACCGTAGACCTTGCTGACTTGCGACAGCGTGGCGAAATACCAGACCAGTATGTGCCGGGTAATCTCCCACAGGAAAGTCGCCACGGCTCCGCCAATCAAGGCATGTCGCAACGACAGGCGTCCGACCGGCATGACCATGTACACGGAAGTGAGGACGAGGATTTCCCCCGCCACGCCGAGCAGGTAGAGCAGCATGCCGGAGACACCGCCGAGCGACCAGCTATGCCCGAGGAAATGGATGCGCTCCTGCCCCATGGCTTCCAGCGCGCCGGCGACCAGGGTCACCACCAGCGTGCCGACACCGAGAAAGAGGATGTAGCAATACGGGAGCAGCGCCGATACGAGGAAATGACGCCTGTGGATGGCAACGCGGTGAAAGAAGATCACCGACAGCGCATTCTCCAGCACCGTGAACGCGAGCGAGCTGAAGAAGACCAGCGTCGCCAGCAAGAACCAGCCGACGACACTGCTGTGGTCCATGAAGGTCGCGAGCTCGCTGGTGATTGCTTTCGACTGGCCGGGAATGAGCCATTCCAGATAACGGGAGATGGTCTCCAGCAACTCCGCCTGCCCGATTACATGCGAGAGCACGATGACGATCAGGATGAGCAGCGGCACGATGGACAGCAGCGCGTAATAGGCGACTGCACCGGCCAGCAACAAACCTTGATTGGCCTTGAAGGCCTTGAGTGTACGGATGGTAAAGGCGCCGGGATGCTTCAGGATGTCCCGGGCGTGATGGCCGAAGGTGTCCATGCTGATTGGAGGAGGTTTGCCGACGTGGTCATGCCATCCTCGCACCGCCGGGGCGAGCGAGTTTGATTTTTATACAGGTAAAATCGCCGGTGACTATCTTGACGGCACCAGCAATCAAAAAATCATGCGAATTAACGTAGTGGAGTCCGTGGTTCTCGTTGTCGATCTTCAACAGCGCCTATTGCCTGTCATTAACGGTGGTGACGCCGTCTTGGCTGAAGCGATGTGGATTGTCGACGTCGCACAAGCGATCCACGTTCCCGTGCTTGCGACAGAGCATTGTCCCCGCAATATCGGACTGACAGACCCAGTCCTGCGCTCGCGTCTTCCTGCGGACTGCATTGTGGAGAAGACACATTTCTCCGCCGTTACCGAGGGTACCTTGCTTCAGGCCCCCGGCGCCGACCGACGCCAGTGGATCGTTGTCGGTACAGAGGCCCATGTCTGTGTCCTGCAGACGGTACTCGACCTTCTTTCTGCAGGAAGGAAGGTATTCATCGTCGACGAGGCTGTCGGTTCACGGCGCCCGCGCGACAAGGAATTGGCACTGCATCGCATGCAGCAAAACGGTGCCGAGATCGTCAGCCGCGAAATGGTCGCCTTCGAGTGGCTGGAATGTGCGGAGAATCCTGCATTCCGGGATGTGCTCCGGCGGTTTATCCGCTGAGTTGCCGTGCCTGGCACCTGGCAAATGAGGCGGAGCTAAGAAAGAACGCGATATGCAATGTAGATAAAGAGTCCGGCCATCATCGCCCAGCACGTCCATTCTGCGGCTTCTGCCCAGCGAGGCTGCATCATTCCGGCCTGCTGTTCCATTCTTCCCTTCAGGAACATCGCCCATCCGTGGGACGCGACGCCGAGCAGCAGCGCGGGTACGGCAAACCGTTGCAGATAATCTGCAAAAGAAGTGCAGCGCCTGCACCAAGGCCTCCAAGCAGCTCCAGCCGCTTGATCCTGTTCTCTCTTTGCCCGTGCTCCATAAGCTTCCCGCTGTTCGCGACAGGTTTATTGCCGCGGCATCGTCCACTTGAAGGCGCGTTGCGTCGGCTCTTTGGGACGAGCAATGCGTAGTTCGAGCACGTCAGGCGGAGGATTGAGCGCATTAAAGCGGAGAACGCCCTTGCGGTGGTGACCGCTTGGCGGATCGCCATTCCAACCCGCCGGCTTGATTTGAGAACCGTCCGGTCCAACCAGGACGGCAGCGTTGAGCAAGTCGTCGCTCAGGTCCTGGGAGTGCGTGTCGAAGACGATCTCGAACTCCCAGACGGCGCCCTCTACTTTCAAAGGCGTCACTTTGACCGTGACGGCGTCTTTATTGTTTGTCTGCTGTTTCAGTGGCTGCCCCGTGAGCGCAGCACTCCACAGGCCGAACGCGACGAGAAGCGCCAGTGCGCGAATCATGCGAGACATTTTTCATGCTCCTGAGAGGCTTTGAAGACCTTGGTGCCAACATAGGCCACGCCGGCGGCGTTGAGTAGCAAGCCAAGCCAGAACAGCTCGAGCTGGAACTGGGCCGCGAACGCAACGAGGCCGGTGGCGCCGATGACTGGGGCGATGTTGGCCAGATAATGGGCGCAGCAGGAAACCATGGCGGCGGTCGACGTCGTGCCCGATGTAGCGACCACGGCGCCGCTCTTCCTGGTCGAACTGACCAGTGCACGCAGGCGCGTAAATAGTCCGACCTGGACCCCGAACCCGAGCGCGAGCGGCACGATGAAGTACCAGAACTGCGAAAACTGGTCGACCGTGAACTCCCAGCCGGAAATCAGGGTCAGCGCGCCGAAGTACACGGCGAGCATCAGTGCGGTCGCGGTTGCGCCAAGTTCCACCGAGCGGGCCAACATCCCTGGTCCTCCGCCCTGTCCCGTCGCCTGCGCAGTGCCACGTAGCCTGAGCGCGTTCGTGATGACGGAGACCGAGGACAAGCTCATGGCAAGCGCCGCAATCATCGGCGACAGCAATTGGCCCGTGAATGGGTAAAGCAGGCCGGCCGCCAACGGGATGCCGAGTGCGTTATAGACGAACGCAAAGCCGAGGTTCTGCCGCATGTTCCTCACGGTGTCCTCGGACAGCTGCCGTGCACGGGCAATCGCGCGCAGGTCGCCCTTGACCAGCGTTACATGCGCGCTGTTGATGGCGACGTCGGTGCCGGTGCCCATCGCAATACCGACGTTCGACCTGGCCAGTGCAGGCGCGTCGTTGATGCCGTCGCCGGCCATCGCCACCGTTTTTCCTTGCTCCTGCAGATGCTCGACGAGCGCGAGCTTGTCTTGCGGCTTCACTTCTCCATGCACTTCGCCGATACCGAGTCGCTTCGCAACCGAACGCGCGGTGGTGACACCATCCCCGGTAGCCATGATGACGTTCAGTCCTGCTTCCCTGAGTGTACTGAGCGCATCCGGTGTCGTGGCCTTTACCGGATCGGAGACGGAAAGCAGGCCGACGAGTTTTCCATCAGCCGCCAGATACATCACGCTTGCGCCTTCGTTGCGCAGTGCCTCGGCCTGGGAAACCAGTGCACGCCAATCCACCATTTCCTGATCCATCAACGCTGTGTTTCCTAGCGCGATCCGCTGACCCTTCACGATGCCGCGGACACCAATGCCGCTTGAGGACTCGAACGTTTCCGGCTTGTCCAGGGGCAGGCCCAGCCTGCGGGCTTCTTCCACAATGGCGTGAGCAAGCGGATGTTCGCTTCCCTGGTCGATGCTGGCGGCGATCTGCAGCACGTCACGCTCGGTGAAGCCGGACGCCGCGACGGCGCGATCAAACGCCGGTTTTCCCTCGGTCAGCGTACCGGTCTTGTCGACGATGAGCGTATCGACCTTGCGCATTCCCTCAATGGCTGCGGCGTCACGGAAAAGAATGCCTTGCGTCGCGGCACGGCCGGTCGCTGCCATGATGGACATGGGCGTGGCCAGGCCGAGCGCACACGGGCAGGCGATGATGAGAACCGCGACCGCATTCACGAAGCCGTACACCCAGCTTGGCTCCGGACCGAAGAATCCCCAGCCGAGCAAGGTAAGGAGCGCGATGCCGACCACGGCCACGACGAAGTATCCCGCCACCACATCGGCAAGACGCTGCATGGGGGCACGCGAGCGTTGCGCATTGGCGACCATCTGCACGATCTGCGACAGCATGGTCTGTGAACCGACCTTTTCCGCGCGCATGACCAGGCTGCCGCTGGCGTTGATGGTGGCGCCGATCAACTTGTCGCCGGGACGTTTGGTCACCGGTACCGGCTCGCCGGTCAGCATCGATTCGTCGAGCGCGCTTTCGCCTTCCAGCACGGTGCCGTCGACCGGGACCTTCTCTCCCGGCCGTACGCGGAGCATATCGCCGATGTGGACATGCGTGAGCGGGACGTCTTCCTCGCTGCCGTCGCTCCTGATTCTCCGAGCGGTCTTTGGTGCAAGGCCGAGCAGGGACTTGATGGCGGCGCTTGTTTGCGAGCGCGCGCGCAGCTCCAGTATCTGGCCCAGTAATGTCAGCGAAATAATGACCGCCGCGGCTTCGTAGTAGACACCGATGCGTCCATGCATCAGGAACGCTTCCGGAAAATACTGCGGCGCGACCGTCGCCAGCACGCTGTACCCGTATGCAGCCGCGACGCCGGTACCGATCAGGGTCCACATATTGGGGCTACGGTTCCTGATCGAGGCCACGCCGCGCGTGAAGAACGGCCAGCCTGCCCACAGGACGACAGGCGTGCTCAGTGCAAGCTCGATCCAGCTCTGTCCAGGAAGCGTACCGGAAAACAGCCTGTGGCCGAACATCGCCAGCACGGTGACGACGACGGTAAGCGGGAGCGTCAACCAGAATCGGCGCTTGAAGTCCGTCAGCTCCGGATTTTCCTCTTCCTCCAGGGAAGGCAGCACTGGCTCGAGTGCCATGCCGCACTTGGGGCAGTTCCCCGGCTCCGGTTGACGGATTTCCGGATGCATCGGGCAGGTGTAGATCGTGCCTTCCGGTGCGGCCGGCGCAGGTGCTGACGGTGCGGGCTGAGTCTCAGCCGGTGCTGAATAGGCCGACGGGTTCGCTCGGAACTTCTCCATGCATTTGGTACTGCAGAAATGATAGGCAGTGCCGCCATGTTCAATGGTCTTGGCCGGGTCTGCGGCGACTTTCATGCCGCATACCGGGTCGGTAAAGGGCTTCTCTATGACCTCCGCGGCTGCATCATGACCGTGGTGGTGGTCGTGATGATGGTGGTCATGATGCTCATGGGTATGGTTGTCCATGATGGGCTCCCTTGTTGTCTGTCACGAATGCACGTCCGCATTCCTGTGTCGCAACGCGGGGATGAATGGCGGCGTGCTCCGTCGATACCTTTCGTATTCCTCACCGAATTCGGCAACCATGTCGCGTTCTTCGGAGCGTGCCAGTCTGGCGTAGACCACAATCAGGATCGGGAACATGGCGAGCGTCACCAGGGTCGGCCACTGAAGCAGGAACCCGAACATGATGAGCACGAAAGCCACGTACTGGGGATGCCGGATATGCGCATACAGTCCGGTCTTGGCCAGGCGATGGTGCGTCTGTGCGTCATACAGTACGCTCCATGCCGACGACAACATGATGAAGCCGCCGAAGATGAAGGCGTTGCTGAGCAAGTGGAACGGTCCAAAGTGCGGATTCGCCTTCCATCCAAACATCATTTCCAGCAGATGCCCGGCGTCATGCGAGAGAAAGTCAGTGCCGGGGAAGTGCTTCGACAGCCAGGGAAGCAGCAGGTAGATGGTCAGCGGGAAGCCGTACATCTCGGTAAACAGCGCCACCACGAAGGCCGAGAAGGCGCCGAACGAGCGCCAGTCACGGCTTGTCTTTGGTTTGGTAAAGCTGAAGGCGAAGATGATGAAGACCAGTGAGTTCAGGATAACCAGGCTCCACAGGCCGTAGGAGGGAGTTTCGCTCATGATTCTTCTCCCGCATGGCCAGGCCGGCGATTCGCTTCCCGTTGGTCTGGCTGACCATGATGTTTGCCGTGTCCGTGGTGGTGAAACAAGTGCATCAACGGGCAGGCGAGAAAGAGCAGATAGGGAAGCGCGGCCATCAAATGAGCCTTGTGTTCGCTCCACAGGAAATATGCGGCTACTGCGAGGAAGCCAATCAATATCCACTTGCTGCGATTTGACTGGTGTGGTTGGTGGTCGTGTGTACGCATCTCACCCTCCTGGCGTTCCATGACAGAAAGCAGTGCCTTTCAGGACTGCTGCTTGCTGCTTTTACACCTGTCTTATTGCCATATTAGAAAGCATCCCTCAAAACTTGAATGACCTAAGTCAAACTAATCCGGATTGCTCGCCGGGCAGGTCTTCCTGCCCGGCGAGCACGCCTGCCTGGGCACGAGCTGGATACCCGGCTGCGGTAATTGCCTGCACCAAAGTATCAGTGTCGATGTCGCTTTCGACATAGACGATTTTTCGCGGCAGGTCGACTTTTACCTTTGCTGAATCGTCCAGGGACTGAACGACTCTTGTCACCCGTGCAGCGCAGCCCCCGCACGACATCTTTTCAACTTGAAGCTCAATCATGATGATCCCCCCCTGTGTTGACCCTAAGATCAGTCTAGACCTTCCTGTAATGGGAAGGTCAAGGTCGGCTTTGACATGATGTTCAGCGTTTGGCCTTCCATTCTTTTTTCCACTTGGCCATCTGAGCAATCTCCTTGTTTTGCGCGGAAATTACTTTCCCGGCGAGTTCCTTCACTTCGGCATGCTCGGCTTTTTTCCCCGCGACCTGGGCCATCTTCACGGCGCCTTCGTGATGCTTCGTCATCATGTCGATGAACATCACATCAAAGGTATTACCCTTCGCGGCTTCGAGCTTGTCCATGCGCATATCCTTCATCGACTCCGTCATGCCAGGCATCTTCATGTTCACGGCATCGCGCTTGTCCGGGTACCACTGCTGCTTCCATGCTTGCATCTGCCTTATTTCGCTCTGCTGGTCGTCAATCATCTTCCTGGCGAGCTGCTTGAGTTCCTGCCGCTCAGACCGGTCTTCAACGAGCTTCGCCATGTCGAGTGCGCCTTGATGGTGCACCGTCATGGTGTCAATGAACTGCAGGTCGAACGGGGCCTGATCGGCATTTGGCGAACTCTGCATCGCGTGCCCGGAGTGCGCGCCGCCGTGTCCCGCGTTCTTGTCCTGGGCGAACGTGCTACCGAGAGGAATCGTGGCGGTGACAGCAATGGCGAGAAGCAGGGCTGAAGCTTTCATATGTCCTCCTGATGTCTGAAGAAAAGATGGCCAGATGTTCAACATTGCTGAAGTAGGAGCCGACACTTGCGGTTTTGTTCACGCGTGTAATGGACGGCATTCTTGAAAGGAAATGCCGAGGTGATGGCGGCGCACCTCTGCGCCGCCTCGCTTCCCACCTAATTGACCACTTCTATCATCGTCACGGTGAGCTTGCCGCTGACCAGCTTGGCCACAAAACTCACCTTGTCTCCGACTTTCAACCTGTCGAGTTGTGTCTGATCCAGGATCTGGAAGGCCATCGTCATCGGCCCCATTCCCAGGTTTTTCAGGTCACCATGCTTGAGCGTGACCTTCCTTGCGGCCTTGTCGACCTTTTGCACGGTGCCTTCGGACATAGGGCCGCTTGCCTGGGCCTGATGATGAGACCCGTGGTCGTGAGATTGAGTGAAGCCGGGCACGGCAAAGGACATTCCGAGTGCAAGCGCTACGGCAAGTCTGGCAAATACTTTCATTTCATTTTCCCCATTCAGTTGTGATGGCTGAATACACGGGTACGGCCGTTGCCGTCGACCAGGAGAACGTCATACGGATCCTTGCGCGGGCCGTCCATCCCGGGCGAGCCCATCGGCATGCCCGGTGCTGTCAATCCCTTCGCCTTGGGCTTTTCGGCGAGCAGGCGCTTGATATCGGAAGCCGGCACATGGCCTTCCACCGCATACCCATCAACCACGCCGGTGTGGCATGAGCCGAGGTCGTTCGGTATGCCATGCTTTTCCCGGTAGTCGGACGGATTGGCGACGTTGTGCGTCCTGACGGTAAACCCATTCTTCTCCAGGTGCTTCACCCAGTCGCCGCAGCATCCACAGAAGGCGCTCTTGTAGACATCGATGACCGGACCTGCGGCATGCGCCATGACTGGGCCGGCAAGCAGCGCAGCCACGGCAGCGCGGATGAAAAATTGTGCTTTCATGATTTATTCCTTCAATACTTTGATTTTTCCAACCATCCCCGCTTCGAAATGACTGGGGATGAGGCAGGCGTAGAAAATGTCGCCGGCATTTGAGCCTGACCTTCCCGCGCACGAACCTCATGCCTTCGCATGGAGGAGGCGACACGGAAAGCGGGCGGGAATTACCCGAGGAGATGCCGAGGAGGTCGTTCGAGGGCGGCCGGGATTTCGCCGACAAACAGAACGGGAGGATGAGCGAAGGCGACTTCAGTGCGTTCAAGCGAAGTCGCCAGATTGAGGCTGATGGGAGGAGCGGTTGCTCCGATATGACAGATACCACCGCTGCAGTTGCTGACTTTGTGCGGCACGCCAGCATCATTGCAATCGGACGAGTCTTTGGCCGCCGTCTCGGTGGCATCGTCCATGTGCATCGGGGTGTGTGCGGCCTGACCGACCTGAGCGCTATACGAAGTGGTGGAGACAACGGCTGCTGTGTTTGGCGAGACACGCGCACAAGACATGTCCATTGCTGCCACTCCTCGCAACGGGAGTGCAAGCATGACAAGCCAGAGCAGCAATCTCTTCAGAGCCGGGTTCATCGACACCACCAAGTTCGGCCACGTCCGGCCGATATCGTGGACATCATAAACCTTCCCACACAGGGAAGGTCAAGCGAAAAACGCATTGCCCGGCAGACGGTTTTCCGACTGGCGAAAGGCCGGCCCTCCGTGGTACCCTTGCGGCCTCACAGGAGTCAATTGACGTGCGTCGTATCGTTTGCATTTTCCTCATGCTGCTTTTCCCTCTGCATAGTTTTGCGATGCAGAGCGGGATGAGCTCGCCTGAGGCCGCCTACGATATTGCTCACGAGATCGACCACCTCGTCGGTGCCACGCACCATCACGACGACACGCACGGATCCGTCCATTACGACAAGTCCGGCGACTCCATGAAGCACTTCGCCGACCATTCCGCCGGGCACTCATGCGCGGCCTTGCCGCCCACGTTGCAGGCTGTCGGAACAATGGAGAAGTCTGCGTCCGTCACAGACAGGCCGAAGCATTTTCTTCCTGACCCGTTTCCGGACCGCCTTCAACGTCCCCCGTGTGCACTCGGCTGATCCGCCGAGGGCAACTCCGCATTTCCAAACGCGATAATTCGCGCTAAACGCGCTGCGCATCCTTGCGCGGCACGCATTTGCCTTCGGCTTGTTCAACTGAACTCGACTGGAGAATGCATGCATGCACGTTTATTGATTCACCCTTTGTTATTCGCGGCTGTGTTGGCGACCGTCTCGCCAGTGGCACTTTCACAGCCTGCTCCCTTCAACTTGACCGCTGCCGTCGATGCAGCGTGGCAACGGTCGCCACAAGCCCGGACCCTCCAGGCGAGACGGGATGAAATGACGGCTGGCCAGGAGGCGGCACGTTCCTGGATTGCCGGTTCGCCGACTGTCGGCCTGTCCGAACGAAGTGACCGCTGGACCGAGCGCGCCGGGGTGCGGGAACGTGAAGTCTCCCTGTCTGCGCCGGTTTGGTTGCCTGGCCAGGTATCTGCCCGGCGATCCCAGGCCGAGGCAAGCACCGATGACCTGGAGGCGCAGATTGCCAACCTGCGCCTGTCACTTGCCGGCGAAGTCCGGGAACGTCTTTGGGCGGTTGCGGCAGCAAGGGAAAACCTTGCGGAAGCCATGAACCATCAGCGCTTTCTTGATGCGACCGCGGATGACGTCCAGCGCAGGGTCAATGCCGGCGACCTGGCGCGAACCGATGGAATGCTGGCACAGCAAGAAGCCCTTGCGGCCAAGGCGGCTGTCGTTGACGCACAGTTGAAAGTCCGGGAAGCGCTCTTTCAGTACACGACGCTGACCGGCCTTCCGGACGTGCCGAGTGCGACGCCGGAGCCGATAGCTGTGGCGCCAAAGGAGCCGCATCCACGACGACTTGCTTCAAGAACAGCAATGCAGCATGCGCAAGCATCGCTGAACGTGGTGAACAAGACGCGTAGCGAGCCACCGACAGTCGGCGTCGCGTTCCGCCGGGAACGTGACGGCTATGGAGCGGAGTCCGCCGCCAGTGTCACCGTTGCCGTCCAGATCCCGATCGGTACCGCGGCGCGGAACCGGCCGCTTGAGGCCGCTGCGCGCACTGAGCTTGAAAAGGCTTCGGCAGAGGCCCGCATGACTGACGAGGCACTGAAGGCAGAAATAGACCTGGCGCGCGATCGTGTGGCGGCATCGGAGCAGTCATTCAATGCAGCCTCCTCCCAGGCAGCATTGGCGCGGCAGCACGCACAACTGATTGAAAAGGCATTCCGCCTTGGTGAGCGGGGACTCGCCGAAATGCTGCGCGCGCAAAGCTTGTTGCATGAGGCTGAAGTTGCGGAGCGTCTGCAGCGCGTCGCCATCGGACTGGCGCGTGCACGCCTGAATCAAGCATTAGGAGTTACCCCATGAAATTTATAAAAATCATCTTGTTTTGCCTGGTATTTCCAACCGGCGCATTCGCCCATGGCGACGAGGACCACAGCCAGGGCGGCGCGAAGGGCGCGGGTTCGATCGCGTCTTTGCAGCCCAGGATTGAGACGGCGACTGAAACCTTCGAGCTCGTCGGGCAGTTGCATGGCGATCAACTTGCCCTGTTCATCGACAGGTTCGAAACCAATGAGCCGGTGCTGAACGCGAGCGTGGAAGTGGAGGCGAACGGCGCAAAGGCGCAAGCCAGGTTCCGGGCCGACCAGGGCGACTATCTTGTCGACGACAAGGCGCTGATGACTGCCCTTGCCAGGCCTGGAAAACACTCCCTGGTCTTCACCATCGCCGCCAGTAGTGACAGCGACCTTCTTGAAGGAACGATGCAAGTGGCCGAGGACGACCACTCCGCATCGCATTCCGCCACCAGGCGGTTTTCTTCATCGACCGCGATCCTCCTCGCGGCGCTTCTCGCCGGCGTGCTCGCAGTCGGTGTTGTCCTGAAAATTCGCCGCAAGAACTCGACCGGGAACTGACCATGAAAAAGCATTCTTTCACCTTGCTCGGTCTGATCCTGGGCGGAGCGATTTCCTCAATGACGTACGCCAGCCCCGGTGCCCACGGCCCCAATGGCGAGCACCTCGATGCGCCTGCCGGGGTCAACGCGAGCGGTCTGGCGCGCCTGCCCGACGGGAGCGTCAATGTGCCGAAGCTCGCGCAGCGCCGCATGGCGATCCGCACGATCATCGCAAATGAGGCGGAGCATCCGATGACCGTCGAACTGAACGGCCGGGTCGGGATTGACCCGAATGCAGGCGGACGTGTGCAGGCACCGTTCGCAGGGCGGATCGAACCCGGCCCCAAAGGACTGCCAGTGGCGGGCCAGCGCGTTGAAAAAGGCCAGGTCCTCCTGTACGTGCGCCCCGTCGCCGGTGCCATCGAACGCAGCAACCAGCAAGCACAACTCGTCGAAATCCAGTCCAATCGCCGGCTTGCCGAACAGCGGGTCAAGCGCCTCGAATCGCTGGAAGGCACGGTGCCGCAAAAGGAAATCGAAGCAGCACGTGCCGAACTGACCAGCCTTGCGGGCCGCGAAAAGGCTGTTGCGGCCAGTATCGGTGGCAATGAAGCGATTACCTCGCCCGCGAGCGGCGTGATAGCGACCGCCAATGTCCTGAGTGGACAGATTGTCGAGGCAAGAGACGTACTCTTTGAAGTCATCGATCCCGGGCGGGTGATGGTCGAAGCAGTCACGACCGACCCATCCCTCATCACGCGCATCAGCACGGCAAGCCTGGCTAACGTCCCCGGGGTGGAACTGAACGTGCTCGGCGGCGCCCGCAGTCTGCGTGACGGCGCACTCCCCATCAGCTTCCGGGCAAAAGTGAAAGACGTTGCACTTGCCGTCGGCCAGCCGGTCACCGTGGTTGCCAAGCTGAGCGACAAGGTCAAGGGCATTGCGATTCCGGCGGAGTCGATTGTACGCAACTCGTCGAACGAGCCGATCGTCTGGATCAAATCGGGTGCAGAAAGGTTCATCGCGCAACCGGTGGAAGTGCGACCACTGGACTCCACCACGGCTGTCGTCGTCAAGGGGCTGTCGTCGGACAATCGGGTTGTCGTGTCGGGCGCGGCGCTGATCAACCAGATCAGGTAAGGACGAACATGTTTAATTTGATCGTTCGTTTCAGCCTCGCCAACCGGATATTCATCCTTGCCGCAGCCGTGATTCTTGTCGTGTACGGCACGATGATGGCGGCCCGCACGCCAGTCGATGTCTTCCCGGACCTGAACAAGCCGGTCGTTACCGTGATGACGGAGGCCGGCGGGATGGCGCCGGAAGAAGTGGAACAGCTGGTGTCGTTTCCCATCGAGACATCGCTGAACGGGATGCCGGGCGTCACGCGCGTGCGCTCCGTATCCGGTGTCGGTTTGTCGATCGTGTATGCCGAATTCGACTGGGGCACCGATATCTACCGCAATCGCCAACTCGTATCGGAGCGCCTTACCCTGGTCAGGGAGCAACTGCCCGGCGCAATCACGCCGATCATGGGCCCGGTGTCGTCCATCATGGGTGAGATCATGCTGATTGCGCTGCCCATCGACCTGGCAAGGGCAAGCCCGATGCTGGCGCGCGAGTACGCTGACTTCGTGGTGCGACCGCGATTGCTCTCGATCCCGGGCGTCTCCCAGGTCATCCCGATCGGCGGCGAAGTCAGGCAGCTTCGGGTTGAGCCCGACACCGCGCGCATGGCGCAGTTCGGCGTCACGCTGGATCAGGTTGCGTCCGCACTTCGGGGATTCGCAACCAATACCAGCGGCGGCTTCATTGACCTGAACGCGCGCGAATACCTGATCCGTAACCTCGGTCGCACAACGCGCCTGGAAGACATGAAGGGCCTTGCGGTCGCGTTCCGCAATGGCACGCCGGTACTGCTGGAGCAGGTTGCATCGGTTCGCTATGCGCCGGCATTCAAACGTGGCGACGCCGGCATGAATGGCAAACCGGCGGTGATTGTCAGCGTACAGAAGCAGCCGGCCGCCGATACGGTCAAGCTGACCCAGGAAATCGAAAAGGCGCTGGGCGAGCTCAGGCAAGGCCTGCCGTCCGGGTTGTCGACACCGGAAGTCCTGTTCCGCCAGGCCGACTTCATCGAGGCATCGATCGGCAACGTGGTGGAAGCCCTCCGGGACGGCGCGATCATGGTCGCTATTGTCCTGTTCGCGTTTCTGCTGAACTTTCGTACTACCGCGATCTCGCTCATCGCCATTCCGCTGTCGTTGGCTGTCACTGCGGTCGTGTTCCATTTGCTGGGGCAGTCGATCAATGTCATGACACTTGGCGGACTTGCGATTGCCATTGGCGAACTGGTGGACGATGCGGTGGTCGACGTGGAAAACATTCTGCGGCGGCTGAAACAGCGACAGGGCGACGTGAAAGCATCGTCAGTGCTGGAAACCATCTGGAATGCTTCGGTCGAGGTGCGCTCAGGCATCGTTTACGCCACCGTGATCGTCGTTCTGGTGTTCGTGCCGCTCTTTGCATTGCCAGGGATTGAAGGGCGTCTCTTCGCGCCCCTCGGCGTGGCCTACATCGTCTCGATCCTGGCATCCATGCTGGTATCAATAACGGTCACGCCGGTGCTGTCGTACTACCTGCTCCCCAGGATGAAACAGCTGGGGCACGGCGACAGTCCGATCGTTGGCAAACTGAAAAGCTGGGACACCGCGGCGCTGGAATGGTCCTTTCCCCGGGCGAAGGCCATCCTGGTGGTTGCAGGACTGGCCGTTGTCGCCGCCGCCGCCACCGTGCCGTTTTTCCCGAAGGCTTTCCTGCCGCCGTTCAACGAAGGTTCCCTCGTGATGGGAATGACGTTTACGCCGGGGACATCGCTTGCCGAGGCAAACCGTATGGGCACGTTGGCGGAAAGCCTGATCAAGCAAGTGCCAGAGGTCACCAAGGTGGGACGCCGGACTGGCCGTGCGGAATTGGATGAGCACGCAGAAGGCGTCCACTCGGCGGAAATCGACGTGGACGTGAAGCGCTCGGAGAGAAACCGCGAACAGATCATGGCTGACCTTCGGGAAAAGATGGGCGTGATTCCCGCCGCGATCTCGATTGGCCAACCTATTTCTCACCGGCTCGACCACCTTCTCTCAGGTGTGCGCGCGCAGATAGCCATCAAGATCTTCGGCGACGACCTGGACACCCTGCGTGGCTTGGCAGAAGGATTGCGAGGAAAGCTTGCCTCGGTGCCCGGCCTTGTCGACTTGTCCGTCGAACGCCAGGTACTGATCCCGCAAATCAAAGTCCGAGTCGACTACCGCAAGGCGGCGCAGTATGGCCTGGCGCCGGGTCAGGTGCTCAAGGCCCTTGAGACCTTGTCGGAAGGCGACCGGGTGACGCAGGTGGTGGATGGCCCGCGTCGCTTCGACTTGATGGTCAGGCTGCCCGATCAGCGCCGGTCGCCGCAGGACCTGTCTCGGGTGATGCTGGACAGCCCGGCCGGCCAGGTCCCGCTCTCGGCCATCGCATCGGTCGAGGAAAGTGACGGCCCCAACCAGATCGGTCGCGAAAACGGTCGTCGGCGTATGGTCGTGTACGCAAACACGGATGGTTCCGACATGTCGCGCATCATCGCCGACATCCGGACGGCGGTTGCAGCCACGCCTCTTCCCGGAAGCTACTTCATCAGCATTGAAGGGCAGTTCCAGGCGCAGGAGCAGGCGACCAGGCTGATCGTCGGCCTGTCGCTGGTGTCACTGGCGATGATCTTCCTGGTCCTGTACTCCCGCTACAAGTCAGGCGTCCTGGCACTGGTCATCATGGGGAACATTCCTTTCGCGCTGATCGGCAGCGTCATTGCCATGTGGCTTGCCGGGATTTCGCTGTCTGTCGCATCAATGGTCGGGTTTATCACCCTGACCGGCATTGCGACGCGCAACGGCATCCTGAAGGTCAGCCACTACATCAACCTGTGCAAGTTCGAAGGCGAGACCTTCGGCACGAAGATGATTGTTCGCGGCTCGCTCGAGCGCCTGACCCCGGTGCTGATGACTGCGCTCGTTGCGGCCTTCGCACTGGTGCCGCTTCTTCTTGCCGCTGACGCGCCAGGCAAGGAAATCCTGCATCCGGTCGCGGTTGTCATTTTCGGCGGCCTCGTCAGCTCGACCCTTCTCGACACGCTGCTGACGCCGCTGATTTTCTGGCTGGTAGGCAGAAAGCCGCTGGAGGCGATCGTCGCCGGCCAGACGCAGGAAGCATATTGAAAACGGGTATTGCAGCGGCGCCCATGCAAGCCGCTGGCTGAATCATTCGGAGATAGCAATGAAAAAAGTTTTCGTCCTGGCCGCGTTGGCCGTCACGGTATTCGCAAGCAGCAGTGTTTTCGCTCACGGAGAAAAAGCCAAGCACGGGGGCATCGTTCAGGAATCAAGCAACGGTGTCAGCCTTGAACTCGTGGCCAAAGAAGGGAGGGCCACGATTTATGTGGAAGACCATGGAAAACCGGTTGCAACGAGTGGCGCCATCGGCAAGCTCACCGTGCTGAACGGTACGGACAAATCGGAAGTGCCTCTCGAACCCGCGGGGGAAAACACCCTCATATCGAAGGGCGACGCAAAACTGGCGAGTGGCGCCAAGGTCATTGCTGCAATCACGCTGGCGGACAAAAAGACGGCCAATGTCCGGTTCGCCATCAAGTAACCCGGACAAAGAGGGAAAACAGGTGCGCTTGTAGCTGGGCGTTCACCATTCGCTCGCTACAATACCCATAAACTATTAGGGGAATGGCGATGAACTCCCGGCGGGTGTCACCGCAGGGATGGACTCGGTGCGCCTTATCGACGTCGTTTGGCTCAGTCCTGAATCCGGCCTGGTTACAGCCGCCTTCGAAGTCGAACACTCGACATCGATCGATTCCGGCAACTCAAGGAGCACTGCGGGTCGATTGCGCGGTTTGGAAGCGGGATAAAACCGTTGCTTGAGATATTCCAAAAACTGCACAGTTGAACTATCCGCTGATTTGCCGTTGCTGGTGCTCGATGCCTGTACGAATGGTCATTCAGTGTCGGACATTGCAATTGAGGTCACCGGTATTCTGGAGGTGTTGCCCTTTCTCCCAGTACCAGTGCTCGAAGTCGGCGCCTGACATCGGCTGCCCAAGGTAATAGCCTTGGGCTTGCGTGCATCCATGCGTGCGGATGTACTCCAGTGCGCCTTCCGTTTCCACACCTTCCGCCACGACTTCCAGGCCCAGGGTTCGGCTGAGCGCAATCATTGCATTGGTCACCACGCGGCTGGTCTTGTCCTTGTCCAGCGGTGTCACGAACGACTTGTCGATCTTGACCTTGTTCAAGGGCAGGCGTGCAAGATAGGCGAGGCTCGAATGTCCGGTGCCAAAGTCATCCAGCAGGATTTTCACGCCCAGCGCCTGCAGGCGGGACAACATGGCGATGGCGTGCTCGACGTCGTCCATCACTGCCGTTTCGGTCACTTCCAATTGCAGCGCATTCGTCTCGATGCCATGTTCGCTGACCGTGTCTTCAAAACGGTTGGGGAAATCCCGGTCACGAAATTCCACCACTGATACGTTGACCGCAATCGGGATCAACGGCAGTCCATGGTCAAGCCAGGCCTTGTGCTGCCGCGCGGCTTCCGCCAGCAACCAGCGCCCGATCGGATTGATGATGCCGGTGGTTTCCGCGATCGGGATGAACCGGTCCGGACCGATATTGGTTTCGTGGCAGCGGAGCAGGGCTTCCACACTGACGATGCGGCCGGTTTCCACATCCAATACCGGCTGGTAACAGAGATGGAAGGTGCTGTTGCGCAATGCGCTTTTGAGTTGTTGCTCGATGACGCGCTGCAGTCTTGTCTCGGCCGAATATTCCGGCGAATAGAATTGGAAATTATTGCTGCCGGCTTGCTTGGCCTGGTACATCGCCATGTCGGCCTGGCTGATGAGGGTATCAATGTCCTGTCCGTCGCCCGGGAACAGGCTGATGCCGATCGAGGTGGACAACGACAGCGACAGTTCGCCGATATGGTACGGCTGGTTGATCCTGTCCAGGATGTGGATGGCAACTTCCGCCGCTGCGGCCGCGTCCTTGAGGTCTTGCAGAAGAATCACAAACTCGTCTCCGCCCAGGCGAACGACAATGTCCTCCTCGCGCGCACCCATGACCAGCCTCCTGGCAATTTCCTTCAAAACCAGGTCCCCTGTCATGTGCCCGTGCGAGTCATTGATCGGTTTGAAGCGATCGAGGTCCAGGAACAAGACAGCGGCGCATTGATTGGTGCGCCTGTTGTGGGGCAAGAGATGGCTGGCATATTCGAAGAGCATTGTCCTGTTCGGCAAGCCGGTCAGTGCATCATGCAAGGAGGCATGCCGAATTTTTTCTTCCGCCAGCTTGCGTTCGGTGATGTCGGTAAACACAACCGCCAGGCGCAAGCCGTTGTCGTTGCCGAGGCGTGTCGCGGAAATGGCGAACCAGCGATAGTGTGAGGCGATGTAAGCCTCGAATTGTGTCGGCGCCCCGGTGTGCAGAACCTGCTCGAATCTCTCCAGCCAATAAGGTTCGATGTCCGGCAGCAGTTCCTGCAGGGTGTGTTCGCGCGGGGCGTGCAGACGAATATGTCGGTCAAAGGCGGGGTTGGTTTCGAGGAAACGATAGTCCACGCTGGTTTCGGCGTCGGCGGGAATGGCCTCCATGATGGCGAATGCCTCAGTCATGGAATCGAACAGTGCCCGCAGACGCTCCTCCGACGCGCGACGGGCTTGGTTGGCGCGCGCTCGCTCGACTGCCGCCCACGTCAGTTCGGCAACCTCTTCAATCAGCGCAATCTCGTCGGCCGTCCACGTGCGAGCGCCTGGATGGTTGACGGTAAGCGCGCTGACGAATTTCCCGTTCTTGATCAGCGGGACACCAACAAACGCGCGCACCGAAACTGCGTCATATGCAGCCTGCTCAGCCTTGCCCAATCGAGGATCGCTGGAGCTGTCCCGCACCACGATCGTGTGGCCGGCGCGGAATGCCTCCAGGAGAAACGCGCCGAAGTCGCTGATTTTGTGGCGGCCCACCTGACTTCCCACACCTTCGGCAAAGTCGCGCTGGACGAGCACGTGTTCCTTATCCGGCTCGACTTCGACGTATAACGCGCGCGCCACGCAGAGGTGTCGTCCAAGCATGCGCGCAGCTTCTTCCTGGATAGCGATGGGCTCGTCCAGCGGATGCAGCACATCAGCCAGGCGAACACGGAATGCGTCTCGCACGGCAGCCGCTCGCAGGGCCTCCTGCATGCGCCGCTGGTCATCCACGTCGATATTGATGCCGACCCATTTGCGAAGGGATCCGTTGCTATCGAAGATCGGTGCCGCGCGCACGTTGGTCCAGCGCCAATCATTGTCCCTGGCGGACTTCAAGCGGAATTCCGCGTTCGCTCCCCGTCTTGAACGCACCGCGTCGTCCCACTGACGTAAGGCGTATTCCCGATCGTCGGGATGAACCGCATTGATCCATCCACGGCCCATCCATTCCTTGATCGTCTGGCCGGTAAAGGCGCGCCAGCTCGGCGAATCGGTCACCACCACACCGTCGATGTCCGTTTCCCATACCGCCTGCGCAAACCCTTGTACCAGCGAGCGGAAGCGCTCCTCGCTTTCGCCGAGCGCCGTTTCCGCGTTCTTGCGTTCTGTAATGTCCAGAATGAATTCCGCGCATCTTGATTCGAGGCCGCTCCCGGAAAGGCGTGTTGGCGCGAACAATCCCCACCATCGGGTGCCATCCTTGCGGATCATCATTTTTTCGTAAGGGGGGGTACGGCCTTCGGTCGCCAACCTTTCCGCCACCTCGTAAGTGACGGCAAAGAATTCGGGATCTGTCAGCTGTTCCCAATGCGCGGTTGTGCAGAGCTCGTCACGGGTATATCCGCACATGCGCTCAAAGGCGGGATTGGCGTTGACGATTTGTCCATCAAGGTTGAAAAACAGCACGCCGACTGTTTCGATGGCGAACACGGCCTGCAACAGTGCCTGATGCTCCGGAACCGGACCGTCAATTGTCGCCGCACTGTGGATCAGGTCATCTTTCATAGGTCACGTCATGAAAGGCGGCGCACCTTAATGACGCGCAGCTAACGCCAGGAAAGATAAGAATCCAAAAGAGGACACATGGTTCCAGTGCAAGCACCTTTTAGTTGGCGCTGTGCACTGGCAGTGGCAAGGGTTTTCCTGCCGGCACACGGGGTGTTTCCGAAACTGCGCAATCTTCGGAAAAAGGGCGATGCTTGCTTGACGTTTTTTTCTCAAAAAATCAGCGCTTAGTCTGACGCTGCTTGTTGAACGAGCTGGCACGGCATCCTTGTGCCGCGATACTCCTGTCAGCTAGTATGAAGCAGCCTGGAGTTGCATCGATCCAAAGTCCCACCGAGTGTCTTGCTTGACAACAATCCCTCACATTACAAGGAGAAGAAAATGGCAAAAGTCCTCGTCCTGTACTACTCGACCTACGGACATATCGAGACCATGGCCAATGCCGTGGCCGAAGGTGCCCGCTCTGCCGGCGCCACTGCAGATGTCAAGCGTGTGCCGGAGACCGTACCGGAAGATGTCGCCCGGAACGCGCACTTCAAGCTGAACCAGGCAGCACCGATCGCCACCGTCGATGAACTCCCCGGTTACGACGCCATCATCATCGGCTGCCCGACCCGCTACGGCCGCATCCCGGGTCAAATGGCAAGTTTCCTGGATCAGACCGGCGGACTATGGGCTCGCGGGGCGCTCCATGGCAAGGTGGGCGGCGCGTTTACCTCGACGGCCACCCAGCACGGCGGCCAGGAGACAACCTTGTTTGCCCTCATTACCAACATGCTTCACTTCGGCATGACCATCGTCGGCTTGCCCTACAGCCACCAGGGCCAGATGACGCTCGACGAAATCGTGGGGGGCGCCCCCTACGGTGCGACGACCATCGCCGGCGGACAGGGACAACGCCAGCCGTCGCAGATTGAACTGGAAGGCGCCCGTTTTCAGGGGCGCCTGATTGCCGAGACTGCCACCAAGCTGTTCGGGTAGATGTTCACGGTCTGACAGGCCTGTTTCCTGGCGTCGTCAGGAAACAGGCTGCACGCGCAGGCCTGCTCTATTTCGCAAGCTTCTTGTCAGGTGGCTGCGGAGAGCAATAACTGCGATGGATGCATGTGTCCGTATAGGCGCATGTCCTGGCTATCTGCGATGCCACGCCCCAGGCAGCAGCCCATTTGTACGCGCGCTCCCATTCCTCCGACGAGTTCATCGACACCAGCATGCGCGTCTGCGCCATTATCATCCGCTGCATCGCATACTTGGCGCGTACGCTCTGATCCTTGCATGGCCTGACCATTTGCCCCGTCTCCGGTGGGACTCCAATAGGGTGCCGCACGTCCGTGCGGCATTAACTGTACGTTTTGTTTTTGTTTTTACAACTGGTTATCTTCAATATAGAACAGAAGGTGAAGTTGCGCTATGGAAATATTTTTTGGAAAGGGAAAACAAGGCCCCGGCATGGCAACGTGCCGGCATGAATGGAGGTACACGCGCTACGAGTCCAGGGGTTGTTCCGCCTGGGGGCACAGCCACCGGGCGAGATTGATCACGGTGACCGGCTGCGGGTTCGGATCCGGAAATGCTTCCGCAAAGTCGCCGGCGATTCTCAGCAGCTTTTCCCGCATGAATCCCTGCGTATTCTGGGCGTTCGCCACCAGCTGCAGCATCTCGGGGCTCAAATCAACCAGCATGGCCGCTCCATGGGAGAGTTGGGAAACCAAGAGTAACATTGCGCCTGATCCCCATTCAGGCAAATGGCAAGGAAGTTGACGTGACTCAATATTCCCTTGCCTGGCCTTGCGTCCCTTGAGCCACCCCTTGCAAAGTCTCCGGGCATCACGGAATCCGGTTGCCATGCGCAGGACAGGCTACACTCTGCATCCTGCCTTTTCTGAAATTTCAACATCCCGGTTATTCCCATGGCGTTTACCTCCCTCGGCCTGATCGATCCGCTGCTGCGCTCCCTCGACGCGCTCGGCTACAAAACCCCTACGCCGGTGCAGGCGCAGGCGATTCCGGCGGTGCTGGCCGGCCGCGACCTGATGGTGGCGGCGCAAACCGGTACCGGCAAGACCGCGGGCTTTGCGCTGCCCTTGCTGCAGCGCCTGGCCACGGAAGGGCCGCAAGTGGCCAGCAATTCGGTGCGCGCGCTGGTGCTGGTGCCCACGCGCGAACTGGCGGAACAGGTGCATCAGAGCTTTCGCGAGTACGGCAAGAACCTGCCGTTGCGCACGTCGGCGGCATATGGCGGGGTGAGCATCAATCCGCAGATGATGAAGATGCGCAAAGGGCTCGATGTCCTGGTCGCGACGCCGGGCCGCCTGCTCGACCTGCATCGGCAGAACGCGGTCAAGTTCAACCAGCTGCAGACGCTGGTGCTGGACGAGGCCGACCGCATGCTCGACCTCGGATTCGCGCGCGAACTGGATGCGGTGTTCGCGGCGCTGCCGAAGCGCCGGCAGACCCTGCTGTTTTCCGCGACGTTCTCCGATGCGATCCGCGCCATGGCCGGCGCGATGCTGCGCGATCCGCTGAGCATCGACGTCAGCCCGCGCAATACCGCGGCCAAGGACATCGTGCAGTGGGTGATCCCGGTCGACAAGAAGCGCAAGACGGAACTGTTCTGCCATTTGATGGAAAAAAACCGATGGGGGCAAGTGCTGGTGTTCGTGAAGACCCGCAGGGGCGTCGAACAGCTGGTCGACGATCTGATCGCACAGGGCGTCGGTGCCGACTCGATCCACGGCGACAAGCCGCAGCCGGCACGCCTGCGCGCGCTGGAACGGTTCAAGGCAAATGAAGTGCAAATATTGGTGGCAACCGATGTGGCCGCGCGCGGCCTCGATATCGACGACCTGCCGCACGTGGTCAACTTTGATTTGCCTATCGTTGCCGAAGACTATATCCATCGCATCGGCCGCACCGGCCGCGCCGGCGCCACGGGGGAGGCGATCTCGCTGGTATGCGCGGATGAAGTGCAGTTGCTGGCGGCGATCGAACGCCTGACCCGGCACACCTTGCGGCGCGTCGAAGAGCCCGGCTTTGAGCCGGAGCACCGCGTGCCGATGACCGACGCCGCCGGGCAGGTGCTGAAAAAGCCGAAGAAGCCCAAGAAGCCGAAGGTCCACTTCGGCACGAACGCGGCGTAACCGTCCAGGACCACCATCATCCGCGCCCCGGTCATCCCCGAGAACGAAATCGAATTCACCGCAATTCGCGCCCAGGGCGCGGGCGGTCAAAACGTCAACAAGGTGTCCAGCGCAATTCACTTGCGCTTCGACATCCGCGCGTCGTCCTTGCCCGATCCTCTCAAGGAGCGCTTGCTTGCATTGAGCGACCAGCGCATCACGAAGGAGGGCGTCGTGATCATCAAGGCGCAGACGCACCGCAGCCAGGAAAAGAACAAGGAAGAAGCCTTGCAGCGCTTGCAGGAAATCGTGGCGAGCGTCGCGGTCTTGCCGCGCGTTCGACGGTCGACCACGCCCACCCGCAGCTCGCAGAGGAAGCGCGTCGACACAAAGGTGCGTCGCGGCGAGGTCAAGTCACTGCGACGGAAGATAGCGGACTGACGACCGCAAGCCGACGAAAGCGAGTCCGGTACTTACACGTTTTGATTCAGAACGATGCCGTTGTCCGTGCGGACAATGGCCTTGGAGCGTTCGAGCTCCGCAAGCGCGCGATACAGCGCTTCATGGGTGAGCCCGATCTCCTCCGCAAAATGCTTGAGGGTTCCCTCTATTCTGCACAAGCCATGCGTATCGCATTGCAGCCGCAACGCCTGCAAGATCCTCTCGCGCGCCGACCTGATCTGCCTGAGCGTCAAACGCGTTCGCAAGCCCTGCACCTGGCGCGCCAGTCGGCTGGTGAACTGCCATAACTCGGCCGGATTCTTGCGAAACTCCTCGATCAGCTCGTTCGCCGGATAGACAAGGACGTCGCTGTCGCAAACAGCGACGGCATCACAGTGATAAGACGACGAGGACAAGGATGCCTCCGCAAAAAACTCGCCAGGACGGACGTTATGCGTGATGACCTCATCCCCGGACGCGGTGAGACGTACCAGGCGGACGTGTCCGAGTGCGAGATAGAACAGCCCGAACGTCGGGTCACCCTGCCTGAACACGGCATTGCCGGCCGCGATACTCTGGCGCGTCGGAGAAATGCTCCCGATATCGGGTGCATTGACCATGGCGACATCTGTTGCTGCCAATGCAGCGGAGGACATTTTTGCCTTCATATGATTGCAATCATATGCCGTGCGCCGCGTTCGCCGCAACAATACGCACATCACTGACTTTAACGGGACACCAAATGAAGCGGCTCATCACACTCGCCACATTGCTCGTGTCGTCGCTGGCATCTGCGCAGCATCTGCATCAGCACCCCGCAGGTCAGGAACAGAATGCCAGGTTGCCCGGCGCGCCCTATGCCGGCATGCAGCAGCGCGAGGTCAAAGCGTTCTCCGCGCAGCAGATGGAAGATTTGCGCAGCGGAAAAGGCATGTCCTTGGCATTGCCCGCTGAACTCAACGGTTATCCCGGCCCATCGCATGTGCTGGCGCTGGCAGACCAGTTGAGGTTAAGCGAGACCCAAGTGGCCAAGACATGGCAATTATTTTCGGCGATGCAGCGGGAGACGATCGAACTTGGAGAACGGTTGATCCTGGCGGAGGCTGCACTCGACAGGCTATTCCGGGAAAAGGGCGCATCCTGGGAGTCGGTGCAGGCAGCCACGACTGACGCTGCGCGGATTCACGGCGCATTGCGCGCGGCGCATCTTCGCTATCACCTGAGCATGGCAGACGTGCTCGAACCGGCGCAGATCAAGGAATATGAACGACTGCGCGGATATCGATAAATTGAAGACATTGAATTCGGCCTGAATGGCGGTCAAGCCGACACGCTTTCGCGCAGGTTGGCTGCCAGCAATGCACATGTCTGCCCAGGTTCCGCTTCCAGGCGATGCAGCACAAGGCCGACCTTGGGCAACCTCGGCAAGCCGTATTCGGCGGCCGGCAGCGTGCGCAGATTGTTCCGCAGCCCGAATTTCG
>NZ_LSTO01000001.1:3728912-3734851 GCF_002211445.1 Noviherbaspirillum denitrificans | reverse complement strand
AAAAGGGCAACCGCCGCGAATGTGTTTGGTGTGCCCACGGCGGTCGTGGATAATCGCTGCTTCTGGGGCGTGGATTCCACCGACATGCTGGTTGCCTACCTGCGTGACGACCCCTTCTTCGATTCCGACCTGCTCAGGCAAGCGCAAACACTGCCGCAAGGCATACACAGAAAAGCCATTTCATGAAATTCGAGTTCTACAAGCCGGAGAAAACGGTGACCGGTCCGGCCTACAGCGGAACGTTCAAGGTGCTGGCCACCATCCTGACTGTCATCCTCGCCGGCTATGGCACCCACATCGCGCTGCGCTTCCCGCTGATGCAGTACAGCTTCGGCGTCAAGGCGCTGCTGCTGGGCGCCGCGCTGATGCTGGGCGTGAGTTATTACTGGTTCCTGCGTTCGACCATCACCATCGACGACAAGGGCATCACGCAGACCTGGATGTACAACCGCAAGGTGGAGTGGCATGACATCCGCAGTGCGAAGATGATCGGCATTCCCTACCTCGGCTGGATCTTCCCGCCGCGCCTCATCGTCCGCACCGGCACCGCCTACGCCACCTTCAACGGCGGCGCGAAGGAAGTGCTGGTCGAGTTCGCAAAGATTTCCCTCGCTTATCAGATGAAAAAATGAAGCTTCCCGGAACGATGCGCGTCTTCGAACGCGGCTGGCTGTCATCGAACAACATTCTCTTCACCGGCGCCCATGAAACCGCGCTGGTCGACAGCGGATACGCCACCCACGCCGCGCAGACGCTCGCGCTCGTTTCGCATGCGCTGCAGGGGCGCAAGCTGGACCGGCTTGTGAACACGCACCTGCACTCCGACCATTGCGGCGGCAATGCCGCGCTGCAGGCGGAATACGCATGCCGCACGTCCATCCCCGCCGCCGAGGCGGACAAGGTGCGCAGCTGGAACGAAGATGCGCTGACCTACAAGGCCACCGGCCAGCAATGCCCGCGCTTCACCTTCGACGACACGATTTCACCCGGAGACCTGCTCACGCTCGGCGACATGACCTGGCAGGCAATGGGCGCGCCGGGGCATGATCCACATTCGCTGATCCTGTATTGCGCGGATGAGCGCGTCCTGATTTCCGCCGATGCGCTGTGGCAGAACGGATTCGGTGTGGTGTTCCCCGAACTGGAAGGCGAACCGGGATTCGGCGACGTGCGGGCGACGCTGGAACTGATCGCATCGCTCGACGTGAAGCTGGTCATTCCCGGGCATGGCGCGCCGTTCACGGAAGTGGGCAAGGCGCTGGAGACGGCGTTCTCGCGCGTCGAGTATTTCATGGGCGATCCTGCACGCAATGCGCAGAACGCGGTCAAGGTGCTATTGAAATTCCTGCTGCTGGAGAAGCAGTCGATCGCGCTGGAAGAGCTCGAGCCCATGCTGACGGGCATGTACCTGTTCCAGGAATCGAACCGGCGCTACCTGAAGAAGGATGCGTCCGAGCTCGCGCACTGGGCAGTTGCGCAACTGGTGCGCGCGGGTGCTGCGGAAGTGAAGGCAGGCAGGCTCGTCAACAAGGACTAGCGGGAGAGAACCGTAGGGTGGGTAGAGCGCAGCGAAACCCACCGCGCGCTCCAAATGCCGCAATTGGCGGGTTTCGCTGCGCTCTACCCACCCTACGTCCTTTGCTCGTTATGCTGGCGTCAGGCCGTCCGCTGTTCCTTGTCCTTCTTGTTCTGCGCCTCGATGCGGTCGCGCGCTTCCTTCCACTGGTCGGCCGACCACGAACGCAGTTCATAGAAGTTGCCGCCGGTCGCCAGGTGGTGGCCGCCATCCATCATGATCGCCTGTCCGGTCAGCCAGTCGCAGCCGTCGGCCATCAGGAAGGTGGCGAGGTTCTGCAATTCTTCCATCTTGCCGGCGCGTCCCATCGGATTGGTCTTTGCCGAGCGCGCGTCCGGTTCCTCGCCGGGATTGAGGCGCTTGCTCATGCCTTCGGTCGGAATCTCGCCCGGGCCGATCGCATTCAGGCGGATGCCGTACTGCGCCCATTCTGTCGCCAGCGACATCGTCATCGCATGGATCGCGGACTTGCTCATCGCCGACGGCACGACGAAGGGGCCGCCGTTCAGCACCCAGGTCACGATGATCGATATCACGCTGCGGTAGCCGTCTTCCGGTTTCCATTGCCCCTTCATCGCCATGTCGACCCAGCGCTTGCCGACGGCATGCGTGACGTAGAAGGTGCCGTGCATGACGATGTTGGCGATGGCGTCGAAGCCCTTCGGCGACAGTGCGGATGTCGGGGAGATGAAGTTGCCGGCGGCGTTGTTGACCAGGCCGGTCAGCGGGCCGTCGGCAAAGATCTGCTCGACCATGTCGTCCACCGCCGCCGCATCACGGATATCGATGCCGAAGGTTTTCACGCTGCCGCCGTGCGCGGCCATCAGTTCCTGCGCGGTCTCGTCGCAGACCTGCTTGCGACGGCCGCAGATGTAGATGTCGGCGCCGAGCGACAGGTATCTCTCCGCCATCGCACGTCCAAGACCTGTGCCGCCGCCGGTGACGAGGATGCGCTTGCCTTGCATGAGTTTCGGTTGGAACATGGCCGTCTCCTGTTGATTATTTCAATTCATAGCTGCCATCCGCAAACGACTTCAGCGGCGGCAGGTCGTCGAACTCCGGTGCGCGCCCCTGCTGCTTGGCCAGGAAGGCTTCCACCAGGTTGCCGGTGCGCCAGATGCCGGATTGCAGCCATCCCATCTGCTGCAAGGCATCGTGCGTCGAATGATCGCGCGCGTAGTGGATCGCCTGCTTGCTGCCCCAGATCGCGACCGGGGGCTTTTCCGCGATTTCGCGCGCCATCTGCAGCGCTGCTTCGACCATCAGCTCCTGCGTGTCGAACACTTCATTGACCAGGCCGAGCGCCAGCGCGCGTTGCGCGGGCAGGCGGCGGCCGGTGTAGGCGAGTTCATGGACCACGCCTTCCGGGATCAGCTTGGGCAGGCGCTGCAGGGTGCCGAGGTCGGCGGTCATGCCGATGTTGATTTCCTGGATGCAGAAGAACGCGTCGGCCGTCGCGAGACGGATGTCACAGGCACAGGCCATGTCTACGCCGCCGCCGATGCAGCCGCCGTGGATGGCGGCGATGACCGGCATGCGCAATTGCTCGATCAGGTTGAATGCCTGCTGCATGTCGGTCAGCTGCGGTGCGATATTGGCGCGGCCGCCGGCGTTGCCGTCGTTCAGCGAGATGCCCGAATCCGCGCCGAACACATCGAGCGCCATGCCGGCCGTGAAGTGCCGGCCGGTGGAAGAGATCACGAGCGCGCGGGCGGGCGCGTCGCGCTGCAGCATCTGCAGGATGTCGGTCAGTTCGCGCCACAGCACCGGGTGCATGGTGTTGAGCGTCGCAGGGCGGTTCAGCACGAGGTGCGCGACCTTGTCCTGGATGTCGAGGGTGAAGCATTGATAAGCCATGTTTTCGGTCTCCTTGTTGTTATGCGTGCGCGTTCGGTCCCAACTTCAGCGACAGCAGGACCGCGTTGACGGCGGCGTCGAACAGTTCGTCGGCGCGTTCGGTTTTCAGGTAATAGCCCTTGAGTTCGAGGCTGACCGCGCCGTGCATCGCCGCCCATAGCAGGCGCGCGGCGGCGGTCGGGTTGGAGGGCGGCAGCGCGCCGCTCTTCATGCAGCCTTCGCAGGTGTCGATGAGGACCGCGAGCGATTCCCACGCCTGCTTGCGCGACTCCACCGGCGGCACGAAGCCGGCGATCGCATCGCCGAACATCACCATGTAATAGCTCGGGTTGCGCTTCGCGTACTGGTGGTACACCTGCGCATGCAGGCGCAGCGGCGCGAGACCTTGCATGTCTTGCTTGCGTGCACGCGCCTGTTCGGCAGCCTGGCGGAATTCTTGTTTCAGGCGGGCAAAGCCTTCCAGGTACAGCTCGTTGGCCAGGCCATCCTTGCCGCCGAACAGCGAGTACAGCAGCGTAGTGGAACAGTTGACCGCCTCGGCCACGCGGCGCACGGTCATGGCGGCTGGGCCTTCTTCGGTGAGCAGTCGCGTGGCGGCGTCGAGCATGCCTTGGCGCAAGGTGGCGCGCAGGTCCTCCTGCGCCTGGCGGAAATCGATGGAGGGCTTTTCTGCGGTGGTTTTGCGGGTGGCCATGCGTTTGACAAAAACATTGTTTTTTCTGATAACATCATAAACAGAATGCAAAAAAACGCAATGCCAAGGGACATTGGCACATCGAAAAAAACTGCCACGGAAGCCGCCCGGCGGCCCGGACAAACACCAAAGGAGTCTTCATGAGCAACACCCATTTGCCGCCCGTGCTGCAAAACCTCAGCCTGCCCGTGATCGCCTCGCCGATGTTCATCGCCAGCGGCCCGGCGCTGGTCAAGGCGCAGTGCAAGGCCGGCATCGTCGGTTCCTTCCCCGCGCTCAATGCGCGCCCGGCGGAACTGCTGGACACCTGGCTGACCGAAATCCAGGAAGACCTCGCCGCCTTCAAGGAAGCCAACCCGGGCGCAAAGGTCGGCCCGATCGCGGTCAACCAGATCGTGCACCAGTCCAACGACCGCCTCGAACATGACGTCGCGGTGTGCGTGAAGCACCAGGTCCCGATCATCATCTCCAGCCTGCGCGCGCCGCCGAAGGAAATGCTGGATGCGGTGCACAGCTACGGCGGCATCGTGCTGCATGACGTGATTTCGATCCGCCACGCGCAGAAGGCGCTGGAAGCCGGCGTCGACGGCCTGATCCTGGTCGCGGCGGGCGCGGGCGGCCATGCCGGCGCGCTGTCGCCGTTTGCACTGGTGGGGGAAGTGCGCAAGTTCTTCAACGGTCCGATCGCGCTGTCCGGCTCGATTGCGACCGGCGATGCGATCCTTGCCGCACAGGCGATGGGCGCCGATTTCGCGTACATCGGCTCACGCTGGCTGGCGACGAAGGAATCGAATGTGGATGAGGCCTACCGCCAGGCCATCGTCGAGTCGACCGCCGCCGACGTCGTCTACACCAACCTGTTCACCGGCGTGCACGGCAACTACCTGCGCAAGTCCATCGTCGCCGCCGGCCTCGATCCGGACAACCTGCCGACCGCCGACAAGACCAAGATGAACTTCGGCTCCGGCGGCGGCAGCAAGGCCAAGGCCTGGCGCGACATCTGGGGCGCCGGCCAGGGTGTGGGCCTGATGGATGCCGTCATGACCGTGCCGGAAGTGGTGGAAAAGCTGAAGGCCGAGTACATGGCGGCCCGCAAGCGGCTCGCCCTGTAAGTCCATGCATGCCTGCCGGGAGCGTCCCGGCAGGCATTGTCTTTCACGCCGTTGCCATCCGCGCGCGGCGCACGCCGAAGAATTCCAGCTCCGCGAACACGGCCACGATCAGGGCCTGTCCCACGACGAATGCCTGGCCGAGGAAGGTCGGCGTTACCCATCCCGACACCAGCAGCACGAAGCTGTCCGCGACCCACAAAGCATTGACGATGATGACTGCCCACACGAGGCGGCGCGACAGCTCTTTCCGCATGCCGGCCCAGGCGACGAAGGCGGCGATCGGCAGCAGCACGAACCCGGTTTCGCGCAGCAGCACCTCGGGTAGCCCGAGCAGGGGTTCGAGTGCGCCTGCGGCGGCAATCAGCATCAGTCCCATGGCGAGTGCCGATACGGCATCGGCGACCAGGACACGGCGCAGGAAGGCGGGGGAGTGGATGTTCAGCATGGCAAGCTCCTCAAGGTTGGGGTGAATGGACTACGGTGATGCCATCTTTGTCCACCCGGGGAGGCAAGTCGATTACGTGCGAGGTAATGGGAAGGCTTTGCGTCCTTCCGCTATCATCATTCCCATGATGCACGCCGCCCGTCCTGTCGGAGACTTCCTGCGCGAATGGCGCCAGCGCCGCCGCATGAGCCAGCTCGACCTCGCGCTCGAGGCCGAAATTTCCACGCGCCACCTCAGCTTCATGGAAACCGGCCG
>NZ_LSTO01000001.1:3717191-3728902 GCF_002211445.1 Noviherbaspirillum denitrificans | reverse complement strand
CCAGCCCCGCCGGTTCCGGCCGTGCTGCGAGCATGTTGATTGCGGCGAGCCAGTTCATCTTATTTTCCCGCAGCGCGCACCGCGTCGACCGCATTCAGGATGGCTTCGCTGGTGGCCGGCGCGTTGAGCGGCGGGTTCACCTTGTAGTCGCCCACGCTGGCAACCGCGTCGCGGATCGCGAAGAATACCGAGAACGGCAGCAGCAGCGGCGGTTCGCCGACAGCCTTGGAACGGTGGATGCTGTCGGACGCATTGCGGTTCTTGAACAGCTTCACGCGGAAGTCGCGCGGGCAATCGGAGATGCCGGGAATCTTGTAGGTCGACGGCGCATGCGTCATCAGCTTGCCGGCCTGGTTCCACCACAATTCTTCGGTGGTGAGCCAGCCCATGCCCTGGATAAAGCCGCCTTCGACCTGGCCGATGTCGATGGCCGGGTTCAGCGAATTGCCGGCATCGTACAGCGCGTCGGCGCGCAGCAGTTTCCATTCGCCGGTCAGGGTGTCGACCACGACTTCCGAGACGGCGGCGCCGTAGGCGAAATAGAAGAACGGATTGCCGGTCATCGACGCCGCATCCCAGTGCAGGCCGGGCGTTGCATAGAAACCGTCCGACCAGAGCTGCACGCGGGCGTTGTAGGCCTTGCGCACGACTTCCTCGAAGGGCTGCGGATTGCCGTCGATAACAATCTGGTTGTCCGCAAAGCGAATGCTTGCCGGATCGGCCTTCCATGCCTGTGCGGCAAAGGCGGTCAGGCGTTCGCGGATCTGGCGCGCGGCGTCCTGCGCAGCCTTGCCGTTGAGGTCGGCACCGGTCGATGCGGCGGTCGCCGAGGTGTTGGCAACCTTGCTGGTGTCGGTAGCCGACACGCGCACATGCGACAGGTCCAGACCCAGCTCATGCGCGACCACCTGCGCGACCTTGGTGTTCACGCCCTGGCCCATTTCCGTGCCGCCGTGGTTGACCAGCACCGACCCGTCCACATACACATGCACCAGCGCGCCGGCCTGGTTCAGGTGGGTGAGGTTGAAGGCGATGCCGAACTTGAGCGGCGTCAGCGCGATGCCCTTCTTCAGCACCGGGCTGGTCTCGTTGAACGCACGCACTGCGTCGCGGCGCTGGCGGTAATCGCTGTCGGCTTCCAGTTCGGCGACCAGCTCATGGATCACGTTGTCGACCACCTTCTGGCCATACTGCGTGACATTGCGGCCTTCCTCGTCGTTGCGGCCGTAGAAGTTGGTCTTGCGCACATCGAGCGCATCCTTGCCGAGCGTGCGCGCGATCTCGTCCATGATGTACTCGATCGCGATTGCACCCTGCGGACCGCCGAAGCCGCGGAAGGCGGTATTTGACTGCGTGTTGGTCTTGCCGCACAGCGCGAGGATGTCGACATCCGACAGGTAGTAGGTATTGTCGAAGTGGCAGACGGCACGCGTCGCGACCGGGCCGGACAGGTCGGCTGAATAGCCGGCGCGCGACACCATCTCCACCTTCGCCGCGAGGATGCGGCCGTCGTCGTCATAGCCGACTTCGTATTCGTAATGGAAATCGTGGCGCTTGCCCGTCACCATCATGTCGTCGTCGCGGTCGGCGCGCAGCTTGACCGGGCGGTTCAGCTTGGCAGCGGCGATCGATGCGGCGGCGGCCCACAGCGCGGACTGCGACTCCTTGCCGCCGAAACCGCCACCCATGCGGCGGCACTCCACTACCACATGGTGCGAATGCAGGTTAAGCGCATGTGCGACCACATGTTGCATCTCAGACGGATGCTGGGTGGAGCAGTAGACGTGCATGCCACGGTCTTCCTTCGGCACCGCATACGAGATCTGCCCCTCGAGGTAAAACTGTTCCTGTCCGCCGACATACAGCTCGCCCTTCACGCGGTGCGGCGCGCCTTCAAACGCCTTGCGGAAGTCGCCGCGCCGCAGGTGCATCGGCGGCAGCACGAAGGATTGCGCCTTCTTGGCTTCCTGCGGCGTCAGGATCGCCTGCAGCTCTTCATACTCGACCTTCGCCATTCGCGTGGCGCGGCGTGCATTGTCGTGCGTGTCGGCGATGACCAGGAAGATCGGCTGGCCGACGTATTCGACCAGGCCGTCGGCCAGGATCGGGTCGTCGTGGATGATGGGGCCGCAATCATTGGTGCCGGGGATGTCTTTTGCGGTATAGACAGCAACCACGCCGCGCGACTGCTTCACGGCGGCGAGGTCCATGCCCTTGATGTGCGCGTGCGCCTTTTGCGACAGGCCGAGCGCGGCGTGCAGCGTGCCCTGCATCTCCGGGATGTCGTCGGTGTAGGTGGCTTCGCCCAGCACATGCAGCGCGGCCGATTCATGCGGACGTGGCACGCCCACGGCCGCCCAGTCCTTGGCGGATTTCTGTTGCAGGAAGGATTCGGTGGTCTTGTTCATGATCTTAGGCGCAGGCGAAGGCATTGAGCGCTTCGGCGGGAAGCGGAGCGTCGGGACGGGTTTCGAGCCAGAAGCGGCGCAGCAGGTTCTGCGCGGACTTCATGCGGTAGGCGCTGGAGGCGCGCATGTCGGTGAGCGGCGTGTAGTCTTCGGCCAGCGCCTTGATGGCGTCATCGAGGGCGGCTTCATTCCATTCGCGGCCGTTGAGTGCCGCTTCCGCCTTGGGCGCGCGGCGCGAGGTGGCGGCCATGCCGCCGAAGGCGATGCGGGCTTCGCGCACGGTCTTGCCGTCGAGCGTGACGGCGAAGGCGGCGCAGACGGCGGAAATGTCCTGGTCGAAGCGCTTGGACAGCTTGTAGGTGCGGAAGTGTACAGCGGGCTGCGGCAGCGGCACACGTACCGCTTCGACGAATTCTTCCGGGCGCAGGTCCTTCTTCTGGTAATCGAGGTAGAAGGCTTCCAGCGGCATTGTGCGCCGGCCATCCTTGCCGCGCAGGACGATCTCGCTGCCCAGCGCGATCAGCCAGGGCGCGGAATCGCCGATCGGCGAACCGTTGGCGACGTTGCCGCCAAGCGTGCCGGCATTGCGCACCGGCAGGGAAGCGAAGCGCTGCCACAGCTCGGTCAGTTGCGGATAGTGCTTGCACACCGCCGCATAGGCATCGTTGAGCGTGACCGCGGCGCCGATCTCCAGCATGCCGTCGGCTTCCTTCACCTGCTGCAGTGCGGCCACTTCATTGATGTAGATGATGTCGCCGAGGTTGCGCATCTGCTTGGTGACCCACAGGCCGACATCGGTGGAGCCGGACAGGATGGTGGCGGCCGGCTTTTCGGCGCGGATCTGCACCAGTTGCTCGATCGTGCGCGGGATGTGGAAGGACTGGCCTTCGAAGGTATAGGTCAGCATGTCTTCGCGCTGGATCGCCTGCAGCGCGCCCTTGAGCGTGTCGCGGTCGAACTTCACCTTCGGCAGGTCGAGCATGCGATGGGCGGCGTCGATGATCGGGCGGTAGCCGGTGCAGCGGCACAGGTTGCCGGACAGCGTGTCGTCGATTTCCTTGCGTTCCGGGTGGCAGGACTTGTCTTCCTGCTTCAGGTACAGGCCCCACAGCGACATCACGAAGCCAGGCGTGCAGAAGCCGCACTGCGAGCCATGGCATTCGACCATGGCCTGCTGCACCGGATGCAGCGTGCCGTCCGGCTGCTTCAGGTCTTCCACGGTGAACAGCGCCTTGCCGTCGAGGGTGGGCACGAACTGGATACAGGAATTGACCGCCTTCAGCTCGACCGTATTGCCCTTCAGCTCGCCGAGGATGACGGTGCACGCGCCGCAATCGCCTTCGGCGCAGCCTTCCTTGGTCCCGGTGCAGTGATGGTCTTCGCGCACATGCTGCAGGATGGTCC
The DNA here is from genome assembly GCF_002211445.1 of Noviherbaspirillum denitrificans. Classification (GTDB taxonomy): domain Bacteria; phylum Pseudomonadota; class Gammaproteobacteria; order Burkholderiales; family Burkholderiaceae_D; genus Noviherbaspirillum; species Noviherbaspirillum denitrificans. Next base: position 3,725,090 of record NZ_LSTO01000001.1, on the reverse strand, counting down.
TGGTGGGGGACGCATCCGAGACTGTCTGGACTTCACCGCGATAAATGTAACGAATGGCTTGGGTCATGCTCTCTCCACCATGATTTGTTGTGGCGCTAGGTTAGCATTGGGGCGCTGCGCAGCTATATCCGGAACATGATGCAGGGTATCCTCGGGCTGCGATACGGCGGATAAAGGTGTCAAAAGTTCATCATGCAAGATGCGTGCGAGAAGGGCAGGTGGCGGGTGCAATAGTGGGTATATGGGCTTGGATATAAGGGTGGCATGGGCGCGGGAGCTGCTGTTTATGGAACCCGTATCATCTTCCCCGTCATCCCCGCGGAGGCGGGGACCCAGTGTCGTTTCTCCGTTTCGCCAGACGCCGCTGGATTCCCGCCTGCGCGGGAATGACGGGAGCGAGACATAGGTGCGCGAGCTTATCCGCCCGCCCGCATGGCCCTTATAAGCTTCCCTCAATAAGCAACTCCACCCCCCGATATATCATTTCTCCATCCATTCCACAGGAGAAACCAATGGGCAAACTGAGCACGCACGTGCTGGATGTCACGCAAGGCAAACCGGGCGCCGGGGTACAGGTCGAGCTGTATGCCGTCGAGGCCACGCAAAGGACGCTGCTCTGCAGCACCGTCACCAACGCCGACGGCCGCTGCGATGCGCCGCTGCTGCAGGGCGAGGCTATGCGCGCCGGCCAGTATGAGCTGGTGTTCGGCGCCGGCGATTACTTTGCCGCGCAGGGCGTGACGCTTCCGCAGCCGCGTTTCGTCGACCGCGTCATCATTGCCTTCGGCATCGCCGATCCGGCCCAGAACTACCACGTACCGCTGGTTGTCTCCCCTTGGTCGTACTCCACCTATCGCGGCAGCTGAGCACCGGCCTGTCGGTCAATCTGCGTATTTGTTGTCGGACAAAGGAATTGCTGAAATGCGGGATTGCGCTGGAATGGTGCTTTCCTGCGCGCGGTCATCGTGCATTCCGGCACTTTCTGGTTCAATATGGGGTTCGGTTCATTTCTTCCGGCTCCGATAGAATCGGATGACCGGAACTTCTCACATTGATGGAGGCGCGCGTGCCAGGTCTGTTACCCAACGTCGATCCCGACGGTCTTCTCGAATATTCGGTCGTCTACACCGACCGCGCTATCAACCACATGTCCCAGCAGTTCCAGGGCGTGATGCGGGATGTCTCCGCAACCCTCAAGAAAGTCTACAACGCGAAATCCGCGGTCATCGTCCCCGGCAGCGGCACCTTCGGCATGGAAGCGGTATGCCGCCAGTTTGCGCACGGCAAGAAATGCCTGGTGATCCGCAATGGCTGGTTCAGCTTCCGCTGGTCGCAGATCCTCGAGATGGGCAACATCCCGGCTTCCACCACCGTGCTCAAGGCGCGCCCGGTGGAGCAGGGCAGCCAGGCGGCGTTCGCACCGGCCCCGATCGAGGAAGTGGTCGCAACGATCCGTGAAACGAAGCCCGACCTGGTCTTCGCCCCGCACGTAGAAACCGCGTCCGGCATGATCCTGCCCGATGACTACCTGCGCAAGGTCGCCGAAGCGGTCCACGCGGTCGGCGGCATGTTCGTGCTCGACTGCATCGCGTCCGGCGCGATCTGGGTGGACATGAAATCGGTCGGCATCGATATCCTCGTCAGCGCCCCGCAGAAAGGCTGGAGCGCGCAACCCTGCTGCGGCATGGTGATGCTCAGCGAACTGGCGCGCGAGCGCATCGACGCCACCACCAGCTCCAGCTTCGCCTGCGACCTGAAGAAGTGGATGCAGATCATGGAAGCCTACGAAGGCGGCACCTTCGCCTACCACGCCACCATGCCCACCGACGGCCTCGCCGTGCTGCGCAAGGTGATGCAGGAAATGGACGAATACGGCTTCGACAAGGTCAAGGCCGAACAGCAGGAACTCGGCAATCGCGTGCGCGCGCTGTTCGAAAGCAAGGGCATCCGCAGCGTCGCCGCCGAAGGCTTCAAGGCGCCGGGCGTGATCGTCAGCTACACCACCGATGATGATGTGAAGTCGGGCAAGAAGTTCGCGCAGGCAGGCCTGCAGATCGCCGCGGGCGTGCCGCTGCAATGCGACGAGCCGGCGGACTTCAAGACCTTCCGCGTCGGCCTGTTCGGGCTCGACAAGCTGCACAACATCGAGCGAACCGTGGCGAACCTGGAGCGTGCACTGGCGCAGTTCCAGTAATGTTTTTCCGCTGGCCGCATCCGCGGCCAGCCATCATCTCGCATGTCCCGCGCTGACCGCTTCGTCCAGCTGGGATTTCATCAGCGCGGCCTCGAATTCCGGGAACGGCATCGGTTGCCCGAACAGCAAGCCTTGTGCGTACTGCACACCGCGCTTGCGCAGGAATTCCGCTTGTATCGCCGTCTCCACGCCTTCCGCGATCATCACCATCTTCAGGCTGTTTGCGATATCGATGATATGCAGGATCACCTGGCTCGTCGCCGCTCCCGTATTCAGCGTGTCGACGAACGATTTGTCGATCTTCAGGCAGTCAAACTCGACCCTTTCCAGGAAGGAGAGGCTGGAATAGCCGGTGCCAAAGTCATCGATCGCCACGCTGATGCCGGCCTTGCGCAGGCCGTTCACCGTCTCTGCCGCGGCAACGGGATCCGTAAAGCCGCGCTCCGTCGCTTCGGCCATCAGGTTCCCGGGGCCGGCCCTGGTGTCGGCAATCAGGGCATAGAGCAGCCCGACCGTCTCTGGCGCATGCAGGTCGGCTGAAGAGAGATTGATGCCGAGATGGAAGTCCGGGTAGCGGAGGAACAGGTCCCCCGCGTCTCTTGCAATGAGTTTGATCACGCGCGCGGTGATTTCGCGGATCAGGCCAGAGTCTTCTGCGATAGGAATGAAGATATCCGGACGCACCATCTCGCCACCCGGCCTGCGCCAGCGGACAAGCGCTTCCGCGCCAACCCATGTGCCGCTGCGCAGGTCCACGATCGGCTGGTACATCATGAAGAACTCATCCTGCCTCAGCGCGGCCCTGATGACGGCGGGCATGGCCAACTGCGACCTGGCCAGGCGGAAAATCGCGAAAGCGAGTACCAGTCCCGCAATGACGCCGATCGGCACGAGGAACATGGCGATGGCCTGGACGCCTTCACTGACGTGCTGCATGGGCAGCGCGGCAATGGCGGCGAAGTGATAACGCGGTGATGAGACTGCGGCAACCACATGGTCGCGGTCAGCGAAGATGACCTCGCCGCCGCTCGCCAATGCATTGATCCATTGCTGCTTTACCGGACCCCGCGCGCTCAGGATTTCGCGGCTTGGGCCGGAAAGCGTGGCCAGGGAGACATCCGGCGATTCCGTCGTGACATCGATCGGAAGATCCTTGTGGATGACTGCAGCATAGCCGTCCTGTTCCATCACGATGAAGCGGGAGCCTCTGGCGAACGGGAACTCGACATTGCGGCGCAGGCGCATTCCGGCAGGCTGGACCAGGTCGACGGGTCCGATATCGAAATCGACGTCTTCGCTGCCCAGCGACGAGCAATCGAAATGGTTGCCTGAAATGTGGCCAATGGCCTGGATGTAGCTCGATCCGACATCGATCTGGCGCATCAGCTGGAGGTTGGCATCGGAACAGGGTTCCGGCGAACGCGACAGGATGGAAATACCGCTGTTGATCTGCTCGGCCGTGAGGTCGGTGCGCTTCAGGACGTCTTTCGCATACGTCAGCACACGTTCTTTTGCCGCCTCAAGTGCTTGCTGTTCGGCCACATGGATAGTCACGAAAATTGGCGCGGCGATGGCGAGCATCGCAACCATGAGCGTGGCAATCGTTGTGATGCCTTGTCTCAATGGCGCACGCATTCATTGCTCCAGCGGCCTCGCATTCGTGAAATCCGGTAAGACGTTTGTTATTGCTGACAGGGGAGTCAAGAATACCTGCTTCCGGCAGGACGGTACATGGCCGCGAACGGAAAATAAAAAGGCGGGAAGGCATGTCGTCCTTCCCGCCTGCGATGTTGCACCCTGATGGTGCGCCGGATTACTCAGCCCCGAGATAGATGTAGCGGAACACGAAGATCGCGGCAATGATCCACACGATGATCGGCACTTCCTTTGCGCGGCCGGTGAACAGCTTCAGCCCGGCGAAGGAAATGAAGCCGAAGGCCACACCGTTGGCGATCGAGAAGGTGAACGGCATCATCAGCGCGGTGATGACGGCCGGCACGCTTTCCGTTGCCTCTTCCCAGTCCACTTCCGACAGGTCGCGCAGCATCAGGCAGGCAACGTAGAACAGCGCGGGAGCGGTTGCATAGGCAGGCACGGCGCCGGCCAGCGGAGCGATGAACAGGCAGGCGAGGAACAGCAGCGCCACCGCTACCGCGGTCAGGCCGGTGCGGCCGCCGGCCTGCACGCCGGCCGCGCTTTCGATATAGGCGGTGGTGCTGGACGTGCCGAGGAAGGCGCCGCCGACGATTGCCGTGCTGTCGGCGATCAGCGCCTTGTTCAGGCGTTCCATCTTGCCGGTCTTCAGCAATCCGGCGCGCGTGGCGACGCCCATCAGCGTGCCGGTGGCGTCAAACAGTTCAACCAGGAAAAACACCAGCACGACATTCAGGATGCCGATCGACAGGGCGGCCGACACATCCAGCTTGAACAGTGTCGGATCGACGGAAGGCGGCGCGGACACGATGCCGTTGAACTTGTTGCCGCCGAAAATGAAGCTCAGGATGGTGACGGCCACGATGCCGATCAGGATCGCGCCTTTGACCTTGAGGCGGTCCAGCGCGACGATGATGAAGAAGCCGACGATGGCGAGGATGGCCGGCGCCTTGTGCAGGTTGCCCAGCGTGATGTACGTCGCGGGATTGGGGGCGACGATGCCGGCGTTCTTCAGCGCGATGATGCCGAGGAACAGCCCGATACCCGCCGTGATCGCGATGCGTATCGAGCGCGGGATGCCGTTGACGATCATTTCACGGATGCGCAGCACGCTGATGGTCAGGAACAGCATGCCCGAGATGCACACCGCGCCCAGCGCCGCCTGCCAGGTGTAGCCCATGCCCAGCACCACGGTGTAGGCGAAGTAGGCGTTCAGGCCCATGCCCGGCGCCAGCGCGATCGGGTAGTTCGCATACAGGCCCATGATCAGCGTGCCCATGGCGGCCGCTACGCAGGTGGCGACGAACACCGCATCCTTGGGCATGCCCGCATCGCCGAGGATGGAAGGGTTCACGAAAATGATGTAGGCCATCGTCAGGAAGGTGGTCAGGCCGGCCAGCAGCTCGGTCCGCACATCCGTTCCCTGTTCTTTCAGCTTGAAGAACCTCTCCAAAAAGCCCATGCTTTGTTCTCCTGTTCGACTTGTTTCGGCTTGTCCTTGCCTGTTCTCCAAGGTGTTCAATTGTCTCTCTCCTGAACGTTCTGTTTGAGAATGGCGCCGGCTATTAGAACGCATTTTCATGCGTTCTGCTGACGGCAGCCATGCGTGCGGGGTGTCCGTGGGCCGTAATGTCCTATAGAACGCGGGGGTTTGGATACGCGGGGTTGAATAGGTGACATATGGCGGGGAGAATATGCGCTTGCACACCGCCGTCGTCCTGCATTTGAAAGGGGCAATTTTTCTTCGATACCACCGATACAGCCCCCGTCCTACAAACCTATATCCTGGCATCTATATTGCTCATACAGACAAAGGTATAGTGGTGTGGAATATTTGATGTAATTTTCGACAAGAACCAGAATAAATCCACAACGAGCCACTACCATTACGCCTTCGTCGTTTTTAGTAGTAGCAGCTCCCTGAAGAGTGAGACATGGACACCCGCTTAACCCTGAGCCGGATCACGAAGAAATACCCTTCCGTGGTCGCCAATGACGGCATCGACCTGAACGTTCTGCCAGGGGAGATCCATGCGATCCTCGGCGAGAACGGCGCCGGCAAGTCGACCCTGATGAAAATCATCTACGGCGCGGTCAAGCCGGACGAAGGACAGGTCTTCTGGAATGGCCGTGAAGTGCGCATCGCCAACCCGGCCGAGGCGCGCAAGCTCGGTATTGCGATGGTGTTCCAGCACTTTTCGCTGTTCGACACGCTCACCGTCACCGAAAACATCGCGCTCGGCTTGCCGAAGGACACCGACCTGCACGAACTGAGCAAGCGCATCCGCGAGATTTCGCACCAGTACGGCTTGCCGCTGGAACCGGAGCGCCATGTGCACACGCTGTCGGTCGGCGAATGCCAGCGCGTCGAAATCGTGCGCGCGTTGCTCGCCAAGCCGCAACTGCTGATCCTCGACGAGCCGACCTCGGTGCTGACGCCGCAGGCTGTCGAAAAATTGTTCGGCACCCTGCGCCAGCTGGCGAAGGAAGGCTGCAGCATCCTCTATATCAGCCACAAGCTCGACGAAATCCGCGCGCTTTGCCATAAATGCACCGTCATGCGCGCCGGCAAGGTCACCGGCATCTGCGATCCGACACAGGAAACCGCCGCCAGCCTGTCGCGCATGATGATCGGCGCCGAGCCGCCGGCGATCAAGGCGGTCGACCGCCTGCCGGGAGAAAAGCTGCTGTCGCTGCGCGACCTGTCCCTGCCGAAAAGCCATCCCTTCGGCACCGAACTGCTGGACATCAACCTCGATGTGCACGCGGGCGAGATCGTCGGCATCGCCGGCGTGTCGGGCAACGGCCAGCAGGAACTGCTTGCCGCGCTGTCCGGCGAAGACCCGCGCGCCAAACCCGATGCGATCCTCCTCAACGGCGAACCGGTCGGCCGCATGAACGCCGCGCGCCGCCGCAAGCGCGGCCTCGGCTTCGTGCCGGAAGAACGCCTCGGACGCGGCGCGGTGCCCGACCTCTCGCTGGCGCACAACATCCTGCTCTCGCACCAGGACAGGAACACCGTGCGCAAGGGCCTGATCCGCTTTGGTGCAATCCATGACCTCGCCGCCTCCATCATCGGCCGCTTCAAGGTGAAGGCGCCCGGACCGCAGGCGACGGCTGGCAGCCTGTCCGGCGGCAACCTGCAGAAATACATCGTCGGCCGCGAAGTGATGCGCGACCCGAAAGTGCTGATCGTCGCGCAACCCACCTGGGGCGTGGACGTCGGCGCCGCCGCGCAGATCCGCGCCGAACTGGTCGCGCTGCGCGATGCCGGCTGCGCGCTGCTGGTGGTGTCCGAAGAACTTGATGAACTCTTTGAAATCTCCGACCGCCTCGTGGTGATCGCCAAGGGCCGCCTGTCGCCCTCGATCAAGCGTTCGCAGGCCACGGTCGACCTGATCGGCCAGTGGATGAGCGGATTGTGGGATGAAAAACAAACGGCACGCCAGGAGGTCGCCAATGCTTAAGATGGAAAAGCGGCCCAGCCCGTCGGCGCTGATGTCATGGCTGTCGCCCGTGTTCGCCGTGCTGCTCACGATCTTGTGCGGCGTGGTACTGTTCCTCGCGCTGGGCAAGAACCCGCTCACCGGTCTCGAAGTGTTCTTCATCGAACCGGTCAAGAACTTGCAGGGCTGGGCGGAAGTCGGCGTGAAGGTGGCGCCGCTGCTGCTGGTCGCCGTCGGCCTCGCGATCTGCTTCCGCGCGAACGTATTCAACATCGGTGCCGAAGGCCAGCTCGTGATCGGCGCGATGACCGGCGGCGCGGTCGGCCTGTATTTCGACCAGGGAGAGGGCGGCGGGGCGCTGATGATCGCGCTCGTGCTGATCGCCGGCATGCTGGGCGGCATGGCGTGGGCGGCGATCACCGCCTTCCTGCGCGACCGCTTCAATGCCAATGAAATCCTCGTCTCGCTGATGCTGGTCTACGTTGCGCAGCTGCTGCTCAACTACATGGTGCACGGCCCGCTGCGCGATCCCGAAGGATTCAACTTCCCGCAGTCGCGCATGCTCTCCGACGGTTACCTGTTGCCGAATATCCTCGAAGGCACGCG
>NZ_LSTO01000001.1:3711891-3717181 GCF_002211445.1 Noviherbaspirillum denitrificans | reverse complement strand
GTCGAGCCGGCGCTGCCGAGCCGCTACCGGCCGGAGATTCCGCTGTGGCTGGAGAATATACTGCTGCGGGCGGTCGCGCGCGATCCGGCGGACCGCTTCGAGACCGCGGAGGAATTCCTGCTCGCGCTGGAACGCGGTGCCAGCAACCCGTTGCCCCCGCGTGTGCCGACGCCGCTGGCCAAGCGCGATCCGGTGGCGCTGTGGCGGGCTGCTGCAGCGATCTCGATCGTGATCAATATCCTGCTGCTGTATCTCGTCGTCGTGCGGTAGGCGAACACCGCCAGAAACAGCAACGGGGGCCGAAGCCCCCGTCACATCCCCCTCGTAAAACCCTTCAGGCCGCTTCCTTCATCGCCGCCGGATGCGCCTGGCGGTGATACAGGAATTCCAGCACCGCGCTGCGGTACTCGATGTACAGCGGATCATGCGCGAGTGCCACGCGGTCACGCGGACGCTCGAGGCGTACGTGGACGATATCGCCGATGGTCGCAGCCGGACCGTTGGTCATCATCACGATGCGGTCGGACAGCAGCACGGCCTCGTCCACGTCGTGCGTCACCATGACCACGGTCGATTCCGTCTTCGCCACGATCTTCAGCAGCTCATCCTGCAGGTGGGCGCGGGTGAGCGCATCGAGCGCGCCGAAGGGCTCGTCCATCAGCAGCACTTTCGGCTCCATCGACAGCGCGCGGGCAATGCCGACGCGCTGCTTCATGCCGCCCGAGATTTCATGCGGACGCTTCTGCTCGGCATGGGTGAGGCCGACGAGCGCGAGTGCGGCCTTCGTGCGCTCCTTGAGCTTGGCCTTGCTCTCGACCGCGCCGAACACGCGCTCCACCGCGAGGTACACGTTTTCGTAGCAGGTCAGCCACGGCAGCAGCGAATGGTTCTGGAACACCACGGCGCGCTCCGGACCGGGGCCGGCGATTTCGCGGTTCGCGCAGAGCAGCGTACCGTCGGTCGCTGTGAGCAGGCCGGCAATCAGGTTCAGCAGCGTCGACTTGCCGCAGCCGGAGTGGCCGATCAGCGTGACGAACTCGCCCTTCTTCACGTTCAGGTTGATGTCGCGCAGCGCGTGGAAGGTGCCCTTGCTGGTGTGGAACACCATCTCGGCCTTCTGGATCTCGATGAATTTGCTTGTGTTATCCATGACAGGCTCCTCAGTTGCGGACTTCTTCGTAGGTGAATGCCTTGGCGATGGCAACCAGCGCTTGTTCCAGCAGCAGGCCGACCACGCCAATCACGACGATGGCGATGATGATGTGCGGCACGTTCAGGTTGTTCCACTCATCCCACACCCAGAAGCCGATGCCCACGCCGCCGGTCAGCATTTCCGCCGCGACGATCACCAGCCATGCAGTGCCGATCGCAAGGCGCACGCCGGTCAGCATGTAGGGCAGCACCGACGGGAACAGGATCTTGGTGACGATCTTCCACTCGGACAGGTTGAGCACCTTGGCCACGTTCATGTAATCCTGCGGCACACGCTGCACGCCGACGGCGGTGTTGATGATCATCGGCCAGATCGAGCAGATGAAGATGGCCCAGATCGCTGCCGGGTTGGCGGCCTTGAACACCAGCAGGCCGATCGGCAGCCAGGCCAGCGGCGACACCGGCTTCAGCAGGCTGATGATCGGGTTGAACATGCCCGACAGGAACTTGAAGCGGCCGATCATGAAACCGAGCGGGATGCCAACCAGCGCGGCCAGGCCGAAGCCCATGCCGACGCGCTTGAGCGAAGACCAGAGGTTCCAGCCGATGCCCTGGTCGTTCGGTCCCTTCTGGTAGAAGGGATCGGAGAACAGCTTGATCGCGTGCTCCAGCGTCACCGCCGGGGTCGGGAAGCCGTTGCTCTTGGCGGCGACGATTTCCCATATGAGAACCAGCAGCGCCATGCCGAGGACGGGCGGCAGGACCTTGAGGAAGAAGGGTTTCAGCGAAATTTTCCTTGCCGGTGCATTTGCAGGGGCCGCCTTTACGGCGGATTTCCTGGGCGGTGCTTCCGATACCGGTTCGGCCGGCTTGTTCAGTACGTTTTCCATGACTGCGCTCATGATGGCCTCTTACACTTTGATCTTGAAGGAACCTGCGTACTGCTTCGGATTCTTGCCGTCCCACACGACGCCGTCGATCATCTTGGAAGAACGCATCGGGTCCTTCGGCACGCTGACCTTGGCCATGTTGGCGGCGTCCTTGTACAGGTCGATCTGGTTGATCTGCCTGGCGACGGCGAGGTAGTCGACGTCTTCCTTCAGCAGGCCCCAGCGGCGGTGCTGCGTCAGGAACCACATGCCGTCCGACAGGTAGGGGAAGTTCACGTAGCCGTCGTTGAAGAACTTCATGTGGTTGGGATCGTCCCAGGTCTTGCCCATGCCGTTCTGGTAGCGGCCGAGGATGCGCTGGTTGATCGCATCGACGCCGGTGTTGACATACGCCTTGTCGGCGACCGTCTCGGCCATCTTCATCTTGTTCTGCAGGCCGGCGTCGATCCACTTGCCTGCCTCGAGCACGGCGGCGGTCATCGCGCGGGCGGTGTTGGGATACTTCTTGACCCACTCGGCGGTCGTGCCGAGGATCTTTTCCGGATGGTCCTTCCAGATGTCCTGCGTGGTGACGCCGGTGATGCCGATGCCATCCATGATCGCGCGGTGGCCCCAGGGCTCACCCACGCAATAGCCGTCCATGTTGCCGACACGCATATTGGCAACCATCTGCGGCGGCGGGACGGTGATGATCTTCGCATCCTTCATCGGGTCGATGCCGTGCGCGGCCAGCCAGTAATACAGCCACATTGCGTGCGTGCCGGTCGGGAAGGTCTGCGCGAAGGTGTACTCACGCTTCTCGGTTTGCATCAGCTTGGCCAGCGATGCGCCGTCGACCGCGCCCTTGTCGGCCAGCTTCTTGGACAGGGTGATGGCCTGTCCGTTGTGATTCAGGGTCATCAGGTTGGCCATCTCCTTCTTCGGACCGGACAGGCCGAGATGCACGCCATAGACGAGGCCGTACAGGACGTGTGCCGCATCCAGCTCGCCGTTGACGAGCTTGTCGCGCACCGCCGCCCAGGACGCCTCCTTGGTCGGCACGATCTTGATGCCGTATTTCTTGTCGATGCCCAGCACGGATGCCATGACGACCGACGCGCAATCGGTCAGCGGAATAAAGCCGACCTTGACTTCTTCCTTCTCGGGCTTGTCGGAGCCTGCGGCCCATGCGCCCTGCGTTGCCAATCCACCGAAGGCGCCCGCAGTCATTGCGGCACCTGCCTTGATCAGGCTGCGACGAGTCAGGTTCGTTTTTGATGCTTTTGTTGTCATGATTTCCTCATGCGTGATTTCGAATCTGGCAAAAAGAAAGGCGTCCGTCACTGCGGGATGAATCCGCGTGATCGGACGCCTTTGTCCAAACCATCCCGGCCTGCATTGGCCGGGACAGCGTTATGTTTCGTGCGCCGCCTTTGGCGCTCTGGCTCTATTTGCAAGCGGTGTGCCAGCGTTTGTCGGCGGCTTTCCTACATATTTGATCCAGATTAAGACTCGATTGCGCACTCATTTCGTGCACTGCATCGAAACAGGGCGCTCAAATGAGCAGATCGGCCACATCGAGCATGCGCTGCGCCACTTCGGACAGTTTCAGGTTCTTGTCCATCGCGAGGCGGCGCAGCTTCTTGTAGGCCTCGTCCTCGGTGCAATGGTGGCGCTCCATGAGCAAGCCCTTGGCGCGCTCGATGACCTTGCGCTCGGCCAGCTTGATCTTGGTTTCGGAGAGTTCGTGGCGCAGCTTCTGGTCGACCTCGAAGCGGGCAATCGCGACGTCGAGCACCGCCTTCACTCGATCGGCCGACAAGCCCGCGACGACATAGGCGGAGACCCCCGCCTCGATCGCCGCGTGCATCTTTTCCTTGTCGTTGTCCTCGGTAAAACAGACGATCGGGCGGCGCTCGTTGGCGGTAGCAGCGACCACCTTCTTCAGCGCAGCGTCGGACTGCTCGTCGACGATGATCACGTCGGGCTGCAGCTGGGAGATCTGCTCTTCAAGGTCGGCGTCCGGCGGCAGCGCCGCGAGGATGTTGTAGCCGCTCTCAAGCAGGCCGATGCGGATGGCCCGCGCCCGCTCCGCCTGCAACTGTGCAGCACGGTCCGCCCCCTCGGGCACGACCAGCGAATTGATGACGACGATCTTGAGTTGTTTGGAATCGTTCATGGTATGAGAACCTCTCTGCGCTAATCCTATAAAATAGGGCTTTGCAAGAAGCTTGCCACACATCCTCCCATCCCATGCTTGTCCTCGGCGTCGAATCCTCCTGTGACGAAACCGGCCTGGCGTTGTACGACACACAACACGGCCTCCTGGCGCACGCCCTGCATTCGCAGGTGGCGATGCACCAGGAATACGGCGGCGTCGTGCCTGAACTCGCCTCGCGCGACCATATCCGGCGCGCCATCCCCTTGCTCGAGCAGGTGCTGGCCAAGGCGGACGTGCCGCGCTCGGCAATCGACGCGATCGCGTATACACAAGGGCCCGGCCTGGCCGGCGCGCTGCTGGTCGGCGCATCGGTCGCCTGCGGCCTCGGCCTGGCGATGGACAGGCCGGTGCTGGGCGTGCACCACCTCGAAGGCCACCTGCTGTCGCCGCTGCTGTCGCGCGATCCGCCCACCTTCCCCTTCGTCGCCCTGCTGATCTCGGGCGGGCACACGCAGCTCATGCGCGTGGACGGCGTCGGCCAGTACACGCTGCTGGGCGAAACTATGGACGATGCGGCGGGTGAAGCTTTTGACAAGTCCGCCAAGCTGCTCGGCCTCGGCTACCCCGGCGGCCCGGCGATTTCGCGCCTGGCGGAATTCGGCGATCCAGGCGCCTACAAGCTGCCGCGCCCGATGCTGCACTCCAAGGACCTCAACTTCAGCTTCTCCGGCCTGAAGACGGCCGTGCTGACCCTGGTGAAGAACCAGTCCACCAATATTTGCGAACAGGACAAGGCAAACATCGCGCGCGCCTTTGTCGATGCGATTGTGGATGTGCTGGTGGCGAAATGCCTGACGGCGCTGAAGGAAACCGGCCTGAAGCGGCTGGTGATCGCCGGTGGCGTCGGCGCCAACCGGCAACTGCGGGAAGCGCTGAATGAAGCGGCACGCAAGCGCCGCTTCCAGGTGTTCTATCCCGAGCTGGAGTTCTGCACCGACAACGGCGCGATGATTGCGTTCGCGGGAGCGATGCGCCTGCAGATCAATCCGCAGGCGGCGAAACGCGATTACGCGTTCACTGTTCGGCCGCGCTGGCCGCTGGATGAACT
>NZ_LSTO01000001.1:3701446-3711881 GCF_002211445.1 Noviherbaspirillum denitrificans | reverse complement strand
GCCCTTCACATAGACGGCATCGACCTTGCCGTCAGCGAGATCCTGGATGCCTGCCCAGAGGCCACCGAGGCCATCCGCGGAACGCACGCCGTGACCGGAACCGACCTCGACGTACTGCGCATCTTCCAGCCGCAGGCCGGCCAGCGCCAGCGCGCCTCGATAGCCCGCCAGTGACATCGCGCGTGCGATGCTGCGGCCGCGTGTCTCGGGACGGATCGGGAAGTCAACCAGCGCCGGCAGCGCAAGACGCTTGCCCTGCAGATGCTCGGGACGGGTGATGCCGGAATCGGGACGCACGAGGATCGCCTGCCACTCGTCGATCCAGGTCAGTCCGATCACCTTGGTCGGCGCGCCCTGCGCGCGGGCGGCAAAGGCGAGCAGGTTGCCGCCCTCGCGGAAGAGGCCGGGCAGGTCATGGTCGTAATGGTGCCGCGCCAGCTCGGGCGCGTTTTCCTGCAGCGTGGCGACCGGCAGCTTGTCGGCCGCGAACTCTTCCTGCAGCCAGCCCAGCTTGTAGGCGAGGCCGGTCGCGGTCGGGACCGGGCAGCGGGTGAACCAGATTTTATCGGGCGCGGTCATGGCGTCCTCACAGGTCGGTGGCGGGGAGCAGGGACAGGCCGCGCGCGCGTTCCACGAGGCCGCTCATCTTCCACTGCTGCAGCAGCACGCCCGGCCCGAAGTCGCGCGAACCGCCGATCGCTTCGGCCGCGATCTGGATCTTCGCGCCTTCTTCCAGGATCAGGATGAACTCGGCGAGCTTCAGCAAGCCTTCGCGTCCCCAGACGGTGGAGCCGCCGTTCGCTTCGAGGATGGCGGTGTGGTGCGCGTTTTCTTCGATGCGGTCGAGGATGAAATCCACTTCCGGCTGGCGGCGGTCGATGTAGACCGGCAGTTCGCGGATCAGCTGGAATCGCTGCACCGGCACATAGCGGATCGGCAGCGTGCGGTGGGTTTGCGCCCAGGCACCGAGCGACGGCGAATGGACATGCGAAATCGAGGTCACGTCAGGGCGGTTGCGGAACAGTTTCAGGTAGCGGTTGCCGCCGCCGGCGTTGCCGCTGATGACGGTGCCGTCCAGCGCGAGCACGGAGGCGGTCAAGGGCTGGCCCTTGCGGAACGGGCCGGGATCGTTGACGACCACGACCTTGTCTTCATTGGGGATGCGCTCCACAAAGCCGACGGTACCGTTGGCAGTGAGGCTGCCGGTTTCACGCAGCACGTCGAAGGCCAGTGCGGCTTCCCTCAGCGTTTTTTCGACGAATTCCCTGGCGGCGGCGCTCAGGCCTTCCTTGACTTCAGACATGGTGTACTCCCTGTGTTGGTTGGGTTGCAGACCTGTTCTGTTTTGCAAGGGGTGTGCCATGCGGATTGGCTGTCTGCGCTGTTGCATACGCAGCATGTGGCGTGGTGTGCTGTTGCGGGATCAACAGGCGGGAACGGGAGGTGCGCAAATGCGCGCACAGGAAATGCGCGGCGCCTTATGTCAAACTACCGGGCGTTTGTTGTCTTGTTTTTCCAACCTGCTGATTGCCATCGTGAACTTTCGCTCCCTGATCGCCTCGCTTACCCTTGCCACTGTCGCACTCGCCGGATGCGGCGGTTCCTCACCGTCCACTCAGGAAGGAATTGCCTTCCCCGGTGCCCGCCAGGATTACCAGATCGAAAAGAGCGGCGACGCCTTCGTCGTGAAAGACAAGCGAAGCGGCGACACTTACCAGGTACGCGCAAGGCAGACGGTGCGCTTTGGCGATGCGAGCGTCAACCTGCGGGCGGGCGAGCTGGCGGCGTCGATTCCGGCTGCCGACCTGCGGCGCCTCATCCTGCTGTACACCGCCTACTTTGACCGCGTGCCGGACGCGGACGGCCTTGTCTACTGGATGGAACAGTTCAAGGCAGGCGTGAAGATCGACGACATTGCCAGCCGAATGGAGACAGCGGGCCCGGGTGGAGTGGTGAGCAATGCGGAATTTGTTCGCCGCGCGACATTGAATATCTTTGGCGCAGGTTTCACGCCTGAGCAATCGGCACTCGCGGTGTCGAACCTCGATAACGGGATCGCTTCGCGTGCCCAGGTCGTGCGCGTCTTGCTGAACGTCGCTGAAAGCTACAAGGGAGACCGTGTGCTGAGCGATGTCGCCCGGCTTCTCGACAACAAGTTCGCCACCGGTTTCCAGCTGGCGGTGCAGCAGGGGCTCACCTTTGCGGGCGCCGATGAGGCAATCAGGAAGGCATTGCAGATTTCCGCCGCCGTGACGCCTTCGGACATCTCGGCGGCCATTGCGCTGGCGAACGCGGCGCAACCGGGATTCAGCCTCTATACCCCGGCTCCGCGGCGGGCCAGCGATCCGATTACGCTGGACAGCCTGCGTGCATGTCCGAATTCAATGACCGACAAGTCGCCGGATTTCTATCAATGCCTGATCGGACATGCGACTGGCACCACCGTCGCGGGTAACGAGCCGTGTTCGTTGACGGTACATGAAGACGGCCGCTTCGATGTCACCACGGCATCGGGCACACGGTCGATTTCACCGCCATTCGGAGACACCACCTACAGCAAGCTGGATCACTCGCAGGAAGGCTTCTTTACCATAAACGCAGTCATGCGTACCAGCCCCGACGGCGAGCTGCTGCTGGGAATCCAGTTCATTTCGCCGGCACTCGCCAAGGTTCTGTCACTGGAAACGGGAATCCAGCTGTTCAGCAATTCCGTCAACTGCAAGCTCGGTGTTTGAATTGAAGCTGAGCGCGCGGCCGGGATCATGCCTGCTGACCGACATGATCCCGGCCGGCGCTGATCAGCCTACCTTCCGCAGCGCGGGCGCACTATGCCCGCGTACCAGCGGCAGCACTTCCTCCCCAACCCGGTACGCTTCCTCGAGATGCGGCGTGCTCGCGAGGATGAACGCATCGGCCCCCAGCTGCACCAGCTCGTCCAGCCGCCCCGCCACCTGCTGGTAGCTGCCGACGATTCCCTGCGTTTGCCCGCCGCGCAGCAGGCTGAAGCCCGACCACACATTCGGTTCGACGATCAGGTCCTTGTAGCTGTTGAGCGTGGTCGGGCGGTTCGCGCGCTGGCGGCGGGCGCCGACCGATTCGCTGCCATCGCTGCTGGCGAGGAATTGCCGGATGATGGCCGGGTCGATGCTATCGAAGCCGCGGCGCACTTCTTCCCACGCTTCTTCCTCGGTCGGGCGGGCGACGATGTCCACCCGCACCGCGCACTTGATCTTGCGGCCGAGCGCGTCGGTCTTTTCCTTCACGCGGCGGAATTTTTCACGCAGGTCGTCGAAGGGTTCGAGCCAGGTCAGGTAATAGTCGGCATGCTTCGATGCCGACACCAGCGCCGCGTCGGACGAGCCGGAGAAATAGATTTCCGGGAAGTCTTCTTTCGATAGCGGATCGACGAGGCCGGCATCTTCCACGTGGTAGAACTTGCCGTCATACGAGAACGGGCCGCCATTCCACACGCCGCGCACGATGTCGAGGAATTCCGTGGTGCGCGTGTAACGGTCGTCATGGCCGACCGTGTCACCCCACCAGAGCTGCTGCGGCCCGCCGCCGCCAGTGATGATGTTGTACAGCGCGCGTCCGCCGGTCGCGCGCTGCAGGCTGGCCGTCATGCGCGCCGCGGTCACCGGATTGAGGAAGCCCGGCTGGAAGGGAATCATGAAACGGAAGGTCCTGGTCTCCCGCGCCAGCACGGAGGAAATTACCCACGGCTCGTCGGTCATCGGGAAGGACGGGATCAGGCCGCCCTGGAAGCCGGAGATTTCGGCCGCGTGCGCAATCTCCGCGAGGTAATCGATATAGGTGAAACCATCCTTGCCGCCGCCGCCCAGGCCGGCCTTGCTCAGGTTGTCGTTGCCGGGGAACCAGTCGCCGCGGAAGGGCTGGCGCGCGCGATGGGAGCTCGGTTCGCCGTGGGTCGGGATACGCCAGAAGATATCAATGGTCATGTGTGACTCCAGTAGGGGAAGGCTCAGGCGGCCTTGCGATCGTTGTTGCCGAGGCGCGCGCGCAACGCGGGGAGCACATGCTCGCCGATGCGGTAGGCTTCCTCCAGGCGGGGAATGGCGCCGAGCACGAAACTGCCGATGCCCGCCGCCGCGTATTCGGCAAGGCGGTCGATGATTTGCGTATAGCTGCCCACCAGCGTACCGCGTGCGCCGCTGCGGTCCGTTGCCAGGTCGCGCCACAGGTTGGCCGACGTCACCGGCGCCTTGCTGTCATTGCGCTTGCCGGTCTGCTGCCAGTAGCGCAGCGCATCGCCAACAGCTTCTTCTTCGGTTTCGCGCGCCAGCACGTCGATCCGCAAGCCGGCCGTGACGCTGCGGCCGGATTCCTGCGCATACTTTTTCAGCGCCGCGATGGACGCGGTGAGGTCATCCAACGGTGCGGCGTCGAGCAGATGCACATCGGCCTGTCGGCCCGACAGCCGCAGCGCCTCGTCGCTGCTGCCGGACAGGTATACGTGGGGCACCGGCTTGTCCGCCAGCGGCCCCTTGAAGCCGCCGTTGAGAACTTCAAAGAACCTGCCCTTGAAATCGTAGCTGGTACTGGTCAGCACACCGCGCGCGACGGTAATGAATTCGTCGACGCGCTCGAGCTGGTCGGCATCCGCGGTGAAGTCGCCGAAGCGACGGCGCTGCGCGGCGTCATGATTGACGCTCACTTGCCATGCGAAGCGACCACCGGTGAAGCGCTGGAAGCTCACCGCATTCTTGGCCGCATACACCGCCGAGCCGCGAGCCGCATCGAATTCCGTCAGCAGCTTCAGGCGGCGCGTGCCGCGCGCCACGTAACCCGCGACGATCCAGGTCTCGTCGCCCTCCGGATCGTTCTGTATCTGGATGCCGTCGAAGCCGGACAGGTCGGCCGCACGTGCCACCTGGTGCACGTAATCGAAGAAGTTGAAGCGTGTGCCGCGCGGGTCGGACACGCCCGGCTGGAACGCCTGATGCGAACCTGCGCGTTCGCCGCGTCGCGTGAAGGTGGCGTCGCCGTGGCGTCCGTCGCTTCCGGTCGGCAGCTGCCAGATGAACTCTGTCGTCATGTTTTTCTCCTGAGACGGGTGTGGTGATGAATGGAATCGATAAAGGCAGGAAACGTGCCACTGGCGGCGGCAGGCAAGGCTGCTGCGAACGCAGCAAGCGAGAGTGAAATCTGCTTCGATTGCAGCAGCGGGTGTTCATGACCGGACATCCAATGGAACTCGCATGCTCCGCAATTTCCTTGCTCGAAAATTGGATAAGCAAGCTACAAATCGATCGTGTTCAAAGCAACTCCGGGTGCTTATAGTCCCAGTCAACGGCAACTTGTAAAGCCGCATATGAATAGGGAAAAACATGAAATCGAAAATAATCGTGAAGGCGGGCGCACTGTTCGCGGCCGCACTCTCACTCTTGACCGCTGCCGCCGTCGTGCAGGCGGAAACCGCGCCGGCCGAAGTGCGCTTCGCCTATGCCGGCGGTCCGCGCGTCTGGATCCTGGGCAAGGCCGACAAGTCCTTTGACAAGGCCTTCGGCGCACCGGTGAAATGGATTCCGTTCGCCAGCGGTTCCGACGTGCTGAGCCTGTTCGCAGCGAAGGAAATCGACATCGCCCGCTTCGGCGGCAGCCCGGCCGTGTCCGGCATTGCGCGCAAACTGCCGATCGAGATCATCGGCGTGCCGGAGATCATCGCCACCAGCGAGCGCCTGATCAGCCGCAAGAGCAAGGCCATCAACGGCGTGAAGGACCTCGAAGGCAAGACCGTCGCCTATCCGCCGAACTCCACCGCGCAATACGCGTTGGAACTGGCGATCAAGGTCAACCAGGTCGACAAGTCGAAGGTGAAACTCGTGCCGCTGAAGCCCGCCGAGCAGGTCGCAGCATGGAAGCGCGGCGACATCGATGCGGCGTATGTCTGGGGCCCGTTCTCGCAGCAGCTGGAAGCGGAAGGCGGCCAGGAAATCTTCGTCACCCGCCAGCTGCAGAAGGACGGCTACCTCGTCTACAACAACTTCGCGGTGCGCAAGGAATTCGCGGAAAAGTATCCGCAACTGGTGGCGAAGTTCCTGCGCGTGCACCAGGAAAAGGTCGACCAGTACAAGAAGGATCCGGAAGGTTCCGTGCAAATCGTGGCAAAGCATCTCGACCTGCCGATCGATACCGTGCGCAGCGTCCTCGTCGGCCTCGAATATCCGTCCATCGCCGACCAGTTGACACCGGCCTTCGCCGGTGACGGCACGACCACGCCGAACTCGGCAATCGCGCGCGCCGCCAAGGATACCGCCGTGTTCCTGGCCGGCATCGGCGAACTGCGCAAGGCGGACATTCCCGACTCGTTCGCGCCGGCGATCAATACCTCCTACCTCAAGGCGGCCGCCGCGCTGAAGTAAGACGTATGAAGAATGTACATCGCACCGTGCTCAGCATCGTGACCGTGGGCCTGGTGGTCGGCATCTGGCAGTTGTCCGGCAGCCTGTCCTGGGTGGACCCGCTGCTGCTGCCGCCGCCCAGCGATATCGGCATCGCCACCGCTGAATTGCTGGACACCGGGTATCGCCAGATTCCACTCTGGGAGCATGTGCTGGTCAGCGTGCTGCGCGCACTGGCCGCGTTTGCCGCCGCCATCGCCACCGGCATTCCGCTCGGACTGGCGATGGGTCGGTCGCCGCTGGTCAGCGCGATGCTGGAGCCCTTCGTGCAGTTCCTGCGTCCCTTGCCGAAGATCGCGCTCATTCCGCTGACGGTGGTATGGTTCGGCATTGGAGAAGGATCGAAGTTTTTCCTGATCTTCATTTCCTGCTTCCTGTCCGTCGTGGTGAGTGCCGCGGCGGCGGTCGCGGGCGTGAGCCAGAACCGGGTGCGCGCCGCGCAATCGCTCGGCGCCAGCGGCCCGCAGATCTTCCTGCGCGTCGTCCTGCCGAACGCGCTGCCGGAAATCTTCACCGGCGTGCGCCTGTCGGTGGGCATAGGCTGGACCTCGCTGATCGCCGCCGAGATGGTGGCGGCAACCTCCGGCCTCGGCTGGATGGTGGTCAACGCCGGGTCCTACATGCGCACGGATGTCGTCATGCTCGGCATCCTGCTGCTGGGAACCATCGGCTACCTGTTCGACCTGCTGTTGGTCGGCGTGCAGCGCGCGGCCGTGCCGTGGGCGGGGAGGGAAGCATGAGCACGCCCCGCATTGCCCTCGATGGCATCCGCAAGTCATTCCCGGCGCCGCGCGGCAGGCAGGAAAAGACGACCGTGCTGTCGGACATCTCGCTTACGCTGGCGGAAGGCGAATTCGTCTGCCTGCTCGGCCCGTCCGGCTGCGGCAAGTCGACGGTGCTCGGCATGGCGGCCGGCTTCGACCAGCCTGACAGCGGCATCCTGCTGCATGACGGCGAACCGATTGCCGGACCCTCGCCGCAGCGCGGCATGGTGTTCCAGCAGCCGACACTCTTTCCGTGGCTCTCGGTGCTCGACAACGTCACCTTCGGCCCGCGCATGGCGGGCGTGCCAAGGGAGCGTTACCTGGCCGAAGCCGAACGCTACCTGCGCCTGGTCGGCTTGCAGGGCTTCGAGCACCATGCGACATGGCAGCTGTCCGGCGGCATGCGCCAGCGCGCTGCGCTGGCCAGGGCCTGGATGCCGAACCCGGAAGTGCTGCTGATGGACGAACCGTTCGGCGCGCTCGACGCGCAGACCCGGCTCATGATGCAGGAACTGCTCACTTCGGTGTGGCAGGCGACCGGCACCAGCATCCTGTTCGTCACGCACGATGTCGACGAGGCGCTGTTCCTTGCCGACCGCGTGCTGGTGATGTCCGCGCGTCCGGGCACCATCCGCGAAGAGTTGCGTGTGCCGTTCGAGCGCCCGCGCTCCATCGAAAGCCTGGTCACGGATCCGGAATACGCGCGGCTCAAGCAGCGCATCCTGCACATCGTCCGCGAGGAAGCCGGCAAATCCATGCTGGCCGAGAACGGCCTCTGCCCGGCCTGACATCCCTCGCATCGTTTAATTTTTCCACCCATTCAAGGAGTATCCATGCATCGCAAATTTTCCCTGCTGCTTGCAGCATCCCTGAGCTATTTCGGCCTGTTCTCCGCCCATGCGAACGAGACCCTGACGCTGGCGGCCACCCCGGTCCCGCACGCCGAGATCCTCGAGTTCATCAAGCCGCGCCTGGCGAAGGAAGGCGTGGACCTGCAGGTCAAGGTCTTCACCGACTACGTGCAGCCGTCGACCCAGGTAAATGAAAAGCATCTCGACGGCAACTTCTTCCTGCACCAGCCGTACCTCAACGAGTTCAAGAAGGGCCACAAGAACGATATCCAGGTGCCCATCGCCAAGGTGCACGTCGAACCTTTCGCTGCCTACTCGGCCAAACACAAGAAGCTTGCCGACCTGCCGTCCGGCGCAACGGTCGCAATCCCGAACGATCCGTCGAACTCGGGCCGCGCGCTGCTCCTGCTGGAAAAACAAGGCCTGCTGAAGCTGAAGGATCCGACCAACATCTCGGCGACGAAGAAGGACATCGTGGCCAATCCGAAGAAGCTGAAGTTCCGCGAATTGGAAGCCGCGACCCTGCCGCGCGTGCTGGACCAGGTCGACCTGGCGTTGATCAACACCAACTACGCGCTGGAAGCCAAGCTCAACCCTGTTCAGGATTCGCTGTTCATTGAAGATGCGCGTTCGCCGTACGCCAACCTGCTGGTGGCGCGCGAGGATAACAAGGACAGCCCGGCATTCAAGAAGCTGGCCGCGGCCCTGAATTCGCCGGAGGTGAAGAAATTCATCGAGGAAAAATACAAGGGCGCGGTAGTCCCGGCGTTCTGATGCACGGCGCGGCAGGCGCAGCTCCGCCCGCCGCATGTTGACTATTTCATGATGGATATGTGATGCATCTTTCTCGTTTTCACCGCGTCAAGCTGACGCATGCGCCGACGCCGCTCGAATATTTGCCCAGGCTGACCGAATACCTGGGCGGGCCGCGCCTGTACATCAAGCGGGACGACTGTACCGGCCTTGCTACCGGCGGCAACAAGACCCGCAAGCTGGAGTTCCTGATCGGCGACGCGCTTGCGCAGGGCGCCACGCACATCGTTACGCAGGGCGCGACGCAATCCAACCATGTGCGCCAGACCGCGGCCGCCGCGCGCAAGCATGGCCTGCGCGTCACCGCATTGCTGGAAACGCGCGTCGCCGATGGTGCGCCGGAGTACTACAACAACGGCAACGTCCTGCTCGATCAGATATTCGATGCCAGCATCGAGACACGCCCGGCCGGCCTCGACATGAATGCGGAACTTCATGGGGTCGGCGAGCGATTGCGCGCACAGGGCGAGCGTCCCTACCTGATCCCCGGCGGCGGCTCCAACCCCATCGGCGCGCTCGGCTATGTCGTCTGCGCGCAGGAACTGCTGGTGCAGGCCAACGACCTCGGACTGAAGATCGACCGGGTGGTGCACGCCACCGGCAGCGCCGGCACCCAGGCCGGCCTTGTCGCAGGGCTGGAAGGCCTCAACAGCGGTATTCCCGTGCTCGGCATCGGGGTCCGCGCGCCGAAGGAAAAGCAGGAAGAGAACGTCTACAACCTTGCGCGCCAGACCTGGGAACTCCTGGGCGTTCGCGGCGACTTGCGCCGGGAAGCGGTGGAAGCAAACAGCGACTACGTCGGTCCCGGCTACGGCCAACCGACAGACGGCATGGTCGAAGCAGTGCGCCTGCTGGCGCAGCTGGAAGGCATCCTGCTTGATCCCGTCTACAGCGGCAAAGGCATGGCCGGCCTGATTGACCTGATCCGCACGGGCCGCTTCGGCAAGGACGAAAACATCGTCTTCGTCCACACCGGCGGCGCGGTCGGGCTGTTCGGCTACCGGGAACTGTTCGGCTCGCCGCTGGAGCGTGCATGAGCGAGCCGCTGATCGGCGTCCTCGGCGGCATGGGTCCGGCGGCCACGCTGGACCTGCTGCAGAAGATCCTCGAGGAAACCCCGGCCGAACGCGACCAGGACCATGTCCCGGTCGTGACCTGGAACGTGCCGCAGATCCCGGACCGGCAGAAGGCGGCCGCCGGCCTGGGCGAGTCACCGGTGCCGGCGATGGTGAAGGGCATCGTGGCGCTGAATGCGGCCGGCGCGCAGCGCATCGTCATTCCCTGCAATACCGCGCACCACTGGTTCGACGCGCTGCAGGCCGCCAGCGCGGCGCCCATCATTCACATTGCCGATGCCACGGTTGCGCTGCTGCAGGCGGGCGGGCAGGAGACGCGGCGCGTCGGACTGCTGGCCACGCGTGCGACGCTCGATGCGGCGATCTACCATGACCGGCTCGCGTTGCATGGTATCGACTGCCTCGAAAACACCGCGGAAGAAATCGACACGCTATTCACGCCCGGTTGCTACGGAATCAAGCGCGGCAAATTCGCGGAAGGCGGGGAGCTGCTGGAGCAGGCGGCTCGG
>NZ_LSTO01000001.1:3693770-3701436 GCF_002211445.1 Noviherbaspirillum denitrificans | reverse complement strand
TGGCATTCCAGCCGAAAACAAACCGCTATTTTAACAAACCCGCCCCGTCCAACCCGCCGAAACATGCCTTTTTCTTTCAATCCGGAGCAGAAACAGACCGTGCTGTGGCTGGCGGTCGGGCCGGTGCTGGTGGCATTGCTGGTCTATCTCGGGCCGGTTCTCGCTCCCTTCATCGCCGCCGGCATACTGGCGTACGCCCTCAACCCGGCTGTTGACTGGTTGTCATCAAAACGGATCGGCCGGCTGCCTTTCCCGCGCAGTTTTGCCGTAATTCTGGTGCTGCTACTGTTGCTAGCAGCGATCCTGGCGCTGATCCTGGTGGTCTTGCCGATCATGCAAAAGCAGATTCCGCTTCTGCAGGAGAAGATTCCCGGCGCCCTGTCGCGCCTGAACGCCTTCCTGTCGCCCAAGCTGCAAGACATCGGCATCCGCGTCCGCCTGGATGAAGTCGGCATCAAGCGGCTGGTATCCCAGTATTTCGCCACCAGCAGCGACGAGATCTGGAGTTCGGTACTCGCCTCGGCCAAGGTTGGCAGCGCCGCCGTGCTCGGCTGGATCGCGACGCTGAGCCTGATTCCGATCGCGCTGTTCTACCTGCTGCTTGACTGGCACGCCGTTTTGGCGCGCGCGCAGAACGTCATCCCGCGCCGCTGGGTCGGCCAGGTGGTGGGCTTCGGCCGGGAAGTGGACGGCCTGCTGGCGCAATACCTGCGCGGCCAGCTTGCCGTGATGCTGGTGCTGTCGCTCTACTATGCCGGCGCGCTGGCGATGTTCGATTTCGACGTCGCCGTCCCGGTCGGCGTGATCACCGGCCTGCTGGTGTTCATCCCCTACCTTGGATTCGGCCTCGGGCTGGTGCTGGCGCTGATTGCGGCGGTGCTGCAGTTCGAGGGCCTGCACGGTGTGCTCGTGGTCGCCGGCATCTACGGCGCCGGCCAGGTGATCGAAAGCTTTTTCCTGACGCCGCGCCTGGTCGGCGAGCGCATCGGCCTTCATCCGCTGACCGTGATCTTCGCGCTCATGGCCTTCGGCCACCTGTTCGGTTTCGTCGGCGTGCTGCTGGCCCTGCCCGCGTCGGCCATCCTCGCGGTCGCGCTGGCCCACCTGCGCACTCAATACATCAATAGCAGTTTCTATCGTCAGTCATGAGGCAAATGCTGCTCGACCTGGGGGCGGAAAAACCGCAGACCTTGGATACTTTCGTCGTCGGACACAATGCGGAGCTGTCGCAGCTGCTGCGCCGGTTTTCACAGTACGCGTCCGGCATGCCGGGCGAGCGTTTCGTCTACCTGTGGGGCGAAGCCGGCGCCGGCAAGTCCCACCTGCTGCATGCGCTGGCCGCGGTGCCGGGCGCGCGCTACATTCCAGCGGGCGCCGACGACAGCGAGTACCTGTTCGACGAGGGCACGCGGCTGTACCTGATGGACGACTGCCAGCTGCTGTCGCCTGATGCGCAGATTTCCGCGTTCGCGCTGTTCAACCAGGTACGCGAGAACGACGCGCTGCTGGTCAGCGCCGGCGACAAGCCGCCCGCCGGCCTCGCACTGCGCGAGGACCTGCGCACACGTCTCGGCTGGGGCCTGATCTACCAGCTGCACGGCCTCACCGACGACGAAAAAATCGCCGCTTTGACACAGGCGGCGCAGGCCCGCGGCATAACATTGTCGCCGGGCGTGTTACCCTATCTGATCACCCATTTCCGCCGGGATATGCGGTCCCTGTCCTCCATGCTGGACGCGCTCGATCAGTATTCGCTGGAGACCCAGCGGCCGATCACGCTTCCGCTGTTGCGCAGCCTGCTGCAGCTCGAAGGAGAACCGAAGTCACAATGAATCTCGCTTTATTCGACCTTGACCACACCCTGATACCGCTCGATTCGGATTACGAATGGGGCCAGTTCCTTGTCCGCATCGGCGCCGTCGACGCGGACGAATTCGCAAAGCGCAACGCGGCGTTCTACGCGCAATATGAAGCCGGCTCGCTCGATCCGGTGGAATACCTGGAATTTGCACTCGGCACCCTCGCGCAGTTCCCACGCAAGCAGCTCGACGCCTGGCACCGGCAATTCATGGATGAGGTCATCCTGCCCGGCATCCGCCCCGCGGCGACCGACCTTGTGAAGGAGCACCTGCGCGCCGGCGACCAGGTAGCCATCATCACGGCGACCAACCGCTTTGTCACCGAACCGATCGCGAAAGTCTTCGGTGTCGACACCCTGATCGCGGCGTTGCCGGAAACCACCGCCGACGGCGAAATCACCGGCAAGCTGGTCGGCATCCCGACCTCCGGCAAGGGCAAGGTCACGCATATGAATGCATGGCTCGCCTCCCAGGGAAAATCCCTGGGCAGCTTCCCGCGCAGCTATTTCTACAGCGACTCGCAGAACGACATCCCCCTGCTGTCGGCCGTCACCCACCCGGTCGCCACCAACCCGAACGCCTTGCTCAAAGCCCATGCAGAAGCGCAAGGCTGGCCCATCCTGACATTGTTCGATGATTAAAAAGCTTATCAAGCGCATTCTTGGCGGCGGAAAGAAGAAGGCCGAAACCGCCAATCACCTGCCGGTGGTGCTCGGTCCGCAAGAGCACCGCATCAACCCGCAGCTGCTGTCGTCCCACGCCGTGCGCGTCACCCAGACCCTGCAGGAAAACGGCTTCAAGGCTTTTGTCGTCGGCGGCGCGGTGCGCGACCTGCTGCTCGGCGTGAAGCCCAAGGATTTCGACGTCGCGACCAACGCCACGCCGGAACAGGTCAAACGCCTGTTCCGCCGCGCCTTCATTATCGGCAAGCGTTTCCAGATCGTGCACGTGATGTTCGGCCAGGAAATCATCGAGGTCACGACCTTCCGCGGTGCCTCGTCCGACAATGCGCCCAAGGACGAACACGGCCGCGTGCTGCGCGACAACACCTTCGGCGAACAGCATGAAGACGCCGCACGCCGCGACTTCACGATCAACGCGATGTACTACGACCCGGCGTCGCAGACAGTGCTCGATTACCACGACGGCATCGCCGACATCCGCAGCAAGACGCTGCGCATCATCGGCGCCCCTGAGGCGCGCTACCGCGAAGACCCGGTGCGCCTGCTGCGCGTGGTGCGCTTTGCCGCCAAGCTCGGCTTCACCATCGATCCTGCCACGCGCGAGCCGATCCAGGTGATGGCACCGCTGATCAACAACGTGCCGGCGGCCCGCGTGTTCGACGAAATGCTCAAGCTGCTGATGAGCGGCCACGCGCTCGCCTGCCTGCAGCAACTGCGCAAGGAAGGCCTGCACCACGGCCTGCTGCCGCTGCTCGACGTCGTGCTCGAGCAGCCGCTGGGCGAGAAGTTCGTCACGCTGGCGCTGGAGAATACCGACGAGCGCGTGCGCCAGGGCAAGGGCGTGTCGCCCGGCTTCCTGTTCGCGTCGCTGCTGTGGCACCAGGTGCTGGAAAAGTGGAATGCCTACAAGGCCGCGGGCGAATTCCCGATCCCGGCACTGCACCTGGCGGCCGACGACGTGCTGAATACGCAGACCGAAAAGCTCGCACTGCAGCGCCGCATCGCGACCGACATGCGCGACATCTGGGCGATGCAGCCGCGCTTCGAGCGCCGCACCGGCAAGTCGCCGTACAAGCTGCTGGAGCACATGCGCATGCGCGCCGGCTACGACTTCCTGCTGCTGCGTTGCGCATCCGGCGAACTCGATGCCGAAGTCGGCGAATGGTGGTCCGATTTCATTGCCGCCGACGGACCGGGTCGCGAGGAGCTGCTGGCGAAGAAGCCGAGGGCCGAAGGCGACGCCTCCGCACCGAAGAAGCGCCGCCGCCGCAGCCGCAGCCGAAACAAGTCCGCGCCGATCGAGGACAGCGCCACATGACGATGTGCCATATCGGCATCGGCGCCAACCTGGGGGATGCGCGGGATACGGTCAGGCAAGCCATTGAGCGCATCGGCGGGCTTCCGCACACCCGGCTTGCCGCGCAGTCCAGCCTGTTCAACACGGCGCCGGTGGACGCCGGCGGCGACGACTACGTCAATGCCGTTGTGAAAATCGAGACCGCCCTGGAGCCGGAGGACCTGCTGCAGGCACTGCGCTCGATCGAGCAGGACTTCGGCCGCGAACGCCCCTTCCGCAATGCGCCGCGCACCTTGGACCTCGACATCCTGCTGTACGGCGACCGTGTCATCGGCACCGACACGCTGACCGTGCCGCATCCGCGCATGACGCAGCGCGCCTTCGTGCTGATTCCGCTGCTCGAGGTCGATCCCTTCATTACCATTCCGGGACATGGGCCAGCCCATGCGTTCGTGCCCAATGTCGCCGACCAGGCCATCCGGAAAATCTGAGCCTTACCCCATGCAAATACCTGTCGTCGCGCAAACCGTGGGTTTGCTCACCATGTCGAATGTCTTCATGACCATCGCCTGGTATGGTCACCTGAAGAGCCTTTCCAGCAAACCGTGGTGGATCGCCGCCATCATCAGCTGGGCCATCGCGCTGTTCGAGTACCTGCTGCAGGTGCCGGCCAACCGCATCGGCTACACTGAAATGAGCCTCGCGCAGCTGAAGATCATGCAGGAAGCCATCACGCTTACCGTATTCGTGCCCTTTGCGATGATCTACATGAACCAGCCCTTCAAGCTCGACTACGTCTGGGCAGGCCTGTGCCTGGTCGGCGCGGTATATTTCATCTTCCGCACCTGAGTCTCGGCCGGCTTCAAGAAAGTTACAGCCGTTTCTTTTATCATTACGACGCCGCTCCGCTGCCGGCCGTCACAACGGCGATCCCGAACACGGCCGATGGCGAAGAGGATTTCAACCTGCCGGTACGACGCATCATAGAAATGCGCGGCCGCCAGGAATTCATCAACCTTGGGGAAAAACTATGTCGGGATATCTGCAAGAAAGCGAACCGGCGATCCGCAGCAAGGCCGTTACCGCGCCCTCGCTGCTTGCCATGAAGAGCGCCGGTGAAAAAATTGCCATGCTCACCTGCTACGACGCCAGCTTCGCGGCGCTCATGGACAAGTGCGGCGTGGACGTCTTGCTGGTGGGCGACTCCCTCGGCAACGTCTGCCAGGGCCACAGCTCCACCCTGCCCGTCACGCTGGCCGATATCGCCTACCACACGGCCTCGGTTGCCCGCGGCAACCACACCGCGCTGCTGATTGCCGACATGCCCTTCGGCACCTATGCGACGCCGGAATCGGCGTTCGACAATGCAGTGAAGCTGATGCAGGCTGGCGCGCAGATGGTCAAGCTGGAAGGCGGCGCGTGGCTGGTGGAGACGGTAAAATTCCTTACCGAGCGTGCGGTGCCGGTATGCGCCCACCTCGGCTTGACGCCGCAGTCAGTCCATCAGCTGGGCGGGTTCAAAGTGCAGGGAAAAACCGCGGAAGGCGCGGAAAGACTGAAAGCCGATGCACTCGCGCTGCAGGAAGCCGGCGCATCGCTCCTCGTATTGGAAGCCATTCCGACCGCGCTCGGAAAGGAAGTCACCGACATGCTGGCGATGCCCACCATCGGCATCGGCGCGGGCCCGGATTGCTCGGGCCAGGTGCTGGTCATGCACGACATGCTCGGTGTATTCCCCGGCAGGAAGGCACGTTTCGTGAAGAACTTCATGGACGGCCAGACCAGCATCGAAGCGGCGGTCCGTGCCTACATCGCCGCGGTCAAGGACAAGTCCTTCCCCGCGGCGGAACACTGCTTCTAATCGTTAATTCTCATAGCGCGCGAGGCTCTCCGGGAGCTTCGCCGCGAGATCCTCTGCATTGCTGACGGTCAAACCAAGATCGCGCAGCAAACCATCCTTCAGGCCGTAGATCCAGCTATGGATCGTCAGCGACTGGCCGCGCTCCCACGCATCCTGCACGATGGTCGTCTGGCAGACGTTCGACACCTGTTCGATCACGTTTAGTTCACACAGGCGGTCCTGCTTGACGCCGAGCGGCAGCGCCTCGCCGAGGTAACGCTCGTGCTTCTGGTGCACATCCTGCACGTGGCGCAGCCAGTTGTCGGCAAGGCCGATGCGGCGGCGCGCCAGCGCGGCATGCACACCCGAGCAGCCGTAATGGCCGCAGACGATGATGTGCTTCACGCCCAGCACGTCGATGGCGAACTGCAGGACGGACAGGCAGTTCAGGTCGGTATGCACGACCACGTTGGCGACGTTGCGGTGCACGAACAGCTCGCCCGGCAGCAGGTTGACGATTTCATTGGCGGGCACGCGGCTGTCAGCGCAGCCGATCCACAGGTATTCTGGCGATTGCTGGCCGGCGAGTTTCTGGAAGAAGGACGCGTCATTGGCCACCATGGCGGCGGCCCATTCGCGATTGCTCTGGAACAGGTGTTCCAGCATGACGGATTGGGATTCGTTCTGGCTCATCTTGTCTCGATCGAAATTTGGTGCACTGCGGCACCGCGCATTATACAGAGGACAAGCTTTCCGCCTTCAAAGACCGCAGCGCCAGCAGGGTCGGAAAGAAAAAAGCCGCTGTCCATTTGAACAGCGGCTTCTCGTCCAGTCATGCGTTCGGCTTATTCGAAGAATTCCTTGACCTTGTCTTTCCAGGATTTGCTCTGCGGACTGTGCTTGGAGCCGCCTGCACTGGTTAAATTCTCGAACTCCTGCAGCAGTTCCTTCTGGCGGTCGGTCAGCTTGACCGGCGTTTCAACCACGACGTGGCAGAAGAGGTCGCCGGCATAACCGGAACGCACACCCTTGATACCCTTGCCGCGCAGGCGGAAGGTCTTGCCGGACTGCGTACCTTCGGGCAGCGTGAAGGATGCCTTACCGTTGAGCGTGGGCACTTCGACTTCGCCTCCCAATGCAGCCTTGGCAAACGAAACCGGAATCTCGCAATGCAGGTCGTCGCCGTCACGCTGGAACACGGTGTGCGGCTTGATCCGGATTTCCACGTACAGGTCACCCGGCGGGCCGCCGTTCATGCCCGGCTCACCATTGCCGGACGAGCGGATGCGCATGCCATCATCGATACCGGCGGGAATCTTCACTTCCAGCGTCTTGTTGCGCTTGATGCGTCCCGCGCCGCTGCATGTCGGGCAGGGATTCGGGATCATCTTGCCGGTGCCGTGGCACTTCGGACAGGTCTGCTGGATGCTGAAGAAGCCCTGCTGCATGCGCACCTGGCCCTGGCCGCCGCAAGTGGTACAGGTGGTCGGCGATGTGCCCGGCTTGGCGCCGGAGCCGTGGCAGGTGTCGCACTCGTCCCACGACGGCACGCGGATCGTGGTGTCGTAACCGTGCGCTGCCTGCTCGAGGGTGATCTCGAGGTTGTAGCGCAGGTCGGCGCCCCGGTAGACCTGGGGACCGCCACCACGGCCGCCCCGCGCGCTCTGGCCGAAGATATCGCCGAAAATGTCGCCGAATGCGTCGGAGAATCCGCCGAAGCCGGCACCGCCTGCGCCGAAACCGCCGCCGCCCATGTTCGGGTCGACACCGGCATGGCCGTAACGGTCATAGGCTTCTCGCTTGCCCGCGTCGGAAAGCATCTCGTAGGCTTCCTTGGCCTCCTTGAACTTCTCTTCCGCACCCTTGCTGT
This sequence comes from Noviherbaspirillum denitrificans, assembly GCF_002211445.1. GTDB lineage: Bacteria > Pseudomonadota > Gammaproteobacteria > Burkholderiales > Burkholderiaceae_D > Noviherbaspirillum > Noviherbaspirillum denitrificans. The sequence goes on along the minus strand of NZ_LSTO01000001.1, from coordinate 3,693,887 downwards.
CCGGATTGCGGTCCGGATGGTACTTCATCGCGAGCTTGCGATACGCCTTCTTGATTTCTTCCTCGGAGGCGTTCTTCGCTACACCCAGAATCTCGTAATAGTCACGCTTTGACATCT
>NZ_LSTO01000001.1:3687371-3693760 GCF_002211445.1 Noviherbaspirillum denitrificans | reverse complement strand
GAATATGAATTCGCCGGCGAGCTTTCGCTGTCCGGTGAACTGCGCCCGATTCGCGGCGTGCTGGCGATGACCTATGCGATGCATAAGGCCGGCGGCAGCGGCGGCCGGCAGCGCGCGTTCATCCTGCCGCGCGCCAATGCGGAAGAGGCGGCACTGGTACGCGACGCCACGATATTCCCCGCCGACACCCTGCTGCAGGTATGCGCACACTTCGCAGGACGATCAGCGGAGACGAGACTATCGCGGCATCGCTCGGCGGCCAGCCAGGATCGTCCGTCTTATCCTGACTTCGCCGATGTCAAGGGACAAGCGCAGGCCAAGCGCGCACTTGAGGTCGCAGCAACTGGCGGCCACAGTTTATTGATGGTCGGCCCGCCCGGCACCGGCAAATCGATGCTCGCCGCCCGCTTCCCCGGCATCCTGCCGCCGATGACCGACGACGAAGCGCTCGAGTCCGCCGCGGTGCAGTCGCTGACGAGCGGCTATTCGGCCAGCCGCTGGAAAATGCGCCCCTATCGCGCGCCACACCATACGGCGTCGGGCGTCGCGCTGGTCGGCGGCGGCAGTCCGCCGCGGCCGGGCGAAATCTCGCTCGCGCATCGAGGCATTTTGTTCCTCGACGAGCTCCCGGAATTTGACCGCAAAGTGCTCGAAGTGCTGCGCGAGCCCCTCGAATCAGGCCACATCACCATCTCGCGCGCCGCGCGGCAAGCGGACTTCCCGGCGCGCTTCCAGCTGGTGGCGGCGATGAACCCCTGCCCCTGCGGTTATCTCGGTCACAGTGCGAACAAATGCCGCTGCACGCCGGATCTCGTCGCGCGCTACCAGGGCAAGATTTCCGGACCGCTGCTCGACCGCATCGACATGCAGATCCAGGTCGGCGCGCTGCCGCACGAGGACTTGCTGAAACAGGCAGACGGCGAACCGTCGGCCGCCATTGCCGAACGCGTTGAACATGCTTTCGAACGGCAGCTTGCGCGCCAGGGAAAAGCCAACCACGCGCTGACCGGTGCGGAAATCGACGAGCACTGCAAGCCCGACCAGGCGGCGGAGCAATTGCTGCGCACGGCGATGACGAAACTGAACTGGTCCGCGCGCGCCTATCACCGCGTGCTGAAGGTGGCGCGCACCATCGCCGATCTTGCCGGTTCGGCAACGATCACACAACCGCATGTCGCGGAAGCAATCCAGTACCGCCGCGCACTTAGGGATCATTGAGCGCTTCGCGCAGGAATGCCGATAAAGACTTATGATGGCATTCCCGCCGTCCGGATGGTTTCGGGCAGCATGTCGAGGCGCGCATGTTCCACCACCCTTCCGAGTTCGTCACCTTCAAGGCCTGTCCGCACCTGCCGGGCGTGGAGCTGTATTCGGCGCGCCTGGTGGACCATGCATTCGCGCCCCATGCGCACGACGGCTACTCGCTAGGGGCGATCGAAGCCGGCGTGGAACGCTTCCGCCATCGCGGCTCGGAGCACGTTGCACCGGCGGGCACGCTGGTGCTGCTCAACCCGGATGAACTGCATACCGGGCAGGCGGAAGTCGACACCGGATGGACCTACCAGATGCTGTACATCGAGCCGGAAACCCTGCGCAAGCTGGCCGGCAGCGAGGCCTACTTCCCCGATGCGAGCGTCCATAATCCGCAGCTCGCCGCGGCCTTCCGGCGGACTTTCCATCGCATGTGGAATGCGCCGGATGACGTGGCATTCGTGTCCGGGTTCACCACGCTGGTCGATGCCATCGCCTCCCGCTACGGCAAGAATGTGCGCGACGTGCGCACGGCATCCGAGTCGGAAAGGCGCCGCATGGCGTCGATGCAGCGCGTGCTCGATTGCGTGGAAGCGCATCTCGACGACAACCTGAGCATCGAGATGCTGGCCGCCGAGGCTGGCCTGTCGGTCTTCCATTTCGTGCGCAGCTTTTCCGCCGCCTTCCATGTCACGCCGCACCAGTACGTGCAGGCCCGCCGCGCGGCGCGCGCCAAGTCGCTGCTGGCAAAACGCGCGACGCCGTCGGAGGCCGCCGCTGCTGCCGGGCTGACCGACCAGAGCCACCTCAATCGCTGGTTCAAGCGCGCCTACGGCGTCACGCCTGCCCAGTACCAACAGCAAATCGGTACAAGACCGGTGCCGAACCGGCGCGGATAATCCGCTCCACGGGTGCCTTCCCGCGCCCGGATTTACGTTTCGGATTTGACCATGCTCATCGGATTGCTCAGCGCGCTCGGTGCCGGCCTCATGTGGGGACTGGTGTTTGTCGCGCCCCTCATGCTCGGCGATTATCCGGGCCTCGTGCTGTCGTTCGGCCGCTATATCGGCTTCGGCCTGATTGCGCTGGTGCCGGCCTTCTTCGACCGCCGCCGCATCGCCGCGCTGACGAAGGCCGACTGGATCGCGGCGCTCAAGCTGGCCCTGGTCGGCAACATCCTCTACTACGGCGCACTGGCGACCGGCATACAGCTTGCGGACGCACCGCTGCCGGCGATGATGATCGGCACGCTGCCGGTCGTGATTTCGATCTGCTCGAACTGGTCGCCCGGCCATCCGTCGGAATCGGTCGCATGGGGACGGCTGGCGCCTTCGCTGGTCATCATCTTCCTCGGATTGATGCTGGTGAATGCGAGCGAACTGACGCATCTCGACGGCAGCCGTTCCACCTCCGACTATGCGCTCGGCTGCTTCATCACGCTTGGTGCGCTGGCAGCTTGGACCTGGTATCCGATCATGAATGCGCGCCACCTGAAACGGCATCCGCACATCGCCTCCTCCACCTGGGCCACCGCGCAAGGGCTGGCGACGCTGCCGCTGGCACTTGCCGGCTTCATCGCTTATGGCGTGTATGCGGCATTCAATCCTGCGGCCTACGGTTTCCCGCTCGGGCCGCGCCCGGCGCAATTCATCGGATTGATGCTGACGCTCGGCCTGTGCGCGTCCTGGCTCGGCACGATGTTGTGGAACAAGGCCAGCCAAAGGCTGCCGACCTCGCTGGCCGGACAGCTCATCGTGTTCGAAACACTGTCCGCGCTGCTGTATGCCTTTATCTGGCGTGGTGCGGTGCCGACGGTGGCCGTACTCGCCGGCATTGTGCTGCTGGTTGCGGGCGTGGTGCTGGGCATGCGCACCTTCCAGAAAGCACACGCGGACAGCAAGGCGGCAGGTACGGCATCAGCCTGAGCACGAAACATGGCGCAACTGCTACCATGTTGCGCATGTTTACCCTCCCCGCTCCCCTGCGCAGGGCGGCTTCCCTCGCCGCCTGCATCACCCTGCTGGCCTGCTCTCCCAAGTTCGACTGGCGCGAAGTGCGCGGCACGTCCGCGCCCTTCGCCGTCCTGCTGCCGGCAAAACCGGCGACGCACACGCGCAACGTCAATCTCGACGGCATCGAAGTACCGATGACGATGACCGCAGCCGATGTCGACGGCGTGACCTTTGCCGTCGGCACGGCGGAAATGCCGGACCCGGCCCAGGCGCAGCGCGCGCTGGCGGCCATGAAGACTGCGCTGGTGCGCAACATCGGCGGTACCGTGCGCAAGGAAACGGCATCCGTACCCGGCGCCATTCCGGCGACGATCGACATCGAGGCCGCAGGCGCGGAATCACGCGTGCTGCACGGCCGCTTCATCGCAAAGGACAAGCGGATCTACCAGGTCATCGCCATCGGCAAGGAAGCGTCGCTCCCGCCTGAAGCGGTGGATACCTTCCTCACTTCGTTCAAGCTGGACTGACATGCCGGCACTCCGCGGGCTGGCCGCAGCGCAAACCTTCCTGTGCTTCGCGGCGGCGTATTTCCTGTCCTACGCTTTCCGCTCGATCAATGCGGTGATCGCGCCGGACCTGCAGGCCGACGTCGGCTTGCAGAACGCGGACCTCGGCCTGCTGTCGTCGGCCTACTTCCTCAGCTTTGCCGCCTTGCAACTGCCGCTCGGCATCTGGCTGGACAAGTACGGACCGCGCCGCACCGAATCCTTGCTGCTGCTGTTTGCCGCCGCCGGCGCAGCCATCTTTGCGAGCAGTGAGTCGCTGGCCGGGCTGTGGCTGGGACGGCTGCTGATCGGTGTTGGCGTTTCCGCGTGCCTGATGGCCCCCTTCAAGGCGTACCGGCAATGGTTTTCGCCCGGGCAGCAAAGCCGGCTAGGGGCGTGGATGCTGGTGGCGGGTACGTCCGGCGCGCTGGCATCCACAGTGCCGGTGAGCGCCGCCCTGCCATTCATCGGATGGCGTGGCGTGTTCTGGGTGATGTGCGGCATGATCCTGACCGCCTCGGCAGCCATCTTCTTCCTGGTGCGCAAGGCGGAAGCAATGCACGAAGCCGCCGCGCAGGCGAAACCCGCGCAGGCAGGCAACGCCAGGCTCGGTTACCGGCATATCTTTTCCAATCCGTACTTCCGCCGCATGGCGCTGCTCGGCGTCATCAACCACGGCACGCTTTCCGCATGGCAGACCTTGTGGGCCGGGCCATGGATGATGACCGTGCTGGGCATGAGCAAGCAGCAGACGGCCCACATCCTGTTCGCCTTCAACCTGTGCATGATGCTGTCCTACCTGGTCATGTCATGGTGGGCGCCGCGCCATGTTTCGCAGGACGGTTCGGCGGGATATCCTGCGGTGCGTGTCATTGCAATCGGCCTGGGCGGAACAGTGGCAGTCCAGCTTTGCATGCTGGCCACGTCGACCCCCTGGTCCTGGATGCTGTGGCTTATCCTCGCGGCCTGCATCACCGTCACCACGCTGACCCAGACCGGTGTCAGCCTGGCATTTCCCGTCGCACTCGCCGGGCGTGCCAACAGCGCCTTCAACCTGTCGGTCTTTGTCGGTTCGTTCGCCGTCCAATGGGGCGCGGGCTTGCTGATGGACATGTTCGGCGCATTTGGCGCCATTCCGGCTGACGCGATGCGCGGCGCGCTCGCTGTTTGCGTTGCCGGACAGGCGCTGGCACTGTTCGCCTTCGTGATGAACCGGGCCACGCCCTCGCCGCACTGATTTGGCCTATAGCAAAATCCCAAACTCATGCTATGGTTTAAGCATAAGGACTGCTATCGGAGGCACCATGCTGGTTACATTCAAATCGAAGGCAGCGGCGGAAGTCCTGATGTACGAGGAGCATGCCAAGCGCATTCTTGATTTGCTGAACAAGGACGTCAAACGCGGCGTCATCACATCTGACGAAGCGCCGAATGCCGTGGCGAAACTGGAGGCGGAAATCGCCGAGAGCCGCATGCACCCGACATCCGAGGAAGTGAAGCGCGATGTGCTGGCGCACCATGGGGAAGAAGGCGACGACAACGAACACGAGCCCGTTGAATTTGTCAGCTTTGCAACACGCGCCTATCCTTTGCTGGAAATGTTGCGTGCTGCCAGGAACGACCACAAGGATGTGATGTGGGGCGTGTAGCACCCGCAACGCGGCTACAATGATGTCTTTGCCTATCCGCACCGGGTTGCCGGTGCGCATTGTGTATGGACATCCTCGGCATTTCGAATTTCGGCCTGTTTCTTGTCGCGGTCCTGTTGCTCAACGCAACGCCCGGTCCTGACACCGCCTATATCGTCGGACGCAGCATCGCACAGGGACGTGCAGCAGGTCTGCTGTCCGCCCTCGGCATTTCCGCCGGGTGCTGCGTACATGCACTCGCCTCCGCCGTCGGCCTGAGCGCCATCCTCGCGGCGTCGGCTGCCGCTTTCACCATCATCAAGCTGGCCGGCGGAATCTACCTGGTCTACCTCGGCCTGCGCATGATGCTCGCCAAGCCCGGTGATGCGTCGGCGCCGGCGAAAGCGCAAGACGTGCGCTCGCATAAAACCATTTTCCTGCAGGCGATGGTGACCAACGTGCTGAATCCGAAGGTCATCCTGTTCTTCCTTGCGTTCATCCCGCAGTTCGTACGCACGGATGCGCCGCACAAGACGCTGGCCTTCCTGCTGCTCGGTGCGGCCTTTGTCGTCCTCAGCACATTCTGGAACAGCGGCACCGCATTCCTTGCGGGGACGCTTGCCCGGCGCGCAGGACGCAGCCCGCGCGTGAAGCTGTGGCTGGAACGTAGTGTCGGCGCCACCTTCGTTGCGCTGGGCGCAAAGCTCGCCTTCACCAAGGCCTGATCCACCTTACTGCTGCGCGGCACAGCCGCGCATACCGATGCTGAATACTCAACTGAAAACCGATTCGCTCGCCTTCAGCCTGCTGGGCGCAGCATACGCCGTGGCGAAAGTCCGTGCCGGCACCGCCCTGCCGCAGGCGCTGGCCACCGTCTTCACGCAGACCGGCGCGACGCCCCAGGCGCGTGGCGCGATGCAGGACATCGCCTACCGCTGCATGCGCCAGCTCGGGCGCGCCGAACTCCTGCTCGGCCAGCTCGCTTCCAAGCCGCCCTCGCCCGCCGAATTGCG
>NZ_LSTO01000001.1:3660562-3687361 GCF_002211445.1 Noviherbaspirillum denitrificans | reverse complement strand
CGGTCGAAAGTCGGTGCAATTGCTTCGTTGGGCACGCAGGCGTAACCGAGGAGCAGGCCCTTGCGGGCGGTGCGGGCATCCATGTAGTAGCGCGACAGCGGCCGGGCGATGATGCCCGCCGATTGCGCATGGCGGCTGATGACCGCGTCGTCGCAATTGTCCGGCACGCCCAGCGTCAGGTGCAGGCCGGCATCGCCACCGCTCATCGGCAGCGTGTCGCCGAAATTACGTTCGATCGCACCCTGCAGCAGGCGCAGCCTTTCCTCATACAGCACCCGCATGCGGCGGATGTGCGACGCGAAATGCCCCTCCGCCATGAAGTCGGCCAGCACCGCTTGCGTGAACACCTGGCCGCCGCGATACAGCTCGGACAGCCCGGTCGCGAAGGGCGCCGCCAGCGCCTGTGGCACGACCAGGAAGCCGATGCGCAGGCCGGGGAACAGCGTCTTGCTGAACGACCCGAGGTAGAGCACCCGGTCGTGCCGGTCCATGCCCTGCAGCGAGGCGAGCGGACGGCTGTTGTAGCGGAATTCGCTGTCGTAGTCGTCTTCCATGATCCACGCGTTATGCACTGCCGCGTACTCCAGCAGCATGCGCCGGCGCGACAGGCTCATCACCGGGCCGAGCGGATACTGGTGCGAAGGCGTGACGAAGATGAAGCGCGGCGGATGGCGCCAGTCGCCGTTGCGCAGGTCGATGCCTTCGCTGTCGACCGGGACCGGCACCGGCTTCAGGTTCAGCGAGTGCAGCACGCTGCGCGTGCCCCAGTAGCAGGGATCCTCGACCCATGCGCGGTCGCCGGCTTCCGCCAGCAGCTTGGCCGCCAGGTCGATCGACTGGTGGATGCCGGTGGTGACCAGCACCTGTTCGGCCGTGCAGTTCACCGAGCGCACCACGCGCAGGTATTCCGCGATCGCTTCCCGCAGCGGCGGGTAGCCGCCACCCTGGCCATAGGTCAGCAGGTCGGGGCGGGCGCGCCGCCAGTACTTGTTTTGCAGGCGGCTCCAGGTCTTGGTCGGGAAGTGCGTCACGTCCGGCACGCCGGGCATGAACGCGCCCCACTGCAGGCGATAGGCGCCGGCCTGTTCCACCAGCTGTGAGCCGCGCAGCGACAGGCCGAGGCGGCTCGACGGGTTGATCGGGATCGCCGCGCCCGATTCGGCTTCGGGGATCTCGTCCGGCACCGTGTCGGCGACGAAGGTGCCGGCGCCAACGCGCGTTTCGAGGAAGCCTTCCGCCACCAGCTGCTCGTACGCGTAAGTCACAGTGTTGCGCGACATCTTCAGCTCGCGCGCGAGGTCGCGCGATGACGGCAGCTGCAGGCCCGCGGGCAGGACGTGCGCGAGGATCGCTTCGCGGATCACCTGGTACAGCTGGCGGTTGACCGGTGCGCCGGACTGGCGGTCGATGCGTTGCAGGAGGAAATCGGACAGGGCGGCGATACGCAAAGTGGCACCTTCTTGAATGCTCGGAAAACCCCATCTATGGAGCCACGTCGCCCTGTTCCTTGTCAATGCTCAAGCCCACGTTTTGAAGTGGCACCATCAAATAAACAAAAGTGGCTCTATTTTATGGAGCCAAAGCGACAGTACGATTCGTCCATCGCATTTACACAAGGCAAATGGAACGAAGATGAAGAATTCCGAATTGCAACGCCGCAAAGACGCGGCCACCCCGCGCGGTGTCGGCGTGATGTGCCAGTTCTACGCGGACCGTGCGTCCAACGCCGAGCTCTGGGACGTGGAAAACCGCCGCTACATCGACTTCGCCAGCGGCATCGCGGTGCTCAACACCGGCCACCGCCATCCGAAGCTGATCGAGGCAATGCAGAAGCAGCTCGACAAGTTCACCCACACCGCCTACCAGATCGTCCCGTACGCCAGCTACGTCGAACTGGCCGAGCGCATCAACGCCATCACACCGGGCGACCATGCGAAGAAGACCGCGTTCTTCTCCACCGGCGCAGAAGCTGTCGAAAACGCGATCAAGATTGCCCGCGCTGCCACCGGCCGTCCGGGTGTGATCGCCTTCTCCGGCGGCTTCCACGGCCGCACGATGATGGGCATGGCGCTGACCGGCAAGGTGGTGCCGTACAAGGTCGGCTTCGGCCCCTTCCCGGGTGAAGTGTTCCACGCACCGTTCCCGATCGAAGTGCACGGCATCACGACACAGGATTCCCTCAACGCGCTGCAGGCGCTGTTCAAGTCCGACATCGACCCGAAGCGCGTCGCGGCCATCATCCTCGAGCCGGTGCAGGGCGAGGGCGGTTTCTACCCGGCGCCTGTCGAATTCATGCGCGCCCTGCGTGCACTGTGCGACCAGCACGGCATCCTGCTGATCGCCGACGAAGTCCAGACCGGCTTTGCCCGCACCGGCAAGCTGTTTGCGATGGAGCACTACGGTGTGATTCCTGACCTGATGACGATGGCCAAGAGCCTCGCCGGGGGCATGCCGCTGTCCGCGGTGTGCGGACGCGCCGAGATCATGGATGCACCCGCGCCCGGCGGCCTCGGCGGCACCTATGCCGGCAATCCGCTGGCAGTCGCTTCCGCGCATGCGGTGCTCGATGTAATCAAGGAAGAAAACCTGATCGAGCGCGCCAATGTCCTCGGCCAGCGCCTGAAGGACAAGCTGAACGAATTGCGCGAAGTCGGCGTGAAGGAAATCGCCGACGTGCGCGGCCTCGGTTCCATGGTCGCGGTCGAATTCATGAAGCCCGGCACGCGCGAGCCCGATGCCGATTTCACCAAGCGCATCCAGGCACGCGCGATGGAAAACGGCCTGCTGCTGCTGACCTGCGGCGTGCATGCGAATGTAATCCGCTTCCTGTTCCCGCTCACCATCAGTGACAAGCTGATGGACGAAGCGCTCGGCATCCTCGCCGACGCCCTTCGAGAGCGCTGATCCACGAGAACGAGTTGGGAGACAAGACGTGCTGAATGAAGAACATATCCAACGTGACACCCTCGTCGCCTTCCGCGGCGTGAAAAAAACCTATGACGGCGAGCATCTCGTCGTCAAGCATCTCGACCTCGACATCGAACGCGGCGAATTCCTGACGCTGCTCGGCCCGTCGGGGTCGGGCAAGACTACCTGCCTGATGATGCTGGCGGGCTTCGAGTTCCCCACCGGCGGCGAGATCCGCCTCGAAGGGCAGCTGCTGAACAAGGTGCCGCCGCACAAGCGCAACATCGGCATGGTGTTCCAGAACTATGCGCTGTTCCCGCACATGACGGTGGCGCAGAACGTTGCCTATCCGCTGTCGGTGCGCAAGGTCGATTCCGTGACCCGCGCAGCGAAGGTGAAGCAGGCGCTGGACATGGTGCAGATGGGGAAATTCGCCGACCGCTATCCGGCGCAACTCTCCGGCGGCCAGCAGCAGCGCATCGCGCTGGCGCGCGCGCTCGTGTTCGAGCCCAAGCTGGTGCTGATGGACGAACCGCTGGGCGCGCTCGACAAGCAGTTGCGCGAACACATGCAGCTGGAGTTGAAGGCGCTGCACCAGCGCCTCGGCCTGACCTTTGTCTACGTCACCCATGACCAGAGCGAAGCGCTCACCATGTCGGACCGCGTCGCGGTGTTCGACCAGGGTGTGATCCAGCAGCTGGCCGAAGTCGATGATCTCTACGAGCATCCGCAGAACCAGTTCGTGGCCGGCTTCATCGGCGACAACAACCGCTTCAGCGGTACGGTCGCCGCAGTCGACGGCAGGCAGTGCGGCATGCGCCTGCCCGACGGCAGCATCCTCACCGGCCTGAACATCGGCGGCGCCACCGCCGGGCAGCGTGTCACCGCCTGCGTGCGCCCCGAGCGCATCCGGCTGGTGCCGGCCGCTGAACAGGCGTCGAATGCGCTGCGCGCCACGGTCTCCGACCTGATTTATTTCGGAGACCACGTGCGCGTGCGCTGCGCGTTGCCGCAGCAGGATGATTGCTTCGTCAAGATCGCGCTCAGCGACAGCGCGCTGCCGGAACTGCGCACCGGATCGCCGGTGGTGCTCGGCATCGAGCCCGACCGCCTGCGGGTCTTCCAATAGGTTTTTTTCACCACGTCCAAGAAGATAAAAGGAGTCTCCATGAAACTGCACGCCCCTGCCGTCCTGCTTGCCGCGCTCGCCTCCGCCGGTCTTGCGCAAGCCGCTGAACTCACCGTCGTCAACTTCGGCGGCGCCAACAGCAATGCACAGAAAATCGCCTATGTCGAACCGTTCCAGAAGAATGGCGACAAGGTGACCGTGGTCGAATACAACGGCGAAATGGCCAAGGTGAAAGCCATGGTCGAAGCCAAGAAGGTGAGCTGGGACCTGGTGGAAGTGGAATCGGGTGAAGTCGGCCGCGCCTGCGAAGAAGGCCTGCTCGAAAAGATCGACCACAGCAAGTTCGGCAAGAAGGATGATTTCCTGCCGGCGGCCTTCCATGAATGCGGCTTCGGCGCGTTCGTCTGGTCCACCGTGCTCGGCTACAACGCCGACAAGCTCAAGACCGCGCCCAAGGGCTGGGCCGACTTTTGGGACGTGAAGAAATACCCCGGCAAGCGCGGCATGCGCAAGGGCGCGCGCTACAACCTCGAATTCGCACTGATGGCCGATGGCGTGCCGACCAAGGATGTCTATAACGTCCTGTCGACCAAGGCCGGCGTCGACCGCGCATTCAAGAAGCTCGACGAGATCAAGCCGCACATCCAGTGGTGGGAAGCCGGCGCGCAGCCGCCGCAATTCCTGGTGGCTGGCGATGTCGTGATGTCTACCGTGTTCAACGGCCGCATCGATGCCGCGCAGCGCGAAGGCAAGAACCTCGGGATCTCCTGGGCCGGCGCAATCTACGACCTCGACTACTGGGTAATCCCGAAGGGCGCGAAGAACAAGGACGCCGCCGAGAAGTTCATCGCCTTCTCCAGCACCCCGGAAGCGCAGCACACCTACGCAACCAAGATCGCCTACGGCCCGGTGAACAGCCTGGCGCTCAAGCGGCTGGATGCGAAGACGCTGGCGAACCTGCCGACATCGACCGCGAACGTGAAGGACTCAGTGCAGCAGAACCTCAAGTTCTGGACCGACCATGGTGAAGAGCTGGAGCAGCGTTTCACCGCCTGGGCAGCCAAGTAATATTTAACAGTGTCTCCTCGCCGTCATCCGGCGTTTTGATGCCGCCCTCGCGGGCGGCATCCTTTTCCTTACAAGAACGAGTCAAGAGACATGAATTCTCCCGCTATCGGGGTCGCGTTCGACACCCTCCCGGCCGAACCTTCCACGGCCCAGCTCAAGCGTGAACTGCGCGCCGCACAGCTGCGCAAGCGCATGGCCGCCATCGCGCTGATCGCGCCGCTGATGATCTTCCTGCTGGTTACTTTCGTCGCGCCCATCGTCATCCTGCTCAAGCGCGCGGTGGAGAACCCGGAAGTGGTTTCCGTGCTGCCGAAGACCGTGCAGGCGATTGCCGCGTGGGACCGCCACGGCACGCCGTCGGACGAGACCTTCGCCGCCTTCGCCGACGACCTCGCCGTGGCGAAGGAGCAGAACGTGGCCGGCGTGCTGGCGCGGCGCATCAATGCCGAGATTCCCGGTTCGCGTTCGGTCATCATGAAGACTTCACGTGCGATGCCGCGGCTGGATGCGCAGGGCCAGCGCCTGAAGCCGGCCGAGGTGCGCCAGGCGCTGGTCGACATCGACGAGCACTGGGGTCAACCGGAATACTGGCAGGCGATCGCGCGCAACGGCTCGCGCTATTCGCCGTATTACCTGCTGGCGTCGATGGACTTGAAGCAGGATGGTTTCGGCAACATCGAGCAGGTCGACGACACGCAATCCGCCTACCGCGCGATCTTTGCGCGCACCTTCATGATCAGCCTCGGCGTCACGCTGTGCTGCCTGCTGCTCGGCTATCCGCTCGCGTACTGGCTGTCGACGATGAGCGAGCGCCGCGCCAACCTGTTCATGATTCTGGTGCTGATCCCGTTCTGGACCTCGATCCTGGTGCGTGTCGCGGCGTGGATGGTGCTGCTGCAGGCGGAAGGCCTGGTCAACAAGTCGCTGATGCTGACCGGCCTGATCGATGCGCCGCTGGAGCTGCTGTTCAACCGCACCGGCACCTACATCTCGATGACGCACATCCTGCTGCCGTTCATGATCCTGCCGATGTATAGCGTGATGAAGTCGATCCCGCCGAGCTACATGCGCGCGGCGGTATCGCTGGGCAGCCATCCGTTCGCCGCCTTCTGGCGCGTGTACGTGCCGCAGACGGCGCCTGGCGTCGGCGCGGGCGCGCTGCTGGTGTTCATCCTCGCGCTCGGCTACTACATCACGCCTGCGCTGCTAGGCGGCACCAACGAGCAGATGGTCAGCTACTACGTCGCGTACTTCATCAACGTGACGATCAACTGGGGCATGGCGTGCGCGCTGGGCACCCTGCTGTTCGCGGCGACGCTGCTGCTGTATGGCGTGTATCGCAAGTTTGCGAAGATTGATGTGAGCATGGGGTAAGCAACGATGAAAACCATTCTGCCAACTTTCGCCCCCTACCAGTCCCTCACCGAGCGTGCGTGGTTCTTCATCCTGCGCGGACTCAACGGGCTCACGCTGCTGTTCCTGGTGCTGCCCATCCTGGTGATCGTGCCGCTCTCGTTTTCCGAGAGCACCTTCCTGTCCTATCCGATGCCGGGCGTGTCGCTGCGCTGGTACCAGAACCTGTTCGAATCGGAAGAGTGGATGCGCGCCGCGAAGAACAGCTTCATCGTCGCGCCCGCCGCCACGCTGATCGCCACCGTGCTCGGCACGCTGGCCGCGGTCGGCCTGAACAAGGCGGAGTTCCGCGGCAAGGGACTGGTGATGGCGGTGCTGATCTCGCCGATGGTGGTGCCGGTGGTCGTTGTCGGCGTCGGCGTATACCTGTTCTTCGCCGACATCGGGCTGTCCGAAAGCTACATCGGGCTGATCCTCGCGCATGCGGCGCTGGGAGCGCCCTTCGTCGTGACCACCGTGGCGGCAACCTTGCAGGGATTCAACCACAACCTGGTGCGCGCCAGCCTCAGCCTCGGTGCGAGTCCGCTGTCGACCTTCTTCCGCATCACGCTGCCGGTGATCGCGCCGGGCCTGGTGTCGGGCGCGCTGTTTGCATTCGCGACTTCATTCGATGAAGTGGTGATCACGCTCTTTGTCGCCGGTCCGGGACAATCGACGCTGCCGCGCCAGATGTTCTCCGGTATCCGCGAAAACATCAGCCCGACCATCGCCGCGCTGGCGACGATCCTGATTGTATTTTCTACCTGCCTGCTGCTCGCGCTGGAATGGCTGCGCGGCCGCAACAAGGCAGCCGCCAAATTCTGAGGAGAAATCCATGCTGAACCTGAAAGATCCTTCCCTGTTCCGCCAGCAAGCTTTCGTTGCAGGCCAGTGGTGCGATGCCGACGACAAGACCACCTTTCCCGTCACCAATCCGGCGACAGGCGAAACGATAGGCAACGTGCCGCACATGGGCGCGGCCGAAACGCGCCGCGCAATTGCCGCCGCCAATGAAGCATGGCGCGGCTGGCGCGCGAAGACCGCGAAGGAACGCAGCGCCATCCTGCGCAAGTGGAACGACCTGATGCTGGCCAACGCCGATGACCTCGCGCTGATCATGACAGTGGAGCAGGGCAAGCCGCTAGCCGAGTCGAAGGGCGAGATCGGCTATGCCGCTTCCTTCATCGAATGGTTCGCGGAAGAAGGCAAGCGCGTTGCCGGCGACACGCTGCCGTCGCCGTGGGCGGACCGCCGCATCGTCGTGACCAAGGAACCGATCGGCGTCTGTGCCGCGATCACGCCGTGGAACTTCCCGGCAGCGATGATCACCCGCAAGGTCGGACCGGCGCTGGCAGCAGGCTGCCCGATGGTGGTCAAGCCGGCAGAAGGCACGCCGTTCTCCGCGCTCGCGATGGCGGTGCTGGCCGAGCGTGCAGGCGTTCCGGCGGGCGTGTTCTCGGTCGTCACAGGCGATGCGCGCGCGATCGGCGGCGAGATGACGTCCAACCCGACGGTACGCAAGCTCAGCTTCACCGGCTCGACCGAAGTCGGCCGCCTGCTGATGCAGCAATCGGCTGCCACCGTGAAGAAGCTGTCGCTCGAATTGGGCGGCAATGCGCCCTTCATCGTGTTCGACGATGCCGACCTCGATGCGGCGGTCGAAGGCGCGATGGCGTCCAAGTACCGCAATGCCGGCCAGACCTGCGTATGCGCGAACCGCATCTATGTGCAGGACGGCGTGTACGACGCGTTCGCCGACAAGCTGGTTGCCGCGGTGCGCAAGCTGAAGGTCGGCAACGGCCTCGAGCCGGGCGTCACGCAAGGCCCGCTGATCGACGAGGATGCGGTGAAGAAGGTCGAGCTGCATGTCGCCGATGCGACGGAAAAGGGCGGTCGCGTGCTGACCGGCGGCAAGCGCCACGCGCTCGGCCACACTTTCTTCGAGCCGACGGTGATCGCCGGTGTGACCTCCGACATGCGCGTGGCGAAGGAAGAAACCTTCGGCCCGCTGGCGCCGCTGTTCCGCTTCAAGACCGACGAGGAAGCGATCGCGCTGGCCAACGATACCGAGTTCGGCCTCGCCAGCTATTTCTATTCGCGCGACATCGGCCGCATCTGGCGCGTCGCGGAAGGGCTGGAGAGCGGCATGGTGGGTATCAACACCGGCCTCATCTCGAACGAGGTTGCACCCTTCGGCGGCGTGAAGCAGTCGGGCCTCGGACGTGAAGGTTCGAAGTACGGGATGGACGATTACCTCGTCATCAAGTACCTGTGCATGGGTGGAATTTAATTATTCAGCCAGCACGGTCCGGTTGCGGCCGTTCTTGGCGCGGTACAGCGCCAGGTCGGCATCCTGCAGCAGCGAATCAAAATCCTGGTGCAGGCCGTGCTTCAGGCAGGCGACGCCGACGCTGACCGTGACGCGGTCGGCGACATTCGATGATTCATGCGGGATGTGGGCGTCCCAAGTCGCCTCGCGGATGCGTTCCGCCAGGACTTGCGCCTGTTCGGGACCGGTATTGGGCAGCAGCACCACGAATTCCTCGCCGCCGAGGCGGGCCAGCAGTTCGCCGGCGCGGTTGAACAGCGGCGTCAGCAGTTCGGCCAGCGCCTGCAGGCAACGGTCGCCCTGCGCGTGGCCGTAGTTGTCGTTGTAGCGCTTGAATTCATCGATATCCACCATCAGCACCGACAGCGGCGAATCGGCCCGTATCGCGCGGCGGAATTCGACTTCCTTCATCTCGTCGAAGTGGCGGCGGTTGGCGAGGCCGGTCAGCGAATCGTGGCGGCTCAACGAGTGCAGTTCGCGGTTGGCCTTCTGCAGCGCCTGCTGGGTATCGAGCAGGGTCATCTGCGCCGCCTTGTGATCGAGCATGTTGGCCGACACGCGGGCCGCCAGTTCGAGCAGCGTGGCGTTCTCGTTTTCCTGCAGGATCGCGCGGCCGGCGAGGCAGAGCAGGCCGACAGTATTGCCCTTTACCTCCACCCCGACCGCGGTGTAGGCGTCGCAGCCGAGCAGCGCGGGCAGCAGGTCTTCCGGATTCGACTTCCGGTCCCCGCACAGCCAGACGCGCGTACGGCGGTCGGCCAGCATGCGGCGCGGCAGCACATCGTCGGACAGGAAGCTGCCCTTCCAGTCGCTGTCGTCGTTCAAAGGCGGCCAGGCATTGGCGACTGTGAAACCGTGCGCTTCCATGTTGTAGGTATAGAGCAGGCAGCGGCGCGCGCCGAAGTAGTCGCCGAATGCCGACAGGCCGTGGTCGACGGCTTCGTTCGCATGTCCCGGCGGCAGGTTGATGAAACGCGTCAGCACGCGGATGATCAACCCATGGAAACCGCGCAGCCGCTCGAGCGAACGGGTCCTTTCTCCCACCATTTCAGACAACCGGTCGCGGTGCTGGCGCAGTTCGTCTTCCATGGTGCGCTTGTTGTCGATGTATTCCGCCAGCTGCCTGTTGAGCTGGTTGAAGGCGCCGCACAGCTGGTCGAGCTCATCCTCGTGGCGCCGCTCGTGCCGCTGCAACCCCAGGCCCTGGCCGAGCGCGGTCGGATGCAGCTGAGCGACCTGGGCCGCCATGTGCGACAGGTGGCGGGTCACCAGGCGGCCGATCAGCCAGGCGATCAGCAGGCAGAGCACCAGTCCCTTGATCGCTTCGCCGGTCAGGATGCGCATCGCGCCGGTTTCGATGTGGTGCAGGAAGGCCGGCCGATCCACATACAGGTGCAGGTGGCCGACCACCAGGTCGGGATTGAACGGGCTGACGAGAGGCTCGCGCCAGGATAGCGAATCGGCCGGGTCGTGCTCGCTTCCGTGGTCGAGCAGCAGGGCCGTGCTGCGCTTGTGGGCGTGCACGTTCTGGCCGATGGTGGTAGTCAGCACCGCATGGCCGACCATCGGGAAGCTCGCCAGGCCGTCCATCTGCAGCCGTACCGCGGCCATGTCCAGGTCCCACAGGCTGTTGGCGAGGCTCTTGCGGTAGCTGGCGGCGGCAAAGCGCAGCTGGTCGAGGGCGGCGGTGCGCTCTTCGTGGTAGTCGACTCCGATCAGGACGGCTGTCATCAACAGCGTCACCAGCGTGCTGTACAGCAGCGCCCACGCGACCACGCGGCGGCTCAACGGGCGGAAGGGCTTGGCGGCTTGCTGGACGGGATCGGTCATTTCAGGGCGGGCAGCAGGCCGAACTGGTAGCCGCGCAGGTGTGGATTGAGGTGCCGCGAAAACGCGCGGAAGTCGATCCCGCTGAAGTCTTCATCGCCGAAGCGTGTCAGGAAGCGCTGCGCACGTTCCTCGTCGAACATCACGAACAGCGGCAGCACGACCTCCACGCCGTCGCGTGCGAAATCCTTGCCGTGGTGGTAGTCGTGCAGCATGACCAGCGCCCAGGCGGCAGTGGTGAAGTGGCCGCCGGCAAGCGCCGCGATGCGGCCCTGCACCCGCGCCTGCAGCACCGGCGGCGAGTTGTTGATGGCCGACACCAGCAGGTCGGCGCCGGCCTTGCGGCCCGCCGCTTCGGCGGCATCGATGGCGCCGAAGGCCATCAGGTCGCTGGCGGCCCAGAAGGCATTGAGCTTTGGATAGCGCAGCAGCAGGGCCGCCGCCTGTTCGGCGGCGCGCGCCTGGTCCCAGTTGCCGAAGACAACCTGTTCCAGCACCACCGACGGTTGGGCGGCAAAGGCGTCGACCGCGCCCTGCAGGCGCTGGGTGCCGGTCGGCGTGGCCTTGTCTCCGGCGATGACGGCGACATGCACCTTGCCGTCGTCGGCCACGATGCGCTGCTGCAAAGCCTGCCGGACCAGTTCCTCGGCGGTCAGCCTGCCTGCATCGGTGGCGTTCGTGGTCACTGAACCGAGCCAATGCCGGAATTTCTGGCGTGGCTTGCCGTAGGCGGCCTGCGACTCGGCCATCCCGCTGTAGACCACCAGCGACTTCACGCCGGCATTCTCGGCGATCTTCAGCATCTCCCCGGCGGCCAGCTTTTCATTCACCAGCAGCAGATAGTCCGGCCGTTGGGGACGCGCACAGACTTCGCGCACCATCTCGATCATTTTCAGGTGGTCCCGCTCCGCGTACAGGACTTCGAGCTTGATGCCGAGCTGTTCCGCGGCGGGCTGGGCGAAACGGGTGGCGCTGCGCCAGAACGGTTCGTCGGAGCGGCCGGGATTGATGAAGACGACATGGAAAGCGGCAGCCCACAAGGCAGGACTTGCCAGGGTCAACACGATGCCGAGGCCGGCGGCGATCCAGCGGTGCATGGCCAACTCCTTCATGACACGACCGCAGGCTGATCTTGCCGCGCAAGGGCGGCTTCTAAAATTGCGGCACGGAAACGTCAACTATAGCGCCGGCGGAGGTCAATCAGAAGCATTTTCGGTGCTGCGCCGCCGTGCACAACAAATTCCTTGATATGGATGCAGGAAATCCGATGTGCCGCGGCATCGGCGATAATGGCGGATTCGTGAAAGGTTTCGCCATGTCCGCTTCCTCCAGCTCTCGCTTCGCCCCCCTCCAGAACGACACCTTCCTGCGCGCCCTGCTGCGCCAGCCCACCGAGTACACGCCGATGTGGCTCATGCGCCAGGCCGGCCGCTACCTGCCGGAATACTGCGCCACCCGCAAGCGCGCCGGCTCCTTCCTCGGCCTGGCCAAGAACCCGGACTTCGCCACCGAAGTCACGCTGCAGCCGCTGGACCGCTACGCGCTGGACGCGGCCATCCTGTTTTCCGACATCCTCACCGTGCCCGATGCGATGGGACTGGGCCTGTACTTCGCCGAAGGCGAGGGCCCGAAGTTCGAGCGTCCGCTGCAGGATGAGCAAGCGGTCAAGGCGCTCAAGGCGCCCGACCTGTCCGAACTGCAGTACGTGTTCGACGCCGTCACCCAGATCCGCACCGAACTGAACGGCCGCGTGCCGCTGATCGGCTTTTCCGGCAGCCCGTGGACGCTGGCCTGCTACATGGTCGAAGGCGGCGGCTCGGACGACTTCCGCAAGGTCAAGGCGATGCTGTACAACCGCCCGGACCTGATGCACCACATCCTGCGCACCAACGCCGCGGCGGTGGCGTCCTACCTGAACGCGCAGATCGATGCCGGCGCGCAGGCGGTAATGATTTTCGATACCTGGGGCGGCGCGCTGGCCGACGGCGTGTACCAGCGCTTCTCGCTGGCCTACATGCGCGACGTGGTCAGCCAGCTCAAGCGTGAGCACGACGGCGTGAAGATCCCGGTGATCGTGTTCACCAAGGGCGGCGGGCTGTGGCTGGAAGAGATCGCCGACATCGGCGCCGACGCGGTGGGCCTGGACTGGACGGTCAACCTGGGCAAGGCGCGCGAGCGCGTGGGCCACAAGGTGGCCTTGCAGGGCAACCTCGACCCGAACGTGCTGTTCGCCGGTCCGGAACAGATCCGCGACGAAGTGGCGAAGCTGCTGGATTCCTACGGCAAGCCGGAAGCCGGGCATGGGCACGTGTTCAACCTCGGCCACGGCATTTCGCAATTCACCCCGCCGGAATCGGTGTCGGTGCTGGTCGAGGCGGTGCACGAGATGAGCCGCGCATTGCGCGAGGACACCCTGAAAGTCGCCAACAGCTGATCCTCATGCGCGCATTCCGTTTCCTGCTGGCCGCCTGCATGCTGCTCTTTCTCGCCGCGTGCAGCCGCAATGATGCAACCTATCGCACCAAGGGAGAAGTATTCGGCACGGTAGTCGATGTCAGTATCTATGGGGAATCGGAGGCGCGCGCCAACCAGCTCGGCGAGCGGGTGATGGAAGAGTTCGGCCGCCTGCACAAGAAGTTCCATGCGTGGAAGCCGAGCGAACTGACCGCGTTGAACGACGCCATTGCGCGCGGAGAGCCGTACCAGGCTGACGCTGAAATGGTGGACCTGCTGAAGGCTGCAACCAGGCTGGCGGAAGAGGCGGGCCATACCTTCAATCCCGCAGTCGGTCGCCTGATCCGGCTGTGGGGATTCCAGACCAGCGACATCCGCCCGCAAGGGCCATCGCCGGAAGAAATCAAGCGGCTGGTGGATGCCAACCCGCGCATGTCGGACCTCGTGTTCGAGGGCACGAAAATATCAAGCCGTAACCCGACGGTCATGCTCGACCTCGGCGGCTATGCCAAGGGCTACGCGCTCGATCGCGCCGCACAGATCCTGCGCGCGGAGGGCGTGAAGGCCGCGCTCATCAATGTCGGCGGCAACCTGCTCGCGATCGGCCAGCCGGGCAAGCGCCTGTGGACAGTCGGCATCCAGGACCCGCGAGGCGCGGGAATGATCGCTACTGTCGAACTGCATGATGGCGAGGCGGTAGGCACCAGCGGTGATTACCAGCGCTACTTCATGAAGGACGGCAAGCGTCACGGCCATATCATCGACCCGCGCACGGGGCAGACGGTCGACCACGTCGCCGCGGTCACCATTATCACTTCCGGCGGCAAGGATGCCGGCACGCGTTCGGACGGCTATACCAAGCCTCTGTTCGTGATCGGGCCGGAAAACTGGCAAGCGATGGCGCAGCGCCTGGGGCTGAAGGAAGTGATGCTGATCGACACGAAAAAGAATGTGATGATGACGCCGGCAATGCGCGAGCGCATGTCGGGGTCGAAAGCACAGAACGGCTAAGAACCCGGGGTGCACATCGCACCCTGCAGAAAAATGCAAAAGTGGACCGACAGGGAGGAGTCCGCGATGCGCAATGAACCTCTGATTTTTTTCCACCTCAAGCTGGTGGCAAAGATCAGCCTGGGCGTCGGCACGGTGGCCGTGCTGTCCCTGCTGATTTCGCTGCTGCTCATCTCGGGGCCGATCGAGGAAACCTATTCCGCGATCGTGCGTACCAACAGCATGACGCAGGCCAACCTTGGCAAGGTCATGCTGGCCATCGGCCTGATGCTGGTCGCGATCGCGGGCGTCATCACCTGGCTGATTACGCTCTACAGCAGCTTCCGCATCGTCGGGCCGCTCTATCGCTTCACGCAAAACCTCAAGCTCGCAGGCACCAGCGATTCTTCCCCGCTGATCGAATTGCGCAAAGGGGACGCGCTGGGCGAGCAATCGGCCAATATCAAGCAGGCAGTCGTCACGTTGCGCGACCATTACGCCGTCGTGGAGCAAGTGTCGGCGGAAGCGCTGCAAGCGTTCGAAAACAACGATGCCGAAGCATACAAGGACGCCGTTACACGGCTGAAAGCGCTCGATGAGAAGGTTCGGCTCTAAACTCTTCATTCTGCTGGCGCTGGCCGTCCTCGCGGCAGGATCGCTGCTGCACGCTTCGCTGACCGGCAGCGGGCAGACACACCTGCAGAAAGAGGATTGCAACGGCTGCCACCTGGGCGGGCGTGACGTCACGCCGCAGCAGGCTGGCATGCTGCTCGGCAGCCAGGAAGCGCTGTGCGGCAAGTGCCATCCGGCGGCGATCAAGGTCAGCCATCCGAGCGGCTTCACACCGAAGGGCAAGATTCCCGAAACCTATCCGCTGGACTGGAAGGGCGACCTGACCTGCAGCACCTGCCATGAAGTGCACGGCAAATCGCCGGGACTGATGCGCGGCGAGAAGGCCGGCAAGGAACTCTGTTTTTCCTGCCACGACCAGGCTTTCTTCCGGAAGATGCGCGACGGCGGTGCCTCGCTGATGGTCGGTCACCTGGCCGGAAACAATTCCGTCAACGCCGCTTCGATGGACGTCTACACGCGGCAATGCATGGAGTGCCACGGCAACAACGGCGATCCGCGGCTCAATACCAAGATCGACCGCAACAGCGTCGCGCGGCATGCCGGCGGGCAGGTCAACCATCCGGTCGGCGTCGACTACCAGAAGGCCGCGGCGTACGGCGGCTACCGTCCGCGCAAGACGGTCGAGAAAAAGATCCTGTTGCCGGGCGGGCTGGTGAGCTGCGTGTCCTGCCACCAGGGATACCAGAAGGACCACGGGAAGCTGGTGGTGACCGTTGAATATTCCAAGCTGTGCTACGAGTGCCACGACATATGATCCCGATCTCCGCCGACGACCGCCGCCAGACCATCTATGTCGACCACATCGTGCAGAAGTGGCTGCTGGTGGCGCTTGTCATCCTGGAATGCACGCTTACCGGCCTCGCGATATGGGGTCTGTACGCCGAGCTGGGGGAGATTATCGAGCGCAATACCTACCGCATTCATTTTTCGCCGGACGACAACATGCTGCGCGAATTCTTCATTGAAGGCGCGAAGATCCTGATCGGCGCCGGCGTCGTCAACCTCGTGGCCATCATCCTCGCGGACCGCATCTGGGGCTGGTATGTGAAGAGCATCGTGCGCGGCATCGACAAGGTCATGTTCGCGGCACAAAACCTGGACCTGACCGCGCAGCGCGACGTCAAGCGCGCGCACGCCGTGCTGGACCGCGTGCTGCGCTGGCAGCGCGCGGAAGGCTTGCGCCTGCGGCGTATCCGCCATTCCGTGCGCCACCTGCCGGACACGCTGCCGGCGGAACCCGCTGAACGCAAGGCGGTGCTGGCGCACCTGCGCATGGTCAACGACCGTGGCGCGCATCCCTTGGGAGAGTAGCGCAGTGCCGCTCTCGCGGCAGAAGTAAAAGAGAAGATGCAGCACCCGGAACGTTCCCACGCCATCATTCGCATGTATGCGCCGCACGAAAAGATTTACGTGCGGGAGGTGCACGGCCGCTTCACGCGCCTGCGCTGGTTGTGTGTCTGGCTGACTCAGGTCGTCTATTACGGCCTGCCGTGGCTGACCTGGAATGGGAGACCGGCAGTGCTGTTCGACCTCGCCGCGCGCAAGTTCTACCTCTTCGGCATCGTGCTCTGGCCACAGGATTTCATTTACCTTGCCGCCATGCTGGTGCTCTGCGCCTGCCTGCTGTTCCTGCTGAGTGCCATCGCGGGGCGCGTATGGTGCGGACTCGCTTGTCCGCATACCGTGTACACCGAAATCTTCATGTGGATCGAGCGCAGGATCGAGGGCAATCGCAGCGCCCGCCTGCGGCTCGACAAGCAGCTGATGTCGCCTGCGAAATTCGCACGCAAGGCGGCCAAGCACACGGCATGGATTGCTGTTGCAGCGTGGACCGGCATCACGCTGGTGGCGTACTTCACGCCGGCGCGCGTGTTGCTGCATGAAATCGCCGCTTTCGACATCGGCCCCTGGCAGGCGTTCTGGATGCTGTTCTACAGCGGCTTCGCCTACATGAATGCCGGATGGATGCGTGAGCAGATCTGCCAGTATCTGTGCGCGTATGCGCGCTTCCAGAGCGTCATGTTCGACCGCGATACGCTGCTCATTACCTACGACGAGCAACGCGGTGAACCGCGCGGCGTGCGCCGAACCTGGCGCGCGGGGGCAGGGCCCAAGCTTGGTGATTGCATCGACTGCAAGCTCTGCGTGCAGGTTTGCCCGGCAGGCATCGACATCCGTGACGGATTGCAGTTTGAATGCATCGACTGCGCGGCATGCGTCGATGCCTGCGACGGCGTGATGGACAAGGTCGGCGCGCCGCGCGGCCTGATCCGCTATGCAACCGAGAATGCGCTGCGCGAAGGACTGTCGCTGAAGGAGGTACGGCGTCGCATTGCCCGGCCGAGAGTACTGGCATACGCCGGAATCCTTGTCACCGCGCTCGCGCTGACCTTCGGCTCGCTTGCCTTCCGCACGCCGCTCAA
This sequence comes from Noviherbaspirillum denitrificans, assembly GCF_002211445.1. GTDB lineage: Bacteria > Pseudomonadota > Gammaproteobacteria > Burkholderiales > Burkholderiaceae_D > Noviherbaspirillum > Noviherbaspirillum denitrificans. The sequence continues at coordinate 3,670,209 of NZ_LSTO01000001.1, read as the reverse complement.
GCTGGACGTGATCCTCGATCGCAGTGTCATGGGCCGGGTCACGGACGATGGCATGGTCGAGAACGTGTACCGGCTGCAGCTGATGAATACGGACGAGCGGGCGCACCGTTTCCGGCTTTCGGTGTCCGGAATGGATTCCTTGCAGGTCGAACCGGCTGCCGGCATCGAGGCAGGGCCGGCCGCAGCGCAGACCTTTGCCGTGCGCGTTCGCACCGTACAGGGAAGGGGCAGCCCCGGTGCCAATCGCATCAAATTCGAACTAACTGCAGACGATAGTTCGAGCCTGCATCTCTCCGAACCGGCGGTCTTCTATATCCCCGGCTTGCAATGAGGGGGGCACCATGGGCTGCATGCACTCATGCTGGCGCATTGGTACGCGGCAGTACGTCCCCACAATTCCGCCATCTTTTTCGACATATAGTTACTTTAGATAATTGCGAATCGTATTGAGAATGATTATCATTAAGTGAATTGACTTGCCTCCGCATGGCAAGCCGCCCCAACGCCATCTGGAGGATCACCCATGCCAGTCACCACGACCGCACCGCGCCACGGCGACGTGCTTTGCCTCAGCCACCTTCGGAAAGGGCAGTCCGCGAGCGTCCTCGGCACACTCGACGGCGAGGGCGACGACCACGCCGCCATGAAGCGCCGCCTGCTCGAACTCGGATTCGTGGCGGGGGAAACCATACGCGTGGTCGCCGAAGCGTTTCCGGCGCGCGATCCGATCGCCGTCCGCGTCGGCAATACCACTTTTGCGCTGCGCCGGCATGAAGCCGCGCTGGTACGCGTCGCCACCAAGTCCTGAGGCAAGGCATGCAGCCCGCACAACCCCTGCGCCTGGCCCTGGTCGGCAACCCCAATTGCGGCAAGACCGCGCTCTTCAACCGCCTGACGGGCGCCCGCCAGAAGGTCGCCAACTACGCAGGCGTCACGGTCGAGCGCAAGGAAGGGCATTTCACTTCCGCCGCCAGCGGCCGCGCCTTCCAGGTCGTCGACCTGCCGGGCGCCTACAGCCTGAATGCGATGACGCCGGATGAAGCCATTACCCGCGACGTGCTGTTCGGAAAACAGGCCGATGAAGTGCTGCCCGATGTGATCGTGCTGGTCGCTGACGCCACCAACCTCAAGCTCAACCTGCGGCTGGTGCTCGAAGTGCTGCGCCTCGGACGGCCGACCGTGCTTGCACTGAACATGATGGACGTCGCCCGCAAGCGCGGCGTGGTCATCGATACCGCGCGCCTGCAGCAGGAACTCGATATTCCCGTAATCGAAACGGTCGCGGTCAAGCCGGGCGGTGGCGAAGCGCTGGTCGCGCAGCTGGACCGCCTCGCGGTCGAGCCGCAGCGCGCCCGCAGCGCCGCCGGAAGCCGGTTTAATGACGGCAACGGCGATAAGCTTGAAGCCACCCAGCGCGAAGTGCGCCGCATCCTCGACGCCGTCATCCGCCACGAAGGCCAGGCACACACGGCCAACGACCGCATCGACGCCGTCGTGCTGCATCCCGTCCTGGGCTACGCGCTCCTGGCCGCCGTGCTGTTCCTGATCTTCCAGGCGGTGTTCAGCTGGTCGGAAGCACCGATGAACTTCATCAAAGAAAGCATTGCCGCCCTTGGCGCGATAGTCAATGCGCAGCTTCCCGAAGGACCGGCACGCAGCCTGCTGGTTGACGGCATCATCGCCGGCGCCGGTAGCGTGCTGGTTTTCCTGCCACAGATCCTGGTGCTGTTCTTCTTCATCCTCATCCTCGAGGAATCCGGCTACCTGCCGCGCGCCGCCTTCCTGCTGGACCGCCTGATGGGCAGCGTCGGCCTTTCGGGCCGCGCATTCATTCCGCTGCTCTCCAGCTTCGCCTGCGCCATTCCCGGCATCATGGCCACGCGCACCATCCAGAACCCGCGCGACCGCCTCGCCACCATCATGATCGCGCCGCTGATGACGTGTTCGGCACGGCTGCCGGTCTATGCGCTGGTCATCGGCGCCTTCATCCCGGATCGCACGGTCGGCATCTTCAACCTGCAGGGACTGGTGCTGTTCGCCCTCTATGTCACCGGCATCATCTCGGCGATGGCCGTGGCGTGGATCTTCAATCTGGCGAAGGGCAAGGGGCGCTACCAGCCGCTGATGCTGGAACTGCCGAACTACCACTTGCCGAACTTGCGCAACCTCGCCATTGGCCTGTGGGAGCGCGCCCGCATCTTCATGACCCGCGTGGGCACGATCATCCTGTCGATGATGATCCTGATCTGGTTCCTGTCCAGCTTCCCGGCCGCACCTGAAGGGGCGACCGGTGCCGCGATCCAGTACAGCCTGGCGGGTCAGATCGGCCATCTGCTTCAGCCCTTGTTCGAGCCGATCGGCTTCAACTGGCAGATTTCGATTGCCCTGATCCCCGGCCTTGCCGCTCGTGAAGTCGCTGTCGGTGCGCTCGGCACCGTGTATGCCTTGTCGGCAACCGGGGAAGAGCTGGCCACCACGCTCACGCCGATGATCGCCTCCACCTGGAGCCTGCCGACAGCCTTGTCGCTGCTCGCGTGGTACGTCTTCGCGCCGCAATGCATTTCGACGCTGTCGACCGTTTGCCGCGAAACCGGCTCCTGGCTGCCGGTGCTGGCAATGACCGCCTACATGTTCACCCTGGCCTACCTGGCATCGTTCATCACGTTCCAGGTCAGCCGCATGTTGCTGGGAGGTGCGTGATGCAGGAATTGATTGTTGCCGTGGCGGTTGCCGGCGCGGCCGCTTTCCTGCTGAAGCGCTATGTTCCCCGCGCTCTCAGCGGCGCCGTGTTACGCTCGGCAGTGCGTCTGGCCAGCCGAAGCGGTCATGCCAATCTGGCGGACCGGCTGGAACGTGCGTCGACAAATCTGCAGCGCGCATCGGCCTGCGGCGGTTGTTCCGGCTGCGGTAGCAAGGACAAGCCGGACAGCCAGGGACGGCATGGCATTTCTGTCGAGGCGCTTCGACGCAGCGCGAAGCGATAAGCGCTCAATCTCAAAAGCGTTGAAAGCCGGATTCGATCCAGCTCGCAGCCGCTGAACGGGACAGCTTGAAGTCGGGGGCCACCTGCATGCGTGCCAGTTCGTCGCCGAGCGCATCCACGGCGGTAAGGATCGCGTGCGGGCTGTCTTCGTCGGGGATGATATCGAGCGCTACGGTAACCGTATCATCTGCCATGCTGACGGTGACCTCCCGATGCAGTTGCGCGCGCCGTTGTTGCTCGTGCCGGCGCAGTACCTCACGCGCCGTCTTGACCAGGGTTTGAAAAGCCGCGTGATCGAGCGGCTTCGGATTGACCTTGTCCCGCCCCATCGTCCACGGTCCAACGAGCGCGGGCTCGCTCTCGCCGTCCTGGTACATGGCGACCGCCCAGCCGTCGCCATCCTCGTTCTTGACGACCCGCGCTGTCCAGCCGTCGTCTTGCCAGAGCCGGTCTTCGTGCACCCGCACATCCTCCATGGATGCCGTGTCCAGGTCGAACGCATCAGGGGCGATATCGTAATCGGTTTTCATTGCTACACGTCCTTATTCAAGAGCGATGCGGTGGCGGATGCAAAGCCGCATACGTTCTTCATTATACTGTATTTATGTACAGTATTGAGAGTTGGTAAACGTCCAACCTGCCTGTGCAATGCGGCGCCTGTCCCCTGCAAGGACGCGCAACTGTCTTCTTCGCGACGTGCTGGCCACGCTTCCTGGCATGGGCCTTCTTTGGCTTGGCCTTTGTGTAGTCGCTATAGTGAGTTACATGGCCGAGTGAGACGTAGAAAGGCGGTGCGGGATGCATGTCAAAGTTCTGAGCTGGAACATTCAGTGGGGGCGCGGTGCGGAGGGCCGCGTCGATCTTGACCGCATTGCTTCCGAAACGCGTCGCATCGCTGACGCGGATGTGATTTGCCTGCAGGAAGTCAGTGCGGGTTATCCGGACTTGCCGGGATGCGACGGCAGCGACCAGTTTGCCGCGCTGGCAGCACGCTTTCCGGACTACCATGCCATTGCGGGCGCGGCTACCGATGTCGCTGGCCCTTCCATGTTACGGCGCCTGTTCGGCAACATGATCCTGTCGCGTTATCCGGTACTGCGCATCGGCCGGCAATTGCTGCCGTGGCCTTCATCGCCCGGCGTGCCAAGCATGCAAAGGATCGCGCTCGAAGCGACACTGGATACCCCGCTTGGCCCCATCAGGGTGACATCCACCCACCTCGAATACTATTCCCTCGAACAACGGCTGGCGCAGGTACAGCGCCTGCGCGAGCTGCACAAGGAAGCCGTGGGCCACATGCGCAGCACAGTTTCCCTGCAGCAGGTATCGGCACCGTTCATGGCAGCGCCGCGCGCAGCGGCGGCAATCCTTGCAGGCGACTTCAACTTCACGCCCGATTCACAGGAATTCAGTGAGATGACCGCGCTATTCGACGGAGGGATTCCGCCTTACGTGGATGCATGGGGAAGGGCGCATCCCGGCGCTGCGCACGTGCCTACCCTCGGTGTGCATGACAAGCAGCAATGGCCCGGACCACCCTTTACCACCGATTTCATTTTCGTCAGCGAAGACCTGGCGGGACTGGTGGACGACGTGCGGGTGGACAGCGCCACCACGGCATCCGACCACCAGCCGGTGTTGCTGACACTTAGACAGACCACATGAACCAGAGCGCGCCGGTGAGGGCGCCGACGCTGGTCATGACGGCGATCGTGCGTACCGTGTGAAGCTGTGTCCAGAGCAGCAGGCCGGTGATCGACAGCAGGATCAAGCTGCCGGCAACGGTATCGGTGAGCAGCACCCAGAACGCATTGACGCCGACCGACGTGTGCAGGCGCGTCAGTGTCCCGATCGGCGTCGCATCGATCTTGTCGAGCTTGACGAAGCGGTTGCCGACGAAATACTCCGCGTTGATGCCCTGGTCCGGCCGGGCGAAGTTGATAGTCCAGCGTTCCGGCTGCATGACTTCCTTGTCGGCCCACACGACTTTCTTTGCTGGCTGCGTCTTCATTACTGGCGGCGATACGGGCACGAAGGCCAACTCCTGCTGCAGCCATGCGGCCATGTCTTCCGGCTTCTCGAAACTGCGCTCGGGCAGCGTGACCTGTACCGTCTTCTGCACGGTTTTTTCGACCGGGATCTTCATGATCGCCCGGTGGTTGAGCAGGAAGCCGGTTACGCCGAACAGCAGGCCCAGTACCGCGCCCCACAAGCCGACATAGAGATGCGTCTTGCGCAGCCAGGTCAGGAAAACGGCGCGGCGGCTACGCGTGCGTGTCGTGCGTACGGTGCCTTCGGGCGCCGTTACGGTGGTATCGAGAGTACGGGAAAATACGTCGGCCTTCATGCATTACTCCATTGGATGAGCGGGCGGGACAGCTGGGCCGGGATCGGCGCCTTCAGTCTTGATGAATGTGTAGGTGAAGTGGTTGCGGAGGTTGTCGTACTTCTTTCCGCCGAATTCGCCGGGCGTCTTGTCCACGTGCAGTACGTGCAGCACATACTGTCCGCGCCAGGGCGTATTGATGCGAACGACGCCCTGCGCGTCCGTCGTGTGCTCCTGCATCCAGGTATTGGGAGCGATCACCTCCAGCTTGGCATCCTTGAGCGGCTGGCCGCGGTAGAGGACGGCGTAGGTGTTCGGTCCCTGTGCCTGCACGTCGAGCGGCAACGCGGTCCCGCGCACCGGGCCGCTGCGCGCATAGTAGTTTTGCTTGGCGATGCCGAGGCCGTTCTTGCCAAGATCGCGCACGTCGAGCGACTCCTCGGACACGATGACGGCCGCGCCGCTGCCGCCGATGGCAAAGTGCTCGGTGGTTCGGGTGATGGAAGCGAGGGACCTGGTTCCGCCGGCATCGACGGTGAAGGCCTTCGGCCCCTTGATATTGTCGAGCTTGCCGGGACTCTTTTCCTTCAGCAGGGCTTCCGCTTCGCCGAAGTACAGCTTTGCGCTGCCGTCGGCGCCTTCGATCCAAAGATAGTGTGCCTGTGCGGCGCCACAGGCGAGCAGGGAGGCGATGGCGATGGCGAGTTTGCTCATGGATTTGTATTCCGTCATCAGAACTTGTAGCGCGCGGTCAACTGCACACTGCGCGGTGCGCCGGGCAGGTTCAGGTTGGCCGATGAACCATGACCGGACACGATGTATTCGCGGTCGAACAGATTCATCACGTTCAGCGTCAGGTCGAGTGGGCCCATGCGGTAGTACGCCATGGCATCCACGGTCGTGTAGCCGGGCAGCGTGACGGTGTTTCCCGGATTGGCGAAGCGGTCGCCAACATAGCTGACGCCGGCGCCGAGGCCGAATCCGTCACCCAAGGCCTTGGTGACCCAGACGTTGGCGGCATGCTTCGGCGTCAGCGTCGGGCGCTTGCCTTGTACCGGCTGGCCGGCATCACGCGCGATCGACGACGTGACTTTCCCCTCAAGGTACGAATAGCCGGTCCAGACCTGCCAGCCTTGCGACAGGTCGCCGGTGAAGGTTAGCTCCAGGCCATCGGTGCGTTGCGTGCCGACCGGAACCAGGCGGTTGGTCGCCGGATCGGTCGACTTGATGTTGGTGCGTTCCAGGCGGAACAGCGAGGCGGTCGCGGACGCCTTGCCGTCGAAGAAATCGAACTTGGCGCCGACTTCCTTGTTGGTCGTTTCTTCCGGCGCGATCTGGGCGTTGTTCACGGCCAGCGGGAATGACTCGCCGGATGGCTGGAAGGACTTGCTGAACGACGCGTAATACGACTGTGCTTCCGTGGGCTGGTATACCAGGCCGGCGCGCGGGCTCCACGCCGTATCGGTGCGGTTCAGGTTTGGTTGACCGACCCGGCGTTCCTGGGTTTCCTGCTGGAAGTTGTCATAGCGGAGACCAACCATCGCCTTCCACTGGTCGGACAGACTCACCAGGTCCTGCACATAAGCGCCGGCGGTTTTGAGGATGCCGAGATTGTTGGTCGACGGTGCGGCGGTCACGGTGAACGGTACGACTGGCGCAACCGGATTGAACAGGGACACCGTCGCGATGTTGTTCTGCGTGCGGAAGAACTGGTCCTTGTCCTGCTTGCCGAACTCTACGCCGTACAGGATCTGGTGGGCCATTCCGCCGAAGGCGGCTTTCTGCACCAGCTCGGTCTGGTTGAAGTAGCCGTCTTCATCGCGCATCACGTTGCTACGGTTGAGCGAGGCGGTCAATGCGGCTTCGTTGACCAACCCGACCAATGTATTGTTGCGGTCGAGGGAGTAGGTGTAGCGGCGGAACGCATTCCGCAGCGACAGCGTGTCGCTGAAACGATGGTCCAGCGTGAAGCCGAGGGCATTGACGTCGGCTTGCGAGTAGTCGAAGTTGCGTGCGTTGGCGGCGCCGTAGTAAGTGCCGGGAGCGACGTCGACCGGGAGACCGCGATAGGACGGCACACCGAAGTCGGTGACGCGACGGTCGGACAGGTACTCGGCCTGCAGCAGCAGTCTGGTCTGGTCGCTCAACCTGAAGGAGAGGGACGGGGAGATGGCTTCGCGGTCGAGGAATTGCTGGTCGCGATAGCTGTCGGCGCGCTCGATCGCGCCGGTCACGCGGAAGGCAACGCCGCTGTCTTCGAAGTTGCGGCCGACATCGAATTCACCGCGGCGCTGGCCCCAGCTACCCACCGTGACGCTGACTTCGCTCTTGTCCGTACCTGGCTTCTTGGTGATGCGGTTGATCAGTCCGCCCGACGAGCCGCGCCCGTACAGGACCGATGCCGGGCCCTTGATGATCTCCACCTGTTCGATGTTCGACAGGTCGCGGAAGTACATCGCATCGTCGCGCAAGCCGTCGATGAACTGGTCGGCAATCGCGGTAAAGCCGCGAATCGTCACCTGGTCGCGCTGGCCGTCGCCGTGCGACAGGCCGATGCCGGGAACCATCTTCATGACGTCCTGCATGGATTTCGCGCCCTGGTCACGCAGCAACGTCTGCGGCACGACGTTGACGGTCTGTGGAATGTCACGCAACGGTGCTTCGACCTTGGTCGCGCTGGAGGCGGTCGGAGGATTGTAGGTCGGCGGTGCCTCGCGGCTGCTCTTGACTTTTACTTCGGGGAGGTCCGCTTCCGCGGCCTTGCTTTGTGCGAATGCGGGAGCGGCGAGTTGTTGCACCGCGAGCGCCGCCAGGAGCGCCAGCTCAGTCTTCTTCAGGTTCATGTTTTCTTTTTGAGGAAAGAGGCTGGCTGGGATGTACCTGGCTGGCGATTTAGGTGATGGAGTTATTTTCCTTGCGGGTTAGTGACAAAGCCGATCTTGCCCAGACCGCCCGACTGCGCGGCGGACATCACCTGCGCGATCTTTTCATACTGCGTGGTGCGCTCCGCATGCAGGTGCAGCTCGGGCTGTGGTTCCTTCTGCGCGGCGACGGCGATCCGGCTCTTCAGTTCGGTGTCGTCGATAACCTCGTTGTTCCAGTACGTCTTGCCCTGCGCATCGATCGACAGGTTGATATTTTCCGGCTGGGTCTGGTTCGGCTGGCTGGTCGCGCGCGGCAGGTCCAGCTTCACGTTGTGGTTCATGACCGGCACGGTGATGATGAAGATGATCAGCAGCACCAGCATCACGTCGACCAGCGGCGTGGTGTTGATCTCGGGATTGAAATCGTCTTCCGAATCGGACAGGGAGCCCATGGCCATGATGCGCTCCTTACTTCGCGACTGCGACCAGCTTCGCGCCTTCGGTCTGCTCGGCGCGGGCGCCGGTGACGAAGAGGGCGTGCAGGTCGAAGCCGAACTTGTTGAGCTTGGCGGTGATCGTCTTGTTGCCGCGGACCAGCGCGTTGTAGCCGAAGGTGGCGGGAATCGCGACCGCGAGGCCGAGCGCGGTCATGATCAGTGCCTCGCCCACTGGGCCGGCAACCTTGTCGATGCTGGCCTGGCCCGCGGTGCCGATCGACACCAGCGCATGGTAGATGCCCCACACCGTGCCGAACAGGCCGACGAAAGGCGCGCTCGAACCGACCGACGCCAGCACTGCCATGCCGGTCTGCAGCTTGCCGGCGGCTTCGTCGATCGCCTGGCGCAGCGAGAGGGTGACCCAGTCGCTGACCGAGAGCTGGTCGTGCAGGTGACCCTTGTGCGCGTTGTGGTGGCGCATGGCGACGACCCCTGCATGGGCGATGTCGGCGAAGGGGTTGTCCTTGCCGAGGGTGGCGAGGCCTTCGTTGACGCTGGTCGTATCCCAGAACTGATGACCCGCCGCCTTGCCCGCGCGGCCATAGCGCCACAGCTGCAGCGCCTTGGTGACGATCACGTACCAGGATGCGACCGACATCGCGATCAGCAGGAAGGCGACGCCCTTGGTGACGAAGTCGCCTTGGGTCCAGAGGGTTTCGAGGCCGTACGGGCTGGATTGCATGATGGATCCTTACTTAATTGTCTAACTGGAATCGGATGGGAACGATGGCGTAGGCGGGCACCGCCTTGCCGTCTTCGATGAAGGGCTTGAAGAGCGCGCGCATCACTGCCTTGCGCGCTGCCTCGTCGAGACGGGCGAAGCCGGAGCTGGTCTGCACATCGGCGCGTTCGGGGCGGCCCTTTTCGTTGACCAGAACGCGCAGCACAGCCTTGCCTTCTTCGCCCATGCGGCGCGATGCCGGCGGATATTCGGGCTGCGGGGGCTGCAGGTATTCGATGCCGGAAGTAATGGTCTT
>NZ_LSTO01000001.1:3640296-3660552 GCF_002211445.1 Noviherbaspirillum denitrificans | reverse complement strand
CCCCCGCCGATAGCGAGCGGCAGCCCGTAACGGACGACTCTTGGATCATACGGAAACAACCCGGCAGCGAGGACGAAGACCAGCGGGAACATGAAAATCCGCTGGTACCAGCACAGCGTGCAGGGTGCATAGCCCATGACTTCGCCGAGGAAGAGGGCGCCGAGGGTGGAGATTGCGGCGATCAGCCAGGCGGTGAAGACGAGGGACCAGGGGGAGGGTTTCATTGGGTATGGATGGATTCACGGGGTAAAACCAAGGCGGGAATGTAGCAAGAATTGTGCCGTTGGTTTCTGGGCGGCAATTCTACGGTTTTTGAGGGATTGGAGGGAGTTTTCAGGGAATTGGCTCCCAAAAGCGGGAATCAGCTTCAGGGCCAAGTAACTTCGCCGAGGCGCTACTTCTCCCTTTCAGGTGGAAGGGACCCTACGGCGCGTATATGAGACGCCTCACCCCTGTTCCCCCAGCCGATACTTCCTGATCTTGTCATGCAAGGTCGTCTTCGCCACACATAGCGCCTCCGCCGCCCGCGCCAGGCTCCCTCCATTGCGCGCCAGCGCATCCGCAATCAACGACCGCTCAAACGCAGCAACCGACTCCGCCAGCGCCTGCGGTCCAGCCGGCGCCTGGGTGCCAAACGGCGGAAACCCCGCCTCGATCCCCAGCACGCAGCGATCCGCCACGTTACGCAGTTCCCGCACATTGCCCGGCCAGTCATACGCCAGCAAGGGCCCCGTCCTGGAAGAATCGGCCGCCGGCACCGGACGCTCATGGCGCGCTGCCGCCTGCAGCAGGAAGTGTTCGAACAGCAGCGGAATGTCTTCCCGTCGCTCGCGCAACGGCGGCAGCGGCAGGGTGGCGACATTAAGTCGGTAGTAGAAGTCGGCACGAAACTGCCCCTGGTCCGACAGCACCTTGAGGTCAGCCTTGGTCGCGGCAATCACCCGGCAGTTCACCGGGATCGGCGTGTTGGAACCCAGCCGCTCCAGCGTGCGTTCCTGCAGCACGCGCAAGAGCTTGATCTGCATCGCCATCGGCATCGATTCGATTTCATCGAGGAAGAGGGTGCCGCCGCTCGCATGTTCGATCTTGCCGATGCGCCGCTTGCCGGCGCCGGTATAGGCGCCCGCCTCATGGCCGAAGATTTCGCTTTCAAACAAGGTTTCCGGCAGGCCGCCGCAGTTGATGGCGACGAAATTGCCGTTGCGGCGCGGGCTGGCATCGTGCAGGCAGCGCGCCACCAGCTCCTTGCCGGTCCCGGTCTCGCCCTCGATCAGGATGTCGGCGGCGCTGTTGCCGAGGTCCGTCACAAGCTGGCGCACGCGCATCATCGCTTGCGACTGGCCGATGAGCCGGCCTTCCAGCTGGTCGCGGCTTTCCAACCTGGCGCGCAGCTGCCGCACTTCCAGCGTCAGGCGGCGCTTGTCCAGCGCGCGGCGGGCGATCTCGACCAGGTAGTCCGGCGAAAACGGCTTCTCGACAAAGTCGTGCGCACCATCCTTCATTGCCTGCACCGCCAGGGAGACGTCGCCGTGGCCGGTGATCAGCACTACCGGCAGTTCCGGATCGATGCGCCGCACTTCCTTGAGCAAGGCCATACCATCCATGCCGGGCAGGCGTATATCGCTTACCACCACGCCGGGGAATCCGGGCGCGAGCAGCCGCAGCGCCTGTTCCGCGCTCTCGACGGCGGTCACGGGAATGTCCTCGAGTTGCAGCGCCTGTTCGCAGCCGAGGCGGACATTCGGGTCGTCCTCGACCACCAGCACGTGCAGGGCGTCAGTCATGTTGCTTGTCCTCCGGGGCTACGGGGATGTCCAGGGTGAAGACGGCGCCGCCGTCCGGGTGGTTGTCCCCGGACAGCGTGCCGCCGAAATCGGCAACGATGCCGGCGGAAATGGCCAGGCCCAGACCGAGCCCGCTGCCGGCTTCCTTGGTTGTGAAAAAGGGTTCGAACAGGCGCGACAGCACTTCCGTCGGAATGCCCGGCCCACGGTCGCGCACCTGGATCTGCACGCGGTCGCCTGCGCGGCGGGCGGATATTTCCAGTCCGGGTTCCGGCTGGCCTTCCATCGCATCGAGCGCGTTGCCTGCGAGGTTGACCAATACCTGTTCCAGCCGGTTGGGATCGCACCAGGCGTTCAGATCCTTTTCCGGCAAGTCGATACACGCCACGACCCGGGCCTGCTTGAGGCGCTGCTCCAGCAGGAACAGCGCATTTTCGACCGCGCGGCGCACCGGCACAGGGCGCGGCGTTCCGGTCGACTTGCGCGCGAAGGATTTCAGCTGCGCCGTCAGCTCGCCCATGCGGTCGACCAGGTCGTCGATGCGTTCCAGGTTGCTGCTGGCAGTTTCCTGGTTGCCGCGCGCGAGGAACTTGCGGGCGTTGCCGGACAGGGTGCGCAGCGCAGCCAGCGGCTGGTTCAGCTCATGCGCGACGCCGGCGGCCAGCTGGCCGATGACCGCGAGCTTGCCGGCCTGGACCAGTTCTTCCTGCGCGGCGCGCAACGTGCGTTCAGCCTGGATTCGCTCGGCCACTTCCTGCTGTAATTGCTCGTTGGCGGAGGACAGGTCGGCCGTGCGCTCGGCGACCTTGCGCTCCAGTTCGTCATTCGCCTTTTGCAATGCTTCCTGGGCGGCGAGGCGGTCCTTCAGGTGGCGGCGCCGCTCGTTCAACATTACCGCGAGGATGAACAGGAAGGCCGCCCCGGCGCCGGCAATCCCGGCACGGTCCGCGGCGTTGCGCCGCACCTGTTCCTGCGGCGAGAACACGGTGATGTTCCAGGGCGTGCCGGGCAGCGGCTGGGTCTGGGCCACGAATTCGCCCGCGACCGGGAATACCGACACCATCTTCGGTTCCGTGCGCGGCAAGCGCACCAGCCGCGCGCCATGCTCGAGGTCGGCCAGCTCCACCACGCCGAGCGGGTTCAGCGCTTGCCGGTTGTACTGCAGGGAATTGTCGAAGGCACGGCGGCTGGCATCGTCCAGCGGTTTGAGCGTCGTGAATTTCCAGCCTGGCACCGAAGCCAGGATGACCACGCCATTTTCGTCGGACACCAGCGCCGGCGCTTCCACGGTCGACCAGGATTTTTCCAGCTGCTTCAGCCCAACCTTGACGACGGCCACGCCGAGCGTCTCCTGATGGTCCGCGAGCGCGGATGACAAGTAATACCCCGGTTCGCCACGCGTAGTGCCGATACCGAAGAAGCGCCCGCTCCCCTTGTCCATCGCCTCGCGGAAATACGGGCGGAAAGACAAGTCTTCGCCGATGAAGCTGTCGGCTCGGCGCCAGTTGCTGGACGCCATCACCTTGCCTTTGCGGTCGAGGATGTAGATGGACAGGCTGCCGGCGCGCTCATTGAGCTGTTCGAGGTAGTTGTTGACCTGTTCCACCTGCGCCAGGCCCGGATTGGGCGTGGCAAGCAGTTGCAGCACGTCGCGCTCCAGGCCGAGGGTGGTCGGAAAGTACGCGTACTTGTCGATTTCCCGTTCGAGGCTGGTGGCGTAGAGATTCAGCCGGTGGCTGCCGGTGGCCTGGAGATCGGCCAGGCCGAGCATCAGGCTGTAGCGGAAGGTCAGCAGCGCCGCGCCCGCGGTGAGCGCCGCAAAGATCAGAAGCAGGGCGGGGAGGTGGAGCAGGCGTGGTCGGAAAAGCATGAAAATGCGGCGCGTTCGGATTTCCGGATTATGCGCCTTTTCCGGCGGGGACCAAGCCCCCGGCCGGAAAAGACAGCAGCGGAATCAGGCCGCTTGCGCGACGCGCAGCCCTTCCTGTACCTGTGGAGGCAGCGCTTCGTCGGCTTCGGCCAACGCCTCGTCAACCGGGTCGATCGCGTTTTCCCACTTGGCGACGACAGCGGTTGCAATCGCATTGCCCAGCACATTGGTGATCGTGCGGCCCATGTCGAGGAAGTGATCCACGCCCATCACGAGCAGCAGGCCGGCTTCCGGCAGGCCGAACATCGGCAGCACGGCGGCCACCACCACCAGCGAAGCGCGCGGCACGCCGGCGATGCCCTTGGAGGACACCATCAGCACCAGCAGCATGGTGATCTGCTGGCCCAGGGTCAGCGGAATGTTATAGGCCTGGGAGATGAACAGGGCGGCGAACGCCGTGTACATCATCGAGCCGTCGAGGTTGAACGAGTAGCCCAGCGGCAGCACGAAACCGGTCACGCGGTCCTTGATGCCGAACTTTTCGAGCTGTTCCATCAGCTTCGGATAAGCGGATTCGGAGCTGGCGGTCGAGAAACCGAGCAGCATCGGGCCGCGGATCAGCTTGAGCAGGCGGAACACGTCCTTGCCCAGCACCACGTAGCCGGCGGCGATCAGCACGACCCACAGGGTGGCCAGCGCGGCAAAGAACGCGGCCATGTACTTGCCGTACACGATCAGGATGCCAAGGCCCTGGGTGGTGATGACCGACGCCACGGCAGCGAACACGCCGACCGGTGCAAAACGCATCACATAATCAGTCACTTGCAGCATCACCTGGACGATGTCTTCGGTGGTCTTGAGCAGGCTCTTCGAGGTTTCATTCTTCAGCTTGCCGAGTGCGAGGCCGAAGAACAGCGAGAAGATGAGGATCTGCAGGATTTCGTTATGCGCCAGCGAATCGAAGATGCTCTTCGGGAAGACGTGGGTGATGAAATCCTTCAGGTTCAGCGCGCCCGTCTTTAGGTTGGTCGCGGCGCCGACTTCCGGCAGCGGCACGGCCAGGTTATCACCCGGACGCAGCACGTTGGCCATGATCAGGCCGATGGTCAGCGAGCACAGCGAGGCGGTAATGAACCAGCCCAGCGCCTTGCCGCCGATGCGGCCGACCGCACGAGAATCACCCATGCCGGCCAGGCCGGCAATGAGCGTTGCCATGACCAGCGGCGCAATGATCATCTTGATCATGCGCAGGAAGATATCGGTGAGGATGGACAGGTAGCTGGAGATTTCCTTGGCCACCTCGGCCGTCGGCGCGAAGGTGTGACCGAGATAGCCGACAGCGATACCGGCCACCATGGCAATGGCGATCCAGGTCGTGAGCTTGGTACTTTTCATGGATGGAATCCTTTGTCTCTTCTTGAGCAGGTCTGAAAGGCGAAAACAACAACGATGTTTGCCGGGCCGCCCTGTGGGCAGCGCGATGCCTGGCGGGAAGATTCATTTGCAGGCTTCGTGCCAAGTGGCCATCAGGCCGCAGATGTTTGATTACAAAGGAAAAAGTCACCACACCCTTGCAGGCGCGATGACGGATATCCGAACAACCGTGGGCGAAGGCGTTCGGATATCCGAACAGAAGGGATAAAGACGGCCGCTTTATTCGGCAGCCGCATGCACGGCCGGCGCCGATTGCCGCTCCGGCTTGCGCAGCAGCAGGATCAGCGGCAGGGCGGACAGCGTGATGAACATCATGAGGCGGAAGTCCTGCAAATAAGCCAGCGTCGCCGCCTGGCGCGTGACCTCGCCGTTCATCGCCATCAATCCTTGCGGCGTGGCGAGATTGTAGGCGCCGGCCTGCGTTGCCTGGCTGAGCGCCATGTTGAAGGGATTGATATAACTGGCGAACGCCGCATGGTTGATCTGCGTGCGCTGCGACAGGTAGGTGATGACAATCGAAATGCCGATACTGCTGCCGATATTGCGCATCAGGCTGAACAGCGCCGTTCCTTCGTTGCGGTAACGCAGCGGCAATGAAGAAAACGTGATGGTCGACAGCGGCGTAAAGATGAATCCAAGGCCGATTCCCTGCACGACGCCGGTTTGCACGATGTCCCAGGCGCTGATGTCGGTATTGAAAGCCGTCATCTGCCATAGTGCGAAGCCGGTCAGGCACAGGCCGACAAAGATCAGGTAGCGGCCATCCACCTTGCCGGACAGTCGGCCCACGATCACCATCGCGACCATCGTCCCGACACCGCGCGGCGCCAGCACGTAGCCGACGTCGATGATCGGAAAACCCATCAGGCTTTGCAGGAAGGGCGGCAACAGCGCCATCGTGGCGAGCAGGATGATGCCCATGATGAAAATGAACACGATGCCGACGCTGAAGTTGCGGTCCCTGAACATGCCGGGCTCGATGAAAGGGTGGTCGTGCGTGAATATATGCGCGACGAACAGGTAAAGCGCAAACCCGGCCAGCATCGCCTCGACCACCACTTCCGGGCTGGCGAACCAGTCAAGCGATTCGCCGCGGTCGAGCATCATCTGCAAGGCGCCGATGCCGATGCTTAACAACGCAAATCCGAACAGGTCGAAGCGGCGCGAGCGGTCGATCGGCGTTTCATGCACGAAGGCGGCAAGTCCGAACCACGCAAGCAGGCCGAACGGCAGGTTGATGTAGAACACCCAGCGCCAGTTGTAGTACTCAGTCAGCAGGCCGCCCAGCGACGGGCCGAGGATCGGGCCGACCATTACGCCCACGCCCCACATTGCCATTGCCGAGCCATGCTTTTCGCGCGGATAGGTGTCGAGCATCACCGCTTGCGACAGAGGCACCAGGCTGGCGCCGAACACGCCTTGCAGCAGGCGGAACATCACGATCTGCGTCAGGCTTTGCGCCGCGCCGCACAGCATCGAGGCAATCGTGAAACCGGCTACCGACACCATGAAGACACGCTTGCGTCCGAATCGGGACGTCAGGAATCCGGTCAGCGGCATGAAAATCGCCGCCGCGACAATGTACGACGTCAGCACCCAGGAAATCTGGTCCTGCGTCGCGCCCATCGCGCCTTGCATGTGCGGCAGCGCGACGTTGGCGATCGTGGTGTCGAGCGCCTGGATGATGGTGGCCAGCATTACCGAAATGGTAATGAAGCCGCGATGGACGGTTTGCGGCCGTGCGGCCTGTGCAGCAGTCATGGTCTGTGAATCAGAGGTGCAAGCCGAGCAGGGTGCGGCGCTGGCCGGTATCGACGGCGACGCTGGTGCTCAAGCCCGCGCGCAACGGAGGCTGGCCGGGTGCGGCGTCGATCTTGATGCGCACCGGCACGCGCTGCGCGATCTTCACCCAGTTGCCGGTCGCGTTCTGCGCCGGAATCACCGAAAACTCCGATCCGGTAGCCGGACTCAGGCTGTCGACGACACCATGCCATTTATTACCGGGATAGGCGTCGACATGGACGGTAACCGGTTGTCCTGGGCGGATATTGGTCAGGTCGGTCTCGGTGAAATTGGCTTCGACCCAGAGGTTACCGTTGACGACCAGCGCCATTGACGTCGAGCCGGCACCGACATACTGGCCGGGCTTGGGCGGCTTGCTGACAATGCCGGGCATCGAGGCGCGCACCTCGATGCGGGCGAGGTCGAAGCGCGCCTGCTGCAGCTCCGCCATTGCGGCGCGGTAGGCAGGGTGCTGCTCGAGAGGCGCATCGACATTGCCGCCCAGGGATTCGGCGATACGCCGTGCATCCTGTTCCAGCGCGACGATTTGCTGCTGCGCAAGATCGACGTTCTGCTTTGCATCATCGAACTTCGCCTTCGAAATGAAGTTGAGCTCGACGAGATCGGCCTGGCGTTTCTGTTCTTTCAGCGCAAATGTGCTTTTGGTCCGGGCAAGGGCAATTTCCGCCTGTTTTTCGCGGTAGCCGGCCCTGGTGGCCGAAAGGTCGGTGCGTACCTGCGCGAGCTTTGCCTCGGCCTTGGCTACCGCCGTTTCGAAGGTCGACGGATCAAGGCGGTAAAGCGGCTGTCCGGCGCCAACCTGCTGGTTTTCTTCCACCAGCACAATCTTCACCGTACCCGAGACTTCAGGGCTGACCGGTACCTTGTCGGCCTTGATATAGGCATTCTCGGTCTCGACGTAACGGCCGCCGCCAAGGTAAATCACGCCAGCCCCCAGGAGCACGATCGCGGGAATCAGCAGTAGCAGGATGAGGCGCAAGGAACGGCGCCGGCGTGTCCGGACACTTGTGGCGTCCTGGCTTGTCGTTGTATCACTCATGATTTGTCTCTGGAAGAGGTATGTTTTCCGCATCAACGGCGGGTAAGCCGGTCGCGCATGGAGCGCAGCGCTTCAAAGAGAACGGCAACTTGCTGCTCGCTGAGGCCGGTCAGGACCTCGTCACGAATCTCCAGACCGGCCTTGGTAATGGCTTCGAGCTGCGGTGCAGCCGCCGGCGTCAGGAAGATCAGGTAAGCGCGACGATCGGCAGGATCCGCACGACGTTCGACCAGGCCGGCCTCAACCAGCTGGTCGATCAGCCGCGCCGTGGTGATCGGCTGCACCTCGAGCAGCTCGGCGAGGTCGACTTGTCTCATGCCTTCGTTCCGGGCGACGTAGACGAGGGTCGGCCGGGATTACGGTTTTTTTCGCAGAAACATACCTAACCCATTGATCTGAAGAAGAAATGCGGAAGCTAGAGCGTCCGTTTAGTTGCGAAGACGATGCGCATTTATCAGGTCCATGGCGTCCTTTCGTATCGTCTCGTAGACGCCATTGGAGGACTGTCGAATTTTCTCGACGACCCGGCGATGCTCATCGCTGCTAACTTTGAATTCGATCACCCCGAAACGGCTCGCTATGGCTTCGACCGAGGACTTTCCCCAAACATCCTCAGCCATACCGTCTGGATGCAGGACAACACTGTGGAAAAAGCCACTTTCACTACGCCGAGTATTTTCAAAGAGCGGCGAAAATCGGACCGCCAAGAGAGCTGCCGGCTGCAGTCCGGTCAGTTCACGCATCGCTTCAGCAAACGCGGCGCAATGGCCGTAGGAGTACTGAGCTGCTTTATGCGCTGGAATACAGGGCTGCGTCCTCACGGGGATCGCAGCAAGAAAGTGTGGATTAGCCCGAATCTCCTCGATTGCGCGCGCAATCTCTGCTTCATTGGGTTGGCATCGTAGAGGCAGCGATGAGAGCTTTGCTTCGTCGTAGTACCGAGTGTACACACCCCCCATTCCCTAATCCGCGCGTGCGGATCAATTTGAACAGTATCTTCTCGCTGAACTCGCGAATGGACCTGGTCCCGCAAACATCGAAAATCTGATCGTGGTTATCCGCCACATACACCCTTAACGGCCTGAGTTGGTCGAGCGGAATGTCCTCCCTGTGTTCGGTCGAGGTCGACCACCAGTCCACGTGCAGCAGCCACCCGGTCAGCCGCGCCAGCCCAACGGCGAAGTTAACACAATCGTCGGCCTCCCATCCTTCGATAAGCTGCGGCGCAAATGCCGCGCGCTGCTTGATCTTCGCTTGCCCCATTTCTAAATCCTCACAAAAGCAGCCGCAAATATGATGTCAGCCCTGCCATCTGCAATTACCGGCCGGCGCTGAATAACTCCCGGTGCGCACAAAAACAGCCTCATGCGCGACTTGATGGATAGGCGCATCGACGTTAGCATGATTCCGTTATGAAACCAATCATTGCTCTCGATGCCGACGGCGTCTTGCTCGACTACCATCAGGCGTATGCCAAAGCCTGGGCCAAGGCCTTCGGCGCACTGCCGGCGGTGCGCGATCCACTCGCCTATTGGCCGATCGACCGATGGGACGTGCGGCGGCTTGCCGGCGCCGAACTGGCACTGTTCCGCGCATGCTTCGATCATCAGTATTGGTCGACCATTCCGGCGATGCCCGGCGCGCAGGACGCGTGTTGCGCCTTGGCGGCAGCCGGCTACGAGCTGGTGTGCGTGAGCGCGATCGAGGCGCAGTTTGAAGCGGCGCGGCTGGACAACTTGCGGCGATGCGGCTTTCCGATCGAGCGCGTGATTGCCACGGCGAACGCCGGAGGCGACGTCAGTCCCAAGGCCGCCGCGTTACGCGAGCTGCGGCCGGTCGTCTTTGTCGACGATTTTCTGCCGTACCTGCGCGGTATTCCGGTGAACATCCACGCGGCGTTGGTCTTGCGCGAGCCAAACGGATCTCCAAACGCGGGCGACGATCTGGCATGGGCGCATTCCCAGCATGCCGATCTGGCGAGCTTTACGACGTGGTGGCTGAACCGCTAAGCGTTGCGGTTTTCGTTTCCGCGGACTGCGCGCGATGCTCAAGCGTGGCACGCTCCTGCAGCCAGGCGAGCTTTTCTTCGTTCAACTGATCAGCCCGTGTTTCGGCCCGCCGGGCCTGATCGGCCAGCATGACTGCTTCACGCTCCTTGGCGGCCAGCGCACTGCGGACGTCCGACAACTGCTGTTGCGCGGCTGCGAGCTGCGCCGCCAGGCTGTCTTTTGCGGCAGTTGCATCTTCCAGCCGGTCGGCCAGGCGCTCCCGCGCCGAGCGCTCGGCCGCCAACGCTTCCTGCGATTCCCGCAAAGCCTGCTTTTGATTGGACAGATCGGCGGCGAGATGCGCAAGCTTCACCTCCTGCTGACCGAGCGTCGCCTGTTGAGAAGCGATGTGCCGGTTGGCGTCCGCCACCTCCTGGTCGAGGCGCGCGATGCGCTGCTCGTACGCTTGCCGCTCCTCGGCGCGCTGGGTGGCGGTGGCTTCCTGGTAATGCTCGAACTGGGCGCGCGTCTGCGTGAGCTGGTGATCAAGCGTCGCCACTTCGGCGGCGCGATCGGCCAGGCGCTGCTGCAAGCCGGCGCTTTCTGCCTGCACGGTGGCCAGTGCGACGGTCTGTGCATGGTGCTTGGTGCTCAGTTGCGACAGTGTTTCCCTTGCGTGCGCCAATTCCTCGGTCAAAGCGGCATTGGCGGCCAGCGCTGCCTGGTGTCCGGTGCGCAGTTGATTTTCCCGTTCAGCGGCCTCGCCCATCGCGACGCCATGCGCCTGCCGCGCCTGTTCGATCTGTTGACTGGCCTCGGCCTGCATGTGCTGGTGCAAGCCCTTGACGGCTTGCAGGAGCGGCGCCGGCAAGCCGGATTCGGCTTCGGCGATGGCATCCTGCTGTTCGGCTTTCCAGCGCTTTAGGAAAGGGGCGATGGTGCTCTTGCTGCCTGTGTTACCCAGCGCCTCGCGCACGTTGTCGACGGTGGGATTTTTGCCGTCTTGAAGCAGCGTTGCCGCCGCTTGGGCGACATGGGAATAGAGAATGCCGGCGCGTGCCATGAAGACCTCGAAATAATGTTATGTATTACGTGACACGTAATTATATCTTATATAACGATAAAGTACAGGCTAAAAGTTTGAATTTAACAAGTGCGATAAGAAGTATTATCGTGTGTTATCTCGCGCATTAGCATGCTATGCTGCGTAACTGCCAGTACAGAAGCCAATTTTGTGCGACAAGCCATGCTTGAAAAAATGCCTGCTCCCGATCCCACGCCCGACGCCGTTCCGACCGGAAAAATTATTGCTCGTAACGCCGGTACACTTGTCGATCTTGACCTGACGGCGCAGCATCGCGCATTTCTCGCTGCTGCAACCTCGGACAACACGCGCCGCACCTACCGCTCGGCGGTGCGGCACTTCCTGGCATGGGGCGGCGCGCTGCCGGCCGACGAGGGCAGCATGATTCGTTACCTACTGGCGTACGCCTCGACATTAAATCCCCGCACACTGGCGCTTCGGCTGACGGCACTGTCGCAGTGGCATATCCACCAAGGCTTTGTCGATCCAGCGTCGACGCCGACCGTGCGCAAGACGCTGGCCGGCATCGCCCGCACGCATGGCAAGCCGAAAAAGAAAGCCAAGGCATTGCCGCTGGAGGATCTGGAACGCATCGTCGCGCACCTGACCAGCCTCGACACCCTGAAAGCCAGGCGCGACAATGCGCTGCTGCAGATTGGCTATTTCGGCGGCTATCGGCGCAGCGAAATCGTGAACCTCGACGTCACGCATGTCGCCTGGGAACCGGATGGCATCGTTATCTCACTGCCGCGCTCGAAAACCGATCAGCAAGGCGAAGGGATCATCAAGGCGATTCCGTACGGCGAAGGGCTGTGTTGCCCGGCGATGGCATTGCGCGCCTGGCTCGATGCCGCCGGTATCGTGTCCGGACCGCTGTTCCGGCCAGTCAGCAAGTGGAACGAAGTCGGCACCGACGCGCTGCATGCTGGTAGCGTCAATACAATCCTGGAGGCGTGCGCGAAGCTGATCCAGTTGGACTATGTGCCGCAGCTTTCCAGCCATAGCCTGCGTCGTGGCATGGCTACGAGCGCGCATCGCGCCGGCGCCGATTTCCGCGATATCAAGCGGCAAGGCGGCTGGCGCCATGATGGCACCGTGCAGGGATATATCGACGAAGCTGGCCGGTTCGAGCAAAACGCTGCGCTGGCGCTGTTACGGCGTAAATCAGAGGGGCGGACATAAAGCTGGATCAAGAAACGATCATCATCCCGGTCGGCACTCTAAAGAATACTTGTAGCCTATACAACATAGGAGAAAAGCTTTTTATAACTTTTGCGCTTATGTTTCATTACTGGCTTTCTTCCGGCATGCCCCCTATATCTAGGAAAGCCGACCGATTTGAAGAGAATGCTGCGTTGACTCTGCTGCTGCAGAAAGGGAAAAGTGATGCGTCAAAACCTTAGCGAATGAAAGGGACTTCCCCGTCCCGAGGCCGCGGCGGAAGCCGCGATTCGGCATCAACGTGCCATGATGGTGTCTCGAACCTTCCATCAACGCCAACAAGAGGGGAATCCATGTCTATAGTGACTGTCGGAATTGATCTCGCCAAGAACGTCTTCGCCGTGCATGGCGTGGACAAAGCCGGCAAGCCCGTGCTTATCAAGCCGCGTGTCCTGCGCGACCAGCTCGTGACACTCATCGCCCAATTGCCGCCATGCCTGATCGGGATGGAAGCCTGTTCGGGCGCGCATCACTGGGCGCGTGTATTTCAGCAACATGGCCATACCGTCAAGCTCATGGCCCCGAAGCTCGTGGCGCCCTATCGGATGTCGGGCAAGCGCGGCAAGAACGATGCAGCTGATGCCGCCGCTATTTGCGAGGCGGTGACTCGTCCGAATATGCGCTTCGTGCCCCTGAAGGACGAACACCAGCAGGCCACACTTTGCCTGCATCGCACACGACAGGGATTCGTCGAAGAACGCACCGCGATCTACAACCGGCTACGTGGCCTGCTCGCCGAGTTCGGCGTAGTGCTGCCGCAAAGTCCGGAGCGGCTGCGCAGAGAAATTACAGCCCAGCTCGATACTTTGCCCGGATGGGCACGACGTTGCATCAGCGACCTGCTCGAGCACGCCGGCAGCATTGAGGATCGGCTCGCCGAATACGACCGTGCCATCGGCGAGATTGCGCGTGAGGACGAGCGCAGCCGGCGGCTTATGCAGCTACGCGGCATCGGGCCGACCACGGCCAGTGCCCTGGTCGCCAGCATCGGAGCTGGGCATGACTTCAGGAATGGCCGCCAGGTGGCCGCGTGGCTCGGACTGACGCCAGGCCAGTACAGCAGCGGCGGAAAGGATCGGCTGGGCAGCATCACGAAGGCTGGCGACGCTTATCTGCGTAGCCTGCTGGTGCTCGGGGCCCGTGCGGTCATTGCGAATCTCGGTGACCGGCAGGACCGGTTCAGCCGCTGGGTCAGAAGTCTCATCGAGCGCCGCGGGTTCTGGCGAGCAGCCGTCGCCATCGCTGCCAAGAACGCGAGGATGGCGTGGGCGACGCTGAAATACGGCGAGAACTTCAAACATGAACCGGCTACAGCGTGAAACTCACGCGGAGCCAACGGCTGACAAAGGCGGAGATGCCATGAGCGGCTAAACGATCACTTTGCACTGCCAGCGGTGATGTGAAGCGGGTTGGACCCGCGCGGGGCATGCCTGAAAATCGTACGGGGATTCCAATCCCGTTTAGCGAACGAGGCCCTCGCGCGCGTCTTTCATCAGGGTCCGGGCCAGCAGCCCAACATGACCGGTTGTAGTACAGCAGTCCTTCACCTTCTCACTTGCACCTGCACGGCAATGCAGTAATGTTTCAAAATGAAAAACCACGATTGAGCTTGCGTTCAACGGGGAAGCCCTTGTAGTACGATTTTTTCCGTTTCGTGAGCTGACCCCTAGCCTATGTCGAATGGGACCATCAGGTGACCGAGCGGTTGGCACGCGCCCATGGCGCGCCGACCCTGTTCTACCCGTTCCGTCTCTATCCGCTGCGCATAATCAAGCAGATCATCGCGATGTCCTTCAGCGTGAATGCGCCGGAATTCCGGCTACGCGTGCCGTACCTGGAGCAATTCGGGTTGAACAAGGAACTGCGGCATCTGCCACCCGATCTCCGCGTGCTTACCGGGTATACGATCAATGGCCACATCCGGTCGACAGGCGCGTCCGGCATTCTCGACGGTTCCGGCGTGGCGCCACAACTCTATACGGTATCCGAAATCGCCTTTCCGCCATTTTGCTTCGTCCTGACGCTCAATTGCCCCTGTCCGGACCGCCGAATGATCGTTATTTCGGCGTTTGCGACCTGCGGTTACTACGAGGTCCAATCGCTCGACTTGAGAATGCCCGTGCTGCCGATTCATAGCGCCTATCCGACCGACTATCGGACGCCGCAAGAAGTGGCGAAGGCTGGTGCCGCAGCCAAAACGATGCCATCCGGCGGCGCCAAGCCATGAATTAAGGCTAATCCGGAAGCGACTGCGCCAATTCGCGGTAGGCGCACTGTTGTTGCGCGGCTCCCACCGTTTATCCCCCGATTCATACCGCTTATCCAGCGCATCTCGCATCGCCATATAATTGGCCTATAGTAATGTTACCCACAGGGAATAAATTATGAAAAATCAATTTTCCGGCCTTCAAAGGCTGGCGAGTACAGGGTTCACCTTGATCGAGCTGATGGTCGCTGTTGCTATTGTGGCAATTTTGGCTGCGGTAGCGCTGCCTTCCTATAGTAATTACGTTATGCGCGGCCGGATACCCCAGGCGACCAACAATTTGGCGACCATGCGCGTGAAGCTGGAGCAGTATTTCCAGGACAACCGCACCTATATCGGTGCCTGCGCCGCTGGAACTGTCGCGCCGCTACCGACTTCGGATGACTTCACCTATACCTGCCCGACACTCACGGCGACGACCTATACGGTTCAGGCAGCCGGGACCGGAAAAATGAGCGGCTTCACCTATACGATCGACCAGGAAAATACAAAAACCACTACTGCCGTTCCAGCCGGATGGGGTACCGCCCCGATTGCCTGCTGGGTCACGAAAAAGGGCGGAGTATGTTAATGCAGAGGCGACGCGGCGTCACTCTGATCGAGTTGATGATTGGAATAGCCATTGTTTCGATCCTGCTCGTGATGGGTGTGCCCGCGTTTACCCTCTGGATTCAAAGCACGCAAAATCGCGCGGCAGCCGAATCCGTTTTGAATGGGCTGCAATTGGCGCGCGCCGAATCTGTCAGGCGCCATGCGGTTGTACGTTTCGACCTGACCGATGCCGCCGGCCTGGTTGCGTGGAATGTAGGCTGCGTCACCGTCACGACTGACTGTCCCGCGACAATTCAAAGCCGACCAGCGGCCGAAGGCAGTGTCAACGCCAGGGTGGGCATCAGTACCGCCACCATTCCGCTGCCTACGCCGGCAGGCCATTTTGGGACGGCCATCACAGCGGGCACGGGTTTAACCGCTGGCGTCAGCTTCAACGGCCTTGGCAGGGTGCCGAACGCCAATGTCGGCACCGATATCGCGCGCATAGATATCACCAACGCGGCGAACAGTGATGCGCGCAGATACGTAGTGATTGTAGGGACGGGCGGGCAAATCCGCATGTGCGACCCCGCCCTGGCCTTCGCAGACAACCCGCAAGGCTGCAGTTGAGGAGGATGCCCATGCGCCATGAACATTCACTGGATAAGCAGCGCGGCATTGTGCTGCTGGAGGGAATGATCGCCATTCTGATTTTTTCCTTCGGGATTCTGGGCATCGTCGGGTTGCAGGCCGCGTCCATCAGGCATACGACTGATGCCAAGTATCGGGTGGATGCCAGCTTTTTGGCAAACCAGTCGATCGGCATGATATGGGCGGATCGGACCAATCTGGCGAGCCATGTCGTGACAAATGAAGTCATCAGCAGCCTGCCGAATGGAAAACGCACCATCACAGTCGCAGGCACCCAGGTGACGGTCACCATCACGTGGCAAGTGCCCGGTGAAAGTGTCGTACGCAGCTATTCCACCATTGCCCAGATCAACGGCTAAGAACAAGGAAATGGTAAATGAGCCCATCTGACAAAGGATTTAGCCTGATTGAGATCATGGTGGGATTGGTGATCGGGATGATCTCCATGCTCGTCATCATGCAGGTATTCAGTATCTCCGAGGGGCAGAAGCGCACAACGACTGGCGGAGCGGATGCGCAGACCAATGGCTCGATTGCTTTGCACATGATTGAACGGGACGCGAAAATGGCAGGGTGGGGATTAGACAGCTCCATGTATGCCAATTGCAATACCACCCATACCTATTGCGATGGCAGCGCGAGTTGCGGCGGTGGTGTCGGGGCGCTGGCCGACTTTAACTTTGCTTCAGTGCAAGTCACGGACGGCGCCGCCAATCCCGACACCATTACCGCACAATTCTTTTCGAATCCGAATCTGGATACGTTCCGCTATCCGGCCACGACGACCCTGCGCAGTACCATGCCGCAGTCTTCGTCCGAATTGAATGTCAACAGCGTATCCGGATGCGAAGATGGTGGCTTGGTATTGGTGGCACAGGCGGGCAACTGCACCTTGATGCAAATCACGCAGATTCAGGAGTCGGCGCTCAAGATACAGCACAATCCCGGTGCCAGCGGCCCCTTCAATCCGCCGGCGAGCTACCAGAATGACAATAACTGGCCCGCGTATACGGCGGGGGCCACCCTGTCATGTTTCAGTCCGCCAACAAATAATGCCCTGTTCCAGAGAATTTATTCCATCGACACTACTACCCGGCAGTTGCGACGTTCGGATAATACGCCCGAGCCCCCCGCACCCATCATCACGAATGAGGTGGTCGCGCCCGAGATTGTCGATCTTCAAGCCCAATATGGCGTGGCACCGGCCGGCTCCCAGTCCGTTAATGAATGGGTCGATGCAACCGGCGCCACCTGGGCCAATCCGACGCTCGCCAACTTGAGGCGAATCAAGGCAATACGCATCGCACTCGTGGCGCGTAGTACGCAGTATGAAAAGCCGGAGCCCAGCCAGTCATGCGCTACAACAACATCGGGCATGGTCGCCAATTGGTCTTCATGGGCCACGTTCAACACGGCAAATTATCCGAGCGACTGGCAGTGCTACCGCTACAAGGTATTCGAAACCGTTGTTCCATTACGCAACGTTATTTGGGGCAATTTATGAACAGCGCCGTCAAGTTCCCGCAACAATACCGGAGCGCCCCAAGGATAGACGGATTACGGTGCCAGCGCGGCGTGATATTGATCATCACACTGATCGCCTTGGTCGCGATGACATTGGCCAGCATCGCCCTGGTTCGTTCGGTCGATACATCGACTGTGATCGCCGGTAACCTGGCGTTCAAACAAAGCGCCACGACCAGTGGCGATGCGGGGATTGAAGCGGCCATCGCTTGGATGAACGCCAACAGCGGCATCTTGGAACAGGATAGTCCGACCAACGGCTATTACGCCACCAGCCAGGACAATCTGGATCTCACCGGGAACAAGACGCCGGACGACACTTCGGACAATCTTGACTGGACCAGCGCAAGCGCCGTGAAGACATTGGTGAAGGATGCGGTCGGAAATGAAGTGGCTTTCGTTATCCATCGCATGTGCAACGATGTCGGGCCGCTCAATGGCGCGACATGCGCCACCGAGCAGAGTGCGCAGGCAGGTAGCAGCCAGGGCTCGGCACGGCAAATGCAGACCTATCAGCCAGGCTCCTGGGGTTCTGTCGCAAACCGGGGCTATTACCGCATTACGGCACGGATTGCCGGGCCGAGAAACAACACCAGTTACGTGCAAGCGATCATCTCGCGATAGCAATGGTGCGCGTGCGCCATGTCGCTGTTTTCATGCGTCCTGATAATGTCCGGGATGGCCTAAAAGGAGAATTGTGATGAAGCCGACCCCCATCTCGAACAAGCTGTTTGCTACCACGCTGATGTCTGTGGGGCTGCTCCTGGCGGCTGCTTCACTGCCGTCGGCTGCGGCTACCACCGACCTGGCGGATGTCCCTCTGGCCAATGCCACCACCACGACCATCCTGCCCAACATCATGCTGGACCTGGACAATTCCGGCAGCATGGCCTGGGACTACATGCCGGATTATGTTCGTTATGCGTCAACCTCAGACTTCAGTCAGTGGTGCCGTGGTACCAATTCCAGCAATACGCTGGTGGTCTGCGAACCCGGCGATCCGCCATATTTCGCCAGCGGCTTCAATGGCTTGTACTACAACCCGGCGGTCAGGTACGTCTGGCCGGTGAATCACGATGGTACTCCCAAGGCCGACCTGAACGGCAAGACGTCGTACGTCTCCCCATGGAGTGCCGTCGCCAGCGACGGTTACGGCATCCAGAAAATCGACAATTCCAGCGCCGAATCCCCCAGTACCAGTCCATGCCTGACGTTTGCCGTGGGCGGTTCTTGCCCGACTTATGCAAAAACCGCCACGATCAACCTAGTGACAAGCTATCCGGAGCGCGTCTGGTGCAAGAATTCGGGTGACACACCACCCAGCGCCAACTGCAAATCCGCCCTTGATGCCACCAATGCCTACCTGTACCCGAACGCCACCTACAAGTATCTGAAAATGCTGTATGGCGCTCCGTACTATTACAAGGTGAGCGTCGAATGGTGCAAGACGGCGGACAATTCCCCTTATCAGAATTACGGCAAAGCTGGAACTTGCCAGGCCAAAAAGACCAGTACCTATAACAAGGTCCGCTTTTACAACTGGTCGCGGGTGAATATCACGCCGGCGACAACCTTTCCGGCGAAGGCCGCAAGCCGCACCGACTGCGCCGGCGCGACCTGCACGTATGCCGAAGAAATGGCGAACTTCGCCAACTGGTATGCCTGGTATCGCACCCGTATGCAGATGACGAAAACCGCGATCGGTCTTGCATTCAAGGACGTTAGGGGAACGCCGAAAACTGGCGCGGATCTTGTCGCCGACCCTGCTGATCCAAACTTTCTCCACGCGCGCATCGGCCTCACGACAATCAACAGTCCGATTGTCCTAAACGTCAATAATTTCGATACGGCGCAAAAAAATTCGTTTTATTCGAATCTCTATTCGATCAATCCGCTTGGCGGCACACCCTTGCGTACCTCACTGGATGCAGTCGGAAAAATGTACAAGGGCACGAGTACGACCTATTCCGACCCCGTGCAGTATTCGTGCCAAAGAAATTTCGCGATACTGGCGACCGACGGATACTGGAATGACAGTTACTCCGGCGTCGGCGACGTCGACGGCGCTACAGGCGTGACACGACCATCGTTGGACGGCCTCAAGACTGCAAATACGCTTGCCGACGTGGCCTACTACTATTATCACAATGATCTGCGGACTGGCTCATGCGAGAAATGCACTGACAATGTGCCGCCGGCGGGGACGAACACAAAGACCGACGATACCGCGCAACATCAGCACATGACGACCTTCACCATTGGTTTGGGTCTGGATGGCACGCTGACCTATGATGAAGCTTACAAGACCAGCACTTCCGGTGACTATTTCGATATCAAGCAAGGCACCAAGAACTGGCCCAAACCCACCTCCAATACGCAAGAGACGATCGACGATCTTTGGCATGCTGCCGTGAATGGCAGAGGCACTTACTTCAGCACCCAGGATCCGAGCGCACTAGAGGACGGGTTAAAAAAGGCGCTCGGCAGCATAGAGAGCACGACCGGCAGCGGCGCCGCGGCGGCAACCAGTAACCTGCAGCCGACGACGGGGGATAACTATATCTATATCGCCACCTACCGCACGGTGAAGTGGGACGGGGAAATGAGCGCCTACGGGGTTGACCTGAACAATGGCGCCATTTCCGGGACAGCCGTATGGCAGGCCGATGCTTTGCTCAAGACGAAGATCGCTGGCACGGGAAATAGCGATAGTCGGGTAATTTATACTGCCGACGGCACAACCCGCACGCTCTTCAAGGAAGGCGGAGGCGGGTTGACGGCCGCACAACTGGCCTATTTCGACAATACCAAGCTGAGTCAATACACGAGTTGGAGCGCGACGCAGAAAACTACCGCCACGCCGGGGCTGCTGGTGAACTACCTGCGCGGTCAGGATCGTTACGAGGACCAAGATCGCGGTGGATCGTATGGCGCATATGAACGGTTGTATCGCGACAGGGAGAAAGTCCTAGGCGACATTATCCATGCGCAGCCGATCTACGTGAAAGCCCCGCCGCACAATTTTGCCGATGCGGGGTATGGCGGCTTCAAGAGCTCCAAC
>NZ_LSTO01000001.1:3629539-3640286 GCF_002211445.1 Noviherbaspirillum denitrificans | reverse complement strand
CGCGGTTGCGGTGGATCACGATGCCGGGCTTCAGGCCAGTTAGCGTGGCCATCGGCTCGTTCGGGAAGACCCGCCAGCGCTGCCCGTCCGCCGCGTCCCCGAGCTTTTCCACGGTGTTGGCCTGGATGCCTACCGTGTCGCGCTTGTGCATGTAATTCAGGCCGTCGCCGTTGGCCATGGGCGCATTCGTCACCACGTCGAAATGGTCGGTGCCCATGCGCGCAACCGTGCCGAGTTCCACACCCACATATTTCGGCGAATCGAAGGCGCCGATGTCGCCCTGGCGCCCCTGCGCAAAATAGTCGGTGTGGCCACGGTGGAAATTCTTGTCCACGTCAGGCGTGAACAGCAGGCGCGTGCGGCCGCTGGATGCGCGGACGAATTCGGGACGCCGCTCCAGGATCTCGTCGAGCAGGCGGCGGTAATGGCCGGTGATGTTTTTCACATAGCCCATGTCCTTGTAGCGGCCTTCGATCTTGAAGGAGCGGATGCCGGCGTCGACCAGCGCTTCCAGGTTGCGGCTCTGGTCGTTGTCCTTCATCGACAACAGGTGCTTCTCGTAGGCAACCACACGGCCCTGGCCGTCAGTCAGGGTGTAGGGCAGGCGGCAAGCCTGCGAGCAGTCGCCGCGGTTGGCGCTGCGGCCCGTGTCCGCGTGGGAAATGTAGCACTGGCCGGAGAACGCGACGCACAGCGCGCCATGGATGAAATATTCGAGCGGGGTGTCGACCGCCGCGCGTACCGCGCGGATCTGTTCCAGCGTCAGTTCGCGCGCCAGCACCAGCTGAGAGAATCCGACCGCGCCGAGGAAACGCGCCTTTTCCACGGTGCGGATATCGCACTGCGTGCTCGCATGCAACTGGATAGGCGGCAGGTCCATTTCGAGCAGGCCCATGTCCTGCACGATCAGGGCGTCGACACCGGCGTCGTATAGCTCCCAGATCTGCTTGCGCGCAGCGTCCAGCTCGGCGTCATGCAAAATGGTATTGAGCGTGACAAAGATGCGGGCATGGAAGCGGTGCGCGAAATCCACCAGCCCGGCGATGTCCTCGACGGAGTTGCTGGCATTGTGCCGCGCCCCAAAAGACGGGCCGCCTATGTACACGGCGTCGGCGCCGTGCAGGATGGCTTCACGCCCGATATCGGCGTTCTTGGCGGGGGAAAGCAGTTCGAGCTGGTAGTCGAGGAGTGACATGGGAGGGATCCGGTCCGGCGAAGGCAGAAATTATAGCCAATGCGTGATCTGCCGGCGGGGAAGAAGTTCCTTGGCCTCGATATTGACCAAACGGCAATCGCGCAACTGAAAGTGAATTTTTTTACATCATTCTGTTGTCATACAGGCTCGTTTTCTTTTCCGTGAATTCCCAAGAAAAAGGAGCACTTATGAAAACCACCGGTCTCGTCCTCTGCGCTGCGCTGGTCCTTGGCGCATGCGCTTCCCCGCAGAAATCCCCGGATGCGGAGCTGGCTGCCCGCATCAAGCAGGAAATCGCCCAGACGGAAGGCATTGGCAGTGCCCGGTCGGTGAATGTCGAGACGGCGAAGGGAGTAGTGATCCTCTCGGGATTCATTGGCACCGAGAAGCAGAAAAACGATGCGGCGCAAACGGCGCTGAAGGTATCCGGCGTCCAGCAGGTGTTCAACAACATCCAGGTGCTGAACCGGAGTTCCGGGCAATAAGGAGACGGCCCGCTGGCCGGGCCGTCCGAGGGATGTTGCTTATTTGACGACTTCCATCTTGGTGACGGTCAGCGCGCCCTTGACCTTGTCGGCGTCGAAGCGGACCTTGTCGCCAACCTGGACCTGGTCGAGCATCTTCGGATCGGCAACGCGGAACACCATGGTCATCGGCGCCATGTCGAGGCGGTAGAGCCGGCCGTGCTTGAGGGTGATCTTGCCGGCGCCCTTGTCGATCTTCTTGACTTCGCCGGCAGCCATTTCGGCGGGCGCGGTGGCGTTTGCGGCCGCGCCGTGGTGGTCCTTGTGCGCGTCCTGGGCAGCGGCGTACTGCGCCGAAACGAGGCCGAGAAGAAGGGCGAGGGCGAATTTCGTGACGTGCTTCATTCCGTTTTCCTTATACGGTTGAACAGTTTTCCAGAGAGTTTCCGGAGTGGATGGAACGTAACCGGACGGGGAGGGAGTCTAGCACGACGCACATGCGTTTCCGGAAGGTTTGAACGTTATTGAAACAGCGCCGCCTGCAGGTCGTGCAAGGCGGCCGGAGAGGAGAGACATGTTTTTCGAAATCCCCGACCGCCTGCTGCCCGGACGCCCGTTTCCAATGGGCGCGAGTTATGACGGTCAGGGTGTCAACTTCGCGGTTTTCTCGGCGAGCGCGGAAAAGATCGAGCTGTGCATCTTCGACGCCGCCGGCCGCAAGGAAGTCGGGCGCCTGCCTTTGCCGGATTGTACCGACGAAGTCTGGCACGGCTACCTGCCGGAAGCGGGGCCCGGCCTGCTGTACGGCTATCGTGCCTACGGCCCGTATGATCCGCAGCGCGGGTACCGGTTCAACCATCACAAGCTCCTGCTGGATCCATATGCCCGCCTGATGTCCGGACCGCTGCGCTGGTCGGATGCACTATTCGGTTACCGCCTCGGCTCGGCGCGCGGCGACCTCAGCTTCGACCGGCGAGACAGCGCACAGGCCATGCCCAAGTCGGTGGTGGTGGAAGACCTGTTCAACTGGGGCGGCGACCAGCGGCCCTATGTCCCGTGGTCCAAAACCGTGATCTACGAGGCGCATGTGCGCGGCATTTCGATCCTGCGCGACGACATCCGTCCTGACCTGCGCGGCACCTTCGCCGCACTGGCCAATCCCCGCTTCATCGAGCACCTGCTCGGACTGGGCGTGACCACGCTGGAACTCATGCCGGTCAATGCCTTCCTGCAAGACCGATTCCTGCTGGAAAAAGGATTGCGCAACTACTGGGGCTACAGTCCGTTTTCTTTTTTCGCGCCGGAACCGGCCTACCTCTCGGGCGGCGGCCTGAATGACATGCGCCTCGCCGTGCGACGGCTGCATGCGGCAGGCATCGAGGTCATCCTCGACGTTGTCTACAACCATACGGGAAGCGGGAATGAATACGGCCCGACGATCTCCTTCCGCGGTCTCGACAACGCCAGCTACTTCCGGCTCGTGCCGGGTAACGAGCGCTACTACATCAATGAAACCGGCTGCGGCAACACATTGAATGTCTCGCATCCGCGCGTGCTGCAGATGGTGATGGACTCGCTGCGCTATTGGGCAGAGTCCTTCCGCATCGACGGTTTCCGCTTTGACCTCGGTGCCACGCTGGGGCGCGAGGGAACGGGCTTCGATCCTGGTTCGGGTTTCTTCGATGCGATCCTGCAGGATCCGGTGCTGTCGCGGCTGAAGCTGATTTCTGAGCCCTGGGATATCGGGCCGGGCGGTTATCAGCTTGGCAACCACCCTCCCGGCTTCGCTGAATGGAATGACAAGTTCCGTGACGGCGTGCGGCGCTTCTGGCGTGGCGATCCGGGGCAACGTGCAGATTTCGCTGCGCGCATCTCAGGGTCGGCGGACTTGTTTAACCGCCGGCGGCGCAAGCCGTGGGCCTCGATCAACTACGTCGCCTCGCATGACGGCTTCACGCTGCAGGATGTGGTCAGCTATAACGAAAAGCACAACGAGGCCAATGGCGAAAACAACAACGACGGTCACTCCGAGAACTACAGCAACAATTGGGGCACCGAAGGCCCGACCGGGGATCCGGCCATCCTCGACCTGCGCGGACGCGTCCAGCGTGCCTTGCTGGCAACAGTGGCGCTGGCGCAGGGAACGCCGATGTTGCTGGCAGGGGATGAATTCGGACGCTCCCAGCAGGGCAACAACAATGCGTATTGCCAGGACAATACCCTGTCCTGGGTCGACTGGAACCTTGCGCAATCGGAAGACGGAGCGGCACTGAGCAAGTATGTGTGCCGGCTGATGGAGGTACGCCGATGTTTCGATGCGCTGCAATCACAGCGATTCCAGCACGGTGAGGAAGTGGCTCCTGGCGTGCGCGACCTTGCCTGGTTCGATGAGCGGGGCGAGGAGTTGCCGCCGGATGCCTGGCAGAACCCGGAGGCGAGGGCGCTGATGGTGCAGCGCGCGAGCATGGGGAATGAGGGTCGGCTGGATATCGTGCTGATGCTGGTGAACGGCGGGCATGACGCAATCGAATTCCGTTTTCCAGGCGAGCGCCTCACATGGCAGCTGCTGATCGATAGCAGCGCAGCCGCGCAGGCGGTGCGTGCAGTCGAAGAACCAGCAATGATGGTGCCCGGCCATAGCGTCGTGGTGCTTGCCAATCGGATACCAGAGGCCATGCGCTAGCCAGTTATACTCGGACGATTGCCATCCCCGGATTTTCCATGAAGCACGTCGTCCAGCTACCCGGTCCCGCCATCGTCAACCGCGCCGTCCACACCATGGTGGTGATGGTCGTCGCGCTGTTCGCTTTCCATTTTGCGAGGCTGGCCGGATTTTCCGCTGCTGCAGTGGCGGGTGCCATGCTTGCCGTGCTTGTGGCGCTCGCATCGCTTGGCCTGCGTCGCATGGTGTCGGTTGATGCAGGCGCACAACAGGTGGTCACGACGGTCACGCTGTTTTCAATTCCGCTGCGCGAACACAATGATCCTCTTCCCGGCATGGCCTGGGCCGGCGTGAGGAGCGATCTGCCGGATCTCGTGGTCGAAGTCGGCACGCCTTCGGGCGAGGCGGTCGAGGTCCAGCGTTTCAGGAATGCCTACGGCCATCGCGAGAGCGAGGCCATTGCCGCCTGCTCGAAACTCGCGCAGGCACTGCACATGGAAGACCGGGGTTATGCCTAGCCGGCGACGGCCACTTCGGCGGCAATGGTTTCCTTCCTCTCCGAAGGCTGCCTGCTGCGCACCCGGCGCGAAAACGCGGTCATGAAGGCCGCATAGCTGTCGGAGCCGACAGCCAGTCCCATCCTGCGCGCCTTGATGACGCCGGTTTCAATCGTATCGTCGAGATCGTATGCGAGGTCGCCCATTTCCCAGGCGGACTCGTCACGATGCATGAACCTCATTCTCATGTTGCTTCCTTGTTGCGTGGATCAGGGAGGCCGGCTGCCTCCTGAATCCACTCTAGCGCCGCGGCTGCCGCAGGCTCAAGGCTTGAATTGATTGGTAACAACTGTGTGACGTGGGTGCAACAGAGGGCAATGCAAGATGCAGGGATCTGCGGTCGAGCGCCGGTGGGACTGGTTGTAATTGTTTCTTGGATTCCCCGTCGCCCTCGCGAAGGCGACGGGGGAAATGGGGACGAAATACAGTTTTCGGCACCCGCATTCAAGCAAGGTACTAGAACTCTTCCCAATCATCGCTCGACGCCTGCGCAGGCAATTGACGTGCACGCGCAGGTGCGGCGGCACGCACTGGCGCCGCCTTCGGCTTGATCGCGGGAGGTGCAGCCTTCGGTTTCGGTGCCGGCACTTGTACCGGAGCAGCGACATGCGACACCGCGTAGGTATCCCCGGTCTTGAACACGCCCACGACCTGCGTCAGTTTCCCCGCCTGGTCCTGCATCGATTGCGCTGCCGCCGCGGATTGCTCCACCAGCGCCGCGTTCTGCTGTGTGACTTCATCCATCTGCGCGATGGCCTGGTTGATCTGTTCGATGCCGGCGCTCTGTTCGTCACTGGCGGCCCGGATCTCGGCCATGATGTCGGTGACGCGACGGACGCTGTCAACGATTTCCGCCATCGTTTCGCCGGCCTGGTTGACCAGTTTTCCGCCGGCGTCGACGTTGGAGACCGAATCCACGATCAGGGCCTTGATTTCCTTTGCGGCGGAGGCGGAGCGCTGGGCCAGGCTGCGCACCTCGGTGGCAACCACCGCAAATCCCTTGCCTTGCTCGCCGGCACGGGCGGCCTCGACCGCGGCATTCAACGCGAGGATGTTGGTCTGGAAGGCAATGCCGTCGATGACGCCGATGATGTCGGAGATCTTGCGTGACGATTCGCTGATCCGGCCCATGGTGTCGACCACCTGGGTGACCACTTCACCGCCGCGCCGGGCGACATCGGAAGCAGTCGCGGCCAGGGTGTTGGCCTGGCGCGCATTTTCGGCATTCTGCTTGACGGTGGAAGTCAGTTCTTCCATCGACGATGCGGTTTCTTCCAGCGAGCTGGCCTGTTGCTCGGTGCGGGACGACAAGTCGAGGTTGCCGGAGGCGATTTCCCCCGAAGCGGTATTGATGGTGTCCGAACTGACGCGTACTTCGCCGACGATCCTCACCAGGCTTTCATTCATCTCCTTGAGCGCCTGCAGCAGCTGGCCGGTTTCGTCGCGCGAGTCTACCGTGATGCGGCTGGTCAGGTCGCCCGACGCGACGGTCCTGGCGACTTCGACGGCGCGCGCGATCGGACCTGCAACGCTCCTGGTGATCAGCAGCGCGACTGCAATGATGCCGCCGGCCGCGACGGCCGCGGTGACCAGCATCAGCATCAGCGCACGCGAGCGCGCTGCCTCGCCGTCCTTGATGCTCGAAGCCGCAACGTCTTCGTTGAGCTTGACGATCTTTTCCAGCGTCTCGTCGGCCTTTGTAATGAGAGGAATGGAGCTTTCGTATTGCTTGTAGAACTGTGCGAACAGGTCTTTCTGAGTCTGCTCGGCGGTATTCTTGGAGAGTGCCTCGAGCGTGCGCGCGAGTTCGGTGTCGACGCGCTTCCAGGCTTCCCACTCGCCGACAAATTGCTTCCAGAGTACTGCCTCTTCCGGCGTTTGAGGCAGGGGTTCGTACATGCGCCAGCCGGCCTCCGCGTCCTTCCACGCCTTGGCGCGTTCGGCGATGATGGCATTGAACTGGCTTTGCGCCTTGTAATTGTTTTCATGGATGGCCGCCGACAGGGTTGCCACCCTGACATCGGTCTTGCCTTCACTTAACATCAGTAATCCATGCACGGACGGAAGGCGCACTACGCCGATTTCCTCCACTGCCTCGCCTATGCGCGCAATTCCTGCATAACCGACCGCTCCCAGGATCACGATGGTTGTCAGCATGGCGGCTGTAAGCGCGAACAGCTTCCATTTGATGGTCAGGTTCTTGAACATTTCAGTCTCTTCAGGGTTCGAATTGGTCCGCCTCATGGGCGATGTGAGCAGCAGGGCAAGGCGTATAGAAAAAGCGCAATTCCAGAATAGTTGATCCAGATCACGTCGTCAGAAAATATCACGCTAAGTAGTTTTGCGAGTTCTCTGGAAGACAAAAATTGTGGAATTGGGTTGCTGAATAGAATCAGTATGTTCGGCAGTCATGGCCGGAGAAAGCGGTATTGCACGTTGGCCAAGAGATTCCCAGTGGGGAAGGGT
This sequence comes from Noviherbaspirillum denitrificans, assembly GCF_002211445.1. Taxonomy (GTDB): domain Bacteria; phylum Pseudomonadota; class Gammaproteobacteria; order Burkholderiales; family Burkholderiaceae_D; genus Noviherbaspirillum; species Noviherbaspirillum denitrificans. Next base: position 3,632,942 of record NZ_LSTO01000001.1, on the reverse strand, counting down.
TCGATCGGGGAGGTGAAACGCAGAAGAAGTGCGGGGAGACAGACAGATTGCGAGGGAGGGGGAAGGCGGCCTGGCAGCCGCCTCATGGTTGCCGTAATGGCAGCTTCAATACGTCCAGGTGAATGCGCCGCGCGATCCGCGGTCGAGGTCGCGCATGCGGCGTTCGAGGTCGTAGCAGTCGGTGGCTTCGGCCAGGTAGGCTTCGTCCTGCTCGCGACGGGTTTCTTCAATACTGCGGCTCAGGGCATTTCCGATACGTTCAAGCGCCGCATGGGTAGTCGCGGCGATTCCATGGCCCATAGCGCGCATGGCGGTAACCAGGGCGTCAGGCATGTGGAGTGTTGCGGTAGACATTTTCTTTTCCTCTTCAATGGTGCATGAATCATGCACTCACACTATATGCGGCGGCACTCATCATGGATACTTTCGATTAGGAATGTGAGATATCTCTTGCGTGAATTTGTGCAAATTTGCCATTGATTGGAATTTGATTGCTCAGTCTTCCAGTAGAGCGAATCCGCTTGTGCCCAGGCTCAATGTCCCTCCCTCAAAGCGTGCGTGCTGCGCGCGGACTACCTGGTTTGCATCGAGTCCATGCATCGTTTTCGCCACGCCATCCATATTGAAGACGCAGAGCAGTACACGTCCCTCATGGTGTCGACGGAAGGCAAGCACACCATCCGGCGCGTCGAAGAAATCGATATGCCCAAGCATGAGTGCCGGATGCTCCTGACGCAGCGCAATCATCTCGCGCGCGAAATGCAGCATCGACGCGCTGTTGGCTTCCTGCTCCTCGACATTCAGCGCGCGGTGTGACGCGTCCACCGGCAGCCAGGGCTCGACCGTGCTGAATCCACCATGGGCAGCATCCGTCCACGGCATCGGTGTGCGGCAGCCGTCACGCCCCTTGAACTTTGGCCAGAAGGAAATTCCGAACGGATCCTGCAGGCGTTCGAACGGCACATCGGCCTGCGGCAATCCGAGCTCTTCGCCCTGGTACAAACAAATGTCGCCGCGCATGCAGAGCAGCATCGCAAAGTGCGCCTTCGCGGTGTCCACCGGATCGCGTCCCTGCAGCCAGCGGGTGGCCACACGCGGCTTGTCATGGTTGCTCATCGCATAGCAGGCCGAACTCGCCGGATGAAGATGCTCCTCCAACGTGGTGATCACATTGCGCACGTAGGCAGCGCTGTAGTCCGGACGCATCAATGCGAAGCTGTATGCGGAATGCAGGCGGCCTGGCTGCGTGTACTGTCCCATCAGCTTGAGAGGATCGACGCCGCCGACTTCAGCCAGGCTGAACGCACCATACGCATCGAGCAGCTTGCGGATGCGCTCCAGGAAGGGCAGCATCTCGGGCCGTCCCTGGTCGTACAGGTGCACCTGGAATCCGTAGGGATGCAGCGCATCGACCGTGTTTTCGCGCGGCGGGTTGTTACGCAGCAGTTCGTCCTGGAAGACGTGGTTGCAGGCATCAAAGCGGAATCCGGTGACGCCCATGTCGAGCCAGAAATCCATTTCCGCGAGCACCGCATCCTGCACCGCCAGGTTATGCATGTTGAGGTCGGGCTGGCTGGACAGGAAAGAGTGGAAGTAGTACTGCCGCCGCTCCGCATCCCAGCGCCATGCCGGTCCGCCGAAGACGGATACCCAGTTGTTCGGCGGGCTGCCGTCGGGCTTCGGATCAGACCACAGATACCAGTCCGACTTGTTGTTTTCGCGCGCACGACTCTGCTTGAACCAGCTGTGCTCTTCCGACGTGTGCGAGATCACCATATCGACGATCACGCCCAGGCCGAGCGATTTCGCGCGCCGCATCAGGCTCTTGAAATCATCCATCGTGCCGAAGATAGGATCGACCGCGCGGTAGTCCGACACGTCGTAGCCGAAGTCCTTCATCGGCGACTTGAAGAAGGGACTGATCCAGATCGCATCGACGCCGAGGCTCTTGATGTACGGAAGCTTTAGCTCGATGCCAGCGAGATCGCCGATGCCGTCGTTGTTCGAATCCGCGAAGCTGCGCGGATATACCTGGTAAATGATCATTGCCTGCCTCACAAAACAACCCAAGAGGTTTCCGAGGGGCGGAAACCTTTCCTCGCAATATCTGTTTCTGGCGGGAATTGCGCAATGGCGTAGAGGCAAGAAACACGTGTTTTGTTCCTCGTCCGCAACTGATTTCCTGGCGGACGTAAACGTCTTGCAATGATCGCGCTGCAAGCTTGCGATTTCTGAATGTCTTTTCGCGAACAAACTGTCGCGTCGGCTGCTCTATTGGAAATGATTCACGCCGCTGCGTCGTATCGCGGCTGCGTGCAACTTTCGCAACCAAAGCAATTCGAACGACGACGATGCGATCAGCGAAGCCCTTCCTTCCGAGGATTTACTACCTCGACCCGCGGCTCCCCGGCGGCCAGCAAGAAATGGATCAACTCCTCGACCGGTGCGTGGAACTGGGCTTCGACCATGTGATGGTGCCGCAGGCGTCGGACATCAAGTCCTTCGCGGGCGACAAACTCAAGCTGCTGGTGGATGTCGACGTGCGCACGACTGGCGACGATGCAGACGCTCCCGCGGACTGGTTCGGGCAATCGATGCCGGATGACGACCTGCCCGATCCACGGCGTCCCGTACATCGGCAAAGCGTGCGCCGCCTGCGCACGGAACTGCCTGACGTGGTGGAGCAGGTCGCTGCGTATTGGCGCCAGCGCATGCTCGATGCGGCTGATGCCGGCGCCGCCGGATTTCGCTGCATGGGACTTGGCGATGTCCCGCCATACTTCTGGACAAACCTGCTGGACGAACTGAAGGCCGTGCGTCCACAACTTCGTCTCCTTGCATGGACGCCCGGCTGCAACGCGGCGCAGCTCGATGCATTGGCCGGATGCGCGTTCGACGCCACATTTTCATCGGGCGCGTGGTGGGATTACCGCTCGCGCTGGCTGGCGGACGAACAGGCGCGCCTGGCCCGCATCGCGCCACCGATTGCCTTTCCCGACAGCCCGGATGAACCAGTCGCCGGGCGCATCACCGGCAACGAAGAAGCCGGCGTGCGGCGGCAGGTTTTCCTGCGCGCGCTGGGGCTGGCGACGGCGGCGGGCAACGGCATCCTTGTAAAGATGGGCTTCGAGTTCGGCGCCTCCGGCGTCGCCTCACGCTGGGAGGATGCGCGCGCGCTCGCCCCGTTCGACCTTTCGCCTGAGATTGCTCAGGCCAATGCCTTCATCGCATCCAATGGAGCGGCGTTCCACGGCAGTCCCGCATGCATCGTCAGCAGTCCCAACGCTGGTGTCGCGCTGCTCCTGCGGGAGGCGAAGGCCGCACCGAATGCACCGCGTTCCGCCTTGCTCGCAGTCGCCAACGCCGATGCATCGCGACCTTGTTCCATCACATCGAGCCATCT
>NZ_LSTO01000001.1:3591441-3629529 GCF_002211445.1 Noviherbaspirillum denitrificans | reverse complement strand
GATCGAACTGGTGATCGACGGCGGCGCATGCCACCTCGAACCGACCACCGTCATCGACCTGACCGGCGACGAGCCGGTACTCCTGCGGCAGGGACGCGGCGACGCGTCCGTGTTCGGTCTCTGAATCCGCGCCCGCCTCGCGAGGCGGACATCTTTCCCCCTCTGATAGAATCCCGCAATGGATGAGATTATTCAAACGATTGCAGTGTATGCACTGCCGGTAATCTTCGCGATTACCTTGCATGAGGCGGCACACGCCTACGCTGCGCGTTACTTCGGCGATTCGACGGCCTACATGCAGGGCCGCATGAGCCTCAACCCGATCAAGCACATTGACCCGTTCGGCACCCTGATCATTCCGGCAATCCTGTACATCGCCACTTCCGGCGCATTTCTTTTCGGTTATGCCAAGCCGGTACCGATCGATTTCGGCAACCTGCGCAAGCCCAAGCGCGACATGGCATGGGTGGCGCTGGCCGGACCAGGGGCGAATTTCGTGATGGCCTTGCTATGGATGATTTTTGCGATTGCCCTTGGCCTTGGCGGCGTGGAAGAGCCGTTCTTCCTGCGGATGGCGCAGGCGGGCGTGCTGAGCAACCTCGTGATGTTCGCCTTCAACCTGTTCCCGATTCCGCCGCTGGATGGCGGCCGCGTGCTGACCAGCATCCTGCCTAACCGCTGGGCTTACAAATTTGCGCAAATCGAGCCATACGGCTTTTTCATCGTCATGGGCCTCGTCCTCATGAAGGTGTTGTACTTCTGGATGGCGCCGGTCATGCTGATTGCGCATGAGGCACTGAAGCTGATTCTTTTTCCCCTGACCATTTTTCTGAGCTGAACATTATGTATCCCGATCGCGTAGTTTCCGGCATGCGTCCGACAGGTGCCATGCACCTTGGCCACTATCACGGCGCACTCAAGAACTGGATCAAGCTGCAATCCGAATTGCCTTGCCTGTTCTTCGTCGCCGACTGGCATGCGCTGACGACCCATTACGACGATCCGAGCATCATCGAAACCAGCACCTGGGACATGGTGATTGACTGGCTTGCGGCCGGTGTCGATCCGTCGCAGGCGACGATTTTCATCCAGTCGAAGGTGCCGGAACACGCGGAACTGCACCTGTTGCTTTCCATGGCCACGCCGCTCGGCTGGCTGGAGCGCGTGCCGACCTACAAGGACCAGCAGGAAAAGCTCGCCGACCGCGACCTCGCCACCTACGGCTTCCTTGGCTATCCGCTGCTGCAGGCCGCAGACGTGCTGATCTACCGCGCCAGCCAGGTGCCGGTGGGCGAAGACCAGATTCCGCACATCGAAATGATGCGCGAGATTGCACGCCGCTTTAACCACCTCTATGGCAAGGAAAAAGGCTTCGAGGAAAAGGCGCAGGAAGCCATCAAGAAGCTCGGCAGCAAGCGCGCGCGCATGTACACCGAACTGCGCACCGCCTACCAGGAGCAGGGCAAGGCTGACGCGCTGGAGCAGGCCAAGGCCATGCTGGACGAAACGCAGAACCTGTCGATGATCGACCGCGAGCGCCTGTTCGGCTATCTCGAAGGCAGCCGCAAGATCATTCTCGTCGAACCACAGGCCAAGCTGACTGAGGCATCGCGCCTGCCTGGCCTCGACGGGCAGAAGATGTCCAAGAGCTACGGCAACACGATCACGCTGCGCGAGGATAAGGAATCGGTTACCAAGAAGGTCCGGACCATGCCGACTGACCCGGCGCGCGTGCGCCGTACCGACCCGGGTGATCCGGAAAAATGCCCGGTGTGGCAGCTGCACCAGGTCTATTCCGACCAGGACACGAAGGACTGGGTGGTGAAGGGCTGCAAATCCGCCGGCATCGGCTGCCTCGAATGCAAGCAGCCCATCGTCGACGCCGTCCTGAAGGAGCAGGAGCCGATGCAGGAGCGCGCGCAAAAGTATCTCGACGATCCCTCGCTGGTCCGCGCCATCGTTGCCGACGGTTGCGAGAAGGCCCGCAAGCTGGCGCAGGAAACGATGCGCGACGTGCGCGACGCGATGGGCCTCGGCTACGACTGAGCACCGGCAAGTGGCTTCCCAAGGCATCACAGGGACGCCTTCGGCCTGGGTGGCGCGATTCGCGCCACTGGTGCCGGAAGGCGAAGTACTCGACCTTGCGTGTGGAGGAGGGCGCCATGCGCGACTTTTCGCTGCCAAGGGGCACCCTGTTCTAGCTGTTGATCGCGACCTCGCAGCACTTGAGTCGGCAGGCGGCCAGGGCATTGCGACCCGCGCCTTCGACCTTGAGGCGGAGGACATGGAATGGCCATTCGAGGAGAGCAGGTTCGCCGGCATCGTCGTGACCAACTACCTGCACCGCCCGCTCTTCCCGCATCTCTTCCGCAGCCTCGCGCCGGGTGGCATTCTCCTCTATGAGACCTTTGCTGCCGGCAATGAGCAATTTGGCAAGCCTTCCAATCCTGCCTTCCTGCTGCGGCAGGGAGAGCTGCTTGAGCGCGTGGCCGAAGAAGACGGCCTTCGTGTCATCGCATTCGAGGATGGCTACGTTGATGGACCGAAGGCGGCGATGGTCCAGCGTATCTGCGTGTTGAAACCACTGGCAGAACCCCGCCTGTGCCGCATTGCCTGAGCCCGATTTCGGCCCCTGTTGCCCCACGGGAGCAGGCTATCCGCTACAATCAACCTTTTATTTCTTTACCCGATAACATCATGATCCAGGGCAGCATAGTCGCCATTGTCACCCCCATGCACGCAGACGGCAGTCTCGACCTGCCGGGGCTGCGCAAACTGATCGACTGGCACATTGCCGAAGGTACCGACGGCATCGTCATCGTCGGCACAACCGGCGAGTCGCCGACGGTCTCGGTTGAAGAGCACTGCGAACTGATCAAGATCGCTGTCGAGCACACCGCCAAGCGAATCCCGATCATCGCTGGCACGGGTGGCAACTCGACCACCGAAGCGATCGAACTGACGCAATACGCTAAGAGCGTCGGCGCCGATGCCTCCCTGCTGGTTGTTCCCTACTACAACCGCCCGACGCAGGAAGGCATGTACCTGCACTTCAAGAAGATCGCCGAGGCTGTCGACCTGCCCGCGATCCTCTACAACGTGCCCGGCCGCACCGTTGCCGACATGTCCAACGAGACGATCCTGCGCTTGGCAGAGGTTCCGGGAATCATCGGCGTCAAGGATGCAACCGGTAACATCGCACGCGGCAGCGACCTGATTCGCCTTGCGCCGAAGTCGTTCGCCGTGTATTCCGGCGACGATGCGACGGCGATGGCGCTCATGTTTTGCGGCGCCAAGGGCAATATTTCCGTCACCGCCAATATCGCCCCACGCGGCATGCACGACTTATGCGCTGCGGCGATGGCCGGTAAGGTGGCCGAAGCGGTTGCGATCAACAACAAGCTGCTGCCGCTGCATAACAAGCTCTTCGTCGAACCGAACCCCGTCCCCGTGAAGTGGGCCATGGCGGAAGTGGGACTGATCCCGTCCGGCATCCGCCTGCCGCTTGCGCCGCTGGGCGAGGGCTACCACGAGACGGTACGCGCGGCCCTGCGCGAGTCCGGTGTATTACAATAAGCGCCGCCTTCGGTCCGGCAGTCAAGCAGACATCACCTCAATCAGCAACGACATGACAATTCGAAAGAACACGCGTATCGCTCAACGTGGACTCATTTTCGGGCTGGCGATCGCCGGCCTCGCCGGCTGCAGCAGCATCGGATCGGTACTGGAGCCGGATCGCGTCGAGTACAAGAGCGCCGGCAAGGCGCCTTCGCTGGAGGTGCCGCCGGACCTGACCCAATTGCAGCGCGAGAATCGTTACGCCATTCCGGAAGCAAATCGTGGCACGGCCACTGCTTCGACCTACAGCCAGCAGCAGACTGCGCGTCCGACTGCACCGTCGGCAGCAGTGGCAGTAAAGACGACGGCAGACATGCGCATCGACCGCGCGGGCAACCAGCGTTGGCTAGTCGTCAACCAATCCCCTGAAGCGCTGTGGCCGCTGGTGAAGGACTTCTGGCAGGAGTCTGGTTTCCTCATCAGCTATGAAGTGCCGCAAGCCGGCGTGATGGAAACCGACTGGGCAGAGAATCGCGCCAAGATTCCGCAGGATTTCCTCCGCAATGCGCTCGGCAAGGCATTGGACTCGCTGTATTCGACCGGTGAGCGTGACAAGTTCCGCACCCGCCTCGAACGCACCGCCGATGGCGCGACCGAAATCTACATCAGCCATCGCGGCATGCAGGAAGTGATCGTCGGCCAGCAAAAGGACAGCACGATGTGGACGCCGCGCCAGTCCGATCCGGAGCTCGAGGCCGAATTCCTGACGCGCCTGATGACCCGTCTCGGTGTCGAAGCGACGCAGGCACGGACGACGGTCGCGAACGTTGGACTGCAACCGTCCCGCGCCAAGCTGGTCAAAGGCACGAGCGGCGGCTACGTAGAGGTGGATGAAGGGTTCGACCGCGCATGGCGCCGCGTCGGCTTGGCGCTTGACCGCGTCGGTTTCACGGTGGAAGACCGTGATCGCGCCCAGGGTATTTACTTCGTTCGTTATGTCGATCCGGATGCTGACCAGAAGAAGGCATCGGAAAAGGGTTTCCTTTCGCGCCTGTTTACATTCGGTTCGGATGACAGCGCGAAGTCGGCAGCACGTTATCGCATCTCGGTGAAGGCCGCGGGCGGTGCCAGCCAGGTGTCGGTGCTGAATGCCGAAGGCCGCCCGGATTCTTCGCAAACCGCGGACCGGATCCTGTCGCTCCTGAATGAGCAACTCAAGTAAGTATATCTATTGAAATTTGCAAGTCTTGGAAGCGGTAGTGAAGGCAACGCGCTTCTGATCTCATCCACATCCGGCACGACGGGCACCACCGTCATGCTGGATTGCGGATTCCCCATCCGCGAAACCGAGCGGCGCCTGCAATCCAAGGGCATGACGCCCGTTGACCTGGCCGCAATCGTCGTCACCCACGAACATCAGGACCATGTCGGCGGCGTATTCAAATTTGCTCGCCGCCATCACATCCCTGTCTGGTTGAGTTTCGGCACGTACCAAGCTGTGCAAAAGCACGCCGATGGAGTCGATATCCATTTTTGCCGCGACGGCGACAGGCTGGCCATTCGCGATCTAGAGCTGGTTCCCTACACTGTTCCGCATGACGCGCGCGAACCGGTGCAGTATGTCGTTCATGACGGGCAGTTCCGTGTCGGTGTGCTTACGGATGCCGGCCAGTCCACGCCGCACTTGATACAGGCTCTGGGCGGTTGCGACGCGCTGGTGCTGGAATGTAATCACGACAGGCAAATGCTCGCAAATTCCTCCTATCCATATTCGCTCAAGCAGCGCATCGGAGGAGTATTCGGGCATCTGTCGAACGAGACGGCGGCGGAAATTCTAAGTGCCGTGGATAAGTCGCGCCTGAGAACCGTAGTGGGGGCGCATCTGAGCCAGCAAAACAATATGCCAGAGCTCGCGCGCGAGGCGCTTCACGGAGTGACGGCGGGATCCGGCATCGATGTGATGCTTGCCTGCCAGGAGGAGGGGTTTGACTGGATTCACCTGAAGAAATGATGGATGGCGAATCCTGCGGGCAATAAAAAAGCCGACCAGCTGGTCGGCTTTTTTGTCTAGTAATCGCGGATTACTTCGATGCAGCCGGAGCAGCAGCAGCCGGGGCAGCAGCGTCAGCCGGAGCCGAAGCGGCCGGTGCGGAAGCAGCCGGAGCAGCAGCTTCAGCCGGTGCGGAAGCAGCCGGTGCAGCAGCCGGAGCAGCAGCTTCAGCCGGTGCGGAAGCAGCCGGTGCAGCAGCCGGTGCCGGAGCAGCAGCCGGTGCCGGAGCAGCAGCTTCTTCTTTCTTGCCGCAGGCAGCCAGAGCAACAGCCAGCAGGGATGCGATCAACAGAGACTTTTTCATGGATTTCCCTTTACAAAAATTATTATAAAAACTATGCGATGAATAATTACCGGTAATTATCGCTCTATAGGCGTCTTCGCCCTGCAACATGTTGCATTGCAGTATATCGAAAACTTCCTAATCAACAATTATAGCGTTTTTTTTTGCAACGAGGCGGCCGCGCTTTTCTTTTGGGTAAGGAATTTGTAAGTAATCGCAACATGAAATCTGTTGCCGATGTTCACCGCCACTGCAGCCATCCGTCTTCATGCCATGCATGCAGCGCTTCCCGTACGTCTTCCGATGCGCCGGCCACGTCCTCCGAGTCAAGTTCACGGTGGTCGGCCAGCTTTGCCAGGACACGCCGGTCTGCAGTGCCCGCCACAAATGATTCCCCGTTAATGAATACATGCCGGCCGCGATACAACATGCGCGTCTTGCGCGATAGTTTCACTCCGCGTTTTTCAGCAAGCTGAAGGAATCTGGCGAGCTTCGTTGCACGGGCCGGGTGATCGAAAAAGACCGTCGGCTTCGGCTCCGAGAGGTACTCGCCGAGGAAGATAGCGACGTCGTCGTCGGCAAACTCGATCTTGCGCAGTGTAGACGCGACCTGCGCAAGCATCGCATTCCCGATTTCGGCCGGTTTCGCTGTAGATGGGAGATCCGGGTCGGCGTAGCGTCCGGGCAGTTCAACCGATTCCGACATGAATTGCAGGAAGGCTTCTCCCAGTTCCTGGAAGGACGGCGTGCGGAAACCGATGGAGTAGGTCATGCACTCGCCCTCGGCGATACCGTCATGCGCGTAATGCGGCGGGAGGTACAGCATGTCGCCTGGCTCGAGCACGAATTCCTGTTCGGGCTTGAAGTTCTTCAGGATCTTTACCGGCAGTCCTTCGACCAGCGTCAGGTCCTTTTGTGGCCCGATGCGCCAGCGCCGCTTTCCGTGCGCCTGGAGCAGGAAAACATCGTAGGAGTCGAAGTGGGGCCCGACGCCGCCGGTATCGGTGGCATAGCTGATCATGAGGTCGTCCAGCCGCGCATCAGGGATGAAGCGGAATTGCTGCATCAGCGCATCGGCGCCGTCATGATGCAGGTTGACGCCCTGGATCAGGGTCGTCCATGCCTTCTTGCCGAAGGGCGGCAATTGTTCGAACGGTCCTTTCTTGAGCTGCCAGCGCGTGCCAAAATGCGTGACGAGGCGGGATTCCACATCGTCGCGTGCGGCCATGGCGGCGAGTTCCTCGCGTGTCAGGAGCGGCTGGAAGCCGGGAATGGCCTGGCGGATGAGAAGCGGCTTCTTGTGCCAGTAGTCGCGGAGAAATTGCTGGGGCGTGAGTCCGCCGAGTAGGGGCAGTTTTTTCATTGTCTTCTTCAAGTGGGCATGCCGATTGCTGGTGGGGCGGGACGCGGATCAATCCGGGCGTGGAATCTGTGTTCGCGCAAGTTCCCGCGGCCCGGGCGAGTATAATCCTGAAATGTTGATATGAAAGGACGGCTCATGAAGATCGCCAAGAATACCGTAGTGACGGTCCACTACAAGCTCTCGGATGCGCAAGGCAATCTGATTGAGGAAAGCCGCGAGCCGATGGTGTATCTGCACGGCGGATACGAAAACACCCTCCCCAAGATCGAGGAAGCGCTCGAGGGCAAGGAAGCCGGCTTTGAGACGACCATCCAGGTCGAGCCGGACGATGCTTTCGGCGAATACGATCCCAACCTCATCAAGATCGAGCCGCGCAACCGCTTGCCGGATCCGGTTGAGATCGGCATGCAGTTCGAGGGGACGCCCGACGATACCGAGGGCGGCGACGAGTCGATCATCTTCACCGTTACTGATATCGCGGACGACAAGGTGGTGCTTGACGGCAACCATCCTCTGGCCGGCATGGCCCTGCGCTTTACGCTGAATGTTGCCGGCGTGCGTAGCGCGACGGACGAAGAAGTCGCGCATCAGCATGTCCACGGTGAGCATGGTCATCACCATCATCAAGGCGACGCCGACGGTGATGACAGCGACCAGTTCCGCAGCTATCCGCTGCACTGACGGAGTTACAAACACCGGTCATCACTGCGAGAGGAAGAGGGCGGCCGTACGGAATCAGCGGTTGCCTTCCGATCCTTGCGCAGTGTGAGGCGCAAGCGAAAACAGCTGGCCTTGCCGGCTGCTGACATTCACCTTTACCCAACCGGCAGGCACACTCAGAAAAGCGACGTTGCCTTGCCAGGCGATGGCACTCGCGCTTGGCGAAGCCGCTGCTAGCCCGTGTACCACGAGTATTTTTCCCGAATACTTTCCTGCAAGTCCTGACAGCAGCTTCCTGGTTTCCGCAAAACCGTCGCGCGACGTGCCGGACTGGCGGGGCGGCGCAAGGGGATTGCTGTCACTGAACAGCACGATGCCAGCGGCTTTTTCTCGCTGGGCATAGGTAAAGACGCGGTTCAGCCAGTCGCGGTTGGCAACCAGGCGGTCTTCGAATTCGCTGTTTCTTCCCGCGTCGACCACGTAATTGTTGTTGTTGGACGGCAGGTTGAGCGTGGCGAACATAATGTCGCCGATATGCCACCGGGCATTCTCTGGAAATCCGCGAAACTTCGCGATCGTCGATTGCCGGGTGACCGGAATTCTGCTCGCACCGAGCGAGAAATCATCGAAGAAAAACAGGTCGCGCAGACGTCCAAGCCTTCCGACCGCGGAGGATTTTCCCGATTCAGGCGGGCATCGAGCCCAGTCGCTCGCCGCCAGTGAAACGATCACACCATTACGGGCGTCGTCCAGCAGGGATTTCTGCCGCAGGTAGACTTTGTCAGTGCATGCCGTGCTCGCCGGCTTGATTCCCTGGACGGAAACAAAGGCAAGGTTGTCTGCATCGGTTTCCGCGATGGCGGTTTGCAGCGCTTCGTTTCCGTCGCCCGTGGATGCCCGCGGTTGCGCAATCACGCCAAAGCTGAATTCCAGCGGATCGGCCAGCGCGGGCAGCGCCTGCGTCATGGCAGCGCACAGTGCGAGCAAGCGAATGAGGCTCATTGCTTTGCGGCCAGCGCCTTCAGTCGGTAGAGCGCATCCAGCGCCTCCCGCGGCGTCATTGCATCCGGATCGATGCTGTCAAGTTCTTCTACCAATGCCCCGACGCCTGGATCAATGGCCGGCACTTCTTCCGGCTCGTCGACAACGGCGGCATTTGCTGCAAACAGGTCGAACTGTGGCGTTGCCTGCACTGAATGCGCCTCGAGTGCTGCGAGGTGCTTACGCGCTGCCCGGATCACGTTTTGCGGAACGCCGGCCAGTTGGGCGACCTGCAAGCCATAGCTCTGCGAAGCAGGGCCAGACTGGACTGCGTGCAGGAACACGATGCTGTCCTTGTGCTCAACAGCCGACAGGTGGACGTTGGCCGCCGTCGGATGGCTCTCGGGCAGTTGCGTCAACTCGAAATAGTGCGTCGCGAACAGCGTGAAGCTGCGCGTGGCGTCGATCAGGTGGCGGGCGATTGCCCAGGCCAGTGCCAGGCCGTCGAAGGTAGAGGTGCCGCGACCCACTTCATCCATCAGGACCAGCGATTGTTCGGTTGCGCCATTCAGTATCGCCGCCGATTCGGTCATCTCGACCATGAAGGTCGAACGTCCACCGGCCAGGTCGTCGGCGGCGCCGATGCGCGTAAAGATCCGGTCGATCGGACCGATGACGGCCCGCGAGGCGGGGACGAAGCTGCCGACATAGGCAAGCAGGGTGATCAGCGCGACCTGCCGCATGTAGGTCGATTTACCGCCCATGTTGGGGCCGGTGATAAGCAGCAGCTTGCGTTCGGTATTGAGTTCGCAGTCGTTGGCGATGAAGCGCTCGATCTGGTTCTCGACGACAGGATGGCGGCCCTGTTCGATCAGGATCGCCGGTTCGGGGACGAGATGCGGCGCGCACCAGTTGTTGCGCATTGCATGGTCTGCCAGCGCCACCAGCACATCGAGCTGTGCCAGCGCGTGGGCGATCGACTGCAGCACGCCGATCTGCGGTGCCAGGTCGTTGAGGATCTTCTCGTAGAGATACTTTTCGCGGCTGAGTGCGCGTTCCTGCGCCGACAGCGCCTTGTCCTCGAAGGCCTTGAGTTCGGGCGTGATGTAACGCTCGGCGTTCTTCAGCGTTTGGCGGCGGCGATAGTCGTCCGGCACCTTGTCGGTCTGGCCGTGCGTGACTTCGATGTAAAAGCCATGCACCTTGTTGTACTCGACACGCAGGTTGGCGATGCCTGTGCGTGCACGCTCGCGCGTTTCGAGATCGACGAGGAACTGGCCGGCGTTTTCCGACAGCGCGCGCAGCTCATCGAGCTCGGCATCGAAGCCGCGGGCGATAACGCCGCCGTCGCGCACCATGGCAGCCGGCTCCAGTGCAATCGCGCGCTCCAGCAATTCAAGGCATTCGCCTGGTGTGGCAAGGGAATCATGGATGGCGCGCAGCAGGGGAGCGTCGGAATCCTTGTTGCACATTGCAACGTAAGCGCGCAGCGACGGCAATTGCTGCAAGCCGCCGCGCAGCCCGGCGAGGTCGCGCGGTCTGGCGGAGAGCAGGGCAATGCGCGTGGTGATGCGCTCGATATCAGGCACCGCAGCCAGAGTCGCGGAAAGGCCCGACGAGGCATCCGCGCGCATGAGGGCATTGAGGGCGGCATGGCGCGCCCGCGCGACTTCCTGGTCCCGCTTGGCGTGATGCAGCCAGTGGCGCAGCAGGCGTGAGCCCATTGCGGTACGGCAGTGGTCGAGTTGCGAGAACAGCGTCGGCGCGGAGGTGTTGCCTTCTTGGCCGCGGAGTGTTTCGGTCAGCTCCAGATTGCGCCGGGTCGCGGCATCGAGGCCGATAAATTCATTTTCCGTCTCGACCGCGAGCGTGCGCACATGCTGAAGGCCTTTGCCCTGGGTCGATTGCGCGTACTTCAGCAGCGCCCCTGCCGCGCCAATTGCGGCACCCAGGCCATCGGCGCCGAAACCGCTCAGCGTGGCGACGGACAATTGCTCAAGCAGAGCCTTTTGTCCGGCATTGATATCGAAATGCCAGTCTGGAACAGTGGTGAACTTGCCGGTGGGCGCCTGCTGGGCGAACAGGTCCGCTTGGTCCGCGACCAGGATCTCGGCAGGAGAGACGCGCTCCAATTCCTGCTTGAGGCGCGCATCGAAGGTCTTCGCGTCGCCGGCGAATTCCATCACGCGCAGTGCCCCGCTGGCCATCGACAGCCAGGCGAGTCCCGCAACGATGGTCTTGCGCTGCGTCACGACGTGCAGCGCAAGCAGCGGGCGTTCGGATTTCTCCGGAAGCAGGTCGGCATCGGTAAGCGTACCCGGCGTGATGACCCGCACCACCTTGCGCTCGACCGGCCCCTTGCTGGTTGCGGGATCACCGATCTGTTCGCAGATGGCGACCGACTCTCCAAGCTTCACCAGCTTGGCCAGGTATTGTTCGACCGAGTGGAAGGGCACACCGGCCATCTTGATCGGGTTGCCGTTGGAAGCGCCGCGCTGCGTCAGCGTGATGCCGAGCAGGCGAGCGGATTTTTCCGCATCTTCAAAGAACAGTTCGTAGAAATCTCCCATCCGGTAGAACACCAGCATGTCCGGATAGCCGGCCTTGATGCGTAAATATTGCTGCATCATGGGAGTATGCTTATCCAGCTGGGCGTCGAGTCCAGGCGGCGTTGTTTCGGGAGCCGTTTTCAGCGCAGGTTTCAATGCCATTCCAGTCGTTGTTGTGTCACCAGGCGCGTGTCGCGCACAATCCTCCATTTTAATGGGGATTGTTGCGGACAGGAGGGGGGACGCAGTGCTTGTCGGTGCGCTGCGTCGCTGTGCGGAAAGGCGGTGGCTTACCGGCTGCCGCGGTTGCGACCGGCAGATGCGCCGTCGCCGCCAAGGAGCTTGGAGCCGGTGCGCTTGGATTGAGTCGGCTTGTTGCCGGAGGGCGCCGAGGCAGGGCGGGCGGTCGTCGCTGCGGGCTTTTGCTGGCGCGGACGGTTGCGTCCTCCACCGTCGCCGCTACGCAGCTGGATGGGCTGCGGACGGGCGTTCGGATCGGGCTCGAAACCTGCAATCACTTCGCGCGGCAGCGAGCGCTTGATCAGTTTTTCAATCCCCTTCAGCATGTCGTGCTCATCCACGCAGACGAGCGATACTGCCTCACCGCTTGCACCCGCGCGGCCCGTGCGGCCGATACGATGCACGTAATCTTCCGGCACATTCGGCAGGTCGTAGTTGACGACGTGTGGCAGCTGGTCGATGTCGATTCCGCGCGCGGCGATATCGGTGGCGACCAGGACTTGCAGGGAGCCATCCTTGAATTCCGACAGGGCACGAGTGCGCGCCGACTGGCTCTTGTTACCGTGGATGGCGAGTGCGCTGATGCCTTCCTTGCCGAGTTGTTCGACCAACTTGTTCGCACCGTGCTTGGTGCGGGTGAATACCAGGACCTGCGACCAGTTGTTCGTCTTGACCAGGTGGCTGAGCAACTGGTGCTTGCGGTTGCGGTCGACCGGGTGGATCTTTTGCGCAATCATTTCCGCGGTCGAATTGCGGCGCGCAACTTCGATCATGGCTGGCGAGTTGAGCAGGCCGTCGGCCAGTTCCTTGATCTCGTCGGAGAACGTGGCGGAGAACAGCAGGTTCTGGCGCTGCTGCGGAAGCAGGGCAAGAATACGGCGGATGTCGCGGATGAAGCCCATATCGAGCATCCGGTCCGCTTCGTCGAGGACCAGGATCTCGATGTTCGCGAGACTGACCGTGCCTTGCTGGATGTGGTCGAGCAGGCGGCCCGGCGTGGCGACGAGGATGTCGACGCCCTTGCGCAGCAGGTCGATCTGCGGATTGATGCCCACGCCGCCAAAGATCACGGCCGAGCGCAACTTCAGGTATTTTCCGTAGGTGCGGACGCTTTCTTCCACCTGCGCTGCAAGCTCACGCGTGGGCGTGAGGATCAATGCGCGGACGGTGCCGCGGGCAGCCGGTTTGCCGCCCTTGAGTCGCTGCAGGATGGGCAGGGTGAAGCCGGCTGTCTTGCCGGTGCCGGTTTGTGCGCCGGCGAGCAGGTCGCCGCCGAGCAGCACGGCGGGAATCGCCTGGCTCTGGATCGGCGTGGGCGCGCTGTAGCCCTGTTCGGCGACGGCGCGGACGATTTCATCGGATAGACCGAGTTCGGTAAAGGACATGTGTTCTCTGGAGTGTGTCTGCACGACCGGTACGTAACCGAAGGTGCAAAATGCGCAGCCGGGCAGCTTCAGTGAGCGTCCCGGCTGCAAGGATTGTTCAGGCGGATCAGGCGTAAGGCGACAGCAGGTTTACCATCTGCGCGAAGATCTTGGGCGTGCCTGCGATAATGTTGCCCTTGTAGAGGTAATCGGATTCGCCGGTAAAGTCGGCGACGATGCCGCCCGCTTCGGAAACCAGCAGCGCGCCTGCCGCTGCATCCCAGGGCTGCAAGCCCTTTTCGAAGAAGCCGTCGAGGCGGCCGGCAGCGACATACGCGAGGTCGAGCGCGGCGGCGCCCGGGCGGCGCAGGCCGGCGCATTTTTCGGTCATGATCTTGAACATCTTCATGTACTCGTCCAGGCCTTCCGTACCGCGGAAGGGGAAGCCGGTGCCGATCAGAGAATCGGCCATCTTGTCACGGCGGCTGACGCGAATGCGCTTTTCGTTCAGGTAGGCGCCTGCGCCCTTGGTCGCGGTGAACAGGTCGTTGCGGGTCGGGTCGTACACAACGGCCTGGGTGATCTGGCCCTTCTGCTGCAGCGCGATCGATACGCAGTACTGCGGAAAGCCGTGGATGAAATTGGTGGTGCCATCCAGCGGATCGATGATCCAGACGTTTTCGTTCTCGTCGTGCAGGTTGGCGGAGGCGCCGGATTCTTCGGCGAGGATCGCGTGGTCGGGGTACGCGGTTTTCAGAACTTCAATGATCGCTTGCTCGGCGGCCTGGTCGACTTCGGTGACGAAATCGTTGTGGTTCTTCGTCGTGACCTTGACGCGGTCAATGTCGAAGGAAGCGCGATTGATGATCGACGCGGCGCGGCGCGCGGCCTTCACCGCCGTATTCAGCATGGGATGCATATGGGTTCCGTTAAAATTGCGGTACCGTCGCATACCGCGCGGAACCACAGGAAATCAAGATTAATGAGCGATGCGTCAACAGCCGGTGTACGTCGTTGCCGCAGAATGCCGCTATTTTAAATGAACCAGCCCCAATCCAGTAATTCTCTTTTCAACCGACTGCGCTTCGTCCTGGTCGGAACCAGTCATCCCGGTAACATCGGTGCAACGGCACGAGCGATGAAAACGATGGGATTTTCACAACTTGTACTGGTCAATCCACGATTCCAGGATGCGACAAGGCATGAGGACGCAATCGCTTTCGCGAGCGGGGCGCTTGATGTGCTTGAGGCAGCAAAGGTTGTCGGGTCGATCGAGGAGGCGCTGGACGGATGCAATTTTGCCGCGGCGCTCAGTGCCAGGCTGCGTGAGTTTTCTCCGCCCGTAACGGCGCCGCGTACCTTGGCATCGCAACTCGCTGCGGACGCTTTCCTGAACGCTGCACTGGTCTTTGGAAGCGAGCGCTACGGGCTGCCAAATGAGATCATCGAAAAGTGCAATGTGCTGATCAATATTCCAGCAAATCCGGATTATTCATCGCTGAACCTCGCCCAGGCGGTGCAGCTGCTGGCTTATGAAGCTCGCCTAGCGGAAGTGGGAGACGCCACGCCAGCGTCTCCTGTTGGCTTCCAGGGTGTGGCTGCGAGCCTGGATCAGATCGAGGGCATGTACGAGCATCTCGAACAGGCGCTGGTCGCCGTCGACTTCCTTGATCCCTCCAACCCGAAAAAGCTGATGCCACGCCTGAAGCGCCTCTTTTCCCGTACGCAGCTGGAAACCGAGGAGGTCAACATTCTGCGCGGGATCGCCCGTCAAATCATGCTGAAAACCGGCGCGAAATGAATGCGCCGGTGATTTCCACGAAGCCGGGAGCGGTTGTCCCCGGCTAGCCCCAGGCGCGAAGGAGGCCGACGGCGAGGCCCTCGAGTGCAAAATTGTCTTCCCGTCCGTCTACCACAATCGGTTCGAAGTCCGGATTTTCGGGGAGAAGTTCGATCACGCTACCCGTCTTCCGATAACGCTTGACGGTCACGTCGTCGCCAAGGCGTGCGACAACAATCTGACCATTTTTGGCGGAATCAGCCTTTTTCACTGCTAGTAGGTCACCGTCGAGAATGCCGACATCCCGCATCGATAGGCCGCGAACTTTCAGTAGATAGTCCGGCTTGGCCGAGAACAGCGAGGGATCGACACTGTAGGTCGTCTCGATATGCTCTTGGGCGAGAATCGGTGAGCCGGCCGCTACACGGCCGACGAGCGGCAGGGACAACTGCATCAAGCCCGGATGGGGTAAGGCCATTTGGCGGGCCGTGCGGATGTTGTCGTTTCCCATGTCGCGCAGGCGGATGCCACGCGAGGTACCCGGGGAGATTTCAATGGCGCCCTTGCGGGCGAGGGCTTGAAGGTGCTCTTCGGCGGCATTGGCCGAACGGAAGCCTAGTTCGGCGGCAATTTCAGCCCGGGTGGGAGGGAAGCCTGTATTCTCGATGGCTTCCTTGATCAGGTTCAGGATCTGTTCCTGGCGGGCGGTCAGCTTGATCATGGCGGTCCACTGGGGTTATCCAGTGCTGTGTGCATAAACAGACTGTATTTTTATACAGGATTTCCGCGAATGCAAGCGGCTTCTGTGCTTATTTTTTCCTGATTTGCGCCGAAATTGGCCGGATAAGCTTGGGGAGCGGATAAGCGATTGAAAGCATTGAGTTTTCTTGCCGGTCGGGTTATGATAGCGGGCTTTCCTCTTCCCACACCCGTCTTGACGCCGGGGTGGGCGATTGTTTAATCCGTCCAAAAGGAGAATTCATGCGTCATTATGAAATCGTGTTTATCGTCCATCCGGATCAAAGCGAGCAAGTGCCCGCGATGATCGAGCGTTACAAGGGTATCGTGACCAGCCGCAACGGCAAGGTCCACCGTGTCGAAGACTGGGGCCGCCGCCAGCTGGCTTACATGATCCAGAAGCTCGCCAAGGCGCACTATGTTTGCATGAACATCGAGTGCGACAACGAGACCCTGGCTGAACTCGAAACCGGCTTCAAGTTCAACGATGCCGTCCTGCGCCACCTCACCGTCAAGATGAAGAAGGCCGAGACCGCACCGTCGCCGATGATGAAGGCTGTTCAGAAGGAAGACGCAGCCAAGTCGCAACGTGCAGAGGCATCTGCTGCGTAATTGCAGTCGCTGGGGAGTGTGAACGAGCTTCGCCTGATTGCCGCCATTGCCGAGCGCGACGTGTTGCGCTACACACCGGCAGGCATTCCAATCGTGTCCGCAAGACTGCAGCACAGTTCGGAGCAGGTTGAGGCAAACATCCCGCGCCAGGTTGAAATGGACGTCGCCGCAATTGCCGCAGGCGAGATTTCCGGAAAATTCAACCAGGCTGCTTTAGGGGAAATGTTCCTGTTCACAGGATTCCTGGCACGCAAGAGCCGCAACAGCAAAAGCCTCGTATTCCACGTTACGGATTTCGAGTCAATCACACCAGAACACTAGATACAGGAGCCAAACATGGCATTCGGTAAAAAATTCGACAAGAGCAAACTCAAGCAAAAGCGCCAGCAGCAGAACCCGCTGTTCAAGCGCAAGAAATTCTGCCGCTTCACGGCTGCCGGCGTTGAACAGGTCGACTACAAGGACGTCGACACCCTGAAGGACTTCGTCCAGGAAAACGGCAAGATTATGCCGGCTCGCCTGACCGGCACCAAGGCACACTACCAGCGTCAGGTTGACACCGCGATCAAGCGTGCACGCTACCTCGCGTTGCTGCCGTACACCGATCTGCACAATGCCTAATTGACGACTGAAGAATAGGAGAAAAACATGCAAGTCATTCTGTTGGAAAAAGTCGTCAACCTCGGCAACCTCGGCGACGTGGTCAAGGTCAAGGACGGTTACGCACGTAACTTCCTGATCCCCCAGCGCAAGGCGCGTCGTGCAACCGACGCCGCTGTGGCCGAGTTCGAAACCAAGCGCGCAGAACTGGAAAAGGCAGCAGCCGAGAAGCTGGCAGCCGCACAAGCGCAAGGTGAGAAGCTGAACGGCATGACCGTCCAGATCTCCCAGAAGGCCGGCGTCGATGGCCGTCTGTTCGGTTCCGTGACCAACGCTGACATCGCGGAAGCCGTGACCAAGCAAGGCTTCGCTGTCGAGAAGGCACAGATCCGCATGCCGCAAGGTCCGCTGAAGGTTGTTGGTGACCATACTGTCGCCGTTGCCCTTCACACCGACGTCGTCGTGGACGTGACCGTTTCCGTGCTGGGCGAGCAAGCCTGATCGCTGAAAGCAGTCAATCAAAAAGGCCGGGTTTCCCG
The DNA here is from genome assembly GCF_002211445.1 of Noviherbaspirillum denitrificans. Taxonomy (GTDB): domain Bacteria; phylum Pseudomonadota; class Gammaproteobacteria; order Burkholderiales; family Burkholderiaceae_D; genus Noviherbaspirillum; species Noviherbaspirillum denitrificans. The sequence goes on along the minus strand of NZ_LSTO01000001.1, from coordinate 3,612,212 downwards.
GCCTTTTTTGTTGGTCGGAGCACTTGTTTCAAGAGTGCCAAATTTGCATGCCGTTTGATGGAAAATAAAGCGCGTTTGCGCGAGATACAGCCGGAAAAGCATATGGTTAAACGGGTATAATGCGCGCCATGAATAACCGTGACAACCGTGTTACAGACCCGCAAGTCGATGCGCTCCGTATTCCGCCTCATTCCATTGAGGCGGAGCAATCCGTTCTGGGTGGTTTGCTGCTGGATAACGCAGCATGGGACCGCATTGCCGACTTCATCGCTGAAGACGATTTCTACCGGTACGATCACCGCATCATCTTTCAACACATCGTCAAGCTGATCAACAGCTCCAAGCCTGCGGACGTTATTACTGTCTACGAGGCAATGTGTACGAGCGGCAAGGCAGAGGAGGCCGGCGGACTTACCTACTTGAATGCGCTTGCCCAGAACACGCCGTCAGCAGCAAATATCCGCCGCTATGGCGAAATTGTCCGAGAACGCGGCGTCCTGCGCAAACTCATTACAGTGTCGGATGAAATTTCCGGTTCGGCCTTTAACCCGCAGGGTAAGGAAGTCAAACAGCTCCTCGACGAAGCCGAATCAAAGATTTTTGCCATCGCCGAGGATGGCGCCCGCGGCGCGGCAGGGTGGATGGCCATCCAGCCACTGCTGACGCAGGTGGTGGAGCGCATCGACGAACTCTACAACCGCGACAACCAGAACGATATTACCGGCGTGCCAACAGGCTTTATCGACCTCGACCGCATGACCTCCGGCCTGCAGCCCGGCGACATGATCGTCGTCGCAGGACGTCCCTCGATGGGCAAGACCGCGTTCTCGCTCAACATCGGCGAAAACGTCGCCATCGACAGCGGCCTGCCTGTTGCCGTCTTCTCGATGGAAATGGGTGGTGCACAGTTGGCAATGCGTATGCTGGGTTCCGTCGGTCGTCTGGACCAGAGCCGCCTGCGTGTCGGCAAGCTGAATGACGAAGACTGGCCGCGCCTGACGCACGCGATCCAGAAGATGAATGAAGCGCAGCTCTACATCGACGAGACGCCCGCGCTCAGCCCGATCGAATTGCGTGCACGCGCGCGGCGCCTCGCGCGCCAGTGCGGCCGCCTTGGCCTGATCATTGTCGACTACCTGCAGCTCATGTCGGGCAATGGCGGCGGCGGCGAAAACCGCGCGACCGAAATTTCCGAAATTTCTCGAAGCCTCAAGGGGATTGCCAAGGAACTGCATTGCCCGGTGATCGCGCTGTCGCAGCTGAACCGCTCGCTCGAGCAGCGCCCCAACAAGCGCCCCGTGATGTCCGACTTGCGCGAGTCCGGCGCTATCGAACAGGATGCCGACGTGATCCTGTTCATTTATCGCGACCAGGTTTACAACCCCGATTCGCCGGACAAGGGCACCGCGGAAATCATCATCGGCAAGCAGCGTAACGGTCCGATCGGTACCGTGCGCCTGACCTTTCTCGGCGAGTACACGAAGTTCGACAATTACACTGGCGGCAACGCGATCTTCGACAACGAGTAAGACACGGAATTGGTATTCGTCCTTACAAAGGACGATGTGCAGTTGACGCAAATACTGACAAACGAATTGACGATTCAACTTTAAGAGAGCAAAAACATGTTTGGACGATTGATGCCCAACGAGGGCAAGTTCTTCGACCTCTTCGTGCAGCACGCGGACTTGTGTGTCAAGGGGGCGAAGGAAATGGTCGCATTGATGACCAATTTCGACGACCTGGAAAACCGCGTCCATGCGATCGAAAGCATCGAAAAGCAGGCCGACAAGGTAACGTACGAAACCCTCGATATGCTGCACAAGACGTTCATCACGCCGCTCGACCGCGATGACATCCACAAGCTGATCACCAAGCAGGACGACATCCTGGACCTGCTGGAAGATGCGGGGCAGACGATCTCCCTGTATGACATCAAGGCAGTGACGCCCGAAGCCAAGCGCCTCGCTGAACTCTGCCTGTCGTGCACCGAGAAGGTCAAGACTGCGGTCGGCCTCCTGCACAGCATGGACAATTCCGGACAGATCCTGTCGGTGTGCGAAGAAATCGACCGTCTCGAATCGGACGCCGACCATGTGATGCGGGCCGCAATGTCCAAGCTGTTCCGAGACGAACCGGACGTTCGCAACCTCATCAAGCTCAAGGCCATCTACGAAATCCTGGAAACGGTGACCGACCGTTGCGAGGACGTCGCCAATATCATCGAGGGCATCATTGTTGAGAATGCCTGAGCAGAACGCTGCGCAGGTTCTGCGGCTGCTGCCTTGCTGTGGCGGGGCGGTGTGCCGGTCGCTCAAACAAACGAGAACAAAAACTCATGCAAACCCTTGAAATAAGCATCTACACGCTTGCCTTGCTCGTCGTGCTTGCACTCGCGTTCGACTTCATGAACGGCTTCCATGACGCGGCGAATGCGATTGCGACCGTCGTTTCGACGGGTGTATTGAAGCCGCAGCATGCCGTTGCCATGGCGGCGATGTTCAATGTCGTCGCAATTTTCTTCTTCCAGCTAAAAGTGGCGAGCACGGTGGGGAAAGGCACCATCGAACCGGCGGTGGTGGATCATTACGTCGTCTTTGGTGCCCTTGTCGGGGCGATATTCTGGAACGCGTTGACCTGGTACTACGGCATTCCGTCGTCCTCGTCGCATGCGCTCATCGGCGGCCTGGTCGGTGCCGCAGTTGCCAAATCGGGAACCGGCGCACTGATCTCCGGTGGCCTGATCAAGACGATTGCCTTCATCCTGCTGTCGCCGCTGCTCGGCTTTGTGTTTGGCTCGATCCTGATGGTCATTGTCTCGTGGCTGTTCGTCAAGTCGACTCCGCGCCGTGTGGACAAATGGTTCCGGCGTATGCAACTGCTGTCGGCATCGCTGTACAGCCTCGGACATGGCGGTAACGACGCGCAGAAGACCATGGGCATAATCTGGATGCTGCTGATCGCCGCCGGCTATTCGACCGCGACCGACCCGCTGCCGTCGTGGGTAATCATCTGCTGCTACGCGGCGATCGGCCTCGGTACGCTGTTTGGCGGCTGGCGCATCGTCAAGACCATGGGGCAGAAAATTACCAAGCTGAAGCCGGTTGGCGGCTTCTGTGCAGAAACCGGTGGTGCAATCACCCTGTTCCTGGCGACCAGCATGGGCATTCCTGTCTCGACCACGCACACGATTACCGGCGCGATCGTCGGTGTCGGGTCGGCGAGGAAGATGTCGGCGGTGCGCTGGGGCGTTGCCGGCAATATCGTCTGGGCATGGATCTTCACGATTCCGGCTTCCGCCTTCGTAGCCGCCATTGCATGGTGGATCGGGACGAAAATCCTGTAATCGTCACGCAGACCAGAAATAAAAAAGCCGCGCATTGCGCGGCTTTTTCTTTTGGCGGAACGTAATCAGAGCACGTCGCTGGCGTGGTCGGCGAGGCGCGAGCGTTCGCCGCGCGCCAGGGTGACATGGCCGCTGTGGTTCCATCCCTTGAAACGGTCGACCACATAGGTCAATCCGCTCGAGCCTTCGGTCAGGTACGGCGTATCGATCTGCGCGATATTGCCGAGGCAGATGATCTTGGTGCCGGGACCCGCACGCGTGACGAGGGTCTTCATCTGCTTCGGCGTGAGATTCTGCGCCTCGTCGATGATGAGGAACTTGTTCACGAAGGTACGGCCACGCATGAAGTTGAGCGACTTGATCTTGATACGCGAGCGGATCAAGTCCTGTGTCGCAGCGCGGCCCCATTCGCCGGCGTCGTTGTCCGACTTGTTCAGCACCTCGAGGTTGTCGTCGAAGGCGCCCATCCAGGGAGACATCTTTTCTTCCTCGGTACCCGGCAGGAAGCCGATGTCTTCGCCGACCGGGACGGTGACGCGAGTGACGATGATCTCGTTGTAGAGCTTGGTCTCGAGCACCTGTGCCAGGCCTGCCGCCAGCGCCAGCAGGGTCTTGCCTGTGCCGGCCTGGCCAAGGAGGGTGACGAAGTCGCACTCCGGGTTCATCAACAGGTTGAGCGCGAAATTCTGTTCACGGTTGCGCGCCGTGATGCCCCAGACCCCGTTCTTGCCGTGCGTGTAGTCGCGCAGGGTCTGGATCACGGCGGTCTTGCCGTTGATTTCCTTGACCTGGCCGTAGAACGGTGTTTCGCCGGTGCTCGGTTCCATGAACACGAACTGGTTGACGAGGAAGCCGGGCACCATCGGACCGGTCAGGCGGTAGAACGTGTAGCCTGTCCCGTGCTTGTTCTCCTGCCACGACTCCATGCCCTTGGCATGCTTGTTCCAGAAGTCGTCAGACAACTGCAGGATTCCCGAGTAGAGCAGGTCGGTGTCCTCGAGTACATGGTCGTTGAAGTACTCTTCCGCCGGCAGGCCCAGTGCGCGGGCCTTGATGCGCATGTTGATGTCCTTCGACACCAGCACGATCGGACGGCCGGGATACTGTGTTTCAAGTGCGCGGACGACGCCGAGAATCTGGTTGTCGGCTTTGCCGATCGGGAGGCCTTCCGGCAGCTCGCTGATCTGCAACCTGGTCTGGAAGAACAGGCGGCCCTTGGCATCCTTGTTGCCCAGCTTGGACAGGGGAATGCCTTCCTCGATCGCATGCTCTTCGACGCCGGCCACGAGCGCATCCAACGAACGCGACACCTGGCGTGCATTGCGCGCGACTTCGGACATGCCCTTCTTGTGGTTGTCGAGTTCCTCCAGCGTCATCATCGGAAGGTAGACATCGTGTTCGTCGAAGCGGAACAGCGATGTCGGGTCATGCATCAGCACGTTCGTGTCGAGCACGAACATCTTGGTGACGCCCATCTTGTCGCCGATGCGGCTGGCGCTGGACTTGATGAGGGTATCGACTTCTTTCGCCTTGGTCGTGCGTTTGGCGGGAGTGGCTTTCTCTGTTTTTGCGCGCGCCTGTGGTGCCGGCTTCACAGCGGGTGCTGCGGATTCGACGAGGGTCATCACAGGTTTTGCCGGTTTTCCTTTCTCTACCTTCGGATAGTCTTGGGTTGAGAGCATTGTTGCTGGCTTGGTCGGCAATTTGGGCAGTGGCATCAGTACCTCAATCTAAAGATGTGTTGAATGGACTACGCGCGGGGTACAAACCGGGGTTGGAGAGTTGGACAACGTGGAGGAGGAGGGGATTGCACAAGCAAAAAAGCCGTTTGAGGGGGAGGCTCTGCGCCTCTTCCACAAACGGCCTTCGGTCAGGAAATTCTTTTAAATTCAATGTGTTCAGGTCTTACGCAAGAGCCTTCACAAACTCGAGCACCTCATCGACGTGCCCAGGCACCTTTACTCCACGCCATTCTTTCACCAATTTCCCTGTGGCGTCAATGACAAATGTTGAGCGCTCCACGCCGCGCACCTGCTTGCCATACATGTTTTTCATCTTCATGACATTGAAGATGATGCACACCGTTTCATCCGGATCGGAGATCAGTTCGAAGGGCATGTCGAGCTTGGATTTGAAGCCTTCATGGGAGCGGATGCTGTCGCGGCTGATGCCGAAGATTTCCGCATTCGCTCCCTGGAATTGCGGATGGAGGTCGCGGAACTGCATGCTCTCGGTAGTGCAACCCGGGGTGTTGTCCTTCGGGTAGAAATAAAGGACGATGTTTTTCCCCTTGTAGTCCGACAAGCGGAAAGTGCGGTCGCCGGTCATCGCCGCGGAAAATTCGGGAACGATCAGATTCAATGCGGATGGGCTTTCAGCCACGCTCTTCTCCTGGTCCATGTTGTTGTCGCTTGTGGCGAAGTTGTTGTCTCTTGCCCCGGAGTGCGGGGTGCAATCGCGATGTTAGCGAATGTTCATCCTGTTGGGAACCTCGAATCACGCGATGCGGCCATCGCCTTCGATGATGAGTGCAAGCACGGCTTTGCGGCCTTCGCCCATCAGGATGTTGTAGGTGCGGCAGGCTGCGCTGCTGTCCATGCACTCGACACCGATGTGGCGGGAGGTCAATGCTGTGATCAGTTTCGGGTGGATGAAGCGTTGCTTGCTGCCGGTGCCGAGGATCACGACGTCGGGCGATTCGGCGGCGATCTGCGCGAAATGGTCGGCGTTCAGTTCGTCGAAAGTGCGCGGTCCCCACGCGAGCGGTGGGACTTCGGGCTGGACGATCAGGCTGTGCGAGAAGTGGACCGCGTTGATTTCGACGCCCGTGTCGTCGTAAGCGGTGACAGTCTGGTAATGCTGGGTGGAGGTGGTGTGGAGCTTCATGACACTGTAGACACGAAAATGGGCGTGAATTTCCGGCAATTAGAGGAAAAAGATGGGGCATTGTAGCGTTTTCCGCCCCAAAACTTCCCGCTGTACATTGATAAAACTACTTGCTTTCGGCAAAATGGGGATCTTTTGGCGGTGCACCAAGCATCCCAACTTTTGCATAAACCACAAGGGATTGCTTCAGTGCGACCGATTCAGAAATCCAAGAAACTGGCAGACGTCTGCTACGACATCCGCGGCCCCGTCCTCGAGAAGGCCAAGCAGATGGAGGACGAAGGGCACAAGATCATCAAGCTGAATATCGGCAACCTCGCCGTGTTCGGGTTCGATGCACCCGACGAGATCGTGCAGGACATGATCCGCAATATGCCAAATGCGGCCGGCTACACGGATTCCAAGGGCATGTTCGCGCCGCGCAAGTCCATCATGCATTACACGCAGGAAAAGAAGATTTCCGGCGTGACGATTGAAGACATCTATATCGGCAACGGCGCGTCCGAGCTGATCGTGATGGGCATGAATGCGCTGCTGAATACCGGTGACGAAGTGCTCGTGCCAGCACCCGATTATCCGCTGTGGACGGCAGCTGTCAGCCTGTCCGGCGGTACGCCGGTGCATTACGTATGCGACGAGGAATCCGGCTGGTTGCCCGACATTGACGATATCAAGAAAAAGATTACCCCGAATACCAAGGCGATTGTCGTCATCAATCCGAACAACCCTACCGGTGCGCTGTACCCGGATGAACTGCTGCAACAGATCGTCGAAGTTGCTCGCCAGAATCAGCTGATCGTGTTCGCCGACGAGATCTACGACAAGACGCTGTACGACGGCGAAACGCATACGTCGATTGCATCGCTTGCCGACGACGTCCTGTTCATCACGCTCAATGGACTGTCGAAGAACTATCGTTCCTGCGGCTATCGTGCCGGCTGGATGGTCGTGTCCGGCGACAAGAAGGCTGCGCGCGATTACATCGAGGGGCTGACCATGCTGGCGTCGATGCGGCTGTGCGCCAATGCGCCGGGGCAGTACGCGATCCAGACCGCACTTGGCGGCTATCAGAGTATCAACGACCTTGTCGGCCCTGGCGGGCGCCTGCTCAAGCAGCGTGACCTCGCGCACAAGCTGCTGACGGACATTCCCGGCGTCAGCTGTGTGAAGCCGAAGTCTGCGCTGTACATGTTCCCGAGGCTCGATCCGAAGATTTACCCGATCAAGGATGACCAGCAGTTTGCGTCGGAGCTGCTGGCGGAAGAAAAGGTCCTGATCGTGCAGGGCACCGGTTTCAACTGGATCGCACCGGACCATTTCCGCGTCGTGTTCCTGCCGAATTCGGATGACCTGACCGAGGCGATCGGCCGCATTGCGCGCTTCCTCGAGGGCTATCGCAAGCGCAGCGCGCTGGCCGCGTAACGTTTCATCATTGCAGTACCTCCGTGTCCCGGCCTGCGCCGGGCTCCACCAGCATTAATTTTTGAAGACTATGAAACCCATCAAAGTAGGCTTGTTAGGCATCGGTACCGTCGGTTCCGGCACATTCAACGTTCTGAAGCGTAACCAGGAAGAGATTACGCGCCGTGCGGGCCGTGGTATCGAGATTACGATGGTGGCCGACCTGAACGTCGATCGCGCCAGGGAACTCACCAACGGCGAGTGCGAGGTCGTGAATGACGCCAACCTGGTGGTGAACAACCCCGAGATCGATATCGTCATCGAGCTGATCGGCGGCTACGGCATCGCCAAGGATCTCGTGATGAAGGCGATTGCGAACGGCAAGCACGTCGTGACGGCGAACAAGGCATTGCTCGCGACGCACGGCAACGAGATCTTCAAGGCGGCGCAGGACAAGGGCGTCATGGTGGCGTTCGAAGCAGCAGTGGCCGGCGGCATCCCCATCATCAAGGCGCTCCGTGAAGGCCTGACCGCGAACCGTATCCAGTGGATCGCCGGCATCATCAACGGCACCACCAACTTCATCCTGTCCGAGATGCGCGACAAGGGCCTCGATTTCGACGTCGTGCTCAAGGAAGCGCAGCGCCTCGGCTATGCTGAAGCAGACCCGACCTTCGACATCGAAGGGGTGGATGCCGCGCACAAGGCGACCATCATGTCGGCGATCGCATTCGGTATTCCGGTGCAGTTCGACAAGGCCCACGTGGAAGGCATCACCAAGCTGCAGGCAACCGACATCCGTTACGCGGAACAGCTCGGCTACCGCATCAAGCTGCTCGGCATTGCGCGCCGCACGCCGAACGGCATCGAACTGCGCGTTCATCCGACGCTGATCCCGGCCAAGCGTCTGATCGCCAACGTCGAGGGCGCAATGAACGCCGTGCTGGTGCAGGGCGACGCCGTCGGCGCCACGCTGTATTACGGCAAGGGCGCTGGCTCCGAGCCGACCGCATCGGCCGTGATTGCCGACCTGGTCGACATCACCCGCCTGGCAACCGCCGATCCGGAGCACCGCGTGCCGCATCTGGCGTTCCAGCCGGACGCGATGGTCGATACGCCGATCCTGCCGATGTCCGAGATCACTACCAGCTACTACCTGCGTATGCGCGTCTCCGACCAGCCGGGCGTGCTGGCCGATGTGACCCGCATCCTGGCCGATTCGTCGATCTCCATCGACGCCATGCTGCAGAAGGAGCCGGATGAGGGCGAGACCCGCACCGACATCATCATGCTGACGCACCAGACGCAAGAGAAGAACATTGTTTCGGCGATTGCCAAGATCGAAGCGCTGCCGACCGTGGTTGGCGAAGTGACGAAGATCCGCCTGGAACAGCTGAGCTGATGGCATTGCCTGCGAACGCAGGCATTTGAAATGAAAGCGGCCCGAAGATGTGAAGTCTTCGGGCCGTTTGCTTTTTCTACCGGTGCGTGACGACCAATAGCGCTTTCGCTTCCGTTTTGCCGACGTTGCGGATCGCATGGCTGCGGTCGGCCTGATAGCGGGCGGTGCCGCCGGCTTTCAGCTTTTTCGTCACGCCGTCGACTTCCACTTCCGCCGTTCCGTGCAGGAGAGTCAGGTACTCGGTGGTGCCCGGATCATGCGGGTTCGACACCAGCGCACCTTCCGGCGCCAGCGTCAGTTCATACCACTCGTACTTCCCGGCCAGTTCCATCGGGCCGAGGATCCGCAGCACGTAGCCGGCATGGGCACCGGGCAGGGTGGGTGTCTCGTGCGGTTCCAGCACGTGGATGGCTTCCTGTTCGGGCTTTTCGCTGGACAACAACTCTTCGATGCCTACGCCCAGTGCGTTCGCCAGCCGCCAAGCGACGGCAATGGTCGGATTGGCCTTGTCCCGTTCAATCTGCGACAGCATGGACTTGGACACGCCCGCCGCACGCGACAGGTCATCCAGGGTCAATCCGCGCTTGAGACGAAGTTTCTGCAGGGTGACGCCGACGTCCGGCGGGGAACTCGGCGGAGTGTTCTTTTTCATAAAAGGAGGCTTGCAAAGTTCAATGGTTGTCTTTAGTATTCAATATATTGAACTTAAGTTCTGGATAATGAATTTAGTGGAATATATTGAATCGGCATCGTAACAGATGCCGCCGCTGATGAATACGTGCCGGGCTGGTCCCGGAAACAATTGAACGAATGCACCGGGAGACGGACGATGGGCGACAGGAACGCGAAGGAACATTTTTATGCCGGGCTGGAAAGCAACCTGGCCAGCCTGCGGGAGCAGGGGCTGTTCAAGCCGGAGCGCGTAATTGCTTCCCGCCAGGGGGCGGAGGTGGTGTGTGACGACGGCCGTGTCCTGATTAATATGTGCGCCAACAATTACCTGGGGCTTTCCGGCGACGAGGAAACGGTGCGCGCTGCGATCGCAGCAACCGAGAAGTATGGTTATGGCCTGTCCTCGGTCCGCTTCATCTGCGGCACCCAGACCGTCCACAAGCAGCTCGAGCGCGCGTTGTCCGAGTTCCTCGGCATGGAAGACACCATCCTGTACGCGGCCGCCTTCGACGCCAACGGCGGCGTGTTCGAACCCCTGTTCGACGAGAACGACGCCATCATTTCCGATGCTCTGAACCATGCATCGATCATCGACGGCATCCGCCTGTGCAAGGCGGCGCGCTATCGCTACCAGCACAACGACATGGCCGACCTGGAGGCGCAACTGCAGGCGGCGGAAGGCAAGCGCAACAAGTTGATCGTTACCGACGGCGTGTTCTCGATGGACGGCACCATCGCGCAGCTCGACAAGATCTGCGACCTGGCCGACAAGTACGGCGCGCTGGTGATGATCGATGAATGCCATGCGAGCGGTTTCATGGGTAAGACCGGCCGCGGCACGCATGAGCATCACAATGTGATGGGCCGCATCGACATCATCACTGGCACGCTGGGCAAGGCGCTCGGCGGAGCGATGGGCGGCTTTACCTCGGCGCGCAAGGAAGTCATCCAGACGCTGCGCCAAAAGTCGCGGCCCTACCTGTTCTCGAATTCCCTCGCGCCCTCGATCGCCGGCGCATCGCTTTCGGTGCTGGAGCGACTGTCATCGTCCACCGAGCTGCGCGACCGGCTGCATGCCAATACCGCGCATTTCCGCAAGGAGATCAGCGAACTCGGATTCACGATCAAGCCCGGCACCCATCCGGTGGTGCCCGTGATGCTGTTCGATGCGCCGTTGGCGCAACGCTTCGCGCAGCGGCTGTACGAACTCGGTGTGCTTGTGACCGGCTTCTTCTATCCGGTGGTGCCGATGGGGCAGGCGCGCGTACGCGTGCAGTTGTCGGCAGCGCACACGACGGAGCAGCTGGACCGAGCATTGGCCGCATTCCGGCAAGCAGGGCAGGAACTTGGATTGTTGAAGAATTGAAGGAACGGAACATGGAACGCATTCTGGTCATCGGCGCCAACGGGCAGATCGGCAGCGAGCTGGTCGACGCGCTCATCGAGCGCCACGGGAAGGAAAACGTGATTGCCACCGATATCGGGGCGGGGAGCCTGTTCGGCGTCGAGAATTACGAATCGCTGGATGTGCTCGATGCAGGACGGGTGGCGCAGGTCGTCGACCGCTACGGCATCACCCAGGTCTACCAACTGGCTGCGCTGCTGTCCGTCACCGGTGAACAGGCGCCGCTGAAGGCCTGGACGCTCAACATGAACGGTTTGCTGAATATCCTTGAGCTCGCGCGTGAACGCGGCCAAGCTGGCAAGCCGCTAAAGGTTTTTTGGCCGTCGTCGATCGCCGCATTCGGGCCGCACACGCCGGCGGTGGATACGCCCCAGCTCGCAGTGATGGATCCCACCACGATTTACGGCATCAGCAAGCAGGCAGGCGAGCGGCTGTGCGAATACTATTTCACGAAATTCGGCGTGGACGTGCGCAGCATCCGCTATCCGGGGATCATCAGCTACAAATCCCCTCCCGGCGGCGGGACGACCGATTACGCAATCGCGATCTTCCACGCGGCGGCACACGAAGAGTGCTACGAGTGTTTCCTCGGACCGGACACCACGCTGCCGATGATCTACATGCCCGATGCCATCCGGGCGACAATCGAGCTGATGGAAGCGCCGGCCGAACAAGTTCGCATCCGTTCCGCGTACAACGTGGCCGGCCTGAGCTTCAACCCGCGTGAACTGGCCGAAGCAATACGTCAGCGCCGTCCGGCATTCGAAATCCGCTATCGCCCCGACCACCGGCAGGCGATTGCCGACACCTGGCCGCACAGCCTGGACGATACCCATGCCCGCGCCGACTGGGGTTGGAAGGCGCGCGTCGGGCTCGACGAACTGGTCGACGACATGCTCGCCCATATCCGTCGCGAACCGCACAAACTCCATCACGCCGCGTGAGGTAATTGCCGCTTCGCGCCGGGGCGGCAGTTATAATGCAAGATTCGGTCAGGAAGCAGGTTGGCTTCCGCCATCTCATTATTAAATTTTCAAGAATTTATGCAATACCTCTCCACTCGCGGTCAATCTCCGGCGCAATCGTTTTCCCAAATCCTGCTCGGCGGCCTTGCCCCTGATGGCGGCCTCTACCTGCCTGTTGAATATCCGAAGGTCAGCAGCGCCGAACTGGATGCCTGGCGCAAGATGTCGTACGCCGACCTCGCCGTGGAAGTATTGAAGAAGTTCGCGACCGACATCCCTGAAGCCGACTTGAAGGCGCTGGTGCACAAGACCTATACGGCCGACGTGTACCGCAATGCGCGCGCCGGCGAAGAGGCGTCGCAGATCACGCCGCTGCGCGTGCTGGAAGAGGCGAACGGCACCAAGGTCGTCCTGCAAGCCCTGTCCAACGGCCCGACGCTGGCTTTCAAGGACATGGCGATGCAGTTGCTCGGCAACCTGTTCGAGTACGCGCTGGCCAAGCAGCATGCGGAACTGAACATCTTCGGCGCGACCTCGGGCGATACCGGCAGCGCGGCCGAATACGCGATGCGCGGCAAGAAGGGCATCCGTGTCTTCATGCTGTCGCCGCACAAAAAGATGAGCGCGTTTCAGACTGCCCAGATGTTCAGCCTGCAGGATCCCAACATTTTCAACATCGCCGTTGAAGGCGTGTTCGACGACTGCCAGGACATGGTGAAGGCGGTGTCGAACGACCTCGAATTCAAGACCCGCCAGAAGATCGGCACCGTCAACTCGATCAACTGGGCACGCGTCGTCGCACAGGTGGTGTACTACTTCCGCGGCTATCTCAGCGCGACTACCAGCAGCGACCAGAAGGTATCGTTCACCGTGCCGTCGGGTAACTTCGGCAACATCTGCGCCGGCCATATCGCGCGCATGATGGGCCTGCCCATCGACAAGCTGGTTGTTGCAACCAATGAAAACGACGTGCTGGACGAGTTCTTCCGCACCGGCGTGTACCGTGTGCGCAAGTCCGCCGAAACCTACCACACCACCAGCCCGAGCATGGACATCAGCAAGGCGTCCAACTTCGAGCGCTTCATCTACGACCTGCTTGGCCGCGATGCAGACCGCTTGCGTGCATTGTTCAGGAAGGTGGAAACGCACGGCGGCTTCGACCTGTCCGGCAAGCCGGGCAGCGATGGGGACGAGTTCGCCAAGGTTGCGCAGTACGGTTTCGTGTCCGGCAAGTCGGTGCATTCCGACCGCGTGGCCACCATTCGAGACGTGCATGCGAAGTACGGCGTCACCATCGATACGCACACCGCGGACGGCGTCAAGGTCGCGCGCGAATACCTGACGCCGGGCATTCCGATGCTGGTGCTGGAAACCGCGCTCCCGGCCAAGTTCAACGAGACCATCCGCGAAGCGCTCGGCCGTGACGCCGAACGTCCTGCGGGCTTCGAAAACATCGAATCCCTGCCGCAGCGCTACGAGGTGATGCCGGCCGACGTCGAGAAGATGAAGGCATTCATCGCGAAGCACACCGGTTTGTAAACACTCCCATCATTCGAGGCCCGTTGAGCATGACTGAAAAGAAACCCATGTTGAGCGCGCCGGAAGCGCTCGATATCCTTCTCTCGTCGGTCAGGCCGGTCGACGAGGGCGAAATCCTGCCCACACTTGACGCGAATGGACGCGTGCTGGCGTTCGACCAGACGTCGCAGCTCAACGTCCCGCCGATGGACAATACGCAGATGGACGGGTATGCCGTGCGCGCGGAGGACTGCGCGAGCGGCAGCGCGCAACTGAGGGTGTCGCAGCGCATTCCCGCCGGCCACGTTGGCGAGCCGCTGCAGCCCGGCACCGCCGCGCGCATCTTTACCGGCGCCATGATTCCGGAGGGCGCCGATGCCGTCGTGATGCAGGAGCAATGCGAGGCGAGCGGCGATTCGGTGATCGTGCGCCACGCGCCGAAGCCGGGTGAGTGGATCCGCCGCACCGGCGAGGACATCCGCGCCGGGAACATCATTCTTTTCCGTGGAACGCGCCTGCGCGCGCAGGAGCTGGGCCTTGCTGCTTCGGTCGGTCTGGCGGAATTGCCCGTCATGCGCCGCCCGCGCGTGGCTGTGTTCTTTACCGGCGACGAACTGGCAATGCCGGGCGAGCCGTTGAAACCCGGCGCCATCTACAACTCCAACAAGTTCACGCTGCGCGGCCTGCTCGAAAACCTCGGCTGCGAGATTGCCGACTACGGCATCGTGCCCGATTCGCTTGAAGCGACGCGCGAGACCTTGCGCGCGGCGGCCGCGGGCAACGACCTCATCATCACCTCCGGCGGCGTGTCGGTCGGCGAGGAAGACCATATCAGGCCGGCCGTTGAGGCTGAAGGACGGCTTAACATGTGGCAGATCGCGATCAAGCCGGGCAAGCCGCTGGCCTTTGGTGAGGTCCGCCGCGGCGATGCCGGCGACAGCGCCTTCTTCATCGGGCTGCCGGGCAATCCTGTTTCCAGCTTCGTGACTTTCATGCTGTTCGTCCGGCCGTTCATCCTGCGGCTGCAGGGTGTCGCCGAAGTCGCGCCGAAGGTGTTTGCCATGCGCGCGGACTTCGCACTGCCCAAGGGCGACCGGCGCAATGAATTCCTGCGTGCGCGGATCAATCCGTCCGGCGGACTCGACCTGTTTGCCAACCAGAGTTCCGCTGTCCTGACCTCCACGGTATGGGGCGACGGGTTGATCGACAACCCGCCGGGGAACGCGATTTCCCCGGGTGACATCGTGCGCTTCCTCCCTTTCAGCGAACTGCTTTACTGAACATGAACATCCAACTCCGCTTCTTTGCAAGCGTGCGCGAGGCGCTCGGCACCAGCCAGGAAACCGTCACCGTGCCCGCCAACGTCGCCACCGTCGGCGAGGTCCGCGCCTGGCTGCGCGAGCGCGGCGGCACATGGGCCGAAGCGCTGGCCGAGGGCAGGGCGTTGCGCATGGCGTGCAACCAGCAGATGACCGATGCCGGCACGCGCATCAGCGAAGGCTGCGAAGTGGCCTTCTTCCCGCCGGTGACCGGAGGCTGAGGCAGGCATGGCAATCCGCGTCCAGACACAGGATTTCGACCTCGGTGCCGAAGTCGCCGCATTGCGGGCCGGGCAGGCGCAGGTCGGTGCGGTCGTCGCTTTCGTCGGCACCGTGCGTGACATGAACGACGGCTCCGGCGTCAGCGAGATGGAGCTGGAACACTATCCCGGCATGACCGAGAAGGCGCTGGAAGACATCGTTGCGCAGGCACGGGGACGCTGGAACATCTTCGACGCGCTCGTGATCCATCGCGTCGGCCCGCTCAAGCCGCTGGACCAGATCGTCCTTGTCGCGGTGACCTCGGCCCATCGGGGCGAAGCCTTCGCCGCCTGCGAATTCATTATGGATTACCTGAAGACCCAGGCGCCGTTCTGGAAGAAGGAAGTGACGCCGCAGGGCGCCCGTTGGGTGGATGCGCGCGTCACCGACGACGAGGCGCTGGCAAAGTGGGGAATTCAATCCTCCAATTCGAGCAATAAGGCATGAGCTGGCTCGCGGTGGGGCTGGGTGCGGCACTGGGCGCATGGCTGCGCTGGGGGCTGGGCCTGTTGCTGAATGCGCTGCATCCGCAATTGCCGATGGGGACGGTTTTCGCCAACCTCGGCGGCGGTTACCTTATCGGGCTGGCGGTCGCCTTTTTCACCGCCTTGCCTGACCTGTCGCCGGAGTGGCGGCTCTTTGTGGTGACCGGGTTCCTTGGCGGGCTCACGACCTTTTCCACCTTTTCAGCTGAATCGATGATGCTCCTGCAACGGGGGGATTACGCGTGGGCGCTCGGGCATTCCGTGCTGCACCTCGTTGGCTCGATTGTCCTCTGTACGGCCGGTTTTGCTACCTACAAGGCGTTGGCCTAGTTTAGCGTCCTTGAAGCCGGGGCAGGGTGCTCCGATCCCGGCAAGGCCAGCTCCAGTTCCCATTCCGCATTGTTGACTGCATCCCTCAGCAGGGAGCTGAATCCATGCAGCACTTGCTGGGCGAAGGTAATCGCGAATCCACTGCCGCTGGCGGGCATCAAGTTCATTCGCAGCGGCTGGCCGGCAGCAATACTGAAATCGGCGTTGGATACCAGGAAGGGGATTTCCCCGAGCGGGAAGCTGCGGATATCGCCCTCAAACGAGTGGCTGAAGTGGCCGCCATCGCGAAAGGCTTCGACACTGGCATGATGTTCCATTTCGACAACATCGCCGCTGGCATGGGCGGCGCGCGGATTGTCGAGGGCGACCTGTGTTTCCATCGCTTCCAGCATGGTCGGCCACAGTTCCTTGACCACCCGCCGGGTCAGCCAGGCCCGGACTTCCTGCAGGTTGCCGCCTGCGTCCCTGAATGATGCCCGGCACAGGATCCGGTCTTCTTCCGGCTGGTAGGCCACTTGAATCTGATGCAATTCCATCGTCAACCGGTCCCGGAATGTCCGGAATCAAAAATCCATTCTTGAAATGTGGTTTAGCGTCCCTACTTAATTGTCAATTCGAATAGCGGAGGAACCCATGCGCCTCGACAAACTGACAACCAAGTTGCAAGAAGCCCTTTCTGACGGCCAGAGCCTGGCAGTCGGCAATGATAACCAATACATTGATCCAGTGCACATCCTGACGGCGCTGCTGAACCAGGATGACGGCGGTGCCAAATCGCTGCTGCAGCGCGCCGGCGTCAACGTCGGCGGCCTGTCGTCGGCGTTGAAGTCGGCCATCGAACGCCTGCCCAAGGTGTCCGGTACCGGCGGCGAAGTGCAGATCGGACGCGAATCGGTCGCGCTGCTCAACCTCGCCGACAAGGAAGCGCAGAAGCGCGGCGACCAGTTCATCGCCAGCGAAATGGTGCTGCTTGCGCTCACCGACGACAAGTCCACAGCCGGCCAGCTTGCGCGCGATAACGGCTTGACCCGCAAGGCGCTGGAAGCGGCCATCACGGCAGTGCGCGGTGGCGGCAACGTCAATTCGCAGGATGCCGAAGGCCAGCGGGAATCGCTGAAAAAGTACACGCTCGACCTGACCGAGCGCGCCCGCTCCGGCAAGCTCGATCCGGTGATCGGCCGCGACGACGAGATCCGCCGCGCGATCCAGGTGCTGCAGCGCCGGTCCAAGAACAACCCGGTGCTGATCGGCGAACCTGGCGTCGGCAAGACCGCTATCGTCGAAGGCCTGGCGCAGCGCATCGTGAATGGCGAAGTGCCGGACAGCCTCAAGTCCAAGCGCGTCCTCTCGCTCGACATGGCTGCCTTGCTGGCCGGAGCGAAATACCGCGGTGAGTTCGAGGAACGCCTGAAGGCGGTGCTGAAGGAAATCGCGCAGGACGAAGGGCAGACCATCGTCTTCATCGACGAGCTGCACACCATGGTCGGCGCGGGCAAGGCCGAGGGCGCGATCGATGCGGGCAACATGCTCAAGCCGGCGCTCGCACGCGGCGAGCTGCACTGTATTGGCGCGACCACGCTCGACGAATACCGCAAGTACGTGGAAAAGGATGCCGCGCTCGAACGCCGCTTCCAGAAGATCCTGGTCGACGAGCCGAGCGTGGAGGCGACCATCGCCATCCTGCGCGGCCTGCAGGAAAAATATGAAGTGCACCACGGCGTCGACATCACCGACCCGGCGATCGTCGCCGCGGCCGAGCTGTCGCACCGCTATATCACCGACCGCTTCCTGCCGGACAAGGCGATCGACCTGATCGACGAGGCTGCGTCGAAGATCAAGATCGAGATCGACTCCAAGCCGGAAGTGATGGACAAGCTCGACCGCCGCCTGATCCAGCTGAAGATCGAGCGCGAGGCGGTGAAGAAGGAAACCGACGAGGCATCGCAGAAGCGCCTCGGCCTGATCGAGGACGAGATCCTCAGGCTCGAACGCGAGTATGCCGATCTCGAGGAAGTGTGGAAGGCCGAAAAGGCCGCCGTGCACGGTACGCAGCACATCAAGGAAGAGATCGAGAAGATCCGCCTGCAGATGGAAGAAGCCAAGCGCAAGGGCGACTGGCAGAAAATGTCCGAGCTGCAGTACGGAAAACTGCCGCAGCTTGAGGCGCAGCTCAGCCAGGAGGATGCGGGCGAGTCGAAGAAAGCCGAGCGCAAGCTGTTGCGCACGCAGGTCGGCGCCGAGGAAATCGCCGAGGTGGTATCGCGTGCGACCGGCATTCCTGTATCCAAGATGATGCAGGGCGAGCGCGACAAGTTGCTGCACATGGAAGACGAGCTGCACAAGCGTGTGGTCGGCCAGCACGAGGCAATCGTCGCAGTGTCGGATGCGATCCGCCGTTCGCGTGCGGGGTTGAGCGATCCGAACCGGCCCTATGGCTCGTTCATGTTCCTAGGCCCGACGGGCGTGGGCAAGACCGAGCTGTGCAAGGCGCTGGCATCCTTCCTGTTCGACACCGAGGAAGCGCTGATCCGCATCGACATGAGCGAGTTCATGGAGAAGCATTCCGTGGCCCGCCTGATCGGCGCGCCGCCGGGCTATGTCGGCTACGAGGAGGGCGGTTACCTGACCGAAGCCGTGCGCCGCAAGCCGTACAGCGTGATCCTGCTCGATGAGATCGAGAAGGCGCACACCGACGTGTTCAATGTGCTGCTGCAAGTGCTCGACGATGGCCGGATGACCGACGGGCAGGGACGCACCGTGGATTTCAAGAACACGGTGATCGTGATGACGTCCAACCTGGGTTCGCACAAGATCCAGTCGATGGAGGAAAGCGATCCGCAACTCGTGAAGCTGGCGGTGATGGCCGAGGTGAAGACGCATTTCCGTCCGGAGTTCGTCAACCGTATCGACGAGATCGTGGTGTTCCATGGACTCGACGAGAAGCACATCGGCTCGATCGCGCGCATTCAGCTGCAGGTGCTGGAGCGCCGCCTGGCGAAGATGGATATCAGGCTGGAGGTCACCGACGGGGCATTGCAGAAGATCGCCGAGGCCGGCTTCGATCCGGTGTATGGCGCGCGTCCGTTGAAGCGCGCGATCCAGCAGGAGATCGAGAACCCGCTATCGAAGCGGATCCTTGAAGGGAAGTTCGGGCCGAAGGATGTTGTGTCGGTGGCCGCGCGTAATGGGGAGCTGGTGTTCGAGAAGACCGGAACCTTTTGATGAAGCTGCGTTATCCCGACGGCAGTCGGGATGACGAACCACGGCGATTTCTACGCCACCCTGCGCGCAAAGAAACTGCTCGGCGACTGTCCAAACGTCTTTTTGAACATCGACGAGAATGCCGACTGGCTCGCATAACCCAGCTCCGCCGCCACATGGGAGAGCGGCATGCCGCGTGCAATCAGCGGCGCCGCATGGGCGAGGCGCACTTGCTGCCGCCATTGTCCGAAACTCATTCCGAGCTCGCTTTCGAACAGGCGCGCAAGTGTCCGCGCGGTAGCGCCCACCCGCACCGCCCACTCAACCAGCGTCAGCGATGACGCTGGCTCTGCAATCAGCATTTCACACAAGGACTTGAGCCGCTTGTCGTCGGGCAGCGCAACCCGGATCGGCATCGCGGGAGAGCGGGCAACTTCGTCGAGGAGCAATCTGGCAATCATCGACTCTCGCGCACTGCCCGCATCGGCCAATGCCAGCGCGACGACCAGCTCGCGCAAAAGGGCTGACACTTCCAGCACTTCACACTCCCGTCCGGCAAATGGCGATGCGTCCGCATGGACGTATATCGCACGCAGCCGTGCCTTTTCCAACGTGGCGACTTCATGGAGCGCTGCAGGCGGAATCCAGATTGCCCGCTGCGGCGGCACGATCCACGTGCTTTTTCCGACGGTCACGCGGACTACGCCGTCCAGTGCGTAGGTCACTTGCCCCCATTCGTGGCTGTGAGCGGCCAGGAGTTCCGATGCCTTCAGGTCACGGGCGACCATGCGAACCGGCCTTTCCGGCGTTGGTGCGCGGCCAGGGAGATGGAGGCGGGTGTGGGTGACGGGTATCGTGGCCATGTTGCCTCCGAAGGGATGGCAGGAATTCGATAAATCTTGTCTCCCTATCTTAAAACAGACGAAACTGTTTTGCTTACACTCATTCCATCGAAATTCCGCAGGGGAGTCCAATGAGCACAACAGTTCCCACTTTCCGCCAGGATGCGCAGGTGATCGGCCTGGTCGGCGTCGCGCATGGCGTGTCGCACTTTTTCCACCTGATCCTGGCGCCGCTGTTTCCATGGCTGAAGGAGGCGTTCAGCCTGTCCTATGCGGAGCTGGGATTGCTGATGACGGTGTTTTTCGTGATCTCCGCGATCGGGCAGGCGCTGGCTGGCTTCGTGGTGGACCGCGTTGGCGCGCGGACCGTGCTGTTTGCCGGCATCGGCTTCCTCGGCCTGTCGGCGCTGGTGCTTTCCCAGTCGAACAGCTACGCGATGCTGCTGGCCGGTTCCATGCTGGCAGGCGTCGGCAACAGCGTGTTCCATCCGGCCGACTTCACCTTGCTCAACAAGCGCGTTTCCACGCCGCGCCTGGGACATGCATTCTCGGTTCACGGCATTTCCGGCAACCTCGGCTGGGCGTCCGCGCCGGTATTCCTTGCATCCATGGCGGGGCTGTTCGGATGGCGTAGCGCATTGCTCGGGGCTGCCTGTATTCCATTCGTGGTGCTTGCGCTACTGTTCTTCTATCGCGACGTGCTGCATACCGATGAGGTACAAGCGGCCGTTGCACAGA
>NZ_LSTO01000001.1:3583871-3591431 GCF_002211445.1 Noviherbaspirillum denitrificans | reverse complement strand
CGTTCGCCGGTGCATTCTGGCTGCTGGTCCTCATCACCGGCGTCTCGACGCTGGCGGGCATGAGCCAGCTCGCCTTCATGCTGGTACTGGTGCGCCAGGCGATTCGCGATCCGCTGACCGGCGTGTTCTCGCGCCGCAGCGGCGAGGAAGTGATGGAACTCCATTTCAACAACGCCACCCGCCACGAAGCGCCGATGTCGGTGGCGTTCTTCGACATCGACCATTTCAAGTCGGTCAACGACAAGTTCGGCCATGAAGCGGGCGACAAGGTGCTGGTCGACATGACGGGCACCGTCGGTGCAAACCTGCGCCGCGGGGATACACTGGCGCGCTGGGGCGGCGAGGAATTCGTGCTCATCATGCCTAACACCGACCTGCGCCAGGCCGAAGCAGCCGTCCAGCGTCTGCGCGGCATCGGCTTCGGCAGCCGGCCCGACAATACGCCGGTAACCGTCAGCGCAGGGATCGCCGAGCGGATCGGCGATGCTGCCGACGAATGGAAAAAACTGGTCGACACGGCAGACCAGCGCATGTACCGCGCGAAGCAGTCCGGACGCAACCGCGTCGTCGCAAGCGACTGATTTCAAAAATGACAATGCCGGCCTGGAGCGATTCCGGCGTTGTCAATCTTTCCTCGCGGAAGCGCCCTTCAGCATATATGATGAATTGGATTGATTTGCATCAATTCACGTCAGCTGAAGAATGAAAGGTGCCGCCGCACGATCGACCTCCCGGTCACGGCAGGCAGGCCCGCAAGGAGACAAGCATGCCGGGAGTCCTTCCAGAGCAGACTGCATTGTGCAGCGAAGCCAGGCAGCGCCTTGCCCGCCCCCAGTGATCCGCTTGTCCGCAGATTGCCATGCCTCCCACTCCCAAATGGCTTTCCGGTTTGCGCGGCGCGCTTGCAGCCTGGCGAAGGTCGGGCGACATGTACCGCCACATCACGCTATCCTCGCTCGCACTGGCCGCCGTCCTGCTGACTGCGGCCGGCATGATCGCACTGGGCGCGCTGCACTGGGGACTACTGCTCCTGCTGGCTGCCTGGTACGGCTCGCATCGCTTCGGACGCGCAGTGGTGTCACGCATCGCGGCGTTGCGGCATACCGCCAGCGAAATCGCGCGCAGCGGCTCATTCGACCTCAAGGCGGAGGTGGATGGCGGCAACGAGTTTTCGTCGCTGGCGGAGAGCTTCAACGCGATGATGGACCGCTTGCGCACCGCCTATGTGCAGTCGCAGGCGAACGAGACCGAAATCAAGTCGCTGCTCGACAATTCGCCCCACCTGATCGCGCGCTTCGACCGCGACCTGCGCTGTATGTATGTGAACAGGCAAGTCCAGTTCTACTTCGACCTCCATCCGGAACGTGCACTGGGCAAGACACCCGAAGAGCTGGGCATACGCGGCAGCGTGCGCACGCAGATGGCGAGGCTGGCGCGCGAAGGCGGCGAGGCGGTGTACGAGTACGACCATGGCGGCCGCAGCCTGGAAACGCATTTCGTCGCCGAACGGGATGCCGATGGCAACATCTCGTCCATCCTCTGCGTCACGCGTGACGTCACCGCACGCCGTGTCGCCGAAGAAGGCCTGCGCCTGGCAGCGCGCGCGATCGAATCGAGCGACTATCCGATCGTGGTGACCAGCGCCGCGCAGGACGGCTTCCTGATCCGCTACGTCAATCCCGCCTTCGTGCGCCTGACCGGCTACAGCGCCGAGGAAGCGATCGGCCGCAACTGCCGCTTCCTGCACGGAGACGACCGCGACCAGCCGGGTTTGGAAGAGCTACGCGCCGCGCTGCAGGAAGAACGTGAAGTCCACGTGGTGCTGCGCAACTACCGCAAGGATGGCTCCCGTTTCTGGAACGAGCTGTCGGTGTCGCCGGTACGCGATGCCAACGGCGCGGTCACCCACTTCGTCAGCGAGATGGTGGACGTGACCGCCCGCCGCGAGGCACAGGAGCAGCTCGAGCACCAGGCGACGCACGACCCGCTGACCGGACTACCCAACCGCAACCTCCTGACTGACCGGCTGATGCAGGCAATCAGTTACGCACAGCGCTACCAGCGAATGATCGCGGTGGCCTTCCTCGACCTCGACAAGTTCAAGCATGTCAACGACACGCTGGGCCACGACGCCGGCGACCAGTTGCTGAAGATCGTCGCGGAACGCCTGTCGGATTGCGTGCGCGACTCCGACACGGTGGCGCGGCTGGGCGGGGACGAATTCGTGCTGGTGCTGTACGACCAGGCCAATGAAGACATCACTTACCATGCAACGCAGCGCGTGCTGAGCAGCATCGCCGAGCCGATGGTGATCGCCGGCCGCGAGATTACCGTCACCTGCAGCATCGGCTTCGCCGTATATCCGCAGGATGGCGCCGATGCCGAAACACTCATCCGGAATGCCGACACGGCGATGTACCGCGCCAAGGAACTGGGGCGCGACAACTTCCAGTTTTACACGGAGGAGCTGCACGCCCGCATCAATGAACGGCTGGCGATGGAAACCGGTTTGCGGCGCGCACTGGAGCACGACGAATTCGAATTGCATTACCAGCCGCGCGTGGACCTGTCTAGCGGCAAGGTGACGGCCGTTGAAGCGTTGATCCGCTGGAACCATCCCGAACTCGGCCAGATCGAACCGCTGCGCTTCGTGCCTTTGGCGGAGGAGCTCGGGCTGATCCATCGCATTGGCGAATGGGTGTTGCACGAAAGCTGTCGGCAACAGGCGGCGTGGCAGAAAGCCGGCGTGGCCGACCTGCCGGTCTCGATCAACATTTCCGGCATCCAGTTCGTACAGAAGGATTTCATCAAGCTGCTGTCGCGCGTACTGCGTGAAACGCCACTCGACCCGTCGCGCCTTGAACTGGAAATCACCGAGTCGCTCTCGATGCAGGATCCGGAAAACAGCATCCGTGTGCTGCGGGAGCTGAAGGCGCTGGGCGTCCGCGTGGCGATCGACGACTTCGGTACCGGCTACTCCAACCTCCACTTCATGAAGCAATTCCCGGTGGACATCATCAAGCTCGACCGGAGCTTCGTGCAGGATATCGTGCGCAATCCGGAAGACCTGGCGATCTCCAATGCAGTGATTTCGATGGCGCACAGCCTGCACCTCAAAGTGACCGCGGAGGGGGTGGAAAGCGTGGCGCAGCTCGCGCTGCTGGCCGACCACGGCTGCGACGAAATGCAGGGCTACTACTTCAGTCCGCCCCTGCCAATGGAGCAGTGCACCGCCCTGCTGCGGGAGAGCAGGACGCTACCAATGGAAAAACTGGGCCGCCGCCAGGTCAACCGCACCATCCTGCTGATCGACGACGAGCCGCACGTGCTGTCGGCGCTGGAACGCATCCTGCGCCGCACCGGCTGCCGCATCCTGACCGCCAACAGCGCGCTCGATGCCTTCGACCTGATGGCCATGCACGAAATCGGCGTGATCCTGAGCGACCAGCGCATGCCGGAAATGACGGGTGTCGAATTCTTTGCGCGCATCCGCAACATGTACCCGGCCACGGTGCGCATGATCCTGTCGGGCTATGCCGATGTCGACGCGGTGACCAATGCCATCAACATCGGCGCGGTCTACAAGTTCCTCAACAAGCCATGGGATGCCAACGAGCTGTGCACGATCATCAGCGAGGCGTTCGACAAGTACGAGGACGACGTCTTGCGCCTCTCCGGGGGCGTGGAGAGGCGCGCGGTTGCGTGTTGATTAGAGCAGCGTCTTTGCCAGCGCTTCCAGCTGCGCAGCGTATGCCTTGGGATCGAGCTCCTTGCGCGCCACGCCACTTTCCGCCGCTGCCGCCGCAATCTTCGGCGTGACACCGGTCAGCAGTCGCGGATCCAGCAGCGTCGGCACGATGTAGTTCTTGCCGAACTGCGCGTCGGCGCGCGCCATGGCCGCGAGGGCAACGACGCAGGCGCGCTTCATCGCCTGGTTGATCGTGGTCGCGCCGCTATCGAGGGCGGCGCGGAACAGGTAGGGGAAGCACAAGGCGTTGTTGATCTGGTTCGGGTAGTCGGAGCGGCCGGTGGCGACGATCGCATCGGGCGCGACTTCCAGCACCAGTTCCGGACGCAGTTCCGGCTCGGGATTGGCGAGCGCGAACACGATCGGCTGCGACGCCATGCGCTTTACGTCTTCCTGCTTGAGCAGGCCTGGACCGGACACGCCGAGGAACACGTCGGCCATGCCGATCACGTCCGACAAGGTCTTCGCCGCGGTGTTCTGCGCCCATGCGCGCTTTTCCTCGGTCAGTTCGCGGTCGGTGGTCAGCACGCCGCGGCTGTCGCACACGTACACATTCTCGCGGCGCACACCGAGGTCCACCAGCATGTCGAGGCAGGCCATCGCGGCGGCGCCCGCGCCGGAGCAGACTACCTTGACGAGGGAAATGTCGCGGCCGGTCAGGTGCAGCGCATTGAGGAAGCCGGAACCGACGACGATCGCGGTGCCGTGCTGGTCGTCATGAAATACCGGGATTGACAGGCGTTCGCGCAGCTTGCGCTCGATGGTGAAGCATTTCGGCGCCTTGATGTCTTCCAGGTTGATGCCGCCGAAGGTCGGGTGCAATGCGGCGATGATCTCGACCAGCTTGTCCGGATCGGTTTCGTCGATCTCGATATCGAAGGCGTCGATGCCGGCGAACTTCTTGAACAGCACGGCCTTGCCTTCCATCACCGGCTTTCCGGCCAGCGCGCCGATGTCGCCCAGACCCAGCACCGCGGTACCGTTGGTGATGACGCCCACCAGGTTGCCCTTGGCGGTGTATTCGTAGGCCTTGGCGGGATCCTTGTTGATTGCGACGCAGGGTGCGGCGACACCCGGCGAGTACGCGAGCGAGAGGTCGGCCTGGCTGCCGACCGGCTTGGTGACTTCGATGGCAATCTTGCCGCGCTGTCCGGCGGCGTGGTATTCGAGGGCTTGTTGTTCCAGCGTGGACATCGTCGTTATGCTTTCTTATTTATGGTTGGTCGCGGAAACCGCTTGCGCAATGCGGCGGCCCGCGCTTGTCTCTGGGGACAAGCGCCAGTCTCCTGGCGAACGTTGTGATGGTGCTGCAGCGCCGTTACGCGAGCGGCAGCAGCTTGTTTCGTCGTGATCTGTCGGTCGCCTCATGGCGCCGGACGGGGGAAGAACTGTCCGGTTTCCGGACGAGCACAGGGATCTCTCGTGCAGGCGTTCTTTCCGTCAGCTGCGGGATGCGGGCGGCTGCTTAAGTCGATCGCATTCCGTGGACAGGTACATGCCGCAGCGACGTGCGCGGCATCTCCCGGTTTCTTCCGTTGATAAGGAAGAGGAACAAATACGTCGCCGCGCGGCGAGCCCGGGTTCTAGAGGCCGCTGCGCGGGGAGGCGTAAGACTAGCATAATCCGCCCCGGGAGGGGCATGGTATTGCGGAGACTACGTATCAGCGGAAGGCTTCTGCCAGCGACATCACGCGCGGGGTGATCTTGATGTTGAATCCGCCCAGCACTTCGTCGAGCTTCTGCAGGTTGGATTCCTTCTCGGCGGCGGTCCATCCATCGAAAATGTCGGTGCCGGCCTTCTGGAAATGGATGTCGACGATCTTCTTGCCGTCGTGGTGGGTGTAAGGCTTGGTGAACACCTGCTTGAAACCCAGGCCCTCGACCGCTTCAATGAAACTGGCCGGCGGGTCAACCGCATCGACAGCCACGTACACCATGAACGTCTTTCCCGGCGGCTTGGCCGCCACATCGACTGTAAAGACACCGGGTGCAACCGGTGCCGACGTGCTTTTCAGAAATAGCATATGCCCCTCATCCACTCTTGTTGACATGGCCCGCTACCTGCCGAGCCGTTCTTTATTGAAGGCAATATGCCATAAATATCCCGCCGCTTGAATAGTTGCCATTCTTGCCACTTTTGGCAAAAATGTCCGCTATCCCTCTCGCTACAAGGCTTTCGGGGGCGTATATTTCCAAAAGGCAAAACTTCAACATTCTTCAATGTTTGTCGGCCACTACTCCGCAGCCTTCCTTGCCAAGCGCGTCGCGCCCGCCGTGCCGCTTCCGGTGTACTTCGTGACTTGCCAGCTGATCGACCTGTTCTGGGGCGGCTTCGTGCTGCTTGGCGTGGAGAAGATGCGGGTGATTCCAGACTTCACGCGCTCCAATGGACTGGACCTGTACTTCATGCCCTATACGCACAGCCTGTCGTCGGCGCTGCTGTGGTCAATCGGGACCGCCATCCTGTTCTGGCTATGCACGCCGCGCCTGGCGCAACGCACGCGCTGCGCCATTGCGATCGGACTGACCGTGGCGGCGCACTGGATGCTGGACCTGCTGGTGCATATTCCCGACCTGCCACTATGGTTCGACAGCATGAAGGTGGGCCTGGGATGGTGGAACTACTGGACCTTCGCGCTCCTGCTGGAGCTTGCGTTGATGTGGGGAAGCGTACTGCTCTGCCTCGGCACGGTTGCCGAAAACCGCCACCGCTACCTGTTGCTCGCGGTGGCAATGACCGGGCTCCACCTGTACAGCCTCTTCAAGCAACCGGCGGAACCCTCCGCCGTGGCAATGCAGCTGCTCGGCGCCTACCTCGCGCTCACTGTCGGCGCGTGGTGGGCATCACGGCCTGTCAGCGCGGGAAAGGCGATAGCGGCGTAACCGTCGTTTCCTTCTGCGGCGGTGTGCGCGCCACGTTCATGACCATGGATACGGTAGTGAAGTAACCAGCCAGGCCGACCATGTCGATCACGCCTCGCTCGCCGAACTTCTCCACCGCGCGGCGGTAGGTCTCGTCCGACACGCCATGAGTACGCGCCAGTTCGTCGCACAGGTCGTAGGCAATTTCCTCGTCGTCCGCCATGCCCTTCGGCCGCCGGCCTTCCGCCAGCGCATCGAGCACATCCTGCTTCATGCCGGCCTTGAGCGCGAGCGGATAGTGCATGCACCACTCGAACTGCTGCGTCCACTGGCGCGACACGATGAGCATTACCCATTCATTGATGCGCGTTTCCAGCGCACTGTGGAAGCGGATGTATTCGCCGACCTTTTGCAGCCGGTTCATCAATTCCGGGCTGCGCATCAGGGGGATGAAAGGGCCGAATACCGCGCCGCGCGGGCCGTTGATCAATTCCTGCGCCGCAGCCTTCTGCGCGTCGTCCATCGCGTCCATTGCCAGCGGCGGCATGCGTTCCGGGCCGGGCATGCAATTGGTCGGATCCAGCTTGGTCACTCCATGGCTCATGTCGATTCCTTTCAGATTCAATGTGGTTGTCCGCGTCGCAGCAGCAAGGCGCTTCCTGCGAGCAGCACGGCGGCGATGATAAGGGCGGTCGAGAATCCGCTGCTGCCGGACACGGTCAGCGGCCCGATGATTTGCCCGGCAGCGAAGGCCGAGGTCATGGCGGCGATCAGCACCGTCGCATTGCTGCCCGCGATGCGCTTGCCTTCCTGCAGTGCTGCCAGCGTGATGACCATGAAGGTGCCGCCCACGCACAGCGCCGCGATGAACACAGCCGCAAAGCCGGGCATGACAACCGGCAAGGCGACGCCGGCGGCCATCACGAAATGGCTCAGTTTCCACACACGCC
>NZ_LSTO01000001.1:3574568-3583861 GCF_002211445.1 Noviherbaspirillum denitrificans | reverse complement strand
CGGCGGCACGCCCACCTTCGGCTACGGCTACTACTCGGCCACCCTGGACACGCCGTTCTGCGGCGGGAAACTGATCGCCTGCGCCGAGGAAGGGCTGAAGCACCAGTTCGGCGAATACCGCTTTTCGGATGCGACCGGCGGGCAGTACGAGGGCTATAACTACTTCGGCGCAGGCGTCCTGCTGCTGCTTCCGCTGGGACTGATTGCAGGCCTGCGCGAACTCCCCGCTGCGATTCGCCGCTATCCGGTCCTGATCGTGACGCTATGCCTGTTTGGCGCTTACGCAGTCACCAACACGGCGTATTTCGGCATGAAGGAAGCGTGGTCCTTCCCTCTTCCCGCACTGTTCGACCGCATCACCGGAACCTTCCGAGCAAGCGGGCGTTTCTTCTGGCCGGTGGGTTACCTGGTGTTGTTCGCGGCGCTCGCGGCGCTTCTCAAAAGGCGGTCGGTCCTCGCCGCTGTCCTCGTGGCAATCGCCCTGCCCTTGCAATGGGCCGATGTGCAACTGCTGCGCGAGCGGGTGATTGCGAAGGCATCGGCGCCTTCCAGCGGCGACCTGGAGCGCTGGGCAGGTGTCATTGCACTGGCGGGCAAAGTGCACATTTACCCGGCCTTTGGCTGTGGCGATGCCGATGTCAACCTGTACTGGTTCTTCCAGCGCCTTGCGGCAGAGTACGGAAAGCTGCTCGACACCGGCTATATCGCGCGGCCGAATGTGGATTGCGAAGCGAACCGTCGCGCATTTGACGCCGGATTCATAGCACGACAGCTGTATGTCATGCCGGCAGAATATATCGCCAATCCATTTGTCGTGCCGATCGGATTCCGCGATGCTTCATCGCGAGGCGAGTGTGTACGCTGGCGCATTGCTGTGGTGTGCATGACTGGATCGTGGGCAGGCTTCGAGGGCGGGCGGATCGCACCGCTCAAGCCGCACGCGGAATGGCCGGCCGAGGCGCTGCGCACGCAGGTAGGGAAGTTGCAGGACGGGATGCTGGTGCCGGCGGCGCCCGGCAATGCGGGCTTCCTTTCTTACGGGCCGTATATCACGCTGCCGCCGGGGCGTTATCATTACGCCATTGATTACTCGAGCCAACTGGATGCATCGCAAGAGGCCGGGCACTGGGACATCGCCCTGAGCGGCGGCCGCATGATCGGCAAGGGGCCGATGCAGGGAACCGGCGGCGTGCCGGCGCGCATCGAGGGCGAATTCGATTCGGACGGCACGAAGCTGCCGCTGGAAATCAGGACCTTCTACCCCGGCAGCGGCGACCTGCGGCTCTCGGGCATCGTATTGAAGAAAATTTCACAATGAACGTCGCAACGAACTCCATGCTGGCCAGGCCGGACCGCGAAGCAGGCGCGATGCCGCTGATCAGTCTTGTCGTCCCGGTCTTCAACGAGGGCCCGATCGTCCGCCCTAACCTGCACGCCATACTGGAAGCAGCCGCGGGTGACTGGTACGCGCTTGAACTGATCGCTGTCGACGACGGCTCGGCCGACAATACGGCCGAGGAGATCGCGCAAGCGGCTCAAAAGGATGAACGCATCCGCCCGCTCTCTTTCACGCGCAACTTCGGCAAGGAAGCAGCCATCCTGGCCGGGCTGGCGCATGCGCAAGGCGACGCCGCTGTGGTGCTCGACGGCGACCTGCAGCATCCGCCGGAACTCATCCCGGATATGCTGGCCTTGTGGCGGCAGGGGCTGTACGTGGTGGAGGCAGTCAAGCAGGACCGCGGCAACGAATCGGTGTCGCAGGGCTTGTTTGCCCATGCCTTCTACGGGCTGTTCCGCCGCTTCGCAAAGCTGGACCTGCGCGGGCATTCGGACTTCAAGCTGCTGGACCGCGAAGTGATCGATGCCTACCTCGCCTTTCCGGAACGGCACCGCTTCTTCCGCGCGATCATCGGCTGGGCGCAGTACCCGAGCGCGCAGATCCCGTTCACGGTGGCCGAACGCAATGGCGGCACGACGCACTGGGGCAAGCTGTCGCTGCTGCGCTATGCGATCAACAACATCACGAGCTTCTCGAGCCTTCCGCTGAAGCTGGTGTCCTATCTCGGGCTGGTGACGCTGCTGTTCGGCGCCATTATCGGCATCGTGAGCCTGGTGCAGAAGTTCAACGGCAAGGCGCTCGACGGCTTTACGACGGTGAACCTGCTGATCGTCATCATGGGAAGCGCGATCCTGCTCAGCCTGGGAATCATCGGGCATTACCTTGCGCGGCTGTATGACGAGATCAAGGGGCGGCCGCCTTATGTGATCAAGCCGCCGAAGCGCCAGCCGCGAAAGTAGCGCTCAGTGCGTGCGCAGGTTGCGCCGCCACCTTAATACAGGGCGCTCCACCAGGCGCTGGATCAGCGCGGACAGCATCATCGCTGCCGTCAGGTACACGACCATCTGCCGCACGCCTAGCGGCTGCCCCACGAACGCCCACTGGATCAGGAAGTGATTCAGGAACACGCCATAGGACAGGTCACCCAACCTGTTGTCCCACGTTTGCTGCGGCAGCTTGCCGAGGAAATGAACCAGCGGCAATCCGACGGCGAGGCCAAACAGGGTCTCGGGGTTGTACGGCGACATCAGGTGTCCGGATTGCGATAGCACGAAGCCGAACGCGACTGCGGCCAGCATACCGGCGGCGGCAATGGCGACGCCACGGTTCGATTGGCGAGCATCGTAGAGCACCGATCCCAACAGGAAGAACAACAGCACGCCCGGCAACAGGCGGTAGCCGAAGGTGTCGGTATGCAGGTAGCCCCATGCGGCGGCACCGAATACGGCCAGTCCCGTCAGGAATGCAAGCATCCGCAAGCGGAACAGCAAAAGCACGGGAATAAGCAGGTAGAACTGGATCTCCGCCCCGAGCGACCATGCCGGCGGAATCAGCGTGAACTTGTCCGTGCCGTTGTACATGAAGTAGTTGAGCGGCACGACGACCAGGTTGTTGACGAGGTCCGGCCATGCGGGCGCATGCTGCAGGAAGGCGGTGTACCTGCCGATTGTGACGAACCACACCAGCGTCAGGCCGGCGACCGTCAGGTACTGCGGAAACAGGCGCAACGCGCGATCGACATAGAACAGCGGAATGCGCCGCGCGTCCGGATAGTGGTCGCGCAGCAGTCCTGTCATTACATAACCCGAGATCAGGTAAAAACACACGACCGCGACCACGCCGGGATTGAACCCGGCGATGGCACCGCCCGCGTGGCTGTACGCGACGAGGAGCGCGAGGACCAGCCTAAGCGTTCCGAGCATCGGGCGTCAGCGGATTGGCAAGGCCGTCGATGATATTGAGCAGCCGCACCGACAGCAATGCCCATTCGCGCGCAGCGACCCACTGCTGGGTCTTGGCCGTCTGACGCGAAATCTCCGCGTGATCCTCGAGAAGGCGCTTGATGCCGCTTGCCAGCGCATCCGGCTCGGTGCCTGGAAGCACGTGGACGGCGCCGGCCACGTCGTCGAAGATCGGCAGCGGTGTCACCGCCACCGGACGCCCCGCTGCGATACCAATGCGGACCGCGCCGCTGGCCGATTCCTGGGTGTGCTGGTACGGATAGACGATCAGGTCCGCCGTCTGCAGGCGCGCGAGGCACTCGGCTTCCGGCAGGAAGTCGGTGATGAAGGTGACGCGGTTGCCGATGCCGAGGTCGGCGATCAGTTTTTCGCATTCCTGTTTCTCGACCTCGGAATCGATGTACGGATAAAGTGAATTGAGCAGCAGGAGATGCAGCGAAGGATTGCCCTTGGCGAGCTTCGCGAACGCCTGGATCAGTTGACGGATGCCCTTGTGCGGGAGCAGGAAGCCGTAAGCGGCAATGATCTTCTTGCCTTCCAGCCCGCGTCCGGCGCGTTCTTCCTGTGTCAGTGCGGGCAGCATGGGCAGCACGCCGTGCGGGAAGAAGACGACGTTGCGCACGAGGCCGAAGCCTTTCAGGACGTTCATGTCCTGCACGCCGTGCACATAGAGGCGGTCGGCGCGCGCCAGCGCATCGGCGATGCTCGACAGCGACAGCAGCTGGTCGCCATGCATCACGTCGCGCGTCGAGTGGAAGAAGCAGTGCACCGCGACGCCGACATCCTTGAGCCTGTGGATCAGGCGCGACATCGCCGGCAGCGTGAAGAAGCTGTAGTTGAATTGCAGGACCACCGCGCGCAGGCCGCGCGCGATGACGGTGTCGTACAGGTCGTCCAGCGTCTCGCTGCGCTCGGTGCTCCAGCAACGGATGACGTTGTTGCCGTCATCGCCGAGCTTTTCCACATTGCGATTGGCGAGGATAGTGACGCGATCAGACGTGAGCGCCACCGACAGGAAGGCGGTATAGGTGGCGATGCCGCAGCGGGTATTCCAGGTGCTGACCCAGCCGATCTGGTCTTCGCGGCGGAAGACAGGTTGCGCAGCCAGCGCGGTGATAGCTTCTTCGGTTCGCTCGGCCACGCGGTCCCAGGTGTAGTCGCGCAGCACGCGCTCGCGTGCGGGAACGGTGCGCTTGCGGCGCTCTTCATTACTCGCGCCGTGCACATCGGACATCAGGCGCGCGAGATGGTCAACGTCGGGATCAGCCCAGACGGAGTGCGCCATTGCAAGATGCGTTTCTGCCCGCGCGAACTGGAAGTCGCACATCCACGCCGTCGTGTCGTCGCAGAAATCGGTCTGCCCGCCCCAAGCGGTGGTGATGACAGGCAGGTTGAACAGCATGGCTTCCGCCATCGGCAGGCCGAGCCCTTCGCCGCGGCTGGGTGCCACGAAGGCATGACATGCCTGATACAGGCCGACCAGTTCTTCCTGCGTGCAGTCGCGGTTGACGAGCACGACGTCTGGATATTGCGGGTCCTGCTTGCGCAAACGCGCGAGCTGCTGCTCCACGTCGTTGTGCGGATTGGGGAATGTCTTGATGACCAGCGACACGTCGTCGCTCTGGCGGAACGCCTTGCCGTACGCTGCGAGGAGCGCGTCGACGCCCTTGCGCGGGAAACACGAGGACACATGCAGGAAACGGAAGCCCTTCATCTTCAGGTCCGGCGCCTGCGGCTTGACCTTCAGCAGGTGGTCGACGCCGCCGCCGGTCACCGCCATCGGGATGCGCACGCCGTTGTCGCGCAGGATTTTTTCCACTTCGCCAGAAAGCACGGTGACGAGGTCCAGCTTGCGGTTGAAGGCGTTGACGTATTCCGTCGGAAAACCGGTTTCTTCCCAGCCGTAGGAGTGCACGACGCGCATCCGTCCCGGCATGTCGCTGACGGTCGGCGGATAGCAGAAACGCAGCGCCACGTCGGGCGGCACATGCGCGTCGGTCGCGCGGCGCGCCATCGCGGCGCAGTCGGGATTGGCGGCGAGGAATGCGTCGCCAGGCTTGAAGTCACCATTGCCTTCCATGCTGCGCAGGCCGACATCGTTCCCGCGTGCCGACAGCGCACGGCCGAGTTCGCGGTTGACGATGGCGAGGCTGTAGCTGGAATCGAAGGGGCCTTCGATCTGCAGGTAAGGCTTGGGCGCAGCGGTGTCCGCAGGCGCGGGCGGTTTCGGGCAGGCGATGTCCAGCTTGGCCAGGTAGTCGGCCAGCTGACGGCGCAGGTGGTCCGAATCGAAGCGTTCCACATTGCGCCGCTGGCCGTCGATCACACGGCGGCGCAGGCCGGGTTCGGTGAACAGCGTGTGCAGGACGGTCGCGGCTTCACGCGGGTCGCCATTCTTCAGGATCAGGCCGCCCTCACCCATGGTGTATGGAATGCTGCTGATGCCGCGCGCAACGACCGGCACGTCAAACAGCATGGACTCGATCAGCGGCATGCCGAAGCCTTCGTGCTCGCTCATGCAGACGAAGGCGTCAGCGACGCGGTAGAGTGCGAACAGGGTTTCGTTGGGCACCTTGCCCGCGATCAGCACGCTGCCTTCGAGGTTCAGTTCGCGGATTCGCGCGTAGATCTGTTCCTGGTAGGTATTGCTGCTGATGCCGCCGGCGAGGATGAGGCGCACCGGCTGGTCGGAATAATGCTGGAGTTCGGCCAGCACTTCGAGCAGGTCGAGCTGGCGCTTGTTTTCGCACACGCGGCCGATGAACAGCAGGTTGATCGCATCGTGCAGCGAAGCGACCGAGGCTGGGTCCCACGGCGAGTGCCGGATCATGTCGGCATCGACCAGCAGCGGGATGGTCTCGATATTGCGGTAATTCGCCTCGCGCAATTCCATGCTGTTGTATTCGGAATCACCGATCGCGCCGATGTAGTCCGGCGCCCATTGCACCAGTTGCTGACGGCCGAGCACGCTGAGGCGGCGCACTTCGCCTTCCACCGGCAGGAGGTGAACAGGCGTGATGTTGTGGTAGACCATGACCTTGGGAATGGTCAGGTTGTCCAGCCACGCAACATTGTCCTGGCCGAGGCTGTGATGCATGAACAGCAGGTCGCCTTGCTGCGGCTTGAACTGGCCGAGGGTCTTGACCTCAGCTGCCAGTGGCTCGGGCACGTAGTCGCTGTAGATCTCGGATTCGAATCCCAGTTCGCGCAGCAGGCGGCGCGTGAAGAACATGCCGTTCGTCACGCCGTCGCCGGGCGCGCAGGACGGGCTGTATTGGTGGATTGCCTTAATTCGCATAGGTCTTCCAGGCGATGACCGCATAGTCTTGCGGGCCGTAGAGGGCTTGGTTTACGCGGCGCGACACTTCGTTTTCTTCGATCAGGTGGATGTTGGGCGGATACGGGTTCAGGCGGAGGATTTCCGCCTTCGCAAATCCGCGCTGGCGTGCCATGAATTCAGCCACGGCGGGCACCACGGGATGCAGGTGCGTCGGGTCGGTGTAGAAGTTGCACGCGCCGACCATCAGGTTTTCTGGATTGGGCGTTTCGAAAATGATGAGGCCGTCCTTGCGCACCGCATGCAGCGCGGCGTCGAACAGCGCGACCAGCGTTTCGAACGGCAGGTGCTCGATGATATGGAAACCGGTGACGGCGGCGAGGCTGCCTTCCGGCTGGCGACGCAGGTAGGCGATCGCGTCGCCGCATTCGGCATCCAGGCCGCGTTCCTTGCAGTCGGCCACCATGGCCTGGTTCATGTCCACGCCCGTGGCCTTGAAACCCTCCGCGCCAAGCAACTCCAGCCATTCGCCGCGGCCGCAGCCGACGTCAACGATGCGCGCCGCGTTTTCGCCCTTGAAATGCGCGAGGTAAGGCAGGTACACCTTGAGGCGGTCGCGGATGGCATCGCGCGAACCGCGGAAGTGGCGTTCGAATTCGGTGTAGAAGGTGTCGGCGTCGAAGCCTGGATTCGTCACAGGCGCCGCCGTTGCCGGCCCCTGCGGTGCAGTTGAAGGGACGGATTGTATATAGCGCCGCAGCTCCTGGCGCAGGCCGGCAAGCGCGTTTTCCCTCGCCGCATCCGCTGCGAACACTGCGCGCAGCGATTCCTCGATCGCGTCCGCGCGCGGTTCCAGCCGGTTCAGGCGCGTCCCGATGTCGAGCGCATCGTAACGGCGAAGACGGTTTTCGATGTCGAGCGACAGGATCTGGTCGATGCGCTGGTTCGTCTGCGCATGAGAGGCCTGCTGTGCCTGGCGCAATTCGATCATCTGCACCGCGATCTCGTGCCGGATGCGATTCAGACGCAGGATGGCGTAGGCAAGGTGGATCGCGGGCCCGACCACGGGCACCAGCATCACGCGCTGTTTCCACGTCAGGCCGGGCGATCGGATCTGGCGCAACTTGCGATTGGCTGCGACAGCAACCGGCCCGAGCAGCGGAATGCGCTTGATGACGGCGCGGATGCCGGTGGTCTGGTAGGTATAGCCGACGCCGGGGACAAATTCGACCGCCTTCGGCTTGATGAACAAAGGTTGGTCGCGGCGTCGGTTTGCTGCAACAACCTTCAGTTTTTCGGACAGGAGGTCGGGATCGAGGTCGGGATTGTTGGGTGACAGCATATCGGTATGGGACGGGCTGCGCTCTGGCGGCGCTGGCGAGCGTGGCGCTCGAAAGAGTCGAAGTATACAGGACTCCCGTGCGGGCATTGTCGGCTTGAACATGTTTGCAGCATGCAAAAAGTTTGACTTTTCGCAACATGAATAGACAAGCGCCCACGCAGTCTAAGGAATTTGGACAAATCAACATCCCAATGAACCCGATGATGCCGTCCTTCCTGTTTGGCGCTGCGCGCAGGCTCTGGCCCTACGTTCCTCCTTCCATCCGTCGGTCACCCGCTGTGAGCCGGCTCAAATCGAGGCTGGTTCCACCGCCTGCTCCAGCGGAAACTGCACCACCGCCCCCTGTCCACACCGGACCGCGAGTTGTATCAACGCTGGAAGAAGTAGACGAAATGCTGCGCATGCTGGACAAGGCGGAAGCGATTTCCGACGATGAACTGCGCAAGGGCTTCACCCAGTTCCAGATGCAATTTCCGCTCGAGCTGCCTGCCGATCCCGATTCCGCTGAATACCGGAAGGCGCAGATGAAGCTGTACGAATGGCTGCATGGAAAACCGTATTCGGTGGCCAATGAAGTTTCCGCATTCGACGTGCAGTCCGCCGCCTCGCGCCCCTTCCCCTTCTATACCGAGAGCCCGCAAACGGTGGGCAACCACATCATCAGCATCGGACACCTGATCCGCACACTCAATCTGCCGCCGAAGAGTTCCATTCTGGAATTCGGGCCGGGCTGGGGCAATACGACGGTGTGGCTGGCGCGCATGGGTTACGACGTGACGGCGGTCGACATCGAACAGAACTTCGTCGACCTTATCCGGGAGAGGGCGCGCAGGAAGTCGCTGCAGGTCAACGCGATGCAGGGCGATTTTTCGATGATCCATCGCTTCGAGCGGCGCTTCGATGCAGTGCTGTTCTTCGAATGCTTCCATCACTGCTCAGACCACCAGTCACTCATTGCCGGCCTCGACCGCGTCATTGCGCCAGGCGGCAAGGCAGTGTTCGCCGCCGAACCGATCACTGACGACTTTCCCATTCCCTGGGGTTTGCGGCTGGATGGCGAATCGCTGTGGGCGATCCGCAAGAACGGCTGGCTGGAGCTCGGTTTCCAGGAGACCTACTTCCGCGCCCTGCTCGCCCGCCATGGCTGGGACCTCACCAAATCAGTCTGCCCGGAGACACCGTGGGGCGTCATCTTCACGGCGACGCGCCGGTCCAGCTGACCTGACAAGCGATACAGCCGGGCGTACACTCACGCTTTATTCCAATGCGTGAGCACCATGACGTCTTACATCGGCCGGTTTGCCCCTTCGCCGACAGGCCCCCTGCACAAGGGGTCCCTGGTCGCCGCCATGGCGAGCTATCTCGATGCGCGCG
>NZ_LSTO01000001.1:3569821-3574558 GCF_002211445.1 Noviherbaspirillum denitrificans | reverse complement strand
TCGGTGTAGATGTCGGTGGGGAAGTCGCTCATGGCATCATGGGTTTGTCAGTGCGGAATTGCGTGATGATGATTGTAGAGAGAAATCCGCCCCGCTGCTCGACGGAAACATGACCCCGCTCAATCAATCGCGATCCGCTCCAGCGTAAACAGCTGCGGGCAT
The DNA here is from genome assembly GCF_002211445.1 of Noviherbaspirillum denitrificans. Taxonomy (GTDB): domain Bacteria; phylum Pseudomonadota; class Gammaproteobacteria; order Burkholderiales; family Burkholderiaceae_D; genus Noviherbaspirillum; species Noviherbaspirillum denitrificans. Next base: position 3,574,396 of record NZ_LSTO01000001.1, on the reverse strand, counting down.
GCCACAGGAAATTTTCCCGCTCCGATACCGGTGTCGCGGCAAAGCTGCAGGCGGCGCATGGTCGCCTCGACCAGGTCTTCGCGGCGCGCTTCCAGTTCGACCAGCGTGGTCCGTGTCGATGCGCGGATGAGGCGCGCCTCCTTGTCCAGACTGCCGGCAATGCAGCTGTCCACGGCGCGGCGCACGCGGCTGACTTCCGACATGGCCTGGTTGTAGTTGTTGAGCGCCTTCTTCGTTGCGCAGTCGAGCTGCGGTCCGAAGGTGTCGACAGGTCCGGTGCCGGCTGCGGTGGTGACATTGACGCAAGCGAGCAGCAAGGCGACGGCGATGATGCGTTTCATGGTTCTCCCGGTGTAGTGCGGTTGGCGTTTTGGAACGCTCGGTAGATAGAATTAAACGACAATTTGTTGCAATGCGGTATCCCATGTTCTTGGGGGTGAATTTGGGCGCAGTTGAAAATGATTGACCGAGGTTAGGTGTGGAATCGCCGAAATTTCTGCATGGCACGTTTTGGAATCAATGGCGGCGAAGCTTGTCTCAGTTTCATGACGCCGCGAGAAATCACCCAGGATGAACTCGAGCAATTCGCCGCCGAAATGGTAAAAGCCCTTCCCGGCCTGGATTGCCCGGAATGCTGCGACCAAGGCTGGAAGTACAGCTACATGGAGCGCAGCGCAGCGCTCTACCTCGACGAATGGGAATGGCACTGCCTCGCGCTGGCTATCGTGCGCCGTCGCCAGAAGTAGCAGGGAACCATGCCTGCGGTACTTGTCAAAGATACTACTGTTCGTCCTTTGCAAAGAAATGAAATACCGGCGCGTTTCAATCGGTCTGGAACTGGGCTCGGCGGCCGTCGAAGAACGGCTGACTGAAATCGCGTTGCTGATGCGCGAAACTTTCCCGCAGTGCTACTGGGGGCAGCTCGATGGCAACGGACAAGAACATGTCCGGGAAATGCACGTGATGGTCAACGGCCGCGATGTGCCCGTGTGCTTTACCGACCGCGAACTGATCAGCTATTCACGCCGCCAGCGGCAGACGTCCATCGACCACCGCATGCACGAGGTGCTTGTGCGCCTGCTCAGGTGACGGTCGGCTTGTTTACGCCCGTTGCGCAATTGCGGCAGATGCATGCCTGGTTGCGCTGCGCCTGCGGAATCCGCGCCAGCGCCGCCGGATCGATCGGTGTCGTGGTGCACCAGCATGGCGTATCGAAACTGCCGCTGGCCGCGGGTCCGCAACCGTTCGGGCCGCCGCACAGCGGGCAGGTGTTGTTGGGCTTGGGATCGACGCTGGCCATCAGAGTTTCGCGTCCGTCTTCAATTGCCTGACAGCCGCAACCATCGCAATAAACGCCTTGGTGCACGGCGTGCCGCTGCCGAGCATGGCTTTGGCCTGATCGTACTCGCCGAGGTTGATCTGCCGCACCACCTTTTCCACTTCCGCATGGAAGGCGGCATGGGCGTCGACGCAGGGCTGGAAGCTTTTTACGAAAGGAAAGCGTCGCTCGCCTTCGCCATGCAGCCAGTTGCCCAGCATGCAGCCGTCGACCTTGCCGGCGGACTTGGGATCGAGCTGGTGTTGTTCCGCGATCGCGGCGAGGAGCTTCTGCCGGATTTCCCCGTCCTTGGCCAGCGCTTCTTCGAGATTCATGGCGTTTCCTGTTGTTGATGATATCCGGGCGGGTCATCATAGCAGGCCCGACTGGCGATGTTAATCCCGCCCGCGGACAGCGCCAACTGCTTACGCGCATCCTCGTGTCCCTGTGCCGCCGTGAATCTTCTTGATGCGGATCACCACCGCTATCGCAAAAATACAACGGTACACCCCCCATTTTGTAACCACCTTTCTCGGCAACTGATCCCGCACAAACGTCACGCGATAGCGATAGGGTCAACTGGAATCGGCTCTTCTCCGCACCTATCCTCCGATGAACATTTCACTGGGTGAACAAATGAAAAAACCGCTACTCTCACTGATGGTCGCCGGGGCGCTCGCCGCGATGGCGGCCGGCGCATCCGCACAAACCAACCTCGCCATCTACGGCATCGTCGACGCCGGTATCGTCTGGGACAAGAACGTGACGTCGGCCGACAAGACATGGCGCCTTGAAAGCGGCCAACACTCGGGCTCGCGCCTCGGCTTCCGCGGCACGGAAGACCTGGGCGGCGGCCTGACAGCCAGCTTCACGCTGGAAAACGGCTTCAACGTCGACACCGGCACACTGGGCCAGGGCGGACGCATCTTCGGACGCCAGGCCTGGGTCGGCCTGAATGGCGGCTTCGGCTCGGTCAAGCTGGGCCGGCAGCAAACGCCTGTCTACAACGCGCTGCTGGCGGTCGATCCGTTCGCCATCAATCTCGCGGGCAATGCGCAGCGCCTGTTCGGCGGCGGCCTGTACTTCAGCGATCCCTTCCTGCGCACCGACAACACCATCAGCTATGCCACGCCGAACATCGCGGGCTTCACCGGCACGCTGGGCTACGGATTCGGTGAAGTCGCCGGCGACCGTTCGCTTCAGCGTCAGCTCGTCGCGGGTGCAAGCTACGTGAACGGGCCGGTGAACGTGCAACTCGCGTATCACGACGCCAATACCGCTACGCTGCCGGCCGCGTCGCCCTTCCTCGGCACGGGCATCGCCGACCTGAAGACGGCCTTCCTCGGCGGCACCTTCGACTTCGGCATCGCCAAGGCCCACCTCGCCTTTGCCAAGACCGATGTCGACCAGGCGGGGGGCACGCTCAACCAGCACAGCTGGCTGGTCGGCGCGTCGGCCAAGGCCGGCTCGGGCACGGTGCTGGCGTCCTTCATCCGCAACGATGTGCGCGACATCGCGGCGGGACAATCCGACCAGGTTGCGCTCGGCTACATCCAGCCGCTGTCCAAGCGCACCAACATCTATACCTCGCTCAGCTACACCGACAACGATCCGGCCGTGCGGGTCAACGCCTTCGCCAACGGCGAGCGGGGACGGCTGTTCAACGTCGGCGTGCGACACCAGTTCTGACATTGCCACGCAGGGGGGAAGGGCATGCCGCCGGCGCACTGACGCCGGCGGCATTTTTATTGGGAGAGAAAACCGTCAATCGCCACCTCTTTGCGACCGTCGATCAAAGAAACTGACATTGCACAAAAAAGCATCACACGCTTCTGGTAGCCCGCGGACGCGCCTCCTATATTGACCGTCACTGCGCGTACACCTGCGCGGCGACACCTCGAACTGGAAGCAGCGGCCATGCAGCGCCATGCGCAACCAGCCGCATTGGGAGCGCCGGAATGACGTCCACTTTGACCCACGAAGACATCCAGCGCCTGCGCCGCCGCCGGGGGCGCTCGATGCTGCTCTTCATCACCGACCGCTGCCCGGTCGGCTGCGCGCACTGCTCCGTCGATTCGCGCACGGACAGTCCGACCATCATCGATTTCGCGCTGTTCGATGAAATCCTCGACTGGCTGTGCAGCACCGACGGACTGGACGTGGTCGACATCTCCGGTGGCGAACCCTTTGCCGAACGGCGCGGACTGGAGCTGGCATCGGAACGTCTCGCCCAGGCAGGCAAGCGCCAGGTGGTCCATACCAGCGGCATCTGGGCAGGACGGGAACAGGCGCCCGCGTGGATACGCGCGGTGCTGGCGCGCTGCAGCTGCGTCTACCTCGGCACCGATGCCTTCCATGCGCGCGAAATCAGCGGCGAACGTTTCGTGCATGCGGCGCGTGCCATCGCGGAGGAAGGCGCATGGATCGTGGTCCAGGTGCTCGGTCTCGGCGACATGGCGGAGCACGCCGAGCAGCTGTTGCGCCATGCCTTTGGCGCCGGCTATGCCAGCCATGCCGAAATCGTCACCTCGACGCCGCTCACCGACGGCCGCGGCGCAAGCGTCTTCTTTCGCAATACGCGCCTGCCCGGCCATGCCTTCGGCACCTGCTGGGCGCTGACGTCGCCGATGGTGCGCTATGACGGCGTGGTCAGCGCCTGCTGCAATGAAAGCGTCATCATGGGACACGGTCCGTCGCGCCTGCGGCGCCGCATTGCGACCTCGGCCGAACTCGATGCCGCGATCGACGGCTTTCGTTCCGATCCCCTGCTGCGCGCGATGGAAAGCGCCGGCCTCGGCGTGCTGACGCAGCATCCGCGCTTTGCCGACCTCGCGGAAGGACGTTGCGGCGGCATCTGCGAGCTGTGCTGGAAGATGCTCGAGCGTGCGCCGGACAGGAACCAGCCCGACCGCCTGATCCAGGCCGTCACCACGTTGCGGATGCCGAGCTGACATTGACATGCGTTGCGGGCGTGGCTGGCAAGGGAATGCAGGGCGCGTTTCGCTTCGCTCTACCCACCCTACCCTTTTTTCTTGCGCAGTGCCTTGATCGCTTCAAACAATGCCCTGAGTGCCGGATCGGCGATCGGCAGCAACGCGCGCACCGTATGCGTGGCCTCGCCGTCATCGATCGCCAGCACTTCGCACTGGTAATCCGCCGCGCCCTTTTGCGGCGTGCCCACCTCGAACGGCTGCTCGAAGAAGCATGCCGCCTCCGCCAGCTTCTCGAGATGCGCGGCCTGCTCCGCGCCCAGCGAA
>NZ_LSTO01000001.1:3560475-3569811 GCF_002211445.1 Noviherbaspirillum denitrificans | reverse complement strand
GGTCAACGCTACGCAGGCGATCGTGGTCAGGGTGACCAGGATGGCAAAGGAAAGCACGCTGTCCACGCTCGTGAAATTGATCGAACGCGCCGGCCAGGCCAAGCCGCAGCTGTCGCTGTGGGCGGACAAGGTTGCCGCATGGTTCGTTGCGGCATTGCTTGTCTTTGCAGTCGTCATCTTTGGTGTATGGCAGTGGGTCGATCCCTCCCGCGCGTGGCAGATTGCGGTTGCGGTGCTCGTCGTCTCATGTCCTTGCGCACTGTCGCTGGCAACGCCGAGCGCGCTTGCCGCGGCGACCGACAGGCTGGTCAGGCAGGGCGTCCTTGCTGTTCAGCCGCACGTACTCGAAACGCTGTACCGCACCACGCATGTCATTTTCGACAAGACCGGCACACTGACACTCGGCCGTCCCGCAGTGCGTGACATCGCCGTCTTCGGTGCGGATGATGCCGCACGTTGCCTCTCGCTGGCCGCCGCGATGGAAGCATCGAGCGCGCATCCGCTGGCCCATGCAATTGTCGAAGCGGCAGCGAAGGCAGGCGGGCAGGGCGGCGTCACGGTCTCCGGCATCATGCATACCGCCGGGCAGGGATTGGAAGCGGAAGCCGGCGGCCTGCGCTACCGACTCGGTTCCGGAACCTTTGTCGCAGAAATCGCCGGTTCACCGGCGCCGCAGGCCGCAGGCGGCTTCACACCCGTGTATCTCGGCACGGAGGGCGGCTGGCTCGCACGTTTCGACCTCGCCGACGAAGTGCGACCCGATGCCAAGGAAGTGGTCGCGCATTTCCAGTCACATGGAAAGAATGTCATCCTGTTGAGCGGCGACGAAGAGGGCGTAACGCGCCGCGTCGCGGCCGAATTGGGTATCGCCACTGCCCACGGCGAATTCCTGCCGGACCAGAAGCTTGCCTTCGTCCAGCGGTTGCAGCGCGAAGGGGCGGTGGTTGCGATGGTGGGCGACGGCATCAACGACGCTGCCGTTTTGAAAGCAGCCGATGTTTCTTTTGCCATGGGCAGCGGTGCGGCCCTCGCGCAGACCCATGCGGACACGGTCCTGTTGTCGGGACGGATATCGTCCGTGGTGGACGCCTATCGCGCTGCCGCGCAAACGATGGCGGTGATTCGCCAGAACCTGGCCTGGGCCACGATCTACAACATCATTGCCATTCCTGCAGCGGCTGTCGGCCTGCTCAATCCCTGGCTGTCCGGCATCGGCATGTCCGTCAGTTCGGCGGTCGTGGTCATCAATGCATTGCGCCTGCGCCGCATTCCTCGTGTAACATCGGCGTCCCCGGCGGGGCAGCAAGTGCTCAAGGCCGCCTGAAGGATTCACATGGAAGCGCTCTATCTCCTCATCCCGCTCAGCATCATCATCGTGTTCATCGCGATCTGGGTTTTCTTTCGCGCGTCGGACACCGGACAGTTCGACGACCTCGTTGGTCCCGGTATGCGCATCCTGCAGGACGATGACCGACCGCAGGTGGGTGAGTCGTCTGACAAAACTGCCTCCGAAATAAGCAAAAAGGACTAGATAAAAAGGACTAGTTTTCTGCCATTCTCCCTATGAAAATGGCCTTGCGCGCAGAAGGGTTACCTTGATTCGGGTCAATTTGACTTGGGTCAAAGTTTTTAAAAACCCGCAATCGTACTCTCCCCCCATTCGTGTTACTAACCCTGGGAGATCGTACGTGGATACATCACTGAACTACAACTACAAGGTCGTGAAGCAATTCGCGATCGCTACTGTAGTGTGGGGCGTGGTGGGCATGTTGGTCGGCGTTTTCATCGCTGCACAACTTGCCTGGCCCGCACTCAACTTCGACATCGCCTGGCTAAGCTACGGTCGCTTGCGTCCGTTGCATACCAACGCTGTCATCTTTGCATTCGGCGGTTGCGCGCTGTTTGCCACTTCGTACTACGTCGTGCAGCGTACCAGCCAGGTACGACTGTTCTCCGACGCACTGGCCGCCTTCACCTTCTGGGGTTGGCAGCTCGTCATCGTCGCCGCGGCCATCTCCCTGCCGCTGGGCTTCACCTCGGGCAAGGAATACGCCGAACTCGAGTGGCCGATCGACATCCTGATCACATTGGTCTGGGTTTCTTATGCCGTGGTGTTCTTCGGCACGCTGGTCAAGCGCAAAGTACCCCATATCTATGTGGCCAACTGGTTCTTCGGCGCCTTCATCCTGGCCGTCGCACTGCTGCACGTCGTCAACAGCGCCGCGATCCCGGTCACGATGACCAAGTCCTACTCCGCCTACGCAGGCGTGCAGGATGCAATGGTCCAGTGGTGGTACGGCCACAATGCGGTGGGCTTCTTCCTGACCGCGGGCTTCCTGGGCATGATGTACTACTTCATCCCGAAGCAGGCCGACAAGCCGGTGTACTCCTACCGCCTGTCGATCGTGCACTTCTGGGCGTTGATCTTCACCTACATGTGGGCGGGTCCGCACCACCTGCACTATACCGCGCTGCCTGACTGGACCCAGTCCATCGGCATGGTGTTCTCGCTGATTCTCCTGGCACCGTCCTGGGGCGGCATGATCAACGGCATCATGACCTTGTCCGGCGCATGGAACAAGCTGCGCAACGACCCGATCCTGAAGTTCCTGATCGTTTCGCTGTCCTTCTACGGCATGTCGACCTTCGAAGGCCCGATGATGTCCATCAAGACCGTGAACGCACTGTCGCACTACACCGACTGGACCGTCGGCCACGTGCACGCAGGCGCCCTCGGCTGGGTCGGCTTCATCTCCATGGGCGCAATCTACTACTTGCTGCCGCGCCTGTTCGGCAAGAAGGAAATGCACAGCGTTCGCCTGGTCGAAGTCCACTTCTGGGTGGCCACCATCGGCATCGTGCTGTACATCGCAGCAATGTGGATTGCCGGCGTGATGCAGGGCCTGATGTGGCGCGCGGTGAATGCCGACGGCACGCTGACCTACACCTTCGTCGAGTCCGTGAAGGCGACCTATCCGTACTACGTGATCCGCTTTGGCGGCGGCCTCCTGTACCTGACCGGTATGGTGATCATGGCCTACAACACGCTGATGACCGTGCGCGGCGGCAAGACCGTTGATGCGCGCATCCCGGCACTCGCGTCGCACGCTTGAATCAAGGAGCAACAATGAAAAAGTTTACACATGAACTGATCGAGAAGAATCCCTGGCTCCTGATCGGCCTGGTTCTGCTCGTGATCAGCGTCGGCGGCCTCGTTGAAATCGTTCCGCTGTTCTTCCAGAAGTCGACCACCGAGCCGGTCGCCGGCCTGCAGCCGTACTCCGCGCTGCGCCTGACCGGCCGCGACATCTACATCCGCGAAGGCTGCTACAACTGCCACTCGCAGATGATCCGTCCGTTCCGCGCCGAGACCGAGCGTTACGGCCACTACTCGGTCGCCGCCGAGTACGTGTACGACCGCCCGTTCCAATGGGGCTCCAAGCGTACCGGTCCTGACCTGGCACGCGTCGGCGGCCGCTACAGCGACGACTGGCACCGTACCCACCTCGACAATCCGCGCAACGTCGTTCCGGAGTCGAACATGCCGAGCTATCCGTGGCTGGCCACGACCAAGCTCGATCCGCAATCGGCCGCGCCGAAGATGATCGCCCTGCGCAAGCTCGGCCATCCGTACAGCGACCAGGACATTGCTGATGCGCCCAAGCAGCTCGAAGGCAAGACCGAACAGGATGCGCTCGTCGCTTACCTGCAAGGCCTGGGCATCCTGATCAAGGCGAAGAGGTAATCATGAACTTCGAATCCCTGATTTTCGATGCGCGCAATGTGATGACCGTGCTGAGCTTCCTGACCTTCATCGGTATCGTCTGGTGGGCATACAGCGGGCGTCGCAGCGCAGACTTCGAGGCGGCAGCCAACCTGCCGTTCGCCGACGAACAATCGCAAGCTGCGGAGAAACAACATGGCTGATTTTATTAATGAATTCTGGAGTTTTTACGTCGCGATCCTGACGGTTGTCAGTATTGCCGGCTGCTTCATCCTGCTGTGGGTGCAGTCCAAGGCGAAGATCGTCATCGAAGCGGGCAAGGAAGCCGATACGACCGGTCACAGCTGGGACGAAGGCCTGACCGAGCTGAACAACCCGATGCCGCGCTGGTGGATGTGGCTGTTCTACATCACCATCGTCTTCGGCGTGGTCTACCTCGTCCTGTACCCCGGCCTGGGTTCCTTCAAGGGCAAGCTCGGCTGGGCATCTGCAGGCGAGTACCAGGAAGAGCTCAAGAAGGCGGATGCCGATTACGGCCCGATCTTCGCCAAGTACCAGTCGCAGGACCTGAAGACCGTGGCAGCGGACCCGCAAGCACACGCCATCGGCGAGCGCCTGTTCCTGACCTACTGCTCGCAGTGCCATGGTTCCGATGCCCGCGGCAACAAGGGTTTCCCGAACCTGACCGACAAGGACTGGCTGTACGGCGGCGAGCCGGAAACGATCAAGACCACCATCCTGAATGGCCGCAACGGCATGATGCCCCCGATGGGCGCTGCAGTCGGCGGCGACAAGGAAGTGGAAGCGGTTGCACATTACGTGCTGAGCCTGTCCGGCTCGACCGCGGATCCGATCAAGGCTTCGTTCGGCAAGGAGAAGTTCGCGGCTTGCGCAGCCTGCCACGGCCCGACCGGCCAGGGTAACCAGGCGATGGGTGCGCCCAACCTGACCGACAAGACCTGGCTGTATGGCGGCGGTGTGGAGACCATCATGGAAACCGTCCGCAAGGGCCGTAACGGCCAGATGCCTGCGTTCAAGGAATTCCTTGGCGAAGACAAGGTGCACCTGCTGGCTGCTTATGTCTGGAGCCTCTCCAACAACAGCTCCGCAGTCGCACAGAAGTAATCGGCTGTAATTGCATGGCGGTGGCGCGAGTCGCCTCCGCCATGCTTATTCCATAAGGTACCATCGGGGTTCCTTATGAAATAAAGATCAAGCGAGTCGAACATAATGAGTGAACCTGCACCGAAGGTTTCCGTCATTCGGATGTACAAGGCGCGGGAGGAAATCTACCCCCGTGAAATCAAGGGCTGGTACGCCAGCTGGCGCTGGGTTTGCGTCTGGCTGACGCAGCTCGTGTTCTACGGACTGCCGTGGCTGTCGTGGAATGACAGGCAGGCCGTCCTCTTCGACCTCGCCGCCCGCAAGTTCTACATCTTCGGCATCGTGCTGTGGCCGCAGGACTTCATCTATCTTGCGCTGCTGCTCATCATCTGCGCCTATGCGCTCTTCCTGTTCACTGCGGTAGGTGGCCGTCTCTGGTGCGGCTACTCCTGTCCGCAAACGGTCTACACCGAAATCTTCATGTGGATCGAGAGCAAGATCGAAGGCAACCGCAGCCAGCGCATGCGCCTCGACAAGCAGCCGATGTCGGCATCGAAGTTCGCGAAGAAGTCCGCCAAGCACCTCGTGTGGGGTTTGCTTGCGCTGTGGACGGGCTTCACTTTCGTCGGCTACTTCACGCCCATCCTGGAACTGGCCGAATCGGTGAAGACGCTGTCACTGGGCCCGTGGGAGTGGTTCTGGGTGCTGTTCTACGGCTTCGCCACCTATGGCAATGCCGGCTGGATGCGCGAGCAGGTCTGCATGTACATGTGCCCGTATGCGCGCTTCCAGAGCTCGATGTTCGACAAGGACACGCTGATCATCACCTATGACAAGGAACGCGGCGAGCCGCGCGGTGCGCGCAGCAAGTCGGCCGCCAAGTCCTCGCTCGGCGACTGCATCGATTGCTCGATGTGCGTGCAGGTGTGCCCGACCGGCATCGATATCCGCAACGGCCTGCAGTACGAGTGCATCGGCTGCGCAGCCTGCATTGACGCCTGCAACTCGGTGATGGACAAGGTCGGTGCGCCGCGCGGCCTGATCCGCTACTCCACCGACAATGCAATGCGCAACCACCTGTCGGACAAGGAAATCCGCAAGCGTTCGATGCGCCCGCGCGTGATGATCTACACCGCCATCCTGGTGGTTATCGTCGGCGTGTTCTCGGGTTCGCTGATGATGCGTACCTCGCTGAAAATGGACGTGATCCGCGACCGCGGTTCGATGGGGCGCGAAGTCGAGGACGGCATGATCGAGAACGTCTATCGTCTCCAGATCATGAACACCGACGAGAAGCCGCACAAGTACAAGCTGAGCGTGTCGGGTATCGATTCGATCGCACTTTCCTCCTCGGAAGAGGTCGAATTGAAGGCCACCGAATCGCGTGCCGTGCCGGTACGTGTGCGCATCGGGGCGGGCAAGGGCGAGAAGGGCTCGAACAAGATCGCATTTGAATTGCAGGCTGTCGACGATGAGCGCCTGCACGTGAAGGAAAAAGCGGTATTCATCGTGCCGCGATAAGGAGCTTATATGCAGTCCGCAGCCATTCCGAACAAGATGACCACGCACAAACCCTGGTACAAGCACCGCTGGCCCTGGTTCCTGATGCTCGGTCCGGCACTGGTCGTAGCGGCCGGCTGCTACACGGCCTATCTCGCGTTCTCCAACCAGGACGCGCTGGTCGTCGACGATTACTACAAGCAGGGCAAGGCGATCAACCAGGACCTGAGCCGCGACCGCAAGGCGGCGGCAATGGGCATGGACGCCGCGCTGCGCTACGAACCTGCAAGCGGCCAGCTGGTCGGCGTGATCAGCAGCCAGAAGCAGCCGTTCTCCGGAAAGCTGCACGTAAGCCTGGTGCACTCGACGCAGCCGTTGAAAGATTTGAAACTCGATACCTGGGCCGACCAGAAGGGCAAGTTCGCCATCACGATCCCGCTGCTGGACATCGCCCGTTGGCAAGTGGTGGTCGAAGGCGAGCAGCGTGACTGGCGCCTTGCCGGGGAATGGCTATGGCCGCAACAGCAGCAGGTTGAATTGCAGGCGGACCAAGTGGCGCAACGGTAACTTCGATGTAGGGTATTGTCTGACATGTGGCATGAAATGAAATGCTGATGCACAATATCCCCAGCCCGTTTCTTCTCATTCTCGTGAATGGCGTTCCCGAAACCGGGAATGTCAATAGTTCGAAAGTGGGAATGCCTACGTGCTGGATCCGGTAGCAGCTTTACGCCGATTGTTCGGAGTGAAAGGAGGGTAGGTTGATGGCGCGACTGATGATGGTCGTTTTGTGGCCGTCGTTTCTGGTGGCTATCGTCGCGGAAGGATTTTTCTTCTCGCTGTTCGACCCTTATGACTTGTCGCTGTTCGGGAGTTATCCGGACATCAAGCCGTTGGCGGTGTACACCGTCGGATTCTTCTGCTTCTGGCTATTCTGTTCCCTTGCCAGCATGCTGACCTGCTACCTGATGGGCGTGCCGCACGAAAGCCCGGCGGGACGCGGGAGCTTCAAGGGATTGTGAAAAAACAAAGGCGAGCACATGGCTCGCCTTTTTTGTTTCAGCCTGGATTTGGGATCAGGCGCAGCTTTGCGTGCCCTGCGCGACGGCCTTCAGGGTGGCCGGATCGAGAAGTTCCAGCTCCCGGTTGTTGACCTTGATCCAACCCTGCTTCTTGAACTTGGACAGCAGGCGGCTGATGCTTTCGATGGTCAGGCCGAGATAGTTGCCAATTTCTTCACGCGTCATCCGCAGCTGGAAGCTGGTGGATGAGTAACCGCGCACCGAATAACGTGCGGACAAGTTCGTCAGGAAGGCGGCAAAACGCTGTTCCGCACGCATATTCCCCAACAAAAGCATAACACTTTGCTCACGGGTAATTTCCTGGCTCATCATCCGGTGGAAGTGATGGAGCAGGGTGGGCATTTCGGCAAACAGCGCTTCGAGGCGGGCGAAGGGGATTTCGCACACTTCGCTGTCTTCCAGTGCGATGGCGTTGCAATGGTGGCGGTCGGTGCTGATGGCATCCATGCCGAGCAGTTCGCCGGCCATCTGGAAGCCGGTGATCTGCTGGTCGCCGCTCGGATTGATCTGGTGGGTCTTGAAATGGCCCAGGCGAATGGCGTACAGGTTGGTGAACGGGTCGCCAACACGGTACAGGTGGGCGTCGCGCGGCACCTTGCGGCGACGGCCGATGATCTGGTCCAGCTTGGCCATGTCCAGTTCATTCAGGCCCATCGGCAGGCACAGCTGGTGCATGCTGCACGCCGAGCAACGTGCGCGCAGGTCATGGACAGTCGCGGTCGTCTGCTGTTGCTGGGGCTGCGGCTGATGCGGCATCGGGAACGGAACGGTTTGCGTCATGTCGGCATGATTGAGTCGGTGCAGGATCATTTTCGTGCCTTTTCCAAACTTAGAGAAAAATTGTTGTATTGGCCTTGAATTGAGCCAGGTCAAGCAATGTCATGCAAACCCCGTGCCACCCCGAGGCAAAAAGATAAACAAGATGCCAATTCCCGTGCTGTCCTGAACTATTGCTTCCAGGACAGCGCACGATAATGGTCAGCATCCTGCAAGCCCTGTGCTTGCGCCTCCAAGACAACCGGACAGGGAGACACATGCTGACCGAACGCGAAATCGAGAGCTGCTACCTCGGACAATTCATTCCACTCCACTACCACCACAATATGCTGATGGACAACCGGCGCATGGACGGCTTCAAGGCCGCCATCGACGCCGCCGTGTTCCCCGGCGCGAAAGTGCTGGAACTGGGCGGCGGGACCGGGGTGCTGTCATGGTTTGCGTCAGCGAAGGCGGAAAAGGTCTGGTGCGTCGAGTTCAACCCGGACCTGGTGGCGGAGGCGCGGCGGCTCCTTGCGCGCAATGCCAATGGCGACAGGGTGGAAGTGGTCCATGCGGATGCCTTCGATTACCTGCCGCCGGAACCGGTAGACGTCGTGATCTGCGAAATGATCCATGTCGGCATGCTGCGCGAAAAGCAGGTGCAGGTGATCGAAGCCTTCAAGCGCCGCTACCGCCAGCGTTTCGGCGGCAAGCTGCCGGTCTTCATTCCAGAAGCCGCCATCATGGCCGTGCAACCGCTGCAGCAAGCCTATGATTTCCACGGCTACCAGGCGCCGATCGTCCAGTTCCAGGACCTGTCGTTCATCCATCCCGGCAGCATCGAGATGGCCCAGCCTGCCGTCTACAGTGTCCTCGACTTCAATGAGGACACCGCCGAGACAATCCAGTGGGAAGGGTGTTTCACGATGACACAGGGCGGCACCGTCAATGCGCTGCGCTTTATCACCAAGAACATCCTGCATGTGCTCATGCAGCAGGGGACGACCATCGACTGGCTGAACAACTATATGGTGCTGCCGCTTGGCGAGCCGGTCCACGTGCGCGCGGGCGACACGCTACGGGTCGCACTGCAGTACCGCACCGGCGGCTCGCTGCCTGCGCTGCAGCAGGCGATGCGCGCGGAGCTTGTCGTCGTCGAGGACCTTG
>NZ_LSTO01000001.1:3551027-3560465 GCF_002211445.1 Noviherbaspirillum denitrificans | reverse complement strand
GCAGCGGTGCGCGCCCACGGCGGGTTCTGCCGCATGCGCTTCGCCGGCGGCAGTCCCTTGACCGCGCGCCGCAGCGTGTTGTCGAAGTAGCCGGTCGCGCTCTCCGCCATGCCCAGCACGTTCACGCAATGCGAAGCCGGTATGCCGAGCACGTCATACGCGAGGCGCAGGTAGTCTTCCTGCGTCATCTCGCCGAAGCGTCCGCGATAACCGCCGCCGTCGCCGATGCGGCTGCCCGCCGGCAGGTGGAAGGACACGCCGCGCTTCTTGCAGGCATTGAAGAAAAACACGAAAGCCGACGTCGAGCCGATCATCGCCACCGGCCGGCCGCTGGTTTCCGATTCGGTCAACGCCTCGACCAGCGCGCCGACATCGATGCCGCTGTGGCTGAGCAGGAAGCGGCTGTCGGGTGTGCCGAATATGCGGCGCGTCTCGTCCATGCCGACCGCCATGCCCATCGACGGCGCCATCTCCGGGCTGGGCGCAAGGATCAGCACGCGGCAGCGTTCGCCCTTTTCGAAATCCGGGAACAGCCAGGCGCCGGTCATGATGCGGTTCGCATCCAGCACCAGTTCGCGGCCGATTTCGTCACGGAAGATCTGCCCGCGCACGATGGCGGTGGTGCCGCTGGTGAGGTTGGCCATCACCGCTTCATCGAAGGGGAAGGACGTCACCAGCTCGGTCTTGAAACTCTCGGTCGGGAAGGCGGGAATGTCCTGCCATTGCTTCACCACGCCCGGTCCCTTGCCGAGTGCATTGCAATAGGCGCGATAGGGAGGGTTGTTGCGGTACTGGTAGGCGAACATGTCCAGCGCGAGCTGGTCGAAAGGCGCAGGGTCGCCGTCCACGCCGGACAGGAACATGTCCTGCACGCGTGCGGCGAGACGGATCCGTTCCGCCAGTCCTGGGTCGGAGGGGCTGTTCATGATTACAGCGCCCAGAAAATCACCAGGCCGGTGCCGCCCAGCATGGAGCCGCCGAGCAGCGCGTGCTTGATCTTCAGCAGGCGCTTCTTGATGCCGGCCATGTCCTTGCTGTCCCAGTCGCGGTAGTAAAAGAAGCGGAAGATCCCCGACAGCATGATCGCGATCAGCGAAGACAGGCACAGGATGGTGAAGGTGTAGTTTAGCTCCTTCAGCAGGGCGGGATCGCCCACCTTGTTGCGCAGCACGAGCAGCGTGACGAAGCTGCCGAACCACAGCCCGGTAAACAGGTCGTGGCAAAAGTCATTGATCAGGATGAGCCAGGGTTTCATCGGTGTTACTCCATTTTGTTGGCACGGATTCTGACCGTGCCGGATCGTCGAAATCAGTCCTTTGCATCAAGCAGCTGGAACACCACGATGCGGCCGTTGAACATGTCGGCGACATACACGCGCCGCTGCTTGTCGGTCCACACACCGGACGGCAGCGAGAACGCGTCGTTCTTCGCGCCGGTGCCGTTGATGCCCATCAGGAATTCATACTTGTCGTTGTAGGCGAGCAGGTGGCCGAAATACGACTCCACCACATAGAGGATGCCCGCGCCGTCCGCCGCCACGCCCTTGGGCCGCGCCATGTTGCCCACCGTGATGCCGCGCTCGCCGAAGCCGCGCACGCGCTGGCCGGCTTCGTCGAAAATCTGGATGCGGCTGTTGAGCGTGTCGCTGACATACAGGTGGTCGTCGACGAATGCCATGTGGGTCGGCGCATTCAGCGAGCGGATGTCTTCCCCGGGGCCGCCGACGGTATCGACGAGGCGGCCGCCGTTGTCATAGACCTTGATGTCGTTGGCTGCCGTGTCCGCGACATACAGCAGACCGCGGCGCTTGTCGAAGGCGAGCCCGGTGGGGCGCTTCAGGATGTCTTCGCCGAAGTGGCTGACCATCACGCCGTTGCGATTGATGCGCAGCACCGCGGCCGCACCGGCATCGGACACGGCGAGGTCGCCGTCCCATACTTCGGCGATGGCGACCGGCGCATTGAAGCCGACCTGGCCTTCGCGGCCATTCCAGACGATCAGCTGTCCGCCTTCCTTGTTCGACTTGCCGTCGGCGGGCGGATTGGGGTCAAACACAAAGACCGCGCTGCGGCCCGCATCGACCACATAGATGCGGCCGTCGTCGCTCACCAGGCCATGCTGGGGGCGGAGCATCATCAAGGGATCGGGATCTTCGAAAATCCCGGCCAGCCAGTTGACCGCGGATGCAACGGTGACATCCTTCTTTTCAACGGGCACGAAGTTCGGTTCACCGACCAGTTCGCCGATATAGCGATAGCGCGGCGGGTCCGGCGGCTGCGGCCAGACGAGGTCGGTCCGCTCATTCTGCGGACGCAGGTCGTAACTCAGCTGGCCCCGGATTGCGGGACTCGCGCAGCCCGCCAGCACGGCGGCGAACATCAGCGCCATGACCAGGCGCCCGGACGACAGGAAATTCGAGATCGGCATCGATACCAACATCAATCAGTTGCAGGCACACATGTGCTCGCGCGTTGCGCGATGTCGTTGTCAAACAGACATCGAGCATGTTCAAGACCTTTGTATTCGAGTGGGATTATCGGCGAGGAGATTGCAATGCCGGCAGGAAAGAAATGGGAATTTCCGAATTCCCTATTTCAGATCAATTTGAAATTGGGAAAACTGTGTTTTATTCCCGATTTGGAGAATTCCGCTTATTATTTCGGCCGCGCCGGATTCTCCGCGACGGCCTTCGCCGCCGCCAGCGCCTTGTCATAGCTTTCACACGGAAAGCCTGCCGCGACCACCTGGCCGCTGGTGCGCACGTCATAGGTCATCCAGTGATCCCCTTCCTGCTTCAGCGCAATGTCGCCCGGCTGGCAATGCACCGCGATTTCGTCGTCGCGATACAGGGTCACGATATTGATGTTGTTGTGCTGGACGAAGGTCGGCATGGCGCACTCCAGGGAGAGGATCATGCCGGTTGGACCAGCAATGCGAGGCCAAGGTTTTCGCGCGCGATTGTCACTTCACAAACGACTTCCGCAAAACGATGTACAGCACTGAAAACATGCCGCTTTTTTGAGGATTGTTGAGTTGCGCGGCTTGGGGTTAACCCGTATAGTCCCCTCATGCGCACTCGACACCGAGTACGGATACAAGAGCAGATTCACTGACTGGACCACTTTCCAGATAGGTAAGGGCTCCAGGAATCTACTCTTGTATCAACCCAGGAAGCCCGCCCTTGAGCGGGCTTTTTGCTTCCTGTCAACTGCCAAGATGCAACGGTTTGTGACAGGGAAATGACATGTCCGCCGCCCTTCAGTGTAAGATTCCCGTTCCAAAAAAATCCATCACAGGATGACAGGGTAGGAGACAAAATAAAGCCCGCTTGGCCAGAAGCCGAGCGGGCTTTTCCATTTATACGCCCTGATATGCACCAATGCGGTGCAACATTGCTCAGATATAAATAACACGTATACCGGTTATCACGACAATAAAGCAGACGGTCGCTTGTTGGGGGACTATAGTTACTCCTGTCTCCTCCAACTCTCCTAGAATTGGATTTAACCCGCTACCGCAAGGCAGCGGGTTTTTTTTTGCCGGTTTGATCCAGATGCTAGGGCGCGACGTACGATGCCCGCTAGGATATAACGGTTGATCCAAGGAAACCGACATGAAACCCTCAGCCATCCTGTTCGTCCTCCTCGCCGCCGCCGGCATCGCCCACGCCCAGACCATCGTCCCCAAGCTCGACCAGGACGGCCGCAAGGGCGACATGGCCCGCCTTGCGCACAAGCAGGCGCAGGAAAAGTTCGATGCCGCCGACACCGACAAGGACGGCAAGATCTCCAAGGACGAGGCGGCGGCATCGCTGCCGTATATCGCGGAACACTTCGACCGCTACGACAAGGACAAGGACGGCTTCCTGACCTGGGAAGAGTTTGTCGGGCATAACAGGTGGAAGAAGGACTGAGACGGGACGCAAATACGGTCGCGTTCCCCCACCCGAAATCCAACACCAAAACCCCGCACGTTACCCCCCTTTTCCCCGCACTTAGACGCATATCAATTCGACCGGGAAATGCTTGATCTGCGTCAAGGTAGGGGCGTTTTGCGGCTCGCTAGAATCCACGATGGCCCAGCTGCCGGGAAGCATTTTTTGCGTCCTCGACAGCGGCCGCTGCCCCTTCAATCCAGGACCACGAGCCGCCCCATGAACGCATCCATGCTTTCGCCTCTCATTACCGTCCTGGCCCCGGCAGCAACCGCGAAAGCTGCCGTATAATCGCGGCCCCGCACCGAATTCACCACCGCAACCACCAATTCAGACAGACAGCCACAGGCTATTAGGGAGTCCATTCATGCATAAACTGGAAAGCGCCGTCATCGCGCTCGCGGAGCCGCAAGACATCTCCACCGAAGTGTTGATCGAGAAGTACGCGAAAGGCGACGAAACCTCCGTCGACCAGGTCATCACCCGCGTATCGAAGGCGCTTGCCGAAATCGAACAGCCCAAGCTGCGCAAGAAATACGCAGAAGAATTCCTCTGGGCGATGCAGAACGGCTTCATCCCCGCCGGCCGCGTATCGAGCGCCGCGGGCACTGGCCTGCAGACCACGCTGATCAACTGCTTCGTGCAGCCGGTCGGCGACTCCATCACCGAAGACGTCGGCGGCAAGCCCGGCATCTACACCGCACTCGCGCAAGCGGCCGAGACGATGCGTCGCGGCGGCGGCGTCGGCTACAACTTCTCCGCCATCCGTCCGAAGGGCGCGATGGTCAAGGGCACCGGCAGCTCCGCCTCCGGCCCGATCTCCTACATGAAGGTCTTCGACCGCTCCTGCGAAACCGTCGAATCCGCCGGCGCACGCCGCGGCGCGCAGATGGCCGTGCTCAACGTCGAGCACCCGGACATCGTCGACTTCATCACCGTCAAGCAGGAAAAGGGACAGCTCAACAACTTCAACGTCTCCGTCGGCGTCACCGATGCCTTCATGCAGGCCGTTGAAAGCGACGGCGAATTCGAACTCGCGCACAAGGTCGAACCCAACAGCGACATCAAGGCCAAGGGCGCCTACCTGCGCGACGACGGCAAGTGGGTGTACAAGAAGGTCCAGGCCCGCCTGATCTGGGACCTGATCATGCAGAGCACCTACAACGCCGCCGAACCCGGCGTGCTCTACCTCGACCGCATCAACCAGGAAAACAACCTTTCCTACGCCGAATACATCGAAGCGACCAACCCCTGCGGCGAACAGCCGCTGCCGGACTACGGCTGCTGCTGCCTCGGCTCGCTCAACCTCACCGCCTACGTCGAAAAGCCGTTCTCCGCTGAAGCCAAGTTCGACTTCGACCTGCTCGCCAAAGTCACCAAGCTCGGCGTGCGTATGCTCGACAACGTCCTCATCGCCACCAAGTGGCCGCTGCCGGAACAGGCACGCGAAGCCGACGCCAAGCGCCGCCTCGGCCTCGGCTTCACCGGCCTGGGCGACGCGCTCATCATGCTCGGCGTGCGCTACGACACCGAAGAAGGCCGCATGCTCGCCGCCAACATCTCGCGCGTGATGCGCGATGCGGCGTACGAGAGCTCGGTCGACCTCGCGCAGGAACGCGGCGCCTTCCCGCTGTTCGACGCCGACAAGTACCTCAAGGCCGGCTTCGCCTCCCGCCTGCCGGAAGGCCTCAAGGCCAAGATCGCCAAGCACGGCATCCGCAACTCGCACCTGACCTCAATCGCACCGACGGGCACCATCTCGCTCGCCTTCGCCGACAACGCCTCCAACGGCATCGAGCCCGCGTTCTCCTGGTTCTACAACCGCACCAAGCGCATGCCCGACGGCACCAAGAAGGACTACACCGTCGAAGACCACGCCTACCGCGTCTACCGCGCGCTCGGCAACGACACCACCAAGCTGCCGGAAGCCTTCGTCTCCGCACTGGAAATCTCCGCCATCAACCACATGCTGATGGTGGCCTCCGTTGCACCGTATATCGACGCCGCGATTTCCAAGACCGTCAACGTGCCCGAAGACTACCCGTACGAGGAATTCAAGGACCTCTACATGGAAGCCTGGCGCCAGGGCCTGAAGGGCATCACCACCTACCGCCCCAACGGCGTGCTCGGTGCGGTGCTTTCGGTCGCGCCGGCCAGCACTAACCCGCAACCGATGCAACTGACCGAGCAGGACAAGCGCCTCGTGCTGAAAGACCTCGCAATGGCGCCCCCGATGGCCTCGCTGCGCTGGCCGTCGCGTCCGCGCCTGCAAGCCGGCGCCTCCGCATGGATCAGTGAAATCATCGACACCCCGCAAGGCGAGTTCGCCGTGGCGGTCAGCGACAAGGACGGCGTCCCGTTCGAAGTCTGGGTCCTCGGCGGCCAGCCCCCGCGCGGCCTCGACGCCATCGCCAAGACCCTGTCCACCGACATGCGCGCCAACGACCGCGGCTGGCTGCGCCGCCGCCTCGCACTGCTGTCGAGCGCCTACGGCGACGCATTCGAGATGCCGATGCCGCCGACCGGCCAGATCGTGCAAGTCCCGAGCGCAACCGCGGCATTCGCCAAGCTTGTCGAATTCCGCTACAACCAGCTCGGCGCTCTCGACAAGCAGGACAACGACCCGACCCCGGTCCTCGACGCCCTGTTCGCCCCGCACGAGCCCAAGACCGGCACCGACGGCACGCTCGCCTGGGTCGCAGACGTACGCAACCCGGCCACCGAAGACGACTTCGTGCTGATGCTGAAAGAACTCCAGATGCCCGACGGCACCCGCCGTCCGTACAGCATGTGGCTGACCGGCGGCCACCCGCACACCCTCGACGGCCTGTGCAAGCTGCTGTCGCACGACATGCGCGTGGTCGACCCGGCATGGATCGGCATGAAGCTGCGCAAGCTGCTCAACTACGCGGAACCGCGCGGTGACTTCCTGGCGCGTGTGCCGGGCAGCGAGAAGCAGGCCAGCTATCCGTCGACCGTTGCGTATATTGCGCAGCTGGTGATTCATCGCTATGCGATGCTGGGGATTCTCACGGAAGAGGGGATGCCGGTGAAGGCGATGGGTGTGGTGACGGATGAGCCGGCGCATGTGCATGCGGCTAAGCCGGCGCCGACGATTCATGGCAAATTGTGCCGCGAGTGTGGCAATACCACGGTCATCAAGAAGGATGGGTGTGAGTTTTGTACGGCTTGTGGGGCGATTGGGGCTTGTGGCTAAACGAGACCGCGTCTCCATATAAAAAACGCCCTTCAACGAAGGGCGTTTTTTCAAGCTTGATGCTGTTATTAACGAAGCAGCACAGTTATCGATCAGCATTTATTGGAGTGCTTGATTACTTATCTCGGATCACTCTTGCAATTTGATCTGCTTCTGCCAAGAGCGTCATGACCTGTTCCTTAATCTGTAACAGGCGTTCGTATTCGGGGGATTCCTGCGGCAGTAAGTCTTGGGTTGAATACCTAGTTAGGTACGCATCAATGCGCGCCGCCTGTTTGTCATAGTCCGGCAAGTTGAGTCCGGCTAGATAGTCGCGCCAATTCTTGTTCCCTTTTTTGGAGTTACACGGTTTGCAGCATGGAAGGAGGTTTCCTAGTCGATGTCCATGCCCACTAAAGCGCGAATCCTTTACGGTTGCAAATATATGGTCCCAAGTTTGTGCGGGATCACCGCAGTAAGCACAAGCGAGATCTTTGTCGGGATCTTGGCCCAATACTAGGACAGCTGCCCTTACAAGGCTGTCAGAGTATGCGTCGCTCGGAGCGATTGCGGAAGCAAATGCATGATTTATCGTTGTCCTGCGCCGAGCCACGATAACGTATGGCTTTAAATGGCTTTTGATGGACGAGTAGCGCATCTGAAGACTTGGCTAAAGATTGGCAATTTAAAAACATGCACTAAGGGAATTGGAGAAAATGCGGACCGTGTAGGAAGAACGAGGGGTCATCAAACTCGGGGTTAGGTCTTGCACGAACGCATTTTCTGTTGTGGGGAGCCGCGAGAATCGGCACTTGAAAACAGAAGTATTCATGCAAGACTTGACCCCATTGTCTGCCTAAGCCAGTGCCGCCTCCGGATTGGTGGCACCAACGAAAATGATCCAACACCTTTTCCACCGATTTAGCGCCAACACCCTATTCTGGTCGACAACGCTCTCCATCATGCTAGTTGATGATGCAGCCATGCTGGCTATGATCTTTTGCTGAGTCTGGGCAGCGATCACAACACCCTCACCACCTCGGAAGGCTGGCAGCAAGTCCAGTACCAGCTGGCAGAAATGTATAGGCAAAGCATTAAGCCGAATAGAAGATCGGGGTCAGGCCCTGCACAAACACATTTTCTTGGGTGCGGGCAGCGAGAATAGGTACCTGAAAATAGATGCGTTCATGTAATGCCTGACCCCATTGCTCGGTAATGTTCGATAGAACATTCTGCTTCTACATCCAATTCGCGATTTCCATGTTCCTCTATTTTCTTCCAACAATTAGTACACGACCGGATAAAAAATGCGCTAGCGGAGCTAATGCAACAAGTAAGACCCTATCTATCTTTGCGACATTTTGCCAACGATCGGGAAATATTCGTGTAACAAGAAAGTTGAAATGTTTACTGACTTCGAGATGAGACAAAGGCTTTTTGATCTTCGCAATATCTCTCTCAGATAACTTTCTCTCGTCTTCTGTTATGTACGGTCTATCGTGTCCGTAGATGAAATGCCGCATCAAAGGGTATAGAACTCGTTCAGTGAAAAAATTACGCCTGACCAGCTCGGTCGCGGAGTGGGAATAAATTTCGTTCACTATCCATACAGCGCCTGGTTTAGATACTCGATCCAATTCCGCCACTGTCTTTGTGACATCCACATGATGAAGTATGTCGCGCGCAATGACTACATCGAAAAAATGATCTGGATATTGGAGGTTCTCAGCCGCCATTTCCTCGAATGTAACAGACAAAGCCTCCCTACTTGCTAAAGCCTTTGCCAAGTTAATTGCTTCTGAACTCAAATCAAAAGCGAAGACTTCTGCGCCGAGTTTTGCAATTCGGAGTGCATCATCGCCTGCCCCGCAGCCGACGACTAGAATCTTTTTTCCGATCAGATCAATTGACGTTATATGGTGGAACATCTGCCAGTAGGCATTCCACCATCGCCTTGATGGTTTAGATAAGACTTCATATGAGAATGGTTTGGCTAATAACGCATCGCGCATACGGTCAAAATGCTCTCGATGGTAGTTACGTTCGCGTTGCTGGCGCTCGGTCAACATTTGCGACATCCAATTCACTCCAAGTAAATATTCATGGAATACGAGGAGTTAACATTAGACTCGTACTCCCGTCGACGAGCCATACCAAATTTATGGGATAAACGAGATTCAAACACGCCATATTTGGAATCCTTCGGGGTCAAGCCTTGCACAAACATATCTTCTAAGAGAATGGATTTTTGCGATTGTTAATGTGATAACTTCATCCCGCACTAGAGACGCTTTTGGCATGCCCATTC
>NZ_LSTO01000001.1:3533548-3551017 GCF_002211445.1 Noviherbaspirillum denitrificans | reverse complement strand
GGAACGTCTCGGCATGCGACTCGAGCACGCTAACCATCTGCTGGAGGACAAGAACCGCCAGCTGCAGGAAGCGAACCGCATGAAGTCCGATTTCCTGGCGACGATGTCGCACGAGCTGCGCACACCGCTCAACGCCATCATCGGCTTTTCGGAAGTGCTGAAGGACGGACTGGCGGGCGACCTGGAGCCGCACCAGACCGAATACATCACCGACATCTACGACAGCGGCAAGCACCTGCTGGCGCTCATCAACGACATCCTCGACCTGTCCAAGGTCGAAGCAGGCAAGATGACGCTGGAACTGGAGCCCGTCATGATCGAAGCGCTGGTCCGCGACTGCCTGCATGTGATGCGCGAACGCGCGCTGTCGCAGCGGCTGCAGCTGACGGCAGATGTCGAACCTGACCTTGAAGATATCCGGATTGACGGCCGCAAGACGCGGCAAATTCTCTACAACCTGCTCTCCAACGCGGTGAAGTTCACGCCGGAAGGCGGCAAGGTCACGGTAACGGTACGCAAGGCAGGCCGGGATCGGTTTGCGCGCGGAAACTGGCCGTACTTCCTGGAGATGGCCGTGACCGACAGCGGCATAGGCATTTCGGCCGAGGACCAGGCGAGGCTGTTCGAGCCCTTCTCGCAGATCGACAGCCAGCTGTCGCGCCGCTATGAAGGTACCGGCCTCGGGCTGGCATTGCTGAAACGTCTCGCCGAGCTGCACGGCGGCGATGTCACCCTGCAAAGTGAACCGGGCAAGGGTTCCACGTTCACGGTCTGGCTGCCGTGGATCGCATCGGATGGCAGCGACGCGCACCACGCGGCGCCGGCGTCCGTGACGACAGTGCCGACCGACGGGCAGGACGCGCCGCTGGCGCTGGTCATCGAGGACGACGAGATGGCGGCCAATTTGCTGCGCATGCAGCTCGAGGACGGAGGCTTCCGCATCAAGCGCACCAGCACCGCCGAAGTGGGGCTGGAACTGGCGGCGCGCGAGATGCCGGATGTGATCGTGCTCGATATCCTGCTGCCCGGCATGGATGGCTGGGAAATGCTGGAGCGGCTCAAGCGGGATCCACGGCTGTGCACCATTCCGGTAGTGATCTTTTCCGTTGTGGCCGACGGCAATCACGGGCTTTCGCTGGGCGCGGCGCGTGTGCTGCAAAAGCCGGTCAGCCGGAATGAACTGCTGCAGACGATGGAAACGCTCGGCTTCCGCGCTGCTGCCAGCGGTGCGCCACGTACCGTACTGGTCGTGGACGACGACCACCGGTCGGTGGAGCTGACGCGCACCCATCTCGATGCGGCCGGCTATGAAGTCCTGCCGGCCTACGGCGGCAGGGAAGGCATCGAACTCGCGCGCGACCGCCGCCCCGACCTGATCGTGCTCGACCTGATGATGCCGGGGATGAACGGCTTCGATGTGGTCGAGGCATTGAAGGACGACCCGGTCACCCGCGCGATCCCGGTTGTTGTCATGACTGCCAAGCAGATCGCGCCGGAAGACCGTGAAAGGCTGAACGGTCGCGTGATCGAGATCATGCAGAAGGCTGAATTCAACCACGGACGCTTCATCGGCGAAGTGCGCCGGGCGCTTCCCGGGAAAGGCCAATAGGATGGCCCGCATCCTGATTGTGGAAGACAACCCCGCCAACATGAAGCTCGCGGTATTCATCCTCGAAAGGAATGGTCATCAGGCCATCCAGGCGCTCGATGCCGAAACCGGCCTGCTCGCCGCGCGCGGGCAGAGGCCCGACCTGATCCTGATGGATGTGCAGTTGCCCGGCATGGACGGATTGGAAGCGACCCGGCTCCTGAAAGCCGACCCGGTGACGTGTGCGATCCCGGTGCTCGCGCTCACCGCCATGGCGATGCGCGGCGATGAAGAACGGGTGCGAGCTGCCGGCTGCGACGGTTATATCGCCAAGCCGATCGATCACAAGACCCTCATCGCGCAAGTACAGCGCGCGCTCACGCCCTCCGCGTAAGGGCGATTTGCTGCAATTGCACATTGGCAAGGTTTGATCCAGATCATTGCCCCGCTTCAGGTGAACTGCGAACAATGGTTTTTCTCGCGGTTTTCCCTTTTAGAGGTGGTGTCATGGCAAAGTCGGCAACAAATGCAAAAGCGGTTTCCCTGAAAAAGCCGGCCAGGCCG
Source organism: Noviherbaspirillum denitrificans (assembly GCF_002211445.1). Classification (GTDB taxonomy): domain Bacteria; phylum Pseudomonadota; class Gammaproteobacteria; order Burkholderiales; family Burkholderiaceae_D; genus Noviherbaspirillum; species Noviherbaspirillum denitrificans. The sequence continues at coordinate 3,548,865 of NZ_LSTO01000001.1, read as the reverse complement.
CGCGCGGCCCAGGCGTCCGCCAGCGTGCTCGCATTGCCCTCCGCCCGGATCGCGGTAACAGCAAAGAAGCCGCCGCGTGTGCGCAAGGCGCCCGTCCTTGACGAGCCGGCGCATCCGACCGATCCCGCAGCTGCGCGCGCCGCCGACCTCGAGGCAATCCGCCAGGAAAAAAAGCGGGCTGAAGAAGCCGCAAAGCCGGGAAAGAAAAAGCGCGGCCCGCACACCGACTCCCAGCTCAATGACGGCCCGGAACGCGAGCAGTATCCGTACAAGTACCGCCTGTCGACCAAGAGCTACGAAGCGCAGAAGCGCACGCTGCAGGTCGAGCTGCTGAAGCTGCAGGCATGGGTAAAGGAAACCGGACAGCGCGTCGTGATCCTGTTCGAAGGCCGCGATGCCGCCGGCAAGGGCGGCGCCATCAAGCGCTTCATGGAACACTTGAATCCGCGCGGCGCACGTGTGGTGGCACTCGAAAAGCCCTCCGAAGCCGAACGCGGCCAGTGGTACTTCCAGCGCTACAACCAGCACCTGCCGACCGCGGGCGAGATCGTGCTGTTCGACCGCTCGTGGTACAACCGCGCCGGCGTCGAGCGCGTGATGGGCTTCTGCACAGACAACGAATACCTGGAATTCATGCGCCAGACGCCGGAATTCGAACGCATGCTGGTGCGCTCCGGCATCCACCTGTTCAAGCTGTGGTTCTCGGTCACGCAGAAGGAGCAGCGCCTGCGCTTCGAGCAGCGCATGACCGATCCGCTCAAGCACTGGAAGCTGAGCCCGATCGACATGGCTTCGCTCGACAAGTGGGACGACTACACCAAGGCCAAGGAAGCGATGTTCTTCTACACCGACACCGCGGACGCCCCCTGGATGGTCATCAAGTCAAACTGCAAGAAGCGCGCGCGCCTGAATGCGATGCGCTGCGTGCTGCAGAGACTGGAGTACACCAACAAGGACCGTGCAGCCGTCAGCGTTCCCGATCCGCTGATTGTCGGCACCGCGCAAGGGCAGTTCGAGCGCGACGACAAGAAGTGATTCCTTGCCTCGTTGCCGGATGTGCAATAAGCTCATGACAGGCAGACTTCCGTGACTGTCATGACGACACCGCTCTCCGGCATCGATTCCTGGGCCCGCCACCTCTCGGAAAAGGACCCGCCCGTCCTGCGCCACACCGCGCACGCCATCGCTGCGGCGCAAGAGCGTATCGATCGCATCAACGTGCGCGAGATCGCCGACATCGTGCTGCACGATCCGATGATGACCGCGCGCGTGCTGCGCTTTTCCGCCGCCCATCGGGGACGGCGTCAACTGCAGGACCTCTCGACGGTCGAACATGCGGTGATGATGCTCGGCGTCGAACCCTTCTTCCATCATTTTTCACGATTCGACGTCATCGAGGAGCACCTCAAGTCGCAGGCGCTGCTCGGCCTGCTGCAGGTGATCCGCCGCGCGCAGCGGGCCTCGCATTACGCGCTTGAATGGGCTACGTGGCGCTGTGACCTGAACAGCGAGGAAGTCGCGATCGCGGCGCTGCTGCACGACCTCGGCGAGATGCTGGTCTGGTGCCATGCGCCGGAACAGGCGCTGCAGATACAGGCGTTACAGAAAGCCGACCCGTCCATGCGCAGCGCAGACGCCCAGGCAAAGGTGCTCGGCTTCCCGATGCATGAACTGCAGACCATGGTGTGCCGCACCTGGGAGCTGCCGGAACTGCTGCTCACGCTGATGGATGACGATGCGAGCGACAAACCGCGTGTCAAGAACGTCAAGCTCGCCGTCGACCTCGCGCGCCACACCGCGCATGGCTGGGACGACCCGGCGCTGCCCGACGATTTCGCCGCCATCGCGACACTGATGAATATTGATGAAGAAACACTGCACGTGCGCCTCGGCCTGAAGAAGCCCGGCGAAGATGCGCAAGGCGAGGAATGTTGAGCAATTGCGTTACGCAATGTCACACCCGCGTCACCTTTTCGCTGTATGATTCGGTCCCATGCAGCCCTCGGAGTGAGACCAAGGTTTTCAGAAGAACAGGCTGCATCCACCGGAGCTGGCGGGAGGGAAGCAGTACCAGCACCAAATTCAAAGGCCTCCGCATGCGGAGGCCTTTTCACTTTGGCTCCGTCTGCGTCAGAAGTACTTCTTCAAGACTTCGCCGAAGGCGTCCTCGACGGACTTACCCTGCTTCATGAGCTGGGTGATCTCTTCGGTGTGCTGGGAAATCGTGGCCGGCAACGACTGGCGATTGTTGCGGAAGTACTCGTAGCGCTGCGCGGCGAACTGCTCTTCAAGGCGGGCGGCGCTGGTGCGCGTGCCCGTGCCGCCGGAACTCGAGCGCACGGTGCGCACCGTGCGGGAAGTCGAGGTACGCGGCCCGAGGCCGAAACCGGACACGGCGGTCTTCACCTGTTCGATCGTGAATACCTGCGTGGCATTCGCACCGGCGAACTCGTGCCCTTCCGGCTTCAGCAGGTGGTGGTTGCCATCGAACGCCATGGCCTTGCCGAGCGTATTGGTGACCTGGTAGCTCGGGACGGGACCGCCTGTGACCAGGGAAAACTGAACACGATCACCGTAATCGGCCATCTTGGCCATTACGTCCTTGAGGAATTCGACGGAGAGGGAATCGACATTCCCGTTCCAGCGCTTGCTTCTGGTTGCCAATGTATTGCCTTCAAAAAAGTTTTACAGACGCCCGCCCTGCTGGAAATACGAGGCCGGGGGGCGAATTATCGCCCATCCCGATGGCGAATGGTTTGATTAATCAGGAATGCGCGGGACTTTCCCTGTCTTGCCGCCGCCCAACGAGGTAGCGAACGCCGCGCGGGCCGTAATATTCCGTATGCGGTTCGTCGGCCATCAGATGGAAAATGTCACCGGGACCGTACACGCTTTCGGCGCTGCCGCATACGATGCGGATTTCGCCGTCGAGGATCAGCGCCTTCGCCTCGAACGGATGGGTATGCGTGTCCAGCCCGCCGTCCGGCTCGCGTTCCACGGTGACCAGTTCCTTGAAGCCTTCCTGTGCGAGCAAGGCGACGAATGCGTCCCTGTCCATGCTCAGCCCTCTGCCAGCACCTGCCGCAGCGCCTGCTCGAATACGTCCACTGGCTGGCCGCCGGAAATCAGGTAACGGTCGTTGAGGATGACGGCCGGCACCGAGCTGATGCCCTGTTCGAGGAAGAAGTTTTCCTGTTCGCGCGTTTCGGTTGCATAGTCGTCCGATGCAAGGATGTCCTTTGCACGCGCCTTGTCCAATCCGACTTCGCCCGCGAGCCGTACCAGGACCTCGTGCGATCCCGGATTCTCGCCATCGGTGAAGTAGGCCTTGAACAACGCATGCTCGAGTTCGCGCTGCTTCCCTTCTTCTGCTGCCCATGCCAGCAGGCGATGCGCATCGAAGGTGTTGTAGATGCGGCTGCGGCCTTCCATATTGAAGGTGAAGCCAACTTCCTCGCCGCGCGCACGGATCATCTCGCGGGTACGCTGCGACTGCTCGGGTGTGGCGCCGTATTTCTCGGCAAGGTGTTCGTTGATGTCCTGCCCTTCCGGCACCATCTGCGGGTTGAGTTCGAAAGGCTGGAAGCTCAGGTCCGCCACCACCTCGTCGCCGATGCGGTCCAGCGCCTTCTCCAGCGCATGCAGGCCGATCGCGCACCACGGGCAGGAAATGTCGGAGACGAAGTCGATCTTCATCAGTTGAGGCATGGCATCCCTCCCGGAGAGCAAATCAATTCTGCAGTGTACTCTTTTGGCGAGTGCCTTGCCGGTCAAGGTAAGATAGGCGCCCCGTATAACCTGGCGACATCATGAACCTGGACGACTTCCTCCACACACTCAACAAGGCCCCCGAATCGATCGCTTTCGACGACACGATGGCCGTGATTGCCGCGCATTACGATTTCACGCCTGCTGCTTTCACCAATGGCGAGACGCGCAATGAAGCGGGCCAGAATTCCGGCTCCTGCAAATTGTTCGCCTTTGCGAAGCTCAACCAGCTGTCGAAGGAACAGACTTTGGCCTGCTTCGGCGCTTACTACCGCGACGATGTGCTGAAGAACCCGCAAGGAAGTGACCACCAGAACATCCGCAATTTCATGAAGCACGGCTGGGAAGGCGTGAAATTCGACAACATACCGCTGACGGCGAAATAAGTCGCGAACCACTGTTTTTTCATCCAGTATAATCAACCTTGAGTCAACCAAGGTGGAAGGACTGGACATGAGAACGCCGAACGCACTCTCCCTGCTGAAGGACGGAGAACTCTGCATCGTGACGACGAAGGACGGCGAACGCGAAATGCGCTGGAACCTCGCCAGCTGGTGCTTCACCTATACGACCGCGGGCACGCCGCTGGTGTGCCCGTACGACGAGATCGAGGAGTGGCGGCCCGCAGCCATCCAGTCATCGCGTCGCCCTCCTGTTTGAGCTCCGTCAAAGGATGCGCCGTCACGGCAATCCATTGTCAAATCGGCATTCCAACCGCGCAAATCCCTGCTATTGCTGAAATGTCCATGACACGAACGGCAATGCAAAGGAGAGCGCGATGGCATCGTCACTGCATACGGAACTCGTCCGGGTCCCCTGCGGCCCGGTCCACGTCGAAGGCATGCTCGAGATACCGCCCGATCCCGTCGGCGTGGTTCTCTTCGCACACGGCAGCGGAAGCAGCCGGCTGAGCCCGCGCAACAATTACGTCGCTGCTGCCCTGCGTCAGTCGCGCATCGGCACGCTGCTGATGGACCTGCTTACCGCCACGGAAGATGACGATGAACGCATGCGCTTCGACATCGATCTACTGACACGCCGCCTGGATGCGGCTGTGGATTGGCTGCGGCATTCGCCATCCGCTTCCGCCCTGCCGCTCGGCCTGTTCGGTGCGAGCACCGGCGCCGCCGCCGCGCTGCGGGTGGCCGCGAAACGTCCGGACGATATCGGCGCGCTCGTGTCGCGCGGCGGCAGGCCGGACATGGCCGGGGAGCAGGTGCTGAAGGCTGTCATTACGCCGACACTGCTGATTGTGGGCGGCTTCGACAGCGCCGTCATCGCCCTCAACCAGACCGCACTGGCTGCGCTCGACTGCGAAAAGCGCATGGAAATCATCCCCGAAGCGGGACACCTGTTCGAGGAAGCAGGCAAGCTGGCGAAGGTCGCTTCGCTGGCAGCGGGCTGGTTCATCCGGCACATGTCGACGCCGGAGGAAGATGTGGCGGCGCATGTGAAAAATGCATCCCAGGCGCGCCCCGAAAAGCGGCTCTAGGAGGCTGCGCGCGGCAAGTGGATCGCGCGCAGCTCCGACGTCAGTGCCGCCAGGTCCGGGAACAGCGAATATTTCCGTATCCCCAGCAATGTCAGCTCTTCGAACAATGCGGGAATGGCTGCGTTCGGAATGATGAGCCTGTGCAGCCACTGCCTGGCGCCATCCATCGCATCGATGGGCACGCGGCTGGAGTGAATCGTGAATGCGCCCTGCTGCAACTGGATGCGCGGATCGTGTTCAATCGCCATCGCAACGCCGACAGTGTTCAGTTCCTTGCGGTTCTTGAATGCCGGCACGATCAGCGGTTCGTATGATGTTGCATCGAGCGGGAAAATCAGCGGCTCGAATCCTTGCGATTCGTTGAGCTGGCGCGCATCGAGTGCCCATATGCACGCATCGCGCGCAGGATTGCAGGCAGGCGGCACATAGTCCGGATGCAGCGCGAAAAAGGAAGCGACCAGCGGCGAATAAGTCCAGTCGAGCAGGCGCGTGGGCAAGCCGTAATGCTGCATGAGCGCCAGCCAGCCGGGATAGTCGCCGCTGACAGGGCAGGAAAAGTAGCGGCTGCGCGCACGCACCCGGAACTCGTTCGTCAGGTAACGTTCCTGCTGCGGCGTATAACCGCGATGCACGCTGGGTGACAGGACCCAGCGTGCATTCACCTGCCCGCGGAACAGCCAGCGCTGTCCCATGGCGGTCAGCCGCTTCACCTCGCATGCGAGGTCGCCGATGGAACCGATCGCGACTTCCGTGATGCTCATGCGCGGCACCGCGTCCCGGAATTACACGCGGCATGGAAATTTTTCCCGCCGTCGCTTCCGGATCGAGTGGTCAAGGTTGCTTCGGCACCTCGATGCGCGTGACGCCGCCGCCGGCTGCCGACACCGGATCGCTTGCAGGGAAAGTCAACTCGACTGCATCGTCGAGCGATTCCTCTTCCTTCTCGTCCGGATCATCGGAGCGGAGATTGCGGTGGGTGACATCCTTTGATGCGGCGTCCTCCGGGCTGACATCCTTCGGCGTCTGCGACACGGGATGGATGCCCTGCGAAGATTGCTCTTTCTGCGCCCTGGTTTCGTCCTCTTCGGAACTTCTCTTCTGGTTCGACATGACGTTTCTCCTGTGAATCGCTGCGGCAACAGATGCCGTCCAGTTGCGATGTGTGCGGAACGGGAAAGTTCAGCAACATTGCTCATTGCTTGGCGTGCAAAGGGCGTGCCTGTCGTCTTGTCTTTCTCGCGTGCACTTCCAGCACAAGGTAAATCACGGCCGCAAAGGCAAGCGGAAGCAGGTAGTAGAGGCCGCGGTAAGCAAGCAGCGCGGCGAGCAGCTCGCTGCGCGCCATCCGGTGCGAGAGCAGCACGACGAACACGGTTTCCAGCACGCCGAGACCGGCGGGGACATGGGTAATTACGCCGGCCACGGCCGCAACCAGCATGACAGCCAGAACCGTCGGGAATGGAATGCCGCGCCCAAGCAAGGTATAGACGGCGGCAGCAATCATCAACCAGTTGGCCGACGACATCACGAGCTGCAGCAAGGCAAGCCGGATTGTAGGAAGTTCGATCTCGTGTCCCCTGACCGTCCACGTGCGTCGCCGCGAAAACGCGCACAACGCAAGCCAGGCGAGCGCGGCGGCGAGCAGCACAGCACCGAGCACGCGCAGGCCGCCAGCATCCAGCTTCCAGTCGGGCGGCGGCTCCGGCGGCATCCACATGAATGCCAGTCCCGCGAGCAGCAAATATCCCAGCCAGTTGGTTAGCATGCTCATCGCAACCACGCGCGTCGTCGTCGCGGTGTCGAGGCCGAAACGGGAATACAGCCGATAGCGGAAAGCGACACCGCCGACCAGCGCACCCATGTTGAGGTTGAACGCATAGCTGACGAAATTCACCGTCATCACCTTGGGCACTGAAAGCCCGTGCCCGGTCACGTAGCGCCCCACCAGGTCGAAGCAGCTGTACAGCGCATAGCTGCCGGCGGCAAAGCCAAGCGCGGCGAGCATGTCGCCCATGGGACGGCGACGGATGGCCGCCATCACTTCATCCCATTCCACCTCGCGCGCCTGCGTGTATAGCAGCCACGCGACGGCGGCGAAGAAGGCCAGGGTCAGGAGCCGTTTTGCCCAAGGCCACCAGCCACGGCGGGAAGTGCCATGCTGTTCCGCTTTCCCGGCATGCTGATGCGCACTCATGGGAAGGCCTGCTTTTCGGCCGCCGCGCCTGAGTCTGGATGGGGCGCCAGACGAGGTGCGTGTGCAGGAAGCCTGCCGGCCCAGTAGGGATAACGACGCAGCAGGTGGAACAGGACAAAGCTGCGCAGTTTGCGCCACAACGGCGGCTCGTGCAGGTCGGCCGCCTGCACCCGCGTACAACTGTGCCGCATGAGGCGTTCCAGCGCGCCGGCCACCGTCCGAGCAAAGTCGCGGTCCATGATCATCAGGTTGGATTCCAGGTTGAGCGAGAGACTGAGCGGATCGAGGTTGCTCGAGCCCACTGTCACCCACTCGTCGTCCACCACCGCGACCTTGCCGTGCAGCGGACGCTCGCAGTATTCATAGATCTGCACGCCGCCGTGCAGCAGGTGGTGGTAGAGCATAGCTGCGGCGGTCTGCACGATGGGCATGTCGGGATTGCCCTGCAGGATGAGGGACACTTCCACGCCGCGGCGCGCCGCCTTGCGCAGGTCGCGCAGGAAAGCGTAACCCGGAAAGAAGTAGGCATTGGCGATCACCACCCGCTTGCGGGCAAGACGGATCGCGAGGCGGTACTGGCGCTCGATGTCGTTCTTGTGGTCGCGGTTATCGCGCCAGACGAACAGGGCATCCGCATTACCCGCCGGTGGCAGTGTCTTCGCCGCCGGATGCGAGCGCCGCCAGGTGAACCAGCGGCGCCTGCCGCGACCCTCGGCAATGGCCGCCAGCATGAAGCTGCGGATATGCGCCACGATCGGTCCTTCGGCCTCGACCGCATAGTCCTGCTTGGCCTCGGGACCGTAGTCGGCAAGGTGGTCGGCGGAATAGTTGATACCGCCGACAAAGGCACGCTTTCCATCCACCACCACCAGCTTGCGATGCATGCGTCGGAAGTAGTTGACTCGCGCAAACAGCCGGGGTGCGGGATCGAAGACATGGAGGCGCACGCCGGCATCCGTGAGCGAGGCGACGAAGTCCTTCGACAGGTCGGGCGAGCCGAACGCATCCACTGTGACATCGACCTGCACCCCTCGCCGCGCGGCTTCCAGCAACGCCGCATGCAAGGCCTTGCCGACCTTGTCCTCGTAGAGGATGAACGTTTCCAGCAGGACCTCGCGCTGCGCGCTGGCAATTGTCTCGAACACGCGGGGATAGAACTGCTCGCCATTCTCAAGCAAGGCAAACGTGTTTCCACTAATCCATGGTTGACTCACTGCAGTTCTCCTTTCCTTGAATAGACAGGGAAATGCCGCGGATATTCCATTGATGTGAATCAATCGTTCGCGGGCAATGCGTGCGTGAAAGTCTCGTGGCAGATCAAGACCGCATACGCATGATTCCCTACGATTGCATCAACGTACACACGAGGACAATTCCATGCCCCATGCGACGCTCCCTGCGGTCAGCGTGCTGATGCCGACATTTGAGCAGGCGCACTTTATCCGGCGCGCATTGGACAGCCTGCAGGCGCAGGACATGACCACATGGGAAGCGATCATCATCGACGACGGCTCGCGCGACGATACGGCGGAGACGGTTTCCGGCTACCTCAGCGACACGCGCATCCGCTATTACCGGCTTGAAGAGAACACGGGACTGGGCAATGCGCTCAACGAGGCACTGGTGCGTGCACGCGCACCGCTGGTGGCCTACCTGCCCAGCGACGACGTGATCTACCGCAACCATCTCTCCAGCCTCAAGTCCTGCCTCGATGCGCAACAGGAAACGGTGCTCGCCTTCTCGGGCGTGCGGCACCATTACAACCGGCACGCGGCCGGACAGGTACCGGGCAATTGCCTGCAGCTCGTGCAATGCATGCACCGCAGGACCGTGCAGCGATGGGTGGTGCGTGACGAGCTGGAAACGGATGACCTCGAACGGCTGTACTGGTCGCAGCTGCGTCCATTGGGCCGTTTCGCAGGCACCGGCAGGGTGAGCTGCGAATGGGTCGACCATCCCCGGCAGCGTCACAAGCTCATGCGCGAGCCGGCGGGCGGCATCAATACCTTCCGCTCCTGGTACCGTGTCGCGGTGCCGCTGCGCTTCCACAGCTCGGCCGGCCACGCAATCGACGAGGTACGGCAGTACCGTGCAATGCGCGAACGCCCTGCGACCCGGCCCGCGCGCAACGGACTCAAGATCCTGCTGGCCGGCGAACTCGCGTACAACGCCGACCGGGTGCTGGCGCTCGAAGAACAGGGACACCGGCTGTACGGACTGTGGATGCGCGATCCCTACTGGTACAACACCGTGGGTCCGCTGCCCTTCGGCCATGTCGAAGACTTGCCGCGCGAGCGGTGGAAGGACGCGATTCGCCGCATTCGTCCGGACGTCATCTATGCGCTGCTCAACTGGCGGGCCGTGCCCTTCGCGCACGAAGTGATGCACGCCGCGCCCGGCATTCCCTTCGTCTGGCATTTCAAGGAAGGGCCGTTCATCTGCATGGAGAAAGGCACCTGGCCGCAACTGGTGGACCTGTATCGGCATGCCCACGGGCAGATCTTCTGCAGCCCCGAAATGCGCGACTGGTTCGACACCGTCGTGCCCGGGCTGTCGGACGCCAAGCCGACACTCGTGCTCGACGGCGACCTGCCAAAACGCGACTGGTTCGGCGAGACGCGCGCGTCTCTGCTGTCGGATACGGATGGCGACATTCACACGGTCTCCCCGGGCCGTCCTATCGGGTTGCATCCGGAAGTGGTGGCCGAACTCGCGAGCCATGGCATCCACCTGCACTTCTATGGCGAGTTCACGCAGGGGCAATGGCTGGAATGGATCGCGACGACGCAGAAGCTGGCGCCCGGCTACCTGCACCTGCATCCCAACGTCGACCAGTCACACTGGACAGAGGAATTCTCACGCTACGATGCCGGCTGGCTGCATGCCTTCCGCAGTGCCAACGAAGGCGAGATCCGCAGGGCCACCTGGGACGATCTGAACTACCCCGCCCGCCTGAGCACGCTGGCCGCGGCGGGACTACCGATGATCCAGCAAGCCAATCCCGGCACGATCGTAGCCGCGCAGACGCTTGTGGACAGGCTGGGAACGGGCGTGTGCTACCGCGATATCGCGGACCTCGCTGCGCGGCTCAAGGACAAGGAAGGAATGCGTGGGGTGCGGGAACGGGTGTGGCAGCAGCGCCACCTGTTCACCTTCGACCATCATGTGCCGGCGCTGGTCGCGTTCTTCCGGGAAGTGATCGGATCGAGATCGCGCAAGTCCTTCCGCGGAGGAAGTGCTGCGCAATCGAGTTGATACGGCGAGGACGGAAGCCTACGCCGTGGGACGAGGTCAGACGTAGGCGCCGATGCGGCGTGCGGATTGCTTGACCGCCAGCTTGCCGCTCTGCGCGCGGCGGATGCGGATCACGGTGGCAAGCCAACCCAATCCATTCGCAATCATGAACACGAAGGCGACGGCGGCGAGGCCGGCGCAGGCCGAGGCTTCCAGCGTGACGAACTGGCGGCTGATGCCTTCCATCATGAAGCGCGGCTCAGTGGTGAGCGTCCATTGCAGCAGGCACCAGGCTGCACTGAAGAAGGCCAGCAGCACCATCGCAATACGGACGGCGAGCGAATAGCGAACCTGCCGGTCGGGCAGGGAGAGTTCTTGTTCGGCGTTGTTGAACATGATGGTTCCTTGTCGAAATGCCAGGCCGTTGTGCAGCCGGACATCTATTGAAGCCTCATTATTGCCGCCCGGTTTGGCGGAATCCAATTTCCGTTCACGATATCCAGTTATTCGGCCAATGAATAACGTTGGACGGAGACATGAGCAAGACATCAACCCAGTCCCGAATGCCGTCCGTGGCCTGCAAGGTCTATCGTTTGGCCTGCAAAGACAAGTGCCGCCCAGAGCTTCCCCTCGCTCCAAGCTGTCCATGTACGACACACTATGCAAACAACAAGAGGAGACAGCATGACAATATTGGACAGGGCCATTCGGCAATCGGGAAGACTGCTGGCGGGCGCGGCATGCGCACTGGCGATGCTCGGCGGCGGCAATGCCGCCGCAGCGAACAACGATCCCGTCATCCTGGTGCACGGCTTCCTCGGCTTCGGGCCGAATGAGCTGCAGGGGACCGGCTTCAAGTACTGGGGCGGCTTCAACGATATCGAAGCACACATGCGGACCTGGAACGGCACGCATGAGGTGAAGACAGCCGTGGTCGGGCCGGTGAGTTCCAACTGGGACCGCGCGGTGGAGCTGTACTACCAGATCAAGGGCGGCTGTGTGGATTACGGCGCGGCGCGCACCGCGCAGTACGCTGCCTTCGGCAAGATCCAGAAGCCCGCCGGCAAGTGCTGGGCTGCTGATCCAGCCAACAACCCGAACAACTATCCGCTCGCACTTTATCCGCAGTGGGATGCCGGGCATCCGGTGCACTTCGTCGCGCACAGCCAGGGCGGCCAGACGGTGCGCACGCTGATCCAGTTGCTGGAGAACGGTTCGCCCAACGGCAACGAAGGCAGCGGCGCGCTGTACACCGGCGGCAAGACCGGCTGGGTGAAGAGCGCGACCACCATCTCCACGCCGCACGACGGCACAACGCTGCGCAATGTCGTGCTGAACTATGTGCCGAACGTGGCGGAATGGGCAGGCAAGTTCGTCGAGGTCGCCGGACTCGGCGGCAGCGGCAACGCGGCCTACAACTTCAAGCTGGAACAGTATGGATTGGCGCAGGGCCCGGCGGAGCGCTTCTCCGATTTCATCGAGCGCACCAAGGGCGCGGCCTTCTGGTCGATCGCCAACAAGGATTCGGCGCAATGGGACCTGAGTCCGGACGGTGCAAAAGAACTCAATGCCTGGGTGAAGACCTCGCCCAACGTGTTCTACTTCTCCATCGGCAGCAAGGCGACGGAGACGGGCAGCTTCTGCTGCAACGGCACCGATCGCATCGTCGCGCCCTTCCAGAGCAGCAGCTACCAGTATGCACGCGACGACATGCTCTTCTTCCTCAAGCCGACGGCGGGCGAATGGGTGGTGCCCTCCATCCTCGTGCGCGGCATGGGTTCCTATACGCAGGAGGATCCGTCACGCGTGCTCATCAACAGCAGCTGGTTCGCCAACGACGGCGTGGTCAACACCGTCAGCATGCGCGCGCCCGCCGGCCAGCCGGTGCGTAACCACACCTCGGGCGCACCGGTGCGCGGCTACTGGAACTACCTCGGTTACTACAACCAGTGGGACCACTTCGACGTGATCGGATGGCTGCTACCGGCGACTACCGTCTACCCGGTGTTCGACAACATCGCCGGCATTATCTACGGACTGTAGCCATGCCGATCCGACACCCCGCGCTCTGGATTGCCGCGGTGGCGGTGACCTGCTCCGCATTTTTCCTGAAAGGCGGCGAGGAAGCCGCCGTCCGCCCGGTGGCCGCGGCAGACCTGTTTCCCTTCGTGCGAGCGCTTCCCACAGAAGACATGACGCAGCCGGTGGCCGAGCCTGTTGCCGGCCCGGCGCCCAAGTTGCTCACGGCCGGACACGCCTACCAGACCGAGGAAGCGGTGCGCAGGATGCGCGCGCAGGGCGCAAGCGATGACGAGGTATACCGGGCACGCGCGGCAGCGCTCGGCGCCGAATCGGCCATCACGCTCGCCCGGCTCGACCGCGAAGAGGCAGCATGGCAGCAGCGCGTGGCCGACTACCTTGCGCGGCGGCAGGCCATCGTGAACGACCAAGGCGCGCTTCAGGCCTTGAGGAACATGCTGTTCACCGATGAGGAACAGGACCGGCTGGCGGCGTATGAACCGGTCGCGGTGCCATCGATCGTTCAGTGATTGGGAATGAGCCGGAATGCGCCGCCCTCTTCCGGCGCATCCACCCTGCCGTCCTGCGCCGCTTGTTCCAGCGTGCGCAGGAGCAGTTCGTAATCGATATCCGGCAGTCGCTCGGACAGGTCATCGATGGCCATCAGCCCGCTCCTGTCCTGGTCCCACTGCTGGTACGTATCGGAAATTTTCTTCCACACCGGATCTACCCGCATCGGCAAGTCCTCCATCGTTGATGACGAGCAGTGTGTCCGCAAACGAGCAGGACAGTTCACGCCGATCAACATCGGATAGATGTGGATCAATCGGGGGAATTACTGGCGCGCCGTGGTGATCGCGATCCAGTCCTTTTCCTCGTCGGCGCAGAGGCGGCGCAGGCAGTCGATTTCCTTGCCGGTGAGGTCGTCGAGCAGGCGCGGGTCCTCGGCATCGAGATGCTTTTGCCGGGCCAGCGTGTCGATCTTGGAGAGGTGGTCGGCCATCATCAGGATGCGGCCCAGCGGCGAGAGGTTGCGGCCGGCGCTCTTGTCGTCCTGTTCGGCGATAGCTGTCACTACCTTGTCGGGGAAATGCCACTCGCGCGCGATGTTGGCCGTGAGTGTGCGCCCGTAGGCAGCGAGGGAATTGCAGAAGGTGGGCGAGCCGACCGGCTGGCGGCCGTCCGACATCTTGTCGATCACGCGCAGCGATACCGTCAGGCCGACGTTGTGGATCAGGCCGACCAGGAAGGAATCCAGCGGATCGACCGGCTCGTTCCGCGCCAGGTGCGCACATGCGACGGCGCAGCGTTCCGACTGCGCCCACAGGCGCGGCGCCACCATGCGCGTGAAGCTGCCGGAATTGAGGTTGATGATGGGCTTGAAAGCGACGCCGGTGATCAGCTGGCGCAAGCCGTTCTGGCCCAGGATCAGGACTGCGTGGTCGATGCTCGTGATCGCCGTGCCCTGGTTGTAGGCAGCGCTGTTGGCCATGCGCAGCACTTCCGCCACCAGCACCACATCGTGCGAAATGGTGCGCGCCAGTTCCGCGCCGGAGAAGTCGCTGTTGCGCAGCACCTGCAGCAGTTGCGGAATCACGCCGGGCATGCGGCGCACCATGTGCGCGCCCGACTCTTCGGATGCCACCGTGGCTTCCAGTGCGGCGAGGATGGTGTCCTCATTCTTGTTGGTGAAGACGTCCGGGTTGTCCTCCGATTCGAACAGCCAGCTCGAGAACATGAAGTCCACCTGGTCGCGCTGGGTCGAGAGCGCCATGTGGGTGGCGATGTTCTGCACCTTCGATGCGGGTGCCTGTGGGGGGGCTACGGGTGCGGGGCTGGCCGTTGCCGCAGCGGCTGCGGGTTTGGCTTGCGGTTCATCGGAAGAAAAAAGGCGGAGCAACCAGTTAAGCATGACGGTGGGCGCAGGTGGACAGGCGCGCGGTTGCGCGCCTCCCCGTGATTTAAGCACGGTATCGCCCCGCCGTCGATGCTCTAGGCAAACTCCAGTTGGAATGGCATTTCCGCCCTGCCGCTCCATGGCTTGGTTACGGTTGCACGAATCCCGAATGTCGCGGGGCAGCGCGTGCCAACCGTCGAAATCACCACACCACGCGTCGCACGGGGCAGTAGATGACGCTGGCCGGCATGGAGGATGACATCTTCCGTCTGGCCGGGAAGAGTGATCCACACCTGCCCCTCCATACAGCCGATCTCTGCCGGGCCCTTTGTCTCCAGCGTGGCGATGCGGTAGGGGTCGAGCTTCATCACGACCCTTGCCGGTGCAACCGGCACGCACGGCGTCTTTGCCCGTAAGGCAGGGTTGGTCATCAGGTCGAGAAAACCGGGTCTGGCGGCGATGTCCATGTCATTGCTCCTTGTCGCTGGGGGCGGATCGGGCGCATACTTTATGCATGATTTTCTATCATGCCAATCCCTCGCCCCACGCTCTGCAGTTTATAGGGATTGATAGCCGCCTCAACCGTTATTTCCGCATGACTCACATGAGCTATACGCATGCAAAATGAACTGCTTTCCCTGCCGCCGCTTGATGCGCTGCGCGGCTTCGTTGCGGTGGCGCGGCGCATGAGCATCACGCTGGCCGCGCAAGAC
>NZ_LSTO01000001.1:3527102-3533538 GCF_002211445.1 Noviherbaspirillum denitrificans | reverse complement strand
GGATGTTGTCAAAAATGATTGCGTGCCACCCGGATGAAAGCCTCGGCCGCCGGCGACAGCCTGCCCTCGGCGGCTGCCGCCGCGACAATCTTCTGCGGCGGCAGGTTTCCTTCCAGCGGTTTGCAGACGATCCGCTTGCCGTCGTAGCTGTAGTCACGGCTCGGCCGCGTTACCAGAATGGAAACGCCGTGGCCGTTCGCCACAAGGGAGCGGACCATTTCGATGGAGTGTGTCTTCAATACCAGGCGCGGTGTCGCGCCGCCGACGTGCAGGATCGAGAGGAAGTAGTCGCGGCTGTGCGGCAGGTCGATCAGGATGAACGGCTCTCCGGAGAGATTGCTGACACGCAGCGAAGGCTGGCGTGCAAGCTTGTGGGTAGCGGGCAGCAGGACGTAGGGAGATTGCTGCCCGAGCGGCGTGATCGCCAGCTCCCTCAGCAGCCCCATGTCGTAAATGATGGCCAGGTCCAGCATGCCGCGTTCGACCTGGCTGACCAGCTCTTCCGTATCGCCTTCGACAATCTTCAGCTTTACATCGGGATACAGCTCGATGAAGGTACGCATGATCGCGGGCAGGTACATCGGGCCGAGCGTGGAGAAGCAGCCGACGGCCAGCTCGCCGGAGATGCCTCCGTCCTGCGCGGCGCCAAGCGCAACCGCGCCCTGCAGCACCGCCTGCGCCTGGTGGTAGCGCCGCTTTCCCGCGGACGTCAGCTCCAGTCCCTGCGCATGCTTCCGGTAAAACAGCGCTTCCTTCCAGAGCGATTCGAGCTCGCCGATCGCGGTCGAGATGGAGGGCTGCGACACGCTGAGCGCCGCTGCTGCCCTGGAGGTGCTGCCATGGCGGGCGGCGGCGACGAAATACTCGAGCTGGCGGAGCGTGAACGGTATCAAGATTTTTGATTCAAGGCATCAATACACTGTATTTTTAATTATACAGAGCGTCCCCTACCATGCAATCCATACCACGGACTACAGGGGACTCCATGTCGACACCATCCAGACTTCCACTTGCCGGCATCCGCGTGCTCGACTTCACGCGCGTGCTGTCCGGCCCCTTCTGCACGGCGCTGCTCGGCGACCTCGGTGCGGAAATCATCAAGATCGAGCCGCCGCACGGCGACGACTACCGCGCCGTCGGCCCCATGGTCAACCAGGAAAGCGCGATGTTTTCGGTCATCAACCGGAACAAGAAGAGCGTCGTACTCGACCTCAAGACCGATGAAGGCATCGCCGCCGTGCGCAAACTGGCGGAACGCGCGGATATCGTCGTCGAGAATTTCCGTCCCGGCGTGGCCGAGAAGCTGGGAATCGGCTATGCAGACCTGCATCGAGCCAACCCCGCGCTGGTGTACGTGAGCATTTCCGGCTTCGGGCAGGACGGACCGGCCGCGCGACGCCCCGCCTACGACATCATCATCCAGGCCATGTCCGGCATGATGGAAGCGACCGGCTCGCCCGACGGCCCGCCCACGCTCGTCGGCGAGGCGATGTCGGATGTCCTCAGCGGACTGTTCGCGTCCTGGGGTGCGCTGGTTGCCCTCTATGCCCGCGAACGTGACGGCAAGGGCACGCATGTCGACGTCTCGATGTTCGAGTCCACCCTCGCCTTCATGGCGACTTCGGTGTCGCGCTATCTGTTCACCGGCAAGCCCGCCGCACGCACCGGGAACCGGCATCCGCTGTCGGCGCCCTTCGGCGTCTACCAAGCGAAGGACGGGCATTTCGTGCTCGCCATCCTGAACAACAAGCTCTTCCGGCAGTTTGCGGAGACGATCGCGATGCCCCAGCTGGCCGCCGATCCCCGCTTTGCTTCCGATGAACTCCGGGCCGCCAACGAGCCTTCATTGCGCGAGGCCATTGAAACCTGGTCGCGCGGGCTGACAGTCGACGAGGTCACTCACGCGCTCGAATGCGCCGCCATACCCGCCGCGCCGATCTGGAACGTGCAACAGGCGCTCGACTTCGACCAGGCGAACCACCGCGCCTTCCTGAAGGAAGTCGACGACGACCGCTTGCCTGGCCTGCGCCTGCCGACCCAGCCGCTGAAATTTTCCGGCTTCGGCGCCAACCTCGCGGCCCGCGCGCCTCGCCTCGGCGAGCACACCGAGGAAGTGCTGGCCGGGCTGATTGGTTACAGCAGCGAAAAGATCCGGGAACTGCAGGCAGCCTGCGCCGGATGATTAATACGAACGACAAGAGGACCACCATGGCAATCCAGTTTGGCATCACCGAAGAAGATCAAGTACAGGCGGACGCAATCGGCCGTTTCGCCGCATCCGAACTCGCACCGAAGGCGCAGGAAGTCGACCGGCAGGAAGTCTCGACCGCGCGCTACGTTCCCTTGCTCGCCGACCTCGGCGTGATGGGCATGAACCTGCCCGAGCAATGGGGCGGCATCGGCGCATCGCCGACCGCGCTGGTGCTGTCACTGATCGAAATCGCCCGGGCCTGCGCGTCGACGGCATCGATGATCGGCGCACACTACCTCGCGACCGATTCCATCCTGATCGGCGGCGACGACGACATTCGCGGCCGCTATCTCCCGGATGCCGCCGCTGGCGTCAAGCTGGGCGCATTCGCGCTGACCGAACCGCGCGCCGGTTCCAATCCCGCCGACATGTCCACCCGTGCCGAACGCATCGGAGACAAGTACAGGATCCGCGGCGTCAAGCACTTCATCTCCAATGCCGGCGATGCCGACTTCATCGTCGTGTATGCGAAGACCGATCCCGCTGCCGGTCACAAGGGCATCAGCGCCTTTGTCGTCGATGCGGACACGGACGGTATCACGATCTCGAAGCCGGAAGCGCTGATGGGCATTCGCGGCGGCCATGCATTCGAGGTTGCGCTCGATTGCGAGGTTCCCGCCTCCAACCGCCTCGGCGAAGAAGGCACCGGTTTCAGGACCGCAATGAAAGTCCTCGACAACAGCAGGATCGACGTCGCCGCCAACAGCATCGGCATTGCCGAAGCCGCGATGCAGGCGGCCGTGGCATGGTCCAGGGAGCGTCTCGTCGGCGGCGAACCGCTGGCAGCCAGGCAAGGCATCCAGTGGATGCTCGCGGAGATGAAGGTCCGCCTCGAAGCGGCCCGCATGCTGACGCTGCAGGCAACCGGAAAACGCGCCGCCGGGCAGCGCTTTTCGCTCGAATCCTCGATGGCCAAGCTCTACGCTTCCGAAGCCGCCGGCTTCATCACCGACACCGCACTGCAGATCCACGGCGGTTACGGCTTCACGCGCGACCTTCCGCTGGAACGCTATGTGCGGGACGCACGGATCATGCGCATCTATGAAGGTTCGTCGGAGATCCAGAAGACAGTGATCGCACGCGCCGTTCTCGGTTAAAGGACCGTAGGGTGGGTAGAGCGCAGCGAAACCCACCGAAATGACGTCCACTGAGCGCATGGCGGGTTTCGCTACGCGCTACCCACCCTACGTTCCTATATGCATCCCCATAGGAGAAACAAGGAGACCATGATGAAAACATTCAGCAGATTCGCCGCCACCCTCTTCCTCTGCGCCGCCTTCAACAGCGCAAGCGCACAAACCAAGGTCGTGATCGGCATCAGCGGCTGGACCGGCTTTGCACCGCTGACGCTGGCCGACAAGGCCGGCCTGTTCAAGAAGAACGGCGTCGACGTGGAATTGCGCTCCATCCCGCAAAAGGACCGGCATCTCGTACTGTCGTCCGGCGCCGCCCAATGCGCGGCGACCACGGTGGAAACCCAGGTCGCATGGAACGCCAACGGCGTGCCGAACCAGCAATTCCTGCTGCTCGACCGCTCGCACGGCGGGGACGGTATTGCCGCGCGTCCCGGCATTCAGAAAGTGGCCGACCTCAAGGGCAAGACCGTCGCGGTGGATGCACCAGGAACCGCATCCTTCTGGCTGCTCGCCTACATCCTGAAAAAGAACGGCATGAGCATGGCCGACGTCAACCAGGTCAAGCTCTCGCCGCAGATGGCCGCCAATGCCTTCGTGACCGGCCAGAACGACGCCGCCGTGAGTTACGAGCCCTACCTGTCCACGGTGCGCGCAAGCAAGGACGCGGGCAGCGTGCTCGTGACGACCAGGGACTATCCGGTCATCGTCGACACGCTCGGATGCGCGCCGGAGTTCATCGAAAAGAATCCCCAAGCCGTGAAGGCGATCGTCGACAGCTACTTCGATGCGCTCGACATGATCAAGGCGCAACCCAAGGCCAGCTACGCCATCATGGGCGCGGCGGTCAAGCAGACGGCGGAACAGTTCGAGGAATCCGCGAAGTTCATCCGCTGGCCGACACGCCAGGAAAACGCCGAGTTCTTCGAGCGGGACATCAAGCCGTTCATGGCCGATGCTACCGGCATCCTCAAGGAAAACAACGTGATCCGGAATATCCCGGCCAGCCTTGATGTGCTGTACACGACGCGCTTCGCCAAATAGCCCGACTGGAAGAGAACGACCATGACACCACTCAAACCCATCAGGCATTCCACACGCATCGCGCTTGGCACCCTGTTCTTCATCCTGTTTTTTTCCAGCTGGGGTGCCGTGACGGTAGGCGGCCTCGTTCCGGCCACGTTCCTCGCCGATCCGCTCCAGATGCTTGCCGGCGGCTGGAGCCTGCTTGCGGACCACGGCTTCCTCAAGGATATCGGCGCCACGGTCTGGCGGGTCCTGGCAGGCTTTGCGCTTGCGGCAGCCGTAGCCGTTCCCCTGGGCATTGCGATGGGCGCGTACAAGCCGGTCGAGGCCTTCCTCGAACCCTTCATCTCGTTCGCGCGCTATCTTCCCGCGTCGGCCTTCATTCCCCTGCTGATCCTGTGGACGGGAATCGGCGAGACGCAAAAGATCCTCGTCATCTTCCTCGGCTCGGTCTTCAACATCGTGCTGATGGTGGCGGTGGCGGTTGCCGAAACACGGCGCGACCTGGTGGAAGCGGCTTATACGCTGGGCGCGAAGGATGGCGCCATCCTGGCGCGGGTACTGATCCCGTGTAACGCGCCGCAGATTGCCGAGACGCTGCGCCTCGTCCTCGGCTGGGCATGGACCTATGTGATCGTCGCCGAACTGATCGGCGCATCGAGCGGCATCGGCTACATGATCACCAACAGCCAGGCGCTGCTGGCCACCGACCAGATCATCTTCGGCATCACCATCATCGGATTCATCGGACTGGTTTCCGATTACTTCTTCAAGCAGTTCAACCGAAAAGTCTTCCGCTGGAGCCTGTCGAAATGAATGCAAAACTGATTCTGCAGGATGTATCACGCACCTTCGAAGGCACGCGACATCATGCGCCCGTCACAGCGCTGCAACCGACCTCGCTGGTCGTCAACGAAAACGATTTCATCACGGTGCTGGGCCCGTCCGGGTGCGGCAAGTCCACGATGCTGCGCATTATCGCCGGCCTCGATGCTCCTACCGGGGGACGCGTCATGCTGGACGGACGCGCCGTGTCCGGCCCGGGGCCCGACCGCGGGGTGGTGTTCCAGTCGTACACGCTGTTTCCGTGGCTCACGGTAAAGCAGAACATCTGCTTCGGCTTGCGTGAAAAAGGAATGCTGCAAGCCGAACAGAACGAAACCGCGGACCGGTTCATCCACGAGATCGGGTTGCGGGGTTTCGAAAACCACTTCCCGAAAATGCTGTCCGGCGGCATGCAGCAGCGTGTCGCGCTGGCGCGTGCATTGGCGAACGATCCCGAAGTTCTGCTGCTGGATGAACCCTTCGGTGCCCTCGACAACCAGACACGCGTGCTCATGCAGGAACTCCTGCTCTCGGTATGGGAAGCGCACAGGAAGACAGTCATCTTCGTCACCCATGACATCGACGAAGCGATCTTCATGGCGAACCGGGTGATGGTTTTCTCCGCGCGTCCCGGGCGGATCAAGAAGGAGGTCGGTATCGGTTTCGGCTACCCGCGCCATTACACGCTGAAGACCACGCCGGAATTCTCCGAATACAAATCGCTGCTGACGAACGAGATCCGCGAAGAATCGATCAAGGCAGCCACTCTACTCGTTTAGGAAACAATGAAAATCCTCACACCCATCAAACGCGTGGTGGACTACAACGTCAAAGTCCGCGTCAAGTCCGACGGCAGCGGTGTCGATATCGCCAACGTCAAGATGTCGATGAACCCGTTCGATGAAATCGCAGTTGAAGAAGCCACCCGCCTGAAGGAAGGCGGCAAGGCGACCGAGATCATCGCGGTGTCCTGCGGCGTGACCCAGTGCCAGGAAACCCTGCGTACCGCGATGGCGATCGGCGCCGACCGCGGCGTGCTGGTCGAGACCGATGCCGAATTGCAGCCGCTGGCGGTGGCCAAGCTGCTCAAGGCGGTGGTCGACAAGGAACAGCCGCAGCTGATCATCCTCGGCAAGCAGGCGATTGACGACGACTGCAACCAGACCGGCCAGATGCTGGCAGCCCTGCTGGGCTGGCCGCA
>NZ_LSTO01000001.1:3521561-3527092 GCF_002211445.1 Noviherbaspirillum denitrificans | reverse complement strand
GGCGGTCAGCTCGCTCGAGCACCGCAACGGCATGCGCCACGTCGCCGTCGGCGTGTCCATCATCGCCGCTTCCGACGGCGCAATGCGCGCCGGCCTGACCGCCACCGCGGTGTGCTCGGTCACCGCCGATCCGCCGCGCCTGGTGGTCTTCGTCAACAAGAACGTGGTCGCCGACCAGGTGATCCGCAACAGCGGCGCGCTGTGCGTGAACGTGCTGGCGGGCGAGCAGGAGGATGTCGCCAAGGCTTTCGCCGGCATGATCGAAGGCGTGCACGGCGACACCCGCTTCGGCTTCGGCCGCTGGAACACGCTGGCGACCGGCGCCCCGGCCCTCGACGGCGCGCTGACCAATTTCGATTGCCGCGTGGTCAAGGTGTACGACGAGAGCACCCACCACGCCTTCCTGTGCGAAGTGCTCGCCACGCGCGAGCGCAACGACGGCGAAGCACTGATCTACCTGAACGGCGGCTTCCGCCGCCTCCCGCAATAACACCATCTAGGAGACAAGCCATGAAGATCCGCAAACTGCTGTTCCTGTCGCTGTTCGCCGCCGGTCCGGCACTGGCCGACATCAACATCGGCGTCATCGCGTCGCTCACCGGCCCGGCCGCCGCGCTCGGCGCCGAGACCAAGAAGGCGGTCGCGCTGTTCCCCGCCACCGTCGGCGGCGAGAAGGTGAACTACATCCTGATGGATGACGGCACCGACCCGACCAACGCGGTCAAGAACGTGCGCAAGCTCATCAGCGAGGACAAGGTAGACGCCATCATCGGCCCCAACCTCATCAGCACCGCGGTCGCCATGGCCGATGTCGCCAATGCGGAAAGGACGCCGATGGTGTCGGTCGCGCCGCTCGACGTGTCCGGCGACAAGCGCGGCTATATCTTCCGCAGCGAACCGTCCGCCGACCTGATGGTGGCGCGCGTGGTGGCCGACATGGTCGACAGCGGCGCGAAGACGGTGGGCTTCATCGGCTTTTCCGATTCCTGGGGCGAGCTGCTGCTCAAGGCGCTGACCAAGGCCAGCGAAGGCAAGCTGAAGATCGTCGCCACCGAGCGCTACGGCCGCGCCGATCCAAGCGTGCAGGCACAGGTGCTCAAGGTCGTATCCGCCAAGCCCGACGTGGTGTTCATCGGTGCCTCCGGCACACCGGCCGCGATGCCGCAGATCACCCTGCGCGACCGCGGCTACAAGGGCCGCATCTACCAGTCGCATGGCGTGACCAGCAAGGAATTCCTGCGCGTGGGCGGCAAGGCCGTCGAAGGCGCGCTGATCCCGGTCGGCCCGGTGCTGGTGGCGGAACAGCTGCCCGACAGCCATCCGGCGAAGAAGTCCGGCGTCGCCTTCGTCAAGGACCTGGAAGGCAAGAACGGCCCGGATTCCCGTTCCACCTTCGCCGGCGCCTCCTGGGACGCCTGGCTGCTGGTACAGAACGCGATCAACGGCGCGTTGAAGGGCAAGGCCAAGCCGGGCACGGCGGAATTCCGCAACGCCCTGCGCGACAGCATCGAAAAGACCAGCAAGCTGGTCGGCACCAACGGCGTCTACACCATGGGCAGCGGCGACCACGCCGGCTATGACCCCAGCGCGATCGTGATGATCAAGGTGGAAAACAACAACTGGAAACTGGTGAAGTAATCATGAACGCACCCTTGCTCAACGCCGAGGCCGCGGCGGCCCTGCTCCAGTCCGCCGCCGCCAGCGGCAAGCCGATTGCCCCGCTGCGCGAGCGCCTCGTCCAGGCGGACATGGAAGGCGCCTACGCGATCCAGGAAATCAACACCAGAAGCGGGCTGGCCAGGGGCCGCCGCCTGGCGGGCCGCAAGATCGGGCTCACCTCGCGCGCGGTGCAGGCACAACTCGGCGTCGACCAGCCCGACTTCGGCATGCTGTTCGCCGACATGGCCGTGGGCGACGCCGAACCGGTAGCGCTGTCGCGCCTCATCCAGCCGAAGGTGGAAGCGGAAGTCGCACTCGTGATCGGCCGCGACCTGGACTGCGAGCGCCATACCTTCGCCGACATCCTGCGCGCCACCGAATTCGCGCTGCCGGCGATCGAGATCGTCGACAGCCGCATCGAGGACTGGAACATCCGCTTCGCCGACACCGTCGCCGACAACGCGTCGAGCGGGCTGTTCGTGCTCGGCGGGCGTCCGGTAAAGCTGTCGGATTTCGACATCGCTGCCTGCGCGATGGAAATGAAGCGCGGCGAAGAGACGGTATCGCGCGGCAACGGCCGCGCCTGCCTCGGCAGCCCGCTCAATGCCGCCGTCTGGCTGGCGGACGTGATGGTCCGCTGCGGCCGTCCGCTGCAGGCCGGCGACATCGTCCTCACCGGTGCGCTCGGCCCGATGGTGACGGTCAAGGCCGGCGACCGCTTCGATGTCGCCATCGAAGGCCTGGGCGCCGTCAGCACCCTGTTTGCCTGACCCTGTACAGAGAGGAATTCCATGACCAAGAAAATCAGATGCGCATTGATCGGACCGGGCAACATCGGCACCGACCTGCTCTACAAACTCAAGCGCAGCCCGGTGCTGGAACCGGTGTGGATGGTCGGCATCGACCCGGAATCGGAAGGCCTGAAGCGCGCCGCCGAGATGGGTATCAAGACCACCGCCGCCGGCGTCGACGGATTGCTGCCGCATATCGATGCGGACCGCATCCAGATCGCCTTCGATGCCACCTCGGCCTACGTGCATGCGGAAAACACACGCAAGCTCAACGCCATGGGCGTGCTGATGATCGACCTGACGCCGGCCGCGATCGGCCCCTATTGCGTGCCGCCGGTGAACCTGAAGGAACACGTCGGCAAGCACGAGATGAACGTCAACATGGTCACCTGCGGCGGCCAGGCCACCATCCCCATGGTCTATGCGATTTCGCGCGTGCAGAAGGTGAAGTACGGAGAGATCGTCGCCACCGTCTCGAGCAAGAGCGCCGGCCCTGGCACCCGCAAGAACATCGATGAATTCACCCGCACCACCGCCGGCGCGGTGGAGAAGGTCGGCGGCGCCGAGAAGGGCAAGGCGATCATCATCATCAATCCCGCCGAGCCGCCGCTCATCATGCGCGACACGGTGCACTGCCTGGTCGAGGGCGAGCCCGACAAGGCCGCGATCACCGATTCCATCCAGGCCATGATCAAGGAAGTGCAAAAGTACGTGCCGGGCTACCGCCTGGTCAACGGCCCGGTATTCGACGGCAACCGCGTGTCGGTGTACCTCGAAGTGCAGGGCCTCGGCGACTTCCTGCCGACGTATGCCGGCAACCTCGACATCATGACCGCCGCCGGCGCGCGCACCGCCGAGATGTTCGCCGAAGAAATCCTGGCCGGCCGGCTCACGCTGTCCCCCACCGAAACGTCCGGCACGGCGAAGACCGCCGGCTGCGGCGCTTGAGAAGCACGAGGAGAACACGATGAATCTCAAAGGCAAGAGCGTCACCGTCCACGACATGACCCTGCGTGACGGCATGCACCCCAAGCGCCACCTGATGACGCTGGAACAAATGATCGACATCGCCACCGGCCTCGACGACGCCGGCGTGCCGCTGATCGAAGTCACCCACGGCGACGGCCTCGGCGGCTCGTCCGTCAACTACGGCTTTCCGGCGCATACCGACGAGGAATACCTCGGCGCGGTGATCCCGAAGATGAAGCAGGCCAAGGTATCGGCGCTGCTGCTGCCCGGCATCGGCACCGTCGACCACCTGAAGATGGCGCGCGACCTCGGCGTGCACACCATCCGTGTCGCCACCCATTGCACCGAGGCCGATGTCTCCGAACAGCACATCAGCATGGCGCGCAAGCTCGACATGGACACGGTCGGCTTCCTGATGATGAGCCACATGGCATCGCCGGAACAGATCGTGGCGCAGGCGAAGCTGATGGAAGGCTACGGCGCCAACTGCATCTACGTGACCGACTCCGCCGGCTACATGCTGCCGCACGACGTCAAGGCGCGCATCACCGCCGTCCGCGCCGCGCTGAAGCCGGACACCGAACTCGGCTTCCACGGCCACCACAACCTCGCCATGGGCGTGGCCAATTCCATCGCCGCCGTGGAAGCGGGCGCCAACCGCATCGATGCGGCTGCTGCCGGCCTCGGCGCGGGCGCGGGCAACACACCGATGGAGGTTTTCATCGCCGTGTGCAAGCGTATGGGCATCGAGACCGGCGTCGATGTCTACAAGATCCAGGACGTGGCCGAAGACCGCGTGGTGCCGATCATGGACCACCCGATCCGGGTCGACCGCGATTCGCTCACGCTGGGCTATGCGGGCGTGTACTCGTCCTTCCTGCTGTTCGCGCGCCGCGCCGAGCAGAAGTACGGCGTTCCGGCCCGCGAAATCCTGGTCGAACTCGGCCGCCGCGGCATGGTGGGCGGACAGGAAGACATGATCGAGGATGCCGCGCTGACGATGGCGCGGGAGCGTAAGCTGGTCGCGTGAGGTTGATGGCGGGTGTCGTATGTCGTTATTCGACACCCGCTCCCGGAAACGACAGAACGATTTGTGATCCGAACGCAGCCCCCTGCGTTCCCACTGGAGTCCTTCAATGGATGCCGAAATTTTTGCATTGCTCGCGCAGGATGGCATCACCAACGGCGCCATCTATGCCTTGCTGGCATTGGCGCTGGTGCTGGTGTTCACCGTCACGCGCATCATTTTCATTCCGCAGGGCGAGTTCCTCGCCTGGGGCGCGCTGACGATGGCGGCGCTCGAGGCCGGGCATTATCCGGGCACGGTCTGGCTGCTGCTCGGCGCCGGCGCGCTGTCCTTTGCCGCCGATGCCGTGTCGCAGCGGCGCGCGCTTGCCAGGTCGGCGCTGTGGAACCTGGCCTATCCGCTGGCGCTGGCCGGCCTGCTGTGTGCCTTGCCGCTGCAAGCGCTGCCGCTGGCACTGAAGGCGCTGGTGGTGCTGGCCATCGTCGTGCCGATGGGGCCGATGATCTACCGGGTCGCCTTCCAGCCGGTGGCGGAAGCGCCGGTGCTGATCCTGCTGATCGTGTCGGTGGCGCTGCACCTGCTGATGGTGGGCCTCGGCCTGCTGATCTTCGGCCCGGAAGGCTCGCGCACCACAGCATTCAGCGACCACCAGTTCGCGGTCGGCTCGCTGATGGTCGGCGGCCATACGCTGGTGGTGATCGCCGCGTCGCTGGTGCTGATTGCGGGACTCTATCTGTACTTTGAACGCACCTTGGGCGGCAAGGCGCTGCGCGCGGCGGCGATCAACCGCAACGGCGCGCGCCTGATGGGCATTTCGCCGGCGCTCGCGGGCCGCCAGACCTTCTTCTTCGCCGCCCTGGTTGGCACGCTGTCGGGCATGCTGGTCGCGCCGCTCACCACCGTCTATTACGACAGCGGCTTCCTGATCGGCCTGAAAGGTTTCGTGGCGGCCATCATCGGCGGCCTGGGCAGCTATCCGCTCGCCGCCGCCGGTGCGGTGGTGGTGGGGCTGCTGGAGTCGTTCTCGTCCTTCTGGGCGAGCGCCTTCAAGGATGTGCTGGTGTTCACGCTGATCATCCCGGTGC
>NZ_LSTO01000001.1:3518712-3521551 GCF_002211445.1 Noviherbaspirillum denitrificans | reverse complement strand
TCCGACCGCCTGCAGCGTGTTCTTGCCCCAGTCCTTGTCCGGGTTCTGCTGCGAGTGGGCGTGCTTGTAGGCGACGCGGTTCGGGAACAGTGCGTTGTACGCGGTGCGTGCTGCCTCGGTGATGTTGGCCTTGAACAGAGCGGCCGTGCCGGCGGTCGCGGCATCCGCCGTCGTGCCGTCGATCAGCGTGACCTTGTTCGTCTGCAGGTCGTGGAAGCCGTTGCCGCTGCCCTTGTCGGTATAGGCCACCGCGCAACCGCGCTTGAGGCCCCATTCGCCGGCGGTGCCGATCGCACCGTAAATGCCGCGCGAACCGGAAGAAGTCGCCGTCACGATGCAGGGCTTGGACGGATTGAAGCTGTCGGGGACCTGCACCATCAGCGTCACGTTCTGGGCGCCGCTGCCGTCATCGGCATAGGCAATGAATTCCTTCCCTGCGATCTTGCCCGTGCTGCTTGCCGTCGTGCCGGCGATGGCGACCGTCGGGCCGTAGAGCGTGCCGAAGCCGCCGTTGGCGGTAGTATCGACGAGCGCGCGATAGTTCTGGTGAATCGCAAGACGGCGCAGCTCGGCCGCGGTAGGTGTCGCTCCGACTGTCGGCGCGGTAGCGCTGGCCAAACCGCTCGCGCCGAGGCCTGCGGTGAGCAGGTCGTCGCTGTTGCCGTCATAGGTCTTGCTGGAGATGTTCCCCTTGAGGAAAGCCGGCGCCACGTTGGCCACGCCGAGGCTCAGCGATGAACCGCCGCCCCCGCCACCGCCGCATGCGGCCAGCACGCCCGTCATGATTGCCGTCAATCCGATTGTCTTGCGTATTGCCATGTTGTCTCGCTCCTTAAGTTATTCCGGCTGTCTCGGCCGGGGCTCTACTGCTTATTGTTGGAACCGGGTACACCGCAACTGCTGCTGAACTGCCTTAAAGCGTCATCCCTCCACAGACTTCAATGACGGCGCCATTGATATAGCTCGCTTCGTCGGAAGCAAGGAAGGCAAAGGTATTGGCGATCTCCTCAGGCCGGCCGAGGCGCCCGAGCGGCACGCGCTCTTCGAGGGAGCGGATGACCTTTTCGGGCATGGATTTGAGAATCGTCGTTTCGATGAAGCCGGGGCAGACGGCGTTGACACGAATTCCATGCTTGCCGAGTTCGCGCGCCCAGGTCTTGGCCATGCCGATGACGCCGAACTTGCTGGCCGCATAGTTGGTCTGGCCGAAGTTGCCGTAGATGCCGACGATCGACGACGCGTTGAGCACGACACCTGTCTTTCGCTCGATCATGTTGTCGACCACCGCCTTGGTGCAGTTGTAGGTGCCCTTGAGATTGACGTCGATGACCATGTCGAACTGCTCGTCGGTCATTTTCTTGAGCTGGGCATCGGCGACGATGCCGGCGTTGTTGACCAGCACGTCGATGTGGCCGAAGGTCGCGAGTGCACCGCTGACCATCGCTTCGATGCTTTCGGATTTGGTGACATCGACCTTGAAGCCGATGGCGCTGCCGCCTTGGATACGGATTTCGGCGACGGTTTCGGCAACGGTATCGTCCAGGTCACAGACGACGACCCGCGCCCCTTCCCTCGCGAACTTGAGTGCAGTGGCCTTGCCAATGCCCCTGCTTGCGCCGGTGATCAGCGCCACTTTGTTGGTGAGCCGCACGTTGTCTCCATATCGTTGTTTTGCCTGGTGGAGACCGCGGCATAGTTACGCGGCCATCACTAGTGATAGCCACATATGGCAAATGTCATGCCAGAAAAATCAAGTCTTTGATTTTTAAGGAAAATATCGAAAAACGCCGGCCAGAGAGAGCAAATGCCACGCAGAAACAAGGTGTGAAAGCGTATAATTTCCATACACTTTTCCTTGATATTAAGTTATGTCCTTGAAAAATAAAGACTTTATCGGGCGTCTGCAATTTAGACATGTGTCTATTATTCAGACACCAAGTCGTAATCAACGATCTTCTGATACAGCGTCGCCCGCGAAATGCCGAGCAGGCGCGCGGTCTGCGCCTTGTTGCCGCCCGTGCTGTCCAGTGCGGATTTGATGAGGCTCTTTTCCAGTTCCGAAACCGCCTCGCCCAAGGGACGAATGCGTTGCCCCGGCGTGTTGTCCGGCACTGTCTCGACGCTCCGATGCATGACGGCATTGCTGGGCAGGATGGTGGCGAAGTCTTCCGCGGTCAGGCTGATGCTGTCGGTCAGCATGCCGGCCTGTTCAAGCGCATTGCGCAGCTCGCGGACATTGCCCGGCCAGCTGTAGGATGCAAGGAAGGTACGTGCGGACGGCGCCAGCTCGCGCTGCGGCATGCCGGTACGTGTCGCGATCTGCTCCAGCAGGTGCTCGCACAATGCATCGAGGTCCCCCAACCGCTCGCGCAACGGGGGCAGCACGATGGGCAGTACATTCAGGCGGTAGTACAAGTCCGAGCGGAACTTGCCGTCGGCCACCAGCTGCTTGAGGTCGTGGCTGGTCGCCGCGATCACGCGCACGTCGACCTTGATGATGGTGTTCGAACCGAGCGGTTCGATTTCCTGCTCTTGCAGCACGCGCAGCAGTTTGGCCTGCACCTGCAGCGGCATGTCGCCGACTTCGTCGAGGAACAGCGTGCCGCCGTCAGCAATCTTGAACTTGCCGTCACGCCCCTTCCGGTCGGCGCCCGTATAGGCGCCCGGCGCGACGCCGAAGAATTCCGCTTCGAGCAGTGATTCAGGAACGGCCGCGATATTAATGCCAACGAAGGGCTTGCCTGCGCGACCGGACGCTGCGTGAATTCCATGCGCCAGCAGTTCCTTGCCGCTACCCGTTTCACCGAGCAGCAACACCGTGGTATCGAGCTGCGCCGCA
>NZ_LSTO01000001.1:3507740-3518702 GCF_002211445.1 Noviherbaspirillum denitrificans | reverse complement strand
CAGGTCACCGCGCGCGCGGCATCAACGATTGCGGCAAGGCCGCTGGCGCACAGGCGGTTGACCGTCTGGCCGCCGATACTGACCGGCAGGCCCGCAGCCAGCAGTGCATTGCGCGCGACGTTGCGCGCGTCCTCGCCGGCCTGGTTGGTGTCGCCGAGGATCACGTCCTCGATCTGTTCGGGCTTCCACGGATTGCGGGCGACGAGCGCGCGCATGACTTCCGCAACGAGGTCGTCGGGACGTACCGGGGCAAGCGCGCCGGCATGGCGGCCGAAGGGGGAACGCAGTCCGTCGTAAATGTAGGCATCGAGCATGGATCAGATCTCCTTGTGGTGCAGGGACAGGCCGAGCATCGCGCGGCGCTGCAGCCAGGGGCTGGGGCGGTAGCGGGTGTCGCCGGTTTGCTGTTCGAGGTTCTTCAAGATGGCCAGCACGGTCATCGCGCCGAGTTGGTCGCCCCAGGCGAGCGGGCCGACCGGATAGCCGAGACCGAGCACGACCGCGCGGTCGATGTCCTGCGGATCGGCGATCTGCTGCTGCGCGATTTCGCAGGCGATGTTGACGATGTGCGCGACCACGCGCTGGGTAACGAGACCGGCGCTGTCGCGGATCACGCTGACCGGCACGCCGGCCGCGCCGAGCAGTCCGCAGGCCATCGCAACAGTTTCTGCGCTGGTGGCGGGATTGGTCATGACCACGCGGCGGCGGCTGAGGTCGAGCAGGCTTTCGACGGCGACCGTACGGCTCGCGTCCAGTCCTTCGCGCACGCAACAGGTGGTGGCGTCCTCGCCAAGCGGGGTGACGATACACAGCGCATGATCGCTCGGAAGCGCGCTGGATTCGAGCTGCACGCCGGCGGCGGAAACGAGGACGGCGATGCGCTCGGCGAGTTCCGGCCGCTCCTGGCTCAGCCAGACGCTGGACGGCAGTAGCGTCGCCTGCGCCGGTTCGGCAACGGCTTCCTTCTTGCCGTCCGCGCCGTAGCGGTAGAAGCCGCGGCCCACCTTGCGGCCGAGCGCCCCGGCGGTCAGCATCTGGCGCGTCAGCACCTGCGGACGGAAACGTGGTTCTTCATAGTACTGGCGGTAGATGGATTCCATCACCGGATGCGAGACATCGAGGCCGGTCAGGTCCAGCAGTTCGCAGGGGCCGAGGCGAAAGCCGGCGGTGTCCCGCAGGATGGCATCGAGCGCGGGCACGCTGCAGATGCCTTCGGCCAGCAGGCGCAAGCCTTCGGTGCCATAGCCGCGTCCCGCATGGTTAACGATGAAACCGGGCGTGTCCTTGGCCAGCACCGCGGTATGGCCCCATTGGCGGCCCAGCGCGAGCATGTATTCGGTGATCTCCGGCCTGGTCAGGAAGCCGCCGATGACTTCGACGATCTTCATCAAAGGAACCGGATTGAAGAAATGGAAGCCGGCCACGCGATCCGGATGCTGGAGACCGGCGGCGATTGCGGTGACCGAGAGCGACGAGGTATTCGACGCGAGGATGGCTTCGCTGCCGACGATGCCTTCGAGCGTGCCGAACAGTGACTTCTTCGCTTCCAGGTCTTCGACGATCGCTTCCACCACCACATGGCAGGGAGCCAGTTCGTCCAGCCCCTTGCAGGCCACCAGCCTTTCCCCCGCATCGGCTGCGGCGGCGGCATCCAGCTTGCCTTTTTCCACCAGCTTGGCGAAGGTGGCGCGCAGCTCCTCGCGGGCGGCCTGCGATGCGCCTTCGCGGCTGTCGACCAGGTAAACCGTGGCGCCGGCCAGCGCCGCGATCTGCACGATGCCACGTCCCATGACACCGCATCCGACCACGCCGACTTTCAGTTCCCGGCTGCCCGGGGAAGGGGGAAATCCGTTTTGCATTCAGCTCTCCAGATTATGCGTTTAATTCTGCAATGCAGAACTTAATGTTCTAAAATGGAATTGTGGAGATTTCGGACATTGGTGTCAAGGCAGAATTCAGGGGAACTTGTTCTGCATCGCAGGCATGCATTCCAGAATGATTGCTTTCAAAACACGCAAGAAGGACTCGCCACGCAGCCCGGCTTTGCCGGATAATCCCGCAGTCGAAAAGAGAGAGCAGCACCATGGCGCAGGAACAGTACGAAGACCAGGAAGAATCCGTCAGCGAAGCAAAACAATCCAACGTGAAGGAAGACCGTCACTTCGTCACCGCGCTCGCGCGCGGCCTCGACGTGCTGTCCTGCTTCCGTTCCGGCGAAAAGACGCTCGGCAACCAGGAGCTCGCGGAACGGACGAAGCTGCCGAAATCGACCATCTCGCGCCTGACCTACACGCTGACCAAGCTCGGCTACCTTGACTACGACGACCACATCGGCAAGTACCGACTCGGCACCGCCAGCCTGGCGCTGGGCAGCGCGATGTTGTCCAAGCTCGATATCCGCCAGTACGCGCGCCCGTACATGCAGGAGCTGGCCGATTTCTCGCGCGCGACGGTGTCGCTGGGCATGCGCGACCGCCTCAGCATGATTTATATAGAGAACTGCCGCAGCGAAGCCGCGCTCACCCTGCGGCTCGACGTCGGTGCCCGCATCCCCATCGCCCAGACCGCAATGGGCCGTGCTTACCTTGCGGAAACTACACCGGTCGAGCGCAACGACATCCTCGAACGCGTGCGCGAACTGGACGAAGTCAAGTGGCCTTCGATTCGCGACGGCGTCACGCGCTCCCTGGAAGAGTATGCGACCCTCGGCTGCTGTACCTCGTTCGGCGACTGGCAGGACGACGTCAACGCCATCGCCGTCGCCTTCCGCCCGGCCAACGGCGGTGCCATCCTCAGTATCAACTGCGGCGGACCGGCATTCAACCTCTCGCCTGACTTCCTGCTCGGCGAAGTCAAACCCCGCCTGCTTTCCCTGGTCGCGAGCTTGCAGCGCGGCTGATTCCGGACTGTTTCCTGCGCCAAACATTTTTCGGCGGCGCGGGGAATTTTTCGCGCTTTCTCTTGCGGGACCGCTGCTAGAGTGCTCATCGCGTCGGCATTTTTGTACCGCACGCAAATTCCACACAGGGAAAACCATGAGCCTTCGCCGCCTGCGCATCGGTACGCGCCTCGCCTTCGGATTCGGCATCATCCTCGCGATGCTGATCGCCGCGCTTGCCGCGGACAGCCTGATCAGTGCACGCAACCGCGCCGCCATGATCGCCGGACTGGAACTCAGCAACAGCAAGAGCATGCTGGCCGCCGACATCAAGAGCGCCTTGCTGGAAGGCGGCATCGCGATGCGCAACATCGGCCTGCAGTCCGACCTCGCCGCCATGAAGAAGGAAGAGGAAAAGGTGCTGGCGCTGCGCAAGCGCTTCACGGAGGCACGCGACAAGCTGCTCGCGCTCGGCCTCGACGAGAACGAGAAAAAGATTCTCGACGGTCTCAGCCGCATCGAGCATGAGACCGACGCGCCGTTCCGGGAAGCAATTCGCCTCATCACCGCATTCAACACCGACGAGGCGATCAAGCAGATCTCCACCAGGATCGATCCGCTCAACCAGCAGGCCCTCGTCGAAATCAACAAGCTGGTGGATTTGCAGCAGGCCGCAACGCATCGGGTGCTCGACGATGCTGTTGATTCTGGACGGCAACTATTACTCATGCTTGTTGCTATCGGTGTCATCGCATTGATAGCCGGTGGTGCCTTTGCCTGGGCAACGACGCGCAGCATCATCCAACCCTTGCGCGATGCGGTTCACGTTGCACGCCGCGTGGCAGCGGGAGAACTGGCCTCGCATGTCGAGGTGAGCGGCAACGATGAAGTGAGCCAGCTGCTCGACGCATTGCGCGATATGAATGGCAGCTTGCAGAAAATCGTCGGCGAAGTCAGGAACGGCACCGGTTCTATTTCCATCGCTTCGCGTGAAATCGCATCGGGCAATGCCGACCTTTCCTCGCGCACCGAACGCCAGGCGAGCGCGTTGCAGGAAACAGCTGGTTCCATGGGGCAACTTACCGGCATCGTCAAACAGAACGCCGAGAGCGCGCGCGAAGCGAACCGGCTTGTGGTGTCCGCTTCGGATATCGCGGCGAAGGGTGGTGAAGTTGTCGGTCAGGTCGTGGGCACGATGGGTTCGATCAAGGAAAGCTCGCGCAAGATCGTCGACATCATTGCAGTGATCGATGGCATCGCGTTCCAGACCAATATCCTCGCGTTGAATGCGGCGGTTGAAGCAGCGCGTGCGGGTGAACAGGGACGCGGTTTTGCGGTAGTGGCTTCGGAAGTGCGCAACCTCGCGCAGCGCTCCGCCAACGCGGCGAAGGAGATCAAGCAACTGATTGCGGACTCGGTGGACAAGGTCGATGCCGGCGGCAGGATGGTGGACCAGGCCGGCAAGACAATGGACGACATCGTGAATGCAGTCATGCAAGTAGCCGGCATCATGCGCGAGATCACTGCGGCCAGTGAAGAGCAGAGCGCCGACATCGAAGAGGTCAACCGCGCGATCGCGCAGATGGATGAGATGACGCAGCAGAATGCCGCGCTCGTCGAACAAGCGGCTGCCGCTGCGCAAAGTATGCAGGACCAGGCAGCGGTACTAGAGAAGACGGTGTCCCTGTTCAAGATCGAAACAACTTTCGTCACGGTCTCGCAGCACGAGGCAGTGCGCACTCAGCAAAAGCGACTTCTCTCTTCCTCTCCTCTAAAGTTGCCACTCGGAACTACTTGAGCCGGCACTTCATCAAGCTGTCATCAACCTATTAAATAATGCAGGCCGCGCGCCTGCATTTTCGTTTCCGCCAGGCTTGCTTCTTGCTATAGTTGGCGAGCGCTCTTCGCACAAATGTCGTGTATTAGCGAACGCTAATTCATTACTTGGACAGTCGGAGCGTGTTGAGTAAGATCAAATGAAAGCAAAGGGCACGGCGCTATCATGAACGACCTTTCATAGAGGCCTGTCTAAGCTCTTTGCGCCGTGCGATCGCGGGACAGGCTCGCAATATTTTTGTCGTTTACTAGGGAGATTTGAAATGAGTGAAGTCGTCATCGTCGCAGCCGGCCGTACCGCCGTAGGCAAGTTCGGTGGATCGCTGGCCAAGGTCGCTGCGTCGGAACTGGGCGCGCACGTGATCAAGAACCTGCTCGCCAAGTCCGGCATCGCACCGGAGCTGGTGAGCGAAGTGATCCTGGGCCAGGTGCTTACCGCAGGCGTAGGCCAGAACCCGGCACGACAGGCGGTTATCAAGGCCGGCCTGCCCGACATGGTGCCGGGGATGACGATCAACAAGGTATGCGGCAGCGGTCTGAAGGCCACGCACCTCGCAGCGCAAGCCATCCTGTGCGGCGACGCCGACATCGTGATCGCCGGCGGCCAGGAAAACATGAGCGCCTCGCCGCACGTGCTGAACAATTCGCGTGACGGTTTCCGCATGGGCGACGCCAAGCTGGTCGACACCATGATCGTCGACGGCCTGTGGGACGTCTACAACCAGTACCACATGGGCATCACCGCCGAGAACGTCGCGAAGAAGTACGGCGTGTCGCGCCAGGAGCAGGACGAGTTCGCGGTCGCATCCCAGAACAAGGCCGAAGCCGCACAGAAGGCCGGCAAGTTCAAGGATGAAATCATCCCCTTCGAAATCGCTTCGAAGAAGGGCACGGTCGTGTTCGACAGCGACGAGTTCATCAAGCCGGGCGTTACGCTCGACGCCATCTCCGGCCTGAAGCCGGCATTCGCCAAGGACGGCACCGTGACCGCCGCTAATGCGTCCGGCATCAACGACGGCGCTGCTGCGGTCATCATGATGTCCGCAAAGAGGGCAGACCAGCTCGGCCTCAAGCCGCTGGCACGCATCAAGGCTTACGCGTCGGCCGGTGTGGATCCGACCATCATGGGCATGGGCCCGGTGCCGGCATCGCAGCTGTGCCTGAAGAAGGCCGGCTGGACGCACCAGGACGTGGACCTGATGGAAATCAACGAAGCCTTCGCCGCCCAGGCGATCGGCGTGAACAAGGAAATGGGCTGGGACACCAGCAAGATCAACGTCAACGGCGGTGCCATCGCGATCGGCCATCCGATCGGTGCATCCGGCTGCCGTATTCTCGTGACGCTGATCCACGAAATGATTCGTCGCGATGCGAAGCGCGGGCTGGCGAGCCTGTGCATCGGCGGCGGCATGGGTGTGGCGCTGGCCATCGAGCGCTGATGTAGGACAGGGGTGCCCGCCGGGCACCCGCTGGGGAAGTTCAATCAATAATCTTCAATAAGAGAGAGAATCATGGCACGAGTTGCATTGGTTACTGGTGGTATGGGTGGTCTGGGGGAAGCGATCTGCATCAAGATGGCGGCACTCGGTTACCAGGTCGTGACAACCTATTCGCCGGGTAACACCAAGGCGGCGGAATGGCTGTCTTCCATGGAGCAGCAAGGTTACAAGTTCCGCGCCTATCCCTGCGATGTCGCTGATTTCGAATCGGCGCAGAGCTGCATCAAGCAGATCACCGATGAAATCGGCCCGGTCGACGTGCTGGTGAACAACGCCGGTATTACGCGCGACATGACCTTCAAGAAGATGGACAAGGCTAACTGGGATGCGGTCATGAAGACCAACCTGGACTCCGTCTTCAACATGACCAAGCCGGTGTGCGACGGCATGAGCGACCGCGGCTGGGGCCGCATCATCAACATCTCTTCCGTCAACGGCCAGAAGGGTGCGTTCGGCCAGACCAACTACTCGGCAGCCAAGGCCGGCATGCACGGCTTCACCAAGGCGCTGGCGCTGGAAGTGGCACGCAAGGGCGTGACGGTGAACACCATCTCCCCGGGCTATATCGGCACCAAGATGGTCATGGCGATCCCGAGCGAAGTGCTGGAAAGCAAGATCATCCCGCAAATCCCGATGGGCCGTCTCGGCAAGCCGGAAGAAGTCGCCGGCCTGGTCGCTTACCTGGCTTCCGACGAAGCCGCCTTCCTGACCGGTGCCAACATCGCCATCAACGGCGGCCAGCACATGTATTGATGCAATCGATGGCCCGCTGCAGTTGGCGGGCGATTGCCAAATTGGCGCAGACAACCGCAAGGTTTCTGCGCCTTTTTTGTGCCTGCACTGCCGGAGTGCAAAAAGAAACGGGGCCTTGACGGCCCCGTTGTCGTTGGATCTCGTGGCTTACTTGGCAGCCGGCGGCGCTTCCTGGCCGTCCACCAGCGCTTGCAGCAGCTCGATCAGGCGCGGCATGGCGACATAGCCCGCAGTCACCAGTTCCAGCTTGCCGTCCCGTTCCAGCACGAGCGTCGGGAAGCCCTTCAGCTCCCACTTCTCGGTCAGCAGGAAATCGTCGTTGGTCGCCTTGACCGCGACGTCGGAATTCCAGATGGTGAGGAAGGTCGCCTCGTCCACGGGATAGCCTTGCTCGGCGAGCGCCTGGCACACGATGCGGGCCAGTACTTCGCCCTGCATGACGTCCTGGCCTTCCGAGAAGAACATGCGCTGGATTTCATGGAAAGCGTACAGGGCAGCCTGCGGCGCAAGCTTGCGGGCGGCCACCACCGCACGGCAGGCCGGCTCGGTGTCGTAGACCAGGTTACTGCCGGACAAAAAGTCGTAGGAGAAGGGCAGGTTGGTTTCCCTGGCCACCTGTTCCCACTGCGCCTTCATCGTTTCGCGCGTTTCCGCATCCATCGCTTTCTTGTTATAGGGCAGCAGGCCGCCGACCACGATATCGACCGGCAGTCCCGGTACACCATCCAGCAAAGCGGCAAGTTCCGGGCCGAAGCCGTAAGACCAGGCGCACATCGGGTCAGCTATGTAAATCAGCCTCGACATAGTTGTTCTCTCTTGGGTTGAGTTATTGGGCAAGATCAGCCAGCCTCCATAGTAGCCCGGCCTCCTTCCCGGGCGAGCACCGAGCAACCGCCGGATTACCGGCTATTTCTACGGATGCAGCGCAATTGCCTGAACTTATCACCTGCCAATTGCTCTATCCGCGGTGACATCCTGATATCGCCCTGTTTTTTTTCGGGCGGAATCCTAAACTGAGCTGATCACACACCTGTTTTCGGAGAGGGTTTTATGCGGAGCGACTACTTCCAGAAATTTGGTTCGGGAGACGACGAGGCATTCGAAAAACAGCGCAAGGATGCGATGCGCACGATCGAGGCACACGGCAAGCGGGATGCCGCCGAGCTGGCCGAGATGAATGAAGGCGAACGCGCCAAATGGCTGCTCTGGAACCTGCATGAAAACCTCGAGGAATTCCGCAAGCTGGAACCCACGCTGATCGGCCAGGTGATGTGCACCCAGCTCACGATTACCGACGGCTTGTCGATGGCCACCGAAAAGGTCGGCATGGAAAAGAAGATCGAGCTGAACTGCCGATGGCACCTGCGCCTGGCCTACACGCCCTACACTAACGAAGAAGCCTACCTGATCGGGGATGGCTCGGTGGATCTGTCGGTCGCCAACGCGCTGCCCTCGCATCCGCCACTGCAGAAAAACCAGAAGGGCTACCTCGATTCCGACAGCTCGCTCTATCCGAACCAGCTCTACCTCTACGGCTGGGTCACCGAACCAGTGTGGGAAGAAATCAAGCCGCACCTCTACCAGCCCACGCCCAACTGCCACACCGACCTGGTCTTGCGCGACAACTGCCTGTTCCCGGTCAAGAGCGGCTTCGGCTTCGTTGCCGGCCCGCCGGGTTCCGTCGGCATCACCAATCTTGAATTCCGCGTGTCCTCACACTCGATGGAGCGGCGCTCCAACAGGCGTACCCAAACGCTCTGATCATTCGGCAGGGAGCAGTCGCCCCTGCAGCAGAAGGATCACTGTGCGCAGCACGAGGAAGGCAATCACCGCCGTCGCGACCAGCAGCGCAGCAATGCCGATCCACAGCGGCCAGCCACCGCGGTGGACGGCTTCCAGGATTGCGCTGGCCAGCGCCGCGAGCGGGAAGGAGAAGGACCAGAACCCGATCGAGAACGGCACATTGCGCCACCACCGGTAGCGCGCCATTACGCCGACCAGCGGCGCGATGGAAACACCCAGCCCGATCATCAGCACGTCGGCCGGCAGCTGCGGCCAGATGACTGCGGCGGTCAGTGTCGCGATCGCCGGCGGTGCGAGTTCCACGCCGATGGTCGGACGCAGTGGTTCTGGCATCGGCCCTTCGAACAGCTTGCTCAGGATGCGCGCTTCGAGCAGCGCCCAGCCCGACAGCCCGGTGCCGAACAGCATGGCCGCCCAACCCGGATAAGCGAGCGACGCCAGGGCCATGGCGCCCACCAGTGCGCCTCCGACCACCGGCAGGTAGAGCGCCGGTGTAATCGCGTTGGAAGGCATCTGCCCGGTTGCCAGCGTCGTCACTACACGCAACGCGATGAGCAGGTGCAGGCCCAGCGCCACGAGCGCGAGGATGAGCCATACGCCCTGTCCGGGCTGGCGGAACTGGATGACAGCGAGCAGCACCGACAAGGGGAGCAGTGCC
This sequence comes from Noviherbaspirillum denitrificans, assembly GCF_002211445.1. Lineage (GTDB taxonomy): Bacteria > Pseudomonadota > Gammaproteobacteria > Burkholderiales > Burkholderiaceae_D > Noviherbaspirillum > Noviherbaspirillum denitrificans. The sequence goes on along the minus strand of NZ_LSTO01000001.1, from coordinate 3,509,275 downwards.
TGCAGCGAACCCTGCACCGGATGCCGGTGCTCGCGCATGACCGCCTGCGGATGACGCTTGCATTTGATGAGGTAAAGCGTGAGCAGTCCAAGCCAGATCGTGCCGACTGCCCACGTGAGGACGATAGCGACGTCACCGGCCAACTCCCAGCCGAACGCCCCGGCCCTGCGCCATGCCCCGGCCAGTCCGAAGAGTCCGACGCAGATCGCGAATATGCCGGCCGGCAGGCGTGCCAGCCATGACGAGCCTTGGGGACTCTGGTTGGTTCCGAACAGGTAATACAGGCGTGCGCGTGGATTCTCTTTATCCATCTGTTCCTACCCCAAATCGATACCGGTTGCCGGCACGGGCATGTAAATCCATATTAGCCGGAATCGGCTTGTTTAGCAGGAAAACATCGGTGCCGGTGTTGGTCGAGATTGAAGGTGCTCAACAGTCGTGCGCAGCACCTTTTTCATTTTGTTACCATCTCGCGTGTTTCTTCTGCGTCGCACAAAACTTTGCTTGAACTCCTGCGAGAGCATCTCTAAAATATGCCATGTTGCTTCGCAACAAATTTGGCAAGTTTTTTCGTGCCAACCGAATTCCGTTCATTGGAGATGTCATGTTCCCGATTCAAGACCAGATTTCCGTAGCAACCAAAGCCAACCTCGAAGCGAACTTCGCCCTGTACAACACGCTGACCAGCAAGACGCTCGAAAGCGTCGAAAAGCTGATCAACCTGAACATCACTGCTGCGCGCACTTCGCTGGAAGAGTCCCAGGCCGCTACCCGCCAGATCCTGGCCGCGAAAGACCCGCAGGAATTTTTCTCCCTCGTCGCCGCACAGGCCAAGCCGAACCTCGAAAAGGTTGTCGCCTATGGTGGCCACCTGAACAGCATCGCCAACAGCGCACAGGCTGAATTCACCAAGGCAGCCGAATCGCAACTGGCCCAGTTCAGCCGCAAGGTCACCGAGCTGGTTGAGGAAGCCGCACAGAAGACCCCGGGCGCCGACGGTGTGCTGTCCGTGTTCAAGAATGCCGTGGGCAACGCCACCAGCACCTACGAGCAGTTCACCAAGTCCGCCAAGCAGGCTGCCGAAGCCGTCAATGCGACGGTCAACGGCACCGTGACGCAGATCGCCCAGGCTGCAGCCGCACCGGCCAAGGCATAAGCGAGAGTATTCGCCAGTACAGGACGGGCCGCATGTGCGGCCCGTTTTTTTTGCTTTGATGGCTACGGAGTCGGATCAGGAAAGCTGACGCACTTCGACCTTGCCCTGGCTGACGGCACGCGAGAGGATGCGCCAGGTGTCGAATTCGAATGAAGGCGCGGTTGCGCTTTCCGGGCGCTGCGCCGTTCCAAGCCAGTGCCATTGATCGACGAGGTGCCGCTCTTCACGGCCGTCGTCGCCACGTTCAACCATCATCACCGCGCCGGGATAGGGCCAGTTCACCACCGGCAGCGATGCGATGGCGGCCTCCAGTTTTTTCCTGTCCGGTCTGGCGAGATTGAGACCGAATTTCTGGGCCAGCGCATCCAATGCCATTTCC
>NZ_LSTO01000001.1:3486779-3507730 GCF_002211445.1 Noviherbaspirillum denitrificans | reverse complement strand
CCGGCTTCGGCCATCGCTTCCACCCGACCGACCCGCGCACGCCGCGGCTGCTGCAGCTGGTCGATGCCGCCCGTGGAAAGGGCACGATCGGCGGGCACTATGCGCGCATCGGCGTCGCGGTCGAAGAGGCGCTCGCGCGCCGCACCGGCAAGCGCATCCCGATGAACATCGATGGCGTGACCGCCGTGATTTTTTCCGAACTTGGATTTGCCGCCGAACTGGGGCGCGGGCTGTTCATCCTGTCGCGCGCGGTCGGCATCCTGTCGCACGCATGGGAACAGAAGCAGCAGGGCGCCCGCATCAAGGGACCGATGCCCAAGGGTATTCCCTACAGCTACACGGGCGTGCCGGAGCGCCGCCTCGCACCCGGCAGCCTCGACAAGGACAAGACCTGACCACCGAAATCCGCGGGCGCCGCCCGCCAGTGAAGCACCCGTGACCTGATCCCATGGAGACCCAAATGAAAGACCTGATTTCGCACCAGCTGGTGAAGTACCTTGAAGACCGCGGCGTCACCCATCTGTTCGGCCTGTGCGGCCACACCAACATCGCCGTCCTCTCCGCGCTGGAAAAGAGCAGCATCAAGTTCATCAATACCCGCCATGAACAGGTCGCGGCGCACATCGCCGACGGTTATGCGCGCGCCGGCAAGCAGACCGCCGTCCTGCTCAGTCACCTCGGCCCCGGCCTCACCAACGCATCCACCGGTGTCGCCAATGCGGCGCTGGATTCGATCCCGATGGTCGTGATCGCCGGCGACGTGCCCAGCCATTATTACGGCAAGCATCCGCACCAGGAGATCAACCTGCACGCGGACGCGTCGCAGTCCGAGATTTACCGGCCGTTCTGCAAGCGTGTGTGGCGCGTCGAGCGTCCGGACCTGTTCCCGGAAATCATTGAAAAGGCTTTCCAGCTCGCCGAGAGCGGCCGCCCGGGTCCGGTCCTGGTGTCGGTGCCGATGGATATCTTCTCGATGGAAGTCGACGTCGCGCTGTTCGACCGCGTGAAGCCGCATACCCGCAAGCTGCGCAAGCCGTCGATCGACGAGCAGACCGCAACCCAGATCATCGAGACGCTGGTCAATGCGAAATCCCCGCTGCTGTACGTTGGCGGCGGCGTGGTGCTGGCTGACGCGGCGGAAGAGCTGAAGGAATTCGTCACCCGCATGAGCTTCCCGGTCGCGCACAGCCTGATGGGCAAGGGCGTGCTGCCGGACGACCATCCATTCACGCTGGGCATGACCGGTTTCTGGGGCACGAAATTCGTCAACGGCAAGTGCCGCGACGCGGATTACGTGTTCGGCCTCGGCACCCGTTTCGCGGAAGCCGACTGCAGTTCCTGGGAGTCGGAATACACCTTCAACTTCCCCGGCTCGAAGCTGATCCACATCGACATCGACCCGAGTGAAATCGGCCGCAACTACCCGGCGGAAATCGGCGTTGTCGCCGACCTCAAGCAGGCGCTCGTCGTGCTCAACCGCGTGGCGAAGAAGCTGTATCCGGAAGGCCGCCGCAACGACACGCTGAAAGAGGAAATCGCTGCGTATCGCAAGGATTTCGTGGCCGGCAACCAGAAGCACGTGGTCAACGATGCTTTCCCGATGCGCCCGGAACGCATCCTTGCCGCAGTGCGTGAAGTGCTGCCGCGCGACGCCATCATCACTACCGACGTGGGCTGGAACAAGAACGGCGTCGGCCAGCAATTCCCGGTCTATACGCCGGGCAGCATCCTGACACCGGGCGGTTACGCAACGATGGGCTTCGGCGCCCCCGCGGCGATCGGCGCGAAGATCGCTTGCCCGAACCGCGTTGTCGTGTCGCTGGTGGGCGACGGCGGCTTCGGCCAGAACCCGGCGCTGCTGGCCACCGCCATGGAAGAAAACGTCCCGGTCGTGTGGGTCATCATGAACAACTGCGCGTACGGCACCATCGCCGGCCTGCAGAAGGCGCACTACGGCACCACCGTCGGCACGCTGTTCCGCAAGGATGGCGAACCGTACAACGTCGACTACGCGGCGATCGCCCGCGCCTATGGCGCGGAAGGCGTGCGGATCGAATCGGCCGAAGAATTCAAGACCGTGCTGGAGCGCGCGGTCAATTCCGGCAAGCCGTTCGTGATCGATGTCGCGATGATGAACGAACCTGTGCCGACTGCCGGCCACTGGAACATCATGGACATCTACTCGCCGGACCGCAAGGTGCACCACGTATCGACGGACTGATGCACTGCAGCAGGAACAGGCCGATGGACGCGTGCTTGTACCAGGGCGGCTGTCCGGTTGCCAACCGGGTAGCGCCCGTGCATCATGCACTGGGATGACCTCTTCAACCATTGACCAAGATCCGCGATGCCAATCAGCCTAGATCGATTCAGTTTCAGCACCGTTGCCATGGGCGGCGACCTCGAACACAAGCTGGAGGCGATCCGTGGCGCCGGCTTCGGTTCGGTGGAATTGTGGGCCAGCGACCTGCTCAAGCACCCGGGCGGCGCGCACGCCGCGGCGCAGGCCGTAAAAGACAGCGGACTGAAGGTCGGCAGCTTCCAGATGCTGCGCGATTTCGACAGCGGCCCGCGGGAAGCGCGCGCGCAAAAGATCGAAGTGGCGAAGAACCTGATGCAAATCATGCAATCCGTCGACGCCCGGCTGCTGCGGGTGAGCGCCACCACCTCGCCCTTCAGCACCGACAACATCGACCAGGCGGCGGAAGACCTCGCGACGCTGGCCACGCTGGCGATTCCGCTGGGGATGAAGATCGGTTTCGAGGCATTGCCGAATGCAATGTGGATCCGCGATTACGCACAGGCGTGGGAAGTGGTGCAGCGCGCAAACTGCCCCAACCTCGGCGTGGTGGTCAATGCGTTCCACGTATTCGTGCGCAAGTCGCCGCTTGATGCACTGCGGCAGATCCCGGTGGAGAAGATCGCACTGGTGCCGCTCGCGGATTTCGTGATGGATTTCGAGCATCCGGCAGAGGTGTTGCAGCACCAGCGGGTGTTCCCGGGAGAAGGCTCGCAACGGTTCGGCGAATTGCTGAAGCTGCTGGAAGGGCAGGGATACCGCGGCGACTACGCGTTCGAGGTGCTCAATGACGGTTACGGCAACGCGAAACCGTCGTTCGTGGCCGAACGCGGACGCACAAGCGTCGATTGGCTGAACGCGCAGACCACCGCGTAAGGCGCCAGCGGACGCGCATTGCGCACCGCTTCTCCGGATCGTGCCAGGCCTGCAAACAAAAGAATTAGAGATCAAAAAAGCAATGGCCAGGGCCAGAGGAAAAATTTCCTTTCCAACCGATTCAGGAGAAGACTGACGTGATCAACAATTTCACCCAGCCGGCGGCAGCGCCGGTGGTTCCCGCCACAACATTCGGCAAGATCCGCGCCGCCATGACGATCGGTAAAGTGCGCTGGGGCATGCTGGCCCTCGTGTTCTTTGCCACCACCCTGAACTACATCGACCGCGCGGCGATGGGCATCATGCAGCCGGTGCTGTCCAAGGCCATGAACTGGACCGCACAGGATTACGCCAACATCAATTTCTGGTTCCAGGTCGGCTACGCGATCGGCTACCTCATCCAGGGCCGGTTGATCGACCAGCTTGGCGTCAAGCGCGGATTCGCGATCGCAGTGTTCTTCTGGAGCATTGCCGCGGCCGCGCATGGGCTGGCCGGCTCGGTGCTCGGCTTCATGGTGTGCCGCTTCTTCCTCGGTTTGTCGGAAGCGGGCAATTATCCGTCCTGCATCAAGACCACGCGCAACTGGTTCCCGGCGGGTGAGCGCGCGATTGCCGCTGGCATCTTCAATGCCGGCACCAACGTCGGCGCGATGGTCACGCCGATGCTGATTCCGGCAATGATGGCGGTGTGGGGATGGCAAGTGTCGTTCTACGTGATCGGCGCCGCCGGCCTGATCTGGCTCTTCTTCTGGCTGAAGTCCTATCACAACCCGGAAGACCATCCGACCGTGACCGCGCGCGAACTGGAATATGTGCAGAGCGGCGCGGAGGCCGAGCCGCCGAAGGTGCCGATTTCAAAAGTGCTGCGCCTGCGCGCCACCTGGGCCTATGCCTTCGGCAACATGATGTCGGCGCCGGTGTTCTGGTTTTACCTGTACTGGCTGCCGCCTTTCCTGAACAAGCAATACAACCTCGGTATCAGCGTGAGCCAGCTCGGCCTGCCGCTGATCGTGATCTATCTCGCCGCCGACGTCGGCAGCGTGCTGGGCGGCGTGCTGTCTTCCACGATGATTGCGCGCGGCATGGCGCCGCTGCGTTCGCGGCTGTTGTCGATGCTGATCTGTGCGCTGTGCATCCTGCCCATCATGTTCGCGGCATCGGCCAGCGGCCTGTGGAGCGCGGTACTGTACATCTCGATCGCCATCGCCGCCCACCAGGCATGGACTGCCAACATCTGGAGCGTCGCGATGGATACCGCGCCGAAGAACGCGGTCAGCTCCGTGTTCGGCGTCGGCGGAATGTGCGGTGCGATCGGCGGCATGTTCATGACGCAACTGGTCGGCTATATCCTGACCGCGACCGACAACAATTATTCGGTGCTGTTTACGATGGTGCCGGTTGCCTACTTCATTGCGCTGACATGGGTATTCCTGGTCGCGCCGCGCAAGCCCGAAGTTGCAGCATAGAAGAGTGTGTTTCGGCATTGCGATCCCACCTATAATTCAAGGGGATCGCAACGCGTATCCGAACCCGGTCACACATCACACGCAGGAGACGGCATGACAGCAGACTTCGTCACATGGGATAACCCGATGGGCACCGCCGGGTTCGAATTCATCGAATTCGCCGCGCCGGACCCGGTGGCACTGGGATCCTATTTCGAACGCCTCGGATTCAAGGCCATCGCGCGGCACCGTCACAAGAACGTCACCCTGTATCGACAGGGTGAAGTCAACTTCCTCATCAACGCCGAACCTGACTCATTCGCCGCCGGCTTCGCGGACGAACATGGCTTGTCGATCTGCGCGGTCGGCATCCGCGTGCAGGATGCGGCAGCCGCCTACCAGCGCGCGCTCGATCTTGGCGCATGGAGTTTCGTCAGCAACACGGTGGGCCCGATGGAGCTGAACATTCCGGCGATCAAGGGCATCGGCGAATCGCTGATCTATTTCGTCGATCGCTGGAACGGCAAGAATGGCCGCAAGGGCGGCATCGGCGATATCTCGATCTACGACGTCGACTTCGAACCGCTGGATATCGCCACGGCCGAGCAGGACATGGTGCATCCCGGCGCGGGGCTGTTCCGCATCGACCACCTCGCGCTCAGCGCACCGGTCGGCCGCATGCCGGAATGGATCACCTTCTACCAGCGCATCTTCAATTTCCGCGAGATCCACGACATCGACGCGCACTGGCATCTCGCCGCGCAATCGAAGGTGATGGTTTCTCCCTGCGGCCAGATCCGCATTCCGCTCTACGAGGAAGGCAGCGAACGCTCGGCGCAGATGCAGCGCTACCTTGCTGAATACCACGACGAAGGCATCCAGCATATCGCGCTGGAAGCGAGGGACATCCATGCGACAGTCGAGGCACTCGCCGGCAAGGTGCAATTCGTGCCGACGGCGGACAAATACTACGACCAGGTCGACCAGCGTTTACCCGGACACGGCGAAGACGTGCAGCGCCTGCGCCGCAACCATGTGCTGATCGACGGGACGACGGATGGAGACAACGGGCCGGAACTGCTGCTGCAGATTTTCACGCGGCCGGAAGTCGGACCGCTGTTCTTTGAAATCGTCGAGCGCAAGGGCGGGCACGGTTTTGGTGAAGGCAACCTGCAGGCGCTGATCGACGCTGTGTCGTGATGGAATACGGGCAGCGTTCCTTGCTGCCCGAGAGCCTGTCGATTACTTGTAAATCCCGCTACCGACGATCATGTCGCCGACGCGTTCGATGTAGGTGGTCTTCGTGCCGATCTGCTGGGTGACGGGATTGGGCCAGCGGTAGGTGATCCAACCGCTTCCCTTGCTCTTGGCCAGCTCGGCCATTTCATGGTTGAACGCCTTGCCGTCGGCATCCTTCAGGTCGAGCAATTCCTTGCCGACCAGGCGCGCATTCGTCGGGTGACACAGCACCTTGATGTTCACGTCCTGCACGAACACATAGAGTTCGCCCTTCAGGAAGCCGGTGTCGGTGCTGGAGAAATCCTTGCACGCCTTGTCGAGGCCGTTGGTCTTGATGTGGGCAGCCGCCTTCTTCACCAGCTGCTTTACTTCGCTTTCCCGCTCGGTTTCCGCGAGCGCGGATTGCGCGGAACACAGGACAGCGACGCCGATGAAAACGGACGAGAGTCTGGACAGCATGTGGTCTCCTTGTTATTGGATAAAAAAAGTGACGGACCACGGCATCGACGATGCCGTGTCCATCATGAAAGACCTCGGAGGAGGGGAGATCAGTTCGGCTTGCGGAACATGCGGTTGATTTCCCAGTGGCCGGTGGTCGGCGTCGGCACCAGTTGCACCGGCACCTGGATCACGGTCGGCACGCCGGAGGCCAGTGCATCGCGCACCGCGCCTTCCAGCTGGTCGGCACGTTCGATTGCCACGCCATTCGCGCCGAATGCGCGGGCGATGGTGGCGAAGTCGATGTGGTAGGGCTTGCCGTCCGACTCGAACATGCAACCGTAGGTGCCGCCAAGATGGCGTTTCTCGATACCCGAGATCACGCCGTAGGAAGCGTTGTCCATCACCACCCACACTACCGGCAGCTTCTGCTCGACCGCCGTCGCGATCACGCCGACGTTGCTGGAGAAGCAGCCGTCGCCGATCAGCGCGACTGCTGCACGGTCCGGCGCCGCATACTTCGCGCCCAGCACCGCGGCGTGGCCGAAGCCCATCGTCGCCATGCCGCCGGGGGTGATCATGGTGCCCGGCACGTTGAGTGCCATCTGCTGGCCGACGCCGTTCTTGTTCCAGCCCACGTCGGTGACGATGAAGCCGTCTTCCGGCAGCGCCTTGCGCACGTCGGCGATCACGCGTTCCGGGCGCAGCGGGAATTCAGTCGATTCGCGCTGTTCGGCCCAGCGCGTCTGGAAGCTGGCGCGGCCGTCGGCGATGGTCTTGCGCAAGTTCCCGCGGTTGCGGTGTTCCATGCCCTTGGCGGCCTTTGCGATCATGCCCAGCGCCTGCTTGGCATCCGCAACGATGCCCAGCTCCGCCTGGTAGTTGCGGCCGATTTCGCCGGCATCGATATCGATGTGGATCAGGCGCGATTTCGGAATGTCGAAGGTGAATTCCGGATCCCAGGAGCTGCAGTCGGTTTCCGCGAAACGCGTGGCGACGGCGACGATGAGGTCGGCGTTGCGGCAGAGTTCATTCGCGACCGGCTGGCCCCAGTAGCCGGTCGTGCCCAGCAGCAGCGGATGCGCATCGGGCAGCGAACCCTTGCCCATCAGGCTGGTGGCAACCGGCACTTCCAGCGCTTCGGCCAGGGCGATCAGTTCCTTGGTGGCGCGGGCAATGTGGATGCCGCCGCCGACGTACAGCACAGGGCGTTCCGCCTTGGCGAGCGCTTCGGCGACCAGCCTGGCCTGCTCTTCGGAAATCGCCGGGTTGGCGATCGGCGCCGGCGTCTGCTTGAAGGAGCCGACCGGCAGTTCGGTCGAGAAGAAATCCATCGGCACGTCCACCAGTACGACGCCCTTGCGGCCGGACTGGGCAATGTGGAACGCGCGTTCCAGCACGCGCGGCAGGTCGTCGGCGCGGGTCACGCGGTAGACGCGCTTGCAGATCGGACGGCAGATTTCGATCTGGTCCGCATCGGCGTGCAGGTTCACTTCCTGGTGCGGGCCGCGGCCAAAACCGTAGGACTGGATGTTGCCGGTGATGACGACCATCGGCACCGAATCCAGCGACGCGGTGGCGATGCCGGTGATCGCATTGGTGAGGCCGGGGCCGACGTGGGTGAGGACGACGCCGGGCTTGCCCGAGACGCGTGCGTAACCGTCGGCGATATGGGCGGCGAGCTGTTCATGGCGGCACGACACGAAGTTGATCTTGCTGCGGCTCAGCGCGTCCAGCATCTGCACCAGCGTGTGGCCGCACATGCCATACATGACTTCCACGCCGACGCGCTCCAGGTATTCAACCATCTGTACCGCTGCTACTTGCTTTTCCATAATTATCGCCTCACCAGTTATGAATGGCCCGGAACGCCCGGCCCCTTTTCTCTAGAACTCCGGCATGGATGCCGTCACTGTTGCCATCCTAGTCCGCGCCGCCGCCTGCGTTACGAAAAAATGGAAACCGAGCTTTCACGGTAGCGGCCATGCATCGAATATGAAAGAAGCCTTTCCGAATTTTCACGTCGATTCGATAGCCACGCGCTAATATGAAATGCCACGCGATGGAGAACCCGACATGCAACGAATCCTGGATGAGATCGCCCTGTACACGCAACACGAAGCGAATCGGGAACTGTCCGATGAAGTGATGCACCATGCGAAGCGCGCGGTGGTCGACTGGTTTTCCGCTCTGTACCCGGGCACCCGCGTCGCGCCGGCGACCAACCTCGTGCGCGCGCATTTCCGCGAACTGGGGCATGGTCGCTCCAGCCTGCCCGGCTTCAAGACCACGGCCTTCCCCGCGACGGCAGCCTGGATCAACGGCACCGCGTCGCATGCAGTCGAGTTCGACGATATCTTTCGCGACGCGGTCTACCATCCCGGCGTGCCGACGATTGCTGCCGCGCTGGCGGTGGCCGAGGACGAGGCGTGTTCCGGGCGCGACCTGCTGCGTGCGGTGACGGTCGGCTATGAAGTGTCGACGCGCATCGGCGCGGCGGTGCAGCCCTCGCATTACCGCTTCTTCCACACCACTGGCACCGTCGGCTGCTTCGGCAGTGCCGCGGCTGTGGCTTTCCTCACCAATCCCGGCGACACCAATGTCATGCGCCATGCGCTGGCGACCGCAGCCACCTTTGCGTCCGGCCTGCAACAGGCGTTCCGCTCCGAATCGATGACCAAGGCGCTGCACGGCGGGCATGCGGCCGCCGCCGGCGTCACGGCAGCCAAGGGCGCGGCCAACGGCATTACCGGCGCGCTCGACATCCTGGAAGGCGATGCCGGCTTCGGCGCCGCGATGTCCGACGGACCGCACTGGCACCGCGCGACCGATGGTCTTGGCGAACGCTACAACATCACGCAGGTCACGCAAAAGAACCACGGCTGCTGCGGGCATACCTTTGCCGCGATTGATGCGGCGCTCGTCCTTCGGAGCGAGATCGGTGAATTGCATCCGGCTGCGATTCGCTCCATCGCCGTCGATACCTACCAGGCCGCGCTCGACGTCACCGGCAATGCCGATCCGCAATCCGCCCAACAGGCCAGGTTCAGCCTGCCGTACGTGATCAGCCACGCGCTCCTGTATGGCTCGGTGCGCCTGAACGCGTTCACCGAGACGCGCCTGTCGGACGAACGCACCCGCGCGCTGATGCGCCGCGTGTCGCTGAATGCCGATCCAGAACTGAGCGCCAAATTCCCGGCAGTCCGCGCCGCGCGCGTCACCATCACAACCGAGGACGGGCGCACCTTCCAGCATTTCTCGCCGTACCGCAAGGGCGATCCCGAAGCGCCGCTTACCGACGGCGAACTGAACGACAAGTTCGATGAACTGGTCGCGCCCGTCATCGGCGCCGGCCCGGCTTTGCAACTGCGCGACAAGCTGTGGCAGCTCGACCGCATCGACCTTGCCGACCTCCGCCTCGTGCCGGAGCAGCCGGCCCGATAAGCTGACTGTGCCATTCAAACCCGCCCGCTGCTTCGGCTGCGCGGCGGGTTTTGTGTTTTTGCCAATTTCCGGATGAATTCGAAAAAGTGTTATATTGTCCTAAACTGGAATGCCATTCCAGAATAGTCGATTCGCCGGGAAAAGAGAAGAACAGGCATGCTGGAAATACTTTTGATCACCGGCCCGATTTTCACCATCATCGGGCTCGGTTTCGCGGCAGTGCGCCTGGAATGGTTTACCCGGGCTGACATCCGTGTCATGGGCCGCTTCGTCATCAGTATTGCGCTACCCGCGCTGCTGTTTCGCGCACTGTCCGAACGTGACTTCACCGAAATCATGAACCTCAGGTTCATCGCGGGTTACGCGCTCGGATCGCTGGCCGCGATGGCGATCGGATTCTCGGTAGCCCGTTTCGGCCAGAAGCGCAGCCTGCAGGCGAGCGCATTGCGCGGCCTCGGCATGTCGGCGTCGAACAGCGGCTTCATCGGCTATCCGATCGTGGTGCAGTTCCTCGGGCCCACCGCAGCGGTGGCGATGGCGCTGACGATGACAGTGGAAAACCTGTTGATGTCCCCACTCGCGCTGGGCGTGGCCGAGGCCGGCATGCGGGACAGCGGCGGCCGTCCCGCGCGCGCGGTCGTGCTGGCCGCCTTCGCGCAGCTACTGCGCAACCCGCTCATCATCGCCATCATCGCCGGCTTTACCTGCTCGATGCTGGACCTGCGCGCACCGGCGCCGGTCAGCCGAGCAATCGAAATGCTGGCCGCGGCATCCGCGCCGGTCGCACTGTTCGTCATCGGCGGCACGCTGGTCGGCCTCAAGCCGGGACGGATGGTCGGCGACATTTCGCAAGTCGTCCTCGGCAAATTGATCCTCCATCCGCTCGCGGTGCTGGCGATGTTCCTGTTCATCCCGCATCCCGAACCGACGCTGTTCGCGGCCGCGCTCGCCTTTGCCAGCATGCCGATGATGAGTATCTATCCGATCCTCGCGCAGCGCTACGGCGAGGATGAAGTGTGCGCAGCGGCCTTGCTGGCGACGACGGTCGCTTCGTTTGCGAGCATCAGCGGCTCGCTGTGGCTGATACGCAGTACGTTGATGAGCTAAACCGATGGTTTCTTCGGCCAACCCGGCGTAGGATTGCCATCAAGAATGCACTGCGGTCTGGAATTGACCGAGGTCAAGAAAGTCAGGAGACAAAGCAGATGAGAATGGATATTCCCGCGCTGGAACTCTTCGTCGCCGCCGTCGAGGACAAGAGCCTGTCGCGCGCGGCCGAGCGCGTCAACGTCGTGACCTCGGCCGCCAGCAAGCGCATCATCGAACTCGAACGGCAGCTCGGCGTCGTGCTCCTGCATCGCCATGGCCGGGGCGTGGAACCCACACCGGCGGGCAACATGCTGTACCAGCGCGCCAAATCCATCCTGCGCGGCGTCAAGCTGGCCGAAGAAGCAGTGGCCGAATTTGCGCCCACCGGCATCGCAAAAATCCGCCTGGTCGCGAACCGCTCGACCATGCTGCAGTACATCCCCACCATCGTCAGCCGCTACCTGAAGCGCACTCCCGATACCCGCATCGACCTGCTCGAGCGCCTGAGCTTCGACATACCCCGTCTCGTGGCCGACGGCGAGGCCGACATCGGCGTCTACCACAGCATCCGTCCGGCGCCGGGCGTGACCTCGTATCCCTATGTCGGCGACCGCGTGGTGCTGGTGGTGCCGCGCGGCCACGAGCTCGAAGCCAAGGGTTCGATCTATCTCGAAGAAGCGGTCGATTACGATTTCGTCGGCTATTTCCCGCGCCACTCCTTCGAAGCCTTCATGGAGCTGGCGGAGCAAAGCCTCTCGCGCCCGCTGAATGTGCGGGTGCAGGTCACCAACTTCGAAGCCCGCTGCACCATGGTCAGCGAAGGCCTCGGGCTGGCGATCATGCCGGAGCAGGGCGCGCGCATGCATGCATCGCGCCTGAACCTGACCTGCCTGCCGCTCAAGGATGAATGGGCGGTGCGCCAGTACTACCTGTGTGCGCGCAACGCATCCAACCTGACGCCGCCGGTGTCGGACCTGTTGCAGTACATGATCCAGGCGGGCAAGGAAACCTGCAGCGCGTCAGCGCAAATCTGAACGCTTCGTTTCCGAATTTTCATCCCTGCCGGAATGCCGGCAGCTACCATCGATGAGGATGACAATTCGATACGGAGACCAGATGGACAGCTATGCAAAACTGAGTGGCGAAACGCGCCTTATTGGCATCGTCGGCGACCCGATCGCGCAAGTGAAATCGCCGGCCGGCGTGACCAAGGCCTTGCTGGAAAGCGGCCGCAACGCCGTCGTCATTCCCGTCCATGTGTCTCCCCCCGACCTCGAACGCTTCGTCAATGGCATTAGCCTGGCGAAGAATTTCGACGGCCTGCTCGTCACCGTTCCCCACAAATTTGCCGCAACGCGCTTCTGCGCGACACTGACCGACCGTGCGCGCTTTCTCGGAGCAGTCAACGTGATGCGCCGCAACGCCGACGGTTCCTGGCACGGCGACATGGTGGATGGCCCGGCCTTCGTTGGCGGCATCCGCAAGGCCGGCTGCCGTCCCGAAGGCCAGCGCGCATTGCTGGTCGGCGCCGGTGGTGCGGGCTCCGCGATTGCGCTTGCGCTGCTGGAAGCCGGCGTCGCCGAGCTGGCAATCCACGATGAAGACAAGGACCGCCGCGACTCCCTCGTTGAAAGGCTGCGGACCCGCTTTGGCAGCCGGGTTCGCATCGGCTCTTCGGACCCGACCGGTTTTAAGCTGGTTGCTAACGCCACGCCCGTCGGCATGCGTCCCGATGATCCCATGCCGGTGCAGGCGGACAAGTTCACCGCCGACATGTTCGTCGGCGACGTGATCACCGCCCCCGCAGTGACGCCCATGATCGAAGCCGCGCGCCGCGCGGGCTGCGGCACGCAGATCGGCCTCGGCATGTTCCAGGTGGACCTGGGCCTGATGTTCGACGTCCTGGTCGAGGAAGGGCCGTTAAAGTAGAGCAGCTTTCGCGGAAACGCTCATCTGCGTGTCCATATCCTCAACGGTCGTTCCGTTCGCACTGATATAGTGTTTCATATTTGAACGCCGTTCCAATTTGTAAGGAGACGACATGTTGCTGGATCTCGGGAAGCTCCCGCCCGAAGGGGAGACATACGATGTGGTGGTGGTCGGCGCAGGCGGCGCCGGCATGTCCGCCGCGCTGATTGCGGCGATCGAGGGCAAGAAAGTCTTGCTGGTCGAGCGCACCGAGTATGTCGGCGGCACGACCGCGCTGTCTGCCGCCACCACCTGGATTCCGTGCACCCGGCATGCGGCAGAAGTGTCCCAAGGCGATACCCTCGAAACCGCGGAAAAATTCCTGAACGCCGCCGTCGGCGACCGCACGCCGGCCGAGCTGCGCCGCGTCCTCCTGCAGACCGGACCGAAGGCGGTCGACTATATCGAATCGAAGTCCGAGGTCAAATACCGTCCCTACCCGCTGCATCCGGACTACCTGACCGAGCTGGAAGGCTCGACCATGAAGGGTCGCGCGCTGGAGCCGAGTCCTTTCGACGGCCGCAAGCTGGGCAAGCTGCTGACGCTGGTCCGTCCTCCGATTCCTGAATTCACCGTCCTCGGCGGCATGGCCGTCGACCGCAGCGACATCTTTCACTTGCTGCGCGCAACCAAACAGGTCAAGTCGTTCTGGTATTCCGGCATGATCATCCTGCGCCACTGGAAGGACAAGCTCTTCTATCCGCGCGGCACGCGCATGGTGATGGGCAATGCGCTGATCGGACGCCTGCTGCTGTCGCTGGAACAGCGCAATGTCCCGATCGCGATCAAGACCTCGCTGGCGAAGATCCATGCCGACGCAGCCGGCGTGCATGCCGTGACGCTGGTGCAGGAAGGCAAGCGCCGCACGGTCAAGGTCACCGGCGGCGTGATCCTGGCAACCGGCGGTTTCACCCGCAATCCGAAACTGCGCAAGCAGATGCTGCCCGGCGTCGATATCGCATGGTGCCCGGGCGCGCCCGGCCACACCGGAGAAGCGCATGAACTCGCACTCAACATGGGCGCGCACTACGGCACCGGCGGCCTGACCAATTCCTTCTGGGCGCCGGTATCGCTGCGCAAGCGCAAGGATGGCAGCACGGCGGTGTTCCCGCACTTCGTGATGGATCGCGCGAAGCCCGGCTTCATTACCGTGAACAAGAAGGGCGAGCGCTTCCTGAACGAAAGCACGTCCTACCACCTGTTCGGCGTGGCGATGCAGGAAGAGAACAAGAAATCCGAATCCATCCCCGCCTACCTCGTGTGCGACGCGGTTGCCCTGAAGAAGTACGGCATCGGCATGGTCCGGCCCGGCCCGATGGGACTGGCGTCCGCATTGAAGGATGGTTACGTGACGAGCGGTGCGACGCTGGACGAGCTCGCGGCAAAGCTGAAGATCGATGCGTCTGGCCTGAAGGATAGCGTCAAGAAGATCAATGCCTACGCGGAAACCGGCGTCGATCCGGACTTCGGTCGCGGCACCACCGCGTACCAGCGCAACAACGGCGATGCGACATGGACCGGCAAGAACCCGAACATCGGACCGCTGAGCGTGGGGCCGTACTATGCGGTGCGCCTGTATCCGGGCGACATCGGCGCGGCGACCGGCCTCGTGACCGACGTGAATGCGCAGGTGCTGGACGCGCAGAACAGGCCGATCGCGGGCCTGTATGCAGTGGGCAATGACATGCACTCGGTGATGGGCGGCGTCTACACTGCGCCGGGCATCACCGTCGGTCCGGGCCTGGTGTTCGGCTATATCGCGGCCATGCATGCGATTGCGCGCAAGGCCGAGCAACGCGCAGCGGCGTAACTGCAGATATTTCCATAGCGAGGCGTGCCCCGGCAGGGACACGCCTTTTTCTTTTTGAGCGCCAAACCTGCGACTTCCAACGGAACACCCATGTCCGACCATTACGCCGTCATCGGCAATCCCATTTCCCACAGCAAATCCCCGGCACTGCACACCGCGTTCGCGCGCCAATGCGCGCAGGACATCGTCTACGGGGCAATCTTCGGACCGCTCGACAAATTCGCCGAATGCGTGACAGCTTTCCGCGCAAGTGGCGGCAAGGGGATGAATGTCACGCTCCCGTTCAAGCTCGAAGCCTTCGCGATTGCCGACGAGCTGACCGAACGCGCGCGCCTCGCCGAAGCGGTCAACACGCTCATGTTCGACAACGACCGCATCCTCGGCGACAACACCGATGGCGTCGGCCTGGTGCGCGACCTGAAGGAAAACCTTGGGTTGACGCTTGCAGGAAAGCGCATCCTCATCCTTGGCGCAGGCGGCGCCGCGCGCGGCGTGCTGCGGCCGTTGCTTGAAGAAGGGCCGTCGCGCCTGGCGATCGCCAACAACACGCCATCGAAGGCGGTGGCGCTGAAAGAGCAGGTCGCCAACGCTGCCCATGTGTCCGGCGGTGGCTTCTCGGATTTCAAGGGCGAACAATTCGACCTTGTCATCAATGCGACCTCGGCCAGCTTGAGCGGCGACGCCATCCCCCTGCATGACGGTGTCTTCGCCGACGGCGCATTCGCCTACGACATGGCGTACGGCGACGGCAATACACCGTTCATGGATGCGGCGCTGGCGCATGGCGTGGCGGGCGTGGCTGACGGCTTCGGCATGCTTGCCGGACAGGCCGCGGAATCCTTCCACCTCTGGCGCGGCGTGCGCCCGGACATCGTTCCGGTGATCGCGGAAATCCGAGCCAACTGGACCCGGTAACGCCGAAATGGCGTGTTCCGATAACTCATGACCCCATGATGTTTGCGAAACCTACACGCAAAAACCTTCCGCTATGATCGATTGCACCTGATCCCGCATTGCATGCGGGGGAAGTACAGACACAAGAAGCAATAGAAACAGGCAGCCGCGCCGGCGGCTGTCCAAGGAGACCTTCATGTTAGAAACCCTGCTGTCCCAGGCGACGAACGGACTCGTCCTGGGCTTCCTCTACGTGCTCATTGCGGTCGGCCTGTCGGTCATCTTCGGGATGCTCGGCATCGTCAACTTCGCGCACGGCGCATTCTTTTCCCTTGGCGCGTATTTTGCGGTCACGCTCTATAAGAGCTTCGGCTGGGCGGCGGTGATCTTCGCGCCCATCCTTGTCGGCATCGTCGGCATGATTGTCGAACTGCTGCTGATCCGGCGCATGTACGGCAAGGACCCGCTGGTCAGCCTTATCGTCACCTTCGCGCTTGCGCTGTTCATCGAGGCGCTGATCAAGCTGTTCTGGGGTGCGGGCGGGCAGCCGTTCAGCGCGCCGCCGTTCCTCGCCGGCTTTGTCGAATACGGCCCGATCCTGTTGACAAAATATCGCCTCGCCGTGCTGGTGACCACCGTCGCCTTGCTGCTCGGGCTGTGGGCATTCCTCACCTACACGCCGTTCGGCCGCATTCTGCGCGCCGGCAGCCGCGACGCTGAAATGGTTGGCCTGCTCGGCATCAACCTGCCGCGCGTGCTGACCGGTGTGTTCGGGCTCGGCTGCTGCATCGCCGGCATCGCCGGCCTGCTTGCGGCGCCGTTGTGGACGGTCACGCCATCGATGGCGGCCGGCGCCATCATGCCGGCCTTCGTCATCGTGACCATCGGGGGACTCGGTTCCTATCTCGGTGCGATCATCGCCGGCCTGCTGGTCGGTGTCGTCACCGGGTTGACCATCCAGTTCAAACCCGAGGCATCGGCCGCAGCCATGTATGTGCTGATGGCCATCATCCTTCTTGTCCGGCCGCGCGGCCTGTTTGGTGAACGCTGGGAGCGCTTCGAATGAAATCCTCTATCTTCCGTCATCCGGTTACCGGCCTGTCCGTCACGCTGGTTGCCATCTCCCTCGCTGCGCTGGCGCTCGATATTCCACTCAGCCGCATTACCGAGATCGCCATCTATACGCTCTATGGCGCGGGTGTGAACCTGCTGGTGGGATACACCGGCCTGGTGCCGTTCGGCGCGTCCGTGTTCTTCGGCTGCGCCAGCTATGCGGCAGCGCTGTCGATGCGCGGCATGTTCGGCAATGAAATTACCGCGCTGATCTTCGTGATGGTGTTCACCCTCGTGCTGGCCGTCGTGCTCGGCGCGGTGGTGTTGCGCCGCAAGGGCCTGTACTTCTCGCTGCTGACCCTGGCCTGTTCGCAGATCGCCTATGAAATCGCGTTCAAGTGGACCGATTTCACCGGCGGCGAAAACGGCTTGCAGAACGTGCCGCGTCCGCTGTTCGAATCGCAGCCGATGTTCCACGCGTTCTGCCTGGTCACGGTGGTCGGCGCGATGTGGATGTTGTGGCGTCTCGCGCATTCGCCTTTCGGCCGCCTGCTGCAGGCAATGCGCGACAATGAACAGCGCGTGACCAGCCTCGGCTACGACAGCTACCGCGTGAAACTTGCCGCCTTCGTCATCTCCGCGGTCGTCATCGGCTATGCGGGCGGCCTGCTGGCCTTCCTGCTGCAGGGCGCGTACGCCAACAACCTGAGCTGGCAGCACGCGGGCGACTCGCTGCTGATGACCGTGCTGGGCGGCGTGCATCATTTCCTCGGTCCGTTGTGGGGTGCGATCGGCTTCATCCTGCTGCAGGAAAAGCTGTCCGCGGTGACGGAAAACTGGTGGCTGCTGTTCGCCCCGATCATCATCCTGTCCGCACTGTTCTCACCCGAAGGCATCCACGGCCTGGTGCAGCGTGTTCGCGGCCGCGAACGCTGGTCGCTGGTGCGCAGCCGCACGCCGAGGCGCCCGGATGTCATCGCCAACTTCGACGACCGTCATACGAAGCTAGATCCGTCCAAGCCCATCCTCTCGGTGCGCGGGTTGAGCAAGTCCTTCGGTTCCATCGTCACGGCCAACAACATCGACCTCGATGTGATGCCTTGCCAGCTGCACAGCTTCATCGGACCGAACGGCGCCGGCAAGACCACCTTTTTCAACATGCTCACCGGTGTGCTGAGCCCGACAGCAGGGCAGATCCTGTTCGATGGCCATGACATCACCCGCATGCCGATCCACAAGCGCATTCGCCTCGGCATGGGACGCTCGTTCCAGATCGTCAGCGTGTTCCGCAACCTGACCGCGTTTGAAAACGTGCACGTCGCGGTGCGTGCCCGTCATGCGAAGCGCCATGGCATGTGGCGCGAAGCGTATGACCTGAACGAGGTCAATGCCCGCACCTGGTCGCTGCTGGCCGCGGTCGGCCTGCTGGACCGTGCGGAAGAGCTGTGCACCAACCTGTCGCACGGCGAGCAGCGCCTGCTGGAAATCGCCATCACGCTGGCAACGGAAGCCAAGCTGCTGCTGCTCGACGAGCCGCTCGCCGGCCTTGCCGAAGCAGACCGGCAGGTGGTCGGCGCGCTGATCCGCAAGCTGTCCCGCACCCATGCGGTGGTGCTGATCGAACACGACATGGACCGGGTGCTGACCCTGTCCGACCGCATCACCGTGCTGCACCAGGGCCGCCTGATCGCCGACGGCAAGCCCGCCGAAGTGGCGGCCAACCCCGACGTGATCACCGCCTACCTCGGCAAGCCGAAGGACGAGGAAGAAGCCGCCGCATTCGCGCCGGTCGCATCCGACCGCAAGCAGCAGATCGGTGCGCCGGTGCTGCAACTAAAGAAGGTATCGGCAGGCTACGCGGGCAGCCGCATCCTGAACGATGTCGATATCGTAGTGCGCGAAGGCGAAGCGGTGGCACTGCTCGGCCGCAACGGCGTGGGCAAGACCACGACGCTGCGCGCGATGATGGGCGCGGTGGAGATCGGCGGCGGCCAGGTGCTGTTCGACGGCAAGGACATCACGTCCTCCGCCTCGTACGAGATCAACCGCCTCGGCCTGTCGATGGTGCCGGAAGGGCGACGCCTGTTCCCCAACCTGACCGTGCAGGAAAACCTGCGCCTCGCGATGCGTCCGGGCGGCGCTTCGATGGATGAAGTGTTCGAGCTCTTCCCGCGCCTGCGCGAACGCATGAAGTCGCGTGCCGAAAACCTGTCGGGCGGCGAGCGCCAGATGGTGGCGATCGCGCGCGCCTTGATGGTGCCCAGCCGCGTGATCCTGCTCGACGAGCCCTTCGAAGGGCTGGCGCCCGCCGTGGTGAAGGAAGTGATGGATGCGGTGGTCCGCCTGCGCGGACGGGCCGCCCTCGTGATCGTCGAGCATCATGCGGAATCGGTGTTGCCCATCGTCGATCGCGCGTATGTGCTGGTCAACGGCAGCGTCGCATTCGAGGGCAGCGCGCAGAAGCTGGCGGCGGACAAGGAATTGCAGGGCCGCCTGCTCGGCGTCAGCGATGCCGCTGCAACGTCGACTTCGGAAGGCGTGGGAGCGGCTGCGTGATCCGAGGCCGCACGGCGATCGTGACCGGTGCCGCGCGCGGCATCGGTCTCGGCATTGCGCGCCGGCTTGCCGCCGACGGCTGCCGGGTCGTGTTGTGGGACCTCGATTTTTCGCGCTTCGACGTAGGGACGGCCGGCTTCGAGCCGCTGCTGCTGCAAACGGTGGATGTCACGGATGCAGCCGCGGTGGAAGCCGCGTTTGCGGTTGCCCGCGAAACGGCAGGAACCATCGACATCCTCGTCAACAACGCCGGCATCATCGGCCCGATCGTCCCGGCCTGGGAAGTGACGCCCGATGCATGGCGGCGGGTAATGGCAGTGAACCTCGACGGCGTCTACCACTGCTGCCGGGCCGCCGCCCCTCATATGCGGGACAACGGCCATGGACGAATTGTCAACATTGCATCCGTGGCCGGCAAGGAAGGCAATCCCAACAATTCCGCATACGCTGCCGCCAAGGCCGGCGTGATCGGATTCAGCAAGTCGCTGGCGCGGGAGCTGGCTGCGTCTGGCGTGCTCGTCAATTGCATCGCGCCGACGATGGCGGAAACCGACCTGCTGGCCGGCATGACGCCGGAGTTCATTGCGATGGTCAAGGGCAAGATCCCGATGGGCAGGCTTGCCTGCATCGAGGAAATCGCCGCCATGACCACCTGGATCGCGGGCCCGGAATGCAGTTTCACCACCGGTTTCGTGTTCGACCTCTCCGGCGGGCGTGCCACTTATTGAGAATCGAGCTTGCTCGAATCTTCATCGCTCGCCGTACCGCTTCCCGTAGAATCAAATCATCAGTGCGCGGCACATCTCCTGTGATGTGCCGGAGGTAAAACCTCATCGCAGCTGGTTACGGAAGAACGGTGTATTGCATGAGTCGCAACATTCCCCCGCTGAATCCGCTTCGCGTCTTCGAGAGCGTTGCGCGACTGAAAAGCTTCTCGAAGGCCGCGGACGAACTCTATGTCAGCCAGTCCGCGGTGAGCCGCCAGATCGGACTGCTGGAGGATTACCTCGGCATCCAGTTCTTCCACCGCGACCGCACCGGCGTGCGCCTGACCGACGCCGGACAGCGCTATTACCAGGACATCGGCCCGGCGTTCGAGCGCATCGCCGCCGCCACCCGGCGCCTGGGCATCGACAAGGACGTGGTGTACCTGCGGCTGCGGGTGTATTCGACCTTCGCCGCCAAGTGGCTCATGCGGCGCATGGTCGAATTCCAGCAGTCGAATCCGGAAGTGCGCCTGCGCA
Organism: Noviherbaspirillum denitrificans; assembly: GCF_002211445.1. Lineage (GTDB taxonomy): Bacteria > Pseudomonadota > Gammaproteobacteria > Burkholderiales > Burkholderiaceae_D > Noviherbaspirillum > Noviherbaspirillum denitrificans. Next base: position 3,487,375 of record NZ_LSTO01000001.1, on the reverse strand, counting down.
TGACGACGGCGGTCGCACCGGTCGATTTCTCCAAGGAAGCGGTCGACGCATCGATCCAGTTCGGCGACGGCAAATGGCCGGGCGTGGACGCAACCTACCTGTTCGGCGACGACATCCGCCCGATGTGCAGTCCGGCCTTCCTGAAGCAGAACGGCCCGGTGCGCCATCCCAAGGACTTGCTGCGCTGCCGACTGATCCATTCCCACTACCGGCAGGATGACTGGCCAGCCTGGCTGAAGTCGGTCGACCTCGAAATGCCGCAGGAAGACGAACCGCTGATGCTGCCCAGTTCGCTGCTGGCCTACCAGGCGGCGATCGACGGGCTGGGCGTCGTGATGGGCCAGCAGCGCATGCTGGAAGCCGAACTCGCGAGTGGCGCGCTGGTCTGCCTCACCGACCATTCGCTGCAGCGTGAACTTGCCTACTACCTGGTCACGCCGTCGAACGCATCCAACCGCGAGCAAACCAATGTGGTGCGGGACTGGCTGCTCGGGACGATTGCCGGCAGTGATGCGCGTTCATCCGCGCAGGGATGACATTCATTCCCGATCCGCTGTTCTATCTGGCGGCGATCCCTGCGGTACTTCTCAACAGCA
>NZ_LSTO01000001.1:3467578-3486769 GCF_002211445.1 Noviherbaspirillum denitrificans | reverse complement strand
CCGCCGGTGCCTTGCTACGGTTTTCGAGCAGGCGGTTCAGGTTGCCGCCAGAGCAGAACACCTGGTCGGCGCCGGTGAGGATGACAGCGCGCACGGATTCATCGCGTTCAGCAGTCGAGAGGGTTTCGATGGCCGCAGCGTACATGTCGGGGTGCAGTGCATTGCGCGCCCCGGGATTGGACAGGGTCAGGATCAGCGTGGTGTCGCGGCGTGATGCTTGGAGTTCAGCAGACATGATTTTGGCAGGGGGCGAAATGGTCGAGTCAATCCGTATTATTGCCGAAATGCGCCTGCAGCGTTCCGTGTGCTGCGGTAAGCTTGAGCGCCTCGATAAAAAATGACAGGAGACAGCATGCTGAAACTTTGCGGATTCGCAGGGAGCAACTACTACAACAAGGTCAAGCTCGCGTTGCTTGAAAAGGGCGTGGCGTTCGAGGAAGAGCTGGTCTGGACCGACCGCTCGCCGGAATTGCTTGCACGCTCGCCGCTCGGGAAGATCCCTTTCCTCGAAACGGAGCACGGCAGATTGTGCGAGTCGCAGGTCATTATTGATTACCTCGAATCCGCCTTTCCGGAAAAGCCCCTGCTGCCGTCCGACCCCTTTTCCGCGGCGAAGGTGCGGGAACTGATTACCTTCATGGAGCTGCACCTGGAACTCGTGGCGCGCGATCTGTACGCGGAAGCGTATTTCGGCGGGAAGGTGTCGGACGAGGTCAAGGCGCGCACGCAGAAACTGCTCACCCGGAACGCGAAGGCGTTTGCGAAGCTGGCGAAATTTTCGCCGTATGTCGCGGGTGCGGAATTCACGATGGCCGATTGTGCCGGCGTGTTCCATTTGCCGATCATCAGCATGACTTCGAAGATCATCTACGGCGAGGACGTACTTGCTGACCTGCCAGTGCGCGAGTACACGAAGATGCTGGGCGAACGCGCGACAGTCCAGCGCGTGAACGCCGATCGCAAGGCGAACCAGGAACAGATGATGAAGCGGATCAAATAATCACAAGGCCGCTTCCTCGCCCCACAGCTGCTGCATGCTGAACGGCAGCATTGCCTGCTCACTCGAGAGCGCGTCCCTGATCGCATACAGTTCCTTGCTCGTGTCTCGCTGGATGGGGAAGGACAGGGGCGCGCCGCGCGGACCGATGAAGGTATGGACGACAGGCGTGGTGGCGGCTATTCCCCGCCGCGTAACGACGCCGATTTCACCATTCTGCAGCCGCACGAACGCTCCTGGCGGCGCGGTGCCGAGTTCCTTGATGAAGTAGGCGGCGAGCATCGGGTCGGCCGGTTTGCCTTTGGCGATCAGCACATCGCGCAATGCGGCGCTGGGCAGCAGTGACTTGCGGTACTTCCTGGTCGAGACGGAGGCGCAATAGCGGTCCGCGTAGGCAAGGATGCGCGCATTCTGCGGGACCGCGCTGATTTCCTTCTTGCCCGGATATCCGCTGCCATCCTCGTTTTCGTGGTGCAGCAGGATGTAGGAGAGCCAGTCGGCGTGTGCGATGCCGGCTTGCTTGAGCAGTTCGATGCCTTGTGCCGGGTGCGAGCGGATCAGTTCGGCCTCCTTTTCGGAAAGCGGATCCTGCCGGGTCAGCAGCCCGTCCTGGTACCGCAGCATTGCAATATTCATGGTGAGGGCGGCCGCCATGAGCTGCTGCGTTTCTTCTCGGGATTTATTCATGGCCCGCGCAATGATGCAGGCGATCAGGGCGGAATCGATGCAATGCCGCACCGCGTATTTGCTGGCGGCCTGGTTGAGGAAAATGCTCGCCACGGCGACATCGGTGTTGATGTTGAGCGCGTACTCCAGCGCTTTGACCACTTCGACGAACTTGGCTTCGGCATCGGGCTCGTTGGCTACGTTGTAGAGCAGGCGTTCCAGCCTTTTGTTGGCGAGGTTGATGAGGCGGAGGGCGGAGGGGACTTCGCGCGTGGCGGCGGCCTTGGCTTCCTTCCTGGCCTGTGCCGCGCGGTCTTCCTGGCCTGCATTGACGAACAGGCCGCGGGAAACAAGTTCTTCCGCCTGGCGCGCGTTGACAACGACTTGCCCGCGCCGCAGCAGCAGCTTGTTTCCAGACCCATATACGTCCCAAGGCAATGGCTCGCCCACGATAATGTCGGCCATGCTCAGGCGTCGCTGATCGATCATGCTGCCTCTCTCCTCTAACAGGCTTGCAATGACGGGTATTTATTGTTGTTTTGATACTCGGGGATTCATGGTCGCCCGGATTGTATTTGTATTGCTGATATTAACGGCAAAACCTTCGTTACTTTTAGGAAATTTAGGAAATAGGCGAGATTTCCAGATTTTTAGAAAACAGGAGCAATTTTCAAGTTGTTGCCAATCTCTCAAGGGCGAGGCGCAGGGTTTCATCCTTCTTGGCGAAGCAGAAGCGCACAATCCCGGACTCCTTCGGCTGGTTGTAGAAGGCAGAAACAGGGATCGCGGCGACGCCGATTTCAGTCGTGAGCCATTTGGCGAAATCGGCTTCCGGCAGGGAGGAGATGGCGGCGTATTCGACGCACTGGAAGTAGGTTCCGTCCGAAGGCAGGAGCCGGAAGCGCGTGGACTCCAGGCCGTCGCGGAACAGGTCGCGCTTGTGCTGGTAGAAGGCGGGCAGATCGAGGTAGGGCGCCGGATCGGCCATGTAGCGGGCGAGGCCATGTTGCACCGGCGTGTTGACGGTGAAAACGTTGAACTGGTGGACCTTGCGGAATTCCGCGGTCAGCGCCGCTGGAGCGGCAACATAGCCAACCTTCCAGCCGGTGACGTGGTAGGTCTTGCCGAAGCTTGAAATCACGAACGAGCGGGCGGTCAGTTCGGGATGGCGGCACACCGATTCATGGCGTGCGCCGTCGTAGACCATGTGTTCGTAGACTTCATCTGAGACGATCAGGATGTTCGTGCCGCGCACAATGTCTTCCAGTGCGCGTATATCGGCATCGCGCAGCACCGAACCGGTCGGATTGTGCGGCGAATTGATCATGATGAGGCGAGTCTTCGGCGTGACAGCCGCGGCGACCTTTTGCCACGGCACGGAATAGCCGTCCGGGCCGACTTCCATTTGCACGAACACGGGCGTGCCACCGGCCAGTTCGATCGACGGGACATAGCTGTCGTAGACCGGTTCGATCACGATCACTTCATCGCCCGGATGGACGCAGCAGAGGATCGCCGTCAGGATCGCCTGCGTGGCGCCGGCGGTGATGGTGATTTCGGTGTTCGCGTCATACGCATAGCCATAGAGGGCGGCAATCTTGGCAGCAATCGCTTCGCGCAGGGCGGGGACGCCCGTCATAGGCGGATACTGGTTGAAACCCGCCTTCATCGCCTGTGTCACCGCATCCACCAGCGCGGGATCGCAATCGAAATCCGGGAATCCCTGGCCCAGGTTGACCGCGCCTTTTTCGGCGGCGAGTGCCGACATGACAGTGAAAATCGTCGTGCCTACCTTGGGCAGGCGGGACTGCAGTACGGCCTGTTGGACAGCGGCGGAAAGGGCGGGAGACATGGGCGTATTCATGCGCAATGAAAGTCGGACAAAAAAGTCATTTTAGCCAAGTCCGGGGATGGACAGCCATTTGTCCGGCGGAATGATCTCGAACAGCCCGGCGCGCGCCGTCCGCCGTCCCAGTTTCAGCAGCGCCTTGTCCTTGGTAATGAGGAGCTGTGCGCCCGCATCGCGGGACAGTTCAAGGAATTTCTGGTCGTCCGGATCCTTGCAGACCGGTAGCGGGATGTCGCCGTGGCTGGCCAGGGCATCTTGCGGGAGACATTCGATGAGCGCATCGAATTCTGCCTGTGCACGCGGACGGGAATCGGCGTCGAGCGGAAGATGGGGATAGTCGAGCACGATCATCCATTCTTTCCGGCAGTCGTCGCGCGTGACGGCCCTGACGCTGCCGTCCTTGAGCGCGGCCAGCAGCGCCGCCCAGCGCGGATCGCGGAAGACGAACAGGTCCAGGCAGACGTTCGTGTCGATGACGATGCGTTTCGGTATCATTGCCGCAAATTTTCTTTCTGCCGGATTTTGTCTGACATGCTGATTGTTCTCTCGCCCGCGAAAACCCTCGACTATGACACACCTTTGACGACCGACGAGCACACGCTTCCCGATTTTATCGAGGATGCGGCGGAGCTGGTGGGCATGCTCAAGAAGTTTTCCCCGGCCGACCTGTCCGGGCTGATGGGGATTTCCGATGCGCTGGCCGTGCTGAACGTGACCCGGTTCGGCGAGTGGTCGCGCAAGTTCACGAAAAAGAACGCGCGCCAGGCCATCCTCGCCTTCAACGGCGATGTCTACGAAGGCCTCGACGCGAAGACGCTCACGCCCAAGCAGCTGGCCTATACCCAGTCCCATGTCCGCATCCTGTCCGGCCTGTACGGAACCCTGCGTCCGCTCGACCTGATGCAACCCTACCGGCTCGAAATGGGCACCCGGCTTGCCAATGCGCGGGGCAAGGATTTGTACGCATTCTGGGATGGTCGTGTCACAGAGGCGCTCAACAAGGCGCTGGCAACGCACAAGTGCAAGGTGCTGGTGAACCTGGCGTCGGAAGAGTACTTCAAGGTCGTCAAGCCAAAGCTGCTCGATGCGGAAGTGATCACGCCGGTGTTCGAGGACTGGAAGGGCGGCCGGTACAAGGTGATTTCCTTCCATGCCAAGCGCGCCCGCGGGCTGATGGCCCGCTATGCGGCCGCCAAGGGATTGACCCAGGCGGAAAAGCTGAAGGACTTCGATGCGGAAGGCTATGCGTTCGACGAGGGCGCATCGACCGACCGGCAATGGATGTTCCGCCGGCGGATAGCCGATTAATGCCGCAGTATCGCACCGCGTAAACCCGTTTGCCTGAGCGTGCGCAGGAAGTTCAGCGAGCGCGCCGCGCCGCGCAGCAGCAGGCTGCCTTCCTCCGGCTTGTTGGCGAGGTCGAGCAGACGGAACTTCCATTCCCGCGAGTAGCCGCTGCAGGCGATGCGGACGGCTGACGCACCGTGCAGCAGCATGCGTGCCGGCGAGCGGTAAACGGTCAGTTCGTCATAGTCGCGCTGCACGCCCAGCAGCAGGTACTTGTACTCGAAGCGGCCCCACATGAAGTGGAATTCCTTCCCGCCGCGCGCGATGCAATCCAGGATCGTCATCGTGCAGCAGAGCTTGCCGAGGCGGGCGTCGTCGTAGGCGGGATCGTGCGCATTGGTGTGCATGAAGTAGTTGGCGCCGATGCGGCTGCATACGGTACCCGCGACCACGCGGCCGTCGAGCAGCATCGCACTCACCAGGCCGCTCTCGCGCACCAGTCGTGCCAGGCGACCGGTTTCCGCGTCATCGATTTCCGATTCCTTGTTCTTGGTCGCCATGCGCGCGCGGTTAAGTTCGAAAATGTCGTGCACATACGATTCGGGGATGGCGCCATCGGTCCAGACTTCGAAGCTCAGCGTTGGAAAATTGCGCTTGAGCCGGTTGCTGTGGTACTTGAAGTTCTTGCGCGTCGCCTTGCCGAGTGCGGCCAGATATTCGTCCGGCGTCGGCGGGAGCGCCAGCACAATGTCTTCCGTGCGGTAGAACTGCTGGTGCGGGTAGGCGAGCCCGCCACCTGCCAGGATGGCCGGAAATCGGATCAGGTCGATGTGATGCCAATTGTCGAACACATGGCGTGCAAACCGGTTGATATCGCCGGCTTCCATCGCGATCTGTTCGTTGAGCACTTGCGCGCGCCGGCCGTCGATGCGGAACAGGATGATGGCATCCGTCTTGCCGCCGGTGCGGGCGACATAGGTATGGATGGCGTTGTCGATGCCGTCATAGACGCGAAACTGCTTCAGCGACGAGAAGACGTGTCCATACAGGGCATCAAGCTCCGGCTCGACGAAAGGGGGGATGGTGTTTTCGTAAACGGTGGTGGTGGTCGGTTCCATGCAGGCTCGCCTCATGATTCACTGCAGCACCGCCGCGCGGTCCTGCCTGCACCGATGATGCCTGCGCTTCCGTCACGGATATTTGCCGTGCGCAGGGAATGTGCGTCGGCTTGTTGCGGGACCTCAAAGGTCCGCATGCACTACCCGAGCGGTTTTGCTGCGTGCCGCCATTCGGCGTCCTTTTCGCTTCGCGCCCGGATGCGCTCCCAGGTCGTGCCGCAGGTATTGCAGACGTAATATTCGACATGGCCGCTTGCAGTCGCGCCGAAGTTGATGCCGGCGTCGGAGTGCAGCAACAGGTTGGCATGGGGCGACACGGAAACGTTGGCGCCTTCGAGGGCCTGGCAGTCGGGACAGGGCATGGTTGCGTCGCACGAAATGAAGACAAGCTGTCTGACAATAAACACGCGCGTTGGTTTTTGTTGCCGCATTGACGCTGGCCCGGGCCGAAGATATCGTGGCCGGAGAAACCTTCTGCAGGAGTGCGTCTTGAAATTTTCCGTTCACACGATCGTGCCATTGGCCGCATTGCTCACCGCTTCCGCCTTTGCGGCTGAGCCGCCGCAAGCCCTTCTCGCAAAGATTGCTTCCGCGTACGGCGCGACCCCGCCGGCCGCGCTCGTAGAAGAGGGCAAGACCACTTCGTTCCGGCGCGGCGAAGGCAAGCTGTTGCGTCAGTACAAGGCGCCGGACCGCTTCAGCATCCGGATCGACTACAGCACGGGCAGCGAGGCAAGAATCCTGTTGGGTGACAAGGCCTGGCAACAAGGCGCACCGGCCAATCCCATGCTGCGCGGGGCAATCATGCTCCAGGTCGCGCGCATTGCCTTGCCCTGGAACATGCTGGCGAAACGCTCGACGCTGGTGGATCTCGGTCCGGTGTCGTCAGACGGCGGCAAGCCGGGACATGCGATCGAATTTCCCCTGGAAGAGCAGCTCAGGCTGGTGGTGGAGGTCGATCCCGAAAGCGGGCGCATCCTGCGTTCGCGCGGGATTTACCGGATGGGCGAGGGGACGATGGAATTTGCCACCGTCTACGCCGATTACCGCACCGTCGATGGCCGCCTGCATGCGGCGCGCGAGGAGCACTACGCGATGGGGCAGCACACCGGGTTTTCAGTCATCGAGAAGGTGTCTTATCCGTTCAGCCTGTCTGACAGCGCGTTTGCGCCGTAGCCAGCTGGATTTCCAGCCAGCCCAGGATGTCGGCGAAGGTTTCCTCGCGGTTCAGTTCGTTGAAATTTTCGTGGAAGTTGTGTGGATGAAAGCGGTATTCGAGCAGTGACGCGTCGATGCTCTTGAGCATCGATTCCGACGCGCGTGCATCGGCAAGCTTGTCATCGCCCGCGACGACGGCAAACACCGGATAGCGCCACGACGGCATCTTCCCGGCCAGCCCTTCCTGGGCTGCCTGCAGCGATTTTGCGAACCGGAAGCTGACTTCGGTGGCGCGGATATTGTCCTTCTCGTCCTCGTAATGCCGCTTCGTGATCGCCTGGTCGTGCGTCAGCATGTGGGTCAGCGATTCAAGCGGCACCCTGGCCGTCGGGAACAGCCTGGCCAGCACGTTCGACAGCTTGAGAAGCACCGCCGGCACCTTGATCGCGTTGACATAGTACGGCGACGACAGGATGAAGCCCATGATCGCCGGATCGTGCGGAATGCGTTCCAGGCCAAGGCGGGTAGCAATCAGCGCGCCCATCGAATGCCCCATTACGAACACCGGCAGGCCGGGGTAGTGGCGCTTCACCCATTTCAGGAAGCGCTCGCCGTCGTCGAGGTAAGAGTGGAAGCCGGGGATGTCGACACGTTTCTTGCCGTCGTGCCCGCACATGTCGTAGCTGACGGTGGCGAAGCCCTTGTCGCGGAACCATAGTGCCGGCGTAACGTAGTCGCCCGCATGCGCCATTCCGCCGTGGATGGCAAGGATGACGGCGCGCGTCCGGGGAGGTTCCCAGATGTGGATGGCGCGCTCGACCTTGTCGCTGCAGGCGAGCCTGGACAGCCTGTCTTCTGAAAAACGCATGGATGGTCCCCGGACAAAGAGAATTCCAATCCTACCCTGACACCGCTGCCTGCCGGCGCGGAATGGCGCTCCCGGGTCAAGCGAAAAAAACTACGCCGCGATGTGCCGCGTCTGGCGCGGATTCGCCACGTCCGAGCGTTCCTTGTTCGACTTCACCTTGATGTGCTGCATGTTCGCCTGTCCGGCATAGTCGCTGCCCAGCAGCGACGCGACCTGCGCGGCGTCATGTCCGCGCTCCTGCAGCCATTGCCCCACCAGCGCCGCCAGCCGGTCCAGCGCGATGCGGTGCGTGGCGTCGGTACGCGCGTAGAGCCAGTCGGACAGGGCCATGAAGCGTTCGAATGGCGCATCGCCCAGCACGAACGGCAGCGTGTTCGCAAAACGTCCTGAATTGGCGATCATGTCCCAGTAGCGCGCAAAGCGAACCAGCCGCTGCATGTCGGTAAAGCCGATGCGGTCAGTGCTGAGGATGGTGTAGGGTGGATGCGGGTCGAACACCAGCTTGTACGCCTCGGTGTGCCGGATCACCGGCGTGCCGCGCAGGCGCTTGAGGATGCCGAACTGGATTTCGTGCGGCTTGATTGCGACGAGGCGGTCGAAACCGCGGGCGAAGCTGTCGATATCTTCGCCCGGCAGGCCGGCGATCAGGTCCACGTGCAGGTGGGCATGCGACTGTTCGCACAGCCAGCGGATATTGGCGGCTGATTTCTCGTCGTTCTGCTTGCGGCTGATGATGGCCTGTACCTCCGGGTTGAAGGTCTGGATGCCGATTTCCAGCTGCAGCGTGCCGGGCGGGAATTTCCGGATTGCCTCCTTCAGCGCGTCGGGCAGGTGGTCGGGGACGACCTCGAAGTGCGCGTACACCGGGTCGTCCGGATGTTGCGCCAGCTTGTCGAGGAAAAACTGCATGATGCGCAGGCTGGACTTGATGTTCAGGTTGAAGGTGCGGTCGACGAACTTGAACAGGCGGGCGCCGCGCGCATGCAGCGCTTCCAGCTCGGCGAGGAATGCGTCGAGGTCGAACGGCCACGAAGTCTTGTCGAGCGAGGACAGGCAGAACTCGCACTTGAACGGGCAGCCGCGCGAGGCTTCGACGTACAGGTTGCGGTGCGCAATGTCCTTGTCGTCGTACAGCGCGTAGGGCAGTTTGATCTCCGACATCGGCAGCTGCACGCCGGCGTGGATCTTCATCAGCGGTTTCGGTCCATTCAGGATCTGCCGGCATAGCTGCGGGAAGGTCGCTTCGCCCCATCCGGTCACCACGTAATCGGCAAGCTGGGCGATGTGCTGCTCCTGGGTTTCATGCGAGACTTCCGGACCGCCAAGCACGATGACGATTTCCGGTGCCACGCGCTTGAGCATGGCCACGACCCTTGTCGATTCCTCGACATTCCAGATATAGACGCCAAGCCCTACGATACGCGGCTGGTATGCGAGGATGCGCTCGACGACTTCGGTCGTCTTTGCACCGATGACGAATTCCTGCAGGCGGGTATCGCCTTGCAAGTCGCCCATGTTGGCAATGAGGTAACGCAGGCCGAGCGAAGCATGGGCGAAGCGGGCATTCAGGGTGGAAAGCAGGATGGTCATGGGGCGGCAGGAGGAACGGCAGACCGTATTTTACGCCTGTCGCTGGCAAGGATTCCCCGGCATATAGCCCTTCTGCCGTCATGGCATCTTGACCTCCATCAACGGAATCGGATCTGCGGCTTTCCCCATGGTGTGCGCGGTGATTAAATGCATTCACCGAGGACATAACGTCGAGGTCACCATGCTTGACACTATCGCCAAAAAAGAACTTGAGTCGCTGCAGATTTCCTGGTCCCAGGATCTTGCGATCGGCAACGAATTGATCGATTCGGACCACCGGGACATTTTCGACACCGCCCGCCGCCTGCAGGCGGAAATCACGGAAGAAGAGCCCGAGTACTCCATCGTCGGCGAAGTGCTGGTCGAACTGATCGAACACACTGGCGGACATTTCGCCCGTGAAGAAGCGCTGATGCAGGAAATCGGTTTTCCGGCGCTCGAGGCGCACAAGCGCGAACACGCGCTGCTGATGCAAAAGGTCAACGACCTGCACCGGCGCTTCATGGACGGCTACCCGAACCTGCCGATGGAAGTGGCCAAGTTCATCGAGTTTGGCCTGGTTCGCCACATCATGAAGTCGGACATGGAACTCGGTCGCTTCATGCACGCTGCCTGAACAGGCACATCCATCTGATTCCGCAGGACGCAGCCATCCTGAGGCTCCCGTCTTATCCCGTCATTTGATGATTTCGTAGCAGGGATGGTACTTCTTGCCCGGCAGCTTCATGCGATGCTGGGCGACGAAGGACGCAAGCAGGGCGTCCATCGGTTCCATGATGCTCCTGTCCCCGTGGATCTGGAAGCGGCCGTACTGTTCGATGGCACGGATGCCCTGGTCCTTCACATTCCCCGCCACTACGCCTGAAAACGCCCGCCGCAGGTTGGCTGCGAGCAGGTGGCGTTCCTGGTTCTTGTGCAGGTGCAGGTTGCGCATGTTTTCATGGGTCGGCGCAAAGGGCATCTGGAATTCGTGGTCGATCTTCAGCGTCCAGTTGAAGTAGTACGCGTCGCTGCGTTCCTTGCGGAATTCCCGCACTGCCTTGATCCCCGCATGCATTTCCTGCGCCACGAGCTGCGGGTCATTGACGATGATCTTGTAGCGCTTCTGCGCCTCTGGTCCGAGCGTCTCACCGATGAACTGGTCGATCTGGATAAAATAATCCTTGGCGCTCTCCGGTCCGGTAAAGATGAGCGGGAAGGGCTGTGCGGCGTTGTCCGGATGCAGCAGGATGCCAAGCACGTACAGGATCTCCTCCGCCGTCCCCGCGCCGCCGGGGAAAACCACGATGCCATGGCCGGTGCGGACGAAGGCCTCGAGGCGCTTTTCGATGTCCGGCATGATGACCAGGTCGTTGACGATAGGATTCGGCGATTCGGCGGCGATGATTCCGGGCTCGGTGATGCCGAGGTAGCGTCCGGTGGAAATGCGCTGCTTGGAATGCGCCACGGCCGCGCCCTTCATCGGGCCTTTCATCGCGCCCGGCCCGCAGCCGGTGCAGATGTCCAGGCCGCGCAGGCCAAGCTCGTAGCCGACTTTTTTCGAGTAGTCGTATTCCTGGCGGGATATCGAGTGGCCGCCCCAGCAGACAACCAGGTTGGGGTGGGTGATCGGGCGCATCACGCCGGCGTTGCGCAGGATGTGGAAGACTGAGTCGGTCACGCCTTCCGTCGTCGTCAGGTCGAACTTGGGATTGCCGTTGATCTCGTCGTTGACATAGATGACGTCGCGCAGCACCGCGAACAGGTGTTCGTGGATGCCCTTGATCATCTTGCCGTCGACGAAGGCATTGGCCGGCGCACCCTTGATATCCAGTTTGATTCCCCGCTCACGCTGGATGATGCTGATATCGAACGACTTGTAGCGCTCCAGCAGCTCCTTGCCGTCGTCGAGGGCATTGCCGCAGTTCAGGACGGCGAGCGAGCAATTGCGGAAGATCGAGTACAGGCCGCCCTGGCTCGTATCGAGCAGCTTGGCGACTTCGGCCTTGGAAAGGATATCGAGCCGGCCTTCCGGCGAAATCAGGGTGTCGATGACTTCGGTATTCATGAGATGCGGAGCTTCGGGTTGAAGCATTTCTGGTAACAATGTCAAACAGCTTACACGCATAAACAGCCGTCGCGTATACCAGGATCAATATCCGGTTTCTTTCTGGAAGCGCTCCCCAAAGCAGTGCGAACGTTTGGAATACGGGTGCGTCGAACTGGATTTAACGGCTTCGGATGTCTGAAATGCAGGACTTTAGCTCTGAAGGGTTTCTTGCCGACGGTATCCGCCTGGAGACGCTGGCGCAGTACCGCATCATGGACACTGCACCAGAGTCGCGCTTTGACGACTTGGTGACGCTCGTCGCGAAGATCTGTGACACGCCGATGGCGATCATGTCCCTGCTCGATGAAAACCGGCAGTGGTTCAAGTCGCGGATCGGACTCGACGTCAGCGAAACGCCGAAAGATATCGCGTTCTGCCGCCACACAATCCAGCAGGACGAGGTATTTGTCGTGCACGATGCTTGCGCAGACCCGGAATTTGCCCAGAATCCCCTGGTAACCGGGGCGCCATATATCCGCTTCTATGCCGGGGCGCCGTTGATCGCCCGCAATGGCGTCAGGCTGGGTAGCCTGGCCGTCCTCGACCGTGTGCCGCGGGACCTGTCGGAGCTGCAAATGACGGCCCTGCGGGTGCTGAGCCGGCAGGTCGTGGCCCAGTTGGAACTGCACAGGAACCTCGATGAACTCACGAAGGCGGTTGCCGAGCGGGACAGCGCGGCAGCATCGCTGCACGCATCCCACCGCAATCTCGAGTACCGCGTCGCCGAGCGCACGTCGGAGCTGAACCGGGCCAATGCCGTCCTGCAGGATGAATTCGAACGCCGTGCGCGGGAGGCGAGGCTGTCGCAGGACATCATCGACAGCCTGCCCGGCATCGTCTATGTATTCGACCAGGAAGGCCGCTTCCTGCGATGGAACCATAACTTCGAAAAGGTGGCAGGCTATACGAGCGAAGAGATGGCCAGGGCGCATGCCCTGGACTTTTTCGATAGCGAGAATGACAGGAGCCTTGTCGAAAGGCGGATTGCCGATGTGCTGCAAAACGGCAGCGCGGCGGTGGAAGCCGACCTGTGCACGCGGGATGGCAAGCGGATTCCGTACTACTTCAACGGTGCCCGGATTACGCTGGACGGACGTCTGTGCGTCAGCGGCATGGGCCTCGACATCACCCAGCGCCGCCTCGACGAAGAAACCCTGCGCCTGCGCAACCGGGCGATCCAGGCGAGCGTGAACGCGATCATCATCACCGACCTGGAGGGCAACATCGAGTACGCCAATCCGGCGTTCGAGCGCATTACCGGCTATCCCCTGCCGGAAACCATCGGACGCAATTGCCGTTTCTTGCAGCAGGACGATACCGAACAGCCAGGCGTCGCCGCCTTGCGTTCTGCCATCCTGCGCAGAGAGGAAGCGTCTGTCCTGCTGCGCAACTACCGCAAGGACGGCGCACTGTTCTGGAACGATGTCCATATCGCGCCGGTGCGCGGCGCGGACGGCATTGCGACGCATTTTGTCGGGGTGCTGAACGACATCACCGAGATCAAGCATTACGAGAAGGAGCTGGAGCGGCAGGCCAATGTCGACACGCTGACCGACCTCGCGAGCCGCAGCCTCCTCAAGGAACGCATACGGGAAGGCATCGCCACCGCACAGCTTTTCGACGCGTCCGTGGCGGTCGGTTTCCTTGATCTGGACAACTTCAAGTTCATCAACGACAGCCTGGGCCATAACATTGGTGACCAGTTACTCAAGCAGGTCGCGCGGCGCCTGGTCGGATGCCTGCGGGGACAGGATACGATCGCGCGCTACGGCGGTGACGAATTCGCGTTCGTGCTGCTCGGGCAGAAGGATGAAAAAACGGTCGCCAGCCTGATGGAAAGGATCCTGACGACGATCGAGCGGCCGTTTGATATCGAGGGACACCGGTTCTTCGTCAGCTGCAGCATCGGACTGAGCTTTTTTCCGAAGGATGGGCGCGATGTCGACACCCTGCTCAGGAATGCCGACGTGGCGATGTACCGCGCCAAGGAGCGCGGGCGCAACAACTTCCAGTTCTATACGCCCGCAATGAACCGCCGTGCCACCGAACGCCTGTCGCTCGAATCGAAGTTGCGCCAGGCGCTGGACGACGACGAGTTTGTCCTGCATTACCAGCCCAAGATCGACCTGCGGACCGGGAAGATCGCCGGGACGGAAGCGCTGATCCGATGGACGCCGGCGCACGAGGGGAGGCTTGTATCGCCGTCCACCTTTATCCCCCTCGCAGAGGAGACCGGACTCATCGTTCCCATCGGGGAATGGGTGCTGTACACGGCATGCGCGCACCACAAGACGCTGCAGGAGTCGGGGCTGCGGCCCATGCGGGTCGCGGTGAACATCTCGGCGCGGCAGTTCGAGCCGCAGACCATTGTTGCCACAGTCCGGGAAGCGCTGGTCGCCTCCGGCCTGGATGCCAACCTGCTGGAACTCGAGCTGACCGAGAGCCTGGTCATGCAGAACCCGGAAGAAATCATCAAGGTCTTGCATGACCTGAAGGATATGGGCGTGCACCTGGCGATCGACGATTTCGGCACCGGCTACTCCAGCCTGAGCTACCTGCAGCGTTTTCCGGTCGACCGCCTGAAGATCGACCAATCATTTGTCCGTGACATCGGCAACGACCCGAACGACGCCATCATCGCCCGCGCCATCATTTCGCTTGGACACAGCCTCGGGCTGGCGGTGGTGGCCGAGGGCGTGTCCAGCGAAGAACAGCTTGCCTTCCTGCGGGATAACGGATGCGACGAAATGCAAGGCTACCTGTTCAGCCATGCCGTTCCGGTGGATGAGCTGAAGAACATGCTGGAGCGGGATAAAAAGTTGGCTGTTAATTAACTTCTTGCGGCCCGACTCTTTCCCGCGACCGGGATTTGTGACTTCTGGTTTTCCCGATTGCAGGAAAAACAAGTGTTCAATGGCCTGCGACGCCCCATGCCGGCGTTGATCATTTTCGGTACGAAATTTGCTTTAGATCAAGCCGCACCTCCTCGATGCCCCCGAACCCGGCGATTCTGCTGCTGTCGGTCATTGCCCGACCCCCAAGTAACGCGAACCTGAGTACGGTGCCAGCAACCGGTCCGGCCGCGCCTGCCCGACGG
Source organism: Noviherbaspirillum denitrificans (assembly GCF_002211445.1). Classification (GTDB taxonomy): domain Bacteria; phylum Pseudomonadota; class Gammaproteobacteria; order Burkholderiales; family Burkholderiaceae_D; genus Noviherbaspirillum; species Noviherbaspirillum denitrificans. The sequence continues at coordinate 3,472,050 of NZ_LSTO01000001.1, read as the reverse complement.
TTCGCGCATATTTCCGCCCATCCCGCGGCGGAAGGCGCCTATTTATTTCGGGGGAAAAAGAATGAACATCAGAACACGCCTCATGGGATTGGCGGCAGTCAGCATTGTCTTCCTTGTCGCCATCGGCGCAGCTGGCGGGCTTACTGTGCGCAAGATGGTGGATGCCGCGCGGCGCAACGCCATCGGCACCGAGGCGATGCGTAACCACATGGCCGCCGACATGATGCATGATGCCTTGCGTGGCGACGTTCTCGCGGCGGCGCTCGCGGGCAGCAAGGGGCAGTCGGAGCGGCGCAAGGCAATCGAAAAGGATCTTGCCGAGCACGTCGACACCTTCCGCAAGGCGCTCAAGGACAATGCCGCCCTCGGACTGTCCGGCGAGATCGGCAAAGCCATCGCAGGGACCGCGCCCGCAGTGGACGCCTATATCCAACAAAGCCAATCCATGGTTGCCGCCGCCTTTGACGAACCGGCCAGGCTTGACGAACGCATGCCGAAATTCACGCAGGCCTTCAGCCAGCTGGAAGCGGAAATGGAGGCGCTGAGCGAGATGATCGAAAAGAACACTGCCGAAGCGGCGAACGCCGCAGGTGATGCCGCGACTTTCGCGCAGCAACTGATCTTCGGCGTGCTGATGCTGGCATTGGCCAGCCTCGGGGTCCTGTCCTTTCTGATCGGGCGTAGCATCCTCGGAAGCATCGGGCAGGTGGTGCGTGCTGTCGACTCGATGAATTCGGGCGAGGCGGACCTGACCTATCGCCTGCCGCCGCTCGCCGGTGAGTTTTCGACCGTCGGCGATTCGCTGAACCGCTTCATCGGCAACCTGCACGGCATCATGTCGAACGTCAGCAGCGCGACCGCTGCCGTCGCAAATGCGTCGCACCAGATTTCGGACGGCAACCATGACCTGTCGTCGCGCACCGAATCACAGGCAAGCTCGCTGGAAGAGACCACGGCGTCGATGGAAGAGCTCATCGATACCGTGCACAGGAATGCGGCGAATGCAGTCGAAGCCAACAAGCTGACAGAGTCTGCTTCCGCCGTCGCGCTGCGCGGCGGCGAGGTCATGTCCCAGGTGGTATCGACCATGGAAGAGATCAACGCTGCCTCGCAGAAGATCGTCGACATCATCAGCGTGATCGACGGTATCGCTTTCCAGACCAATATCCTCGCGCTGAATGCGGCGGTCGAAGCCGCCCGCGCTGGCGAACAGGGCCGTGGCTTTGCCGTGGTGGCGTCCGAAGTGCGCAATCTCGCGCAACGCAGTTCCGCAGCCGCAAAGGAGGTCAGGCAACTGATCGACGATTCCACCGGCAAGGTCGAAATAGGCAGCAAGCTGGTGCAGCAGGCCGGCAAAACCATGGATGAGATGGTCGACGGCATTCGACGCGTGACCGACATCATGGGCGAAATCACCTCAGCCAGCCAGGAGCAAAGCACCGGCATCGAGCAGGTGAGGCTGGCAGTCGGCCAGATCGACACCACCACGCAGCAGAATGCGGCGCTCGTCGAAGAACTGGCGGCGACGACGGAAAGTCTGCATGAACAGGCGGACAAGCTCGCCCAAACCGTGGGCGTATTCAAACTCAGCCGCGATCCAGGCCTGCATGCGGCCGGTGGACTGCCGCCAATCCCGGTGGTTCATGCGGAACAGCGGCAGGCCCTGCTTATTGCCTGATTTGCTCTGTGGCAGGCGCCAGATGAAGACTAGGCAATCGCCCTCTTCTGCGCGGAAGTAATGGTCCAGTAATAGATTGTCTTTGCCCCGATGCGCTCGACCTTTTCGGGTGGCCATTCCGGGCCCATGTCGAAGTCATGGGACACCACGCGTGTCCCGACTTTCAGCTGTTTCCAGAGCTGCGGGCGCAACGCGCGGTTGACGTCCGGCAGCAGGTAAAGCGTGACAACGCTTGCCTCCGAAAAATCGGCCGTGAACAGGTCGCCCACCATGAACTTCACCTTGCCTTCTACACCGGCCGAGGCGGCATTGGCCTTGGCCTCCGCGATCCGCTGGGGGTTGAGGTCGATGCCGACGCCGCGGGCGCCGCGTTCCTTGGCAGCCGTAATGACGATACGGCCATCCCCGCAGCCGAGGTCGTAGACCACATCATCCTTTCCCACTCCGGCAATATCGAGCATCTTGTCGACCACCGGTTGCGGTGTCGGCACATAGGGAACGTCCGGCCTGCGCGCCGGCTGCTCCTGCTGCGAAAGGGCCGATCCGGTCACGGCCATCAACGCGGCGAGCAGTATTGCCGCGAAGGCGGGGCCGAGCACATGCGGGTGGGGGCGATTGGGGCGTTTCATCGACGTCTCCTCAGGAAATGGAACGGAAAGCGGACCGCCGGCGTTCGTCGTGACGGGAACGCATCAGCAGCAACAGGACCAGCCCGGCGGCAAGCACGGCTACCCCGATCCACGCGGCGTTCAGGCCGCCAAGGGACTGGCTGTAGACGTAGGACAGGCTGGACCACAACATGAACGCGCAGGTCGCGCAAAACAGCGCGGGCAGCAGCGGATAGAGCGGTACCCGGAATGGGCGCTCTGCGCTTGGTTCGCGCCTGCGCAACACAAACAACGAAATCCCCGCTAGCAGGAAGAACAGCCAGAACACCGGCGCCGTGAACTCGACCATGGACTTGAAGCCGCTGCCGGTCCAGGTACCGACTGCGACCAGCAGCAGCGCCGCAACACACTGGATACGCAAGGCGTTGGCCGGCGTGCCACGCCGGCCGTCCCAGGCTCCGAGCATCGACAGTACCGGCCAGTCATGGCCGACCGCATGGCTCGTCCGCGCGCCGACGATCATGGTCGCATTGATGGAGGTCAGCGCGGACACCGCCACGATGGCCGAGATCAACCGCGCACCGCTTTGCCCGAACGCGGCCTGCAACACGTCGGCTGCCACGGCATCCGAGCGCGCCACGCCTTCAATGCCCAGCACCTTCCAGTAGGCCCAGGTCACCAGCAGGTAGAGACAGGTGATGATGAAGATGGACCAGACCAGGGACCGGACCATGTTGCGGCGGACATCCTTCAGTTCGGCGCTGATATAGGCGGCTTCGTTCCAGCCGCCATAGGTGAGCAGCACGAAGACCATGGCCATGCCCAGCGAAGCGGCCGCGGGCGGCGACTGTCCGGGCGCGGGCAGGGCGGCTGCCGCCTGACCAGGTGTGACGAAGGCGGCAGCGGCGATCAGCAGCAGTCCGAGCACTTCGAGCGCGGTAAGCCATGATTGCGTGGCGGCGGCCGAGTACGTGCCGCGCAGATTGATCCACGACAGCACGACTATCGCGAGCGCGGCGTAGGCGGATTCGCTGATTGTCTTGTCCAGCGCGGGCAGGGGCATGAGTTCATGCATGTAATCGCCGAAGACAAAGGCGAGCAGCGCGATCGAGCCGGTCGTGATGACCGAGAACCTCGCCCATCCGAACAGGAAAGATACCGAACGTCCGTAGGCGCGGCGCAGGAAATGGTAGTCGCCGCCGGTATGCGAATAGGCGGTCGCAAGTTCTGCATAGCACAGCGCCCCCGCAAGCGAAATCGCTCCGCCCAGCAGCCATGCCGAGAACATCCATGTCGCACTGCCTGTCATGCCGGCAACGAGGGCCGGTGCCTTGAAAATGCCCGCTCCGATAACGATGCCAACGATGATGGCGATCGCTTCCCTGAGGCCGATCACCTTCTGTGGCGTGCCGGCATGCTCGGCGGCTGGGGTTGGTTGATCCTGCATGGTCGGACGTGTTGGGCATGGGCGTTGGTGTGCGAAAGCGTTGCATGGGAAAAGTTTCGCGCGCGGCGAGGCTGTTCGCGTTTGCTCAATAGCCGGGGCTGTTCTGCCGAAAAGAAAGTCGAACCGACGGGGCGATCGGAGTCTAAGTTCTTACCTTCTGCAATTTGCTGAGGCAATTCAACTGGTTACGTATAAGGAGGAAGCATGAAGAAGCTACCGATCGCAGTTCTTGTTTCATTGCTCGGGGTGAGCACGGCAACATTGGCGCAAAGCAGTTCCACCTCATCCACCACCCCTGAACGCAGCATGCGGGGCGGCAGCATGAGTTCGGACAGTCCCGCGGCGACAGGGACATCCAGCGGTACCGGCAGCACGATGAGCGGTGGCGCGGCTTCGGGTGCAAATAGCGGGAGCAGCGGCACCTATGGCACAAGCGGGTCAAGCGGTTCATCCGGAAGCAGCGGGTCGGGCGGCGGATCGACCGACAGCAGCGGCTCCTCGGGAACGGGCGGCACGAGCGCTAGCGGCGCTACCGATGCGTCGGGAACGTCAGGCACATCGGGCACATCAGGAAGTACCGGCATGTCCGGGACATCCGGATCCGACAACGCAAGCGGCAGTACCCGTCCTTCGGGTGCGACATCCGATTCGACAAGCGGCGGCACGTCGGGCAGCGGCGCTTCCGGCATGACAGGCCCAGGTACGTCGTCCTCGAGCGGCAGCAGCGGATCGAGCGGTA
>NZ_LSTO01000001.1:3446484-3467568 GCF_002211445.1 Noviherbaspirillum denitrificans | reverse complement strand
CATCCGCAAGCGCCGTTACATCGAGAAGCCGGAAGTCACCTATTCGAAGACCGCCGACCTGCTGTGCGAAATGGGCCGCTTCGGCCAGAAGACGTCCGCCGGCTGGTACGACTACAAGCCGGGCGACCGCAAGCCGTATCCGTCGCAGGTCGTCAACGACATGATCGTCAAGCACTCGGCCGACCTCGGCATCGAGCGCCGCAAGATCAGCGACCAGGAAATCGTCGAGCGCCTGGTGTTCGCCCTGGTGAATGAAGCCGCCTACATCCTCGAAGAAGGCATCGCCCAGCGCGCGTCCGACGTCGACATGGTGTACCTGACGGGCTATGGCTTCCCGGTCTTCCGCGGCGGCCCGATGTTCTACGCGGACACCGTCGGCCTGCAGAACGTCGTGCTGGCAATGGAAAAGTACGGCAAGGGCCGCCATGGCAGCGCATGGAAGCCGGCGCCGCTGCTGGCGAAACTGGCTGCGGAAGGCAAGACCTTCAACTGAGTGTTAGCACACCCATGCAAAGCCCGGGGAGATCCCCGGGCTTTTTTATGCGCAAAGGGTGTTACTACGAGCCCGGCCACTTGAACATCTACTCTTCAGCAACTGAAGTCTTGGTGATGTCGAATGTTTTTATCCCGCGACTGCAGCATGGGCCACGCGATCCCGTCATTTAGCCGTTCGGACGTCGACCATGCTGGGCGAAAGCTCGCCTTCGAGGGCACGGTTGGCGATAACTTGGATCACAGGGTGGCACCTCAGTGTTCATCCTGTGTCATTCCGGCGAGGCAATGGCGTTCTCGGACGAACTAGTCGTTGTGAAGCTTAAAGTGACTTAACAATTCTTCCGCAAGTTCTTTGTAATAGGAAGGCATCCCATGCATGCCGTCGGCGCCCCGAACCTGTTCGCCGGTTCGTCCCGTCGAATGCAGCCACTCCCTTGCGTTGAACGTCTCACAGCCAATGTCGTTAAATTTTCTTAGCAGCGCCGAATCGATATATTCATAAAGTGATGCATGCACAGGCTGTACAGCGGGATCGCTTACGCAAATTACGCGAGCACCGCTATTCACAAATTCTTTCACCAGAAGCCATTGAACACTGCGGCAGGTTTGCAAGTATTCCTGGATCAAAGGCACAGGCACTGTTGAAGGCCAGTTGTTGCCATACACTTGATTGAGCCGGATATCGAAAAAGTCTTTCAAGAACTGAGTGGTTTGCATTCCCACATTGGTAATGATTACCTGTCCTGGCTCGGCCCGCGTCGATTTGGCAATAAAGCTATTCGCGCAAAGCTGTTTCCAACGCATTCGGGATTTTTCTTCCAAGGGTTCAAAGAAGCTGTTGGCACTTAACGTAAATTGCTGTTTGTGCCATTGCGAAGCCCACATGACTCCGCCCCCGGAAAAAGGAATGTTCAATTCAGTCAGGGCATCGGCCAGCATGCCCATTTGCGAATCGCCGATCAGCATGATTCTTGAGGAAGCGGCAGAGCCACCCGTGTTATGCCGACTCCAGGTGTCAAGAATAATCTCCTCGCAAACGACATCCTCCTCGGATGTGCTTTGTGCGGCGGGAATGCGGTCCACTCCGGCAATGTCAACCTCATCTCGGTGAGTAGACTTGGTCGATGCATCTTCAAGGGCAGAAAGGAATTGCCTCATGACGAAGGCGACACCTTCGCTCGTTACCGTCCTGCGATTCTGATCAAAGAAGCGCCCCTCGAAGGGAGGGGCGGTAATGATTTCGTAGGAGGGAAAGTAATCGACATCAGCATACCGATCCGTAAGCGTCCCTGCCACGGCACGCAATACTGACTTCGAGTATGTCGTCGCGACCAGGACATGGTTCTGTGTTGCGGTAGCTGTCAACGGCACTGGCGAAACCGTCAACAGGAAGCGTAAGTCCGGGTTCAGCCTGCGTAATTCGGAAAATGTGTAGTCCAGGTCCGCGTAAATTTCTTCAAAAGTAAAGTTATGAAAAAAATGCTCTTCCTTGGAGAATGTTCCGCGAATCGTTCCAGGACATAATGGATAGATAAAGCCTTGTTTGTTCATCCAGGCTTCGGTCAATCCCAATGTGAAGACAAATACATCCGCTGACCGTACCGCTGTTCGGATGCACTGCAATGTTACGTCGCGCGCAGCCCACAGCTCTTCTTCAGAAGCGAAGCCGTCTTGAGGAATGGTCGGCCGGAAGGGGTCGAAGTACCTTCCATTTCCCCTAATGATTTCGCGGCTTTGCTCTTCGAGGCCCAGTGCCCAGGCAGTCCATTGGCGGAGCTGGCGGGCTGTATAGACGTTTCCTAATCTGAAAGAGAAAACGTCATAGCCGGCATTCGCGCGCGCATCCTCATCCAAATGAGCAGGGGCAGGCTCGGCATTGAACCAGTTGAAGCCGTTCGATTTCAGCGCTCTGCTGATATGTTGTGCAAAGCACGATCCCGTCGTTATGACCCTGTCACTCTTGGCAAGTGAAAACTTTGGATTCCACAGGTCCGCGATATCCAGCGCATCTCGTTCGGCAATAGCCGCCTTCCAAAAGCTTTTCGAAGGCAGTGAAGTGTACGGATGATGACGGCTATGCCTGGCCTCGTTGTTCTTTAGGGCCTCCTCCGCTGATTCATTTCGTTCTGCTGTGCCGGATGACGGGTTATCGGCCTGTTGCTGCAGCTTGAGTTGCCTGACTTCATCCAGGCAAAGACGGGCTCTCGCATAGTCATGCTTCAATTCCAATGCCCGTTGCAAGTGAGAATCCGCGTGTTCCAGGCGCGATAAGTCTTTGAGAACACTCCCCAGGTTGAAATGCAACACAGCTTCGTTGGGCGCGATTTCCAAGGCGTGCTCAAGGCTGGTTTTTGCTTCTTCCAAGCGCTGCAGGGATTGCAGAACGACAGCAAGATTGCTATGTGCTTCGACGTCATGCGGTTGAAGTTCTACCGTCCTCTGCATCGCGTTTAACGCATCATGAGGACGCCCCAATTGAACGAGCGCTACGCCTAATACCTTCCACCCCAGGACCCAGTCAGGAAAGCGCACGGTCATCGCTGCTGCCATTGACTCGGCGTCCGTCCATTTTCCACTGCTAATCATTGACATTAACGAATCGACTTGAGCGGTATCTGGAGCGGAATTCATTGTTTTTCCAACTGAGTAAATGAGATAAGGTGAATGTGATATTGAATCGCCCCCAGTATCCTAGACACTGGCGAGTCTCTTGAAGCACTGCTTCTCGTAGTCTACCGGCGAAAGCCGGTTGTTGTAACCGTGGCGACGCTTGGGGTCGTAGAACATCTCGATATAGTCGACGGCGTTATCGTGGCAGTTTCCAGGTCGGCTCATACTTGCTTTCAAGTTGTGAGCGTTCAGAAAATCCTGCCAGTCGTACCTGCTGAACTGGCTGCTCTGGTCCATACGTGGTTGCTTCGACCAGCCGACCACCTGGCGCGAAAACAAATCAATGACGGCCGCCAGGAACAGCCAGCCCTTCGTGCGTCCGAATGTACGTAATGTCGGTCACCCAAACTCGGTTAGACTCGGCAGCATCAAACTGTTGCTGCAAGTGGTTCGGTACCACAATGGAAGGCGGCCTCTTGCGATGACCGGGATTCAAGCAAATGCCGCAAGAGACAAATGTTGTTAAGAGTGCACTAAATATCTGTTTTGGTTCATTTGCGTAGTAACACCCTGCGCAATTCGTCATGGATTGTTCAATGACGCAAGGTAGGCACGCCAGCCGCCAAACCGGCTGATATCCTGCGCGCCGTCAAGCGCAAACAGTTCGCAGACAAAGCCCTTTACCCAGCGGCCGTCTTCCAGTTCCAGCGTTCCGATGGCCAGGGGCGAAGGCACTTCGGCGACAAATTCGCCGAAGTAACGCCTCGGCAGTTCCCAAATTTCGATGTCGATCGCCGCGCCGTCGTTGGCCGTGCGTACCAGTCCCGGCTTTGGCGGAGTCGTGCCAGGCAAGGCATACAGTCGGTACGCGGCTGCGGTGCGCGTGGCGCAAACTTTTGCGGCGCCGCGCTCAAGCAATTGCCAGTTCAACGGCTGTCCTTCCAGATGCGCGCCGACGACTGCAATGTGCACGGTGGCTTCCTGGAACGGCAGGGGTTCGAATGCCGCATGTCCGGCACAGGCCGGCGTCTTGTGCAAATACTGCAGCATGGATTCCGCGGCAGCCGCCAGCCGTTGATCTGCGCCGCACGGGCCGATCAGTGTCACGCCGGCTGGCAAACCATCGGCGCGCGGCGGAGTCGGAATCGACAGTGCCGCCATGTCGAAAAAATTGACGAAATTGGTGTAATAGCCGAGTTGCGCATTGAGTTTGACCGGTTCGCGCAGCATTTCATCGATGCGAGGCATGGTGGGGCTGGTTGGCACCAGCAGGAAATCGTATTCGGCCAGTTGTGCTTCGGCTTCGCGCCGCAAGGCGGCCAGGCGATACTGGCCGTTAAAGGCATCGACCGCGCTGTAATTGGCACCCTGGCCGACAATGCCGCCGACCACGGGATGCAAGGCCTCCGGTTTCTCGTTGAAGAAACTGCCGATCGCGGCCAGCCGTTCGGCAACCCAGGGCCCTTGGTACAACAAATCGGCGGCCTGCTGAAAGGGTTTGTAGTCGATGGTGCCGACCGTGCAACGCGGTGACTGGCGCAACGCCTGAACGACGGCGTCGAATGCATGCCTGGCATTGGCGTCACCAAAAAATTCCGGCGCTGACGGAATCGCAATCCGGTAGTTGCGCGGCTTGACGCCGAGCATCGGAATTTTCCGGGAATAGCTGTCTTCCGCATCGTAGCCCGCCATGACACGTGTCACCGTCCAGGCATCGGCCACCGTCTGTGCAAAGATTGAAACGCAATCGAGTGTACGGCAGGCAGGAAACACGCCGCGCGCACTGAACAGGCCGCGTGTGGGTTTCAAACCGACGATGCCATTCAAGCCGGCCGGCACGCGGCCGGAACCGGCGGTATCGGTGCCCAGCGAAAAGCTCACCAGTCCCAGTGCGACGGCCACCGCTGAACCGGAACTGGAGCCTCCCGACACATATGCCGGATCGATTGCATTGCGTACTGCGCCATAGGGCGAACGCGTACCGTTCAATCCGGTCGCGAACTGGTCCAGGTTGGTCTTGCCGACAAGGATGGCGCCGGCCGCTTCCAGCTTTTCCACGACGGTGGCTGAGCGGTCTGGTGTATAGGCGAATTCCGGGCAGGCGGCCGTTGTCGGCATGCCGGCCACATCGATATTGTCCTTGACTGCAAACGGTATGCCGAACAATGGCATGCGGCGGAAAATTGCCGCACCTTCTTGTCGCAGCAATTGGTCAAGCTGCTTCGAGCGTGCCTGCAAGGCGTCGGTATCGACGCGGCTGATCCAGACCTCCGGGCGATCCGCTTGGGCGATACGTTCCAGGACCAGGGCAACGCAATCGCTTGGCGCCCAATGTCCCTCGATATAGCGCCGGCGCACTTCGGGAATGTCTAACGATGCGGAATGGACAGGGATTTCAGAATTGTTCATGGGGCGCAATGAAAATCTTGATGAAGGCCGGGTTGCCCCGGCACAGATGATGATCAGAAGCCGTAGCTGAGGGAGGCGACCAGGCGGTTGTTCTGCTTGACGCCGAAACGGTTGTCACCGCCGACAATGCCTTGCAGCCCCCAGGTCAGGCCACTGTCACCGACAGGCTGTGTCACGCCAAGGATCAGATGGCGAAACCCTCCTGAAGACGGTGCGTTGCCCGGTGTGCAGACAACGGCAAAACTGCTGCCGGCTCCGCAAGGCGCGCCGTTGAACGTGTCGCGGGTGCCCAGGAATTTTCCTTCTTTGCTATAGGTGTAATAGCCGAGCGAGCCGAGGAAGGTGATGTTGTACGGAAGGCTCCTGGTGTAATTGAACGTCCAGTACGTATCGCCCTTGTTGCCCCATACCACATCGTTCAACAGGGTCTGCGCGGCGAGCGTAAATTCGGCATAGCTGACTGCGAGCTTGGTTTCGAAGGCATTGGCATGTTTGCCGTTGATATAGGCATAGCCGGTCAATCCGACGGTATAACCGAAGTCGCCGGCCTTGCCGTTGTAGCCGCCGTAGAAATCGTTCTCAATCGATTTGCCCGATTGGAAATTCGTCACCGAGGGATTGCTGTACAACTCTCCCAGGCGCTTGTACGAATAATTGATTTGCGATCCGAAGTAGCCGAGGTAGACGCCGCTCGGGTGAGTCCAGTCAACACCCCATTGCAGGACCGGCTTGTCCGATTCCGGCGCATCCGCACCGCCATTTCCCAGCGGCGCACCCGGGCCATAAGTGGTCGATGCTCCCCTCAGGATGTATTTGCTGACCAGGTCGACATGGCCGGTGAAGGTGCTGTCTTCCGCCTGTGCCGAACCCGCGCCGAGCAGGGCTGTTGCTGCCAGAGCCACGGCAAGATTGTTTCGCGTCAGTGGAATGCGATACATATATTTCTCCCTTTGATAACGTCGATGAAAAAATTCGAGCGCTTATTCCTGCGCTTTGAATACCGCAATATTCTGGCCGGCGGCCACAGGCTTGCCTTCACTTGCCATCCATTCCACGACAACACCGGCGCTGCTGGCTGTGACCGGGATTTCCATTTTCATTGACTCCAGGATGGCGAGCGTGTCGCCTTCGGCAACGGTGTCGCCTGGGTTGGCCAGGATCTTCCACACGCTGCCCGGCACGACCGCGGTCAGGTACTGGCAGCCATCCTGCAATTCGCTCTCCGCGCCGGCGGCATCGGCAGCTTCCTCGCTGACCCACTCGGCCTGGCCGCTGATGCGCCAGCGTTCCCGTTCTGCCTCGAATGCCGCCTGCTGCCTGGCCTTGAAGGCGGAGATCGAAGCACTTTCACTTTCCAGGAATGCGTTGTAGCCGGCCAGCGAGAAGCTTGTCTCTTCGATCCTGATATCGAAGCGCCCGAGCGGGAAATCGCGCCTGTGTGCCAGCAACTCTTCTTCGCTGACTTCGTAGAAACGGATCTGGTCGAAGAAGCGCAAAAGCCAGGGTTTGCCGTCACGGAAACTCGCCGTCTGACGATAGCGATTCCACATCTGCACCGTGCGGCCGACGAATTGATATCCGCCGGGGCCTTCCATGCCATACACGCACAAATAGGCGCCGCCGATGCCGACGGCGTTTTCCGGCGTCCAGGTGCGGGCCGGGTTGTATTTGGTGGTCACCAGCCGGTGACGCGGGTCGACTGGCGTCGCTACCGGCGCGCCCAGGTACACGTCACCCAAGCCGAGCACCATGTAGCTCGCGTTGAAGACGACATCGTAGACATCACGTACCGAGTCGAGGCCATTGATGCGCCGAATGAATTCGATATTGTCCGGACACCAGGGCGCATCGGGCCGAACCGTGGTCTGGTATTTCTGGATCGCCAGGCGGGTCTGGCTGTCGTTCCATGCCAACGGCAAATGCACGATGCGCGACGGCACGACCATGTCATCGACAGGCGGCAGGCAAGTCGTCAATTCGTGGATCAGGCCGGCCAGCCGTTCGCCGGGCAAGCGACGGTGGTCGAAATGCACCTGCAGCGAACGAATGCCGGGAGTGAGGTCGATCACGCCGTCGAGTTTGGCGTACTCGATCGACTGCATCAGGGCATGGACACGGAAGCGGAGGTTGATGTCGAGCACAAGCTCGCCGAACTCCACCAGGAGATAGTCATCGCCGGCACGGCGGTAGACCACCCTGGTGTTATCGCTCAGGCGAGCCTCGCGCATGATGGCCGCCTGCGCATCGCCGCCGGCACTTGCCGCCCGGCTGAACAGGGATGGTGCGCCGGTGTCTTGCGTAAACACCCGTTCCTGGGCATCACGCATGGCAGCCGCCTGTTCTGCGGAGACGCGGATGAAGCGCACTGTGTCGCCCGGCTTCAACTGTCCCATTTTCCACAAGTCCGCCGAAACGATGACCGCCGGGCAGACGAAGCCGCCCAGGCTCGGTCCGTCGGGCCCGAGGATGACCGGCATGTCGCCCGTAAAGTCGATCGAACCGATCGCGTAAGCATTGTCATGGATGTTGGATGGATGCAGGCCCGCTTCGCCGCCATCGGTGCGTGCCCAGCGCGGCTTGGGGCCGACCAGGCGTACGCCCGTCCTGCTGGAGTTGAAGTGCACCTGCCAATCCGTGCCGAAGAAGGTGCGGATGTCGTCCTCGGTGAAGAAGTCCGGCGCGCCGTGCGGCCCGTAATGCACGGCGATTTGCCAATGGTGCGCGTAGTCGGGAATGACATCCGCCGGCAGGCTGCGTGGCGTGGCCGGGAGGGCATGCAACTTCAAGACATCGCCGGCACGTAATGCCCGTCCGCCGTGACCGCCGAAATTGCCGAGGGTGAACGTTGCGCGGCTTCCCAGATACTCCGGCACGTCGAGGCTGCCTGCAAACGCGACATACGCGCGCACGCCCGCGCCTTGCACGCCGCTGAAACGCAGGGTTTCGCCCGCTCTGATCCGGTGTGCCTGCCAATTGGCCAGGCTGCGCTTGCCATCGGTGCCGCTGGCGGTAGCGCCCAGGTCGGCGCCGGCCAGGGCAATCACGCAGTCGCAGTTGAACGACAAGGTCGCGCCATGCAAGGTCATTTCCAGTGTCGCGGCATCGGGGGCGTTGCCGGCCAGATGATTGGCAATCCGGTGTGCATATGCATCCATCGGCCCGGATGGCGGAATGCCGACCGCCCACAAGCCCAGACGTCCCGGATAGTCTTGCACCGTCGTCTGGATGCCGCCTTCCAGCACATCGATGGTGCGCGGCCGGTACTCCATGGTGGCGAGCATCTGCGTGATCTGCTCGCCCTTGACGAAGGCCGGGTATTCCAGGATGGCGGCAAGATAGGCGAGGTTGGTTTCGATGCCATCGATGCGCGTGGTGCGCAGAGCGGCTGACAGGCGCTCGATCGATTCGGCCCGGCTGGCGGATTTCACGATCAGCTTGACCAGCAATGGATCGTAATAGGGACTGACAGCAACGCCGCGCTCGACCCAGGTATCAACCCGCAGGCCGGGTGCGAATGACACCTCGGTCAGTACACCGGACGACGGCTGAAAATTCTTAGCCGGATCTTCCGCATAGACGCGCAATTGCATTGCGTGTCCATTTGGCCGCAAGCCTTCCTGCGGCGGCAGGCCGAAGTCGCCGGTGGCTGCGCGAATCATCCATTCAACCAGGTCGACGCCGAATACTTCTTCGGTGACGCCATGTTCGACCTGCAGCCGGGTGTTCACTTCGAGGAAATAGAATTCGCCCGTATCCGCATCGAGCACATACTCCACGGTGCCGGCGGACAGGTAGGCAATCGATTTCCCCAGGCGCACCGCGGTGTCCGCCAGTGCCTGGCGTACAGTTTCGCCCAGGCCCGGCGCCGGCGTTTCCTCGATCACCTTCTGATTGCGGCGCTGTACCGAACAGTCCCGCTCGCCGAGCGACACGACATTGCCGCGGCCGTCGCCGAAGATCTGGACCTCGACATGGCGGGCGCGCTGCACGAATTTTTCGAGATAGATGCCGCTGTTCTTGAAGTTGTTTTCCGACAGATGCTTGACCGATGCATAGGCTGCCGTCAATTCTTTCGCATCGCGGCATAAACGCATGCCGATGCCGCCGCCGCCAGCCGTGCTCTTGAGCATGACGGGAAAACCGATGCGCGTTGCCGCAGCGACTGCTTCGTCTGCGTCGGCCAGCAATCCCGTACCCGGCAACAATGGCACTTGTGCCGCTTGCGCCAGTTCACGGGCGGTATGCTTCAAGCCGAACGCGCGCATCTGGTGCGGGGTCGGGCCGATGAATACGACCCCGGCCTCTGCGCACGCTTCCGCAAACGCCGCGTTTTCACTCATGAAGCCATAGCCGGGATGGATCGCATCCGCTCCGGCCGCTTTTGCCGCGGCCAGTACCTTGTCGGCGGCCAGGTAACTCTCCGACGCCGACGCCGGACCGACGCATACCGCTTCGTCGGCGAGACGCACATGGAGGGATTCAACGTCGGCTTCAGAATAGATGGCCACGCTCTTGATGCCCATCCGCCGCGCGGTGCGGATGACGCGGCAGGCGATTTCCCCGCGGTTCGCGATCAGGATTTTTTTGAACATGAGATTCCTATCAGGCTTGCGCGTCCCAGATCACAAAGCGAACCGGGGTGGGGTTATAGGCATTGCAGGGGTTGTTCAATTGCGGGCAGTTCGATATCAGCACCAGTACATCCATCTCGGCGCGCATCTCGACGTACTTGCCGGGACCCGACAAGCCGTCTTCAAAGCTCAGGCCGCCGGCTTCGGTCACCGGTACATTCATGAAGAAATTGATATTGGGGACAAGGTCGCGCTTGCCCATCCCGATGTCCGCATGTGCCAGGGCCAGCAGATAATTGTCGCGGCAGCTGTGCATGAATTTCTTTTGAATCGCGTAGCGCACGGTATTGCTCTCTGCCGCGCAGGCGCCGCCCAATGTGTCATGGCGGCCGCAGGTGTCTGCCGTGATCGTCAGCATCGGCCGGCCCCGGTTCGAATACAGCACCGAACCGGTTGACAGGTAAATGCCGCCTTGCCGCTGCAGCGTGTCGGTCACGCTGTAGCTTTCCGCGGTGTCGTCCGCGTTGTAAAAAATCGTGTCGACGGCCTGGTTGCCTTCGAGGTCGATGATGCGCAAGGTCTGGCCGCGCTTTACCGTGTGCAGCCATGGCTCGCCGGCCGGCTGGTGGAAATCGCCGATGGCAGTGGAGGGATCAAGTTGGCTTTCGCATAAAGTTTGCATGGTGAATCCTCAGCGATAAACGAGTTCGGTGTTGTAATAGCCGCGGCGGTTTTCCGGGCAGGAGGTGCGGCAGATGTCATCGGGGCCGGCCGGGCCGGATGACCAGGCGACCACGCCGACTTTTTTCGGCGCATAGTCGGGATTGGGGTCGAGCGGATGCGGGGCGGTCGACAGGGCGATCAGCGTGTCCATCTCGAAGCGCAGCTCGACGAAATCGCCTTTCCTGGAATTGCCTTCGACAAAACGGAAACGTCCTTCGTCGTCGACGACGACTTTGGAAAACAGGTTGACGTTGGGCACCAGGTCGCGCAAACCGAGCCCCCACTTGCCGAGTTCGATCAGCAGGCTGTCCTTGCCGTTGCGATGCATTGCATTGCGGTGTTCCTGGTAACGGCGCTCACCATGGCGGGCGCGTACCGATTCCGCGTCCGAGACGCCACACAGCGGGTCGTGCCAGCCGACGGTGTCCCGCGGTATCGACGCCAGGATGCGTCCCATGTCGGAATAGATCACCTTGCCCCGGGACAGGTGCGCGGTATGCTGCGCCTTCAGCGTGTCCGGCAGGTTGATGCGCTCCAGCCGCTCGTCGCCGCGGTACATCAGGATCGCGACATTGGCGCCGCCTTCCAGGTCAATAAAACGTAGCGTGGTGCCGCGCTTTACTCGGTAGGACCAGTGTCCGCCGCCGGGAAACAGCTCGGTCCACAGAATGCTTTTCGCGTCCAGGTCCGGCGCGAATTCGGCCGCGTGGTTCGGCAAATCGATCGATGTCTGCGAGTTATCCATTTTCTTCCCTATGCTTGGTTGGTGCGGGTCAGCTTTTCCAGCTGTTTCAAATCGGTCCTGACGCCTGAGGTTTCGCGGATACGTTCCAGGATCCGGCGTTTCAATGCGGTGAATTCGGACGAGAGCTTCAAATCCTGGTCGCGGCCGGCGCCAAAGGGCACCTCGACAATCGAATCGATGTGCCCCGGATGCGGCGCCATCACGACGACGCGCTGACCTAGATAAATCGCTTCTTCGACGTCATGCGTGACGAACACGACCGTCGTCTTTTCCAGCAGGTAGACATGGCGGATCAGGTCGTGCATGACCTCGCGGGTTTGCGCATCCAGGGCACCGAAGGGCTCGTCCATCAGCAGCACATCGGGGCGGACCATCAAGGCACGCGCAATCGCGACGCGCTGCTGCATGCCGCCCGACAGTTCCGCAGGATAGGCATCGGCTACATGCGAAAGGCCCATCAAGGCGATCAAGGCGTCGGCGCGTCCCGACGCAATCTCGACATCGGTCGAGGTGAGGTTGCGGCGATGGAATTCCAGCTTGCGGCAAAACCGGATGTTTTCCGTGACGGTCAACCATGGATACAAGCTGTAGCTTTGGAAGACCATTGCGCGGTCCGGACCCGGGCCGTCGACGATGTTTCCGTTGCAGGCGATGTCGCCTTCCTCATACTCTTCCAGGCCGCCGATCGTGCGCAGCAAGGTCGACTTGCCGCAGCCCGACGCCCCGACCAGGGTCACGAATTCGCCGGCAGCGATCTCCAGGTCGACGTTCCGCAAGGCCTGGGTGCGCCGGTGACCCTGTCCGTAATACTTGTTCAGGCCTGCAATGTGAATTTTTGGTGTCATCGCAATCAACTCCGCGCGTTGTGCCATGCAAAGCAGCGCCTGTGCAGCCAGCGAAATGCCTGGTCGGTGAGCAGGCCGATCAAGCCGATCAGCAAAATGCCGACGAATATCTTGTCGGTCTGGAGAAACCGCTGTGCCTTCAGGATGGAGAAACCGAGGCCGGAGTTCGCGGCGACCAGCTCGGCGACAACGAGGTAGGTCCATGCCAGGCCCATGGTCGAACGCAAGGTATCGAGCATGGCCGGGCGTGCCGCCGGGATGAGCACATGCTTGACGATTTCGCCATTGGTCGCGCCCATCGTGCGCGCCGCTTCAATTGGCGCATTCGGCACGCGAGCAATGTCTTCGGCGAGCATCAGGACCATCTGGAAAAAAGTGCCGATCCAGATGACCGAGAGCTTGGCGCTTTCATCGATACCGACCCACAGCATGATGAGCGGAATGAAGGCGACCGCCGGCAGGTAACGGCTGAAATCGGTCAGTGGCTCGAAAAAGGAGCGGACCGGCGCATAGGCGCCGATCAGCACACCGAGCGGAATCGCCACCAGGGCCGAGGCAAAAAAGCCGCCGAACACGCGCCCGATGCTGATGCCGATATCGCCAGTCAAGCCGTCGCTCCTGAACCAGTCGAGGCAGCGCTCGACCACTTGCAAGGGCGTCGGCAAAAATACCGGATCAACCCAGCCGGCGCCGGAGACCATGCACCAGGCGGCGAAGGGCAGCAGGAATCCGGCCAGGGCCAGCGACAGCGAAGCAGCGCGCGGCAGGCCGCCGCGCACGGCCCATGCCGAGCGCCGATTCCGTGGCCGGCCGGCACGCTTTGTCCTGTGAGGTGCCACGAAATGAAGCATGGTGACCTCTACTTTCCCAGCGCGTCTGCCAACAGCGAGGAATCGATGCCTTTCGCGTAGTTCACCGGCCCGTCAACCAGCTTGTTCTCGCTCAGGAACCGATGAACGGTGGGGCCGACCGCTACGAGTGATTGCGCATTGCCTGCATTGACCGCGGCGGTGTTGTCGGCAGCGTTGAAGAAGCGGGTGCCCGGCAAAAAGACCTTGTACTCATCCGGCTTCATGCCAACCACCTTGGACATGATCTGCAAGGACTCGGCGGGATTGGCGCGAATGAAGGCTTCGGTGTCGAACCAGGCGCGGATCATGCCGACCAGGTCAGCGCGCTTGGTCTTGTCGTTCAATGCCTTGCCATGCGCGACCAGCAGGTCAGCTACCAGGCCCGGCATATCCTTTGAGGTGAACAAGGCACGGCCCTTGCCGCTGGTTTCTATCTTTGAAATCCACGGATTCCAGACAACGGCGGCGTCGACCCGGCCGGCGAGGAATGCGGCAGCGGCATCGCCGGCAGCGAGATTGACGAGCTTGACGTCGCTGAACTTCATGCCATTTTTGGCAAGCGCAGTGGCCAGCACGAAATGCGAGACGCTGTACTGCTCCAGCGCGACAGACTTGCCCTTGAGGTCGGCGAACGACTTGATCCCAGGAATGACCATCAAGGCGTCATTGCCTGCCGAATTGTCATTCACCAGCACGACCTTGACGTCGACATTCTTTGCTAGCGGCGTCATGGTGTCGGACCAGGTCTGCGCATTGGCGTCGAGCTGGCCTGCCGACAGCGCGGCAATCGAGTCGGTATAGTTGGGGAACCACACCAGCTTGACCTTTGCACCGTGTTTTTTGAAGAAGCCTTTCTGTTCGGCGACATACCATGCCACCCAGCCGGGCCAGTCCGACAAGCCGACCTTGACTTCTGCCCGTGCCGGATTGGCCAGGCCCAGGCCAAGGCTGATGCACAACAAGGATCCGGTGAGGGTGCGTAGAACACGCGAGGATAGATTCGATTGCATCAAGAGCTCCAGGAAGATAAAAGCGCAGAGGCGAGCGGTCACGATATGTGACGGCCTCCCGGGCTTTTATCCCTCCGTGTAGCTCCAGATCGATGAAGACGTGGAACCGGCTGCTCTCGGACCAGGCATCGCAACCTCAATGCGACCGGAACCCTAGCATCCATGCTCAAGAAGTGAGTTCAGACAGGCTTGCTCACCTCTGGCTGGTATGCATCTAGCAACTTCGATGCCAGAAAAAATCGCGATTTTTCCTTGTATGGGGCCAAATCGCAGTCGGCTTTCGTGCACTGATTAGGTGAAGTGCGCCAAGTCAGTGCGGCGTGTATAGAACCTAGTCCCGGCGGAATCCATCATTTGATCCAACAATGTGCGCGCAGCCAGGCATTCAATTTGCGTGAGGGGAGGACGCATCATTTATAGTGGGGCTGGCATGAAACGACCGCAGAATCCAATCGCAAAGCTATCCACTATCGTACGCGGAGCCTTCAGATATGCATTGGTGGCATTGGTACTGCGTCCATGCATGCATTTGCCCGAACGTGCCTCTCGACGCATAGTCGAAAAATTCTGGTAACCGTTTCCGCGCATTGCTTACCCACCGGACTGCAGGATGGCAGGACAATGCTGCGCTTCCTTTTGATCGGCCCGCTGACGTATCTCGCCTTGCAATGTGCACGGCGGGTTGACATATATATGCGTCAATCTGCAGGTCGGCACCACCTGGTGCGACACATTCCTTAAGGCAACAATCCACGGCGTGAAGCAATTCCGGTATCTTGCTAAGATATCCTTGTGTCATTGGTGCGCCGGTTCCGGCGCCATCCGTCTGATGCCGGCGGGAACATGCAATACGGCCGGAACAACATCGTCCAAGGACATGTCCTGTCCAATAAACAAAACAAGGCGCCGCATGCAAGCAAACGCACCCGCGACCATCCTGATTGTCGATGATGAGGAGCGGAACCGAAAATTGCTCGAAGTATTCATGCAAGCCGAAGGCTACCGTACCATTACCGTAGGTGAAGGGAGCGAGGCGGTGGTCCTGGCTGCGCGCGAGCGCCCTGACCTGGTCCTGCTCGACATGATGATGCCGGGCATGGATGGCTTCGAGGTGGCGCGCACGCTCAAGGCGGAGCCGGAACTTCGCCATATTCCCCTGATCGTAGTTTCCTCGCTCGACGATATCGCCTCACGCCGTCGTGTGCTTTCCGCGGGCGCGGACGAGGTCATCCACAAACCAGTCGACCGCTGGCAGCTGTCCCAGCTCGTGACACGGCTCCTGAAGGCTTCGTCCGGCGGCTGATGAACATTCCTGTTCCGATCCCCTCGCAAACCAATCGCGTGCTGGCGATGCTGAGCGGCATCGTGCGTGCCGCAGTGCGCGCCGATTCCCCGGACATGCTGTACCGCGATGCGTGCAGCATCGCTGTCGGAAGCGGGCTGTTCCGCTTCGCATGGGTCGGCCTCGTCGATCCCGTGGGCGACGGTTTGCGGATGCTGGCGCAGGCCGGCGAAGGGCGGGGCGCCGAAAACCTGCCGGCCGCGCGCGCCATCGCCAGCCGTGTCCGCGAAAGTGGCAAGGCTTGCCTCGATAGCCGGGTGCCGGACGAGGCGTGGCGGCAGTATGGCGTCGCTGCGGTGGCGGGCCTGCCCTTGCGCGAGGATGGCCGCATTGCCGGCGTCTTGCTGCTGTATGCGGAACAGGCCAACCTGTTGGATGAGGCGACCATGGGCCTGCTCCAGGAGGCGGGCCAGGATATTTCGTTTTCGCTGGAGCACATGCTCGGTGAGCAGCGTCGCCTGGCGGCCGAATCGAAGCTGTATTACATGGCTTTCTACGATGCGCAGACCGGCCTGCCCAACCGCGCGCTTCTCGAGGAACGCTTGTCGGGATTTGCCAGGACAGGCACGGCCGTAGCGCTTCTCGATATCCGCCTGTTGCGGCTGGACCGGGCCTTGCACCTGTTCGGCAGGCTGGCCATGGACGATGTGCTGCGCCTGCTCTCGCAACGGCTCGAAGCGGTGCGCGGCGAAGGTTTTGTCGCCCAGCTCGGGCAGGACGAGTTTGCACTGGTGTTGCCGGGGCAGGACGCGGCTCCGGTAATCGAAGCGATCGCGCATCGCGTGCTGGCAGCGGTCGAGGAACCGGTGCACATCGGCGAGCGCGAGGTATTCCTGGGTGCGAGCGTCGGTGCGGTCGTCTACCCGCGGCATGAGTCCGAGGCCGGCCAGTTGCTGCGCCGCGCGCGGGCAGCGGCCGACCATAACGGGGGCGAGGGCGGGTTCCGCTTCTACAGCGGCGAACTCGACCGCGGGCTGGAACAGCGTGCCCGAACCGAAGCGGAATTGCACCGCGCGCTGGAGCGCGGCGAATTCCAGTTGTACTACCAGCCGCAGCTGAGCCTGCGCACCGGCCGCATGGTCGGCGTCGAGGCCCTGCTGCAATGGCAGCATCCCCAGCGCGGCCTGGTCGGACCCGGCCAGTTCGTGCCCATGCTCGAAGAATGCGGACTGATGCCGGCAGTTGGCGGATGGGTGTTGCGCCAGGCATGCCGTCATGCGAAGGAGTGGCAGGCAATGGGCTTGCCGTCCCTGCGCATGGGCGTCAACCTCTCGGCCTTGCAGTTCCGGCTCGCGGAACTGGTGGCGATCGTGCGCGGTGCGCTCGACGAGGCGGGCCTGGCGGCGCAATTCCTTGAACTGGAGCTGACGGAAAGCCTCATCCTCGAGAATGTCGAACAGACCATCCGGGCGATGCACGAGCTCAAGCGGCTTGGCATCAGCCTGTCGCTGGACGATTTCGGCACCGGTTATTCGTCGCTGAGTTACCTGCGCCGCTATCCGGTCGACAGGATCAAGATCGACCAATCCTTCATCCGCGAGATGATGGTGCATGCGGGCAGCGCTGCACTGGTCCGCAGCATCCTCGCGATGGCGCACAACCTCGGCCTGGAGACGATTGCCGAAGGTGTGGAAACAATCGAGCAGTTCGAATACCTGCGCAAGCAGCAATGCGGAGAGATGCAGGGCTTCCTGTTCAGCCGCGCCGTTCCAGCCGCTGAAATCGTGCGTTTGCTGAAGGAAGGGCGCGGCGTGCAGCCGGCAGACACGGCGGCAAGCCGATGTATCTTGCTGGTTGCCGAGGATGCCGGCATGCGGGAGGAGTTGGGCAGGATTCTCGAGGGCGATGGGTGGAGCGTGCTGGCCGCACGGGGCGCCGATGAGGCATTCGCACTGCTGGCCGCGAACTCGGTCAGCGTGGTGGCCTGCGGCATGCCGGGGGAGTGCGCGGCCTTCCTACACCGCGTGCGCCACATGTATCCCGACAGCGAACGCATCCTGCTCGACGGCAGTGCGGACGTGCAGACTGTGATCGAAGCCGTCAACTCGGGTGAAGTGTTTCGCGTACTTTCGATGCCGGTGGAGCAGGAGCAGTTGCTGGCGTGCGTCCGCGATGCGTGGCGCCGCCATGAGACCCGATCACGGTGATGTTGGCCAGTAATTGATCCGGATCATGGCGCCGCAAGCCGACAGACGGCTCCAATAGGGGATTGATGGACGTCATTCCGGAAAGACAGGAGCGCAAGGGTGCAGTCAGAGAGCGAAAAGCCGCAGGGAGGAACCGAAATCCTGGTTGTGGAGGACAGCCCGACCCAGGCTGCGAAACTCCGCATCCTGCTGGAGGGAAAGGGTTACCGCGTGCATGTCGCGGGCAATGGCACGCTGGCACTCGAAGCGATCCGGCGCCGCGTGCCCGATCTCGTGCTGTCCGACATCATCATGCCTGAAATGGACGGCTACGCCCTGTGCCACGCGATCAAGGCGGATCCGGCGACGCGGCCGGTCCCGGTGATCCTGGTGACATCGCTGATCGATCCGCAGGATATCGTGCGCGGCCTCGAATGCGGTGCCGACAATTTCGTGCGCAAGCCATACGCCGACGATTACCTTTTGCTTCGCATCGAACATGTGCTGATGAACAAGCACTTGCGGCAAGGCGACGCATTCGACGGCACGGCGATCTATCTCAACGGTGAACGGCATGTCGTGGACGCGGAGCGGCAACAGATCCTCGACCTCCTGGTATCCACCTACGAACAGGCCGTGCTGGTCAATGAACAACTCCAGGCGCGCGAGCGGCAGGTCAACGAACTCAATGTGCGTCTCGGGCATCATGCAGCGCAGCTGGAAGCGACCAACCGCGAGATCGCGCGGAAGAATGCGGAACTGGAGCAGGCCAACCGCATGAAGTCCGAGTTCCTGGCCAACATGTCGCATGAATTGCGTACGCCGCTGAATGCCATCATCGGTTTTTCGGAAGCGTTGCGGGATGGATTGCTGGGCAAGCTTGAAGAAGCGCAGCAGGAAGCGGCCGGCGATATCCATGACAGCGGCAAGCATCTTCTGCTGCTGATCAATGACATCCTCGACCTGTCCAAGATCGAAGCCGGCAAGATGGAGCTCGAACTCGAGCCAACCGACATGCAGGATCTCCTGCAGAACACACTGACGGTCTTCAAGGACAAGGCCGCTGCCGGGCAGATCCGTTTGCGCCTCGAGATGGAATCGATTGACGCGATGCTGGTCGACCAGCGCAAGACGCGGCAAATCATCTACAACCTGCTGTCCAATGCAGTAAAGTTCACCCAGCCCGGCGGCGCGGTCACGCTCAGGATGAGCAGCCAGCCTGCCGCCGAATTGCAATCGTTGCGGCGCGTGGGGGACAAGGAAGTCGATCCCGCAATCGAGCGCTATGTGTCAATTTGCATCATCGATACCGGCATCGGCATCCGCGAGGAAGACCTCGACCGGCTTTTCAAGCCCTTCGTCCAGCTCGACAGCGGCCTCGCCCGCAAGTACGAAGGGACCGGGCTCGGGCTGGCCCTTGTCAAGCAGCTCGTCGAGCTGCATGGCGGCGTCATGACCCTGCGCAGCAAAGTGCAGCAGGGATCGGAATTCACGGCCTGGCTGCCGTACCGCGAAACACCGAAGGCCGGTACGGCCTGAAATTCTACTCTCGCATCCGCAGTGCAGCGCCGGCTTCCCGGACTGCACTGCCTACGCTTGCCTGACTGGCAAGTCCGACACGGACCTTGCCCACCCAGGTAGTCCATTTGCCAACCCCGGCCCATGCTGCGACAACGGCAAGCATTCCACAGGTAAATCATTCTCTCTGGAACTTTTTCCCCACGGCAAACTCTTTAACGCATGGGCCCGGAAACGCCGGGTTGCATAAGACGAACAAGAAAGATGCCTGCCAAGCCGCTTTTCATGAAGCGATGCGGGCGGTTTCGACACCATGACGGAGTGCCAATTGAAATATACGACCCCCTCTTTGCTAGCCCTCACACTGATCCTTGCCGCCTGTGGCGGAGGAGGAGGGGAGAGCACCCCCGCATCGTCCACGGCCACCCAGTCGGCAGGAGTGTCGCAAGAAGCCGTCGTCGCCGTCCAGGCGAACAATGTTGTCGCAACACCTACGGCACCTGCCACCACGACCACTTCCACCAGCACGCCGGCAAGCACCGCAACGGAAAGCACTACGACGCCCGCAGCCAGCGCACCCGCTGCACAACAGCAGGTCACCACGCCGGCGACGCCGGCAGCACCGCAGCTGATCGAGTACTACGGCGACTCCACCGTGTGGGGTTATCGCAGCGACGTCGGCGGACAGGTCGCAGTCCCGCCGACGACTACCTTTGCCCAATCCTTGACGAACCCGTCGGCGTACACAGTGCGCAATGAAGGCGTGAGCGGCTCGACCGCATGCGAACTGCTCAACGGTACCGACGGCCGCCACCAACCCTGGTCCGCCCAGATGGCTGCCTCCACGGCCAAGTATGTGTTCCTCAACCACGGGATCAACGACCAGTGGAAGTATGACCTGAACACCTACAAGGGCTGCCTGCGCTCGCTGGCGCAGACCGCGAAGCAGTATGGCAAGCAGATGATCTTCGAGACGCCGAATCCGACGCGCGACAACGTGGGCATCATGGCCACCGCGATGAAGGAAGTGGCGGTCCAGGAGAACGTGCCGGTGGTCGACCAGTACAAGTACCTGAGCGATTACCTGAATGGCCAGAGCGCCTACACCATCTGCCCGGACGGCCTGCATCCGTCGGAAGCGGTATATGCGATGAAGGGCAAGTACGCAGCAAGCGTCTTCTCCAGCCTGTTCATCAAGTAAGCGTCGCGAACGCAGATCGAATTGCCCCGTCCCCGGGGCATTTTCATATTGCCGGCCGGGGCACGGCCTGCGCTTCTACCTATCCGGGGGATAACCTTGTTGCACTTCTCGACGCATCGCTGCACGCCAGCGACATTGGCAGCCGCCTGCGCTGCCGCTCTGCTCACCGCCTGCGGCGGCTCCGACTCCGGCACGGGTGATCCTTCGGATGCTACGCGCCTGGCTGCGGAAACCACGGTCAGCACGGGATGGACGCAATGCGCCATCGAATACGGCACATGCACGTTCACCGGCACGAAGCAGGTCCGATACGGATTGGGCGACAAATGGGCGACCCGAACCGCCACGGACTCCATTGCGTGCAATAACAGCGTCTTCGGCGATCCCTATCCGGGAGCGAACAAGGTGTGCCAGGTGGAAACTACGGCGCCGGCGCCAGCCCCGGCTCCTGCGCCGTCGACCACCACAACCACCACAACCACGACCACAACGTCATGGACGCGCTGCGCAAGCGAGTACGGTACATGCGCATTCACCGGCACGAAACAGGTGCGGTACGGTTTGGGTGACAAGTGGGCGACACGGACTGCCACGGGCTCAATCAGCTGTAACAACACGGTATTCGGCGATCCGTATCC
>NZ_LSTO01000001.1:3445497-3446474 GCF_002211445.1 Noviherbaspirillum denitrificans | reverse complement strand
TGCCCCCCCGCCATGCCATAGCCGGGAACGATGATGACGTTCTTCGCGTCGCGCAGCAGTTCGCCCGTTTCGGAAGCGGACACCGGCACCACTTCGCCCTGCGGCTGCGCGGCGGCGCCGCCTGCTGCCGGCTTGGCGCCTTCGGAACCGAAGCCGCCGGCGATCACGCTGATGAAGTTGCGGTTCATCGCGCGGCACATGATGTACGAGAGGATCGCACCGCTCGAACCCACCAGCGCGCCGGTCACGATCAGCAGGTCGTTCGACAGCATGAAGCCGGTCGCCGCCGCCGCCCATCCGGAGTAGCTGTTGAGCATGGACACCACCACCGGCATGTCCGCGCCGCCGATCGCCATCACCATATGGATGCCGAACAGCAGGGCGATCACCGTCATCACGATCAGCGGTGTCATGCCTTCCTGGAAAGAATGCGCTTTCAGGAATTGCGCGCCGAAGTAAATGACGATCAGCAGGCCGGCCAGGTTCATCCAGTGGCGCGCCGGCAGCAGCAGCGGCTTGCCGCCGATGCGGCCGGACAGCTTGCCGAAGGCGATGATGGAACCCGAGAAGGTCACCGCGCCGATCAGGATGCCGATGTAGATTTCCACTTCATGGATGGCTTTTTCGGCGCCCGTGAAGTTGGCCGATGCGGACGGATCGACATAGCTGGCGTAGCCGACCAGCGTTGCCGCCAGGCCGACCAGGCTGTGCATCAGCGCGACCAGTTCCGGCATCTGCGTCATCTGCACGACACGCGCGGCATACAGGCCGATCGTGCCGCCGACGACCATCGCGCCGACGATCCAGGGGATGCCCCCGGAGGTGACGTGCGGGCCGAACACGGTGGCCAGCACGGCAATCCCCATGCCGATCATGCCGTACAGGTTGCCGCGCCGCGCCGTTTCCGGATGCGACAGGCCGCCGAGGCTCAGGATGAAGAGGATGGTCGCACCGATATAGGCGACAGTTGTGAGACT
>NZ_LSTO01000001.1:3433735-3445487 GCF_002211445.1 Noviherbaspirillum denitrificans | reverse complement strand
CGTCCTGCATCCTGGCGGAACTGCTGCGGCAGTTTCCCGCCGCGGTGGGGTTCGACGGGCTTGTACGCGAATCGGATCATTCGCGGGACGAGGTGGAGGCGGTCTGCCTCCGTCTTTACCGCAATGGCTTGCTTCGGCCGGATGCGGGCGGGGAGGGGTTCTGGCGGCTGGCGGGGGATCCGGCGAGGATTACGCTGGCTGAACTCTTTTCGGCGCTGCTGGCACCATCCGAAAACGCTTGATACTTCTATGTCGTCCCCGCGAAGGCGGGGACCCATAGTAAGTCTGCATTATTGCCTCAGCATGGATCCCCGCCTTTGCGGGGATGACGGGGAAAGAGAAGTCAAAAGCTCCACCATGTATACCCGCCTGCAAGCACTTACACCTCCGGCAGGCAGTCCCCCATCCCGCACATCCTCTTCACAATTCCAAACGCATAGCGCGACGCCACGCTGTCGATGAATTGCATGAAGTCATGCGCCGACGCTTCATTGGCGCCATCTGAAATCGTCCGTATCACCGAAAACGGCACGCCGAATTCGAAACACACCTGCGCCACCGCCGCGCCTTCCATTTCCACCGCCAGCAATGAAGGAAACGCTTCCTTCAACGCGAGCTGTCTTGCCTGACTGTCAATAAATTCATCCCCGCTGGCGATCAGCCCGCGGAAAACCCTGGGCGACGCCAGCCGGAAGGTATCACGGTCCTGCGACGGGATCGCATTTTCCAGGTCGCCGGACAGGAACTGGTTGGCCGCTTCGGTCAGGCGGTCGGTGAGGTGCTTGTCCGATCCGAAGTGAGATTGCCCCAATAAAGGCACTTCATAACGCGGAAACAGCGGTGTGGCGTCCATGTCGTACTGCGCCAGCGAATCCGCGACCACGATATCCCCAACCTGTACATCGCTTTCCACAGCCCCTGCAACGCCCGTAAACACGATATGGGACACGTTGAAGCGTTCGATGAGGGTAGCCACGGTGGCGGCCGCTGCGACCTTTCCTATGCGCGACAGCACGCAGACAGTATCGATTCCCCACAGCTTGCCGGTGACGTAGTCGCGCATGCCCCTGGTGACGGTTTGGGTGTCCTGCATGGCTTCAATAAGGCCGGATTGTTCCTCGCGCAGTGCGCTGACCAGTCCGAGGCGGGTGATTTGTTGAGACATCGGCAATTTTTTTCTTGAAAAACAATGACTTCCGTCTGGAAGACGGGCAATTCGATAGCGTATTGCCATTGCATGCTTCTTTGCAACTGCGGCCGCTGAAGTTTCCGGGGTTTTTTAATTTGGTTTTGATATATATGGATAGTAGTAGTGTTAACAACTGCCGAAATCTGTGGATAACCCGGTAAACCAAAACGTAAACAAGCGTTTACGTCCTGTATAAAAAGCGGGATAACAGGTGTATGTGCAAAGGATAGTTTTTGAATAAAAAAACGCCTGTGGATTTCTGCCTGTCTTTTCCCCAATCACTCAAGCTGCTATCCAACGAGTTATCCACAAGCGTTTGTTGTGATCGCGTTTTTTTACTGCAAAACAAACGGAAAAAAAGCGGAGCAAAAAAGGCAACTCAACGGACCGGGTTTTTCGGAGAAACGCGGCAGGAAGCTTTCCGGGGTTTTTGAATAAAGGTTTATATATACGGATAGTAGTAGTGTTAACAACCGGCCTTTTCTGTGGATAACCGGGTTAACACCAATCCGATCAACTGTTTACGCAAAGGATAAGCGCTTGATAGGCGCTGTACAGCGCAAGGACAGATCTTGGATAAAAAAAGCCTGTGCACAAGCCGGCGTGCTTGTTCCCAAACAACTCACGGCTTATGCAAGGACTTATCCACATTCCTTGTCAGCTTTGCCACAATTCCTGCAAAAGCGAGAACGCGGCGGCGATCGTCGGTTCGTTTTTGCGCCTGGCCAGCGCGATGAAGGAGAGTTCGGTCGACAGGCTGACCGCGTCCGCGATCACCAGGCCGTGCGCATGGGCTTCGCGCAGCGCGATGGATTCGCGCACCAGGGACAGGCCGACGCCGGATTTCACCAGGTTGAGCATCGACGGCTCCTGGTCGACCAGCGCGACCTTGTTGGGCGTGACCTTGTACTGGCCGAAGGTTTTCGTCAGCAGGCGGTTGTGCGCCGATTCCGGCGGCGTCCAGATCCATGGCAGCTTCGCCAGCGCTTCCCAGCCTTTGCCGGCGACCCGGTTCTTCCAGCCTTGCGGTGCCACCACGCTGTAGGTGAAGGAGGTCAGCGTCAGCGAATGGCATTCCTTGCCCGGCGTGCCGAGGAAGAAGCCGACATCCAGCGCGCCGGCTTTCACTTGTTGCAATACCCAGCCCGACATGCCGTGCTGCAGTTGTGTGGATAACTGGGGGTAGGTTTCCACCAGGCGCTTCAGGAAGGGCCCGAGGCGGATGAATTCGGGGTCGAGGATGGTGCCGATGGATAACGCGCCTGAGAGCGTCGTATGCAGCGCGGCGACGCCTTCCCGGAATTCGGCGACGCTGGCCATCACCCGTTCTGCAAAGGGCAGCAGCTTGGCGCCGTCGTCGGTGAGCGCCATGCCGGTGGACGTGCGATTGAACAGGACCAGGTCGAGGCTGGATTGCAGTGCCTTGATCTGCAGGCTGACCGCGGGCTGGGTCAGGTGCAGTTTTTCTGCGGCGCGGGTCAGGTTGCCTTCGCGGGCGACCGTGACGAAGGCGCGTAGCTGGGTGAGGTCCATCCAAGCATTATAAGAGTCTTTAATATTAGGATTGACAATAACTCATTGGATTCCTTGGATGGACAGGAATATGCTGTGAAAAACCGCCATTCTTCCAAAGGATTTCTTATGACGAAGCCTCTCATCCAGCATTTCATCGGTGGTCGTGTGACCGAATCGACCAGCGGCCGCAAGCAGGCCGTGTTCAATCCCGCCACCGGCGAAACCAATGCCGAAGTCGTGCTGGCCAGCGTGGAGGAAGTCAATGCCGCAGTCGCCGCAGCCCGTGCCGCCGCGCCGGCATGGGCCGATACCGCGCCGCTGAAGCGCGGTCGCATCCTGTCCAAGTTCAAGGAATTGATTGAAAAGCACCACGACGACCTCGCCGCCGCGATCACGCGCGAGCACGGCAAGGTGTTTTCCGATGCCAAGGGCGAAGTGGTGCGCGGCCTGGAAGTGGTGGAATTCGCAACCGGCATTCCGCAGCTGATGAAAACGCAGTTCACCGACAACATTGGCGGCGGCATCGACAACTGGCAGTTGCGCCAGCCGCTGGGCGTCACCGCCGGCATCACGCCGTTCAATTTCCCGTTCATGGTGCCGATGTGGATGGCGCCGATGGCGATCGCGACCGGCAATACCTTCATCCTCAAGCCGTCAGAGCGCGATCCGTCGCCTTCGCTGATGATCGCCGACATGTTGCATGAGGCCGGCCTGCCGGACGGCGTGTTCAACGTGGTGCAGGGCGACAAGGTGGCCGTGGACGCGCTGCTGCACCATCCGCATGTGAACGCCGTGTCCTTCGTCGGCTCGACGCCGATTGCCGAATACATCTATACCGAAGGCGTGAAGCGCAAGGGTGCATTCCCGATGCGGGTGCAGGCGCTGGGTGGCGCGAAGAACCACCTGGTGGTGATGCCCGATGCGAACCTCGACCAGGCGGTCGATGCACTGATCGGCGCGGCCTACGGTTCCGCCGGCGAGCGCTGCATGGCGATTTCGGTGGCGGTCGCGGTGGGCGGCGTCGCCGACCAGCTGGTCGAGGCGCTGATCCCGCGCGTGAAGTCGCTGAAGGTGAAGAACGGCATGGAAGCCGATGCGGAAATGGGGCCTGTCGTTACCGCGCAGCACAAGGACAAGATCGAAGGCTATATCGAGGATGGCGTACGCTCCGGCGCGAAGCTGCTGGTCGACGGCCGCGGCCTGAAAGTGCCGGGGCATGAGAACGGCTTCTTCCTCGGCGGCTCGCTGTTCGACCATGTGACGCCGGAGATGAAGATCTACAAGGAAGAAATCTTCGGGCCGGTGCTGTGCGTGGTGCGCGTGCCGGACTTTGCGTCGGCGGTGGAACTGATCAACAACCATGAATTTGCCAACGGCGTGTCGCTGTTCACGTCCGACGGCAACACCGCCCGCGAATTCTCGCGCCGCATCGAAGTCGGCATGGTCGGCGTCAACGTGCCGATCCCGGTGCCGATGGCATGGCATTCGTTCGGCGGCTGGAAGCGCTCGCTGTTCGGCGACCTGCATGCATACGGGGAAGAGGGCGTGCGCTTCTATACGCGCTACAAGTCGGTGATGCAGCGCTGGCCGGATTCGATTGCGAAGGGGGCGGAGTTTACGATGCCGGTGGCGAAGTAAGGCCATCGTAAGCCCGTCAGCCCATCATCCCCGAACCCCACCTCCCTGGAGCCCCCATGGAATCCGCAGGAACCTACGACTACATCATCATCGGCGCCGGCACCGCCGGCTGCGTGCTCGCCAACCGCCTCGCGCAGGACAGGGACGTGTCCGTGCTGCTGATCGAAGCCGGCCGCAAGGACGATTACGTGTGGATCCACATCCCGGTGGGTTACCTCTACTGCATCAACAACCCGCGCACCGACTGGCTGTACCGCACCGAATCGGATCCGGGCTTGAACGGCCGCGCGCTGATCTACCCGCGCGGCAAGGTGCTCGGCGGCTGCTCGTCGATCAACGGCATGATCTACATGCGCGGCCAGGCGCGTGATTATGACGAATGGGCGGCGCTAACCGGCGACGACAGCTGGCGCTGGGAAAACGTGCTGCCGGTCTTCAAGAAGAGCGAGGATTACCACAAGGGCGGCGATGCCTTCCACGGCGCTGGCGGCGAATGGCGCGTGGAAAAGCAGCGCCTGTCCTGGGAAATCCTCGATGCCTTCCGTGAGGCGGCGAAACAGCGCGGCATTCCGAACATCGACGATTTCAACCGCGGCGACAACGAAGGCTGCGGCTATTTCGAAGTGAACCAGAAAAAGGGATTCCGCTGGAACACCGCGCGCGCCTTCCTCAAGTCGACCGAAGGCCGCAAGGGCAAGCTCGACATCATGACCGGCTGCCATGTGAAGCGCTTGCGCATCCGGCAGACGGACCAGGGCCCGGCATGCACTGGCGTGGAGTTCACCGGCGGCGGCACGGAGTGGTTTGCCGAGGCGCGCCACGAAACGATTTCAACCGCGGGCGCAGTCGGTTCGCCGCAGATCCTGCAGCTGTCGGGCATCGGTTCCGCATCGCTGCTGCGCCAACATGGCATCCCGATGGTTGCCGACCTGCCCGGCGTGGGCGAGAACCTGCAGGACCACCTGCAATTGCGCATGGCATTCAAGGTGAAGGGCGTGAAGACGCTCAACACCATGGCCAACAACCTGCTCGGCAAGATGCAGATCGGGATGCAGTATGTGTTCTCGCGCAGCGGCCCGATGTCGATGGCGCCGTCGCAACTGGGCGCCTTCACCCGCTCCGATCCGTCGCAGCCGACGCCGAACATCGAGTACCACGTGCAGCCCTTGTCGCTGGAAAAATTCGGCGAGCCGCTGCATCCCTTCCCGGCCTTCACCGCCAGCGTGTGCAACCTGCGTCCGACCGCACGCGGCCACGTGCGCATCGCGTCCGGCGATCCCTATGCGGCGCCGAAGATCACACCGAATTACCTGAGCACGCCGGAAGACCGCAAGGTGGCCGCCGACTCCCTGAAGATCACGCGCGACATCGTTGCCGCGCCGGCCTTGCAGAAGTACGCACCGGAGGAATTCAAGCCCGGCCTGCATTACCGCACCGAGGAAGAACTGGCGAAAGCCGCCGGCGATATCGGCACCACCATCTTCCATCCGATCGGCACCTGCAAGATGGGGCGCGCATCGGATCCGCTGGCGGTGGTCGACAGCCAGATGCGGGTGCGCGGTGTGAAAGGCTTGCGCGTGGTCGATGCATCGGTGATGCCGACCATTACTTCGGGCAACACCAATTCGCCGACCATCATGATCGCGGAAAAGGCGGCGCAGTGGATACGCGCGGAGCGCGCCGGAACACAGGGCGCGCAAACCATCGCGCGTATTGCGGAACCGGCTTGAAGGTTATGCAATGTCGGCATGGTTCGATGCCGACATTGCATTGGATTTGCTGCGCTGCGTTCCTTTAACCTGCGCCACACCTTTTTTCCGAAAGGCTGTGCGCATGGTTCAACATGAAGACTTCATCCTCGGCAACGCAAGCCTGCATGCGCAGTTGTCCTCGGCGCTCGCGGTGATGGCGCAACTCATCTGCAATACATCGCGCCCGCCCACCGCGCAGCAACTGTCGGAATCGCTGAATGTATCCCTGCGCTACCTGCGCAAGCTGATGCGGACCTTGTCCGCGGGCGGGCTGCTCGCGCCGCACGCGACCCATTCCGACACCTGGGTGTGCATGCACCCGCCGCATTCGGTGTCGCTGGCCGACGTCTATCATTGCCTGCTGGCGGAGAAGGAGGAGGGCGCGGCGCCCTTCATTCCGGCCACCCAAACCGATACGGCCACATCGGCGTCGGACCTGCTGATGATGCAGGCCACGATGTCGATCAACCAGACCGTGATGCAAAACCTGCAGCGTTTCGACCTTGGCCGCCTCAAGGTCGCTGAATCGGCCCAGATGTTTACGGCTTCACTGCGCGAAAAGGCGCAGCGGCATAGTCTCTCCCTCGATACCACCGCCGGTTCCTGACCGCGCCCCCTCCCGCCGCCGCGCACGGGCGGCGGAACGCCATGCACGCATGCATAGCCACTATACAAAGCATTCATTTCAACTCTGACTAGCGCCTGACTAACATCCCCCTTGTTCCTTCAACGACAAGAGGTGATGCAAATGAACATACAGGTGTTGCAGAGCGACAGTTTCGGCCGGGAGCTCAGCCTCTCCGCCGGCGACAACCGCACGGTGGACGTGCGCCAGCCGATCAGCGTGCATTGCGCGAGCGGCATGCTGTGGGTCACGGTCGAGGGCGATTCGCGCGACTTTTTCCTGCGCGCCGGCCAGACCATGAACCTGGTCATGCATGGCAAGGCGATCATCGGCGCCGAGCGCAATTCCACGATCACGGTAGAGCTGGCGGGTGCCAGGGCGAACGCCGACTGGACGGTCGATCCCCTGCCGCTGCCGAACCCGGTGATCTTCAACCAGCCTGCACTGTCGGGGGCCTGAGATGAGCGCAGCCATCGCGATCGCCAGCCAGGCCTATACCCGTCCTTCCATCCAGACCGCCGTGCCGGGACCGCTGTCCTCGGAGCAGCTGGCGCTGCAGCGCAAGGAAGAATCCGGCGCTGTCTCCTATCCGCGCAAACTGACCATCGCCATCAAGGCGGCGCAGGGAAGCTATGTAGAAGACATGGACGGCAACGTCTTCCTCGATTGCCTCACCGGCGCCGGCGTGATGCCGCTCGGGCACAACCATCCACGCGTGATCGCGGCGGCGAAGCAGCAGCTCGACAAGCTCACGCAAGGGCTGGACTTCCCGACCGAGGTGAAGACCGCGTTCCGCCAGGCGCAACTGTCGATGCTGCCCGAAGCGATCCGCGACGACATGCTGGTGCATTTCTGCGGCCCGACCGGCAGCGATGCGGTGGAAGCGGCGCTCAAGCTGTCCAAGCTGTACACCTGCGGCGATGAAGTGATCAGCTTCCAGGGCGGCTACCACGGCGCGGGCCACGGGACCATGGCGGTCACCGGCCTGCGCGAGGTGAAGATCCATCTCGGCAACCTGATGCCGGGCGTGCACTTCTTCCCGTATTCGCACTGCCATGACTGTCCGGTGGGGCTGAAGCGCGACAACTGCAATACCAATTGCGCGACCTACCTGGAAAAGTCGCTGCGCGATCCGAACTCCGGCCTGCGCCGTCCGGCCGCCGTGATCATGGAACTGGTGCAGGGCGAGGGCGGGGTGATTCCGGCCGACCTGGAGTTCGTGCGCCGGGTGCGTGCCGTGACGCGCGAGTTCGATATCCCGCTCATCATCGACGAGATCCAGACCGGCTGCGGACGCACCGGCACCTGGTTCGCCTTTGAGCAGTACGGCATCGAGCCGGACATCGTGCTGGCAGCCAAGGCGCTGAGCGGCATGGGTTCGCCGGTGGCGCTGATGTTCTACAACAAGCGCATGAATGTCTGGAAGCCTGGCGCCCACATCGGCACCTTCCGCGGCAACCAGATTGCGTTCGCGGCCGGCGTCGAAACCATCCGCGTGGTGCGCGAGGACGATGTGCTGGGCAATGTGCGCGAAGTCGGCGCCTTCCTGCTTGACGGTTTGCGCAAGCTGGCGGACGAGTTCCCGCTGGTGTCCGATGCACGTGGCCGCGGCTTCATGCTTGGCCTCGAAGTCTGCGATCCGCTCACCCGCAGACCCTCTCCCGAAATCGCGAAGGTGGTGCAGAAGTTCGCGCTGCAGAAGGGCCTGATCGTGGAACTCGGCGGCCGTGACGACATCGTGGTGCGCCTGCTGCCCCCGCTCACGCTGAGCATGGACGAGGCAACACAGGCGCTGGCCATCTTGCGCAGCGCACTGGGCGAAGCGATGCAGTCGGTGAAGACGGTGCGCACCGTGGTCGAACGCGCGGCCCAGGCCGAATCCATCCAACCGTAAGCGGAGGCCAGGCACATGCAAGCAATCAACCGGATGGATTGGACGCAGCTCAAGCACGAGTACGACCTCGATGCCAAGCGCCTGCTGCCCTGGGAGGGCGTGGTCGCGCCCTTCGGCGGCGCCTGGTGCGTGGTGCGCCCGGGGACGCGGTCCCTGCCGCACGCGCACATGGAGCGCGAGATTTTCATCTGCATCGACGGCAACGCCGATGTGGTGCTGGACGGCAAACCGCATCCGCTCAAGAAAGGCGACGTGGTCGCGGTGCCGCCGGGCAGCGAACACTTCATTCAAAACGACAGCGGCAACGACTTCCACATGTACTGCATTTTCTGGGACAAGGACGCCGCCACCAATTATCTGCAAGAGGAGGTTCTCTGACATGGCACGCAAGATCGTCACCATCGCTCCGCCGACGCCCAACGGCGACCTGCACCTGGGGCACATTTCCGGTCCGTACATGGCGGCCGACGTCTATGCCCGCGTGCGCCGCCTGCGCGGCGACGACGTGGTGCTGCTGTGCTACGCCGACGACTACCAGAGCTACCTGGCGCGCAAGGCACGCGAGCTGAACGTCGAACGCTTTGCGCTGGGCCGCGAGAACGGCACCAAGATCGCCGAGACGCTGCGCATGATCGATATCGAACTGGACTGGTTCCACCAGGCCGGACACAACGATTACTTCCGCCGCGCGGTGACGCAGTTCTATACGGCGGCGCGCGACAGCGGCAACGTAGTCAGCAAGGCCAGCCGCATCCCGTATTTCCCGGCCTTCGACATGTACGGCTATGAAGCCTTCGGCCGCGGCGACTGCAACCATTGCGGCGCATCCTCCGATGCCAGCCAGTGCGAAGACTGCGCGCATGCGCCGGATGTGACGAAAATGGAGAACATCCGCTGCACCCTCGGCCCATCCGAGGTGGAATGGCGCACCGTCGAACGCGAATACCTGCGCCTCGATGCCTTCCGCGGTTTCCTGCGTTCGCTGTACGAGACGAAGGCGCTGCGTCCGCACCTGCGCGCCTACCTGGAAGAAGTGCTGGCGCTGCCCGACCTCGACTGGGCGGTCACCCGTCCGCATGAATACGGCATCGAACTCGACGAACCGGGCCAACCCAACGTGCATACCTGGTTCAGCGGTATCGCCGGTTACTTCGCCACCTTCTGCGAATGGGCGGACCGCCAGGGCAAGCCGGAGCTGATCGATGCTTGGCTCAAGGACCGCGACACCGGCCTGGTGCATTTCCTCGGTTTCGACTGCTCCTTCAGCCACGCGATTGCCTATCCGGTGCTGCTGTCGCTGGTCGACGGTTTCCAGCGCGATGTGCAGATCTATACCAACCGCTTCCTCAAGCTGGAAGGCGAGGATTTCTCGACCAGCCGCGGCCATGCGATCTGGGTGCGCGACATCCTGAAGACGCATCCCGCCGATGCGGTGCGTACTTACCTGGCGCTCAACAGCCCGGAAGAAGCGGTGTGCAACTTCAGCATGGCGGAATTCTCGGCGTGGTACGAGACGGCGTTCAACGGCAAGCTCAACCGCTTGCGCGATACCTTGTTCAATGCGAACCAGAAGCAGGCTTTCATCGCCATCGCCGCATGCGACCGCGCTGCATTCAATACCTTGCTGCGCGACTGGCGCCATGCCGGCAGCGAAGGGGCGTTCTCGATGCGCAGGCTGGCGCGGGTGTGCGCATCCGTGCTCGACCTGGCTGCCGATGCCGCCGTGCACCGCGCCGCCGACGCTCGCATGCTGCTGGCCGCCTATGCGGTGCTGTCCAGCCCCATCCATCCGGCATGGTCGTCCGCGCTGATGCAACGCATCGGCCTGGAGCAATCGGTCGCCGCCGAATGGCTCGACGCCGCGCTGGCTGCCGCATCGTCGGAACCGCTCGTGCTCGAGGCAGCATGATGGCGATCCGGCACTTCGATGTGGCGGTGCTCGGCGGCGGTGCCGCTGGCTGCCCGGTGGCCTGGTTCCTGGCGCGCGCAGGCTTGCGCGTGTGCGTGGTGGAGCCGGGTGTGGCCGGCGGTGGCGGGGCATCGTCGATGACCGGCGGGATCGTGCGCGCCTACGATCCGGATCCCGCGCTCATGCAGTTGTCGCTGCGCGGCGTGTCCCTGTTCGCCGAGTGGGAGCGGCATGGATTGCCGGGACCGTCGCCGCTCAAGCGCACCGGCTTCCATTACCTGGTGGCGCCGGAAAACATCGAGGCGGCCGCCGCCGGCGCGCAGTGGCTGGAAGAGAAGGGCTATCCGGTCATGCGCCGCCTGCCCGCGAGCTGCCTGCAGGAACTGCCCTTCCTGCGGCCCGACCATCCGGCGCCGCTGGCCTTGCATGAACCGATGGGCGGCCACGGCAATGCGCGCCTCACTTGCCAGCAATTGGTCCGTTCCCTGGTCGACATGGGCGGCACCGTGCTGGAAAACGCGGGCAGCGACATCCGCCTGGAACGGGCTCCGCACGGCTGGAACATCGTGCTGCCGCACGGCACGCTGCGCGCTTCCATTGCGGTGGTGGCAGCCGGGCAGGCGACGCGGGATTACCTGCCGCAACTGCCGGTGTTCGTACGCAGCATTCCGCTGGTGCGCATGCAAGGGGCGACGGTGACGCCGCTGGTCGACGAATGCAACCAGACCTATTTCGTGCCGGCCGGCGACGGCACATTCTTCTGCGGTTCGAAGTGCAATACCGACCTGCCGCATGCCGCGCCCGTCACTGACCTGCCTGCCGTATCGCGGGCGATGGTCGAGGACGCGAGGATGCGCGCGGCCGGCGTGCTGCATGCGGGAATCTCGCCGCAACCGCTGGGCGCCATTGCCGGCTACGACCTGTACAGCGCCAACCTGCGGCCGCAGATCGGATTCGCCGCCGAGGGCCTGTTCACGCTCGCGGCCTTTTCCGGGCGGGGTTTCAAGTACTGCCTCGCCGCGGGAGAAGCGGCGGCCAACCTGGTCTGCGAAGCGCTCGGACGCACTGCGCCGTATGCACACGCCTGCAGCCTCGATGCAGTAGCCCCGCAGTCCTGCCAACCTGAACTGGAGCACGCATGATGAATATTTC
Source organism: Noviherbaspirillum denitrificans (assembly GCF_002211445.1). GTDB lineage: Bacteria > Pseudomonadota > Gammaproteobacteria > Burkholderiales > Burkholderiaceae_D > Noviherbaspirillum > Noviherbaspirillum denitrificans. The sequence goes on along the minus strand of NZ_LSTO01000001.1, from coordinate 3,433,814 downwards.
TACTTCCAGCGGCAAAGCGAAGTGCCGCCCTTTCAAGATCGGCCTGTCCGCCAATCTTGGCAGCGGTCGCAGCGTGCAT
>NZ_LSTO01000001.1:3427905-3433725 GCF_002211445.1 Noviherbaspirillum denitrificans | reverse complement strand
GGGGGTCCCCGCCGATGCCGTGCGCATGGAACTGGCGGGCGAATTTGCCGAACCGCTGTCGGGCGGAGGCCATCCGGTCGCGCTTCGCGAGCTCGCAGGCAAGCGTATCGTGGCGGTCGCCGGGATCGGCAACCCGTCGCGTTTCTTCTCGATGCTGAAACGGGCCGGCCTCGAAATCGAAGAGCTGCCGCTGCCCGATCATTACGACTTTTCCGTCAACCCATTCGCCGCGATCACTGCCGATGTCATCCTGATTACGGAGAAGGATGCAGTAAAATGTACGCGAATTGATACGATCAACAACGACCCGCGCATATGGGTCGTGCCGGTGACGGCGCGCATCGATAGCGCGCTGGCCAAACGAATAGTGGAGAAATGTCGTGGACGCCCGACTGCTTGATATCCTGGTTTGCCCCATCTGCAAGGGCCCCCTCGAGTATGACAAGAACGCGCAGGAACTCATCTGCAACCCTGACAAGCTCGCCTATCCCATCCGCGACGGCATCCCCATCATGTGGGCCGACCAGGCGCGCGATCTGAACGCCCAGCCGTCCAACGTCAATCCCTGAATCCTGCGCGCCGCGCGCAGCGACAGTCCATGACCTTTACTGTCATTATTCCTGCACGGCTGGCATCGACCAGGCTGCCGAACAAGCCCTTGGCCGACCTTGGCGGCAAGCCGATGGTAGTGCGCGTCGCCGAACGTGCCGTGCAATCCGGCGCATCGCAGGTGGCCGTAGCCACCGACCACGCGGACATCCTCGCGGCATGTCGTGACCACGGTGTCGTGGCGCACATGACACGCGCCGACCATCCGTCCGGTACCGACCGCATCGCTGAAGTGGCTGCTGCGATGTCCTTGCCTGGCGATGCTGTCGTCGTCAATGTGCAGGGCGACGAGCCGCTGATCGATCCGGCATTGATTGCTGCAACGGCGAAGCTCATCGCGCCCGATGTGCCGATGGCGACTGCGGCCCATCCGATTGCGGACACAGCCGAGATATTCAATCCGAACGTGGTCAAGGTCGTGCTGGATATGACGGGCAGGGCACTCTACTTCTCGCGCGCCACCATTCCCTGGCATCGCGACGGTTTCGCGCAATCGAAGGAAACTATTCCAGCCGGCTATATGCCGCTGCGGCACATCGGCCTGTATGCATACAGCAACGCTTTTCTGCAGGACTATCCGCGCCTGGCCTTGTCTCCGTTGGAGCAAATCGAAGCCTTGGAGCAGCTGCGCGTGTTGTGGCATGGCTACCCGATTGCGGTCCATGTCACGCCGAACGCGCCTGCCGCAGGCGTCGATACGCCGGAGGATCTTGCGCGGGTCAGAAGCTATTTCGGTCAAGAAAAGTAGAAGAAATCCGGGATGGGATTCCGGTCAGGCGAGATTCTGTGGTAAGTTTCATGAAAAGTTAGTGTGATAAAAGCATGTCTTTGAGGTAAATCCGCCAGCCCGAGCGGAAATCCTCGTCACCGAATACAAATTTAAAACCAGTCTAGGACACACCATGCGCCTCATCCTTTTAGGACCGCCAGGTGCCGGCAAAGGCACGCAAGCGAATTTCATCAAGGAAAAATTCAACATCCCGCAGATCTCCACCGGCGACATGCTGCGTGCCGCGGTCAAGGCAGGAACGCCGCTCGGCCTCGAAGCCAAGAAGGTGATGGATGCCGGCGGACTGGTATCCGATGACATCATCATCGGCCTCGTCAAGGATCGTCTCAAGCAGCCTGACTGCGCGAACGGTTACCTGTTCGACGGCTTCCCGCGCACCATTCCGCAGGCTGACGCAATGAAGGATGCAGGCGTCGCGATCGATTACGTGCTCGAGATCGATGTGCCCGACGAGTCCATCGTCGAACGCATGAGCGGTCGCCGTGTGCACCAGTCGTCCGGCCGTACCTACCACGTCAAGTTCAATCCGCCGAAGGTGGAAGGCAAGGACGACGTCACCGGCGAAGAGTTGATCCAGCGTGACGACGACAAGGAAGAAACCGTCAAGAAGCGCCTCACGGTCTACCACGACCAGACCGAAGTGCTGGTCGGCTACTACAACAAGTGGGCAGAGTCCGGAAAGCCTGGCGCGCCGAAATACCGCAAGATTTCGGGTGTCGGCCCAGTCGAGACGATCCGCGACAAAGCCTTTGCGGCCTTGTCGGAGTAAAAAGGAAAGCGGACTTCATGTCCGCTTTTTTTTTCCGGGTGATGGCCTGTTTTAGATCAACGAATCGGCAGGGGGAGCCTGACGCAAGTATCCAGACAAAATCCCGTATGCAAGAATACGGGCCAACCGAATCTCTTCAGCAATCCGTAGCACAAGAAGTTTGCAGTGCGTAGTAGTCGCCGGACGACGACAGCAGATACCTTCTTGCAGCACAGGGCGTATGCCGTCGCCGTCCTCCGAAACGTCGTTGTTTTAACTTTGTCGTGAAACAATTGGAGGAGTCGATATGGCAACAGGTTTGTGGTTGGCCGTAGTGTGCGGCATCATTGCCGTCATCTACGGATTGGTGTCCCGGAGTTGGATCTTGAGCCAGGATGCGGGCAACGCCCGCATGCAGGAAATCGCGGCGGCCATTCAGCAGGGCGCCGGTGCCTACCTCGCCCGTCAGTACAAGACAATCGGCATCGTCGGTGTCGTCCTCGCCATCCTGATCGGCGTCTTCCTTGATGTCACCACCGCCATCGGCTTTGTTGTAGGTGCCGTGCTTTCCGGCGCTTGCGGCTTCATCGGCATGAACGTGTCGGTGCGCGCCAACGTGCGTACCGCGCAGGCAGCGACGAACGGCATCAGCCCGGCGCTGGCCGTTGCCTTCCGCGGCGGCGCGATCACGGGCATGCTGGTGGTCGGCCTCGGGCTGCTCGGCGTGACCCTCTTCTTCTGGTTCATCACCAAAGGCAAGACAGTCGACGCGACCACCCTCAAGCCTTTGCTTGGCCTTGCCTTCGGCTCTTCCCTGATCTCCATCTTCGCCCGTCTCGGCGGCGGTATCTTCACCAAGGGCGCTGACGTCGGCGCCGACCTCGTGGGCAAGGTGGAAGCCGGCATCCCCGAAGACGACCCGCGCAACCCGGCGGTGATCGCCGATAACGTTGGCGACAACGTGGGCGACTGCGCTGGCATGGCAGCCGACCTGTTCGAAACCTATGCCGTGACCCTGATCGCGACCATGACGCTTGGCGCGCTGATGGTGACGGGCGCGCCGCTGAATGCCGTGATCTATCCGCTCGTGCTCGGCGGCGTGTCGATCATTGCGTCCATTATCGGCTGCAGCTTCGTGAAGGCATCGCCAGGCATGAAGAACGTGATGCCCGCGCTGTACAAGGGCCTCATCATCGCCGGCGTCATTTCGCTCGTGGCCTTCTACTTCGTGACCACCTGGTTGTTCCCCGAAGCGGTTGCCATGTCAGACGGCAAGAGCGTCAGCGCAATAGCACTGTTTGGCGCTTGCGTCGTCGGCCTCGCATTGACCGCACTGATGGTGTGGATCACCGAGTACTACACCGGCACCGACTACAAGCCCGTGCAGCACGTTGCGCAGGCATCGACCACCGGCCATGGCACCAACATCATCGCCGGCCTCGGCGTGTCGATGAAATCCACCGCATGGCCGGTGCTCTTCGTGTGTATCGCAATCTGGCTGTCGTTCAAGCTGGGCGGCCTGTATGGCATCGCCGTTGCGGCAACCTCGATGCTGAGTATGGCCGGCATCATCGTTGCGCTCGACGCCTACGGCCCGATTACCGACAACGCCGGCGGCATTGCCGAGATGTCCGAACTGCCCGACAGCGTGCGCGATATCACCGATCCTCTGGACGCCGTGGGCAACACTACCAAGGCCGTGACCAAGGGCTATGCGATCGGTTCGGCCGGCCTGGCGGCACTCGTGCTGTTCGCCGACTACACCCACGCGCTTGAAGCACGCGGCATGCACCTCAGCTTCGACCTGTCCGACCACATGGTGATCGTCGGCCTGTTCATCGGCGGCCTGATTCCCTACCTCTTCGGCGCGATGGCGATGGAAGCGGTGGGACGTGCAGCTGGCAGCGTGGTCGAAGAAGTTCGACGCCAGTTCCGTGACATCAAGGGCATCATGGAAGGCACCGGCAAGCCGGAATATGGCAAGGCGGTCGACATGCTGACCACCGCCGCGATCAAGGAAATGATCGTGCCGTCCCTGTTGCCGGTCGTCGTGCCTATCCTCGTCGGCCTGATCCTCGGCCCGGCTGCGTTGGGCGGCCTGCTGATGGGTACCATCGTCACCGGCCTGTTCGTGGCGATCTCGATGTGTACCGGCGGCGGCGCCTGGGACAACGCCAAGAAGTACATCGAAGACGGCCACCACGGCGGCAAGGGTTCCGATGCGCACAAGGCGGCGGTCACTGGCGACACCGTGGGCGACCCGTACAAGGACACCGCCGGCCCCGCGGTCAATCCGTTGATCAAGATCATTAACATCGTGGCGCTTCTGCTGGTACCGTTGCTGCCGGCCGTCGGCGTGACGGCAACTGCTGGTCATGCGACAGCGCCTGCCGCTGTCAGCGCGCCGGCTCCGGCAGTTACCCCGGCAGCACCGACGCAGGCTCAGTCGGACGCGAAGTAAGGCAATCCCGCCATATCGGGAGAAGGCGGCTTCGGCCGCCTTTTTTGCTTTCGCCAATCAAAATTGGCTACAATTGGTTTTCTTTACGTTTACGTTAACGTCATAAATTTTTCCGTTCATCAACAAGAGGAAGCAATGCAGATCCAGAACAGCGTATTCATCATCACCGGCGGCGCGTCCGGCCTCGGCGCGGCAACTGCGCGCATGATCGTGGAAAACGGCGGCAAGGTGGTGCTGGCCGACGTGCAGGTGGAAGCGGGCGAGAAGCTGGCCGCCGAGCTGAAGGGCAAGTTCGTCAAGTGCGACGTGACGTCCGAAGCTGACGGCAAGGCCGTCGTCGAAGCCGCCGCCTCGCTGGGTACGCTGCGCGGCCTGATCAATTGCGCTGGCGTCGCCCCGGCAGTCAAGACCGTGGGCAAGGACGGTCCGCATCCGCTCGACGTGTTCCAGCGCGTGGTCAACATCAATCTGGTCGGCACCTTCAACATGGCGCGCCTGGCGGCTGACGCCATGTCCAAGACCGAGGCAAGCGACGGCGGCGAGCGCGGCGTCATCATCAACACCGCATCCGTTGCCGCATACGACGGCCAGATCGGCCAGGCTGCGTACGGCGCGTCCAAGGCGGCGGTCGTCGGCCTGACGCTGCCGATGGCACGCGACCTCTCGCGCAACGGCATCCGCGTCATGACCATCGCCCCGGGCATTTTCGAAACCCCGATGCTGCTCGGCATGCCGCAGGAAGTGCAGGACGCGCTGGGCAAGATGGTTCCGTTCCCCCCGCGCCTCGGCAAGCCGGCTGAGTACGCCAGCCTGGCAAAGACCATCATCGAGAATTCGATGCTCAACGGCGAAACGATCCGCCTCGACGGCGCGATCCGCATGCAGCCGAAGTAATGTGAATGCAAAGCCCGGGTGAGCTAACGCAAGCCCGGCACAGATTCACGGCATGGCAGCATGACAACAACTGCCGTGCGCAATTAGACTAGGACAAGCGTCGAGCTTGTCCTTTTCTTTTTGGAGCGCCCATGTTGAAAGCAGGAATTCCCTCACTCGTTCTTGCCATGCTGCTGGCGGCATGCGCCGGCCCGTCGCCGCAGGTGACTTCTCAAGGCATGCAGGCGACTTTGCCGGGCATGCAGGCACCGGAAGGCGCAAGCGGCTACACCGAGAAAGCGGGTTCGACCGCAAGGAAATACATGGTGGCCGCCGCCA
>NZ_LSTO01000001.1:3411978-3427895 GCF_002211445.1 Noviherbaspirillum denitrificans | reverse complement strand
GGCGGTGTCGGCTTCCGCTCCGACGAATTCGAACAGAAGTACGACCGCCCCTCCAAGTCCCAGCTCAAACGCGAAATGACCGCGCTCCAGGATCTGGGCGAAGAACTGGTCTCCCAACCCAAGGACCGCGTAATGCGCGTGCCGATGCCGGAAGACGTGCGCGACGCGATCCTGGAATGTCAAAAGATCAAGGATCACGAAGGACGGCGCCGCCAGATGCAGTTTGTCGGCAAGAAGATGCGCACGCTGGAAGAAGACGAAATCGCGGCGATCCAGACGGTGATCGACAGCTGGAAAGGCGCCTCCAAGGCCGAAACCGCCGCGATGCATGCGCTGGAGCGCCGCCGCGAAAAGCTGCTGGCCGACGACAAGGCGCTGACCGACCTGAAGGCCGAATTCCCCGAAGCCGACGTGCAGCAACTGCGCACCCTGATCCGCAACGCCCGCAAGGAGCAGGCGGAAAGCAAGCCGCCGAAGGCCTACCGCGAGATTTTCCAGATCCTCAAGCAGCTGCAGCAATCCAAGGCCAAGGCACCTGCCGACGAACAGAATGACGACGCTGAAGAAGACTGATCCGGACGAACTGCTGATCGGCCTGGTATCGATTTCCGACCGGGCCTCCAGCGGCGTCTATGAAGACCAGGGCGTACCCGCCCTGCGCGACTGGTTCACTGCCGCCCTGACGAGCCCGTGGAAGATGGAAACCCGCCTGATTCCGGACGAACAGAGGGAGATCGAAAAAACCCTCGTCGAACTGGTCGACGAAGTCGGCTGCGACCTTGTGCTCACCACCGGAGGCACCGGCCCGTCGCGCCGCGACGTGACACCGGAAGCGACGCTGGCCGTGGGCACGAAGGAAATGCCCGGCTTCGGCGAGCAGATGCGCCAGATCAGCCTGAAGTTCGTGCCGACGGCGATCCTTTCGCGCCAGGTCGCAGTGATCCGCGAAACCACCGGTCGCGCTGCCCTCATCATGAACCTTCCCGGCCAGCCGAAATCCATCAAGGAGACGCTGGAAGGCCTGAAGGACGCGGACGGCAAGCAGCTGGTGCCCGGCATCTTTGCAGCCGTTCCCTATTGCATCGACCTGATCGGCGGGCCGTACATCGAGACCAACGAAGCGGTGTGCAAGGCCTTCCGCCCGAAGTCGGCGATCCGCCAGAAATGACATGACGACACCGAGCCTGGAATCCATCGAGATCGAAAGCGGCCCCAATCCCACGGCGGCGGTGATCTGGCTGCACGGCCTTGGCGCCGATGGCAACGACTTCGTGCCCATCGTGCGGGAACTCGACCTTTCCGGCTGCCCGGCGATCCGCTTCATCTTCCCGCATGCTCCCACAATGCCGGTGACGATCAATTACGGCTACGTGATGCGCGCGTGGTACGACATTCTCGGCACCGACCTGACCAATCGTGAAGACGAGGCCGGCCTGCGCAAGTCGCAGATGCTGGTCGAAGAACTGATCGCACGGGAAAAGGCGCGCGGCATCCCGGCCGGGCGCATCGTCCTCGCCGGGTTCTCCCAAGGTTGCGCGATGACGCTGCAAACCGGCCTGCGCCATCCGGAGAAGCTTGCCGGCCTGCTGGGCCTTTCCGGCTACCTGCCCATCCATACCAAGCTGCCGGCAGAACGCCATGCGGCCAACCAGGACACCCCGGTTTTCCTCGCCCATGGCCGTAGTGACCCGATCGTCCCAGTGCAACGCGCGGAGATGTCGCGCGACTTCCTGCAGACGCTTGGCTATGAAGTCGAATGGCATACCTACCCGATGGACCATTCGGTGTGCGAAGAAGAAATCGCGGACATCGGCGCCTGGCTTCAACGCGTGCTTGCCTAAACGAACACGGCACAAGCAAAAAGGGCGGGTCCGCATTGCGCACCCGCCCTTTTCAATTCTGCTGAATACCGCTTACTTGAACACCACCGTCTTGTGCCCGTTCAGCAGGATGCGGTGTTCGACAAAGCACTTCACCGCACGCGCCAGCACCACGCACTCCACGTCGCGACCGATCGCGGTCAATGTTTCCGGCTCCATCGAATGATCAACCCGCTCGACGTCCTGCTCGATGATCGGGCCTTCGTCAAGGTCGCCGGTAACGAAATGCGCGGTCGCGCCGATCAGCTTCACGCCACGGTCGTGCGCCTGGTAGTACGGTTTCGCACCCTTGAAGCTGGGCAGGAAGGAGTGGTGGATATTGATCGCCCTGCCCTTCAGCGCTTCGCACAGTTGCGGCGACAGGATCTGCATGTAGCGTGCGAGCACGACGAGGTCGATGTCGTTGTTCCTGACGATCTCGAGGATGCGCTCTTCCTGCGCGCGCTTGGCCTCGGCCGAAGCGCCGGTTGCCAGCGGCAGATGGTGGAAGGGAATGTTGTAGCTCGCCGATAGCTGATAGAAGTCCGTATGGTTGGACACAATGGCCGGGATCTCCACCGGCAGCAGGCCGCTCTTGTAGCGGAACAGCAGGTCGTTCAGGCAGTGGCCGATCTTCGACACCATCAGCATGACGCGCGGCTTCTTGCGGGCGTCGTGCAGTTGCGCTTCCATCCGCAGTTCCTTGGCCACGATATCGAAATCGGCACGCAGCTGTGCATCGCTCACCGCCGCATCCTCCGCGGCAAAATGCACGCGCATGAAGAACAGCTGCGATTGCGCGTCGCCGAACTGCGCCGAGTCGATGATATTGCAGCCATGCTCGGCGAGGAAGCCGGATACGCGATGGACAATGCCGCGATGGTCGGGGCAGGACAGGGTAAGAATGTATTCCGGGTACGTCGTGGTCATGATGGCAGTGCGACAGGCGAAAGGCGAAAGGCGTTATTGTCGCACGGCATGCGCGGACAAACAAAAAACCCGGAGCCGCGCAAGCGGTATCCGGGCAAGAAAGGTGGCGCCGGGCAGCGCCCCTCGGGTATTTTTAGTGTGGCTTAGCCGACCTTGGCGACGGACAGGCCCTTGTTGCCGGCAGCAGCAGTGGTGCCAACCTGGATGTCGCCGGACAGCTGGCCGCCCTCTTCGATCACGACCTTGCCGTAGCGGACCTTGCCGGAAACCTTGCCGGTCGAATAGATGACCAGCTTCTGGCGCACGGTCAGTTCGCCATCGAATTCGCCGTGGATTTCGGCGATGTCGATCTCGGCAGAACCCTTGAACGCGCCGCGCTCGGCGATCTGAATGACACGGGAATCGATGGTGGCTTCGACACGGCCTTCGACGCACAGCGTGTCGCAATCGGTGATTTCAACGCCCTTGAGCTTGATATTCGGCCCGACGATCAGCTTGCTGCCGCCCTCGCTGGTGCTGGCGGGTGTGTCGGTTGCAGTGGTAGTGGAAGTAATCGGCTTGGAGATACCCGAAGTACCGGTCGGGACGATGCCGCTGGCGGTGCTGAGGGGCGAATTTGGCGTGTTGGTATCGCGCTTGCCAAAGAGTGTTTCGGAACGAAGCATGTTATCTCCAAAAAATAGTGCGAAAGTTAAAAACTGTTTGCGATGTCATGGAAACGCTTCAAGCATTCCCATCGCGTCGAAAACGTGGCAACACTTCACGAGCGTTTGCTCTGCAGGAGTAAGAGCCAGACTTGCGGCCTCCCCGCCTCTTAAGCCACAGCAATGTTGCGGCTCCTCACTTGGTCTATGTGACCTTGGGAAAGTTCCGGTGAATTCCGGAATGTTTGAATCTGTTACACTTTTGCAAAAAAGTACGACCGTTCATTTTCATGTATGATGGGCCGTCTAACCATTCCGTGAAGGAGACAAGATGACAACCACCCTTACCAACCGCCAGGTCCGCCTCGCTGCCCGCCCTGTGGGCATGCCCAAGCGCAGCGACTGGAATTTCGTCTCGGAGCCCGTGCGCGCGCTTGCTGACGGCGAAATCACCGTCAAGACCTTGTACCTTTCGCTCGATCCCGCCATGCGCGGCTGGATGAATGAGGGCAAGTCCTACATCCGCCCGGTCGCGATTGATGAAGTCATGCGCGCCGGCGGCATCGGCAAGGTGGTGGCATCGAAGTCGCCGAAATTTGCGGTCGGCGACTATGTCTCCGGCGTCATTGGCGTGCAGGAGTACTGGACCGGACCGGCTGACGACAAGGGTGCTGGCATTTACAAGGTAGACCCGAAGGCGGCGCCGCTGCCCAAGTACCTGAATGCGCTCGGCATGCCCGGTATGACCGCCTATTTCGGCCTGCTCGAAGTCGGCCAACCCAAGGCTGGTGAAACCGTGGTTGTCTCCGGCGCCGCAGGCGCGGTCGGGCAAACGGTCGGCCAGGTTGCGAAGCACAAGGGCTGCCGCGTGGTTGGTATCGCAGGCGGCAAGGACAAGTGCGATTTCGTCGTGAACGAACTCGGCTTCGACGCTTGCATCGACTACAAGAGCGGCTCAGTGCGCGAAGGACTGAAGCAGCACTGCCCGAAAGGTGTGGACGTCTATTTCGACAATGTGGGCGGCGACATCCTGGACGATGTGCTCACCCGCATCAATATGAAGGCACGCATCATCATTTGCGGCGCCATTTCCCAATACAACAACACGACCCCTGTGAAGGGGCCAGCCAATTACCTGTCGCTGCTGGTCAACCGTGCACGCATGGAAGGCATCGTGGTGTTCGATTATGCAGACCGCTACCACCTTGGGGTGGCGGAGATGGCGAAGTGGATGAAGGAAGGCACGTTCAAGACGCGCGAGGATATCGTCGAAGGCCTCGACAACTTCCCGGAAACCCTGCTCATGCTGTTTGAAGGCAAAAACTTCGGCAAGCTGATCCTGCAGGTTGCAAAGGACGAGTAAGACTGGTTGCACTGCCAAAAAAAATGGCACAGGTGACTGTGCCATTTTTATTTGCAGCGGATTGCGTCGATGTTTAGCGCATCGGACGGCATTGCCGCAGTTCGCATTGCGCCATGAATATCGTGCCGTTGTCGCATTTCATCCGGTACACCTCCACCGGTCCCTTGTCCGTAACCAGGCCGGCACCCATGGAACCCGTGCAACCGAAGCGCTTTGCAAGGCGCTCGACGGTGGCCGACGACGTGCCCGGACGAAAATCGACGGTCTGGAGGATAGCCTCTCCCTCATTGTCACTGATGACAGATCCGTTGCGCGGCTTTGCAGGCGGCTGGGGAGCAGGTTCAGGCTGCGCCGTCGTGAACGACGGCACCCAGTCGGGAAGCTTGAACCCGGTGGACGAACAGCCTGCGAGAATGCATACCGAAATGGCCACGCCTAAACCGCGGATCTTCTTCATTCGACTTTCTCCCTGTCTGTGAACGATTCTATGTCGCCTCTGCCATTGCTCCGGGCAACGCCGCACAGTGTATACGCCGGGCCCTGGCATTGCAAAAACGGCGAGCCCGCACTGCCAATCTGTTGGATTTGTGGCGCAATAAAAAAAGCGCTGCAGGAATCCGGCAGCGCTTTTTCTGGACAAAAAGCCGATTACTTGCTGCGGCTCTTGTATTCACCCGTGCGGGTGTCGATTTCGATCTTGTCGCCGATTTCCACGAACAGCGGAACCGGGATTTCGAAACCGGTGGAGATCTTGGCCGGCTTCAGTACCTTGCCCGAGGTGTCGCCCTTGACGGCCGGCTCGGTGTAGGTCACTTCGCGCACGATGGTGGTCGGCAGTTCGACAGAGATCGGCTTGCCGTCGTAGAAAACGACTTCACATGCCATGCCGTCTTCGAGGTAGTTCAGCGCGTCGCCCATGTTCTCGCCTTCAACTTCGTACTGGTTGTAGTCGGCGTCCATGAACACGTACAGCGGGTCGGCGAAGTACGAGTAAGTGGCTTCTTTCTTGTCCAGCACCACGACGTCGAACTTGTCGTCACCGCGGAATACGCTTTCCAGCGGTGCGCTGGTCAGCAGGTTCTTCATCTTCCACTTGTAAGTGAAACCGGTACGGCTCGAACCGTTGACGTCGGAGCGCAGCACGATGAAAGGCTTGCCTTCAACCATGATGATATTGCCAACACGAACTTCTTTTGCAAATTTCATAGGAGTGATCGAAAAAAATAAGTTGCTTGAAAACTATCTTCGTCTCGCGGCAAACACTGCCTCAAGCACGCGCTTGATCCAGATCAAACGGTTCAGATATCGATTAAGCGCGGATTGTACCCTGTTTTACCCCCGCGCTGAGCGGAGGAATTCCTCAAACTTCAGCAATTGGGATGTCATGTCCCCGTTTGCCAGCATTTCGCTGCGCCAATCGGCTGTCCTGGCGCCGATGATTGGCATTTCGGCATGGAATTGCGCCCATAATGCCGGCCAGCCGGACCCGGCGTCCTCGGCTCCGTTCCATGCCAGCGACACGGCGTTCAGGCTTTGCAAGGCAGGAGCAAACCGGCCGAGGAAAGCACGCAGCTTGACGTGATGCAGGTCCTTGTCCTGAGGGTAGATATGCCAGATGAAAGGCTTGCCCGCCCACTGCGCGCGTACGAAAGAATCCTCGCCGCGCACGAAGTTCAGATCGCATGCCCACAGGAGCTTGTCGTAGTCAGGCTGCGCGACAAACGGCAGGACACGCACGGTGAGCGCGCCAACTGTGCGGACGGCCCCCGGTTTTGCATCCATACCAAGGAATGTCCGAACCGCGTCGGCTGCAACACCTTGCGGTACCACGCAGGTCACGGCGGTGTCGCCGTCCTGCCATGCCTCAAACAATTTCGGAACCGGCGCGTGCGGATAGCAAAACAGAGAGACCTTCAGTGACGCCATTTCTTCAGGTGTCACGCCAAACTGCGCCATGAATGCCGCCATGGTCGCCTGATCGGACTGGAATTGCTCACGCTGCCCTTCGAGCGCGGCTTCATGCAGCAGTCCGCCTGTCTTGCTTGTGAATCCAGGGAAGAAAAAATGCTTCTTCAGCGGCAGGCGCGGATGTGGGGACGGCAAGGTATGGCAGCCCTCCACCCACTCTTCGGCGCTCAGCCCTTCCAGATTGAACCATGCCGGGCGCGGCTCGCGCTGCGCCATTGCGGTGATGTAGCCCGGCGGGATATCGACACCAAAGAATTCGATGACGATATCGGCAACATCACTCGCCGAGAATTCACCCTCCTGGTCGCGCCAGTGGCGCACGGTCACGCCGGCCAGCTGCTGCACGTCCGCATTGATGGCGACTTCAGGGCAGATGCGCTGGAAGCTCCTCAAGTCATCGACCCATAAGGCGACATCGATGCCATGCTCCTGCTGCAATTGCCTGGCAAGACGCCAGCAGATGCCAATGTCGCCGAAGTTGTCGACGACCTTGCAGAACAGGGCGAGGGATTGTGGACGTGTCATGCGGCGCAAACCACAAGGAAGAGATGTATTGTGCGACGGCAAAAAGAAAAACGCCACGCAGATGCGTGGCGTTTAATGTGGCGTCCCCACGGGGATTCGAACCCCGGTACTCACCGTGAAAGGGTGATGTCCTAGGCCTCTAGACGATGGGGACAGAAAACTGTCGATACTGCAGCCTATTATATTTCTTTTACAACGCACTGCGTTGTCGCTGGTGGAGGTAAGCGGGATCGAACCGCTGACCTCTTGCATGCCATGCAAGCGCTCTCCCAGCTGAGCTATACCCCCGTGTGCGAAGAAACGAGAGTATAGCAAAATTTTTTCTCGAATGTAAATCCTCTTCGAGAAAATTTATCAGAGAAATTTCTGCAGGCGAGCGACAACCGTGTCACGGCCAAACAGCTCCAGCACCGCATCGATCGACGGCGTCTGCAACTGGCCGGTCACGATCAGGCGCAGCGGCATGGCGAGCTGCGGCATCTTCAGCTTGTGCGCGGCCAGCACTTCCTTGGTCGTCGCGGAAATCGTCGCCTTGTTCCATTCGATGGACTTGCAGGCTTCGGTGAATTGCGCGAGCGCCGGCTTCACGGCGTCGGTGATGTGCTGGGTGACCAGTGCCGGATCAGGATTCGGCTCGCGGTAGAACAGCATCGCGGCGTCGCCGAGTTCGTTGATCGTGTTCGCGCGCTCCTTCATCAGCGCGATCACCTGCTGCAGCGGAGGCGCGCCGTCGAATTTCGCGCCTTCCTTTTCCATGACAGGGCGAACCAGTCCTTCGAGACGGACGTTATCGGCCAGCTTGATGTAGTGGTTGTTCAGCCACGCGAGCTTCTCGGGGTTGAACTGCGCCGGCGAACTGTTCAGGTGATCGACGTCGAACCACTGGCAGAACTGTTCCATCGAGAAGATTTCGTCGTCGCCATGGCTCCAGCCGAGGCGCGCCAGGTAGTTGAGCATTGCCTCCGGCAGGTAGCCCTGCGCCGGATAGTCCATCACGCTGACCGCGCCGTGGCGCTTGGACAGCTTCTCGCCGTCGGCGCCAAGGATCATCGGCACATGGCCGTATTCCGGCAGCGGCGCGCCGAGCGCACGCAGGATGTTGATCTGGCGGGGCGTGTTGTTGACATGGTCGTCGCCGCGGATCACGTGGGTCATTTTCATGTCCCAGTCGTCGACTGCCACGCAGAAGTTGTAGGTCGGCGTGCCGTCCGGGCGCGCAATCACGAGGTCGTCCAGCTCGCGGTTGGAAATGGTGATCGTACCCTTCACCATGTCGTTCCAGCTGACGTCGCCGTCGAGCGGATTCTTGAAGCGCACGACCGGCTTGCGGCCTTCCGGCACTGATGGCAGGGTCTTGCCCGGCTCCGGACGCCAAGTGCCGTCATAGCGCGGCTTTTCGCCGGCGGCGCGCATGCGCTCGCGCATCGCTTCCACTTCATCCGGCGTGCAGTAGCAGTGATAGGCGGTGCCCGCTTCCAGCATCTGCGCCACCACCTCGCGATAGCGGTCCATGCGCTTCATCTGGTAGAACGGACCTTCGTCGTGCTGCAGGCCGAGCCAGTTCATGCCGTCGAGGATCGCCTGCACCGCCTCTGGCGTCGAGCGCTCCAGGTCGGTGTCTTCGATGCGCAGGATGAAGGCGCCGCCGTGGTGGCGGGCAAAGGCCCAGGAAAATAGCGCGGTGCGCGCGCCGCCGAGATGGAGGTAGCCGGTCGGGCTGGGTGCGAAGCGTGTGCGGACTGTCATGGCAATTCAAATAAAAACGGCCTTGGATCGCCAAAGCCGTGGAATCGGAAAAACCGTTATTTTACCTTGTCGTCAGTCGTTCTTGATGACAATGCTCGGGAACTTGCTGGTCATGTCCTTGGCTTTTTCCGCCACCTTGACGGCGACCTTGCGCGCGATTTCCTTGTACATCCGGGCAACCTGCCCGTCCGGATCGGCCACGACAGTCGGCTTGCCGGAGTCGGTCTGCTCGCGGATCGCCATGGTCAACGGCAAGGCGCCAAGGAATTCCACCCCGTATTCCTTGCACATCTTTTCGCCGCCACCGGCGCCGAAGATCGGCTCCGCGTGGCCGCAATTCGAGCAGACGTGGATGCTCATGTTTTCGACGATGCCGAGGATGGGAATGTCGACCTTTTCGAACATCTTCAGGCCTTTGCGCGCATCGAGCAGCGCGATGTCCTGCGGCGTGGTGACGATCACCGCGCCGGTTACCGGCACCCGCTGCGACAGCGTGAGCTGGATGTCGCCGGTGCCTGGAGGCATGTCAACGATCAGGTAATCGAGGTTGCGCCAGTTGGTCTGCTCCAGCAGCTGCTGCAGCGC
Organism: Noviherbaspirillum denitrificans; assembly: GCF_002211445.1. GTDB lineage: Bacteria > Pseudomonadota > Gammaproteobacteria > Burkholderiales > Burkholderiaceae_D > Noviherbaspirillum > Noviherbaspirillum denitrificans. The sequence goes on along the minus strand of NZ_LSTO01000001.1, from coordinate 3,418,275 downwards.
CTGGGTGACCATCGGACCGCGCCAGACCATGGGCTGGTCGGGGTCGATCATGAAACCGATGGAGGAGACCTGCACGCCGTAATTTTCCAGCGGCTCCATGGTCTTGCCGTCGAGCGATTCCGGCTGGCCGGAAATGCCCATCATCATCGGTTGCGAGGGGCCATAGATGTCGGCGTCGAGGATGCCGACCTGCGCGCCTTCCGCAGCCAGCGCCAAGGCCAGGTTGACGGCGGTGGTCGACTTGCCCACCCCGCCCTTGCCGGAAGCGACGGCGATGATGTTCTTGACGTTGGACATCAGCTTGACGCCCCGCTGCACCGCATGGGGAATGATTTTCGAATAAACGTTCGCTTCGACGCGGCCGATGCCGGCGAGCTGGCGGACGGCATCAACTGCCATCAGGTGAATCGGAGCGATCTGGCTCTTCGCTGGATAGCCGAGCTCGACATCAAACTTGACGTCGGCGCCGTTGACCTGAACGTTTTTCACGGATTTGCCCGTAACGAGGTCCTTGCCGGTGTTCGGATCGATGACCTGGGACAGGGCCGCTTTGACGGCCTCAACGGTAATACTCATTGTTTCTCCTGAATTTTGTAACAGCAAGTCTAAACCAATTCGGGGCCGATCCTGCCGGGGTTTGACACTGCGGACCTGCTTTATACGCCCCCGCGCTGCTAAAATGGCTGTTTTATTTCTCCAAGCATTATTGCCAAATGAGCACCACTTCGCATCGCAAGCTGTTTGTCACCACTGCCCTGCCCTACGCCAACGGCGCGTTCCACATCGGCCACATCATGGAATATATCCAGGCCGACATCTGGGTCAGGTTCCAGCGGATGCAAGGCAACGAGGTGCATTTCGTCGGTGCCGACGACGCGCACGGCGCGCCGATCATGATCGCCGCCGAGAAAGCCGGCGTGACGCCGCAGGAATTCGTCGCCCGCATTGCGGCCGGCCGCAAGCAGTACCTGGACGGCTTCCACATCAGCTTCGACAACTGGCACTCCACCGATGCGCCGGAAAACCACCAGCTGTCGCAGGACCTGTACCGCCGCCTGCGCGACCATTCGAAACTGATCACCACCAAGACCATCGAGCAGTTTTTCGACCCGGTCAAGAGCATGTTCCTGCCGGACCGCTACATCAAGGGCGAGTGCCCGAAGTGCGGCGCCAAGGATCAGTACGGCGATTCCTGCGAGGTGTGCAGCGCGGTGTACGCGCCGACCGAGCTGAAGAACCCGTATTCGACGCTGACGGGCGCGACGCCGGTGATGAAGTCGTCCGAGCATTATTTCTTCCAGCTGTCGAATCCCAAGTGCGTCGAATTCCTGCGCGAATGGACGCAGTCGCCCAACCGCCTGCAGCCGGAAGTCGTCAACAAGGCCAAGGAATGGCTGGAGAGCGAGGAAGGCCTCGGCGACTGGGATATCAGCCGCGACGCGCCGTATTTCGGCATTGAAATTCCGGATGCGCCGGGCAAGTACTTCTACGTCTGGCTGGATGCGCCGGTGGGCTACCTGGCCTCGCTGAAGAACTACTTCGACAAGACCGGCCGCGACTACCAGGCTTTCATGGAGGACAACTCCACCGAGCAGTATCACTTCATCGGCAAGGACATCATCTACTTCCACACCCTGTTCTGGCCGGCAATGCTGAAGTTCTCGGGCCTGAAGGTGCCGACCAATGTGTTCGTGCATGGCTTCATCACGGTATCCGGCGAGAAGATGTCGAAGTCCCGCGGCACCGGCATTTCTCCGCTGCGCTACCTCGATATCGGCATGAACCCGGAATGGCTGCGCTACTACATTGCGGCCAAGCTGAATGCGAAGGTGGAAGACGTCGATTTCAACCCGGATGACTTTGTGTCGCGCGTCAACTCCGACCTGATCGGCAAGTACGTGAACATCGCCAGCCGGGCAGCGGGCTTCATCACCAAGCGTTTCGGCGGCAAGCTGAGCGATCCGATTACCGGCGGCGAGGCGATGACCTGGCGCCTGCGCTTCGGCGAACAGGAAAACGACATCAAGGAAGCCTTCGAGGCACGCGAGTTCGGCAAGGCGATCCGCCAGATCATGTCGCTCGCCGACGAGGTCAACCAGTACGTGGACACCAAGAAGCCCTGGGAACTGGCGAAGAATCCGGCCAACGACCAGGAGCTGCAGGATGTGTGCAGCAACCTGCTGCGCAGCTTCTACTGCCTGACGATCTACCTCGCCCCGATCCTGCCGGAACTGGCGCGGAAGGTATCGAAGCTGTTCGGCATCGAACGCGACCTGACCTGGGCCGACCTGCAGAATAGCCCGGCCACGATCGGCACCTTCGAGCACCTGATGCAGCGTGTCGATCCGAAGATGCTGGATGCGCTGTTCGACATCCCGGCTGCGGCGCCTGCCGCAGAGAAGGCGGAAGAGCCGGCAACGAATATCGAACCGCTCGCTGCGGAAATCAAGATCGACGATTTCGCCAAGATCGACCTGCGCATTGCAAAGATCGTGAACTGCGAACACGTCGACGGCTCCGACAAGCTGCTGCGCCTGACGCTCGACGTAGGTGAAGGCCGTACGCGCAACGTGTTCTCGGGCATCAAGTCGTCTTACAAGCCAGAGGACCTGGTCGGCAAGCTGACCGTGATGGTGGCCAACCTCGCGCCGCGCAAGATGAAGTTCGGCGTCTCCGAGGGCATGGTGCTGGCCGCGTCGGCAGCCGATGAAAAGTCCAATCCGGGCATTTATGTCCTGAATCCGTGGCCGGGCGCAGAACCTGGCATGCGGGTCCGTTAAGCCATGCCTGCCGGAGAATTGCCCAGTTGCCGGTCATCGGGAGCGCGGATGCCATGAATATCGTGGTCCGCGAAGCAAACCTCGATGACGCCCAGCTCATAGCCGAGCTGACACGCGCATGCTGGGCAGGCAAGGTGGCCGTTACCTCGAGTGGCCACCGCGAAACGGCAGTCCGCGTGCTGCAGGACTTGCAAAGCGGCGGCGCCTTCATCCTGCTGCGTGATGACGCGGCGATCGGGTCGGTGCGCTGGGTGCCGCTGGATCACGAACCCGACGTCTGGGAAATCACGCGCATGGGCGTCCTGCCCTCTTACCGCGGCGAACACCTGTCGCAACACCTCCTCGAAGCAGTGATCCACCGCGCGTTCGCCGCTGATGTCCGCGAGCTGCGCCTCGCCGTGCGCGCCGACCAGGAGCGCCTGCTCGACCTGTATTCCGCGTATGGCTTCGAGCTCGCCCCCGAGCTCGAATACACCCACGCCAACCCGATCGAACCCGCGCCGATGGTCATGCGCCGGGTACTGGGCAATTGATGGCGCGCCGCCTGGCAAACGCACAGAATCCACGATGCAGGGCATCTGTCCTGCCTACAACAACAAGAAGGCATCAAGGGAGCTCCGCGGCATGAAGATTTCCAGCCTCCGCTTTCGTCCGGCGCTGGTGGACGCACTCAAGGCTTACAACAAGACGCGCTTTACGCATGACGTTGCCGCCGGACTGACGGTCGGCATTGTCGCCCTGCCGCTGGCGATGGCCTTCGCCATCGCGTCGGGCGCCAAACCGGAGGCTGGCATCTTTACCGCCATCATCGGCGGCTTCCTGATTTCCGCGCTCGGCGGCTCGCGCGTACAGATCGGCGGGCCGGCCGGTGCCTTCATCGTCATCATCTACGGCATCATCGAAAAATACGGCCTCGGCGGGCTGCTAATGTCCACCATCTGTGCGGGTGTCCTGCTGTTTGCAATGGGGGTGTTCCGTATTGGCACCTGGATACGCTATATCCCGGTGCCTATCGTGATCGGCTTCACCAACGGCATCGCGGTGTTGATCGCCCTCTCGCAGCTCAAGGATTTCTTCGGGTTGTCGATTGCGAAAATGCCTGGCGATTTCTTTGCGCAGATCAAGGTCCTGCTGGCCCATGCACATACCGTGGAGCCGATCACCGTCGCCATTGCGGTCGGGGCGCTGGTGCTGATGTTCAGCTGGCCGGCCGTGTTCCGCAACAATCCGGACGGCTCGCCCAAGGCCTTCCGCTTCCCTCGCCTGGCGAGCATTCTCAAACCCATTCCCAGCCCGATCCTGGTCCTTGTGCTGGGGACGACGGCGGTCACCGTCTTTGACCTGCCGGTCGAAACCATCGGATCGCGCTTCGGCGGCATTCCGCAGGCGCTGCCATCGCTCCAGCTGCCGCCTCTCACCTGGGAAGTGGTCAAACAACTCTTCGCCCCGACCATCACCATCGCGCTGCTTGGCGCCATCGAATCGCTGCTGTGCGCGCGGGTGGCGGACAACATTACCGGGCAGCGGCACGATCCGAACCAGGAATTGATGGCGCAGGGCGCAGCCAATTTCATCGTCCCCTTCTTCGGCGGCATTCCCGCCACCGGAACGATCGCACGTACGGTGACCAACATCCGCACCGGCGCCACCTCGCCCATCGCCGGCATCGTGCACGCGCTGTCGCTGCTGGTGATCGTGCTGGCTGCCGCGCCGCTGGCCACCAATGTGCCGCTGGCGGCGCTCGCGGCCATCCTGCTGCACGTCGCCTACAACATGGGCGAATGGCACGAGTTCCGCAGGTTGATGGACTTCTCGATGAATTACCGGATCCTGGTGCTGTCGACCTTCCTGTTGACGGTGATTTTCGATCTGACCGTGGCCGTCGAGGTGGGGCTGGTGCTGGCCTGCGTGTTCTTCATTTACCGCGTGTCGAGCCTGACGCAGGTCGAGAAGATTCCCGCGCCGGCACTGCCGGTCTGGCCGGCACCGGGCGTGGTGGCATATTCGATTTTCGGCTCACTGTTTTTCGGCGCGGTCGGCAAGATCGAGGTGTTGGGCCAGCCGGAAAGCGATCCGGGAAAAGTGATGATCCTGAAGATGACCCAGCTCATCAACCTCGACACGACCGGTCTCGACGCGCTGGAAACGGTGCTCAAGACGCTGCAGAAGAATGGCTGCACGCTGATCCTGTGCGGCCTGAACCATCAGCCGCTCAGCCTGATGCGCCGTACCGGCTTCCTTGACCGGCTGGGATCGGAAAACTGCGTGGAAGACCTGACGCACGCCATCGCGCGGGCGAATACGCTCGCCGGCTAGTGCCTTGCCGCTCCGCTTTCGTGATGCGCGAAAGCGGCTTCCAGGGTTGCCGCGAGTTCTTCGCCGCTGCGCGGTTTGCGGACAAACCGGAACACATTGCCCACATTGACCGCATCCTCGACCAGCGCGGCGTCGCTGTTGTCGCTGCACATGATGCGCACCGTGCGCGGATACATCCGGCTGATGCGACCGAGGAATTCCACACCGCTCATGCCATGCATGTCCTGTTCGCAGACCACGACACTAACCTCCTCGGAAGCGAGGATGTCGAATGCCGTCACTGCATTGCTCGCCTGGATCAGGCGGCAAGATGCGCCCTCCGGAAGCAGGATGGGCGCGGCGCCTCCCGCGATCAGCAGCAAGGTCCGGCCGGCACTCTGGCGACGTCGCTTGTCTTCCGGAAGTTCGCGCCGCTCCTGCAGCAGTGCCGTGCATAGATCGACCGGCAAGGCCGGGCTGAAGTAATCGCCCTGCATCTCGTCGCATCCGTGCTCCGCCAGCAAGGCAAGCTGGCTGCCGCTTTCGACACCCTCCACGGCCACTTTCATGCCCAGTTTGTGCGCCATCGTGATGACGGCATCGGTGACGGCAAGGTCGTCCGGATGACTCAGTACCTCGCGCACGAAACTCGGATCAAGCTTGATCCTGTCAACCGGAAAGCGCTTGAGGAAGCCGAGGTTGGAAAATCCCGTTCCGAAATCGTCGATGGACAAGCCCACCCCGGTCCGCTTGAGTTCGTCGAGCACGCGCATGGAATCGGCAGGGTCGTGCATCAGCAACGATTCCTTGAGGTCAAGTTCAAGCTGGCCCGACGGCACCCCGGTCTCACGCAGGATCTGCGCGATGGCATCGGCAAAGCCCGGCTTGATGAACTGGCTGGCAGAAATGTTGATGGAAACCGGTCCGTGCAGCAGACCCTGCTGCCGCCATGCTTCGTGTTGCCGGCATGCCGATCGCACCACCCATTCGCCAATCTGTTCGATCAGGCCGACCTCTTCCGCGATCGGGATAAATTGCAGCGGCGGCAGCAGGCCCATTTCAGGATGGCGCCACCGGATCAGCGCTTCCAGTCCGATCACGCGCCCGCTCTGCAATTCGATGCGCGGCTGGTAATGCAGTTCGAACTCGTCGCGTGCAAGCGCATCGCGCAGGCTTTTTTCCATCGCCATGCGGACACTCAGGCGGCGGCTGAGTTCGGCCG
>NZ_LSTO01000001.1:3404194-3411968 GCF_002211445.1 Noviherbaspirillum denitrificans | reverse complement strand
CGCAGATCTGCTGCTGCTGGGCGAGCAATTGTGCGCCGGTTTCTTCCTTGAGCGCGCCGAGTTCGGTGCGCAGCAAGCCGGCCACCTCGTCCATGCGTTCGCGATGCTGGTCGAGCCACTGCGCTTCAGTGGCGATGCGGGAGCGCATCAGCTCTTCGGCGGAGGCGATCAGGCGCGTGGTTTCGGCCACGGCGGTTTGCGCGCCGGCCTGCGCCTGTCCAGTGATGTCCTGTGCGGTGCGGGCCAGGGTCTCGCAAATCTGCTGCTGCTGGGCGAGCAGTTGTGCGCCGGTCTCTTCCTTGAGCGCGCCGAGTTCGGTGCGCAGCAGGCCGGACAACTGGTCCATGCGTTCGCGGTGCTGGTCGAGCCACTGCGCTTCGGCGGCGATGCGGGAACGCATCAATTCTTCGGCGGAGCCAACCAGGCGCGTGGCCTCGGCCAGGGTGCCGCGAGCGCTCGCCTGCGCTTGCTCGGTGATGTCCTGCGCCGTGCGCGTGAGCGTGTCGCACAGCGTCTGCTGCTGGGCCAGCGTTTGCGCGCCGGTTTCCTTCAGCTCGCGGGTGAGTGTTGCTGCCATCGCTTCCAGCGATTGCGTCCACGCCTGCTGTTGCTGGCTGTCGCGCTCCGCCTGGCCGGCCTGCAACGTTGCGTAGGTGTCGCCGACAGTCGCCACCAGTGCGCCGGCGCGCTGTTCGAAGGCTGCATTGAAATCGTTGAGCGAACGGCCGATCTCGGCGACGACGCCGGCGCTTGCCTGTTCGTGGGTCTTGAGTGCCGCCGTCCAGTTTTGCGCAACGCCATCAGCGGTTGCGCTGAAGCGCGTGGATAGTCCGTCGAGCTGCGCCTGCACGGTTTCCGCCATGCGTTCGTGCATCTGCTTCGCATCGCGCGCGATGTCGCTCATCGCGGCCTCGACCACCGGCTTGATGCTTTCGCCGGCTACCTGTGCGCTCTTGCCGAGGCTGTCGCGCAGCGACTGGTCGACGGAGCGTGCCAGCTCGGTGTAGACGCCCTTGACGTTGCTATGGAATTCTTCCTGGTTGCTGAGCAGGCGCTGGTTCAGCTGCTTGCTCATGTCTTCCATCTGCGTCATCACCGCCTGCAGCTGGCTGGCCACTTGCGGCAGCGCCTGCGATTGCTGCTGCAGCGCCTTGAAAGTTTCCTGCCGCTGGTGGGTGAGCGAGAAGGGACGCAATACGGTACCGATCTTCGTATCCAGGATCTGCGCCGCCTGCATCCGTTCACGGCGGCTGAATGCAGACATCAGTCCCAGCATCGCGGACGCGGCCACGCCCGCTACCGAGGTGCCGAACGCGAGGCCGAGGCCCGAGACCGGCACCGACAGCGCTGAGCGCATCGCTTGCAGGTCGGTCGTCTTTTCCAGCGCCAGCACCGCCCCCTTGAGCGTGACCACCATGCCGAGGAAGGTACCGAGCATGCCCAGCATCACCAGCAGGCCGACCAGGTAGGGTGTAAGCGCGGGACCGGGCAAGGCGACGCGTTCGCCTTCGATGCGCAGGCGCACCGGGTTCTGCAGCGAGGGATGCACGCCGCCCAGCCAGCCGCCAAGTTCCGTCATGTTGTCAGGGATCGCGCCGAGCGCGGCAGCGAGGCTGGACGTCGCCTGCCGGAACTGGCGCAGCTCGAGCGCGCCGAACACGTAGACGGCGCCGATGACCGCGGTCATTGCCATCGCCAGGAGACTGGAATCGATGAAGCTGACGCCTACCCAGATGATGCCGATCGCGCCGAGGAGGAAGGCGGCTGTATAGAGATGTCTGTTCATTGCGTGTCTTGTCTGAATGCTTCTATAAGCCCCATCGCCGGCTGCAGGCGCAGGTCCAGCTCGGCCAGCAGCAGCATTTGCATGTCGCTGCAAAAGCGCGCGAGCCAGCCGCCTGCCCGCATCCATGCGGCGGGGTTGTCTGCCTGCTGGGTGTCAGCAAGCGCCTTCTGGTGATCCTTGTACAACTGTGCGAAATGCTTCCTGAGAAGCACCGGCACCTTCGCGAGCAGCTTGCCCTCGCGTTCGCGCAATACCCGCTCCAGCGCCACATCGAGTTCGGCCAGTTTCCTGAGCCGGGGCGAGGCCTTCGCCACCGCTTCGCGCACATTGACGCGCAGCGGCTGGATGGTCAGCTCCATGTCGCGCTGGTGCGCTTCGTGGAAACGGCGGTACGGCGGGTAGGCCGTCGCGAGGTCCAGCGGCAGTTCCAGCGGCGGTGGGGGCAGGGCGATGTGCGATTTGCCCGGTTTCAGCGCACAGCTCTTGACGATGGAATTCGTCAGGAACGCCTGTATGCGTTCGAAATCGGCAACGGCAGCGGCACGTGCGGTGTCCAGCGCTTCCGCTTGCATTTTTGGAAAGCTTGCCAGTCCGTCACCATGCACCGCCGACAGCCTGATGGCGTCGGCGAAATGAACCCAATGGCCCAGCTCTTCCGCAAATGCCTTGCCGGCGTCGGCGGTATCGACGAGCGCCAGGTCAGCAAGGCAACGGATGAGGTTTGAACCGTGGAAATTTGTACGCGGCAACTCTCGCGTCATAGGGAGGTGCAATCAATAACGAACAAGCGGGGGGACGGCGCTGGCGCCGCATACAGAACGCGCGATTATATCCCGGCGGAAGGGGATCTCAAACCTGCAGGAAAGACAATTCCCAATAGAAAGATGTCATTTTTGAAACTTCTGCTTGCCCCATCTCCGCAGTAGCATTGACCGATCGCGGAGGCATGACGCCGTCTCTCTGGCAAACTGTGACGGCCGATCAAACCTGTCTTTCCCAAGGAGGCACTACATGACCAGCAAGAATACGATCTGCCTGTGGTACGACGGCGACGCCGTTGATGCTGCCACCTTCTATGCCGCCACGTTTCCCGACAGCGCGGTTGGAAAGGTATTCCGCGCACCGGGCGACTATCCCGACGGGAAACAGGGCACTGTGCTGACGGTTGAGTTCACCGTCGCCGGGGTTCCCTGCGTCGGACTGAACGGCGGTCCGCATTTCAAGCACAACGAATCTTTCTCTTTCCAGATCGCCACCGACGACCAGGAAGAAACCGACCGCCTGTGGAATGCGATCGTCGGCAATGGCGGCCAGGAAAGTGAATGCGGCTGGTGCAAGGACCGCTGGGGACTGTCATGGCAGATCACGCCGCGCGCCCTCCTCGCGGCGATAACCGATCCCGATCCGGCGGCGGCCAAACGGGCATTCGACGCGATGATGACGATGAGGAAGATCGACATCGCGGCGATCGAGGCGGCACGGCGGGGATCGTCAACTTGAGCGGATGTTTCCGCCGGCGCGCTGTCTAGGTCGCGGGTACGGCGAGGCCGATGCGGACGAGATCCGCAACGTTGTTCACGCCTAGCTTGGTCATCAGTCTTCCTTTGTGCACTTCGACAGTGCGCGGACTGATACCGAGCAGCTGGGCGATCTCGCGGTTGTGCCTGCCGCTAATGACAAGTTGCATCACTTCCTGCTCTCGCGGCGTCAACGCAGCCAGCAACTGTGCATGCTGGGAACGCTGTTCCGCTTCGACTTCCGCCGACCTCGCTTGATTGAGCGCATCTTCGATGGCGTGAACGAGTTTGTCCTCGTCCAGTGGCTTCTCGAGGAAATCGCTCGCGTTCGCCTTGAATGCCTGGCGTGCCAGCGGCACACAACCATGTCCGGTAATAATGATCACTGGCAACCGGCATTCAATTTCCTGGAGGCGTTGTTGCAACGCCAGGCCATCCATTCCTGGCATCCTGATATCGATCAGGATGCAACCGCTCCAATGGCTGCGCCACGCCTGGAGAAAGTCTGCGGCGCTTGCGAACAGGGCAATGCGATATCCGCGCAAGCCGAGCAGCAATCCAAGCGAGTCCCGGACGCCGGGATCATCGTCGACGATAAAGACGGTCAATTCATTTGACATGTTCGCTCCCGTGATCGACCAGCGGCAGGACAAACCGCAACAGCCCCCTCTCTCCAGTCTCGGCCCAGATGCTTCCGCCATGGGCTTCGACGATCGAACGGCTCAATGCCAGGCCAAGGCCAAGCCCGTTCGATTTCCCCGAGACAAAGGGCTCGAAAAGTTGCGAAATCGCTTTTGCGGTAATGCCCGGCCCGCTGTCTTCGACCGTCACTTGCAAACGCGCGCCGGCAAGGCGAACAGCAGTGATCATGATCTCCCTATGCTCTGGCGGTCGCGCCATCACCGCGTCTACGGCATTGGCCACCAGATTGCGCAATACCAGCTCGATCTGCAAGCGGTCGACGCGGATCCGGATGCCGGGAACCACCGCCACGGACAGCCGCACGCAAGAAGTCTCGCATTGCGCGGCGAACTGTGCGACGACGCCGTCCACGATGACAGCAATGTCCGTTGCTTCCAGTTGCATGGTGCCCGTCCTGAAAAACTCGCGCAGCCGGATAACGACTTCTGAAACGCGTCCAGCTTCCAGCACCATCTTCCTCATGACGTCAGGGAGCAGTGCGGGATTGTCGCCATGCGCCAGCAGGTGCTCGCAGGCCCGCCCGTAGGCAGAGAGTGCCGTGATCGGCTGGTTCAGTTCATGCGCCAGTGCCGCTGCCATCTCCCCCGCGGCCGCCAGGCGCAACGAATTCTTCAGCTCGTTTGCCGTCTTTCGTTGTTCGTCCACTGTCAGGCCGATGAAGATGCCGACAATGGCCAGCACGGCGCCGAACAGCTGGAGTTCGGAAAAAGGAATCACGTCAATGCGGCCGAGGCGAAATGCGCTGGTGATGCCGACCTGGATCACGAATACGATGAGAGCGGTGGCATTCACGCCCTGCCGGGCCGCGGCCCAGATGATGGGCAAGAACAGAAAATAAAAGTGCCTGAATTTTCCCGTGCCGATCCATCCGGCGAACATGCACCCGATAAGGACGCCAGCGAGCGAAAGATAACCGGCCGTTTCCCAGTTCCCAAGCGCCGCCATGAGGTTCCGTCGTCCGGCCGGGCTGGACAGTATCCAGAGCAGGGGCATGGTCATGACAAAGCCGATGACATCTCCGATGACGTAGCGCGTGGTGGAGTCCGCAAGCGCTTCGACGGGAATCAACCCGGCGACGGTCAGGAGGCCGACATAGGCAAGCCCGTTCAAGGTGAGGGCAATCACCACGAGCACCAGCCAGAAGGTCATTTGCCTGTTGCCATATTCGCGCGAAGAACGCAGCGCGCGGCGCAAGAGCTCGCTGACGATGCCATAGCCGGTCACGAGCAACACCGCGCTCGCTGCGGACACGATGGGTCCGGCCGGCAGTCCGCGCACCAGGTGCTCACTCAATTCCAGCGCGACAAACCACGGAAGCGCTGCGCGCCTGCCGATCTTGAGCCAAAGGAGCAGGCCGAGCGCGAACTCGGGATTCCACGGGGTGATATTGAGTCCGAACAGCGGTTCGACGTAGCTGACCCAGTCAAGCAAGACATAGGCGGCAATGAACAGAAGTCCGAGTGTCGCTTGTCCGAACCGGTTCGGAATAAGGGAAATGGTTGCCATCGGACGGATTATCGCGTGTCGCTTGGATCAGCGCAGCATAAAAAGTGCGCAGGCGGATCCCCCGGCGGCTGCGCGCATCGCGCGGTCGCGCATGCTGATCGCATTGCAGCGGTCGGCTACGGGAAACACGTACGGAGTGCCCTGATTTACTGGCCAAAATGCAGTGCATAGAATCCGTGCTGGTCTGTCAGGCATGGCGCGACCCGGCCAGTCGACAACGGCGTCCGGGGAACGTGTCCCCGTCAATGGCACCCGGACATCACAAAGGATTCGATGAAGACTGCATTGCGCCTCCTGGTGCCGGTAAAGGAGTTGTCGGACGTCGACATCGCCTTGGCCCATGCCTCCAGGCTGGGCCGCCAGGTCGAGATCATCCTGCTGCACGTCGTGCCTGCCGTCCGGCCCCATCCGGGGGCCAGTATCGGCGCCGGGACGGCTGTCCATGACGAAGACCTGCTGCTGATGCTGGCGGCAATGCGTTGCAAGGCGCATGTCATTCCTTGTGAAAGCTATGTTTTCTCAGGAGTCCCTGCCAGGGTGATCGTCGATGCATCCGAACTCTTGTCATGCGATCAAATTGTGATGCGGTCAAGCCGCAGGCGGCGCGGGCCGGAATTCTTTTCACCTCGCACCGTTGCCGAAGTCAGCCGGCACGCCCGCCACATCCCCCTTGTACTCGTCGCCCGCAACGCTCCTCCAGAACGAATGTTCTCCGTTATGAAATCGCATGCCCCCATGAGAGGCGTGACAATCCGCTCCGGCGCGTCCGCCGAGAAGCGCCGGATTCCTTTCCTGCGCGAGTGGATCAAGCTTGAGCTGCGCGCACTTCTGCACTGGCGCCACACGCGCCAGTGGCTGGGATTGCTGAATTCGCATCCTGCGTTTTCCGAACTCGTGCAGCGCTGCCCGCGTCTGCTGTACAAGATTTACCGCCCCTATCTTTCCGGCACCCTGTCGATGTGCGACAGGATTGCCGTCATCGCGTCGCATTACAGCTTCGTCGATCGAAAGGGCTTGATGCCGCTTGTCATAGAGGCAAGCGCCGCAGGCGTACGGATGGGAACGGTCGAAGGCAAGTCCGGAACCAGGTACGAGATTCGCCTGCACGCGGTCGGCATGCTGGAGCGGGAAGGCGAACTCGTGCTGCGCCTGTCCGAACTGGACGGCATGGATCTGGCATCGATAGCGTTCACCTTTGCGGATGTCAATGAAGTCCGCACGCTGCGCATCGGTTGCATGCAAGGTCCGAAGTCCGAGGAGGCGCTCGCGGCGATTCGTCACGCAACGCGCGAGTTGCACGGCATGCGGCCCAAGCATCTGCTGGCCCTGCTGGTGCGCCATCTCGGTCATGCGCTCGGATTTGGCAAGTTGAGGCTGGTCGGCAATGCGAATCGGGTCGTGCACGGTGCGATGCGCCAGGGGCGGGTACGTGCCGATTACGACCAGCTCTGGCAGGAAATCGGCGCGCTGCCGCGCCCGGATGGCGACTTTGAAATAAGCTGTGCCCGGCTGCAGCCTCCCGACCTGTCGGACGTAGCGTCAAAGAAGAGAGCGGAAGCGAGAAGACGCCACGACGTCGTGATGCAGCTTGCCACCGACGTCGAGAGACAGTTCCTGCAGCGTACCGGGCGTACCCGTGACGACGAACAGCCCACAAGCCATCCGTTTCAATACGACCCGGTACCTGCCTGAAATGCCGTCGTGGGACGGGCTCCACGCACCCGTCAGGCGGGCGAGGGGAGCGCGCCTTGTGACGCAAACCTGCTCATCACAAACCCCACCATGGTCTCCACCGCCGGATTCCCATGCTGCGAGCGCCAGGCCAGGTATAACTCCGCCTGGATATTCGACTGCCAGACCGGCCTGAACACCACGTCGCGGAACGGCAGCGTCATCGCCGATGCCGGCACGATCGCCATCCCTACTCCGCCACGCACCAGCGCCAGGATGGTATGCGTCTGCCCGATCTGCTGCACGGTCTGCACATGCACGCCGGACAAGGCGAACAGTCCCGCGATGAGGTCGTAGAAATACTTGCCGTCATGCGGCGAATACATGATGAACGGTTCGTTCTCCAGGTCTTCCGGACGGAGGGTTTTCTTGCGCGCCAGCTTGTGATGTGCGTTCAGCGCCAGCATGAGCGGCTCGCGCAGCAATTGGCGCTGCTCGATTGAGGGGGCATGCGCCAGCGGCCGCACGAAGCCGATGTCCATCGCTCCCGATTCCAGCCCTTCCAGCTGCTCCTTCGACACCATTTCCTTGA
>NZ_LSTO01000001.1:3385462-3404184 GCF_002211445.1 Noviherbaspirillum denitrificans | reverse complement strand
CGAAAGCCGATGCGGCTGCCGGCGCTGACGCCGCTGGTCAGCTTGAGGAGGGAACCGCCGGGGCCGCCACCTTCTGCGACCACGCCGAGATCGACCAGGCCGTAGACGCTGACCGCCGATTGTGCGGCGGTGCCGCCGGAGACGGCAGCCAGCAGCGTGAACATGGTCATGGATTTTTTCATTTCACTCTCCAGGAAATTGAATTGTTGTCGACGTTATGGAATGGCGCCGGATATGCACGTTGAATGCACGTTGAAAAAGCAGGCCGCCCATCGATGACGCAATCGTGTCGCTCCACCGTGAACGTCCGGCGCCGCTCTCGTGAAGCGGGGCCGGAACTCGCGTAACGAGGCCTGACGGGGGATATCCGGGCCGGATACAGCGCGGCGGTGAGTTGCAAGCGGTGTGCCATGACGGCAGGAGAGGCGTACAGGGCGGATCCTGCGGGGAGAGGGCAGGAGAGGGCGTCAAGCTTCTTTACGAATGTAAAGCGCCCGTGCGTAAAGATTCTTTACGTGTGATGGCTTATCGCCGATGCGCGAGCAGCCGGTATTCCCCCGGCGAGGCGCCTGCCCATTTCTTGAACGCGCGGTGGAAGGCGCTGGCTTCGGCGAAGCCCAGTTCCGCCGCGATTTCCGCCACGCTCTTTGTCGTGTGGCAGAGGTAATCGATCGCCATGTCGCGCCGCAGCTGGTCCTTGATCGCCTGGAAGGATTGTCCCTCGTCCTCCAGGCGGCGGCGCAGCGTGGACGGGGTCATGTTGAGGGTCTTCGCGATGAATTCGAATTCCGGCCACTCGTCGCTGCCGGCAGCGCGCAGGCGCCGCCGGATCTGCGCGGTGAGGCTGTTCGTGTTCTTGTACTTGAGGACGATGTTCGCCGGCGCATTGCGCACGAATTCCTTCGCCGTGCGCTCGTTCTGGATCACCGGCAGGGCGAGGTAGGAACGGTCGAAGCGGATGGAGGTATAGCTTTCGTTGAACGCCAGTTGTTCGCAATACATGAATGCGTATTCGGCGCTGCGTGAAGGTTCGGGATAGGCGAAGGCCGCCGCGAGGAGCGGGATGCGCCGGCCGATCAGCCAGCACGCAAGGCCGTGCTGCAGCATCAGCAGGGTCTCGTAGCCGAAGACGCGTGGCGCGGCGGGGCCGGGCGTCTCACGGATGGTCAGCAGCGCCTGGCGGCCTTCGGTTTCGAGTGCGCAGTGGAAGTCGTCCAGGATGAGATTGAAGAATTTCGTCATCCGCGTCAGGGCGGCGGACAAGGTGTCGCAGCCCACCAGGATGTGGCTGAGCATCGCGAAACTGCCGACCTTCATGCGCCGCGAATCCTGGTCGAACAGCTCGTCGTCCAGCACCCGCGCCACGGCCAGCCACAGCGCGCTGAAATTCTGCGCGGTGACCCTGCCCTGGGGCGCCTGCAGCACAGCAGCGGAAATGCCGGCTTCCCGCAGCAGCGGCTCGATGTCGATGCCGCGCGCCAGCACCGGCTCCAACGCCGACCGTACAAAGTAAATCGAAACACTGCCTTTTTGCATTGCGCAAGTCTACAAGCAAGAGACGGCCATGCCGCCAAAAGTTATCAAAAAGCAATCACATATGACCAAACTTTCCATCATCTATGGAATTTTTCGGCATCGTCGTCCATGACGCCGCTTTCTATACTTTGCCCAGACTCCATTATCCGTCCTTGCAAAGGCCATTCCATGACAGACCTGTCCGAATCCACGAAGCTCACCGAATACAAGCCGGCCAACAAGGTCCGTTTCGTGACCGCTGCCTCGCTGTTCGACGGCCACGACGCCTCGATCAACATCATGCGCCGCATCCTGATGTCCAACGGCGCGGAAGTCATCCACCTCGGCCATAACCGTTCGGTCGACGAAATCGTCACCGCGGCGCTGCAGGAAGATGCGCAAGGCATCGCCATTTCCAGCTACCAGGGCGGCCACGTCGAGTACTTCAAGTACATGATCGACCTGTTGAAGCAGCGCGGCGGCGCGCATATCAAGGTATTCGGCGGCGGCGGCGGCGTGATCGTGCCGTCCGAGATCGCCGACCTGCATGCGTATGGCGTGGCGCGCATCTTCAGCCCGGAAGACGGCCAGCGCCTCGGCCTGGCAGGCATGATCCTGTCCATGATCCAGATGTGCGACGTCGATCTTTCCACGTATGCACCCACCAGGCTGGAATCCCTGACTACCGGCGAGATCATCGAGCGCCAGCGTCCGCTCGCGCAACTCATCACCGCACTGGAAAACGGCAAGGTATCCGCGAAACTCAAGACCGAACTGCACAAGGTTGCCGACACCATCCAGACGCCGGTCCTCGGCATCACCGGCACCGGCGGCGCCGGCAAGTCTTCGCTGACCGATGAACTGATCCGCCGTATCCGCCTCGACCAGGACGATGCGCTCAACATCGCGGTCGTGTCCATCGACCCGTCCCGCCGCAAATCCGGCGGCGCGCTGCTCGGCGACCGCATCCGCATGAATGCGATCAATCCGTGGAACGGTCAGTCGCGTGTCTTCATGCGCTCGCTCGCCACGCGTGAGGCAGGACTGGAAATTTCAACCGCGCTGCCCGACGTGATCGCCGCCTGCAAGGTGGCGGGCTTCGACCTTGTGATCGTCGAGACCTCCGGCATCGGCCAGGGCGACGCGGCGATCGTGCCGCATGTCGACCTGTCGATGTATGTGATGACGCCGGAATTTGGCGCCGCGTCGCAGCTGGAAAAGATCGACATGCTCGACTTCGCCGATTTCGTCGCGATCAACAAGTTCGACCGCAAGGGCGCGCAGGATGCGCTACGCGATGTCGCCAAGCAATACCAGCGCAACCGTGAACTGTTCTCGAAGAAGCCGGACGAGATGCCGGTGTTTGGCACGCAGGCTTCGCGCTTCAACGACGACGGCGTGACCGCGCTGTACCAGGGCTTGCTGCCGAAGCTGACTGAACTCGGTCTCAAGGCTCGACCGGGCAAGTTGGAACCGGTCAACGTCCGCTTCTCGTCCGGCAAGAATGCCATCGTGCCGCCCGCGCGCACCCGCTACCTCGCCGAGATTGCCGACACCGTGCGCGGCTACCACAAGAACACCGCGAAGCAGGTCAAGCTCGCCCGCGAGCGCCAGCAACTGCAGGAAGCCAGGCGCATGGCAGCTGCCTGCAACAAGGCGGCCGACCTCGACGACCTGATCGTCGAGCGCGACAATGCAATGGACGCAGTCGCCAAAAAACTCCTCGCATCCTGGCCCGACATGAAAGCCGCCTATTCCGGCGACGATTACGTGGTCAAGATCCGCGACAATGAAATCCGCACCCGCCTCGTGCAAAAGACCCTGTCCGGCACCAAGATCCGCAAAGTGGCATTGCCGCGCTATGAAGACGAAGGCGAAATCCTGCGCTTCCTGATGGCGGAAAACGTCCCCGGTTCCTTCCCCTATACCGCCGGCGTCTTCCCGTTCAAGCGCGAGGGCGAAGACCCGACACGCATGTTCGCGGGCGAAGGCGACGCCTTCCGCACCAACCGCCGCTTCAAGCTGGTGTCCGAAGGCATGGATGCGAAGCGCCTGTCGACCGCCTTCGACTCGGTCACGCTGTACGGGGCCGACCCGGCGCCGCGCCCCGACATCTACGGCAAGGTCGGCAACTCCGGCGTGTCGATTGCCACGCTGGATGACATGAAGGTGCTGTATGACGGCTTCGACCTGTGCGCGCCCAATACCTCGGTGTCGATGACGATCAACGGCCCGGCACCGACCATCCTCGCGATGTTCATGAACACCGCGATCGACCAGCAGCTCACGAAGTTCAGGCAGGAAAACAAGCGCGACCCGGATGCGGAAGAAATGGCACAGCTGAAAGCCTGGGTGCTGAAAAACGTCCGCGGCACCGTGCAGGCCGACATCCTGAAGGAAGACCAGGGGCAGAACACCTGCATCTTCTCGACCGAGTTCTCGCTCAAGGTGATGGGCGATATCCAGGAATATTTCGTCAGGAACCAGGTCCGCAATTTCTATTCAGTCTCGATCTCGGGTTACCACATCGCCGAAGCCGGCGCCAACCCGATCTCGCAGCTTGCGTTCACGCTGTCGAACGGCTTCACCTTCGTCGAAGCGTATTTGGCTCGTGGCATGCACATCGATGACTTCGCGCCCAACCTGTCGTTCTTCTTCAGCAACGGCATGGACCCGGAATACACCGTGCTCGGCCGTGTTGCCCGCCGCATTTGGGCAGTCGCGATGCGCGACAAGTACGGCGCGAATGAACGAAGCCAGAAGCTGAAGTACCACATCCAGACGTCCGGCCGCTCGCTGCACGCGCAGGAAATCGACTTCAACGATATCCGCACCACGCTGCAGGCGCTGATCGCGATCTACGACAACTGCAACTCGCTGCACACCAATGCGTATGACGAAGCGATCACCACGCCGACCGACGAGTCGGTGCGCCGCGCGCTGGCGATCCAGTTGATCATCAACCGCGAATGGGGCCTGGCGAAGAACGAAAACCCGAACCAGGGCGCGTACATCATCGAGGAACTGACCGACCTGGTGGAAGAGGCGGTGCTGCAGGAATTCGAGCGCATCGCCGAACGTGGCGGCGTGCTGGGCGCGATGGAAACCGGCTACCAGCGCGGCAAGATCCAGGAAGAGTCGATGTATTACGAGCAGCTGAAGCACGACGGCACGCTGCCCATCATCGGCGTCAACACCTTCCGCAACCCGAAGGGTGAAGCGATTCCGCAATCGCTGGAGTTGGCGCGTTCGACCGACGACGAGAAGCAGTCGCAACTGAAGCGTCTGGCCGACTTCCAGACACGCAATGCGGGTCAGGGACCGGCGATGCTGCAGCGCCTGCAGCAGGCGGTGATCAACAACGAGAACGTGTTCGCCGTGCTGATGGATGCGGTGCGCGTGTGCTCGCTGGGCCAGATCAGCAATGCGCTGTTTGAAGTGGGCGGCCAGTACCGCCGCAACATGTAAATCCGAGGGAAAACAATGAGCCAATATCACCCCCCGCTGAAAGACCTTGCCTTTCTTCTTGGCGATGTCTTCGACTTTGACCAGCATGCGCAGCATTGCGGCATCGACTGCGACACCGGCACCGTCCTTGCCATTGCGGAAGAAGCCGGAAAGTTCGCGAGCGAAGTCATCGATCCGCTCAACGCCGGCAGCGACAGGAACGGTGCAAAATGGCACGACTCCGTCGTCACCACGTCGCCGGGCTACCGCGAAGCGTATGCGGGCTTCTGTGAAAGCGGCTGGAACGGCCTGCGCTTCCCCGAGCAATATGGCGGGCAGGGCTTGTGCTCGGTGGTCGCCACTGCCGTCGATGAAATGTGGCATGCGGCCAGCCTGAGTTTCGCGCTGTGCCCGATGCTGACCAACGGCGCCATCGAGGCGCTGCTGACCGCAGGCAATGACGCACTGAAGGAAACCTACCTGGCCAAGCTGGTCAGCGGCGAGTGGACCGGCACGATGAACCTCACCGAGCCGTCGGCCGGATCCGACCTTGCGGCGGTGCAGTGCAAGGCGCTGCGACAGGAGGACGGCAGCTACCGAATCCACGGCCAGAAGATTTTCATTACCTACGGCGAGCACGACCTTGCTGAAAACATCATCCACCTCGTGCTGGCGCGCACGCCGGACGCACCGAAGGGCGTGAAGGGCATTTCGCTGTTCGTGGTGCCGAAGTTCATGGTGAATCCGGACGGCACGCCGGGCAGTCGCAACGACGTGCGCTGCGCGTCGATCGAGCACAAGCTGGGCATCCACGGCAGCCCGACCGCCGTCATGCTGTTTGGCGAAGGCGAGGGAGCCACAGGCTATCTCGTCGGTGAAGAAAATCGCGGGCTGGAATACATGTTCATCATGATGAACGAAGCACGTTTCTCCGTCGGTCTGCAGGGCTTGTCGGTGTCCGACCGCGCGTACCAGCATGCGCTGGCTTATGCGCTGGAGCGGGTACAGGGACGCGCGGTTGGCGAAGCCACGACCGGCACCATCATCCGCCATCCGGATGTGCGCCGCATGCTGCTGGGCATGAAGAGCCGGATCGAGGCGATGCGCGCGCTGGCCGTGTACGTTTCCATGCAAAAGGATCTCGCGCATTCCAATGCGGCGGCCAGCGGCAAGGCGAAGGCAAGGATGGAATTGCTGGTGCCCGTGCTCAAGGGCTGGCTGACCGAATCCGCGCAGGACCTCACCTACGATGCGGTGCAGGTATTCGGCGGCATGGGCTTCATCGAAGAGACCGGCGCGGCCCAGTATTACCGCGACGCGCGCATCCTGACGATTTACGAAGGCACGACCGCGATCCAGGCCAACGACCTGGTCGGCCGCAAGACCCAGCGTGATCGTGGTGAGGCAGCGTTCGCACTGATTGGCGACATGATGGCCGACGTCAAGGTGCTCGGCGAGAATGGACATCCGGCAGCGCAGCGCCTGTCGACTCGCCTGGCAAGCGCATGCGATGCGCTGCGCAGCGCCGTCAACTGGATCATCGAATCGCAGGAGTCCGCACCGCGCGCAGTCTATGGCGGTTCGGTTCCCTACCTCCACCTGTGGGGCACGGTGGTCGGCGGCTGGATGCATGCGCGCAGGTTGCAGGCGGCATTGCGCAAGGATGGCGCCGAACTCGCGGCAGTCGCGCACTCGGCATCCTTCTTTGCCGCCCACGTGCTGGTCAACGCGCCGGCACTGGCTGCCACGATCAAGGAAGGCGGCAGCAGCGCGCTCGACTTCCCCGATACCGCCTGGCTGGAGTGATCGCCGTGACGCGACAGCAAATCCGCGATCTCAAGCGTGCGGTCTCGCACGAGAGCAACAAGAACGCGATGCTGGCCCTGCTGGAACGTTCGGTCCGCTTCGGACACAAACGTCTGGCGCTGATCCGCTGCATCCAGGCGGAGCGCCTTGGCATCCCGCTCTCGCGGGAAATCCTCAATTATTGCCAGGACGTAGCCGACAGCCTGCCGGTTGACGCCCTGCAAAAGGTCGTCAGGCAAGCCACTTTGATTGGCACCGTGCATTGACCGGAGAGCGGACATGGGAAACAGGCTTACAAAGATTTATACCCGCACCGGCGACGACGGCACCACCGGCCTCGGCGACGGTTCGCGCATCGACAAGGACAGCTTGCGCGTGCAGGCGATGGGCGAGGTCGACCACCTGAATGCCTTCATCGGGACGGTGCTGAGCCAGGCGGACGTTCCGGCAGCGGTCAGGGATTACCTGGCCGACATCCAGCACGACCTGTTCGACCTCGGCGCCGAGTTGTGCATACCCGGCAGCGCGCGGATCACGCCGGAGCACGTCACGCGGCTCGAAGTGCAGCTCGATGCATTGAATGCCAACCTCGGTCGGCTGGAGGATTTCATCCTTCCCGGCGGCACCCCGGCGGCGGCGCAGGCGCATCTCGCCCGGACCGCCTGCCGCAATGCCGAGCGCGCGGTGCTGGCCCTGGCGAGGGAATGGGCGGGCGTCAACGCACCGTTGCGCCGCTACCTCAACCGCTTGTCGGATTTCCTGTTTGTCACCGCCCGCGAACTGAACCGTTGCGCGGGACGGAAAGACGTAGTGTGGGTTCAACGAAAGGGACAGCAATGCAGCAAGACACCATCCTGATCCGCCGCGAAGGCCGGGTCGGCATCCTCCAGCTCAACCGCCCGGCGCAGCTCAACGCGCTGAATGACGAACTCATGGATGCGCTCGGCGCAGCGCTGCTCGGCATGGATGCCGACGACGGCATCGGCTGCATCATCCTGACGGGCAGCAGCAAGGCGTTCGCGGCCGGCGCGGATATTTCCGCGATGCAGTCGAAGACCTACATGGACGCGTTCCGCCAGAACTTCATCGGCCGCAACTGGGAAACCATCCTGCGCGTGCGCAAGCCGGTTATTGCCGCGGTTGCCGGCTATGCGCTGGGCGGCGGTTGCGAGCTGGCGATGATGTGCGACTTCATCATCGCCGCCGACAATGCAAAATTCGGCCAGCCCGAGATCAAGCTCGGCACCATTCCCGGCGCCGGCGGCACGCAACGGCTTCCGCGCGCCGTGTCCAAGTCGAAGGCGATGGACATGGTCCTCACCGGCCGCATGATGGATGCAACGGAAGCGGAACGCGCCGGGCTGGTGTCACGCATCGTGCCGCTGGAAAAGCTGGAAGAAGAAGCGCTCGCCGCCGCAACGTTCATCGCCTCCATGTCGCTGCCCAGCGTGATGGCCGCCAAGGAATGCGTGAACCGCGCCTATGAAAGCACGCTCGCTGAAGGCGTGCTGTACGAGCGCAGGAACTTCCATGCGCTGTTCGCAACGAATGACCAGAAGGAAGGCATGGCTGCATTCCTCGAGAAGCGCAAGCCGGAGTTCCGGCATGACTAGCGCAGGCTTGCTCGCATCGGCGACCCACCTGATCGCCGGGCGGCGCGCAGTGCGGGCGTTCCAGCCCAAGCCCGTTTCGGAAGAGGTGATTGCCGCTGTCATCGAGCTGGCGCGCCACGCGCCGTCCGGCTCCAACACGCAGCCATGGAAGGTGTATGCAGTCACCGGCAGCAAGCAAACCGGCATCATCGATCGCCTGCGTGCCGCCTTCGACGATCCCGAAGCGGCGGAGCGTCATGTGGAAGAGTACGACTACTATCCGCGCGAATGGCATCCGCCTTATCTCGAGCGGCGGCGCAAGGTGGGCTGGGACCTGTACAGCCTGCTGGGCATCGCCAGGGAAGACAAGCAGCGCATGCATGCGCAGCATCGGCGCAACGTCGAGTTCTTCGATGCGCCAGTCACGCTGTTCTTCACCATCGACCGCATCATGGGCAAGGGCAGCTGGCTGGACTACGGCATGTTCATCCAGAACGTGATGCTGGCTGCGCGCGCGCATGGCCTCGCGACCTGTCCGCAGGCGGCGATCAATCCCTTCCATGCCATCCTGCGCGAAGAACTCGGATGGCCCGATTCGGAGATGCTCGTATGCAGCATGTCGATCGGCTATGAAGACCACGACGCGCTGATCGGCCAGCTGAAGACCGAGCGCGCGCCGGTGGAATCCATCCTGAAATTTTTTGACTGAGGCAGAGCACTATGGAAATCAAGACGGTAGGCATTATCGGCGCCGGGCAGATGGGCAGCGGCATTGCGCAGGTCTGCGCGGTTGCGGGTCTCAACGTCATCCTCAATGATGTGAACGAAGCTGCCATCGCGCGCGGGATCGCAGGAATCGCAAGTAACCTGGAGCGCATGGTGGCGAAGCAGAAGCTGTCGGCGGACGACAGGGATGCAGCGCTGGCAAGGATCCGTGGCGCCGTACAGGTCGAGGAACTGGCGCCGGCCGGCTTTCTTATCGAGGCGGCGACGGAGAACCTCGAGATCAAGCAAAAGATCCTGCAAGGTGTGGAACGCATTGCTTCCCGCGACAGCATCATCGCGACCAACACCTCGTCAGTATCGATCACCAAGCTGGCGAAGTCGCTCGAGCACGCGGACCGCTTCATCGGCATGCATTTCTTCAATCCCGTGCCGGTGATGGGGCTGGTGGAAGTCATCAGTGGCGTGCAGACCGGCGAACAGGCGCTTGCCGAGACGCTGGCGCTGGCGAAGCGCCTGGACAAGACGCCGATCGCGGTCAAGAATGCGCCGGGCTTCGTCGTCAACCGCATCCTCGTGCCCATGATCAATGAAGCGATCTTCGTGCTGCAGGAAGGCTTGGCGAGCGCGGAAGACATCGACAATGGCATGAAGCAGGGCACCAACCAGCCGATCGGACCGCTGGCGCTGGCCGACCTGATCGGCCTCGATACGGTGCTGTCGATCATGGAAGTGTTCTATCGCGACTTCGGGGATACGAAGTACCGGCCTGCGCAGCTGCTGAAGGAAATGGTGGATGCCGGGCGCCTGGGTCGTAAGACGAAGCGAGGGTTTTACCAGTACTGAGACCTCGGCGAAACAAAAAGCCCGCGATGCCGCGGGCCTTTTGAAGAAACGACGCCAGATTATTTTGCAGGAGCAGAAGCCGCTTTCGCTGCGACGGGGGCGTCCGCCTTGGCGGCCGGTTCAGTACCTGCTGCCTTGGCTTGATCTGCCTTCTTCGCGACGTGCTTGCCATGCTTCTTGGCATGGACCTTCTTTGCTGCTTTCGCTTTCGTTGTTGCCGCTGCGGGCTTGGCAGCTTCAGTCGTGGCTGCGGGTGCGGCAGTCGAAGCGGGGGCAGCAGGCGCAGGATTTTGTGCACTCGCGACACCAGCAACGGCGAACAAGGCTGCGATCAGAAGGGTCTTTTTCATTGTGGTGCTCTCTTTCCTATTCAAGACAAGGAAGACGTTTCCTTGTTACCTCGAATAACGAAGGCGGTTGAACTTGCGATGACCAGGCTTACAAATTGTTGCAAGTGAAATTGCGCGACATGCGCACTTCACTTTGCTACGTGAACGAGCAACGTTCTCCTGGTTGCCAGATTCCGGCCCGATGCGGTTTGTGTTGCATCGGGCCGTCTTGCTTTTGGCGATGCGTGAGGTGGTAAAAAATTGCGCGTGGACTGGCGCTTTTCATCATTGGCGAGACCATGCCGGCGTCCCTAGAATTTGTTACCCCTGCGTTACACGCCAAAAGGAAAATCATGTCCATCTTCGAATACTTCATGTTTTGCTGGGAACTCAGCAAGTGGTCTGCGCCAGTCCTGGTCGACACACTTCCCGACAACCTTATCGCTGACGAGATCTGATCATGTCCCAACACTACGGCCCGCGCGAGGCGATGGAATACGATGTGGTGATCGTCGGCGGCGGGCCCGCCGGCCTGTCGGCCGCCATCCGCATCAAGCAGCTTGCGGCCGACAACAATACCGAGGTGTCGGTCTGCGTGCTTGAAAAAGGTTCGGAGGTCGGTGCCCACATTCTCTCCGGCGCGGTGATGGATCCTGTCGCGATGAACGAGCTCTTCCCCGACTGGAAAGAGCGCGGTGCGCCGCTCAATACCGAAGTAACGGAAGACCGCTTCCTGTTCCTGACCGAAAAGAAAGCGGTCAGGACGCCGGAGTGGGCATTGCCTGCCTGCTTCAAGAACCACGGCAACTACGTGATCTCGCTGGCCAGCGTGGTGCGCTGGCTGGGGCAGCAGGCGGAAAGCCTGGGTGTCGATATCTTCGCCGGCTTTCCCGCCGCCGAGGTGCTGTACAACGACGATGGCTCGGTCAAGGGTGTCGCTACCGGCAACATGGGCGTCGACCGCCACGGCAAACCGACCGACAACTTTCAGCCCGGCATGGAACTGCATGCGAAGTACACCTTCTTTGCGGAAGGTGCACGCGGGCATCTCGGCAAGCAGCTGGTGGCGAAGTTCGGCCTGGACAAGGGCAGGGACCCGCAGACCCATGCGATCGGCATCAAGGAACTGTGGGAAATCGATCCTGCCATGCACAAGCCCGGCCTCGTGATCCATACCGCGGGCTGGCCGCTCGAGGCAGATACCTATGGCGGCTCCTTCCTCTACCATCTCGAAAACAACCAGGTCGCGGTCGGTTATGTAATCGGCCTCGCGTACCAGAACCCCTGGCTGTCGCCGTACGAGGAATTCCAGCGCTACAAGACGCATCCGGAAATCCGCAAATTCTTTGAAGGCGGCAAGCGCATTTCCTACGGCGCCCGCGCATTGACGGCCGGCGGCCTGCAGTCGCTGCCCGAGCTGGTCTTCCCCGGCGGCGCGCTGGTCGGCTGCGATGCCGGCTTCCTCAACGCATCGCGCATCAAGGGCAGCCACGCGGCGATGAAGTCCGGCATGCTGGCCGCCGAAGCGGCATTCGAGGCCTTGCTGGAAGGGCGTGCGCAGGATGTGCTTGCCGCCTTCCCGGAAGCCTTCCGCCAGTCATGGCTGCATGACGAACTCCACAAGGGACGCAACTTCAAGCCGGCGATGGCGAAGGGGCTGTTCACGGGTACGGTCTTGGTCGGCATCGACCAGGTGCTGTTCCGCGGCAAGGCGCCATGGACGCTGCGGCACAAGCATGCAGACCATGCCTGCCTGCGTCCGGCGAGCGAATTCCAGCCTATCCGCTATCCGAAACCGGACGGCAAGCTGACCTTCGACCGGCTGTCGTCGGTGTTCATTTCGAATGCCAACCATGCCGAGGACCAGCCCGTGCATCTCACGCTGAAGGATCATGGTGTGCCGGTGAATGTCAACCTGGCGAAGTATGCGGGGCCGGAGCAGCGCTATTGCCCGGCGGGCGTGTACGAGTTCGTGACGGGGGACGGCGGCGAGGACAGGTTGCAGATCAATGCGCAGAACTGCGTGCACTGCAAGACTTGCGATATCAAGGATCCGACGCAGAATATCGTGTGGGTGACGCCGGAGGGGGGCGGCGGGCCGAGTTATCCGAATATGTAGGGGTGGGTGCGGGAGCTTGCTGTCGATCCGCGGACATGTCTCTCCCCGTCATTCCGGCGAAGGCCGGAATGACGGGGAGAGAGGGCGGGAGGTTGAAAGTAGCCTCCCGCATGCAATCACTCAGGACGCAAAATCCTCCTCGCGATACTCTCCACTCCTCCTCGCATCCCCCAACTCCAGCTTGCGCAATTCCACCCTTCGGATCTTCCCCGAAATCGTCTTCGGCAACTCCGCAAACTCGATACGCCGAATCCGCTTGTAAGGCGCGAGACGTTCCTTTGCGAACCTGAAAATCGATTGCGCGAGTTCATGCGTCGGCTCGTGACCGGCACGCAGCGTGATGAATGCCTTCGGCACGGAGAGACGCAACGGATCGGGACTCGGCACAATCGCCGCTTCCAGTACCGCTTCATGCTCGATCAGCACGCTCTCCAGTTCGAACGGGCTGATGCGGTAGTCGGACGACTTGAACACATCGTCGTTGCGGCCGATGTAGAACAGATAGCCGTCTTCATCCCGGCTCGCGGTGTCGCCGGTGTGGTAGTAGCCTGCACGCATCACTTCGGCGGTCTTCTTTTCTTCGCCTTCGTAGCAGCGCATCAACCCGATCGGACGCGGCGTCAGCGTGAGCGAGATTTCGCCGGTGTCCGACGGCGCATCGTCATGGTCGAGCAGCGCGACCGTGTAACCCGGCAGCGGTCGCCCCATGGAACCCGGCTTGAGCAGCTGGCCCGGCGTGTTCCCGACTTGTGCGGTCGTCTCGGACTGGCCGAAACCATCGCGGATGCGGATGCCCCAGGCCGATTCGACCTGCTCGATCACTTCCGGGTTCAGCGGCTCGCCGGCACCGACCAGTTCGCGCAGCGGCACCTTGAACTTGCTCAGGTCTTCCTGGATCATCATGCGCCACACCGTCGGCGGCGCGCACAGCGAAGTCACGCCGCAGCGGATGATCACTTCCAGGCAGTTGCGCGCATTGAAGCGCGCGTAGTTGTAGACGAAGACCGTAGCGCCGGCATTCCACGGCGCGAAGAAGCAGCTCCACGCATGCTTGGCCCAGCCGGGCGAGCTGATGTTCCAGTGCACGTCGTTCTTCTTCAGGCCGATCCAGTACATCGTCGACAGGTGGCCCACCGGGTAGCTTTGGTGCGTATGCAAGACGAGCTTGGGCTTGGATGTCGTGCCCGAGGTGAAGTACAGCAGCAGGGGATCGTCGGCCAGCGTGATGCCGTCCGCTTCGAAGCACGTGTCTTCACGCTCACTGTCCTCGTACGCTTGCCAGCCTTCGGCCGCGCCGCCGACGGCAATGCGGGTGTAGTCGCCGGCCAGCGTGGAAAACTTCGGCGTTTCGCTCGCCTGCGCAATGACGTGTTTGACGGCGCCGCGCTCCAGGCGGTCTGCCAGGTCTTCGGGGGATACCAGCATGGTGGTCGGCACCATCACCACGCCCAGCTTGATGCCGGCAAGCATGGTCTCCCAAAGTTCGACGCGGTTCGGCAGCATGAGCAGCAGCCGTTCGCCGCGCTTGACGCCGAGACGGCGCAGGTAGTTCGCGACGCGGTTGGAACGCGCGGCCATCTCCGCGAAGGAGATTTTCTGCTCGCTGCCGTCTTCTTCGACCACCCACAGCGCGGGTGCATGGTTGTCCTTTGCCTGGACGTCGAACACATCCAGCGCCCAGTTGAATTCGGTCAACTCCGGCTTGCGGTATTCGCGATAGGCAGTGTCGTAATCGTCGCGGTATTGCTGGAGGAAATCGCGTGCCCTGAAGAAGGCTTCGCTGGCTTGACTGTTGCTCATGCTGTGTCTCCGTACTGGTAAGAATCAATGACGTCCCACTCCGGGAAAATTATAGGAGCGCGTTGCCGACAAGGCTGTCATTGCGAGGACAAAGTGCGCTCACGCGCCTCAATCTTCGTCGTAGGTTTCCAGCCCCGATCTATCGAGGATGGCAATCTTTCCGTAATCGAGATTGATGAGCCCGAGCTTGCTGAGCTTGATCAATACCTTGTTCGTGTAGGGACGCGACAGGCCGCAGAGCAGCGCCAGCTCGGTCTGGTTCAGCGTCACGGTATGCGGGAGGTCCTGCGGCTCATCCTGCGCCAGCATGCACAGCACCCTTGCGACCTTGGCTTCCGGATCGACGAGGCGGTCGACTTGCAGAGAGAAGATGAAGTGCCCGAGCCGGTTATTCATCCGATCGATGAGGAAGTGGCAGAACTGCAGGTTCGATTTGTGCAGGGACAGGAAAACGGCGCGCGGCACGCAGGCGATTTTCGAATGGCTCAGCGCGACAATGTCGTACAGGCGGATGCCGCCCTTCAGTACCGATCCTTCGCCTATCCAGTCGCCGGCCGTGATAGCGACGTACGAGGTCGGCTTGCCGCTCTTCGACGTTACCGACACCTTCACGAAACCGGAGATGACGCCATACCAGACATCGGCGGTGCCGCCGAACTGGCAGACATGACTGCCGGCGGGAACGGTGCGCATGAAGGACGACCGGAACAGCAATGCACGTTCCTCTTCCGACAGGCCGGGAATGAACGGTTGCTGGTTCAGGAAGTTATTGAGAACGTCCACGGCATTTCCACCTGTTGCCTATGCGTTGCCGATTCTAGGAAGCGCGGTTGCCGGGCACAATGATATTAACTGCCACAAGCGATGCGAATTTTGACCACCCGCCCGGCCAGGTAACGATGCCGCGTTCATTCGGCCATGCTTGTCAGTCTTGCACGACCGGAGCGCCGCTTCGTTGTCAGTCTTTTCAGACACGCGGGCGCAATTTTCCATTTCTTGACTACTGTCAAGCGGGCCGCGCACTTCACGGGTTCAGCATGTGCAAAACCTGCTAAGGTACTTGTATCAGTGTGACCAACTGTAGATAATCACCTTGGACGCTGCCTCCAAGTCGCAGCAAGTGCCATGCATGAACGGCAAACAGTCCTGAAGCGTGCCTGCCAAGCGGCGCGCTCTCCTTGATGTCTCCAGCGCCGAATCAACGCGCTAACTGTCCTCACACACGCATTCCTCATCGCGGTCGCCGCCCTGTTCGCGTCACCGGCATCGATAAGCTGACCTCGTCGGCGCTTGGCTTCATTTACTAACTGGCCGCCTGAATCGGTGCGCGCGTCGACTTGCGTCGATGCCGGCAGCAGATGGACGCGGCGGAAATCGATCGCTTGCAGGAAATTGCAGCGCAATCGGCAGCGATCCCCGAGAACAAGGAGTTAACGTGAAAATCAAGGACATGAAAATCGGCGTCCGCATGGGGACAGGATTTTTCCTGATGCTGGCCTTAATGATGGTACTTGCCGCCACAGGCGGAACCGGCATGAGCCGTGTGAATACGATTCTCGACGACGTTATTGAAAGCAACGTCCGCAAGATGAACCTGGTGCAAACCATGTCGGAATCGGTGCACATCGTGGCGCGCGTATCGCATTCCATGGTAATGCTTAACGATAACGCGCAGATCGAAAACGAGTATGCAAAAATCGTCAAGGCACGCAGTGACTACGACACCGCAATTACCGCGCTCTCCGCAATTTCTACCGAAGATGCCGAAAAAGCCATTCTCGCCAAATTGAAAGACGCGCAGGAAAAAATCCGCCCGATCAACAACAAGGTGTTTGAACTGGCCAAGGCTGGCAAGGACGCGGAAGCCACCGAGCTGCTCCTTACGCAAGCGGCGCCCGCGACGCAACACTGGCAGGACATCCTGCATGAAAGCATCAGGCTGCAAGAGGAAAACAACAAGTTCGACCAGCGAGAGTCAAAGTCGACGTATGAGTCGGCCCGGCTGCTGATGTTTATCCTCACTGCGGTGGCGATCGCGTCCGGTCTCTTCATTGCGTTGACCACTACCCGCGGCATCACCCAGCCGCTGCGCGAGGCAATGAAAGTTGCGAAGGGAGTTGCCGAAGGCGACCTGACGCAAAGGATCATCGTCGACCGCAAGGACGAGACCGGGGAACTGCTTGCGTCGCTCAAGGAAATGAATGAAAGCCTGGCGCGTATCGTGGCCCAGGTTCGCACCGGGACAGATACCATTGCGTCGGCATCGAGCCAGATCGCCAGTGGCAACCTCGATCTCTCCTCCCGCACCGAAGAACAGGCCAGCTCGCTGGAAGAGACGGCCTCCTCGATGGAAGAGCTGACATCGACGGTCAAGCAAAACGCCGATAACGCGCTGCAGGCCAATCAACTCGCCAAGTCTGCTTCAGGCGTCGCGGTCAAGGGCGGCACCATCGTTTCGCAAGTGGTGGAGACGATGGGCGAAATCAACAATTCCGCCAGGAAGATATCGGACATTATCGGCGTCATTGACGGCATCGCCTTTCAGACCAATATCCTCGCGTTGAATGCAGCAGTCGAAGCCGCGCGCGCCGGTGAGCAAGGCCGCGGCTTTGCCGTGGTCGCGTCGGAAGTCCGTAATCTTGCGCAACGCAGTGCCGCCGCAGCCAAGGAGATCAAGGCGCTCATCAGCGATTCGGTCGAGAAGGTGGATGTTGGCGCCAGGCTGGTCGACCAGGCAGGTGAAACGATGAATGAAATCGTCGCCAGCGTGAAGCGTGTCACCGATATCATGGACGAGATCAATGCCGCCAGCCGTGAACAGGCGGCAGGCATCGGGCAGGTTAATGATGCCATTACCCAAATGGACCAGGTCACGCAGCAGAATGCCGCGCTCGTCGAGGAAGCCTCTGCCGCCGCCGAAGCGTTGAAGGAGCAGGCAGACGGCCTCGCGCAGACCGTCAGCGTGTTCAAGCTCGACAGTACCCAGCCGTCCACCGTTACGTCTGCTGCGAGACCTACCGTGGTTTCTCATCCCGCCCCGGCTAAACCCAGGGTGCAGGCGCCCCTCCGGGCTGCCTCCAGCGTCCGCATGGTAGCGAATGCCAGGGCCGCAACCGCTTCGGATTGGGAAGAGTTCTAGTCATCGAGGCCCCTGGTTTCCAGGGCCATTCCATAGCGGCGCATCTTCCGGTACAAGGTCTGCCGCGCGATGCCGATGCTTGCCGCGGCAGCGGCGATGTTCCCGTTCGTGGCACGCAGCGCGCCGCGGATGAGGTCCAGCTCGGTGCGCCTGATGCGCGACAACCCTGCGGACTCGTCTGGACAGTCTGATATTCGCTTCCTGCTGCCAGTAACTTCCTCGGGCAGATGCTCAAGCTCGATGCGCCCGCTGTCCTCGGCGTACAGCGATGCGATGCGCAGCACATGCTGCAGCTGCCGGATGTTGCCCGGCCAGGCATACGCAAGCAATGCCGACAGAGCGGCATCAGACAGCGCGGGCACTTCGTGTCCGGCATTGGCCTCGCGCAACAAGTGCTCTGCCAGCGACGCGATGTCGGTACGCTCGCGCAGCGCCGGCAGCCTGACATGCAGGCCATTGATCCGGTAGAGCAGGTCTTCGCGGAACTCGCCGGTGGCGACCAGACGCGAAAGGTCGCGGTGGGTCGCACAGACCACCGCGATATCGACGGTGATCGCCTTGCTGCCGCCGAGGCGGGTCAGGTTGCGCTCCTGCAGCACACGCAGCAGGCGGCCCTGGAGTTCGTACGGCATGTCGCCGATCTCGTCGAGGAACAGGGTGCCGCCGTCGGCTTGCTCCAGCTTGCCGGCCGCGCCGCCGCGCCGGCCTCCGGTAAAAGCGCCTTCCACGTAACCGAAGAATTCCGACTCGATCAGCCCGGCCGCAATCGATGCGCAATTGATCGCGACGAAGGGGCCGTGCGCGCGCGGTCCGCTGTCGTGCAGCAGGCGTGCCGCAACTTCCTTGCCGGTGCCGGTTTCGCCGGTCAGCAGCACCGGGATGTTGCGGGCATACGCGCGCCGGGCATGCTGCAGCATCAGCTCGACGCGTTCGTCCTGGGCGATCGTTCCGGGTTGCGGCGTGCGGGTGATGCGCGCGCCGGGCACGCTGCGCATGCCGCAGAGCGCGTCTTGTCGGAGTTCGCTGACATTGCCGGCACGCGCATGCAGCAGCAGGCCAGCGGCGCTCCGCAGTTGCACCGGTGCTTGCCGTGATACCCGCAGCCGGTCCATCGTCTGCTGGAAGGGCAGGTCGAACAGCGTGTCGAATGCAATATGCGTATCCGTCACTTGCATCAGGGCGAGCAGGTGGCGCGCGGTCTGGTTCATGCCGAGCAGACAGCCATCTTCCGACAATGCGAGCAAACCTTCGAGCGGCGTGCCGAGCATGTCGGAACGCGGGTGGATGCGGATGAAGATTGCGTCACGGGTGTCGTACACCAGCCGGTTCTCTACCGCGCGCGCCGCAAGCGTGAGCGCTTCCAATGCGATGCCGGTGTCATGGCTGCCGTTGCCGCTGGCATCGAG
>NZ_LSTO01000001.1:3380893-3385452 GCF_002211445.1 Noviherbaspirillum denitrificans | reverse complement strand
CAGGCGGGGCAGACCTCGCACAGGATGTGCGCCAGTGATTCGCGTGTACGCTTGCGGGTCATTTCCACCAGGCCGAGCTGCGAGAAGCCGGAGACCGACACCTTGGTGCGGTCGCGCGACAAGGCCTTGTTCAGTTCGGCCAGCACCGCCGTTCGGTGCTCGACATTTTCCATGTCGATGAAGTCGAGGATGATGATGCCGCCCAGGTTGCGCAGGCGCAGCTGGCGGGCGATCGCGTGCGCGGCCTCGAGGTTGGTCTTGAAGATCGTGTCGTCGAAATTGCGGCCGGTGACGTAGCTGCCGGTGTTGACGTCGATCGTGGTCATCGCCTCGGTCTGGTCGATGATCAGGTAGCCGCCGGACTTGAGGTCGACGCGGCGTCCGAGCGCGCGCTGGATTTCTTCTTCCACGCCGTACAAATCGAACAGGGGACGCTCGCCGGTGTAGTGCACCAGCTTGGCCAGCACCGACGGGGTGTAGGCATTGCCGAATTCCTGCAGCTTCTGGAAGTTCTCACGCGAGTCGACCTGGATGGTCGAGGTGTTGTCGTTCACGAAGTCGCGCAGCACGCGCTGGGCAAGGTTCAGGTCCTGGTACAGCAGCGTCGGGGCAGGGCGGGTGCGTGCCTGCTGGGTGATGTTCGCCCAGGTCTTGCGCATGTAATCGATGTCCATCTGCAGGTCGGCTTCGGACGCATCCTCGGCCATGGTGCGGATGATGAAGCCGCCTTTCTCCTCGGGCGGCAGCAGTTTCTGTACCTTGGATTTCAGCGCCTCGCGGTCGACTTCGTTTTCGATGCGCTGCGAGATGCCGATATGCGAATCCTGCGGCAGGTAGACCAGCATGCGGCCGGCGATCGAGATCTGCGTCGACAGGCGGGCGCCCTTGGTGCCGATCGGGTCCTTGATCACCTGCACCATCACCGACTGGCCGTCGTACAGCAGCTTTTCAATCGGCGCCGGCATGGTGTTGGAATTGTCGTGCGGTCGGGCTTCCCAGATGTCGGCCACGTGCAGGAAGGCGGCGCGTTCCAGGCCGATGTCGATAAAGGCCGACTGCATGCCGGGCAGCACGCGCACCACCTTGCCGAGATAGACGTTGCCGGCGAGGCCGCGCGATAGCGTGCGTTCGATGTGGAGTTCCTGTACTGCGCCCTGGAGGATCAATGCAACCCGCGTCTCCTGCGGGGTGATATTGATGAGGATGTCTTCGCTCATAAAGTCGGGATACCGGCTTGATTTAATAGTTGTGCGGTCTCGTGCAGTGGCAGGCCCATGATCCCGGTGTAGCTGCCGGCGATGTGCTTGATGAACACCGCCGCGATGCCCTGGATGCCGTAGCCGCCCGCCTTGTCATAGGGCTCGGATGTCGCGCAGTAGGCGCGCATCGTTTCCTCGCTGAGGACGGACAGGGTGACGTCGGAAGACTGCGTCTGCTGGAAGGTGGCGCCATCGCGGTGCAGGGCGATGCTGGTGATGACCTGGTGGGTGCGGCCGGAGAGGGCGCGCAGCATGTCCATCGCTTCCGCCTCGTCGGCAGGTTTGCCGAGGATGCGGCCGTCAATGACGACGGTGGTATCGGCAGCCAGCACCGGGCGCGGCGGAAGCCGGCGCGCCAGCATGATCTTCCACGCCTGCTCGGCCTTCTCGCGCGTCACGCGCACCACATAGTCTTCCGCCTTTTCGTTCGGCAGGACATCCTCGCTGACATCGGGCCCGCGCGGTCCTTCGCCGCGCAGCAGCATCAGTTCGAATTCGACGCCGATCTGGCGCAGCAGCTCGCGCCGGCGCGGGCTCTTGGAAGCGAGGTAGATCTTGTTGTCTGCCGGTTTCATTGGAATTCTCAAACCCTGTGGTACGGGTGGTTCTGCGTGATCGACCACGCGCGGTACAGCTGCTCGGCGAGCAGGACGCGCACCATGCCGTGCGGAAGGGTCAGGCTCGACACGCGGACCAGCATGTCGGCGGACGCCTTGAAGCCCGCGTCCAGCCCGTCAGCCCCGCCTATGACGAATGTAACATCCCGCCCGTCTTGTTGCCACTGCGTCAGCAGCTGCGACAGTTGCACCGTCGTAAGATCCTTGCCCCGCTCGTCGAGCGCGATGATGCGCGATCCCTTCGGGATGGCCGCCTCGATCTTGCCGCGCTCGAGCGCCATGACCGTTTCGGCAGTCTTGCTGCCGGAACGTTCTACAGGCTTGATTTCCTTCAGGAGGATGCGGCACTCCGGCGGCATGCGCTTCGCATATTCGCCGAACCCGTCTTCGATCCAGGCGGGCATCTTGTGGCCCACCGCGGCGATGATGAGCTGCATGGCAGCTTACTTGGCGGTCGTGCGCTTGGCGGCGGTCTTCCTCGGTGCGGCGGTCTTGGCGGTGGCAACCTTCACGGTCTTGCCGACCGGGGTCTTGGCGGCAGTCTTGCGGGCGGCCGTGGTCTTGGTCGCAGCCGACTTGGTTGCTGCCGTCTTGGTCGCTGCCGTCTTGGTCGCGGTGGTCTTGGTGGCCGTCGTCTTGCGGGCAGCGGTCTTGCGCGCCGGCTTCTTCGGCTCGTCATCGTCCAGCGTGGTCTGCGATGCGGCGACGTGGGTCGAACGCTTGCGTGCCGGCTTGGCTTCACCGTCGGCTTCGTCAGCCGCGGTCTTCTTCGCGGTGCGCTTGGCGGCGCCGAACTTCACTTCCTTTTCACCCCAGATTTCCTCGAGGCGGTAGTAGTCGCGGATCGCCGGCTGCATGATGTGCACCACCATGTCGCCGAGGTCGACCAGCACCCATTCGCCGGTCTCTTCACCTTCGATCGAGACGACGGTGCCGCCCTTTTCCTTGACCTTGTCGCGTACCGACGCGGCGAGTGCCTTGGTCTGGCGGTTGGAAGTGCCGGAGGCGATGGCCAGGCGATCGAACATGCTGGTGAGATGGACGGTGTCGAAGACGCGGATGTCTTGAGCTTTTACGTCTTCAAGGGCGTCGATGACGGCGGTTTGCAGTTTTTTGATGTCCATTAGTTTCTGTAGAGATGGTGTTGTTGTATATAGTCTAGCACCCCGGCCGGGATCAGCGACGCTACATCGCCCCCCTGTTCGAGTGTGGTACGGATTTGCGTTGCCGAAATATTGATCGCCAGGTTGGTGGCGATGTAAGTCAAACCCTTTGGCGTGCTACGGATTTGTTCCGGCGTTGCCGCGCGGCGCGTGAATTCGCGGGCCACTTCGGGCGTCATGTCCTGTATGCCATAGCCCGGGCGCGACGCGGCGCACAGGTGGGCGTAGTCGAACAGGCCCTGCCATTCCTTCCATGTTTGCAATTTTTGCAACTGGTCCGCGCCCATCAGGAAAGCCAGCGATACATCCGGGCCGAGATCCTGGCGCAGCGCGCGCAGGGTATCGATGGTGTACGTCGCGCCACCGCGCCGGATTTCCTGCTCGTCGATCACGACCGGGACGGCAAGCGCTCCGAAGGCCTTGCGCGCCATGCCGACACGGTGTTCCGGCGGCGTCTGCAAACCCTGCTTCTGCCACGGCTGGCCGGCGGGGATGACGCGCAGTTCGTCCGGCACCAGCAGCTTGGCGAAGTAGCCCGCAAGGGCGACGTGGCCGTTGTGGACGGGGTCGAAACTGCCGCCCAATACGGCGACACAGCGACGCGGGCTTGCGGTCACACCCATTCGCGCGGCTTGAGGAAATCGGTGTACAGCTTCGCTTCCGGCGTGCCCGGCTCTGGCTTCCAGTCATAGCGCCATTTCACGACCGGCGGCATCGACATCAGGATCGACTCGGTGCGGCCGCCCGATTGCAGGCCGAACAGCGTGCCGCGGTCGAACACCAGGTTGAACTCGACATAGCGTCCGCGGCGGTAAGCCTGGAAGTCGCGTTCGCGTTCGCCATAGGGCGTGTCCTTGCGGCGCTCTAGGACCGGCACGTAGGCATCGATGAAATGGTCGCCGACGCTGCGGATCATCGCGAAGCTTTCTTCAAAGCCGAGCTCATGGAAGTCGTCGAAGAAGATACCGCCCACGCCGCGCGGTTCCTGGCGGTGTTTCAGGTAAAAGTAGTCGTCGCACCATTTCTTGAAGCGCGGATGCAGGCTGCTGCCGAAGGGCGCAAGCGCATCCCTGCAAGCCTGGTGGAAGTGCGTCGCATCTTCCTCGAAGCCGTAGTAGGGCGTCAGGTCCATGCCGCCGCCGAACCACCAGACCGGTTCTTCGCCTTCCTTGGTCGCGGTGAAGAAGCGCACGTTCATGTGCGAGGTCGGCGCGTAGGGATTGCGAGGATGCATCACCAGCGATACGCCCATCGCCTCCCAGCTGCGCCCGGCGATTTCCGGACGGTTGGCGGCCGCTGTCGGCGGCAGGCTGCTGCCACTGACGTGCGAGAAGCCGACCCCGCCGCGTTCCAGCACATTGCCTTCCTCGATGATGCGCGAAATGCCGCCGCCATTGATCGGGCTGGTGCCGTGCGGACGTTCCCACTGGTCGATGATGAATTGCTTGCCGTCCACCTGTTCGAGGGCGCCGACGATGCGCTTCTGCAGGTCGAGGAGGTAGGCTTTGACGATGTCGGGG
>NZ_LSTO01000001.1:3371609-3380883 GCF_002211445.1 Noviherbaspirillum denitrificans | reverse complement strand
GGTATGACTTCGGTGCTCGTGCCGCTGATCGCGATGTGGGTGCTGTTGCCGCTGATGATCCTGACGGCCCTGGTGTTCGTCGGAACGCTGGCAATGCCCATCATCGTCAGGCATATCGGCAGCCGCCATTACGCCGACCTCGAAAAGCGCCGCGGCGGAAGTGTCCTCGGAAGCCTGTGGGTGGCGACGTATTCCTTTGTCATCTTCGCCGTGCTGTGGCTGGTGACATTGCCGCTGTCGCTGTTTCCGCCGCTGACTTTCATCATCCAGCCGGCACTGTGGGGCTGGCTGACGTATCGCGTGATGGCCTATGACGCGCTGGCCGAGCATGCCGATGCGCAGGAGATCCGCGACATCATGCGCATCCACCGCTGGCCGCTACTGCTGATCGGCGCCATCGCGGGCTCCATGGGTGCGGCGCCGACACTGCTTTGGCTGGGCGGGGCGCTGTCGGTGATCTTCTTTCCACTGCTGGCGGCGGGCGCGATCTGGCTGTATGTGCTGGTGTTCGTGTTCACCGGACTCTGGTTCCAACATTACTGCATGGGCGCGCTGGCCGCGCATCGTGCTGTGGGAATCAAGGATATCAACTGAAAAGTACGATCGCGCGCGCTGCGGCATAATGTCGTTTTGCCAAAACGGACACTGCCATGGCCATCGGACTGATCATCATCGGCGACGAAATCCTTTCGGGCAAGCGCACGGACAAGCATTTTCCAAAAGTGGTGGAACTGCTGTCGGCGCGCGGCCTGCAACTAGGGTGGGCGGAATATGCGGGCGACGACCGCGAGCGCATCACCTCCCTCCTGAAACGCAGCTTCGCCAGTGACGACATCGTGTTTTCCTGTGGCGGCATCGGCGCGACGCCGGACGACCATACGCGCCAGTGCGCCGCCGCCGCGCTCGGCGTGCCGCTGGAACTGCATCCGGAAGCGAAGGCCAAGATCGAGGAACGCATCGGCGACGTGGCGCGCGAAGAGGGCAGGCATCCCGACTTCAATTCTCCGGACAATGCACATCGCCTGAAGATGGGCGAGTTCCCGCAAGGCGCGTCCATCATTCCCAATCCGTACAACAAGATCCCCGGTTTTTCCGTCACGCACGGGAAGGGCGCGCATTATTTCGTCCCCGGCTTTCCGGTCATGGCCTGGCCGATGATCGAGTGGGTGCTTGATACGCACTACGCGCACTTGTTCCAGAAAGCCCCGCGGGCGGAAAAGGCGGTACTGGTGTTCGGCCAGGCGGAATCGACGCTGACGCCGATGATGGAAGCCATCGAATCGGAATTTCCGCTGGTGAAGGTGTTCAGCCTGCCGAGCGTGGGCGATGCGACAACGCGGCGCCATATCGAGCTGGGCGTGAAGGGCGACCCCGCTCAGGTGGAAGCCGCCTTCGTGAAAATGCTGGAAGGGCTGGACCGGTTCAAGGCCGAGGTCCAGCGCATCTGATTACTTTTTCTTCACTTCATCCAGCAAGCCCTGCTTGCGGATGAAGTCCACGACTTTCTCCACGCCGTCGCCGCTGCGCAGGTTGGTGAAGATGAACGGCCGGTCGCCGCGCATCTTCTTCGCATCGCTCGCCATGATGTCGAGGTTGGCGCCGACGTAGGGCGCGAGGTCGGTCTTGTTGATGATCAGCAGGTCGGAGCGGGTGATGCCCGGGCCTCCCTTGCGCGGAATCTTTTCGCCGCCGGCCACGTCGATCACATAGATCGTCAGGTCCGACAATTCCGGGCTGAAGGTTGCCGCGAGGTTGTCACCGCCGGATTCCACCAGGATCAGGTCAAGATCGGGGAAATCGGCGCTCATGCGCGCGATGGCTTCGAGGTTGATCGACGCATCCTCGCGGATCGCGGTGTGCGGGCAGCCGCCCGTCTCGACACCCATCAGCCGATCCGCCGGCAGCGCATTCGCGCGCAGCAGGATTTCCATGTCTTCCTTGGTGTAGATGTCATTGGTAATGACGGCCATGTCGTAATGGTCGCGCATCGCCTTGCACAGCATTTCGCACAATGCCGTCTTGCCGGAGCCGACAGGGCCGCCGATGCCTACGCGCAGGGGATTGGAGGATGTAGTCATAGTGTTCAGTGGGTTCAGGATCGATACAAGCGGCTGTACTGCACCTCATGTTGCATGGATAGCAGGGACAGGCCGGGGGACCAGTTGGACAGTTCATCATCCGCCAACTGCATGGCGGTGTGTGCGGCGCGTTCCAGCTCGGGCTGCAGCGACAGCAGCAGCCGCTGTCCGGCGACCTGGCCGAGCGGCACGGACTTCACGCATACCAGCACCTGGTTTTCAGCCCAGGAAAACAGCATGCCGAGCAGGGCGGCTTCATGTGGCACGTCCAGCGCAACGGCGGCGTAGGCCAGCGCGGTGGGCAACGGCACTTCCGGTTGCGCTTCCAGCAGGGTGCGCAAGGCGTCGTCGGCGACCTTCAGGTCGATGGCGAGCTTCGTCAGCGAATAGCCCATCTGGATCGTCTCTGCCCGGAATTCGGCGGTGTCGCGCGCGGCGACGAAGCGTTCCGTCCATGTGGTAACAGCAGCGAGGTCCTGTGCCGCAAAGGCGTGCAGCAGGCGCCACATGACCGGTGCTTCGAAGCGGGCCACGACATGATGCAGTGCCTCGACGATCCACGCGCGTGCAGTCGCTTCGTTGCACACGATTCCCTTCTCCAGGGCTGCTTCCAGTCCTTGCGAATAGCTGTACGCGCCAATCGGCAGCGATGGGCTGGCGAGCTGGAACAGGTGGAGGAGGGCCGTTGCTTGCATCAGGACTTGTCCGATGGGCGATGGATCTTTTGCCGCAGCGGAATCGGCGCCAGCGGATGGTGGTGATGGTCGTCGCCGTGATGGTGATGGCCGCCGCCGTAGGCCCCCGACTCCGGCTCGAACGGCGCCTGTTCTTCCGTCACCGTGGCGCCGAGGCCTTCCAGCATGTCCTTCAGCACGGTGTCCTTGCGGATACGCAGGAAACCCTTGTCGGGCGTGCCGTCGACCTGCGCCTGCGTGTGGCGGTTGCCGAGATGGAAGGCACAGCGCAGCAGGTCGCGCGGCGTTGCGCAGTCGACGCGATAGGTCGCTTCCTTGGCGGCCACGATCTTCACTACGCGGCCGTCATCGCCCCTTAGCAGGTCGCCGTTGCGCAGGACGGTGCCGCGCACGGTGAACACCGCGACCTCTTCACCCGAGAGCAGCATGGCGCGCAGGCGGCTTTTCTCGCGCAGTTCGTAGGGGAGGACGAGTTCACCGTCGATTTTTTCGGCGCTGTCGATCTTGGTATGGAGTGTCAGCATGTTGTCAGAACAGGAAATAGCGTTGCGCCATTGGCAGGACCTTGGCCGGCTCGCACACCAGCAACTCGCCGTCGGCACGCACCTCGTAGGTCTCGGGATCGACTTCCATCTTCGGCGCGAGGCCGTTGTGGATCATGTCGGCCTTGCGCACCGCGCGCGTATTCTTCACTGCGATCAACGGCTTGTTCAGTTTGAGCGCGTCGCCGATGCCCGCATCGAGCGCGGCCTGCGAAACGAAGGTGAACGAAGTTTTCAGCCCGCCGCCGTAGGCGCCGA
Organism: Noviherbaspirillum denitrificans; assembly: GCF_002211445.1. GTDB lineage: Bacteria > Pseudomonadota > Gammaproteobacteria > Burkholderiales > Burkholderiaceae_D > Noviherbaspirillum > Noviherbaspirillum denitrificans. Next base: position 3,377,310 of record NZ_LSTO01000001.1, on the reverse strand, counting down.
ACATCATCCGGTAATGCACCGGCTGCGGCGTTGGGATGGATGCGTTCGGGTCGCCCATCTGTGCAGCGGCAATCATGCCGCTCTTGAGGATCATCGAAGGCTTGACGCCGAAGAAGGCCGGTTTCCAGATCACGATGTCGGCGATCTTGCCCGGTTCCAGGGAGCCGACCACGTGCGAAATGCCATGGGTGATGGCCGGATTGATGGTGTACTTGGCGATGTAGCGCTTTGCGCGGAAGTTGTCGTTGCGTGACGAATCTTCCGGCAGCGAGCCGCGCTGCACCTTCATCTTGTGTGCGGTCTGCCAGGTGCGCAGCACGACTTCGCCCACGCGGCCCATGGCCTGCGAGTCGGACGACATCATCGAGATCGCGCCGATGTCATGCAGGATGTCTTCCGCGGCAATCGTCTCGCGACGGATGCGTGATTCCGCAAACGCGATGTCCTCGGCGATGGCGGGATCGAGGTGATGGCACACCATCAGCATGTCGAGGTGCTCGTCGAGCGTGTTGACGGTATAGGGCCGTGTCGGGTTGGTCGAAGAGGGCAGGACATTGCCCTGGCCGACCGCCGCGATGATGTCCGGTGCATGGCCGCCGCCCGCGCCTTCGGTATGGAAGGTGTGGATGGTGCGGTCCTTGAAGGCCGCCAGTGTATGTTCGAGGAAGCCGCCTTCATTCAGCGTATCGGTATGGATCGCCACCTGGATGTCCATGCGGTCGGCGACAGACAGGCAGTTGTCAATGGCAGCCGGTGTCGTGCCCCAGTCCTCATGCAGCTTGAGGCCGATGGCGCCGGCACGGATCTGCTCTTCCAGCGGTACGGGCAGGCTTACATTGCCCTTGCCGAGGAAGCCGAGGTTCATCGGGAAGGCATCTGCCGCCGACAGCATCGAATGGATATGCCAGGGGCCGGGAGTGCAGGTGGTTGCCGCCGTACCGACCGCCGGGCCGGTGCCGCCGCCGAGCATCGTGGTCACGCCCGACATCAGCGCTTCCTCGATCTGTTGCGGGCAGATGAAGTGGATGTGCGAATCGATGCCGCCCGCCGTCACGATCATGCCTTCGCCGGCAATGATCTCGGTTGCGCCGCCGATCGCCATCGTGACGTTCGGCTGGATATCCGGATTGCCGGCCTTGCCGATGCCCGCGATGCGGCCGGCCTTGATGCCGATGTCGGCCTTCACGATGCCCCAGTGGTCTAGGATGAGGGCATTGGTGATGACGGTGTCCATCACGTCGGCATGGTTGCGCTGCGACTGGCCCATGCCGTCGCGGATCACCTTGCCGCCGCCGAATTTCACTTCCTCGCCGTAGACAGTGAAGTCCTTTTCGACTTCGATGAACAGTTCGGTATCGGCGAGGCGGACGCGATCGCCGACGGTGGGGCCGAACATTTCGGCATACGCTTGCCGCGAAATTTTTGTCATTGGAGGTCTCCCATCACCTTGCCGTTGAAGCCGTACACCTTGCGGTCGCCCGCGAGCGCGACGAGTTCGACGGTGCGTTCCTGGCCCGGCTCGAAGCGGACCGCCGTGCCGGCAGCAATGTTAAGCCGCATGCCGTAGGCAACCTGGCGGTCGAATTGCAGCGCCGGATTGACTTCAAAGAAATGGAAGTGGGAGCCGACCTGGATCGGCCGGTCGCCACTGTTGGCGACTTTCACGGTGGCTGTCGCGCGGCCAGCGTTCAGCTCGATCTCGCCCGGTTCGACCAGCATTTCACCTGGAATCATGGCGACCTCCTAGGGAATCGGGTGGTGGACGGTGACGAGCTTGGTGCCGTCGGGGAAGGTGGCTTCGACCTGGATCTCGGGGATCATTTCCGGCACGCCGTCCATTACATCCTCGCGTGCCAGGACCTTCGTGCCTTCGGACATCAGCTCGGCGACCGTCCTGCCGTCGCGCGCGCCTTCCATGATGGCTGCGGTGATGAGAGCCACCGCTTCCGGATAGTTGAGCTTCAGTCCGCGTGCCTTGCGGCGTTCGGCCAGCAGCGCGGCGGTGAATATCAGGAGTTTGTCTTTTTCTCTTGGAGTGAGCTCCATGGGTTCTCCTTGTTCAAGTGTTCCAGATGCGGGGGACGACTGCGTCGCGGCCGGTCAGCAGCGGGCGCAGGATGCGCCATGCCGCTGTCATCAATTGCTTCGCGGTTTCGCTCGAATCGCCGAGGTAGCGGGCGACGACCACCGATTTCATTTGTGTGACGCCGAATGTGCCGTCAGTGGCGCAGGCTTCGCGAATGGCGTGGACGGCGCCGGAAGGTAGCGGCTTGCCGACGCCAACCAGCGTCGCGCAGACGGTCTTTCCGGCCATGCCGAGCGTGCTGGATATTGCATCGGCCCGCTGCTCGCCCTGTTCGAACCAGACCAGCTTGCCGTCGCGCCGGATGCTCGTGCGCTGCGCGACACGCCCAGAGGAAAAGATCTCGCCGGAGGCGGTACGACCGAAGCACAGGATGTCGCAGCCGATATAAGACGCCTCGCTGCCGAGTTCGACGACTATGTCGAGCTCCACCTCGGCGGCATCGAAGAAGATGGTTTCCTGCGGCAGCCATTCGAGCGATCCGGCGTCGCGGACATTCAGGTGTACGCTTTGACGGGACACGCGGCCGTTCGCTTTGTACCACTTGGCGGCGCCGGGCGTGGTGATGAATGCATTCGCCTGCTGGCCGACGCAGGCATGGATGTCGAGCTGGTCGCCGCCCACTACGCCGCCCGGCGGATGCACGACGATTGCGTGGCAGATGTCGCTGCCTTCCGGGTAAAGCGGCTTCTGTACGCGCAGTGGGCCATAGTGGGAGCGTTCGACCAGGCGTGTAGTGTCATCGTAACGGCCGAAGCCAAGGGCGAGCCACGCCTGCCAAGGCTCGGCGGAATTCCCTGCAATCAGCGCTGGCGTGGGCTCGGCGATTCGCATGTCCAGACTATACCGCCAAGTGGCGCTTGACGTCCTCGCTATTCATCTTGTCCTGGGTGCCCGAGGCGACCACTTCGCCGCGCGACAGCACGACGAAACGGTCGGCCAGTTCGTGCGCGAAGTCGAAGTACTGCTCGCACAGCAGGATCGCCATGTCACCGCGCTGGCGCAGCAGGCGGATCACCTTGCCGATGTCCTTGATGATGGACGGCTGGATGCCTTCGGTCGGTTCGTCGAGGATGATGAGTTTGGGATCGGCCAGAAGCGCGCGGGCGATGGCAAGCTGCTGCTGCTGTCCCCCCGAAAGGTCGCCGCCGCGCCGGTGCAGCATTTCCTTCAGTACGGGGAAGAGTTCGAAGACTTCGCCCTTGATCTTCGACGCTTGCCTGCCGGACTTCACGGCCATGCCCATCATCAGGTTTTCCTCGACGGTCAGGCGGGCAAAGATTTCGCGGCCCTGCGGCACGTAGGCGATGCCGAGCGATGCGCGCTCGTGCGGCTTGAGCTTAGTGATGTCCTTGCCGTCGAGCTGCACATGGCCTTTCGCGACAGGCAGCACGCCCATCAGGCACTTGAGCAGGGTGGTCTTGCCGACGCCGTTGCGGCCGAGCAGGGCAAGGCACTCGCCCTTGTTCAGGGACAGCGACACGCCGCGCAGGGTGTGCGCCGCGCCGTAGTATTGGTTCAGTTGTTCGACATTCAGCATGGTCAGCGGCCCAGGTAGACTTCGATGACACGCTCGTCGGACTGCACCTGTTGCATGGTGCCTTCCGCGAGGACGGATCCTTCGTGCAGCACGGTGACCTTGCCTTCCTGCGCGATTTCGGTCACGAAGGCCATGTCGTGCTCGACCACCATGATCGAATGCTTGCCGCGCAGTTCGTTCAGGAGTTCGGCGGTGCGTGCGGTTTCGGCATCGGACATGCCGGCTACCGGTTCATCCAGCAGCAGCAACTGGGGTTCCTGCATCAGCAGCATGCCGATTTCCAGCCACTGTTTCTGTCCGTGCGACAGCAGGCCAGCGAGGCGGCTTTCCTGGCCGGTGAGGCGGATCAGCTTCAGGATTTCGTCGATCTTTCCCTTCTGCTCCGTCGTCAGCCGGAAGAACAGCGTCGGCTTCACGCGCTTGTCCATCTTCATCGCCAGTTCCAGGTTCTCGAATACCGTGTGCTGTTCGAACACAGTCGGTCGCTGGAACTTGCGGCCTATGCCAGCATGGGCGATCTCGTATTCCGTCATCCTGGTCAGGTCAATGGTCTGGCCAAAGAAAGCGGTACCGGATGCCGGCCGTGTCTTGCCGGTGATGACATCCATCATCGTGGTCTTGCCCGCGCCGTTCGGACCGATGATGCAGCGCAATTCGCCGACCGAGATGTCGAGGGTCAGCTTGTTGATCGCCTTGAAGCCGTCAAAGGAAACCGTGATGTCTTCAAGATAAAGGATCGCGCCGTGTGTGGTGTCCACGCCTTCCGTCTTCGGACGCCCGTAGGAGGTGCCGTACTCGGCGTGCTTGTTTTCCTCGACGAATTGGTAGGCCTTGGTGGTGTCGTTCATGCTGCCTCCTTCGGTTGGCGGAGCTTGGCGGCGAGGCCCAGGATGCCCTGCGGCATGAAGAGGGTCACAAGAATAAAGATCGCGCCGAGCGCGTACAGCCAGAGGTCGGGGAAGGCGGCGGTGAACCAGCTCTTCAAGCCGTTGACCGAGAAGGCGCCAATGATCGGCCCGAGCAGAGAACCGCGCCCGCCGACGGCGGCCCAGATCACCATTTCGATGGAATTGCCGGGCGACATTTCAGACGGGTTGATGATGCCGACCTGCGGCACGTACAGCGCGCCGGCGATGCCACACAGGATGGCGGACAGCGTCCAGACGAACAGCTTGAACCACAGCGGGTTATAGCCGATGAACATCAGGCGCGACTCGGAGTCACGCACCGCCTGCAGCACGCGCCCCAGCTTGGACGTGACGATCCAGCGGCACAGGAACAGCGAGCCGACCAGCGCCGCAAGCGTCAGCAGGTAGAGCGCCGCCTTGGTTCCGGGCTCGGTGATGGTGAAGCCGAGGATGCGCTTGAAGTCGGTGAAGCCGTTATTGCCTCCGAAGCCGGTGTTGTTGCGGAAGAACAGCAGCATGAAGGCAAAGGTCATCGCCTGCGTGATGATCGAGAAGTACACGCCCTTGATGCGCGAGCGGAAGGCGAAATAACCGAACACGAAGGCCAGCGCACCCGGCACGAGGACAACCAGCAGCATCGCGTACCAGAAGCTGTCGGTGAAGGACCAGTACCACGGGTACTCCTTCCAGTCGAGGAAGACCATGAAGTCCGGCAGGTGGCTCTGGTACACGCCATCCTTGCCGATGGAGCGCATCAGGTACATGCCGTGCGCATAGCCTCCGAGCGCGAAAAACAGGCCGTGGCCGAGCGACAGGATGCCGGTGTAGCCCCACACCAGGTCGAGCGCCAGCGCGGCGATGGCATAGCACATGAACTTGCCGACCAGAGCGACGGTATAGCTGGACACATGCAGCGCATGGCCGGGTTCGAAGGCGAGGTTGAGTACCGGCAGCAGCGCGAGGATGCCCGCGCAGGCGAGGATGCCGGTCCAGGCTGGACGGGAAAAAAGGGACGGGCTCATTCTGCGCTCCTGCCTTTCATGGCGAACAATCCTTGCGGCCGCTTCTGGATGAAGACGATGATGAATACGAGGATGGCAATCTTCGCCAGCACGGCGCCGGCCACCGGTTCGAGGAACTTGTTGACTTCTCCCAGTCCGACCGCGGCGA
>NZ_LSTO01000001.1:3367052-3371599 GCF_002211445.1 Noviherbaspirillum denitrificans | reverse complement strand
TTGCTGTCGCAACGCCCGGATGTGTTCGCCGCCGAGCGCGAAGTCGCCGCCGCTGCCGCCGAGATCGGCGGCGCGCGCGCCCAGCGTTTCCCGCGCCTCAGCCTGAGCGGTTCGATCGGCCGCGCCAACTTCCGCAGTGGCGGCGTCGACGCCGACTTGTCCACCTGGTCGATCGGCCCGCTGGCGATGTCCCTGCCGCTGTTCGACGGCGGACGCCGCGCAGCGAATGTCGAAGCCGCCGAGGCCCGTTATGAAGCCGCGGCCGCCGCCTACCGTGCCCGCGTGCGCCAGGCGGTGCGCGAAGTCGAGGAAGCCTTGGTCAACCTGCAAAGCACCGCCGCGCGTGGCGAGGATGCCCGTATCTCGGTCGAGGGCTACCGCACATCCTTCACCGCCACCGAAGCGCGCTACAAGGCCGGGCTCGCCAGCCTGGTCGAACTGGAAGAAGCGCGCCGCAACCGCCTCACTGCCGAGAATGCGCTGGTTGCGCTGGAACGCGAGCGCCGCAGCGCCTGGGTCGCGCTGTACCGCGCGGCCGGCGGCGGATGGACGGCACAGCGCTGACACGATTTCAAATATGAATGATGGAAACCAGACCATGAACCGATTCCAACTCAAGCCCGTGGCCGTCGCGCTGCTCGCACTGGTCCTGCTTGCCTGCGGCGCAACATTGCTGTCCCCCGCCACGCAGGCCGCCGACGACAAGAAGCCCGCCGGGCCGAAGCCGGCGCTGACCGTGTCGACCGTTCGTCCGCAATCCACCTCCATGCCGATCCGCCTCGCCGCCAACGGCAACATCGCCGCCTGGCAGGAAGCGATCATCGGCAGCGAATCGAATGGCCTGCGCCTGGCCGACGTCCTCGTGAATGTCGGCGACCAGGTGCGCGCGGGACAGGTGCTTGCCACCTTCGCCAATGAATCGGTTGCCGCCGACGTCGCGCAGGCACGCGCGGCACTGATGGAAGCCGAAGCCAACGCCGCCGAAGCCGCCGCAAACGCGGCACGCGCCCGCACCCTGCAGAGCACCGGTGCATTGAGCGAGCAGCAGATCAACCAGTACCTGACCGCGGAACAGACGCAGAAGGCCAAGGTCGAAGCCGCGAAGGCGACGCTGTCGGCGCAGCAGTTGCGCCTGAAGAAGGTCCAGGTCCTTGCGCCAGACAGCGGCATCATTTCCGCGCGCGCGGCCACTGTCGGCGCGGTCGTTCCCACAGGGACGGAACTGTTCCGCATGATCCGCAAGGGCCGGCTGGAGTGGCGCGCCGAAGTGACCTCGTCGGAACTCGGCCGCATCAAGACGGGCATGCCGGCATCCATTGTTGCCGTCAACGGCGCCGAACTCAAGGGCAAGGTACGCATGGTCGGACCCACCGTCGATCCGCAGAACCGCGCGGCCATCGTCTATGTCGACCTCGCGCCGGCCAATGAAAACACGCCGCCGGCGCGCGCCGGGATGTTCGCGCGCGGCGAATTCGACCTCGGTACCTCGTCCGCGCTGACGGTGCCGCAGCAGGCGGTAGTCTTGCGGGACGGCTTCAATTACGTCTTCAGCCTGACGCCGGACAACCGCGTGCAACAGCTCAAGGTCAAGACCGGCCGCCGCATCGGCGACCGCGTCGAGGTGCTTGAAGGTCTGAAGCCCGATACGGCGGTCGTGGTCAGCGGCGCCGGTTTCCTGAACGACGGCGACCTCGTGCGCCTCGCGAGCGACAGCAACGGCGCGCCTGCCGCCAAGTAAGGAGTTGGCCCGATGATGAACGTATCGTCCTGGTCGATCAGGAACCCGATCCCGGCGGTCATGTTGTTCGTGATGCTGACTTTCGCCGGCGTGCTCTCCTTCAAGGGCATGAAGATCCAGAACTTCCCCGACATCGAATTGCCGACCGTCAGCGTGTCGGTATCGCTGCCGGGCGCCGCCCCCGCACAGCTGGAAACCGAGGTCGCGCGCAAGATCGAGAATTCGATTGCCACCGTGCAGGGCCTGAAGCACATCTACACCAAGGTGCAGGACGGCGGCGTCACCCTCACTGCCGAATTCCGTCTTGAAAAGCCGGTGCAGGAAGCAGTGGACGACGTGCGCTCCGCCGTGGCGCGCGTGCGTGCCGACCTGCCCGGCGATGTGCGCGACCCGATCGTCAACAAGATGGACCTCGCCGCGCAGCCGGTGCTGGCTTTCACCATTGCGTCGCCGCGCATGGATGAGGAAGCGCTGTCCTGGTTCGTCGACAACGACATTTCGCGCAAGCTGCTGTCGGTGCGCGGCGTCGGTGCCGTCAACCGCGTGGGCGGCGTGACGCGCGAAGTGCGCGTCGCGCTCAATCCGGGCAAGATGCTCGCGCTCGGCGCGACCGCCGCCGACATCTCGCGGCAGCTGCGCCTGATGCAGAGCGAAAGTGCAGGTGGACGCGCAGACCTCGGCGGCGGCGAACAACCGATGCGCACGCTTGCCACGGTGAAATCGGCCGAGGAACTGGCGCGCCTCGAACTGCCGCTGTCCGATGGCCGCCGCATCCGACTCGATGAAGTGGCCGACGTCAGCGATACCATCGCCGAGCGCCGCTCCGCCGCGCTGCTCAACGGCAAGCCGGTAGTGGGCTTCGAAGTCTCGCGAAGCAAGGGCGAGAGCGAGGTCACGGTTGGCGCCGCGGTGCAGAAGGCGCTGGTCGAACTGAAGGAACAGCATCCCGACCTGGAAATCACCGAAGCATTCAACTTCGTCGTGCCGGTGGAGGAAGAATACGACGGCTCGCTGCAGCTGCTGCTCGAAGGCGCGCTGCTGGCCGTGATCGTGGTCTGGCTCTTCCTGCGCGACTGGCGTGCGACCTTCGTGTCGGCGGTCGCGCTGCCGCTGTCGGTGATTCCCGCCTTCATCGGCATGTACCTGCTCGGCTTCTCGATCAATGTCGTCACGCTGCTCGCGCTGTCGCTGGTGATCGGTATCCTGGTCGACGACGCCATCGTGGAAGTGGAAAACATCGTGCGCCACCTGCGCATGGGAAAGACGCCCTACCAGGCGGCGATGGAAGCGGCCGACGAGATCGGCCTGGCGGTGATCGCCACCACCTTCACGCTGATCTCGGTGTTCCTGCCGACGGCCTTCATGAGCGGCGTGCCCGGCAAGTTCTTCAAGCAGTTCGGCTGGACGGCATCGCTCGCGGTGTTCGCGTCGCTGATCGTCGCGCGCGTGCTGACGCCGATGATGTCCGCCTACATCCTCAAGCCCATCGTCGACAACCACGGCGATCCGCGCTGGATGAAGACCTACATGCGCTGGGCCGGCTGGTGCCTGAAGCACCGGCTGTCGACGATGATCCTGGCGACGCTGTTCTTCATCGGTTCCATCATGCTGATCCCGCTGCTGCCGACCGGCTTCATCCCGGCGGACGACAATTCGCAGACGCAGGTGTACGTCGAGCTGCCGCCGGGGTCGACGCTGGCCAACACGATGAAGGCTGCCGAACATGCGCGGACGCTGGTGTCCGGCGTGGAACATGTGAAGAGCGTGTACACCACCATCGGTGGCGGCAGCGCGGGCACCGACCCCTTCGCGCCGCAGGGAGCGGCCGAAGCACGCAAGGCCACGCTCACCATCCAGCTGACCGAGCGCGGCAAGCGCCCGCGCAAGCAGCCAATCGAGAACAACATCCGCGCGGCGCTGGAGCAATTGCCCGGCGCGCGCACCAAGGTCGGCCTCGGCGGCTCGGGCGAGAAGTACGTTCTCGTGCTGACCGGCGAAGATGCCAATGCGCTGCGCGCGGCAGCGCTGGCCGTCGAGAAAGACTTGCGCACCATTCCCGGCCTCGGCAATGTGGCTTCCACCGCCAGCCTGATCCGCCCGGAAATCGCGATCCGTCCCGACTTCGCGCGCGCGGCCGACCTCGGCGTCACCAGCAGCGTGATCGGCGAGACGCTGCGCATTGCGACCGTCGGCGATTACGATGTCTCGCTGCCGAAGATGAACCTGTCGCAGCGCCAGGTGCCGATCGTGGTCAGGCTCGACGAAGCCGCGCGCGAAGACCTCGGCGTGCTGGAGCGCCTGACGGTGCCCGGCCGCAAAGGCCCGGTGATGCTCGGCCAGGTCGCCGACCTTGAAGTGACCGGCGGCCCGGCGGTGATCGACCGTTACGACCGCTCGCGCAACATCAATTTCGAGATCGAGCTGTCGGGCCTGCCGCTGGGCGAGGTGACGGCGGCGGTGCACAAGCTGCCGGCGGTGCAGAACCTGCCGCCGGGCGTGAAGGTGGTCGAAGTCGGCGACGCTGAAGTGATGGGTGAACTGTTCGCCAGCTTCGGCCTGGCGATGCTGACCGGCGTGCTGTGCATCTATATCGTGCTGGTGCTGCTGTTCAAGGACTTCCTGCATCCGGTGACGATCCTCGCGGCACTGCCGCTGTCGCTGGGCGGCGCCTTCGTCGGCCTGCTGGTCGCGCAGAAAAGCTTCTCCATGCCGTCGCTGATCGGCCTCATCATGCTGATGGGCATCGCCACCAAGAACTCCATCCTGCTGGTGGAATACGCGATCGTGGCGCGTCGCGACCACGGCCTGT
>NZ_LSTO01000001.1:3361098-3367042 GCF_002211445.1 Noviherbaspirillum denitrificans | reverse complement strand
AAATGCGATCAGCCGGTGACCGGCAAGGCGGTGCCCGCCGGCCACTTCATTCCCGAGCAGGTGCCCGGGCTGCTGCTGGAAGAAATGCTGGCCTTCTTTACCTGAAGGCGTTGATGGCGTCGCGCGTTTCGATTGCGACGCGGCGGGAAGCCTTTGCGAAATCTTCGCCCGCCAGTTCCTTCGCGTAGAGGATGGCGCGGGAAGAATTGATCATCATGCCGGCGCCGGATGCGGTCCGGCCCGCCTTCACCGTGGCTTCCACGTCCCCACCCTGGGCACCGACACCCGGCACCAGCAGCGGCATGTCGCCGACGATCTTGCGCACCTGCGCCAGCTCATTCGGGAAGGTGGCGCCGACCACGAGGCCGCACTGGCCATTGGTGTTCCATTTTTCCGCGACCAGCTGCGCCACGTGCTGGTAGACCGGCTTGCCGTCAGCCTTCAGGAACTGCAGGTCGGAGCCGCCCGGATTCGACGTGCGGCACAGGATGATCACGCCGCGGTCCTTCCATTCCAGGTAGGGCGCTACCGAATCGAAACCCATGTAAGGATTGACCGTCACCGCATCCGCGCCGTAGCGCTCATAGGCTTCTCGCGCGTACTGCTCGGCGGTGGCACCGATGTCGCCGCGCTTCGCATCGAGCACGATCGGAATCTGCGGATAGGTGCTGCGCATGTAGGCGCAGAGGGCTTCCAGCTGGTCTTCCGCGCGCAGTGCGGCGAAGTAGGCGATCTGCGGCTTGAACGCGCAGGCGGTTTCCGCCGTGGCGTCGATGATGGCCTTGCAGAATGCATAGATGGCGTCCGGCTGCTGCTTGAACTGGGCGGGGAACTTCGTCACGTCGGGATCGAGGCCGACGCACAGCAGGGAATTGTTGGCCGTCCATGCGGCGGAGAGTTTTTCGATGAAGGTCACGGTAGGCCTGCGCGGAATCAGTACGTAAAAAACACATTGTAACGCGCCATGCTATCGTTCCGGGATGACATCCCTTTCCCGCAAGGACTGGATACTCCTCGCATTGCTGACCCTCTGCTGGGGCTTCAACTGGCCGATCATGAAGTTCGGCGTGCAGGATTTCCCTCCCCTCACCTTCCGTACCGTCAGCATGATCGGCGGCCTGCCCGTACTATGGATCGCCGCCCGGGTGCAGGGCGCATCGCTTGCCATCCCGCGCGGAAAACTGCCCCAGGTCATGCGACTGGCCGTGCCCAATATGCTGATCTGGCACGTGTTCATGATTCTCGGCGTCAAAATGCTGTCCTCGGGCCGGGCGGCCATCCTCGGCTACACCATGCCGGTATGGGCAGTGCTATGCGGCCTCGCGTTCTTTGGCGAGCGTCCGGCGCGTGCGGCGTGGATCGGGATCGGCTGTGCGTTTTCCGGTGCGGTACTCTTGCTGTCGAGTGAATTCGCGGCACTCGCCGGCAATCCGCTCGGCATGGTGTTCACGCTTATTGCGGCTGCCGGATGGGGCTATGGCACCGTCGCGATGAAACGCGCCACCATCGACATGCCAACGATCTCCCTGACCTTCTGGATGCTGGCACTGACGACCGCCGTCATGGCCGTGGCTTCCTTCGTGTTGGAACATGCCGCCTGGCACATCCCTTCGGCAGGCACGACGGCGGCCATCGTGTACAACGCGGTCATCATCTTCGGCTTTGCCCACGTGGTCTGGTTCCAGCTGGCGCGCACCCTGCCGCCTATCGCCTCCAGCCTGTCGGTGATGATGATCCCGGTGCTGGGCGTGTTTTCCGGTGCCTGGATGCTGGGCGAAACGCCGCACTGGCAGGATTACGCCGCGATGGGCCTGATCCTGGCGGCAATGAGCACGGTGCTGTTGAAACCGCGGTAAGAGGCCATACATAATTGGCAACTCGGGCTTTCCATCGGGACAAACAACAAAAGGACATCTCATGAAGACATGGACGAAATGGCTTGCGGTCGCTTTCCTTGCCTCGCTGCTCAGCGCCTGCGGCTACAACGATTTCCAGGACAAGGATGAGCATGTGAAAGCCGCGTGGGGCGAAGTCGTCAACCAGTACCAGCGCCGTGCCGACCTGATCCCGAACCTGGTCAATACCGTGAAAGGCTATGCCGCCCACGAGAAGGAAACGCTGGAATCGGTGACACGGGCGCGCGCCGCGGCGACCAGCTTCCAGATCACGCCGGAAGTGCTGAACAATCCCGAAGCCTTCCGCAAGTTCCAGCAGGTGCAGGGCGAGCTGTCGAGCGCGCTGTCGCGCCTGATGGCGGTGTCCGAGAATTATCCGCAACTGAAGGCCGACACCAGCTTCCGTGACCTGCAATCGCAGCTGGAAGGTACGGAAAACCGCATCACCGTTGCCCGCCAGCGCTACATCCAGGCAGTGCGCGAGTACAACGTGCTGGCGCGCAGCTTCCCGACCAACCTCACGGCGATGATGTTCCACTACGAGGTCAAGCCTTCGTTCACGGTCGATAACGAAAAGGCCATTTCGAACGCACCCGCCGTCAACTTCGGCAAGTAAGCCAGCATCATGCCGCTCGTCCGTTCCCTGCTCGCCTTTGCGCTGATGCTGCTGATCGCGGCGGCCCATGGGCAGGACTTCGTGCCTGTTCCGCCATTGCAGAAACGGGTGACGGACAAGGCAGGCATGCTGACCGAGAACCAGCGCGATGCACTGGAAAACGTGCTGAAGGATTACGAGACGCGCACCGGCAGCCAGGTTGCGATCCTTACCGTCGGCAAGACGGAGCCGGAATCCATCGAGCAATACAGCATCCGCGTCTTCGATGCCTGGAAGCTCGGGCGCAAGGGCGCGGACGACGGCGTGCTGCTGCTGGTGGCGAAGAACAATCCGCCTTCGCTGCGACGCTTGCGCATCGAGGCCGGACGCGGCGTGCAGGGTTCGCTGACCGATGCGCAGTCCAAGCGCATCCTGCAGGACGTCATTGCGCCGCATTTCCGCCAGAATGATTTCTATGGCGGACTGGTGGCCGGCGTGTCGGCCATCACCAGCCTGCTGGACCAGGAAAAATTCCCCGCACCGGAAGGCAAGGCGCCCGCCGCGCAGGAAGAGGATGGCGGGATCGACATTTCACTCATCCTGTTCTTCGTGTTCATGATCCTGTTCATGATGCTCTCGCGCGCACAGTCGCGGCGTTATGCGCGCCATCGCCATGGCTGGGGAAGTGCCATCCCCGGCGTGATCCTGGGCGGCCGTCATGGTGATGGCGGTTTCGGCGGTTTTGGCGGAGGCGGCGGCGGATTCGGGGGCGGTGGCGGATTTTCGGGCGGCGGCGGCAGTGCGGATGGTGGCGGCGCCTCGGGGAACTGGTAATGACTACCTTGTCTCGCATTTTCAGGCACCTCACCACGACCACGGGTTTCGGACGGCGGATGTTTCCCGAGACGACGCTCAAGGCCATCGAGGAAGCCATTGCCGATGGCGAAAAGCGGCATCGCGCCGAAGTGCGCCTGATTGTCGAGCCGGCACTGAGCATATTTGCCGTGCTGGGCGGCCAAACGCCTCGGGAACGTGCGCGGGAACTGTTTGCGCACTATGGCGTCTGGGACACCGAGGAAAATTGCGGCGTACTGGTCTACATCAATCTGGCGGACCACCAGGTTGAAATCGTCGCTGACCGCGGCATCGGCCGCACCGTTGCCGCGCAGGACTGGCAGGCCGTGTGCCGCACGATGACGCAGGGATTCGCTCGCCGCGATTATCACGACAGCGTGATGGCGGCGCTGGCACAGTTGAATGCGCTGCTGCAGGAACACTATCCGGATGATGGCTCCACGCGCAACCAGCTTGCCGATCGTCCGGTGCTTCTCTAACCCCGCTCGTACACCCACTGCAGAAGCGCATCCTGCGCTTCGCTGCCGCGTTGCGCATTCGGATGGTTGATGATGCAGACCACGACGTAACGCTTCCCCGACGCGGAAAGGACATAGCCGGCAATCGCCCGCACGTCGTTCAGCAAGCCCGTCTTGATATGCGCCTTGCCCGCCACGGATTGCTCGACGAGCCGCTTGCGCATCGTGCCGTCGTAACCGACCAGCGGCAGCGAAGCCATGAATTCCGGCATGGTGGGTGACCGGAACGACGCCGCCAGGATTTTCGCCAGCGTGACCGGCGCGATGCGCTCTGCGCGCGACAGGCCGGAACCGTTTTCCACGCTCAGTTCCGGCGCCGCGATGCCCTTGGCCACCAGCCAGGCAGAGATCACCGTTGCACCGCTTTCGGTATTGGCCGGCATCTTCGTTGCTTGCGCCGCCAGCGTCAGCAGCAACTGGCGCGCCATGACATTGTTGCTGTACTTGTTGATGTCCCGGATCACCTCGGCCAGCGACACGGAATCCCACTCCGCCACCAGGCGCGCGGACGGTGGCAGGACACCGCCGCGTGTCTCGCCCTTCAGTGTGCCGCCCAGGTCGGCCCACATGCGGCGGAACGCCAGGTCGAAATACTTGGTATGCGTCATCAGGTAGGGATGGACATTCAGGATGCGTTCGCCGCACGACGCGGGATACACGCCATTGAAGCGCGCACCGTTACTGTCGATGGCGAGGTTCAGCTTCGCCCGCCAGTCGCCACACTCGCCATTCGACAGCTGCGGCGCCTGCACTGGATAGGCGGCAAGCGGCGGATCGACGGTCGCCTGGACGTTCCCTTTGGCCGGATCAGGGGCGAAACGGAAGCTTAGCGACTTGTAGTTGAGCAGCAGCGCATCCGGTCCGACGTTGTACGGCTTCAGCGGGTCGCCGTCGAAGCGCGCCGCATCATGCGCCAGGTCTTCGAAGATGGTGCGGTCGAGCAGCAGGTTGCCGCGGATCTCGCGTATCCCACGCGAACGGATCTTGCGCAGGAACAGCCAGAAGTTTTCCAGCACCAGTTTCGGGTCGCCGCCACCCTTGATGATGAGGTCGCCCTGCAGCACATCGCCATTCAGCGTGCCGTCGATATACGCCTGCGTCTTCCAGCTGAAGGACGGACCGAGGATTTCCAGCGCAGCGTTGGTGGTCACCAGCTTCATGGTCGATGCGGGGCTGAAGGACAACGTGTCGTTCAGCGACAGTACTGCCAGGCCGGTACCGAGTTCCTGCACGTGCACGCCGACGGCGGATGAAGGAATCTGGGCGCGTTGCAGTGCATCCGCGACAGTTGGCGGCAATTCCTGCGCGAGCGCAGCAGTGCTGAAGGCAAACAGGAAACAAGCGGCTTGGAGTCTGTGGCGAATTCGCATAGGATAATTAGATCACGCGCAATCGAATGCGATTATCCCACGCAGAACGCCTACCATGCCGACATCCGCCGCTCCTATCAATCCGCTTGCGCTGGACAACCAGTTCTGCTTTGCGCTGTACTCCGCCTCGCTGGCGATGACCAAGACCTACAAGCCTTTCCTGGACAAGCTCGGTCTTACTTATCCGCAATACCTGGTAATGCTGGTGCTGTGGGAGCAGGACGACGTGCTGGTGAAATCCATCGGCGAAAAGCTGTTCCTCGATTCCGGCACGCTCACCCCCCTGCTGAAACGGCTCGAGGCAGCAGCGCTGATCGAACGCACACGCGACACGGCCGACGAGCGCCAGGTGCGGATCACCCTGACGAAGGAAGGGCGTGCGCTCAGGAAGAAGGCACAATGCATCCCGCACGATATCCTGTGCGCGAGCGGCCAGTCGGCGGACGTGCTGGTGGACTTGCGCGCCAAGCTGTCGGCGATCCGGGACGACCTCAACAAGGCCCAGGACAACGCCGGATAGGAAAATGACAATTCTTATGCAATGCCTCCGATTTAATATTTAAATTGTGCGCAATTTAATTGAGTGCTATATTTATTCCCGTCATCACCCGTCAATCCATTTCAATCAAAGGAGAACCTCATGCAGATCCTGTACAAAGCGCAATCCACCGCAACCGGCGGCCGTGACGGTCGCGCCGTTTCGAGCGACAA
>NZ_LSTO01000001.1:3357849-3361088 GCF_002211445.1 Noviherbaspirillum denitrificans | reverse complement strand
CGGCGGTATGCGCGCGCGCTGACGCACGATGCGGCCTGGTCCGACGACCTGGTGCAGGACACGCTGGAGCGGGCGCTGCAGCGGCGCTGGCAGTTCCGCTTCGACCGCAGCCTGACCGCCTGGCTGTTCACGATCCTGTATCGCCTGTTCCTGAACGACGTTGCCCGCCGCGGCCAGACGGTGCCGGACGAGGATGTCCCGGAACCCTCGGTGACCCCGGATTTCCCCATGCAGATCGACATGCAACGCGCGCTCTCCAGGCTGACGCCGGAGCACCGCGCGGTGATCGTGCTGGTCGGACTGGAACAGCTGTCTTACCAGGAAGCGGCTGCCGTCCTCGACGTCCCCATAGGAACAGTGATGTCGCGGCTGTCGCGCGCCCGCGAACAATTGCGCGCCTATCTATCCGGCACGGCCGCGGCCGGCGTTTCACGGCTTTCCCGGATCAAGTGACATGAAGACCGACCCGATCAGCGAACAGGACCTCCACGGCTACGTCGACAACCAGCTCGGCCCGGAACGCCGTGCGGAGGTCGAGGCCTATCTCGCCGTGCAGCCGGAGGCGGCGGTGCTGGTCCAGGACTTGCGGCAGCAGAACCGCTTGCTGCATGAGGCGTTCGACGCCGTGCTCAATGAACCCGTCCCCATCGGCATGGGCGCGGCTTTGCGGCGTCGGCACTTTCCGCTGGCCTGGGCCGCCAGCGTTGCCGCGCTCGCATTCGGCCTCGTTGCAGGCTGGGCCGCACGCGACATGACGCAACCGGCACCGGGGCCAGCCGCATTCGCCGAACGTGCGTTGCGCGCTCACCTCCTGTACGCCAGCGAAAAACGCCACCCGGTGGAAGTGCCGGCCGAGCAGGAAGCCCATCTCGTTGCATGGCTGTCCAAGCGACTGGATGCGCCGATCCGGGCGCCTGCGCTGAATCAGCATGGATTCTCGCTGCTCGGCGGCCGCCTCCTGCCTGGCGAGGACGGACCCCTGGCGCAACTGATGTACGAATCGGTGGACGGCGAAAGACTGACCCTGATCGTGCGGCGTGCCGGGCGCAACGCAGGCGATACCCGTTTCCAACTACTGGAACAAAACGGCAGCAGCGTCTTCTACTGGGTAGACCGCGATTACGGTTATGCCTTGTCCGGCAGCATCGGCAAGAACCGCATGATGGACGTCGCCCGGGCAGTCGACACCCAACTGCGTCATCCGTCAAATTGATGTAAGGTTTTCCGGTCAGGGACAGACCAAGCATCGTCATCACCTCGCGGAGTACCCATGTTAATCAAGCGCAACGCCAACGGGATAGATCTGCCTTTTCCGTCTGAAATCACGCCACGCCATGTCTTCGAGTCGCGCCGCACCTTCATCAAGCAGATGGCGCTCGGCTCGATTGCGGCGGCTGCGCCGGACCTGCTGATCCGGGACGCTTTCGCGCAGTCGGGGCCGAAGCTCCCCGCTACCCGCAACGCCGCGTTCATGGTGATGGACAAACCGACGTCCTACAAGGACGCGACGAGCTACAACAATTTCTATGAATTCGGCACCGAAAAGACCGATCCTGTAGGCGCCGCCGGTTCGCTGCGCACGCGCCCGTGGACGGTAGCCATCGAGGGCGAGGTCAGAAAGCCGATGACGCTCGACATCGACAGCCTGCTCAAGCTGGCGCCGCTCGAAGAGCGCATCTACCGCCTGCGCTGCGTCGAAGGCTGGTCGATGGTGATTCCCTGGATCGGCTATTCCTTCTCCGAAATCATCAAGCGCGTCGAACCCACCGGCAATGCGAAGTACGTGGAATTCACCACACTCGCGGACCGCAAGCAGATGCCCGGCCTGCGCAGCCCGGTGCTGGAATGGCCCTATGTCGAAGGCTTGCGCCTCGACGAAGCCAGCCATCCGCTGACCCTGCTCACCTTGGGCATGTACGGCGAAGTCCTGCCGAACCAGAACGGCGCGCCGGTGCGCATCGTGGTGCCGTGGAAGTATGGCTTCAAGTCGGCCAAGTCCATCGTGAAGATCCGCTTTGTGAAGGACCAGCCGAAAACGGCGTGGAATATATCGGCACCGCAGGAATACGGCTTCTATTCCAATGTGAACCCCGAGGTCGACCACCCGCGCTGGTCGCAGGCAAGCGAGCGGCGCATCGGCGAGGACGGCTTCCTCAAGCCCAAGCGCAAGACGCTGATGTTCAATGGCTACAGCGAAGTCGCGTCGCTGTACACCGGCATGGACCTGAAGAAGTTCTACTGATGATTACCCCGAGACAGATATCGCTGGCGAAGGCGGCATTGTTCGCCGCCTCGCTGCTTCCTTTCGCGCGGCTGGTGCTGTTCGCGTTTACCGACAGGCTTGGCGCCAATCCCATCGAGTTCATCACGCGCAACACCGGCGACTGGACGCTGTACTTCCTGTGCCTGACCTTGAGCATCACGCCGCTGCGCAAGCTGACCGGCCAGCACTGGCTGATCCGGCTGCGCCGCATGCTCGGCCTGTTTGCATTTTTCTACGCGGCGCTGCACTTCACGACCTTCCTCTGGTTCGACCATTTCTTTGATGTCGACGAGATGCTCAAGGACGTGGTCAAGCGGCCCTTCATCACGGTTGGCTTCAGCGCTTTCGTGCTGCTGGTTCCGCTTGCGGTGACCAGCACCAACGGCATGGTGAAAAGGCTGGGAGGCAAGCGCTGGCAGTTGCTGCACAGGCTGGTCTACCTGATTGCGGCACTGGGCATCCTGCATTTCTGGTGGATGAAGGCGGGCAAGAACGACTTCGCACAGCCGATCCTGTTCGGAAGCATCGTCGCGGTGCTGTTGCTGATGCGACTGTGGTGGAATGTCTTGCAGCCGCGGCTGCAGCGGCGCCGGATGCAACCGGCGCCGGTATGCGGAGGATTACGGGAGCAGCGTCTCGAGCGCAAATAGTTCGCCCGGATTTTCACGGCGGCGGATCAGGTGGACCTGGTCGCCGTCGACCATCACTTCGGCGGCGCGGCCGCGCGTATTGTAGTTGGACGACATCGTCATGCCATACGCGCCGGCCGACATGATCGCCAGCAGGTCGCCCTGCTCGATCGCCAGCGAACGCTCGCGCGCCAGCCAGTCGCCCGATTCGCACACCGGGCCGACGATATCGTAGGTCTTGGCCTTGCCTTCGCGCTGCACGACCGGCTGCACGCCATGCCATGCCTCGTACATCGCCGGGCGCATCAGGTCGTTCATTGCCGCATTGACGATGGCGAAGTTTTTCA
>NZ_LSTO01000001.1:3332293-3357839 GCF_002211445.1 Noviherbaspirillum denitrificans | reverse complement strand
CGGCGATGACCGAGACCCAGGCGGTTGCCGCTGCGGCGACGGCGCCGATGACGGAAAAACCCAAGGCCAAGTCAGCCGCCAAGCCGAAGGCGTCTCCCGCGTCCGATGGCGAACCCGCCGCCCCGGCGCCGCGCAAGCGCAAGACCAGCAAGTAAATCCCGACCCGGCAGGCCGCGTCAGCCGCGCGGCCTGTCCTGTTCCCCGGGCGCTGCAACAGGCGTCTTCAGGCGTCCCGCCATCCACAGGGCGACCAGCCCGCACCCAACGGCAAGATAGCCGACAACGTTGAAATGCTCGATCTGTCCGGCTGCGTTGCGCGTGATGATCAAGCCTGCAACAAGCGAAGCCGTGCCGGACGCCAGCATCTGTACCGACGATCCCAGGCTCATGAAAGTGCCGCGCACCTGGACCGGCGCCACCGCCGACACCATCGCCATGCCGGGAATCATGCGGCCGGGCACCAGGATGAAAAATACCGTCGAATTGATCAGCACCAGCCACCACGGTACCGGCACGAGGTGGGTCGTCACCAGGATCGGCACGAAGGACAGGACCGCGATCCAGCGGAATACGGGCAGCTTGCCATGCCGGTCCGCCAGCTTGCCGATCACGCGCGACGTCAGCAGCGTTGCCCCGCCGCCGACAAGGTAGACCAGCGTGATGAAGCTGTCCGTCATGCCGACGGTAGTGGTGTAGTACAGCGCGATGTAGGGAATCACGCTGAAGTTCATCATCAGCAGCGCAATGAAGAAAAAGGCCTTCAGGTGCTCGGGCTCGCGCGCCACCGCGTAAATGCGCTGGAACACGTTGCCGGGCCGTCCGCGCCCAAGGTGGGCGGTCAAGGGCGGCAGGTAGCGGTAACCGAGGTACAGGATGAGGCAGGACACCAGCACGATGAAAAAGAAGGGCGCGCGCCAGCCAAGCCGCGGCAGGTGTTCCGCCAGGTAGAGCCCGAGCGGCACCCCCGCCACGGTCGACGCCGAGAAGGCCGCCATCACGGTCCCCATCGCCTGGCCGCGCCGCTCGAACGGCACGACGTCGGCGATCATGGTCTGCACCATCGCGCCGAGAATGCCGCCAAAGGCGCCGGCCAGGGCGCGCGCAAGCAGCAGCGTCGCATAGTTTGGCGCCAGGCCGCAGCACAGTGTGGCCACGATGAACAGCACGTACAGCGCCAGCAGCAGCTTGCGGCGATCGAAGCGGTCGACATAGGTGGCGGCGAGCAGCCCGGAAGCCGCCGCGGTGAAGGTGTACGACGACAACAGCAGGCCGAATTCATGCGTATTGATATGCAGCACCCGGATCAGCTGCGGACCCAGCGGCATCATGATCATGAAGTCGAGGATGTGCGTGAACTGGATGCCGGCGAGGCAGAGGAGGATCAGGCGCTCTTGTTTGTGCGGTGTGGAGTTCAACAGTGGGGGCGGAGAGCGGGTTGGCGAAGCAGCTAGCTTAGCAGCATCGGACAATGCTTACCGGCAGGTCTGGATAAGGCGGCAATTTCATATTCAAAAAAGGCTGCGGCGCCCGGCATGACCGGCTGGGAGAGGATTCCGGTCACGTCGTTTTGCGGCGCCGCGGCATCAGAACTCTTCCCACCCTCCGGCATTTACCGCCTTGAGCGTCCGTGTCCGGGCGGGGGCTGCAGGCGCCCGCACCTGGTAGAGCTGCAGCGGAGCTTCGACCGAGACGGAAATGGTGCTTTCCGCAAAGGACGGATCAAGCCGGAATACGCTCACCGCATCTTTCAACGCGCCGGCCTGTTCTTGCAGTGCCTCGGCCGCCGACGCAGCTTCCTCGACCAGTGACGCATTCTGCTGTGTGACCTCGTCCATATGAGATATGGCCTGGTTGATCTGCGCGATGCCTGCGGTCTGCTCCTCGCTGGCCGACGTGATTTCGCCCATGATGCCGGTGACATGTTTGACGCTGGCCACAATATCCTCCATCGTCGCACCAGCCTGGTCCACCAAGCGCGTGCCGGCTTCCACCTTTTCCACGGAGTCGCTGATCAGGACGTTGATTTCTTTCGCCGCGGCGGCGGATCGCTGGGCGAGATTGCGCACCTCTTCAGCCACGACGGCAAAGCCGCGGCCCTGTTCTCCGGCACGTGCCGCTTCGACAGCAGCGTTCAGGGCGAGGATGTTGGTCTGGAAGGCGATGCCGTCGATGACACTGATGATGTCGACAATCCTCTTCGCCGACGCATTGATCGCGCCCATGGTCTCCACCACCTGGGCAACCACCGCGCCGCCCCTGAGCGCAACATCGGTGGCGTTCGTCGCCAGCTGGTTGGCCTGGCGGGCGTTGTCTGCATTCTGCTTCACGGTGGAAGTCATTTCTTCCATCGACGATGCCGTTTCTTCAAGCGAGCCGGCCTGCTGCTCGGTGCGTGAAGACAGGTCGAGGTTGCCGCCGGCAATCTGTGCAGAGGCGGAAGCGATCGTGTCCGCTCCTTTTCGTACCTCGGACACAATGCGCCCGAGGCTGCGGTTCATGTCATCCAGTGCGCGAAGCAGCTTGGCGGTCTCGTCACGGCCATCGATTTCCACCTTGCTGGTCAGGTCGCCTGCCGCCACGGTTTGCGCGATTCGCACGGCCTGGCCCAGCGGACCTGTGATCGAGCGCGTGATCCACCATGCGCAACCCATCCCGAGCAGCACGGCGGCGGCGCCGAAGGCAATCATCTGCGCGCGGGCCGCCGCGTAGGCATCCTCCGCATCCCGCGTCGCGGCCTTGTTCAGCCGTTCTTCCTGTTCGATCAGCTCGGTCAGGGCCGCGATCCATTTCTGCTGCAGCGGCCGCACTTCACGGATCAACGTGTGCGTCGCCTCCCCGGCCTTGCCTGCCAGCCCGAGTTCGGCTGCCTTGTCGATGAGCGGCTGTATGGCCGCTTCCACCTCGCGCAGCTTCTGGAGAACGGCCTTTTCTTCCGTCGTCGCGCGGAGATTGCTACTCATTGCAGCGAGCTGCCGCTCGGCTTCGGTGTAGCGGGCAGCTTGCGTCTTGATGCGCTCGACTTCCGGGCGGCGTTCTGCGTCTTCGCCCAGCAAGGCGATATTGCGCAAGGCAATCATCCGGTCGGCAACGGTAAACCGCATGGTCGCCGCCAGCTTGGCTTGCATATTGTTGTCGCCAATGAGGTGCAGGTCGTCCTGGATATGCGACATGCGTGACAGGGCCAGCAGCGTGGCCAGCGTCAGCATGGCCAGCACCAGGGCGAAAGCGGCCGCCAGGCGGGCGCCGATGGTCAGATTGCTGATTTTCATTCTTGCTCCCAATTTGATTTCTAATTTGTCTTAGACAAACATTATTTTTACCTCATTCTTTGCTTTATATTTTCATTTGTCAAATATTTGTCTTGGACAAATTGATGTATAAGACTGAATTGTGGAAGAGCACGCATCGCGTGGTGAAGGCACTTGTCACGGCAACATGTGTCATAAAGACCAGCCGATGGACGGGCGTTTCCGACGACTTTTCCATCCCCGCGCTGACACGGTTGTCCGGCGCAATTGCCAGCGCCGATCTGGCCGGGGCTGGACGAAGTGGGTGCTCAACCCACATTGGCAAGTGAGAATCTTTGAGTGACGAAGACGTCCCCACAATTCGGGGATTTCCGGTTTTCTTGGTAGAATCAACGACTTATTCAACATTGAAGGTGCGTGATGCTGTACCCAGAACTATTCAAGTCCTTAGAACAAGTCCGCTGGAACATGGAAAAAGATATTCCCTGGGACAAGTTCGATGCTTCCATGCTGACAGACGAACAAGCACAAACCATCCGGATGAATGCGATCACCGAATGGTCGGCCTTGCCCGCCACCGAGATGTTCCTGCGCGACAACCGCGGCGACAGCGACTTCTCCGCATTCATGTCCGTGTGGTTCTTCGAAGAGCAGAAGCACTCGCTGGTCCTGATGGAATACCTGCGCCGTTTCCGTCCCGACCTGGTGCCCACCGAGGAAGAGCTGCACAACGTGCGTTTCGAGTTCGATCCGGCGCCGCCGCTGGAAACGCTGATGTTGCATTTCTGCGGCGAGATCCGCCTGAACCACTGGTACCGTTGCGCATCCGACTGGCACACCGAGCCGGTCATCAAGCACATCTACAAGGTCATTTCCCAGGATGAAGCACGTCATGGCGGCGCCTACCTGCGCTACATGAAAAAGGCACTGGGCGAAGCAGGTGACACCGCGCGCGCCGCGTTCGCCAAGATCGGCGTCCTGATGGCTTCAGCCCGCCGCACCGAAAAGCCGCTGCACCCGACCAACCTGCACGTCAACCAGGCCCTGTTCCCGAATGACACCGTGCAGAGCCGCCTGCCCGACCCCGACTGGCTCGAGCGCTGGCTGGACGGCCAGATCAAGTTCGACGGCACATGGGAAAAGAAGGTCGTCGACCGCATCCTGCACAATCTGTCGCTGCTGTTCGAGCGCACGTTCGAATCGGTGCAAGACCTGAACCGCTATCGCAAGGAAGTTTCCGGCCGCCTTGGCGGCAACGGCCTCAAGCCTGCCGCCTGATCCAGGACTGAGGTAAGCTACGAGCCGCAAGCAATGATGCTTGCGGCTTTTTTATTTGGAACCATGCCTACCTTCGAGAAAAAGATGTGCGCCCGTGCCGACCTGCGCGAGCGCATCGGGCAGCTGCCCAAGCCGGTGGTGCTTACCAACGGCGTCTTCGACATCCTGCACCGCGGCCATGTCACCTATCTCGCCCAGGCCCGCGAACTTGGTGCCTCGCTGGTGGTCGCAGTCAATACCGACGCCTCCGTCAAGCGGCTCGGCAAAGGCGACGACCGCCCGATCAATACGTGCGAGGACCGCATGGCATTGCTCTCCGCGCTCGAGTCAGTCAGCATGGTGGTGCCCTTCGACGAAGACACCGCACTGGAAGTCGTGCAGGAAGCGCGGCCCGAGATCTACGTCAAGGGTGGCGACTACGACATGAGTGCCATCCCCGAAGGCCGCGCGGTGCTGGCGTATGGCGGCAAGGCGGTCGCCATCGACTTCGAACACGACCGTTCCACCACCAACCTGCTCAAGAAGGTACGCAGCAGCTGAGTCCATGAATTTCGCCCCGCTCGCCGAAGTCATTCGCGGCAACACGGTCGAATCCGTCCACTACGGAGCGGTCGCCGTGGTCAACCTGCGCGGCGAGCTGCTCTTTCACGCGGGCGATCCGCATTTCCTCACCTTCACGCGCTCCACGATCAAGCCGTTCCAGGCGCTGCCTTTCCTGCGTGGAGGCGGCCCCGCACATTTCGGCTTCGGCAGCAGGGAAGTCGCGCTGCTGTGTGCAAGCCATTCCGGCGAAGCCATGCACACCACGCTGGTCGAGTCCATGCTGCACAAGGCCGGCTGTGACGAACACCACCTGCAATGTGGCTGCCATGTTCCCCTCCATTACGCGACGGAAAACCGGCAACCCGCGCCCGGAGAAACCTTCACCCAGCTGCATAACAATTGCAGCGGCAAGCATGCCGGTTTTCTGGCGTGGTGTCGCCAGCATGGCCAGCCGGTCGAGAGTTACCTTGACCCGATGCATCCGCTGCAGCGCGCAATCCGGACCACTCTCGCGGATTTCGCAGGCGTTGACGAAGGCAGCATGCCTGCCGGCATCGACGGCTGCTCGGCGCCCAACTATGCCTTGCCCCTGTTGCGCCTCGCCTACGCCTACGCGCGCCTTGCCCAGGCCGGCCCCGACCCGGTGCACGGTGAATTGACCGCCCAGCTCTTCGGCGCGATGACGAGCCATCCCGAACTCGTCTCCGGCACCGGCCGCGTTGACCTCGCGCTGATGCAGGCCGGAACCGGGGATTGGGTCGCCAAGGGCGGTGCGGAAGGCGTGCAGGTGCTTGGGATTCGCTCCGCGGGTCTCGGCATTGCATTAAAAGCTGCGGATGGCAACGCGCGCGGCCTGCAGGCGGCCACGGTGGCGGTGCTGCGGCAACTCGGACTGCTGCCGCAGCACAGCGGGCTGGACGCATGGCTGCGTCCGCAATTGCACAACCTGCGTGGCCTTCGCACTGGCGAAGTCAGGCCGTCCGTTGTGCTTGAAAAAGCCTGAATGCGAGTGCTCAGTGGCCGTGGTGCATGCCGCCGTGGCCTGCATCCTTCTTTTCCTGTACTTTCACTTTCACTTCGGCCTTTCCGGCCTTCTCGAAGACCAGGGTCAGCGGGAAGCTGTCGCCGGCCTTCAGCGGCTGGCGCAGGCCCATCAGCATCAGGTGGTAACCGTCGCCCGGCTTCATCTCGACGCGGGCAGACGCCGGAATCTCGAGCTGTCCCACTTCACGCATCTTCATCACGTTGCCCTCCATCGCCATGGTGTGGACTTCGACGCTCTTCGCGACGGGTGAGCTTGCGCCGATCAGTTTATCCCCGGCCTTGCCCTTGTTCTCGATCGTGACATAGGCGCCGCCGGCTGGCTGGTTCGGGGCCGTCGCACGTGCATACGGATTGGCGATGAGGAGATCGTTCAGCCTGACCTCCTGCGCATGTGCGGACATGCTGAATGCCATTGCCGCTGCAAGAGTGGTAAGTGTGCGAAAAATCATGGTGGTTCCTGTACAAGTTCAATTGAAAAATTCAGCTGCCGCCGGCAAAGCCGTTTTGCCGCCAGGCTTCATACACGACGACGGCGACGGTGTTCGACAGGTTCAGGCTGCGGTTGTCCGGCCGCATCGGCAACCTGATACGTTGGGAGGGCGGAAACGATTCGCGCAATGCGGGCGCCAGGCCGCGCGTCTCTGAACCGAAGATGAAGAAGTCGCCAGGCTGGAAAGCCATCGACGCGAATGGTGTCGATCCATGCGTCGTTAGCGCGAACATCCGTGCCGGGTCGGGTTGCTCGCTCGCTACGAAGGCATCCCAGTTCCGGTGCACCTTCATCGTTGCGTAGTCATGGTAATCAAGTCCCGCGCGGCGCATCTTCGCATCGTCCAGCGGGAAGCCGAGCGGTTCGATGAGGTGGAGCTGTGCGCCGGTATTGGCGCACAGACGGATCACGTTGCCCGTGTTGGGCGGGATCTCCGGTTCTACGAGTACGACATGAAACAAGTCCTGCTCCTTCTTGTTAGCGTTGCGGCGTACGCGCAAACACGATATTGGTGACGCGCACCGCGCCGAATCGCTTGAGTGTGGCGGCCAGTTCATTCAGCGTTTCACCTGTCGTCATCACATCGTCGACGACACCGATATGCCGGCCGCGTACGCGCTGCATCGCATAGGCGGGCACGACGAATGCGTTGCGGATGTTCTTGTGCCGTTCGTCCGGATGCAGCATCGACTGTGCCTGCGTTTCGACGTGGCGCGCCACGAGATGTGGCTCCAGCCTGACGCGCATCTGTTTCGACAGCGGCCGCGCGATTTCCAGCGCTTGGTTGAATCCGCGCTGCACAAGCCGTTGTGGTCCGAGCGGGACAGCAGTCAGTAATTGCGGCAGTGGCATTCTGCCGGCCGCCGGGTGCAGCAGCTGTGCAAACAGCGGCGCGATTTCCAGCCGGTTCCCGAACTTCAGCGCGAGCACCAGCCGGTCGATGGGCGGCGCGTAGTCTGCGGCAACGATCGTTGCGTCAAATGCGGGCGGCTGCTTGATGCACTCGCCGCAGCGCGTGTCCGCACGCGGCAGCGGAATGCCGCAGCACGTACAGCGCGCCTGTGCCGGCCGGAAGAACTGCGCGCGGCATCCGTCGCACAGCGCGCTATGATGCACGTTGCCGCATAGCGCGCACGACGACGGCAGCACGTTCGGCAGTCCCGACAGCAGGTGGTGCAGCAGCGGACGCATCCGGGCAAACATGGAGCAGGCAAGTCCTCAAGCGTGTAAACTGCCGCATTATCTCATTGCCCCGCCGGATTGCATCGTGTCCTCCCAGTCTGATTCCCGCCAGAGCGCGCCTATCGACATGCATCGCATGCGCAGCCTGTTCGATGAACCTGCGCGGGTCGCGGACTCGAACTTCCTGCGCAGGGAAATTGCCAACCGCATGCACGAACGCCTGTCGCTGGTGAAGATCGAGCCGCAGCGCGTGCTCGATCTCGGTTGCGGCGAGGGTGCGGACTTTGCGCCCCTGCGGGAGCTCTATCCGGAAGCGCACCTGCTTGGCGTCGATGCTTCGTTCCCGCTGCTCGCCGGCGGCAGGCGAGGACAATCGGCCGCGGTATCGTCAATGACGCGGCTGCTCGGCAAGCTCTTGCCGAAAAAAATTGGCACACGGCACGAAGACGCCTTCAGCCTCTTATGCAGCGACTTCGCGCAACTACCACTCAAGCCTGCGTCCGCCGACCTTGTCTGGTCCAATCTTGCCTTGCACTGGCATCCGCAGCCCGACCTCGTATTTGGCGAGTGGCGGCGCGTCTTGCGTGTCGACGGCTTGTTGATGTTTTCCTGTTTTGGTCCGGACACCTTCAGGGAGATTCGCGCGGCATTCGCGCAGGTCGATGCCTTGCCGCACACGCTCAATTTCGTCGACATGCACGATCTCGGCGACATGCTGGTCAACACCGGCTTCTCGACACCCGTGATGGATATGGAAACCATTACGGTCACTTACGAGTCCACCGACAAGCTGCTGGCCGATGTACAAGCCTGGGGCGGCAATCCGCTCCTGACGCGGCGTAAAGGCTTGCTCGGCCGCAATGCGGGTGCTCGGCTGCATCATGCACTGGAAGGATTTCGCGGAACGGACGGCAAGATTCCACTGACATTTGAAGTGGTTTATGGACATGCTTTCCGTCCTGCGCCGACAAAGACCGCCGAAGGCGAGTCCATCATCCGGTTCGATCTTCCGCGCAAGCGCCAGTAATCTTTCCAAGAGTCAATCTATCTGACAGACAAAATCCGTTTCAAAGGCGGATGAGATGCGTCCGAAATGTGGCATTAATGGCAATTTTCCGTCTGCGTATCCTACGCTGCAACGTAGTAATGGCGCGGGAAATCCGGGATTTTGTAAGACATTTTTTCCCTTGATAACCATCCAATTTCCGACTTATACTTCCGGGGTTTTGCGCAGACGGCTCGTTGCTTTGTTTCCTTGAGGTAGATCATGGACAGCCGCGAATGGATGCTGAAGCGCAATTGCTCAATGTCACCGCGACAGCTTGGCCTTGCCTACCTCGCGGTATGTGCGACATCACTGCTGGTAGCGACATTTTTTGCCGCATCCGGTGCCTGGTACGTCCTCGGCTTTGCGCTTGTTGAGCAGTTCGCGGTAGGAATTGCCTTTTTGTTGTATGCTCGTCATGCGACGGACAGGGAACATATCGCACTCGAAGAGAACTGCCTGCTGGTGGAAGTCATCCAGGTGGAGCATGTCCGACAATTCAGGCTGGATCCGCGCCTCACGCGCGTCGAACCGCCCGTGTCGGGCAGCAGCGGGCTGGTGTGTTTGGAGGCGAACGGCACCAGGGTCGAAATCGGCCGGTTTTTGACAGAATGGAAACGGCGCGAGCTTGCAAAGGAGTTGAAGGGTGCGCTCGCGTTGCAAAGATATAAACAGAATTCCAATCTTGGCTTTTGAGGAAATTATGAAACTTGCGAAGCGCCTTCAATCCCTGATGCTCGGTGCGTCGCTCCTGATGGCAGGCATGCCGTCATGGGCGGTCAACGATAGCCCGGGCGGTCCCGCTGTTCGACAGATGACCTTCCACCAACCGGTCACAAAGATCGCGCAAGAGGTTTATTCGCTGCACAACCTGATGCTGATCATCTGCCTGGCGATTTTCGTCGCGGTGTTTGGTGTCATGTTCTATTCCATCTTCAAGCATCGCAAGTCGGTCGGCCACAAGCCGGCAACCTTCCATGAAAGCACGGCCGTTGAAATCGCCTGGACGGTCGTTCCCTTCCTGATCGTCATCGGCATGGCGCTTCCCGCCACCAAGACTGTTGTCGCAATGAAGGACACCTCCAACGCCGACCTCACCATCAAGGTCACGGGCATGCAATGGAAGTGGGGCTACGACTACCTGAAGGGCGAAGGTCAGGGCATCTCCTTCCTGTCCGCGCTCTCCACCCCGCGCGAACAAGTCATCGATCCGACCAAGGTCAAGAATGACAATTACCTGATCGAAGTCGACAACCCGGTCGTCGTCCCGGTCAACAAGAAGGTCCGCCTGGTCCTGACAGCAAACGATGTGATCCACGCCTGGATGATCCCGGCATTCGCGGTAAAGCAGGATGCGATTCCCGGCTTCGTGCGCGATACCTGGTTCCGTGCCGAGAAGACCGGCGTCTACCGCGGACAGTGCGCCGAACTTTGCGGCAAGGAACACGCTTTCATGCCGATCGTGGTCAACGTCGTCAGCGACGAGGAGTACACGAAGTGGGTTGAGGGCAAGAAAAAGGAAATGGCGGCGAAGGCCGACGACCCGAACAAGACCTGGACCATCGATGAACTCAAGCAGCGCGGCGAAAAAGTCTATGCAGCCAACTGCGTGGCCTGCCACCAGGCCAACGGCAAGGGTGTTCCTGGCGCGTTCCCGGCACTGGATGGCTCGGCAGTCGTGAAGGGACCGAAAGCACCGCAGCTCGGCGTTGTGCTGAACGGCAAGGGCGGTATGCCGCCGTGGAAGGGTGTACTTTCCGATACCGATATCGCTGCCGTGATCACCTATACCCGCAACAGCTGGTCCAACAAGGCCCAGGAAAATATTGTTCAACCGGCTGAAGTGCTGGCTGCGCGCAAGTAATTGAACCAGGAGATTGAGATGACCACCGTAGTTGATCACGCACACGATCACTCTCACGACCACGCGCATGACCACCCGCACGGCTGGCAGCGCTGGTTGTACGCCACCAACCATAAGGACATTGGTACGTTGTACCTGTGGTTCTCATTCATCATGCTGCTGTCCGGCGGCGTGCTCGCGCTGTTGATCCGCGCCGAGCTGTTCCAGCCCGGCTTGCAGCTGGTGCAGCCCGAGTTCTTCAACCAGCTGACCACCATGCACGGCCTGATCATGGTGTTCGGCGCGATCATGCCGGCCTTCGTCGGCTTCGCCAACTGGATGATCCCGCTGCAGATCGGCGCATCCGACATGGCGTTCGCCCGCATGAACAACTTCTCGTTCTGGCTGCTGCCCCCGGCGGCAATCCTGCTGGCCGGCTCCTTCCTGGTGCCCGGCGGTGCGACTGCGGCCGGCTGGACCCTGTACGCTCCGCTGTCGACCCAGATGGGTATCGGCATGGACATGGGTATCTTCGCGATGCACATCATGGGCGCGTCGTCGATCATGGGTTCCATCAACATCATCACCACCATCCTCAACATGCGCGCTCCCGGCATGACGTTGATGAAGATGCCTATGTTCTGCTGGACCTGGCTGATCACCGCCTACCTGCTGATCGCCGTGATGCCCGTGCTGGCCGGCGCAATCACCATGACGCTGACCGACCGTCACTTCGGCACTTCGTTCTTCAATGCTGCCGGCGGCGGTGACCCGGTGATGTACCAGCACATCTTCTGGTTCTTCGGCCACCCCGAGGTGTACATCATGATTCTGCCGGCATTCGGCATCGTGTCGCACATCATCCCGACCTTCGCACGCAAGCCGCTGTTCGGCTACGCATCGATGGTGTACGCAACCGCATCGATTGCAATCCTGTCGTTCATCGTCTGGGCGCACCACATGTTCACCACCGGCATGCCGGTGACCGCGCAGCTGTTCTTCATGTACGCGACGATGCTGATTTCGGTGCCGACCGGCGTGAAGGTGTTCAACTGGATCGCCACCATGTGGAAGGGTTCGATGACTTTCGAAACCCCGATGCTGTTTGCGGTCGGCTTCATCTTCGTGTTCACGATGGGCGGCTTCACCGGCCTGATCCTGGCGGTGACGCCGATCGACATCCAGATGCAGGATACCTACTACGTCGTGGCGCACTTCCATTACGTGCTGGTGGCCGGCTCGCTGTTCGCGCTGTTCGCCGGTTTCTATTACTGGGGACCGAAGTGGACCGGCTTCATGTACAACGAAGGCCGCGGCAAGTTCCACTTCTGGGGTTCGCTGATCACCTTCAACGTGACCTTCTTCCCAATGCACTTCCTGGGTCTGGCTGGCATGCCGCGCCGCTATGCCGACTACCCGGCGCAGTTCACCGACTTCAACATGATTGCCTCGATTGGCGCCTTCGGCTTCGGCCTGATGCAGGTGTACTTCCTGCTCGCCGTCGTTCTGCCGTCGATCAAGGGTGGCCAGAAGGCAGCCGACAAGCCGTGGGACGGTGCAGAAGGCCTGGAGTGGACCGTGCCGAGCCCGGCGCCTTTCCACACCTTCGAAGTGCCGCCGACTGTGAAGTAAAAACTGCTGGCGGGCGCAAGCCCGCCGGTCTTGTATATGTCTGATCCGAAAAAGAACCTCAAAACCGCATTGATCCTGGCGTCCGTGGCGCTGATGTTCGCCGTGGGCCTCTTTGTAAAACGTCTCTGGCTGAGCTGAGATGGAATCACGGGAACCCAACGGCGCGGCAGTCAAGGCGGGCCTGCTGAACAGGCAGATGCTCACCAAGCTGCTGGTCGTTGCGGTAATGATGTTCGGTTTCGGTTATGCGCTGGTGCCGATCTACAAGAAGATCTGCGAGATTACCGGGGTGAACCTGCTGACGCCGAAGGATACGATGGTCGGCGATATCAAGAACACCCAGGTCGACAAGAGCCGCACCATCACGATCGAGTTCGATGCAACCGCGCAAGGCCCATGGCGCTTCCGGCCCACGGTCTCCAGCATGCAGGTGCATCCCGGCGAGATGGCGCAGGTGGTGTACGAAGTGGTGAATACGCAGGCACGCGCAATCGATGCGCAGGCGATTCCGAGCTACGCACCGCAGCAGGCGTCGGCCCACTTCAAGAAGATGGAGTGCTTCTGCTTCAAGCAGCAGACGCTTGGTCCGAATGAAGCGAAGCAGATGCCGGTCGTGTTCTTCATTGATCCGGCACTGCCCAGGGATGTGAAGACGATTACCTTGTCGTACACGTTCTTTGAAATCGGCGGTTCAGGCAAGAAACAGGCGGCAGCGCAAGGCAATACGAATGGATGACCTGAAAAAAGCGACGGAGCGCAAAGCATCCTTCGGGGCAACGATGAAGGCGGTATTCTGGTCGTTTTTCGGAATCAGGAAAAAGAGCGACTACGAGAAGGATGCGCAGCAGCTGAACCCGGTGCACGTGATTATTGCCGGTGTGATTGGCGCGTTGATTTTTATCGCGACGCTGTTGTTGATCGTGAAAAGTGTCGTCGGAAAGTAATTATTTAAAATTGTATTGGGAGATGGAGATGGGTTCTCATCAAACAGGTAGCGCACCCTACTATTTCGTTCCGGGGCCGTCCAAGTGGCCTGTCCTGGCTGGTGCATCGCTGCTTCTCACCATGGCGGGCGCATCGGCCTGGGTCAACGGCGTCAGCTGGGGACCAGTGGCGAACATTATCGGTATCCTCGCGGTGCTGGTTGTCCTCTACAAATGGTTCGGCGACGCGATCGCCGAATCCGAAGGCGGCCTGTACAGCGCGCGCATCGACGTGTCCTACCGCTGGAGCATGAGCTGGTTCATCTTCTCCGAAGTCATGTTTTTTGCCGGTTTCTTCGGTGCACTGTTCTACGCGCGCAGTGTGACGATGCCTTGGCTGGCCGACCTTGACCACAAGCTGATCTGGCCTGACTTCAGTGCGCAATGGGGCAACTCCCCCGGCGGCACTATCGAGCCGTTTGCGAAGATGGGCCCGTTCTGGATTCCGACGATCAACACCGCATTGCTGCTGACTTCTGGTGTTACCCTGACCATAGCCCACCATGCACTGCGCGCCGGTCAGCGTGGCAAGACCGCGTTCTGGCTGTTCGCGACGATCGTGCTGGGTGCCGTGTTCATGAGCTTCCAGGCTTACGAATATGCGCACGCCTACAGCGAACTCAACCTGAAGCTGACCTCGGGCATTTACGGCTCGACCTTCTTCATGCTGACCGGTTTTCACGGCTTTCACGTGACTCTGGGCGCCATCATGCTGGCAGTCGTGCTGTATCGCGTGATGAAGGGGCACTTCACGCCGGACCACCACTTCGGATTCGAAGGTGCCGCCTGGTACTGGCACTTCGTTGACGTCGTGTGGCTCGGCCTGTATGTCGTTGTGTACTGGTTGTAATCTGCATTCGCAGAAAACAAAAGCCGCACCGAGGTGCGGCTTTTTTTGCTATTCAGCGCAGTGTCAGCGTATGCCGGTAGGCTGTATCCAGCCCTGGCTGTAGGCAACAAGGATCAGGACGAAGAGCGCAATCGAAAAGCCCACGCGGAAGGCGAGTGCCTTGACGGTACGGTTGCTCTTGCCCTTGTCGCGCATCAGGAAGACGAGCGCGGAACCGAGACTGGCCAGGATCAGGATGAAGGCGACGGCGACGAGCGTTTTCATGCGGGGCTGGTCCGGCACAAACAGGCAAACGGACACTCGGTGTTGAATAAAGAGACATTGTAATGCCAATGAAATTCCGGTTCAGGTGGATTCCTTTCGTTGCCGCAGTTGTTGTCGCGGCAATCGGTTTTTCACTGGGCCAGTGGCAAACGCGCCGCGCGTCGGAAAAACTCGCAATCGAGGCGAAGCAGCAGGCGCGCGAGACGGAAATGCCGTCGGCTGTCGGCAATGTAATCCGCGCTCCTGAAGAAGTGGAATTCCGCCACCTCAAAGTGCGCGGCGAGTTTGTGCCGGGATGGACGGTGTACCTGGATAACCGCCCGTACAAGGGGGCTGCCGGGTTTTATGTGATGACCCCGCTGAAGATTGCCGGGTCGGAGTTACACGTGCTGGTCGCACGTGGCTGGGTAAAGCGGGATGCCGCTGACCGGGCTAAACTTCCCCCGATCCCGACGCCGCCTGGCGAGGTGGAAATCGAAGGCATTGCCCGTCGTGACGCCGGGCACATCCTGCAACTTGGCGACGCGGGACCGCTGAAGCGCGGTGAGATCGTGCAAAACCTTGATGCGCCGGCTTTCGAAAGGGCTTCCGGCCTGAAGATGCAACCCTTCGTGCTGGAACAGGTCAGCGAAGCGCAAGATGGCTTGGTGCGCGACTGGCCGCGGCCTTCGTCGGGCGTGGAAAAGCACCAAGGCTATGCGTTTCAGTGGTACGCGCTGGCAGCGACAGCACTGATATTTTTTGTGGTAACAGGATTTCGACGTGGAAAAGAATGACCAACAGCGCAAGGGGCGCTGGAAACTGTTTGCGGTGATCGCAATTTGCGCCTCGCCGCTGATTGCCTCCTACCTGTCCTACTATGTAATCAAACCGGAAGGACGGACCAATTACGGCGCACTCATCGATCCTCGCGCGTATCCGATCCCGGCGGCTCTTGGCACTGCGGTAATCGATGGCAAGCCTGCGCAGCTCAACGATTACCAGGGCAAATGGATCATGCTGCAGGTTGGCAATGCCGATTGCCAGGAAGCGTGCCGCAAGCAATTGCACAACATGCGCCAGCTCCGTCTTGCGCAGGGCAAGGACATGGACCGCATCGAGCGTGTGTGGCTGGTAACAGACGACAAGCCACTGGAAACAATGCTGATGCGCGAATATGACGGAACGCACATGCTGCGCGCGAGCGCGGATGCGGTAAAGGCGTGGCTGCCGGCTGATACGGGCACCGTCCCGGCCGACCACATCTACATGATCGATCCCCTTGGCAACCTGATGATGCGTTTTCCCAAGGATGCCGATCCGAACAAGATGAAGAAAGACATTGCGAAGCTCCTGAAGGCTTCGCGCATAGGATGATGGCCCGATGCTGATCCAACTCGCGATCATGGGTGTGCTGGCCGCCATGCTGCCATTGGCGGTGGTCTGGGTGTCCAGCGACACCAACAAGTACCGCAAGCTGGTGTGGGTGACGGTTTTCCTCACCATCGACCTGATCATGTTCGGCGCATTCACACGGCTTACCGATTCCGGACTCGGCTGTCCGGACTGGCCGGGATGTTACGGTCACGCCAACCCGGTGCAAGCGCATGCCCATATCAGTGCCGCCGAGGCGGCGATGCCGGAGGGCCCGGTGACGGTGATGAAGGCATGGATCGAAATGGTCCATCGTTACCTCGCCATGGGCGTCGGCGTGCTCATCATTGCCATGATGGTGATTGCCTGGCGAATGTGGCTGAAGTCGAAGCGCACGGAACACGCCTTCTCACCATGGTTGCCAACTTTCCTGCTGGGCTTCGTCTGCCTGCAGGGGGCGTTCGGCGCATGGACCGTTACGCTAAAATTGCAGCCGGTCATCGTAACGACCCACCTGCTGCTCGGCATGGGCCTGCTCATGCTGCTGGCATGGCTTGGAACGCGGCAGGTTGTCCATCCGCCGGTCTCTCCTCGCGCCGTATCGATCCGAGTGCCAGCGGCCGTCGCGCTAGGCCTGTTGTTCACGCAGATTGCATTGGGCGGCTGGGTCAGCACCAACTATGCGGCGCTCGCCTGCCTCGACTTTCCGCTTTGCCATGGGCAGGTGGTGCCCCAGATGGATTTCGAGAACGGTTTCACCTTGTGGCGCCATCTCGGCAAGACGGCCGACGGCGAATTCCTGCCGTTCCCGGCGCTGACCGCGATCCACTGGGTGCATCGGATGTTTGCGCTCGTCGTTGTCGCCTACGTCGGCTGGCTTGCATTTCGAGTGCGCAAGATTACCGGCCTTGAACGGGCTGGCACGTGGTTGCTCGTCGCTGTCGGCGTGCAATTCCTGACCGGCATGTCAACAGTTTTCCTGAAGTGGCCGCTCGCGCTTGCGGTGGTCCATAACGGCGGAGCAGCGGTCCTCGTGCTTCTGCTCACCATGTTAAACTTCCTGGCTAGGATTCCGTCGCAGGCTGCGCCGAATCGAGCCACAACACGGCTTTCCGCCGCTTGAGGTGCACGTGACTACACTGACCATCCAATCCAATCGCTTTGCCCAGTATTGGGCGTTGACGAAGCCGCGGGTCACCCAGCTTGCCGTGTTCTGTGCCGTCATCGGCATGTTCCTCGCCTCGCGCGAATTGCCCGACTGGCGCGTTGTTGTCGCGGCCACGATCGGTATCTGGCTGCTCGCCGGTGCCGCGTTCGCAGTGAACTGCCTCGTCGAACGAGAAATCGATGCACGCATGGCGCGTACCGCCCGCCGCCCGATGGCGCGCGGCGAACTGACCGTATCCCAGACACTGGTGTTTTCCGGCGTGATCGGCGGGGCAGGGATGTGGGTTCTCTTCAATTTCGTCAACCCGCTGACGATGTGGCTCACCTTCGCCACCTTCGTCGGCTATGCAGTCATCTACACGATGCTGTTGAAGCCCGCGACGCCGCAGAACATTGTCATCGGCGGACTCTCTGGTGCAATGCCGCCGGCGCTTGGCTGGGCCTCCATTGCGAACGATGTGCCGATGGAAGCATGGATCCTGGTGCTGATCATCTTCGTGTGGACGCCGCCGCATTTCTGGGCGCTGGCATTGTACCGCCGCGACGACTATGCGAAGTCCGGGCTGCCGATGCTGCCCGTGACGCATGGTCTGAAGTTCACCCAGTTCCACGTCTGGCTGTACACCATCATCCTCGTGGCGACGACGATGTTGCCATTCGCCGTGCAGATGAGCGGGTTGATCTACCTCGCCAGCGCCATCGTGCTCGGCGCGATTTTCCTCTGGTATGCATGGCACATGTGGCGGAATTACACCGACCTGTTGGCGCGCAAAACCTTTGCTTACTCGATCGTCTACCTGTCGCTGCTGTTCGCCGCGCTGCTGGTCGACCACTACATCAAGTTTTAATCATGTCTTTCGTTACTGCAGGGCGCGCAGTTGCGCTCGCCCTTGTCGCGGCAACCACCTTGCTAGGGGCATGCGGCAAGAAGGAGGAGGGGGCGCAGATGATGTTGTCGCCTGCCAAGTCCACGTTCAGGAATACCGATGTCACCGGTCTCGACTACGGCAAGGACTTTGCCATGCCCGACCATACCGGCAAGATGCGCACACTTGCCGATTTCAAGGGCAAGGCGGTAGTGGTGTTCTTCGGCTATACCCATTGTCCGGATGTATGCCCGACGACCATGGCCGAGATGGCGAATGTCATGCAGCAGCTGGGCCCGCAGGCGGACAAGGTGCAGGTCATCTTCGTGACGGTGGATCCGGAGCGCGACACGCCGCAGCTGCTGTCGCAATACGTGCCATCCTTTGATCCGCGCTTCATCGGGCTCGTCGGCGACAAGGCCGCGACCGAGAAGATGGCGAAGGAATTCCGCGTGTTCTACCAGAAAGTGCCAGGCAAGGAGCCCGGGAGCTATTCCGTCGATCACACCGCGGGCAGCTATATCTTCGACCCGCAGGGAAGGCTGCGCCTGTTCGTGCGCCATGGCCAAGGGCCGGAGCCGATCGTGCACGACCTGAAAATCCTGCTCTCGCAGGCATAAGCGATAAAAAAGGCGCCCGAAGGCGCCTTTTTTTGAGGTCAACCTGCTTACACGTAAGCAGCGAGCGTGCCTTTCATTTTCTTCAACGCCGCGCTTTCGATCTGGCGGATGCGCTCGGCCGAAACGCCGAACTCGTCTGCCAGTTCATGCAGGGTTGCGCCGGAACCGTCGTCGTTCGACAGCCAACGAGCTTCAACGATACGGCGCGAACGCGCATCGAGCTTGTCGAGCGCCGCTTCCAGGCCTTCCGACTGCATGCGGTCGAACTGTTTCGCTTCCAGCGCCTTCGTCGGCTCCGCCGTGTCAGAGGACAAGTAGGCAATCGGCGCAAACTTGTCGTCTTCGTCGTCGCTCGGACCATCGAGGGCGATGTCATGGCCCGACATGCGGGTTTCCATCTCGATCACTTCCTCGCGCTTCACGTTGAGTGACTTGGCGAGATCCTCGACTTGCGCCGGCGTCATCGCATCAAGGCTTTCCTTGTGACTGCGCAGGTTGAAGAACAACTTGCGCTGCGCCTTCGTGGTTGCGATCTTGACCAGGCGCCAGTTCTTCAGGATGTACTCATGGATCTCGGCCTTGATCCAGTGCATGGCGTAAGACACCAGGCGCACGCCCTGGTCGGGGTCGAAGCGCTTCACTGCCTTCATCAGGCCGATATTGCCTTCCTGGATCAGGTCGGCATGGGGCAGCCCGTAACCGAGGTAGCCGCGGGCGATGGACACAACCAGCCGCAGGTGCGACATCACCAGTTTTTGCGCTGCTGCGAGGTCGTTCTGTTCGCGCAAGCGGCGGGCGAGCGACGTCTCTTCCTCGTGCGTCAGCATCGGAATGCGGTTGACGGACGAGATATACGCTTCGATATTGCCGAGGCTTCCCGGAAAACCGAGCGTGAGGGCGTGACTTCCCATCGGAACCAGTGCGGTTTGTGTAGAAGTTGCTTTCATCGTTTCTCCTTGCCTTCAGCCTTTCCTCCCCAGAAAGGAGAGGATTGCTGTTTTCGTCCATATATTAGCACTCTCACTGGAGGAGTGCTAATCACCGTTTTCAACGGCTTTAATAGTTCATGCCTATGGAGCGAAATGGATCGATTTATATAGTTAACTTTAATGCAATTGCACCGGACAAAGTTGTGAACAATCAAATCGTTGCCGAAAAAGACCCTCTTCCGGCTCAGGTAAGGCGCGCCAGTTGCCGGCGAACTGAAAGCAGAGCTCCGACCAGCCCCAAGGCAGCGCTGGTTGCTAACATGGCAATGGTCGTGCCGGTGCCGAGTGGTGCAAGCCGGAATTCGGACGCATACAGGCGGGCGAAGTCGGCAATCGCATCGTTCAGCGGGTGAAGGGACAACGCAACCGTCCCGAGGGCGGCTGCGCCGGCGCACAGCCCCAAGAGGGCGCCCGTGTAATAGAACGGCCGATAGATATAAGAATCGGTCGCGCCGAACATCCTGCACACTTCGATTTCGGTCCGCTGCGTCATTACCTGCAGGCGGATGGTATTGAAGATGACGGCCACCACGACCACGCCCAAGGTAGCGGCGAGAAAAAGCAGAGCCAGCCGCAACACATGCATCAGCGCGGCAAGGCGTTTTACCCACGCGGAATCGATCTGGACGTATTCGACACCGGCTAGCGCCTTGAGTTGCACCGCAAGCTGCTCCACTTTGGCCGCGTCGGACGATTCGCGGACACCAGACAGTTTCAGCACATAGCCGTCGGGCAGCGGATTTTCACCAAGGGCCGTGATGGCGTCGTCCAGGCCGGTCTTGTTCTTCAGCAGGGTGAGTGCGCTTTCCCGTGGGATGAACTCCAGTTTTCCGGAATTGCCGGATTCCTGCACCATGCGACGAATCTGCGGGGCGAGGGCGGTCGCGCGTTCACGCGGCGTATCCATTGCCAGGAAGACGCTGATTTCCGGCTCTACTGCAAGCTGCTCGGATATCGGACGCACATTCTCCAGCAGGGTAAGACCGGCAAAAGGAAGCGCGAGCGCGATAGCGACCACGATGACGTTTAGTGAAAAGCTGCCCGGTGCACGCACAAGATGGCGGAAGGCGCTTGCCAGCGCGAGCATATGTTGCCTGAGCCAGACGATCATGCGGCCCCCTGGAGCGAATCGGACGACGGGCCGTCGACAAGGCGGCCGTGTTCGAGATAGACGATGCGCGAAGCGCTGGCAAGGATGTTGTCGTCGTGGGTGGCGATGACGCAGGTCACGCCAACGCCATGGAAGGCCTTCAGCGCATCCATTACTTTCCTTGCACTGGCGCGATCGAGGTTGGCGGTCGGTTCGTCGGCCAGGATGATTTGCGGACGGTTGACGATGGCGCGGGCGATGGATACCCGCTGCTGTTCGCCGCCGGACAGCGCCATCGGATCCGACGTGGCCTTGTCGAGCAGGCCGACCTTGTCGAGTGCGGCGCGGGCCCGCTTTTCGGCTTCTGCCCCGGCCGTGCCGATAACCAGCAGCGGCAGCATGACGTTGGACAGCACGCTGCGGTCGTTGAGCAGGCTTTGCTGCTGGAAGATCAGCCCGAGGTTGCGGCGCAGGTAGGGCAGGCCGGAGGCGTTCAGGCGGCCGACGTCCTGGCCGTTGACCGACACGGTGCCCGAGGTCGGCCGCTCCATGACGGCGATCATCTTGAGCAGCGTGGATTTGCCCGCACCCGACGGCCCCGACAGGAAGGCGAGCTCGCCTTTGCCGATGGTCAGGTCGATGTCGGTCAGCGCGGATGACCCGCGGCCGTATTGCTTGGAGACGTGCCGGAATTCGATCATGTCAGCTCAGCAGCGCGTCGACGAATTCTTCGGCATTGAAGGGCTGCAGGTCTTCGATCGTTTCACCCACGCCGATAAAGTACACCGGCACCGGACGCGTCTTGGCAATCGCCGCCAGCACGCCGCCCTTGGCCGTGCCGTCGAGCTTGGTGATGACCAGGCCGGTCAGCTGCAGCGCGTCGTCGAAGGCTTTTACCTGCGCCAGCGCATTCTGGCCGGTGTTGCCATCGATGACCAGCAGGATCTCGTGCGGCGCGGTAGCCATGCCCTTGGCAATCACGCGCTTGATCTTCTTGAGCTCTTCCATCAGGTGCAGCTGCGTCGGCAGGCGGCCGGCGGTATCGACCATCACCACGTCCACGTTCTTCGCCCTTGCGGATTGCACCGCATCGAAGGCCACTGCTGCCGGGTCGCCGGATTCCTGCGCGATGACGGTGACGTTGTTGCGCTGGCCCCAGATGGCGAGCTGTTCGCGGGCGGCGGCGCGGAAGGTGTCGCCCGCAGCCAGCAGCACGGATTGGTGGTGCGCCTGCAGGTGCTTGGCGAGCTTGCCGATGGTGGTCGTCTTGCCCGCGCCATTGACGCCGGCAATCATCATCACCAGCGGCTGTTCGCGCCCAAGGACGAGCGGTTTCTGCAGCGGCGTGAGCATCTCGATCAGCAGGGTGCGCAGGGCGGTCTTCACCTGTTCCGCCTCGGTCAGCTTTTCGGCCTTGACCTTCTTCTTGAGCGCATCGAGGAGGAACTGGGTCGCTTCCACGCCGGCATCGGAGACCAGCAGCGCCGACTCCAGCTCTTCATAGAGGTCGTCGTCGATTTTGGCGCCGACGAAGAGGGTGGTCAGGTTGCTGGAGGTCTTGGACAGGCCGGCCTTCAGGCGCTGCAGCCAGGATTGCTTCTTCTCGGGCGGCGGCGGTTCGGCGGGGACAATTTCGCCTTCCGGCTCTTCCTCGGCCACCATGGCAGGCGCAGGTTCGGGAACTGGTGCAAGAGCCGGGGCAGGAGCCGGGGCTTCGACCGGTTCGACCGTTTCAACCGGCGCAGGCGCGGCATCCTTCTTGAACAGGTTCAGCCAGGAAGACTTTTGCGGCGCTGCCGTCTCGGCGGGCGCTGGCGCCGATTCCGGTGCGACTGTTTCCTGTGCTGTCTGGGCCGGCGGTGCAGGCGTGTCTTTCGGTTTTTTCTTGAAGAAACTAAACATCGGGGCAGGGGGAGTAGGCGGTTCCGTGCGCGCAAAGCGCTGCTGCAGAAAAAAGATACAATCGGAACCTCATTTCACGGGCGGCGTCATCATGCTTGACACCGCATCAAATCAGCCCCCTATTTTATCAGAGCGGAGATTATGAAATTCCGGATTGCCTTATTGCTGTCCGCCTGGACGCTGGCCTTCCTGCCGGCGGTATCGCAGGCGGAAGTCGCGCAGGAGTTCATGTTGAAGAACGGCATGAAAATCATCGTCAAGGAAGACCACCGCGCGCCGACCGTTGCCCACATGGTCTGGTACAAGGCCGGGTCGATGGATGAGCACAATGGCGCGACGGGCGTGGCGCACGCGCTGGAACACATGATGTTCAAGGGCACGAAGATGCTGAAGCCCGGCGAGTTCAGCCAGCGCGTCGCGGCACTCGGCGGGCGCGAGAATGCATTCACGAGCAAGGATTACACCGGTTACTTCCAGCAAATCGAGAAGTCGAAGCTGGAAAAAGTGATGGCGCTCGAAGCCGACCGCATGGCCAACCTCGTGTTCGACAAGGATGAGTTCTCGCGCGAAATCCGCGTCGTGATGGAAGAGCGCCGCTGGCGCACGGAGGACCAGCCGATTCCGCTGCTGTACGAGGCGCTCAACGCGACGGCATTCACGGCCCATCCGTACCACCATCCGATCGCCGGCTGGATGAGCGACCTGCTGAGCATGACGGTGCAGGATGCGAAGGCCTGGTACGACCGCTGG
Source organism: Noviherbaspirillum denitrificans (assembly GCF_002211445.1). Lineage (GTDB taxonomy): Bacteria > Pseudomonadota > Gammaproteobacteria > Burkholderiales > Burkholderiaceae_D > Noviherbaspirillum > Noviherbaspirillum denitrificans. The sequence goes on along the minus strand of NZ_LSTO01000001.1, from coordinate 3,334,700 downwards.
TATGCCCCCAACAATGCTGTCATGGTGGTGACCGGCGACGTCGATGCGAAGCAGGTGCTCGCGCTGGCCGAAAAGCATTTCGGCAAGATCCCGCGCAAGGCGGTGCCGGTGACCAAGCCGCAGGATGAACCTCCGCAACGCGGGATCCGACGCGTCACCGTCAAGGCACCCGCCGAAAACCCGTACGTTGTCCTCGCATTCAAGGTGCCGGCGCTGCGCGATGTCGAGAAGGACAACGAGTCCCACGCGCTCGACGTGCTCGCCGCCATCCTAGACGGCTACGACAATGCCCGTCTCAATGCGAAACTGGTGCGCACCGACCGCGTCGCCAATTCCGCCGGCGCCGGGTATTCGAACATCGGCCGCGGACCGGTGCTGTTCCTGCTGGACGGCACGCCGGCGGTGGGGACGACCACCGAACAACTTGAAAAGATGCTGCGCGCGGAAGTCGAGCGCATCGCGAACGAAGGCATTTCCGAGCAGGAGCTCAAGCGCGTAAAGACCCAGCTCATTGCCGGCCAGATCTATAAGCGCGACTCGATCTTCGGCCAGGCGATGGAAATCGGCACGATGGAAATGTCGGGCATCTCGCACACCAAGATCGACCGCATCATCGACAAGCTCAAGGAAGTCACCGCTGAGCAGGTGCAGGCCGTCGCGAAGAAGTATTTCGGCGACGACGAACTGACGGTCGCCACGCTCGTGCCCCTGCCAATCACCGAGAAAAAAGCGCCGGCGCCGCCCAAGGGCCTGCGCCACTGATGACGGGAAGAATAATGATGAAGCGTTTTCTCTTTGCATTCCTGCTCGCCTTCGCGGGCACCGGCCCGGCGAGCGCCGCGCTGAAGATCCAGTCCTGGAACCTGGCCAATGGCGCGAAAGTGCTGTTCGTCGAAAACCATTCGATCCCCATCCTCGATCTCAGTGTCGAGTTTGATGCAGGATCGCGCCGCGACCCGCAGGGCAAGTCCGGGACTGCGGAACTGACCAATGCCATGCTGGCGCGCGGCCTGCGGGAGTCGAATACGCCGTTCGCGGAACCTGCCATGACCGAGGCGCAGATTTCGGATGCGATTGCCGATGTCGCCGCGCAGCGCGGTGGCGGCGCCGGCGGCGACCGTGGCGGCGCCAGCCTTCGCACACTATCCAGCCGCGCGGAACGCGACGCGGCCGTAAACCTGCTGGGCCGGCTGCTTGCGCATCCGAGCTTCCCGCAGAGCTTCCTGGAGCGCGACAAGGCGCGCATGATTGCCGCGATCAAGGAAGACGAAACCAAGCCGGAGTCGATCGCCAACAAGGCATTCTGGCGCCTGCTGTACGGCTCGCATCCGTATTCCCAGACGTCGACCGTGGCATCGGTGGAGTCGATTACGCGCGATGACCTGGTCGCTTTCCACTCGACGCACTATGTAGCCAATCGCGCTGTGATCGCGATGATCGGCGACATCACGCGAGCCGAGGCGGATGCGATTGCGCAGCAGCTGACTGCGCGGCTGCCGCAAGGCGCTCCGCTACCGGCGCTGCCCGGGGTGGAAGCGGTGGCTGCGACGGAAGAGCGCATTCCGCATCCCGCGACGCAAGCGCACATCATGCTCGGCCTTCCGGCGGTCGTACGCGGCGAACCCGACTATTTCCCGCTGCTGGTGGGGAATTACACGCTGGGCGGCGGCGGTTTCGTCTCGCGCCTGACGCATGAGGTACGCGAGAAGCGCGGCCTGTCGTACAGCGTCTACAGCTATTTCAACCCGATGGCGCAGCCCGGCCCCTTCGTCGCCGGCTTGCAGACCCAGAAGGAGCAGACCGGCGAGGCGCTGAAGGTGGTGCGTGACACCATCTCCGCCTTCCTGCGCGACGGTCCGACGCCGGCGGAACTGAAGGCGGCCAAGGACAACCTGGTCGGCGGCTTCGCGCTGCGCATCGACAACAACCGCAAGATTCTCGACAACATCGCCGCCATCGGCTTCTACAACCTGCCGCTGGATTACCTCGATACCTGGACGTCAAGGATTGAAAAAGTGACGGCCGCGGAGGTCAAGGCCGCCTTCCAGCGCAAGGTGGCGCTCGAAAAGATGTCCACGGTGATCGTCGGCAATGCAAAATAGGGGCATGCAAGGAAATCGTCCGAGAAAAGCCGCTTCGCTCGCCCAAGGCAGGCGGAAGCCCCAGCAAGTCCGCATCATCGGCGGACAATGGAAACGCACCCCCCTTGCCGTCCTTGATGCGGAAGGCTTGCGTCCCACTCCCGACCGTGTCCGCGAGACTGTGTTCAACTGGATCAATCACCTGCTGGACGGCGGCTGGGAACAGGTACGCTGCCTCGACCTGTTTGCCGGGACCGGAGCATTGGGTTTTGAAGCCGCCAGCCGTGGCGCGGTGCGGGTCGTGATGGTCGAGGACAATGCCGCCG
>NZ_LSTO01000001.1:3326848-3332283 GCF_002211445.1 Noviherbaspirillum denitrificans | reverse complement strand
TGGCGGTGGCGCGACAGCCGCGACCGGCTCCTGCCGTGGCGGCGTCGCGCAGGCGGCGAGCAGCGCGCACAGGGAGGCGGTGATGATGGGGTGGCGTTTGGTCATGGTTATTGTTGTTGGGTTCCCTGGCGGATGCGAGATCGAAGGCGCGTAGGTGGGTAGAGCGGAGCGAAACCCGCCAACGGACGTATCTCGAGCGCACGGTGGGTTTCGCTTCGCTCTACCTCGGCGGCCCCACCCACCCTACAGTCCTCTAGACATCACTAGCGCGGCTTGAGCGCTTCGGCAAATTCCGGGTGGCGGCCGATATAGCCGGCAATGAATTCGCAGCGGGCAACGATCTTGTGGCCGGCGGCAACGGCATCGTCCAGCGCCAGTTTCGCCAGCCTGGAGCCGTAGCCCTTGCCGTCGTGTCCCTTGCCCACTTCGGTGTGGGTGAACACGATGTCGTCGCCGTCGAGGCGGTATTCGGCAATGCCGACCACCTCGTCGTTGTCGATCAGCTCGTAACGGTGTTGATCGCTGTTATTCCTCAGGGTCGCACTATGCATGATTTTCCCGTCGTCAGTTTACGCCGGCATGCACGCCGGCATTTGTCCTGCATTGCGCAGACATTGTAGTGCAAGGGACTGGACGGTTCAGCGGGTCAGGGTTCGTCGCCGGCACTTGCGGCGTAGAACTTCCGGACGTCGCGCACATAGCGCTGCGTTTCGTTGAAGGGAGGCACACCGTTGTACTTGCGTACGTTGCCCGGTCCGGAATTGTAAGCAGCCAGCACTTCGTCGAAGGTGGCATGGGTGCCCATCAAATATTTCAGGTAGGCGGTGCCGGCATGGATATTGGTTTGCGGATCGAACAGCGACTGACCGCTCGACACGCCGACGAAACGTGCGGTCGCAGGCGTGACCTGCATCAGGCCGCGCGCGTTCTTCTTCGAGCGCGCCTTCGGGTTGTAGCGTGACTCCTTCTGGATCACTGCATGGATCAGGCTGGGTGGCACGCCATGCTGCAGCGATGCGTTGACGACCATGCGGTGGTAAGGCTTGGCCTCGCAGGCATGGCAGGTGGCGTTGTCGACGATGTCCTGGATCGACTCGCTGTAGTCGGTCGACGGCGCCATTGCCCTCGGGACGGCGGGACGCGTATAGCGGAAAGTGCGCGGTGCGACGCCAAAGGTGCCCCACTCGGCCAGCACATCCTGGGCGCGCACGCGCTTGTTGCGTGCCGATTGCGGTGCGGGCGGCGGATCCTGCGCGTCGGTGCCTTGCTGGACAAGCGGAAATGGTCCCGCGCATGCTGCGAGCACTGCGGTGAAAATGAAGATGGCAAACAGCCTTGCCGCTGTTGCCGCGCGCGCGGATGCATTGATGCTGCACATGATTCCTCCAATGGCAGCGGATGCATCCGGGCGAAGAAGATGATGAGAGCGCGCGGCAGCAGGACGCAGGCGGACGTAATCCACCCGGCAGCCCTGCTGTCATAGGCTCGTTGCCCTTAGACCAGTAGCTTTGCGTCCCCGCCTTTCGACGGGTTTGCCCAATCGGAATGTTTGCTGCCGGGGTCAGGATACGCCACCGGGTTACACGGCGGAAACGGCTGATGCATCTTGATACAAATAACGATGCGCAGCAGCCACGAAACGATGCTGCTTTTGCATGATCAGAGGTAAATTGACTTGCCTGTGTACGGCGGTGATACTAGCCCGACAATAATTTGCAGGAGCAACCGTGGTCAAACGAATCGCCATCAATACCGGCGGGGGCGACGCCCCGGGCCTCAACGCGGTCATCCGCGCCACCGTACTTGCCGCCATCAACCGCGGCTGGGAATGCTACGGCATCCGAGACGGCTTCAACGGCATCCTGGAACCGGCGCGCTACGCCGATGGCGGCGTGTTCCGGCTGACGCGCGACCGCGTGCGCGGCATTGCCCATTTGGGCGGCACCATCCTGGGCACCACCAACAAGGGCAATCCCTTGCATTACCCGGTGAAGATGCCCGACGGCTCGACGCAGGACACCGACCGCTCGGGCGAGATCCTCGACTACTTCAAACGCGAAAAGCTCGATGCACTGGTGTCCGTCGGCGGCGATGGATCGCTGACCATCGCGCATGCGCTGCACAAGATGGGCCTGCCGGTGGTCGGCGTGCCCAAGACCATCGACAACGACCTCGACAAGACCGTCACCACCTTCGGCTTCGATACCGCGGTGGCGTTTGCGACCGATTGCCTCGATCGCCTGCACAGCACCGCCGAGAGCCACCAGCGCGTGATGGTGGTGGAAGTGATGGGCCGCTATGCGGGATGGATCGCGCTGCATTCCGGCATCTCCGGCGGCGCGCACAGCATCCTCATCCCGGAAATTCCGTTCGACATCGAGAAGGTCGCGCAGAAGGTGCGCTGGCGCGACGGACTCGGCCGCATGTATTCGATCGTGGTGGTGGCCGAAGGCGCGGCGCCGGTCGATGGCGGACGGCTGGTGGCGGAAGCGGCGGCCACCGGTCACGCTGAACGGCTCGGCGGCATCGGCGAGCGTGTCGCGAAGGAATTGCAGGAGCGCACCGGCAAGGATGCGCGGGTGGTGGTGCTCGGCCACCTGCTGCGTGGCGGCAGCCCGACTTCCTTCGACCGCCTCGCGGCGCTGCGCTTCGGTGCGGCGGCAGTGCGCGCACTGGAGCAGGACATGTCGGGCGTGATGGTGTCGCTCGCTTTCCCCAACGTCGAATATGTCGCGCTGGAAGAAGTGGCGGGGCGCATGAAGGGCGTGCCGCTCGACAGCGACACCGTGCAGACGGCACGCGATATCGGCATCTGTCTGGGCGACTGAACATGAACAAGGACTACGCCGAATCCGAACCGCCGCGCGCGGAAGTCGACGCGCTCCCCGGCCCCACCGTCGTCGAATTCGGTGCGCCCTGGTGCGGCTTCTGCATCGGCGCGCAGCCGCTGATCGAACAAGCCTTCGCCGGTCATGACAGCGTGCGCCACATCAAGATCGAGGATGGCCCCGGGCGCAGTCTCGGACGCTCCTACCGCATCAAGCTGTGGCCGACGCTGGTCTTCCTGAAGGACGGCGTGGAAGTCGCGCGCCTCGTCCGCCCCTCCGACGCTGCTACCATCCGGCAAGCACTCGCGCAAATCGCTTGATCAAGCGCAAACGGCATCCCCTTTGATCTGGCGCAAACGGGACAGCGGAGCCATTCGCGGGCGCCGTCCTCTCACCAACTGACGCGTCACGCAACGCACAGCGCTGTACCTCCTCTCCGCATCCGGAAGGCCAAGGCCGACCGGCATGCCCTCCCCTGACATGCCCTTGCCTGCCCGCTTTGCGGGGGCTGGCCTTTTGCGGGCGCAACCTGTTTTGGAGCATCGCCATGAAGAACATGAAAAAACTTCCTTTGATCGTCCTGATCGGATCGCTGTCGGCCTGCGGCGGCAGCGACATACCGGGGCTCGCCGCCAGCGGCGGACCGGTCCTCTTGCAGGAAACTACCGTGGCCACCACGCCGGCCCCGGACGACAGCAAGGCATTCCTCGTGGCAGCCTACCAGGACGGCCTCGCGGAAATCGACCTTGCGCAGCTTGCCGTGCAACAGGCCACGAACGAGAACGTGAAGAAGTTCGCGCAGCGCATGATCGAGCACCACACCGCCATCAACAATCAGATCACCCAGCTGGCGCAACGCAAGAACGTGGCATTGCCGACCACGCCCTCCGCCGACCTGCAGGCGCAGCGCAATACCCTGTCCGCGCTTGCCGGCAATGCATTCGACCTCGCCTACATGCAGCAGAACGTCGCCGTCCATGAGAAGGATGCCGTTGCCGCGCGCCAGCAGGCGCGCCAGGGCACCGACGTGGACGTGAAGCGCCTGGCGAGGAGCGCCTTGCCGATCCTGGAAGTCCATCTCGCCGCCGCCGAGGAAACCGCTGCCCTGCTCTCGCCGGCCAGCTTCCTCGCAACCGCGTTCCGCGCAGGGCTGGCCGAGGTGCAGCTCTCGCAGCTTGCACTGCAGAAGGCCAGCAATGCCGAAGTGCGCGCCTTCGCGCAACGGATGGTCGACGAGCACACGCAGGCAAACGCGCAGATCACCTCGCTTGCACAGCAGGAAGGCACGACACTCCCGACAGCGCCGTCCGCCGAACAGCAGGCGGTTGCCACCGAGCTCTCCGGCTTTACCGGCCCGGACTTCGATGAAGCCTTCATGGATGCGAACGTGATCGCGCATGTGAAAACCGTGCGCCTGTTCCGCAGGCAGGCCCAGCAGGGACAGGATGCCGCGGTCAAGTCCTTCGCCGCGGGCAAACAGTCGACGCTCACCGGGCATCTGGTCGCCGCGATCGAGACCGATGGCGCGGTCACGCCGAGCTTCCCCTTCCTCGTGTTCCAGGATGGCGAGGCGGAGATCGCGCTCTCGCAACTCGCCCTGCAGCGAGCATCGAGCGCCGACGTGAAGACCTTCGCGCAAAGCATGATCGATGCGCACACTACCGCCAACGCCCAGCTCCAGGCACAGGCGCAGCAGGCGAACCGGCAGCTGCCCACCGACGTGGCGCCGGAACACTTGCTGGCGCTGGCGGCACTGCTGGACCGGCGCGGCCGGGAATTCGACCAGACCTACATGGAACTGGCCGCGGGCGTGCATGAGCGGGACGTGAAGGCGGCAACGGCGGCAACCCAGCAGACCGCCGATGCCTTCTCCAACAGCGTGGCGCAGGTGGCATTGCCCATACTGAACGATCACCTCGCACGCGCCCGCGCGCTGCGCGACCAGGTGGAGAACGCCCAGCAGTAACCAGGCCGCGAAGGCGCGCCGAAGCCGTGTAAGATTATCCGATGGATAATCTGAGTCACTCGGTCGCCGGCCTCGCAGCCGGCGAATTGCTGCACCGTTGCCTGCCGCAGGAAGAAGATGCGGCAAACCAGCGCACTCGCCGCCGCCTGCTGCTGTTCACCGCCTGGGCGGCGAGCAATTTTCCTGACCTCGACCTCGTGCTGACATCGGTGCTGCCCGCGCCGCTCGGCTACCTGATGCATCATCGCGGCCATACGCATACGCTGCTGTATGCGATCCCGCAGGGGCTGCTGCTGTGGGGGCTGATCGTCCTGCTGTGGCCCGGCGCGCGCCACCTGCTCGATGCCAGTGCCGCCGCGCGCAAGGGCTTCCTGGTCGCGCTGGCCGGCGGGCTGCTGCTGCACCTGTCGATGGACTTCCTCAATTCCTACGGCATCCATCCCTTCCATCCCTTCGACTCGCACTGGGTGTACGGGGACATGGTGTTCATCCTCGAGCCGGTGTTCTGGATCGCGTTCGGCGTGCCGGTGGCGATGATGGCGCCGCTTGCGCTGCGCATCGTGTTCCTCGCACTGCTGGCGGGCGCGCCGGCCTACTTCGCGTCGAAGGGATTCCTGCACTGGGGTTCGCTGGCGGCGCTG
>NZ_LSTO01000001.1:3316139-3326838 GCF_002211445.1 Noviherbaspirillum denitrificans | reverse complement strand
CCGACATGCCGTTGGCAACATAGCCGATCGCGTAATGGTTCGGCACCACGCCGATGCGGCGGATCAGTCCGCGATCGAGCATGGCATTCATGCGCGCCATTACTTCTTCCGGCTTGATACCAACCTGCTCGGCAATCGCATGGTAGGGACGCGCAACCAGCGGCAGGCCCTGCTGCGTGGCGACGATGATGGCGCGGTCGATGTCGTCGGTCGGTTTCATCAGACGGTCAGTTTGAGTTCAACGAAATATTCGCGCGACTTCGGGAAGTTGTAGACCTTGCACCCCGTGTCGTGCTCGATGCGTTCGATGGCGCGGTCGATGCCGTCCGGCGTTTCCGCTGCCACCACGAACCACATGTTCAGGTCGTGGGTGCGCTCGTAGTTGTGCGCCACCTCGGGAAACGCGTTGACCGTCGCCGCGATGCGCTCGTAGTCCTCCGCTGGCGCACTCAATGCGGCCAGCGTGAACGCGCCGCCCATGCGTTCGATCTGGAACAGCGGCCCGATGCGGGTGAGCGTGCCGTTCTCGAGCAGCGTTGCCAGGCGCCGGAGCAACTCCTCCTCGCCGATGCCCAGCCTCTGCGCCGCCTCGAGGTAAGGCCGTTCGCATACCGGCAGGCCGCCTTGCAGCGAATTGATGATGCTGCGGTCGATGTCATCCATGGCGCGTCTCCGGCATGCTTGCGTAATGCGCGCCGCGTTGCTTGAACCGGCGGCAGCTGAACAGGACATGGCGTGGCAACGCATCGAGCCCGCATTCGGCGGAGAGCGCATCGATGCGCGCCTGCACGTCTGCCCTGTCCTTGCCGTGGATCATGCAGAACAGGTTGTACGGCCAGTCCGGCAGGCGACGGTCGCGGCGGTAGCACAGCGTGGCGCGTCCGCTTTCGGCGATGCGGCGTCCTGCTTCCGACACCTGCTGATCCGGCACGTTCCACACGGTCATGGCATTGGCGGTGTAGCCGAGTTCATGATGGCGCACGATGACGCCCATGCGCTTGAGCAAGCCTTCGTCGAGCCAGCGCTCGATCAGGCCGATGGCGTCCTTCTCGGCCAGGCCAAGGCAGGAAAACGGCCGCTCGACAACGGGCAGGCCTTCCTGCAGTACAGCGACAACGCGCTGCCCGGTCTCGTCCAGGGTGACCGGCGGGCAGCACACCACGCGGGAAGGACGCACGCCCTTGCCGGCATCGTAGGCCGCGAAGTCGAAGCCGAGGTCGATGTGGTATTCCTCGACCATCGGCAGCACCAGCACCGGGCCGGATTCGCACACTTCCTCGATTTCCGCGAACACGGCATTGAGCCGTTCCACGGAAGGCGCGGCAGCCACGAACCAGAGGTTGTAGCGATGCTCGCGTTCATAGTTGTGATTGACTTCCGCGAAGGCGCTGACAAAACTCGCCACGCGCTCGAGCCGTTCCGGCGCGACGGCCAGTGCTGCGAGCGCACTTGCGCCGATCACGTTGGGACGGAACACGGCGCCGATGCGGCTGATTGCGCCGCTGTCGCGCAGGAAGCGCAGGCGCTCGATGACCAGCGACTCATCAACGCCGAGTTTGCCGGCCATGGCCGCGAAGGGTCGCGGCTGCAGGGGGAAATCGCGCTGGAAGCCGTTCAGCAGTTCCAGGTCGAGGGGAGATTGGATGGAGACGCGGGCAGCGTTCATGCGGGCCTCAGAATCCGGTTCGCGCCGCGCGCGAGGTGAAGAAAATGCCGCTCGGTGCCTCCGCCTTCAATTCCACCTTGCGGGCAAATGTCACTGTGTCGTACACCACCACCCGGTTGTCGTCGCGTGCCGAGATCCAGACAGCCTCGCCGCGCGGCGTGAATTCCATGTGCAGGACGGTCTTGCCCGGCTCCAGGCGCTTGACCACGCGCCGCGCTTCGGCGTCGATGATGTCGACATGGGAATTATCGGGGAAGGCGAAGTTGACCCAGATCTGCCGGCCGTCGGGACGCGCCATGACGAACACCGGCTGGCCGCCGACCGGAATGCGTCCGGCTTCCTGCCAGGTTTCCATGTCGAGCATCAGCACTTCGTTGCGCCCGATGGCAGGGAGATAGGCATAGCGCCCCGCCACTGCCCAGCCGCGCAGGTGCGGCATCTTGTACACCGGCATCTTCTCGGTGCCCTTGCCGTATCCATCGAGCACGCGCTTGACGCCGCGCTCCGGATACCAGAGGTCGAGCATCGCCAGCCCGTCTTCGCCGAACAGTCCGGCGAGGTAGTAGCGGCCGTTCGGGGTGACCAGGCCGTCGTAGGGTTCGCGCCCGATGTTGCGGAACTTGTCGACCTTGGGCGTACGCGGGTCCGTCACGTCGGCGACCCAGATCTCGCCGGCCTCGAACAGGCTCCACACGAAGCGGTTGCCGGGAGCATCCGCGAGGCCGACCACTTTCGCGCGCGCGCCCTGCTCGCCATAGGTGGCGGGGATATCGGCGACCAGTTCCAGCGTGTCGGCATTGAAGATCTTGACGCCGCCCGGCGTGTAGTTCTGCGCGGCGACCCAACGGCCATCCTGCGAAATCGCGCCGCCGATGCTGTTGCCGGCCTGGATCACGCGGTTCACGATCGATCCCTTGAGCAGGTCCACTTTCGTCAGGCCGCCGTCGCGCCCGAAGACGTAGGCGTAGCGGCCGTCGCGCGAATACACCAGCGACGCGTGGGACAGATCGCCCAATCCTTCGATGCGCGAGATCGCCTTCTGGCCGGTGGTTTCCACGACCTGCACGCTGCCGCTGGCGCGTTCGATGACGACCCCGAGGTCGCCCGTGCCGCGCAATGGTTCACTCGCGCAGCCTGCGAGCACCAGGGCAATTGCAGCCATCAAGCATTTAACGCTCACCGGGAAATCCTTTCTGCAAATTGTCGACGATCCATGCTGCTTCCTGCGCGTTGACGAAGCGGTTCCACGGCGGCATCGGCGTGCCAGGCCGGCCACCCATGATGGTCGCCACCAGCGACTCGGCGGGCTTGTCGCGCAGGGTTTCGGGGAGCAGTGCCGGGCCAAGGCCACCCTTGAGCGTCAGGCCGTGGCAAGAGCCGCAGTCCTGGCGCACGAGGCGGATCAGTTCGACGCGGCGTGCGGAATCGGGAGAATATGGCGCGGCATCGGGTGCCGCGAAGGTGTGCAGGTGCAGGAGTGCGCAGGCAAGCAAAAGCATGGCCTTGCCGAGGCTTCTTCCTGCTCCATTCGGTACAGGGATCATGCTGCTGCTCCTGTTTCCGGTATTCGGGTAAGAGTAGGGTGGGTAGAGCGTAGCGAAACCCACCCTACAGTTCTTTACCCTTTACCGCCGTACATCAATAAACGTCGTGCTGCGTGTTGTTGACGTTGAACTTGCCGGTCGGCGTGATCAGGCGCGGGTCCTTGATCACGGTCTTGAGCTTGCGGGTCTTGTCATCCACGACCACGACAGCGGAGACCTTGTCCTTGGCATTCCACACCGAGAACCAGACTTCATCGCCCGCCTTGTTGTACTCCGGCTGGACGACGCGCTTGGCGCCTTCACCCAGGTTGGCCCACTCGGCAATCGGCAGGACTTCAAAACCTTTGTCGAGGTTGTTGATGTCATACACCGCGACCGACTGGCTGACCTTGGCATCCGGGTGCAGCGGCGTGTCGACCCACAGGTTCTTCGACTTCGGATGGGTCTTGATGAACAGCGAACCGCCGCCCTGTCCCTTCACCGTTGCCACAACCTTCCAGGCCTGCGCCTTGTGCTTGACGGGATCGGTACCGATCATCGAGATCGTTTCGTCGCCGAGGTGGCTGGTTGCCCATACCGGACCGAACTTCGGATGGTTGAAGTTGGCGCCGCGTCCCGGGTGCGGGGTCTTGCCCACGTCCACGATCGAGGCCAGCTTGCCTTCCTTGGTGTCGACGACCGCGATCTTGTTGGACGCGTTGGCGGCCACCATGAAGTAACGTCCGGTCGAATCGAAACCCCCGTCATGCAGGAACTTGGCGGCATCCAGCGTCGTCGTCTTCAGGTTGTTGATGTCCTTGTAGTTGACGAGGTAGATCTTGCCGGTTTCCTTGGCATTGATGACGAATTCCGGATTGAAGTGCGACGCCACGATGGAGGCGACGCGCGGTTCCGGATGGTACTCGTTGTCGACGGTCATGCCGCGGGTGGACACGATCTTCAGCGGCTTGAGCGTGTCGCCTTCCATCAGCACGAACTGCGGCGGCCAGTAGGAGCCGGCGACCGCGTACTTGTCTTCAAAGCCCTTGTACTTGGAGGTTTCCACCGAGCGTGCCTCGAGGCCGATCTTGATTTCGGCGACGTTGTCCGGCTTCTCCATCCACAGGTCGATCAGGTTGAGGCGTGCATCGCGGCCGATCACGTACAGGTAGCGTCCCGATGCGGAGATGCGGGAGATGTGCACCGCATAGCCGGTCTTGACGATGTTGATGATCTTCTTGGTATCGCCGTCGATCAGCGCCACTTCGCCGGAGTCACGCAGCGTGGTGGAGAAGATGTTGGCGATGTTGTAGTTGTTCATCTTCCTGGTCGGGCGCTTGGCGACCGGGATGATGTCCTTCCACGTGGCTTCCATTTCCTTGATGCCGAATTCCGGCGGCGTCGGCGGCTCCTGCTGGATGTAGCGGGCCATCATATCGACTTCCTTCTCGGTCAGGTCGCCGGAAGTCTGCCAGTTCGGCATGCCTGCCGGCGAGCCGTAGGCGATGAAGACTTTCAGGTAATCCGTGCCCTTGGCCAGCGTGATGTCCGGCGTCAGCGGCTTGCCGGTAGCGCCCTTGCGCAGCACGCCGTGGCAGCCTGCGCAACGCTCGAAGTAGATCTGCTTGGCGCGGTCGAACTCCGCCTTGGTCATCGGCGGCGCTTTCGGGTTGATGTTCTGGTGCATCTCTTCGCTGGCGAGCGGCGACGCGCCGGCCTGGTACTTCACTTCAGGCCCGGCATGCGGCGTCTTGTCCGGCGAGACCTGCGCGAAGGCGACAGCAAACGGCAGAGCTGCCAGTATTGCCGCCAGGGGGCGGACAACCTGCTTGTTCAGCTTCATGTTTATTCTCCTCTGAGAAGGATGTTGGACTACCACGAGAGAAACAGCTTCAGTTGAAACCGTTTACTGCGCCGACATAAATCAATGTCCATGCGGCGATACAGGCTGTCCGACACTTTGCGCTTGCTCTATTCTCATTTCCTTAATATTCATCAATTTTTTTCGGGCTACCGGGGCATACATTGGTGCGGATTCGACATGCGCTGATGCGCATTGGAACTTATCGATAAGGAGCCCCGCCATGTCACCCTTTCCTCCCGAGCGTGCAGTCCCGGGAAAAGTGTTCCTCGTCGGCGCAGGACCGGGCGATCCGGACCTGCTGACGGTGCGAGCGGCGCGCCTGCTTGCCTCGGCGGAAGTGATCGTTTACGACCACCTGGTCGGCGCCGGCATCATGGACCTGGTCGGCCCAAAGGCGGAACGCATTTATGCCGGGAAACAAAACAGGCGGCACACGATGGCGCAGGACGACATCAACAGCCTTCTGGTTCGCTTGGCGATACAAGGAAGAAACGTGGTGCGGCTCAAGGGCGGCGACCCCTTCATTTTCGGGCGCGGCGGGGAAGAACTGGAAACACTGGCCGCAAGCGGCATCCCCTTCGAAGTCGTGCCCGGCGTGACGGCGGCCAGCGGCGTCGCCAGTTATGCCGGCATTCCGCTGACACATCGCGACTACGCGCAATCGTGCATCTTCACCACCGGGCACCTGAAGGACGGCACGCTGGACCTCGACTGGGCCACGCTGGCGCGTCCGCGCCAGACCGTGGTGATCTACATGGGATTGAATGCCTTGCCGGAAATTGCGCGCCAGCTCATCGCGCACGGGCAGTCGCCCGACATGCCTGCCGCCGTGGTCGAGAAAGGCACGACGGCGCAGCAGCGCGTGGCAACCGGCACGCTCGCCGCGATGCCTGACCTGGTGGCGGCGCTCGGATTGCAGTCGCCTTGCCTGATCATCGTCGGCGAGGTGACGGCGCTGCACCGTAAACTGCAATGGTTCACCGGCGAGGCCGGCGCAGTGGAGAAGGCCGAAGTATTTTGCTGAGCAAGCCGGATGAAGCCCGGCTTAGTGCATGCTGCGCGTGATCTGGTCGCTCCATTCGAAGGCGGCCAGTTGCAGCAGGTAAAGGTCGTTGTGCGACAGCCGCATGTCCTTGATCGACTGCAGCAGCTGCATGTCGGTCTTGGAGTGCCATTCGGTGGATTCGGCCAGGCGCAGGATGCGGCCGAATTCGCCTTCGCGCCGCAACAGCGCATCGCCCACCTCATCGACCACCGGGATCTGTTCCAGGATCTTTTCCATCGGCATGCTGAACAGGGTATCCATCAGCGACATGATGCCCACCGTGAATGCGGTATCGGCAATGCCCCGGTTGCCCGGCTTGATCTTTTGCGCGATCAGTTCCATCAGGCGGCCGCGCGTGGTGGCGAGCGCGAGCAGCGGCATCAGCGTGCTGCAGTGTCCTTCGCTGCCGGAGTAGAGCAATATCTGCAGCCATCGCTGCAGCTGGTTGCGCCCGAGTACCATGAGTGCCTGCCGCAGGGAATCGATGCGATGGATGCTGATCGCCGGTGAATTCACCAGCCGCAGCAGGTTCAGGCCGAGCGAGACATGGCGCTTGATGTGCTCTTCGATCACCGAGTTGTCGGCATCGGTGGTGAGCAGTCCCATCAGCGCGGTGATGGCAAGCTGCGACGGCGCGAGCTTGCGGCCGGTTTCGTAGACCGGTTTGGTGAAGTAATAGCCCTGGAAGTAATCGAAGCCCAGGCTGTAGCATGTGCGGAACTGCTCGTGCGTCTCCACCTTCTCCGCCAGCAGCTGCTTGCCATGGGGCCGGTAGGCGGCGCACAGCCGGGCGAGTTCATCGGTATCCTTGCCGTCGACATCGATGCGCACGCCTTCAACGAGGGGCAGCAGCGCCGTGGTGATGGCGGGGTCGTCATGGTGGACCAGCGCGAAGCGGAAGCCCTTTTCCACCAGTTCGGCCAGACGCGCCTGGAGTTCGGGTGTGGCTGCGGGGACGTCGGCGAGTTCGAGGATGACCTTGTCCGGTTGCAGGAATTCGAAAATGCCGCTCATCAGCGCGGTGGGATCGATGCACAGGATGCCGTTGAGATCGCCGATCACCCGTCCCATGCCATGCTGGTAGACGTCGCCGATGACGGATGCGGATGCCGGGTGGTCTTCGGTGTCGCCGGCGGCCGCGGGGGACTGGTCGTCACTGCAGAAGATCAGCTCATGCGCGACGAGGTGCTGTTCGCGGTCGAGCACCGGTCGACGCGCCATGAAGAATTCGGAGGCGAGCAGGATCCTGTGCGCACTATTGAAGGTTACGCTGATGCTCATGGGATGTCCTCGTCTGCTGCGCCGGTTCGTCTGTCACATAGTCATTATCGGCGAGAAACAAGCCGGGCTTGAGCAATACCGCTTGTGCGGCGCAGCAATCAAGGGAGGCGAAGCGTGAATACGGCGCCGCCGCCGGAATGGTCTTCCAGCGTCACGGAACCGATGCGATCGCCCTTGCGATGTGCTTCGGCGATGGCGGTGCAGAGTGCGGTGCCGAGTCCGGTAGAGGGTTTGTCTTCCTTGGCGCCAAGGCCGGGGCCGTCGTCGCGCACCGTGAACGCCAGGTCGCCGGACGGATCCATGGCGCAGCCGACGTCGATCGTGGTGCGGGCGAAGCGCGCCGCATTCTGCAAGGCGGCGGAGATGGCCAGCCCGACGAGGTTCTCGTCGAAAAAGCCGAGCACCGGCATGCCCTCGGCCTGGATGTTGATCTTCAGGTCAGCCCTGCCGCTGGGATTGTCGCGGATGACGGCCTTCAGGAAATCCTCGGGATTGACCGCATCGACG
The DNA here is from genome assembly GCF_002211445.1 of Noviherbaspirillum denitrificans. Taxonomy (GTDB): domain Bacteria; phylum Pseudomonadota; class Gammaproteobacteria; order Burkholderiales; family Burkholderiaceae_D; genus Noviherbaspirillum; species Noviherbaspirillum denitrificans. The sequence goes on along the minus strand of NZ_LSTO01000001.1, from coordinate 3,318,952 downwards.
CGCGCCTTCAAGCCCTGCGATGACGCCTTGTACAGGGTAAGGAAACCGATCAGGCGTTCGTGCAGCGTGGCGCACATTGCCTGGGCCGACCCGGCCTGCTCGCGCGTGGGCTGCTGCGCCAGTTCGGCCAGCATCCCTTCGAGCACGCCCAGTGCGTTCTTGATGTCGTGGACGACGGCAGCGGCGAGCCTGGTATCCATGGCTATTTTTTCGCCCGGCTGAGGGTTTCGCGCATGAAGCGGTACATCTTCGCCACGCGCTCGTTGCCGGGCATCAGGGTGTCGAGCTTGGCGAGGTAGTTGTTGACCCGCGCCACATAGTCGAGGTTCAGCCCCTTCTGGCTCATCCACAGCAGGTGCAGCTGCGCGGCGGCGAGCAGCACGCCGGTGTTTTCGGGCATGCCTTGCAGGGCTTCTTCGAGTTTTTGCAGCGATTCGTCGAACTGAGCCTTGCGCATCAGCGCGTTGGCTTCGGCGACGATCGCGTTGACCTGGTCGAGTGCGCCATCGACCACCTCGGCCGCCAGTTCTTCCTTGCCGCTGTCCTTGAGCACCTTGCGCGCCAGCGATACCAGGCGCGTGTTCTCGTGATCGGCACGCACCGCTTTGGAAAGGATGGATGCGCCTTCGTCGTCGCGGCCGATCGAGAATGCTGCCTTGGCCAGCGCGAGCGCCGCACCGTCGGCGCGCGCTTCCCCGGCGAGGCTCTTGGCGCGCTCGAATGCATGCTGCGCCAATTCGAGGTCGCCCATTCCGATATGGGCCTGCGCCAGCACTGCCGCCTGCGTGGCGGAGAAGGCATCGGACTCGGCATAGTGTTTCGGCGCCGATGACAGCAGCTGCAATGCCGCATGCGGTTCGCCCGCGTCGACATGCACCTGGGCCAGCGACAGCAGGTCGGACGGCTGCGCGGTGAGCGAGCCGCGCGTGTGCTTCAGTGTCCGGTCGAAGGCAGTGCGCGCCTGCTCAAGGTTGCCGGTGCGGTAGGCGACGTCGCCCACCATGCGGCTGCGGCGCGCGGAGGGAATGACTTCGTAGGAACGGTTCAAGGCATCCAGTGCCTCCTGCTCCTTGCCTTGCGCCTCGGCCACCTTGGCCAGCATGTCGTAGGCCATGACGTACTGCGCATTCTGTTCGATGATGCCCTGCGCGACGGCTTTCGCCTCCTCGAGCTGGCCGGACGCGAAATGGCAGCGCGCCAGGCCGTAGTGCGCCCAGACCAGGTCATCGCGCAGCTTCAGCGCCGCGTCGTACACCGTGCGCGCCTCTTCCGGCTTGCCCAGTTCGAGCAGCGCGTTGGCCTTGAGCTTCATGATGTCGAGCGACCACTTGGGCTGCGCCTGGATGGCGCGGTCGCATTCGGCGACGGCGCCGGCAACGTCCTTCAGGTTGAGGCGGCCGATGATCTGGCGCAGCGCGGTCTGCTTGTCGAGCAGGCGTTCGATGCGTTCCAGCAGCTTGCCGCCCGTGAGCGGCTTGACCATATAGGCATCGGGCTGGAATTCGGCTGCGCTGGCCACGAGGTCGTAATTGGTCTCTGCCGTCACCATGATGAACATGGTCGACGCCGGGAGGATGTTCTGCGAACGCAGGAATTCCAGCATCTGCTGGCCGTTGGTTTCCCGGTTCAGGTTGTAGTCGCAGATGATGACGTCATAGGCGCCGCGGCGGATATAGCTGATCGCCTCGTCCGGCGTCGAGGCCTGGTCGACATGCGGAATGCCAAGCTGCCCGAGCTGGGTCCGGATGTTCTGGCGCATGGCCGCCATGTCATCGACAACGAGCGATCGCAGGTGGGCCAGGCGCTGGTTGATGATGGTTGCCATAAAAGTCCAATAGCGAAAACGGCTTCATGATACCGCTTTCGGATCAAAAATTTCTTGACGGAAACTACAAAATCGGTAAAAAGTTTCCGTTCTTCAACATTTTGATGAAATCCTTCCAACTCCCCCCTACAATGGGCGGAGTGTTTCGTGCCGTCATGATGGCAGTCCCATTGCAGCTTTTGCAAGACCTTATGGAGCCGACAAGGAAAGACATGGAGCAGCAACCGATCGATACGGAGGAAAGCACCGCGCCCGAGAACCGGGATCCGCAACCGGTGCTCCGCAGGATCAACGAAGCGCATCGCGAACTGGAACACCTGCTGTTCAACCTCGAGCGCGAGCCGGATGCGCGAGCGCGCTTCCTGGCGGTGGCCGGCAAGCTCGTCGGCGCCATCGAGGACGGCCCCGACATCGCCCTTGCCAGCATCCTGCACAACCAGGACGAAGGCAGCTACGCGGTGCGCCACTGCATCGACACCGCGGTGGTCGCCATGCTGGTGGCGCGCGCCCTCGACAAGCTGCCGCACCAGCTCCTGACCATCGTTGCCGGCGCACTGACGATGAACATCGGCATGCTGCACAAGCAGGAACAACTGCAAAGCCGCCTCAACGCCATCTCCATCGACGAACTCGCCGCCATCCAGGCGCATCCGCGCGAAGGCGCCGAACTGCTGCGCCGCGCCGGCGTCACCGACGAGGAGTGGCTGGACTGCGTGCTGCTGCACCATGAAAACGAAGACGGCAGCGGCTATCCCTTCGGCCGCACCGGCGACCAGATCCCGGACACGGTCAAGATCATCTCCCTCGCCGACCGCTACTGCGCGCGCATTTCTTCGCGCAGCTACCGGCGTTCGCTGCTGCCGATCGAGGCGCTGCGTGACATCCTGCTGGCGGACAACGATGTGGTCGATCCCATGCTGACGGCCTGCTTCATCCGTGTTGTCGGCATGTATCCGACTGGAGCTGTGGTGCGGTTGGCCAGCGGGGA
>NZ_LSTO01000001.1:3310550-3316129 GCF_002211445.1 Noviherbaspirillum denitrificans | reverse complement strand
TGGCGGGACATGAACCCTATCCTGCGCTTGCCGTCGACCGCCACTGGAACCTGGTGGCCTACAACAAGGCGGTGCCCTTCTTCCTGTCGATCGTCGATCCTTCGCTACTCGCGCCGCCGGTGAACGTGCTGCGCCTGAGTTTGCATCCGTTGGGCATGGCGCCGCGCATCGCCAATTACTGGGAGTGGCGCAACCACCTGTTCGAGCGCCTGCGCCACCAGGTGGGCATGACGGCCGATCCGGTGCTGATCGCATTGACGGAGGAGCTGGCCGCTTATCCGGCGCCGGCGGGAGCGAAGCCGCATCACGGCGGAAATGACTATGCGGGCGTGGTGGTGCCGCTGCAGTTCGTCACCGATGCCGGCATTCTGTCCTTCATCAGCACGACCACGGTGTTCGGCACGCCAATCGATGTAACCTTGTCGGAACTGGCGCTGGAAACGTTTTTCCCGGCAGATGCGGTGACCGCCGACGCGTTGCGCCGCATTCAGGACAGCAGCGCGGTCACCTGATCGCGTGGCAGCGGATGGCTGCAATAGAAGCCCTGCAGCTGGTCGCAGCGCAGCAGCTTGAGCAGCTTGGCCTGCTCGCCGTCGTCCACGCCTTCTGCAATCACGCCGAGCTGTAGCGAGTGGGCGAGCGAGATGACGGAGCTGACGATCGCCAATCCGGAAGGGCTCTTGTTCATGTCGACCACGAAGGAGCGGTCGATCTTGAGCAGGTCGACCGGCAGCCGCGTGAGGTAGCTCAGCGACGAATAGCCAGTGCCGAAATCGTCGATCGCGACCTTCATGCCCATGTCGCGCGCGGCCTGCAGCTTGGCGATGTTTTGCTCGATGTCTTCCATCAGGATGCTTTCCGTGATCTCCAGGTCGAGCACCCGCTCGCCGGGCGGAATCTTGCCGCGGACGCTGGTCAGCGATTCGATGAAATCGCGGTGCCGCAGCTGCACTACAGACAGGTTGACCGCGATCGGCGCCGGCGTCAGTCCGCGCGCCTGCCATTCGCGATAATCGGACAGCGCCCTTTCCATGATCCAGCGGCCGACAGGAAGGATCATGCCGGTCTCTTCAAGGATGGGGATGAAGCTGGACGGCAGCACCAGGCCCGCTTCCGGATCGTTCCAGCGCAGCAGCGATTCGAAGCCGACCACCTCGCCGCTGACCGTATTGAATTTCGGCTGGTAGTACAGCGTGAACTCGTCGCGTTCCAGCGCGCGGTACAGCCGGCTCTCGAGCGTCAGGCGGCGCGCCACGCTGGCATTCATCTCGGGCCGGTAGAACAGGTACGTATCGGCCGACTTCTGCGCCTTGCGCAGTGCGATCTCGGCATTTTTCACCAGCGTTTCGCCGTCCTCGCCGTCGCCGGGATACAAGGTGATGCCGGCCTTGACCGCGATATACAGTTCATTGCCGTCGATCTCGAAAGCGGGGCCGAAGCAGCTGGCAAGCAGGCGCTCCAGCACATGCGCCGCGTTGGCCGCGCCGCGGATGTCGGCGAGCATGATGGCGAACACATCCACGCCGAAGTGGGCCAGCGTGTCGTGCGAGGAAATCTTGCTGTCGAGACGTTCCGCCATCTGCTGCAGCAGCGCGTCGCCCACATGCCGTCCGAAGGTATCGTTGACATTGGAAAAGCGTACCGGGTCGATCAGCAGCACCGCGAGCACCTGTCTTTCGTGCCGCGCGATCTCCATCTGCCGGTGCAGCCGGTCGCGGAAGAGTGCGCGATTGGGCTTGCCGGTCAGGGAGCTGTAATAGGCAAGGTAATTGATCTTCTCTTCATTGACGATGTGGTTGAGCGCATAGGAAATATCGTCGGCGAGTTCGTTGAGCAGCTTCATTTCCTCGCGGTCGAACATGTTTGCCTCGGCGGAATACAGGGAGAGTACGCCGATGCATTTGCCGACCGCGCACAGCGGCAGGATGGCGAAGGAGCGCAGTCCCTGGCGCAGGCATTCTTCGCGGTAGCGCAAACGGCGCGCGGTCGCGACATCATTGAAGACCTGCGGCTTTCCGGAACGCATCACACGGGACACATGCCCCTGTTCCTCCAGTGCCTTGTTTGCCATGTCGCCGCCGGTGGCGCGCTCCTTCGCGCTGATTTCGCGCGTCACGCAGGACACCGATACACTGCGGCTGTTGCCGAAGCCGGCCCATGCCATGCGGAAGTTGCCTTGCTCGACAGCGATGCGGCAGACTTCACGCATCAATGCACTGCGCTCGTTGATGCGCACGATTGCCGCATTGGTGGCGCTCATCAGGCCCTGGATGCGGCTCAGGCGGGCGATCTTCTTTTCCTGGTTCTTGCGCTCGGTGATGACCTCGGTGAACATGATGATCCCGCCGATCTCGCCCTGCGCCGTGTACCAGGGGTGGATTTCCCATCGGACGGAATCGACCGAACCATCGGCGCGCACGAATTGCGCCTCGTCGCGCTTGTCGATGCCGCCGGCCAGGCAGCGCTGGTAGATATCGCGCCAGGCTTGCGGCGTTTCGGGAAACACCTCGTAGTGCGAGAGGCCGCTGATGTCGCGATCGCCCAGCCGGTAATCCGCATGCCAGCGCGGACTGACCAGCAGGTAGCGCATGTTCCGGTCGAGCATGGCGACCGCAGCCGGGTTGTGCTTGATGAACAGCCGCATCCGTTCTTCGCTCTGGTGCAGTGCATCTGCCTGGTGCTTGAGCACTTCATTCATTTCGCGCAGCTGGGCCACCGATTCCACGTAGCCGCGATGCATCATTTCGAAGGGGGCCATTGCCTGGTCGAGGAATTCGGCGGCGCGGGTCAGGAAGGAGGCTGTGCCGTGCGCGGAAGCCTGCTCGAGTGGCGGCCGTGCCTGGGCGGCAAAGGCAAGCAGGGTGTCGTGATGGGCACCGTGCAGGTCGAGGATGCTGAGGCGGCTGATGGCAGCCTGGCGCCCGAGTTCGTAGGCGTGCTGCAAGGCACCCTCGTCGGAACGTCCGTACAGGTAATCCAGCAGCGCGGCACGGTACTCATCCCGGAAGGACGACAGCGACCCTGACGAATCCGCTTCCTCCACGGCATGGAGGCCACGCGAAAGCGCGTTACCTTCCCGCGGAGTCATGCTCCGCCAGAGGTCGGCGCCTTGCTGCTGTTTCTCCATTGCACCCCCAGAATCAAGGCATCGTCCGTGCTCTTCGCATGCTGCGCAAAGATATGATTGACGAGTTGCCGCGGTTGTTCCATGCGTCCGACCTCCCGGATGAAGACGCTGGCAATGCCATCGGTGGCAAGCAGCAACAGGTCGCCACAGGTCACGGCCAGCGTCGCCGGGTTGAGTGGAGGCAGCCGGTCGCCGACGATACCGCCGCGCGGAAGGATGGCTACCGGCTTGCTGTGGGGCGGGTGCTTGCGACGCAGGATTGCCTCGACATTGCCGACGGCCAGCCAGGTGAGGGAGTTCGAATCGGCGGTGAAGGATGCGAGCGTGATGACCGCACCGCGTGTTTTCCTTAATGCATCATGGCACCGTTGCATCAATACTTGCACGGGATCATCCGGTTGTGCTGCCAGGGTGGCGACGGCCAGTTTGGCAGCAATGCTTGCCTGCTCGCCATGGCCGAGTCCGTCGACCGCAGCAGCCAGTACGCCTCCCGGATAATGCGCCACGAGGTACTGATCTCCCGATTCATTTTCCCCCGGTATTGGCCGCTGTGCTACCCAAAATTCCACCAGTGGTTCGGCTCCGGGAGGCGGCTCCATCTCACCGCTCCCACTTCTTCATGGTAATGACTGTGCCCTTGCCGACCTCGGACACGATGTCGAATTCGTCCATCAACCGCTTCGCTCCCGGCAGGCCGATGCCGAGGCCCCGCGAGGTGGTGTAGCCGTCCTGCATCGCCAGCTTGAGGTCCGGGATGCCCGGCCCTTCGTCGGTGGCGACGATCATCAGGCCGCGCTTCATTCCGTTGCGGATCAGGCGCAAATGCATGGCACCCGCCTTGGCATAGAGCACGGTATTGCGTGCGATCTCCGAGATGGCGGTGGCGACGATGGTGCGTTCGCTGGTGGAGAATTGCAGCGCAGCCGCAAGTTCCTTGCCGTACTTGCGTACCTTCAGGACGTCGACATCGTTCAGCAGGGGCATGACGATGTCATCATTGCCGGTTTGCAGCATGCTTCTGCCTTTCGCGTCTTCTCAACAGGGCAAGACCGTCCTCCAGGTCCAGGGCAACCACGATGCCTTCCAGGGTGAGGCCGAGCTGCACCATGGACAGCGCCACATCGGGCTGGATGCCGGCCACCACGGTCTCGGCGCCGAGCAGTTTGGTCATGTGCGCGATGGAGCGCAGCGTGCGGGCCGCGAAGGAATCCATGATGTCGAGCACGGTGACATCGATCAGCACCGCCCTTGACCGGAATTGCCTCACCTTGGCGACCAGCTGGTCGCGCAGCTGGACGAGTTCCGCGTCGCTGAGTTCATCCTGGATCGACGCAATCAGGAAGTCTTCTTGTTTGAGGATGGGAACGGCCATCGGGGCTCCTCATTCCTTGCCGAAATCCTGCTCGTGTCCGGGGCCGGGATCGACGCGCACCATCTTGTAGCCGCTCAGCTGTTCTGCGCGCTCCAGTCCGCTTTGCATGTCGCCCACGGTTTCGATGCGTCCCAGGTCGATACCCAGTGTCACCATGGTCAGCGCAATCTCGGGCGAGACGCCGGATACGATCACCTTCGAGCCCATCAGGCGGGCCGCTTCCACAGTCTGCACGAGATGGCTGGCTACCCGCGAATCGACATAGGGAACGCCGGTGATGTCGACCACCACCACCTTGGCGCGTGTGTCGCGAATCGAGTGCAGGAGCTGCTCCGTCAGCTGGCTGGCGCGGTAGGAATCGATCATGCCGATCACGGGCAGCAGCAGGATGCCTTCGCGGAAAGGCAGCACCGGCGTGGACAATTCCTTGATGGCATCCTGCTGCTGGCCAATGGTGCGTTCGCGCGAGTCGATATACGTATCGATTGCCAGGCCAATGTCGAGGAAGGTCAGCTTCATCAGCGACACGAAGATGTCATTGGCGCGGGCCGGATCATCGCGGTAGGTTTCCGTCAGGCGCGCGAATACCGAACGCAGGTAAAAGTTGTACATCCCGAGGTAGGCCTTGACCGGCAGCGATATGCGTTCGTGCACGCTGCCGACACGCAGGCGGTTCTCGATATAGTCCGGACCGTAATTGCCTTGCGTCAGGCGCAGAAAATAATTCTTCTGTGCATTCTTTACTCGCGACAATGTCTCCGGATCATTGAAGAAGATCCGAGTTTCTTCAAAAGAAAGAAGGTGGCGGTAAAACTCTTCGATCACTTCGTCCGCATAGCGGTCGGCCAGCCCGCCGATGTCCTGCAAGCGCTGCGCATCGTCGTCGTGGAACTGGAGGAATTGCTTCCGGCTTTCAATTTCCTCTGCATCGATGTTCAAGGTTTTCAGTAGGTTCGACCGCTCTTTGCGGTGCTTGGTTGGCGCGTCCATGGATGTGTCTGCTCCGTTGTTGTTGGGATGGGCCTGAACGCGAATCTTTCGCGGCATGGGGTGCGCTAAAACCGGTCCCGGTGAACCGAA
>NZ_LSTO01000001.1:3308973-3310540 GCF_002211445.1 Noviherbaspirillum denitrificans | reverse complement strand
ACGGCCGGATGGGCCGGCGCCGTTGCCGCGGGCTTGGCGGCAGGCGCTGCGGCAGGCTTGTCCGCCGGCTTCTGCGGTGTGACGGCAGGTGGTGCCGGCTGGGCGGGGCCGTCTTGCACCGGCGCGGGCGCGACGGCGGGGGCTTGCGGAGCGGCAGCAGCTTGCTTGGCCGCCTCTTTCGCGGCTTCCTTCGCTGCTTCTTTCGCGGCCTCGCGCTTGGCGGCCTTCTCCCGCTTCGGATCTTCCGCCTCGGGACGCGGCGGGAATTGCATTTCCGTCAGCAGGATCAGCATCTGTCGGTTGCGGTCGATACCGGCTAGCGGCTGGCAGACGATGCGGGCAAACGCATCGGACGACTTGCGGTCGACCTGGGTCACCTTGGCCACCGACAGGCCGGCCGGATAGACGCCATCGATGCCGGACGTGACCAGCATGTCGCCGTTCTGGATATCGGCATTGACGGGCATGAAGCGCAGGTCGAGCGAACCCGAATGGCCCTGCCCGTAAGCGATGCTGCGCAGGCCGCTGCGCACCACCTGGACCGGGATCGCCTGGTCCTTGTCGGTCAGCAGCGTGATTTCGGAGGTAAAGGGAAATACGCGCGTCACCTGGCCGACCACGCCGACGTCGTCGATCACCGGCTGCCCCGGCGCGACGCCATGGCTGCTGCCGCGGTCAACGACGATCTTGCGGGTAAAGGCATCCCGCGCGTCGTACAGGATTTCGGTCATCACCGATTTCACCGCAAGCCGCTCGTTGGCCGACAGCAGCTTACGCAGCTGCGCGTTCTCCGCTGCCAGCTGTTGCACCTGCTGCAATGTCTGGCCGTTGGCGACCTGCTGCTCCTTGAGCTTGTGGTTTTCCTTCTGCATCGCCGACAGCGACGAGAAGTAATCGCCGACCATGTAGGCGGCATCGCGCGGCAACAAGGCCACGACCTGCAGCGGATACAGCGCGGTGCCGACCACCTGGCGGATGGCTCCCAGGGAGCGCAGGCGCGAGTCGGCCACCAGCAGGATCAGGGCAATGAGGGAGAAGAACACCACTTTGGCTCGCGCGGAAGCGCCTTGCTTGAAAAGTGGCGGTGGACTGTAATCCATCAGGGTCTAAAAGGAGAACGTGACCGGGAATTTCTGTCCATCGGCGCGCCTTGCGTGGTTGGGGCAAGGCGCGTCTGGCAAAACATCGTGTCGATTACTCGTAGGAGAAAATGGAGCCAAGCTTGTCCATGCGCTCGAGCGCCATACCGGAGCCGCGCACCACGCAGGTCAGCGGATCCTCAGCGACGATCACGGGCAGGCCGGTCTCTTCCATCAGCAGGCGGTCCAGGTCGCGCAGCAGCGCGCCGCCGCCGGTCAGCATCATGCCCTTCTCGGCGATATCCGCGCCGAGTTCCGGCGGAGTCTGCTCGAGCGCGTTCTTGACGGCGGAGACGATGTTGTTGAGCGGATCGGTCAGCGCTTCCAGGATTTCGTTGGACGAAATCGTGAACGAGCGCGGGATGCCTTCAGACAGGTTGCGGCCCTTGACTTCCATTTCCTTCACTTCGGAACCCGGGAACGCGGAA
>NZ_LSTO01000001.1:3284565-3308963 GCF_002211445.1 Noviherbaspirillum denitrificans | reverse complement strand
CCTTGCCGAGGGCGAGCCGCCGATCGAGTTCGAGGTCAAGCCCGGCAGCAGCGTGCGTAGTACAGCGGACCAGATTGCCGCGGCGGGTGTGCCGCTCAATCCCGACCTGTTCCATCTGCTTGCGCGATTCTCGGGCAAAGGGGCCAGGCTGAAAGCGGGGAATTATGAACTAAAGCCGGGAACCACGCCGACGACGCTCATCGACCAGCTGGTGCGCGGCGAATTCGCGCAGGAGTCGCTAGCCATCATCGAGGGATGGACCTTCAAGCAGATGCGCCAGGCGATCGACGCGCATCCGAAGATCAAGCACGAGACCGCCGGGCTGTCCGACAAGGATCTGCTGGCGAAGATCACGACCGATTACAAGTACCCGGAGGGCCTGTTTTTCCCGGATACCTACCTGTTCGCGAAGGGCGCGAGCGACCTGCAGATCTACAGGCAGGCGCATACGTTGCTGCAGAAGCGCCTCGAGGAAGCCTGGAACAATCGCGCGCCCAGCGTGCCGTACAAGTCGGCCTACGAAGCGCTCATCATGGCCTCGATCATCGAAAAGGAAACCGGCCAGAAATCCGAGCGCAACATGATTGCCGCGGTGTTCGTCAATCGCCTGAAGCGCGGCATGCTGCTGCAGACCGACCCGACGGTCATCTACGGGATGGGCGAACGCTTCCAGGGAAACATCCGCAAGAAGGACCTCGAAACCGACACCCCGTACAACACCTACACGCGCGCCGGACTGCCGCCGACGCCGATCGCCTTGCCTGGCGCGGAATCGCTGGCCGCGGCGTTGAACCCGGCGGCATCGGATGTGCTGTATTTCGTTTCGCGCGGCAACGGGACGAGCGAATTTTCCAACAACCTCGCCGACCACAACCGCGCAGTCAACAAATACCAGCGATAATGCCGGCTGGTTCGCAGGAACAAAAAGAATGACATCAGGGAAATTCATCACTTTCGAAGGCATTGACGGGGCGGGCAAGTCCACGCACCTGGAATTTGTTGCCGGCTTGCTAAGGGAAAAGGGCAGGCAGGTTGTCGTCACGCGCGAGCCCGGTGGCACGCCGCTGGGCGAGAGGCTGCGCGAAATTCTGCTGCGCGAAAAAATGCATCTCGAAACCGAAGCCTTGCTGATGTTCGCCTCGCGCCGCGAGCACATCGCGCAAGTGATCGAGCCCGCACTGCAACGCGGTGACTGGGTCATCTCGGACCGCTTCACTGACGCGACCTTCGCTTACCAGGGCGGCGGCCGCAAGCTGGCGCGCGAGAAGCTGGAGGCACTGGAGCAATGGGTGCATCCGCATCTGCAGCCGGACCTGACGCTGCTGTTCGACGTGCCGCTGGACGTCGCCCGCGCGCGCCTCGACGCCACGCGCGAGCTGGACAAGTTCGAGCAGGAGAAGGCCGATTTCTTTGCCGCGACGCGTGAGGAATACTTGCGCCGCGCGAAAGAACACCCGGCGCGTTTCCGCGTCATCGATTCCACGCGCGCGATCGGCGACATCCAGGCCGAGCTCGCGCAGATCGTTTCCGCACTTTGACGTCCATGCAGCCGACCCTTTATTCATGGCAGCAGGCGCCATGGCAGCAATTGCAACAAATGCGCGGCCGCCTGCCGCACGCAATCCTGTTCCACGGGCCGGAAGGCATCGGCAAGACCGCCTTCGCAGAACACCTAGCGCAATCGCTGCTGTGCCAGTCGCCTTCAGCCGACGGCCATGCATGCGGCCAATGCGATCCCTGCGGATGGTTCACGCAGTACAACCACCCGGATTACCGGCGTGTGCGTCCCGAGGTGCTGGAAGAAGACGGCGCCACTGAAGGGGAAGAGGGCGCGGAGGCGGGCGAGGGCAAGAAGACCGGCAAGTCCACCAAGGCGCCGTCGAAGGAAATCAAGATCGACCAGATTCGCGCGCTGGCCGATTTCATGAACGTGTCCACGCACCGCCAGGGCATGCGCATCGTCGTACTGTACCCGGCCGAGGCGCTGAACACGGCTGCGGCGAACGCGCTGCTCAAGACGCTGGAAGAACCGCCACCGGATACCCTGTTCCTGCTGGTATCCAACAACCTCGACCGCCTGTTGCCGACCATCCTGTCGCGCTGCCGCAAGTTCGCGCTGGCGATGCCTTTGCAGGAAGAGGCGCTCGCGTGGCTGAAGGCGCAGGGCGTCAACGATGCGGATGTGTGGCTTTCCGAGCAGGGTGGCGCACCGCTGGCGGCGATGGCCTCCGCGCAAGGTGACGCACGCGAGACGCTGGATGAGCTGCTGCGCGCGCTGGCGAAGCCAGGCGTCGAGGGTGCGCTGAAGACGGCCGAGAAGCTGCAGAAGGCACCGGTAGCCGATCTTGTGGCGTGGTTGCAGCGCTGGTTGTACGATGTTTTCTCGCTGAAACTTTCCGGCAGAATCCGGTATTATCCCCGGTATCGGAAAGAGCTGGCGGCGCTGGCCGAGGCGGCCGAAGTGGCATCGCTGCTCCGGGCGCTGAAGGCAGTCAACGAGCGACGCGCGGTGGCGGACCATCCGCTGTCCGCCAAGCTGTTTATCGAAGACATGCTGCTGGAATACGCATCATTGTTCACACATTGACAGACAAGCAAGGAATCCCATGGCCGACACTCCTGTGAGCCCGAACCCTCCCGGCGCCGGCGCCCCGGCGGTCTCGCGTCCTTCGGTCCTGTCCCTGCCGATCAAGGAAAAGGCGGCCCTGTACGCCGCCTACATGCCGTTCCTGCAAAACGGCGGCATCTTCGTGCCAACCAACAAGCCCTACAAGATCGGTGATGAGATCTACCTGATCCTTACGCTGATGGACGATCCAACGAAATATCCGATCGCCGGCAAGATCGCTTGGATCACGCCTGCCGGTGCAAACAACAACAAGGCCCAGGGCATCGGCGTGCATTTCTCGGCCGACGAGAGCGGCCAGCGGGTCAAGCTGCGTATCGAGGAACTGCTTGGGGCAGCGCTGCGATCCACGCGCGCCACGCATACGTTGTAAAAACAAGCAGACTGCCCGAGGCAGTAAAATGGCGGGATGTTTATCGATTCCCATTGCCACATCAATTTCCCCGAGTTATCGGTCCGCCTGCCTGAGATTCTCGGCAAGATGGGGGAAAACCAGGTCACGCACGCGCTGTGCGTGTCAGTGAACATGCCGGAATTTCCGTCTGTACTTGAACTGGCGGAAAAATACCCGAACATCTACGCCTCGGTCGGCGTCCATCCCGATTACGAAGAAGCGCCGGAAGTCAGCGTCGATGACCTCGTGCGTCTGTCCGCCCATCCGAAGATCGTCGCCATTGGCGAAACGGGCCTCGACTACTACCGCCTCGAAGGCGACCTCGAATGGCAGCGTGAGCGCTTCCGCACCCACATCCGAGCCTCGCGCGCGACCGGCAAGCCACTGATCATCCATACCCGTGCGGCTTCCGAAGACACCATCCGCATCATGCGTGAGGAAGGCGCGGGCACCGATGCCGGGGGCGCTGGTGGTGTGATGCACTGTTTCACCGAATCCCTGCAGGTGGCGGAAGCGGCGATGGAGATGGGGTTCTACATTTCCTTTTCCGGCATCGTCACCTTCAAGAGTGCGAAAGACCTGCAGGCCGTTGCACGTGCGGTGCCGCTGGATCGCATGCTGATCGAAACCGATGCGCCGTACCTCGCGCCGGTGCCGCATCGCGGCAAGCTCAATGAGCCGGGGCTGGTGCGCCATGTCGCGGAATTCCTCTCTACGCTAAAGGAAACGCCGCTGGAGGACGTCGCCAGCGCAACCACGGACAATTTCTTCAAGCTGTTCAAGATCGCGAGGCCGGCATGATCGCAGGTGGAGCGTTTTCCAGGCGTCGCACCATCCTTGCAGGTATCGCGATGGCCGCATTGGCGCCGGTGGCATTTGCCGGCGCCTACGACGATTTCTTTAGAGCGGTAAAGATCGACGATGCGCGGGTGGTGAAGACGCTGCTGGCACGCGGCCTTGATCCCAACATCATCGAGCACGAACGCGGCGATACCGGGTTGATCCTGGCCTTGCGCGAGGAGTCGATGGATGTGGTCAACGTGCTCGTCAACGCGCCCAACATCGACTTTGAAGTGAAAACCCGCAACGGCGACACGGCGTTGATGATTGCCTGTTTCAAGGGCTTCAAGCCGGTCGTGGAAGCGATGCTGGAAAAGGGGGCGGAAGTCAACCGTCCCGGCTGGACCCCGCTCCACTATGCGGCGGCAAACGGCCACATCGACATCGTCCGCCTGCTGCTCGACAAGTCGGCCTACATCGACGCCGAGTCGCCCAACAAGACGACACCGATGATGATGGCGGCGCGCGGCGGGCATATTTATGTCGTGAAGTTGCTCCTTGATGAAGGGGCGGATGCCACGCTGAAGAACGAACTCGGCATGAGCGCCATCGACTTTGCGGCGAATCATAATCACAAGGATATTGCCGAGGGGCTGACCAGTCGCTTGCGCAAGGCGGGCAAGCTTTAAACCGTAGGTAGGGTGGGTTTCGCTTCGCTCTACCCACCCTACTTCTTTATGTGCTGCAGGGCAGGGTCAGTGTCACTTCCAGCCCTTTGCCGGGAAGATTCTTCAATTCGATGCTTCCCCCATGTTGCTCGGCGATATTCCGCGCGATCGTCAGCCCGAGCCCGGTGCCGCCGGTTTCACGTGAGCGGGATGCTTCCAGGCGGTAGAACGGTTCGAAGACGTTTTTCATTTCCTCTTCCGGTATCCCGGGACCGCCATCCGCGATGCGGATGACCGCGTGCCCGCTTTCGCAAGCGGCCGAGATCCGCGCGTAGCCGCCGTACTTGCACGCATTGTCAATCAGGTTGGTCAGGCAGCGGCGCAGGGCGATCGGGCGGGCCATCAGTGCGGCGCCGGTGCTACCCTCCAGCGTGACGTCCTGGCCTGCATCGGTGGCGTCGGCACACACGCTGTCGACCAGCGAGTCGAGGTCCATGCGCTGCATCGGCCCGGCGGCATCCATGCTGCGTGCTAGGTCGAGGCCTTCACGCACCATGCCCTGCATCGCGGTCAGATCCGCGACCAGTTTTTCACGCAATTCCGCATCCTCGACCTTTTCCAGACGCAGACGCAGCCGGGTCAGCGGCGTTTGCAGGTCATGCGTGATGGCCGCGAGGATCTGTCCGCGCTGACGGATGTGGTTGCGAATGCGTGCCTGCATATGGTTGAAGGCGGCTGCCGCTTGCCGGATTTCGGTAGCGCCGCGTTCGGGAAGCGGCGGGCGCTCGATGTCGTTGCCGAGTTCGGTAGCGGCTTGCGCAAGCTGCTTTAGCGGACGCATTGTCATGCGCGCCACGATGACGGCGAGGATCGCGACGCTCAGGATGAACAGGATCACATACGCGGCGAAGTCGCCGCGCGGTGCGATCGGCGGCGGACGCGGCGGCATGACAGTCAGGCGCAGGCGCGAGTTGTCGGGGAGGGTGACCAGCATCGATTCGCACAGCGGCCGCATCTCACCCTGCCGGTAGCGGTGCGGTCGCCGGCTGAAGTCGCAATCTTCTGCGCGTGTCGGCGTTGAGGCGATGCGGTAGCCTTCCGGCAGCCGGCGCTCCAGCATGCCGGCGAGGTCGGATTGCGACGGGCTGGCTTCGTCGCCATCGGCTGCCTGCTCGGCGCGCACGCCCATGCCGCGGGCAGCGGAAAGGACGGGCGTGCGCACATTTTCCTCGACGCTTTCCAGGGACAGGATGAATTGGGCAAGCCGTTCGACGGCGTGGTAATCACGGAACTGCCCGATCATGCGTTGGCGCTCGTTGAAAGCAAGGCCGAGGGTGATCAATGCACTCACCACGACGCCGGCGAGCAGCACCAGGATCACCCGGCTGGTCATCGACTGGTAAATGGCCTTCATTCTCGAGTTACCGTGGTCGCGAGGACATAGCCTTCATTGCGAACCGTCTTGATGATTTGCGGCGAGCGCGCATCCTCACCCAGCTTCTGCCGCAGGCGGCTGATCTGCAGGTCGATCGAACGGTCGAAGGGATCCGCGTCGCGCCCGGCCGTCATGTTCAGCAACTGGTCGCGGCTGAGCACGCGGTTGGCGTGATCGAGGAAGATCTTCATCAGGCGGTACTCGGCGCCCGACAGCGCTACCACCACGCCCTCCGGATTGACGAGGTGGCGCGCGGTGGTATCCATCGTCCATCCGGCAAAGCGCAGGAGTTGCGATTCCGGGGCCTGCTGCGCGGAAGGCGCGGCTTGCGTGCGGCGCAGCACGCTGCGGATGCGGGCGAACAGTTCGCGCGGCTCGAAGGGCTTGGGCAGGTAGTCGTCGGCGCCCATCTCCAGGCCGAGGATGCGGTCCACCGGTTCGCCGCGCGCGGTCAGCATGATCACCGGGACTGACGAGCGCGCGCGCAAGTTGCGGCACAGTGTCAGGCCGTCGTCGCCGGGCAGGTTCAGGTCGAGCACAATCAGGTCGACATGGTGCTCGTCCAGCGCCTTCCACATGGCCTTGCCGTCTCCCGCAGTGGCGGTGCGGTAGCCGTTCTTTTCGAGATATTCGGCCAGCAGGCTGCTGATTTCGCGATCGTCGTCGACGATCAGGATGCGGGCGGGGTTTTCCATGGACGCATTATGGCAAGTTCAGGGGCGGGAAAGTTAGCGAATTGTATCCCGGGTGTTACCGTGTTTTCGCCTGATACACAGGGATACAAAGCCGCCGCCGGGTGTTACTTGCCGCTACAACATCGCCCGCTGCGGACAAGGGCGCGATACATTCCGCCGGCATGATGGGAACCGTGCAAAGGGCACGAGTTCAACTAGCAAAGAAGGGATGAATCATGACCACATTTCGCCAACGTCTCCTGATTGCCGTCATGGCGGCCGGCCTGGGCGCCGCCTCGGTCGCCACCTACGCGGCCGGGCCTGACTGCGGACCGATGGGCGGCCATGCCTCGTTCGGTGAGCGCGGCCGGTCGCCGGAACAGATGGCGGCCCATTTCGAGAAGCGCCAGTCCGAGCTGCACGACAAGCTGAAGCTGAACGCCAACCAGGAAAGTGCCTGGAAGGCCTACATGGCCAGGATCAAGCCGGTGGAACCGCAGAAACGCCCCGACCGCGCCGAGATCGACAAGTTGCCGGCGCCGGAGCGCATGGAGCGGATGTACGGCTTCATGCAGGAACGCGAGAAGCACATGGCCGACCGTATCGCCGCAACGAAGGAGTTCTATGCGGTGCTGACGCCCGAGCAGAAGAAAGTCTTCGACGACGAGTTCCGCCAAGGCCCGGGGCACCGCCGCCACCGCGGTTAATGCAGCTTGATGCGCGGATTGCGCGCCCAGTCGATGGTTTCAGCCCAGGTTGCAAGCCAGGTTTGGAACCATCCATTGACGGCGATCTGGTGATGCTTGTGCAGCCACCAGTACATCCACTTCGCGATGTGGCCTTCGATGAACACTGACCCGCGCGCAATCGCCCCCATCAGGCTGCCGACGGCGCTGTAATCGCCCAGCGAAACGAGCGAGCCACGGTCCTGGTAGGTGAATTCCAGTAGCGGCTTGCCCTCCAGCATGCGGCGCAAGGACTTGGCGAGCATCGCTGCCTGCTGGTGGGCGGCCTGCGCACGCGGCGGCACCGGCGGCTTGCCTTCCCCTTGCGGGCAGGCGGCGCAATCGCCGAGTGCGAATACCGACGTATCGCGCGTGCTCTGAAGGGTGCGATGGACAACCAATTGGTTAATGCGGTTGGTTTCCAGTCCATCGATCTCCTTCAGGAATTCCGGCACCTTGATGCCGGCACACCACACCACGATCCCGCTCGGGATGAATTTTCCGCTGGCCATCTGCACGCCGTCCTTGCGCACCTCGACCACACGCTCGTTCGTGTAGATATCGATGTCCAGCTGCCGCAATTCATGCGCTACGGCGCCGGACAGGCGTTCCGGCAGCGCCGCCAGGATGCGCGGTCCGGCGTCCACCACGACAATCTTCAGGTCCTTTTCAGGATCGAAATTCGCCATGCCGTAACTCGACAGCACCTTGGTCGTCAGGTGCAGCTCGGCTGACAATTCGACCCCGGTCGCCCCGCCGCCGATGATGGTTACCGTGAAGCGGCCTTCGCCCGGGGCCTTGGACTTCGCCTGCGCGCGCAGGCAGGAATTGATCAGGCGCTCGTGGAAACGCTCGGCGGATTCCGGCGAGTCGAGCATGATGGTGTGCTCCTGCACGCCCGGCGTGTTGAAATCGTTGGTCTGGCTGCCTAGGGCGATGACCAGGGTGTCGTAGCGGATGGACTGGCGCGGCAGGATTTCTTCGCCTTCCTCGTCGTAAGCGGGCTCCAGGCGGATTTCTTTGGCGGCACGGTTCAAGCCATCCATCCTTCCCAGGCGGAAATGGAAATGATGCGTACGGGCGAGGGCAAGGTATTCCATTTCATCGGCGTGCGTGTCCAGCGTCCCGGCTGCAACCTGGTGCAGCAACGGTTTCCAGAGGTGCGTGCGGGCGGCGTCGACCAGCGTGATGCGGGCCTTGTTTTTCTTTCCCAGCGATTTGCCGAGGCGGACGGCGAGTTCCAGCCCACCGGCACCGCCGCCGACGATGACAATGTGATGGAGGTCAGGCTGCTGGCTCAAACTTTGCTCCTTTGTACTATTGTGAATCAGGCATTCTTTTAGAAGCAAACGGCAGGCCTCCTCTGGCAGGACAGGCAAAGGCATCGTATGATCCCCGGCGAAGACTGATACAGGTCAGACGGAAGGCAGTTACCGGGAGCCGGAAAGCGTTCCCGTCATGAACGGACATCGAGGGTGGAATGGCTGGAACAAAGATCAAAGTCGAGGAATTCCTGAACAAGCTACCGCTGTTCAACGAGATTCCTCCCGAGGAATTGAAACAGATCGCCGAGTCGGTGACGGAAAGCCATGTCGGCAAGGGCGACATCATCTTCCGGCGCGGCGATCCTTGCGTGGGATTTCACATCGTTATTTTCGGCCAGGTGAAACTGGCGTTCACTTCGCCGGACGGCAACGAGAAGGTGGTCGAGATCATCGGGCCGGGGCACAGTTTCGGCGAGGCGCTGATGTTCATGGAAAAGCCTTACATCGTCGCCGCGCAGGCACTGGCGGACACGCTGCTGCTGCACGTGCCCAAGCAGGCGGTGTTCGACGAGCTGGAGCGAGATACGAAATTCGCGCGCAAGATGCTGGCGGGCCTCAGCCGCAGGCTGCATGGGCTGATTTCGGATGTCGAGGCCTACTCGCTCAGTTCGGGCGCGCAGCGGGTGATCGGCTACCTGCTCAAGTCGGATGCGCAGCACGATGGCGACCAGATGACTTTGGCGGTGAGCAAGACCGTGCTGGCGTCGCGGCTGAACCTGACGCCCGAGCATTTTTCCCGCATCCTCCACGACCTGGCCGCGAAGAAGCTGATCGCAGTGGACGGCCGTAACATCACCATCCTCGATATCGAAAAGCTGCGTTCCTACGAGGGACGCTAGGCAGCACGCAGCGCGGACGCGCCGGACGCCATGTTGCGGTAGGTCCGCATTGCCTTCAGCAGGTTGATCCATAACCAGACCGAAGACGCGGCAAAGGCGATGCCGGCCGCATGCGCGATCCAGCCTGGGAAGACAGGCGCCATCAACAGCACGACAAGCGCCAGCAGGTGCAGGTGGAACTGCCGCTCCGCATCCTTGTCGGGCAGGATCTGCTTCACGTTCGGCGCCTTGGCACTGCCGGCCAGATGGTTCTGCAGGTGGTACCAGACCAGGAATGGCACGATCTTGTACAGCATGCCGTTGATGACGGTGTAGCCGAAGCCCACGATGATGAGCACACCGATGGCAAATGCGGTGGCCGGATGTTGCGAGACGGCCGGGACGGCGGCGGACACGGCCCAGAGGATTGCCGCTGCGAGAATGCTGGCCAGCGCCGTGCGCCAGAAGAATGTCGTCGCATCGGGTTTTGGACGCTTGCGCTGGCGCAGCAGGTGCAGCGTCGTCACAGCGAATGCCGACCACGCGAGGACGGGCAGGGCGGTCAGCCACGGTTCCCAGCGGCTGTCGTACAGTGCAACCGCGGAACGCAGCACGAGCAAGGCAAACACGGTCCATGCAAAGCCGCGCGTCATCCATTGCGGATAAATCGGCGTCACCTGGAACATTGGCACCACCTGGTATGCCACGCCGGCGACCAGCAGGCCCAGCCAACCGAGCAATCCCCACGAGACATGCAGGTCGGTGATCTGCAACAACGGAAGCGACAAGGGCCATGCAAAGCCGGCCGCCGCGGCCAATCCGAAAGCGACGGCGGCGGCGAGGGCGCTGAGCGCCAGGCGGATCGCGACCAGCATGGGCGAGGCATGCGTGGCGGTCCAGACGCGCTTGAGCAGTATTAGCAGCAGCCAGCCGAAACCCGATGCGAGGATCGCAATCGCAATTCGGAACGCGATTGGCGAAGCAGAAAGGAATCCGAAGCACAGCGTCAGCGTTCCCGCGGCCAGCGCCGCATGCACGCCCTTCGCCGTGTAATTCGTATAAGGAATCTCGATCCCGGACACCACCGGCAGGATCTGGAGCAGGGCACCGATCATGCACATGCCGAGGAAGCCGAGCGTCAACAGGTGCGTCAATGCCAGCGCGTCCGGACTCCAGCGCGAAACAAACATGGCCGGGCCGGTCCACGCGAGCAGCAGGCCAGCGAGGATGGCGAACGCGGGCGCGGTCAGGAAGAATCGCAGCGGGACCGCGAGCGTCGGCGTCTGTTCGAAGGAAAGGACGCGCTGCATCGTCATTGCCAGATCAACACTTCATACAGAAAATCCTCGCGGCATTTCGACGCATGCTGGTAGCCGTTGCGTTCGAGGATGTTATAGAGCGGAAAAGGCTCGCGCGGGATGAGCACGCGCAGGCGCTGTCCCGGTTGCAGGCTGTTGAGTGCGTCGAGCACGCGCTCGAGCGGTTCCGGCGGCTCGAGGCCGCACACGTCGATGTCGACGATGTTTTCTCCCTCGCTCATGATGTGATCCCGGTTTCGCGCATCGCGCCGATCAGCGCTTCCTGCTGGCCGTCGAGCACGCGGTCGCTCATCGGGTAGAGGATGCTTTCTTCTTTCATGTTGTGCTGCTGCATGAGGGTGTTGAGCGTTTCCGAATAACCGAGGAAACCGTCGGCATCGCGTTGCGCGAGCGATTCATTCATTGCCGAAATGACCTCGCGCATCTGCCGGTGTTCCATGCGCATCACCGAAGTCGGCCCCGCGTTGCTGCCGGTCGCTTCCTCGAATGCGGGGAAGAGCACCTGTTCTTCCATCGCAAAGTGCTGTTCCAGCGCTTCAACGAATGCGTTCATTGCCAATTCGGCATTGGTCCACAGTGTTCCTGCCACCGCCGTCTCTGCCTGCGCGAAGAAATCGTCGCAGCGCTTGTGGTCGGTGCCGAGGTGGCTGGAAATGGTTTCCATTGGAGGCCTTTCAGGTTGTTGGATCGTGTAGCGGATTGTGACTCCGGCGTCAAACGGCAATCCTTGATTCAGGTTAAGGAATCGAGGGTGCACTCGCGACTAAAGTGAGCAAAATAGCCATGAAATCCGCATATTTCCGCCGGGTTTTGGCAAGTCCGAATTGCTTGACCGAGATCAAACAAATCGGATATCGCATTTGCTACATTCGCTCGTTGCTTACTGGAACTGGAAGGACCTCTGTGCTGAAGACTGCTTTTGATACTTTTAACGTCAGGGGTCGGCCCCTGCTTCCTATTGTCCAGGGAGGCATGGGTGTAGGTGTTTCCGCACACAGGCTGGCCGGCAATGTCGCCCGCCTTGGCGGCGTCGGCACCATTTCCAGCGTTGACCTGCGCCGTCATCATCCGGACCTCATGGCGCAGACCAAGAAGTCGCGCGACAAGGAACTGATCGACCGCGTCAACCTCATCGCCCTCGACCGTGAAATCAAGGCAGCCAAGGTCATCGCAGACGGCAACGGCATGGTCGCCGTCAACATCATGCGCGCCGTCGCAGAATACGCGTCCTACGTGAAGCAGGCTTGCGAAAGCGGCATCGATGCCGTGGTCGTCGGCGCCGGCCTTCCGCTCGACCTTCCCGAACTGACCAGCGACTATCCCGATATCGCCCTGATCCCGATCCTGTCGGACGTGCGCGGCATTGCGCTCATCATGAAAAAGTGGATGCGCAAGAACCGCCTGCCGGACGCGATCGTCATCGAAAACCCGAAATACGCAGCAGGCCACCTCGGCGCCGCCAAGCCGGAAGACGTGAATGCGCCGCACTTCGCCTTCCCGGCGGTGCTGGAAGGCACGCTGGAACTGTTCAAGGAACTCGGCATCGAGCGCGAGCGCATTCCGCTGATTGCCGCTGGCGGCGTCAATTCGCACGAGCAGGTGCAGGAACTGTTCAAGATGGGCGCCAGCGCGATCCAGCTCGGCACTGCATTCGCGGTCACCGAAGAAGGCGATGCGCACATCAACTTCAAGAAGATCCTCGCCGAAGCCAAGCCGGAAGACATCGTGACCTTCATGAGCGTCGCCGGCCTGCCGGCACGCGGCGTGCGCACGCCGTGGCTGATGAATTACCTTGACAAGGAAGCCAAGCTGCAGAGCAAGGCCGGTCCCAAGCAGTGCACCGTCGGCTTCGACTGCCTCGCGCAGTGCGGCCTGCGTGATGGCATCGCCAAGGCAGGCCAGTTCTGCATCGACACGCAACTGGCGTTCGCGCTGGAAGGCGACGTCAAGCGCGGCCTGTTCTTCCGCGGTTCCGAAAAACTCCCGTTTGGCAGCGAGATCCGCTCGGTGCGCGAACTGGTGGAATTCCTCCTGGCCGGCAAGCGCCCCGAACCCAAGGCCGAAACCGCGCCGATCATGGTGTACAAGGACGCGACACCTGCCTGAGCCGAAAAATAACAGACCTGACTCCAGGAAAGAACACGTGACAAAACAGATGGAACTCGTGGCGCCGGCGGGAAGCCTGCCGGCCCTCAAGGCAGCCGTCGATAACGGCGCCGACTGCGTCTACCTCGGCTTCCGCGACGCGACTAACGCGCGCAATTTCGCCGGACTGAATTTCGACGACAACGCGATTGCCGAAGGCATCCGCTACGCACACGGCAAGGGCCGCAAGGTGCTGCTGGCGCTGAACACCTATCCGCAGGCGGAAAACTGGGCGCCATGGCGTACCGCCATCGACCGCGCGGCGCAATCCGGCATCGACGCCGTCATCCTCGCCGATCCGGCGCTGATGCAGTACGCCGCGAACAAGTACCCGGACCTGCGCCTGCACCTTTCCGTGCAGGGCTCGGCGACCAACTACGAGGCGATCAACTTCTACCACAAGCGCTTCAACATCCAGCGCGCGGTCCTGCCGCGCGTGCTGTCGCTGGAGCAGGTGGAACACGTCACCCAGAACACCTCGGTGGAAATGGAAGTGTTCGGCTTCGGCAGCCTGTGCGTGATGGTCGAAGGCCGCTGCGCGCTGTCGTCCTACGTCACCGGCGAAGCGCCGAACACGCACGGCGTGTGCTCGCCCGCCAAGGCAGTGCGCTGGCAGCAGACGCCGAAGGGACTCGAATCGCGCCTGAACGGCGTGCTGATCGACCGCTACGGCGACGGCGAGAACGCCGGCTATCCGACGCTGTGCAAGGGCCGCTTCGACGTCAACAACGAAAGCTATTACGCGATCGAGGAGCCGACCAGCCTCAACACCCTGGAACTCCTGCCGCAACTGCTGCAGATGGGCGTGCGCGCGATCAAGATCGAAGGTCGCCAACGCAGCCCGGCATACGTCGCCCAGGTGACCAAGGTGTGGCGCGAAGCCATCGACAATGCGCTCGACAGTTCGATGCGCTACTCGGTCAAGCCGGTCTGGATGTCGGAACTCAACAAGGTGGCGGAAGGCCAGCAGCACACGCTCGGCGCCTACCATCGCCCCTGGAAGTAACGGAGAAAATTTTGAAGCTCTCGCTTGGGCCTATCCTCTATTTCTGGCCGAAGAACACTGTTTTTGAATTCTACGAGACCATGGCGAAAGCGCCGGTCGACATCGTCTACCTCGGCGAAGCCGTCTGCTCGCGCCGCCGCGAACTGCGCCTGTCCGACTGGACCGACATCGCCGACATGCTGGTTGCCGCCGGCAAGGAAGTCGTGCTGTCCACGCAGGCGCTGCTCGAATCGAAGACCGACATGGGCACGCTGCACCGGATCACCGACAACGGCCGTTTCACCGTTGAAGCCAACGACATGGGCGCGGTGAACTGCCTGTCCGGCAAGGCGCCTTTTGTCGCCGGTCCGCACCTGAACATTTTCAATGCGCCGACCCTGCAGTTCATGGCCGAGACCGGCGCCAAACGCTGGGTCATGCCGCTGGAAATGAGCCGCACCGGCCTGTCGCACGTCCAGCAAGACCGCCCGGCAGGCATCGAAACCGAGGTGTTCGCCTACGGCCGCTTGCCGCTGGCATTTTCGGCACGCTGCTTCACCGCGCGTCACCGCAACCTGGCGAAGGATGACTGTCAGTTCGCCTGCATGGAGTATCCGGACGGCCTGCCGCTGAAGACGCGCGAAAGCCAGCATTTCCTGACGCTCAACGGTATCCAGACGCAGTCCGCGCTGGTGTACAACCTGGTAAGCGAACTGGGCGCGATGGAAGCGATGGGCGTGGATGTCGCACGCATCAGTCCGCAGGCGCAGCATACGGACCGTATCGCTTCGCTGTTCCGCGACGTGCTGGACAAGAAGCTGGCCGGCGCGGACGCATTGAAGCAGATGGAAGCGTTGATGCCGGACCAGCCGTGCAATGGTTACTGGTACGGCAAGCCGGGCCTGGACCGGATGGTGGCGTAAAAGAGTAGGGTGGGTGGAGCGGAGCGAAACCCACCAGCATTGTTCAGATTAAAGGTTAACTCATGACACCGAACCGCTTTGTCCTGCCTGAACCCGTAGGCAAGCTGCTGTCCCTGCTGCCGGTCTATCCCGGCTCGTTCCTGTTCGCGACCGGCCTCAACCTCGCGCTCAAGAGCAACCTGCCGGAAGACGTGCAGCAATCGCTGAATGGCAAGAAGCTGCGCATCAAGGTAACCGATGCGCGCCTGTCCTTTGATTTCGTCTGGAGCAACGGCCGTTTCGCTGCCGGCAGCAACCAGGCGGAACCCGATCTCACCATCAGCGCCAGCGCCCACGACTTCCTGCTGCTGGCGCGCCGCCAGGAAGACCCGGATACCTTGTTCTTCAGCCGCCGTCTCTCGATGGAAGGTGACACCGAACTCGGCCTGCTGGTGAAGAATACGCTGGACGCGATCGAACTCCCCGTGTTCGAACTCGGCAAGCTGGCGCCGGCACGTGTCTTCGGCCGCATCAAGCCGGGTAGCGGCAACAGCCAGTCCTGATCGATTTCCCATGGCCGCCCGCAATCCGGACCTGCCGCTCGTGTATTCCTGCTCGGGATGCTCGAGCGCGGCGCAAACTGCGAACCAGGCGGCCTTGCAGCTGGACCGCAGCGGTGTGGCGGAGATGTCATGTATCGCGGGCGTGGGTGGCGATGTGCCGCACCTTCTGAAAATAGCAAAGTCGGGCCGGCCTATCATCGGCATCGACGGCTGCGTGCTGGCCTGCGTGAAAAGCTCGCTTGGCCGTCATGAAATTACGCCGCGCTGGTACATGCAGCTGCATGAATACGGCGTGAAGAAACGCTATCAAACCGACTTCGATCCCGAGCAGGTTGAAGCCGTCGTCGCCGAAGTGGAACGGTCCGTACGTGCGGACCTCGCTGCGGACCAGTAACACTTCTCTCATCTTCCTATTGGCCTTGTGTCATCTCGCTGCATAGCGAGTGTTGTCATTGCCGCTGCATCCTCGCGCGTTGTCCTTGCATTTCGTCTTGTAGGAAAAAATAGGGCGAACTCATTAGAAAAAGACGTGTCCGAATGTTCCTCCAAGTAACTTGATTCAAATCATGTATTTTTAATGAATCAAATCGGAGAATGCCCCACGAAGTACACCGGTGCAGGAATCCACGTTCTGCATTTGATTATCAGTAGCACCCTATGTCGGAGAAAATTTAATGGGCAAGGACACGAAAGACCTGAATACACAAGATACGCCGGCGCTGGAGAACCGCAGGCGCTTCCTCGGACGCAGCGCATTGCTGGGTCTTGCAGGCGCGGGCGTATCGATGGGACTGGCGGGCTGCAAGGAAGAGGCAAAGCCGGCAGCCGCCGGCACCGCGGCTGCCCCGGCTCCTGCCCATGCGGCCAGCAGCCACGAAGTGGCCCCCGGCCAGCTGGACGAGTACTACCACTTTTCCAGCGGCGGCCATTCAGGTGAAGTCCGCATCATCGGTATTCCCTCCGGCCGCGAACTGCGCCGCATCCCGGTGTTCAACATCGACCCGATGGTCGGCTGGGGTATCACCAATGAGTCGAAGGCCATCATCGGCACCAATCCCGATGGCAGCCTGAAGTACAACACCGGCGACACCCACCACGTGCATGGCAGCTACAAGGACGGCACGTATGACGGCCGCTGGCTGTTCGTGAACGACAAGATCCACTCCCGTATCGCCCGCATCCGCATGGATACGATGGAAGTCGACAAGATCACCGAACTGCCCAACGTGATGGGCTTCCACGGCATCTTCCCCGACAAGCGCGATCCGGTTGACGAAAAGATCAACTACACCACCCGCGTGTTCTGCGGCGCCGAATTCCACTGCCCGCTGCCCAACGACGGCCGCGACCTCGACGATCCGAGCAAGTGGGGCGCACTGTTCTCCTGCGTCGATGCAGAGACCATGGAAGTGCGCTGGCAGGTACGTGTGGACGGCAACATGGACCTGACCGCCACTTCGTACGATGGCAAGCTGGTGGCGTCCAACCAGTACAACACCGAGAACTCGGCGGAACTCGGCGGCATGATGGCATCCGAACACGATGCCTGCGTGTTCCTGAACGTCGAGCGTATCGAAAAGCTGGTCAAGGAAGGCAAGTTCACCACCATCGGCAAGTCCAAGGTGCCGGTCGTCGACGGACGCAAGGCAGCCAACAGCGATCCCAAGACCGCGGTGACATGCTACGTCCCGGTCGGCAAGAATCCGCACGGCGTGAACGCCAGCCCGGACGGCAAGTACTTCGTCTGCGCCGGCAAGCTGTCGCCGACGAGCACCGTGATCGAACTGGCACTGGTGCACAAGTGGTTCGCCGGCGAACTGGCGAAGGAGCGCGATGCCGTCGTCGCCGAAGTGGAACTCGGCCTCGGCCCCTTGCATACCGGCTTCGACGGCAAGGGCAATGCCTACACCTCGCTGTTCCTCGACAGCCAGGTCGTGAAGTGGAATATCGAAAAGGCCATCGCATTCGCCAAGGGCGACAAGACGGCAAAGTATGTGGTGGATCGTCTCGACGTGAATTACCAGCCGGGCCACGGCTTCGCATCGATGGGCGAAACCAAGGAAGCCGACGGCAAGTACTTCAACTCCGGCAACAAGTTCTCGAAAGACCGCTTCCTGCCGGTCGGCCCGCTGCATCCGGAAACCGAGCAGCTGATCGACATCAGCGGTGAGAAGATGAAGCTGATCGCCGACCACACCGCCTATCCGGAACCGCATGACGGCATCATCGTCAGGCGCGACGTGGTCAAGACGCGCAAGATCTACAACATGGACGATTTCCCGAACAAGGTCACGGCCGAAACCTCGGGTATCGAGCGCAAGGGCAACAAGGTGCACGTTCGCATGCTGTCCATGGCTCCGGCGTTCAGCCTGCCGATCATCCGCGTCAAGAAGGGTGATGAAGTCACGCTGACCCTGACCAACCATGACAAGATCGAGGATCTTACCCACGGCTGTGCGATCCCGAACTACAACATCAACTTCATCGTCAACCCGCAGGAAACCAAGTCGGTAACCTTCAAGGCGGACAAGCCGGGTGCGTTCTGGCTGTATTGCACGCACTTCTGCCACGCGCTGCACCTGGAAATGCGCAGCCGCTTCCTGGTGGAGGCTTGATGTAAGGCTCTCTCTCGCATGCGGGCGGCTATGGTGGAGTCATAAGACCATGTCGCCCGTCATTCCCGCGAAGGCCTCGGCGGCCCCGCGGGAATGGCGGGGAGAGAGAGGCCGCAAGATTCATGAAGATGCCCGCTTGCGGGCGTCCAGATTCACACTTTAGCAGGGCGCTGTCACCACCCCCTGCCTCCATCCGCATATGAAATTCAGGCTCGACCGCGCGCACCTCCTGCCGCACCTGCTGGTGCTGATGGCAGCATTGTTCATCTTGTTTTCCCTTCCTCGCACGGCGCTGGCGTCGATGTACGACACCGTCCTGTCCGAGGAGCTGCTGCATGGCCCGGACCTCTGTGCCCACGCGCCCTGCGACGAGGTGATGCCTGGTGCGGAAGAGTTTTCGAAGCGCAAGGGCATGCCGACCTACGTCGAAGCCTACGCGAACGACAATGGCAAGAAGCGTGTCATCGGCTACGTTTTCCTGTCTACAGACGTCGTCGACATTCCCGCCTATTCCGGCAAGCCCGTCGTCACCCTGATCGGCATGGACACGCGGGGTGCGATCACCAAGGTGCGCATCCTCAAGCATTCCGAGCCGATCCTGCTGGCAGGCATACCCGAATCTGCCCTGGTGACGTTCATTCGCCAGTACCACGGCAAGCAGGCCGATGCGAAACTGGAAATCGGCCAGGGCCGCGACGGCGTGACCAGTCTGGACGGCATCAGCGGCGCGACGGTCACGGCCATCGCCGAGAACCAGGTGATTTCGCGCAGCGCATATGAAGTCGCGCGCCAGGTCGGCATCATCAAGGCCGAACCGCGTCCCGCCGCGCGTTTCACGAACATCAATGAAAAGCTCGACTGGGCAGGCCTCGTCAAGGAAGGCAGCGTCGAGCATTTGCTGGTGGAGGCGAAGGATGCCGGCGGCCTCGATGACGGCCGTCCTTACATCGACCTGTATTACGGCTACTTGAACGTGCCGGCAATCGGTCGGAGCATTCTCGGCGACCAGGGCTACGAGAACCTGATGCATGACCTGAAGCCGAACGAACACGCGATCTTCATCGTCGCCAATGGCCAGTCCTCGTTCAAGGGATCGGGCTTCGTCCGCGGCGGCATCTACGACCGCATCCAGGTGCGGCAGGATCCAGCATCGTTTACGTTCCGCGATACCGACTACTTCAACCTGTACCAACTGAAGGCAGCCGGCACGCCCGAGTTCAAGGAATCCGCGATCTTCATCCTGCGCTCGGCCGATTTCAATCCGGCATGGCCGTGGGACCTGAGCTTCCTGGCCAACAAGGTCGACGCGGAAAAGGGGACCAAGACCTTCGCGCACTTCGACCACGAGTACTGGCTGCCCGCACGCTACCTCGAAGGCGGCCGCCCGCATGTGGAACGGCCCGAGGCTGCATGGAAGGCGATATGGAAGGGCCGCATGCTGGAGATCGCGCTGTTCTCGCTGATCCTGGTGGCGACCGCCTTGATCTATTCACAACGCGACCGGCTAGTGCGCATGTCCACCCGCAAGAGCAAGCCGTGGATTTCGATCCCGCGCACCTTGCTCTGGATCGCCAGCGTCGGCTTCATCGGCTTCTATCTGAAGGCGCAGCCGAGCGTCACGCAGGTAATGACATGGTTCCATTCACTGATCCACCAATGGAAGTGGGAGCTGTTCCTGTCCGACCCGTTCATCTTCATCTTCTGGTGGTTCATGATCGGCACGGTCCTGCTCTGGGGCCGGGGATTGTTCTGCGGCTGGATCTGCCCGTTCGGCTCGCTGCAGCACCTTGCGTTCAAGGCCGGCCAGTTGCTGGGACTGAAGCGCTTCCAAAAGCTGCTGCCGAAGGCCTTGCATGACAAATTGAAATGGGTGAAGTACGTCGTGTTCGCGGTGCTGGTCCTGGTGTCTTTCTACTCAATGGAGACGGCCGAAATCCTGGCCGAGATCGAGCCCTTCAAGAGCACTTTCCTGGTTGGCGTGTGGAACCGTTCGTGGCCCTTCGTGGTCTTTGTCGGGGTAATCCTCGCGATCTCGATCCTCAGCGAGCGCCCGTATTGCAAATATGTCTGCCCGCTTGGCGCAGGCCTCGCGATCCCCGGTAAATTCCGCCTGTTCGGGCTGAAGCGCAAGAGCGAATGCCAGACTTGCCACGCTTGCGCAGCAGGCTGCGGTTCGCATGCGATCGACGCCAAGGGCAATATCGACCAGAAGGAATGCCTGCTGTGCCTGGACTGCATGGTGATGTACTACGACGACCATGCATGCCCGCCGCTGGTCAAGGAACGCAAGCACCGCGAGAAGGAGGGACTACCTCTCACGCGGATCGATGCCAAGGGCTATTTCATCCCGCTGGAAAGCGTGCGCCGCAACCTGGCCGAGAAAACGGCGCAGATGGCGGCAAACCAGGAGTGACGCAATTGCAGGACGGCAGACACCGCATTAAACAGGCAATCGCGGCCCTGGCCTTGGCGCTGGCTGCGAACTTCGCCTGCGCCGCGGTGTTCAAGGTCGAGCCTGGCGGCTCGATAGGCGCGGCGGTCAGTGCGGCCGGCGCCGGTGACACCATCGAGGTGGCGCATGGCGACTATGCCGAGCATGTCGTGATCGACAAGCCCCTGACCCTGCGCGGGATTGGCAAGCCGACCATTCGCGGCGGATTCACCGGCGACGTAATCCGCGTGCGCGCCCCCGACGTCACCATCGAGGGCATCATCGTGCGCGACAGCGGCGTCGACCAGACCGCGCAGAATTCCGGCATCTACTTGCAGCCCGGCGCGCATCGTCCGACGGTGAAGGATTGCGACGTGGTGCACAACCTGTTCGGCATCTGGATCGAGAAGGTCGATGACGCGCGTATCGTGCACAACACCATCGTCGGCCGGCGCGACCTGCAGCTGGCGGCACGCGGCAATGGCATCCAGCTGTACAACTCCGCCGGCGCGCAAGTGCTGGACAACCAGATCAGCCATGCGCGCGACGGCATTTATGTGGATCTGTCGCGCAAGTCGGTATTCCGCGGCAACCGCATCCACCACCTGCGCTACGGCACGCATTACATGAACACCCACCAGAGCGTCTGGGAAAACAACGAGGTGTACATGAACCGCGGCGGCCTGGCGCTGATGGAAGTACGCTCGCTCACCGTGCGCAACAACATCGCCTGGAGCAATACCGACCACGGCATCATGCTGCGCACCATCCAGGACTCGATCGTCGAGAACAATATCGTCGCGGGCAATGGCCGCGGCTTCTTCATCTACGACGCGGAGTACAACACGGTGCGCGCGAACCTCGTGACGGGTAATGAAGTCGGCGTGCACCTGTCGGCCGGCTCGGGCAACAACAAGGTGGACGGCAACGATTTCATCGACAACCGCCAGCAGGTCAAGTACGTGGCCGCGCGCGATGTCGAGTGGGGCAAGGCCGAGGGCAACTACTGGAGCAATTACAGCGGCTGGGACCAGAACGGCGACGGCAAGGGCGATGTCGCCTACGAAGCCAACGACGTGGTGGACCGGCTCAACGGGCAGTATCCATTGCTGAAGCTGCTGCTGACCAGCCCGTCGATCCAGACGCTGCGCTTCGTCGCACGGCAGTTCCCGGTGCTGCGCGCTCCCAGCGTGGTGGACAAGAATCCGCGCATGCGCCCCTTGAATCAGGATTGGAGAAAGTGGAATGACAAGCGTCCCCATCCAGGTGACTGAAGTCACCAAGCGCTTCGGCGACGTGCAAGCTCTCGACGGCGTCAGCCTGACGGTCCAAAAGGGCGAGATGTTCGGCCTGATCGGGCACAACGGCGCAGGCAAGAGCACGCTGTTCAAGCTGATGCTGGGGCTGGCTCCGGTGTCCGGCGGCGAGGTGTGCGTGCACGGCGTCAGCACCGGCGGCAAGGCCTTCCGCGACGTGCGCCGGCGCATCGGTTACCTGCCCGAGAATTTCGTCACTTATGACAACCTGACAGGCCTCGAAGTACTGCGCCTGTTCGCCGACCTCAAGCGCGTGCCGCGCTGTGAATGCGATGCGCTGCTCGAACGCGTCGGTCTGGGCGCCGCCTCCGGCCGCCGCGTGCGTGGCTACTCGAAAGGCATGCGCCAGCGCCTCGGCTTTGCGCAGGTTTTGCTCGGCAATCCGGACCTCATCTTCCTCGATGAGCCGACCAACGGCCTCGACGCGGAAGGCATCCACGAGTTCTACCGCATCCTGCGCGACGTGCAGGAGCAGGGCGCGACCATCGTGATCACGTCGCACATCCTGGCCGAGATCCAGGAGCGGGTCGACCGCCTTGTCATCCTGTCCTCCGGCAAGGTCGCCGCGCAAGGCACGATTGCGCAACTGCGCGCGCAAATGGTGCTGCCGTCAATCATCGAGGTCAACCTACATCCCGGCTACCACCAGGAGGTGCATGGCGCGCTCTCGCGGGCCGAAGGCCTGCAGATGCGGATCGGGGAAGACGTGGCGCACATCTCCTGCGCGCAGTCGGAAAAGGTTGCGGTGCTGCAGATTCTGTCGACAATGGCGCACGCGGTGCGCGACATCAGCATCCGCGAACCCTCTCTGGAAGACCTGTTCCTCGGCTATGGAGGCCAGCATGCATAAGTTCTTCGATTGCGCGCAAGTGCGCATCATCGCCGGCAAGGAATTCCGCGATCGCATCCGCAACCTGTGGGTGCTGTCGGTGGCCCTGATCTTTTCGTTGTTTGCGCTCGCGATCGCCTATTTCGGCACCGCGCAGCAGGGCACGGTCGGATTCCGCGGCATCGACGTGACCGTCGCCAGCCTTGTCAGCCTCGTCATCTACCTGGTGCCGCTGATCGCGCTCATCCTCGGCTACGACGCCATCGTCGGCGAGCGGGAGCGTGGTTCAATGGAGCTGCTGCTGTCGATGCCGGTCACGCGCCTCGAAATCCTGCTGGGCAAGTACATCGGGCTCTCCGGCGCGCTGGCGGTGTCCACGCTGGCGGGCTTCGGCGCCGGGTTGCTGCCGATGGCGTCGCAACTTGGCGTCAGCGATGTCTACCATTACGCCGGCTTCGTGTTTTCCGCGATCCTGATGGGCATGGCCTTCCTCAGCCTGTCGCTGCTGGTGTCGGTGCTGGCCTCGGACCGGATGCGTGCGTCCGGCGTGGCGATCGGCCTGTGGTTTTTCTTTGTCCTGATTTTCGACCTGGTACTGACAGGCGCGCTGGTGGTGAGCAACGGCAGCATCGGCAGCGGGCTGTTCGGTGCGCTTCTGATGCTTAATCCCGCCGACGTGTTCCGCCTGTTGAACATCTTCAGCTCCGAGCAGGTGCAGTCCATGTACGGGCTCGCCACCGTGATGCCGGAGCGCCTGACCGATCCGGTGGTCCTTTCCGCCATCATGTGCGGCTGGATCGCCGCCCCATTCCTGATTGCACGCTGGAGATTCAAATGAACGCAACCCCCATCGCATTGCTATGCAAACCGGTCCTGATTGCCCTGGTTGCGCTGCTCGCCGCCTGCGGCAAGGAAGCTGCCCAGCTTGCGGCCGTCGAGCCGGACCAGGGAACCGCCTGTGCACTGGATGGCATGGTGCTCAAGGATTACCCGGGCCCGAAGGCGCAAATCCACTACAAGGAAGGCGCGCCGGAATTTTTCTGCGACCTGGTCGAATTGTTCAGCATGGTGCTGGCCCCGGAACAGAAGCGTCCGGTCGCGGGCATATTTGTGCAGGACATGGGCAAGACGGACTGGGCGCAGCCGAGCGGACACTGGGTTGACGCCAAGCTGGCGTATTACGTTGTCGGCAGCAAGAAGACAGGTTCGATGGGCCCGACCTTCGGATCGTTCAGCTCGCTGCCGGATGCCGAGGCCTTCGTGGCCAGGGAAGGCGGCACGGTCAAGCGCTTTGAACAAATGACACTCGACATGGTCAGCCAGCCGGGGAAGGGCGCTGCGCACGAAGACAAGATGCATTGAAGGATCGGCAATGAATGAAAACCTGTTCGACGACAACGAAACGGGCATGGACCCGAAAGCCATGCAGTCGCTTTACGCCAAGGCACTGTACCGGCTGCGCGAGTCGCGCAAGGCCTTGCTCAGGCAATACGATGCCGCCGACGAGGCGCAGTTGCGCGACCGGATCCGCAGCGGCGAGATTGCCGAGCATCCTGCCTACGAACACTACCTGGGTGCGCTTGTGATGGAGCAGGGCCGCCAGCAGCTGCGGCAAGAGTTGCTGGAGCGGTTCGGCGGCAATCCGTCTGAAGGCGTGCCTGCGATCAGCATTCACCTGATGCTGAAGGAGCAGGTCGAGGAAGCGTATGCCGCGCGCCTCACGGAACCGGTGCGCGTGGCGCAGGATGCCTTGCTGATGTCCTTCGATACCGGGCTCATGATGGAAGTCCGCTGGTTCAGCGGCGACGAGTTCTCGGTGCACTGGAGCTGGGGCGAAGCCGAGCTGCG
>NZ_LSTO01000001.1:3278447-3284555 GCF_002211445.1 Noviherbaspirillum denitrificans | reverse complement strand
AGCGAACCCGTCTCCGCCAATTTCGTGGCGCGCGAATGGCTGAACCGCTACACCGCGCTGGAACAGTCCGGCATGCCGCTGCGCGAGGCCGGCCGCGCCGCCGCCTTGCGCATCTTCGGCGACGCCCCCGGTGCCTACGGCGCCGGCGTGAACCGCCTCACCGAACGTTCCGGCGCGTGGCGCGACCGCGAGGAAATCGCGCGCGCCTACAGCAAGCGCCTGGGCCACGCCTATGGCCTCGCCGACCAGGGCGAAGCCAGCCACGCCGCTTTCGACACTGCGCTCACCGGCATCACCCGCACCTATCATGGCCGGGCAAGCAACCTCTACGGCCTGCTCGACAACAACGATGCCTTCGATTACCTCGGCGGCCTGTCGCTGGCTGTCGAAGGGCGCACCGGCCGGCCGCCGGAAGCGCTGATCCTGCAGCACGCCGATCCCGGACGCGCCGACGTCGAACCGCTGGCCACCGCGCTGCTGGGCGAACTGCGCGGCCGCTTCCTCAATCCCGCCTGGCTCAAGCCGCTGATGGCGCACGGTTATTCGGGCGCGCGTACCATGGGCACTGAATTCCTCGAAAACCTCTGGGGCTGGCAAGTCACCCGCCCCGACCTGGTGAAGAACTGGGCGTGGGACGAGGTCAAATCCGTGTATTTCGACGATGCGCGAAAACTCGGCCTGCCTGAATTCCTCGGCCGTGGCCACAACGCCCACGTCAAAGCGCAGATGCTCGCCATCTTCATGGTGGCTGCGGAAAAGGGATTCTGGAAAACCGATGCCGCGACCATCCGCCAGCTCGGCGGCGAGCTGTCCCGGCTAGTCGCAAAGAACGGCCTGCCCGGCAGCGGCCATACCGCGCCTAACCATCCGATGTGGTCGTGGCTGGCGCCACAGCTGGACGCCGGCGACGCCCAGGCGCTGGGCGTGACGCTGGCCAAGGCCAGGGGTGAAACACCGGTTGCCGCTCAGGTATCAGCGCATGTCGCCACCGGCAATGCACCGTCGCCGCCCGCCAAGGACGAAGCACCGGCTCCCGCGGCGCCCGCTCCGCGCTACTACGAACTCAACACCGTTTCGGACTCCGCGAGTCGAAGCGACCGCACCATCCAGTTTCTCGGCCTGCTCATCGCCGGCTTCATCCTGTTTGCCCTCGGCCTGTGGCGCGGTGGGCGGCCCCTCTCATCCACAAGGAGTTTCCAATGAATGAAATGCTTTCCTTTGCCTGGCTGCACGATGCTGTCACCTGGCTGCTCGCCCCGGCGCTGGCTGCCCTGCTGCTGGCCTGCGCGGTCGCACTGGTCGAAGCCGGCATCGCCACCGGCGAACGCCTCTACGGCCTCGCCCGGCTTCGCGCGACCGGCGACATAGTCCGCGTGCAAACCGTCGCCCGTCATCGCCTGGAACGCGCCGACCTGCTCGCCCGCATCCCGCCGATGCTCGGCCTGATGGCGACCATCATTCCGCTTGGGCCGGGCCTTGCCGCGCTCGGCAAGGGCGATCCCGCACAGCTCGCAAGCGCGGTCACCGTCGCCTTCGATGCAACAGTGCTCGGCCTGGTCGCTGGCATCGCCGGACTCGTCGTCGGCAAGCTGCGTCGCCGCTGGTATGAAGAAACGCTGGAGGCCATGGAATGAGCCGCAAACGCCTGCGCCTGTATTCGCGCCTCGACGCCCGCTTCGATGATCATGACGAAGACCCGCGCGCGAGCCTCGTCAACCTGGTCGATGTGATGCTGGTCTTCGCCTGCGGTCTGCTCGCCGCGCTGGCGGCCGGCACGCAAAGCGCGTTGAAGGTGCCGCAACCCGTGGAAAAAGGCCGGGAAATCTCGCGGCCGGATACTGGCCTCACGCAGAACGGCAGCGGCTATGACCGTGTCGGTGAAGTGTTCCGCGATCCGAAGACTGGCAAGCTGGTGCTGATCGATGGAAGCGCCGGCGTCAGCAAGCCGGCGAAATAAGCAGGGACCGGTCCGCTTCCGCTAGCGTCCTGCAGCTGCAAAACGCCATCGCGATTTCCAGTTCGTCGCGCAGCAGGCGCAATACGTGCGACACGCCCATGACGCCGGCATCGGCGAGGCCGAAGACGGCGGGCCGTCCCACCAGGATGGCATCGGCGCCGTGCGCAAGTGCCTTGAGCACATCGGTGCCGCGGCGGATGCCTCCCCGCTCTCCGTCTTGCATAAAGCACAATAAACAGCCTGCCTTGGTGTGAACCTTCAGGGCTGACACCCAACTAACGGGTTTTGACAGACTGGAGGGCGCGATGGCTGCCAACACGAAGAACAAGTATCCCGCCGACAAGACAGGAACCAAGTACAGCGAGTTCCGGAATACCAAGCGGGTACCGCCCGGCAAGAAGAAGACCGAGCGGGAAGGCAAGTCCGGCTGATGCCTTCCCGGTCCCGCGCCGTCAGAGGCGCTTGATCAAGGCAGAGGTGAATTCGGTGGTCGAGGCGGTGCCGCCGAGGTCCCGCGTTCGCACGTTGTGTTCGAGCAGGGTTGCCTGGATACCGTTGCGAATACGGTTGCCAAGGTCCTGCTTGCCGACGTGGTCCAGCATCATTGCCGCTGCCAGCAGAAGCGATACCGGATTCGCCACACCCTTGCCGGCAATGTCGGGCGCGGAGCCGTGGACCGCTTCGAAAATGGCGGCCTGGTCACCAATATTCGCCCCGGGTGCCATGCCGAGGCCGCCGATCAGGCCAGCGAGCTGGTCGGACAGGATGTCGCCGAACAGGTTGGTACACAGCAACATGTCGAACTGCCAGGGATTGAGCACGAGTTGCATCGCGCAGGCGTCGACGATGCGGTCATCCACCTCGACCCGGCCGGCGTATTCCTTGGCGACGTCGCGCGCTGCTTCCAGGAAGATGCCGGTCAGTGCCTTGAGGACGTTGGCCTTGTGCACGATGGTGACCTTCTTGCGTCCGTTCTTGACCGCATAGTCGAATGCATAGCGGGCGATGCGCCGGCAACCTTCACGCGTATTGACGCCGGTCGATACGGCAACCGCGCGCGGATCGTCGCCGACGGGCACGAAATACTCGTGCGCCACATACAGCCCCTCGATGTTTTCGCGCACCAGCACAATGTCGATGTTTTCGTAGCGCCCCGGGATGATGGTCTTGGCCGGCCGCAGGTTGGCGTAGAGCTTGAACTCCTCGCGCAGACGGACATTGACGGAGCGGAAGCCGCCGCCGACTGGCGTTGTCAGCGGCCCCTTGAGCGCCAGCTTGTTGCGGCGGATGCTGTCCAGCGTCGACTGCGGCAAGGGATCGCCGGTTGCATCGACGGCTGCCATGCCTGCCGCCTGCGTTTCCCATTCAAAAGGCGCGCCGAGCGCGTCCAGCACATCCACGGTGGCCTTCGTCACTTCGGGTCCGATGCCATCGCCTGGAATCAGCGTTGCGGGAATCCGCTCTCCTGTTGCCATTGTCAGCTC
This sequence comes from Noviherbaspirillum denitrificans, assembly GCF_002211445.1. Classification (GTDB taxonomy): domain Bacteria; phylum Pseudomonadota; class Gammaproteobacteria; order Burkholderiales; family Burkholderiaceae_D; genus Noviherbaspirillum; species Noviherbaspirillum denitrificans. The sequence goes on along the minus strand of NZ_LSTO01000001.1, from coordinate 3,281,114 downwards.
CTTGTCCTGTTTGTCAGCAAATCCCGTCGAGGGTAGCACCGCTTGGCTGTCAGCAGGCTTACATCCTGGCATCCCGCCGCTTCTCACCGGCAAAGATTTTTTGCCGTGTCAGGACGACTCTTTGACAATTGTCATCCCTTGTCTGTCTCTCAGGATAAAAGGCGAACTCGATTGCCTCAATACCAATGAACCGGAACCGGAGACGACAATGAAAAGAACAAGCGCATTCCTCTCAGTCCTGCTGCTCCTGGCCTCTTGCGGGGGCGGCAAGGATGAGACGCCCGCAGCAGCGGAAAGTCCCCCGCCTGCCGCGCCGTCCACGCCCGCCACCGGCGCAAGCGTGCAGGCCGGGCGGCTGCAGGACAGCAGGACCTATACCTTCGATGCGGCGCAACTTCCGTTCGGCCCGATGCCCGATGTCACCGCGGAGACCGACCGCTGGCATGGCGTGCTGAACGGCGCCGGCTACCGCGTCGAAGTACCGCGCAACTGGAACGGCCGGCTCGTCCTCTATGCGCATGGCTATGAAGGGCTCGATCCTGCACTGGAAGTATCCGACATCCCCATCCGCCGCCACCTGATCGAAAACGGCTACGCCTGGGCTGCGTCGAGCTTCAGCAAGAACGGCTATGACGTCCGGGCAGGCATCGAGGACACCAATGCCCTTGCCCTCGCCTTTACCTCGATCGCGGCGCAGAACAACCGCCCGCTGCCCGCTCCGTCAAAAATCTACATCGTCGGGGTATCGATGGGCGGGCACGTCGCCGCCGCCGCAGTGGAACGGGAGACCCAGGAAACCGCAATCAACAAGCTGCGATACAACGGCGCAGTGCCGATGTGCGCCAATGTCGGAGACACCGAGCTCTTCACTTACGCAGCGGCCTACCAGTTTGCGGCGCAGTACCTTGCCGGCGTACCCGCCACCGCCTTCCCGGTGACGGATTTCGCGTCCAAGGAAGACCGCATCAAGCGTGAGCTGTGGCTGGTCTTTCCCGCCATCCCGACTGACCAGGGCCGCAAGCTGATGGCGGCCTTCATCAGCCTGACCGGCGGACCGAGGCCGATTGCGGAAGACAGTTTCCGGCTGAAGCCGATGCAGGATCCTGTGTGGCGGCGGTTCGGCGATGACGGCACCATCGACGGCATCCTCGAGAAGAACATTGCCGACACTTCCGGCGTGGTCTACCAGCTCGATGGCGATCCGGCGTTGTCGGCGGAAGAGCAAACGATGAACAGCACAATCCTGCGCGTGACGCCCGCGCAGGACGCCAATCCGCGGCGCGGGGACGGCTTGCGCTGGGTGCCGAAGGTGAATGGCCAGTTCGACGTCCCGGTCGTGACGCTGGCCGGACTCGGCGACCTGTTCGTGCCGTTCAGCATGCAGCAGATCTACAAGCGCCGCGCGGCGGCGAACGGCAGCGACCGCTGGCTGGTGCAGCGTGCGATCCGGACACCGGGGCACTGCGATTTCACGATCGCGGAACAAGTGGATGCCTTCGAGGCCATGGTGAACTGGGAATTGACCGGGACGAAACCGGGCGGCGATGAAGTCTTGGATGCTGCGACGGTCGGCAGCGCGAGCTATGGATGCGCATTCACGCGAAACACTACCGGGTCGGACGATCCCGATGCGCTGGGGCCGGTGCGAAAGCTGCTGCCGTCCTGCCCCTAACGCAAACCGAATAGCGTCGCAAAAAATCCGCGATGCTTTTGCACGGGCGCACTGTGCTCCTGCGGCTGCAACTGCGGCTTGATGGCGGCTGCTTTCTCCGCGAGCGATACCTGCCTCTGCTGGGCCGCCGGCGATGCAATATGCTCGGCATACCACTTACCGAAGCGCAGGTCATGGGTCATGATGTGGCCAACGAGCCATTTGTTGAGGAAGCGGCGCAATTCCTGCACGCGCTCCTCGGTCCACGCATCGCCGTTTCCGAGGAAATCGGCGACATGACCAGCGAAATCCTCATGCAGTTTCAGGTGCTGCTCGAAGGCCGGATAACCGCTCTTTTCCATCAAGGCCTGCTCGTTGGAGAAGTGCACGACCACATAGTCCAGCAGCTCTTCCACCGTCTGCTGCACAGAATCCAGGTTGAGCGCCTTGACCAGCGTGAACAGGTGCTGGTGCTCATCGTCCACCTGGTCGATGTTCACTTTGAATCCCTGGCGCCATTCGATGACGAAGGGCTTTTTCGGATCTTCCTGTGCCATGTGGGTTCTCCCGAATGATGACGCTGCGCGGAGCGGAATGAGAGAGGCGTGTCATGCCAGTGCCATCGGCAACGCGTGGAGCACTGCCGTGGACTGAGTGTACGACTTATTGATTTTCGGCAACATTGATCTGGGTCAAAATAACCCTGCTGCCGTCAGGTGGCGAGAAATCAGCGCATGGACGCGGCGCGTTGCTCGGCCATCTCTTCCATGAATTCAAGAAAGCCTTGCTCGATGCACTCGATTTCTTCTTCGGCAGGCAGCTTCTTCTTTTCGCAGTTGGCGACGATGGAGTTGATATCCTTCTGCACTTCGGCCACACGCCCGGTCTTTTCCGGCTCGGCGGAAATGGCGCCGGCGGTCACGGCACACAGGGACAGGAGCAGGCAGTTGAGGGCAGTTTTCATATCCATAAATCCACGATAAAGGCACGAGCAGTCTACCGGCGCGTGCAGGCAA
>NZ_LSTO01000001.1:3266108-3278437 GCF_002211445.1 Noviherbaspirillum denitrificans | reverse complement strand
GACATCTACACCGAACCCGCCAATCTCGACGTCGATACCCTCGCCAACCTCGGCCCGCTGCGCGCGCTGGCCGGTGTCTGGCAAGGTACGCGCGGTCTGGACGTGAAGCCGAAGGCGGACGGCCCGCGCAAGCAGGCCTTTGTCGAGCGCATGGAACTGCAGCCGATCGATCCCGTGACCAACGGGCCGCAATTGTTCTACGGCTTGCGCTACCACACGCATGTGACCAAGCCGGACCAGGTGAAGACCTACCATGACCAGGTCGGCTACTGGCTGTGGGAACCGGCCACCGGCACCATCATCCAGACACTGGCGATTCCGCGCGGGCAGATCGCGATGGCATCGGGCACGGCGAGCGCGGATGCGAAAGAGTTCGAGCTGGTCGCGCGGCGCGAGTCGGAGAACTTCGGCATCCGCTCCAACCCCTTCCTCGATTACGCATTCCACACCGTCGAATACCGCATCAAGGTCACCGTCAATGCCGACGGCACCTGGGCCTACGATGAAGATACGGTGATGATGATCCGCGGCCGCGACGAACCCTTCCACCACACCGACCGCAACCTGCTCAGCAAGATCGCTGAACCGACACCGAATCCGCTGGCGCGCTGAGCCGTTTTCCTTCCCGCAGCATCCGCTCGAACTCTTCAGCCGGCACCGGCCGGCTGAAGTAAAACCCTTGCACCTCGTCGCAGCCATTGCCGCACAGGTAATCCAGCTGTTCCCGCGTCTCCACCCCTTCCGCCACCACTTTCAACCGCATGCGATGCGCAAGGTCGACCACCGAGTTGGCGATCGTCGCGGAGGTTTCGTTGGTGACCATGTCGACCACGAATGAGCGGTCGATCTTGATCTGGTCGAGCGGGAAGCGGCTGAGGTAGGCGAGGCTGGAGTAGCCGGTGCCGAAATCGTCGAGCGAGAGCTGGAGGCCGATGTGCTTCAGCCGCTGCAGGCGTTCGATGGTCTCGTCGGGGCGTTCGATGAGCATGCTTTCCGTCAGTTCCAGCGTCAGCAGCCGCGCCGGCACGCCATGCCGTTGCAGCGCCGCCGCGACCACGCGCTCCAGCTCTTCGTCGTGGAACTGGCGCGCCGAGACATTGACGGCAATGTTCATCCAGCCCAGGCCGGCGTCCTGCCAGGCGCGGATCTGCCGGCAGGCTTCGTCGACCACCCAGGCGCCGATCGGGATGATCAGTCCGTTCTTCTCCGCCAGTGGAATGAATTCGACGGGCGGCATCATGCCCTGTCCGGGCCGCATCCAGCGCAGCAGGCCTTCGGCGCCGGTGATGCATCCGCTGTGCAGGTCCGCCTTGGGCTGGTAATGGATGACAAACTCGCCCTGCTGCAGCGCGCGGCGCAGGCCGGCGTCGATATCGAGCTGCATGCGGGCGCGCTGGCTGAGGTCGCTGGTATAGAACGCGATCTGATTGCCGCCGCGTTCCTTGGCGCGGTGCACGGCGGCGTCGGCGCGGTGCAGCAGGTCGTGCGACGACAGGCCGTCCTGCGGATAGAGGCTGACGCCGATGCTGGTGCGCGCGTAGACCTCGGACGCGCCATCCAGTGAAAACGGCGCATCCAGCGCCACCAGCAGCTCGACAGCCAGCGCCTCGGCGTCGGACGGGTCGCGCACCGTTTCCATCACCACCACGAATTCGTCCGCGCTCAATCGCCCGAGCAGGTGGCGGCCGCCGAGCCGCTGGTTGAGCCTGCCGGTCACACCCAGCAGCAGGCTGTCGCCGGACGCGTGCCCGAGGCTGTCGTTGACGGTCTTGAACTTGTCGAGGTTGAGGAACAGCACCGCCACCTGCGCGTGCTGGCGTTGCGCCTTTTCCAGCGCGTGTTGCAGCAGCGAGCCGAGGAGCACGCGGTTGGGCAGGCCGGTGAGCGGGTCGTAGTTGGCAAGGTGTTCGCGCTGTTCCTCGGTGCGGCGCAGCAGGGTCAGGTCGGTTCCTACGGCAACATAGTGGGTGGGCGTGCCGCTCGCATCACGCACGGTGGTGATCGTCATCCATTGCGGATAGACCTCGGCATTCTTGCGCCTGTTCCAGATCTCGCCCTGCCACTGGCCGTACCGGCGCAGGCTGTCCCACATCGCTTCGAAGAAGGCGCGGTCCTGGCGGCCGGAGCGCAGCAGGCTGGCGCGGTGGCCCGCGGCCTCGGCTTCGGTATAGCCGGTGATTTCAGTGAAAGCGGGATTGACCGACAGGATGCGTGCATCGAGGTCGGTGATCATGACCGCGTCGCGGCTGCTGGTGAGCGCCGCCGCCTGAAGCCGCTGGTGCTCGCTGGCTTCGCGGCTGGAGGTGATGTCGTTCCAGCTGCCGACCACTTCGCAGGGCGCGCCCGCGGCGTCGAGCAGCAGACGCATGTCGTCGCGCACCCAGCGCACCGCGCCGGACTTGTCGAGGAAGCGGTACTCGTGGGTCAAGCTGTGTCCGGTGAACAGCCGCTTGTGGTCGGCGAGCACGCGCTCGCGGTCATCCGGGTGCAGGCCGGCGAGCCACCAGCCCGGATCGAGGCATTCTTCCGGCGTGTAGCCGACCACGCGTGTGACGTTGTCGCTGATCCATACGGGAGTGAAGCGCGTGCCTTCCACCTTCAGCGAGTAGAGGATGGTCGGGTTGGCCGACAGCAGGTGGCGCAGGCGTTCGGACGCGGTGCGCAGCTTGGCCTGTTCGCGCGCGAGTTGCGCCTGGCGGAACGCATGCTCGAGGATGGCGGGGAGTTCGGCGAGGTAGCCTTCATGCTTCATCACATAGTCGGCCACGCCCAGGCGCAACGCCTCGGCCACGACGTCTTCGCTGCCCTGGCCGGTGACCAGCACCACGGGCAGGTCGTAGCCGCGCTCGTCGCGCAGCGTCTTGACCGCTTCCAGCGCATTGATGCCGGAGAGCTGGTAGTCCAGCAGCACGACATCGAAGGGAGGATCGGACGCATGTTCCGGCGGCAGCGCGTCCAGCACTTCGTTGCCGTCATTGACAACGTGCAGCCGCACCTGTGGCGCGTGCCGCGCGAAGTGACGGCGCGTCAGGTCGATGTCGAAGCGGTTGTGTTCGGCATATAGCACACGCAGCAGACGCGTCTTGCCAGCCTGCTCCGAGCGGAAGCGGGCGAGGGCGGCGGCCAGGGTGTGGACCAGGCGCACGCCATAGTCGGCGCGCTTGACCACATAGTCGTCGGCGCCGGCCTTGAGTGCCGCGATCGCGGCTTCCTGGTCGCCCGATCCGGTGAGGATGACGACAGCCAGCGGCAGGTTGCGCTCGCGGACATGAGCCAGCAGTTCCAGGCCGCTGCCGTCGGGCAGGTTGAGGTCGGACAGGAGCAGCTCGTAGCTGGAATGCATCTCGTCGAGCTTGCTGCGCGCTTCTGACACGGTGGAGACGACGTCCACCACCATGTCCGGCGCCTGGCGCGCGAGGCCGCGGCGCACCAGGTCCGCGTCCATCGCGTTGTCTTCGAGATAAAGGATCCTTTTCGGCAGATCGGCGGTCATTTGCCTCTCCTGCATTACTGCGGTGGTTCGTTCAGCGCGCACCAGTACAGCTCGATCTGGGCGGCCACCTCGAGAAAGCGGTCGAAGGCGACCGGCTTCACGATATAGGAGTTGGCGCCCAGGTGGTACGCGCTCTGGATGTCCCGGTCTTCGGCGGAGGAGCTGAGCACGACGACCGGGATCGATCGGCTCACCGCGTGCTTCTTCCATTGCGCCAGCACGTCGAGGCCATCCACGCGCGGCAGCTTGAGGTCGAGCAGGATCAGCAGCGGCAGCGCCTCGCCCGCCTCCCAGCGGTTGATCCAGGACAGCGCCTCCTCGCCGTCGCGCGCCACCTCGATCGGGTTGAGCAGCGAATGTCGCGCGAAGGCGCGCAGGGTCAGGTCGAGGTCGACCGGATTGTCCTCCACCAGCAGGACGGGACGTGGATAAGCGGTCGTGCTAGCCATGCATCAGCTCCAGGTAAAAGGTGGCGCCCTGCCCGGGCGCGCTCTCGGCCCAGACCTTGCCTCCCATGCGTTGCGCAGCCTTGCGCACCAGCGCCAGCCCGACGCCGGTGCCCGGATAGTCTTCGGGACGGTGCAGGCGGCTGAAGATATCGAAAATGCGCTCATGGAATTTCATGTCGAAGCCGATGCCGTTGTCGCGCACCCACAGCACCACCTTGCCGTTGTCCTCGCGTGCGCCGGCCTCGATGGCGGGCGCCGGCGCATTGCGGCTGAACTTGATCGCGTTGTCCAGCAGGTTGCGCAGGATGATGGCCAGGCCGTCACGGTCGCCGCGCACGGCGAGCGGCGGCAGCTCGCAGCGCAGCACAATGCCGGCATTCTGCGGTGCGTTGCGGTAGGACTGCAGCACGGCATCGACGCAGGTGCGCAGATCGATCACCGCATTGTCCAGGTTACGCCGCTCCATGCGCGCATAGGCGAGCAGGTCGGCGATCAGTGCATTCATCTGCGCCACGCCGCCGCGGATGTTGCGCAGGAACAGGCGCGCCTCTTCGTCGAGGCGCGTGGAGGCGGTTTCTTCGAGCAGCTGGCTGTAGCCGTCGATGCCGCGCAGCGGCGCCTTCAGATCATGCGAGACAGAGTAGGAAAATGCCTCGAGTTCCTTGTTGGCGGCGGCCAGCTGGGCGGTGCGTTCCATCACGCGCAGTTCCAGTTCGGCATTGAGCTTGAGGATTTCCTGCTCGGCGCATTTCTGTTCGGTGATGTCGCGGATCACGCTCAGGACATGCGCCCGGCCGTCCAGCTCGATGCGTTCTCCTGCCACCAGCCCGATGCGGCTCGTGCCCTGGCGTGTGCGGAAGGCTGCTTCCATGCCGCCGATGCTGCCGCGTTCGCGTACCGCCCTGGCCATGCGCGCGCGGTCCTCGGGATTCTCGAAGAAGGTGAACTCGTCCGCGCGTCGCCCGATCAGTTCCTCGCGCGCGTAGCCGGTCAGGCGCAACCCGGCCTCGTTGATGTCGATGAAACGGCCGTCGTCTAGGTCGCTGATGATGATCGCGTCCGGGCTGGCGCGGAAGGCCACGGCGAATTTTTCCTCGGAGGCGCGCAGCGTTTCCAGTACGCGGCGGCGCTCGGTGATGTCCTGCATCGCGAACACTACGCCCTCCATCATGCCCTGCGTGTTGCGCAGCGGCGCGGCATTGACCGACAGCTGCACGCGCCGTCCGTCCGGGCGCAGCATGGAATATTCGCCGTCGAACAGCGCTTCGCCGCTCAGCTTCACGCGGGCAAACGGGAATTGCTCCGGCTGCAGCGGATGGCCGGCCACATCGGCGATCCGCCATTCGGGCGAGTAGTAGGCGCGGCGCATGATGGTGTCGCGCGTCTCGCCGACGATATCCAGCGCCGCCTGGTTGATAAGGCTGAAGCTGCCGTCCATACGCATCGCGAAGATGCCGATCGGGCTGCAGCGCGTGACCTGTTCGAGCAACGCGCGTTCGTTGCGCAATGCCTTTTCCGTTTCCAGGCGCGAGATCGCGATGGCCGCGGTCTGCGTGGCGACCTCGATCAATTCCTTGTGGCGGCGGCCGGGCAGGCAGGGCGTGTTGTAGTAGATCGCGAAAGTGCCGAGGAGCCGGTGCCCCGCGTCGAAGATCGGCGTTGACCAGCAGGCACGCAGGCCGTGCCGCAACGCATGCGCGCGATAGTTTGCCCACAGCGGATCGGTAGCGATGTCCTCGACGTAGACTGGCTGCCGGCGCCAGGCCGCGGTGCCGCAGGAGCCGGCCGCGGCGCCGATCGGCTCACCGTCGATGGCCAGGCGATATTCTTCCGGCAGGCTGGGGCCGCTGCCATGATGCAGGTGCACGCCGTCGGCGTCGAGCAGCAGGATGGAGCACAGCATGCCGGGAGCCTGCGCCTCGATGGCGCGCAGCAGCGTATCGAGCGTGTCGGACAGTTCGGCGCCGCGCGCGATCATCTCCAGCACCTGCTTCTGCCCCGCGACCAGCGCTTCGCTCTTCTTGCGCTCGTCGATGTCCTCGATGACGTAGAGCAGGTGGTCCGGTTCGCCGCTCACCCTCACCGGCGAGACGGTGAGGTTGGCCCAGATGCAGCCGCCATCGGCGCGCAGCAGGCGCTGCTCGACCGCATAGGTGGGAATGTCGCCGTCACGCAGCAGGCGCGCGGAGTCGCTGTCCTTGCCGGCGTCTTCGGCGCACACCAGGCTGTGCAGGGGACGCGCAAGCAATGCGTGTTGATCCATGCCGAGCATGTCGCACAGGCGCTGGTTGACCTGCAGCCAGCCGCCGTCGGCGGCGACGCGCGCCAGGCCGACCGCCGCCTGCTCGAAGGTGGCCCGCAGGTTTTCGTTGCGCCGTTCCAGTTCCTGCGCCATCACGTTGAAGTTCGCCGCCAGCGCGCCGACCTCGCCGCTGGCGGTGACGGTCGAGCGGTGCCCGAGTTCGCCGCCGGCCAGCTTGGCGGCGTCATGCGCGAGGCGGCGCAGCGGGGCGGCAATGCCGCGCGACAGCCAGGCCGCGATGCCGACCGTGAGCAGGGTGATGATGGCGGTGAGCAGGATCACCGATCGCAGGTGGGCGCGGCTCGACGCCAGCGATGCATCTGCCGGGATGCCGACCAGCACCAGCCACGGCAGGCGCTCGGACATGACGGTCGCGGCCATGCGGTCCACATGGTCGACGGTCGTCAGTTCCCGCACGCTGCTGCGCACCTGCAGGGACTTCTGTACTTCCGGCACGCCGGACAGGTCCTTGCCTATCCACTGCTCGGGACGGATGGAGCGCGCCACCACGATGCCGTTGTTGTCGACCACGGAAATCAGCGTGCCGCGCGGCAGCGGAACCTTGGTGAAATCATCCTGGAAATGTTCGAGCAGGATGGACATGGTGACCACGCCGCGCACCGGGCTCCCTGGCTCGTCGCGTATGGCGCGCGCAAACACCACGATCCATTTGCCGGAAGTGCGCGAGACGATCGGCCGGCCGACGGCGAGTGTGTTGCCGGCAATGGCCTCCTTGAAATAGTTGCGGTCGGATACGTTGATCGTGCCGTAGGCAGGCGGCTCGGGTTCCGCCGAGTAGAGCATGGTGCCGTTGGTTTCGATGAGGGAAATGCTGCCGATGTAATCCGGCAGCCCGGCCTTGATACGGCGCAGCGTCGCATTGCCGTGGTCGATGTCGCGGTTGTCGAGGGGCATGGTGGTCGCCAGCGCGAGCAGCAGTGAATCAATGGTGCGAACCTGCTGCTCGATGCGGCCGAGCACGGTTTGCGCGGCGAGGGCGGATTGCTCCAGCGCTTCGACCCGGGCGGACTCCGCCTCGGCGAAGGCATTGTAGAACTGCACGCCCACCAGGGGCGCGGCCACGACGGCGACGAGGAGAACCAGCCGTGCGGCAATCGATTGGCGAAACGATGCGACATTCGGCATCTGCGGTACCCATCTCCCGTGGGGTTGTTGTCGTTGTTAAACGCCTCCTGCCCGCTCAGTATAGACGCTTCCTGATGCGGAAGTCATGCTCCCGGACCAGTTGTGTCGATCCGATCAGCGGGCTCAGTCCCATCACCAGCTGGGTCAGCGTTTCTGGCGGAAGGGACCAGACCTGCGACCCCGGTGGCGGCACATGCGTCGCCGCGGTGATCAGCGGCGCCACCCACTCGGCCTCGGATGTTATGTCGAGCAGGACCTCCCCTTCCGGCGTGGTGTGCAGGTAGATGTCGCCGCCTGCTTCAAGCGTGAAACAGATGCCGTAGCCGGCGGGGTTCTTCTTGTCGATCGTGCGCTGCAGGTCGCGGTTGTAGTTGTCGATCCAAGCTTCGACGTCGTAGGTGGTCTTCAGGTGGATCCAGGGGCGGGGAGCTTGCTGCTCTTGGTCGTCGGTGCTGTCCATGGGATGGGTGGTGTGAATGGATATTGTCAGGCCGGAACGATGGGAATCGCCGCCTTGCCTTCCGCCAGCGCCCTGGCGCGCAGCTGGCCGCAGCCGCCGTCGACTTCCTGGGCGGCGGAATCGCGCAGCTTGGCGAGCACGCCGCGCCGGTGCAGGATGCGGATCATTTCGCGGCAGCGTTCGGTTTCCGGCCGGCGGAACGCAAGGTCGGGAACGCTGTTGTAGGGAATGATGTTGAGTACGCCATACTTGCCCTTGAACAGCGCGACGATGCCTTCGATTTCATCCTCGCCATCGTTGATGCCGTCCAGCAGCGTCCACTGGTATTGCACCGGATAGGCGGTGGCGCGCGCGTAGTCTTCACCCAGTTCGACCAGTTCGCGCGGCGTCAGCCGCGGCGCGCGCGGCAACAGTTTTTCGCGCAGGTCAGCCTTGGTCGTATGCAGCGACAGCGCCAGCGCCGGCTTCACCGGCCCCTGCGGCAGGCGCTCGAACACGCGCGGGTCGCCGACTGTCGAAAACACCAGGTTCTTGTGGCCGAGGTTGCCTTCGGTGCCGAGCAGCTCGATCGCTTCCATCACATTGTTCAGGTTGTGCGCCGGTTCGCCCATGCCCATGAACACGACTTTCTTCACCGCACGCTGGCGGCGCGCCAGTGCCACCTGGGCGATGATCTCGCCGCTGGTCAACTGGCGCAGCAGTCCGTCGCGCCCGGTCATGCAGAATTGACAACCTACCGCGCAGCCGACCTGGCTCGATACGCACAAGCCGCCGCGCGGCAGCAGCACGCTTTCCACCGTCTGGCCGTCCTGCAGGCCGACCAGCAGCCGCGCCGAGTCCGGATCGCCGTCCACCGGATGCGACGACAGCAGGCGCGCGATGCCCTGCAACTCTTCCTCGACAAGGGGCAGCGCGTCGCGCAGCGATTGCGGCAGGAAATCCTTCGGCCGGCGCCGGCCGCGATCCCACGGACGGGCCTGGATCCAGTCGCGCAGCACGCGCTGCTCATGGACGGGGAGGGCGCCGAGCGCGCGCAGGCGCTGGCGGAGGGAATCGATCTGCATAAGGCGGAGGCCGGCGCGGCGGAAAGCCGGCCGGTTTGTGAATCTGGTCCGCTATTTTACTTCCGCGCCGAGAGCGTGATGGTGGTGCCGGTGAGGTCGATGTTTTTCAGGCTGATGCTGCCGAAGCTGGCGCCGCTGCGGTCGCCCTTGACGCGGATATGCTCGAACGAGATTTCGTCGATCGAACTCGGCATGCTCAGCGTGATCGAGCCGTCGGGATTGACCACCGCCTTCGCATGCGCCGGGTCGTAGGTGACGCCGCGCACCGTGGTTTCCGCGTCGAGGAAATCGAGGAGCGGATTGACGATGGTCGCCAGCTTGCGCAGGTGGTCCACGCCGCCGTCCTTCGACTGTGTGGCGACCAGGTGCTGGCGGATGGAGTCCGGCAGGCCGGCGGCGGAGACGGTGTCGAGGTCATCGTCGGACAGCGCGCGCAATGCGCTTTCCTGCGCGGCCACCTGCACGCTTTCCGGCGGCGGCACGGGCGCGGCGGCCAGCGCTTCCAGCGGCGCCAGCAGCGCGGTGGCGAATGCGGCAAGCACGCGCAGTTCGCGCTGCTTGCGCACGGCGCGCTGGATGTGTTCCTGGCTGAGCAGGTTCCAGCCCGCGAGAATGTCGCCGAGTCGTTTTCCGGTTTCCTTCTGGTGCGCGATCGCCGCGGCCAGCTGTTCTTCCGAAATCAGCTTTTGCCGGACCAGCAGCTGGCCGAGCAGGAGTTTTTCTTCGCGGAGTGCCATGGGCGTCACCTCGTGTGCGGACGATGCATCCATCTTACTTGCCAGGCCGCAGCGCAAGCGCGCGTGGCTCGCCGGGTCAAGCGATTTCCTGCGAGTTGACGAAAATAACTGGGCGTATATACTCGGCCTGATACCGACACCACACATTCCGCACAGTGAACACCACCCGCATGCATCCGCTGCGCAGTTGTTCCTCCCCGAACAGGGGCGGGGTGCCCGTGTCCGCAAATTTCGCTTCCTCCCGTCTTCAGTGCCGTTTGCCGAACGAATGCGCGATCCGCGTTCGTCGCGCGCAATTGTCCGCTCGAGACCACGCCCGGCTCTCCTGGGCTCGGTAGGCGCCCGGGAGAACCGCTGCGGTTCTCCCCCGACCTTCCGAGCCACCCACTCCACTGATTCCTGAATGGCATGTCGCGCCGCGTGCGCGGTCATGTCGCGTCCATGTTCCGGCCATGCGCTTCACGCCATGGCCGCGGGGGAGCTTTTGCCAATGAAAATCGAACGTTACCTGTCGCAGGAAGATGCGGCCATCCTCAGCCGTCTCGCGGAGCACATGTTGCGCATGCGGGATGTCAGGATCAACTTTGCCGAACAGCTGATCGAGCTGATCGGCACGGCCATCCTGCTGCCCGAAAATGTGCGGCGTGATGACTGCGTCGCGCTCAATTCGGAAGTCGTGTACCGCGACATCGAGATGGGCCGCGTGGGCACCGTCGTCATCGTATGTCCGCAGGAGGCCAACGACACGCTGGCCCGCGTCTCCATCCTCGCGCCGCTCGCGATGGCGCTGCTCGGTCGGCCGGTCGGCTGCATCGCGGAAGTCCGCCTGCCCTTTGACAAGCTGCGGCATGTGGAAATCGTCGCCGTCACGCCTCCCGGCCTCGCCGCGGAACGCATCGCCGAACGGAGGTTCGCATGAGCCGCATCGGAAAGATCCTGGTCGCGACCAACTACTCGGAAGACGCGCGCCGCGCCGAGAACCGCGCTGCGATGCTGAGCGTGCAGCTCAAGGCCGGCCTGCTCGAACTGATGGCCTTGCAGAAGACGCGGATGGGCATGCGCATGCCGGCCGTGCTCGCCGAAGCCGTGGCGGTGCACGAGGACGACGCGTGGGCGATGCTCGAGCGGCAGGAAGGATTGCGGCCGCTGCTCGGCCGCGAAGACGGACCGTCCTGCGTGCGCACCCTGCGCGAAGGCAGCCCGCCCCAGGCGATCGTCGAGCGCGCGCGGGAAATCGGCGCCGACCTGATCGTCGTCCCGGCGCAGGGGAAACGCTTCCTCGCCGACATGTTCGCCACGCAGGGGAATGACGAACTGATCCGCATGGCGGACCGCCCGGTGCTGCTGGTGAATGCGGAACCGGCCGACGCCTACCGCAGCGTGATCGTCGCCATCGACTTTTCGGAAGAGTCGGTGGAAGCGGCGCGTGTCGCGCTCGCCATCGCGCCATCGGCACACATCACCTTCCTGCACGCCTTCCGCGTCACCGATGAAGACATGATGATGGAAGCCGGCGTGTCGCTCGACGTGGTCCACAACCTGCGGATGCGGGCGCGCGAGGCGGCGCGGGTGCGGCTCAACCAGTTGATCGACAGCCTCGATCCGCGCAAGCAGTTGATCTCGCGCGTCATCCAGCACGGCAAGCCGGCCGTGGTCATCGGCGCACAGGCGCGGCAGTCGAATGCCGACCTGATTGCGCTCGGCAAGCACGGCAAGTCGCGTTTCGCCGAATTCCTGCTGGGGAGCGTGACGCAACGCCTTGTCGATGCCGGCGGCTGCGACCTGCTCGTCACCGCGGGACAGCAGTGCATTGAACCCGAGCTGCGTCCCGCGGCCTGACAAGAAAGGAATGCCATGGAACGTATCGCCATCGGCGGCACGCCGTTCGAAATCGGCGAAGCGCTGGGCCGGCTGGGAAGGCCGGCCCGAGGCCTGGTTGCCGCTGCCACGCGGGAACTGCGCGGCAAGCGTGTAATGCCCTGCATGGAACGCATACGCGATAGCTTCCCCGGTTATTGGGACGAGCTGCGCGGCATCAGCGCCGGAATGGCGCTGGACATGCGCGACGTGCTGCTCTGGAATTGCCGCCTCGATCTCGCACCGGGCCACGCCGAGAGTGGCACCGTCGCCGTCAACCGGCTCGGCTACGGCCTCATCCTCAATGCATTGCGGCTGGGTCCGGCGCTGGCGGCGCACTGCACATTGATTGATGTCGCCCCCGAGGGCAGGCCGGGTTTCCTCAGCCTGTACGTGCCGGGATGCCTTCCCGGCGCAAGCTTTGGCGCCAACCGCGCGGGCGTGGTGCAGGTGGTCGACCATCTCGCCGGCGAAGAGACAGGCGCCGGCCTGCCGAGCTTCCTCATTGCGCGCGCGGTGCTCGACGCCGGCTCGCTGCCGGAAGCGATCGATACCGTGATGGATAGCGCGCGCTTCGGTTCGGCGCATTACGTGCTGGCGTCGACCCAGGAGTTCATCATGATCGGTATTGCCGCCACGCCATCGGGCTGCGAGCTGGCGCCGATCCCGAATAAATACTGGTCGGCAAACCATCGTGCGGGAAAGTCGGGCGACGACGGCGTGACAGCGGCTTCGCTCAGGCGTTATCGCGCGATGAGCGAACTGATGGAATGCATGCCGTCACACCCCACCGAGCGCGACATCCTTGCCTTGCTCGAATC
>NZ_LSTO01000001.1:3260205-3266098 GCF_002211445.1 Noviherbaspirillum denitrificans | reverse complement strand
CGCCGCCGATGCCATTGCGGCGCGCGGCCTGACGCTCGCCGGCTGGGTCGCCAACGTGGTTGATCCCGGCATGCGCTACGGCGTGGACAACGTCGTCGCGCTGACCGAGCGCCTGCAGGCGCCGTTCCTCGGCACCATTCCGCGCCTGCCGTCGCCGCAACCGGCGCTGGCGGCGCCCCATCTCGATTTTTCAAGCTTGCCGGGCTGGCCCCGGCCCGTTTCACTTTGATGCAAAGGAAGCATATGTCTGCGCAACCGATCTCCTTCCAGCAAGTCCCGACTCCCGCCAAGCTGCGCGAAATCGCCGCGCAGCGCTGGCCGGTCGACAAGATCGTGGAACTGTTCAACCTGCCGTTCAGCGACCTGCTGTTCCGCGCGCAGCAGGTCCACCGCGAAAACTTCGACCCGCAGGAAGTGGAGCTCGCGACGCTGATGTCGATCAAGACCGGCGGCTGCCCCGAGGACTGCGGCTACTGCCCGCAGGCCGCGCGCTACGATACCGGCGTCAAGGCGCAGAAGATCCTGGAACTGGAAACCGTGCTCGACGCCGCCCGCAAGGCCAAGGAACACGGCGCGACGCGCTTCTGCATGGGTGCCGCCTGGCGCGAGCCGAAGGACCGCGATCTCGACCACGTCGAGGCCATGGTGCGCGGCGTGAAGGACCTCGGCATGGAAGCCTGCGTGACGCTCGGCATGCTGGGCGAAGGCCAGGCCGAACGCCTGAAGGCGGCTGGCCTCGACTACTACAACCACAACCTCGACACCGCGCCCGAGTTCTACAACAACGTGATCACCACGCGCGATTACCAGAACCGCCTCGACACGCTGGAGC
The DNA here is from genome assembly GCF_002211445.1 of Noviherbaspirillum denitrificans. Taxonomy (GTDB): domain Bacteria; phylum Pseudomonadota; class Gammaproteobacteria; order Burkholderiales; family Burkholderiaceae_D; genus Noviherbaspirillum; species Noviherbaspirillum denitrificans. The sequence continues at coordinate 3,265,266 of NZ_LSTO01000001.1, read as the reverse complement.
GCGTGCGCAATGCCGGCATCAAGGTCTGCTGCGGCGGCATCGTCGGCATGGGCGAATCGCGCCGCCAGCGCGCCGGCCTGATCGCGCAACTCGCGAACATGGATCCGTATCCGGAATCGGTGCCGGTCAATAACCTGGTGCAGGTCGAGGGCACGCCGCTGCACGGCACGGAAAAGATCGACCCGCTGGAGTTCGTGCGCACCATCGCGGTGGCGCGCATCACGATGCCCAAGGCGCGCGTGCGCCTGTCGGCCGGCCGCCGCGAAATGGGCGAAGCGGTGCAGGCGATGTGCTTCGTGGCGGGCGCGAATTCGATTTTCTACGGCGACAAGCTGCTGACCACCGGTAATCCGGATGTGGAAGCGGACCAGCTGTTGCTGGAAAAACTCGGCATGCGCGTGAAGCATACGCAGCATGAGCCGAAGTGTGATGTGACGCAGTAAAGGAAACACCCCCTATAACAACGACCAGCGTCCCTCGACACAATCGGGGGACAGCACCAAAGGAGTCAGCGTGTTCACCAAGATCCTGATTGCAAACCGCGGCGAGATTGCCTGCCGTGTCGCCGCCACCGCCCACCGCATGGGCATCAAGACCGTTGCCGTGTATTCGGAAGCGGACGCCAATGCCAAGCATGTGGCCGTCTGCGACGAGTCCGTCCTGATCGGCCCCGCGCCGGCCAAGGAAAGCTACCTGCGTGCCGACAAGATCATCGAAGTCGCGCTCGCCACCGGCGCCCAGGCGATCCACCCCGGCTACGGCTTCCTGTCCGAGAATGAAGACTTCGCCGAAGCCTGCGCCAAGGCCGGTATCGCCTTCATCGGCCCGCCGGCATCGGCGATCCGCGCAATGGGCTCCAAGTCCGCGGCGAAGGCATTGATGGAAAAGGCCGACGTGCCGCTGGTGCCCGGCTATCACGGCGACACGCAGGACGCCGACTTCCTGCAGGGGCAGGCCGACCGCATCGGCTACCCGGTGCTGCTCAAGGCCAGCGCCGGCGGCGGCGGCAAGGGCATGCGCATCGTGGAGAAGAGCGCCGACTTCAAGGCCGCGCTCGAATCCTGCAAGCGCGAAGCGATCAACAGCTTCGGCGACGACAAGGTGCTGGTCGAGAAATACCTGACCCGTCCACGCCACATCGAGATCCAGGTGTTCGCCGATACCAAGGGCAACTGCGTGTACCTGTTCGAGCGCGACTGCTCGGTGCAGCGCCGCCACCAGAAGGTGCTGGAAGAAGCGCCTGCGCCCGGCATGACCGCCGAGCGCCGCCGCGCGATGGGTGAAGCCGCCGTTGCAGCAGCGAAAGCCGTCGGCTATGTCGGTGCGGGCACGGTGGAATTCATCGCCAACCAGGACGGTTCGTTCTACTTCATGGAAATGAACACTCGCCTGCAGGTGGAACACCCGGTGACCGAAATGATCACCGGCACCGATCTCGTTGAATGGCAATTGAGCGTCGCTTTCGGCGAAACCCTGCCGAAGAAGCAGGAAGAACTGACCATCCACGGCCATGCGCTGGAAGCGCGCATCTACGCTGAGAATCCCGAGAAGGGCTTCCTGCCGTCGATCGGCACGCTGCGCCACATGCACACCCCGACGGCGGTCAATTTCGAACTCGGCAAGGGCAGCGCGGGCAACGACCCGGCCGCGATCCGCATCGATTCCGGTGTGCGCGAAGGCGATGCGATTTCGCCGTTCTACGACCCGATGATCGCCAAACTGATCGTCTGGGGCAAGGACCGCGAGGAAGCGCTGGCGCACATGGCGCAGGCGCTGTCGGAATACCAGATCGTCGGCCTCGCCACCAACGTCGCCTTCCTCAAGCGCCTGGTGGAGAGCAAGCCCTTCTCCGGCGCCGACCTCGACACCGGCCTGATCGAACGCAACCATGCGGAACTGTTCCCGCAGCAAAAGCAGACCGCACTGCCGGTGCTGGCGCTCGCCGCCGCCTCGCTGCTGGTGTCCGAACAATCCGCCGGCGCCGCCGCCAACGACCCGTGGGCGAGCACCAGCGGCTGGCGCATGAACGGCACGCTGCTGCGCACGCTCGCCTATTCGGATGAATCCGGCGCCTATCCGGTCACCGTCGGCTACAACGATGTGGGCTGGTCGATCGCACAGGGCGCGGTGACGGCGGCGATGACGCTGGTCGAGCGCCAAGGCAAGCACCTCGTGATCAAGATCGACGGCGCGACAGTGCGCGGCACCGTGGTGCGTGACGGCGAAATGTTCCATGTGTTTACCGGCGGCGCGCATTACCCGCTGCACTACAACGACCCGCTCGCGCATGCCGGCGAGTCCGAAGCCGAAGGCGGCCGCCTGACTGCGCCGATGCCGGGCAAGATCGTGGCGGTGCTGGTAGACAAGGGCAAGTCTGTCGAGAAGGGTGCGCCGCTGCTGATCATGGAAGCGATGAAGATGGAGCACACGATTGCGGCGCCGGCCAGCGGCACGGTCGAGGACTTGCTGTATGCGGTCGGCGACCAGGTGGCGGAAGGCGCGCAGTTGCTGGCGTTCAAGGCGGCCTGATACAGGAGCGAAACATGGCATTCCCCACCAAAGTCAAAATCGTCGAAGTCGGCCCGCGCGACGGCCTGCAGAACGAAAAGGAAACCATCTCCGCCGAGGTCAAGATCGAACTGGTCGACCGCCTGACGGATGCCGGCTTCATCAACATCGAAGCCGCATCCTTCGTCTCGCCGAAGTGGGTGCCGCAGATGGCCACCTCCACCGAGGTGATGGCCGGCATCACGCGCAAGGCGGGCGTGATCTACTCCGCGCTGACGCCGAACATGAAGGGCTTCGAAGGCGCGCTCGCCGCCAAGGCAGATGAAGTGGTGATCTTCGGCGCCGCGTCCGAAGCCTTCTCGCAAAAGAACATCAACTGCTCGATCGCCGAATCGATCGAGCGCTTCCGCGATGTCGCGCAAGCCGCCAAGCAGCACAACATTCGCCTGCGCGGCAGCATCAGCTGCTCCTTCGGCTGTCCCTACCAGGGCGAAGTGTCGCCGGAAAGCGTGGCCGATGTGGTGCGCCGCCTGAAGGACCTCGGCTGCGACGAGATCGACATCGCCGACACCATTGGCGTCGGTACGCCGCGCCACGTGCAGAAAGTGATGGAGCGGGCGGCGAAGGAATTCCCGCTCGCGCAACTCTCCGGCCACTTTCACGACACCTACGGGCAGGCACTGGCGAACATCTACGCGGCGATGGAAGTCGGCGTGTCGACCTTCCACTCGTCGGTGGCTGGGCTGGGCGGTTGCCCGTATGCAAAGGGCGCGACCGGCAACGTGTCGACGGAAGACGTGCTGTACATGATGAACGGCCTCGGTGTCGAAACCGGCATCGACCTCGACAAGGTGGTCGACGCGGGCCAGTTCATTTCGAAGCACCTCGGCCGCAAGGCGGTAAGCCGCGCGGGGAATGCGATTGCCGCGAAGCGCGCAGGATAAACTTCCACTGCTGTTGCGGGAAGTCCGCGACTGCCGCCTGTGCGAACAGCACCTTCCGCACGGGCCCCGTCCGGTCGTGCAGGCGGGCAGGACAGCGCGGCTGCTGATCGTCGGACAGGCGCCCGGGCGGCGCGTGCATGAAACCGGCATTCCGTGGAACGATCCGTCGGGCGAACGCTTGCGCGACTGGCTCGGTATCTCGCGCGACGTGTTCTATGACGAGCGCCGCATCGCCATCGTGCCGACAGCATTCTGCTATCCGGGCAAGGGCAAGAGCGGCGATCTGCCGCCCAGGACCGAATGCGCGCCCGCATGGCATGCGCCGCTGCTGGCGGCGATGCCCGATATCCGCCTGACCTTGCTGATCGGCCGCCATGCGCAGGAATTCTATTTGCGGGAAAATGGCAAGGCGACGCTGACGGAAACCGTGGCGGCGTATGAAGACTACCTGCCGTCGTATTTCCCGCTGCCGCACCCCAGTCCGCGCAACCAGGCGTGGTGGAAGTCCAACCCCTGGTTCGGGCAGGCGGTGCTGCCGGCATTGCGCCGCTGCGTTGCCTCCGCTTTGAACGACTGACAACGAACAGAAAACATGCAAGACCAAACCCAGGAAAAACTGCCCGATACCGCGCAACGCGTGGCCGACCTGCTGGCCGGCATCGGCCATGACAAGCCCGTCGTGATGCTGCCCGAAACCGGCAAGACATCGGCCGAGGCTGCTGCGGGGCTCGGCTGCAGCGTGGCCGAGATCGCCAAGTCCATCGTCTTCCGCCGCCTCGCCGACGACGCGGCGGTGATGGTTGTCGCCAGCGGCATCAACCGCGTGGACGAGCACAAGGTGGCGTCCATCGTCGGTCCGCTCGGACGCGCGGATGCGAAATTCGTGAAGACGCGCATCGGCTACGCGATCGGCGGCGTGTGCCCGATCGGCCATGTGGAAAAGACGGTGATGCTGATCGACGAGGATCTGATGCAATACGGCAGCGTATGGGCGGCGGCCGGTCATCCGCATGCGGTGTTCAACCTGACGCCGCAGCAGCTGGTTGCGATGACTGGCGCGCCTGTCGTTGATGTGGCGTTGCGGGCGTGATGGTCGATTTCGATCCCGCCGGCGACTCGGGCAACGCGCCTTCTCCCTGCATCAGCCTCTGCAAGATGGATCAGCGGACCGGCTTGTGCGAGGGATGTTTCCGCACGATTGAAGAGATCGCGCAGTGGAGCACGGCGAGCGAGGAGCGCAAGCGGCAGGTGTGGGTGGAAATCAGGCGCAGGCGGGACGCGCTGTTTGGATAGAGTAGAACTGAACGGAGCTTCGCTATGAAAAAACTCGACTGGTACTTCGACTTCATCTCCCCCTTCTCCTACCTGCAGAGCGAACTCCTGCACACCCTGCCGGACGACGTGGAAATCACTTTCCGCCCCGTCCTGTTCGCCGGCCTGCTCGCACACTGGGACAACAAGGGACCGGCCGAGATCGTGCCGAAGCGGACCTGGACCTTCGAGCATTGCGCGTGGCTCGCGTACGAGAACGGCATCCCGATGACGATGCCCGCACACCATCCCTTCAATCCCCTGCCGCTGCTGCGCCTGTGCATTGCGCTCGGCAGCG
>NZ_LSTO01000001.1:3211418-3260195 GCF_002211445.1 Noviherbaspirillum denitrificans | reverse complement strand
CCGCATCCTCGACCGCAAGGCGATGTCGTCCATCAGGGGCGGCGACGGCTCCTGGGTCTTTGGCGCGTTCCGTCCCTACAACCGCCATAGCAATCCGTTCGGCGGGGCGGCGGTGGTCAACTTCTACCAGATCAACAACTACGCCGACCAGATGATCAACCAGGTCCAGATGGTGGATATCAACAACACCGCCGCGAACGCGAACATCAACGTCGGGCTGAACGAGGCCAGCACAAACATCAAGCCCGGCACAAACGCCAAGCATTAGACGCAAGACAATCCTTCTGCGCGGGACTGCGTGCAATCCGCGTTACGGGCTCTATACTCATCGCAGGGAAGAATTCCGGATTGCCGCCTGCCGTCGGAGGTGAACGTGACGCAAACCACGCCATTCAAATGGACGTCGTCCTCCCGCACGCATACGGGACTGGTTCGCAAGATCAATGAAGACTCCGTGCTCGACTTGGCCGACCGCGGCATATGGGCAGTGGCGGACGGCATGGGCGGCCACACGCTGGGGGACTTCGCCAGCAACGCCATCGTCGCCTCGCTCTCGGACCTGCAACCAGGCGATGCGCTCGAACTCTTTGCCACCGATGCAGAGGCCCGCCTGCAATCCGTCAACCGCCAGCTGCGCGCCGAAGCGCACAATCGCGGCGCGCAAATCATCGGCAGCACCGTCGTCGTCCTGCTCGCGCACGGCCGTCGCTGCGCCTACCTGTGGGCGGGCGACAGCCGCATTTATCTTTGCAGAAACGGTCACCTCATGCAGCTCACGCGCGACCATAGCCAGGTCGAGGAACTGCTTGCCTGTGGCAGCCTGACCGCCGAAGATGCGATCCACCATCCCGCGCGCAACCTCATCACGCGCGCTGTCGGCGCGGCTGAAACACTTGAAGTCGACGGCGAGATGATTGAAGTGGCCGACGGCGACATATTCCTGCTATGCAGCGACGGCGTCAGCAATGAAGTGAGCGAACAGGAGATTCGCGCCGCGCTGGTGACCGGCAATTGTCCGCAGGCTGCGGATGAACTGGTCGAGATCGCTCTCATGCGCGGCGGACGCGACAACATTTCCGCCGTGGTCGCACGCGCTGACGACTTGCATACGAGCGACAAGACCGTCCTCAATCCCGCGCTCTGACTATCTCGACAAATAGCGATTCAGATCAAGCCCTGTGCGTCCGTCACGACCATCATGGACAGGGGATCATGCGCCCGTCTGCAGCGCCGGGCGCGCACATGATCTGGTGATGCCGGCGTGTCGCGTGAATGCCAACAGGTGAAGCGGCGCCGGCGAGCAAATGTTGGACAAGCCCCGACAGACGCCATGCACGCTGACCGATCCATCCTTCCAACGACGCCTGTAGCCACCGCACACGTCAGGCTGGCACCAAAGGTGCTAGAAGCGGATGTTCCTTGCGCATTCATGCATTGGCGAGGCGGCTGACCAAACAGATTCGGTAGATACCCATGGTGAACGATTTCAATCAGAAGACCGCATTGCGAACCCGCCGTATGCCCTTCCGGCCGACGACGGAAAGTGACGCGGAGCACAGCGCGAACGTCCTCCCGGTCGGCACGCACCTGGGCGAGTTCGAAGTTCTCGACCTCATCGGCGAGGGCGGCTTCGGCATTGTGTATCTGGCTTACGACCATTCGCTGGAACGCCAGGTCGCGCTGAAGGAATACATGCCCTCCGGCCTTGCCATGCGCACCACGCGCCTGGCCGTTACGGTACGATCGCAACACAACGTCGAGACCTTCACCGCCGGCTTGAAGAGCTTCATCAACGAGGCCAAGATGCTGGCGCAGTTCGACTCGCCCTCGCTGGTAAAGGTGCATCGCTTCTGGGAAGGCAACGGCACCGCCTACATGGTGATGCCATTCTACGAAGGCATCACGCTGAAGCAGGCGCTCAAGCAGCGCCGCATCACGCCTTCGGAATCCTGGGTGCGCGTGCTGCTGGGCGACCTGTTCGATGCCATCGAGATCATCCACCGTGGGCAATGCCTGCACCGCGATATCGCGCCAGACAACATCCTGCTGCTCAAGGACGGCCGTCCGCTACTGCTCGACTTCGGTGCCGCACGCCGCGTGATCGGCGACCTGACGCAGTGCCTCACGGCGATCCTCAAGCCAGGCTATGCGCCGATCGAACAGTACGCCGACATCGCCGGCCTGCGCCAGGGGCCATGGACGGACATCTACGCCTTGTCTGCCGTGGTCTACTACCTGATCGCCGGCAAGGCGCCGCCGCCTGCTGTCGCGCGCATGGTGCATGACGAACTGGTGCCCGCGCGCGAAGTCGGCAAGGGCCGCTACAGCGCAGGCTTCCTGGCCGCCATCGACAAGGCGCTGTCGGTCAAGCCGGAACAGCGCTTCCGCTCCATCGGCGAACTGCGCCATGCGCTCGACATCATGGAAGCGCCGCCGCGCACCCTGCCGCAATCGGATCCCGGTTTCACCACTACCATGGTCCGCAGTCCCGACATGGATCCGGTGCGCACGCAGATGCCGCTGGACATGATGCAGGACGTCAGGACCCGCATCGCGCCGCCGGTCACCCAACGCAGCGAACGCCAGCGCTCCCAGCCGCAGCCTGCGGGCCGCCCCCCAACCCGGGGCTCGTCCTACGGCAAGCGCGAATGGAGCATCCTCGGCATTCTTCTGACAGCAGGGGTTGCATCCGGCATTTATCTCGGAACAGGTTCGTCCTGGCGGGGCCTGGGCGCAGGCTCGGGCAGCAGCACGGCGATGGAGTCCTCCGGCGCAAGCGAGACACCAGACGAAAAGGAAGAGCGCAAGCCGCCCTCCTATACGCTCAAGCCCGTCGAAACCCGGCCCGCGCAGCCCCTGCCTCCGCCTGTCGCCAAGGCGCCGGTGCCGGCTCCTGCGCCCGTCCTGCAGGAAACTCCCCGCATCGGCGACGCGCCGCCTGCGCCATCCACCACGCGAGAGGACGACGCCTGGCAAAAGGCAAGCAGTTCGGACAAGCCCGGTGCGTATGAAAAGTACCTGAAGGAGTTCCCGCGCGGCCGTTACGCTGCGGTTGCCCGCCTGCGCCTAGACAGCATCAAGCAGTCGAAGGAAACGCCGTCCTCGTCCGAGGAAGACCTCTGGACCGCGTCGACCACAGTGCACACGCAGACCTCTTACGAGACCTACCTGAAGAAGTATCCGAAGGGCCGCTACGCCGCACTGGCGAAGGACCGGATCGCCAGCTTCAAGCAGCCTGACAGGACCGAGCGCGAGGAGCCGGTGCCGGCTGTGCCACCGGCAGCGAGCGTGAAGAAGGAGACGCCGCCCCCGATAGCCGCTGCGCCAGCACCGACGCCCGCTCCGGCTGCACCGCAGGCTGCACCGGTTCCGGCGGCGTCCGCCCCTGCCGTTACGGAGCACAAACCGCCGGAACCCGCCGATCGGGTCGCGAGCATCAAGCCGCCCGAGCGGGTCGTCACGCCGCCGCCAAAATCGGCCCTGGAGTCGCGGCCGGCGACGCCCGCCGGCACCGAGACACCCACCGCTTCAGCCCGCAAGCCGCTGGTGCTGGATGACCAGACCATGGTCGGCAATTTCTCGGTCGATCCAAAGTCCGGCGCCGTGTCCGGCACCGGCAAGATCACCTGGACCAACGGCAACCAGTTCGAAGGCACGCTCGTGCGCGGCATGAAGGAAGGCAAAGGCCGCTTTGTCTGGAGCAACGGCCAGCGCTACAGCGGCGACTGGGCGCGTGACATGCCGAACGGACGCGGCACCATCACCTTCGCGGACGGCAGCCGCTATGAAGGTGAAGTGCGCGACGGCATGCCCAATGGCCGCGGCGCAACGCGCTTCAAGAGCGGTGACGTCTACGACGGCAACTGGCTGCGCGGCAAGAGCCATGGCCAGGGCCGCTATACCTGGGCCAACGGCAGCTACTGGGAAGGCGAGTTCAGGGACGACAAGCGGACCGAGAACGGCAAGATGGTGTTTGCCGAGCAGTCCCAGAAGAATCCCGAGGCGGATACGCCGGCGAACAATACGCAGAATGCCGGGCGCAGGAACGTGGCGAATGAGTCGTCGGGGTACTGACAGCTATCCGGTGTATCACGCTACGCAACCCGAGACCTGGCGCGGTAGCAAGCTTGCAATCCTGTGCCAGGACGCTAAAACTGAAAGCGTCCGGACCACGAGGAGGCCTTATGGCTAGCGACGTTTACCACGACGGAATGCGGCGCCTGCAGGACGCGCGCGACACCAGGCGGCTGGCGGACAGACTGCGCGAAGTGACATTGCGCACCGCGTTCACCGAGGAGGACCGCGCCTTCATCGAACGCAGTCCGATGTTCTTCATCGCCACCGCCGATGCCGAGGGTCGGCCGGATTGCTCCTACAAGGGCGGACTGCCGGGATTCGTGCATGTCGTCGGCGAGCGCACCCTCGCCTTTCCCGACTACGACGGCAACGGCATGTATCGCACGTGGGGAAATGTGCTCGTGAACGCGAACGTCGGCATGCTGTTCCTTGATTTTGAAAGCCCGAAGCGCCTGCGCATCAACGGGACGGCTACCATCAGCGAAGATGATCCCCTGCGCGATGACTTTCCCGGATCGGTGTTCATCGTGCGCGTGGAAGCGGCAGCTATCTTCCCGAACTGCCCGCGCTATATCCACAAGATGCAGCTGACCGAATACTCTGCGTACGCACCGCGGCCCGGCTACACACCGCCGGTGCCCGCGTGGAAGACATTTGATTCCTTCCGCGACGCGCTGCCGGCAAGGGATCGGGACGAATAAGGCTCAGGCAGCCGATCTCTCCTGCGCGTCTTCCATTGCGAGGATTTCTTTGTAGCAGGCGGTGGCACCGCTCTCTTCAAGGCAGACTTCCGCAAGGTCGGTCCGCAGCATGCCATGCCTGACGAGCACGCGGATCTTGCCGACGCGGTCGGCTGCGCGCACGGTGCTCGCCAGCGCGGAGGCCGGACCGGAACGATCGATCGCCGCGATGGCCTGTTCCGGGAATTCCCACTGCTTGCCGATCACGCACGCGAGGCGCCGTGCGTAATGCGCGAATGAAGACTGGAAGTCGAGCGAACGCAGCTCGCCGGGTGCCGCGCCGCCAGCCTGGTCAATCACGCGCAGTGCGACGATCACACCCACGCCCTGCAGCAGCCCGGCAAGGAAAGCTTCGAAACCGTCCACCCGGCGCACTTTTGCAAAATGGCGGCAAGCGACGCCATAGGGCTCCGACAGTTCCCAGACGCGCGGCGCGCCTTGTCCGGTGAAGTGGCCGAGACCCGCGTTGAAAAGCGGCTGGAAAGCGACGCCCGCGACCAGCATGCGCAGGCCGTTCTGGCCAATGACAGCAATCGCCTCTTCGATGGTCTTGACCGCCGACGCACGGCGGTAATAGGAACTGTTCACCTGCTTCAGCACTGCCGCGACAAGCACTGCATCCTGCGACACCTGCTCCGCCAGCTGGCTGTTGGAGACATTGCGGTCGCGCAGGCTGCGCAGCAGCAGGGGAATCACCGATGGAATGCGGGGAACGAGGTCCGCGGTGGCAGGATCGTCGGCGTCGGCCACGCGCTTGAGTGTGCGCAGCAGGCGGTTCTCGGCATCGTTCATCCCGTCAGCCACGCCCGTGCCCATGCCAAGCAGCCAGGGGAAAAACAGGTTGTCGATGTCGATCATCTCCACCGGCTCGGGCGGCTCGACGGCCAGCACGGTCAGCGGATTGAGCGCAAGGTCCTCGTCCGGCACCAATGGCCCGGGGCTGCGGTGGAAAAATCGGTCGATGAGCTTCTTGAACATAGGCGGCAGGCAATTCGACGGGCAGCGGACAGTGTACTGTGCCGTGCCGTTGCGGTGTACGCATCCAGCTCAAGAAAAACCGGATGCGCAGCATTATCAAAACACCAATTCAGTGCGCCTTGCCCTTCTCCTGCGCCTCCGCCGCCTGCCGCCGGAAATCCTTGGACCGGATGCCGTGCTTCTTCAGCAACATCTGCAGGTGCGACCGGTTCATGTCGCAGCGTCTTGCCAGTTCGGCCACGGTTCCGCCGACTTCCTTCAGGCCGTGCTCGAGGAAGGCCCGCTCGGCTTCGTCGCTCGCCGCACGCTTGGCATCGCTGAGGGAGGTCAGCTTCATTGCCTCGATGTCCATCGGCCCTGCCGTGATCGCACGCGCCGGCGCCTTGGGCCGGATATCCTCGGGCAGGTGCACGATATCCGCCATGTCCCCTGCCAGGCAGGAAAGCCGGTAGATCAGGTTGCGCAGCTCGCGGATGTTGCCGGGATAGGAATAGTGGAGCATGAAGTCGCGCAGGCGCGGCGTCATCTTGACCGGCGCACGCTTCAGCGCCTCCGCCGCCTCGTCGCAAAAGAAGGAAATCAGCAGCGGAATCTCGTCCTTGCGCTCGCGCAGCGGCGGCAGCGTGACGTGGATGACGCTCAGCCGGTAAAACAGGTCTTCACGGAAGCTTCCTTCCTCGATCAGTTTGCGCAGGTTCTTGTTGGTGGCGGCGACAATGCGCGTGTCGACGTTGATGATCTCGTCCGAGCCGACGCGCTGGATTTCGTGCGCCTGCAGCACGCGCAGCAGCTTCACTTGCCCCTGCAATGGCAGTTCGCCGATCTCGTCGAGGAAGATGGTGCCCTTGTGCGCGCTCTCGAACTTGCCCTTGCGGTCGTTGGCCGCGCCGGTGAACGCGCCTTTCTTGTGGCCGAACAGTTCCGATTCCAGCAGGTTGTCAGGGATCGCGCCGCAGTTGACGGAAATGTAAGGTTTGTCCGCGCGCGAGCCGTTCGCATGGATGACCTTGGCCATCAGTTCCTTGCCAGTGCCGCTTTCGCCGTCGATCAGCACCGGCAGATCGGTGGGCGCGGCCTTTTCCGCGATTTCCAGCGATTCCAACAGCTTGGGGTTGTCGCCGAAGGTGCCTTCAAAGATGAAGCTGCGGTCCATCAGGCCCTTGCGCCGCTCACCCGGCGGACGTTCGATCGGCTCCAGCGGCTCGACCTCGGCGGTGGCCGCACGCACGAAACGCTCCTTGTGCGACATTTGCATCACTTCGTCGCGCAGCGTATTGGCGTGCCGCAGCAGCTTTTCGATATCCGCTCGCTCCAGCTTCGATGCCCAGCGCAGGGTGTTGCGCATGATCTCGATTTTTTCCAGCACGCCGGCGTAGGTGACGCTGGTGCCGCCCAGCCGTTGGTCAAAGAGTTTCATGCGGCGCTCAATTGTTTCTGGACGAGTTCGTAGTACATGCCGCGGCGCGCGACGAGTTCCTCGTGCCGTCCCTGCTCGACCACCGCGCCTTCAAACAGCACCAGGATCTTGTCGGCACGCATGATGGTACTGAGGCGATGGGCGATGACGACCGCGGTGCGGCCCTTGAGGATCTCGTGCATGTTGCCCATGATGTTGCTTTCGGACTGGGTGTCGAGCGCTGAGGTCGCTTCGTCGAACACCAGCAGCCGCGGGTCGTGGTAGAGCGCGCGGGCGATGCACAAGCGCTGGATCTGGCCGCCGGACAAGCCCATGCCTCGCTCGCCGACCACCTGTTCATAACCCAGCGGAAGCTTGCTGATGAAGGCGTGCGCATCGGCCATCTTTGCCACTTCCTCGATGCGCCGGCGGTCCGGGCTTTCTTCGCCGCTTGCGATGTTCTCGGCGATCGTGCCCGAGAACAGCAGATTGCTTTGCATGACATAGCCGACCTGCGCGCGGTAGTAATCCTTGTCGATCACGCTCATGTCGTAGCCGTCGACCACGATCTTGCCTTCCGTGGGCATGTAGAAGCCGACCAGCAGCTTGGCCAGTGTGGTCTTGCCCGATCCGCTGCGGCCGACAATGGCAACCAGTTCGCCCGGCTTGATGTCGAGGCTGATGTTTTCCAACACATAGGCCGTGTCGTCGCCGCCATAACGGAAGTAGAGGCCTTCCAGCTTGATCTCGCCCTGCAGGTCGGGCAGCACCACGCGCGACGGCAAGTCTTGCGGCTTCTGCTCCGGTTCCATGTCGAGCACGTCGCCCAGCCGCTCCATCGCCACGCCGGCATCATTGAGCAGATTCCACAGGCCGACCAGGCCCATCAGCGGCGCCAGCACGCTGCCCATCAAGGCGTTGAAGGCGATCAGCTGGCCGATGCTCAGCTCGCGCGAGAGCACCAGGCTCGCGCCGACCCAGAGCACCGCAATGGTGGTCGCGGCATTGAGGATCTGGCCCACGAGCGAAATGCAGATGTTGAAGGTCTGCGCGCGGTACTGCACCTCCAGCGCCTTCACGTATTTTTTTTCCCACTTGAGGCGCACCGGGCGTTCGGTCCCCATGCCCTTCACGGTTTCGACGCCACCCAACGCCTCCATCAGGAAGGCTTGCGCGTCGGTCGATGCGGCGAATGCCTCGCGTGCGAAATTCTTCACCCTCGGCGTCGCCAACACCGTCAGTGTAATGATCGGTATGACGAAGGCGATCAGCACCATCGTCAGCTTGACGTTGTACAGGAACATGATGGTGAAGTAGATGAATACCATCAGCAGGTTGAGGATGGTGGTGATCGTCGACTCTGTCAGGAAGGCGCGGATGGTGTGGTTTTCCTGGAAGCGCGCGAGGATATCGCCCGTCTTGCGCTTGGCGAAGAAGGAAAACGGCAGCGACATGGTGTGCTTGAAGAAGTGCGACATCATTGCGAAGTCGAGGTTGCGCACCATGAACCCGGCGAGGAAGGAACGTATGGTCGTCATCAGCTGCGTGAACAGGCTTGATATGACCAGCCCGACGATCAGCAGGTGCAGCAGGTTGAAGTTCTGGTGCACGATGACGCCGTCGAGGATGTTCTGGATGATGAGCGGCGGCACCAGCCCGAGCACCTGGATGACGAAGGTGGCAAGGAAGATATGCAGCAGGATCTTCTTGTACGGTTTGAGATAGCCGACGAAACGTATCCAGGGTGAGCGCGACGCCGCGAGCTGCACCATGTCCTGCCCCGGCGTGAAGACGAGGCAGGTGCCGCTCCAGCCGCGCTCGAATTCCTCGACCGCCATTTTCTTGAAGCCGATGGCCGGATCGGCGACCCACACGTGGGTCTTGGAGACGCCATAGACGATGATGTAGTGGTAACCCTCCCAGTGCGCGATGAACGGCAGCTGGAATCCGAGCAGGGATTCGTAGGTGCACTGCACGCCGCGCGTGGAGAATCCAAGCGAGTCGCCCACGCGCGCGAGGCTGTCGAGCGTGGCGCCGGCCGTAGTCACATTGGCCAGTTCGCGCAGCTTGCCCAGCGTCATCGGGATGCCGTAGTGCTTGCAGATCATCGCCAGGCAGGCGGCGCCGCAATCCATCTCTTCCGCCTGTTCGACCAGCGGGAAGCGGCGAATGACCTTCTCGCCCATTGCGGGCTTTGATTGCAGGTCGAGCAGCACCGGGCGCTTGCGCCGCTCCTCGAGCTTCTTCTGCCGCTGCAGTTCCCGCTCGACAATGCGGATGCGGTCTTCCAGCACTTCACGCAGCTTCGGGTTGCGCTCCAGGATCAGGTGGATGGTCTTTTCCGGGATCACCAGCAGCGTGGTGTCGGTAACGGCGGTCACCGTCACCATCTGTTCCTGCCGCATCAGGCACGCCTTCTCGCCGAAGATGTCGCCCTGGTGCAATGTAGCGAGCGGATACTCGGTGCCCTCCTCGGTGCGCAACAGCCTGACTTCCCCCTGTCGGATCACATAAAGGCGCCGGTCTTCCTTCGAATCCTGCTTCAGGATGTCCCTGCCGGCCGCAACGCGCTTGACGCCCACGCTGCGCACGAACTCTTCCAGCTCCGCCTTGTTGACCTTGCCGCGCAGATCGAACAGCCGCGTGACGAATCCGCCGGCCGAGCTGATCGCCACATAACTGGCGATGAACTCCAGCGCCGCGGGATTGCGCGCGATGATCGGCTCGATGACCTTGCGCGGGATGAACAGCAGTTCGGTCTTGAGCGACGCGCGCACCGATGATTCGTGCCGGTAGTCGCGCAGCATCGCGATCTCGGCGATGACCTCGCGCTCCTTGCGCACGCCCATGCTGATTTCCTTGCCGTTCTCCTCGGTAAAGACGCGCACCGAACCGGACTTGACGATGAACAATCCACCGGCCGGGTCACCGGCATTGCAGACCGTGTCGCCGAATGCGAAGAAGCGGGACTCCGCATGCTCTGCCAGCCGCTCGATCTCGTCGCGGCTGAAGGGAGAAAGGAGCTCGACGGACGCGAGGAAATCCGCCAGGGGCTGCTGCTGTTTCTGCGCCGCGTCCATGAAAGGGGATTACCGTGCTTCGATGATGTGTTCCTGCGCGCGGGCAAACAGCCATTCCTCTCGCAGCAGGCGGCGGATCTCGGCCGCCGTGTCGTCATCCAGCCGAGCCGGATGCTTGGCATCCACCTTGAAGATTTCAAACACTGACCTGTCCGGCG
Source organism: Noviherbaspirillum denitrificans (assembly GCF_002211445.1). Lineage (GTDB taxonomy): Bacteria > Pseudomonadota > Gammaproteobacteria > Burkholderiales > Burkholderiaceae_D > Noviherbaspirillum > Noviherbaspirillum denitrificans. The sequence goes on along the minus strand of NZ_LSTO01000001.1, from coordinate 3,249,766 downwards.
ACGCAAACGGTCCGAGCAGGTCGCCCTCGGATGCATTGAAGACCTTGGCTTCGATATCGGTCTTCAGCGAGCCGCGCAGCACCTTGCCGATGCGCCCGCCCTGCTCCTTTGTATCGGCAACGGAATGCTCACGCGCCATGTCGCCGAAGGCATCCGGATCATCGCGCAGGTAGGACACCATTTCCTTGGCCTTGCCTTCGGCGTCGAGCACCATGTGGCTGACTTCGATGCTGTCGAACTTCGGCGAGTTGAGCTTGAAGTAATGCTCGATGGCCTTGTCGCTGCAGACGTCGGCCATCATCTTTTCCTGGTACAGGCTGTCGGTGACGAAGGTCTCGAATTCGTCAAGGCTCACGCCCAGCGCATTGAGATAGTTGTTCATGTCGGCCGCGCGGTGCAGGCCCTGCACGCGGCGGAAGTTGTCGGCACGTTCCTGGATCTCTTCCGGCGTTACCTTGATGCCGTGTTTCTTCGCCGCACGCACCGTCAGCTTGTCCCTGACAATCTGCTCGATGAGGCCCTCGAACTGCCCGGTGAGCTTCAGTGTCCTGACGAAGTCCTCGACACGGATGACTTCATCGTCAATACGCACAATCGCCGTCATCGTCCCCTCCTTGCGGTTAGCCCTGTTGGATGCAAGGCATGGAGAGCGGGTTCACTGCTCCCCGGCATGAAATTGGATCTGGCGCAAGGCTCGCGCGTTCGAAGCGTGGCCGCGCGCCAGCAAGCGTTACAGAAACCTTAGGATTTCATGCGCCGGGGATGTTTGCGCGTGGTCAAACGCGCGTCAATGAGGATTGATGCAGTAGCGGTTCTTGCCGGACTTCTTTGCCTGGTACATCAGGCGGTCGGCAGTTTCCATCACGGACGATTCGTCGCGGCAACCGTCGTCGGGAAGCAGGCAGATGCCGACGCTGGCGCCGATGCGCAAATCGCCCTGGCCGTGCACGTGGACAGCCGCGATCGTCTCGACGATCGATTGCGCCAGCCTTTCCAGCTCCGTGAGGTCCGAGGCGTCGGAAACAACGATGCCGAACTCGTCACCGCCCAGCCGCGCCACGCGGTCGTTGGCTTCGACGCAATCGTGCAACCGGTTGGCGATGTGCTTGAGCACTTCATCGCCCATACCATGGCCGCCGACATCATTGACTGCCTTGAAGCCATCGAGATCGAGCAGCATCACTGCGCTGCGCGCGCCGCTCCGCCCTGCATCGTGCAGCTGCTTCTGCAGGCATTGGAAGAAACCCGCCCGGTTCATCAGGCCGGTCAGCGAATCCGTGCGCGACGCCGATTCGAAACGCGCGGCGCGCTGCTGCATCTCGCGCTTGGCTTGCGCAATCTGCTCGGACAGCTTCAATGTATACCAAGGCAGCACGAGGATGGACAGCACGATGCCTTCCGTCACCAGTTTGCCTGCCTGCCAGTGCGGCGACAGTCCCAGCGCCACCCCAACGCATGCGCCGCCGATGACCGACGATAGCCGGGCGTATCTCGGGCCGTTGCGCAAACCGTTGCCGACAGCCATCACGACCGGTGCCCAGATGACCGGCGCAAGCACGTCGCCCGCTTCGTACAAGGCAAACGCGAACACTGCCTGGTCGAGGACGATGGAAAGGATGCGCCGTGTGCGGAAGTTGAGCAGGGAAAAACCGACGACGCCGATCCACGCCGCGCTGAATCCGAGAAAGGCGGCAATGCCGGCCACTGCCTCGTGCAGGTCGAGGATATGCCCCATCCCCCAGGCAATCGCGATATAGGCGACGAATACCATGGTCCCGGCGAGGCGGAAGCACGCATGGCCCATTTCGCTGCCAAGGTTCAGGTGCCGCGTTTTAGACGGTGAAGCCGTTACAGGAATATCCATGGCGCCTTGTCCGGATCGGGGGCTCCTCGGTACGCGCAAGAGAAGTGCAGGCGAGTGGCCGCACCGCGCTATGCCGGGTTGTCTCCAGGTTATTGTTATTGCCTTGCGGCAACTATTATATCTATAGAGTCAGCTTGCTTCGATACTATTTGTAGAGGATATCCACTAGATGATTCTTACCTGAAAGGTCGCCGAACATTTTCCTGCAGGGAACAAAAATGCTCCTGCTCCGGTCTAGGGAGTACCGAGTAGCTTTTGACAGGAACGACCATCATGATGCTTGACGAGCAACACAGCGAAGAACTGCGCGCACTGCGTAACCTGGAGCGGACCGTGCGGGCGTATAGCCTGACGGCGCACATGATTCCGGCCTATCGCCGCCAGGAAATGCTCGCCGTTGCCTTGCGCGAGGTGGTTAATGCACGGAAATCCGCCATTCGAAAATCCCGGACTGCGTTCCGTTCTGCGAAACCGGATACGTCAACAGGCTAATCTAGAGCAACACTTTTCAAACTACATTTCCCTTTGTCAACACATGGCCGTCTTTCGGGGTAACATATCAGGATTGATATTTGCCGTCCGAAGTCGCCATGAGCGTCCTGCCCCCTGCCCCGCTCCTGTCGGTCGATCTGCTCTCTGACCGGAACCGTACACCGGCCGCGCTGCTGCTTGAGTTCAGCAACAGTGGCGCCGACGACGCGTTCATCCCGCTGGCCCAACACGAAGACTTCCGCGCGCTTGCGGGGCGGTTCCCATGCCGGTTCACTACCGGCGGCATGTCACCATCGCTCGAACCAGCAGTCGTGGAGGCGGGTTGCCGCCCTGTGCCTGCCGGATCGCTTGCACGCATCGATCGCCTTCCCGAAGAACCGTTTCCGCCCGAGATCGACTGGATCGCCGGCCCGTGGTACATGGCGCCGCGCGCCAAGCCGGCGGGCAGCCAGGCCGCGTCCCGCGCGCTGGCGCTGCAGCTGGTCCAGCTCGTGTCCACCGATGCTGACACACATGAAATCGAAGCCGTCCTGAGGCGCGATCCCACGCTGTCCTATCACCTGCTGCGTCTCGTCAATTCGCTCGGCATGGGCATGAGCCGGCAAATCACCAGTTTTTCCCAGGCCATCCTGATCCTCGGGCGCGCGCAGCTGCGGCGCTGGCTCAACCTGATGCTGTTTTCCGCGCGCTCCGGCGATGAAGGTTCTGCCATGCTGCTGGCGCGCGTTGCGGTCCGCGCCCGCTTGATGGAGCTGGCCGCGAAGGCCAGCGGCCTCGACAAGTCGAACCAGGAATCGGCTTTCATGGCCGGCATGTTCTCGCTTCTCGGTGTGCTGTTCGGCATGCCGCTGGAGGAAGTCCTGCGCCCTCTCAGGATCAGCGAAACCCTACTGGGCGCGCTGCTGCGCCGCGAGGGCGACATCGGGCGGCTCCTGACACTGGCCGAAGCGGCCGAAGGCCGCGACTTGCCAGCAGTAGAAGCCTGCCTGCAAGGCCTGCACCTGGCGGCCGCCGAATTCAACCTGTTGAATGTGCAAGCCCACAACTGGATGCTGGACGTCGTGCGCGAAAGCGCCGGAGGACAACATGCCTGACCAGAACGCCATCGAGCGCTGCCTTGCATTGTGCCGCGAGGCGCGTTCACTCGATGGCGCGGCCCAACTGCAAGCCTTGAGCGCGCTTGAAGCGGAACTGGCCGGACTGAAGGGCCAATCCCCGCGCGCCAAACTGTCCGAGCCGGTGATCGGCATGGATCCGGCGGGCTATATCACCAGCTGGAACGACGGCGCCGAGCGCCTGTTCGGCTACACGCCGGAAGAAGCAGTCGGCCAGCACGTGCTCTTCCTGTACGCCGATGACGACGACCAGGTCGCCGAACTCTTCCTGGAAGAAGGCACGTCGCTGATGGAGGTTCGGCGCCGCAAGAAATCCGGCGAAATCTTCTGGGCCAGCCTGGCGCTGTCGATGACCTTGGACGAGGCCGGCCATCCGGCGGGCATGGTGGCCCGCATGTCCGAAATCACCGAGCGCCTGTCAGATGAAGACAAGCTGCGCCTGCATGCGCGCATCATCGAAGACAGCGACCAGGGCATCCTGATCACCGACGGCGAGGAGCGCATCGTCTCCGTCAACACTGCCTTCACCCGCATCACCGGTTACTCTGCCGCCGAAGCCATCGGCAAGACGCCCGACCTGCTCCGCTCCGGCAAGCACACCGCCGACTTCCGCGCACAAGTGCGGTCGGCCATGCAAGGCGCCGGGCCTTGGCAGGGCGAGATTTTCGGCAAGCGCAAGAATGGCGACGTCTTCCCGCAGTCGGTCACGATCAGTGTCGTACGCAACGACAAGGGGCAGATCACCCACGCCTTCTCGATCTTCTCCGACATCAGCGTCTTCAAGGAAGCTGAAGCGCGCATGCAGCGACTGGCCAACTACGACACCCTGACCGGACTGCCGAACCGCGCACTGCTCAACCAGCTGGTCGGCCAGGCGCTGGCCTCCGCGCGCCGTAGCAGGTCGCATGGTGCCCTGCTGGTGATCAACCTGCAGCGCTTCCACTCCATCTACGACACCCTTGGCCATGAAGTCGGCGACGCCCTGCTGGGCGAGGTGAGCGCGCGATTCCGTCATGTGCTGCGCGACGAAGACGTGCTTGCGCGCATCGACGGCGACAAGTTCGCGGTGGCGCTGTTCGAGATACAGAAGCGGGAACACGCCGGTATCGTCGCCAACAAGCTGCTTTCCAAGCTCGACGCACCCTTCGAGATCGAGGAGCACAACCTGCGCATCGGCGCCAGCATCGGCATCTCGGTCTATCCGGAAGACGGCATGGACACCGCGGCACTGCTGCGCTACGCGGATGCGGCGCGGGTGCGCGTGCACGACAACGGCGCCAACGGCTACATGTTCTACAGCCCGGAAATGAACGAACGGGCGAAGGAGCACCTCTGGTTCGAAAGCGAATTGCGGCGTGCGCTCGTCGGCAATCACCTGCAGCTGCATTACCAGCCGAAGGTCAGCCTGCGCAGCGGCCGCATCGTCGGCGCCGAAGCGCTGCTGCGCTGGAAACATCCCGATCGCGGCATGGTCTCGCCCGGTATTTTCATTCCGGTCGCGGAAGAAACCGGACTGATCCTCGAACTCGGCACCTGGGTGCTGGACGAAGCCTGCCGCCAGATCCGCCAATGGCAGGATGCGGGCGTCGATGTGCCGCCCGTGGCCGTCAACCTGTCATCGCGCCAGTTCGACCGGCACCTGCCGGACCGCATCCAGGAAGTCCTTGAGCGCCACGGCATCGCCGCCGACCGCATCAAGCTGGAAATCACCGAGACACTGCTGGTCCGCGGCCCGGACACCGTCATCCCGATCATGAACGAACTGGCGGCGCGCGGCCTGGCGCTGGCGCTCGACGATTTCGGCACCGGCTATTCCAGCCTCGCCTACCTGAAGAAATTCCCGATCAGCACGCTCAAGATCGACCGCGCCTTCGTGATTGGTTTGCCGCAGGAAGAAAACGATTGCGCGATTGCGCGCGCCATCGTGACGATGGGCCAGCAATTGCGCCAGGAGATTGTCGCCGAGGGTGTCGAGACGCCGGAACAGATGGCCTTCCTGCGCGACCTCGGCTGCGACCAGCTCCAGGGTTACCTGTTCAGCCCACCAGTCGTGGCGGGCGACTTCGAACGTATGGTGCGTGACGGGAAGCGTCTCAACCTCACCGTCACCATAGAACAGCGCGCGGCGAAATAGCCTATAAAAAAGACGCTACCTGCGCCGCAAACGTCTTGATATCGAAGGGCTTCGCGATATAGCCGTTGAAGCCTGCGTCGAGCAGCTCGTGCACCTCGCCGTCCCGCGCCAGCCCGGTGACGGCAACCATCGGGATTCCTGCCGTCGCCGCATCGCCGCGAAGGCTGCGCAATACCTCGATTCCCGTCATGTCCGGCATGCGGCCGTCGCACAGGATCAGGTCGGGCAAATCACGACGTGCCGCCAGCAATCCCTCCCCGCCATTCAGCGCACCCGTCACCTCGTGTCCTGCGGCTTTCAGCAGCAGGACCATCAGCCGCAGGTTGGCCGGGTCATCCTCGATCACCAACAGGCGTTTACCAGCCATACGTCTTGCTCCATTTGGTCAGCGCGTCCGATGCCGTGTCAAGCACATGGTACTCGCGATACGGGGCGACGGTCATGCACGCGTGGTTCGGCAGGATGCGCAACTGCGATCCGACGGGAAAGCGCTCGAACGGCGGCGTCCCATGTGTGCTGCGCACGAATCCATGTTCCTGATGCACATCCGCGACATACAAACCGTCGATGGGCCGGCCATCGATGTCGCATACCAGCCCGTAGCCGATGTGCGGGTCATGCTCGTTCGCGCTGACATCCTTTGAAATCGCCAGTGCGCCTGCATCGACCAGCATGTGGCCGGCTTCACGATGATGCCCGATGACTGTCGCCAGCACGCTGACCGCGATGTCGTCCACATTGCAGACGCCCAGGCGCGCCTGCGAGAGGTCGAAAAACACATACACGCCAGGCCGGATCTCGGTCACGCCGTCGAGCGGCACGTCGGTCAGTGCGGTCGGCGTCGAGCCGATGCTCACTGTGTCGCATGTCATGCCGGCGGCGCGGATGCGTTCCGCCGCCAGCACCGCCGCATCGCGCTCGGCAATGGCAATTTGCGCGCGCGCCGCTTCGCTTGCCGCATGATAGGAGTGTCCGGCATGGGTCAGCACGCCTTCCAGATGCAATCCGGGGGCGTCTGCAATCCGCTTGGCGATGGCAATCAATGCGTCGCTGCCGGCAGCGACGCCGGCGCGATGGCCGCCGCAATCGATTTCGATCAGCACCGACAGCGGTGCACCGGCGTGGCCGGCGATCGCCTCCGCCGCGCGCACCGAATCCAGGACGATGCTGATCCGTGCGCCACGCGCGATATACGCTTCGATGGCAGTCAGCTTCGAAGGCGCGATCCCGACTGCATAGGTGATGTCGCGGAAGCCGGCCTCGAAGAAATAGGCGAGCTCCGCTATCGTCGATACGGTAATGCCGCCAAACTGGCCGGCTGTTGCGATCCGGGCAACCTCGGCGCTTTTCGCGGTCTTCAGGTGGGGCCGGAGTCGGACGCCAGCGTCGGCGGCACGTCGCGCCATGCGCGCGCAATTCGCTTCGAGCCGCTGGCGATCGAGGATGATCGCCGGCGTGGGCAGTGTGGAAAAAAGAGATACGGGAGAGTTCACGTTTATCGAAAGCCGGGCTGAAAATCAATCCGGCGGAGATTTCCACCGGTATCATGCTGATGTTAACACGAACATCTTCGCCGCATTTTCGATGACCTCCGCCTGTCTGCGCACTCCACCAATTTCTAAACAACTATCTTGCGCGGGGACCGGCGCATGCTGAACGGATTGTGGCTCGGATTTTTCCTGGTCGCCGCGATCAGCGCAGCGGCCCGCTGGCTGGCGGGTGACCCGGGCGTATTCGGCGCGATGGTGGAAAGCCTGTTTGCGATGGCGAAGCTGTCCGTCGAAGTCATGATCCTCCTGTTCGGCACGCTCACCCTATGGATGGGATTCCTGCGCATCGCCGAAAAGGCGGGCCTGGTGGAATTGCTTGCACGCGTGCTGACGCCGCTGTTCCGGCGCCTCATGCCCGGCGTGCCGGCCGGCCATCCCGCTCTGGGATTGATCACGCTGAACTTCACCGCGAACGGTCTTGGTTTGGACAACGCCGCAACACCCATCGGCCTCAAGGCCATGCGCGCGTTGCAGGAACTGAACGACCGGCCCGACACGGCCACCAATGCACAGATCCTGTTCCTGGTCCTGAACGCCTCCTCCCTCACGCTGCTGCCGGTATCCATCTTCATGTACCGCCTGCAACAGGGCGCGCCGGATCCGACCATGGTCTTCCTGCCCATCCTGATTGCCACCAGCGCCTCTACCCTCACCGGTTTCCTGTCGGTCGCACTGATGCAGCGCCTGAAGATATGGGATCCCGTCGTCCTCGCCTGGCTGGGCGGGTTCGCGCTGCTGCTTGGCGGCTTCATGGCGACCCTGGGCGGCATGTCGACCGCAGGACTTGCCGCACTTTCCTCCCTGCTCGGCAACCTTGTCCTGTTCGGACTGATCCTGCTCTTCCTGCTGGTCGGCGCATCGCGGCGCGTGCCTGTCTATGAGACCTTCGTTGAAGGCGCGAAGGAAGGCTTCGACGTCGCAAAGAACCTCCTGCCCTACCTCGTCGCCATGCTCTGCGCGGTCGGCGTGCTGCGCGCTTCCGGTGCGCTGGAGGCGGCGCTGGATGGCATTCGTTACGTCGTCGTGACGCTGGGTTGGGATACACGTTTCGTTGACGCCCTCCCGACCGCTCTGGTCAAACCGTTTTCAGGCAGTGCCGCGCGCGCCATGCTGATCGAGCTGATGAAGAGCGGCGGGGTCGACAGTTTCCCCGCGCTCGTTGCCGCGACTGTCCAGGGCAGCACCGAGACCACTTTCTACGTGCTCGCCGTGTATTTCGGGGCAGTCGGCATCCAGCGGGCGCGGCATGCGGTAGGATGCGCGCTGCTCGCCGACCTCGCAGGCGTGCTTGCGTCGATCTGGGTGTGTTACTGGTTCTTCGGCTGATCAGGCCAAGAGCTGTTCGGAATGCGTCGAGCACAACAGGCGTTCCATGTCTTCCGGCGGCATGGGAGCGCTGATGCACGATCCCTGGATTTCGTCGCAGGAGGTGGTCCGCAGGAAGGCCAGGTGCTCCTCGCTCTCCACACCTTCCGCCACCACCGACAAGCCCAGTGTATGCGCCAGGTTGATGACAGCCTCCGCCAGCTTCCAGGGACTGACTTCATCAGAATGGTTTTGCAGCAGGAAGGACCGGTCCAGCTTCAGGCAATCGAGCGGGAAGCGGCGCAAATAGGCAAGCGATGAATAGCCGGTGCCGAAGTCGTCGACCGACAGGCGCAGGCCGTGACGCTTGAGCTCCTTCAGCAGGATGGCCGCAGTATCGGCGTCTTCCATCAATGCCGATTCGGTGAGTTCCAGTTCCAGCTGCCCGGGATGCAGGCCGCTGGCACGCAGCGCTTGCCTGACCGAAGCCAGGATCTTTTCGTTGCGCAGCTGGCGCGCGGAGAGGTTGACCGAAACAGTGAATGGGCGTCCATGGCGCAGCGTCCATTCCTGCACCTGCTGCGTTGCGCGCCGTAACACCCAGTCGGTAATGCTGTCGATCAGGCCACTTTCCTCCGCCAGCGGAATGAAATCCACCGGCGACACCTCGCCGAGCTGCGGATGCGTCCAGCGCAACAAGGCTTCGACGCCAGTCAGGCGCGAAGTCTTCAGGTCGACGCGCGGCTGGTAATACACGACGAATTCGTTGCGATCGAGCGCATGGCGCAAGGCGGCGTGGCGCATCATGCGGGTGCGCGACTCGGCACTCATGTCGGGCGTGTAGAAGCGGAAACAGTTACCGCCGGCCGCCTTGGCGCGGTACAACGCGGTATCCGCATTTTGCAGCAGCACGTCGCTGGTTTCGCCGTCCTGCGGGAACATGCTGATGCCGATCGATGCGCAGGCGCGCACCTCGTGTCCCTCGATCATCGCCGGCGGGTCGAGTGCCCGGCACAGCTTTTCTCCGAGACGCATGGCGGAGGTATCACCATACCTGCATTCGGCAAGGACCACGAACTCGTCCCCACCCAGCCGGGCGACAGTATCGCTGGGCCGGATGCAGCGCCGGAGCCTGGCAGCGATATTCTTGAGCAGCGCATCTCCCGCCGCATGCCCGAGCGAGTCGTTGACTTCCTTGAAGTTGTCGAGGTCGATGAAGAATACGGCCAGCTGTGCATCAGGCCGCCGTTCCTCGAGCCATTGGCGCAGGCGGCGCTGCAACAGCTCGCGGTTCGGCAGCTTGGTCAGCGTATCGCGGGTGGCGAGCTGTTCGAGGGCGTTGGCGGTCCGTACTTCATGGGTGACGTCGCGGCTGACGCCACGGTAACCGCAGAAAACGCCGTCCTCGCTGAACGGTTCGCCCGAAATGCGCAGGAAACGGATGTCGCCTGGCTTGGTAAGCGACCAGACCGGGTAAATGAGGTCGTGGAAAGGCTTGCGGGCGGCGACGCTTTCGGCGCAGACGATGAATCCGGCGGCCTTGGGATCGGCGATATGCTCTTCGAAGCTGGAACCGAGCAGCTCGGTCGTGCGCTGGCCGAGCCGCTGGTAGATGCCTTCGGAAAAAAAGCTGAAGCGGATGCGGGCATCGGTTTCCCAATACCAGTCCGACGACAGGGTCGTCAGGCTGCGGAAGCGCTCCTCGCGCCGCGCCAGTTCCTTGCCGGCCTCCAGTTGCGTCGTAATGTCACGTGCAATCGCCACGATCCCCATCTTCGCCCCGCTCTGAGGATCGCGCACCGTGCGCGTACTCGCGCCCAGCCATACCCAATGCCCCTTCTTGTGGCGGAAACGGATATTGACCAGGCCGCGGCGCTTGGACCGCGGGCCCGGAGGCTCTGCGGCGACATCGTCCGGGTGGATGTAATCGTACAGATGCGTCCCGACCAGTTCATGCAGCTCATAACCGAGCGTGTCCTTGTGCGAAGGCGAGGCGTACACGTAGATGTTGCTGGCGTCGCTGTAGGAAATCAGGTCGCGCGCGTTTTCCGTCAGCAGGCGGTGTTCGATTTCACTGCGCATCAGCCTGGCGCGGACTTCATGGTTTTCCGTCACATCCAGAAGGGTACCGAGATAGCCGAGCAGCTTGCCTTGCGCGTCCAGGCGCGGGGCACCGGTATCGGAAATCCAGCGGGTGCTGCCGTTTCGACAACTGATCCGGTATTCGAGCCGGTATTGGCGGCGGGTGCGGCGTGCTTCAAGGATGCTCTGGATGGCTGCTGGCGCATCCTCGGGATGAATGTGCGAAAACCAGTCGTTGATGTGCAATTCGCGCGGTGACGAAAACGCCTGCGCCGCGTCAGGATTCAGATAGGTGCAACACCCATCCGCATCGGCTTCCCATACGATCATGGAAGCCTCCTCGGCGAGGCGGCGGATGGCTTCCCGAACGGCCGGGCTGGCCGCTGTATCAAGAGGGAATGATGAGGGTTGGTAACTTGCGCGCATGGCGCAGTATGTTACCACTTTGATACGTTTTAAAGATGACAGCCGGCGGCGGAACTAAGCGAGGAGGAACGGCGTCACAGGAGGAATTTCTCAAAAGAATTTCTTTCCATCCACTTCCAGGAACCGCCATGAAAAACCTGCATCACGAACTGAGGCGTGACGCCATACTTGAACTAGCCCATCAGGCCAGGTTGATGATCGTCGACGGCGAACTCTGCTTCCTGAACGACATGGCGACCGAAAAGGAACTGGTTGCGTTCGCCCGCCTGATCGAGCGGCACTTCAGCGAGCAGAAACAGGGTGCCTGAACTCCGGTGCGCGCGTGCTCTCGCCTATGTTGTCAATTTCATTGAGCTCCATGACCGCCACAATGAAGACCCCGACGACGAGCGCCGCCGTGAGGAATCCCAATGCCAGAATTATTATAGTTACCATCGCCCCTGTCTCCTGAGACGCGCTGTCGCATGACTTCATTTAAGCACCTCGCTCCCCCTCGCGCTTGCGCATTGTCAACGGTACGTTGCGCTCGGTAATTTTTCCCTGCGGAACGATCGGCAGCACGCTATCGCGTCCATAAAAAAAATCTGCGCATTTTTCTTTTTTGCGGGGCAACCAAAACGCTCCTGCCCTGTCCTATTGGCTTCTGATCAGCAACGTTGCGCGCTCTGGACACAGCATCCGGGATTCGCGCTCTCAACAGACCTTCCTAGAGGACGACCGAATGTCACGATGTTCCAAGCTTTATGACGCCTTCAACAATGCCTATGTCGGTGCGGTACTGATGGTGCTGCTCGCCTTTGCGAGCGTAGCCGCCGTCGTATTCAAGCCACTGGCGCTGCGCGACGCCAACCCGATCGTGCATTCCCAGGATATTTCCGAAATCACCCGCCTCGCGAACAACGCCGGCCGCCTCGAATATTTGCTGGTGGCACAGCCGCTGTCGGATTTCCCGCGCTACGTGTTCAAGTACAAGGACGCGGCGCAGATCAATGTGGTGAAGGTGCCGAGCACCTCGCACAGCAACCTCGAACGTGAAGTGCTGCTCAAGAACAGCATTCCTTATGCAATTGCCAATACCGAATACCTGGAAGCCCACAAGGAAATCTTCGAAGACAAGGAAACCAAGGCCAGCGCCCTGAGCGAGGCGAGCGGATTCCTCGCGCGCAATGCCATTGGCATCGCCATGCTGGTCCTGCTGTTCGTCGGCCTGCGCAAGGGCTTGCCGGGCATGGGCCTGGGTGGCGGCGCGTCCGTCGTCAAGCCGGAAAACCTGAAAGGCAGCATGGACGACCTGATCGGGATGGAAGACATCAAGCAGGAAGTCGCGCACCTGGAAGAAATGATCCGTAACCGCGACCTTTATCGTTCGCACAACATCGACAAGCCCTTCAACGTCATGCTGACCGGCCCGGCGGGCACCGGCAAGACCAAGCTGGCCGGCTACCTCGCCAAGAAGCTGGAGATTCCGCTGATCCAGGCGTCCGGTTCCGGCCTCGAGTCCGGCCTCGTCGGCGGCGGTTCCAAGGCGCTCAACGCCATCTACAAAAAGGCTTGCTCGATGGAACGCTGCATCATCTTCCTGGATGAAGCGCAAAGCCTGTTCATGCCGCGCGGCCGCGGCGACAAGAAGTGGGATGACGACACTGCCAACACCCTGCTCTCGCTGCTCGACGGCATCAAGAGCGACAAGGGCTCGGGCGTGATCTGGGTCGTGGCGTCCAACTTCAACGACGCGACCACGCAGATGGACGAGGCGATGCTGCGCCGCTTCGCTGTGAAGATCAATTTCCGCCTGCCCAACAAGGCTGAGCGTCGTGAACTGCTGAACGTGTTCCTCGCGAAGAAGGATCCGGAATGCGTGGACTGGGCCAACCTGAATCTCGACTATGCCGCCGAGATCACCGCCAACCTCAGTCCCGCGCTGCTGGAAACCGTGGTCGACCGCGCCAGCATGATCGCCATCCAGGAAAAGCTCCTGATCACCACCGATGTGATGTTCCGCGCTTTCGAGCGTTCGATGATCGGCCTGACCGACCGCGCGACCACCGCGGAACAGGACAAGAAGCGCGAGCGCGTCGCACTGCACGAACTCGGCCACTTCTTCATGCAGATCGATCCTTTCCTGCGCCAGGGCATGAGCTGGGATGAAGTGAAGGCGAAGTCGCCGCTGCTCAAGATCAGCACCGAATCCGTATCCAAGGTCGGCGCGCTGGGCTATGTGCTGTCGTCGAACGAGGATGTCTCCCTGCAGACGCTGGAAGAAATGGAACAGGACGTGATCCAGCTCTACGGTGGCGTGGCGGCAGAGGAACTGTTCTACGGCGCGCGCGGCATCTCGACCGGCAGCCAGAACGACATCCAGAAGATCACGGCCAAACTCGACCTGATGGTCAACCAGTTGTCGATGTATTCACGTTCCAAGGTCGACTACACGCAGTTCAAGCGTGAAGGTGCAAGCGAAGACGCGGTCCGCCAGGTGGAAGCCAAGGCCGACGAGCTGTACACCCGTTCGCTGGAGGCGATGAAGGATTACAAGGACATCATGTGGGCGCTGAAGGATACGCTGCTCGAGCGTTATGTCCTGTCGAAGGATGAAGTCTTCGAACTGCTGTCCGACATGACCATGCCGCAACCGGCGACAGCAGCGGCCTGATTCCGAGCCGTTCCATATCGAGCCCCGGTTGCCCCGGGGCTTTTTTCGTTCTGCTTCCCGGATTCGAGAAAAAAGCAGTCCCGCATTTGGGATTTTTCGTCCAGAAAATCAGCTGAAATCCGGCGCTTTCCCAGTCGTGGCGTCAGACTGGTGCTGCTGGCGCGAAAGATGCTTTAACGAAAAAGCGTTTCACTGAATGACAGGCAGCCTGTCATTCATTCACCTACAAAAGGACAATATCGATGAAAGCCATTTCCGCCCTGTTCGCGATCGCCGCACTGGCTGTTTCCGTTTCCGTGCAGGCTGCACCGACCGGGCATCCGTCGCCGTCCATGTCGGCCGACATGTTGAAAGCACCGAAGAACACGCCCGACGCTGACCTGCCGCTCAAGGGCAAGGTGCTGAGCACGCTGGACGCAAGCGAGTACACCTATATCGAAGTTGCCAAGGGCAAGGAAACCCTGTGGCTGGCCGCACCGAAGGTCGCGGTAAAAAAAGACGCCGTGGTCCGCTTTGAAGACGGCGCGGTGATGACCAATTTCCGCAGCAAGCTGCTCGACCGCACTTTCCCGTCCGTGATGTTCGTGAACCGCGTGGTCGTCACGAACGAAAAGCCGTAACGCACCTCTTTCTCCTCCCTCTCCGGGCGGCCCTCGTGCCGCCTTTTTTTTGTTTACGCTGCCTTGGCGTCGTCGGCGACATCGAACTGCGCGCGAAGCTCCCTTGCCACGGGCAATAATCCTTCAGCAGACAGGTCTTCCAGCATCACCTTCGGCGATTTGTCGATATCCGGATAATTGCGCAAGGTCGATCGCCTGTATGTCGGATCGTAATGGTTGCGCATCAGTCGCTCGAACAGGGCCGGTACTTCACGCCGCGCTGCAAGGTCCTCCCATGCCGAAAACTCCTCGCCCCCGATCAGCGGACGCAGGAAGGCAAGACGATCGATCATGGATTGCGGGTCCTGCTCGAAATGCGCGTAATCCTCGCGCAGCAATTGCACCCGCTGCGGCATCGGCGCGTCGACACTGACCGTGAAGCCGCCGCGCATGCGCTCCAGCAGCGCATCGGGCAACTGCACCTTGCCGATCTTCTTGCTCTCCGACTCCACCCACACGGGGCGCGCCGGATCGAACTGCTTGAGCTGGCGCAGCAGCAGGCTGTCGAACATCTTCTGGGTCGGCTGGTTCTTCCCCGGAACAGCGCCGATGATTGAGCCGCGATGGGTGGCAATGCCTTCCAGGTCCAGCACCTGCGCGCCTGCCTGGTGCAGAGCGCCGAGCAGGCGGGTCTTGCCGCAGCCGGTGGGGCCGGAGACAACGACGTAGCGGAACCCGGCCGGGAATGTTGCCATTTCCTCATTCACCCAGCGCCGGTAAGCTTTCCATCCCCCCTTGAGTTTCTCCACCCGGTAGCCGATGGTGTCGAGCACGTCGAACCAGACCTTGCTGCGTTTTCCGCCACGGAAGCAGTACACCAGGATGCGGCTCTTGGCCGGGTATTTCGCCACATGCTGCTCGATGTGGCGGGCGATGTTCATCAGCGAATAGCGCGCGCCGAGCTGGTAGGCGGCAAGCGGGTCGGTGCGGTGGAGTGTCCCGACTTCGGCGTATTCGGCGTTGTCGACGACAGGCAGGTTGATGGCGCCGGGAATATGGTCTTCCTCGTATTCACGCGGACTGCGGGCGTCGATGATCAGATCGTAGGAATCGAAATTTTGCATCCCCGTATTTTACCTACAGCGAACCGTAGTCAGTGACAGGATGCAGGACAAAGGCTTCCTTGAGTGCGGCGTACAGTGCAAAAGCCTCCCGGATATTCTCGACCAGAAACTGGTCGACCCATGGCTTGACGAGGATCTTGTAGATCGCGCCCTTGTTGATGGCATTGACGACCGCCGCAATCTCCGCTTCCCCGGTCAGCAGGATGCGGATGGAGTCCGGATGCAGGCGCTTGGTGCGCGCCAGGAAGTCGATCCCGCTGTCGCCCGAAATATCGAGGTCGGCAAGGATCACGCCGACGCTGTTGCACGCCAGCAGTTCAAAGGCGTCCTCCACGCGTGACGCGCACAACACGTGAAGTCCCTCCTTGTGCAGCAAACGCTTCAGCGCGGCGCCGACCTGCTCGTCGTCATCCACGACCATCAGCGTATGCTCGGGCAGCGGCAAATGGGAAAACAGTGGAATGCGCCTGTCGGAGCGCAGCAGCAGCGTCATTTCTTCTGCCGGGAAAGGCGGGCTGAACAGGTAACCCTGGATCTCGGCGCAGCCCTGCTGGCGCAGGTAACCGAGCTGTGCTTCGGTCTCCACGCCCTCTGCAATGGCGGCCAGGCCGAGTTTTTGCGACAGCGCCAGGATGCTGCGCACGATATCCGCGCCGCCGGCGTTGGTGGTCAGGTCCTGCACGAAGGAACGGTCGATCTTTACCCGGTCCACCGGGAAGCGCCGCAGGTAGGACAGGGAGGAGTAACCCGTGCCGAAATCGTCGAGCGACAGGCTCACGCCCAGGCGTTTGAGTTCATGCATCGCATGGATGATCCGCTCCGAGTCGTCGAACATCAGGCTTTCGGTGATTTCCAGTTCCAGCCATTCCGGCCCGAGTCCGGATTCGTCCAGCACCTCGATGACCGTGCGGACGATGTCGTCGCCGGCGAACTGGCGCGCGGACAGGTTGACCGCCAGCCGGATCGGCGCCAGTCCCATCTTTTGCCATGCCGCGGCCTGCATGCAGGCTTCGCGCAGGACCCACTTCCCGGCTTCGGCCATCAGCCCGATCTCTTCGAGGATAGGGATGAAATGGGTGGGCGAAACGAGATCATGCTTTCCGTGCTGGCAACGCTTCCAGCGCATCAAGGCTTCCACGCCGACAATGGCGCCCGAGCGCAGGCTGACCTGAGGTTGGTAGTACAGCACGAATTCGCCGCGCACCAAGGCCTGGCGCAGCTGGTTCGACACCGTCAGCCTCTGCTGCGCCGCGATATTGAGTGCAGGCGTGAAGAACTGGTAGTTTCCCCGCCCCTTGGCCTTGGCGTCATACATGGCCGCGTCCGCCGCCCGCAGCAGCGCTTCCGCATCGGCACCATCGAGCGGATAGAGGCTGATGCCGATGCTGCTGCCGACCTGCAGCACATTGCCGTCGACAGTGAAACTTTCCGCCAGCGCCGCCTGGATCTTTTGCGCCACGGCGGCCGCATCGCGGTTGCGGCTGACCTCGGCAAGGCAGATCACGAACTCGTCGCCGCCCAGGCGCGCGATGCTGTCGCCTTCCCGCAGGCAGTCCTGCATGCGTTCGCCGATCGCCTGCAGCAGCTTGTCGCCGATATGGTGGCCGAGGGAATCGTTGACGTGCTTGAAATGGTCGAGATCGACGAACAGGACCGCGACCAGCGCATGGTAACGGGCGGCGCGCGCGATGGCCTGACTCAAGCGGTCTTCCAGCAGCAGGCGGTTGGGCAGGCCGGTCAGCGCATCGTGATGGGCCATGTGCCGGATGTAGTCCTCGTCCTGCTTGCGCTCGATGGCGATTCCGGCGATGCGCACGGCGAGTTCGATGAGTTTCAGCTCCGGCTTGTCCGGCATCCGCACGTGGCGGTAATAGACGCTGAACGCGCCAAGCACCTTGCCGGCCCCGGAAATGATCGGATGCGACCAGCATGCCCGCAAGCCGTTGGCTTCGGCGATGCCACGCAGGCCGGCGCACAGCGGATCGACCATGACGTCAGGCACGATGACCGGCTCGCGCCGATACATGGCGCTGCCGCAGCATCCGGCATCGGGGCCGATGGGGCATCCGACCAGCGCTTCGCGGAAGCTTGCAGGCAGGCTCGGCGCGATGCAGTAAAGCATCAAGCGGGCGCTTTCGTCGGGCAGGATGACCGCGCTGAGCATGCCTTCGTACTGGGCTTCAATGCATTGCTGCAGGGAGGCAAGCGACTCTTCCAGAGGCGCGTCGAGTGCGATCATTTCCAGCACGCGCAATTGGCCTTCACGTAGCGCCTCGGCACGCTTGCGCTCGGTGATGTCGCGCGCGATCCCGGTGAAGTAGCGCCGGCCATTCTGCACAAATTCGCCAAACGAAAACTCGAGCGGCACCTCGCTGCCGTCCTGGTGCAGGCAGGGCACCTGGACGCCGTTCCAGGACAGGTTGCGCTTCGCCGTGCGCAGGTGCGGCGGCATCAGCGTGCCGAAGTCGCGGCCGATCAGCTGAGACGGCGCATAGCCAAGTATCCGCTGCACCGAGGGGTTGACGAAAACGATGACGTTATCGTCGTCCACCGTGATGAAAATATCCTGTGCCGCTTCAGTGGCGGTGCGGTAGCGCTGCTCGCTCTGGAACAGCGCATCCTGCACCCGCCGCCGCTGGCTGATTTCCATCTCCATCTGCAGGGAGGTGTTCTGCAGCACGCGGGTGATCTTTTCATTCTCTCGAAGCGCGGCTTCGAGGTCTTCCGTGCGACGGCGCACCTGGTCTTCCAGCAGGATCGCCGTCTGGAACAGGCTGAAGTCGGACCCGCGCGCGCTGGTGCTGCGCTCGGCACGATTCATGAGCGCCTGGACCATCTTCTTGAGGCGCACGATTTCGTCGCGCATCCCCTGCTCGTTAGCGGACGGTCCCCCTGATGCGGGATCAGCCATTGCCCGCCTCTTTCGGGCTGCCGATGGCAATACCGGTAAAGGTCTGGTTGACGTGCACCCCGCCGAACTGCTCGCCGTAGGTATTGAAGCCGACGGTGTTGTACTTGCCGAGCACCTCGGACACGCGCTCCCGCAGTCCGCACTGCACAATTTCGAGCTGGCGCAGGATGCAGTCGCAGCCGAAGACGACTTGCGGCCGGCCGATTTCCGCCTCGACGCGCTCGAGCGCCTCCACCAGGTTTTCCACCAGGTCGACGCCGCGCGCCACACGGAGCACCAGGCCCTCCTCGATGGCGCAGTAAAACGTGAGGCTGCCGTCGGGGTTGGCCTTCTGGATCGAGCGAACGTAATCCATTCCATCGATCAGCACCACGACCGGAGAAGCGGCGAAACGCATCGGATCGAGGTCGTCAACGTCCACCCCGACCATGCGCGCATACTCCTGCGCCGCCGGCAGGCCGTTGATTTCCCGCACGATGCGGGCGTCCGCGTCGGCTTCGGTCACGACCATCCGTTCGTCGGTCGAAATGAAATGCTGCGTCTTGAAAATACGGAACGGCAGCGCCGTGGTCGCGACAACGAGGACAGCGCTGTCCTCATGGAAGCTGCCGTCGTGAAAGACTTGCGTGGCCGCGAATTTCAACCCGTCCCCGGCCGAGCCGCCGAACATTGGCAGGCGCCCGAGCGTCATTTGCAGGGAGCGCGTGACCGGCTCCTCGCGCACCGACATCCCGTCGATCAGCAGGAAGGCGAAGCTGTTATGGGGATCGGCGCCCGGCGCCATCGCCTGCAGGCGATGCAGCAGGGATTGGGTGAACGCCTGTCCGCGCGTCATTTCGAACTGTCGCAAGCAATCCAGGTGACCGGTCACTGCCGTACAGGAGCCGGCCGGAAAGCTCGCCCCCGAAATGCTTTGCCCGCGGTAACCGGCAGGCCCGATTTCACCCGCCGTCGTGCAGCCGACCACCGGCGTATTCCCGAACAGCCGGCGCATTTCATCGGCCACGGCATCAAGGTCGTAGTCGATCGAGCAAAAAAACATCACCAGCGCCATCTCGGCGTGTGCCACGCTGGCGTGAAATTCGCGCACGGCTTCCCGCGCGTCCGCAGCGCAGGACTGGGACGTGCGAATCGGTTGCTGCGTGCTCATGGCGGTCTCCCTCCCCCCGGCCTGCGCCCCGCTTATCGTGGGTATCCAATTGACTATAGTCAATAAAATTCCGGGACGCCAATATGACGCGCGGCGCGTTCCGGGGTATTCTTGCCCCCTTCCCTGACCACTCCCACAGCAATGAATACTTCCGTCGACAACCCGATTCGGCTCACCTCGTTTTCCCACGGCGGCGGCTGTGGCTGCAAGATTGCACCCGGCGTGCTGGCCGATATCCTGAAGCGCTCCAGCGGCTTTCCGGTGCCGAAGGAATTGCTTGTCGGAATAGAAACCTCGGACGATGCCGCCGTCTACAAGCTGAACGACGAACAGGCGCTGATCGCCACCACGGATTTCTTCATGCCTATCGTCGACGATCCGTACGACTTCGGACGCATTGCGGCGACGAACGCGATTTCCGATGTCTACGCGATGGGCGGCACCCCCATCATGGCGCTTGCGCTAGTGGCAATGCCGATCAACCAGCTCCCGGTCGACGTCATCGGCAAGATCATCCAGGGTGGCGAAGCGGTGTGCGCGGAAGCAGGCATACCGATCGCAGGAGGGCACACTATCGATTCCGTCGAACCGATTTACGGGCTGGTGGTGATGGGCCTGGTCCATCCGGACAGGGTCAAGCGCAATGCCGACGCGCGCCCCGGAGACAAGCTGGTGCTCGGCAAGCCGCTCGGCGTAGGCGTGCTGTCCGCCGCACTCAAGAAGAACGCGCTCGATGCCGAAGGCTACAAGGCGATGATCGTCAACACGACCCGGCTCAACAAGCCCGGCCGCCTGCTGTCCTCCATGCCCGGCGTCCATGCCATGACGGACGTGACCGGCTTCGGGCTGCTCGGACATGCGCTCGAACTGGCGCGCGGCGCAGGCGTCTCGGTGCAGATCGACATGTCCAGTGTGCCGGTGCTTCCGGGCGTATCGGCGCTGGCAGAAGCTGGTTTCGTCACGGGTGCGTCGGCGCGCAACTGGGCTGGCTATGGTGAAAGCATCATCCTCGCCGAATCAGTCTCGGCGGTGCAGAAAGCCCTGCTGACCGACCCGCAGACCTCCGGCGGCCTGCTCGTCTCCTGCGATCCGGCGGCGGTGCCGGAAGTCCTCGCCCTGTTCCAGCGGGAAGGCTTCGCGGATGCGGCAGTCATCGGCGAAGTTGCTGCCGGAGCACCGCAGGTGCACGTCAAGTAACGCCTTCCCGAACTGCTTGGCAGGCTGCGGCGCCGGTTGCCTGTTCAATAAGAAAGCCTGCCGTTGGCGCCCACCACCGCAATGTCGAGGTAGTGCGCGCCGCGCCGGTTAGTCTCGCTGAAGCTGATCGGATAGCCCGCCAGCATGAAACTGCTCATCGAGGTCAGTGCCTGCGTCACCTTTTCCGGTGTCGGCTTCGGCCCCGCCATGCGGATGGCCTCCACTGCCAGCCGCAGGTTGAGGAACACTTCGAAGTTCAGCGGATTGGAACTGATTCCCTTGCCATAGGGCGACTTCAAAAAGGTCTGGAACTCCTTGGCCAGCGGCAGCGTGGTCGATGCCGGGTTGGGCACCACCTGGCTGATGCCGACACCGCGCACCCGCTGTTCGCCGGCCGCATCGGCGAGCGCCTTGGCCGGCACGAAGGACAGTGCGTAGACCTGCGCCATCGACTTCGACTTGTCGAAGACCTGCATGAAATGCGACACCGCTTCCGGCACGCCCATCAGGAAAATCGCCTGCGGCCGCGCATCGCTCATCTGCTTCGCATGCGCCGCAAAATTCGTTTCGCCGGGCTTGTACGGCACCTTTTGCACGATTTCGTAGCCATAGGTCTCGGCCGCCTTCGCCACGGCCTGGTTGATGCTGGCGCCGAAGCCATCTTCCTGGTACAGCACGGCCACGCGCTTGAGCCCGAGGGTGCTGGCCAGGCGCGAGATCTTCATGACCTCGTCGGTATAGCTGGCGCGGGTGTGGAAGATCTGTTCCGAGCCAGGGCCGCGGATGACGTCGGAACCGCTGAACACGCCCACCAGCGGCACGCGATGCTGCGCCAGGACGCCGGTTTTCATCAGCGCAGCGGTATTCGCCGTGCCGAGCCCGTTGACCAGCGCGACGATGTTTTCCTTCGCAATGAGTTCCTCGACCAGCGCCGGCGTCTTGCGCGGGTCGTACTGGTCGTCCCGCACCGAGAGCTTGAGCGTGTTGCCGTTGACGCCGCCCTTCGCATTGATCATCTCGAGGTAGCCGTTGGCGATCGCCATGCCCTCAGCCGCAGTCGCAGCAGTAGGGCCGGTCAGGCCGAACACGGAGCCGATCCTGACTTCAGCAGCATGTGCAAGGCCAAAGGCCGAGCAGGCAGCAAGGGCTGCCAGGGTTTTGATGATCATGTTGTCTCCTGATAGTTGTTGTCAGGCAAATCTAACGAGTTTTCGCGAGGCAAGAAAGTGCCTCCGGTAGAGCAGTTGTTCTAAAATCATGCGCTTTCACACCTTTCGGAGAACACCTTGGCACTCAATCCCCGGCAGCGGCAATTGCTCGATTTCGTCCGTCAGCACGAGACGGTGTCGGTCGAGGAGCTGGCGAGGAAATTCGACGTCACGCCCCAGACCGTGCGGCGCGACATCAAGGCCATGGAAGAAGCGAAGCTGCTGTCGCGCTACCACGGCGGCGTCGGCCTGGCCTCATCGGTGGAAAACATCGATTACCTGCAGCGCCAGTCCCTGCAGCTGGGGGCCAAACGCGGTATCGCAGCGGAAGTCGCAAAGCGCGTGAAGCCGGGCTGCTCCCTCCTCATCAACATCGGCACCACCACCGAGGAAGTGGCGCGCGCCCTGGTCAACCACCAGGACCTGCACGTCATTACCAACAACCTGAACGTCGCCAGCATCTTGTGTGACAACCCGACCTCGGAAGTCATCCTCGCGGGCGGTGTCGTGCGCAAGCGCGACCGGGCGATCATCGGCGAGGCGACCAGCGATTTCATCCGCCAGTTCAAGGTCGACATCGGCATCATCGGCATTTCCAGCATCGAGCCGGACGGCACGCTGCGCGACTTCGACCCGCGCGAGGTGCGGGTGGCGCAGACCATCATCGAGCAGTCGCGCGAGGTGTGGCTGGTCGCGGACGGCAACAAATTCGGGCGCGAAGCCCTGGTGCGCATGGGCCACATTTCGCAAGTTGACAAATTGTTCACGAACATCCGGCCGCCCGAATCCCTCATGAAAATCATGAAGACCAGCGGCGTGGAGGCCGTTATTGCGGCAGCGAAGGGCTGAAACCCGCAATCCAGCACGGTTTTGCATGCAAATCCGATACTTTTCAGGGTCAATCGGCCCCGGAGAATGGTAAAATCCCCGGTTTCGCTTCACGCGTCCATTCAGCGCCGCGTCCGCAAGCCCGGTTTCATTCCGCCTACTGTCATCAATCATGAGTGCATTCAACGAAGAGCGCGTCCTGAGCGTGCATCACTGGACCGACAAGCTGTTCACCTTCACCACCACCCGCGACCCGTCCCTGCGGTTTTCCAACGGCCACTTCACCATGATCGGCCTGCGCGTGAACGACAAGCCGCTGCTGCGTGCATACAGCATCGTCAGCGCGAACTATGAAGAACACCTCGAATTCCTGAGCATCAAGGTCCCCAACGGCCCGCTGACCTCCCGCCTGCAGCACATCAAGGTAGGCGATACCGTCATCGTCGGCCGCAAGCCGACTGGCACTCTGCTGATCGACTACCTGCTGCCCGGCAAGCGCCTGTACTTGCTGTCCACCGGCACCGGCCTCGCCCCCTTCATGAGCATCGTGCGCGATCCGGAAACCTACGAAAAATTCGACCAGGTCATCCTCGTGCACGGTGTGCGCCAGGTCGACGAGCTGGCCTACCACGACCTGCTGGTCGAACACCTGCCGAACCATGAATTCCTCGGCGAACTGGTGACCAGCAAGCTGCGTTACTACCCGACCGTGACCCGCGAAGCCTACAAGAACATGGGCCGTGTCACCAACCTGATCGAGAACGGCAAGATTTTCGACGACCTCAGCGTTCCCCAGATCGATCCGGCCAACGACCGCGTGATGATCTGCGGCAGCCCGGCGATGCTGCGCGACCTGAAGGTGATGCTCGAACAGCGCGGCTTCAAGGAAGGCAACACCTCCATCCCCGGCGACTTCGTGATCGAACGCGCGTTTGCCGAGCAGTAATCCCTTCAGGGAATAATTTCCTGCCTCCCGGTCTCGCCGCACTGCGGCGAGACCCCCTCCCCGCCAGTCCCGCGTCGTCTCCTGTGTAATCACGGGAACAAGTGCACGCATGCACCTCTCTATCCTCCACTGACCCCGGCTGTTGATATGCCCTGCACGGGCAGGTACAGCCATGACATCCATTGCGATTGCATGGCCGCAGAAGCCGACAACTTGATTGAATCGAGGCGTGCCACGACCATGAAGATCGCTCAAGTATCTCCCCTGTTCGAATCCGTCCCGCCGAAGGCTTACGGCGGCACCGAACGGGTTGTTTCCTACCTGACGGAAGAACTGGTTCGCCAGGGACACGACGTCACGCTGTTTGCATCGGGCGACTCCGAGACCAAGGCCAGGCTGATTTCCTCCGTCGAGCAAAGCGTGCGCGACAGCGCGCTGGATCATTCGTGGATGGGCTACCACCTGATCCAGATGGATGTCCTGGCAGCGATGGCGGAAGAATTCGACATCATCCACTTCCACACCGATTTCCTGCAGTTTCCGACAGCAAAATACTTTTCCACCCCGCATGTCACGACGCTGCACGGGCGGCTCGACCTGCCCTATCTCGTCCCGCTCTACCGCCACTTCGACAGCCAGCACCTGGTGTCGATCTCGGACAGCCAGCGTGAACCGCTGCGTTGGGCCAACTGGCTTGCCACGGTCCACCACGGCATTCCGGATGACTTATATTCCTTCAACCCGGATCCTGGCGACTACTTCCTCTTTCTCGGCCGCATTTCGCCCGAGAAGCGCGTCGATCGCGCCATTGAAATCGCCTTGCGCTGCGACCGCCCCATCTTCATCGGCGCCAAGCTGAACAAGGCGGAAGAGCCCTACTTCAAGGAATTCATCAAGCCTTTGCTCCGGCATCCGCTGGTCACCTATGTAGGCGAAGTCGGCGGCAAGGATAAGCGCGAGCTGCTTGAAAATGCCGCTGCCCTGCTCTTCCCCATCGACTGGCCCGAACCATTCGGCCTGGTCATGATCGAATCGTTTTCGTGCGGCACGCCGGTCGTCGCCTACGGACATGGATCGGTACCTGAGATCGTCGAGGACGGCGTGACGGGCTTCATCGTTTCAAACCAGGAAGAAGCAGTGCGCGCGGCGATGCACATTGATTCCATCAGCCGAGAGAATTGCAGGGCAGCATTCGAGCGCAGGTTCACCGCCCCCCACATGGCCGCCAACTACCTCGAAGCCTACCGCCGGCTGCTGGCCACGTAGCCCCACGGGAAACATCAACGCAAACGGAGGATCCCATGGTTGAAAAGATTCGTTTGGGCGAGCAATGGTACATCCTCGCCACCTCCTCACCGGCCGACGAGCGCCGGCGCGTGCTGAAGCACAATGACCTGTTCGCGATGTTCGACCGCTTCGGCGACATCCAGCCGATCGGCCTCGGCGAGGAAGGCATCTATCACGGCGACACCTGCTTCCTCTCGCACCAGGAACTGCTGATCGAGGGCGTGCGGCCGATGTACCTGAACTCGACGGTGAAGGACGACAACGGGCTGTTCATCGTCGAACTGATGAATCCCGACCTGCACCCGGATGGCGGGAACCGCATTGCCAAGGGCGACCTGCACATCTTCCGTGCCAAGCTGCTGTGGAACAACGCCTGCTACGAGCATGTGCGCGTCGTCAACTATGGCCTCGAGCCGATCGAAGCCACGATCTCCATGGAGTTCGGCGCAGACTTCAAGGATATCTTCGAGGTGCGCGGCTTCAGCCGCGAACAGCGCGGCAAGATGCTCGAACCGGAAGTATCGAAGACCGAATTCGTGCTCGGCTACCAAGGCGTCGACAACCAGATCCGGCGCACGCGCATCACCTTCGATCCGGTGCCGGAAAAACTCACTGCCGGCCGCGCCGACTATCGCATCCGCCTCGAGCCCAAGGCCGAATCGCATATTTACGCGACCATGGGCGTCGAACACGACGGCCACGTCGTGAAGAACAGCACCGATTATTTCGGCGCCTTCACGGAGTTGAACCGTACCGTCAGCGAGCGGCTGAAAAACCGCTGCAGCATCACCACCTCCGATCCGCTGTTCAACAAATGGGTGGACCGCTCGACTGCCGACCTCGTGATGCTAACGACCAATACGAAGGATGGCGACTATCCCTATGCCGGACTGCCATGGTATTCGACGACCTTCGGCCGCGACGGCATCCTCACTGCGCGCGAATACCTGTGGATCGATCCCGAGATGGCGAAAGGCGTACTTGCGCTGCTCGCCGCCACGCAGGCTACTGAATTCGATCCCGCGCGAGATGCCGAGCCGGGCAAGATCCTGCACGAGGCGCGCAAGGGCGAACTTGCGGCCTTGAATGAAATCCCCTTCGGCCGCTACTACGGCACCGTGGACGCGACACCACTTTTCGTCGGACTCGCCGGCGCGTATTACGAGCGCACCGGCGACCTCGACTTCATTCGCAGCATATGGGGCAACATTCGCAAGGCGCTCAACTGGATCGACGAATACGGCGACCGTGACGGCGACGGCTTTGTCGAGTACGCGCGCTACAGCGACAGCGGTCTTGTGCAACAGGGATGGAAGGATTCGAACGACTCAGTCTTCCACAGCGACGGCCGGCTAGCCGATGCACCGATCGCGCTGTGCGAAGTACAGGGCTACGTCTATGAAGCGAAGGTCCGCGCTTCCGAGCTGGCGCACCTGCTGGGCGACACTGCGCTGGCGAACAAGCTGCAAAACGCCGCCGAAACCCTCAAGCAGAAATTCAACGACACCTTCTGGTGCGAAGAGATCGGCACCTATGCCATCGCGCTCGATGGCAACAAACAGAAATGTTCCGTCCCATCGTCCAATGCCGGCCATACCCTCTGGTCCGGCATTGCCACGCAAGAGTATGCGGCGCGCATTGCCGACCAGATGCTGACCGACGATTTCTTCTGCGGCTGGGGCATTCGCACGATCCCGAAGAGCGCGTCGCGCTACAACCCGATGGCCTACCACAACGGCTCGGTCTGGCCGCATGACAATGCATTGATCGCCGAAGGCATGGCGCGCTACGGCTTCACGCACAAGGCGATGCAGGTATTCAGCGCCTTGCGCGACGCCTGCCTGTACATGGACCAGAGCCGCATGCCGGAACTGTTCTGCGGCTTCGAAAAACGTCCGGACGAAGGTCCGACCCTGTACCCGGTTGCCTGCTCGCCGCAGGCGTGGGCTGCCGCGACTGTGTTTTCCCTGCTGCAGGCCTGCCTCGGTTTGTCCTTCGATCCGCACAAGCCCGAAATCCGTTTCCGCCATCCGCAGTTGCCGCCCTTCCTTGAACGCGTCGAGGTGCGTGGGCTGTCGATTGCCGGATCGACAGTCGATCTCTTGCTGCAGCGCTATCCGAACAATGTGGGTGTGAATGTGATCAGCAAGGAAGGGCCGGCGGAAGTGGTTGTGGTTGCGTGACCGGCGCCATTTTTACAGGCACATGTACAAATTGCCGTGCGTGCCACGGCATGTGCGACCGTATTGCGCTGCCGGGTGCCATAGCACGCTTCTTGCACCCGCCCCTTTCGATCGAACTATCGAAAGGACAACTATGCTCAACGACCTCACCGCTTCCTCGCTCACGCAGTTCCACGACGACATGCTGGCCAATCCGCAATGGCCGGCGGTACAGTCGCTTGACGAGCGTCCGGGCGCGTGGTTCTGGATCGAAGCGAACCACCGCTACAACACCTTGCTGTGGAACGAGGAAGACAAGGCCAGGCGCACGGATGTCGGCGCCAGTGAAATCGCCGCATGCAAGCGCCTGATCGACCAGTACAACCAGAAGCGCAACGATGCGGTCGAAGCCATCGATGAAGCGATCCTCTCGGCACTCGAAGACTGCGAGCCCGCGCCGGATGCCCGCCTCAACAGTGAAACCGCGGGCGCGATGATCGACCGCCTTTCCATCCTCAGCCTGAAGATCTACCACATGCGCGAGCAGACCCAGCGCGTCGATGCCGGCCCGGACCACATCGCCAAATGCAGCGGCAAGCTGCAGCGCCTGCTCATCCAGCGGCAGGACCTCGGCAACTGCTTCGACAGGCTGCTCGCCGAAGCACGCGAGGGACGCACGTACTTCAAGGTCTATCGCCAGTTCAAGATGTACAACGATCCCTCGCTCAATCCCTATCTCTACGGAGCGCAACGGCAAGGCGCAGCGACGGGAGGCATCGCGCAATGAACGCCCGCGCGGCCATCGACATCCTCATTCCCACCCGCAACCGTCCCTGCGCACTCGCCGTCACACTGGCTTCGCTGTCGGCGCAGACATTCAGGGACTTCCGCGTGGTCATTTCCGACCAGTCGGATGACGCGGCTTCGTTCTCCAAACCCGAAGCGCAGGCGGTCATGCGGCAGATGCGCGCCACAGGCATCGATGTGCTGGCACTGCGTCACCTCCCACGGCGCGGCATGGCGGAGCAGCGTGCCTTCCTGCTGGCGCAGGCGACGGCGCGCCACTGCCTCTATCTCGACGATGACGTGCTGCTGGAAAACGACATGGTCGAGCGCATGCACCATGCGATCACCATGCAGCAATGCGGTTTCGTGGGTAGCGCGCTGCATGGCATGAGCTTCCTCGATGATATCCGCCCGCACCAGCAGCACATCGAATTCTGGGATGGCAAGGTCGAGCCGGAACGCGTGGCACCGGGCAGCCCCGCCTGGACACGGCACCACCTGCATAGCGCGGCCAACCTGTTCCATGTACAGGCGAAACTCGGATTGACGCGCGCCACGACGCGTCTCTATCGCGTTGCGTGGATTGGCGGCTGCGTGCTGTTCGACACGGAAAAGCTGCGCAGCGCGGGCGGATTCGATTTCTGGGAGCAGTTGCCGGAAGCGCATTGCGGCGAAGACGTGCTGGCACAGCTGCGCGTGATGGAACGCTACGGCGGCTGCGGCATGATTCCCTCCGGTGCCTACCACCTGGAATTGCCGACCACCATCGCCACCCGCGACATCGACGCTCCCAAAGTGCTGCCGCTTTCCATCACGCCATGACGGATTTCCCTCTTTTGCCCGGCGTACGCCGGATTGCCTTCCTACGGCCCAGCGCAGTCGGCGACTTCGTGTTTGCGCTGCCGAGCTTGCACGCGCTGCGCGTCGCCTATCCCGACGCCCGTATCACCTATATCGGCCGGCAGTGGCATGCGGATTTCCTTGCCAACCGTCCCGGTCCCGTGGACGAAGTCGAGGTGCTGCCCCCTATCCCCGGCATCGGCCTTCCGCCCGATGCGCGAGTAGATCCGCTGCCTGTCCGCCACTTTATCGAACGTATGCGCGACGCCCGGTACGATATCGCGCTGCAGGCATACGGCGGCGGACTGTATTCGAATCCCTTCCTGATGGAATTTGCCGCACGCTTGACCGCCGGCATGCGGGCACCGGAGGCGGCGGCGCTCGACCGGTGGGTGTCCTATGGCCCGCTGCAGAACCGGCGGCTGCAACTGCTTGAAGTCGCGTCGCTGACAGGCGCCACGACAGTACGGTTCGGACGTGAACTGCACGTGACCGCGGAAGACCGGCGGGAAGCAGCTCATGTGCTCGATACCATCGGCAAGCGTCCACTTGTTGTACTCCAGCCCGGCGCCAGCGATCCCCGCAGGCGCTGGCCGGCGGAACGTTATGCCGCGCTTGCCGACATCCTGGCGCGTGAAGGCGCGATGGTGGCCATCAACGGCAGCGCCGAGGAAGCCGGCATCGTCGCCGCCGTCCTCGAACGCATGCGCCAGCCTGCCCTCAATCTCGCGGGCCAGCTGTCGCTGTCCGGCCTGTGCGGCCTGCTGGAACGTGCATCGCTGGTGATTTCCAACGACACCGGCCCGCTGCACCTCGCGCTCGCCATCGGCACGCCTGCCGTCGGGATCTACTGGCTGACCAACCTGCTGGAATCCGCGCCGCTGCGGCAGGATCATCATCGCGCGGCGATGTCATTGCGTGTGCATTGCCAGGTATGCGGTGCGGAGAACCTGAAGACACGTTGCCCTCACGACGAGAGCTTTGTCGACGGGGCGACGGTGGAGGAAGTGAGCGAGCTTGCGTTGTCGCTGTACCGCGAGTAAATAAGGAACCGTAGGGTGGGTGGGGCCGCCGAGGTAGAGCGGAGCGAAACCCACCCTACCGTTCTTTATATTTTCATCAGCACACGCGCATGCTGCAGCACGAGTTCCGCGCGCCCGCCTTCAGGATCCCAGATGCAGCGATGCCTGTCCTGGTCAAGCGGCGCCCATCGTTGCATGTCCGCCTTGCTGAACACCACCACGCTGGGCAAACACAGGCCCGCGGCGATATGCGAAACGCCGGTGTCGTTGCACACCAGCAGGCGCGCCCGGCTCATCAGCGCCGCCATGGCGCCAATGGACAACGGAGATGCCGTGTCGATGGCCGCGTGGCGCATGCAGGCCGCGACTTGTGCGGTAAGGTCTGCTTCCTTCGCCGAACCGGTCAACACCACCTTGATGCCGAATTCATCCACGAGCGCATCCGCAATCTCGGCAAAGCGTTGCGGCGGCCAGCACTTGTCCCGCAGGCGCGCTCCGGGATGGATGCAGATGTATTCGCGCGGCACCAGACCGGCGGCAAGGCCGCTTGCTTCCAGTTCGCGTTCGTCTTCCTTCGTCAGCGGAAATTCCAGGTGGCTGCCGGCGGAGGGTGCGCCGATGAATTCGGCCAGGCGTAACAGGCGCAGGGGTTCAGCGCCTTCCTCCGGGTATTCCATGAATGACCCAGGATCCGCCGGATGGCTGCCTGGCACGACGGAACCGGCCACGGCTTTTGCGCCGAATTCGGTAACGATGCGGTTGCTGACCTGCCCGCTGCCGTGCATCTGCAATACGAGATCGAATTCCTGCGCCCGCATCGTGGTGTAGAAGGTTTCGAGCTCTGCTTCGCGTACAGGCTGTTCCGGGAAGGCGGGATGTCCCGGAAAGGCCGCGAATGCATCCACGTAGTGCCTGTAACGCCGTGCGAATTGTTCCGCCCACGGCAGGCCGACCAGCGTGATGTGCGCCTGTGGCAAGGCCGCGCGTATCGCCCGCAATGCAGGCACTGCGCACAGCATGTCGCCCACCTGCAGCGCGCGAAAGATAGCCATCCGTTGTACCGTCATCCTCCGCAGCAGCGGAATAGCTTTGCTCGTGTCTTCCTCGATGCCTGCCAGCGTCACGCGTGTCCTCCGGTGGGATATGCCTTTCCACTCATGATAGGGACGCATCGCCCATGGGGCTTGATCCTTCCCAACCGCGGACCTTGCCTGCATCAACCCGGAAAGCCTTCCGTGTCAGGACACGGAAGGCTTCCATGGTCAATGCAGGATGGAGGCCGAAGACTGCGTCGGCTGCGTGGCGCCCGACTGGACGGCGCCGGTCTCGATGTAAGACTTCATGCGCGCGAGGTCCTCATCCATTTCCTGCTTCGGATTGGATCCGAATAGCGAGGCGATCGCATGGCCGATGCCGCCTCCCGGCGGCGTATAGGACAGGTAGACGCTCACGCGCGTGCCCTTGCCTTCCGGCTCGAAACGGACCTGGCCGCTGTTCTGGATATCGGCGTCCGCTTCGCTCTGCCAGGCGAGCACTTCGCTGCGGCGCGAATCGGTCAGGCGCGCATCCCACTCCACCATCGTTCCTGCCGGCCCCTTCACCACCCAGTGCGAACGGCCGTTGCCGAGGTCGCGCACTTCCTGCACGTTGGACATGAAGCGCGGGAAGTTCTCGTAGTTGCTCCACATTTCGAAGACACGTTCCGGCGCCGCATCCACGTGGATGGTCTTGTTGAGGATGATGGGTTCACGCGCGCTGCTGAAGGTGGACGAGCGCTGGGTCAGAAGGTACAGGCCGATCGCGCTGCCCGCAAGCATGACGATGGTCCGGACGGATGGCGACCAGCCTTCCTCCGCCGTGTCTTCCTGATAGCTGCTGTAGCGTTGGCGGCTCTCCGTTGTATCCTGCTGCGTGTCGAGGAAGTCCTGCACGCTGTTCACGCCATCAATACGCCTGACCGTGTCCAGCACGTATTGCCGCTCGTGTTTTGGCACGGTGCCGCTCAACGTCACGGTTCCCTGGTTGACCTCGATATCGATCTGGCCGGGCTGCGAGGCTGCGCCGATGAGCTTCTGGCGCACGCGTGCCTTCAGCATCTGGTCGTCGATCTGTTCCTTGCCTCGCGTCAGCATGGTGTCGGCCTGGGCCCGCCAGCCCTGGACACGGCTTCCAAGGTCGCGCCGTGCGACATCCAGCACGTCGCCGGTGCTGGACAACGCACCGCGCATTGCATCCCTCGCCTGCGCCCGACGTTGCGGACCGCGTTCCGGATCCGCAAGGTACATGGCGAGGGCGCCCAGTGATAATCCTCCCAGCATCCATGCGAGGCGCGATTGGTTGCTTTCGCTTTCGTACTCCTCTCTCATTGCCTGCTCCTTTCTGCCAAATCAGGTTGGATAGTCCAGGCGCTGCTTCATTGCTTTTCTCAGGGAATCAGCACAGCCGCCTGCCCGCCTGTTGGACGGCATAGTGGGAGAATCGTTGCGTCGCTACACGCGGGCTTGCGCAAAGATTGCGCGAATCGGCGTGGACATGAATGCCTGTCGGAAATGCGCATGCGGCATTCCGGTTATACGATGTGTGCAACCGGGAATGAAAGTACACTACCCGCTGCCCTGCACTACACCATTCCACTACCATGACAACACCCCGCTCGATCCGCCTCGGTACCCCGCTTTCCCCGTCCGCCGCCAAGGTCATGCTGCTCGGCTCAGGGGAGCTGGGCAAGGAAGTGATCATTTCACTGCAGCGCCTCGGCGTCGAAGTAGTTGCTGTCGACCGCTATCCGAATGCTCCCGGCCACCAGGTGGCGCATCGCTTCCATGTCATCGACATGACCGACGCAGCCACCCTCACCGCATTGATCGAACAGGAAAAGCCGGACCTCGTGGTGCCGGAGATCGAAGCCATTGCCACGACGGCGCTGGTGGAGCTGGAAAGGCAAGGCACGGCGACCGTCATCCCGACGGCGCGCGCCGCCTGGCTCACCATGAACCGCGAGGGCATTCGTTGTCTTGCCGCAGAGCAGCTCGGCTTGCCAACCTCGCCCTATCGCTTCGCCGACAGCCTGGACGAACTGAAGGCCGCCTGCGCCGCCCTCGGCTTTCCTTGCGTGATCAAGCCGGTCATGTCCTCCTCGGGCAAGGGGCAGTCGAAAATCGACGGCCCGGACGAAATCGAAGCCGCATGGAATTACGCGGCGTCCGGCAGCCGCGTCAATGCGGGCCGCGTGATCGTGGAAGGCTTCATCGACTTCGACTACGAAATCACCCAGCTCACCGTGCGCGCCCTCAAGGATGGCGTTGTCACCACCCATTTTTGCGAACCGATCGGGCATGTGCAGGAAAAAGGCGACTACATCGAGTCGTGGCAGCCGCACCCGATGCCGTCCGCTGCACTGGAAAAGTCGCGCCACATCGCGAAGAAGGTGACGGATGAACTCGGCGGGCTGGGCATCTTCGGCGTCGAACTGTTCGTCAAGGGCGACATGGTGTGGTTCTCGGAGGTCAGCCCACGCCCGCATGACACAGGTATGGTGACCATGGCCAGCCAGCGCCAGAACGAATTCGAGCTGCATGCCAAGGCCATCCTCGGCCTGCCGGTGGACGTCGCGCTGGTTTCTCCCGCGGCATCCGCTGTCATTTACGGAAAGCACGAAGCCAAGGCAATTGCATTCGAGGGCGTGGCGGAAGCATTGCAGGTGCCAGGTGCCGATATTCGCCTGTTCGGCAAGCCGGAATCCTTCGCCCGCCGCCGGATGGGTGTCGCGCTCGCCACCGCCCCGGACATCGAGACCGCGCGCAACCGGGCAAAGGAAGCCGCCTCCCGCGTCAGGCCTGTCACTACTGGCTGAGTCGCGCCGAACCAATCCAGGCGATGTTCATCTGATCAAAACGACCACCCACGCCTGCAGGATTGCCAATAAAACAATAGAATACGGACCTGCAATAAAGCTACGCTATCGCATATATAGAAACTATTGATTTCACAAAACAATAGTTCATCTCTATCATTCACTCATCAACACTTTTTTCAACCAAGAGAGGTAGGCAATGTCCCTGATCAATACCCAAGTCAAGCCCTTCAAAGCAACCGCTTTCCACAATGGCAAGTTCGTCGACGTGACTGAAAACGACCTGAAGGGCAAGTGGTCCGTGGTGTTCTTCTACCCGGCTGACTTCACCTTCGTCTGCCCGACCGAACTGGGCGACCTGGCTGACAACTACGACACCTTCAAGTCCCTGGGCGTGGAAGTCTACGGCGTGTCGACCGACACCCACTTCACCCACAAGGCATGGCACGACACGTCCGAAACCATCGCCAAGATCCGCTATCCGCTGATCGGCGACCCAACCGGCGCCATCACCCGCAACTTTGAAGTGATGATCGAAGAAGAGGGCCTGGCACTGCGCGGTACTTTCGTGATCAACCCGGAAGGCCAGATCAAGCTGTGCGAAGTCCATGACAACGGCATCGGTCGCGACGCCAAGGAACTGCTGCGCAAGGTGCAGGCAGCCCAGTACGTTGCTTCCCACCCGGGCGAAGTCTGCCCCGCCAAGTGGACCCCGGGCGCAGAAACCCTGGCTCCGTCGCTGGACCTCGTCGGCAAGATCTAAGACGATTCACACGCGCCGCACCAGCGGCGCAACCGCTCCCCGGGCGCAGCGCAAGCGCCCGGCGGCAGCGCCAATCCCCGATCCATCCCGAGTGATCCGGTTGATCCGGAATTGGCACTGCTCATGCTAAATATTCGCAACCTTACAAAGGAAGCCATCATGTTGGACAACAACCTGAAGACCCAACTCAAGGCCTATCTCGAAAAAGTCACCCAACCGATCGAGATCACTGCATCGCTGGACGATAGCGACAAGTCGCGCGAAATGCTCGCGCTGCTCAAGGACATCAAGGAACTGTCCCCGCGCATCTCCCTGACGGAGCGCAGCGGCGACGGCGAACGCGCGCCCTCCTTCGCGCTGAACCGCGCCGGCAGCAACATGGGCATCCGCTTCGCGGGCATCCCCATGGGCCACGAGTTCACTTCGCTGGTTCTGGCGCTGCTGCAGGTCGGCGGCCACCCGCCCAAGGTCGAAGCCGACGTGATCGAGCAGATTCGCAACCTCGAAGGCGAATTCCGCTTCGAGACCTATATCTCGCTGTCCTGCCAGAACTGCCCGGATGTCGTGCAGGCGCTGAACCTGATGGCCGTGCTCAACCCGAACGTCACCCATGTGATGATCGACGGCGCGCTGTTCCAGGATGAAGTCAACCAGCGCCAGATCATGGCCGTGCCGACCGTGTTCCTGAATGGCGAAACCTTCGGCCAGGGCCGCATGGGCCTCGAGGAAATCCTCGCCAAACTGGACACCGGCGCTGCTGTCCGCGAAGCCGCCAAGCTGGCGCAGAAAGACGTGTTCGACATGCTGGTCGTCGGCGGCGGTCCCGCAGGCGCCTCGGCAGCGATCTATTCTGCACGCAAGGGCATCCGTACCGGCGTCGTTGCCGAGCGTTTCGGCGGTCAGGTGCTGGACACCATGGGCATCGAAAACTTCATCTCGGTGAAGGAAACCGAAGGGCCGAAACTTGCCACGGCGCTGGAGCAGCACGTCAAGAACTATGACGTCGACGTGATGAACCTGCAGCGCGCCGAAGCACTGGTCCCGGGCGACGTGATCGAAGTGAAACTTACTTCCGGCGCCAGCCTGAAGGCAAAGACCGTGGTGCTGGCCACCGGCGCCCGCTGGCGTGAAATGAACGTGCCGGGCGAGAAGGAATACCGCAACCGCGGCGTGGCCTACTGCCCACACTGCGACGGACCGCTGTTCAAGGGCAAGCGCGTGGCGGTGATCGGCGGCGGCAATTCGGGCGTGGAAGCGGCAATCGATCTGGCCGGCATCGTTTCCCATGTGACGCTGATTGAATTCGACAGCAAGCTGCGCGCCGATGCCGTGTTGCAACGCAAACTGCACAGCTTGCCGAATGTGACCGTCGTTACCCAGGCACAGACCACCGAAGTGACCGGCGACGGTGCCAAAGTCAACGGACTGCGCTACACCGACCGCCAGTCGGGCGAATCGCGCCATGTCGAACTCGAAGGCATCTTCGTGCAGATCGGCCTGCTGCCCAACACCGATTGGCTCAAGGGCACCGTCGCCCTGACCAACCGCGGCGAGATTGAAGTCGATGCACGCGGCCAGACCTCGGTGCCGGGCGTATTCGCCGCCGGGGACGCCACCACGGTGCCGTACAAGCAGATCATCATTGCGATGGGGGAAGGTTCGAAAGCGGCACTGTCAGCCTTCGACCACCTGATCCGGACATCGGCGCCGGCGGACGAAAAAATCCCTGTTGCTGCCTGACACCCCTTCAAGCCGGCCTCGCCGGCTTTTTTTTCGTCCCTGCGGAATAAGACCACGCTCCAGCTTGTATACCGTCCGACACCTTGCCGAAACAAGCGGCAGGGCTAACCTGGAACAGGCACCCGAACGAAGTACAACAAAAGGGGGAGCGGGAATGATGCTGCGCAAAACTATCCTGGCCATGACTGCAGCAGCCGCGGTGACCGCATGCGGGGGCGGTTCCGAAACCGGTACGCCGTCGCAGGGTGCTGAAAAACGCCTGGCGGTCGCACAGTTCGCCCCGATCGTTGCCAGCTTCGCCGGCCCCCGGAACAATTACCGTCTCGCACGGACCAGCACCGGCTACAGCGTCACCAACGCGGCCACCGGCGTCAGTTCCAGCGTCACGGGCACCGACAGCATCCGGTTCGACGACGTCACCGTCAACCTCGGCATCGGCGACAAGTCGAAGACGCTTTCCTCGATCGAACTGCGCACGCTCATCGACCTGTATGTCGCCTTCTTCAACCGCGTTCCGGACGCGGATGGACTGAGCTACTGGATCGACCAGTTCAAGGCCGGCCAGACCATCGTCCAGATTTCCGAAAGCTTTTATGCCGCCGCCATACAGTTTTCCTCGCTGACAGGCTACTCGGTAACGATGACCAATGACGAATTCGTGCGCGTCATTTACAAGAATGTCCTCGGCAGGAGCGGAGCAACCGCGCCGCCGGATGCCGACGTGCAGTACTGGAGCGGCGAACTGGCAGCCGGGCGCGCGACCAAGGGCAGCCTGATCAGCACGATGCTCGACTCCGCGCGATCCTTCGCCGGCGACCCGACCTGGGGCTGGGTGCCGGCCTTGCTCGACAACAAGAACACCGTCGCACGCTACTTCGCCGTGCAGCACGGCCTGAACTTCAATACCAGCGAGGCTTCCATTACCAACACCATGGCCATCGCCGCTGCCGTCACGCCGGAATCGACAACGGCCGCGATCAGCCAGATCAACATGGCCGACAGCAGTTTCAGCCTGCTGAACCCGGCGCCGGCTCCCTCGGTGCCGACGACGGCGCAGGTCCTCGCCATCACCACCCAGCGCTGTTTCCTCTGCCATAACGTCCCCAATCCGCCGGCTGGCATCCGGGTGGATACAGAGGCCGTGCTGCGCACCAATGCGGCGCGCATCTACCAGCAGGTCGTTGTCTTGCAGCGCATGCCGTTGGGGAATGCGACCCAGATGACGGCCGCCGAACGCGCCATCGTTGCTGCATGGTTTGAAGGAGGCACACCGTGAAGCGCGCTGCGGCCGCAGCCCTCGCCGCGCTGCTTGCCGCTGGTGCCGGCGCCGAAACGGGCAGCATTGCGCCCGCCTTCGAATTGCCCGGCACGGCCGGAACCATGAAGCTCGCGGATTTTCGCGGCAAGCCCGTCTACATCGACTTCTGGGCGTCCTGGTGCGGCCCGTGCCGGCAATCCTTCCCCTGGATGAATGCGTTGCCTGCCAGGTTTTCGGCACATGGCTTGCAAGTCATCGGCATCAACCTCGACACGAAGGAAGAAGACGCCAGGCGCTTCCTTGCGGCGACGCCGGCTCAATTCACGGTCGTGTTCGACCCCGCCGGGACCACGCCGCGCAGCTATGGCATCAAGGGCATGCCCAGCAGCGTGCTGGTCGGCCCCGACGGGCGCATCCTGATGACCCACACAGGATTCCGCGAATCGGACAAAGCAGTGCTGGAAAGCCGGATCGCCGCGGCGCTGGGAGGGACGTCAAAATGAAACGCATCCTGCTCGTGATTGCCGTTGCCGCATGCGCGGGATGCGCCGAAGTCCAGTCATGGGAAAAAGGCATGCTCGCGCTCCCCGAAATGGGTTTCGACACATCCCCGCTCGAGACGCGCTACGGCGACCACACCTACACCAGCCGCGAAGGCGCGTCCGGCGGCACCGGGGTCGGCGGCGGTGGTTGCGGGTGCAACTGATGGCAGGCCGCCCATTCAGGACCGATGCCCTCCTCGCGGCGGCGCTTGCACTGCCCGGTGTGCAGGCGCAGGCGGAAAGCGCGCCCGACCGGGGTTACGTCAGCATGCGCTATCTCGACTACAAGGAATGGCAGCCCGGCCTGGAGCGCATCTCGGTGCACACGCCCTCGGTGGCGTTCATGGCACCGGTGGCGGGCGACTGGTCGGTCGAGGGCACGATCGTGGCGGACGATGTATCCGGCGCATCGCCACGCTATCACACCGCTGTGTCGGGCGCCTCGCGCATGAGCGATCTGCGCAAGGCGGCTGACGTCAAGGTGACGCGCTATTTCAACAGCCACACGGTC
>NZ_LSTO01000001.1:3204242-3211408 GCF_002211445.1 Noviherbaspirillum denitrificans | reverse complement strand
GGCGGGTGGCTGTTCAGTACCAAGGCGTTGATGCCCAATTTCGGCCGGCTCAATCCGATGAGCGGACTGGGGAACATGTTCTCCAAGCGCGCCCTGGTCGAATTGGTCAAGGCCATCGGAAAAACCGTCCTGGTCGGCACCATCGCATGGATGGTCATCTCCGGCCAGACGGAGCAAATGCTGGCGCTGAGCGCCGAGCCGCTGCATACCGGCTGGGCGCACATGGGCGACCTCCTGCTGACCGGCTTCCTTACCATCGTGTTCGGGCTGGTCATCATTGCGCTGATCGATGTTCCCTACGTACTGTGGAACTACGCCGACAAGCTGAAGATGACGCGCGAAGAAGTCCGCCAGGAAGCCAAGGAATCCGACGGCGACCCGATGGTCAAGGCGCGCATCCGCCAGATGCAGCGTGAAATGGCCAAGCGTCGCATGATGTCTGAAATTCCGACCGCCGATGTCGTGGTGACCAACCCGACCCACTATGCCGTCGCGCTGAAATACACCGAAGGCAAGATGCGCGCCCCGACCGTGGTTGCCAAGGGTGCTGACGAAGTGGCAGCGAAGATTCGTGAAATCGCCGCAGAACACAAAGTCGCGATGTTGGAAGCGCCGCCGCTCGCGCGTGCCCTCTATCGCCACACCGATCTCGGCGACGAGATTCCGGCCGCACTGTACACCGCGGTCGCCGAGGTGCTTGCCTATGTCTTCCAGCTGCGCACCTACAGCACCCATGGCGGTATGAAGCCTGCAGTGCCGGGCGACATCGCGGTGCCGCCGGAACTCGATCCGCATAATGCCGCTTCCGGCGCGCCTGGCAATAACGGGACAATGCAATGAACGGCCTGACGCTCCCCGCATGGCTGTCCGGTTCGGCGAACAAGGCGCTGGCCGCGCCTATCCTCATTATCATGATGCTGGCAATGATGATTTTGCCATTGCCGGCATTCGCGCTCGATATCTTCTTCAGCTTCAATATCGCGCTGTCCATCATCGTGCTGCTGACCAGCCTGTACACCGTCAAGCCGCTGGATTTCATGGTGTTCCCGACCGTGCTGCTGGTGAGCACCATGCTGCGCCTGTCGCTGAACGTGGCGTCGACACGCGTCGTGCTGACCGAAGGCCATACCGGCCCGGACGCCGCCGGCAAGGTCATTGAAGCCTTTGGCCACTTCCTGATCGGCGGAAATTACACGGTCGGTATCGTCGTGTTCATCATCCTCACCATCATCAACTTCGTCGTCGTCACCAAGGGCGCAGGCCGTATCGCCGAGGTTGGCGCGCGCTTCGCCCTCGACGCAATGCCGGGCAAGCAGATGGCAATCGATGCCGACCTGAATGCCGGCCTGATCGGCGAACAGGAAGCCCGCAGCCGCCGTACCGAAGTGGCGCAGGAAGCAGAGTTCTACGGCGCCATGGACGGTGCGAGCAAATACGTCCGCGGCGACGCCGTCGCTGGCATCCTGGTCACGGTCATCAATATTTTCGGCGGACTGATCGTCGGCATGGTGCAGCACGACCTCGCCTTCGATTCCGCGATCAAGAACTACACGCTGCTCGCCATCGGTGACGGCCTCGTCGCGCAGATCCCGTCGCTCATCATCTCGACCGCGGCAGGCGTCGTGGTGTCGCGCGTGGCGAGCGAGCAGGATATCGGCGGCCAGCTGATCAACCAGCTCTTTGCGAAGCCGGAAGTCCTGTACATCACCGGCGCAATTATCGGCGGTCTCGGCATCATTCCCGGTATGCCGCACATCGCCTTCCTGCTGCTGGGCGGCGCGCTCGGCGGTGGCGCTTACCTGATGAAGAAGCGCAAGGCGAAGATCGCTGAAGCGCCCCCGGTCGAGCAGGAAGTGGCACCGGTAGCGGCACCGGAAATGGAAGAAGCGACCTGGCAGGACATCATGCCGGTCGATACGCTCGGCCTCGAAGTCGGCTATCGCCTGATTCCGCTGGTCGACAAGGGACAGAGCGGCGAACTGCTGCGGCGGATCAAGGGCATCCGGAAGAAGTTTGCGCAGGAAGTCGGCTTCCTGTCCCCGCCTGTGCATATTCGCGATAACCTCGAGCTCAAGCCGTCGGCATACCGCATCGCGCTCAAGGGCGTGGAAGTCGGCAGCGGCGAGGCTTATGTCGGCCAGTTCCTCGCGATCAACCCGGGCATGGCGCAGGGCGCCTTGCCGGGCACGCCGACGACCGATCCGGCATTCGGCCTGCCCGCGACCTGGATCGACGCAGGCATGCGCGAACAGGCACAGGCGATGGGCTACACGGTGGTCGACGCCGGCACTGTCATCGCAACCCACCTGAACCACCTGATCACGACGCACGCAGCCGAACTGCTCGGCCGCCAGGAAGTGCAGCAACTGCTCGACCATCTTGCCAAGGAATCGCCCAAGCTGGTCGAGGACCTGGTGCCGAAAGTCGTGTCACTGTCCGTCCTGCAAAAGGTGCTGCAGAACCTGCTCGCCGAAGGCGTCCATATCCGCGACATGCGCACGATCATCGAGACGCTGTCCGAGTACGGACCGGTCACGCAGGACCCGAACGAACTTACTGCACAGGTGCGCATTGCCCTCGGCCGCGCCATCGTGCAGCAGATTTTCCCGACGTCGAACGAGCTGTCGGTCATTACCCTCGACAGCCGCCTGGAACGCATCCTGATGCAGGCACTGCAGACCGGCGGTCCGGAGGGCGCCGGCATCGAGCCCGGACTGGCCGACAACATCGCCGCACAGACCGAACGCGCCGCGCAGCAGCAGGAGCAGATGGGCCTGCCGCCGGTCCTGCTGGTGCCGGGTCCGCTGCGTCCGCTGCTCGCGCGCTTCCTGCGCCGTGCGCTGCCGCAGCTGCGGGTCCTGTCGCACGCCGAACTTCCTGATTCCAAGACGATACGAGTTACAAGCCTAGTTGGAGGCCAAGCATGAACGTAAGAAAATTCTCCGCCAAGACCTCGCGCGATGCATGGCGCCTGGTGCGCGAAGCGCTGGGGCCAGACGCGGTAATTCTCTCCAACCGGACGATCAACGGCATGGTTGAAATCCTGGCGCTTGCGCCGGAGGACATGTCATCCCTTGCGGAGCCGGTCATCGAAAAGCCCGTGAAGCCGAACCTGTCGGAATCGACACTGGCTGCCTTCGGCGTCAAGCGCCAGCCGGAGCACGTTGCCCCGGCGGCGTCACCCTCGTTTGCCGCTGCGCAGAGAGTCGAAAGCGACCAGGCATCCAATCTGGCCGATGCGCTTGCCGCGAGCCGCGCTTCCTCCAACGCTGGCGCACACAGTGCCGACATCTCCGAAGTCATGTCCGAGCTGCGTGCGATGCGCGGCATGCTTGAATCGCAGCTCGCCGAAATCGCATGGAGCAGCCAGCAGAAGCGCGAGCCGATCAAGGCCGATGTCATGCGCGAACTGCTGTCCGCCGGCTTCAGCGCCAGCCTCGCGCGTTACCTGACGCAAAAGCTGCCGGCAGGCGAAAAGATGGAAAGCGGACTGGCCTGGGTGAAGTCGGTCCTGGCGCGCAACCTGAACGTGATCGCCAACGAAAACGAAATCCTCGAAAAGGGCGGCGTCTATGCGCTGGTCGGTCCGACCGGTGTCGGCAAGACGACCACCACGGCTAAGCTCGCGGCACGCTGCGTGATGCGCCATGGTGCAGGCAAGCTCGCATTGATCACGACGGACGGCTATCGTATCGGCGGCTATGAACAGCTGC
Organism: Noviherbaspirillum denitrificans; assembly: GCF_002211445.1. Taxonomy (GTDB): domain Bacteria; phylum Pseudomonadota; class Gammaproteobacteria; order Burkholderiales; family Burkholderiaceae_D; genus Noviherbaspirillum; species Noviherbaspirillum denitrificans. Next base: position 3,207,695 of record NZ_LSTO01000001.1, on the reverse strand, counting down.
GCATCTACGGCAAGATCCTCGGTGTGATGGTGCATTCGGTCAAGGATGAAACCGACCTGCGCATCGCGCTGGATGAGCTGAAGAACAAGCATACCGTGCTGATCGATACCGTCGGCATGGGCCAGCGCGATAAGATGGTGGGCGAGCAGATCGCGATGCTGTCCGGCACCGATGCCAAGGTCAAGCGCCTGCTCTGCATGTCCGCCACCTCCACCGGCGAGACGCTGAGCGAAGTGGTGCGTTCCTACCAGGGTGGCGGGCTCGCCGGCTGCATCATCACCAAGCTGGATGAGGCGGCCACCGTCGGCAACGTGCTCGACGTGCTGATCCGCCAGAAGCTCAACCTGTACTACGTTGCCAATGGCCAGCGCGTGCCGGAAGACCTGCATGTGCCCAACCAGCACTATCTCGTGGACCGTGCGTTCAAGCTCAAGCGCGAGACCGCGCCGTTCCAGTACCAGGACGACGAGCTGCCGCTGATCATCGGCAGCGCTGCCGCGGCGATGAATGACAAAGGCTTGCGCGAGGTGACCCTTGGCTAGTTTTGACTTCGATCAGGCCGAAGGCCTGCGGCGCATGCTGGCAGGGCCGAAGCCACGCGTATTCACCTTCCTGTCTGCGGCAACCGGTGAGGAAAAGGGCGCGATGCTGGTCAATCTCGGCGCATCGCTGGCGCAAGCCGGGCGTGATGTGCTGCTCGTCGATGCCAGCCTCCAGTCGGAAGGCATTGCCTCCCGCCTCAATGGCTTGCGCGGCGCGACGCTGACGCAGGTGGCGCGGCAGGAGCGCCGTCTGGAAGAGGCTATCCTGCCGATGCCGCAAGGTTTTGGCGTGGTGGCGTTGAAGCGTGGTCCGCAACGCACAGCGGTAAAGGATGTCGAGCTTGCAAGCCGTCTCGACGATGCATTCGAGCAGATCTCAACGCGTGCCGATATCGTCGTGGTGGACGCCGAGCTCGACCGGGAAGATTCGCTCGCGATTCCCGCGCTTAACGAAACGGAAATCGTCGTACAGGTGGCCAACAACCCGGACTCCATCAAGTCCGCCTATACCCTCATCAAGCGCCTGAACCACAAGCTCGGCCGCCGTCCGTTCAGTATTCTTGTCACCGGAGCGACCGATGCGGAAGCACAGGTCGTCTTTGAAAACATGGCCAAGGCGGCAAACCGTTATCTGGCTGTCAAGCTGAACTCCATGGGCTCGGTGCCCGCGGATGAACATTTGAAGCGCGCGATGCATCTCGGCCGCGCGGTGGTCGACGCGTTCCCGCTCGCGGGTGCGTCGGTCGCATTCAGGCGTCTGGCAGGGAGGGTTGTATTGTCGGATATGGCCGCAGCGGGATAACATGACGGTTCTGATAATGGTGCAGATGCACGCACCCTAAAACTATGTACACCGTCAGCGGAAAAACCGACAAGAACCAGTTGCTGGAGGAGCATGCGCCTCTGGTAAAGAAACTGGCACACCAGATGAAGGCGAAACTTCCGCCGAGCGTGGAAGTGGACGACCTGATCCAGGCCGGCATGATCGGCTTGCTCGACGCCGTCAACCGCTACGAGGAAAACCACGGTGCGCAATTCGAAACCTATGCGGTGCAGCGTATACGTGGAGCGATGCTCGATGAGCTGCGCAACAGTGACTGGCTACCCCGCAGCATCCGCCAGAACATGCGCAAGATTGAAGTTGCAATGAATAAATTGCAACAGAGGCTGGGACGGGTGCCGCTCGAGACGGAAATCGCGAAGGAACTGAAGATTTCGCTGGAAGAGTATCAGGAGATGCTCAACGAAGGCAGCGGCCACCAGCTGGTCTATTACGAAGATTTCCACGACAAGGACGAGAGCGATCACTTCCTCGATCGCTATTGCATCGACGAACAGAGCGATCCGCTGCAGGCGCTGATGAACAGCGGCTTCCGCGGAGCGGTCATCCGCGCCATCGAGGCGCTTCCCGAGCGGGAAAAGATCCTCATGGGCCTCTACTATGAGCAGGAAATGAACCTGAAGGAAATTGGCGCCGTCATGGGCGTGTCCGAATCGCGCGTCTGCCAGTTGCACAGCCAGGCAATCGCGCGCATGCGTTCCAGGTTGCGGGAGCAGGCGTGGACTGGGCTAGCCTAGCCGGCCTCGCGCTCGCCGTCATCGCTGTCCTGTCCGGCCAGGCGCTGGAGGGCGGGCATCTCGATTCGCTGATCCAGCCGGCGGCCTTCGTGATCGTCGTGATCGGCACCATGGGCGCTGTCTTGCTGCAGAGCGGAACGCAGACCTTCCTGCGCGGCGCGCGCATGCTGCGCTGGATCTTCGTGCCGCCGGAGGACAAGACCATCGGGCTGGCGCAGCAAATCACCATCTGGAGCGCGACGGCGCGCCGCGAAGGCTTGCTCAGCCTCGAGCGCTATGTCGAATCCGTGCAGGACGCTTTCACCGTCAAGGGGCTGCGCCTGATCGTGGACGGCATCGATCCCTACAAGATCCGCGAAATCCTCGATGTCGATATCTCCACCTATGAACGGCGCGAACGGCAGGCCGTCAGGATCTGGGAAGCCGCAGGCGGGTACGCACCGACGATCGGCATTCTCGGCGCCGTGCTCGGCCTGATCCAGGTGATGGAGAACCTTACCGAACCCAGCAAGCTGGGCGGCGGCATTGCCGTTGCCTTTGTCGCGACCGTGTATGGTGTTGGCCTGGCCAACCTGGTCTTCCTGCCCATTGCCAACAAGCTCAAGTCCCTCGTGGCCGACGAAGTGCGCCGGCGCGAAATGCTGACCGACGTGTTCTGCAGCGTCGCCAACGGCGACAACGCGCGCATCATCGAAGAACGCATCCTCGCGTACCGCTAGAGAGGCTCTTATGGCGCGAAAGAGATTCGACGACGATACCGACAACCACGATCGTTGGATGGTCTCCTATGCCGATTTCATCACCCTGCTGTTTGCATTCTTTGTGGTGATGTACGCGCTTTCCTCCATCAACGAAGGCAAGTACCGCGTGTTGTCGAATTCACTGGTGAATGCGTTCGGGCGCGTGCCGGTGTCGCCGGTCCAGGGGGAAAACGCGCCGGCCGGCTTGCCGCGTGCTCTGCCACAGCGGAACCGCAACGCCGAGGCATTGCGGCGCGAGAAGGAGCAGCTGACCACAGTGGCGCGCAACATCCAGGACGTGATGGCGCCCCTCGTCCAGCAGGGCAAGGTGCGTGTGACCCAGAGCGCGCGCGGCGTAAATGTCGAGATCAATGCGAGCGTGTTGTTCTCGCCGGGTGATGCAAGGCTTTCCGGCGAAAGTGTCGAAGCCCTGCGCGCCGTGGCGGAGGTGCTCAAGAGCGTCGGCCACGCCATCCAGGTGGAAGGGCATACCGACAGCGTACCGATCAAGAACGCACAGTTTCCGTCCAATTGGGAACTGTCCGCCGTGCGGGCGTCGAGCGTGGTGAGGTTGCTGATTGACAGCGGTATCG
>NZ_LSTO01000001.1:3183994-3204232 GCF_002211445.1 Noviherbaspirillum denitrificans | reverse complement strand
GGCGCGCCCCCTGCCGCAAGGCTTCGTCGCCGGCATCGTGTCCGTAGGCGTCGTTGACCGGCTTGAAGCCGTCGAGGTCGAGACACAGGACCGCGAGTTGCGTCCTGTTGCGCGATGCACGTTCAAGCGCCTGTTGCAGGCGGTCGGACAGGAGCAGGCGATTGGGCAGGCCGGTCAGCCCGTCATGGTGAGCCATGCGGTTCAACTCGGCCTGGCTTTCGCTGAGTTTGAGCAGGAGCCTGTTGAACGCTTCGGTGAGATGTCCGACTTCATCGTTGCGCACGATCGGCAGCGGCTCGAGCGGGATCTCGCCGCGTGTCATGCGGTCCGCGTGGTCGGCAGCCCTGGAGAGGGGACGGAAGGTGTAGTAGATGCCGATCCAGGCAAGCATCAGGAACAACATGACCGCCGGGCCGCTGTTCCTGATCACGAAGTCCTTCAAGCGGGTGACGGTCGCGAATGCTTCGCTGGTCGGCAGCCTGGCAACCACGAACCATCCCGTGGTCGGCACGGATACCATGGCAGAAATTTCCTCTACGCCTTTCGCATTGACGGTGATTCCCGTGCCGCGGAACCCTGCCATCGCGCGGTCGTGCAGCAGGTTGACGCCGGCAGGCGGGGTGGGCTTGAGCGTCATGCTCGGATCACTGGCCGCGACAAAAAGCTGGTCGCGTGGCGACACGAGCAGGAATCCGCCTGCCTGCCCAATGCGGCTTGTTTGCAGCACATCGAGGAAATCGGGATCGGACAGTGTGATGATGCCTGCCAGTACCGCCTTGACCTGCCCCTGATCGTCGGTCAGCGGTATTGACATGGGAAGGACTGGTTCCCTGGCTGCCAGTCCGATCACCGGCCTGCCGATGTATGGCTTGCCGGCCAAGGCGTGCTGGAAATAGTCGCGCCCTGTGTAATTGATGTTGCTCCGTTCCGGTCTGGCGGGATAGTCCGCAATCGTCCGTCCCTCCCTGTCCGCAACGAAGATGCCGTAGGAGAAAAGCGGCACCAGCTCGTGATGGTCGCGCAGCCACAGGCGCAGCTTGTCGGGCTGGTCAAGCAAGTCCATCGGCAGGGACTCCTTCATCTGCTGCAAGAGCCGCTGACGCTGGATGATTTTCTGGTCGATGTCGTGGGCAACATAGCTGGCGAGCGCAAGCTGTTGCGCTGCAACGACCGAGCCGATGTCCTCACGCAGGAAGTTTGTCATCACGACAAATCGGATGACCGTGCCGACGATCGCAATGGCCGCTCCAAGCATGAGCAGGCGTGCGGTGATGCTGGTGGCGGCACGAGGCAGTTTCATTCGGTTATGGTAACCCGAATTTATTACCGCCGCGCAACCACCGATTGCCCGCTGTCGCCTGCAGAGATCAGGCTGGATATGCGTGCCGGTACGGCCGGCGTCCTGCTCGAATCCGGTGTCCAGCCATACAAGAAGCCCGTCGCACCGCCGCATACACGGCCCTGGCAAGGCCCCATGCCGCAACGCGTGTGGAGCTTGGCGCTGCGCCAGCTTGTCTGCATGGCGAGTTCGGCGTGCGGCACGTCCTCGCAGCGGCAGACAAGCGTGTCCGGCTTGCAGAGCGAACGCAACTCCGGGCGCAATGCGAACGCATGGGCGAGGCGGCGGGCGAATGCCTGCCAGCGGGCGCGTTCGCCGAAGAGCTTTTCCGCTTCCGCCAGTTTGCCGGTAGCGGCGAGCCCCGCGATCCTGCCCTCGATCCGTGCAAGGCCGACGCCGCCCACGCCGGTGCTTTCGCCTGCGCTGAAAACATGCGGCGCCGACGTGCTCTGGTGCGCGTCGACGGCAACTGCCCCCTGATCGAGCGCGCAACCGAATGCACTTGCCAGTTCGGTATTGGGGAGCAGGCCGAAACCGCAGGCGAGTGCATCGCAGGGGATATCGACAAGATCATTTCCACGCCGTACACGCACTGATTCGAGGCGCGCGTTTCCGCATGCTTCGACCGGGTAGCTGTTCGTCCAATAGGCGATGTTGCGGAGTCGTGCCTTCAACTGGATCGCCTGCCGCAGTTTCGCCGGTGTGGCAAACAGCGACAGCGCGAATTGCGCGAGCTTGTATTGCGGCGCCTGCTCGACGATGGCTTGGACGCGCGCTCCTTTTTCAAGCAGCGTGGCGGCAACGGCGAGCAGCAACGGCCCCGACCCGGCAACGACCACGCGTTTTTCCCCCACCGGATAGCCACCCTTCGCCAGTGCCTGCAATCCCCCTGCGCCGGTGACGCCAGGAAGTGTCCATCCCGGAAACGGCAGCAGCCTTTCACGCGCGCCTGTCGCCAGGATCAGGCTGCCGTAGCGGAAATGCAGTGGCTGGCCTCCGGATTCGGCCAGCAGCATGCGTTCATCGAGCGGCATCACGACGCGGCATTGCTGGAACATGGTCACGTTATCCATGCTACGCAGCGCTGCCCATAATGAGCGAGCGTCGGTGTGTGCCTCGGGACCGCCGCGCCAGATCTGTCCGCCGGCGTGCGGATTGTCGTCGATGACACCGACGCGCGCGCCGCTGCAGGCCGCGGCATGCGCGGCGGAAAGTCCGGCCGGACCGGCGCCGACGACGAGGACATCAACCGCGCGATTCAATTGCATTCTCCGTATTGGCCGTTTCCACCCGCATGCCGTTCGCGCACAGGGTCTGGCATGCAAGGCGATGCGGAACCCCGTCGATCGTGACCCGGCATTCCTGGCAAATGCCCATCCCGCATACCGGCGTACGCATTGCTCCGCCGATGGCGCGTCGTGTGAATCCGTTGCCCTGTATTGCCAGTGCGGCGGCAACGGTGATGCCTGCGGGAACGATGACGGCGCGGCCGTCGATCGACAGGGAGACGGTGTTATTCATGGACGTGCGTGAGTTCGGGAAAACGGGCGGGCAGGTAGGGCGCGACCGGAATCGCCGGCGGTGTGCCGGTGAACTGTGCGGCGAGCAGCGCGGCGGTGGCGAGCGAGGTCGTGATGCCCAGGCCTTCGTGTCCCGTCGCCAGCCAGACATTCGGCCTTCCGGGATGGGGGCCGATGAGCGGCAAGCCATCGCTGCTGGCGGCGCGAAAGCCGGTCCAGCAGCGCAGCGCGTTGAGCTGCGCGAGCATCGGCATGTAGCCGGCGGCATGCGCCAGCATGCGCGACACGATACGCATGTCGGCCTCCTTGCCGGTAACCCCGAACTGGCGCGATGATCCGATCAGCAATTGTCCGGTCGGGCGCGGCTGCACATTGAAGGCGACCGAGTCGCCATCGCCGGCATGCGCGCTCTTGATATAGCCGAGTTCCACCAGCTGGTGGCGCAGGGTGCCGGGATAGCGGTCGGTGATGACGAGATGGCCTTTCTTCGGGCGGATCGGAAGTTCGGGGCACAGGGACAATGCGGCAGCGCCGTTGGCAACCAGCACGGTGCGTGCGTGGATCATGCTGCCGTCACCGAGCAGCACGCCTTCCGGGAGCAAGGCTTCAGCGCGTGCTGTTACCAGCCGCACGCCCCGGGCGCGCTCGAGCAGGAAGCGCGCTGTCTTCGGCGGATAGACGATGCCGTCGCCGGGCACATGCAGTGCTCCCGCCAGGCCCGGACGCAAATGCGGTTCGGTGGCGTAGAGCGCATGTGCGTCCAGCAATTGGCTGTCGATATCCTGTGCCAGCAGCGTGTGCTGCTTGGTGCGTGCTGCTTCCCGTTCCTCATCGTCAGCAGCGAGCCAGAGTGTTCCGCAATGACTGTATTCGTGACGTGCGGCATTGCCGCCGGTGAGTCCGCGCCACAGGGAAAGCGAGTAAGCGGTCAGCGCCAGTTCCGCCGGGTTGTCGTCCATCACCACCAGATGCCCCATGCCGGCGGCCGTCGCGCCGCTGCCGACAGCGTCGCATTCGATGACGGTGACGCGCAAGCCATGTGCGGCGAGGGCGTCGGCACAAGCGGCGCCGATGATGCCGGCGCCGATGATCGCGATGTCGGTGTCCATCGACTGCCTCAGCGTATGCCCCAAATAAAGGGATCGCTTTCATCCAGCAGCAGCGTCGCCTGCGCATTCACATGCGCGCGGCCGCGGATCGACGGCAGGATGCGTCCCGCTGTATCGCCGCGCCGGTAGCTCGCCTCGAATACGCTGCCGATGATGCTTTCCTGCCGCCATGTCTGCCCGGGCTCCAGCTTGCCGTCCGCCGCGAGGCAGGCCAGCTTGGCGCTGGTGCCGGTGCCGCAGGGCGAGCGGTCGTACGCATTGCCGGGACAGAGCACGAAACTGCGGCTGTCATTGGCCGGGTCAGCCGGCGGGCCGAACAGTTCGACATGGTCAATCGGTGCGCCGTCGTCGCCGGTGATGCCGGCTGCTTCCAGCGCGTGACGCACACGTGACGCGAATGCGGTCAGCGGACCGGTGTTGTCCAGGCTCAGCCGCTGGCCATGGCGCTCGACCAGGAAGAACCAGTTGCCGCCCCACGCGACATCGCCCTCGACGCGGCCGACGCCCTCGACATCGACGCCAACCCGTTTGCGCGAGCGGTAGGCGGGGACGTTGTGCACGGTGACGCTGCCGTCGGCATGCAATTCGGATTCCACGATGCCGACCGGCGTTTCGATGCGATGGACACCGGTGCCGATGCGGCCGAGGTGGGCCAGTGATGCAACCAGGCCGATTGTTCCGTGGCCGCACATGCCGAGGTAGCCCACATTGTTGAAGAAGATCACGCCAGCGCTGCAGCTCGGGTCATGCGGTGCGCAAAGCAGGGCGCCGACCACGACGTCCGAGCCGCGTGGTTCGCAGACGGCGGCGGATCTTATATGGTCGTAGGCTTCGCGGAAGCGTTCGAGCCGCTGCGACAGCGGCCCGCTGCCAAGGTCCGGTCCGCCGGAAACGATCAGGCGGGTCGGTTCGCCGCCGGTATGGGAATCGATGACAGAGATGGTATGCATGGCGCCATGGTAGGCCTGGACATGACGGCCGTCTTGGCGCGGCACCCGCGCTTTCATGACGAGTTCGGCATAGTCGTTCTTTCCCGGAAAGTGTATTGACATAAATGAAAGCATCGGAGAATAAGGCAAGAATTCCGGAGAATTTGGCTAACGGAATGACAAGGAGCCGGAGAAAATAGCAGTCACCCCAACCACCGCCTTTTTCACTGGAGCCGTCGATGATCACACTCAATATCAATGGCAAGGCCACCCGCGTCGATGCCGAACCGGATACGCCCCTGCTGTGGGTCCTGCGCGATACGCTGCAGCTCACCGGCACCAAATTCGGCTGCGGCATGGCTCTCTGCGGCGCCTGCACCGTGCATCTGGACGGCCAGCCGGTGCGTTCCTGCAGCACGCCGGTATCGGCGGCAGCGGGCAAGAACATCGTCACCATCGAAGGCGTCGATGCCGAGCGCGTGGGCAAGGCGGTGCAGGCAGCCTGGCAGAAGCTCGACGTGGTGCAGTGCGGCTACTGCCAGTCGGGCCAGATCATGAGCGCCGTGGCGCTCCTGCGGACCAATCGCAAACCCACCGACGCCGACATCGACACCGCGATGGCCGGCAACGTCTGCCGCTGCGGCACCTACGTCCGCATCCGCGCAGCCATCCATGAAGCCGCCAATTCGCTGGCTTGAAAGGGGAACGAGCATGACGACTGCACGCATCGAAAATGAAAGCCGCCGCCGCTTCCTACAGGGCACTGCGGGACTGACGCTGGCCATCTACCTGCCGGTGTCCGGCGCTGCCGCAACCGGCAAGAAGGCCGCGATGAGTTTCGAGCCGAATGCCTTCCTGCGCATCGCCGAAGACAACACCGTAACCGTGATTTCCAAGCATCTCGAAATGGGGCAGGGCACCTATACCGGTCTCGCCACCATCGTGGCGGAAGAGCTGGATGCCGACTGGTCGCAGGTGCGCGTCGAAAGCGCGCCCGCCGACGCCAAGCGCTACAACAACCTGTTCTGGGGCGAAGCGCAAGGCACCGGCGGCAGCACGGCGATGGCCAACTCGTGGGACCAATTGCGGCACGCGGGGGCCTCCGCGCGCGCGATGCTGGTCTCCGCCGCCGCGCAGCAGTGGAAGGTGCCAGCCGCTGAGATCCGCGTGTCCAACGGCACGGTGACGCACCCGGGTTCCGGCAAGAAGGCCAGCTTCGGGCAGCTCGCCCGCGCGGCATCGGATGAAGCGGCGCCGGCCAGCGTGAAGCTGAAGGACCCGAAGGATTTCACCCTGGTCGGCAAGCGCATCCCACGCAAGGACAGCGTTGCCAAGACCACCGGCAAGGCGGTCTTCACGCAAGACATCCACCTGCCCGGCATGCTGACGGCGGTAGTCGCGCATGCGCCGCGTTTCGGCGCGCAAGTGAAGTCCTTCGATGCGACCCGCGCGAAAGCGGTCAAGGGGGTTGTCAATGTAGTGCAGATACCCAGCGGCGTCGCTGTGCTCGCAAAAGACACCTGGAGCGCGAAGAAGGGACGTGATGCCTTGTCCGTCGAATGGGACGAGAGCAATGCCTTCCAGCTCGGCAGCGAACAGATCATGGCGAAATACCAGGAGCTGGCGAAGTCGCCCGGCAAGGTCGCCGCCAGCAATGGCGACGCCGATGCCGCGCTGTCGAAGGCGGCCCGCACCTTCGATGCCGCGTACGACTTCCCCTACCTCGCCCATGCAGCGATGGAACCGATGAACTGCGTGATCCGGCTCGGCAAGGATGGCTGCGAAGTCTGGAACGGCGAGCAGATGCAGACCGTCGACCAGGCGGTGCTGGCCAAGCTGTTCGGCCTCGATATGGACAAGGTGCGCATCCGTGCTTTATGTGTAAAGATGAAGCTAGACAAAAAGTGAGTGAGCCAGCGGAGCTGCAGTGTTGCAGCAATAATTCCGCACTTCAGCTCAAAAAACTAGACAGCACCTCTTTATCCTGAAATGTCTAGTCAGCAAATCAAAAATGAACGTGAGACTTTTGTTGAAGCGTCGTTGAGTGTCTAGTAAAGGCGATTCGCCTTCATGCTATGTGCGCACTCAAATGAAATACCCGGGGTCCGGCTTCGATCAGAAGTACTACTTTTTTGATCCCTCTGCCCTGGATACTTCCGCATGCACGAGGGCGACCAAAGCGCTTGGCTCTATCTCCAATGCGCCTGCAAGCTTGAACACTGTGGTTAGTGTCGGCTGATACTCACCTAGCTCTAAGTTTGATATGTACTTTCGTTGTAGCCCTGCTTCCAAAGCCAGCGCTTCCTGCGTCATGCCTGCGGAAAGCCTCAACTGTCGCAATACTCTCCCAAAACTACTTGCAATTCCTTGTTCCAAAATTCCCCCTTGTTTTCGGGGAATCTCTCAAGTGCGCTATTATTTGTCTTCCCAGTATGCTGGGAATTCCATCCCGGCTCGGCCGATCCCTTGTTAAATAACCAATCTAGTCTTGCGTGGCTGCCATAACGCAGGACGTTCTTGAATCATGAATAAAAGTTTTGCTGAAGTCGCCGCCTCATATGGAAATTCATTGAGGGCATTCTTGGCTGCAAGACGCGCCGAGGCGCGCTTCGGTATCGGCGATTGGTTAGCAACGTTGACGCCGGAAATGCTAGATGAACTTCATGACCTGGCAGAATTTGCTACATCCAACGAAAGCCGGTACGACGGCGTGAACGTGCAAATCAAAGATCTTTGTGAAACTGCCCTTACTGCAGAAAGCTATCCAGGACGGGCCCCTAAAACGCCGAAAGAGATTGCCAACTCAATTAGGCACCTCCAAACCCTGATTTCCATCGTGGCGGTCTCTAGAGTCGGCTATATCAAGATTACAAAGACTCTCGCTTTGTCTTCACAAGCAAAGCGCAAATTCGTTGTAACAGATGCGGGGCGACAGATGGGAATACGGGTTGGCCCCCTTGGGATTTAACTCGAAGCGATGACTTTTGTACGGATACATGAGAACTACGCATGCTGAATCCATTTTGCTTCTTTCAAAGGAGCGCCCGTACTTTAGGGTTAGTGACGCGGAACAGGCAGGAGCACCGCGTGTAGCATTGACTCGCTTGGTAAGAGGGGGACAAATAGAGCGCGTGAGTCGAGGGCTATACCGAGACGCTAATGCCCCTATGTCCGAGCATGAAGAACTCTTGAAAGTTGCTGTTCAAATGAGGAAAGGAGTGTTTTGCCTCTTCAGCGCTTTGCGTTTTTTTCATATAGAAACGCATCTGGAGCGTGGCATTTGGTTAGCAGTCCCACCACAATACAAGCCGCCAAAAATAACTCCTTCAAAACTTTATTATGCTCGGCTCTCAGGTGCAGCGTTCTCGTCCGGAATCGAAACACATGTAGTGAACGGTTTACAAATTCGAGTCTACGGCGTCGCTAAAACGGTAGCAGACTGTTTCAGATTTCATCGAAGAATCGGCTTTCAAGTTGCACTGAATGCTCTTCGCCAGGCGTGGATCAGCAATCGCCTAGATATAGAAGAATTGCTGCACTATGCAAAGATTTTGCAGGTTGAAGAAGTCTTACATCCTTATCTAGCATCATTGATATGGCACAAACGAACTGAGTCGCCTTGAGTGCCTTGATGTCTGTTTGCACATCCGTAGATTCACATTTTGACCCGCATCGCACATTTAATACAGCGAACGTGAGATCTGCGCCATGGAGCGTCAGGAGTAACAAATCAACGACTTTTTCTGGGGATGGGACGGCGGAGATGGGCGAAGGCGATCTCGTTCTTCGCATATTCATTGCGGTGCAAAGAGTGATTTGCAAGACAAGCGCCACCGAGATTATGCACATGCTGCTGCACAAGACAGTAAAGAATCGGAGTGACTTCCTAACCCATGAGATCGCCCAAAGATTGCTCTATCTTGCGTTGCGCGAAACAGAGAAAGATTGGATCGTGCCGCCTATTGCGTGACGCAAGAAGCCAGCCAGTTCGACATCATGTTTGATGAGTGCATTCAAGTATGGGCATGAGTTGGTGCTTTGAAACGGCCTCACCGCACAGAATTTTTGATGCTACCAAGCGGTTCGGAGAGGTCCGAATTAAGAACCCAGCCGCTATCCGTTAAGACCGCCCAACCACGTCGCGTAAGTCGCCACTCCCAGTAGTCGAATCCATGGCGTGAATATTCAACGCATTCTCCGCTGTAATGGTTCCAAAATTCAGAACTCGTTCCACTATCACAGGACGTATTTTGATCGTTTGCAAACTTCGCCCGAATTCGATTGAACCAAGCTTCACATTCCGCAAGTGATCCAAACCGAGCTCCGGGTCCATTGCCTTCGTACGATCCATCAAGTGGGCTCAAGAACTGGTGTCTGTTACCAGTGCGATGTCCTGCGACGTACTCAGAGTCTTTGCACATATTCTCGGCATTCGTGTTTCAGTTAGCTTGACGCGTCTGGTTTAATTTGCGTTTAAATGTTCTCCTTAGAAAAGATGCTCTGATGCGGTGCGTCACTCAAGGAAAATCAGACAACTGCCCGAAAAATCCGCCCGTTTGTGTATAACTAAAATCTGTTGCTTATTTGAGACGAGCTTGCCTGTAGCCGACGCACTAGCTCCGGGAACTGATACATGAATCGAATATCACTGATCGATGATGGATGGCGACGCGCGAAAGGAACAGTCTTGTAATCGCAATCAGATCAGTTCGTTTTCGCCATCGACAGCTTTGAAGATTTCGAACTCGATGGCGAGAACCCCGGCCCGATGGCGTAGGACGACCGGTGCGGCGGGTGCCCGTAAGCCTTCCTCTGCTCAACTCAGCTAGCCGTGAATTCGCTGAGTACGTCGTCGCCACACGTGCCAGCACGACTTTCTCCACCTTCCTGAACGAAAATCGAGTGAAGGAACGCAACATTCGAGAAGTAATGTCATCTTCTTATTGCGGACTTTACATACGAATACATAAAGGATTTATGAATTCATAAATCCTTTATGTACTTTCATTCATATCCGGTCGGGCATCGAGTGAAATCCTGAGGTCGTACCATCGCTACCTGCCTCGTACATTAATTAGTCATTCAGTTCAAGTGGACAAAAAGCACACCGCTTGTGTCTTTTCTTGGCTCGCCTCCCAACCAATTAATAAATAAGCTGGTGAGTCATTGCACTATAACAACGCTGCCCGCGTGATGTTCGGATCGGTCCGAACTTAAGAAGACCCGAAGTGATCTGGGCGCGCCGCAGGCATGAGGGCAATGAAGCTGCCAATTTAGGCGAAGGAGACCCTTATGAACTTGCGTAACGTGCGGATTGGAACCCGATTGGGAATTGGATTTGCCGTCATCCTTGCACTGCTAACAGTGGTTGTCACGGTGAGCGCACTGCTGGTCAACCAAAACAGAAAAGCCCTCAAGGAAGGACTGGGAACTGCCAATTTGAAGGCAGATCTCGTAGCGGACATGAAAAGTGCGCTGATGCAAAGCGGCATAGCGATGCGCAACATGCTTGATATATCGACCGTCGATATTCAGAAGGAACGTGTCGAAAAGCAGAACGCCTTGTATAACCAGGCGTATGCAAAACTGATTGAGCTTCCACTTTCTGATGGCGAAAAGGACATTCTTGCTGAACTAAAAAAAATCGAGAAGAACCTTGCGCCGCAATACAAGATCGCGGTCTTGCAGGGGCAGAATATGAATTTTGAGGGCGCCGCCGCGGTAATCACCACATATATCGACCCACTAAACATGAAATCTGTGGCGGAGATTGACAAGCTGCTTGCCATCCAGCGTGAGGCTGAAAAGAAGGTACTTACCGATTCAGAGGCTGCGGACAGCGATCTTTTGTCGTTGCTTGTTGTTCTGACAATTATGGCAATCTGCATCGGTGCGTTGATTTCTTGGCGCATCACGCACAGCATTACTGCGCCGCTGAACCAAGCAGTTAGCGTTGCCAGCATCGTCGCTTCCGGAGACCTGACCACCGAGATCAATGACAAACATCGCGACGAGATCGCCCAACTGTTCGACGCACTGGGCAAGATGAACGGAAGCCTGAACTCCATCATCAGCGATGTCCGCAGCACCACCGATACAATTGGCGGCGTCTCGCAACAGCTTGCCGCAGGCAATGCGGACCTTTCTGCACGCACCGAATCGCAGGCGGGATCGCTGGAAGAGACAGCCTCGGCAATGGAAGAGCTGACTGCGACCGTGCAGCAGAACACTGAAAATGCGCGTCAGGCCAACCAGTTGGTGCAATCCACGTCGGCCATTGCCACCAAGGGTGGCGAAGTTGTTCGGAACGTGGTCGATACCATGGCGTCCATCAAGGACAGTTCGCGCAAGATTGTCGATATCATCAGCGTCATCGATGGCATTGCATTCCAAACTAACATCCTTTCCCTTAATGCGGCTGTCGAAGCGGCACGTGCGGGAGAGCAGGGACGCGGTTTTGCTGTGGTCGCCGCTGAAGTGCGCAACCTAGCGCAACGTTCCGCGTCTGCGGCCAAGGAAATCAAAGCGCTAATCGGCGATTCCGTCGACAAGGTTGATTCGGGAAGCGAACTAGTCAACCAGGCCGGCTCTACAATGGAAGAGGTAGTCAGCAGCGTCAGGCGCGTGACCGACATCATGGCTGAGATTCTGGCGGCCAGCGAAGAACAAAGTGCCGGTATCGAACAGGTGAATAAGGCCATCAACGAGATGGACAAGGTCACGCAGCAAAATGCTGTGTTGGTGCAGGAGGCTGCATCAGTCGCCGGCGCGATGCAAGAAAGAGCGAGCGTACTGGCTGATGCGGTCGGGGTATTCCGCGTTATTCACAAAAGTCACACCATGCTTGCATTGGAATAGCTCGTATCCCAAATTGCGGCCGAACACAACGTGCTTATTCAGCGCGTAATACGAATACTTGCTGTGCCAAGCACGAAGTCGCACAGTTTCGTTGTGTTACTCGCTGATCGCATGCGCGCGGAGGCGTTGAACTGACCGCTTTTTCAAGGGTAAACGTCTCGCTTTTTACTAAACTTAATTGAATGTATTACATATACAAGGCACGACTCAGCCGAACGGCGTAGTCCGCATCCGGGTTCGTTGTAGTGTCACCAATGCGCTCTTGCATTGCCTGGACCGCCAGGTCGCGTCGCTTGGGCAGCCGAGATCTTTCGGCTGCAGTCAGCGCCGCTTGAAGCTCCTCGCGGATCAAATCTGTGCAATACCCAGGCGCGCCAGGTTGCTGTCGCCAAGAGTCTGCAAGCATGCCCGCATCGACGGCATCGAACCCAGTGTCCTCAACTAGCGACATTCCCACCTTACGATCCACTTCCCGATCCGCTGCAACAGGAATAGCAATGCGGCCCGGTGTTCCCGGAGGTGTTCCCTTCCTTGCAAAGGAGTCCGATCCGATTGCATTCCACGCCTTCACGATTGGTCGTCCCAACTGCCGAGCCACCCATTCGCTTTCGACTTGCCCCGCTTCAATGGCTTCAATCTTCCCATCCCGAAATGGGTAGTAGTTCGAAGTATCGATAACGACCGTCTCGGCACTCAGCTTAGTGATAAGTGGTGCAATTTCAGGAAGGCGATTTAACGGGACAGAGAGAATAACGACGTCGACGTTCTCCACGGCGTCCGTCGCCGTGACTGGGCGTGCGCCAAGCTCTAGTACATCAGTCTCGATAGTCTCGGGGCTCCGCGAGTTGGCTACCTTCACGTCATGCCCAGCCGCACCGAGCGTACGTGCCAACGTCTTGCCAATGTGTCCGGTACCAAGAATTCCGATCTTCATCACATTTCCCTTCAATAACGACAACTACTCGCAAGCTGTTCGATGATTTCAAATACATCCTTCATTACGAGTTTCGAATACCTGAAGGAGTTCTTTATCTGGTTAAAGCTAGGGACACGATCAAGGACACTGTCCCCAGTAGCATCAGAGCGCGTCAATACTATGCGTAATCATTTCAGCCCTTCTAGCGTGGCGCACTCACCGTTCGAACTCAACCAACAAATCCTTTGCCGCTACAACAGCGCCCGGTTTGACATGGGTTTGTTTCACGATGGCATCCCGTTCGGCCCGGATCATGGTTTCCATCTTCATAGCTTCGATGGAAACCAGCGGGTCGCCCTTGGCTACCTTCTGCCCGGGTTTCACCGCCAGCGTCACGATCATGCCTGGCATGGGCGCACCGATGTGGCTGGCATTGCCATCCTGCGCGCGTGGATGCGTGACCAGCTTCAGGGCACCCGCCTTGTCGATGCGCACCATGCGTGCCTGTCCGTTGAGCTCGAAGAACAGCTTGCTCTGGCCTTCTTCCTCCAGTTCGGTGCGCCCTTGCAGGCGCATCATCAGTGTCTTGCCCTGGTCAATATCGACCGAGATTTCCTGGCCTTCCTTCAAGCCATAGAAGAACACCTGCGTGGGCAGCACGCTCACGTCGCCGTAGTTGCGGCGATGCTCAGCATAGTCGCGAAAGACCTTCGGGTACATCAGGTAAGACGCCAGTTCCTGCTCGGAGATCGCACGGCTGACCGCCTTTTCTGCTTCTTCCTTCGCCTTGGCCAGGTCGACCGGCGGCAGGTTCGCTCCCGGACGGCCGACCATCGGCTTGTCGCCCTTCAGGACCTTTTTCTCCAGCTCCTTGGGGAAACCGTCGGGCGGAAAGCCGAGTTCGCCCTTGAACAGCGAAATCACCGATTCGGGGAAAGCAATTTCCTTGTCAGGATTCTTCACGTCCTCCGGCGTCAGGTCGTTGGCGACCATGAACAGCGCCATATCACCCACCACCTTCGAGGTCGGCGTCACCTTCACGATGTCGCCGAACAGCTGGTTGACGTCGGCATAGGCTTGCGCAACTTCCGTCCAGCGGTGGTCGATACCCATCGCGCGCGCCTGCTCGCGCAGGTTCGTGTACTGGCCGCCCGGCATTTCGTGGCGGTACACGTCCGAAGTGCCGGACCGCATGTCCGCTTCGAAGGGCTCGTACTGGCGGCGCACGCCTTCCCAGTATTGGGAGATCGCGAACATCGCCTGCTTGTCCATCTTCGGATCGCGTTCCGTGCCCTGCAGCGCGGCAGCGATCGAACCGAGGTTGGGCTGCGAGGTCAGGCCGCTCATCGCGTCCATCGCCCCGTCGACCGCGTCGCATCCGGCTTCCACGGCTGCCAGCACGGAGGCGGCGGCAATGCCGCTTGTGTCGTGCGTATGGAAGTGAATCGGCAGGCCCACTTCTTCCTTCAACGCCTTCACCAGTTCACGTGCCGCGTGCGGCTTGCACACGCCGGCCATGTCCTTGATGCCGAGGATGTTGACGCCGGCCTTCTCCAGTTCCTTTGCCATGTTGACGTAGTACTTCAGGCTGTACTTCGGACGCGTCGGATCGAAGGGATCGCCGGTGTAGCAGATCGCGCCTTCGCACAGCGCACCGGATTCGCGCACCGCGTCGATGGCCACGCGCATGTTTTCCACCCAATTGAGCGAATCGAACACGCGGAACAGGTCGACGCCGCCCCTGGCTGCCTGGTCGACGAAGTGCTTCACCACGTTATCCGCGTAGTTGGTGTAGCCCACGGCATTGGACGCGCGCAGCAGCATCTGGAACAGGATGTTGGGCACCTCCTCGCGGAGTTGCGAGAGGCGATCCCACGGGTCTTCCTTCAGGAAGCGCATCGCCACGTCGAAGGTCGCGCCGCCCCAGCACTCCATCGAGAACAGGTTGGGCAGCATGCGTGCGTAGTAGGGCGCGATGGCACGCATGTCGGCGGTGCGCATGCGGGTGGCAAACAGCGACTGGTGCGCGTCGCGCATGGTGGTGTCGGTCAGCAGGACTTGCGGCTGCTCCTTCATCCACTGCGCAAATTTCTCCGCACCCAGTTCCTTGAACTTGTCGCGCGAGCCTGGGAGGATCGGTTCCGAGCGATGCACGGTAGGCAGCAGCGGCGTCGGGATAATGCCCTCGACGCCCTTGCGTCCCTTCATCTCCGGATTGCCGTTGACGACGACATCGCCGATGAAGCGCAGCAGGCGCGTCGCACGGTCACGCCGCTTGGCAAACTGGAACAGTTCCGGGGTGGTATCGATGAAGCGCGTGATGCATGCACCCGACTTGAACTGCTCATGGTTAATGACGTTCTCGAGGAAGGGCAGGTTGGTCGACACGCCACGGATGCGGAACTCGCGCAGCGCGCGGTCCATG
The DNA here is from genome assembly GCF_002211445.1 of Noviherbaspirillum denitrificans. GTDB lineage: Bacteria > Pseudomonadota > Gammaproteobacteria > Burkholderiales > Burkholderiaceae_D > Noviherbaspirillum > Noviherbaspirillum denitrificans. The sequence goes on along the minus strand of NZ_LSTO01000001.1, from coordinate 3,189,136 downwards.
CGCGCAATTGCCTCGTCCGAGGTCGGCGCCCATGCGGTGACCTTGACCAGCAGCGAATCGTAGTAGGGTGTGATCACCGCGCCCGAGTAGGCTGTACCGCCGTCGAGACGGACACCGAAGCCCGCCGCGCTGCGATAGGCGACCAGTCGGCCGTAGTCGGGGGTGAAATTGTTTTCCGGGTCTTCCGTCGTCACCCGGCATTGCAGCGCGTGGCCGTTCAGGCGGATATCTTCCTGCGCGGGGATGCCGGCGCCGTGTTCATCCTTCTCGCCGATGGCCATGCCCTCGGAGACGCGGATCTGCGCCTTGACGATATCGATGCCGGTCACTTGCTCGGTAACGGTGTGCTCCACCTGGATGCGCGGATTGACCTCGATGAAGTAAAACTTGTTGGTGTCGGCGTCCATCAGGAATTCGACGGTGCCGGCGTGGGTGTAGTTGACTGCGCGACCCAGGCGTAAAGCCGCATCGCAAAGCTCGGTGCGGGTCTGGTCGTCGAGATAGGGCGCGGGCGCGCGTTCCACCACCTTTTGATTGCGCCGCTGTACCGAGCAGTCGCGCTCGAACAGGTGTACCAGGTTGCCGTGCTTGTCGCCCATCAGCTGTACCTCGACATGGCGCGCGCGGCGTACCAGCTTCTCGAGGTACATCTCGTCATTGCCGAATGCAGCAAGCGCTTCGCGGCGTGCAACTTCCAGCTGGCCCGGCAGTTCGGCTTCCGATTCGATCACGCGCATGCCGCGCCCGCCGCCGCCCCAGCTAGCCTTGAGCATCAGCGGGTAGCCGATCTCGGCTGCCATCTTCTTCGCCTGCTCGATCTCATGCGGTAGTGCCTTGGTTGCCGGCACGACAGGTACGCCGGCTGCGACCGCGGCATTGCGTGCCGCTACCTTGTTGCCCAGCGTGCGCATGACCTCCGGCTGCGGGCCGATGAAGGTGATGCCGTTCTTGGCGCAGGCTTCTGCAAAGTCGGGATTCTCCGAGAGAAAACCGTAGCCGGGATGGATCGCATCGACATGCGCTTCCTTCGCGATCCGAATGATGTCGTCGATGTCGAGGTAGGCGGCAATCGGCTTCTTGCCTTCGCCGACGAGATAGGACTCGTCCGCCTTGAAGCGATGCAGGGCGAACTTATCCTCATTGGCATAAATGGCGACGGTGCGGATGCCGAGTTCGGCGGCCGCCCGCATCACGCGGATGGCGATCTCGGAGCGGTTGGCGACGAGGACTTTGTGGATCGTGCGCATAGCTTGGCTTAAGAAATGAGTGAATCAGGTCGAGTACTGTCCTATCCGGGCCATTGGAAAAGCGGGTACGAACTGACACAGCGGAGTTCTGCGGATTGGTGTGGATGCCTTGGCTTTAAGGGGATGGACAACCGAAAGATGCGGCGATCCATCAGGAAACCATCAATTTCGGGTTCAGACGGTACCGGCACGGCGAGAAAGATTATGATCAATAACGCTGGGCAGCAGACTTTCACTCATCAATTCCCCGTCTGACAAGTATCCTACTAAATGCAAAAGACATGCTGCGCAGCGCGGTATATGCGCCAAACAGCATGTCTCATGACTCTACATCGGTCACTGCATACTGATCGTCGTGTTGACGCCTGTAGATACGTCATCCTCGAACCAACGAGCGGTCACAGTCTTGGTCTGCGTATAGAACAGCACCACCTGCTTACCATAGGGACCCAAGTCACCTAGCTTCGAAGCGCGCGATCCTGTGAACGAGAACATCGGTACTGGCACTGGGATCGGCACGTTAATACCAACTTGGCCCACATCGATGTCTTCCTCGAATTTGCGAGCTGCAGCGCCGGATTGCGTAAAGATCGCAGTACCGTTTCCATTGGGATTGGCATTGATCAAGGCAATGGCATCTTCAAGAGTATCTGCCTCAGTCACGCAGAGAACTGGCCCGAAAATCTCTTCATCGTAAATCACCATGCCAGGCTTCACTTTAGAGAAAATCGTCGGGCCGACAAAATTACCTGCGCTTATCTCGGTGGACGGATTGCGGATGCGTCCATCAAGTTCCAACGTAGCCCCTTGCTGTTCACCCCGCGCGATCATGGCCTCGACCCGTTCTTTTGCCGCACGTGAGATCACCGGCCCGAGGTCTGGATTGTCCTTTCCCGGCCCTACGCGCAACGCTCTAGCCTTTGCTACAAGATCCGGAATCCAGTTGCGCGCCTCGCCGACCAAAACCGCAACAGGTAATGCCATGCAGCGCTGGCCTGCCGCGCCAAACGCCGCGCCCACAAGTGCGTTCAAGGCCTGTTCCTTGTTTGCGTCTGGCATCACAATGGCATGGTTCTTTGCACCCATCATGCATTGCACGCGTTTGCCGGCGAGCGTTGCGCGTTCGTACACATGCGTACCAACCCTGGTTGAACCAACGAAGGAAACCGCCTTAATGTCCGGGTGGTCGCAAATTGCATTGACGATGTCGGCTGCGCCGTGAACGACGTTCAGCACTCCCTTCGGGATGCCAGCTTCTAGCGCCAACTCCACCAAGCGCATTGTGACGAGTGGATCCTGCTCGGAGGGTTTGAGGACGAAGGTATTGCCACACGCAATAGCCATCGGAAACATCCAGAGCGGAATCATTGCCGGAAAATTGAATGGCGTGATTCCTGCACACACGCCGATAGGCTGCAGCAGCGTGTAGGTATCCACGCCTTTGGCTACGTTATTCGCGAGCTCACCTAGCTGAAGGTTACCGATTGACGCAGCATGCTCTACGACTTCGAGTCCGCGAAACACATCGCCCTCGGCGTCAGCCAAGGTCTTCCCCTGTTCAGCGGTAAGAGTGGCGGCCAAAGATTTAATGTTGTCACGAATGAGTTGCTGGTACTTTAGAAATACGCGGGCACGCTGGCCGATTGGCGTCTTGCGCCATGTAGAGAACGCCGCTTTCGCGCTTGCGACTGCAGCTTCCATCTCGGCTGGGGTTGCCAGTGGCACACGTGCAAGGACTTCTTGTGTGGCGGGGTTAATGACATCCCTCCACTCCGTGGTCTTGGATTGCACAAATTCGCCGTTGATCAGCAGCGGCACGAGTGGAACGGAAGGGTAAGTCATCGATATCTCCTTGTAGGGGTAATGTACAGTCGAAGCGTACCAACGCCTTCCACGTTAATGAAAGGCAAAACATCCACAAGCTTTGTGCATTAATTGATCAATCTTCAGGAGCTGTAAGGACGCTCAGAAAGATTAAGCCCGGATGGGAAACTGTCAGGTACTAGGGTGGACGCCTTCGATAAGGAGCATTACTATTTGGAAAACAGTATTCCCGATACTCTTAAATATTGACTGATTTTTATGGGCAACAGAAAGCCGACTCAGAGATGGGATGATTTCAGGTATTTTCTCGCTGTGGTGCGAACGGGCACACTATCCGCTGCAGCGGACCTCCTTGACACGCAACATACAACTGTTGCCCGTCATATTCAGGCACTTGAGGAGCAGTTGGATGCCCGGCTTTTCCTGAAAAGTAATACTGGTTATGGCTTAACGCCGGCTGGCGAGCGCCTACTGGAACTGGCAGAAACCATTGAAAGCTCGATTCTCGCCGCACGGGGCGTTGCAAACCAACGCGATAAAGCTATATCGGGTACGGTTCGTATAGGAGCGCCGGATGGTCTAGGAAGCACTTTCCTGGCGCCGCGTATGCATATTCTCACTGACAAGCACCCGGCGCTTAACATTGAGATAATGGCAACAACGCGAATATTCAGTTTATCGAAACGGGAAGCCCACATCGCGATCGGGTTCTCACGAACCGAGCACGCGCGAATTGTTTCGCGACGCCTAACCGACTACCGGCTTTTCGTTTATGCATCAGCCGATTACCTTCAGTCAGCGCCCTCAATTAAGACGAAGGAAGATTTTCGACAACATCCTTTCATTGGCTACGTTGAAGAATTCGTCTTCTTTCCCGAACTCGACTACCTCAACGCAGTCGTCAACGGGATTACCCCGAAGTTGCGCAGTACCAATCTACTGGCCCAACTTTACGCCACGCTATCCGGCGGTGGGTTATGCATTCTTCCAGTATTTATCGCGTCCAATTTTCCTAACCTCGTTGCCGTATTACCCGAGCAGGTCTCGCTGACACGTAGCTTCCATATGCACATTCATGAAGATCATCGAAAGGCTCCGCATGTTCGTGCAGTAGCAGATTTCATCGCAGCAGAAATCGAAACGAACGAACAGCTATTTTTGGCCAAACCTGGTGAGACAATTTTGCAGCGCTTACCATTCGGCGGTGCCACGACCTGAAGTCGTAGTAAGCTGACCGTTTCTGCGTGTGTCTCGCCAACCCATGCGTTGTATGCAATCCCGTTGTCCGCTTCCAAGAAAGGTCAACGGTTAGTGGCATTTATGGCAACCGTAATTGATAGAAGCTGTTAGAACGTCAATTCCATTGCACCCGCTCCTTCCAACTGCTTAAATCCGCTGACCTGACTGCATGGCTGCCGACGCGTGCTTGCGTCAACGTTACGTGCGACCGTAAAGATGGCTGCGCGATCAGCCGTGTGGCGCGCCACTATCTAGGATTCGCGTAAGCCATACACCATGCCATCTGTTGCTGTCAGTGCATGCGGAAACGTGCTCGCAGATTGGTGCCGATCTCCACGCCGACGCGGGTAGATATCCTGCACAAGCCAGGTTAGGTGGCTTTTTCTAGCTTTGTGTGCCAATGCGCAGCGCCGGCACGTTTAAATCATCCGCATCTATGCATGCGACCACAATTTCCAGTATCAGGCAAGCTCGTTTTTGCACAACCGATCACTAATAATGGACTAACTCAAGAGTGACTAAGTAACTACGCTTTGGGTGCAACAGTAAAATAATTTAAGGAGACGATCTTGCTGCTTTGTACTCAAAAACGTAGTTCAGCTTTAATGTCGGCTTTTCTGACGAAGGACCGACGGCCGGTATACGCAGGCATTACTGGCTTCATCGTTTGCGCGGTGGTTGCCGCGTGTGGCGGAGGAGGCAATCAACCGCTTCAAGCGGGAGGCGGCAATCAACAATCTTCAGCGGTCGCTTTATCGTGTGACGATGGAATGAAGACTGCGTTGACCATTGGCGATACGACTGTTCTAGCGGTGAAGCAGTTCAAGCAAGG
>NZ_LSTO01000001.1:3173536-3183984 GCF_002211445.1 Noviherbaspirillum denitrificans | reverse complement strand
TCAGGAAGGATTTTGCGTACGGGTGGTACAGGCAGGTCGGGTGGAACTGGATGAATTCCATGTTGGCCACACGGCATCCCGCACGCCATGCCATGGCGATGCCATCGCCGGTCGCCGTGTCGGGGTTGGTGGTGTAGAGGTAGACCTTGCCGGCACCGCCGGTGGCGAGCACCGTATGGTCCGCCGCCAGGGTCATCACGTTGCCGGAATTGACATCCTGCACATAGAGGCCGACACAGCGGGGCGTGCCCGAGCCGGCATCCAGCTTGTCCGACTTGATGACGTCGATCGCGTAGTGGTGTTCGAGGACCGTGATGTTCGGATGGTTGCGCGCCTTCTGCTCCAGGGTGACCTGAACGGCGTGGCCGGTGGCGTCCGCGGCGTGGATGATGCGACGCTGGCTGTGGCCGCCCTCGCGCGTCAGGTGGTAGCCGAGTTCCGCTGTCGGATCGCGGGTGAAGGGAACACCTTGCTCGATCAGCCACTCGATCGCCTCGCGGCTGTGTTCGACGATAAAGCGCGTGGCGCTCTCATCGCACAAGCCTGCGCCGGCAACCAGGGTGTCGGCGATGTGCTGCTCGTGGCTATCGCCCGAATCGAGGACTGCGGCAATGCCGCCTTGCGCCCAGTTGCTCGCACCGTCCAGCAGGCTGCGTTTGGAAACCACAACCACCTTGTGCGTTTCCGCGAGGTGAAGGGCGACGGACAGGCCGGCGAGGCCGCTGCCTACAATGGCGACATCAAATTTCATAAGATAGGAATTCGACTGCGTTGTCATTACTCGAAACGACATCTTACCATCTGACAATGGTTCCCTCCGGTTACCAGTTCACGCTGTGATAACCTCGGACCCGCCAAAAACGAGGAGCGTGCATAGACTTATGACTGGAATATTGAAAAAAGTTGCCTTGGTCCTTCTGGCGCTGGTCCTTGCCACGCTCGCCGTTGCCGCCTGGTACCGCAGTGCCACGCTTCCGATGGTAAATGGGACAAGAACCCTCAAAGGCTTGACCGCCCCCGTCGATATTGTGCGGGATGCCAACGGAATTCCGCATATCTACGCCAAATCGCAGGCGGATGCGTATTTTGCACTGGGTTACGCGCATGCTCAGGACCGTTTGTGGCAGATGGAGCTGAACCGCCGCATCGCCGCGGGACGCATGGCTGAAATCCTCGGGCCAAATGCCGTTCCCACCGACCGCTTCCTTCGCACGCTGGGCGTGCGCCGCAATGCGGAAAAGATCTTTGGCAATCTGTCGCAGCAAACGCGCGACGCGCTGGAAGCCTACGCGCGCGGTGTCAATGCATGGCTCGAAGACCGCAGCGGCCCCTTGCCGCCGGAATTCCTCCTGACGGGCGCACCTGTGCCCGCGCCGTGGCATCCTGTCGATTCCATCGGCTGGCAGACCATGATGGCCTGGGACCTTGGCGGCAACTGGACACAGGAGCTGCTGCGCATGCGCTTGTCGCAACGGCTCTCGCTCGCGCAAATCAATGAATTCCTGGCGCCGTATCCCGGTGATCCGGTAGTGCCAACCCAGGATTACACCGTGCTCTACCGCGAACTGGCCGGCACCACCGCGCAGCTCGAGAAAGTGGCGGCGATTGCACCGCCGTCCTACGTCGATGGAATGGGATCGAACAACTGGGTGGTCGGCGGCGCCTTGTCCGAGACCGGCAAGCCGCTGCTCGCCAACGACCCTCATCTCGGACTGTCGGCACCGGCACTGTGGTACTTCGCGCATCTCTCCGCACCGGGGCTCAATGTCATCGGCGCCACGCTACCGGGCATCCCCTCGGTTGTGCTCGGTCATAACGATCGTATTGCATGGGGCTTCACCAACACCGCGCCGGACGTACAGGACCTTTACCTGGAACGCGTCAATCCCGAGGATCGGAGGAGGTACCAGACGGCCGACGGCTGGGCCGAGTTCAAGGTGCGCAATGAAACGATCAAGGTGAAGGGCCAGCCGGATGTCACCATCGAAGTGCGCGAAACGCGGCATGGGCCTGTGATTACGGGGGCGATTCCCATCATGGAAAAAGCACCGCTCGACGCGACGAAATATGTCGTGTCCTTTGCCTGGACGGCGCTGCGCCCGGACGACCTCACATTGCAGGCCGGTCTGAAGTTCACCCAAGCTCAAAACTGGGAGCAATTCCTGGATGGCGCGCGCGACTTCGGATCGCCGCAGCAAAGCATGGTCTACGCCGACGTGGACGGCAATATCGGCTTTGTCGCCCCGGCGCGGGTGCCGGTGCGCAAGCCGGAGAACGACCTCAAGGGCCTGGCGCCGGCGCCGGGCTGGGATGCGCGCTACGACTGGGCGGGGTTCATTCCTTTCGAGGAGTTGCCGCGGAAATTCAATCCGGCGCCGAGCCGCATTATGACCGCCAACCACAAGATCGTGGATGCGGATTACCCGCACTTCCTGACCAGCGAATGGACCTTGCCGTACCGTGCTCGCCGTATCGACGCCTTGCTGGATGCAAAGGAAAGGCACAGCCTGGACAGCTTCGCCGCGATCCAGAAGGACCATGTGTCGCTTGCGGCGCAGGAAATCCTGCCTGTGCTGCGCACCACCGTGCCGCGATCCGAGCGCGCCAAGGCCGCGCTTCAATCTCTGGCTGGCTGGAACGGCGAGATGGACGCCAACCGGGCGGAGCCGCTGATCTTTACGGCATGGATGCGCATGGCGTCGAAACAGATCTTTTTGGACGAACTTGGCGAGGCGCTCATGAAGGATTACTGGGAGCAGCGCAACGTCCACCGTCCAATGGTGAACGTGCTGACCAACAAGGACGGGCAGGGCCGTTGGTGCAACGACGTGACTGTCGCCGTGAAGAATGGACGTCAAGGTTGCGGTGACGTGCTGGCGGCCTCGCTGGACGCGGCGCTGGCCGACCTGGAGCAGCGCTACGGTCCCGACATGGCGAAGTGGCGCTGGGGCGAGGCCCATGCGGCGCATTCCGAGCATCGGCCGTTTTCCAAGGTCGATCTGCTGGCAAAGTACTTCGACCTGAGGATTCCCACGCCGGGCGATACCTTCACGGTCAACGTGGGCCGCCATAACCTGCGCGATGAAAAGGCACCGTTCACCAACCACCACGCGGCCAGCCTGAGGGCGCTGTACGACCTCTCCAACCTCGAGAACTCACGTTTCATCCACTCCACCGGGCAGTCGGGCAACGTGCTGTCGCCGCATTACCGCGATTTCATGCAGCGCTGGGCCGAGGTCAGGTACTTGCCGATGAAGACGCGCCGCGAAGATGTGGAGAAGGAAAAGCTGGGCGTGTTGACGCTCCAGCCTTGATACGGACTTGGGAAAGTAACGGGATGGCCAGAACGGAGAGTGCCATCCCTCTCGCGCGTCAGGCCGTGCCTGCCGCCTTCCTGTACGCGCGAATGAACAACTCCATCGCAACCGGGTCACCTGCAAAGTACGCCCTTTGCAGGATCTCGAAGCCTTTCTGGGCATCGCCGCCGCCGAATTCCTTCCCTAGCGACTGCACCGCCGTTTCGATGTTTTGGAGCTCCTTCACTTCGTTGACGGGCTCGTTGGGATCTTCACGGTGGCTGTCCGCATGGTTGCCGGTCCAGTGGGTTGAAATATATTCCGTGACGGCTTCATTGAGCTGGCTGAGATTCTCGCCGTTTTCCATGCCGAGCTTGCCCTTGAAAATCCGATTCGCAAATGCATGATTCAACTCGTGCGCGAGGATGGAGGGAATGATCTTGCTGGCTCCGCTCACCCAAACCGTTCCACTGCCATTTCCTGCGGTAAAACCGTAATCCGTCTTTTTGGGATCGCCGGTGTCATACAGCATGACCAGGGGAAGCTGCCCTTCCTTTACCGGCGCATAGTGCGCGTTCATCTTGATCCAGTCCATCACCGTGGCAATGATCTCTTTCGCCTGCTCTTCGGTCGGTTGGACGACTTTGCCGGCAACGCCGTATGGAAGAGTGGTGGGGACGTCCTCTCCGCCATTCTTGCTGGCTTTGACCAAGGCATTGTAGACGTCGAGTACGTTGTATTTTGCGAGCGCGGCGTTAATGCCGTCGCTGTCCAGATAACCGTTATTGAGCAGTCCCTTCTTGATCTCCATTGGGTCGCCGCGTTCCTGGCCCTGCGGAAGATTGTTGATGGTCGTCTGCGGGTCATCGTAGGGCTTCACCGGGGGGTGGTTCGGCTCGTTGTCGATCGGGTTGTACAGGACGATGGGCAGGCCATTGGCATCCTTCGCCAATTCATTTGTGGCCGCATCCACTTTCTGGACGAAGCCGTCTTCGTTGGTCAGCTCGAGTTCGTTGTTCGCTATGTTCTTGTAGATGTCGCCATACTGCGTGGTTCCGTTTTTTCCCGGAATCTTGGCCTGCTGCCCGGTTTTGATGACCTGGTTGCCGATCTTGTCGTAGACGACGTCTTTGCCCTCGGCATTGGTGTACTTACCGTCAGGCTGGACCACATAGGCGTAGCCGTTCTGGTCGGCGACAACCTTGCCATACGTGTCGGCAGCGACCGGATGTCCATGCGTATCGTAGACAACATCCTTGCCGTCGGGCGTTTGTACATAGGCGGCGTTCTTGTCGATGAAATAGGGGTTGCCGCCAAGGTCTTTGTACGTTTCGCCGGTACGCGCATCGGCGGCTACGAGGATGCCGCTGGTCTTTTCGTACACGCCGTATTTGCCGTCTACGGTTTGGAGATATTTGCCGGTCTGGTCGACCGCGTAGATGTTTCCCTTCGGGTCGGTAATGGGCGTGCCATCGGAGTCGACCGGGATGGGGTTCTTGTTTTTGTCGAGAATGATGCTCCGTCCGTCCGGGGTCTTGAGAGGTTGATTGTCCTTGCCCGTGACGGTCGAGCCTGGCTCGCCCGGTGCAGCCTTCGGATCGGCACCGGGGGCGCTTTTCGTGTCGGCAGGGACCTTGTCGGGCTGTTTGCCCTTCTCATTGTCCGGTACCTGGCCGAAGGAGATGTTGAGCGCAGACTTGGTTGCCGTGGGCGATTGTTTGGCAGCGGTGTTGTCCTGCGGTGTCCTGGATTCGTTCTTGGGCGCTTGTTTGGGCTCGGGTGCAGGGGCCGGCTTTGGACCGCCGGCATTGGGTTTGTCTACTGCCATGATTTGTTCGCCTCTCGCAATCGGACCTTTGGGGTCGTCAAATGGATAAGAGATTGAGGTTGCATTGCGCATGTGGCCCGAGCACGTTCAGGACGCGGCTAAAGAGATGTGCAATCGGCGCCTCTTGGAAGGCTGCGTGCGCTATTTTTCAGATAGGTCTTGCCAGAATGGCATTCAATTGAGAGGCTCTGCCATGCGCGCGCGTCGGGCGATAGGTGCGCGTGAGTCGCGAATTTTCTTAAGGATTCGCCGAGAAATATCGAAGCGTCGCGGGGCCGAAAAGGGGAAGATTCACGGACGGCCCGCATGCCGTCTGCATGCGTTCACGTCAAAATGTGAAGGAATAAAAAAGCCGCCAGATGACGGCGGCTTCAAAACAGGGAATTCCACATCTTGTCCCGTGCGTCAGTCAGTACCAGCTGCCTTCCTGTACGCGCGAATGAACAGTTCCATCGCGACCGGATCACCAGCAAAGTACGCCCTTTGCAGGATGTCCATGCCTTTGTCGTCATCCCCGTTGCCGAACTCCTTCCCCAGGGCCTTTACCGCTACTTCGATATTTTGAAGCTCCTTCACTTCGTTGACTGGCTCGTTGGGGTCTTCGCGGTGGCTGTCCGAGTGATTGCCCGTCCACTTGGTTGAAATATATTCGGTGACGGCTTCATTGAGCTGGCTGAGATTCTGGCCGTTTTCCTTGCCAAGCCTTCCCGTGAATATTCGATTCGCGAACTCATGATTCAACTCGTGCGCGAGGATGGACGGAAGAATTTTGCTGGTTCCGCTCATCCATAAAATGCCGCTGCGATTCCCTCCGGTGAAGCCGGTATCCGGTTTTTTGGGATCCCCGGAGTCATACAGCATGATCATGGGAACCTGTCCGTCCTTTATCGGCGCGTAGTGTCCGTTCATATTCGCCCAGGCGATGAGCGTGGCAACGATCTGTTTCGCCTGTTCCTCGGTCGGTTGGACGACTTCGCCGGTCTTGCCTTCGGGAACAGTGGTGGGTATGTCATTCCCGCCATTCTTGCTGGATTTGGCCAAGGCATTGTAGACATCCAGCACGTTGTATTTTGCGAGCGCACTGTAGATGCCGTCGGTGTCCAGATAACCGTTCTTGAAAAACGACTTCTTTATCTCCAACGGGTCTCCGCGCTCTTTGCCTTGCGGGAGATTATCGATGGTCGTCTGCGGGTCATCGTATGGCTTCGCCGGCGGCCAGTTCGGATCGTCGTCCACCGGGTTGTATCGGACAATGGGCAGACCATCGGCATCCTTCGCCAAGTCATTCGTGGCCGGATCGACTTCCAGGGTGAAGCCATCGCCGTTCGTCAGTGCGAGTTCCTTTGTCTTGAGGTTTTTGTATATATCGGTGTACTTCGCCCCGGCATATTCGAATGGGATCAAGGCTTGCTGTCCGGTCATGACGACCTGCTCACCAGTCTTGTCGTAGACGATGTCCTTGCCCTCGGCATTGGTGTACTTCCCATCGCGCAGGAGCACGTAAGCGTAACCGTTCTGGTCGGCGACGATCTTGCCCGTATTGTCGGCGGCGACAAGGAGGCTGCTGGTCTTCTCGTACACGCCGTAGTTGCCATCCACGGTTTGGAGATACTTGCCGGTCTCGTCGACCGCGTAGATGTTTCCCTTCGGGTCGGTAATGGGCGTGCCATCGGAAGCGACCGGAATGGGATTCTTGTTTTTGTCGAGAATGATCTTCTTTCCGTCAGGGGTCTTGAGAGGTTGATTGTCCTTGCCCTTGACGGTTGACCCTGGCTCGCCTGGAGATTTCTTTGGATCGGCACTTGGGGCGCTTTTCGTGTCGGCAGGGGGCATGCCGGGCTGTTTGCCCTTGTCATTGTCCGTTACGTGGCCGAAGGAGATGTTGAGCGCCGACTTGGTTGCCGTGGGCGATTGCTTGGCAGCGGTGTTGTCCTGCGGAGTCTTGGACTCGTTCCTGGGAGCTTGTTTGGGTTCGGGTGCCGCGGCCGGCTTAGGACCGCCAGCGTTGGGTTTGTCTACTGCCATGATGTTGTTCGCCTCTCGCAATCAAAGGTGCCGCATGCCTTGTTTTGCAGATAGAAATTGCCTGAATAGTATTCAATTGAATCGCTGCGACAGGCGCGCATTGCGGGCGATCAGTGCACCCGGATCGCGAAATTTGTTAAGGATTCAAGGGGGAACTTCGAAGCGGGGAGGGAGGACTTCCGGCAAGTACCATTACCGTCGCCATTTGCTCAGAAGGTGGTGACGAAATAAAAAAAGCCGCCAGATGACTGGCGGCTTTGAAACCAGGGCTACCGGAAGGTAAGCCTGGGACGATTAGACGGTTAGTCGTTTGCGTAGATGTCGCGATCCTTGGTTTCGCCCACGAACAGCAGGCCGATCACGAAGGTCGCCAGTGCGATGACGATCGGGTACCAGAGGCCGAAGTAGATGTCGCCCTTGTAAGCAACGAGTGCGAACGAGGTCGTCGGCAGCAGGCCGCCGAACCAGCCGTTACCGATGTGGTACGGCAGGGACATCGAGGTGTAGCGGATACGGGTCGGGAACAGTTCGACCAGCATCGCTGCGATCGGGCCGTACACCATGGTCACGTAGATCACCAGGATGACGAGGAGCACGAGGACCATGCCCTTGTTCATCTGTGCCGGATCAGCCTTGGTCGGATAGCCCGCAGCCTTGATCGCGTCGCCCAGGTCCTTGGAGAAGGCCTTGTCCTTGGCGGCAGCGTCGTCCTTCGACAGGCCGTTGGCGCTGTAGGACTGGATGACGGTGTTGCCAACCTTGACGGATGCCGGGGTGCCCGGAGCAGCGACTTCGTTGGTGTAGTTCACCGAAGCGGCGGCCAGCTTTGCCTTCACGATATCGCAGGAAGAGGTGAACTTCTTGGTACCGGTCGGGTTGAACTGGAACTGGCAGTCAGCCGGGTCTGCGGTAACGACTACCGGTGCGTTCTTGATCGCCTGTTCCAGGGCCGGGTTGGCATAGTGGGTCAGGGCGCTGAAGATCGGGAAGTAGGTCACTGCAGCGATCAGGCAGCCGCCGAGGATGATGGGCTTGCGGCCGATCTTGTCGGACAGGGAGCCGAACACGATGAAGAACGGGGTGCCGACCACCAGCGAAGCTGCGATCAGCAGGTTGGCGGTTGCGCCGTCGACCTTCAGCGTCTGCGTCAGGAAGAACAGGGCATAGAACTGACCCGTGTACCAGACCACGGCTTGGCCTGCGGTCAGGCCAACCAGTGCCAGGATAACGATCTTCAGGTTCTTCCACTGGCCGAAGGACTCGGACAGCGGCGCCTTGGAGGTCTTGCCTTCAGCCTTCATCTTGGCGAAAGCCGGGGATTCGTTCATGGACAGGCGGATCCACACCGAAATGGCGAGGAGGAACACCGAGACCAGGAACGGGATACGCCAGCCCCAGTCGGCGAACGCTGCTTCGCCGATCGCGGTACGCGTCCCCAGGATCACCATCAGGGACAGGAACAGACCGAGGGTTGCGGTCGTCTGGATCCATGCGGTATAGGCGCCGCGCTTGCCGTGCGGAGCGTGTTCGGCAACGTAGGTTGCCGCGCCGCCGTACTCACCGCCGAGCGCGAGGCCCTGCAGGATACGCAGCGAGATCAGGATGATCGGTGCGGTAATGCCGATCGACGCATAGTTGGGCAGCAGGCCCACGACGAACGTGGACAGGCCCATGATCAGGATGGTCACTAGGAAGGTGTACTTGCGTCCGATCATGTCGCCGAGACGGCCGAACACGAGTGCGCCGAACGGACGGACCAGGAAGCCCGCCGCGAAAGCCAGCAGCGCGAAAATGAACGCGGTGTTGGGATCGGTGCCCGCGAAGAACTGCTTCGCGATAATCGCTGCGAGCGAACCGTATAGATAGAAGTCGTACCACTCGAAAACCGTGCCCAGCGAAGAAGCAAAAATAACTTTTCTTTCTTCTGCTGTCATGCCGCGGTCAGCCGTAGCTTGTACTGTCGCCATGCCAATCTCCTCAAACTCGAATAATTAAAATATTGAATGTGCAAATACACTTGCCCATTTGATTGCACGATTCGGAGTGTGCGACTGAAAACTTACGGGACGCTTGCTCGAAACTTACAGAAACTTACAAGCCGAGCAACCCTCGAATGCACTTTTTCCCTCTGAAAACAGCAATCTAGCCCTCCGGAAAGACTGAATAATTTTTTACGAACGATCGTGCTAAAACTGTGGTATTCTCGAATTTCGTTGGAATTCCAGAAGTCGTCTACCTCATAAAGAAACGTCCCGGCACCGACCCGGACGCCAACCAATTCAACACAAGGAGCCTCAAATGACTGACGCCGTCATCGTATCCACCGCCCGTACCGGCCTGGCCAAATCCTGGAAGGGTGCCTTCAACATGACCCATGGCGCGACCATGGGCGGCCATGTCCTGAAGGCCGCGATCGAACGCGCGAAGATCGATGCGGGTGAAGTGGAAGACGTCATCATGGGCTGCGCCACGCCGGAAGGCGCCACCGGCAGCAATATCGCCCGCCAGATCGCCCTGCGCGCCGGCTGCCCGGTGACCACGGCCGGCATGACGATCAACCGTTTCTGCTCTTCCGGCCTGCAAACCATTGCCACCGCAGCGCAGCGCATCATTGCCGGCGAGGGTGACATCTATGCCGCCGGCGGCGTCGAGTCGATCTCCTGTGTGCAGAACGAAGCGAACAAGCACATGATCGCGGAAGACTGGCTCAAGCAGGCCAAGCCGGAAATCTACTGGCCGATGCTGCAGACCGCCGAGATGGTCGCCAAGCGTTACAACATTGCCAAGGAACGCCAGGACGAGTACGGCGTGCAGAGCCAGATGCGCGCCTCTGCCGCACAGGCCGCCGGCAAGTTCAATGACGAAATCGTACCGATGACGACCATCATGGGCGTGGCCGACAAGGCAACCGGCATGCTGGTGACCAAGGAAGTCACGATATCCGCTGACGAAGGCATCCGTGCCGACACCACGCTGGAAGGCGTGTCCAAGATCCGCACCGCGATCCCGGGCGGCGTGATTACCGCAGGCAATGCGTCGCAATTCTCCGACGGCGCATCGGTTTCCATCGTCATGAACAGCAAGCTGGCCGAGCAGAAGGGCCTGCAGCCGCTGGGCATCTTCCGCGGCTTCGCCATCGCCGGCTGCGAGCCGGATGAAATGGGTATCGGCCCGGTGTTCGCCATTCCCAAGCTGCTGAAGAAGGCCGGCCTGAAGGTCGAGGACATCGGCCTGTGGGAACTGAATGAAGCCTTCGCCGTGCAGGTGCTGTACTGCGCTGACAAGCTCGGCATCCCGAT
>NZ_LSTO01000001.1:3162449-3173526 GCF_002211445.1 Noviherbaspirillum denitrificans | reverse complement strand
CGAATTCCTCGGCGGTCATCGGTTTCGGCAGTGCCTTTGCGGGCGTGGCGCGGATGGAAATCGCGGGGTCTTGTGCCGAGCTTGTGAAGCCGATGATTTGCATGATCTCGGGAGTCCGCACGCCAATGGCGCAGATGCCGACGAGAAGCATGACCAGAAGCGATTTCACGATATCCTCCTGCCTGTTGGAAATGGTTCAACTATTGCGGCGAAGGTAGCACAGCGAGCTGCGACGATACATACCATGAACATGTGAAAAAAAGGGGGCATATGAAGATCGCGGTTTTCGGATTCGGCGCTGTCGGCGGACTGATCGGCGCAAGACTGGCGGAAGCGGGATGCGAAGTCAGTGCGGTAGCGCGCGGCGCCACGCTGGCAGCGCTTGATGCGCATGGCGCACGACTGGTCGTTGACGGCAGCACGCGCACTGTTGCGGTGCGTGCGTCGGCTGACCCGGCGGCACTGGGCGTGCAGGACCTCGTCATCGTGGCCGTGAAAGCGACCGCCCTGCCCGACGTGGCACGCAGCATCGCGCCGCTGATCGGCCCCCACACCCTGGTGTTGACCGCGATGAACGGCGTGCCGTGGTGGTTCTTTTCCGGCGCCGACGTCCCCTATGCCGGCACCCGCCTGCCGGTGCTGGATCCCGGCGGCGCGCTGGAGCAGGCAATTCCGGCGCAGCAGGTGATTGGCTGCGTGGTGCACCTGTCCGCATCCTGCCCGGAGCCGGGACTGGTGCGCGTCGGTTTCGGCAACCGCCTGATCGTGGGCGAACCCGCCGGCGGGCTGTCCGCACGCGTGGAGTCACTCGCCGCGCTGCTGGCGAAAGCCGGATTCGACGCGGAAGCCAGCAAGGATATTCGCAGCGACATCTGGTACAAGCTGTGGGGCAACATGACCATGAATCCGGTGTCGGCGCTGACGGGCGCGACCTGCGACCGTATCCTCGACGACCCGCTGGTGCACCGCTTCTGCCTGTCGGCGATGGCGGAAGCGGCGGCTATCGGCGCGAAGATCGGATGTCCGATTGCCCAGAGCGGTGAAGACCGGATGGATGTCACGCGCAAGCTCGGTGCGTTCAAGACCTCGATGCTGCAGGATGCGGAAGCGGGCAAGGCGCTGGAGATCGATGCGCTGGTGACGGCGGTGCACGAGATCGGCAAGCTGGTCGGCCTGGCGACGTCGAACGTGGATGCGCTGCTGGGGCTGGTGCGGTTGTTTGGGAAGACGCGCGGGCTCTACAACTAGAAGCACTGCATGAACGTCCCGTTGCTCTGGCAGGGGCGTCCGCTCTTGTCGAGATAAGTACCGCCCGCGCCGCCGTTGTAGCGGCTTCCTCCGCTCCAGCATCCGCCCGCGTCGCAACCGCTGACCGGAGCGGGCCCGGAAGGAACAGCGGATTGCGGCACCTGCGGCATCGTGATGGCCGGTGGCGGCGATGCCGGCGCAACCGGACGCTCGACCAGCGCGGGCACTGCACGACGCGGCACGGACTTCTTCGCGGCCACCTCCTTCTCTGCCTTGACCGCATCGTCCGTGCTCGCGCATGCGGCGAGCGGCAGCAACAAAATCAACAGGAATCGGGAAGTCGCCATGGTGTCCTCCTTGGACAACCGTTACCGGAACTTTATCCCCGCGCGGCAAATTCCCTGCGCAGGAAGTCCGGTACTTTCGCGGCCGAAAGCGCGTTGACGCGCGCCAGCAGCTTCGGGTCGATGCTGTCCACGCCGTAGGTGCGGCCGAGGTGGCCGGCGGCGTGGATCAGGACTTCCGCGCTGACTTCGGCGTCGGCCTCCGCGCGGTGGGCGGTGCCTTTGAATCGGATGCCGAGCGAAGACGACAGCGGCGACAGCTTGTAGCTGGGCAAGCCGGGAAACAGGCGGCGCGAAAGCTTGAGCGAGCAGACCGTCTGCTCATGCGCCGGCGCCAGGCCGAGGTCCTCGGCTTCCGCCTTCAGGAACTTCTCGTCAAAGCTGGCATTGTGCGCGGACAGCGTGTCGCGTCCGATGAAGCGCAGCAGTTCCGGCACCACCTTTGACACGCAGGGCGCGCTGTCGACCATTTCCTGGGTAATGCCGGTGAGGCTGGTGATGAAGGCCGGAATCTGCACGTCGCAATTCACCAGCGACACGAAACGCTCGGTGATGCGCGTGCCTTCGATGCGCAGCGCGGCGACTTCGGTGATGCGCGCCCCCATGCCCGGGCTGAGACCGGTGGTTTCGAAGTCGAGCATGACGATGGGACGCTGGTACATGATGAGAAGGCCGCGGAAAGGGCTCGATTCTACGGGAAGCCGGCCAGGTTTGCGTGGCCGGATTGACAACTAGTGAACCACGCCGGCGGCCATCGTCAGCTCCGTTCCCTGCTCGTGCAAGGCGACCCGGTTGCGTCCCTTTTCCTTGGCGGCATACAGTGCCGCATCGGCGGCGGCGATGAGGTCCGGCGCCTGACGATTGCCGACCGGGTGCATGGCGGCAACACCAAAACTGGCCGTCACGCCGGGAGCAACGCGCGAGGTGGCATGGGGAATCTGCATGTCGATGATGGCCGTGCGCATGCGTTCGGCCAGGATGGCGGCGTCTTCCTCGGTAGTGCCCGGCAGCAGGACCGCGAATTCCTCGCCGCCGAAGCGGGCAACGAGGTCGGCCGCGCGGTGCGGGACTTCGCGCAGGCAGCGCGCGATCTGCTGCAGGCAGGCGTCGCCCGCCTGATGGCCGTAGTGGTCGTTGAAGTTCTTGAAGCAGTCCACGTCGACCATGATGAGCGACACCTGCGTGCCGTCCCGTCGCGCCCTGCCCCATTCGATATCGAGCCGGCGGTCGAACTCGCGGCGGTTCGCGACCTGCGTCAGCGCATCCTCCGCCGACATCTTCGCCAGCAGTTCCACCGCATGGCTCAATTCGCGGTTGCGCTCCTGTTCCCGCATGCGGGCGAACCATGCGCGCCGCTGGTCCTGGTCCATGCGGAAGTTTGCGATCAGGCTGATCGCCACTGCGGCCAGGCAGAACAGCCAGTTGTTGAACCGGACCTCGGGCGGAACCGCGTGCTGGGCGCCAAGCGCAATCCCGTAAAGGATGGCCATGGCGACGGAGGTGACGAGCGCGCTGCGAAAGCGCAGGTTCACGACGATATTCCCGAACAGGATGACGAGGGTGACGCCGGTCTGGTAATGCGCCGCATTGGGATGCGTGCTCAGCCCGGCTATCCACGGCAGGCTGACGCCGGCGGCAAGCAGCGTGAGGGACAGTACTGCCTCGCGCCAGGCCGCGTGCCGGATGCGGTAGACGAACAAGGTACACAGCAGAAGGAGCGGCACGACCACCAGGAAGCGCACCGCCCACGCCTGCTGATAGGCGTCGGGCAACATCACGCGGTCGCTGACCGCGAAGGCGCTGAAAAGCAGGACGGCGGCCAGCCCGGTCCGGCGCATGCGGCCTTCGCGCATGCGGTCCATTTCGACCTGGAATGCGGCTTCAAGTTTGGCGGGGAATTTGCTGCGACGGCTCCAGAAGGTCTGTTCGAGTTCAGTCTGGGGTGCCGACGATGTCTCGTATGTCTTGTTTTCCATGGGATGTGGTCCGGCGCGGCATGCCGACGTTTTTCAGCTTACCCCGCTGGCAACGCAACGTCCAGTGTTCAGAACGACTTCGCGTAGCGCGCAACAACCAGGGCTTCTGCGGAGGCGTCGGCCAGTTCATTGGGATTGCGACGTACCATCAGTGCAACGCCGAAAGTGGCGCCGTAACCGGCAGGCATCTGGTAGTTCAGCTGCGCGCGCATTTCGCGGCCGAGCGGCACCATCGAAAACACGAGTCGTTCGCGCGCTGTACCGCTGCCGCGCGACAGCAAGTCGGTCATGAAACGTCCCGAATAACTGCGCATCGGTTGCGACAACGACACGCTGAGCCGGTCGCCGCGCCGCATGCGGTCCGATGCGACCAGTCCGAAGGAAAAGGCACTGGTGCCGGCGCGGGAAATGCCGTTTGCCAGGGTATCGGCACTACGGGTATCCGGCATCAGGCCGTAGGCCGCCTGCCCGGCGATTGCCAGCCTGGGGGAGATCATGACCGCACCGGCGAATTGCAGGGTGCTGGTCGATACGCGCAAGCCATGCGTGAGCGCAGGCGATGTGCCAAGGTTGGCAAGCGGCTCGGATGTCTGCGACATTGACACCGATACGGCGGCGTTGCCGAAAGAACGCGACAGTTCGACCAGCCGGCCGCTCCCGTCCGCAAGCGGCCCCTCCTGTGAAGCAGGCACCGCGCCGACAATACTTACCCGCAGCGCCAGTCCGCCCGCCCTGAGCATGACGGCGGACTGCGATGGCGCAGGCCCCAGCGACAGGCCTTGGCCAAGGTCGAGGGCATCGGCCGCGGGATGCTGCAACACCGCAGCTTCGGAGTCGACCGCCATGTCCTCGCCGTGTGCCGGCGCTGCTATCGCGGCCAGCACTGCCAGTACAAGCGCACCGGAGGGGAGTGGACGATCGGACAACATGTTTTGCCTTTTGGCGGGCTTTCCCTATTTCCATTGTGCATCGTGTTTTGCGGAATGCAAGGTACGCCGGATATGGCGGAAAAAAGACGCCCTAATCATGCAAGCGGTGCACGCGCACCTCGTCCGGCGCACGTTCCTCCAGCCATTCGCGCCAGACCGCCAGCAGCACCGCGACGATCACCGGCCCCACGAACATGCCGACCAGGCCGAACGCGCCCAGCCCGCCGAGCACGCCGAACAGCACCAGGAGAAAAGGAATTTGCGCCGCACTGCTGATGACCAGCGGCCGGATCAGGTTATCCACCCAGCTCACCACCAGCGCCCCCCACAGCAGCAGGCCGATGCCGGCCAGCGTCTGGCCTGTCATCAGCAGCCAGACGCCGAGCGAGCCCCAGATCACGGGCGCGCCGAACGGAATCAGCGCCACCAGCGCCGTCAGCGCGCCCAGCAAGGCCGGGGCATGGATACCCGCCGCCCAGTAGCCGAGGCCGGCCAGCGTGCCCTGCGCCAGCGCGGTCAGCACCAGCCCGTACAGTACTGCCTTGGTGGTGGCGCCGATCGCGTCCAGGTAGCCTTCCGCGCGCACGCCGATGAAGCGGCGCAGCACGCGCTGTACCTGGGCGAGCAGGCTTTCGCCGTCGCGGTAGACGAACAGCACGGTCAGCACCGCCATGCCCATCTTGGCGGCGTTGCGCCCGACGCCGCCGACCAGTTCCGCCACCTGGCCGAACCAGTTCTGCGCCAGTTGCAGCGCTTCGGTACGAAACGCTGCCGGATCGCCGGCGAGGTGGTCGAATATCTGTTGCAGGCGTTCGCCGATCCACGGAATGTTCTTGATGATGGCCGGCAGCCGCTGCGGACCCGCGTTGATGTAACCGGAGACCGCCTGGTAGGCAAGCACGAATTCATCCTGCAGCAGCCCGACCAGGCCGAGCAGCGGCAGCACGAAGGCGGCGGTGAGCAGCAGCGTCATCAACAGTGCGCTGGATGTCGCCGCGCCGCGCATTCCCCTGCGCAGCCGCGCATACATCGGCCAGGTGGCGTAGGCGAGGATCAGCGCCCATACCACCGGCACGATGAACCAGCGCAAGGTCATGTAGGAAAGAATGAACAAACCGGCCAGCAGCAGCCAGAGCAGGACAGTGCGCGTGCCGATGGCGGATTCGCGTGGCGTCATTTTCTTGCGTCGAGGTTGAATGGGCATCGCCATTGTGCGTCGTCCTCCGTGCAGCCGGAACGACGAAGATCAATCATGCGGGTTGCTTGCCTTTCGGATACCGCGGAAATGCAGCCGGGCCGCAGTTTTTGTGCGGCCCGGCAGGTTTCTGGTTTCAATTCAGTGGGCCATGCGGCGCAGTACGGTGCGTCCCACACGGTCGACGGCACGGTTGATCGCGACGTACATGTCGGCCTCGGTATCCTCGGTCACGATGTCTGGCGCGCCGGCCAGCGTGATGTGCACGCTGCACTTCTTGTCGACGCCCCCGCGCGGTCCGTTCACATCCGCCAATCGCACCGTCACGTGCTGCACGCGGTCTGCCGCGTGCTTGAGCGCGAAGCGCAGGCGGCGCTCGGCGTGCTCGGTCAGTGCGTTGGTCAACTGGAATCCCTGGGCATGGACATCGACTTTCATGACAACCTCCTCAATGTTTCTGGTTTCGGGCCGCTGCTGCTTTGTTGCCGGCCTTGAGTTCAATATAGTTCTCGTATTGCCTGTTGAAAATTCGAATATAGTTGTAACTCGATTCGAAAATTTCGAATAATCATGTCCGCCCTCAACTACAAGCATTTGCATTATTTCTGGGTCGTCGCCAAGTGCGGCGGCATCAACCGCGCCAGCGAGCAGCTGCACCTGACGCCGCAAACCATCAGCGGCCAGGTGACCATGCTCGAGGAGGCGCTCGGCACGCCGCTGTTTGACCGTGTCGGCCGCCGCATCGAACTGAACGATACGGGACGCATGGTGTTCAGCTATGCCGACGAGATCTTTTCGCTCGGCGAGGAACTCGAGGACATGCTGCACCACCGTCCCGGAGACCGGCCGCTGCAGTTCACCGTCGGCGTCGTGGACTCAGTGCAGAAATCGATCGCCTACATGCTGCTGGAGCCGGCGCTGCAACTGCCGGAAACCCTGCGCATCGTGTGCCGCGAAGGCAAGCTGTCGGCGCTGCTGGCAGGTCTTGCGATCCAGAGCTACGACATCGTGATCGCCGACGGGCCGATGCCGCCCAACAGCAATGTGCGCGGCTACAGTCACCTGCTGGGGGAATGCGGGATCACTTTCTTCGCTGCGCCGGCGCTCGCCCGCGAAGTGAAAAAGGGCTTCCCGCACAGTCTCGACAGCGCGCCCTTCCTGCTGCCGGGCGAGGATGCCGCGGTACGCCCGCGCCTGCTGAAATGGTTTGAACGTGAACGAATCCGGCCGCACATCGCGGGCGAATTCGACGACGGCGCGCTGCTCAAGGAGTTCGGCGAAGCGGGCACGGGCGTGTTCTGCATGCCCTCTGTCGTTGCGCAGCAGATCAAGCGGCAGTACGGCGTGGTGGAGGTCGGTCGCACGCACGATGTGAACGAACAGTTCTACGCAATTTCCATCGAGCGACGCCTGTCGCATCCAGCGGTCGTCGCCATCAGTTCCGCGGCCCGCAAACGCATTGCTTCCCGCAAGTAGAAAACCGCATATCGTCGCTTGATCCAGGACAAGAAAAGACAGTCCCCTTCTAGGCAAGCCCATGCGGCGGGAGTAACGTTCCTTCAACAATCCCGATAACAATGGAGACGCACCCTCACAAGCGGATTGAGGATGTGAGACCGAGGTTTGCAGCGTGCTCCAGCTGTCCCCGCGGAGAAGGTTTTCCGCGCCATTGCTCCGGCGGTATGCAAATCCCGCCGGGCGTCATTGACGTTCCTGCTCATGTTCCTGCCGTGCGCCAAGCCCTCGCGCGCGGAAAGACGGTTTCGCGTCATAATCGCGGGCCGCTCCGTTGCCGCTTCGCCGGAAAACGGAAATGAGAATAGACACACGCAAAGAAAAAAAGGAATACATGATGAAAGCGTTTGCACAACTCCGCGTAGGAACGCGCCTGACACTGGTCATGGCGGCAATCCTGCTCCTGTCCTTCCTCGCCACCGGCACGGCCATCTGGCGCCTGTCCGAGGTCGCCGCGGATACCCATGAAATGATGCAGGAGCCGCTCGCCAAGGAGCGCTACATTTCCGACTGGTACCGTGTCATCCATACCGCCGTCCGGCGCACAGCAGCGATCGCCAAGAGCAGCGACGCCTCGCTCGGCAACTTCTTCGCCGCGGATGCCGCCGAGTCGACCCGCTTCGCGTCCGAGATGCAGAAGAAAGTCGAAGCGCTGCTCGCCTCTGACGCCGAAAAGGCGCTATTCAACGAGATCGGCGAAAAGCGCAAGGCTTACGTCGCGGCACGCGAGGCTGTCGTCAAGCACAAGGCAGACGGCAAGGTCGAGGAAGCCAATCGCGTACTCGACAAGGAGTTCATGCCGGCGGCCGATGCCTACCAGGAGCTGGTGCAGAAGCTGCTCGATAACCAGCGCAAGGTGATCGACGAAACGGCGGCGCATATCAACCGCACCTACCGCTCGGGCCGCAATGCGCTCATCATCTTCGCGGCCATGTCCCTGGCAGTCGGTATTTTCTGTGCATGGGTCCTGACCCGCAGCATCGTGCGCCAGCTCGGCGGCGAGCCGATGTATGCGACAGAGATTGCGCACAGCATCGCCGGCGGTGACCTCGCCGTGGACATCAAGGTGGCGAACGGCGACGACACCAGCCTGCTGCATGCGATGAAGGTGATGCGCGACAGGCTGGCGGACATCGTCGGCAATGTGCGCCACGGCACGGAAACCATCGCCACCGCCTCGGCGCAGATTGCGGCCGGGACCATGGACTTGTCCTCGCGCACTGAAGAAGAAGCCAGCTCGCTGGAGGAAACCGCGTCGTCGATGGAAGAACTGACCTCGACGGTCAAGCAGAACGCCAGCCATGCGCACGACGCCAACGCGCTGGCGGAGTCTGCCTCGCAGGTTGCGCAGAAGGGCGGCGCGGTGGTGCACCAGGTTGTCGAGACGATGGAATCGATTCATTCCTCCGCGCGCAAGATCGTCGACATCATCGGTGTGATCGACGGCATCGCCTTCCAGACCAATATCCTCGCGCTGAATGCGGCTGTCGAAGCGGCGCGTGCCGGCGAACAGGGCCGCGGATTCGCGGTGGTGGCGTCTGAAGTGCGCAACCTCGCGCAACGCAGCGCATCGGCTGCACGCGAGATCAAGGCGTTGATCGACGACTCGGTCGACAAGGTGGAAGCCGGCAGCGCGCTGGTCAGCCAGGCAGGCGCGACGATGGAAGAAATTGTGGCCAGTGTCGAAAAGGTCACCAGCATCATGACCGAGATCACCACCGCGACGCAGGAACAGAGTTCCGGCATCGAGCAGGTGAACCTGGCGATCGCCCAGATGGACCGGGTGACGCAGCAGAACGCGTCGCTGGTGGAAGAAACCGCGTCGGCATCGGAATCGCTGCGCGATCAGGCAGCGTCGCTCGCCGAACTGGTCAATGCCTTCCGCCTGGAAGCCGCCATGGTGGCAGCGCCGGCAGTGGCCAAGGTGATCCCGCTGCAACCGGCGGCGCCCGCACTGGGAAGGCGTGTCGAACTGAAGAAGCTGGCCTGAAATTGATCTGGAGCAAGGAAATCGTCTCCTTGCTGCTTCACTGTGTTGGCATGACGGGCATGCGCGCATAATTTTCGGATGCCCGGCACTCCCGCCGGGCGTCGCGCGGCCCGGCAAAGGTGTTGGAACGCGATGCAACCTCTCCGTTGTCAAACACGCATGCTACCTGCCTATATTTCCCATCCGGATTGCAGCAAGCACGAAATGGGCGCGCTGCACCCGGAATGCCCGGACCGCATTGCCGCGATCCGCGACCACCTGCTCATCAAGGGCCTGCTGGAATTCATGCAGCCCCATGATGCGCCGCTCGCCACCGAAGAACAGCTCGGGCGTGCCCACGCCATCCACCACGTGCATGAAGTGGCGGCCCTGATACCGGAATCCGGATATGCGCAGGTCGATCCGGACACCTGGATGAATCCGCACTCCTACCGCGCCGCGCTGCGCTCGGCAGGCGCCGCGGTGCTGGCCACCGACCTGGTGGTGCGCGGCGAGGCGCCTGTGGCATTCTGCAACGTGCGTCCGCCGGGACATCATGCGGAGCACGATGCGGCGGGCGGCTTCTGCTTTTTCAACAACGTGGCGGTAGGCATCCGCCATGCGCTGGATGTGCACGGGCTGGAGCGGGTGGCGCTGGTGGACTTCGATGTCCATCATGGCAACGGCAGCGAGGATATCCTGTGCGGCGACGCGCGCGTGCTGATGTGCTCGACGTTCGAGACCAACCTCTATCCGTTCTGCGGCGATGAACCGCGCGGTCCGAACATGGTCAACATCGGGCTGGCCGCGCGTTCCGGCAGCGACGCCTTCCGCGAAGCGGTGGACTGGGGATGGATCCCGGCACTGGACGCGTTCCGTCCGCAAATGATCTTCATCTCGGCCGGGTTCGACGCGCATCGCGAAGACGACATGGGCAACCTCGGCCTGGTCGAAGCCGACTATGAATGGGTTACCCGCAGGATCATGGAAGTAGCAAACCGGCATGCCGGCGGCAGGGTGGTTTCCTGCCTCGAGGGCGGATACGTCCTCTCGCCGCTGGCACGCAGCGTAGCCGCGCACGTCAAGGTATTGATCGGCGCGGATTGAATCAACCATCGGCACGCCGGCATCCCCGCGCAGACAGGGAGCCGGCGTGCTGTGCACCAAACAACAACTGACGATTAGCATGGACAGGCATTATCTGAACCCTCTTTTTTCTCCGCGCTCGGTGGTGGTCTTCGCCGGCAACGAGAACGATCCCGCCTCGCAGGTCACCTATGGCCGGCAGATCGCGGAGCAACTGCGCAACGGCGGCTACGACGGCCCGGTGCGCTTCCTCGACATCGCCGGCACCGGCACCCTGGCCGAGCTGGCGGAAGCGAAGTTTGACCTCGCGATCATCGCGCTGCCGCACGACCAGCTCGCACCCGCGCTGGAAGTCGCCGCACGCATAGAGAGCAAGGCGGCACTGATCCTGTCCTCCGGGGTGGATGCGAAGCTGGCGGCGCAGCTGCATGCGATCGCCCGCCAGCATGGGATATACCTGTTGGGCCCGAACTGCATGGGCTTCCAGCGTCCGAGGCTGTCTCTGAACGCCAGCGCGCTCGGGCCGCTCGCGCAGTCCGGTGGACTGGCACTGGTGTCGCAGTCGGGCGCAGTGTCCTCGTCCATCCTCGACTGGGCGGTCAAGAACGGCGTCGGCTTCTCTGCCGTGGTCGCGCTCGGTGCAAACACCGCCGTCGACATTTCACAGGTGCTGGATTTCCTGGCCAACGACCGCGCAACGCAGAGCATCGTGGTCTACCTCGAAGGCATCCGCAACGCACGCCGCTTCATGAGTTCGCTGCGCGCGGCAGCCAATGCCAAGCCGGTGTTCGTGCTCAAGGCCGGCCGCAAGCCAT
>NZ_LSTO01000001.1:3125321-3162439 GCF_002211445.1 Noviherbaspirillum denitrificans | reverse complement strand
AGGCGGTCTGACCCGGCGGACAGACTGTTCCGCGCAATCCTGGAATGCTCAGGGCGGCGGCACTTCGAGCCGTTCGTCCGGAAACGGAATGACAGTCCCTGACGTCATGTCGCACCATTCGACTCGATTCATCACGGCATGCACGCCGGGGATGTTTTCCACCGCCACTCGCAGCGCATCGCGTTCTCGCGCATCGGTCACGATGCCCTGCAGGTGCACGACGCCATACTTGACGATCACGTTGATGTAACCCTTGTCGCCCCAAGGCGTGCCTTTCAATTCTTCGAGAACGCGCTGCCTCAGGTCCGCGTCCGTGGGACCCGGCCCTGAAAATCCGGAAGAGAAATGCATGAGCGCCTGCATCAGGTTCGCGCGCGTGATCATTCCCGCCAGGCGCCCGCTGTCCATTACCGGGACATGCTTGATGCGGTGTTCTTCCATCATCGAGACAACGGACTCCAGCGGCGCATCCTGGGGCACCGAGATCAACGGCGTGGACATGAGGTCGCGTACATGCCTGCTGTGGCTATGGACATACTCATCCGCCAGCGTGCCCGAGCCCGCCAGAAAGGCGATCCAGCGCGGACGCGTGCGCTCCGTTCCGGTTTCCGCGCGCCGCAGCAGGTCGCCTTCGGACAGCATTCCGAGTGGCTTCCCCACATGGTCGACAACCGGCACGCCGCTGATCCCTCTGCTCAGCATGAGTCGTACCGCCTCCTGGAGGGATGCATCGTGGCGAATGGTAATTACCGGTTGAGTCATGATATCGGATGCCTTCATCGTTCATCTCCTTGCCGCGGTGTAGTCCGGGAAGCCGGTGATGCGGATGAAGGCAGACTATTGCGAGGACATCCGGTCTTCCATGATTCAGGTCAAGCGAAATCCGTTCACCAGCATGTCCTTGGCGATTCCCGCCTTGAAGGATTGTGACCTATAGAAAAACCTCGGAAGGATGCCGCGTTGTACGATGGAACATGGTTACCGGCCACGCCGGCCCAAGCATTCTTTCCGCCATACATGAATTTCTTCCACGCAATCGAGAAATTCGGCATCACCTGATCTGAGTCAAACGCACTTCTTGGAGGTGTCATCGCCTGCGAATATCCTGAATGTGACTGTGGAACAGGAGGAATTCAGGCTTTATTCAAGTCGCGGGTCGGCTGATTTTGGCGGGACACCTTGTCCCTTGTTGATCATCACAAATCACAGGAGGTTCAAATGGCTGGCAATCTCATGCGCTTCGATCCCATCAACGAGATGATGCGCCTCGATCCCTTCCGGAACATTGACGACCTGTTCCGCGAATTCTCCGTCACGCCGTCCCTGCGCGGCCTTGAGCCCGAACCGCGCATACGTCTCGATGTCGAGGAGGCGGATGACGCCTACCTGGTGAAAGCGGATCTTCCGGGGATGAAGAAGGAAGATATCAAGATCGCAGTGGAAGGCAACCGGGTCAGCATTTCGGCGGAGTGCAAGCGTGAGAAGGAGGAGAAGAGCAACGGCAATGTCGTCCGCAGCGAGCGCTATTACGGGCACCAGCAACGCAGCTTTACATTGCCGCAGGATGTGGATGATGCAAAGGCGTCGGCGAGCTACAGCGACGGCGTTTTGAGCCTGTCGCTGCCGAAGAAGGCCGGTACCGAACGCAGGCAAATTGCAGTGAAGTAGGTCTTGCGCTTGTTCCACGAAATTGCAAGCGCCCTGTGCAGGGCGCTTGCGGCCGTATGGGCGTTGATTTCGCGCTGAGGTGAAAATGCGCCAAGATGCCGACCTTGCTCAACATGCGCTTGTCCAGGAGCTGGCCGCGGCATGGCAGCGTGGCGGCCTCGACGTTTCGTTCATCGAAACGCATATCTCGCGCGTTGTCCTGGCCGGCCCCTATGCCTATAAATTCAAGAAGCCGGTACGCTTTCCATTTCTGGACTTTACTCCCGTTGCCATGCGCCGCTTTTATTGCGAAGAAGAGTGCAGGCTGGGACGCCGCCTCGCGCCGGACCTTTATCTCGGCGTGATGGCGATCACCGGGACGACGCGTCATCCCGTCCTGGACGGCGCCGGCGCGGCGATCGAATTCGCGGTCAAGATGCAGCGTTTTCCCCAGGAGGCGCTGTGGACGGCCCGGATCGCAGATGGAGTGTTATCCAGGCAGGAGATAGACGCGCTGGCCGCGAAAGTTGCCCGCTTTCACGGCGCAGCTGACATCGCTGTGGCCGGCTCCCCCTGGGGCACTGCCGACGTTATCTTTGGCACGGCGGATGACACGTTCAAGGAACTCGACGCACTTCTCGACGATGGAACCTCGCGTGAACGGATGGGCGTCCTGCGAGGCTGGGATGCGAAGCAGCGCTCCCGGCTTGCCATGCACTTCGAGCGGCGCAAGCGGCAAGGGGCGGTGCGCGAGTGTCACGGCGACCTCCACTGCAGCAACATCCTGACCCTGGGCGGGAAAGTTGAAGTCTTTGACTCCATCGAGTTCAGCAGTGCGCTGCGCTGGATCGATGTCATGAATGATATTGCCTTTGCTTCGATGGACCTGAGGTTCCGTGGCGAGAAGACGCTTTCTGCAAGGTTGTTGAACAAGTACCTCGCGCAAACCGGCGACTACGACGGCCTCGCCGTTTTTGCGTACTACCAGGTTCATCACGCGCTGGTTCGCTGCAAGGTCGCCCTGCTGGCGGCATCGCAATTGTCAGGCGAGGGAAGGGCGGCGAGCATGGCGACCGCCGTACGGTATCTTGAATCGGCCATCGATATTGCGCGGCCGGAATGGCGCGCAATCGTTGTTACGCATGGCTTTTCAGGGTCAGGAAAATCGACGTTCGCAAGCGCATTTGCCGAGCGAAGCGGCGCAATCATGCTGCGTTCCGACATTGAAAGGAAGCGCTTGTACAACCGCAGCATGCAAGCGCGCCAGCCAGTCCCGGACAACGATCCTCTGTACAGCAGCATCGCCACACGACATACCTACGAACGCTTGCGGGATATCGCCCGCTATGTCATTGCGGAAGCACACCTCCCCGTTATCGTCGATGCCGCATTTCTGCGCGCGGAACAGAGGTCCATGTTTTCCGGACTGGCAAGGGAACTGGGCGTTCCATTCCTGATTGTCGATATCCACGCCAACGAAGCCGCGATGCGCGAGCGGCTGGAGAAGCGCTCGCGCGAGAATCAGGATCCCTCCGACGCCGACACGCATGTGCTGTTGCAGCAGATCAGGAGCGCGGAGCCACTGGGTGCCGAAGAGTCCGGATCTGTCTTTTCCGTCGACATGGACGGGCATCCGGACCAAGGCCAGCTGTCTGCGGCGTGCGATCTTGCTTTTCGCCGGTGTGTCAGCCGGATTGACCGGACACGCCCATAGTCATGCATCCGTCGCGATCAGGAAGGCGCAGGAGACCTTACTTGTCCTGCAGCGCCCGCAGCACATCGACATGCGCAATCACGATCGCAGGATCGTCATGCAGCGCGGCGAAGTAGCGCGACGAAAAGCCGGTCACGTTGCCTTCCTGGAGCGTCAGCAACTGTTCGACCGCGTCGTGCGCCGTCTTCAGGTCGCGCGCGGTCAACTGGTCGAGGTCGAGGATCTCGTCGATGTCGACCATCAGTTCGCTGAGCGCATGCAGCCAGTCGAAGTCCGGATGCCGCGTCAGCAGCTGGAGCAGCTGGCCGGAATCGACTGCGCCCCATTCCTTCTCGTACGCGCGGCGCGCAAGCTGCACCAGCGCCTGGTGCAGGCGGCGCAGCGACCGGGAAAGGTTGAGAAGCGCCTTGCGGGTGTCCACGGTGTCGATGACGGGATGGTGCAACGTATTCATGCCAACCTCCAGTAAAAAAATTACGGCAAATCGAACAGCAGTACCTCGGCAGCTTCGGCCTGGGCCAGCGTGACCAGGTCTTCGTTGCTGACCTTCAATGCATCGCCGGTCGACAACGCGACACCGTTGACGCTGACGCGTCCGCGGATGACATGCACATAGGCGCGGCGTCCCTCGGCGAGTTCATACTTCTGCGCATCGTCACCATTGAGGATGGATGCGTAGACCAAGGCGTCCTGGTGCACCTTGACCGAACCCTCACGGCCGTCCGGCGACACGATCAGGCGCAGCTGGCCGGTCTTCGACGGCGTGTCGAAATGCTTTTCCTCGTAGCTGGGTGCAATGTTCTGCACATTGGGCTGGATCCAGATCTGCAGGAAATGCACCGGTTCGGTCTTCGACGGGTTGTACTCGCTGTGCAGCACGCCGGTGCCGGCGCTCATCCGCTGGACATCGCCATAGCGCAGCACGGAGCCGTTGCCCATGCTGTCCTTGTGCTGCAGCGAACCGCTCAGCACATAGGAAACGATTTCCATGTTGCGGTGGCCGTGCGTATCGAATCCCGCACCAGCCTCGACCCGGTCGTCGTTGATCACGATCAGCGGGCCGAAGCCGGTGTGCTCCGGATCGTAATAGTGTCCGAACGAAAAACTGTGGTTCGATTGCAGCCAGCCAAAGTCGACGGCACCGCGTTCACCAGCCTTGCGAATCTGAAGCATGTTCAATCCTCCTGTAGTACGTTCGAAAATTTTGAAAGCATCTGCGCCGAGCGGGTTCAAAAATAACATCCCTCATACGCTGCCACAGGAGTTATTATGGGGACGAACCGCCGGAAACAAAAACGGAAAATTTGCCAATCTATGATCGAAATTTTCGAATGCTTAAGCTGAGCCTGGATGCGCTGGAAATCATCGATGCCATCGACCGCCGCGGCTCCTTCGCCGGTGCGGGGAAAGAGTTGTTCCGGGTGCCGTCGACCATTTCGTACACCGTCAACAAGCTGGAGGAGGACCTCGGGGTGCAGCTGTTCGAGCGCAATGGCCCGAAAGTCGCATTGACCGCTGCCGGCCGCGAGCTGCTCAAGGAAGGGCGGCACCTGCTCAAGGCGGCGAGTGACCTTGAATGCCGGGTGCGGCGCGTGTCTTCCGGCTGGGAAACGGAATTCGTGATCGGCGTCGATTCGCTCCTATCCCCCATCGGGCTGAACGAGGATATTGCCGAGTTCTACGCCTGCGCCGACCAGACGCGCCTGCGCATCACGCAGGAGTCACTGTCCGGGACCTGGGAAGCGTTGATCGACCGCCGGGTGGACCTGCTGGTCGGTGCAGCGGGGGAGGGACCTTCCGGCGGCGGGTATACGGCACTGCCGCTTGGACAGGTGCCGTTTGTCTTCACGGTCGCGCCCTCCCATCCGCTGGCAAAGCTATCCCGCGTATTGACCAAGGATGACTTGCATGCGCATCGCGCGATTTCGGTGGCGGATTCGGCGCGCCGGTTGCCCGTGCGTACGGTCGGACTTCTGTTCGGACAGGACGTGCTGACCGTGCCGGACATGCGAACCAAGTTCCAGTTCCAGGTGGCCGGCACCGGTTTCGGCTTCCTGCCGGAGCCCTGGGCACGCCACGGCATCGAAGCGGGCTTGCTGGTCGAAAAAAAGGTGGAGGAAGGCAAGCCGGCGGAAACGTTTTACCTGGCGTGGCGGACCGGCGAAGAGGGCGAGGCGCTGAAATGGTGGATCGATCGCATGCAAAAGAAACCGGCGCTGCAGCGGCTGTTGAACGTGTCCGTAGATACTTAAGCCCGGGGAAAACTTTTCCTGCGGCAATATTTTCTTTAATTCAGGTCAAGCAAATCAGGTCCGAAATTGTAAGTGCGTGGAAAAAGCCCGGACAAGATGCTGAAATTGCAGTCTTGGAAGTGTGCCCGGTATCGCCGCAGGAATATCTGCGGCAGGAGCGGGAGGTGAATCATGCAATGTGAAGAGTGTATAAGCATCCCCAGTTTCAATTACGAGGAGTGCGGACAGTGCCCGGAATTCCTGAACCTGCTGGCGCGGGACGGCAATCCGGATGCGAACAGGAAAGCCGAAGCAACCGGCCGTCATCCGCTGGCGCAACTGGTCGGCATGGCAATCGTGTCGGCCGGGGCACTGAGCGCCATTGCGGGCTTGCCGGAAGTGGCATTGGGTACGATCATTTTTGGCGCCGGCGTCCTGCTGGCGGAACTGGTGAACCGCGACTGGCCGGTCTGACGCCTTTTCCTACTTCCCCACCGGCTTCTTCCCCAACTTCCTCTGCAGCGTGCGCCGGTGCATGTTCAATGCCCGCGCGGTCGAAGAAATATTCCCCTGGTGCTCAGCCAACACCCGCTGGATGTGTTCCCATTCAAGCCGGTCGACGGTCAGCGGCGTCATTTCCTCCGCCCCCGGCAACGCCAGCTCCGCTCCGGTCTTGAACTGCAGCGCAGACAGGATGGAGTCGACATTCACCGGTTTGGCAAGGTAGTCGTCCGCGCCGAGCTTGATGGCCTGGACGGTCGTGGCGATGCTGGCGTAACCGGTCAGTACCAACAGGCGTGCGTGGGGCAGGGCGGCGCGCAAGGGTGCGATCCACTGCAGGCCGGAGTCTTCGGCGAGATGCAGGTCGATGGTCGCGTAATCGAACGCGGTGCGGGTCGCAGCCTGGAGTGCGTCGTCTCCGGTATGCGCCACCGTCGCTTCAAGACCCCTGCGCTCCAGTGAACGCGCGAGCGTGGCCGAGAATACGTCGTCGTCGTCGAGGATGAGAATCTTAGGCTTCATGCAGCGGCACCGTGAGGGTCGCCGTGGTGCCGGCGCCGGGTTCGGATGAAAGGACAATGCGTCCGCCCATCTGGCGGGCGGTGGCGAACGCGAGCGTCAAGCCGATTCCTTGCCCGCCCGACGTGCTGGTCACTTGCTCGCTGCCGAGGCGGGGAAGCAGTTCCGCGGAAATACCCGGCCCCTGATCGGCGATGCGAATAACGGCGAAGCGGGCCTCGACGGTCAGGTAGACACTGACGACAGAGTCGGCCTGCGACACGGCGTGTGCCGCATTGTCGAGCAGGATCAGCAGGACTTGACCAAGATCGTGGGCGTGGCGCACTTGCGCCCCTTCGGCCGCCACCGATAGTTTCAGTCGCGTCGCGGGGCAGCGTACCCGCCATTTCTCGATGAATTCCGCCAGCCAGCCTGCCACGTCGACAGGATCGTCCTGTGAGGCCGCATCCTCGCCGGCCTTGTCGCCCATGCGGTCGAGGGACGCCTTGCAGAGCGCGATCTGCGCTTCGATAGTCGCGATGTCTTCCTGGTAGGCGGCGAGCGCCGGATCCCGTGCAAAGTCATGCCGCAGGTCGCCGGCGATCAGCGCGATGGTCGACAGGGGCGTGCCCATTTCGTGGGCAGTGCGTGCAGCCTGCGTGCCCAGCGCGATCATCTGTTCGCTCTTCAAGTGTTGCTCGCGCGCCATTGCCAGCTGTGCATCCTTTTCACGCAACAGGCGCGAGCGGCGCCCGACGAACCAGGTGATCAGGGCGGCGGACAGCGCAAAGTTGATCCACATGCCCACCAGGTGATAGCTCATCGCCATCTCGTGATCCATGACATGGATGGGCACGTAGTTGGACATCATCGCCGAGTACGCGGCCAGCGAAACGATGGCCAGCACCAGCGCATGGCTCCACGGCAGGATGGCGGCGGCGACGGCGAGGGCGGGCAGGTAAAGCGACACGAAGGGGTTGGTTGCGCCGCCGGTCAGGTAGAGCAGCGCCGACAAGGCGGCGATATCGACCAGCAGCTGGAAAAACAGGCCGGTATCGCCTACCGGTTGCGGATTTTGCAGGCGCCGCCACGTCCAGCCGTTGAATGCCGCCAGCAGTGCCATGACCACAAGCACCGGTTCGACCTCCAGGTGCACCTCCAGCCACAACACAGCCATGGCCACGCCGATTGCCTCGAACGTGAGCGCAATCGCGCGCATCCACGCCAGCCGGCCGAGTGCCTCGTGCTGGGGCAAGGGCTTGAAGATCAAGGGAATTCGCATGTCTCGATTATATCGGCGCGGACAACAGTTTCCGTGCCGTACAGAGGGGGTGCGACATTATGTCGCATTACCGTGGCATGCAATCTTCTCTATCCTTTCCCAAAATGCCAACACGATAAAAGGAAGTCGAAGAATGATCCCGCGCTGCAAGCCGCTCTACGCAGCATTGCTCGGAGCACTGTCCGCCGGCGCATTTGCCCAGCAGTCCCATGAAGCCCCCGTCAAGACACTCGGTACGGTCACTGTGATCGGCGGTCAGCCGACATCCTTGCCAACCCAGATTCCGACCACGATCGAAGGCGTTACCGGCAAGCAGGTCGAAGTGACCGTTAACGCCACCGACAGCGAAGATGCGCTGAAATACCTGCCCAGCCTGCTGGTCCGCAAGCGCTATATCGGCGACTTCAACCACGCGGTTTTGTCCACGCGCGCGTCGGGCACCGGCAACAGCGCCCGCTCGATGGTGTTTGCCGACGGCATCCTGCTGTCGAATTTCCTCGGCAACGGGGCGACTTTCGCGCCGCGCTGGGGGCTGGTGACGCCGGAGGAAATCGAACGCGTCGATGTGCTGTACGGACCTTTTTCGGCGGCCTATCCGGGCAATTCCGTCGGCGCCGTGGTTGATTACGTGACGCGCATGCCCATCAGGTTCGAGGCACACGCCAAGCTGGGCTATTCGAGTCAGGACTTCGATCTCTACGGCACCAGCGAACGCGATTCCGCCAAGCAGGCGAGTGTGTCGGCCGGCAACCGTAGCGGCGCGTTTTCCTGGTGGTTCAACCTCAATCGCCTCGACAGCGCCGGCCAGCCGATGGTGATCGCCAACCGCCTGGTGTCCGACGGTGCTAACCCGGCTGCCGGCACGCCGGTGGTGACCGGCGCCATCGGCGCGAAAAACCACCAGGAACGCGACTGGTGGATCCTTGGTACCACGACGAAATATCACACGGTACAGGACCACGCGAAGCTCAAGCTGGCCTATGACTTTTCCCCCACCATTCGCGCCAGCTATACGCTCGGCCTGTGGCACAACAACACGACCGGCGGCGTCGAAAGCTACCTGCGCGATGCGGCCGGCAATCCTGTCTATGCCGGCGATGTGGTGATCGGTGACCGCCAGTACAAGCTGGATTCGCCCAGCCTCGCCTTTGCCCCGAGCCGCAATGATATCCAGCATGTGATGCACGGCCTGTCGGTCAAGACAAACACCAAGGGCATGTTCGACTGGGAAGTGGCGGCCAGCCTGTACGATTACCAGAAGGACATCGCGCGCGCACCGACCGCGGTGCTGCCGGCAGCCTTCAATGGCGGCGCGGGACGCATCACCGACATGGATGGCACCGGCTGGAATACCCTGAGCGTGCGCGGGACCTGGCGGCCGACAGGAAGCGCCAAGGGTGTCGGCGCGCATGTGGTCGACTTCGGCGTACAGCAGGAGGAATACAAGCTGCGTACGCTGGTCAGCAACACGGCCGACTGGATCAATGGCGATGCGGGCCTGCGATTTTCCGCATTCAACGGCAACGCGCAGCTGCGCAGCCTGTATGCGCAAGACACCTGGCAGTTCGCGCAGGACTGGAAAACCACCCTCGGCGGCCGCTATGAAATGTGGCGCGCCTGGGGCGGCGAACTCGGCAATGCCGCCCGCATTTTGCCCTTCGGCACCACGCGCGACGAAAATTTCATTTCGCCGAAAGCGGCGATCGCCTTCCAGGCCAGCCCGGACCTGGTGCTCAAGGCATCGACCGGACGCGCGGTACGCATGCCGACGGTCGGCGAGCTGTACCAGGGTTCGATCAGCGGCAACGAGATCATCAATACCGATCCCGACCTGAAGCCGGAAAAGTCCTGGACGACCGAACTCAGCGCCGAGCGCATGCTGCCCAATGGCATGGTCCGCGCCACGCTGTTCTTCGAGCGCACCCGCGACGCGCTGTATTCGCAGCCGCTGTCGGCCACGGTCAGTACCGTGCAGAACGTGGATAAGGTCCGTACCAACGGACTCGAACTGGCGTTCCTGGCATCGGATGTCGGCGTCACCGGGCTGGAACTCAACGGCAGCCTGACCTATGCGGATTCAGTCATCACCGCCAACAGCGGCAATCCGGCAAGCGTGGGCAAGCGCCAGCCGCGCGTGCCGAAGTGGCGCGCCACCGCGCTCGCCACCTACAAGCCTGATGCCAACTGGGCGTATTCGCTCGGTGCACGCTATAGTGGCACCCAGTACGGCCAGCTCGACAACAGCGACACCAACGGCTTCAGCTACCTGGGCTTCAGCAAGTATTTCGTGACCGATGTCCGGGTGCGCTACCAGATCGCCAGGCAATGGTCAGCGGCATTCGGCATCGATAACCTGAACAATTACAAGTACTGGGCATTCCATCCGTATCCGCAGCGTACCTACGTCGCGGAACTGAAGTTCGACATGTGAGCGGCCATGCATTCCACACGACATTTCCTGACTCGGATCGGCGCTGTTCTTGGTGTGATTACGCTATTCGCCGTAACACCGGCGACCTTTGCCCAAGGCAAGCATGTCCATGACAGCAAGACCGCATCGCGCGACCTGGGAACGGGAGCGGCGTTCGACAAGGATGGACGGTTGTGGGTGGTCACGAAGGAAACCGACAGCGCCGGGCAATATGTCGTGCTCCGCAGCTCGCCGGACATGGGCATAACCTGGACCGACGCTGCACGCATACAGAAAGCGCCCGAGCCTGTCGCTGCCAGCGGCGAAGCGCGGCCGCATATCGCCATTGGCGGCAAGGGCGAAATCTACATCAGCTATACCAGCACGGTCGCTAGGCCGCACATCGGCAACATCCGTTTCGTGCGCTCGCTCGACGGCGGAAAGACCTTCTCCGAGCCGGTTACCGTGCATGCAAACCGCGACCACACCGTGCACAGCTTCGAGTCGATGATCGTGGACAAGGACGGCCGCATCACAATTGCGTGGATTGATGGCCGCGACGCGCTGCAGGCAAAACAGCGCAATGAAAAGTACACCGGATCCGCGTTGTACTACGCGGTGTCGCACGACCGCGGAGAAAGCTTCACCGGCGATTACAAGGTCGCCGACCATACCTGCGAATGCTGCCGCATCGGCTTGTCACTCAACCCGGAAGGCGTACCGGTTGCCGTCTGGCGCCATGTCTTCGCGCCCAATATCCGAGACCACGCGCTCGCCGAACTCGGCGTCAGGGGCGTCGCCTCGGAAATCACCCGCGTGACCTTCGACGACTGGCGCGTCGATGCCTGCCCCCACCACGGCCCGTCGGTCGCTTATGGCAATGACGGCAAGCGGCACCAGGTGTGGTTCAACGGCATAGAAGGGGATATGAGCGGCTCCCTCTATGGCGCGGGCGGCGGCAAGCCGGAACTGCTCGGCAATGGCGGCCAGACCTCCCACCCGGACATCCTTGCGCGCGGCAAGCAGGTCGCCATCGCGTGGAAGGAATTCGACGGCAAATCGACCGCGGTCTTTACGAGACTGTCGGACGACGGCGGCAGCACGTGGACGCAAATGGAAGCGGCGCGCACGACGGCCAACTCAGACAGTCCTTACCTCATCGATTCCCCCGGTGGCATCGTTCTCGTCTGGCGCACGCAAGAAGAAGGGATACGCGTCATTCCGTTGTGGAAGGAAAAGGCATGAAACGGGCAATCCTTGCAGCAGTTGCCGCGCTGCTCTGGCATCTCGGAACGGCGCAGGCGTCGGATTCCATCAGCGCCTTCGGCCCGGATTCGTTCAGGGAGATCGTGGCGAGCAGGCAGGGCAAGCCTTTTGTCGTGCTGGTCTGGTCGCTCGACTGCGCGTATTGCGGGCCGAGCTTCGAGGCATTGGCCGAGGCAAAGCGGAAGCATGGACTGGACGTGGTGACTATCGCGACCGACCCGGCAGGCGATGCGGAAACGGCGAAGCTGATCGGCAAGAAGCTGTCCGCGCACGGCCTCGCGGGTAAAGCCTGGGCCTTTGGCCCGGCGCCGGAAGAGCAGTTGCGCTACGCGATCGATCCGAAATGGCGTGGCGAGCTGCCGCGTTCATACTGGTTTGGCAGGGACGGCAAGGTTGTTGCGCATTCAGGGCTCGTGACCAGAGAGCTCGCGGCGGAACATGCAGGTTCTTTTGCAGCGGAAGGCCGCCGATCTTCGGCTGCGAAAGTTCGCGCGGTGCACTAACGATAAACGGCCCGGCACGCAACAGGAATTCAAACCGTTGCGGCGAAGTGAGTGACATCGGCATTGCAGTCCGAGGAATTATCATCCTTGAAGGCAAAGATGGCCATCAACAGCAACTGACCGAAGTCATGAAGCAGGTTGGTCGGCGCGGCCGGGCAGACGATGCAGGAAATCGTCGAGAGCGTGAGGCGCGTCACCGACATCATGGCCGAGATCACCGCCGTGAGCCACATAGCAGGAAGGCACTCTCATCTTTCACGCCGGCAAGGCGTATCCCGCGTGAGCTGAAGAAGATCGCCGCAACCGCCGGATCCGCAATAGCGGTAATGAACCTTGCCGCTCTTCATGCAGTCATATCTTCATTGCAGCATCCGTGCTGGAAACGTCATGAGAGTGGCATGGATCAAAAATCGAGGAAAGGGCGCGCCGGCAGTGCCCGCTCAGGGTCCGTATCCGGGCAGGATGCGGGCTTGACGCTTGCCACTTCCCCTTTAGCAAGTTCCACTGAACCGATTGCATGGCAGCAATGCTTTGCGGCCTTGCTGGATTTTGTCCCTGACGCCATGCTGGTCACGGGACCGGACGGCAAGATCGTGCTGGTGAATGAGCTGGCCGAAAAAATGTTCGGTTATACGCGCGACCGCCTTCTCGGCATGTCGGTCGAACAGTTGATACCGGAGCGATTCCACGCACGCCACACTGCGCAGCGCCACCAATTTTTGTGCCGGCCCGAACTGCGCACTTCTGCCGGCACCAAGGCTGTGCTGCCGGCATTGCGGGCAGACGGCTCGGAATTCCCCGCCGAGATCAACCTGAAGCCGGTCGACACCGGCAGCGTCCTGCTTGTCGCCGCCTCGATACGCGACATGACGCTGCGGCATCGCGAGGAAGAACAGCTGCGGGCGCTATCGATCGAACTCGAGCGGCTTGTTGCCGCGCGCACAGACGATCTCGAGCAGGCCAACAGGGATTTCCGGGCGACATTCGAGCGGGCATCGGTCGGCATTGCCCACATCGGGCCGGATGGCCGCTTGCTGCGGGTCAACGAAACCTTGTGCGATATTGTCGGCTATGGCAAGGACGAGTTGCTTTCGCTGACCTTCCAGGACATCACCCATCCCGACGACATCGATGCCGACCTGGCGCTGATGCACCGCGTGCTGGCCGGCGAAATGTCGTCATACGCGATCGACAAGCGCTTCCTGCACAGGAGCGGCGAGGTGGTATGGAGCACGCTGAGCGTCTCCCTGGTGCGCGACAGCCAGGGCGTACCCCAATACTTCATCTCGATCGTGAAATCGATCGATGACAGGAAGCGGGCGGAGGCCGAGCTTCAGAAGAACAAGGAAAGCCTCGAGCGCGCCATCAATGCGACCGGGCTCGGCATGTTCGATTTTTATCCGCAAACCGGGCGCGCGGAGTGGAATACGGAAATGAAGCGCCATTTCGGGCTCTCGGCCAACGCCGCGACCGGCTACGATGTGTTTGTCGCGGGGCTGCACCCCGACGATCGTGCCCGAATCGAAAAGATCGTGCGCGAGGTGATGCGCCCCGGCGCATCCGGGCACTACCAGACCGAATACCGGACGGTCGGGATTGAAGACGGGGTGGAACGGTGGATCGAAGCAAGGGGCAGGGTGTATTTCGACGGCAAGGGCATGCCGGTCAGGTTCATCGGAACAACGCTGGATATCACCGCACAGAAGCGGGTGGAAGAAGCGCTGCGGGCCCGCGAACGGCAATTGCAGCTGATCGTCGAAGCCAATCCGATCGGCGTCGCGCGGGGCACGATAGACGGCCGCGTGCTGGAAGCGAACGCGGCATACTTGCGCATCCTCGGTGCGAACAGCGAAGATGTCGCAGCCGGACGGCTGCGCTGGGATGTGCAGACAACTGCGGAGCACAGCATGTCCGATGCCAAGGCCATAGCGGACGCGCAGGCTTATGGCGTATCCGGACTCTATGAAAAAGAGCTGCTTCGCTGCGACGGCACGCGGGTGCCGGTGCTGATCACCTGCGCGGTCATCGACCAGAGCAGGGACCTCGTCGCATTCGTGCTCGATATCAGTGAACGGAAGCGCGCGGAAGAGCGTATCCGGCAGACCTCGCTGCATGACCCGCTGACCGGCCTGCCGAACCGCGGATTGCTGTTCGAATGCGCGGCACGCATTTTCAGCGGCGTCCGGCGCGCGCATAAGCACACCGCCGTCCTCTACTTCGACCTCGACCGCTTCAAGCCGATCAACGACAACTATGGCCACCAGGTCGGCGACGAAGTGCTGAAGCAGGTTGCCAAGCGGTTGACGGAAACGATACGCGGCGCCGACAGCGTCTTCCGCCTCGGCGGCGACGAATTCCTCATCCTGCTGTCGGAAATCCACGATGACGCGCAGGCCGGCGATGTGGCCCGACACCTGCTGTGGGAGATCAGCCGCGCATACTATGTACACGGCCTGGAACTGACGCTTTCCACCTCGATCGGCATCAGTGTGTATCCGCGGGACGGCCAGGACCTGGAGACGCTGATGAGCCATGCCGATGCGGCGCTGTACCGGGCCAAGCAGGTGGGCCGCAACGGCGTGCAATTCTATTCGGAAGAGCTGGCGGCCAAGGCTAGGCAGCAATCGCGGATCGAAGAACAACTGAAGTCCGCGTTGAGCCGCAGCGATTTCGAACTGCATTACCAGCCGGTCGTCGACATGCACACCGCACAGCTGACCGGCGTGGAAGCACTGTTGCGGTGGCCGAACAGCCACGTCGGCCCGGATCTCTTCGTGCCGATTGCGGAGGCGACCGGCCAGATCGCGCGGCTCGGGGAATGGGTGATCTGCGAGGCGTGCCGGCAGCACAAGGAATGGTGCGAACGGGGCTTGCCGCCGATTCCGATCGCCGTGAATGTATCGGCCGTGCAGTTCCGGCATGATGACTTTGCCGAGCAGTTCGCCAGCCTGCTCGAGGATGAGGAAGTCGGGATGGGTGCGCTGCAGGTCGAGCTGACGGAAACCGCGCTGATGGAAAACCTGGACCGCGCCATCGATGTCCTGCGCCGGCTGCAGGAGATGGGCATCAAGATTTCGCTGGACGACTTCGGCACCGGGTATTCCAGCCTGAACTACCTGTCCCGCCTGCCAATCAACAAGATCAAGGTCGACAAGTCGTTCGTGCAGCGCATCGAGCATGACTCCGCAAGCCGGGCCATTACCGAGGCGGTGATTGCGCTGGGACGCACGCTCAAGCTCGAAGTCATCGCCGAGGGCATCGAATCGGAAAGCGCGCTCAGCTACCTGCGCAGCCACGGCTGCAGCCACGCGCAGGGCTATCACGTGTGCAAGCCGCTGTCCGGCGAAGTGTTCGAGGAGTGGTACCGGGCGCGCGAAGGAAAGGCTTGCCTGCCCGGTGCGGCTGTCTTCGTTTCATGAGCCTTGAATAGATTCGTAGGGTGCGCCCTGCGCACCGATACGCGGCCCCCTACTGTCCGGCAGCCAGCTGCTCACGCGCTACCAGCGACGGAAACAGTTTCATCCACGCCGCGACAATCAGCAGTGTGCCGGCGCCGCCGATCAGCACCGCTGTCACTGCGCCGAACCATGCGGCGGTCAAGCCGGACTCGAATTCGCCGAGCTGGTTGGACGCCCCGATGAAGATCGAGTTGACCGCGCTGACCCGGCCGCGCATTTCGTCCGGCGTGTCGAGCTGTACCAGCGATTGCCGGATCACCACGCTCACCATGTCGAAGGCGCCGGTCAGCGCCAGCGCCGCGAGCGAAACCCAGAACGACGCCGACAACGCGAAGACCAGCGTCGCCACGCCGTACAGTGCCACCGCGCCGAACATCACCTTACCCGCCTTGCGATGGATCGGATGCCGCGCGAGGTACAGCGATACCAGCAGCGCACCGGCCGCCGGCGCGGAGCGCAGCACGCCCAGGCCCCAGGGACCGACATGGAGGATGTCGCGGGCGAAGATCGGCAGCAGCGCGGTTGCGCCGCCGAGCAGCACCGCGAACAGGTCGAGCGAAATCGCGCCGAGCACTTCCTTGCGCCGCCAGATGAAGCCGATGCCTGCGAACAGCGTCTGCAGGCTCACCGGCTCGCGCGGGGCGGGCGCGCGCTCTAGATGGATGAGGAGCACGGCAACGATCGCCAGCAGGAACAGGATTGCGGTCACGCCGTACACCACTTTGGCTCCGCCGACGTACAGGAAGCCGCCGGCCGCCGGGCCGATGATGATGGCGAATTGGGTGCCGGCGGAACTCAGTGCCAGCGCGCGCGGCAATTCAAAGGGCGGCACCAGCAAGGGGCCCAGCGCCTGCTGGGTTGGCATCTGGAACGCCTTGGCGGTGCCAAGCGCGACCGAAGCCAGCAGGATGAAGTCACGGTTCAGCCAGCCGCCGAACGTGCCGGCAAGGAGCAGCGCGCTGACCAGCAGCTGCCCGGCGAGACAGGCGGCCAGCACCCGGCGCCGGTCGTAGCGGTCCGCCGCCTGGCCGGTGACGAGTACCAGCGCCAGTGCCGGCAGGAATTGCGCCAGCCCCACCATGCCGAGGTCGTAGGCGTTGTTCGTGAGGTCGTACATCTGCCAGGCAACAACCACCATCATCATCTGGTTGGCCATGGTGGTCGCGACGCGGCTCAGGAAGAAATTGCGGAAGGCCGGGTAATCGGCCAGGGGGCTGCTCATGGGTTGTCTTTATGAATGGTCCTGCCCCTGTATTTTCGCGGATAAAGGAAACATCTGCAGATTGCGCAGCGTCATCCGCATGAACCCTCGGCCTTTAACTTCAGTCAAAAAAGAATTGCGGCAAGAGCGGGAATAGTTCCGCCAATCGCAGACCGCACTTTTCCGAGGAGAGATTCATGAGGACCACTACCACTGCACTGGTCGCCGGACTTGCGCTTGCGCTGCTGTCGGCCTGCCAGAAAACCCCGGAACCGAAGACATCGGCTGCGGACCCGACACCGGGTTCATCACCGGCAGTGTCGCCGGCGCCGCCGGGCGGATCGGTTGCCTTGCCTGCAGATAAGATGCCGCCGTCCGATGCCGCGGTGCCGCCAGTGACAGCGTCAGCGGATACCAAGGGTAACAGCGGGGATGCGAATACACCGACGCAGGCCAATCCATCGGCCTTGCAGAAGCAGCAGGAACAGGGAACGATGCCCCATTCCGGGCAGGTGAACAATCATTCGGTGCCGGAAACGACAGGCACCGGGAAGTAAGGCAAGCAGGGGGCGCAAGGCGCGCCCTGCGGACTACGAAGCCAGCTTCGCCGCCACGTCCTTCTTTCCCATCTTCCGCAGAGCTGCAATTGCGACGAGCTGCGACTCGCGGGGCCGGGTCTTTCCGGATTCCCAATTCGCAACCGACTGGCCCGAGACGCCCAGGATCTTGGCAGCGGCCACGACCGACAGGTCCAGCCTCTTGCGCTGCGCCACAAGACCCTTGGCGCTGAACCGAATGCTCGAACCACCGGTTTCATCTTCCGGCTGTTCCAGAGCTGCCGTCTTCCTCTCGGCCTTGGAGGTTTTCTTCAGCTGCTGTTCAAGCGCCTTCACCTGGCGTTTGAGCTGGGCGATTTGCGAGCGATAGGACGACATGGCCTTCTTCGTCGCAGCAGATTCGCTGCGGAGTTCTTTGCGTACGATGCGGGTGATTTCACTTTTCAGCACGTTGGCGATATTTGGCATGGCTCTTTTCTTTCGAAGATTTGACTGGTATGCCCGGCGTTATTGCGTAGAAACACAGGAACCATAGAACAATACCACTCAATTCGTCCAAATATGCATCGCCGCTGTATCGCGAAGGGTGAATCCATGCCGCC
Source organism: Noviherbaspirillum denitrificans (assembly GCF_002211445.1). Taxonomy (GTDB): domain Bacteria; phylum Pseudomonadota; class Gammaproteobacteria; order Burkholderiales; family Burkholderiaceae_D; genus Noviherbaspirillum; species Noviherbaspirillum denitrificans. Next base: position 3,144,569 of record NZ_LSTO01000001.1, on the reverse strand, counting down.
CAGACCGTGCGAACGACACCGGTATGCCATGCCGCCACAGGGGAGTATTCTCCCCTGCCTTGGTTCACTGCAGATAGTACGTCGCATAGAAATGCGCGAATTCGCGGAGGTCGTAGTCCCGCACCCAAAGGTGCAGGCCATTCAGGACGACGCCGGGCGCATAGACCAGAACGCCGCCGACGTTGATGCAATGTGTGTCGGTCGCGGACTGCAACGTGCAAGGAACGAGCGCCGATCGTTGCGTCGAACCAAAGTTGGCCGCGTCGTCAAACGACTCGGAAACGCCTGTGGTCGCGTTTTTGCGGCTCGAGAATACCTTGACCTGGGTGGGCGGCAAGGCACCCGGCGGTACGATCCAATCGATGTCCATGTCTTCCGCCTTGAAGCCTTCCAGTGCGACAAAACCGGTCGCCTTGCTGGCGCCGATGATGTCGGTGACTACCCCAGGCTGAAGCGCGGCAATCGGCTTGGTGCGCAATTCGTCGATGCTCAGCGCACGGGCAAGCGTCTTGTAGGTCTGCGTTGCATTCGGCGTCGTGCCGGTGTTCCCTTTCAGGTAATAGTCGAACTTCCAGGTGCTTTGCTGCGGGATGGCAACCAGGTCCGCATCCGTCAGTGCGGTCGGATTGAACACCAGGTGCTTCTCGGCTGTGGCAGGGTTGCCGGTATTGGTGGCGCTCGCGTAGACGCTGCGCATGCGCAGGAAGTTCGTCCCGCTGGGCAAGCCATTGATTGCCAGTGTCATGTTGCTGCTGCCGCTATTGGAGAGCAGCGTGAATTGCTGGCCGGTGGGCGACGTGACCACCACCTTGGACAGCGTGCCGTCATTGGCCACGTTGAAGGTGTAACCGGTGCTGTAGTAGGTGGAATTGGGCTGGTTCACGAATTCGCGCAACTGATGGTACGCATTGACACCGCCGTCATACGCATACTGGTTGCCGATCAGGCGCAGCTTGCCATCGCTCGCGGTCAACCTTGCAACGAAGGCGCCGGTGCCCGAGTCGCCGGTCGTTTGCGTATTGCGAAAGGCGAACACGATATCGCCATTGGTGCGGGAAAAGACATAGAAGCCACGATCGAAGATCATGCCGGTGCCGTCAGTGGTGAAGATTGCGTTCAACTGCGTCCTTGGCCCGGTGCCCACACGCCTGCCGTTATGCTTGTAGGTGGTCGGATCGTTGCCGTAGAAGACGTCCTTGCAAGCCGACGCCTTGATTGCGTCCGCGGTGGAAGGGTTGACGTTGGGCGTGCTTACGCGCTCGCTCACTTGCAGGGCAAGGCACTTGTTCAACCGCTGCAGCAAATCGCCGATTTGCGACGCCGTGCCGCTGGGCGGAAGCACGGCCGCGCTGACGCTGGCAAGCGAGGGCAGGGTAGTAGTGGCGCTCGTAAATTGCGCGACGACGGGCTGCGCCTCGTCGCTCGCCTGCTGCTTGATCGCGACTTCGATATTGGTGCTGGTGGCGCTGCTGGGTGTGATCTTGATCAGCAGGGAATCGAGTGCGCGGTCCATACCGGTGCCGTCGGCGCTGAACTTGGCGGTCAGGGGATTGGCGGTGACGCCGGTGGCATCGAGCACGGGCTGGATCAGTGTCGTTACCTCAGTGACGCGAGCGGCAACCTTGGCTGTCGAGACCAGGTCCGCGCTGGTGCGCAGTTCCGAGGCCAGCCTGGCCGGGTCACCGGAGGGTGACAGGCGCGAAGCGACCAGGGTCGTGACAGGCGTGACGTTGATGTTCTGGCTGGACGTGTCAGGTGCGACGCTATAGAGGCTGGTGTCGTCGCGGGCTGCCTGCACCACAAAAGGAGGAGTGGCGCCCCGAATGAGCGTGATGAAGTAGTTGCCGGTGGTGGAGGTGTTGCCGGATCCGACGACGACACCATTGCGATCGCTGTAGGTGATCCTGGCACCGGAAAATGGTGCGCCGGTTGCCGCCGTGCCGAAAAACACGGTCTGTCCGTTGAGGTTGAAGGATGGATCGGTGCCATCCATTTTATTGACTGCGGCAATGATATCGGTCGAGGTGACGGCGGCGGCAACGGCGATGCCCTTGCTGATCGAATCTTCCGGCGTGTTGTAGTTCAAGCCCTGCTGCACGGCGAAATAGTTGGCCGCGTCGGCCTTGTTGTCGAGCAGGTCTGCCACGTAACCGAAGGTCGCGTCGCTCTTGAAGGTATGCGCCGACGCCAGGATGGTCTTGACCAGCGAGCCGCGTGTCGCGGTCTTGTTGGCCAGGCTCGTGGTCCAGTAATTCAGGCCATCGGCATCCGGCTGGGAGCGGCCCAGCACGTTCTTGTAGATGATGGTGACGAAATCGGCATCGGTCATCGCGCTTGAATACCCGGTCAGCGAGGTGTACTGGACGGCCGCGTCATAGAACGACTGGCTGATCTGTTCGATCGTCTGGCCAGCCTTGAACTGGTCGATCCAGTAGGACAGGCCGTCCGCGTCGGGGACGCGGTTGAAGAAGGCGACATAAAGCTCGATCAGCGACTTGAGGTCTGCAGCTGAAATACTGGCGGCTTTGTCAGCCACCCCGAGGTTGACAGTGACATCCGAAAACTTGATGCTGCGCACGTTCGTCAGTGTCGTCGTGCCGTCGCCGCCGGCATTGTCCTTGACCTGCCAGCCTGTGCCTGATCGGGTGATGGTGTAGTTTCCGCGCGGGGCGGAGAAGGTGGCACTATCGGTGCCGATGACCGGCGCAAACTGAGGTGTCGCCCGCCGGACGCTGCCCGATAACTCGACGGCGGAGTCGCCTCCACAGCCCGCGATTGCTACGGCGATTGCCATCACCCATCGTGTACCTTTGTCCATGATGCCCCCTTCCCCAGTGCCTGAAATGCAACGACGCGGCCGGACGCACAGGCCGAACGGAAATCATGCTGCACGAGGGAAAGGTAGATGTCGCAATGAGCGATCGCGCCGCGATACGCCTGTCCGGTTCCAGACTCCCCCTGAATTGAAACCGAGAAAGAGTAGCTGACACTTTTTTTATTTTTGTAAAAGACTACTCTTCATGCGGTCCGAAGTCGATTGATTCGGGGAATTTTTTCAAGAAGAAAAAGTCCGGATGATGTTGGCTCAAAGCAAGCACGCAATTTTCCGCGCGCCCTTGGGGAAAGTGTTCGCCCTTACCGCTGCGCGGCGCCGGGGTAGAACAACTGCTGGCCTTCGACACGGAACGCAGCGATTCGCTTCTGCCCGGCATCCGATGTAATCCAGCGAATCAGTTGCATCGCGCCGTTGAAATTGACCCCTTTGTGGCGCGCAGGATTGACCGCGATGATGCCGTAGGGATTGAACATGGCGGGGTCGCCTTCTACCGCGATCACAAGTCCTGTCCTGGCCTTGTAGGCAACATAGGTGGCGCGGTCTGTCAGCGTGTATCCCTTCATCTCCGCAGCCATGTTCAGCACTTCACCCATGCCGAGGCCGGCGGACACATACGCATCGCCCTCCGGCTTGACCCCGGCCTTCTTCCAGTACGCCTGTTCCATCTGGTCGGTGCCTGAATTGTCGCCGCGCGAGATGAAGCGGGCCTTCACCTGGACGATTTTGCGGAACGCGGTGAGCACATCCTTCGTCCCCTTGATGCCGGCCGGATCGGACGCCGGGCCGACGATGATGAAGTCGTTGTACATGACGTCGCGCCGCTCCACGCCGTACCCTTGGGCGACAAACTGGTCTTCCGCCGGCCGCGCGTGGACCAGCGTGACATCGACGTCGCCGTTCTTCGCCAGTTCCAGTGCCTTGCCGGTGCCGACCGAGATGACCTGCACCTTCAATCCGGATTGCGATTCGAATGCGGGAAGCAGGTAATTCAGCAGGCCGGAATTTTCCGTGCTGGTGGTAGTGGAGAGCTTGAGGACTTGCTGCGCCAGTCCTTCCGGCGCAAGCCACAGCAGGGAAAGGGACAGCACGGCCTGCAGGAATGTTTTCATCCGTCGTTAATGCCTTTTCATCAAATGACCTTTCGCAGCCGGTTCTGGCGCGCCTGCAGGCGGCCGTCGCGCAGTTTCAACCGCTCCACGTTGGGCAGGGAAATCAGGTCGCGGTCGTGGCAGGCCATGACGACCGTGCGTCCGTCCGCGACGAGTGAAGGGATCAGCGCGATCACCTGTTCGCGTGCGGCGCCGTCAAGGTTCGAGGTGGGCTCGTCGAGCAACAGGAGCCGTGGCTCGAGCACATGTGCACGGGCCAGTGCGACGCGCTGCTTTTCGCCACCGGAGAGCGTGGCCGGCTTGCTCTTGCGCAGGTGTCCCACCCCCGCCCATTCCATCGCTGCGTCGACACGCCGTGCGATTTCGTCGGCGGCAAGCCCGCGCGTCTTCAGGCCGTATGCGATGTTGTCGGCGACCGAGGTGGAGAACATGACCGGATGCTGATGCACGTAGACGACAGCATCGCGCAGGCAGCCGGGGTAGGGAGCGAGCGTGACCGGCGTATCGAGAAATCGCACCGATGCCAGCTCGGCGGGTTCCAGCCCGGCGAGAATGCGCAACAGGGTGCTTTTGCCGGTACCGTTCAGCCCGGTCAGTGTGTAGGCGGCGCCCTGGCGCAAGACCAGCCGGTCGATGTCGAACAGCAGCCGTTCGCCGAACCGCTTCTTCAGGCCGCTCACCTCGAGCATGGCGGTCATGCGCTTCTCCCTGCGGTCTGGGTGTCGCCTTGTGCAAACACGAGCGCGGCATTGATCAGCAACGCAATCGTGACGAGCACGATGCCTAGCGCGATGCCCTGTGCGAATTCGCCCTTGCTTGTTTGCAGCGCGATGGCGGTGGTCATGGTGCGCGTCTGGCCTGCAATATTCCCGCCGATCATGATCGCGCAACCGACTTCCGAAATCACGCGGCCGAAGCCGCTGATGACGGCGGCCATGATGCCGAAGCGGACTTCATGCAGCACAGTGAGCATGGTTTCCCAGCGCGATGCGCCCAGCGTGACTGCGGTCTCCGCAATGCGGGGATCGGCGGCCTGCGTGGCGGCGAGCGAGAAGGCGGTCAGCAGCGGCAAGGCGATCAGCACTTGCCCGGCGATGATCCCGCTTTGCGAAAACAGCCACTGCAGCTCGCCCAGCGGCCCCTGGCGCGACAGCATCAGGTAAAGCAGCAGGCCGACCAGCACGGTCGGCAGCGACAGCGTGGCCTGCACCAGCCAGATCACGACGCGCCGGCCGCGAAAGGCATGGGTGGCGAGGCCATAGCCGGCAAGCACCGCGAGCGGGGTCGCGATGACGAGCGCGGCGAGCGTGGTTTTCAGGGATACCCAGATGATCCGCCACAGCTCGGCATCGCCGGAGAACAGGAGGGAGAAGGCGGCGTGGACGGCGTCGATCAGGTGCATGTCCGGTCAGGCGACGCGCAGCACGTCGGCGAGGTGGGTTTCCATGATCAGCCTTTCCTTGCCGGTCAGCGCGAGGAAGTGCTTGCCGGTGCAGCGCGCCAGCAGCGTCATGCAAAGCCGTTCGGCGACCATGTGCCCCATCTGCGTGGTGCCGGAGCGCGACAGCAGGAAGGGGATGCCCATCTGCGCACCCTTGATCACCATTTCGGACGTCAGCCGGCCGGTGGTGTAAAACACCTTGTCTTCGCCGGTCAAACCGTCCAGCCACATCATGCCGGCGATCGAATCGACGGCATTGTGGCGGCCCACGTCTTCGATGAAGTAGAGCAATTCGCCGTCAGCAGTGAACAGCGCGCAACCGTGCACCGAGCCCGCCTGCTTGTAGATGGACTGGTAGGTACGGACCGTGTCGACCACGCGGTACAGCACCGACTGCCGCAGCCGCGCATCCGGCGGCAACACGATGCGGTCGATTTCGTCCATTAGCCCGCCGAACACGGATCCCTGTCCGCAGCCGGTGGTGACGACCTTGCGCGCAGTCCGTTCCTCGATGCCGGCGATGCCCGATACTGTCTTCACCGCGACCGCATCGACATCCCAGTCGACCGTGATCGATTCCACCTCGTCGATCGAGGCGACCAGCCGCTGGTTGCGCAGGTAGCCGAGGGTCAGCGCTTCGGGCGCGGCGCCCAGCGTCATCAGCGTGACCAGTTCCCGCTTGTCCACATAGACGGTGAGCGGCCGTTCCGCCGGGATCGAGATCAGGGACAGGCGCCCGCGCTCATCCATCGCCTCCACCTCTCGGGTCAGGGGAGCGCTGGCGTTGGTCATGTGCGGGCGGCGGGGCATGGCGTGCTTTCGGCTCGTTGGTCAGGTTCACTTCTTCGTCGGGGCGGCGGCCTGGGCAGCGGGTGCGGCCGCCTCAGGAGCAGGCGCTGCTGCGCTTGGCACATAAGGACCGGGATCCGCGCAGGCGGGCGTTTCCACCGTCTGCTTCGGCGCGCCCTCCTTGGTCTTGTGGTATTGCTTGGCCACGCGGTCCTGCGCCTGGCAGAGCTTGTAGGCGGCAACCTTTTCACCCCATGCGGCCTTGTCCTTCGCCGCCGCGGCTGTCGCGGCGGCTTCCGGCGATTGCGGCGGCAGCTTGGCGACGGCGCTGCCCATGCCAAGCAACAGGGCGGTCAATACGAGTGCGATGCGCATCGGATTCTCCTTCATACCTTGACAGGTGACGGCGTGCCATCCGGACCTTGCTGCGAACGAACGCGCGGAATTTCGCCGCGCTGCACCTGGTCGTACCAAAGGTCGTGATGCTCCTTGGCCCAGGTGTCGTCGACATAACCGTGCCGCATCGCGTCGTACGCGCCTTCCATGCCGAGCGTGCCGAGGTAGATATGCCCAAGCGCGCCCGCCGTCATCAGCGTTGTCGCCAGCAGGTGGATGATGTGGGTGAGCTGCATATTGGCGCGCGTGTAGGCGATGCCGGGCACCAGCATGTCGAGCACGAAGCCGGACGCACTGATGATGAGGCCGAGTACGACGAGGCCGCCCCAGAACCAGATCTTTTCACCGGCATTGAAACGTCCGGAACTCGGTTCCGTAGCGCCCCTGCCGCCGAATAGTCCGCCGAAGCGCATCAGCCAGCGGATGTCGTACGCCGCCGGCACGTTGTCGCGGACATACATGACGAAGAACACGATGATCGAGACGGTAAACAGCGGCCCGACGAAGTTGTGCGCGGTCTTCAGTGCATAGGTCAGCCAGCCGAACAGCGTGTGGCCGATCACGGGCAGCAGGATGTAACGGCCGAACAGCATCACCAGTCCGGAGACGGCCAGCACGACAAAGCTGATCGCCACCGTCCAGTGCACCGCGCGCTCGGCAGGTGTGAAGCGTTCGATGCGACGGCCGGTCGGCGCTTCCTTGTTCCGGATCTTGCCGAAGATAGAGTACAGCAGCGCCAGGATCGCCAGCGCAGCGAGGATGAATCCGGCGCCGATCGCGGTCAGCGGGCCGTTGCGGTAGCGGCGCCACGCTTCTCCGGCCGTGGTCGCGCGGTCCTGTCCGATGAAGCGGGCAGCGGGCTGGATCAGCACACCGGCTTCCGGCGCCGGGAGGCTGGAATAGTGCTGCGCGCCGCTCACCACTTCGCGCCATACCGGCGCATTGTTGCCGGGCTGGTCGCGCGTGCGTTCAGCCTGATTCTGCTTGAGGATGTCCTGCGACTCTACATTCGGCAAGGCGGCGGCTGGAGCCGGTGCGGGTGCAGGCGCCGTCTGCGCGTTCACGGCGGACGCTGCCAGCATCGCGGTAAAGGCCAGGGCGGCAATTCTTCGGTTCATCACGTTGTCCCTCCTGGGGCGGACGCCGCCTCAATTCGTCTTCGTGTACTCGTTCTGCAACTGGCCCCGCGAGCGGATCTGGTTTTCCCAGCTTCCCTGGTTGCCGGGATTCCAGCCCTTCACCACATGCGGGTTGTTCGCCCCTTGCCAGGCTGCGGTATCGCCGCGGTTGGTGTTGCCGGTGGACTTGGACTGGTTGGGTTCGCCGCACGCGACTAGCAGCGTGGCGGATGCGAGGAGCAGGGTAGCGCGCTTCATGATTTTTTCCCCGTCGGTGAGGTTGCCTGGTTGGGCGCCTTGCCGTAGGCGGTGCCCCATCCCCATACCTCGCTGCCCTTGCCGCGATGGATCACCCGGGTGCGGAAGATTTCCGCAACCACGTCGCCATCGCCGCCCAGCAGTGCCTTGGTCGAGCACATTTCTGCGCAAGCCGGCAGCTTGCCTTCGGCCAGGCGGTTGCGGCCATACTTCTCGAATTCCGCTTTCGAGCCGTTTTCTTCCGGGCCGCCCGCGCAGAAGGTGCACTTGTCCATCTTGCCGCGCAGGCCGAAGGTGCCGCTCGACGGGAACTGCGGCGCGCCGAACGGGCAGGCATAGGAGCAGTAACCGCAGCCGATGCAGGCATCCTTGTTGTGCAGCACCACGCCCTCGTCGGTGCGGTAGAAGCAGTCGACCGGGCAGACCGCCATGCATGGCGCATCGGAACAATGCATGCAGGCGACCGAGATGGTCTTTTCCTGCCCGACGACGCCGTCGTTGATGGTGACCACGCGCCGGCGGTTGACACCCCACGGCACCTCGTTCTCGTTCTTGCACGCAGTCGCGCAGCTGTTGCACTCGATGCAGCGTTCCGAGTCACAAATGAATTTCATCCTTGCCATGTCGTCACTCCGTCAGGCGGTGAAACGTTCGATATTGCAGATCGTGGTCTTCGTTTCCTGCATCATGGTGACCGAGTCGTAGCCGTAGGTGGTCGCCGTATTGACCGCCTCGCCGCGCACCACCGGCGCCGCGCCCTCCGGGTAGAACGGGAGCAGGTCCTTGCCCTGCCACCAGCCCGAGAAGTGGAAGGGCATGAATGCCGTATCCGGGCCGACGCGCGGCGTCACCAGCGCCTTCACCTTCAACCGCGCCCCGGTCGGTGTGCTGACCACCACATACTCGCCGTTGCGAATACCGCGCTGGCTGGCGGCCTGCGGGTTGATCTCGACAAAGGAATCCTGCTGCAGTTCGGCCAGCCACGGATTGGAACGCGTTTCCTCGCCGCCGCCTTCATACTCGACCAGACGTCCGGAAGTCAGGATGATCGGGAATTTCTCGTACAGCTTGGCTTCGACGTTCTTCTGCTGCACCGACTTGTACAGCGTGGGCAATCGCCAGAACGCCATCTTGTCATCGTGCGTCGGATACTTCGCGACCAGGTCCGGCTTGGTGCTGTACAGCGGTTCGCGGTGCAGCGGAACAGGATCGGGGAAGTTCCAGACCAGGGCGCGCGCCTTGGCATTGCCGAAGGGATGCACACCGTGCACCTTCAGGCAGACACGCTGGATGCCGCCGGACAGGTCGGTCTTCCAGTTCTTGCCCTCGGCCGCCTTCTTTTCTTCCTCGGTCAGGTCGTCCCACCAGCCGAGCTTCTTCAGGAGGATGTGATCGAATTCCGGATAGCCGGTCGTGATGTCGGAGCCGACCGAATGCACGCCATCCTCCGCCAACAGGTTGACGCCGTCGCGTTCGACGCCGAAGTTGGCGCGGAAGCAGCCGCCGCCATCCATCACATGCTTGGTCGTGTCGTACAGGTTGGCCGAGCCGGGATGCTTGAGTTCCGGCGTGCCGTAGCACGGCCACGGCAGGCCGAAGTAATCGCCTGTCAGGTCATAGCCGGTGGCCGGATCCTTGCCGCCCTTGCACTTCAGGGTCTTCACATCGAACAGGTGCATGTTGCGCATGTGCGCCTTCAGCCGCTCGGGTGACTGCCCGGTGTAGCCGATAGTCCAGGTGCCGCGGTTGATTTCGCGCAGCATCGATTCCGGCTCCGGCTCCATCATGCCGCCCTTGCCGGGCACCAGCTTGAGCTTGGCGACCAGCTCCTTGCCGAAGCCGAGCTTCTCGGCCAGCTGGTACATGATCATCTGGTCGGTGCGCGATTCGAACAGCGGCTCGATTACCTTCTCCCGCCATTGCAGCGAACGGTTGGAAGCAGTCACCGATCCTGCCGTCTCGAACTGGGTTGCGGCAGGCAACAGGTAGACCGCGCGGTTCGGGTTGAGCTGCTGGCCGTCCACCGTCATCGCTGCCATCGCCGCCGTCGCCGACGGGTAGGGATCGATCACGACCAGCAGGTCCAGCTTGTCGAGCGCCTTCTTCATGTCCAGGCCGCGCGTCTGCGAGTTCGGCGCGTGGCCCCAGAACACCAGTCCGCGCACGTTCTGGTCCTGGTCGATCAATTCATTCTTTTCCAGCACAGCGTCCACCCAGCGCGAAACCGTCGTACCCGACTTTTCCATCATCGCCTGCGACGCATACTGCTTCTTGATCCACTCATAGTCCACGCCCCACACCGTTGCCCAGTGCTTCCAGGCGCCGGTCGACAGGCCGTAGTAGCCGGGCAGGGAGTCGGGGTTGGGGCCGACGTCGGTCGCGCCCTGCACATTGTCGTGGCCGCGGAAGATGTTGGTGCCGCCGCCGGAAATGCCGACATTGCCGAGCGCAAGCTGCAGGATGCACGAGGCGCGCACCATCGCATTACCGATCGTGTGCTGGGTCTGGCCCATGCACCAGACCACGGTGGAAGGCTTGTTCTTCGCCATCGTCTCGGCGGCCTGGCGGACTTCCGCTTCCGGCACGCCGCAGGCTTCCTGCACCTTGTCCGGAGTCCACTTCATGACTTCCTCGCGGACCTTGTCCATGCCATACACGCGGTCATTGATGTATTTCTTGTCTTCCCATCCATTCTGGAAGATGTGGTACAGCATGCCGTACAGATAGGGGATGTCGGAGCCCGAGCGGATGCGGACGTACTGGTCGGACTTGGCGGCGGTGCGGGTGTAGCGGGGATCGACCACAATCACCCGGGTGCCATTCTCCTTCGCGTGCAGCATGTGCAGCATTGAGACCGGATGCGCTTCGGCGGCGTTGGAGCCGATATACATGATCGCCTTGGCGTTCTGCATATCGTTGTAGCTGTTGGTCATCGCGCCATAGCCCCAGGTATTGGCGACGCCGGCGACGGTCGTCGAGTGGCAGATGCGCGCCTGGTGGTCGGTGTTGTTGGTGCCGAAGAACGATACCCACTTGCGCAGCAGCGCCGCTTGCTCGTTGTTGTGCTTGGACGAGCCGATGAAGAACATCGCGTCCGGTCCGCTTGCTTTCCTGATGTCGAGCATGCGGGCCGAGATTTCATTGAGCGCCTCGTCCCAGTTGATGCGCTGGTATTTCCCGTTGACCAGTTTCATCGGGTACTTGAGCCGATACTCGCCGTGGCCGTGCTCGCGCAAGGCCGCGCCCTTCGCACAGTGGGCGCCGAGGTTGATCGGCGAATCGAAAACCGGCTCCTGCCGTGTCCAAACGCCGTTCTCGACCACGGCGTCAACCGCGCAGCCGACCGAGCAATGGGTGCAGACGGTGCGCCTGACCTCGACCTTGGCGCCGGCTGCCGGCTTATCTTCGGCCGCCCTGGCTTTCTCGATCAGGTTCAGTTGAGAAATCGCGACGCCGCCTGCGATACCGATGCCGGAACGCTTGAGGAAGGTACGCCTGTCCATGGTCGGCAGTGCGCGTGAAAGGCTTTCAGCAAGGCTGGCACTGAAACGGTTGGGCGAGCGCTGTCCCGGCTGCCCTTTGCGAGTCAACAGCATGTTCATCTCCCTGAGCGGTTAGATGGCTGTGGTGCGGTAATACTTCTTGATGTGGTCGGTCAGGCGGTACCCGTCACCTTGCGGCTCCTTTGCGGGTTCGGGTGCAGCCTGTACAGGGGACTTGGAAGCAATTTTGGCGGCAACGCCTGCTGCCGCAGCGCCGCCCAGCACGGCAAAAAACGTTCTCCGGGCGATCTTGGTCTGTTGGGACATCGTTGTCTCCTTGGTGTAGTACACCGGCGAAGTACTCTGCGGTACTTGTCAACTCAAGTTAGCACAAAAATGGTGCAAGCGATTGATTGCACACAAGCGATCAAGCCATGTCGAACGCCTGCGTTTCGACTTCAAGAAATTCCTTTGCCAGCCGCGCGACCTCCGCATAAAACACCGCCTGCGGATGATGCATGATGACGTCGCACATCTCGCCCGCCCAAGGCTGCAGGTGCGTGCTGAAGAACTGCTTCTGCGTGGCTAACCCGTTGTGCACCGCATCGTCGGACTCGATCAGGTAGCGCATCACCTCGCATAAGGCGGCAATATGGTCTTCGCTCTCGGGCATGCTTTCGCTGCGCTGCAACGACAACGCGACAAGGTCGTCGCGCAGCGCCGCCAGCGGCTTTTCCATCAGGAAGCCCGACAGGTAATACGACGCATACAACATGATTTCCGGCTTGCCGACGCCGATGAAAAGCGACTCGTACTCATCGCGGACTTTCTGCGCATCGGCGTCCTCGCATGCCTCGGCGAGGTCGTTCCATGCCTGCTGGAGGACGCCGTTCCCTGCCGCAGGCGCATGGGCGATGGCATCGAGCAGGTCCTGCGCCGGCGGTCCGTAAAAGAGGCCGGCCAGCAGGCGATACAGATCGGCACGCGCGGCCTCTTCGCCACGGTCGGGGGCTTCGAACTTGAGCGTATGGGTGCTGGCAAGGGTCATTGGCGCTTCCGTTTCACCGTTTCACATCGAGGATGCTTACTTCCTGCTTGTTCTCCATCATGTCCACCACGCGGCAGTCACCGCACATCTTGATGCGGTCCAGGTTGCCGGCAAAGGCGCCGTGGCCCGCAAGCCGGGTCAGCATGTTCTCCACCATCTGCAGGGTGCCGAAGGGCGCACCGCAGCGGATGCAATGGAAAGGCTCCGCTTCATTCAGCACCACCCGTTCCCTGGCGCGGCTGTCGAGCAGGAGACGCGGGGTCAGGGAAATTGCGTTTTCCGGGCAGGTCTTCTCGCACAAGCCGCACTGCACGCAGTTCGCTTCAATAAAGCGCAACTGGGGCTTGGCCGGATTGTCGATCAATGCCGATTCCGGGCAGGCGCCGACACAGGACATGCAGAGGGTGCAGGCCGAGGTGTTGACGGCGACGGCGCCGAAAGGCGAACCGGCAGGCAGCGCGATTTCGGTCGCGGGAACTGGCGCATGCGCTACCAGGTGGTCGATGGCGAAGCGCAGGGTGGTGCGCTTTTCCGCGTCGACGTGGAACGTGGCCGGGGCGGCCGGCACGGCGGCTGGTTGCGGTCGCTGCAGCTCGGTGTCGAGTTCGAGCGCGCTGGATGCCTGCAGCAGTTCGATGTGCCTCCCTTCGTACCCGAGAGCGGCAAGAATCGATCGGGAGATGCCTGCCTGCTGTTCCAGCGCGTCCACATACTGAGGCGCCTCCTCGCCCGTCAGCAGGATGAGGACGTTGCTTGCACCGAACGCAAGCGCACTGAGCCACACATCAATTCCCGCAGAGGCAACATGGTGCATCGCAACGGGGATCACGCGCGCGGGTACGCCGTGCGCACTGCGTGTCCCTGCCATCCGGCCCAGCGCATCGATCAATGCAGCGCCACTTTCTTCGCTGTGCAGCAGCAAGGCCGGCTGCTGTCCGCCTGCCTTCGCATACGTAGTCAGCAATGTCTGCAGCTTCCGGCCAAGGTCGGACGCGCGCGGGTACGCATAGGTCATCGCACCGGACGGACAAACCGTGGTGCACGCGCCGCAGCCGGCGCATAGGTGTGGATTGACGGTAACGTGGTCTCCGGCGGAACTGATCGCGCCGGCCGAGCAGATATCGATGCAGGCGCTGCAACCGGTCTTCTTGTTGCGGCCATGGGCGCACAGCTTTTCTTTATACGCAAAGAACCGGGGCTTGCTGAATTCGCCGACCAGTTGCGTCAGCTGCAACGCGAATTCCGCCTCGCGCACCGGATCGCCGCCGGGTGCGAAGTATCCTTGCGGCGGCTGGTGCAGGCTGATGAGGGGCTGATCAGACAGGTCGAAGACGAGATCGAATTCCTTCTCGCGGCTGGTGGCGCTGCGGGTAAAGTCGATTGCGCCTATCGCTTCACAGGCTTTCACGCAGTCGCGGTGGCCGGTGCACGCCGCCATATTGATCTGGTAGTCGAGGCCGATCGCGTCTTCCGGGCAGGCGTTAATGCAGGCATTGCAGCGTGTGCACAACTCAAGGTCGATCGGATTCGCCTGTTCCCAACGGACCTTGAAGGCGCCCAGCCATCCGTCGACGCGCACCCGGTTGCCTGAAAAGACTGGATAACGGCGTTCGAGCAAGACATCGTTTCCGCTCACCGAGGTCAGGAGGATGCTGACCTCGAGTTGCGCCGCCAGCCGTTCGGCCCACGGCATGACGCGCGTCGATGGTCCGACCAGCAACACATTGCCGCCGGACATGTAATCGACTGACGGCACCGGCTCCGGATCGGGCAGGGCCGCTGCCGCGAGCAAGGCCGCCATTTTCGGCATCGCCTGCCTCGCTTCCTTCCCCCAGCCGCCTGTTTCGCGAATGTTGACGAAGCGTATCGGTGCGACTGTCTCGCGCTGCGCGGCCAGTTCCGAAAACAGCGCGCGCTCCTGGGTGCAGGCCACTACGACCTGGTCGCTGCCCTCCAGCGTGTCAAGATAGGCGCCCACCTCCCTGCGGCATAGCTGGGAGGCAACGGGCAGTGCGGATACGCCAACGGCGTCCGCGATTGCGACGCCGGCAGCCGCATCGAGCGGCATGGTGCGATTGCAGTTACAGACTTTGAACCGGGTTGCCATCGTTGGGCGCTTCCTCTTTGGGTGGGTGATCCGTTACGGCCACGCCTTTCTCGGCGGCGGTGTCCTGCGCAGCCTCGTCAGGAGGGGTCAGCAGCGCAAACGGGTCGAGCAGCGACTGCGCGTGGTGGAGCGCGGCCAGGACTGCTGCGGGAATGGGCGTGAAGCTGTGGTAATCCTCTATATAGACATCCAGGCCATCCATCACATTGAAGTGGGGATCGGCAAACAGCTTTTTCATCGCGGAGCGGCGGACGGTTTCGTCGACACCGGGCGCCACAAAGCGCGAGAAGTCTGCATCGGGCGTGAGCAGGGCGACGTCATCCAGTGTCGGCGCCGGAAGCGGCTGCTCCGGCACCCGTGCAAGCTCCCGTTCGGCAGCGGCATCGGCGTTGCGCTTGGACCAGCGCTCGAAAAAGCTTTCAGCCTCCATGCGCGCCTCCCTCCGCCCGCGCCATTTCCTCGACGGCAGCGCCGCCTTCGAAGGAAGGCTTGCGGCGCTTTTTCTTGGGCTCGGGCCGGTAATGCTCGGCGACGTAGGCAGACAAGCGTTCGATTACAGCAGGGGAAGCGGGCAGGGTATCGACCTGTTCGCCGCCATCCATCAGCCGCGCGGCTTCGTTGTATGACAGCGTAACTTGCCGCGGCACAGCAATGTCCTGGCCGTCGCGGACTTCCATCCTCCACATCACGAACCAGCAGGGGGCAGGGGACGAGATGTTCAGGTAGTAGCCTTCCGATTCGTCGGTGTACAGGCTGATGTCGAAACCGCCGAACAGCCAGAGTGCCCCGTCGTCACCGGAACGCAGGCAGCGGCTGCCGGCGGCGGCCAATACGGGATCTGCCGTGATCTCAATCGGCTTCCATTGGAAGGGCTGCCATCGGTTGGCCAACGGTGTGCACTGCATCATTACCGCGACCGAAAGGAATGCTGTCTCCATCTGCTCCGCCAGCGCTTCCTGCGCTTGTCTAATTTATGGGAACATGTTTTTTCATAGTGCGACAAAAATCAGGAATGTAAAGTTTTTCTTTACAGATAGTTGATCCACGATAGGCGGGATGCACCCAACAGTTGCTGAATATCATCTATTCTTGCTGCGCGAATCGACAGCCTGCACTGGCGGCGTCTACAATTTTTTGAATCCAAGTAAACTTGTATATCGATGACGATCCCAACTTCACAGATCACTGGATTGGTGCTCGCTGGCGGCCGCGGCTCCCGGATGGGCGGCGTCGACAAGGGACTGCAGACATTCCGCGGCGGGCCCATGGTGCTGCAGGTGATCATGCGCCTCGCGCCGCAAGTCGGCCCGCTGCTCATCAATGCCAACCAGAACATCGGGCCGTATGAAGGCTTCGGCTATCCGGTATGGCCGGACCAGCTAGGCGGATTCGAAGGGCCGCTCGCCGGCTTGCAGACCGGGTTGTCGCACTGCGAAACCGCCTACCTTGTCACTGCGCCGTGCGACTCGCCTTTTCTGCCTGAGGACCTGGTCGCGAACCTCGCCGATGCACTGGACGCGGCTGACGCGGAAATTGCGGTTGCAGTCACGGAAGAGGATGAGCGGCGCACGCATCCGGTGTTCGCGCTGATGAAGACCACCGTACTTGCGAGCCTGGATGCCTACCTGCAAGGTGGCGGGCGGAAGATCGAAACCTGGTATCGCTCGCTGCGTTTCGTCGAAGTCCCATTTGCGGATGCGGATGCCTTCCGCAATATCAACACGGTGGATGAGTTGCGCCGCTTCGAATAAACCTGAGACACCATGCCCTCCTATTCCACACTTGCCGACCTGACCGGCTGCTTTTCCGATTACGATCCCGATGCCTTGCCGGTTGAGAAGGCGCAACAGATCGTGCGCGATTTCGTCACTCCTGTCGAGGCAGTCGAAATGGTGGCACTGCGCAGTGCCCTGGGCCGAGTGCTGGCACGTGACATCATTTCGCCCATCGACGTGCCGCAGCATGACAATTCCGCGATGGACGGCTACGCGTTTTCGGGCACGGCGCTGGCGGGTACGGAGCGTGTTTCGCTGGAAGTGGTGACGACGGTCCTTGCCGGCGGCCGCAGCGAGGACGCCATCCAACCGGGACAGTGTGCGCGTATCATGACTGGGGCGCCGATGCCGGGCGGTTGCGACACCGTCGTCCCGCAGGAATTGACACAGGCATCGTCGCCCGGCATCGTGACATTTGCCCCCGATGCAGTGAAGGCAGGCGATAACCGGCGCCTGCGCGGCGAGGACTTGAAGGCAGGACACCCCGCGCTTGCAAAGGGCCGTCTGTTGCGCCCCGCCGACCTCGGGCTTCTGGCGTCGCTCGGCATCGCGGAAGTCCCGGTGCAGCGCCGGCTGCGCGTCGCCTTCTTTTCCACGGGCGACGAATTGCGCTCCATCGGCGAGTCGCTCGGAGAAGGCTGCGTGTACGACAGCAACCGATACACCTTGCATGGCATGCTGACCCGGCTCGGCTGCGAACTGATCGACATGGGCGTCATCAAGGACGACCCGGTGTCGCTGGAAACCGCGTTCCGGACTGCCTGCGAAAACGCCGACGCAGTGATCACGACAGGCGGCGTGTCGGTCGGCGAGGCCGATTACACGAAGCAAATCATGGCCAGCCTGGGGGATGTGACGTTCTGGAAGATAGGCATGCGTCCAGGCCGGCCAATGGCATTCGGCCGCGTGACGTCGAACGGAAAAAGCGCCTACCTGTTCGGCTTGCCGGGTAACCCGGTGGCCGTCATGGTCACCTTCTACTTTTTCGCCCGCCACGCGCTGCTGCGCATGATGGGTGCGCATGCCGCGCCGCTGCCGATGCTGCGCGTTGTGTCGGAGTCCGGCATCCGCAAGAAGCCGGGACGCACCGAGTACCAGCGCGGGATTCTTTTCGTCGGTGAGGATGGAATGCAGCGGGTGCGCATCACCGGTTCGCAGGGCTCCGGCATCCTGCGCTCCATGGTGGAAGCAAACTGCATGGTGGTGCTGGGTGACAACCAGGGCCCGGTCAAGGCAGGGGACATGGTTGACGTGGTCGTCTTCGAGGGGCTGGTCTGAATTCAGAAGATCAGCTTGAGCACGCCGGTCACGACCAGCAAACCGATCAGGAAGATGATGCCGATGATCCAGAGCAGGATTTTCATGTGCAGGTTCCTTCGCCGCTGTTGAAAATAAACTTGCCGAATACGATATAAAAATGACAATAGCTTCCGTGAAAAGTTCCAAGGCCATCCCTGCAGCAATCTTTCGAAATCGCCTCTTTGACTTGTTAAGACGACTGGTCATATAATTCGACCATGGCACGCATCGCAGGCAAAACCACCACCCCGAACCAGTTACTCGACGCCGGTCGCGAACTGTTCCTGACCCACGGCTATAACGCCACGGGCATCCAGCAGATCACCGACCTTGCGGGCGTACCGAAGGGTTCGTTTTACAACCACTTCGCCAGCAAGGAAGTCTTTGCGGCAACGATCATTGACCAGTACGCCGAAGGCTTGCGGAACAACTGGATCGACATGATGAGCGCGGCGCCGCCGGGGCCGCTGGATGCAATCCGCTATGCCTTTGCACAACTGATTGCCAAGCATGAATCGGACACCTGCTGGAAGGGCTGCCTCGTCGGCAATTTTGCTGCCGAGATGTCCGAAGCCAGCGATCTGTGCCGCGAGCGGCTTGCCACAGCGATGAAAGGCTGGCGCTCGTCCCTGGCCAAGCTGATCCGTGCCGCGCAGGAAGCCGGCGAAGTGCGGCAGGACATGGATGCGGCGGCGCTCGCGGCGCTGATCTGGGATATGTGGGAAGGCGCGATATTGCGCATGAAAGTGGAGCAATCCACCGCGCCCCTGCGTGAAAGCACCAACCTCGTACTGAATCACCTTTTGCGGCCGGCTTGAGCGGCCGCTTCCATCACCTCAACAGATAGGTAGGGAGAATATGAGCAAACAAACCGAGCAATTCCTCGCAGACGTCCTGTTCCAGCCGGTCGCCTTGGGCAAGCTGCAACTCAAGAACCGCATCGCGATGGCGCCGCTGACGCGCAACCGCGCGGAGGCTGGCAACGTGCCGGGCGCAATGACGGTCGAATACTATGCGCAGCGTGCCGGCGCCGGCCTGATCATCGCCGAAGCCACCCAGGTCTCCGACACCGCGCAGGGATACGCCAGCACACCGGGCCTGCATACGCAGGAACAGATCGCCGGCTGGAAAAAAGTCACTGACGAAGTGCACAGCCGCGGCGGACGCATCTTCGTGCAGCTCTGGCATACCGGCCGCATGTCGCATAGCGCATTCCAGCCCGACGGCCAGGCACCGGTCGCGCCGTCCGCGATTGCCGCCAAGGCCAAGACCTATGTGCCCGGTACCGGTTATGTCGACACATCAGTGCCGCGTGCGCTCGCAACGGAAGAAATCGCAGCCATCGTCAACGATTTCCGCACCGCCGCGGCCAACGCGATCAAGGCCGGCTTTGACGGCATCGAAATCCATGGCGCACATGGCTACCTGATCGACGCCTTCCTGCGCGACGGATCCAACAAGCGCACCGACCAGTACGGCGGCAGCATCGAAAATCGCGCCCGCTTCCTGCTAGAAGTGATGCAAGCCGCGATTGACGAAATTGGCGCCGACCGCGTCGGCATCCGCCTGTCGCCGGTATCGCCGGTCAAC
>NZ_LSTO01000001.1:3122869-3125311 GCF_002211445.1 Noviherbaspirillum denitrificans | reverse complement strand
GCGTGGCGGTCAACATGAAGACGCGCGAGGACGTGCTGCGGGCCTATGAGGCTGCACATGCGATCAGCGACGACGTGATCGTCGAGCGCTACATCACCGGCCACGACTACCGCATCCTGGTGGTGGGCGACCAGATGGTCGCTGCCGCCCGCCGCGAACCGCCGCAGGTCACCGGCGACGGCGTGCACAGCATCGGACAACTGATCGAGCAGGTGAACAAGGACCCGCGCCGCGGCGACGGCCATGCCACCTCGCTGACCAAGATCCGCGTGGACGACATCGCCCGCGCGGTGCTCGACAAGCAGGGCTATACCATCGACTCCGTGCCGCCCAAGGGCATGCTGGTCGTGCTGCGCAACAACGCCAACCTGTCCACCGGCGGCACCGCCACCGACGTCACCGAGGACGTGCATCCCGACATGGCCGCGCGTGCGGTGGAAGCCGCGCAGATGGTCGGCCTCGACATCTGCGGCGTGGACGTGGTCTGCGAAACCGTGATCAAGCCGCTGGAAGAGCAAGGTGGCGGCATCGTCGAAGTGAACGCCGCCCCCGGCCTGCGCATGCACCTGCAACCGTCCTACGGCAAGGGCCGTCCGGTCGGCGAAGCGATCATCTCCACCATGTTCAAGGATGGCGACGACGGCCGCATACCAGTCGTGGCGGTGGCCGGCACCAACGGCAAGACCACCACCGTCAAGCTGACCGCGCACATCCTCGCCACCGACAACAACCTGGTCGGCATGACCGGCACCGACGGCGTGTACATCGGCGACAAGCGCATCGACACCGGCGACTGCAGCGGCCCGCGCAGCGCGCGCAACGTGCTGATGCATCCCGACGTCACCGCCGCCGTGTTCGAGACCGCGCGCGGCGGCGTGCTACGCGAAGGCCTCGGCTTCGACCGCTGCAACGTCGCGGTGGTCACCAACATCGGCGAAGGCGACCACCTCGGCCTGAACTTCATCACCACCGTCGAAGACCTCGCGGTGGTCAAGCGCGTGATCGTGCAGAACGTCGCGCCCAACGGCACCGCCGTGCTCAACGCCGCCGACCCGATGGTCGCCAGCATGGCCGCGGTCTGCCCGGGTTCGGTGACCTTCTTCGCGAAGGACGTGCACCATCCGGTCATGACCATGCACCGCGCGCAGGGACGCCGCGTGGTCTATGTCGACGGTGATGCCATCGTTGCCGCCGAGGGCAAGGCCTCGCACCGCATCCCGCTCAAGGACATCCCGCTGACCCGCAACGGAACCATCGGCTTCCAGGTCGAGAATGCGATGGCGTCCATCGGCGCGGCCTGGGGACTTGGTATCTCCTGGGACGTGATCGGCAAGGCGGTGCAGACCTTCGTCAGCGACGCGCAGAGCGCGCCGGGGCGTTTCAACGTTTTCAACTACAACGGCGCCACCCTGATCGCCGACTACGGCCACAACCCGGACGCGATCCAGGCGCTGGTCAATGCGATCGACAGCATGCCGGCCAAGCAGCGCTCCGTGGTCATCAGCGGCGCCGGCGACCGGCGCGATATCGACCTGCGCCGGCAGACCGAGATCCTGGGCGATGCCTTCGACAGCGTCGTGCTGTATGAGGATGCCTGCCAGCGGGGGCGCGAGGAAGGCGAAGTTGTCGCGCTGCTGCGTGACGGGCTCAAGGATGCCAAGCGCACTCGCTCCGTGAAGGAGATCAAGGGGGAGTTTGTGGCGATTGATGCGGCGCTGGCTGAGCTTTCGGCGGGGGATCTTTGCCTGATCCTGATTGATCAGGTGGATGAGGCGTTGGCTTATATTGCTGCCAAGTGTGCTGGGTAATTCTGTTTTTCTTCGGTGACCCTGGTCAGTAGGTTCTCCGTTGATGCTAGCCGGGACTGGCCCCGGCGGGCCACTCACTTTCTTTGCTTCGCCAAAGAAAGTAAGCAAAGAAAGGCGACCCCGGCGCGCAGCCCCTTCGGGGTACCCGAAAAACTGCATCGGAAAGCGGGAAGCGCGGAAACTCGCCTTCGGCTCAGACAGTCCGCGCTTCTTTATCCGCTTTCCGATGCAGTTTTTCGGCTGCGCACAGGGGAAAGTGCGAACCCCATCCCCACCCCGGCCCTCCCCTTGAAGGGGAGGGAGCCAAACATTTCTCCGGACTATGCCAAGCCCACAAAAATTCCCTCCCCTTTAAGGGGAGGGTTAGGGTGGGGATGGGTTTAAAGAAGTCCCCCAGTGCCGACGCCAAAAGAGCGGGCGGAAAATCGGAAAAAGAAGGGCAGACTGTCTGAGCCGAAGGCGAGTTTCTGCCCTTCCCGATTTTGCGTCCGCTCTTTTGGGAACCCCGAAGGGGCGGCGGCACCGGGGTCGCCTTCTTTTGATTACTTTTCTTGGCGAGACAAGAAAAGTGATTGGCCCGCCGGGGCCAGTCCCGGCTAGTCTCCACGGAGAGCCAAACGAACCGGGTCACCGA
>NZ_LSTO01000001.1:3086023-3122859 GCF_002211445.1 Noviherbaspirillum denitrificans | reverse complement strand
GGGTGCCGGGAACGACGCCTTCAACGTCGCTCTGCGGCATCAGGAACAGCTTGTCGTTTTCGAACCCGACGACTTCTGCTTCGATCTTCGCGCCGCTCGGCAGCGGAACGGTGCAGGCACTGCCGACCGCCAGTTTCAGGCCGACCGCCTCCATCACCAGGCCGGCCACGCGCGTGACGCGCCCGGACACGAGCATCGGTTCGGGAATCGATACCAGCGACCTGCAGTCACGCAGGTAGGATTGCCAGCGTTCGGTGTGTGTGCCGGTCATTCGAGCCAGTCGGTTTGCTTGCCGAGCGCGTCGGCGATGCGCTGCCAGCGCACCGGCAGGGTGGCGTCGATCTGGTTGCTGGCCGTCTCGACGCGGCATCCGCCGCGTTCAATCTGCATGTCTTCGCCCAGGCGCCAGCCCGCCTTTTCCAGTTCGTCCTTCATGTGGTCGCGCACGATGGCCGCATCCTGCGGGTGGAGGACAAGCATGGCGGGTTGCTGCACGCTGGGTAAGTAGCGGATGGCTTCGCTGACGACGGGCAGGACGAGTTCCGGCTTCAGTTTCAGCGCGGTTTTCAGCATGGCCTTGGCGAGGTCGAGCGAAAGGTTCAGCATGTCGTCCGCAACGGCGTCGTTCACGCGTGCCAGTTCGGCGTCGAAGGCTTCCGCCACCTGTCGCAAGCGCAGGGTCTCGCGTGCCGATTCCGTGCGGCCGGCCGCCAGGCCTTCCGCGTGGCCCTGGTTGAAGCCTTCGTCGTAGCCTTGCTGCCGCGCTTCTTCGCGCAGTCGAGCGGCCTCCGCGGCAATTTTCTGCTGGGCGGCTGCCGCTGCTGCTGCCGCTGCTGCGGCCGTCTGTTGCGCGCGCGGTTCCTCGCCGAAGGAAGCCATCTCCCAGCGCTGGTAAGCGGTGAGCTGCTCTTTGGGGATGACGTTCGAACTCATTGTTGTCCTGATATCGCGCTAATTGTTTAAACGAACTGGTCGTCGCCCTTGGCGCCGAGGATGATCTGGCCTTCGTCGGCGAGGCGGCGGACGATTTGCAGGATTTCCTTCTGCTGCGCTTCCACTTCGGACAGGCGGACCGGTCCCTTGGACTCGAGGTCTTCGCGCATCATCTCCGCAGCGCGCTGCGACATGTTCTTGAAGATCTTCTCGCGCAGGTCCTGGTTGGCGCCCTTGAGCGCGACGATGAGGGATTCGGACTGCACTTCGCGCAGCAGCACCTGGATGCCGCGGTCGTCGATGTCGATGATGTTGTCGAACACGAACATCTCGTCCATGATCTTCTGGGCAAGGTCGCTGTCGTAGTTCTTCAGGTTGTCCATCACCGAGGTCTCGGTGTCGCCGCTCATGAAGTTGAGGATTTCCGCCGCGGTGCGCACACCGCCGATCGGCTTCTTCTTCAGGTTTTCGTTGCCGGTGAGCAGCTTGGTCAGCACTTCATTCAGTTCGCGCAATGCGGTCGGCTGCACGCCGTCCAGCGTGGCGATGCGCAGCACGACGTCATTGCGCAGGCGTTCGGTGAAATAGGTCAGCACTTCGCAGGCGTGGTAACGCTCGAGGTGCACCAGGATGGTGGCGATGATCTGCGGGTGCTCGTTGCGGATCAGGTCGGCGACCGACTGCGCGTCCATCCACTTCAGGCTTTCGATGCCGCTGGCGTCGCGCGTGCCGAGGATGCGGGTGAGCAGTGAGGAGGCCTTGTCCTCGCCCAGCGCCTTGGTCAGCACGGTGCGGATGTATTCGTCGGAGTCGAGGCCGAAGGATGTGTTCTGCTCCGTCTCTTCGCGGAAGTCGGCGAGCACCGCTTCGAGCTGCTCGCTCGCTACCGCCTTCATGGCCGACATCGCGGCGCCAAGCTTCTGTACCTCGCGCGGGCCGAGGTACTTCATCACCTCGGCAGCTTCTTCCTCGCCGAGGGCCAGCATCAGGATTGCTCCCTTGGTTACGCCATCCTCATTCATTTGTTCCTACCCATGCTTTCACTACGTTGGCGACCATTTTCGGATCATTCTTGGCCAGGGTTTTTGCAGCTTCCAGGTTGTCCTGGTAACTGCGCACCTTCTGGCCCATCGGTTCCACTTCGTGCTGGATGTGGACGACGGCATCATCTTCTTCAACCGGCGGAGGCGGCGGATCGAAGGTCTTCATGATCCGCCTGAACATTGGCCTGAGCACGCCGAAGAACAGGTATGCCAGGATGGCAATGCCGAGCAGGTACTTGCCGCCGCTAAGGCCCATGTCGATCGCTTCCGGCCGCTTCCAGATCGGCGTTTCCGGAATGATTTCCTTCTCCGGACCCGCGAACGGGCTGTTGACCACGTTCAGGCTGTCGCCGCGATCCTTGCTGAAGCCCATGGCTTCCTTGACGAGGTCGCTGATCTGCGTCTTTTCATCCTCGGACAGCGGCTTCATGGTGACCTTGCCGTCCTTCGCGACTTCCTTCTTGTAATTGACCACCACGGCGACCGAAAGACGCTTGATGCCGCCCATCGGCTGCTGCACATAACGCACCGTCTTGTCGACTTCGTAATTGACGGTCATGTCCTTCTGCACATTGCCCGACGAAGCGGCAGCGGCAGTTTGTGTGCCGGACTGCTGCGGGCTGCCGGCGATCGGCGCCGTGGCGTTCGGCTGCGGCTGGTTGCTGAGCGCGCCGGGCACGCCGGAGGCGCCGAGCGGCGAATTGCTTTGCGACTCGCTGCTCTGCTGGCTGCGAATGGTGGAGGCGTTCGGCTGGCCGTTCGGCTTGTAGGTTTCTGCGGCCTGTTCGGAATGCGAGAAATCGACATCCGCGGTCGCTTCGGCACGCACGTTGTTGGGGCCGACGATCGGTGTGACGATGGATTCGATGCGCTTGACGATGCTCTGTTGCAGTTCCTGCACGTACTTGAGCTGCGTCGGGTCGAGTCCGTTGGCGCCGGCCGGCTTGCCGGATTCGGACAGCAGGTTGCCATTCTGGTCAACCACGGTGACGTTCTTGGTCGGCAGTTCCGGCACGCTGCTTGCGACAAGGTGCACGATGGCGCTGACCTGCTGCGGATCCATGGTGCGGCCGGGATGCAGGTTGAGCAAGACCGATGCGGTCGGCTTCTGCTGGTCGCGCACGAAGACCGATGCCTTGGGTAGTGCGAGGTGGACGCGCGCTGCCTGCACCGCGCCGAGCGATTGGATAGAGCGGGCCAGCTCGCCTTCGAGGGCGCGCTGGAAATTGACCTGTTCGAGGAACTGGGACACGCCCAGCTTCTGGTTTTCCATCAGCTCGAAGCCGACATTGCCGCCCTTGGGCAGGCCTTGCGATGCAAGCTTGAGGCGCACATCGTGGACCTGGTTGGCCGGCACGAGGATGGCGCCGCCGCCATCGGCGAATTTGTAGGGGACGTTGGCCTGCTGCAGCGCGGCGACGATGGCGCCACCGTCACGGTCCGAAAAATTCGAGAACAGCACGCGGTAATCCGGCTGCTGGCTCCACAGCCACACGCCCGACATGACGCCGACCACGGCTGCCACGCCAAGCATCAGGAAAAAGTTGCGCCCGCCCGGCGTCTGGGCGAAGCCGACGATCCCACCGGGGGATGCGGGTACGATGGCGCCTTCGCCGGCTACTGCCACGGCGCGCCTCCGGCTCTGCTGTCGTTCTTCGTGTTATTGGTCATGTTGGTCCTGCAAATCGAGGTTTTTCCCTTAGTGTAGGATTTTCTTCCTGTTAAGCGAAATCGATCGCTGGAACAGAACAATTTTTCCTGTGTTTATCCCCGGCCAGTGCGTGTTTTTTGCGTGCTACCTTAGCGCTGTGAAAAAGGCTGTGCCGACGCCGCTGATGGCGGAGGGTGTCAAAGGGAGAACGCATGAAAACCGGAATGATCGATTCGAGCAAGATCGAGGCAATGATTGCCCAGTTGCGGGCGGCTGCCACGCGTCCCGACGGCCCGGTGAATCCCATCCAGGGTGAAAAGGCGGCGCCCAAGGTCGATTTCGGAAGCGCGCTGAAGTCGGCGTTGGATCAGGTGAACACGGCACAGAACAAGTCCGAGGAACTTGCCAAGAAGTTCGTGCTGGGCGATGACAGTGTCAGCCTGTCGGATGTCATGATCAATTCCCAGAAAGCCAATATTGCCTTCCAGGCGACCATCCAGGTGCGCAACAAGCTGGTGTCGGCCTATCACGACATCATGAACATGTCAGTGTAAGGATTGTCATGCGCCCCGAGGGGCGCACGTTCAGGTCATGCCCGTCGCCTTGGCGTTGCGCTCGCGCTCGAGCTTGGTGATGTAGCGCTGGACCGCCGCGAGCATCGCGCTCGGAAGATTGACAAACATGCATCCGACCTTGCGGATGGACTTGCCGCTCGTCAGTGTCAAGTCGTGCGAATTCCGGACTTGCAGCTTGCAGTTCACCACCGTTCCGCCTGGGATATCAATCCGGCAATCGGCATAAATACGGCCGATTGTGTTATCCAGCATTTTCTTTTCGTCGATGACGCCCACGCCGCCGCCGCTGATGTCCTTCAGTGTCACGATGACGGTCGTGCCGGGGGCGCCGGACTCATCGTCAGCGGGAATGCGGATCGTGCAGCGCACCGGATTGGCGACCGGCGTCGTCACGCGGTAATACTCGCGTCGCTGCAGGCGGATCAGGCTCGGAGGAATGGCGATGTACAGGGCGGGGAGGTTGTCATACAGGCATTCCCTCATCTTGTTGGAAAAGAACAGGATGCGGATGTTGTCGAGGACGGTTTCGAATGAAATGTTGTCGCTGCCCAGCAGCCGCTGGTTCAGCGTATTGCTCGGCGCGCGGTCGACGACAACGATGCCTGCTTCCTCGTCGACATCGAGGATGGAGGTGACGACCGCTTCGGCGCCGCCGGCGGCCTGCATGGTAACCAGCTGGTTGCGCTCATGCATGGAGCGCAGCAGTCCGACGATCTCTCGACGCGAGTGCACCTGGTAGGGGCTGACGTCCTCAGTGCCGAACTTGTTCGTGAATGACATTTATTCCTGCTTTTCCGTTCCGTTCAAGGGGCGGGGATTCGGCCCCTTGTCTCCTTTGTTCTTCAATGCGTCGATATGGTAAAGCCACGCGAGCAATTCCGCCACTACCCGGTACAGGGTCGGAGGGATGTGTCGGTCCAGGTCGACCTGCATCAGCAAGGCGACGAGTTCTTTTGATTCGTGGACGAAGAGTCCGTGCTCCCGTGCGCGCGATATGATCTCCTCTGCGATCAATCCGCGTCCCTTGGCCACCACGCGCGGGGCGAGGTCACCGGTCTGATAGGCAAGCGCAACGGCGCTCTGGCTGGGGTTAGGTCGATTCATTCTGCTTCACCGACAGTGAGTCGAGTGGTGCGCCGGCTGCGTCGAGCGAATCGGCAAGGAGGTTGCCGAAAGAGCGGATGGTGGTCGCGGCATCTTCGGTCTGGGTATTCACCTGCACGTGGACGCGATTGCCGACCAGTCGCACAGTGGCGGACACGCCTCCCAGAGTGGGCAGTTCGAAACGCACTGAGCTGCTCCATACCGGCGTGGAGGGTTCGGCCTGGGATGCGGTTTCTTCCCGCTGTTCCTTTTCTTCCTGCACTTCCCATTCCAGGGGCATGCCGGGCCAGAGCTGTCCCTGCCAGCGGACCGCCTGGTGTTCAAGCGTATTGAGCTGCAGATTGATGAGGCGCGCAGCCTCGGGTTCAACCGTCGGCAGCGGCGGCGGGGCGGGCGTGATCAGGTCGGCGTCGGTCGTGGCGGTATTTACCGTCTGCAGTTGGGCTTCGCGAATCAGGTTGGCGAGCTTTTGCGCGCCGTCGCCGATCTCGCGCATGCTGGCGGCCAGCTTTGCCAGGTCCGGATTGGGGGCATCCTTCGTGCTGGCCGGCGGCTGCCGGATTCCTTCCTGCAGGCTGGCCTGCGGTTCGCGCGCCAGGTCCGTCGCCGGGCGCGTTCCGCTGATCCATTCGTGCAGGTGGGATTCGTAAAACAGCCCGCTCCCGGACAGGGCGTTCTGCAAAGCCGAGGCAACCTGTTTCGGCTCCATCGCGGCGGCGGATGCGACCAGGGGAATGCGTGTTGTGACGGCGTTCGGGGTGCCGGCATCTTCTGCCGCTTGCAGGAGGTGGTCAACCAGCCTTCCAGTTGTGCTCAGCGACGCGGGTGTGCTGCCTTGCTGCTGCGTCAGCAGGAATGTCGGGCGGGGATCCTTGCCGATGAAGACCATCGAAAGGGTGTCGCCAACCTTGGTCCCGACGGGAAGCGCCATGCGCGCGGTGGTGTCGGCGACCTTTACGAGGAAGGTGCCGTCGTCCAGCATGGCATCGACCGTAGCCTGGAGTTCCCTGCCGACGGCAATCTGGTTCAGGCGCCGGAAGATCTCGAGGCGCGTGTCCGTCGAAGAAACGACAGTGGTTGCGGCCTCTAGAGAGGCCGGGGGCCGGGTGGTATTGAGGTCGGCCCGCGGCAGCATGGTGATTAACTGGTGGGGTTTGTCTGCGCCGCGTTGCGGTCGTTGCTGGCGTTATTCATTATCGTGGTCAGCCGCGCCATCCAGGGCTCGGTAATGTCCCGGATCTGGCGATCGTCTTCGAGGATCTTGCGGATGATCTTTACCTTCCGTTCGCGCACCACGCCGGTCATGGCTGCAGACGGTTCGCCATCCTTGATCATCGCCACCTGCGTCGAGCAGCGCGATTCCAGCTCGGCCAGCTGCTCCCAGTTGCCAACGCGTGCCGCATCGAGCATCTGCCGTGTGATATCCGCGACGCTCTCATAGAGCGACAGAACTTCATGGCTGTCCATCATTGATCAGGCTTTCACTAATCTGGATGTGTTCGGGGCCAGCGGGTCGTATCCCGTCGCCGGGGAGGCGGCCTGCGGTGCTCCCTGTGCGGCGGCCTGGTTGGTGTTCGGCGCGATCGATTCCCATGCCGACTTCAAGCCCGAGAGCAGTTGATAGACTTCGTCGAGCATGGGCACCTGGTTGTGCAGGTTGGCCAGCAGCAGCCGGTTGCTCATGTATTCGTACAGCGCGTCGAGATTTTGCGCGATCTCGCCGCCGACTTTCTTGTCGAGGCTGGCGCGAAGGCCGTTATCGATAATGGAAATGGCCTTGGAGATTGCGGCGCCCTTTTTTGCGATTTCCCCGGCCTGCATGTGCTGGGTGGCGGATGCGACTGCAACCAGCGCACCTTCGAACAACATGACGATCAGTTTGTGCGGGTCTGCCGCCGCAACGCCGGTTTCGACGCCGACAGTGGCATAAGCGCGTGCTCCGCTTTGTGTTGATCCAAACATGTGTGTTTCCTTAATCGGTGCCGAGGCCGCCTGAAGACGCGGCTGCGTGATTTCAGGTGCTAAGCATAGCTACTTATCGGTCTCGCCAAATCGAACTTTAGAAGGCAATTTATCCGCTTACTCCGATTTCAAGCTTTTTGTCGGATTAGCAAGCCGGTTACCTGGTCGAGGGCTTTGGCGATTTCCAGGGCTTCTTCCGTGGGGATCTGGCGGATGACATCCTTGGTGTTCCTGTCCACCACTTTCACGATAGTGCGGTGGCTGTCTTCGTCAATGGTGAACTCCAGTCCCTGGGAAAGACCTTCCATTGTCTTGTTGATGCTTTTCAGGGCTTGCGTGACTTGTTCGGGGCTTGGGGCTTGCCGTGGCGGTTCGACAGCGGAAGCGGTGGCGACCGGCGCGGCGGGGGCACTCGCCACGGGCGATGCGTCCGACGCAAATGTGTATTTCTCCAGATGCTGTGCAGACTGGTTCGAGCTGGTGATCGGTCCGATGCTGTTCATGATGCCCTCCGCGGGCGCCTCGCCAGAAAATTAAATAAATGGCAAGACGGCCAAAAATTCTGAATGGCGGCGCCAATTCAGGCTTACCTGTTATATCGGCCGGAATTTCTAGAAATTTAGGATTGCCCAATATCTTTTTAGCACGGAATGCCGTGTGTGCGCGGCGGTCGGGCGATTGTTGCGCCAATTGCTGGAATAGTCGGCCTTTTTTGCGGTTTTATCGCTATTTAAAGCGTTGGCCCTCAGAGTATGCTGCGTGTATCACGTCACAATGCCGTCAGGAAAAAACAATGTTCAACGATAAATCCATCCTTGTTACAGGTGGCACTGGATCTTTCGGCAAGAAATTCATCAAGACGGTGCTTGAGCGCTACAAGCCGCGTCGTGTCATCGTGTTTTCCCGCGATGAATTGAAGCAGTTCGAGATGCAGCAGGTATTCAATACGCCTGCAATGCGGTACTTCCTCGGGGACGTGCGGGACGGCCAGCGCCTCAAGCAGGCGATGCGCGGCGTGGACTATGTGGTGCACGCGGCAGCGCTCAAGCAAGTCCCGGCGGCCGAGTACAACCCGATGGAGTGCATCAAGACGAACATCCACGGTGCCGAGAACGTCATTAATGCGGCCCTGGAAAACAACGTGGAAAAAGTGATCGCATTGTCCACCGACAAGGCGGCCAACCCGATCAACCTTTACGGCGCGACCAAACTGGTATCCGACAAGCTTTTTGTCGCCGGCAACAATATCGCAGGCGGCCACAAGACCCGCTTCTCCGTCGTGCGTTACGGCAATGTCGTAGGCTCGCGTGGTTCCGTGGTGCCGTTCTTCCGCAAGCTGATCGACGAAGGCGCAAAAGACCTTCCGGTGACGGATGCGCGCATGACGCGCTTCTGGATTACCTTGCAGGATGGCGTCGATCTCGTGCTGAAGAGTTTTTCGCGCATGCACGGCGGCGAAATTTACGTGCCGAAAATCCCGTCTTCCAGGATTACCGATCTCGCCACTGCGATGGCGCCGGATTTGCCGGTTCGCATCATCGGCATCCGCCCCGGCGAGAAGCTGCATGAAGTGATGTGCCCCGGAGACAATGCGCACCAGACGCTCGAATTTTCGGATCATTACGTGATCTGCCCTGCAATCACGTTTACTGTCCAGTGCGATTTCCGGATCAACGCCCTTGGCGAAACCGGCAAGCCGGTGCCTGAAGGGTTCGAGTACAGTTCGGGCAGCAATCCGCACTTCCTGACTGCGGAAGAGTTGCGCAACATGGCGTGCATCGTCGAATCATGATTCCTTACGGACGGCAGGACATCAGCGACGAGGACATCCGTGCCGTCGTCGACGTGCTGCGGTCGGACTGGCTGACACAAGGGCCGGCCATCGAGCAGTTCGAGAAAGCCGTCGCGCAGTACTGCGGAGCCAAGTATGCGGTCGCGGTCAGCAACGCCACGGCGGCACTGCACGTCGCCTGCCTCGCCGCCGGCCTGGGGGAGGGTGATGTCTCATGGACCTCGCCCAATACCTTCCTGGCGTCGGCGAATTGCGGCCTCTACTGCGGCGCCCGTCCCGGCTTTGTGGATATCGATCCCCGTACCTACAATATGGACATGGCTGCGCTGGAGCAAAAGCTGCAGGCTGCCGCGCAATCCGGAACCTTGCCGAAGGTGATCGTCCCTGTCCATTTTTCGGGGCAGTCCTGCGACATGGCGGCGCTGGGCGAGCTTGCGCGCCGCTACGCGCTCACCGTGATCGAGGATGCATCGCATGCCATTGGTGCCTACTACCGCGGCAAGCCCGTCGGCTCGTGCGCGCATTCCGACATGACGGTGTTCAGCTTTCATCCCGTCAAGATCGTGACAACCGGGGAAGGCGGCATGGTGCTGACTAATCGCGAGGACCTGTATGAGCGGCTGAAGCTGTTCCGCTCGCACGGGATGACG
Organism: Noviherbaspirillum denitrificans; assembly: GCF_002211445.1. Taxonomy (GTDB): domain Bacteria; phylum Pseudomonadota; class Gammaproteobacteria; order Burkholderiales; family Burkholderiaceae_D; genus Noviherbaspirillum; species Noviherbaspirillum denitrificans. Next base: position 3,113,149 of record NZ_LSTO01000001.1, on the reverse strand, counting down.
CGCGAAGCACACTTGATGGACAAGGAACCCGACGGGCCCTGGTACTACCAGCAGGTCGCGCTGGGATTCAATTACCGAATGACGGACCTGCAGGCTGCGCTCGGATGCAGCCAGATGCTCAGGCTGGATGCCTTCGTCGCGCGCCGGCGCGCACTCGCCGCACGGTATGATGGTTTGCTGGCCGGGCTGCCGCTTACCTTGCCCTGGCAGCATCCGGATGGCGCATCCTCGTTCCACCTCTATGTCATCCGCCTGCAGCTCGACCGCATTCGCAAGACGCACCGGCAGGTGTTCGAAGGATTGCGCGAGCGCGGCATCGGCGTCAATCTCCATTACATTCCGGTGCATACGCAACCGTATTACCGGCAGTTTGGTTTCAAGCAGGGCGATTTCCCCGTGGCGGAACAGTATTACCGGGAAGCAATCAGCCTTCCCCTGTTTTATGGCTTGACCGATGCGGACCAGGATCGCGTCGTCGAAGCCCTGGCCGAGGTATTCCAATGAAAACCGTCATCATCGTCCAGGCACGCATGACTTCCACGCGGCTTCCCGGGAAGGTGCTCAAGGAAATTCTCGGCAAGTCATTGCTGGAATACCACATCGAACGCATCCGCCGCGCGCAGCTGGCGGACGACGTCGTGATCGCCACGACGACCAACGATACGGACCAGCCCATTGTCGATCTTTGCGCGCGGCTCGGCGTTGCGTGTACCCGCGGCTCCGAGAATGATGTGCTCGGCCGTTACTATGAAGCGGCAACCTTGCACAAGGCCGACCTGATTGTGCGCGTGACATCCGATTGCCCGCTGATCGATCCAACGGTCATCGACAGGGTCATTGCTTTCTATCGCGACAGCGGAGGCGCCTACGATTACGTGTCCAACTCTCTGACGCAGAGCTTCCCGTACGGGCTTGCCGTCGAGGTGTTTCCGTATCGTGCGCTGGAGACTGCCTGGCGCGAGGCGCAGGCCGAACCCGAACGTGAACATGTGTCGCCTTTCCTTTACACGAGGCCGGAGCGTTTCCGCATCGGCCAAGTCGTGCAGGCGGAGGACCTGAGCCATCACCGGTGGACGGTCGATACGCCGGACGATTTCGAACTCGTCCGCCGCATCATCGAAGCGCTGTACCCCGGCAACCCGCAGTTCACCACCCAGGATGTCCTGGATTTGCTGGAGCGGCACCCGGACTGGCCGGCGATCAATGCCCATGTGCGGCAGAAAAAACTCGGAGAATGAGGAGCGCGGAGTGAGCAGGAATTTCAAGACGGAGCAGGAACAATTCTGGGCCGGGGACTTCGGCAACGAATACATCGAGCGCAACCAGGGCGCGGCCGTGGATGCCGCCAACCTCGGTTTCACCAGCCGCATCCTGTCGTGCATGCAGCCGGTGAAGTCGGTGATCGAATTCGGCGCCAATATCGGCCTGAACCTCAAGGTATTCCGCGCGCTGGTGCCGGGCGTCGAACTGTCCGCGATCGAGATCAACCTGAAGGCGGCGGAAGAATTGCAAAGGATGGGCGGCATCAAGGTCTACCCGCAATCCATTCTTGATTTCCAGCCCGATTACCAGCGCGACCTCGTGTTCATCAAGGGTGTGCTCATCCATATCAATCCGGACAGCCTCCCGGATGTGTACGACAGCATGTACAAGACCGCGCGCCGCTATATCTGCCTGGCCGAGTATTACAACCCCGTGCCGGTCGAACTGACTTACCGCGGCAATACCGGCAAGCTGTTCAAGCGCGATTTTGCCGGCGAAATGCTCGAGCGCTATCCTGACCTGAGGCTGGTCGATTACGGCTTTGCATATCGCCGGGATGTGCAGTTCCCGCAAGACGACCTCACCTGGTTCGTGCTGGAGAAAACCGGCCAATGACGAGAGTCGCCATCCGCGCCGACGCAGCTGTCTCGATCGGAACCGGGCATGTGATGCGGTGCCTGGCGATCGCGAATGCATTGCGCGAAGCGGGGATGGTGGTGGAATTCGTCTCGCGCGAGTTACCGGGCAACCTGTGTGACCTTGTCCACGCCGAGGGATTCGCCGTGCATCGGCTGCCCGCCGGCAGCGGCACGCCGCCGGGCTGGCAAGAGGATGCGGAACAGATGTTGGCGGCATTGTCGGCTCGGCGTGTCGACTGGCTGATCGTCGACCATTACGGACTCGACGCGCGTTGGGAAACGAAGTGCAGGGCTGCTTGCGACAGGCTGTTCGTCATCGACGACCTCGCGGACCGCAAGCACGATGCTGACGTCCTGCTTGACCAGAACTACGGCAGCGACATCGCGCATCGATATGAAGGATTGATCCCGTCGTCGTGCAAGACATTGCTCGGTCCGCGGTTTGCGCTGCTGCGTCCGGAATTCGGGCGGCTCGCCGGGTGCGCCAGGGAACGCGACGGGCGCATCGAGCGCATTTTCGTCTTCTTCGGCGGCAGCGATCCGGGCAATGAAACGGGCAAGGCACTGGAAGGCTTGCGCGCGCTACCAATGCAGGTCAGGCTGGATGTTGTGGTGGGAAGTTCCAATCCGCATCGCGAACAGGTGAAGGAAATGTGCGCCGCCATCCCGGGCGCCACCTACCATTGCCAGACGCCGTCAATAGCGGAGTTGATGGATGCCGCCGACCTCGCAATCGGTGCGGGTGGGACCGCCACCTGGGAGCGCTGCTGCCTCGGCTTGCCGACGCTGCAAGTCGTCCTCGCCGAGAACCAGCTGGAACTGACCCGTGCAGTGGCGGCCTACGGCGCGGCAGTTGACCTGGGATGGGGAAATTCACTTGGCGCGGAAGATTATCGCCGGGCCGTCGAGAGCCTCGACCCCGCTGCAATGGCGAGCATGGCGCAGCGCGCCCGCAGCCTGGTGGACGGCAAGGGTGCCTTGCGCGTCGTGCAGGCATTGATGCAAACGGAATGACAGAGGTAAAACCATGACGCAAATCAGGATCGGTGAACGACTCGTCGGCAAGGACCAGCCTCCGCTTGTGATTCTCGAATCGGGGATCAACCATAACGGCGACCTCGACAAGGCGTTCGAGATGATCGCGGTCGCGAAGCGTCTCGGCGCGGATGCCGTGAAGTTCCAGACCTTCAAGGCGGATGAATTCGTGGGCGACCCGACGCTGATGTTCACCTACCGCTCGCAAGGCAAGGAAGTCACAGAATCGATGCTGGATATGTTCCGGCGTTACGAGTTTTCGCGCAGCGACTGGCTGGCGATCAAGCGTCGCTGCGATGAAACCGGCATCCTCTTCCTGTCCACGCCGCAAAATCGCTCCGACCTCGACCTCCTGCTCGAACTCGGCGTACCCGCCGTCAAGGTCGGTTCCGACGACTTCACGAACCTCCCGCTGCTGCGCGATTACGCCAGTGCCGGGCTGCCGATGCTGGTGTCGTGCGGCATGTCCGATCTTGGCGAAGTCCACCAGGGGCTGGAAGCCGTCGGCGCGCTGGATGGACATCCGACCGTACTGTTCCTGTGCACGTCGCAATATCCGACGCCGCCGGCCGATGTGAACCTGCTCAAGCTGCGTACCCTGGCCGCGGCTTTCCCGTCGGTGGTCATGGGCTTCTCCGACCATACCCAGGGACCGCTGGCATCCTCGCTGGCGGTGGCAATGGGCGCCACAGTATTCGAGAAGCATTTCACCCTCAGTCACGACCTGCCCGGGCCTGACCACTGGTTCTCCGAAGACCCGGATGGTGCGGGGCAGTGGATCAAGGCGATCCGCACCGCGCACATCATGATGGGTTCTGCCCAGGTGCGGCCGACCACTGCGGAGCGCGAGATGCGCACGCTGGCGCGGCGCAGTATTGTCGCCCTGCAGGATATCGAGCCGGGTGCCGTGCTGGACGCAGGCAATATCGGCTTGCGCCGTCCCGGTAACGGACTGCCGCCCGCGCTGTTCGAGAAGGTGCTTCAACGTGTCGCGGCCAGGAAAATTGCCAAGGGCAGCCTGCTGGAACTGGGAGACTTCAACTGATGGACAAGTCAGAATTCGAAGCCCGCTTCGCGGAGTTGACGACCTTTCCGAAGAACCGTTTCCATCCGCTGGTCTGGATCGTCGGCAATCCTGAAATTGGCGCCAATGTCTACATCGGCGGCATGTCCGAAGTGAACGGCAAGGGCGCGCGGGTCGTCATTGGCGACAACTGCGATATCGCGTCGTTCGTCTCGATCAATTGCGCCGACTCGCACAGGAAATGCATCGGTTTGGCCAAAGAGGTGGACCGGCGCGATATCGTCCTTGAAAACAATGTCTTTGTCGGTTCGCATTCCGTCATCAAGGGCGGCGCCCATATCGGCCACCATTCCGTCGTGGCTGCCGGCACCATTGTCGAAGCCGGAGCCATTCCCCCGTATTCGCTGGTAATTGGCAATCCGATGACGGTCAAACCGGGGTATTACGCGCAGAAGCTGTCCGAGAATGATCCCGCATAACAGTCCCGCATGTGGTGCCGAAGAGGCCGAGGCGGCCTCCAGGGTGATTCAGTCCGGTTGGCTGGCGCAAGGGAAGGAAGTCGCCGCCTTCGAGGATGCGCTGTGTGAATTCCTCGGATTGCCGGCGGGGCATGCGGTTGCGGTGTCGTCCGGGACGGCGGCGCTGTTCCTTGCCCTCTGGGTACTTGGGGCGAAGGGAAAACCTGTCGGATTGCCGGTCTATGCCTGCTCGGCGCTGCGGAATGCGATTGCGATGGCAGGCGGTGAAGAGATCTTGCTGGACACCGGCAAGGGAACACCTAACATCGACCTTGCACAAGCTACAAGCTCGAAAGCGGAGATTATCATCGCGCCGCACATGTTCGGCATTCCGATGGATCTCTCTGAAGCTGGCGACAAGCAACTGATCGAAGATTGCGCGCAAAGTCTCGGCGCGAAGGTCGGCGGACGCCGCACCGGCTTGCAAGGCAAGGTTGGCATTTACTCGTTCTATGCGACGAAAATGATGACCTCGGGCGGGCAAGGCGGAATGCTTGTATCGCATGACAAGAGCCTGGTCGATGCAGTGCGCGATTACCGTGAATTCGACTGCAGGCATGACAGGCATCGGCGTTTCAATTTCCAGATGACCGACATGCAGGCAGCGGTGGGACGCGTGCAACTGAAAAGGCTTCCCGGCTTCATCGAACGGCGCGCAGCTATTTTCAAGATCTACCAGGAAGCCGGATTGAATCTCCTCGACGCTCCCGTGAATGCGGCAGGGTTCGAGCCGGTGCGCTACCGTGCGGTCATCCGAACCTACAGGCAGGGCGAAATCCTGACCGCACTGGCAGAGAACGGCGTGCGGGCCATCGTTCCTATCGAGGACTGGGAATTGCTCGGCGACGGTGCCGACTATCCGCATGCCTGGGATATGACGAAAACGACGGTATCGCTCCCAGTCTTTCCTGCGTTGACGGATGAACAGGCAGTGAACATCGCGGCATGCGTGAAGGGCCTGGCATGATCCTGACTGCACACCAGCCCGTGTATCTGCCCTGGCTCGGTCTGTTTCACAAGATCGCGCTGGCGGACATGTTCTGCATTTTCGATATTGCGCAATACCAGACCAAAGACTATAACAACCGTAACAAGATCAAGACCAATGCCGGCCCGATCTGGCTTTCGGTACCGGTGGAATCGAAGGACCATTTCCAGAAGAAGATTTGCGATATACGCATCGTCAATAATGGCTGGAACCGGAAGCATCTGAAATCGATACAGCTCGCGTATCAGAAGGCGCCGTTCTACAAGGACCACATCGGTGCGCTGGAAAAAATCCTCGGAACGCAGTTTGACTACCTGACCGACCTGAATACGGAAATCCTGCGATTCTCGCTGGACGCGCTTGGCATCAAGATCCCCATCGTCAAGGCATCGGACTACGATTTCTCAGGCTACAAGTCGGATCTCGTCCTCGACATGTGCGTGAAGCTGAAGGCCCGCCACTATATTTTCGGCGCACAGGGGAAAAACTATGCGGACGTGGCGTCATTCGAGAAAAATGACATCGGCGTCACCTTCCAGGATTATGTTCATCCTCGTTACAGCCAGCTTCACGGCGAATTCGAGCCGTATATGTCGCTGATCGACCTTCTGTTCAACGTCGGTCCCGAATCGTTTTCCGTTCTGATGTCCGGGAACATTTCCCGGGTCGCCCATGAGGGAGGAGACTAGTGAATTTTTCGACCGAATGGGACAGGCGCTACAAGGAGTTGACCCATCTCAGCATCTGGCCATGGAGCGACCTGGTCGGCTATGTCATGCGTCATGCCAGACCGGCTGGAAAAGATTTCCGGGTGCTGGAACTGGGATGTGGTGCAGGGGCGAACATTCCGTTCTTTCAGTCCCTGGGCGTGGAGTATTTCGCGGTAGAAGGAAGTCCTGCGATCGTCGAAAAGCTTTGGGAGCGATTCCCGCATTTGAAGGACAACATCGCCGCCGGTGACTTCACGCTCGAGATTCCGTTCGCCGGCGACTTCGACCTGGTCGTGGACCGGTCGTCGCTGACCCACAATACCAGTGCCGCGATCATTCACTGTATCGAGATGCTGCATGCGCGATTGAAGCCGGGAGGAAAATTCATCGGCATAGACTGGTTTTCGACCGCGTACTCGGAATACCAGCGCGGCTTGGCGGCGGAAGATGCGTACACACGCACGGGCTACCAGGATGGTTCCTTCGCCGATGTGGGCCGCGTCCATTTTTCCGACAAGCCGCACCTGCTGGAATTGTTCAAGGGCTTCGAGATGCTGGTCATGGAGCACAAGACGATACAGCGCGAGCTCCCGGACAGTGGCTGGCATTTCGCGAGCTGGAATTTCGTTGCGAAGAAACCCTGAATGGCTGCGCCTTCAGACAAGGCGTTCGAACTGAAATGACAAAAAAAATTCTCGTAGTGGCGGCCCATCCGGACGATGAAATCCTGGGATGCGGCGGCACGATCGCCGCGCACGCACGTGCCGGGCATGAGGTCCATGTGGTCATCATGGCGGAAGGCCTGACCAGCCGCAGTCTGCAGCGCGATGCCGCTGCGCAGAAGACCGACCTGGAACAGCTGGCGGATGTGGCGCGCAAGGCCAATGCGCTGCTGGGTGCAGCCTCGGTGACCTTGCACAGCCTGCCCGACAACCGCATGGATTCGCTGGACCGGCTGGACGTCATCAAGCTCGTTGAAGCGGAGATCGCGCGCGTGGTCCCTGAGGTGGTCTATACGCATCACGCCGGCGATCTCAATATCGACCACAGGATTGTGCATGAAAGCGTGTTGACGGCCTGCCGCCCCAAGCCGGGGCATCCGGTCAACAGCCTGCTGTTTTTTGAAGTGGCATCCAGCACGGAATGGATGCCGCCATCTTCAGCGCCGTTCTTCGCGCCGGACTGGTTCGTCGATATTTCGGACACGCTCGATCTCAAGTTGAAGGCATTGGCGTGCTATGACACTGAAATGTGCCCATGGCCGCATGCGCGCTCGATCAGGGCGCTGGAGAGCCTGGCCAGGTGGCGCGGCGCCAGCGCAGGTGTGGAAGCCGCCGAAGCATTCATGCTCGGCAGGCGTATCGTTCATTTGGGAAAAGCATGAGTTACGTGGACAAAAACAAGGTGGCCAAGGCCGACGCGCTGTTTCACAAGGCGTTTATCGCGCACAACGCGGGCAAGGTGAAAGAGGCCGAGGAACTCTATCGCAAGGCATTGCGCGAGACGCCGAACGACATGGAAACGCTGTACCTGCTGGGAACGGCATGCGCGCAGCTTGGCAAGATCGACGAGGCGGCTAAGTTCCTGGAGCGGGCACTGAAGATCGCGCCCGACCATGTCCAGGCGCTCAACAGCATGGGCCTCGTATTGAAAGCACAAAGAAAGCTGGCGGAGTCCACTAAGTGTTTCCGGCGTGCAGTGGAGCTTGAACCCAACTACGTGGATGCGCTGTCCAACCTGGGAAGCGTGCTGGAATTCGACGGAAAGCCCGACGAGGCGGAAGCGCCCCTGCGGCGGGCATTGGCACTGAACCCCGACATGGCCAATGTCCACTACAACCTGGGCCTTGTACTGTATGCCAAGGACAAGTTTGAGGAGGCAGCACGACACATCACCCGCGGGCTCGAACTGAGGCCCGATCTGGCGGAAGCATATAGCGACCTTGGCAGTATCTACAAGCGTTGGGGGCGCACTGAGCAGGCGCTTGCGTGTTTCGAACGTGGATTGAAAATTGCCCCGCAGTCGCACTACCTGCACACCAATCGTGGCACAACCTTGGAGGAACTGGGACGCTTCGACGAGGCGCTTGCCGAATACGAGATTGCTACACGCTTATGTCCGGAGGATACGACCGCGGCGTGGAATACTTCGTATCTCTACCTGCGCCAAGGTGTGCTCGATCGTGGCTGGGAAGCGCATGAGTTGCGGCTCGGCCCGGGCGGACAGGTATCGGAACGCTTTCCTTTTCCCCGATGGGACGGGTCTTCGCTCGAAGGCAAGACCATCCTCGTCTATGCAGAACAGGGTTTGGGCGACGAAATCTGGTTTGCCTCCTGTATTCCCGACCTGATTGCCAGGGCGGGGCATGTTGTCATCGAATGCACGCCGCGCCTGGCCTCGCTGTTTTCGCGGTCTTTTCCCACCGCCACTGTCGTCGGCGGCGACCGCTTGCAGATTGGATGGATCGTCAATGTGCCGAAGATCGACGTGCAGGTCGCGATGGGCAGCATGCCGCGCTTCCTGCGTCCGACCCTGGAAAGCTTTCCCGATACGCCGCAGTACCTGTATGCGGACACGCAGCGCATCGAATACTGGCGTTCCCGACTGGCACTGTTGGGGCCCGGCGTCAAGGTCGGCATTTGCTGGCGAAGCGGACTGGTGGTCGGCGAGCGGCACAAGAACTATTCTGAGCTGACCCAATGGGGGCAAATATTCAAGCTTCCTGGTGTGCATTTCGTTAACCTGCAATATGACGAGTGCTCGGACGAACTGCGCGCAGCCGAGGAAAAATTTGGGGTGACCATCACCTCATTCCGCGAGCTGGACATGAAGAACGAGCTCGACGAAACGACCGCGCTGATCTGCTCCCTTGACCTGGTGATCTCCGCTGGTACGGCGGTGAGCGAAATGGCTGGCGCTGCCGGCGTCGAGACCTATCGCCTGGATCCGTTCGGCAAGCCAATGGATGCATTGGGCACGGGCAGGTCGCCGTGGCATCCGAAGATGAGGCTGTTCGGCCAATTGACCCTGGGCGACTGGGATACGCCGCTCGCACTGGTCGCCGAAGCCCTGAGCGAGAAGGTGCGGGGAACCGCGACACAGGTCGAGTATGTCCGTCTTCCGCACGAGGTTGACGTCGCGGTCAACGGCTCGCTGGACGATCTTCCTACCTATGTGCTGAAAGAGCAGGGCGGATGGTTCGATGCCGAATATGCATTCGTGCTGGGCGTGGCGACGTCGGGCATGCAGGTGGTGGATGTGGGGGCGGGTGTCGGCGCATACGCGATTCCGCTCGCGAGGCGCATCGGCAACGGCCAGGTGCTGGCGCTCACGCATGGTGCGGAAAATGCCAACCTGCTGATGAAATCCCGCACGCGCAATGCGCTGGAAAAGAGCATCAATATCGCGATTGCGGACCAGGGCTTGTCACTTGATGCTGAAATGGACAAGCACGGCCTCGACAATATTGGGTTCATGCGCATCGCGGCTGACATTTGCAGCGTGGATCTGTTGGCGAGCGGGTCGCAACTTTTCTCGATCAATTCGCCCTTGCTGATGCTGGGCCTCAAGTCCGGCAGGGACTCCGCCCGTGCGCTCGGCGGATGGCTCAATGCGCGTGGCTATGGCCTCTACCGCCTGGTGCCGGGGCTGGGCATGCTGGTTCCAATTGCCGCATTCGAGGAACTGGATGTGTACGCGTTGAACATCTTTGCGTGCAAGCACGATCGGGCGGCATTGCTGGCGCAGCAGGGCATCCTGGTTGGACAGGTTCAGGCGTTGAATGATTTCCCCGGCATCGAACTGACGTACTGGCAGGAATACCTGGGATCGCTTCCCTATGCCGCCCCCATGCTGGATGGCTGGCTGTCGTCCCAGCCAAAAGCGCCCGGCTGGGAAGTGTACTGGATGGCCTTGAACCTGTTTGCAAGGGCCAGGATGGAAGCGCGTCCTGCCGCTGAACGGTATGCCAGCCTCCAGGCTTCCTGCAGCATATTGACGACCTTGATACAGGAACACGCGAACATGCCCAGGCTGTTGAGCCTGGTCCGAACCCTGACCGACCTTGGCCGGCGGGAAGCGGCGGTGAGTTTGCTGAACCAGATCTGCTCGCTGCTCAATTCGGGCATGGTGCGTTCGCTCGACGAGCCCTGCCTGGCTCTGTCGGCGCACTTTGCCTCGGCATCGCCGGCTGGACGCGAGTCCGACTGGAGCGTCGCGATGATCCTGGCCCAGCGCGAAAACCTGCGCGCATTGTCGAGCTTCTTTACCGGCGAGGAGGCGCTTCCGGTGCTGAAGGAGGTCCAGGCGCTCGGCTTCGGCGGCGGTGAAATCGACAGGCGCATGGAGCTGATCAAAAGGCGGTTTGGAATCGCATAAGGAACGAGGAAGCGATGAAAGCAGTCATCCTGGCCGGCGGGTTTGGCACGAGAATCTCCGAGGAGTCCCATCTTCGCCCCAAGCCCATGATCGAGATCGGCGGCATGCCCATCCTCTGGCATATCCTCAAGATCTATTCGGCGCACGGGGTGAATGACTTCGTGATCTGTTGCGGCTACAAGGGTTACGTCATCAAGGAGTACTTCGCCAATTACTTCCTGCACATGTCGGATGTGACATTCGACATGAAGCACAATCGCATGGAGATCCACGAGGAGCACGCCGAGCCCTGGCGGGTCACGCTGGTCGATACCGGTGCCGACACGCAGACCGGAGGGCGGCTCAAGCGCATCGCGGACTATGTGCGCGACGAGGAGGCATTCTGCTTTACCTACGGCGACGGCGTGGCGGATGTGGATGTGTCAGCCTTGATCGCCTCCCATCGATCGCATGGCAAACTGGCGACGGTGACAGCGGTGCAGCCGCCGGGACGCTATGGTGCGATACAGGTCGAAGAGGGAAGGGTGACCAGGTTTGCCGAGAAGCCGCCCGGCGACGGCGGCTTGATCAATGGCGGCTTTTTCGTTCTGTCGCCCAGGGTGCTGGACTACATTGACGGCGACGATACCGCATGGGAGTTGCGTCCCCTGGAGCGACTCGCGAACGAGGGCGAACTGAACGCTTTCGAGCACAGGGGCTTCTGGCAGCCGATGGACACCTTGCGCGAAAAAAACATGCTGGAGACACTTTGGCAATCCGGCAAGGCGCCGTGGAAGGTGTGGTAATGACCGCGCTTCCGTCACCGGCATTCTGGCACAGCAAGCGGGTGGTGCTGACGGGGCATACCGGTTTCAAGGGCAGCTGGCTGGCGCTTTGGCTGAAGCGCCTGGGTGCCGAGGTGCGCGGCATCGCGTTGCCACCCGACACATCACCGGCGTTGTTCAAACTGGCCGGCGTCGCCGACGAGGTGGACAGTCATTTCTGCGATATTCGCGATCCGGCCGTCGGCACGCTGATTCGTGAATTTCAACCCGATATCGTGCTCCACCTGGCAGCGCAGCCGTTGGTGCGCGCCGGCTATCGCCAGCCGCTGGATACGTTTTCCACCAACGTGATGGGTACGGCGCATGTGCTCGATGCATTGCGCGGTCTTGATTGCGTGAAAGTCGCCTTGGTGGTGACCACCGACAAGGTTTACCTCAATCGTGAATGGCCGTATCCGTACCGGGAGGACGATACGCTCGGCGGGCATGATCCGTACAGCGCCAGCAAGGCGGCTTCCGAAATGGTGGCGCGCTGTTACCGCGATGCATACCTGGCTCAGCAGGGCGTGGCGCTGGCCACGGCCAGGGCCGGGAATGTGATCGGCGGTGGCGACTGGTCCGCTGATCGCCTGATCCCGGATGCCGCACGCGCATGGGATGCCGGTGCGTCACTGTCGATTCGTTCACCGAATGCCACACGTCCATGGCAGCACGTGCTGGAGCCGCTCGCGGGTTATCTCGTACTGGCGGAACATTTGTGGGCTGACGCATCGTTTTCCGGCGCATGGAATTTCGGGCCCGCGAGCAATGACACCGCCACGGTCCGGACCGTCGTCGACATGGCGAGGGCGACGTTGGGGCACGGGGACGTCATCTGGGGCGATAACACCGACGGCCCGCATGAGGCCGGCTGTCTTGCGCTCGAAACCGCCAAGGCCCGGCAGCAACTGAATCTGTTGCCGCGCTGGACGCTGCAGGAAGCCGTAGGACGCACGATGCGCTGGTATCGCAGCCTGTCAGAGGGCGCCGATGCAAAGGCGCTCTGCGAGGCGGATATCCGCGATTACGAGGCGCCGGCATGAGCCGCTTCCTCGTCACCGAAACACCGCTGGCCGGTCTCAGGTTGATCCAGCGCCAGCAGTTTTCCGATTCACGCGGATTCCTGTCACGCCTGTTTTGCGCGGACGCGCTTCTGGCGGCAGGCTGGGACAAGCCGATCGTGCAGATCAATCATACGTGCACCCTGCGGCAGGGCACGGTCAGGGGCATGCATTACCAATTGCCTCCGCATGCGGAGATGAAACTGGTGACCTGCCTGCGCGGTGAAATCTGGGATGTGGCGCTCGACCTGCGCGCCGGCTCGCCCACCTTCCTGCAATGGCATGCGGAACGGCTGTCGGCGGACAATCATTGTTCCTTGCTGATCCCTGAAGGATTTGCGCACGGCTTCCAGGCGCTGAGCGATGATGTCGAGCTGCTCTATTGCCATTCCGCCGCGTATGCACCGGACGCCGAGCGCGGCCTGCATGCGCTGGATGAAAGACTCGCAATCGACTGGCCCCTGCCCGTGTGCGAACTGTCGGAAAAGGATGCCGCGCAATCGCGGGTCGACGGGAAGTTCGATGGGGTACGCGTATGAAGTGTCGTCATTGCCAGTCAGAGTTGACGCTTCCTTTCCTGGACCTGGGCGCGGCTCCGCCATCCAATGCCTATTTGAGCGAAGCGCAATTGCACGCTCCGGAGTCGTGGTATCCCCTGCGCTTGCTGGCCTGTGAAAATTGCTGGCTGGTGCAGACGGAGGATTATGTCCGGGCCGATGCATTGTTCAGCGCCGATTACGCCTACTTTTCCTCCACCTCCAGCAGCTGGCTCGCGCATGCAGCGCGCTATGCGGAAGACATCGGCAAGCGCCTGGTTCTGGATGCGCAAAGCCTGGTCATCGAAATCGCCGCCAACGACGGTTACCTGCTGAAGAATTTTGTCGCTGCCGGCATTCCCTGCCTAGGCATTGAACCGACGGACGGAACCGCCACAGCGGCAGAGAAGCTCGGCATACCGATGCTGCGCGAATTTTTCGGCACTGCGCTGGCACGGAAACTGGCCGCCGCAGGCCGCCAGGCCGACCTGGTTGTCGGCAACAACGTCTATGCCCACGTACCGGACATCAACGACTTTACAGCGGGATTGAAAGCGATATTGAAGCCGGGCGGCACCATCACGCTGGAATTCCCGCACCTGATGCGCCTGATCGAACAGACGCAGTTCGATACCGTCTACCACGAGCATTTTTCCTATCTCTCGCTCTACACAGTTTGCCGAATTTTTGAGCAGGCCGGTTTGCGCGTATGGGATGTCGAGGAATTGCCGACGCATGGCGGCAGCTTGCGCATCTATGGCTGTCATGTGGACGACGCGCGTCCAACATTGCCCGTAGTCGCCGTCTTGGTCGAGGAAGAAAAGCGGCGTGGATTGCGTGAGCGCGGCACTTACCTGGAATTCCAGTCGCGTGCCGAGCGCGTCAAGGACAAGCTGCTGGCTTACCTGATCGAGCAGAAACGTGCCGGCAAGTCCGTCGCTGCCTATGGTGCTGCGGCCAAGGGAAATACCTTGATCAATTTTGCCGGCATTCGAGGCGACCTTGTCTCCTATGTATGCGACGCCGCGCCGTCCAAGCAGGGGAAATTCCTGCCCGGTTCACGCATTCCAGTCCTGCCGCCGGCGGCCTTGCGCGAAAGGCGTCCCGACGTAGTGCTGATCCTGCCGTGGAATATCGCCCCCGAGCTGATCGCCCAGCAAAGTTTCGTGAAGGAGTGGGGCGGGAAGTTTGTCGTCGCGGTGCCTGAATTGCGAGAGATCGAATGAAAGTTCTGGTGACGGGCGCCACCGGCTTCATCGGCCGGCATCTCGTACCTGTGTTGCTCGAACGGGGCCATGAGGTGGCGGTGGTTGGACGTGACGTGGAACGGGCGCGCGGATTTGCTTGGTTCGACAGCGTCAGGTTCGTTTCATGCGACATCCATCGGATGGACGATCGCGCTCTGGAACTGTTCGGTGCACAGGACATTGTCGTTCACCTTGCATGGCCCGGCCTGCCGAACTACAAGGCGGCGTTTCATGTTGAAGAAAATCTGCCGGGCGATTGCCGTTTCCTGACTTCACTCATCAAGAAGGTAACAGGCCGGCTTCTCGTGGCGGGGACGTGCGCCGAATACGGTCTTCAAAGCGGCTGTCTCACAGAAGAGATGCCGACGTATCCGGCCAATGCGTATGCGCAGGCCAAAGACAGCCTGCGAACGGTTTTGCAGGACTTTCAAGGTCAATACCCATTCACCTTGCAATGGGCACGCCTGTTCTACATGTATGGCCCGGGCCAGAATCCAAACAGCCTGCTCGCGCAACTCGATCGCGCGATCGACAGCGGCGAGCCGGAATTCAACATGTCGGGCGGCGAGCAATTGCGCGATTACCTGCCGGTGCAGGAGGTGGCGCGGCGACTGGTTGCGCTGGCCGATCACCCGGCGTGCGCGGGTGTGGTCAATGTGTGCAGCGGTGAACCTGTTTCGGTGCGCAACCTGGTGGAGCGGCACCTTGCGCAACGCGGCGCCACCCTGTCCCTGAATCTCGGCCACTATCCTTACGCCGATGACGAACCCATGGCGTTCTGGGGCGGGACGGAAAAGTACAGGAGGTTTTGCGGGCATGTATGACGAGATCATCTTTTCGCAGCCCGGACTGCCGGTTTTCCAGAACAAGGTGTATCCGACGCGCGCGGCCGCACAAGCTGCGGTTTGCGGTGATGTGGAGTTGGTGCAGTGTCGGCTGTCGGGGCTGGTGTTCAACCGGAAATTCAATCCCGGCCTGCTTGACTATGATGCGGATTACCAGAACGAGCAGGCATGTTCGCCCGCGTTCAAGCAACACCTGGACGAGGTGCTCGAAATTATCCTTCGTCATTTCGGCCTGCAGGCGTCGGGCGTTGAAATCGGTTGCGGCAAAGGCTATTTCTTCGACATGCTGGACAAGGCCGGCGCCAGTGTTATTGGTTTCGATCCCGCGTATGAAGGCAATAATCCGCGGGTGGTCCGGCAGTACTTCGGCAAGGACGCGCTGAGCGTTGCACCAGACTATGTAGTGCTGCGCCATGTGCTGGAGCACATTCCGTCCCCCTGGGCCTTCCTTGAACAGATCGCTGCGCAATGCAAGGCCGGGACGAAGATCTATATCGAAGTGCCGTGCTTTGACTGGATCGTGAGCAACCAGGCGTTTTACGATGTGTTCTACGAACACGTCAATTACTTCACGCGCGATGTACTGGCCGGCGCATTCGGATCGGTAATCGCGTCCGGCCATTTCTTCGGAGGCCAATACCTGTACCTGGTTGCCGACCTGTCCAGTTTCCGCAAGCCGGTTGCATACCAGGGCAAGCGGTTTGCGGAGATATGCATGGATGCCTATTTCGCATCCCTGTTGCGTCGCAGGCGGGCTGGCGGAGGAAAGTCCTATATCTGGGGAGCGGGCGCAAAAGGCATCACCTTTGCCAACCTTCTTGCCAGGCAGGGCGTCGACGTCGATGCCATGGTGGATATCAATCCCGCCAAGCAGGGGCGATTCGCGGGCGGTACCGGATTGCCGATCCTGTCGCCGGACGAGATCGCCGGGCGGTTCAACGATGCCGATGTCTTCGTCATGAACCCGGTGTATCTCGACGAAATCAAAGCGTCGCTCAATGAATTTAACGTCAACGTGATATCGGTGGCCTGATCATGAATCTGATAGAAGCATTTCGCCAGGAAAGGCAAGCGCGCATCGACAGCAATGCAGGCAATGCCTCCTTGCAGCAATCCACGGTTGCCTTTCTTAACGAGACGATCCGCGCCGGGTATTCCTACAACTTTGAATGGCTGTCGCGGCCCATCATCCAGTATCCGCAGGACATGGTGGCGATGCAGGAGCTGATCTGGCGGGTCAGGCCGGACCTGATCGTGGAAACCGGCATCGCCCATGGCGGATCGCTGATCCTGAGCGCATCCATGCTCGCCATGCTCGACTATTGCGATGCGGTCGAGGCAGGCTCCATACTTGATCCACGCAACCCGCGCCGTCGCGTGCTGGGGCTCGACATCGATATTCGCGCGCATAATCGTGCGGCCATTGAGGCGCATCCGATGGCGCATCGCATCGATATGATCCAGGGATCGTCAGTCGCGCCGGAAGTCATCGGCAAGGTGCGGGAAATCGCCAGGGGCTACCAGCGCATCATGGTTTGCCTTGACTCCAACCACACGCATGAGCACGTGCTGGCTGAACTGGAAGCCTATGCGCCACTGGTCAGCAAGGGAAGTTATTGCTGCGTCTTTGATACCGTGATCGAGGATTTGCCGGAGGATTCATATCCTGATCGTCCATGGGGCGTCGGCGACAATCCGAAGACGGCCGTCCGGGAATATTTGCGCCGCTTGACGGAAGAGGGACGTGTCGCCGCTGACGGGGCATCGCTCGATCTTGAAATCGACAAGACAATCGAAAACAAGCTGCTGCTGACGGTCGCCCCCGACGGCTACTTGCGGCGCTTATAGCAAGCCGAAACGTTGGGCGAGCCAAAGCGCCCGCTGCTGCAAGGTATGGTTCTGGCAGGTTTGCATGAGCACGGCTTTGCGGTGGTGCGTCAGGTCCGCTTGCCGGAGGGCGTCGATCTTTCCGGACAATTCATGCAATCCATGGAAGGCGAACGGGCGGGCAGCGGGGTCGCTGTAAAGCAGTTCGAGTTCCGGGCGATGATCGGTCAGCACAACGCTGCCGGTGGCGGCGATATCCAGGACCTTGGGATTGACGGTCGACGAAACCTGCATGAAGTTCAGGTTCAGGTTGATCCGCGATCGCCGGTAGAGCGTGGGAAGGTCTTCGGGGGCGATCAGGCCCTTGAAATTGCGCGCGTTGACGCCGGCAACCTTGAGCCAGTCATCGTCGCCGTAGATCGCAACGTCGACGCCTTCGCCGGACACCTTTTCAATGGCGGCAATCCTGAAGGAGCCGCTCACGGCCATCTCCAGCAGATAGTGCAGGTAATAGGCGTGCGCAGGATAGGCGGCCGCGATCGGCGCGATTGCGTCCTGTATGTCCCGGTGGTGCTGCTTCAGGTAGTCATGCAGCCACACATACCCGCGGGATTGCTCGATGTCCCTGGCCAGGGCAGGCGCATTGCCGCCAAGGTCGTGCAAGACCTTGCCAAGGTGGCGGAGATTGGCGTGCAGGTTCTGCAGCCGGCTTTGGCCGACAAAGGATACGTCGATGTCCTGCGCGATTTCCGGCTGCGTCCCGGCTTCGACAAATGCCATGCGCGCGCCGGGAGGCAGCCACTCGGCGCCCTGGGGAAGCAAGGGCAGGATGTCCCGTGCAAAGCCGAAGGCGCGGGTGTTGCCGCGGGGATGGCGGAGGTCGATGTAGGTGGCGAGATTGGGCACGTCCCACCACCACATTGCCACGTGGCCGGGAACCAGCGCTTCCGGCTGCGGATAGCCAGTCGGTTCCTCCGTTTCGAACAGCGCGCGATTACGCGTGACGACGAGGCGGCTGGGCGCGCTTGCCAGGGTGGATCGAACGTTCCGAAGCTGCTCGCTGGTCCATGTGCCCTGGTTGTCCGGCACGCGCAGTAACTGGATCCTCAATCCCAGGTTGTGGAAGCAACGCGCCAGGTCGTCGAAGATCGCGCAGCACGGGCTGATCACAGTGACATCGTAGGCGGCGGTGCTGGCACGTGCCCTGGTCAGTTCTCCGATGGTACGTGCAGCTTCCTGCACGCCTCTGCGTAGGGCATCAAAGAATTCACTGCGCGCGGGCGTGGTGGCAGTGGCAACGAAGTGCAGCGTGCCGTTGCGGCCGTGCAGGCATGCGACCAGTTCGGAGGTGCATTCCCTCAGCGAGATCTCGCGCGTAACAGGCGAGTCCGCCGGCACCAGGAACAGGCGCAAGCGGCCCTCAGCCAGTGCGGTCGAGAAGTCATTGTGGTGCAGGACTGAAATGCACGCCGCCCTGTCGCATTCCACGACGAGGATGCGCGAGAAAGGCTGCGCCAGCAACCGCAGGATTTCAGCGCCGTCACCGATCCCCTGCAGGATCACGGTGTCCTCGGGTTTCAGTTCCGGTGGAGACCAGGCGCTTTGCCGTACCGTCGGACGAACGCCAGTTGCGGGCAGGGAGGAAATACGTGCAATGCAGGCTGCAGTGCGGGGATCGAAGAGATCGAGCGCGCGTTGATTGCGTGCGAATACGGAGTTGTCGACAGGCATGCTTTCTAAAGAGCCCCGTATGCCTTCTTCAATTTCATCTCGGTGCCGATGCTGCCGATGTCGCCTTGCAGTTCTTTCATCCAGGATTCTGTCAGGCCCTTGATCTCGGCATCGCCGTCGAGGATGGACTGGATCAACGCGGCTTTTTTTGCAGCCTCCGCAGGCTGCCAGCGGATGGTGTCGTTTCGCTTCAGCTCTTCTTCAACGGCACTTCGCACCTGCTCGAGCTCGACCAGCTTTTCCCATTCGGCGTTTTTGGCGGCATCCAGCATTTGCCGGGACAATTGCAGCATCGCTTCGTAGCGCTTCAGCAGTTCAAGGCTGGTCATACCAACTAACTCGACTTGGGCAGGTTGGCCAATTGCTGGCTCAGGAAGCTGCTGGTCGTGCTCAACTTGCCAATCAGGGTATCCAGGGCGGTGAATTGCGCACGATAACGCTTTTCAGTCGCTGTCAATTGGGTGTTCAGCACGGCAGCGCGCCTTTGCAGGTCGGCGATGTTCCTGTTGATGCCGTCGGTGGTACTGGCAAACGGGCCGCTGCTCGACATCATGCTGTTGATCAGGGTATTCAGGTTGTACGCATAGCCCTGCGAGAAATTGATCGAGCCGCGCGCGCCGGTGGTGCCGCCAATGATTTGCACCTTGATGTCGCCTGCATCGTTGCTGGTTGCATTTCCGATCGTTTCGGTTTGCGTCGCACCGAGCAGGTTGGTGCGGGCATTGCCGCCCGTCACAGAGACACTGGACGTGTTGCCGCTGCTGTTTGAGGTCAGCTTGAATACATCGCCTGCCTGCGTCACGCTGATCGATTTTCCTGCGACGGAAAAAGCCTGCGTGGTGTTGGTGGCGGTTTGAATGTGGGCGGCAAGCAGGGCAGAGGTATAGGTGCCGGCGGTCAGCGTCACCGTAGCGGAAACGCCGTCCACGGTCATCGTCAACTGATCGTTTACGCCAGCCGTAATGGTGGCGACCCGGGAATTGCTCTGCGTCGCACCAAGCAGGTCAGTAGCGCCATTGCCCGACACGGCGCCGACACTCGATGCGGTGCCGAACTTGTCCGAGGTGATGCTCAGGACGCCGCCATTGTGTGTCACCGTGACCCGGCCGGATTGGCCGGCAGCAGTCAGTGCGGCATTGATCTGGGTCTGGACCTCTGTTACCAGGGTGTCAGCCGTATAGGTGTTCGCGGTCAGTGTGGCGGTGACTGCTGGGGCGCCATCAATCGACAGCGTCAGCGTGTCGTTCGATCCGCCGGTAATGGTCAGTCCCGCAGCGGCGGATCCGGAGCGGCGCTCCTGCGTGCCCTTGTCCGATCCAAGCGATGTGCCCTGCACACCGCTCGCCGCGGTAAGGAACTGCCCGGCGCCCGTCGCCGCGACGCCATTGATGGTGCCGGCCACATCCTTGCCGGGCGTAGCGGTTGGCGCCGCGCCGAACAGCCCGGTAATCGCGGTGCCGCCGCTGACGCTGACGCTGGACGATGAGCCGTAACGATCCGATGTCAGGGTCAATACGCCAGCTGACTCGGCAACGCTGACCTTGGCGGATGCGCTGGAAAAAGTGGTGTTGCCGTTGATTGCAGCCTGGAGTTGTGCCGCCAGTGCAGACGCCGTGTTATAGGTGCCGGCGGCGAGCGTGACCGTCGAACTGGTGCCGTCGATGGACAGGGTCAACTGGTCGTTCACGCCGGCGGTGATCGTCATCGGCGTGGTAACGGCCGTCGATCCTGTCACCTTGCCTTGCGTGGCCAGGCTGGTCACGGAGACCGGATAGCTGCCCGGCTTGGCGTTGCCGCTGGCGCTCACGTAGCTAACCAGGCTGTCGGTCGACTTGCCGAATGCCGCGAACAGCTGGGCGAACTCGCCGGGATTGGCGGCCAGGGCCGACTGCAGCTTGGCCGTGTCGAGCGACAAGGTGCCGTTTTTCAGGAAGGTGACGCCGATCTGCGAAATATTCGTCAGGGTATTGCTGCCCAGTCCGGAAAGCGCGGTCGACAGGGTGCTGCGCATGCGCGCCTGGATCATTTGGGTTGCGGAGTCGCCAACCAGGATGCCGGCCTGCTTCGTATTCGGGTCGACGCGCGTCAGCGAGTTCAGCTGCGTGTTCGTGGTGTTGTATGCCGTAACCAGTGCCTGCACCGCCGAGACGATCGACGATGTATCGTTCGCAATGTTCAGGTTGGCACTGCCGACCTTGGACAGGTTGATCGTTGCGCCGCTGATCGCGCCGGTGACGGAATTCGATGCGCTGGTGATCGCCAGGCCATTGACGGTCAACGAGGCGTTCTGGGCTGCCGTGTTCTGGGTCAGGTTCTGCGTGCCGGCCGGATCGTAGCCCAGCAGGCTGGTGATGGATGCATCCTCACCGCTGGATGTGATCTTCATGCTCTTCGACAGGCCGGTGCTCGTCGACGTCAGCACCAGGCGATAGGGCGTGGTCGCATTGCCATCGCTGACGATCGATGCGGTCACGCCCAATTTCGCGGCATTGATCGCGTCGCGGATACCTTGCAGCGAGTTATTGCTGCTGTCGATGACTACCGTGCCGGTGGTTTGCGTTGCATCCTGCGTAAAGCTTGCGCCCGAGTAGGCCCCGTTGGTCAGCGTCCCGCCGCTGATGGTGCCGAACTGGAATGTCAGTGTGGTTGCAGTGCCGCTGCCGATCGCGCCAGTCGAGCTGGCCTGTGCAGCGGAAGAAATCGTTTGCGCCTGGGCGAGGGCGCTTACCGTAATGGGATAACTGCCCGGAGTCGCCGAGCTGGTCGCGGATGCCGAAAAAATGGAGGAGTCCGAAGCCGAAGCCGTCATGGACTGGAATTTCGAGACGGAATTCAGGGCGCTTACCGCCGACTGGAATGACGACAGCGCTCCCTTGAGGGTGCCGTAGGCGGAGAGCTTGGCCTGGAAGCTGGCCTCTTTCTTTTGCAGGGCAGTGAGCGGCTGGCTCTCAACGTTCATCAGCTTGGAAACAAGTCCGTTGACATCCAGATTTGATCCGATACCGGGTGATGATAAGGCCATGGCTTACTCCTTCAATGCTTCAATACTGCACGATACATCAACCTGCAATTACGTTCCAGCGACAGGGGGAAAAACGCCTTCAAGTGAACGTAATAAATTGTAAAGCTATGCCTTCTGGCGGATGACCAGGCCTTGCAGCCTGTCCAGGGACTTGGCAAGGTCCACCAATTCTTCCGACGGAAACTGACGGATCACTTCATCGGTCCGGGTATCGATCACTTTGACAACGTGAATACCCGTTTCGCTATCCACGGTGAATTCCACACCGTTGGTCATTGTCTGGACGACCTTGTTGAGCTTGTTCGCTGCGTCCTGGAGCTGTTCTTTTTTTATCAGCTCGCTGGTGGCGGCGACGGCCTTCGACGGGAGTTCGACAGGGGCGGATGGGCGCGAAGTGACAGGAGCGGCGGGGGCGGGATTGGCCGCGACGTTTGCGGGCGGGCTGTAGCCTTCGACGCTGACTGTTGAGATCCGCATTCCTATGCTCCTTTATGGAAAAAACCCGGCCGGGAATCCGGCCGGGTTTGTTGCTGCGTTAGCGTCCTGATTAGCGGAGCAGGGCCAGCACGCCGTTCGGCAGACCGTTTGCCTGGGCCAGCATTGCCGTACCAGCTTGCTGCAGGATCTGGCCGCGGGTCAGGTTCGCGGTTTCAGCCGCGAAGTCTGCGTCGGTGATCCGGCTGCGTGCGGCGGTCAGGTTTTCCGACGTCGATTGCAGCGTGGAGATCGTCGACGTG
Source organism: Noviherbaspirillum denitrificans (assembly GCF_002211445.1). GTDB lineage: Bacteria > Pseudomonadota > Gammaproteobacteria > Burkholderiales > Burkholderiaceae_D > Noviherbaspirillum > Noviherbaspirillum denitrificans. The sequence goes on along the minus strand of NZ_LSTO01000001.1, from coordinate 3,090,787 downwards.
AACCGGTTCTGGATCGCACCGAGGTTCGCACGGCTGGTGTTGAGCGTCGAGATCGCGTTGTCGATTGCGATGATCGCGTTGTTCGCACCTGCTGCCGTCGACACGTCGATGGTTGCCAGGGACTGGCCGCTCTTGCCTGCGCCGTAGGTACCGACAGCCGACATGCCGATGGTCGACATCGTTGCGCCGGTGGTGCCTGCCGACACCGTGAAGGTCTTGGCGGAGCTCAGGGTAAAGGTGCCGTACTTGCCGCCGGCGCCGTTACCGGAGGTGAACGTGACACCGGATGCAGCCGCGGTAAGGGCAGCCGAGGAGACAGAGATGTTGCGGCCGTCAGCGGCAACCAGGAGGACGCCGGATGCCGAGGAACCACCGTCCACTGCCTGCACGCCGGTCTGGCCCGAGATCGCGTTGATACCTGCGATTACTGCGGCGCGGGATGCGGTGTTGTCGGAAGCGTTGGTCGTGATGCTGCCGGTGGCGATACCGTTGATCAGGAAGGTGCCGGTAACAGAAGCCGCAGTCATCGCCGAACCATCGGAGGTGTTGGCATCGACGGTAGCGGTCACGCCGGTCTGGGACGACACCGCATTGATAGCCGCAACCTTGGCGATGGAGCTGGCAGCGTTGCCCGACGACGAAGAGGTGTCGCTGGCAGCAAGGCTGGCGCCGACGATGATGCCGTTGAGTCGGAAGTCACCCGTTGCAAACGCCGTAGCGGTAGCGGTCGAGGAAACCGTGGAGGTGGTTGCCGTTTGCGTCGCGAAGGTGCCAGCCTTCACGCCTGCATTGGCCAGGCCGGTAGAGGTGCCGGTGATGACGATGGCCTTGCTCGAGGTCAGGCTGAAGGTGCCGAAGCCCAGGTTGGTGGAGGCGGAAGTAAATGTCACGCCGGTACCCGCGGCGGTCAGCGCTGCCGACGAGACGGAGATATTGCGGCCGTCAGCGGCAGTCAGGGTGATGCCGGCCTCGGTGCTGCCACCGTCGCTAGCCTTCACACCGGTCTGGCCGGAAATCAGGTTGATCGCGTTGATCACGTTTGCACGGATGGTCGCGGTGCTGTCGGCCGCGTTCGTGGTGATGGTGCCCGTCGCGACGCCGTTGATGGTGAGCGTGCCGGCCAGTGCGGCAGCAGTCATGCTGGTACCGCCGACCACGTTTTCATTGACCGATGCGCTGACGCCGGTTTGCGAGGAAACCGCATTGATTGCAGCTGCCTTGGCGATCGCGCTGGAGCTCTTGGCCGCGTTGGAAGCCGTATCGCTGGCGGACGAGGAGGAACCGACTGCCACGCCGTTGATGACCAGGTCGCCGGTGCCGAGTGCGGTACCGTTATTGGCTGCGGTCAGCGATGCCACCTGGGTGCTGCCCAGCTTGGTGGTTTGTGCGCTGTCCATCGAGACGGAAATCGTCTGGTTGGAGTTGGCGCCGACCTGGAATGCCTGGTTGGCGAACGAGCCGTTGAGCAGCTTGATGCCGTTGAATTCGGTGGTTTCAGCAACGCGGCCGATTTCGGAGACCAGCGCGGAAACTTCAGCCTGGATCGTTGCGCGGTCGGAATCGCTGTTGGTGGAGTTTGCTGCCTGGACTGCCAGGGTACGCAGACGCTGCAGGTTGTCGCTCATGCCGGACAGCGCGCCTTCAGCCGTCTGGGCCAGGGAGATCGCGTCGTTCGCGTTACGTGCTGCTTGGTTCAGGCCGCCAACCTGGGCGGTCATACGCTGGGAAATCGCCAGACCGGCTGCATCGTCCTTTGCGCTGTTGATGCGCAGACCGGAGGACAAACGCTGCAATGCCGTGGTCAACGACGAGGAAGACGAGGACAGGTTACGCTGCGCGTTCAGGGACGCCAGGTTTGTGTTGATCATCGAGGACATTTGAATCTCCTTTTAGGACGCTACGTTTAATCGGTACCCGGTTTGTCTCGTGTTTCCTATGGGACACAACCGTTGTTGCTAGCTTTATCGGACGGGTCTGGAAAAAGTTGAGGCCGTTTGCTGATTTATTTTTTCTGACCCCGTTTTAAATCAAGCGGGATGCCTGTTTCTTCGGAATGAAACGGAAAATCTTTAGTGTTTGGCGGCAATATCGAAAAAAGAAAAGAACGGGCCTAAAGTAATCGGAAAACTGGCCGTTAATGCGCCGTGCTGCGGGAAAAGAACTCATCGAGCCGGACAAAATGGAACCAAGCCAACAAGAAATCGATGCCATCGTTGCACTGTATGGCCAGGGCCGCCTCGACGAAGTGGAGGCGCTCGCCCGGTCGCTGACGGCGCGTTTTCCGTTGCACGGGTTCGGCTGGAAGGTGCTGGGTGGCGTTGCGGTGCACCAGGGCCGGCTTGCGGATGCGGCGGAAGCGGTGCAAAAATCCGCGGAACTGGCGCCGGGTGATGCCGAAACCCATTGGAATCTTGCTTATATATACAGGGAATTGGGGCGCAAATCGGATGCCGAGGCCTGCTTCCGGCGTGTGCTTGCCATCGCCGGGGACGACGCCACGGTGTATCGGGACCTGGGCGTCACTGTCCTGGACCAAGGCCGCATCGGCGAGGCGGAAGCCTGCTTTCGCAAGGCGCTGGGGGTCAAGCCGGATTACGCGGATGTCTACGGCAACCTGTTGTTTGCCCTGAACTACGACGCTGACAAGAGCGCCGAAGAGATTTTTGACGCGTATCGCGAGTACGACGCCCGTTTTGGCTTGCCCCTGCGGGCGCAATGGCGGCCGCACGGTAACGATCGGGGCGCGAATCGCCGCCTGAAAGTCGGCTATGTGTCGCCTGATTTCCGTAGTCACGCGGTACGTTATTTCCTGGAGCCGTTACTGGCGCACCATGACAAGACGGTTGTCGAGGTGACAGCCTATGCGGAGCTTGCCAGCGAAGACGCGGTTACCGGGCGCTACCGGCGCTATATGGATCACTGGGTGCCGACCGCGGGAATGAGCGATGCGGCGCTGGCCGAGCGTATCCGCGCGGACGGCATCGATATCCTGGTGGACCTCGCAGGACATACCGCGAAGAACCGGCTCGGCGTATTCGCCCTCAAGCCGGCGCCGGTCTCGCTGACGTGGCTGGGCTACGGGTATACAACCGGGCTGACAGCGGTAGATTACCTGCTGACCGACTTCGCCAGCGCGCCGCAGGGCAGCGATGGCTTCTTTTCCGAACGGCCCTGGCGGCTGGACAACCCGGGCTACATCTACCGTCCAGCGGAGGATTCCGGGCTTCCGAACGCCTTGCCGGCAGCGTCGCGCGGCTACGTGACCTTCGGTACGTTGACGCGGGCGCTGCGGATCAACCATCACACGATTCGCGTATGGTCGGAAATCCTCCGGCGCGTTCCCGGTGCACGGCTCGTCGTCAACAGCGAGAATTTCAGGGAGCCGTCCATGCAGGCGGCACTGGCCGGGAAGTTTGCGGCGCATGGTATCGGTCGGGATCGGCTCGACATCGGCTATCAAACGCCTCCTTGGGACGTACTGCGGGGAATGGACATCACCCTCGATTGCTTCCCTCACAACTCCGGCACCACACTGTTCGAAAGCCTTCACATGGGCGTGCCTTATGTCACCCTTGCTGGCCGGCCTAGCGTCGGGCGGGTGGGCAGTTCGATACTGGAAGGCGTTGGGCGTCCGGAATGGATTGCCCGGACTGAAGAAGAATATGTGGAGAAGGCGGTCGCACTGGCGTCGGACCTGTCCGCACTCGCCGCGTTGCGCGCGGGATTGCGCGCTGAAATGGCCGCCAGCCCGTTGATGGACGAGCCGGCATTCGCAAGGAAGGTCGAGGCCGCGTACCGGGAAATGTTTGCGATCTGGAGCGCCAGCGGTCGTTGACGCTGGCGATCTACTTATCGATCCGCACCAGCCAGGCGGCCTTGTCCAGCACGGAAAGCGCGCGCTGTATCACTGCCTCGCCATCTCCCTGTGCGGCCTCGACGATCAGTCGGGAACTGGCGCATATGCGCAATGCGGAGATTGCAATCCCGTCGCGTTCGCCGCAGGTGACAGGTTGTCCCAACTGGCAGCGCAATGCGGCTAGCCCAGTCTCGCTGCCGCCGGCTTGCGACGACATATCAGCCTGTAGCAAGCGATAGATCCGCAACGTCTGCTCCCGGTTCATCGGCCGCCGGCTCGTTGTGCCTGGCGCCGGCTGAAACAGCAGGAATGGAAAAATCGTTGGAATGCGATCCCATGCATTGCTGGTGCCGATCGCGCCGCGATCAAGCGGAGGCACGGGCAAGGGGGCGAAGAGCGGATCGTTTTGCAGGCGAGTCGTGACCGCGTGTGCAAAGGCGTGCAGGAATTGCGTGATCCGCTCTTCCGGTACTTCCCGAAACGCTTTCAGTTCCTGCAGTGCCGCTTCCCAGCGCAGCAGCAAGCCATAGTTGGGTACGCAGTCGAGCACTGCTGCGGCATCCCAGTCCGAAGGCCAGTCGGCGCGGCTGGCGTAGTCGGACAATGCGCGCGGCAGCGGATGGCGGCGAAAGCGTTGCGCGACGGATTGCGGGATCATCAATGCGCCGGAGAACGTCGGGCCGGTGAGGAATTTCGATCCGGTGAGCGCGACTATGAAACCGTGCGCAAGATAGTCGCGCAAGGTCGACGACGCGATGCGGAATTGGCAGGCATCGATCATTACGTCGACGGCGTCCACGTAGCGATTACGTAATGCCATCGCACATGCAGGAGTCGGTGCGATCATGCCTGTCTTCGATACATCGACCGGTACCAGGAGAACGCGCTGCCCCGCGGCTGCCGCGTTG
>NZ_LSTO01000001.1:3079508-3086013 GCF_002211445.1 Noviherbaspirillum denitrificans | reverse complement strand
ATTCGGATGGCGCGGGCATGCGACCGGCGGTGTTCCCGCACTGGTTCCACCGTATCCGCTTCCGCTGCAAGGTGTGCCACGCTGACCTCGGCTTCAAGTTCAAGGCCGGCGGCAACGACATCAACATGGTGAAGATCATCGACGGCCAGTACTGCGGCGCCTGCCACAACGGCAACATCGCGTGGTCGATCGAGAACTGCAACCTGTGCCACTCCGGCAAACCGGGTACGCCGACGCAGGTGCATGAAAGCACCATCAATTCGCTGGTCGTGCCGGCGAACGCTGCCAAGCCCCAAGCGGCGCAGCAAGCGCAACCCCAACAGCCGAAGAAATAGGAGCAATCATGAAAAAGTCTCTCATGCTCCGTGCCGGCCTCTTTGCATTGGCAACAGGTGTCCTGTCGCTGTCCGCATTCGCGGCCGACCTGCCGAACGGAAAAGCAATCTATGACGCAGGCTGCGTGGCCTGCCACAGCACCGGCGCAGCAGGCGCTCCCAAGCTCGGCGACGCCGCTGCGTGGGCGCCCCGCGTCAAGACCGGCGCACCGTCGCTGTACAACAGCGCCATCAAGGGCAAGGGCGCGATGCCGCCCAAGGGCGGCAATGCCAGCCTGTCCGAAGCCGATGTCCGAGCTGCGGTCAATTACATGATCAGCCAGTCCGAAGGTCCGAAGGGCGCGGCACCTGCCGCGGCAGCTCCCGCATCGGCACCCGCACCTGCCGCCGCCGCCCCTGCGCCGGTAGCCGTGGTGGCAGCAGCGCCGGCACCCGCGGCAGCAACCGGCGCCGCCCCGGCGAACACCTTCAACCGCCTGATGAAGCCCGCCGCGCAGCGCAACCTGCCGCCGCCGCAGGACGGCATCCATGATCCGGAAAATGACGGTACGCACTCGCTGCAGCCGCCGCTCTCCGCGTTCACTGCCTTCGTGCGCAACAATGACGGCAACCGCGTCGACTGGGTGAAGACGCTGGGCGAGAACCGCATCCAGCCGCGCTTCGACCGCAACGACCCCAACGCCAAGCCGATGGTCATGGACATGAACATCGTGCGCGAAGTGAAGGGCACGATGCCGGACGTGGTCTATCCGCACAAGCAGCACACTGAATGGCTCGACTGCTCGAACTGCCACCCGGCGATCTTCGTTCCGCAAAAGGGTGCGAACCAGATCTCGATGGCGTCGATCCTGCTCGGCCAGGCATGCGGCGTGTGCCACGGCAAGGTTGCATTCCCGGTGTCGGAATGCCGCCGCTGCCACTCCAAGAGCAAGGCGCTGCCGGTGAAGGCGGAAGCCAAGCCATGACGGTAAAGGGCCGGTATTCCGGACGGCCCCTGGCCGCCGCCATCGTGCTTGCCGGCGCCGCGTCCGCGGTCGGCATGCCGGTTGCGGCCATGGCGCAGGTGTCGACCGGCGGTACCTCCGTTTCTGCTCAGGCCCAGCTCGAAAGCAAGACGCGCCTGGTCAAGCTTCTGCTCTCGCAGTCGCCGGCCATGCAGCGAATTCCGCAGAGCGGCAATGTGCAGGCTCAGAAGAAACTGGCCGATGCCCGGGCGCTGTTCGCCCGGGCCGGTTCGGAAGCCGAAGCAGGGCGCCAGGCGGAGGCCGTCAGGATGCTCGACGAAGCCCTGCGTGAAATCACGGCAGCGTCGCGCATGGTGCCGGATACCGCGCAGCTTGCATCCCAGGAGCGAGCACGTTATGCCGGCATGAGCGAAACCACGCGTGTTTTCCTGAACCTGTACAAGGGCGTGTCAGCCAGGATGGCGGCCAAGGGCGGCGCAGCGCCGCTCGACGTCAACGGCGTCAACAGCGCCATTGCGCGGGCCGATTCGCTCGCGGCGTCGGGCAACCACAAGGATGCCAACGCGGCGCTCGGCGAAGCCTACAAGACTGTTGTCGGCGCGCTCAACCGCACACTGATGGCCGAAACCATTGTCTACGACCAGAAATTCGATACGCCGTCGGACGAGTACAAGTACGAACTCGCACGGAACCGGAACTATGAAGAACTGGTGCCGCTCGCCATCGCACAGCTGAATCCGCCGCGCGAAAGCGCCGCCATCAGCGACAGCTATGTCCAGCAGAGCAGGCACCTGCGCGACGCCTCCCAGAAGCATGCGGCGTCGGGCGACTACCAGCTCGCATTGAAAACCATCCAGGACGCGACCCTCCACCTGCAACGCTCCCTACGCGTAGCAGGCGTGGTTGTGCCGCAAACCACCGAAAGCAAACCATGATTACCCAACGTCCCCTTAAAACCGTCCTTGCCGCACTCGTCGGCGCGCTTTTCGTGCAGGCCGGCGCCGTGATCGCCGCCGATGCGCCCGCCGCACCTGCTGTCGAAGGCCAGCAGGTCCGCCCGCCGCGCGCTCCGGAAACCAAGGAACAGGTCGAGCGCCGCCTCAGTTCCGTCGGCACGCTGCTGGAGTCGTCTTCCGGCGCCAAGCAAGTCGAAGCCAGCGGCAATGCCCAGGCCCAGGCACAGCGCGCCAAGGCACGCGACCTGCACAAGCAGGCCGAAGCCGCCTACCAGAAGGGCGACCTGCCGGCCGCATCGCGCCTGCTGGATGAAGCAGCGAAGACTATGTTCGACGGCGTCCGCCAGGCCGCACCGGAACAGGTCACCCGGGAAAAGAAGCAGCGCGATTTCGACAACCGCCTGGAAAGCGTGAAGGCACTGCTGACCGCGCAAAAGCGCATCAGCTCCGAGAAGAAGCTGGGCGCGAAGGGTGCGGAAACCACAGCCAAGATCGAAACCCAGATCCGCGACGCACAGGCGCTGGCTGCCGCCGGCAAGCTGGACGAAGGCAAGGCCGCGCTGGACAAGGTCTATGTCGAGACCCGCGCCTCCATCGAAACGATGCGCGAAGGCGACACCCTGGTTCGTTCGCTCAACTTCGCCACCAAGGAAGAGGAGTACCATTACGAGGTGGACCGCAACGACACGCACAAGATGCTGGTCAAGGTCCTGCTTGAAGAAAAGCGCGCCTCCAACCCCAATCTCGAATCCATGGTCCAGAAGTACGTCGAACAGGCAGCGGCCCTGCGCACCAACGCAGAGGGTATGGCGGCCAAGAAGGACTACGAAGGTGCGATCAAGGTGCTGGAAGACTCCACCAAGGAACTGGTGCGTGCCATTCGCAGCGCCGGCATCTACATCCCGGGATAATCCATGCGCAAGTCGAGCCTGTGGTGTGTGTTAAGGTGGCTGGGCCTTGTGCTTGCGGCGGCACTCGCCTTTCCGGCGGCCGTGCAGGCGCAGATCCCCGGCCTCGCACCCACGGTCCGGCCGATGAACATGCCGTATCCTGTCCAGCAGCCGCTGAACAAGGATGGCGTGCATGATCCGGCCAATCCCGGCATCAAGATGCTGCAGGAGCCCCGTGAGGGGCTCTCCAAGCTGCCCAAGGATTATCCGGGCAACGGCGTCCATTGGGTGAAGGCGCTGCGCGAGGGCATCATCCAGCCGCGCACCAACATCCTGCCGGGCACCGAGATCAAGGTGCTCGACCTCGACATCCTGCTCACCAACACAGGCGAGATGCCGCTGGTCCTGTTTCCACACAGGCAGCATACGGAGTGGCTGGATTGCAGCAACTGCCACGAGCGCATCTTCGCGTCGAAGAAGGGCGGAACCAAGGGATTGAGCATGTTCGCGGTGCTGCAGGGCGAGTTCTGCGGCCAGTGCCACGGTGCGGTTGCATTTCCGCTTACGGAATGCAACCGTTGCCACAGCCAGCAACGGAAGTGAGGACGGCCATGCACGCACCCAAGTCCCGAACACTTCTGAAGATCCTCGCCGCCCTGGTGGCTGCCTGGCTGGCGCTGGTCTCATTGCCGTCCCATGCGGAGTATGCCGACGTCGTGCTTAACCGCCGCGCCGAGAAGGAGGGCGTCCGCCCGGTCGTCTTCCCGCACTGGTTCCATCGCATGCGCTTTCGCTGCAAGGTGTGCCACTCCGAACTCGGCTTCAAGATGCGCGCCGGCGCCAACGATGTGACCATGGCTGACATCATCGATGGCAAGTTCTGCGGCATGTGCCATAACGACCAGATTGCATGGGGCGCAGCCAACTGCGACCTGTGCCATTCGGGAAAGAAGGGGCTGCCGCCGGGGATTTACGGCGGCTCGTCAACCACCGGTCCGGGGAAGTGGTAGAACATGAAAACGATCGCCGCCGCAGTCCGCTCCATGAGACATGCCTGCATTGGCAGTCTTGCCATCTTGTGCCTCATGGGGAACGCGGTGGCAGCCGATGAACCCGCGCAGCGTCCGCTGGTCGGCCGCACGCAGGTGCTGGCGGGCGCGCAACTGACGGTCGAACCCACCGGCATTTTCCCGCAACCGCGCACCGCGGTGACGGGATACCTTCCCTTCATCTCGCCGGTCGCTGTTGCTGCCCGCAACAACATCCTGTATTTCGTCGATTCCGGCCACCGCCAGGTATTCCGCTACGATCCGGCGCGACTGTCGATGGTCCGCTTCGCCGATGCCGTGACCGGCACCGCATCCGCGATTGCCGTCGGACCCGACCTTTCGCTATATGTGGCGGAACCGGGAACCGGGCAGGTGCTGCATTATTCCTGGGACGGCCGGCCTCTGCCGTCGTTCCGGCACGAGCCGGCGTTGCGCCAGCCCGTCGGCATCGTGGTGGACGAATCCAGCGGGCAAGTGTTCGTCGCCGACAGCCTGTACAATCATGTCGTGGTCTTCAACGGACTGGGGCGCGCGCTGGAACTGCTCCGGCCCGAGGAGGCCAAGAGCATCGAGTCGATGGCGCGCGGTCCGGACGGTTTGTACGTGGCCGATCGCCTCGGACGGCAGGTGGTGGTCATGGCGCTGGATGGGCGGGATCTGTATTCCTTTGGTAACGAAGACCTGAAAATGCCCCACGCGATCACGGTGGATCGCTTCAATCGCGTGTTCGTCAGTGACGATTTTGACAATACCATCAAGGTATTCCAGGATCGCGAACTGATCGCCACCATCGGTGGAAGCGGCGCCTCACCGGCGAACTTCAACCGCATTGCCTTCCTGTCACTCGACCGAAACACCCTTTATGTCGCTGACAGTTTGAATGGCCGCATCCAGTCTCTCCAGCTTTCCACGGTTCCTGTGCGCCGTCCTGGCCAGTAGTCCTGCCCGTCTTTTCCTGTCGGCTGTCCTCGGGGCGCTCCTGCTTGCGGGTTGCGCCGAGACCAAGTACCAGATGCATCTCGATCCCGAGCCGGTCGCCAACGGCGCGCCGCTGGTCTGGCCGGCGCCTCCGGAAACCGCCCGTTTCCGATATGTGGGCCAGCTGACGGGAGAAGACAATTTCGTTCCCGACGATAGCGGACGACCCGGTTTCGGCGCGGAAGTACTGAAATGGATCGTCGGCATGTTCGACTCGGCCGAGGACAAGGTCGTCCTGCGGCGGCCGCAATCCGGCATGGTCGACTCCCAGGGGCGGGTACTGGTCACGGATGTGGGCAGCAATGCGGTGTACGTGTTCGACAACATTGCGGCGCAACTGCATGTGTATGTGCAGGCGGCGGAGAAACAGGGTTTCATCACCCCCGTCGGGATCGCCGAAGGGCCGGACGGGCAGATACTGGTTGCCGATGCCGAACTGGGAGAGGTGTTCCGCCTGAGCTCGGACGGCAAGCCCATGGGCAGTTTCGGCAAGAACGTGCTTGTCCGGCCGACTGGCCTCGCACGGGATCCAGAACGTGGCCGGGTGTACGTTTCCGATACCCATGCGCATGACGTCAAGGTCTTCGATGACGAGGGCCGCCTGATCGATTCGATCGGCAACCGCGGTGACGAAGAAGGCACGCTCAACTACCCCACGCACCTTGCATATGCAAAGGACAAGTTGTATGTCACCGACGGCATGAACGCCCGCGTGCAGATCTTCGACATGCAGGGCAGGGTGATTACGACGATCGGCCGGCGCGGCATGTATGTGGGTGAGATGACACGCCCCAAAGGTGTAACAGTTGATTCCTACGGGAACATTTACGTGGTGGAATCTTTCTACGATAATCTTCTCGTATTCAACAGTCAGGGACAGTTTTTGATGCCCATCGGCGGAACCGGCAAGGAAGTCGGCCAGTTCTACCTGCCGGCGGGCGTCTGGAGTGACCGGCAGAACAGGATTTACGTGGCCGACATGTTTAACGGACGCATCGTCATCTTCCAGCTGATCGGGGGGGCGTAATGTCCTGGCCCAGGCGTACTGCCGCGGGGCTGGTGGTCCTGCTGCTCCTGCTGCTGACCGTCCTCGCGCAGGCAGCAATCACTGCAACCAGCAAAGTGTCGGATGTGCGCGGCACCAAGCATAACTTTTCTGCAACTCCCGACGGCACCGCAACGCCTTCCGGCGGCAAGGTGCCGGTCCGCAGCGTCAAGGCCAGTTCGGAGACGCAAGTGTGCGTCTTTTGCCACACCCCGCATAACGCTGAATCGGGCGCCCTCGGCAGCGGCGCCAACACCTACAGTGCGCCCTTGTGGAACCGCAAGCTG
>NZ_LSTO01000001.1:3022430-3079498 GCF_002211445.1 Noviherbaspirillum denitrificans | reverse complement strand
GCCTACATGCTGGCGTCGGCGGTGGGCATGGTGTGGGGCGGTTTTCTTGCGTCGAAAGCAGACCGCCATGACAGGACGATTGCACTGGCATTTGCCGCTGCGGGCGTGTTCGCGCTGATCCTGGCGGCAGGTGTCGTGCCGCCCGTGTTGGCCATCGTCCTGATGGGCGCCATCGGATTCGGCGCCGGCGTCGCTGGTCCGTCGCGTGATCTGCTCATTCGCGCTGCGGCGCCGAAGAATGCGACAGGGCGCGTGTACGGCGTGGTCTATTCGGGCCTGGACATCGGGCTTGCCACTGGCCCGCTGCTGTTTGGCGCCCTGATGGATGCGGGACATCCATCCTGGGTCTTCATCGGTATCGGCCTGTTCCAAGGGCTGGCAATTCTGACCGCCGTCGGTGTGGGAACGAACACGGCACGGAAGGCCGTCAAGGCGCAGGCCGCCTGATCGCTTACAATCCCGGCTTGAACTTGACCTTTTTTCATCCGGGAGGAAACGATGGCTTTTGCGACCTGTGACATTTGCGATGCGAACGAAGACAAGATTGCTGCCGGCACGCTGTCCGCGCTGCCGCCGGTGTTCCAGAAGTTCGGCAAGCGCACCGCATTTTCAGGGCAGGCGGCAACGCTGAAGGTATTCGAGGACAACGTGCTGGTCCGTGCCGCACTGGAAACGCCGGGTAACGGCCGCGTGCTGGTGGTCGACGGCGGTGGCAGCCTGCGTTGCGCGCTGGTGGGCGGCAACCTCGGCGTGCTGGCGGAAAAGAACGGCTGGGCCGGCATCCTGGTCAACGGCTGCATCCGCGATTCGGAAGAGATCAACGGCTGCGACATCGGCGTGCGTGCGCTGGCGACTCATCCCCAGCGCAGCATCCGCAAAGGTGTTGGCGACAAGGACCTGCGCGTGTCCATCGCGGGCGTCGCAATCAATCCGGGCGACTGGATCTATGCCGACGCAGACGGCGTCCTCGTCGCCGCGCAGAAGCTGGACTGAGCGGGGTCCAGGAATGACGACCGCGGGCAATGATCCCGCATTTGCGACCCAGCCCATCCTGCAGTCGCTGCCGGCGGCGGTATCGAAGCAACTGGCATCGCTGCCGGTGCTGGAACTGCCGGGCGGTACGCAAGTGTTCGAAACACAGGCGCGGTGCAGCGGCTTCCCGATCATCCTCTCCGGCACTGTGCGTGTGTTCAAGCATCTCGCCAACGGGCGTCGCATCGAGCTGTATCGTGTGACGCCCGACGAGGCATGCATCCTGTCGATGGGATGCCTCCTGGGCGACGGCCGGTATCCCGCCACGGGTGTCACGTCCGGGACGACCCGCGTGATCGTGATGCCGCCGGCGCTGTTCAACGAATGCCTTGCATCCGACGAACGCTTCCGCACCGCTATTTTCCGTACACTCGGCGATCGCCTGGTGAATACCATGGAATTGGTTGAAGAAGTGGCGACGTTGCGCCTGGACGTTCGACTGGCTTCCGCCTTGCTGGCGCATGCGAACGCGGCGCCCGTTGCGGTTGACGGACGTGTGCAGGTTGCCGTCACTCACCAGGAGCTGGCCGACGAGTTGGGAACGGTGCGTGAAATGGTCAGCCGCTTGCTAGATGACCTCGAAGGGCAGGGCATGGTCGAACTCGGGAGGGGACGAATAAGTATCCGCGATGCCGGCAAACTCAGGAAACTGGCCGAGATGCGCTAGTTATGTAACCGGAGTTACATACATGGGACAGCAGCGCCGCTATTCTGGCCTTGTTCATTCAACCCATGGAGCGTGTCATGAAAGCAAACGTCGGTACCGTCGACAAGATCATCCGTCTGGTTCTTGCGCTGGCCTTGTTCAGCCTTTATTTCATCCTGCCCGGCGAGCAGAAGTGGTTCGGCCTCGCGGGATTCATTCCCTTGCTTACCGGACTGGTGAGCTGGTGCCCCTTGTACACGCTGTTCGGTATCAATACCTGCAGCCGTTAATGGCGGTGACGGTGGTGGATGTCCGGAAAATGCGGATGCGCGTGCGTTAGTGCTGCATGCTCGTGCGGATGCACATGCGGCTCCTTGCCGTCCCAAGGGAAATCGTGCGTGTGCTGGTGATGGGCGTCGTGGTAATGCGGATGGGCGTGCATCATCTTCTCATGCGTGTGTTCATGGTCATGCGACTCGGTCAGGTGCAGCCAGATGCCGGCCGCCATCAGCGCCGCTGCAATCCAGAACGCCGCTCCCGGCTGGTCGCCCAACAGGACGAGCGAAATGACGGCGCCAACGAAGGGCGCGGCCGAGAAGTACGCGCCTGTACGCGCCGTTCCCAGATGGCGTAGCGCCAGCACAAACAGGACCAGGCTCAATCCGTAGCCGGCGAAACCGACCAACCCCGCAACTGCCGCCTGGCTCGCACCGGGCAAGGGAAGTTCGAGCCAGGCCAGTGCAAACGCGAGATTGACCATGCCCGCCACCAGCCCCTTGATCGCCGCGATCTGCACGGCATCGCTGGCAGCTACCTTGCGCGTGAGGTTGTTGTCGATGGCCCAGCTCAGGCAGGCGCCGATAATGCAGAGCGCGCCCCAGAAGTCGCCGCCCGCCGCGCTGCCAGTACCGGCCGATAGCAGGACACCGCCTGCAATGATGAGCAGCATGCCTGTAAAGATGCGCCGGTCGAATTGTTCGCGGAATACGAACCACGCCAGCAGCGCCGTCAGGACGCCTTCCAGGTTGAGCAGCAGCGAGGCCGTGGACGCCGCTGTCAGGCTCAGGCCTGTCATTAGCAGGACCGGTCCGATGATTCCTCCGCTCAGTACTGCGCCGGCTAGCCATGGAACATCAGCGGCGGAAAGAGGCGCCTCATTCGCCGTGTCAGCGCGCATTGCCCGCCTGGCACCAAGCCATGCTGCGAGGCCGAGCCCGCTCCCTGCATAGAGCAGGCCGGCGAGCAGGACCGGCGCGACGTCGCCGACGAGCAATTTGGCAAACGGCGTGCTGGCGCCGAACAGGATTGCCGCCAGCAGCGCATGTGCAATTCCGATGCGCATGAATAATTGACTCGTTGAAGGAACTGCCATCTTCTCACGACATGAGAATTATTAACGGAAAGACCACGGAAACCGTTTGTCCGTTCCTTGCGCCATTCGGGCGAACGATTGTCGGAGAAGGCGGTCGTAAAGCCCAGTCCGGATACTTGTCTTTTTCGTCAAAATTCCACATCTCGAAATTTCTATTTCGCAATGTGAAAAACGGTGTGTGCAGAGCGGTGTAAACTTATTTCATTTTAAGAAAAAACATTCCGTATCGCGAAATGAAAATGTCAAGTATTTGAAAATAAAGGATAAATATTTACTTATATGTCTTATATAAGACCTTGTTGCCCCGCAAAATTCAGCATATGATTCAGCCATCAAGTTTTCTTTTTTCTTCATTGCTTTACATAGGAGAATGACCATGGCAACTCGCGAACAGCAAATCAAAGATCTGGAAAAAGACTGGGCTGAAAATCCCCGCTGGAAGGGTATCAAGCGCAACTACTCCGCAGCCGACGTCGTTCGCCTGCGCGGTTCCAAGCAGATCGAATACACCCTGGCCAAGGAAGGCGCGGAAAAGCTGTGGAAGAAGGTCAACGGCGGTGCAAAGAAGGGCTATGTGAACGCCTTCGGCGCCATCACCGCAGGCCAGGCAATGCAGCAGGCCAAGGCTGGCCTGGAAGCCGTCTACCTCTCCGGCTGGCAAGTCGCTGCCGACGGCAACACCTCCGAAACCATGTACCCCGACCAGTCGCTGTACGCCTACGACTCCGTCCCGACCATGGTTCGCCGCATCAACAACACCTTCAAGCGTGCTGACGAGATCCAGTGGTCGCGTGGCATCAACCCGGGCGACGAAGGTTTCATCGACTACTTCCTGCCGATCGTTGCTGACGCAGAAGCCGGTTTCGGCGGCGTGCTGAACGCCTTCGAACTGATGAAGAACATGATTGCTGCCGGCGCAGCAGGCGTGCACTTCGAAGACCAGCTGGCTGCAGTGAAGAAGTGCGGCCACATGGGCGGCAAGGTGCTGGTTCCGACGCAAGAAGCGATCGAGAAGCTGGTTTCCGCACGTTTCGCAGCCGACGTCATGGGCGTTCCGACCATCGTCCTGGCACGTACCGACGCTGAAGCAGCGAACCTGATCACCTCCGACCACGACGCCAACGACAAGCCGTTCCTGACCGGCGAGCGTACCCAGGAAGGCTTCTACCGCGTCAAGAACGGCCTCGAGCAGGCAATCAGCCGCGGTGTCGCCTACGCTCCGTACGCTGACCTCGTCTGGTGCGAAACCGGCACGCCGGACCTCGGCTTTGCACGCGAATTCGCACAAGCAGTTCACGCTGCATGCCCGGGCAAGCTGCTGTCCTACAACTGCTCGCCGTCGTTCAACTGGAAGAAGAACCTCGACGACAAGACCATCGCCGAATTCCAGGAAAAGCTGTCCGAACTGGGCTACAAGTATCAGTTCATCACCCTGGCCGGTATCCACATCAACTGGTTCAACACCTTCCAGTTCGCGCACGCATATGCTCGCGGCGAAGGCATGAAGCACTATGTGAACATGGTTCAGGAGCCGGAATTCGCAGCACGCGAGCGCGGCTACACCTTCGTGTCGCACCAGCAGGAAGTCGGCGCAGGCTACTTCGACGACGTGACCACCGTGATCCAGGGCGGTTCTTCCTCCGTCAAGGCACTGACCGGTTCCACCGAAGAAGAGCAGTTCCACTGATCTTCCGGATCTCCGGGCTTGAAATGAAAAACCGCACCTTCGGGTGCGGTTTTTTTATGCCTTCAGCGGAATGGCTCAATGGTGAGTATGACCGTGCGCCATGCCGGTGTTTTCGTGCCCGTGCAATTCTTCCCGCGCCTGGCGCACCACGCTGAATGACGCCTTCAGCGCAAGCACGCCCATGAAGGCGGCAACCAGCCAGTCCGGCCAGCCGCGTCCGGAGCCGAATACGCCCGCCGCGGCCAGCATTACCGCGACATTCCCGATTGCGTCATTACGCGTGCACAGCCAGACGGAACGCATGTTGGCGTCGCCGCTGCGATACGCATACAGGAGACCGGCGACGCCAAGGTTCGCGCATAGTGCGAGCAAGCCGATCGCGCCCATCGTCATTGGCTCCGGCACGACGCCGGAAGCGATGCTCCAGGCAGTCTTCGCCAGTACGAAGATGCCGAACGCTCCCATGCACAGCCCCTTGAACAAGGCAGCGCGGCTGCGCCAAACCGCGGCCATCGACAGTACCAGCAGCGCCACGCCGTAGTTGGCGGCGTCGCCGAAGAAGTCGACTGCATCGGCCAGCAGCGACGTAGAAGAAGATTCGACGCCGCCGGCAAGTTCGATGCCGAACATGGCAGCATTGACAACAAGCGCGATCCAGAGCGCGCGCCGGTAGCGCGGATCCTGCGAAGCCTTCGGCGGGTGGGAATGGGCGCAGCAATGGGCAGACATGGAACTCTCCTTCAGCAATATTTGCCTATTACAGACCCTGTACCTACTATAGGGTCAAGCATTGCCCGAAAGGATGAGGATGAAAATTGGTGAACTTGCCAAAATGTCAGGTTGTGAAGTCGAGACAATTCGCTACTATGAGCGGGAAGGACTGATTCCCGTGCCGCCGCGTACGGAAGGAAACTACCGGAGTTACAGCGCGCAGCATGCGGAGCGCCTGATGTTCATCCGTCACTGTCGGTCGCTCGGCATGTCGCTGGACGATATCCGCACCCTGCAGCATTTCCAGGACCAGCCGGAACTCGCATGCGATGAAATCAATGCGATGCTCGACCGGCACTTGGCGCAGACCGAGCAGCAGATCGCGGCGTTGTCGCGCCTGCAGAACCAGTTGCAGACCTTGCGCAATACCTGCCGTACGCAGCTCGATGCCGGGCACTGCGGCATCCTGCAAAACCTCCAGAGCGCCGCCAGCAGCAGCGAATGCGTTTGCCATTCCGGGCATGAACCCCACTGATGCTTGGTAGAATGGGCACCCTTTCGACCACTCGATACCGGATTTCCCCATGCTGAGTTACCGCCACGCCTTCCACGCGGGCAACCACGCCGACGTTCTGAAACACGTCGTGCTCATCCAGTTGCTGCGTTACCTCGGCCAGAAAGAGACGCCGTACATGTACATCGACACCCACTCGGGGGCGGGCGTGTATGCACTCGATACGGGCTTCGCCAACAAGAGCCGCGAATATGAAACCGGTATCGCGAAACTCTGGGACCGCAAGGACCTGCCGGAGCCGGTGGCCGAATATATGCAGCTCATCAAGGACATGAATCCGGCCGGCAAAATGCGCTATTACCCCGGCTCGCCGTACTGCGCCGACCAGGTGGCGCGCGAGCAGGATCGCATCCGTCTGTTTGAACTGCATCCGAGCGATGGCAAGCTGCTTGAAGACAATTTCCGCAAGCTGGAAGAGCACGCTGCAGCACAAGGGCAGCGCAGCGGACGCGGCAAGCGCGTGATGATCACCAAGGATGACGGCTTCGTCGGCCTGAAGTCGCTGTTGCCGCCGCCGTCGCGCCGCGGACTGGTGCTGATCGATCCGCCTTACGAGGTGAAGGACGATTACCGCCGTGTCAAGGATACGCTGGCCGATGCGCTTACTCGTTTCCCAACGGGTACCTATGCCGTCTGGTATCCAGTCCTGCAGCGCATGGAATCGCGCGAGCTGCCCGACAAGCTAAAGCGTTTGCAGGGCAAGGACTGGCTGAACGTTACACTGTCGATCGGCGCGCCTTCGCCGGATGGCTTCGGCCTGCACAGCAGCGGCATGTTCGTCGTCAATCCGCCGTGGACGCTGGAACCCATGCTGCGTGACATGATGCCTTTCCTGGTCAGCGCACTGGGACGCGACGGACAGGCGAAATTTACCCTCGAAAGCGGCGCGCCGGTGACCGGTATGCGAGCTCCACGAAAGGTTTGAAGCGAGCGGGAATTCCACGGCGGGTCGGCTGTCTGCCTAAATGTATCAGTTTGAAATCGCTGAATCCGTAACGGTACGCGGTCCGTACAATGGTTGATGCAGCAGCGTTTTCGATCACATTGCTTGCCGACCGGTACATCGTCATGGATAACCTTGCCCGCGATTTCATATTCGAAAATCCTGTGCACGCGCATCGTGCAAGGGACTTCTTCCTCGCACGCCAGCCTATCCTCGACCGGAAGCAGCAGCTGTTTGCCTACGAGCTCCTGTTCCGCGAGGCAGGTGCCGACGCGGCGAACGTCACCGACGACCTGTCGGCTACCGCCTCGGTGATTGCCCATGCCGCCGAACTCGGCATGGGCAACGTGATCGGCAGCTCGCTCGGATTCATCAATGTCGATGCAGCCGTGCTGCTGAGCGACTTCATTTATTTCCTCCCCAGGGACAAGGTTGTCCTGGAAATTCTCGAGACGGTGGAAGTCGACGGGCGCATCGTCGCGCGCGTCGAGGAGCTTGCAGCGGAGGGGTATGCGATTGCACTCGACGACGTGGTGGCGGAGTCGTCCAATGTCCGCAAGCTGTTGGGGCTGGCGGACATCATCAAGGTCGACATCAGCCTGATCGGTGAGGAGCGCATCGCTTCGCTTGCGCGCAAGTTCAAGCGGGCGGGCAAGCGGCTGCTGGCGGAGAAGGTCGAGACGCATGCGCAGTTCCGCCATTGCCTCGAGCAGGATTTCGATTACTTCCAGGGCTATTACTTCGCCAGGCCCACGATTCTGGCCGGCAGGAAACTGAAGCCGTCCCAGATCGCCATCATGCGGCTGATAACCCAGCTCGCATCGGATGCCGAACTCACGGCCATCGAAAGCAGCATCAAGCACGATGCTTCGCTGGGGATGAGCCTGCTACGCCTGGTGAATGCACCGGGCGCCGGTGTACCTGAGCAAATCCATTCCCTCGGACAGGCCATGAAGGTGCTCGGCCGGCAGCAGATCCAGAGATGGCTGCAGATCCTGCTCTACGCCGAATCGGAAAAGGAAAAGACCGCAGCGTCGCCTCTGCTGGCGCTGTCCACCACGCGCGGACGGTTGCTCGAACTGATCGCCGATGCCATCCGCCCAGGGGATCGCCGGATTGCCGGTATTGCCTTCACTGTCGGTATCCTTTCGCTGATGGATGCGCTGTTCGGCTTGCCGATGGAGGAAATCCTGCGCCATCTTGCGGTTGCTACCGAGGTGCGGGACGCCTTGCTGGAGCGGCGCGGTATTTATGGCGACATGCTGTGGCTGGCCGAATGCATCGAAAATATCGATACCTCCTGCCCGCATTTGACACCCTTGCTCGACAGGCTAGGGCTTTCTGTTGAGCAACTCACTGCCTTGCAAGTTGCCGCCTTTGAATGGAGCGATGCGGTCGCCAGCTCGCCCTAAATACCGGAAGTCGCCTTTGCGCTATACCCCCGGCGGGCGAGGCCGCTACAATATGCCGCATGAACAAGGCTTTTGTTAAAGAATCCGACGGTGACGACGACGACCTCGAAGGTGCGTTGCCCGCCATCCCGGCCGGATCGAAGAATTACATGACGCCGCAGGGCCACCAGCGCATGAAGGATGAACTGCTGCGCCTGATCGACGTCGACCGGCCGGAAGTCGTCAAGATCGTATCGTGGGCGGCCTCCAACGGCGACCGCTCGGAGAACGGCGATTACATCTACGGCAAGCGACGCCTGCGCGAGATCGACCGGCGCATCCGCTTCCTTACCAAGCGCCTGGACCTTGCTGAAGTGGTGGACCCGAGCGTGCACCACGGCGGCGACCAGGTTTTTTTTGGTGCAACCGTCACCTATGAAAACCAGGCCGGCGAGGAACATACCGTGACCATCGTCGGCATCGACGAACTCGATCCCCTGAACGGCAAGATCAGCTGGATTTCCCCTGTCGCACGCGCGCTGACCAAGGCGCGCGAAGGCGATTCCGTCGTCCTCAAGACGCCGGCGGGTCTGGATGAACTCACCATCCTCGAAGTCAGCTACCCGGCGAAATAATCCCCGCGCCGCATGCGTCCGGGCTGGCTATCCGCCGGTGCTGTCGCAAGTCGTCAAAGTACCGTCACATTTCCGGTACAAAATTTGCAAGAAGAAAAATATCCTATAAAAAAACCAGCACCTGCCAATGACGATTATCTATTCCAGCCTCAACCATGCGTTGCGCGTTCCCCTTGCCGCTGAAGTGCATTCGCGGCCCTTTCTCCGCCTTGAGGCGCCGGAGAGCCTGACGCACATTGCCGTCTACGCACGGCAAGAGGGTGATCCGACGACGTCGAACGCCGCCGTACAGCACGGCTTCCTCGCCGCGCTGTGCACGCATTTCGGCGTCACGCCGCCGCTGCAGGAAGCCAAGTACTTCTTCCATGACTTCGGCCGATTCCGCCTGAAGTGGGAGTGCCACACGGAGTTTGCTACCTTTACCTTCGCCGGGCGGCACGAGGCAGGCTCCGTGGCGGAATCCTTTGAACGCGTTCCCTTGTTCCAGCTGCCGCAGGAGTGGCTGGTCAGCCTCAAGGGCAAGATGATGGTCGCGGCGCACGTGGTCCTCGACAAGTCGAACGCGAGCGCAGAAAAGTTTGCTGACGGCTTGCGGGACGTCTTCGAAGGCAACATGCTGGTCGGCAGTCACGTGCTGCAGGGCGGGGAGGTCTGGACGGACTTCCTCATCCAGTCCGACGGCTTCAGCCGTTTCGTGGTGCGCGATGTCGGCCTGCATGAACAGCAGGCTGGACGGTTGGTACAGCGTGTGCTCGAAATTGAAACATACCGGATGATGGCCTTGCTCGGCCTGCCCCACGCACAGCAGGCGACACCCGTGCTGAATGCGATCGAAGGTGAGCTGGTGACACTAACCGCGGCGATGGTGAATACCGACACCTCCAACGGTAACCAGCTGCCCGACACCGACGATGAGCAGGTCCTGCTCGGCACCATCACCGGACTGGCGGCGCGCATCGAAAAGCTTTCACTGGCCAACAGCTACCGGTTCTCCGCGTCACAGGCGTACTTCAGCCTGGTGCATGCGCGCATCGAAGAGTTGCGCGAAACGCGCATCGAGGGTTTCCCGACTGTCGGCGAATTCATGGACCGCCGGTTGACGCCAGCGATGAATACCTGCCAGGCGATCGCGCGTCGGCAGGAGGCACTGGCCGAGCGTATCGCCCATTCCAACGACCTGCTGCGGACTCGCGTTGGTATCGTGCAGGAACGGCAGAACCGGCAGATCCTGCATTCCATGAACACCCGGGCCGCGCAGCAGCTTCGTCTGCAGCAGGCGGTCGAGGGCTTGTCCGTGGTGGCGATTTCGTATTACTCGGTGGGCTTGCTCAGCTATGTGGGGAAGGCCGCCAAGGCAGCCGGCTGGCCTGTGAATCCGGATATTGCAAGCGGCTTGCTGCTGCCTGTGGTTGCGCTGGGTGTGTGGCTGGGATTGCGCAGGATGCACAAGAGCATCCACAGCTGAAAGCGTAAAGGATTGTAGGGTGGGTGGGGCCGCCGAGGTAGAGCGCAGCGAAACCCACCATCAAACGCATTTAGGGCGCACGGTGGGTTTCGCTTCGCTCTACCCACCCTACGGTTCTTGATGGATCAGCCTCTCTCGCGGAGTATGCGTGCGACGCCAGGAATCTTCCGCACATTGCGGATCAGGCGTGCAAGGTGGATGCGGTCCTCGACCTGCACAGTGAAGTGCAGCTGCTTCATTAGGTGGTCGCGGTCATCATCCATGCCGACATAGGTGATATTGGCGTCGGACTCGCCGATCTCCGCAGCCACGCGCGCGAGCACGCCTTTCTCATTGTCTACGAGTACCCTGATGCGGCAGTCGAAGCGACGCGTCAGTTCTGTATCCCATACCAGCTCGATCCAGCGGTCCGGTTCCTTTGCATGCTGGCGCTTGGCGACATCGCAGTCAGTGGTATGTACCACGATGCCTTGGTCACGCTTGAGCTGACCGGTGATGCTGTCTCCCGGAATCGGCTGGCAGCATTGCGCAAGCTGCACCGACACGCCTTCATTGCCGTTGATGACAACCGGGTCGAGCTTCTGGCTCTTTTTCTCGTTGTCGAGCGGCGGAAGCTCGTTGTCCGGGTCGCTTTCCATCAGCGTGCGGATATGGCGCGCGACGAGGGTCGCCATGCGCTTGCCCACGCCGATGTCGGCATAGAGTTCGTCCAGCGATTTCGCGCTGGATTCATTCAGCAGTTTCTCCACCAGTTCAGCCGGCAGTTGCGGATCGATGTGCATCGCCACCAGCGATTGCGCCAGCAGGCGCTTGCCCAGTTCGGTCGATTCCGCCAGGTTGATGGTGCGCAGGTGATGCCGGATTGCCGAGCGCGCCTTGCCGGTGCGGACGAAGGTCAGCCAGTTCGGGCTCGGACGCGACGTAGGCGCGGTCACGATTTCCACGATGTCTCCATTGCGCAGCTCGGTACGCAGCGCGGCATGCTCATGGTTGACGCGCGCGCCGATTGCCTGGTCGCCGATGTCAGTGTGGATGGTGTAGGCGAAATCGAGCACTGTCGCGCCGCGGGGCAGGGCGATGATCTTCGACTTCGGCGTGAAGACATAGACCGAATCCGGGAACAGGTCGACCTTGACATGTTCGAGGAACTCAGCGGAATCGCCGGTCTGCTTCTGGATGTCGAGCAGCGACTGCAGCCAGGCGTGCGTGCGCTGCTGCAGGTCGGTCAGGCTGGCGTCGGAATCCTTGTACAGCCAGTGCGCCGCCACGCCGGCTTCGGCGACGTGGTGCATGTCCTGGGTACGGATCTGGAACTCGACCGGCGTGCCGTAAGGGCCGATCAGGGTGGTGTGGAGCGACTGGTAGCCGTTCAGCTTCGGGATGGCGATGTAATCCTTGAACTTGCCCGGCATCGGCTTGTACAGCGCGTGCAGGGTGCCGAGGGCGACATAACAGTTGGCGAAGCTGTCGACGACGATGCGAAATCCGTAGACGTCGAGCACCTGCGAAAAGGAGAGGTGCTTGTTGCGCATCTTGCGGTAGATGCCGTACAGCGTCTTTTCGCGTCCGTAAACCTGCGCCTTGATGCCGGTGGCCGCCAGCGTGTTGTTCACCGATTCGAGGATCTTGCTGACCACTTCGCGCCGGTTGCCGCGCGCGGCTTTCACGGCCTTGGACAGTGTGCGGTAACGCACCGGATAGAGATGCGAGAACGCCAGGTCCTGCAGCTCGCGGTAAATGTTGTTCAGGCCGAGGCGGTGCGCGATCGGCACATAGACTTCCATCGTCTCGCGCGCGATGCGGCGCTTCTTCTCCGGGCTCATGAAGCCCAGCGTGCGCATGTTGTGCAGGCGGTCGGCCAGCTTGACGAGGATGACGCGCACGTCGCGCGCCATGGCCAGCAGCATCTTGCGGAAGTTTTCTGCCTGCGCTTCGATCTGGCTCTGGAATTCGATCTTGTCCAGCTTGGACAAACCGTCGACCAGCGTGGCGACGGGAGCGCCGAAGCGCTCGATCAGTTCTTCCTTCTTGACGTCCTGGTCTTCCATGACGTCGTGGAGCAGGGCGGCCATGATGGCTTGCGCGTCGAGCTTCCAGTCGGCACAGATTTCCGCAACGGCAATCGGATGCGAGATGTAGGGCTCGCCGGATTTGCGAATCTGGCCGAGGTGCATTTCATCCGAAAAGCGATAGGCCTCCTTCACCTTCTTCATTTCGGAAGACGTGAGGTAATCGCCCAGCTTGTTCATCAGCAGGGTAACGGAAGCCACGCCCGCGGTCTGGGCGGCGTTGTGGTCGGACTTCAGGGGAGTGTCGGGATGATTCTTGGAGGCCGGGCGATCGGACGATGCCCGGTTATTCGGGGCGACTGATAGTGCAGAATCTGGTTGGGTCAGGTCCATACAGTAAGCTTATCAGCCGCATGGCCGGTGGCGCTACTTAGCTCGGGACTTTTTTCAGCATTTCGATGCCGACCTTGCCGGCAGCGATTTCGCGCAGCGCGACAACCGTCGGTTTGTCCTTGGCTTCGACTTTCGGGGTATGGCCTTGCAGGAGCTGGCGGGCGCGGTAGGTCGCGGACAGGGTCAGCTGGAAGCGGTTCGGAATCTGTTTGAGGCAATCTTCGATGGTAATACGGGCCATAAATGCTCCTGAAAAAATCTGTGTCAGCTCGGATTGGCGTGAATGCCCAGCTGGGCAAATAGGGAAGCGTTGCGCGCGGCCTGTTGCGCGAAGCGGCAACGGGATGCTTTGACGATTGCAGTCAATTCCGACAAAGCAGTCGCAAACTCTTGATTAATAATAACATATTCAGACTCCGGGGCGTGTGCGATTTCGCCGCCGGCGGCCAGCAGCCGGCGTGTAATCACATGTGCCTCGTCCTGGCCGCGCTTCTTCAACCGTTCTTCCAGCGCGTCGATCGATGGCGGCAGGATGAAAACCTGGACGGCGGACGGAAACTGCTTCTTGACCTGCTGCGCGCCTTGCCAGTCGATTTCGAGCAGGACATCCCGGCCGGCTTTCATCTCCTTTTCGATAATCAGGCGCGAAGTTCCATAGTAATTACCGTGGACTTCGGCTGACTCCAAAAATTCCCCGGCTTCGCGCCGCTTGAGGAAATCCTCGACGGTTGTGAAGTAGTACTGGCGACCATGCTCTTCGCCCGGCCGCGGCTGGCGGGTGGTGTAGGAGATCGACAGCTTGATGGTCGGTTCCTGCGCCAGCAGGGCATTGACCAGGGTCGACTTGCCGGCGCCGGAGGGGGCAACCACCATGAACAGGCTGCCGGACGGGTTGAGTGATTCGGTCATAAACTGGGCTTGTTGTGATGTAAAAAAGGCAATGCCGGGTTCATTCGAGATTCTGAACCTGTTCCCGCATCTGCTCAATGAGCAGTTTCATGGCCATCGAGGCGTCGGACAGTTCCTTCAGTGCGGCCTTGGAGCCGACCGTGTTCGCCTCGCGGTTCAGTTCCTGCATCATGAAATCGAGGCGCTTACCGACTTGTCCGCCCTTTTTCAGGATGTGCCGGGTCTCGGTAAGGTGGGCGGACAGGCGGGACAGTTCTTCCGCAACGTCAATGCGGATGCCGTACAGCGTGACTTCCTGGCGGATGCGCTCCAGCGCTTCCTCGCGCGACACGGTGGTGGCGCCATTGGGCGCGGCAACGCCGAGGGCTTCCTTCATCCGCTCGGTCGCCTTCTGCTGGAATTGTGCGATAGCCTGAGGAATAAGGGGGGTAATGCGCTGGACGATGGCTTCCATCTCGTCGACGCGCGACAGCAGCATCGTCTGCAGAGCGGCGCCTTCGCGGGCACGGGTCTCGATGAATGCATTGAGTGCATCGCCGATCAGCGCTTGCACTTCAGTCTGCAATGCTTCCTGTCCGGCTTCGGCATCGGCGATCACGCCGGGCCAGCGCAGCAGTTCGTTGACGGTGAGCAGCTGCGCGTCGGGGAAGCGCTGGCGCACTTCCTGTTGCATCCTCGACAAGGCGTCGAGCAGCTCGCCGTTCAGGTTCTGCACGCCGCCTGTTGCTGCCTTGCGTCCGAAGCTGAGGCGGCACTCCACCTTGCCGCGGCTGAGGCGCGCCATGATGGCTTCGCGCAACACCGGCTCGAAGCTGCGGAACTCGTCGTTGATACGGAACTGGAGGTCGAGGAAGCGTGAATTCACGCTTTTCAGTTCGACGGTCAGGGTGCCCGCATCGGTCTCGCGGGTGGTGACCGCATAGCCGGTCATGCTAGAGATCGTCAAAATGTTTCCTTGCTTTACAAATCAGTGATTTATCCCACACAATCCCGAGCAACTATCGAGGGAAATTGCCAAGGAAATTATGGCATCGCAAAACAACGCTCCGTTGCCGGATGGACTGGAAATTGCCGGATACCGCATTGTAAAGAAGATTGCGTCCGGCGGGTTCAGTATTGTCTACCTGGCCTATGATGAAGATGGCAACGCCGTCGCCATCAAGGAGTACCTGCCCAGCTCGCTCGCGCTGCGCCAGCCCGGCGAACTGGTACCGGCGATTTCTGCCGAAAACCTTCCCGTGTTCCGCATCGGCCTCAAGTGCTTCTTCGAGGAGGGCCGCGCGCTTGCCCGCATATCGCATCCCAATGTCGTGAGCGTCGTGAATTTCTTCCGCGCCAACGATACGGTGTACATGGTGATGGCCTATGAATCCGGCCGTTCGCTGCAGGACCACATCATCCGCCGCCGCGACAAGGGCGAACGGCCGCTCGTGTCGGAGCGCTTCATCCGCAAGATGTTCAACCAGGTGATGAACGGTTTGCGCGAAGTGCACGCCAACAAGCTGCTGCACCTCGACCTCAAGCCGGCCAACATCTACCTGCGCATGGACGGCACGCCGATCCTGCTAGACTTCGGCGCCGCGCGCCAGACGCTGCGGGCCGACCAGCCCAAGCTGTATCCGATGTACACCCCCGGATTCGCGCCGCCCGAACTGTATGTCAAGAATGGCAACCTCGGGCCGTGGACGGACATTTACAGCATCGGCGCGTCGATGTTCGCCTGCATGGTGGGTGCGCCGCCGCAGCCGGCGGACCAGCGCAAGGCCAACGACAAGATGGAAGAGCATTTCCGCAAGCTGGAAAGCATGTATTCGCGCGAACTGATCCAGGTCATCCGCTGGTCGCTTCGCCTCGAATCGCTCGAGCGGCCGCAGAGCGTGTTCGCACTGCAGAAGGCATTGCGCGAACCGGTGGTCGAACAGAAGGAACCGGCCCTGATCGAGAAGGTCACGTCGAAGCTGCGCAACCTCTTTGGCGGCATCGGCAAGGGCTCGCAAGTCGGCAATACCACCATCCAGAACAACACGCGCTAGGCGAAAGCACATGCGATTTTCCGTCTACCAGGAAAGCCATATCGGCGGCCGCAAGAACAACCAGGACCGCATGGGCTATAGCTTCACCCGGGATGCGCTGCTCCTGCTTCTAGCCGACGGCATGGGCGGGCATATCCAGGGTGAAATGGCGGCGACGATTGCGCTGCAGACCATTGGCTCGCTGTTCCAGCAGAATGCCAACCCGTATATCAAGAAGCCCGAGAAATTCCTCGAGGACAGCTTCTTTGCAGCGCACCGTGAGATCCATCGCTACCGTGCTGTCAACAACCTGCCGGAAACGCCGCGTACCACCATCGTCGCCTGCATCGTGCAGCACAATAGCGCCTACTGGGCACACTGCGGCGATTCGCGGTTGTACTGGATGCGCCAGGGCCAGATCCTGGCGCGCACCCGTGATCATTCGCGCATCGAGACGCTGATTGCGCAGGGCAAGGTCGCGCCCTCCGAGCGCGATACACACCCGGACCGCAACAAGCTGTTCAACTGCCTCGGCGCGCCCAACATGCCGATTGTCGAACTCTCGCGTCGCGCCAGCCTCCAACCCGGCGATGTGATGCTGCTGTGTTCGGACGGTTTGTGGTCGGTACTGCCGGACCACGTCCTCGCGCAAAGCCTGCACATGAACACTGTCGTGCGCGCCGTGCCTGAACTGCTTGCGACCGCCACCGGCATCGCCGGCAAGACGAGCGATAATGTCACCGCGCTCGCGATGATGTGGGAAGGCACCAGCGTGCTGCAGGATTCGCCTTCCACCATCACCACGCACACCTTGCCGGTTGGCAGCGTGACGACGACCATCCAGGCGCCGCGTGCCGACCTCGAGCCGGCCGATGCGTTCGATGAAAGCGATATCGAAAAAGCGATCGAAGAAATCCGCGAGGCGATCGAAAAGACCGCCCGCGTCACCTCAAAAAACTGAAAGCCCAATCCATGCAGTTTCAACAACGCCCCAGCGGACGTGCCGCCGACGCATTGCGCAACGTCCGACTGACCCGTCATTACACCAAGCACGCCGAGGGTTCCGTCCTCGTCGAATTCGGCGACACCAAGGTCATCTGCACCGCCAGCATCGAAGAGAAAGTTCCCGGCTTCCTGAAAGGCAAGGGCCAAGGCTGGATGACCGCCGAATACGGCATGCTGCCGCGCTCGACGCACAGCCGCATGGACCGCGAAGCCGCCAAGGGCAAGCAGTCCGGTCGCACGCAGGAAATCCAGCGCCTGATCGGCCGCTCGCTGCGCGCCGCGTTCGACCTCAACGCTTTCGGCGAGCGTACGCTGCACCTCGACTGCGACGTCATCCAGGCCGACGGCGGCACGCGCACTGCGTCGATTACCGGCGCAATGGTCGCCGCCTACGATGCCTTCTCGAAACTCGTGGAGGCGAAAGTGGTCCCGGCCATCCCGGTCAAGCATTTCGTCGCCGCGATCTCGGTCGGTGTGTTCCAGGGTATGCCGGTGCTCGACCTCGATTACGTCGAGGACTCCGACTGCGACACAGACATGAACGTCGTGATGACCGATGCCGGCCATTTCGTGGAGGTGCAGGGCACGGCGGAAGGCGAAGCCTTCGACCGCGCAACGATGAACCGCCTGCTCGACCTTGCCGACAAGGGTATCGCCGACCTCATCCGCCTCCAGAAGGACGAGCTCGGCATCGTATAGGTAGCTGCTTTCGCAACATACGCGGCGCGAGCAGCAGTGCTGGCGCCGCTTGTCATTTGAGAACCCCATGACACGCAAACTCGTACTCGCCTCCAACAACGCCGGCAAGCTGAAGGAATTCCGCGAGCTGCTGGCCACCGTCGGCTTCGACGTCCACGCCCAGGGCGAATTCAACGTGCCCGAGGCGGAAGAACCGCACGTCACCTTCGTCGAAAATGCGCTCGCCAAGGCCCGCCATGCCTCCCGCATCACCGGCCTGCCGGCGCTCGCCGACGACTCCGGCGTCTGCGCCACGGCGCTCGGCGGCGCACCCGGCGTCTATTCGGCGCGCTATGCGGGCGAACCGAAGTCCGACGCGCGCAACAATGAAAAACTCATCGCCGACCTGGAACCGCACGCGGACAAATCGGCCTACTATTACTGCGCGCTCGTTTTCGTGCGCCACGCTGACGACCCGCAACCGGTGATTGCCGAAGGCCGCTGGGATGGCGAGATCATCGCCGAGGCGCGCGGGCAGGGCGGCTTCGGCTATGACCCGTATTTCTGGATTCCCGCGCTGGGCAAGACCGTGGCGGAACTGTCCGCAGAGGAAAAGAACGGCCTGTCGCACCGGGGCAAGGCCTTGCGCGCGCTCGTTGAAAAGCTGAAATGATTCCGATCAAGCCCGTCACATCCGGCAAGAGTCCCGCAACGCCTGTGGAAGCGGCAAGTGCCTTCCTCAAGCCGGGCGCCTTGCACCTGACCGCATTGCCGCCGCTTTCCCTCTACGTCCACTTCCCGTGGTGCGTGAGGAAGTGCCCGTACTGCGATTTCAACTCGCACGAGGTCAAGAACGGCTTTCCGGAAGAGGAATACCTCGCTGCATTGCGCAGCGACCTCGAAAGCGCGTTGCCGCTGATCTGGGGACGCAAGGTATACACCATCTTCATCGGCGGCGGCACGCCCAGCCTCATGTCGGCGGCGGGCCTCGACCGCATGATGTCGGACATCCGCACGCTGCTTCCGCTCGACGGTGCGGCCGAGATCACGATGGAAGCGAACCCGGGCACCTTCGAGGCGGAGAAGTTCAAATCGTACCGCGCGAGCGGCATCAACCGGCTGTCGATCGGCATACAGAGCTTCAATGCGCATCACCTGCAGGCGCTGGGGCGGATCCACGATGAACGCGAAGCGAGGCGGGCCGTCGAGATCGCGCAAGCGAACTTCGACAATTTCAACCTCGACCTCATGTACGCGCTGCCGTCGCAGACGCTCGCTGAAGCACGCGAAGATGTCTCGACCGCCATCGGATTCGCACCGCCGCACCTCTCGCTCTACCACCTGACGCTGGAGCCGAACACCTATTTCGCGAAGTACCCGCCGGTCGTCCCCGACGACGACACCAGCGCCGAGATGCAGGACCTGATCCAACAAATCACATCAGAGGCCGGCTACCGGCATTACGAAGTATCGGCCTATGCCAAGCCGCACCGCCAGGCGCGGCACAACCTGAACTATTGGGAATTCGGCGACTACATCGGCATCGGTGCGGGCGCGCATTCGAAGCTTTCCTTCCCGCATCGCGTTGTACGCCAGATGCGTTACAAGCAGCCGAAGACCTACATGGAACAGTTGAAACTCGGCAGCCAGATCCAGGAAGAATTCGAGATCGCGCGCGGAGACCTCGGCTTCGAATTCATGCTGAACGCCTTGCGCCTGACAGGTGGTTTCGATCCCAACCTGTTCGCGGAACGTACCGGCCTCACGCTCAATGCAATCGAGAAACCGCTCAATGAAGCAGAGACGAAAGGCCTGCTCTACCGCGATTACAAGCTGATCCGCCCGACGGAACTCGGGCAGCGCTTCCTCAACGACCTGCAGCAGATGTTCCTCAACTAAATTTCCAGGCGGGCAGGGCAGGCGCGAACGAGTCGGGTATAATCGCGTCTGCGCTAGTCGCGGCGGAATCGCCTGCCGCACTACAGACTGACGCAATCCATGACCGGAGGTGTGGCCGAGTGGTTTAAGGCACTGGTCTTGAAAACCAGCGACGGGGGAACCCGTCCGTGAGTTCGAATCTCACCGCCTCCGCCAAGTCCCTGCATCACATCCCCTAAACCTTCGACTGTCTCGGTCCCTTCCTGTTCGCCTCGCGCGTCTTCCTGCTCGCTTTCGTAAAAACACTCCGTAGCCACTCGTGCGCGCTCGACCGATGGGTCCGCTCATGCCATAGCTGGTAAAACCGCATCTCCGGAAACGCCATTGGCGGCGTAACGATCTTTAGCGGCAGGAAGTTCGCATAGTAGTTCGCAAAATGCCGGCTGGTCGTGAACACCAGGTCCGAGCGCACCAGCAGATAAGGCGCGATGCTGAAGAAGGGCAGGCTGATCACCGCGTTGCGTGCGAGTCGCATACTCGACAGGTGCGTTTCCACCACACCGCGGTGCATGTTCGAATAGGGCAGCGGCACGATGTGGGCCGCGGCGAGATAGTCGGCCTGCGTCATGTCCTCGCCGAGCGGATTGTGTTTTCCCATCAGGCAGACGATGTCGTCTTCCAGCAGGATCGACAGGTGCAGTTGCGGCGGCGGGTTGGGCCAGTTGCCGATCACGAGGTCGAGTTCGCCGTTGGCCAGTGCGGTTTCGTAGTCGAGGTCGCCGCGCAGCGGAATAACCGACAGCCGCGTCATCGGGGCGTCCTGCCGCATCAGTTCCACGACCTCGCCAAGGAAGGTTGCCGTGAGAAAGTCGGCCGCGCCGACGCGGAATTCGCGCTGTGACGTCGCGGCGACGTAGGTGGTCGGCTCCGCCATCATACGTGCCGCTTCTTCGAGGATCACGCGCGCCGATACCACCAGCTCGAGTGCGCGCGCTGTCGGGATCATCTGTCCCTTTTCTCGCACCAGCAGGGGATCGTTGAAGGTCTCGCGCAGGCGCTTGAGGACGGCGCTGATAGCGGGTTGCGACTGGTTGAGCCGGGCCGCTGCCTTGGAGACGCTGCGCTCGGCGATCAGGGTTTCCAGGACGCGTAACAGGAAGGTATCCAGCGGGTCGGTGGCGCGTGACATCGGTGTGGGCCAGTGCTTTTGTTATGTGGAATATAGCAGATTGCCGATTGTGCACGGTTTGCCCCGTCCTCTATATTTCATTCGCATGACGCAGCCGTTTTTTACATGCGAGCGGCGCATCACCAACGATGAAAACAAAGGAATGGCAGATGGACCTGACAGCAGTAAATCAAATGAGCCGCGACTCTTTCACCAACGCATTCGGCGGTGTGTTCGAGTATTCGCCCTGGGTAGCAGAGCAAGCCTGGCAGGATCGGCCGTTTGCGACGATCGAGGAGTTTTACCAGGCGATGTTCGGTGCGGTACGCCGGGCGCCGCGGACACAGATCGAGGCGCTACTGTGCCTGCACCCTGACCTGGCCGGCAAGGAGGCGCAGGACGGCAACATGACCGTGAACTCGGTCATCGAACAGTCGACCGCGGGACTGAATTCCCTGACCTCGGGCGAACTGCAAAAGATGCGGCAACTGAATGCGGCTTACCGCGCCAAGCACCAGTTCCCGTTCATTATTGCGGTGCGCAATTATTCCAAGGCGGAAATCTTCAGCGAGTTCGAACGTCGGCTGCAGAACGATACCGCGACGGAGTTCGACAATAACATTGCGCAGGTCTTCAATATCGTGCGGATGCGCCTGGACCGAATTTTCGCGGAAGAGACGACGCCGCTGCAAAAGGATGCGGCATGAGCGGCAACGAGCTTTCCCGCAGGCGCTTCCTTGCGGCAGGACTGGCGGCAGGATCCTCTGCGCTGGCTGGTTGCAGCGCACTCGGCAATGCGCCGGCTCAGCAGGCAGCCGCAAGCGGCCCCGGACGCCTCACCATCCATGCAATCGATACCTGGACCGGGCTGCCGGGGGCCGGCATGCGTGTCGACCTGTCCGTGCTGGACGGGCAGTCGTACCGCTTGCTGCGCAGCTTCGACACCAACAAGGGTGGGCGGACCGACCAGCCGCTGTTCGAGGGAGAAAACTTCAAACGCGGCAGCTATGAACTGGTCTTGCACGTCGAGCAACATTACGCAAGGCTCGGCGCCACGATGCCGCGCCCGGCCTTCCTGACCGAGGTGCCGATCCGCTTCTCGATCGATGATCCGCGCCAGCTCTACCACATTGCGATCCTGCTCACGCCCTGGAGCTATTCGTACTACCGCGGCAGTTGAACGCCTGATTACCCCATATAACGGAGACTGCTTTGGCTGGCATAACCACACATGTACTGAACACCGCCACCGGCTTGCCGGGCGCCGGCATGCGCATTGATTTTTCGGTCTGGGAAGACAACCGTTACCGCCTGGTGAAGACGGTCGTCACGAACAAGGACGGCCGCACCGACCAGATGATCCTGAAGCCGGAAGACACCAAGGTCGGCAAGTACGAGCTGGTGTTTCACGTAAGGGAGTATTTTTCGAAGATTGGGACGCCGATGCCGGAACTGGCATTCATCGACACGGTGCCAGTCCGGTTCGCGGTGTTCGACACCCAGCAGCATTACCACGTGCCGATGCTGGCGACGCCGTGGAGCTGCACGACATACCGCGGAAGCTAAGGTACTGCAACCGATTCAAGGACGATAGTGCAGCATGACTGCACACTTAGGAGACTAGTGATGACCACCCTCAACACACGCGGCGCGCGGGCTGTTCCGCCCAAGACCGAAGCCGACCGCATTTACTCGAAGATCAGCTGGCGCCTGATTCCTTTCCTGTGCGTACTCTGGGTCCTGGCCTGGCTTGACCGGGTCAACATCGGCTTCGCGAAGCTGCAAATGCTGAATGACCTGCACTTTTCCGAGGCAGTATACGGCCTCGGCGCGGGGATTTTCTTTCTCGGCTATTTCCTGTTCGAAGTGCCGAGCAACATCCTGCTGGACCGCATCGGTGCGCGCAAGACTATCGCCCGCATCACAATCGGCTGGGGCATCGTCAGCATCCTGATGCTGTTCACGACCACCCCGACGCAGTTCTATGTGCTGCGCTTCCTGCTGGGCGTGTTCGAGGCAGGTTTCTATCCCGGCATCATCCTTTACCTGACCTACTGGTATCCGAGCGAGCGCCGTTCGCGTGCGTTCGGCCTGTTCATGTCGGCGTCGGCGATTGCAGGCATCATCGGCGGCCCGCTCGCCGGCATCATCATGACCTCGCTGAACGACTTCCACGGCATGCGTGGCTGGCAATGGCTGTTCCTGATCGAAGGCATCCCGTCCGTGCTTGCCGGACTCGTGACCCTGGCGTACCTGACCGACAAGCCGTCGCAGGCCAAGTGGCTGAGCGAGGACGAGCGCGCCTTCGTGCAGCGTGAACTGCAGCGCGATGCCGCCGCATGCGGTCCACGCGAGCACAGCTTCCTGGCCAGCCTGCGCAAGCCTAAGCTGTGGGCGCTGGTGGCGATCTTCTTCTGCATTATTGCGGCCAACTCGACACTGACCTTCTGGGCACCGAGCATCGTCCGCGACATGGGCGTGTCCGATTCGCTGCACGTCGGCCTGCTCATCGGCGTGGCGTACATCTTCGGCGCTTGCGGCATGGTCAGCAACGGCTACTTCGCGGACAAGACCGGCAAGAACACGCTGCACGTGGCCGGCGCGGCACTGCTTGGTGCGAGTGCCATGGCTGCCACTGCGATGCTGGCCCATCAGCCCGTGCTGGCATTCATTGCGCTGACGCTTGCGGTGATGGGCACGATGAGCGCGATCCCGGTCTTCTGGCAATTGCCGAACTTGTACGTGTCCGGTGCGGCCGCCGCGGCAGGTGTCGCGATGATCAACTCGTTCGCGAACCTGGCCGGATTCGGCGCGCCGTATGCGATGGGTGTGCTCAAGGATGCCGGCGGCGGGCTGTCGTCCGGCCTGCTGGCGGTGGCCATGATCGAGGCTTTCGGCGCGCTGCTGGTATTGCTTCTCATCCGTCCGCAAAAGCCACTCGGCTCGCAACTCAAGACTGCGCAGTAAGCAGACCTACACCGGGTGGACTGCGCTCCACCCGGTTCCATGTTCCCCGTCTGACGATACACATGCCTGGAAGAAGGAAGGCAGCCCCGTGTTCGTCTGACGGAACAGATAGCAAACCTCAAATAAACAATAAGGGAGAACTTGAATGAGAAAAATGACTGGCTGCCTGATCGCGCTCGGTATGGTGTCCGCCACGGCCGCCGCGCAATCGAACGTCACGGTATATGGCCTGATCGACGGTGGCGTCGAGTATCAGCGCGGAGGTGCTGCCGGTTCCGTCACCAAGGTGACGAGCGGCATGCAGAATGCCTCGCGCATCGGTTTCAGGGGAGCGGAAGACCTGGGCGGCGGCATGTCCGCGCTGTTCACACTGGAGAACGGCTTTGCGCTCGATACCGGAGCGGCATTGCAGGGCGGGGCGCTGTTCGGACGCCAGGCGTTTGTCGGCCTCAAGGGCGCATTCGGGACTGTCACGCTCGGGCGGCAATACACGCCAATCTTTACGTCCCTGTGCGGCGTGATCGACCCGTTTGCATGTGGCCTCGCCGGCAATGCGGGCAACCTTATGTCGCAAGGGGGAACCGCGGCTACCGGCGGCGGTCCGCGCACCAACAATGCAATCAAGTACGCGGCGCCGCTGACGTCCGGAATGATGGCCGAGATGACCTACGGCTTTGGCGAGACCGCGGGAGACACTTCGTCGCTGCGCACCCTGGCTGGGCAGGTCGGCTATACCGCCGGGCCGCTGGCGGTACGGCTGGCGCATAACAACGTCAACAATGCCGGCGCAACGTCGAGTTCGAAAGTGACCACGCTCGGCGTCAAGTATGACTTCGGCATTGCTGCCGTGCACGGCGCCTATGCGCTCAACAAGAACGCCGTCGCCGGAAATACGAACGTGGCGCAGGCCGATACGCGCGACCTGATGATTGGCCTGAGTGCGCCGGTGGGCGCGGGTACCTTCCTCGCATCGTACATCCGCAAGTCCGACCGGACCGCGGCCGGCAACGATGCCAGCCAGGTGGCGCTGGGTTATACCTATGCGTTGTCGAAGCGCACCAACCTGTACACCTCGGTCGCGCACATCGACAACACCGCCGCCAACAACGCCCCTGGCTTCTACACTGCCGGCAACGCCACTGATGCCGGAAGCGGCGACCGGTCCGTCAACATCGGCGTTCGCCATACCTTTTAAAGCAATTAGCGGCCGGCAGCTACGCCAACGCCGGCCGCTTCCTTAATCCAGAAGCACCTTCAGCTCGCGCGCGGCCGCGGTAAGTACGCCGCGCAGCCACACATGCGCCGGAGAACGATGCCGCGCCGGATGCCACAGCTGGTAAAAACGCATGAATGGAAACGGAATCGGCGACGCCACGACGGCCAGCGGAATCCGCTGCGCATGGTAGTGCGCGAAGTGCCGGGCCGTGGTCAGGATGAGGTCGGTGCCGGGAAGCAGGCTGGGCGCCACGCTCAGGTACGGGCACTGAATACGGCGGTCGCGGCTGACGCGCATCGTGCCCAGTCCGCTCTCGACCACGCCGCGCTGTCCGCGCGAATACGGCACCGGGACAATGTGCGATGCACGCAGATAGCTTTCTGCGGTCAGCTTGCCGGGCTGGCTCAAGGGGTTGTCCTGCGCAAGCACACAGACGACCTCATCCTCAAGCAGGACCGACAGGTGCAGGTGTTCCGGCGGATTCGGCCAGTTGCCGATGACGATATCGACCGTGCCGTCCGCAAGCGCCTGTTCGTAGTCGTATTGTGCTACTAACGGCTGTGCAATCAGCCGGGCGCCTGGAGCACTAACGCGGAAGGTCCGCGCGACATGGGCAAAGAAGGCAGGCGCCAGGTAGTCCGGCATCGCGATGGTGAAGGTCTGTTCCGTCGACGCCGGGTCGAAGCTGCTGTCCGAGACCAGCAAGCCATCCAGCAGGTTCAAGGCCGTGCGCGCCTGCGCCGCGATCTGCATTGCCCGTTCCGTGGGCACCATCAGGTTCCTGTCCCGCGTCAGCAGCGGATCGTTGAAGATGGCGCGCAGGCGCTTGAGGGCGGCGCTGATGGCCGGTTGCGACTGGTTCAGCCGGATGGC
Source organism: Noviherbaspirillum denitrificans (assembly GCF_002211445.1). GTDB lineage: Bacteria > Pseudomonadota > Gammaproteobacteria > Burkholderiales > Burkholderiaceae_D > Noviherbaspirillum > Noviherbaspirillum denitrificans. The sequence goes on along the minus strand of NZ_LSTO01000001.1, from coordinate 3,053,934 downwards.
GGCGCGCGACACGCTTTGCTCGGCGATCACGGTGCACAGGACGCGCAGCAGATAGGTATCGAAAGGGTCGTCGGCCCGGATCATGGCAATTCGCCTCAAGGGAAGGTGGGCTGATTTTCGCGTCCGGCAACAGGTTTTCCAATATCGGTTCTGCTATTCGGTCTATAACAGCCCTCGCGTTTCCTTTCGGGGTACGGCTTCCTATACTTGCCTTCAATACAGGCTGCCATGGATGAAGCAGCCATGCAAAGGAGACAAGATGACGACCAGAGAACAGGAGCTTCCCGTCTACGCCGGCGTGGAGCAGACCGAAGAGGATGCCGTCTACCGCAAGGTGTCCTGGCGCTTGCTGCCCTTCCTCGGGGCGCTATGGATCCTGGCCTGGATCGACCGCGTCAATATCGGCTTCGCCAAGCTGCAGATGCTCGACGACCTCAAGTTCAGCGAAGCGGTGTACGGCCTTGGCGCGGGCATCTTCTTCCTCGGCTATTTCCTGTTTGAAGTGCCTTCCAATGCCTTGCTGCAAAAGATCGGCGCCAGGAAAACGGTGATGCGCATCACCATCGGCTGGGGGCTGATCTGCATGGTGCAAGCCTTCGTGTCCACGCCGATGCAGTTCTACATCCTTCGCTTCCTGCTCGGCGCGTTCGAAGCGGGATTCTACCCGGGCATGATCCTGTACCTGACTTACTGGTATCCGAGCCAGCGGCGCGCAAAAGCATTCGGCACCTTCATGTCCGCGTCGGCACTCGCCGGCGTGCTGGGCGGCCCGATCGCGGGCTGGATCATGACATCGATGGGCAGCGTCCACGGCATGCATGGCTGGCAATGGCTGTTCATCCTGGAAGGGATCCCGTCCGTCCTCGCCGGCGTCGCCGCGTACTTCTACATGACCGACAAGCCCGAGCACGCCGGCTGGCTGGCACAGCACGAGAAGCGGTTGATCCGGGACGCGCTGGATCGCGACAACCGGGAAATGGGCGAGCGCGGCAGCGACTGGCGCAGTCTGTTCCGCAATCCCGTCGTGTGGCTGCTGATCGCCATCTTCTTTTGCCTGCTCTGCGCCAATTCGACACTGACTTTCTGGATCCCGACCATCGTCAAGGAAACGGGCTATGCCTCGCCGATGGCGGTCGGCTGGATCGCCGCCGCAGTGTATCTGTGCGGCGCCGCGGGAATGATCCTGAACGGCGCGCATTCGGACAGGCACGGCGAAGTCCGGTGGCATTTCAGCGGTGCCGCACTGGTCGGGGCACTCGCGATGGGCACGCTTGCGGTCCTGCTGGACACGCCGGGGAGGGGCGCACTCCTGCCGCTGCTGGCGATGGGGCTGGCGCTGGTGGGAACGATGAGCGCGATCCCGGTGTTCTGGCAGCTGCCCAACCGTTACCTTGCCGGCGGCGCCGCCGCCATCGGCGTGGCCCTGATCAATTCCGTATCCAACCTGGCCGGCTTCGGCGCGCCCTACCTGATGGGGCTGATCAAGAACGCGACCGGAAGGGTTTCACCGGGACTCTATGTTGTAGCCGTAGTAGAAGCAATCGCGGCAATACTCGTGTTGAGCTGTATTGCACGCAAATTAAAAAAGGAGGAGTGATATGAACGACAACAGCATCAAGAACCCCGACCGCCGGCGTTTTGCCGTCGCCGGCCTGGCACTGGGAGGCGCTGCGCTGGTTTCGCGTAGTGCGCTGGCATCGACCACCCCGGCGGCGCCGTCCGCCGCACAATCGTCCGGCCCGATCGTCCTGCACGGGGTGAGCCCGCGCCTGACGATCCATATCCTCGACACCTTCCACGGCCAGGCTGCGGTCGGATTGCGCGTCGATTTTTCTTCGATCGAAAACGGCCGCCCTGTGCCGATCCGCAGCGTCACGATCAATCCCAACGGCCGTTCCGACGAGCCGCTGCTGATCGGCGATACCTACCGTGAAGGCAACTACGAGGTGTTGCTGCATGTCGACGACTACTTCGCGATGAAGCAGGCCAGGCTGCCGCAGCCGGGCTTCCTGTCCAAGGTGCCGGTCCGCTTCCAGGTCCGCAATACCGCCGAGCGCATCCACCTGCCCATCCAGTTCAGCCCGTGGAACTACACCTACTACCGCGGCAGCTGAGACAACTTGTTCCCATTCGAGGAGAGATGACATGGCAGGAATCACGACACACGTATTGAACATATCGACCGGCCGCCCGATCGCCGGCATGCAGATCGATTTGTATGACCTGAAAACCACGCCGCCGACGCTGCTCAAGAGCGTGCGCAGCAATCCGGACGGCCGCACCGATGGTCCGATGCTGACACCGGAGCAGACCCGCGTCGGCGATTTTGAACTGCGCTTTTATGTCGGCGCCCATTTCAAGAACGAGAACGTGTTCTCGGAAGAGATCCCGGTCCGTTTCACCGTCTTCGACGCCAAGCAGCACTACCACGTCCCCTTGCTCTGTTCGCCGTGGTGTTTTTCGACCTACCGCGGCAGCTGAGCGCAACTTCAACAGGAAATGCAATGTCACACACAGAGAAATACCTACTCGAGTCGATCCAGCTCGCGATGGAAAACGTTCGCGAACGGAAGACCTGGCCTTTCGGCGCCGTTCTGGTACGGGACGGCAAGGTGCTCGCCAGGTCGGTGAACCAGGTCGATGCGACCTGCGACCCGACCGCGCACGCGGAGATGCAGGCAGTGCGCGAGGCAGCCAAGGTGCAGGGTCATACCGACCTGCGCGGATCCACGGTGTATGCCAGCGGCTATCCTTGCCCGATGTGCCTGACCGCAATGTACCTGTCCGGCGTCAAGGAGGTGTATTACGCGTACTCGAACGAGGATGGTGCGCCGTACGACTTGTCGGCGGAGCGGGGCTACATCGAACTCGCCAAGCCGGTCGGGCAGCGTGACATGAAGCTGTCCGGCGTGCCGGTGCGCGCCGAGGGTGAAGACCTGTATGAAGCGTGGCAGAAGTGCCAGACGCCGCAGTAAGAAAATAGCAGTGTGTGCGGACGGCTCGTGGTTGGCGCCGTCCGTTTTCGTTTACTTCAGCTGATCCTTCATCTTCTCCAGCGCCGCCTGTGCGCACTGGTCGTCAAGGTTTCCGGCGGGCGCGCCGCCGATGCCGATACCGCCGATCACATCGTTCCCCGCCTTGATCGGCAGGCCGCCGCCCAGCAGCAGGAATCCCGGCAGGTAGACCAGGTTGGCCGCGCCCGGGTTCTTTTGCGCCGCTTCCATCATGGCCAGGGTCGAGTTCTTCGCGGACGCGGAGGTGTAGGCCTTCTGCTGGCTCGATGCAAGCGTATGCGGGCCGGCGTTGTCGGCGCGCTGCACGGCCTTCACGACGCCGGCGCGGTCGACGACAGTGGCGGCCACTGCATAGCCTTTCTCGGTGCAGGCGGTGACGGCGGCGCCGGCGATCTGGTTGGCCAGCTCCAGGCTGATATTGCGCTCGGTACGGACTTGCGCGCCGGCGTGGGCGGCTGCTGCGGACAGGACGGCAATCGCGACGCTCTTCTCGATGGTGTTCATGACATTCTCCTTGGATAAGCGGCCCATGCGAGCCGTATTGAAAGCATAGACATTTCGAGCGCGCTGGCAAATCGGGCGGGTACGCGGGCGGCCTCGTATTTATACCGGTTCGGTCTCGACCAGCAGCGCGTAGTGGCGGATCATTTCCGCCAGCGTCGTGGTCTCCAGCTTCTCGGCAACCCGTGCGCGATGGAATTCCACTGTTCGCGGAGATAGTCCGAGCGCGCGGGCGATTTCGCGGTTGGTCATGCCAGCGACGATCATGCCAAGGACTTCGCGCTCGCGTTCGGAAAGCCGCTCAAAGCGCTCCCGCGCCTGCCGTTCGGCGAGCATGCGGCCGCTGTGGAGCAGGTAGGTTTTCAGGCAATCCTGCAGCGTGTCGATCAGCAGTTCGTCGTCGACCGGCTTTTCGAGGAATTCGGCGGCGCCCGCCTTGAAGGCGCGACGGCACAGGTCGATCGTGCCATGGCCGGTGAGGATGATGATGGGCTGCGTCACGTACATCGCCGCCAGGCGGTCCAGCACCGTCATGCCACCAATGCCGGGCATGCGCACATCGAGCAGGATCGCGCCGGGCCAATCCGGGTTGAATTCACGCAGGAAGGTTTCGGGATCCGCGTAGGCCTTGACTTGCATGCCGACCGTCGACAGCAGCAGCGAAAGGCTTTGCCTGACGGCGGCATCATCGTCGAGCAGGTAGATCACGGGCGAAAGTGGGTGTCCGTTCATTGCTTATGGATGGGGCAAGGACAGGAGGAATTCGGCGCCACGGGGCGTGCGGTTGGCGGCACTGATGGTGCCGCCCATGCCGCCGGCCAGCGTTTCGCACAGGCTCAGGCCGAGCCCGAGTCCGTTCTCGCGGGTGGTGAAGAAGGGGATGAACAATTGCGGAAATGCTGACGGGGCAATACCGGGGCCGCTGTCGGCGATACGCACAGTGACATGACGCGCATCGAATGCGATCCGGATGTGCAGGCGGCGTTCGTCGGCGTCAACCTGTTCGAGGGCCTGCAACGCATTCCACAGCAGGTTGTGGAGGATCTGGTCGAGCTCCACCGGATCGGCATGGACACTGGCCGCCATTGATGCTTCCTGTGTCAGCGCGACGTGGCGAGAACGGATTTCCGGTGCGAGAAGGTGCAGGGCATTTGCGACCGCTTCATTAAGCGACACCGGCCGGATCCGTCCAGGGGTATGGCCGATGGCACCGCGCAAGCGGGAGATGACCTCGGCTGCGCGCTTGGACTGAACCACGGTGTGCGCGATGGCGTCGCGGGTCCTCGCGAGATCGGGTGGTTCGGTCTTGAGCAGGCGGTTGGCTGCCTGGGCGTTGGCCAGGATTGCCGTCAGCGGCTGGTTCAGTTCATGGGCCATGCCGGCGGCGAGTTCGCCCAGGGTGTTCAGGCGTTCCACCTTGCGCAGGCGAAGCAAGTGTTCCGCGCGCCGTCGGCCGATCGCCTGAAGCCGCCATGCGATGCCGGCGCCGAGGGCCGCCGTGATGGCGAGGACGCAGGCAGAGATCGATGTCCACGGCAAGTCGCTCCAGCCCGCATGCCGGCTGGTTGTCAGCGTGAATGGCTGGCTGTCCGACGAGAGTTGCTTGGAGAAGTGGAACGTCCAGGGGCCGGCGGCCGGCGCGTCTTCCTGGAGGACCACGCGGTCGCGTCCCTGGTGCAGTTCAGCCTGGATCGGCGTCGACGGCCATTCGCCTTGCGGGATCATTTTCTGGATATCGGCTTGCAAGGCCCAGCGAGTGCCGCCGTTGTCCAGCGTCAGCCAGTAGCGTCCATGGCCGATCGATGTTTCCGGCGAGCGTATGTGTTCCTGCTTTTCGCACTCGATGGCCGTGATGTGCGGGAAGGTCTGCATGATGTGCTGCCGTACAGACTCCGCACAGCCCGGGGCGCCAGCGGCCAGGGTGGCGAGGATGGCGTCGTGCTGAACCGCGCGCTGGGTAAGCAGGCGGTGCGCGATCCGGCTGTCGGCTTCGAACTGGTGCTGAAGCACGTCCAGTTCGCTGCGCGACAGCCATGTGGTGGATGCGGCACTCAGTGCCAGCCAGAGTGCGGCCCAGGTCAGGACTTCATGCTTGCCCATAGAGGTTGAGTGAGCGTCCGGATGATTTGGCAGGGCGCGCCATGCGCACCATTGCAGTAGCAAGGGCACCGGTGCACGGGGCGCACCCTACTTTTTTCTCTGGACGAACTATTTTTCAGACGAAGCGGCCGATCTTCTTCTCCACCGCCGCACGTACCGATCCGCTGGTCACGAAGGATTGCGCCACCTGGATATCGTTGTGGAACCAGCGGTCGCCTTCCAGGCACGCCGGAATCTGGCGCCGCACTTCTTCGTACGCGGCTTGCGTACCCTGTCCCAGAACGAAGCCCGGCAGCAGCGATTCGGTCATCGTCAGCGCCTGCGCGGCGAGCAGCATTTCCACGCCGATGATGTACTGCGTATTGGCAACCACCGTGGCCGCCTTGCGTGCGCACCAGGTTGAATTCGAGATGTGGTCTTCGCTGTTGCCCTTGGATGGGATGCTGTCGACGCTGCCCGGCATGCACAGCGTGCGGTTTTCCATCACCAGCGAACTCATCGAGCACTGCACCACCGGATAACCGGTATTGACGCCGCGGATGCCGGTCATCAGGTTGCGCGGCAAGCCCCACGACAGCGTGGGGTCGATCAGGCGCGCGATACGGCGTTCGCAGATGCTGCCGAGGTCGGTGATCGCCATCGCGAGCAAGTCCATCGCCTGCGCGAGGTACTGGCCGTGGAAGTTGCCGCCGGAAATGATCTCGAAACCGCCGCCATCCTTGCCAAAGATCAGCGGGTTGTCGGTGGCGGAATTGATTTCCTTGGCGACGATGGTGTCGATGTAATCGAGCGCATCGAAGACCGGTCCGTACACTTGCGGCGCACAGCGCAGCGAATACACATCCTGGATGCGCGGCGTGTAGGGGATGTCGCTGCGGCGCAGTTCATCGGGGAATTGCACGGCGCGCGCCTCGTGCGTGGTGCGGGTCGAGCCCTTGAGCAGGTTGCGGATGATGGCGGCGGTCTTGACCTGGCCGGCGTGCGGACGGGCGAGGTGGATACGCTCGTCGAAACCGGCCATTTCGGCACGCATCGCTTCCAGCGTCAGGCCGAGCGACAGGCAGGCATCGGACAGCAGGTTGCGCGCATCGTGCGCGGCCAGCACCGCCGCCGCGAGCGACACGGTGCAGCCGTTGATCAGCGCTGACGCGTCCTTGGCCTTGAGGTCGAATTGCACCGGGCCGACGCCGGATTTCAGGATCGCTTCCGGCGCACTCATGCGCTTGCCCTGGTACATCACTTCCGCTTCATTGAAACCGGCGATGGCGGCTGCCAGGTAGGACAGCGGCGCGAGGTCGCCGGAAGCGCCGACCGATCCCTTTTGCGGCATCACTGGATGGATACCGGCATTGATGAAGGCCAGCAGGCGGTCGACCACTTCGACACGCGGGGCGGAATAGTTGCTGGCGAAGGCATTGGCGCGCAACAGCATGGTGGCGCGGCTGACTTCTTCGGAGAACGGCTCGCCCATGCCGGCGGCGTGCGCGCGGATCATCTGGGTCTGGAACAGTTCGATGTGCTCAACCTTGATGCGGGTGTCTTTCAACAGGCCGACACCGGTGTTGAAGCTGTACATCATCGGCGCATCATCGTGCATCCAGGTGGATTCGATGTAGTCGCGGCTTTGCTTGAGCGCGTCGCGCGACGATTGGGCGAGGCCGACCTTGACTTGCGGGTCGCGGGCGATCGCGATGACTTGTTCTGCGGTGAGGGTGAAGCCGTCGATGTGGATGGTGGTCATATCTGTTCCGTTAAGTGTGTCTGTTGAAAGGATATTTCGTACTGTCGGCGGTCAGGATTGCGCCTTGAAGTGTTCGACGAATCGCATGAAGATGCTGGCGGCGATGTCCGCGTCTTCGGCGGTCATCGTTTCGTCCGGGTGATGGCTGATGCCGCCATTGCCGCAGCGGACGAACAGCATGGCCACATCAGTCAGCCCGGCCAGCGCCATCGCGTCGTGCCCCGCGCCGGAAGGGAGGCGGCGCAGCGGCAGGTCGAAGCCGGCAATCGCGCTGGCGAGCTGTTCCTGCAGCCAGCCGGCGCAGGGGACGCTTTTCGCTTCATGCGTCTGGTGAATGTCGAGGCTGACATTGCGGCGTGCGGCGATGTCGCGCATCGCCGCCATGACGTCGTTCACCGCTGCAAGGCGGACATCGTCGCTTTCGGCGCGGATATCAATCGTGAACACGGCTTTGCCCGGCACGACGTTGGCGGCGCCGTTCGGCACTTCGAGTTGTCCGACAGTACCGACGAGGCCGGGAATGCCGGAGCAGCGCTTTTCGATGGTCAGGCCGATTTCCGCCGCCGTCATCGCCGCGTCTCGGCGCAGTGTCATCGGCACGGTGCCCGCATGGCCGGCGAGGCCGACCGCGGTCACCATGAAGCGTGAGGCGCCTGAAATGGCGGTCACCACGCCGACGGGCAGGTTTTCGTCGAGCAGGACAGGTCCTTGTTCGATATGCACTTCCATGAAGGCCAGCGCCTTGGCGGGATCAAACGCACAGCCGTCGATCGCGTCTGCCGAGAGCCCGGCGGCAGTCATGACTTCGCGCATCGTCCGGCCTTCATTGTCGCGCTTGTCGAGCACTGTCTTGTCGAAGCTGCCGGCAATGGCGCGGCTGCCCAGAAGCGTGGCCTTGAAACGGACGCCTTCCTCTTCGGCAAAACCGATGACTTCGAGCGCAAACGGGAAGCGGCGTTCCTGGCGGTTCCATTCCGCGATACAGGCGATCGGCAGGATGATGCCGAGGTTGCCGTCGTACTTGCCCGCGTCGCGGACGGTGTCGAAATGGGATCCCGTGAGCAGCGACGGCGCGTCCGGCGACTGTCCTTCATAGCGGCCGATCACATTGCCCGCATTGTCGCGCCGCACGGTCATGCCGGCTTCCCGCATCCACTGCGCGAGCTGGTTTGCCGCGCCACCATGTGCCGGGGTGAGGTAGGTGCGCGTCAGCATTCCGGGCGCTTCCGTATGCCGGGCGAGCTCGTCGGCCCAGCGCATGATGCGTGCCCCTTTGTCTGTCGCCTGAATCATTGAGTCTCCTTCGTATTCTGTGCGAAGCTGGTTTTCGAATGCAATGATTGTATACAAAAATAGTGTGCGTATGTTGTATATTATCGATCGTGGCTGTTATAGTTCGCATAAGGGATTTCACATCTTCCGCGGGGTGGATGAACGCGTTCCGTACCGGGAATATCGAATAAGCGGATGGTTATTCGTCTTATCAGGCAAATTGCTTGCCTATAGCATCATCATGGCGGGGAGGGCAGTGTTCCTCGGCAGGCTCTTAATGATGAATGGAGAAAACAATGGCAAAACTGGGATTCATAGGATTGGGCATCATGGGGGCGCCCATGGCGGGGCATCTGCAGAAGGGCGGACATTCGCTTTTCGTGCATGTAAGGAGCAAGGCGCCGGCAGCGCTGATCGACGGCGGAGCGACCCTCTGCGCGTCAGGTGCGGAAGTCGCGCAGAACGCCGATATCGTTTTCCTCATGGTGCCCGACACGCCGCACGTGGAGTCGGTGCTGTTCGGCGAGCATGGCGTGGCAGAGGGACTGACGGCGGGGAAGATCGTGGTCGACATGAGCTCCATTTCTCCGATTGCCACCAAGGATTTCGCCAAGCGCATCAATGCGCTCGGCTGCGAATACCTCGACGCGCCGGTGTCCGGCGGTGAAGTTGGCGCCAAGGCGGCATCGCTGACCATCATGGTCGGCGGACCGGAAAGTGCTTTCAACACGGTCAAGCCGCTGTTCGAGCTGATGGGCAAGAACATCACGCTGGTCGGCGGCAACGGCGACGGACAGACGACCAAGGTCGCGAACCAGATCATCGTCGCGCTCAACATCCAGGCAGTGGCCGAAGCACTGCTATTCGCATCGAAGGCGGGCGCCGATCCGGCACGCGTGCGGCAGGCATTGATGGGCGGCTTTGCTTCGTCGCGCATCCTCGAAGTGCATGGCGAGCGCATGGTCAAGCGCACCTTCAATCCGGGCTTCCGCATCGAGCTGCACCAGAAGGACCTGAACCTCGCGCTGCAGGGCGCGAAGGCGCTCGGCGTGTCGCTGCCCAATACCGCCACCGCGCAGGAATTGATGAACGCCTGCGCCGCCAACGGCATGAGCGGTCTCGACCATTCGGCGCTGTGCCGTGCGATCGAGATCTTGTCCAACCACCAGATTGCGGAAGCCTGACATGCAGAATTCAAACACCTACCCGCGCGACCTCATCGGCTACGGCCGCAACATCCCGCACGCGCGCTGGCCCGGCGGCGCACGCATTGCCGTGCAGTTCGTGCTGAACTACGAGGAAGGCGGCGAGAACTGCGTGCTGCACGGCGACAAGGCCTCCGAGCAGTTCCTCTCGGAGATCGTCGGCGCCGCGGCTTACGAGGCACGGCATATGTCGATGGAGTCCATCTACGAGTATGGATCGCGTGCCGGGGTATGGCGCATCCTGCGCGAATTCGAGCGGCGCAAGCTGCCGTTGACCGTATTCGGTGTCGGCATGGCCTTGCAGCGCCATCCCGACCTCACGCAAGCATTCGTTGAACTCGGCCATGAAATCGCATGCCACGGCTGGCGCTGGATTCATTACCAGCACATGGATGAAGCCACCGAGCGCGAGCACATGCGCATCGCGATCGACATCCAGCGCCAACTGACCGGGCACGCGCCGCTCGGCTGGTACACCGGGCGCGATTCTCCGCAGACCCGGCGGCTGGTGGTGGAGCAGGGCGGATTCACGTATGACTCTGATTACTACGGCGACGACTTGCCTTTCTGGACGGAGGTGGAACTCTCCGACGGTACGAGCAAGCCCCATCTTGTCGTTCCCTATACGCTCGACGCCAATGACATGCGCTTTGCAACACCGCAGGGCTTCAACACTGGCGAACAGTTCTTCCAGTACCTGAAGGACAGTTTCGACGTGCTGTACGCCGAGGGCGACCCGCAACAGGAGGACCGTCCGAAGATGTTGTCCATCGGCATGCATTGCCGGCTGCTCGGCAGGCCGGGGCGTTTTCGCGCGCTGCAGCGCTTCCTGGATCATGTGCAGTCGCATGAGCATGCCTGGGTCTGCCGCCGCATCGACATCGCGAACCACTGGATCGAGACCCATCCCTGGGAAGCAGCCGGGAACGGGAGCAAATGAACGGCGAGGCACATCCGGACTGGTGCTCGTCGCCTTCGCACTGCCGGGCATGAACTTGCGGTCGGCGCTCGCGGCGATCGGTCCGCTGCTCGACACGATCCAAATGGCAACCGGCATGGACAATGCCCAGCTCGTCATTGCAATGCGCTTTGCACCGGCATCTTCCCGTATCGGTAAAGCTCGTATCCAATCATTGGATACAAGAATAAGCGTGCATTAAATGTATACTTTTATTGTTGCAAATTCATAGCAGCTATACCGGCTGGGCGCCTGTCCCCGCCCGAGCGTCCGGTATGGTGTGGAAATAACTGTTGCGGATGACCCGGATGCCAAAAGCCAACGAAGAAAAAGACAGTGCGGCGCAAAGCGCGAACGAGATCGCGAACGACATCGCCGCCGCCATCGCTGGCCGCAAGCTGCCGCCGGGGACCAAGCTGCGCGAAGAAGCGCTGGCGCGGGTCTATTCTGTCAGCCGGACCAAGATTCGGGCGGCGCTGCTGCTGCTGTCGAAGGACAAGCTGATCGACATCGTCCCGGACAAGGGCGCCTTCGTCAGCCAGCCCACCGAAAAGGACGCACGCGAGATTTTTGCCGCGCGGCGCATCATCGAAGCGGCAGTGGTGAAGGAATTCGTCGCCAAGGCACAGGCCAAGGATTACAAGGCACTGGAAAACCACCTGAAAAGCGAGCGCGCCGCACTGTCAGTGCAGGATTCGAAGATGAGGTCGCAATTGCTTGGCGATTTCCACGTCCTGCTCGCGCAAATCGCCGGAAACCAGGTGCTGGCCGAAATCCTGGCCGAACTGGTCGGGCGCAGTTCGCTGATCACGATGCTGTACCAGTCTGACCGCGATGCGGTCTGTTCATCCGACGAGCATGCGGACTTCCTGGCGGCGGCAAAGGCCGGGAAGGTGGACAAGGCGGTCAGCTGCATGCTTTCCCACCTCGACCATGTGGAAGCTGCGTTGCAGTTTGATACCGGCGCCAAGGATGCAAGGAAAGACCTGATCGCCGCGCTGCTCGCATAGGTTGGATAAGAACGATTGGGTCACTTCGGCGGTACGAAAAATTTCGGCTGTGCTTTGCATTGATTTTAGTCAACGCAAAATTTTCCTTGAAAATCAATAAGATGGGTTGCTCACCTGCAACTTGTCCACAGAATTGACCACAGGAATTGTGGGAAAGTCGACCGCAAAGGCGTTTTCGGCGCTTCATGTGTCAGTTCGCGAATTCCTTGACTACGGTTATGGCAGTGTTGCTGTGCAACATTCATAATCCCCGTCGCAAGACGTTTCCTTGCTCCCCGGTTATGTAATCATACGGGCGGCTGGAGGCGAATCCCGTGTCGCACGCCGTCGGCATTTCCGCGGCGTTCGGCCCCCGATATTGACACTCCGGCCCGGCGCCTTCCGTCAGGGCGGACAGGAAAGCATGTCCTACGCAAAAATGACCGCGGCACGCCAGCGCGTCGGCTATACGCCGGCGACGGGGCGAATCCTGCTTCGGCGGCGCGTCCGGGGCATGCTGGGCAAAGCGCCCGTACTTTCGCTTTCAAGCACAGGTGGAACCATGACATCGACGACCGCGCACATCACGTCAACCCCGGCCAAGCAAAGCTGGACGCCTTTCGAATTGCTCATGCTTGCGCCGCTCGGCGCCTTGGTCTGGTATGTGGCCACACAGCCGCTCGTCCTGCACACGGAACCGTCGACGGCCGCTCCGGTTGCCGAGGCGCCCGCAGCACCGGCCACCACGCTCGACCCGGACGCGCCCGTATTTGTTGTAGGGGCGCAGTCGACGCTGGAACAACGTATTGCCCCTGTCGCCCGCGTCATGATTGAAGGGGTAGAACCTCCTGCTGCCGCACAGGCAGCCGAGCCTGCTGTCGCCACCCCGCCGGTCGCAGCAACGTCCCCAGTTGCAGAGGCCGTGCCGCAGGTTGCAGCCGTTGCGCAGCCTGCGCCCGCAGTTCCTGCTGCTCCCGCACAACAAGTCGCTTCTTCGGCGCGCATCGCGATCGCCGACGGAACCGGCGTCGACGGCCTCGCCAAGGATATTGCCGTCGCCATGGAGCAGGCGGGCATGGCCGTGGCAAAAACGGCCAGCCTGTCCGCGGGCTCGCAGCGCCGCACCGTCATCTTCTACCGTGATGGCTTCGAGGAGGAAGCGCGCCGCCTGAGCCGCGTCTTCGCACAGCCGCCCGCGCTGGTCGCCAATACGCATCCGGGCGGTAGCGCGGACGACTACGACGTACGCCTCGTGCTTGGCAGCGCGGCCGCCCGCGACAAAGGCCTGCTTGCACGCAAGGGTAGCTGATTCACTGCATCCAGCGGCATTCGATACCGCGCAGCCGCGATGTCCGGAGGAAGGACTCGACCTCCTGCGCGGTCAACGGCTGGCAAAGCAAGAAGCCCTGGATTTCGTCGCACTGGCAGCGCTGGAGGAAGCGTATCTGTTCGAAGGATACGACGCCTTCCGCCACCACGCGCAGGTGCAACTGGTGCGCCATCGCAATGGTGGCGCTGACGATCGTCGCGTCGTCCGCATCCTCCGTCAGGTCCCGCACAAACGATTTATCGATCTTGAGGGTGTCGATCGGCAGCCGCTTGAGCTGGCTGAGCGAGGAATAGCCGGTGCCGAAATCGTCGATCGAAAGTGAAATGCCCATTTCCTGGAATTCCATCAGCGTCCGCATTGACGCCTCCAGGTTCTGCATCAGGCTGCTTTCGGTGATTTCCAGTTCGAGGCATTCCGGCGCGATGCCGGTTTTCTCCAGCGCCTGCGAAACGATGTGCGTGATGCGGCCCGACTGAAGCTGCAGCGGCGAAATGTTGACGGACACCTTGATTGGCGCCAGTCCGTGTTCCTGCCAGGACTGCATCTGCTTGCATGCGGCATGGAGCACCCATTCCCCCAGCGCCTCGATCATGCCTGTCTCCTCGGCCAGTTCGATGAAATTGCCGGGATAGACCATGCCCTTGTGCGGATGGTCCCAGCGGACTAGCGCTTCGACACCGACGATCGTCTGCCGCCACAGGTCAAGCCGGGGCTGGTAATGCAATACCAGTTCATCGCGCTCGATCGCGAGGCGCAGGCTGTTTTCCTGGTTCAGTCGCGCCAGTGCGTGTTCATTCATGCCGGGCTCGTAGAAGCGGAACATCCCCTGGCCGGCATCCTTGGCTGCGTACATCGCCAGGTCGGCATGCTTGAGCAGGGCGAAAGGATCGCTGCCATCGTCCGGGTACAGGCTCGCGCCGATGCTGGTTGTCACGCTGAGATTGTGCCCGTCGAGGTTGAGGGGTTCGGAAACGATGCCCAGCAATACCGTCGCGACATGCTGCACGTGCGCGGTGCCCTGGATGTTCTCAAGCACGACCACAAACTCGTCGCCTCCCAGCCTGGCGACCGTATCCACGTCCCGCACGGCGGACCGCAGGCGTTTTGCCACCGCGCACAGCAGCAGGTCGCCCTTGTCATGACCAAGGCTGTCGTTGATGACCTTGAAGCGGTTCAGGTCCATGAACAGCACGGCCATCCCGTTACCGAGCCGGCGCGCCTGCTCGATCGCGTGTTGCAGGCGGTCATGCAGGAGGTTTCGGTTGGGCAGGCCGGTCAGCGCGTCATGGTTGGCCAGGTAAAGGATGCGGCTTTCGTTGCGTTTTCGCTCGCTGACGTCCTTGATGAATCCGTTGACGCCGACAACGAGGTGGGCAAGCATGTTGGGAACCAAGGCGACGCTTGCGTCCAAGGTACTGCCATCCTTGCGGCGGCAGCAAAACTCGAAGGTCTGCGGTGCGCCGTTCAGCGATTTGCGGAAGGCATCCAGGACGATTTCCGCATCGACATCGCCGACCAGTGCGTCGAATGCAAGGCCGGCCAGGTCTTCGCGACGATGTCCGGTGAGCTCTGCAAGCGCGCTGTTTGCGGAGGCAATGACGCCGCGCCGGTCAAACGCGGCCACGCCATCCGGATGATGGGCGAACAAGACGTCGAAGTTGTGCTGCCAGTTCCGCACGGCATCAGCCAGGAAGCGGTTCCAGAGGCGGATGTCCGTGTTCGACAGGACAAAGCGGGCCGCCTTTCCATCGACGTCCCGGTCAGTGTGCCAGCGGCTCAGCATGGTGATGCGAACGCCGTCCTTCCTGTATCCCACCAGCTCGCCCTCCCAGTGGCCGGAATCCGACGCATGCTTGCACGCCGCATGGAATTGACCCGCGAACTCGCCCGAGAGGAGCTGCGTGAACGCACAGCCGATTGCTTCGGATGCGTCATAGAGGAACATGCGGCATGCGCCGGCATTCCAATACACGATGTGTCCATCCGTATCGATTGCCATCACGGCGTCCCGAAGGCTTTCAACGATGGGGTGGCGTTCAAGCGGCCCGGTGGCCTGTGCCTCGCGGAATCCGTTTCCGATCAATGTTTGCTCCGTCTTCATTTGCCTCGCCGCGGCCTGCCGTCTCTGTTCCGTATGAATTGAAGAGTAGTGTCGCTTCAACTGCAATTGATCGCCATATTGCAAAACAATTCCGTGCGGTTCATAGGGGAATTGACTCGAAATGGTCTAAACTTCATGCACTTTTCGTCATGAAACCGAGCCAATGAGCAAGATGTCGCATTCTTCCGCCGGCAACGCCGCGTCGGTTGTCCGCAGTTCCCTGGATTTTCCTGTCGTCGGCATTGGCGCTTCCGCCGGCGGGCTGGAAGCGACGACGGGATTGCTGAAGGCAACGCAGGCCATGCCTGGAATGGCGTTCGTGGTCGTGCTGCACCTGTCGCCAGACCAGCGGAGTTCGGCTGCCGAGTTGCTCCAGCACGCCACGTCGATGCCGGTCGTCATGGTGACGAAAGCCACGCCGATCGAAATGAATCATGTCTATGTGATTCCGCCGAACAGGCAGCTGTCCATGAATGATGGATACCTGAAGCTGACGGAATTCGACCGGCCCGTGGGCGCGCGTGCGGCGATCGACATCTTCTTCCGCACCCTGGCCGATACCCATGGCGACAAGGCCTTTGCCATCGTGCTGTCGGGCGCCGGGTCGGACGGCGCCGTCGGGATTACACGGATCAAGGAGCAGGGCGGCGTCACGCTCGTGCAATATCCGGGCGAAGCGGCGCACGACAGCATGCCGCTTGCCGCCATCACGACCGGCACCGTGGATTTCATCCTGCCCGTGAAAGAGATGCCGCAGAAGCTGGCCGATCTCTGGGCCAATGCGCAGGCAATTGCGCTGCCTTCGATCGAGGACAGGGAAGACGTCCTGCATGGGGACCCGGCCGAATCCGGCGATGATGCCGAGGCATCATTGCAGAAGATCATCAGCCTCCTGCGCCTGCATACCGGCCACGATTTCCGCCACTACAAGCGCCCGACGGTCTTGCGCCGCATCGAGCGCCGGCTGCAGGTGCGCGGTGCGTCGACGCTGCCGGCCTATCTTTCGATCCTCGAATCCGATGCCAGCGAACACGGCGCCTTGCTGCGCGACATGCTCATTGGCGTCACGAATTTCTTCCGTGACCGCGAATCCTTCGAGGCGCTCGAGAACACCGTCCTGAGCGAGCTGGTCCGCGCCAAGCATCCGGGCGAACCGATCCGGGCCTGGGTGCCGGCCTGCTCGACCGGCGAGGAAGCGTATTCCATCGCCATGGCACTCGCCGACCAGGCGGCGCTGGTCAACAAGCCGCCGAAAATCCAGGTGTTCGCTTCCGATATCGACGAGCGTGCGATCAGTACGGCGCGCAGCGCGCTCTATCCGGGATCGATCATCGCCGATGTGTCGCCGGAACGCCTGCAGCAGTATTTTTCCAAGGAAGAGGACCGTTACCGGATCCGCAAGTCGATCCGCGACCTGGTCCTGTTCGCACCGCACAATGTGCTGCGCGATCCGCCTTTCTCCAAGCTCGACCTGATTTCCTGCCGCAATCTGCTCATCTACCTGAACCGGGAAATGCAGACGCACATCCTCGAGATGTTCCATTTCTCGCTCAATCCGGGCGGCTATCTCTTCCTGGGCAGTTCCGAGTCTGCCGACCTGACGTCGAACATCTTCACGCCGGTCGACAAGAAAAACCGCATCTACCAGGCAAAGTCGCTTTCGCGCGGACGCTTCGCGCCGTCGCTGCCCGGTTATGCGACGAC
Organism: Noviherbaspirillum denitrificans; assembly: GCF_002211445.1. GTDB lineage: Bacteria > Pseudomonadota > Gammaproteobacteria > Burkholderiales > Burkholderiaceae_D > Noviherbaspirillum > Noviherbaspirillum denitrificans. The sequence continues at coordinate 3,037,019 of NZ_LSTO01000001.1, read as the reverse complement.
GCGGCACCAACACCTCGATGTGTCGCCCGTCCCGGCCAAGCGCCAGTTCTCCTTTGCCGAGGTGCACCAGCGCGTCCTGGCGCAGTACGCTCCGCCGAGCGCCATCGTCAACCACGAGTCCGATATCGTCTACATGTCGGACCGGGTAGGGCGCTTCCTGCGGCATGTGGGCGGCGAACCGTCGCGCAACCTCGTGTCGCTGGTGCATCCCGAGCTGCGGGTCGAACTGCGCACCGCGCTCTTCCAGGCGGTGCGCAGCGGCAAGAGCGTCGAGGCGCGCCGAGTCCGCCTGAACCGGGACGGCCGCCTGTACTTCGTCAACATGACGGTGCGTCCTTTCCGCGACGACGATGCGGGGGCTGACCTTGTGCTCGTGCTGTTCGACGAGGTCGAGCAGACCATGAGCGACGAGGCGCAGTCCGAAGGGGAAAAGAAGGATGCGGTGCTGACGCAGCTCGAGGAAGAGCTGCAGCGCACCAAGGAGCAGCTGCAGGAGACCATCGAGCAGTCCGAGGTATCCAACGAAGAACTCCGGGCATCGAACGAAGAACTGCAGGCCATCAACGAGGAATTGCGTTCGGCGACCGAGGAGCTGGAAACCAGCAAGGAAGAGCTGCAGTCGGTCAACGAGGAACTGAGCACCGTCAACTACGAGCTCAAGTCGAAGGTCGAGGAAACCGGCAAGGTCAACGACGACCTCAACAACCTGATCGCCTCGGCGGACATCGCGACGATCTTCGTCGACCGCGGGATGCGGATCAAGCGTTATACGCCGCGCGCATCCGATATTTTCAACATCATTCCGACGGATATCGGCCGCTCGCTGCTGGATATCACGCACCGCCTGAATTATCCGGAACTGGCGCAGGATGCGTCGGATACCTTCGATACCCTGCGTCCGGTCGAGCGCGAGGTGCGCAGCCTCGACGGACGTTACTACATCGCACGCCTGCTGCCCTACCGTACGACGGAAGACCATATCGAAGGCGCGGTGATGACCTTCTTCGATATCACCAGCCGCCGCGAGGCGGAAGAGCAGTTCCGCGCCGGCGAGGAGCGCATGCGCCTGGTGGCCGAGAGCATGAAGGATTACGGCATCGTCACGCTTGACGCGGACGGCCACATCACCAGCTGGAGCAGGGGAGCCGAGCTGATCTTCGGCTATACCGAAAGCGAAGTGACAGGCCTGCGCGGGGACATCATGCTGCTGCCGGAAGACCGGGCCAGCGGCATCTTCGAAAGCGAGATGCGCCGCGCACGGGACGAGGGCCGCGTCGAGGATCAGCGATGGGTGGCACGCAAGGACGGCGGCCGCCTGTTTGCCAGTGGCGTGATGGTGCCGCTCAAGGAAGGCAGCCGCGAAGGGTTTGCAAAGATCATGCGCGACGAAACCGACCGCGTCGAGATGGAAAGCCGGCGCGAGGCGGCCCTGTCCAGCGAGCATTCGGGACGCACCAGCGCGGAAAACGCGAGCGCGATGAAGGACGAGTTCCTCGCCATCATGTCGCATGAATTGCGCAACCCGCTCAACCTGATCCATATGAACGTGGAGCTCCTGGCGCGCCTGGCGGACGTGCAACAGTCGCCCATGGGCATCAAGGCACTCAACAATATCCGCGCAGCGGTAGCGAACCAGTCGAAAGTGATCGAGGATGTGCTCGACCTGTCGCGGATCCAGACCGGCAAACTCGCGTTGTCGTTGTCGACGGTCGATTTCTCCGCACTGGTGCAGGATTTGGGTGGCGCATGCAAGGACGATCCGGCAGCGCACGACCGGAACATTGACGTCACTATTGCTGATGCCCAGTTGCTGGTCCATGCGGATCGCGTCCGGCTCGACCAGGTCGTTCTCAACCTGTTGAACAATGCAGTCAAATTCACCCGTCCGGGCGGCCGCATTTCGATCCGGCTCGGCAAGTCCGGGCGCAGTGCCGTGCTGGAGGTCATCGACGACGGCAAAGGCATTTCACCGGATTTTCTGCCGCATGTCTTCGACATGTTCCGCCAGGGCGAAGGCGGTGCGAGCCGGAGCAATGGCGGGCTTGGCATCGGGCTCGCGCTGGCACGCCACATCGTGGAATTGCACAACGGGACAATTGAAGCCTCTTCCGGGGGGCCGGATCGCGGCTGTCTTTTCCGTGTCAGCCTGCCTCTTCGCGGGCAGCCGCAGGACGATGGCGCAGTGCGGCCTGATCACCATCGCAAAGCGCTGGAAAACCTGCGCCTCCTGCTCGTCGACGACAACGCGGCTGCGGTCGAAAGCTTCCGCTACCTGCTGGAATTAGAGGGGGCGGAAGTGAGCGTGGCGCACAGTGCGGAGGAGGCGCTGGAGATGCTCGCCGGTAAGCAGCTGGACCTGATCATTTCTGACCTGGCCATGCCGCATATCGACGGATTCTCTTTCATGACCGAAGTGAAGAAGCGGCATCCGGACAGTGCGGTGGCGGCGATTGCGCTCAGCGGGCTGGGGCGCCCGCAAGACGCCGAGCGAGCGATGAGTGCAGGATTTTCGGCGCACCTGACCAAGCCGGTGACGATCGAACGATTGCGCGAGACCGTGGCGCACCTGATGCAGTCGAGACAGAACTGCAATTAATCCAGGATTCCGGGGTCGAATTTTTTCCTGCTTCGGCGGATGCCTTGCGGCGTCCGCCTTTCAACGATAGGAAAGACTCGATGCCTGCGAACTCCAGAATAGTCGTGATCGGGACCTCGGCCGGCGGTCCGGATGCGCTTCGGCGCCTGCTCAAACGGTTGCCGGCGGATTTTCCCGCGCCTGTCCTGGTGGTCATGCACGTGGGCAGCCGCTACAGCATCATGCCCCGTATTCTTGAAAGGGATGCGAATCTTCCCGTCCGGCATGCGGTCGACGCCGAACCGATCAAGCCCGGCGTGGTCCTCATGGCGCCGCCCGACCGGCATTTGCTGGTGGAAGACGGCATTGTCCGCGTGACCCGGGGCCCGAAAGAGAATTTCTCCCGCCCGGCAATCGATCCCCTGTTTCGCTCCGCGGCCTTGTACTACCGGGAGAATGCGATCGGCGTGATTCTGACCGGGCTTCTCGACGATGGAACGATCGGCCTGCAGGCCATCAAGGCCTATGGCGGGCTAGCCCTGGTGCAGGACCCGCTCGATGCGGATGAGCCAGCCATGCCGCGCAGTGCGATCAACCATGTCCAGGTCGACGCCTGCCTGCCGGTCGAGGAGCTCGCCGACTGCCTCGTTCAACTGGCCGGATCGGCTTCGGAACAGGTTCCCATTGCCGCGTATATGCATCCCATCGAGGTCCAGGGGCGATTCGACCTGCGGCAGAAAACGGAGATGAATGCGTTGAGCGAAATCGCCGTTGCCTCCGGGCTGACCTGTCCGGAATGCCATGGCTCGCTGTGGGAAATCAAGGGCAGCAATCCGCCCAATTTTCGCTGCCACACCGGGCATGTATACACGGCTCAAGGCTTGAACACCGCACAGGACGCCGTGGTGGAGGAGGCGATCTGGGCGGCTGTCAGGGCGCTGCACGAGAAACAGATGCTGCTGCACCGGCTCGCCGCCTCGGCGGAAGCCGCAAACCAGACGGCGGTCTTCGACGAACATCTGGCGACGGCCGAGAATGTGGCCCGCCATGCGGAAACCCTGCGGCGCATTATTTCGCGCGGCTCGGATACCTGACGTTCCGCGTATTCTCCTGAATGCTTCCCGGTGTGGGGGCATATTCCTGTTTTGCATTGCCTGAGCAAGGCAGAAGGCGTCTTTTCGCTTGCCAAAAGATTGCGCCGGAGGCAATCTTTTTCGTGCTTTTGAAAAATTTCCGACTTTATTGTTAGGTCTTATGTCTTATAGAAGACTTGTTCAGGTACAATATCGCCAGTACAGGCAGGTCAGGATTGTTCCTTGTCTTTTCTATAACCCCAACTCTGGAAGAGCACACTCATGCTAGCAGCGTACCGTAACCATGTCGCCGAACGGGCGGCCCTCGGCATTCCTCCGCTCCCGCTATCCGCGGCGCAGACCAAGGAACTGGTTGAACTCCTGAAGAACCCGCCGGCAGGTGAGGAGCAGGTCCTGGTCGACCTGTTGACCAACCGCGTTCCCGCTGGCGTGGATGACGCCGCCAAGGTCAAGGCCGCGTTCCTGGAAGCCGTTGCCAAGGGCACCGAGAAGAGCCCCCTGGTTTCGCGCGAGCTGGCCACCAAGCTGCTGGGCACGATGCTCGGCGGTTTCAACATCAAGCCGCTGATCGACCTGCTGGGCGATGCCGCTGTTGGTACCGTGGCCGCTGAAGGCCTGAAGAAGACGCTGCTGATGTTCGACTACTTCCACGACGTCAAGGAACTGGCCGACAAGGGCAATGCCAACGCCAAGGCCGTGATCCAGTCCTGGGCCGACGCCGAGTGGTTCACCTCCCGTCCGGAAGTCCCGCAGAGCATGACCCTGACCGTGTTCAAGGTCTCCGGCGAAACCAATACCGACGACCTGTCGCCCGCTCCGGATGCGACGACCCGTCCCGACATCCCGATGCACGCGCTGGCAATGCTGAAGAATGCACGCCCCGGCATCAACCCGGACGAACCGGGCAAGGTCGGCCCGATCAAGCAACTCGAAGCACTGAAGGCCAAGGGCAACCTGGTCGCCTACGTCGGCGACGTGGTCGGCACCGGATCTTCCCGCAAGTCCGCGACCAACTCGGTCCTGTGGTTCACCGGCGAAGACATCCCCTTCATCCCGAACAAGCGTTTCGGCGGTGTCTGCCTCGGCAGCAAGATCGCTCCGATCTTCTACAACACGATGGAAGATGCCGGCGCGCTGCCGATCGAACTCGACGTCAACAAGATGGAAATGGGCGACGTCATCGAACTGCGTCCGTACGAAGGCAAGGCCCTGAAGAACGGTGAAGTCATCGCCGAATTCAAGGTCAAGTCCGACGTGATCTTCGACGAAGTCCGCGCAGGTGGCCGTATCCCCCTGATCATCGGCCGCGGCCTGACCGCCAAGGCACGTGAGGCACTCGGCCTGGCACCGTCCACGCTGTTCCGCCTGCCGCAGAACCCGGCCGATTCCGGCAAGGGCTTCTCGCTCGCACAGAAGATGGTCGGCCGCGCATGCGGCCTGCCGGAAGGCCAGGGCGTTCGTCCGGGCACCTACTGCGAACCGAAGATGACCACCGTCGGCTCCCAGGACACCACCGGCCCGATGACCCGTGACGAGCTGAAGGACCTGGCTTGCCTCGGCTTCTCCGCCGACATGGTGATGCAGTCCTTCTGCCACACCGCTGCCTATCCGAAGATCGTCGACGTCAAGATGCACCAGTCGCTGCCGAGCTTCATTTCGACCCGTGGCGGCGTATCGCTGCGTCCGGGCGACGGCGTGATTCACTCCTGGCTGAACCGTCTCCTGCTGCCCGACACCGTCGGCACCGGCGGCGACTCGCACACCCGCTTCCCGATCGGTATCTCCTTCCCGGCAGGTTCCGGCCTGGTGGCATTCGCTGCCGCAACCGGCGTCATGCCGCTCGACATGCCGGAATCGGTACTGGTCCGCTTCAAGGGCGAGCTGCAGCCGGGCGTCACGCTGCGTGACCTCGTCAACGCGATCCCGCTGTACGCAATCCGCCAGGGCCTGCTGACCGTCGAGAAGAAGGGCAAGAAGAACATCTTCTCCGGCCGCATCCTCGAAATCGAAGGCCTGCCGAAGCTGAAGGTTGAACAGGCATTCGAACTGTCCGACGCGTCCGCAGAGCGTTCCGCCGCAGGTTGCACGGTCCACCTCGACAAGGAACCGATCGCCGAGTACATGACCTCGAACATCACCCTGATGAAGTGGATGATCGCCAACGGTTACCAGGACAAGCGCACGCTCGAGCGCCGCATCAAGGCGATGGAAGCATGGCTGGCCAAGCCGGAACTGCTGAAGGGCGACGCCGATGCCGAGTACGCAGCCGTCATCGACATCGACCTGGCCGACATCAAGGAACCGATCGTCGCCTGCCCGAACGATCCGGACGATGTGAAGACCCTGGCCGAAGTCGCCGGCGACAAGATCGACGAAGTGTTCGTTGGTTCCTGCATGACCAACATCGGCCACTTCCGCGCGGCGTCCAAGCTGCTGGAAGGCAAGACCGACATTCCGGTCCGCCTGTGGATTGCTCCGCCGACCAAGATGGACCAGCAGGTGCTGACCGCCGAAGGCCACTACGGCAACCTCGGCCGTACCGGCGCCCGCATGGAAATGCCGGGCTGCTCGCTGTGCATGGGTAACCAGGCACAGGTCCGCAAGGGTTCCACGGCAATGTCGACTTCGACGCGCAACTTCCCGAACCGTCTGGGACTGGATACGCGCGTCTACCTCGGCTCCGCTGAACTCGCGGCTGTCTGCGCGATGCTCGGCAAGATCCCGACCAAGGAAGAGTACATGGCGAATATCGGCGTGATCGACAAGAACGCGTCCGACATCTACCGCTACATGAACTTCGACCAGATCGCGGAATTCCGCGAAGTGGCGGACACGGTCCAGCTGTAATCGCTTTTCCGCACGGTTCTTCCCGTGCAATGGCGGAAAAGGGCTTCCTCGCGGGGAAGCCCTTTTTGTTTTTCTGTTCTTTCCACCGGCCAATCATTTGAGTTGAGGAAACTCAAAGCCCGGCAGTGCCATCCCGCTAACATCACTGCATACATGCTTTTCTGAGAAGAACAAGATGTAAGTACCGGAGCCGGCGGTATGGAAACGTACCGGCACCAATTCCAGGCCCTCCCCAAGCGGAGGGCCTTTCCATTTGCGGCATGCGCGCCGGAACCTTTCAGTTTCCGCAAGACCTAATTTTGTGGACATTGCAGGAGGTCGCCATGCTTCACAGTGCCAATGCGCTTCGGGGATTCGCCATCGCCGCCACCGACGGCGAACTGGGCAGCGTCAAGGACGTGTACTTCGACGATGCCGCATGGACAATCCGCTACCTCGTCGTGAACACCGGCGGCTGGCCCAACGGCTTCGATGTCCTGCTGTCGCCGATGTCGGTGCTGGCGGAGGAGTGGGGCCATCGTGCGCTGCGCGTCGGGCTCACGATGCAGCAGATCCGGAACAGCCCCAGCATCGATACCGCCAAGCCGGTCGAGCGTCAGCATGAAGAAGAATTTAACACCTATTACGGCTATCCCTACTACTGGGCGGGGCCGCATCGGGGATCCGCGGTTTATCCTGGCGTGGTGGAGAAAAGGCCGCTCGATACGGCCGACGAACTGGCGATCCGGAAGCGGATGGCCGAGGAGCGCGCGCACGCCGATCCGCACCTGCGCAGCTGCCACGAAGTGGTCGGCTACCACATCCATGCCATTGACCGGCAGATCGGTCATGTCGAGGACTTCCTGTTCGACCAGGTTGACTGGTCTATCCACCTGATGGTCGTGGACACGCGCAAATGGCTGGTCGGCAAGCATGTGCTGATCCCGCCGCGCGAGATCAGCAGGGTGAGCTGGGAAGACCGGACTGTGCTCGTGAATGCCACGCGGGACCAGGTGGAGCACAGCCCCGAGTACGATGAAGCGCATCCGCCCGAGAGCGGGGCGGAGCTGGAGATGTTTCGCGTACGTAATGCGGGCGAGACCGGCGCATCGCACCGGCCTCAGTGATACGCCTGCTCAGTTCTTGGTGTCCTTGTCCTGGTGCATGTACGAATAGCGCGGCCGGTTTTCGTCCTCGGACGGCCGGCGGTCGGCGTATTCCTGTTCCTCGATCACGTCGATGTACTGGCTGCCGTCCATCGGCTTGCCGGCAAACGGGCTTGCGGGGATGTTCTGGCGGGCGGCCTTCCTGGCGTCGGACTTGCGGGAGAGGTGGTGTTTCATGACTGGTTCCTTGCCTGTACGGGGAGGGACCGAAAGCGGGGCTGCAGTGCCGCTCCCCAGGTTGCTGTAAGACCAGTATAGACAGTATTGGCGAGAGCGCAGGGCGCTACGCAGCCACTGCCGTATCCACCAGGCGTCCGCGGTAGAGCGCGGCGATCAGGTCGGATTGCGTGATCATGCCGGCCAGCCGCCGCTCGCTGTCGAGGACCGGCACATGGTGCAGACCAATGTCGGACAGTAGGGGCACCAGTTCGACGATATGCATGTCGTCGCGCACGGTGCGCACCTGACGCGTCATGATTTGGCCGACCACTTCTGCCTTCTCTGCGTGCAGCCCCGGCGTGCGCCGGATGAAATGGCGCAGCTTGGTGTCAAAGCCGTCGTACACGTCGAGGTTGGCGTTTTTCATGAAATCGACAAAGGTGACGATGCCGATCACGCGCCGCGCGCGGTCCACCACCGGCAGCGCTTTTACCTTGTGCTTGCGCAGCAGCATCCAGGCTTCTTCCAGCTCGGTGCCGAATTCGACCGTCACGATGTCGCGCGACATGATGTCGGCACAGGTGATTTCCTCGTAGCGCCGGCGGTAGGCCTGCATTTCCGCCTGCATGAACAGCGTGCCGAGGTCGTCTCGGTTCACGTCCAGCACTTCGTTGTACTTGTCGAGCACCGCATCGAGATCGCCCTGGGTGAAGCCGAGGCGGTTGCTGGGCGGCGCGTCGCCGGTGTTGTGCTTGCTCGCCTCTGTCTGGTGCCGGTGCGGATAGCGGTGGCGCGTCGCATTGTTGAACACGAGCGCCACGATAAGCATCAGTACCGAGTTGACGGCAACCGGCGCCAGCGCGAAGCCGAATCCGGCGGCGTGGATTGCCGGGCCGCCGAGGACGGCGGTTACCGCGATGGCGCCGCCAGGCGGATGCAGGCAGCGCAGCGCGAACATCGCGGCAATCGCACAGGAGCCGGCGAGGGCTGCGGCCAGTGCCGAGTCGCCGGCAACGCGGAAGCAGACAACACCAATCAGCGCCGACAGGACATTGCCGCCGAGGACGCTCCACGGCTGGGCCAGCGGGCTGGAAGGCAGGGCGAAGAGGAGGACGGCCGATGCGCCCAGCGGCGCGATCAGCATCGGCAGGCTGGCATCTGGGCCCAGCGCGAGGCGGCTTGCCAGCGCGGTCAGGAAAATGCCGATCAGCGTGCCGCAGCAGGCGCGCAGGCGCTCGGTGCGGCTGACCGCCATGGGGCGGGGGAGGCAGTCGCGGAAAAACTGGAAAAACCTGGTCAATCGAAACTCCGGACACAACAACCGGCCTTTGAAGGCGGTCAAAGGAGTTGAGTCTACACGAAACGCACCTTTTTGGTGCGAAGTAACATGACTGCGATCAAGCCTTGAGGTAGCGTTTCACGCCGTTTTTCTTGAGCACTTCGCCCCAGGATTCGATGTGATAGATCTCGCCGACCTTGTGCAGGACGACGCCGAATTCCTCGCGCAATCGTTGCACCTCGGCATCGATGGTCTCGCGGTCATGGCCGGTCAGGTCGGCGATGGCTGAAACAGTGGGGCGTTCCAGCAGGTCTATGGCAGACAAGAGGACGAAAAGGCGGCGCGCATCGTGGCCGGGATATTGCGGTACGCCAAAATGGTTTCTCGGAAAGGTCATTGCGATTCTCCTGCCCTGGGCGGCCGAGAGGCCGGAACGGGCTTCTTATTTGCATTGCGCTTGCCGTTGGCACTGACTGATTGTAGACCGAATCGCGCAAGGCGGTGGCGATGAAAATTCGCGCATGCACGCGGTAAAAATTTCAGCCGGAGAGCCAATCAAGTCCCCTTGCGCAGTGCCGGACGCAGGCATGTTTTTCGCTGCGGCGATAGCGGAAAGGAGCGTCGACATGAAATTTCAGCTCAAGAAAATCCCCGAACAGGTCATCGTCATTACAGGTGCCACCAGCGGCATCGGATTGACGACGGCGCGCAAGGCGGCGCAGCGCGGCGCAAAGCTCGTGCTGGTCGCCCGCAACGAGGATGCCTTGAGGCAGCTGACGTTCGAACTCGCGAAACGGGGCAACGAGGCCATTCATGTCGTCGCCGACGTCGGCATCGAGGAAGACGTGCGCAAGGTGGCGCAAGCGGCGATCGACCGCTTCGGCGGCTTCGATACCTGGGTCAACAATGCAGGTGTGTCGATCTTTGGCAGGACCGAGGATATTGCCATGGAGGATCAGCGGCGCCTGTTCCAGACCAATTTCTGGGGCGTGGTGCATGGCTCGCTGGTGGCCGCAAGGCATCTCAAGCAGCGCGGAGGCGCGATCATCAACATCGGCAGCGAAGTGTCGGACCATGCGCTGCCGCTTCAGGGCATGTACAGCGCCTCGAAGCATGCGGTGAAGGGCTTCACGGATTCGCTGCGACTGGAGCTGGAGGCGGAAAAGGCGCCGGTTGCGGTGACGCTCATCAAGCCGGCCGCGCTGGACACCATGTTCGTCGAGCATGCGAAGAACTACATGGAGGTCGAGCCGCGCCTGCCGCCGCCGGTCTATGCGCCCGGCATCGCCGCCGATGCCATCCTGTACGCCGCGGAAAATTTCAAGCGCGACATCTTCGTCGGCGGGGCTGCGCGGCTCGCGTCGTCCACCGCGTATTACGTGCCGCGCACAATGGACAGCTACATGAAGCGCTTCCTTTTCCGGCAGCAAAAGACCCGCGTGCCGGCGCGCGACCGCAACCAGAACAGCCTGCATCAGCCAGGCCCGGATCTGCTTGAGCGGCAGGGGCTGCCCGGCCCGATATTCGAGTCGAGCCTGTACACCAGCGCCGCCATCCACCCGCGCATTGTGACTGCGGTGATGTTCGGCGTCGGCCTCGTCCTTGCAGCCTGGTGGCGTGGCCGCCCGCAGCAGGCGCCGGGCTGATTGCCATGCACAGCGGAATTGATCAATTTGTCATATTGGGAGAAACGCCATGCCAAACCTGAGTAATGGGCAACTTGCCGACCTTAAACACGTGCTTGCGGCGCGCTTCAAGGATCTCAGCGCGGAGCTGGACCGCGAAGTGAGCGACCAGGATGACTACTCTGATGTTGCTTCCGAAGCGCCGGACCCCGGCGATTCCTCGTTCGCCAACCTGTCGGTCGACCTGGGCAATGCCGCGATCACGCGTGACGTTGTCGAACTGCGGGCCATCGAGGCGGCGCGCATCCGCATGGAAAACGGGACGTACGGCATCTGTGTCAGCTGCGAAACCGAGATTCCCTTTGAGCGCCTCAAGGTGCAGCCGACTGCCGAGCGCTGTGCTCCATGCCAGCAGGCATGGGAGAAAACGCACGCGGACGGGGCACGCGGCGCGACCATGTAAGTCCAGTGTCCCGGCGGCATCGCGAGATGTCGCTGGCACTTGCCGCACCCGGCCCTTGTTACCGTACAATCGCCACATATTTCACGGTAAAAGGAGGATGGGATGGATGCGGCACTACGTGAGACACTGAAGCAGATGCCCAAGGCGGAACTGCACATGCACATCGAAGGCTCGCTCGAGCCGGAACTGATTTTCGCGCTGGCGGAGCGCAACCAGGTCAAGCTGAACTATGCCTCGGTCGAAGAACTGCGCCGCGCCTATGCATTCACCGACCTGCAATCCTTCCTCGACATCTACTATGCAGGCGCGAGCGTGCTGCTCAAGGAGCAGGATTTCTACGACATGACCTGGGCCTACCTGCAGCACGCGCGGGAAGACAATGTAAAGCATGCGGAAATCTTCTTCGACCCGCAGACGCACACCGACCGCGGTGTACCGTTCGGCACCGCGATCAACGGCATCCATCGCGCGCTCAAGGATGCGCGGGCAGAGTGGGGCATGAGTTCGGCGATCATCATGTGCTTCCTGCGGCACCTGTCCGAAGAGGCGGCATTGGAAACGCTGGAACAATCCATGCCTTACAGGGACAAAATCATCGGCGTCGGGCTCGATTCGTCCGAGCGCGGCCATCCGCCGGAAAAATTCGCACGCGTGTTTGCACGCTGCAAGGAACTGGGCCTGCGCCTCGTCGCGCATGCGGGCGAGGAGGGACCGCCGGAATACATCCGCACCGCACTCGACCTGCTGAAGGTCGAGCGCATCGACCACGGCGTGCGCTGCCTCGAAGACCCGGCGCTGACGCAGCGTCTGGCGCGCGACAAGGTGCCGCTGACGGTCTGCCCGCTGTCCAACATCAAGCTGCGCGTGTTCGACAAGGTGGGCGACCATAACCTGGTGAAACTGCTGGACGCCGGCCTCACGGTGACGGTCAATTCCGATGACCCGGCCTATTTCGGCGGTTACGTGAACGAGAACTTTGTGCAGATGTTCGATGCGCTGCCGCTGGACAAGAACCATGCGTACCGGCTGGCGCGCAACAGCTTCGCGGCGTCTTTCCTCGATGCGCAGGCAAAGCAGAAATTCCTGGATGAAGTGGACGCGTTCTTCGAGCAGTAATCCATCCTGACCTCAGGAGGGGCGATGGCTGAAACTCTCTCCGCCGCCGCACTGGCCGGCGGCCTGTCCTGGGCCAGCGGCATACGGCTGTACATGACGCTGTTTGTCGCCGGCTGGTTCGGTCGCGCCGGCTGGATCGACCTGCCTCCGGCGCTGGAAGTGCTGCAGTCGCCCTGGGTCATGGCGGTCACCGGCGCCTTGCTGCTGGTCGAATTCCTTGCCGACAAGGTGCCCGGCGTCGATTCCGCCTGGGATGCGGTCCAGACCTTCATCCGTGTGCCTGCCGGGGCCGTGCTCGGTGCGGCGGCGCTGGGCGAGATGGGTTCGGAGTGGACCGCCATTGCCGCGCTGCTTGGCGGCACCGTTGCCGCCGGCGCCCATGTGACCAAGGCGGGCAGCCGCGCGCTGATCAATACCTCGCCCGAGCCGTTCAGCAACTGGGCGGCTTCTTTCACTGAAGACGTCGGCGTGCTCGGCGGACTGTGGATGGCCTTCTTCCACCCGCTGGTGCTGTTTGCCTTCCTGATCGCATTTTTCCTCGTCGCACTGTGGCTGATGCCGAAACTCTGGCGCGGCCTGCGATGGATTTTCCGAAAGTTGAGTACCTGATGCTGAAACAGGCATTGCGGATGACCCGCCGCGACTGGCGTGCGGGCGAACTTCGTTTCCTGCTGGTTGCGATGATCGTTGCGGTGGCATCGCTGTCGTCGGTCGGATTCTTCGTCGACCGCATGCGTGCCGGACTGACGCGCGACGCGCATCGCCTGCTCGGCGCCGACCTCGTCATCAATGCCGACCAGCCGGTCCATCACGCCTGGCGCGAGGAGGCGCAGAAACGCGGACTGATGCTGGCCGATACCGTGACCTTCCCAAGCATGGCGCTGGCCGGGGAGGGGGACGGCACGCGTTCGCAGCTTGCTTCGGTGAAGGCGGTCTCGCCAGGCTACCCGCTGCGCGGTGCGCTCCGCATTGCGAACGAGCCTGAGGCGCCCGATGCAGAGACACGCGACATCCCCGCGCCCGATACCGTATGGGTGGATGCAGGGGTGTTACAGGCGCTTGATGTCGGCATGGGCGATCCGATCCGTCTTGGCGACAAGACTTTCCGCATCGCCAAGGTGATTGCGATCGAACCCGATCGTGGCGCCGGCTTCATCAATTTCGCGCCGCGCGTGATGCTGCCGCTCGAAGACCTAGCCGCCACCAACCTGATCCAGTTCGGCTCGCGCGTCAGTTACCGGCTGCAGGTCGCCGGCGATCCCGAGCGCGTGTCCGCATTCCGGCGCTGGGTGCAGGACCGGATCGAGAGCGACTACGTGAAAGGCGTGCGCGTCGAATCGCTGGAATCCGGACGGCCGGAAATGCGCGCGACGCTGGATCGCGCGGAACAGTTCCTGTCCTTGGTCGGACTGCTGTCCGCCATGCTCGCGGCTGTCGCGGTCGCGATGGCGGCACGGCGCTTCATGCTGCGCCATCTAGACGCCTGCGCGATGCTGCGCTGCCTCGGTCTCACGCAGAACCAGGTTACCGCGATGTACCTGGTCGAATTCCTGGCAGTCGGTCTCGTCGGCAGCCTGCTCGGCGCAGCGGTCGGCTTTGCCGCGCATTTCGTGCTGCTGGAATGGCTCGCCCGACTGGTGACGCACACGCTGCCGCCCGCGAGTTTCATTCCCGCGGTGCAAGGCGTGGCGACTGGCCTGGTGCTGCTGGTCGGATTCGCGATTCCGCCCATCCTGCAATTGCGCAACGTGCCACACAACCGCGTCATCCGGCGCGAGCAGGATGCACCGCAACCCATGACGCTGGCAACCTACGCGCTCGGACTGTCCGCCTTCACCGGCTTGCTGCTGTGGCAGTCGGGCGATCCCAAGCTCGGGCTGCTGACGGCAGCCGGTTTCTTCGGCGGATTTGCCGCATTCGCGCTCGTTGCCTTCCTCGGCCTGAAGTCGCTGCGTTTCCTGCGGCCTGCGATCAACCATCCGAGCTGGCGCTTTGCGGTCACGGCCCTTCAGCGCCGCACCGGCGCGACGGTGGTGCAAGCGGTGTCGCTCTCGCTGGGCCTGATGGCCTTGCTGCTGCTGACGGTGATTCGCGGCGACCTCGTGACCGCATGGCGCGAATCGACACCGCCCGATGCCCCGAACCGCTTCATCATCAATATCCAGAGGGAACAAAAGGCGGATATCGAAAAGCGCATTGCCGCAAGCAGCAAGGGACGCGCGATGCTCTATCCGATGATCCGCGGTCGCCTGGTGGAGGTGAACGGCCGCGCGGTGACGGTGGAGA
>NZ_LSTO01000001.1:3017351-3022420 GCF_002211445.1 Noviherbaspirillum denitrificans | reverse complement strand
CCGCGGCCGGATCAATACCGGCACGCAGGACCGCTTGCGCGATTACGTGCCCGGTCATGGTCGGCGACTTGGTGTTGTTGAGTGCGCCCTTGTAGGCGCGACCGATGCCGGTACGGGCGGTAGATACGATGACGGCTTCTCGCATGATTTCCTTTCTTCTTCAGGTGTGGGGGCAGGTTCTTACCTTACGATCTTTTAATAAACGATCGTTATTTCAAGGGACGATAACCGATGACCGGGTTGATGTCAATCATTGTTGGGAGGAGGGGATGCGTAGTTCGTACGCATAAAGAAGCAGGGTGCGCCGCGCACCAATGCCGTAGTCAGGGTACCGGTGCGCGGGGCGCACCCTTCTTCCTGATTGCAACCCAGCCGAAATTACGCCGCGTTGTCTACGGTAGACGCACTGTCTTCGACATCCAGCAGCCTGACATTTTCGATAGTGATCGGCTTGCCGCATTCCGAGCAGCTCTGGCCCGGACGGGAAAGCTTTCCACACTCCGTATGCAGCAGGCGCATTGGCGGCGCATCCTTGTTCGGCAGCCAGTCGTCGCCCCAGCGCATGAGTTCCAGCACCACCGGAAACAGCGCGATACCTGAAGGAGTGAGTTCGTACTTGTAGCGTACCGGCCGCTCCTGGTACGGAATCTTCACGACGAGCCCGCCCTCGACCATCCGCCCGAGACGGTTCGACAGGATGTTGGTCGCCGCGCCGGTCTGCTTTTGCAATTCGTCGAAACGATGGGCGCCGCGGAACAGGGCGCGCAGCACGAGCAGCACCCACTCGTCTCCGATCAGGAGCACAGACCTGACGATCGGGCACGTCAGCGGGGCGCAGGGCTTTTTCGATTTGTCGGGCTTCTCCATGATTTTGATTGTACACACTTGCAAAATAAAAGTCACTCGACTATGATTTAACTGTGACTTGCATTTTGCAAGTTAATAGCGGCGCCAATGCTGCCGCTGAATGTCATTAATTGCCTTGGAGAATACAAATGAACACGAAACTTGCCAGCATCGCTCTCGCCATCATCGCCACCTCTGCCTCAGCGTACGCCGCTGACCAGGACAACACCCGCGCACAAGTGCGCGCCGAGCTTGAACAAGCGTATGCGCGTGGCGAACTCAACCGCCAGCCCGAATTCGTCGAGCATCTGCATGTCGTGGCGTCGAAGACGCGCACTGCCGTCCGTGCAGAACTGGACAAGGCCGTCGTGCAAGGCCAGTCCGGCACGCAATCAGCGGAATTTACGGAATACGCCGGTGCAACAGCCGGCAAGACCAGGGCGGAAGTGCAGGCTGAACTTGAGCAAGCCTATGCCCGCGGGGAAGTCGGCCAGCAAGAGGAATTCGTGGAACATGTGCGTATCGCCGGCAGCAAGTCGCGCGACGAAGTGCGCGACGAAGCGATTCGCGCGGCAAAGGCACGCTTGACTTCGACCTCGGGCAGCTGATTGAACGCGTGGTGCGAGGAGGGTGCACCAGCGAAGCCTACTTCTGATCGGGCTGCTGCACCTTCTCAACGAAACGCCGGCTTGACGCCAGGATCTCCTGCCGGGTGCGCTCGCTCTCGACGACGCGTGCCAGCACGATTGCGCCGACGCACTGCGCAAGGAGCGCCCAGCCTGCGTCGTTGTCGTCGAGGCGGGTAGCCCAGCTGCGCTGCAGGCGCTTCAGCATCGCCTCGACCTGCGCCTTCACCTGCGGTGACGCGCGCGCAATCTCCGGCCCCAATGCTGCCAGCACGCAGCCTTCTTCCGGATGCAGCGCGTGATAAGTGCTGAGGTAGTTCCTGATGCGCTTGGACACATGGTCGGGCGGGGAGTTGTCGTCGCCGGCCAGCATGTCCGTGCTCAGCTCGGTTTCGAGCTGGATCAGCTCGGCAAACAAGTCAGCCTTCGAACGGAAGTGGCTGTAGAACGCCCCGCCGGTCAGTCCGATCGCCGACATGAGGGCATCGACTCCGGTCGTGTCGAATCCGCCTTTCTTGGCGATCGCACGGCTGCTGTCCAACAGTTTCTGGCGGGTTTCCTGTTTGTGGGTGTTGGAGTAACGCATAGGGTGCCTTGAAAGGAAATGAAGCGCCTGAGCGACGACGCGGCGCGGTTCCCAGAAATATTAGCATACGACCTTATATTAAACGTACGTTTTACATAACGCGAATCTCCGCGCAATTGCCACTCCTTCCCCCTTCAATTCTTGACCACCTTCACCTTTTAAGCTAACGTACGTTTACCAATAAAAGACTAGAGGAGCGGGAGAATTACATGAACGAAATCATCAGTACGGCAGAAGGAGGCGTGTTCCGGATCGCTTTCAATCGCCACGAGCGCAAGAATGCCATTACGGGCGCGATGTACCTGGAACTGGCAACGCTTATCGCGTCAGCCAACACCCGGACCGATATCCGGGTCGTGCTCCTGCATGGCAGCGAAGAAGTGTTCACCGCCGGCAATGATCTTGCGGACTTTGCCAGTGGCGAAGGCACCCAGGCAGATCCGCCGGCTGCCGCCTTCATGCGTGCCGTCACGTCGCTCGAAAAGCCATTGATCGCAGCCATCAACGGACCGGCCGTCGGCATCGGCGCAACCCTGCTGCTGCACTGCGACCTGGTTTATGCCGGTCAGAACGCCGTCATCCAGGCACCCTTCGTCAAACTGGCGCTCTGCCCGGAATTCGCATCCAGCTTGCTGCTGCCGGCCACCGTCGGCCACCGCCGCGCCGCCGAACTGTTCCTGCTCGGTGAGCCATGTCCGGCAGAGAAGGCATTGTCCTGGGGACTGGTCAATGAAGTCCTGCCGCCCGCGGAAGTTCTCCCGCGCGCACTTGCGATAGCCGCGAAGCTCGCCGCGATGCCGCCGGCCGCCGTCCGCCTGACGAAGTCCCTCATGCTGGAAGACCAGGAACAGATGGTCAGCGGCCGCATTGCGCGCGAGTTCCAGGCATTTTCGGAGCGGCTGAAATCGCAAGAGGCGCAGGAAGCATTCAAGGCCTTCTTCGAGAGGCGCGCACCGGATTTTTCGCGGTTCGCGTAAGCGGACGGACATAGGAAAACCATGGCCTGCACCTGTCAAAAACTCCGCCAGCTTTCCCGCAGCATCACGCATTACTACGACGCTGAACTGAAAAAGGCGGGACTGAAGACAACCCAGTACATGCTGCTTTCCGAAATCCTCGGCTTGCAGCCGGTCTCCCTGCGCGGACTGGCGCGCGCGATGCATGTCGAACAGTCGACGTTGAGTCGCAACCTGAGGCCGCTGAAGATGGCAGGCTGGATCGAAGTCGCCACCGGCCTCGACGGCAGAAGCAAGAACGTCACGGTTACGCCATTGGGGCGGGCCAAGCAACTCGAGGGCAACCGGCGCTGGCTCGTCGCGCAACAGAATTTCAACAGCCTGCTGAGCGCTGAACGCGCGGCGGACCTGAACGCGCTGGCAGACAACTATATGGAAGTCCTTCCAGCACTGCCGTAAGGCGGCCCATTGTGTATCCAAACCAGGAGATATTCCCATGAGCGACGAAATCGTCATCTGCTCTCCCGTCCGCACCGCCATCGGCGGCTTCGGCGGATCGTTGAAGAACACGCCTGCCCCGGCGCTGGGCGCGCACGTCATTGCCGCTGTCGTGCGGCGCGCGGGGCTGGATCCGGCGCTCGTCGACGGCGTCGTGATGGGCAACGTCGTACAAGCCGGCAACGGCATGAATGTCGCGCGCCAGGCGGCCATCCATGGCGGGCTTCCCGTCAGCGTGCCGGCGATGACCGTCAACCGGGTGTGCGGCTCCGGCGCCCAGGCGATTGCAACCGCGTACACAGAAATCGCCAGCGGCCTCTCCCGCATCGTAATCGCGGGCGGCACGGAAAACATGGACCGCGCACCGTACCTGCTGCCGGGCATGCGCTTCGGCGCACGGATGGGCAATGCTGAAACCATTGATGCCATCCTCACCGATGGCCTGAATGATGCGTTCTCGGGCAAGCACTCCGGCTGGCACACCGAGGACCTGGTGCAGAAGTTCAGCATCTCCCGTGAGGCCCAGGATGCATTCGCGGCACAAAGCCAGCAGCGCTTCGCGGCTGCGCAAGCGGCGGGATGGTTCGAAGCGGAAATCGAGCCCTTGTCCCTGAAAGGAGCCAAGGGTGTCGTCACCAGCTTTGCCGAGGACGAATCAGTACGGCCGGAAACCACGGCAGAGACACTCGCCAAACTCAAGCCCGCCTTCCGTCCCGACGGAACCATCACCGCGGGCAATGCACCTGGTGTCAACGCGGGCGCTGCCGCAATGATCGTGTGCAAGGCATCGGTGGCGCGTGAACACAACCTGGAACCGATGCTCGCGATCCGCGGCATCGGCATCGCCGGGGTAGAGCCGGGTTTCTTCGGACTGGGACCCTTGCCGGCCATCCGCCAGGCACTCGATCGTGCCGGGTGGAAGGTTGGCGACGTGGATCGCTTCGAGGTCAATGAAGCGTTCGCAGCGATCGCGATCGCCGTACGCGACGAACTGGACATCGCCCCCGCGAAATTCAACGTGGACGGAGGCGCCATCGCGCATGGTCATCCGATCGGTGCCACCGGCGCCGTCCTCGTCACCAAGGTGGCGCACGCGCTCAAGCGGACCGGCACGCACAAGGCAGTGGTATCCCTGTGCATCGGCGGCGGCCAGGGCATCGCGCTTTGCCTGGAACGCGTCTGACGCCTGCCGCGCACGCGTCATGCGCAAACCGACCAAACGCAAGCTTGCCCTGAAGGTGCAACTCCTTGCGCAAAGCGCGACGATGGCGAAAACAAAAGGCCTGCCCGCCCTCACGGTCGACACCGCGATGGGCGGAGTAGGGCGCACCGGCAGCACCTTCTATACGCTCTTCGGCTCGAAGAATGAATTCATCCAGGCCCTTATCGAGCAGGAGCTGGGCCGGAGTGTCGAGCGTTTCTCGGGCCCGGCGCGCTTCCTTGATCCACTGGACGAATGGATGGGGAAAGTGCACAAGCTGCCGCGCCAGCGAGGCGTCACGGACGGCGTCGACGAATGGATCGGCTCGGTGCTGATGCCCTATCTGGGCGCGAACC
>NZ_LSTO01000001.1:3007389-3017341 GCF_002211445.1 Noviherbaspirillum denitrificans | reverse complement strand
ACCCCGCCAGTCCAGCCCCACCCCGAGATCAAAAGGCCGTTGCCGCTTCCTATTGGCAGGTGGGCATAGGTGGTCTGGGCAAGACCCCCATAGTTCTTGTCTGCTACGAGGTAACGGCTGTCAATGGGAGTCCAGATTCCAGCGAGGGTCAGATTTGGCAGGGAAGGCATGCGTGGATATAAAAATGTTTCCTTAGGGAAACAAATTATGTTCCTTCATGGCGCGATTGCACAAGAATTTTGGCGAGTCTTACACGATATCGGCGCTGCCCGTGCCATAAAACCAACGGAAGTTGGCCGAGCACTCTATTTCACACCCAGCTGACTGCGCGTCAGGAACCGCAGAGCCGCTTGACCATATAGACCGCGTCGTCGGGATAGCTCTTCAGGTTCGCAGCGTATTGCAAATCGGGCGCCATCGCTGTGTACCCAAGGCGCATCCAGTACTGGCGGGAGCCTTGCACCGATACGAGTGCGGAACTGGATATGTTCCAGGCGGCGGCAGCCTGCATGGCAAGCTCGACAAGGGCGCTGCCAACGCCTTTGCCAGCCATGCGGCTTGGTACCGCCAGGTCGTGAAGGTACAAGGTGTCTGCATTGGAAACGAGGCAGAAATGCCCGCCCAGAGGTGTGACGGCGCCCAGCCTGGACGGGTAGGCTAACAGGTATCCGCAGGGCCCTGCATCGTCCTCGGCGATCCAGCATGTCCGAGGAGCGTCATGTAGCCGCTGCAGGATCACCTCTATCTCCTCCTGCATCAGGACGGAGTAGCTTTCTTCCTGGACTGCATGTATTGCAGGGGCATCGCCAGGATAGGCGATGCGGCACTTAAATGGCTGATCAGGGCCGGGACTGTCGTTCAAAACTCTTCCCAGTCGCCGTTGGCAGTTGCCACCGGCTTGGCACCGACTGTCCTCGGCACCACTGCCTTGCTTGCCGGCCGGGCACGCACAGCTACCTGGCCCGCAGGACGCGGTTGAGATACCGCCGTCCTCGCTGCAGGCTGCAGATTTGGCTGTACATTACCCAGCTTGAACGCGGCGACGATGTCCGCGAGAGACGTTGCCTGCTCCTGCAAGGAGCCTGCGGCAGCGGCAGCTTCTTCGACCAGCGCGGCATTCTGCTGCGTCACGCTGTCCATCTGGCCGATGGAATCGTGCACCGACTCGATGCCGGCAGATTGCTCCTGGGTCGCGGCCAGGATTTCCGACATGATGTCGGTGACGCGCTTGACGCTGTTGACCACGCCTTCCATCGTCTGGCCTGCTTCATTGACCAGCGCGCTGCCGACTTCCACCTTGCCCACCGAATCGCTGATCAGCTCCTTGATTTCCTTCGCGGCATTGGCACTGCGCTGGGCCAGCGTGCGCACTTCCGATGCCACCACCGCGAAGCCGCGGCCCTGTTCGCCGGCACGCGCCGCTTCCACGGCGGCGTTCAGCGCCAGGATGTTGGTCTGGAAGGCGATGCCGTCGATGACGCCGATGATGTCGCTGATCTTTTGCGACGAAGCGCTGATGGCATCCATGGTTGTCACCACCTTCGATACCACGGAACCGCCCTCGACCGCCACTTGCGAGGCGTCCTCGGCCAGCTTGTTGGCAAGGCGCGCGTTCTCGGCATTCTGCTTGACGATGGAAGTCAGCTCTTCCATCGCCGACGCCGTTTCCTGCAACGACCCGGCTTGCTGCTCGGTGCGAGAAGACAGATCGAGATTGCCGGTTGCGATTTCACCTGCTGCGAGCTTCACCGAATCACTGGAGCTTCGAATATCGACCAGGACGCGCGCAATCTGATCGACGAACTGATTGAACGCGGTGGCGATCTGCGACAGTTCGTCGTTACCGCTCGTATCGAGGCGGCGGGTCAGGTCGCGGTCGCCCGAAGCGATGTCCTGGAGCGCGTCCCGCACGGCGGTCATGCGTCCCATGATGCGCGAGATGAACAAGCTCAGGATGATGGCTGCAATGATTGCGGCGGCGACGGCAGTGATCAGGGAGCTCTTCAGGATGCCCGATAGCGCCTCCGTGCCTTCTGCCTTGTCCAATACCACGGCCAGCATCCAGTCGGTGCCGGCAACCCGGCTGACGTGCAACATGGCGTGCTGGCCGTTGAGCGTGACTTCGGAGGCATGCATGCTGCCGGAGGCCTCCTGCAGGCTCTTGCCTGACAAGCTGCTGTCCATGTCGCTGACTGGCTTGAGCAGGCGATTCTTGTCGGGGTGAGCAATCACCAGGCCGTTGCTGTCGGCCAGGAACGCGTAGCTGTTTGGCGTCGGCTTGATCGAGAGCACGATGTTGACCACGGAATCGAGCAGCACGTCGGCAGCGACGACCGCGGTTGCGCCCTTTGCCGGCTGGGCGAATGACACGACCAATTTGTGGCTGCTGGCGTCTTCGTAGGGAGGCGTCAGGATGGACGCATTTTTTTCTATCGCTTGCTTGTACCACGGCCGGCCGGTCGGATCGTAGTCTTTCGGCAGATCCGGCTGCGGCTTGGAGAACACGATGCGCTTGTCAGCATAGCCGGTATAGGCAAGCTCGAAGGAGCCGGCAATTTCGGCGGCTTTCAAAAAAGGCAGCATGTCGCCGGCGCCGGCATTGTCCGTCATTGAAGCGACGACCGCTCGCTCCGCCTTGACCCAGTCGGCAATGGCGCTCGAGCGCCCTTCCGAGATCTGTTTGAGCTGTGTATCGATGGCTTGCATCGTGCTCGAGCGCGTCGTTACAAAATTTGCCACGGCCAGCAACAGCATGGAAACGACGACAACACTGACGAACACGATGGTAAGACGCGTCTTGATGGACCCGAATTGATGTACTGCGACCACTGTCTTCCCCTTGAAGAAACAACGCGATGATTTATATTTCCGTGCGGAAACGCGAGAGTGTACGAATTTTCGTTGTCGAGGTCATTCCCTTTTTGTCAACTTGCCTGATCCAGCGCAATTCCGGCGCTACTTCAGCAAGCGATCGGGATTTTCATTTTCCTAACGGGGAAGCAAACCGCAGCGGCAGCGATCGAAGGTCGTTGACGCACCACCATGGGAAGGGGACGACATGGAAGCGGCCGTTTGGTGACAGCCGGTCGATGAGAGGACTATACTCAGAATTAAAAACGGCCCCGTGCCGTCAACGGATTTTCTGCATGGAGGCGGCAAGGCTTTTGCGCGGCGCCCCTTGAAGTCCTGTATCCAGATTCTTCATCGATGAGCGTATCCATGCCGTCTGAAAAAGTACTCAAGGGAGAGGTCTCTGGCGCCTTTCTGCTCGGGTTGCTTGCGTCACTCCACAACGTCAAATCGCTTCCGCAAAGTGACATCCGCTTGCGTGCGGACGAGATCGAACCTCTGGTGTGGTACCCCTATTCGATGCTCATTTCCACGCTGGAGCAGCTCGCGTCCACCGTCCCGTCATCAAATATCCTTTTTTTCGCCGGTATCAATTTTTTGCGTATCTGGTACGAACAGGGCCCAGGAAAGACGATGATCCAGTCGGGTCTCGACTGGCTGCATGCGAACGACGAAAGCGGCGGTTACAACTCGGTCGTCCGCGGCGGTGCGCCGGAGGAAATCGGCTGGTGCAGGCTCACGTCGATCGACGTGGAGCAGGGGCTCGCCATCTACGACAACGTGGTGGCTTTGCCACCGGATTATGTGCGCGGTGTGTTCTACGGCGGCTGCATCCTGTTCGACGACATGGAATATGTCGATGTCCACGTGGATGACGCGCCTTTTCCGCAAAATCCGATGTTGCGCCGATTGACGATTACGGTCCGGTTTCGCTGCAAGAGTCCCGAGCAGGCGGCGCGCGTGGATGCGGCGATCGATGTGCTGAAGCCCGGCACCTTGCTGGCCTTGTCGGTCGAAGACACCGAATCCCTCGCATGGCGCTTCAAGGGACTGCGTCTGAAGGAACGCTACCTTACGGCGTACCACGAAGATGCTCGAAACGTTCTTGCAGAGGCCACGCACCAGTTGGAACACACAGCGAGCGAGCTGCGCGCGGCCAAGGAGAGAATCGAGGCCGCAGCGGCAGTCGGCATTATCGGCTTGTGGGAATGGGATGCGCAGGAGAGTCACCTTTCATGGGATTCGGTGATGTATCACCTGTACGGCCTTTCCAGCCGCGCCTTTAACGTTACCTACGACGGGTGGACGCGCATATTGCACCCGGAGGATCGCGTTCGCGTAGACGCAGAGCTGTCCGTCGCCATGACGCGCGGAACCGTGTTTTCCAGCGAATTTCGCATCTTCTGGCCAGACCGATCAGTGCATTACATCAAGTCCGTTGCCAAGGTCATGTCCGCTGGCGGCACTGCAACGCGCATGCTTGGCGTCAGTTATGACATCACGGAACAAAAGCGAATCCAGCACGAGCTCGACCAGCTCGCTTTCTACGACCGCCTCACCGGCCTGCCAAACCGGCGCCTGCTGGAAGACCGCCTGGATCAGTTGCTCGCCTTTGCTCAACGGCAGCACCAAAACATCGGTCTGTTGTTCGTCGACCTCGACAGGTTCAAGCCGGTGAACGACCAATATGGCCACCACGTGGGCGACTGGCTCCTTCAAAGTGTCGCGTCGCGCATGCAGGGATGTGTCCGGGGATCGGATACGGTCGCGCGGATTGGCGGCGATGAGTTCGTTGTCCTCTTGCCCGCCATCGGCAACCTTGATGAAGCCTTTGGTGTCGCGGAAAAAATACGTGGCTGCCTGGAAGCGCCATTTTCCCGTGCTGGCGATGTGCGCCTGGAGATCTCGGCAAGTATCGGTGTTGCGCTCTACCCGCAACATGCGCAAACGGCGCGCGAGCTGATGCACTTTGCAGACAACGCGATGTACATGGCCAAGAACGTCGGCAGGAACGCGGTGGCGGTGGTCAAGGATAAAGAATAGGCGGGCTGGCCGATGCCGGCACCTTCAGTGCAGTGCGCGCTGATGATATTTCCGCTCGAATTCCCCACTCGGGTGTTGGAGCGGACGGTTCCTGCCACCTGCGCTTCGGCGGCAGGAGCGACAAGGCTTCACCCCAAAGCAGAAAACCGCTGCGCCAGCTTCTGCTCACGAAAATGCGCGACCACGAAATCAACAAAGGCGCGCGTCTTTGCCGGCAGCAAGTTCTGCGAGGGAAAGTAGAGCGCCAGCATGCCGCCGTCCACATACCAGTCGGGGAGGACGCGCGACAGTTTTCCGTCATTGAGATACGGCAGGGCATGGGGCATGCTGGCCAGGCCGATTCCCAATCCCATTTCGGCAACCCGGCATACAGCTTCCGGATCGCTCATCATGATGTGCTGGCGCAGCTGGATCGGCGCCTGCTGTCCGGAACGATTGCGCAAGGGCCACGCGCGCACGCGCCCGGTTTGTGGCGAACGGACCAGGATGCCGTCGCAATGTGCAAGGTCCGCCGGTGTCTTCACCGGCGGATGTTGGTCCAGATATCGGGGCGACGCCACCAGCACCCGATGCGCTGGTCCCAGGTCACGCGCGACCACGCCGGGAGAGATATCAAAGCCGCCGCCAATGGCCGCATCGAAGTTCTCACTGATCAAGTCGACCGGTCGATTATCGAAATGCCAGTCGGGTGAGATGTGCGGGTACTGTTTCAGGAACCTGTCCAGCAAGGGCACGATATAGGTCAGGCCAAAGGAATTGCCCATGCTCACGCGCAACGTGCCGGCCGGTTCTCCGCCCGCACTTCCAAGGTGGGCGACCGCCGTCTGGATGGCAAAGAGTCCGCCGCTCACTTCCGCGAGAAAGCGTTGCCCGGCTTCCGTCAGGGCCAGATGCCGCGTACTGCGGTGGAACAGACGTACCCCCACGCTCGCTTCCAGTCTGGCGACGTTCTTGCCGACCGCCGCCGAGGTCAGGCCGAGCCGCCGCGCCGCTTCGGAAAAGCTGCCGGCTTCGGCGCTACGGACAAAGCATTCAATGCTGCTCAAGGTTTCCATGGTGCGATTTTAAACCATTGGTATGAAATGAATAGCACAATTACCGGCTAGTTCGACCATAAACGAAAAGCGATACTGAACTCCCCATTTCAATTTTCAGGAGTACTTTCATGTCGATGAACACAGGACTGGCCGGCAAGGTCGCATTCATTCAAGGCGGATCGCGCGGTATCGGCGCAGCCATCGCGAAGCGGCTGGCCGCCGATGGCGCCGCCGTCGTCATTACCTACGTCAAAGGGGCGGACCAGGCGCAAGCGACAGTCGATGCAATCAAGGAGGCGGGCGGGAACGCCGTCGCGCTCCAGGCCGACAGTGCCGATGCCGGCGCGTTGTCGGCTGCCATTCGCAGGACAGTCGAAACACATGGACGTCTCGACATTCTCGTCAACAATGCCGGGACGCTGGCCGTCGCGCCGTTGGACCAGTTCAGCCTGGAAGACTTCGACCGTACCCTGGCAATCAACGTACGCAGCGTGTTCGTGGCGACGCAGGAAGCTGCGCGCCACATGACTGCCGGCGGCCGCATCATCAATATCGGCAGCACCAACGCCGACCGCATGCCGTTTGCAGGCGGTGGACCGTATGCGATGAGCAAGTCGGCGCTGGTCGGCCTCACCCGCGGCCTGGCGCGCGACCTCGGCCCTCGTGGAATCACGGTCAACAATGTGCAGCCCGGGCCCGTCGATACGGATATGAATCCGGACAGCGGTGATTTTGCGGCGATGATGAAAGGAATGATGGCCTTGGGCCGTTACGGCCGGACTGAAGAAATTGCGGGTTTTGTCGCTTACCTGGCCAGTGACGAAGCAGCGTATGTCACTGGTGCCAGCCTGTCGATCGACGGCGGATTTGCGGCGTAGGTGTAATCTATCCGCTGGCTCGTGTGTAACGGCCAGCGGTCATTTGTCGCAGGCCGTGCGGCGCAATATGAAAGGCCGGGTCGCTCGTCATGACTTTGTCAGGCAGTGCAACGTTCCAGTCGAACGAAGCGTCATCAGGAGAACAGGCATGGACGGATTTCAACTGACCTTCTTTACCGAGCAAAACTGCCGCCACGCCGGAATGCATCTCGTCGATTGGCTTGTCCAATTGACGAATGAACTGAACCTGCCTGGCGTAACGGTGATCCCTGCCAGTCAAGGCATGGGCCACCGTCACCGGGTTCACTCGGCACGCTTCCTTGAACTTGCCGACCAGCCCGTCTGTATCGTCATGATCGTTTCAGCCGAAGAGGCCGACAGGCTGTTTGAACGTCTTCGCAGGGAGAACGTGCGATTGTTCTACACGAAGGCCCCCATTGAGTTTGGAATGCTGGGCGAGTGAGGGCAAGGCTGGACGTTCAAGTCACAACGGCGCGGACTGCGCCGCCCGCACTCCCTCAGGCCGATGCTATCGGCCCATCCTGTTGCCGATCACGCCACCGACGGCGGCGCCGCCGACCGTGCCAAGCGCGCTGCCGCCGGTGAGCATCGAGCCGCTGAGCGCACCGATACCGGCACCCATCACCGTGTTCGCATCGCGCTTCGACATGCCGCTGCAAGCGCCCAGGCCGAGCACCATCGCCACGGCGAGCGCAACGGATGTACATCCTTTGGTCGTCTTCATTTGTTTTCCTCCTTGCCGGGGTTGGCACACACTCCGTCCCATGCCTCGCGGCCCCTTCACTTCAGCCGCATGTCATTCTTGACGGACACGACGCCGCGCACGCCCTGTGCACTGGCGACCGCCTTGTCCACCATGGTTCTGGAGCTGACGAAACCGCTCAACTGGACCACGCCCTTGTAGGTCTCGACGTTGATCTCGCTCGACTTGAGCGCCGGATCGTTGAATATGGCCGCCTTCACCTTGGTCGTGATGACCGAGTCATCGATGTATTCCCCGACGCTTTCCTGCTTGGACGTCGAGGCGCAGCCCGTGAACGTAAAGGCTGCCGCGGCGAGAACGATGGCAATGCGATTCCTTGCTTTCATGAGTGATTCCTCCTCGTCGTTCGATTTCGTCAATCAATGCCCGCCTCTTGGGCGAACCCCATCGCGTTGCGTTCCTGCAGGGCAGGGCGCGCGTCGATGTCGTGTAGTCGGGTCGTTGCAGATGCGATGCCTCTATCGGCTGACCGGGCGGTCATGGGCATCCGGCATCGTGTGCTGCGCAAGGACCCGTTTCCGGCCTCGGGACGTAACTGGCCTCCGGTCCGGCAGTTCAGGTCAGGATTGCTGGGTGAATCACTGACGGCGTTTTGAGAGTGTCATGCACCAAGGACCGGACCCTGAAATGCACTGTTCCACATACCCGTAAGTGTAGATAGACAGCATGGATTTGCTGTAAGGAAGGGTAACCAGTTGTAAGTTGCGAGTCGCGTGGGTTGGGCTGATGAAGGAAGCCTGGCATTCCATTTCGACAAGATTTCGTCACTCATGCTGCAGATGCATTAATCGCAAAAAAACTCGCAATATACAAATCACTTGGCAGATAGGACACTCTCTTCGTACCGGCGCATTGCGTCATTCCATTCCAAACAAATTGTTCACGGAGACGAGCGTGAAAACGAAAACCCCTTACTACAAATCCCTCTACTTCCAGGTGCTGATGGCGGTGGCCGCAGGCGTCGCAGTGGGGCATTACTGGCCGGACTTCGGCGCTTCGCTCAAGCCGTTGGGCGACGCGTTCGTGAAGTTCGTCAAGATGATGATTGCGCCTATCGTGTTTTGCACCATCGCCCTCGGCATTGCCAAGATGAGCGACATGAAGGAAGTCGGCAAGACGCTGGTGAAGGCGATGGGCCTGTTCTACCTGCTGACACTGATTGCGCTGGCCACCGGCCTGGTCGCGGTGTATCTGCTGGAACCCGGCACCGGCATGAACGTGAATCCGTCCTTGCTCGACCAGTCCGTGGCGGCGAAGTATGTCAAGCCGGACGCCCCCAAGGGCTTCGTGCCCTTCCTGATGCACATCATTCCGCATTCCTTCTTCGGTGCGTTCGCCGAGGGTGAAGTGCTGCCAGTGCTGCTGCTGGCGATCCTGATCGGCTTTGGCGTGGCGCGCACCGGACGTGGCGGCAAGCTGATGCTGGACGGCATCGACTCCTTCTCGCATGTGCTGTTTACCGTGTTCGGCTTCCTGATGAAACTCGCTCCGCTGGGCGCCTTCGGTGCGATGGCCTTCACCGTCGGCAAGTACGGCGTCAAGTCCATCAGTTCGCTCGGCATGCTGATCGGCACCTTCTATGTCGCCTGCCTGTTCTTCGTGTTCGTCGTGCTGGCGACCCTGGCCCGCCTGCACCGATTCAGCCTGTTGAAGACGCTGCGCTACTTCAAGGAAGAATTGATCGTCGTGCTCGGCACGTCTTCCACCGAACCCGTGCTGCCGCGCATGCTGATGAAGCTGGAACAGCTCGGCTGCAAGAAAGGCGTGTCCGGCCTGGTGCTGCCGATGGGCTATTCCTTCAATCTCGACGGCAGCGCGATCTACCTGACGCTGGCCACCGTGTTCATTGCGCAAGCCTGCAACATCCACCTGTCGCTCGCGCAGATCCTGACCATGCTCGGCGTGATGCTGCTGACCTCGAAGGGCGCCGCCGGCGTAACGGGCAGCGGCTTTGTCGCACTGGTCGCGACTCTCTCGGTGATGCCGGAAATTCCGGTCGCCGGCGTCGCCCTCATCATCGGTATCGATCGCTTCATGTCGGAAGCGCGCGCGCTGACCAGCCTTGTCAGCAATGCCGTCGCCAGCATCGTGGTATCGCTGTGGGAGGGCGCATGCGACCGCCGCGTGCTCGAGAGCGAATTGAACCGCGGATTCGTCCAGCTTGAAGAAGTGGAGGAAGCGCCGGCCCATGACGCCGGGTTGGCAGCTGCCTGATTCGCCGCGCAGCTTATTGCCGTCTAACGCAAGCGGCGCGGCCAGGTCTGTTCAATCATCTGATACAGCTGGCGCGCCGACGGAGATAATTCGCGGCCGCGACGGCGAATCAGGCCGACGGTGCGCTCCACGATCGGGTCGACCAG
>NZ_LSTO01000001.1:2999775-3007379 GCF_002211445.1 Noviherbaspirillum denitrificans | reverse complement strand
TCGGCCCGTCCGGCTGCGGCAAGTCGACGCTGCTGCACATTGCCGCCGGGCTCGAAAAGCCGAGCGGCGGGCAGATGCTCGCCGGCGGCAAGCCGGTCGAGGGGCCGAATCCCGAGCGCATGCTGATGTTCCAGGAAAATGCGCTCTATCCGTGGATGACGCTCGCGCAAAACGTGTCGATGGCGCTGGAGCTGCAGAAGGTCGACAAGAAGCAGGCGCGCGAGCAGGCTTTTGCCTGGCTGGAAAAGGTCAACCTCAAGGGCTTCGAGGATTACTACCCGCACCAGGTGTCGGGCGGCATGCGGCAGCGCGCGGCACTCGCGCGCGCGTTCATCACAAGCCCGAAAGTGCTGCTGCTGGACGAACCCTTCGGCGCGCTCGACGCTCTTACCCGGATGACACTGCAGGATGTCCTGCGCGACCTGATCCGCGAAGCGCGGCCCACGGTGCTGCTGGTCACCCATGATGTGGACGAGGCGCTGTTCCTCGCCGACCGCATCCTGGTGTTCAGCAACCGCCCGGCGAAGGTATTGAAGGAATTCAACCTCGAACACTTCGAGAAGACGCACGACTTGTCGGACTTCGCCGACGTGCGGCGCGAGATTTTGCAATTGCTCGGCATCCATGCGGAGCACGAGGATGTAACACTGACGGAAGGAGCGGGAATATGAAATCCGGGAAACTGTTGCTGGCCGCGGTCGCGGCATTCGCGATCGCCGTGCAGGCGAACGCCGAGGAAAAATTCAAGGTGGGTTACCTGCGCGTGATGGATGATGCGCAAGCGATCCTGGCGCAGGAAGCCGGCCTGTACAAGAAGTACGGCCTGGATGTCGAACTGGTCGAATTCAAGTCCGGCACCGACCTCATCAAGGCCATCGTCGGCGGCCAGCTCGATTCCGGCGTGCTCGGCTTCACCAACGCGGTCGCCTGGGCCTCCAAGGGCGCGGACCTGAAGGTGGTGGGCGGCGCGCAGCACGGCTACCACGCGATCATCGCACGCGACGAATCGGGCATCAAGAAAGTGTCCGACCTCAAGGGCAAGATCCTCGCGTCGCAGGCCGAGGGCAGCACCGCCGACACCGTGCTCAAGGGCGTGGTGCTCAAGCAGGCCGGCCTCAAGCCGGACGACGTCAACGTGATGGGCGTGAGCCCGCAGGTGGCCGTACAATCGTTGATCGGCAAGCGCGTCGACGCCGCGTTCCTGTTTGAGCCGCAAGCCAGCATCGCGCAACTGGTGGCGCCGGTGAAGCAGGTCTATGAAATCGGAGAAGTCTGGCCCTTCCCCTGCATGGTCGTCATCACCTCCGGCGAGACGCTGAAGAAGCGCAAGGATGCGGTATGGAAGTCGCTCGATGCGCAGAAGGAAGCGATCGACATGCTGCAAAAGAAACCCGCTGACGCCTCCAAGCACATCGCCGGCTACTTCATCAGCGAACCGACGCTCAAGACCCTGACCAAGGGCGACCTGCCGCGCGAGACCGTCATCACCGACGCGATCAAGAGCCAGACCTTCAGCCCGGTGCTGACCGCGAAGGAACAGGCGCGCATGCAGGAGATCGCGGATATCCTGCAGGAGCAGGGTTCGCTGAAGACGCGTGACGGCAAGCCGTTCGATGTGAAGTCGATCCTGGATCTGAGCTGGCAGCAGCAGCGGAAGTTGTAATCATTCCCCTCTCGCGCAGACGAGAGGAGGGAGAAAACCCAAGCACACCATGGCCGGCCTCCGCCGGCCATCGCATTTGAAGAACAACATGAGCACCAAACCCCGCCTCTCCGGCGCCAACAAGAAAATCGCCTTCGTCCTTGCAGTCGCCGTCATCCTCCTCGGCTGGCAGGCCGCCGCATGGTCGCTGCCCGACTTCCTGATGCCGGACGTGCCCACCGTGATCGTCCGCCTGTGGAATGAAATGCAGTCCGAGAGCTTCCGTACCGCGCTGTGGGGCAGCCTGTTCCGCCTCGGCACCGGCTACGGCTCGGCGATGCTGTTCGGCGTCGGCTTCGGCCTGCTCGGCGCGATCATGTTTTTCTTCCGCGAGGTGCTCAAGTCCGCGATCATCATCCTGCAGTCGATCCCGTCGATCGCCTGGGTGCCGCTGTTCCTGATCCTTATGGGGTTCGGCAACATGCCGATCATCGTGGTCGTCGCGATCTCCGCCTTCTTCCCGGCGGCGCTGTCGGTGATGAACGCGACCGAAAGCGTGCAGCAGGTCCACGTCTCCGCCGCCCGCGTGATGGGCGCGTCGCACTGGGAATTGCTCAAGCGCGTCTACCTGCCGGCCGTGATGCCGGAACTGATCACCGGCGCCCAGCTCGCGTTCGGCAATGCATGGCGCGCGCTGATTTCCTGCGAGATGCTGGTGGGCTTCGGCAAAGGCCTCGGCCGTTCGCTGTCGTATGCGGGCGAAACCGCTGACATGGTGGGCGTGATGACCAACATCCTCGCCATCGCCATCATCGCGCCGCTGATCGACCAGCTGCTGCTCGAACGCCTGAAGCACCGCGTGCTGCGCTACCAATACGTCTGACCATGCATACCGTCCGCCTGACGCTGCTGTTGCTCGCCGCCTGCGGCATCGCGCAAGCCGGCGGACTGGACAACGCACGCCAGCGCGGCACGCTGCAGGCAGGCATCCAGTACGTGGTGCCGGAATACCGCGGCGGCATGAAATTCCGCACACCCGAAACGCTCGACCAGGCACTGCTGGAAGACGTCGCGAAACGCCTCAAGCTCCCTCTCGCGACAGTGAAGGGCGGCAAGACCGACCTGGCCCTCGCCACGGTCACGGACAACGATCCGCTGGTCCGCACCCACACCGTCATCCCCACCGGCTACACGTCGGCGCCGATGGCGATCATGCGCAACGACACCGACATCAAGACCTGGGAGCAGCTGAAAGGCCGCAAGGTCTGCGTGTCCGAAGGCGGTGTGCACACGGGCACCATCGCGGCCAGGTACGGCGCCATTGAAAAGGTCTACCGCGCCCCGGCTGATGCGTTCATCGCGGTGCGCATCGGCGAATGCGACGCGACCGTGCACGACAGCGCGATGCTGGAAGAACTGATCCGCTACCCGGAATGGAAGAAGTTTTCCGCGCGCCTGCCGGCCGGGCCGCGCACCACGCTGGCCTTTGTCGTTCCCGCCGCCGACAGGAAGACCGCGGATTACCTGAAGAAAGTCGTCGCCGACTGGACCTCAACCGGCCAGCTCGACAAGCTGATGAAGAGCGCGGTGCGCAACATCGCCTTCGAAGTCTATCTCGACCAGACCGCGCCGGATTGCCACTGAGCAAGTTGCGCGCGCCGGGGCATTCCCCTACATTGGTACTGATCTTTCACACGAGGCCAGGACCATGCCCAGGAATAAAACCACACCGAAAAAGAAAAAAATCCTGCTCGCGCTGCAAGGCGGCGGCGCGCATTCCGCCTATGTCTGGGGCGTGGTCGACCGCCTGCTGCAGAACGAAGACATCGAGATCGCGGCTGTCAGCGGCACCAGCGGCGGCGCGATGGTCGCCGCGGTCCTCGCCTATGGCCTCAACCTGGAAAAGAGCCCCGACGGCAAGCCGTTGACGGACACCGGACGCCGCGCCGAAACGCGGCGCCTGCTCAAGCAGTTCTGGACCAACGTCGCCGCCATCGGCGACTTCACGCTGAACCCCTACCGCTTCCTCGCCAACCCGCTGTACCCGTCATGGAACATTGACGGCACGCCGATCCCGGTGGCGCTCAATGCACTGTCGCTGGTGATGTCGCCCTACCAGCGCCTGTTCGACCTGCGCCAGAACCCGGTATCGATGGCGCTCGCGGATTGCATCGACTTCAAGGTGCTGCGCGAAAGCACCATCGGCCCGGCGCTCTACGTCTGCGCCACGAACGTCCGCACCAGCCAGCTGCAGACCTTCCACAAGAATGAAATCGATGTCGACCACCTGCTTGCCTCCGCCTGCCTGCCGGTGGCCGACCGCGCGGTGAAGATCGGCGAGGAATACTACTGGGATGGCGGCTATGTCGCCGATCCGGCGCTGATTCCGCTGGTGCAGTACCACAAGCAGGAAACGCGTGACCTCGTCATCGTCGGCGTCAACCCGATCGTGATGGACAAGACCAACCTGCCGCCCGACACCGCGTGGGAAATCATCGACCGCATGAACGAGATCACCTTCAATGCATCGCTGATTTCCGAGATCAAGCGCATCCATGAGGTCAACGAGTTGCTGCGCGAACTGATGCCGCATCCGGATGCGATGAAGGCGTGCAAGACCCTGCACAACAAGGTGGAAGTGCTGATCCACTACATCCCGCCGCACGCGGAGATGGCCTGCTTCGGTGTCGCCAGCAAGAGCAATACTGCACTGGGCTTCCTCAAGCACTTGCGCAACCTGGGCCGCGAAGTCGCGGCGGCGTGGGAGAACGGCAAGATCGACGGCGGTGGCGCACCTTTGATCGGCATTGCATCGGATACCAACCTCGTGCGCCTGTTCATCGATCCGCATCATGCGGAAGCGGCGCCGCTGCCGGAGCCGGTGCAGGGGGCGCGTACTGTTCCTGGCGCGCCGGCATCGGCGCAGAAGGCGGTGGTGGAACCGGCGGCCTAATCCTCCGCCGACGCCAGCCTCACCGCATACTGCCCCGTCTTGTCATCCCGCGCGATGGTCAGCATGTTCCGCTGCTGCGCATCCTCGATCAGTTCGCGGAACGAGCGGTAGCCGTAAGACGACTCATTGAATCCCGGCCGGCGCCGTTTCATGGTCTGCTTGACCATCGAACCCCAGATCTTGTCGTCGCCGCGCTCGGCGACCAGCGCTTCCACCGTCTCGACCGCGAAGTCGAGCACTTCCTGCCGCCGGTCATCCTCGCTCTTCGGCGCCTGCGCTTTTGCCGCGCCGTTGCCGGTTTTCTTCGCGGCAGGCTTCTTCTCCGCCACCTTGCGCTTGGGCTTCTGCTCGCGCACCAGGTCGTCATAGAAAATGAACTCGTCGCAATTGGCCGCCAGCAGGTCGGAAGTCGAATCCTTGACGCCGATGCCGATCACGTACTTGTTGTTCTCGCGCAGCTTGGACACCAGCGGCGAGAAATCCGAGTCGCCGCTGATGATGACGAAGGCATCCACGTGCGCCTTCGTGTAGCAGAGGTCGAGCGCGTCGACCACCATGCGGATGTCGGCCGAATTCTTGCCCGACTGGCGCACATGCGGGATCTCGATCAGCTCGAACGACGCCTCATGCATCTGCGCCTTGAAATCCTTGTAGCGGTCCCAGTCGCAATACGCTTTCTTGACCACAATGCTGCCCTTGAGCAGCAGGCGTTCGAGCACGCGGCGGATGTCGAAGTGGGCGTACTTGGCGTCGCGCACGCCCAGCGCAATGTTCTCGAAATCGCAGAACAGCGCCATGCTGGTGATTTCTACCGGTCCGGCCATGGAGACTCCTGGTGTAAAGGGATGCCCGCATTATTGCATCGATGCCTGTATTCCACTATCCGGCCTCCCCGCGCAACAGCTGCATGATCTCATCCGGCGACATCCTGCCGCCGGCATCCCCGCCTTCCAGCAGGCTGTCTGCCAGGTCGCGCTTGTGGCGGTGCAGGTCGACAATCGCTTCCTCGATGGTGTTGCGCGCCACCAGCCGGTAAATCGTGACCGGCCGCTGCTGGCCCATGCGATGGGCGCGGTCCGATGCCTGGTCTTCGACCGCGGGATTCCACCACGGGTCCATGTGGATCACGTAATCCGCCGCCGTCAGGTTGAGGCCGGTGCCGCCGGCCTTGAGGCTGATGAGGAAGACCTCGCCTTCACCGCCCTGGAAGGCGTCGACGCGCCGCTGGCGTTCCTGCATGGGTGTGGCGCCGTCGAGGTACTGGTAGCGTACGCCGCGCTCGTCGAGGTAGGCGCGGATCAGGCCGAGGTGGTCGACGAACTGGCTGAAGACGAGGGCCTTGTGCCGGTTCTCGAGCAATTCGTCCAGCAGTTCACCAAAGGCAGCCAGCTTGCTGCTGTCCAGGCCGAGTTCGGGCGCGACCAGTTGCGGATTGCAGCAGGCGCGGCGCAGCCGCATGATTTCCGCAAGGATCTGCAGTGACTTCTGCCCCGCCGGCGCACCGTCGGCGGCCAGTCGTTGCAGCGCGTCGCGGCGCAACGATTCGTACAGCGCCATTTCCTCTTTCGACAATTCGATATCGCGCAGGATTTCCGTGCGCGATGGAAGTTCGGCCAGGACCTGGCTCTTGGTTCGGCGCAGCATGAACGGTTGGACCAAGCGCCGTAGCCGTGCGCGCGCGGCCGCATCGTTGTCGCGCTCGATCGGCACGGCGAAGCGCTGGTTGAATTGCTCCAGCGAACCGAGCAGGCCGGGATTGATGAAGCGGAACAGGTTCCACAATTCGCCGAGATGATTTTCCAGCGGCGTGCCGGTGACGGCCATGCGGAAATCGCCCTGCAGCGCCATCACCGCCTGGCTGCGCTTGGTGGCGGCATTCTTGATGGCCTGCGCTTCGTCGAGCACGATGGTATGCCAGCGCACGCCGGCGAACAGTTCGGCTTCCTGCTGCAGCAGGCCGTAGCTGGTGATGACGACATCGAAGGACTGCAATGCGGCCAGCGCTTCGCGGCGGTCGCCGGCGCCGAACAGCATCGGCTTGAGCGTGGGCGCGAAGCGCGCAACCTCGCTCATCCAGTTGGGACACACCGAGGTCGGCGCCACCACCAGCGCCGGCCCTTGCCCTGCGCGCGCCACCAGCAGCGCCAGCGTCTGCACGGTCTTGCCCAGGCCCATGTCGTCGGCCAGGCAAGCACCCACGCCCCAGTGCGCAAGACGGGCGAGCCAGCGGAAGCCATCCTGCTGGTAGCCGCGCAACTCTGCCTGCAAAGTGCCGGGCAGTTGCGGATCGAAGGCATCGAGTTCGCGCAGGCGTGCGAGGTGCTGCTCCCACTGCGCGTCGGCCTTCACGCTGCCGGTTTCGGCCGCCAGTTCTTCCAGCGCGAACGAAGCCAGCGGATGCACGCGCACACCCTTCGCATGAAGCTCTCCAAATGCGGCCAGTTCGCCGAGGCGGCGGTGGAACTCCCTGGTCAGGGCGAGAAAACGGTTGCCTTCGAGCGGAATGAATCGTCCGCTGCCCTGTTTGACCCGTTCGAGCAGCGTGCGCAGGTCGAGCACGGTCTGTTCGTCGACCTGGAGCTGCCCGCCGGCGGCAAACCAGTCGCGCTCGCTCTTGACGGTCAGGCGCATCTCCGCGAAGCCGGCGCCCTGCCCGACGCGGAAACGTTCGCCTTCGGGCCAGGCGATGGCGATGCTGTCGCCCAGGTGCTGCAGTTGCAGCAGCAGTTCAAGGCTGTCCTGCGTATCGTCGAACAGCCACTCGCCATGCGCTTTGCGCGCCTCACCCAGCATGGGGCAGGCGGCAACCAGTTGCCGTTCGGATGCCTTCTCGGCATCGAGGTCGCGCGATGCGTGCAAGCGCCTGCCGCCGACTTCAGCAATGACACTTTCGCTGCCTTCGCCCGGCGGGTAGAAGGGGCCGCCGTCCGCGAAGGGTTTGACGAGGACCTGCATGCGCAAGCCCTCGCCGAACGGCATCAGGTGCGCATGCAGGCGTGCGTCCGCTTC
>NZ_LSTO01000001.1:2996683-2999765 GCF_002211445.1 Noviherbaspirillum denitrificans | reverse complement strand
GCCCCCCCGCCTACCGCCGGTTCACGCACTGTCCGCCTTCGAGGCGGCAGCCCGTCATGGCTCCTTCGCCGTTGCGGCGGACGAACTGTGCATCACGCCGTCGGCGCTGTCGCACCGCATTCGACTGCTGGAGGATTTTGTCGGGGAGCGCCTGTTCCTGCGCGACGGCCGTACGGTCTCGCTGTCCGAGTTCGGTAGGCGTTACCTTGATGTCGTGAAGGCTGCCCTGCGCACGCTGACCGATTTCCCGCTGCCGCACCGTAGCACGCCGGCGCAACCGCGCGTCAAGATCACGGTGCCGCCGACCTTTGCGCGATGCCTGCTGGTGCCGCGCCTGGCGGAATTCACCGCGCAGTATCCCGACATCGTGATCGAGCTGTTCCTGTCCGTGCCGCTGTACGACCTGAGCCTGTCGGAGAGCGATGTGGAAGTGCGTTTCGGCGCCGGCAAGTATCCCGACCTCGTGACCGAGAAGCTGTACGAAGAACCGACCTTTGCCGTTTCCAGTCCGAAGTACCTCGAGAAGATCGGCGGCTTGAATTCGCCCGCCGACTTGCAGAAGGCCACGCTGCTGCGCTCCGCGCTGGAGCCGTGGCAGCCATGGTTCGACGTCGCCGGACTCGACTGGCCGGAACCCTCGACCGGCCTGCGCCTGGATGACCTCGGCCTGCTGCTGGAAGCGGTGCGCCACGGCCATGGCGTCGGCCTGACACGCAAGCATTTTGTACAGAACCTGATCGCTGACGGCGAGATCGTGCACCTGTTCCCGGATGTGCAGCTGAAGACCCCGCCACACGCCTACTACATCGTCTACGAAAAACCGGTGCGCGACCGCCCTGAGGTCAATGCCTTTGTGGAATGGTTGCTGTCGACCTTCCGCAACGTCTGATCACTGCCGTTACGCCGGCAGGTCGGCCATCGCCCACACGCCCAGTTTCTTGGTTCCGCCTTCATCCAGCACCATTCGCGGTGCGGGCAGGTTGAACGGCGCGGCGGTGAGGTCCAGCGCCTGCCATCCGCCGCCACGGATCCATGCATTGCGGCCGATCGGATGCGTGGTCGCAATAAGATAGCGCGCGCCGCTCTGGCGGAAACGTTTCAGGGCCATCAGCACGGCGTCGAGCGGGAGATGCGTCAGGCAATCGCGGCACAGGATGGCATCGCTTTCCGGCAGCGTCGTTGTCACGATGTCCGCTTCCGAGAAGAAGCAGTTGGTGCGCTCCTGCATGCGGCTGCGCATGTCGCCGACCAGTCCGGGCACGATGTCGTAGCCGAAATAAAAACGCAGCGACGTGGTCAGGTCCTTGATCCAGTTCGCATCGCCGCAACCCGCATCGGCGAGGATGCGCACATCGAGGAAATCCAGGGTCTTCGGCAACCACTCGCGCAGTGCCGTGGTTGCCGACAGGGCAGAGCCGGCGCCGGAACGCGTCTCTTCGCAGGCCCACAGGTTTTCTTTCCAGATGAGGGTGAATACCGCTTTGCGCGCGGCGACCTGCTCGGGCGTGTCCGCTGCCAGGCCGGGACGCTGCAAGGGCTGGCCCTTGTAAAGGCGGGCGCGGAAATCCAGTCCGGAGAAAGCCTCATACTGCGCCAGCGAGCGCACTGCGCCGAGGCCGAAGCGATCGATTTCCACCAGGTTCTCGCCGTCCCCGGATAACTCCACGCCGAGCAGATGGCGGATGCGCTTGCGCGCGTGCTGGTTCAGCGTGCTCCAGTCAGTCTGGTCATGCCAGTGGCGCGGACGCTCCTGCCGCCGGCCGTAATCGTGATAGGCGACCACCGCATTGGGTACATGGATATCCCAACCCTTGGTCCACATCCGGACCGCGAGCGTGATTTCCTCACCCTCGAAATAGATGTGGGGATCGTAGGGGACTTCCTCGATGATTCGCGCCGACGCGAAGACCAGGCCCGCGCCGATGAAGGCGTTCCGCGGCGGGACGGGCGGTGCGTCCTTCATGTTCGAGATCTCGGATCGCTGTGAGAGCA
The DNA here is from genome assembly GCF_002211445.1 of Noviherbaspirillum denitrificans. GTDB lineage: Bacteria > Pseudomonadota > Gammaproteobacteria > Burkholderiales > Burkholderiaceae_D > Noviherbaspirillum > Noviherbaspirillum denitrificans. The sequence goes on along the minus strand of NZ_LSTO01000001.1, from coordinate 2,997,773 downwards.
CGCCGTGGTCATCGAACTCTTTCGGGAAAATGGTCACGATGCCGTCGTCGGCCAGCGTATCCGGCGGCGTGAAGGCGAGGGGATAGGTGGAAAGCACCGGTTTCGGACTCTCGCACTTCCCGAGCATTTCGATGAGCAGGTCATCCCAGCCTGCGGCGAAACGCATATGGCTGTCGACCTGCAGGAAGTAATCCTCGCCGCGCCAGAGCGTCTGCACCTGGCTGCGCGCCCAGCAGACCCCCTTGCTTTCCGACGCATGGACCTTGATCGTCCTGATCTGCTCCGGGCGGGTGTCCAGGACAAAGCAATCGTCATCATCGACCGGGACGTATTGCCAGCAAATTCCGATGAACACGCGCTCCGGATGCGCTGCCTTCTCGAACAGGTCGCGCACCGTATTCTGGCAATCGGGATCGCGGTAACTGGCGATGGATACGAAGATCGTTGGAAGCGAGGTACTGGTGTCCATGGTTTTGGAAAAAAAATGGGACGCTTGCAGGCGTCCCATCGTAGCAAAGATTGCGCGGATTACCAGTGCAGCTTGTCGATATGGTGCGTGTCGATGTCGCTGTGGTCCGAATGGCCCTTGCCGGTATCGGTATCGAGCTTGTCCGGTACATGACCATCGACGATCTTCTGGCCATCGATTTCCTCGGTCCACGTGCCGCTGTGTCCTGAAGTGAGATCGTCATTGATATCCATCTCGATCACGTCGGACCAGTTGGCGCTGGTCGATGCGTGCGCATTGCCATGCGTGTCGCCGAACGTGAACAGGTCGTTGCCGGCGTCCACGTGTGAGCCGTCGGAATGGCCAGCCGTATCGTGAACATCGTGTGCGGTGGACTTCCCGTTGTCGATGGACGGGCCGGAATTGTCATCGTCGTCGGACGTGCTCATCGATTTGCCGGAGCCGGATTTCCCTTTGACGTCCGACGTGCTGCTGTCGTCGGACTTGTTCTTGTTGGCCGAATCTTCTTCAACGTTTGCAGACCGCTTCAGTGACTTGAGCGCGCCATGTTTGCCGGAGCCATTCGAATTGTCTTCGTGCTTCGGTGCTTCGGTCGGTGCTGGAGCCTGGCCGCCAGCGTTT
>NZ_LSTO01000001.1:2995147-2996673 GCF_002211445.1 Noviherbaspirillum denitrificans | reverse complement strand
CCCCGCCTATGTGACGGCGGTATTCGGCCTCGGCTCGGCGCTCGCCGCACTGGCCGGCGTGGTTGCCGCGCCCATCATCCAGATCACGCCGCTGATGGGAGGCCAGGTCATCATTGTCCTGTTTGCGATCGTCGTGATCGGCGGGATGGGTTCCATCCTGGGTGCAGCCGTCACCGGCCTGTTCCTCGGACTGGTCGAAGGGATTGCGCGCGTGGTGTATCCCGAGGCATCCAGTACCGTCATTTTCCTCGCCATGGTGATCGTGCTGCTGATCCGTCCGGCGGGACTCTTCGGAAGGGAATAAGCATGCGTGATCAAAAAACCGTTATCGCCCTGCTGTGCGCGGCGGCCGTGCTGGCCGCGCCGCTGGTGTCGTACCCGATCTTCCTGATTAAGGTCTTGTGCTTTGCATTGTTCGCCATCGCCTTCAACCTGGCGCTCGGCATTTCCGGATTGCTGTCCTTCGGTCATGCGGCCTTTTTCGGCGGCGCTGGCTATGTCGCCGCGGCTGTGGCGCGCGACTGGTCCTTCAGCTTCGAGGCGGCAATAGCCGCAGGCGCCGCCTACGCGGCGGTGCTCGGCCTCGCCTTCGGCGCCCTCGCGGTGCGCCGCAAGGGGATCTACTTCGCGATGATCACCCTCGCTCTGGCGCAGCTGGCGTATTTCGCGATCTTCCAAACGCGCTACTTCGGCGGGGAAGACGGATTCCAGGGCGTGCCGCGGCCCGCACTGCTGGGTATCGTCAGCCTGGACAGCGACCTGGTCCTCTATTACGTCGTTCTGGCGGTGGTCTGCGCCTTGTCCTTCTTCACTTGGCGGCTGATCCATTCGCCCATGGGCCTGGTTCTGGCATCGATACGGGAATCGGAGAACCGCGCCACTTCCGTCGGCTACGAGGTGGACCACTACAAGGTGTTCCTGTTCGCCGTCTCGGCCGCCCTGGCGGGCGTGGCAGGATCGATGAAAGCCATCACGCTCGGCTTTGCCACCCTCACTGACATCGACTGGAGGATGTCCGGTACGGTCGTCCTGATGGTCCTGGTGGGCGGTATCCGTTCCTGGTATGCGCCGGCGCTCGGCGCACTGGTCATTCTCGCCGTCGAGAACAAGGTCGGCGAACTCGGCGTATGGCTTGCCCGGACAACGGATATTGCCTGGTTCGGCACGCTCGGCGACTCGGTCACCATCATCACGGGCCTGATCTTCCTGCTGTGCGTGCAACTGTTCCGCGACGGAGTGAGCGGATTATTGAAATCGCTGCGCCTCGCGCTGCCGGCGCCGGGGATGCGGCTGATCGACAAAGAGGTGAACTGAAATGGGTAACATGCACAGTTGCGATTTTCGTCCGGCAGCGGACGCTACAGGATTGACGGCTCCATGCCTGGCGGTGGACAAGGTCATGCGCGGACGACGCTCGGTACGGGCCTTCCTGCCCGAGCCGGTGTCCAGGGAAACGGTGGAGGAGATCCTTGCGGTGGCGCGGTTTGCCCCGTCCGGGACCAATATCCAGCCCTGGAAAGTGCGCG
>NZ_LSTO01000001.1:2880828-2995137 GCF_002211445.1 Noviherbaspirillum denitrificans | reverse complement strand
GGCAGGTAGTCGCCGAGGCCTTCGACTTCCATGAACACCGACACGCGATTGCCGTCGAACACCGGCCCGTTCACCAGCTTGTAGCCGGGCACGTACTTCTGGACTTCCTTGATCATCGCGTGGATCGACGCGGTGATCTTTTCGCGGTCCGGTTCCGTCTCGGTCAGGCAGTGGATGGTGTCGCGCATGATCAGCGGCGGCTCCGCCGGGTTGATGATGATGATCGCCTTGCCTTCGCGCGCGCCGCCCACGCGCTCGATGGCGCCGGAGGTGGTGCGGGTGAATTCATCGATGTTCTTGCGCGTGCCGGGACCGACCGAACGCGAGGACACGGTAGCGACGATTTCGCCGTACTTCACCGGCTGCACGCGCGAGACCGCGGCCACCATCGGGATCGTCGCCTGGCCGCCGCATGTCACCATGTTGACGTTCATCTCGCCCTTGCCGAGATGCTCCTGCAGGTTGACCGGCGGGACGCAGTAAGGGCCGACGGCCGCGGGCGTCAGGTCGATCATCATCACCCCGCGCGCGGTCAGCTTGTCGGAATTCTCGCGATGCACATAGGCCGATGTGGCATCGAAGGCGATGCGGATCTCGTCCTGTTCAACGAAGGGCAGGAGCCCGTCGACGCCCTTGTCGGTCACCTTCAGCCCCATTTCGGCTGCCCGCTTGAGGCCGTCCGAGTTGGGGTCGATGCCGACCATCCATGCGGGCTCCAGCACGGGGCTGCGCTTGAGCTTGTAAAGCAGGTCGGTGCCGATGTTGCCCGGCCCGATCAATGCACACTTGATTTTCTTCATGATCATCCTTTCCTGGTAAATGGTTGCTGCATCACCCTGCATGTCATGCGACGAACGAGATGGATGACGAACCGATGCCGTCGATCGTCAGTTCGAAGCGGTCTCCCGCGGCGGCCGGTACCAGGGGCACCAGCGAACCGGACAGGATGATTTCGCCTTTGCGGAAGGGAATACCGAACTTGCCCAGCGTATTGGCCAGCCAGGCGACCGCTTCCGCCGGATGGCCCTGCACCGCCGAGCCGAAGCCGCTTGCTTCCAGCTTGCCGTTGCGGAACATCTTCAGCTCGGCGTTGGCGAGGTCGATGCTGCGCGGATCTACAAGTGCATTGCCGACGACGAAGATGCCGCAGGAGGCGTTGTCCGCGACTGTGTCCTGGATGCGGATGCGCCAGTTGTCGATGCGCGAGTCCACGATTTCGAAGCACGGCATGACGGCTTCCGTCGCGTCCAGCACTTCCTCCGCCGTCACGCCTTCACTGCCGAGGTCGCGCCCGAGCAGGAATGCGATCTCGCCCTCGGCGCGCGGCTGGATCAGGCCCGCCTTCGTGATGCTCACTTCGGCGCCGTCCGGGTACTGCATCGCATCCGTGAGGAAGCCGAAATCCGGCTGGCGCACATTCAGCATTTCCTGCACGGCGCGGCTGGTCACGCCGATCTTCTTGCCGATCACCTTTTCGCCATCCTGGAGGCGGCGTTCAAGCAGGCGCAGCGATATGCGGTAGGCGTCCTCCACAGTGAGTTCCGCATCGGTGTCCGTCAGTGGGGATATCGTGCGTTGGCCGCGCAGAGCTGCGTAGAGCAGGTCTCCGAGGGAGTGGACCTTTGATTCTGTCATTGATGACATGGATGTCCCCTTCGCCTGCGTTATTCGGCTTCGACGGTGCGATCCGCACCGGTGCTTTTCATGCGGTCCCAGGCCTTGCCCCAGGCGTTGCCTGTCGCCTGCGTGTTCGGCCAGCGGCGCGGCGGCATGATGCGCGGCATGTGCTCGAGTTCCGCGGACAGCTCGAAATTGTTGCCGTCCGGGTCCTTGGCCATGAAGAACAGGTTGCGCCCGACACCGTGCCGGCCGGGCCCCCACCACGGCGTGCAGCCCATTTCCGCCAGGTGGTCAGCCCAGTCGCGGATGTCGTTCCAGCAGGTGGTCTCATAGCAGTGATGGTCGGAGCGCACGGTCTTCGCGAGGAAGGCGGCAAAGCTGTGGTGCTCGACGTCGGCGCGGTAGAAGTTGACTGCCGCCGGCGCGTCTGGGCCGGTTTCCTCGCCGGCGCACACGGTATCCGACAGCGTGAACCCGAGCTTCTTCTCGTAGAACGCGCCCAGGCGGTCCAGGTCGGTGGTCGCGACCACCACATGTTGCAGACGCCCCGAGAATTTCGCGGCGCGCAAGCCTTCATGGGAACCGGACGCAACGTTATCGGCGGGCAGGCAGAAGACGGCGATGCGCCCATCCGGATCCTTCACCGCCAGGGCATCGTCCCTGAACAGCGGCGTCGGGGACGGCTGCAACTCGACGTCGTTGGCCAGCAGCATCTCGCGCACTGCCCGCAACTGGGTGTCGCTCTGCAGGGAGAACGCCGCAAACGGCTGGCCGTTCTTCTCGCCCTTGCCGATCAGCAGGCGGCGCTGCGGCCCGTTCATCAGGTAAAGGTCGGGGGCAATCCGGATCTTTGCCATGCCGAGTCCGTCGCGGTAGAAGTCGGCCAGCGCGTCCGGATCGGGCGAATCGAAGCGGATGTGGTCGAGCACGGCCGGCCAAAGCGGGGATGTGGTGTTCATGGTCGTCTCCTGTTCAGTTCAAGAGGAAATCGATGTGGAGCTTGTTGAAGTTCTCGGCGTCTTCGAACTGGGGCCAGTGGCCGCAGTTATCCATCACGACGAATTTGGAATCGGGGATCATCGAGGCGAGCCGGCGGCCGATTTCCACCGAGCTGCCGGGATCGTGCGAGGTCCACAGCACCAGGGCCGGCGCCTTCACCTTTGCCATTTCCTCCGGAGTCATCAGGTTCGGCACGCGGAATTCGGCGGTGTGCAGGCACATGATGTGCGCCATGGTTTTCGGGAAGCCGGGCTGCGCGTAGACGCGGTAGCGCATCTCGACCATTTCGTCGGTCACGCGAGCGGGATCGAGCATCAGCCATTCGAGGCGCTTGCGCACGTTTTCCGGATTCAGGTTGTTCACTGCATTCAGGCTGAGGGTATGGATGCGCGCGCTGACCTCCGGGTCGTAGTGCACGCCTGCCGCGGTATTGAGCACGATCTTGCCGACCCGCTCCGGATGCGTGGACGCGAGTCGCGCCGCCACCCATCCGCCGAGCGATTCCCCGGACACGTGCGCACGGGCGATGCCGAGCGCATCGAGAAAGTCGACGATGTGCTTGACGTAGTGCTTCGGTTCGTAAGGATGGTCCGGCTTGTCGGTATAGCCGTGGCCCAGCATGTCCAGCGCGATCACGCGGAAATGCCGCGCGTGCGCGCGCACATTCTGCGAGTAGGCTTCCAGGTAGCCGCCGCTGCCATGCAGGAACAGCACGACCTCTGCGTCCCGCGGGCCGGCATCCAGGTAGCGCGTGTGGATGCCGCCCGCGTCCACATAGGCGATGCGGTGTTCCACATCGACCAGGTCAGTCCAGTACGTCATATCGTCCTCCATCGGTGGTGGTTCAGTGTTGAATGGAGTATAGTGGCGGTTATGACGTGTACGTCATATATCTCGTGAATACTGTTTATTGATGATTTTTGCGGTGCTTGAAGCCGCGAGAGGCGGCTATAACTAGTGCCGGACGGGGAATGAAGAGGATGAAATGACGGGACGATCGCCCAAATGCGTTACAGGCACAGGCAAGGAAAGCATGGCGCTGTTCGACGCCGACCATCTGCCGGGTCCGCTGATCCGGCGCGCGCACCAGCGCTCGCTCGACATCTACAACGACATGGTCGGCACGGATGCGCCGACGCGCCAGCAACTCGCAATCATGATCGCGATCGCGCAGTCGGAAGCGGCGACGCTCAACCAGTTGTCCGCGGTGACCGGGGTGGACCGCAACACGATCAGCGAAATCCTCAACCGGCTGGAAAAGCGAGAACTGGTTGTCCGCGCGCGCAGCGCCAGTGACGCCCGCGCGCTGGATGTTTCCCTCACTCGGGAAGGAAAACGTATCGTGCAGGAAACCATCCCCCTGGCGAAGCGCGCCCAGGAAAAAATCCTTGAGCCCCTGCCGGCGGAATTGCGGCCGGTGTTCGTGCAGTGCCTGCGGATACTGCTGGGGTTGGAGGAGGCGAAGCGCTAGCGCCCTCTCGGAGCCCAAGCTGCAAAGTCAGAGATCAAGCACAAGGCTGGCTGTCCTGGCGCGGGAAACGCAGGTACACATTAATGCCGCTTTATCTCGTTCGGCATCCGTAAGGGCTGTATCGTTATGCTCCACCTCCCCGTCGAGCACTTTCGTCGCGCACATGCCGCATACCCCCTCCCTGCAGGAAAACGGCGCATCAACGCCCGCGTTCAACACTGCGTCCAGTATCGATTGGTCGGCGGCTACCGTGATGTCCAGCTTCGAACGTGCCAGTCTTACGCTGATTGGCTTGCCGTCTACAGGCTTCGCCATGAAGCGTTCGAACTTGACGCGGCTTTCGGGAATGCCATGCGCCTTCGCAGATTCGACAACTGCTTCAATCAGCCTGGCAGGACCGCATACATAGAACACGGCGTCATCAGGCGCGGCCGCCAGCACCTTGCCCACGTCGAGGCGCGCGGATGCAGATTCATCACTGAAGTAGAATCGCGCGCGCTCGCCCATGGCAAGCTTCAGCTTTGACCAGTACGCCATTTCACGCCTTGATCGCGCCGAGTAATGGAGCTGGAATTCGGCGCCGCGCTGCTTCAGCTCCTGTGCCATGGCTTTGATGGGTGTGATTCCGATTCCGCCGGCAATCAGCACGGCAGGACGGTCATCCCCATGAAGCGGGAATGCGTTTTTCGGCATCCCGCACCGCAGGATAGTGCCAATGTTGAAATCCTTGTGAACAGCGATCGATCCCCCACGGCCCGTGTCCTCTTTCAATACGGCGATTTCATAGGCGTCTCTACGCATCGGATTGGAGGAAATCGAGTAACTCCGAATGCCGACACTGCCATCCTCGAGCCGCATCGGGAGACTCAGGTGCGCCCCCGCGCGGACCGCAGGCAAGTCCCCTCCGTCAGGCCGCCTCAACTCATACGCGCGAATGCGTGGGGTCAGTTGACGTACTGCTGAAATTGCCAGCTCCAGCTCGCCCGTTCCCAATACTAGTGGACTTGCCGCTGCTTTCGGCATGGATTGGTGCTTTGCCCGCTCGCGAAGCTGCTCCAATTCGTCAAGTTGCGGCCTGATCCGTGCCATGAACTCCGCCTCGGTGAAGCGCGGGGTGATATGTTGAGGACAATTGAAGTCAAACGCCTCAACCTGGATCACGACGCCCCGTTCAATTCGCGCGCGGTAGGAATCGACTTCCAACAGTGCGATGAGCTCCGGCTCGCTCGATTCATGGACGATTCTTGCCCGCCCCCACACCTTCAGGCGCCTTCGGTTCGCGAAATCCATGAGAATGAGCATGACCCTGTCGTCGTTCGACAGATTGCCCGCGGATATGTATTGGCGGTTGCCGGCAAAATCGGCGAAGCCGATAGTGCGGTCGTCAAGCACCTTGAGAAATCCCTTCGGTCCGCCGCGATGCTGGACATAGGGCCACCCGTTTTCGCCGGTCGATGCCATGAAAAATGTGTCGACCTCGAGAAAAAACTGCCGCTCCGCGCCTGTTACGACATTCCTCGCGTTCGGGTCGAGGTCGAAAGCGGCGTTCGCCTCTCTTGATCGGTATCGTTCCTGGGCGACTCTTACCGATGGGGTGAAGGCAATTTGTGAGAAAGCGCGTGGCATAGGATTTCCGATCGCAACATCGAGAATGTCAATTGAGCTTGATGGCCGCTTGTGCGTGCCCGGAAAGCGACCAGCTTTTCCGGCCTGCACAAGCGGGGCCTGTTCGATCAGGCTGCCAGCTTGAGATCGACCTTGGGGAAGTCGATTTCAACGCGGCTGGCCTTGCCAAGAATGTTCGTCAGGAGGTTCATGCCGACGTGCGTTATGATTTCAACGATGTCAGAGTCGCTGTAGCCGACATTCCGTACCTCGGCGATTTCAGCAGTTGTAACCTCGCCGTTGTGCTCGACCAGCGAACGGGCGAACTTCACCGCGGCCGCTGCTTTTGCGTCCTGGCTGGTGCCGGCCCGGTTGGAATCCATCTCCGCCCCGGTCAATCCGGCGGTGCGGCCGAGCGCGGTGTGTGCAGACAGGCAGTATTCGCAGGAGTTTTGTTGTGCCAGCGCCAGGGCAATACGTTCCCGTGTCAACGGGTCCAGGCTCCCGGTGCCGGCGATGCCGAAGAGACCTAGAAACGCCTTCAGCGCAACCGGAGAATTGGCGAAGACTTTTAGGAAGTTCGGTACGGTACCCAGTTGTGCGTGGATGGCGTCGAACAGGGCTTTTTGTTCAGCGGTTGCGGTTTCGATGGTAACGACATTAATACGGCTCATTTCTGGCTCCTTGAAAATAGATGGCGATCCGTTCGTTTTCTGTGTGACAGCGAACGGTGCTAACTATGATGGCGCGCAGTCAAGCCGTGAATATCCGTCCCATGCATTTCATAATTCCCGGAACTGGAATAATTGATGGACCGTTTGCACTTTATGACGATCTTCCTGGCGGTCGCAGATGAAGAAAGTTTCGCTGGCGCCGCTCGCAAAATGGGCATGTCTCCACCGGCCGTCACGCGCGCGATCTCGGCCCTGGAGGAACATCTTGGCGCTCGGCTCTTCAATCGCACGACGCGCGCCGTACGCCTGACTGATGCCGGCATGCGTTACCTTGACGATGTCCGGCGAATCGTTACCGCGGTTGAGGAAGCCGAAGCAGCTGCCGCAGGAATTAATGCAGAACCTCGCGGACGTCTGACAGTGACCGCGCCGGTTCTGTTTGGAAAGATGTTCATCACTCCCGCAATTGTCGACTTCCTGGCCGCGTACCCGAAAGTCGACGTTTCCGCCCATTTTTTCGACCATGTTGTCAGCTTGGTCGACGAAGGAATTGACGTCGGAATACGAATCGGCGACCTGCCTGATTCAAGCATCAAGGCGATAAAGGTCGGCACCGTGCGCCGGGTACTCTGCGCGTCGCCGACGTATCTGAAGCAGCACGGCCTCCCCAGGACTCCCGCAGATTTGGCTCACCATACGTTGATTGCTTCAACTGGGATTACTCAAACCTCTGAATGGAAGTTTCATGAAGGCTCGAATGCGGCGCAAGTGCGCATTTCGCCTCGGCTTGTTGTTACATCGAATGATTCCGCCATTGAAGCCGCAGCCAGGGGATTAGGGATTACGCGGCTACTGTCGTACCAGATAGCCCCGTATCTCGCTTCCGGAGAATTGACGATCCTGCTCAGTCAATACGAACCTCCAACCATTCCGGTGCATGTCATACACCGCGAGGGCGTGCGCGCCGCGGCAAAAGTTCGCTCCTTCGTTGACTATGTTGTCGAACGGCTGAAGAACGACAAGGCATTGAACTAGTGGGCCGTCCAGATGAATTTGTAGGGTGGGTAGAGCGAAGCGAAACCCACCAAATGCCATCTCTCGAGCGCGTGGTGGGTTTCGCTTTCGCTCTACCCACCCTACGGTTCTTTACCCATCAAAATTAACTGGATGCTCCATTAGCTTCATCGATAACAATACAGGTACCTCGTAGCGCAAGCGGGATAAACGAAGTTCGTGAAGGATCGACGGCCACGAAGCACCACGTGCACCCCTTTTGATTCCGCCGGGGCAAGGGCACTTCCGGCGCACAAATTCAGCTTAACCTGCTGCCTTGACATGCATCCAGGAAAACGTGAAAATTAACCAAACGGTTGGTATGGTCAGGGATTTTTATGACGAAGATAATCGACAAGCAACAGCTGGCGGATCAGGCGGCCAATCTATTTCGCATGAAGGGATACACGGCGACCAGCATCGATGACATCGCGAAGGCATGCGGCATCACCAAAGGCAGCATTTATCATCATTTCTCGAGTAAGGAAGACGTCGCGCTCGCGGCCCTGGAGCTAGTGCACGACTACTATCGCGAGCATATTTTCTCGATCATCAACTCGCGTACGTCGCCAACCTCCGCCGATCTGAAGGCATTCAACCAGGCAGTGGAGAGGTTTTTCCTTCAGCATCGCCACGGATGCCTGCTGGCCAACCTGAGCCTGGAGGTCGGCGCGACCTATGAGCCGTTCAAGGAAAAGATCCGGCATTACTTCGATGACTGGACATCCTGCTATGTCCGGGTTTTTTCCACCTTTCATGCGCCGAAAAAGGCGCGCGCCCTGGCGGAAGACGCTGTCGCGATTGTCCAGGGATGCATCCTGATGAGCAGGATTCGCGGGAACCTTGAATCGCTGCAGCGGCAGCACGCGCAATTACTTCAGTATTGCGAAGCAATGGAAGCGCACTAAACATGCCGGCGAGACGCAGGCGCAGCATTTTTTTTGTCCCTAACCATACCAAACGGTTGGTATTGTCTGGAAAACTTTAATTCCTTGCCATGGAGATTGTCATGAACGAATTCTTGAGCAAATTTTCTGGGGACGGTGTCCCCTTGCCGCCGAAGCCGAACAACAAGGCCGTTGCGATCGCCTGGCTCGGTGGTGTGCTTGCCATTGCGACGGTTGCCGCGCTAACCGACTACATGTCGGCTGCGTTAGTCCTGGGCTCGTTCGGCGCCTCGTGCGTGCTGGTATTCGGCTATCCGGACGTCCCGTTTTCCCAGCCCCGCAATGTGGTATTCGGACATGTCATCAGCTCCGCGACCGGGCTCGCTTTCCTGAGCGTGTTCGGGCCGGAATGGTGGGCGGTGGCACTGGCGACAGGCACCGCAATCGCACTCATGATGTACACGCGCACGGTGCATCCCCCTGCCGGCTCGAATCCGGTCATCGTATTCCTGTCCCAGCCTGGCTGGAGCTTTTTGCTGTTCCCGACGCTGGCCGGTGTGCTGGTGCTTGTGCTCGTGGCACTTGTTTATAACAACGCCACGCGCGAAGCGCGGTATCCGAAGTACTGGTGAAGAGGTGCTGCCGCAGGAAGCCTTGCAGCAGCACTACGGACGACTGGTGGCAGTGGGCCGGCTGATGAAACTTCTCGTGGTGGGGATCCAGCGACTGGAAATCGAGCGCCAAATGATCCACGGCGGCGCGGTCGTCCGACCAAGCAGGTCGCGCCCGGTTCAGGGCTGATGCGATTGCGTTACCTGCCTAACGATCGCGCCGACTTGCCGCCGATTCCCCAGTGCGACTTGGGCACTTCCTCGACCAGCACGCGAACCGACTCGCGCGGCGCGTCCAGCGTCTTGTGCGCGGCATCCGTCACCGCTTCGATGAAGGCGTCGATCTTTTCCTGGGAACGGCCTTCCATGATCTTTGCAAGAATGATGGGCATTTCCTACCTCACACGAAACGCATCGACACCGACCCGATGTCCTGGTAGCGCACCGTCACGCTGTCGCCCGCTTCGACCGCATAGGCTTCGGTGGCGCCGCCGGTCATGATGAAGGTGCCGGCCGGGATTTCCTCGCCGCGCTCGCCGAGCATGTTGGCCAGCATCGCGATGCTGGCCGCCGGATGCCCCAGCACTGCCGCGCCGGCGCCGGTGGCGATGACCTCGCCATTCTTTTCGATCACGATCCCCAGCGTCTTGAGATCGACCTCGTCGACCTTGCGCGGACGCCCGCCGGTGACGAAACGGCTGGAGGAGCAGTTGTCGGCGATCACGCTCTTGAGGTCGAACTTGAAATCGCGATAGCGCGAATCGATGATCTCCACCGCCGGGATGATGAAGTCGGTCGCCGCCAGCACATGGCCGATATTGCAGCCCGGCCCCTTCAACGGCGCCTTGGTGACGAAGGCGATCTCGGCCTCGATCTTGGGATGGATCAGTTCCTTCACCGCGATCTCCGCTCCGTCCGGGCGCGAGAAATAGTCCATCAGGAAACCGAAGATCGGCGCCTCGACACCCATCTGCTTCATCTTGGCGCGCGAGGTCAGGCCCATCTTCAGGCCGGCCAGCTTCTGTCCGCGCGCAAGCTTGCGCTCGCGGATGGCGTATTGGATGGCATAAGCATCTTCCCAGTCCATCTGCGGATACTCATCGGTGATCTTGAGCACATCGCGTGCTTCGAGCTCCGCCGTTTCGAGGTGGACAGCCAGTTTTTCAATCGTCGTTTGGTCGAGTTGCATGTTGAATCCTCAGGAGAAACGGCAGGAGGCGGAACCGACGCCGCCGAGCGACATGCGCAGCACATCGCCTTTCTGTATCGGGAACAGGACCGAGAGCGAACCGGACAGGATCAGCTCACCGGCTTTCAGGGTAATGCCGTAGGCGCCAAGCGCATTGGCCAGCCAGGTCACCGCATTGACCGGATTGCCGAGCGTGGCCGCGCCGGCACCGGTGCCGATGATCTCGCCGTTCTTTTCCAGCACCATGCCCAGCGTGGCCAGGTCCACACGACGCGGATCGACCGCCTTGTCGCCGACGACGAAGGCTGCCGACGAGCCGTTGTCGGCTACGGTGTCCTGCACCTTGATGCGCCAGTCGGTGATGCGCGAATCGACGATCTCGAAGCAAGGCATCACGCATTCGACAGCCGCCAGCACATCGGCATTGGTCAGGCCCGGGCCGGACAGGTCGCGCTTGAGGATGAAGCCGATCTCGCCTTCGCCCTTGGGCTGGATGAAGGCGGAGGCGTCGATGCTGTCGCCGTCCGCATAGCTCATGCCGGAGAGCAGGTGGCCGAAGTCCGGCTGGTCCACGCCGAGCGCCTTCTGCACCACGCGCGCGGTCAGGCCGACCTTCTTGCCGACGTGGTGTTCTCCCGCCTTGGCGCGGTTGGCGATGGTGCGCAGCTGGATCTGGTAGGCATCGTCGATGGTGATGCCGGGGACGCGGTCGGTGAGCGGCGCTACCTGCCTGCGCGCCTTCCAGGCTTCGTAGAGCTCGTCGCCGATTTGTTCGATCTGTTCTTGATTCAGTGCCATGTTGTCCTCACAGTTTGACGCAGACGTTGCGCAGTTCGGTATAGAACTCCAGCGAATGCACGCCGCCTTCGCGGCCGATGCCGGATTTGCCCTGCCCGCCGAACGAGGTGCGCAGGTCGCGCAGGAACCAGGAATTCACCCAGGCAATGCCGACGTTGATCCGGGCGGCGACGCGGTGCGCGCGTGCCAGGTCGGTGGTCCAGATCGTGGTGGCCAGGCCGTACTCGGTGTCGTTGGCCAGCGCGACCGCTTCCTCCTCGCGGTCGAAGGGACACAGGTGCACGCAGGGGCCGAAGATCTCCTCGCGGATCACGCTCGAGCTTTCCGGCAGGCCGGTCCAGATCGTCGGCTGCACCCAGAAGCCTTCCGCATATTCGCGCGGGACTTCCGGCGTGCCGCCTCCGGTGACGATGGTGGCGCCCTGCTCCTTCGCCTGCGCGAAGTAGCTGCGCACCTTCTCCATATGCGTGCGGCTGACCAGCGGCCCCATGGTCGTCTCGCCGTCGAGCGGATTGCCGAACTTGTAGCTTTCGGCCTTGTCTTTCAGCGCGGCGACGAAGCGGTCGAAGATGGGGCGCTCGACATACACGCGCTCGGTGCCCAGGCATACCTGGCCGGTATTGGCGAATGCTGCGCGGGCAATGCCTTCCACCGCCGCTTCGAAATCCGCATCCGCGAACACGATGCCGGCGTTCTTGCCGCCCAGTTCGAAGGACACCGGGCGCACACCGTGCGCGGCGGCGCGCATGATGGCTTCGCCGGTACGCGTCTCCCCGGTGAAGGTGATGGCATTGACGCCGGGATGTTCGGTAAGCCACTGGCCGACCGAATCCGGGCCGAATCCATGGATCACGTTGTAGACGCCGGGCGGAACGCCGACGGCGTTCATCACTTCACCCAGCAGCGTGGCGGTGGACGGCGTTTCCTCCGACGGCTTGACGACCACGGTATTGCCGCAGGCAAGTGCCGGACCGACCTTCCAGGTCATCAACAGCAAGGGCAGGTTCCACGGACTGATCACGCCCACCACGCCTTTCGGCACGCGGACGCCGTAGTTCAGCGCGCCCTTGCCGTCCGGCGTGTCGAGCATGAAGGTTTCCGTCGGCACGTTCTTGACGACGTCGGCGAACACCTTGAAGTTGGCGGCGCCGCGCGGGATATCGATGTGTGACGCGATGCTGCGCGGCTTGCCGGTGTCGGCGATCTCGGCCTGCAGGAAGTCGTCGAAGCGGCGGCTGATCTCGTTCGCCACCGCATGCAGCATGGTGGTACGCTGCTCGACGCTCATCCTGCCCCACGGGCCGTCCAGCGCCTCGCGCGCGGCGCGCACGGCGGCGTCGACATCCTGGCGCGAAGCTTCATGCACCTTGCTGACCAGGCGGCCGGTGGCGGGGTTGACGTTATCGAAAGACTTTCCGGAAGTCGCGGGCACATGCTTGCCGTTGATGAAGAGGAGGGTCTCCTTCGCCTCGTGGTGTGCGTTCATCGTCCTTATCCATTCGGTTGGGGTTGGGCGTTGCCGTCATGACTGAGGGCATTGCGATAGGCTGAAGTCTGCGCAGCGCATGCTCCGTTGTCCATCGGGCGGAAACAATGCATACTATTTGCGATGTAAATAGTAGCCATCCCCTCCCTCTTGAAAGAGGCGATCCCATGAAACTCAACTCGCTCGACCTGAACCTCCTGCTCGTCTTCGATGCGATCCTGCGCACCGGCACCGTGACACGCGCGGCCGACGACGTCGGCATCACCCAGTCATCAATGAGCAATGCGCTGTCGCGCCTGCGCGAGTACTTCAATGACCCGCTGTTCGTGCGCACGCAGGGACGGATGGAACCGACGCCGCTGGCGCAAAGCCTGGCGGGCCCGGTGCAGGACTCGCTGCGGCAGTTGCGGGACGCGCTGGAGGACAAGCGGCATTTCGACGAGAAAGTGTCGGAGCGGAATTTCCGCATCTGCATGAGCGAGATCGCCCAGCGCATCTTCCTGCCGCCGCTGCTGACGCACCTCGCCACCTGCGCGCCGGGCGTCACGCTGACCACCGTCGACATGTCTCCCGAGCACGCGCAGGAGGCGCTGCCTACCGGGGAGGTGGACCTGGCGATCGGCTACTTTGCCGACCTCGGCCCGAACTTCTTCGGACAACGCCTGTTCCAGGAGCACTACGTCGTGCTGGCGCGCAAGAAGCATCCGCTGATCGGCGAAACCCTGACCCTCGATGCCTACCTCGACGCGGTGCACATTTCCTACCTGCCGGCCGCGGCCAGCCATTCCACGCTGGACCAGTTGCTCGACAAGGAATTCGCGTTGCGCGGCGTACGGCGACAGGTCGGGCTGTGCGTCGCGCATTCGCTCGGCCTGTCGACCATCGTCGCCCAGACCGACCTGATGCTGACCGTTCCGTCGCGCCTCGCGCAGGCATTCTCGGATACCTTCGACCTGCAGGTCATGCCCTTGCCGGTCGAGATCCCGCCGATCGACATCAAGCAGCACTGGCATTCCCGCTACCACCACGACCCGGCCAACCGCTGGCTGCGGGCGCAATTCCTGAAGTTGTTCCAGAAGTAAGCCATCCCGCGCACCCGGCCTACTATTTACCGGGTAAATATCGTCAATTGACCCGGCCTTCTGGCCGGGCCCTGCTCCCGCGTCTAGACTTCGCAGCAATACGGCAGCGGCCGTTCATTTTGCGGAGGCAGACTGTGATTCATCTTCATGACATACGTTACGTGCGTCTCGGGACGCGCGACTTGCAGGGCGCCGCGCACTACGCGGACAAGATCCTGGGCTTGCGCCAGAGCCATCGCACCGGCAACAGCAAGAACGGCCAGACCATCTACTTCCGGAGCGACAGCCGGGACCATACGCTGGCCTATTTCGATGGCGACCCGTCGGACCACACCACCGGCTTCGAGGTGCGCAACATGGACGAGCTGACGGCCGCCGCCAACGAGCTGGAAAACATGAACCACCGTGTGCACTGGGGCACGGCTGAAGAATGCGATGCGCGACGCGTCGAAGCCTTCATCAATTTCAAGGACCCGACCGGAAATTCGATCGACCTCGTGGTCAATCCGCACCACTGCGGCGTGCATTTCTTCCCGACGCGCGCCGCCGGCAACACCGGCTTCTCGCATGTCGGCCTGCGCACCACCGATCCCAAGCGCGACGAAAAATTCTGGACCCAGGTGCTGAGCGCCAAGGTCAGCGACTGGATCGGCGCCGCCCCGCTGCTGCGCATCGACGAGGTGCACCACAAGATCGCACTGTTCCCGTCCAACCGCGCCGGCGTGCAGCACGTCAACCACCAGGTGGAATCGGTCGACGACATCATGCGCTCCTGGTATTTCCTGCAGAAGGAAGGCGTCAAGATCGTGTTCGGCCCCGGCCGCCATCCGACTTCCGGCGCGCGGTTCCTCTACTTCGAAGGCCCGGAAGGCATGGTCTACGAGTATTCCTGCGGCGTACGCGACATCACCGATCCCGAATACCAGCCGCGCCAGTTCCCGTTCGGCGCCGAATCGTTCTGCATGTGGGGCGCCCGGCCGGACATCCCCGAATTCAACGGCAAGTAAGCCAGGAGCCATTCCCATGTCAGGAAAACTCAAAGCAGCGATCATCGGTTCCGGAAATATCGGAACAGATTTGATGATCAAGATCCTCCGCAATGGCCGCCATGTGGAGATGGGCGCGATGGTCGGCATCGACCCGGCTTCCGACGGACTGGCGCGCGCTGCCCGCATGGGCGTCGCCGTGACGCACGAAGGCGTGGAGGGATTGACCCGGATGGATGTCTTCAAGGACATCGACATCGTGTTCGATGCCACCAGTGCCGGCGCGCATGTGAAGAGCGACGCCTTCCTGCGTTCGATCAAGCCCGGCATTCGCGTGATCGACCTCACGCCGGCGGCCATCGGCCCGTACTGCGTGCCGGTCGTCAACCTCGACCGCCACATCAACGCCGCCAACGTCAACATGGTGACATGCGGCGGACAGGCGACCATTCCGATGGTGGCCGCGGTGTCGCGCGTCGCCCGTGTCCACTACGCCGAAATCATCGCTTCGATCTCCAGCAAATCGGCCGGCCCGGGCACGCGCGCCAACATTGACGAGTTCACCGAAACGACGAGCAAGGCGATCGAGCAGGTCGGCGGCGCCACCAAGGGCAAGGCCGTCATCATCCTGAATCCCGCCGAACCGCCATTGATCATGCGCGACACCGTCTACTGCCTTTCCGACGTGGCGGACGAAGAAGCGGTGGCAAAGTCGATCGAGACGATGGTCGCGCGCATCCAGGAGTATGTGCCGGGATATCGCCTCAAGCAGGCTGTGCAGTTCGAACGCATCGAGAAGGGGAATAACGTGTTCATTCCCGGACTCGGCCGCTTCTATTCCGGCTTGAAAACATCGGTCTTCCTCGAAGTGGAAGGTGCAGCGCACTATCTGCCCGCATATGCCGGCAACCTGGACATCATGACTTCCGCTGCCCTTGCCACGGCCGAAAAGGTGGCCGCCAATACGGTGGCGCGGCAAACCGCCCCCGCAGCGTGACGCAAAGGACACATCATGCAAATCAACAAGAAACTCTACATTTCGGATGTGACGCTGCGTGACGGTTCACACGCCGTCCGCCATCAGTACAGCGTCAACGACGCGAAGAAAATTGCGCGTGCCCTTGACGCAGCGAAGGTCGATTCCATCGAAGTCGCGCATGGCGACGGACTGAGCGGATCGAGCTTCAACTACGGCTTCGGCGCCCACACCGACCTCGAATGGATCGAGGCGGTCGCCAGCGTGGTGGAGCACGCAAAGGTCGCTACCCTGCTGCTGCCCGGGATCGGCACAGTGCATGACCTGCGCGCGGCGTACGACGCAGGAGCGCGCGTGGTGCGCGTGGCGACCCACTGCACGGAAGCGGATGTCTCCAGGCAGCACATCGAATACGCGCGCAGCCTCGGCATGGATACGGTCGGCTTCCTGATGATGAGCCATATGGTCACGCCGCAAAAACTCGCGGAGCAGGCAAAGCTGATGGAAAGCTACGGCGCCACCTGCTGTTACGTCGTGGATTCCGGCGGCGCACTGAACATGAACGACGTGCGCGACCGGTTTCGCGCGCTCAAGGACGTGCTGAATCCTGAAACCGAGACCGGCATCCACGCTCACCACAACCTCAGCCTCGGCGTTGCCAACAGCATCGTCGCCGTCGAGGAAGGCTGCGACCGCATCGATGCCAGCCTGGCAGGAATGGGCGCAGGCGCAGGCAACGCGCCGCTGGAAGTGTTCATTGCGGCCGCCGACCGGCTCGGCTGGAACCATGGCTGCGATGTCTATCAGTTGATGGACGCCGCGGACGACATCGTGCGCCCGTTGCAGGACCGTCCTGTGCGCGTGGACCGCGAGACCCTGGCGCTCGGCTTCGCCGGTGTCTACTCCAGCTTCCTGCGCCACTCCGAAGCGGCCGCGAAGAAGTACGGTTTGAAGACGGTCGACATCCTGGTTGAACTTGGCCGCCGGCGCATGGTGGGCGGCCAGGAAGACATGATCGTCGACGTCGCCCTCGACATCCTGAAAGCGCGCGAAGAAGCCAGCCAGGCGTCGCGCACAGCCGCTGCGGGTGCTTGAATGGATGCGCTGCAGGTCAAGGTGCGCAAGGCCGCGCGGGCGCTCGCCCGCGGCGGGCTGGTGACGGCGTTCGGGCATTGCAGCATGCGCGTCGACGACGGGCACTTCCTGGTTTGCGCGGCCCGGCCGATGGGGCTGATTGATGCCGGCGAACCCGGCACCGTGGTTCCGGTCGACGGTCCGTTGCCGCCAGGCGTGCTTGGCGAAGTGCGCATGCATCAACAGATTTACAGCCGGCGTCCTGAAGTGCAGGCCGTATGCCGCTTCATGTCGCCGCATGTGATGGCACTGGCGGCGATGGGTGAAAGCCCGTCCGCGCGCCACGGGTTTTCCTCGTACTTTTATCCCAAGGTTCCACTCTGGACCGATCCGGCACTCGTGCGCAACGATGACGCGGCGCGCGGCGTGGCCGAAACGATGGGGGCGGCTCCCGCGGTGGTGGTCAGCGGCAATGGCGCCGTCACGGCTGCCGATTCGATCGAAAAGGCGGTCAGTCTCGCCTGGTTCCTGGAAGACGCCGCCCGGGTCGAACTCGCGGTCCGGTCCGCAGGCGGGTCTGCGCATGTGACGTTCAAACATGCCGACCAGGCGCGGCAACGCGCCACCTGGGAAGGCCGTATCGCCGAGCGGATCTGGGAATACCTGACCGCAGGTGATCCGGAGTAAGGCCATGACTGATCTCGCCAGTGCAGGCACAGCGGCAACATCTCCGGAAAATGACTCGGTCACCTTTGTGGTCTACCACCACGTTGCGGCCGATCGCAGCAACGATTACGAGCAATGGCTCAGCCGGATCATTCCCGTGGCCCAGGGTTTCCCCGGCTATCTCGGTGTCGGCGTGCTCCGCCCGGCCACCGGTTCCGATCTGTACACGCTCGTCCTGCGCTTTGCGAGTGCTGATCATCTGCGCGGCTGGGTAGAGTCCAGGGAGCGGACAGAGCTCCTGGCCGATGTGGAAAGCATGCTCAGCAACACGCGAACGGAGATCCAGCCGGGAACGGATTTCTGGTACACACCGCCGGAGCCGGGAGCGAAACACCCGATTCGCTGGAAACAGTACGTCATGGTGCTGCTCATCATTTTTCCGCTGACACTGGTTGTTCCCGAAGCCTGGGAATTGCTTTTCGACCGGGTACCGTGGATGAACTCGCGTTTCGTTCGTCATTTCGGCGCAGTCGCAATCAGTGTCTTCCTGATGGTATATGTCATCCTGCCGCGTGCGATGAAACGCCTCGGGCGCTGGCTCGTGACCTGAATGTTTTCCGTAGATGAGCCAGCAAGGATACAGGCGGGTCCGCGGGCGGAGGCGCCTCTGGGCGATGGAACGTGCCATGAATATGCTGTTTCCGGCATGCCTGGCCGGCAGCATGATCCGTGAAGAGGAGCGCCGGCGCATTGCGCGCGAAATCCACGACGAATTTGGCCAGCAGCTTCTCGCACTGCGCATGGATCTGCTGGCGCTGAAGCAGCGGCTGCGGCGGGTAAGGCATGACGCACTGGTCGAACCGGTGCTGCATCAGCTCGACACCGCGTCAGCCAGCATGCGCGCCCTGGTTCGCGGACTGCGTCCCGCAGCAGTCGAACTCGGACTACGCGCTGCATTCGAATGGCAATGCAGGGAACTGGAACAGCGGAGCGGAATCGCCGGCACGCTTGAATGGGGAATCGGTGACCGTCCCCTGCCGGACTGGCATGCCATTGCCCTGTACCGCATCTTGCAGGAATCGTTCATCAATATGCGGCGCCACGCGGGGGCAGACCAGGCGCGAGTGCGCGTGATCATCGATGGCGGCTGTGTCGTCCTGTCCGTATCCGACAACGGGCGTGGATTCGACCCGGAATGCCTTGATCGTTCCTGTTCATCCGGTTTGAGGGCCATGCGCGAACGCGCTGTCGAACTCGGCGGCGATTTCTACGTGAACAGCGCCCCGGGGCGCGGCACATGCGTGACGGTCCGGCTCCCGCTCGAGCGCCCTGCCCCGCGGTGCGCCTGTCCTTACTGCCGCCCTTCTCCCCTGTCGGGAGCCTGCGCCGCCTCACTTGATTGAAGCACCACGATTTGTAGAAGGAAATTCTTGTACCACTGTCCCCTGTGGCAAGGCGCACATCTGACTGCACCGCCGGATACAAGAAAGCGAAGACGCCCCTCAAAACCGCGTGGCTGGCACAGTTGCCGGCTTGCCGAAAGAGCGTCATCATGCGCATTACCTGCAGCAGTCGGATTTTCCGCATGTCAATCCCGCGAAAGGATATCCGCGCCGGACAATTTCAACAGGCTTCCCTTCCCGTTGTCCTGCCTCGGTTCCGGTTTCCTGTCCGGACTGCACGTCCGCTTACCTGTCCGTGCGGCAGGCTTGCGGCACAGCAGGCAGACGCACCAGCAAACATATCAAGGCGTCATTCCTGACGCAAGAATGCCGGAGGTGATATGCCATCGACATCGGAACGTATGCAACGGAAAGACAATCCTGCTTACCTCGCGGAAAGCAGCGCCTTCGGCCCGGAGGATGATCGACAGAAGATGCTTGAGGAACGCGCAACAGAACTGGCGCGTGCCTATGACGTCCTGCGCAACAGTGTCGAACGCGTTTCTGCCGATCAAGGCATTGGCGCCATTCTTGACGCGTTCCTGCTGGAGGCCATGTCCTTTACCGGTGCGGCAGGCGGCGAGATCTTCACGGTTCGGGACGGTTTCTTCGACAGGACCGTATGCGTGGGACAAGACGGACGCATCGTCCCTTTTGCGGAGTGGAAGGACGAGCCGATCTATATCGAGTCTCCCACCGTCTGGAACCGTGACCCGGCAAGTGTCTCGGCTCGCCTGATGCAGACGGTCATTTCCGTGAACGGTATCGATCCGCTCGCTTCATGGTGGCCCGCCGCGCACGCATATCATGAGAAGCGGGGTCACGTGCAGACCTGGAACGTGCCGTTCGTTTCCCGGGGGCAGTTGATGGGGTATCTGTGCCTTGCATTTCGTGACCATCGCCCGCTCACCGAAATGAACACCGTGACCCTGACCGCCCTCGCGCAGCAGGCGGCACTGGCCGTTGACCTGACACAAATCGCCGCCAAGGCAAGCGACGCGGCAATTGCGTCCGAGCGCGCGGCTGCCGCGGAGCGACGAGCCGAGACCCTCGAGCGCTTGAACAGGATCATGCAGAATGCACTGGCGCAGCTGACGGAAGACCCGGTACGCGATGACTTTCTTGCGCAAAGCCTCGCATTGTGCGCGGACCAGCTTGGCGCTGCGGGCGTAAGTGTGTGGCGACGTAATCCCGTCACCCGGGTGTATGAAATGGCTGTCAATGTCGAGTGCGACGCCGCCCGTGCAAGCGCGTCCGCCCATCCCGGGCTCGACGGCGCCGAACCCATGGTCCCCGTCCTGGAGCCGTACGAGAAGGGGAAAATCACTACCCATCACGCCTCGCAGCTCTTCTCATTACCCGCGTCCGCCAGCTACGCGGACTACATTGCATCCCGCGATATCCAGACCGTGATGTCGGTACCTCTGTTCCTGGGCGAGACACTGCTGGGTTTGATGACGCTGCGTTTCTGTAATGACCGTACGCTGACTCCCGAGGAGGAAGACCTGGTCCACTCCCTCGTCAACCAGTCTGTCCTCGCGCTCGAGCTGACCCGCCTGTCGCGCAGCGCCCGGGTCAGTGCCGTGCTCGAAGAGCGGCGCCGCATGGCGCGCGAAATCCATGACGGCATTGCCCAGGCGTTCCTCGGCATCATCCTGCAAATTGAACGCGGGCGGCAATCGGACGATATCGCCGCTCGGGATGCGCGCCTGCTCGATCTTGCCCGCCACGGCCTGGCGGACGCACGGCGGGCAGTGGAAGCGCTTCGCCCGCAATCGCTGTCCTCCCACGACCTGCCTCGTGCCGTAGCGCAGTTGCTGCAGCAAGAAGTTTCACGGCTGGGATTCACGCCGGTACTCGAGGTATCCGGCCAGTGGATGCCGCTCGAGGCTGACCGCGAACTCCATCTCTACCGGATCGTGCAGGAAGCCGTGAATAATGTGGCAAGCCACGCCCATGCGACGGAACTTCGCGTCGAGATCTCGAGCAATCCGGACGAAGTAAGCATCCTTATCGTCGACAACGGCGTGGGCTTCCCCGCTTCCGCGCCGGGGGACCGCGGTTTTGGCATGGAAAGCATGCATCAGCGCGCCGCACTGGCCGCTGCAACACTGTCCGTGCTAAGCCAGCCCGGCCGCGGCACGCAGGTATTCGTTGCCGCCGATCGACGCCAAGGCCGGTTTGCTCCGCGTGCGGCCTGAAGTCTGGTCGCACAGCATGCGCATCATCAGGTCAGGATGGTCGAGCCTGTCCGTCCACCACTGCAAAGCCATTCCGATGGAATCGTTCCGCCAGGCCAGGAAGTATTCCTGGGGCCGCAATGACGTCTCCAGTTGTTTTTCGACAAGGCTGCCGTCGGCCAGGCAAGGCGCCGCAATACAGCGCGGCAGGCAGCCGACAGCCAGGCCGGCCAGCAAAACGTCCAGCATCGCAAGAACGGTCGGAACGGTCACCGCTTCCTGTCCCTCGGCCAAACTGCCCGGGGATGACAGGCCGGCGCCGCGCGCGGTATCGCCGACCGAGACGCCCCGGTACTGGGCGACCTGGGCCGTCGTGAGTGGTTCCGGCGCATCGGCGAGCGCATGCGTCGATGCGACGCAAAATACCAGCTCGATCTTGCCGATGAACTTGCTGGCGTATCCCGTGAACGGAGGGTGTCCGGTGGCGCCGATCACCAGGTCGCTGCGGCGCGCGCGCAGTGCTTCCCAGGCCCCGGTGCTCGACTCATGCGCGATACTTACACGCGTCACGGTTGTTTCTCCGTAAAACGCAGCCATGAATGGCATCAGGGCGCGGAGCGGAACCAGGGTATCGGTGGCAATCCGCAGTTCCGATTCCCATCCCCTGCCGATACGCACGGCGCGCTCTTCGGCGGCGCACGCCTCCTGAAGGAGCTTGCGGCCATGATCGAGGAGTGCCCTGCCGGCGTCGGTGAGACGCGCACGATGGCCGCTGCGATCGAATAGTTGCACGCCCAGGTCGCGTTCCAGCTTTTGCACGATGTAGCTCATTGCGGAAGGCACTTTGTGCAATTCTTCGGCGGCGGCGGCGTAACTGCCGCGCCGATCGATCGCATCGAGGGTTTCCAGCGCTTCAAGGGTCAGCTTCATTTGCGGGTACCGCCAGGACGTCCGGAAAGGAAAAAGTCATCAGCGCTGAGAGTATGCGCCTGGCGCTTCAAACTGGAACCGGTCCGAAGAGGTGCTTCGGCACTATCCATTGGCAGGGAGAGATACCCAACTTTCGATCAGGTGTGCTCAGGCAATGCGGATAATCCCGCGTTTCAGGGCGAGCGTGACCGCCTCGGTGCGGCTGTCGACACCCAGCTTCGACAGGATGTTGTTGACATGGAACTTCACCGTTCCCTCCGTGATCGAAACGGCTTGCGCCACCTGCTTGTTGCTCATTCCGCCCGCGATCAGCTCAAGAACCTGCAGCTCCCGCGCGGACAACTCGGCGGTGTCCATCCGCTGGGCCAGCTTGGATGCAACGTCCAGCGGCAGGTACCGCCTTCCGCCGGCCACGGCGCGGATGCAATCGAGCACCTGCTCGCTCGGTGCATCCTTGAGCAAATATCCCCGCGCACCCGCGCGCAAACCCCGGAAAATTTCTTCTTCTCCGTCGAAAGTCGTGAGGATGACGATGCGGGCAGCCGGATCGAAAGTGCGGATATGTTCGATTGCGGCCACACCGTCGAGCTGCGGCATTCGCAAGTCCATCAGCGCGACATCCGGTCTCAACTGTCGATACAGCGCGACAGCTTCGGCGCCGTTGGCGGCCGTACCGACCAGGCTAAAACCAGGCTCCAGTTCGATCATGCTGGCCAGCCCCATGCGCACAACCGGATGGTCGTCCGCGATCATTACATGGAGGGTATCAACCATATTGGTATTTCCGGCACAAACATATGCGCATCTTACCAGCCAGGTTACCGGGGGAATTCGCGCGAGGGCAGCAAGCGGCCCATCTCTCCGTTCTGGAAAGCGATGAACGCGCGCGCCAGCGCCGGGTTGGACTCCATCGCAAACGGCCCCTTGAAGACGACGGGTTCGTGCAAGGCAGGAGACGAGAGCAGCACAAATTGCCCTTCGCCTTGCACGCTGAAGGGAATTGCATCGCCGGTTGCGGAAAGCGCAATCGCCTGGCCGGCTGGCAGCAATACCGCGCTTCCCGCGCCATCAAGCGCGAGTGCCGAATCCATGGTGTAAATCCAGGTGCCCCAGCCGGGTTGAAGCATGTAGAGAAATGGCGAGCCTTCGTTCAACGCAACATCGAAGAAATCGAGGGGCGCGGGAGGTGCCAGGGGGGAGCGCAGGCCGCCATATGATCCGCAAACGATTCTCGCCCTCAATCCGGTTGAACGGTAAGCCGGAATCCTGTCCGCGCGCAGGTGCATTGCATGCGGCAAGGCCGACTTCATCGCCAGCGCAAGATTGATGAAAATCTGCAAACCATGACAGCGCTGTCCGTCGATCACCGGGACTTCCTCATGCATCACCCCCTTGCCGGCCATCGTCCAGTGCAGCGCGCCGGGGCCGATGATCTGCTTGCCACCGAGCGAATCCCGGTTTTGAAAGCTGCCTTCGGAATCCTCAAACAGGTAAGTGACAGCCGAGAATCCCGCGTGCGGGTGGGGCGGAAAGGTGGGATACCGCATCTCGAAATGATCCACCATCAGGATCGGATCAGCCAGGCCGTCAAACATCCGATCGCTGAAGCGTCGGATACGTGGGGCACGTTCGCCAGGCGTTGCAGGCATGTCAGGCGCTTTCGGCGCACTAAAGGTCACCTCAGCCATCGTAGTCCTCCTGATCGATTACATGCACTCCGGCGTCACGGAACGGAAGCGCCGCCTTCCGATTCAGCATAACTGCCGGACACAGGCTTTGCCAGCGCGCCGCGCAATTGCGGCGAACCGAGGTTTTCCCTCAGGTACTCAATGAAAAGCTGCGTCTTCGCGGGCAGGAGCCGGGTCTCCGTCAGCGCATAAACCGGCACGCTTTCGATCGACCAGTCCGGCAGCACCCGCCGCAACCGCCCTGCGACGGCGTCCTCCCTCGCGATTTCCTCGGCGATGGCGGCAATCCCCAGGTCCAGCAATGTCAGCCGCCGCATCATTCCCACACTGTTGAGCGAGAATCGCCCACTTACCTCGACCGAGACCTTGCTTCCGCCTTTTTCCAGTGTCCAGATGCTGCTCCGTGCCGAGGTGGTCATGCGCAGGCAATCGTGCAACGACAGGTCCTCGGGGCGAATCGGCGTGCCCGCTCGTTCGAGGTAGGCGGGCGTGGCGTACAGATGGCGAGGCAGGCTGGCGACCTGGCGCGCGATGAGTCCCGAGTCCGGCAGTTCGCCGATGCGAATTGCGACGTCGATCGGTTCGGATACGAGGTCAACGCGGCGCGGCGTCAGGTCGAACTCGAAACTGATCCCCGGATACAGCTCGGCAAAACGGGCGACAAGCGGAGCCAGGTAGAAGGCGCCGAAATCGACCGGCAGTGACGCCCGCAGCAGGCCGCTGGCTTTTTCGGCGAAGCCGGTAAGTTGTTCGTGCGCGATGCGCGCATCGTCCACGATCCGCTTGCAGCGTTCGAAATAGAGCCGGCCGGCCTCCGTCAGTTCGATGCGTCGCGTCGAGCGCTGCAGAAGCCGCAAACCCACGGCCTTCTCGAGTTCCGAGATGCGTCGCGAGATGGTGGAACTGGGAATGCCGGTAATGTCTGCGGCGTGCCGGAACCCCTTCGCCTTCACCACGTCGACGAACAAGGCCATGTCGTTCAACAGTTCCATTACCCCTCCCATTGCGCCAAGGATGGAACAGTCATTTCCATTCCACCCACTTTATCTTCCTCGCCATCGGGACCAACATGAAGTGGTCAAAATTCATCGAGGAAAAAACATGAAAAAGCTCTTTACTTCCATCCGCGTCGGCGACCTCGCCCTGAAAAACCGGATGGTCATGGCGCCGATGACGCGCTCGCGCGCCGACGGAGCCGGCGTCCCCGAAGACATCGTCGCCACCTACTACGCACAGCGCGCCGGCGCCGGCCTGATCATTTCCGAAGGCACCGCGCCGTCGGCGATCGGCAAGGGCTACCTGAACACCCCCGGCATCTATTCCGACGAGCAGGTGCGCGCGTGGAAGAAGGTGACCGACGCCGTCCACGAACAGGGAGGCCTGATCTTCCTGCAGGCGATGCACACCGGACGCATCGCGCATGAGTCCCTGATTCCGGCCGGGCAGCAGCCTGTCGCGCCTTCGGCGATCCGCGCCAACGGCCAGATCTTCACCGCCGACGGCATGAAAGACTTTGCCGCCCCGCGCGCACTCGCGCTTGAGGAAATCCCGGGCGTCATCGACGAGTACCGCAACGCCACGCGGCTCGCCCTCCAGGCAGGTTTCGACGGCGTCGAACTGCATGCCGCGTCGGGCTATTTGCCGGAACAATTCCTGTCAAGCGGCAGCAATCAGCGCACCGATGTCTACGGTGGCTCCGTGCAGAACCGCGCGCGCTTCGTTCTCGATGCCCTCAAGGCGATGATCGAGGTCGCCGGCAGCGGACGGGTGGGCATGAAAATCTCGCCCGAGATGAACTTCAACGATGTCCATGACGACAACCCCAGGGAAACCTATACCTATCTGGTCGATCAGCTCAAGGGCCTGAACCTGGCCTACCTCCACGTCGCACTGTTCGGAACGCCGACCGACTACCACGGCATGCTTCGCCCCCGCTTTGAGGGCGCTTACCTCGCGGGCGGCGGACTGACGCAGGAAAGCGCCGAAGCCCTGCTCCAGGAAGGCAAGGCGGATGCCGTCGTGTTCGGCAGCGCCTTCCTGGCCAATCCCGACCTGCCGAAACGGTTCCTTGTCGGCGCGCCCCTGAATGTCCCGGACAAGGCAACGTTCTACTCTCCCGGCGCGAAGGGCTACACCGACTATCCTTCGCTGGCCCGGTAATATCGATGCCCGGGGCGTGATCGCTGTTACTGCCACCACATCTCGGCGATCAGTCCCGGGCGGTCAAGCTGGTTCAACCACCATTTCAATGCTTCTCCCGCATCGTCCGGGCGCCATCCAAGGTAGAACGACTGCGGAGCGGGCGCCGCCGCGAGCTTCTTTTCGAGGAGGGTGCCGTGTTCGAGATGCTTCCGTGCGACGCATGCCGGAAGAAGTCCGCAGCCAAGCGTGGCAATTTGCAATTGCAAGCTGGCATCGAGGTCGGGAACGGAGACGCTCTCCTGCCGCTCGGGAACCGCATCAAACTGCAATTCGGCGACGCGCGTCGTATCGCTTAACGTAACCACCCGGTACGGCGCGATCTGCGTTGCCGAAAGCGGCTCCTGTACAGTAGCCAGCGAATGGGCCGGGGATACGCAAAAAACGGAATCCACAGTGCTGACGATGCGATGGGCAAAGGCGCCGGCCGGCGGTTGACCGGTAGCGCCTATGATCAGGTCCGCGCGCCCACCGACCAGCGCATCCCATTCGCCGCCGAACGGCTCCCGAAAGATGCGCAGCCTCGTTGCGGTGCTTTCACCGTAAAACGCGGTCATGTATGGCACCAGTGCGGAAAAGGGCACGATTGCCCCCACCGCGATTCTCAGCTCCGTCTCCCAGCCGGCATCAATGCGGGCGGCGCGACATTCGAGTTCCGCTGCCGAGCGCAGCAGCTCGCGCCCGTGGCGCAGCAGCAGTTCACCCGTGCGGGTGAGGCGTGCCCTGTGGCCGGAACGATCGAATACCGTCACACCCAGGTCGGCCTCGAGTTTTTGCACGGTGTACGAGATGGCGGATGGCACCTTGTGCAGTTCCTCCGCCGCTGCCGCATAACTTCCCTTGCGGGCAATGGCGTCAATGGCTTCCAGCGCTTCAAGCGTGAGCTTCATGCGGCCCCTGTCAACATGCGGGGCGAAACGTCGGCAGTTCCACCCGTCCTGAACTTCGAAACCAGCGCCGCAAGACTTCCTGCCCGTTCGCTCATCGCCTGGGCCGCGGCTGCCGCCTGCTCCACCAGCGCCGCATTCTGTTGGGTTACCTGGTCCATCTGGCCGATCGCATCATTCACCTGCTCGATGCCGGCACGCTGCTCGTCACTGGCCGACGCGATTTCTCCGACGATGCCGTTGACGCGCTGCACGCGGGCGACGATTTCCTGCATCGTTTCACCCGCGGCACCGACCAGCCTGTTGCCGTCCTCGACCCTGTCGACCGAATCGCCGATAAGTTGCTTGATCTCTTTCGCCGCCGATGCGGAGCGCTGCGCGAGGCTGCGCACCTCGGTCGCGACGACAGCGAAACCCCGGCCCTGTTCGCCGGCACGCGCGGCCTCCACAGCCGCGTTCAATGCAAGGATGTTGGTCTGGAACGCGATACCGTCAATGACGGCGGTAATATCCGCGATCTTGCTTGCCGACGTGTTGATCGCTTCCATTGTCGACACAACCTGTGACACGACTGTACCGCCCTGCAGGGCAGCCTCCGTCGCGGAAGCCGCCAGTTCGCTCGCCAGGCGGGCACTGTCCGCATTCTGCTTCACCGTCACGGTCAGCTCTTCCATCGAGGACGCCGTTTCCTCAAGCGAGCTGGCTTGTTGTTCAGTGCGTGAAGACAAGTCCATGTTGCCTGCGGCAATCTGTTCCGACGCCGCGGAAATCGCCGCAGTGCCGTCACGGACTTCGGTCACGATATTGGCGAGGCTCGCGTTCATGTCACGCAGCGCATGCAGCAGCTCACCGGCTTCGTCCTTGCTCCCGGGAACGATAGTGCTGGTGAGGTCGCCGGACGCCACCGTCCTGGCGACACGGACCGCGATGCCGAGCGGTACCACGATGGCGCGTGTGATCAGCCAGGCAAACAGCACTCCGGCCAGAAGGGCCACGAGCCCCAGCCCGACAACTTCCGCGCGCGCCAGATCGAAGGTTTCATCCATCTGCGTGGCGGACTCCTCAACCAGTTTCTGCTGCAGTTCATAAAATGCGCGCACGTCCGCAGCCAGAAGGTGCAGCGCTTCATAGGTTTCTGAAAGGGCAATCCTGCGAGCGTCTTCTATCTTTCCCTCGTCTTTCAACCGCATGACCCTGTCGATGGAGGCGAGGTACTTCTTGCTGGACTCCTCGGCCCTCCCGAGGATGGCTTTTCCTTCCGCCCTGTAGGCGAGCCGGGCGGATTCGCGCAGTGCTTCCTGGTAGGTATCGATATTTGCCTTCAGGCGCTGACGCGCCGTGCTCAACTGCGCATCGTCGGTCTCCGTCACGATCTGGAATACACGCGCGATGCTGCCGCGAACGTTATCGAGGGCGCTGCTCGCAAGCTTTGCCTTGATCCAATCCTGCTTCACGATCTTGTCGCCGCCGGCGTGCAGCCTGGTCAGGTTGAAGACAGCGAGGACTACGATGCCGCACAACAGGGTGATGACGAATCCAAAGCCCAGGCCGAGCTTGGTGCCGATTTTCAGGTTCGAGAAATGCATGGTTCCTTTCTGGATGTTTAAATCAGGGGATATGGCGTGACCGCCAGCGTGAGCCGACCAGCGTCGGCATCAGCATCTGGCGGAATAAGGTCTTCTGTTCGCAGTGTTGCGGGTTACCGCGGCGAGCATGTCGAATCTTGTACGCGTGGCTTGATACCGGCAGATCGGAGCGCGTCACTCACCCTGGTGAGTGCAACGATGCTGGCATGACGCTGACCGATTCCATGATCGCGCCGGGAAAGAATTACGCATTCACCTCTTTGTCGTCACCACTATCGTCAATTGCGGGGCGCCCTGGCCCGCGTGCCACAAACAGCAGGAGGCCACCGACGATCGCCAGGTTTTTCATGAAATGCACAAGCTGTCCGGGATCACCGATGTTGCCGTGAAATATCCAGCCGGCCGCGAACGTGAATATGGCCAGCGCGAATGCCGCCACACGCGCCTTCAACCCAAGAATCAGCGCGGCCGCCCCGCCAATTTCCAGCAGGATCACAAGCGGCAGAAATGTCCCGCTGACGCCGTTTGATTCCATGAATGCTTGCGTTGCCGCATAGCCAACGATTTTATTAATACCAGAAACAAGAAAAATTTGTGCGACGAGCAGTCTCGCTGCGATGTTCAAGGCTCCGTTCATTTTCTCCTCCGATAATGGACATTTTCTGTTTCCTGTTTTTCATCGTTCCTGCACGTCTTGCCCGGCATCGGCGGCGTCTTGGGTCAACGCCACGTAGTGGGACACTTTCGGCGGCATAGGGCCGGCATGGAAGCGCGTGACCTCCGCCTGCAAGTCTGCGTCCATGCGCGAGACACGCTGATGCTGGCGCAGATGCTCGGCCCACGACTCGACGAAGAACCATTCGAGGAGACGTTCCGGATCTGCGGTGTCTTCGCTCACCCCCCATGCGAATGCGCCGTCCCGGCGGCGCTCGGAAGCAAGAGCCTGCAGTGCGGCATGGAACTGCGCGCGACTGGATGCCGGGACGCGGTATTCGACGGTGACCAGCACCGGCCCGCGGTCGTTCGGCATGTTGGCTGCTGCGATCGGCTCCGCCCAATGGTTGGCGGGGGACAGATCGGCATCGCCCGGCGGCAGCGGAAGGCGATAGGCGACCAGCGCAACCACGGCCATGCATCCGCCGCCGACAAGCAGGGTCAGCGGTACGCCGAGCCCCTCGCCGACGGCGCCCCACAACAGGCTGCCTGCAGTCATTGCGCCATTGAAGGCCATCAAGTAGGCCGCCAGGCCTCGTCCGCGCACCCAGTTCGGGAGCACGGACTGTGCAGTGGCGTTCAGGGTTGTCAGCACCGCGATCCACCCTGCCCCGAAAAGCACCGCGAGAACGATGCCGGCCCAATGCGGAGGGGCAAAGGAAAGCGCGACAATGACCGCTGCGATCAACAGCGATGCCGCGAGCATCAAGCCGTCAATCGTGAGCGACTTGCGCGCATAAGGGAGAAGGATTGCGCCGCCGACAGCGCCGGCGCCGATGGCGCCAAGCATCGCGCCGTAGTATCCGGCCCCGCCATGCATGACTTCACGCGCGACGATAGGCAGCAGTGCCCATGCGACGCTTGCGAACAGGAAGAACAGAACGGCACGCAGCAGCACACGTCGCAATTCCGGGCTTGCCCACACATAGCGCACCCCTGCGCGCATAGCCCCACCGAGGTTCTCACCGAGCCGGTCCGCGGTGCGCGGCGTGCGCTGCCACCAGATCAATGCAGCGACTACCGCTGCATAGGTCAGTACGTCCACGCCGTAAGTGACTGCGGCGCCGAAAGTCGTCAGCAGTAATCCGCCTACAGCGGGGCCGACCGCGCGGGCGATATTGAGGCCGAGCGAATTCAGCGCAATGGCGGCTTTCAAATCGGATTTCGGAACCAGTTCCGGCACGATCGATTGCCAGGCCGGCCCCAGCAGCGCAGCGCCCGCGCCGCCGGCGAAGGTAAGCGCTACCAGGCCGAGCGTCGTGACCGAATCGAACGCGGCCAGGAATGCCAGCGTGGCGCTGACAAGCGCAAGGAAGACCTGCACGATGATGAGGAACTTGCGCCGGTCGACAATATCGGACAACGCCCCTGCCGGCAACGCCAGCAGAAAGACCGGCAGCGTAGCCGCGGCCTGCACCAGTGCCACGGATCCCGGTGAACGCGAAATCTCCGCCGCCAGCCAGCCGCTGGCGACATCGCGCATGAAGGTGCCGATGTTGCCGATGACAGTGGCTACCCACAGGACAGCGAAGAGCCTCTGGCCAAGCGGGGAAAACGGGCCGGGCGCGACGGTGGATGTCGCGGCATGCGGAGCCGCGTCTGGCACCTTCATGTGCCCTCCTTGCGCCACGCACGGTACTCGCACTGCAGGCGAAATGGATCCGCAAAGGCCATGCTAGAACGCCCAGCAGGAACACCCGAGCGCGCCCCAGAAGGATCGCTGGTCATCGGTTTCTCCCATCCATGCCTTTTCGTGCCGGTGGCCGTGTACCGAACAGGCATGGGCGCAGCCGCACGGATGAACTGGCGCCGACTGCATCGGCTGGTGCTGGTAGCCGCCGAAGGTGCGCACCGGGGACCAGTCCGGCATGGCGGGCGGCATCGGCGGAGCGAACTGGCCAAACTCGCCCGACCCGTGGACGATCTTGCCGCCGACGACGGTGAGCACGGATTGAAGATGCCGGATGTCGGCTTCAGGAACGCTGAAGTAATCATCCGACAATACCGCGAAGTCGGCATACTGGCCGGCGACAATCTGTCCTTTCTTGCCTTCTTCCGACGAATACCAGGTATTGCGCTCGGTCCACAAGCGCAGCGCGGTTTCCCTGTCGAGCAGATTCTGGCGCGGATACAGACGGGTTCCGCCAAGCGTCGTTCCCGTCACCAGCCATGACAGCGACACCCATGGGTTGTAGGAGGCGACGCGGGTAGCGTCTGTGCCGGCCCCCACCTGTACCCCGGCCGCGAGCATCTTCGCCACCGGCGGTGTATTCTCCGCAGCCTTGGCGCCGTAGCGTTCGACGAAGTATTCGCCCTGGTACATCATCCGATGCTGTACCGCGATGCCGCCGCCCAGCGCCGCAACACGTTCAATGTTGCGCTCCGAAATCGTTTCGGCATGGTCGAAGAACCAGTGCAACCCGTTGAACGGCATGTCGCGGTTGACCTTCTCGAACACATCGAGCGCCCGCGAGATCGATTCATCGTACGTCGCATGCAGCCGCCACGGCCAGCGGTGTTCGACCAGGATGCGAATCACGTCTTCAAGCTGGCCTTCCATCTCGCCTGGCAAATCCGGCCGCGGTTCACGGAAATCCTCGAAGTCCGCCGCTGAAAAGACGAGCATTTCACCGGCGCCGTTGTGACGGTAATAATCGTTTCCGGTGCCAGGGGACACCATGCCCGCCCAGTTCCGGAAGTCTGCCAGCTCCCCGCCTTTGTTCTGCGTGAAGAGGTTGTAGGCGATGCGCAGCGTCAGCTCGCCCGCGTCGGCCATCTGCTGGATGATCCGGTAGTCTTCCGGATAGTTCTGGAATCCGCCGCCGGCGTCGATCACACCTGTCACACCGAGCCGATTCAATTCCCGCATGAAGTGGCGTGTCGAATTGCGCTGGTATTCGGCCGGCAGCTTCGGGCCGCGCGCGAGCGCCGAGTACAGGAGCAGGGCATTCGGCTTGGCGAGAAAAAGTCCGGTTGGTTCGCCGCTGGCATCGCGCTCGATGACACTGCCCGGCGGATCCGGGGTTTCCCGGGTATAGCCCGCGGCGCGCAACGCAGCGCGGTTCAGCAGCGCCCTGTCGTACAGGTGAAGGATGAATACCGGGGTGTCCGGCGCAACGGCATTAAGCTCGTCAAGTGTCGGCAACCGCTTCTCGCGGAACTGGTGTTCGGTAAAGCCGCCGACCACACGCACCCACTGCGGCGGCGGTGTCACCGCAACCTGCTTCTTCAGCATTGCCATTGCGTCCGCCAGGGATGCGACGCCATCCCAACGCAACTCGAGGTTATAGTTCAGTCCGCCGCGAATGACGTGGATGTGGCTGTCGATCAGGCCCGGAATCACCCTTCGGCCACGCAGGTCTACCTCGGTCACGTCCGGACGTGACCGTGCGCGCACGTCCTGTTCGGAGCCGACAGCAACGAATTTGCCGCCCTCGATCGCCATGGCTTTCGCCTCCGGGTTCCGCCGGTCAAGCGTCGTGATGCGTCCATTGGTAAAGATGATATCTGCTGCCATTTCCACCTCCCCGTCCGGGATTCGCCCTTACTGCGGGGTCCGCGTCTCGCCGGATTCGGCACCGGCCGGTGCATCCGTGCCCGTGATCTTCGGCACGCATTCCTGCGCGAACCAGGCCACGGTCAGCGGTTCGCCACGGATGATCCGGGACGTGATCGGCACGATCTGTTCACCGACCAGCATGCCGAGCAAACCGAGCAGTGCGACGATGGGGGGAGCGGGAGAGCGTACGTTCAACAGTCCGTATATGACCCCGACAAGAACGCCGCACAGGATGGAAACCAGATAAAGACGCATTGCGCTCCCCCTTCTTAAAGTACTTAGTGTCCCTCGGCCCCGCCGAACATCGTCTTGGCGTAAATCAGTCCCAGGCCATAGGCGCCACCATGCTGTACCGACGTCTGTACCGTCTGGTTGTAGGTTTCACCGCGTGCCCAGTCGCGCTGGAGTTCGAGCAGGTATTGGAGGGAAGTCATCGGGCGTGCGCCTTGCTGAACCATGCGCTCCATTGCCCGTTCGTGCGCTTCTTCAGACACGTCACCGCAGGCATCGGCGATCACGTAGACCTGGAATCCCTGGTCAATCGCCGACAGTGCCGGCCCGACGATACAAACCGACGTCCATAACCCGGCAAGCACGATCTTGTCTTTGTTGAAAGAGTTCACCCTGTCCGCAATCCGCGCGTCTTCCCAGGTATTCATGGTTGTACGGTCAATGACGCTGGCCTCCGGGAAGACGGTCTTGATTTCATCGAAGATCGGACCGGAGAAGGTCTTTTCAGCGACGGTCGTCAGGATCGTCGACACCTTGAATTCCTTTGCCGCCTTGCTGATGAGAGCCGCGTTATTCCTGAGCGCCACGGCGTCAATCGATTTGGTGGCAAAGGACATCTGCGATTGGTGATCGATCATGATCAGGATATGGTCCTTCGGGTCAAGTAGGGTCTTGCCTGGTTTTGCACTGGCGACTGGCATATTGTTCTCCTCAGAAAGCACGCGTGTTAACGAGCCGATTCCCGGCCCCTTGTCTTCGCTCGCATGCGTTGACTGGCCAGCCGTTTCGCTCAGAAGCACATCGCATCCGCACAGGGCAGGCGATGGATGGGTTAACAATCGGACACGAGGGACATGAAGTCAATTGGAGAAATTTGAGCAACTTGATCGAAGATTTTGACAAATGCATTGGGCGCACCCTGCTTGCCGCCTGCCCCCCCAAAAACCTTGTCGCGCTCGCCACATTTTGGTGCATGCAGGGCATCGGCACGGAAGGAAGTGCCGCGCGAAGGTCTGACCGATTTATCGCATCCCTTGACTGCAATCCTCGGCCAAATTCCGCGATCGGCAACGGCGCCTCGTACCGGCCCGCATGCATTGGCTGCTGCAGGAAAGTGACCTTCCCCTCTTCGTCCGCGGCCCAGGGCTCGCCCGGCTTTGGAACGGGTTTGATTCAGGTCAAAGACCTGTTACTCTCGGGCAATGGAGACTAGGAATGAATTTTCCTGTCGATTTTCTTGAACATCCATTCCATCGAAAGGACCTCGACTTTGCATGCGGAGTATCGGTCATGAAGACGGATAGCCGTCATTTCTGGCGCACCTCCTGCAGGGCACCGGCGCGATTATTATTGGCGCCGGCTGTGGAATACTCGTGCACGGTCGTCGATGTGTCGGAAGGTGGAGCGGGCGTTACACTTGCCGATTCTTTGCCCGCCGGTGCCTCCTGCATGGTCTCCTTCGACCTGGTCGACAAGGATGCCGTTCGACGGATTAATGCCTGGGGCCGGATCGTGTACAGCAACGCCTGCGCAGGATCCGCAAAGGCAGGGATTCAGTTCCTGGACATGGACAGCAACAGCCGTTTCCTGTTGCGAGCACTAGAACTCATTTCATAAATAGGAGGGCCCGCGCAGGCATTCCTGGCCAGGCTGTGCCAGCGCCCCTGCCAAGGACTTTAACTCCCTCTAAAATGGCATCGCACGACATTCATATGCCTAAATATGGAAACGTCCGAATGCGCCCTTGAATCAGCATGGTTATTGAGGAAATGCGCCGTTGTCTTGAGCGCAGTCCTGCTCTTTGTCACCGTTACCGGTTGCAGTAGCGAACATTACTTCATCAATCGTACTTTCGGCCCGGATTCCTCATCCGCCAGATATTCCATCAATCGCCTGGCCGCTAACGACAATACGGACAGCCTGCTTGTCATGCTCTCATTTTCGGGCGGAGGCTACCGTGCCGCGGCATTGGCATACGGAGTCCTGGAGGCACTTGCCGACACGCGGATAGTATGGGCGGGTGCAAACAAGCGATTACTGGACGAGGTTGACCTGATCTCGAGCGCATCGGGCGGGAGCCTGACCGCCGTATATTACGGTTTGTACCGCGATCAGATCTTCAATACCTTCGAATCCGATGTACTGGCGGCGGACATGCAGTCGAGCGTCATCTCGCGCATCCTCTCGCCTCGCGGCCTGTGGCGCCAGAGTTCGCCTCGGTTCGGCCGGGGCGACCTTCTCCAGGAGGTGCTGGACGAAAAGGTCTTTCATGGAAAGACCTATGCAGACCTTCTACGCACGCGGCCGATGCTTTTCGTCAATGCGACCGAAATGAAATCGGGCGAACGTTTCGAGTTCACGCAAGACCAGTTCGATCTCCTGTGCTCCGACCTGAGCGCCTTCCCACTATCCCGTGCCGTCGCGGCCTCGATGGCTGCGCCGCTGATCTTTTCGCCGATCACGTTATGGAACCATAGCGAGGCATGCGATTGGCGCGAAGAGCCCTTGCCCTTGCAAAGCGGAGTGCGCGAACAACGGTATGTGCATTTGCTTGACGGTGGCCTGCATGACAACGTCGGGATCAAGACCGCCCTTGAAATTGCAGAGGCGCGCGGCGGCATCATCGGCATGGCCAAGGCAGCCAGGATGCGCGGCATCAAGAAGCGGGTCTTCGTCATCGTGAATGCGCAAACGATCCCTGAACTTCCAGAGGACGCATCACCAAACACGCCGGGTCTCTATCGCCAGGCAAAGGCACTGATCGATATACCCATCGATCTTCACTCCCACAACAATATCCAGGCGCTCCACTCGACAATTGCAAGATGGAAGGCCGAAATCAGGGATGCCAGCTCCGTGCAGCTGGCCGAGACGTATGACCGTGCAGCCGACTTCTATGTAGTCGAAATCAATCTTCGGGCCGCCGCAAAGGAAACCCAATGGAGCCGTCTCCAGGACATTGGCGTGACATTACGGCTCGCATCCGAAGAGATAAGCCTGCTGAAGTCCTTCGCCCGCACACAGCTGAATGCGCATCCTGAATGGAAACGCTTGCTGTCGGAAATCGGAGCGGAATCCGCCGTGCCGGCGACCGGCAATCCAGTCAAAGAGGATTCGCCAAGGAATCACTCTCCATCCACCACCCAGCACATGCGCTGAGGCGTCTCCTCGAATCGCGTTCAACGCTAGCCGCACGCCTCCAGCACGGCTCGTGAAACGTCCGTGCGGCTTCGCGCCGTAACTCGGCGCGCGATTTTCGAGAAACAACGACTTCCGATTTGGTTCAACCGGTATTCGGTTGAAGCCATCGGCACGCGATCTGCATAATACGTGCAATCGCTTGCATTATACAGCATTAGAATCCGCCGATGAAGGTATGTAAGACTAAAACCCAACATGGAATACAGCGCTTGACCGTATGCAAACGTTTGCATACCATTTTAACGTTTGCGGCATTTCCAAGGATGCTGGAAACACGGCGTGCAAAACCGTTCGGTTTGCATGAATTCCAATTTACGGGAGAGAACTTCATGGAACTAAAAAAATGCCTCGCTGCCTGGCTGGCCTTCACGGCCATGCCGGTGTTCGCGCAGCAGGTCCAGATCTACGGCCGGCTTAACACGGCGCTCGAGTACGTGCATACCTCGGCCGACACTGCCGGCACCACACTCGGCAACGTTACCCGTCTTTCGAACTACCGCTCCGTCCTCGGTTTCCGGGGTGACGAAGACCTGGGCAGCGGCCTGCGCGCCCTCTGGCAAATTGAAGGCGCGCTGTCGGTGGACACCGGTTCGGGCGGCATTGCCAACCGTGATACGCGGGTCGGCCTGTCCACCCCGTTCGGCACGGTGTTCGGCGGGAACTGGACAACGCCATATACGAGCTCGACTGCTCAACTTGACCCCTTCTATCCGACGACTGCCGGCTACATGAGCATCATGGGCAACGGGTCGGCGCCGACCTCCAACAATGTCATCGATACCACCTCCTTCGATCGCCGCCAGCAAAACAGCCTCCATTACTGGTCCCCGAACTGGAATGGCTTTTCCGTTCGCCTGGCGCACGGTTTGAGCGAAGAGAAAACCGCGGTACGCAAGCCTTCCCTCACCTCTTTCGCTGCGATATACGAAAGCGGCGACTGGTACCTGACGCTTGCGCACGAATTGCACACGGATTACCAGGGCGCCGGCCTCGATGACAAGGGCACGAAGCTTGGCGTCGCCTATCGCTTCGGCGCCACGCGCGTCGCAGGCGTGGCGGAGAGGCTGCGTTATCAAACGCCAAGCGGCCCGCTGGAGCGCAATGCCTACTACCTGTCCGCCACCCATCAGATAGGGCCGCACGGCCTCCGCTTCGGTGTCGCACGCGCGCAGGATGGATCGGGATCGTCCACCGCGACCCTCGGTCCGCTCCGCAGCGGCAGCGATACCGGCGCGACCCACTACACCCTGGGCTACGACTACGCCTTGTCCAAACGCACCAGCCTGTTTTCGTATGTGACGCGTATCGACAACAAGCGCAATGGCCTGTACCAGTTTGCAATCAATGAACTGGACACTGGCGCCGGAGCGGATTCAAGCGTCGTCGCCATCGGCATGCGCCATTCGTTCTGAACAAGGATGCCAGGCGGCGCTGCCGCCTGGCACAGCGACGCACGGCGGCATGCCGCTCCGTTTGGCGGCCGCGGCGCTTCCTTACCTCATGAAAGCCAATGCATGAACTCAACCTTACTCAAACAAGCGGCACTTTCGTATCATGCGAATCCGCGGCCCGGAAAGATCTCGGTGGCCCCCACCAAAGAACTCGCCGACGCCAAATCGCTCACACTCGCCTACTCGCCGGGCGTTGCCCACGCATGCGAGGCTATTGCGGCAGACCCTGTCGCGGCGGAACGACTGACCTCGCGCGCCAATCTCGTCGCCGTCATCACCAACGGCACAGCCGTGCTCGGCCTCGGTGACATCGGCCCGCTTGCCAGCAAGCCGGTCATGGAAGGCAAAGCATGCCTGTTCAAGAAATTTGCCGATATTGACGTCTTCGATCTGGAAATCGCGGAGAACGATCCCGATCTGCTCATCGACACCATCGTCCGGCTCGAACCGACATTCGGAGGCATCAATCTCGAGGACATCAAGGCGCCGGAATGCTTCTACATCGAACGCCAGTTGCGAGAGCGGATGCGGATTCCGATCTTCCATGACGATCAGCACGGCACTGCCATCATCGTCGGCGCCGGCATCCTCAATGCGCTTTCACTTGCGGGCAAGGACATCGACAAAGTCAATGTTGCAGTGTCAGGCGCAGGTGCTGCAGCGATCGCCTGCCTTGACCTGCTGGTGTCGCTCGGCCTCGACCGACGAAACATCAAGGTGTGCGACAGCCGTGGCGTGATCTATCGCGGGCGTGACGCCAATATGGAGCCAAACAAGGCGCGCTACCAGGCGGACACGAACGACCGCACGCTGGCGGAAGCGATGGCCGGCGCCGATGTCTTCCTTGGACTGTCCCAGGGAGGTGTGGTCACCAGGGAAATGGTCGCCCGCATGGCGCGCGACCCCATCGTGTTTGCCCTTGCCAACCCGCTTCCGGAAATCCTGCCGGAAGACGTCCATGCGATTCGTCCGGACGCCATCGTCGCAACCGGGCGCTCCGACTACCCGAACCAGATCAACAACGTGCTGTGCTTTCCCTATATTTTCCGTGGCGCCCTGGATGTCGGTGCTACGACAATCAATGAAGCAATGAAGCTCGCCTGCGTGAACGCAATCGCGCAGCTGGCAAGGCAACCAATGGCGGACTCGGCGACAGGCGAATCCGCGCTGACGCGCGCACGCCTGATCCCATCTCCCTTCGACCCGCGCCTTGCCGCCTGGCTTGCGCCGGCCGTCGCCGCAGCTGCCATGGCCAGCGGTGTCGCTCGCCGTCCGCTGACGAACCTGGACCGCTATCGCGAGGGAATGGCACATATTGGACGTGAAGCATCATGAACGACATCCTGCACTTCGCCACCGCGCGCAGCCTCATGGAAGCCTTCCCTGTCGAGCGCCTTCTGGTTCCAGCAGGAGACGCCCTTGAGGAACATCCGCAACCGGCGTGCTATCTCGAGCTATTGCCGCAAGGCTTGCTGCCGGATGAGATTTAACCCGCGGCCTGGGCCACCGGGCTGCGGCCAGCCTCTTTTTCCGTATCGGCCGCCGGACTGAACCGGATCATCGGCCGCAACGCGTCGAGAGGCCGGTTCGCCACGCCAACAGGCATTGTTGCGGCGTCAACCTGAAACGCGGCGACTGCATTGCTCAGAGTGCCTGCCTGGTGGCACGCCCTGTGGGCCGATGCCGCGGCCTCCTCGGCCAGCGCCGCATTTTCCTGGGTGATGCCGTCGAGTTGGCGCAGCGCGCTATTGATCTCCTGCAGCCCCCTGCTCTGTTCGCTTCCCGCAATCGCGATATCGTCCATCAGATCCGCAACGCGCCGCACCGCATCCACGATATCGCCCATCGCGCTGCCTGCGTTGGCTACGAGGGTCGAGCCGCAATCGACCTTGTTGCCGGATTCCGTAATCAGTGCCTTGATCTCGCGCGCGGCGTCGGACGAGCGGCTTGCAAGCTGACGCACTTCGGTCGCCACGACAGCAAAGCCGCGCCCGTTTTCGCCGGCACGTGCCGCCTCGACGGCAGCATTCAAGGCGAGGATGTTGGTCTGGAACGCAATGCTGTCGATCACGCTTGTAATGTCCGCAACACGCCGCGACCCGGCCTTGATGGATTCCATTGTATGGACTACATCATTCACGACCACCTGTCCGCTGGTAGCGGCTTCCATTGCCGTTGCTGCTATAACTTTCGCTTGCTGCGTACTGTCCGCGTTTCGCGTGACCATCGCAGTGATCTGTTCCATCGAACCGGCCGTTTCTTCCAGGGCGCTGGCCTGTGATTCCGTGCGCGAGAGAAGGTCTGTATTGCCCCGTGCAATGTCGCTCGACGCGCAAGAAATCTCGGCAACGGCGGACCTCACTCCGCCAATCATGTGGCGGAGATCCTCGTTCATCGAATTCAAGGCATCAATAAGCGCACCGACCTCGTCTCGCCCGCGGTAGGTGAGTCGCGATGTCAGATCGCCACGGGAGACGCGGCTGGCGAATTCGGCAGCCTCGCGCAGCGGCCTGGTAATGCTGCGCGTGATTGCCAGCGCCAGGAACGCGCCCAGCAACGTCCCGGCCATTCCCAGAGCGACGAGCAGCCGGCGGCTCGCGGTGATCGTATCGTTGATGCCATGCGCGCTGGCATCGATCAGCTGCTG
Source organism: Noviherbaspirillum denitrificans (assembly GCF_002211445.1). GTDB lineage: Bacteria > Pseudomonadota > Gammaproteobacteria > Burkholderiales > Burkholderiaceae_D > Noviherbaspirillum > Noviherbaspirillum denitrificans. The sequence goes on along the minus strand of NZ_LSTO01000001.1, from coordinate 2,955,245 downwards.
TTCATACTCAGAGAACGCGCGAATTGCGCTTACATAGCGGGCAAGCGCCGGCGTCATACTGGTGTCGATGAGCTTCGCCGCCTCCGCGTCCCGACCTGCGGCCTTCTCCCTGGCAATCGATTCCCGTATCCGCAGGTACTCTGTCCGCCGCTCGGCAATGGCCTTGAGGAATCCGCGCTCGTCGTCGCTGTCGGCCTTGGCATCGATTTCCTTCTGAAGCGCGCCGATGATCCTGGCCTGCTCGTCTATTTGAGACTGGAAGAATCGTTTCACGTTCTCGTCGTTCGTCTTTGCCAGCGCGGTGGCGCGTACCGCGTTTGCGCTCACCCGGTTGAGCCACTCCACGGCAAGACGTTCCTTGGACAGGCTGGCAATTGCCATCCGTTCTGTAGCCGCACCGGCATGCTCGAGGCGCAGGATTCCGACGCTGGTCATGATGGCGGCAATCAACAGGAGCAAAAAGAACGCAATCGCGAGCCGCTGCCCGATCCGGATCTTTGTGAGCAGAGTCATTTTCAAGTCCTAAAAGAAAAGGCGCTGTGCCGCGGGTTTCGCAGCACAGCGCCTGTAGTTGAAATACCCTTAAGAAATTGCTTTCAGCTTTTCGCGATCGAGTTCGTTTTCCCAACGCGACATCACCACGGTGGCCACACCATTCCCGATCATGTTCACCAGTGCACGTGCTTCGCTCATGAACCGGTCGATGCCGAGAATGAGCGCCATACCCGCCACCGGAATCGCGGGCACCACAGCAAGCGTCCCGACAAGCGCGATAAACGACGCACCCTGGACCCCACTGGCTCCCTTGGAAGTCAGCATGGCAACGCCGAAAATGGCCAGTTGCTGCGTCAGAGTAAGGTCGGTGTTCGTCGCCTGGGCAACAAACAGCGCTGCCATCGTCATGTAGATGCTCGTACCATCCGTATTGAACGTGTAGCCGGTGGGCACCACCAATCCGACCAGTGGCCTGGAGCAACCGAGCTTTTCCAGCTTGGCCATCAAGGTCGGCAACGCCGTATCGGAAGAACTGGTTGCCAGCACAAGGAAGATCTCCTCCTTGATATAGGCGAGGAATTTGAAGATGCTGAAGCCCGTCACCTTTGCGATCAAGCCAAGGACAAGGAAGACAAACAGGAACGATGTCAGATAGAACGTGCCGATCAGTTTCACAAGCGGACCCAGCGCGCCGACACCGTATTTGCCGATAGTGAACGCCATCGCTCCAAAGGCGCCGACCGGTGCAAATTTCATCACAAAGTTGACGGCCGCGAAGACGGCGTGCCCGGCTGCGTCGACCAGGTCGGTCACTGGACGGCATTTCGGTCCCATTGCGGCCAATGCGAGTCCGAACAGGATCGAGACAAGAATCACCGGAAGGATGTCCCCCTTGGCAAAGGCATCCACCACGGTATTGGGAATAATATTCAACAAGAATTCGGTCGTGCCGAGCTGCTTGGCCTTGCCCGCATAATCGGTGACCTCCTTAACGTCGAGCGAGGCGGCGTTCACATTAAAGCCGTCTCCCGGGCGCAACACATTTCCGACGACGAGGCCGATCAGCAGGGCCAGGGTGGACACCACTTCGAAGTAAAGCAAGGCCTTGCCGCCGACGCGCCCGACCTTCTTCATGTCCTGCATTCCCGAAATGCCTGACACTACCGTGCAGAACACGACAGGGCCGATCAACATCTTGATCAGCTTGATGAAGCCGTCGCCAAGCGGTTTCATGTCTATCGCCAGCCTGGAATTGAGGTGGCCCAGCAGGATGCCGAGTGCAATGGCGATCAGCACTTGCACATAAAGCCTGGTGTAGAAAGGTTTGCTCTTGGAACTGTCGGCCTGTGCCATGGGCGGACTTTGCATCGTCATGTCTCTCATCTAACTCTTACTCGGAAAGGGGTTGAGCAAATAATGCTGAAGCCGGCCATGTGCTGCCGCCCCGTCGGCCGCAGCGCATGGCCAGGCTTGCTCAGCCGGGCTGCTTGGTCTGATAGGGCATCGCCAGCAGAATGGTGGCCGGGCGGTTCGTCTTGTTTTTTAACGCGCGCTTTTCGCCAGGTGCCAGACGGCAGGAGTCATGCTTGTGCAAGACTGCCTCACCGTCTTCTGTCACCACCACTACCTCGCCATCCAGCACCACGTAATGCTTTTCCACCGTCGACGCATCCAGGGTAGTACCGCCGCCCGGCAGGATGTGCGACACCCCGAGCCAGAGCGTATCGGACGGACCTGCCTCGTGTCCCTGCAAGCGCAGGCAGTGCATGCGGTCGTGGTTCGGCGGGTAATATGCCGGCGCCGTATCGAAACGGGTGACGTTCATGGCTTCAGCACAACGCGTTCGCTGGAACCGGTCAGCACAGCGCGATAGGCGTGCGTTGCCTCTTCAAGCGAGTACACCGTGTTCTCTTGCACCGGGAACGGCTTGAGCGAGCCGTCCAGAAAGCCGGGGGCTAGTTCGTCAAGAATCTTCGCGCCTGCCGCGCTGTCCATGGCGAGGGTGTCGATCCCTACATAAGTATGCTGGCCGCGGTAGAACGCGAAGATGTCGAACGGCACCGGCTTTTCGATCGTCGAAATGAAGATCTGGAAGGCGCCGGTCGCCATCGCACGGTTGGCCTGCTCGAAATACGGGCTGCCGACGGTGTTGTAGACGATATCAGCGCCATGGCCGCCCGTGCGCTCATGCACATAGGTAGCGATGTCATTCGTGCTGGCGTCAATCATTTCGACCAGTCCGTTCGCATGTCCGCGGTATAGCTGGCTCGTACGCTCGACAGCAAAAACCTGCGCCCCGGCCCGCGTGGCGAGTTGGATCGCTGCCTGTCCGACCTTGCCATTCCCGCCCAGGACCAGCACGACGTCGCCCTTCTTCGGCATCCCGGCCCGGCGCAAACCTTCATAGGCGGTAATGAAGGGAACACCGACAGCGCCGGCTTCCAGCATGGAGACAGTCTTCGGTTTTTCGCGGACGCTTTCGGTACGTACTGCGAGATATTTTGCGTGGGTGCCGTTGCGGCGGATGCCGAGCTCGCCGCCGCTGCCCCACACTTCCTTGCCGATCCATTCGCCCGGCCCGTCGACGACGACGCCGGCATAGTCGCGGCCCGGCGTGCGCGGCCATACCGCGTGCGGCATCAGGCCCAGCGTCGCCTTGACGTCGCTGGGATTGACGCCGGCGGCATGAATCTCGATCACGCACTCGCCCTTTCCGGCGGCGGGACGGGACTGCTCTTCCACCTGCAATGCGAGGCGGTCAATGTTTTCTGCTTTTTCAAAAACGCGAATTGCGCTCATATTGAAGTACTCCAGTTGTAAGTATGTGGATGTTGGGACCGGTAATGCCTGGCAAGGAGCACATAGCGCTGTGCGTTGCGTTGCATTGCGTTTCGATCGATGTCAGTCAGCGGGCGCAGCAAGCGGGCCGGATTCCCTGCCCAGAGCTCGCCGCTGCCAACGACTTTTCCCGGTGTCACGACCGCTCCGGCGGCGATCATTGCCCCGCTTTCGATCACTGCGCCGTCTAGAATGCGTGCGCCGATCCCGACAAACGCACCGTCTCCGATCGTGCAGGAATGGAGGACGGCGGCATGGCCGACGGTGACGTCGTTCCCGATCTGCGTCGGGTTGCCGTTTGTGCTGCAGTGAATGATGGTGCCGTCCTGGATGTTGCTGCGCATGCCGATGCGAATAGCCTGCACATCGCCGCGAAGCACGCAGCCGAACCAGATCGAGGAATCGGCGCCTACCTCCACGTTCCCCAGCAAAACGGCATTGCTGGCAACGAAGGCGCTGTCATTCACCGCCGGCTTCGCGCCAAGGAATGCGGGGGCGAGTTCGACCGGCGCGGTCATGCTGGCAAGCCCAGGATGGCGCGCGCCTCTTGCGCACTTGCAATTTGCCCGCCGATCGATTCGACAATCTCGCGCGCTCGCTGCACCAGCGCGGCGTTCGACGGGGCGAGTACGCCCTTCTCCAGGTACAGGTTATCCTCGAATCCGACACGCACATGTCCGCCATACAAATAGGATTGCGCGACCATTGGAAATTCATGCCGGCCGATGCCGAACCCGGTCCAGACGGCTCCCTGCGGCAGCAGGCTGCGGGCGTACAGCATGGTTTCCGGGGTAGCGGAGAATCCGTAGTTCACGCCCAGGACAAAGCTGAACAGGCCCGGCCCCTTGAGGACGCCGGTACGGATCAGGTCATGGGCCAGATGCAGATCGCCGGAGTCGAAGATTTCGATCTCCGGTTTGACGCCGGCAGTGTTGATTACCTTGGCCATGCGAATGACATTGGCCGGCGTGTTGATGACGACGTCGGGGCCCGAGTTCATCGTGTTCAGGTCCAGGGTGCAGATGTCCGGCTTGAGGATCGGGATATGCTCGACGCGCTTTTCCGGCACCATCAGCGTGCTTCCCGGCGCAGCCACCTTCGGATCGTCCTGGCTGGGAATGAAGCGTCCGCCGGGTCCGGTCGTCAGGTTGATGACCATGGCCCGGCTTTTCGCGCGGATCAGTTCCATGACCTCCCTGTAGTACTCAAGCTTCATCGACGGCATTCCGGTTTCCGGATCGCGCACGTGGATGTGGGCAACGGCCGCGCCCGCTTCCGCCGCTTCGAGTGCGGCATCGGCAATCTGCCGGGGCGTAATCGGAAGGTTGGGATGCTGGTCCGGCTTGGTGATGTTGCCGGTCACGGCACAGGTAATGATGACCTTGTTTTGCATGGCGTCTCTTCGTCTCGATGTTGATCGGATTACGCGGCACCCAGATGGCGTCCGCCGTCAACCTGGATGGTGGTCCCGGTGACGAATTTGAGCGTGGTGGCGCACGCCTCGATCGCCGCGGCAATGTCGTCGGGTGAACCGATGCGCTTGAGCGGCGTAGTCGCCGCCTGCTTTTCGTTGAACGTCGCGTCGCGGCCCGGCACGAACGTTGTGTCGACCACACCCGGCGACACGCTGATGACCCGGATATCCGGTGCAAGCGCCCGCCCCAGGGACGTCGCCATTACGTCAAGCCCTGCCTTGGCTGCGCAGTAGGCGACATTGCTGCCGATGCCGGTGGTTGCGGCAATGGACGACACATTGACAACTAGGCCGTTGCCGGACGCGCGCAGCAGTGGCGCGAAGGCGCGGATAGTGGCGAACGGGCCGCGCCAATTCGCAATGAACAGCTGATCGATCAGTGCGTCATCCAGCGCGTCGAGGTCCTTGTGCGGCACCGGCTTGGTCATGCCGGCGCTGTTGACCAGGATGTCGGCCCTGCCCCAGCGGACCTGCACCGCGTCCGCCGCGGCGCGCAATGTCGCGCTGTCGTCGATCGCCGCGAACAGTGCGCCGTGTCCGCTTCCCGGCAGTTCCGCCGCCATCGCGGCGGCTTTTTCCGTGTCGGAGCGGGTGAGCAATACGACCTTGGCGCCGCATTCGGCAAGGCGTCGTGCGGCTGCGTACCCGATACCGCCCGTGCCGCCTGCAATGACGGCGACCTGGCCGGAAAGAGTGTGCTTTACGCTATCGTTCATGGCTTCCTCGATGACTGGCTGCGTTACTTGATGGGCGGCTCGGGGAAGGACTGTTCTCCCTCCTCCAGCACGAAGTCGTAGTTGAGCGTGTAAAACGGCGGCTTCATGGCCGGCAGCTCCGGATTGGGCGTGTCATTGCGCTTGAAGTGGCCGATCAGGTGCTTCGTCACCCCAAATACGACGTCACTTTCGAGATGCTCGGAGTTGTCCGCGAATACCTGTGTGATCAGCGTTTTGTAGCCGGGCGCGGACACCATGAAGTGGACGTGCGCCGGCCGGTAGGGGTGACGGCCGATTGCCTCGAGCAGGCCGCCGACCGGACCGTGGGTCGGCACGGGGTATCCCGCCGGGCAGACCGAGTAGAAGTGATAGGAGCCGTTTTCGTTCGTGCGAAACTTGCCTCGCAGGTTCATCTCTTCCTGCTCCGGGTCCTGGTTCTCGTACAGGCCGACGGGAGATGCCTGCCATACATCGACGACCGCGCCAGCGATAGGCTGTCCGTTGACGGACCGCACCTGCCCGGCGACATACATCGGCGCGCCCGGCGTGTTTGAACGGGCAATCGATTCTCCGCATCCGCAGTCCGGGGCATTCAGGCGCCAGAACGGTCCCAGCAGCGCCGCAGCCGTTTGTCCGTGGTCCGTGGGATTGTTGCGCAAAGCAACGAGCGTCGATATTCCCAGCACGTCGGCGGCCAGGACGACCTCATTGTGCAGCTCAGTATTGGCCTGCCCTATGGCACCGATAAAGCGCAGGGCCGCATCGAATTCTTCCTGGGTCAGGTTCACCTCCCTGATCAGTGCATGTGCGTGCCTGACAAACGCGACCAGCAGCTCTCTCAATCGCGCATCTTCGGTGCGCGTAAGCGCATCGAGGACGATCGGCGTGATGGATGCTTCGGTATCGATAATCTTTTTATTGCCCATATCCGGACTCCGATTTGTATGTAGCTCGACGCGGGCATCAAGTCCGCGGGAGCATCGAAATAAAGCCGTATGCAAACGTTTGCATTGTAGTTTGCATGAAATCGCGTGTCAAGCGCGATTGAAATGAGATGGAGGGGAACTTTATGCCCTGCCGGAACGCCAGGGCGATGCAAACAAGGGCATTGCGTCCTGTCCGGGGGTGAGCGGCGTCAGTCCGCTAGCGCTGCCTGGAAATCATTCACCAGGTCCGAGGTGTCTTCAATCCCGACCGAGACACGAATGAGCCCTTCCGCGATTCCCATTGCAGCGCGGCGCTGCGCTCCCACCTCGTAGAAAATCGTATGGGCAACCGGTATCACGAGTGTTCGCGTGTCGCCAAGATTGCTCGCTGCAACACCCAGCCGTAGCCGGTTGATGTAATCGAAGCAATCGATTCCTTCGTCCAGCTCAAAGCTGAGCAATGCTCCGAAATCGGCGAAAAGCTGCGCCGCGAGCGCATGCTGGGAATGCGTCGCCAGGCCGGGGTAATACACAGCCTTGACGCGCGGGTCGGCCGCCAGCATCGACGCGAGCGCGCGCGCATTTGCGCATTGCCGCGCGATACGCAACGCTATTGTCTCCATGCCGACGGCAATATGATGGGCCGCTTCAGGTCCTAGCGCCGCGCCGAAATCGCGCAAGCCTTTCGCACGCAATTGCGCGAGCCCCCATCCGCTGGCAGGTCCGTTCTTGCTCGGCTCGCCCAGGTTGGGAAAACCGCGCCAGTCGAAAAGCCCCGTATCGGTAACGCTTCCGCCAAGCGCATTGCCGTGCCCGGCGTAGTATTTGGTCAGCGAATTGACGACCAGGCCGGCTCCGGCATTCCGGGGCTGGAACAGGCATGCGGACGTCATGGTGTTGTCCACCGCGTACAGGATGCCGCGCTCGTTACAGAGCGCGCCGATGCGGGCCAGGTCGGCGACCTGTGTGCGCGGGTTGGCGATGGTTTCGGTAAAGACGAGCCGCGTCGCCGGCCGCAGCGCCTGCTCGACTGCACTCGCCCTTGTCGTATCCACGAAATCCACGTCGATGCCCTTTCCTGCCATGGACTCCCAGAGGCTATGGGTATTACCGAAGAGGTAGGCGGAGGCAACGACATGGTCGCCCCGGCGCAGCAGGGCGGTTGCGACTGCCGCAATGGCAGCCATGCCGGTCGCAAAGCAGACGGTTCCGGCGCCCTGCTCGAGCGTATTGATCTTGTCCTCCAGCGCACCCACCGTCGGATTGCCCTGGCGTCCATAGCGAAAACCGGCTTGCTTGCCTTGAAACACCTGCGCAAGGTCGCGCGCGTCCCGATATCCGAACGCGACGCCGGCATGGATCGGCTTATGGAGGGCGCCGTGCTCGATCGGCTTTTCCCGGTCGCTGTGCAAGATGGCCGTGGTCAGGCCGTAAGTGCGCTTGACGTTCATTGGTGCAGCCATTAATCACCATCCGCCTGGCGCATTCCCGATGTACGCCCGCTGCAGCAAGTCGAGCACCTCATTTTCGGTCGGCAAGCGCGGATTCATGTACGGTCGCGCGGCTACCTGCACTGCGACATCATGCAGCGCCTCCGGCGGAACGCCCAATGCCTGCAGGTTACGCGGGATCTCGAGCTGGCCGGCGAGCGTATGCAATTCCAGCGCCGCGTCCCGGCAGTCCAGTGCCCCGGCAATGCTCTCTGCAGCGGCGGGCGCAGCAGGCGCGTTATAGGACAGGACGTGCGGCAGCAACACGGCGTGGAGTTCCGCGTGGAGCAAGTTGTAGGTGCCGCCGAGGACGTGGCATAACTGGTGGTGGAGCCCCATGCTGACGCTTCCCAGGACGATCCCGGCCAGTGCCGCGCCGTACAGGCAGTCTGCGCGGCCCGCCAGGTTATGCGGATCGGAAGATACCTGAAGAAGTCCTTTTTTCAGAGCGCGCACAGCTCCGGCCGCTAGCAGCGACGTAAGCGGACTTGCATCGGCCGCATACATTCCTTCGACGGCATGGGCCATCGCGTTGAAGCCGCTGCTCACAGAAGTCGTTACTGGCAGGTCGACGCTCAGCAGCGGGTCGTAGATCACGACTTTCGGAAGCACGCGGGGATCGCGCCCGGTCGTCTTGCGAGCGCTCTCTGTGATCCCGAAAATTGACGTCATCTCGGAGCCGGCATACGTCGTCGGAATTGCCACAATCGGGACATCCATCTCTCGCGCGACGGCTTTGGCCAGACCTAGGGGCGAGCCGCCACCTATCGCGACAAGGCAGTCAGCGCGAATGCGGCGCGCTTCATTGACGGCCGCGCGAACCGTCTCTGCAGGCACGTGCATCGCGGCGTGGGGAAATACCCCGGAAAAGCGCGAACCCAAGGCATCCCGCACCTGCTCCACAACTAAGTTGCGGCGAGGCGTCGCGATCAATAGCGCATTCCCGGGGCCGAGCCTGGCCAGCTCATCAGGAAGACGCGCCAGCGCACCTTCCGCGAAGACGATGCGGGGCACTTGCATCTGGGTCGTAAAGTCCATGGCTTCTTCCTGTCGTCGCTCGGTCAGAAATGACTATCCTGCACCCGGAAATCGGTCGAGACAGACCGCTCGCAACTTGAAGCAACGAGCCAGGCGCGGACAATGACAAACAGACGCCACTGTACCTCGGTTTTAATTATGGTGCAAACGATTGCATTATAATTGCCGAATGTCGCATGGAGATGCGGGATGATGACGAAGACAGAGGAATTCCTGAAAGACGCGGGATCAAGCAGGTGCCCGGCATAACGAAGCCGGGCATTGGTAGTGCATGGTCGGGGAACGAATCAAGTCGACATCGCGGGCCACCGACGAGAAATGTCGGGCCAGGGTTCTGCGTTACGTCGCGGGGCCGCGTTCCATCGCCTTTTTCCTTGCCGGTGCGCGATCAGCCGGTTTCGCAACCTGGCAGGTTGAGCCGCGCGCCATCAACTTCGGTGGCAAGGTAATACGTACGATTGCGCCATCACGTTTCTGAATCCGGTCCAGCAGCAGCCTGGCACCTTGCTTGCCCATTTCCCGGTGCTGGATGCGAATCGTCGATAGCGGCGGATTCAACATGTCAACCAAGGGCATGTCATTGTGGCCGATGATCGAAACGTCTTCAGGACACCGCAGGTTGGCAGCCTGGAGCGCGTCGTAGCACCCGAGCGCAATCAGGTCGTTTGCCGCGACAATGGCGGTCACACCCTTGTGCCGCTTAAGGAGCTTCCCGCACGCAATGCGCCCCGCTTCCCGGGTGAACTCGGTCGCCTCCACGATCGGCGTATCGGCCAGACCGTGCTGGCGCGCGGCAATCAGGAAGCCTTGATGCCGTGAGTGGCCGGTCGCCAGCGTAAGCGGTCCCGACACATGGGCAATGCTCGCGTGACCAAGATCGATCAAATGATCGACAGCGAGTTTCATGGAAAGAATGTCATCGTTGACGACTTCCGGAACCCGCCCATCCTGTTCGCCGCGATTGACAAGGACAACCGGGATGTCTTCCAGGATACAGCGGCGCACCAGCGGATCTTCGCGGGCCGCGGTGGCAAGAATGAGGCCATCTACCTGCCTTGAAAGCATCTGCTCGAGTGCTTGCTCCTGTTCCTGCTCGGAGCTTCCAACGACGAGGTTGGCGATGAGAACACTAAAGCCTTCCGCGGCGAGCTGTTCCTCAATGCCCCGGATGATGGGAGGAAAAACGGGGTTTTCAATGTCCGGCAGAAGCACCCCGACAACCTTCGACGAGCCCCCGCTTAACGCAGAAGCAAGTGCATTGGGGCGATATCCGAGCGCTTTTGCCGACGCCAGCACCCGCTTGACCACCTCGTCACCAATCAAGTGCCGGGTCGCCGGATTGAGCGCGCGGGAGACTGTCGATGGATTCACTGCCGCGTGCGCGGCAACATCGCGAATTGTGATGCGGGACGACGAAGGAGAGGTAGCCATGCAACTATTCTACACGACCGTATCGCCATAAAAGTCCAGTCGTCCGGAGGTTCGTGCAGGTTTGCCTCTCCGCTATTCCACATCCGCCGGATGCCATACGCGCTACCCATAAGAATTTGCTTTGGCGCAGCAAGAAATCGGTATTTTTCACGCTCCGCACCAGCTTCTAGCATCAGGAGCGAATGAAGCCTAGGCAGGCCTCATTGCAAGCCGAGTGCATCCGCACTGAGGCATTCCCAAAACAATATCCATTCCTGGAGACTCAATGAAAAAGGCTCTTCTTGCGGCCGCCGTGACAATCGCGTTTTCGAATGCGGCTTCCGCCCAATCCAATCTTTCCGTGTACGGTATTGTCGACCAGGGTGTCGAGTACCTGACCAACGCCAATCCTGCTGGCGATTCGCTGGTACGCATGCCAAGCCTTACCGGAACGCTGCCGTCCCGGCTGGGATTCAAGGGAGTCGAAGATCTTGGTGGCGGCTTTCGAACGCTGTTCGTACTGGAAAGCGGGTTCGCAATGACAACCGGCGCAGTTGGCTACGGCAACAGGCTCTTCGGCAGACTCGCCTACGTCGGCCTCGGCGGCCCTTGGGGAACGCTCATGCTCGGACGGCAATTGACCATGACCGCGCACGGGCTTGGAGGCGCGGACGTAATCGGCCCGAGCATTCATGGACTCGGCGTGCTCGACGCTTACATTCCCAATGCGCGCAGCGACAACTCCATCGGCTACCTGGGATCGTTTTCGGGCCTGACGCTCGGCGCCACCTACAGCCTCGGCCGTGACAGCTCCGCAGCCGGCGGACCTGCGGGAACAAACTGCCCGGATGGATTCTCCGGCAATGCTCGCGCGTGCCGGCAATGGACCGCCATGGCAAAGTACGATGCAACGGGTTTTGGAATTGCAGGCACGATGGATCGCATGCATGGCGGACCGGGTGCTGCTGCCGGCCTGTCAAACAGCTCGTACACCGACACGCGGACCCAGCTCAACGGATACGCGATGATCGGTCCGGTGAAACTGGGCGCAGGATGGCTAGGGCGGGAGACCAAGGCAGCCACCAATTCCAAGGTCAACCTCTTCTTCATCGACGCCAGTTATCCGTGGTCCAGCCAGCTGACCGTCGACATCCTCGCCGCACGGCGCGACGTCCGCAATTCACCGAATGATTCCACACTCCTGGTAGCGCGCACGACCTATGCGCTGTCGAAGCGCACAGCCGTGTACGCCTCACTGGGGCACATCGACAATGACGGCGCGGCTACCCAGGCCGCCAGCGCGGGCGCACCGGTCGGCGCCGGCATGAGCCAATTGGGTGTGATGACTGGGATCCGTCACACGTTTTGACGTCAACCGGCAGGGGCGTCCGCCCCTGCCTCCACAATCGTCTTTTGCACCAATTCCTCAATGATCTGCTGCAGGGCCGCCTCTGCCTTCGATAGCGGATTGGAATCGGATCGGACGAGGGATAGCGGATACGACACTTCCGGTTCCACGATTGGGCGCGCAGACAAGCGCCGCTTTTCGATGAGCGGCCTTACCGCGACGATTGACATGACCGTCGCCCCGAATCCCTCTTCGACCAGCTTCAAAATGGTGGAAGGCGATTGCACTTCCAGTGCCACGTTCAGATCGAGCTTCCTTGCCTTGGCCGTCTCCTCAAGGAATTGCCTGAGGCGGTTGGGTGCGCTTGGCAGGATCAGCGGCTGGCAAACAATCTCCTCGAATGCAATGCTTCGGCTTGTGCGCAGCCCCTGTTCCGGTTTGTAGATAAAGAAGGCCCGGTCCTCCACCAGGGTCTTTGCCGTGAGCCCGAGCGTCGGCGGGACGGAAAAGGCTAGTGCCATGTCCAGGCGGTCCAGCTGCAGCCATTCGGTCAGCACGCTGCCCAGGTCTTCCACAAGGTTGATCGAGACTTCCGGCAATTCTTGGCGGCAACGCTGGAGCAGCGGCAGCGCCAGAACACTCGCAATCGTCGGCGTAATGCCGATAGAAATGTGCCCGCGCACCGGCCCCGCATGGTCGAGCAGGACCTTCCTGGTCTGGTCGACTTCGTCCAGGATCTTCCGCGCGCGTTCCAGGAACAGGAGGCCGGCCTCCGTCGGTTCCACGCCGCGCGTGTTCCGGATGAGCAGCTGGATTCCCAGCTCTTCTTCCAGCTTGCGGATTTGGAAGCCCAGCGCCGGCTGGGCGACATACAGTTTCAATGCGGCCTGGGTAAAGCTCTTGTGCCGCACGATTGCCTCGAAATACCGCATCTGTCGCAGGTCCATTCCCTCTCTCCCTACTGCCAATCTTCGCCGCCAACGGGCGGTCGCCCGAGTATAGCGCTGCTGAACCCGGGACTCGAATCAGACTTTTCTCTGGCGCGATAAAAAAACGGTATTAACGCCTCCCTTCCCGCAAGGCCTACATTGTCGACTAACGGATGCAGGCACCGTCTCAACAGCATGACAGCAAGAGGAAAGAGCATGACAGCAAGAGGAAAGAGCATGACTAAAACCACTTTTCGAATCGGCCAGATCGTACCCAGTTCGAACACCACAATGGAAACGGAGATCCCTGCAATGTTGCAATCGCGCATGGCAGTGCGGCCGGAGAAGTTCACCTTCCACTCCAGCCGAATGCGCATGCATCGGGTAACGAAGGAGGAGCTCGCACGCATGGACGCCGACAGCTTGCGTTGCGCTGCTGAACTTGCAGACGCGCGCGTGGACGTAATGGGCTATGCCTGCCTTGTTGCCATCATGTCGATGGGAACAGGCTACCACAGGGAAAGCGAGCGCCGCCTGACCCAGGTGGCGCGGGACAACCTGTGTGCCGCCCCTGTCGTCACCTCGGCCGGCGCATTGATTGACGGCCTGCGAATCCTGGGCGCCAAACGCGTATCGATTGTCACACCGTATATGCGGCCACTAACAGATCTTGTGGTCAAGTACATCGAGAGCGAGGGTATCGACGTGATTGATGCAATCGCATTCGAAATTCCCGACAACCTCGAAGTCGGCCGGCGCGATCCGATGCGCCTGGTCGACGATGTGGCACGACTGAACATCGAAAACGCGGACGCAGTCGTGCTCTCCGCCTGCGTGCAGATGCCGTCGCTGCCGGCAATCCAGGCGGTCGAGGACAAACTGGGACTACCGGTGACATCGTCGGCCGTTTGCACCACCCGCCGTCTCCTCGAAAACCTTGGATTGGAACCGGTTGTGCCCGGCGCCGGCGCCCTCCTGAGCGAACGCTTCGCCAGTGCCCGTGCACCGCAGGCCGGGAGGTAGGCCGTGCGCACAACTTCAGCAATCGCCACGACTACCGCAGGCCTGCGCGGCGCACACTGGAAGGAAGGCCGCCTGCCCGACGGAGTAAAGGTCTTGCCCACATCCCTAAAGACTGACGACGGTGCAATGGTTACGGGCTTCCTGTTTTATCGCGGCGGAGAGCAGACCGTGGTTTGCGCGATGCATCCGCGAGAAATGCTGGTGACGCAATATCTGGTGCCTGAAATTCTTCAAGGCGGACGCGCAATGTGGGTCATGGGTTCGCGCACGGCCGGCAACGACCTGCGTCTCGAGCATGAAAAGGCTGTCCTCGACCTGGCGGCGGGCCAGCGCTTTCTGCGGGAAAAGGGATACCGTTGCAGTGTGTTGCTCGGAACCTCGGGTGGCGGGCCGCTGGCGGCCTATTACATCCAGCAGGCTCAATTGCCGGGATCGAAGCGAATCGCGACCAGCCCTGCGGGCCGCCGGACCGGCCTGGACGAGGCGAACCTGCCCCTGCCCGATGGACTGATGCTCGTTTCATCGCATCTTGGCCAAGGTCCATTGCTGCTGAACTGCATCGATCCATCCGTTATTGATGAATGCGATCCGCTGAAAACCGATGAAAGCCTTTCGATTTTCAATCCGCGAAACGGATTTGCGCCGCCGCCGCACAGCGCGCAATACGATTCGACTTTCCTGGAGCGCTACCGCAGCGCGCAGCGCGCCCGCGTATTGCGGATTGACAGCATGGCCCTGGAATTCATCGCACGCAAAGCGGCAGCAAAAAAGCGCCTCTCACGCGACTTCAGTACCGCGGACGCTGCGCTAGCGGCACATACCCCTGTACTGGAGGTATGGCGCACGGATGCCGATCCCCGCTGCTTCGACTTGTCCCTCGAGCCCTCGGACCGTGTCTACGGCAGCCTCTGGGGCGCCAATCCGATGGTTTCCAATTTTGGCGCAGTCGGCTTTGCAAGGCTTTGCACCCCCGAAAGCTGGCTGTCGAACTGGTCTGCGTTTTCGTCAAACGCGACCATGGAAAAGTGCGCGCCATCCGTCAATGTCCCTACGTTGATGATCGAATACACAGGAGACAACAGCGTGTTCCCTTCCGAGGCACAACGACTGTTCGACTTGATCGGTACGCCGGACAAGACGCGCCATCGCATCCCGGGCAATCACCAGGGCGGACCGATCTCCCCCGGTGGGCCGAATGGCCAGGAGCAAGCCGGCGCGTGCATACGAGACTGGCTCGCAGAGAAGAATTTTTGAATGACCAGGAGACAAGCAAAAGTGAATCACGACATCGTCCCAGTTAATGCAATCGGCGTCACGCAACCGCTCGATGGCGTTGTCTATCCGGATAAGGAGGATTTGAAGCGCTACATTGAAGCCGGAATCCTGACGAGCGAAACCTTGATCGGCGCGCTGATGCAATCCTTCAAGAACAATGCCGGCCGCGTTGCCCTGCGCAGCAGTGCCGGCGACTTGAGCTACCGGGAGCTCGACAGTTTGAGTGATCGTGCCGCGGCAACGCTGATGAAGTTGGGATTGGAACCATTGGACCGGGTACTGTTCCAGATGGCGAACAGTTCAGAGCTGATCATATGCATGCTTGCATGCCTAAAGGCAGGCCTGATTCCCGTATGTACGCTGGTCAGTCACCGGGAGGCCGAAATGGGTTACCTGGCCGGGCATGCCAGGGCGCGCGCCATCTTCGTCGATGGTGATCATCCCAGGTTCGACTTCGTCGCTTTTGCGCAGGGACTCCGCCAACAGCATCCCTCGCTCAAGCACATTGTCGTCGGACGCGGACCGGCCCGCGACGGCGTCCCCAATCTTGATGAATTGATCGCCACGAGTGACCCGGACGAAGCAAAAGCGCAGGTTGCAAATACCGTGGCTCGGCTTGATCCCTTCCAGGTCGCCGTTTTCCAGCTCTCGGGAGGCACAACCGGGGTGCCGAAAATCATTCCGCGCATGCAGAACGAGTACTTGTACAACATGCGCGCAGTCTTCGCGTGGAGCGGACGCTCGCGCGACGAGACCGTATTCTGCGCGGGTCCGCTGGTGCACAACGCCGGGATGGTATGTCATTGGGGACCGGCGCTTCTGCATGGCGGCTCCCTGGTAACAGACCGTGACCTTTCGCCGGAAGGTCTGAGGAACACGTTCAAGAAGTTCCGGCCGACATGGCTGTTCCTGATGCGGCCAGTGCTGGTAAGACTGAAGGAGGCGTTGAAGCAGGCGCCAATGGATCTTTCCTATGTCCGCGCCGTAATCAGTTCTTCCCACGCGCAGTTCGTCAGCCAGGAACTGGGCATGCCCGGCTTTCACTTCTTCGGCATGGCCGAGGGATTGATCATGTCAACCCGGAAGAGCGACGGCGAAGAGGCGATCTTCCAAAGCGTGGGAACGCCGGTTTCGCCATTTGACGAGGTCAGGCTATATAGACCGGGAACAGAAGAACAGGTTGCTCCCGGCGAAGTCGGCGAACTGGTGTGCAAGGGACCATATACCTTGTCCGGTTATTACAACGCGTCGGAGCGCAACCGCGAAGCCTTCACCAGAGACGGCTTCTACCGGACGGGAGACCTGCTATCGCTCCGCAGCTTCGGGGACCGCCAGTACTTCGTGTTCGAGGGGCGAATCAAGGACGTCATCAATCGCGGTGGAGAAAAAATCAATTGTGACGAAGTTGAACGCGCGCTGCGCGATTATCCAGGCCTGGTCGACGTAGCAATCGTCGCCATGCCCGACGACGTCTACATCGAACGCGGTTGCGCTTTTGTGTGCATGGAAAGCGGCCAATCCGCGCCGACGCTTGCGTCCTTCGGCAAACACCTGGAAAGGCATGGCCTCGCCAAGTACAAATGGCCGGAGCGAATCGAGCTCCTGCCCTCGCTGCCGACGACGAAGTCGGGAAAGGTCAGCAAGCCCTTGCTCCGCGAAAGGATCAAGGAACTGGTCCATGCCGAACGATTGCTCCTGGCACGCGGGATGAACCCGGAAAACCCTACATCGGAGATGACCATGAATATCGCACCATCACACACTCCTCCAATGCCATTCCTGGATGGCGTGCACCATACTGCGCGCCCAACCTGGAAGCTGCAGGAAACGGTACGCTTTTACCGTGACGTACTTGGATTGCCGCTCATTCACGCCATTTCTGCTAAAGGTTGGGGGCGCGAAGGCCATCCCGATTTTGTGCACTTCTTCTTCGACAGCGGAAACGGCAGCACGATCGCCTTTTTCTATTACATCGGGACCGAGCGCCCCGACTACCTGACACCTCGCACCGACGAATTCTTCTATCGGGGAACGCATACAGCGTGGCGAGTGAATACGCGGGAAGAACTGGAGCGGTGGAAAGCGATGCTCGAAGCCAGGGGTGTGGAAGTCTCCCCGCTCACGCGGCATGAAGTCATTGAATCCATCTATTTTGCAGATCCGAACGGCTATCCCATCGAGATCACTGTGCAGCTGCGGGAGTTCGATGCGCGCGACAAGGAAGATGCACGTCTGACTGTCGAAGCCGCGATGGCTGCCGATGGAGAAGCCGCCAGGGAACGCCGCGCGCTCGCGGATATCGATACTGTCTGGCGCATGAAGAGCGACCTTCTTGCGAAGCCGCAATAAGGGGAGCGATATGCCGCATATTTATGTCCTGAATGTTCCTGAATTTATTGCGCTGGTCGAGGTGGCGCGCAAAAAACCTGCATGCGTCGTTACCGAACATGGCCGGAATTATTTTAAGATTTCCAGTGACGATGTCCTGGAGTTTTCGCGCAAGGAGCTCGGCTTCAAACCGGCCATTTGGTACGGCAGTCTCACGGGAGGCCTGGCCGGCAAGATCACTCGCTTCGATCGCGAGCAATTGCGCATCGAGCGAGACGATTTGTGAACGAGGCCGCAATGGACTGCGATGCCGCCGTAAGCGGCGATATCGTCCTGTCCCGCACGCCATTCGTGATTCGGCGTCGCGCTCGCTGGGCCGAGTGCGATCCCGCGGGCGTCGTCTTCGCCGGCAACTTTTCGCTCTATGTACATCATGCGTTGGACGCGTTCAGGAGCGAACTCTTCGGGCGTCCGTGGCATGCACCGGCAGAGGGAGATCTGCATTGCGCAATGCCGACCAAGGCGTTGTCGCTGGCCCTCCACCGGGCCCTGTGGCCTGGCGAATTGTTTGATATCAGGGCAAGCGTTAGCGCCGTGGGAGATTCGACCGTAAGCTTTTCGATGCATGGGAGCCTCGTCGACGGGACACCGGTGTTCGATGCCGGAATCACGTCTGTCTGCATCGCAGCCGAAGCGCGCCGGGCCATTCCCGTTCCCGACTGGTTGCGAAGAAGGATTGAAGAACACCGAGCGTCTTGTTCGACGCCCGAATTTAATAAATAGCAAGGAGACTTTTGTGAAATCACATCTATTTACGCCCTACACAATGCGTGAGCTAACGCTTGAAAACCGTATTGTTGTGGCGCCAATGTGCCAGTACGCTGCAGAAAATGGCAACGCCTCGGACTGGCACATCATGCACCTGGGGAATCTCGCCGTTTCCGGCGCGGGGCTCGTCATTGCCGAAGCGACTGCGGTCGAACCGCAGGGACGCATTTCCAACCGTTGCCTGGGACTGTATTCGGATGACAATGAGCGCGCGCTGGCGCGCGTAGTCGAATTCGGCCGCCGCTACGGCAAGGCAAAGCTGGGTATCCAGCTCGCGCATGCGGGCCGAAAAGGTGCGGTGACCCCGTCGTGGATGGTACGCCGCCCGCTGACCGAGGAAGAGGGATGGTGGCAACCGGACGCGCCCTCAGTGATAGAGGACGGCGTCCATTCGCTGCCAAGGGAGCTGGACCAGGCAGGTATTGACCGAATCAAAGCGGCCTGGCGGGATGCCACCATTCGTGCGGATCGAGTTGGCTTTGATCTGATCGAATTCCATTTCGCGCACGGCTACCTGGTCAACCAATTCCTTTCGCCGCTGACCAACTTGCGGCAGGACGCGTATGGCGGCGACCGCATGAAGCGCTTCCGTCTCGCGCTGGAAATTTTTGACGAGTGCCGCGCGCTTTGGCCGAAGCACAAGCCCATGGGCGTCCGCATATCGGCCGTCGATTGGGTCGATGGCGGATGGGACCTGGATGATTCGGTAGCCATCGCAAAGGAATTGCAGGCCCGCGGCTGTGACTACGTGTGTGCGACCAGCGGCGGTTCGTCAATGAAGCAGAAAATCGTCCACGGCCCCGGCTACCAGGTTCCGTTCGCCGAGCGTATCCGGCACGAAGGCGGCATCCCGACGATGGCAGTGGGACAAATCACCGAAGCCGAGCAGGCCGAAGCGATCCTCCAGGACGGCAAGGCAGACCTGATCGCGCTTGCACGCGGCATGCTGTACAACCCGAGATGGGCATGGCATGCGGCAGCCAAGCTTGGCGTGCATCTCGACTATCCGAAGCGCTATGTGAATTGCCATCCGGCGCTGGGACCGGACCTGAAGTTTGCCGAAACACGGGAAAAGGCGGAAGCCTTGCAAGGTCTGTGGCGTATTTCAGAGAGGAGCAAATTGGTCGGCTCCGCAGCCAACTCGACCTCGGATTAGGCCAACGGACCTGAAGCGATGAGCAAAGTCATGCAATTTGCCGGCGGCGCGGCCATCCTGGGCGAATCTCCGCTCTGGTCGGTATCGGAACAGGCACTGTATTGGGTTGACAGCATTGCTGGCACGATCCACCGGCGTGGCTGGACAGACAAGGAAACGTCAACGTGGCAATTCGGCGAAGAAGTGGGTGCCGTTGGCCTTTGCAGTGGCGGTCTTGTCGTCGCCGCGCGTTCGGGCTTTCACTTCTTCGACCCGGCCAGCGCCGCGCGCACGCAACTGGCGGCGCCCGAGCGCGACTTCCCGGACAACCGCCTGAACGATGGCAAGGTCGACCGGCATGGCCGATTCTGGTCAGGATCGTTGCGGGAGACCGGGTATGCGCCGGTTGGCAACCTCTGGCGGCTGGACGGATCGGGAGCGACTGAACATGTTCTTGGCGGATTGACCATTCCAAATGCCCTGTGCTGGAGCCCGGATGGCGCCCGGATGTATTTCGCCGATTCGCCAACCGGCCTGATCGAAGTTTTCGATTTCGATGCGCATACCGGCAGGGTCGGGGGTCGACGGCCGTTTGCGCGCATACCGGATGGGCGGGGATTTCCGGATGGCGCGACAGTCGACAGCCAAGGGCGGGTGTGGTGCGCCAATATCGACGGTGGCCGCATCCTGCGCTTCCTGCCGGACGGTTCGTGCGACGCACAGATTTCCTTGCCGGTTACCCGGCCTACTTCCTGCACCCTCGGCGGGCCCGATCTCGACGTCCTCTTTGTCACGACGGCGAGACGGCGATTGAGCGAGGAGCAGCTGCGCACGCAGGAATTATCCGGGAGCGTCCTGGCCATCAAGGTCGACGCAAAAGGTATCGCGGAACCGCTATTCCGGCTGCAAGCCGCAGCGGAAACAAAACAAAATGGAGACCAACAATGAACACCGAAAATATTCAGCACTTTATTGAAAACAGGAAGCTGGGCAGGTTCCAAATCCAGACCTTTGTCCTTTGCGGACTCATCGTTCTGCTCGATGGATTCGATACGCTTGCCATCGGCTACGTCGCCCCGTTCATCATGAAGGAATGGGGGGTGACCAAGGCCGCGCTCGGACCGGTTTTCGCATCCGGGCTGCTGGGTTTGATGATCGGCGCCTTGATCTTCGGCCCGGCGGCGGATCGCTTCGGGCGAAAGCCGGTACTTGTCGCATCCACTGCGATGTTCGGCGTCTTTTCGCTATTGACGATCATGAGCTCAAATCTGTCGATGCTCATCCTGTTTCGATTCATGACCGGTCTCGGACTTGGGGGGGCCATGCCGAACGCAATTTCCCTGACCTCGGAATACGCTCCATCCCGCATCCGTGCCACGGTCGTCATGACGATGTTCTGCGGCTTTTCCCTTGGCGGCGCAATCGGCGGCGTACTGGCGGCCCACCTGATCAGGGAATACGGCTGGCATTCGGTATTCATTGTCGGCGGCACGCTGCCGCTCCTGCTGGTACTCTGGCTGACGGTTTCGCTGCCCGAGTCGCTCCGCTACCTGGTCGTCCGCGGAAAGCGCGACGGCGACGTCCGTGCGCTCCTGGCGCGGATCGATTCAAGCGTCCGTTATGACATGGACACTCGCTTCGCCGTTCATGAAGAAAACCCGAGCGGCTTCCCCGTCGCCCAGTTGTTCAAGAACGGCCGCGCGGTCATGACGCTGCTGCTGTGGGTGATGTTCTTCATGAGCCTTTTCGAAATCTTCTTTATTTCCAACTGGATGCCCACCGTCTTCAACGGGCTGGGCATCCCGCTTGAAAAATCGGTGCTGATCACCTCGTTGTTTCCGGTCGGCGGTACCATTGGCACACTTGTGCTTGGACGCTTCATCGATACGCGGCGCCCCTATGTCATCATCGCCGCTGTCTACGTTGCCGCCGCCGTTTTCGTCGGCGCACTTGGCCTCATTAGCCAGTCGTCCCTGCCCTTGCTGGCGGCCTGTTCGTTCGCCGCCGGATTTTGCTCTGTCGGGGCGCAAGTCGGCACCAATGCACTTGCCGCAATGGCATATCCGACCATGATCCGCTCCACCGGCGTTGGCTGGGCATTGGGCGTAGGCCGCGTAGGCTCGCTGGTCAGTTCCCTGATCAGTGGTGTGCTGATCTCGCTGAACATGAACGCATTCCAGATCTTCCTGATCGGGGCAATTCCAATTTTTATTGCTGCCTTGGCGGCAGCCTGCCTCAGTGCCGGCGAGCGCCGCGAATCTTCCCGGGCAGTCGTCAATCCGGGAGAAGAAGTCCAGGCTTGAATCTGGCATTGCCTGTCTATCTTCGTGCCGCTCCCGGAATGAGGCGGGAATCGCTGCGATTTCGGGACACTGTGACACCGCCATTTGGCATGCAGGAGCGCAGGACACGATTCCTGCTTTAGGCTGGGGAATGGATCTGGCGGCCGCACCAAACAAATATTTGTGATGATCGAACACCGGACCCGGACCGGCGAAAGCAAGATTGTCGAGAATTGCTGTGACCTTCTCACCGGCGTTCGATACGTCGGCCGCATCTACACTGACCTTGCCGTCATCGATGTCATTGGAGATGATCTCGCAGTGCGCGAGATCGTGTCCGTGTTTTCATTTCAAGAATTGCAACGCATGACCGCCGCGCCGCTGCGACCTAGATGAGTGAAGCAAGCGTTCAAATTTCTTGCGTATGCAAATTACACCGGAGCCGGCAGGAATCTGCAATGAACAGTGCCTACATTTGCGATGCAATCCGTACGCCGGTCGGACGTTATGGCGGCGCGCTTAAAGATGTGCGTGCCGACGATCCCGGCGCCGTACCGCTGCACGCACTCATGCAACGCAACGCAGACGTCGACTGGAATGCTGTCGACGATGTCGTCTTCGGATGTGCGAACCGAGCGGGCGACGACAACCGCAACGTCGCACGCATGTCACTACTCCTCGCCGATCTTCCAGAAAAGACTAGCGGCTCGACCATCAATCGACTGTGTGGTTCAGGACTCGATACCGTCAGCACACCGGCGCGTGCAATCAAATCCGGAGAGGCAAATCTAATGATTGCGGGCGGAGTGGAATCGATGACGCGCTCCCCATTCGTCATGGGCAAGGCCGACAGCGCATTCTCTCGCAGCGCATTTCTTCAGGACACCACAATCGGATGGCGCTTCATCAACCCGGTAATGCAGGCCATGTATGGAACAGACTCCATGCTGGAAACTGCGGAAAATGTCGCCCGGAAGTTCGCCATCAGCCGCGAGGATCAGGACAGGCTTGCTATGCGCAGCCAGGTGAAGGCTGCCTCTGCACAAGCGGGCTGCGCGCTGGAAGAGAAGATTACGGCTGTGTCCGTTCCGCAACGAAAGTGAGACCCGTTAGTGTTTATGCAGGACGAGCACCCTCGCCTGACTTCGTTGGAATCGCTCGCGAAGCTAAAGGGAGTCGTGCACGCGGGACGGCACTGTCACTGCTGGCAATGCATCGGGCGTGAATGATGGTGCGTGCGCGCTATTACTGGCGAATGAGCACTCCGCAATCCGCTACAGCCTGAGGCCCTTGGCACGAATGATCGGAATGGCCACCACCAGTGTTGCACCTAGTGTAATGGGAATCGGTCCTGTGCCGCCCACTCGCAAACTGCTGTCAAAGTTGGATATGGTTTTCGACCAGGTCGATGTAATCGAGCTAAACGAAGCGTTTGCTGCACAAGCACTGGCTGTATTGCGTTCAATCGGGTTTCAGGACGACGATCCACGCGTCAACCCGAATGGTGGAGCAATTGCCCTTAACCACCCTTTAGGAATGAGTGGAGCGCGCCTGGTCACGACTGCTGCTTTTGAAATGCAGCGAAAAGGCGGCAGATTTGCCTTATGAACGATGTGTATCGGCGTCGGCCAGGGAATTGCGGTAATGATCGAGCGGGTTTGAGCGCGATAATCATGTGCAAAATGGAAACTCTTGTAAGAGTAGGCCTGCACCTTAACTCCGCTTTTGACATTTTGCTCATAATGTCAACTTTTTTAGCCAGCAGACTCTTTACAAATGGGGACAAACCGAGCGGCAGCCATTCTTCCATCTTGAGAGTGCCATTGGGAAACGGCACTCCACCTAGAGACGAAAATTTTCCATCTTTTAGGCGAATTGTCAGAAATCCTCCTCGTAGAAAAATCAACGAGTTAGCGCTTCAAAATTTTCCATCTTAATTGTCGGGAACCAGCATTCGATGGGACACTTAAGTTCAAGTCTTGATTGCTCATTTTTAGCGAGTCACGTCTAAGTGGCATCTGTGACAGGGCGTTTGACAAATTGTCCAAAACGGCGGGGACAATAAAAGCAAAGACGCACAGCGTCAAGAATTCCAAGTTCCAATTTTCGGAACCTCCCCCGGTCCTCCAGCGATGGGCGGTTTCAAGGCTGGATGATTACCCTGGCGACGTGCGGCGCCCTCGCCCTTTTTCCATTCGAGCATAATATGTATTCACCGAACCTGCTTTTCGGCATGCCTGAGGAAACGCTCAAGGAGATCGACATGATTTTTCGCCAACTTTTCGAGCCGTTGTCGAGCACCTTCACGTACCTGCTCGGTTGTGAGGAAACAGGCCAGGCGATCCTCATCGATCCGGTCGTATCGGCGATGGATCGTGACCTGGCCGAAATCAGGCGTCTAGGCCTTACCTTGGCCTGTTCCATCGATACCCATATCCACGCCGACCATATCACCGCCGCTTTGCACCTGAAGCAGGCCGTCGGCAGCAGGATTGCCGGCCCTGCCATGGATCGCCTGCCCTGTACCGACGTGGGGCTCGAGGAAGGAAAGCCTTTCCAGGCAGGGAGCATCGTCCTGAACCCGTTGCACACGCCGGGGCATACCGACGGTCATTTTTCCTATCTCTGGAATGATCGGGTCTTCACGGGCGATGCGCTGCTGATCGAAGGATGCGGCCGCACCGATTTCCAGAACGGTGACGCAGATGCCTTGTATTCGAGCGTGCGCGAAAAGCTGTTTTCACTGCCCGGTGACACGCTCGTCTATCCGGGCCACGACTACAAGGACCGCCATGTGTCCTCAATCGCGCAGGAAAAGAAGCGCAATCCCCGTCTGGGGGGCGACAAGACGCTGGAAGAATTCCGGGAAATCATGGCGGGCTTGAACCTGCCCTACCCCAAATTTATCGACTATGCGGTCCCAGGCAACAGGAAATGCGGCGTCTGTCCGCCCAACTTGCCGGAAAACCTCGAGAACTACTGTCGCCAGATGACCGAGAGTCCCCAGGGCTGAACGGCAATCATCAACGCAGGCGCAGCACGTCCGACCACTGCTCAGGTGGAATTGGCGCCATGTGATCATTCATTGCCCTGCCCCCAGGCTGGTGACCGCCTGATCGATCGACGATCAGTTATCCGGCAAATCTCTTTCCGTGGATCAAAATCCGCCCATGAAAGCGGCAACATGCCACGTGCCCCCAATGAGAGGGGGGCCGAACCGGCCCGACGAGCATTAACTTGATGGCAGACGGCTTGGAAACGATGTTGCAAACGCTCATCGTTCCAGACAGGGCGGCTTCCTCATTTTTCCAGAGGCAAAAGCCGCTCCAGATCAGACCACGTCCACTTCACGAGGAGGCATGTATGAAAGAGACGCGATCAAGAATTGATCGCCGTGCACGCTCACCAATGAAATCTGCGCCACCGCCCTCTTCCGATTTGGGAGGGGCTTCGCGCAAGGACTTCGCGTAGCCTCTGATTCAAGCGAGCGGCAATCTCGTATTGACTTAGGCAAGGAGCGTTGGATGAGCGTTTCTCTTGAAGCGGATGGCATTTTCACGCGGGTGATGGCGTGAAGTCGCCACAGGACATCAAGGTGCCGGCGCAAGCGCTCGCACAACTGCAGGCCGACTATCTCAAGCAGGCCGGACAGATCTGGATCGACTTCGCCAACAGGATTGCAGCGAACGGACCTGCAAAACCCGCGCTGCCGGATCAGCGCTTCGCCGCCAGCGACTGGGCGGAGAACCCGGCCGCTGCGTTCACGGCACAGTTGTACCTGCTCAATGCCCGCACACTGCAGCAAATGGCCGAGAGCATCGAGGGCGACGAGAAGACGCGCGAGCGCATACGTTTTGCCGTACAGCAGCTCATCGCCGCAGGCAGCCCCAGCAACTTCCTCTGGTTCAACCCCGAAGCGCAGCGCAAGGCGATGGAAACTGGCGGCGGCAGCATCACACAGGGCTTTCTGAACCTGCTCAAAGACCTCGAGCGCGGACACATCTCCCAGACCGACCACGACGCATTCGAGGTGGGGCGCAACGTGGCGACCACTGAAGGATCAGTGGTGTACGAAAACGAGCTTTTCCAACTGATCGAGTACAAGCCGTTGACGGCCAAGGTTCACGCGCGGCCATTGCTGTTCGTATCGCCTTGCATCAACAAGTACTATATCCTCGACCTGCAGCCGGATAACTCCCTGATCCGCTGGGCTGTCGAGCACGAGCCCGTCGAAGCAATGCGCGTGGTCCTCGACATCACCGGAAGCGACAAACTTAACGCGCTTGGTTTCTGCATCGGAGGCATGCTGCTCTCCATCGCGCTCGCCGTGCAGGCGCGCAAGGGATTCCATCCCGCGGCAAGCTTCACGCTGCTGACAACACTCCTCGATTTTGCCGATGCGGGGGTACTGGCCCTTCACGTCGATGAAGCGTCCGTGCAGCCGCGCGAGAGGACGATTGGCCTGCACGCACCCAACGGCCCCGGGCTGCTCAAGGGCAGCGAGCTCGCCAATGTCTTCAGTTTCCTGCGGCCGGAAAGCCTGGTATGGAACTATGTCGTCGGCAATTACCTGAAAGGTGAAACCCCGCCGCCCTTCGACCTGTTGTACTGGAACGGCGACAGCACCAATTTGCCCGGGCCGCTGGCCTGCTGGTGCATGCGCAACGCCTATCTCGAGAACAAGCTCAAGCTGCCTGACGCGCTGGCTGCGTGTGGCGAAAAAATCGACCTGCGCACGATCGGCGCACCAGCCTATATCTACGCCTCGCAGGCTGATCACCTGGTGCCGTGGACTTCGGCCTATCGCTCGGTGTCCTTGCTCACGGGCGAGAGGCGCTTCGTCCTTGGCGCGTCCGGCCATATCGCCGGGGTCATCAATCCGCCCAGCGCGAAAAAGCGCAGCTACTGGCTAGGCAACGCGCAGCCGGAAGATTCGCAGCAATGGTTCGAGCAGGCAGTGGAGCAGCCGGGCAGCTGGTGGACGGACTGGGGAAACTGGTTGCAGCAGCACGCCGGCAAGCAGATACCGGCCCCGAAGAAACCAGGCAGCCGCAAGTACAAGCCCATCGAACCGGCACCCGGCCGCTATGTGAAGCAGAAGGCCTGATCATTCGGTTTCTGGCACCCAAGCGCCGAGTTTGGGACAAAAGAGCACCGATATCGCTTACAACGCTCTGCCGCACCCGAGCTCTCTGTTCGGCAATGACGGCGCTTTAACAATCCGGCCTCGAAGGTCTCCAAAGCGCGCACAAGAAGTCCGTGCAGCGCAACTTTGCGTAGATGACGTTATGCTCATAATGCCATCTCCCCTCCGCTTGTTTCGCGGTCTGTTTTTCCATGGGAAACTGCGGCGCATCCATCCTCCATGCGTTCAGCGTGGTCGTTGCATCATCGCAAGTCAAGGCGAGCTGACAATCAATCAGCGTTGTCTTTTCGCCTTACGTCACGTCGAATCGTCGAGGGCCTTACCGACTCTCAGCCGGGCGGTCGGTTGTTCGGTCTGCTTCACGAGTAGCAATGCGCAATCGGCACTTTCTACCAGGCGCTTGAAGACGAGTGCCCGTCCGGCGATGAGCGCGCCATGACAGCCGAGGGCCAGCACACTGGCTGCGTGACTGTCGACCTGGTCCTGCAGTTCCGCCGCCGGGTCTCCCTGGCGAAAAACGACTTGTCCCACGCATTCGCATTCCTCGGTTGTGCGAGAAGCCAGTCCGCGCTCGACCATTTCCTCGATCCTGTAGGGATACTCATGGTGTGCCGCATCCGTATAACGGCCGAACGGCTGGGTCCGGTCTTCGGCCAGACCGTCGCCCACATGCACTGCGGTCACCTTGATTCCCAGCGATGCCGCAAGCCGGGTTGCGACTTGCAGCGCCCTATCGGCCGCCGTCTCGCCGCTGACGGCGGCGAGAATCGATTTCCATGGCAGCGATTCGCGGTAGCGTACGGGGAGCAGCAAGATCGGCACCGGGGTGTGTTCAATCACGGCTTGCGCGACGCTCCCCAGACGCTGCGACAACCGGAGACCGGCCGACGCGGACTGGCCGCGCGCGCTCATGACAACGAGGTCGATGTCGAACTTGGCGATAGCCTTCAGCACGGCCGCTTCCGCATTGTCCGGCTGCTGGTGCAACACTAGCCTGGCTCGCCGCATTTCGGGAACGTGCAGTTGCGCCAGCGCGTCCTGCTTCGGCAGCGGCTGCGCTACCGCATGCAGGATATGCAGCGTGGCGCCGAGCGCCTCGGCCAGCCATATTGCGGTCCCAGCCGCGCGCGCTGCTTCCGGTGATCCGTCGAGCGACAACAGGAGAGAATGAAATGGAGTCATGGTGGCACCTCGCCTTTCGCTGGCCGCCTGACCTCCAGGGTGTGTGTGCGGCCAAGGTGTGCAAGCCTGAGCGTGACACCTTCCCATCCCTCGGGAAGCCGTTCTGTCGCCGCGGCATCGGCACGGGGACCGCTGTCGTCGAAGCGCACGCCCAGGAATCCGAACACGAGTGCCTGCCAGATGCCGCCCATCGTCGCCGGGTGGACGCCCAGGGTACTGTTGCCCATGGTGTCGGACAGATCGAGCCACAGGCTTTGCTTCAGATAGCGCTCGGCATCTGCCTTGGCACCGATGCGGGCCGCGATGGCAGCGTGAACAGGCGGTGACAGGCTGCTGCCATGGTCGGTAATGGGTTCGTAATACCGATAGTTCGCTGCCACCACCGCATCCGTGAATGCGTCCGGAAATAACAGCGGGAGCATGAGGACATCGGCTTGCTTGAGGAGCTTGGCGTGATTGATCCGCTCCCATTCGAACAGGCGGCCGGCCGGCACCTTGAACCGTGCCTCCCCCGGGACCGCCATGTCCTCCAGCGCGAAGAACCCTTCGAACTGCTCGATGACGCCATGTTCGTTCGGGGGCGGCACGTACAACGCTTGCGCAATGGCGGTCCATTCCTCGGCTTCCGACTGGTTCATCCCCAGTTGTTTCGCCAGCACGGCGGCACGATCGAGGTTAAAGCGTGCCATCCAGTTGGTGTAGGCGTTGTCGTTGACCGAATGGTGGTATTCGTCGGGACCGACGACGCCGCGAATGTGATAGTGCCGATCACCCCGCACGACGCGGCTGGCCCAGAACCGTGCTGTTTCACAGAGCAGATCCGCGCCGGGCCCGGCGAGAAAGTCATCGTCTCCCGACATTTCCCAGTATCGCCATGCGGCATACGCGACGTCGGCCGTAATGTGGATCTGCTGACGGCCGGTGTAAATCGGAATTTCCTTGCCCGTGCTCTTGAGCGTGATATGGCTGGGGGTGACGTCGTCTCCCGTCACGGTGGATTCCCAGGCGAAGCAGGCACCGTTGCACCCAAATCCGCGTGCGCGGCGGCGCGCGCCGTCCAGCGTATGGTGGCGATACAGGAGCAGGTTGCGCGCCCGTCTCGGATCGGTATGCAGATAGAAGGGGAGCATGAAGATTTCAGCATCCCAGAACACATGCCCTTCGTAAGCGCGGCCTGACAAAGTGCGCGCCCCGATCGACACCCGCGCGTCATCGCTTGCTGCCAGTCGAAGATGATAGCTTCCAAAGCGCAGGGCTTGCTCCACTGAAGCACGTCCCGTTACGCGCACGTCGGCCCTGAACCAGAAATCGGCCCATGTCTCGCCGTTCTCCCCGAGCAAGCGCACGAAATCATCCGGCCTCAGCGCCTCTGCCTGAGCGGTCGCGGCGGCGACCGGATCGACGCCATCACGGCTCGTGAATACCGAAATGATCCGACGCAGCGAGTTTGTCTCGCGCCAGACGCGGGAAACGAGGCAGATATGGAATCCGGATGCGCGTGTAGCGTAATGAACCAGCTCCATGTCGCCGTTTGCGATGTGTGCGATGCATTCGATGTGGGGATGCCGTGCGGCCATGTCCGGATCAATGAGCGCCACGTCCAGCGAGACTGTCGCCCAGTGGTTCTCCGGCGTAATGACGACTTCCTGCAGCAGCACGTGCGCGTTGGCGAGCGATGCGCAACGACTGGTGCGCACCGTGGTCCGGCGTCCACCCTCCGTTTCGTAGACGGCCTCGGTGTGCAGGGTTCCCTGGCGCATGTCCAGAGACCGGCGCAGTTCGCGCCCTGCGTTAGCGGAGAAGTCGAGCGCGACATCTTCGACAGATATCGCTAGGCGGAACGGGAACGGCAACGGCACCAGTTCGGCGTAGGGATCGTCGCGTTCGGGCGCGAGGAACTCGATTTCCGAGTACGGCAGGGCGGCACGCTTGCGATCGTACAGGCCGGCAATGAAGAGGTCGGCCTGGGAGCCGGGCAGCGGCGTGTCGAGCGCGCCGCGCACGCCGAGATACCCGTTACCCACGAGGAAGAGGCTTTCCATCTGCCGCTCGCGGGCGGCATCGAAACCTTCCTGCTCGATCCGCCATGCCGCCTTCTCTTGCCGGTCACGAAAGGCGGAGTCCAGTCGGTCAATCGAAAGCGCAGCGGCATCGGTCACAACGATGTCCGCGCCAGCACGCGCCAGCGCCTCGGCGTTTCCGCCGCGATCGATCCCGACGACGAGATTGAAGTTCCCGAGGCGTGCCGCCTGCACGCCGGCGACGGCATCTTCCACCACCATCATGCGGCGCGGCGGCATCTCCAGCAGTTCCGCCGCGCGGAGGAAGATGTCCGGGTTCGGCTTGCCCTTCAATCCTGATGCCGCAAGATCGTTGCCGTCCAGGCAGACGTCGAAAAGAGCGATGAGCTTGGCCGACCGCAAGACCTCCCGTCCATGGCGGCTCGATGTGACGACCGCCGTCTTGATCCCTTTGGCGCGCAGTGCTTCGATCAGGGCCAGCGTCGATGGATAGGTCTGGACGCCCTTTTCCCGCAAGAGCTGTTCAAACATGGCATCCTTGCGTTCGGCGAGCGAGGCAATCTCTTGCTCGGGGAGCGTGATTTCGCGCGCGCGGAGGAAGGTCCGGACCCCTTCCTGGCGCGGCTTGCCGTCCACGTAGGCACGGTACTCGGCATGCTCGTCGAATGGCTGCCACGTTCCGCCGTGCTCCGCGCGTTGGCGCAGCATATCGTCGAATGTGCTCTTCCAGGCCGCTGCGTGCAGGCGGTCGGTGCGCGTGATCACGCCGTCCATGTCGAAGATGGCCGCCTGCAGCCAGCCGCCTCTCACTGCCATGCCCCGATCTCTAGAACCATTTCTGCCACTGCTCCTTCCCGGGCGGCGGCCGCCGACGTCCTGCGACACCGTCCGTTTCTCGATATCCTCAGATTACGAACCGGTGGAGCGGAGCCGTTGATCTCTCTCAAAGCGGAAAGCCAGGCCGTGCCGATGTTCCCTTTACGACAACGCGGACGGCGCCTTCTCGCCGTCATAAAATCGGTCCATCTTGTCCATTTTTTCCTCTCGGGGACGCGCCGCGGTGGACTTTTCGCAAGCGTCGGGCAACGCCGAAGTGCGCCGTCTACGGTCCGTAAGGTCGTATGGGTTATTTCAAAGCGATGGCTAGCGGCCCATCACATCCTTGCGTTGCATGAAATGACGCCACAAGCGCTCCCATGTCCTCCAGTCGTGTCCGCCCGGAAGTGCACATACGTTGGCCGGCGGAAGCAGTTCCTCAAGGAGGCGGTGGGCTGGCGCAAAACGGTCGTGCGTGCCGTAACCAAGATAGATCGGCATGTCCGTACCGCCTGCGGCGTACGCGTGTTTCAGCCAGGCCCATAATCTCCGAGGGTAGTCGTCCTCGGTAATGCGCCCCGGCTCCCAGTGTCTTGCACCGCCTGCCTGGCGGATTTCCCGGATCAGGCTTTCATTGCCCAGATAAGGGGCGAGCAGCAGCAAGCCGGCCACCCGGTCGGGGTGCATGGCGGCGAAGCTCGCGGCCCCGAATCCGCCCAGCGAAATACCTGTCATCCACACTTTCTGGTATCCCTCCTTGTCTGCGGCATCCAGCACGTCGCGCCGAAGCAGCGCATGCAGGGAGCGAGACGCATAGTAACCGTAATGCGCATCGAGCACGACGGAGCCGGACGCTACGCCATGATGGCGTACTCTTTCGATGAAACCGCGCCGGATAAAATCCTCCGCCACATCGCCAATGCCGGGCAGGAACACCATCAGGTGTTCGCCGTGTTCATCCCAGCGAAAGTCGATCCGCTTGAAGGATGTTCCGGTGGGAAGCAGGTGATGAAAGCGGGGCGACATCAATGCAAGCCTGGCAGCCAGACCGCGCCGCAAGCGCTTCATTTCGTGGCCGAAAGAATGCAGGTCCATGAATACCTCCAATATGGGCTGATGAACACATGGGCGCTGTTGGGCGCATTATCAAGTCGGTGAGCAGCCTGTCTTCATCACCAACAAGTCTGCAATACGTCCTTGATGCGGCGCATGGCAATGACTGCCGGTGGCTGTAAGTTGACAGGCACCACAACCAGGACCTTGACCATGACCTCGCCGCAGCCAAAACCGCTGATTGGCCCGATGGGCAGTACCTCCCGCAGACACTTTGTGTACAGCATGTATTGCTGGACGCTGTTTTGCGTCATTCTTCTGGTTTTCGGTGCGTTAATCGTTCTCTGGCCCGGGCCGCGCGCACAGCGCCGGCGCGTCGCACGATGCGGCGCGCGCCTGTTGTTCCGTTCCGCCTGCATTCCCCTGCGTGTCGACGGGCTCGACCGCCTGCCGAAACATCCCCATATCCTCATCGCCAACCACGCCAGCTTCCTCGATGCACTGATCCTCACCGCTGCCCTGCCCGCTTCACCCGGTTATGCCTTTGTCGCCCGGCAGGAATTCCGCAGCCAGGCGTTACTTTGGCCGATATTGCGCGCAGTCGGAACCATCATTCTCCGTCCGCACACCGACCATGCCGCACACGCCAATATCGAACGCCTCCGGGAGCGGCTGGAGGAAGGCGATAACCTGGTCATCTTTCCGGAAGGCGCCATTGCGCGCGCACCGGGCCTCAGGCCGTTCCATTCCGGCGCCTTTGTGATCGCTGCGCGCCATGGCGTGCCCATCGTGCTCGCGGGCATGCGCGGCGCCCGGCAGGCACTGCCGCTCAAAACATGGCAGCCGGTCCGCACCCCGTTGATGGTCGTCGTCCATGCGGTATGGCAGCCCGGCGACGATCACGACGGTAGCCCGGAAGATATGGCGCAGGCCGCAAGGGAAGCCATGGCCCCGCTTGCCGGCGAGGATATCGTTCCGTCTACCTGTAGCGAACCTTGATCCAGTTCCTGCCTGCGCCGAATTTGGCGGGGCTATAGTCAATGCGGCATTCCTTCCTCAGAGACGTTCCGCGTATTCTCTTTCCACACAGCCATGCAAAAGGAGGCATCATGAAACAGCCATTGAATGTCGGCGAAATCTGCACCCGCAACGTGATATGTGTCACCGAGGACATGAGCCTCAAGCAGGCGGCCAACCTCATGCGCTCCGAGCACGTAGGCAGCCTGGTCGTGGTGAGCGAGGTCGAGGGAAGACATGTTGTCGCCGGCATAATGACGGATCGTGACATTGCCATCATTGCCGTGGCACGGGACTTCGATCCCCAGACCCTGCGCGTCGCCGATGTCATGAGCAACGAGGTCGTCACCGTCGCCCCGGAAGATTCCATCTACGACACGCTCGCGATGATGCGTCAGAAAGGTGTACGCAGGGTGCCGGTCGTCAGGAGCGGCAGTATCCTGGAGGGCATTGTCAGCATGGATGACATTCTCGAAATCGTCGCCGACGAACTTCAGATGGCCGTGCAGGCAATGACCACGGAACGTTCGCACGAGACGCGAACCAGGGTATAACTGCCCGTCGGAGCAGCACAGGAGGATGGTGTCATGCCCTCGACGATATCTGGCGGTCCAGGACTTCGACCCGGGGCGCTGTTTGAACGAGATCAAGGCCGGTGCCGTCCATCCGCGTAAGGTTTGCGCATCGGTCACCCTGGCCGAGACACGCACGTGCAGGAGGGACATCATGGGCAAACCGATCTCCTCGATCATGCATAGGACCGTCAGTCCGGTTCACATGGACGACACGATCGACATCGTGGAAAGCGTGATGAACGCGCATCGCATTTCCTCGGCTCCCGTCTACGATGACGGCGGCGCGGTGATCGGCATCATCACGACCACCGATGTCGTCAGGCACCATGCGTCCGGAAAGGAAGGCCGGGCGACGAAGGCCTGGGAATTGTGCACCTACAAACCGCTGCAGGTATCGGCCGACACTCCCGCTCCCAAGGTCGCGGAACTCATGGTGGAGCATCGGGTGCATCACGTACTCGTAATGGAAGGGCGGTCAGTGGAAGGCATTGTCTCGGCGCTGGATTTCGTCAAGCTGTACCTGGACGAGTGCCGGGGCTAGTCAACCGCCGCTCGGCCTCCAGCACGCGGCGCGTGGTGGCAACCAGGGTGTCGGGATTCAGGCTGATCGAATCGATGCCCTGCTCCACGAGAAATTCCGCAAAGTCAGGGTAGTCCGAGGGTGCCTGACCGCAAATGCCGCAATGTCTCCTGTTATTGCGCGCGCCCTTGATTGCCATGCGGATCATGGTCTTCACCCCTTCGTCACGCTCATCAAAGTCGAAGGCCACGGTCTCCGAGTCCCGGTCGACACCCAGAACGAGCTGGGTCAGGTCGTTGGAACCAATGGAAAATCCGTCGAACAGGCGGGAGAACGCGTCCACCTGCAGCACGTTGTTGGGAATTTCGCACATCACATACACTTCCAGCCCGTTTTTTCCACGCACGAGGCCCTCCTCGGCCATGCCGGCCAGAACCGCCTCGGCTTCGGGAATGCGGCGGCAGAATGGAATCATGAGCCTGACGTTGTCCAGTCCCATGTCCTCGCGCACGCGTTTCATGGCGCGACATTCCAGAGCAAACCCTTCGCGGTACGCGGGGTGGGTGTAGCGGGACGCGCCGCGGAAGCCGATCATCGGATTTGCCTCCTCCGGCTCGAACCAGCGTCCGCCGAGCAGGCTCGCATATTCGTTGGTCTTGAAATCCGACATGCGCACGATCACCGGGCGCGGATAGAACGCGGCGGCGATGGTGCCCACGCCCTCCGACAGCGTCCGGACAAAATAATCTTCCGGGCGTGCATGGTGCTGCGCGAGGCGCAGGATCTCCTCGACCACGGACTTGTCCGGGATGCGTTCGGGATGGACAAGCGCCATGGGATGGACCCGGATATGTTCGGCAACGATGAATTCGATACGTGCCAGCCCCACGCCATCGGCGGGCAGGAAGCGGGAGCGGAATGCCAGGTCCGGGTTGCCAAGGTTCAGCATCAGGCGCGTGCTGGGACGATCGAAGGTTGCCAGGTCCGTGTGCGTCACCCGGTATGGCAGCGTTCCAGCGTAGGCAAGGCCGACGTCGCCTTCCGCACAGGAGACGGTGACCGCTTCGCCGGTACGGATCCGCTCGGTCGCATTGCCGCAACCGACGACGGCCGGAATGCCCGTCTCGCGCGCGACGATCGCCGAATGGCAGGTCCGGCCGCCGCGATTGGTGACCACGGCGGCTGCGGTCTTCATCACCGTTCCCCAGTCCGGCGTGGTGGTATCCGCGACCAACACCTCGCCCGGCCGGAACTGCGGCAATTCCGACACATCCCGCACCACGCGGGCGACACCCGTCGCCAGCTTGCTTCCGACAGCCCGCCCCCTGGCGCGAATCTCGCCGCGCTGCTCCAGCACGTACTCCTCAATGACGTTGACTGCTTTCCGCGCAGCTACCGTTTCCGGACGCGCCTGTACGATGTAGAGCTGTCCATCCACGCCATCCTTGGCCCACTCCAGGTCCATGGGCATGTCCATTCCGGCCCTGTTGCTGTAATGCCGTTCAACCGCCAGGGCGTAATCGGCTAGCTGCAGGATCTCGCCATCGTCGAGGCAGTAGCGTGCCCGATCGGCGTCGGGCGTCGGAACATTGCGCGTCGTTTCTCTTCCGGCCGCGCTCGCATACACCATCCGCACCTCCTTTGCGCCGAGCGAACGTCGCAATACGGTCCTGTGACCGCGCAGGAAGGTCGGCTTGAATACGTGGAATTCATCCGGGTCCACCGTCCCCTGCACTACGTTTTCTCCGAGGCCGTAAGCGCCCGTGATGAAGACGACGTCGCGAAAGCCGGTCTCCGTATCCAGGGTGAACATCACGCCGCTCGAGGCAAGGTCGGAACGCACCATCTTCATCACACCCGCCGACAAATAGACTTTGAGATGATCGAATCCGCGGTCGGCGCGGTAACGGATCGCGCGGTCAGTGAACAGGCTGGCGTAGCAGCGCTTGACAGCGTCCAGCAGCCGGGCGCTCCCCGACAGGTTCAGATAGGTCTCGTGCTGGCCGGCGAAGCTGGCAGTCGGCAAATCTTCCGCCGTGGCGGAACTGCGCACGGCCACGGTCATCTGTTCGCCGTACTGCGCCTGCAACTGCCGGTAGGCATCGAGAATGGCGCCGGACAGATCGTCCGGCAGCGGCAGGCCGTACACGATTTCACGGGCAAGATGGGCACGCCGCGCCAGGTCGGCAACGTCGGCGACATCCATTCCCTGCAGCACCTTGTGCAGTGCCAGCCATCCGTCGCCCTCGTCCAGCACGTGCCGGTATGCGTCGGCGGTGACCGCGAATCCGTTCGGCACTCGCACCCCCTGTGCTGACAGCTCGCGATACATTTCGCCGAGCGAGGCATTCTTGCCGCCGACGGAGGCGACATCGGCGATACCGAGATCGGAAAACCAGCGGATATAGGGTGACGCGGTCGTGTTCATAGGACACCTGTCCGTTCAGGATTGACGCCTCTCAAACGCGGCTGGTACAGGCATGGGACGATGTATCGGCCAGCCGGCAACGACACCGCACGAAAGGAGGTTTCATCATGTTCAAGAAAATCCTGGTTCCTACCGACGGTTCCGCTCTTTCGGAAAAAGCGGCTCAGGCCGCTTTCGATTTGGCCGAAAGGCTGGACGGCACCGTCGTTGCCCTCTCGGTGGCGGAACCCTATCCCTACTCGCCGCTGTATGAAGGCACTTCGGCCATTGGCGCGAAGGAGTTCGAGGAAAAGGCGATGACAGAGGCGCGCTCCCACGTGGATCGATTGCAACAGATGGCCGATCAGCGGCACGTCAAAGTGGAAACCGTCGTGGCGCAGTCGTTCGACCCCTACAAGGAAATCGTCGATGCCGCAGGAAAATGCCACTGCGACGCCATCTTCATGGCCTCGCACGGGCGCAAGGGGCTGTCGAAGGTATTCCTCGGAAGCCAGACGCAAAAGGTGCTTGCGCATTCGGCGATTCCCGTCACCGTCTTCCACTAAACCTCTGCTGCAACCGCCCAGGGCAGGCGCGGTTGCAGCATCAGTTATCGCGGCACTACTGCACCGAAATCTGCTTGCTGGCGGCGCCTGCCTTCTTCGGCAACGACAGACTGAGCACGCCGTCGCTGTAGCGCGCCTGAGCCTTCGAATCATCCACATCCTGCGGCAGCGTGAAGCTGCGGTGCTGCTGACCGTAATAGCGTTCGCTGCGCACGATGTTGCCGTTGCTTTTTTCTTCCTTTTCCCGCTTGCATTCTGCTGAAATGCTGACGCGGTTTCCTTCGACGGCGATCTTGATGTCTTCCTTCTTCACGCCGGGCAGGTCCGCCTTCACCATATAGGCGTCGTCGGCCTCCTCCACGTCCAGCCGGATCCGCGGTTCCGGTTCCAGGCCGCGCAGCGAGGGCGCGACGGAAAACTCGCGGAAGAGATCATCCATGTTCCTGAATGGATCGAGACGCATCAGTTCATTGATGGGATCAAAACGCATGAGATTGCCAGCCATAAAAGCCTCCTGTGGAATGTGAACAAGGGAAATCGCGTCCCGGAAGATGAAGCACAACAAGAACCTTCCACCACGGTGTCCGTCCCGCGATTGCACAGGCCGGGCGAACACCAGCATAGGAAGCGTCCTGCCATCGCACCATGAGGTGGATCAACCGATGCCGGATTGCGACAGGTGTGGCTTTGCGCGGCATGAATGCGATGCTCACAGACCCATTCCTTCCAGTGCCCCCGGCACAAACTCCGAGGCCACCGACGCCACGGACGTGACCGCGCAGTCGGTGGTCAGTATCAGGCCTGCAATCGACGCCGCATTCTGCAGTGCCAGCCGGGTAACCTTCGTCGGATCAATGATGCCCATTTCCATGACGTCGCCGTACGCGCCCGTGGCAGCGTTGAATCCGAAATTTTCGTTGCCTGCCGCCACTGCTTCGATCACCACGTCGGCCTCGCCCCCGGCGTTTTCGACAATCTGGCGCAGCGGCGATTCAAGCGCGTGGAAGACGAGCGACATGCCGAGATCGCGGGTCTGCGATCCCGTCTTCAGCGTGGCGAGCACCTCGCGTGCACGCAGCAGCGCAATGCCTCCACCCGGTCCGACACCTTCGTCGACAGCTGCCCGCGTCGCATGCAAGGCATCCTCGACACGCGACCGCTTTTCCTTCAGTTCCGTTTCGGTCGTCGCACCGACGCGGATAAGCGCAACTCCGCCACGCAATCGCGCAGTCCTTTCCTCCAGCGCAATCCGCTCCGGCGCAGCCACCTCCGACGCCCGCCTACGGAGCTGCTCGATGCGCGACCGGATCTTTTCCGGGTTGCCGTGCGCGCCGATCAGTACTGTCCTGTCGCGGTCGACTTCGACGCGCTGGACGCGTCCAAGCTGCTGCAGCGTGACATCGGCAATCGGCGCGCCGGTCTCGTTGCTGACAAGGCAGGCTCCGGTCAGGATCGCGATGTCTTCCAGTTCCGCCCGTCGGCTGTCGCCGAAACCGGGCGCCCTGACCGCGCAGGCGGGCAGCACGCCGCGCAGGGCGTTAACGACCAGCGTGGCGAGCGCATCGCCGGACACCTCGTCGGCAATCAGCAGCAGGGGACGCTTGGTGTCCATCACCTTTCCCAGCACTGGCAGCAGCTCGGCTATTGCCGTCAGTTTTCCGTCGGTGACCAGTACCCAGGCATCTTCCAGCACGGTACGCACGCCGTCCGCCTGATTGGAGAAATAAGGCGAGACCGCGCCGCGTTCGAACTGCATGCCGTCAACGACGTCGAGCTCGTTTTCCATGCCGCGGCCGTCCTCGGCACGGATCACGCCTTCGCGTCCCACACGGCGCATCGCTTCCGCGATCATGTCGCCGATGGCTTTGTCGCCATTTGCTGAAATGGCGCCGACATGGGCGATCTCGTCGTCGGTCGACACGCGCCGTGAGGTGTCACGCAGACGCCCGACCACGGCGCTGACTGCGGCGTCGATGCCGCGTTTCAAGTCCATTGGATCGAAGCCGGCAGCCACGTACTTCATGCCCTGGCCGACGAGCGCCTGCGCCAGAACGGTCGCCGTGGTCGTGCCGTCCCCGGCGGACTCGGAGGTCTTAGCCGACACTTCCCGCAGCAGGCTCGCCCCGAGATTTTCGAGTTTGTCGGCGAGCTCGATATGCCGCGCAACGACTACGCCGGAGTTAATGATGAGTGGCGGACCTGCTTGGTTTTCGAGCATGACCGTGCGTCCCTTCGGTCCGAGGGTCACGCGCACTGCGTTCGCGAGCTTTTCCATGCCGGCGCAAATCCCCGCGCGGGCTTCACGGTAAAAGTGCAATTCCCTCGCTGCCATCACTTCTCCTTCGCAGGATGTTGTCTAACGGACGGAGAGGCGTGCGGCCCAGCGCAGAATCCGGCCGCCGTCAGCGGCATCTCGGCCACGACCACCTTTAGCGTATGCGCAGACGCAGCTGCGTCCAATATGTGCGTTTGACTCAGCGCAAGCGAGGTAGAATTTCTGTCTTGTCGACTGGCACGTGGTGCCGCATGGATAGCGGTTCCGGCGCTGGCGCGATCGGTTCACGCGGTGGCGTCACCGGTTCGGACGGCGGCACTACCCGTTCGCCGGGCGGCGTTCCAGGCTCTGGCGTGGGTATTTCGTGATCAGGTTGGGGCACGCGCTGCTGCATGCGGGCTTCGATAGCGTCCATGGTCGGTTCGTTCTTTATGCCTACCGGAAATGCGGCTTGTATACCAGGACGGGTACCCTGCTGTCGCGCAGGACCCTGAGCGTCACGGTTCCGAGATACAGCTGCTGTCCCTTCCACCCATGCGAAGCGAGGTAGATCAGATTGCACCGCTCTTCGTCCGAGACGGCGACGATCGCAGCATGGGGCTCATCCGATTCCACTTTGCGGCAGATGCACGGCACCTCCAGCCCGAGCGCCGCGTTGGACACAAAGCTCAGGGCTTCATCCGCCATGCGATCGAATAGCGCAAGCCGTTGCGTAGCATAGCCGGGGTCGTGATGCATCCAGGCGTCGAGAAGGTCCTTGTGCGGCCTCGGCAGGACGTGAAGACCGACGACCGCTGCACCCATGTTCCGAGCGAAGATGATGCCGCTTTCCACGGCCTGCCTGGACTGTTCGGATCCGTCTGTCGGCAGGAGAATACGGTTATACATGACGTTTCCCTCCTGGCGTGGATAAGGGGGCCTGCACCTGGTCATGGTTGCGCCGGTTCGGCATGCGGCCGACCCGGGCGGCGCATGCCGCGCGTCAACCGATCAGCGTCCGGAAGTGGGCGGACGCGCCTGCCCTGCCCAGTAATGGTGCTCCATCATCTGATTCATCATCATCTGCTGCATCTGCAGTCGTTGGTCGGTCATGTACTGGCGCTGCTTGAGCTGCTCCGGTGTTAGCCCTGCGTAATAGCCGCCCATGTGGCGCCAACCCATCATGCCGCCGCCCATACCCGGCCCCCCGCCCATGCCCGGTCCATTCATGCCATGGAGCATGCGCATGGTGGACTGCATGGCAACCCAGTGCTCCTGCAGCAAGCGCTCCCGCTCCGCCGGGTCCTGCGTCTTCGCGATTCGGTCCATCTGCGCCTGCATCTTGCCGATGCTTTCCTGCACCTGTGCCGCCTGCGCGTCAAATTCGCCCGTTGTGAGTGCGGCCCGCGGTTCGCCCTGCGTCTGTGCACATGCAACCAGACTTGTCCCCAGTATGACCGCTATCAATTCCTTCTTCATGTTCCCACTCCTTTGCTTGCGACGCCGAACAATGCCACAGATACCCCGATTCGCCTTGTCCGCATTTGAGGTGGATCATGGAAGAAAGAGTGGCGGCAGCCTAGTCTGCCATCAGGAATTGCGCATGACGCGCAATGTTCTACTGTGCGCTGTTTCCACCTGATCAGGCGAGGAGGTGAATGCATGAAGGCATCTGATGTCATGACACAACCCGTGATCGCGGTCTGTCACGACGCATCGCTGCGCGAGGCCATCCAGCTCATGTTGAAGAACCGGATCAGCGGACTGCCCGTCGTCGACCATGATGGCAGGCCGATCGGCATGCTGACCGAAGGCGATCTGCTGCGCCGTTCCGAAACCGGTACCGAACGCTCGCGTCCGCGCTGGATTGCATTCCTTGCCGGACAAGGAAAATTGGCGGAAGAGTATGTCCACAGCCATAGCCGGCGGGTACGCGATCTGATGTCCCCGAAGATGATTTCCGTTACGCCGGAAACGCCGCTCGAAGTGGCTGTATCGACAATGGAAAAGCATCGCATCAAGCATGTCCCGGTCGTGGAAAACGACCGCCTCGCGGGTATGATCACGCGGGCGAACCTGATGCAGGCGCTGATGTACTTTTCGCCTGGATTTTCAGGCCCGAGTCCTTCCGACACTGGCATCCGGCAGCGCGTGCTCGATGAACTGCAGGGAACATCCTGGGGCGACAAAGGCTATATCACGGTGATCGTGAAGGATGGGGTGGTGCACCTGCACGGGATCGTTACCGATGCCAGGGAACGAGATGCCTTGCGCGTGGCCGCGGAAAACGTGCCAGGCGTAAAGGCAGTGATGAACCGCGTCGAATGGTGCGACATGGCATCGGGGACGGTGGTGCCGTTTGCGGAAGAGCGGCTGGAGGTGCCGCCATCCTGAAGCCGCCTTCGCTCATGCGCAACGCCAGTACCTCCGGTTCGTCGCCTCAGCTTTCTGCCCGCCGGGGAACTGGGGAGGATGGCGGCGTCGACCGCATCTGGTGGCGCCGTCCTCTTCCCCTGGAAATGGCGACGCTCGGCAGCAGCGCCGCCGGCCTTACCACGCAAGAGGCGGAGCGGCGGCTTGCGCTGCACGGCAAGAACCTGCTCGCGGATACGTCCGTGCTCACCGCCTGGAAGCGTATCATCCGCAAGCTCGCCAGTCCGCTCGTCCTGCTCCTGCTTTTCGCCGCATCCGTGTCCGCCGCAACCGACGATCCGGCCAGCACCCTCATTATCGCTGCCATCATCCTCTGCAGCGTGTTGCTAGATACCTTCCAGGAGCACCGCGCGGGCCGGGCCGCCGAACATTTGAAGCGCGCCGTAGCCCTGCGAGCCACCGCTCTCCGTAACAACCGGCCAGACGACATTCTGGCTGAGAACCTGGTCCCTGGCGACATCGTCCTCCTCCATGCCGGGCGGCTGGTCCCCGCTGACGGACGAATCGTGACGTCGACCGACCTGTTCGTCAACGAGGCGGCCTTGACCGGTGAGCCCTATCCTGTCGAGAAGGGCGCCGCGCTAAACGGGGAAGGCGGTGCTTTGTTCATGGGCACCAGCGTCATTTCGGGCGAAGCCGTAATGCTGGTCTGCGAGACCGGACATGCTACCCGGATCGGCGCCGTTGCCAACGTACTGGCGACGTTCCGCAAGGCCACGGCCTTTGAACAGGGCGTACGAGACTTCGGGAAGATGATCCTGGTCGTTGTGTCGCTGCTTGTTCTGTTCGTTACCGTGACCAATCTGGTCGGACAAAAGCCGTTGATGGAATCGTTTCTGTTCGCGCTGGCCCTGGCGGTCGGTCTCACCCCGGAACTGTTGCCGATGATCGTGACCGTCACCCTGGCGCGCGGTGCACTGCGCCTGTCCCGGCAGCGTGTGATCGTCAAGCGTCTGTCGGCGATCCAGGATCTCGGCGCGATTGACGTCCTGTGCACCGACAAGACCGGCACCCTGACCGAGGGCGCGATCAAACTGATCAGGCACGTTGACATCCGCGGCCGGGAATGCGAAGCCGTACAGCGCTACGCCTGGCTCAACAGCTCGTTCGAGTCCGGGATCCGCACGGCGCTCGAAGAAGCGATTCTTGCACATGGTGCGGTGGAGGCGACCGGGTGGACGAAACTCGACGAGGTGCCGTTCGACTTCGAGCGAAAACGCCTCTCAGTCCTGCTGGCTCACGGCGCCGGAAAAGATGAGCGGCGTTGGCTGATTCTCAAGGGCGCCCCCGACGCGGTCCTGTCGCACTGCCGGGACGCGCTGGACGATCCGGACGATCCCGCCTCCGCCGTCATCCCCCTGGAGGGAAACATCAGGGCCATGGCGCAGGCCCGGTTGGCGGAGCTTGAAGACGCGGGCTTCCGTACGCTTGCCGTCGCGGTCAAGTGCATGCCGCCCGACAGGGACCACGCGCGGCTAGATGACGAAGCAGGGCTGACGCTGGCCGGATTCACTGCCTTCTTCGACCCGCCCAAGGAAGGCGCGGCCAAGGCGATCCGGAAGCTCAAGGACCTCGGCATCGACGTCAACATCCTGACTGGCGACAGTGAACGGGTAACTCAATACATCTGCGGCATGCTGGACGTACCGGTGCGCGGCGTGCTGATGGGGAACGAGGTCGCGCAGCTGGATGACGCGGCGCTGCGCGAACGCGTGCGCAACGCCAATCTCTTCTGCCGTGTCAGTCCCATGGAAAAGAATCGGGTCATCCAGGCCATGCGCGACAATGGTCGTACAGTCGGTTATCTCGGCGACGGCGTCAATGACGCGCCCGCGCTCTATAGTGCCGACGTCGGCATTTCCGTCGACAAGGCGGTCGACGTCGCGCGCGAAGCGGCCGACCTGATCCTGCTGCATCACGATCTCGACGTCATTGCCGCCGGTGTGGTCGAGGGGCGGCGCACCTTCGGCAACGTGCGCAAATACATCATGATGGGCAGCAGTTCGAACTTCGGCAACATGACCAGCATGGCGATCGCCGCGCTGTACCTGCCTTTCCTGCCGATGCAACCGCTGCAGATCCTGTTAAACAACGTCCTTTACGACCTCTCGGAGGCGACCGTTCCGCTGGATACGGTGGACAGGTCCGAAACGCTGGAGCCACAGAAATGGGACATGCACTTCCTGCGTGACTTCATGCTCGTCATGGGGCCGGTCAGTTCGCTGTTCGATATCGCTACCTTTTACCTGATGCTCGGCGTGTTCCGGCTCGGGGAAACACAATTCCAGACCGGCTGGTTCGTGGAATCACTCGCCACGCAAATCCTGGTGATCTTTGTCATCCGAACGCGCAAGAATCCATTGAAAAGCCGCCCTCACCCGGCACTGGTCGCCGCTGCCGCGGGCATCCTTGCCGTCGCCATCGCCCTGCCGCTCACACCGCTGGCCGACTGGTTCAACTTTGCGCCGTTGCCGCCGTTTTTCTACGCGGCTATCGCGGGTCTTGCCATCCTGTATCTCTTGCTGGCGCAGGTCATGAAGCAGCTCTTCTACGCTTTCCGTCCGATCGCTTCAGTACCCTCCGAACGAGGGCACGGCCGCCGATCATGATCTTTTGTGCGCCGTCAAATCGACCCTG
Organism: Noviherbaspirillum denitrificans; assembly: GCF_002211445.1. GTDB lineage: Bacteria > Pseudomonadota > Gammaproteobacteria > Burkholderiales > Burkholderiaceae_D > Noviherbaspirillum > Noviherbaspirillum denitrificans. The sequence goes on along the minus strand of NZ_LSTO01000001.1, from coordinate 2,911,083 downwards.
GTGGCACGTCGCACAGTGAGAGCAGTGCGGAATCAACCGGGAAGGAGTCCATCATGCATGCGGTATTCCCCTCGTCCATTCTTTTCTTGTGTGCCGTTATCTTGCCGGCGGCGCCCACCCATGCCGAAACCAGCGAGGCGGGCAATACCTATCTGGCCGGGCGAGAAGTACGGATCATGCAGCCCGTCCGAGGAGATCTGATTGCGGCTGGAGCGCGCGTCAGCGTGGAGCAGAATGTGGGCGCCGACGCAGCGGTGTCCGGAGGAACGATCGACATTCGCGCGCCGGTCGGGCAGGACTTGCGTGCCGCCGGAGGCACGGTGCGCATCGAGAAGGACGTGGGCGCAGACCTGGTCGCGGCTGGCGGCACTGTCCATGTGGCACCCGGGGCGTCGGTGCATGGGTCGGGATGGATCGCCGGTAGGGACGTGATCGTGGACGGCCGCATCGGTCGCGGCGCGAGAATCTATGGCAATACGATTACGCTGGCCGGCGAAATCGGCGGCGACACCGAGCTCCGCGCCGAACGGATTGTCCTGGCCCGGTCCGCCCGCATCGACGGCAACCTTTCTTATGCAAGCGCTGCCGAATTGCCGGAAAGCCAGTTCAGCCAGGTCAACGGCAAGGTCACGCGCCTTGGCACGCCGCGCGAATGGCAAGGCGAGCGCAAGGGCGACGGTGCGCTGTCCTGGTTTCATCCCCTCTTCGTGGCCAGCATGCTGGCCTCCGGCATTCTTCTCCACGCGCTCTTCCCGAACGCCATCGCCGGCGTACAGGACGCAATGCGGCAGGAACCTGGACGCATCCTGCTAGTCGGCGTGGCTCTCCTGTTTTCGGTTCCGCCGATGGCGGTGCTGTTCATGGTGACGGTGATCGGATTGCCAATCGGCTTTACGCTGCTCCTGCTCTATCCGCTCGCCTTGATGCTGGGCTACCTCGCGTCAGCCTTTTTCCTCGGCGGACGCCTGGCTGCGACGACCCGGCAAGCGGAGCCGCTATCCAGGACCAGGCAAGTGCTTTACTTCGCCCTATCCCTCCTGATCCTGAGCGTGGCGCTGGCCGTTCCCTTCGTCGGCGCCTTCATCCTGCTGCTGGCAATTGTGGCCGGACTGGGTGGCTGGGCGGTATGGTGGCGCACGCGCCTCAGGACGGGTTAATGGGATGGCCGGGCAAGGCGCGGAACGGCTGCAACCCTCCTCCACCCGGCCGGCATCCGGAGTGACGGGACTGACGGCGGACGAGGCGGCGCGTCTGCTGCAGGAGCATGGCTACAACGAACTTCCGCGCCGCCGGACTCGGTCGATATTCGACACAGCCATCGATGTTGCCCGGGAGCCGATGTTTCTGCTCCTGCTGGCAGCCGGCAGCATTTACCTGTTATTGGGCGATACCGCCGACGCCTTGCTGCTGCTCGGGTTTGTCATCGTTTCGATGACCATCAGCATCCTTCAGGAGCGCAAGACGGACCGCACGCTGGAAAAGCTGAAGGACTTGTCGAGCCCGCGCGCGCTTGTGCTGCGCGACGGCGCTCCCGTCCGCCTTCCGGGGCGGGAGGTGGTTGCCGGCGATATCCTGCTGCTGGAAGAAGGTGACCGGATAGCGGCCGACGGCGTCCTGATCGAAAGCCACGACCTGCTGGTGGACGAGTCGCTGCTGACGGGAGAATCACTCCCGGTCGGCAAGGAGGTACGCACCGCTGCTTCCGCACCGGTCTATGCCGGCACGATGGTCGTGCGCGGCGGCGGCATGGCACGCATCCTTGGGACCGGGCCGCGCACCGAGTTCGGCAAGATCGGCACCACCCTGCAATCGGTGCAGGCGGAAGACAGCCCCCTGCAGCGGGAAATCCGGGGGCTGATCAAGCGCTTCGCCTGGTTTGGCGCCGGCGTGTCCAGCCTTACCTTTCTCCTGTATGTGGCCTTGCGCGATGATTGGTTCGGCGGGCTGCTGACCGCCATTGCGCTGGCCATGTCCACGCTTCCGGAAGAATTCACCGTCGTCTTCACCGCCTTCATGGCCCTCGGCGCGTGGCGCATCGCCAAGAGCCACGTACTGACGCGGCACACACCGGTGATTGAAGCACTGGGACGTGCGACCGTGCTATGCGTGGACAAGACCGGCACGCTGACGCAAAACCGGATGTCGGTGGCGGCGGTGGCGTTCGGCGACACCGTGCAAACGCTTTGGGACGCAAACGCCGGTCGGGCGCCCGACGGCGTGCGCGAGGTGCTGGCGCATGCGGTACTGGCCAGCGAAGTGCTTCCCTTCGACCCGATGGAAAAGGCCCTGCACCAGGCCCTGGCTGACGTCGACCCCGGGGCCGTGCGCTGTCTCGGCGAGGGGGTGCTCGTCCACGACTACCCGATCACAACCGAACTCCTGGCCATGACCCACGTCTGGCGCATGCCGGGGCAGGCGATGCACGTCGTGGCCGCCAAGGGTGCGCCGGAGGCGGTCGGGCGCCTTTGCCGCCTCGATCCCCCGCGCTATGCCGCCGTGCTGCAGCATGCGGAACGCCTCGCCGGCGAAGGCATGCGGGTGATGGCGGTGGCCAAGGCGGGCCACGAGGGCGAGGCCTGGCCGCTCCGTCCCGACGGCTTCCGCTTCATCTGGCTCGGCCTGGTCGCCCTGGCGGACCCCTTGCGCCCCGAAGTACCGGCGGCAATCGCGCAATGCCGGAAAGCGGGCATACGCGTGGTCATGATCACCGGCGATTACCCGGCGACCGCGCAGGCGATTGCGAAGGACGCGGGCCTGCCTGCGCAGCCGATCGTCACCGGCGATGTCTTGCGCGCCGCAAACGACCGCGAGTGGAAAGACATCGTTCGCACGACGCATGTCTTTGCGCGCGTGCGCCCCGAACAGAAACTTCACCTGGTGGAAGCCTTCAAGTCGGAAGGCCACGTCGTGGCCATGACCGGTGACGGCATCAATGATGCGCCGGCACTCAAGGCTGCCCATATCGGAATCGGCATGGGCGGGCGTGGCACCGATGTCGCGCGCGAGGCATCGTCGCTGGTGCTGCTGGACGACGATTTCGCCTCGATCGTGCGTGCCATCCGGCTGGGCCGCCACATCTACGACAACCTGCGCAAGGCCCTGACCTATGTCGTCGCCGTGCACGTCCCGATCGCCGGCATGGTATTGCTGGCGGTCTTGCTTAGCACGCCCCCCGCGCTTGGCCCGGTGCACATCGTGTTCCTGGAACTGATCATCAATCCGGCCTGTGCGCTGGTATTCGAGCCGGAGCCGGAACATCGGGACCTGATGAAAATGCCGCCGCGGGACAGCGCCGAATCCTTGTTCGGCGCGCCGGATATTGCCATGGCGTTGCTGCTCGGCATCGGCATCCTTGCCGCTGCGGCGGCCGTGTTCCTGACCGCCCTCCCCCGTACGGAACCGGGGGCAGCGCGTGCGCTTGGTTTCGCGACCGTTGTCCTCGGCAACCTCGCGCTGATCGTTTCCAGCCGAGCCCTGCACAGCAGCTTCCTGTCCCTGATCCGCATTCCCAACAGTGCCCAGTGGTGGATCCTGGGCATGGGCGGCCTTGCAATGGCCGCGGTCGTCAGCATTCCCGTCTTGCGCGCCGTCTTTCATTTCTCCCCGGTGAAACCTGTTGTCTGGTTTGCCATTCCCGTCGTGGTAGTCGGAATGATCGTATGGTTCGAATGCATCAAGCAGGTGTTTGCACGCAGCAAACCCGGCGCAAGCATGTAAAGCGGATGCAAGCCATCGTGAATGCCAAGGAAGCACGATTGTCCTGACCTTCGTCAATCCGGCTTTCGCCACGCTTGCGACGATGGCGCTGGATGCACCGTGGATGAGTGGCGGCAATCCTGCGAAGGGAGAAATTGACGATGGCCACGAAGCACGACCACTACCAAGCGAAGCGGCTCCAGGCGCGCGTGAATCGCTTGACGCGCGCAATGGAACGTATGCGCCAACAGCTTGAACGCAGCCGCCAGAATGAATCTGCCCTGCTGCGGAACGAGCAGCGCCTGCGTTCGGTGTTCAATGGCGTGTCGATTGGACTGGCGGAGATCACAGCCGATGGAACATTCTCCGAAGCGAATAGTGTCTTTTGCAGGCTTCTCGGCTACCGACATGAGGAATTGCTGGCGCTAGCTTACCTCGACATTCTCGATCCGGAAGATCGTGAAGCCGACCGGAACATCATGATGCAGCTCCTCGACGGAAAATTGCCTTCCTTCCATGGCGAAAAGCGCTATGTACGCAATGACGGAAAGATCATCTGGGTCGACCTGGACCTTGCCGTGGCGCCGCGCGAGGGCGGACACCAAACGTGCCTGCTGGCGACGATAGAGGACATTACAGAACGCAAGACAACCCAGGAATCGCTGAGCCGCATTGCGAGCAACCTCGCGGAGGCCGAAAGGATGGCGCTTTCCGGCACTTGGCGATGGGACAACCGGACCGGCGAGACCACGGCATCCGAAGATACCTTTCGCCTGTTCGGATTGAAGCCGACTCAGCAGCCGGTGCCGATCGAGTACTTCCTCGACCGCATTCTTGCGGAGGACAGGCCGCCTGTCGAAAGGGCTATCGAGTCGCTCTTCTCTGGTAACAGGGGCTATCAGGTTGAGTATCGGATTGTTCTTCCCGATGGAAAACAAAAACTCATTCATGCGAGCGGAGAGGTATTGAGTCGGGGCGAACACGGACAGCCGCACGTCATCATCGGCGTGGTGCAGGATATCGGCCTGCGCAGAAAGGCAGAACGCGCCCTGGAGGATAGCGAGCAGCGCTTCCGGACACTGTTCGAGCATGCGAGCGACGGTATCATCATTGCTAACAGGGATGGCGTCTATACCGATGCCAACCGGAGCGCCTGCACGATGCTCGGCTACACGCACGAAGAGCTGAAAGGACGACGGATCGTCGACTTGATTTCATCGAGCGAAGCGGACCGTTTTGCGAAGTCAATGTCGTACCTGCAACAGGACTTATCACATTCCGAGGTCACAGAGTGGGAGCTAAAACGCAAGGACGGCACATTTCTTCCCGTCGAACTTAGCACGCGCATGCTGCCCGACGGGAGGTGGATGGCCAGCGTCCGCGACATCAGCGAACGCCGGCGCGCCCACCAGGCGATTGCCCGCTATGCCGAAGAGGTCAGGGATCTCTACGACAATGCACCGTGCGGTTATCATTCACTGGACCGGGACGGGGTGATCGTTCAAATCAACCAGACCGAACTGGACTGGCTCGGCTATACCCGCGAAGAACTGGTGGGCAGGAAAAACGTGACAGACCTGCTGACGGAGCAGAGCCAGGCGAAGTTCCGGGAAGGCTATCCAGAATTCCTTCGCCGCGGGCGCGTGCACGACGTCGAATTCGAGTTCTTGCGCAAGGATGGCACGATCCTGCCAGTGCTAGTCAGCGCCGCCGGCATCTTCGACGCCCAGGGAAATGTGCTATCCAGCCGTACGACGCTCTTCGACATCACCGAGATGCGGGAAGCGCGCGCCAAGCTGAGGCAGGCTGCGGCGGTGTTCGAGCATACGAATGAAGCCATCCTGATCACCGATGCGGACAACACGATCGTCGCGGTAAACAAAGCATTCACTCGGATCACCGGCTATACACCTGAGGACGTCATTGGCAAGAACCCGCGCCTCCTCAAATCGGGTCGCCAGGATGAAGCCTTCTATCGCCATCTCTGGAATGCCATCGAAGAACACGGCTTCTGGCAAGGAGAAATATGGGACACGAAAAAATCTGGCGAGATGTTTCCGGCATGGGAATCAATTACCGCCGTCAAGGATGAAAGCGGGAAAGTCACGGAACACATATCGGTCTTCTCGGACATCACAACCATCAAGGAAACCGAAGAAAAGCTGACGCGTCTTGCATACCAGGATGCGCTGACCGGGCTGCCCAATCGTTTGTTGTACAACGACCGCCTCTCGCAGGCGCTCGCGTACGCGCGGCGGCACGCCCTGCGAGGTGCTCTTCTGATGCTTGATCTCGACCGGTTCAAACTAGTGAACGACACGCTCGGCCATTCCGCCGGCGACGAACTGCTGCAAGCCATTGCCGCCCGGTTAAATACAAGCGGGCGCGCGGAAAACACGATTGCCCGACTGGGAGGGGACGAGTTCGCGATCATACTACCCCAGGTAGCGGAACCGGCGGACGCGGCGCTGATGGCTGAGAAGGTGGTGCACCTCGTATCGCAGCCGATGAAGATAGCCGGCCAGGAGATTACCATCTCGGCGAGCGTCGGCATCGCCATATTCCCGGATGATGCAGAAGACGCAGAGACCCTGGCCAAGGTGGCCGACACGGCCATGTATGGCGCCAAGAACAAGGGAAGAAACGCGTACGAATTCTACAGACCGGAGATGACGACCGCGGCCTCGGAGCTGCTTGCCATCGACCGCGGCCTGCGCAATGCCATCCAGTCGAATCAGCTCGTCGTTCTCTACCAGCCGAAGATCGAACTTTCGACCGGCCGCATCGCCGGCGTCGAAGCCCTGGTTCGATGGCATCCTCCTTCGCAAGGCATGCGGTCGCCCGACAGTTTTATCCATGTGGCGGAAGAAACGTCGTTGATCGACCGGATCGGCGACTGGATTTTCGATGCGGTATGCAACCAGATCCGTGAATGGAAAGACCGCCAGGTACCGCCGGTGCGGATTGCCGTCAATGTCTCCGCGCGCCAGTTTAGGAATCCGCACTATGTCGAGAACATCCGGAAGAAATTGGCGGCGTGCTCGCCCTTCGACGGATTCGGTGTGGATGTTGAAGTCACTGAAACGACGCTACAGTCCGAGCCGAGCATTGCGGAGGCGCTTCGGCAACTGAAGGCGATCGGTTTCACGATTGCCATCGATGACTTCGGCACTGGATATTCTTCCCTCAGCTCGCTCAAGCAGCTCCCGGTGGACACGCTGAAAATCGATCGTTCATTCATCGAAGAGATCCCTGACGGCCCCGACAGTACCGCCATTGCCTCGGCGATCATCGCGATGGGTCACAGCCTCGGCCTCACGGTCGTGGCCGAAGGTGTCGAAACGCAGGAGCAGTTGAAATTCGTTGTCGACCAAGGCTGCGACGAAGCCCAGGGCTTTCTGTTCTTCTCTCCACTGTCTGCCCAGGAATGCGAGCAATTCCTCATGAAGGGCTCCGTGGAACCCATGCTCTTGCAGGTGCTCGGCAAGAGTCATGAGCATCAATGGCGTCAATAGCAGAAGGTAGAACCAACGCGTGATTATTTTGCAGATGCGCAAACAGCTTGACGCAACGAACGCCATCAGCATCCAATTCCGGGGCGGCGATGCGGTTATGAATCCGGAGTATCGAGGCTGGAACGCAGGCGTCGTGACGAACCGCTACTACCGCAATGCCATTGACTGCATTCGCGCCCGCGCCGCCCACTCACACCTCTACGTTTTATCAGATGACATCCCCTGGATAAAACAGGACGTGGTGACCGACGGCACCGCCATCTATGTGGATCGCAATGGCCCTGAGCAGGGATACGAAGACTTGCACCTGATGCGTCACTGCCTGCACAACATACCGCCGGCTTCAGCTCATTCAGCTGGTGGGCCGTCTACCCGAACAGAAATCCGGATAAGATCACGGTGCGCACCGGTTGCATGAATGCCCTGCCCCAGCGCGATCATCCACAGGATTTCTTTCCGCCGGGATGGGTTGTCGTCGATTCGTCACCTACGGGTAACAGAAGCGCACGCAGGTCATCGTTTCATTCTGTCCTCCGGATAAAGAACCACGCTGGAAGCGGTCCCGTCGCCGAAGAGCGCAGCAAAGGTCTTACCGGGAACCGGTTTGCACAGGTAGAAACCCTGTGCCTGTCTGCATCCCTGTTCCCGCACATAGTCCAAGGCTTCGCGCGACTCGATGCCTTCGGCAACGACCTCGAGCTGCAACGCGGTGCCCAGCGCAATCACGGCGTCGGTAATCGCGCGATTCGTCGCACTCTGATCGAATCCGAGAATGAACTCTTTGTCGATCTTGATCTTGTCGATCGGAAGACGGCTGAGATAGCTGAGGCTGGAGTAGCCTTTTCCAAAATCGTCGAGTGCAATCTTGATGCCCAGCCCGCGCAGCCGCTTGATAATGTGTATCGAATGGTCGACGTTATCCATCACCGCCGTTTCCGTCAGCTCGATTTGCAATGCCTCGGCGGTAAACTGCTTTTCACGCAGCCGCCTCTCTATGTCATCGACAAAGCCCCGCAGCTTGAATTGCACCGGTGAGACATTGATGGAAATCGGAATCAGCGGAATCCCCAGCTGTCGCCAACGACGCTGCTCGCGGCAAATTTCATCCAACACCCAGTCGGTCATTCTGCCGACCAGCCCGGATATTTCCGCAATCGGCACGAAAACGTCCGGACTGACGCGGCCGTTTTCCCAGCGGATAAGGGCTTCTGCGCATAACACCTTTCCCGAATGGATCTCGATGATCGGCTGATACGCGAGGCTGAGCTCGCCCTGCCCAAGCGCCCGTCTCAGCTCGTTTTCCACGCGCGATTGCGTGATCGATTGATGCGCCAGTTCTTCTGTATAGAACCGATAGCTGTTTCTCCCCGATTCCTTGGCGGCATCCATCGCCGCGTCTGCCTGGCGCAGCAGTTCGTTGAGCGTTTCTCCGTCGTTGGGAAACAGGCTAATGCCGACGCAGGCTTCCACCGTCAGCTGCCCTCCATCCACCTGGACGGGTTGTCCGATGAGATGGATCAGGTCGGCAGCCACCGTATGCGGGAGGTGATGCTCATTCACCAGCGGCAACAGAATGACGAATTCGTCGCCGCCGAAGCGCGTGATCAGATCTTGGCTGCGCATGCGAAAGCGAATGCGCTTGGCCAACTCGCGCAAGAGCTTGTCCCCCGCCTCGTTCCCGTAGACATCGTTGACCGTCTTGAAGCGGTCCAGATCAATAAGCAGCACCGCGATGCGCTGGTGTGAACGTTTTGCCTCGGCAAGCATGCGCTTGGCAATTTCGGACAGCAAGACGCGATTCGGAAGTCCCGTTAATGTATCGTGCAGCGCTGCCTGTCTCACGCTCTCCGCAGCCTGGTTCCGCTCCGTCGCATCGTGAAGCAGGACAACAACTTCGTCAACGGCGCCAGCGGCGTCGAATAGCGGCATCGCGCTGATGACATAGTCACGGACTCCCGCGTCAGTGGCATGCCGGACGTCCGTAATGACAGACGTGGCGCTCTCCACTGCTTCCCGGGCGGCCGAATGCCAAAAGGTGTGCTCCCTGTCTCCCACTAGTGAGGCTGCGCAGCGCCGGCCTGCGGCGTTGACATAAGTGGGCTTGAGGTGGCGATCCATAATTACGACCTCATCGGTGAAACTGTCGAACGCGGATTTAAGCCGTGTTTCCATCGACTGCACCTGAATCTCGGCGGTCTTGCTGCGTGTGATGTCCCGAATCGACAACACGGCAAACATCTCATCAGTTTCTGGAAATAGGAGTTTCCGTCCGCTGTGGCTGGAAATCCATTGCCGTCCCGTCCGTCTGTTTCTGACGCGAAGTACGGTTTCGAACACATTCTCCCCCTGCATGACCCGCCATACCGGCCACGCTTCAACCGGTACCGGTTTTCCTTCCAGCGTGGAAACGTCGAAGGTGGCTTCTAGTCCGCCTTTCGAGAGATCGATTTCTTCCTTTCCAGTTACACTGAGAAAATCCAGTGCTGCCTGGTTTGCTTCGACCACCCGGCCGTCCTTGTCGATCATCAGCACGCCTTCATTCAGGCTGTCGAGAATGGCGTGCAGGCGTGTGTAGCTGTGACTTTCGCGCTTTGCCTGAGAAGACGTGCTCTTTTGCATGTAGGTTGGTTATTGCTTGACGATGGCGCAAGACTGACGCCATTCAGGAGGGGGCCAATATTCGATTCCGTCAAGAGGCGGCGGTTCTCGGAAGATTATCGAGTCGATCTCGTCGGACCAACGCACGCCGCTCCAGCGCCACGGGTCCAGGCACCTGGACAAGCTTCGGGAAGGTTCGCGCCATCGGTGAAGCCGTCTGTCACAACCGTCCGATGATCGAGCTAGCGAAAGGATCCAGATTCACCGCTGCTGCTTCATCCAATCCCCAGAATGTGACCCTACAACTGGCGCTGCTCCCCGCACACGTCGGCTCAGCGGGCCCCATCTGTTGGATATTTTTCAACATCCAGGGGCGGCGTTACATCCGTCAAAAATTGAGCTAGATCATTGCCATTTCCATTTAGGCAACCCAGCATAATCGCGATAAAGGCGGATTGATCAAGATGGGGGCGTTGTAATGGAGCCAAACCGGCTGAGGCTGATTCGTGCGTACTCATTGGGCGCGCTGTTCGCTGGCATCTGTGTGACGCTCGTGCTCGGCGAATGGATTTCAAACGCCGAGCAACGCGAACGTGAAATCATCCTCAAACAAGAGGCTAGAGAGCGAGTCGACGCTTTTGTACACGGCATCGAGAACGCCATGCACGCCCTCGATACCGTCAATCAACTCTTTGCCACCCTCGCTGACGTGAGCAGGGAACAGTTTTCGGTCTTCACGCAGCCAATCCTCGACAAATATCCATACGTCCTATCGTTTGCCTATCAGCGCTACCTCTCCGGGTCGTCGAGAAAGTCCTACGAGACCTCCATGAGACGGACCTTCGGCGATTTCATCATTACCGATGCGCGCGATGGCAAGCGCGTACCCGCCATTGAAAAGAGCCGGTACCGCGTCGTCCATTACATATCGCCGCAGCATGGTAATGAGCAGGTGCTTGGAATCGATGCCTCGTCTATCCCGGAAATGGAAGAAGCGGCATTGCGTTCGCGCGCGACCGGCACTATCGCGTCAACCCGACTCATACCCCTGGTCAAGGAAAATGGCCGCCACCTGGGCTTCATGTTGTTGAAACCTGTTGTTCGACGCCCTCCGCCGGATGCGCAGCGATACGGCCATGCCGAACCGGACGTTCGCGGCTTCACTGTCGCAGCGTTCAACGCATCGGACCTCGCGCACCGCATCATGGAGCAAGGCGGATTTCTGGGCGACGAAACATTCTTGGTGCAGATTTACTCTGGAGACAGGCCCGATCAGGGTAACCGGATTTTCCCTCGCCCGGCCGAGGAAACGCGCCCGGGCGACGATCATGACGGCAGTCGCGACATCAGGCACCACATTGACGTCGGCGGGGTACCTTGGACTGTTGTGGTGTCGGCGCCGAAGGAGTGGATGGATGCGGCCCCCGTATCCCGGCTCACTTATGTGTTCGGGTTTATCCTGACGGGCATGCTTGTGGCATTTATCCATCACATGCTGCACCGTGCGACTGCCCTGAGATTAGCCGTTGAAGCACTCAAGCGTGATGGCGCCCTGCGTCAACGCGCGGAAACTGCACTTCGCAACTCAGAATCGGAGCTTCGCCAACTCGCGACCCATCAGCTGCGCGTCCGGGAAGACGAACGCAAGCATATTGCACGGGAAATACACGACGACCTGGGTCAGAACCTCCTGGTCTTGCGCATGGATGTCGGCGCGTTAGCCCATGACATCGGCGAGAAATTCCCGGATGGCGAAGCAAGAATGGATCTCGCCCTCAAGCATATCGACGCAACCATCAAGTCGGTACGTGAGATCATCAATCACCTTCGTCCCAGCGTGCTCGACCTGGGTGTCTTCGACGCACTGCACTGGCTAACTCGCCACATGAACAAACTCGGAAAGGTGCACTTCACCCTTGAATGCCAGGACGAAAACGCCTTTCTTGGACTGAAGGAAGATGACGCGATCTCCCTGTTTCGCGCGATCCAGGAGGCGATGACGAACGTTATCCGCCACGCCGAGGCAACGACGTGCGTCGTGCGTATTCAGCATGGGGAATCCAAATTGCGCATCGAGGTTTCCGACGACGGCCATGGTCATTTCCCTATCGACAGGCGCAAGCCGAGATCATTTGGCCTAATCGGAATCCGCGAACGAATAACTGCCATGGGAGGGGAAATGTCGATTGTGACGACCGAGGGAAAGGGCACTGTGCTCCAGTTCACGTTACCTGCGTCCACTCTAGAATGATTCCCTCATGAAACCAATCATTGCTCTTGATGCCGACGGCGTCTTGCTGGACTACCACCGAGCATATGCGGGCGCCTGGGCAAAGGCGTTCGGTGCAATGCCGGCCATACGCGACCCTCTTGCCTACTGGCCGATCGATCGCTGGGAGGTGCGCCGCCTCACAGGCGACGAGCTCGATCAATTTCGTACATGCTTCGATCACCATTACTGGTCCACGATTCCGGCCGTTGCCGGCGCCGTCGAGGCCTGCCACGAACTCAACGAAGCGGGATACGAACTCGTGTGTGTAAGTGCCATCGAGCCTCAGTTTGAGTCGGCACGACTACAGAATTTGCGAGATTGTGGTTTTCCGATCGCCCGCGTATTCGCTACGTCCAATTCCACAGCTGCAGTGAGTCCCAAGGCCGAAGCGCTCCGCAATATCAAGCCAGTCGCCTTCGTCGACGATTTCCTTCCATACCTTCGTGGAATTCCCGCTGAGATCCACGCAGCGTTGGTTCTTCGTGAGCCAAACGGTTCGCCAAATATAGGCGACGATCTCGTGCTTGCACATTCGCAACATCGGGATCTGAGAGCGTTTGCTAACTGGTGGCTAGCGCGTTAATACCTGCAGTGTCGGCGCCAGGCCATAGTGAAGTACCGATCTACCGAGGAAATCCCACTGCTCCTGCCGACCGGTACATAGCAGCGCCAGATGACACGCGGTGCAGTGCACGCTCTCGTCAAACAAGTTTTCTTGGCTGCGGCGAGTCGCCGTAGGCGGCGTAGTGCAAGCTTTGAGCCGCTTTCCGCTCGCGTTGAATTCTCATCGGCGCATTGGTTGAGGCATACCGCTGGCTCGAGGTCATGTTTATATCGACCACCGGCGGCATCCTTTGGCGACTAAAGAACCGTGCGGCAAGGCCGCTGCCAAGGCGGAACCTAGTGGTCCATGGACGAAATGTCCGGGACGTCTTGCAGCGACCAAAGCCGCGCGAGCAGATTCCCGGCGCGTTCGCTACCCAGGACGGGTGATGCAAGCTCCAGCATTTTTTCATTGAGCTCGGTATCGCTCAATGGCTCCTCGGGATCGCCTTTCCGGTTGGCTTGCAAGTGGCTGAGCTTTCGGCCATCCGAAACGCGGATGTCGACTTGTGCCGCGCGCTGGCGCGGAAACCGGCTGTCCAGGTCCGGATCCACCTCGACTTCAATCAGGTCGATGAGCTTTCTGACATCACTGTTTGCAAGTTGCTTTGCTTCATAGGCGGCAAGGCGAACACTGCCAAAAACGAGCGCGGCGGCGACGACGTACTTCAAGCTGAAGCGCGCTTCATTCTCCGTCTGCGGCGCCTCGTAACAAGCAATGTCGATGGCCGGACGATAGGTGGACACACGGATTCTTTCGATGTTGCGGAAATCGAGTTCGAACTTGCGCCGCAGTTCGAGGGCAGCGTCAATCGCGGAAAAGGTGTGGCCACAGCCGATATGATTCTTGAACGTCAGACGGGTAATATGGAAATCGCGCCCCAACGTATCAGCGACATTTGCCCAGTCCGCTTCATTGCTCATGGCCTTTCCAAGCCCTGCTTCCCCATCCAGCACATCCAGTGCCCCGGTGACACCTTGCCTGGCCAGCTTCGCGGCGAGCAGCCCCGCCTCGGCAGCGCGTCCCGCATGTAAGGGTTTCGACATCGAATCCATGCGGAAAGCCTGCTGCAAACCTGCGGCAAACGTGGCTGCTGTTGCCAGCGCATGGGCGAATGCGGCCTTGTCGAGCCCGTAAATTGCGCTGGCTGCAGCGGCTGCGCCAAACGTTCCGACGGTGCCGGTGCTATGCCAGAACCGGTAGTGCGAGCGTCCCAACACCACGCCGATCCGCGTTGACACTTCGTAGCCGATGACGACGGCACGCAAGAACGCTGCTCCGCTGGCGTGGCTTCCCTGGGCTGCAGCCAATGCGCCGGCGATGGTAGGCGCTCCCGGGTGGTACATCGCGTCACGAAAACTGTCGTCAACCTCGGCCGCGTGCGCCGCCGCGCCGTTGATCAGCGCTGCCAGCCTGGACGGTGCATGTCCGCCAAGCGGCAGATGCGCATCGCCCCTGCCCAGTTCTTCTTCCAGCGCTTTCTGCAGTAACACCACCGGCGATGTGACCGCGCCCGAAAAGAGCGCTCCGTACCAGTCGACGACGGCGCGCTTTGCGTGATGCAGAACCTCGTCGCTCAGTTCAGCAGACTGGAATTGCGCGCCAAACTCGGCAAGTTTCTCGGCAGCTTTCATGATTTCCCTGTCCCTATGCCAAGTCAGACGCGCTCGATGATGAGCGCCACGCCCTGACCCACACCCACGCACATCGTGCACAAGGCGTAGCGCCCGCCGCTGCGGTGCAACTGGTTGACCGCGGTGGTCACCAGACGGGCGCCGCTGGCACCGAGTGGATGTCCGAGGGCGATTGCGCCGCCGTTCGGGTTGACCCGCGCGTCGTCGTCGGCAAGACCGAGGTCGCGCAATACGGCAAGTCCTTGCGCCGCGAATGCCTCGTTCAGCTCGATGACATCCATCTGATCCAGAGACAGCCCGGTCAGCGCCAGGGCCTTGCGCGTTGCCGGCGCGGGCCCCATTCCCATAATGCGTGGGGCGACGCCGGCCGTTGCCATGCCAAGGACGCGCGCGCGTGGCTCCAGGCCGTATCTTGCCGCGCTTGACTCATCGGCCAGCAGCAACGCGCAGGCGCCGTCGTTCACCGGCGAGGCATTGCCAGCCGTTACGGTGCCATCAGGATGGACGACGCCCTTGAGCCGGGCAAGCGCTTCCATCGAGGTCTCGCGCGGCGGCTCATCCCGCGAAACGAGGACAGGACTGCCTTTCTTCTGTCGGATCAAGACAGGCGTGATCTCGCTATCGAAGACGCCGGCCTGCTGCGCGGCGGCAGCCTTGCGCTGGGATGCCAGGGCCATCCTGTCCTGCGCTTCGCGCTCGATCCCGAACTCGCGCGCGACGTTCTCGGCGGTTTCGGGCATCGAGTCGACACCGTATTGCTCTTTCATCACCTTGTTGACGAATCGCCAGCCGATGGTCGTATCGTGGATCTCGCCACTGCGCGAGAAGGCGCTCTCTGCCTTCGGCATCACGAACGGCGCCCGGCTCATGCTTTCGACGCCGCCCGCAATCATCAGCCCGGCCTCTCCGCTGCGGATCGCGCGTGCCGCCGTGCCGACCGCATCCAGGCCGGAACCGCACAGGCGGTTTACCGTCGATCCTCCCAGACTCGGCGGAAGCCCGGCCAGCAGGGAAGACATGCGTGCGACATTGCGGTTATCCTCGCCTGCCTGGTTGGCGCAACCGAAGATGACATCGGTCAGTACCTCCCAATCCAACCGCGGGTGACGGGCCATGAGCGCGCGCAGCGGGAGCGCACCCAGGTCGTCTGTCCGTATGCTCGAGAGTGCGCCGCCGTAACGGCCGAATGGGGTGCGGATCGCGTCGCAAATATAGGCGTATTGGGTCATCGTTGTTCCTTGCGTGAATGTTCGTTGGAGTCAGCGCCGGGCAGGTGGCTCATGTCCGCTGTTCGGCACTGAAAAGCTGCCGTATGTCGCCGCGGACAAAGCCTGGTCCGCTCAGTCCGGCAAGCCAGTCAAGATCTTCTTCCAGCGCTTCCACGCCGCGTTCGCGCGCCCAGAACATCGGACCACCCTCCCACTTCGGGAAACCGTAGCCATTGACCAGCACCACATCGATATCGCTTGCCTGGCGCGCGATGCCCTCCGCCAGCAGCAGCGCCGCCTCATTGGCCATGGCCAGCAAGGAACGCCGGACGATCTCTTCGTCATTCATCACACGGGCAGCAATACCTTTCTCCAGACGCGCCGCATCAATCACCCTGTCCACCTCGGGGTCGGGGCGTCGCGCACCTCCCGTCTGGTCATACAGGTAATAGCCAGCCCCGGTCTTGCGTCCTAGACGGCCGGCTTCACACAATCTATCGGGAATGTGCACATACCGTGCTTGCGGCTCACGCGTGGAGGCAAGGCTCTGGCGCATGCGCCAGGCGATATCGAGACCGGACAGGTCCGCAACGGCGAACGGGCCCATGGCAAAACCGAAGGCTTCCAGCGCCGCGTCGATCTGCTGCGGACTGGCGCCCTCCTCCAGCATGAACTCGCACTGCCGGCGGTAAGCTGCATAGATACGGTTGCCGATAAAGCCGAAGGCGTTGGCCGACACCACCGGCTGCTTGCGCAGGCGTTTTGCCAGCTGCAGGCCGGTGGCCAGGACATCCTGTGAGGTGGCGGCCCCGCGTACGATCTCGAGCAAGCGCATCACATGGGCCGGACTGAAGAAGTGGAGGCCGATGACATCCTGCGGACGCGATGTCGAAGCGGCGATCGCATCCAGATCCGTATAAGACGTATTTGACGCCAGGATGGCACCGGGCCGCGCGATGCTGTCCAGGCGCCGAAAAACCTCCTGCTTGACCTTCAGGTCCTCAAAGACCGCCTCGATGACAAGATCGGCGCCGGCAACCAGCGTCCAGTCGACGCTTGCCTTCAGCCGCCCTTCCCGCTCGCGCGCGACCGAGGTATCCATCTTGCCCGCATCCACACGCCCCTGGTAATGGCTGCGGATGCGATCCACGCCCCTGACGAGCGCCGCTTCATCCTGCTCCAGCAGTACAACGTCGAAACCCGCTTCTAGCGCTGCAATTGCAATGCCGGCACCCATCGTACCGGCGCCGATGACAGCCACCCGTTGCAGCGGGCGTGCCGTGGCTGTTTCGGCTGCGGGATGCTTTGCCGCGTCGCGCTCGGCGAAGAACTGGTGCCGCAGTGCGCGCGCCTCGCGCGACACGCGTAGTGCCTGAAACGCGGCACGTTCGCTCGCCAGGGCATCATCGAAGGAATGTGTGGCTGAAGATACGATTGCATCGATCGCCGCACGGACAGCCGGCCTGTTCTTCCCGGCGCGGAGGGCGGCTGCAGATGCCTTCTCGATCGCGCCGTCGTCGCAGGCAGGAACGGCGCGATCGCGGATGCGCGCCTTCCTGCCTTCCATTTTCCTTGCGCAGGCGACAGCAGCGCCACGCAGATCGTCCGTCACGACGATGTCGACCATTCCGAGCATCCGTGCTGCGTCGGCACGCACCCGCTCGCCGCTGCAAACGAGCGAGATGGCTTCAGGGATGCCGGTCAGGCGCGGCAGCCGTTGGGTGCCGCCCGCGCCGGGAATGATGCCGAGCGTCACCTCGGGCAATCCTAAAACCGTTCCCGAGAGGGCGACGCGCGCATCACAGCCCAGCGCAAGCTCAAATCCTCCGCCCAGGGCAGCACCGTGCAACGCAGCTACGACCGGCTTTTCACAAGTCTCAATGGCCGAAATCACCGCAGGCAGTGAAGGTTCGGCAATCGGTTGTCCGAATTCGTGCAGATCCGATCCGGCAATGAATGTATTCCCGGCACCCATGATGACGATGCCGAATACCTCGGGTTGGGCGTTCACCTCGTCAATGGCGGCCACCAGGCCACGCCTGACCTCAACCGATCCGGCATTGATTGGCGGGTTGTCGATCACGACAACAGCAATATTTCCGTCGCGCTCGACACGAACACAAGCGGTCATTTCGTTTCTCCTTTTTCCAGCCATTCCATCATCAGCCGGTTGGTTTCATCGGCGCGTTCGTACTGGACCCAATGCCCTGCCCCCTGGATCACGCACCCTGCACGGCCGTCGCGCCCCTCGAACAGTGCACCGATCACACGCTGCGGATCGGCCGTTACATCGTGCTCGCCCCATGCGGCAAGCACGTCAGCCGTTTGCAGGTTGAGTGCCGCCGCAAGCACGGCTCCGCGAGATATTTCCTTGCTGCGGAATCGGGTTCGCATGCATGCTGACGTATGGACTTCCACGGCGAGGTTGTCGATGCGCGTCGGATCGTGCAGCATGTGCATGGCCAGGTTGTGCCGCATCGCGGAATGGACAGCCTGGTCATCATTTGCCGCCTGCGCCGCCCGCCACGCCAATAGTTCACCGCGCGGCCGCCTGGCGCTGCCGTGTCCGGCAGCCCCGAGGAGGACGAGCCTGTCGACACCGCCGCGCACGGCCGAGACATTCGCCGCTACCAGCCCGCCGAACGAAAACGCCGCCATGCGGACTATGGTTTCCGCGCCAAGCAATTCGTTGATGGCCGGGGCCGTCGCATCGACAATCGATGACAGTTCCGGCGCAGACGGCACATCCGAATCGCCGTAGCCGGGCAGGTCCGGTACCCACACCTCGAAACCTTGTGCCAGCGTGTCGATGTTGCGCACCCAATGCAGCCAGCTGCCATGGCCGCCGTGCACAAGTACCAGCGGTTTGCCTGCACCGAAGCAGCGCCAGGCCATCCGGCATCCGCCGGTGTTCACGAAGTGCTTGCGCGCCTTGGCCTCCAGCGTACCGATGAGTTCTGCCGGCGTCTGTCCCATCTGGCCAGGTTCACACCGGCTTTCCATTGCAGCCTCCACGCCCGGCTCCTCAGCCCTTGAGCACTACAACGCCATCGGCCGCCCGTACGCCCTGACCTTCAGGCAGGACGAAGACCGGATTGATTTCGGCTTCGACGAGGCGCTCCCCCATCTTCGCCGCCATCCGCGAAAATGCCACGATTGCCGACACCAGCGCCTCGACATCGGCCTTGGGCCGACCGCGAAAGCCATCAAGCAAGGGCCAGGTCTTGAGTTCGCGCGCCATGTCCAGCGCTTCTGCGCGGCTGAGTCCGTTTTCACCGATCAGGCGCAGTGTCGTATCCTTGAACAGCTCCGCCGTCACACCACCCATGCCAAGCATGATTGCCGTTCCCAGCGCGTCGCGATGCATGCCGAGGATCAGTTCGGTGCCGCCTGACACCATCTCCTGCACGAGGAAACGCTCCGGCGTCGTGCCGGCCTTATCGTGCACCTCCCTGGTCATCGTGACGAGGCGCTCTCCGACCTGCTCCGCCGTAAGATTGACGGCAACGCCACCGACATCGCTCTTGTGTGTGATTTCCGAGGAAAGGATTTTCAACACGACGCGGCCGCCCAGCTCTCGCGCGGCTTGCTCGGCCTGCTCCGGCGTCGTGACGACCTTCTCGCGCACGCCCGGTACGTCAAAGCGCGCGAACAATTTTTTCGCCTGCGCCTCGTCGAGCGAACCCGCGAGGAAATCGGCAGTTTGTACATCAGTTGGTGAATCCGTCTTCCCTGCCGATGCCGGTTTCCAGTGGGCCGATTTGAGCATTCCGTCCAGGGCGGCCGTACAGCTTTCCGGCGCCGTGAATGCCGGCACACCACGGCGCGTTAGCAGGGCCGCAACTTCCGGTGCGTGCGGGCTGACATAGGCGAGAATCGGCTTGTCGCTCAGCGGCATGCAATCCTGGATTGCCCCAGCCATCAGATCAGGCATCGCAAGGCTGGAAGAACCGACGATGATTGTCAGCGCGTCGTAACTCGGGCTGGCGAGGATTGCCTTGATTGCGCCGCGCAGCAGGTCCGGTTGAAGGCCCGCCAGCGTGACGTCGATGGGGTTGCGGTCGAGCGCGGCATGGCTGCCCGTCTGCAGATCGCGCAGACTCTGCGCAGTGGCCGCATCCGGTGCAGGCGTTTCGAAGCCGGAGACACCAAGACTGTCCGACACCAGCGTGCCGGCGCCCCCGGTCGAGGTGAGGATGGCGACGCGATTGCCGCGCAGGACACGGCCCGATGCCAGCGCCGCCGGAATGTCGAGCAGGTCGCTGAAGGTTTGCGCACGCACGATGCCAACCTGCTTGAACAACGCGTCGTACATGCTGTCCGCGCCGGCCATGGCGCCGGTGTGCGAGACGGCGGCGCGAGCACCGGCTTCGGAGCGCCCGATCTTGAAGGCAACAACAGGTTTATCGGCCGCTGCCGCTTTCAGTGCGGCTGCGCGGAATGTCGCCGGATTGCGCACGCTTTCGATGTACAGCGCGATCACCTTGGTCGCTTCATCATCGGCGAGTTCGCTGATGAAGTCGGCCAGATCCAGATCGACCTCGTTGCTGGTCGAAATCAGCTTGGACAGCCCGATGCCGCGTGCCGCCGCCCGCGACAGCAAGGCGCCAAGGATGCCGCCGCTCTGGGAGACGACGCCGATGGAACCGACCGGGAGGTCATCCATCTCGAGTGCGCCACTCGCAGACAGGACGATGTTGTCGGTCAGGTTGACCAGTCCAATGGTGTTCGGGCCGAGCAGCCGCATCGACCCTGCGGCCTCGATCAGTTCCTGCTGGCGCCGCGCGCCCTCGTCGCCGGTTTCGGTATAACCGCTGGCGAGGACGATGGCCGCTGCCGTGCCGCGTGCGGCAAGCTCACGCACGGCCAGGTGGGCCCGTTCGGCGCCCAGCAGAACGATCCCCACGTCGGGAACGCCAGGCAGCGAGCCAATGTCCGGATAGCAGCGCAAGCCGGCAATGTTTTCCGCGCGCGGATTGACAGGATAGATGTCGCCGGCAAATCCGTGCTTGAGCAGGTAGGACACAGGACGTCCCGCGGTCTTGCTCAGGTCGGCGGAAGCACCGATGACAGCAACGCTTCGGGGCTTGATCAGGCGAGAAATGGCAGTCATGTCGATTACCCCTTGCTGGCACGCGCAGCACTCTTTTCGAGGAAAGCCATGACGGCCTCCCGGTGCTCCGTGCTCGTGTAGCAGATGCCCTGCGCCTGGCTGCCTTGCGCGAAGACTTGCTCGGCAGGCAGCTCAAAGCTCTGGTTGAGGATGGCCTTGCCCAGCGCCAGCGCCGTCCTCGATCCCTTGCTCAGCTCGGACGCCCAGGCCTGTGCGTCCGAGAGTAGCGTCTCCGCCTGGCTGAGGCGGTCGGCGATCCCCAGGCGCAATGCCTCTTCGGCCTCCACCTTGCGGCCGCTGAAAATCAGTTCCTTCGCCTTCGCCAGGCCGACGCGGCGCGGCAGGAAGTACATCCCGCCCCCGTCCGGAATCAGGCCACGGTTGATGTAGGACCAGGTAAAGCTTGCTTCGCTGCTGGCGATGATGAAGTCGCACGCCAGCGCGGTGTCAGCGCCAAGTCCGGATGCGGCGCCGTTGACCGCGGCGATCGTCGGCTTGGGCATCGTGTGCAGCAGGGACTGCGTGTAATGGACGCGCTGCTGGCGCGCCCAGCCGTTGAAGCCCACTTCTCCCGCCGGCGCCTGCATGCGGCGCTCCATGCCGGCCACGTCGCCGCCGGCGCAGAAGCCTTTTCCATTGCCGGTCAGGACGAGCGCGCGGATTTCCCGGTCAGAAGCGATGCGCTCCAGCGCGGCAATGAATTGGGTGCGCATGTCGTCGCTCATGGCATTGCGCTTCTCGGGACGGTTCAGGTGGAGAGTGGCGATCCCTTCATGGATTCGCACTTCGATCAGGTCGGTGCTCATAGGTGTCTAGCCTTGCTTGTGAATTGGTTTAATCAGGTTTGATCTGGTTTTCCTTGACAATCTTTCTCCAGCGCGCTTCCTCGGCACGGACGTAGGTGTCCAGCTCTGTCGGCGAAGTCGCACTCACTGCGAGTCCCTCGTCAACCGCGCGCTTCTGGAATTCCGGTCCCGAGGCGGCTTTCTTGACGGCGGCATTCAGCTTGACAACGATGTCCGCCGGGGTTCCTGCCGGCACATACACGCCGTACCAGCTCTCGGCGGCATAGCCCGGAAGACCGCTCTCGGCGACGGTAGGCACATTGGGCAGCGTGGCTGCGCGCTTTCCGGTCGTGACGGCGAGCGGGCGCAGTTTTCCGCTGTGGATGAAGGGTCCGACTGCGGCCGCCGTGCCAAAGATCATGTCGACGTGTCCACCCAGCAGATCGGTGATCGCAGGGCCCGCACCGCGATACGGCACATGTACCAGGTCCACCTTGGCCAGATTGCTGAACAATTCGCCGGCGAGGTGCGCCGACGTGCCATTGCCTTGCGATGCGTAGGTAAGCTTTCCGGGATTCGACTTGGCCGCTGCGATCACATCAGCAACACCTTTGTAAGGGCTGTCCGGACGCACAACAAGGACGTTCGGCGATATGCCCACCAGGCTCACCGGCGCGAATGCCTTGTTGGTGGCGTAGGGGAGCTTGGGTTGCAGACTGGGATTGACCGCGTGCGCGAACGTGGCCATCAGCAGCGTGTATCCGTCGGGCGGGCTCTTGGCTACAGCGTCGGAACCGATGATGGTTCCGCCACCCGGCTTGTTCTCAACGATCACCGGTTGGCCAAGTTCCCGCGCCATGCCATCGGCCAGGCTGCGGGCAATGATGTCGGTGCCACCGCCGGGCGCGAACGGAACGATGATGCGAACGAGTTTCTCAGGATACGCAGCGTGTGCCGGGACAAGCGTCAGGACGGAGGAGACCGCAAGGGCGGCGAGCGTGCCGAGCTTGCGGAGTGATGAAGCCAGAAGCGTTTGCATATGGTGTCTCCAAGTGAAGTGTGGTTTTCAGGCGGACGTGCAAGTGACAGGAATAGGCCGTTACCTGTCGTTCCATGAGAAACAGCTTAGTTCTTGCGGCCTCCGTACGCATCGCCCCAATTCCATCCAGTGGAATTGATGTGGCCGATCGGGACTGGGCATCATGCCCGCCGCGCCAGCCTGTTTTTCATCCCCCGATTGCGTTCGGGGCAGGTGCACGGGCGGCCTTCCCTGCTTTTGGGGAAGTGACCGCGGAATTACCGCGCTGCCGGAAATGGAGAGGCAGGAGAAAGGCACCGGGCGGACAGGTCCGCCCGGCTACCCCGAGGGATATCAGAAGCGGTGGCGGATGCCAGCGTTGAACAAGGTCGAGTCAGCCTGTGTGGCAGGCTTGCGGTCGGTCCTGGCGAAGGAGGTGTACAGGTTGGTGCGTGCCGACAGGCTGTGGCTATAGCCGATGGCAAGCTGGTCGCGGTCGCCGGTTCCCGCGCCGAACCGGTCGTCCTTGCGAATCCAGGAAGCGAGCACGGTGCCGGACGCGCCGACCTTGACCGTGGTTCCAATCATCATGTCGCGGCTCTTGCCGTCAGCGGCGCCCAGCGCGTCGTCCGAACGGTTCTCGGCGAAGGCGAGATGCAGCTTCGCCACCTTGAAATCGTACACCGCGCCCAGGAGCAAGGTCCGGCTATCATCCGCCGCCGAGCCCGCGCCAGTCGCACCTGCGGACGGTTTTGCCTGGTGGTATGTCGCCATTGCCGCGAGAGGGCCGGCACTATAAACAAAGTTCGCTCCTATTTGGCGGTTGGCCGAAATGCTGCCGGCTTGTTCGCCGAAACCATAGGCAAGTTCGCCGCTGAACGCGCCGATCGAGTGCGACAGGTTGATGGTGTTGTCCATACGGATTGCGTAGGGATTGAACACATTCTCGATATTGCCGGCGAGGTTGGTGGCGAAGGGGTCCACGACAAGAAAAGCGGCGTGCATTGGCGTTTCCAGTCGACCAACCCTGAGTGTGCCATTCCCGCTCTTGAGACCGACATAGGCCTGGCGGCCGAACAGACGTGTGCCGGCGGGTGTCGTCGCAGTCGCGCCACTTTGGGCGAAACTTCCGTCATCGATGCTGAAACCATTCTCCAGTACGAAGATCGCGGAAAGGCCTCCGCCGAGGTCTTCGGTGCCGCGGAAGCCGATGCGGCTGCCGGACTGCTGACCGCTCTGCAGTCGCCACACGGCGGGGGTAGTGCTGGTATCTGACCGCGCAATGCCGGCGTCGGCGATGCCATAGATGACCACATTCGATTGCGCGGTGGCGGCACCGGCAAGCAGCGTACCGGCCGCCAGTGCGATTGCTCTCAATTTCATTGCATTACTCTCCCTAGTCAAAAATGGCCCCGGGCCAGAGGTCCTTGGGCGAACAAACGACATGCCGTATACGACGTCTCCCGTGTAAATCGTGTTTGCCGCCTTCGCGGTGCGATGAGGATAGTCCCGGGGAATTCCGGATGCGACAGGTGATTTTCACCAGGTGGAATCGCGTCATGGCGCGCTACCGATGGGGGTGAAGTACCATTGCTGGGGAGCGGACGATTTCGCTATTCAGTGCCATCGATAGGCGTTATGGATCTCGACAACCACCGCGTCTGACGATGCAATAATCCATATTCACCTGCAGCGGAGATGCCATGCGCAGCATGCATTGCGAAGAAGAGAATATTCAACGCGTTGGCAGCTCGCCATCCAATCGATCCCTTGAACGGGGCATGGAAATATTGCGAGCCTTCCGCCCCGGCTCCGAATTGCTTGGCAACGGTGAGCTGGCCGAGCGGACCGGCCTGTCGGCAGCAACGGTGAGCCGGCTTACCCAGACACTTGTGCGATGCGGGTTCCTCGAACATGATCCACACGCGCGCGCCTATCGGCTCGCCGCTCCGGTCTTGAGCCTTGCGCATGCCATGCTGAGCGGCTCGTCTGTGCTGCAGGTCGCCGCGCCGATGATGCGCACGGTGGCCGAGAAACGCCGCATCAACGTTGGCCTCGCCGCTCCCGATCGGGACGAAATGGTCTACCTGGAATCGGTTCGATACAACCGCAAGGTCTCGCTCCGCAATATCGTTGCCGGGCAGCGCATCCCCATGGAACTGACATCACTGGGGCGCGCATATCTTGCGGTCGCACCGAAATCGCGCAGGGAGGAGCTGTTTCGCATCTTCCGTGCACGCAGGCCGGGGGACTGGAAAGTCGTTGAACGCGAGATCCTCGAGGCAAGCGAAAGTGTCATGTCCGTGGGATACTGTGCTGCGTCCTGGCAGCCGGAAGTCGTGGCGCTCGCCGCCCCCATCCAGGTCCCTGCCCGCCCGGTCCTTGTCCTGAACTTCAGTCTCGCAACACAGGCCCCCATATCTGAAGTTGCCGGGCAATTGGGTGCACCCTTGATCGAACTTGCGCGATCCATAATCGACGGCTTGCTGCGGACGCAGACACCATGAGCGTGTCCGCGAATTTGTTTCAATGCTTTTTTCCCGATGATATTCCCGCTCCGAAGCCAACGAGGCACAGCGGGTGCCGCGAGTCCGATTGAAGGAGATATAAGTTTGTCGAACGATCCAGTCACGGACCCATCAGCCCTCGCTCCATTGCATCGTCCCGTGTTCCGCATGTTATGGCTGGCCTGGCTCGCCGCCAATGTGACGATGTGGATGAATGACGTCGCCTCTGCGTGGCTGATGACCTCGCTGACCGAGAGTGCCTTCATGGTCGCCATGGTGCAGGCCGCGTCGACGCTTCCCGTATTCATGCTCGGCCTGCCCAGCGGAGCAATGGCCGACATCGTCGATCGGCGCCGGTATTTCGCATCCACCCAGATCTGGGTTGGCTGCATTGCCGTCCTGCTCGCCGCATTGTCTTTTCTCGACGCACTCACTGCTCCGGTGTTGCTGGGGCTGACCTTCGCCAACGGAATCGGCATGGCAATGCGCTGGCCGGTGTTCGCCGCCATCGTCCCTGACCTGGTTCCTCGGCAGGAGCTGCCTCCCGCCCTGGCCCTGAATGGCATTGCAATGAACATGTCGCGTGTGATCGGACCAATCATTGCCGGCGCACTCATTGCCAGCGCGGGGATCGCCTACGTGTTCCTGGTGAATGCCGTGATGTCCATCGTCGCGTTCGCACTGATCATGCGCTGGCGAACGGAACCGAAGATCAGCGCCCTGCCCGGGGAACGCTTCTTTGCAGCGATGCGCGTGGGATTGCAACACGTCGTGCAGTCGCCCCGCCTGCGTGTCGTGCTCATGCGCATTTTCCTGTTCTTTTTCCAGGCCACGTCGCTGACCGCGCTATTGCCGGTGATCGCGCGGCGAATTGAAAATGGCGGGCCTGGAACATTCACCGTTCTGCTTGCGGCAATGGGTTTCGGGGCTTTGCTCATGGCACTCAATCTCACCCGGCTACGACGCCATGTCGACAGGAACACCATGGTGTACGGGGGGACTTGCGTGCACGCCGCGGCATCCGTCGCCGCAGTTCTATCTCCCAACCTATGGCTTGCGGTCCCCGCCATGGCTGTCGCAGGCATGGCTTGGATCGGCACCGCAAACTCGTTGACCGTGGCCGCTCAGCTTGCACTGCCGAACTGGGTGCGTGCGCGAGGCATGTCGATTTACCAGATGGCACTCATGGGCGGCAGTGCATCCGGAGCTGCCCTCTGGGGTTACCTGGCAAGCATGACTTCCGTGCCCACAAGCATTCTTGCCGCCGCCGCCGCGGGACCAATCGTGCTTCTGCTCACGAAACGTCACGGTGTAGGGGGCATTGGCGACGATGACCTCACGCCGGCGGCGCCAGCATTCATTGCACCACCACCGGTGATCGAAATTGACGCGAACGAAGGACCAGTGATGGTGACGGTCGAGTACCTGATCGATCCGGCGAAGTCCGGCGAGTTTCGGGAAGTCATGCAGGAAACCCGACTGGCCCGCCTGAGGCAAGGTGCCTTGTCCTGGGGCCTGTTTCGCGACACGACCCATGCCGGACGCTATATCGAATATTTTCTCGACGAAAACTGGATTGAGCACCAGCGACGACTGGAACGGTTCACTGCAGCCGACATCGGTCTGCGCAACCGACGACTGGCGTTCCATATCGGAAAGGATGCGCCGCGCACGACGCGGTATATCGGCGAGTCTGTTCAGGGCAGCACGCGATAGGTTGATTCGATCTTGCGCTTTCCTCGGCAGAGGAAGATTGCTGACCTCATGCTCATAATGTCATCTCCCCCCTCCGCTTGTTTCGGGAGCTGTTTTACGATGGCAACTTGATTTCAAGTATCAATTGCGCATTTTTAGCGAGTCACATCCGATTGGCATCTGTGACAGGGCTTTTGACGAATTGTCCAAAATGGCGGGGACAATAAAATCAAACACTTACAGCGTCAAAAATTGCAAGTTCCATTTGTCTGAACCACCGAACAAAGCCGGATCATCATCAACAGGCCGAACCGGGTTTCATTGGCTGCTCGAATGAATCACGTCCCTGACGATCGGATAGATCTGCTGTTCCCACCGCCTGCCGCTGAATACGCCGTAATGCCCTACGCCGGTCTGCATGTGATGCAGCTTCATATAGGACGGAATTCGGCTGCATAACTCCTGCGCGGCCATGGTTTGTCCGATTGCACAGATGTCGTCGCGCTCGCCCTCGACGGTCAGCAAGGCGGTATGTCGAATGGCCGCCGGCCTGATGAGGCGTCCGCGCCATTCCAGTTGCCCTTTCGGCAGCGCATGTTCCTGGAATACATCGCGTATTGTCTCCAGATAAAACTCGGCTGTCAGGTCCAGTACCGCGAAGTACTCCTTATAGAACGCACGTATCGCGTCTGCCCTGGCGGTGTCACCTGCGACCAGACAATGATGCAAATCGCGGAAGGATTGCGTGTGTCGCTCCAGGTTCATGCTCATGAAGGCAGCCAGCTGCACGAAACCGGGATAGACCCGGCGCAGTCCGCCGCGATAGCGGTTCGGCACGATGCCGATCAGGTTCTTCTCGAACCAGTGGAAGGGCTTGCTGGTGGCGAGTTCATTGACCCGGGTTGGATTGATGCGGGTGTCGATGGGCCCGGCCATCAAGGTCAGGCTGCGCGGCTGTGCCGGATCCTGGTCTTCGGCCATGACTGCAGCTGCCGCCAGTGCCGCTACGCATGGCTGGCACACTGCGACGACATGCGCGCCGGGTCCCATGATCTGCAGGTAGAGGATCAGGTAGTGCACATATTCATCCATGTCAAACCGGCCTGCCGACAACGGCACGTCACGCGCGTTGTGCCAGTCGGTGATATACACGTCATGGTCGGCGAGCATGGTACGCACGGTGTCGCGCAACAGTGTCGAGAAGTGGCCTGACATCGGCGCCACCAGCAGCACGCGCGGCTCGCCGGTGATGCCTTCCTTCCTGAAATGCAGCAGCGTACCGAAAGCTTCGACGTGCACAGCTTCCTCATGCACCGTGACTTCGAGCCCGCTGCCGTCGAGGCGCACACTGTTGATGCCGTAGTCCGGCCGCGCATGTGTGATGCGGGTGGCGGCGAACACTTCCTGCGCCGCTGCCAGCGAATGTGCAAACGGCTGCCTGCCTGTCCAACCATGCGGGATGTGCGAGAGTACCCGTCCCGTCGTCTGCGACAGGAAGTGCAGCAGAGCCATTGTGTCTGCATGAACCTGATAAGCCTGATACCGCATGCTATCCCCGGACTTCTCGCGTAGAGAATACTTTCTCGAAGCAAGTTGCAGGCCATCACTGGCGTGGCACATGGTTTGCATGATTGCACCGTTGCCGCAGTCGAATGCACCGACATGGAGACCCGCCGATGGCACGTGCCAGCCTTACGATCAGCAGCCGGAATTATTCATCCTGGTCCTTGCGTGGATGGCTGATGGCGAAATTCGCCGGCCTCCCCTTCCATGTGCAAGAGGTGCCCTCCGACGATCCCGCGGTGCGTGCGGAAATCCTGCTGCTGGCGCCCTCAATCCTGGTACCCTGCCTCACGCATAACGGCATCAAGGTATGGGACACGCTGGCGATCGGCGAGTATCTGAACGAAGTCAAACCCAATGCCCGCCTGCTGCCTGCCGACCGCGCATCCCGCGCGCATTGCCGTGCCATCTGCGGCGAGATGCACTCGGGATTCACGGCACTGCGTTCGGCGCTACCGATGAACATCAAGGGCCGTTTCGAGAACTTCAAGATATGGGCACGTGCCCAGGCGGACATCGACCGCATCAAGACCATCTGGCACGAATGCCTGGACGCCCATGGCGGTCCTTACCTGTTCGGTCCGGAACCGGGTCTGGCGGACGCGATGTATGCGCCAGTAGTGACGCGCTTCCTCACTTATGGGGTACCGCTGGACAAGGTTTGTGCCGCCTATTGCGAGCAGATCATGTCGCTGTCGGAGATGAAGGAATGGGTGGAAGCGGCACTGGCGGAACCGGACCAGATCGACGAACTCGACGCCGAGTTCTGAAAGCCGACCGCCCCATTGCAGATCATGCCGACCTATTCTGGCGCACGGCCTGCATCATTCTGGTTCGCTCTTTCCTCGATGCAGTATCCAGCACCAGGACATTCAAGCGTCATGTCGCCATGTACCCACAGATTCTGCGGGAAAGACTGTGGATGAGCTCGTGGATTTACGTAAGCAATCCATTCTGCGGCTTTGACTTTCTTGTTCTAGTCTGCCGAATCGTAACTTGATTTTCTGCAAATGACGCACGCTATCGGGTTGCGGGATTTTCAATCTCGCCAAGACCTTGGGTGCCTCGGAAAATTCTTTCGCCCCAGGCGTGTTCATTTCTCCACGCAATTCGCTAGATCTCTGGGACCATCGCTACGCCCGGCGGCACCCTGTTGCAACAGCATCTGTATTTCCCGCGACAAGCGCGTTGTGAGCTTGCTCTGATCATTCAGCGCGTCATTGATTGCGCTAACGATGGTAACGCGCTTGCGCGCGCCGTCAATTACCTCTTCCATCGCCTCGTGCGCCTGCTCCGCTCCGACGCGCCCGACGCTGGCCTGGGCCGCGGCTTTCTCCGCATCGCGCAAGGCATCTCCGGACGAACGGCTGAGCGACTCGGCAATTTTTCCGATCTCGTTGCTGGACTGGTCGACCCTGCTTGCCAGGCGCTTGACCTCGGCAGCCACAACGGCAAAGCCACGTCCGCTGTCACCCGCCCGGGCAGCCTCGATCGCGGCATTGAGCGCAAGAAGATTTGTCTGACTGGAGATTTCGCGGATGCCTTCGACGATATTGCCGATCGTCGCCGCCTGCTCGACAAGCTTGCGGTAAGTCTGCAAGGAGGTATCAATGTAAATGCCGATCGTCGTCACCGATTCCACAGCCTGCTGCACCGCCATCACTGCCCGGTCGACACTTCCTCCAGATTCCTTGGCCACCGCGCCCGCGCGCGCCATGTCGGCAATGGTCCTTTCGAGCAAAGAGAACAGATTCTGAACGCGGTTATGCAACGCATGCATTTCCTGTTCGCTCACAAGAAACCCTTGCTGCTCGTCCGGATCAGCGGGAACCTCGATCATTTCCACCGTGGCCGGCAACCTGATAGCGGACGCGTGCGCGTTGCGGCCGGAAGAAAACAGGATACCGGCCGCGGCCAGGGGAAGCAGTGCGGCCAGCAATCTC
The DNA here is from genome assembly GCF_002211445.1 of Noviherbaspirillum denitrificans. Classification (GTDB taxonomy): domain Bacteria; phylum Pseudomonadota; class Gammaproteobacteria; order Burkholderiales; family Burkholderiaceae_D; genus Noviherbaspirillum; species Noviherbaspirillum denitrificans. Next base: position 2,880,932 of record NZ_LSTO01000001.1, on the reverse strand, counting down.
GCCACGGCAGTCGCTGCGCCGTCAAACAAAACCCAACAACTGGCCGCAACCACGCAGATCGATGCGGCCAGACATAATCTCTTCCAGCTTCTCGCTGACATCCC
>NZ_LSTO01000001.1:2880318-2880818 GCF_002211445.1 Noviherbaspirillum denitrificans | reverse complement strand
ACGTGCAGGACAGGGGATCCTGTTGCGCAGTACCGGCCACAGCTGGTGCATGGCTGATGTGCTCAGTTGCGGAGGCCGCGGCTTGTACGACGCCATGGAATGTGCGGACTGCAGCCACGCCGTGATTGATGAAACGCAGCGGGACACCTGGCATGGACTATGGCTGCAGCAGCTCGAACTACGTGAGGTCAACGATATCGGTCCGGCGGCGCAAGCCAAGATCGAGGAAAGCATTGCGACCGTGAAGCAGATTCTACGAAAACTGGATCCCGGCGTAGCTGACGCCCCGGGAAAGGAACCCCATGTCGCGTCGTGACAAAACCCAGCAGGAATTGCTGCTGGCATTACACCGGATTGAGCGAGGGGCGCCGCGCATTGTAGATCCCAAACGCAAGCTGTCGATCATGGCAGTCGCGGAAGAAGCGGGCGTGCACGCGACAACGATCCATACCCGCTACCCGGACATCGCCGAGCAGGTCAGGAAGCGGACGGCCCGGACC
>NZ_LSTO01000001.1:2876215-2880308 GCF_002211445.1 Noviherbaspirillum denitrificans | reverse complement strand
GCTGATACGCCTGCAACGGCGGCAACCCGCGTGAACGCAGATGGCGATTCTTCAGCACGAACATCCGTTTGTAGCCCACTGTCGCCCGGCGTTCCAGGTCCGCCAGTTCGTCACGCACCTGCAGCAGTAGCGGCGCTTCTTGCAGCACCGCATCGGCGTGCCGGAACAAGGCCGACGCAATCTCGAGCGGAATGGACTGCGTGCCCGACACCGGCTTGCCGCGCGTACTCAGGCCGGCGACATCGCGGGCAGAGCTTTCAGGCCATGGATGGGCCGGCAGGTGGTCCTCCAGGTGATCCCTGAGGATCCACGCCAGTTCCAGTACCGTGTATTCGTGCACCGCATGCACGGCCCTGTCGCGTGCACGGATGCGCTGCACATAGGATTCGATATGCAGCGGCCGGACATCCGCAAACCGCTGCACACCGAGCGTGTCCAGGTAACGCACCAGCCGCTGCAACCGACGGAACACACCGGCCAGGGTGGAGGCGCCCGGGGCTTTCCACCCCGGACGCCCATGCACCCAGTACGCATACAGCAGCGCCTTGGCGCTCTCGCGCCACACAGGCGGCAGGCGATCAAACCGCAGGCGCCGCATCCCGGGCGTCGCATTGGAGTTTGGCATCAGCGGCGTCAGGTCCCACACCATGTCCCCATACAGGCACAACACTTGGCGTGCGCCATCCGGATCGGACACGTACGTGATTGGCCACTGGTCACGGTCTGCGGGCGCAGGTGCCGGCGCCACCACGGCGCGACGCATTGCTCCGTTCATGCCCGCGCTCCATGCGGCAGGCCCAGGCGGTCGCGTGTTTTCCAGTACGGGTGCGGCTCACGGCGTGCACGTTCACGCGCGGCCTTTACTGCTGCAGCCGGGAAGTCCGGCGCGATCTCGGTATCGATGATGTCCCGCACATGTCCGTACCACTGTTCCCAGTCGCTGGCGTTAAGGATGGTGCGCTCGCTGTCGATCAGGTAATAAAAGCTGAACAGCCGCCACAGGTCTTCTGTGGTGACCACCATGCTCTTGCACTGGAAGCAGCTGAGGAAGTCGGTGCAGAGCCGACCCGGCTGTTGCGGCGCGCGTTCCCCGTGCACCGGGTCGGCACAACATCCAACCGGCGTGGCAGCCGCAGGCGCGGCCGTCTCCGGTCCTGGCGATGCAGTTTGCAGCGTCGACAGCAGGGTCGTGCCGGCGAAGTGGAATGCACGCTTGGCTTCCGGCGATATTTTCAGGTAATGACTTTGGGAGACTTGCACCGAATGACCAGCTAGACGCGCCGTGACCAGCATGTCCCGGCCGCTCAGCTCGTACAGCCGGTTGACGAAGGTCTTGCGCAACGTCGCCACGTTCACCCGTAACGGTTCCCCGTCATCGCCAACAAGGGCGTGGCGCCGGACCAGCCGTTGCGCGGCAAGAATGAGCTGATCGACGGTGAGCGCCAGCACCGAGCGTGGACGCCCCACCTGTTCACGGCGATACAGCCACAAGCGCTGCTGCCATTCGGCCGGTGCCTCGGCAACTAGTGGGGCCGTCCTGTCCTTGACCCAGTCATACCACCACACCACATCGGTCTGCGCCGATGCGGTTTCCGCCAACTGGTCGCTCCAGCGCATCGACTGCACATGAGTAGCATTGCCACGTCGCTTGTGGGAGACCAGCATGCGCCAGTTCGGCTTGAGCGGATGCGGCAGCAGCGCGTCCCGTGACAGCTCCAGCAGCGGCGTGGTATTGAGACCGGTCCGCAACGCGATCAGTAGGCATACCAGCGCGAGCGCCTGGCCGTCTGTGCCGTCGAACTCATCCCTGGCAATGGCCGCCAGTTCGACGCGTAACGCCTCTGCAAACCGGCGCCTGGCCTCCAGCGATAACGGCTGCTCGCCCTGGTAATGCCGGTTGACATTGGGGAAGGGATTGACCGGGAACAGCAGCCGGCGGTCTGGCAGCCGCCCCTGCCGGCAAGCTTGCACCAGGATCGATTTGCTCTTGGTATAAATCGACTTTTGCGCGACATAGCTGAGCGCTTCCCCATCGTCTCGCAGCTGGCGCCGAATCCACGCAATGTAGTGGTCGATGAATGGGCGGTGAATCTCTTCGACTTGCAGCTCGCGGCCTTGCGCCTGCGCTTGTTCAACGCAATAGGACAAGAACTTGCGTACCCCGCCATTAAACAACGACGTCACCGATGTCTTCTGGTAGGTGCTGGCCACGTACAGCTGCCGCAGGGATTGCGCGAGAAGGTTGGTGATCGCATCGATGCGTTTTCCGTACCATGGCGAGAAGTCGAAGCGCTCCTGCGCTTCGACTGAGCCGTCACCGGCCATCCCGCGATCGATGGCAGCGTCCGTTTCAGTGATGACAGATCCCCTATCCGCCTCGGGCACATCAAATCGTTTGCGCGGCTTCATGGCGTCACGCCCCCGGCAAACAACTGGTCCACCTCACGCTGGTAATCGTTGAGCACCCCGTCTTCAATCTGTTCCAGGTAATGCAGGTATTTTTCAGTGGTGCTGATATGGCTGTGTCCCATCCGTTCCCGCAAGTAGAGCAGTGCATTGCCGATATTCATCGCGCTGCGCAGCGCATGCAGCGTATGCGTCGCATAGGTGTGGCGCAGCATATGGCAATGCACCTTGTATCCAACGCGCCGCGATATCGCCTCGAAGATCTTTCCCATGCCGCCATTCGTAAACGGCCTCCCATCGGCCGTCAGGAACAACGTCGCTGGTTCTGCCCCACCATGGCGCCTTGCCAGCATCGGACGGTACGTGTGGCGATACTGCCAGAGCTGGTCCAGCAAGTGCCGCGTCAGATGAATCGTGCGCTTTTGCCGCCCCTTGATTTGCACATGCGCTGGGTCGAGCAACACCGGAAACACCCGCCGATCGGGGCCTGCCATGCCGCCATTCATCACATAGTGTTCCGGGAATGTGGCCAGTTCCATGCGGCGCAATCCCGTCTGCAACCCCAGCAGCACGATCAGATAATGTGTCGGGTTGCCCGCTACGGCATGCAGCACTTCTGCCACCTGTCCCTTGGACAGGACCGGGAACACGTCTCGTCGTTGCTTGAGCAAGATATCGGGCGATGTGGTGCTGGTTAAGCGCTGTGCGTGGACCAACATGCCGCCACCGGCACGCCGCACGACCGCCTCATCGTCGAACGGCAATTCGCCAATCAAGCCCCGATCGCGCGCCCAGCGGTAAAAGCGCACCACCAGCCGCAGCCGGAAATTGACTGTGCTTTCCTTGTTGCGCTTGAGTGCCCAATCACGGTAACGGGCAAGGATGGAGGGGATACCCGCCTTTTGACGCTGCTCCCAGGCGTGGCCTGCGCCCTCGAGATACCCAAAATAGTCGTACAGCGCTTCGCCATAGGCGGTCCAGGTGGCGGCCGACCGTACGCGCCCGCGATGCAGGCATTGATGAATCAGAAATTGCAGCGCCGGAACGACAATGGCTCCGTTCCGATCAAGCAGGATGGGGATGTCAGGATAAGGCTGTTGCGACAGCTGGAATTCGTCTGTGCTGTGGATGAGTCTCACGTCCCCCGGTCTCGCTATCCTCTTGATTTAAATCTAGATATTTCGGCAACAACGGCGACGGACTATAACATATGAAATAACATCAGTCCCCGCCTAGTCGAGTTCCGATCACTTCCCGAGGTACTCCTGTAGCGGCTTGTTTCTGAGCGAATGAGTCCTACACTTGAGGAAGCCCAGCCACCACCGGCCAGCGGCAATAAGAAAAATATATGAGGGAGACGTATGACAATGCTATTCGAGAAATGCACGAGATTTTATTGCGGGCGCACCTATCTCCTCGAGCGCTTTAGTCCGTGCTTTGCCGCTGCAAATGAAATTGGCAAAATCAAATGTCCGTACTGCGGCGCCGAGCATGAGGCTGATTGCCATTACGGGTATCGGGCGGATGCGTTACCTCCCGAACTCGACGAATGGCTTTCTCTTATTGAATAGCTCCCACAAGACTTCAACTGAAGTTTAGCGACGGCATATGTGACGTTTTTCTCCTAGTGCCGAATGGGCGAATGCCCGGCGCAAAACCATGCATCAAGCGGTAAGACGCAATTGAT
>NZ_LSTO01000001.1:2862518-2876205 GCF_002211445.1 Noviherbaspirillum denitrificans | reverse complement strand
CCGTGCGTGAAATGGAAACCGCCGGCAAGCATCGGCTGCCGGCGGAAATGGATTGCGTCGGTTGTGGTTTCAGGTCCGGTAGGATGGGTCGAGGCGGTCGAGCCGGCGCAGCAGTGCTGGCCACGCAAGCATGCCGCCCTGCGACTTGGTTACTGTCTTCGCCTGCTGCTGTGCACCGTTGATGATCGCGTCCGGAATCCGGACCAGCTCACCGCCGCCGGCCTGCGCGCGCACCTGGATCATGCATGCCGCTTCGAAGACATACATGTTGACAAAGGCATCGGCAATCGTCTTGCCGAGCGTAAGCAGTCCATGGTTGCGCAGCATGAGGTAGGTCTTGTCGCCAAGATCGGCCACCAGCCTCGGTTTTTCATCGGCGTTGAGCGCGACACCCTCATAGTTGTGGTAGCCGAGGCTCGACAGCACGAAGATCGACTGCTGCGAAATGGGCAGCACTCCCTCCTTCTGTGCCGACACGGCGACGCCGTTCACGCTGTGCGTATGCAGCACGCAGAGCGCGTCGTGACGGACCGCGTGGATCGCCGAATGGATAGTGAAACCGGCAGGGTTGACCGGAAACGGGGAGTCCTCGACCTTGTTGCCATCGAGGTCAATCTTTACTAGCGAAGACGCCGTGATTTCATCGAACATCATCCCGTAGGGATTGATCAGGAAGCGGTCTTCCTCGCCGGGAACACGCGCAGTGATGTGCGTGAAGATCAGGTCGCTCCACCCGAAATTCGCGACCAGGCGGTAACAGGCGGCAAGATCGACGCGGGTCTGCCATTCCTCCGGGGAAACCCTGTCCTTGAGTGATGGGATCGCCAGCTTTTCAGGGGCGTTCATATGATGTCTCCTCTTCTCTGTCAAAATAGTCATGCCTGCGTGATGCAGGTCTGGTCTTGTCAATCCAGTATCGGCTTATCGCACCGCACAAGACTGTCAACTTCTTAACATTCGATATGGTTATCCGCCTCGTGCATGAGATAGACAAGTGCGCCCTGCTGCGCATGTCGTGGCTTTCCGGCTTCCCGGAAGACGTCATTGCCGACGCCGCAGCAAGCGGCAATCTGCGCACGGTGGACGACGGTACGCTGCTCCATGCGCGCGGCGCGGAAGCGGACGGTTTTTACACGATTGCGGCCGGCTCCGTCCGTTTCGCCCGTACCACCGAAGACGGCCACGCGACGACAATCGGCGTGCTGGACGCGCCCAGCTGGTTTGGAGAGATATCCCTATTCGACGGATTGCCGCGCTCTCACGACGGCTACGCGCTTGGGACAACAACCGTGCTGTTCCACACCAGATCCGAATTCAAGCGCCTGCTCGATACCTATCCCGCGATCTACGAACGCTTTGCCAAAATGCTATGCCTTCGCCTGCGCGCAACTTTCGACCTGGTCGAGGAAGCCGCAGTGGCGCCGCTTCAGCAGCGCCTTGCGCGCCGGCTGCTCGAGCTGGCCCATATGCATCCCTCACTCCTCGATTCCCCGGGAACGACGCGCGTGCGCGAAGTGCCGCTGACGCAGGAAGAGCTCGGCCACCTGCTCGGCAAATCGCGACAGAGTATTTCCAAGCTCCTGCAGACATGGGAACAAAGCGGCTTGATACAGACCAAATACGGCCGCATATCCATCAGGCAGCCCGACGGACTGCGCAAGATCGCCTTTCCCGAACTGGCATCCGCGCGCACCCGCCGCCCTGCACGACGCCCCAAGGAAGCAACATGAATGCACCGGAGTCCGGCCTGCTCCGTTTTACGACGGAAACATTGCCATTTGAAAATTCCTTTGCCGGCCTGCCGGCGAGTTTCTACACACGCCTGCGGCCGACACCGATCCGCGCGCCCTATCTGGTCGGCGCAAGCGCTCGGGCCGCCGGGCTGATCAGCCTCGATCCATCCGAATTCACACGCGAAAGCTTCGTGGAAGCCTTTGCCGGCAACACCATCCTGCCCGGATCGGTTCCGCTCTCAGCGGTCTACTCCGGGCACCAGTTCGGCGTCTGGGCCGGGCAGCTCGGCGACGGCCGCGCGATCCTGCTCGGCGATGTTCCGGGCAAACCTGCCGCCGACGATCCGGCCGGTCGTATAGAACTGCAATTGAAAGGCTCCGGCCTCACGCCTTACTCCCGCATGGGTGACGGCCGCGCCGTGCTGCGCTCCTCGATCCGCGAATTCCTTTGCTCGGAAGCGATGGCCGCGCTCGGCATCCCGACCTCGCGCGCGCTGTGCGTCGTCGGCACCGACATGCTGGTGATGCGCGAAACGCCCGAAACCGGCGCGGTCGCGACTCGTATGGCGCCGACCTTCGTCCGCTTCGGCTCCTTCGAGCACTGGTACTACAACGACCGCAAGGACGAACTCAAGCAGCTCGCAGACTACGTGATAGACAATTTCTATCCCGCGCTACGCGATGCGTCGAATCCCTACCAGGCGCTGCTGGCCGAAGTCACGCGCCGCACGGCCGCGGTGATCGCGCAATGGCAGTCGGTCGGCTTCATGCACGGAGTCATGAACACGGACAACATGTCCATCCTCGGCATTACCATCGACTACGGCCCGTTCGGATTCATGGAAGCCTTCGACGCGCACCACATCTGCAACCATAGCGACCACCAGGGGCGCTATGCGTACGACATGCAGCCGCGTATCGGTCAATGGAACTGCTTCGCGCTAGCCCAGGCACTGCTGCCGCTGATCGGCGAAGTCGATGACGCCCAGGCGGCGCTTGAAGCCTACAAGCCTGCCTACGAGGACAAGCTCGACGAGCTGCTGCATGCCAAGCTCGGCTTGAAGAGCAGGCTGCCGGAAGACAGCGCGCTCACCGAGGCCATGTTCACGCTGATGCAGGCGAACCACGTGGATTTCACGCTGTTCTTCCGCCGTCTCGGCGACCTCAGGATCGAGGATCTAGCCTCGGATGAACCGCTACGCGACCTCTTCATTGACCGCCCCGCCTTCGACGCCTGGGCTATGCAGTACCGCAACCGCCTGAAACAGGAAAACAGCAGGGACGTAGAACGGCGCATGTCCATGTACGCGGTCAACCCCAAGTACGTGCTGCGCAACTACCTTGCCCAAATCGCGATTGAAAAAGCGCAAAATAAAGATTTCTCCGAGGTTGCAAAGCTGCTCGCCATTCTCGAGCGTCCTTTCGACGAACAACCGGAAAATGAACGATACGCCGACCTCCCGCCCGACTGGGCCGGTCAACTGGAAGTGAGCTGCTCATCATGAGAGACAAGATAGTGAAGACCGACGCCGAATGGCGCGACCAACTCGACCCGATCGAATACCAGGTCACCCGCCACGCGGCCACCGAACGCGCCTTTACCGGCCGCTACTGGGACCACCACGAACACGGCATCTACACCTGTGTGTGCTGCGGCACGCCGCTGTTCGAATCGGACGCCAAGTTCGACTCCGGTTGCGGCTGGCCCAGCTACTTCAAGCCGCTCGATCCGGCAAACGTTTCCGAGCGGGTGGACCGCAGTCATGGCATGATACGCACCGAAATCCTGTGCAATGTTTGCGACGCGCATCTCGGCCATGTGTTTCCCGACGGGCCGCCGCCGACCGGACTGCGCTATTGCATCAATTCCGCCTCCCTGCGGTTTGACCCCAAGTAACCGAAAGCCAGCCTTCGATGAAGTTCCTGTTCGATCTTTTCCCAGTCATCCTGTTCTTCGCCATGTTCAAGTGGGGCGAAGGCCATCCCGACGCGGCGCAAGCCCTCGCCCAGCAATTCCTGTCCGGCGTGACCTCCGGCGCCGCCACTCCGACGCAAGCGCCTATCATGCTCGCCACGGCGATTGCGATCCTCGCCACCTTCGGGCAAATCGGCTACCTGCTCCTGCGCCGCAAGAAGGTCGACGGCATGCTGTGGGTATCGCTGGCGATCATCACCGTGTTCGGCGGCGCGACGATCTACTTCAACAATGAAACATTCATCAAGTGGAAGCCCACCGTGCTCTACTGGTGCTTCGGCGCGGCGCTCCTGATTGCGCAGACCCTGTTCAACAAGAACCTGGTCCGGATCATGATGGAAAAACAGATCTCGCTCCCGGATCCCGTATGGCAACGGCTCAGCCTGTCCTGGGCTGCCTTCTTTGCGGCGATGGGGGTCATCAACCTCTATGTCGCCTACAGCTTCCCCACTTCCGTCTGGGTGAACTTCAAGCTGTTCGGCTTCACCGGCCTGATGATTGCCTTCGTCGTCGCGCAAAGTGTTTTCCTGTCCAAACATGTGAAAGACCCGCGATGAGCGAACGTATCGAAAAAATCCGCAGCCTGCTGACCGCAACTTTTGCACCGGTCGAATGTCAACTTGTCGACGACTCGCACCTGCATGCCGGCCATGCAGGCGCCGCCTCGGGCGCAGGACACTTCAGCCTCCGCATTGTTTCCGACCGATTTGATGGGTTAAACCGCGTGGCGCGGCATCGGCTGGTGTATGATTGCCTCCGTGACATGATGACCAGCGATATACACGCCCTCAACATCATCGCATTGGCGCCGTCGGAAGTAGCGAACTAGCGCGCCGCATTAACAATTTTCCATCCCTCGTAACCAGGAACGAAAACAATGACACTGAAACCCGCTCGCCTGCTGATGCTGCTCGTCACCGCAGTTGCACTGCCCGCTTTCGCACAGAACCTCGCAGTGGTCAACGGCAAGCCAGTTCCCTCCTCGCGCGCCGATGCCATGATCAAGCAGCTGTCCGCTCAGGGCCAGCCCGACTCGCCGCAGCTGCGCGCGATGGTCAAGGAAGAGCTGATCAACCGTGAAATCCTGATCCAGGAAGCCGACAAGCTGGGCCTGTCCAATTCCGCCGACGTCAAGAACCAGGTCGAAATCGCCCGCCAGTCGATCGCCATCCGCGCACTGGTCCAGGACTACCTGAAGAAGAACCCGGTCAAGGACAGCGAGATCCAGGCCGAATACGACAAGTTCAAGTCCCAGGCAGGCGACAAGGAATACCATGCCCGCCACATCCTGGTCGACAAGGAAGAAGACGCCAAGGCAATCATCACCAAGCTGAAGGGCGGCGCCAAGTTCGAAGACCTGGCCAAGCAATCCAAGGATCCGGGTTCCGCAGGCAACGGCGGCGACCTCGACTGGGCATCCCCGGCCTCCTTCGTGAAGCCGTTCTCCGACGCCATGGTTGCCCTGCAAAAGGGCCAGGTCACCGAAGCACCGGTCAAGACCCAGTACGGCTATCACGTGATCAAGCTGGAAGATGTGCGCGCAGCCAAGCTGCCGTCGCTGGAAGAAGTGAAGCCGCAGATCGCCGAATCCCTGCAGCAGAAGAAGCTGCAGGCTTACCAGGAAGACCTGCGCAAGAAGGCAAAGATCCAGTAAGTGCGACGAGAGTCGCGCTTGCGTCCCGTAAGCTATTGATTTTACAGTGTATTTTCGTAAATCGTAGCTTACGGTAACAGCGCCGTCAAGGCGTATTTTTTTGCCCAAAATGTTGTCAAGGAGATAAGTAATGAGCGACTACGCTATAGCACTTATCAGCATCGGGGTCTTCATACTCGGTGTCATCATCAGCGGGGTCATACAGTATTTTATGAACCCCGATCCGGATGCCGACGACGACACAACGGGCTAATACAAATTGACGTCCGCTAAGGTGGGAGAGCAAATCCTCTGGCTCGAGTAAATGCGGACTCTGTCTGCAAAAACTCGGTCTAGATGCCAATGCTCCCACCCATTACGCGGCCAGTTCGGCGCGTGATGAAATCCCCGGTCTGTGCACTTTGTGCGAAGCAGTTCGGGGGAGTCTTTACTGGCTCACACAGCAGTAATGGCGACGCAGCGCTAGAAGCTGCGTTGATGATTGTCTCAGCGTCTGACCATGTAATAGAAGACGTAGCGAGACCTGTTGTTCGACCAACAGTAGCCTAGGGATAGTGCGACGCTGGTAACGGCATCGTGCGGAGCTTCCTGACAATGTATCCCCCGCAAGGGTGCGTATTCCTCGCGAGAGGATGCGTGGATTCTGCCAGTCACAAGGTGGATGAGGAGCTAGGCTGGGTGGTAGGGCGAACGTAAGTGAACTGCTGATAAACGCCGTGATCTTTGAGAAGCAAAAGTGACTGACATGCTTCAACCAAACTGGTGCATGGCCGGATACTCCCTTTTATTGTGGGAGTACGTCGACGTCTTGGCCATCGGCGAACAGGCAGCGCCTAACCCACTCGTGTCATCGACGTGGAACTCGGTAAGCCCGACTCTCCGCCCCTTCGGGGGCAGGTGCGCCGCAAGGCAAACTGTTGGGGAAGCGGGTAGAGGAAGATGGAAAAAGCGAATGGCGGGCTGTAATGGCTCGTATAGGGGTTTGAACGTTACCCTCTCCGAAAGGAGGCCCACTTCCATCCGGTCTTTCATGGCGAAAGATCTGAGTAACCCTCTAAATGAAAAACGCGGACACTGCAATGTCCGCGTTTTGAACTACGACCTGTGGGGGAACGGAATTCCGTTCCCTCACGGGACCGGGTTTCGTTCGCCTCATTGGTTAAAACCACATGAGGAGAATAGCATGACTAGTATTGCGCCCTCAACGGTGCAATCTGCATTCTCCGACAAACCGGATCACTGGCTCCAGATCGACTGGAAGCGGGTGAATCGGAATGTCAGAGGGATGCAGGTTCGTATCGCCAAGGCAACGAAGGAAGGGGACTGGCGCAGGGTGAAGGCCCTGCAACGGTATCTGACCCGCTCGCTCAGCGGCAAAGCATTAGCCGTGCGACGAGTGACTGAGAATCAGGGCAAACGCACTCCGGGCATCGACGGGGTGGTTTGGTCTACGCCCACTGCGAAGTGTAATGCGATTGGGGCTTTAGAGAGTCGGGGGTACCGCCCCCTGCCCTTGCGCCGTGTGCACATTCCGAAAAAGAATGGCAAGCTGCGCCCCCTCGGAATTCCGACGATGAAGGACCGGGCCATGCAAGCGTTGTATCTGCTGGCCCTGCTCCCCGTCTCGGAAACCATCGCCGATCGCAACTCCTATGGTTTCCGACCAGAGCGCTGTACCGCGGATGCGATCGAACAGTGCCACAAGGTGCTGGCTCGATCGTTCTCTGCGCAATGGGTGCTCGAAGCCGACATCAAGGGTTGCTTCGACAATATCGACCATCAATGGTTGATCGACCATGTCCCCATGGACAAGGTCGTGTTACGCAAATGGCTGAAGGCCGGGGTTGTTGAAACCGGCCGGCTACTTCCAACGGAGGCTGGTACGCCCCAAGGCGGCATCATCTCTCCGACGCTGGCCAATCTGGCTTTAGATGGATTGGTCGGTGCAATGGAAGCAGTATTCGGGGCCCCTGGGTCTCGATTGGCGGCGCGGACGCAAGTCAACGTCATCAGGTACGCGGACGACTTCGTGATTACGGGATGCTCGAAAGAGCTACTGGAGAACGAAGTCAAACCCCTCGTTGTGCAGTTTCTCGCACAACGAGGTCTGGTGCTCGCACCAGAGAAAACCCGCGTTAATCACATTGACGATGGCTTCGATTTTCTCGGATGGAACGTACGCAAGTACAACGGCAAGCTGTTGATCAAGCCGTCCAAAGGGAACGTGAAAGCGTTCCTGGATAAAGTCCGGGGAGTCATCCGCGTCTACAAGACAGCCACGCAGGAAAACCTGATCCGGCAGTTGAATCCAATCATTCGTGGTTGGGCCAACTACCACCGGTCCCAGGTGGCAAGCGCAGTGTTTTCACGGGCTGACCATTTGATATGGCAAAGCCTGTGGCGCTGGGCAAAGCGGCGGCATCCGAACAAGGGCGCACGATGGGTGAAGAAGAAATACTTTCACCGGATCGGCAATCGCGATTGGACGTTCGCAGCAACCCTGCCAACCGATGTGCCACAAGCACAAAGGAAGGCACAGTATCGTGCACTGGTCCGCGCCAGTGAAACGAAGATCCGGCGTCATGTGAAGATCCGTTCGGATGCAAATCCGTTCGATCCCGCAGACGAGTTTTACTTTGAGGAACGCAAGTCGGCGACGATGCTGGACTCTGTCTCGCATCGGCACGAACTTGTGTCGCTCCTTAAACAGCAATGGGGACGCTGTGCACTTTGCGGTGAATCCATCACCCGGGAAACCGGGTGGCATGACCATCACCTCGTGTACCGTGTGCATGGCGGCGGTGATCAGCTGTTCAACCGGGTCCTGCTCCATCCTGTCTGTCACCAACAGGTGCATCACCTGAAGCTCTCAGTAACGAAGCCGGCTCCGCAAGGGGTTCAGTAAAGGCTTGAGCTGTATGCGGGGAAACTCGCACGTACAGTTCTTAGGGGAGCCCGATCCAGTAATGGATCGGGCTTACCCAACAACCGAATGCATCAACAAAAAGGCGCTCAATCGAGCGCCTTTTTTTATATCCTGTCATCCTGCATGTCCTGTTCCCACCCGCATGGAGGAAGATAATGAGCGAACTCCTGTTCTACACCAACCCACAGTCGCGCGGGCGCATCGTCCACTGGATGCTGGAAGAGACCGGCGCCGATTACCAGACCATCTGGATGGATTTCGGACCGAAGATGAAGGACACCGCCTACCTCGCCGTCAACCCGATGGGCAAGGTCCCTGCCCTGAAGCATGGCGAAGTCGTAGTGACGGAAGCGCCGGCCATCTGCGCCTACCTCGCCGACCTGTCCCCGGAAAAGAATCTCGCGCCGCCCGTTGGCAATCCAGCGCGCGGCATCTATTACCGCTGGCTCTTCTTCGCCGCCGGCCCGCTGGAGGCCGCCGCCACGGCAAAGTCGATGGGATGGCAGGTGCCGCCGGGGAAAAGCGGCTTCATCGGATTCGGCTGTTACGAGGACACAATCAACGCCGTCGAAAAGGCGTTGTCAAACGGCCCATACCTCTGCGGCGAGCAGTTCACCGCAGCCGACGTCTATGTCGGATCCGCCTTGGGATGGGGCATGATGTCCGGGTCCATCGAGAAGCGGCGTGCATTCGAGGCTTATGTCGGGCGGCTCTATGCCCGCCCGGCGCCGCAGCGGGCCAATGCGATCAACGAGGAATACCTGAAACAGTCCAGGCAGCAGGCCTGATAAAAAAGGCGCTCCAAACGGAGCGCCTTTTTTGTTAGCCCACCCACTTCCGCGCGTTGCGGAACATACGCATCCACGGCGAATACTCGCCCCAGCCATCCGGATGCCAGGAGTGCTGCACCGTGCGGAATACGCGCTCGGCGTGCGGCATCATCACGGTGAAGCGGCCGTCCGGCGTGGTCACCGAGGTGATGCCCTGCGGCGAGCCGTTCGGGTTGTACGGATAGGCTTCGGTGGCCTGACCCTTGTTGTCAATCCAGCGCATGGCGACGAGCGCCTCGCCGATATTGCCGGTCTGCGAGAAGTCCGCAAAACCTTCGCCGTGCGCCACTGCGATCGGCGTCTGGGTCCCCTCCATGCCGGAGAAGAAGATCGACGGCGAATCCGCCACTTCGACCATCGCGAAACGGCCTTCGAACTGCTCCGACTTGTTGCGCGTGAACTTCGGCCATGCGTGCGCGCCGGGGATGATGGACTTCAGGTTGCTCATCATCTGGCAGCCATTGCAGATGCCCAGGGCGAAGGTGTCGCCACGGTTGAAGAAGCCGGCAAACTGTTCGGCCAGCTTCGCATTGAACAGGATGGTCTTGGCCCAGCCTTCGCCGGCGCCAAGTACGTCGCCATACGAGAAGCCGCCGACGGCGATGAAACCCTTGAAATCATCCAGCTTCGCGCGGCCAGCAATCAGGTCGCTCATGTGCACGTCCACGGCACTGAAACCGGACTTGTGCATCACGTAAGCCGTTTCGACGTGGGAATTCACACCCTGCTCGCGGAGGATCGCAACCTTCGGCTTCGCACCGGTGGCGATGAACGGCGCAGCAACATCTTCCTGGGGATCGAAGGTGACCTTCGGCGTCATACCCGGGTCGGCCGAGTCGAGGATACGGTCGTATTCGGCATCGGCGCAGGCCGGATTGTCGCGCAGGCGGGCGATGCGCCAGCTCGTCTCGCTCCACAGGCGTTGCAGTTCGATGCGCTGCTGGTTGAAGACCACCTTGGCATCACGGGTGAATTCGATCGCGTCCCGGTCGTTGAGCTTGCCGATGATGTGGCTGCAAGCGCCAAGGTTGAAAGCGCGCAGCACGTTCATGACATCCGACTTCTGGTCCGCGCGAACCTGGATCACCGCACCAAGTTCTTCGTTGAACAGCGCGCGCAGCGTCATGTCATTGCGGCGCTCGGCAACCTGCCCCGCCCAGTTCTTGGCCTCGCCCGAGTCGGAAGCATGCTCGCCTTCCATCGCCAGGATGTCGAGGTTGACGGACACGCCGGTGCGGCCGGCAAAGGACATTTCGCAGAGCGCGGCGAACAGGCCGCCGTCCGAACGGTCATGGTAGGCCAGCAGCTTGCCCTCGGCGTTGATCTGTTGGATCGCCGAGAAGAAGGCCTTGAGGTCTTCCGGGCTGTCCACGTCGGGCACGGTGCTGCCGATCTGCTGCATCACCTGCGTCAGCGCGGAAGCGCCCATGCGGTTCTTGCCGCGGCCGAGGTCGACCAGGATGAGCGCGGTCTCGCCGACATCCTTGCGCAGCTGAGGCGTCAAGACACGGCGCACATCCGGCACCGGAGCGAACCCGGACACGATCAGCGAAACCGGGGACACGACTTCCTTGCTGCCTTCCTCATCCTTCCAGGTCGTACGCATCGACAGCGAATCCTTGCCGACCGGAATGCTGATCCCCAGCGCCGGGCACAGCTCCATGCCAACCGCCTTCACCGTGTCGAACAGCGCAGCATCCTGGCCTGGCTGGCCGCAGGCAGCCATCCAGTTGGCGGACAGCTTGATGTCGGAAATATCGGCGATCGGCGCCGCGGCAATGTTGGTGATGGTTTCGCCCACCGCCATGCGGCCTGATGCCGCCGCATTCACGACCGCCAGCGGCGTGCGCTCGCCCATCGCCATCGCTTCGCCGTTGTAGCCTTCGAAGCTCATCGCTGTGACGGCGCAATCGGCTACCGGCACCTGCCACGGGCCGACCATCTGGTCGCGCACCGAAGTGGCGCCCACGGTGCGGTCGCCGATGGTGATCAGGAAGGACTTGTCGGCCACCGTAGGCAGGCGCAGGACGCGCTGCGCGGCGTCTTCCAGCGTGATGCCGGTAAGGTCGACCGGCGGGAAGTTGTTCTCAACATGCGCGACGTCGCGGTGCATCTTCGGCGGCTTGCCGAGGAGGACGTCCATCGGCATGTCGACCGGGTAGTTGTCGTGCTCGGGATCGATCACCTTTAGCTGGCGCTCTTCGGTCGCTACCCCGACGACAGCGAACGGTGAACGCTCGCGCTCGCACAGGTACTTGAACAGGGGCAGGCTTTCCGGCGCGATCGCGAGCACGTAACGCTCCTGCGACTCATTGCTCCAGATTTCCTTGGGCGCCAGGCCGCTCTCTTCCAGCGGCACCTTGCGCAAGTCAAACACCGCGCCGCGCTTGGCGTCGTTGGTCAGTTCGGGGAAGGCATTGGACAAGCCGCCCGCGCCCACGTCATGGATCGAGAGGATGGGATTGTCGTCGCCCATCGCCCAGCACGCGTTGATGACTTCCTGTGCACGGCGCTCCATTTCCGGGTTGCCGCGCTGGACAGAATCGAAATCGAGGTCGGCGGTGTTGGTACCGGTGGCCATCGACGATGCGGCGCCACCGCCCATGCCAATGCGCATGCCGGGGCCGCCGAGCTGGATCAGCAGGCTGCCGACCGGCAGCGCATGCTTGGTCGTGTGCTTCGCGGAGATGTTGCCCATACCGCCGGCGATCATGATCGGCTTGTGATAGCCGTAGACCTTGCCGTCGACCTTCTGTTCGTAGGTGCGGAAGTAGCCGCCGAGAGCGGGACGGCCGAATTCGTTGTTGAATGCGGCGCCGCCGATCGGGCCGTCGATCATGATCTGCAGCGGCGAGGCAATGCGGTCAGGCTTGCCGTAGATGCCGCACTGCCCCTTGTGCTCGCGCTCCCCGACCGGCTCGGTCGCATCGCGCGCGTTTTCCCATGGTTGCACGGCGTGGGTGAGCATCAGGTTGGACACCGTGAAGCCGGTCAGGCCCGCCTTCGGCTTGGCGCCGCGGCCGGTCGCGCCTTCATCGCGGATTTCGCCGCCGGCGCCGGTGGACGCGCCCGGGAACGGCGAAATCGCTGTCGGGTGGTTGTGCGTCTCGACCTTCATGAGGATGTGCGTGAGCTCTTCCTTTTCCTCGTAGACGTTGCCGTTCTTGGCGCCGTTCGGATAGAAACGCATCACCGATGCGCCTTCGATGATCGACGAGTTATCGCTGTAGGCGACGACCGTGCCCTTCGGATTGAGCTGGTGCGTGTTCTTGATCATCGCGAACAGCGACTTGTCCTGCTTGACGCCGTCGATGGTCCAGTCGGCATTGAAGATCTTGTGCCGGCAATGTTCGCTGTTGGCTTGTGCGAACATCATCAGTTCGACATCGGTCGGATTGCGCTTGGCCTGGGTAAAGGCGTTGAGCAGGTAGTCGATTTCATCTTCCGACAAGGCCAGGCCGAGGTCCGTGTTGGCCTTGGCCAGGGCGTCGCGGTCGCCAGCGAGGACATCCACGAATTCCAGCGGTTTGGCGTCGAGTTCGCGGAACAGGCCAGCCGCATCGTTCGCATTGCGCAGCACTGCCTCGGTCATCCGGTCATGCAGCAAGGCGGCGACTTCCAGGGCCATGGTCTCGGAAAGCTTCTTCGCGCCGCCCAGCAGGCCGGTCTTGAGCTGCACGTGGTAGGACACGCCACGCTCGACGCGCTTGATATGCGTCATGCCGCAATTGTGGACGATGTCCGTAGCCTTGCTCGCCCATGGGGAAATCGTGCCGAAGCGCGGGATGACCACGAATTCATCGCCGTCCGCGGAAGCCTTGAACGGTTCGCCGTAGGTCAACAGCGCATTCAGGCGGCCGGTATCGTCCTGGCTGAGATCGGCGCCGGCATCGACGAAATGCAGGAAGCGGCCGGTCACGCCGATGATGGCGGGCTCGACCGCTTGCAATTGTGACAAAAGACGCTGGGTACGGAAGGCAGACAGGGCATTGGAGCCCGGCAGAATCAACATGGCGGCTAGAGAAATGAGGCAGCGCGGCCGTGAGGGGCACGGCGTGGTTGCGGGTTAAAACGGAAACCGGGATTATACCGCGTCACCGCAGCTTGGCAGGCTGTCAATGCACCTGTCGGCGGGCACTGCATTTCATGCTCCGAGGCGTGCTGTGCTATTGTTTCCGGGCTGATCCACACTCCAGAATCCTCGCATGAATCCGCTGACCGCCAAATCCATCCCTGCCCTCGCCCGCTATTCCCGGTACTCGCTGGTGGAAGTCAGTCTCGAGGAGGCGGAAAAATTCCCGTCAGTCTTCACCCGGCTCTATCCTGAGGCGGCCCGCGCAGCCGGCGAGCACGCCGACCGGATGCGGGAAGCAGGCATCGAAATCTCGCCGCTGGCCGGTTTGCCCGTGTCGATCAAGGACCTGGTCGACATCGCCGGTGAAACGACGCTTGCAGGCTCGACCGTGTTGCGCGACGCGCCGCCGGCCAAAGCAGATGCGCCTGTCGTCAAGCGCCTGCGCATCGCCGGCGCGGCCATCGTCGGCAAGACCAACATGACTGAATTCGCCT
>NZ_LSTO01000001.1:2855691-2862508 GCF_002211445.1 Noviherbaspirillum denitrificans | reverse complement strand
AGAGGCTGCTGTTGAGCGAGTCGAACTCGTCGGAGAAGCTCAGCTCGTATTGCGCGGCATCCTGGCCGAACGGCGTCTTGCTGCCGCTGGCTTGAACAGACTCGGGAATGGTGGTGGTGGGCGTCGTGCCGGTAGCGGTTTGGGCCGTGGCTTCAGCGTGGGTAGTGGTGGCATCGGTGGTCGTGCCGCCGCCCCCGCCGCCGCAGGCGATCAGGACAGTAGCGGAGGCGCAACACAGTGCGGAAATGGCGAAGCGGTGGAAAGCGAGTTTGAACAAATTGTTTCTCCTGTTTCGTATTTACGGTAGCCAAGCATTCTTCATGGCAAGCGCTCGTAGGAGCTTGGCCATCAGAAATAGGTTCCGGAAATCACCGAAATTCAGGCGTTTTTTTGCCTTCCTTGGTGCAAGTGATAAGGGTTTCGTGAGTCGTCAGGAAATAATGTGCAAGGCAGTCAATGCAGGATGCACAAGGTCTTGCCGAATTAAAAAAGAGGCCGGCGTCGCCGCCGGCCCCAAACACACCCCGCACAAGGCGGAGGCTCGATCTTCATGCCTGCTTACTTGAATTTCCAGGCACGGATGTAGTTGATTTCATACGAGTTCGTCTTGCCCTGCGGCGTCGTATTGTCCGGCGTGCCGGAGGCGGAACCGAACCACAGGTCCAGCATCAGGTACATCGGGTCGCTGAAGGTCGTGTTCAGCGTCAGCACTTCCTTGCCGTCGAAGTAGTAGGTCTGCTTGTTCGGTTCCCACTTCACTGCGTACTTGTGGAAGCCGGCGGACAAGTCCATGCCGGTGTCGTACTGGCGCGTGCCGACCAGCTGGCCGTCGTAATCGCCCTTCCAGACCGTCGGCGCATAGGCCTGCGGATGCGGAATGCCAGCGGCATCCTTGAAGCCCCACGGTGCGGCGCCGCCTGCGTACGCTTCCATTACATCCATTTCGGGACGACGGGTGCCGATATGGTTGAACAGCCAGAATGCGGGCCAGGTGCCTTTACCCACCGGCAGCTTCGCGTCGATTTCGAAGTAGCCGTAGGTCTGGTAGTACTTGCCGTCGGTGTCGATGGTCCGGTTGAAGAAGTTGCCCGATGCATCACGTTGCGGCCAGATCTTCAGCTTGCCGTCTTCGACGGTGTAGTTCTTGGTGGCGTTGGACGTCTCATACCAGATCTTGTCGTTCCACACACTGGCGTTGAAGCCGCTGTTGAATTCGTCGGCGAATGCCAGGGTGTAGAGGCTGGCGTCCTGGCCATACGGGCTGACAACGGTCGGTGCCGGAGCGGGTGCCGGAGCGGGTGCCGGAGCGGGTGCCGGAGCAGGTGCGGGTGCCGGGGCAGGCGCCGGGGTTGTCGTGGTCGTGCTCGAATCGTAGTCGCATACCTTGCTGGCGCCGGGATACGGATCACCGAAGACGCTGTTGTTGCAGGCGATGGAACCGGTCGCAGTGCGCGTGGCCCACTTGTCGCCGAGACCATAGCGCACCGTGCGGGTACCGGTAAAAGTACAGGTACCGTATTCGACAGCGCAACGAGTCCATGTGGACGGTGCCGGTGCCGGAGCAGGTGCAGGTGCGGGTGCAGGTGCGGGTGCAGGTGCGGGTGCAGGAGCCGGGCTCGTGGTCGTCGTGCTCGAATCGTAGTCGCACACCTTGCTGGCGCCGGGATACGGATCGCCGAAGACGCTGTTGTTGCAGGCAATGGATCCGGTCGCAGTGCGTGTGGCCCACTTGTCACCCAGGCCATAGCGTACCGTGCGGGTGCCCGTGAAGGTGCAGGTGCCGTACTCGGTGGCGCAGCGCGTCCACGAGGATGGCGCTGGCGCTGGCGCGGGCGCGGGAGCAGGTGCGGGAGCAGGTGCGGGAGCAGGCGCGGGAGCAGGCGCGGGAGCAGGCGCCGTCGTCGTCACCGCATAGTCGCAGACCTTGCTTGCGCCAGGATATGGATCGCCGAACACCGTGTTGTTGCAGCCAATCGAGCCAGTTGCAGTACGTGTTGCCCAGCGAGTGTCGAGACCGTAGCGAACCTGGGTGGTGCCGGTGAAATTGCAGGTGCCGTATTCCGATGCGCAGCGCTGCCAGGTGGTCGTGGTCGTCGTGGTCGGAGCGGATGCTGGTGCGGGAGCCGTGGATGTCGTCCCGTATTGGCATACCTTGTTGGCGCCCGGATAAGGATCGCCGAAAACAGTATTGTTGCAGGCGATGGACTCCGTAGCCGTGCGCGTCGCCCATTTGTCGCCGAGGCCGTAACGTACCTCGCGCGTACCGGTGAAGTTGCAGGTACCGTATTCGTTCGCGCATTGGGTCCAGCTGGTGACGACGGTGGTATCCGCCATCACGACGCCGGAAAGGCTTTCGCCCGACATGATGCTGCCGACCGATTCAGTGGTTGCGCCGCCGCAGGCGGCAAGCAGGACCGCGGCACAGGCGCTCGACAGCGCGGCCATGGAAAAGTGGTGAGATGAAGTGTGCGACACGGTAGCCCCTAAGGAAACGACAACCGCCTCCGTTAATGGGCGGCAAGTGTTTCTTAAGAGCATTACCCTATGGAAATGGTTCCACGGGAAATAGCGGTGTTTCCGGGCGCTTTTCTTCGTTTGCAGATGGACATGCAAACTAGGCAAGGAAGCGGGTCAGTCGTGATTGCGGAATTGCCAGGCGCGGATGTAATTCACTTCGAAGGAGTTGGCCTTCCCGGCTGGCGTGCTTTCATCCGGGTCGCCGCTGGAGCTGCCGAACCACAGGTCAACGAGGATATACATGGGATCGGTCATGTTAGCGTCGACCGCATAGGTCTGCTTGCCGTCGAGGTAGAACGTGACCCTGCCGGGCTCCCACTTCGCGCCGTACTTGTGGAAGCCCGCCGACAGGTCCTTGCCGGCATCGATCTGGCGCGTGCCCGCCGAGACGCCTTCATCCAGCCATACCGTCGCACCGTATGCGGTGGGCCGCGAGACGCCGGCATCGTCGGTATAGCCCCAGGGGTCGATGCCGCCGGGGTAGGCTTCCATGATATCGATCTCGGGACGGCGCTTGCCGGGATGCGCGAACAGCCAGAATGCCGGCCATGTCCCCTTCCCCCGCAACAGCTTCGCTTCCATCTCGAAGTAACCGTACTTCTGTTCGAACTTGCCGTCGGTGTCGAGGGTGCGGTTGAAGAATTTTCCGCTCGCGTCGCGCTGCGGCCAGATCTTCAGCACGCCCTTCTCTACCGTGAAATTCTTCGTTGGATTGGGCGTCTCGTACCAGATGTGGTCATTCCAGACCGCCGGATTGAAGCTGTCGAATTCCTCGGCGAAGGTCAGCACGAAATCGGACGCCTTCTGGCCGTACGGCGTCTTCTGCTCAGCCTGGGCGCGTTTGGACTTTGCCGCAAGCGCCGCCACCTTCTGCGCGTCAAAGGCCGGCTCTTCCCCGCAGGCGGAAAAGCCGGCAACGGCAAGGGCGCAGGCAATCACTGTCCGAAAGACGCGTGTGGCGGCCGTCATGCTATGTGGAGCGGAATCCGTCGGGATTCGATCTTTGCCAGCGCCAGTGGTCGGCGCACATCTCGGCAATGCCCATGGTAGCCCGCCAGTCGATCAGGCGCGCCGCTTCCGCGGGATCGGCATAGCAGGTGGCGATGTCGCCCGGACGCCGCCCGGTGATCTGGTACGGCACCTTGCGGCCGCTGGCTTCCTCGAATGCGCTGACCATCTCCAGCACGCTGTAACCGCGTCCGGTGCCAAGGTTGAGTGTGAAACCTTGCCCGGTGCGGAACAGCCCGTCCAGCGCCGCGAGGTGCCCACGTGCGAGGTCGACGACGTGGATGTAATCGCGCACGCCGGTTCCGTCGGGCGTTGGATAGTCGTTGCCGAACACAGACAGCCGCTCGCGCCTGCCCACGGCGACCTGCGCGATATAGGGCATCAGGTTATTGGGAATGCCGCGCGGGTCTTCGCCGATCAGGCCGCTCGGATGGGCGCCAACGGGGTTGAAATAGCGCAGCACGCCAATCGCCCATTCCGGGTCCGACTTGCCGAGGTCGCCGAGCACCTGCTCGACCATCAGCTTCGAGCGTCCGTAGGGATTGGTGACCGACAGCCTGGCCGCCTCGTTGATCGGCACGCTCTCCGGATCGCCGTAGACAGTAGCAGACGAGCTGAACAAAAATTTTTTCACGCCGGCCTCGCCGAGCGCCTGCAACAGCGTCACGGAGCCGCCGACATTGTTCTCGAAATAGTCCAGCGGCTTCTCGACCGATTCCCCGACGGCCTTCAGGCCCGCAAAGTGGATTGCCGCATCGACGCGATGTGTTTTCAGGATGGCGTTCAGTGCCGCCCTGTCGCGGATGTCGGCTTCATAGAACGGGATCACATGGCCGGTGATGCGCTCGACGCGGGCCAGCGATTCCATCGAGCTGTTGGAGAGGTTGTCGAGGGCAACGACGGCGTAGCCCGAGGTCAGCAGTTCAACGCAGGTATGCGAGCCGATATACCCGGCTGCGCCGGTTACCAGGATGGTTTTGGTCATGCAGCGATGCTCCGGTGAGGTTTGTGCGCAATGGCAGTCCGCCGGACTGCCGTCGCGCTATATTACGCTGCCTCCATGGCCAAAGGGTTGGTGGAGTTGCGGATCTCCCTCACGAGATGTTCGGACAGGCGGAATGCAAGCGCAGCCAGCGTAATCGTCGGGAAGTTCGCTCCCGCCGTCGGAAAGACCGAACTGCCGGCCACAAACAGGTTGGACATGCCATGGACCCTGCAGTTGCGGTCCACCACGCCGTACTTCGGCGAATCATGCATGCGCGTGGTGCCCATGTGGTGCCAGGTGCCTTCCAGGTCGGACGGCCATTTGCGGCCTTCGACCGGCGGATCGAGCTCCACCTGCGCGACGCCGCTCTTGCGCATGTCGTCGGCCAGTAGCGCCAGGGTCCGGTCGAAAGTGCGCTTCACCTTCGAGGTCAGGCGCCAGTCGACGCGGACGCGATTCATGCCCAGCTGGTCCTTCTGTGACGGCGACAGCATGACGCGGCTGTTCGGATCCGGTTCCGGTTCGACGATGAGCTGGAATTTCACGCCCTTGATCAGCCAGCGCGGCTGGAACAGGCGCGTGTAGCCATAGCCCAGCGTATCGAGCGGATGGGTCACCATGGTCAGGATGTCCTTGCCCAGGTTCCAGTCTTCCTGGTCCTTCTGCAGCATGGCCTGCTTGATGCGGAACAGTGCCTGCGCGCCTTCGCTGCCCTCGCCCGGGAAAATCGAATTGAACCAGACCCGCGCATTGAGGATGCCCTCCTCCTGCAGCACCTCGGGCGTCAGCGCGAACTGGTGCGCGACGTGGGTGCCATGCGCGGCGACGGCGGCATTCATGTAGTGGTACTTGACGTCCGACAGCTTGTTGCGTGCCCATGCATCGGCAAAGCGGATGCTGCCGGTGAGCAGCCGCGGATGGTCCATGAAGAAGCGGCCGACGAGGTCGTTGCCGTTTCCCAGGCCGCAAGGCAGCATCCGGTTCGAGGCGAGCAGCAGGCGCGCATTCTCGATGCCGCCGGTAGACAGCACATAATGCTTGGCCACCACGTCGATGGTCCTGCCGGTCAGGGTCGCGACCTGGATGCGCGTCACGTTCTGGCCGAGACGATCGGTGTCGATGTTTGTCGCATTCGCATACAGGTAGACGCGGATGCGTTGGGAGCGCTTGAGCGTCTCGCGGTAGAGCTTGCCGAAACGCGCGGGCGGACTGAACTGGGAGATGGTGTCGCGGATCTTGCCGGTCACCAGCGGAATGCGCCGCACGTCCGGCCGTCCGATCGAACGTTCCCAGAATTCGGGGTCGAAGTTGTTCGGCCCCAGCTTGAGCAGCGAGTGCGTGCGGTCGTAGTACGGCGCCAGTTCGTCGAGGCCGAACGGCCAGCCGCTGTGGTCGATCCAGTCGCGCTTCTCAAAATCCCAGGGATCGAGCGGCCGGCACCAGCCGCCCCAGCAATTGCTGCTGCCGCCAAGGAAGCGGCTGCGGCTGCCGTCGGCGAAGTTGTAGCGCCACTCGCCCACATCTTCGCCGCGGTACAAGTCGCGCGTGCCGTCGTCGGGTGCAAAGCCCCCGCTCTCCAGAAGGCAGACGTCGATCCCTTGCTTGTCCAGTTCCATCGCGAGGGTAATGCCCGCAACGCCCCCGCCGATGATGCATACCGTCGATTGAACGACGGTTCCCTGTTCGACCCTTCGAGTATCAATAAACATTATTGTTCTTCGCCCGTACAGTGAGAAAAGTCATCCTGCATTACCAATGTGCGTGTAGTCGTTACAACCCGATGTAATGAAGATAGTTGCCATTGGACTCCCTCGTTTTGATGTGCGTTAGAAAGCCTTCGCGATGTGTGTGATTTTCGCCGCACATTGGATTCAAAACGGCAGCACCGCATCGGCCTTCACGGCCAGGATGGCGCGGCGGAATTCCTCCTGGATGCGCTTGAGCGCCTCCGCCGATTCGCCTTCGAATCGCATCACCACCACCGGCGTCGTGTTCGACGAACGCGCCAGCCCGAAACCGTCCGCATACTCCACGCGCAAGCCGTCGATCGTCACGATCTGCTCCGCATCGGGAAACTTGGCTTCCTCCTGCAGGCGGCCGATCAGCGCGAAGTTCTCGCCTTCCTGCAAATGCAGGTGCAGTTCCGGCGTGCTCGAAGCCTGGGGCAAGGCATTCAGCTCGGCCGATGGATCATCCATGCGCGTGAGCAATTCCAGCAGGCGCGCACCCGCATACAAGCCGTCATCGAAGCCGTACCAGCGGTCCTTGAAAAATACATGCCCGCTCATCTCGCCGCCCAGCGGCGCC
>NZ_LSTO01000001.1:2833490-2855681 GCF_002211445.1 Noviherbaspirillum denitrificans | reverse complement strand
GGGTATTGCCGCTGGCGAAAGTTGATATCCCCATGGCGGGAAGGGTCGGCTTTCGTTGTGCGTCGCCGGATCGCTTGCCGCTCGTCGGCGCATTGCCGGACATGTGCTTGCCGATCTCCGGCAGCCGATTGCGCGATGTTCCCCGCCTGCCCGGTTTGTACGGTCTGCTTGCCTATGGCTCGCGCGGCATCGTGTGGGCCGCCTTCGCTGCGGAACTGCTCGCGTCCATGCTGGAAGGGGATGCACTGCCGATCGAAAGGGAACTGGTTGAAGCCCTCGATCCCGCGCGTTTCGCGTTGAAGGCAGATCGCCGCCGCGCGGCGGAAGCAAACGGATGAGGATGTGGAAAGTGGAATGCGCCGCGCAATGAAAACAAAAAAGTCCGCGGCCGATTCGAAGAGCGGCTGAAGGATTGGGCGTTCAAGTTACAACACCACTATAGGCGAAGATTCCTGCTGCACAAGAAGCAGTTCCACTCACCCATCCATATCCAACGATTGGATGTCGCTATCGGTTGACACCAGTCTTCAATGTTTTCTACCTGCGCACATCGAGTGTCGCATTTATGCACGTGCAGTGTCATTTGCACACTGGAATAACGTCGCCTGGCGACAGCATTCGCGCGAAAAAGTTTTATGCGCCGTACGCTGTTTCTCAAAAAAAACAGCGATAAATTCCTCTTTGAAAAGAACATGTTGAAAGCCTTTTCTTCAACAAAATTCACGCATAAAAAAAACCGAAAAATTTCCTATCGACGAGAAAAAATTCTGCGTATTATTAAATTGCGGAGTGGAAAATCAGTCTGTATCCGACACCCACACGACCGGTAGACAATTATCAAAGGAAGCCCAATGAAGATCTTTGACAACTACGCATCACGGTATGAGCGGACTCGGGAAGAGGAATACTCCCTGCAAGAATATCTGGAGTTGTGCAAGCGCGATCGCCTTGCTTATGCCACTGCCGCCGAGCGCATGCTTGAAGCGATTGGCGAGCCCGAGCTTATCGACACCCGCCACGATCCGCGTCTCTCGCGTATCTTCGCCAACAAGGTTATCAAGATCTATCCTGCATTCCGCGAGTTCTACGGAATGGAGGAAGTCATCGAGCAGGTCGTCTCCTATTTCCGTCATGCCGCGCAAGGCCTTGAAGAGCGCAAGCAGGTCCTCTACCTGCTCGGCCCCGTCGGCGGCGGCAAGTCCTCCATCGCGGAGAAACTCAAGTCGCTGATGGAACATGTGCCCTTCTATTGCATCAAGGGTTCGCCGGTGAACGAATCGCCGCTCGGCCTGTTCAATGCGGAAGAAGACGGCCAGATCCTCGAAGAGGACTTCGGCATTCCGCGCCGCTACCTCAAGACCATCCCGAGCCCGTGGGCAGTGAAGCGCCTCCACGAGTTCAACGGCGACATCAACCAGTTCCGCGTGGTCAGGCGTTATCCGTCGGTGCTCAAGCAGATCGCGATCTCGAAGACCGAGCCGGGTGATGAAAACAACCAGGACATCTCCTCGCTGGTCGGCAAGGTCGACATCCGCAAGCTGGAAGACTACTCGCAGGATGACCCGGATGCCTACAGCTACTCCGGCGGCCTGTGCCTGTCGAACCAGGGCCTGATGGAATTCGTCGAAATGTTCAAGGCGCCGATCAAGGTGCTGCACCCGCTGCTGACCGCCACGCAGGAAGGCAACTACAAGGGTACCGAAGGTTTCGGCGCGATCCCGTTCGACGGCATCGTGCTCGCACACTCGAACGAATCCGAGTGGAAGGCATTCCGCAACAACAAGAACAACGAAGCATTCCTCGACCGTATCTACATCGTGAAGGTGCCGTACTGCCTGCGCGTGTCGGAAGAGATCAAGATCTACGAAAAGCTCATCACCAGCTCTTCGCTCGGCAAGGCGCCCTGCGCTCCCGGCACGCTGAAGATGATGGCGCAGTTCGCGGTGCTGTCGCGCCTGAAGGAACCGGAAAACTCCAGCATCTTCTCCAAGATGCAGGTATATGACGGCGAGAACCTGAAGGACACCGATCCGAAGGCGAAGTCGCGCCAGGAGTACACCGACTACGCCGGCGTGGACGAAGGCATGAACGGCCTGTCGACCCGCTTCGCGTACAAGATCCTGTCCAAGGTCTTCAACTTCGACAACACCGAAGTCGCCGCCAACCCGGTGCACCTCCTGTATGTACTCGAGCAGCAGGTCGAGCGCGAGCAGTTCCCGCCCGAGACCGAGCAGAAGTACATGTCGTACATCAAGGAGTACCTGGCGCAGCGTTACGTCGAGTTCATCGGCAAGGAGATCCAGACGGCTTACCTCGAAAGCTATTCCGAGTACGGCCAGAACATCTTCGACCGCTATGTGACGTTCGCCGACTTCTGGATCCAGGACCAGGAGTTCCGCGATCCGGACACCGGCGAGAGCTTCGACCGCGAGGCACTGAACAGCGAACTCGAAAAGATCGAGAAGCCCGCCGGGATTTCCAATCCGAAGGACTTCCGCAACGAGATCGTCAACTTCGTGCTGCGCGCGCGTGCGCAGAACAGCGGCAAGAACCCGACCTGGACCAGCTACGAAAAGCTGCGCACCGTGATCGAGAAGAAGATGTTCTCGAACACCGAGGAGCTGCTGCCGGTGATCTCGTTCAACGCCAAGGCCAGCGCCGACGATGCGAACAAGCACCAGGAGTTCGTGTCGCGCATGGTGGCCAAGGGTTACACCGCGAAGCAGGTGCGTCTGCTGTGCGAGTGGTACCTGCGGGTTCGCAAGTCGTCGTGATGTAGTAACAGCCTGCTCCATAACCTGCCTGTCCCCTCTCCCTTGCAGGGGGAAGGGACAGGCAGATGTTGCAGGACAATCCCTCTCTCCGAGCTTGAGAGGGAGAAAACAACGCCCATACAGTTTCAGGAGGCACTTTGGCTCACCTCATCGACCGGCGTCTGCAGGGCAAGAACAAGTCCGCGGTCAATCGCGAACGCTTCTTGCGGCGTTACAAGGGCCAGATCAAGGACGCCGTACAACGCGCCATCAAGGGCCGCTCGATCACCGAGGTCGAGAAAGGCGAAAAAGTATCCATCCCCGTCAAGGACATCAACGAACCCACGTTCGGCCATGCGCATGGCGGTATCTGGGAAGTCGTGCGCCCAGGCAATGAGCAATACCAGAAGGGCGACCAGATCCAGCGGCCGAAGGGCGGCGGTGGCGCCGGCAAGGGCAAGGCGGGCAACAGCGAGGAAATCACCGAAGACGATTTCACCTTCGAGCTGACGCGCGAAGAGTTCATGAACTACTTCTTCGAAGACCTCGAACTGCCCAACCTGGTCAAGACCCAGCTCACGTCCATCAACGAGTTCCGCAACCAGCGCGCGGGCTACACCATCTCCGGCACACCGACCAACATCCATGTGCTGCGCTCGATGCGCGGCGCGATCGGCCGCCGCATCGCCGTCGGTTCGAAGTCGCGCAAGCGGCTGCGCGAGGCGGAACAGGAGATGAACGAGCTGCTGAAGAGCACCTTCGAAGACGACTACCGCATCATCGCGTTGCGCAAGGAGATCCACCACCTGCGCGCCAAGATCGACGGCATCGCCTTCCTCGATCCGATCGACCTGCGCTACAGCAACCGCATCAAGGTGCCCAAGCCGTCCAGCCAGGCTGTCATGTTCTGCGTGATGGACGTGTCGGGCTCGATGGACCAGGCGAAGAAGGATGCGGCCAAGCGTTTCTTCATCCTGCTTTACCTGTTCCTCGAGCGTGCCTACGAAAAGATCGAGGTGGTGTTCATCCGCCATCACACGCAGGCAACCGAAGTGACGGAAGACGAGTTCTTCAATTCCCGCGAATCCGGCGGCACCGTGGTGTCGTCCGCGCTGCACCTGCTCAACAAGGTGATCAACGAGCGCTATTCGACCAGCGACTGGAACATCTATGTCGCCCAGGCTTCGGACGGCGACAACTGGGACAACGATTCGGTGACCTGCCGCGAACTGCTGGTCGACAAGATCATGCCGCTGGTGCAGTACTACGCCTACGTCGAGATCACGGACGGCGAGCCGCAAAACCTGTGGTACGAGTACCTGCAGGTCCAGGACTACCACCCGCACTTTGCGCAGCAGAAGATCGAGTCGCCGGCTGATATCTACCCGGTATTCAGGGAACTGTTCAAGAAGCAACCAAAATGATCAAAGTCCTCGACAAAGCCCCTGCCAAGAAGACCGGACGGAAGAAGGCGGTCAAGCCTGCGCGCCTGCCGGACCAATCGGAATGGACGTTCGAACTGATCGAGCAGGCGCACAGCGAAATTCGCCGCGTCGCGGAGAACTTCGGCCTGGATACCTACCCGAACCAGCTCGAGATCATCACCGCCGAACAGATGATGGATGCCTACGCATCGGTCGGCATGCCGGTGTCCTACGCGCACTGGTCCTTCGGCAAGCATTTCCTTTCCACCGAGAAGAGCTACCGCCGCGGCTACATGGGACTGGCGTACGAGATTGTCATCAACTCCAATCCCTGCATCGCCTACCTGATGGAAGAGAACAGCCTGACGATGCAGGCGCTGGTGATCGCGCACGCCTCCTATGGCCACAACTCCTTCTTCAAGGGCAACTACCTGTTCCGCACCTGGACCGATGCGGAAGCGATCATCGACTACATGGTGTTCGCGAAGAACTACATCGCCGAGTGCGAGCAGCGTTACGGCATCGAGGCGGTGGAGCTGCTGCTCGATTCCTGCCATGCGCTGCAGAACTACGGCGTGGACCGCTACAAGCGTCCGGCGAAGCTTTCCCTAGCCAAGGAGCGCGAGCGCCAGGAAGAGCGTGAAGCCTACCTGCAGTCGCAGGTCAACGACCTGTGGCGCACGCTGCCGCGCAAGCAGGAGGTCGTGGCCGAGGCCGCGCCCGTCCGCTTCCCGCCGGAACCGCAGGAAAACCTGCTCTACTTCATCGAGAAGTACGCGCCGCTCTTGCAGCCCTGGGAGCGCGAGATCGTGCGCATCGTGCGCAAGATTTCCCAGTACTTCTATCCGCAGCGCCAGACGCAGGTGATGAACGAAGGCTGGGCCACCTTCTGGCACTACACCATCCTCAACCAGCTGTACGACGAAGGCGTGGTCGGCAACGGTTTCATGATGGAGTTCCTGCAGAGCCACACCAACGTGGTGTACCAGCCGCCGGTCACCAGCAAGTACTTCAACGGCATCAACCCGTATGCGCTCGGCTTCGCGATGATGCGCGACATCCGCCGCATTTGCGAAAACCCGACGGACGAGGACCGCCAGTGGTTCCCGGACATCGCCGGCACCGACTGGAAGAAGACGCTCGACTTTGCGATGCGCAATTTCAAGGACGAAAGTTTCATCTCCCAATACCTGTCGCCCAAGCTGATCCGCGACTTCCACTTCTTCGCTGTGCTGGACGACGACAAGAAGGACAAGCTGCAGATCTCCGCGATCCATGACGACGACGGCTACCGCTACCTGCGCGAGCAGCTCGCGGGACAGTACAACATGCACAACCGCGAGCCGAACATCCAGGTGTGGTCGGTGGACACGCGCGGCCAGCGCTCGCTGACGCTGCGCCACAACCAGTACCTGCGCCGTCCGCTCAACGGACAGGCGGACGAGGTGCTCAAGCATGTGGCGCGGCTGTGGGGCTTTGACGTGTTCCTGGAGACTGTCGATCCGCAGGGCAATGTACTCGGAACGATCGAATGCAAGTGTGAAAAGAGGCAACGCGGCTAGAGAGACTTGAGGTTTGCGAGGACGCTGCACGGAAAGGGGAGCGCCGCAAGGCGCGCAGCGAGCCTCGCGACCTGGCTGCGTGCATTTCTGTTCGCACGCGGCATTTCTCGCCAGCCTCATTTTCATGGGCGCTTGTCGGAGCAATCCGGCAAGACTTGTGCCAAAGCGCAAGCTTTGGCACTTTTTTTTTTGCGCATCGTGTTCCTGTAATTTTTTCCTCCTGCCTGTAGTCTCTTCCCGCTGTCGTGCTGCGAAGGCGTATTCGCGCGCTCTTGCCCGACTGGCATGCACATTGCCTCTTCCATCGAAGGCATCGAAGGATGTCAATCCCGGCTATTGCCGTCACGTCCATGAAGGAGGCCATATGCAACAACGTCAGATTCTCAACCGAATGTTTGGAGTCGCCTTGCTGGCGATGCTGTTCAGCGTGCCTGGCGCGCAGGCACAGTCTGCTGCGTCTTCCGGTTCTTCCGGTAAAGCAAGCAGCAGCGCGCAATCCGGCAAGTCGATGAGCCGTGGCGACCAGAACATTGTCAACGAACTGGCCGTGTCGAACCTTGCAGAGATCGAAGCCGGCAAGATTGCGCTCAGCCAGTCGAAGAACGACCAGGTGCGCAACTTTGCGCAA
The DNA here is from genome assembly GCF_002211445.1 of Noviherbaspirillum denitrificans. Classification (GTDB taxonomy): domain Bacteria; phylum Pseudomonadota; class Gammaproteobacteria; order Burkholderiales; family Burkholderiaceae_D; genus Noviherbaspirillum; species Noviherbaspirillum denitrificans. The sequence goes on along the minus strand of NZ_LSTO01000001.1, from coordinate 2,849,314 downwards.
AAGATGGTCGACGACCACCAGCAGGCGCAGAAGGACCTGGAACAGCTGGCCCAGGCAAAGGGCATGACCTTGCCGACCGAACCGGACAACAAGCACAAGGCGATGGCAAAGAAACTCTCCGCACTCGAAGGTGACAAGTTCGACAAGCAGTACATGAAGCAGGGCGGCCTGAACGATCACAAGGACACGCACAAGATGTTGCAGAGCGCCCAAAAGCGCGCCAGTGATCCGGACCTCAAGGCACTGGTCGCGAAGATGGAACCGGTGGTCAGCCAGCACCTCAACATGGCGCAGGATGTGAGCAGCATGAAGAATTCGGCGTCAGGATCGCAAGGACCTGCCGGCACGTCGGCATCCGGTACTTCTTCCGGATCCATGTCCAAGGACAAGACCGGCGTATCGGGCACGTCGGGTTCATCCAACAGCGCCACTCCGGGCAAGTAACACCTGACGCAGCGCCTGCGGGATCGATGCCGTTGGCGGGGGTGCCGTGCGGTAAAATAGCAGCCTTCCCTGAAGGTTCACCGCATGCTCCGACTCACCAACGTCATCCTCCCGCTCGACCACCCTGAAGCCGACCTGCGTGCGGCCGTCCTCGACCGCCTGAAGATTGCCGGCGCCGACCTGCTCGGCCTGACGATTTTCCGCCGCGGCTACGATGCGCGCCGGCGCAGCCAGATCACGCTGGTCTACACCCTCGAGGTGGAGGTGAAGGATGAGGCGGCAGTGCTCGCAAAGGCATTGCCGAATGTCACGGTTGCGCCGGACACCAGCTACAAGTTCGTCGCGCAGGCGCCGGCGCAGACCGCATCGCGTCCGGTGGTGATCGGCTTCGGTCCGTGCGGCATCTTCGCCGCCCTGATCCTCGCGCAAATGGGTTTCCGTCCGATCATCCTCGAACGCGGCAAGGTGGTGCGCGAGCGGACCAAGGATACCTGGGGACTGTGGCGCAAGCGCGAGCTCAATCCCGAGTCCAACGTGCAGTTCGGCGAGGGCGGCGCGGGTACCTTCTCCGACGGCAAGCTGCATAGCGGCATCAAGGACCCGAAGCATTACGGCCGCAAGGTGCTCACCGAATTCGTGAAAGCATTCGCGCCTGAGGAAATCCTCTACGTGAGCAAGCCGCACATCGGCACCTTCCGCCTCGTGAAGATGGTGGAGGCGATGCGCGAGACGATCGCTTCGCTGGGCGGCGAATTCCGCTTCGAAGCGAAGGTGACCGACATCGAGATCGACAACGGCCAGGTGCGCGGCGTCGTGCTGGAAGGCGGCGAACGCATCGCTACCGATCATGTGGTGCTGGCAGTCGGCCACAGCGCGCGCGACACCTTCCAGATGCTGTACGACCGCGGCGTGTATGTCGAGGCCAAGCCGTTCTCGGTCGGCTTCCGCATCGAACATCCGCAGTCCGTGATCGACCGCGCGCGCTTCGGCAAGTTCGCCGGCCATCCGCTGCTCGGCGCGGCCGATTACAAGCTGGTCCATCACTGCGGCAATGGCCGCACCGTGTACAGCTTCTGCATGTGCCCGGGCGGCACGGTGGTCGCTGCGACGTCGGAGGCGGGGAGGGTGGTCACCAATGGCATGAGCCAATATTCGCGCAATGAGCGCAATGCCAACAGCGGCTTCGTGGTCGGCATCAACCCTGAGGATTTTGGCGGGGACAAACATCCGTTGGCCGGTATCGATTTCCAGCGCGAACTCGAATCGCGTGCCTTTGAAATGGGTGGCGGCAATTACGACGCGCCCGGCCAGCTGGTCGGCGATTTCCTCGCCGGCCGGCCGTCGAAGGCATTCGGCTCGGTGCAGCCGTCCTACAAGCCCGGCGTGCACCTGACCGACCTTGCGCCGTCGCTGCCTGCCTACGCGATCGAAGCGATGCGCGAGGCGATTCCGGCATTCGACAGGCAGATTCGCGGCTATGCGATGGCCGATGCGATGCTGACCGGCGTGGAAACGCGCACGTCGTCGCCGGTGCGCATCAAGCGCCTGGACAACTTCCAGAGCGTGAATGTGAAGGGACTGTTCCCGGCGGGCGAGGGCGCGGGTTATGCGGGCGGGATTCTTTCCGCCGGCGTGGATGGCATCAAGGTGGCCGAAGCGGTCGCGTTAAGCATGACCGGTGCTGCAGATGCGCGTGGCGGCGCGCAGGCGGGCGAACAGATTTACTAGCCGACTTCCAGCGTCTGCAGGCGTCCCTTTGCGCGTCCGTCGGCAATCTCGAGGAACCCGATCGAAATCGGCAGCGTAAACCGCCTCGGCCCCGCGCTGCCCGGATTGATATACAGCACGCCGTTCTCCATCTTCATCAGCGGCCGGTGCGAATGCCCCGACACCACAACCTTGATGCCCTCCCGCTCGGGCACGACGTCGAGGTCATGCAGGTCGTGCACGACGTAGATCGCGACGCCGCCGATATCGATGCGTTCCCGTTCATGCAGCGTGTGCGCCCATGGCCCGCGGTCGTTGTTGCCGCGTACGGCCGTCACCGGCGCGATCGCTTCCAGTTCGCGCAGGACGTGTGCATCGCAAATGTCGCCGGCATGGATGATCCGGCTGACGCCTTTCAGGGCCAGCGCGGCTTCGGGGCGCAGCAGGTTGTGGGTGTCGGAAATGAGGCCGACGCGTATTCTTTCCATCCTGGCAATTATGGTGCAAGAAGTTTTGCAAGAAGCGCACTGGTCGGGCAGTGCCGGTGAAAATATGCTTTAATGGCCCTTAGACGATTTGGCACTAAGCATATTCTCTTTTTGTTTGGACACATGGACAAGCGCGTTGTTTCCGCACAGATTTGTTGTCGTGGCCGGCCTTTGGGGCCTGCCGACTGACGCACGCGTATTCGACAGATTCCGATGGCCGCAGAGTTCACGACCTGCGGCCATTTTGTTTTTTGGGACAGCGATGCTGCCGCCATGGAAAGGAAAAGCATGAACACCACCGACGCCACGCTCGCCCGCCGCAGCGCGATCCCGGCATCCCTGCTGTCCGCGCCCGCCGTGTTCGCGGACATGCGGCCGCAGGCGTGGACGCAGGACAGCATCTGGCACGAGATCCGCGCGGAAGCCGAGCAGGCGGCCGCGTGCGAACCCATCCTGCTGCCGCGCCTGAAGGCGATGGTGCTGGACCGGCCGACACTTGCAGCGTCGATCGCGGCAGTGGTCGCCCGGAGGCTGGCGACGGAAGACTTGCCGGAGAGCGCATTGCGTGAACTGTTTGACGGCGTGATGCGCGCGGCGCCCGGCATCGCGCAACAGGCGGCCGCGGACCTGGCGGCGGTCAAGGACCGCGATCCGGCCTGCCCCAACCTGCTGCATGTGGTGCTCAACCTCAAGGGCTTCCAGTCGCTGCAGTCCTACCGCATTGCGCATGCATTGTGGCGGGAAGGCCGGCAGGAGCTGGCGTTCGCACTGTCCAACCAGGCATCGGTGGCACTGGGCGTCGATATCCATCCGGCCGCGCGCATCGGCAGCGGCGTGATGTTCGACCATGCGACCGGTATCGTTATCGGCGAGACGTCGGTGGTCGAAGACCATGTGTCCATCTTGCAGAACGTGACGCTGGGCGGCACCGGCAAGGAGCACGGCGACCGCCATCCGAAGATCCGCAGCGGTGTGATGATCGGCGCGGGCGCCAAGATCCTCGGCAATATCGAGGTCGGCACCATGAGCAAGGTAGCGGCTGGCAGCGTCGTGCTGCGCGCCGTGCCTCCGCATTGCACGGTGGCTGGCGTGCCGGCGCGCATCGTGCGTCATCATCGCGCCGACAGCTGCCCGTCCGATGAAATGGACCAAAGCATTTAAGCGCTGATCCGCTGCCGCCGCAGCAATTCCGTGAACTCTTCCGCCGGTACCGCGGCGCCGTAATAGAAACCTTGCGCGGCCGGGCAGCCGAGCGCCTGCAGGAAGGTCTTCTGCTCCGGCGTCTCCACGCCCTCCGCCAGCACGCGCAGACGCAGGCTGTGCGCCATCGAGATGATCGCTTCGACCAACGCGGTGTCGTTGGCGTTCTGCCCGATGCCGCTGACGAAGGCGCGGTCGATCTTGAGCGCGTCGACCGGGAAGCGCTGCAGGTAGGCCAGGCTTGAATAGCCGGTGCCGAAGTCGTCCACCGACAGCTTGATGCCCATGCCGGCGAGCTGCTTGAGCGTGGCCATGTTGTCTTCCGTGCGCTGCATCAGCGTGCTTTCCGTGATCTCCAGGTCCAGTCGTGACGGCGGCACACCCGCGTCGCGCAGGATGTCGCCCACCATGCCGCGGAAATCCGGCTGGAAGAACTGGCGCGGCGACAGGTTCACCGCGATGTCGAGGTCTGCAAAACCCAGCTCGTGCCAGCGCCGAAGTTGCAGGCATGCCTGCCGCAGCACCCATTCGCCGATCGGCAGGATGAGGCCGGTTTCTTCCGCGATCGTGATGAACTCATGGCAGGTGCCAGACACCTGTCCGTTGCGGTTCCAGCGTAGCAGCGCTTCGGCGGAGAAGATGCGGCCGCTGTCCAATTCCACCTGCGGCTGGTAGAAGAGCGTGAATTCCTCGTGTATCAATGCATGGCGCAGTGCATTCGTCATCGCATGGCGGCGTTGCGCCGCGCGGTTGAGCGACGGCGTGAAGAACTGGTAGTTGCCGCGGCCCTTTTCCTTCGCATGGTACATCGCGGTATCGGCAGTGCGCATCAACGTGTCGACATCCTTGCCGTCATCCGGATAGAGGCTGATGCCGATGCTGCTGCCGACATGCAGTTCGTGGTCGCAGCACTGGAAGGGCTTGTCCAGCGCGGCGAGCGTCTTGCGCGCCACGATGGCGGCGGTGGACCCGTCTTCGGCCAGCGGCAGCGTCAGGACGAATTCGTCGCCGCCCAGTCGGGCCACACTGTCGCCCTCGCGCACGCAGGCGGTCAGGCGCGCGGCCACCATCTTCAATAGCGTGTCGCCGATCTGGTGGCCGAGCGAATCGTTGATGTGCTTGAAGTAGTCGAGATCGATGAACAGTACGGCGACGCGCGTGCCGGTGCGGTGCGCATGCGCGATCGCCTGCTGCAGGCGGTCGCGCAGCAGCGTACGGTTGGGCAGCCCGGTCAATGCGTCGTGGTCGGCCATGTAGCGGATGCGTTCCTCGGCCTTCTTGCGTTCCGACAGGTCGAGCACGAAGGAGACGCCTTCGCGCTGCTCGCCATTGATGAAGGCGGCGCCGATCAGGATGGGGATGCGGGTGCCGTCACGGTGCAGGTATTCGCGTTCGACCGGATCGATGCGTCCCCTGGCGCGCAGCGTGTCGAGCGCCTTCCTCGCGATCGCCCGGTAACCGGGCGGCGCGATGTTCGCCAGCCCGATCTTGCCGTCCTGCAGGTCTTGCTGGGTGTAGCCGAGCAGGTGCAGGAAGGCGTCGTTCGCTTCGGTGATCGTGCCATCCACGGTCCAGAAGTAGATACCGATGATGTTCGACTCCACCAGCCGGCGCAGCCGCGCATGGGCGCGCCCGAGTTCCGCGGTGCGCTGCGCGACCCGGCTGTCGAGCTCGCAGTAGGCGTGCTGCAGGCGGATTTCGGCTTGCCGGCGCAATGCAATCTCTGTCTGAAGGGCCGCATTCTGTTCGGCCAGGTGGCGTCGCGCATCGCGCAGGTTGAGGTGGGTGCGGATGCGTGCCAGGGCTTCCTGGATATCGAAGGGCTTGGTGATGTAATCCACGCCGCCGGCGCGGAAGCCGCGCAGCTTGTCGCTGTGTTCCGACAGTGCGCTCATGAAGACGACCGGGATATCGTGCAGCGTGGATTCGGCTTTCAAGCGCCGGCAGGTTTCAAGGCCGTCGATGCCGGGCATCAGGATATCGAGCAGGATCAGGTCGGGTACCACAGCCAGCGCGCAACGCACCGCTTCTTCGCCATCCAGCGCGACAAGCACTTGCAACCCGGCATCCTCCAGCGCGTGAGCCAGCACCTTGAGGTTTGCCGGGGTATCGTCCACCAACAGGATGGTCTGGCCCGCGAGGGGGCGGTCGGCCTCGGTATCCATTGGTGCGGCCTTGTTGACGGCGGGCATGTCCGGATGACACCCGTTTTGTTAGACGTGCTGCCGTGAGGCTAGTTCACCTGGCACGGTTTCGCGCCGGGACGGATCGCTGCACAATGGAGGGCCGCCACAAGGAGACGCCATGACCACCCGCACGCTCAACCTGGACGATACGCTCTACCGTTACCTGATCGACGCCTCGCTACGCGACCACCCGGTGCTCGCCGCGCTGCGCGAAGCCAACGCCACCCATCCGCTGGCGCGCATGCAGATTGCCGCGGAGCAGGGGCAATTCCTGCAACTGCTGGTGCGCCTGCTGGGCGCGCGCAACACGATCGAGATCGGCACCTTCACCGGCTACAGCGCACTGGCCGTCGCGCTGGCCCTGCCGGACGAGGGCCGTGTCGTCGCCTGCGACATCAGCCGCGAATATACCGACATCGGGCAGGATTACTGGAAGCAGGCCGGCGTCGCGCACAAGATCGACCTGCGCATCGCGCCGGCGCTGGAGACGCTGGATGCATTGATTGCGGAAGGACGCAGTGGCCGTTTCGACTTCGCCTTCATCGATGCGGACAAGACCGGCTACGACGCCTATTACGAACGTTGCCTCGTCCTGCTGCGGCAGGGCGGCCTGATTGCCGTCGACAATGTGCTGTGGAGCGGGCGGGTGGCGCGGCCGGCGGAGGACGCCGACACGGCGGCGCTGCAGGCGTTCAACCGCAAGCTGCGCGATGACGCGCGCGTCGACCTGTCGATGCTGCCGCTTGGCGACGGACTTACATTGGCGCGCAAACGCTAGTTTATACTTCCGAGCTGTCCCGCATCGACAAGGAATGACAAGATGGCATCGATCGCATCGCGCATCACACTGACCGGCGGCGCCTGCCTGCTCGCCGGCTGCGCGGGCTGGCAAGCCCTGCCTGACCAGGCAACGACCCAGCTGCCTGCGCCCGACCCCTTGCGCAAGTTCGTCGCCTCCATCGATGCGCCCAGTGGCAGCAAGCCTTCGCCCGACGGCAGGAAGCTGCTCTGGCACGCGCTGTACGGCCGGGATGTGACCACCTTCGTGCGCGCGGCCGAGGGCGGGGACGCCGCGGTGTTCCGGCTCGGGCGTACCCTGCCTTACTGGGCCTGCGACAGCCGTCACCTGATCCATGAATCCGACCCCGAGGGCGGCGGCAATACTCAGGTCGTGCTGATCGACACCGATCGTCCCGGCGCCACACCTGTCAACCTCACGCCGTGGAAGGGCAGCGCCTCGCACGTGATCCATGCGGGCGATCCGCAATCCGGCAAGCTGGTGCTGGTCAGCAACCGGCGCGACACCGCCGTGTTCGACGTTTATACCGCTGACCCTGCAACCGGCAAGGTGGACATGGTGTGGAAGAACAATGGCGACGTGACGCGCTGGATCATGGACGTCGACGGCAGCGTCGGTGCACGCGTGCGCCGGCAGGACGGCCAGTACTTCCTGCAGGTGCTGGGCAAGGCCAGCAATACCTGGAAATCCGTCAGCGCCTGGCCGGAGATGGCCGATATCCGGCCGATCCGTGTCGACCGTGCGGCGGGCAGTGTGTTCGTCATGTCGCGCCTCAGCGCCGATGCGGCCGGCGCAACCGCCGATACGGGAACCGAGCGCGGACTGCCCTGCCGCATGCCGGCATCGCCACAAGGTCTGCTGTCAGCCCGATAAGCGCTCTTCGCGGCCGTCCGGCCCGATCTCATGCACCAGCACCCCGGCGCCTTCCGGGGCTTCCGCGCGCCACGCACCATGGTCGATCGCGCGCATCGCATCCTGGTAGCCCTGCTCCCAGCGCCATTCGATCGATCCCTTCGAAAAGTTGATGTCCTTGGACGCCATCTGCCAGTCGCGGCCGGCATAGGCCAGCCGCACGATGTGCATGGTGGTGTCGATGCCGACCTTGTCCAGTTCGCGCAGCACATCCTCGCTCAGCAGGTGGTCCGGCACTTTCGCGCGCAGCGTGCGCACCAGCCGGCGCAGGCGGTGACCGCGCAGGTAGGCATCGATATGGCGCCGCGAGCGCGACGCGTACAGCACATCCTTTTGCCGCGTGTACACCTGCTCCAGCGTGTTCGGTTCGGGGCCGTCGGGACTCCACAGGTCGACCATGAAGCAGATGGTGTCGACGCGCGGCTCGTCGGCCAGCACCGTCTCCAGCGGCGTATTGGAGTACAGGCCGCCGTCCCAGTACAGGTCGCCGTCGATACGCACCGGCGGAAAGCCCGGTGGCAGCGCGCCGCTGGCCATCACATGCTTGATGTTCACCGCCTGGTGCGCAGTGTCGAAGTTGGCGAGCTGGCCGCAGGTGACCTTGATCGCGCTGACGGTCAGGCGGATCCCGCTGGACGTATTCAGACAGTCGAGGTCGACCAGGCGTTTCAGGGTTTCTTCCAGCGGCATGGTGTCGTAGAAGCTGGCCGATTCCGCTTCGACCGGCCAGCCGGCGAAGAAGGGATTGAACCAGCGCAGCGCATACATCCCCGGCACGCCCTGTGCGACAGTGTCGATGGTGGTGAACAGGGTGTTGAGGCGGCGCGCCGAATCGGGCACCTTGCGCATGTCGAGCAGGTCGGAATGCGCGACCTCGTCCCAGAAAGCCTTGAGCCGGTCGAGGCGCTGCGGCCGCTTGTTGCCTGCGATGATGGCGCCGTTGATGGCGCCGATTGACGTGCCCACCACCCAGTCGGGCGTCAGGCCATGTTCATGGAGCGCCTGGTAGACACCCGCCTGGTAGGCGCCGAGTGCGCCACCCCCTTGCAGCACGAGGGCAACGCGCGGGCGGGCGCCAATCGTCTTGATTTTCGAGTCCATATCCCTGCAACCTCCCCAATGCATCGAGTTGCAGCGCGGACCGGGTCACTCCTTGAGCAAGCCCTCCGCCTTCATGGCTTCCTGGACTGCCGGCCGCGCGGCCACCCGCTGCATGTATGTCTCTACCGCGGGCCATTGGCCCAGGTCGAACTTCATCGGCCGTGCCCAGTTGAGCACGGTGAAGAGATAGGCATCCGCAACGCTGAATTGGTTCCCGGTCAGGTAGTCGCGCCCCTGGAGTTGCTTATCGACGATATTGAGCCGCGTGGAAATGGTGTTGCGCGCGGCCTCCTTCGTTTCTTCCGGCGTGTTCGGCTTGAACAGCGGCGAGAATTGCTTGTGCAATTCCGTCGAAATGAAGTTCAGCCATTCAACCAGGCGGTAGCGTTCCATCGTGCCGGCCGCCGGCGCAAGCTGTTTTTCGGGCGCCTTGTCCGCGAGGTATTGCACGATGGCCGGGCCTTCGGTCAGCACGTCGCCGCTGTCGAGCTTGAGCGCCGGCACATAACCCTTCGGATTGACGGCGAGATAGTCTTCGTCGGCGGCGGTCTTCTTGCTGGCCAGGTTCACGCGTTCGAGTTCGAAGGGGAAACCTGCTTCGCGCAGGACGATGTGCGGGGACAGGGAACAGGCGCCGGTCGAGTAGTAGAGCTTCATGGGATTCCTCCTTTGAACGGAAAAAAGCGATGGTAGCGCAGGAGAAAAAATCCTGCCGGAAGCAGCGTTTTCCATGCGCGCCTATAATGATTTTTCCCCATAAAAACGACGAGACGGAGACAATGAACACCACCCATTACGCCCACTGGCCGGCGGGACTTCCGCACGCCATCACCATTCCCGACACCAGCCTGTACGTCAACCTCGAGGTATCCGCGCGCCGCTATCCGAACAAGCCCGCAATCATCTTCTACGACACCGTGCTGTCCTATGCGCAGGTGCACGAGCAGGTGCTGGCGCTGGCCGGTTACCTGCAGCATGCCTGCGGCATCGGACGCGGCGACCGTGTTCTGCTGAACATGCAGAACAGCCCGCAGTTCATCATCGCCTTCTACGCGATCATGCGCGCCGATGCGATGGTGGTGCCGGTCAATCCGATGCTGATGACCGACGAGCTGCAGCATTACGTCGAGGACAGCGGCGCGAAGGCCGGCATCGTGTCGCAGGAAATCTTTTCACGCACCGCGCCGCTGGTGGGGAAGGGCGCGCTGCAGACGGCGCTCGTTGCCACTTATTCCGACTACCTCGTCGCGCCGACGGAACTGAATGTCCCCGACTTCGTGCGCGCGCCGCGCGACGTGCCAGCCCAAGCCGGCGTCGTATGCTGGCAGGACGCACTCGCCGCCGCCCATGCGCCGCGTCCGCACGAGGCGGGACCGGACGACCTCGCCTGCATGCCCTATACCTCCGGCACCACCGGCAAGCCCAAGGGCTGCGTCCATACGCACCGCTCGGTGATGTTCAATGCGGTCGCCAGCCCGACGTGGTCGGGACCGATGGCGCCGGACCATGTCACGCTGGCGGTGCTGCCGTTCTTCCATGTCACCGGCATGCAATCGGTGATGAATGCGATGATCTATACCGGCGGCGCGATCGTCGTACTGCCGCGCTGGGACCGCGACGCGGCCGGCCAGCTGATCACGCGTTACAAGGTCACGACCTGGACGCTGATCCCGACCATGATGATCGACTTCCTGTCGAACCCGCGCCTGGCCGAGTACGACATCTCGGGCCTCAAGCGCGTGTCGGGCGGCGGTGCCGCGATGCCGGCGGCGATCGCGCAGAAACTGCTCGACCTCACGGGCCAGCAGTACATGGAAGGTTACGGCCTGTCGGAGACCATGGCCGCCTCGCACGTCAATCCGCCCAACCGCATGAAGCAGCAATGCCTCGGCGTGCCCTACCTGAATGTCGATTCGCGCATCGTCGATCCGATTACGATGAAGGAAGTGCCGCAAGGCGAAACCGGCGAGATCTGGATCCATGGCCCGCAGGTATTCCAGGGTTACTGGAACGACCCGCGCAAGACCGCGGAAGCCTTCGCCGAACTGGATGGCAAGCGCTTCTTCCGCTCGGGCGACCTGGGCTACATGGACGAGGAAGGATTTTTCTTTTTCACGGACCGCCTGAAGCGCATGATCAACGCCAGCGGCTTCAAGGTCTGGCCGGCGGAAGTGGAATCGATGATGTACCAGCATCCGGCGGTGCAGGAATGCTGCATCATCGCCTCGCGCGACGCCTATCGCGGCGAGACGGTCAAGGCGGTGATCGTCAGGCGTCCCGGCACGGACGCCACGGCGGACGACATCATCGGCTGGGCGCAGCAGAAGATGGCGGCCTACAAGGTGCCCAAACTGGTGGAGTTTGTCGACGCGCTGCCGAAATCCGCGACCGGCAAGGTGATGTGGCGCGCCTTGCAGGAAAAGGAAATGGAAAAGAAATAGCAGGAGGACATCACGAACCCGAACCACATGCCAAAGCGGCATCACATCCACGAAAAAACTTGATGTAGATTCCGTTCTCGCGATTCCGCAGGGCTATACAATGAGCCCCAAAGTCGCTCCAGGCGACTGTTGATAATGTGGAAAGGTTCGTGATGCACCCAAGCAAAGCCGCACGCCGGGCAGCCGTTTTCGCGCTGCTCGCGGCCACCCTCGCCGGTTCCGCCATGGCCCAGGACAAGAAGTGGAAGAGCCTCATGAGCACGGACGAGCCGGACAAGCTCTTCCGCCACTATTGCGCCGTCTGCCACGGTCCGGACGGCGACGGCCAGACCCAGGCCCGCCTCGCGCTCGACCCGCCGCCGCGCAACTTCACCAACGCCAAGGCGCGTGAAGAACTGTCGCGCGACCACATGCTGCAGACGCTGGAGAAGGGCACCTACACCAAGGACGGCAAGCGCACCGCGATGATTTCATGGAAGGAGCACCTGTCGCCCGAGCAGATGGAAACCCTGGTGGACTACATCATCGTCCGCTTCATGGGCGGCAAGCCTGCCGACAATTTCCATGACCACGGCGACCCGCGGCACAAGCACCACGACCATTCCAAGGCCAGGCAGGTCGACTACCCATACGGGCTGAAGCCGGACGCGGTGCGCGGCAAGGCGGTGTACGCGGCGAACTGCCAGTCCTGCCATGGCGCGCAGGGAGACGGCAAGGGCACGGACCCGCGTGCCGCGCAGCTCAAGCCGCGCAATTTCAATGCGCAGGATTTCCGCGACTACGCCACCGGGTTCACGCTGTTCTCCACGGTTACTTATGGCAAAGGCCACATGCCGGCGTGGGAGAAGAGCATGAACAACCAGGACATCGCGAATGTCTCGGAGTACGTGTTGCGGACCTACGTGACGCGCAAGCCGCTCGAAGGGAATTAAATCTTGTTTCGCCAGGCATCCACCAGCTGCCTGGCCGCCGGCGGCATGCTGTCGAACGGCATGCTGCGGCTGCGGGTGTAAATCATCATTGCATAGACATCCGCCAGCGCATTCACTTCCGGCGAGAGCGCGCACTCTTCGCCACTCGACGGGCGCAACGCGCGCCAGTAGTTGATCGCTTCTTCCAGTTCGGCCAGGGTGATATCCATCCGGCCATTTTAGTATGATGTGTCCTCGATCCACGTTGAGGCAGGACATATGGAAAAAGTTGCATTGATCACCGCCGCATCGCGCGGCATGGGCGCCGCCTGCGCGCGCGAACTGGCCGCGCGCGGCTACAAGCTGGTGCTGATGTCCCGTTCCGAAGACATCCATGCGCTCGCAAAAGAACTCGGCGGCATCGCACTGCAGGGTTCGAGCGACAACGCGGACGACTTGCAAAAGCTGGTCGCGCTCGCAATGGATACCCACGGCCGCATCGATGCGGTAGTCAACAACACCGGCCATCCGAAGAAGGGCCCGCTGCTGGAACTGAGCGATGCCGACTGGCATGCCGGCCTCGACCTGTTGCTCCTGAACGTGGTGCGCATGGCGCGCCTCGTCACACCAGTCATGCAGGCGCAGGGCGGCGGCGCGATCGTCAACATCTCCACCTTCGCCGCCTACGAGCCGTCGGCGCGCTTCCCGATTTCCGCGACGCTGCGCGCGGCGCTGGGCAGCTTCACGAAGATCTACGCCGACGAAGTGGCGAAGTCCAATATCCGCATCAACAACGTGCTGCCGGGCTACGTCGACTCGATCGCGCAGAACGAAGCGACCATCGCGCAAATCCCGATGGGCCGCCAGGGAACGCAGGAGGAACTTGCGAAGACAGTCGCCTTCCTGCTGTCGGCCGATGCCGGCTACATCACCGGCCAGAACCTGCGGGTGGACGGCGGCATCACCCGTTCCGTGTAGAGGGTGTCATGGGGGCAGGAAGGGGGCACGTTCGGTCGAGAAGGCATGCAGTGCTAGGCGCGGTGCGCCGCGCAGGCTGGGTGCCTGCGCAAGCGCCGCAACAACGCAATGCGTGCCTTCTCGACCGAACCCGCAGGGCAGCCCCGATAACCGGCCGCCTGCCGTGTTGCGGCTCCTTGCCGTGGAACCACCACGACGCGTCGCCGCGCCTTGCATTCGGCCGGTTCTCGGGGCTGCGTGCCCCCTTCCTGATCCCATGACACCCTCTACCATGCGCATCCTGATCGCCGAGGACGACGCCGATATCGCCGGCAACCTGTACGACTACCTCACGGCCAAGGGCTACGAGGTGGACGCGGCGCCCAACGGCCTGACCGCGCTGCACCTGCTGACGACCGAGCGCTTCGATGCCGTCGTGCTCGACATCGGCCTGCCCGGCATGGACGGGCTGACGCTGGCGCGGCGCATCCGTGGCGATGCGAAGATGAGCATTCCCATCCTGATGCTCACCGCGCGCGATGCGCTGGACGACAAGCTTGCCGGCTTCGATGCCGGGGCAGACGATTACCTCGTCAAGCCGTTTTCGCTGAAGGAAGTGGATGCGCGCATCCAGGCGCTGCTCAAGCGTGCGCAGGGCAGGGTGGTCGATGCCGCCGTGCGCGTGGGCGAACTCGCGTACGACCCGTTCTCCGGCACGCTCGCCTGGCAGGGCAAGTCGCTCAAGCTGTCGCCCAAGAGTGTGGCATTGCTCGTCACCATGCTGCGCCAGCCCGGCAAGCTGTTCTCGCGCGAGGAACTGGAGCAGGCCGTCTGGGGGCAGCCGCAGGCGAGCAGCGATACCCTGCGCAGCCACCTGTCGCAGTTGCGCCGCGAGCTTGCGCTGCCGGAAGGAAAGAACATGATCGAGACCGTGCACGGCCGCGGTTACCGCCTGGTGAATCCCGATGATCAATAGCCTGCGCTGGCGCCTCGCGTTGACCTTCACGCTGCTCTCCACCTTCGCCGTGCTGATCCAGGCCGTCGCGCTGTTCGTCAGTACCGACGAGCAGGAAGAGGACATGATCAACGAGGTGGTGAATGCCACCCTCGAGAACCAGCTGCGACAGCCCGGAGCGCCTCTCGTCGACCTGGGCGACCTGCCGATCGGGCAGGAACGCATGCAATTCTTTCGCCTGCCGCGCGGCCAGCGTCCGCCCGAATTGCCCCCCGAATACGCACGCATGCCCGCCGGCATCCATGAATGGTATGCCGGCAAGATCGAGTACCACGTCGGCATCCGCGACAGCGGCAGCGAACGCCTGTACCTGATGTACGACGCGAGCGAGCATGAAGAACGGCTGGAGCAGCTCGAATGGAAACTGCTCATCGGCATCGGGGTACTGAGCCTGACGTCGCTCTGGCTCGGCTACTGGCTCGCCGGACGCGTGCTGCATCAATTGGAAAACATCACGCAGCGTCTCAAGCGCCACGACGAAACGCCGCTGAACCTGCCCGGCCTCGACCGCGAGGTGGCGCTGCTGGCCGAGGCGCTGGACGGTTATCGCCAGCGCAACCGCGAATTGCTGGAACGAGAGCGCGAGTTCACCGGCAACGTCAGCCACGAGTTGCGTACGCCGCTCACACGCATCCGGACCAGCGCCGAACTGCTCGCGGACGACCCGGCGCTGCAGGAACGCAGCAGGGACCGCGCCGGACGCATCATCGCTTCCGTGGATGCGATGGAAGGCCGCCTGCGCGGCCTGCTCTTCCTCGCCCGCGAACTGGTGCTCGATGAACGCAAGCCGCTCGCACTGAAACGCTATGTGGATGCCGCCATCGCACCGGTGCGCCAGGCTTGCGAGGACCGCCACGTCCAGGTTGCAACCGATATTGCCGATCATGTAACCGTTGATGCGGATGCCTCGCTGCTGCAACTTCTGCTGGATAACCTGATCGGCAACGCGGCCCGCTATACCGAGTCCGGACGGATTGACATCGGCTATGCGGACGGCGTACTGACGGTGGCTGACACCGGCCCCGGCATACCGCCGGAGCACATGGCACGCGTGTTCGAGCGCCATTACCGCGCCAGCGATGCGCCGGGCGGGATGGGGCTGGGCTTGTCGATTGTGAAACGCGTGTGCGATGCGCACGGCTGGACCTGCGGCATCGACAGCCATGCGGGCGAGGGCAGCCCGCAACAGGGTACGCGGGTGAGTGTGCGCTTCCATTCCTGACGCGCATCAAGCATTTCACAAATCCTTCACAAAACCCCCATCCGGCCTTCACATCCCGCTGCCTATACTTCGCAAGTCAATTTGGGAGGACTTGCGGATGTCATTCATTTCACGCGCGCGTACCGGACTGGAACGCACTTTCGGCCGTACGCCGCTGCTCTTTCTTGCGGTTTTCCTGGTTGCCTCGCTGGCGACCCGGTTGATGCTCCTGGGCGTCGCTGCGAAGGATGTCGACTGGCTCGCCGTCCCGGGAAGCCTGCTGCTCGGGTTTGGCTACGACCTCATCACGGCGCTGTGGGCGCTGCTGCCGATCGTGCTGCTGCACCTCCTCTTTCCGCAGACGCGGCTGCTGCATCCTGTCGGCCGGCTGGTGAAGGCGGGCGCGCTTGCGCTCACCATCTATCTCCTGCTGTTCAACTTCGTGGCGGAACTGCTGTTCTG
>NZ_LSTO01000001.1:2814199-2833480 GCF_002211445.1 Noviherbaspirillum denitrificans | reverse complement strand
AATCCGGTGCGACCGATGGCCACCGGGTTGCCATGAGCATGGCGGTAATGTGCCCGCCGGCGGAATGGCCCATCACGAAAATCCTGTTTCGATCGATGCCCAGTTCGCTTGTGTTCCGCCAAACCCAGGCTACCGCTCGCCAAGCCTGCTCCGGGATTTTTCCGATCCGGACGGCAGGACAAAGGTCGTAGTTCGGCAGGACGATGGACACACCGCGCCTGACAAAGGGCTCCGCAACAAAGCTGAACACGGATTTGTCGAACCGCTGCCAATACCCTCCATGGAAAAACACAATCGCCGGAGCGGCCGCAGCGCCATCGGCAGAGAAAACGTCGAGCCGTTCGCGCTGCTGCGCGCCATACGCCATGTCGATCCTTGCGTTCGCCGCTGCGCGAAGCCGGGCGCTTCGCGCCGTCCAGCCCGGAATAACCACGCTCTCGAAGTCGGGGCGTGCCAATCGCACGTTGTACTGCCGCTCCAATTCTTCCGGCGGGTACTGGAGATACGCTGTCATACATCCTCCTTGCACGAAAATCCTTTGGCTCTTGTCATGCGGCGATATTGATGCCGAGGTAGCGGTCCTTGACGCCGTCGTCGGCGAGAAACTCGGCATTGCTTCCCGTATAGACCACGCGACCCTGTTCGATGATGTAGTGCCGGTCCGCCAGCTGCGTACACACCGCCAGATTCTGCTCGACAAGAATGATGGGAATACCGCTTTCCTTGATTTTTCCGATCTGGGTAACGATCTCGTCCACGATAACCGGCGCGAGCCCTTCCACCGGCTCGTCGAGCATCAGTACTTTCGGATTGGTCATCAATGCTCGGCCGATAGCAAGCATCTGCTGCTCGCCGCCCGACAGCTGGCTGCCGCCATTCCGGCGCCGCTCGCGCAGGCGCGGGAAGATGCGGTATACCTCTTCCAGGCTCCATGGAGAATCGCGCCGCGCGGCCATGGTGAGGTTTTCTTCAACCGTCAGAAGGCGGAATATCCCGCGATGCTCGGGAACGAGACTCAGGCCTTTCTCGGCAATGGCATGAGGCGGCAACCCGGCGATTTCTTTTCCATCGAACCGGATCGTTCCCCTGCGCGGCGCCACGACGCCCATGATGGTATTGAGCGTCGTCGTCTTGCCGGCGCCGTTCCGCCCAAGCAGGGTAACCACCTCGCCTTTTTTGATGTGGAGGGAAACGCCCTGGACTATGTGGCTTTTCCCGTAATAGCCGTGGACATCGAGTAGCTCGAGAATCATCGCAGCCCCCCGGTGATCATGCTTCCGAGATACGCCGAGCGCACCCGTTCATCGCAGCGCACCGCGTCAGGCGCGCCCTCGACCAGTACCTGGCCAAGCTGCATCACGGTGATCGTGTCGGAGATGTCCATGACAATATCCATGTTGTGCTCGATCAAAACAACGGTGTAGTCACTGCGCAGGCTGAAGATCAACTGCTTCATGTCGCCAATGTCATCTACACCCATTCCTGACGTGGGCTCGTCCAGAAAAATCACCTTGGGACGGGCTGCGAGCGCCATGCCAACCTCAAGCCTGCGCTGCTGGCCATGAGACAACTCCCCCGCCGGGCGGAACCGAACAAGCGTGAGATTCAAGCGCTCGGCAAGAGACGTCGCGGTCTCGCATGCGGCCTTGAAACTCTCCGGGCGCCGCCACGGATGGAGTGCCTGAACCGCATCCACGCCCTGCGCCGCCAGTCGCAGATTCTCGAGTACCGTCAGGTTCGGAAACAGGCTGGTCACCTGAAACGATCTCGCGAGACCTTTGCGGACGCGTTTGAATCCGGGCAACGTTGAAATATCCACGCTGTCCACAAGAATCTGGCCGGATGTGAGGGGGACGGTGCCGGTCAACGCATGGAACAGGGTCGTCTTGCCAGCGCCATTCGGCCCGATCACCGAGTGCACCGTGTGCGGAAGCACGTCTATCGATACGCCATTCACCGCGGTGAACCGGCCGTACCGCTTGACGACATTCCGTGCCTGGAGGATTGGCTCAGTCATACGCGGCACTCCTTTGCGTTGCGGCGTCGTCCGCCCTCCCCGGTCGACGAACAAGCTGGAGCAAGCCCATTCCCACACCCCATAGTCCTTTTTGCATGAGCAGGCTGACGGCGATCAGCAGCATCCCGAGAAGCAAGAGCCAGCGCGGCCAAAGCGTGGAAAGCCAGTCCCCGACGAGGACATAGAAACCTGCGCCGAGCACCGACGCAAACAGTTTTCCTGTGCCGCCAATCACCGTCATGATGAGGATGGACTCACTCGTCCCGTATTCGATGTTGGAAAGGGGAGCGATTCCGGTCAGCATTGCGTGAAGTGCGCCGGCAAGAGCGGTGATGGCGCCGGATATCATGAAGGCGATGAGTTTGAGCGTTCGCACGTCGTATCCGGCTGCCGCGGCGCGCGCTTCATTGTCGCGGACCGCCAGCAGGGTGCGTCCAAGGATGGAATCGACAATTCGCTGCAATATCCAGAACACGACGACAAATACGACGGCAACCAGCGTGTAGTATTCCCAGGGACCTGCGGTCGGCAGCAGTCTTTGCCCGAGGATTACCAGAGGAGGGCGTGCTATGTCGAGCAGGCCGTTGTCGCCGCCCGTGACGTCGCGCAGCGTGTAAGCGAGAAAGTAGAACATCTGCGCGAATGCGAGGGTCAACATGACAAAGTAGGTTCCGCGCTGGCGGATGGAAAACCAGCCGACCAGCGCGGCCGCAATTGCCCCCACAACCATCGCCAGCAGGAGAACGGCGATCAGGGGGATGCGCAAATGCAGCAAGGCCATCCCTGCGGCATAGCTGCCGAGTCCAAGGAAGATGCCTTGGCCGAATGACATCAGTCCGGTATAGCCGAGCAGCAGATTGCATCCCATCGCCGCGAGCGCAAAGATGAGAACTTCCGTGGCGAGCGAACCGGAAGTCAGGACGAGAGGCAGCAGGAGCACCGTGGCTACCGCCATCGCCAGGTGGCGATATTGAGAGAGAAAGCTTGCGTTCATTGGATTCCTAGGTTCTTCCAAACAGCCCGTTCGGGCGCAACAGCATGACCGCCGACATCGCGACAAAGATCATCAACCTTGCGCCTTCCGGCCACAGGGTGCTCATCAAGCTTTGCACGACACCGACTAGGAGCCCGCTTGCCAGCGCGCCGGCAAAGCTCCCCATGCCGCCGATGACAACAACGACGAACGCGATGCCAAGTGCCTCGACGCCCATGAACGGCTCCACGCCCCGAAGCGGCGCAGCCAGGACTCCGGCCAGACCGGCGGTGGCGCCGCCGAGCGCAAAGACATAACTGAAAATCCGGGTAACGTGAATTCCCAGAAGCGACACCATTTCAGTGGATTCGCTCCCCGCGCGGACAATGGAGCCGAGACGCGTTTTGTCAAGCAAACACCAGAGCATCAGTGCAATGACGGCCGTAAATGCAATGACAAAGATCCGGTACTTCGGGTAAACGAACTGCCCCAGTATCAGCACGCCTTCAAGTGCCTCGGGCACGGCGATGTTCTGGCCCACGATGCCCCATTGCAGGATCACCGCCTCCTGCAAGACCAGTGCGACGCCGACCGTCAGCAGGATATGGAATTCATGCGGCAGTTTGTAGATGCGATGCAGGAAGGCTTTCTCGATGACCCAGGCAAAGCCGCCGACCATGGCCGGGGCGAGCACCAATGTGAGCCAGTAGTCGAGGCCCGCCAATGCGAACTGATAGCAGGCGTACGCGCCGAGCAAAAAGAACGCACCGTGCGCAAAGTTGACGAAGCCGAGCAGTCCGAAGACGATGCTCAGCCCCACGGCCATCATGAAGTAAAGCATTCCGATGCCGATACCGTTGATTATCTGAAGTAAGTAGATGTTCATCTTTTCAAGCCGGGCGCTGCAAGCGAAGGACAGCCGGCCGCTGCGGTGACGGCAAACCGCCGTCACCGCATGGAGCGGCTGCACAAGGACCATGTGTTGGTGTCGTACCCTGCTAGGCCATCTTGCAAAAGGTCTTTTCCACCGGCAGGAAGGATTTGCCAGAGGAGACGATATCGCCGAAGTCACTCTTGTTTTTCATCGCTGCCTTGGGCTTGCCCTTGAGCAGATAAAAATCCTTGATGACCTGATGGTCTCCCCGGCGGATCTCTTCGATGCCTGTCGGCCCTTCATACTGCATGCCTTCCATCGCCGCGATGACAGCCCTGGGGTCCGTGCTATTGGCTTTCTTGATGGCGTCTAGAACGGCTTTGGCGCAGGTATAGGTGCTGGTGACAGTGAAATTGGTATCGCTCTTGGTTGCGACGTTGGCCAGCCTGACGAATTCCCTGTTGAACGGGGTATCGACGCCGTGCCAGTTCTGCAGACCGAAATACACGCCGTCGCAAATATCCGGACCCAGCGACTCGAACTGTTCCAGGCCTGCGGACTGTGCCACAACAATGATCATGTTTTTCTTGATGCCGAAGCTCACGGCCTGGCGCAGCGTGTCGGACGACTGCGAGGCAAAATTCAACAGAAGCAATACATCGGGTTTAGCCGCCATCGCATTGGTGAGATAACCGCTGAACTCCTTCTCGGCGAGCGAGTGGGAACTGTTGCCCACGTGCTCGATCCCCTTCGCTTTGAAGACTTCTTTTGACCAATGCAGCAGGCCTTCGCCAAAGACATACTGAGGTGTGATCGTGTACCAGCGCTTCGCGTTCGGAAACTTCTCCGCCAACTGGCGCACGGTCTGATCGATGATCCCGTAGGTCGGCACCGACCAGCGGAACGTCGAGCGATTACAATCGCTGCCCGTGATTTCATCGGCGCCGGCGATGGTCATGTACACGCCGCGCACCTTGTCCACTTCCTTGCTCATGGCAAGCGCCTCGGACGACAGGATGCCGCCGACAAAGAATCGGGCGCCCTTCTGCTGTGCCGCTTCCTGCACCTTGCGCACCGCGGTTGCCGGTTTTCCTTCCGTGTCCATCGTGGTGTAGGTCACGCGCTTGCCGAGCAGCTTGCCGTAGTTCTCCACGGCCAGGCGCACGCCCATTTCCGAAAACTTTCCGTTTGCGGCAAACGGCCCCGACAAGGGCACCGGGCAAACGAGCTCGATCGTATCGGATTGAGCAAGCACCGTGCCGAAAGCAGCGGTGAGCGGTGCGGCTGCAGAGAGTCTCAGAAAGTTGCGACGATCCATCATTGTCATGTCTCCTTGTTATAGGTACGCAATGCGTTGTGGCGTTTGCTTTATCCCGAGGACGCGGACGTATTCACGCCAGGGCTTTTCTAAGATTGGCAAGCCGATTCTTAACGCGATCGACAGTCAGTTCATCGGCATCCTCCGGGCGACCGGAGTTGAACGGAGGCTGCGGTGCATACTCGATGAAGAGCTGGATTTCCTTGGCTTCCTGCTCGCCGAAAATGTGCGCCACGACCTGTAGCGCGAAGTCAATGCCGGCCGTACATCCTCCCCCGGTAATGCGGTTGCGGTCCTGCACCACCCTGCCCGTATCGGGAATCGCTCCGAACGCCGTCAAATGCTCCCTGTAGTTCCAGTGACTTGCAGCTCGGTATCCCTTCAGCAAGCCTGCGGCGCCGAGCAGCAAGGAGCCGGTGCAAACACTGGTGACCCAACTTGCTGCGTCTCCCTGGCGCCGCAGCCACTGGCACAATTCCGCATCTTCCCTGAGCGGGACTTGCCCCGGTCCGCCGGGGACGCACAGAAGATCAACTTGCGGGCAGGTCTCCAGCGTGGCGGTCGGCACGATGCAATAGCCGGAATCGACCGGCACCGGCGCAAGGTCCTTCCATACGAGGTAGACCTCGGCGCCGGTGGCGGCGGCAAAGACCTGTACAGGCCCGACCAAATCCAGCGCTGTCACATGCGGAAACAGCAGCACTCCGATCTTCAACGGTTTCATATTCCCCTCCTGGTTGCGTTGCCACCTGATCGACAACTTGGATCAAAAGTATCGTGCCCTTACAGATTGGCAGCAATGACAAAGACCTGCGCATTTCTGCTACAGTTTGCGCATGAGCAGACCCGCAACAAAACAGCGCAAGGCCGGCCCTCGGCGCACGGTCGCATTCGTCACATTCCCTTCCGTGCAGCTTCTCGACTTTGCCGGTCCAATCGATGTCTTTTCCCTTGCCAATCGCCTCAGCCCCGAACCACCCTTCAATATCGCTGTGCTGTCTGCCTGCGGCGGCCCGGTCCGGACATCGAGCGGACTTGAAATAGCAAGTGCATCGATTGAAGACATACAGCCGTCGTCGCTCGACACGCTGATTCTTGCGGGCGGCCCGGATGAAGGTCTTCGTGCGCTGGTGCACGATCCATCCCTGAAAAAATGGACACAGCAGGCCGCGAAGGTAGCCAGGCGATACGGCTCTGTTTGTTCGGGTGCGCTTGCGCTTGCGGAATGGGGACTGCTCGACGGCTGCAGGGCGACCACCCACTGGTTGGCCGCGGGATATATGGCGAACCGGTTCCCGGCGGTCGACGTGGACCCGGAGGCGCTCTACGTCCGCGATGGGCGCGTATGGACCTCGGGCGGGGTCACCGCCGGGATCGACATGTGCCTGGCGATGATCGAAGAAGACCTGGGCCGGCTGATGGCCGCGAGCATCGCCAAGCACCTCATCCTATCGACGCGGCGGCTGGGCAACCAATCCCAGTTTTCGCTCATTCTCGATTCGCAGGTCGGCCGCTATGCCGAGCTAGTCGACTGGATGCGCACGCATTTGAACGAGCCGCTCGACGTGCAACGTTTGAGCGCAGTGGCTAACGAGTCGGTACGCAACTTCCACCGCAACTTCCGAGATGAAACGGGGTTTACGCCGGCCCGGTTTATCGAAGAACTTCGCCTGCAGGTAGCGCGCAACAAGCTGGAAGCGGGAGCATCGGTGAAGGCCTCCGCGCGGGCTGCCGGATTTACATCGGACGAGCATCTGGCGAGGGTGTTCCGCCGGCGCTTCGACATGACTCCGTCGCAATACGGCTTGCTTCATTCCGGGTGACACGCGGGGCAGAAGCTACGCTGGAAGAGGCGATCGAGCAGCAGGAATGGTCCGCCCGCCGCGTTCGGCCAGCGAACTGAATCGTTTGGCTTGTTTACCCGCGCTTCCTGCACCGCAGTGCGGCCGCCCACCCCAATTCTGCGAGCTCGCGCGCCTGCGCGCCCACCCGCGCCGCATCCGCGGCCGTCGCGGTTCCATCCTCGGCACGCTTGGTGATGCCTTGAAGGATGGCCGCAAGCCGGAACAAGTTGTACGCGATGTAATATTCCCAGTCGTCGATCCGGTTCCGGCCGGTGCGATCGCAATACATCGCAATGTATGCCTGCTCGGACGGAATACCGAGCGCCGGCAGATCGAGTCCTGCAATGCCGCGAAACTGGTGCGGCGCAATTCGGTAGCCTAGGCAGTGGTACGAGAAATCGGCAAGCGGATTACCGAGGGTGGCAAGCTCCCAGTCGAGAATTGCGATCACCCTCGGCTCCGTGGGATGGAACACCAGGTTATCCAGTCGGAAGTCGCCGTGGACAATGCAAGTTTCCTCGCCTTCCGGAATATGTCCGGGCAGCCATTCGATAAGCTGTTCCATCGCCGGCTGTACCTGGGTCTGGGACGCCCGGTATTGCTTCGTCCAGCGCGAAATCTGCCGGCCGAAGTAATTGCCCGGCTTCCCGAAATCTGCCAGGCCGGCATCGGCGGGATCGACGCTGTGAAGCGCGGCGATCACACGATTCATTTCGCCATAGATCGCCGCTCTCTCCGACGCCGACAGTGGCGGCAATGCCTGGTCCCAGAATATGCGGCCGGACACAAAACCCATCAGGTAGAACTCGCGCCCGATAATTCCCTCGTCTTCACAGTGCACGAAAGTCTCGGGAACCGGAATCCCAGCCCGTCCAAGCGCGCTGATCACGCGGTACTCCCGGTCAATCGCGTGCGCCGACGGCAGCAGCTCCGAAGCCGGCGCCGGCTTGGTGCGCAGGACGTAATTCCGTGTCGCGGTGCTTAGCCGGTATGTCGGGTTCGACTGCCCGCCCTCGAACTTGCTCAACTCCTGTATGCCGTCGAAGTCAGGGACATGTTTGGACAGATACGCATTTAACCGCGTGAGTGCGGACGCATCCAATGCTTCGATTGTGTTTGGTGCTTGCATGCTTTAATCGTCAACCCCGGGACTGTCACCCGTTCCGCGTCGGCTCGGCCGACAACTTGAAGTCCTTGAACTGCTTGCGGATCTCGCTTTTCAATACCTTTCCTGTCGCTCCGATGGGCAAGGCATCAACGAATACCACGTCGTCCGGCAGCCACCATCGGGCGACTTTCCCTTCGTAAAAGCCAAGCAGGCTTTGCTTGTCGAGCTCCGCACCCGGCCTCTTCTCGACAACCAGGAGCGGCCTCTCGTCCCATTTCGGGTGATAGACGCCGATACACGCCGCCTGATGGACGGCGGGATGGGCCATTGCGATGTTCTCCAGATCGATCGAGCCGATCCATTCACCGCCCGACTTGATCACGTCTTTGCTTCTATCTGTGATCTGCATGTAGCCATCCTTGTCGATCGTGACCACGTCGCCGGTCGGGAACCATCCATTCTGCAGCGCCTCGCCCCCCTCGCCCTTGAAGTAGCTGCCGATCACCCAAGGCCCTTTTACCAGCAGGTTGCCGCGTGTCTTTCCATCCCAGGGCAGTTCCTCGCCGAGGTCGCCGGCGACTTTCATTTTTATTCCAAATACCGCCTGCCCCTGCTTTTCTCGCAGTTGCTGCTGCTCTTCAGTACCCAACGCTGCGTGCCGCGGGTGCAAGCTGCATACCGCGCCGACGGGCGACATCTCCGTCATGCCCCACGCGTGGATCACTTCGACACCGTACCGCTCGCGATAGCCTTTCATCAGCGCCGGCGGGCAAGCCGATCCGCCAATAACGATCCTCTTGAACGCGGTGAAGTGTTTGCCCGCCTTGTCTGCATGGTCAAGCACCCCCAGCCACACTGTTGGCACACCTGCGGAGAATGTCACGCCCTCCTCCTCGATCAGCTCGAACAATGAATTCCCGTCGACTAACGGACCGGGCAACACCAGTTTTGCACCGGCCATCGGCGCCGAGTAGGGGAGTCCCCATGCGTTGACGTGGAACATGGGCACCACCGGCATCACAACCTCGCGCGAAGATAGGCCGAATGCGTTTGGCTGTACCGTGGCATATGAATGCAACAGCGTGGACCGGTGCGAATATAGCGCGCCCTTTGGGTTCCCGGTGGTTCCTGATGTGTAGCATAGGCTCGACGCGGCCGTTTCGTTCAACACCGGCCATGCGTAGTCGTCGTCGTGCTGTTCAAGCAGTGCTTCGTAGCAGTGGAGATTGGGGAGCGCCGTTGCCGTTGGCATGCGCTCGCGGCCGCACATCATCACGAAGCCTTTGACGCCCTTGCATTGCGGCGCGACCGATTCCACCAGGGAAAGAAAGCTGATGTCAAAGAAGAGGTACTGGTCTTCCGCATGGTTGATGATGTAGGTGATCTGGTCGGCATGCAGGCGCGGGTTGATGGTGTGCATCACCGAGCCGGAACCCGATATTGCGTAGTACAGCTCCAGATGCCGGTAGCCGTTCCACGCCAGCGTTCCGATCCGCTCGCCGGGACGGATGCCGAGCGCTGCAAGCGCATTCGCCATCTTTCGCGCCCGCTTGTGACAGTCGCGGTAGGTGTAACGATGCATGTCCCCTTCGACCCGCCGCGACACGATCTCCGTGTCCGGGTGGTACCGGTCTGCATATTGGATGATCGATGAAATGAGCAGCGGATCGCTCATCATATGTCCCTCTACGGGGCTCGACGAAAACTGGAACATCAGATTCTCCTAGGATGTCGCTGGAATGAGAGATTTATGCCAAATGCGGAATTCGATTGCCTGGTAACGTCGCTCGGCGTTGTCCATCCCACTGCGCGCTGGATATCCGCGATAGTCGGCAGCGAAGCCCGGGTTTTATAACGGCTGAGGATCCATGCGCGTATGTCTTCTTTTGTCGCTTGCATGCCCCGGCTCATATCGAAGGTCTCATCGTTCCCCTCGCACTTCTGCGCCTACCGCAAACCGCCTGACGACGTTCCTTAACAGCTGTGAGATGTTGTTCTCGTAGTTGTTGTGTGAAAGGCTGCCGCAGAACGTGATCGAACCGACGGAGAAAACAGCACCTCCGCCAGGCGTTTCGAAGTAAGTCATGTCCGCACGGATGAGGTCGGCGGAGCCGCCGCCCCCGATGTGCGGAAGCGTCGACAAGACTTCTTCGGGCGTAACGCCAAAATGCGCCTGGTGTTTTTCGGAACGTGCAACGACGACGGCATTCACAGGCGTGCCGAGTTCGATGTCGGCACGGTCGAGCTCGAAGCCGGCGGCCCCGCCGCCGGAAAGCCCGAAGTCGCCAAGCAGTTCGTCCTGGATTCCTTCGAACATCCATGCCATGTCCGGCCGGTACGATTCCGGGAGCCGGCGGTAATAGGTCCCCTCGAAATAGCCTTGCGCGGTCATCCCTACGCCGACAAGTGCCTGCGGCGGGCGGCGGTTGCGCCGCCAGAGGCCGCCGAACGCACCGTCCAGCGCGTGGTAGTACTCCCCGGGATCGGACGCCCAAGCACGCGTGCCCGCTTCGGCGCGCCGCACTTCGAGGACGTCGGGCACGCTGTTGCTGATGCCGAGCTTCCAGTAGAAGCCGTTTCCGCCCAGGTAGACGAATTTCCCACCATCGTCGATGTAGGCCTGGAGCGCGTCCAGGGTCTCCACCGTGTGGTACTCGGGATGGGTTCCGGTGAGCACGCAATGGTAATCCTGAAGAAGCGCGCGGCCCTCGTGATGGAGATCATGGTCGGTAATCACATCGAATTCAATCCCGGATGCGTGCATCCATTCGACGATGTGCATATCGGCCGACAGGTGACGGATCCCCGATCCTTTCCGGTCGACATAGCAGATGTAGCCGGGACGGTCCGTGAGAACAGGCCGGCGCGAGCTCGAGTAAATCACTCCGCTTCCGTCCCGGTGCCGGTCGTAGGTCGAATACCCGTACTCGCGGTGCTCGGCGGGATGGTGAGGATACCCTCCCCACTCTGCCCGACGGGCGCGGTACGCGTCATCGAAATTGGCGCGATCGAAATTGGCATACACCTGGTAGGTGAAGGTCGGGACAAGCAGCGCAACTGCTTTCTTCGGCGCGGCCTTGCCCGGCAGCACATACAGCGGAATTACGTCCTCGCTCCGGCCGCAACGCAAGCGGAAGCCGTAAACGCCGCTGGCGAGGTTTTCGGGGATCGTTGCCACAAAGTCGGTTTCCCATCCGGAGTCGTACAGGTCATCCTCGTGAAAATGGATGGCGGCGTAATCGCGCGGTGCTTGCGTCCAGTTCATTTCCCTGCCAGACCAGCGCGAGCCGCACACGGCGCGCGTGGGCAGGTTGATGACCTGGCCCGGCGCACGGCGGATGCCGCGGTCGGACAAGGTCTGCCCCGGGATGTCGGCTGAAAAATCCCACCAGTGTGCAACATCGCCGCTCCGATTTGCGACACACTCCAGGTCAAGCAATTCAGGCGTGTCGATTGTCGAGGTCAGGATTGCGGGATCCTCCAGACGGCCATTAAAGAATCTCGAGTACCGCCCGGAGCTCTCATCCCATTCTGCGGCAAGCACGACACGTTGCAAAGCAAGGTCGTGCTGCAGGCCTCCCAACACGGTCTTGTGGACCGGTCCCCCGTCTCGCCGATGGAGTGGGATCTGGTGGAAAGAAACCTTGGCTCCATCGCTCACAACACGCAACTCATACCACTTTTTCCTGAACATCGGAGGGAGCGCCACTTGAAGCCCGGATGGCAGCGCCAGCACCGTGTCGCGCGCCGAGATCGAAATCGAGATCGATTGCTGCATGACGAGCACAGCGACCGTCTGATACTTCTCGTCCAGCAGCCAAGGCTGGACGCGCACCGAAAAGGTCCATCCGTTGCCGATCCCGGTGCCGCCTGGAATGTCGACAACGCCGTACGAGCCGGTGCGGACCTGTTGTTTCCGGGACGGGTACGAGCCGTTGAACGGCGCTGCCATTTCACGGTACCGGACCCCGGTGCTGGCAGGGTTCGGATCGGCGCTCAGGATCTGGACGAAGTCGACGTCGTAGCTACCGTCGTAATCACTACTCACCTTGACTTCAACCTGCTCCCCCGGGCGCGCCGATGACCTGTTTGTGTATCCGATGATAGGAACCATGTTTGTGCCTGATTGATTGAACAAAAACTAGCTGCGGGCCGTGCCACGGATGCCGGAAGCCTCGGCACTGGGAGTGGGGCTTTGACGCGTCAGTTTGAAGCTGATGATGATTGCGGTGATCAGGGCGAGAACGATGACGCCGCCGTTGAACATCATCGCACCGTTGAGGGAGCCGGTCATATCCTTGATGTACCCATTAATCCAGGGGATGACGGCGTTGGATGACACGCCGATCGCGGCAACCATTGCGATACCGCTTGCTGCCGTCCGCCCCTTGAATATCATCGGAGGCAACTGCCAGAACGAAACCATCGCACAGAAAGCGCCGGCGGCCGCCATACACAGACCGACCATGATCACGTAAGGAGACGCGGACATTGCCGGAATGACAGTGCCCAGCGCAGCGACCGCAATTGGCCCGCTCACATGTGCAACAGTCGTGGCCTTCCCCTTGAGCCAGAAGCCGTAGACAAGCATCGCAATGGCAGCAGTGGCGAACGGCGAGGCGGAAATCATGCCGATCTGGCCGGTTGTCAGGTTCCCACCCATCGTCGATTTGAATCCGGCGACCATTTGCGGCAGGAACCAGAACAGGATGGAGAACGTGACGTTGATACCGAAGAATACGAAGCCCAGCGCCCAGACCTTCCCGTCCGCCAGGGCCTTGAGGAATCCGTGGTCGTTGGCAATTGCCGACTTTTCTTCTTCCGCCAGCGCGCTACGAATCGCGCTCTTTTCTGTCGCGGTCAGCCATTTTGCTTCTTCAGGCGTATTGGTCAGGATGAAAGGCAGGATCAGCCCGAGTGCCACGGGAATGAGGCCCTCGATGATCAGCATTGCGCGCCATCCGGAGTAGCCGAAGACTGACGCGTGGTCGATCAGGTAGCCCGAAACCGGTGCGCCGACGACGAAGGCGATCGGCGCTGCCATCATAAACATGGCGACGACGGAAACGCGTTCCTCGCGCGGAAGCCACCGGGTCAGGTAATACAGGACCCCGGGGAAAAGACCCGCTTCGGCCGCACCGAGGAGAAGCCGGGCGGTGTAAAGGTGAGTTTCGTTCTGGATCAGGCCGGTGGCAGCGGAACACAGGCCCCAGGTAATCATGATCCGGGTAAACCAGATGCGCGGCGAGGTGCGGTGGAGGAGAATATTGCTCGGAACCTCGCACAGGATGTATGCCATGTACAGCAGACCCGCGGCAAATCCGTACTGGGCCGCCGTCAGGCCGAGCTCCTTGTTCATTGTGAGAGAGGCATATCCTAGATTGACCCGGTCGATGATGCACATGAAATACATGAGCATCAGGACGGGGGTAATCCTCCACGAAATCTTGCGTACCAGATCCTGGGACACACCGGCAGAAAATCCTGTATTCATCATCACTCCTAAAGGGTGAATTGGGCAGACCGGCCGCAATTTATGGAATGCGCGGCCGCTCGCTTGGGTTCAAGAGACCATTGCACTATCAAGGGCTGCTATGAAACGGTCGAAGAGCTCGTTGATCTCCTCCTCGGTGATAACGAGGGGAGGCGAAAAAGCACACACGTTATTCGCAAGCTTCCGGAAGATCAGACCATATCTGTTTTCCGCAATCGCATGTACCTTCTTCACCAGCTCGCCCCCGGGATCGCCCGCGGCGCCCGGCAGCGGCCGCAGTTCGACGGCGCCGACCAGCCCGACGCAGCGGGCGTGGCCCACGAGGGGATGCTCCTGCAGCGCCAGCAATCGCCGCTTGAATACTTCGGCCATGCGCTTTACATGGTCAAGAATATTACGTCGTTCGATGATATCGAGCACGGCAAGCGCGATTGCACAACCGACGGGATGCCCGGCGTAAGTGGCTCCATGGGCAAAATAGTGGCCGTTCCTGTCGCTTCCTTCCGTGATCCGGTCGACCAGCTCTTGCTCGAGGATGACGGCGGAGAGGGGAAAATAGGCGCTGGTCAGGCCTTTGCCCATCACGATGGCGCGCGGTTTGATGCCCATCGTGTCACTGCCGAACCAGTCCCCCAGCCGCCCGACGCCCGTAATGACTTCATCGGAGAAGAATGGGATGCCGAAACCTTGCAGCAGCTCCTGGACGCGGGTGTAGTAGCCGGCAGGCGGGATGACCACCCCCCCTGCCCCCCCGACCGGTTCCGCAAGGAAGCCGGCGATCGTTTCCGGTCCCTCGGACTCAACCAAGGTGCGGAGTTCGCGCACCATCCGCTGGCAAAAGTCGTCTTCCGACTCGCCCGGCAGTGCATTGCGGTAGTAGTGCGGGTCCGCGGTATGCAGGAAGCCGGGGAGGGGCAGATCGAATCCCTTGTGGTTGCCGGCGATGCCAGTCAGGCTCGATGCCGCCAGCGTGGCGCCGTGGTAACCGTTGGTGCGCGAGATGAACTTCTTTTTCTTCGGCAGCCCGGCGGCGTTGTTTGCAAAGCGCACGAACTTGACGAGGAAATCATTGCCCTCGGACCCGGTGCAAGCAAAGTAAACCTTGCCTTTGCCGATCGGCGACTTGGCAAGCAGCCGCTCCGACAGCACTTCGGACGGAACCACCGATTTCCCACCCAGGGTATGGTAGTAAGGAAGGGTTTTGAACTGCTCTATGGCTGCCTCGACCAGTTCGGGATCGCCGAATCCGAGGCTCGCGCACCACATACCGGAAGCAGCTTCAAGAAGCGGGCGGCCGGCCTCGTCATGGACCCAGACGCCGCGGCCGGCCTTGATGAGCTTCAGGCCGGCGCTTTGCTGGAGCGCACGAAGGTCCGCGAATCCGTGCAGCGTGGACGATGCCGCGCCGATGGCGGCAATCGATTCGATTGAATTCATGTTAATACCTGACGAAGAAGCGTTGGATGGAACGCGCCCGTCATGCCTTTAGAAGGTATGACGGATGCCGGCGGAAAGCGCCTTCGGATCGGCGCCCGCGGCCGAAGGGAAGACGGCAGGAATGGCGGCCAGCAGACTTACCCGTCCTGTCGCGTTGTTCATCACCTGGCCGTAGCTAGCGTAGACGAGTGTCCGTTTGGAGAGCGGGTATTCGTAGGCCAGGCCGAGGGTCGTGCTTTTGCCGTCCGGCAGCGCGGCGTATTCAAAGGTGGTTCGCATGGCGTTGGCGATGACGGTGCCGCCCGCCAGCGGAATGCGCGCACCGATCCAGAAGGTTTTGTTCTCGATGAAGCGCGGATCGAGGGCAAGGCCGGTGGCGGTGGTTGCCGCGGGAACGAGGTTCGCACCCGACGGTTGATAGTTGTAGTAACCCGCAAACAACTTCGCCACGTTGAAGTTGTAGGTGCCGGCGACCGCGTATTCCGTTTGCCAGTCCGGCTCGGCACCGGCGACGATGGTGGATGCGTACTGGCGGAAACGAGTGACGGCGGCGGTCAGCAGGACCGGGCCCGAAGTGTAGTTGCCGCTGGCGCCGACGAGACGGCCCGACCCGGATGGGTTTTCGTCGCCCAGCCCCAGCATCAATCGCCCGGAAAGCGCCCCGGAGGTGCCGGTAAGGAGAATCGAATTGTTGATGCGCCCTGTCGCCTGGTGTCCACCTGATCCCGCACCGGAGCCGGGACTTTGATACAGCGCGTTGCCCGTTCCCTGATTGTTGCCCCAGTAGCCCTGGCTGCCGGGATCCGTGGTTGCCAGGGTCAGCAGCATGGGCGAGTACTGGCGTCCCAACGAAACACTTAGGGAGGACGCTGCCAAGCCCACCCATGCCTGGCGGCCAAACAGCACGCCGCCCTGGCCGATCGTTCCGGTGTCGGGGTTGAATCCGTTTTCAAGAACGAAATTCGCCTTCAGGCCCCCGCCGAGATCTTCGGTACCCCGAAACCCGATTCTGCTCCCGAGCCCTACCCCGGAAGTCATTTCCTTTTGCCGGAGTGCGGCGCCACCGGCGTCGGTCACGCTGACGGCGACATCGAGCAGGCCATACACTGTCACACTGGATTGCGCTGAAGCTGCCCCGGAAGTAAGCAATAACGGGAGCAAGCAAGCAAGCTTTCGCATGGATTCACCTTTAATCATTGTTTTCCGATACGCATTTCGGCAATCGCCGGGCGCACGGATTATTTGGTTTATCGGAAGCCTCGCAGCAATCACGACATCTGCAGGAATGAATCGAAAGCGTGTCGTCCTCAACTCTGAAAATGCAATAAGTTCATTCGTCAGTCGTGTTGCAGCAAGACCATGCTAGCAACAGGAAGACTTGTCAGTAAGGCACAAAATTCTCACCCGGGCGGTCTGAAAATGTTTCCAGCAAGCGGATTGGATGAACGAAAAAGTCACCACCCGGGCCGTTGCGGCCGGGGCAATCGAGGTGATGATTTCGGGGGAAATGCAGAGGGGACTCAGGCGTCCTTGAGATTTTCTGTCAGCCACTCCCGCAGCCGCACGATGCGCGGCTCATTCTCGCGATCGCTTCTGGTGACGAAGTAGTAGCCGCCGATACGCGGCGCATCGGGGACCACCTGCAGCAGGCCTCCGCGCATGTTCTGCACATTGAAGACATCTGGAAAAAGACCGGGTCCCTGATCCCGGTGCACGGCCTCGAGCACTGCGGTCGACACGCCGACGCGTGGCCCGTTCAAGTGGCCGCAATTCTTGATGCCCAGCGCATCAAACCAGTTTTGCCAGTCTTCCTGGTAACGCTCGTGGATGAGGGGCACGGACAGCAGGTCCTTGGGCTGGCGTATTTCCGGATGCTTTTCCACCCACGTCCGCGACGCCACCGCGATCAAGCGCGGTCTCAGGATCAGGTGGTTCGAGAGATCGCGCGCAGTGGGGCAGCCGTAACGCACCACGGCATCGACTTCGTTGTCGAAGAAGGAGGGCGTTTGTTCGGTCGGGAGAAGCGAAATCGTCACCCCTGGCAAGGCCTCCTGCAAGGATCCCAGCCGGGGAAGAATCCAGAACGTGGCAAAACCGGGCATCGCCCAGATCCGCAGCTCCTTGGTCTGGCGGGAAGGCTTGATCTCCTCGGTTCCTTGCGCCAGTAGCTTGAAGCTTTCAGCGACGAAGGTGTAGAGGCGCCGCCCCTCCGCCGTCAGTTCGGTGCCGCGTACCGTTGTCGATACCAGCTTGACCCCAAACCATGCCTCCAGCTCCTTGATCTGGCGTACCACGGCCGTATGGGTCACGCAGAGCGTTTCCGCGGCGCGGCGCAGGCTCGTGGTCTGGCCCAGTACGTAAAAGACGCGCAAGGCGTTCAGGGGAGGCAGTTTCATGTCGTGCTCAAGTAGTCAGGCTCGCCACACCGGGAGGTGTGAAGCGTTGCCGAACGCAGTCGAAAAAATGGTACCACGCATAAGCGGTGCGTTCATCGGCCTTCCCCAGTGGGGTCCTATCCTGCGGCGGCCGCATCGTCCAACTCCATCACCGTTCCCGACAGCGCGCCGTCGTAGCCGGACAACGCCGCGATCGCGTGACGGATTTCATCGCTTGCCATCAGTTTCACCGCAAGGGAAAGCCGCGGGTCGTCCAGCTGCTTGCGCTCGGCCGCAAAAAAATACTGTTCGCGCACGACAGGAAGGAAGTCGAGATTGAAGCGCCGTGCGGCCGTCTCGACACCGAATCCCACATCTGCCATTCCGCTCGCAACAAATGCCGCTACAGCGGCGTGCGTGAACTCTGCGCTGTCATAACCGGGTACCCGCGCAGTCTTGATCTTTTCCTTCGCCAGCAGTAGTTCGAGAAGTACCCGCGTGCCCGAGCCGACCTGGCGATTCACAAAGCGGATATCGGTCCGCGCCAGATCGCGAAGCGATGTGATTCCTTTCGGATTGCCTTTCTCAACGAACAGACCCTGAGTCCGGTATGCAAGATGCACAAGTACATGGCGCTTCGGATCAAGCCATTTGAGGTACTGCTGCGCGGCGGCTCGCCGGAATTCCCCGACCGGCAGATGGAATCCTGCCAGGTCGCATTCTCCACGGGCGAGTGCCGCAACTGCTTCGGTGCTTCCACGGTATTTCAGGTCAACCACGATATCGCCCGCACTGAACTTCCTGACGAGGGCATCGACCGCGAACCCGTGCGACGCCGTGAGCCGGAGTGCGGAGCTTTCCTCGGCAAGCACGGTCGCGAGTTCGCGCTCCAGTTCCGAAGCCAGGGTTTCAAGGAATGGCGAGAGACGCGCTTCAATTCGCTTGTCGGCCCAGATCAGCTTCTCGGCAAGCGGCGCCAGCCGCGTGCCCTGCCCGCGCGACTTTTGCACTAAGACGGCCCCGAACCGCTCATCGAACTCTTTCAGCAAGCCCCAAGCGTAACGATAAGACAGTCCGGCGGTCTGCGCCGCGCTGACAATGCTCCCCTGGTCGCGGATTTCCGTCAGCAGCCGTAGGAGCAATGGAAGCGAAATCGTCGTGCCGTCGCCGTGACGCAGCAGCCATTCCGGCCGTATTTCGATTTTCATATGCTATTTCAATCATATTGAAGCTGATATTTCAGCATGTTAGCCTGCAAACAATCAGATAAACAACTGGATTCAATATGCTTTTTCATGCATATATCGATGACGGGTACCGACATGGATAGCCGACTCCCCTGCACTTTCGCGGATACTGTTGCGCGCATCGCCGCTGACAAATCTTCGGTCCCTGGCGGCCTCGTTCCGGCCTTGCACTCGGTCCAAGAAGCGCTCGGCTGGATACCGCCCGAGGCCGTTCCGATCATTGCCGGTGCCTTCAATCGCTCGCGCGCGGAAGTACATGGCGTCGTCAGCTTCTATCACGACTTCCGGACGACGCCGCCCGCGCAACATCGACTGGGGATTTGCAGTGCAGAAGCCTGCCAAAGCATGGGGGCCGACCGCGTGCTTTCCGAAGCGGAACGCATCCTCGGTTGCCAGATGCATGAACAAACTGCCGACGGCTCGATGTCGCTTGAGCCCGTCTACTGTCTCGGGCAGTGCGCCGTGGCGCCGGCACTGACGGTCGACGAGCGTCTTTGGGTGCGCGTCACACCTGAGCGCATTGCCGAAATCCTCGACCAAACCAGACAGGAAACCCTATGACGGTACGGATCTTTTTGCCGCGCGACTCCTCGG
>NZ_LSTO01000001.1:2807490-2814189 GCF_002211445.1 Noviherbaspirillum denitrificans | reverse complement strand
CCCGCATCGGCGGGAAAGGCAACTGTCCTTGCCTGCGGTCCGTGGCTGAAAAACACCGCCTGCCTGTTGCGGGAGCGGAAGGTGCAATGGTCGCCCTTGCACGGCGACCTCGGCGATCCGGCCAATTGCGAAGCGCTTGATCGATCCGTGGCCGCCTTGCTGGCGCAGCCCGGCCTGCGGGTGG
Organism: Noviherbaspirillum denitrificans; assembly: GCF_002211445.1. Lineage (GTDB taxonomy): Bacteria > Pseudomonadota > Gammaproteobacteria > Burkholderiales > Burkholderiaceae_D > Noviherbaspirillum > Noviherbaspirillum denitrificans. The sequence goes on along the minus strand of NZ_LSTO01000001.1, from coordinate 2,814,005 downwards.
ATGCGGTTGCGCACGATCTGCATCCCGATTTCTTCAGCACCCGGCTTGCACAACAGGTGGCGGAGCGCCTCGGCGTGCCGGCCGTCCCGGTTCAGCACCACCACGCGCATATCGCTGCAGTGTGTGCCGAATTTGGTGTGCACAAGCCGGTGATCGGTCTTGCACTGGATGGCGTCGGACTGGGTACCGACGGCGTGGCATGGGGCGGGGAATTGCTGTTTGTGGACGGCGTCCGCTGGGAACGCCTCGGCCACCTGCATGCACTGGCCCTGCCCGGCGGTGATACCGCCGCGCGCGAACCCTGGCGCATGGCCGCCGCGGTGCTCGACGCGCTCGGACGCATCGACGAAGTCTCGGTACGGTTCGCACCCCATGTCGGCAACCAGGCGGCGCAGACGGTACAGGCAATGCTGGCACGCCGCCTCAACTGTCCGCCCGCCACCGGCGCCGGCCGCTGGTTTGACGCCGCTGCGGGCGCACTCGGAATCAGCGTGCGCCAGGCTGCCGAGGCGGAAGCCGCGATTGCGCTGGAACGCCTGGCCTCCGAATACCTTGCCTCGCATGACGCGCCGGGCGAGTGCGCGCTGTACGCAATCGACAGTAAAGGCGTGCTGGACTTGCGCCCCTTGTTCAGCCGCCTGTTCACGCTGGCCGACGAGGGCGCCGCCGCGTACGGCGCGGCGCTGTTCCACGTCACGCTGTCCGACGCCCTTGCCGAATGGGCGGCGCTGGCGGCCGGGCGGTCCGGCATCCGTACCGTGGCCTTTGGCGGCGGCTGCTTCTTCAACCGCATCCTGACCAGCCGCGTTCGGGCGGCTCTCGAAGCGCGCGACGTGCAGGTGCTGCTCCCGCAATCCGTGTCCTGCGGCGACGCCGGCCTCGCGCTTGGCCAGGCCTGGGCAGCCGCCTGCGGGCTCCAGGCAAATCTAGGTAATCAATAAGGAAAGACCATGTGCCTCGCCATTCCCGTCCGCGTGATCGAAGTGCGGCCTGAGCAGAAGGCGGTCGTCGACCTGGCCGGCGTCCGCAAGGAAATTTCCACCGCCCTGGTCGAGGATGTGCAGCCGGGCGAATACGTGATCCTCCATGTCGGCTATGCGATCGGCAAGGTCGATGCGGAGGAGGCCGCGCGCACGCTCGAATTGTTCAACCAGCTGGAACAGGCGCAATCCGCCGAACGGCCTATCGCACCTGAAGCGGTGAAGTGATCCAATCGGGATCGGAGACTGTGACATGAAATACATCGATGAATTCCGCGACGGCGAGGTGGCGCAGAAGATCGCCGCCCGCCTGCGCGCGGAAGTCTCCCCGGACCGCCGGTACAGCTTCATGGAATTCTGCGGCGGCCATACCCACGCGATTTCGCGCTACGGCATCGAGGAACTGCTGCCCGCGAACGTGCGCATGATCCACGGCCCCGGCTGCCCGGTGTGCGTGCTGCCGATCGGACGCATCGACCACGCCATTTCGCTCGCGCTGGAGCGTGGCGCGATCGTCTGCACCTACGGCGATACGATGCGCGTGCCCGCGTCCGGCGGGCTGTCGCTGATCAAGGCCAAGGCGCGCGGCGCCGACATCCGCATGGTGTATTCGGCCGCCGACAGCCTGAAGATCGCGGCGGAAAATCCGGACCGCGAAGTGGTGTTCTTCGCGATCGGCTTCGAGACCACCACGCCGCCGACAGCGCTCGTCATCCGCGAAGCCGCCGCGCGCGGGCTCGCCAATTTCAGCGTGCTGTGCTGCCATGTGCTGACGCCTTCGGCCATCACCCACATCCTGGAGTCGCCCGAGGTGCGCGATTTCGGCACCGTGCCGATCGACGGTTTCATCGGCCCGGCCCATGTCAGCATCGTGATCGGCTCCGGCCCCTATGAACACTTTGCCGAGGAGTACCGCAAGCCGGTCGTCATTGCCGGTTTCGAACCGCTGGACGTGATCCAGGCGATCCTGATGCTGGTGCGGCAGGTCAACCAGGGCCGCGCCGAGGTGGAAAACGAATTCACGCGTGCCGTGACCACGGAAGGCAATGTCACCGCGCAGACACTGGTGTCGGAAGTTTTCGAGTTGCGCACCACCTTCGAATGGCGCGGCCTGGGCGAAGTGCCCTACAGCGCATTGCGCATCCGTCCTGCCTACGCGGCATTCGATGCCGAAAGGAAGTTCCAGCTCGATTACCGCCCTGTCGCCGACAACAAGGCCTGCGAATGCGGCGCGATCCTGCGCGGCGTGAAGCGGCCGACCGACTGCAAGCTGTTCGGCACCGTCTGCACGCCGGAGAACCCGATGGGTTCCTGCATGGTGTCGAGCGAAGGCGCCTGCGCGGCACATTATTCCTATGGACGATACAAGGACATCCCGGTGGTGACGGCATGAGCGGAACAGTGAAGAAAAACTATGTGCGTCCGCTGGACTTCAAGAACGGCCATATCGATATGGGCCACGGCGCCGGCGGACGCGCATCCGCTCAACTGATCGAGGAATTGTTCCTCGCCGCCTTCGACAACGATTACCTGCGCCAGGGCAACGACGGCGCGCTGCTGTCGCTGCCGCCCGGACGCATGGTCATGGCGACCGATGCGCATGTCGTGTCGCCGCTGTTCTTTCCCGGCGGCGACATCGGCTGCCTGTCGGTGCACGGCACCATCAACGACGTCGCCATGTCCGGCGCCACGCCGCTTTACCTGTCGGCCAGCTTCATCCTCGAGGAAGGCTTTCCGCTTGCCGAACTGAAGCGCATCGTCGAATCGATGGCACAGGCATCGCGCGAAGCCGGCGTGCCGGTCGTGACGGGCGACACCAAGGTCGTGGAACGCGGCAAGGGCGACGGCGTGTTCATCAGCACCACCGGCGTCGGCATCGTGCCGGAGGGCGTGCACATCGACGGTGCCAATGCACGTCCCGGAGACGCGGTGTTCGTCTCGGGCCATATCGGCAGCCATGGCATGGCGATCATGGCGCAGCGCGAATCGCTGGCGTTCGAAACGGAGATCGTCTCCGATACAGCGGCGCTCCACGGACTCGTCGCCGCGATGCTCGCCGCTGTGCCGCGGCTGCGCGTGCTGCGCGACCCGACGCGCGGCGGACTGGCCACGACGCTGAATGAAATCGCCCGCCAGTCGAACGTGGGCATGCTGCTCGAAGAAAAGGCGATCCCGGTGTTGCCGCAGGTCGATGCCGCCTGCGAACTACTCGGCCTCGACCCGCTCTACGTTGCCAATGAAGGCAAGCTCATTGTGATCTGCGCCGAGGAAGACGCCGCCGTACTGCTCGATGCCATGCGCGCGCATCCGCTCGGCGCCCATGCCGCACGGATCGGCACCGTGATCGAGGATGCGCACGGCTTCGTGCAAATGAAAACCCGCTTCGGCGGCCGGCGCGTGGTCGACTGGCTGTCGGGCGAGCAACTGCCGCGCATCTGCTGAACGCCGCCATGCGCATCCTCTTCCTCACGCACAGCTTCAACAGCCTCACGCAGCGCCTGTTCGTGGAACTGCGCGCGCGCGGGCACGAGGTGTCGGTGGAACTGGATATCGCCGATTCGGTGAGCGAGGAAGCTGTTGCGCTTTACCGGCCCGACCTCATCGTCGCGCCTTTCCTCAAGCGGGCAGTACCCGCGTCGATCTGGGAGCGCCATGTCTGCCTGATCGTGCATCCCGGCATCGTCGGCGACCGCGGACCGGCGGCGCTCGACTGGGCTATCCTCAACCGGGAACCTGAATGGGGCGTGACCGTGCTGCAGGCGAATGCCGAGATGGATGCCGGCGATATCTGGGCCAGCGCGGAATTTCCGATGCGCGCGGCAAAGAAGAGCAGCCTCTACCGCAATGAAGTGACCGGGGCGGCGCTGTCAGCCGTGCTGGAAGCGGTCGACCGGTTTGCACGAGGAGACAAGCCGACGCCGCTGGCCGATATGGGCGAGGTGAAAGGCAGGCTGCGTCCGCCATGCAGGCAGGAAGACAGGCGCATCGACTGGGCGCTCGACGACACGGCATCGGTGTTGGCAAAGATGCACAGCGGCGACGGTTTTCCCGGCGCGCTCGACAACCTGTTCGGCACGCCTTGTTACCTGTATGACGCGCATGCGGCGAGTGAGACATTGCCGGGCCAACCGGGCGAGGTCGTGGCGCGCAGGGATGGCGCCGTCCTGCGCCGCACGCGTGATGGCGCGGTCTGGATCGGCCATGCGCGGCGCGTGCAGGAAGAGGGTGATATCGACAAACCGCTCAAGCTGCCGATCGAAACCTGCTTTCCGGCGCAGTGGGCCGCATTGCCCGACCTGCCCGTCGCATTCGAACGCGCGGACGACGAATGGGGAGAAATCCGCTACCGCGAATCCGGCAAGGTGGGTTACCTCTCCTTCGATTTCTACAACGGCGCGATGTCCACCGGCCAGTGCGAACGCCTGCGCGACGCGGTGAAGACGGCCAAGGCCCGCCCGACGCGGGTCCTGGTGCTGCTCGGCGGCGAAGACTTTTTCAGCAATGGCATCCACCTGAACTGCATCGAGGCAGCGGCCCATCGTCCCGAAGAAAGCGCCGCCGACGAATCCTGGCGCAATATCAACGCGATGGACGACCTCGCGCTGGAAATCCTGACCGCGACAAACCAGCTCACCATTGCTGCCTTGCGCGGCAATGCCGGTGCGGGCGGCGCCTTCCTGGCGCTCGCGGCAGATGTCGTCTGGGCGCACGAAGGCGTGCTGCTCAATCCGCATTACAAGAACATGGGCAACCTGTACGGATCCGAATACTGGACCTACCTGCTGCCCAAGCGGATGGGCACGCATGCCCGCGAGGTGATGACCAACCGGTTGCCGGTGTCTGCGCCCGAGGCCGTCCGCATCGGACTGATCGACGCGGCGTTCTGCCCGGATGCCGCCGCCTTCCTTGACGAAGTGCAGGCGCGCGCGGCAGCGCTCGCGTCGGCTCCGGACTACACCGACCGCCTTGCCGCCAAACGCGCACAGCGGCAACGTGACGAGGCGCAAAAGCCGCTGCAGGCCTACCGCGACGAAGAGCTGGCCCGGATGCGGCGCAATTTCTACGGATTCGACCCGAGTTACCACGTCGCCCGCTACCACTTCGTGCACAAGATGCCGCATGCATGGACGCCACGCCATCTTGCAATCCACCGTGATTTACCCGCCGCTTCAAGGGGAAGCTGACCACGCCATGAACGCCGCCACTCCGCTCGTCCTGCCCACCGTCCTTGTGATCGACGATGAAAGCCGTTCCCAGGATGCGATCCGCCGCACGCTGGAGGACGACTTCAACGTCGTTACCGCCGGATGCGCGGACGAAGGCCGCACGCTGCTCGATCGTCATGAAGTATCCGTGCTGCTGTGCGACCAGCGCATGCCGGGAACGACCGGTGTGCAGTTCCTGAAGGAGGTGCGCGAGCGCTGGCCGGACGTGGTGCGCATCATCATCTCGGGTTACACCGATTCGGAAGACATCATCGAAGGCATCAACGACGCCGGCATCTACCAGTACCTGCTCAAGCCCTGGCTGCCCGACCATTTGCTGCATACGGTGCGGCAGGCGGTGGAAGTGCGCGGACTGCAGGCGGACATGCAGCGCCTGAACCTGGAGCTGCGCACCAGCGCCCCGGTGCTGCGGGCGCGCAAGGAAGAAAAGCAGGCACGGGTGCAGGACGCGTTCGACTTCAACCGCATCGTGCGCGCACCGGGAAGCCCGATGGACCACACCTGCGAAGTCGCGGCGCGCATCGCCCGCTACGACCTGCCGGTGCTGGTGCTGGGCGAGTCGGGCACCGGCAAGGAACTGCTGGCACGCGCCATCCACTATGCCAGCCCGCGCGCCGCGCGCGCCTTCGTGATGGAAAACTGCGCCGCCATGTCGGAAACCCTGCTGGAATCCGAGCTGTTCGGCCACAAGCGCGGCGCGTTTACCGGCGCGTACGAAGACCATGTCGGCATGTTCCAGCGCGCCGACGGCGGCACGGTCTTCCTGGACGAAATCGGCGACACCTCGCCCGGATTCCAGGTCAAACTGCTGCGCGTGCTGCAGGAGCAGGAAGTGCGCCCGGTTGGCGCGACCCGCGCCATCCCGGTCAATGTCCGGGTCATCGCCGCCACCCATCGCGACCTGGAAAGCGAAGTGCGCGCGGGACGCTTCCGCCAGGATCTGTATTACCGGCTCGCCGGCATGACGCTTGCCATGCCGCCGCTGCGCGAACGCCCCGGCGATATCGCGCCGATCGCGGACACGCTGCTGCAGCAGGCATCGCGCGAGCTGGCACGGCCCGCCATGCGCCTGGCGCCCGAAGCGCTCGGCTGCATGATGGCCTATCCCTGGCCCGGCAATATCCGCGAGCTGCGCAACGAGATCTATCGCGCGGTGGCGCTGACGGAAGGCGCCGAATTGCGTGCCAACGCATTTTCCAGCAAGGTGCTGCAGGGCCAGCCGGGGACGGCGGCGATGGCGCACCGGACCGGGAACGGCCTTCCCCAATCGGGCACCCTGCAGGAAAGGCTGGACGCGATCGAGGCCGTC
>NZ_LSTO01000001.1:2794158-2807480 GCF_002211445.1 Noviherbaspirillum denitrificans | reverse complement strand
AGCAGACCGTACAAACCGGGCAGGCGGGGAACATCGCGCAATCGGCTGCCGGAGATCGGCAAGCACATGTCCGGCAATGCGCCGACGAGCGGCAAGCGATCCGGCGACGCACAACGAAAGCCGACCCTTCCCGCCATGGGGATATCAACTTTCGCCAGCGGCAATACCTGCGCAAGCCGTGCCAGGTTTTCGTCATGGCTCGCCTGCCGCAATTGCCTGTCGCTATCGAAGTCATAGGATGCGCCTACGCAGCAGATGCCGTTCGCGGGACGTGTCACATAGCCCTCGCCGCACAGCACAACCGGTACGTCGGGCAGCACGTCGGCCGGTACGTGGGTGACCTGCCCGCGTATCGCGCACAGCGGCAATGCCTGCGTTTGCGGAAATGACATTGCACTGCTTCCGTTGGCAAGGATGACCACCGGCGCTTCGGCAATCGCATTGCCATCGCCGCCACGGACAAGCCAGCCCGCAGCCGTCCGCTCCAGCGACATCGCCTCCGAGACGAAGCGCCGTTGCAAGCGGTCCCCGCATGCATCGAGCATTGCCGCGCACAGGCTGGATGGCGTGACCCAGCCGCCGCGCGGAAATAACCATGCCCCGTGCGTGCCTGCGCTGCCTGTCATCGCATCCACCGCAACGCCATCCAGCCAGCGCACGAAGTCCGGCGGCAGGCCGAGCGCATCGACCGTGTCGCGCTGCATCTGTGCATGTGCAGCATCGTTGGCGAGGTGCAGCACGCCGCACGCTTCTCCCGCAAATGCGCGGCCAATCCCGCCCAGCGCCTCCCAGCGGCCCACCGAATACAGGAAAGCCGTGCGCAGCAGCCGCGATGAAATGTTGTCGTCCCTGGACAGCAGGGGCATCGCGATGCCAGCGAGATTGCCGGACGCCTCCTGCGCCGGACGGTCATGGCGTTCGACGAGCGTCACCTGCCAGCCGCGTGCTGCCAATCGCTCGCTCGCAGCGCATCCCGCAATGCCGGCGCCGATCACGATCGCGTCGCGCACTGCCGGAAGCGGACGCACTTGCGGCTGCCAGCGCGGCGCATAGTGTGCCGCCAGCATGTCGCGCTTGCGACCGAAACCGGGACGCTTTTCGCAGATGAATCCACCCTGTGCCAGCGCCTGGCGCACAGCAGAAGAGACGGTATAGGTGGCAACGGTGGCATCCGGCGCGGCGATCCGGTTCAGCCGTGCGAGCACCTGCGGCGACCACATCTCGGGATTCTTGCTGGGCGCGAAGCCGTCCAGGTAGAAGGCATCCGCGGCGGCATCGACCTGCGGCAGGCTGTCGGCAATGTCGCCGAATGCCAGTGTCAGGACCACGCTGCCCGCGTCCAGCTCGATCCGGTGGAACCCGGCAACCAGTACCGGCCATGCGTCGCGCAATGCGGATGACAGGGATGCGAGTTCCGGCCACATCGCATGCAGCTGTGCGAGGTCTTGTGCGGAGAACGGATGCTTTTCGATGGCGAGGTAATGCAGCTTGTTGCTGCGCCGCGGATCGTTGCGCCATGCCTGCCAGGTAGCGAGGAAATTCAGGCCGAGGCCGAAACCGGTCTCGACGATCGTGAAGCGTTCCCGGCCGCGCCAGCGTTCCGGCAGCCCGTTCCCGCCCAGGAAAACATGGCGCGCCTGTTCCAGGCCGCCGTCATCCGAGTGGTAGACGTCGCCGTAGGACCCGGCGTAGGGAATGCCGTCTATGAAGGAAAGCGTGGCGGGCTGGAGACGATGAGCGGTCATGGGAAAGGCGTCGGCTGGTGAATGCGGACATTGTATAAAAAGCAGTACGCCGTCCGGGGACGTTTGAGATAATACGCACCCACACCACATTGAACCTGCCCGATACGAGATGAATCGCACCAGCAATACCGATACCGCCACCGAAAACCGGCCCCTGCATGTCGTCAAGAATTCCCGCGTGCACGGCCGCGGCGTGTTCGCCGCCCGCAAGATCCCCGAGGGCACCTGCATCCTGGAATACCAGGGCGAACGCATCAGCTGGAAGGAAGCGGTGCGGCGCGAGAACCTGAAGGCGGCGGACGATTTCCACACCTTCTTCTTCAGCCTCGAAAGCGGCAAGATCATCGACGGCGGCAGCCAGGGCAACGACGCACGCTGGATCAATCATGCGTGCGAACCGAACTGCGAGGCGCGCGAGGAAGACGGCAAGGTGTTCATCTACGCGCTGCGCGACATCGCGCGCGGCGAGGAGTTGAACTACGACTACGGACTGATCCTGGAAGAACGCCACACGCCGGCGCTCAAGCGCGCCTACCAGTGCCTGTGCGGCGCACCGAGCTGCCGGCATACGCTGCTGGCGCCGAAGAAAAAGAAGAAGTAATTCGTCTTGCTAATGCGGGCTGAGCGCCTTCAGCCCCGCAATTCCGCCCAGGATCAGCGCAACGCAGATCCACTGCCCCGCCGACAATCCCTCCTTCAGCAGGACGGTGCCGAGGATGGCGGTGCCGACAATGCCTATGCCGGTCCACACCGCATACGATGTGCCTACCGGCAGCGTGCGCATCGCGATCCCGAGCAGGACCACGCTGGCGACCATGCTGACGAGGGTCAGCGCCGACGGCACGGGACGGGTGAAACCTTCGGTGTACTTGAGGCCAATGGCCCAGCCGACCTCGAACAGGCCGGCGATGATCAGGATAAACCAGGACATTTTGCGTGCGGAGACAATTCCGTGGCCGTCCACGTGAAGTCGGGAAGAGGCGGGGGCGTCCCCGCGTTCGTGATGGCAGGTCCTACTTTAACCTATCCCTGAAGACCCTGCTCAGGCCGCAATTTCGTAGCGGTTGCGCCCGTTGCGCTTGGCGTCGAACAGCGCGGCATCGGCGCGGTTGATGGTGTCGGAAATGCGCTCGCCCGGCCGGCGCTCGGCAATGCCGAAACTGGCTGAAATCTGCACTGACTTGTCGTCAGCCACCATGTCGATGCCGGCGATCGCCTCGCGCATGCGCTCAACCACCACAGCACCTTCGTCCGCCGGGACTTCCGGCATGATGACCATGAATTCCTCGCCGCCCCAGCGGCCGCACAGGTCGTAGTCACGCACGCCGCTGCGGATGGCGTTGGCGATGCGCACCAGCACCTTGTCGCCGGCTTCGTGGCCGTAGAGGTCATTGACCGACTTGAAGCGGTCGACGTCGATCAGCACGATGGTCAGCGGGCGTTCCAGGCGTTCGGCGCGGGCGGTTTCCGCCTTCAGGCTTTCCATCAGCATGCGGCGATTGCCGATGCCGGTCAGCGCATCCTTGGTGGAAGCATCCTTCAGCGCTTCGTTCAGGTCGCGCATCATGGACTGGTAACGGTCCGAGATGCGGGCAATCTTTTCCAGCTGGCGCAGCTGCTTGTTGTAGCGTCCGGCCAGCGCATCCTTTTCCTCGCGGCTGACATTCTGGTAGCGGTCCGAGATCCGGGTGATGCGGTCGATCTGGTACAGCAGGCTGCGGTATTCCTCGTACAGCTCGGCCAGCGGATGGCGCAAGGCATTGCCCTCGTTCTCCGGATCCGCGAGGAGGGTTTCGATCATCAGCTGCAGGTGATGTTCGTCGCGCACGGTTACTCCACCTGGCTGGTGATTTCAAAGGGGAACGTGCAGTCTTCCTTGAATTCCTCGGCCAGGTCGGCGACGCGCTCGTTCTGCTCGTCGTAGAACCAGTTGACCGCCACCTTGCGGCCGGCACGGTGCGCGTCTTCCAGGATGTCGAAGATGTCCATCATGGCCTTCACGCTGCTGGTGTTCAGGTACAGCAGGTGCAGGTTGAGCGTGAGCGCGCGTCCGCCTTCGGCCAGGAATTGCTCGATCCACTTCATCGCCGGCGAGAACAGCTCGAACGAGTTTTCCGGATAGGAGTCGCCGCGCATTTCCACGGTGCCCGCCTGCGCATCCGCGAGAATCGACGGTGTGGACTGTGTGCCCTCGATGTTCAGGTTTTCCATTATTCTTCCTTCCTTTACATGACCACGCGCAGGCTGAAAAACGCGCGGCCGTCATCCAGTGTGCGCAGCGAGCAGGACAGCGGCTCGGCCGCCTTGCGCGCGAGGTCGATCAGGCCGAGGCCGGCGCCGGTCGTCGCGCCTTCTTCCCGCGGCTTGCGCAGCTGCTCCTTGTATTGCGCCTTGAGCTGCACCTTGTCCATTGCCGCCAGCGCGTTGACACGCGTTTCCAGCGCCGGGCCGTCGGCCGCTTCGAGGATATTGCCCGCCGAAACCACGTAACGCCCTTCCGTATCACGGGCAATCACGACAGTGGCTGCCGCCGCAGCGGCGGATGCATCCCATCCCTTGCGGGCGGCATAGTGGCGGATGTTCTGCGTCAATTCGATATAGGCGCCGAACACATCCATCGCGGAAGACGGCGTCGCGTGTTCGCGCTCCATGTAGTTGCGCAGCGCGTGGCCGATCTCTTCGATCAGGCTTTGCGTGAGCGGACCGTTGAAGCACAGCAGGATCCGCTGCTGGTTGTACGTCTGCTGCAGCGAAAAGAGATCAATCTGACCCATGGTTGTTATCCCCTTGTGCAAATCGGAAGCAAAGCATGGTGATGTCGTCGCGTTGCGGATGGCTGCCCTGGTAGTCTGCCAGTGTAGAGGCAAACGCACCGCTCTGCTCGTCCAGCGGACGGTTGGCATGCCGGCGCAACATGTCGACGAAGCGCGCGTTGCCGAAACCGAAGCCCTTCTCGCCGCCCGCCTGGTCGAGGAAACCGTCGGTGGTCAGGTAGAAGGTGCGCGACGGCGCCAGTTCCACGCTTTCGTTCTGGTAATCGCCGATGTGGCGGTCGCCGATCGAGCGCCGCGCACCGTGCACGATGCCGATCTCCTCGCCGTCGCTCCAGTAGAGCGCGATGCGTGCGCCGGCAAAGGTCACGCGGCGCGAAGCGAAGTCGACGTGGGCAATGCCCGCATCCATCATGGTCGCGATATCGCGGCGGCGTTCGCCGGCCTGCAGCATGCCGCGCATGACGGCGTCGGTGCGGGAGAGGATGGCGGCCGGATCGCGCGCGCCGGTCTCGTCGATGGCCTGGTCGATCGCCGCGCGCGCGAGCATGGTCATGAAGGCGCCCGGCACGCCGTGGCCTGCGCAATCGACCACGCCCAGCAGGCAGCCGCCCTCGACCTCGCGGTAGACATAGAAATCGCCACCTACCACATCGCGTGGACGCCAGAGCACGAAATGATTCTCGCCGAGCGCGCTGGTCAGTTGCCGGTCCGGCAGGATGGCGCGCTGGATCAGGCTGGCGTAGGAAATGGAGTCGCTGATCTTCTTGTGCGCCAGCGACATTTCGCGGTTGGCGCGCGTCAGTTCCTGCGTGCGGTCGCGCACCGTCTCTTCCAGTTCCTCCGTGTGGCGGCGCACCTTGTCGGCCATCGCGCCGAAGGCCCTGGTCAGGCCGCCGATCTCGTCCTTGCCGGCCGGCGGCAGCGCCACGGTGTAATTACCAGCCGCCATTTCCTGCGCCGATTGCTTCAGGCGCAACAAGGGTGCCAGGACGAGGCGGTTGATCGCATACGCGAACGCTGCCATGGCCAGCACCAGCAGGGCCATGGTCGCCAGCGCCACCCATTTCAGCAGGTCGGTGTCGAGCAGGTCAGCCACGTCGAGGTCGACCGCGGTAATCACATGCCACTTCAGTTCGGGGATGTAGGACACCGCCACCTGCTGCCGCTTGCCGTCGAGGTTGGCGGTGAACACTTCCGCCTTGCCGGGGCTGGCGGCCGCCCTGTCCAGTGCGGCCTTCGCTTCCGTGATGTCCTTGTCGCCGCGCAGCAGGCCGTACAGCGACTGCTCGATGATCGCTTCCTTGGTCGCGGAGTTGAATGCAATGCGCTTGTTGTCCGGATGCGCCTGCACCGCGCCGTTGGCGTCGACGATCATGGGGGTGACGCCCGGCTCCTTGGTGCTGACGAAGTCGTTGAGGAAGGTGGTCAGGTCCAGGCCTGTACCGGCAAGGCCGATCTTGCGGTCGCCGTCCCTGACCAGCACGTTGAACCAGACCTTGGTCACGTTCAGCTTCACGTCGGGGTCGACATTGATGTTGAAGGCCTTGTCGCCCTTCATCGTATTGAAGTACCAGGCGTCGTTGCGGTCTTCTTCCTTCAGCGTGTAGCGCGGCGCATCGCTGTATTCGGAGCGCCTGTCATTGAAGAAGTAGTGCTTCGTGATGTCGGAAATGATGAAGTAGGACTGGTCGGTGAAATCGCGGCGGAAGCTTTCAGCCTCGCGCAGGGCGACGGCTTTCTTTTCCGGATGCTCGTCCTCGAGCAGCCACTGCCGGATCACCTCGGAATTGGCCAGTCGCAGCGACAGCGCCAGTTCGCGCGCCACCGGGGCGACGATGCGCTCGCGGTTGAGCAGGGTGTAGTTGCGGGTGTAGGCGGTGCCGAGATGGGAGCGGATCGATTCGACCGCCTGGAAGCCGATCAGGCTGGCCAGCAGAAGGACGAGGACGCAGGTCCCGAACAGAGCAAGGACCGACTTGCCGCGAAGGCCGAACGCGCGCCCCATGAATTCTCCAGCTTGATGAATGGCAGGAGGCGCAGCGCACCCCGTGTGAATATCCGTACTTGCAGACGGGGAAATTCTGCCAGTCATTGCGGGCGGGCGCAATGCTGAAAGGAAATTGTCGTCCGGGCGACAATCCCTCTCTTATCGAATTGCTATTGCAGTACCCTGAACTGCCAGCCGAAGAAAGCGACCAGCGCGAGGGCGATGGTCAGCAGCTGCTTGCGTGTCGCCGCGCAGACGAGAATGGCGATAATCGACGCGACCAGTTGCGGATTGCGCCAGGTGAGTTCGAGACCCTCGCCGTGCGGCGACAGCACCATGGGCACGATGATGGCGGTCAGCACCGTGACCGGCACGAAACCGAGTGCCTGCTGCAGCAGCGGCGGAAAAGCGACGCGCCCGCCAAGGATGAAGATGGTGGCCTTGATGAAAAAGGTAATGACCGCCATGCCGAGGATGGTCCAGGTATAGCTCATGCAAGGTTCCTTTCTTCCGCCCGCACACCGGCGTTCCAGCGCGTCAATGCCATGCCGGTCGCTACACCGGCCAGCACCGCGAGCATCAGGCCGAGCTTGTAGGGCAAGCCCTGCAGCAGGTAGGCGAAGGTGCCCGCCGCCAGCGCCGCGCCGAGATGCGGAATGCGGTTCAGCTGCGGCACGATGATGGCGATGAAGGTCGCAACCATCGCGTAGTCCAGCCCCAGCGATTGCAGTTCCGGGAATACCGCGCCAAAGACGAGGCCGACCAGGGTCCATGCCTGCCAGTTCAGGTACATCGACAGGCACGAGCCGAGGAAGTACCAGTGGCCGTGAGGGTTGTCGGTGCGCCGGCTGTAATAGCCGTTCATCACCGCGAAAGTCTCGTCCGTCATCAGGAAGCCGAGCGTCCAGCGCCAGCGCGCGGGCAGGTGCGCCACGTGCGGCAGCAGGGCGGCGGCGTACAGCATGTGGCGCAGGTTGACGATGAAGGTGGTAAACCAGATGACCAGCATGCCCGCCTGCCCGGCCATGAGTCCGGCGGCGATGAACTGGCTGGAACCGGCGAACACGCCCAGCGACATGAGTTGCCCCTGCCAGGCGGCGAGCGGGCCGGCGCTGACGAGCGTGCCGAAGATCATGCCGAATGGCGCGGCGCCGACCAGCATGGGGACGGTGTCGCGTGCGCCGGCGGCGAAACTGGACAGACGGGTGGGATGGTGCTGCATCAATTTTCCTTTCAGCCGGCCATGGTAACGCCGCCGCCGGCTGTGCGCTTGTACGATCTTGCTCAGCACATGCGCAGCCTGTATCGTAGCCGCCATGCCGCACATCCTGATCCGTATTGCAGAACAGACACTGGACCTGCTCGACGACGACGGGCATGTCCTGCGCCGCTATTCCGTATCGACCGCCACGAATGGGCCGGGCGAACTGAGCGGCAGCAACTGCACGCCCCGCGGCCGTCACCTGGTTCGCGCGAAAATCGGCGCGGATACGGCGTCCGGCACCGTGTTCCGCGGCAGGCGCCCGACCGGCGAAGTCCATACGCCGGAACTGCATGCCGCCTTCCCCGGCCGCGACTGGATCCTGACGCGCATCCTCTGGCTCTCCGGCTGCGAACCCGGCGTGAATCGCCTGGGCGAAGTCGACACCATGCGCCGCTATATCTATATCCACGGTTGCCCGGACACTGAGCCGATGGGCGAGCCCCGGTCGCATGGCTGCGTGCGCATGCGCAATGCCGACATCATCGAATTGTTCGACCTGGTCGAACCGGGCACCACCGTCGATATTTCTGCCTGACTTCCCTTCGGCAACAGCGTCGCCTACACTTGACTGTATAGCAACGCTTGCAGGGAGATGCCATGCAGAAGTTCGATTTTGCGATCCACACCCGCAGCGGCCAGAGAGTCGACAGCATCGTGATCGCCGGGCGCGACCGGGAAGATGCGGAACGCAAGCTGTTCCAGATGTACCGCAACTGCACGGTCATCACCTGCACCATCAAGCAGCCGGAGGAAAAGGCGCGGCAGGCGGCGTCGATGGAAGACCTGCTGACGCTGATTTCAAAGTAGTCATTCAAAGAAGCCGGCAGCAACCAGCTCTTCAAGCAGTGCATCGTAATCCTGCGCCCCCCGGCTGCCCGGCGCATGCTCGAACACCGTCTTGTTGTGGGCCGGGCTCTCCGCCAGGCTGACATTTTCGGCAATCCGCGTGCGGCACACCTCCTCACCGAAACGCTCCTCCAGCATCGCCTGCACTTCCTTCGCCATGCGCCGGCGGTTGTCGAAGCGCGTCAGCAGGTAACGCCTGCGCACGCGCCGCTTGAGCACCGGCTCCAGCGCCTTGAGCGCCTTGTCCACCTGCAGCGCGCTCTTGTAGGACAGGTGGTCGGCTGAAATGGGGACGACCAGGCAGTCGCTGGCAAAGATCGCATTGAGCGACAGCACGCCGATCAGCGGGCAGCAGTCGATCAGCACCGGGCTGCCGGGATTGGTGAGGCATTCCGCCCGCAGGCTGGCATTAAGCCGGTTGACCACGTTGTAGCCCTTGCCGAACAGGGTATCGACCTTCGACAGCTCCATGTGGGCGGGGATGACACGGATGCCGCAGGCGGCGGGCCGGACCAGTTCGGCGAGGTGACGGTTGCGCTGGAAGAGGCTGAGCAGGGTGTCGTCACCGGAGGCTGCGGTCACGCCGGCGATGGCGCTGAAGTGCGCCTGGGGATCAAGGTCGATGCCGAAAGGAGTACGGCCGCGACGCACCAGCGCGGCGGCGAGATTGAGGGTTGTGGTGGTCTTGCCCACCCCGCCCTTCTGGTTGAAGACGGCAACGATGGTCATGAGTGCAGACCATCTTACGTGAGATTTAGTGCTGTGGCTTGAACATCGGCGCGGAAGACATCACGACCAGCCCGATCGCCAGCGGAATCGTCGCCGAAAACCCGACCTGCTTGAAGCCCAGGGCCCCCGCGACGCCGCCGACGAAAAACGACACGACCAGCGACAGGTGCACCCGCAGCTTGGTGCGGTTGGCGGCGACGAAGTGGTCGCGCTCGATGCCCTCCGCCCGGTTCCAGTAGAACAGCTTGCCCAGCTCGATGCCGATGTCGGTGAACAGGCCGGTGACATGGGTGGTGCGGATCTCGGCATTCGAGATCTTGGTGACCAGCGCATTCTGCAGGCCCATCACATAGCAGAGCAGCGCCGCCGTGACCGACAGGTCAACCAGCTCATGCATCTGCAGGTTCGCGCCCATCAGACCGAACACCAGCAGCAGCACCGATTCGGTCAGCAGCGCCGGCATGTAGGGATTGCCGCGCAGGTTGCGTCTTGCGTAATTGACCATCACCGCGGTGGTCGCCGCCCCGAGCGCAAACGCGAGGATGGACAGGAAGGCAGTGACCACCAGCGGAAAGTGGCCGAGCACGAGGTTGTCGGCGGCCGAGGACAGCATGCCGGTCATGTGCGAGGTGTACTGCCCGATGGCGAGGAAGCCGCCGGCATTGAGCGCGCCGGCGACAAAGGCCAGGCAGGTGCCGAGGTGGAGGTTGGCGCGGGCGGAACGTTCCTGCGCCGTCAGTGATGCAAGGTAGTTGATGGGCATCGGGAGAATTGCATGGATGACAATGCGACGGCCGCTGAGGGCCGCATTGCTCCAGTGTACTGCCAAAGCGGGCGCGGGAAAAAACGGAGTGGAGACTGCGTGATCTCCACTCCAAACCTCAGGAGACACTGAGGAGAGACGGCACGGGCGCCATTGCCCGTGCTGGTTACTACATTGCCAGCGGGATCCTGACGGCATGCGCGGCCGGGACGGTCCGCACATGCCCATGAGGAATGTAGCAGCCAACTACCAAGAGAAAATCCGGAAAGATGACGGGTCTGTCTAAGAAGATTCAGCGGAGGGTGGAAGTCAGGGCCTGGCCTGGACCGGTGAAGCGGTATCCGCCGGTGCGGCGGCGGCAGGCGCAGCACGCGCCGCCTGCTCTCTCGCGGCCGCCTCTTTCGCGCGCTTCTCGGCTTCCTGTGCCGCCATCACGAAGGCCGATGAACAGGCTGCCTTGAGCTCCTGTTCGAATACCGGTGCGAACAGGGTCTTGCTTTTCGACCGGCTCATGTGTGTGGACTTTGGCAGCAGGTAATCGCCCGGCGGATGCTCCATCCGGATCCAGTGCAGCATGCCGTTCGACTTCTTCAGCTCCACGCGTACCTTCACCGGGGGATTGACGCGGGTGCTCATTGCGACCACGGTAGCGACGTCGTTGGCGATCTCGCCCAGCACGGAGGGCGCCATGCCTTCATCCAGGCGTTCCGCGCCGGCAGTCGCAAACATATGTGCGCCGCAGAGCTGGTCGTCCTTCTGGTGCAGCTCCAGGACGAAATTCGAGCACTTGCCCGAATCGCGCTGCACGCCGCTCGGGCAAATCCAGCCTACCCAGGCGCCGCTGAAATCCTCGACGGCCAGGGCCGGCAGCGGGGCAAGCAGCAACAGGGCAAGGAGTGGTGGCAATCGCATGGCGGTCGAGTGGGAGGCGGTGCTTCCACATCTTTGCAGAGTGCCGCCTGCCTTCCTTGAGGGGCCGCAAGCTCCATCACATCCTTACGTGCTCGCGCAGGAAATCGAACAGCAGCTTGACCCGCTTCAAATGGCGGATGTCCGGGTGCGCCAGCATCCACAGGCCGGCTTCGAGTTCCGCCACCGGCCCCTCGACGACGCGCGCCTGCGGATGGTCCCTCAGCAGGAACATCGGCGCCACGCCGATACCCAGCCCCCACACGACCGAGCCTGCGACCGACAGCACGCTGTTGCACCGATAGCGCGGCTGCACCTTCGGAAAACGCTGGCGGCGCCAGCGCACCGAAGGATGGTCGGCGAGCGATTCATCCAGCGCGATCCAGTCGGCCGTCTCCAGGTCGATGCGGCCGTCCATCCTGTCGACGTAGTCCTGCGAAGCGTACACCGCGGACGGGATCGAGCCCAGGTGGCTGCCGACCAGATGTTCCGGCGGCTTGCGCGTGGCGCGGATGGCGACGTCGGCGTCGCGCTGGCTGAGGTTGGCCAGGGTATTGGTCGCGATGAGCTCAAGCTCGACCTGCGGATATTCCGCCGTGAACCTGCCGAGCACGGGCAGCAGCAGGCCGTTCAGCACGGTATCGGTCGTCGTGATGCGCAGTGCCCCGGCCGGTTCGCTGCCGCCCCTGGCGGCGACTTCGCGCGCCTCCTGCAACTGGGTCTCTATGCGCTCCGCGTAGCCTGCCAGCTCGCGCCCGAGTTCCGTCGGCAGGTAGCCCTGCCTGCCGCGTTCGAACAGCAGTGCGCCAAGGTCTTTCTCGATGCGCTTGATGGAGCGGAACACGGTCGAGGTATCGACCCGCAAGCGTTCCGCCGCGCCCTGCAGCGACCGGCCGCGTGCCAGTGCCAGCACGAGTTCAAGGTCGGCGGGGCTGAGTATCGATTGCATCTTTGCATATGACGATTTCATGTGTGCCTATTTTCATTGCATGACCACAATCCTACATTAGCACCACGGCGGCGTTTTTTCCGACGGCCGCCACAACAATGAAAGGACACGACATGAAACTCTATTACGCCCCCGGCGTCTGCTCCCTCGCCCCGCACATTGCCCTGCGCGAGGCCGGCCTGCCGTTCGAACTGGTCAAGGTCGACACCGGCACCAAGCGTACCGCGGACGGCCAGGACTACCTTGCGATCAATCCGCACGGCTATGTGCCGGCGTTCGAGATCGAACCCGGATTCACGCTCACCGAGGGCCCGGCGATCATGCAATACATCGCCGACAAGGCGCCGGCCTCGAAGCTCGCTCCGCCGGCAGGCAGCCCGGCGCGCTACCAGCTGCAATCCTGGCTGAACTTCATCACCTCGGAAATCCACAAGTCCTTTTCGCCGCTGTTCAAGCCCGGCATGCCGGCCGAGGCGAAGACGATGTTCAAGGAGCAGCTCGCGAAGCATTTCGACACCATCGAAAAGCACCTGTCGCGGCACGATTACCTGCTCGACAGCGGCTTCTCGGTCGCCGATGCCTACCTGTTCGTGACGTCGGGCTGGTCGGGGTTCGTCGGCATCGAACTGGAGCGCTGGCCGTCCATCGTCGCGTTCCGCGAACGCGTGCAGGCACGCCGTGCGGTGCAGGAAGCGATGCGCGCCGAAGGGCTGGTCAAATAGGGAGTGCGACGGGCGCCTGCGTCAGGCCATCCGGCGCAGGCGTTGCGCGCGGTTCTGCCGCATGCCCGCCATCGCCAGCCTGAAGTTGACGGCATTGCCGTCGATCGAGTCCTGCAGCGCCGGCTTCATGCGGACATCGATGGCGAGGTCGATGGGCAGCTCCTCGACGCGTCCGTGCCGGCCCACGGCGAGCCGGGCGAGATGATGGTTGCCGTAGACGGCTTCGATGTTATCGGTATCTTCCGAGTGGTCATTCCAGCGGAGGGTATAGGCGATCTCCGGACTGGCCATGCCGCCGACGATCGGCACTTCGATGACGTCGGTGGCAGCCTCGGCGGACCGGGCGGCGGCGTAAGCGCGTGCAGCGCGATGGAAGGCGAAGGCCCGTTCTTCACGGTGCCCGGTGTCGAATTTCGCGACCACGATATAGATCAGCATGGCTCCCCCCGCCGTTAGCTCTTTGGCATGATGCAGATTGCCGGGCTGCCGCACTAGCCATGAACATGGGATTTTCACGGTGAAACCGCAGTCACTTCTTGCGCAGCGGCTTGTGCCTGAAGCAGTCGACGCAATGATCATTGACCATTCCGATAGCCTGCATATATGCATAGATGATGGTGGAGCCGACGAACTT
>NZ_LSTO01000001.1:2789926-2794148 GCF_002211445.1 Noviherbaspirillum denitrificans | reverse complement strand
CAGGCGGTGGATTTGCAGCTTGTGTTGACGCCGGCCGCTCCCGCCACTGAAGAAGCCCCGCCGCCTCCGCCTCTCTCACCTCCGGTGTCCGGCACGCCGTCCGCAGGACTCCGTCTCGTTCCGCTGCAGCCCGCACCCAGGTCCGAAAAGCCATCCGCCGCCCGCGCGCGCGCGCCACGCCCTCCTCGTGCGCGCATTAAGCGGGAGACACCCGTCATCGCGCTCAAGGACACACGACGAGACAGCCGGTTCAATTTGCCTGAAGCATCGGCCGATGTGAAGCAGGAGGCGGAGGTGCCGTCCATGCCGGAACCCGCTGCCGTTCCCGAGCCGGAACTTGCCGTGCGTGAACGAGAACAGGCGGACGCGGAAAAAACCCTGCGCGCGCGCCTGGCTGAGGAGGAAGCGGCACGGCTGCAACAGCAAGCCGAGGCCGCCCGCAGGCAGGAAGAGGAAGCAGCCCGCCAGCGTGCGCTGGCACGCGAAGAAGCGGCACGGCGCGAAGAGGCCGAGCGCCGCACACTGGAAGACGAACGCCGCAAGACGGAAGAGGCAAGCCGCCTCGCAGCGCTCGCGCTGCAACAGCAGCAAGAGGAAGCCCGGCGCCGCGAAAGCGAGGAAGCTGCGCGCCGCGCCATGGAACTGGAAGAGAAGCAGCGTGCCGAATTACAGCGCTTGCAAGCGGAACGCATGCAGCGCGAAGCAATGGAATTGCAGGCAAGGAAGCTGGCGGAAGCCGCTGAAGCTGCTCGCCAGCAAGCCCTGGCACGCGAGCGTGAGCGCCAGTCGGAAGAATTGGCTGCGCGGCGCCGTGCGGAAGTCGAGGCCGCCAATGTGCCAAGACGCGAACCGGAACTCGTGCTCGGCGACAGCCCTGCTCCTGGCGCGCGCTCCAACGCTCTGCCGCGCGACGTGGGCGGCGGGCTGGCGAGCCGCGCACTCGAACAGGCACGGCGCGCCGATACCTTGCGCAACGACGCGCCTGCCCTGCGCCAGCCGGAAAGCGCCACCGACCAGCCGCGCCGCCGTTCCATCCTCGGCGGCAAGGATGTGGATGTCGGCGTGATGATGTATGTCGACGGCTGGCGCCTGAAGATCGAGCGTAACGGCAGCATCATGTATCCGCGCGCCGCGGCCGAACTGGCGCACCGGGATCCAGTGGTGACGGTGGCGGTGCGCAGCGACGGCAGCGTGGAGAACGTCGTGATCCACCAGTCCAGCGGAAGGCCGGAGCTGGATGAGGCGGTGTACCGGATCGTGCGGATGAATGCGCGCTACAGCGCATTCCCGCCGGAGCTGGCACGGCGCTTCGATGTGATCGAAATCCGCAGGGTGTGGAATTTCGATGAAAGGCTGCGGATTATGGAAGAAGTGCGCTGATCAGGCCGACTGCACGATTGTCAGCAGGTGCTGCCTGGCGATATCGAACTCGCGCCGCAAGCTGTCGAGCAATCCTTCGGTTCCCTCCAGCGATCCTTCCCGCCCCAGCCGTTCCAGTTCCATGCAGTGCTTGCGCATGCGTTGCGCGCCGAGGTTCTCGATGCTGGACAGGAAGCGGTGCGACGTCGACAGCAGTTGCTCGGGACTTTCCGCCGCAATCGCATCGGCAATATTCTGCAGGTGCTTGGGCGAATCGTTGATGAAGAGCTGGATGATGTCCGACGCCAGCGCGGGATTGTTTTCATCCTGCAGTTCGAGCAACTGGTCGATGCGGCGGCGGTCGATGATCGGCAGCGAATCCTCGAGCTCCACGGGCCCTTTGCCGCTCACATCGACCAGCACATTGCGCAGGTCTTCCAGTTCGACCGGCTTGGACACGTAGGCATCCATGCCGGCGGACAGGCATTTCTCGCGGTCGCCGGGCATCGCGTTGGCGGTCATCGCGATCACGCGCGGCCCGGCGTCGCCGTAACGCACGCGCAGGCGGCGCGTCGCTTCCAGGCCATCCATATCGGGCATCTGCACATCCATCAGCACCACGTCGTAGTTCTGCCGCTCCAGGGCGTCGAGCACTTCCACACCATTGGCGACGACGTCGGCACGATAACCCAGGTGGGCGAGCAGCTGCTGCACGACCTTCTGGTTGACGGTGTTGTCCTCGGCGACAAGGATTTTCAGCGGATGGGTGTCGGCAAGCTTGCCGCTGGGCGCGCGCGGACGCGGCGATTGCGACTGCGCCGGCGCGATGCGCATCGCGTGCAGCAGCGAATCGAACAGCGCCGTCGGCTTGATCGGCTTGTTCAGGTAGGCGGCAAACTTCACCAGCGCCAGCGTCGCGTCGCGCGGACGGTTGGCCACCGAGGTCAGCATGATGAGCGGTAGTCCTTGCTCGTCGCGATACTTGCGGATCTCCAGCGCGAGGCCGAGGCCGTCCATCTCGGGCATGCTCATGTCGAGGATGCCGACGTCGAACGCATGGCCGTGCCGTACGAGGTCCAGCGCCTCGATGGCGGACGCCGCGGCGGACGGCACCATGCCCCACAGCAGCGACTGCTTGACCAGGATGCGGCGGTTGGTGCTGTTGTCGTCCACGATCAGCACGCGGCGGCCAGCCAGCGCGGACGAACGCTCCTGCAGGAAGCTGTGCGCGAGCTGCGAACCGGAGGCTTCGGCAGTAATGGTGAAATGAAACGTCGAGCCGACGCCGACCTCGCTTTCCAGCCACATGCGTCCGCCCATCACTTCCGCCAGGCGCTTGCTGATGGCCAGGCCAAGCCCGGTGCCGCCGTACTTGCGCGTGGTCGACGCATCGACCTGGGTGAACACCTGGAACAGCTCGGCCTGCCGGTCTTCCGGGATGCCGATGCCGGTGTCCTTCACCGAGAAGGTGACCTCGTACACCTGGTTCTTGTCCTGCTGCGCCGATACCGAGACCACGACTTCGCCGCGATGGGTGAACTTGATCGAGTTCGACAGCAGGTTGACCAGGATCTGGCGCAGGCGCGTGACATCGCCGACGAGCTGCGCCGGAACGCTATCGTCGATGAAGTACGCGAGGTTGATGTTCTTTTCCGCGGCATTGGACGACAGCAGGTCCAGCGATTCTTCCACGCAGCGGCGCAGGTCGAAGGGCTGGCGCTCGATGTCGAGCTTGCCGACCTCGATCTTCGAGTAGTCGAGGATGTCGTTGATGATGGTGAGCAGCACTTCACTGCTGCCGCGGATGGTCTGTGCGTAATCGCGCTGCTCTTCGTCGATGCGGGTATTGAGCAGCAGGCTGGTCATGCCGATCACCGCGTTGAGCGGCGTGCGGATTTCATGGCTCATGTTAGCCAGGAACATGCTCTTGGCCTGCATTGCCGCCTCGGCGCGTTCCTTGGCGATCTCGAGTTCGCGCTCGTACGCCTTGCGGGCGGAAATGTCGCGCAGGATGACGGTGTGGATGACCGTGCCGCCGACTTCGAGCTTGGAGATCGATGCTTCCGCCGGGAACTCGCTGCCGTCGCGGCGCATGGCAAAAATGGCGCGGCGCTCGGCCATCTTGCGCGCGGCCTGGCCGGAGCGGTCGAAGTCGGCCATGTGCTTGTGATGGCCTTCGTGATAGCGCGGCGGCAACAGCTTGTTCAGCTCCTTGCCGATGATCTCGTCCGCCTTCCAGCCGAACACGCGCTCCGCCCCCTGGTTGAACAGGATGATCTTCTGGTCGGCGTCGACCGAAATGATGGCGTCATCGGCAATGTTCAGAATGCCGTTGAGCTGCGCGGTAGTAAGACTGGAATTGATGATCATGGAAGGGTGCGCCTTTCCTGAAAGGCCAAGGCCTCATCGTAACCTTTTTTGCCGGAATAAGGGTGGCAGGACGGTAACGCCGGAGACTTGACATTTCCCGGGGATATGCAGGCAAGCGGCCTGGTTTTTGCTTCTCTAAAGGGAAAGTGCCGCATGGCGCGGCCGGCAGGTTCCCCGGAGACCGACACATGCCAACTTCCATTTCTCGACCGGTAAATGCAATGCACGAACGAAGGAATACCCCTTGCATTGTTGTGGTCTATCCCTGCAGGACAAGCGTGTGCCTGCATGAAATGGCGACACAGGAGACGCTGGCCAGGCGCATTGCCGCCATTCGTGGCGGCGAGTACGGCGGCAGCTTCGATCCTGCAGGTGTTTATGACAGGCCTTTGTATTTTGTACCAAACGATACCTTGGTCCGCGCACACGTCGACCCGGACATGGGCATTGACGGCGAGCACGATTTGTTCGGCGGCATGGTTCCGCATGCATT
>NZ_LSTO01000001.1:2764699-2789916 GCF_002211445.1 Noviherbaspirillum denitrificans | reverse complement strand
GCCATCCCCGAAGGCGCGATGGACGGCGTCCAGTAGTACAGCGGTTGCTCCATGCCGGCCTTGGCGGTGCCGACGCCGACCTTGCCGCCGCCGTAGTGTTCGCCATAGGAGATCACCGGCCAGCCGTAGTTCTTGCCGGCTTCGGGACGGTTGACTTCGTCGCCGCCCTGCGGGCCATGCTCGTGCATCCACAGCTTGCCGTCGGGCCCGAGCGTGGCGCCCTGGCCGTTGCGGTGGCCGTAGCTCCAGATCTCGGGCAAGGCGCCGGCGCGGCCAACGAAGGGGTTGTCTTTCGGGACCGAACCGTCCTTGTTGATGCGCACGATCTTGCCGTGGTGGTTGTCGAGCGTCTGTGCATCGTCCCTGCGGCTATAGCGCTCGCCCAGCGTGAGGAAGAGTGTGCCGTCGCCGCTTTCGACAATGCGGCAGCCGAAGTGGGCGTCGCTGCTGGTCTTGGGCTTCTGGCTGAAGAGGACTTTGACCTGCTCCAGCCGCTTCAGGTCGTCGGACAGTCGCGCAGAGGCGAGCGCGGTCGAGTTGCCCGAGCCCGATCTCGCCGGCTCGGCATAGCAGAAGTAGATGGTGCGGTTGCGCGCGTAGCCGCTGTCGGCGAGCACGTCGAGCAGGCCGCCCTGGCCGCCGACGTCGATTTTCGGCAAGCCTTCGATCGGTTCACCGGTCTTGCCATCCGGTTGCACCACGCGCATGCGGCCGGGACGTTCTGTAACAAGGAGACGGCCGTCGCCGATGAAGGTCAGGCCCCAGGGGTGTTCAAGGTTCTTTGCGATGCTGTCGACGCTTGCCTGCGCCATGGCGGAAAGCGGCATGCAGCACAGCACGGCAAGGGTGAAAGACGGACGATGGGTGCTCATACCTCTCCTTTGCGGCGAATGCAAACCCATCCATGATAGCGCCGCATCGTCCCGGGCATTTGACCCGGCCCACACCGTCGCTATGCGATGCGGCGGAAGGCTTTGATCGAATGCAGGTTCAGTCCATCTTCCAGGCGCCGTTGCTCATCCACGTCGAACCACTGTTCCGGTTCGGGGCCGTCGATGCGGACGGTGCGGATGACATTGCGCATTTCCCGTCCGAAGGGAACGCGGCCGAACGCAATCTGGTAGGTCTTGCCGATGATCGGCTCGAACGTTTCGTCCACCATCCAGCCGGTCTCGTGGCCTTCCTCTCGGTCGGGATGCATGACCGGGTTTTCTATCCCGAGTTCGGTGAGGATGCCGTGTAGTGTCGCCATCATGTGCTCCTTGGAGGATGTGCCACGCAGGCGTCGTTCATCGCGCGCCGGCGGCCATCTGGCCGCCTTGCTGTGGCGGCAGCGGGGCGGCGGCCGCGGTTTCGTCGGACACGGTTTCGCGCGGCTCGCCCAATCGCGTCAGGCTGGCCTGGCGCACGCGCATCTCGTCGCCCAGCGCGATGCGCTGCGCCTGGTCGAGCAGCCGGAGCACCGCGGGGAAGAGGTGTTCCTCCTCCTCCTTGTGGTGATGCACGGTCTGCTCCTTGAGTACCTTGAATTTCGCCTCGAACGATTTGTCCGAAGGCTCCATGTCGTTGAGGTCGGCCAGCAGGCGCTTGAGCGACAAATGCTCTTCCAGCGCTTCGAGCAGGTCGTCCTCGGTGCGCGCGCGGTGCACGGCCGGGTAGAAAATCTCTTCTTCCGCCTTGATGTGCACCGTCAGCAGGTCGGCGGCCTGCGCGAACAGCGTCTTCTTCTCCGCCTCTTCCATGGCGTCCGCCACCCGACCGAGCAGGTCTTCCAAGTCGCGGTGCTGGGCGATCAATAATGTCACTGCATCGAGTTCCTGTGGGCTCATTGTGTTGCACTCCGGATTGGTTGTTCTGAACAAGTTAGAGGTAAGGGGCAGGGACAGGTTCAGGCGAAGTTGGGCTTTTCGCCATGTCGTGTGATCGAGTGCAAAAAATGAAGGCCGGCAACGCGAAAATGTTCCCGCGCATACAATATCCGGCTCGCCTTATTCTCGCGCCTCAATATGTCTGCACCACGCAAAGCCCTCGATACCCTGGCCGTCGCCACCATGCTGGTGCTGTGCGTGCTGTGGGGATTGCAACAGGTGGCGGTCAAGCTTGCCGCGCCATCCATGGGGCCGGTGATGCAGATCGGCTTGCGTTCGCTCGCGGCGGCGGCGCTGGTGTTCGTGGTGATCCTGTGGAAAGGCGAGCGGCTGTCGGTGCGCGATCGGTTCTTCCTGCCCGGCATCGGCGCGGGCGTGCTGTTCGCGCTCGAGTTCCTGTGCGTGGCAGTAGGGCTGCAGTACACCACCGCGTCGCACATGTCAGTGTTCTTATATACCGCGCCGATCTTCACGGTGCTCGGGTTGCACTGGTTCATTCCCGGCGAGCGCCTCGGGCCGCTGCAATGGATGGGCGCCGCCGCTGCGTTCGCGGGGATTGCGGTCGCATTTTCCAACGGCTTTTCCAGCACCGCGAAAGACTGGACATCGATGCTGGCCGGCGATGCGCTCGGCGTGCTCGGCGGACTGTTCTGGGCCGCCACCACGCTGCTGATTCGGCGCTCGGCGCTGTCGGAAGCGCCGCCCGCGATCACGCTGTTCTACCAGCTTGCCAGCTGCGGCCTCATTCTCGTGGCGATCGCCTTTGCCATGGGGCAGGGCAGCGGCGTGGTGTGGAACGGCACGGTGTGGGGCAGCCTGTTTTTCCAGGCGGTGATCGTGGCCTTCTTCAGTTACCTGGTCTGGTTCTGGATGCTGCGCAAGTACCTGGCGTCCCGGCTGTCGGTGTTTTCCTTCCTCACGCCGATGTTCGGTGTCGGCTTCGGCGTGCTGCTGCTGGGCGATGCGCTCGATCCGCGATTCGTTGCCGGGGCCTTGCTGGTGATGCTCGGTGTTGTCATGGTAAACATCAGGCGCTGACGAATATTCCTTCAGGAATTCAGGGGGCACTTTTCGCGCTTGCGGTTGCCCAAGTCTTCGTATCAACCTCTTGGATTCGGAGTCTGTCCATGTTTCTTCGCCTGGGTCGCCTGTTCCGTTCCGTTGGCCGGGAAATCATTGTGCTGTGGTATGCCTGCCGCAACCCGGCCACGCCGTTCCGCCTGAAGCTCGCGGCCATCCTGCTCGGCCTGTACGTCGTCAGCCCGATCGATCTCGTGCCCGACTGGCTGGCGCTGCTCGGCCTGGTCGACGATGTCACGCTGCTCGCGCTCGGCATCCCGGCGCTGCTGAAATTCGTGCCGGCGCATGCGCTGGACGATGCGCATGCGGCAGCCGACGGCCTGCTGTCGCGCCTGCGCTTCGGCACGCGCTGAGTTTGCGCCGGCGCAAACAATTCCCGTATCGTCATTCCGCTTCCCGTCCGCCTGCCTACCATGGTGGCAGGCGCCGGTCCTTGCCGGCGCCAAGGAGAGCGTCATGTCACAACTGAACGTAGAAACCGTTCGCGGCTTGTACGATGCCTTCAGCCGGGGCGACGTGCCCGCCGTGCTGGACCGCATGGACGACAGCGTCGAATGGGTCGAGGCGGACAATTTCCCCTACGCCGACCGGAACCCGTATGTCGGTCCGAAGGCGATTCTTGAAGGCGTATTCATGCGCCTCGGGCACGACTGGGCGGACTTCAGCGTCAGCCCGCAGCAAGTGATCGACGCCGAGAACAACGTCGTGGTGCTGGGCATGCACCATGGCCGCTACAAGGAAACCGGCAAGGAATTGCACGCGCAGTTTGCGCACGTGTGGAGCCTGCGCGACGGGCGCGTGGTGCGTTTCCAGGAATACACCGACACCAAGCAGTTCGCCGATGTCGTGACGTAATTCCTCGTGCCGGCCGCGTGCCGGAACTTTGAATGCGTCGACGTTTCTTACTTGTCATGCATTCATTCGCATGGCAGTGCCGCTTCGTGTCCTGCCCGGCAACCGCTGCGCACCTACCATGAAAATTCCTGATATCGGGCTTCCGAAAGCAGCCCGGCAGGCCGCGACGGTCCGGCGAACCGGTTTCCTTCGGAAAAACGCGCGCGCCATCTTCCTGTGGCCCGCTGCGGGGCTCCTGCTTGCCTGCCTGCTTTGGGGAAGCGTCCTGACCGTGCTCGAACGCGACCGCGCGAAAGTCCGCGAAGATGCGTTCCGGCAAGCCGAATCGCTGGCACGCGCCTACGCGGTACAACTCGAACGCACCGTCGGCTATATCGACCAGATCAGCCTGCGGCTCAAGCATGACTGGGAAGACCCGTATGTCATCCTCAACCTCGAGCGGCAGCAGGAGCGTGGACTGTATCCCGATATCGGGCAGATGAATGCCAGCATCATCGACCGCAGCGGCGAGCTCGTGACCAGCACGCTCAAGCCCTTGCAGCGCCAGTCCTTTCGCAACCATCCCAGTTTCCTGGAGCATATGGCGGGCGAACCCGGCTTGCTGATTGCCGGGCCGGAAAATTCGGGACGCCTGCAGGTTCCGGTGTTTCGCTTCACCCGCCGCCTGGAGGACATCGACGGCAGTTTCGCCGGCGTCGCCCTGGTGACTGTCTTGCCTGCCTACCTCGGATCGTTCTATGACGAAGCGGTGCTCAGCACCGACGATTTCGTTTCCGTACGCTACAGCAATGGCCCGCTGCTGGTCACTACATCGCGCAACCGGACCGGTACCGAGCAAATGTTCTACCGCGAAGATCCCGCCTTCCGCACCCTGGCCGGCGTAGCCTACGAAAAGGCGGACAGCTTCCATGACGGCCGGGCACGCATCGTCGCCTGGAAGCGCCTGGAGCGCTACCCGCTGGTCGCGATGGCGGGTCTCTCCGAAAAGCGGGTGTTCGCCGCTTACAACGCTTCCGCGCGGCGCACCTTCGCGCTGGCCACTGTCGGCAGCGTGCTGCTGTTCCTGTTCGCCAGCGTCGGCATGGTGCTCTCGGCACGGCTGGCCTGGCGGAGGCAAAAGGAACACGAGGTCAGGGAAACCTACCGGCTCGCGGTGGATGCCGCCAAGGAAGGCTTCTACATGCTGGTCCCCCTCCGGGACGCCACCGGGACGGTGGTCGACTACCAGGTGGCCGACTGCAACGAACGCGCCGCCACGCTGGTTGGCATGGGCAGGGCCAACCTGGTCGGCGCCACGATGGGCAACTTGTACTCGGGCAGCCACGCGCAGGCCATTTTCGAGAAGCTGCGCGAAGCGATGGAAACCGGCTACTACGAAGACGAGCTGCGGGTGCCTTCGCCAAGCCTGCTGAAAGCCGAATGGGTGCATCGCAAGGTGGTGCGTTCCGGCGCCGGGCTGGCAATGACGATACGAGACATCTCCGATATCAAGGCGCACGAGCAGGCGCTGACCAACATGGCCAATGCCGATGCGTTGACCGCCTTGCCCAACCGCCACTGGCTGTCGAGCTACCTGCCGCTCGCGATCGAGCAGGCACATGCCAGCCATGGCGGCCTCGCGCTCCTGTTCATCGATCTCGACGACTTCAAGAACATCAATGACACGCTCGGCCACGGTGCAGGCGATGAATTGCTCAAGGCCGCCGCCGAGCGCCTGCGCTCGCTGGTGCGCGGCAGCGACCGCGTGGTGCGGCTGGGCGGGGACGAGTTCACGATCGTGCTCGATGGGGTGCGCAGCGCGGAAACCGTGGCACGTGTGGCGCGCAGCATCATCGCCGCCCTCGGCGAACCCTTCACCGTCGCGCGCACGAGCGGGCAGCGCGTGCAGGCGTCGATCGGCATCAGCATGTATCCGCAAGACGGCCGGGACGGCGATACCCTGCTCAAGCACGCCGATATCGCGATGTACGCGGCCAAGGCCGCCGGCAAGGGCCGCTACCAGTTCTACCATGCCCACCTGTCGGACCGCCTCGTGCTGCGCATCAACCGCGAGCAGGCGCTGCGCCAGGCGATCGAGCGCGACGAGTTCATCCTCCACTACCAGCCGCGCGTCGACACGGCGACCGGCCGACTGTGCAGCATGGAAGCATTGGTGCGCTGGCAGCATCCCGAGCGCGGCATGGTGCCGCCGGTCGAATTCATTGACGTCGCCGAAGATACCGGCCTGATCCTGGAGCTTGGCGGCATCGTGATCGAAAAGGCTTGCGCCCAGATCGCGCGCTGGAAGGCCGAGGGGCTGCCGGTGGTGCCGGTCTCCATCAATGTGTCGGCACTGCAGTTCAACGACGGGCACGTCACCGACATCCTCGCCGACGCGATGCGGCGCCATGAGGTCGACCCGGAACTGGTCGGCGTCGAACTGACCGAATCCTGCATGGCCGGTGAACACGACACTGTCGCCGGTGAAATGGAAGGACTGCGTCGCCTCGGCGTCAAGCTGCTGGTGGACGATTTCGGCACCGGCTATTCTTCGCTGTCGCAATTGCAGCGGCTCAATGTCGACATCCTCAAGGTCGACCGCGCGTTCACCGTCACGCTGGGAAAGGATGCGGAAGGCACCGCCCTGTTCAAGGCGATCGTCTCCATGGCCGACGCCCTCGACATCTGCATCGTGGCCGAAGGCGTGGAAACTGCCGAGCAGCTGCAGGCCTTGCAGTCGCTCGAATGCGACGAAGTGCAGGGCCACTTCGTGTCCCGGCCGGTGCCAGCGGCGGAAATGGCGGCGCTGATGCTCAAGCGGTTCCTGTTCCCGTCGGCAATGGCGCAGCATCGCGGAATACTGCCGGCGTGAACCAATGTTGTTGTCGCGCAGAACATGCGCGGTGGAACGCGCCTATCTTGAATGCATCATGTCTGAACCATCCGTCTACACCGATTACTTTGTCATCACCGCGCACCTCCTCGGCGCCGTGCTGGCTGGCGGCATCATCGGACTGGAACGCAGCTATCACGGCCGGCCCGCCGGTTTCCGCACGCACACGCTGGTCTGCCTCGCATCCAGCCTGCTCATGCTCGTCATGGTGTACCAGCAACGATGGCTCGACATTCCCGCGGACCAGGTGCAGACCGATCCGACGCGCATGGCGCAGGGAATCATGACCGGCATCGGCTTTCTCGGTGCGGGCGTGATTTTCAAGGAAGGCTTCAGCGTGCGTGGGCTTACCACCGCGGCGTCGATCTGGATGACCTCCGCCATCGGCATCCTGGTCGGCATCGGCTTCTACTTCCCCGCCGTCCTTGCCACGGTGCTGACACTGGGGGTGCTGTCGGCATTCCGGCGCATCGAATCGTACATGCCATCGCATTCATATGCGCATTACGCGATCCGCTTCGATCGCGCCAATGCCATGTCTGAGGAACAGGTGCGCGCCCTGCTGACGCAGCATGGCTTTACGGTGGCCAACATGAGTTACCGCGTGACCGACGACGGCGCATTCTTCGAGTACCGGATGATCCTGCAGACCGCGGATGAACAGAATGTGTCCGTGCTCGCGGACTACCTGCGCAAGCTGGCGCAGGTGAGGACGTTCCAGATATCGCCGACGGGGGATTAGAACGTATAAGGGTTCAGGGGGTCACACCGCCATATACCTATGCGGAGACAATCATGCCCCAGACCCTCATCCGGATTTACGACAGCCTCGCCACCGCCAGCCATGCGCGCGAACAATTGCTTGCTTCAGGATTTGCGCCGGACAGCGTGCACCTCGACAGCCGCATCGACGAAGCCGGCCCCGTCGACGGCAATGCGGTGATCGAAGCCAAGGACACCGGGACAGGCCCGGCGGATGGGCCGCTCCACAGGATGTTCGGCGTCGAGGAGCGCACCGACGCCTACAACAATTCCGAGCCGGCGTGGAGCGGCAGCGTCATGCTGACGGTCGATGCGGAAGATGAAGAACAGAGTGCGCGCGCGTCCGGCATCATGGACCGGACGGGCGCGCGCAGCGTGGACGACTTCAGTTCGTGGCGGCGCCACGAGGGATGAGTACCGGCACGCTCAGGCGGTACCTGGCGCGGCGGTCGCCCATCAGGCGGCGCAGTTCTTCCACGCTGATGCCGGTTGCTTCCTGTATCCACAGCAGCATCGAGCCGCCGACCTGGATGCGGCCGGCGCGGATGGCGCCGAGGACGTCGCGGGCGATCTTGAGCCTGCGTGACAGTGCACCGTCGCTCGACAGGCCGAGGTGCGCGATGAGGGCATTAAGCAAGTTGTTGGGATCGTAGTTGGGGAATGTTGCTACTTCAGTCATTGCCTTCCTTGTTCCTATGGATGGGTGTGCATTGACTCTTCGACAAGCGAGTAAGTTCCCCGCTCATCGTATCGCCGACTGCCTCCGCTTGTTCGCCGCCATGATGCCCGCGCCGACCACGGCCACGCCAACAAGGGTACGCAGTGATGGCTTCGGCATAAAGCGCATCGCCGTCGTCACCAGCGCGGGAGGCGATTTGCGTTGCGGATCGGAAAAAAGCGAGCGCGCCGCGCTGCCGGTGATCGGCGCCATTTCCGCAAACAAGGTGGTCATTGCCTTGATGAAAGGCTTGAGGTCTTGCGGTCCGCGGCTGGTCACCCAGTTGCCGTCGCGCACAACTTCCTTGTCGAGCCATACCGCGCCGGCATTCACCATGTCGTCGCGCACGCCCGGCCACGAGGTCATTGTCCGGCCTTGTGTGAGGCCCGCCGAGGCAAGGATCCAGGGACCATGGCACAGGCTGGCGATAGGCTTGCGGGCAGTGTCGAAGGCGCGCACGAAATCGCGCGCCTCGGCCGATTGTCGCAGCAGGTCGGGGCTCAGCAATCCACCGGGAATCAGCAGCGCGTCGTAATCGGAGGGATCGGCTTCGTCCAGCGTGCGCGTCACCCTGACCCGGCTCGCCGGCTCGTGCAGGTTGACGCCGCGGATGCTGCCGGAGCGCAAGGAAATGATATCCACTTCCGCCCCCTTCGCTTCCAGTGCCTTGACCGGCATCGTCAGTTCGATCTTTTCAAAGCCGTCGGCCGCCAGCACCGCAACGCGGCGGCCGTTGAGAGAGGTTCGTTCAAACATGCATGACTCCTTTCTGTTTTCCGTAATGCGCAGGGTCAGAGCGCGGAAGGGCGCGAATAGTTCTTAATCGATTCCCAACGCTTTCTTCATTGCCTTCGAGAGCGTCTGCCGCGTGCTGCCGAAATCCTTCCACGGATCATCGTCGAGCGAAGGCAATGCGGCGATCGTCCATTGCCCGGCGTGAATGATGCCGTCCAGCGCATCCCAATGCATCGGCACCGACACCGGCAGGCGCGGCCGCGCGCGCACTGACCAGGGTGCAACGGTGCTCGCCTGGCGCTTGTTGCGCAGGTAGTCGATGAAGATCTTTCCAACGCGGTTCTTTTCGCCCATCTTCGCGCTGAAATGTTTCGGCAGCGTCGTCGCGAGATGGCGCGCGACTGCCTGCGAGAAGGCGGACACTTCATCCCAATCGTGGCGGCGCGCGAGCGGCACGACCACATGCAGCCCCTTGCCGCCGCTGGTCTTGAGAAAGCTCGCGAGTCCGAGTTCATCCAGCACCACGCGCAGCAATCGCGTGCCATCAACGACTTTCTTCCAGGGCAGCACGGGATCGGGATCGAGGTCGAATACCATGCAGTCCGGCCGTTCTATCCGGTCCGCCGTCGCATTGCAGGTATGCAGTTCGATGGCGCCCATTTGCGCGGCGCCCGCAAGCGCTTCGACCGAATCGATCACCATCAGCGGCTCGTGCCCCGGATCGAGCGCGGGGTCGAGTGTCTTGATGCCGGGGATGAAGGTGCGGTTGGTGTGCTTCTGGAAGAAGTGTTCGCCGAGCACGCCTTCGGGGCAGCGCAGCAGGTAGACGGGACGATCGCGCAGCCAGGGCAGCATGCGATCCGCGATGCGCTCGTAATAGCGCACCAGGTCGAGCTTGGTGAGGCCCTCGGCCGGGTCGATCACGCGTTCCGGATGTGTCACCTTGATGCGGGTTGCGAGTATTGCTTCTTCACGCTGTACGCCGGTGGCGGGCTTGTCCACGCGCAGGCCGTGGAAGACCGCCTGGCGCAGCAAGCCGTCGTCCGTCCATTCGGCAAAGGAAATTTCCGCGACCAGCCGCGGCTTCACCCAGTGCACCTCGGCCTTGCGCACATCGGGCGGCATATGATCGAAGGGATTTTTCGCCTGCTCCAGCGCGTTCAGTTGCTTGTAGGTCGCGTGCAGCACCTCGCGGTCGAACCCAGTGCCGACACGCCCGACATAACGCAGCCTGCCCGCTTCATACACGCCAAGCAGCAGCGCGCCAAAGAACTTGCGGCTGCCTTTCGGCTCGGTATAGCCGCCGATCACGAACTCCTGGCGGCGCCTGCACTTCAGCTTGATCCAGCTGTCGCTGCGCGTGCCTGCATAGGGCGCGTCGATGCGCTTGCCGATGATGCCTTCCATCGCCAGCCGGCAGGCGCCGTCGAGCAGCTGCTGCGGCGGCTGTTCGAGCGGCGCACTGTAGCGCAGGATGCCAGGCGTGGTGACGGACAGGACTTCCTCCAGCAGCGCGCGTCGTTCACGCAGCGGCACCTGCCGTGAATCAGAACCGTTGAGGAAAGGCAGGTCGAACAGGAAGTACACCAGGTCCCTGCTGCGATGGTCGTGGATCGCCTTCTGCAGCAGCTGGAAGTTCGGCACGTCATGGCTGTCGAGGCAGACGATCTCGCCGTCCAGCCATGCGTTCTCCAGGCCGAGTTCGCGAATGGCATCCGCCTGTGCCGGCAGCTTCGCGGTCCAGTCCTTGCCGTCGCGCGTGAACAGCGTCACCTCGCCACCATCGACGCGCGCCAGCAGGCGGTAGCCGTCGAACTTGATTTCATAGATCCAGTCACCGTTGCGGGGAATGTCTTCAACGAGGGCCGCAAGCTGGGGCGAAAGACTGTCAGGCAGCATTTAGTGCACAGCCTTCGACCCGCGCACCGTTGCACGCTTGCGCGCGGGCGGCGGCGCCTTGGCCTTCTTCGGCGCGGCCGGCGTCCTGCCCTGCAGGCTCTTGCGCAGCAGTTCGGTCAGGTCGACCACGTTGCTCGTTTCTTCCGGCTCCTCGATGCTGACCTCGGTGATTTCCTTCGACTGGCCGGCGTCGAACTTCTGCTTCACCATCTTCATGATGTCGTCGCGGAAGGTATCCTTGAACTGTTCGGGCGCCCATTCCTCGGTCATGCTTTCGATGAGCTGGGTCGCCATCTGCAATTCCTTGGGCTTGATCGCCATGCTCTTCAAGCCTTCTTCCGGCAGGTCGAGGTCGTCCGGGCTGCGCACCTCGGTCGCCCAGCGCAGGGTGTTGAGCACGATGGCCTGCGGCGTCGCGATCAACGCGGCGAGATGCTGCTTGTTGTGCAGCACGACCAGCGCGACACCGATCTTCTTCGATTTCAGCAGGGCTTCGCGCAGCAGCGCATAAACCTTTTCGCCGCCCTTGGTCGGGGCGAGGTAGTAGGGCGTTTCGAAGAACAGGAAATTGACGTCTTCCGCCTCCGTGAAGCCGACGATGTCGATGGTATGCGTGGACTTGACGTTGGCCGCCTTGATTTCCTCGTCGGACAGAACCACGTACTGGTCTTCGTACTTGACCGCCTTGACGATGTCGTCCTTGCCGACTTCCTCGCCGGTGTCCTTGACCACGCGCTTGTAGCCGACCGGCTTGAAGCTCTTGCGGTGCAGCCAGTCGAAGTCGATCTCGTCCTGTTTTGAGGCCGGGTACAGCCCGACCGGCGCATGCAGCAGGCCAAAGCTGATCGCGCCCTTCCACATGGTTCGCGCCATGAAACGTCCTCCGGATGTGACGATGTTGATGGTTTGACATGCGTGGCAGGCACGAGTTCGGAACGGAAAATTTCTCGTTTTTTCGAAGAATTAATCAATGTTTATTCGCTTTTTATAATATGCGACCCGCCTTACCATGGTGACCGTTGTGATTGGCTGACCGCCATCACACGTATTTCAACTCTCGGAGGAAACATGAAGAAATTTCTGGTCACCCTGATGGTCGCCGTCAGCGCGCTGTCGGTTGTCGTGTCCGAAGCGCAAGCGAAACGCATGGGCGGCGGCGGTTCGTTTGGCAAGCAGTCGCAGAGTGTGAGCCGCCAGCAGGCGGCCCCGATGCAGAACCAGCAAGCCGCGCCTGCTGCTGCGAAGCCGGCTGCCCCCGCGGCCGCCCCGGCGCCGGTGCAGAAGCCCAGCATGTGGAAGGGCCTCCTCGGCGGCGCCCTGCTCGGCCTCGGCCTGGGCGCTCTGTTGTCGCACTTCGGCCTCGGCGGCGCACTCGCAAGCATGATCAGCACCATGCTGATGGTCGGCCTGCTGGCAGCCGCGGCGTTCTTCATCTACCGCATGCTGACGGCAAAGAAGAACGGCGCGCAGGCAAAGAGCGCGTTCCAGCCTGCCGCAGCCGGCCCGGGCTTCGCCACGCCTGACATCGGTTCGCGCGTCGAACCGGCCGCGCTGCAGTCGCCGACCGCGTCTGCCGGATCGTCGAACGAGGCGCCCTGGGGCATCCCGGCCGATTTCGATACCGCCGGCTTCCTGCGACATGCGAAGACTTATTTCATCCGCCTGCAGGCGGCATGGGACAAGGCCGACGTGAACGACCTGCGTGAGTTCACCACGCCGGAAATGTATGCGGAAATGAAGCAGCAGCTTCTGGAGCGCGGCGCATCGGCCAACCACACCGATGTCGTGTCGCTGGATGCGCAACTGCTCGGCATCGAAACCATCGACGGCGAGCACATGGCGAGCGTGCGCTTCTCCGGCATGATCCGCGAAGCGGAGAATGCGCCGGCTGAAGCATTCGTTGAAGTGTGGAACCTGTCCAAGCCGGCTGCCGGTAATGGCGGGTGGGTGCTGGCAGGTATCCAGCAAGTGTCCTGAACGCAGTAAGCGTTGCAATGAAAGCCCCCGGTTGCCCCGGGGGCTTTTTTATTTCTTCGCAGAGTGACAAACCAGCGGTTCCATTCTTCCCTGCAGCACATTTGATCTTTATTAAGATCGCCTGAGATCAAGGGATCGCACCTTGCCGCTGCCTGTCAATCATGCATTGGCAGCCGACATGCCGGTCCTTGCACCGGCTTCCGTCTGCCTTGCTCGCGCACTCCAGATCCGAAGAAACAAAACAACGTGGGGTACTTCATCATGCACGGCACCTTGAAGCTGCTTGGCTACGTCATTGTTCTCCTGATGATCGTAGCGATCCTGTATTCCGGCTTTACCTCGATCAAGTACTGGTCCGGCATCGGCGTCTGACGCGGAAAGGACCAGCACATGAACAAGCGACAGACACGGCTGTTTGCCATCGCCTCCACTGCCATTGCCGCCCTGGTGTTCATCGGAATGACGATCGACAGCCACAGGCAGTTTCCGAAGTTGACCAACGCGCAGAACATCACGCCCGCCGTGCGCAGCGGGCAGGACGTCTGGCACAAGTACAACTGCATCAACTGCCACACGCTCTTCGGCGAGGGCGCGTATTACGCGCCGGACCTGACCAAGATCACGCAGCTGCGGGGCGAGCAATACCTGCAGGCCTACATGAAGGATCCCTCGCAGTTCTACGACGAGCAGCGGCACCGCCGGCTCATGCCGAAACAGAACCTGAGCGACGAGGAAATCAAGAACCTGATCGCCTTCCTCGACTGGATCGGCAAGGTCGACAACCAGGGCTGGCCGCCGCGTCCCATCTTGGTCACGGGCGCGACCATACCGGGCACCGACATGACTGCCGGACAGCAGGCGGATACGTCGGGGCAGAAGGATGCGGGGCAGCTTCCGCCAGGCGCGCGGCCGCAATCGGGCAATGAAAACCCGATTGCCCTCGGCGAGCGCCTGTTCCGCTCGGCGACGCCCGCGTGCAATGCGTGCCACTCCATCGCGCCCGGGGTCAACATGGCTGGTCCGTCGCTTGCCGGCGTCGCGTCGCGCGCCGAAAAGCTTATCGCGTCACCGGACTACAAGGGCAAGGCCAAGGATGCGGCCGGCTACATACGCGAGTCGATTACCAATCCCAGCGCCCATATCGTACCGGGCGCGATGTACTCGGCGAACGGGGTGTCCTTCATGCCGAATACCTATGGCAAGGACCTCAAGCCCGAGCAGATCGACCATCTCGCGGCCTATCTCGCGACATTGAAATAATCACAGGGGAACCGTATGCGCTACAAATCGCAATCCGTCGCCTACTGGTATTTCGCCGTGGCGATGGTGTTGTTCGGCCTGCAGGTCGTGTTCGGCCTGCTCTCCGCCGCCAAGTACCTCGGGCCCGATCCGCTCCTGTACATCCTCCCCTTCGATGTGTCGAAGATGATCCACACCAACCTGCTCGTGGTGTGGGTGCTGACGGGCTTCATGGGCGCCACCTACTGGATGATTCCCGACGAGTCGCGCACCGAGATCTACAGCGTCAAGCTGGCTTACATACAGCTCGCGCTATGGGTGGTGATGGGCGTGACGGCGGTGATCGGCTACCTGTTCCGCTACGGCACGGGGAACAAGCTGCTCGAGCAGCCCCTGCCGCACAAGATTGTCATCGTCATCGTGATGCTGATGTTCCTCTACAACGTGGTAATGACCATCCGCCAGTCCGGGCGCTTCACTACCACCGAAGGCGTGCTGCTGCTGGGCATCGCCGGCGCGGCCGTGCTCTACCTGCCGTCGCTGCTGCACTTCGATAACTACACGGTCGCCATCTTCTACCGCTGGTGGACGATCCACCTGTGGGTGGAAGGCGTATGGGAAATGATCCAGGGCGGCTTCCTTGCCTACCTGCTGATACGCCTGTCCGGGGCCGACCGCGAGGTGATGGAAAAGTGGCTGTATGTGATCGTCGGCCTGGTCTTCATTGCCGGCATCCTCGGCACCGCGCATCACTATTACTGGGTCGGCGTACCGACCTACTGGCTGCCGATCGGCGGCTTCTTCAGCGCGCTGGAACCGGTCGCGCTGATCGCGATGGCCATGTATGCGTACTCCGCGATCCGCCGTTCGGGCATGGCGCATCCCAACACGCTGGCCCTGCACTGGACCATCGGCAGCGCCATCTACACACTCTTCGGCGCCGGCCTGCTCGGCCTTGCCCATACCTGGCCCGGCGTGAACAAATGGACGCACGGCACGCTGATCACTGCAATGCATGGCCATGCGGCCTTCTATGGCGCCTATGCGATGATCGTCCTCGCGATGATCTCGTACGCATTGCCGGCCATGTCGCCCAGCCGCCGCGAGCAGGGAACGAGCATGGGTTACTGGTCATTCTGGCTGCAGCTCGCGGGGATGTTCGGCATGACGCTCTCGTTCGCGACCGCGGGTATCGGACAGGTATATCTCGAACGGATCCTGGGGCTGGGTTACCTCGATGCGCAGCTCAAGATCCAGGTGCACTTCCTGATGCTGACGGCGACGGCCACGCTGTTTGCCATCGGCGTCATCCTGTTCATCATTGATTTCTTCAGGCATGCGCCGCGGTTTGAAATCACCACGGAGATGCCTGACGCGGTACCGGTCTCGCCGATCAGGGCATGACGGGCACGGAGCCGTATTACCTGCCTTCGGGCGACGAGATCGGCATTTTCGAGCAATGCCATCGGCGCAACATGGCCGTCATGCTCAAGGGGCCGACCGGTTGCGGCAAGACGCGCTTCGTCGAACACATGGCATGGCGTGTCGGCCGGTCGCTGGTAACCGTTTCCTGCCACGACGACCTGAGCGCCAGTGATCTTGTCGGCCGCTTCCTGATCCGTCACGACGGCACACAGTGGCAGGACGGACCGCTCACCCGTGCGGTACGAGAAGGCGCCATCTGCTACCTCGATGAAGTAGTCGAGGCGCGGCAGGATACGGTGGTGGTGCTGCATCCGCTGACGGATTACCGGCGCATCCTGCCAATCGACAAGACCGGCGAAACCATCGAGGCCGCGCCGGGATTCCAGCTCGTCATTTCCTACAACCCTGGGTACCAGCGCATGCTGAAGGACTTGAAGCCCAGCACGCGCCAGCGCTTCGTGTCGCTGGATTTCGATTTTCCGCCGGCCGAACGCGAGGCGCGCATCATCCAGAAGGAAGGCGAAGCGGACCATGCCACCGCGCAGGCGCTGGTGTCGCTCGGGCACCGCCTGCGCGCGCTGCAGGACCGGGGCCTCGCCGAAGTACCCAGCACGCGCCTGCTGATCTCCGCGGCAAGGCTGATCGCCAGCGGCATCCCCGTCCGCCAGGCGTGTTATTCGGCGCTCGTTTCGCCCTTGTCCGACGATGCGTCGCTGGTGGGCGCGATGCGGGACCTGGTCGACGCTACCTTCGTGTAAGCCATGCCGGAAGCGGAAGACGTCATCACGGATGTCGCGCGGCATGCAACGATTTTCGCGCGCGACCTCTGGCGGCGCCACAGGAAGGATCATGCCGCTCCGACGCGACTCGCGCTGCGGGACGTGTCGCAACGCCTGGATCTGCTGCTTGCCGCGGTGTTCGGAAAGAGCTTTCCGATACGCGTCGCGCAGGCGCCGGCGCCGCCGACCTTCCTGACCAAGGTCTTCAAGCGCAAGGAGGGACCGCGGCATGCCATCGCGCTTCCCGCGACCGATGGGGTCAGTATCTGGCTTCCACCGGAACTGGAGATGGCAACGGACATCCCCGCAATGGACTGGTACCGCGTCATGGCGCTGCAGCAGGCAATGCGCGCCAGCCGCAAGAGTGCGGCCTTCCTGGGCGAGCTGGCAACGGAATACCAGCGGGCGGCCTTCCTCCTGCTGGAAGCGCAGGCCGCCGATGCGCACATTGTCCGCCTGCTTCCCGGCATGCGCACATCCGTCGACGCGGTGCGGCAGGCGGCATTGAGGATGCGGCCTTCCATCGACAGGTTTCCGCCCTCGACGCGGCCGCTGGAAGACCTTGCCCGATCGCTGCTGGCTGGTGGTTATGGGGACGCTGAACATGCGCCCGGCGATGTGCTGGAACAGGCACAGGCATTTGCACCGTCCACTTCAACCCTCTACAAGGACCTTTGGACGGGCGACCTGCTTCCGCCTCCTGTGGTGGTGCGGCAGGCGCTGGAGGGAGAAGGCGGTCCTGATCCGGACCGCGCATCAACCCGCAGCGCAAGACTGCCGCGCAGGCCCGATGTCCGCGAGCCGAAGGACGATGAAGGCGATGACAAGCAAGGCGCCTGGATGAT
The DNA here is from genome assembly GCF_002211445.1 of Noviherbaspirillum denitrificans. Lineage (GTDB taxonomy): Bacteria > Pseudomonadota > Gammaproteobacteria > Burkholderiales > Burkholderiaceae_D > Noviherbaspirillum > Noviherbaspirillum denitrificans. The sequence continues at coordinate 2,772,862 of NZ_LSTO01000001.1, read as the reverse complement.
CCAGACCAGCCAGCCGCACGAGCAGGTGGAAGACCCTGTCGGCATGCAGAGGCCCACTGACCGTGACGAGAGCACGGCTGCGGAAGAGTTTGCCGATGCCCTCTCGGAACTTCCGGAAGCACGGCTGGTATCGACACCAGGCCGGGCCAAGGAAGTGCTCCTGTCCGACGACGCGCCGGAGTCACGCGCAAGAATCGAGGCGCCGCGTGCCTGGGACGGTTCCGGCACGCGACTCGATTATCCCGAATGGGACTACCGGGTTGCCGCCTACCGCCAGCCCGGCGCCACCGTTCACCTGCTGGCGCCGCAAGAGGGCCTGCAAGCGTGGGTGGAGAGTACGCTGCACGCACACCGGTCGATGCTGCATGCGGTCAGGCGCCGTTTCGAACTGCTGCGCGCGCAGCGCACGCGGCTGCGCAAACAGGTTGAAGGAGAAGAGATCGACCTGGAGGCCTACATCGACAGCCAGGCCGACTTCCGCGCCGGATTGCCGCTGTCCCAGCGCCTCTACCAGACATGCCGGCCTGCGCGACGCGACCTGGCGATCGTCCTGCTGATCGACATCAGCGGCTCGACCGATGGATGGATTTCCGCCAACAGGCGCGTGATCGACGTGGAGCGCGAGGCGCTGCTGCTGGTGTCGATTGCGCTGCAGGGATTGCAGGCGCCGTACGCGGTACTCGGCTTCTCCGGCGAGGGACCGCAACGCGTCACCATACGGACGCTCAAATCCTTCGACGAAGCTTATGGCGATACGATTGCGCGGCGCATTGCGGCGCTCGAGCCCGAGCATTACACCCGCGCCGGCGCCGCGATCCGGCATGCCACCGCGTCCCTGCTGCATCAAGCGGCGGCGCACCGGCTCCTGCTGCTGCTGTCCGACGGCAAGCCGAATGATGTCGATGTCTATGAAGGGCGCTACGGCGTCGAGGATATGCGGCAGGCGGTGACGGAGGCACGGCTGCAGGGAATCAATCCGTTCTGCCTGACGATCGACCGCCAGGCGGCGGCGTATCTGCCGGGCGTGTTCGGCGCGCATCATTACGCGCTGCTGCCGAAGCCGGAGCTGCTTCCGACGGTACTGCTGGAATGGACGAAGCGGCTTGTGTCAGCCTGAGTCCTTGGCCTCGTCCTGTTCCTCGGGCGAATCGAGCCCAAATTCCTGCCAACCTTCGCCGAACAACTCGATGGGATGCTGCGTACGATCCGAGCCGTTGCCGCAAGCGAGCGAATCAGCCGGACAATACTTGTCGCATCCCCAGCAGAGGCGCTCGGGATGCTTGGGGTTGATGGGGAATTTCTTGGCCATCAGATCAGTTTCGAATAGGTCGACGTCGTCGGCTGCGCCAGGTACTTGTCGAACGTCATGCCGACCGCGCGCACGAAGAGCCGGCCCTTGGCGGTGACGCGGATGGCCGAAGGATCGACTGTGATGAATCCTGCATCCTCGAATTGCCGCAAAGCGCCCAATTCGTGCGCGAAGTACTGCTGGAAATCGATGTCGTAGTGGCGGTTGATCGCATCGATATCCAGCGGCGCGCTGCACATCAGGGTCATGATGATCTGGCGCCGCAGCAGGTCGTCCTTGCTCAGCTCGAATCCCTTTTCCACCGGCAGGCGGCCGGCGTCGAGCGCTTCGTAATACGCGGTCACGCTGCGCACCGACTGGCTGTAGGAATTGCCGACCTTGCCGATGGCCGACACGCCGAAGCCGACCAGGTCGCATTCGGCGCGCGTGGTGTAGCCCTGGAAGTTGCGGTGCAGCGAGCCGTCCAGGCGTGCCTTGTTCAATTCCTCTTCCGGTCGCGAGAAATGGTCGAGGCCGATATACACATAGCCGGCCTCCAGCAGGCGGCGCGTCGACATCATGAAGATCTGCAGGCGGTCTTCCGCCGACGGCAGGTCCTCGGCGACGATCAGGCGTTGCGCCTTGAAGCGGCTCGGCAGGTGCGCATAGTTGTACAGCGCGATGCGGTCCGGCGCGAGCCGGATGAGGCTGTCGAGCGTACGGCTGAAACTTTCGAGGGTCTGCTTGGGCAAGCCGTAGATCAGGTCCGCATTGGTGGACTGGAAATTCGCCTTGCGGCTCTCCGTCACCGCGCGCTCGACCATGTCAAACGGCTGGATGCGGTTGACCGACTGCTGCACGGCGGCGTCGAAATCCTGCACGCCGAAGCTGTTGCGGTTGAAGCCCAGGCCGGCAAGCATTTCCAGCGTGCCCTCGCGCACCGTGCGCGGGTCGATCTCCACGCCGAGTTCGGCATCGGGCGTGAAGCTGAAATGCTTGCGCACCATCTCCATCAGCTGGCGCAGTTCGTCGGCATTGAAGAAGGTTGGCGTCCCGCCACCCAGGTGCAGCTGGACCGTCCTGCGGTCCGCGCCAAGATGGGAAGCGACCATTGCCATTTCCTTGTCCAGGTAGCGCAGGTATTCCGTCACGCGGCCGTGGTCTTGCGTGATGATCTTGTTGCATGCGCAGAAATAGCACAACGACTCGCAGAACGGCAGGTGCAGATAGACTGACAGCGGCGGATTGTCGGTGCGTGCGGAACGCTGCGCCAGGTAGGCCTGGTAGGTCTGGTCGGTGAACGCAGTGTTGAACCGGTCCGCGGTCGGATAAGACGTGTAGCGGGGCCCCGGCTTGTCGAATTTGCGGATCAGCTCTTCGGAAAGTTCGATGTCTTGCAGGGGGGAGGTAACCATGTGAATGCCTTGAGGGAAATTTGCCGAATGATGGGCGCTTGCTCTGCGACATCTTACTCCGCCAGCCGGTTCCCCGCAGTCAGTGTTTTACCGTGACGATTTCCGGGTCGTCGGCATGGTCGATCAGAATGCGTTTCACGCGTTCCTGCCAGAGAAGCGCGAACTCCGCTTGCTCTTCCGGCGCAGCCAGGCCTTGCAGGATTTTCCGCAGCAATGCCCCGGTGCGCGGGTTTGCCTCGACCCTGTCGAGGTGCGCGGAAAGCTGGACCGAGGCGCCGTTGTCGCGACGTTCGAACGCAACGTCGGCATCCAGCGAGCAGGAAAAAGCCATCAGGTACTGGCGTTCGAAATTTCCGCCGATTCCCTTGAACCCGCCAGGGCCGGCCGCGCCCGTCACCAAGCCGACGACGCTTCCGATCACACCCGTCACGCCTTCGTCCTGGTCGCCGGCAAAGCGTACCTGCACGCCGCCGCGTTCGGGCATGCCGTCCGGGTAAAGCAAGGCAAGCGCACGGCGCGTCATCAGGTAAGCGCCGGCAACGGTCGGGCAGGAATGTCCTGCCAGCCGCACCGCATCAATGTAGCGGTAAGTGATGATGCCGTCCTGGCAAGCCCCGAGAAACCGCGCAAGAGCATCGTGCACGGTGATGATCGGTGCCTGGTCGAAAAATGCAGGATAGTTCATGTCCGACGCGATGTCAGCTGCCGCAGCTTCCGCAGCACATGCCTTCTTCGCCGTGGCCGCTGCGCTTGACGGCAAAACCTGCCTTCAGCAGTGCCGTGCGCACTTCCTGGATCGACGTGACATCGTCGTCGAAGCCGACGTTGACCGTTCCGCTGGCGGTGGTAATTGCCACCTTGCTCACACCTTTGATCGAATTGAGCACGCGGGCGGCGTCCATGGCACGCGCTTCGTCCAGCGGACTGATGAATGACAGGTTCTCGGTTTTCATGCTGTTCCTTCAAGTTCAAAATCAGAGGGGAAAAATTGCTACGGCACAGCGCCACTATAACATCTATTTTAAATAAATGTTTAAATTCGACGGGTATTCGCGGCAGCGCGAACCCGACCGCGTCCGCCGTATCAAAGCATCAATATGTCCGGGAGGCGACCATGGGAATTTGCTCTTCTATCGATGACGCGGCACTGGAAGCCGAGTTTCAGTTCTGGAAATCGCAGCTCGTGATGTCGGCGTGGATCGGCGTGGCATTCGCGGTGGCGGGAGGGATGCTGATCGCCGGGTGGCCGGTGGGAGTGGGCGACGCGCAAGTGCGCGCCTTTGTTCAGGAAACATGGCCGCCGTTCGTCGAAGCGGCATTCTGGACCGGCTTTCTCACCGGATTCCTGCTGGCGGCCGCGCGCCGGATGGGATGCGCACTTGCCGGCACGGTTCCGTGGAAGAAGCCGACGTCACCGGTGCGCCGTTATCTCGGCCAGACTGCGTGCTGCCTGGGGTTCGGGGCAATATCGTTGTGGGGCGCGCAGCAATTCGTTTTCCACATGGCTGCGGATCAGTCCGCCTTGCTGCACATGCTGTCGCAGGCAGTGCACACCGGCTTCGTGCTTGCCGGTGTGTGCCTGCTGCTGGCGATCGGTCCGGGACTGGTGCCCGGACCCGAGCGCTGAACTTACTTCACAAGCGTGAAATTGCGCGTCACGTTGCCGCCCGCGAGGTCGATGTCGACCGACTGGGTCTGGTAACCGGCCGCGCCAGCCTGCACCGCATATTTGCCTGCCAGCGTGCCTTGCGTGGCAAAGGTCAGCGGCAGCGTGCTGCTGTACTGGCCATACCGCGGCGCGGCCAGCGGCAGTGCGAGGCTGTACTCGCCGGTCGTCGCGTTGGCGGCGCTGTAACGGATCGATGCGACAGGACCGCCACTGATGGCCTGGAAGGCGGCGACGCTGCCTTCGGCATCGGCCGGGAGCACGGTTCCGGAGAGCGTGCCCATGGTCGAAACCGTGGTCAGCAGCGGTGCGGTACTGGTGCTCAGCGCGGTCGTTGCCTTGGCAGCAACAGGGACGGCGTTGATGACGTCGGTCGAGCGCGATGCGCCGGTCGCCACCACCACGTAAGTGCCCGCTTCGAGCGGCGAAAGCGAGAAGAAACCCTCGCTGTCCGGGACCGTGCTGCGAACCGTCACGCCGTTGACCTGTGCGCTGACCAGGGTTTGCGGTCCGGCCGCGCTCTTGTCCACATAGCCGCTGATGGCACCGCTGGCGACCATCGGAATCAAGCGGATGACCGGTTTCAGGCTGAAGCTGCCGTTGCCGCGCTTGACGAAGGACTTGCAGGCGTCGAAATCGAGCGCGATGTCGGTGGTTGCGCCCGCGCCCACCTCAAAGTTGCCGTTCAGCTTGATGCCGCTTTGCACACCGCTCGGCGTGACAAGTGCTGTTTCCGAACCGCCGGTGGGCACGACCGAATTGGCGGCCGTCGTGCCGGTATTGGGAACGAGCACCAGGCGTACCTGGTTGTAGGTGCCTGCCGGCAGGCTGGTCTGTCCGAGATCTTCGAGCTTGCCGTTGACCAGGCCGAGCAGGTCGATCTTGCGCGGCGCCGTCAGCACGATTTCCGACCATCCGGCATCGGTATCGGCGGCATCGCTGCTCTTGTGCACGCGCACCTTGCTCACCGTCACGAATACATTGTCGAATCCGCAAGACGGGGCATCGGTCAGCGATACTTTGAGCGTGCCGGCAGCAACCGTGCTGTCGCCGCCACCTCCACCGCCGCAGGCTGTGAGCAGGACGGTGGCCGACAAGCCGGCGGTCAGGAGCGGGGTAAGGTTCTTCATGGATTCCTCCTTGTGCAGGGACGTGTTAGTGCCCTTGATGACTGTTTGGTGCTGGGAAATATAGGCGCTAACAGCGTTGCTTTCGACCTATGTTGCAAATCGAAACAGGACAGGAATGCGCGAGCAGCGCCGCGCAATGCCAGGAAGGGCAGGTTCCTGAACGCGGCCTGCGTGTCGGCCTTGTTGACGACTGGCAAGTCATCCAGCCTGCCTTGTCCCTGTGCATGGAAGGATCGGATGACCGAACCTACTTTGCAGGCGCGCCCTCCTGCTGCGCCCGTGCCGGCACATCCTTCTTGCCGCTGGTGAACGTCTCACCCGATCGCTTCTCGTGCGGCGCCGGCTTCCCCGGCAGCGGCGGCAGGTCGAGCGCCTTCTCGAGGCGCACGCCGGCGATTTCGGCCACGCGCTTGCCGTAATCCTCGTCGCAATGCCACAGGTGCCAGATCATGCGCAGCTGGATCGGCTCCGGACATTGCTTCAGGTCGCCGCCGATGTTGCCGACCAGCTCATCGCGTTCCCAGTCTTCGAACGTGCGATAGCGTTCGCCGGCCTGCTTGTAGTCGTCCGCGGTGCGCGTTGTCTCGAAGCGGCCGAGGTGGCCTTCCACCCATTGGTGATACTCGTTCGCCGGCTTCGGCGCTTCCTTCATGCCGCCCATCATGCTCGGCTCATAGTTGATGTGCTTGTCCTCGCCGCCGTCGTCGACGTAGTAGGCCATCTGGCCGTCGCGCTGGTTGGTCTTCGCGCGCGCCTTTTCCTGCGGCGCGTTGACCGGCAGCTGCAGGTAGTTCGGACCGACGCGGTAGCGCTGCGTGTCCGAATAGGAAAGCGTGCGCCCCTGCAGCATCTTGTCGTCGGAAAAGTCGACGCCGTCCACCAGCACGCCGGTGCCGAAGGCTGACTGTTCCGTTTCCGCGAACACGTTGTCCGGATTGCGGTCGAGCACCATGCGCCCCACCGGCAGCAGCGGGAACTTGTCTTCCGGCCAGCGCTTGGTGTCGTCCAGCGGATCGAAGTCCAGTTCGGGATGCTCGCCGTCGCTCATCAGCTGCACGCAGAATTCCCACTCGGGAAAATCGCCGCGCGCGATTGCATCGTAGAGATCCTTGGTGGCATGGCCGACGTCCTGCGCCTGGATCTCGGCCGCCTGCGCCGCGGTCAGGTTGCGCACGCCCTGCTTCGGTTGCCAGTGGAACTTCACAAGGTGCGCCACGCCCTGGTCGTTGACCAGCTTGTAGGTATTCACGCCCGATCCTTCCATCTCGCGATAGTTCGCGGGAATGCCCCACGGACTCTTCACCCAGGTCACCATGTGCAGCGCCTCGGGTGTCTGCGACACAAAATCGTAGAAGCGCCACGGTTCCTGCCTGTTGGTCACCGGGTCGGGCTTGAATGCGTGAATCATGTCGGGAAACTTGATCGCATCGCGGATGAAGAAGACTTTCAGGTTGTTGCCCACCAGGTCCCAGTTGCCGTCCACCGTCTTCAGCTTGACCGCGAAGCCGCGTGGATCTCGCGCCGTCTCCGGGGAATCCTTGGCGCCGATCACCGTCGAGAAGCGCACGAACACCGGCGTGCGCACACCGGTCTGGGTCAGCACCTTGGCGCGCGTGTATTTTTCCGCGGGCTCGCTGCCGATCTTGCCGTAGGCTTCGAACCAGCCATGCGCGCCGGTGCCGCGCGCATGCACCACGCGCTCGGGGATGCGCTCGCGGTCGAAGTGCGTGATCTTTTCGATGAACTGGTAATTCTCCAGCGTGGCCGGTCCGCGCTCGCCGACCGAGCGCAGCGACTGGTTATCGCTTACCGGATGGCCCTGGCGCGTGGTCAGCACCGGACGCTCATCCTGCTTCTTGCCTTGCCTGTTCTGTTTGTCCTTCATGACATTCCTTTCGTCGGGGATGGTGAGGGAGAGAAGCATTGACCCTCGCGGAAGGCGTTCGTTTCACAAGAGCGATGCAGCGATGCCCCACGCTGGCGCATCGCATTCCTGCCGCATTCGCTTCCTTGTTCGCCGTCAAGAATCAGCGCACTAAAACAATGATTTCCACCGGGCACATCTATTGCTGAGAAGAATGCATGCCGTTCGTCTTGCACTTTGCTGCAGCGGCGGCGCCGTTCAATCCATCCACAGGAACAGCAAATGAAAAAAGCAAAAGCGGCACTCGGCCTTCTCGCATGCATGGCAACGGGAAGTGCGCTCGCGCAGACGAGCCTGACGGTTGCCGGACTGGTCGACATGTTCGCGGGCTCGATGAAGAACAGCGGCGACACGGGACGCAAGGGTGTCGTCGGCAGCGGCGGCATGACCACCTCATGGTGGGGCTTGAAGGGCACCGAAGACCTCGGCGGCGGCCTGCGCGCGGAAGTTGCGCTGACCGGCTTCTATCGTGGCGACACCGGCGAGATCGGCCGCTTCGGCGGCGACAACCTGTTCTCGCGCGATGCCAACATCGGCCTCGCCGGTGATTTCGGCAAGCTGCAGTTCGGACGCGGACTGGCGCCGCAATTCCTGCCGACGGTCTTGTTCAATCCCTTCGGCGATTCCTTCACCTTCTCGCCGCTGGTGGTGCAGGCCAACGTGCCGTCCGGCCCCTTCGGCGCGCGTACCTGGACGGCGGTCAATGCCGGCGACACCGGATGGAGCAACCAGATCATCTA
>NZ_LSTO01000001.1:2753946-2764689 GCF_002211445.1 Noviherbaspirillum denitrificans | reverse complement strand
CCGCCTGCGCGCGCGATGCGCGCGGGACCGCGTCCACTACCTGCCATTCCATCCCTGCTCCGGACAGATACGCCTCGATTTTGCCGAGCGCCTCCTTGAATGGCCGGAAGTTTTCCACGTAACCCTGTCCGGTGTAACGCTGGCCCCGTCCCTCGACACACCGGCTCTTCGCACGCAGGCACTCGACGCAGTCGTCCGCATCCTGCACAACGAAGGCCTGGTCACCGGCTGGCGCAATGAGGTCCTGGCTGTCGCATCGGCCTTCGGCGAGCAGCCCCTCTTCCACATCGAGCGTGCCGCCCTCCACTTTTTCGGCCTGCCGCTGCATGCCGTCCAGGTGCATGGCATTTCCGGCCACGGCATGTGGCTGGCCCGGCGCAGCGCAGGCAAACCGGTGGACCCGGGCCTGCTCGATACGCTGGTCGGCGGCGGCATCGGAAACGGCCTCGGTATAGAGGACACCTTGTTGAAGGAATGCGAGGAAGAAGCCGGCATCGATGCTGCCGTCGCCTCACGTGCGATAGCGACGGGAACGGTGCGCACCGCGCGGCCGGCGCCTGATGGATGGCATGCGGAAGTGCAGTTCACGCACGACCTCCTGCTGCCGGATGATTTTCATCCGGTGAGCAGGGACGGCGAAGTCGCGGAGTTCCTGCTGCTGCCCCTGCCGGAGGTGCTCGAGATCATGACCGGCTCGAACGACCTGACCGTCGAAGCATGCGCGGCGATTGCCGACTTCATGCTGCGCACACGCTTCATCGCACCCGATGCCCCTGGCACGCAGGCGCTGCGTGAATTCATCCAATAGAAAAAAGGCGGGACAAGACTGTCCCGCCCGAACTCCAGGAGGCACTGGAGGACCAACTTCGGAGTAGCCTTATGCCGCGACCGCTTCGTAGATGCCCATCTCCACCAGCGCATCACGCATCGCATTGACCGCCTGCCGGATTTCCGCGACGCCGATTGCGCCGATGCAGCCGACACGGAAGGTCTCGGCCTGCGTCAGCTTGCCCGGATAGAGGATGAAGCCCTTGTCGCGCACCCGGTTGTAGAAGTCCTTGAAGCTGTAGTGCGCGCTCTCGGGCGCATGGATGGTGACGATGATCGGCGCCTGGATGCGCGGGTCGAGGAATTGCTTGAGGCCGAGTTCGCGCATGCCGGCCATCAGGGCTTCGTAGTTCTTCGTGTAACGCGACAGCCGTGCCTTCTGCCCGCCTTCCGCGATGGACTGGTTGAGCGCCTCATGGAAGGCCAGCACGATGTGCGTGGGCGGCGTGAAGCGCCATTGCGTGGTCTTTTCCATGTAGGTCCACTGGTCGTACAGGTCGAGCGACAGCGACAGCGAATTGCCTTCGCATTGTTCCAGCACCGACTTGCGCGCGATCACGAAACCCATGCCGGGCGGGCCTTCGATGCACTTGCCGCTGGCGGCGATCACCGCATCGAATTCCACCTTGCGCGCATCGATTTCCAGTGCGCCGAAGGAACTCATCGCGTCGATGACAAGGCTCTTGCCGTGCTTCTTCACCACCTGCGAAATCTCTTCCAGCGGATTGAGGATACCAGTGCTGGTTTCGCAGTGGATCAGGCCGACGTGGGTAATGCCTGGGTCGGCGGACAGCAGGCGATCCACGTCGGCAGGTGTAGTCGGCACGTGCTCGGGCGTCTCGAAGGTCGACACCTTGCGGCCCATCATGCTGACCAGCTTCGCCATACGCTTGCCATAGGCGCCGTTGATCAGCACGAGCACATGGCCGTCGCGCGGCACCAGTGTATTCATCGCCGCTTCCACAGAGAAGGTGCCGCTGCCCTGCATCGGAACGCAGACGTGGCTGCCGTGGCCGTGCACGATATCGAGCAATTGCTGGCGGATTTTGGCGGTGACGGCATTGAACGCGGCATCCCACGATCCCCAGTCGCGCAGCATGGCGCTCTTGGTTTGCAGGGACGTGGTGAGGGGGCCCGGGGTCAGGAGAACGGGATCGCGGCTGACGAGACTCATGATTTTCATCCTTCGTTAATGAACAGCGGTAACAGGGGAGACTTAAGGTTTAGGACGGGCGGCGCCAGGCCTGGGTACGCAGCAACAGCACCCGCGTAATCAATGCATACAGGAGGCAGACGCCGATCGAAGTCATCACGATCAGTGTCGCCATCGCTGCGGCGGGTCCGATTTCACCGGCTTCTTCCAGGTTCAGGATCGCCACTGATGCCAGCGTGGAATCCGGCGAATACAGGAACACCACGGCGGAGATCGTCGTCATCGCGTTGACGAACAGGTAGCGACCGATGTCGAGGATGGCCGGCAGGCAGACCGGCACGGTGACGCGGAAGAAGGTCTTGTAGAAAGGCACCTTCAGCGACGCTGATACCGCCTCGAACTCGTTGTCGATCGCCTTCAGCGCGGTGACAGCGGTCAGGTGCGACGAGGTGTAGTAATGGATCACCGTCGACACGACCAGGATCGCCATCGTGTGGTACATGAAGTTGAACGGATTGTCCGGCGCATTGAAGAACAGGATGTACCCGAGCCCGAGCACCAGTCCCGGCACACCCATCGGCAGCACCGCCAGCAGCCGGACGATCGGACGCAGGCTGTCCATGCCGCGCGTCTTCTCCGCCAGGTAGGCGCCGCCGAAAATCATCGTCACGCCGCACACCACCACCCAGAACGCCATCTTCAGGCTGTTGAAGTAGGACTCCAGCACACCGCCCTCGACCAGTCCGAAGTAGTAATGGCGCAGGCTGAGCGACAGGTCGTAGGGCCACAGCTTGATGAAGGAAGTGAACATCGCCATGCCGAGCACCGCGAGCAGGCAGACCGACACCGCCGCGCAGTACAGGAACATCAGGGTGTCGAACAGCGGCCGCTTCTTCGGCGTGTACGGCACCGCGCGCGCCGACAGCTGCGCGCGCAGCTTGCGCCGGATCACGATGTCGATGGCGAAGGCGACCAGCGCCGGCATCAGCAGGAGCAGGCTGACCACGGCGCCCTTGTTGAAATTCTGCTGGCCGATCACCTGCTTGTAGACATCAATCGACAACACGTTGAAGTTGCCGCCGATGACTTTGGGCACGCCGAAGTCGTTCACGGTGTACGTAAAGACGACGAGCGAAGCGCTGATCAGTCCGTACTTGGCGCCGGGCAGCGTGATCGTCCAGAACTTGCGCAAACGGCTGGTACCGAGCGATTCCGCAGCTTCGTAGAGCCGGCCGTCGGCCATCGTAAGCGCGGTGATGATGATCATCAGCGCATGCGGGAAGACCCCGTAGCATTCGCTGAGCACGATGCCGAGCGGCCCGTAGATCGAAATGCCGCCGAGCACATCCTTCAACAGGCCCTGCGTGCCGAACCACTGCACGAAGGAAATCGCTGCCAGCAGCGAAGGCGCGAGGATGGGCACCAGCGAAATGGTGCGGAACAGCGGCTTGAACGGCATGCAGCTACGCGTCAGCGCATACGCAAACAGGAAGGCGGCCGGGATCACGATGCAGGTCACCGACGTCGCCATCAAGACAGTGTTCACGATGGACTGCTGCAGCGCCGGCGTCGACATGTAGTCGATGAACTGTTGCAAGCCGACAAAGTTACCGTCCTTGTCCTGCACGCTCTTGACGAGGATGGCCATGACCGGCCCGAGCAGGAAGATCACGAGGATCGCGCAGACCAGGATCATCAGGCCGTGCGCAATGCGTTCGTGCCAGTGGCTTTGCTGGCGCCCGGCGGCAACGCTGCGCTGCATGCCGGGCGATGAGGTCATGGTAGCGGCGTCGGGTCTCATGCGGCCTCCATCTGCGCGTCAAAAATCCGCGCGCGCTGGGGCAGGACGGCGATCCCGGCGCGGCTGCCGACGGTGAAGCCGTATTCCTCCAGCTGCTGCATCGCGATCGAGGTGACCACGGTCTGGCTGGCCATTCCGTCGATGGCGAGCGTCAGGAAACTGTGCGCGCCGAGGAATTCGATCTTGCGGATCTGTGCCTGTGCGGCATTGTCGCTGGCGGGCTTGTGCGCGACCAGGTCTTCCGGGCGCAGGTAGATGCGCACCGGGCGGCCGGCCGGGACGTTCGCCCCGTTGCTGCAATCGACATCGACGCAGCCGAGTCGGAAGCGCCCTCCTCCCAGCGACTCGCCCTGCAGCGCATTGATCTTGCCGACGAAGGAGGCGACGAAGGGCGAGCGCGGCGCCAGGTAGATTTCTTCCGGCGTGCCGACCTGTTCGATCACGCCGTGGTTCATGACGACAATGCGGTCGGCCATCGACAAGGCTTCTTCCTGGTCGTGCGTGACCATGATGGTGGTCACACCGAGGCGCTGCTGGAGCTGGCGGATTTCGCTGCGCAGGCGCACCCGCTCCAGCGCATCAAGCGCGGACAGCGGCTCATCGAGCAGCAGCAGGCCGGGCGAGGTCGCCAGCGCGCGGGCCAATGCGATGCGCTGCTGCTGGCCGCCGGAGAGCTGGCCGGGATACTTCCCGCCGCTACCCGGCAGGCCGGCCAGCGTCAGCAGTTCCTGCACCCGCTCCTCGACCTTCGCCTTGGGCATGCCGCGGTTGACGAGGCCGTAGGCGACGTTGTCCGCGATGGTCAGGTTGGGGAACAGCGCGTAGGACTGGAACACGATGCCGTAGTCGCGCTTGACCGGCGGCAGCCAGGACACATCCTTGCCCGCCTGGACGATGCGTCCGCTGTCCTGCGCTTCCAGCCCGGCGATGATGCGCAGCAGGGTCGTCTTGCCGCAGCCCGAGGGGCCGAGGAAGCACACGAACTCGCCCTTGAAGATATCGAGGTCGATGCTGCGCAGCGCAGTGAAGGACCCGAAGGATTTCGCCACGCCCTGCAGCGAAAGATAGACCGATGGTTTGCTCATTTGATGCTGTCTCCTTTATGCCGGGCTTCCCCCGTGGAGGAAGCCCTTTTCGTCATCCGTTCCTGGACGGCGCCGCTGTCACTTCGCCTCCGCCTTGGCGTTGTAGCGCTTGCTCCATTCGGCGAGGATGCGGTCGCGGTTCTTTGCCGCCCAGTCGAAATCGTTGGGCTTGACCAGCAGGCTTTCGTAGTTGTCCGGGATGCCTTCCATCTTCTTGGCCAGCCCCGGATAGGCGACGATGGCCCACCAGTTGGTGCTGATTTCGTTGGCTTCCTTGCTGGACATCCAGTCGACCAGCTTCTTGGCCGCCTCCATGTTCTTCGATTGCTTGATGATGCCACTGGCTTCGATATCCCACCCGAGGCCTTCCTTCGGGAAGATCAATTCGATCGGCGCGCCGCTGCGCAGCACCTGGTGAGCGCGGAATTCAAAGGAAATGCCGATCGGGAATTCCCCGGAACCGGCCTGTTTGCAGGGCTTGGAGCCGGAGTGGACATACTGCGCGATGTTTTCATGCAGTGCATCCATGTAGCGCCATGCCTGCTGCTCGCCCCACATCTGCAGCCAGGCGGTGACGTCGAGGTAGCCGGTGCCGCTGGAAGCCGGATGCGGCATGGTGATCTTGCCCTTGTAGATCGGCTTGACGAGGTCTTTCCAGGATTCCGGCTTCGGCAATCCGAGCTTCTTTGCCTCCACCGTATTGAAGCAGATGACCGCGCCCCAAACGTCCATGCCGACCCAGGTGGGCGGGCGGCGCTGGTCGGAGAACATCGGGTTCAGGTCCTTGAAGCCCTTCGGCTCGTACGGCAGCAGCATTCCCTCCTGCGCCAGCAGGGCCATGCTGCTGGCAGCAACGCCGAGCACGACGTCGGCTTGCGGGTTAGCCTTTTCGGACAGCAGCTTGGCGGTGATCACGCCGGTGGAGTCGCGCACCCAGCGGATGTCGATGTTCGGATTGGATTTCTCGAACGCGGTCTTGTACATCTTCTTCATCGCGTCGGTTTCGATCGCTGTGTATACAAGCAATTGCGTTTTCGGCTGCGCGGCAGCCGGTGCTGCGGAAAGGGCGGCTGCGGAAAATGCGGCGCAGAGCTTGAGCAAGCCCGCAACAATGTGTCTCTTCATTGATCTCTCCTTGTATTAGTCAACAAACCCGATCAGCCGCAGCCTCGACGACAGGATCCGCATATATATTCCCATGTCGTTGCAACTGTCCTTCGAGCATCTGTTTTCCGGCTTCAACCATATGAAGGTGTTACCTGCCCACCCCATCGATCGCGCCTTTTTTATATGCGTTGGAATTATTGTATATCGTAGATTGTAGACAATCTACAGTTTTTCACATAAAATTCTTTTCACTGAATGGAGCTTTCTCATGACTACACACGAAAACACTGTCATCGCCATGCTGCAGCAATACTCCCTGCCCGCCCTGGTGCAGAAGGAAATCGAGCGCCAGATCATTGCCGGCGAGCTGACAGCGGGATCGAAACTGAATGAAGTGGCCTTTGCCGAACGCCTCGGCGTGTCGCGCGGCCCGGTGCGGGAGGCCTTCCGCGCGCTGGAAGCCACCGGCCTGGTGCGGCAGGAAAAGAACAAGGGTGTGGTCGTGCGCCAGATCTCGGTGGAAGAAGCCGATGAAATCTACGAGGTGCGCAGCGCGCTGGATGAACTGGTCGGCCGCAAGCTGGCGGAGGTCATCACCGACGCGCAGGTGGCCGAACTGCGCAGCCTGCTCGGCCGCATGGACGACAAGGTTGCGCAAAAGGACGTGGACGGCTACGCCGCGCTCAACCTGCAATTCCACGACACCCTGGTGACGATGACCGGCAACCGCAAGCTGCTGGACACCTATCGCCGCCTGGTCAACGAACTGACGCTGTACCGCCGCACCGCCCTGGCGCAAAAGGGCACGCTTCCGGTATCGACGCGCGAGCACCACGAGATCGTCGACACCATCGCCACGCGCAATCCCGACGCGGCCGGCCAGATCATGCGTTCGCATGCGATGGAAGGCCGCAACCGCATGCATCGCGCGCAATCAAGCAGTTCACCCGACTGATTTATCCAAACCGATGAAAGGTTAAGCAATGAGTGCCAATCCCATCACCGTTAACGGGCGCACCTACCAATGGATGGAGCGCCCCGTCGTCATCGTCTGCGTTGACGGCTGCGAACAAGAGTACATCAACCAGGCCATCCAGGCCGGTGCAGTGCCCTTCCTGAAACAGCTGGCGGAAAACGGGACCGTGCTCGCGGGTGACTGCGTTGTGCCCAGCTTCACCAATCCCAACAACCTCTCCATCGTGACCGGCGTTCCGCCCTCGGTGCACGGCATCTGCGGCAACTACTTCTACGACACCCAGGCCGATGCCGAGGTGATGATGAACGACCCGAAATACCTGCGCGCCGGCACCGTGCTCGCCGCCTTCGCCGACGCGGGCGCACGCGTGGCGGTCGTCACCGCCAAGGACAAGCTGCGCATGCTGCTCGGCCACAAGATGAAGGGCATCTGCTTTTCCGCCGAGAAGGCCGACCAGGCCGACCTGAGCGAATACGGCATCCCCAACGTCGTGAAGATGGTCGGCATGCCGGTGCCCTCGGTGTACAGTGCCGAGCTGTCCGAATTCGTGTTTGCCGCCGGCGTCAAGCTGATGGAAACCGCGCGCCCCGACCTGATGTACCTGTCGACCACCGACTACATCCAGCACAAGTACGCACCGGGCACTGATGGCGCCAACAGCTTCTACGCGATGATGGACCGCTATCTCGCACAGCTCGACAAGCTCGGCGCCACCATTGCCCTGACCGCCGACCACGGCATGAATGCCAAGACCGACTCTGCCGGCATGCCCAACGTGATCTTCCTGCAGGACGTGCTGGACAAGGACTTCGGCGCGGGCAAGACGCGCGTGATCCTGCCGATCACCGATCCCTATGTCGTGCACCACGGCGCGCTCGGCTCCTACGCGACGGTCTACGGCGGCAACGGCATCGATACCAAAGCGCTGGCGAAGCATATCGCCGCCATCCCCGGCGTCGAACTGGTGCTCGACCGCGAAACCGCCAGCGCGCGCTTCGAACTGCCCGCGGACCGCATCGGCGACCTCGTCGTGGTCAGCGAACGCCTCGCAGTGATCGGCACCTCGGCCAGCAAGCATGACCTGTCGGGACTGGAACTCCCCCTGCGCTCGCACGGCGGCATCTCGGAACAGCGCGTGCCCATCCTGCTCAACCGCAAGCTCAAGCGCCAGCCTGACGTGCCGCGCCTGCGCAACTTCGACGTCCTGCACCTGGCACTGAACCAGGCGCAGTAAAGAACACACCGATTCCAAGGAGAGAGACATGTCATTGCTGAGCCAGATCGGCGCCCTGCGCGAGGGCCACATCCTGAAACAGAAAATGCGCATTGCCGGCGAACACGTCGGTAGCGACCGCATCATCGAAGTCTGCAATCCCTACACCGGCAAGCTGATCGGGACAGTGCCCAAGGCGAGTGTCCCCGATATCCAGAATGCCTTTCGCATCGCCAAGAATTTCAAGTCTCCGCTGACGCGCTACGACCGCTACAAGATCATGATGCGCACCGCCGAACTGCTGCGCGCGAATGCCGACGCGATCTCGGACCTGATCACCGCCGAAGCCGGCCTGTGCAAGAAGGACACGCTGTATGAAGTCGGCCGCGCCTGCGACGTCTTCCTGTTCGCCGGCAACCAGGCGCTGGTGGACGACGGCCAGGTGTTTTCCTGCGACCTGACGCCGCACGGCAAGCAGCGCAAGGTCTACACCATGAAGGAGCCGCTGCTGGGCGCGATCTCTGCCATCACGCCCTTCAACCATCCGCTCAACCAGGTCGCGCACAAGGTTGCGCCATCGATCGCCACCAACAACCGCATGGTGCTCAAGCCGACCGAGAAGACACCCTTCTCCGCCCTGCTGCTGGCCGATATCCTGTACGAAGCCGGCCTGCCGCCGGAAATGTTCTCGGTGGTGACCGGCGACCCGCGCGAGATCGCCGATGAGATGCTGACCAATGACGACATCGACCTCGTCACCTTCACCGGCGGCGTACCGATCGGCAAATACATCGCGGCCAAGGCTGTCTACAAGCGCCAGGTGCTGGAACTCGGCGGCAACGATCCGATCATCGTGATGGAAGACGCCGACCTCGACGAGGCATCGTCGCTCGCCGTGTCGGGCTCGTACAAGAACTCCGGCCAGCGCTGCACCGCAATCAAGCGCATGATCGTCCACGAACAAGTCGCCGACCGCTTCGTCGAGCTGCTGGTGGAAAAGACGCGCGCGATCAAGTACGGCGACCCGACGGACCCGGCCAACGACATGGGCACGGTCATCGACGAACGCGCGGCCTGCTACTTCGAGAACAAGGTGAACGAAGCCGTTGCCCGCGGCGCGAAACTCCTGTACGGCAACAAGCGCCAGGGCGCGCTCTATTCGCCGACGGTGCTCGACCATGTGCCGGAAGACTGTTCGCTGGTGGCCGAGGAAACCTTCGGCCCGGTCTCGCCGGTGATCCGCTGCAAGGACATCGCCGACGCCATCCGCATCTCCAACTCGACGCCCTACGGCCTGTCCTCGTCGGTCTGTACCAACCGGCTCGACTACATCACGCGCTTCGTGCGCGAGCTGCAGGTGGGCAGCGTCAACATGCGCGAAGTCCCGGGCTACCGGCTGGAGCTGACGCCGTTCGGCGGCATCAAGGATTCCGGCCTCGGCTACAAGGAAGGCGTGCTGGAAGCGATGAAGAGCTTCTGCAACACCAAGACCTACTCGCTGCCCTGGTGATGCCATGCTGACCATCGAGATGATCTGCCGTCTCTTCGAACAGGGTGGCGGCCGCATCTACGCCGGCGAACAGGTGACCCAGCTCGAACATGCGCTGCAGACCGCGACGCTCGCCCAGAAGGCGGGCGCCGACATCGAGCTGGTGTGCGCAGCGCTGCTGCACGACCTCGGCCACCTCGTCAACGACAAGGGCGACACGCCGACGGCGCGCGGCATCGACGACCTGCACCAGTACTGCATGCTGCCGCTGATGCGTCACCTGTTCGGGCCGGCGGTACTGGAACCGATCAAGCTGCACGTGGAGGCCAAGCGCTACCTGTGCGCGGTCGACTTCGAATACCTGCTGCACCTGTCCCCGGATTCGCGCCGCAGCCTGCACCTGCAGGGCGGCGTGTTCAATCCAACGGAGGTATCCGAATTCCTGCGCAAGCCATATGCGCAGGACGCGCTGAAGCTGCGCGCCTGGGACGACCGCGCCAAGGTGCCCGGCATGAAGACGCCGACACTGGCCGAATTCGTGCCCCTGATGGGCGCCTGCGCGGCGCGCAAGCAATCCAGTGAACTGGCCCACTCCTGACAAGGAATCCCCATGCGTCCCTTCTGGTTAGAACAAGCACTCTTCGGCGACGGCGCGCTCGCACCTGCCTTGCAGGGCGAACAGACGGCCGACGTCTGCATCGTCGGCGGCGGTTTCACCGGCCTGTGGACGGCCCTGCAGCTCAAGCAGGCCAATCCCGGCCTGGACATCGTGATCCTCGAAAGCGACCTGTGCGGCGCCGGCGCGAGCGGACGCAACGGCGGATGCCTGCTGACGTGGACCACCAAGTTCTTCACCCTGCGTCGTCTGTTTGGGGAGGACGAGGCATTGCGACTGGTGAAGGCGTCGGAGTCGGCGGTGCAGAGCATCGCCGACTTCTGCCGCTTGCACCGCATCGACGCGGAACTGCGCATGGATGGCACGCTGTACACCGCCACCGCGCCAGCCCAGGTCGGCGTGCTCGATCCCGTGCTGCGGGAGCTGGAAAGACACGGCATCCACTCTTATCAGCCGCTGCCCGAGGACGACGTGC
>NZ_LSTO01000001.1:2746044-2753936 GCF_002211445.1 Noviherbaspirillum denitrificans | reverse complement strand
GCGAACCCCGCCATTCGCGGGGTCCAGAGCGCATGGCGGGTTTCGCTTCGCTCTACCCACCCTACGTTCACTCTCCGGAACTTGACCAAAGAACGCCAGACTTGACGCTGCGCAATCCATAATCATCCGATCGGACGAGCTCTCCTTCCTCCCTTCACTCGTACATTAGAGCCACTCGGCAAGCTTGAAAAAAGCCGAGAGTGCATCTACCGATCGCGAGGCACATCGCGACGGCAAGCATCATCCATACGAGGAGAAGACATGAAGGGGAACGACACATGTTCGTGATCTTGCTTGGCGCGCTCGCGTTCGGTATCGCCCAGGCCGGCATCGCGGAGCGGTTCGAGGTCAAGGACCGTCCCGAGGGGCAGTACGAACTGCCGCAATCCATGGTCGGCGGAGCGCGGATCACCGAGCCGGTGCGCATCGAACCGTACTCGCAGCTCAAGTTCCAGAATATCGTCAGGCAGGCCTATGACTACAGCTGCGGATCGGCGGCGCTGGTCACGCTGCTGGTGAATTACCTCGGCCTCGACGTCAACGAGCAGCAGGCGATGGAAGGCATGCTCGAACGCGGCGAGAAGGAAAAGATCATCGAGCGCCGCGGCTTTTCGCTGCTCGACATGAAGCGTTATGTCGCGTCGCTCGGCATCGAGAGCGGCGGCTTCCGCGCCGAGGTCAAGGACCTGCTGGCGCTCGACCATCCGGCCATCGTGCCGATCGATTACGCGGGCTTCAAGCACTTTGTCGTGTTCCGCGGCATCCGCGACGAACTGGTGTACCTCGCCGATCCGTCCGCCGGAAACATCGTCCTCTCCGTCGACGAATTCGCGTCGCTGTGGGACCGCAACACCCTGTTCGTCCTTTACCCCCAGAAGAACCGGCCGGCGCTCGGAAAACTTGCGCTGACCGACCGGGAACTCGGCGTGTTCGACATGGACCGCGTCCGGGACCAGGCCAACCTTCAACCGCTCGGCAACGCATACCTGATGGAACGCGCGGTCAACTCGGGTTTCGGCGGCGTCTACCTTCGCCGCAACTGAGCACATACAACATATTCTAGGGAGTCGTCATGAACATTCGTCCATTGCTTGGATTCATTGCTGCTGCGCTGATGCTGCCCGCGTATGCGCAGCAGGGGGGCGCCGACACCTCGGCCGCGCGCGATGCATTGAAGAAGCAGGAAGGAGACACCGACCAGACCTCGCTGCTCAAGCAGACGCTCACCGCGGTCGACAAGCAGTACTCACTCATCAAGCGCGGCACGATCGCGTACACGTATGACCTGAGCTATTCCTATACCGGGCAGGAGCGCATCAACGCCGACATCAGTTCCGGCCAGCTCACGCTGTTCGAAATCAACAACGACAGCGCGCACCAGATCACCAATACCCTCTCCGTGGATTACGGCGTGCGAGACAACCTGACAGCCAGTCTCAGCCTGCCTCTGGTGAGCAAGTATTCGGAGAATCCCGGTTTCGACGGCTTTTCGCATTCGCTCGGCGACATCGGCCTCGGCGCGCGCTTCCAGCCCTTCGAGGCCAAGCGCGGGCGGCCTTCGCTGACATTGACCGGCAACTTGCGCCTGCCGACCGGCAAGAGCCCGTTCAAGGTCGATGCGAAACAGGATCTCGCGACCGGCTCCGGCGTGCCTTCACTGACGGCAGGCGTGAACGTGAACCACATTGTCGATCCGGTCGCGCTGTTCGGCTCGCTCAATTTCACCTATAGCGGCGATGCAAAGGATCTCGCGCAGATCCGTGGCTCGCGCGTGCTGACGCGCGTGGATCCGGGTCCGAGCATGGGCTTCGGTTTTGGCTTCGCGTATGCGCTTTCCTACGGTATCTCGACCTCGTTCTCGATCCAGGAATCGATCTCGCGCGGCACGACACTGCACTTCCTCGATGGCGGACGCGCGAAGACCAAGACGCAGACCTCGGGCATGATGAACTTCGGCCTCGGCTACCGCATCTCGCCGAAGACCACGCTCAACTTCACCGCGGGTATCGGCCTGACCAACGACTCGCCCGACTTCACGATGGGCGTCAGCATGCCGCTCTCCTTCTGACCGGGCAGGCGCACGATGAAGACCTGCCCGCGCCAACAGAGGCGAAAGCGGACACGGCTGCTGCCGCTCGCCGGCATGCTGCTCTCGGGCGCGCTGCCGGCCGCTCACGCGGCATTGACGGACAACCTGCTGACCAGTCCGGTCGCCATGTCGCTCGGCAATGCGGTGACGGCCGATCCGCCCGGGACCGATGCCATCCATTTCAACCCGGCGGGCCTGACGCACATCACCGGCGAGGTGCATTCCCACTCGTTCGGCGCAGTGTCGCTGCGCGCGCCGGCATCCTTCCGGCAGGGAGAGAACTTCAGCATCGGCGGCTTCACGGACGATCCGCTCGACGGCACGTCGACCGGGCCGATGCGCCAGCGGGTCTACATCCCGGGCATCGGCCTTCCCGGCTGGAGGCTGCCCGGCGTGATCCTGCCGGGGCTGGGGATTGCGTACAACAAGGAGGGCTCGCCGTTCACCTGGGGCGTCGGCAATTACATCAGCCAGGCGATGAGCTCGGATCGCACCAAGGATCCGAACGATCCCGGCCGCTTCGCCGGCAAGGTGATGCACCTGCAGCGGCTGGTGTTCGCCGCGCCGGCGGTCGGCTACAAGATGTCCGATACGCTGAGTGTCGGCGCGTCGGTGCCCCTCGCGCACCAGGCCTTCGTCTTCAATACCGACATGCGCATGCCCAACGAATTGCTGGGCATCGTCGGCAAGGTGCAGCAGGGCTGGTGTCCACAGAACGGCGGCAACATCGTCGACACCTTCACCTTCGGCCTGTGCGGCGGCGGCGATGAGGGGCGGATCAATCCGTTCAAGAAGGCGGCCAGCATCGACCTGAACATGACGGCGCATGTCGACCCCACCATCAACATCGGCCTGCTGTGGGAGCCGCTGGACTGGTTCGGACTCGGCATCGTGTACCAGGGCGGCTCGAAGACCAAGGTGTCGGGGCAGTACACGATCCGCGCCGAGCCCATGCTCAGGCGCTTCGTGGAAGGCATGAACTCCAGCCTGCTGGGGCCGATCGCGGCCGGCGTGCTGGGCCTGCCGCAGTCCATCCCCGAAGAGCAGAAGGGCAATGTCAGCGCAATCATTCCCTTCCCGCACCGCCTGCAGGTCGGCTTCAAGATCAAGCCGACGGAGCGCCTGCAGTTCAATGTCGATGCCAACTATGCGGACTGGAAAAGCTGGGATGCGCTGACCCTGCAGTTCGACCAGAGCATCAAGCTGCTCGAAATGGCGCGCCTGTTCGGTGTGCCGGATTCCTCGAAGCTGTCGCTGCCGCGCGGGTACAGGAACACGCTGCATTTCGGCTACGGCATGCAGGCGAAGGTGAGTGAAAACCTGACCCTGCGCTTCGGCTACGAGCCGCGCAAGAGCTCCATCCCGCAGGACAAGCTCGACCTGGTGGCGCCGCTGCCGGACACCAAGCTCTACAGCGTCGGCGCCAATTACAAGATCAGCAAGGAAATGGATATCAGCGTGGCCGCGAGTTACATGTCGGGCGATTACCACGTCCCGGCCAACGGCAGCTGCAACATGAACTGCGACAAGTTCTTCAACATCGTCTACAACCCGTACGCCGGCCTGGATGTGACCGGCGGCATACGCGTCCGCTACTTCGGCGTCACGCTCACAAAACGCTTCTAAGGAGACAACATGATCAAATCCGCCATCGCCGTTACCCTCATCGCCGTTGCCGGTGCCGCCAGCGCCGCAGGCACATCCAAGCCTGTGCCGCCTGCCAAGCAGGAACTGGTGCAGCGCGTGCTGCAGCTGTGGCAGGTCGAGGCCCTTGCACAATCCATGCTGCAGGACTCGGTGACCGACGCCGTCGGCCAGGCGCGCGCGGTGCTCCAGGCCCGCGTGCCTGCAGAGCGGCGCGACGCGGTGATGCGCGAGGTCGCAACGGATGCCAAGAAATTCCTCGACGAAAACGGTCCGGTGGTGCGCGCCAGCGCGCAGAAGCTGGTGCCGTCCACCGTCGCGCCGATGCTTGCCGAAAAATTCACCGAAGAAGAACTGCGCCAGATCATCGCGATGCTCGAATCGCCGGTGAAGAAGAAGTTCGAGGAAATGGTGCCCGAGATGCAGAAGGCGCTCGGCGCGCAGGTTGCCGCCGAATCGCGCACCGTGATCGACCCCAAGCTCGACGATTTCCGCCAGCGCATCAGCTCCCGCCTGCGCACCGCGATCACACCGTAACGCATGCTGGGACGTTGCGTGCGTCCCGTCCAGTAAACGACACAAGAACAAGGGGAACAACATGACATATTCGTCGGCGATCGATCTGGTACGCGGCATCAGGACAGGCCTCGCAGCGCGCGGCCTCGATGTGGATGCGTTCTTCCGGAAGGCCGGGCTGGAGGAGTCCGAATGCATGGCGGACGATGCGCTCACGCTGTCCGACAAACTGAGCCACCTGTGGGAAATGGTCACCCTGGCATCGGGCGATTCGCTGCTGGGCGTGAAGGCGGCGCTGCCGCAGCCGCTCGACCGCTCCGGACTGATGGGGCACATCATGCGCGCCTCGCCCGACGTGAAGACCGCCATCGAAAACCTGGTGCGCTACACGCCGCTGGTGTCGCCCTCGGTGCACAGCACGATCGAGCAATCCGGCGGCAGCACGCGTGTCAGCCTGCACCTTCCCGGCGGACAGCGGCGCGTGCCGCAGCAGCATTACGATTTTGTATGGTGTCTCGTGCTGCGTACCTTGCGTGCCGCCGCAGGGCGGGGCGACCTGAAGCCGGTGCATGTCAGTTACGCCTACCCGCAGCCGTTGGATGTACGGCCCTATGTGGACGCGTTCGGCTGCACGGTGCAGTTCGACATGCCGGCCAATACCATGCAGTTCGACGATGCAGACCTGACCGCGCCGATCAGCACCGAGAACCCGATGGCGGCCGACTGGGCACTGCGCATGCTGGCCGACCTCGCCCAGGCGCAACGCAACTGGACGCTGCGCATGCTGGCCCGTCTGGAGAAGCCGCAGGCCGACAATACCTTCAGCAAGCGCGTGCAGGGCCTGCTTGCCGGCATGCTGGCCCAGGGCGAGCCCTTGCGCGAGGAAGTGGCGAGGCGGTTGATGATGAGCGAACGCACGCTGCAGCGCAGGTTGTCGGAAGAAGGCACCAATTTCACGCAACTGGTGGACGACACGCGGCGCGAGATGGCGTATGCGTACCTCAGGAAAGGCGAGGTCTCGCTCAAGAAACTCAGCTTCCAGCTCGGCTTCTCGGACCCCAGCGCATTCTGCCGCGCGTGCAGGCGATGGTTCGGTCGTTCGCCGAAGGAAGTGCAGCAGCGTGCGGCGGCGCCTGATTTCATGCCGCTGGCGTCCGTCATGCAGTTCGGCGACGGCGGCCGCGTTGAAACCAAACTGAATTTCCAGGGGCAGTGAGCGTTGACCCTCCGCGGTGCGGCGCCCGCGGAGGATTTTTTCGACACGCGGTTACGCTTGCTTACAGATATTTCCCGGTGGCTGTACTAAGGTGGTTACTGTCTCGCTCCACCGGCAGTCCCGCCATGAAACCTGTTCTCCTGTTGCTTTCTGCGCTTGCCGCATTTCCCGCTTTCGCCGTTGATCCGGATTCGTTCAGGGAGCGCGTACTGCTCGCAAGAGACGCGCAAGACGACGAACAATTCCATTCCTACACGGAGCAGATGGCGCGTGAAGCGGGGCAGCATTTCGCGCACACGATGCGCAAGTGCTGGACTCAATCGCAACGCGATCCGAAACCCTTCGTGCTGGTGGCAGACATCGGGGCGGACGGACGGCCGCATGATGTGGCGGTAAAGCCGGCGCATGGGGCAGCGCGTTGTTTTGCGTCGGGATTTGCGGCGGTTCGTTACCTGCCGCCGCCGGAGTATCCGGACAGGGATGGCTTTCCCGTCATGGTCCGCATTGGCGGACACAAGTAGCGCTTCGATTATAGCGTCAGGTACCAGCCGGCCAGCGCAAGGAAAACCGAAATCGGCGCGCACATGGCGATGAGGCAGATCTTGCGCCGTGCCGCTTCGCGCAATTCGCCCTGCACACGCGCGGTGCGCTCGGGGAAGACGGTGAAGATGCGCGTCTCGACGCGCGGAAGGATGTCCGGAGTATGCGAGGCGATGTGTTCCGCAGGTTGAGCCGACTCCGTACCTGTGCTGCGAAGCACTGTGCCATGGGCGGTCCTGAAATCTGCGGTAACGGTCATGCCTGAGCTCCATTCCAGAATAGCAACGGAGGCGAAGTATAGGACCTCTCCGGCGTCTTGAAATCAAATGGCGCCGACGGCGTTGGATTTCCTTGACTCGGATCAGAATAATAATTTCAGGCAACAGGATTCATTGGCGAAGTGCCACGATCCGGTAGCGCAGCGCAAGACTGTCCTGCACCTGCAGTGCGCCGCCGAGGACGGAGAAGGGCGTGATGCCGAAGTCGCTTTGCGCGATGGTCATGCTGCCGCTGACTGTCATTTTTCTGTCGGCGTGTTCGATATGTGCTGGCGTGTCCACCTCGAGTGTACGCCCGTGCAGCGTGATGGCCACGCGAAGTGTTGCCTCATCCTTGCGCGAGATGCGAACCAGTGCATATGGATGGTGTTCCGCTTCCAGCACCTTCTCCAGCATGTTGCGGCGCGTGCCCTCGATCGCCTCCGCCGATACCGGTTTGTCCATCCCCCATTCACTGCGCAAGCCGGCCTCGTCGACCGTCAGGCGTGCCAGCGGAACGAACAGGTCCGCGCGTGCGTCGTGGGGCAGCACATATCCCTGCACGTCGCGGCTGGCCACCACATGGTCATGCCCGAGTCCCGCCAGCGGTCCGCCGCGGCGTACTTCGATGGCGACGACAGAGGCGGCCGGATCGACAAGCAACACTTCGAGACCGCGTGCGCGGGCGTCGTTGTAGTAACTGCGGGGGAAGTCTTGCGGGACGGGTGTCCCGGCAGGTTCCGCCGGGACTGGCGTGCGTGCCACACATGCCGCCAGCAGTGCCGCCGGCAGGAGCAGGAAGGCGCGTGCGGCACGCATGCGTGGAGGTCAGTCCTTCTCGCGGGCGAGTGACAGGAACTCGGTGCGCAGGCCGAGGTTGGTGCGCATTTCGCCGAGCAGGGCGGAGGTCACGGTTTCCTCGCCCGGGGTGCGGATGCCGCGGCTTTCCATGCACATGTGGCGGCAGCGGATCACCACGCCCACCGACAGCGGCTGCAGGTGTTCCATCAGCGAATCGGCGATCTGCACGGTCAGGCGTTCCTGCACCTGCAGGCGCTTGGAGAAGCAGTCGACCAGGCGTGTCAGCTTGGACAGGCCGACGATGCGGCCGTTTGGCGTGTAACCCACAGTTGCGGAGCCGAAGAAGGGGGCGAGATGGTGCTCGCAGTGGCTGTAGACCGGGATGCCGCGCACCACGATCAGCTCGTTGTACTTTTCCGCGCCGTCCTCGAATACCTTCAGGATGTCGGCCGGGTTCTGGTCATAGCCGGACGTCCAGTGCTTCCACGCCTTGTCCACGCGCTCCGGCGTGTCGCGCAGTCCCTGGCGGTCGGGGTCTTCGCCGAGGTGGCCGAGCAGGCGGCGCCAGTCCTCGGTGGAAAAATTCTTGTCGCTCATATGTCTTGCCCCGATCGATTAATGGTGATGGTGGTGCGACCAGTTCGCGCCGCCCGATGCCAGGAAGGACTCGACGGCATCTTTCTGGCCGATGGCATGCAGCTTGACCTCGCCGCAGGAGCAGATGCCCTGGTAGGGCTGGATGTGCGAGCAGGCAGATACCTTCTGCAGGTAGACCGTGACCGGCTTGGTGCATTTTGCGCACTTGAAGGTCAGCGTGCGCGCGGGTTTG
>NZ_LSTO01000001.1:2734265-2746034 GCF_002211445.1 Noviherbaspirillum denitrificans | reverse complement strand
CCTCGTCGCCGTTGGCGACCAGGCGGTTGAGCATCAGGGCGAGATCGGTGTCGGCGATGCACCACTCGCCGAACAGGTTGCCGGAGCCGCCGCCGAGTAGCGTGCCGGCCACGCGGAACAGGCGGTCGACCGCCGCCTTCGCCTCGTCGGAGAGCGGCTGGTCCTTCCTGCCGAAATAGATCAGGTCGGCGGGGCGCTCGCGACGCACGACCAGCAGGTCGCTGCGCAGCCAGGCCTGGAGCTGGCGCGCGCGTGCACGGTCCCTGGCATCCTTCGGCAGCACCCGCTTGTAATCGGGCGCGGCAAAGGTGTCGTCGAGATATTCGGCAATCGCGGACGACTCCGACAAGGCAAAGCCGTCATGCACCAGGGTCGGCACCTTGCAGGTGAGCGACAGGTCGCGATACGGCGGCTGGTAGTTGTCCTTTGCCTTCAGATCCACTGTGCGGACTTCAAATGTCAGTTCTTTCTCGGTCAGCGCAACGAAGGCCGACATCGCAAATGCGCTGACGTAATCCGCGCCGACATACAACGTCAAATTCTGGTCCTGCATGGGAAATTCTCCTCACGGTAAAACGGGAAAAGGGAGGTGCTGCTATCGGCGTGAATAAGTTGGGAAACCGACAAGACGAGTGTGCGCGCGCGGGCGCACTGCGCCCAGATGAAAAGGGTCAGGTGACTGGAGTCAGGGGGAGGGGATACCTGACCGGAGTCAGGCTGGCGGGGCGGCGGGGAGAGTGCGAAGGCGGGATGGTGCTGCACCGGGCAGCGAGAGCACTACACCGCCCCAAACCTCTCCACCACGAAATCGACAAACGACTTCAGCTTCGGCGTCATGTTGCGGCTGGAGGGATAGAGGATATGCATCGGCTGCGCCGGCAGCGCGTGACCGGGCAGCAGGCGCACCAGCCGGCCCTGGTCCAGGTCTTCGGACAGCAGCACCTCGGGCTGCATGATCACGCCCATGCCGCACAGCGCGGCGGTCTTGAGCGCCTGGCCGTTGTTGACGCACAGGTTGCCGCTGACCGCGACTTCATCGCTGCCGTCCTCGCCGATGAAGGTCCAGTGCTTCTGCGATGCGCTGTACTTGAATCCCATGCAGTTGTGGCCGGCAAGCTGTTCCGGCGTGGCGGGCGTGCCACAGCGCGCGAGGTAGTGCGGCGCCGCGCAGACCACCATGCGGTAGGGCGCCAGCGGACGCGCCACCATGCTCGAATCGGGCAGGCTGCCGATGCGGATCGCGGCTTCGATGCCCTCTTCCACCAGGTCGACCACGCGGTCGTTGAGCGACAGCTCCACCTTGACCTCGGGATAGCGCGCCAGGTACTCGCTCAAGCCCTTGACCAGCGCATTCGCGCCGAAGGACACCGGCGCATTGACGTGGAGCACCCCGCGCGGCACCTGCTGCATCTCGCCGGCGCAGGCTTCGGCCGCCTCCACCTGGGCCAGCGCCGCCTTGCTGCGCTCATAGAAGGTGCGTCCGATCTCGGTCAGGCTTTGCCGGCGCGTGGTGCGGTTCAGCAGGCGCGCGCCCAGCCTCTCCTCCAGGTAGCGCAGGTGCTTGCCCACCATCGTCGGGGAGATGCGGCAGGCATCGGCCGCCGCACTCAGGCTTCCCTTTTCCACGACACAGACGAATACTTCCATGCACGCCAGTCTATCCATGGATTGCACACTCCTGGTTTTAAGTTATTGAACTATTGCCGAGTTTATCGAATCAAGGTTGCCAATCATACTGGCGTCGCTGGGAAAAACGCAAAAACGGGAAAATCCCGACGCGCCGGGAACGCGCCGGGAAACGGAAAGAAAGCAAAGGGAGGGACGATGATCAGCGTTTTCGGAATGTCCGATTCAGGCAACTGCTACAAGCTCAGGCTGGCGCTGGAGCAGCTGCAGGTGCCGTACCGGTGGGAAGAGGTCGACAGCGTGAACGGCGGCACGCGCACGGCGGAATTCCTTGCGATGAACCCGAACGGCAAGGTGCCGACGGTGCGGCTGGAAAACGGGGAATACCTGAGCGAGTCGAACGCGATCCTGTTCTACCTCGCCGATGGCAGCGCGCTATGGCCGCAGGAACGGCTGCTGCAGGCGCGGGTGCTGCAGTGGATGTTCTTCGAACAGTACAGCCATGAACCGTATATCGCCGTGGCGCGCTACATCTGCCGCTTCCTGCCGCCGGACCATGCGCGCCGGGCGGAACTGCCCCGGCTGCATGAACGTGGTGCGCAGGCGCTGCAGGTGATGGAGACGCATTTGTCGCGGCAGGATTTCTTTGGCGGCAGCGCGTATTCGATTGCCGACATCGCGCTGTTCGCCTACACCCACAAGTCGGCGGAGGGCCGCTTCGACCTTGCGCCCTACCCCGCCATCAGGCGCTGGATCGAACGCGTCGCCGCCCAGCCCCGATTCGTGCCCATGGTCGCGGCAGGCGCATGATGCCCCGCGCCTGCCCGCCATCCGCAGCTCATGCCGCGAGTGCAAGGTCGTCCTCCTTCTGCACGGTGCGCAGCGACATGGTTACCTTGGCGGCGGCCGGCACCGCATTGAGGCGGCGTTCCAGCGATTCGACGATGACCTTCGAACGCAGCGACAGCAGGCTGAACGAACCGGCATCGCCCATGCCGTGCGCGGATTCGCACAGGCCGTTCATGTAACAAGGATTGTCGGACCGGACCGTATGCAGCATCTTGACCGTGTAATCGCTGTTGACCTGGATGACGCCGCCTTCGCCCTTCTCCGCATAGGGCGCAAGGGGCGCGAAGATGGCCGGGTGGCGCTCGTCCTGCGGACCGGTGCCGAGATTGCGGAAGCCCGTGGCCAGCACCACCAGGTCAAAGTGTTCGGCGCGCTCGTCCGGCTGCTCGATCTGGGTGTAGCGCAGCGTGGCGCCGCCCTCGTCGGTCTCGACGCCGAGGATGTCGGCGCTGCGGCGGATGGACAGGCGCTCGCGGTTCTCCACCTTCTGCTGGTACATCTTCAGGTACAGCGCATCCAGCACATCCGAGTCGGTCGCGGAGTAGTTGGTGTAGTGCAGGTTCTCGGCCAGCCGCGCCTTCTTGTCCTTGTCCAGCGAGTAGAACAGATCGACAAACTCGGGGAAGTACACCTCGCCGGTGAACGGGCTGGTGTCCTTGAGGCGGAAACCGAAGCTGCGGTTGAAGCCCACCACTTCCGCATCCGGCAGCTCGTCGGCGAGATGCACCAGGATCTCTGCCGCACTCTGGCTGCCACCGACCACCGCCACACGCTTGGGCGGCGTGCCGGCTTCCTGCAGCGCCTTGAGCGTCGGGATGTAATGGTTCAGGTGGATCACCCGCGGCGTCAGCTTGTTGGCGAACACCGGCGGAATGAACGGCGTACGTCCCGGCGCCAGCAGCAGCGAGCGTCCGCAATGCACGTCACCGTCCGCGGTCGACACCTCGTAATGCCCCTTCCCGCCGTTGGCGCTGTCCGCGGCGACATAGCGCACGTTCTGCACTGAGGTGTTGTACTGCACCTGGTGCGAGAAGTGTCCCGCCACCCATTCCACGTATTGCGAATACTCGGCGCGCAGCGGATAGGTGCGTCCCAGGTTCAGGAACTCGAACAAGCGCCCCTTGCTGAACAGGAAGTTGGTGAAGGAATACTGGCTGCGCGGATTGCGCGGCGTCGCGAGATCGCGCAGCGGATGGTTCTGGATGTCGGACTGGCCGAACTGCATGCCGGGCTGCCACTTCGAAGTCGGCGCGCGCTCCAGGAAGCGCATCGAGAGGCCGGTATCCAGCTCTTCGTTCGCGATGGCGACTGCAATGTTTGCGGGACCAAAACCAACACCGATGACGTCGAGGACTTGTTTCATTTTGAGCTCCAGTAAAAGATAGATTTAAAAAGATTCAGAAAAAAATTCGATTCAAAGCGGCAGCCTCTTCAGCCAGCCGCGCATGTCGGCGGCAACCGCGTCCGCCCGTTCTTCGATCAGGTTGTGGCCGGTGTCCGGATAGGTCACCAGTGCCGTTCCCTGCCATTCCTTTGCAAAGCGCCGTCCGTACGCAGGCGGCAGCCAGGTATCCGATTCGCCCCACAGCACCAGGCCGGGAACCCGCAGTGCGCCGATCTGCTCATGGCCGTCGAAGGCCACAGACCGCATGCGCGACAGCATCGCGTCACGCGCCCCTTCGCGCAGCAGCAGGCGGTGGTAACGATCGACCAGTTCCGGCGTCGCCTGCGCCTGATCGGCGAAGACTTCCCTGACGTTTTCCTCCACCACGAAGCGCGGCGTCAGGCGCGACAGCACCTCGCCCACCACCGGCACCTGCGCCAGCCGCCATACCAGCGGGCTGGGCGCGGGATAACCGGTGGAAGCCGCCAGCACCAGGCCACGCACCCGCTGCGGGTCCTGCAGCGCATAGCGCCATGCGACCTGGCCGCCGACCGAATGCCCGGCGATCACCGCCCTGTCGATCCCCAGCGCATCGAGGAAGGCGCGCAGGTAACCGATGTACGTATCGATGCTGTAGTCGTTGCCGGCATCGAATCCCGACAGGCCGGAACCCGGCAGGTCGACCCGCACCACGCGATTGGTGCTGCGCAGCTGCCGCGCCACTCCCTCCCATGCGTGCAGCGAGGCGCCCGAGCCATGGATCAGCACCACCACCGGGCCCTGGCCTTCATCGACGTAGTGCAGCGGCACACCCTTGACCGCGATGAAACGCGACTGCGGCAAGCGGTATTCGGCGCGCACCTGCGCATCCGGCAGGTCGGGCCGGTACAGCGAACCGGCGCCGAGCAGCAGCGCCGCCGACAGCAGCACGGCGGCCGCCTTCTTCCAGCGCGGCCTGCCTTGCGCGACCGCCGGCCAGGGCGGAGTCAGCAGCGCGCCGACCGGGGTATAGGAAACGTCAAGCTTGTTCATTGCTGCTCCCTTATTGCCAGGAGGCGGCCAGCGGCATGGCGGCCGCAGGTTCGCGCAGGAAGGACACGACGCGCTCGCGCAGGTCCTGCCGGTTGTAGAAGGTGAAGTGGTCGCCGTCGCGCGCAACTTCCAGCTGCGCGCCCGGTATCAGCGCAGCCGCCCGGCAGGTGCCGTCCGGATGCGCGGTGCTGTCGCCATGCGCGGTCACCAGCAGGGTCGGCGCGGCGATCCTGCCGAGCCACTTTTCCGGCGCGTCATCGACGAAGCGCGTCACCATGCGGGCATAGCGGTACACCTCTTCCACGCCGCGCGTCGGCATCGCGATCAGGTGCTGGTAGGCAGGATCGGTCTGGCCCATCATCTGCTCGACCTTGCGCTTGAGCATCTGGTCCGCCCAGCTGAACATGAAGCTGCGCTGCTCCTGGCTGAACACCATGTTGAACATCATGCGTGCGGTGCCGCGGCTGCTCGCCACCTTGGGCATCAACAGCTTCATGTTCTTCTGGAACTTGCTCAACTCGCTGCCCTTGAGCATGAAGCTGCCGTGCAGCAGCGCCAGCGAGGTCACGAAGCCGGGTGCCCGGGCCGCAGCCTTGGCGGCGACCAGCGCGCCGGTCGACCATCCCGCCAGCGCGGCCTGCTCGACACCGAAAGCCCTGGCGACCGTGAACACGTCATCCACATAGGTATCGGTGCCCACATCCATGGCGTCGAACTGCTGCGCATCACCGCTCATGTCGGGCAGGCCGCGGCAATCCCAAGTCAGCACGCGGTGGGTGCGGCGCAGGGCAACCGCCAGCGGGAACCAGACATCGACCGGCATGCCGTAGGCGTTGGCCAGCAGAACCGCCGGTTTGCCTGCGTCGCCGCATTCATAGGCGACCAGCTCGCCGCCGCCGGGCCGTTGCAGACGGTGCATGCGGAACAATTCATCCAGCCCGCCGTACTTCAGCTCGCGCAGGCCGGCCTCGACGTAGTTGAGCATGTCCGCATCGCTCATCTCCGCATGCGGCGCACGGGCGCGTTCGAACAGCTTGTCGTTGCGCGTATAGCCCTCATAGAAGCGCAGGCGTTCGGACTGCGTGCCTTCCTGCAGCCGGATGGCGGACAGGCCGAGGCGGCCGGCAAGCATGTCCATCAACACCGCCACCGGAAAATCGCGGCTGTTCACGAGATGGTGCACGCGGCAGCCGGGAGTGGCGGGCTCGCCGGCAATCGCCAGGAAATCGTCGAGCATGTCGTCCACCGGCACGAAATTGATCCGGCCCTCCCGGCCCGGAAGGACCAATACGTCCTGCCCTGCACGGCGCGCCGCCTTCGCGATGCGCTGCAATTCACGCATCAATCCGTACAACCCGGTGCGCGAGCCGCCGGTGGTCTTCGACGAACGCGGCCCGACCACCACCGAGGGACGCAGGATGTCGAGCGCGATGCCGTGCTGCGCGCAGAACTGTTCGGCCAGGTGTTCGGCCTGCGCCTTGGAGCGTTCGTAATCGTTGTTGAAGCTGGCCGCGTGATGCAGCGCCTCCGGCACGCGTCCGTCCATGGTGCCGGCGACATAGGCGGTCGACACCATCACGAAACGCCGCACGCCGAGTTCGCGTGCCAGTTCCAGCAGATGGCGCGTGCCGGCTACATTGACCTGGCTGGCGCAGTGTTCGTCATCGAAGGGCTGCAGGCTGGCGCCGACATGCCAGATCTCGTCGATACCGGCCAGTGCCTCGCGAGTCGCGTCCGACATGCCCAGCAATGGCACATCGAGATCGCCTTCGATCGCCTCGACGCGGTCGAGCAAACCGGTGGTATCGGCAACCGGCCTGTATGAGCAGGCTGCCTTGTGCAGTGCCTCGGCAAGGCGGTCTCGCGGCGATTCGCCGGCACGGCCGCGCACCAGCGCATGGACCGCGTGGCTGCCCGCCGCGCGCAGCAGCAGGTGGCTGCCGATGAAGCCGGTGGCGCCTGTCATCAGGATACGTTTCTGCGTCATGTTCAAGCCTCCACCGCGAGGACTGCGGGGGCCGGCTGCCGCCGCAACAGGTAGCCGACGTTGGCCGCCGCGATACGCAGCAGGTTGCGCGGCGACAGGAAGCGGCCGACGCCGATATGGCGGCCCATGAATGCATGCAGGTAGTTCGCGATCGTCTGGTCGTGCACGGCGGCGATCGAGATCATCTTCTCCAGAAGATTGGGGCTGCGTCCGGCCGAGCTGTCGGCGATGAAGAATTCATGGCCCCACAAGCGCTTGCGGTGCAGGCTGCGGTAATCCGCCAGGCACTTCTCCAGCGGGCGGGCACCGCGAAAGGCCGGCAGCACCGCATCAGCCATCCAGCTCGCGCTCTGCATCGCCCAGCCGCAACCGACACCCGACATCGGATCGGCCGAGATGGCGGCGTCGCCGACCAGCGCCATACCCTTCCACACCGAGGGACGGCGCGCATCGTCGAGCCGCAGCATGCCCTTGAAGCCGGTCACGCGTTCGGCCGCGCCGAGTTCGGGCGCTTCCGGCAAATCGGCATAGAAGCGGCGGAAAGCGCCGTCGAGGTCATCCTTCCACTGCGGCAGCTCGTCATGCGGCGCAAAGCAGCACAGCATGGTCAGGCCGTGGCCGAAGGGATAGGCAAAGCCCATCCCGCGGTCCTTCACCCAGAACTGCGAACGCTGGCCCGACTTGAGCGGCAGGTTGCGGTAATACGCGTAGTACACGAAACGCTTGTTGTCGCGCATCTTCGCCGGCACGCCGGCCAGTTCCGCCATGCGCGAACCGCGGCCGTCGGCGGCGACCACCAGCGGCGCGCGCAGCGACACCTCGGGGCCGGCGCCGGTCTGGCAGCGTACGCCGACGATGCGTCCGTCTTCCTCGATGAGCGTCTTCACCTGCATTCCCAGCATCAGTTCCACGCCCGGCGTCGACAGCGCGTTGGCGCGCAGGATGGGATCGAGTTCCTGGCGGCGGATCGAATAGCCGTGCGCCGGCAGGTCGCGGTTGACCTCGTCGCGGGTTGCCGCGATGCGTCCCCATTTGGTCCAGAAATCGGCGCTGTTGCGCACGCCGCCGGCCGCCTCGATGGCGTCCTTGATGCCGAGGCGCTCGATCACCGGCAAGGCGCTGGCCTGGATGAAGGTGGTGCAGATTTTCTTGTAATCGTCGATCGATGCCTTGCGTTCGAGGACGGCGACTTTCAGGCCGCCACGGCCGAGCAGGGTGGCCGCGGTGCAGCCGGCGACGCTGCCGCCGATGACGATGACATCGTAGTGTTGTTGTGCATTCATGTTCAGACGCTCCAGTCGGAAATCGGTCCCGGGTTCAAATCATGTAATCGACACCGAAGTCGTCGAGGAAGGACTGGTCCCCGGTCATTGCCGGCGGATCCTGGTCGTCCGCCATCGGGCGGTTGCGCGCCGGCACACCGGTCGCGATATGGCGCGGCGGCACATTGCGCAGCACCACCGCCCCAGCGCCTATCTTCGCGTTGTCGCCGATGCGGATGTTGTCCAGCAGCGTCGCGCCGGCGCCGATCAGCACGCCCGCCCCGACCTTCGGGTGGCGGTCGCCCTGCTTGTTGCCGCTACCGCCGAGGGTGACGTTGTGCAGTATCGACACGTTGTCGCCGATGACCGCGGTCTCGCCGATCACCACGCCGGTCGCATGGTCGATCATCACGCCGGCGCCGATGCGCGCAGCCGGATGGATATCGACACCGAAAGCAGCCGAGGCGGCGCTTTGCAGCGCCAGCGCCGAGAACTGCTGGCCGTTGAGCCAGTAGTGGCGGGCCACGCGATAGACCTGCAATGCATGGAAGCCCTTGAAGAACAAGAAGGGCGCCGACAGCGAGTAGCTGGCCGGATCGCGATGCACGATCGCGAGCAGGTCCTTGACCATGACCGCGAGCAGTTCCGGGTTCTCCGCGTAGGCCTGCTGGCACAGCTTGCGTACCGACCATTCGCTGACGCCGTTGCCGCCCATGCGGCTGCCGAGGAGCAGCGCGGCGGCATCGGCCATGCTGCCGTTCTGCAGCGCCATCTTGTCGAGGAAGGAAGAGATGACCGGATTGGCGGTGCGCTGCTGTTCCACTTCCGCCAGGATGTCGTTCCACAGCACGTCGGCGTCGGACAGGGTGGTGGCCGGTTGGGTGATGATGTCGATGGTGTTCATTGCAAAAGCTCCTGTCAGTTGAAATTCAATGGGTTGTCATGCTGTTGCTTCGAATGCTGCTTCCTGCACAAACTTCACCAGGTCGCCCAGCGTGGCCGGCGGCGCCATGCCGTCCGACAGCAGGGCCAGGCGGCCTCCTGCGATTTCGTCGAGGCGGACGATGATGTTCACCAGCGCCAGCGAATCGATGTCCAGGTCGGCCAGCGGCGTGCCGCCGTCCCCGTGCGGAACCGCGCGTCCCAGCACTGCCTCGACCGTCTCCCGCACCAGTTGCCAGGCGCGTCCTGCTTCCTCATGCTTGATTGCCACGTCGGATCTCCTTGTCAGGCCGCCAGCGCATCGAAGGATGCGGCGCCCCGGTTGTTGAAATAACTGGCGCGCGACCCCGACACCGCCTGCTGCAGTGCCTGCAGCGCACCCTTGCGGTCGGCCTTGCCCGAACTCATCATGAATCCGCCTTCCG
The DNA here is from genome assembly GCF_002211445.1 of Noviherbaspirillum denitrificans. GTDB lineage: Bacteria > Pseudomonadota > Gammaproteobacteria > Burkholderiales > Burkholderiaceae_D > Noviherbaspirillum > Noviherbaspirillum denitrificans. Next base: position 2,736,527 of record NZ_LSTO01000001.1, on the reverse strand, counting down.
TCACCGCCAGCACGCGCGGACACATGTAGGGCGGCAGCAGGTTGGCGATCTCCCGGCGCACACTTTCCAGCCGCGCGCCGGACCAGGCATTGCCGCCGGCATAGAACACCACGCCGGCGATCACCGGCTGCCCGTCGCGTTCCACCAGGCCGACCACCGCGTTGTCCGCTTCGGTCACGCGCAGCAGCGCGGCCTGCACCTCGGTCAGGTTGATGCGGCGGCCGCTCAGCTTGACTTCGTGGTCGCGCCGGCCGTCGAACTGCAGTTCGCCATTGGCCAGGTAGTGGCACAGGTCGCCGGTGCGGTAATAGCGCTCCCCCGCGATGTCGGCGAAGGCGGCAGCGGTTTCCTCCGGCTTGTCCCAGTAGCCGTCCATCAGTTGCGGCCCGCCCAGCAGAAGCTCGCCCGTCACGCCCGGCGCCACGATCGACGCGCCCTGTTCATTGACCAGCAGGGTGCGCACCGTGGGCAGCGCGCGGCCGATCGGATAGAACTCGGTGCGGCCTTCCTCGGCCTGTTCGATCACGTGCACCAGGCTGATCGAGTTCACTTCCGTCGGGCCGTAGCCGTTGATGACGCGAATGCCCGGATAGCGCTGCAGCCATTCGTTGATGACCTTCACGTCGCATACCTCGGCCCCGGTCATCACCACGCGCAGCGCCCCCAGGTCATGCCGCCCCAGTGCGCTGCCGTCACCCGTGATCAGGCGCAGCACCGTCGCCACCGCGATCAGGTGGGTGATGCGGTAATCCTCCATGCGCTTGAGCAGCAGCGGCTGCAGCGGCAGGCCCGGCGTCAGCACCACGCCCGCGCCGAAGGACAGCGGCAGGAAGGTGTCCTGGATCGAAACGTCGAAATGGAAGGGCGCGTTGTTCAGGCAGCGCGATTGCGCATCGAAGCCGAGCACGCGGTTGTGGCCGTCGAAATAGGTCAGTACCGCGCCATGCGACATCACCACGCCCTTGGGTGTGCCGGTCGAGCCGGAGGTGTGCAGGATGTAGGCAGTGTCGCTTCGCGACCCGCCCTGCTCTTCCGGAAAGTCGTCCACCGGTTCCAGCGTGCGGATCCCCTCGAAGGACAAGGCGCGGATCGAGCCGAGCGTGTCCTTGTGGGCCGCCAGTTGCACTTCGGTGGCGATCACCAGCGCCGGACGGATGCTGTCGCGCAGCCAGGCGAGGCGGCCCGCCGGCGAACTCACGTCGACCGGCACATAGATCGCACCGGCCTTCCAGATGCCGATCGCGGCCGGCACGATCTCGGTGGTCTTTTCCGCCAGCACCAGCACGCGGTCGCCGCGTGCCACGCCGCTCGCGGCGAGGCGATACGCCACCGCGACGGCCTTGCGTTCCAGTTCCGAAAAGCTCAATGCGTTGCGGCCGTCGGTCACCGCCAGCGTGTCCGGCTGCGACAGCGCCCAGCGGCGCACGATGCCGCCCAGCGTCTGCATGTCTGCGTTGCAAATCTCATTCATGTTCCTGCTCCCGTATCAAAGTCCTATACCGTCATCGAGAAACGCGCCTTGGCGAGATGCGTCGCGCCCAGCCGCTGGTAGAAGCCGATCGCTGGCGCGTTCCCCGCGGGCGTCTGCCACTCCATGCGGTGCAGTCCGCCAGCCCTCGTCCAGTCCAGCAGCGCGGAAAACAGCCGCGTTCCCAGTCCCTGCCCGCGCGCCCATTCGCGCAGGTACAGGCAATCCATGTGCAAGTAGTGCTGCGCGCGCCAGGTGCTGTATTCCAGCGAACCTGTCACGTAGCCGGCCAGCCTGCCGTCCACTTCGGCGACAAAGCACTTGGCTGCGGGTTGTTCACCAAACAGGCTGGCCGCGATGTCCTGCGGCGAGGCCACGATGTCAGCCGCCGCGCCCTCGTACTGCGCATGCTCGGCAAACAGGGCCTGCAGTTCCTCGCAGTCGCCGGCCACCGCTTCGCGGATGGTGTGTTCAGACCTCGCCATCGAATCCTCCCTGCAGGTAGGCGGCGATATCGCCCTTGCCCCCTGCCAGCACCTCGCGCACCCAGCGGTCGCGTTCGTGCTTCATGACTTCCAGTTCCCACACACAGCAGGCGATGCGGCTGCCGGCGAAATCGCTGAAGGATTCAGCGCCCGGCGCCTGGTAAAACACCCGCGAGCCCAGCATGTTTTCGCCGGTCCACCAGTTGAGCAGGAAGAAGCTGCCGTCATTGGCTTCGTGCAAGATCAGGAAGGCGGCGCCGTAGACCGGGAAGTCGTGCCGCATGCCGTCCAGCAGCTGCGCCGACTGTT
>NZ_LSTO01000001.1:2728552-2734255 GCF_002211445.1 Noviherbaspirillum denitrificans | reverse complement strand
GGACGACCGCCTCGCCGAGCCGCTTGTCGCGCGCCCGCCGCGCAACGCCACCGAGTCAACGCTGCTCGCGGTGTGGGAAGACATCCTGCAACGCCGACCGCTGTCGGTGCGCAACAACTTCTTCGAGGCCGGCGGTGATTCGCTGGCGGCCATCGAAATCGCGCTCGCGGTGGAAGCGAAACTCGGGGTCCCGGTCTCGCTGCAGATGCTGGCCGAGCATCCGACCGTGGAACAGCTCGCCATCGCGCTGGAACAGGAAGCCAACGCACCGCGCACCCTGATTTCGCTTGGGCCGCGGCAAGGCGGCATCCCGATTTACCTCGCGGCATCCGGGCACGGCGACCTGCTGCGCTTCCAGAACCTCGCCAATGCGCTAGGCAACACCTACGACGTGCACATGCTGCAGCCGCCGGAAGACAAGGCAGACCATTCCATCGACCGCCTTGCCGAGCTGTACGCCGACCGCATTGAGGCGCGCGGCGACGGCCCGCGTTACATCGCAGGGTTCTCGGTCGGCGGCATTGCCGCGCTCGAAACCTCGCGCGTGCTGCAGCAGCGCGGTATCGATGTGCATGGCCTGTTCCTGATCGACACCATCTATCCCGGCTTCGTGCTGCGCAAGACCATCCCCTGGCGCACACTCGGCTGGCTGACCCGCCTGCTGCGCATGCACGACCTGAGCATGAACGGCCGCCGCCTCGGCGCCATGTTCAACGACGCGGGACTGGTGGCGCAGGTCGAGGCACTGGGCGCCTACCGCCCCTGCAGCGCGGAGGTGCCGGCGCACCTCATCATCTCGTCCGGGCTGGCAAGCTGGGACCGCTGGCTGTTCCGCGCCTGGCGCACGCTGATGGGCAGCCGCCTGTCCGAACTCCAGGTGCGCGGCCTGCACGGTTCCATGTTCGAACCCGACAACGTTGGCGACCTCGCGGCCGCTATCGCCTCCCGCCTTGAGGGCGCGGCGTGAAACACAAGGAGCTCGCCGGATTGCACCGGCGACTGAAGGCACTCGCATTGCTCCTCGTAGTGCTCATCGCCCTCGCGGTCGCATGGAAATGGACGCCCTTGCGCGACTGGCTCGACCTCGAGCGCATCGTTTCCCTCATGCAGTCCGCCGGTACGCGCTTCGGCCTCGCCGCTGCCGTCGCAGCCTTTGCCGCCGCCTGCATTGCGGTCGTCCCGCTGAGCTTCCTGACCCTGGTGACCATCGTCGCGTTCGGTCCTGTCGAAGGCTTTATCTGCACCATCGCCGGCGCGAGCATTGGCGGCGCGGGAAGTTATTGGATGGGCAGGTTGCTGGGGCGTGAAGTTGTCGAAGGCCTGGCCGGAGAACGGATGAACATGCTGAGCCGCCGGCTCGCGGGACGCGGCCTGCTCGCAGTAGCCGCCATACGCCTGGTGCCGGCCGCGCCGTTCGCGGTGGTCAACCTCGTGATCGGTGCCTCGCACATCCGATTCCGCGATTTCCTCCTCGGGAATGTGCTGGGTATGACGCCGGGCACGCTCGCGATCGCGCTATTCCTCGAACAGATCGTGACCGCGCTCACCACGCCCGGACCGGGGTCGATTGCGCTGGCCGCACTGACATTGCTGCTGATTGTGCTGGGCGGATGGGGACTCAAACGCTGGATGCGCCAACCCGGCGAGTGACTACTTTTCGCGCGGCGAAATGAAGGCCTTGTGGAACAGGTGGCGCGCAAGCAGGAGGGGCGGCATGCGCAGCCAGTTCGCGCGGATGTAGAGAAGTTCCTTGGCGGTGGCGGTGAAAGAATCGGTGCAACTCACGTGGTCCGGCGCCAGCGCACGCATGAAGAGGCTGTCCATCAGCGCCAGCAGCCGCCCTTCCGGTCGCCCGGCGTCGGCGGCAGCCATCACATCGGCGGGAATCTGCGTATCCAGCATCCGGCTCGTATAGCGCAGTGCGTAGAACAATGGCCGTTCCAGCTGCAGGCGAAGTGCCCGCGGCACCAGCCCGGTCCAGAATTCGGGCGACTGTCCGAAGTGCGTCAGCAAGCGATGCAGGTCCACCAGGTCGCGCAGGCCGTTGTCGAATTCACCGTCGTTAAACAGGTGCACCGCGCTGTGCAGCACCATGTCGTGCGGCGCCAGCACCGTCAGTTTTCCGCCAACGGGGAGCGCCGCTTCCAGCAGCAATGCGGAATCGGGATGCATGGGCGCCGTTTTCGGCACAATTGCGTGGTGCACGTCGATCACCGTCTGGCGCTTCACATGCTGCATCGGCGGCAGCTCGTGCATCCAGGTCCGGTAGTAGCGCTGGTCGTAAGCGTCGGTGTGCAGGCTCACCCATCCGTGCAGCATCAGCTCCGCCTCAACCGCCCCGAGGCTGGCCTCCGGCACCAGTATATCGATGTCGTTGAAGATGCGTCCACGTCCCGCCGGCAGGCCGGCAAACACGTAAGCGGCGCCTTTCAGGAGCATCACTGGAATGTCGAGCCCGGCCAGCGCTTTCACGATATGGCCGACTTCCCAGTGCACCGCCTGCGAATGACGTTCGGCGCCGATGCGCGCCCAGTCGAGATGCTCGCGCGGCTGCGGCGGCACGGCATCGAGCAAGCCGTGTTCCTCCAGCACCGCGGCGAGGCCGGTCAAGACATTGGCACGCCGCGCCTGGCGGATCAGCAAATCCCAGTCGGAAAGCTTGAGCGCCTTCACCGATGACGGCTCGCAGAAAGCGCGCTGGACGATGTGCTCGTTCATAATGCGGCGCGCGCCTCCGCTTCAAGCGAGTCAAAGACAGCCACCGCATCGTCGAGCCGGCTGTAGGTGAATTCGAAGCACAGCGAAGCGTCGATGGTATCCGCCAGCACCTCGAAGCCGCGGGTGCCCAGCGCATTGAAATTGAATGCATTTTCAGCGACGCGCAGCAGCGCACGCGAACGCGGCAAATCCAGCAGTTCCGGTGCCGCATCCGGCTGGTACTGCGGGAAGATCACCCACCCGGGACGCGCTTTTTCATGGACGCGCCGCACGCTATCGGCAGTCGGCTTCATGTGCGCGACCGAGCCTTTCGTCGTATCCATCACGGTCGGGCTGAAGACCGAGCCCGGCACATAGGCCTTGATGATGTCGATGGACGCGTTCTTCAGGCTTACCGGGCGCGGCAGCGGATGGATCTTGCCGTCATCGATCCCGATCAGGGTCAGTTCATCCGACAAAAGCCGCCATCCGCGACTGACGAGCGCAGCGCACAACGTGCTCTTGCCCGAACCCGGCGGCGCCGGCAGCACGGCAGCCCGTCCGCCGCGTTCAACGACGGCCGCGTGAATGATGAGGTAGCGATAGACATGGGCCGACACGCACCAGTTGAGCCCCCATTCGAACATCGGAAAAGCCTGCTCCAACGGCAGTGGCTTGAATGGCGACTTGCCATCGAAGTGGAAGAGCACCTGCGGCCGGTACCAGCGGCGCAGGTTTGCCGGCCGGTCGAGACTGACATGGAAATCGGCGAAGTCCTCCTCCGCCAGCGGATAGTCGGCGTACAGCAGCCCGATACCTGCAGCGACGGAGCGGATCGCGCTACGCACATGCGTGACGAAGGCGCCCGTACGCAGGTAAAGCCCGGGCCCTTCCATGCGGAGCTGAAGCTCCGTCGGCGATAGGGAAGATAAGGTCAAGTTCAGGCGCGCTCGACCAGGGCAAGCGCATGCATGTCGGACACGGTCATCTCGATTTCTTGCTGCAAATCGTCACTTGGCTCACATTGCCATTCGATGGCAAAACGTTGCACCAAAGATAGCACATCGGCAGGCGCCTGTTGGAGTGCCTGGAGAATGTGCGCAGCACGTTCATCGAGGACGTGGATGTCGCCGGACAGCGCGTTGTAGACGACGAATTCGCCATCCCAGAATCTCAGCTGGAGAGCGTTTTCGTCGATGATGCGCCATTGCATGATGGATGGAGTTAGGCGGCAGTAAAAAAACCGGCGCCTCTAATACCGCAGGACTTAGAAGGCGAAGGTCTGCTTGATGTAGTCAACAACCTGTTCAGGAGTCCATTTCACTCCGGCGGTTGGTGTGAAGTACCCTTTCGAACGTAGCTCGTTCCACATAGCCTGAAGCGTGGCCGTGTCCAAGAACGGACTCCAACCCGCCTTGTAGTTCAGGTAGGCGGCAACAAGGTGCATGCCGAGGTTGTACTTGTCGAAACCCTGCGGATTGAGCAGCGTGAGCATGGTCACCGTGTAATACGGTGAAGATGCCGGCACCGTAAATACGCTCCTAAACTTGACCGTTGTTCGATTGGGGATCGGCCAGTTATCATGGTTTTTCCAATACCCCGGCGAACGGCCAGCACAGACACAATTGTCGCCCGGGCGGCTCAGGTTACCCGACACAAAGCCGGACGGGCTCTTGCACACCGTCCCGAGAACCGGACGGCTCGTCAATGTAGCAATGATGCCCGAAGCAGCAAGGCCAGTCCGCGCAAAACGCCGACGGCCGGCATTTTCCAGTCCCTTTTCAGCGAGGCTGGAAACCTTCTCGTCACTGCTCTCGTTTTGCTGACCGTTCGGGGTCATGTAACGCTCCACTGCACGTTGGTTGATTGATGGCGGCGGTGCCGCTCAGTCATGCACACCTGTTAGCAAAAGCTGTTCCACTCCTGGATCATTTCAAATTAACGCATAGGAATCAATACGTTACTGACAACGATCAACAAAACTTATTCGGCGGCAATAGAAAAACGGAGTAGATGTAAAATTTTCCGACAGGACATGTGGGCCTATATCGCGAGAGTCTCGATCATTCTGCCTATCAACCAGCGGAAATTTCATTATAGACTTGAAGATAATATCTTTGCATCACATTTGAGCCTTCATGAGACTTCCGCCCATCGGCCTTGCCTGCCTGTCACTTGCTTTCGCAGCATGTTCCCTATCTGTCAGGGCCGAAGATTTGCCTGGCACGATTGCCAAAGTCAAACCCGCAGTCGTCGGCATTGCAACTTTGAAAAAGGGACGTACGCCCCCCATCCTCTTCATTGGCACCGGGTTTGTCGTGGGTGATGGCCTGACTGTGATCACCAATGCCCATGTCGTAAAGCAACCGGGTATTGACGATGGGTCTGAATTGCTCGGCGTATTGACCAGCAGCAACCAGGCAGCGGCCGACATGCGTTCTGCAACCATCGTCAATACCGACCGTGAACGCGACCTCGCGCAACTTCGCATCGCCGGAACACCGCTGCCAACACTAAAGCTGGGAAACTCCGACTCGGTTCTGGAGGGTCATTCCTTGGTGTTTACCGGCTTTCCGCTAGGAATGATCTTGGGCTTCCACCATGTCACCCACCGCGCCTTGGTCGCCGCAATCACACCGGTTGTCGATCCTGCGCCGACATCCCAGATCCTAAATCCGAAAATGATTGCACAACTGCGCAGCGCGCCGTACAAGGTATTCCAGCTTGATGGAACGGCATATCCGGGCAGCAGCGGCAGTCCGCTTTACGATCCGGCCACCGGTGAAGTACTCGGCATCATCAACAAGGTAGCGGTGAAAGGAACAAAGGAGGCCGCCCTGACACAACCAAGCGGCATCACTTATGCGATCCCCGCCCGGCACATCCATGAGCTCCTGGACAGGCAGCCGGCTCAGCCGGCTGCTAAGTAGTGATCAGAAGAAACTTTCCGGAATAATGAGGACATCACCGGGACGCATCGGTGTGTTTGCGGAGATGTCGCCTTTC
>NZ_LSTO01000001.1:2701801-2728542 GCF_002211445.1 Noviherbaspirillum denitrificans | reverse complement strand
CATGCTCGACAATTGTGCGCAGCGGCGCGCCCCAGTCGTGTTCCAGCCGCGGATCGCCCGCCAGCATGTTGCCGACGAAGTGGTGCCACAGCTCGCCGGCGGTGCAGCGTCGGGCCGGGAAACCGAGCAGTTCCAGGTAGGCAGCGTCGTTGATGCATGCGGCGTCGGCGTCGCGGATGCAGTCCTGCAGGATGGCGGCGAGCGCGGCGGTGGAGATTTCCTGCTGCGCGGCCAGGTTGTCCATGTCGTACAGCCGGTGGACCAGGTCAACCACGGCTGCCGCGATCGCCAGGTCGGCGCGCGGACACTCCTGCGTGTCCAGCACGCGGATCTCGATCGCGTTGCGCTCGAAGCGGGCGATTGCACCGCGCGAGTTCAGCCATTCTTCCTGGAGCGCTTCTTCCGGATCGTGCGGCGCAATGTCGCGGTACATAGGCGCAAGGATGCGTTCCTCATAATCGTCCTGGCTGGCGACGGTTTCCGGAACAATCATGCCGGCAATGCTGGGGAAGCGGTCGGCATTGCCGCTGTAGACATGCATGCGGTAATCCATCCAGCCGGTGGTATTGCCATCGGCAATCGGCGAGCTCGCCGCAAGCGCGGGCAGGATGGGCAGCGCCAGGCGGACGGCGGCGTGCAGGCGCGCGAATTCCGCGTCATCGCCGAAGGGCAGGTTGACGTGCATGCTCTGCAGGTTGGCCCAGCCGTGGGTGCGCGTGTCGAAGAGATTGCCGTAGGTGCGGTAAATTTCTTCATTGCCATGCGGCCAGAGGCGGGAATCAGTGCGCGGATCCATCCATGGATGCATGCCGCCGGGCATGAGCCGCGCGCCCATTGCTTGCAGGCGCCGGTCGATCTCGCGTACTTCCGCCTGGAAGGCATCCGGCAGCATGCTGAGCGATGGAGTGGGAAAAATATTCTTGATCTCGACCAGGTGCAGCACGAGTTCGTTGGACCAGCCCATCCGGCCGCGCTCGATATCGTTTTCGCCCGGCAGGAGCCGGTCGGCCAGCGGCAGCACCGACAGGTTGCCGCGATCGACGATCATGTATTCCAGCTCGATGCCGCAGCCCATGAAGGCGTGCAGCAACGGGGGCTCTTCTTCCTCGCTCATAGCGACGTGTTTCCTTTCCTGGCATCGATGCGCTTGCGGAACACGCCCATCACTTCGCGGTACAGCGCATCGGACAGCACCGCATCTTCATTGCCGGCATCCACATTCGGATTATCGTTGATTTCAATCACGTAGTACTGGCAGCCGACCTGCTTGATGTCGACGCCGTAGAAGCCGTCGCCGATCAGGTTGGCCGCCTGCACCGCGATCTTCACCACCTCGTCAGGCGCCTCGCCGACCGACAATGCCTCGGTACGTCCCTCGGAGGTGCGGTGGTGTTCATGCTTGATGATTTGCCAGTGTCCGGGGGCCATGTAGTACTTGCAGACGAACAGCGGGCGCTGGTCGAGCACGCCGATGCGCCAGTCGAAATCGGTCGGCAGGTACTCCTGCGCCAGCACGAGTTCGGATTCCTTCAGCAGTTCACTGACCTTGTCCAGCAGCGTGTCTTCCGACTCGATCTTCACCACGCCTTGCGAGAACGCGCCGTCGGGCTGCTTCAGGATGCAGGGCAGGCCGAGCGTGGCGACGATCTGGTCGACATTGCCCTTGTGCACGACCAGTGTCTTCGGCGTGGGAACGTGGTGGCGGTTCAACAGTTCGTTGAGGTAGATCTTGTTCGTGCAGCGCAGGATCGATTCCGGATCGTCAATCACCATCATGCCGTTGTCCGCCGCCTGGCGCGACAGCTCGTAGGTGTAATGGTCGACCCGCGTGGTGTCGCGGATGAACAGCGCATCGAAGCTCGCGATGCGTCCGCATTCCTTCGGCGTGATCAGTTCGGCGCCCATGCCGAGCAGCTCTGCTGCTTCCACGAATTTCCGCAAGGCGGCTGCGTTGGACGGAGATTCATTGCGCTGCGGATCGTGCAGGATGGCCAGCGTCGGTTTGCTCGATGCCGGCGTGCTGCTGCGTATTTTCTGTCCCTTCAGATAATCCATCGCCGCCAGCGCCGCGTATTCCTGGTGATGCGCGGGAATGTCGCGGATGCTGCCCGGATAGACACTGCACAGGTGCCACGCGCCGTTGGCCTTTTCGAAGCGCACGTGCAGCACCGGCGTGCGCAGGTAATTGAACAGCTGCTCGCACAGGTGCGGATGCTCGCCGCGTGCGTCGCGGCCGAAATAGATGTCGAGGTCGGCCACATCGCCGGGGGTAAGCGCGAACGAGCAGTCGATCAGGTTGCCGAGTTTTTCCGTGATGTCCTGCACCACGCCGCCGGCATACAGGTCCTTCATCACCTGTACGTCCGGCACCGGCTGGTGGCCGCGCGCTTCCGCCAGCAGCGAGACGTAATATCCCTCGCTCTGGTAGCGGTAGGTCCTGCAGAGGTTGAAAACTTTGGTGGAGCCGATGTCCCCGTAGGCGGGATCAAGGAGGTAGGTCTGGGCGGGTATCACGGTGACGCCCGGTATGTCGCTTGGCCAATCTTGCTGCTGACTGACGACGAATAGGATATTCATGGTACTTCCTGTCGCGGCGGACACCGCGGGTGGATGATCAGCAGGTTGGCGTCGTGCGTCACGATGCCCAGCAGCACCGCATTGACAACCCGGTCTACGCTCAGCCAGTACTCCTGCGTGCCGGCATAAGGGTTCTGCTGGTAGGGATCGACCACCAGCACCTTGCGGCGCTCGCGGTCGTACCCGGCGATGATGACGAAGTGGCCCGACGGCAGCCCGCGCACGTCGTCCGGTTCGTCTTCCGGGCCGTGCTCGCGCGCAACCCGGTACAGGTAGGTGGAACTCAATCCCGTGATGATCGGCAGCCGCCGGCGCAGGATGCCGCGGATCAGGTAGCGAGACAGGTCCAGCAGGCGCAGACGCCCTCCGAGGGCGAGGAATTCGAGGTAGCCGGTGGTCGCCTGCTGCAGCCGGTAATCGACCTTCACCTCGCGTTGCAGCTGGAGCCGCTCGGCAATGTCGACGCCCGGTTGCAAGAACCACGTCGGGTCGAACACATTGAGGTTGTAGGTATAGATCGTTGCGTTGTAGCCGCGTCGCAAGGCGTCGCAGGCGAGGAAGACGGCAAAGGTGCCCCCGTATTCGAGGCGTCCGGTGCGCTGGATCACGCCGGGCAGTGCTTCATCCTCGCCCCAGTAGCGGTAGACCGCGTGCAGGCAGGTCGGCCCGCAGGTGGTTTCGTCCGGCTGCGGCAGGATCTTGACGGGCAACTGCAGGATGTCCTGGTTCACGGGAAAGCGTTCGGTACTTGTTCTGTCCATCACTCCCTCTGCGCTTAGCATTTTCAATGCCAGACGCTGGCGTGCTTTGCGCAAGCAAGGGTATGGCGCGTTAGAGACTCCGGCTGGCATGTAAAAGTTTCCATTGCATGCGCCACTTTCCAATCGGCGACCACCGTCCGCACGGAATTACGCGCTTCAAGAACGGGCATGGATGCTGCATCGGCGGTCGGATGTCCAACGTGCATTCGTACAAGGAGGTTATGCCATGAAAACAATATCCAGCCTGCTCGCCGCCCTCGGCCTCGTTGCACTGCCTGCGCTTGCCCAGGTGCATTCGGCGCCGCAACCCACGCCTGGCACAGAAAGCTCGGGCGCATCCGTCACGCCGGAATCCGCAGCCGGCACATCCTCAAGCAGCGCGAAGCCCGCGCCGGCACCGTCACCGACCGATCGCCTCAAGCCGGCGACGCAGGACAACACCACCTACATGTGCGGCGGCGTCGGCGAGGAAGAATCGACCTTCATGAAACAGCGGGCAAAGGACTATGACCTGATGCTGACCTTTGCCACGCGCAGCGGCGCCTACCTTGCCGACGTGGATGTCGACATCCGCGACGCGGCGGGGAACACCGTCCTGCAGATCGCGTGCGACTCTCCCATCCTGCTGGTCGACCTGCCCAAGGGGGGCACTTACAAGGTGCGCGCCGAAACGGCGGGCTATGCGCTCAACAAGACTGTCAGGGTCGCGGGCGGACGGCAGCATGCGCAACATGTCGCCAGCTCCATCCTGTCCTGGCCGCAACAGGTGGCCGAGATGGGCGGCGCGCCGACGACGACCGGCAGCGGCGCGCGCGGTCAAGGCGCCGCCGGCAATGGCGCCCGCTAATGATGCCAGGACCTGATCCGCGGGCCGGAACGCTCGCATCCGCCGTCGGTCATCCCGCTGTCAATGTGCCGGAGGCGGCACGGGGCGACCGCCGCGTCATTTCCGACCGCCGTGCCGGCTATCGCCTTCCAGCGGAGACCGAGACCTTCGGCGAGTCGCAATTCGTGCGCCGGACTTTCCTTGTCGTCAGCCTGGTCATCTTTACCGGCCTTGTACTGACAGCAATCTGGTACGCCAGCGACGTCTTCCTGGTGCTGTTTGCCGGCATCCTGATCGCCGTGCTCCTGCGCGCGCCGACCAACTGGCTGGTCGCGCATACGAAGCTCAAGGAAGGCGCGGCGCTGGCGCTGTCCATCCTCACGCTTGCGCTGTTCATCGGGATCCTGGTCTATGCGTTCGCGGTGCCGATGGCAGACCAGGTCGGGCAGCTGCTTGATGAACTTCCGCGCTCCATGGCCCGCATGCGCCAGTGGATGCGGCAGCACGAGTGGGCCAGGCCGCTGCAGCCGATGGTTGCAGAGCTGTCACGCGTACGCTTCGACTTCCAGCTGCTGGGCCGCGCGCAAGGTGTCATCCGCTCGACCTTTTCCGCGATCGGCGGGGCGGTCGTCGCCTTGTTCATCGGCATCTACCTGGCCGCGCAGCCGCGCCTGTACCAGCGCGGCGTCATGCACCTGCTGCCGCGCAAGGGGCGTCCGCGTGCCTACGAGGTGATGGACGAGATCGCCGCCGTACTGCGCGCCTGGCTGGTGGGACGCATGATCACCATGGCCGCGGTCGGCGTCGCCGCCGGCATCGGGCTCTGGTGGCTGGGCGTGCCGCTCGCATTCACCCTTGGCGTGCTGACCGGCGTGCTCGAATTCCTCCCGTATATCGGCCCGATCCTCTCTGCCGCCGCGCCCTTGCTGATTGCCTTCAACCTCGATGCCGACCTTGCCGTGTATGTGCTGATGCTCTTCATCGGCATCCAGACTGCCGAAAACTACCTGCTCACGCCGTTGGTGGAGCAGCGCGCGGTTTCCCTGCCGCCAGCGCTGGTGATCTTCGGCACGCTGCTGCTGACCGCGATGGCCGGGCCGCTCGGTGTCGTGCTGGCATCGCCGCTGATTGCCGCCTGCATGGTGGCCGTCAAGCTGCTGTATGTGGAAGATGTGGTGGAGCAGCCAAAGCCAAAACTGTAGAGAAAAAGAAAATGCCCCTTTGAGAGCATCAAAGGGGCATGGAGGGAGACAGCGTCTTGTTACTTGTTGCGCTCGGCAGCACCTTGCACCTTTTCGCCGCCGCGTTCCACGTCCTTGCCGAAGCCCTTCATGGTGTTGCAGGCGGACAGGCTGAAGGCAAACATCACTATGCTCAGTAGGGAGATAACTTTTTTCATGACTTTTCCTTTCAGGTTAACGAAGAAAACCAGTTGATCCCGCGCCGCGCCGGCGGACCGCTCCAGCGCGCTCCGGCGGTCAGGGAGGCTGGTCGGTGGTGCGGCCCTGCACGTACGCGCCTGCCATGGTTAAGACCTTGCCGAGCAGATCGACGTTCGTCTGATTGTTTGCCGTCAAAGTCCCGATTGCCGTGGCGCTGGTGGCAACGGTCTTGGCAATGCGGCGGGGGCCGATCGCCACCAGTGCCGCCACGCCGACCGCGCACAGGACCGGATGGTCCATGAGGACGCGCATCAGCGCGCTTCGCGGGAAGCGCGTCGGGACGGGACGGTGCGTCGGAAAAACATGCTGCACGTGCGCGGCGGGCGGCACTTCTCGGATAGCGACGGGCTCGCCGGGAATCCGCTCGAGGTCGGCGCCGCCGTTGAGTGCGCGGCGGTAGGTTTCTCTACGCATTTGCATTCGCTCCAGGATGGCCTTTCGTTCTTCTTCAAGTGATGGACCGCTCATAGGGCTTCCTTGATGACGTCGATATCGCGCTGAAATTCCGTCCGCAGTGTCGTGGCAAGCGACGGTGAACGGAAATGCTTCAGGCACATGTTCAGGCTGACGCCCGCAATCGCGCCATACAGGAGGACCACGAACCATGCCGCCAGCGCCCGGTATTCCGAGCTCCAGAAGCTCACGATGATCGCGATGCCGAGGAATATCGTGGCCAGCAGGGCAAACAGGCCGGCCACGGCAAAGCCCGCGATACGAAGCGCGAGGTTGTGCTCGCGTATCTTCATCTCGACACGCAGCAGGTCCATGTAATCGCCGACGCGCTCCAGCGTGATCAGGTAGAGCTGCCTGGATTTGTGTAGGGCTGAAAACATGAGTGGATTCCTTATGCGAAACTCCGTGACGTCATGCAGAGCGGCTCAGCCCTGGCTGAAGCCGCTCTTTTCTTTCTTTGTTAGCGACGCTTGAACAGCAGGCCGAGCAGCAAGCCCGTGCCGACCGCGACGGCGACCGATTGCATCGGCTTGTCCTTCACATAGTCGGTGGTGGTTTCCATGCCGCGGTTGAACTGGCGGGTCGCCTCGCTCGCGATGCCCTTGGCGGCAAAGCGCACCGAGCTGAACTTCGCCATCAGTTGGGCATGCGCCTGGCTCAGTTCGTCGTCCGACATGCTGGCCGAGCGGTTCACCAGTGCATCGAGGTCGTTCTTCAGGCCGGAAAGCTCGCTGCGCAGCGACGCTGCCGAGCGTTGCACCGTGCCCTTCATTTCGTTGTAGGTCCCCCGGGTTGCCTGTGCCGCGGCGGAGGCGGTATCGCTGCCGTTGCCTGTCTTGAGGGTGGTGGTACCGGTGTTCGAAGTATTGGTTGTATCCATGAATCGCTCCTTGACTGGGTTTGACGGAATCCGCGCCTGTTGCTGCGCGAACGAAACAGTTAAAGAAGGAAACGCCTCTGCTGCTGCCGTCGCAGCGGCAGGCAGGGTGCGCAATTGCGTTCATGAAAAAACGCGGCGCGTTGCATCGGACCTCCTTTTCCTTGGCTGCTTTACGGTTCAGCAAACGCTATGCCAAGCAATGAAGGACTGATAACAGGGGGAGAAAGGGGGAAGACGGGGGAAATGGGTAAAACACGCGCCACATTTTGTACATAACGCATGTAATTATTGCAACGCCGCGCACGTGCAAATCAGCGACAAACACCTTGCCGGGTATGGCGTGGAGGAAACATAATTGGCGACACTCACGACCAGCACAAGAAAGGCAGCCATGTCCTCCACCTTCGGCATCGAAGAAGCGCGCGCATACATGCACCAACTGCTCAAGGTCATGTTCCAGCAGGGCGGCTCCGATCTCTTCATTTCCGCCGACTTCCCGCCGAGCATGAAGCACCAGGGTTCGATGAAGCCGCTGAGCCAGCAAAAGCTCACCGGCGAGATCACGCGCAAGCTCGCGCAGTCGCTGATGAACGACAAGCAGCTCGGCGAGTTCGATGCCGAACTCGAATGCAACTTCGCGATCTCGCTGCCTAATGTCTGCCGCTTCCGGGTGAACGTCTTCGTCCAGCAGCAGCAGGTCGGCATGGTGATCCGTACCATCGCGGCCGAAATCCCCAGCTTTGAAAAGCTGCAGCTGCCCGACATCCTGAAGGACGTCATCATGACCAAGCGCGGCCTGGTGCTGGTCGTCGGCGGCACCGGTTCCGGCAAGTCGACCACGCTGGCGGCGATGATCGACCACCGCAATGCGAGTTCGTCCGGCCACATCATCACTGTTGAAGATCCTGTCGAATACGTCCACAAGAACAAGTCCTGCCTGATCACCCACCGCGAAGTCGGTGTCGACACGCTGAGCTGGCACCATGCGCTCGAGAACACGCTGCGCCAGGCGCCCGACGTGATCCTGATTGGCGAAATCCGCGACACCGAAACCATGGAGCACGCGATCGCCTTTGCGGAAACCGGCCACCTCTGTCTCGGCACGCTGCACGCGAACAACGCCAACCAGACCATCGACCGCATCATCAACTTCTTCCCCGAAGAGCGCCGTGCGCAGCTGCTGGGCGACCTGTCGGCCAACCTGCGCGGGATCATCTCGCAGCGCCTGGTGCGCACCGAGGACGGCAAGGGCCGCAAGGCGGCGATCGAGATCCTGCTCAACACGCCGACGATTGCCGAGCAGATCCTCAAGGGCCAGTTCCACGCGATCAAGGAAACGATGGCCAAGTCCAAGGAGCTCGGCATGCGCACCTTCGACCAGGCGCTGTTCGACTTGTACAACGACGGCTTCATCAGCTATGACGAAGCGATCCGCAATGCCGACTCGGCCAACGAGCTGCGGCTGCAGATCAAGCTGCGCGCAAGCCGAGGCAAGGATGGCGCGGTTGACGAGGGCGGGCTGAATCTCGCGATCACCGAGGAGGCGGAGGAGGAAGAAGAGGGCGCGGACAAGGCGAAGAAGTAGCAGGCCCGCCCTGCGCCCGAGTCTCAATTTTCCTCAACGACGGCCGAAGTCAGATCCACGTAAGCAATCGCCCCTACCCTGTACTCATCCAACGAGGGATGAATGCGGGGAGGAGCCATGAATCACCGTTCCGGCACGCACGGCAAGGCCGCCGGCAAGACAGCAAAGCAGGGAAGGGCACATCCGCTGCCCGCACCGCAGTCGCTGCTGCGGCCCATCGAATGCGGCTCGTTCGCCGCCACCCTCAGGCACTTCGCGCGGAAGTCCTTCCGCCGCTTTTTCTCTCCCTGAAGGACGTCCGTCATGGCAAGCTACCAATCTCCCACCAAGGAACAGGTCAGGGCCTACCTTGCGCGCCGCTTTGCCAGCAGCGGGCCGGTGCCGTCGATCAGCGAAATCCGGAATGAGCTGGGTTGGATCAAGCGACCTTCCGCTTCGGGAACGCCGCTGTTCCAGGTTGATATGAGGTGGGACAAGGGACAGGGAGCAGGCTGAGGATTGCTACCGTCCCCGGCTTGCAGGACACGGAAGCATCACCATGCTTGCCTCTACAAACTCGCCCGATCCTTCCCGACCTGCACGATCTTCATCGAGTTCGTCCCGCCCACCTGTCCCATCGGTTCACCCCAGGTCAGCACGACCAGGTCGCCTTTCTTCACGACGCCCTTCTCCACCAGCAGGTTCTCCGCGTCCCGCAGCACCGCGTCGCGGTCGCCCGATTGCGCCAGCTCGAACGACGTGACGTTGCGGTACAGCGCCGCCTTGCGCCGTGTCCCGATGCGCGGGGTGAGCGCATAGATCGGGATGTCGATGTTGTGGCGGCTCATCCATAACGCGGTGGAGCCGGAATCGGTCAGTGCGACGATGGCCTTCACGCGCAGGTGGTAGGCGGTGAACAGCGCGCCGTAGGCGATCGACTGGTCGATGCGGGTGAAGTTGACGTTCAGGAAGTCGGTGTCCAGCTTCACCACGTCCGCCTTTTCCGCTTCCACGCAGATGGCGGCCATTGCTTCGACGGTTTCGATCGGATACTTGCCCGATGCGGTTTCGGCCGAGGTCATCACCGCGTCGGTACCGTCCAGCACCGCATTGGCGACGTCGCTCACTTCGGCGCGCGTCGGCACCGCGTTGACGATCATCGACTCCATCATCTGCGTGGCCGTGATCGCGATCTTGTTCGACGCGCGCGCCATCTTGATCATGCGCTTCTGCAGCGCGGGCACCGCTGCATTGCCGACTTCCACCGCGAGGTCGCCGCGCGCCACCATGATGCCATCGGAAGCGTCGAGGATTTCCTGCAGGGCGGGAATCGCTTCGGCGCGCTCGATCTTGGCGATCATCAGCGGCTTGCGTTGATGCGGCTCGCCGGCGATGTTGGCGAGCTGGCGCGCCATCACCATGTCCGAGGCGTTCTTGGGGAAGGACACGGCGACGTAGTCGGCACCCAGCTCGACCGCGGTCTTGATGTCTTCCATGTCCTTGGCGGTAAGCGCCGGTGCGGAGAGGCCACCGCCCTGGCGGTTGATGCCCTTGTTGTTGGACAGTTCGCCGCCGATCTTGACGGTGGTGTGGATTTCGCTGCCGGCGACAGCATCCACCTTCAGCACGATCAGGCCGTCATTGAGCAGCAGCACATCGCCAGCCTTGAGGTCGCGCGGCAGGTCCTTGTAGTCGAGGCCGACGCGCTCTTCGTTACCGAGTTCGCAAGCCGCATCGAGGATGAACTTGCCGCCTGCTTCAAGGAAAACCTTGCCTTGCTCGAACTTGCCGACGCGGATCTTCGGACCCTGCAGGTCGGCCATGATCGCCACCTCGGTGCCGCACACCGTCGCCGCCTCCCGCACCAGCTGCGCGCGCTGGATATGGTCCTGCGCCTTGCCGTGGGAGAAGTTCAGCCGCACGACGTTCACACCTGCACGTACCATGCGTATCAGGGTGTCGAGGTCGCTGGAAGCGGGGCCGATGGTGGAAACGATCTTGGTCGAGCGTGGCATGCTGGTCTCTTTCGTCTGTGAAATGGATGCGACGCGGCGGTACCGGAGGGCGGCATTGGAGGCAGGTGATTAAGATTGATCCGCGCTCCATGCGGTTCCCGCCGTGCCGCGTGAACCGACGGCGGGAGGACGCCTTGCTGGTCTAAAATGTAGTAAATTTTCAATATTTATGCATTAGACCATGGAGTTTGCTACATTTCAAGGCGGAAAAGTAGCCGGTTTTCATGATTCACCGTATACGAAAACCGGTATGGAGCATGAAAAATCGTAACAAGCAGGACAACCGCGTTCTTCGGTAAGATAGTGTCACTCCAGCACGTCGGCTTTCCGAAATGACCGCCACACAATCCATGCCTCCAATCATGGTCGTCGAGGATGACGACCATATTTCCCAGATACTCAAATTCATGCTCGAACGCCAGGGATGGCGCACCCTGCTTGCCACCGACGGTCTTGCCGCGCGCAAGCTGGTGGAAGAGGGCCAGGAACGGCCCGCGCTGATCCTGCTCGATGTGATGCTTCCCTACATCGACGGCTTCGAGCTGGTGCAGATCGTGCGGAAGACGCCGGGATGGGAAAACATACCCATCGTCATGCTGACCGCCAAGAACATGGAGCGCGACATCGTGCGCGCGCTCGACGCGGGAGCCAACGACTATATCGTCAAGCCCTTCCAGCCGAATGAATTGCTGGCGCGCGTGCGGCGCTTCCTGAAGGACAAGCCATGAAGCGTGGCATTGCATTCATCCTCGCGGCCGCCGCCATGCCGGTGCTGGCGCAGACCAGCGCCGGACTCACGCTGGGGACGGAAAACCTGAGCAACAGCACGCCCGACTGGAAAGAAGCCACGATTCACCTGCAGCAACAGTACGCGCCGCGCCACGGCGCCGGCGCGGCCTTCACCCGCACCGAACGCTTCGGGCTGCAGGACCGGCAGCTTGCGTTGAACTATGCGCGCCCACTTGGCGAAAAGATGGTGGCGACTATCGATGCCAATGCCAGTTCCACGCACCGCGTGCTGGCACGCAATGCTATCGGCGCAACACTGCAGGTCGAATTCGCACCCGCCTGGCTGCTGCATGCCGGGGCCCGTACGACAAATTACGATGCCGAGCGCGTCAACCAGGGCCTGCTGATGCTGGAGCATTATTTCTCGTCGTTCAGCGCGGCGGTCGGCTGGCGTCCTGCACGTGCCTATGACAGCACCGCGCACAGCGGGGAAGTGCGCGGCAGTTATTACTACGGCGACCGCAATTCGGTTGGCCTGATCCTGGCCGGCGGCAAGGAAGCCGCCAGCATTGCCGGCGCGGTCACGCTCACCAGCCTGCGTTCGGCGGTGCTCGTCGGCCGGCACTGGCTTGGCCGCGACTGGGCGGTCAACTACAGCCTCGGCCACACCCGCCAGGGTGATTTCTACAGCCGCAACGGAATCAGCCTTGGTCTTCAGCACACTTTCTGATCCCTACCTGCAGGCAGCTTTCTGGACCGGCATGGGGGCGCTGGCCCTGACCCTGCTGCTGGGCACGCAAATCGTCTACCTGCGCATGTCGCTGCGGCGCCAGGAGCGCCTCGAACAATCCGTCATCGCCAAATGGCGGCCGCTGCTCATGGCAGCGGTCGCCGATGTTCCACCGGACCAGCTGCCCGATCTGCCGCGCCGGGAGCGCCTGCACTTCCTGCGGCTCTGGCTGCACCTGCACCAGTCGGTACGCGGGACGGCCAGTGCCGGGTTGAACGAGGTCGGTTACCGGCTCGGCTGCGACGCCATCGCACGCGGCATGCTGCGCGACGGCAACCGGGCGGAGCGGCTGCTGGCGGTGCTGGTGACCGGCCATCTGCGCGACGCGACGGCCTGGGATGAACTCATGCGCCTGGCGGCTTTGCCGGACAGCGCCACTTCCATGCAGGCGCTGTGGGCGCTGGTGCAGGCCGATGCGGACAAGGCCTTGCGGGAAATGATGCCGGTGCTGCTGCGCCGCGATGACTGGGCGCTGTCGCAGGTGGCGGGCATCCTGCAGGATGCGCAGGAAACCTGCGCGCGCTACCTGTCTGACGCGCTCATGCAGCTTGAGCCGGAACGCCTGCCGCGCGCACTGAATCTCGCCGAAGCCTTGCGCGCACCGGTTGCGCCCGCATTGCTGGCGACGCTCATGCATGACGACGACGCGGAACGGGTCGTCGCCGCCTTGCGCCTGGCCAACTCGCCCGTCCTGCTCGACGAAGTACGTACCTGTCTCGGGCATGCCGACTGGCGCGTACGCGTCCAGGCATCGCGGGCGCTCGGCCGTATCGGTGACCGTTCCGACATTGCACGCCTGCAGGCCATGCTCGGCGATACCCAGTGGTGGGTGCGCTACCGCGCGGCGCAAGCACTGATCGGCCTGCCGTCCATGCAGGCGGGCGAGGCGCAGGCGCTGGCCGCATCCGTCACAGACCGCTTTGCCGCCGACATGCTGCGGCAAGTGATTGCGGAGAGGGAGGCGGGATGACCCTGCATGAGGCCATCGTCGACTTCACCACCTGGTTCATCCTGGTGTATTTCATCCTGCTCAACGGCGGTTACCTGCTGCTGAACGTGCTATCCATCGTCAGCCTGCACCGCCAGGGCCAGGAGCGGATCCTGGACGACTTGCCGCAGGTGTATTCCGGCCTGGAACCGCCCATCAGCCTGCTCGTTCCCGCGTACAACGAAGAAGCGACCATCGCGGCATCGGTGCGTTCCATGCTGCAGCTCTCGTATTCGGAACTCGAGATCATCGTCATCAACGACGGGTCGAAGGACGGCACGCTGGAGGTGCTGAAGCAGGAGTTCGACCTCGTGCCTTTTCCCGAAGCCTTCCGCGTCCGGCTCGAAACGAAACCGGTCAACGGCATCTTCCGTTCCACCCGCTATCCGAACCTGCGCGTGATCGACAAGGTCAACGGTGGCAAGGCCGACTCGCTCAATGCCGGCATCAATGCCTCGCGCTATCCGCTGTTCTGCGGCGTCGATGCCGATTCGATCCTGCAGCGCGACAGCCTGCAGCGCGTGGTCAAGCCTTTCCTCAACGACGCGACGGTGGTCGCCACCGGCGGCACGGTGCGCGTGGCCAACGGCTGCGAAGTCAACGGCGGATTCCTGACGCGCGTGGGTTTGCCATCCAATATCTGGGCGCTGTTCCAGGTCGTCGAATACTTGCGCGCCTTCCTGTTCGGCCGGCTCGGCTGGTCGACGGTGAACGGCATGCTGATCATCTCCGGCGCCTTCGGCCTGTTCCGCAAGGAAGTGGTGATCGAGGCCGGCGGCTACCGGCCGAAGACCATTGGCGAGGACATGGAACTCGTCGTCCGCATGCACCGCCTGCTGCGTGCACGGCGGCAGCCGTACCGGATCGAGTTCGTGCCCGACCCGGTGTGCTGGACCGAAGCGCCGGAAGACCGCAAGACCCTGCGCAACCAGCGTATCCGCTGGCAGCGCGGCCTGTCGGAAAGCCTGTCGGCCAACTGGGGGCTGGTGTTCAGCCGCAACGGCGGCGCGCCGGGATGGCTGGCCTTTCCGTTCATGCTGCTGTTCGAATGGATGGGGCCGCTGGTGGAACTGGGCGGCTACATTTTCATGGCCGTCGCCTTCTGTTTCGGCTGGGTTTCCTGGCAAGCGTTCGCGGTGTTCCTGTTCGTCGCGATCGGCCTCGGCATCCTGCTGTCCGCCTCTGGACTGCTGCTGGAAGAAATGTCTTTTCATATCTACCCGGAGCCGCGCCACCTCGCGATGCTGGCGCTGGTCGTCATCCTGGAAAACTTTGGTTACCGCCAGATCAACAGCTGGTGGCGCCTGGTCGGGTTGTACCGCTGGGCAACCGAGGGCGAGGCAAGCTGGGGTGCGATGACGCGGAAGGGAAACTGGCAGCGCAAGGTGTAGGCGATGCGTGCTGCTTTTATCGGGATCATGTTCATGATGAGCGGCGCCCAGGCGGCAATCCTGCAATCCTGTCCCGATGACCAGGGCGGCATGCGTGTCACCCTCGGCGCGGACGGCGGCGCAGGCTGCGAGCGCGTCGAACTGAACGTGCCGCCGGAGGTGATCGTCGCATTGCATCCGGTCGCCCCCGAACTTGCGCGCGACGTCGGCGAACGTCTCCTCCTGCAGGGACCGGAGCGGGAAGGGCGGTTCACTATCGGCAGCGTGACAGCGACCGGCAAGGAACGCGTATCCGAACGGCCGCAGCCCATGCCTCTGCGCGAAAACCTCCTCGCTTCCATGAACGTGCGCGCCTTCGGCATCGAGGAGCGGGTGCGGTTGCGCATGGAGGCCGGCCGCCTTCACCTGTCCTGCAGGGCCGGCACCCGCCCAGCAGGCGTCACCCTGTCGGGCCCGTGGACACTTCCGTTGGCGCGCCTGTCCTTGCATCTTGCAGGCACGGCAAGCGCGCGGTTCGACATCGCGGCGACGGACGCCATGCGGGCGGCGAAGGAAACCAGCGTCCCGCTCGGGCACACAGGGCCGGGACGGATGGCCGCCGAGCTTTCACTGCCGCGCGACGACTTCGACCGCGCCAACTGGCGCTCCTTCTCCATCGCTTGTCCATCCTCGGCGGCGGAACTCACGCTCGACGAACTCAGCCTGAATCCCCAGCCCGCGGTGCCAGCCTCGCGTTCAATGTGGGTATGGGATGCGCGGGAATGGATGGAGCGGCCGCAAGCGGTGCTGGCGCGCGCGCAGGAGAGGAACGTGAAGACGCTCTTCGTGTCCGTACCGGTCAGCGGTGAAAAAGTTACTGAGCCGCATCGCCTGGCCGCATTCATACGCAGTGCCCGTACAGTCGGAATTGCCGTCTGGAGCGTCGACGGCGACCCGCGCATGGTACTGCCGGCCGAGCACGCAAAGACGGTGGCACGCGCGCTTGCCTACGCAGCCTACACCGACGGCGCCGAACCGGATGCGCGCCTCGCGGGCATGCAGTTCGACATCGAGCATTACCTCCTTCCGGGCTACGCGCCATCGGCTGCCGCGCTCGACAAACACTACCTGTCCCTGGCGCGTGCACTGAAGCGCGCGGCGGCCGGCATGCCGCTCGAATTTGTCGTGCCCTTCTGGTGGGCCGAAAAGGCGGAACTGCTGAAGGGCCTGGCGGCCTCGGCAAGCGGACTGAACGTCATGGACTACCGCACCGATCCCGCGCAGATCCGCCGCTTCGCCGCACCTTTCCTCGATTGGGGGACGGTGCATCGCAAGAGCGTGCGCATTGCGCTTGAGGCGGGGCCGGTGGAGCCGGAGCTGCAGCGCCGCTATGTGCGCGCAGCAGAAGGGGAGTTATGGCTGGTCAGCGTCGGACAGACGCCGGTGCTGGTGCTGCTGAAGGAGGCTGCGCGCAATTCGCATGGACCGGCGTTCAGGATGGAATCGGCGTCGGTGTTTGACGGGTCGGCGACCAGTTTTCATCGCGACCCGGGGCGCTTGCTGGAGTTGCTGCCATCGCTGGAGGCGGATTTTGCTGCCTGGCCGTCGTTTGGCGGTGTTTCCTTGCATGAGTTGAAGTAGCGACGTGCCTGGTCTCACACCCCCGGCAACTCCACCACAAACATCGTCCCGCTCCCCGCATCCGATTCAAACCCGATGCGCCCCCCATGCTCTTCCACAATGCTCTTGCAAATGCTGAGCCCCAGCCCCGTCCCGCCTTTCTGCCGCGAGTCGGTCGAATCAGCCTGCGCGAATTTCTGGAAGATGCGTTCCCTGAACTCGGCAGGGATGCCCGGCCCGCGATCGATAACGGACATTCGCACCTTGCCGCCTTCGCATTCCACGCGAACCGTCACCGCCGAACCGGATGGCGAAAACTTGATCGCATTGGACAGCAGGTTGACCAGCACCTGGATCATGCGGTCATGGTCGGCATTGACCAGCACATCACCCGGCGCGCAATCCACCTCCAGCCGCACGCTCATCTGATCGGCGCTGCCGCGCACCGCATCGACGGCTTGCTCAACCAGCGGCAGCAGGGGCTGCGCGCGCATGTCGAATTCCATGTTGCCTGACTCGATCTTTTCAATATCCAGCACGTCGTTCACCAGCCGCACCAGGCGCTCGCAGCTCACATGCGCAATGTCGATCAGTTCACGTGTGTCCGGCGGCAATTCACCGGCAAAGCCGCCGGCCAGCATGCCGAGCGACGCGCGGATCGAGGTCATCGGCGTGCGCAGTTCATGCGAGACGGTGGAGATGAATTCGTTCTTCATGCGCTCCACCTTCTTGCGCTCCGAAATGTCGTGCAGGAAGGCGCTGAAGAAGTAAGTGTCGCCGCTGCCCGCAAGGCCGATGGTCACTTCGACCGGGAGCTCGTCGCCCTTGCGGTTGACGACGATCCGTTCCAGCCGGCGGCCGAGCAGGCCGGTCTGGCCGGTTTCATTGAAACTGCGCATGGCATCGGCGAAGCTGCCGCGGAAGCGTTCCGGCACCACCAGCTCGACCAGCGTGCGGCCGATCGCCTCGTCGCAGCGCCAGCCGAACATGCGCTCGGCGGCGGCATTCCAGTCCGTGATGCGGCCGTTGAGGTCGACCGCGATGAAGGCATCCTGAGCGCTTTCGATAATGGTCTGGATGCGCTTCTCATTGGCGCGCACCTGCG
This sequence comes from Noviherbaspirillum denitrificans, assembly GCF_002211445.1. Lineage (GTDB taxonomy): Bacteria > Pseudomonadota > Gammaproteobacteria > Burkholderiales > Burkholderiaceae_D > Noviherbaspirillum > Noviherbaspirillum denitrificans. The sequence continues at coordinate 2,711,422 of NZ_LSTO01000001.1, read as the reverse complement.
ACAGCGCATGCTCGAGTTCGCGCGTGCGTTGCTCGACACGGCCTTCGAGCGTCTGGTTCAACTCCTTCAGCGCGCTTTCCTTCTGCAGCAGGTTGGAGACCAGGGCATTGAGCGAGCCTGCCAGTGTCCGCACTTCCGCATAGGTCCCGTGTTCGACCGGGATTTCCGCCGATTCGCGGCGCTGGATGCGCTCGGCGGCCGCCGCGAGGTCTTGCATCGGGCGGCTGATGCGGCGTGCGCCGATCAGGCCGGCCACGGAGAACAGCAGTGCCAGCGCGATGCCGCTGCCGAGCACGGTGCGCTGGATGCGCCGCACCGGTTCGTAGGCATCGTTCACATCCTGCCGCACCAGCACCGTCCATCCCAGGCCGGGATAGGGGCCGTAGCCCTTGCCCTTGCTGTAGCCCACCAGGTAGCTGTGTCCATCCGCCCAGTCTTCCACGGCAAAGCCGTTGCCGTCGGCCGCCGCGCGCACGCTCTGCTGCGCGAGCTTTTTTCCTTGCAGGTTTGCCGGGCCGAGCAGCACGGTGCCGTCGGTGCTCACGATCATCGATTCCACCTTGCGGCGCGCGGCGATCGGTTCCATCACCGATTGCTCGACTTCGCGCGCCCACTGCCACGAGAGGTGGACGCCCAGCACGCCTTGCACGCGTCCGCTCTTGTCTTCATAGGGGAAGGCGACATCCACGAAACGCTTCGGTTCGCTGGTCGGATTGGGCAACAGCTTCGCCAGCAGCACTGCCTCGTGCACATCGCCGACATTGATCCCCTGCAGCGCATTGCGGAACCAGGGGCGCTGCGAGACGTCTGCGCCCTCCAGCATTCCGCGCGTGGAAACCATGACCTTGCCTTGCGGGTCGACCAGGCCGATCCATGCGTAGTAGTGGTACGTCTCCTGGCGCGCATCGAGCACCATGCGCTTGTCGTCGATGCTGGTTTCCTGCGATGTCAGGTCCTTGCGCTGCGCCATCAGCTGCACTTCGCGATAGCGCTCGTACATGCCGCGGTCGAGCTTGTCCGATGTCTGCAACGCGAGTTCGGCGAGGCCATTGCCGATATTCGACTTGAGCTGTGCGGCGGCGGACAGGCCGATGACTTCGACCAGGATGACGGTAAGCAGGATCGACAGCGCGGAAAAGGCGACGGCGAGATAGCCGCCAATACCGCGGGTGGGAATGAAGGCCTTGATATTCATATGTGTGCTGACGGTTCGAGGGGCCGGAAGCCGGGACCCCGGCTGCACGAGCGTAGCATAACCGTTTCCGCGCCTGCATTTCTTATCGGCAATCCCTGGTTCCCGCAAGCAGGAAAAACCCGCTTCCCGCTTTCAGGAATAAAACCCATTGTCAGCCCGGTAATCCGCGTCAAATCACCGTTTTTCTGCGTGGCACGTAAGTTGCTGTCCTACAAGCCAAGTTCTTTGACGCGGGTAATTCTGATGAAAAAGACAACAACAGGAAAACGTCCGCCGCCGGACGAGGTGCTCGCCTTCATGCTCGGCAATGAAGAATATGGCATCGACATGCAGCGGGTGCAGGAAATCCGCGGATTCGCGGCTTTCGCGCAGGAGGCGAACGCACTCGACCTCGACGGCGGGATCGCCAACATGCGTGGCGTCAGTGTGCCGATTGTCGACATGCGCAAGCGTTTTGCGCTCGGCGACGCGGTATTCGACGACTCGACCAGCGTCATCGTGCTCAGTATCGATGGACGCACGATGGGCGTGGTGGTCGACGGCATTTCGGATGTGCATCGCGTTGACGCCGGCCGCGTCATCCCTGCGCCCCGCGCACGGGGCGGCCTGAAGAACGACCACCTCATCGGACTCGGCACCTTCGGACCGCATTCCGTCACATTAATCGCCATCGACGAAGTACTCGCCGTGGCATGAAAAACGGGCGGCATCCATGCTGACACGCACATCAAGCGAAATACGAATGGCAGTGGATGCAGCCACGGACCGGGAGCGGCTGCGCTTCGAAGCGCTCGTCAACAGCATCGACGGCATTGTCTGGGAAGCAGACCCGCATACCTTCCGCTTCACATTCGTCAGCGAGCAGGCGCCGCGCATCCTCGGCTATACGGCCGACGAATGGCTGGAGGAAGGCTTCTGGGAAGCGCATCTTCACCCTGCGGATCGCGAACTGGCCATCGAGCATTGCATGGCGTGGTCTGCGAGCGACGCGAACCGCTGCTTCGAATACCGCATGATCGCCAGCGACGGCAGCACCGTCTGGTTCAAGGACCTGATCAGCGTGGGCATGCACAATGGCTTTCCCACGACCCTGCGCGGCATCATGGTCGACATCAGCGCCCGCAAGCAGGCCGAAGAGGAATCGCGCCTGACGGCCAAGGTATTCGAAAACAGCACCCAGGGCATTTCGGTCACCGATACCTCGGGCCGCATCCTCAAGGTCAACCGTGCGTTCACCAGCATCACCGGCTACACCGAGGAAGAAGTGATCGGCAAGACGCACGCCATTCTCCGTTCCGGCCGCCAGGATCCGCAGTTCTACAAGCAGATGTGGAAGACCATCGGCGAAGAGGGCCGCTGGAGCGGCGAGCTCTGGAACCGGCGCAAGTGCGGCGAGCTGTACGTGGAACAACTGTCCGTGACGCGCGTGCTGGACGATACGGGGACGGTCACGAACTTCATCGGCATCTTCAGCGATGTCTCGCAGGCCAAGGCCGCCGAAAGCGAAATCGAGCGTTTGTCGATGTATGACGCGATGACCGGGCTGCCCAATCGCGCCTTCCTCTATGACCGCCTTGACCATGCATTGAAGATGGCCGGGCGCGACGGTCACCATGTCGCCCTGCTTGCAGTCGATCTCGACCGGCTCGCGCACATCAATGAAGTGCTGGGCCATCGTGTGGGCGACCTGCTGCTGGTGGCCGCCGCGGGGAGGCTCAACGGCGTCATGCGTGCCGCCGATACCGTGACGCGCCATATCGGTGACGAGTTCGTGGTCATCATGGAAGAACTCTCCGATCCGCGCGACGCAGCGATCCTTGCGGAGCGGATCCTGACCGAGCTGTCGCGGCCCTTCGTCCTGGAGGGGCATGAGATCAACGTCACCGCCTGCATTGGCATCGGAGTCTATCCGGCAGACGGCGCCACGACGCAGGAAATGATGAAGCATGCCGACGTCGCCTTGCATCACGCCAAGGAAATCGGCGAAAGCAATTTCCAGTTTTTCAGCCAGGAGATGAACCGGGCGTCGATCGAGCGCCTGCAGATAGAAAGCAGCCTGCGCCTGGCGCTGCTGCGCAAGGAATTCCACCTCGTCTACCAGCCCCAAGTCGACCTGGCTACCGGTCGCATCACCGGCATGGAGGCGCTGGTGCGCTGGCGCCATCCGGAACTCGGCATGGTATCGCCGGCACGCTTCATTCCGGTTGCCGAAGACACCGGCCATATCATCGAGATCGGACAATGGGTGCTGCGCGAAGCCTGCCGCCAGACGCGGCACTGGCACGACCGCGGCTTCATCGGCTTGCAGGTGGCGGTCAATGTATCGGCACGCCAGTTCCGCCAGGATGATTTCGCCGGCCAGGTGCGGCAGGTGCTGGAAGAAACCGGGCTCGCTCCTGAATGCCTGGAACTCGAACTCACCGAGAGCATGATCATGCAGCGCCCCGAGCGGGTCGTGGCGGTGATGGATGAACTGCGCGCGGTCGGCGTGAAATTTTCCATCGATGACTTCGGCACCGGCTATTCCAGCCTGTCGCAACTGAAGCGCTTCCCCATCGACAAGCTGAAGATCGACCAGTCCTTCACGCGCGATATTGGCAGCGATGCGAACGGATCGGCGATTACCTGCGCCATCATCGCGCTCGGCCGCAGCCTGCGCCTGCGCGTGGTGGCCGAGGGCGTCGAGACGGCGGAGCAGCAGTGCTTCCTGATCGAGAATGGCTGTCACAGCATGCAGGGCTATCTGTTCAGCCGGCCGGTCGAGGCCGGGGATTTCCATTCGCTGCTGCTGTTGCAGACTCTGCCGGCAGCGCTTTGAAACAGATAAGGAAGTAGGGCGCGCCATGCGCACCAATGCCTTGGCTACCGCAATGGTGCGCGGGGCGCACCCTACGGTTTTTACCTTTCAACCGGTCAGTGCGCCCACATCCGCAACTGCCCCTGCATATTCACCGTTCCCTGTATCGACAGCCGCCCCAGGCTGTCCGTCACCGGCGCCGCCGGGTCGGACTGCACACTCAGCGACTCAAAACCGAAGTCGGTGTACCTGACATGCGCGGGCAAGCCGATGGCGATGTAATCCGTGCCGTCAGGCTTCTTCTCCACGCCAACCGACAAGCCGAACACATCGAGCACGCCGCGCGGGTTGCGCACCACGACATGCGTCGTGTGGCCGTCCACATTGAAGCCCATCGAAATCCTGCTGTCGGTTGACGGATTCGGCAGTGCCTGGTCGTTGAGCGACAGGTGCATCGCGAAGTTGACGCCGTCTGCGCCGCTCACATCTGACAGAGCGGCATCATCCAGCGGCTGCTGTGCGGAAGCGCCGGCCGTGAGGAAAAGCGATGACAGGATGAAGGCAAGTGTTTTGCGCATGTCAGGGCTTGAATCGGATATCGAGGTACTGGATCTGCATCGAGCCTATCCTGCTCGATCCGAGATCCACGTTGCCGGTCGCGTCGCTACGGAAGGACAGCTTGTCGATCTGCAGCCCGCCGGCGGATGCGCCGTTCGCATCCGGCCAGTCGATGCCGATGCGCAGGCGTGGATTGCCGGCCTCGTCCGTGATCGCATTGAAAATCCCCGGCTGTGATGCCACGTCAGCGATGCGCCAGGGTGCATTGAGGATATTGCCGTTGCTGTCGACCGCGCCGATGCGCAGTCCGCGAAAATGCATTTGCTCCGTCACGCCCGCCGGTTCGGCCTGCGAGATATCGTCGCGCCCGCGCGGACGCAGCAGCAGGTCGCCCACATCGACCCGCAGGCCGAGGCCGAACGCGATGCCGTCGTTGACGCGCGGTGTGGTCCACTGGAAGCCGCCGCCGTAAAACACCGCATCGCGCAGCACCACGCTGCCGCCGTCGAAGGCGATACCGTTCGCATTCACCCCCCAGTTGAAAGCGGCCTGCCATTTCTTCGCGCCGTTGGTGTTTTCCGGGAATGCAAGGTTGATGACATCCGCCATGCCGGGCGCGCCCTTGACGACGTCGATGCGATAGGGATCGCCGAACGGGTTGGCGGGATCGTCGGACCGCGTTGCCTGCAGGCTGCCGATCCATGCGCTCGCGGTTGAGGGCGCGTGATAGGTGAAGCGCGCATCGCCCGACATCGAGAAGCCCGAAAGGTCGAAGCTCACGCCGTCCCGGCCTTGCACCGACGACAGCGCATCGTCGGACAACGGCTGCAATCCGTCGGCGTGCGCGCTGCATGCCAGCGCGAGCGCAAACCACGCGCAGTGCGAACGCATCCGCATCTCAGCGCACCGGCGGCAGGTTGGGCGGCGGCGTGCCGGTCGTATTGAGCGCGCTCAGGCGGTCGCGCCAGTTGAGCCACACGCCGGCCTGCGCCAGGTCGGGTGCCTGCGCCATGCCTGCCGGCGGCTGGAACTGCACGGCCGATTTCAGCGCCGAAATCCAGAAGTCGCGGCTCGGTCCGTTCGTATCGCCGGCGCGCACGCCGCCCATCTGGGCGAAGTTGAAGCAAGGCGCGGTGCATGTACCATCCCAGCGCTTGCCGCCGCCGGGATCGTTGCGCGAGTCGAGCACGCCCGCCGCGCCGCCATCGACACGCATCGATCCGCTCAGCGTGGACAGGGTGAGGCCGACGTCGCCGGCAATGCTCTCGAAACCGAAACGCATGCCTACCACTTCGCGCGTCGCGGCATTGCCTGCGTTGCGGTAGACGAATTCGAAATAGGGATTGCTGATCTGCACCAGGCGCTGCGCGTCGGTGCCGTCGCTGCGTCCGAACTGGAGCAGTGGCATGTCGATATCCGCGCCGCTGCCGTTGCGTGGCATATATGGATATTCACCGAGGCGGATGTTGCGGAAGTTCGCATTGAGCGTGACATCGGCGCCCAGCGCGATGCGGGTGAAATCGTAGCCGCCGTAGCTGCTGTTGTTGAGTTCCAGGAAGCCCTGTGCATGGCGGGCAGACAGTTCCTGCTCGGACAGCGGGCGCAGCTGCGCCGAGGCTGTTCCGATATGCAAGGTGACGGCAGCGCCGAGCGCCGCAAGGCCAACACGGATCATGCTTGTTCTCGAACGAAGGGATGAAGATGCCCCCGGGCATAAGCCGGGGGCAGACAGGCTAGGAAGGGACTCCAGGCAGGTCCTGGATCAGTGCGCCCACATCCAGACCTTGGTGCCGCGCAGGTCGATGTCGGTCAGGGCGATCGAGCCGAAGGACGGGCCGGTCACGCCGGCTGCGTGGCCACCCATGCGGATGGAACCGACGGTCACGTCAACCAGGGCCGCGGTCGGCACGACGATGTCTGCCGGCACAGCCATCTGCACGACGTCACCGCCGCCGTAGAAGGCGGTCGGGAAGGTCACGCCGGAAGCGGTCAGGATGGTTTCGAAGGTCGACTGGTTGATGATGTCCAGCGTGCCGGCGACCAGGCCCTTGACGCCGATGTTGTTGAAGCTGATCGAACCGCCGGTCGTGTCCGTATCGGTATAGGTGAACGAACCGATGTTGATGTTCAGGCTGGCCGCGATGGACACACCGTCCTGGCCGGCAACCTGGCTCAGGCCTTCGTCAGCGATCGGGGTCATTGCGGAAGCAGCCAGGGACAGGCCGGACAGGACAGCGGCGAGAGCGGTCTTCTTGAACAGTTTCATATAGAGTCTCCAAATAGATAACGTGGTGGTGGTGGTAAAAATTTTTTCTTCCCATGCCGCGAACGCCGGTTCCGTGTTTCTTGTGGAAACACCGACACCAGTTCAGCATGCGTGTTGCCCGCACACCGGACGCCGGAACCGCGTCGGTCAGCTCTTAATATTTCAGCAATACTAAGAGCCTTCATATTAGGTCAGGGGCGATTGACAACGGGGACCGGCGCGGTGACTGGGGGAGCCAAATCGTTGGCTTCGAAAGCCAGCTCGGTTGATGACCGTAGGGTGGGTAGAGCGAAGCGAAACCCGCCATGTGCTTCACACACTGTTTTACGCGGGTTTCGCTGCGCTTTACCCACGCTACGCTCCTTACATTCATGCTGCCTCGCACAAGTCACATCCCGCCTTTTTTAGAGCGCACACTCTATTGTTCCAATAACAATCTTATGTAACCTCTTGGTTCCGCGAGCCACAAGTTGGCTCCGAAAGTTCGAATTGCTGCATGCACTGATGCATTCACACCAGCGGGTTACTTGATTGGCTGCTATTCCTTTCCAGGTGCTGGAACGCCCGGCGGTACTGCGTTCCCCTCCATCCAAATTCCGCCCTCCGGCTGCCGGGGAGAGCTGCCTCGCGCGGGAGCGGGTGATGGAACGTATCCGCCATGCTGCCGGCGTGAAGCTGGTACTGGTGCATGCGCCCGCGGGATTCGGCACCACCACGTTACTGCGGCAACTCCATGACGATTGCCGCAGGGAGGGCGGTGCTACCGCGTGGCTGACGCTCGATGCCGGCGACAACGACCTGGAACGCTTCATGTCCTGCATCGAGCAGGCGTTTGTGCAAATGCAGCGCACCGCAACCACCGTGCGCACCCTGTTCGACGCGCGCCTGCGACAGGATAGCTTTGACCTCGCCGATGCGCTGGCATCGGCGCCCCCGCCATTCACATTGATCCTCGACGAATTCGAGCATCTCCATAACCCGGCCGTGCTCGCCGTTGTCCAGCAGGTGATCGACCTGCTCGGGCCGCAGCAGCGGCTGGTGATTGGCTCACGGGTGCAGGCCGCGCTGCCGGTCGGTCGCCTGCGCGCGCGACAGCAGTTGCTGGAAATCGATGCGGCGCAACTGCGGTTCACGCCGGAGGAAACGCGTCAGTTCCTGTGTGACAGGCGCGGGCTGTCGCTGGACCAGGCCGCAGTGGAGAAGCTGCACGACATCACCGGCGGCTGGGCCGCGGCATTGTGGCTGGCGTCGCTCGCGCTGGAAGGCAGCGAAGACCCGCGCAGGACACTCCAGACCTTCTCCGGCTCGCACGCATCCATTGCTTCCTACCTCGCGGAAGATGTGCTGTCGCGCAAGCCGAAACACCTGCAGGACTTCATCCTGCAAACCAGCGTGCTGCAAAAATTCTGTGCGGAGAGCTGCAATGCCGTCACGGGACGCGATGACGGCAGGGCGCTGCTGCAGGAGATCGAACGCTCCAACATGTTCATGACGGCGCTCGACGAACAGCGCAGCTGGTTCAGCTACCATCCGCTGTTTGCCGATTTCCTGCGCGCGCAACTCGAGCGGGAATATCCCGGCCTTGCTGCTACGCTGCATCGCCGCGCCGCTCACTGGTATATCGAACAGAACCGCCCGACCCACGCCATCGACCATGCGATCGCATCCGGCGATACGCAGTTCGTGCTCGACCTGCTCGACCGCCATGCGCAGCCGCTGTTCCTGCAGGGACGGGTGCGGCTGCTGGCGCGCTGGTTCGACACCATAGACAGGCGCCGGCTCGTTGCGTATCCGCCGCTGATCTCGGTGTATTGCTGGTCGCTGCTGCATATCAACCGGAGCGAGGAGGCGCTGACCCTGCTCGAGACGGTCATCGACGCCGACGGTGCCTCGCCGGTGCCGCATTCGACCTACCACGTGATCCGCACCTTCAGCCTGATGATGCTCGACCGCGCGGGCGAAACGGCGCCGATGTGGGCCGACCCCGCGATCCTGGGCAGCGCGGCGCACGAACCGGTGTTGCGCAGCATGCTGATGATCGGCTGCGCCTATTACTACGCGACCACTGGCCGCTTTCGCGACGCACGTGTGCTGCTCGACCAAGCGACGCAGGAGCAGCCGGCCGTCGGCCCGCTGTTCAGCATCGCGGTGGCCGGCTATGTGCGCGGCATGCTGGACCTGGTGCAGGGCAACCTGCGCGCCGCCTGCGCGCGCCTGCTGGCCCTGATCGGCGACGAATCGCAACGCGAGCCGCGCTGCAGCGCATCGCGCATGGGTGCGCTGCTCGGCATTCCGGACGACGGGACAGGCGCGCGCTGCGGCGCCGAAAGCGGTTTCGCCAGCCTCTATCTCGCCGAGGTGCTGTATGAAATGGATTCGCTGGCGGAAGCCCGCCGCCTGCTCAAGCTCTTCCTTCCGCTGGTCAAGGATGCCGGCATTCCCGACCAGCTGATTGCCAGCCACATCATCTACGCGCGCATCCTGCGCGGCGAAGGTTACGCGAACGATGCATTGCAGGTGCTGCTGGAGCTCGAACAGTCCGGCATGCAGCGGCGCTTGCCGCGGGTGGTGGATGCGGCGCGGCTGGAACTCGCGCGGGCCGCCGTGCTGCGCGGCGAGCTCGATGAAGCGAAAGCGATCTTCGCACTGGTCGGCGCGTCTCCCTCCTGGCTGCGCCGCGACGTCCAGATGATCGCTACCGATATCGAAAGCCCCGTGCTTGGCTCAGCCCGCATCCAGGTCCACGCCGGCCAGGCGGCGGCCGTGCTTCCCCTGCTGAAGGAGCATCTGCAGGATGCCTATGCA
>NZ_LSTO01000001.1:2665208-2701791 GCF_002211445.1 Noviherbaspirillum denitrificans | reverse complement strand
GTGCCGAGTTCGCCGCCCGGCACCGGCCATCGCCCCGCCACCTGGCCGTTGCCGATGGCCCAGTACAGGAAGGTAAACAGGTTATCGGCCATGGCAATGTCCAGCTTGCAGCCCTTGCCCGTGCGGTCGCGCTGGCGTAGCGCCAGCAGGATGTTGACTACGGCGGGATAAGTCCCGCCGGCGATATCGGCGATCAGCGCGGGCGGCAGGACAGGCGCGCCGTCGCTGCCCATTGAGAGGCCTAGCATGCCCGCGTCGGCGACGTAATTGAGGTCATGGGCCGCCATGTCCGCCTTTGGTCCGGACTGGCCATAGCCGGTGATTGCACAATAGATGATCGACGGATTGATCTTCGACAGCGCATCATAGCCGAGGCCCAGCCTGTCCATGACGCCGGGGCGGAACTGCTCCACCACGATGTCCGCGCTCTCGATAAGCCCGCGCAGCCGGTCGACGATCCCCGCTTCCTTGAGATTGACCGCCAGGCTGCGCTTGCCGCGGTTGAGCAGCGCGAAGTTCACGCTGTCGTCGCCGAACTTCGGCATGTAGCTACGCATCTCGTCGCCCTGCCCGGGACGTTCGATCTTGATGACGTCGGCGCCCGCCTCGGCGAGGATGAGGGTGGCCATCGGCCCGGGCAGGAGCGTGCTGAAGTCGAGGACGCGAACGCCTTCCAGTGGACGCATCATGTCAGTCTGCCTTTTTTTCAGCACGGGCCTTGGCGACCCGGGCGCGGCGCGCGGGGGCATAGGGCGATTCGCCATAGGCCTCGAACAGCGATTGCGTGACATCGAAGTGATGTTCAAGACCGGTACGCTCCAGCAGCGCGATCGGTCCTTCCGGATAGCCGAGGCCGAGCCTGAGCGTCAGGTCCATATCGTCGGCGGTCGCCAGGCCTTCATCGAGGCGGCGCAGCGCGGCGTTGTAGTAAGGGCGGACAAGGCGGTCGATGATGCGCCCGGCAAAGTCAAAGCAGACTGCCACTTTCAGGCCTGCGCCTTCCAGCACGGCCTTGGCCGCGTCGATCGCCGATGCCGGCGTCCCGGGTTGCCTGACCAGCTCGACGAGGTTGGAAGGATCGCCATCGCCGAGGCGGAAGCGTGCAAATCCCAGGACGTTGGAACCTTCCTTCGCGCGGCTTTCGCCAGTATGTACGCCCAGGCATTCGCTGCCGAGTTCGACCAGGACGGCCGTCTTGCTGCCGGCCTCGACTTTGGAAAGCGCATATCCGGCCCTGTCGCCAATGAGGATGACGACGTCGCCGTCGGCGGACTTGCCTTCCAGCAGAGCATGGCTCACCGGGAAAGAACGGCTGTTGCCGGTATCAATAATGGAATAAGTCATATGTCAGCTCCCGAACATCGCGTTGCCTTCGTAGGTATAGAATCCGCGTCCCGACTTGCGGCCCAGGTGGCCGGCGGCGATCATTCGCTTGACCAGCGGCGGGCAGGCGGCGCGCGGTTCGTTGGTGATGCCATACATTGCCTCGCACAGCAGAAGCTGGGTATCGAGCCCGATCAGGTCGAGCAGTTCCAGCGGTCCCATCGGATAGCCGAGGCCTTCCTTGATCGCGCGGTCGATGTCGGCAGGCGCGGCAACGCCTGCCTCGACAAGGCGAATCGCGTCGTTGTTATAGGGGATCAGGAAGTAGTTCAGGATGAAACCGGGGTTGTCCTTGGTCTTGACCGGGCGCTGGCCCATCGCCTCGCACGCGGCCCACGCCTTGGCGAAGGTTTCCTCGGAGGTGTTCAGGCCCGGCGACATCTCGACCAGCTTCATAAGTTGAGCCGGCAGGCAGAAGTGCATACCGACAAAGCGGTCGTCGCGGCCTGAGCCCGCGGCGATCTCGGTGATGGACAGCGTAGAGGTGTTGGACGCGAAAATGGTGTGCGGCGGACAGACCTTGTCCAGCTTCGAAAACAGGTCGTGCTTCACCTTCAGGTCCTCGAACACCGCATCGATCACCAGATCGCACTCCAACATGTCGTCCAGGGTAGTCGTCGTGACCAGGTTGCCGATCGCTTCGGACATCTTTTCCTCGGTCATCTTGCCGCGCTGGACAGACTTGGCAAAGAAATCGCGAGTCTGCTTGAGCGCCTTGTCGAGCGCCTCCTGCCGGGTGTCGAACACCACGGTCCGGAAACCGGCGCGGGCGGCGACAATGGCAATGCCTGCGCCCATGGTGCCGCAGCCGGCGACACCGATCGTTTTGATTCCACTCATTGGATGCCTCTCATTTGGTCAGGAAACTGCGGCCGATCAGCTGGCGGTGCACCTGGTTGGTACCTTCCCAGATCTGCGTAATCTTGGCGTCCCGCATCAGGCGCTCGGCCCGGAAATCCTGGCAATAGCCATAGCCGCCGAACAGCTGAACCACGTCGGTGGTGATGCGCATGGCGACGTCGGAGGCGCGCATCTTCAGCATCGACGCCTCGATGCCGAAGTCAGTGCCGCCGCTGTCTACCAGCTTCGCAATCCGCCACAGCCAGGATTCGCACATGGCGAGGTCGGTGGCCATGTCGGCCAGCATGAACTGGATGCCCTGGAATTCGATGATCTTGCGGCCCGACTGCTTGCGCTCGTTGATGTACGCGACGCCATCCTCGAACGCCGCGCGCGCAATGCCGAGAGCATGCGCGGCAACACTGGGCCGGGACTTGTTGAGCGACGAGAACAGGATGTTCAGGCCGTCTCCCGGATTGCGCAGCAGGTTGGCGCGCGGCACCCGGCAGCCGTCAAAGGAAATCGTCGCGGTGCTCGACGCGCGGTGCCCCATCTTCTGTTCGGTGCGCACCACCGACAGCCCGGGCGTGCCCTTTTCCAGGATCACCACCGAGATGGCCTTCTTCGGATCCTCGATTTCGCTCCATTTGCCGAACAGCACGTAGACATCGGCCACGTCGCCGTTGGTGATGAAGGTCTTGCCGCCGTCGATGATGATGTCGTCGCCGTCGGGCGTGAAGCGCGTGCGCATGCCTGTCGCATCGGAGCCCGCATCCGGTTCCGTGATCGCCAGCGCGGCCAGTCCGCCTTCGGCGATGCGCGGCAGCAGGCGCTGTTTCTGCTCTTCCGATCCAAAGTCGATCAGCGGCTTGATCGCATGGAAATTGGTCGCCCAGATGATGCCAGTGGACGCACACGCCTTGGCGATCTCGCGCACGCATTCCAGATAGGCGGTGTAGGACAGCCGGGCGCCCCCATACTCTTCCGGAATGAACATCGCGTTCAGACCGAGGTTGTTGATTGCCTTGACGTTTTCCCAGGGAAACTCTCCCGTCTTGTCGTAATGCTCGGCGCGCGTCATCAGTTCGGTGCGCGCCAGCGCGCGCACGCTGTCCAGCAACTGGCTTTCGTCGTCCGACAGTTCCACGCTCGCATCGAGCCGTTCAAAAATGTTCACGTCCGTCTCCTAGTGCGCGACGCCTTGCGCGCCGTCGATGTAAATGGTTTCCCCGGACAGGAAAGGCGCGTCGGCCAGGAACAGCGCCTTGACCAGTTTCGCGACATCCGCGGAGGTTCCCGGCTTGCGGCCGGGGATGCGTTTTTCCAGGTATTCACGCAACGGCCCGGCCGACATCGCCTCCTTGTTCAGGTCGGTCTCGATGTATCCCGGCGCGACGTCGATCACGCGGATGCCCTTCCCAGCCCACTCCACAGCGAGGCAGCGGGTGATCGCGCCCACGGCCGCCTTTGATGCGCAGTAGGCCAGGTTGCGCTTGACGCCCAGCTTGTCGAAGAAGGATCCGATGTTGACGATCAGGCCGCCGCCGGCTGCTGCCAGGTGCGGATAGATGTGCTGGCAGCTCATGAAGACCGAGGTCGTGTTGGTGGCGAATACCGTTTCATAATCGTCGCGGGAGAATGTGGTGCTTGGCCCTTCCAGATGTACGCCTGCATTGTTGACCAGGCCCGCAACCGGCCCGCCCAGCGCTGCCGCTGCGGCAAATGCATCGCGTAGGCTGTCGCCGCTGGTGACGTCGCAGCTGAATCCCTTGCAGCGCGCCACCGCCTCCTTGCTCGCATCCGGCACGGCCGGAAGCTCCCCTCGCCGCGACAAACAGGCGACGGTGTAGCCGAGTTCTGCCAGCGCGATTGCGATGCTGGCACCGATGCCGCGGCTGGCGCCGGTGACGATGATGGTTCCTTTTTCTGCCATGGTCAGCAATCCTTGAACTGGGGCTTGCGTTTTTCCAGGAAGGCGACCATGCCTTCGTTGGCATCCTTCGTCTGGTAGGCAAGCGTGGAAAGATCGGCCTCGACCTTGAGGCCTTCGGTCAGGGAGGTTTGCAACGCGCGCTGCACCGCGCCGCGCGCTAGGCGCAGGGCCACCATGCCGTGGCCGCTGAATTCGCGGGCAAACGCGATGCCGGCTTCAACCGGATCGCCTTCGACAATCCGGTTGACGAGGCCGATACGGGCGGCTTCATCAGCCGCGACGGTGCGGCCGGTCATGATCATTTCCAGCGCGCGTGCCTCGCCGACAACCCGGGGCAGGCGTTGCGTGCCGCCGTAGCCCGGAATGAGGCCCAGCTTGATTTCCGGCAGTCCGACCTTGGCATTCGCCATGGCAAGGCGGAACGTACAGGCCAGTGCCAGTTCCAGCCCGCCGCCGAAGGCATAACCGTTCAGGATGGCGACGGAGGGCATAGGCAGCGTGTCGAGGCGGGCAAATACCCGTTGGCCGAACTCGGCGCCGCGCTTCTGCGCCTCGATGTCACGGTTGGTCAGCTCCGCGATGTCGGCCCCGGCGCAGAACGCCTTCGGTCCGGCACCCGTAATCAGCAGTGCACGCGCGGAAGACTCTTCGACTTCATCGAAGCAGCGATTGATGTCGCCGATCAGCGAGAAGCTCAGCGCGTTGAGCGCCTCTTGCCTGTCAATGGTAAGAATGGCGAACTCGTCGCGGTAGCTTAATGTGATGGGCATGGTCAGTTTCCCTTGTCGTTGTGATTGTTGCCGCCGCCCGTCCAACGTACCGGCGCGGGATTGAGCCGGCCCTGCTTGACCCACTCGACCAGTTCGCGCTTGAGGATTTTTCCGCTGGCGGTTTGCGGGAATCCATCCAGGGCAATGTAGAACTCCGGCATGTCGAACTTCGACAGCCCCACCTCGTGCAGGTGTTCAAGCAGTTCATCGCCGGTGGGCGGCGTCGCCCCTTCGGTGCAAGTCACCGCCAGGCAAACCTTCTCCCCGAGGCGGTCATCCGCCACCGGGAAGGCAGCCGCCTTGAGTACGACCGGATGCGTGATCGCAAGGTCTTCAATGGTCGACGGGTGGATATTGTGGCCGCCACGGATGATCAGGTCCTTCTTGCGGCCCATGATGACCAGGCAGCCGTTGCTGTCGACCATACCGAGGTCGCCGCTGAGGAACCAGCCGTGCACATTGAACGACTTTTCCGTCGCCGACTGGTTGTTGAAGTAGCCGAGCATGAGGCAGGCGCCGCGTCCGGCGATCTCGCCGATCTCGCCGGGCTTCGCCTCGATGTCAGGGTTTTCCTGGTTCCAGAGCTTGATCTCATAGGCGTCGCAGGCGCGGCCGCAGGTACCGACAATGGTGTCGGCGCTGTCGGTGGGCAAGGTGTACTGGTGCGACCCGTTCTCCGTCATGCCATAGACGTTCTGCGGCAGGATGCCCCGGTTGAGGAAGCCCTGCGCGATTTCGCGCGGAATGGCGGCGCCGGCCATGTAGAACACCTTGACCTTGCCGAGCTTGTCGAGCCCGCGGCGTTTGGCCTCGGCCAGGATGTCCATCGCGTGCGTGGGCACGCCCATGACGTAGGTCGCACCGGTCTCGAGAATCCAGTCGATCGGTTTCATCCCGGCCGGAAGGTCGTTCACTACCAGTTCGAGTCCGGCGACCAGCATTTGTTCGATGGAGACGGTGGCGATGTGGTGACTCACCGGGCTGAGGCTGAACAGGACAGTGCTGGCATCATGCCCCCAGTCCTTCACCATCGCCCGCCCGTTGGCCAGCAGGGTGTTGTCGCTGTGCATGACTGCCTTCGGCAGTCCGGTCGTGCCGGACGTGAAGGCCAGGTAGACCACCTTGTCCGGATTCGCGTCGGCAGCGGCTTGCGGATACGCTGCCCCGGCAGCCGGAAATTCCCCGGCGCCGTCTCGGCCCGGTTCGAGCCAATAGGTGCGCCGCAGGGTCTTGACCGCGCCGATCTCGCCGGCGACGCCATCGCGGCTGCCATCGGCACCATAGCCCTTCTGGCCGAAAAAGGCTTCGCAGTCGATGCGCTCGATCAGGCGAACGATCTCGGCCACGGTGTAGTTCTGGTGCAAGGACGGGTTGCAGATGTAACCGTTGCGCGAGCAAGCGAGGAAGACAACGACCGACTCCACCCTGCTGGGCAGCCATACCGCGACCCGCGAACCCTTGCGCAGGCCGGCCGCGGCAAGATCGGCGGCTACCGCGTCCGTCCATTCCAGCAGCTGGCGCCAGGTCAGGCGGCGGGCGCTGTCCCGCAGGGCCCATGCTTCCGGGCGCGCCTGCGCATGCGACTGCAGCAGCGTGTACAGCGTTTGATCGCGCCAGACGCCCCGTTCGTAGTAGGAACGGGCCTGTTGCGGATCATGGAGGGTCAGGATGGTGTTCATTCGCCGGCTCCCGCTCAGTGGCCGAACTTGGATGCGTCCGGAGCGCGCTTCTCGCTGAAGGACTTGGACAATTCCTTCGCCTCCTCGGTGTCCAGGTTCAGGCGCAACAGCAGGTCATGCGTTACGCGCGACAAGCCGCCCACGCCGCCGTGGCGGGCACCGAAGGCCGCCTTGATCGAAGCCAGCGCGAAGGCGCCGCGGTCAGCGATCTCCAGCGCCATTTCGCGTGTCGCGGCGGCAAGCTGATCGTCGGGGACGACCTTGTTGATCAGCCCCATCTCCAGCGCTTCCCTTGCGCTGATCTTGGGGTTGCGGAACCAGATTTCCTTGGCCTTCTTCTTGCCGACCAGGTCTTCGAGGTACCAGGTGCCGAAACCGGCGTCGAAACTTCCCATCATCGGGCCGACCTGGCGGAAAACCGCGCTTTCCTTGGCAATGGTGATGTCGCACATCACCTGGAGCACATTACCGCCGCCGACGGCAAAGCCGTTCACGGCAGCAATCACCGGCTTTTGCAGGCGGTCAATCGCTTCGTACATGTCGAGCACCGGCAGCACGCCGGGGTAGAGATGAGTGTCCGGCATGCCGGTCTTTTCGCCGCCGATGCAGAAGAAGCGGTCGCCTGCACCGGTAATGACGATGACGCGCGTCCGGGTCTCGCGGCGGATGTCGTTGATGCAGTCACGGATTTCATGGCACATCGTTTCGTTGAACATGTTGCCGTTGTCGGGGCGGTTCAGCGTGATGGTTCCGACGGGGCCGTCTTCGGTATAGATGATGGTTTCGAACTGGCGTGTCATGGTGTCGTTCTCCTAGGGTATATATGGGTCGCGGCGCGTTTCCGTTCTAAAGCAGCCCCGCGTCGTCCAGCTTCTGAATTGCTTCGTCACTCCAGCCCAGCCATGATGAAAAGGTGCGGCGGGTGTCTTCGCCCAGGCGGGGCGGGTCCTTGCGGTACGTATTGAATTTGCCG
This sequence comes from Noviherbaspirillum denitrificans, assembly GCF_002211445.1. Lineage (GTDB taxonomy): Bacteria > Pseudomonadota > Gammaproteobacteria > Burkholderiales > Burkholderiaceae_D > Noviherbaspirillum > Noviherbaspirillum denitrificans. The sequence goes on along the minus strand of NZ_LSTO01000001.1, from coordinate 2,694,213 downwards.
TTGAAGCGGATACCGAGGCCAACCTGCGGTATCGCGGCGCCGTTGCGTCGCGTCGCATAAAACAAGCCGCGTTCGGCAAGAGTGGGATCGGTGACGACCTGGTCGAGGCGGTTGATCGGACCGGAGGGAATGCGAGCGCAGGCGAAGAGATCGAGCCAGTGCGCACGCGGTTTCTTGAGGAGGATCGCTTGTACTTCCCGTACGATCTCGGACCGACAGGCACGGCGGCCGGCGTTGTTGGCGAAGCGCGCATCATTGGCCATGTCGATGCGTCCGATGGCTTCGCAGAAGCGCTTCCAGATCGCATCGTTGCCGAGGCCGAGCGTGATCGGGTGGTCCGCGGTATGGAAGGTCTGGTAGATGGCGATCACGCTGTCCGTCCCGCCGCTGCGGCGCGGCAGCTCACCCGACCCAAGATAGGGAATGATCCTCGGCGTCATGAATCGTGTCATGCTCTCGACCATTGCGATATCGATCTCGTGCCCCTGGCCGGTACGGTTCCGGTCGATGAGGGCGGCCATTGCCGCCATCGCTGCATCGGCTCCCGACAGCAAGTCCGCGGCCGGCGTGCCCACCTTCTGCGGGTCGCGCTCCGGCGACTCGCCGGTCAGGTCCATCACGCCGCTATAGCCCTCGGCAATCAGATCATAGCAAGGCTGGTCACTTTTCGTTCCGACGAGCCCAAAACCGGTGATCGACACATGCACCAGGCGTGGATTGACGGCCTTGAGCCGCGCATAGTCAATACCGAGTTTCCTTTGGCTGCGGGCGACCTGGTTGATGAGGATGACGTCGGCCGCCTTCACCAGCGCGTGAAGCGCTTCGAGCCCGGCCGGCTGTGCGTAATCAAGTGTGAGGCTGTGCTTGTTCCGGTTGACGCTGAGGAACCACAGCGATTCGCCGTCGAGGAAGGGTGGCCCCCAGGCGCGGGCATCGTCGCCCCGTCCCGGGCGTTCGATCTTCAGCACCTCGGCGCCGAAGTCCGCCAGCAGGAGGGATGCATAGGGCCCGGCGATGGACGTCGTGAGATCAAGGACACGGATGCCCGCAAGCAGGTCGAGTGGCGCGGCATCAGGGGCGGGAGAAAGTTGTTCTGAAGGCAACATGGATTTGTCGTAGTCAGGTGTGTATGCCATTGCTTTGCAACGTCCATGCCACCGAACGCCAGCCTCCCCGGGCGTGGCACGGAAACTGCCTGTTTTCACTGCAAAAACGCGGGGTTACGCGGGCTCGGGATGGTTCTCACCAAGGAAATCCTGTGCCCTTACACCCCGGCAAACAGCGTAAAGTGTCTTTTTGGGAGACAATCATCGAAACCCGATCTGTATTTAGCAAAGACAGGCGTACCGTCATGCAGACAAAGAACAGCGATCCCTTCGCCTTCGGTGTACTGGTCCTGGACCCCAGGGGCGAAGTAACCTGCGCCACCGGTTTTGCGCGCGATGAGGCCGTCCGGCAGCGCGTCCTCGAGCGTTATCACCATGAGGACCGCCGCCGCGGCATGCTCGCGATCGACGGCGACCCCAAGCTCATCGCCAGCTTCCGTTCCAGCGAGGACGCGACCCTGTTCTTCATCCAGGACGCCACCAGCAAGTCCACCCTGTTCGATTTCGTCACCAACGTCGATTTTGCGCATCTTGTCTTCGACTACTTCCTGAACAACCCCTACGAATCGGTCGTTGTGGTGGACGACCAGGCGCGCGTCCGCTACATCCCGCCTGTCCACGAGCGCTTCTTCGGCATCGAACACGGCGAAGCGGTCGGGAAGAAGGTCACCGACGTCATCGAGAACACCAACCTGCATGAAGTGGTCCGCACCGGCAAAGCCGAGATCGGCAAGCTGCAGGAAATGGGCGGTGTCACGCGCGTCGTCGCGCGGATTCCCCTGACCGACAACGGAAAGACTGTCGGGGCACTGGGACGCGTGATGTTCAAGGGCCCGGAAACCGTCCTAGAACTCAGCAAGGAAGTGGTCAAGCTGCGGTCAGAGGTCGAGTTCTACCGAAGCGAGCTGACCGGACTGAAGCGCCGCACCTTCGGGCTCGACAAGATGGTCGGCAACAGCGATGCGATACGCCAGCTCAAGGCGGATATCTCCAAGGTCGCGCCGCTGTCGGTGCCGGTGCTGATCATCGGTGAGAGCGGCACCGGCAAGGAACTGGCCGCACATGCGATCCATTCATTGAGCCGGCGCAGCGAAAACCCGATGGTCTTCGTCAACGCCGCCGCCCTGCCCGCCTCGCTGGTGGAGAGCGAACTGTTCGGCTATGAAGCCGGCGCCTTTACCGGCGCCGAGAAAAAGGGCCGCAAGGGCAAGTTCGAACTCGCCGACCAAAGCTCGCTGTTTTTCGACGAAGTCGGCGACATGCCCGCCGAGGTCCAGGTCAAGCTGCTGCGCGTGCTGCAGGATGGCATCTTCGAGCGCGTAGGCGGCGACCGGCCGCGCCACTCGGATTTCCGTCTCATCAGCGCGACCAACCGCAATTTCCAGGAAATGATTGCCAACGCCGAGTTTCGCCTGGACCTGTACTACCGTATCAGCGGCGTCACCATCCGCATGCCGAGCCTGCGCGAACGCCCGGAAGACATTCCCGAACTGGTGCAGAGCTTCCTCGTCGCATTCGCGGAACGGCACCGCACCTCGGTCAAGGGAGTGGACGCGCGCGTCTATGCCTACCTCAAGGAGCTGCCGTGGCCGGGCAACGTGCGCCAGTTACTGCATGAAGTCGAAAAGGCGGCCATCTTCTGCGATGGACCGGAGATTACGCTCGACAATTTCCGCCTGATGTCGCATGAAGTGCCGGAACGCCCGGCGGCGCCGCCGGCAGAGTTCGCGCCGAAAGCACCTGCGCCTGCGTCGGGCAGGATCCAGGACGCGATCGAGGAAATGGAAAAAACCATGATCCGGGAGGCCATGGTCAGGCACAAGGGGAACAAGAAGAAGGTCGCTGAAGAACTCGGCATTTCGCGCGCCTACCTCTACAAGAAGCTGTCGGGAGAAGAGCCCGAGCCCGCCTGAGCCGTTCAGGCCGGGCCTCGGTTACGCCGGCCCGGCGACCGCTGCATGGCGTTCATAGATCAGCTGGTAGCGCAGCCAGGAACCCAGCAACAGTCCTGTGCGCGCGCCCTCGCCCGCCAGGACATGGGTGTGCAGCGCCAACGCGACCTGGCCGACATCGGTGCATTCGATGAACAGCACCCAGTCCGCGATGGTGTCCTTGCCCGGGCGCATCTTGCGCTCGGCGCTCGGCTTGCCTGTCACGCCGGCGTCGGTTTCCCATAGGGCAATGCGCACGATGCTGGAATTCTGCATCAGCCGCGGGCCGAGCTCCTCACGAATAAAACGCCGGGCGTCTTCTTCCCTGCCGTGAATCGGCTTGCAATGCGTGACCATGGCCGCGCCACCCATGCCCACTCCTGCTGCCCAGGTCTCGCTGCAGGCGGAGCGTTCCATGTTGAGGAAATGCGGCATGATTTTCTGCGTCCACGGCGAAGGGTGCGCAAGCCGGTCTAGGTAGGGTGGCGACGCCAGCGTCTCCAAGGTGTCGCAATCATAGACGACCATGTAATTGGGCTGACCATCCACCGACCGGTAACGGCGCGCGCGCCGGAAGCCGGGGAGCGCAAGACGCTCGGTCAGGTGCTCCTGGTGGTACCAGCGCGTGAATTCGTCATCCATCCCTTTCGGGACGTCGTTCAGCACGAACAGCACGCCGGGCCGGCCGGCTTTCGCTTGAGCGGCCGCGCGGACGTTAGCCATTGTTTCGACCATTTCCATGCAATTCCCCCGTTGAACCCTGTTTCGCCAGCGCTCCCCATCCGAGCTCCCGGCGTATCTGCTCCGGTTCGGGGAGAGGCCCGGCCGCGAGGCGGCGGCGGGCGAGCCAGTGCCTGACCTGCTCCTTGCTCGGTAACGGCGATGTCTGTTTCATCTTCACGCCTTGGCGCCCAATCGGCAAGTTGACGGCGGCGTCCTGTGCCGCCGTCGCCTGACTTACTTCTTGACCAGCGGACAAGTGCTTTCCGACAGGGGCTGGAAAGCCTGGTCGCGCGGGATGACACTCTTGATTTTCATGATATCCCACTCTTCCTTCGACTCCGAAGGCTTCTTGGCTTCCGCAAGGTACATGTCGTGGATCATGCGCCCGTCTTCCCGGATGCGTCCGCCCTTGGCGAAGAAGTCGTTGATCTCGCTCTCTTTCATCTTCTTCATCACCGCGTCGGCGTTGTCGGTGCCGGTCGCCTGGATGGACTTCAGGTAATGCATGGTGGCGGAATACATGCCGGCCTGGATCATGGTAGGCATGGCCTTGTGGACGTCGTAGAAGCGGCGCGACCACTTCCGGGTTTCGTCGTTGTAGTCCCAGTAGAAGCCGGTGGTGAACAGCAGGCCCTGCGCATTCTTCAAACCGAGGCCCTTGATGTCGGTATCGAACACCAGCAGCGTGGCCAGCTTCTGTCCGCCGCTGACGATGCCGAACTCGGCGGCCTGGCGCACGGAATTCTGGGTATCCTTGCCGGCGTTGGCCAGGCCGATCACCTTGGCCTTGGATGCCTGCGCCTGCAGCAGGAAGGAAGAGAAATCGGAGGCCGACAGCGGATGCTTGATGGTGCCCAGCACCTTGCCCTTCATATCCTGGATCACCCGCGTCGTATCCCTCTCCAGCGAGGAGCCGAAGGCGTAATCGGCGGTGATGAAGTACCAGCTGTCGCCGCCGTCCTGCATGACCGCGCGGCCGGTGCCAGTCGCGAGCGCATAAGTGTCATACACGTAGTGCACGCCATAGGGCGAGCACTCCTTGTTCGTGAGCGCGGTGGTGGCGGAGCCGGCGAAGATCATGACGCGCTTCTTCTCCGCGGCCAGCTTCTGCATGGCGATCGATGCCGCCGAATCGGTCGACTCGATGATCATGTCCACCTTGTCGACGTCAAACCACTCGCGTGCCTTGGACAGGGCGATGTCGACCTTGTTCTGGTAATCAGCCGACACGATCTCGATCTTCTTTCCGTTGACCATGCCGCCAAAGTCCTTGACCGCCATTTCGACTGCCCTCACTCCCCCCGGTCCGCCGTTGGCGGAGTAGACGCCGGTCTTGTCGACGATCACGCCGATCTTCACGACATCGTCGGTAATCTGTGCCGCGGCGTTTCCCGCTGCAAGTGCGGCCGCTGCAGTAGCCAATGCGGTCCTTGCGATACGTGTGACCTGCTTCATGAAGTGCTCTCCGTGTTGTAGTTGAGTGTGTACTGCGCGGTCTGGCCCAGCCAGTTTGCGTTATTCCGCGCGTCTCCTGCGATTCCCGGGAAGTTGTGGCGTCGCCTGGATCGAGGCGGTGGCCTGAAGCAACAGAGTGCAATTACCGTTCCAACTGCCGGAGGCGCGCCAAATGGTACTTTTCCGGCGTCGAATCGACCAAAGTGTGTTCGCCGCATACACATTTTGTCCGAACCGATGTCCACCGCGTCGACACTTCGCGCGGTTCGTGTCCAGGCCGTATTACCGGTGCCTACCCCGTCAAACGCCGCACGCCGCCCGCAGGACAGGAAGCAGCCGCTTCTGCAGGACCTTGGCATGCTTGTTGCAGACCGAGGTGCGGATTTGCAGCAAGCAACATGTAGAGACAACAGGAGAAATGATGGCAGAAGACATCATCTTGGAGACGAGGAATCTCACCAAGGAATTCAAGGGGTTCACGGCAGTCAGCGGCGTGAACCTGCGTATACGGCGCGGGGACATCCACGCGCTGATCGGACCGAACGGCGCAGGCAAGACAACCTGCTTCAACTTGCTGACGCGGTTCCTGACCGCGACAGAAGGACAGATCCTGTTCAACGCCGAAGACATCACGAACGTACCCACCGCCGAAATCGCCCGCCGGGGCATCATCCGGTCATTCCAGATCTCTGCTGTTTTCCCGCACCTGACGGTGCTGGAAAACGTGCGAGTCGGGCTGCAAAGATCGCTGGGAACAACCTTCCACTTCTGGAAAAGCGGGACAACGCTCGCGCAACTGAACTCACGTGCGATGCAGCTGCTCTCCGAGGTAGACCTTGAACGCTTTGCCGACACACTGACGGTAGACCTGCCCTACGGCCGCAAGCGTGCGCTGGAAATCGCCACTACGCTGGCGATGGAGCCCGAGCTGATGCTGCTGGATGAGCCGACACAAGGCATGGGACATGAAGACGTGCACCGTGTCACTGAACTGATCAAGAAGGTTTCCGCCGGCCGCACCATCCTCATGGTCGAGCACAACATGGCGGTCGTATCCGGCATTTGCGACCGCATCACCGTCTTACAGCGCGGCGCGGTGCTGGCCGAAGGCAGCTATGCCGAAGTGTCAGGAAATGCCCAGGTCATGGAAGCCTACATGGGCACCACCACCGGCGTTTTGGAAGGAGCGCACTGATGCAGGCCATCACCGAAAATTTCACCGTCCGCCACAATGGAAGTACGGTCAATGCCCTTGAAATCAAAGACCTCAAGGCGTGGTACGGCGAATCGCACATCCTGCATGACGTCAACCTTACGGTTAAGCGCGGCGAGGTCGTGACACTGCTGGGCCGCAACGGCGCAGGACGCACCTCCACCCTGCGCGCCGTCATGGGCCTGACGGGGCACCGTACCGGGTCGATCAAGGTAAACGGCGTCGAATCCATCGGCCTGCCAACCTTCCAGGTAGCCCACCTCGGCGTGGGCTATTGCCCGGAGGAGCGCGGCATCTTTTCCTCGCTCTCGACGGAAGAAAACCTGATGCTGCCGCCCCTGGTGTCCAGGACCGAAAAGGGCATGTCGATCGAAGAAATCTACGCTATGTTCCCGAATCTCGCCGAGCGGCGCCACAGCCAGGGCACGCGTTTATCCGGCGGCGAACAGCAGATGCTGGCCGTCGCGCGCATCCTGCGTACCGGCGCGCGCCTGCTGCTGCTCGATGAAATTTCCGAGGGTCTGGCACCCGTGATCGTTCAAGCCCTGGCACGCATGATCACGGCGCTCAAGGCCAAGGGCTACACCATCGTGATGGTCGAACAGAACTTCCGCTTCGCCGCGCCGCTGGCCGACCGCTTCTATGTAATGGAACACGGCCAGATCGTGGAGCATTTCGCTGCGGACCAGCTGCACGGCAAGATGGATGTGCTCAACGAACTGCTCGGCGTGTAACGCTGCCGGCAATCTCTCATTAGGGTTTACTACCATGGAAATTTTCGGGATTCCCCTGCAGGCCATGCTGAGCCAACTCCTGCTCGGACTGGTGAACGGGTCCTTCTACGCGATGCTCTCGCTCGGGCTCGCCGTCATCTTCGGCCTGCTCAACGTCATCAACTTCGCCCATGGCGCCTTGTACATGGTCGGCGCATTCCTGGCGTGGATGGGCCTGGCTTACTTCGATGCCAACTATTGGATAATGCTCGCGGCTGCCCCGGTCCTGACCGGTGCCTTCGGTGTGTTCATCGAAAAGACCATGCTCAGGCACCTGTACAAGCTGGACCACCTCTATGGCCTGCTGCTGACCTTTGGCATCACGCTGATGCTGGAAGGCTTGTTCCGCTCCTTCTATGGCGTGTCCGGGCAGCCGTATTCGGTACCGGAGGCGCTGTCGGGCGCATTCAACCTCGGCTTCATGATGCTGCCCAAGTATCGCGCCTGGGTCGTCGTCGCTTCGGTGGTGATCTGCCTGGCGACCTGGTATGTGATCGAAAAGACGAAGGTCGGCGCCTACCTGCGCGCCGGCACCGAGAATCCGAAGCTGGTCGAAGCTTTCGGGATCAATGTGCCGTTGATGGTGACGTTGACATATGGCTTCGGTGTCGCGCTCGCGGCCTTTGCCGGAGTACTGGCAGCGCCGGTGACCCAGGTGTCCCCGCTGATGGGATCCAACCTGATTATTGTCGTCTTCGCCGTGGTGGTAATCGGTGGGATGGGTTCCATTTTGGGGTCGATCATCACCGGTCTCGGCCTAGGCGTGATCGAAGGCCTTGCGCGAGTGTTTTACCCTGAATTGTCGGCCACGGTGGTATTCATCATCATGGCCATCGTATTGATGCTGCGTCCCGCGGGACTGTTCGGCAAAGAGAAATAAGGAGTTCCGCATGAGTAAGAAATTTTCCTATGGCGTGGTCTGTCTCGCGGCGCTGGTCGCACCCGCCTTCATCTATCCGGTTTTCCTGATGAAAGTCCTGTGCTTCGCGCTGTTTGCATGTGCTTTCAATCTGCTGATCGGCTTCACGGGCTTGCTGTCCTTCGGCCACGCCGCATTCTTTGGCGCCGCGGGCTATGTCGCCGGCCACGTTCTGAAAGTATGGGGATTGCCTTTCGAGCTTGGTCTCCTGTCAGGGATGGCGGTGGCGGCACTGATCGGTTTGGTCATGGGTGGACTCGCCATTCGGCGCCAAGGTATTTACTTCACAATGATCACCCTGGCTTTGGCTCAGATGCTGTACTTCGTTGCGCTGCAGGCGCCCTTTACCGGCGGTGAGGATGGCCTCCAGGGCATTCCACGAGGCAATCTCCTTGGAGCAATCAGCTTGGGCAATGACATGGTGCTGTATTACGTCGTTCTCACTATCTTCTTGGGCGCGTTTGCGATAATCGTCCGCACCATTCACTCTCCCTTTGGTCAAGTTCTGAAAGCAATCAAGGAGAACGAGCCGCGTGCAGTCTCGCTGGGCTATGACGTCCACCGCTACAAGCTGCTCGCATTCGTACTCTCAGGAGCGCTGGCCGGTTTGGCCGGCGCGCTCAAAACAGTCATACTGGGTTTTGAAACGCTTACAGATGTGCACTGGTCGATGTCCGGCCTGGTGGTACTGATGACGCTGGTCGGTGGTCTCGGCACGCTTGCCGGTCCGATCGTTGGCGCGGTGGTGATTATCGCGCTGGAAAACAAGCTGGGCGATTTCGGCAATTGGATGGCGTTAGTCACCGGGATCGAGTGGTTCCGATCGATTGGAGAATCGGTCACCATCGTCACCGGACTGATCTTTATTGTCTGCGTGCTGGCATTCCGTAGAGGCATTGTTGGTGAGCTTTCGCCCTTGGTCGAGGTACCGAAGAAGCAGGATAAAGCATCCGTCAGTACTGTCGCAGCATAATTCTGCGTCAGACGCTCTTTGCAGCAAAAAAGTGTGACCGTGCATTCGTGGTGCATTCACCTGTCGAGGGAAATAGACACAATACGAAAAGCTTCTGGAGTGAGTCTGAAGCATTGCCACGTTTTCCAAACGTCGCAAAATTAGTCGACGCCGGTAGGCACCAGCCCGATAGCAATGAGTTGCATGACATTATGCCCATAATGTCAATTTACCCTCCGTTTTTCCGGAACTTGCTCTGCATGTGGAAACTTAATTTCAAATGCAAAATTGCTCATTTTTGAGTGAGTCCATCCTGATGCCTCTATGACAGCATTTTTGATGAATTGAGCGAAATGACGGTGCCAGGGAAGTCACGGACAAGGAGGCCGAAATTGCCAATTCCAATTTGCGGAACCATATTACACATTAAACTTTAAAAATTTCATCGTACAAAGACGATCACTGCCTGAAGACTATTCCAATGAAGAAATTCAGATATATTGAAAGGGCGCTTACCCCCCAACAATCCACATAACTCATGTAATGCGGCCCCGTCCCCCCTGCTGACGTCAAGCGGCACGAACTGGGCGGGCTGCTCCTCGACTTAGTACCGGAACTGCCGGCGGCGCGTGTGATGGACTATGCCGGCCCCCTCGAAATGGTCGGCGAAGTCGCAACCGGTTTCGGGTCTGGCGACGAGATTTATGGCTGCTAGGCGGCGTACATGTCCTGCTTTAACACGCAAAGCACCGGGGATCATGCTCGCGAGAAGTTTGTTCTTGGTCTCTTTGCGTTATCGGTGTCTGTCGGTCGGTAAAGCGGACGCCATCAAGAGGGCACCGATGATTGCTATATGTTCCATGAACGGAATTAGCTGGGCATGGCGCGCCGGCCCTTCCGCGTTCCAGAAATCGTGGAACAACACCGTCGCGAGCGCCGTGAAAGCGGCGAGTGCAAGCGCGGCGGGCAGCACCAGCCTGCCCGCAATCAATGCCGCACCTCCTGCCAACTGCAAGAGGATTGTCAGCGCCAGCAGCAATTCCGGCACCGGAAGTCCGGCGCCTGCCACTTCTGCCAACGCTTGCGGCCAGCCAAGCAGCTTGTCCACACCGGCCCAGAAAAACAATACGCCAACCAGTGCACGGCCCAGCACCAAAAGCCTGGACATGACTGTTGCTTTCCCCATGTCACACGGCCCAGCAAGAACAGCCGAGCGCCCCCCAGAAGCCGCGTGCGTCGGCTGTCGGGGCGCCGGCAGCGCGGGCATGCGCATGGCCGTGCACGCCACACGCCGTGGCGCAGCCGCAGGACGACGACGCAGCCAGTGCCTGTTGTCCGCCGCGGCCGGAAGCCGTCTTGTAATAGCCGCCGTATTTGCGAACCGGGGACCAGTCCGGCATCGCGGGCGGTGGCGGGCTATCGAGGGCACCGAATTCATCGGCTGCATACACGATACGTCCGCCAACCACGGTCATCGATGAAACGATCTGGCGGATTTCCTCTTCCGGCACCGAAAAATAGTCTGCCGAAAGAACCGCCAGGTCCGCGAGCTGGCCCGTGCGAATTTGTCCCTTGACGCCCTCTTCGTTCGAAAACCAGGTATTAGCCGCGGTATAAAGGCGGAGCGCCGTCTCGCGATCCACAAGGTTCGCAGCCGGATAGAGCCGGTGCCCCCCAAGGGTCTTGCCTGTGGTGAGCCAGTACAGCGCATTCCACGGGTCGTAACTCGCTACGCGCGTGGCATCCGACCCGGCGCCAAGTGGAACACCCATCTGGAGGATACGACGGAAAGGTGGCGTTCTCTCTGCCGCTGCCGCCCCGTAACGTTCAATGAAGTACTCTCCTTGATAGGACATCCGGTGCTGGATCGCGATGCCCCCGCCGAGCCGGGCTATCCGTTCGATATTGCGATCGCTGATGGTCTCGGCGTGATCGAAGAACCAGTGCAGTCCATCAAATGGAATTTCGCGATTGACTTTTTCGAACGCATCCAGCGCGCGCGAAATCGTTTCGTCGTAGGTGGCATGCAGCCGGAAAGGCCAGCGCTTCTGTACAAGAAGGCGTGCAACGGCTTCCAGGTCCTGCCCCATTTTCGCTGGCATGTCCGGCCGCGGCTGGCGGAAATCCTCAAAGTCGGCTGCCGAGAAGACCAGCATTTCACCGGCGCCGTTATGCCGGTAGAAGTCGTCACCCTGCCCCGGGCGCACCATCGACGCCCAGCGGGAGAAATCCGCCAGTTCCTGGCCGGAGTTCTGTGTGAACAGGTTGTAGGCAATGCGCAGTGTCAGATGGCCGGCCCCATGCAGATCCTCGATTACCTTGTAATCATCGGGATAGTTCTGGAACCCGCCGCCGGCGTCGATGACGCTTGTCACACCCAGGCGATTCATCTCGCGCATGAAGTGTCGGGTCGAGTTCAGCTGATACTCGTAAGGCAGCTTCGGCCCGCGCGCCAGCGCCGAGTACAACAAGAGCGCATTCGGCTCCGCCAGGAAAAGGCCGGTGGGTTCGCCCGCGGAATCGCGGACAATGTTGCCGCCCGGCGGCGCCGGAGTAGTGCGGTCGTATCCCGCTGCCCGCAGCGCCGCACGATTAAGCAAGGCGCGGTCGTACAGGTGCAGGATAAACACGGGCGTATCGGGCGCCACGGCATTCAGTTCGTCGAGCGTCGGCAGCCGCTTCTCGGCGAACTGGTGTTCGGAAAAGCCCCCGACGACCCGTACCCACTGGGGCGCGGGTGTCCTGTCAACCTGCTCGCGCAGGCGCCGCATCGCCTCGGCCAGCGAGGGAATGCCGTCCCAGCGCAGTTCCATGTTGTAGTTCAGGCCGCCGCGGATGACATGCATGTGGGAGTCAATCAACCCGGGGACCACCCGCCGCTTGCGGCAATCGATGAGCCGGGTCTGCGGTGTCGCCAGACGCATCACTTCATCATCGGTGCCGACAGCGATGAATCTTCCGCCGGCGATCGCCACCGCCGTCGCCGATGGCCGCTGACGATCGAGTGTGGTGATTCGGCCATTGTGCAGGATGAGCTCCGGTGTCTGCGCCGCATTGCTCGTCGAGGCCAGCGCACCCGGACCGAGCCATGCGCCGGCGGCAAGTCCTGCGAGGGCACGGATCGTGTCGCGCCGGGTTATCGATGTTTGTTGCGTGGTCTCGCTGTCATCACGTTCCGGCATGGCAAATCTCCCCTTGGTGGCGTTCTGCGCATCTTCCGCCCGCAAGCTGATTCGCCGGCAGATGTCTTGCAGTGTCGGCAAGGCCAGGTATCAAGTCAAACGGAAAAATCTGAACGAATTGATCATGGATTTTGAAGTGAAGGCATCAGCGGGACGCCGCAGGCATGCCGTCTTCATGAGCGCATTCGAGCGGATGGGGCGGCGCGGATTGCCGGGAATGAAGAGGGGGAGGCGGTCACCACTCTTTAAGTTGACGTACTGCGTTGGCTTTCTTGTTATATAACTGCCTAGCCATTCACGGCCTTGACTGTAACTGCCTAGGCAGTTAAATTCCCCCCTGAACACGCGTAGGAAGCAAACATGACAAAACATTATTCCCTCGAAAATTATTCACTGGATGAAAGCATTGGCTATCTTCTCAGGAGAGCAGGTGGTCAGCTCGCGGTCTGCGTGGACCGCCGTCTGGCTGAATTCGACATGACGCACGCCCAGTACGGCATTTTTTGCCGGTTACAAACTTCGCCGAGCACCGCGGCCGAGCTTGCGCGATCAAGCATGACCGATACCGGCGCGATGACCCGTATGCTCGATCGACTGGAAGAAAAAGGATTCGTGCAGCGGAGCCGGAGCAGTACCGATAGACGGATCGTCGAGGTATCGCTGACCGACAAGGGCCGGCAGCTAGCGGACCGCATGAGGGAAGTCGCTGTCGATACGCTGAACCATCTTTTGCGTGATTTCACTCCGGCTGACGTGGCGCAGTTCAAGTCCTTCCTGCGCCGCATGATCAATAACGCCTGACATCATGAAGAACATTTTACGAAGCACAGGTGTCGTTTCTCTCGCGGTCCTGCTTTCGGCCTGCGTGAGTTTCCAAACGCTCGAGCCGGCACTGCAGCCATTGCAACGAATAGACCTACCGTCTGTGTCGCGAGGACTGGAACATGCCGAGTGGCCGAACGATAACTGGTGGACCATGTTCGGCGATGCGCAGCTAGACCGCCTGATTGATCACGCCCTCGCGTCCAGTCCGACACTTTCCGCCGCACAGACCCGCATCGCACGTGCGCGGGCGGCCGCCGCGCTCGCCGACGCGACGCACAGCCCCCAGGTTAATGGCGCACTCGATGCATCCTACGGTCTTCAACCCGAGAACTACCTGATTCCAAAGCCACCGCTCGGCAAGGGAGGTGAATATGTCAGCCAAGGGCAGGCGTCCATCAACTTCGGGATGGACCTCGACCTGTGGGGCCGAAACGCAGCCTTGATCCATGCCGCCGAAAATCAATTGAAAGCGGCCGAATTCGACCATGCAGCAGCCCGGCTCGCCCTGACCACATCCATCGCGAGAGCGTATGCGCAGCTTGCCGGACAATACGATTTGCAGGACGTGCTGCTTGCCACGCTCAGCCAACGGCAGAATATCCGCACGCTGATCGACAAGCGTGTGGCCAGCGGGCTCGACACAAAGGTGGAGGTCAAGCAGGCAGACACCAACGTAGCGGCGCTGAAGATCGAACTGGAGCAGCTCGCCACCGCAATGAAGGTCACGCGCCTGCAGCTCGCCGCCCTCGCGGGTGACATGCCCGCCGCGGCGGAAAATATCGAGCGACCTGCCATGCGTGCGACTGCAGTGAACGTGCCGGCGACTTTGCCGCTGAACTTGTTGGGACGTCGTCCGGAATTGGCTGCACAACGGGCACGCATTGCCGCAGCGACAGACGATGCCGATGCGGCAAAAGCACAGTTCTATCCGAACATTAATCTGAATGCAATGTTCGGCTTTCAGGCCATCGGTCTTGGCCGGCTGCTGGACGCCGGCAGCTTCACCAACAGTGTCGGACCAGCGATTCGCCTCCCTATCTTCGATGCCGGGCGATTACGCGCCAATTACGCAGGCAAGATCAGTGAAATCGACGCCGCCATCGCGCAGTACAACCAGTCGGTGCTGAATGCGGCGCAGGACGTGTCCGAGCAACTCGTCAGGCTGTCAGATCTCGGGCGCGAAGAAGCTGCCACACAGGAAGCCCTGAGCGCCGCCGAGGAAGCCCATCGCCTCGCAACGCTTCGCTATCGGGGTGGACTGTCGCCCTACCTCACTGTACTCACGGTCGAGACGCAATTGCTCGCGCAACGCCGTGCGATGTCGCTTCTGCGCGCGCGCCGGGATGACCTGCAAATCTCCCTGCTGCGCGCACTCGGCGGAGGTTTCGACGAGAACAAGACCATGCCGCCACCGGCACAAACGCATTAACCGAATCCAAACAGGAAACGCCATGGACGCATCTACATCCGCAGAAACCGCAGCGCCCCAAAAGGTGCAGGCCGCACAGGCAAGCTCGGGGACGCCGAAGCGCAAGAAAGTCTTGCTTGCCATCGGTGCCATCTTTGGCGCCGCCGGGCTAGCCTATCTCGCCTATTGGGCCGTCGTTGCCCGCTATATTGAAGAAACCGACAATGCCTATGTACAGGGAAATGTAGTGCAGGTCACGCCACAGGTCGCCGGAACGGTCAGAAAAATCCTTGCGGACGATACGACGGTCGTGAAAGCCGGCCAGCCGCTGGTCATTCTGGATACCGCCGATGCCGACGTCGCCCTGGCCCAGGCGGAAGCGCAACTGGCACAGACCGTGCGCGAAGTGAGAACGCTGTATGCGACGCAGGCGCAGGCTGGTGCAAATCTCGCCATGCGTGAGGCCGAGCTGGCTCGGGCACGTGATGACCTTGCGCGCAGAAAGGCGCTGGCCGGCTCCGGCGCCGTGTCCGGCGAAGAAATCCATCATGCCGAGGCCGCCGTCTCTGCAGCGCAGGCAGCGGTAAACGCAGCACGCGAACAACTCGCGTCGGGGCGTGCGATGACGGACGGCACAACGGTCGCAAGCCATCCCAACGTGCAGCGTGCTGCCGCGCGTGTCCAGGAAACCATGCTCGCACAGGCCCGCGCCACACTTTACGCGCCGACCAGCGGCGAGGTGGCCAAACGTAATGTGCAGGTCGGACAGCGCATCGCACCGGGCGCTCCGCTGATGGCCATCGTCCCCCTTGACGCGCTCTGGGTTGACGCCAACTTCAAGGAGTCGCAGTTGCGTGACATGCGCGTCGGTCAGCCGGTGAAATTGACGGCCGACGTCTACGGCAGCAAGGTGCATTACGATGGCAGGATCGCTGGCTTTGCCGCCGGCACCGGGGCGGCTTTTGCGCTGCTTCCCGCACAGAACGCGACCGGCAACTGGATCAAGGTAGTGCAGCGCGTTCCGGTACGCATCGTGCTCGATCCGAAGCAGCTCGCTGAACATCCGCTGCGTGTCGGCCTGTCGATGCACGTGGAAGTCGACCTGCACGAGCAACAAGGCGCGCACCTGGACCAGGCGCCTGTCCCTGGCACGCTGACTGCGTATGAGTCGGCGGATACGACCGTCATCGCAAAGAGCAAGGCACGCACCGAAGCAATCATCGCTGCCAACCTCAAGTAAGGGCACGACCATGGCAACTCCAGAAGCAGACAGGCAACAGGCGGCAGCACCCCTGCATGGTCTCCCGCTGATCCTGCTGACGATTGCGACCGCGCTTTCCACATTCATGGAAATCCTCGACATCACGATCGCGAACGTGTCCATTCCGACGATTTCGGGTGCACTCGGCGTTTCGTCGAGCCAGGGTACCTGGATCATCAGCGCCTATTCGGTGTCGGCGGCCATTGCCGTTCCGCTGACTGGCTGGCTCGCGCGCCGGGTAGGTGAAGTGAAGCTGTTCACCATTTCGGTCCTCATGTTTACCCTGATGTCGGCGCTAGCCGCGTTTTCAGTCAACCTGCCGATGCTGGTCATCCTGCGCCTGCTCCAGGGTTTCGTTTCAGGACCGATGGTGCCGTTGTCGCAAACGCTCCTTGTGCGCAATTTCCCGCCCGAGAAGCGCGGCGCCGCCATGGGCTTGTGGGCGATGACGGTGATCCTGGCACCGATTGCCGGACCGCTACTCGGCGGCTATATCAGTGACAACTATCACTGGTCGTGGATCTTTCTGATCAATATTCCCATCGGTCTGTTCGGTGGCATGACAGTGTGGGCGCTGATGCGCAAGCGAGAATCGCCGACGGCGAAACTTCCTCTGGATGTGGTCGGCCTGGTCCTGCTGGTGGTCGGCGTCGGCAGCCTCCAACTGATGCTTGAAATCGGCAAGGATTATGATTGGTTCGCCTCGCCATTCATCGTTGCGCTCGGCATCGTCGCCGTCGTCACGATCACATTCTTCATCGCCTGGGTCCTGACCTCGCATCACCCTATCGTCGATCTGCACCTGTTCAACGACAAGAACTTCCGTTTCGGCGTGATCGTTCTCTCGGTAGGATTCATGACCTATTTCGGCACCGTGGTGATCGTTCCGCTTTGGTTGCAGCTGGTCATGGGCTACACCTCCACGCAGGCGGGTGCGGCGATGGCGCCGATCGGCTTTTTCATGCTGATCCTGGCGCCGATCATCGGCCGCAATGTCGCACGTCTCAACCTGCGTGCACTGGCAACCTTTGCCTTCCTCGTGATGGGCGGCGTGTCGCTATGGAACACGCAGATGACACTGGACGCAACCTTTTGGAACATTGTCAACCCGCGGCTGGTGCAAGGCTTGGGCATGGCCTGCTTCTTCCTGCCGGTGCAGACCATCATGCTATCCAACATTACGCCGGACCACATGGCGGCGGCATCCAGCCTGTCGAACTTCCTGCGCACGCTCGGCGCCGCAATCGGAACGGCAATCAGCGTGACATCATGGGAGCATCTGGCGGCGCGCAACCATGCGCAGCTGAGCGAGCACGTGTCGCCTTTCTCTGACGCGAGCAATCAGTATCTCGCCGCGCTGCATGCCGGCGGCTTGACGCGCGAGGAAGCGTTCGCCGTCGTCGATCGCATGCTGAATGCGCAAAGCTTGATGATGGCGACCAATGAATTTTTCTTCTACTGTGCGATTGCCTTCTTCTGCCTGACCGGACTGATCTGGCTGACCAAACCGGGCAAGGTCGGCAGTCCTCCGGCGGCGCACTGATGCCAGACGGAAGGGCCTCATGGGGACGGCCCTCCCCGCAACGTCATTAATGTGCGAACCATCAAGGTACTCGGATGCCGCTATCAGGCTCTTACTCCTGTGGCTTCAGACGGACAGAGCCGAGACCGCGATGATTACTCAGCTTTCACGCCCGCTTTCTTGATTAGCGCGCCGAGTTCGGCTTTTTCCTGCTTGATGAAGTTGTCGAACTGGGAGGGGGACATCTTTAATGCATCTGCACCGAGCGATGCGAAGCGTGCCTTCACCTCTGTCGAATCGAGAGCCTTGCTTACTGATCCATGGATCTTCTTGATGATCTCCGGGGGAGTCTTCGCGGGAACCAGCATTCCCACCCAGAAGTTGAAGTCAGACGCGGCTACGCCTGCTTCAATCGTCGTGGGCACGTCCGGCAGCAGCGGCGTTCGCTTGGCGGTGCCGACCGCCAGCGGCAGCAGCTTGCCGTCCTTGATTTGCGGCACGACAGAAACCAGCGGTGCGAACATGAAATCCACACGTTTCGTTACTGTCTCAATCACGGCTTGCGGTGTGCCCTTGTATGGAATGTGCAGGGCATCGAACTGGGCCTGGGCGCGGAATTTCTCGGCATTGATGTGGGTGGCGCTGCCAGAGCCGGCCGATGCGTAATTCAGTTGGCCCGGCTTCTTCTTGGCGGCGGACACGAGGTCGGCCACAGACTTGTAGCCCGAGGATGAGGAGGTAATCAGCACATTGGGCAAGGTTGCCAGCGTCGTGATGCCCGCGAAGTCCGCGAGCGTGTCGTAAGGCAGCTTGTCATAGAGCGCCGGATTGGCTGCATGCGCGCTGGATTGGATCAGAAGGGTGTACCCATCCGGTTCCGCTTTGGCGACCACGTTGCTCCCGATCGTGCCGCCGGCGCCGGGACGATTTTCCGTGATCACAGGTTGTCCGAGGTCCTTGGCCATGTATTCCCCGACGACGCGCGCGACGACATCGGTTGCACTGCCGGCGGTAAACGGAACCACCATTGTGATGGGCTTGTTCGGATAATTCTGTGCGAATGCCGGCGCGCCGAGGCAGCATGCGGCAAGCGGCAGCATGGCGAATCGAGCGGATCTGAAGAGCGTACTCATAAAAACTCCTTTAAAGGGATTTTGCTGTTTACTTAATGAGCGAACGGAAGTTCACTCTCAGAATTACTGCGTCCTCATCCTGCGGAGCGGTTTTCCCGGCTGCTTCGCGGTCGCGCGCCAGATCGCGGCGGCACGGTCGTCACAATGTGCATAGAGTGTTCAGCGCACTGCCCTGCGAATGGTCGTGGCTGATGCGCTGGAATTGACGATATTTGTGCCGTCCGTGTCCTGGCCTCAAATCGGCCAACCCGGATCCATTGCAATGCAAACGTTTGCATGCGTTGGATAATAGTTGGTACGGCGTACCATGTCAACGATCTGTAGGCTTTTCTCTTACGCCGACGCGGTAGAAGCTGGAATTAACCGTGCAGCCGTTTGCATTGAATTTAGCGCTGAATTCCGAAATGCGGCATACCGTCGCAGGGCGGGCGGCGAACGCGAGCTAACCCGAACCGGTATCGGGCTTGCAAAACGGCAATGCGGCTCAATCGGAGTCCCTGCACGGCCGCATCAGGAGTGGAGCGGGCGTGGCCAATTATGTCGAGATGACGTTCGACAAAATGAAGCGGCCGGCCTTCCTCCCGGAAGCCGGCCGCCTGCTGAATGGTGGATTTTACTTACGCAGCTTTTCGAGGTCGCCCTGAAGATCCTTGATCAGTTTGGCATGTCCGTCATTGGCAAACTTGAACATGGCCTGGCGAGACGCTTCCTGCATGCGCTCGATCTCCTTGTCGCTTACAACAGTGATTTGCATCCCCTTCGACTTCAGGAAATCGATGGCCTTGGCGGATGCCGCGCGCGAGTCCTTGCGTTCAAAGTCCCGTGATGCCGCAGCCGCTTCCTGGATTGCCTTGCGCTCGTCATTGGAAAGGCCATCCCACCACCTTTTGCTGGCGAGGACAATCCATGGGCTGTACACGTGCTTTGTCATGGAAAGGTACTTCTGCACTTCGTAGAACTTGCTGGACTGGATGGTGGTCACCGGATTTTCCTGTCCGTCGACGGTGCCCGTTTCAAGTGCCGTGAACAGTTCCGAGAACGGCAACGGTATCGCGTTCGCGCCAAAGCCCTTGAACATGTCGATGTATACCGGGTTCTGCATCACGCGCAGCTTGATGCCCTGCATGTCTTCCATTCTCGAGACCGGACGTTTGGAGTTTGTCAGGTTGCGAAAGCCGTTCTCCCAGTACACCAGGCCGACAAGTCCCTTTTCCTGGAGCTTGTCCGCCAGCTTCTGGCCGAAGGGTCCATCGAGGATCGCGTCCGCTTCGCGTTCATTACGGAACACGAAGGGCAGATCGAATACACCGAACTCGCTGACAATCCCGACAAGCGTTGCGGTCGAGCCCACCATCATTTCCTGTGCGCCGCCGATGAGCGCGTTCTGCATCTGCATATCGTTACCCAGGCTCGCGCCGCCAAAGCCCTTTGCCTTCAGCTTGCCTCCGGTGCGCCTGGCGAGATCGTCGGCAAAGAACTTCACTGCCCTGCCCTGGTTGCTGTCTTCGGCCAGGCCGTAGCCGAAGCGAATCATGCGCGGCTTGTAGTCTTCGGCACTGGCGCCGGCCATCAGTCCTGCGAGGGCGAGCGCGGTAAAAATGGAATGGCATAGTTTTTTCATTTCTACTCCTGAGACAGATAGTTAGCGGAACCAGGCCATCGGAACGGTAATGATTCCAGGGAAAACAACGAACACCGCCAGCAGCGCCACGTAGCCCGCAAGGAAAGGCATCACGCCACGCGTGGCGGACTCCATCGAAATCCGTGCGACGCCGCAAACGACATTGAGTACGGTGCAGATCGGCGGCGTGATGAGGCCGATGGTGCCGACCAGGATGAACATGACGCCAAAGTAGGTTGCGTCGATTCCCGCATGGGCTGCG
Source organism: Noviherbaspirillum denitrificans (assembly GCF_002211445.1). GTDB lineage: Bacteria > Pseudomonadota > Gammaproteobacteria > Burkholderiales > Burkholderiaceae_D > Noviherbaspirillum > Noviherbaspirillum denitrificans. Next base: position 2,673,927 of record NZ_LSTO01000001.1, on the reverse strand, counting down.
ATGGGCAACAGCACCGGCCCCATGACCAGGATCGTCGGGGTGAGGTCCATGACAATGCCGACTGCGAGCAGCAGCAGCATGATCGCCGCCATCAGGATCCGCGGATCGTCCATCAGTGGCTGGAGGAGCGAAATTGCCTGCTCCGGCAGGTCGGCGAGCGTCACCATATATGACGACACCAGCGCGCCGGCAACCAGGAACATGACGGCGGCTGTGGTGGAGGCGGCATCGACGAACAGTTTCACGATGCCGGCAGGCTTCAGCTCGCGGTAGACAAAGACACTCACGAGCAGCGAGTACGCGGCCGCCACGACTGCCGCTTCAGTCGGGGTGAAGACGCCTCCCTTCAAGCCGCCGATGATAATCACCGGCAGCAACAGCGCCCATGTACCATCCCTCAGCGCCTTGAGGCGTTCCGGCCAGGAGGCCTTTGGCTGCTCGATGGCAGACATTCCCGGGGCAAGGCAGCGCCAGATGCAGATCAGCACAAGACCCATCAAGATGCCTGGAACGATGCCTGCCATGAACAAGGCGGTAATCGATGTGTTGGTGGTGACGCCGTAGATGATGAACGGCATCGACGGCGGGATGATCGGCGCGATGATCCCGCCTGAGGCAATGAGACCGGCCGATTGCGGGACGGGATATCCATGATCGCGCATCATCGGAATGAGAAGTGTGGCAAGGGCGGCGGTATCGGCAATCGCCGAGCCCGAAAGACTCGCCATGAGGACCGATGCCCCGATGGCGACATATCCCAGCCCGCCCTTGATGTGGCCCACCAAGGTGACGGCGAGCTGGATGATGCGGCGCGAAATGCCGCCTGCATTCATCAGTTCGCCGGCAAGAATGAAGAACGGCACCGCCATCAGCGGGAAGTTGTCCGCTCCAGAAAGCAGGTTCTGTGCGACGAGCTGGGCATCGAAGAAGTCCAGGTGGAACATCAACACGACACCCGTCAGGATCAGCGCGAAAGCAATCGGCATCCCGAGAAGCATGAAGGCCGAAAGCGCGGCAATGAATAGCGTGAAAGTCATTCGAGTGCTCCTTGCGGATGTGCCGGCGCAGCCTTGGGGGAAGTGTCGTCGTGAGGGGCGGGCGTGCCCGGAACGACCGCCGCCGGGTGACCGGTGAGGATGAGCAGAAGGTTGTTCGCCACAATCAGCATCATGGTGGCGGCGCATAGCAGTCCGGCCGCTGCCATCAATGCGGTCGGATAGCCGAGGACGGTCGAACGGATGTTCATCCCTATCACCGTTTGTGTCCAGCTGCCGTGCAGGAAGAGCCATAGCGCATAAAGGATCAGCAAATGGCTGGCGACTGCGCAAACCTTGCGCGCGGATGGCGGCAGCGCTGCCTGGAGCATCTCGACGCCGAGGTGCGCGTGACGGCGCGTGGCGAGGATTGCCCCAAGGAAGATCAGCCAGACAAACATCAGGCGCGCGATTTCTTCCGCGGCCGCGATGCCGGTGTTGAATGCATAGCGCAAGACTACGTTGCCAAAGACGCAGCCAGCCATGATTGCCAGTGCCAGCGCCATCAGAATTTCTACGGTCCGCTCAAGGCGGCTCACCAGGGATTTCATTGCTCTCTCCTATCTCCTACTCATTCTTCGATCATGTTTTATCGATGCATTCGAGAACCTTTTTGACCAGCTCATCCGGGGGCAGACCCACGTCCATCACGACGCCGGTTTCCGATGCATCAAGCGGCTGCAGGTCGCGAAACTGGCTGTCGAGCAAGGACACGGGCATGAAATGGTTTGGCCGCACGCGCATGCGCTCCTCGATCAGGCTGCGGGGCCCCGAAAGGTGGACAAATACGACGTCCGGATCGCCTTGCCGTAGCAGGTCGCGGTACTTGCGCTTGAGCGCGGAACAGGACAGGACCAACCCTGCTCCGCCTTTTCTGGCCAGGGCGAGCTCTTCCGACAGGCGCTCCAGCCAGTCCTCGCGATCCGCATCGTCGAGAGGAATGCCGGCCGCCATCTTTTGTATGTTGTGCCGGGAGTGGTAGGCGTCTCCTTCAATGTGGCGACACCCCAGGCGCTCGGCCAGTCGCGCGCCGATTTCACTTTTTCCGCATCCACTGACCCCCATGACGACGTAACGCCGCGGTTCCGCGCCCTGCGATGCTGACTTGCCGCCACTGTCTTGCCCTGCCTTCATTTGATTCCTTTGTTAGCGCTAACAGTGAATGGCATTTTAGTGGATATGGACGGCATGTAAACAGATTTTTATTGTGCAGCGCAGCGTAGCTGCGCTGCCGGGGAATCAGGTGCTCTCGCGCGCCATGAGCGTGAAGCCCAGGTCGATACGGCGCTGCTCCGGCTGCTCACCGCAGATAAGCTGCTTCAGGAGCGTCGCTGCCTCGAAACCGACGCGGTACCGCGGAGTGGAGATGGTCGTGACAGAAGGATTCATCCAGGCTGACGCCGGCAGGTCGTTGAAGCCGCAAATGGCGAGCTGCTGCGGAATCGCGATGCCGCGGCGCTGGCACTGGAAAATGGCGCCGTAAGCAAGGTCGTCGTTGCAGCAGAAGACCGCGTCGCAATCAGGCGCACGCGCCATCAAGCGTCCGACGAGTTCCGCGCCCAAGGCAATCGTCGAAGGATCGGAGACCAGTACTTCACGCCGGCTGTCATAGAGCCCGGCCTGCTGCAATGCATGCCGGTAACCGTCCGCACGCTTGAGTGTGCGCTCGTCGAGCTGCGCAGCAATAAACCCGATACGCCGGTAGCCCTTCACCAGGAGATGGCGGGTAATGGTGTGGCCGGCGTCAAATTGCGACATGCCGACTGAGTAACGGTCCGGATCGTCGGAGAGGTCCATCATCGACACCGTCGGAATACCCGCCGCGGACAGCATTTGGCGCACTCTCTCGCTCTGGGTCAGGCCAGTCAGGAGCACCCCGTCCGGATTGGACTGGAGATGGATGTTGACGAGCTTTTCCTCTTCGGCGAAGGAATAGCGCGTATTGCCGATCAGCACTTGGTAACCCTCTGCATCGACCGCGTCCTGCACCCCTGCCAGCACATCAGTGAACACCGCGTTTGAAAGGGAGGGAATGAGTACCGCAATGACATGCGAACGTGCGGACGCAAGCGCGCGCGCAGCACGGTTCGGGACATAGCCGAGCTCGCGGATCGCTATCTCGATCTGGCCGCGCAGTTCCTCGGACACAAGCTCGGGGCGGCCAATTGCGCGGGAAGCCGTCATGGTGGAGACGCCAACTGCCTTGGCCACGTCGGCCAGGGTCGCGCGGCGCCGGACGCGGCCGCGGGACGGGTTGCTGGAATCGTTCGGCATAAAAGGACGTCTCGGGAAAATAAATTGATAGCGCTAACTATGATATCCGCAATTGTGCCGAAGTAAAAGCAGAGACAGCGACTGTTAATGGCATCACTGCCCTACCTTATGGCAGCGCTCTGCTGCGCGACGAATTCGATGAAGGCGCGCACCTTCGGCGAAATTGCACCGGTTTGCGGCAACATCGCGAAAAGACGATGCGAAGGTGGCTGCCATTCTTCCAGGCAAGTAATGAGCTGACTGGTCTGCAACAAATCCTCCACGACCGGAAGCGGTGTCTGCGTTATTCCCGTCCCTTGCAATAGCGCTGCGCGCAACATCACGCTGTTGTTGCAGTGGTAATTGCCCTGGACTTGGACTGTGATGGCAGACTTTCCTTCCCTGAATACCCATTCGCCCGGCATCTGGGACAACGTGTAAACCAGGCAGTTGTGTTGGGTGAGGTCAGCGGGAGTCCGCGGCTTGCCTGCCGCCAAAAAATAGGCGGGGCTCGCAACAAGCACATGCGGGATCTCGCCGAGCGGCTTGGCCATCATGGAGGAATCCTGCAGCTTCCTGCTGATGCGCAACGCCATGTCGAAGCCGCCATCCAAGAGGTCCACGTAATGATCATTTGCGACGACATCCAGGCGGATTTCCGGATACTGGCGCAGGAAAAGCGGCAGCCGCTGGCTAAGCCAAAGGATGCCGAAAGAGGTGGGAACGCTGATACGCAGGGTCCCGCGCGGCACATCGACCAGTTGTTGTACGGCGCGCTCGGCATGGTCGAGCTCATCCAGTACGCGCACACAATGCGTATAGTAGATGCGCCCTGCCTCGGTCAGGCTCATCCTGCGCGTGGAGCGCGCCAGCAGACGTGCTCCGAGGTGCTGCTCAAGTTGCGCAACCAGCTTGCTGATGGTACCCGGCGTAACGTCAAGCAGCTCGGCGGCGCGCGAGAAGCTGGTAGTTTCCACTACCCGCCGAAACGCGCGCAATGAAAGCAGGTTATCCATACCCAAATCTCCCTCATTTTTTCCAAATTGGAATAAATTATGTTCCTCGCATGGGATTTTTTCCATCAAGGGAGGCCAGTAGACTGACGTCGTCCAGTGAACCGGAGCCCGACATGCCTACCCTTCAAACCGCAATCACAAGCGGACAGCGCCTTATGAACAAGCCGCTGACGCTGCTCATCATGACGGGCATCCTGCTCGGCGCAACCTTGCCCGTTGCCAGGCTTGCCAGCGGCGCCGGATGGTCGCCCATCCCCTTTACCTTCTGGGCAGCGCTCGGCAGCGGGCTCATCCTGTTGATTGCCGGCCGGAGAGGACGCATGCTCCTGTCCGCTCATGTCGCCAAGTACAGCTTGATCGCCGGCATTCTTGGTGTCGCCCTGCCGAACAGCCTGGCCTTCGTCGTCATGCCTGGACTCGGCACCACCACGACCTCGCTCGCCTACACCTTGCCCCCGCTCTTTACCTATGCCTTCGGTTGGATGGCAGGAATGGAGCGCTACCGGGCCAGCCGCCTGGCCGGCGTGTTGCTTGGCATGGCGGGCGCGGGCCTGCTTGTTCTCGGCAAGCCCGCTCACCAGGCGGCGCCTGGCGCCGAAGTGCTGCTGGCGCTCGGCATCCCGCTCAGCGTCGCCGCCGGAAACGTGTATCGGAAGCGCTATCTGCCGGAAGGGTATGACGCACCGACGCTGGCCGGAAGCATGCTTGTTGCCGGTGCTGCCGCATTGCTCCCCCTGTTGCTGGCAAGCGATCCCGGTCCCGGGGGCAGCACAGACTGGCCGCTCGTGCTCCTGCAGTGCACGTTCACGAGCCTGGGTTACCTTGTTTACTTCCGCTTCCAGAAAGTGGCGGACCCGGTTTATTTCAGCCAGCTCGGCTATGTAATGTCGGCGACCGGCGTTCTCGGCGGGGTACTCCTGTTCGGCGAGAAGCTGACACCATGGATGCCCGTCGCCGTAGCTGTCATCGCGGCCGGCGTTGTATTGGTCAACCGGCGTCCGGCGCAAGCGCTCGCCTGAGCCGGCGACCGCAAACATCGTTACACAGGCTGCCTGGCAGGAGAAGAAAGAATGGCATCGTTAGACATACGCCGAGGTGCAGACCGAGGCACGCTAAAGCTGGATTGGCTGTACGCACGCTTCAGTTTTTCGTTTGGGGACTACCATGATCCGGATCGCAACGGATTCGGCCCCCTGGTTGCGTTGAATGAAGACGTCATACAGCCTGGAACAGGCTTCGCCATGCATCAGCACAGGGACATGGAAATCTTCATCATTCCTTTGTCGGGCGCAATCGAGCACCGCGACAGTCTCGGCAGCCATGCTTACGTCTATCCCGGCGACGTTCAGAAAATGACTGCGGGCTCAGGTATCTGGCACAGCCAGATGAACGCCTCCATGACCGAGGAGGATCACCACCTCCAGGTCTGGGTGCGCCCGCGGACGCGAGGCGCAACGCCGGCGGTCGACCAGCGCCGCTTCGACAGAGGCCAAAGAACAGGACGATGGCAAGCCCTCGTCACTCCTGACGGCCGAGGTGGTAGCCTGACCGTGGACCAGGACGTTTCGATTCTTGCCGGGATACTTCTTCCAGGGCATGTGCTGGAAATGGCCGTTCCGGCGTCGTCCAGCGCCTACCTGCATGTTGTCCAGGGTTCGATACGCGTGGAAACGGCAAGGTCGATGCCACTCGCACTCGAGGGCGGCGACGCCCTCGCCATGACAATGAGCGGACAGTTGCAGCTATCAACGACATCTCCGGACGCCGAAGTTCTAGCGTTTGTCTTCCCTTCCGCGTCCATCGCGGGAAGCTGAGATTCGGCTCCCCGTGTCAAGCAACCACGAACGCTTCTTCGAGCGCATCGCGCGATGACTGCCGGGCGAGTGAAACCACGGTTGAATCATTCCGACAAGGTGCTAGTCTAAATTCATATACGGTACGCACAGACAGCAAGCACGCGGGAGCAAATCAAATGGCTATTCGCCTGGAGCGCTGCCCGAATCCGGAATGCACGAGGCAATACATTCTTGAGCAGTTCAGCAGCGCCTTTGGTGACAAGAAGGAGCGCGGAAGAATACGCTGTCCCTATTGCGGCGGCAGCAGGGAGGGGAATGCTGCCAGCGCCTACCGTTCGCGCCCCCTGCCGGCGCACTTCGAGGAATGGACTGACTTGTACCTTTCCTGATCATTCAAAAAATTTGAACGACTACACCTGGTCGATGCGGCCCTTGCCAAGCCGTTCGATTGTTCCGGGAGTTCGCTCGCGGCTGCAATGCACCGGCGCACCGGAGATCACTGAAAGCGCTGCCTCCAACCTCCGGAAATCCGGTACAGGAAGGTCCCGGACGGCAACGCATCTTGCCGTCAGGCGCCGATATAATGAAGCCGTATCCCGTCAGCACCGGGAAGGTTTTCGATGTAGCGGAGCGCGAAGGAATCGCCTGGCAGTCATTTGATATGAATCTGGACCAACTGGAAGCGTTTGAACTCGTCGCCCAGCTCGGCTCGCTGTCCAAGGCGGCAAAGGCAAGCGCGGTGGCGCAGTCACTTATCAGCAGGAAGCTGGCTCAGCTTGAAGCGGAATGGGGGGATCGCCTGTTCCATCGCACGGGACGGGGGGTGGTGCTATCCGAATTCGGAATGCGCATCCGGCCCCACATCCAGCTCATGCTGGCACAAGCGGAACAGCTGCGCAACGAAGTCAAGGATGCCGCCGGCGTACCGATCGGCACTGTGCACCTCGGCGTGCTGCCGTCCATCTCGCGTGAACTGACCACCGCACTGTTCTCTCGTGTTCGCGCATCCGCGCCCGGCGTCCGCCTGCGCATCACGGAGGGCTTCAGCGGCAACCTGGATGAGCAATTGGCGTCCGGCAGGCTGGATATCGCTGTCATCAATCGCTACGGGCAAAGCACACCCGCCGGTGAGGAAGCCTTGGGGCGCATCGATACGTATGTGATCGGCGCGGCGGGCAATGCGGACCTCGCCGGGCAGAAATTTCCATTCACCGACCTCAAGGGAAAACTCCTCGTCCTGCCGCCCGCACCGAACGGATTGCGCAGCGCGCTCGACCATATCGCCCGCCAGAAAGGATTTTCCCTCGATGTCGCCATTGAAGTGGATACGCTTGCCGCCATGAAGGAAGTCGCGGCAAGCGGAGAGGCTTTGACTATCCTGCCGTTTCCGGCCGTCGTGCAGGAAGTGGCGGCAGGGATATTGCGCGCGGCCCGCCTGGTGCAGCCCGGCATTCCTCGCACCGTTACCCTGTGCATCACCAAACAGAGACCGCTTACGCGCGCCGGCCGGTTTGTTCTTGCGGAATTGCGAGAGCTCGTTCCCGAACTGCTTGTGCGTACTACCCGGTAGCGTTTGCGGTCCGGGCCGGCCGGGCGGCACGTGTGCGCAGCGGATTCACTTCCCGGTAAATCGTGCGGGCCGCTTTTCGATGAAATGGCGGACGCCTTCGCTGAAGTCTTCGCTCTCGATGCTGTGGAACATTTCCTCGTTCGCCAGCATGACCGCTTCCGACAGTGTCTGGCAAGGCGCCTCCCAGAGCTGGCGTTTCATGACGCGGAGCGAACGAGGGGATACCGTAGTCGCGAGCTCCGCGGCGTACTTCAGCGTTTCCTCCAACAGGGTCTCCGCCGGAAAGACACGGTTGAGCATGCCCATCGCAAGCGCTTCCGGGGCAGTCAGCTTGCGCGCCGAATAGAGCAGGTCGGCAGCATGGCCGGGACCGACGACCCTCGGCAGTATCCATGCAATCCCGTGCTCGGCAATCAGGCCGCGCTTCGAGAATGCGGTGCTGAACACCGCCGATTCCGATGCGAAGCAGATGTCGCTGTACAGCGCAAACACCATGCCCAGTCCCGCCGCCGCGCCATTGACGGCGCTGATGACGGGTTTGCGGACGGCCGGCATGTAGGTGTAGCGTGCTTGGTAGTCGGCGCGCCGGTTCATGTCATAGGGGCGCATCCACTCCGCCGCGCGGATGTCGCCGGGAGGAAGGACTTCCAGTTCATCGATGTCCATTCCGGCGCAGAATGCCCTGCCCTTCCCGGTCAGGACGATCACGCGCACACGTTCATCCCTGTCCAGCTGGTCGAACGCCAGGCGCAACTCGGCTTCCATCACCTTTGTGAGCGCATTCATTTTCTCCGGACGGGAAAAGCTGACGACCGCGATCATATCTTCCGGTCCGGTCCGCGTTACTTCGATCTGTTTGAATTCCATGCTGCAAGTCTCCTATCTGGGCATCTGGACTGAGCGCGGCTCGAGGAACTCTTCAATGCCGAAACGACCGCCTTCACGGCCGATGCCGGAAAGCCCGAAACCGCCAAACGGCGCGCGTGCATTGAATGGCGCGCCGTTCACGTCCACCTGGCCGGCGCGAATGCGCCGGGCGACGCCAAGCGC
>NZ_LSTO01000001.1:2660385-2665198 GCF_002211445.1 Noviherbaspirillum denitrificans | reverse complement strand
CCTGCGGTGCGAATGACCTGGTCAACGGCGGCGGCGACTGCCTCGTCGTGATGCCGCTGCGTCCGGGCCGGCTGGCCAATCGGCTGCCGTTCGTCACCAGTCCGGCGCGACGGCTGCGCGGCGTCGCGACCGATCGCGGCTGGCTGGCGCCCGCCGTACCCGGCAGCGACCTTCAGATTGCCGCCGTGATGGCGGAGCCAGGCAAGGAAGCCGACGCAGTGCGCGACATCCAGGCCCTGTGCGACTGGCCGATCCAGGCTTCACCGAACCTGCGCCGCATCGATGTGCCAAGCGCAAGCGAACTGGCGGCGGTACGTGCATTCGATCCCGCGCGCGTACTGCTTTCCTGATTTTTTACTCTTACAACGGAGCTGACAATGAATTACGAAGATATCCTGTACGAAGTGGACGGTGCCGCCGCCATCATCACGATCAATCGCCCGCAGCGCATGAATGCCTTCCGCGCCCGCACGGTCGAGGAACTGATCCATGCATTCAAGCGCGCCTGGGCCGCGCGCGAAGTCGGCGCGGTGATCCTGACTGCCGCCGGCGACCGCGCCTTCTGTGTCGGCGGCGACCAGAAGGTGTTCAATGAAACCGGCAGCTATGGCGTCAGCGAAAACGGCCTGTGGGAAATCGATGCGCTGCATACCGTGATCCGCGACATTCCGAAGCCGGTCATCGCCGCGATCAACGGCCACGCCATCGGCGGTGGCCACGTGATCCATGTGCTGTGCGACGTGACCATCGCGGCCGAGCACGCCAAATTCGGCCAGGCCGGTCCGCGCGTCGCCTCCTGCGACGCCGGCTGGGGCGCCGCCTACCTGGCGCGCATCGTCGGTGAAAAGCGCGCGCGCGAAATCTGGTTTTTCTGCCGCCAGTACACCGCACAGCAGGCGCTCGACTGGGGCCTCGTCAACAAGATCGTACCGGGCAGCGAGCTGCTGGCAGAAGCGAAGGCATGGGCGAAGGAAACATCGGCGCTCAGCCCGACCGCGATCCGCCTCCTCAAGTATGGTTTCAACAATGACAGCGCGCAGATCTTCGGCGGTGTCAAAATGGCGGCTGTCGCGCTCGAACTGCTCGGCAACACAGCGGAAAGCAGTGAAGGAAAGCAGGCCTTCGTCGACAAGCGCGCGCCGGATTTCAGCCAGTTCCGCTGACAAAGGATGCAGGGTGCGCCCTGCGCACCAATACGGCCGTCAAAGCACCGGTGCGCGGGGCGCACCCTACATGCTCCAACTGAATGTGAACAGGACAGCACATGAACAAGTACCACCTCACCGATGACCAGCTCGAAACCTGGGATGCGATCAGGAAGTTCGCGCGCGACCGCATCGCGCCGTACGCGAAGCAGATTGAAGAGAGCAACGAGTTTCCGCGCGAGATCTTCCGTGAACTCGGCGCGCAGGGCTACCTCGGCGCGGCGCAGTCGCCCGACTACGGCGGCGCGGGCTGCGATGCGGTCACGCTGTGCCTGATCCTGGAAGAGATCTCGAAGGCTTCCGGCGCGGTCGGCAATTCGTTCAACACCCATGTGAGCCTGGTGTCCGAGCTGATCAGCACCCACGGCACCGCCGCGCAAAAGGACAAGTACCTGCCCGACCTGGTGACGGCGAAAAAAATGGGCGCCTTCGGCCTGACCGAACCCTCGGGCGGCTCGAATGCCGGCGCGCCGCTCACGCGGGCCGAGCGCGACGGCAGCGACTACCTGCTGACCGGTTCCAAGGCCTTCATCACCAATGCGCCGGTGGCCGACATCTTCGTGGTCACGGCGAAGACGGAAAACGGCGTGTCTGCTTTCATCCTCGAACGCGGCATGCCCGGCTTCGACATCGGCAAGCCCGACTTCAAGATGGGCATGCACGGGTCGCCGACGTCCACGCTGTACTTCGACCAGGTGCGCGTGCCGGAGAAAAACATGCTCGGCCCGGAAGGCAGCGGCTTCCGCGCGTTCGCGCAGGCGCTCGACCGCGGCCGCGTGAATGTCGGCGCGCTGATTGTCGGCATCGCGCAGGCGGCCTACGAGGCGTCGGTGGTGTACGCGCGCGAGCGCACGCAGTTCGGCAAGGCGATCGCCGCCTTCCAGGGCGTGCAGTTCCCGATCGCTGAAATGGCGACCGAAATCGAAGCCGCGCGTCTGCTGACGCTTAACGCCGCGCGCATGTACGACGCCGGCCTGCCGATCAAGCTGGAATCGTCGATGGCGAAATGGTTTGCGGCCGAAGCCGCGCTGCGTGCCTGCGACACCGCGATCAGCGTGCACGGCGGTTACGGCTACCTCGCCGACTTCCCGGTCGAGCGCTATTACCGCGACGTCAAGATGTACCACATCGCCGAAGGCACGGCGAACATCCAGCGCATCGTGATGGCACGGGAAATCCTCGGCCGCTACCCGATGTAACACCATCCCCAAAAACAGGCAGGAAGAGCAACCGCCCGCGGGGCGGAGGGGGAGACTCACGCCTGCGCATTGAAAGGAACCGGGACCACATCATGCAAGCTCGATCCACAACTGCAATCACGACCATCGGCATTGTCGGCGCCGGTGCGATGGGAAGGGGCATCGCGCAGATCGCCTCGATGGCCAACGTGCGCGTGCGCCTGTTCGACCTGCGGCCGGGCGCCGCGCAGGAAGCACGCGCATCGGTCATCGGACAACTGGAACGCCTGTGCGAAAAGGGCAAGCTGGATGCGTCGGCGGTGGCTGATGCTGGCGCGCTGATCGAGCCGGCAGCCACGCTCGACGCAATGGCGGACTGCCAGGCGGTCGTCGAAGCCATCGTCGAAAACATCGATGCCAAGCGTGACTTGTTCCGCGCATTGGAAGGCATTGTTGCGCCAGACTGCATCCTCGCGACCAATACCTCGTCGCTGTCGGTGACTGCTATCGCCGCTGCCGTGGCGCGTCCGGAGCGTGTCGCCGGTTTTCATTTCTTCAATCCCGTGCCGTTGATGAAAGTGGTCGAGGTCATCGGTGGCGTGCTGACCGCGGACAGCGTGACGCAATCGCTGCTGGACCTTGGACGCCGCTTCGGCCATACCGCGGTGCTCGCCAGGGACACCCCCGGCTTCATCGTCAACCATGCGGGACGTGGTTACGTAACCGAGGCCTTGCGAATCGCGCAGGAGAATGTCGCCGGTTTCGCGCAGATCGATGAGGTGTTGCGCGATGCGGCCGGGTTCAAGCTGGGACCGTTCCAGCTGATGGACCTGACCGGGCTTGATGTCTCACATCCGGTGATGGAATCCATCTACCAGCAGTATTACCAGGAACCCCGCTACCGCCCGAGCGTGATTACCGCGCAGCGCCTCGAAGCCGGCTTGCTGGGACGGAAGTCGCAACGCGGCTTCTATCGCTATGACGGCGAGGATACGGCGGCGGCAGAGTCGTCCGCTGTCGCATGGGACGGACCGGTCTGGATCGATGCTTTCGATCCAGCGGTGAGGGCGAAAGCAACGGCGCTGCTTGCCCGCTGCGGCGTGGAGCCTGTGGCACAGCCGACGGCTGGCGCGTTGTGCATCGTCACGCCGTTGGGCGAGGACGTCAGCACCTGTGTCGCCCGGCGCGCCCTCGATCCGGAAAGAACGATAGGGCTCGACCTGCTGATCGACGACCCGCGCCGCGTGACGCTGATGACCAATCCCGCCACGGACACGAAGATCGCGCTGCGGGCAAAGGCCATGTTCGCGCAAGCGAGCCTGCCTGCCACGCTGATCGACGACAGCGCAGGATTCATCGTGCAACGGGTGCTGGCGACCATCGTCAATATCGGCTGCGACATCGTACAGCAGGGCATCTGCACGCCGGAAGACCTCGACAGCGCCGTGGAGCTCGGGCTCGGCTATCCCCATGGACCGCTCACCTGGGGTGACCGCATCGGCCCGGCGCGCGTGCTCGCCGTATTGCACAACCTGCACCGCCTCACCGGCGATCCGCGCTATCGCCCGAGCCCGTGGCTCACGCGGCGCGCGCAACTCGGCTTGTCGCTGCGGCATGGAAAGCAAGCCTTTTGATGGGAGCGTGCACCAAAAGGCAAAACGGGAAGCGCCGGCCGCGCGTATCGTGTCCATCCTCCCTTGACCCTGGATATCTTCATGCAACGTGAATCGATGGAATACGACGTCGTGATCGTCGGCGCCGGCCCTGCGGGCCTGTCGGCAGCGATCCGCCTGAAACAGCTTGCGGCCGAAGGCGGTAATGAGGTTTCCGTCTGCGTGCTGGAAAAGGGCAGTGAGGTCGGCGCGCATATCCTGTCCGGCGCAGTGATGGATCCGGTCGCGATGAACGAGTTGTTTCCCGACTGGCAGGCACTTGGTGCGCCGCTGCACACCGAGGTCACCGAAGACCGCTTCCTGTTCCTGACCGAATCGAAGGCGTACCGGACACCGGACTGGATGCTGCCCGCGTGCTTCCGCAATCACGGCAACTATGTGATCTCGCTCGGCAATGTCGTACGCTGGCTCGGCCAGCGGGCCGAGGCGCTCGGTGTCGAGATCTTCCCCGGCTTCGCGGCGGCGGAAGTGCTGTACAACGACGACGGATCAGTGAAGGGTGTCGCCACCGGCGACATGGGCGTGGACCGCGCGGGCCGGCAGACAGCGGACTTCCAGGCGGGGATGGAACTGCATGCAAAGTACACGCTGTTCGCTGAAGGCGCGCGCGGCCACCTCGGCAAGCAGTTGACGAGGAAGTTCGACCTCGACAGGGGGCGCGATCCACAGACCTATGCGATCGGCATCAAGGAATTGTGGGAAATCGATCCGGCGCGGCACCAGCCCGGATTGGTGATCCATACCGCCGGCTGGCCGC
>NZ_LSTO01000001.1:2639277-2660375 GCF_002211445.1 Noviherbaspirillum denitrificans | reverse complement strand
GGGCCGGTCCTGCCACTCCGTGACTGTCCTCCGCAGCAGCGCGTCTTCCTGCATCCAGCCTTCAAACCGCCGCCGCGCCCCACCGCGCAGGGTGCCGAGCACGTATTCGGAAGCAAGTTGTTCGCGCAGGCGGTTGTTGGCCCTGAGGTGCCGGAGGTTCATGCACCCTCCAGCTTCGACAGGCACAGGCGCAATTTCTCCAGCCCGCGCCGTATCCAGGTTTTGACGGTGCCGATTGGCAGCTGCATGCGGCCGGCGACTTCGCTGTGCGACAGGTCATGGTAGAACGCCAACGCGATGGCCTGGCGGTGCAGCCCCTCCAGCCTCGACAGGCAGCGCGCCAGGGCCTGGGCATCGCCGCTCATCTTCAATGCTTCGATCGGCGTGGGGCTGTGGCTTTCCAGGGCTTCCATGACTTCCTTGTCGAAGGTGTCGGCATCGATTTCCACGTCGTCGTCCAGCCGGCGCAGCAGGTCGAATGCCTTGTTGCGCACGATGGTGGTCATCCATGTCATCGGCGCAGCGAGGCCGGACTGGTAGCTGGAGGCATTGTTCCAGATGTTCACAAAGCTTTCCTGCAGCACTTCCTCGGCCAGTTCCCGCTTGACCAATATACGCAGCGCGAAGGCAAACAGTTTCGCCGAAGTAGCGTCATACAGGGTGCGGAAGGCGGACATGTCCTTGCCTGCCGTGGCGGCGAGCAGGGATTTCAGGCGCGCATTGTGCTGTTCGTCTGTCGCCACGTGCGGTCCGGTGAGGAGGGATGCGGAATTATATTATGGACAATTTTTTTTGCGCGGTCCTTGAGCGGATTGACAAAACAGCGGTTTTTATTGCAGCGCACGATAGAAAAAGCACGACCAGACTATAAAATGAAACCTATTGCAGAAAAATACCAATGAGCGATTCCGTCCGCATCGACAAGTGGCTGTGGGCCGCACGATTCTTCAAGACCCGTTCGATGGCGACCGACGCTGTGGATCGCGGAAAGGTGCGCCTGCATGGTGAGCGCATCAAGCCCGCGCGCAGCGTGAAGGAAGGAGACATTCTGGAAATCGACAACGGTTCCACCGAATGGGAAGTGGTGGTGCAGGGCTTGTCGGATACGCGCGGATCGGCATCCGTCGCGCAAACCCTCTATACCGAGACCGAGCGCAGCATCACGGAGCGGCAGAAGAAGGCAGAACAACGAAAGCTGTTCCGGGAGCCGGGGGAGGAAATCAAGGGGCGGCCAACCAAGCGCGACAGGCGGCAGCTGGACAAGCTCTAGGGCTCTCCGGCCCTTGTCTTGCGCCGGCTTTCCCTCTGGAGGCGACTAGAATCGACCCTCTAAGTTCCTGTTTGACATTTATACTGCGGTAGATAATAGTACGAGCGTTCGCTTCAGTTCGACCGCGTTGTTTTTTTGATCTTTGATAGGGCATTACCGTGGCAACTACCATGACTGATTCGACACCCAAATTGATGCGTAAAGGCGAACTCACCCGCGCCGCGATTCTTGATGTAGCGCTCGACATTTCCAGCCGGAACGGGCTGGAAGGGCTCACCATCGGTCTGCTTGCAGACAAGATGAACATGAGCAAATCGGGGGTGTTCGCGCATTTCGGTTCACGCGAAGATTTGCAGATCGAAGTCGTCAAGTTGTACCACCACCAGTTTGAGCAGGAAGTGTTCTATCCGAGCATGAAAGAGCCGCGCGGCTTGCCCCGCCTGCAGGCGATGTTTGCCCGCTGGGTCAAGCGTGTGTCGGTTGAAATTGCGTCCGGTTGCATCTACATCAGCGGCGCGGTCGAGTACGACGACCGTCCCGGTGCGATCCGCGAGGAGCTCGCCGGCATGGTCCGCGCATGGAAGAATGCGCTGCGCCGCTGTGTGGTACAGACGGTGGAAATGGGACACCTGTCCTCCGAAACCGATCCGGACCAGCTCGTATTCGAAATGTACGGCCTGATCCTTGCCCTGCACCATGACGCCCGTTTCCTGAAGTTGCCCGGCAGCGTGAACCGCGCCGAAGTCGGGTTCGAACGACTGATCAAGAGTTATACGAATCCGCAACCGGCCGAGAAGCCGGCTGCGAAAACGAACCCCAAAACCGCTGCCAAAAAGTCAGCCTAATCAGTTTTAGCCGTCAGGAGAAATAACATGGGTCAATACGTCGCTCCCTTGCGTGACATGCAGTTCGTGCTGCACGAACTGCTCAAGGTGGAGGATGAGTTCAAGCAATTGCCTGCACACGCAGAGATTGACAGGGACATCATCAACCAGGTGCTGGAAGAGGGCGGCAAATTTGCGTCCGAGGTGCTGTTCCCGCTGAACCATTCGGGCGACCGCGAAGGCTGCCACCTCGACAAGGAAACCCACAAGGTCAAGACGCCGGCAGGTTTTGAAGCCGCCTACAAGCAGTACGTCGAAGCCGGCTGGCCCGCGCTGTCCTGCGACCCGGAATACGGCGGCCAGGGCCTGCCGATCGTGGTCAACAACTGCTTCTACGAGATGCTGAATTCGGCCAACCAGGCATGGACCATGTACCCCGGCCTGTCGCACGGCGCCTACGAGTGCATCCACGAGCACGGCACGCCCGAACAGAAGGCGCTGTACCTGCCCAAGCTGGTCTCAGGCGAATGGACCGGCACCATGTGCCTGACCGAACCGCACTGCGGCACCGACCTCGGCATGCTGCGCAGCAAGGCTGAACCGCAAGCCGACGGCACCTACAAGATCAGCGGCGGCAAGATCTTCATCTCCGCCGGCGAACACGAAATGTCCCAGAACATCGTGCACCTGGTGCTGGCCCGCCTGCCGGACGCACCGTCGGGCACCAAGGGCATCTCGCTGTTCATCGTGCCGAAGTTCATTCCGAACGCGGACGGCTCGCTCGGCAAGCGCAACCCGATCTTCTGCGGCGCCATCGAAGAAAAGATGGGTATCCACGGCAACTCCACCTGCCAGATGAACCTCGACAACGCCACCGGCTGGCTGATCGGCGAGCCGAACAAGGGCTTGAACGCGATGTTCGTGATGATGAACGCCGCCCGCCTCGGCGTAGGCATGCAGTCCCTCGGCCTGACCGAAGTCGCGTACCAGAATGCACTGGTGTACGCGAAGGACCGCCTGCAGATGCGCAGCCTGTCCGGCCCGAAGGCGCCGGACAAGCCGGCCGACCCGATTATCGTGCACCCGGATGTGCGCCGCATGCTGCTGACCGCCAAGGCCTTCGCCGAAGCCGGCCGCGCATTCAGCTCCTACATCGCACTGCAGATCGACCGCGAACTGAACCACCCGGACGAGCTGGTGCGCAAGGACGCCGCCGACGAAGTCGCGCTGCTGACCCCGATCATCAAGGCCTTCCTGACCGACAACGGCTGGATCGCCACGTCCGAAGCGATGCAGGTGTACGGCGGCCACGGCTTCATCTCCGAATGGGGCATGGAGCAGTATGTGCGCGACGCTCGCATCAACATGATTTACGAAGGCACCAACACCATCCAGTCGCTCGACCTGCTGGGCCGCAAGATCCTGATGGACAACGGCGCCAAGCTGCGCAAATTCGGCGACAAGGTGAAGGCATTCGTCGAAGCCAACGGCACCGATGAAAAGATGTCCGAATTCATCACGCCGCTGGGCGACATCGGCGACAAGGTCGGCAAGCTGACGATGGAAATCGGCATGAAGGCCTTCCAGAATCCGGATGAAGTCGGCGCCGCCGCCGTGCCCTACCTGCGCGTCGTCGGCCACATGGTGTTCGCCTACTTCTTCGCGCAGATGGCGAAGATCGCGCTGGAGAAGGAAGCGTCCGGCGACAACTTCTACAAGGCCAAGCTGGCCACGGCACGCTTCTACTTTGCGCGCCTGCTGCCGGAAACCGCCATGCTCATCCGTCAGGCACGCTCCGGCGCGTCCAACCTGATGGCGCTTGAAGCAGACTTGTTCTAACGCGCCACCGTAGTCGCTCCTCCCCCTTCAAGGGGGAGGTTGGGTGGGGGATGGGTTTCCGCAGCAATTCCGCGCAACCAAAACCCATCCCCACCCAGTAGGAAAGAGGTGCAGGCTTGCAAGCCTGCACCGCTCCGCAGGCGCAGGGCATGCCCTGCGAAACCCCTGCTCCTCCCCCTTGAAGGGGAGGGAACTTCCGATACGAATTTAAAGGAACCCCCATGTCCAACTTCATCGTCAAGAAAGTCGCCGTCCTCGGCGCAGGCGTGATGGGCGCGCAGATCGCCGCCCACTGCGTCAATGCAAAAGTGCCCGTCGTGCTGTTCGACCTGCCGGCAAAGGAAGGCCCGAAGAACGGCATCGTGCTGCGCGCCATCGAAAACCTGAAGAAGCTGAGCCCGGCACCGCTGGGCAACAAGGAAGACGCCGCGCTGATCGGGGTCGCCAACTACGAAGACAACCTCGACGTGCTGGAGGGCTGCGACCTGATCATCGAAGCGATCGCCGAGCGCATGGACTGGAAGCACGACCTGTACAAGAAGGTCGCGCCGCACATCGCGCCGAACGCGATCTTCGCCTCTAACACTTCCGGCCTGTCGATCACCGCGCTGTCCGACGGCTTCAGCGCAGACCTGCGTGCGCGCTTCTGCGGCGTCCACTTCTTCAACCCCCCGCGCTACATGCACCTGGTCGAACTGATCCCGACCAGCGCGACCCGTCCGGAAATCCTCGACCAGCTCGAAGGCTTCCTGACCACCACCCTCGGCAAGGGCGTGGTGCGCGCGAAGGACACCCCGAACTTCATCGCCAACCGTGTCGGTGTCTTCAACATGATGGCGACCATGTACGAAGCGCAGAAGTTCGGCCTGCCGGTCGATGTGGTCGACGACCTGACCGGCACCAAGCTCGGCCGCGCCAAGTCCGCCACCTTCCGCACGGCGGACGTGGTCGGCCTGGACACCATGGGCCACGTGATGAAGACCATGCAGGACAACCTGCAGTCCGATCCCTTCTATCCGGTCTACAAGACGCCCGAACTGCTCGAGAAACTGGTCTCCGCCGGCGCGCTCGGCCAGAAGACCGGCGCCGGTTTCTTCAAGAAGGCGGGCAAGGAAATCCTGCGCTTTGACGGTGAGAAGAACGACTATGTGCCGTCCACCGGCAAGGCTGACGAGCTGGTCGTGCGCATCCTGAAGGAAAAGGATCCCGCCAAGCGCATGAAGGCGCTGCGCGAATCGACGCATCCGCAGGCGCAATTCCTGTGGTCCATTTTCCGTGACGGTTTCCACTACATCGCCGTGCACCTCGAATCGATCGCCGACTCCGCGCGCGACGTCGACTTCGCGCTGCGCTGGGGCTTCGGCCAGAAGAACGGCCCGTTCGAAGGCTGGCAAGCCGCTGGCTGGCAGCAGGTCGCCCAGTGGGTCAAGGAAGACATCGATGCAGGCAAGGCGCTGTGCAATGCGCCGCTGCCGCAGTGGGTATTCGACGGCCGCGACGGCGTGCACACGCCGGAAGGTTCATGGTCGCCGGCGAAGAAGGCCTATGTGCCGCGCCTCGACCTGCCCGTCTACAAGCGCCAGGCATTCCGCGCACCGCTCGCCGGTGAAGGCGTGGCCGACGGCACGAATGGCGGCACCACCGTATTCGAAGACGACTCCGTCCGCATCTGGCACCAGAACGATGATGTGCTGATCCTGTCGACGAAGACCAAGATGCACGTCATCGGCCCGGGCGTCGTTGCCGGTCTGGCCAAGGCGATCGAAGAAGCCGAGAAGAACTTCAAGGGTCTGGTGCTCTGGAATGCCGACGCGACCGAAGGCGGTGCCTTCTCCGCCGGCGCCGACCTGCAGGCGATGTTGCCGGCCTTCATGGCAGGCGGCGCGAATGCAATCGGTCCGGAAGTGTCGAAGCTGCAGAACGCACTGATGAACCTGAAGTACGCCAACGTTCCGGTCGTGGCCGCCGTCGCTGGCCTCGCACTGGGCGGCGGTTGCGAACTGATGCTGCACGCTGCCAAGCGCGTGGCTTCGATCGAATCCTACATCGGCCTGGTCGAAGTGGGAGTGGGCCTGGTGCCGGCAGGCGGCGGCCTGAAGGAAGCCGCCGTCCGCGCCGCCAACGATGCGAAGGGCAACGACATCCTGCAATTCCTGAAGACCTACTTCACCAACGCAGCGACCGCGAACGTGTCGAAGTCCGCACTGGAAGCGCAGCAGATGGGCTACCTGAAGCAGAGCGACACCATCGTCTTCAACCCGTATGAGCTGCTGTATGTCGCCAAGGCGGAAGCCCGCGCCATGTTCGACGCAGGCTACCGCGCTGCGGCCAAGAAGCTGATCCCGGTGACCGGCCGCTACGGCATCAATACGATCAAGGCGCAACTGGTCAACATGCGTGACGGCGGCTTCATCTCCGCGCACGACTTCAAGCTCGGCGCGATGATCGCCGAGATCGTTTCCGGCGGCGACGTCGAGCAAGGCAGCCTGGTCAGCGAACAGTGGCTGCTCGACCTCGAGCGCAAGGCCTTCGTGGAACTGCTGAACAATCCGAAGACGCAGGAACGCATCATGGGCATGATGCAAACCGGCAAACCCGTCCGCAACTAATCCGGATCTGGAGTACAGAAAATGACGAAACAAGTTCAAGACGCATACATTGTCGCCGCCACCCGCACCCCGATCGGCAAGGCGCCGCGCGGCATGTTCAAGAACGTCCGTCCGGACGACCTGCTGGTGCGCGTGCTCCAGAACGCGGTTGCGCAAGTGCCCAACCTCGATCCGAAGCTGATCGAAGACGCGATCATCGGCTGCTCCTTCCCGGAAGCCGAGCAGGGCATGAACATGGCACGTAACGCTGTCGTGCTGGCCGGCCTGCCGAACACCATCGGCGGCGTGACCATCAACCGCTACTGCGCATCCGGCATCACCGCCGTCGCAATGGCCGCCGACCGCATCCGCGTCGGTGAAGCCGACGTGATGATCGCCGGCGGCGCCGAGTCCATGTCCATGGTGCCGATGATGGGTCATCACCCCTCGATCAACGGCGCCGTCTTCAAGGACGAGAACGTCGGCCTGGCCTACGGCATGGGCCTGACCGCCGAGAAAGTTGCCAACCAGTGGAAGGTCTCGCGCGAAGAGCAGGATGCCTTCTCGCTCGAATCGCACCGTCGCGCAATCGCCGCGCAGCAGGCCGGCGAATTTGCCGATGAAATGACCTCGGTCGAGATCATTGAGCGCTTCCCCAACCTGGCGACCGGTGAAATTGATATCAAATCCCGCACCGTCAGCCTCGACGAAGGTCCGCGTGGCGACTCCAGCATCGAAGGCCTGGCCAAGCTGAAGCCGGTGTTTGCCGCCAAGGGCTCGGTCACCGCGGGCAACAGCTCGCAGACTTCCGACGGCGCAGGTGCGCTGATCGTCGTCAGTGAAAAGATCCTGAAGCAGTTCAACCTGACGCCGCTGGCCCGCTTTGTTTCCTTCTCGGTACGCGGCGTGCCGCCGGAAATCATGGGCATCGGTCCGAAGGAAGCGATTCCCGCAGCGTGCCGCGCCGCCGGCATCACCCAGGACCAGATCGACTGGTTCGAGCTGAATGAAGCGTTTGCCGCGCAATCGCTGGCGGTGGTGAAAGACCTCGGCCTCGACCCCGCGAAGGTCAACCCGATGGGTGGCGCGATCGCCCTCGGCCACCCGCTGGGCGCGACCGGCGCGATCCGCTCCGCCACCGTGATCCACGCACTGCGCCGTAAGAACCTGAAGTACGGCATGGTC
Organism: Noviherbaspirillum denitrificans; assembly: GCF_002211445.1. Lineage (GTDB taxonomy): Bacteria > Pseudomonadota > Gammaproteobacteria > Burkholderiales > Burkholderiaceae_D > Noviherbaspirillum > Noviherbaspirillum denitrificans. The sequence goes on along the minus strand of NZ_LSTO01000001.1, from coordinate 2,652,669 downwards.
ACGATGTGCGTCGGCGCCGGCATGGGTGCGGCAGGCATCTTTGAACGCGTCTAAGGTTGACTATCGAGCAGTAATTGACAAGCCGCGCAGCGATGAGCTGTGCGGCTTTTTTTCTGGGGCGGGACTGTCAAGACCATGACAGACACAATCCCTGCCGCAGGCTAACATCGGAAAAAATTCAGCGGAGACTTCATGGATATTCTCACCAGCAAGGCAAACGGCGTCCTGACGATCGAATTCAACCGTCCGGAAAAGAAGAACGCCATCACCTCGGCGATGTACCAGATGATGGCGGATGCGCTCAAGGACGCGGAAAGCGACACCGCTGTTCGCGCGATCGTTATCCAGGGCAAGCCGGAGGTATTCACCGCCGGCAATGATCTGGAAGATTTCATGAAGAATTCGTCGGCAGATGTGGGCGATCGTCCCGTTGCCCAATTCATGCGCAACCTCAGCGCTGCCAGCAAGCCGGTAGTTGCGGCGGTGGCCGGCAATGCGGTCGGCATCGGCACCACCCTGCTGATGCATTGCGACCTCGTCTATGCGGCAGACAATGCCAAGTTCGCGATGCCGTTCACGCAGCTCGGCCTGTGCCCGGAATTTGCGTCGAGCATGTTGTTCCCGGCCATGGTCGGCTATCCGCGTGCGGCAGAAAAGCTGCTGCTGGGAGAAGCTTTCCACGCCGAGGAAGCCTATGACATGGGCCTGGTCAGCAAGGTTGTGCCTGTGGCCGAAGTTGCGGAACTAGCGCATGCCCAGGCAGCCAAGTTGGCGGCGCTGCCTGCATCGTCGCTGCGCGTGACCAAGCGGTTGATGAAGGGCGCGCAGGCGGAAGCGATCAATGCGCGCATGATGGAAGAGAACAGGCATTTCGGCGAAATGCTGATGTCGCAGGAAGCGAAGGAAGCATTCACCGCTTTCTTCGAAAAGCGCCGCCCGGACTTCACCAAGTTTGCCTGATTGAAAAAAAGGCGGAAGGGCATGGCCCTCCCGCCTTCCATGCGGTCAGTGCGGGCGCGCACCAGTGCTGCTGTGCTGTGATGCCTTTTCGCTGATTGACGACAGCGCTTCTCCGGCAATATCCGAGTCGGTCGTTTGGGTGATGTCACCCAGCGAAACAATTCCCACCAGGCGCTTGTCCTTGCTCAGGACAGGCAGGCGGCGAATCTGCAGATCTCCCATGTTTTGTGCGACATCGTCGACGTCGTCTTCTTCAAAGCAGTATTTGATGTCCTGGCTCATGACGTCGCGAACCTTGCAATCGGTTTTGCCCTGTGCAAGGGCGCGCACGACCATATCCCGGTCCGTTACCATCCCGACCAGGCGGTCGTTATCCGCCACCGGCAGCGAACCGCAGTCGCCATCCGCCATCATCTTTGCCGCCTCGATGATGCTCTGGTCCGGACTGACCAATTGGACGTCGCGTGTCATCGCATCGGCTATGCGCATGATGTGCCTCCTTTCAAGTGGGTGAACGTCTTCCCGCGCGTCGCGGGGGACTGCTTTTGGAGAAAGCGGGAGAGTTGAAGTTCCTGCATTACGCGCCGTGGATTACTTGCGCGGTGGCGCTTTTTTCCGCTTCTCGATGATCGCCTTCCACCAACGCTGCTTTGGTCGCATGGGCGGTTGTGTGGCGCCGGGATCGTTCAACGCGCTTTCCGGCGGAAGAGTATTGTCTTCCGGATGCGTTTCCATCTGCTTGTCATATTCGAGGAACAGGACCTTGCTCTCCAGCACCTTGATGACGTTTTCCTTGTCGGCGATGCGCGCCCGCAATTCGTTGGTGACCTGGTCCTTGACCTTGCGCAGTTCGGCTTCAAGGGAAAGCGCGCGTTCCAGCGAGCGGTTGCGTTCTTCCAGCAGCGCGATCTTGAGCTTGTCGCGCGACGCTTCGTCGCCCGCGTCCCCCTCGTCCGCGCTGTACAGGTTGCCGTAGGCGCGCAGCAATTCCGACGTGTCGATCTGCGTCTCGCCGTCGGGCGTGACGGTCTTGCTCAGGCGGCCCTTCTCGATGTCGCGGTAGATCGTCGAGCGATTCCGTCGCGCAAGTCGAGCAGCCTCAGTGATGGAGACGAGTGCCATGGTCAGGAGGAAATGTCGATGCGGTGCCTCGGGTGCCGGCTTGGCCCCGATATGATGCTCTTGACATTATCCGGACGAAAAAATTCTGCGCGTGAATCGAATTGTGGAACCTGCGCAAAGGCATTTCCTGCATTAAACGGAGCGCTGCTTCTCCTGCGCCGCCTGTCGGATCGATTGCAGTGTGGCATTTGGCGAAATCAGATCGGCGTCGTAGCGCAGTTCGATCAGCGCCGGCAGGTCTGTCTCCGCGATATGCGCAAGCGCGCGCTGCAAGGCATCCTCGAAGCCGGCTGTCGTGTCCGCATGCTCGCCGAATGCTCCATAGGCGCGGGCAAGGGCGGCAAAGTCCGGATTCTGCAGCGCCGTGCCCGAGACGCGTGCCGGATATTCGCGCTCCTGGTGCATGCGGATCGTGCCGTAAGCGCCATTGTTGAAGATGATGAACAGGACGCCGGCACGGTACTGCACCGCTGTCGCCAGTTCCTGGCCCGTCATCAGGAAGTCGCCGTCGCCCGCGACATTGAGTACGCTGCGATTCCGGCCATGCTGCTGTTCAATGATGCGTGCTGCGACGGCGGCGGGGACGCCGTATCCCATCGCGCCGGAAGTCGGCGCAAGCTGCGTGCGGAAGCCGCCGTAGGGCCAGAAACGATGCGCCCAGGTGGCGAAATTGCCGGCGCCGTTGGTGATGATGGTGTCGGCGGGCAGGGATTGCTTCAGCGTCTGCACCACGCGCCACAGGTTCAGCTTTGCCTCGCCATTCCTGAACACCGGCGGCTCCTGCTGCCATGCCTCAAGATCGGCACGGGCTGCACGCACGGAATCTTTCCAGGCCGATGCGTCGACCGGTTCCATCGCCGCCAGCATGGACGCGATCTGCGGCATGCCGCTGTTGATCATCAGGTCCGCCTGGTACACGCGCCCGAGTTCTTCCGCGCTGCTGTGCACATGGATGAGTTTCTGCCGCGGGCAGGGGGCTTCAAGCAAGGTATATCCGCTGGTCGTCATCTCGCCCAGACGCGGGCCGATGGCGAGCAGCAGGTCGGCATCCTTGATGCGTGCCGCCAGTTTCGGGTTGATGCCGATGCCGACGTCGCCAGCATAGTGCGGATGACAGTTGTCAATCAGGTCCTGGAAGCGGAAGGCACACGCAACCGGCAAGGCATTGGTTTCGGCGAAGCGGCGGATGTCGGCGCATGCTTCCGCGCTCCAGCCCGCACCGCCCAGCAGAACGAGTGGACGTTGCGCGGCGGCCAGCATCTCGCGCAGCGTGCCGATCTGCGCGGCGGAAGGCGCGGCCTGCACCGGCTGGTAGGGACGTGCGTCGCGCACGTCGGCAACCTCTGCAAGCATGTCTTCCGGCAGTGCCAGCACGACCGGTCCCGGGCGTCCGCTGGTGGCAACCTGGAATGCATGCGCGATGTATTCAGGAATGCGGTCGGCGCGATCGATCTGCGCAACCCATTTGGCCATGGTGCCGAACATGCGGCGGTAATCGATTTCCTGGAAGGCTTCGCGCTCGACGAAGTCGTTGCCGACCTGGCCGATGAACAGGATCATCGGCGTCGAATCCTGCTGCGCGGTATGCACGCCGATCGACGCATTGGTCGCGCCCGGTCCGCGCGTGACGAAACAGATGCCGGGCCGGCCGGTCAGCTTGCCGTAGGCTTCGGCCATGAAGGCCGCGCCGCCTTCCTGGCGGCAGGTGATGAACCGGATCGGCGCGTCATGCAAGGCATCGAGGACAGCGAGGTAGCTTTCCCCCGGTACGCCGAAGGTGATGTCGACGCCATGGGTCCTGAGCGCATCGACAAGGATTTGTCCGCCGGTTCTGTTTGCCATGATGGATTTACGTGAAAAAAGACTAACGTAGCATATCGCGACTGCCCGCGTGGGCTACAATACCGCCTGAAGCAAGCCAGACAGCCGCTGGCCGCCGCAAGGTGGCGGGAGGAAGGTCCGGACTCCATAGAGCAGGGTGACGGCTAACGGCCGTCCGCCGTGAGGCGCGGAACAGGGCCACAGAGACGAGCGTATTAAGTTACGGTGAAACGCGGTAACCTCCACCCGGAGCAATTTCAAATAGGCACGCATTGATGCTGCTCGCGGAGCGTGCGGGTAGAAAGCTTGAGCCGTGGAGCAATCCACGGCCTAGAGGAATGGCTGTCATAGCAGCCGGGCTTGCCCGGCCGCCGTAACAGAATCCGGCCTATCGGCTTGCTTCATTTTCCTTTCATCACCGCATCAGGCCACCACGGTGATCACATTCGATGCAAAGGTCCAGTTGGCGAGCGTGCCGGGTGCAGCGGTCCCGATCAGGACCACTTCCGTCGCCGATCCGTCGGCGGCCGTTTCCCAGACCAGGTAGTCGTTGCCGCCCACCGTGGCGATCCAGGCGTCGTAGGTGCTGTCCGTCAGTCCCGCCAGTGTCACTGTCGCGGCATCTCCGCTCAGCACCGTCGCCTTCGCCAATTTCGCAAACAATGTGACGGGATTTGTCAATCCGGACAGGTCGATACGGTCGCCGACCGCAAGGTCGCTAATGCTGTCCGCCGTGCCGGTCGTCGCGCCGGTATCTCCCGTCGAAAACTTGAAGGTGTCGTTTCCCGCCCCGCCGGTCAGCGTGTCCATGCCGGCTCCGCCGGTAATCGTGTCGGCACTGGCGCCGCCGGCGATCGTGTCGTTGCCGCCGCCGCCAATGATGGTGTCTGCGCCGCCGCCGCCCGTCAGCGTTTCCGCCGTGCCGTTGCCGTTGATCGTCACGCCCAGCGTCAGTGCGGATACATTCAGCGTTGTCTCGGCGCCTGCATTCGTGAAGGCGACCGTGCCTGCAGTGGCCGCATTGATCAGGTTGATGATCACGGTTGAAGCAGCGTAGCCGGCAAAGTTGTCGGCTATGCCCGACGCGTAGGTCATCGTGCCGCTGGTATTTGCAGCGTCGATGGCAGTCAGTTGCGCGATGGTGCCGGCCGTCGTCACGGTGACATTGACGCCGGTCGTGACGTATCCGCCCGTATTTGTGGCAAGGTTGGCGGCCGTGTCGGCCAGGCCCGCGGTGTAGCTGAGCGTGCCGCTGCCGTTCACGGTGTCGATGGTTGTCAATTGTGCGATGGTGGCCGCAGTAGTGGCCGTGACATTGGTCCCGGACTTCACGTAGCCGCCGGTGTTGGCAAACAGGTTGGCGGCCGTGTCCACGACCGCCGTATAGGTCAGCGTATCGGTCGTCGCGCCGTCGATGGCGGTAAGTTGCGCAATCGTCGCGGCATCGGTGATGGTGACATCGTGGCCGGCAATATACGGCCGGCCGGTGGCGATGCTGATGGCGTCCGCATACAGGTTGGCGGCGGTGTCCGACACACCGAGCGCATAAGTCATCGTGCCGCTGGTGGCAGCATCCACGGCGCTCAGCTGCGCGATACTGGCGACGGTGGTGAAGACGACATTGTGCGCGGTGACATACTTGCCGGCGCCGCTGTTAAGCAGCGCATCGGTGCGCAGGTTGGCGCCGGTATCGGTAACCGCCGACGCATAGGTCAGTGTTCCTGTGGTGTTGGCGGCGTCGATGGCGGTCAATTGTGCGATCGTCGGCGCGTCGGTCACCGTCACGTTTGTCACGGCCTTGACGTAGCCGCCGCTGTTCGCCTGGAGGTTGGCGGCAGTGTCGGCGATGCCGCTCGCATAGGTCAGCGACCCGGTGGTGTTGTCAAGGTCGATGGCGGCAAGCTGGCTCATGGTGGCGGTGTCAGTGACCGTGACGTTGATGCCGGCTTTGACGTAGCCGCCGGTATTGGTTGCCAGGTTGGCCGCCGTATCGGAGACGGCGGTATAGGTCAGCGTGCCGGTGGTTGCTGCATCGACTGCCGCCAGTTGCGCAATGCTCGGTGTCGACGTAAATACGATGGCGCGATTCGTCGTGTATGTGCCGGCCCCGCTGTTGGTCGCGGCATCCAGCGCCAGGTTGGCCGCGGTATCGCTGAGCACGAACTGCACCGTCGGGTCCGCCGCTACCGCGGTCGCTGCCTGCGCAACCGTATAGGAGGGCAGTGCGGACGTGGTGAAGTTCAACGTGGTGATGTTGCTGATGCCAGCGTAGGGATTGCCTGCCGTATCCGTGATGACGCCGCTCGCCATCTGGATGTTGTAGGCGCTGCTGGGCAGAAGCTTCAGCGTGGGCTGGATTGTGACCGTCTTGCCGGCGATGGTGACCTGGGTGGAGTCGCTCACATCTATGGTGCGCGTGTCGCCTATACCGTTGCTGATGACGATATTGCCAGTGCCTGCTGCGATGTTTTCATTGAAGGTCAGGACAATGCTTCCCGCGAGGGCCACGTTGGTGGCGTTGTCGGCTGGCGATGCAGTGGACAGCGTGGGGCCGAGCGAGTCGAGCATCACGGTCAGCGCCCCCGCGGCGGCGCCGACATTGCCGGCGGCATCGGTGATCCGCGCCGTCAGCGTCTTGCTGCCGTCCGTGCCCCAGGATGAAGTCCCGCCGATGGTCACGGTGGCCGTGCCGGCGGAGATGTCGGAAGCGGTCAATACGCGTGTCACCGGCGTCGTAAACGCAACACCGCCGAGCAGGATGCTGACGGAATCGCCGACAGCTGCGCCTGTCCCGGAAAGGTTGACGACTACCGCAACACCGGCCGCCTTCTGTGCGGCGCTGATGCCGTTGGTCGCGAGGGAAGCGGTGGCCGTTGTCATGGCCTGTGTCGGTGCGCTCGGCGCGGTGACGTCGACGATCAGCGTGACATGGCCGCCGGCGCCGCTGATCTTGCCATTCGGGACATCGGCAATCTTCACGCTCAAGACCTTGGTGCCGTCCGTGCCCCAGTTGGCCGTGGTGGGCAGCTTGACGGTCACCTTGTTGGCCTTGATGTCGGTCGCGGTCAGGAGGTAGGTGATGGAAGTCGGGAACAGCGCATCGTTGACAAGGAAGAGTACCGTGTTCCCCGCAACGGCATTGGTGCCGGTGAGGTCGATGACGGCTGACAGGCCGGCGGCCTTGGCCGCGGCGTTGACATAGCCGCTCGTGGCGCCGGTGACGGAAATCGGGTTCAGCGGGCCGTCGAGGCCGCCGGTGTTGATCGCGTCGATGATCTTGTTCGCCGTCAGGATCGAAGCGGTGTCGCCGGTGACGCTCGCCATGGCCGACTTCAGCGTGTTCACGTTGTACGACGCGTTCTGCTCCAACTGCACGTTGACTGCGTATTGCGCCGCCGTGTAACGATTGGCGATGAAGGCCTTGCCCGGTGTGCCGTCGGGGACGCCGAGGCCGGCGTTGATCATGTCCATCACCAGCGCGCTGCGCTGCGCGCCGAGTGCGAGCTTGCCCATCCAGTAGCCGAGGCCTTCCGGGTCGGGCAGCTTGTTGAAGATGTTGATGTAGATCTGCGTCAGGAAGGCATCGTCCGGCAGCACATCCGGATAGATCGCCTTGACCACGTCCAGGCTGAACACCGTCGACACAATGCTCGAAAAGGATTTGCCGGACGCGAGTTGTGTGGACCAGTAGTCGAGCCCGTTCTTCTCGGGTGCGCGGTTGAAGCTGGCCAGATACAGCTTGATCAAGGCGAGTTGGTTATCGGTGAAAGCCATGCAGCGACCTGTCTAATACTTGAAATGCGGATGGAGGGTTGCGAATATTGAAATGCAACCGGCGTGCGTAATCCACGTGTTAGGGTTATCGGCATCCATGCCGCAGAATTTAGTCATTCTGCATGCCAGCCTCGCAATGCGAATTGTCGATCAGGCCACGGAAGTGCTGCGAGTTCGATGTTTCGATGTCGTCAACGAGCAAATGATGCAACTTGAGCAAGCTCAACGCCCCTCAAACCTGCTCCGGTAAAGTCGTTCCATCCGCAGAGCCTGCCGGCCGTGGGACGGAAAACTGGGAATAGTGGAGGTTCGTGACACCGGATGCGCTCCACGATGGCGGCCGCCATGCAGTAACAGAACAGCGCAGCCCGAATCGCCAACCCGCTTCCGCATCTCCCTCCCACGACCCGCAGGCTTTTCGCATCTCCTCCTTCCAGCCGCCTTCCCGATATCGTTGACCTGAGTCATTTGCGCTGAAATTCAACGCGCCTATATTGGTTCTAGAGCATTGCTTACCGGAACAGCAAGGCCTTGGAACCGAGGTGCGAACGTGGAAATTTTCGAAGCTGACGTAGCCATCGTAGGGGCGGGAGGCGGCGGACTGCGCGCCGCGATCGCGGTGGCTGAACAGGATCCGCGGCTGAAGGTAGCCCTGGTGTCCAAGGTCTATCCGATGCGCAGCCACACGGTGGCAGCCGAGGGCGGATCGGCGGGCGTCGTGCAGCAGCACGACAGCCTGGACCATCATTTCAACGACACCGTGGCCGGCGGCGACTGGCTGTGCGAGCAGGACGTCGTCGACTACTTCGTCGCCCATTGCACCGAAGAGATGGTGCAGATGGAGCACTGGGGCTGCCCGTGGAGCCGCAAGGAGGACGGCCACGTCAATGTGCGCGCGTTCGGCGGCATGAAGATCGAGCGGACCTGGTTCGCGGCCGACAAGACCGGCTTCCACATGCTGCACACGCTGTTCCAGACCTCGATCAAATACCCGTCCATCAAGCGCTTCGATGAATACTTCTGCTGCGACCTGATCGTCGAGGACGGCCGCTGCCAAGGCGTGCTTGCGATCCAGATCAGCACCGGGCGCTTCGTGCTTATCAAGGCGAAGGCGGTCATCATTGCGACCGGCGGCGCGGGCCGCGTATTCCGGCAAAGCACCAACGGCGGCATTGTCACCGGCGACGGCATGGCGCTCGCCTACCGTCACGGCGTGCCGCTGCGCGACATGGAATTCGTGCAATACCACCCGACCGCGATGCCGGGCACCGGCCTGCTGTTCACCGAAGCCTGTCGCGGCGAGGGCGGCATCCTTGTCAACAAGGACGGCTACCGCTACCTGCAGGATTACGGGCTCGGGCCACCGGATCCGTGGCCGCGCAAGAAGGCGATGGAGCTCGGTCCGCGCGACCGCCTGTCGCAGGCGTTCTGGCATGAAGACCGCAAGGGCAATACCGTCAGCACACCGCAAGGATCCGCTGTGCTGCTCGACCTGCGCCATCTCGGCGAGAAGCATATCCGCGAGCGCCTGCCGCTGATTTGCGAACTGGCCGAGCGTTTCATGGGCATCGACCCGGTGCACAAGCCGATTCCGGTGCGCCCGGCGATCCATTACACGATGGGCGGCATCCTGGTGAACGGCCGGACCGAAGCGCCGCTGCCGGGCCTGTACGCAGTGGGCGAATGCTCGAGCGTCGGCATCCACGGCGCGAACCGGCTGGGCTCCAATTCGCTGGCCGAGCTGTGCGTCTTCGGCAAGGTGGCCGGGGAGGAAGCGGCTCGCTTCGCGCATGCCGCGACCTTGAGCGATTCGTCGCTGCTCGAACGGCAGGCTGAAGCCGCGATGCAGCGCGCCGTCGGGCTGGTCCGCAGCGACGACGGCACGGAACGCATCTCGGTGTTGCGCAAGGAAATGGCGCTCAGTATGGAGCGCGGCTGCGGCATTTACCGCATCGGCAGCGAAATGCAGGAAACCTGCGACAAGATCGACGAACTCAAGCTGCGCTTCGCGCGAGTGAAGGTAGACGACAAATCCAGCGTCTGGAATACGGACTGGCTGCAGGCGATCGAGCTCGGCTTCCAGCTCGACGTCGCGCAGGCGATGGCGTATTCGGCCCTCAACCGCAAGGAATCGCGCGGGGCGCACCAGCGGCTCGACGGCTTCGAGGCGCGCGACGACGTCAACTTCCTCAAGCACACGCTCGCGCATTACGCGGGCGGTGACGCGCCGCGTATCGGCTACGGCGACGTGAAGATCACCCGTTCGCAACCCGCCGTGCGCGCCTACGGTGCCGCCGGGGAAGCGCTGCAGGGAAAGGAGAGCGCACATGCCTAGGACCATCGAAATGGAAGTGTTGCGCTACCGGCCCGAGCAGGACAAGGAGCCGTTTTTCCAGCGCTATGCCGTGCCGTTCACCGATGACATGTCTGTATTGCAGGGATTGCAATACATCAAGGACGAACTCGACAGCACGCTCAGCTACCGCTGGTCCTGCCGCATGGCGATCTGCGGCAGCTGCGGGATGATGATCAATGGCAAACCTGAGCTTTCCTGCCACACCTTCCTGCGCGACTTCTTCCCGGGCGGCGTGCGGGTGGAGCCGCTCAACCACTTTCCCATTGAGCGGGACCTCGTCGTGCGGCCGGACGACTTCATCAGCAAGCTGGAAAGCATCAAGCCCTACATCGTCGCGAAGGAAGTGCGGCGGCTCGACCAGGGCGAATACCTGCAGACGCCGGAAGAGCGCGACCGCTACGAGCAGTTCAGCTCCTGCATCAACTGCATGCTGTGCTACGCAGCCTGTCCGCAATACGGTTTGAACAAGGATTTCATGGGCCCCGGCGTGCTCGCGCTGCTGCACCGGTACAACTCCGACACCCGCGACGGCGGACAGGCCGAGCGCATGGAACTGGTGAGTGCGGAAGAGGGTGTCTGGAACTGCACCGCAGTCGGCTACTGCTCGGAGGTCTGCCCGAAGGGCGTGGACCCGGCGAATGCGGTGAACATCAACAAGATCAACAGCGCGAAGGATTTCTTCGCCAATCTGCTGGGACGACGCGGAGGCAAAAAATGAGCGATCCGCGCAAACCTTACGTGCGCCCGATGACGGGCTGGTGGCGCAAGAATCCGTTCTTCGTGCGCTACATGGCGCGCGAACTCACGGCGCTGGTAGTGGCGGCCTACGCTTTCATCCTGCTGGCCGGCATGCTGTGCCTGGCGAAGGGCGAGGCGGCATTCAATGCCTGGGGGGCCGTGCTGCGGCACCCGGTTTCGGTGGCGCTGCACGTGGCGGCGCTGGCGGCGATGCTCTACCATACGTGGAGCTGGTTCGACATCATGCCCAAGACGATGCCACCCATCGTGATGGGCGGAAAACGGGTCGGCCCGCGCATCATCACGGGCGCCGGACTCGCCGCTGCCGCGCTTGCAACGCTGGTCCTGTTTTTCGCGGTCTGGAGCCTTGCATCATGACAAAACGTTCCAACGCTCCCATATTCTGGGCACTGTTCGGTGCCGGCGGCATGCTGTCGGCGCTGACCGGACCGGTACTCGTGTTCATCACCGGCATCGCCATCCCGATCGGCTTCATCCTTTCGCCCGATGTGATGAGCTACCAGAACATGCTCGGCTTCGCGCAAACGGTGCTTGGCAAGCTGGGGATCGTCGCGGTCATCGTGCTTTACCTGTGGCACGCGGCGCACCGGATTTTCAAGAGCCTGCACGACGTCGGTATCCATCCCGGGCCGGCAGCCAAACTGGCCTGCTACGGATCGGCTTTCGCCGGCTCCGTGCTGGCCCTCTACGCCACGCTCGCCGTCGGCTTCTGATCAGAACGACGTGGACAAGGTCAGGCGGGCATTGCGCGGCGCGCCCGGGCTGATGTTGTTGTCACCGTTCGCGGTCGGGAAGTACGCCTTGTCGAACAGGTTCTCGACATTGAGCGCGAGGCGCGTCTTGCCGTCGGCAAAGTCGTAGTACACCGCGCCGTCCGTACGGGTGAAGGAAGGCAGTTTCACCGTGTTGGTGAACGAGGTGTAGGAATCCGACTGGTACACCACGCCCAGGCCCAGTCCCCAGCCGCCGCCGAGGGTGAACTTGTTCCAGATCGACGCGGCATGGTCGGGCACCAGGCCGATCTTCGCGCCCGCCGGACCGGACGAGGTCGCCTTCGTGATGCGGCCATCGAGGAAGGCATAGCCGGCAAACACTTGCCAGTTGCGCATCACATCACCCTGCAGGCCGAGTTCCAGGCCTTCGGTGCGCTGCTGGCCGGTCTTCACGAAAAAGCCTGCGCGAGCCGGGTCGGCCACACGGACTTCATCGCGGTCGAGCCGGAACAGGGCGGCTGACAACGTGAGCGCAGGCTGCACATCCCAGCGTGCGCCGATTTCATAGTTCTTAGCCTTCTCCGGCGCCAGGTCGGAGGTATTCGGCGCCAGGCTCAGCTGCTCGCCGGACGGCAGCACCGCATAGCTGTAGCTGGCGTAGTAGGTCGACGTGTCGGTCGGCGTCCAGATTACGCCGAGGCGCGGGCTGAATGCATTGTCGGTGCGCGCCAGGTCGACCGGCGTGGTCGTCGTGCGCTTGTCGTCGAAGTCGACCTTGAAATGGTCATAGCGCACGCCGGCCAGCACCTTCCACTGCTTCGACAGCGCGATCTGGTCCTGTACGTACACGCCGGCAATATCAGCCTTCACGCGGTTGTTGGCATCGGTGCCGGTCGACTGGAAGCGCGTCGTCGCGGCGAACGGATTGCTTGCGGAGACCGTCGCGCTGGTCGCGCTGCCGAAGAAGCCGGTCTGGCGCAAGTTCGTGCTGTCCTGGTGACCCAGTTCGACGCCTGCCAGCAGCGTGTGCTCGATGTCGCCGCTGCGGACTTTCGCCGTGAGGTCGGTCTGGTTGAAGATATTCGTGCGCTTGTTGGCGTTGTTGTAAGCCGATAGCGTCAGGTTGCCAGCGGCGTTGACAGCGCTGCCCGCATAGACGTTCTGGTAGAACTTGTCGTAACGCGTCGCGCGGAAGCTGTTCTTCAGCTGCATGCCGCCGCCCAGGTCGTGATCAAGCACCGCTGAAAAGCCGTCAACAGTTGCCTTCGAGCGGCTTTGGTCGGCATTGCCAAAGAACACCGATGGGTCGGCATTGAACGGCCGGCCGGCAAACGATGGAAAGCCGCGGTCCGCGGTACGGTCGTCGCGCAGGTGTTCATAGCCCAGGGTCAAGGACGTGTCGGCGCTCGGCGTCAGGATCACGGTCGGATTGATCGCGTAACGCTCGAGTTCGACGCCGTTGCGGAAGCTGTCCGACTTTTCGCCCATCGCGTTCAGTCGCCACGCGGCCGCATCGTTGATCTTGTTGCCGATATCGACCGAGCCGCGCACCTGGCTGTCGCTGCCGACGGTGAGCTGTGCGTTGCCGACATGGCCGAACACCGGGCGCTTGGTCACGCGATTGACGATCCCGCCCGCGCCGCCGCGACCGAATACCATCCCTGCCGGTCCCTTCAGCACTTCGACTCGCTCGAGGTTGTACAGGTCACGGAAGGTTTGTGCGTCGTCGCGGATGCCGTCGACGAAGAAGTCCGCCGTCGTGGCGTTGCCGCGCAGAACCACCTGGTCGCGGTTGCCTTCGCCCTGGTGCGCGGTCGCGCCGGGGACGTAGCGGATGACATCGGCGATGCTGCTCATCGCCGCGTCGCGCATCATCTCGCCCGGCAC
>NZ_LSTO01000001.1:2635375-2639267 GCF_002211445.1 Noviherbaspirillum denitrificans | reverse complement strand
CTTGCGGCGCTCGATGCCGAGGTCGGCCGAGTGCTTGACGATCATGTCGTTGACGACCTGCGACGGATACGGCTTGCGGTCGCCCGGCTTGTAGTCGTACCAGCCGGCGGACGTCTTCTGGCCGAAGCGGCCCATTTCGCACAGCAGGTCGGCGGTCTTCGAATAGGTGACTTCCGGCTTCTCGATGTAACGGCGCTTGCGGATGTACCAGCCGATGTCGTTGCCGGCCAGGTCGCCCATGCGGAAAGGACCCATCGCAAAGCCGAACTTCTCGATCGCCTTGTCCACCTGCTCCGGCAGCGCGCCCTCTTCCAGCAGGAAACCAGCCTGGCGGCTGTACTGCTCGATCATGCGATTGCCGATGAAGCCATCGCATACGCCGGACACGACGCCGGTCTTTTTGATCTTCTTGGACAGTGCCATGGAAGTCGCGAGCACATCCTTGCCGGTCTTCTCGCCGCGCACGATTTCCAGCAGCTTCATGACGTTCGCCGGGCTGAAGAAGTGCAGGCCGATCACGTCCTGCGGACGCTTGGTGAAGGCAGCAATCTTGTTCACGTCGAGCGTGGAGGTGTTGGAGGCCAGGATCGCGCCCGGCTTCATCACTTCATCCAGCTTCTTGAACACCTGCTCCTTGACGCCGAGGTCTTCGAACACGGCTTCAACGACGATATCCGCCTGGCCGATTTCTTCATACGACAGCGTGCCGGTGATGAGGCCCACGCGCTGCTCGAACTTCTCGGGCGACAGCTTGCCCTTCTTCATCGTGTTCTCGTAGTTCTTGCGGATAGTGGCCAGGCCCTTGTCCAACGCTTCCTGCTTCATCTCGAGGATCTTGACCGGGATGCCGGCATTTGCGAAGTTCATCGCGATGCCGCCGCCCATGGTGCCTGCACCGATGACTGCGGCGCTCTTGATCTGGCGGGTCGGGGTGCCTTCCGGCACGTCGGGGATCTTGCTGGCGGCGCGCTCGCCGAAGAAGGCATGGCGCAGCGCCTTGGATTCGGTGGTCTGCACCAGTTCCAGGAACAGGTCGCGCTCGAACTTGATGCCGTCGTCGAACTTCATCGTCACGGCAGCGGCTACGGCATCGACGCACTTCGACGGCGCCGGGAACGGGCCTGCCATGGCCTTGACGGTATTGCGCGAGAACTGCAGGAAGGCTTCGTGGTTCGGGTAATCGATCTTGATGTCGCGTACCTTCGGCAGCGGGCGCACGTCGGCAACCTTGTTGGCGAAGGCAACGGCCGCTTCCAGCAGGTCGCCTTCGACCAGCTCGTTGAAGAGCGCGGTCTTGGCCAGCTTCTCGGAGGGGACCGGAGTGCCGGACACGATCATGTTCAATGCCAGCTCCAGGCCGACCACGCGCGGCAGGCGCTGCGTGCCGCCCGCGCCCGGCAGGATGCCCAGTTTCACTTCCGGCAGGGCGATCTGCGCGCCCGGGGACACCACGCGGTAATGGCAGCCGAGCGCCAATTCCAGGCCACCGCCCATGCAGACGGTGTGGATGGCCGCGACGACCGGCTTGGTCGCGTTTTCGATTACGTTGATGACCGAGTGCAAGGTCGGCTCTGCATGCGCCTTCGGCGAATTGAATTCCTTGATGTCCGCCCCGCCCGAGAACGCCTTGCCGGAGCCAGTGATCACGATCGCCTTCACGGTATCGTCGTTCTGAGCCTGCCGCATGCCTTCCACGATCGCGCTGCGCGTCGCATGGCCGAGGCCGTTGACCGGCGGATTGTTTAGCGTGATGACGGCAACGGAGCCGTTGACCTTGTATTCGGCAGTCATATCTCTTCCTTTTAAATTAGATGTGGGATGGGAGCGTGAAGCTGTCTTCTGTGTTTTGTGTGCCTTACTATACCCCAGAATAGAACGATCGTATTATTTTTTGGCGAAAAAAATCCGGGGACGGATGTCACCGTCGCCGGATTGCGGTTATTACAAGTATTACTGGGCCTTCAGTCGCAGCAATGCGCCCTTTTTCTGGTCGTCGGTATTGGCATAATCGACGCGCCCGTTCGACACCACCCCCATGATGAGCATGTTCTGCGTGATCGCGTCATGGTCAGCCTTGGAGAACGGCTTGTTGTAGCTGGTGATCACGCCCTGGTAGCGGCTCTTGAGGTTTTCCAGCGCATCCCTGACCTTTACTCCGTCGGTCGAATTCGCCTGCCGCAGCGCGAGATAAAGCAGGTGCATGCCATCGTAGCCCTGCGCCGCGCTCATCGGCGACGGAATGCGGTCCTTCTTGAACGTGCGCTTATAGGCGAGCAGGAAGCTGTTCTTGCTGCTCGATCCCAAGTCCTGGATGAAAGTCTGCGGCATCATCGCCCCCTCGCCCGCCTTGCCGGCGCCGTCGATGAAGTTGCGCATGGAAAAGGTCCAGCTTCCCATCATCGGCACCTTCCATCCGAGCGAGTCCTTGTTGCGCGCAATCGCTGCCAGTTCCGGACCGATGCCCCATACCATCAGCGCCTGCGCGCCGCTGGCCTTGGCCGCCTTGACCTGGCCACTCATGTCCTGGTCGCCGATCTTGAACCGTTCCTCCGCTGCCACTTCGATGCCTGCAGCACGCGCCTGCTCCTGGAAGGCTTTCAGGCCCGCGTCGCCATAGGCCGTCGTGTCCGCCAGGATGGCCACCTTCTGCACGCCCCTGCGCTTGAGCTCGGCGATCACGACCGTCGCTTCCAGGTCCAGGGTCGGCGAAATCCGGAAGATGTAATTTTCGGGTGCAGCCGGCGGCGCGTACTTGCGTGTAAGCGCCGAGCCGGTAGACACGGCGACCACCAGCGGGATCTTCGCCTTCTGGTAGGCATCGATGGACGCCAATCCCACACCGGTATTGACGATACCGACCGTCGCAACCACCTTCATGCGCGTCAGCTCATCGGCAATCTTCGCGCCCATTTCATTGTTGGCCTGGTCGTCGCGCTCAACCAGCTCGATCTTGCGGCCGTTAAGCCCACCGATATTGTTGATTTCCTCGACCGCGATACGGATGCCGTTGCGCATGCTTTCGCCCATCGGGCTGGAGCCGCCGGTGAATGGGCCCGAGACGCCAATGCGGATCGGGCCGGTATCATCGGACTGTGCAAGAGCAAATGCGGGAATGAGGGACAGCGCGCCAACAAGCAGCGCACGGCGGCCTTGCAAAAACATCAATTCATCCTCCTGATGGGATCGGGCTGCAAGTGTGGGAAATCAAACTTTCCCTAGTGTAACTAGGCAGACGCGAACACAACAAGGGGATGGAGCCGAAAACGCATCACTGCGTCCCGTCACCCTCACCGTCCAGCAAGGCCGTCAGGCGTTGCATTTCCGCCATCATCTCGATGGGGAAGGACGATTCGTCCCAGGCACGGAAATTCCCGGCCGCATATGCAAGCGCATTCTTGTAGTAGGCCAGGGCATTGAGCCGGTTGCGAACGAAATTGTTCTGGGTGCGAGTCACCTTGCCCGGTGCGCCGACGACGATGGAATTGGGCGGGACGATCGTCCCTTCCTTGAGATAGGTGTGGCCGCCGACGATGCTGTTCTCGCCGATCACGCAACCATCCATGATGGTGGCATTGATGCCGATCAGGCAATTATCGCCGATGGTGCAGCCATGGATGGTGCAATGATGGGTGATGGAACAATGGCTGCCGATGATGGTATCGGTGCGGTCGCCGATGTGCAGCATCGCGAAGTCCTGGATGTTGGTGTACGCGCCGATCACGATCTGCTTGTGCTCGGCCCGTGCCACGACATTAGCCCAGATCGACGCATGTTCCGAGACCGTCACCTTGCCGTACAGGTAGGCGCTCTCGTGCACATACGCCGGGTTGTTGAGGACGACATCCGGGCCAATGAATCCCATCACACCTCCAGCCATTCCTTGCGGATGCCC
>NZ_LSTO01000001.1:2627769-2635365 GCF_002211445.1 Noviherbaspirillum denitrificans | reverse complement strand
GCTCCTCGCTGGCCGTGGTGATCTCCCCCATGATCTCCGCCACCTGCCGCACAGAGGCCACAATCCGCTCCATCGTCGTACCAGCTTCGTCGACCAGCCTGCCGCCGGCATCGATCTTGTCCACCGCGTCATGGATGAGTTCCTTGATTTCCCGCGCCGCCGTCGCCGAGCGCTGCGCAAGGCTGCGCACTTCCGCCGCAACCACGGCAAACCCGCGTCCCTGTTCGCCCGCGCGTGCCGCTTCGACCGCGGCGTTCAACGCGAGGATATTGGTCTGGAACGCAATGCCGTCGATGACGCCGATGATGTCGACGACCTTGCGCGAGCTTTCCTTGATCGAGCCCATCGTGCCGACCACCTGACTGACGACTTCGCCGCCCTTGAGCGCGAAGTCCGATGCGGACACCACCAGCTGGTTGGCCTGGCGGGCGTTGTCCGCGTTCTGTTTCACGGTCTGCGTCAGTTCCTCGATGGAGGATGCGGTTTCCTGCAGCGAGCTGGCCTGCGTCTCGGTACGCGCGGACAGGTCGGCATTGCCGGC
The DNA here is from genome assembly GCF_002211445.1 of Noviherbaspirillum denitrificans. Taxonomy (GTDB): domain Bacteria; phylum Pseudomonadota; class Gammaproteobacteria; order Burkholderiales; family Burkholderiaceae_D; genus Noviherbaspirillum; species Noviherbaspirillum denitrificans. The sequence continues at coordinate 2,634,824 of NZ_LSTO01000001.1, read as the reverse complement.
GGCGATTTCGCGTGACGCGACATCGATGGTTTCGCTGCCTGCGCGCACCTGGCCGACCGTCTTCGCGAGGCTGTCGTTCATGTCCTTCAGCGCAGCGAACAGCTTGCCGGTTTCATTGGTGGTCCACACCTCGATCTTCTGGCTGAGGTCGCCCTGGGCGATGCGGCCCGCAACCGCCACCGCATCGGAGAGGGGCCGTGTCACGCTGCGGGTGACGCGCACACCGACCAGCACGGACAGCACGACCGCGATTGCGGCAAGGATGTTGAGCAGCAGGCCGGCCCGGTCGGAGTCATCGGTCGCATCCTTGCCTGCCTTGTCCATCAGGCCGCCGTGGTAGGCGATCATCGCGTCCAGCGCGATGAAGTAATCGACCTGCGGCTTCTGGAATGCGGACAGAAGCACCTCGCGCGCCTGCTCCTTCTGCCCGGCACGGAACAGCGCCAGCACCTGGTCACGCGCGGGGAGGTAGGCATTGCGGGCATCGGTCGCAGCTTGCAGGTGGCGCCTGCCTTCCTCGTCGGCGACGCTGCGCGCGAGCTTGCCGAAACTGTCGTCGATGATGCGGTCGGACTCGGTAATGGCGGACAGCAGCTTGGCGATCCTGGCTTCGTCGGAGACCAGGAGCAGGTCGCGCAGGTTGAGGCCGGTCTTGTTGACTTCGATCTGGATCACGTTGCCCAGCACCGTCTTCGGATAGCGGTCATCGACCATCAGGCCGATGCTGCCGTTGAGCTTGTCGACCTGGGTCTTTCCCAGGATGGTGATCGCGATCAGGATGGCGATCAGGATGCCGAAGCCCAGCGCAAGCCGCGACCCGACATTCATGTTGGATACTTTTTTCATCTGCTCCTCCTCTGGTTCTTGTGGATCACCGACCGGCGCGCGGGCGCGAGCCCGCCCGTGGCGCATGGGAGGCGCTTCTGTTTGTCCTGGATCGGTGGCGTTGCGAATGGAATGCGCGGTGGCAGCCGTCGCAACCCGGCTGCCGCGCGTTTGAATCAGTTGCCCATGATCTTCGCCGCGTGGCGTTGATGCTCTTCGATGACGAGCCCTGTCTCAACCGTGGTGCAGCGGCCGTCGCGGACGACCACGCGGCCATTGATGATGCTGGTGGCGACATTCGCCGGTGTGCAGAACACAAGCGCCGCGACCGGGTCGTGCAGCGCGCCCGCGAATCCGATCTGGCGCAGGTCGAACATCACGATGTCCGCCGACATGCCGGGCGCCAGCGCGCCGATGTCGTCACGGTTGAGTACCTTGGCACCGCCGAGCGTCGCCAGCTCCAATGCCTGGCGTGCGGTCATCGCATCCGGTCCGAAGCCGACGCGCTGCAGCAGCATCGCCTGCCGCGCCTCGCCCAGCATGTGGCCGGAATCGTTGGAGGCGGAGCCGTCGACGCCGAGGCCGACTGGCACGCCGGCGTCGAGCATGCGGCGCACCGGGGCAATGCCGGATGCCAGCCGCATGTTGGAACAGGGGCAGTGTGCAACGCCGGTATGCGAGCGGGCAAACAGGGCGATGCCATGTTCGTCCAGCTGCACGCAGTGCGCGTGCCATACGTCATGGCCGATCCAGCCGCAATCCTCGGCGTACTGCGCGGGCGTCATGTTGAATTGCTCGCGGCTGTAATCGATGTCGGTCTTGCTCTCGGCCAGGTGGGTGTGCAGCGAGACGCCGTAGTGGCGGGCGAGCGCGGCGGATTCGCGCATGAGGTCGCGCGACACCGAGAATGGGGAGCAGGGCGCGGCCACCACGCGCAGCATCGCGTGGCGCGACGGATCGTGCCATGTTTCGATGAGGCGCTGCGTGTCCTTCAGGATTGCTGCTTCATCCTCAACCAACATGTCCGGCGGCAGGCCGCCCTGCGATTCGCCCAAGCTCATGGACCCGCGCGCCGCATGGAAGCGCATGCCGATGCGTTGCGCGGCTTCGATGCTGTCTTCCAGGCGGCAGCCGTTGGGATACAGGTAGAGGTGGTCGCTGGTGGTGGTGCAGCCGGACAGCATCAGTTCCGACATCGCGGTCATCGTCGCGGCACGCAGCATGTCGGGAGTCAGGCGCGACCAGATCGGGTAGAGATTCTGCAGCCAGTTGAACAGCTCGCCGTCCTGCGCCGCGGGGACGGCGCGCGTCAGGCTCTGGAACATGTGGTGGTGGGTGTTGACCAGGCCCGGCAGCACGACGTGGTGGCGGGCGTCGATGACCTCATCTGCTTCAGCTGGCAGGTCGGCGGTGGGGCCGACCTGTTCGATCACGTTGCCGCGCACGAAGACGGCGCCGTCGGCGATCTCGCGGCGTGTGCCGTCCATGGTGACGAGGACGCGGGCGTTGCGGATGAGGAGGGTCTTTGTCATGGGCGGCCGTTTTGTGATGGGTTTCGCTTCGCTCTACCCACCCTACTTGACTTTGAAGTTCCGCAGGAAGTCGAGGAAGATTTGTGCCGAGATTTCTGCGTCGTCCGCCGTCATCGTTTCCAGCGGATTATGGCTGATGCCGCCGTTGCCGCAGCGTGTGAACAGCATCGCGACGTCGGTGACCGCGGCGATCGCCATCGCATCATGGCCGGCGCCGGAGGTCAGGCGGAAGGGCGCGATGCCGGCGCGTTCGGTCGCTGCAGCGAGCTGTTCCATCAGCCACGGCGCGCAGGGTACGGCAGGGGCGCTGACCAGCAGGTCGATACGGAATTCGATGTTGCGGCGAGCGCAGATGGCTTCGATCTCGCGCAGGATGTCGTCGCGTGCGGCATCGCGGGTGGCGTCGTCGGCGGCGCGGATGTCGAGCGACAGCTTGCAGGCGCCGGGAACGACGTTCACCGAACCGTGCGGCACGTTGAGCTGGCCGACGGTGCCGACCAGCGACGGCGCCTGCGCGCAGCGCTGCTCGACGAACAGGATGATTTCGGCCGCTGCGGCTGCCGCGTCCTTGCGCATGTGCATCGGCGTCGTTCCCGCATGGCTGGCGACACCGGTGAGCTCCACCAGGTAGCGGCAGCTGCCGGCGATGGAGGTGACGATGCCGGCCGGCAGTCCGCGTTCGAGCAGCACCGGACCCTGTTCGATATGCACTTCGACGAAACCGAGCAGGTCTTCGGGACGGCGTGCAATGCGCGGGATCTCGTCCGGGTTGTGACCTGCATCCAGCAGTGCAGCGCGCATGGAGATGCCGTCGGCATCCAGCTTGTCGAGCAGCTTCATGTCGAAGCGCCCGGCAATCGCATTGCTGCCGAGGAAGGTGCTCTTGTAGCGCACGCCTTCTTCCTCCGAGAAGCCGACGATCTCGAGGTGGAAGGGCAGCTTCTCACCGCGCGCGTGCAGGTGCTTCACGACAGCGATCGGCAGCAGGATGCCTTCGCGGCCGTCGTACTTGCCGCCGTTGCACACGGTGTCGTAGTGTGAGCCGGTCATCAGTGTCTTTGCATCCGGCCGGTCGGACAGGTAACGGCCGACCACGTTGCCGACCGCATCGATATGCACCTCCATGCCGGCTTCGCGCATCCAGGTGGCCAGCTGCACCGCCGTCTTGCGGTGGGCCATTGTCATGTAGGCGCAGGTCAGGCCGTCGTCGTCGTCGCTCCAGGCGCCGATGGTTTCGGCCCATTCCATGATGGTGTTGCCGAGTGCGGGTGTATAGCCGAACAGGTCGTTCAGGCGCAGTTCGGCGATGCGGTGGATCTGGCGCAGGTCTTCCACCAGTTCGTCGGCGCGGCAGTTCTTCAGGCGGCGGGTGAAGGTGGCGATGATCTGCTGGCGGGTGAAACCCTTGCCGGTCGGGCCCTTCACCGCGACGATGAAGGGGAAGCCGAACTTGGCGTTGTAGTCCGCGTTCAGTTTCTGCAGCGTGGCGAATTCCTCCGGGCTGCAATTGTTGAGGCCGGCCTTGGCCTGTTCGCCCGTCGATTCCTTTGTCAGCTGGCCGGCGATCGCGGCCTTGCCTGCAAGCTCGGGGTGGGCGCGAATCAGGCCGAGCTGTTCTTCTTCGGTTGCATGATCGACCTCCGCCTGCAGGGCCTGCTTGAGGGCGGTCAGGTTGGCAAACGGTCGCTTGGCCGCCGCGCGTTCCGGGATCCAGGGCGAATGTTCGTAGATGCCGGACAGGATACGCACGAATTCGGTGGCGTCGCATGCATTGAGCTGCTGCAGGGTGATCGTCATTTCTTGTTGGTTCGGGTGGTTTGTAGAGGGATCAGTCACGCTTCACCCTGAGTCAGGTCGGGTTGTTGATGCTCGATAGTAAATCGCCGGTGTGGCGGCAGTATATGGAGCGGCAGATATGCGAATTCATCCTGCCGATATACAGCACGCATCGATTATGCGCGCGGAATGATTTTCGTGGGAAGCACATGCATCAAAGGTGTCACGGGGAATGGTTGTCAGTGGAGCGGATGCACCGGCCGTCACGTTTCCATGCCGTCCCTCCATCTTCCGTATGGATTTCGCGCCGCGCCTGTGGATATTTTGCCGCGACTCCGAAGTCCTAGCAAAAGTACGGTGATCCCGGACCTCTTCTTCAAGAGCGAGCACAGCCATGGAAAAAATCTCACGCAGGTCCTTCCTGAGGATGGCCGGTGCGGCGGCCGCGGCGACTGCTGCCAGCACGCATGCGATGAGGGATGCAAGTGCGGCAGCGGCGCCGCCCGTCTATGTCTTCTTCAATCCTGAAGAAGCGGCTTTCATCGAAGCCGCGGTGGAACGCCTGATTCCCGCCGATGAAAACGGACCGGGCGCACTGGAGGCAGGCGTCCCTTCATTCATCGACAAGCAGCTCAGCGGTGCGTGGGGTGCCGGCGAACGCCTGTATCGGAGCGGCCCGTGGCACGAGGGTGCGCCGACCCAGGGATACCAACTCCCGTTTACGCCCGCCGAATTGTTTCGCCATGCACTGCGCGGCATCCGTGATGATTTCCGGCAGCGAGGCAGCCAGCCGTTCGGCAAGCTCGCCGCACAGGAACAGGATGCTTACCTCAAGTCCCTGGAAACCGGAAAGCTCGAACTGGACGGCGTACCGTCCAAGGTGTTCTTCGAGTCGCTGCTTTCCATGACGATCGAAGGCTTTTTTAGCGATCCGGTTTATGGCGGCAACAAGGACATGGTGTCCTGGAGAATGATCGGCTTCCCCGGCGCGTATGCGAATTACTACCACACGGTGGACCAGCATGGCATGCAGTTCACGCGCGCGCCCATGAGCCTGTCCGAGACCGGCCGCGGCGTCATTCATATCCATCCCGACATCCCTGCCGGCCAGCATGCACCGCCCGTCAAAAAAGGAAAATGAACATGGTCACGCAATTGCCCGAAACCGATGCCGTCCTCCTTGGGGTCGGGCTGGTGGGCACGATCCTCGGACGCGAACTGACGCGTGCGGGCCTGAAAGTGGTAGGACTGGAGCGGGGCGAGCCGCGTTTCACAGTGCCCGATTTCCAGGGGCCGGCGATGCACGACGAATTGCGCTACTCGATCCGCAAGGCGCTGATGCAGGACAACACCCGGGAAACCCTCACCTTCCGCAACACCAGCAAGGAAACGGCATTGCCCATCCGGCGCTGGGCCAGCTTCTTGCCGGGAACAGGCCTGGGCGGTGCGGCCGTGCACTGGAACGGACAGACTTACCGTTTCCAGGACTCCGATTTCAGGATGCGCAGCCGTACGCAGGAGCGCTATGGGAAGAACTTCCTCCCGGATGACGTCACGATACAGGATTGGGATGTGGGCGGTGCCGAGCTGGAGCCCTATTTCGATCGCTTCGAATACCTGCTCGGCGTCAGCGGCAAGGCCGGCAACCTGAAAGGCCAGAAGATTGCAGGCGGCAATGTGTTCGAGGACCCGCGTTCGCGCGACTACCCGACGCCGCCGATGAAGGAGCCGTACGGCTCGGCGCTGTTCCGCAAGGCCGCCGACAAGCTCGGCTACCATCCTTTCCCGCAGCCTTCGTCCAATCTCAGCCAGCCGTACACCAATCCGGAAGGCATGACGATGAATGCGTGCATGTTCTGCGGATTCTGCGAGCGCTACGGTTGCGAGCATTACGCCAAGGCTTCGCCGCAGACGGTGCTGCTGCCAGTCCTGCTCAAGGACAAGAATTTCACATTGCGTACAAATACGCAGGTATTGCGCATCAACCTCGACAACACCGGCAAGCGCGCGACCGGCGTCACCTATGTGGACGCCAGCGGGCGCGAATTCGTGCAGCCGGCGCGGCTGGTGATCGTCGGCGCTTTCGCCCTGAACAATGTGCGGTTGCTGTTGCTGTCGAAGATCGGCACGCCCTACGACCCGCAGACCGGCAAGGGCACGGTCGGACGCAACTATGCCTACCAGACCACGAGCGCGGTGGAGGTGTTCTACGACGAGAAAACCAACATCAATCCCTTCATGCGTTCGGGCGCAAACGGAACGGTCATCGCCGATTTCGTCAGCGACAATTTCGACCATGGTCCGCACGGCTTCGTCGGCGGCGCCTACATCGGCGAGATCATGACGAACGGCAGGCCGATCGAATTCCATCCGACACCGGTCGGCACGCCGGCGTGGGGCGCGGAGTGGAAGAAGGCGGTGGTGCGGCATTACAACCATACCGCGGTGCTCAATGTCCACGGCAGCTCGGTGGCGACGCGCCAGAATTACCTCGACCTCGATCCGACCTATCGCGACGCGTGGGGATTGCCGCTGTTGCGCATGACATTTGAATTCCCGGACAACGACATCAGGATGTCGGCCTTCGTCACCGGGAAGGCGATGGACATCGGCCGCGCCATGGGCGGGCAGCGGGTGGACGGCGGGCCGCGCAAGCCGCCCTATACGATCACGCAATACCAGACCACCCACAATACCGGCGGGACGATCATGGGAGCCGATCCTTCCACCAGCGTGGTCAACCGCTATCTGCAGAGCTGGGATGTGCCCAATGTGTTCGTGATCGGTGCCTCAAATTTCCCGCAGAACGCGTCATACAACCCGACCGATACGGTCGGCGCACTGGCTTACTGGGCCGCCGATGCCATCGTTCGCCAGTACCTGAAACAACCCGGACCGCTGGTGCATCCATGAACACACGGC
>NZ_LSTO01000001.1:2619752-2627759 GCF_002211445.1 Noviherbaspirillum denitrificans | reverse complement strand
GCGGTTTCAATGTCGTGGGCGATGGCAACACAACTCCCGCCAGCATGGCCGCCATGGTCAAGCTGCATCCGCAGCTGGTCTGCATCGACCTCGGCGGCACCGATGAAGCCGCCTTCGAAAAGCTCGCGACGATCCGCGCCGGGCTGCCGAAAGCCGTCGTCTTCCTCGTTTCCGGACAGTTCGACGCCGCCACCGTGCAAGCCGCCGCCGAGCGCGGCGTCCACGGCTTCATCGTGAAACCTTTCAACGCCGTCAACGTCCTCACCAGCATCCGCAAGACCATCATCAAGCTGGCACGGCAGCACAGCACCCTCTAGGGAACCAAGCTCCTTCCACGCATCAAAGCACGAATCCGGCGGCCCGCTGCGCCGCGGCAGCCTGCTTTTGATCCTGCCGTCAAGTATCCCCGATCAAGGAAGTTGCCGGCCGGACTGCCTACAATGGACTTCTCTTTGAAAGGTCACACCCATGAGAAAGAAAGTCGTATCCGCTGCTGAAGCGATCGCCATCCTGCACGACGGCGACACCCTGTGCTGTTCCGGTTTCGGCAGCAACGGTGTGCCGGTCGAACTGCTGCTCGCGCTGGAAAAGCGCTTCCTCGAAACCGATTCGCCGAAGAACCTGACGCTGCTGTTCGGCGGCGGTCCCGGCGACGGCGGCGAGGGCGGCGTCAACCATGTGGCGCATGAAGGCTTGCTCAAGCGCGTGATCGGCGGCCACTACGGCCTGGTGCCGAAGATCGGCAAGCTGGCGCTGGAAAGCAAGGTGGAAGCCTACAATCTGCCGCTGGGCGTGATCTCGCACATGTTCCGCGACATCGCCTGCGGGCTGCCCGGCACCGCGTCCAAGGTCGGCCTCGGCACCTTCGTCGACCCGCGCCTGGAAGGCGGCAAGATCGGCACCAAGACCACGGAAGACCTGGTCAGCGTGGTCGAACTGGGCGGCAAGGAACTGCTGTACTACAAGACCTTCCCGATTTCGGTCGCCTTCATCCGCGGCACCAGCGCCGACCCGGAAGGCAACATCACGATGGAACGCGAAACGCTGACGCAGGACGTGCTGGCTGTGGCCACCGCGACCAAGAACAGCGGCGGCTTCGTGATCGCTCAGGTGGAGCGCATCGCCGAGCGCGGCTCGCTCAATCCGCGCCGCGTGAAGGTGCCGGGCGTGCTGGTCGACTGCGTGGTGGTCGCCAGCCCGGAAAACCATCCGCAAAACCTGAACGGCAGCTACAACCCGGCCTTCTCCGCCGAGGTGCGCGTGCCGCTCGACGCGCTGGAAGCAATGCCGCTCGACGAGCGCAAGGTGATTGCGCGCCGCGCCGCCTTCGAGCTGCTGCCCAACTCGGTGGTCAACCTCGGCATCGGCATGCCGGAAGGCGTGGCGGCGGTGGCCAATGAAGAAAAGATCCTGAAGTACATGACGCTGACCGCCGAGCCGGGCGTGATCGGCGGCGTGCCGGCTTCCGGCGTGAACTTCGGCGCCGCGGTCAATCCGGATGCCGTGATCGACATGAACCAGCAGTTCGATTTCTATGACGGCGGCGGTCTCGACCTGGCCTGCCTCGGCCTCGCCGAATGCGACCCGTCGGGCAGCATCAACGTCAGCCGGTTCGGCCCCAAGCTGGCCGGCGCCGGCGGCTTCATCAACATCACCCAAAACAGCCGTACCGTGGTCTTCGTCGGCACCTTCACCGCCGGCGGACTCAAGACCAAGGTGGAAGGCGGCAAGCTGCAGATCCTGCAGGAAGGCCGCGCGCGCAAGTTCGTCAACAAGATCGAGCAGGTGACCTTCAGCGGCCCCTATGCCGCGAAGACCGGCCAGAACGTGCTGTACGTGACCGAGCGTTGCGTGTTCAGGCTCACGCCGCAGGGCATGGAACTGATCGAGGTCGCGCCGGGCGTGGACATCGAGAAGGACATCCTGGCGCAGATGGACTTCAAGCCCATCATCAACAATCCGGTACAGATGGATGCGCGCATCTTCGTGGACGAGCCGATGAAGCTGAAGGACACCCTGCTGTCGATCAGCCTCGAAGACCGCATGCAGTACGACGCGAAGAAGGGCGCAATGTTCTTCAACTTCCAGGGCCTGCGCGTGATGAACCACAAGGATGTCGAGGACATCCGCCATGCCGCGGAACGCCTGTGCCAGCCGGTCGGCCGCAAGGTGAAGGTCATCGTCAACTACGACGACTTCCAGATCGACGAAAGCATCTCGGACGAATACTGGGCGATGGTGCAGGACTTGCAAGACAAGTACTACACGCATGTGTCGCGCTACACCACCAGCGCGTTCCTGCGCATGAAGATGGGCACCGCGCTGGAAAGCCGCGGGCTGGCGGCGCATATCTTCGAGACGCAGCAGGAGGCGATGGAGTCGGCGGCGGATTGATGCGGCAGTTCGGGAGCGGGCGCGGTTCTTCGGACCGCTCCCCTCTTTCCCCGTCATCCCCGCGAAAGCGGGGATGACGAGTTGCCAATTTCCGAATCCTGCCCGCGCCTTCACCCCGCCAAAACCTATCCGGGATCATGGTCCACCAGCGGCACATATGCTGAAATGACCCTTTTGCCAAACGGTTATAAGCGTCACGTAACCAACCAGCAAGTCACTTCCAACGCCAATGGACACCAGCAACGGAAAGCGCTTCAACCTTCGACGCTATTACTCGCTCGTCAGCTTCGCCTTCATCCTGCTGATTGCCATTGCGCTCGGCTGGATCAGCCACCATTTCGCGGTCGCCGAACTGCTTTCCCTGAGCGAGCAGAAGAACGTCGCGCTCGCCACCACCTTCCGCAATTCCCTCTGGCCGCAATTCGACCAGTTCGTCCGCAAGTCCTACGGCTTGTCCGCGGATTCCCTGAAGGCTTCGCCCGAGTTGCCCATCCTGCGCAACCATGCGGTGTCGCTGATGCGCGATACCGACGTGGTCAAGATCAAGCTGTACAACCTCGACGGCGTGACTGTCTTCTCTACCGACATCAAGCAGATCGGCCAGCAGAAGCGCAGCAACGGCGGCTTCCAGGCGGCGCGCATCGGCCATGTCGCCAGCGAGCTGACGCACCGCGATACCTTCGATGCCTTCGAGCACGTGATCGAGGACCGCGACCTGGCGTCGAGTTACCTGCCCATCCAGGACGAGTCGGGCGACATCGTGGCGGTGTTCGAGCTGTATTCCGACATCACGCGCTTCGTCCAGCAGATGGAAGAAGCCCTGTTCTATGTCGTCGGCACAGTGGTCTTGCTGCTCGCGGCGCTGTACGCCGTCCTGTATGCCGTCGTGGCGCGCGCGCATCGCATCATCCTTCGCCAGCGGCAATCGCTGGAGATCGCCAACAGCCTGCTCGATACCCGTGTGCGGGAACGCACTACCGCGCTGGTGGAAGCCAACCGCGACCTGAGCGAAAAGATCATCGAGCGCCGCCGCGCGGAAGAAGAAGCGAAACTGCTGCTGATCGAAAAGGACGCGATCCTCAACAACATCGCGGAAGGCGTGGCCTTCCTGTGCAGCCGCACGGTCCTCACCTGCAACCAGCAGATGGAAGCGCTGTTCGGTTTCCATGAAGGCGCCTTCATCGGCAAGCATATCAACCGGCTGTTCGGCGCCCTCTACCGCCAGTCCGGACTGACGCGCGACATCCTCGTCGAGCTGAAACAGGGGTCGATCTTCCGCCGCGAACTGGAACTGGCGCGCCGCGACGGCACCTGTTTCTGGGCCGAGCTCACAGTGCGCCCGCTGGCCATGGATATGCCGGGCGGCAGTGTGTGGGTGGTGTCCGACATCAGCGAACGCAAGAAAGCGGAAGAGCGCATGCGCCTCGCCGCCAAGGTGTTCGACAACACGCAGGAAGGCGTGACCATCACCGATCGCGACACGCAGATCCTCGCCGTCAACAAGGCATTTACCGAAGTGACCGGATTCACGGAGGAGGAAGTGCTCGGCATGCGCCCGTCGTTGCTGCAATCCGGGCGGCAGGACAGGACGTTCTACGATGAAATGTGGCGCTCGCTCGACCAATGCGGCCAGTGGAAGGGCGAGATCTGGAACAGGCGCAAGAGCGGCGAACTCTATCCCGAGTGGCTGTCTATCAGCACGGTGCGCAACGACAGCGGCGAAGTGTCGCATTACGTGGGCGTATTCTCCGACATTACCGAGATCAAGCGTTCGCAGGAGAAGGTCAGCTTCCTTGCGTATCACGATCCGCTCACGCAGTTGCCGAACCGCCTGCTGTTCCACGACCGCCTGGCGCAGGCCATCCAGCGCGCGGAACGCGAGGAGACAATGTTCGCGGTGTTCTTCATCGACCTCGATCATTTCAAGAACATCAACGATTCGCTCGGCCACCATGTCGGCGACCGCCTGCTGAAGACAGTCGCTGAGCAGATGAGTGCGCAGCTGCGCAAGGCCGACACCATCGCCCGCCTGGGCGGCGACGAATTCATCGTCATGGTCGAGGAAATCGACGGCGCGCACGACGCCGCGCTGGTGGCGGAAAAACTGACTGCGGTCTTCCAGAAGCCGATCGCACTTGAAGGCCACGAACTCTACGTCACCTCCAGCGTTGGCATCTGCCTCTATCCGCTCGACGGCGCCGATCCGAACACCCTCGTGCGCAACGCCGATGCGGCGATGTATCGCGCGAAGAACCATGGCCGCAACCAGTTCCATTTCTATGAACAGGAAATGACGGCCTACGCATTCGAGCGCCTGGAGCTTGAATCGGCGGTGCGCAAGGCGCTCGCGAACGAAGAATTCTTCCTCTGCTACCAGCCGCTGATCGACCTCGGCACACGCAGGATGTCCGGCGCCGAAGTGCTGGTGCGCTGGAACCATCCCGAACAGGGTGTGCTGCCGCCGGCGCGCTTCATCTCGCTGGCGGAAGATTCGGGACTGATCGTGCCGCTCGGTGAATGGGTGCTGCGCACCGCATGCCGTCAGCTCCGCGCGTGGCGCGACGACGGCTTCGATGTGCCGAGGGTGGCTGTCAACATCTCCGTGCGCCAGCTGGAACGCAAGGGCTTTGCCGCGCTGGTCGCCGCCATCCTTGACGAGTGCGGACTGCCGGCCTCGTCGCTCGAACTGGAGCTGACCGAGTCGGTGCTGATGGAAACCGAAGAAGCCTTCGAGGTGCTGGAAGAACTCGACGCCCTCGGCGTGCGCCTGTCGGTCGATGACTTCGGCACCGGCTATTCTTCGCTCAGCTACCTCAAGCGCCTGCCGGTGCACACGCTGAAGATCGACCGATCCTTCATCATGGATGTCGCCGAGCACGGCAACAACCAGGCCATCGTGCGCGCCATGATCGCGATGGCGAAGACCCTCGGACTGGAAGCGGTCGCGGAAGGTGTGGAAAGCGCCGGACAGGCAGAATTCCTCACCGGCGAAGGCTGCGACCAGGCGCAAGGCTACCTGTTCGGCAAACCGGTGCCATCCGACGCATTCCGCCTCGCCTGGGCTGCCGCCGAGGTGTAACAAAACGCAACTGCCCCATTCAGGGGCAGCATGTCTTCACAGAAAATTCCTACATGGACTAGCGCTGCCTTGGTGCAGCGCTAGGCCGCCAGAAACAAGCGCATGCGCCTTCGTCCCGTGTTTTGTAACACTCGGAAACAACTTTGAAAAATTGACGTTCCTCAATTTTGTAGGAATATTCCGAACGCTTTTCTCCGTTCTCCGACAGTCGTTTTCATCCGTCCGCTGATTACGAGAAAGCGAACGCACGGACATAATTCTCCTCACTGATTTCCGCCTCGCAAAACACCACGGCCGCCCAAGCCGACGGCGTCACCAGCGGTTAATTTCCAAGAGCACGAAAGCCTGAACAACTATTCTTCAAAGAAGGATTCGCAATGCTGACAACCCAACTCTCCGATGCACGTCCCGCCCCGCTATCCCTGGCGACGCCCTCGCCCTCCGGCGCCGCCTGGCAGCGCCAGGCCAAGCTGTGGTCCAGCCTGAAAGAAGTGTGCGACCTGCTGCGCATTCCCGCCAAGCTCGGCACCGACGATTTCCAGTTCCAGCACATGCAGTTCAAGGCCGGCCAGCGCATCCACACCATCGGCCAGCCCTTCGACATGCTGTATGTGGTCAACTCCGGCTTCCTGAAGACCGTGATGATCGACGAACTGGGCAACGAGCAGGTGCTCGGCTTCCCGATGAAGGGGGACATGTTCGGCATCGACGGCATCCATCGCAAACAGTACGCTACGGAGACGGTGGCACTGTCCAACTGCGATGTGATCCTGATCCCGTTCAAGGTCTTCGCCGGCCTCGGCCGCAGCCATCCGGAACTGGAAGCATCGATCTATGCGGTGATGAGCCGCGAACTGGTGCGTGAACAGGCGATGGTCGGCACGCTCGGCTCGCTGTCCGCCGAAGCGCGGGTGGCACGCTTCCTCGTCTTCCTGTCGGAGCGCTTCAGCGAGATGGGCTATTCCGGCACGCAGTTCAACCTGCGCATGACGCGCCAGGAAATCGGCAACTACCTCGGCCTGACGCTGGAAACCGTCAGCCGCACATTCTCCGCCTTCAACACCATCGGCCTGATCTCGGTGGACCAGCGCGCGATCGTCGTGCACGACCTGCAATCGCTGCGCACGCTGCGCCGCCTGCCGCCGTCGCGCGTGCGCGCCAAGGCGGAAGCGAAGGCGAAGCCGGCTGCCGCTGCCGCCTGAGTCACTCCCGAGCAATGAAAGCCACCGCATGCAGATGCGGTGGCTTTTTATTTTTGCGCTTGCAGCGAACGGCACATGAAGCGCCAGCGCGCGTGGAACGCGGGCGGGACTTCCGTGCCTTCGTACGGCGCGCAATCAGTGAACCCACTGTTTTCATAGAGGCGATGCGCCGCCGCCATGAATGGCGCGGTGTCCAGGAAGACGTGTCGGTAACCGAAGGCAGCCGCGTCCGCAAGCAGGCGTTCGACGATCGCCGCGCCGAGATTCATCCCGCGATATTGCCGGCGAAGATAGACGCGCTTGATCTCCGCCGCGCCAGCATGCAGGAACCGCAGCCCGCCCATGCCGGCAAGCGTGCCGTCGACTTCGATGAGGTAGAAGATGCCACGCGGAGGCGGGTCGCCGCAGACCTGGCCGATGACGGCAGGGGCGTATTCGCTTGCAGGCGTGCCGGCAACCTCGCTTTGCGGGATGCCGAAGTGGCGGCCGATTCCCTCGAACACCCAGGTCAGGTATTCGACATTCAGTTCAATGAGTTCGACTGCATGCGCGTTAGCATCGGCAACGATGAACCGGTGCGCAGGCATCGCCCGATTATGCGGTGACCGGCGCGGCGAACAGGCGCGCCAGGTCCGCGGCGGGCATCGGCCGTCCCAGCAGGAAGCCCTGCAGCATGCCGCAGCCGGCCGCGCGCAGGAACTCCGCCTGCTCGCGCGTTTCCACGCCTTCCGCCACCACCTTCAGTCCCATCTTGTTGGCGATCGCAATGATGGCTTCGGTGATCGCGATGTCGTCTTCATCGTGCGGAATGCCCATCACGAAACCGCGGTCGATCTTGAGGCTGTCGAGCGGATATTGCTTGAGGCTGACCAGCGATGAATATCCCGTTCCGAAATCGTCGATCGACAGCGCCGCGCCCATGCTGCGGATGCGGTCGAGCATGCGCACCGCTTCCGGCGGGTTGTGCATGATGGTGCTTTCGGTGATCTCGAATTCGAGGCGCGAGGCCGGCAGGCCGCTTTCGTCGAGAGCGCCGCGGATGGTGTCGAGCAGGTCGCCGGAAGAAAACTGCCGGGCGGACAGGTTGACCGCAATGTGGCCGAAGTCCATTCCGGCGTCGAGCCATGCCTTGCCCTGGCGGCAGGCTTCACGCAGCACCCAGGTGCCGATCGGCACGATCAGGCCGTTCTGCTCGGCCATCGAAATGAAGGTGCCCGGCAGCACCAGGCCGAGCTCGGGATGGCGCCAGCGGATCAGCGCCTCGACGCCGGCGACGGCGCCGGTGGATGCGGAGAACTGCGGCTGGTAGTGCAGCTCGAACTCGCCGCGGTC
>NZ_LSTO01000001.1:2613924-2619742 GCF_002211445.1 Noviherbaspirillum denitrificans | reverse complement strand
CACGACAGGCGGCTGCTGTCGGCCAGGTTATGGCGCAGCATCGCGCTCAGGTCGAGGCGCCGCAGCAGTGCATCCTGCCATGTGGCGTACAGGAAGACCGCCTGCCGCGTCGGCATTTCCTGCAGGTTCTGCAGCACGCCGCGATAGCGCGCATAGGCGGGCAGCGATGTGCGCGGAAGTGCATTCCATAGTCCGTCATCAAGGCCGGCGCCGTTGTACTGGTATTCCAGCGTGAGCGACAACTTGCTGGCGGCGGTGAACGTGAGGCCGGAACTGACACGGTTGCGGAATGCCGTGTCGTCCGCCCGCATGCCGGCTTGCGCGAGCAGCGACGGGCTGCGCCCGCCCGACCATTCGACATGGGCCACTGTCGCATCGTTGACCAGCAGCGACAGGTTGGCGCCGGCCTGCGGCGGCAAGCCTTCTTCCTTGTACAGCAGCCACTGCGGCGTGACGCCTTCGGACAGCTTCTGGCTCACCGCGAACAGCCAGCGGTCGCGGTTGTTGGTGGCACCGACATCGGGGTTGAGCGCCGCCGCGCTCGGCTGTGACGCGAGCTTGGGCGAATACAGCCCGGTGAAAGAGCCGCTGTCCCACAGCGTTTGCCCGCGCAGCATCACGCTGCCCTGGCGGTTGCGCTTCAGGCTGGCGGGATCGGCCGAGATGATGGAACGGTTGGCGCCGGCACGGAAGTAATCGGTCGGGTTGTAACCGGTCGCCACGCCGTTGCGCACGTTGATGCGCCCGAGGTCGAACAGCAGGTCGTCGCGCGCCTGCCAGCCGAGATAGGCCTCCTTCAGCGTGTTGATGCCGTGCTGGCGCGTCGGCTCGTCCTGCCAGAACAGGTCCAGCCGGTCGGCGAACACCACGCGCCAATCCGGCGCGAAACGCTTGTCGACCTGCACGTCGAGCGAGAGGCGCTGATCCCACGACGACACACCGCTGCGCAGCACCGCGCGTCCGGTTGCGCCCTCGATGAAGGCCGACCAGTCCGACGCGCGCACGACTTCCGCCTGCGCCTCGTCGGCCAGCCGCAATGCATCGAAATCTGCATCCTGCGCGGATGCACCGCTGGCGGCCAGCGCCAGCAGCAGTGCGAGGCGGCGCATCATTCGGGTTTGAAGCGCGGCAGGTAATCACGCTGCAGCCAGGCTTCCGGCACGTCGCGTTTCGCGTAATCCGAGAAGCGCATCACCGTCACCCAGTTGGGATCGAGGCCGTCGATGATCACCGTCTCGGTCGGACGTTCCTCGCCAAGCTGGTTCTGGAACTTGCGATAGTAGGCGGTCTTCAGCAGGCGGTTGCTCTCGGTGTAGAAACGCGCCTTCACCGGCCGGTTGTTCGTCACGTCGATCCACATCTCGATGTGGTGATAGGTGACGTCGGCACTGGTCGCCGATAGCGCCAGCTTGTAGCAGCGCCGCATCTGCCGTTCGCCATCCTGCGTCTCTTCCTCGGCGGCGAGTGCCGCCTTGTAGTCCTTCGCCAGGTTGAC
Source organism: Noviherbaspirillum denitrificans (assembly GCF_002211445.1). Taxonomy (GTDB): domain Bacteria; phylum Pseudomonadota; class Gammaproteobacteria; order Burkholderiales; family Burkholderiaceae_D; genus Noviherbaspirillum; species Noviherbaspirillum denitrificans. Next base: position 2,618,247 of record NZ_LSTO01000001.1, on the reverse strand, counting down.
CGTCACGATGTCGCCATTGGCCGCCTGGCCCAGCAATCGCTGCTGCGGCGAAATGCGGATGCTGGCCTTATTGGACGGATCGTAGAACCACAGGTCGTTGCCGTTCTTGAGCATCAGCTTGTTGGCGTCTCGCGCCGGCGTCACGAAGCGGATCAGGCTGCGGAACTGGCCGCCGCTCTTGTCTTCCTTCGAGTAGACCGCGAGCGTGCTGGTGTCGGTCTGCTTGCCGCTCCGGTACTCGATCAGCGTGGTGGTCAGTCCGAACGCATAGCCGGGATTGCGCACCGCGTCGCTCGCCGCAAGGATCGCCTGCGCATCGGGCGCGGCGATTGCCGGCAAGTGGAGCAGGGCGCTTGCCAGCGCAATGAGCGTCATTCTTCGCATCTTCATGTTCTTGTCCTCATACATGGCGCAGCGCGTCCACGATCACCATCTTCGACGCGCGGCTGGCCGGCCACCATGCCGACACCACGGCCACCACTACCATGCCGATCACGCTGCCCAGGATCAGGCCGGTCTCGCCCCACACGCGGGTCTTCACAGGATAAGCATAGACATAGCCGGGCGGCGTCCAGGTCAGGCCGCTGTTGTTGATGAGCATGGAAAACAGCAGCGCGATCGCCACACCGAGCAGGGAACCGATCACACCCAGCAGCAGGCCCTCGCACACGAACATGCCGCGGATGCCACCGCGCCGCCGGCCGATCGCGCGCAGCGTGCCGATCTCCACCGTACGCTCGACCACCGCCATGCTCATCGTATTACCGACCGTGAACAGCACGATCACGCCGATCAGGATGGAAATGAAGCCGAACACCGAATTGAAGAACTGGATGGTCTGCCCATAGATCGGCGCCAGCGTCTGGAAGGCCTGGATTTCCAGCTGTGCGTCCTTGAAAGTCGTCGCCAGCAATTCCTCCAGCCGCGCCTTGGCAGCAGGCATCTGGCTGGTGTGCTGCAGCTGCAGCTGGATCGCGGTGACCTGCGGCTTCTCGCCGCCATAGATCAGTCGCTGCGCCTGCGGCAGATGCATGACCATGAACATGTCGTCGACTTCCTTCAGGCCCTGGTTCTCAGCCTTCACCACGTTCAGGCGTCCCACGTTGGGCGCGCCGTGCAGGTTGGCGGCGAGCAGTTCGATCGCCGTGCCGCCGGCCTGCGCTTCGGCGGGCTTTTCCAGCGTCGATAGTGCGGTGATGTCGTCCGGTGCCTGGGGACCTGCCGCTTCCGCCTTTTTCGCCTGCTGCGGGCAGTTCGGCACCTCGAGCGGTCCGCACAGCTGAAGGATGCGCGCGACGCCCTGGCCGATCACGACGGCGTCCTGTGCGGTGCCGGTCAGCGCCAGCGGGCGCGAATAACTCATGCTGCCGTAGTCGTCCCAGGCGCGCATCCGGTTCTGGTCGTCGACCACGACGCCGCTGCCGATCACCGTCTTCGATACGCCGGCGGCGAAATTGCCGGCGATGCCGCCGAGCTGCATTTTCGGCGTGACCACGGTCAGCAGCGGAGCCAGCACCGGATCGCGCTTGACGGTCTCGATCACGCGTTCGTAATCGGGAATGCCGTATGCCGCCGGGTTGCCGCTGCCGTACAGGAAATAGTCCTTGCGCTGGATCTGGTAGTGGCCGTGGACCTGCACATAGCCGGTCTGCATCGCAAGGATCACGTTGCGGCTGTAGCCGCCGAACAGCAGGATGGCCACCAGGCCGACGATCATCGCCAGCAGCGTGGTGAGCGAGCGGCGGCGGTTGCGCAAGAGGTTGCGCAGGGCGAGCGAAAGGGTGTTCATGCGGGCACCTCTGTGCGGCGTTCAACGCTGGTAATGCGGCCGTCGCGGATGAAGACCGCGTCGTCGGCCTCTGCCAGCACCTGCGGGTCGTGCGAGGAGAACACGAAGGATACGTGGTGCTCGCGCTGCATCTTGCGCATCAGCGCGATGATGGCCGCGCCGGTCTGGCTGTCGAGGTTGGCGGTGGGCTCGTCGGCCAGCACCAGCTTGGGTGCAGGTGCGAGGGCACGCGCGATCGCCACGCGTTGCCGCTGCCCGCCGGACAGTTGACCGGGCCGGTTGCCGGCGCGGTCGGCCAGTCCCACCGCATCGAGCAGGGCCAGCACGCGCTCACGGCGCTGCGCGGCCGGCATCTTCGTCAGCATCAGCGGGTATTCGACATTCTCGTAGGCGGTGAGCACCGGCAAGAGGTTGAAGTTCTGGAAGATGAAGCCGAGGTGGCGCGCGCGGAAATCGGACAGCGCGTCATCCGACATCTTCTGCACGTCCTGCCCGGCGACCACGATCTCGCCATGGTCGGGCCGGTCGATGCAGCCGATGATATTGAGCAGCGTCGTCTTGCCGCTGCCGGAGGGGCCGGAAATCACGGTGAAACAGTTGGGGCGGATCTCCAGGCTGATATCGCTCAACGCCGGTACATCGACGGCGTCGAGATGGTAAGTCTTGCCGACTTGCTTGAGGACGACGGGATGCATGCAACGTTCTCCTGGAATGAAAACCGTTGCCACTATAGCCATTGCCGGCGGTACGGGCGAGGGGTTTGCGACGAAATGTTGATGGTGGCGACGAAATGGCGGAAAAAGCGGATGGAATGGCGTGTTCGCCGGCTTTACACTTTGCGGCGGAATGCGTGTTTATCGCTGTGAAAACGCAAGCACGCGTGCCGCTTCCTGCACCGTCGTGACAGTCCCTTCGTCGAGCTGTCTTGCCGCGAGTTCACCCACGGTCCGGATAGCATTCTCGATGTCTGCGCTCCATGCATTTCCGCAATTCAGGCGGATGCAGTTGCCGAATTTCCCCGATGCCGAAAACAGCTGCCCCGGCATGAACGCAATGCCCTTTTCAATCGCCTTGCGGTGCAGGGCCAGCGCATCCACCTCATCCGGCATTTGTACCCAGAGCACGAATCCACCCTGGGGCGAGGAAACGGAGCAGTCTTCCGGGAAGTGTTCCGACACCGCATCCGACATGCGCGCAATGCGCTCGGTCATCGCGCGCCGCATCTTGCGCACCTGGCTGTCATAAGCGCTGCTGCCGATGAAGTCGGCCAGCACCGCCTGTGTGAAATGGTTGGTGCCGCCGCTCGACACGTTCTTGAGGTAGGCAACCTGTTCGGTATAGCGGCCGGCTACGATGTAGCCGACACGCGCCGACGGGCTGACTACCTTGGAGAAGGACGAACACAGCAACACATGGCCGGACCGGTCATAGGCCTTCACCGGCCACGGCCGCTCGGAAGGGAAGCACAGGTCGCGGTAGACATCGTCTTCCACCAGCGGAATGTCGTAGCGTGCCAGCAGGCCAGCCAGCCGCTTCTTGTTCGCCTCCGGCATGATGCAGCCGAGCGGATTGTTCGCATTCGGCACCAGCATGCAGGCCTGCACCAGGCCCTCGCGCATCGCGAGTTCCAGCGCGTCGATCGAGATGCCGGTCTTCGGGTCGGTGGGGATTTCCAGCGCCTTCATGCCCAGGCTTTCGATCAGCTGCAGCAGCACGAAGTAGGTCGGCGATTCGATGGCGATGGTGTCGCCGGGCTTGGCGACGGCGCGCAAGCCGAGGCTCAGCGCCTCGGTGCAGGAATTGGTGGCGATGATTTCCTGCGGGTTGATGCGTCCCCAGTCCACCGCGCGGCGGATCACCTGGCGCACGAAGTTCTGTTCGTTGGTGTCGAAGCAGCCGTCCTGCGCGAGCAGTTCCGGGCTGCGCCGCGCCACCGTGCTCATTACCTGCTGCAGGCGGCGCACCGGCAGCAAATCGTCCGGCGGCCACGACAGCCCGAGCGGCAGCGCCCCGGGTGCCTTCATCGCGCGCAGCACTTCCATCAGCAGGTTATTGATGCCGACGTAGGTCGGCCCCTTCATGTCGCGCGCATCCTCCATCGCCACCAGCGAGCGCGCACGGTGCCGCACGTAATAGCCGGCCTGCGGCTTCACATCCACCAGGCCGCGGTCTTCCAGCAGGCGCAGCGCCTGCATCACGGTGCTGATCGACAGCCGCTTCTGCTGCGCCAGGTGCCGGATCGACGGCAGGCGGTCGCCGGGCGCGAAGACCCGGCCGGCGATTAGCGCGGCCAGTTCGTCGGCGAGGTGCTCGTAGAGGTTGATCTGATCGGACATGAAGTGATTGTGCAGGTGCCGCAGTACGGCACAAAGATACAGTTGAGGGGTTTTTCGACCAGTACAGTTTGCCGGAACGGCCGCTGTCACGGTAACAATTCCGGCGCGTTGCACCTGTTGCGCTGCGAAGCAAGCTCGTACGATGTTTCTCCAACCCATAGAAAGGAGAGCACCATGCAGCCGACGATACTCGCGGCA
>NZ_LSTO01000001.1:2602448-2613914 GCF_002211445.1 Noviherbaspirillum denitrificans | reverse complement strand
AGCCGCTGCAACCGACGGAACACACCGGCCAGGGTGGAGGCGCCCGGGGCTTTCCACCCCGGACGCCCATGCACCCAGTACGCATACAGCAGCGCCTTGGCGCTCTCGCGCCACACAGGCGGCAGGCGATCAAACCGCAGGCGCCGCATCCCGGGCGTCGCATTGGAGTTTGGCATCAGCGGCGTCAGGTCCCACACCATGTCCCCATACCGGCACAACACTTGGCGTGCGCCATCCGGATCGGACACGTACGTGATTGGCCACTGGTCGCGGTCTGCGGGCGCAGGTGCCGGCGCCACCACGGCGCGACGCATTGCTCCGTTCATGCCCGCGCTCCATGCGGCAGGCCCAGGCGGTCGCGTGTTTTCCAGTACGGGTGCGGCTCGCGGCGTGCACGCTCACGCGCAGCCTTTACTGCCGCGGCCGGGAAGTCCGGCGCAATTTCGGTATCGATAATGTCCCGCACATGCCCGTACCACTGTTCCCAGTCGCGTGCGTTGAGGATGTTGCGCTCGCTGTCGATCAGGTAATAAAAGCTGAACAGCCGCCACAGGTCTTCTGTGGTGACCACCATGCTCTTGCACTGGAAGCAGCTGAGGAAGTCGGTGCAGAGCCGGCCCGGCTGTTGCGGCGCGCGTTCCCCGTGCACCGGGTCGGCACAGTGTCCGATTGGCGTGGCAGCCGCAGGCGCGGCCGCCTCCGGTCCTGGCGATGCAGTTTGCAGCGTCGACAGCAGGGTCGTGCCGGCGAAGTGGAATGCACGCTTGGCTTCCGGCGATATTTTCAGGTAATGACTTTGGGAGACTTGCACCGAATGACCAGCCAGACGCGCCGTGACCAGCATGTCCCGGCCGCTCAGCTCGTACAGCCGGTTGACGAAGGTCTTGCGCAACGTCGCCACGTTCACCCGTAACGGTTCCCCGTCATCGCCAACAAGGGCGTGGCGACGGACCAACCGTTGTGCGGTAAGAATGAGCTGATCGACGGTGAGTGCCAGCACCGAGCGTGGACGCCCCACCTGTTCACGGCGATACAGCCACAAGCGCTGCTGCCATTCGACCGGTGCCTCGGCAACTAGTGGTGCCGTCCTGTCCTTGACCCAGTCATACCACCACACCACATCTGTCTGCGCCGATGCGGTCTCCACCAACTGGTCGCTCCAGCGCATCGACTGCACATGAGTAGCATTGCCACGCCGCTTGTGAGAGACCAGCATGCGCCAGTTCGGCTTGAGCGGATGCGGCAGCAGCGCGTCCCGTGACAGCTCCAGCAACGGCGTGGTATTGAGACCGGTCCGCAACGCAATCAGCAGGCATACTAGCGCGAGCGCCTGGCCGTCGGTGCCGTCGAACTCATCCCTCGCAATGGCCGCCAGTTCAATGCGTAACGCTTCCGCAAACCGGCGCCGTGCCTCCAGCGACAACGGCTGCTCGCCCTGGTAATGCCGGCTGACCTGGGGGAACGGATTACTCGGGAACAGTTGCCGGCGGTCTGGCAGACGCCCCTGTCGGCAAGCTTGCACCAGAATCGATTTGGTCTTGGTATAAATCGACCGCTGCGCAACATAGCCAAGTACTTCGCCATCGTCTTTCAACTGGCGCCGAATCCAAGCGAGGTAATGATCGATGAATGGACGGTTAATTTCTTCGACCTGCAGCTCCCGGCCTTGCGCCTGCGCTTGTTCGACGCAATAGGACAAGAACTTCCGTACCCCGCCATTAAACAACGACGTCACCGACGTCTTCTGGTAGGTGCTGGCCACGTACAGCTGCTGCAGGGATTGCGCGAGCAGGTCGGTAATCGCATCGATGCGTTTTCCGTACCACGGCGAGAAGTCGAAGCGGTCCCGCGCTTCCGCCAATGCGTCACCCGCCATTACATGATTGGTAGCAGCCCCCATCTCGCTGACGAAGAACTCCCTCTCCGCCTCGGGTACATCAAATTGTTTGCGCGGCTTCACAACGTCACGCCCCCTGCAAACAGCTGGTCGACCTCACGCTGGTAATCGTTGAGCACCCCGTCTTCAATCTGTTCCAGGTAATGCAGGTATTTTTCAGTGGTGCTGATATGGCTGTGTCCCATCCGTTCCCGCAGGTAGAGCAGCGCATTACCGATATTCATCGCGCTGCGCAGCGCATGCAACGTATGCGTCGCATAGGTATGGCGCAGCATGTGGCAATGCACCTTGTATCCAACGCGCCGCGATATCGCCTCGAAGATCTTTCCCATGCCGCCATTCGTAAACGGCCCCCCATCGGCCGTCAGGAATAGCGTCGCTGGTTCTGCCCCACCATGGCGCCTGGCCAGCATCGGACGGTACGTGTGGCGATACTGCCAGAGCTGGTCCAGCAAGTGTCGCGTCAGATGAATGGTGCGCTTTTGCCGCCCCTTGATTTGCACATGCGCCGGGTCGAGCAACACCGGGAACACCCGGCGATCGGGGCCTGCCATGCCGCCATTCATCACATAGTGTTCCGGGAATGTGGCCAGTTCCATGCGGCGCAATCCCGTCTGCAACCCCAGCAGCACGATCAGATAGTGCGTCGGGTTGCCCGCTACGGCATGCAGCACTTCTGCCACCTGCCCCTTGGACAGGACCGGGAACACTTCTCGTCGTTGCTTGAGCAAGATATCGGGCGATGTGGTGCTGGTTAAGCGCTGCGCGTGGACCAACATGCCGCCACCGGCACGCCGCACGACCGCCTCATCGTCGAACGGCAATTCGCCAATCAAGCCCCGATCACGCGCCCAGCGGTAAAAGCGCACCACCAGTCGCAGCCGGAAATTAACGGTGCTTTCCTTGTTGCGCTTGAGTGCCCAATCACGGTAACGGGCAAGGATGGAGGGGATGCCCGCTTTTTGGCGCTGCTCCCAGGCGTGGCCTGCGCCCTCGAGATACCCAAAATAGTCGTACAGCGCTTCACCATAGGCGGTCCAGGTGGCGGCCGACCGTACGCGCCCGCGATGCAGGCATTGATGAATCAGAAATTGCAGCGCCGGAACGACAATGGCTCCGTTCCGATCAAGCAGGATGGGGACGTCAGGATAAGGCTGTTGCGACAGCTGGAATTCGTCTGTGCTGTGGATGAGTCTCACGTCCCCCTGTCTCGCTATCTTCTTGATTTAAATCTAGATATTTCGGCAACAATGGCGACGGACTATAACAGATCGCGACGCTGATGGTATCGCGCGACAGGTAGATGCCCGGCGAGGAGAAGAACAGCCACGCCATCATGAATTCGCGCGGCGTCAGCATGACCGGCGTGCCGCGGTCGAGGAACATGCAGGTATCGCGGTCCAGGGTATAGCCCTTCATTTCGATGACACGGCGCGTATTGCTGCGGTTGCAGCGGCGCAGGACGGCATGCAGGCGCGCCACCAGCACTGCGGGGTCGACCGAGCGGCGCATGATGTCGTCCACGCCGGCCTCGAGCGCGGCGGCGACCTGGGCCGAAGTGGCGTTTTCCGACAGCATCACGACCGGGGTACTTTCGCCTGTGCGGCAGTTCAGCCAGGAATAGGCGCTGCGGTCTTCGTGCTCCGCGGCCGTGGTCTCGACAAGAATCAAGTCGAAATGATCGCGACGCAGTGCGCGGATCATCGCGGTCTCGTTCGGGAAACGGTCACAATCGAAGCCAGCCCGTGCCAACACTTCCTGGACTCGACGAAAAGTCGAATCGCAATGGATATTGCATGCAATACGCATATCTCTCTCTCCGTGGTATTCGAAAGTCTTGTTTGCCGGGAATCCTCCTGTCGTGCTCTGCGGCAGAAGAGTTGGCATCCCGTTGGGGGTCCGCGACTGTGCTGCGATGGCCCAGGCGGTTATATTGACGCGCGCTCCCGGGAGTGATGTCTCCCTTGGCCCGCATGGTGTTTTGAATCGGGGAAACTTTGCTTCCCGATGGAAACACTATAGGGAGTCAGTCTTACACTTGACTTACATCAATACTTACGTCAGTGAGATATTTTTTGAGACCGCCGCACGGCGGAAAATCGGGGGTGGGGAAAAGGAAGGATGTAAACCAGAAAGGGGCCAGATCTTGCGATCTGACCCCTCATATATGGCGCGGCCGGCAGGAATCGAACCCACGACCCCTTGGTTCGTAGCCAAGTACTCTATCCAGCTGAGCTACGGCCGCGAAAAACAGCACTATAGCATAGTCCGATCGAAAAATGGAAGTCCTTTGCTTGAAATAATGCAAGATTGGGACGATTCCCCGCCCCGGCACGAAAATCGTGCGCGCCGCCAACATCCTCGGCCACAATATATGCCCGCACATTAGCCAGAGAAGACAACAGATGCTGCAAGCCGAGTGGCTGCCGATCATCCTGCAGGGATCGTACAGCGAGATCTACGTCGTCGACTGCGACACCTTCCGCTTCGTCCACACCAACCAGGCAGCGCGCAAGAACCTGCATTACACCGCCGCCGAACTGGCCGTGATGACACCGCTCGACCTCGCGCAGAGCGTGTCGCGCGAGGTGCTGCAGAACATCCTGATGCCGCTCGGCTGCGGCAAGTCGAGCCGCGCCTCGCTTGACACGATCCACACGCGCAAGGACGGCTCGACCTATCCGATCGAATTCCGGCTGTTCTACTGCGGCGCGAAGCATCCGGTCTACATCATGCTCGGCAACGACATCAGCGCCCGCCACGCGTCCGCCAAGGCGCTGCGCCTGAGCGAAGCGCGCTTCCGCGCCATCGTTTCCAATACGCCCGGCCTGTTCTTCCAGATCCAGCAGCGCACCGACGGCACGCTGACCTTCCCCTACCTGAGCGACGGCTGCCACGCGCTGCTGGGGATCGCCATCGAGCGCCTGCGCGCCGATTCCTCGCTGTTCCTGAACCTGATCCTGCCCGAGGACCGCCCCTCCTTCCTAAAATCCATGGGCGACTCCGCCAATGAATGGAAAACCTGGAACTGGGACGGCCGCATCTGGGTCGAGAAGTGGAAGGATGTCAAATGGATCAACCTCCGCTCCACGCCCCGCTCGCTGCCGGGCGAAGGCGTGCAGTGGGAAGGCATCATGACCAACATCACCGAAAGCAAGCTGGAAGAGGAAGAAATCAAGCGCTCCCGCGCGCAGCTGGCCGAACTGTCCGCCCACGTCGAAACGGTCAAGGAAAAGGAGCGCATGCGCATCGCGCGCGAAATCCATGACGACGTCGGGGGCAACCTGACCGCCATCAAGATGGCGCTGGCGCTGGTCAAGAAGCGCCTGCCGGCCGACGACAGCTCGCTGGCCGAAAAAGCTGTCTATGTCGAATCGCTGGTCGACCGCACCATCGAAGCCATCCACCGTATCTCCGCCGACCTGCGTCCGGGCATTCTCGATTTCGGGATCGTTGACGCCATCGACTGGCAGGCAAAGGAGTTCGAAAAGCAGCTGGGCATCCCGTGCGAGTTCAATTCCAACAAAAAGGAAATCGCGCTCGACCCCGACCAGGCGACCGCGCTTTTTCGCATTTTTCAGGAAGCGCTTACCAATATTGGGAAACATGCACAGGCCAGCCGGGTCACCGTCAAGCTCGCCGGAACCAACCGCAGCGTGCGCCTGACGATCGCCGACAATGGCCGTGGAATCGAGGCTACAGAACGGCTCAAGCCGAAATCCTTCGGCATCCGGGGCATGACGGAACGGGCCAACGCCTTGGGTGGGCAACTGTCCGTCAGCGCAATTCCGGGGGGAGGCACGGAAGTTGCACTGCGGATACCTCTTACGGAATAACAACCACCAAGACTTGTCATGACTGCAGCTACCGAGACGATCCGAATCCTGATTGCCGACGACCACGCCATCGTGCGCGAAGGCCTCAAGCAAATCCTCGCCGACACCCGCGACATGGTGGTCGCGGGTGACGCCGAAAACGGCAACGACGCCATCAAGCTCGCCCGCCGCGGCGATTCGGACGTCCTGCTGCTCGACATTTCGATGCCGGACAAGAGCGGCATCGAAGTCCTCAAGCAGGTGAAGAAGGAAAGCCCGAAGCTGGCCGTCCTCATGCTCTCCATGCACCGCGAGGACCAGTACGCGATCCGCTCCCTCAAGGCAGGCGCCGCCGGCTACCTGAACAAGCAGAGCGCCCCGGCTGAACTGGTCGACGCCATCCGCCAGGTCGCCGCCGGCAAGAAGTACATCAGCCCCGCCCTCGCACAGGAACTGGCCAACCAGGTCGGCGACGAAAACCGCGAAACCCCGCCGCACGAAACCCTCTCCGACCGCGAATACCAGACCCTGGTCATGATCGCCTCCGGCAAGACCGTGAGCGACATTGCCGCCGAGCTGACCCTGTCGGTCAAGACGATCAGCATGTACCGCTCGCGCCTGTTGCAAAAAATGAAAATGCGTCACAACGCCGAGCTGACGCATTACGCGATCAAGAACCACCTCGTCGAATAAGACTGTTCCCGCCCGGCCCCGGCCGGGCGCGTCTTTCCTTTTTGCCCCTGCCCACTTAAAGTAGCGGGGTTTTCAAACCACCCCGCGCGCATCGCGGCAAGACTGGAACATGGAACAGCAGAGCCCCGCCGATATCGCCCGGGAGGCCTTCAAGCGCCTTGCCGTGCGCCGCATTGCTCCCACGCCCGAAGCCTACCGCGACGCTTACGAAGAAATAGCCGGCGCACCCAGCCAGCCCGGCGCTGAAAAGGTCCTTGCCGACTTCGCCGCCAGCCTGGCAAACACCTCAGGCGAACTCGGCCTGTTCGCCGCTCACTTCCGCAAGGCGCTGGACAAGCGCGACTGGGAAGCCTTCGGCCGCGACATGCAGGAACTGGTGGAAAAACATTTCGCCGCGCAGGCTGAACAGGCGAAGAAAGTGGCCAAGCCCACCCCTGCCAAATCGGCATCGATCCCGCTCGTTGATCCAGTGGAACCGGCACAGCCGCGCGTGATTACCCTGGTTGACGATGTGCCGCCGCCAGTCATGAAATCACAGGGCATTTCGCTGGTCGATGAAGCTCCCGCACCCGCGCTTGCCAAGACCGCAAAAGCGGACAGCGCCGTGCTGCCGGTTGTCGGCGAAACACGCCAGATGCAAATGCTGCGCGAACTGCTGGGACGCACGCTGACACTGGCCGTCGGCTCCCTGGTGCGGGGCACGCCTGCCCTCGCGGAAGAAACCGAGCAGCTCGCCGCTGCCATCAACAATGCCCACTCCGAGCATGACCTCGCCAACGTCAGCAACAAGCTCAAGCAGCTGTGCTTCAAGATCGAGCTCAAGGCCGAAGACATGGCCGAAGAGCACGAACTGCTGCTGCGCCTGTTCAAGCTCTTGCTGGAGAACGTGAGCGAACTGCTGGAAGACGACTCCTGGCTCAGCGGCCAGATCGCCAGCGTGATGGACCTGCTGGCCGGCCCGATCAGCTACAGCGCGCTGATGGATGCCACGCGCAGCCTCAAGGAAGTGATCTACAAGCAAAGCCTGCTCAAGCACAGCCTGACCGAGGCAAAGACAACGGTGAAGAACATGATGGTGACCTTCATCGACCGCCTCGGCGCGGTGGCCGTGGCGACCGGAACGTACCACGAAAAGATGGACCAGTACGCGCACAAGATCGCCGAGGCCAAGGGCATCCCCGAGCTGAACAAGATCCTGCAGGACGTGATGCACGACACCAAGGTCGCGCAAACCGAAGCCCTGCGCTCGCGCGACGACATGCTCGCCGCGCGGCAGGAAGTGCAGGAAGCGGAAGTGCGCATCCACGAACTGGAAGGCAAGCTGGCTGAACTGAGCGAACTGGTGCGCGAAGACCAGCTTACCGGCAGCCTGAACCGGCGCGGCCTCGACGAAGTCTTCGAGCGTGAAGTGTCGCGCTCAGAGCGCCGGCATTCGCCGCTGTGCATCGCCATGCTCGACCTGGACGACTTCAAGAAACTCAACGACACCCACGGCCACACCGCCGGCGACCACGCGCTGATCCATCTCGTGAAAGTGGTCAAGGACACGCTGCGCACCATGGACGTGATCGCCCGCTTCGGCGGCGAGGAATTCATGATCGTGCTGCCGGAAACGCCGCTGGAAGACGCGATCCAGACCGTCACCCGCGTGCAGCGCGAACTGACCAAGCAGATCTTCATGTACAACAACCAGCGGCTGCTGATCACCTTCAGCTCCGGCGTCGCGCTGCACAAGCCGGGCGAAAGCCAGCAGTCGATCATCGAGCGCGCGGATGAGGCGTTGTACAAGGCGAAGAAGGCGGGGAAGAACCGGGTGGTGGCGGCGGACTGACCATTCATCATTTCGATCGCATTGCCAAACTCACATCCCTCCTTCCTCCGCAACCGCACTCTGCGCAAAAAGCCTGCAAAGCGCCCGATATTCGCGCTTTGACTATCGCCGCAAGCCGCGATAATGATCGCCATGCTTGCCCTCATGCCGCAGAAATAACATGAAAAAGAGACTCAACCACACACTCGACCCCTCCGACTGGGACGCGCTGCGGACGCAAGGCCACCGGATGCTGGACGATATCTTCGACTACATGCAGTACCTGCGCGAGCGCCCGGTATGGCAACCGGCGCCGCAGGAAGTGCGCGATCGTTTCCGCGAGCCGCTGCCGGCCAAGCCGACCGACATCGATGCGATCCATCAAGCCTTCATGCAGGATGTGCTGCCCTACTCGGTCGGCAACGCGCATCCCGGCTTCATGGGCTGGGTGCAGGGCGGCGGTACGCCCGTCGGCATGCTGGCGGAAATGCTTGCGGCTGGCCTGAATGCCAATGTCGGCGGACGCGACCAGATTCCCCTTGAAGTCGAACGCCAGGTGCTGCGCTGGGTGCGTGAACTGTTCCGTTTTCCCGAGAGCGCGAGCGGCCTGTTCGTCACCGGCACCTCGATGGCCAACCTGATCGGCGTGCTCGTCGCCAGGACGTCGGCGCTCGGCACCGGCGTACGAAAGACTGGACTGCTCGCCGACGGCACACGCCTGACCGCCTATGCATCGGCGGCAGCACACAGCTGCGTGAAGCAGGCGATGGACTTGTCCGGTCTTGGCCAGGATGCGCTGCGCAGCATTCCATTCAACGAGCACGGCGAAATCGACGTAGCCGCGCTGGAATCTGCCATCGCGGCGGACCGCAGCAAGGGCTTCAAGCCATTCCTGATCGTCGGCACCGCGGGTACCGTCGATTGCGGCGCGATCGACAATCTCACGATCCTTGCCGACGTGGCGCAGCGCGAAGACCTCTGGTTCCATATCGATGGTGCCTATGGCGCACTGGCGGTGATGGCGCCCGATGTCGCGCCACGCCTGGCCGGCATCGAGCGCGCCGACTCGATCGCCTTCGACTTCCACAAGTGGGCGCAGGTGCAGTACGACGCCGGATTCATCCTGGTCCGCGACGGCCAGATGCATTACGACACCTTCGCGTCACCGGCGGCCTACCTGCAGCGCGAGACGCGCGGCCTGGCGGCAAATTCCCCCTGGCCTTGCGACTTCGGGCCGGACCTGTCGCGCGGATTCCGCGCGCTCAAGACCTGGTTCGCCATCAAGGCCTACGGCGTCGAACGGCTGGGCAAGGTCATCTCCGGCAATTGCGCGCTCGCGCGCTATCTGGGCGACCGGATTACCACCGAGCCAATGCTCGAACTGCTCGCGCCGATATCGCTGAACATCGTGTGCTTTGGATTCCGCAGCGCCGATGCAGACCGGGTCAACAACAATATCGTCATCGCGCTGCAGGAATCCGGCATCGCCGCGCCGTCGACCACTGTCATCAATGGCAGGCTGGCGATCCGCGTCGCGCTTTTCAATCACCGCACCACCGTCGACGACGTCGACGCATTGCTCAGGGCCACGCTCGATTTCGGCCATGCCGAAACCACGGGGACATCGCACAAGGAACATGAATGAATCAAGGTAACGAAACAACATCCGTCGCACAGGACGGGCAAGCCGCTTTTATCGGCCTTGCGCCGCTGATGCGCCAGGCTTTTTCCGGCGTCGACCTCAAGCCGCTCGGCGCGGCACTGATCGAGCGTTCTGAGCGCAATCCGCGCGATGCACACACGCTGATGGACCTGTCCACGGTGCTGCAACTCACCGGGAATCGCGACATCGCACTGGCGACCCAGGCCCATGCGCTGGAGATGCAGCAGATCTACCGCGTGCCGGCCGCGACCGGCACGCCCGGTATCCGCTTGCTCGCGATCATGGCGCCGGGCGACCTGATGGCAAATACGCCGCTGGAATTCCTGCTGGAAGAGTCGGATGTCACCCTCGACATGCTGTACCTGACCCCAGGCATGGATTCCATCCCCGAACTGCCCGATCACGACGTGCTGTTCGTCGCGATCGGCGAATCTGATGAGAATCGCGCCCTGCTGGAACAACTCACGGAAGTCACGCGTCATTGGCCGCGCCCGGTGCTGAACGCGCCGGACCGCATTGCCAACCTGTCGCGCGACCGCGCATGCAGCCTGCTGCAGGGGGCGCCCGGTATCGAGATACCGAAGTCGGTGCGCATCCCGCGCGAGACGCTTGAACAAATCGGACGCGACGCGTTGCCGATCGGCGAAGTGATCGGCGACGGCAGCTTCCCGATCATCGTGCGTCCGGTTGGATCACATGCGGGACACGGGTTGGAAAAGATCGACAGCCCGCACGACATCGCCGCCTACTTGCAGGGCATGCCGCATGCCGAATTCTATGTCGCGCGCTTTGTCGATTATCGCGGCGCCGACGGCCTGTTCCGCAAGTACCGCATCATCCTGATCGAGGGACGCCCCTACGTCAGCCACATGGCGATCTCTTCGCACTGGATGATCCATTACCTGAACGCGGGGATGACCGACAGCGCCGAGAAGCGCGCGGAGGAAGCGCGCTTCATGGCCGGCTTCGACGACGAGTTCGCGCCGCGCCACGCGCAGGCGTTCCAGGCCATCACCGAACGGCTCGGCCTTGACTACGTCGGACTCGACTGTGGCGAGACTGCGGACGGCAAGCTGCTGATCTTCGAAGCCGACAGCGACATGATTGTCCATGCGATGGACCCGGTCGACATGTTCCCGTACAAGCAGCCGCAGATGCGCAAGCTGTTTGCGGCGTTCCGCACGATGCTGGGGAACGCGGCGATGCGTTCCAATGAGGCGATTTAAGCAAGTGCCATACGACGTTCTTCCCGGCCGCAGGCTGCCGCCAACGGAGCAACTCCTGCTCGATGGCGGCGATGCCCGTATTGCACTTGATGCTACCGGCATGGCGAACAAATACGGGTGTGCGCCACTCCCCGACCCGGGACTGCTGGCCTTCGGATCGTCGACCGCGTCGTCCATTTCTGCAGCCGGATTTTCTGCTGCGGACTGCCTGCGCGAGAACCTGCACAGGGCGGCTGATGTGGAGCCGCCTGCAGTTACCTACACGCGCGAACTCGAACGAATCCGGCAAACGCTGCTTCGCCTGTGCGGAGTCGCCAATCTTCCGGGACTCGACACCGTGTTTGCCGCGTCGGGCACGGACC
>NZ_LSTO01000001.1:2601425-2602438 GCF_002211445.1 Noviherbaspirillum denitrificans | reverse complement strand
CCGGCGGTCGGCGTGCGCGGCGCGCAGATCGTCGGCCTGATGAAGGACCTGTCGCGCGCGCTCGGGCTGACCTCCATTCGCGTCGTCGAAACCATTCCCGGCAAGACCTGCATGGGCCTGGAGTTGCCGAATGCGCGGCGCCAGATGATCCAGCTGTCCGAAATGCTGGCCTCAGATGCCTACCGCCATTCGCGCTCGCACCTGACGCTGGCGATGGGCAAGGACATCACCGGCACGCCGGTCGTTACCGACCTCGCGCGCGCGCCGCACATGCTGGTCGCAGGTACCACCGGCTCCGGCAAGTCGGTCGCGATCAACGCAATGATCCTGTCGCTGCTCTACAAGGCCACGCCGGAAGACGTGCGGCTGATCATGATCGATCCGAAGATGCTGGAGCTCTCGGTCTATGACGGCATTCCGCACCTGCTGGCACCAGTCGTCACCGACATGAAGCTGGCCGCCAACGCGCTGACCTGGTGCGTCGCCGAAATGGAGAAGCGTTACCGCCTGATGTCCGCGCTCGGCGTGCGCAACCTTGCCGGCTTCAACCAGAAGATTCGTGACGGCAAGGCACAGGAAAAATACGTGACGAACCCATTCTCGCTGACTCCGGACGCGCCCGAGCCGCTGTCCACGCTGCCGACCATCGTCGTGGTGATCGACGAACTGGCGGACCTGATGATAGTCGCGGGCAAGAAGATCGAGGAACTGATCGCGCGCCTCGCGCAAAAGGCACGCGCGGCCGGGATCCACCTGATCCTGGCGACACAGCGGCCCTCGGTCGACGTGATCACCGGCCTCATCAAGGCCAACATTCCGACGCGCGTCGCATTCCAGGTGTCGTCCAAAATCGATTCGCGCACGGTGCTGGACCAGATGGGCGCGGAGACGCTGCTCGGCCACGGTGACATGCTCTTCCTGCCGCCGGGTAGCGGCTATCCGCAGCGCGTTCACGGCGCCTTCGTGTCGGATGAAGAAGTGCACCGCGTCGTCGAATACCTCAAGCAGTTTGG
>NZ_LSTO01000001.1:2594113-2601415 GCF_002211445.1 Noviherbaspirillum denitrificans | reverse complement strand
CCCACCCCCCCCCCGCCGTTCCGGCCAGTCCGGAGCGGCGGTTTTTCCTTTTGATCTGCCATGCATGAAGAACTGATACGCGAATGGATCGCAGCTGACCCGCTACGCATGCGCGCCCTCCATCTCGCCCGCGGGCTGGACCTGCCGGACTGGTGCATTGCGGCCGGCTTCGTGCGCAACCTCGTCTGGGACAAGCTGCATGCCTTCGAGACGCCGACGCCGCTGGACGATATCGACCTCATCTACTTCGACGCGCAGAACCCGTCGCGCGAACACGACCGGCGCTTCGAGGAGGAGCTCGCGAGCATCGATCCGGAGCTGCCCTGGTCAGTGCGCAACCAGGCGCGCATGCATGCGCGCAATGGCGATGCGCCGTACACTTCCACACTGGATGCGATGAGTTACTGGGTCGAGCAGGAAACAGCAGTTGGTGTACGGCTGGATGGAGATGGGCGCATCGAGGTTGTATCGGCGTTCGGCTTCGACGGCCTGTTCGACAAGCGGATCACGCCGAACAGGCGCAAGCGCAACAGTGCGGCCGAGTTTTCCGCGAGGCTGGCGAGGAAGAACTGGCTGTGGATCTGGCCGGAGTTGCGGGTGGGGCTGTGAGGCAGGCGGCAATGCCGCCACCCGCCGCTCAAGCCAGCTGATACCTCAACGCCGACAACTCGATATGCGCGAGTATCACCGCGCTCTTGAGTTCATAGTTCATCCCGTCGGCAGGATGGATGCGCCGCTGCGCCTGGTAGCTGATGCGTGCAAGGTCATCCACGGTTTCGCGGACGCTGCGATCGTCGTCGGATTCCAGCGCCTGCCGTGCCTGGCTCGAGCGCTGGCCGAGTTGTTGTACATAATCCCTGAGTTCGTCCGGTATGTTCCCGCTGGTGTCGCACGCACGGATGGCGTGATAGATGGTGCGGTCGATGAAGCCGAGGCGTTGCTGGATTTCTTCACGTTCTACGATCATGCGAGACTCCTCCTTGAACCAGGTACAAGGGCAACTGTCTGGCGCAGGGGCGCGGCGCGGGAGCAGTTGTATGTCTACAGCGAAGTTCCTTTTTGCATCCGGACATGCATGGGCACACATCCGTCTCCAGCGGTGAAACGCTCCCCATTGCAGGACGAGCGCTGCCCAGCTATTTTGCGCCGCCTCGCGGCGCGGATCAATTCGCACTGCACAATGTCTAATCGACAAAACGCGCGGGAGAAAATTGGTGCGGTGCGCCATCGATGGCGTCCTCGCAATGCCGCGCGTGCAAGGAGAGCGGGCAATGACTTCCGATCGAAACCGGCTGAAGGATCCAGGCGTGCTGGTTCACGTGGGATGTGCCGGCTGGAGTGTTCCTGGTGCAATGCATGATCGATTTCCTGCCGCCGGCTCACATCTGGAGCGTTACGCGGCTGTCCTGCCTGCGGTGGAAATCAACACGTCGTTTTACCGGCCGCATCGGGCCGCTACCTATGCGCGCTGGCGGGATTCCGTGCCGGAGGCCTTCCGCTTCTCGGCCAAGCTGCCGAAGGCGATCACCCATGAAGCACGCCTGCACGGCGTCGAGGAAGCACTGGAAAAATTCATCGGCGAAGTCAGCCACCTGGAACGCAAGCTTGGGTGCCTGCTGGTACAGCTTCCGCCGAGCCTGCGGTTCGATGCCACTACGGCACTCCGCTTCTTCGTGCACTTGCGCGCGCTGACGCAAGTTCCTGTCGTATGCGAACCGAGGCACCTCACATGGTTCACGCCGGCGGCGGCCGGCATGCTTGCCGGCATGGGCGTGGGGTACGTGGATGCCGATCCATCCATCGCGCCGGTACCCGAGGAGGCCGAAGGCGCGGGCGTGCTTTACCTGCGCATGCACGGCTCACCCGTGATCTACCATTCGAAATACCCGGAAGAAGCGATCGCTGCCATGCAGGCGCGCATCGAGAGCAGCATCGATGCAGGCCGTCATGCCTGGTGCATCTTCGACAATACGGCGAGCGGGGAAGCGGTTCCGGATGCCTTGTCGCTGCTCGCGCGGCTGCACGCGCTGCAGGCGGCAGCCTGAGTCAGCTGCCGTAAACCGAGCGGCAATACTCGAGGTCCGCGCCGAGGTTGCGTGAAAGCGCGAGCGCGTTTTCGAGCAGCACCGCGCCAACCTTCTTCTTGTCCATCACTTCCAGCCGCGATGCCGGGCCGGACAGTGTCAGCGCGCCATAGAATTGCCGTCCATTACCAAACACGGGGGCAGCGATCGAGCCCATGTGCTGGTCGCGGACCCCTGATGAAAACAGCGGAAGTGCGGGAGCGGCTGTCTCCTGGATCTCGTTGAGGCCCCACAGCCGAATGACGGTGCCGATCGCCGACTTGTCGAGCGGGCGTCGCGTGCCGGGCAGGGTGGTGTCGCGCAAGACCTGGCTGACTTCCGCGCGGAACAGGCACAGGCGCTGGTTATCGTGGAGCACGTAGTAGGAAGCGCTTTCCCCGGTGTCGGCGGCAAGCTTGTCCAGCACCGGCTGCACGATCCGGCCGAGATGGAAGGATTGCTCGTAGACCTTGCCGAGGTAAAGGAGCTGGGGTCCAAGGTAGTAGCGCCCGTCCGCGGCGCGCACGACATAGTTCATCCGCTCGAGTGAATTGAGCAGGCGGAAAACCGTCGTCTTGTGCATGCCTGAAAGCTGGGCAAGATCAGCCTGGGTATGGGATTCGGCTCCCAGCTTGAAGCAGTCCAGAAGACCCAGCGCTTTCTCGACCGCGGCTACTCCGTAATTACTCATTCATCCTTCCTTTTTGACCGGCCAATTCTACACCGCAACGGAAAGCCTCCCGACGATCCTGTCGACCAAGGTGGTTGCTTCGATTTTCACCACGCCGGTATAATAAGTTCACTATGTACAACCACGATGTACAAGGTACAACTTAAATTGTAGCCAAATCGGAAGTTGGAGGCAAAGTGAAGCCATGCAGCATGGCCGGCGCGAAGACGCTGTTGTTTAAAGGGGGGCTTCGATGACTTCCATGGTGAAGGGTGCTGTTCGGCGTCGTCGGCTACTTCTCGTCGAAGCTCGGGGCGGAGCCGGCGCCGATGCTGCTCGGCTTCATCCTAGGGCCGATGATGGAAGAGTACCTGCGCCGCGCCATGCTGCTGTCGAAGGGCGATCCGACCGTGTTCGTATCCCGGCCACTCAGTGCAAGCCTGCTGGCGATTGCAGTCGCCGCGCTGGCGATGGTCCTGATGCCGACCATGCGCAAACGGCGTGACGAGGCGTTCCAGGAAGAAGGGTGACCATGGGGCAGGGCGCGTGAATCCGAACAACCCTTTCCGCTCCCTGCGGCATCGCAACTTCCGCCTGTATTTCACCGGGCAGGCGGTGTCCCTGATCGGGAGGTGGGTCCAGCAAGTCGCATTGAGCTGGCTCGTCTTCCGGCTGACCGGATCGTCCGTTCTCCTGGGCGCGGTCTTCTTCCTGAGCCAGGCGCCGATGCTGGTCATCGGACCGGTTGCCGGCATCTGGGTGGACCGCTGCGACCGGCGCGCGCTGATCCTCGCGGCGCAGTCGCTGATGGCGGTGCAGGCCACCGTCTTTGCGATCGCCTACTTCATGGATGCAATCCAGCCCTGGCACATCCTGTCCATGGCCTTGATCCTCGGCATCCTCAACAGCATCGATACGCCCGCCCGGCTGAGCATCGTGTCCCAGCTGGTCGAGGAACGCGATGACCTCGCAAATGCCATCGCACTCAATTCCTTCGCCTTCAATATCGCCCGCTTCATCGGGCCGCCGGTTGCCGGCGCGCTGCTCGAGTTCACCTCCGAGGGCGTGTGCTTCTCGCTGAATGCCGCGTCGCTGCTCGTTGTCGTCGCCGCCATGGCAATGGTGAAAGTCAGCCCGAACGAACGTGTATCCGGACCGCTGGGCGGCGCATTCGTCGAAGGCATTTCCTATGCGTGGACGTCGTATCCGATTCGCATCCTCATCATCAACCTGGTGGTGTTCAATTTTGTCGCAGCATCCTACGTCACGCTGATGCCGGTGTTCGTGACGGATGTTTTCGATAGCGGCCCGCAGTCGCTCGGGCTGCTGCTCGGCGCGGCCGGTTGCGGCGCATTGGCGGCGGCCGGCTATCTCGCACTGCGGCGGTCGGTGCGCGGGCTGACCTCATCGATTGCCGTCGGCAGTTTCATTGCCGCCATGGCCCTGCTGTCGTTCTCGATTGCCGGATCGGTGTGGATTGCGGGCCTGCTGTTGTTTGCCGTCGGCTATTCGCTGGTGGTAACCAATGCATCGACCAACACCATCCTGCAAACCATCGTCGCTGATCCTTTGCGCGGCCGGGTGCTGTCGTTGCATGCGTGGGCGGTGCAGGGAATGGCCGCGCTCGGCGGGCTCTTCGCCGGATCGCTGGGCGATGTGCTGGGAGCGCAAGGAGCGATTGCGGCAGTGGCGATTGTCCTCGGCGCGTGGGCGCTGGCATTCCTGGCGCAGATCCGTCGCCTGCGCGCCCACATGCGGAAGATCTATGAAGGCTTGAAGCTTTAGCGGCTGCGTCCAAACGCATCGCCTGTTTGAAACGTTCAAAAACCCTGTTGCATCCGATTTTGAAGCTGCATATAATGGATTCACTGTGTACAACCAAGATGTACATCGTACAACCGCCAAGCCAACGCGGTTATCTAGAGAGCTGGAGACAAGATGGCGCGGATCGAAAAAACCATGGACTTACCACGATGGATGCGCGTACCGGTGTTCAGGCCGGCTTGTAGCGATAACTGATGGCCTTTCACTGCTGCAATAAACAAAGGAGTTTTCCGTGAATTTGCTGAACCGTGTTCTCTGCGGGTTTGTCCTCGCCGGCGTCGCAACCACCGCACTGGCCGATGCGGCCTATCCGAACAAACCTATCCGGCTGGTCGTCCCGTTTCCGCCCGGCGGCGGCACCGACATCCTTGCCCGCGTCGTCGGTCAAAAGATGGCCGAAGCCAACAAGTGGATCGTCGTCGTCGATAACCGTCCCGGCGCAGGCGGCAACATCGGTCTCGACCAGGCGGCCAAATCGCCGGCGGACGGTTACACCATCGTGATGGGGCAGACCAGCAACATGGCGGTCAATGCCACCCTCTACGCCAAGCTGCCCTACAACCCGGTCAAGGACTTCGCGCCGATCTCGATGGTCGCGACCGCACCCCTCGTCCTGGTGGTACCGGCGACCTCGAAGTACAAGACGATCGCCGACATCGTCGCCGCCGCCAAAGGCAAACCCGGTGACCTCACTTTCGCTTCGCCCGGCAACGGCACGGTCGCCCACCTTACCGGCGAGCTGATGCAGAAGGCGGCCGGTATCAAGCTGCAGCACGTTCCGTATAAGGGCTCCGCACAGGCGATCACCGACCTGATCGGCGGCCAGGTCGACATGTACATGTCCTCGGTGCCGTCCGCGATCGCGCAAATCAAGGGCGGAAAACTGCGTCCCATCGCAGTGACGTCCGCCAAGCGCTCCGACGACTTGCCGCAAGTGCCGACACTTGCCGAATCCGGCTACAAGGGATTCGACGCCACAACCTGGTTCGGCTTCCTCGCGCCCGCCGGCACGCCCACGCCGATCATCGCGCGCCTGAATGCCGAGGTGAACCGCGTGCTGAAGATGCCGGAAGTGCGCGAAAAGATCGGCGCCGAAGGTGGCGACGTTCAGGGCAGCACGCCTGAAGAGTTCGCCGCGCTGATCAAGAGCGACATCACCAAGTGGGGCCAGATCGTCAAGGACTCGGGTGCGAAGATCGACTGACACCTGCAGAGTTCTCTTCAAACAGACTTCTTTTACTGAACCATGACCATGACAGACCAAACCAAATCACTCGCCGACGTCCAGCGCAACATCGAGCGCGTCAGCCCGGGCATTGTCGCCAAGGCTGCCGAATTCCAGGCCGCAATCCTCGCCGACGTCAACGGACGCCGCGGCGCACTGCACGGCCGCATCGCCCCGCTTTCTCCGTCGATGAAGGTGGCCGGCCCGGCGATCACAGTCGATGTCCGCCCCGGCGACAACCTGATGATCCACGCTGCGATGGCCATCGCCCAGCCGGGCGACGTCCTTGTCATCGACGGCAAGGGTGACCAGAGCTGTGCGCTGATGGGCGCGATCATGATGAACCAGTGCAAGGCGATGAAACTGGCCGGCGTCATCGTCGACGCGGCCGTGCGCGACATCGAAGAAATCCGCGCGCTCGGCTTCCCGGTGTTTTCCGTCGGCTCCAATCCCAATGGCCCGACCAAGTTGGTTTCCGGCCGCGTGAACTGGCCGGTTTCCGTCGGTGGCGTTAACGTGAAGCCGGGCGACCTGGTCGTCGGCGATGCCGATGGCGTGGTGGTGATCGAACGCGAGAAGGCCGAGTCCCTGCTTGCGCCTGCAGCCAAGAAACTGGAAGACGAAACCAAGCGTATCCAGGGCATCCTCGACGGCAAGCAGCTGCGCCCGACCTGGCTCGACGGCGCACTCCGCGCGGCCGGCGTGTTGAAGGAAGGTGAAACGCTATGAGCAAGCCGGTCATCCTCGTCACCGCCGCCGACCTGACGCCGGAAGCGGTGCAGATGCTCGCGGACTATGAGCTGGTCTTCGCCGGCAAGACGCCTGATGAAGACAGCCTCGTCGCCCTGAGCGAACAGCACCAGCCGGTCGGCATCATTGTCCGCTACGGAAGTATCCCGGCCCGCGTGATGGACGCGAGCAAGAAGCTCAAGGTCATCTCGAAACACGGCACTGGTATCGATACGATCGACGTCGCCGCAGCCGCTGCGCGTGGCATCGCGGTCAAGGCGGCAGCGGGCGCCAATGCGCCGGCCGTGGCCGAGCATACCTGGGCATTGATCTTTGCCTGCGCCAAGCATGTGGTGCAACTGAACGAACGCGTGCATGCCGGCTTCTGGGACAAGGCGACGCACAAGAGCCTGGAACTGAAGGGCAAGACCCTGGGCCTGGTCGGCCTCGGCGCCATCGGACAGCGCGTGGCGGCGGTGGCAAGTGTCATGGGAATGGAAGTCGTGGCCTACGATCCTTACGCCAAGTCCGCGCCGGAAGGCGTGCGCCTGTGCGAACTGGACGAGCTGTACGCGGTGTCGCATGTGGTGTCGCTGCATTGCCCGCTGACCGAGCGGAACCGCAAGATGATCAATCGCGAATCGCTGGCGAAAATGCGTGACGGCGCGATCCTGGTGAACACCGCCCGTGGCGGCCTCGTCGACGAAGAGGCTGCTGCCGAAGCGCTGAAATCCGGCAAGCTGCGTTCCGCCGGCCTCGACAGTTTCGCCAGCGAGCCGATCGCCGCCGGC
>NZ_LSTO01000001.1:2589947-2594103 GCF_002211445.1 Noviherbaspirillum denitrificans | reverse complement strand
CGACTCGAACTCGTGCGCGAATGCGAGGACCGCCGCTGCAGCGGGAACCGAGGTCGCATACATTTCAAAGAGGCGGTCGCGATGCTGCTCCATGAAACTCGCAACTAGTTGGGGCGGTTCATGCAGGTCCTGTTCAAGACAGGACCGGACCACGAAACAATAGCGCGCGAAACCGGCCGCGCTTCGATGCAGGATGTTTTGCGTTTGAGCGGACATTCAGGAATCCATATAAAAAATGGCAACGTGCGGAATATAGACTTGCAAGCCTGAATCGCCTATCAGCAAACATCGCCTTGATGCATCGGACTTCGCCTACAGAGAAAATCCGATACGGTGACGGGAATACTGCCTGTCCCGCTTTGTCTCCTGCACCCACGCCATTCCGCCACTGCATTTGGCCCGACCGAAGTGCGCGCATAGGAGGTCGGCCGACAGGCGCATTCTGCTATGTGGCCAGCGGCAATCACTGTTCCTGCTTCGCGTTGCGTAAAACTGTTACCGCCTGCTAACGGCCTTTCCTCGCCGTATCAGAACAGTCCTATGCGCAACCCGATTTTTCCTATCACGACATTCAGCGGGCGCCGATAGGAAAATCCTTCGCCATCTCGGATGATTGATGCCCCGCATGACTCAACATTAACCACAAGAAAAGGAAACGGAGAATGACACGACTGGCATTGATTACCGGCGGCATGGGCGGCCTTGGTGAAGCGATCTGCATGAAGATGGCCGACCTGGGCTACAACGTCGTCACGACCTATTCGCCGGGCAACGTGAAAGTGCAAAACTGGCTGAGCTCGATGGAGGAGGCGGGCTACAACTTCCGCGCCTATCCCTGTGACGTCAGCGACTACGATGCATCCCGCGAATGCATCTCCGCCATCCAGAAAGATTTGGGGCCGATCGATGTCCTGGTCAACAACGCCGGCATCACGCGCGACATGACCTTCAAGAAAATGGACAAGGCCAACTGGGACGCGGTCATGAAGACCAACCTCGATTCGGTCTTCAACATGACCAAGCCGGTGTGCGACGGCATGACCGACCGCGGCTGGGGGCGCATCATCAATATCTCTTCCGTGAACGGCCAGAAGGGCGCATTCGGCCAGACCAACTACTCCGCCGCGAAGGCAGGCATGCACGGCTTCACCAAGGCGCTGGCGCTGGAAGTGGCGCGCAAGGGTGTGACCGTGAACACCATCTCCCCGGGCTATATCGGCACGAAGATGGTGCGGGCCATTCCGGCCGATGTCCTCGAATCCAAGATCATTCCGCAAATCCCGATGGGCCGTCTCGGCAAGCCGGAAGAAGTCGCGGGCCTGGTGGCCTATCTCGCTTCCGACGAAGCCGCTTTCCTGACCGGTGCCAACATCGCCATCAACGGCGGCCAGCACATGTCCTGACCGGAAAAAGAAAAACCCGGCGGTGTGCCGGGTTTGCTTTCAATCGAAATCAATCGATCAAGTTGCGTGACGGGCTTGTGGCCCGTCCGCAGCCAGGCGCGGACTATCGTCCTTGCCTGAATCAAATCATCAGAAGCGGTGGCGGATGCCGACGCCGAAGCTGTTGCCGTTGTTGGTGCCGGTGATGCGGTCGTTCATGTAGACGGCATACAGGTCGGTACGCTTGGACATGTCGTAGTCGTAGCCCACGGAAGCGGTCTTGCGGGTCTGGTCGGCGCCGATGACGGTGCCTTCACGCTTGGTCTGTGCCCAGGCCGCCATGATCTTGCCGGCGCCCATCGGCACGGTTGCGCCGAGCGACAGGGTCTTGTCGTCGAGGTCGACGTTGTGCGAAGTCTGGCCGTAGGTCGCGAACAGCTTGGCTGCCTTCAGGTCGTAGCTGCCGCCGAACATCCATGCCTTCTGGCGGGATGCGCCGAAGCCGACGGACGAGCCGGCGGTGTTCAGCGGGTTGTTCACTTCGACCGTGTTGTAGTACGCGGTCAGTGCCAGCGGGCCGTTGAAGTACAGCGCGTTGGCGCCGATGTTGTTCACGCCGGTCTTGCCTGCCTGCTCGCCGAGCTGGTAGTGCAGGTTGGCCTTGAGGCCGCCGAAGTCCGGGGTGGTGTAGCGGATCGAGTTGCTCCAGCCGGTATCGCCGGCGACGGAGTTGGACCAGCCCGATGCGTTGAACAGCGGCACGTCATTGTGCAGGTTCAGCGGCGAGAAGGTGTAGGAATCGCCGAACGGGTTGAACAGAATGGTCGGCAGGAAGTGCGGCGCGAGTTCGCGGCCGAACGAGATCGAGCCGAAGCCACCGGACAGGCCGACGACCGCATCGCGCGACCACATCGTGTCGCCAGGGAAGCGGCCCTGCACGCCGGTGTCAGCCTGGAAGAAGCTGGTCAGCAGGAAGTTGGCCTTGAGGCCGCCGCCGAGGTCTTCGGTGCCCTTGAAACCGATCCACGAAGTGGTCAGGCCGCCGCTGTTGACGGAAGCGCGGCTGTTGGCGTCGCCGGCGTTGCGCATGGAACCGGCGTAGGTATCGACCAGGCCCATGACGGTGACTTGTGCCATCGCGGGTGCGGCGGCAGCGGTGCAGAGTGCTGCGGCGAGCAGCGCGTGTTTCAGTTTCAGGCTTTTTTGTTGCATGACATCTCCTGTTGCAATGCAGTTAAAGAAGCCGGGCCTCCCCGGACGGAATAACTTACGCACCCATCCTGGCCCCGGTTTCGAGTCGATGCCATTCTACTTATCCTTCTAAAAGATGCGTAAGGGAAATTGTGAAACTTGACCGAGGTCAAGTCGAGAAAATTATCAAACTAGCAAGCAAATGTGCTGCTTTTTTCAGCGCCCGATTCCCCGCGCAGATGCACCCGTTTACCCCCGCTGTACGTCGCGGCCACAGTGCGGTCATCGCCCAGCAGCGCCAGTGCGAACAGCAGCTCTTCCAGGCTTTCCGTGCGTGCGGTGCGGCGTGCGAGCAGGGGAGTCGCCTGTGGATCCAATACAACAAAGTCGGCTTCCACGCCGGGCGCGAAATTGCCGATCGTGCCCTCCAGCTGCATGCTGCGCGCGCCGCCCAGTGTCGCCATGTAGAACATGCGCAGCGCCGGAAGGTAGGTGCCGCCCATGCGCGCCACCTTGTACACCTCGTTCATGGTCTGCAGCATTGAGAATGACGTGCCGCCGCCGACGTCGGTGGCCAGCGACATCGGCACCTGCGCTTCATCGGCGCGCTGGAAGTCGAACAGGCCGCTGCCGAGGAAGAGGTTGGAGGTCGGGCAGATCGACGCCGCCGATTGTGTTTCGCGCATGCGCGCGCGGTCGTGGTCGTCCAGCCAGATGCAATGCGCATACATGGCGCGCGGACGCATCATGCCGTACCTGTCGTACACGTCGAGGTAGCTGCGCGATTCGGGGAAGAGTGACTTCACCCATGCCACTTCATCGGTGTTCTCGGCCACGTGCGTCTGCAGGAAGGTATCGGGATAGGCTCGCGCCAGTTCGCCGGCCAGCTGCAGCTGCGCCACCGTCGAGGTCGGCGCGAAGCGCGGCGTGATGGCGTAGAGCTGGCGGCCGTGCTTGTGCCAGGTGTTGATCAGTTCCTCGCTCTGGCGCACACCGCCTTCCGCGGTATCGCACAGGAATTCCGGGCAGTTGCGGTCCATCAGCACCTTGCCCGCGACCATGCGCAGGTTGCGCTTGTGGCTCTCGCCGAAGAAGGCGTTGACCGAATTCGGATGCACGGTGCAGTACACCATCGCGGTGGTCGTGCCGCAACGCAGGAGTTCGTCGAGGAAGAAGCGCGCCACGTCGTGCGCATGTTCCGGGTCGTCGAACTTGCGCTCGGTGGGGAAGGTGTAGGTATCCAGCCACGGCAGCAGGCCAGGCGCGGGCGACGCGATCATGTCGGTCTGCGGGTAATGGACGTGGGTGTCGATGAAGCCGGGGACGATCAGCTTGCCGCGATAGTCGTGCACCACGGTGCCCTGCGGCAGGTCCTTGTGCAGTTGCGCGTGGTCGCCGGCGGCCTTTACGCGGCCGTCCTCGATCACCAGCAGGCCGTCTTCGTGCCATGCATAGGCGTCGTCGTTGAAGGCGGGGTCGGCGGTGAAGTGCAGGATGCTGGCGCGGTAGGCTTGGTGTTGAGTCATGTAATGCTTTCTTGCTTTCTGTCGTTAATTCTTTTGTCGTGTAGGGTTGGTGGGGCC
>NZ_LSTO01000001.1:2587796-2589937 GCF_002211445.1 Noviherbaspirillum denitrificans | reverse complement strand
CCGGCGCCATCACACTGGCGGGGCGCGGAGCCTGCTGCGCGTCCGCTCCTCGATCATCTCCCCCGCCGCATGCGCTCAACCCGCTCACCAGTGCCAGAACAAGGCTGCTTGGAAGGCGTGCGGTTCTTTTCATGGGGGGCGCTCCTCGGCGGGTGATTGTTGATATCACCATGCTAGTGGCTCGCCCTCATGATTCGATTGAGTGTTCTCAACCGCGCAATGCAGACCGGCGGCCTCGGCCGCCGGTGCAGACACAAGTCTTATGGATTCTCAAATGTGTGCGGTTACTCCACGAGCAGCGCGGCGACACGATCGCGCAGCAGTGCCGGTTGCGCCTGCGCCGCAGGCACGGGCTGGCCGACATTGAGTCCGACGCGCGCGAAGATGCCGCGACGGAAGGGGCGCACCATTGCCACGCGGTTGCCGTCGACGACTTCGATGCGGCTGAAGAAGGAGCCCCACAGGTTGGTCAATGCCATCGGGATAACCGGCGGCGCGACGCCGTCCTGCTGCGCGCGTTCGAGGATCTTCATCACGCCGCCCTTGAACTCCTGCAGCGTGCCGTCGCGCGTGAGCGCGCCTTCGGGAAAGATCGCCAGCAGGTCGCCTTCGCGCAGCACCTGCGCGGCGCGTTCGAACGCCTGCTCGTAGGTGCCGGCGTCTTCGGTGCGCGGCGCCACCGGGATCGCCTTTGCCAGGCGGAATATCGTGCCGAGCAGCGGGATGCGGAAGATGCGATGGTCCATCACGAAATAGATCGGCCGGGGACTGGCCGCCATCAGCAGCACCGCATCGACGAAGCTCACGTGATTGCACACCAGCACCGCCGGCCCGGCAAGGGGAATGTGCTGGTCGCCGCGCACCTTGAAGCGGTACACCACATGCGACATCACCCACGCAAAGAAGCGCAGCAGGTACTCCGGCACCAGCATGAAGATGTAGAACGCGACGACCGCATTGGCGAGACCGGTGAACAGGAAAATCTGCGGAATGGAAAAGCCGCTCTGCAGCAGGACGCCGGCGATCAGCGAGCTGGCGATCATGAACAGCGCGTTCAGGATGTTGTTGGCCGCGATGATGCGCGCGCGGTGCGTCGGCTGCGCGCGCAGCTGGATCAGCGCATACATCGGCACGCTGTAGAGACCGGCAAACAGGCTGAGAAGCAGGAGGTCGGCCAGGACGCGCCAGTGGGCGGGGCGGGCCAGGAATTCGCCGAGCGCCAGCGTGTCGGCGGGCGGCAGGCTGCGCGTGGCGAAATAGAAATCGACCGCGAACACGGTCATGCCGATCGCACCCAGAGGCACGAGGCCGATCTCCACATGGCGGCGGCTCAGCACTTCGCACAGCAGCGAACCGGTGGCAATGCCGATGGAAAATACGACCAGAAGGAAAGAAGCAACCTGTTCATTGCCGTGCAGGACTTCACGCGACAGGCTGGGGAACTGGCTGAGGAACACCGCGCCGAAGAACCACATCCAGCTGATGCCGAGCAGCGAACGGAACACCACCGGATTGCCATGCGCCATCTTCAGGTTGCGCCAGGTTTCGGTGACCGGATTCCAGTTGATCTTCAGCCCCGGATCGGTGGCGGGCGCAAGCGGAATGAATTGTGCAACCGCGCGGCCGACAACCGCGGCGGCGAGGCAGCCGATGGCCACGTGCAAGCGGCCGACGCCGGGTGTGGCAATCAACAATCCACCGACGACGTTGCCGAGCAGGATGGCGACGAAGGTGCCCATCTCCACCATGCCGTTGCCGCCCGTCAGCTCGCGTTCGCTCAGCACCTGCGGCATGTACGCGAACTTCACCGGTCCGAACAGCGTCGAGTGCAATCCCATCAGGAAAGTGCAGGCCAGCAGCACCGCCACGTTCTCCGTCACGAAACCAAAGGCCGCCGCCGACATGATGACGATCTCGAGGTTCTTCACGAAGCGGATGATCTTCGTCTTTTCGTATTTGTCGGTGACCTGGCCGCTGGTCGCGGAAAACAGCAGGTAGGGCAGGATGAACAGCGCGCCGATTACCAGGCCCGCCATCGCCGGCGGCATCCAGCTCACCTGCAGCTGGTAGGTGACCATCACCGTGAAGGCGAACTTGAACAGGTTGTCATTCGCCGCGCCCGAGAACTGGGTCCAGAAAAA
>NZ_LSTO01000001.1:2579410-2587786 GCF_002211445.1 Noviherbaspirillum denitrificans | reverse complement strand
AACCGGCGGGCGTGCGTTGCGTCCAGCTAAACGCCTTGAATCAATGCATGATCTTCGGCAAACCTGAACGGCCCGCCGTGTGCCAAAGTCTGGAGCCATCGGCGGAAATGTGCGGCGAGACGCGCGAGTACGCGATGCAATTCCTGTCCCGCCTCGAGCAGTTGACGTCCTGAGGGAGATGACATGAAACAACGCTTGGCTGCAATCGGCGTCGTGTTTGCGGCATTGATCCTGGCATCATGCGCCACCCTGATGGGGCCGCGCGATGTCGAAATCCCGCTGGCGAAATTGCAGGAAGCGATTGCCAGCCGTTTTCCTTTCAACAACCGATTCCTGGAACTGCTCGACATCCGCGTCACCAATCCGCGCGTCGCGCTGCAGCCGGACGCCAACCGCATCCTGACCAGCATGGATGCGTCGATTGCGCCACCCTTCATGAAGCAGTCCTGGAACGGCAACCTTGCCGTATCCGGCCAGCTGCGCTTCGATCCCTCGCGCAATGCGCTGGTGCTGGCCGAACCGCGTGTCGAAACCTTCAACGTCAACGGACTCGACCCGCTGTATGCCAACCAGATCAGCCGCGTCGGCAGCCTGCTGGCCGAACAGATGCTGAAAGATATTCCTTTGTACACATTCCGGCCGGACGAACTCCGCCTCGGCGGAACGGCCTTCAATCCGACGCGAATCACGACCAGGAGCAACGGTCTCGTGGTAACCTTTGAGCCTGTTCGCTAGCCTGCGCGCCGCCGTGCGCGCAGCGCCCGAAACCCGCGCCGCCGCGGGTTTTTTATTGATTGAATAACTGTACCGAAAAAGCATTTCATGGATGTCACGCTCGCGCTGAAAGCGCTCATCATGGGAATCGTCGAAGGCCTGACCGAATTTCTCCCGATTTCTTCTACCGGCCACCTGATCCTCACCGCCAGCCTGCTCGATTTCACCGGCGACAAGGTGAAGGTGTTCGAAATCGCGATCCAGGCCGGCGCCATGCTTGCCGTGTGCTGGGAATATCGCGCGCGCATTGCCAAGGTTCTCTCGGGCTTGACCAGCGACGCGAAGGCGCAGAAATTCACCCTCAATCTCATCATCGCCTTCATGCCGGCGGCCGTCCTCGGCCTGCTGTTCAACAAGGCGATCACCGCGAAGCTGTTTTCGCCGGTGCCGGTCGCGCTGGCCTTCATCATCGGCGGCATCGTGATCCTGTGGGTCGAGCGCCGCAACAAGACCGCGTTCAAGGCACGCGTGGAATCGGTCGATGAAATGAGTGCGCTCGATGCGCTCAAGGTCGGCTGTGCCCAGGCCTTCGCGCTGATCCCCGGCACAAGCCGTTCCGGCGCGACCATCATCGGCGGCATGCTGTTCGGCCTGTCGCGCAAGGCGGCGACCGAGTTCTCGTTCTTCCTCGCGATCCCGACGCTGTTCGCGGCGACCATCTATTCCGTCTACAAGCAACGCGAATTGCTGTCGTCCGCGGACCTGCCCTGGTTCAGCGTCGGCGCGGTGGCATCCTTTGTGTCCGCCTTCCTGTGCGTGCGCTGGCTGCTGCGCTACATCAGTTCGCACGACTTCGCTGTCTTCGCGTGGTACCGCATCGTGTTCGGTGTTGTCGTGCTCGCAACGGCTTATGCCGGATTGGTGGAGTGGGTGCATTAAAATACGCGGATGCGTGATCAATCTGACAACAATGCGCCGCTGCACGTCCTGCAGACGGTCTTCGGCTACCCGTCTTTCCGCGGCCAGCAAGCCGACATCGTGAACCACGTCGCCGGCGGCGGCGACGCGCTGGTGCTGATGCCGACTGGCGGCGGCAAGTCCCTGTGCTACCAGATTCCTTCGCTCGTCCGTGACGGCGTCGGCGTGGTGATCTCGCCGCTGATCGCGCTGATGCAGGACCAGGTCGACGCGCTCGCAGAAGTAGGAGTGCGTGCGGCCTTCCTTAATTCCACCCAGTCCTTCGAAGAGACGATCCGCACCGAAAAGGCAGTGCGCAAGGGCGAACTGGACCTCGTCTATGTCGCGCCCGAGCGCCTGATGACGCCGCGCTGTCTCGAGCTGCTCGAGTCGTCAAAGATCGCCCTGTTCGCAATCGACGAAGCACACTGCGTATCGCAATGGGGCCACGACTTCCGGCCCGAGTACATCAAGCTGTCGATCCTCCACGAGCGCTTCCCGCAGGTGCCGCGCATTGCGCTGACCGCGACCGCCGATCCGCAGACGCGCGCCGAAATCGCGCGCCGCCTGCAACTGGAAGATGCGGCGCAGTTCGTGTCGTCCTTCGACCGCCCCAACATCCGCTACCAGATCGTCGAGAAAACCAACGGCCGCAAGCAGGTGCTGGATTTCATCCGCGAAGAACATCCGGGCGATGCCGGCATCGTCTACTGCCTGTCGCGCAAGAAGGTGGAAGAAACCGCCGATTTCCTCAATGAACACGGCCTCACCGCCTTGCCTTATCACGCCGGCATGGACCATGCGACGAGGGCCGCCAACCAGTCGCGCTTCCTGCGCGAGGATGGCATCGTGATGGTGGCGACGATTGCGTTCGGCATGGGCATCGACAAGCCGGATGTCCGTTTTGTCTGCCATCTCGACCTGCCCAAGAGCATCGAGGGCTATTACCAGGAAACCGGACGTGCGGGCCGCGACGGCGCACCGGCCGATGCCTGGATGGCGTACGGCCTGCAGGACGTGGTGCAGCAGCGCCGCATGATCGACGAATCGGAAGCCGACGAGAATTTCAAGCGCGTGCAGACCGCCAAGCTGGATGCGATGCTCGGCTTGTGCGAAACGCTGAACTGCCGGCGCGTGCGCCTGCTCGATTATTTCGGTCAATCCTCCGGACCCTGCGGCAATTGCGACATCTGCCTCGCGCCGCCGGTGTCCTACGATGGCACCGTGCAGATGCAGAAACTCCTGTCATCCATCTACCGCGTCGACCAGCGTTTCGGCGGCGGCCATGTAATCGATGTCCTGCGCGGTACCGACTCAGACAAGGTCAAGCAGTGGCGACACGACAAGGTATCCACCTTTGGCATCGGCAGCGAAACCAGCGAAGCCGAATGGCGCGCCATCCTGCGCCAGGCGATCGCGCTCGGGCTGGTCGTAGTCGACCATGATTCCTATGGTGCGCTGAAGCTGACCGCCGATGCGCGTCCCGTACTCAAGGGCGAGCGCACGGTGCAGCTGCGGCAATACCAGAAACCGGCGAAGAAGAAGCGCGAGTCCGCGAAGCCGAAGGGCTACGTCGAAAGCGAACTGTCGTCGTCCGAGCAGGGAATTTTCGAAAAGCTGCGCTGGTGGCGCGTGGAGACGGCGCGCAAGCACAACGTGCCGGCCTACGTTATCTTCCACGACGCGACCATGCGCGAGATCGCGAAGATGAAGCCGTCTTCGCTCGATGATTTGCGGAATGTGTCGGGGGTAGGCGAGAAGAAGCTGGAAAGCTACGGCGAAGAGATCATCGCCCTGATCGCCGAATTGGTCTAACGCTTGGTGAACACCAGGTCCCACACCCCGTGGCCCAGCTTCAGGCCGCGGTTCTCGAACTTGGTTACTGGACGGTAATCCGGACGCGGCGCGTAACCCTCCGCCGTGTTCTTCAATGCCGGCTCGTCGCCCAGCACCTGCAGCATCTGCTCCGCATAATCCTGCCAGTCGGTCGCGCAGTGGATATAGCCGCCCGGCGCGATGCGCGAGCACAGCAGCTGGACGAAGGCCGGCTGGATCAGGCGGCGCTTGTTATGGCGCGCCTTGTGCCACGGATCGGGGAAAAAGACGTGCACGCCGGCCAGCGAGTCCGGCGCAATCATGTGCGTCACCACTTCGAACGCATCGTGCTGGATCACGCGCAGGTTGGCCAGCTGCTGCTCGCCGATCAGCTTGAGCAGGCTGCCCACGCCGGGTGTATGCACTTCGACGCCGATGAAATCCTTCTCCGGCATGCCGGCCGCGATCTTCGCGGTGGTATCGCCCATGCCGAAACCGATTTCCAGGATCAGCGGCGCCGTGCGCCCGAATGCCTGGCTGAAATCAGCGGGCGCCTTCACGTACGGCAGGCAGAATTTCGGACCGAGCGTCTCGATCGCCTTCGCCTGTGCCGTCGACAGCCGTCCCGCACGCGTCACGAAACTGCGGATGCGGCGTTCCGTCGGGTCATAGAGCATCTGCTTGTTGCTGCCGTCGTCGTGGGTGTGGGACATGCCGGTTTCCGGATAACCAATAAAAAAGGCACCGACCGGTGCCCGATTGACCTGGAGCGGGTGAAGGGAATCGAACCCTCGTCGTAAGCTTGGGAAGCTTCTGCTCTACCATTGAGCTACACCCGCGAGAACCCGCATTTTACGCGGGTTCTCGTCCGGTTTGCAAATTGGCGGGTTGTCAGCTTTGACGAAACAGCCATCGTGAAAAATGGCGCCGCCAATGACTCTCGGGAGCGATGCGCGCTCCCGTGCTCCCGTCAAAGCGATTTGAGGTACTGGACCAGATCGGCCATCTCGGCATCCGTAAGCTGTAGCGACTTTTTCGTGTTGTAGGTTCGTACGACGTCCTCCAGCGTAGCCGCCGTCCCGTTGTGGAAATAGGGCGGATGTTGCCAGATGCCTCGCAAGGGGGCGGTGCGATACATCTTGGTTGCACTGCGCGATGCATAGCTTGGAACGCCATTCGGCTCCGGTTCGCTGACCACTTCGCTTGGGAAATGAAGCTGCAGGTTGGCATCCGTGAACTCCGGCCCACTGTGGCACGTGATGCACTTTCCAGCGCCGTTGAAAACAAGGCGTCCTCGCTGCGCAGCCACCGGATCGAAACTGCCCGCGGCTGGGGGCGGCGCGGTCAGCGAGCGTTGATATGCCTGCAACGGAGCGAGTTTTGACGTGACCTGGTCGTCCGTTCCATTGGTTACATTGATACCGGTGCGCGGTTCCGAAAACGTGCCGTGTCCTCCCATTTGAGTGACTGAGACGTAGCGGTTCCAGTAGGCGATGTCATTTCCGTCTCCGGTGGAAGTGATGCGATGAATATTGCTCAAGCCGAATGCCGGGGGAATGACTTGAGGTCCGTTGATCCCGTCGAAGTTGAAGCGCGGGTCGTACTTACCTTTACCCCAGGAGTTGTAGACGGCTTTCTTTTCTGCGCTGATCGCAGGGGAAAGCGCAATGATCGCACCGGGATTCAGATCGCGGTTCGGCCAGCCGTCGAGCCGTTTTCCGATGCCTGAGGCGAACGAGTTGTCGACGGTGGAATGGCATAGTGCGCAAGTGATGCCGACGCGCGTCAATGTGTCTTTTCCATTCACTGCCTCGACTTTTCCTTGCAATCCTACGACGGCATTCAGCTTGAGCAGCGCCACGGTCGTTTCCGGGCTCTTCAAATCAATGCTGCCGTTCTGTATACCTTGCACGACCGCCGGCGGCAATGCCTCCGCATCCACCTTCAATCCTACCGAGAGCGCTGTCACTGGATCCACCGCCGCACTGATGACGTCGTGCATGCGCAGCGTGTCCGTCCAAAATGTCTCGTCACTGAAGGTGTCGAACCGGAAAATCTGCCTGCCTTGAGCGACAAGCACAGGGTCCTGCGATGCGGTGACTGCCGCTGTATCGTTACCTCCGCAGGAAGAAAGGAGGGCAACGATACTTAGCGATCCACACGCAAGCTTTATGCACGCTGTCCCAAGTGAGCCTGAATATTCCATGTTCAACCTCCTCCAAGAAACATAGACCAGCCGCACGGCACTGCCGGCGTATTCGCTGTTGTCGTGGAATTAGATGAAATGAAAATTGGCCACGTTCCGGGAATTTACATAGTCCCGTAAAAAGTCTGCGGCCTATGCACGCATTCCGCTTGCGTGTTTCAATGCGCGGATTCTGGATGGCGTTGCAAACTGACGTCGCCGTATGTCATGCCGGAACGGCAAACGGCCGTGCCGCACGACCGTCGACTTCGACCCGGTTGCGGCCGTTTTCCTTCGCGCGATAGAGCGCTTCGTCGGCACGGGAGAGCAGGGAGCCGGCGTCTGCGGTGCCTTCGCTGGCGGATGCCACGCCGACACTTACCGTGTATGCCGGCAGGCCGGGGGAAGTGGCCGCCGCAATGCCCTTGCATACCCGGTCGGCGATTGCGCTTGCTTCGCTCAGGCTCGTTTCCGGCAGCAAGGCAACGAATTCCTCGCCGCCATAGCGGCCGATGGAATCGATATGGCGGAGCATTTCGCGCGTGCGCCGCACGAAATCGATAATTACCTTGTCCCCGGTCACATGCCCGAAACGGTCGTTGATCGACTTGAAGCTGTCGAGATCGAACATCAGCAGCGCGATCGGCCGTCCGCTGCGGTGGCTGCGCGCCACTTCCTTGTCCAGCAGTTCGATGAAGGCCGTGCGTGCAAAGGCGTCGGTGAGCTGGTCGTGCGAGGCGATGAATTCAAGTTTCGCGCGCAACCGTTCGTTCACCAGCATCATGACGCCGAGCGTGATCGCGAGGACCGAAAAGGCCAGCGCGGCAAGATAGGCTTTTTGCGTCAAGGTGCCGCCCAGCACATTGACCGGTGTGTCGAAATGAATGGCCATCGTGACGGCGCGTACGAGGGATACCGTGCCGATGGCGCCGAAGACGAGGCCGGTAAAACGGCCGGCGATCGAATCGCCGCTGGTGCGCCACACTTGTCGCATACAGGCGAAGAACAAAGCGGCATTGGTCAGCGTCACCGCTATCGAGCGCGCCGGATAGTTGTATTCGACAAAGGTGAACCAGCTGACATAGGCGCTGAGCACGGCCAGCATGGCGCCCATGAAGTGCAGGCGCGTTGGCAGCCCCGCGAAGTGCCTGAATCCGGCATAGAACAGCATGATCCCGCCTACCAGCGTGGCGTTCGCAAGGACTACGCAAAAAAAGTCGGGAATGACGCCGGACAGCCAGAACAGTCCGCTGGCAAGCACGGTTCCCATCAAGCCGCGGCTCCAGTACACCAGCCCGCCGATGGTCGGCGGAAAGCTGCGCCGCAGGATGAACATGATGGCCGAGCACAGGAGGCCGAGCAAACCGGCAACGAAGATCAGCGATCGCGGATCGAGTTCAGCCACTGAAAATTCCCTCCCTTGTAACCAAAAATATAGCAATTCCCACAATGCCTTGTCATTGGGAAATTAAATTGGACAGGGAGCAGAAAATTGCCGCCGCGTCTCGCGCGGCGGCAGGGGAAGGGACGCGGTCAGATGCCGCCCATGCAGAGGTATTTGATTTCGAGGTATTCGTCGATGCCGTATTTCGAGCCTTCGCGACCCAGGCCCGACTGCTTGACGCCGCCGAAGGGGCCGACTTCGTTCGAGATCAGGCCGGTGTTGATACCGACCATGCCGTACTCGAGCTTTTCAGCCACGCGCCAGACGCGGCCGATGTCGCGCGAATAGAAGTAGCTGGCGAGGCCGAATTCGGTGTTGTTGGCCGCAGCGATAGCTTCTTCCTCTGTCTTGAATGTGGTCACGGCCGCGACCGGGCCGAAGGTTTCCTCGCGCATCACCAGCATGTCGGCGGTGACATTGGCGAGCACCGTGGGTTCGTAGAATTGCCCGCCGAGCGCGTGCAGCTTGCCGCCGGTGAGCAGTTTCGCGCCCTTGGAGACCGCGTCGGACACGTGCTCCTGCACCTTGGCCACGGCTTGTTCGTCAATCAGCGGCCCTTGCGCGACGCCGGCCTCGAAGCCGTTGCCGACCTTGATCTTGGCGGCTCCCGCGGCCAGTTTTTCGACGAAGGCGGCGTGCACCGATTCATGCACATAGATGCGGTTGGTACAGACGCAGGTCTGGCCGGCGTTGCGGTATTTCGACACCAGCGCGCCTTCCACCGCCGCATCGATATCGGCATCCTCGAACACGATGAAGGGGGCATGGCCGCCCAGTTCCAGCCCGATCTTCTTGACCGAGGGCGCGCATTGCTGCATCAGGATGCGGCCGACCGGCGTGGATCCGGTGAAGGACAGGTGGCGCACGGCCGGGCTTTCGCACAGGACCTTGCCGACTTCGATGGAACGTTCAGCATCCGCGGTGACGATGTTCATCACGCCCGGCGGCAGGCCGGCACGATGCGCCAGTTCCGCCATGGCCAGCGCCGACAGCGGCGTTTGCTCGGCGGGCTTGATGACGATGGTGCAGCCGGCGGCGATCGCGGGCGCGACCTTGCGGGTGATCATCGCGATCGGGAAGTTCCAGGGGGTAATGGCCGCGCATACGCCGATCGGCTGCTTGAGCACCACCATGCGCTTGTCGGTCCAGGTCGACGCGAGCACGTCGCCGTTGACACGCTTGGCTTCCTCGGCGAACCACTCGACGAAGCTGGCACCGTACATCACTTCGCCCTTGGCTTCCGCCACCGGTTTGCCCTGTT
>NZ_LSTO01000001.1:2575386-2579400 GCF_002211445.1 Noviherbaspirillum denitrificans | reverse complement strand
GTGGTGCATCAGGTCCGGGCGGTTGTACAGCATCGCCTTGACCTTGCGGAAGTCGTCCGAGCCGCCGCCTTCGACCATGTAGCAGGCCAGCGTCCACGGGCTGCCGGAAAAGCCGATCAGCGGCACGCGGCCGTTCAGTTCGGTGCGGATCTGGGTGACGGCGTCGAACACGTACTGCAGTTCGGACAGGTCGGGCGCCTTGAGCGCCTTAACGGCCTGCTCATCCTGCAGCGGCCGCTCGAACTTCGGGCCCTCGCCTTCGGCGAAGTACAGGCCCAGTCCCATCGCATCGGGCACGGTGAGGATGTCGGAAAACAGGATGGCCGCGTCCAGCGCGTAGCGATCCAGCGGCTGCAGCGTGACTTCGGTGGCGAAGTCCGGGTTCTTGGCCAGGCCGAGGAAGGAGCCGGCGCGCTTGCGGGTGGCGCAGTATTCCGGCAGGTAGCGGCCGGCCTGGCGCATGAGCCACATCGGCGTGTACTCGGTGGGCTGGCGCAGCAGGGCGCGCAGGAAGGTGTCGTTCTGGAGGGGGGGGAATTGAGGCATAAGGCTTTCCTAGCTGGTGCATGAAGCACCGTGTGACTCGCTCCTTCCCCCTTGCAGGGGGAAGGTTGGGATGGGGGTAGTGAGGTTGGACAATTGCAGTCGCTTGTTCAGCCTCACTACTCCCACCCTGGCCCTCCCCCTTCAAGGGGGAGGGAACCGGAGGTTAATGTATTACAGGCTTAGAAGCCGCTCTTCAGACGGGCCACGCCGCCGAAGCTGCCGACCCACAGGTTGCCGTTTTCCGCGGTCGCCATAGAGAACACGGTGTCGGAGAACAGGCCGTTCTCGGTCGTCATGACCTTGAACTTGTCGCCTTCCATGCGAGCCAGGCCGGCGTTGGTACCGACCCACATCTGGCCCTTCTTGTCGATGTGGAGCATGAACACGTGGTTGCCCGGCAGGCCGTCCGCCACGGTGTAGTGACGCCAGTCCTTGCCGTCGAAACGCGACAGTCCGCCGCCCCAGGTTCCGGCCCAGACCACCCCATCCTTGTCGACCACCATCGACACGATATAGTTCGGGTTGAAGGCCACGTTGATGCCCTGCAGGCCCATCTCTTCCTTCTGCTTGGCGTGGTGGACCGATTGCTGCGCCGGGTCGTTGGTGAACTTGATGTCGTTCTTCACCTTTTCATACGGCGCGCCCAGGCCCTTGGCGTGGTTCCAGTTTTCCCACTTGCCATTCCTGAACAGCACCAGACCGCCTTCAGTCGCCATCCAGATGTCGCCGTTCTTGCCTTCTGCCAGGCCGTACACCCAGTCGTTGATCAGCCCGCCCTTGGTGTTTTCAACGGTGTACAGGTCCCACTTGGAGCGGTCGCTCAGCGCGCCGCCGCGAATGCGGTTGGCGCCCGACCAGGTAGCAACCCAGACGTCGCCGTTGGATGCCTGCATCACGCGGTAGACGAAGGCGTCGCCCAGGCCCTGCGGGATGTTGAAGTTTTCCCACTTGTCCTGCTTCTCGTCGTACCACGACATGCCGCCGCCGTAGGTGCCGACCATGATGCGGCCGCCGATTTCGTCGATGCTGAAGATACCGTTCGACAGCAGGCCATTGCGCACGTCGAACAGGCGATAGTCGTCGGTCTTGGTGTCGTAGCGCACCACGCCACCGGACGTGCCGACCCAGGCGACATCACCCTTGATGAAGATCGACTTGACGTTGCGGTTGCCGACGCGGAAATGCGTGAACTTGGCGTTCGGGTCGACATCGACCTTGCCGCCCTGCGGAGGCGCGGTCTGGCCCTGCTGCTGGAGACCGGCATGGTTCTGTGTCTGCGGCATCTGCGCATTGGGCGAGATCGGTCCCTGCATCGGGCGCACGGCCGGCGCGGCAGCCTGCTGCTCGCGGTTCTTGGCGCCCATGTAATACGCAACACCCATCAGGGCAATGAGGCCGACGGCGGCAAGCGCGCCGGATAATTTATTCAACTGCACTATGATTTCTCCTATTTGCCTTTTGGTTGACCCAGATGGGCGACGCCGCGTCGTGTGCCTGCCCAGATATCGCCGTTGGGGGCGACTGCGAGGGCATAGACGTTGTTATCAAGCAGTCCGTTGCGCACGTCGACCGTATTCCAGTTCTTGCCGTCGAAGCGCGACACACCGCCATTGGTACCGAACCAGAACACGCCGCGGCCGTCCTGCACGATGCTGTAGACGATGTCGCCGGCCAGTCCGTCCTTGACGGTGTAGTTGTTCCACTTCTTGCCATCGTAGCGGGCAACGCCGCCGCCCCAGGTGCCGGCCCAGATCTGCTGGTCCTGCGCCGCGAGGATGGAGAAGACATAGTTCGGGTTGTAGGTCGCCGCGCCGTCTTCGCTGCGGAAGCCGAGGTCGTGGCGCGAACGCGTGCCCAGGCCCGTATTCGGGCTGGTCATCAGCTTCTTGTCGTTCTTGGCGCCCATGCCGTCCTTGTGGTTCCAGGACTTCCAGGTCTTGCCGTCGTACATGGACACGCCGCCTTCAGTGCCAAACCAGACGCGGTCCTGGTTATCCACCGAAATGCCGTACACCCACTCGTTGATGAGTTCCTTGACGTAGGTGCGCATCTTCAGCGTCTTGAGGTCGACCACGTTGACGCCCGCCCAAGTTCCGATCCACAGGTCGCCGTTCTTCTGGCTGCCAAAGGAATAGACCCAGTAGTCGGCCAGGCCGTGCATCGGGAAGAAGGTCTTCCACTTGCCGTCCTTGTAGCGCGACACGCCGCCGGCATTGGTGCCGAACCACTTGTAGCCTTCCTTGTCGATGCCGACCGCAAACACGTATTCATTGGCGAGGCCGCTGTCGCGCGTGAAGGTATTGCGCGGCTTGCTGCTGCCCAGGTCGATCTCGTGCACGCCGGTTGAGGTGCCGACCCACAAGGTATTGGTCTTGGACTCCATGGCCAGCGCACGCACGTAAACGTGATCACCCACCCCGAAGGTCTCGATGACGTTCGGCTGGGTGGCGCTGTTGGCAGCGGGAGCGGCTGGAGCGGCTGGAGCTTTGTTCTGTGCGACGGATGAACCGACGAATGCGGTGAGCAATGCTGGTAACAACAAGCGGGATAGATGCATCAATTCATGGTCCTTATGTAAGCGATGACGTCCAGGATGTCGCGGTCCGTGAGGATGCCCTGGAAGGCAGGCATGGCGTTTTTCCCGGTACGGATCGAGGCGAGCAGTGTGAAATCGGGTTTGATGATGCGCTCCTGCCGCGCGAAGCTGGGTGCGCCGGGCATGGTCGCCTGGCCGCCCGCGCCATGGCATACCGCGCAGTGGGAGTTGTACAACTGCCGGCCCTTGAACATGTCACCGGCGTGCAGGTCGCCGGAAAAGCCGGCAGCCACGGCTGCGACCAGCAGCGTGGCAAACAATTTCATCAGGTCGATGAACCGGGAAAATCCGGGCCCATCCATTCCCGTTTTTGAGAACATGCTTTCTCCGGCCGGCCTTATTTGCGCCGCTTCTTTTTCGCGGCTTCCTGTTTCTGTTCTTCTCGCGGTGCGAGGGCGGCGGCCTTTGCGGTCCAGAACTCGCCCTTCTCGGCATTCGGTTCGACGCCGAGACCGCCCTTTGTATAAATGCCGACCAGCGCCGTCACAGCGTCGATATGGTCTTTTTCCGCGGCGCGGGTAATGTACTCC
Organism: Noviherbaspirillum denitrificans; assembly: GCF_002211445.1. Lineage (GTDB taxonomy): Bacteria > Pseudomonadota > Gammaproteobacteria > Burkholderiales > Burkholderiaceae_D > Noviherbaspirillum > Noviherbaspirillum denitrificans. The sequence continues at coordinate 2,575,728 of NZ_LSTO01000001.1, read as the reverse complement.
AGGGCCTTGGCGTTGTCCTGCTTGACGCCCTCGCCCTTGCCGTACATGAGACCCAGGCCATACTCGCCGGCGGCATTCCCCTGCTCGGCGGCTTTCTGGAACCACTTGACCGCATCCTCATCCTGCTGGGCCTGATCCATCAGGGTCGCGAGCCAGACTTGCGAGGGCGCATAGCCCTTTTCCGCGTTGGCGGTGAACTGCGTCATCGCATCGACGACATTCCCCATCTGCCACATCTTGATGGCCTTGTCGTGGTCCTCGGCCATGTCCGCCCAAGCCGGCGCCATAGCGACAGCCAGCACGAGCGCTCCTGCAACGCGCGCCAAGCCATGTTTTGCGATG
>NZ_LSTO01000001.1:2503411-2575376 GCF_002211445.1 Noviherbaspirillum denitrificans | reverse complement strand
CCCGCCGCAGCCAAGATGCTGGCGGACAACAACATGACTGCCGCGCAAGTGGCAGGTACCGGCAAGGATGGTCGCGTGACCAAGGGCGACGTGATCGGCGCCCTCCAGAACAAGCCTGCAGCAGCTGCACCGGCACCCGCCGCCGCACCGAAGCCGGCACTGCAACAAGTCGCAGCGCCCATCAGCATGTCCGACCTCGCCAACCGTCCGGAAGAGCGCGTGCCGATGAGCCGCCTGCGCGCCCGCGTCGCGGAGCGCCTGCTGCAATCCCAGGCAACCAACGCCATCCTGACCACGTTCAATGAAGTGAACATGCAGCCGGTCATGGACCTGCGCAACAAGTACAAGGACAAGTTCGAGAAGGAACACGGCGTGAAGCTCGGCTTCATGTCCTTCTTCGTCAAGGCAGCTGTCGCCGCCCTGAAGAAGTACCCGGTCCTGAACGCTTCGGTTGACGGCAACGACATCGTCTACCACGGCTATTTCGACATCGGAATCGCTGTTGGTTCGCCGCGCGGCCTGGTCGTGCCGATCCTGCGCGATGCCGACCAGATGACCATCGCCGACATCGAGAAGAAGATTGCTGAATTCGGCACCAAGGCCAAGGACGGCAAGCTGACGCTGGAAGAACTGACCGGCGGCACCTTCTCCATCTCGAACGGTGGCGTGTTCGGCTCCATGCTGTCCACCCCCATCATCAACCCGCCGCAATCAGCGATCCTCGGCGTGCACGCCACCAAGGACCGCCCGGTTGTCGAAAACGGCCAGATCGTGATCCGTCCGATCAACTTCCTGGCCATGTCCTACGACCACCGCATCATCGACGGCCGCGAAGCTGTGCTCGGTCTGGTCGCGATGAAGGAAGCGCTGGAAGATCCGGCGCGTCTCCTGCTGGACCTGTAATCCATCACGCCATGCGCACACGGAGCAAGGAAAAAACCTGCTCCGTGTGCGTTGTCCATTCCGCGGAAAAAATAGGGTACGAATATGTCGAAGAATTTTGATGTGGTTGTCATCGGTGGCGGCCCCGGTGGCTATATCGCAGCGATCCGCGCTGCGCAACTCGGTTTCAGCACCGCTTGCATCGACGAGTGGAAGAACGCCAAGAACGGCCCGGCGCCGGGCGGTACCTGCACCAACGTTGGTTGCATCCCCTCCAAGGCACTGCTGCAGTCCTCCGAACACTATGAGCACGCCGGCCACGCCTTTGGCGACCACGGTATCGAGGTCAAGGGTTTGAGCATGAACGTCGCGCAGATGCTTGCGCGCAAGGAAACGATCGTCAAGCAGAACAATGACGGCATCCTGTACCTGTTCAAGAAGAACAAGGTTACCTTCTTCCATGGCCGCGGCTCTTTCGTGAAGGGCGACGCCAACGGATACGAAATCAAGGTCGCCGGCGCGACCGAAGAAACGATCACCGGCAAGCACATCATCGTTGCGACCGGTTCCAATCCGCGCGCACTGCCGAATGCTGCATTCGACGAAAAACTGATCCTTTCGAACACCGGTGCACTCGCCATCGACGCTGTACCGAAGAAGCTCGGCGTGATCGGCGCAGGCGTGATCGGCCTGGAAATGGGCAGCGTGTGGCGTCGTCTCGGCTCGGAAGTGACCGTGCTGGAAGCGCTCCCGGCCTTCCTCGGCGCGGTTGACGAGCAGATCGCCAAGGAAGCGCACAAGCTGTTCGCGAAGCAGGGCCTGGCCATCAGCCTCGGCGTGAAGATCGGCTCGATTACCGCGGGCAAGAAAGACGTGACCGTCGAGTACACCGACGACAAGGGCAATGCGCAAAAGGCGGTGTTCGACAAGCTGATCGTCTCGATCGGCCGCGTTCCGAACACTATCGGCCTGAATGCGGAAGGCATCGGCCTGAAGCTGGACGAGCGCGGTTTCATCACTGTCGACGGAGACTGCAAGACCAGCTTGCCGAACGTCTGGGCGGTGGGCGACGTCGTGCGCGGCCCGATGCTGGCGCACAAGGCGGAGGAAGAGGGCGTTGCCGTTGCCGAGCGCATTGCCGGTCAACACGGCCATGTGAACTTCAATACAATTCCCTGGGTCATATATACGTCCCCGGAAATCGCGTGGGTCGGCAAGACCGAGCAGCAACTGAAGGCGGAAGGCGTCGCATACAAGGCCGGTACCTTCCCGTTCATGGCCAACGGTCGTGCTCGCGCCCTCGGCGATACCTCCGGTATGGTGAAGTTCCTGGCCGACGCCAAGACCGATGAAATCCTCGGCGTACACATCATCGGGCCGATGGCTTCCGAACTGATTTCGGAAGCGGTCGTCGCGATGGAGTTCCGTGCGTCTGCGGAAGACATCGCCCGCATCTGCCACGCTCACCCGTCCCTGTCCGAGGCGACCAAGGAAGCTGCGCTGGCGGTCGACAAGAGGTCGCTTAACTTCTAAGGAGCCCGTATGCGTCACCTGTTCCTGTTGTTACCGCTGGCGATCGCCGCCTGTGCTACGACAGGATCGGGTGATGGCGTAGTGACGATCGAAACGGCATCCGGAGGGCAGGCGCTCAATGGCGCGAACTGCATGGTGAGCACCGGTTCAGGTAACTGGAATGTCGTTACCCCGGCCGCGGTGAACGTCGGCAGCGCAAACGGCGATTTACGCGTGCTCTGCAACAAGGACGGTTTCCGTGCATCGGAGATCGTCTACCGGCCTTCGAATCCGTACGGCTCCAGCGCGGGCGTCGGCGTCGGCGGCGGGGGAGGGCATGTGGGTGTCGGCGTGGGACTCAGCTTCCCGATACGCTTCGGCGGTGGATCCTATCCGTCGCGCGTCACAGTCGAGATGAATCCGCAGTAAGAGCCGTCCGGATTCGTACCGGGCCTGTCGATTCCGGACATTGCAGGCATAATCGCAAGCGTGCTTGATGTCCGCTTCCAGCAATGGGCGAGGTTGTCTCGCCCATTTTCATGCCGGTCACGGGTAATCGGACAAGGCAGCAACCAGCGAAACAGATCATATGAACGTCAGGGAGTTTTACGCGCATGCGCTCGCACAGCGCGGTTACAGTTCGGATGATGCGCAACTGCGCGCGGTCGAGCGTCTGCAGCGGTGCTACGACGACTGGGTTGCGTACAAAGCGCAGCGGTCGAACCGGCTCAAGCGTCTCATCAGCCGTCCGGAAGTCCCGCGGGGGACGTACATGTGGGGCGGCGTCGGGCGCGGCAAGTCATTCCTGATGGACAGCTTCTATTCCGTCGTTCCTGTCACGCGCAAGACACGCCTGCACTTCCACGAGTTCATGCGCGGCGTGCACCGCCAGCTTGACGACTTGAAGGGCGTGGCCGACCCGCTGGACGAAGTGGCGCGCCGCATCGCCAAGAAATACCGCCTGATCTGCTTCGATGAGTTCCATGTGTCCGATATCGCGGACGCGATGATCCTCTACAACCTGCTCAAGGCATTGTTTGAAAATGGTGTCTCGTTTGTGATGACCTCGAACTATGTGCCGGATGCGCTGTACCCGGACGGGCTGCACCGCGACCGCATCCTTCCTGCCATCGGACTGCTCAAGGAAAAGCTCGATGTGATGAATGTGGACGCCGGCGTGGATTACCGCAAGCGCGTACTGGAACAGGTCGAGGCCTACCATACCCCACTGGGAGCCGAAGCGGATCATTTGCTGCGCAATGCATTCGCCAATCTTGCCGAAACAGCCGATGAGGATCCCCATATCCGGATCGAGGCACGCGACATCAAGGCCCTGCGCCGGGCAGGCGGCGTCATCTGGTTTGACTTTGCCACCCTATGCGGCGGTCCGCGCTCGCAGAATGACTATCTGGAAATCGCCAGCCAGTTCCATACCGTAATCCTCTCGTCGGTGCCGCGGATGTCGGCTGCAATGTCTTCCGAAGCGCGGCGTTTCACCTGGCTTGTCGATGTCTTGTATGACCACAAGGTCAAGCTCCTGATGTCTGCCGAGGTCGAACCGGACCAGCTCTACACTGAAGGCATGCTAGCCAACGAATTCCATCGCACTGTGTCGCGAATCATCGAAATGCAATCCACCGAGTACATGGAAAGCGAACGGCGCGACGTCGTGGGGTCGCTGGCATGATCGGCAATCGGATCATGACCAGGCAAATGATTCTCCGCGGTGCCGTGGCCTGGCTTGCTGCCATAGCCTGTATATCTGGTTCCTTTGCCCAGGCACCTGGCGGAAAAGTGACGGACCGTTTTCCATCCGGCTCGATTCGCTCCATCGCAGATGCCGATGCGGCACTATCGGCTGCAAGAGCCGAGCGCGCCGAGATCGAAGCGCGCTATCTGGCGGAAGAGCAGGAATGCCATCCCAAGTTCTTTGCCACGTCATGCATCGACCAGGCAAGTGACCGCCGTCGGGCAGCCCTTGGAGCTTTGCGTCCTGTCGAAATTGAGGCAAACACGTTCAAGCGCCAGTCGCGCGTGACGGAACGGGACCGTGCCTTGTCGGCGCGGCTTGAAAAGGGCGAGAAGGAACGCAATGAGCGTGAAAGCCGAGTGGACGCCGAGGAACCGAAACCGGCCCACGCAGAGCCGGCGACCGAGTCAGCACACAACGTGCAGCCCATTCACGGCCCGGATCGTCAGGAAAAGCACGAGGCAAAAGTAAAGCAGCAGAAGGTGGCAGACGCGGCCAAGGCCGCGAGGCGCACGGCGAAAGTCGCTGCCTACGAGAAGAAAAAGAGCGACGCGCTGGAGCGACAGCGGAAAGTTGCAGAGCGAAAGGTGGAGAAGGATAGGAAGCGCAAGGCGAAACAGGCGATACCGAACGTCTAGACCGATTGACTGGCTGCGGCTTTTGGGCTGAGCATGCGTCTCTGCCCATCCATCAAACCGCGCGTTTCATTTTCCCGACCGAATACGTCTTGGCCTCTACGGGCGGCTCAACCAGCTTCACGATTGCAAGCGTGCAGTTGTCACCGGCACCGTCAGTTGTCCGTTCGCGTGCCTTGTTAATGAGCATTTCCGAGGCCTGACGCGGCGAATTCATCGCAACGGCAGCACCAAGTTCCGCATCCGAAAAATAATGCCAGAGGCCATCCGAGCACAGCAGGAAGGCGTCGCCAGCCTTCAGCCCCTCATAGCGGCGCAGCGTGACTTGCGGATCGCGGTCGTGGGATCCCAGTGCGTTGACCAGCACATTTGACAGGCGATGGTTCTTCGCTTCTTCGCGCGACAGCTTGCCTTCGCGGACCATCAGCTCAACGTACGAATGGTCGACAGTGCGTTCCGCGCAGTTCGGTCCATCGAAACGGTAAAGCCTCGAATCCCCGACATGGGCCCAAACTGCCGAACGGTCGGGGCAGATCACAAGCAGGACCATGGTGCTGTGGGGATTCTTTTCGGAAGAGAACGCGGTCAGCTTGATGATGGTGTGCGCATCATGCGCAATCGTTTCAAGCATCTTGCCGACATCGTCGGTTTGCGGCGAGAAGTGGTCGAAGGCCTGTTTCGCAGTGCGGATGACCTGTTCGGCCGCAAGTGCTCCGCCGCTCAGTCCGCCCATGCCGTCCGCTATTACCGCCATCACATACCCTGGTGCCCTCGGGGCGGCAAACAGCGCCGTGCGATCCTGTTGCTCCTTGCGGTCGCCGATATGCTGTCCAGTGCCTGCTTCAATCTTGTATTGGCTCATGGAATCGGTGGGATTTCACTTCGGACTGAAAAAATTATTGCATGCGAAAAATTTCGCACGTACCCTTGTTCCGTTTTGTTACAACTCGGCGCATGTATTTCATGCGCGAGATGTTGTCCCCAAGCATCAATTCCCTGTTTTCCGTTTGAACACGCTTCACAAGCCATATCGGAGGAGCGGCGGCGCTAGCCGAGCAGGGTATTCACTCTTAAAATATAAGTCACTTACCGTATTCAACAACGACATCATGATTCCAACGGAAGAGATACAGCGAAGAATCGTCGAACTGGAAGTGGAACATCGCGATCTCGACGCAGTGATCGAACTGCTGGCGCGTGATGTCCTGCGCGACGAACTCCAGCTGCGACGCTTGAAGAAGCGCAAACTCCAGTTGAAGGATCACATAACATTGTTGAAAATGCAACTCGTCCCCGACATCCCCGCATGATCCAGCGGGTGGTGTCATTACCGGCCCGACCGCAGCTTTGACCGAACATTCCGCACCAACTCCCGAACCGGGCACCCACGACACTGACATAGAGCAGTTGTTTGACGCCGCAGGGCTCCTCAGCCAGGCGGTTCCCGGCTTTCGACCCCGCCAGTCGCAAACTGAAATGGCCAAGGCCATTGCGACAGCCATTTCCTGCCAGAAGACCCTGATTGCCGAGGCTGGAACCGGTACGGGCAAGACCTTTGCCTATCTGGTGCCTGCATTGCTGTGGGGCGGGAAGGTCATTCTGTCGACTGGTACCAAGAACCTCCAGGACCAGCTTTACCTGCGTGATATTCCGACGGTACGCAAAGCGCTGAATGCGCCGGTATCGGTCGCCCTCCTGAAGGGGCGGGCCAATTATGTCTGCCATTTCCATCTTGAGCGCACGCTTCAGAACGGCCGCATGACTTCGCGCGAGGATGTGGGCTACCTGCGCGAGATTTCGCGCTTCGTGAAGACGACAGGTTCAGGCGACAAGGCGGAGCTGTCGCGCGTCCCGGAGTCGGCAACTGTCTGGAACCTTGTGACCTCGACACGTGATACCTGCATGGGCGCCGAGTGCCAGTATTACCAGGACTGTTTTGTCATGAAAGCGCGCAAGGAGGCGCAGCAGGCCGATGTGGTCGTGGTCAACCATCACCTGTTCTTTGCCGATGTCGCGCTCAGGGACACCGGTGTAGCGGAACTTCTTCCGTCCGCAAATACCGTCATCTTCGACGAAGCGCACCAGTTGCCGGAAACCGCAACCCTGTTCTTCGGCGAGACCGTTTCGACCTCGCAGGTGCTTGAGTTGTGCCGCGACGTCCTTGCGGAAGGGCTTGCCCATGCGCGCGATGGCGCGGACTGGCCAAAGGTTGTCTCGACCGTGGAGAGGGCAGCGCGCGACCTTCGACTCGCATTCCCTCAGGACGTGGTGAGGCTTGCGGTGAACCAGATCGCACCGTCGAGTGCATTCTTCCCGGCGCTTGAAAAGCTACAGGATGAATTGCACGGGATGGTCGCCGTGCTCGAGAAGCAGGCGGAGCGGGCGGAGACTATCGAGCAATGCCGAACGCGCGCAATCGAGCTGTCCGACAAGCTGGCGGCATGGGACAGTGCGCAGAATGCGAATCCGGACAAAGTGACGCCGGAACAGGAGCGTGTCCTCTGGGTGGAGGCCTTTTCGTCGTCCCTGCAGTTGCACCAGACGCCACTATCGATTGCGCCCATCTTCAGCAAGCAGCGGGAAGGAACGCCGCGTGCGTGGATCTTCACCTCAGCGACCCTCGCGGTGAAGAACGACTTCAACCACTATGCCTCTCAAATGGGATTGTGGAACGAGACTGCCCAGTCGTGGCCAAGCCCATTCGATTACGGCCGGCAGGGTTTGCTTTATGTGCCGGAGAACCTTCCGCAGCCGAATTCCCTGGACTATACCGACGCGGTGATCGATGCTGCATTGCCGATCATCGAGGCATCCGGCGGCCGCGCCTTCCTCCTGTGCACGACGATACGCGCAGTCAACCGTGCGGCTGAGCGTCTGCGTGAGGAATTCGACAAGCGTGGGCTGCCATTTCCGTTGATGGTGCAGGGCGAGGCGGGGCGCACCGAGCTGCTCGACCGCTTTCGCGCTGCGGGGAATGCGGTCCTGATTGGCAGTCAGAGCTTCTGGGAGGGTGTGGACGTCCGCGGCGACGCGCTCTCGCTCGTCATTATCGACAAGCTGCCCTTTTCGCCGCCGGACGATCCCGTACTGGCAGCGCGCATCGACGCACTGGAACGCAAGGGCCTGAACGGCTTTGTCCACCACCAGCTGCCGGCCGCCATCATCAACCTCAAGCAGGGCGCCGGCCGTCTCATTCGCGACGAAACCGATCACGGCGTGCTGATGATCTGCGATCCCCGCATCATCTCGAAACCCTATGGTCGGCGGATCTGGCAAAGTCTTCCACCATTCAGCCGCACGCGCGATGCCAATGTGGCAAAGGAATTTTTTACCACGCGCGATCGCGACGTACCGACAACCCGTGACGCTTAAGGTAACATTGACCGGCTCGGAAAACGCCGCTTCGGGTTCGGGATGCGGTTGTGATTTGCTTGCGTTGAAGACGAGGGGACATGACTGATCCGGTTGTTTCTTTGATTCCTGTGCGGGTGTCGGAACTGGCAGTGGGCAAACCGCTGCCGCGTGCTATTTATGACTGGCACGGTAATCTCCTGCTTGCAGCCGGATGCGTGATCGAAAGCAAGGCCCAGCTCGATGGCCTCGTCGACAACGGGTTCATCAACGACACTGCCTGGGACCTGTCGCCGAAGCAGCCGAAGGAGCCGCCTCCAGTCGGCACGATCCGACGGCTGTCGAGCATCCCCGAGCCTGCGGATCCTCCGCAGGCCGGCAACACAGGCAAGGACGTCGTCGTCGGCATGGACGACGTGCGATGGTATGTCGGCGAAACGCTGTATTTGCAGCAGATTGACAACCCCGCTATCCGCTATACAGTCCGCCTGATCGGATTCGTAAAAAACAAGACCGTCTTGGTTACGGCACCGGCACTCGACGGCAAGCTTGAATTCGTGCGCGAAGGGCAGACGTTCATCGTGCGTGCGTTTGCAGGAAAAAAGGCGTATGCCTTCATCACCTCCGCCGTGAAATCGGTGCATTCGCCCCATCCTTACCTGCACCTGGCGTTTCCCAAGGAAGTACGTTGCACGGTAGTGCGCCGCGGTGTCCGGGCCGCCGTCAATATCATCGCGTCGGTCGCGCTGGGCAATCCTGAGCGGCTTGGAGCGGCAGTGCTGAATGACCTCAGCATGGGAGGTGCTTCCGGCACGTTGAAACAAGCCCTCGGCCAAAAGGGGGAAGAGGGTGTCATCAAGTTCAAAGTCCATGCCGCGGGACAGGACGAGTACCTGAGCCTGAAGACAGTGCTGCGGTCCGTTGCTCCAGCCGAAGGTGGCGACGGCTACAAGCACGGTTTTGAATTCCTTGACGTGTCGATCCATGAAAGGCTGATCCTGTCAGCCTTCGTGCACCAGATCCTCGCCGAGGGAGAGTAAGCCAGGCCCGCCGGCCGGCGGGCTAGGGCCGTAAGTTACTTCTGCGGCTGGATCACGACCTTGCCGGTGACCTTCCGCGCGGCCATGTCCTCGAGTGCCTTCGGCGTATCCGCAAGGGCGTAGCGCCCCGAGATATGCGGACGAATTTTTCCCTCGGCCATCCATCCCATCAGTTGCTGCATCGCCGCCAGGTTCGCCTTCGGCTCGCGGCGCGCGAATTCGCCCCAGAACACACCAACCAGCGAGGCACCTTTCAGCAGCGGGAGATTGAGCGGCAGCTTCGGAATTTCGCCGTTGGCAAAGCCGATAACCAGGTAGCGGCCACGCCAGGCAATGGAGCGGAAAGCGGGCTCTGCGTAAACGCCGCCAACCGGGTCGTAAATGACATCCGGTCCCTTGCCGTCGGTGGCAGCCTTGATCGCTTCGCGCAAGTCTTCGGTGGTGTAGTTGATGGTCGCGTCCGCGCCATGTTCCCGGCAGATCGCGAGCTTTTCGTCGGACGATGCGGCGGCAATGACGCGTGCGCCAAGTGCCTTCCCGATCTCGATTGCTGCAAGGCCGACACCGCCTGCGGCGCCAAGTACCAGCATCGTCTCACCTGGCTTGAGCTGCGCCCGGTCGACAACCGCATGGTGCGATGTTCCGTAAGTCAGCGTGAACGCCGCTGCAGTGTCGAAATCGAGACCCTGCGGCATGGGCATGACTGCCTTTGCCGGCGCCGACGCCTGCTGCGCAAATGCGCCCAGGCTGACGAAGGCGAGCACCTTGTCGCCTACCTTGACGTTCGTCACACCGTCTCCGACGGCGCGCACCACGCCGGCAAGTTCGCTGCCCGGCGTAAAGGGGAGTTCAGGCTTGAACTGGTACTTGTTCTGGATGATCAAGACGTCGGGGAAGTTGACGCCGGCAGCTTGGACATCAATAGCGACCTCGCCGGGGGCCGGGGTGATATCGGGAAGTTCTTCTACAACCAGTGTATCCGGCAGTCCCCACGATTTGCAGACGATCGCTTTCATTGTGTCTCCTTGGTTTTGGCATAAAAAAGAACGAGCGTTTCATTTTATTCTTGTGCCGCAAAATGTCAACTCCAGCTCCGGGCAGACCGATTCGTTCGGTTAAAATTCGCTTATGAAAATTCTCGTTAGTAACGACGATGGTTACCTTGCGCCCGGGATCATCGCTCTCGCTGAAGCGCTGAGTCCGATTGCCGATGTTGTGGTGGTCGCTCCCGACAGCAATCGCTCAGGCAGCTCCAATTCATTGACACTGGATCGGCCGCTATCCGTGCAACGTGCGGCGAACGGTTTTTATTTCGTCAACGGCACGCCGTCCGACTGTGTCCACGTTGCCCTTACCGGCGGACTGTCCTTCAAGCCGGATCTCATTGTTTCCGGCATTAACCAAGGGCAGAACATGGGCGACGACACGCTGTATTCAGGCACGGTTGCCGCGGCGACCGAAGGTTTCCTGTTCGGCATTCCGGCCATTGCCTTCTCGCAGGTGGAAAAGGGCTGGGCGCATATCGACTCGGCTGCTCGCATTGCACGCGACTTCGTGGAGCGCGATTTCGGCATGCTGCAGCTTCCCTATCTGTTGAATATCAATATTCCCAACCTGCCATACGACCAGATCAAGGGCGTGCGCGCCACCCGTCTTGGCAAGCGCCATGAATCGGAGCCTGTCATCAAGACACTCGATCCGCATGGCAGGGAGATTTTCTGGATTGGCCCGGCTGGCAAGGCCAAGGATGCCGGCGAGGGCACCGACTTCAACGCCGTTGGGCAAGGTTATGTTTCGGTGACGCCGCTGCAGATCGACCTGACCCACAACGCACAGCTCGAGGTGCTGAAAAAAGGATTGTCATGACGTCCAGGGACAAGCGCTTTCCATTGACGCTGTCGTCGGTTGTCGAAAAGTCGGCAACGCCTGTTCGCCCCGGACCGGCATCGCCCAAGGTCGCGACGCCGCAGACCGCGACGCAGAACGCCGCGCGAAATGTCGGTCAGGTTCGCAAGAGCCAGCCGGTTGCCGCACCGGCACCACGGCCGGTACCGCCGCCGGCGCCTTCGCGCGACACGCCGCTTGTCTCGGACGCTGTGCGAGGCGCCATGGTGGCGCGGGTAGCGAAGCAGGGCGTCAAGGATTCCAAGGTGCTGGCCGCTTTGGAAGCGGTGCCGCGCCATCTTTTCGTCGAGCCCGCGATGGCCAGCCAGGCCTACATCGACGCATCGCTGCCCATCGGTCATCACCAGACCATCTCCCAGCCATATATCGTCGCGCGCATGATCGAAGTCATGCGTGCCAACTCCAACGGCGGGACGCTCGACAAGGTGCTGGAGATCGGCACCGGTTGCGGCTATCAGGCAGCCGTCCTGTCGCTGGTGGCGAAGGAAGTGTACTCCATCGAACGCATCAAGCCGCTGCACGAATTGGCCAAATCGAACCTCCGGCCGCTGCGGATCGCCAACATCCGCTTGCAATATGGAGATGGTATGCTTGGCTTGCCGCAGGCAGCCCCGTTCGACGGTATCATTCTGGCCGCTGCGGGACTGGAAGTTCCGCACGCCTTGCTCGAGCAGCTCAGCATCGGTGGTCGCCTGGTGGCACCGGTCGGTGCACGGCATCAGGTGCTTCAGCTCATCGAGCGGGTAGGAAAATTCGAGTGGACGAATACGACGCTGGAAGACTGCCATTTCGTTCCGTTGCGTCCCGGCGTGGTGTAACGCTGTTTCAGATTGAGACGCTCGCCGACAATTCGTCGCCCAATATTTAAGTTTGAGAGAATGAGAAAAGCACGATTTGTATTTCTGGCTACCTTGCCGTTGCTGATGACAGCCTGTACGACAACGCCTCGGCAGCCGGCTCCCGTTGTGGACCGTCCTGTCTCCGCCAAGCCGGCGGAACAGCCCAGGCCGGCAACGCCGCCAGTGATGCCGCCCGCATCCGCAGGCAAACAGGCCGACCGCGGCTTCTATACCGTTCGAAAGGGCGATACCCTCATCCAGATCGCGCTCGACTTCGGGCAAAACTATCGGGACCTCGTCGCTTGGAACAATCTTGCCAACCCGAACGACATCAAGGTTGATCAGGTGCTTCGCGTATTGCCTCCGGAAGGCGCTCCGCAGACTGGCAGTGTTGCCACCTCGTCAGGCGTGGAAGTGCGCCCGCTGACCCCGGCTCCGGCACCAGGCGCGGCTGTTCCCAACAAGACGTCTCCAAAAGGTGAAAAGCGTCCGTATTCCGAGGCCGCATTGGCGGAAATGCAAAAAACCGATGCGACGCCTGCAGCACCGGCGATCGCCAAGGCCGAGCCGCCGAAACCGGCCGAAAAAGCGCCTGAAGTGCCGCAAGTTCCGGCAGCAGATGACGACAATATTGCATGGGTGTGGCCGGCAGACGGAAAAATCGTTGGCCACTTCGGCGATGGCAAGCGTGGCATCGATATTGCCGGCAAGATGGGGCAACCGGTTTTAGCGGCGGGATCCGGCAAAGTGCTGTATGCTGGGAGCGGCATCCGGGGTTATGGCAATCTCGTCATTGTCAAACATTCCAGCAATCTGTTGTCGGCTTATGCGCACAACAAAACCATCTTCGTTAAAGAGGATCAGAATGTGACGAAGGGGCAGAAGATTGCAGAGATGGGAAATTCCGATTCCGATGAGGTAAAACTGCATTTCGAGATTCGCCAGCAAGGTAAGCCAGTCGATCCGTCAAAATTTTTGCCAAGCCGCTAAATGAATCGCACTCCACACGATCCGCTAGACGACGATACACCTTCGGATGATATTGCCGACGATATGCCGCTCAACGTCGCTGAAGACGAAGGCGGGATGGCCGACGATGGCGACAACGAGGAGCGCGCCGAAGGCAGGTCCGGCACGGCCTCCGATCCTGTGGATGAACTGAAGACCGTACTTGCGGCAGAGCTGTCGACAGATACAACGCAGCATTACCTGAACCAAATTGGCGCACGCCCGTTGCTGACGATCGAGGAGGAGGTTCGCTACGCCACCCTCGCCAAGCAGGGAAATTTCGAAGCGCGCCAGAAGATGATCGAGCACAACCTCCGCCTGGTCGTGTCGATCGCCAAACACTACATTAACCGCGGCGTCGTCCTGCTAGACCTCATCGAGGAGGGCAACCTCGGTCTGATGCGCGCCATCGACAAGTTCGAGCCGGAGCGCGGTTTCCGCTTTTCGACATATGCGACCTGGTGGATTCGCCAGAGCATTGAGCGAGCGATCATGAACCAGGCGCGTACGGTTCGCTTGCCTGTTCATATGGTGCGCGAGCTGAATCAGATCCTCCGCGCGAAATACCACCTCGAAGCGCAGCACCACGATGGCAAGGACGCCACCGCGGAAGACATCGCCCACTTGGTCGACCGGCCGGTGGAAGACGTGCAGGATATTCTCGCGCTCTCTGAGCATGCAACCTCGCTCGATGCTCCGCTCGATAACGACCCGCAAGCCAGCCTGATGGACATGTTGCCGGGCGATGTCGAAGACGGTCCCGATTCGCGCGCAGAACATCATGAAATGACGATCCTTGTCCGCGACTGGCTTAAAAAACTGCCGGACAAGCAGCGCGTCGTCATCGTGCGCCGATTCGGCCTCGATAACGACGATCCGGCCACACTCGAAGAGCTCGCTGCCGAGATGAGCGTCACGCGCGAACGCGTGCGCCAGATCCAGCAGGAAGCCCTCGTCAAGCTCAAACGCGCATTGACCGCACGCGGCGTAGGCAAGGACGCGCTGCTGTGATTCCTGTTCTCGTTTTCGACATCGAGACGATTCCCGATGTCGCCGGCTTGCGCGCCTTGCATGGCCATCCTGCGGAAATGAGTGACGCGGATGTTGCTGCGCAAGCGTTCGCCGAGCGCCGAGAGAAGACCAATTCCGAATTCCTGCAGCATCACCTCCACCGCATTGCCGCGATTTCCTGCGTGTTCAGGGACGACGAAGGTTTTCGTGTGCGTTCTCTCGGTAGTCTGGAGGATCAGGAGCCGAAGCTGGTCAGCGATTTTTTCCGCATTATCGACAAGTACACCCCGCAACTGGTGTCGTGGAACGGCGGCGGCTTCGACCTGCCGGTTCTGCACTACCGCGCGATGATCAATGGTGTCGTTGCGTCCCGTTACTGGGAAATGGGCGACGACGATCGCGACTTCAAGTGGAACAACTACCTGAGCCGCTATCATACGCGCCACCTTGACCTCATGGACCACCTGGCCTTGTACACCGGCCGCGCCAACGCGCCGCTTGATGACCTCGCCAAACTGTGCGGGTTCCCGGGAAAGCTTGGCGTCGACGGTTCGCAGGTGTGGGCGCTGTTCCAGGAAGGCCGGCTCGGCGAAATCCGCGACTATTGCGAAACCGACGTGGTCAACACCTACCTCGTCTATTGCCGCTACCTGCTGATGCGCGGTGTCATGGCGCGCGAGGCGTACAATGCCGAAATTGACCTCGTCAGGTCGTCACTGGCGCTGCTCGACGGCCCGCACTGGAAAGAATACCTCTCCGTCTGGCAGCCGTCCTGAGGGCGGTCTGAAATTATCCGATTACTTTTATCCCCGGGCTCTCGTGCGCCCGGCATTTCATTTTTGTAGCCATGCAGCAGAACATCATCGATATCGAATCCCTCGACATGGAAGGCCGGGGCGTCGGTCACCTGACCAATGAGGACGGCACGCCGGGCAAGGTCATTTTCGTTGAAGGCGGATTGCCGGGAGAGCGTGTCAGCTTTCAGTCCTTCCGCAAGAAACCGAAATGGGAGGCCGCCACCCTGACCGAGCTGCACAAGGAATCCTCGCTGCGCGTCGATCCCAAGTGCACCTATTTCGGTATCTGCGGCGGCTGCGCCATGCAGCACCTCGAGCCATCCGCCCAAGTCGCGATCAAGCAGCGCGTGCTGGAAGATAACCTGTGGCATATCGGCAAGGTCCGGGCAGAGCGCGTCATGCGCCCGATTTTCGGGCCGACATGGGGATACCGCTATCGCGCGCGCCTGTCGGTGCGCAATGTGCAGAAGAAGGGCGGCGTGCTGGTCGGCTTCCACGAGCGGAAATCGTCCTTCATTGCCGACATGAAGACTTGCGAGATCCTCCCGCCGCATGTTTCCGCAATGCTGGTGCCATTGCGCCATCTCGTCGAGTCGCTGACTATCTTCGAGCAAATGCCGCAGATTGAACTGGCGGTCGGCGAGAGTGTGACCGCGCTGGTGCTGCGTATCATGGCGCCGCTGACGGAGGAAGATGAGCACAAGTTGCGCGTTTTCGCCGATGAATACCGTATCCAGTGGTGGCTGCAGCCGAAGGGCCCCGACACCGTCTATCCGTTCTACCCGACCAATGTCAGCCTCGAATACGTGCTTCCCGAATTCGGCGTCCGCATGCCATTCAAGCCGACCGACTTTACGCAGGTCAATCACCACATCAACCGCGTACTAGTGGCAAAGGCGCTAAAGCTTCTTGATGTTCAGCCGGGCGAGCGGATTGCCGACCTGTTTTGCGGCCTTGGCAATTTCACCCTGCCACTCGCGACCCTGGCGAGGGAAGTGGTGGGCATCGAAGGCAGTACCGCGTTGACCGAGCGCGCGCTCGACAATGCACGAGCCAACGGATTGGATGGCAAGACGACATTCTATTGCCGCAATCTCTTCGAAGCGACGGCAGAGGACTTTGCTGCCCTGGGCAAGTTCGACCGCATGCTGATCGACCCGCCGCGAGAAGGGGCGATTGCCGTTTGCCAAGCGATTGTCGCCCTTGGCGAGCAAAATCTGGAAATGAAACCAAAGCGCATCGTGTACGTGTCATGCAGTCCCTCGACCTTGGCAAGGGATGCGGGCTACCTTGTCAACCAAGGTGGTTACGTCCTGCGCCAAGCGGGCGTGGTCAACATGTTCCCTCACACAGCCCATGTGGAATCCATCGCAGTGTTCGAGCTGCCTTCTTGAAGGCGGAATAAAAAAAGCCGGCTGGGCAGCCGGCTTTCGATCGAAATACAGTGTTGTCAGTCGCTGTCGCCACCGAAGATGCCAAGCAGCGACAACAGGTTGCTGAAGATGTTGTACACATCCAGATAGATCGCCAGCGTTGCCGTGATGTAGTTGGTTTCGCCGCCGTTCACGATCTGCTGCACGTCATACAGGATGAAGGCGGAGAAAATGCCGATGGCGAGTACCGAAACCGCCAGGTAAAGCGCAGGCAACTGCAGGAAGACATTTGCCAGCGCCGCAACCAGGATGACCAGGACGCCCGCGAACAGCCATTTGCCCATATTGGAGAAATCCCGCTTTGTGACGGTGGCGATAGATGCCATGCCGGTAAAAATCGCTGCGGTTCCGCCAAATGCGGTCATGATGAGCGTTGCCCCATTGGAGAAGCCGAGAATGTGGCCGATCAGGCGCGATAGCATCAGGCCCATGAAGAAAGTGAAACCCAGCAGGATCGCTACGCCCAGTCCGGAATTCTTGGTCTTTTCAATTGCATAAAAGAAACCAAATGCAATGGCCAGGAACACCATGAAGCCGACAAATGGGCTGCCGGCAAAGAAGCTGAACTTCAGTTGCACGCCAAGCCACGCGCCCAGGACGGTCGGGATCATGGACAGCGCCAGCAGCCAGTAGGTATTGCGCAGCACGCGATTGCGGACGACCAATGCTTCGGCAGGCGCGTTGTAAGTATGTTGCAGATTGTGGTCCATATTGCCTCCAGCGACATGTTGCAAAGTTGAAGTGGCAAAAGCATAACATGCACGTCTACAGTATAGGATGCTTGCGAAGAGGCCAAGTTCGCCGCCGACCCCGCAAGAACGTGTTCTCCTGGGCTTTCATGCTACAATAGAAGGTTAGTTGATTTCTCAATTGATAACCTTAACCCTTTATTTTTATTGGAGTTTTTACAGATGGCAATCGAACGCACCCTGTCGATCATCAAACCGGACGCAGTTGCAAAGAACGTGATCGGCCAGATCTATACCCGTTTCGAAAACGCCGGCCTGAAGATCGTTGCTTCCCGCATGGCGCAACTGTCCCGCGCTGAAGCCGAAGGCTTCTACGCCGTGCACCGTGAGCGTCCTTTCTTCAAGGACCTGGTTGACTTCATGGTTTCCGGTCCGGTCATGATCCAGGTGCTGGAAGGCGAAAACGCCATCGCCAAGAACCGCGAACTGATGGGCGCAACCGACCCGAAGAAGGCTGACAAGGGCACCATCCGCGCTGACTTCGCTGATTCGATCGACGCCAACGCTGTCCACGGTTCCGACGGCGCCGACACCGCCAAGGTCGAAATCGCGTATTTCTTCCCGGCGCTGAACGTCTACTCCCGCTAATTTGACATCGCGTTCACCTTGATGGATTGTTTACTTTCAAGGATGAGCGCAGAATGAAATACACCTATGACAGCTCTCACCAACCTGCTGGATCTCGATCCCGCGCAACTCGTCGCTTACTGCGGCGAGTTGGGTGAGAAGCCGTTTCGCGCAAAGCAATTGCAGCGCTGGATCCACCAATTCGGCGCCAGCGATTTCGATGCGATGACTGATCTCGCAAAATCCTTGCGGGAAAAGCTTAAAGCGCGTGCGACGATAGCCGCGCCCGCAGTCATCAGCGATCACATTTCCTCCGACGGCACGCGCAAGTGGCTGCTGGACGTTGGCCAGGGAAATGCGGTCGAGACCGTATTCATCCCCGAGGAAAACCGCGGCACGCTGTGCGTCTCGACGCAGGCGGGTTGTGCGGTCAATTGCCGTTTCTGCTCGACGGGGAAGCAGGGTTTCAGCCGTAACCTCACAGTGGGTGAAATCATCGGCCAGTTGTGGATGGCTGAATTCGAGTTGCGCCGTTCCAAAGGCATCGAGCCGGGGCCGAAAGGCGAGCGCCAAATCACGAATGTGGTGATGATGGGCATGGGCGAGCCGCTGCTGAACTTCGAACCCACGGTGACCGCGCTCAGGCTGATGCTGGACGATAACGCCTATGGTCTTTCGCGCCGGCGTGTGACCGTGTCGACCAGCGGCGTCGTGCCCATGATCGACAAGCTGTCGCAGGATTGCCCGGTCGCCCTGGCGGTATCCCTGCACGCGTCCAACGACCCGCTACGCGACGGTCTTGTGCCCCTCAACAAGAAATACCCCCTGAAGGACCTGATGGCGGCATGCCGACGTTACCTTGAATTTGCGCCGCGTGACTTCATCACCTTCGAATACTGCATGCTGGATGGTGTCAACGACACGGATACCCATGCACGGGAACTCGTCGCCCTCGTACAGAACGGTGCGGAATCCGTGCCGTGCAAGTTCAACCTGATTCCGTTCAATCCTTTCCCCGAGTCGGGCCTCGTGCGTTCGAACAATGTCCGCATCAAGGCCTTCGCACAGGTTCTCATCGACGCCGGTATCGTAACGACCATCCGCAAGACACGCGGCGACGACATCGATGCCGCCTGTGGCCAGCTGGCCGGAGAAGTGCAGGACCGGACGCGTGTGCAGGAGCGCATGCAGAAAATGGCGGAATATCAGCAAAAATTCGGCAAGAATTTTGGTCGTATCGTCGAGGTGCCCAGGTGACCGTTCGTCGGGTTAATGCATGGCTTGCGGCTGCGCTTGTGGCTGCGGCATTCCTCGCCGGCTGTGCAACCGGACCTGCTGCCGTACCGCCTGGCGAGTCTCCGGTGGCGTCGGAGCAGACCGAAGGTCAGCGCCGTGCCCGCATTCGCCTGCAGCTCGCCGTGGGGTACTACGAGCAACGTCAGTCTGCCGTAGCCCTGGACGAGATTCGTCAGGCGCTCGCTGCAGACCCGGCATTCGCCGAAGCTTACGTCATGCGTGCGTTGATCTACATGGACATGGGTGAAAACAAGCTCGCTGAGGAAAACTTCCAGCAGGCCATCAAACTGTCTCCGAATAATCCCGATTTCAACAACAACTACGGATGGTTTCTTTGCCAGAACGGCAAGGAAAAGGAATCCATCGCCTATTTCGATGCTGCATTGAAGAACCGCGCGTACCAGTCGCCAGGCAAGGCACTGAACAACGCGGGGATCTGCAGCATGAAGCTGAAGAACAAGACTGCGGCAGAGCGGTATTTCTCGCAGGCCTTCCAGTACGACCCGGGCAATCCGACGACCAACACTAACTTGGCCCGCATTTATTACGACCAAGGCGACTACGAGCGCGCCCGCTTCTATATCGGCCGCGTAATGAAGTCGGATGTCATGACTGCCGACGTGCTGTGGCTCGCGATCAAGGTCGAGCGCAAGCTTGGCGATCGTGCGGCCGAATCCAGCCTGGTAACGCAATTGCGCCGCCGCCATGGCGGCTCTGCAGAATTCGCGGCGTATCAACGCGGAGCATTTGATGAGTGATTCCGGAGTAAATGACCAGCTGGCCTCCAGTGAACCGGAGGGCCGGCTGCCGAAGATTTCCCCTGGCGCGCGGCTCGCGACGTTGCGCGAGGAGCGCGGATGGAGCGTCGAGCAGGTGGCAAGCCAGCTCAATCTCGCCCCGCGACAGGTTGCTGCGATTGAGCGCGACGACTATCCGGCTTTGCCGGGAATGGCCATCACGCGAGGATTCGTACGCGCCTACGCCAAGCTGTTGAAAATTGATGCGACGCCCTTGCTCGCCGACCTCGGCGGCGAAACCGTGCTGGTGCATGACTCACTGACACCGCAAAAATCACTGTCGACGCCTTTCGCCGACTCACGCATGCCGTCCATGACCGAGCGTCCCGGGCTTTCGTCCAAGTGGGTGGTCGGAGCGTTGCTGGCGGTCCTGCTGGGTGTTGGAATCTGGGCGACCCGTCATGGCGGTGAGTCCTCGTCCATTCCCCAGGCAGCTACAACAGCAGTGAAGGACGGCGTGGCCAGCATGGCCGGCGCGGACGAACCCAAGGCGGCTCTCGAATCAAAGCCAGAGCCGCTCGCCAATCCTCCTGCCGAAAACACGGCGCCCGCTCCCGTCGTGAACGACGCACCGGTACAGCCTCCTGCAACGCAGTCAAACTCACCTGCCGCGCCCGCACAACCGGTAGCCCCGGCAGCGCCGGAAACCGCCGTGGCGTCCGCTACGGATGCACTGCAGTTGAAAGTACGCGAAGAGTCCTGGGTCGAGATACGTCGCGGCCGCGACAACAGCGTGCTTCTGTCGCGTCTCCTGAAGGCAGGCGAGACCGAGACCGTGCTGGTGACGGAGCCGGTTTCCGTCGTGATCGGCAACGCATCGGGCGTGGATGCCAGCTTGCGCGGCGCTCCCTTGGAGTTGAAAGCAGGCGCCAAGAACAACATTGCTCGTTTAACCGTGAAGTAGGTTTCGCATGGCACTTCCGAATCGACCAATCGACTCCGGCCCGCTGCAGCGGCACACGACCCGCTCGGTGGCTATCCGTTACGGGAGCAAGACTGTGATGGTCGGCGGAGGCGCGCCGGTCATGGTCCAGTCGATGACTAATACCGATACCGCTGACGCGATCGGCACCGCAATCCAGATCAAGGACCTGGCGCGCGCGGGTTCGGAAATTGTCCGCATCACGGTCAACAATCCGGAAGCGGCTGCCGCTGTCATCGCGATCCGCGAGCAGCTCGACAAGATGGGCGTCGATGTGCCGCTCGTCGGCGATTTCCACTACAACGGCCACAAGCTCCTGAGCGATTTTCCGGAGTGCGCCCAGGCCCTGTCGAAGTACCGCATCAATCCCGGCAACGTGGGGCAGGGCGCCAAGCGTGACACCCAGTTCGCTCAGATGATCGAAATCGCCTGCAAGTACGACAAGCCGGTGCGGATCGGTGTGAACTGGGGCAGCCTGGACCAGGACCTGCTGGCACGCATCATGGACGAGAATGCGCAGCGCGCCGATCCGTGGGACGCGCAGGCAGTGATGTATGAAGCCCTTGTCACATCCGCGGTTGAAAACGCGCGCCGCGCGGAAGAACTGGGCCTGGCGGGGGACAAGATCATTCTGTCCTGCAAGGTGTCGGGTGTGCAGGATCTGATCGCGGTATATCGTGAACTGGCGCGCCGTTGTGATTACCCGCTGCACCTCGGTCTGACCGAAGCGGGAATGGGCAGCAAGGGTATTGTGGCTTCCACCGCGGCGCTGTCCGTGCTGCTGCAGGAAGGGATCGGCGACACGATCCGCATTTCGCTCACACCCGAGCCGGGCGGTGACCGTACGAAGGAAGTCGTGGTGGGGCAGGAAATCCTGCAAACCATGGGCTTGCGCAAGTTCACGCCCATGGTCATCGCCTGTCCGGGGTGCGGCCGTACGACCTCGACCGTGTTTCAGGAGCTGGCCGACCGCATCCAGACCTACCTGCGGGACCAGATGCCGGAGTGGAAAAAACAGTACCCCGGCGTCGAGAACATGAACGTCGCCGTCATGGGCTGCATCGTCAATGGCCCGGGCGAATCGAAACACGCCAACATCGGCATCAGCCTTCCAGGCACCGGCGAATCGCCGGCGGCGCCGGTATTTGTGGATGGAGAAAAGAAGGTCACGCTGCGCGGCGACCGTATTGCAGAAGAGTTCCAGGCCATCGTCCTGGATTATGTGAAAACCCGTTACGGTAGTGCAGTCGTCAATAATTGACCGACGCGCATTGCCCCCAAGAGCATGTCTGAGAACAAGAAAGCAGAGAAGATCCTCGGCGTTAAAGGGATGAATGACATCCTGCCCGCCGACGCACCGTTGTGGGAGCTGTTCGAAAACACTGTGCAATCGGTGTTGAAGAGCTATGGCTACCAGCAGATCCGTACCCCGATCGTCGAACCGACCCCGCTGTTCGCGCGCGGCCTCGGCGCAGTCACGGACATCGTCGAGAAGGAAATGTATTCCTTCGTCGACTCGATGAACGGCGACCAGCTCACGCTCCGCCCGGAGAGCACAGCGGGTGTCGTCCGCTCGGTGCTGGAGCACAACCTCACGTACGAAGGGCCGAAGCGTCTCTGGTACGCAGGCCCAATGTTCCGCCACGAAAAGCCGCAACGCGGCCGCTACCGCCAGTTTCATCAAGTCGGTGCGGAAGCGATCGGCTTTACCGGTCCGGATATCGACGCCGAACTCATCATGCTTTGCCAGCGCCTTTGGGACGACCTCGGCCTCGAGAACATCCGCCTCGAGCTGAATTCGATCGGTAATGCCGAAGAGCGCAACCGCCACCGTACGGATCTGATCGCGTACTTCGAGCAGCACAAGGACCTGCTCGATGCGGACGCACAGCGCCGTCTGCATTCCAATCCGCTGCGCATCCTCGACACCAAAAATCCTGCAATGCAGGACATGGTCAACAAGGCGCCGCAACTGCTCGACTACCTCGGAGAGGAATCGCGCGCGCACTTCGAAGGCGTGCAGCGTATCCTGCGCAACAACAGCATTCCTTTCACCATTAATCCGCGCCTCGTCCGCGGCATGGATTACTACAACCGCACGGTGTTCGAATGGGTGACCGATCAGCTCGGCTCCCAGGGGACCGTGTGCGGCGGTGGACGTTACGATCCCCTGATCGAAATGTTTGGCGGCAAGCCGACTCCGGCCTGCGGTTTTGCAATCGGTGTCGAGCGCCTGCTCGAGCTGATCAAGGCATCGGGTGAGCAGTTCACGCCCAACCAGTGCGACGTCTACGTGGTGCACCAGGGCGAAGCTGCGCAGATGCAGGCATTCGTTGTGGCTGAGCGCCTGCGTGATGCCGGCCTCGATGTGGTGCTGAATTGCGCGTCGTCGAATGGCGGTGCCAGCTTCAAGTCGCAGATGAAGCGCGCCGATGCGAGCGGTGCGAGCTTTGCCGTCATCATCGGCGATGACGAGGTTGCCAAAGGTATCGTCGCCGTCAAGAACTTGCGTTCCGACGACATTGAAAACAACCAGACAACGATCCCGTTCGAATCCGTCATCAACCATATCGTGGAGCAGATCATCTGCGGCGACGAGTGTGACGATCCGACGCATCACCACCACTGATACCAGGACATCATGGCATACGATCTCGAAGAACAAGAACAGCTAGCCACCCTCAAGGCATGGTGGAACCAGTATGGCAATCTCGTTACATGGCTGCTGATCATCGGCCTGGCCGCGTACGCGGGCTGGACCGGATGGAACTACTACCAGCGTTCGCAGGCGGTCCAGGCCAGCCAGCTTTATGAAGAACTGCAGAAGGCGATCGCATCCAAGGACAACGGCAAGGTCCAGCGTGCGGCAACCGACATGACCGGAAAGTTCGGCCGTACGGCATATGCCCAGATGGCAGCGTTGGCCGCAGCAAAGAGCGCATTCGACGCCAACGACTTGAAGACGGCCAAGACGCAGCTGCAATGGGTTGTCGAGAACGGCTCGACCGACGAGTACAAGGCCATCGCCAAGATTCGCCTGGCCGGCATCCTGCTTGATGAAAAGGCTTATGACGAAGGCCTGAAACTGCTCGCCGGGGAATTTCCCGCTCAGTTCGCCGGCCCGGTCGCGGATCGCAAGGGGGATATCCTGGTCGCTCAGTCCAAGGTCGAGGACGCGCGTGCTGCCTACAAGGACGCGCTCGAGAAGACCGATCAAAAGAATCCTGCACGCCAGTTGATCCAGTTGAAGCTGGATGCACTGGGCGGCGAGCAGGCCAAGGGCGCTGCGTAACAAGAACAACGACAAGGGGAAGAAATGCGTATTGCCGTAAAGCTGACGTGCGTCGGAATGGTCGCCCTTGTGGCGGGCTGCTCTTCGTTGAACCCATTCGCGAGCAAGCCGGCGCCGCGCAATCCGCCGGCAGCGCTGGAGGATTTCAAGCAAACGCTCGGCGTACGCACCGCGTGGTCCACCTCGATCGGTAATGCGGGTGAATTCGTATTCTCTCCGGCTGTTTCCGGTGATAGCGTATTTGCTGCCGCTGCCGACGGCACAATTGTCCGAATCGAAGGCGCGAGCGGACGTACTGTATGGCGCATTAATGCCGACGCGCGCCTGACGGCGGGTGTTGGCAGCGATGGCCGTACCGTGGCAGTTGCAGCAGAAAAGGGCGTGCTGCTCGCATACGATGCCGACGGCAAGCTGCGCTGGAAGGTCCAGGCATCGAGCGAAATCCTGTCGACACCCGCAGTGGGGCAGGGCGTTGTTGTTGTGCGTAGTGTCGATAATCGTGTCGCCGCCTATGACGCCGAAACCGGCTCACGCCGCTGGGTCGTACAGCGCACCTCGCCGCCGCTGACGCTGCGTTCGGCACCGGGCATCGCGATTTCCGGTACGTCGGCATTCGTCGCTTTGCCGGGCGGCAGGCTGCTTGCGCTTGCCCTTAGCAATGGTGGCGCGCGCTGGGAAGTCGCCGTTGGCGATCCGCGCGGGACGACCGAACTTGAGCGTATTGCCGATTTGTCTGGCACGCCCTTCGTCGCTGGTCGCGACGTGTGTGCGGTTGCCTACCAGGGGCGCGTGGCCTGCTTCGATAGCAGCAATGGCACTGCCCGTTGGGCCAAGGATTTGTCCAGTGAAGTTGGGCTGGCCGTCGACGAGCGCAATGTGTACGCTGCCGACGAGCAAGGCGCCGTTACGGCATTTGCTCGGGATACCGGTTCCGGTGCCTGGCGTAACAACAAGCTGGCCAACCGCCGCCTGTCCGCCCCTGTTGTCATGTCGCGGGCGCTTGCCGTTGGCGACGCCCAGGGTTACATCCATTTCCTGTCGCGCGAAGATGGCGCGTTCCTCGCCCGTGTACCGACGGATGGCAGCCGCGTGGTTGCCGTCACCCCGCTCTCGGCCAATAGCGGCATTTTCCAGACCCAGGCGGGGACAATTGTTGCTTTGGCAACAGAGTGAGTATTGAATGAAGCCGGTTATTGCATTAGTAGGCCGACCGAACGTCGGCAAATCCACGTTGTTCAACCGGCTGACCCGGTCGCGCGATGCATTGGTTGCGGACCTCCCCGGACTTACGCGCGATCGCCACTATGGTGAAGGTCGTGTCGGCGAACGCCCCTTCCTGGTCATCGATACCGGCGGCTTCGAGCCGGTGGCCAAGGAAGGCATCATGCACGAGATGGCCAAGCAGACCAAGCAGGCTGTGGTCGAAGCGGATGTCGTTGTCTTCATCGTTGACGGTCGCCAGGGACTGACCCCGCACGACAAGACAATTACCGATTTTCTGCGTAAATCCGGCCGTCCTGTCATGCTGGTGGTGAACAAGGCCGAAGGCATGAAGTACACCTCGGTCACCGCAGATTTCTATGAACTCGGCCTTGGCGACCCTTATGTCATTTCCGCTGCCCACGGCGACGGGGTGGCAGATCTCGTCAATGAGGCGTTGGACCTCGCTATTGCGCAGAAGCCCGCCGAGGAAGTGCCGGTCGAGCCCGGGAAAAGGGGCACCAAGATAGCCATCGTCGGTCGTCCGAATGTCGGCAAGTCCACGCTAGTCAACACCCTGCTCGGCGAAGACCGCGTGATTGCCTTCGATATGCCGGGCACGACTCGCGACGCTATCGAAATCCCGTTCGAGCGTGACGGCAAGCACTACACACTGATCGATACTGCCGGCATTCGCAGGCGCGGCAAGGTGTTCGAGGCTATCGAGAAGTTCTCGGTCGTCAAAACCCTGCAATCGATCTCGGAGGCCAACGTGGTTCTCCTGTTGCTCGATGCGCAGCAGGACATCTCCGAGCAGGACGCACATATCGCCGGGTTCGTCCTCGAATCCGGCCGCGCGCTTGTTGTTGCGGTGAACAAATGGGATGGACTGGAATCGGACCGGCGCGACGAGATCAAGATCGATATTGAGCGCAAGCTCAACTTCCTGTTTTTCGCCAAGTTCCACTTCATTTCGGCCCTCAAGGGCTCAGGCATCGCGCCGATGATGAAGTCCATCGATTCTGCCTATTCGGCCGCAATGGCAAAGCTATCGACTCCACGCCTGACGCGTGCTCTGATCGAAGCGGTCGAACACCAGCAGCCACGCCGCAAGGGCTCGATCCGGCCCAAGCTGCGCTATGCACACCAGGGCGGGCAAAATCCGCCGGTCGTCGTTATCCACGGAAACGCGCTAGAGTCGATCGACGACAATTACAAGCGTTATCTGGAGAAACACTTCCGCGAAACTTTTTCGTTGGTGGGCACTCCATTACGTATCGAACTGCGTTCAAGCAAGAATCCCTTCACCAAGTCGGACAAATAGTCTTTCGCTTGGCAGGAAACGCAAAAATCGATTACATTCGTAATTCAGGGAAGCACTTGAATTTCATCGGAGTGCACCCAACTCCACATCACAAAACAACACAATGGAGCTGTTATGAGCAATAAAGGGCAACTGTTACAAGACCCGTTCCTCAACGCCTTACGCAAAGAGCACGTCCCTGTTTCGATTTACCTCGTTAACGGAATCAAGCTGCAGGGACATATCGAGTCGTTCGACCAGTACGTCGTACTTCTCCGCAACACCGTGACGCAGATGGTCTACAAGCACGCCATTTCGACGGTGGTGCCGGCTCGTGCCGTCAATATCAATGTCGAATCCGACGCGGAATAAGATATCGTTGCCTCGTCTTCCCCCCTTATGCGCGCTGCCTTAGTCGGCGTCGATTTCGGCAAGGGCGACTTTGCCGCAAGCCTTGAAGAGCTGTCCCTACTGTCAAAGTCGGCCGGGGCAGAGCCCGTTGTAACCATCACCGGAAAACGCTCCAGCCCGGATGCCGCACTATTCGTCGGCGCCGGCAAGGCGGATGAAATTTCGGACGCCGTCACGCGCGAGCGTCTCGACATTGTCATCTTCAATCATGCGCTCTCGCCGGCACAGCAACGCAACCTCGAGCGTCAGCTCAAGACGCGCGTGATCGATCGAACCAGCCTGATTCTCGACATCTTCGCCCAGCGCGCGCAGAGTCATGAGGGCAAGGTGCAGGTCGAGCTGGCGCAGCTTCAGCACTTGGCGACTCGTCTTGTACGCGGATGGACGCACCTTGAGCGACAGAAGGGTGGTATCGGCCTGCGCGGTCCGGGCGAAACTCAGCTCGAAACTGACCGCCGGCTGCTCGGTGACAGGGTCAAGATGCTCCGAACCCGTCTCGACAAGCTGCAACGTCAGCGCGAAACCCAGAGGCGCGCCCGCGGGCGCAATAACACCTTCTCTGTGTCTCTGGTCGGTTATACGAATGCAGGCAAGTCCACCCTGTTCAATTCGCTCACCAAGGCCCAGGCATATGCCGCGGATCAGCTCTTTGCCACGCTGGATACGACATCAAGGCGTATCTTCCTGGGCGACGCCGGGAATATCGTGATTTCCGATACGGTCGGATTTATCCGGGAGCTGCCGCACCAGCTGGTCGCCGCTTTCCGCGCGACCCTGGAAGAAACCATCCACGCCGACGTCCTTTTGCACGTCGTCGATGCGGCAAGTCCGTCCCGCATGGAGCAGATCGAGCAGGTCAATGCAGTACTTGCGGAAATCGGTGCCGACCATATTCCCCAGATTCTGGTGTGGAACAAGATTGACGCCGCAGGCTTGGAGCCGGCTTTGGAACGTGATGAATATGATAAAATCCGGCGTGTTTTCATCAGCGCCCGGACCGGGGCCGGCTTGAACCTGCTGCGTGAAGCCGTCAGCGAATTTGCCAAGGCAAGCACAATGGCGCGTCTTGAGCGCCTGTCGGTTCCCCTGCAACACGACGCACGAACATAGGGACGTTCCGTTTCGTCAGAGGCCTCCACAAAAGCCAGCTGTACAACCCATTAACAACAAAGCCGGATAACGAGAGAATGCCCGTTCCTCTATTCAAAAAAATCGGCCTGAAGTTCTCACTGAACGATCCTCGTTGGGGCCGCGGCTCTCAGGACAACGGCCAGAACCAAAATCAGGATGGCAAGCGGCCTAGTGACGGTCCTCCGGATCTTGACCAGCTATGGCGCGAGTTCAACCAGCGTCTCAATCGCCTGTTCGGAAACAAGGGTGGCCGCGGAGGTGATGGTGGCGGCTTCAATCCGGACGCGAGAGGTGCCGGCATTGGCGTGGGCCTGATAGCTGCCATCATCGGCTTCCTCTGGCTTGTCAGCGGCTTCTTCATCGTCCAGGAAGGCCAGACGGGCGTCGTCCTTACTTTCGGTAAATATAGTCATTCGACGCCGGCCGGTTTCAACTGGCGCTGGCCGTATCCGATCCAGAGCCATGAGGTGGTCAACGTCTCGCAGGTTAGAACTGTCGAAGTAGGCTACCGCTCTTCGGTACGCAACAAGCAGGCGAAAGAATCGCTGATGCTGACCGATGACGAGAACATCATCGACATCCAGTTCGCCGTCCAGTACAAGCTCAAGAATGCATCCGAGTGGCTCTTCAACAACCGTGAGCAGGATGAGCTTGTGCGCCAGGTCGCGGAAACTTCCATTCGTGAGATCGTCGGCCGTAGCAAGATGGACTTCGTTCTCTATGAAGGCCGTGAAAAGGTTGCGTTCGATGTGAGCCAGCTGATGCAGCAGATTACGGATCGCTACAAGGCCGGTGTTCAAATCACGAATGTCACCATGCAGGCCGTCCAGCCGCCCGAGCAGGTGCAGGCCGCTTTTGACGATGCCGTAAAGGCTGGTCAGGATCGCGAGCGCCAGAAGAACGAGGGGCAGGCATACGCGAATGACGTGATTCCCCGTGCACGCGGTGCAGCTTCCCGTCTGATCCAGGAGGCAGAAGCCTACCGTTCCCGCGTGGTGGCGAATGCGCAGGGCGATGCGTCGCGCTTCAAGCAGGTTCTTGCAGAGTACCAGAAGGCACCCGCGGTGACCCGGGACCGGATGTATCTGGACACTATGCAGCAAATTTTCACGAATACCACCAAGATCATGGTCGACAGCAAGGGTGGCAGCAACCTGTTGTACCTGCCGCTCGACAAGCTGATGTCACAGGTTTCCGGCGAAGCCGCGAAGGCCGGTGGCGCAGCCGTGCCGCAGTCGTCGAATCAACCCCAGACGCCAGAACCGCTGCAATCAATGGAAACACAACGACAAAAAGATTCGCGCAGCCGCGACGGACGCGATTCGCGTGACAGGGAGGCGCGATAATGAATCGTCTCGTTTCCTACACCATTGCCGGGCTGATTCTCCTGTCGGTCCTGCTGTCTACACTTTTCGTTGTCGACCAGCGCCAGTACGCCATCGTGTTCGCGCTTGGTGAGGTCAAGAAGGTCATTAACGAGCCGGGTTTGCACTTCAAGTTGCCGCCCCCGTTCCAGAATGTCGTTTTCCTTGACAAGCGTATCCTTACCTTGGACACGCCTGAAGCGGATCGCTTCATCACCGCCGAAAAGAAGAATATCCTGGTCGATGCCTATGTGAAGTGGCGTATCCTCGACCCGCGCCTGTACTTCGTCAGCTTTACGGGTGACGAGCGCCGGGCGCAGGATCGGATGTCGCAAATCATCAAGGCTGCCCTGAACGAGGAAATTACCAAGCGCACTGTCCGGGAAGTGATCTCTGGCGAACGTGGAAAGGTGATGGCTGCGATCCAGAAGAAGGTTACCGACGAAGCCAAGCAGATCGGAGTCGAGATCATCGATGTCCGTCTCAAGCGTGTGGATTATGTAGAGCAGATCAACAATTCGGTCTATGACCGCATGAAGGCCGAGCGTACACGCGTGGCGAACGAACTCAGGTCGACTGGTGCTGCAGAATCCGAAAAAATCCGGGCCGACGCCGACCGTCAGCGGACAGTCATCCTTGCCGAAGCCTACCGCGAAGCAGAAAACATCCGCGGTGACGGGGATGCCAAGGCGACGCAGGTCTACGCCCAAGCGTTCGGGCAAAACCCGGAATTCTTCAAGTTTTACCGTAGTCTTGAGGCTTATCGTGCCAGCTTCAGGAATCGGGGTGACATGATGGTCATTGAGCCGAATTCGGAATTCTTCAAGTATTTCAAGAGCACGGGAGCGGGGGCGGCAGCCAGTCCGAAAAAATAATTCAGGCTGGAAGTGAAAAGCTTGATCGTCGCGATTGGCTTGATGCTCGTGCTTGAGGGTATCATTCCATTTCTTTTCCCCCGACATTGGCGCGACACAATTAACCGCATCGCCCGACTGACCGACGGACAAATACGTTTCGTCGGTCTTGTTGCTTTGTCATGTGGTTTGGTTGTGCTGGTCTTGGTTCATATTTTTTCTTAAAGCAGTATTTCCTGTCATGCCGAATTGGCTACTTCCTGAAAACATCGCCGACGTGCTGCCGTCTGAAGCGCGCAAGATCGAAGAGTTGCGACGTTTGCTTCTAGATAACTTCCGTCTGTACGGCTACGAACTCGTCATGCCGCCGATGCTGGAATACCTGGAATCCCTCCTGACTGGTGCTGGTCAGGACATGAGCCTGAGGATCTTCAAGCTCGTCGACCAGCTTTCGGGCAGGACAATGGGTATTCGTGCCGACATGACGACTCAAGTCGCGCGTATCGATGCCCACTTGCTGAATCGCACATCGGTCACCCGGCTTTGCTACGCCGGCAGCGTGCTCCACACGCGCCCCTCCGGGCTGCATGCCACCCGTGAGCCGTTGCAGATCGGCGCCGAGATCTATGGCCACAAGGGTTTGGAAGCTGACGCCGAAATCCAGGAGCTCGCGCTTGCATCGCTGAGCTTGGCAGGGATGACGGAAGTGCGTCTGGATTTGTGTCACGTCGGCGTACTGCGCGCCATCGTGGAAAATGACGCTAAAGCGCAGAAACGCGAAAATGAATTGTTTACGCTGCTTGAAAGCAAGGACGTTCCCGGTCTTCGCGTGCTGACACAGGATTTCGATGTTTCGACGCGTGAAGCCTTGCTGGTATTGCCCAGCCTGTATGGCGATGCA
Organism: Noviherbaspirillum denitrificans; assembly: GCF_002211445.1. Taxonomy (GTDB): domain Bacteria; phylum Pseudomonadota; class Gammaproteobacteria; order Burkholderiales; family Burkholderiaceae_D; genus Noviherbaspirillum; species Noviherbaspirillum denitrificans. The sequence goes on along the minus strand of NZ_LSTO01000001.1, from coordinate 2,544,426 downwards.
TCTACTATTGCACGTGCGAGGGAAGTGCTCCCCAACCTGCCGGGCATTGCCAATGCGTTGGATGAGCTGGAATTGCTCTCCAGTCAAGCGGGCAAGGCCAGCGTCACCATCGATCTTGCGGACTTGCGTGGCTATCATTATCACAGCGGTGTCATGTTTGCCGCATATGTTCCCGGCTTGCCTAATGCGGTAGCCCGCGGCGGACGTTACGACCACGTCGGCGAGGCGTTCGGGCGTGCCCGTCCCGCAACTGGTTTCTCGATGGACCTTCGCGAATTGGCGCGTTTGCTGCCAATCGCCGAGCGCAAGCGGGCGATCCGGGCGCCTTGGGGAACCGAGCCGGCCCTGCGCCAGAAGATTGCCGAACTGCGCAAGGCAGGAGAGGTGGTCATCCAGGCGCTGCCGGGACATGAAAACGATCAGGATGAATTCGACTGCGACCGTGCAGTCGTGTTTGAAAACGGTAACTGGACTCTTACAAAACTAGGTTAATAGCATGGCAAAGAACGTTGTCGTCATCGGCACCCAGTGGGGCGATGAAGGAAAAGGCAAGATCGTCGATTGGCTGACTGATCATGCACAAGGTGTGGTTCGCTTCCAAGGTGGACACAACGCCGGCCATACACTGGTCATCGGCGGGCAGAAAACGGCCCTCCAGCTGATCCCGTCGGGCATCATGCGTGCAGGCGTGGCTTGCTACATCGGCAACGGCGTGGTGCTGTCCGTGCCTGACCTCTTGCGTGAAATCGACAAACTGCAAGGCATCGGCGTTGAGGTTGTTTCCCGCCTTAAGATATCCGAGGCTTGCCCAGTCATCCTGCCTTATCACACTGCGCTGGATGCTGCGCGTGAGGCAGCGCGCGGCGCGGCAAAGATCGGCACGACCGGAAAGGGCATCGGCCCGACCTATGAAGACAAGGTGGCGCGCCGCGCCATCCGTGTCGCTGACCTGCTGAACGAAAACCGTTTTGCCGAGAAGCTCAAGGAAAATCTGGACTACCACAACTTCGTGCTGGCCAATTATCTGAAGGCACAGCCGGTCGATTACCAGAAGACCCTGGATGACGCGCTGGCGACCGTGCCGCGCATTGCGCCCATGGTGGCTGACGTATCCAGCGCCCTCTATGCGGCATACAAGGCCGGCGGCAACCTTTTGTTTGAAGGTGCGCAAGGAAGCTTGCTCGACGTCGACCACGGTACGTACCCCTTCGTCACGTCCAGCAATTGCGTCGCCGGCAATGCGGCGGCGGGGGCGGGCGTTGGTCCGAACATGCTGCATTACATCATGGGCATCACCAAGGCTTATACCACTCGCGTCGGCTCGGGACCGTTCCCGTCCGAACTGCCGACTGACCAGGGAATCGGCAAGCACCTGGCGAGTGTCGGCCATGAGTTTGGCACTGTGACCGGACGTGCGCGCCGTTGCGGCTGGTTCGATGCGGCGCTGCTGCGCCGTTCGGTGCAGATCAATGGCGTTTCCGGCATGTGCCTGACCAAGCTGGACGTTCTTGACGGCCTGGAAAATCTGCAACTGTGCACCGGCTACAAGCTCGATGGCAAAGTCGTCGACATCTTCCCGGTTGGCGCCGAAGATGCCGGACGCTGCGAGCCCATTTATGAGCAGATGCCTGGCTGGTCCGAGTCGACCGTCGGCGCGAAATCGATGGATGCGTTGCCGGCGAACGCGCGCGCCTATATCAAGCGGATTGAGGAGCTCGTCGGCGTTCCGGTTGACATGGTTTCGACCGGTCCGGATCGTGAAGAGACGATTGTCCTTCGCCATCCCTTCGTGTGATTGGAAGCGACATGACTGACAAGGCTATCGGCGTTTCCGACGACAAGGATCTCTGGGTTTCCTGGGATGATTACAACCGCGCAGTCGTTGGACTGGCGCGGATGGTGCACGACTCCGGCTGGCAGTTCGACCAAGTGCTCTGCCTGGCACGGGGTGGCCTGCGGCCGGGTGATATTTTTTCCCGGATCTTCGACGTGCCACTGGCAATCCTGTCTACCAGTTCGTATCGCGAGGATGCCGGAAAGACCCAGGGTTCGCTGGACATCGCCAAGCACATCACCATGACCAAGGGATCATTGGGCGGCAGGGTCCTGCTGCTGGACGACCTGGTCGATTCAGGCGTCACGCTGCAGCGCGTGCAGGGACACCTGAAGGAAAACTTCCCTGCGGTGACAGAGGTGCGTTCCGCTGTGATTTGGTGCAAGGCGTGTTCAGCAGTTCGTCCGGACTACCATTTCCAGTTCCTGTCGACGAATCCGTGGATCCATCAACCGTTCGAGGAATACGATAGTCTGCGACCCCATCAGCTGGCTGCATGGCTGAAGAAGGGCGAAGTCGGCTGAAGAGAACTTGCCGGTTGATCCAGACTCCAAACGGACTGGATTCGCCGGACGAGGATCGGAAAGTGAAACCCGTTGGCTGAGCCGGCGGGTTTTTTTATTTGGGGGGATGAAACATGAGGATCAAGCGATCAGTTTCGGATCGCACAAAAGGAAAAGGCCCGCCGAAGCGGGCCTTTGTAACCTGGTGCCCAGAAGAGGACTCGAACCTCCACAGTGTTGCCACCGCTAGGACCTGAACCTAGTGCGTCTACCAATTCCGCCATCTGGGCGATGCGAAAGACCAGAATTATAGCGGAAATATTCGATATGTCAAATTCCCCGCGCAGACTTTTATTGCAAGGGGGCGGGTGGGCAATGTGTTAGGTAAATACAACGTAGTCCGTTACACTAGCTCTGTCATGACAATAATGAACTGAAATACGCTTTTGAGCCAATATTCATACACCATTCCCAGCCGGGAGGAGATTCTCGGCATCCTGCGCACTGCGGCGACGCCCCAGGATGTGCAATCGCTCGCTACGGCTCTCGAAGTCAAACCGGAAGAAATGGACGGCCTCACGCGCCGCCTGAATGCGATGGAACGCGACGGACAGATCAAGCCGGGCCGCAATGGCGCCTATCAGCTCGCACACCAGCCGAATTTCATTGAGGGCCGCGTCAACGGCCACCGGGACGGCTACGGTTTCCTTGCCCCGGAGGACGGCAGCGAGGACATTTTTCTTCCTGAGAAAGAGATGCAGAAGGTCCTGCATGGCGACCGCGTGCAGATCCGTATCTCCGGAACCGACAGGCGCGGCAGGCCCGAGGGCATGATCGTTGAAGTACTTGAGCGCGCCAATACCCATGTAATCGGACGCCTGCTCAACGAAAACGGTGTCTGGATCGTCGCCCCGGAAGACAAGCGTATCGGACAGGACATTCTGTTGACTGGATCTCCAGGAAAGGCGAAGACGGGGCAGGTTGTCAGTGTCGAGCTTGTCGAGCAGCCTTCACGTTATACACAGCCAGTCGGCAAGATCGTCGAGGTTCTGGGCGATATCGATGACCCTGGCATGGAAATCGAGATCGCCGTGCGCAAGTACGGTGTGCCGCACGAGTTTTCGGAAGCGGCAAAAAAAGTCGCCGCTAAATTGCCCAGCGAAGTTCGTGCCGCAGACCTCGCCGACCGTGTCGACCTGCGTGATATTCCGCTTGTCACCATCGACGGCGAAGACGCACGCGATTTCGATGATGCTGTCTATTGCGAGCCCGTGAAGATCGGCCGTTCCAAGGCGTTCCGCCTGATCGTTGCGATTGCCGACGTCAGCCACTACGTGATGCCGGGCGACGCGCTTGATGATGACGCGCTCGAGCGAAGCACCTCGGTCTATTTTCCACGCCGGGTCATTCCGATGCTGCCGGAGAAACTGTCCAACGGACTGTGTTCGTTGAACCCTGCGGTGGACCGATTGACGCTGGTCTGTGATGCCGTCATCACCGCAAAGGGCGAGATCAAGGCTTACCAGTTTTATCCGGCTGTAATGCACTCGGCCGCGCGGCTGACCTATACCGAAGTGGCCGCCATCCTCGCCAACACGAAGGGGACGGAAGCGGTCAAGCGGCAGCAGCTGGTGCCGCACCTTTTGAACCTGTATGACGTCTTCAAGGCCTTGCTGAAGGCGCGACAGGAGCGCGGTGCGATCGACTTCGAAACCACCGAAACCTATATCGTCTGCAACGCCGCAGGCAAGATCGAACAGATCCTCCCGCGCACCCGCAACGACGCGCATCGCCTGATAGAGGAGTGCATGCTGGCAGCCAATGTGTGTGCGGCCGACCTGCTCGCGCGTCACAAGCATCCGGGCGTCTACCGCGTACACGCTGCACCATCCAAGGAAAAGCTGAACCAGGTGCGCACCTTCCTCAAGCAGATGGGACTGACCCTGGGCGGCGGCGATTCGCCGACGGCGTCGGATTACGCCGAGCTGATCCCGAAAATCAAGCTGCGGCCCGACGCTGTCCTGTTGCAGACAATGCTGCTGCGTTCCATGCAGCAGGCGGTCTACAGTCCGGACAACATTGGCCATTTTGGCCTGGCATACGAGGCCTATGCCCACTTCACCAGCCCCATTCGCCGCTATCCCGATCTACTCACGCATCGGGCGATCAAGGCGATCTTGCATGGCAAGCGCTACGTACCGAAGGACGTCGACACCAGCCAGCTGAACACCATGCTGTCGCCTGCAGCGCGCAGGATGGCAGCACAGGACAAGGCGGAGGGCAAGAAGCGGAAGGAAGGCGATCTCGCCATCTGGGAAGCACTCGGCATCCACTGTTCGGCGAACGAACGACGCGCAGATGAGGCGTCTCGCGATGTGGAGGCTTGGCTGAAGTGCTACTTCATCCGAGACAAGCTGGGTGAAGAGTTCACCGGTACCATTTCGGGTGTCGCGCCTTTCGGGATTTTCGTGCAACTCGATACGCTGTTCATCGAAGGTCTTGTACATGTGACGGAGCTGGGGGCGGATTATTTTCAGTATGATGAGGTGCGCCACGAACTGCGCGGTGAACGCACTGGCATCCGATATCAGCTCACGGACCGTGTGACCGTGCAGGTCAGCCGCGTCGACCTCGACGCGCGCAAGATCGACCTTCGCCTGGTGAATACGCCGGACATACGGACGGTGCTGAAAAACGAAGCACGTCGCGCCGAGGCAGAACCCGTGCGGGAAAAGAAAGCGAAGCCGAAGGCCAAGGCTGCGCCGCCCCGTAAGGCAGCAACAGGAAAGACGGCAAAAGGCAAGGGCACGCGTACCGCACCGGCAAAAACATCACGCACCTCCAAGGCGCGCGCAAAGCCAGGCAAAAAGAAAAGATAAGACATGAAACACAAACTGTTATTCGGCTTCCATGCCGTGACGGCGCGCTTGCGCCATGACGCGTCGTCTGTGGAAGAAATTTATATCGACGCTGCCCGGACTGATCGCCGCATGCAGGAGTTGCTGCGGGCCGCCGAAGCCGCCAAGGTTCGTATCATCCATGTGGAAGGTGGCCGCCTTGACGGCATGGCCGGCACGCGCCGGCATCAGGGCGTTGTAGCCAAGGCGGGGGAAATGTCCCTTGCACGCAATCTCGACGAACTCCTCGATGCGATTTCCGGTCCGCCCTTGCTGTTGATCCTCGACGGTGTGACCGATCCCCACAACCTCGGCGCCTGTCTACGCGTTGCCGACGGTGCGGGTGCCCATGCTGTGATAGCGCCCAAGGACAGGGCCGTGGGCCTAAATGCCACTGCGGCGAAGGTGGCCAGCGGAGCCGCCGATACCGTGCCCTACATTACGGTAACCAATCTCGCTCGCACCATGCGGGATTTGAAAGAGCGCGACATCTGGCTGACAGGCACCACCGACGATGCTGAAAAGACGCTGTACGACGCGGATTTCGCCGTTCCGACGGCACTCGTCATGGGCTCTGAAGGCGAAGGTATGCGCCGCCTCACACGCGAGAATTGCGATGTGCTGGTTCGCATTCCAATGGAGGGGGCGGTCGAAAGCCTGAACGTGTCCGTTGCATCGGGCGTCTGCCTGTATGAAGCGCGGCGTCAGCGGATGATGGTCGTCAAGTGAATCCCGTCTGCCGCCGTCTTGCGTAGGCAAGCAGGGTGCAACGGGTTAACATTACGGCTTCACGCAACCAATCCTGTCCCCTATGTTCAGCCGCATCCGCGAAGACATCGCCAGCATCATTGATCGTGATCCGGCCGCGCGCACCGGCTGGGAAGTGCTGACCTGCTATCCCGGGCTGCACGCAATCGTGATGCACCGTTGGGCGCACTGGTGCTGGATGCGCGGACTCAAATGGCTGGGGCGTTTCATCTCCCATGTCGCACGTGGGCTAACAGGTATTGAAATCCATCCAGGCGCTACGGTTGGCCGGCGCGTCTTCATCGATCACGGGTTCGGCGTCGTCATTGGTGAAACGGCCGAAGTCGGCGACGATTGCACGATTTATCAGGGTGTGACCCTGGGCGGCACATCGCTGAGCAAGGGGGCAAAACGCCATCCCACGCTCGGACGCGGGGCAATCATCGGTGCGGGCGCCAAGGTCCTCGGGGGCTTCACGGTGGGGGAGGGGGCCAAGGTCGGCTCGAATGCCGTGGTGGTCAAGGAAGTGCCGCCGGGAGCGACCGCTGTCGGCAATCCTGCCCACATCGTCCAGAAGGATGCTGGCAAGCAGCGCGAGGAGGCTGCTGCGCGCGTATTTGCCGCGTATGGCGTCACGCTCAGTGGCGACGAAGATCCTCTTTCCACTGCGCTGCACAAGCTTATCGACCACGCCGTATCGCAGGAACAGCAGATGCAGAAGATCGTTGCTGCCTTGCAGGCGGCCGGGGTGGGCTGCGAAGACCTGCCGTCAAAAGACAAATTCGACGCCGAACAACTCAACAAACTAGTCGAATGAAGGATGCCATCATGACTGAATCCGTATCGAATGAATCTGGCGCGGCATCGGCTGGGGGTGACATCCTGCTGGATGTCGTGGAAGTGCGGGTCTTGGGTGTGCTGGCCGAAAAGGAAGCGCTGACACCCGACAATTACCCGCTGTCCCTCAATGCCCTTACCAACGGTTGCAACCAACTGACGAGCCGTGATCCCGTAATGTCCGTCACGGAGGATGCGGTTCTCGATGCACTGCAGCGTCTTGCGCAGAAAAAGTTTGTATCGGAGGTAAGGCAAGCCGGTGCGCGTGTCTCGAAATACGAGCACCGCATGCGCATGAAATGGTCACTCGAACAGGATAAGCTCGCAGTCCTGGTCATGCTGATGCTCCGGGGTGTACAGACGGCGGGGGAAATTCGCTCGCGAAGCGGTCGTGTACATGATTTCACCTCAGTGGCCGATGTGGAAACAGGATTGCAATTCCTGATCGACAAATATCCGCCGCTGGTGGCGCGTCTTCCACGTGCTCCGGGCGAGAAAGAGGTGCGCTACATGCACCTGCTTAGCGGAGACCAGGTGCCGGAGCGTGCAGCAGATGTCTCTGCATCGGTAGCAGGTGGGCGGCAGGATCGCATCGCGGAACTGGAATCGGAAGTGGCTCGCCTGCGTGCAGAAGTGGAGCGCCTGAGCGAGCAGTTCGACAGTTTCCGCAAGCAGTTCGATTAGTTGCGAAGGATGGGCGCGGATATCTCCGCGCCGTCTACGTCATACCGCTTCACGCCGCCGTTTGCCTGCAAGGCGAGCCATCCGCCTCGCGGTTTTCCTGAGTCGCAGTCCCAATCGGGCAATACGTGGCGAACAAATATCTTTCCGTCGTCCTCAGCAATATGGGTAGCCGGGCGATGTGTGTGGCCATGAATCATGACCGATGCACCCGTGCTTTCAAACAGCGCAGTAATTGCCGCAGGATTGACATCCATGATCTCGTACGACTTCGCCTTTTGCGCTTCGCGGCTCCCGGTACGCATGCCTTCGATCAAAGCCTTGCGCTTGGATAGTGGCTGTGCGAGGAATTGCGCCTGCCATTCAGGCTGCCGCACTTGGGCGCGGAACGTCATGTAAGCGTGGTCATCCGTGCATTGCGCGTCGCCGTGTGCAAGGACAGTCCTGGTGCCTCCAATTTCTTCTACATGCGGGTCGTCAAGCAGCGTGACACCTGCCTTGACGGCAAATTCCCGGCCAACAAGAAAATCACGATTGCCGGCAACCCAGAACACGGCAACCCCAGCCTCATTGACGTCGCGCAGCGCGCGCGCAATGCTGCTGTGATACGGCGCTTCGAGGTCATCGTCGCCCGCCCAGTATTCGAACAGGTCACCAAGCAGGTACAGGCGTGGCGCGGCTTTGGCCGGTCGCGAGAGGAAGTCGAGGAATGCCTTCGTCGTGCGGGGCAGCGATTCGTGCAGGTGCACGTCCGAAACAAAAAGCGCAACCGTTTCGGATTGCGCTTCCTGGTTTTGTGCAGGCATGTGCTGCTCTTGCATGGTTACTGAAGTGATACTCAGACCACTTCTGCTTTCTCGATGACGACGTTCTCAACCGGCACGTCGGCATGCATGCCGGTACGGGTGGTTTTGACGGACTTGATCTTGTCGACAACGTCGGTGCCTTCCACTACCTTGCCGAACACGCAGTAGCCCCAGCCATCCTGGCCCGGATAATCGAGGAAGCTGTTGTTCTTCACGTTGATGAAGAATTGGGCAGAGGCGGAATGCGGTGCCGAGGTGCGAGCCATGGCAATGGTGTACGGCTCGTTCTTCAGTCCGTTCTTCGCTTCGTTCTCGATCGGGTCGTTGGTGGGCTTTTGTTTCATGCCCGCCTCGAAACCGCCGCCCTGGATCATGAAACCGTCGATGACGCGGTGGAAGATGGTGCCGTTGTAGTGGCCCGACTGCACATAGGCGAGGAAGTTGGCGACGGTCTTCGGAGCCTTCTCTGCGTCGAGTTCCAGCTTGATGGTGCCGTGGTTGGTGGTGAGGATGACTGCCATGGTAGTCCTTCTAAAGAGGGTGAGTTATTTGACGACCGTCGCGGATTCGATGACGACGGGTTTGGTCGGAACGTCGCGAAACATGCCGCTGCCGCCGGTTTCGACTGCCTTGATCTTGTCGACGACCTCGGTGCCTTTGATGACCTTGCCGAACACGGCGTAACCCCAGCCGTCCTGTCCCGGGTAGTCGAGGAAGCTGTTGTTCTTCACGTTGATGAAAAACTGTGCCGATGCCGAGTGCGGCGCCGAGGTGCGTGCCATTGCAACGCTGTAGGGTTCATTCTTGAGGCCGTTCTTCGCCTCATTCTCGATCGGTGCGCGCGTGGGCTTCTGGTTCATGTCCTTGTCAAAACCGCCACCCTGGATCATAAAGTTATTGATTACGCGATGGAAAATCGTGCCATTGTAGTGACCGCTCTTCACGTACTGCAAAAAGTTGTCGACCGACTTGGGCGCTTTCTCCGGGTAGAGTTCCAGCACGATTTCACCCATGCTGGTCTTGAGCGAGACTTGCGGTGCATCGGCTGCCATTGCGCCTGGCAGTGCCGAACTCAGGAAGAGGGCGGCGGCCAGATGAATGGCGTGTCGGCGGGTGATTTGCATTCCAGTATCCTTTCCTCTTTACAGGCGAATGTCGATTGTGTATCTTCCGTGGCCCCTTGCCGCTCGGCAGCCGACAGGATTGTGGCAATTCGCACTATCCGCTCCAGCTTTGACCGTGCGGGTCAGGAAGGCGGTTTCATCAATGTTATACTGAGGCGAAACCGTGCATTTTATCAAAATAAGCATGACAAAAGGGTTTCGGCAGCCCCATTGCATCGCGCCACGCGCGGCCTTCTGCGAGACATTCGATTGTCTACGCGAACCAGGCCATTTCAAGCCGAAACGGAAAAACCGCCCATGACTGCACTTAAGATCTATAACACGCTCGCGCGTGAAAAGCAGACTTTTGTCCCCATGCAAGCCGGCAAGGTCCGGATGTATGTATGCGGAATGACTGTGTACGACTACTGCCATCTCGGGCACGCACGTGTCATGGTGGTCTTTGACATGGTGCAGCGGTGGTTGCGCGCGTCGGGTCTGGATGTGACTTACGTCCGTAACATCACGGACATCGACGACAAGATCATCAAGCGCGCCGTCGAAAACGGCGAATCCATTTCGCAACTGACGAATCGCTTTATCCATGCAATGGATGAAGACGCCGCGGCCCTCGGCGTGCAGAAACCCGACCATGAGCCTCGCGCAACGCAGTACGTCCCCCAGATGCTGGGCCTTATTGAAAAGCTGGAACGCAACGGCCTAGCCTACAAGGCGAAGGACGGCGACGTCAATTACTCTGTTCGCGATTTTCCCAGCTACGGCCGTCTTTCTGGCAAGTCGCTGGATGATTTGCGCGCCGGCGAGCGTGTCGAACTGAATACCGGCAAGCGCGATCCCCTCGACTTTGTCCTCTGGAAGGCGGCGAAGGAGTCCGAACCCGAGGAGGTCAAATGGGAATCACAGTGGGGCAAGGGGCGCCCGGGCTGGCATATCGAGTGTTCTGCAATGGGCTGCGAATTGCTTGGTGATCAGTTCGATATCCACGGCGGCGGCGAGGACCTGCAGTTCCCTCACCATGAGAATGAAATCGCTCAATCTGAAGGCGCGAACGGACACACTTTCGTCAACTACTGGATGCACAACGGCTTTATTCGTGTTGACAACGAAAAGATGTCGAAGTCGCTGGGCAATTTCTTTACCATTCGTGACGTGCTCAAGAAGTACGATCCGGAAGTAGTCCGCTTCTTCATCCTGCGTGCGCATTACCGCAGCCCGCTCAACTATTCCGACGTGCATCTCGACGATGCCAAGCATGCACTGACCCGACTCTATACCGCGTTGAAGGAAGTGGAGCCGGACCGTCTTCCGTTTGACTGGAATGAATCGCATGCCGCTCGCTTTGCCGACGCCATGAACGATGACTTCAACACGCCGGTGGCTGTCTCTGTCCTGTTTGACCTAGCCAACGAAGTGAACAAGACGAAGTCCCCGGCGCTCGCGCGTCAGCTGAAGGCGCTGGCAAGCGTAATTGCCTTGCTGCAGCGCTCTCCACAGGAATTCCTGCAGGCCGGCCCGGCCGAAGGCGGCGCACTGGGCGAAGCAGAGATTCTCGCGCAGATCGATGCGCGCGCCGCCGCCAAGAAAGCAAAGGATTTCGCGTCAGCCGACCGCATCCGCGCCGAGCTCCTCGCCAGCGGCATTGTCCTGGAGGACAAACCCGGCGGCTTGACCGAGTGGCGAAGGGCGTAAGTCGCATGACTGCAATTCGTCAATCCGCTTCAGTCATCAGCGTGCCTGCGTATTGGCACGACGCCAAGGAAGAGCTCATGAAGCGCGATCGCATCATGCGCAAGCTCATTCCCCAGTTCGGAGACATGCAGTTGGTCGGCAAAAGCGAAGCATTCACAACACTTGCACGCTCGATTGTCAGCCAGCAGATTTCCGTAAAGGCAGCAGAAGCAGTCTGGCAGCGCTTCATCGACGTGTGTCCGAAGTGCACCCCGGCACAAGTGCTGAAGGCAGGCCCGGAGGCGCTTGCTGCATGCGGCTTGTCAAAAAGAAAAGCTGAATATGTGCTCGACTTAGCCGATCATTTCAAGGCCAAGCGCGTCCATGCGGACAAATGGGCGGAGATGGACGACGAAGAGGTCATCTCCGAGCTGATCCAGATCCGCGGAATCGGCCGCTGGACAGCGGAGATGTTTTTGATATTTAATCTGCTCCGGCCGAACATCTTGCCTTTGGACGATCTGGGATTGCTCAAAGGCATCAGCGTCAATTATTTTTCCGGCGAACCCGTATCCCGTAGCGATGTCCGGGAAGTCGCCGCCAACTGGGAGCCGTGGCGTACCGTCGCGACATGGTATCTATGGCGCAGCCTCGATTCCGCGCCGGTAGTTTACTGAACTCCATCTCGTGTTGATATAAGGAGGCACGATGAGCAAAACAACTTTTCTCGGGTTCGAGCAACCCATCGCCGAACTTGAAGGAAAAATCGAAGAACTGCGTTTCGTGCAGGATGATTCCGCAGTCGACATCTCCGAAGAGATCGAACGTCTCGCCAAAAAAAGCCAGCAGCTGACCAAGGACATCTACGCCAAGCTGACACCCTGGCAAGTGTCGCAGATCGCGCGGCATCCGCAACGGCCCTACACGATGGACTACGTGAATGAAATCTTCACGGATTTCCACGAACTTCACGGCGACCGTACTTATGCGGACGACTTGTCCATCATCGGTGGCCTTGCCCGTTTTAATGGCCAGCCCTGCATGGTCATCGGACACCAGAAGGGCCGCGACACGAAGGAGCGTGCCATGCGCAACTTCGGCATGCCGAAGCCGGAAGGCTATCGCAAAGCCATGCGGTTGATGAAGCTGGCCGAAAAGTTCGGCCTGCCTATCTTCACGTTTGTCGATACCCCAGGCGCATTTCCGGGTATTGACGCGGAAGAGCGCGGACAATCCGAAGCGATCGGCCACAACCTGTACGTGATGGCTGAACTGAAGGTGCCGTTGATTGCGACCATCATCGGTGAGGGCGGTTCGGGCGGCGCGCTTGCGATTGCCGTCGGTGACGCCGTGCTGATGCTGCAGTACGCCACCTATTCCGTCATTTCCCCTGAAGGCTGTGCCTCCATCCTCTGGAAGACCTCCGAGCGTGCCGCAGATGCGGCAGATGCGTTGGGCCTGACGGCGCATCGCCTCAAGGCAATGAACCTGATCGACAAGATTGTCAATGAGCCCCTCGGTGGCGCCCATCGCGACCCCAAGCAGATGGCGGCAATGTTGAAGCGTGCGCTTGCCGACTCGCTGCGGCAGCTGCAGGGCCTGAAGCCGAAGGAGCTGATTGCCGCTCGCCACGAAAAGCTTATGGGCTACGGCAAGTTCAAGGAAATCAATTCGCCGGAATAATGCTGTGACAAACCGGCAGGCAGCGTCTATCGAGGGCGCTTTTGAACGCGCGCTCGGAGAAATCCTGGCGCGCGTTTCTGCGTCTGCGCCGCGCTTTGCTGTTGCCTACAGCGGAGGGTTGGACTCGGCCGTGCTCCTGCACCTGGCGTCTTCGTACGCGCGCGTCCATGGCATTGAGCTGATTGCCTTTCACGTTCACCATGGATTGAGCAACAATGCCGATGCATGGCTCGCTCATTGTGAGCGGGGGTGTGCCGCACTAGGTGTCAGTTTCGATGCGCGGCGCGTTTCGGTAGAGTCAGTGGACCGCCACGGGCTGGAGCAGGCGGCCCGGACAAGCCGCTATCGGGCATTGGGAGATTTGAGCCGTCTCCATGGCGTCCATGTTCTGTTGACTGCGCATCATCTGGACGACCAGGCTGAAACCGTGCTTCTTCAATTGTTGCGAGGTTCCGGTCTGCCGGGCTTGTCAGGTATGGCTTTCTGTGGAGGTGCGCCTGCTTTGCTCGGCTTCGACACGCCTTTGCTAGCGAGGCCCTTGCTGGAACGGTCCCGTGCAGAGCTGGAAGCGTTTGCTGTGCGCCACGGCATCTCTCATATTGTGGACGAATCCAACGAAGACTTGCGGTACGCGCGCAACGCAATACGTCATGCAGTGACCCCGGTTCTTAATGAATATTTTCCGGGGTATCAGCATCGGCTATCTCGCGTTGCCGCACATGCGCAATCTGCACAGCGCTTGCTCGATGAGCTGGCTGCGATGGATTGGCAATCCTGTAGCGCCGGCAGTCAGCTCGATTTATCTTGCTTCGCAGTGCTCAGCCAGGACCGACAATACAATTTGCTGCGCTACTGGCTCTCCCAGAATGGGATGCGCATGCCGTCAACGGCTTGGCTGTTCGAAATGCGCACCCAGCTACTTTGCGCAAGCAAAGACGCGCAGGTGAGAGTTGTTCATCCCCAGTGTGAAGTGCACACGTATCGAGGCAGGGCATATCTCGTCAGTCACATGCCACTGCCGATCGAAACTGCCAAAGTGCAGGCCTTCCGGTGGCAGGGGCAAGGGCGCATTCCCTTTCCAGCATTCGGAGGTGAGTTGTATTTTGAGGGGGCTGCTGAAGGTGTGTCCAGCGAGTGGCTCATGGCGCAGTTACTGGAGATCCGCCATCGCCAAGGTGGGGAGAAGCTCAAGCTGTCGCCTGGTCGGCCGACCCGCAGTTTGAAGCACCATTATCAAGACTTGAATATTCCCGCCTGGGAGCGGCAACGTCTGCCTGTGGTGTTCGCAGGAGGCCGTCTCGTCTTTGCCGCCGGCATCGGGATGAGCCATCTGAGTCATCTCAAAAATCCCGGCAGTTTGATCCAAATGCATTGGGTGAATGACATTAAATGATGCTTTGCAATATTTTTATCGGCTTTTAACTTCTAAAACCCGCTTTTCGTCGGCTGCCTACTTGCCTTCCGGCGTTGCGGCCTGTAAAGTAAAGGGTTGATTTTTATCAAAAATTTCTTCCTTCCTTTGCGCAACTTCTCATCCGTATGGCTTTAATCGTCCACAAATACGGCGGCACTTCGATGGGCTCGACCGAGCGCATCAAGAACGTCGCCAAGCGCGTCGCCAAGTGGCATGACGCCGGTCACCAGATCGTCGTGGTGCCCTCCGCAATGTCCGGCGAGACCAACCGCCTTATCGCCCTGGCAAAGGACATCATGCCTCAGCCGGACCCGCGCGAACTTGACATGCTGGCCTCTACCGGCGAGCAGGTTTCCGTTGCGCTGCTGTCCATGGCGCTGCAAACGATCGGCAAGCAGGCTGTGTCGTATGCAGGCTGGCAGGTGCCGATCAAGACCGACTCCGCCTACACCAAAGCGCGTATCCAGTCGATCGATGATGTTCGTGTGCGCAAGGATCTCTCCGAAGGGAAAATTGTGATCATCACCGGCTTCCAAGGCGTGGACGATCTCGGCAATATTACGACGCTTGGTCGTGGCGGTTCCGACACCTCGGCAGTGGCTGTTGCTGCAGCGCTGAAGGCGGCAGAATGTCTGATCTACACCGACGTTGATGGCGTGTATACGACAGATCCGCGTGTCGTTTCGGAGGCGCGTCGCCTGAAGACCGTTACGTTCGAAGAGATGCTCGAGCTCGCCTCGCTTGGCTCGAAAGTCCTGCAGATTCGCTCGGTCGAATTTGCCGGCAACTACAAGGTGCCGACTCGCGTCCTGTCGTCGCTGACCGATCCGCTGATGCCGCTGGAAGAAGAAGCCAATTCCGGCACCCTGATTTCGTTTGAGGAAGATACACACATGGAACAAGCCGTCATTTCCGGTATCGCGTTCAATCGCGACGAAGCGAAGATCACCGTGTTGGGCGTGCCCGACAAGCCGGGTATCGCTTACCAGATTCTGGGCCCGGTCGCCGACGCCAACATCGAAGTCGACATGATCATCCAAAATCAGTCCGTTGACGGCAAGACCGACTTCACCTTTACTGTGCCGCGCGGTGAGTATGTGAAGGCAATGGAAGTGCTCAACAAGAGCGTCAAGGAGCATATCGGCGCTGCCAGCATCATTGGCGACTCCAAGGTTTCCAAGGTATCTGTCGTTGGTGTTGGCATGCGTAGCCATGTTGGTATCGCATCGCAGATGTTCCGCACACTGTCGGAAGAGGGCATCAACATTCAGATGATTTCCACCTCCGAAATCAAGATTTCCGTGTTGATCGACGAGAAATACATGGAACTGGCAGTTCGAGCGCTGCATAAGGCGTTCGACTTGGAAAAAGCTTGATTGTTGTCGATTCGCAAGCAGAGTTTCGTTGACCAAGTGCGCATGAGCAGCTATCATGCGTGACTTCACTGAAGCGGGGATTTGATCCCCGCTTTATGTGTGGAGACGTGGCCGAGAGGTCGAAGGCACTTCCCTGCTAAGGAAGCATATGGGCTTAAACCTGTATCGAGGGTTCGAATCCCTCCGTCTCCGCCAAGGATGAGAGTTGTAGAACGCTTCATGAGAGGCCTCCAACTTGGAGGCCTTTTTGTTGTCGGCGATCTTGTGGCATGAGTGCTGATGGTGTGTGAATTTTTTTGTGCATGTATTTTCGGTCAATGATCGAAGCGCGAAAAAAACATTGCGTAGTGCCGGATGCTTTGCTATAGTTCGTCTCCCGTCGCGAAACGCGAAACGAAAAGTTCTCGAAAACGAGGGCTGATGCGTCAAGTAACGTAACGGGCTCTGATCCAGTTAAGCCGCTATCAATCACAACGCTTTGACAGTGGTGCGCGACAGTAAAAGTGCGCGGGATGAGTGTGTTCTTTAAAAAATAACAGCCGATAAGTGTGGGCGCTTGGTGGGGTTGCGGCGCTGGGGTTACTCAGCGCAATAACTTAAAACATTAAGTGCTCACAAAAAAATATAGGTAAGAGTCGCAAGATAATTACCTGTCAGTATTTTGAGTGAGCGACGGTTCTTCGGAACCTGCCAGAGATGGCACAACAGAGATTGAACTGAAGAGTTTGATCCTGGCTCAGATTGAACGCTGGCGGCATGCCTTACACATGCAAGTCGAACGGCAGCGCGGGCTTCGGCCTGGCGGCGAGTGGCGAACGGGTGAGTAACATATCGGAACGTGCCTTAGAGTGGGGGATAACCAGTCGAAAGACTGGCTAATACCGCATACGATCTACGGATGAAAGTGGGGGATCGCAAGACCTCATGCTCTTAGAGCGGCCGATATCTGATTAGCTAGTTGGTGGGGTAAAGGCCTACCAAGGCGACGATCAGTAGCTGGTCTGAGAGGACGACCAGCCACACTGGGACTGAGACACGGCCCAGACTCCTACGGGAGGCAGCAGTGGGGAATTTTGGACAATGGGGGCAACCCTGATCCAGCAATGCCGCGTGTGTGAAGAAGGCCTTCGGGTTGTAAAGCACTTTTGTTCGGAAAGAAATCGTCCTGGTTAATACCTGGGATGGATGACGGTACCGGAAGAATAAGCACCGGCTAACTACGTGCCAGCAGCCGCGGTAATACGTAGGGTGCAAGCGTTAATCGGAATTACTGGGCGTAAAGCGTGCGCAGGCGGTTGTGCAAGACAGATGTGAAATCCCCGGGCTTAACCTGGGAACTGCATTTGTGACTGCACGGCTAGAGTGTGTCAGAGGGGGGTAGAATTCCACGTGTAGCAGTGAAATGCGTAGATATGTGGAGGAATACCGATGGCGAAGGCAGCCCCCTGGGATAACACTGACGCTCATGCACGAAAGCGTGGGGAGCAAACAGGATTAGATACCCTGGTAGTCCACGCCCTAAACGATGTCAACTAGTTGTCGGGGATTAATTTCCTTGGTAACGCAGCTAACGCGTGAAGTTGACCGCCTGGGGAGTACGGTCGCAAGATTAAAACTCAAAGGAATTGACGGGGACCCGCACAAGCGGTGGATGATGTGGATTAATTCGATGCAACGCGAAAAACCTTACCTACCCTTGACATGGTCGGAATCCTGGGGAGATCTGGGAGTGCTCGAAAGAGAACCGGCGCACAGGTGCTGCATGGCTGTCGTCAGCTCGTGTCGTGAGATGTTGGGTTAAGTCCCGCAACGAGCGCAACCCTTGTCATTAGTTGCTACGAAAGGGCACTCTAATGAGACTGCCGGTGACAAACCGGAGGAAGGTGGGGATGACGTCAAGTCCTCATGGCCCTTATGGGTAGGGCTTCACACGTCATACAATGGTACATACAGAGGGCTGCCAACCCGCGAGGGGGAGCTAATCCCAGAAAGTGTATCGTAGTCCGGATTGTAGTCTGCAACTCGACTGCATGAAGTTGGAATCGCTAGTAATCGCGGATCAGCATGCCGCGGTGAATACGTTCCCGGGTCTTGTACACACCGCCCGTCACACCATGGGAGCGGGTTTTACCAGAAGTAGGTAGCCTAACCGCAAGGAGGGCGCTTACCACGGTAGGATTCGTGACTGGGGTGAAGTCGTAACAAGGTAGCCGTATCGGAAGGTGCGGCTGGATCACCTCCTTTCTAGAGTTCGCACGAACGTCAAGCGTTCACACTTATCGGTCTGTTCCTAGAACAGCAAGAAGCAGGTCTGTAGCTCAGCTGGTTAGAGCACTACCTTGACATGGTAGGGGTCGTTGGTTCGAGTCCAATCAGACCTACCACTTCTTAAATAAACATCAAACCTGAGTTGACCGCACAGCGCGGGAATAGCTCAGTTGGTAGAGCGCAACCTTGCCAAGGTTGAGGTCGAGAGTTCGAGACTCTTTTCCCGCTCCATCAATTCAGGTTTGATCGTTTATTGATCAATGGCTGTTTCAGTTCTTTAACAATCTGGAAGAAGTAGTAAAGATTTATCAGTTGGAGCTGATGCGTTGTGATGACGTGTTGGTTGCGACTGGTGGGTTGTGATTGTCATCAATCATATTAAGTATGAAAGAGTTCTCGTGGTGGTGAAAACTGCGCGAGTAGTCTGGAATACGGCACGCAAACTCAAAAGCTCTATAACGGATCCTGGAAGCAGGAGCCAACGTTATAGGGACAAGCGACTAAGTGCACATGGTGGATGCCTTGGCGATATCAGGCGATGAAGGACGTAGTAGCTTGCGATAAGCTGCGGGGAGCCAGCAAACAGGCTTTGATCCGCAGATTTCCGAATGGGGAAACCCGGCCTTTTAGGTCATCCCGTACTGAATACATAGGTACGTGGAAGCGAACGCGGCGAACTGAAACATCTAAGTAGCTGCAGGAAAAGAAATCAACCGAGATTCCCAAAGTAGTGGCGAGCGAAATGGGACCAGCCTGCAAGATTTAGCAGTATTGATAGCAAGACGCTCTGGAAAGTGCGGCCATAGAGGGTGATAGCCCCGTATGCGAAATCAGTATTGTGGAACTAGGCTTGCGACAAGTAGGGCGGGACACGTGAAATCCTGTCTGAAGATGGGGGGACCATCCTCCAAGGCTAAATACTCGATATCGACCGATAGTGAACCAGTACCGTGAGGGAAAGGCGAAAAGAACCCCGGAAGGGGAGTGAAATAGAACCTGAAACCGTGTGCATACAAACAGTAGGAGCCTCGCAAGGGGTGACTGCGTACCTTTTGTATAATGGGTCAGCGACTTACATTCAGTGGCGAGGTTAACCGCATAGGGAAGCCGTAGAGAAATCGAGTCCGAATAGGGCGTTCAGTCGCTGGGTGTAGACCCGAAACCAGATGATCTACCCATGGCCAGGATGAAGGTGCCGTAACAGGTACTGGAGGTCCGAACCCACTAGTGTTGAAAAACTAGGGGATGAGCTGTGGGTAGGGGTGAAAGGCTAAACAAATCTGGAAATAGCTGGTTCTCTCCGAAAACTATTTAGGTAGTGCCTCAAGTATCACCACCGGGGGTAGAGCACTGTTATGGCTAGGGGGTCATCGCGACTTACCAAACCATTGCAAACTCCGAATACCGGTGAGTGCGAGCTTGGGAGACAGACGCCGGGTGCTAACGTCCGACGTCAAGAGGGAAACAACCCAGACCGCCAGCTAAGGTCCCAAAGATTGGCTAAGTGGAAAACGAAGTGGGAAGGCTAAAACAGTCAGGAGGTTGGCTTAGAAGCAGCCATCCTTTAAAGAAAGCGTAATAGCTCACTGATCGAGTCGTCCTGCGCGGAAGATGTAACGGGGCTAAGCCAGTCACCGAAGCTGCGGATATCCGCAAGGATATGGTAGGAGAGCGTTCTGTAAGCCTGCGAAGGTGTCTTGTAAAGGATGCTGGAGGTATCAGAAGTGCGAATGCTGACATGAGTAGCGATAATGCGGGTGAAAGGCCCGCACGCCGTAAGCCCAAGGTTTCCTGTTCAACGTTCATCGGAGCAGGGTGAGTCGGCCCCTAAGGCGAGGCAGAGATGCGTAGCTGATGGGAAGCAGGTTAATATTCCTGCACCGTCGTTAGATGCGATGGGGGGACGGATCGCGGAAGGTTGTCCGGGTGTTGGATGTCCCGGTTCCTGTACTAGAGAAGGCGCTTAGGCAAATCCGGGCGCGTGATTCAAGGGTATGGGACGAGCGGCTTTATGCCGCGAAGCAATCGGAAGTGGTTCCAAGAAAAGCCTCTAAGCTTCAGTCTAACGAGACCGTACCGCAAACCGACACAGGTGGGCGAGATGAGTATTCTAAGGCGCTTGAGAGAACTCGGGAGAAGGAACTCGGCAAATTGGTACCGTAACTTCGGGATAAGGTACGCCCTTGTAGCTTGACTGGCCTGCGCCAGGAGGGTGAAGGGGTTGCAATAAACTGGTGGCTGCGACTGTTTAATAAAAACACAGCACTCTGCAAACACGAAAGTGGACGTATAGGGTGTGACGCCTGCCCGGTGCTGGAAGATTAAATGATGGGGTGCAAGCTCTTGATTGAAGTCCCAGTAAACGGCGGCCGTAACTATAACGGTCCTAAGGTAGCGAAATTCCTTGTCGGGTAAGTTCCGACCTGCACGAATGGCGTAACGATGGCCACACTGTCTCCTCCCGAGACTCAGCGAAGTTGAAGTGTTTGTGATGATGCAATCTACCCGCGGCTAGACGGAAAGACCCCATGAACCTTTACTGTAGCTTTGCATTGGACTTTGAACCAATCTGTGTAGGATAGGTGGGAGGCTTTGAAGTGGTGACGCTAGTTGCCATGGAGCCGTCCTTGAAATACCACCCTGGTTTGTTTGAGGTTCTAACCTTGGCCCGTTATCCGGGTCGGGGACAGTGCATGGTAGGCAGTTTGACTGGGGCGGTCTCCTCCCAAAGTGTAACGGAGGAGTTCGAAGGTACGCTAGGTACGGTCGGACATCGTGCTAATAGTGCAATGGCATAAGCGTGCTTAACTGCGAGACTGACAAGTCGAGCAGGTACGAAAGTAGGACATAGTGATCCGGTGGTTCTGTATGGAAGGGCCATCGCTCAACGGATAAAAGGTACTCTGGGGATAACAGGCTGATTCCTCCCAAGAGTTCATATCGACGGGGGAGTTTGGCACCTCGATGTCGGCTCATCACATCCTGGGGCTGTAGCCGGTCCCAAGGGTATGGCTGTTCGCCATTTAAAGTGGTACGTGAGCTGGGTTTAAAACGTCGTGAGACAGTTTGGTCCCTATCTGCCGTGGGCGTTGGAAGTTTGAGGGGGGCTGCTCCTAGTACGAGAGGACCGGAGTGGACGAACCTCTGGTGTACCGGTTGTCACGCCAGTGGCATTGCCGGGTAGCTAAGTTCGGAAGAGATAACCGCTGAAAGCATCTAAGCGGGAAACTTGCCTCAAGATGAGACTTCCCGGAGACTTGATCTCCCTGAAGGGTCGTTCGAGACCAGGACGTTGATAGGTCAGGTGTGGAAGCGCAGTAATGCGTTAAGCTAACTGATACTAATTGCCCGTGCGGCTTGTCCCTATAACCTTGGTAGTTATAGACAAGAGTGTGTGCCCGATTGAGCATCACACCCGCCAAATATATATGTAGTACCCCTAACTGCTTCTTCTGGATTGGATTGAACGTACGCGCCAGCAACAACGGCGATACGCGCAATCGACAAGTTATGCCTGATGACCATAGCGAGTTGGTACCACCCCTTCCCATCCCGAACAGGACCGTGAAACGACTCTGCGCCGATGATAGTGCTGCAACCAGTGTGAAAGTAGGTTATCGTCAGGCTTGTTATATGCATAAGCCCCAGCTCATCCGAGTTGGGGCTTTTTGCTTTGGGCGCCAGAAAATTCAGTTCTGATTGTCGCCATCTGGAACGAATTCGGCATGCCGACACATCTTTTTTGCGCGCGGAATATACTGCTTGAACGTGAAATCAGCGGTGACTAAAAGGCTAATTGATGGGTGGAAAGCAACTCGACATGTTCATGAAGCCTAGTGGGCGGACGGCAATCGTTACTGCATCAGGCTTTGTGCTGGATCTGAACAGTCCGGATGCATCTGGTCTGCCCGTCGAGGACGTGGCCAGGGCGCTTGCATATCAGCCGCGCTGGTGTGGTGCGACAAAGAAGTTTTATTCGGTTGCAGAGCACAGCGTTATGGTTTCACGCCTTGTGCCGGAGGAGTCTGCATATGACGCGCTTTGGCACGATGCGATCGAGTTTATTCAGGGGGACTGGCCGTCTCCGTTAAAAGTCTATTTGGGCAAGGAAAGCGTCAACCGAAAGCTTGAGCCAATTGAGCGTGAACTCGCACGGCACTTTGGATTTGAGCTGCATGTTCCTGTCGTAAAGGAATTCGACCTTGTCGCTATGGCTACGGAGGTTCGTGATTTGCTGCCTCCGGCCTGGATGGATTGGGGGCATTTGCCGGAACCCGCATTTCCTCATATTGAACCGGTCGGCCCCGAACAGGCATTCGACTTGTTTATCCAGCGCTATGATGAGATCAAGCATCTAAGGCGGTCGGCCTCGGAGCGCTCTAAGTTGCGCCGCGATGTACGGCGATGAGCATTAGTGCGACGCAACGCACTTTACGACCGGCAAAGTAAAAATCCCCATCCAGTTTTGCCTGGATGGGGATCGGAGATTTTGAACCGAATGAATTACAGGGCAGCAGGATGATCGGCCTGGGCCAGTGGTTGTCCCGGCGTTCTACTGCTTGCTTCTTCGATTGCATCGGACTTGCGTTCTTGCTGTCGTGACTTCGGTGCGGAGGAGCTCACGGAAGTCGAGTAGACCGGAACCTTCTTGCCCATAGCGACTTCCTTGAGGCGCTGATACTCGGCGAGCACCTTCGCACCGTACCCTGCATCAGAATCTGCAGCGCCAGCTCCAACGTACAGCTTCAGTCCAGCTTCGACGGAGCCGCCACGCGACACATAGTCCTTGAGTATCAAGGAGCCGACCTTGATGTTGGCGATCGGGTTCAGTGCTGCCTTGACGCCACCCAGCTCTTCAAACTTGTCTCGATGCACCTTTGACATCACTTGCATGAGTCCTTGTGCGCCTACCGGGCTTTCTGCAAACGGGTTGAAGCGGGATTCAATCGCCATTACAGAGAGAATAAGCAAAGGATCGAGCTTGATTTCCTTTGCGGTCAAGTAAGCCGCGGATACCAGCATGTCGGTGGCGTCAGTCGCGACTCGGTAGCGCTTGGAAAGCCAGGCAGTCACCCACTGCTGCTGGCGGGCGCTTGCGACTGTGTTCTTTTCGTCAGTGCGAACTGCGGCGTTGGCTTTGACTGCGACACCTTGGCGGGCTTCCAATTGGGGCGGCATGTCGTCCATCATGCCTGCTACTTGCGGAAGGTCTTCGCCATCTTCCATTTCTTCCTGTGCGAAGGGGGAGAGTGCCTTAAGGTGGTCGGTAACCTCGGGTTTGACGAACATGATGCCCAGTGCAGCGATCGCGAGGATTCCTAGCACCATGAGGGCATGGTGGGCCGTGGTGATGAACCCGCTGATGGTGTCGCGGGCGACAACTGCCCATGCGGCAGACTGGCCTGTTTTTTTTCGGGGGCGCTCGGATAGCGCCCGGATGAATCGATTAAGCATGTGAACCTCCCTGAAACGTCGCGGCAAGCGAAGAGCCCACTACAGAGCCTTGTAGACGCTTGTGTTTGCCGTGAATCAGTTACATCGTCTGTCATAGCGTGCGGCGCAATCGACAAACGTCGGAATTGCCTGCTCGGGGCTGATGGCGCGAAGGGGCCGAAACAGCGACAGGCAACTTTTTTCGGGGATAAGGCAGACGCCTTTTGAAAACACTCCTTAAAATGTCATGCGGGACCCCGATCCCTGTGAGTAATGAGGATTCTCGTTGCGCAGCCATTCTTCCCCGGCCCGCTTCCTCATCAAGTTGGGCGAATTTTAGGGGGCTGTTTATATCGAGTCAATACTATAAAATCAAGTCTTTATTACTTTTAAATCTTGAAATCTCGCTGCGGCGCAACATTACATCAATAAAATCAATGACTTGGGCTTGAATTTTAAAAACAAAAGCCGGCGTTAAACTTTGTCAAAAATCATGAAATATTCCGATTTGCGGGATTTTATTTCCCAATTGCAACAATTGGGTGAATTAAAGCGAGTCAGGACTCCTGTGTCGCCATATCTGGAGATGACGGAAATCTGTGACCGTACCTTGCGCGCGGGCGGCCCAGCGATCATGTTCGAAAGCGTGAGCGGCCATTCGATCCCTGTTCTCGGCAACTTGTTCGGGACAACTAGGCGCGTTGCCCTTGGAATGGGGGCGGATGATATCAGCGAGCTACGGAAGATCGGGCATGTGCTATCGACGCTGAAGGAGCCGGAGCCGCCCAAGGGATTCAAGGACGTGCTCGGACTCGGATCAATGGTGAAATCCTTGTGGGACATGGCGCCAAGGGAGCATCGTTCGGCGCCGTGTCAGGACGTAGTGTGGGAGGGCGGTGACGTCGATCTGGCAAAGCTGCCGATCCAGCACTGCTGGCCTGGCGATGTGGCGCCTCTTATTACTTGGGGTCTGGTGGTGACGAAGGGACCGAACAAGAAGAGGCAAAATCTGGGTATCTACCGTCAGCAGGTCATTGGCCGAAACAAGGTCATCATGCGTTGGCTGGCTCACCGTGGCGGGGCGCTCGACTTCCGTGAGCACGGTATCGTCAACAAGGGCAAGCCGTATCCGATTGCGGTAGCGCTCGGTGCCGATCCGGCCACGATTTTGGGCGCGGTGACGCCGGTCCCCGACACGCTGTCCGAATACCAGTTTGCCGGTCTGTTGAGGGGAAGTCGAACCGACCTGGTCAAGGCGATCGGCAGTGAACTCCGTGTGCCTGCGTCGGCAGAGATTGTTTTGGAAGGGCATATCTATCCTGACCCGTCCCATCCGTCAGGATATGAGCATGCGCTCGAGGGGCCATACGGTGACCACACTGGGTACTACAATGAGCAGGATTGGTTCCCGGTGTTTACCATCGACCGGATTACCATGCGCCGCGATCCGATTTACCACTCCACTTACACGGGCAAGCCGCCTGATGAGCCTGCAGTGCTTGGCCTCGCGCTGAATGAGGTCTTTATTCCACTGCTGCAGAAGCAATTCCCCGAGATCACGGATTTCTATTTGCCGCCCGAAGGCTGCAGCTATCGCATGGCGGTGGTGCAAATGAAAAAATCCTATCCGGGGCATGCGAAGCGGGTGATGTTTGGCGTCTGGAGCTTTTTGCGGCAATTCATGTATACGAAGTTCATCGTCGTGGTGGATGACGATGTGAACGTGCGTGACTGGAAAGAGGTGATCTGGGCTATCACGACACGTGTGGATCCTATGCGGGACACGACGCTGGTCGACAACACACCGATCGACTACCTGGATTTCGCTTCGCCTGTGAGTGGATTGGGCAGCAAGATGGGTATCGATGCGACAAACAAGTGGCCGGGGGAAACCAGTCGTGAGTGGGGGCGGACCATCGAGATGACGCCAGAGGTGAAGGCAAGAGTCGACGGTATTTGGCAGGAGCTTGGGCTGTAATCAACTTTGATAATGGTCAACTGTGAAATTCAGGGGCGCGCCGCGGGTATTGCTGTTAGAATGACGATCGGCGGGCCCCTGCGCATTGCGGCGTGGTGAACCTGGTCAGGTCGGGAACGAAGCAGCCACAGCCATTCCCCGCAAGTGCCGTAGACAAGGCTCGCCCCTTCTTTTTCCCCCGTTTTCATTGCAGTATCGCGCTCCTTGCGCAGCGGATACTGCTTCTGCCGTCAATCGCTCAATCCCGGCTATAACTTGCAACAGGTCAGGTAAAATGCGACCTACACTTATCAGCCAGCGCAGCTATGTCCTATCAAGTTCTCGCCCGAAAGTATCGTCCCAAGAGCTTTGAAACGCTCGTCGGGCAGGAGCACGTCGTGCGGGCGCTCACGCATGCGCTGGAACAGCAACGTTTGCACCACGCCTATCTGTTTACAGGCACCCGTGGCGTCGGCAAGACGACCTTGTCGCGTATCCTCGCCAAGTCGCTCAATTGCGAAACCGGGATCACTGCGAAACCGTGCGGGACGTGCGAGGCATGCACGGCTATCGATGCCGGGCGCTTCGTCGACTACATCGAAATGGACGCTGCATCGAATCGCGGCGTCGATGAAATGGCGCAGTTGCTGGAGCAGGCGATTTACGCGCCCTCGAATGCGCGCTTCAAGGTCTACATGATCGACGAAGTCCACATGCTGACCAACCATGCGTTCAACTCCATGCTGAAGACGCTGGAGGAACCGCCGGAGCATGTGAAGTTCATCCTCGCGACTACCGATCCGCAAAAAATTCCGGTGACGGTGTTGTCGCGCTGCCTACAGTTCAACCTCAAGCAGATGCCGCCTGGGCATATCGTCGCGCATCTCGAAAACATCCTCGGTCAGGAAAGCATTGCTTACGACCCGCCGGCATTGCGCCTTCTCGCACAAGGCGCACACGGTTCGATGCGCGATGCGCTGTCGCTGACGGACCAGGCCATCGCTTATGCCGCCGGCAAGGTGACGCTTGAATCGGTGCAGGGGATGCTCGGGGCGCTTGACCAGTCCTACCTGATCCGTGTGCTTGATGCGCTTGCGGCGAAGGATGGGGCAGGATTGCTGACGGTCGCCGACGAGATGGCGACGCGCAGCCTTTCCTATAGTGCCGCGTTGCAGGATCTCGGCACGCTGTTGCACCGGATCGCGCTTGCGCAGACTGTGCCTGCGGCGCTGCCGGACGACGTGCCTGAGCGAGAGGACATCATTCGACTTGCCGGCTTGTTCGAGGCTGACGAAATCCAGCTGTATTACCAGATCGCTGTGCATGGCCGGAACGAACTTGGCCTCGCGCCCGACGAATATGCCGGCTTTTCCATGACGCTGTTGCGCATGCTTGCATTCCGTCCGGGTATTGGTGGCGCAGAAGCGAAGCCGGTTGCGCGTGCGCCGGTTCCCGCGGCAGCTCCGGCACCTGCTGCACGTCCTGCCGCGCCAGTTCAAGCGGCACCAGTTGCCGCGGCACCGTCACGTACGGCCGGCGCAATGAGCCCGGCACGTGCGGCGCTTGAAGCTGCGCGCAATGCGGGTAAGGCACCGTCTGCTCCGGTTGCGGCGCGTCCTGCGGCGCCCGCGCCGGTCCAGGCGCCCGTACATTCACCGGCTCCTGCTGCATCCGTTCCGCCCTGGGAAGACAATCCCCCGCCGCCGGCATCGGAATGGGGCGATTACGACTCTGCACCTCCGGCAGCGGCTCAAAAAAAAACTGAACTGAAACCGGTCGAGGATGCCTTCGGCGACACGGCAGTCGTCGAAGAAGAGGTGCCGGCAGCACCACCTCCCGAACCGCCTGCGCCACGGGTGAAGGCACTTCCGCCTACACCTGTTCCTTCGCTCAACTGGGATGGCGACTGGCCTGCATTGGCTGCATCCCTGTCTCTGCGCGGCGTCGTCCAGCAACTCGCACAACAGAGCGAGCTGCTGAAATGCGAGGATCAGGGCGAAGGTGTTTCCATCCACTTGCGTATCCCGCTCGATACGCTGCGTTCCGCAGGTTCCGTCGATAAACTTGCAGCCGCGCTCACCGAGCATTTTGGCAAGAACGCGCGCGTGAGCACGGAGATCGGCGCGGTGGAGCAAACCGCCAACGCGCAGGCAGTCGCCGATCGCGAAGCCCGTCTGCGCGAGGCCGAAGACAAACTTCAACGTGATCCATTTGTGCAGGCGATGATGCGTGAATTTGGCGCCACCATCGTGCCGGGATCGATCAAACCCATTTGACAAACAAGGAGTACGACCATGATGAAGGGCCAACTCGCAGGGCTGATGAAGCAAGCCCAGCAAATGCAGGACAACATGAAGAAGATGCAGGAGCAGCTGGCATCGATCGAAGTCGAAGGCCAGTCCGGTGCCGGCATGGTGAAGGTTGTGATGACGTGCAAATATGACGTCAAGCGCGTGGCGATCGATCCGTCGCTGCTCGGCGACGACAAGGACATGCTCGAAGACCTCGTCGCGGCTGCTTTCAACGACGCTGTGCGCAAGGCGGAAGCGACTTCGCAGGAAAAGATGTCGGGCATGACTGCCGGCCTTCCGCTGCCTCCTGGCTTCAAGCTGCCGTTCTGATCGATAGTGAAATCTCCCTCCAGTCTCGAGTTCTTGACCGAAGCATTGCGCCGCCTGCCGGGCGTGGGTCCGAAGTCGGCGCAGCGCATGGCCTACCACCTGATGCAGCATGACCGTGACGGTGCGGCCATGCTCGGGCGTGCATTGACGCAGGCCGTCGAACACATCCACCACTGCGCAAGGTGCAATACCTTCACCGAGAACGAGATCTGTGAAACCTGTCTCGACAGTGCACGAGATGCCAGCCTGCTGTGCGTCGTCGAGACACCTGCCGATCAGATGATGATCGAGCAGACCCTGACATACAAGGGCCTGTATTTCGTGCTGATGGGACGTTTGTCGCCACTCGACGGTATCGGCCCAAAGGACATCCATCTCGAAAAGCTGATTGCGCGTGCGACTGACGGGTACGTGACCGAGGTCGTGCTCGCCACGAATTTCACCAACGAGGGCGAGGCAACCGCCCATTACATCAGCGAGACGCTCAAGGCGCGCGGCCTGAAGGTCAGCCGGCTGGCGCGCGGCGTGCCCGTGGGCGGCGAGCTGGAGTATGTGGATGCAGGCACGATTGCCCGCGCCATGCTGGACCGACGTTCGACCTGACATCCATCCGAAGACATGACAGAACAAAAAAAGGCCGGCCCGCTCGCCGGCATCAAGGTCCTTGAACTCGGCACGCTAATCGCCGGCCCGTTCTGTTCCCGCATGCTGGCGGAGTTCGGTGCAGAAGTGATCAAGGTCGAGGCGCCGGACGGTGGTGATCCGATCCGCCAATGGCGTGTGCTGAAGGATGGCACTTCGCTGTGGTGGTATGTCCAGTCGCGCAACAAGAAGAGCGTGACGCTGAACATGAAGGACGCGCGCGGGCAGGAGATTGCGAAGCGGCTCGCGCTTGAAGCGGACATCATCATCGAGAATTATCGCCCCGGCGTGCTGGAGAAGTGGGGCATCGGTTACGAAGACCTGAAGAAGGTCAATCCGGCCACGATCATGGTTCGCCTGTCGGGCTACGGACAGACCGGACCGATGAAGGATTTGCCCGGCTTCGGTGCGATCGGCGAGTCCATGGGCGGCATGCGCTATGTATCCGGGCATCCCGACCGCCCGCCGGTGCGCATCGGGGTGTCGATCGGCGATTCCGTCGCGGCGTTGCATGGCGTGATCGGTGCGATGATGGCACTCCGCCATCGCGACGTGACTGGCGGGCGCTGGAACGGCAAGTCCGGTGAGGCATGTGTCGCAGGCCAGGGGCAGATGGTGGACGTGGCGCTGTACGAGGCGGTGTTCAACATGATGGAATCGCTGGTGCCGGAGTACGACTTTGCAGGTGTCGTGCGTGCCCGTACCGGCGGGGCGCTGCCGGGCATCGTGCCGTCGAATACCTATACGACGCGCGATGGCGAAAATATCGTGATCGCCGGAAATGGCGACGCGATCTTCAAGCGACTCATGGTAGCGATTGAGCGGCAGGACATGGCCGACGATCCGCAGTTGGCGCGTAACGACGGCCGTGTTCCGCGCACGGAAGAAATCGACGGTGCAATCCAGGCTTGGTGCGATACGAAAACCATCGACGAGGCGCTGGCGATCCTCAAGGCAGCGGACGTCCCGGTCGGGAAGATCTATTCGGTGCGCGATATGATGACCGATCCGCAGTTCCTGGCGCGCGGCATGTTCGAGCAGCATGCGTTCAAGGATGGCACGCCGGTCAAGCTGCCAGCCATCACGCCCAAGCTGTCGGAAACGCCGGGTGAAACGAAATGGCTCGGACCTAGCCTTGGCGAACATAACGACGAGGTGTTGTGCGGGCTCGGCTATGATGAGCGGGATATTGCGCAACTCCGGCAAGACAAAGTCATTTAAGAGGCCTCGACATGTTCAACAAGAACTTCTGGAAGCAGTTCGCAATTGCGCTTGTACTCTTCCTTGCCGGTTATTTCACCTTCAACAGTAATCTCTTCTCTTAAGTCGATCGTCGCGATCTGTGCTTACTCGTCAAGGACATCACGCAGGGCAGGCGCGGCGCGACGAATGTCTTCGACCGAGATGGGCGCAAAGCCCAGCACTAACCCGGACAGGCGTGCGTTGTCGCGATCGAGGTAAAACCCGGACAGCGCTCTTGATTCAATACCTTTTTCGCGTGCGCGCCGTACGAGCGCTTCGTCATCTCTCCGCCTGATAAAGGTCGCTGACAACTGAAGTCCCGCATCCGCCGCGCCGGCCACGAGATGACCGGCCAGATGCGTGCCGATGGCGTCCAGAAGCGCGATCCTGCGTTCTGCATATGCTTCGCGCGTGCGTTTGATATGGCGGCCGAAATGTCCTTCCGTGATGAAATCGGCGAGCACGATTTGCGGGACGATCGCGGCGTGCCGGTCCATGATTGCCCGGGCCTGCACGAAGGCGTCGACCAAGGCAGGCGGCAGGACCATGTAGCCGAGCCGCAGGCCAGGGAACAGCACCTTCGACAGCGTGCCGACATAGATCACGCTGCCCGTCTGGTCCAGGCTTTGCAATGAAGCCAGCGGCGGGCCGGTGTAGCGGTATTCACTGTCATAGTCGTCTTCCACAATCCATGCCTTGTTTTCCTTTGCCCATGCCAGCAAGTCGAGCCGCCGCGTCAATGACATGGTGGTGCCGAGAGGCAATTGGTGCGAAGGTGTGACATAGGCCAGCTTTGCCTCGGGCCAGGACGTTCTCCCCGACGATACCGAAATGCCTTCGCCATCCACGGGCACCGGGCAAACATGTGCCTGCGCGGCACGCAGGGAGGCGCTGATGCCCCGATAACCAGGATCCTCAATCCATGCGGCGTCGCCGGGGGCGAGGAGCAGGGTCGCGATCAGAAACAACGCTTGTTGCGAGCCCGCGGTGATCAGGATCTGCCCGGGATCGCAGTGCACGCCACGCGACGCCCCGAGATAGCCGGCCAATGCTTCTCGCAGAGGAAGGTAGCCGATCGGATCGCTGTAACCGAGTTCGTGCGGCGGGTGGCGCCAACGGCGCGCTTCAAGGCGTGCCCAGACATCGAAAGGGAAGAGGTCGAGGCCAGGCATGCCGATGCGGAAAGCCTTGGGTGCGCCTTCGTGGGTATTGAGCGCGGCCTGCGGACCGACGAAGCATTCTCCTCGCGCCGACAACGGACGCAGGGCCCGGGGATTCCCGGCTTTCGGTGGTCGTGCCGGCAGCGGAAGCGTGCGGCTGATGAATGTGCCCTTGCCGACCGTACCGGACAGGTAGCCTTCCGCCATCAAATGCTCGTAAGCGTTCAGGACCGTCTGGCGCGAAATGCCGAGTTGCCTGGCCAGCTCCCGGGTCGGTGGTAGCTGCGCGCCGGGGGAGATCTTGCCGGAAAGGACGGATTGCTTGATGCCCTCGTACAACTGGCGGAACATCGGGGTTCCGGCTGCCGGGGTGAGCATGAGTGTCGCAAGGGAATCGGCCAGGTGCATGGTTTAAAACCTCAATTGGTATCTTAAAAGTAGCACTTATTGGTACTTTTAAAAAGCCAATCCAGGCATTACGCTTGGCTTTTCCCAATATCGAAGGAGAGGGCGGAAATGCACACGTACGAGGCGACCATTACCTGGCGGCGTGACGGCCAGTTGTTTACCGACAACCGCTACAGCCGGGGCCATCGCTGGGCATTCGACGGCGGCGCCGAAATTCAGGCGTCTTCATCGTCGTCCATCGTGCCGTTGCCGATGTCCGTCGAATCCGCCGTCGATCCGGAGGAAGCCCTCATCGCAGCAACGTCGAGCTGCCACATGCTGTTCTTCCTCAGCTTTGCCGCCAAGCGTGGCTTTGTGATCGACAGTTACGTGGACCGGGCATCTGGCGTCATGGAAAAGAATGCCGAAGGACGGATGGCGATGACGCGCATCACCTTGCGTCCGGATGTCGTGTTCGGTGGCGAACGCCGGCCCACACAGGAAGAGCTGGACCACCTGCACCACGAATCGCATGAGCAGTGCTTCATTGCGAATTCCCTGAAATCGGACATCGTCATCGAACCCGCAGGTTGAGGAGGCAGGTATGTACATTCCCAGGCAATTCGACGAACAGCGGCCCGAGGTATTGCAAGCGCTGATGCGTGCGCATCCGCTCGGCACGCTTGTGACCCTTGCCGCATCCGGCCTCAATGCGAACCATGTCCCGTTCGAGTTCGATGCGGAAGCGGGCGAGCATGGCACCTTGCGGGCACATATTGCGCGGGCGAATCCGCTCTGGACGGATTTCGCCTCGGATGTGGAGGCGCTGGTCGTCTTTCAAGGGGCGCAGTGCTATATCAGTCCGGGGTGGTATCCGACCAAGCAGGAAGACGGGCGTGCCGTACCGACATACAACTACATGACTGTTCACGCGTACGGGCCGCTCAGGATCATCCAGGATGCGCAGTGGATTCGCGCACAGCTTGAAAGGCTTAGTGCGCGACAAGAAGCCGGGCAGGCGCAACCGTGGAAGATTTCGGACGCGCCGCCGGAGTACATCGAAAAAATGCTCGGCGCGATCGTCGGCATCGAAATACCGGTGACGCGGATTGCGGGCAAGTGGAAGGTGAGCCAGAACCAGCCGGCGGTCAATCGCGAAGGCGTGGCGCGCGCATTGCGTGCGCAGGGCGGGGATGTCGCGCTGGTGATGGCCGAGGCTGTCGTCAGCAGGTGAAGATGCGCCGCCGGTGAATGCGGCGGCGCAGTGGTTTTAGCGCAGCGCCTCGACCATCTTTTCCAGCTTCACGGCATCGGCGCAGAACAGGCGGATCCCTTCCGCCAGCTTCTCGGTGCCCATCGCGTCGTCGTTCAGCATCAGGCGGAATGCCTTTTCATCGAGCGTCAGCTTCTTCAGGTCGGAAGCTTGCGCTTCATCGACGCTCAGTTTGCGCGCGACCGGTGCGTCGGACTCGGCGAGTTTCTGCAGCAGGTCCGGGCTGATGGTCAGCAGGTCGCAGCCGGCGAGTTCGAGGATCTGCGACGTATTGCGGAAGCTGGCGCCCATCACTTCGGTCTTGTAGCCGAACTTGCGGTAGTAGTTGTAGATCCGCTTCACGGATTGCACGCCCGGGTCATCCGCGCCGGTGTATTCCTGGCCGGTGGACTTCTTGTACCAATCGTAGATGCGGCCGACGAAGGGCGAGATGAGTTGCACGCCGGCGTCGGCGCAGGCGATCGCTTGCGGCAGCGCGAACAGCAATGTCATGTTGCAACGGATGCCTTCCTTTTCCAGCACTTGCGCGGCCTGGATGCCTTCCCAGGTGGAGGCGATCTTGATCAGCACGCGTTCGCGCGGAATGCCGGCGGCTTCGTACAGGGCGATCAGGGCGCTGCCCTTGTCGATCGTGCCCTGGGTGTCGAAGGAGAGACGGGCATCGGTTTCGGTCGACACGCGGCCCGGGATCAGCTTCAGGATTTCGAGGCCGAAGGCGATCAGCAGGCGGTCGATGACGTCGCCGGTCGGCAGGCGCACATTGTCGCGCACGGCCTTTTCCAGCAGCGGCTTGTATTCATCCTTCTGGACAGCCTTCAGGATCAGGGAGGGGTTGGTGGTGGCGTCGCGCGGCGCAAAGGCCTTCATCGACTGGAAATCGCCGGTGTCGGCGACGATCGTGGTGTACTGCTTGAGTTGTTCTAGCTGGGTCATGACGGGGAAGGTCAGCGGCAAAAAAGGCCAATGATACCCCCATCCCCCGCTTATCTGTTTGATCTACAGCTTAGGCGGATGCCTCAGGAAAGAATCGAACTGCATGTCGAGTTTTTGCAACGCCTTTTGTGCGTTTTGCATCTTCTTGCGGAACTCCGGACCGCGCTTGAGCGCCAGGCCGACCGCGAGGATGTCGATCACCACCAAGTGGGCGAGACGGGCCGAGATCGGCGTGTACGGGTCGATGTTGAAGCTCAGGTCGATCGGCACCAGCACGGTTGCCTCTTCGGCAAGCGGTGTGCCGCTCGGTGTGAGCGCAATGACATCGGCGCCGACCTTGCGGGCGAGCTGGACGCTGTGCAGCAGGGCCGTGCTGTTTCCCCGCTGTGAGATGGCAACGACGGCATCGCCCTTGGTCAGCAAGGCAGCCGAGATCGCATGGATGTGCGGATCGGCATAGGCGACGGTATGCACGCCGGAGCGAAAGAACTTGTGCTGCGCATCGGCGGCGACGATGCCCGACGTGCCCTGGCCCCAGAACTCGATCTTGGTCGAGCGGGCCAGCACGTCCAGCGCCTTTTCAATTGCCGCCGGCTGCAGGTTGTTGCGCAGGTCGAGGAGGGTGTTGATCGAGCGGCTGCAGATCTTGTTGACGAGGTCGGCGGCGAGGTCGTCCTGCAGCGGCGACTCGTCCGCCTGAGGCAGGGCGAGCGCCAGCGTCTGCGCGAGCTTCAGCTTGAACTCGTGCCAGCCGTCGTAGCCCAGCGCGCGGCAGAAGCGCACCACGGTCGGCTCGGAGACCTGTGCATTCTTTGCAAGGGCGGTGATATTGCCGGAGACGGCCAAGTCGGGATTCTTGAGGACGGCCATCGCCACCTTCTTTTCCGACTTGGACAGGGCGTCAAGCTGGGTCTTGATCGAGTCGAGCAGCATAGGCGTTTATTGGAATAGTCAGTGCCGCGCCACCCGCATCATTCCTCCGGCAGCGCTTCTTCCCGCCATTGTAATCCGTCACGTCCGATCAGCGCGCTTGCCGCGGGCGGTCCCCAGGTGCCGGAGGTGTAGGGCATGGGTTCGTCGCCTTCCTGCTCCCAGTATTCGAGGATGGGCTCGACCCATTCCCACGCGGCTTCCAGTTCGTCGGCGCGCATGAACAGCGTGAGTTGGCCGCGCAGGACGTCGAGCAGCAGGCGCTCGTAGGCTTCCATGCGCGGCATCTTGAAGGTTTCGCGGAAGTCGAGTTCCAGTTCGACCGGACGCAGGCGCATGCCGTCGCCGGGCGTCTTGGCCATCAGGTTCATCTGCAGGCCTTCGTCCGGCTGCAGGCGGATGATCAGGCTGTTGGCCTGGAAGCTGCGGTTGGGCTGGGCGAAGATGGAATGCGGGATGGTCTTGAAGCGCACCACGATTTCCGCGAGCTGGTCCGCCATGCGCTTGCCGGTGCGCAGGTAGAAGGGCACGCCGGCCCAGCGCCAGGTATCGATTTCCGCTTTCAGCGCGACATAGGTTTCGGTGCGTGAGCTGGGGTTGGCATCCGGCTCCTTTCGGTAGCCGGGAACCGGCGTTCCCTGCACATGGCCGGAGCGGTACTGGCCGCGAACCACGTTCTGGGCGATGCTGTTCGGTGTAAAACGTTTCAGCGAACGCAGCACCTTGAGCTTTTCATCGCGTACCGCATCGGGCGTGGCCGACACCGGCGGCTCCATCGCGACGATGCACAGCAGCTGCAGAAGGTGGTTCTGCAGCATGTCCCGCAGGGCGCCGGCCGTTTCGTAGTAATCCATGCGGTTGCCGACGCCAAGTTCTTCCGCGATCGTGATCTGCACGTCGGAAATCCACTCGCGCCGCCACAGCGGCTCGAACAGCACGTTGCCGAAGCGGAGCGCGAGCAGGTTCTGGACCGTTTCCTTGCCGAGGTAGTGGTCGATTCGGAAGATTTGCGATTCGGAGAACACGCGGCCGACTTCGGCGTTGATTTGCCGGGCGCTGGCGAGGTCTCGGCCAAGCGGCTTTTCGAGCACGACGCGCGATTCGGGCGTGGCCAATCCGCTTTGCGACAGGTTGTGGCAGATCTTTGCGAACAGGCTGGGCGGCGTGGCGAGATAGAACACGCGCGTCACCGGACGGTTTGCGTCAGGCTTGCGCATCGCGTTGACCAGGCGCTCGTAGGACGCGGCATCGGTCGCATCCAGCGCCACATAATCGATGCGGCGGCAGAACGCGTCCCAGACCGCGGGATCGGGCGACCCGGACGCGGTGTGCGGCCTGGAGCTGCGGTTCACTTCCTCGATGAAGCTCTCGCGCGTCCAATCATGCCGTCCGACGCAGACAATGCGCGCGTCCGGCGGAATGTCCTTTGCCCGTTCGCGGTTATACAGGGCCGGCAACAGTTTGCGCATTGCAAGGTCGCCGCCGCCGCCGAACAGGACCAGGTCGAAATCGGAAAGAGCCATGATGATGAGAAGAGATTACCCAGGAAAACACGCACCCGCGCCCGACGACGGCCGCGTGACAATGAATTTCGATGACAAAGCCGGGTGCGGGTTCGGCCTTGCGCGAGAAATTATGCCGACAGGGCCATTTTCGCACGCGCAATCAATCCGTTGGTCGATGCGTCGTGCGCGTCGGGACGCGCGGGGCCGGTCAATTCCGTTTCGATGTTCTTTGCCAGTACCTTGCCCAATTCCACACCCCACTGGTCGAAGCTGTTAATGCCCCACACAACGCCCTGTACGAATACCTTGTGCTCGTACAGGGCGATGAGTGCGCCCAGCGTGGCCGGCGCCAGCTTGTCCATCAGGATGGTATTGCTCGGACGGTTACCGGGAAAGACGCGGTGGGGCAGCACGGCGCGGATCTGCTCGTCGGGAATCTTTTGCGCCTGCATCTCGTTGCGGACCTCGTCCTCGGTCTTGCCGCGCATGAATGCTTCCGATTGCGCAAAGCAATTGGCGAGCAGCACCATGTGGTGGCCGTCGAGGGCATGCGCCGGCTTCAGTGCGGCAATGAAGTCAACCGGCGTGACGTCCGTACCTTGATGCAAGAGCTGGAAATACGCATGCTGCCCGTTCGTGCCGACGTCGCCCCAGATGATGGGGCAAGTTGCTACGGGAACCGGTGCGCCGTCCAGCGTGACGCGCTTGCCGTTGCTCTCCATTTCCAATTGCTGGAGATAGGCCGGGAACTGGCTCAGGTCCTGGTGATACGGCGCGATTGACACCGAACTGCTGCCGAAGAAATTGCGGTACCAGATGCCCAGCATGCCGAGGATGACCGGCATGTTCCTGTCCAGCGGCGCGGTCTGGAAATGCTGGTCCATCGCATGTGCGCCACCAAGGAATTCGGAAAAACCATCGAAACCGATCGCCAGTGCCAGCGGCAGGCCGATGGCAGACCAGACCGAATAGCGGCCGCCCACCCAGTCCCAGAAGGGGAACATGTTCTCGGGATCAATGCCGAAGGCGCGCACTGCATCGGTATTCGTCGATACCGCGGCGAAATGCCGGGGCAGGTCGCGTTCGCCATGGTGACGCAGGAACCAGGATCGCGCGGACTGCGCGTTGAGCATCGTTTCGCGTGTGGTGAAGGTCTTCGAGGCGATAATGAAAAGGGTTGTCTCGGAACGGACTTTGGCGAGCACGGCATCGAGGTCGTGGCCGTCGACGTTGGAGACGAAGTGCAGGGACAGGCGCGGATGCACGAAAGGCCGCAGTGCGCGGCAGGTCATTTCAGGCCCGAGGTCCGAGCCGCCGATACCGATATTGACGATGTCGGTGATCGGTTCGCCGGTGCAACCGGTCCACTGGCCGGAGCGCACGCGGTCGCTGAACGCCTGCATATGGTCGAGGACCGCATGAACCTCCGGCACCGCGTCGTGTCCATCCACGACAAGCGACGCGGTTCGCGGCAGCCGCAGGGCGGTATGCAGCACGGAGCGGTTCTCGGTGGCGTTGATTTTTTCGCCGGAAAACATTGCCGCGCGTTTCTGT
Source organism: Noviherbaspirillum denitrificans (assembly GCF_002211445.1). Classification (GTDB taxonomy): domain Bacteria; phylum Pseudomonadota; class Gammaproteobacteria; order Burkholderiales; family Burkholderiaceae_D; genus Noviherbaspirillum; species Noviherbaspirillum denitrificans. Next base: position 2,506,951 of record NZ_LSTO01000001.1, on the reverse strand, counting down.
TCCAGTTCGCGTTCGCGCGCCAGCTGGAGCAGCAGGTCCAAGGTCGTTCCATCGACCCGGTTCTTCGAGTAATCGAGCATGAGGCCGGCAGCATCGATCGAGAAGCGTTCGAAGCGGTCGGGCTGGCTGGTGAAGAGGGTACGCATCTGCCAATCCTTCGCATCGGCAAAATGCTTCGACAATGCCTGGAAGGCGGGCGCATCGGTCAGGTTCGGCTGTGGCATGGTGGGCGTTGGCTGTTCCGGTGGGGGCGATGTTGAAGGATCGTCAGTTTGTTCAACTATACAACAGATTTAAGTAAATTCACTACATTTATTTGCCTGCCCACGCTTTTCTTGCGCTAGCTCATTGGTGCCTTTTTCCGCATAGGATGGGTGCGGCTTTGCGTTATTGCGGCCGGGCTTTCTCGGGCGCTGAAGGTTGGCGATCGATCAAGCGTCCATTGAAAATATGTAGTAAAGTTACGAAAACACCGTCAAGGATTGCATCATGTCCATTCACCCTGCACTGGCTTCCACGACCGAACGCATCTTCAAGCGCAGCCGGCCGTACCGATCTGCCTACCTGGCGCGTCTCGATGCCGCGCTGCTGAAAGGCGTACAGCGCGGCGCGCTGGCCTGCACGAACCTCGCCCACGGCTTCGCGGCCTTTCCCGCGAACGACAAGCTTCGCCTGAAAGAGCAGAAGGCGCCGTCGGTCGCCATCGTTTCCGCCTACAACGACATGTTGTCGGCGCACCAGCCGCTGGAGCGCTTCCCGCCCATCATCAAGGAGGCGGTGCGCGCGGCGGGCGGCGTGGCGCAATTTGCCGGCGGTGTGCCGGCGATGTGCGATGGCGTGACGCAGGGCCAGCCGGGCATGGAGCTGTCCCTCTTTTCCCGTGACACGATTGCGATGGCGACGGCGATTGCGCTGTCGCACAACATGTTTGATGCGGCGGTCTACCTTGGTGTGTGCGACAAGATCGTCCCCGGCCTGGTGATTGGCGCGCTGCATTTCGGGCACCTTCCCGCCGTGTTCCTGCCGGCGGGGCCGATGACGACCGGTATCTCCAATTCCGAAAAGGCCAAGGTGCGCCAACTGTATGCGCAGGGCAAGGTCGGACGCGAGGAGCTGCTGGAGTCCGAGGCACAGTCCTACCACGGCGCCGGTACCTGCACGTTCTACGGCACTGCCAACAGCAATCAGATGCTGATGGAGGTGATGGGCCTGCACTTGCCCGCCACGGCCTTCATTACGCCCAACACGCCGCTGCGTGATGCCTTGACTGCGGCCGGCGCACGCCGGGCCGTGGAGATCAGCGCGCAGGGCAAGGAATATATCCCGGTCGGCCATGTGGTCGACGAGAAGGCTATCGTCAACGCCATCGTGGCCCTGCTCGCCACGGGCGGATCGACCAACCATACACTGCACCTCGTCGCGATGGCGAAGGCCGCGGGCATCGTAATCGACTGGGATGATTTCGACGCCTTGTCGTCGGTCGTGCCGCTGCTTACGCGCATCTATCCGAATGGCGAAGCCGATGTGAACCACTTCCACGCCGCCGGCGGTACCGGCTTCGTGATCCGCGAGCTGCTCGATGCGGGGCTGCTGCATGAAGATGTGACCACGGTGATGGGCAAGGGCCTGCGTGCGCATTGCTCCGAGCCCTTCCTGCAGGGCGAGGAGGTGGTGTGGCGGCCGGCAGCGGCTGCGAGCAGCGATCTCGATGTGCTGCGCCCGGCGACGGAGCCGTTTTCGAAGGATGGCGGCCTGCGTCTTTTGAACGGCAATCTCGGGCGCGCCGTTATCAAGGTCTCGGCCGTGAAGCCGCAGCACCGCGTGGTGGAGGCACCCGCCATCGTGTTCAATTCGCAGGAAGATTTCATGCTTGCCTTCAAGGCCGGACGACTGGACCGCGATTTCGTGGCGGTCGTGCGTTACCAGGGGCCGCGTGCGAACGGCATGCCCGAGTTGCATGCGCTGACACCGGCGCTGGCGACGCTGCAGGATGCGGGCCGTCGCGTGGCGCTGGTGACGGACGGACGGATGTCGGGTGCTTCTGGCAAGGTGCCGGCGGCGATCCATGTGTCGCCCGAAGTGCTGGCCGGCGGTCCGCTGGGGCGAGTCCGGGACGGCGACCTGATTCGCGTTGATGCCAACAGCGGCGAATTGCGGGCGCTGGTGGACGAGGCGGAATGGAGCGTGCGCGGCATCGATCCCGCGGACCTGTCCGCCAGCCATGTCGGAATGGGACGCGAACTGTTCGCCGTATTCCGCAGCAACGTGAGTGCAGCCGAAGAGGGGGGCGCGACCTTCGGCCTGCCGCCGCCGCTGCACCTGCCGCAGGAACAGGGCAACCCGCTCTCCGTACCCCAGGAACAAGCCTATTCGGACGAGGATTCGCTCGTCACGCGCCGATAAGAAGGAAAACTGCCATGACGCTGCTCGACATCATGCGTGCTTCGCCGGTCATTCCGGTGATTGCCATCGACAACCTGGAACATGCCGTTCCCCTTGCCAGGGCGCTGGTCGAGGGCGGCATACGCGTGCTTGAGGTGACGCTGCGCACCGAGCACGGCGTTCCGGCGATTCGCGCAATAGCGAAGGAGGTGCCGGATGCCATCGTCGGTGTCGGCACGCTGACCCAGCCTGATGAATTTGCTGCGGCGAGGGATGCGGGTGCGGTATTCGGCGTTTCTCCCGGGCTCACGCCTGGCCTTGTCGACGCGGCCAGGCTGTCCGGCTTGCCCTTGCTGCCCGGCGTAATGACGCCTTCCGAAGTGATGGCTGCGCGCGAGGCCGGTTTCCGACAGCTGAAACTGTTTCCGGCGGTGCCTGCAGGCGGCGTCGGCATGCTCAACGCGATTGCCGGTCCGTTGCCGGACGTGACCTTTTGTCCGACCGGCGGCATCTCGCAAGAGAATGCGGCGCAGTTCCTCGCCTGCAAGAACGTGGCATGCGTCGGCGGTTCCTGGCTGACGCCGAAGAATGCGGTGAAGTCGGGAGACTGGAAACTGATTACCGAGTTGGCGCGCACGGCGAGCGCGCTGCGCTAGTTTTTCCGGTCGCTGTACGTGACCACGCAATTGCGGCCTGAACGCTTGGCCTGGTAGAGCGCGCGGTCGGCAGCGTGGATCAGGCTGCCGGTGTTGGACAGGTGTTCAGGGACAACCGTACTGACACCCAGGCTGATCGTCACGAATTTCGCAACGCGGGAATGGGCGTGCTCGATGTTGAGTGCCTCGATTTCGGCGCGCATCGCCTCGGCGATCTGCATCGCACCATCTTCATTGGTATCAGGAAGCACGACAGTAAATTCTTCGCCGCCGTAACGCGCCACGAGGTCGCTGGAGCGGTTCAGCACGCCACCAAGCGCGCCCGCGATCTGCGCCAGGCACTGGTCACCACGCTGGTGGCCGTAGTTGTCGTTGTAGTCCTTGAAGGAATCGACATCGATCATGATCAGGGACAGCGGTGATGCATTGCGCTTGGCGCGGCGGAATTCGTCTTCCAGGTGCAGGTCGAAGCGGCGCCGGTTGGCAATGCCCGTCAAGCCGT
>NZ_LSTO01000001.1:2489087-2503401 GCF_002211445.1 Noviherbaspirillum denitrificans | reverse complement strand
AGGAGCGGTAACACCGGCGATGAAGCCGACGACCGGCTTCTTCATGTTGTCCTTGATCCAGTAAGCGGCATTCGCTTCGTCCGGACCGCCGATTTCGCCGATCATGATCACTGCATCGGTATCGGGATCGTCGTTGAACGCCTTCATCACGTCGATGTGCTTCAGGCCGTTGATCGGGTCACCGCCAATACCGACCGCGGAAGACTGGCCCAGGCCGAGCGCGGTCAGCTGCGCCACGGCTTCATAGGTCAGGGTGCCGGAACGCGACACGACGCCGATGCGGCCCTTCTTGTGGATGTGACCCGGCATGATGCCGATCTTGATTTCGTCCGGCGTGATCAGGCCCGGGCAGTTCGGTCCGAGCAGCAGGGTCTTGCTGCCGGCCTTCTTCATCTTGTCCTTGACTTCCAGCATGTCACGAACGGGGATGCCTTCGGTGATGCAGATGGCCAGGTCGAGTTCGGCTTCCACGGCTTCCCAGATTGCAGCAGCTGCACCTGCGGGCGGCACGTAGATCACCGACACGGTCGCGCCGGTCTGTTCCTTGGCTTCCTTGACGTTGGCGAAAATCGGAATGCCTTCGAAGTCCTCGCCTGCCTTCTTCGGATTCACGCCGGCGACGAAGCAATTCTTGCCGTTGGCGTAGTCGCGGCAGCCGCGCGTGTGGAACTGGCCGGTCTTGCCGGTGATGCCTTGCGTGATGACTTTGGTGTCTTTATTGATCAGAATCGACATTTGTAATTCCCTTAGCGATTATTTACCGGCTGCAGCGACGACCTTCTGTGCTGCTTCTTCCATCGTGTCAGCCGCGATGATCGGCAGGCCGGATTCGGCCAGCATCTTCTTGCCCAGGTCTTCGTTGGTGCCCTTCATGCGGACGACCAGCGGCACGCCCAGCGACACTGCCTTGGATGCGGCGATCACGCCTTCGGCGATGACGTCGCAGCGCATGATGCCGCCGAAGATGTTGACCAGGATGGCTTTCAGGTTGGGGTTCTTCAGCATCAGCTTGAAGGCTTCGGTCACTTTCTCGGTGGTGGCACCGCCGCCCACGTCGAGGAAGTTGGCCGGCTCGCCGCCGAACAGCTTGATGGTGTCCATGGTGGCCATGGCCAGGCCGGCGCCGTTCACCAGGCAACCGATGTTGCCGTCGAGGGAGATGTAGGCCAGGTCGAACTTGGATGCTTCGATTTCAGCCGGGTCTTCTTCGTCCAGGTCGCGCATCGCAACGATTTCCGGGTGACGGAACAGCGCGTTGGAGTCGAAGTTGAACTTGGCGTCGAGCGCGATCACCTTGCCGTCGCCGGTCAGGATCAGCGGGTTGATTTCGGCCAGCGATGCGTCGGTTTCCCAGTACGCCTTGTACAGGCCTTGCAGCTGCTTGCGCGCGTCGGCGATGGAGCCGGCGGGCACACCGATCTTGGAAGCGATCGCGTCAGCGTCGGCATCGGTCAGGCCGGTGGCCGGGTCGATTTCAACCTTGTGGATGAGCTCGGGGTGCTTTTCAGCGACTTCTTCAATGTCCATGCCGCCTTCGCTGGAAGCCATCAGCACGACGCGCTGGCTCAGACGGTCGGTGACCATGGAAACATAGAGTTCCTTCTTGATGTCGGCGCCTTCTTCGATCAGCAGGCGGTTGACCTTCTGGCCTTCCGGACCGGTCTGGTGCGTGACCAGCTGCATGCCCATGATGGCGTGCGAGTATTCCTTGACCTGGTCGAGCGACTTGGCAACCTTCACACCGCCGCCCTTGCCGCGGCCGCCCGCGTGGATCTGAGCCTTGACGACCCAGACCGGGCCTCCAAGAGTCTCGGCTGCCTTGACTGCTTCCTCAACGGAAAAGCACGGGATACCGCGCGGAACCGTCACTCCGAACTTGCGGAGGATTTCTTTGCCCTGATACTCATGGATTTTCATGCGAGCTTCCCTTCAGACGCTTATTAACAAACAAAATGGTTGAAATTAACTGGATTCGGATGCCGCCAATGGCTTGACCGCCCAGCGCGGGTAAAACTTGGCGACTGCTTCCCCGTCGGTACGCAAGGCGTGGCAGCGGTCGAGTTGAAACGGTTTGTGGCTTTGCTCTTCTGTGCTTGCGCCGTCGCGCGTGTCGAGCACGTCGCCGGCAAATGCCTGGATGGTCGCAGTCGGGAGGACGGCGGCCAGTTCGGTGATATGGGTACAGCCCTTGATGCCTGACAGTCGCTGCTTGACGCCTTCGCGAAATCCCTTGAGAAGATTCAGTCCGACCAGCTTCTTGTAGTCGGGACCAATGGTGTCGCAGTAATTCGGGTAGGGAACGGCGTCGGAGACTGCCTCAGCGTCAACGACATTCAGTGCAGTGTCGACGGTGATGCGGAGCCAGAGGTTATGCACAGGTTGGCCGGCAGGACGGATGCCGGAAGCGAGCCTGGTATCACGGGTCTTTATATCTGTTATATGCGCGTCGATATCCCACAAGCCGTCGTCGCGCGCGAACGCTTCGATCTGGATTGCGCGCGTGTGCTTTAACGCACGGCGGGATAACGGCGGTGATAAGGGCATAACGACCAATGCCAGTGAAGCGGCTTTAAAGAAATGCCGCATTTGCGTGTCGTTGTCGCAGTTTCTACGACAACAGCCGCTCATGCGGCGCTGCAAAAACTCGCAAAGTTTAGCACAGGCACAAGGCTAAAACCATGGTGACATTTTGCCATGGGAACAGTGGAAGTTGCCCTGCGCGCAGCCACGCAATTTTTCGTCCCGAAGCTTCAGGATCGGGACACGAATAACTGGAAAGACAATGATTTACGCGTCGTCCGCATCAACGGCAGCAGACAGCGCGGCGCGGATTGCCGAAGACGAAAAGCCGCGCTGTTGCAAGAAGCGCATCTGTTTGGCGCGTTCTGCGGCATCCACGGGCGGACTGCGGAATTTCTTGCGCCAGACCTCGCAAGCGCGGGAAGCCTCATCGTCGAGCAGGCCGGATTTGACGTCCTGTAACGCATCGCCGTCGATACCGTGCGCCTGTAGTTCGGACAAGATTCGGCTATTGCCGAAACGAGCTGCGCGACGGTTGATCAGGGATTCCGAAAAACGGGACTGGGATAAGAATTTTGCCGCTTCGAGGGCATCGAGCAGTGCCTCGACGTCATCGCCCTCCTGGGCATAACGTGCCAGCTTGCGTCCCAGCTCAAGCCGGCTATGTTCACGAGCGGATAAATACTTCAGAGCCCGCGCCTTTAGACTCATTTGCAATTTTGCCATGGCGTTCCAGCAGCGCGGGCTCCCTCACGTGAAGTATTCGGGATGTAGACAGTATGAATAGTGAGGCTTATTCGGCTTCAGCGGCCAGCGGCGGAAGCTCAGGCACGCCCAGCTCGGCGCGGACCTTGTTTTCGATCTCGCGCGCCAGTTCCGGATGCTCCTTCAGGTAATTACGAGCGTTATCCTTGCCCTGGCCGATGCGTTCGCCGTTGTAGCTGTACCAGGCGCCGGACTTCTCGACGATCTTGGCTTCCGAACCGAGGTCGAGGATTTCGCCTTCGCGCGAAGTGCCTTCCCCGTACAGGATGTCGAAATGCGCTTCCTTGAACGGCGGCGCTACCTTGTTCTTGACGACCTTGACCTTGGTTTCATTGCCGATGACTTCGTCGCCGGACTTGATCGAGCCGGTGCGACGGATATCCAGGCGCACGGAGGCGTAGAACTTGAGCGCATTGCCGCCAGTCGTCGTTTCGGGATTACCGAACATGACGCCGATCTTCATACGAATCTGGTTGATGAAGATAACCAGCGTATTGGTACGGTTGATGCTGCCGGTCAGCTTGCGCAGCGCCTGAGACATCAGGCGTGCCTGCAGGCCGGGCAGCGAGTCGCCCATGTCGCCTTCGATTTCCGCCTTCGGGGTCAGGGCCGCGACCGAGTCGACCACCACCAGGTCGACGCTGCCGGAACGGACCAGCGCATCACAGATTTCCAGTGCCTGTTCACCGGTGTCGGGTTGCGAAACAAGCAACTCGGACAGATTGACGCCAAGCTTCTGTGCATACACCACGTCCAGTGCGTGTTCCGCATCGATGAAGGCGCAGGTACCGCCGAGCTTTTGCATTTCTGCAATGGCTTGCAGGGTCAGAGTCGTTTTACCGGAGGATTCCGGGCCGTAGATCTCGACAACCCGGCCGCGCGGCAATCCGCCGACGCCTAGCGCAATATCCAGGCCGAGCGAGCCGGTGGAGACCACCTGTACTTCTTCCGCCACTGCGCCATCTGCCATGCGCATCACGGAACCCTTGCCAAACTGCTTTTCGATCTGGGCCAGCGCGGCGGCCAGTGCTTTTGCCTTTTCCGGGTTTTGCGCTGCTTTCTTGTCGTCCATAACTGTATTCTTTCGACGGTTGGGGTTTGATCGGCCCGCACTGCTTGATACCGGGGCCACGATTAACGTCACAGGCCATACTGTATAAAAAAACAGTGGCTTGCGCAAGCGGGAATTTTAAATATCGGGAAAACTTGATTAGGATGAGGAGAGGGGCAGGATTATGAAGTCGGCACTTGCTTTGCCTTGCTGCCATTACTGAAAAGCAATAGACTACTTTCCATCTGATTGCAGAGTGCCAACCATGCGTATTTTGCTCGCTGAAGACGACAGTGTACTAGCCGATGGACTGACGCGCTCGCTGCGCCAGTCCGGTTACGCCACGGATTGCGTCAAGAACGGCCTGGAAGCGGACTCCGCACTGTCGACACAGGATTTCGACCTGCTCATCCTCGACCTGGGCCTGCCCAAGATGCCTGGGCTTGAGGTACTGCGCCGATTGCGGGCGCGGAATTCGCGCCTGCCGGTATTGATCCTGACGGCGGGCGATTCCATCGAACAGCGCGTCAAGGGCCTCGACCTCGGCGCCGATGACTTCATGGCCAAGCCGTTCGCCCTATCCGAACTCGAAGCGCGCGTGCGCGCGCTGACGCGCCGCGGCGCGGGCGGTGGCCCGACCGTGATCAAACACGGCCCCCTCTCCTACGATCAGGTGGGGCGTATCGCCTACATGAACGACCAGATGCTCGACCTGTCGGCACGCGAACTGGGCCTGCTGGAAGTCCTGCTGCAGCGCACCGGGCGCCTGGTATCGAAGGAGCAGCTGGTCGACCACCTGTGCGAATGGGGCGAGGAAGTCAGCAACAACGCCATCGAAGTGTATGTCCACCGCCTGCGCAAAAAGATCGAGGTGGGCGGCGTGCGCATTGCCACGGTGCGCGGCCTCGGCTACTGCCTCGAAAAATTCTCCGACGCCGCCCCGGGTGCGCAGAACACACCGACTTCCGCCTGACATCCTTCCATGAGCGACGCCCACCGTCCGGATGCGGGCGTATCCGCCTCGACCCCGCCGCCGCGCCGAGGCAAGTCCAGCGATTTTGTCGCCGCCCAGCCGGAAGAGCGCATCCAGCGCTCACTATTCGGCGAGATCCTCGACTGGATGCTGGTGCCGCTGCTGCTGCTCTGGCCGATGAGCATTGCCATTACCTATCTCGTCGCCAAATCGATTGCCAACCATCCCTTTGACCGCGCGCTTGATGACCGCGCAGTCGTCGTCTCTCAGCAGGTGCGGGAGGTTAACGGAAAAATCGCAACGCAGCTGTCCAGCTCTGCACGCGACATCCTGCGTGCGGATGATGTTGATAACGTCTATTTCCAGATCGTCGGCCCGCGCGGGGAATTCATCGATGGAGATGCAGACATACCGCCCCCGCCGCCGGATGACGAAAAGCAGCCGTCGGGATCGGTACGCTTCCGCAACGACATCATGCGCGGCACGGAGGTCAGGGTGGCGTATGTGTACGCTGAATTGCGCCCCAGGCGCGGCGCGCGTGAAACAGAGCGCGGTGCGACCGCACTGGTGCAGGTGGCGGAGACGCTGGACAAGCGCGCCCAGCTCGCCAATGAAATCATCAAGGGCGTGATCCTGCCTCAGTTCATCATCCTTCCCGTCGCGCTGGCGCTGGTCTGGTTCGCACTGTCGCGCGGCCTGTCGCCGCTGGCCGAACTGCAGCAGCGCATCCGCGCGCGGCGGCCTGACGACCTGAGCCCGATCGAATCGGGCCAGGTGCCGGAAGAAATCTCCCCCCTCGTCCGTTCGTTCAACGACATGCTCGGCCGCCTCTCGCAGAGTATCGAGATGCAGAAGCGCTTCATCGCCGACGCGGCACACCAGATGAAGACGCCGCTGGCCGGCATGCGCATGCAATCGGAACTGGCGCTGCGCGAAACCAACCTGGAAGAAATGCACCGCTCGCTCGAGCAGCTGTCGAAGAGTTCGGAATCCGCCACCCGCCTTGTCAACCAGCTGCTCGCACTGGCCCGCGCAGAAAACCAGACGCCCGCCACCAAGCCCCTGGTTCCGCTCGAACTGTCCGAACTGGCGCGCAATGTCGTGCAGGACTGGGTGCAAGCCTCGTTCACCCACCGCATCGACCTCGGTTTCGAACAGCCCGGACATCCGATCATGGTGCAGGGCAATCCGGTGATGCTGCGCGAACTGTTGAGCAACCTGATCGACAATGCGTTGCGCTACACACCGGAAGGTGGCAGCGTGACCGTCCGCGTGCGCGCCAACGCGGTCGAAGAACACGCTATCCTGGAAGTCGAAGACACCGGCCCGGGCATTCCGCCTTCAGAGCGTTCGCATGTGTTCGAGCGCTTCTACCGTATCCTGGGCAGCAATGCCGAAGGCAGCGGGCTCGGCTTGTCGATTGTGCGCGAGATCGCGCAGCAGCATGGCGCGATCGTGGACATCTTCAACAATCCGCACAGTCATGATCCCAAACTCCCGGGCTGCCTGTTCCGCCTCACGATGCACATGGAACAGCGTCCCGAGTTCATCGAGGATATCGGATGATGGATACCAAGAGCGCGCAGAATACCAAGCTGTACTGGAGCAAGGTCCGGCAATTCACGGCGGTGCTGGTCGCCTTGTGGTTCGGCTCGACCTTCGGCATCATCTTCTTCGCGCGGGAGCTGACCAGCTTCACGGTATTCGGATGGCCGTTTTCCTTCTACATGGCCGCTCAGGGCCTTATCCTGCTGTACCTGGCAATCCTGGCCGGGTATTTCCTCCACATGCGCAAGCTGGACAAACTGCTGACGAGCGAGACCACCGATGCGCAATGACGCCTTTTTCCGACGGCTCGTCCTCTACTACAGCTGGTACACCATCGGCTTCATCGTCTTTCTGCTTTCGCTTGCAGTGCTGGAGAAGGAAGGCTTTCCGCGCGCCTGGATCGGCTATATCTTCATTTTCTCCACCATCGTGGTGTACGCCGGCATCGGCGTCATCAGCCGCACATCGGATGTGTCGGAATACTACGTCGCAGGACGCCGCGTGCCGGCCATGTTCAATGGTATGGCAACTGCGGCCGACTGGATGTCGGCCGCGAGTTTCATCAGCCTGGCCGGCGGCCTGTACGTCATGGGCTTTGACGGCCTGGCCTATATCCTTGGCTGGACCGGCGGCTACTGCCTGGTCGCACTGCTGGTCGCTCCTTACCTGAACAAGTTCGGCCACTACACCATCCCGGATTTCCTGGCTACGCGCTATGCCGGCCCCTGGGGCAGCATGCCGGTGCGGATCATCGCGGTGCTGTTTACCGTGCTGGTGTCCTTCACCTATGTCGTTGCGCAGATCTATGGCGTCGGACTGATCACGTCGCGCTTCACCGGCGTCGAATTCTCGGTCGGCATCTTCCTCGGACTGGCCAGCATCCTGGTGTGCTCCTTCCTCGGTGGTATGCGGGCGATCACCTGGACCCAGGTGGCGCAGTACATCATCATGCTGATCGCCTACATGATCCCGGTGGTGTGGCTGTCGGTGAAACACACCAACGTGCCTATCCCGCAAGTAGCGTATGGCTCGGCCCTGGCCAAGCTGAGCGAGCGCGAGAAGCAGATCAACGAAGACCCGATGGAGCAGCAAGTCCGCGCGATCTTCAAGGAACGCGCCAACGAGTACGCGTTCAAGATAGCGGCACTGCCCTCCTCCTGGGAAAACGGACTGGTGGAAATGCAGCGCAATGTGGAAGACCTCAAGCGCACCAATGCCTCGCTCATCGAGATCAAGGCAGCCACGCGCGCCCTTGCCGCCTACCCAAAGGACGTCGAGGAGGCCCAGCGCAAATGGAGCGAGGCGCGCGCCTTCAACCTGGCGCGGGCGGAGCCGGTGGTCCCGCACACCACCCCCTTCCCGGGGAAAACGCCGGATGCATCGGACACCAAGCGCAACAATTTCATGGCCCTGGTGCTGTGCCTGATGATGGGAACGGCCGCCCTGCCGCACATCCTCGTGCGTTTCTACACCACGCCATCGGTGGCGGAAACGCGTCGCTCGGTCTTTTGGGCGCTGCTGTTCATCATGCTCCTGTACACGACAGTCCCGGCGCTGGCGGTCCTGGTGAAGTACGACATCTATACCTCGCTGCTGGGTACTGATTTCTCGAAAATGCCATCCTGGGTCTCTTACTGGGCCAGCGTCGACAAGATCAATCCGCTGGTCTCGATCACCGACATGAACAAGGACAACGTGGTCCAGCTCGCGGAAATCGTGATGGACGGCGACATCGTGGTGCTGGCGACACCCGAGATTGCGGGCCTGCCCTATGTGATTTCGGGCCTGATTGCGGCTGGCGGCCTGGCGGCGGCGCTGTCGACGGCGGATGGCCTGCTCCTGACCATTTCCAATGCCTTGTCGCATGACGTGTACTACAAGATCGTCGATCCCAAGGCCTCGACCCAGAAGCGGGTGACGATTTCCAAGCTGCTGCTGCTCGTCGTCGCGCTGGTGGCGGCCTACGCCGCCTCCCTGAAACCGGGCGACATCCTGTCCATGGTTGGTGCGGCGTTCTCGCTGGCGTCGTCGGCGCTGTTCGCTGCCCTTGTTTTGGGCGTTTTCTGGAAACGGGCGAACCAGCAAGGTGCAATTGCGGGCATGGTCGTGGGTTTGGGCGTATGCGTTTACTACATGCTCCGCACCTATCCGGCGCTGGGCGGTTCTCCGGTGAACCAGTGGTTTGGCATTGCACCGATTTCCGCGGGAGTGTTCGGGGTGCCTGCAGGCTTCCTCACGATCATCATCGTCAGCTTGCTGACGCGGAAGCCCGAGCCGCGCTCCAACGCGCTGGTCGAACACATCCGGCTGCCCTGACGAGACGTGCCTGCTGGCACGCTTCTTGTTACTCTTGGTTTAATCGCTCATCGCCCATCGACTGTCGAGACAGCACACCATGCCCAATTTTTTCAACGAAATGTACACAGCTGAACCCGCGGTGCGCGAACACTACCGCCGGTTCGACCGCTGGCTGGAAGGCCAGCCGCCGGAAGTCATTGCCAGGAAGCGGACCGAGGCCGACCTGATCTTCCGCAGGGTAGGGATTACATTCGCTGTGTACGGAAACGATGCCGGGACGGAGCGCCTGATCCCATTCGACATCATCCCGCGCATCATTCCCGCTTCGGAATGGGCGCAACTGGAAGCGGGCCTCGTCCAGCGCGTGAAGACGCTGAACATGTTCATCCACGATATCTACCATGAGCAGAATATCGTGAAGGCCGGTGTGATCCCGGCCGAGCAGATCTTCCGCAATGCGCAGTACCGGCCGGAAATGCAGGGCATCTCGGTTGCGTCGGACATCTATGCGCACATCGCAGGCGTGGATATCGTGCGGGCCGGTGAAGGCGAGTTCTATGTACTCGAAGACAACCTGCGCGTTCCCTCCGGCGTGTCGTACATGCTGGAAGACCGCAAAATGATGATGCGGCTCTTTCCGGATCTGTTCGCGCAGCACAAGATCGCCCCCGTCGCGCACTACCCTGACATGCTGCTGGATAACCTGCGCTCCGTCGCACCGGTCGGCGTCAACGATCCCACTGTCGTCGTCATGACGCCGGGCATGTATAACTCGGCCTACTTCGAACACGCCTTCCTCGCGCAGCAGATGGGCGTCGAACTTGTCGAAGGACAGGACCTGTTCGTCAATGACAATGCTGTCTATATGCGCACCACGCGCGGGCCGAAGAGGGTGGATGTGATCTACCGCCGCATCGATGACGACTTCCTTGATCCGCTGGCGTTCCGCCCCGATTCCTCGCTCGGCGTGCCGGGGCTGCTCTCCGTCTACCGCGCCGGCCGCGTGACGCTGGCCAATGCCATCGGCACCGGCGTCGCCGACGACAAGTCGATCTACCCCTTTGTACCGGACATGGTCCGCTTCTACCTGTCCGAAGAGCCGATCCTGAACAACGTGCCCACCTACCAGTGCCGCAAGAAGGAAGACCTGGAATACACGCTGGCCAACCTGCCGAAGCTGGTGGTCAAGGAAGTGCACGGCGCCGGCGGCTACGGCATGCTGGTCGGTCCCGCGTCCACACGCGACGAGATCGAGGCTTTCCGCCAGCGCGTGCTGGCCAAGCCGGATGGTTACATCGCACAGCCGACACTGGCGCTGTCGGCCTGCCCGACCTTCGTGGAGTCTGGCATCGCGCCACGCCACATCGACCTGCGGCCCTTCGTGCTGTCGGGCAAGACCGTGTCGATGGTCAAGGGCGGGCTGACGCGCGTGGCGCTGAAGGAAGGCTCGCTGGTTGTGAACTCGTCGCAGGGCGGCGGGACCAAGGATACCTGGGTACTGGAGAAATAAGATGCTCAGCCGCACCGCAGACCACCTCTTCTGGATGGCGCGCTATACCGAGCGCGCCGAAAACACCGCGCGCATGCTGGACGTCAATGTCCAGACCTCCCTGATGCCGCAATCCGCCCATGCGGCGGAACAGGGCTGGCGCGCCATGCTCGGCATTTCCGAGCTGCTTGACGCCTTCGATGACAAATACGGGCTGATGACGGCCAGGGATGTCCTCGACTTCATGGTGCGCGACCCGGACAATCCCTCGTCCATCGTCTCGTGCATCCAGCAGTCGCGCGAGAATGCGCGCGCAGTGCGCGGCGCGCTGACCACGGAAGTCTGGGAAACGCACAACGCCACCTGGCTCGAATTGCAGAACAAGCTGAAGAGCCGGATCCTCGAGGAAGACCCGAGCCAGTTCTTCGAATGGGTGAAGTACCGCTCGCACCTGTCGCGCGGGGTGACCATCGGCACCATGCTGAAAGATGAAGCTTTCCATTTCATCCGTCTCGGTACCTTCCTCGAACGCGCAGACAATACCGCGCGCCTCCTCGACGTGAAATTCCACGGCACCGACAAGAGCGTGTTCGCCGACCCGTCATCGGATGACGAAACGCAACGCGATTTCTATCACTGGGCAGCGATCCTGCGCTCGGTGTCGGGCTTCGAAATCTACCGCAAGGTCTACCGGGACGTCATCACGCCGGAACGCGTAGCCGAGCTGCTGATGCTGCGCGCCGACATGCCGCGTTCGCTGCTGGCCTGCATGGAAGAGGTAACGTCCAATCTCGCGCAGGTGCGCAATGATGTGTCGGCGGATACCGAGCGCTTCGTCGGCAAGCTGCATGCGGAACTCAAGTACAGCAGGATCGACGAGATTCTCTCGTCGGGCTTGCACGAATATCTGACGCAGTTCCTCGAACGCATGTACGAAGTCGGCAATCGCATCAGCCGCGATTTCCTGGTGCCCCTGACTGCATAATCATGCTGCTGTCGATCCGACACGAGACGGTTTATCACTACACCGCCCCGCTGACCTATACGATCCAGCAGCTGCGGCTGTCGCCGCGTGTCGAGCCGCACCAGCAGGTACGCTCATGGGAAGTGCGCACCGCCGGGCGGCGCAACGAGTTTCTCGATGCCTTCGGCAATATCGGCCACATGCTTACCATCACCGGATTGCATGACGAAGTGCGCATCCTTGCAGGGGGCACGGTTGCGGTGGATCCGCTCGACTGCGGAAGGCTTGCTGGCGGCAATACGCTGTCGCCGCTGGTGTTCACCGTGCCGACGCGCCTGACCGAACCGGACGGCAACATTGTCGACTTTGCGATGCGCCATCTGCGCCCTGGTGCGCGGAGCAGCGCCCTCCTCGCGCTTGCCGAAGCAATCTGCGGGTCAGTCGATTACCGCAAGGGAGCCACCGAAGTCACCACGCCGGCCGCCGATGCCCTTCGCCTTGGCCAGGGCGTTTGCCAGGACCATGCCCACCTTTTCCTATCCTGCTGCCATGTGCACGGCATTCCGGCACGTTACGTGTCCGGCTATATCGATCCGGGTGATACCGAGCATGCCGCCAGCCATGCCTGGGTCGACGTGTGGGTGGAAGAAATCGATTTCACGGGCTGGGTCAGCATCGACGTCACCCATGCCTGCTTTGCCGGCGACGCTCATTGCCGGCTGGCCATCGGACGGGACTATGATTGGGCGGCGCCGGTACGGGGCGTGCGCCATGGCGGCGGAGAGGAAGCGCTCAAGGTGCATGTTGACGTTTCGCCAATTTCCACCTGAAATTCCGGCCTTCCTGTCAGGTTCGTCCTGTAGAATCCGGATTTTGCACCCCGCTTTTCCATCATGACTTACTGCGTCGCCATGCGCCTCGATTCGGGGCTGGTTTTCCTGTCCGACTCTCGGACGAACGCTGGCGTGGACCAGGTCGGCACCTTCCGAAAGATGACGGTGTTCGAAAACCCGGGCGACCGCATGATGGTGCTGATGACCGCCGGGAACCTGTCGATTTCGCAGTCAATCCGCCAGATCATCGCCGAGCGCACGACGACCGGCGGCAAGACCGTCTGGACCGCGACATCCATGTATGAAGCGGCACAGATCGTGGGCGAAGCGGTCCGCACCGTCTACGAACGCGACGCGCGGACTCTGCGCGAGTTCGGTATTGACTTCAATGTCAGCATCATTTTCGGCGGCCAGATCCAGGGCGAACGCTGCCGGCTGTTCCAGGTGTACGCCGCAGGCAACTTCATCGAAGCGCACAACGAAAACACCTATTTCCAGATCGGCGAAGCCAAGTACGGCAAGCCGATCATTGATCGTGTCGTCACTCCGGCGACGACGCTGAACGAAGCCGCCAAGTGCGCGCTGATTTCCATGGACTCGACGCTGCGCTCGAATATCTCGGTTGGCCTCCCGCTTGACCTGCTGATTTACGAACAGGATGCGCTGTCAGTGACCCGCTTCGTCACCATCGACGAAAAGAACCAGTACTTCCAGATGATCCGCAGCACCTGGGGCCAGCAGCTGAAGACCGTGTTCGAAGGCATTTCCGATCCGGTATGGAATGCGTCCCCGGACGACGGTGCGAAGGCGCTCTCGGCAACCAATACCAACAGCCAGCCGGTGCGTGTGCAGCCGCCGCACAGCATGTTGAACACGAATCCCAATCCCGCACCGCTGCAAACTCTGGCGCAGCAGGAAGACGGCAACAAGCAGCACTGAACGGCTGCACAAACAAAAACGGCTGCAAAATCTGCAGCCGTTTTTCATTGCGAGACCGTTCTTACTGAACGATCGTCTGCGCCTCGTCGCCCTGGCGCTCGCGGATTTCGCCGATGCGGCTGACGGTTTCGCCTGCCGCTTTCAGGTGGGCGATAGCCGCATCCGCGTTTTCCTTCGACACGATCACCACCATGCCGATGCCGCAGTTGAACACGCGGTGCATTTCGGCGTCGGCCACGCCACCATGCTGCTGCAGCCAGGTAAACAGCGGCGGCATGGTCCACGAATCGCGCTGGAGCACGGCCGTCAGGTTATCGCGCAGCACGCGCGGCACGTTTTCCACCAGTCCGCCGCCGGTGATGTGCGCCATGCCCTTGACTTCGAGCTTCTCCATCAGGGACAGCAGCGGCTTCACATAGATGCGGGTCGGTTCCATGATCACGTCGGCGAGGCGGCGACCGTGGAAATCAGCGTTCAGGTCAGGCTTGGCGACTTCGATGATCTTGCGCACCAGCGAATAGCCGTTGGAGTGCGCGCCCGACGAAGCCAGGCCCAGCACCACGTCGCCCGGCACGATCTTGCTGCCGTCAATGATCTTCGACTTCTCGACCGCGCCGACCGCAAAGCCGGCCAGGTCGTATTCGCCGTCCGGGTACATGCTCGGCATTTCAGCGGTTTCGCCGCCGATCAGCGCGCAGCCGGCGCGTTCGCAGCCCAGTGCGACACCCTTGATGACGTCGGTCGCGGACGGCACGTCCAGCTTGCCGCAGGCGAAGTAGTCGAGGAAGAACAGCGGTTCCGCGCCCTGTACCAGGATGTCGTTGACACTCATCGCGACCAGGTCAATGCCGACGGTGTCATGCTTGTTCAGGTGGAAGGCCAGCTTCAGCTTGGTGCCCACGCCGTCGGTGCCGGAAACCAGGACCGGCTCCTT
>NZ_LSTO01000001.1:2481883-2489077 GCF_002211445.1 Noviherbaspirillum denitrificans | reverse complement strand
CCCGGCCCCCATCATCGTCGCCGCGCCCGCTACAGATGCGCCCGGCAGGCTGCGCGAGCATGCTGGCATCATCGGGCTCGCCGTGGCCGTCGCCATGCTGCATACGGTGGTTGCAAGTCACTGGGATGCGTCGTCGCCAGTGCAAGCGGCCAAACCGCAAGTGGTGGTCGAACTGGTGAAGCCGAAAGAACCGGAACCGCCGAAGCCGCCCGAAAAGCAGCCCGAACCGCCGAAAGCACAGAAGCTGCCGCCGCCGAAATCGCTCCCGCGCGTCGTGCCCCAGCCGCAACCGCAAGCCGCACCGGCACCGGTGCCGAAGGTGGAAGCCGCTGCCCCCAATTCCGCGCCCGCCGTCACCCTTCCGCCCGCGCCGCCGGTGCAGGCCCAGGAGCCGCAGGAAACCGTGACGCAGGCGTCCGCCTACGCCGCCTACCTGCACAATCCGCCACCGCCTTATCCAGCGCAGGCGCAGCGCCTCGGGCTGGAAGGCAAGGTGGTCCTCAAGGTGCGCGTGCTTGCATCCGGCAAGGCTGCCTCGGTCGAACTGCAAACCAGCAGCGGCCGCAAGATGCTGGACGAAGCCGCTCTCGCCGCCGTGCAGGGCTGGACATTCGCTCCCGCCCGCCGCGGCCAGACGCCCATCGATGGATGGGCCACTGTCCCTGTCGAATTCAAACTGGAAAGGTCCTGAAGATGTCTCTCATTAACACCACCCTCATTGTCGACGGCACGCTGTGGTCGCTGGTCGCATTCTCCGTCGCCACCTGGACGCTGATCCTCGTGAAAGCGATCCAGCACCTGCGCCTGTCCGGGCAGAACAAGCGTTACCTGAAACTGTTCTGGAGCGCCAAAGACCTGCAGGCGGCGGCCAACCTCGGCGAACACGCGGTCGGCCCTGCCGCCCGCCTCGCCAACGCCGGTTTCGACGCCTTGCATGACGCCGCCAACACGCACGACCTCGAACATTCCGGCGACCGCCAGGAACTGCTGGAACGCCACCTGCGCCAGCAGATCCACAAGGAACGCCGCTCGCTCGAAAGCGGCCTCGCCGTCCTCGCCAGCATCGGCAGCACGGCGCCCTTCGTCGGCCTGTTCGGCACGGTGTGGGGCATCATGAATGCGATGACCGACATCAGCCGCACCGGTTCCGCCAGCCTCGATGTCGTCGCCGGCCCGATCGGCGAAGCGCTGGTCGCCACCGGCGTCGGTATCGCGGTCGCGGTGCCTGCGGTGCTCGCGTTCAACTTCTTCACGCGCCGGCTGAAGCTGGTCTGGGCCGACCTCGACGACTTCGCAGCCGACTTCATCAACATCGCGCAGCGCGCTTCCTTCCGCATCGAGCGCCAGCCGGCCCAGGTGCGCGCAGACGCACCTGCGGCAACCGGCAAGGAGGCATTCGCGTAATGGCCTTTTCCACACAAGGGGACGGCGGCGACGTCCTCAGCGAAATCAACATCACGCCGCTGGTCGACGTCATGCTCGTGCTGCTGGTGGCGTTCATCGTCACCGCGCCGCTGATGACCAACGCCATCAAGGTTAACCTGCCCAAGACCGCGGCGACCCATGCACCCGAGCTGAAGAAGCCGGTCAGCGTCACGGTCGATGCGAAGTCGCAGGTGTACATCGATCGCAGGGAAATCACACCCGAAGCACTCGAAGCCGAATTGGCCGCGCTGCGCAAGGACAACCCGGAGCTGACCCTGCACCTGCAGGCCGACCAGGAAGTGCCCTATCGCGCAGTGGCCAGGGTGATGGCCGTCATCGAGCGTGCCGGCGTCACTCGGCTGGCGGTGATCACTGCCAATCAATGAACCCGAACTGGATAACCATGAAAAAGATCGTCGCCCTCACCGGCAGCCTCAGCAAACCCTCCCGCACGCGCTCGCTGGTTGAACATATTGCCGAGCAGGTGGCCCAGCACGTGCCTGCGCGCATCAGCGTGATCGACATCGCCGACCTTGCCGGCGAACTCGGCGATGCGGTGTCCTTCTCCAGCATCCCCGCTTCCATCACGCGCGCCCACAAGCAGATCGCGGAAGCCGACCTCGTGATCCTTGGCTCGCCGACCTACAAGGGTTCATACAGCGGCTTGCTGAAGCACTTCCTCGACCTGCTTGACCCAGCGGCGCTGAAAGGGAAGGTCACGCTGCTGACCGCCACCGGCGGCAGCGACCGGCATGCGCTCGTGATCGAGCACCAGTTCCGTCCGCTCGCGAGCTTCTTCGAGACGGTGACGGTGCCGGCCGGGGTGTATATCAAGGATTCGGATTTTGTGAACTACGCGCTGGCCGAGGGGGCGGAACAGGCTCACAAGCGGATCGAACTGGCGGTGGAGCAGGCGGTGGGTTTGCTGGCGGCGCGGGAGCCGGTGGCGTTGGCGGCGTGATGGGTGTGCCTTTGCGGTTGCAATGGTGCGCGCGGCGCACCCTACGATCCTTTATCGCAAGTTCGTAGGGTGCGCCCCGGGCACCGGTACGCCGGCGGTCGTACTGCGGACCTCATTCCGGCTGGATCTTCGCTTCACGGATCACCTTGTTCCACTTGTCGGATTGCTCCTGGAAGAAGGTGTTGAACTGCTGCACGCTGCCGCCCAACGGTTCGACGCCGGCATCAAGGAAGGTCTTTTTGACGTCATCCATCGCGAGGATCTTGTTGATCTCGGCATTGAGCTTGTTGACGATCTCGGGCGGCGTGCGTGCGGGTGCGGCGAAGCCGTAGAAGACCTGCACTTCGAATCCGGGCCAGCCGAGTTCGGCCACCGTCGGCACATTCGGCGCCAGCGGCGAGCGCTTCGCGCTGGTGATGGCGAGCGCGCGCATCTTGCCGGCCTTCACATGCGGCTGCACGTGCGGCAGGTTGTCGAAGTTGACGTCGACCTCATTACCCAGCAAGGCGGTGACCATCGGTGCGCTGCCCTTGTACGGGACCTGCGTCATGTCGATGCCAGCGGAGTTCATGAAGTAGGCCATGATCAGGTGGTTGGACGTGCCGTTGCCCGACGAGCCGTAATTGAGCTTGCCCGGGGCCGCCTTGGCCGCGGCCACCACGTCCTTCGCCGTCTTGTACTGCGAAGAGGCATTGACCACCATGACGCTCGGTGACTGGCCGCCGAGGACGATGGGCGCGATGTCCTTTGCGGTGTCGTACGGCAGCTTCTTGAACAGGTACTGGTTGACCGGCAGAGGAAAGCCGACCACCAGCAGCGTATAGCCGTCCGGCGCCGACTTGGCGACATGCTCGGTGCCGATGATCGTGCCGCCGCCCGGGCGGTTGTCGACGATCACAGGTTGTCCCCACGCATCCTGCAGCTTCTTGCCGACCACGCGCGCCATGGTGTCGTTGAATCCACCCGGCGTGTAGGGAACGACGATACGGATCGGCTTGTTCGGATAAGCCTGGGCCTGCGCCTGCGCGGCGCCGCAGATAAGGGCGGCGCCGGCGATGGCGGCGGAAAGGATCTTGACTGCTCTGGTCATGCGTGTCTCCGTGTCATTTTCGAATGGTTCAAACGTAGGCCGGTCCCTCGATCGCAGGATGGGCCAGCAGGAATTTCTCGCCGACCTCGACGCCGATGCCCGGACGTTCGAGCGGCAGCACCGTGCCGTCCGCGCGCAAGGTGAACGGCGAGGACACCAGCTCGTCGCGGAAGCGGTTGTTCTTCGACACATCCGCTTCGAAATAACCGCTGTTCTCGATCGCGGCCAGCACATGCACCGTGGCCGCCATGTTAATGCCGGTCATCGATGTGTGCAGGTGGATGCGCAGCTTGTGCGCCGACGCCATCGCCGCGATGCGCAACACTTCGGTGATGCCGCCCGCCTTGGACAGGTCGGGCTGGATCACGGTGACGGAGCGGCCGTCGATCAGGTGGTTGAATTCGAAGCGCGTGTAATGGTTTTCGCCGGCCGCGAACGGCACGCGCCCGAAGCTGCGCGCAATTTCGTATGACCGGTAATCGTGGGGCGGAAACGGCTCTTCCAGCCAGCCGACATTGCATTCGTCGAGCACCGGGATGACGGCGCGCGCGGTGTCGAGCGAGTACGCGGTATTCGCATCGCCGAGGATTACACGGTCTGTGCCGAGCGCCTCGCGCACCGCGCGCACGCGCGCAATGTCGCGCGTGCTGCTGTCACCCAGCCGCAGTTTGAGCGCGCGGTAACCCTTTTCGCATTGGCGCTGCGCTTCCTCGACCAGTTCGGACGGCTCCTGCCAGCCGAGCGCCACGCCGCCCGCGTAGGCGGGGACGGGGTTCGCGCCGCCGCCCAGCAGGCGGTACAGCGGCCAGCCGGCGGCTCGCGCGCAAATATCCCACAGCGCCATGTCGACACCGCTCATCGCCATCGCACACGCGGCGCCGAGGCCCATGCTCGACAGCTGGCGGTCGTAGACGGTTTTCCAGATGCCGGTCACATCGGTGGCATCACGGCCGACCACGAAGGGGCGCAGCGAATTGTTGATGAAGTGGGCGATGGTGGAATGCGCGCGCCCATGATGCGATTCGCCCCAACCGGTCAGGCCGCATTCGGTCGTGACCTTGACCACCACCGCATCACGCTTGATCGCGCGCCCGACACCGAGCGTGACCCGGTCCTGCGGCGGCACCGGAAAGGATGTCGCGTAGGCCGTCACGTCGCGCACTTTCAATGCGGGTTCGGATCTCGTTATTGCATCGGCCTGCACGTTTGTCTTCCTCGTTCTCTGATGAAGAAAAGTATATGAAGCGCCCTACATCAGATCAAATAATATTTAATGATTGAGAATATCAGCAAAAGTGATTTATTGCCGGAACGAAGCGATAACCAGCGTGAGGCGCTTGCGGAATAGAAGTCGAATTGAGTTGATCTACACATCAATCCAAGTGATACTGACCGCATTACTTTATCAGGACGTCCAACATGGAATTCCGCCAGGTCCAGTACTTCATCTGCCTCTTCGAGGAAGGCACGGTCACGCGCGCCGCGCATCGCCTGAACATCGTCCAGCCTGCGCTGAGCATGCAGATCGCGAAGCTGGAAGACGAGGTCGGCCAGCAATTGTTCGAGCGCACCAAGCAAGGCATGGTTCCGACGGCGGCGGCGCGACAGATGTACCGGCTGTTCCTGCCGATCATGCGCGACTTCACGCATGCGCGCACGCAACTGATGAGCACCGACGGCGAGATCAGCGGCCATGTGAACATCGGCCTGATCGCGTCGATCACCGAAGGCGTACTCGCGGAAACGCTGACTGCGTTTTCGATCAAGTATCCGAATGTCGACGTGCGCGTGGCGGACGGTTACAGCGCCACGCTCAGCGACTGGGTCGCCGGCGGGCAGATCGACGCCGCGATCATCAACAAGCCGCGCCGCCAGCTCGCCCTTAATGTGGAACACATAGTCGACGAGGAAATGGTGCTCATCACCAGCGCCGGCTATGCGGCCGCCCTGCCCCAGCGGCTGACGCTGCGGCAGATTTCCTCGCTCGGGCTGACGCTGGTGCTGCCGACGCGCGAACACGGTTTGCGCGGCATCATCGACAGCTTCGCGCAGCACGAGGATGTGGACCTGGCGCCGAAATTTGAAATCGATTCGCTGGTGACGACGGTGAAGCTGGTGGAGCAGACGCAGCTGGCGACCATCCTGCCGCATATCGCGGTGCACCGGGGATTGACCGAAGGCCGTTTGCGCGCCCATTCGATCGTGTCGCCGCGCTTGATCCGCCAGGTGGTGGCGGTGTCGCATCCGAGACGGCCGCTGAACTCGGCGACCAGTGCGTTCATTGCGATGCTGACGGAGCAGATGCGGATGAGGACGAAGACGCAGGATGCGACGGAAGTGGCATGACGAACCGCAGGGTGGGTGGGGCCGCCGGGGTAGAGCGCGGCGAAACCCGCCGCGCTTTCTTTACGTGATACACGCCTCAGTGCGCTCCGCCATCGCGGCCATCCTGCTGCGCACACTGATAATCTCCGCCATCACCGACACCGCAATCTCCGCCGGCGTGCGGCTGCCGATGCGCAAACCCACCGGCCCGTGCAAGCGGTCAATCTCTCCCGGCGCCAGGTCGAACAACGCCAGCCGCTCGCGACGCTTCTCCGTATTCGCCTTCGAACCAAGCGCGCCGACATAGAACGCCGGCGATTTCAACGCCTCCAGCAACGCCATGTCATCCAGCTTGGGGTCGTGCGTCAGCGCCACGATCGCGGTACGCGGATCGGGTTCAAGTGCGAGCACTGCATCGTCGGGCATGATGGTCAGCAAGTCGGTCTGCGGCACCGACCAGGTGCGGAAAAACTCTTCGCGCGGGTCGCAGACGATCACGTGGAAGTCGAGCGTCTTGGCGATTTCCGCCGCCAGTGCCGACGTCTGCCCGGCACCGATCAGCAGCAGGCGCCAGCGCGGGCCGAATACCATACGGAACGTCCCCTCCTCCAGCGCGCACACTTCATTGCCGGCAGCGATCGCGATCGAGTGCGCACCGCTTTCCATGTCCACTTCGCGCACCGCCAGTTCGTGCCGCGTGATCCTGCGCAGCACCTCGTCGATCCAGCCGGCATCATCCACCGGTTCCACCACAAGGCGCAGCGTGCCACCGCACGGCAACCCGAAACGTGCGGCCTCTTCCTTCGTCACGCCATAGGTCGCGGTGCCTGTCCGCGCCGGCATACCCTCGCGGCGGATGCGGTCTATCAGGTCGTCCTCGACACAACCACCGGACACCGACCCCGCCACCTGGCCGTCATCGCGTATGCACATCATCGCGCCGACCGGACGCGGCGACGAACCCCAGGTGGCAACGACAGTGACGAGCGCGACGCGATGACCCGCCTTGTGCCAGTCGAGGGCCGCGGACAGCGTGGAGAAGTTGGTGGCGTCCATGATGTTCCTTAGTGTGCGGCCTGCTTGCGCAGTGACGCGACGGTGGCGCGCGGCGACACGACTTCCGGGTCGGTGCGCAGTTCGATCAATGCCGGGCGGCCGGCGGCACGTGCGCGGGCAAAGGCTGCCGGGAAATCCTCGGTGCGCTCGACGCGCTCGCCGGCAATGCCGTACGCCTGCGCCAGCACCGCGAAATCCGGATTCACCAGGTCGGTGCCATGCACGCGTTCCGGATAGTGCTTTTCCTGGTGCATGCGGATGCTGCCGTACATGCCGTTGTTGACCACGATGAAGATGATGTTCAAGCCGTACTGCACGGCGGTCGCCATCTCCTGCC
>NZ_LSTO01000001.1:2467973-2481873 GCF_002211445.1 Noviherbaspirillum denitrificans | reverse complement strand
TGGTCCCCGCCGATGGGATGTTGCCGGCGGTTTCGAGTTCCACCGACAGTCGGAAGGTGCCGAAGTTCGCACCGGTGCCCTTGGTCTCGATCAGGTAGTCGCCGGTGGTGGTCGGCGACCAGCGTGCGACAAAGTCGGTGCCGGGCGAGTAGCTGCCCATGCCGGACTGGACCACATTCGACAGGTCGCGGATCGATCCGATCGTGGCATCGCTCAGCGTGCCGGCGCCGCCGGTAACCATCATGCGGAACACATAACTCTGGTTGGCGATGAGGTTGACCCGGTAATAGTCGACGTCGGCGGTGTCGTCGATCGAGCCGGTGACGGTGTTGCCCAGTGCGATCGTCGCGGCGCTGGTCGCCGTGGTGCCGGCTTCGGTTTCCACAGACAGGCGATAGGTGCCGCTGATCGCGCCGTTGCCTTTTGCCTCGATGTAGTAGTTGCCGCTCGTGGAAGGCGCCCAGCGGTAGGTAAAGTCGGCGGTAGACGATTCGCTGCCGGCCGCCGTCTGGACCACGTCGGAGCCGTTGCGCAACTGCACGATCGTGTCGGTCAGCGTGCCGACGCCGCCGGTCACGATCATCTTGAACAGGTAGCTGGACGTATTGTCCAGGTTGACCCGGTAGTAGTCGATGTCGGTGGTATCGTCAATCGCACTGTCGATGGTCTGGCCGACCGCGATGGAACCCGCGGCGGTGACGGTCTGGCCCGGCTCGGTTTCCGCGATCAGGCGGTAGGTGCCGTTGTTCGTGCCCAGGCCCTTGGCCACGATGTAGTAGTCGCCGCTGGTGGTCGGCGTCCAGCGGTAGAACGAGTCCGCCGTGGTCGCGATGTTGGCCTGCGCCGTTTCGAGGCCGTTGGAGCCGTTGCGCAGTTCCAGCACCGTGTCGGTCAGCGTGCCGGCGCCGTTGGTGACGAGCATCTTGAACAGGTAGCCGGAGGTGTTGGGCAGGTTGATGCGGTAGTAGTCGATGTCGGCGTTGTCGTCGATCGCGCTGTCGACCGTGTCGCCGACGGCCATGGTTCCTGCGCTGGTGACCGACTGGCCCGGCTCGGCGACCGCGACGAGCTGGTACGTGCCGCTGTTCGTGCCCAGGCCCTTGGCCACGATGTAGTAGTCGCCGCTGGTGGTCGGCGTCCAGCGGTAGAACGAGTCCGCCGTGGTCGCGGTATTGGCCAGTGCCGTCTCGAGGCCATTGGAGCCGTTGCGCAGTTCCAGCACGGTGTCGGTCAGCGTGCCGACACCGTTGGTCACGAGCATCTTGAACAGGTAGCCGGAGGTGTTGGGCAGGTTGATGCGGTAGTAGTCGGTATCGGCGAGGTCGTCGATCTCGGCGTTCAAGGTATCGCCGACCGCCATGGCGAGGGCATTGGTCGTCGCGCTGCCGGCTTCGATGTCCGCAAACACCTTGTAGGTGCCGTTGTTCGTGCCCAGGCCCTTGGCTTCTATGAAGAAGTCCGCGCTTGAGGTCGCCACCCAGCGGTAGCTGTAGTCCGCCGTCGTGGAAATGCTGCCGGTGGCGGTCTGCGCGACGTCGGATCCATTGCGCAGGCCGACCACCGTGTCGCTGAGCGTGCCGAGGCCGTTGGCCACCAGCATCTTGAACACATAGCTGTAGCCGGATGTCAGGGCGACGCGGTAGTAGTCGACGTCGGCGTTGTCCTCGATGGCGCCGTCGAGGGTTTCTCCCAGCTCAATGGAGCCGGATGTGACGATCGTATTGCCCGGCTCGATATCCGCGATGAGTTCGAAGGTGCCGTTGTTGGTGCCGAGGCCCTTGGTCTCGATGTAGTAGTCGGTGGTGGCCGCCGGAACCCAGCGGGCAAAGGCGTCCGCGGTTGCGGTGTTGATGACGACGCCGGCCTGGGAGACATTCGACGAATTGCGGATGCTCGCGATGACCGCGTCGGTGAGCGTGCTCGTGCCGTCGGTGACGATCATCTTGAACACATAGCTCTTCGTGCTGTCCAGATTGACCTTGTAGTAGTCGATGTCGGCATTGTCGTCGATGCTGCCATCCACCGTTTTGCCGATGGGAAGCGCAAAGGAAGACGCCACCGTATTGCCGGGCTCCTGCGCGACGCTGAGGTAATAGGTACCCATCGTCGAGGTGCCGCTCTGCGCGGTGATG
This sequence comes from Noviherbaspirillum denitrificans, assembly GCF_002211445.1. Classification (GTDB taxonomy): domain Bacteria; phylum Pseudomonadota; class Gammaproteobacteria; order Burkholderiales; family Burkholderiaceae_D; genus Noviherbaspirillum; species Noviherbaspirillum denitrificans. The sequence continues at coordinate 2,479,741 of NZ_LSTO01000001.1, read as the reverse complement.
TAATACACGCCATTGGCGGTCGGAATGATACGGGCCACCGAGTCGCGCAGCACGGCGCTGTCGACCGCGGTGCCGTTCGTTCCCGCAATGATGGTCGCGGTGTCCGTTGCGGCGCGGATGCCGTTGATGTACGGGTTGTCCAGCGTGCCCAGCGCGCTGTCGACGCCCATCATCTTGACCACATAACTGAGGTTGGCGTTCAGCGTCACGCCATACCAGTCGATGTCGGTGGTGTCGTCGATGGTGCCGTTGATTTCGCCGGGCACCGGCAGCGTCCACGACGAGAGCGCGGTATTGCCGGGTTCGGTCTCGACGCTGAGCAGGTAGCTGCCGGTCACGGTGCCGTTGGCCTGGGCGGTGATGTAGTGGACGCCGGCGGTCGCCGGAATGAGCCTGACCAGCGAGTCGCGCGTGTCGACGTCGTTGACGGAGGTGCCGGCAATGACCACACCGGTATTCGACGAATGGCGGATGCCGTTGATGTACGGGTCGACCAGTGTGCCATTGTCGCTGTCGAAGCCGCGCATCTTGATCAGGTAGCTGGTGTTGGTGTTCAGCGTGACCTTGATCCAGTCGACGTCGCTCGGATCCTCGATGAAGCCGTAGTAGGAGCCGGGGATGGGATCGATGACGACTTGCGTCGCGGTCGAGGCCGGAACTTCCTTGTCCACGTCCAGCATGAAGGTGCCCTCGGTGCCGTTGCCGCCGGTGTCCAGGTAGTACATGCCGGCCGTGGTGGTGGTCAGCTTCACCCAGGCGTCGGTGCCGACCGCTTTCGCATCGGTCAGCGCCGTCGTCGACAGCAGTGTGCCGGCGCTGTCGTACACGCCGCTGATGTGCGGATCGGGCAGGTCGCCGTAGCGGCTGAAGTAGCCGCGCATCTTGAAGTAGTAGACGGTGCTCGCCTCCAGCGAGACACCGTAGCGGTCGACGTCGCCGACGAAATCGATCGTGCCTTCTTCCGACGTGCCTGCAGTAAAGGTTTTCGATGTCGGAGTGGTGGCGCCGATATAGTCGGTGGTAACGGACAGCTTCATCGTGCCGGTAAAGCGGTCATAGCCGTCAGTGGCGACGTAGTACCTGCCGCTGGTGGTCGGCGTGAACGCCAGCCTCGCGTTGCGCAGTTCGCCGACGTCGTCGACAAAGGTGTTCGGAATGAGCGTACCGGTGCTGTCGTAGAGGCCGAGCAGGACCGGGTCGTAGAGCGTGCCGCGTTTGGTCGGCGCACCCTGCAGCCGCACCACGTAGTTGGTGCCCGCGACCAGGTCGATGCCGTACCAGTCGTTGTCCGCGGTGTCCTCGATGGTCACCAGGACGTTGTCGTTCGGATTGATGATCGGTGCGCCGGTTACTTGCTGGACGACGTCGCCAGGCATTTCCGTGACGCTCAGGCGGTAGGTGCCGATGTAGCCGGCATAACCTTCGGCCGCAATGTAATACACGCCCGAAGCCGTGGGGCGGAACATCAGGGACGCCTCGTTGCCGTCGTTGTCGTCCGAGAAGGTGCCGCTGATGAGCACGCCGCTGGAATTGTAGATGCCCGAAATGATCGGGTCTTCCAGCGTGCCGTTCCCCGATTGCCGGCCCTGCATCTTGATCGCGTAGGTGGTGTTGGCCACCAGCGTCACCTTGTACCAGTCGGTGTCCGTGGCGCCGCCGATGTCGCCGTCGACATACCCGCCCACGGGGACCGTGTAGGTCGATGCGGTGCTGGCCGGCACGTCGGCTGTGATCGACGCGGCCGTCAGGGTATAGGTGCCCTCGTAGAGGGAATAGGTGTCGATGAAGTAGGTTCCGCTCTGCGTCGGCGTGAAGATGGTGCTCGTTGACGCGCTTGCGGGGCCGAGCACCGGCGACGCATAGCTGACCACGTAGGTGCCGGCCGAATTCACGATGCCGTGGATGCCCGGCATGTTGTTGTAGTTCGTGCCCGACATCGTGAACTGGTAGGTGGTGCCGGCCGTGAGTATGACCGCATACCAGTCGTGGTCGTAGGGCTGTTCGATCTGCACCGTCGCGCTGCCGCCGACGGCGATCGTGGCGGGGGTGCTCGTATTGCTGGTAACGTCGCTGCCGGCGGCGGACAGATCCAGCGTGTAGGTGCCGGTGTAGGTGCTCCAGCCGTCGGCCGCGATGTAGTAATTGCCGTTGGACGGCGCGACGAATTTGATCGACGCGTCGCGCGTATCGGTATCGTCGACGTAGGTGTTGCCGATGTAATTGCCGTTGCTGTCGTAGATGCCGGCGATCGCCGGATCCGGCAGCGTGCCGCCACCGCTCGTCAGGCCGCGCAGGCGGATGGAATAGGTCGTGCCGCCGACCAGCGCGACGCGGAACCAGTCGGTGTCGGTCGCATTGTCGATGGTCCCGGTGACCGACCCGCCGACGGCAACCGTTGCTGTCGTTGCCGTGGTCGCCAGCACGCTGTCCGTGCCGCCGGAGCTATTGGTGACCGAAATGCCATAGGTGCCGACGGTGAAGCGGTCGCCGGTGACCGTAATCGTGTAGTTCGTCGCCGCCCCTGCCGGCGTGGTGAAGGTGAACATCGAATCGCGGCCGTACGGGCCGGCGATCAGGCCATCATTGTTGAACCCGACGAAGGTGCCCGTGGATGTGCCACGGAAGACGCCTTCGATATACGGATCGCCGAGCGTATAGCCGCCGTTGCCATAGCCGAACGCGCGGATCGTGTACGTGGTGGCGCCGGCAAGGGAAACAGTCCAGTTCTCCTGGTTGGTCGCCGGATCGGTACTGGTGATGGAGCCGCTGAGGGTCTGGTTGACGAGGATTGTTGGCATTTGCGCCGCCTTGGGTTTTCTGGTGTTTTACAGAGGCGCACGCCTCCACTCTCCAAGCCAGCATGCATGACAGAAATGAATATTTCCTTGAGCGAGAGCAATTATTTCCGTATTGGCACAAGACCCTTCCGCCCCGGCAAAAATTGACTGAGGTCAATGAAGGCCGGATGCACGCTCAACTAGTATGTACGCGGTATATGAGCGGCATCGGAAAAGGATCTTCATGAAACTGAATTCAATCGCGGCAGCGGCCGCTATCGCTTTGCTGGTCGCCGGTTGCGGTGGAGGCGTCGGCGGCGGGGGCAGCAGCAGCGGCACGAATGGCGGCAGCACCGGCGGAAGCAGCACCGGAGGAAGCAGCAGCGGCGGCACCAGCCAGCCCGATCCGGTCACCGACGGACCGATCACCATTACACCGGTTGTCGCGGGCGTCGCCACTTATTCGGGCGCGCGCGGTTTCTACCGGATCTCCCGCGTCGGCAGCGACTTCCAGGTTGCCCATACGCGCCTGACCGACGTGTCGCGCGTCAGCGGCGCGCAGTTCATCCGCTTCACGGACATCACGGTCAACCTGGGCGTCGGCGACAAGGCGGTTGCGCTCAATCCCGCCACGCTGAAGTCGCTGATCGAGGTCTACATGGCGCTCCTCAGGCGGGTGCCGGACGCGGACAGCATCAGCGCGGCGATCGATCAGCTGAATGGCGGACAAACACTGACGCAGATTGCGGACAGACTCTATGCGCAGGCGATCCTCGAACCGGCACTGACCGGCTTCAACGCCGGCTTGCTGAATTCGGAATTCGTGATCGCCGTGTACAAGGAGGTGTTCGGCTTGACCGGAGCGACGGCGCCGGCGGCGGCCGATATCGATTCATGGAGCAGCCGGATCGACAAGGGCGGCATGTCGCGGGGGGCGCTGATTGTTGCGATGCTGTCCGCCGCGCGCGCGGGCTACCCCGGCCTCTCGTCGCCCGAGGTGATCGGATTGCTCGACAACCGGGCCGATGCCGGGGATTACGTCGCCGTCCAGCAGGGGATCAGCTACAACGCCGCGGACGAGTCGGTGAACCGCAGGACGGCCATTGCGGCGGCGGTGACATCGACTGACAAGACGGTGGCGCAGTCGATGCTCGGGTTTGCGGATACGCTCAACCTGAAGGTGGCAGGGAAGTGACACGTAGGGTGGGTTTCGCGTCGCTCTACCCACCCTGCATTCTCTATTGGCGAAGGATTACACCATCCCCTTGTGCATGTTCGTCGTCACGAACGGAATGCCGAAGAAGGTAAAGAACGCAATGCACCAGGTCGCCACGATCATGCCGGCATTGACCGCCGGTCCGGTGCGGAACGACGCCCGCAGGTGCAGCATCAGCCCGATGGTCAGCCAGGTGACCAGCGACCACACCTCGAGCGGATCCCACGACCAGTAGCGGCCCCACGCATCCTGCGCCCAGATCGCCCCCGCAACGACGCCCAGCGTATCGAAAATCAGCGCCAGCGCCATGCAGCGGTAGGCGGTGCGGTCAAGCGCCATGTCCTGCGGCATGCGCGCCAGCCGTTCCTGGCCGATGCCCGCATTCCTCAGCAGCACCACGGCGGCAAGGCCCAGCGCAACAAAAGCCGAGCCGAGGAACAGCTTGATGAAGCCGATGTGGATGACCAGCCAGATGGTGTCGTAGGTCGGCGGCATCGACGATTCGGCGGCCGGGATCAGCATCATCCACGCCATCAGCATGATCACGACCGGCATCACGAACGCGACGAAGGCGCGCATTTTCGGCAACAGGTGGTAAGCAATCACTACCGCCACCATCAGCCCCCAGATGTTGGCTGACAGCTTTTCGAAGTCGTTGACCACCGGGATGTGCCCAAGGCGCTCCCAGCGGATGCCGAGCGCCACCGTGTGCAGCGCCGTGCTGGCCGCCAGGATCGCGAACAGCGAGCGCTCGGGCGTCTTGCGGAACACGACGCCGAAGATGGCGACGACGCACGCGATCGAATAGCCGATCAGCGCGATCCAGTGGGTAAGGCATTCAACTTTCAGTAAATCCACGACACATATCCTTTATTGTCATTGCCGCGTGATGACGGCGGTGCCTTTTGCCAGGTGCTCGCGCACCGTGGCGGTATCGAGGCCGAAGCGCACGCCGTTGCAGCGGAACGCGTCGTCCGGCAGGAAGTAGACACGCGAGGCGACGCGGATACCATCATCCTGCGCGCCCCAGCGGCCGCCCTTGAGCAGTTTCCAGGGGCCGTCGTTGCCGGGGTCGACAACGTCGGGCGCATTGATCGATCCCTTTGCCGGAAGCGGATTACGCGCGCCATCCTTCAGGTTTCTGTCGTCGTCGGCGTTGTACCAGTCGGCGACGAACTCGCGCACATTGCCCGACATGTTGTACACGCCATACGGCGACAAGCCCTTGCGGAAACTGTCCACCGGCCAGGTAAAGCAGGCGCTCTCCATGTTGTAGCCGGCGTAGGTCTCGTCCGGGAAGTCGTCGCCCCAGGGATACATGCGATGGTCGGGGCCGCGTGCCGCCTTTTCCCATTCCGCCTCGGTCAGCAGGCGGAAACCCATCCAGCGCGACCAGCGGTCGGCCAGGTACCAGGTCATGTGCGTGGCGGGCAGCTTCTCGTCCGGCCTCAGTTCGACATACTTGCCATCGGCGCCGCGTTGCGCGGAGCAGCTGACGTTGTGGCCCGAATACGCTTCAGACTTGCCTTCGTCCGAATTGAGGTAGCGCACCAGGTCGCGTGCCCGCGCCTCGTACTTGGCGATGTAATAGCTGTCCAGCCACACCTTGACGTCACCGCCTCCATAGTTGTCGAGGAAGCTCCACTCCACACCATCGGGCGTGATGCCGCCGGTCTTGTAGAACCAGCCTTCGGGAATCAGGATGAATTCCACGTTGTTGATGGTGACTTCCTGCGGCAGTGGCGCAGCGGCGCGTGCGATCGCAACGGTCATCGCCATGGCGGCGCCGGCTATCCATTTGCTCCATGTCGTCATGCTTGCTCCCATGCTTATTTCCTGTCCGCTTCCCGCACCACGCGCAATCCGGTCACCCACGACGGATCGCCGGGCACACCGAACAGGCGCGCGCCGCAACGCGTGTTCCACCATTCGCTCTTGAAGCTGCCGCCGCGCAGCACATAACGCTCGCCGCCCTGCGTCACTTTCGGGTTGTGCCTCGCGTGTTGCGCATAGCCGTTTTCGAGATAGGTGTCTTGCACCCACTCGAGCACATTACCGAGCATGTCGTGCAAGCCCCATGCATTCGGCGCCAGTGTCGCCACGTCGCGCGTGTCGGCGCTGCCGTGTGTCGTGGTGTCGTACCATGCGATGGGTGCCAGCACCTTGCGCGCGTCCTCCAGCGTCTGCGGCAGCGGTTCCTCGGATGCACCGGCGCGGCACGCGTATTCCCATTCCGCCTCGGTCGGCAGCCGGAAGCGCTTGCCGCCGCCCTGCGCATTGAGGCGTTCGATGAAGCGCAGCGCATCCTCGCGCGTGACATGCGTGGCCGGGCGCTGCGGCAGCTCGACGTTCGCGGCGGAACCCTGCATCACCTTCTGCCATTGCGCGCGCGTGACTTCCAGCTTGCCCATCCAGAAGCCGTCCACGCATACCTCGTGGCGCGGCGCTTCGTTGGGCATCGGCGGCAACGGCTTTTCGCCGCGCACGAATTTGTTCGGTGCGTCGGTGCCCATCTGGAAGCAGCCCTTGCCGATCCGCACGAACTCGATGCCGCTGCCCGGGTCGCGCCACGTGTCCGCCTGTTGCGCCATTGCGGGTGCGCAGCACAGCAGCGCCAGCACGGCGCCGATACCGGTTGTTTTCATCTGTGTCCTCATGGCTTGAACATCGGGAATCTGTCCTGGTGCTTGATTTCGTATTGCATCGAGCCGTCCGGCTGCTTCGTGCCCGGGATCGGCATCTTGATGCCGACGCCTCGGCCGTCGCGTTTGAGTTCCGCTTCGGTGAAGCCGGGCGGAATGCCCTTGGTTGGCCCCCAGTCGCCGCGGCCCAGTTTCGCTTCCCATTCCCAGATCGCCGACCGCGCTTGCGCGATCTTCAGCTTGTTGAAATCCGCATTGGGCTGCACATGCAGGTAATTGCGCATGCCGCCGACCGCCGCCTCCAGGTCGCCGAGCGCTTCCGAGGCGGTCGCAAAGCCGAAGTAGGCATCGGCCAGCAGCACGTCCTTGTCGATCGCCGCGCCATAGAAGTCGCGCGCCGTCTCGAAATCCTTCTTGCCTTCCAGCGCGCGGCCCATCAGCAGGTAAGCCTTGGGGTTCGTCTTCAGCGTTGCATGCGCGGCATGCAGTTCGCGGATCGCATCGTCGTATTTCTTTGCGCGGATCTGCGCTTCGGCGTTCTTCATTGCCTTTTGCGCCTGTGCCGCTTCCGGATCGCGCGGCTCGGGCTCCTCGCGCGGGGCTTCCGGCGGCACCGTTTCCTGCACGGTGCGCACGTCGGCCTTTGACGGCGCCAGCTCGGACAGTTGCGCCTGCTTTGCGGTTTTGCGCGGCGCTTGCCTCACGCCGTTGTCCGGCATCAGCTGAATGGCAAAACCGAGCAGCGCCGTTCCGGCCACGGCAATCGCCAGCGCGCGCATGCGATGGTCGCGTCGTCCGCGTGTGTTTTCAGGGAAAAGTCTGGCCAGCATGTTCATTGCCTCGTGACGACCGCGGTGCGGTTATTGATGTGCTTGCGCGCGGTGTCCGCGTCCAGCGCAAAGCGCACTCCATCCCGGGTGCTCGATGCATGCGGTTCCACCAGCCTGCGCACTGCGACCGTGCTTGCTACGGCTTCCATGCTCCAGCGGCCGCCCTTGGTGATCTTCGATGGAAGGGCGTAGGGGACCTCCGAGCCTTCGGCAGCCAGCGGCGGATTGCGCACGCCGTCGCGGATGGCTTCATCGAAGCTGCGGTTGTACCAGTCCGCCACGTACTCGCCGGCATTGCCCGCCATGTGGTGAATCCCGTAGGGCGAGCGGCCCCTGGCATAACTGTCGACCGGCGCCGGGTCGCATGCGGACGTCCATTCCACCACCGCGCGGGTATCGTCCGGATAGGTGTCGCCCCAGGGCCAGAAGCGCTTGTCGGATCCACGTGCGGCCTTTTCCCACTCCGCTTCCGTCGGCAGGCGAAAGCCCATCCACCGCGCGAATTCGTCGGCCACCGTCCATGACAGGCTGGTTGCCGGCAGGTTGCGGCCAGGCTCGGCCTCAACGTAGCGGCCTGCCTTGCGGATCACGGTGCAGTCTTCGCCGGCCCTTGCGTCTTCTTCACGCATGAGCTTGATCCAGGCGGCAAAGCCGTCCTGCGCCTCCTTCGATAGCGCGCCGGCTTCCAGGAAGCGCGCCAGGTCGCTTGCACGCGCTTCGTATTTGCCGATGTAATAGGCATCCAGCCAGACCTTGGCGTGGCGATAGCGCTTCCTGTCGTCGGTGTGGTCGGCGACATCGAGCGCGAACACGCTGTACCAGAACCAGCCTTCCGGAATCAGCACGAATTCCACGCCGTTGACCGTGATCTCGCGCGGCAGCGGTTCCGCCGCGCGGGCCGCCGGCAGGACGAACAACAGCGCAAGGATGGCCAGGAGCGCGCGCATGATCATTTCGTCCGCACCAGCCGCAGGCCGATCTGGCCCATCGCTTCATTCGCCGGATAGGAGGCGCGTTTGCCGCAGCGTACGTGCAGGAAGTCGCTGCGATGGCTCGCTCCCCGGATCACGCGCTCGCCATCCGCGGCGTCCTTCGACACCGGGTTGTACAGCGCATGCCGTGCATACGCATCGGCACGGTAGCCGTCTTCCACCCATTCCCACACATTTCCCAGCATGTCGTACAGGCCCCAGGCATTGGCCTTGCGCTTGCCGACCTCGCGCGGCTCCGGTGCGCGCTGCAGGCTGTACCAGGCGACGTCGCGGATGTCGGTGCGGCGAACGGGCAGGTTGTCCTTTTTCTCGCCGGCGCGGCACGCATATTCCCACTCGGCCTCGGTCGGCAGGCGGAACCGGTAGCGCGCACCCGACTGCTCCGCCAGTTGTGTCAGGCGCGCGGCAAACGCCTGCGCCGCATGCCAGGTCATGCCGGAAGCCGGCGCGGCGCCGCTGCCCTGGGGCGGCGCTTCACCCATCACGCGCTCCCAGTCGCTGGCGCGCACCTCATGCTCGCCGATCAGGAAGGCATCGACGCACGCCTCATGCCGCGGCTGCTCGTCCGCTTCCAGCTTGCCCTTGAAACCTGCATGCTCCCACGGCGCGATATCCATCGGCTTGACCGGTCCGCGCGTGCCCATCTGGAAGCAGCCCTTCGGCACCGCGATGAAGCGCATGCCGGTGACCGGTTCGGTCCAGGCGGTCGGCATGGCGTGCGCCTGGGTGACGAACAGCGCGGCAAGCATGAGGATGCGGGCTACCATATGCGCCGCCAATAGAACCGGATCAGGCTGGCGATGCCCAGCAGCACGGTCGCCATGATCCATGGCTGCGTCGGGTCATAGGAAATCTGGTAACCCATCCAGGAATCCAGCTGCACATACGTCAGCGTGCCCTCCGGCAGCACCGCCTTGTCGCCGGGACGCAGCTCATGGCGCGTGTCGCGGATCTTCAAGGTCAGTGTGTGCGGCAGGTCCTTCGTGCCGTGCAGGGCCTTCCGTGCATCGGGCGTTTCGAAGTCGAGTATTGCGCGGGCCTGGATGCCGCCGGGCAGTTCCCATTTCACCGAAGGCGAGATCGTGTCGACGGGCATGTCGTTCAACTGCACCGTGCCGTAGATGCCATCGCGCGGTTCCTTGCCGTCCGCCGGCTGCCAGTGGAACAGCGGCGAAAAGCCGCGGTTCCTGGTCGTGTAGATGCGGTAGCCCTGGAGGATCAGCGGGCGGTCGTCGCCGATTTCGCCGGATTGCCACGCGCCCTGTTCATCCTGCCAGCGCACGCGGTTATAGGTCGCCCGGTAGGTGCCGCGACGGAAATAGTCCTCGTTGAACCCGTCGTTCGCAAAATGAAGCGCGCGGAACCGGTCGCCATGCAGCAGGCCGCTCTTCTCGGACAGCATCACGCCTTCGAACGCAGTGCCGGAACTGAGCGTCGCCACGCCTTCCATGTACGTCAGCCGCGCCAGTCCGACCAGGGCCACCAGTGCCACCAGGCACAGGTGGAACAGCAGCAGCGGCAGGTCGGCGCGGAAGCGTGCGCTGGCGAAGATCGCCGCGCAGATGTTCGCGACCAGCAGGATGAACGGCGCGAGCATCAGTTCCGTCGCCGGCATTTTTTCCAGCGCGATGGCCAGCGACGCGCCGGCGGTGAGCAGGAAAAACAGCACCGTGAGCTTGCGCGACGCCAGCAGGTATACCAGCGGCGGCAAGTTCGGGACTACGGCGGATGTCGTTCGTGCTGTCATCGCAATACGTCAGCAATTGGTCATGCCGTTGCCGCAGTTCGTTTCGCCCCAGCTGCCGCTGCGCGCCCAGGTGCTCACCCGCAGGCGTGCGTCGTTGTAGTACGGCGGCCGCCTGACCGCGCCATAACCGCTGAAGCTGGTGCAGTTGTTCGTCGCGCCGCCTTCGGTGCCGACGCAAAGCATGTTGACGAGGAAGGCCTTGTTCTTCCATCCGTGCGGCACGGCGACGTGGCAGTTCATGCAGATCATGATGCTGTCGCCCATGTCGCCGCTCGGGTTGTGGGTACCGAAGCCGCTGCTGTTGGTCGGCACGTGGCAGTTGCCGCAGATGTAGGTGCCGTTGGTGATGTTGCCGCGGTTGGCGGTACGGTCCCATTTTCCCTTGAGCAGGAAGTTCAGGTCCGAGCCGTGCGGTCCCTGCGTCTGCGTCAGGTCCGGGCCGAGCGGGCTCATCTTCCACGAGGTTTTCTGTCCGTGGCAGTCGGAGCAGTACATGGTCTGCGTGCCGATGTTGGCGACGAACGGCCCGAGCAGGTTGATCGCGCCGGTGGCGTTCATCTTGCGTTCCGCGCGGTCGCGTCCCGTCGGCCACATCACCGGATGCCAGGAACGGTGGTTGTAGCGCGTCGCTGAACTGGCCGCGCCCTGGTTCGGGTAGGAACCGTTCGGCTCGCAATCGCTGCCGTTGCAGGCCGTGCCCTTGTTGGATGTGCCGTTGGCGTACTCGCCCTGGTCGGTGCCGGTCGACGGCGGGTCGGTCGCGCGCACCGAACCGAATTCCGATGCCACGTTGGTATAGCGCGACAGGTAGTTGCGGTTCGCCGCCGCGCCGCCGGTGCCGCCGAGCGTGTTGCCCAGCGCCGGGAAGGCGTCGAGGTCGTCCGAGTTCGCGTAGTTGGAATGGCACTTGAAGCAGAGCTGGTACTCGCGCGTCAGGTAGGTCTTGTTACGGTCGGTCGAGGTGTTCAGGCCCGGATCGCCCTTCTTGACGGTGAAGGACAGCGGCAGCTGCGGCCAGGTGGACGAGGTGTTGCCGAACACCGGCTCCACGCCCCAGGCGCCGCGCAGCACGCCCGACGCCACGTTGCCGTCCGCGCCTTTCATCGCCACGGTGCCGCCCGGCGTGTGTGTGCGCAGCGAACCGTCGCCGGTCGCGGCGGACGTGCCGTAGAACTTGTTGGCGCGGCGCACGCGGTGCGGGTTGTGGCAGTCGGTGCACTCGACGTGGCGGTATTCGGGATTGTTCTTGCCGAGCAATTCAGGCGACTCGGTGAAGTCGGAGTCGACGATATCGTGCACTTCACGCTTGTTGCGCAGCTGCTCCTTGGTCGAGATCGGCATGCGCACCAGGCGTTCGAATTCCGACTTGACGTTGGGCACCATGCCGGTCGCCTCGGCGATGACGCGCGTGCCGCTCAACGGGTTGTCGTGGCACTGGTAACAGGTATTCTCGATGGCCGACACGGTATCGGGCGGCGTGATCGGCGAGCCGATGCGGAAGCTGCCGGCACCCGACCCGCCCAGCGGGGTTTCGACGCCTTCGCGCAGCAGGCGGCGCGAGCCC
>NZ_LSTO01000001.1:2464387-2467963 GCF_002211445.1 Noviherbaspirillum denitrificans | reverse complement strand
GCCCGCTGTACCGCCTGCACCTGAGGCCTCCTGAAGGACGCGCAAGACGAGACGCGCGTCGTCGGTCCTCGCATCGGCGTAGCAGAGGCCGCCCTCCAGTCCTTCGCGACGGATGTGCGGCGCGAGCATGAGGAATTCATCGGCGGGGTAGTAATGCCGCATACGCTGTCCAGCCATCATGTCGTAGAGCGCGAGACCGGCGGAGAACAGCCGGCGGCCGGGCTTGCGGCCGCGGTAATCGGCGAAGGCAAAACCCTGCGTTTCGACCAGGCCGGGTGCTTCCATGAGCAGGTTTTCGCGCTCGCGCACCGAATCGCGCGTCAGGAACAGCTTGCCCTCGCGCAGATAACGCAGCCCGCCATGCACGAGCTTGGACGAGCGGCTCGACGTGCCCCATGCGAAGTCACGCTGTTCCACCAGCAATGCCTTCAATCCTTGTCGTGCAGCTTCCAGCAGGATGCCGGCGCCGGTGATGCCGCCGCCGATGACGAGCACGTCCCATTCGTGCGTGCTGAGCGAAGCCGGCAGGACGTCACGCGAGTTTGCGGGCCACATCGGTTGCCTCCTCGTTGCATGCGCCGGTCAGCTTGCCGGGATTCATCAGCCCTTGCGGATCGAAGTGGCGGAACACCTGCCGCATTGCGGCGATGCCGAGTTCCCCCTTTTCCGCGTGCAGGTAGGGCGCGTGGTCGGTGCCGACGCCGTGCTGGTGGCTGATGGTGCCACCGGATGCAACGATGGCTTCGCTTACCGCGGCTTTCAGCCTGCGCCAGCGTGCGAAGTCGGTGTTGAAATTGCCCGTGAGCCGGTAGACGAAGGTGGAGTACACGCTGGCGCCCTGCGGATAAATGTGCGACAGGTGGGTGTAGGCATGCACCCGTTCGCCTTCGGCATGCAGGACCTGGGCCGCCGCCTGTTCAATCGCATGCATGGTCGGCTGCACCCGCAGCCAGTCGATTGCGGTTTCCACCGTGTCGACCGCGTAGCCGCGGCCCCAGAGCGCATTACGCAGGTAGACGTTGCGAAAACGGTTGGCTTTCCATTTACGGCCGATCGCCTCGCCGGCATGCACGCCGTGGTGATTGCGCGCAATGCGCAACGCGTTGCCGATTGCCTGTTGCACAGGGAGCCGATCGCCGCTGGCGCCCATCAGCAGCAGGCATTTGCCGTGAGCGCAGCCGCGCAAACTGAGGTAGCGTTCAAGCAAGCCGATCAAGCCCTTGTTTCCGGCCAGCCGCAAGGTCGTCATGGTCTCCACCGGATTCGACAGCCGCAGCATCGACAGTGGAATGCGGGCCTGCGCGATGTGGCGCAACGCGGTTTCGGCCTCGCGCCAGCCGGGGAAGAACACCGCGTGGAAGGAGTCGGATTGCGGCAGGCGCGAGATGCGTACTGTTGCCTCCGTCAGGATGCCGATCCGTCCTTCCGAACCCAGCACCAGTTCGCGCAGGTCGATGCCTGCCGCAGAAGCGGGAAATGCAGGGATGTGGAGCGTGCCCTGCGGCGTTTCCATCCGTCCACCTGCGAACAGTTGCTCGATGCGGCCATAGCGCAGCGACTGCTGCCCTGAGGAGCGTGTGACGATCCATCCGCCCAGCGTGGAATATTCAAACGATTGCGGGAAGTGACCGAGCGTATATCCCCGCGCGCGCAGTTGCGCTTCCAGCTCGGGACCCGCGACGCCGGCACCGAAGGTGGCGAGCTGCGCATCGGGATCGAAGTCGAGCAGACGGTTCAGGCGCGAGAGGTTGATGGTCAGGACGGGGCGGGCACCGGCGGGTGCACCGAGATGTCCGACGACGCTGGTGCCGCCTCCGTATGGAATCACGGCAGCGTCGTGGCGTGCGGCGAAATCCAGAAGTTCGCGCACCTGCTCGCTGCTTTCCGGAAATGCCACGCCATCCGGCAGCGGACCGGGTACGCCATAACGCAACCTCAGCCAGTCTTGCATGCTCTGGCCGAGGCCGTTGCGCAGGCGGACCGGCGCCGAGATGTCGACCAGGCGATGCGGTCGCAATCTGCTCGGCGGCACGCGGTTGCATACATCTTCGAATGCGGCATCCGCCATTGCGATGCCTTGGCCGACACGTTCGCGCAGGAAGTGCAGCGCATCCTCTTGCAAGGGAAAATCGATCGTATCGTCGCCCCAGCCATTCCATCGTCTCATCCATCCGCTCCTTTTGTTTATACTTTGGCAGCAGCTTATTGAGCGATGGCTTCCTTGTATTGCGCGTTCATGCCAACCCATTTGTCCCAACATGCCAAGCACGCCTTCATCCGTAATTGATCAAGCATCCGGCATCGTCGCTGTTGCCTACCTGCAACCTCTGCTCGAGGCTGCAGCGGCGCGCGGCGTCAATGCGGACAAACTCGCGCGGGCCGCGGGGCAAATGTTGTCGCCGTTGCCAGAGTCCGTTTCCGCCGATGCGTACCTGCGCCTGCTCGACACCGGCGCCGAATTCGCGCATGACCCGCATTTCGGCCTGCATGTCGGTGAATGCGTAAAGCTTGGTGCGTACAACGTCTACGGCCTCATCCTGCTGAGCTGCCGTGATTTTGGGCAGGCCTTGCAGCAGACCTTGCGTTTCGAGGGGCTGGCGCATGACCTCGGGCGTTCAGCCTTGCGCATCGACGGCCCCGTGGCTGAGTATCGCTGGGATAGTGCGATGCCCGATGCGAGCCGGCATCTCGTGGAAAGCGTATTCGCCGGTATCCAGGTAATTGGCAGCTGGCTGGCGGGGAGGGAATTGCCGCGCGCGGTGGTCGCGTTCCGCCATGCGGCTCCGGAAGACTGCAGCGAGCACCGCCGCATCTTTGGCGAGAACCTGCGCTTCAACGCAGAAGCCAATGTCGCACGCTTTGATTCCGCGCTGCTTGCGTGGCCCGTGCGCAATGCGGATGTCGGCCTGTATCCAGTGCTGCAGCAGCATGCGGAGCAATTGCTGCGCGAGAAGCAGCGCGTCCAGGCGGATGCGGGGATTGTGGGGCAGGTACGTGGCGCGATTGTGCGCAACCTGGCGCAGGACCGCGTGCGGCTGGCTTCGATCGCAGAAGAGTTGAACATCACTCCGCGCACGCTGCAGCGCAAGCTGTCAGACGCCGGTGCGACGTTCCAGCAGGTGCTGGACAACATAAGGCATGAACTTGCACTCGACTATCTCGCACGCGACCGGCTCAGCCTGGCGGAAATCGCCTTCCTCCTGGGGTACCAGGAGCAAAGCTCCTTCTGTCATGCGTTCAAGGAGTGGACCGGACTGAATCCCGGTGCGTACCGCGATAGTCTGTAGAGGCCCAGTGCGCCGGCAGTGAGCGGCACGGCACGCCGCCGGGATGTTTCACTGGTAGCGGCTGGTATGCGGAGACCGCGTCGTACATGCGCATGATGCGGCTGATGGCATCCATGACTTGCGCGTTGCTGAGCACATCGACAGCCGCCCTTATTTCCTGCGTCACATGTTTCACAGGGAAGCGCGAGATGCCGCTGACGAGGTCGGCGAAATCTTCAGAGACTTCGGAAGGCAGGTCGCGCGGCTTGAGCTTGATCAGCCTGCCGAGTGCCACCTGCAGCCGGGTACG
>NZ_LSTO01000001.1:2456194-2464377 GCF_002211445.1 Noviherbaspirillum denitrificans | reverse complement strand
GACGACACTGACCTCTCCGTCGACCTGCTCGTATGCGGCGTGGGGATAAAGGAAATCGCGCGCGTTGGCGAGACCGTTCGAGCCGATCGGACCGAGTTCCGGCAGGCGGAAGGGTTGGCCGTAGTTCTCGCAGACATAGCCGCGCGCATCCTTGTCCAGCAGATCGACCTTGAAGTGGATGCCACGCGGAATGACGGCGATCTCGCCGGGTTGCACACGCAAGCGGCCGAGTTCCGTGCAAAGCGCCAGCGCCCCGGCCTGCGGTACAAGCATCATCTCGCCGTCGGCGTTGAGAAAGTAACGCCTTCCCATCGATTTGCTGGCGCAGTACACATGCACCGCGCAACCTGTCTGCTCGTCGATCTTTCCATTGACGGCAATCGTGGACAGGCCGTCGATGAAATCGGTCGGGACAGCCGGAATCGGGAACGGATCCCAGCGCAGCCGGTTTGCCGGCACCTCCGCCTCGGCGAGCGGCGCCGAGCGGATGCGCGCCCCGGCGGCCGACTTGCGGAATTGACCGTGCGCGGCTGAAGGCAGGATCCGGTACATCCAGGTACGCATGTTGACGGCGCGCGGCGCCGTGAAGGCGGTACCCGAGAGGAGCTCCGAATACAGGCCAAGCGGCGCGCGCTGGGGCGAATTCCGTCCGATGGGCAACGCCCCCGGCTCGCTTTCCGTGGAAAACTGATTGCCGAAACCGTGCTGGTAAGAAAGGTTGTCAAAAGAACTGTTCTGCGTCACGGCGTCACTCCTGGTCACAAACGGTATTGGCGGGCAGTCAGGCTGCGCGGGCAGGCACATAGCGCTCGATGCGCTGGTCGATGGCGCCGAAGATCGAACGTCCGTCGTCATCGAACATCTCGATACGCACCGAATCCCCGAACTTCATGAACGAAGTGGACGGCGCCCCCTTGGCCACCGTCTCAAGCGCGCGCGCCTCGGACAGGCAGGCAAAGCCGTTGCTGCGGTCGTGGTTGGAAATCGTGCCCGATCCGATGACCGTGCCGGCGCCGAGCGGGCGCGTCTTGGTGGCATGGGCGATCAGCGTCGGAAAATCGAAATACATGTCGACGCCGGCTTTTGGCTGGCCGAGCTGCCTGCCATTGACATGCACGGTGAGGGACAGGTCGAGTTTCCTGCCGTTCCATGCGCTGCCAAACTCGTCCGGCGTCACCGCAACCGGCGAAAACGCCGTCTGCCCCTTGCCGTTAAGGAAACCGAAACCCTTGTTCAGCTCGGCGGGGATGACGTGGCGCAGCGAGATGTCGTTGACCAGCATGAAGAGCTTGATGTGCTTTCCCGCATCCTCCTGCGTCACCTGCATCGGCACGTCGTCGACGATGACGGCGACCTCCCCTTCGAGGTCGATCCCCCAGCCCTCGTCCGCCGCCAGGATCGGGTCGCGCGGGCCGACGAAGTATTCGGAATCGCCCTGGTACATCAGCGGCTCCTTGTACAGTTCCTTGGCCATTTCCACGCCGCGCGCCTGCCGCACCAGTTCGACATGGCTCAGGTAGGCGCTGCCGTCCAGCCACTGGAAGGAGCGTGGCAGCGGCGATTCGGCCTGCGCGGCATCGAAGGCAACCACTGCCGGCATGCGGCCGGCGCACAAATCGCGATAGATTTCCTGCAGCTTCGGCTCGACCTCCGTCCAGCGTTCGATTGCTTCCTGCATGGTGCGGGCGACGTGGGGCACGGGGACCGCGCGCTCAAGGTCCCTGGATACGACGACGAGCACGCCGTCGCGGCTGCCGTTTTTGAGTGAGGCAAGTTTCATGGTATTCCTGTCAAAGTGGGATTGGCGATTGCTTCAAGGCGGCATCAGCCGCGCAGGAAGCTTTCGATGGAAGTGGCAAGCGCCACCGGTGTCTCGTGCATCGGGTAATGGCCGGCATTCGGCATCGTCTCCAGCACCGCGCGCGGATAGCAGCGCAGGTAGGTGGCGCGCATGAAGTCAGCGGTCAAGCCGGGATCGCTCTCGCCGACGATGACCTTGATCTCGGCGGTGTTGCCTTCGACCTGTGCAGCAATATCGTTCCTTGCCCATGCGGGCAGGTAGGCACCGAATGCCTCGGCATCGGCATGTTCGAGAGAATGCGCAACCATCGCATCGAGCCAGGCGCCGGACTGGCGGTTTCCTGTGCTCATGTCGATGATCGCGCGTCGCGCCGCCTTGTCATGCGCGGCACGCGAGAACAAGGTCCACGCCCCCTCGTCGAACGGGACGCCGCTGGGCGGGACCGGCGTGACCGCGACCAGCTTGCGCACACGCTCGGGGGCATCGAGCAGCACTTGCTGGATCGCCATGCCGCCCATCGAGTGGCCGAGCAGGCTGAACCGGTCCCAGTGCAACGCGTCGGCCAGCTCCAGCGCGTCGCTGGCGATTTCGGCGATGCTGTATTCGCCCTTGCGCGCCATCGAGCCGCCGTAGCCGCGGTAGTCCATGAATACATAGGTGAACTGTTGCTGGTCCAGCACCTCGGGCAGGAAGCCCCAGCCGCGCGCGCTGCCGAACCAGCCGTGCAGCGCGAGGACCTTGTGCGGTCCCTTGCCGACGACGACGCAGGTATTTGTCATGACGATCTCCTCCGAATGGGGACCGGTACGGTCCGTGTCTTGTCGAGTGCTAAGATACCGGCGGGGCTTCCTGCGGCAATAACCTGACCGTGCGGCGGTGTACCGGATTGTCCGATTTTGTTTGCGACATCCTTAGCGTCCACTGCGGGCTGCCGCTTGTTTGGATACAGTTACGAACACGACGCGCCGACCGGCGCGAGAACACGACGAGTGCATCCATGGATACTTTGAACCAGTCGACCATCATGCAGGGTGGATACGGCCGGGTGACGCTGAACCTGACGGCGCGCGCATTGGTCGAGCACGCCCATTCGGAATACAACTGCATCTTCAAGATCGGCGGCTATGACGCCGACTTCCGCATCGACGGCAAGCCGTACGTCCTCGACGACAACAGCGCCCTGCTGATCGGCCCGTGGCTGCCGCATGCCAAGCTGGAAAATCCCAAGGGCCCGATGCTCGCCTTGACGCTGCTGCTCGACGGCGCCTGGATGGCGTCATTGCTTGGCCTGGCGCTGCCGCTGCGTGCGCGCCTGTTTCCGCAGCCGGCGGTACTGCTCACGCCGGAGGTGCGCGAACAGGTGAACCGCCTGGCGCTGAGCATGACTGCCGGCATCGAGATCGACGACAACGAGCGCGAATGCCTGCTGCGCGACCTTGTCACGGCGCTGGCGAACACCTATTCCGATCTTGAAGAGGGACAAAAGCATTTCCGCGCGGAGCGCCCGATGGATTCCCGGGTCGTGAATGCGATCCGGATCATCCGCATGTCGGCAGCGGAAAACCCGAACCTCGATGACATCGCCAGCCGAGTCGGGCTGTCGCGTTCGCGCTTCTTCGAGCAGTTCAAGAATTGCGTCGGTGCATCACCGCAGCAATACCTCGACTGGGAGCGCATGGCGCTTGCCACGCGGATGCTGTCCGATCCACGCGTGACGGTGGCAGAGGTGTCGGACAAGCTGGGTTTTTCGGCGCCGAGTCATTTCGCGCGCTTCTTTTCACAGCACATCGGACTGCCGCCGAGCGACTTCAAGCGGGGACTGATCAGCCAGGGTGATGGCGGGGATGATGCACCGTGAGGTATTTGTCCCAGGCTTCAACGCCTGCCCTGCAGCCGTGCCGCAAGGAATTCGAGCAGCCGTGAAAGCGCTGGCGAGGCAGTCCTGGTCTTTTGATACAAGGCGGTAGCGGCAGCCGGGGCCAGCCGCCATCCCGGCAATACCTCCACCAGCAAACCGCCCTGCAGTGCATCGCCGGCCAGGAACCCGGGCAGGATGGTCACGCCCAGACCGGCCAGTGCGGCGTCTTTCATCGCATGCATGTCCCGCACGACCATGGATGGAACGACCGGAACGCTCTGCGCTCCCTCGGCGCCCTGGAACTGCCAGCGGCGCATCTCCGGACGGATCAGCAGGCATTTGTGGGAGATCAGGTCAGCCGGCGACTGCGGCCGGCCGGCGCGTTCGACGTAAGCCGGTGATGCGACCAGAAGACGTTGCACGCTCCCCAGCCGCCGCGAGACGAGATCGCTGTCCGGCAGCGTCCCCATGCGCACCGCGAGGTCGAAGCCCTCATCGGCCATCTGCACCGGACGATCGGTGAACTCGATGTCCAGGTGGACCAGCGGGTAATCGCGGGAAAATTCGAACAGCAGCGGCGCCAGCACGTGGCGGCCATAGGCGACGCTGGCGGACATTCGCAGGCGTCCGGAGGGAACGGACGAGCGCGCCGAGAACTCATCCTGGAGGGCGATCGCATCCTGCACCAGCGGCCGGCACCGGGCCAGATAGGACAATCCGAGTTCTGTCAGCCGGATTCCGCGCGGCGTCTTGAGCAGAAGCGGGCCGCCCAGCGCCTGCTCCAGGCGCACGACCTGCCTGCTCAAGGTCGCTTTCGGCAAGCCATAAAGCCTTTCGGCGGCCGATAGGCTGCCGGCTTCGACGATCTTCACGAAGACCGCCATGCCTTCAAAATCGGGGAGGTTCATAGTGTTCCACTTCTGAAACGCTGGACTTTCATTTTAAGCTCTGTTCGCTCCTGTCTGTCGCACCTATATTTGCACTACGCAAGGCCGTCGGCCTTTCCAAGACAGGAGCAATCCATGAACACCACCGCCACGCTTCCCCTACGTGCAGGCGGCAAGCCGCGCACCACGAAGACCAACCCCCACATGCAGCTCGACCAGGCGCCGGATGTCACGGTGTTGGAGTCCGTGATCCGTCGCGCCGCCGCACTGCCCGGCGTGCGTGTGGCGCACAGCCTCCGCGCACCCGCCGGTACCGCCGGACTTTTTCTCTCCCGGGATGACGCACAAGGCCCGGACGACGCCTTCCTGCTCGGCACCGAGTTTGCGCACTTCCACCCGCTGCCTGACGGCAGCATGCACATGACGCTTCCCGCCGCCCTCCGGCAGGAAGTCATTGAAAACGGCTGGGGTGAAAGCCACCCGCTCGCGGGCTTTCCCACCGTGTCATCGAACACCTTGATGGTATTCGCGCCCCGCGATGCAAGCGAAGGCGAAATCCTGTTCGAACTGATCCAGCAATCCTGGGCCTATGCCCGCGGCGAGCTCACCAACTGAAGGAAAACATCATGGCAATCCCGTTCAGCAAACAACGCCTGTCTCCTGAAGACAGCGCCCTCATCCTGATCGACCACCAGTCCGGCATCATGCAGCTGGTGCACGACTATCCGCCCGCGGAATTCCGCAACAACGTGCTGGCGCTGGCCAAGCTGGGCAAGGCGCATGACCTGCCGACCGTCCTCACCACCAGCTATGACGAAGGTCCGAACGGCCCGCTGATTCCCGAACTGCGCGCCATGTATCCGGATGCCCCGCTGATCCGCCGCCCCGGGCAGATCAGCGCCTGGGACAACGAGGATTTTGTCGCCGCTGTCAGGGCGACTGGCCGCAAGAAGCTGATCATGGCGGGCGTCACCACCGACGTCTGCCTGGCCTTCCCGGCGATGCAGGCGGCGGAAGAAGGCTTTACCGTCTACGCCGTGGTCGATGCCTCCGGCGCGAACGATACGGCGACCCAGCAGATGGCGGTGCAGCGCATGAGTGCGGCCGGCGTCATCCCGGTGAACTGGATCGTAGTGGCAGCCGAGCTGCAGCGCGACTGGCGGCTGCCGAGCGCGCCGAAGACCGGCGAGATCTTCCATCAGCACCTGCATAACTACGGCATGCTGATCGACAACTTCGCCGCGCAACAGGCTGCCAGGGCACAATAAGCGCGCCGGAGGACAACGCGATGCGGTGCTACACTGAGGCTCTTTTGCATCGCCGCGTTGTACATGGAACGCCTGATCGATCTCCTCCAGCAGTACGGTCCGCTGATTGTCTTCCTCAACGTCCTGCTTGAACAGGCCGGCTTGCCGCTGCCGGCTTATCCCGTGCTGGTCGTGGCGGGCGCCCTTGCCGCCGACGGACAGTTCACCTGGTACGAATGCCTTGCCACGGCCGTGCTGGCCTGCCTGATTACCGATTCGGCCTGGTACCTCGCGGGCCGGACGCACGGCAGCCGCATTCTCAAAACCCTTTGCCGCATCTCCCTGTCGCCGGATTACTGCGTCAGCAGTACCGAAGAGCGCTTCCGGCGATGGGGCAGCAAGTCATTACTCGTCAGCAAGTTCGTTCCCGGCTTCAATACCATCGCACCGCCGATGTCCGGCGTGCTGCGCGTGCCGAAGGGACGCTACCTGGTCTTCACCGTCGTTGGAACGCTGCTCTGGGCAGGCAGTGCTCTTGCGCTCGGCGGGCTGTTCCACAAGAGCATTGACCGGCTGCTGGATGTCCTTGCGGGCATGGGCACTGCCGCCGGCATTGCGCTGCTCCTCCTGCTCATCCTGTTCCTCGTGGCGAAGTACGCCGAGCGGCAGCGCTTTCTGAAATCGCTGCGCATGGCGCGCATTTCCGTCGATGAACTGTGGGATGCCATGCAGCGCGGCGACCGCCCCGCCGTCATCGATGCCCGCTCCCCCGCGTCGCAGGCACTGGAAGCGCCCATCCCGGGCGCAATCCTTTACGGGCAGGAAGGTCACCTCGAAGAGCTCGCCCGCTTGCCGCGCGATCTTCCGGTCATCGTGTACTGCAATTGCCCGAACGAGGCGACGGCGGCGAAAGTGGCACGCGAATTGATGGGCCACGGCTTCGCCGATGTGCGACCGCTGGTCGGCGGTCTCGATGCATGGAATGCATGGCACGCGTCATCCAAAGGGCAGGAATTTTCCACGCAAGGCTAATCATAAAGTTTCCTCCATGGCTTCCATTCATCTTTCCAGCCCTTCCGGCTATCCGCAACTGATCCGGGCGCGCACGCATGCGCTGCGCTCCGACGAACCGCTCGACGCCGGCGGAACCGACACGGGACCGGCCCCCTACGAACTCCTGCTCGCGGCACTGGCTTCCTGCACGTCGCTGACACTACGCATGTACGCGGACCGCAAGCAGTGGCACCTGGGGGAGATCAAGGTCAATGCACGCTTCTTCCGCGACGAGAGCGGCGAAGAAAAAGTCACGCGTGAAGTCCTGATTGAAGCGGCACTGTCGGAAGAACAGCAGCAACGCCTGGCGGAAATCTGCGAAAAGACGCCGGTCACCAAGACACTCAAGCGCGCCCTGGCGATCAGCACGAGCTTGCGCGGCGGCTGAATGCTCCATGGCCGGCGCCTTTACTTCATGAGCCTTTGCGCCAGCATCAGCGTGGCGCCAAGAAGTCCGATGCATGCCACCGCGCCGAAGTAGTCCAGGCATGCGGCAAGGGTGGCTTGCTGGCCCAGCTGCTGCCCAAGGTAAGCAAGTGCTGTCGGCATCGCCTGTCCTCCGCTTCCCGGGGCCAGTGAATTCGCCAATTGCTCGACAAGGCCGGCAAAGGCCGGATCTCCCTCATGGAAGCGGTTGTTCAGCACAGCGTAATGCGCGGTCGTGCGCCATTGCAGGACAATCGTCGCCACGCCCACACCCAGCGCCATCCCGAATTGGGCCACCATGTTCTTGAATTGCTGCGCGTGCGACAGCAGCGCTTCATTGTGCTGCACGTCGCGAAAGGTCTGCATCGCGACGGTCGCCATGACCAGCATCAGGAACACGCCGTTGCCGAGCAGCGCGGGCAGGACATCGGTCCACAGGTCGGCCTGTCCATTGTGGCGCGAAAGCTGCCAGCCGGATACCGCGAGCGCGAGGAAACCGGCGACAAGGAATTTCCTGGCGCCCGGCCATTTCGGCAGCATCCACGCCATCACGAACCAGCCCGCCAGCGCCGAAAACAGCCCCAGGCTCTGGAACGCGCCGAGTGTTTGCCAGGAAAAGCCGAGCGTGCGCTGGATGAAGACGGGCAGCATGAAGTTGTTCGCGCCCAGTATCGCGTAGCAGAGGGTGAACAAGCCGACCCCGACAATGTACCGGGGCTGGTTCAATGTCCTGAGTTCCAGCAAGGGCCGCTCGTGGCGATGCATCGCGCGCAGCGCGTAGTACAGCGCAAGCGCTCCGGCACCCAGGCCTGCCGCCAGCAGCATCAGGTCGCTGAAGAAGTCATACTGCGAACGCTGCAGGACGTAGAGCAGCAGGAAGCTGCCGCTGGCAAGCGCCATGAGCAAGACCG
>NZ_LSTO01000001.1:2455057-2456184 GCF_002211445.1 Noviherbaspirillum denitrificans | reverse complement strand
CTCCCCCACCCGAGCGTCCACCGTCGCCGCTATCGCTGCTCGAGCGACTGCCGCCACTGCAGCTATGTTCGCGGATGCTGTCCCATTCCTCGCTCCAGCTGCGGGAACGTTTCGATCTCCCCCTTCCCGATGCCCCCCTGTACCCCGCGCCTATCGCTTCCATCAGGCCGAATGCGATTGCCGCGCCAAAGAACGAGAGAAAGACGATCAGGCCGATTTCTGCGCCGAGCAGCCACAATGACGCGCCGATTCCGCCAGCTGCGAGCGCCACGGCGGCAAGCGCAGGAAGCCGAAAACGCGCGATCACGGCAAGCAAGATGGCAATGCCGGCGGCGATGAAGTGTGGCGTTTCCGGTCCGCCCTCGCTCTCAGTGACGACAACCGGCGGCAGTTCCTCGCCGTCGATGACGCGGACGATCTGTTCCACCGCCGCATGGAGGCCGCCGCCGAAATCGCCGCGCCGAAACAGCGGCCGCATGCGCTCATTGACGATACGGCTGGCGATGGCATCGGTCAGCACGGCTTCGACACCGTAACCCACTTCGATGCGCATGCGCCGGTCATCCTTGGCGACGAGGATCAGCACACCGTCATCGATGCCTTTCCGGCCGGGCTTCCATTCCTCGAATACGCGTACCGCTATCTCCTCGATCGACGCGGGTTGCGTGGTGGGCAGCATAAGCACCGCGATCTGCGCACCCTTGCGTGAGCGGAAAGCAGCGATGTCCGCCTTGAGGCCGTCGATGTCCTGCGCGGCAAGTGTGCCGGTGAGGTCGACGACCGGGGCGTACGGCGGGATTTCCACCGCACCGGTCTTCGGCGACGGTCCCGGAAGATCTTGCACCGGAGGTTCGCGCCAGGCTTTTTCAATTGCACGCGTGCCCTGCTCGATGGCCGAGAACGTGTTGTTGTCGCGCAGGTAGCCGTGCACGCTCTCGCGCAGGATCATGCGTGCGGTGACGGCCGGAATCCGCGCACGAGCGGACTCGGCGACGGCAATGCGGGCAGTCTGCGCGGAGGGCTGGAGCAGGAGGAGCGCGTCGGGGCGATGGGCGGCCGCCTGTGCGACCAGAAGCTTTTCGGCGCAGGCATCGATGGGCTCCGGTTCGCAGCTGTCGACGACCACT
>NZ_LSTO01000001.1:2453620-2455047 GCF_002211445.1 Noviherbaspirillum denitrificans | reverse complement strand
CGCGGCCATCTCGATGCCGCTTCGATGTTGATACGCAGTTCCACTTCATCCGTCGCAGCCTTGCCCAGGCCGTAGGTCATGCCGAAATCGCTGCGCTTGATGGTCGAGGTCGCGACGTAGCCGGCACGGGTTTCACCCTTCATGCCCGGGCCGGTGCCGATGTACTTCAGCTTGAAGGTCACCGGCTTGGTCACGCCGTGCAGGCTCAGGTTGCCGGAAACAGTGCCTTCGCCATTGTTCAGGGTGACGCCGGTGGAGGTGAAGGTCATCGTCGGGAACTGGACCGTGTTGAAGAAATCCGGGCTCTTCAGGTGCTTGTCCAGGCCGTCGTGCTTGGTATCGATGCTGTCGGTCTTGATGTCGACCTTGATCTTGTTGGCATCGGCGGCGCCAACCACGAGGTCGCCGGAAATGTCGTTGAAGCGGCCCATGAAGCGGGACACGCCGGACATGTGGCCGACTTCGAAGTAGGCGACGGAGTGCGCGGCATCGATCTTGTAGGTGCCGGCCGGTGCATTCGCGAACGCGGCGGAGGACAGGATGAGGCCGGCGGCGGCCAGGGAGCGGATCAGGGTCTTGGTCATGGCTAGGGTTCCTTCAGGTGAAATTAGCGGGATGCGTGATTGATGAGTTGGCGAAAACGGCGGAAGCCGGCTTCGATGTCCGTGAGTTCTTCACGGTCGACGCCTTCGAACGCCTGCTGCAGATGGGCGAAATGCTTTTCTGCAACCCGTTCGAAGGTCGCCCGGCCTTCGTCGGTGAGATTCACGAGGTGCGAACGGCGGTCTTCACGGGATACGACGCGCTGCGCCAGCCCGTTCTGCTCCAGCCGGTCAACGATGCCGGTCAGGCTGCCCTTGGTGATGCCGGTCTGTTCGCTCAGCGTCTTGCAGGACAGCGCGGTCACGGCGGCCAGTGCGGACAGCACCGCGAACTGTGCCGGCGTCAGCCCCTGCCTGCGCAGGTGGCGCGACGCGAATTGCTCGAACGCATGCCAGGCCTGCGTCATTTCGCCGATCGTGGCCGGCAGGCGCAGGGTAGTGCAGAGGGTGGCGTCTAGTGTGCTCATCGCTTCGTACCGAAACAGTTCGTGTTAGGACGGTATTCATTCTATTTTCAGGAATTCCGGGGATAAACAACCTCACAGGAATGAGACTGTTTCCTAAATGTTGACAATGCCGGACGAGGTCGGGGATAGGACCGGACTATCAATGAACGGGAAACAGTGTCATTCCCCATGAGGTCTTTATCGTGTATGCACGCGCGCGTTACAGTACGGTCCACACTCGGACAATCCATCTCATGAAGCAGAAACTCCGCGCCCTGACCCTGATGCTTGCCGGGCTGGCCATGATCGGGCCCTTTTGCATCGACACCTATCTGCCGTCATTTGCAGCGATCTCGCGCGATTTCGGCGTGCCGCCCGT
>NZ_LSTO01000001.1:2451753-2453610 GCF_002211445.1 Noviherbaspirillum denitrificans | reverse complement strand
CGGGCGGAGAAACCGGTGTCGCGCAGGCAGCCATAAAAAGGGCCGCCGGCAGCAACAGCAGGCGCTGCCGCAGCAAGGCGTATCGGGACTTCGCGCGCATCGGCTTCCCTCCCATGTCAATGTTTTCCCGTGCTGCCGAAACCGCCGGCACCGCGTTCGCTGCTATCGAATTCTTCGACGACATTGAAGCCGACCTGCAGGACCGGGACGATCACGAGCTGTGCCAGGCGCTCCATCGGGTTGAGCGTGAACTCCGTCTGCCCGCGATTCCAGGTGGATACCATGAGCTGGCCCTGGTAATCCGAGTCGATCAGGCCGACCAGGTTCCCCAGCACGATGCCATGCTTGTGGCCCATGCCGCTGCGCGGCAGGATCATCGCGGCATAGCCCGGGTCGGCGATGTGGATCGCGAGGCCGGTGGGGATCAGGTGGGTCTCGCCCGGCTTGATGGTGAGCGGCGCCTCAATGCAGGCGCGCAGATCGAGGCCGGCGCTGCCGGTCGTTGCGTAGGCCGGCAGTTGTTCTTTCATGCGCGGGTCGAGGATCTTGACGTCGATATTCTTCATGGGTGATCAGGATAAGGTGATGCGCCCGCCTGGCGAGACGGGCATTACAAAAAGATACAGGTGACTCAAATGCGCGCGGCGATTTCCGCGACGAGCTGCCGGGCGAGGGCCTGCTTGCCGGCCTGCGGCAGGCGCTGGTTGCCCTTGTCGTCGAACAGCACCAGCTCGTTCTCGTCCTTGCCGAAGGTTTGGTGGCCGATGTTGCCGACCAGCAGCGGTACGCCTTTCTTCTTCCGCTTTTCTTCGCCGTACTGCAGCAGGTTCTCGGACTCCGCCGCAAAGCCGACGCAGTAGGGACGCTTTTCCAGCGCCGCGACCGAGGCGAGGATGTCGGGATTCTGTTCAAACTGCAGTTGCGGGACATCGCCCTTGCTGTTCTTCTTCAGCTTCTGGTCGCTGGCATTGGCGACACGCCAGTCGGCAACCGCCGCGACGGCGATGAAGATGTCCTTGCCGTCGACGCGCGACAAGACCACATCATGCATCTGCTGTGCGGTCTGGACATTGATGCGATGGACGCCGTAGGGCGTGTCGAGCGCAGTCGGGCCGGATACCAGGCAGACATCGGCACCGGCTTCGCGCGCGGCGCGCGCAATCGCATAGCCCATTTTGCCCGACGAGAGGTTGGTGATGCCGCGCACCGGGTCGATCGGTTCGAAGGTCGGCCCGGCGGTGATAAGGACGCGCTTGCCCGCGAGCCGCTTGGGCTGGAACGACGCAATCACTTCCTCAAGCAGTTGTTCCGGTTCGAGCATGCGGCCCATGCCGGTCTCGCCGCAAGCCTGGTCGCCGGCATCGGGGCCGAGCACCGCGATACCGTCCGCCTTGATCTGCGCGAGGTTGCGCTGGGTTGCCGGGTTCTGCCACATCTCGACATTCATTGCCGGTGCGATCAGCAGCGGCACCGTTGCCGGCCGTGCCACGCACAGGGTCGACAGCAGGTCATCGCAGGCACCATGCGCCAGCTTGAACATGAAATCGGTGGAGCAGGGCGCGATGACGACGGCGTCGGCATCACGCGTCAGGTCGATGTGCGCCATGTTGTTGCCGATGCGCGCATCCCACTGGTCGGTGAAGACCGCGCGGCCCGACAGCGCCTGCATGGTGACGGGCGTGATGAATTGCGTTGCCGCCTGCGTCATGACCACCTGCACCGATGCGCCTGCCTTGACCAGGCCGCGGGTGAATTCCGCGACCTTGTAGCAGGCAATGCCTCCGGTCATTCCGAGGACGATCTTTTTTCCGGCGAGATCCATGACACCCTCCAGGGATTATTTTCCGACGCGCCGCA
>NZ_LSTO01000001.1:2450721-2451743 GCF_002211445.1 Noviherbaspirillum denitrificans | reverse complement strand
ACCTGGCTTGCGGCTCGGAGAGTGTCTTGATTCTTCCGGATACATCGAATGAATAATGGATCGTAGGGTGGGTAGAGCGAAGCGAAACCCGCCGTGCGCTCGAGTGGCGCTTTCGGTGGGTTTTGCTGCGCTCTACCCACCCTACAGTTCTTTATTTTTCGTGCACATCCGGTCGAATTACTTGTCTTGGGAAGCTGCCGGCCAAGAATTTCGGATTTCCATAAATGTGGCAAAGGGGCTCGCCTTACCTTCGGCAGCCCCCTTGCGATTTCTCTTATTGGGTTTATCAAATACGCATCGGCATCACGACATACTTGAAGTCGGCGTTGTCGGGCACGGTGATCAACGCCGATGAGTTGGCGTCGCCGAGCGCAACGTTGACGTTGTCGGCCTTGAGGTTGTTCAGCACGTCGAGCAGGTAGGTGACGTTGAATCCGATGTCGACGGTGTCGCCGCCGTAATCGATTTCGAGTTCTTCCACTGCTTCTTCCTGGTCGGCGTTGGTGGAGCTGATCTTGAGGCTGCCCGGGGCGATGATGCAGCGCACGCCCTTGAACTTGTCGCTGGTCATGATCGCGGCGCGCTGCAGCGAATGCAACAGAGTCTGGCGATCGATGGTGAAGTTGTTCTTGTAGCCCTTCGGGATCACGCGGGTGTAGTCGGGGAACTTGCCTTCGACCAGCTTGGAAATCAGTTCGATGTCGGTGAAGGTGAGCTTGACCTGGTTGCTGGCGATCTCGAGGTCGACCGTGCTGTCGCTGTCGTCGAGCAGGCGCTGCAGCTCGAGGATGGTCTTGCGCGGGATGATGACTTCCTGGCGCTGGAAATTCTGGTCGGTCTCGACCTGGCAGAAGGCGAGGCGGTGGCCGTCGGTGGCGACCGCGATCACGTTCTTGCCGTCGACGACGAGCAGCAGGCCGTTCAGGTAGTAGCGGATGTCCTGCTGTGCCATCGCGAAGTGCACCATGTTGAACAGGTGCTTCAGGGTCTTCTGCGGCAGCGTGACCTTGGCGTTGAAGTGC
>NZ_LSTO01000001.1:2447232-2450711 GCF_002211445.1 Noviherbaspirillum denitrificans | reverse complement strand
GATCTTCAGCTGGGTATTCGGCCGCAGCGTAATCTCGCTGTCATCGATGAACTTGATCCGCGCATAGGTATCCTTTTCGGCGACCAGGATGTCGCCCTGCTCCACCGACGACTTCACCGCCAGCACCTTGGCCGTGCCGTCCGCCTTCTTCGCCACCAGCGGTCCGCTCAGGTTGGCCACCGTGCCGACCACCTGCGCTGCCCATGACTGTGCTGCCAGCAGCAGCGCCGCCATGAACAGCAGCCGCTTAGTTGCAATACATTTTCCGGACTGGCTCATTTTTCTTCGCTCCGCTGTCATCCGTCGAGGATAGGGTCTTCTTGTCGATTTTCTTTCCTTCGCTGCCGGAACCGCCGCCCGACGAGCTGCCGCTATCCGGCTGCAACTGGTTTGACGACATCATGGCTGTCGTGGTCAATACAAGATTGCTGGTTTCAACGACGGTTTCCGTGATGAGGTTCACAGGAGACGAGGTCGAACCCGTGTCCGTTACGGGCAGCACCACCACGCACTCCGGCGCCGATGGGTTCAGCACACACTTGTTAGCAGTGGGCACCACCACCGAGCAGCCCGCCAGCGTCGGTGTGGCGGAACATTGCGCCAGCGTGGGCAGCACTGCGGTGCAGCCGGCGGTCGTCGGTGCCGCCGTGCAGGTGCTCATCGTCGGCAGCACCGCTGTGCAGCCGGGCAGGGTCGGGCTGTTCGTGCAGCTGCTCAGCGTCGGCAACACCGCGGTACAGCCGGGTTGTGACGGATTGGTGGTGCAGCTGCTAAGTGTGGGCAGGACCGCTGTACAACCCGGCGTTGTCGGCGAAGTAACGCACGCGCCCAGGGCAGGCAGCACCACCGAGCAGCCCGCCTGTGTCGGGTTGGTCGTGCAGCTGCTCAGCGTCGGTAGCACCGCAGTGCAACCGGCCGTCGTGGGCGATGCCGTGCAGGTGCTCAGGCTGGGCAGGACGATGCTGCAACCGGGCTGTGACGGGTTCGCCATGCAAGTGCTCAGCGAGGGAATCACTGCCGTGCAACCCGGCAGCGTCGGATTGGCAATACAGGCGTCCACCGTCGGCAACACCGCACCGCAGCCTGGCGTCGTCGGCGCCGTCGTGCAGGTGCTCAGTGTCGGCAGGACCGCCGTGCAGCCTGCCTGGGTCGGATTGGTTACGCACGTGTCCAAGGTTGGCAGCACGACGGAACAGCCCGCAGTTGTCGGCGCTGTCGTACACGTGGCCAGCGTGGGAAGCACGGAACTGCAACCGGACAAGCCTGGATTGACCGTACATTCGGCTACCGTCGGCGGAGGCGGCTCCGCTGGCGTTACCGACGGCGTGCTTGCGACAAAGTTGGCCGGGTCGCCGCCACTCAGTATCAGGCTGGTGCCAAGGACCGACGGTATCCCGGGAGAGCTAGGCGCCCCGCCATGAAAAAAACCGAGATTTCCGGATGTTGTCGCCGTCGCGCCCACACCATTAAACAGCACTTTCCCGGTCGCGTTGGTAAATGTCAGGTGGGTTGTCGCTGCCAGCAGGGAGGTGACATATGCTTTGTTTGTGCCGGAATTACTAAACGAGACATTGCCGCCTGCCGTGAGGAATACGTCCGGAGCTTCAATAAATGCATTAGCAGTCGTTGCCTGGAGGGAAAGACTACCGCTCATCGAAAGCGTTGCATCACCGCCCAAGGCACTGACTTTGGCGCTATTGATATTGATGTTGCCCGACCCCGATACGCCGGGCGTACCGGTGTTGCCGTTCCAGCCTCCGATCAGCGTGACACTGCCGAACGTGGAGATATCGCCACCGGCGGGAACCGTCAGGTTACCAGTGGCGTAATAGCCGACGTTGCCGCTGTAACTTGCGCCGGCAGGCACAGTGAAATTACCGCCTTTGATAGCCAGGATGCCGTTATCGAGCGTCAGATTGCTGCCAAGCCCGGATGCACTGGCGAACACCGAGGTACCGCCGCTGATTGTGGTTGCCGCACCGGACACGCTCAACGGGGTGTCGGGCGCGCTGACATTGTCAAAGGTGGCCTGCACCGAAGAGCTCGTCAACGCCAACTGGCCGCTACCGGTAAAGGCCACACCGGTAAACGTCGCCGGGGCCCCGTGGTATTCCGAGACGTGAATATTATTGCCGAGGGGTAGATTGATCGCCCCTTCCACGCTCTGCGCATTCTGCAGCGACAGGGTTGCGCCGTTAGCCAGCGTCAGCGTGCCGGTCGCCCCCTGGTTGAAGATCGCTTCAAAGGACTGCAGCCCCGCCGCAGTGCCGTCGATGGTCATCGCCCCGTTGTTGTTGATGATGCCGTTCTGGCTTCCGGGATTGCTGAAGAAGGACCAGTTTGCCGTGGACGAACTGTTGAACTGTCCGCCGCTGCTATTGGTAAAGGTAGAGGTGACAGATCCGTCAAACAGGCGAATCTGGGAATTGCCCGTCATGTTGACGGTGCCGTTGTTCGTCCAGGTCGCCCCGTTGTCGACTTCAATGAGGGTGTTCTCTCCAGACCCGATGATATTCAGCGTTTTTGTGGCATCAGTAGTGATAGTTCCGCCTTGAAGCTGCACCTTGTATCCACCGGGACCGACGCCTTCGATCGTCCCTTGTAAAGCGATATTGCCCGTTGCATTGAGCGTGGCGACCCCGCTACTTGATGTGGCGGGAGCGTGCTTGAGTATCCCGTTTATGTTGATGTTGGCAGCGGTCAGGTTCGTATTGCCTGCAGCAATGAGCGAACCGGCCGAAGTCAAATCAATCTGGCCTGCCTGAACAGCGAAACCCGAGCCATTTATTTGTGCATTGCCAGAAAACGAAGTCGCCTGAGTGATACCCCCGGATGTGCCGGCAACAGAAAAATTGCCGCCGACCGAAACCGGGTTGTTCACGACAATGGCACCGTTGCCGTACAAGTTCAGCGATGCCGATCCGGTATTTGTAATCGATGCATTGACCGTGACATCCGTGGTCGCCTTGAGGGTCAGGGAACTCGCGCTTCCCCATGTAACAGGGTCAGCCACCGTGATTGTCCCCGTGCCACTTCCGGAACCCGCGCTTGCATCTACAACGACACTCGTGCTGCCAAGTGCCCCAACCAATGTGGCGACGTTAACATTCGATATGGATGCTGTTCCATCAGAAAATAGGGCGCCGCTAGTCATGCTGGTGGATTGCGCTGCATTGCTGATCGTGACATCGGCAGGATCAAGCAACAGCATGCCGATCTTCCCCGCAGGCGCTTGCGTTGTCACACGCCCGTCAAAGTCGAGAGTCTGTTTGCCTGACACCTCGACAAGGCCGCCATCGCCACCCTGCTCGCCGCCGCGCGCCGAGATCGCGCCGAAATAGCGCGTCGTGTCATCCGACCACACGATGACCTTGCCGCCGTCGCCATTCTCGACCGCATCAGCCTTGACCTGCACATCCTTGCCGACGTACGCCACCTTCGCGTTCTGCACCTCCGCATTCCTGCCCTGGTAATCCCCG
>NZ_LSTO01000001.1:2445488-2447222 GCF_002211445.1 Noviherbaspirillum denitrificans | reverse complement strand
GGCGGTGCCGGCCGGCCGTCTCTGGCGCGGCTCTCCGGCGCAGGATGCCGGCGCCTTCGACCCGGCGTCGAACCCGCCACGTCCGCCGGTCACCCGCCTGCGCCACTTCGGCGAAGCAGTCTTCTTCCTGGTTGGCGCATTGCTCATCGCGACGGTGTTCTTCCTGCCGGTCTTCCCCAGCTTCATGCTGATCGACTGGTTCGACACCGCCGACCATTTCCGATGGCTGCAAGGCAATGCCATTCCAATGCAACTGGTGCGCTACTTCGTGCTCGCCTTCCCGGCGACCGCGGTGCTGATCGTCCTCACTGCGCTGCTGTCGGCGCTGATCCGCTGGAGCGTGCTGCCGCGCCTGAAGCCGGGCAGCTGGCCGGTGCACAGCAACCTGTACTGCGCGAAATGGCTGGTCAACCAGATCCAGGAATCCAGCCTGAACGTGCTGCACGGCGTCTACGCAACCGTCTTCGCGCCGTCGTGGTACCGCCTGCTTGGCGCGCGCGTCGGCCGCGATGCGGAAATCTCTACCGCGCTCGGGCTGGTGCCGGACATGCTCACCCTCGGCGACGAAACCTTCGTTGCGGATGCGGTCATGCTCGGCGACGAAAAGATCGACGGCGGCTGGATGACCATGAAGCCCACCGTCGTGTCGCGCCGCAGTTTCATCGGCAACGGCTCCTACATCCCCGACGGAACGGTACTGCCGGAGAATGTGCTGATCGGCGTGCATTCCACGGTGCCGGACAATGCGGCCATCCGCAACGGCGACACCTGGCTCGGCTCGCCGCCGATCAACCTGCCGGCGCGCGAAGAAACCGCCGGCTTCCCGGAAAAGCTGACCTTCCGCCCGTCGCCACTGCGCCGCCTCGCACGCGGCCTGGTCGAAGCCTTCCGCATCATCGCGCCGCATGCGATCGTGATCTCGGTCGGCTACACCATCGTACTCGATGTGATGCCCATCGCCGGCGCCGGCAACTGGGGTGAAGTGGTCGTTGAACTCGCGCTTGCCGGACTGGCGTACGGCATCGGCACCTTCCTGTTCGTCGTCTTGCTGAAGTGGATGCTGCTGTTCCGCTACGGACGCCGCAGTGCGCCGATGTGGACGCCGTTCGTGTGGCTGTCCGAGGCGATGACCAATATGTACGAAGGCATCGCCGTGCCGAACTTCATGCGCTACCTGCGCGGCACGCCGTGGTTGCCGGCGGCGCTGAACCTGCTCGGCTGCCGCATCGGCCGCGGCGTCTACCTCGACACCACCGACATGACGGAATTCGATTGCGTGAAGATCGGCGACTACAGCGAACTGAACGCGCTGACCTGCCCGCAGACCCACCTGTTTGAAGACCGCGTGATGAAGATCGACCAGGTCGACATCGGCAGCCGCGTCTACATGGCGCCGCGCAGCGCGGTGCTGTACAGCGCGGTGGTGGAAGACAATGCCCGCCTCGGCCCGCTCACGCTGGTGATGAAGGGCGAGCAGATCCCCGCCGGTTCGAGCTGGCGCGGCTGCCCGGCGGCGCCGGCGCGGTGAACACTGAGGTGCTGGCCTGGCCGTCGGACGCGCAGCGCGTGTCCGGCTGCTGGGCTGCGAATGGCTTGGTGGTCATCGGTATCGAGACGCCCATGACCGCGATCCGCGATGCGGCGCGTGCCGGTATTCGCAATGCATTGCGCGAGGCGCTCGGCCTGCTGCTCGGATGTGCGCCGGACGCCGTGCCGCTGGTGTCGTCGCCCGGC
>NZ_LSTO01000001.1:2443351-2445478 GCF_002211445.1 Noviherbaspirillum denitrificans | reverse complement strand
CATCTTCACCGCCGCACTGTGGCCTGCCGTGACCTGGCTCCTGCTGGCACCGCAACGGCGCGCCGTCGACCGCGACGAAACCCGCCCGATCTGAGTCCATCAGGTCTAAATACGCATGACCGAGTTTAAGAACACCGAGCAGGAACTGCACTTCTTCCGCCTCCGCCTTTCGGCGGTGGCGGTGTTCGTGTTCATCTGTTTCGGGCTGCTGCTGTCGCGCTTCATCTGGCTGCAGGTGTTCAAGCACAGCGACTACATGAGCCAGGCCGAGGACAACCGCATCTCGGTGGTGCCGGTGGTGCCCAACCGCGGCCTGATCCTGGACCGCAATGGCGTGGTGCTCGCGCGCAACTTCTCGGCCTACACGCTGGAAATCACGCCGTCCAAGATCGCCGACACACTCGATGGTGTGATCGAGGAACTGGCGACCGTGGTCGACATCCAGCCGCGCGACCGCCGCCGTTTTCGCCGCCTGCTGGAAGAAGCGAAGAATTTCGAAAGCGTGCCGATCCGCACCCGCCTGACCGACGAGGAAGTGGCGCGCTTCACCGCACAGCGCTATCGCTTCCCCGGCGTCGAGATCCAGGCGCGCCTGTTCCGCCAGTATCCGCTCGGCGAGACGGCCTCGCACGTGATTGGCTACATCGGCCGCATCAGCCAGCGCGATGCCAAGCGCATCGAGGAAATGGAAGACTCGGCGAATTATTCCGGCACCGATTACATCGGCAAGGAAGGCCTGGAAAAGAAGTACGAGAACATCCTGCACGGCCGCACCGGCTATGAAGAGGTCGAAGTGACCGCTGGCGGCCGTGCGGTGCGCACGCTGTCGCGTACCGCCGCCACGCCGGGCCAGAACCTGATCCTGTCGGTCGACATCGAGCTGCAGAAGATCATCGAGGAGGCGTTCGGCGACCGCCGCGGCGCGCTGGTGGCCATCGAACCGTCGACCGGTGACATCCTGGCCTATGTGTCGAAGCCGACCTTCGATCCCAACCTTTTCGTGGAAGGCATCGACGCGCAGAGCTGGGAAGAGCTGAACACTTCCATCGACCGGCCATTGCTCAACCGTCCGCTGATCGGTACCTATCCGCCGGGATCGACTTTCAAGCCCTACATGGCGCTCGCCGCGCTGGAAACCGGCAAGCGCACACCCAACCAGGCGATCTCCGATCCGGGCTTTTTCTGGTTCGGCAACCATCGCTTCCGCGATGACAAGGTGGGCGGCCATGGCACGGTGGACATGTACAAGTCCATCGTCCTCTCCTGCAATACCTACTACTACATGCTGGCGAACGACCTCGGCATCGACACCATCCATGACTTCATGAAGCCCTTCGGCTTCGGCCAGATTACCGGCATCGACCTCGAGAACGAGCGCACCGGCGTGCTGCCTTCCACGACCTGGAAGCGCAATGCATACAAGAATCCTGAGCACAAGAAGTGGTATGCCGGCGAAACGGTGTCGGTCGGCATCGGCCAGGGCTACAACGCGTACACGCCGGTGCAGCTCGCGCATGCGATGGCCAACCTTGCGAACGATGGCGTCGTGATGCGACCGCACCTGGTGAAGACCATCGAAGACGGCGTGACCAAGGAGCGCACGCAGACCGTGGTCAAGGAAAGCTACCGCATCCCGCTGAAGCAGGAAAACCTCAACTTCGTGAAGAACGCGATGGCCGGCGTGGTGAAGGAGGGCACGTCATCGCGCGCGTTTGCACGGGCCGAATATATTTCCGCCGGCAAGACCGGTACCGCGCAGGCGATCGGCATGGGCCGCAACGAGAAGTACGATGCGAAGAGAATGCCTGAGCGCCACCGCGACCATTCGCTGTACATTGCGTTCGCGCCGGCTGACAAGCCGAAGATCGCGCTGGCGGTGATCGTGGAAAACGGTGGCTTCGGCGCCGCCGCGGCCGCACCGATCGCGCGCCTCGCGCTCGACTATTACCTGCTCGGCAAGCGGCCCGATTCCAAGGAAAAGGCGGCGCAACCCATTGAAGTGGAGGGAGACTGATGGCGACTGCCAGACTGGGTGAAAAGCGTGCGATCTGGCCCACGATCAAACCCTACCTGACCGTCTTCGACTGGCCGCTGACGATCATCGTCTGCCTGATCTTCGTCGGCAGC
>NZ_LSTO01000001.1:2438351-2443341 GCF_002211445.1 Noviherbaspirillum denitrificans | reverse complement strand
CCCCGGCGCAGCTGCCCGCCTGGCTCGCCTTCCTCGGCGGTTCGCCCTGGCTGGCGTTGATCGCGGGGCTGGTGCTGACGGCCAGCGTCGCCTGGGTGCTGGGCGCGGTCACGCTGAAGCTGTCCGGCCACTACCTGCCGCTCGGCACCATGGCCTGGGGCATCAGCCTGTTCTTCCTGTTCGGGAACATGGAATTCCTCGGCGGTCATTCAGGGTTGTCGAACCTGCCGGCGATCGATGTGTTCGGGTTCGCGTTGGCGGACAACCGGCACTACTACTACCTCGTCTGGGCCTTCGTGCTGCTGGCGCTGTTCACCACCCGCAACCTGCTCGATTCGCGCGAGGGCCGCGCCATCCGCGCGCTCAAGGGCGGCATCGTGATGGCCGAGGCGATGGGCGTGGATACCTCGCGCGCGCGCATGGTGATCTTTCTGCTCGCCGCGCTGCAGGCCTGCGCCGCAGGGTGGCTCTACGCGCACCTGCAGCGTTTCGTGAACCCGACGCCCTTCGGTCTGCAGACCGGCATCGAATACCTGTTCATGGCGGTGGTCGGCGGCGCAGGGCAGGTGTGGGGCGCGCTGGTCGGCGCGGGCGTCATCACGGTGCTCAAGCAGTGGCTGCAGGATGCGCTGCCGAGGCTGTTCGGCACCGCCGGCCATTTCGAAGTCATCGTGTTCGGTTTGATGATGATCGTGCTGCTGCACCGCACCCGCGACGGTCTGTGGCCGCTGCTGGCACGCTGGGTGCCAGTGCGCAGGGCCGATAAGGAAATCGATCCGGCCGCCGAGCCGCTGGCAAGGAAGCCGCAGCCGCCGCATGGCGAAACCATCCTCGAGGCGAAAGGCGTGACCCGCAAGTTCGGCGGACTGGTGGCCAACAACAACATGAGCCTGTCGGTGAAGGCGGGCGAGATCCTCGGCCTGATCGGTCCCAACGGCGCGGGCAAGAGCACGATGTTCAACCAGCTCTCCGGCGTCGACACGCCGACCTCAGGCGAGATCCTGTTCCGCGGCCAGCCGGTCGCGGGACGCAACTCGCGCGAGATCGCGGCGCTGGGCATGAGCCGCACCTTCCAGCATGTGCGCCTGCTGCCCACCATGACGGTGCTGGAAAACGTCGCCATCGGCGCGCACATGCGCGGCGCCAGCGGCGTCCTGTCGGCCGCATGGCGCCTCGACCGCAAGGAAGAGGATCGCCTGCTGCGCGAAGCGGCAATCCAGGTCGAACGCGTCGGCCTCGGCGCCTACATGCATGCCGAAGCGGGCAGCCTGGCGCTCGGCCAGCAACGCATCCTCGAAATCGCCCGCGCGCTGTGTTCCGATCCCTGCCTGCTGCTGCTCGACGAGCCTGCCGCCGGCCTGCGGCTGAAGGAAAAACAGGCGCTGGCCGAACTGCTCAAGCGCCTGCGCGCCGAAGGCATGGCGGTGCTGCTGGTCGAGCATGACATGGATTTCGTGATGAACCTAGTCGACCGCGTGGTGGTGATGGAATTCGGCGAAAAGATTTGCGAAGGCTTGCCGGAAGCGGTGCAAAACGATCCGGCAGTGCTGGAAGCCTATCTCGGAGGGGTGGCGGCATGAAGAACGTACTGGAAGTGAAGAACCTGTCGGTCGCCTACGGCAAGGTGGAAGCGGTCAGCAAGGTCAGCCTGTCGGTGCCGGAAGGCAGCATCGTCACCGTGATCGGCCCCAACGGCGCCGGCAAAACCACCACGCTGTCGGCGGTGATGGGGCTGCTGCCCTCGTCCGGCGAGGTCGAGTTCGACGGCAGCATCGAGCAGGTGCCGGAAGTCGAGCGCATGGTGGTGCGCGGCATGGGGCTGGTGCCGGAAAAGCGCGAACTCTTCGGCGCCATGAGCATCGAGGACAACCTGCTGCTGGGCGCCTTCCAGCGCAGGCGCAGCGGCCACCGCGACCACCAGCAGACGATGGAAGAAGTGTATGCGCTGTTCCCGCGCCTGAAGGAGCGCCGCCACCAGATGGCCGGCACGATGTCGGGCGGCGAGCGCCAGATGCTGGCGGTGGGCCGCGCGCTGATGGCGAAGCCGAAGCTGCTGATGCTCGACGAGCCCAGCCTCGGGCTGGCGCCGCTCATCGTGCGCGAAATCTTCCGCATCATCGCCGAACTGCGCCGGCGCGGCGTGTCCATCCTGCTGGTCGAGCAGAACGCGCGCGCCGCGCTGCAGGTGGCGGACCATGCGTACGTGCTGGAAAACGGCAGCGTGAAGATGCAGGGCCGCGCCGAGCAGCTGCGCAACGATCCGCGCGTCATCGAAAGTTATCTCGGCCTCGCAAGCAAGCACCAGGAAATGCTCGCAGGCTGACACCGTTTGGAGATCCCATGGAAGCAATACGCATCATATCGGACGAACACCAGGCGCTGGCCGGCATCCTGCATGCCATCCGCTTCATGCTCAGGAAAGTGGCGGCGGGCGAACTCGCGCCGGACCTCAAGCTGTTCCAGGCCATGGTGCATTACCTCGATGCCTACGCCGAGAAGCGCCACCATCCGAAGGAAGACATCCTGTTCGCGGTGCTTGCGAAGCGCACCGACGAAGGCGCCGATGCCATCGCCCGCATCGAGGCGCAGCACGGCGACGCGCCTCGCCGCATAGCCCGGCTGGAGCAGGCGCTGGCGGCCTTCGGCAACGATGCCGGGCGGCTCGAGGAATTCATCACCGCGTTCAACCACTACGCCGACTTTTACCGCGGCCACATGATGCTGGAGGAAGACCTGGTCATGCCGCTGGCGCGCGT
The DNA here is from genome assembly GCF_002211445.1 of Noviherbaspirillum denitrificans. Lineage (GTDB taxonomy): Bacteria > Pseudomonadota > Gammaproteobacteria > Burkholderiales > Burkholderiaceae_D > Noviherbaspirillum > Noviherbaspirillum denitrificans. The sequence continues at coordinate 2,440,585 of NZ_LSTO01000001.1, read as the reverse complement.
GTACCTGACGCCGGAAGACTGGGCGTCGGTCAATCGCCAGTTCCGTGCGGAGATGGAAGCCAACTCCGGCAAGGACGGCAAGTCGGAAGACTTCGCCGGGATGTTTTCGCGCCTGGTCGAGTGCGCTCCGGCGCCTGTCGGCCTCGGCCCGCGTCCCTATTAACCCTGGAAAGGAAAACCGCATGAATACCGCAGCACATTCCCTCACCGAAGCCGCCACCAGCAAGTTCGTCCGCATCAAGGATGGCGAGCTTGACCTGCAGCTCCACTACAACGATGCCGGCCAGGGCGCCGAGACGGTCGTCATGCTGCACGGCTCCGGCCCCGGCGCCAGCGGCTGGGCCAACTTCCACCGCAACATCGAGCCGATGGTCGCCGCCGGCTACCGCGTGATCCTGATGGATTGCCCTGGCTGGAGCAAGAGCGATCCCATCGTCTGCACCGGATCGCGCTCCGAGCTGAATGCGCGCGCGCTGAAAGGCTTGCTCGACGCGCTCGACATCCAGCGCGCCCACCTGATCGGCAACTCGATGGGCGGCCACAGCGCCGTGGCCTTCGCGCTCGCCAATCCTTCACGCGTGGGCAAGCTGGTGCTGATGGGCGGCGGCACCGGCGGGCCGAGCCAGTTCGTGCCGATGCCGACCGAAGGCATCAAGCTGCTGCAGGGACTCTACCGCGAGCCGACCATCGAGAACCTGAAGCGCATGATGAACGTGTTCGTGTATGACACCAGCAGCCTGACGGAAGAACTGTTCCAGGCGCGCCTGGCCAACATGCTGACGCGCCCGGACCACCTGCAGAATTTTGTGAAGAGTTTGGCGGCGAACCCGAAGCAGTTCACCGACTACGGCCCGCGCCTCGGGGAAATCACGGCCCCGACGCTGGTCATCTGGGGCCGGGACGACCGCTTCGTCCCGATGGACATCGGCCTGCGGCTGATTGCGGGAATGCCGAATGCCGAGCTGCACGTCTTCAACCGCTGCGGCCACTGGGCGCAGTGGGAACATGCGGACAAGTTCAACCGCATGGTGCTGGATTTCCTGGCGCACTGAGAGCGCGCCAGGTTCGGTCAGGCCGCCTTCGGTTCGGCGGCCACGAGCACGCTGCAGCGCACCTTGTCGACCAGCACCGCATCCATCGATCCGCGCCACCAGCGCAGCGCAAAAGGTTTCTTGCGTGAATGGCCGACGATCACGAGGTCGATGCCGTGGCGGTTGACGAGGTCGGCGATGACATTGACCGGCTCGCCGACTTCGAGGTGCGGCGTCACGCGCAGGTCGGCTTCCTCCAACAGTTTGCGCCCCGCTTCGAGGACCTGCGCCATCGCTTCCTTCTCGGCCAGCTCCTCGTCGACGGTCGGCACGGCGGCGACGAATTCGCCGGCCAGCACGATGGGCGTGGGCGTTACGACAACCAGCAGGTGGATTTCCGCCGAAGCGCCGGGTGCAAGACGTATGCACTCCTGCAAGGCATGGCGGCTTTCGGGTGTGCCGTTATAGGCGACCAGGATTTTGCTGTACATGATTGCCTCCTTTGCAGGATGAAGGAATGTTTCTATTTGAATCATACATCCTGTGTAGTTTTCGGCAATCGGTTTCGGGCAAAAGATTGATTACGACCCGAGCGCTTTTTCGATCGCGCCGACGAGTTTGGCATCATCCGGTCCGACCCGGCTCGGATAGCTGCCTACCACCTTGCCGCTGCGGTCGATCAGGTACTTGTAGAAGTTCCATTTCGGCGCGGTGCCGGTGATTTTCGCCAGTTCGGCGTGCAACGGGTTGGCATCCTTGCCGCTGACCGAACTCTTGGAAAACATCGGGAATTTCACGCCGTAGGTATTGAAGCAAAAGTCCGCGATCTGCTTGCTGTCGCCCGGTTCCTGCGCGCCAAAGTCATTGGACGGGAAGCCGAGCACCACCAGGCCTTTCGGCTGGTATTTCGCATACAGCGCTTCCAGACCCTCGTACTGGCTGGTGAAGCCGCAATAGCTGGCGGTATTGACCACCAACACCACCTTGCCCGCGTACTGGCAGAGGTTTTGCGGCGCATCATCCTGCAGGCGGTTGAAGCGCTGGTTGAGGATGGACGGGCACGACGACGGCCCCTGCGCGAAGGCGGGTGCGGCGGTGGCGAGCAGGACAGGCAGCAGGATGGCAGGCAGCATGGCAATTCCGGCGGTGGAGTGGATCGTTTCATTCTAGTCAAAAACCGTAAAACGGACCGGACACCCCGAG
>NZ_LSTO01000001.1:2436330-2438341 GCF_002211445.1 Noviherbaspirillum denitrificans | reverse complement strand
GTGGCCGCCGCCGATGGCAAAGCCTTGGACGCGCGCGATCACCGGCTTGGGCACGTCACGAATGGCGGTGTGCAACTCTTCCATCGGCAGGCCGATGGTGCCGCGGCCGTCGTAGTTGCCGTTGTGGGCAGACTGGTCGCCGCCGGTGCAGAACGCACGGTCGCCGGCGCCTGCCAGCACAATCGCGCCGACATTGCGGTCGTAGCCAGCCTTGTTCAACGCCTTGATGATTTCGTCGCAGGTCTGGCCGCGGAACGAGTTCATTTTTTCAGGACGGTTGATCGTGATCCAGGCAACGGTGTTGCGCACTTCATAGATGATGTCTTCGAATTCCATGGTGTTCCCTCTTTAATGGGTTGTGGAAATAAGGATTGGCTTAGCCGTGCATGGTGAGGCCGCCGGACACGCTGATCACCTGGCCGGTGATGAACGACGCATCGTCACTGGCGAAGAAGGCAATGGCGCCGGCGAGATCGTCGGGTTGACCGAGGCGGCCAAGCGGAATGGCGCTCTTGAAGGCTTCGATCAGCTTGGCAGGATCACGGGCGCCTTCGGCCACACCGGCGAGCAGCGCGGTGTCGGTCGGGCCGGGGCACACGACGTTCACGGTGATGCCGTGGCGAGCATGTTCACGCGCCAGCGTCTTGGACAACGCAACCAGCCCCCCCTTGCAGGCGGAGTACACCGCTTCGCCTGACGAGCCGCCACGCGCAGCATCCGAAGCCACGTTCACGATGCGGCCGTACTTGCGCTCGGCCATACCCGGCAGCACCGCATGATGCATGTGCAGGGCGCCGGTCAGGTTGATGGCGATCAGCTTGTCCCATTCGGCAGGCTCGGTCTTGACGAAGGGCTTGAACACATCCCATCCGGCGTTGTTGACCAGGACGGCAATCGGACCGAGCTCGGCCTCGGTCGCGGCGACCGCAGCATCGACTTCGGCACGGTTGGTGATATCGCACTTGAATGCTGCCGCGGTACCACCGGCGGCGGCGATCTCTGCCGCAACGCGCTGCGCGGCCTCTGGATTCATATCGAACACAGCAACACGCGCACCCGCCTTTGCCAGGCGGCGGCAGGTTGCACCCCCGATGCCTCCGCCACCACCTGTCACAATTACCGTTTTGCCTTCAAGTTTCTGCATAGCTTTCTCCACCAGAGTTGTCAGGGTTGGTATCCTTACGCACGCAATTGAAAAGGAATCGACTTGCAAGCACAAATACGTAAAGGTATTGACGTATATTAGTTTAAGAAAATGCCTTCTGCAAGAGGTAAACTTCAAATTTAAGCAAGCACATTGACATATAATGTCCATATGCGCGGCCAGAACAGGCCCCGAATTACCGGAAAAGTCATGAAAAACCCTGAAAATCCAATCACTGTCACCAGGATGGAACTGGCCAACAGAATGTTTTTCCGCCTGTACCAATGTGCAAACATGTTGCACAAAACAGGCACAAGAGCGGTGGAGGACCTCGGTCTGACCACACAGCAATGGGCGGTCCTGGGCGCCTTGTCGCGCCCCGAAGCAAGCGGCGGGATGAGCGTGGGTGACCTGGCTCGCTACCTGATGGTCAGTCGCCAGAACCTTTCCGGATTAATCAGCCGAATGGAGCGCAACGGGCATCTCCATGGCGCCCAGGACGGACGCGACAAGCGCTCCCGGCTGATCACGATGACCGAGTCGGGCAAGGCGGTCTGGAATAGCCAGGCCGTACCGCGCATTCATGAATACTACGAAAAGGCGCTCGCGGACTTCTCCGTCGGCGACATGACCCACTCCCTGCACTACCTGCTCAAGTTGCTGGAAAACATGAAGCGCCTGGATGATGAAAACCCGAATGGCGATGAGGAGGAAGCGGCATAGGAACACATCCGGCGGTGAAGGTGCACTGTCCTCAGGGGCAATGCCTGCTCGTTCTTGCGGTCGTCGCCTATATTCGCGACTCCTGAGCAAGTGGCGGGGCCGCCATGGGAGCCGTTCCAAGGTAGTTCATTCGCCCTGCGCCGC
>NZ_LSTO01000001.1:2436109-2436320 GCF_002211445.1 Noviherbaspirillum denitrificans | reverse complement strand
GCTGATACGCCTGCAACGGCGGCAACCCGCGTGAACGCAGATGGCGATTCTTCAGCACGAACATCCGTTTGTAGCCCACTGTCGCCCGGCGTTCCAGGTCCGCCAGTTCGTCACGCACCTGCAGCAGTAGCGGCGCTTCTTGCAGCACCGCATCGGCGTGCCGGAACAAGGCCGACGCAATCTCGAGCGGAATGGACTGCGTGCCCGACAG
>NZ_LSTO01000001.1:2432562-2436099 GCF_002211445.1 Noviherbaspirillum denitrificans | reverse complement strand
TCCCCGAACCCCGCCTCTCACCTGTTGCGCCGCGGCCAGCTCGAATTGTCCGAGACCTGGCTGTTCAACAACGACGGGCGCTTCCAGTTGCGTACCATTGCGCAGCCCCAGATGGATGAATAGCGCGATTGCAAGACTGTGCAACTGCATCTGGTTACAGATTCTTACATTGTCAAAAAGTCTTTAAATTCAGTCACTTGAAAAAATCGCTGCGCATTCTGCCGCAGCGCGTCGTGAAAATCGCTGAACAAGCAGGCAGCCCCTGCGTCCAAGCTGCTGCATCGGTGATGCCTTTTTACTAATTCAAAAAGGAGTAATTCATGACGTTAAAAACCACTCTCCGCAACATCTCGCTGATCGTGGTGGCGTCCGTCTCGTCCATCGCGCTGGCGCAGAGCGGCAGCACTTCATCCAGTCCCTCATCCACGACGAAGTCGCAGAGTGCGACAGGCGCAACGGGCGCGGGCACCGGTAGCGATGCCGGCATGGCGGGCGGCAGCGGCACCTCCAGTTCCGTTCCCTCCAGTACTTCGCAACCAGGCTCGTCTTCCTCGGGCGCGTCGGGCACCTCGGGTGCCAGCGGCAGCAAGGGCTCGAGTGCGTCGGGCAGCGGCGACATGTCTTCCGGCTCGTCAGGCGCGTCCGGCACCACCGGCAGCGGAGCATCCGGCTCGACCTCCGGCTCGTCCACTTCGCCGAGCGCCACGAGCGGCTCGACCCCGGGCAGCGGCACCACGGGCGCCACTTCAGGTGCGGCCAGCTCGGGTGCAAGCGACGCTACTGCAGACACCAAGCCCAAGGCCAAAAAGAAGGCCAAGAAAGCCAAGAAGGCAAAGTCGTCCGGCAGCTCCTCTCCCAGCGCATCGCGCGGCGCAAGCGGCGCCACCAGCGGCGGCGGCAGCTCGTCCGGCAGCACCGGAGCGGGTTCCGGCAGCGACACCTCCAGCGGCGGCAGCAGCAAATAAGCGCGTCCCCGGAGCAAATAAAAAAGCGGCCCGCAGGCCGCTTTTTTACTGATCCGCGCAGGGATCAGTCGTCGTGCTTGCGATGGCCCTTGCCGTGGCCTTTGCCATGGCCGCGACCATAGTCATGTCCGTGGTCATCCTGACGCTCGTACTCCGCGGATTTCACAAAGTACACCGGCTGCGCGCAGGCGTTGTACTTGTGGCAGTGCTTGCTCCAGTGCTTTGCGTGCCCCGGCGGGACATGCATGTAGACCGGCTGCACCGCGACCGCGCGCACCGGGCGCGTGATGATCATGGGCTGTGCATAGAGCACGGGCGGCGGTGTATTGCCGATGTCGACACGTCCGTACACGCCGGGTGCGACCTCGCCGCCAACGCTCAGGCTGACATTGGTGGCATGCGCGCCGGCAGCGACGGATGCCAGCAGCAGGATGGCGAGTTTGGTGAAAGTGCGTTGCATGTTGGACTCCTGGTTCTTTGCCCCGGCTGGCCGGTGGTGCTGACATGATACCGGAGGACAATGTTGCCGTATGAAAGAAACTGTAACGCTTCGTTGCACGGACTTCATGCCCGCGTTTGTCGCCGCCGCCCGAATCTGTTTAAATGGATACAAGCCTCACCACCACCCGCACCATGCACGCAGCTACCTCCCCCATGTCCGCCAGCGCACTCAAGCGACCATCCAAACTCTATCGTTATGCAACCCGGGCGGACCTTGAACGCGCGCTGCAGTTCGGCGAATTCCGCCTCGAACCGCCCGCCGCCCAGAACGCACCCAATGCCATCATGCCCTTCGGCCCGCGCGCCGCACCGGGTTTCCTCACCTTGAGCCTGGCCAGCGCCTGGGACGAATCCTTGTTCGATGCGTCCGGCGCCGACTGCTGCCTGGTCATCAATGATGCGGAGCAGTTCGGCGAACGCATCCACCGCGCCGCACAGCGCCTTCTGCCAAGCTGGGCCGGCATCGACGCCGCTGTCTCCTACGGACGCCCGAGTCCATTGGGCGAAGTCTTTTCCCGTCCGCGCGACCATGCCACTGAAAAGGAGTGGCTGTTTGCCTGGCGCCCGACACAGCCGACGCTGGTCAACAAGCCGGTCACCATCACCATCGGCAGCATCGAAGGGATCGCAGAATTGCGCACCCGGCCCTGACCTGGGTCAAGGATCAATCCGCGCTTGTGGCGCCATCGGCATCGCTTGATGACGAACCTTTACATTTCGCAAATTACCTGAGATAAATAGACAATCACCCCCGCCCGCGCAGGGCGGGCGGCGCAAGCGGCACCATTCCCAGCCACTACCTACAGGAGCAAAAAAATGCTGGCAAACAACATCAAGACCGTGCGTAACGACATGCAGACACTCGTCAAGGACGCCCAGGACCTGCTGCGCGAGGCTGGCCATGCCAGCGGCGAGAAGGCCGAAGAACTGCGCGCACGCGGACTGGCGATGCTCGATACCGCCATGGAAAAGGCACATGAAATCCAGGTCATCGCCGTGCAGAAAGGCAAGGCCGCCGCACACAGCACCGACGAGTTCGTGCATGAGCATCCGTGGAAGGCTGTCGGCATCGCCGCCGGCATCGGCCTCGTGGTCGGCATGCTGATCTCGCGCCGCTGATCGCGCGCATGGATCGACCGCACGCAGGCGACGAAGACAGCCGCGAACGGCCGGGACTGGTCGCCGGACTGGCAGGCATTGCCAGGAATGCTTTCGGCCTGCTCCTTTCCCGCATCGAACTGGCCGCGCTCGAACTCGGCGAGATGCGCGACAACCTCGCGCGCCTGCTTTTCATCGGCGCGCTCGGCATCGTCGCCATCCTCTTCGCGCTCGGCGCGTGGACCGCGCTCGTCGTGGTTCTCGCCTGGGACACGATGGGGTGGAAAATCCTCCTGGCCGTCGCCGTGTTCTACACCTTGCTGGCCATTGCCATCCTGCGCCACGCGCGCAGCTTCCTTGCACAGGACAAGCTCGCGCTCTCCGCGACGATGGCCGAGCTGCGCAAGGATCGTGATGCGTTGATGTAGGGACCGTGATGAACCGCGCAGACCGCAAGAAACAACTCATCGCCCAGGGCGCCGTCTATCGTGCCGAAATCCTGCTTGCCAAGGAATCCGCCGAAGCGAGCCTGCGTCCCGACACGCTCGCACGCTCGGTGCTGCACCAGGCGGCCGGCGCCTTGATCGGCGCATTCCGCGGCGGCAACCTCGGCGGTTTGCCGGGCATGAACCTGCAAACCCTCCTGCCGCTGGTCATGGGCGGCATCTCCGCGCTTTCCAGGCGCAAATCCCTGCTCGGGAAAGTGCTTCGCGGCGTCGCTGTCGCAGGTGTTGCCGCCGGTGCCGCAGCCCTTGTGCTGAGGAAAAGGAAGGCGCAGCCGGAACCGGTCGACGACGCGCCGCAAGTTAACGATTTGTAACCTGCTCGAACTCGCCAGCCGGGCGCTGTGTCCAACTACCGTTTCCACAGGTAGAGGAACAGCATCATGCGCAAAAGACTTACTGCAGGCGCACTGGCTGCCATCGTCGCGCTCGGCGGCTGTGCGAACATGAATGAAGTCCAGCGCGGCACC
>NZ_LSTO01000001.1:2430814-2432552 GCF_002211445.1 Noviherbaspirillum denitrificans | reverse complement strand
CCCGAGGCCGCGCCAGAGTTGTTCGCGGGACAGGCGGTCGATCAGCGGGTTGAGCGGATCGTTGATTTCTATCAGGTGTTCGAATTTCATGGCGGCTGCACCGGCGGTTCAATGCGGGCAGTTTACTCCCGCCTCAGAAAAACTGCGACCACTCCTCGATCCAGGCCGGTACCGCATCGCGCTCCATCGGCTTGGCAATGTAGAAGCCTTGCGCATAGGTGCAGCCAAGGTCGCGCAGCAAGTCCCAGTCCTCGCGCGTTTCCACGCCGACCGCCACCGAGTTGCGGCGCAGCTTGCGCGCCAGGTCCAGGGCGGAGGCGAGCGCGATGTGCATCTGCTGGTTCTGCGACGCGCCGGCAACGAAGGAACGGTCGATCTTGAGGTCGAGGAAAGGGATGCGCAGTAACTGCTGCACGTTGGAATGCGCGGTGCCGAAATCGTCGATCGACAAGCCGAAACCCTTCATGCGCAGCCGCGCCAGGTTTTCCAGGCAGACCGGCAGGTCGGTCATCGCCATCATTTCGGTAATTTCGATGGTGAAGTATTCCGGCGCGATGTTGTGGTGGCCGACGTGTGACAGGATGCGCTCCGCCAGGCCCGGCTCGGCCAGCGAGGACGGCGACAGGTTGATCGACACGCCGATCATCAAGCCCTGGTCGTGCCAGCCGCGGCAGGCGGCGACTGCGCGTTCGACCACCGGCCAGGTCAGCTCGTCGATATGGCCGCTGGCTTCAAGGATGGGGATGAAGGCCGGCGGCGTGAGCAGGCCGTGCTGCGGATGCCGCCAGCGGATGAAGGCCTCCACCGCCTTGACCTTGCCGGTCGCCAGTTCCACCTTGGGCTGGAACACCGGCTCGAACTGATCGGCGGCGATGCCATCGCGGATTTCCTGCAGCGTGAACACCGGCGGTCCCTTGCGCGCGTGCCGCATGGCAGCGGGCTGGAAGCGGGCGATCAGCTGTTCCAGGATTTCCGGCGTGGCCGGTTTTTCAAAGGTGCCGAGCAGGTCCACGCCGTACGCATTGGTCATGGTTTCCACCGACAGCAGCAGCGCCGAACCGAGCGCGCTGGTCAGCACGATCGCGGTCTGGCTGTCGCTGTTGGCGAGATGACGCACCAGTTCGATGCCGTCCATCACCGGCATGTTCAGGTCGATGAAGCTGATGTCGATGCGGCTGCCGGGCGCCTGCAGGATGTCGAGGGCTTGCTTGCCGTTTTCCGCTTCCGCAATGTGCTGCGCGCCGAGCTTCTGCAGCATGACGCTCAGCCAGTGACGCTGGAATTCATCGTCTTCCGCGATCAGGAAATGCAGGTCGGCAATCGGGACCGGTGTGTCTTGGCTCATGGCGAATGTTTCAGTTCCATCCAGCGTGGAATGTTGATTTTCATCAACGGTTTTTGCCAGTTTGGTTGCATTGCAGCGGTTTGTAAAGGCCGAGGGGCGCAAATGGCCGCACGTCTGCGACAGACGGTGCACCGCACAATTCCCATATCTGCGGGATTGTTGGGGGCTTGCCTGTTCGATAAAGTCGCCGGTGGATAAAAATCATAACGACAACACCCATGAGCACCCTCTATGACAAGCTGGGCGTGGCCAGGCACGCCAGCACCGCCGACATCGAGCAGAGTTACCGGCACAGCCTGGGCGAACACCTGACCGGTCCACGCTCCCGGACTTTGCGCAAGAAGGATTTGCAGCGCCTGCAGCAGATGCGCCAGGCCTACCTCGTCCTGTCGT
>NZ_LSTO01000001.1:2427023-2430804 GCF_002211445.1 Noviherbaspirillum denitrificans | reverse complement strand
GCGCTGTCCTTCGAAGGACAGGTCGATGTCTTTCTTGACGGCTTCGACCGCCAGTTCAAGGCCGACCTGGCGCGCCAGCCCGGTCAGTGAAACGTGCTGCAGCTCGCCCTCGGCGGCGCCATGCTCGGCGCGCGCGAGCGACAGCAGGCGGTTGGCGAGGTGCACGGTGGCATCGGTGGTGCCGGCGATGCCGCCGACCATGTCGCGCATCGCCTTCGGATCGGTTTCTCGCAGCGCGAGTTCGGCCTGGGTCTTGAGCACGGTGAGCGGCGTTCGCAACTGGTGCGAGGCATCGGCGATGAAGCGGCGCTGGCCGGCGATCAGGGCTTGCAGGCGGGCCATGTAGCCGTTCATCGCAGCCACCAGCGGGCGCACTTCGCGGTGCACCAGCGAGGGATCAAAATCGGCGAGGTCGGTCGGCTTGCGCGCCTCCACGTCGCCAGTCAGGCGCATCAGCGGCCGCAGCGCGAAGCGCACCGCGAACCACACCAGGATGGCGGCCGCGAGCACCAGCAGCGCCTCGCGCAGCAGGGTGTCGAACAGGATCTTGCGGGACAGGTCGCGCCGCGCCTCCAGCGACTCGCCGACCTGGATCAGCGCGATGCCACGGATGGTGTCGTCGTACACCGGCTGGTAGAGCGCGGCGATGCGTACCGGCTCGCCGCGGTACACGGCCTGGTAGAAGTAGACCAGCGCGGGATAGGCTTGCGAGCGCTGCGCATTCTTCGGCAGCGGCGGCAGGTCGTCGTAGCCGGACACGAAGTCGCCTTCGATGCCGGTTACCTTGTAGTAGATGCGTCCGAGGGTGTCGGTCTCGAAACTGTCGAGTGCGACATAGGGCACGTTGGCCACCACCTTGCCGTTGACGATAGACACGCGCTCCGACAGTGCGCGGGTGGAGGCGAGCAGCGAGCGGTCATAGGCGAGGTCGGCGGCCTCGATGGACGCGTGGTAGACGGTGACCGCGTCGATCGCGACCAGGATGGCGAGCGGAAAGATCAGCCACGCCAGCAGCTGGGCGCGCAGGCTGTCGAAGCGCGGCGGCGCGTTCACTGCGGCTTTTCTTCGAGCAGGTAGCCGAGGCCGCGCAATGTGGTGATGGCGACGCGGCCGGGTTCGCTGCGCTCCAGCTTCTTGCGCAGGCGGTGGATGTAGATTTCGATGGCGTCGACATTGGCTTCGTCGTCAAGCGCGAATACTTCATCGAACAGTTTCTCTTTCGGCACGGCGCGGCCGGCGCGGGTGAGGAGGACTTCGAGCACCCCATGTTCGCGTGGCGTCAGGGCGAGCGGCGCGCCGCCGTAGGTGAACATGCGCGACACGGTGTCGAAGGACAGCGCGCCGCAGTTCAGCACCACCGCTTCATTGCCCTGCGAGCGGCGCAGCAATGCCTTCACGCGCGCTTCGAGTTCGACCAGTTCGAACGGCTTGGCGAGGTAGTCGTCGGCGCCGAGGTTGAGGCCCTGCACGCGCTCGTTGAGGCCGCCGCGCGCGGTCAGCACCAGCACCGGCGTCTTGCTGCCGCGCGCGCGCATGCGCTTGAGCACTTCCAGGCCGTCCATCTTCGGCAGCGTGAGGTCGAGGATCACCAGCGCATACTCCTGCGTGTGCAGCAGCGCATCGGCATCGGCGCCGTTCATCGCGCACTCGACCGTCAGGCGCGCGTCCTGCAGCGCCTTGCTGACCCAGCGCGAGAGTTCGGCGTGATCTTCGACCAGGAGGATTCGCATAGTTGTTCGATTGAAAGCAGATTGAAAGCTTCGGCAGCGTATGGTGGTCTGTTGCACCCCTCGCGCAGCACGGAAGGCAAGCGCCGCGCGGTGTTGCCCATGATACGCAAGTTCATCCTGTTTGCAAAAACGGCCGCATTTGCCGCAACGCCGAATATGCAAGAATGGCGTGATCCCGAACGACGCACGAGATGCAAAATGACAATCCGCGCATGGCTCATCCTCTTCGCATTGCTGCTGGCCGCGCAAGCGGGCGCGCAGCCTGCGCGAGCGCCCGAATGCATCGTCCCCGCCAAGCCGGGCGGCGGCATGGACCTGACCTGCAAGCTGGCGCGCAAGGGATTGGAGCCGGTGGCGAAGCAGGCGCAGGTCGACGCGGCGCTGCGCATCAGTTACCTGCCCGGCGGCATCGGCGCGGTGGCGTGGAGTTCGGTGCTGTCGCAGCGGCGTGCCGAGCCGGATACGCTGGTGGCATTTTCCGGCGGCTCGCTGCTCAACCTCGCGCAGGGGAAATACGGCAAGGCGTCCGCTGCCGACGTGCGCTGGGTGGCCGCGCTGGGCACCGACTACGGCATGATCGCCGTACGCGAGGATTCGCCGTACAAGACGCTGCGCGAGCTGCTGGAGGCGATCAAGCGCACGCCGTCCTCCATCTCCATCGGCGCCGGCGGCACGGTGGGCAGCCAGGACTGGCTGAAGATGTCGGTGCTCATGAAGCAGGCAGGCGGCGATCCGAAATCACTACGCCTGGTGGCCTTCGAGGGCGGCGGGGAGTCGTTCACCGCATTGCTGGCCGGTTATGTGCAGGCGGTGTCGGGCGATGTGTCGGAAGCGGCACTGCATGCATCCAGCGGCAAGATCCGTGTGCTCGCCGTATTGGCGGACAAGCGGCTGCCGGGTCCGCTGGCCAATGTGCCGACCGCGCGCGAACAGGGTTTCGACCTGGCCTGGCCGATCATCCGCGGCGTGTACATGGGCCCGGGCGTGCCGGACAAGGAATACCGCAAGTGGGTTGTCGCCTTCGACAAGATGATGGCGCAACCCGCATTCGAACAACTGCGGGCGGCGCATGGTTTGTATCCGTTCTCGATGACGGGCGATGCGCTGACCGCCCATGTGAAAAATACCGTGGACGCGTACGGCAGGCAGGCGAAAGAGCTTGGGCTGGTGCGCTGACGCGACACTGCGCCCCGTAACAGAAGACCATGCCTTTTCTCCCGCGCGCCAAGCTGCGCCCCTTCCTGCTTTCCCTCGCCATCGGCTTCATTGCCGCACTGTTGTGCGATTGGGTCGACACGCCGCTGCCATGGATGATCGGCCCGCTGTTCAGCACTGCGATCGCGCGCATGGCCGGCCTGCCGCTCTACAACCCGGTGCAGGTGCGCGAAGCCGGGCAATGGGCGATCGGCACCGCGCTCGGGCTGTACTTCACGCCGCCGGTGCTGAGGGTGCTCGGCTCTTATATCGGCTATATCGCCGCCGCAGTGATCTTCGCCATCCTGCTCGGCATGTTCTGCGGCTGGCTGCTGCACCGGTTGTCAGGCGTGGAGCGGACGACAGCCTTCTTCGCCATGGCTGTGGGCGGCGCGTCGGAAATGGCGGCCCAGGGCGAGCGCCACGGCGCGAAGGTGGACCGTGTGGCGGCAGCGCACAGCCTGCGCATCATGATGGTGGTGGGCATCATTCCCTTCCTGTTCAAGTTCTCGGGCACGCACGGCAGCGACGTGTTCACGCCGGGCGCGCGCGTAGTCCACTATCCGGGGCTGTTGCTGCTGGTGCTGCTGACCAGCGCAGGGGCGTTGCTGCTCAAACGCACGCGCACGCCAAATGCGTGGGTGATCGGACCGCTGGCGGTAACGATTGCCTTGACGGCATCGCAAGTGAACCTGTCGGCCCTGCCCGAGTGGATGGTGCACCTCGGGCAGCTGTTCATCGGAATTTCATTGGGGACGCGCTTTTCGCCCGAGTTCCTGCATACGGCGCCGCGCTATCTCGCCAGCGTGGCACTCTGCTCGCTGGCGGCGATGGCGATTGCCGCCGGCTTCGCTTTC
>NZ_LSTO01000001.1:2396888-2427013 GCF_002211445.1 Noviherbaspirillum denitrificans | reverse complement strand
TTCCAGCGCCAGCTTGGCCGAACCACGGATGATCGGCAGGTCGTCGCCGGGGAATTCGTACTTGGACAGGAGTTCGCGCACTTCCATTTCGACCAGCTCGAGCAGCTCGGCGTCGTCGACCATGTCGCACTTGTTCAGGAACACGATGATGTACGGCACACCAACCTGACGGGCCAGCAGGATGTGTTCGCGGGTCTGCGGCATCGGGCCATCAGCGGCGGAGCACACCAGGATCGCGCCGTCCATCTGCGCCGCACCGGTAATCATGTTCTTGACGTAGTCGGCGTGGCCGGGGCAGTCAACGTGTGCGTAGTGGCGGTTCGCGGTTTCGTATTCGATGTGCGCGGTGTTGATGGTAATGCCGCGCGCCTTTTCTTCCGGCGCCGCGTCGATTTCATCGTACTTCTTCGCCTCGCCGCCGAACTTCGACGACAGAACCGTGGCGATTGCCGCGGTCAGGGTGGTCTTGCCGTGGTCAACGTGACCGATCGTGCCCACATTCACGTGCGGCTTGGTCCGCTCAAACTTGCCTTTTGCCATTTTCGACTCCTAACGTTTTGATGGGAATGTCCAGGCACGAGCCCGACTGCTTGCCATTTCAAGAAACTGGTGCCCTTGACGTGGATTGAACACGTGGCCTCTCCCTTACCAAGGGAGTGCTCTACCACTGAGCTACAAGGGCATCTTTGCCAACCGCGCTGAATGCCGCGACTGGCGAAAACTTTGGAGCGGGTGAAGGGAATCGAACCCTCGTCGTAAGCTTGGAAGGCTTCAGCTCTACCATTGAGCTACACCCGCAAGGACCTTCAACCGCAGTATTCACCTGCTTAGACACTGGTGGAGGGGGCTGGATTCGAACCAGCGTACTCGTAAGAGGGCAGATTTACAGTCTGCTGCCATTAACCACTCGGCCACCCCTCCGCAGGGAACCTCAAACTATAGTAGAGACCCCCATGGGCTGTCAACTGAAAAATCTGTTTGGGCAGTAATTTTTCCATTTTGCCCGGGCAAAACCGTTGCTCCAGCGCCCCTAAAACCGTGTTTCGCGGGCCGCGGCAAGGAAGTCGTCAAGGATCGGTGTGCAGTCGAGCAGTTCCGCGCTGCCGGCGCGATGGAATTCGGGATGCCATTGGAGCCCTACGACGAATCGCGCCTTGCGATACCGAACGGCTTCGACGATGTTGTCCTTGCCCGAGACGGCTTCCACCACGAGATCGCGCCCCAGGTCCTTGACCGCCTGGTGGTGGATGGAATTGACCAGCGCTTCTGACTTGGCGGGGAAAAGTCCGCCAAGCGCGGAGCCCTGGGGGAAATGGATCAGGTGGTAATGGCTGTCGTACAGGTCGCTCACGTGCTGGATGGCGGTCGGAACATCGGATGCGATGTCCTGGTATAGAGTGCCGCCGAAGGCGACGTTGATGAGCTGGCAGCCGCGGCAGATGCCGAGGACCGGCTTGCCCGCTTCCACGAATTCGTGCAGCAGTTCGAGCTCATACATGTCGCGCGCCCGGTCACCGCTCCATTCCGGACGTGTGGCAGTTTCGGAATAGGTTTGGGGGGAAACATCGGCACCGCCCTGCAGGACCAGGCCGTCGAGGTGCTTTGCATAGTCGCGCAGGCGGATATTACTGGGATGCAATATCCCGTTGTTGTTGACCGTCGGTATCATGAAGACCATAACGTCACGCGACATTACCCATTGGGCAATCGATTCCTCCAAGTATTGCAAGGTCTTGCTGCGCAATCCCTTTGCACCGGCTTCAGGATGGAAAATCCGTGCGGAGATGCCGATCTTCAGTGTCCGTTGGGTGATGCGGCGAAGCAGTCGGTCTGAAAGCGCGCGAATCCGGGCGCCAATGATCCTTTGTGTCTGCGCCCATGGCGTGTCCTGCCTGCGGAACGGGTGCTGGCGTTCGCCCGGTTCTGGCGATGATGTTGAGCTTTGCGTGCTGTTGTTCTCGGGCATGTACGTGAATCGAAGCTTGGGTATTGCCTGTGACCGCGTTGCTGTCCTGCAGTTTCAGCGTAAAAGATTACAATCGCGGCATTAGGTTTAGTGCATCGGTCCGGTCATGATCACGATTTATCATAATCCGCGCTGCTCGAAGTCGCGGGAAGCGTTATCCATCGTTGAGGCAATTGCCACGCGCAAGGGGCTTGCCGTCGATGTGGTGGAATACCTAAAGACACCGCCTGACGTCGAACAGCTGGAAGCGTTGCGGCACATGCTTCGCTGCAAGGTAGCGGACATGGTGCGGAGCAACGAAGAAGAATTTGCCACGCTCGAATTGGCGCAGGCGGACGATGCAGCGCTGCTGCGCGCGGTTGCGGCGCATCCGAAGCTGCTGCAGAGACCGATTGTGGTATTCGGCGAGCGGGCTGTCATCGCCCGTCCGCCGGAACTGGCCAGCGGATTGCTCGATGGCTAATTCGCGCCAGGCGGTTTGACTCCGTACTTTTTCAGGATGTTCTGGTACAGCTCCGTCAGCGGCACCAGGCGCGGATTGTTGGGGTCGAGCCGGCGGGCGGATTCGATGTAGACCTTGACCTGGTCACCCAGCTTGCCCTCCCACCCGATGTTTTCAAGGTATTTGAGAACGGCGACGGCGGCGTTGAAGACGACTTGCGGGTTGTCCGGAAGCTTGTGCACCGCAGCCGTCATCAGTTGCACCGCCCCCTGGTAATCACCCTGGCGCGCCTTTTCCGCGCCGCTCGACACCAGGTCCACTACCTGGCGTCGACTTTCCTTCACGACCGTCTCTGCCAACTCCTTCTTGCCCGCCTTTTCAAACACGTTCATTGCCTTGGACATGGCCGCATCGTCGGCGGCATTGCTCATGACGTCACGCATGACTTCTGCCGCACCGTTGTCGAATGCATGTTCCAGGCAGTTGCGTGCCAGCTCCATCCTGAGGTCGTTGGAAATGCCGGCGGTATCGCGGCAGGCGGCGACCGCGGCGGCGAGCTCTTCCGCGACCTTATCGTCATTGCCAAGCTCTTTCTGCACCAGCGCAGACGAGAGTGCGCGGCAGGCCGGGGTCTTTTCCAGGTTGCCGAGCGATTTCTCCATGTCACGGATCACCGACGATGCCTGCTGCGTGTCGCCCTTCTTGACCAGTGTGCGCACCAGCCGCACATGGTCTTCCGGGTCGCGGAATTCGGAGTACTTGGCCTTGGTCACCACCTTCTGGAAGGACTTCTCGGCGGTATCGACATCACCGGTTTCCAAAGCGATGTCGCCCAACTTGCGCAGGCGGCGGACCGCATGGGGAGAAATCGCGACGGCATTGTTGAGCACTTCCTTGGCCTTCGGCAGCTGGTCCATCGCCTCGTGCGTCTTGGCGAGCCAGTCGTAGGCGTCCATGTACTTGCTGCTTTCCTCGACCAGCGTCTGCAGCAGGGCCTCGGCGTCGCCGTACTCGCCTTGCATGAAGAGGGTTTTTGCAAGCCCGAGGCGCGCCCAGGCCACGGCCTTTGTCTGCAACAACTCCTGGTAAATCTTTTCCGCCTCTGCCGCCTCGCCGAGGATGACGTGCAGCTCGGCGCGCAGGCGAAGGAAGTCGATTGCGTACCGTGGATACTTGGCTTCGCCGGCCCGGCAGATGTCGATGGCTTCGAGCAGGTTGCCGTGCTCCATCAGGTGGTAGGCGGGCAGGAAGGCAGTGCGTTTTTCGATGGCGCGCGCAATGCGGTCCAACAGGTTGTCAGCCGTAAAAGGCTTGAGGATGTAGTCGTTCGGCGCCAGTTCGGCGGCACTCACCACCTTTTCATACGCGCGCTCGGCGGTGACGATGATGAAGATCGTCCACAGCGGGATCAGCTTGTTGTGGCGCAGGTCTTCGAGCAGCTGCTGGCCGTCCTGGCCTTCGCCGAGGTCGTATTCGCAGATGATGAGGTCGTAGGACTTGTTCTTGAGCGGGCGGATGGCGGTGCCCGAACTGACCGCGTGGTCGATCTTGGTAATCCCGCACAGGTTGAGCATGTTGTGGAGATTGGCGCGCATGCCGGATTGCGGCTCGACGATCAGTGCGGTGAGACTGCGAAGCGTACTCATTGATGACAATTCCGTGCAGCGCGAATGTTGCTCGGGTTCCGGGCCCCTAAAGATGCAAAAATACCATTCCCGGGACGAAAAGCAAACACGTACTTAACTTTCAGGCGTCTTCATGCGGAGGGCGGCGACCACGGCAAGTGCGCAAAACAGGGCGACCAGAAGGAAGGTTTCGCTGAATGCCTTCAGGCTCGCTTCCTTCGACGCCGATGCGTGATACGCGGCCAGCCGCCATTGCAGGAAGATGCCGACCAGGCTGACGCCGATCGCCCCGCCGAGC
This sequence comes from Noviherbaspirillum denitrificans, assembly GCF_002211445.1. Classification (GTDB taxonomy): domain Bacteria; phylum Pseudomonadota; class Gammaproteobacteria; order Burkholderiales; family Burkholderiaceae_D; genus Noviherbaspirillum; species Noviherbaspirillum denitrificans. The sequence goes on along the minus strand of NZ_LSTO01000001.1, from coordinate 2,422,682 downwards.
TGGCGCAGGAAGTTGATGGTGCTCGCGCCTTGTGCAATCAGGGCGGAGTCAACGCCGCGCATCGCGCCGAGACTCAGCGAAGGCAGGACGAAGCCGAGTCCGACACGGCCGATGATCGTCCAGGCCATGAAAGTCACATAGCCGGTGGCCGCCGAGCTCACCGCCATCAGTCCGAACGACAGCGCCAGCAGCACCAGGCCGATCGACACCAGCAGGTTGGGCGGCAGACGGTCGGACAGCTTGCCGGCGGCGACGATGGTCAGGGCCAGCACCACGCCTGCAGGCAGCAGGACCAGGCCAGCCTGCGAGGGCAGGTAATGCAGGGCCATCTGCATGTAGACAGGCAGCAGGTAGGTCGAGCCGAACAGGCCGGCGCCATAGATGAACGCGACCATCGCGCCCGCCGCGAATTGCGGGTAGCGGAATAGCCGCATGTTCATCAGTGCGTTATGAGTGCGCAGCTGGTAGGCGATGAATCCGGCGATGGCCGCGAGGCCGACGGCGATCATCGGGACCGATTGCAGGAAGCCGTCGTGCAGGTGGACAAGTCCGTTCAACAGCCCGGTAATGCCGATGCAGGCAAGCAGCAAGCCTTTCCAGTCCAGCGGACCGGCCTCGCCCATCAGACGCGAATTCACGGCGAGCAGCTGCCTGACCATCAGCAGCACGATCAGGCATAACGGCACGACCACAAAGAAAATCGAGCGCCAGCCGAAGAGCTCGACCAGGAAGCCGCCCACGCTCGGGCCGATGGCCGGCGCAAGCACGACGCCGAAACCGAAGATGCCCATCGCCTTGCCCTGCTCCTGCCTGTCAAAGATGCGGAACACGACGATGGATGGAATCGGCTGCAGGATGCCAGCCGCCAAGCCTTCCACCACGCGCATGGACAGCAGCATCGGATAGTTGAAGCTGAAGCCGCCAACGAGGCCGCCGAGCAGCAGGAGCAGGACCGCGCCGCCGTACGTGCGGCGCAGGCCGTAGCGCAACAGGAACCAGGGTGTGGTCAGCATCGAGAGCGTCATCGCCAGCATGAATCCTGCGGACACCCATTGCGCGCGCTCCTGGCCGAGCGTGAAATACCGGCTGAGGTCCGGCACGGCGACATTGACGATCGTGGAGGACATGATCGACGCCATCGTGCCAATCATGACGGTGAACAGCACCAGCCACTTGTAGCGGCTGCCGTAGCGTTCGCGGAGCTGTTCGATGGTAGGTTGCATCAGGGAATGTCGCCGGGGGAAGCCGACAGTATAGGGGCTTGGCCCCTTTCCCGCCTGATGCGCGTCAGCAGTTGGGGCAGGTCAGGCTGACGACTTCGGCAATCAGGAAGATGGCTGCCGACCAGACCACGGTCGAACCGAAGGGCAGGCAGAACACGACGCCGCGCAGCTTGAACAGAACATCGCCCGGCAGGCGGCCGACGCGCAGGCGGTCGAACCATGGCAGCAACGGGTAGAAGATGAACAATCCGAGGAAGACAACGACAACCCAGCGGATCATGGCATGCCTTTCACAGCAGCTTGCCGAGGGTGGCCGCGATTGCGGACAGCAGCAGCGTCGAAGCGAACGGGAGGAAAACCTCGCGGCCGAAAATCCGGAAGCGGACATCGCCCGGCAGGCGGCCGATGCCGAGCTTTTGCAGCCAGGGCATCGCCGCCGAAAAGACGACCAGCGCGAGGAAAATGGTGAGGACCCAACGAATCATGTTATCCCGCCGCATTCATGGAAAATTTGACAAGCACACAGCCATCATAGGCGATGGCTGCGGTCGTTGCGCGCGAAGTTGCCGGGCAGCGACGTGTTGCGTCCGACCACCAGCACCTTGAACAGTTCGCCCATTTCGGCGGGCGAGATCAGTTTCTGCATCGCATTTGCCTGCTTGAGGTAACGCAGCTGGTCTTCCGGCGACGTACGCAGCAGCAGGTCGCCGATGCCGGCGTCGAGCAGGAAGGCAGCCTGCGTGGTGTAGCCGAGCAGGTCGAGCCCGCCGTCGATCGCGGCGCGGACCATTGCGGTGAAATCGACGTGGGCGGTCACGTCCTGCAGGCCGGGCAGGTAGAACGGATCGGGGTGGGAGTGATGACGGTAATGGCACATCAGGGTGCCTTCGCCTCGCTGGTCGAGGTAGTACTCGTGGGCGGGGAAGCCGTAATCGATGAGGATGGCGGCACCCGTACCGAGCATCGCGGCCAGCGAGCGCATGAAGCCCGATGCCACCGGGTGGACTTCGGTGAGGTAACCGAGTGGAAGCGCGTCGGCTTCCGGAATTTGGACAACCAGACCGGCATCGCAAGGCTGGTCGGCGAACACGAAGCGGCCGCCGGACAGGCCGACGCCCCGCTCCATCCATCCGGTCTCGGTCTTGACCACGAGGTGGACGGGCATGGCGTCGAGCACTTCGTTGCCGACCACCACGCCGGAGAAGGACGCAGGCATGCGGTCCAGCCAGGACACCTCGGGGAAGTCGCGCAGGGTTTCTTCCTGGCGGGCGCGCAGTTCGCCGGACAAGTCGACGATCTGGTAACTCTCCACCGGAATGCCGGCGGACTTCAGCTCGGTCAGGATGTCGAAGGCCAACTTGCCGGTGCCGGCGCCGAATTCCATGATCCGCGGCGCGCTCTGCTCCATCAGGCCGGCGGCAACATGCGCGAGGGTCGCGCCAAAAAGCGGCGTAATCTCGGGCGCGGTTGTAAAATCTCCGTCTTTACCAAGTTTTGCCGCCCCGCCGCTGTAATACCCCAGCCCAGGCGCATACAGCACCTGCTCCATGTACCGGGCGAACGAAATCCAGCCCGAGCTGGCTTCGATGTCGCTGGCGATGCGTTGATGGAGGGCGCGCGACGCGCTCTGCGCGTCAAGGGAAGGTTCTGGCAGTTGAAGTTGCATGCTCGGTATTGTATTGAAATCGGCCCGGTGCGCGTGAACAAATGCCGGCCGCAGGCTCCCCGACCGTGGATGGAATGACAACACCACCGGAACCGGAACACTTCTATGACCACAGGAAACAGGAAAGTTGCACTCGTCACCGGTGCCGCCCGGCGGCTCGGACGCTTCATCGCGCTGGCGCTGGCCGGACGCGGGTGGGACGTCGCCGTGCACTACGGCCGTTCCGCCGACGAGGCGATGGCGACGGTGCGCGATATCGAGGAACTTGGCCGACGCGCGGCCGCAGTGCAATGCGACCTGGAGGACGAGGCAGCGGTAAACCGTCTGCTGGATGACGCTGCTGGCGTGCTCGGTCCCGTTTCCTGCGTTATCAACAATGCATCGCTATTTGAAAGCGATACCGTCGCAAACCTGTCCCTCGCCGGCCTCGACCGGCACATGCATGCCAACCTGGCAGCGCCGGTGATCCTTGCACGGGCGCTGCATGCCGCCACGGCGGATGGCGATCAGTCGGTAGTCGTCAACCTGCTCGACCAGAAGCTTTTCAACCTGAATCCCGATTTCCTTTCCTATACGTTGTCGAAGGCCGGCCTGCATACGGCCACGACCGTCCTGGCACAGGCGCTGGCGCCGAAGGTGCGCGTGGTCGGTGTGGCGCCCGGCCTGACGCTTGTCTCGGGCAACCAGACCGAGGAAGGATTCGCCAAAGCGCACCGCATGACCCCGCTGGGCCGCTCTAGCACACCCGAGGACGTCGCCAGCGCCGTCTGTTTTGCCGCCGAAAATCAGTCGATGACCGGCACAACCCTGCTGGTCGATGGCGGCCAGCATTTGATCCCCCTGCAACGCGACGTCATGTTCGTTGCGAAATAAAGTCGAAATCATGCTTTCTTCCCTCTCGCACCCTGCCCTTGCCGATTGCCGGCGCCTGTTCCTCCGCAACTATGAGGTGATGATCAATATCGGCGTCCACGAATTCGAGAAGAAGGGCGAACAGCGCGTGCTGGTCAATGTCGATCTCTTCATCCCGCTGTCGGAATCGACGCCAAAGGAAGACCACCTGGTTGAAGTGGTGGATTACGACTTCATGCGCGACACCATCGCCAGGCGCATGGCGCAGGGCCACATCCACCTGCAGGAAACCTTGTGCGATGACGTGGCGCGTTCGATGCTGTCGCATCCGAAAGTGCGCGCGGTGCGCGTGTCTACCGAGAAGCCGGACGTCTATCCGGATTGCGACTCGGTGGGCGTGGAAGTCATCCACATCAAGCAGTGAACACAGGAAGCACCATGAACGAAGTCTTGCAGAACGAACAAACGGTCAGCACGAAGAAGGCGGAAAAGATCGCCTACGAAAACAACAAGCTGCACAAGCGGCTGTGCCGCCAGGTCGGCCAGGCGATCGGCGATTTCAACATGATCGAGGATGGCGACAAGGTGATGGTGTGCCTGTCGGGCGGGAAGGATAGCTATGGCCTGCTCGACATCCTGCTGACGCTGCGCGAACGCGCGCCTATCCATTTCGACATCGTCGCGGTCAACCTCGACCAGAAGCAACCGGGCTTTCCGGAGCATGTGCTGCCCGAGTACCTGACCAGCATCGGCATCCCTTTCCATATCGAGAACCAGGACACCTACAGCATCGTCAAGCGCGTCATCCCCGAGGGCAAGACGACCTGCTCGCTGTGCTCGCGCCTGCGCCGCGGCATCCTGTACCGCGTGGCCGACGAACTGGGCGCGACCAAGATCGCGCTCGGCCACCATCGCGACGACATCCTCGAGACCTTCTTCCTCAACATGTTCTTCGGCGCCAAGCTGAAGGGCATGCCGCCGAAGCTGCAGTCGGACGACGGCAAGCACATCGTGATTCGTCCTCTGGCCTATGTGAAGGAAGCGGACATGGAACGCTTCGCGGAGGTGCGCCAGTTCCCGATCATTCCGTGCAACCTGTGCGGTAGCCAGGAAAACCTGCAGCGCAAGCAGATCAAGGCGATGCTGCGCGATTGGGAAAAGAAGCATCCGGGACGCGTGGAGAATATCTTCTCGGCGCTGTCGACCGTCGCGCCTTCGCACCTGATGGACAGCAAGATGTTCAACTTTGTCGACCTGAAGGTGACCGGGGAAGCGGTGGAAGACGGCGATATCGCGTTCGACGAAGAGCCGTGCGCGCCGCCGTCGAATAACGTCGTCAGGTTCTCCGGTCTCGACGACTAGGTCTTCGCCGCGAGTTCGTGGCAATCCTCGATCAGTTTCTGCAGGCGCTTGACCGCATGTGCCTTCTGCTCGGGGGTTGCCACGTTGACGATCGTAGCGATCATCTGCGCCATGCCTTCCGCTGAACCGTCGAAGAAGGCCTTGTGTTCGGCGTAGGTAAAGTTCTCGAAACCATGCGCGATGAAGTCGCGGATCATCTTGCCTACCACTTCGCGTGACGGCTTTTCCGCGTGGATCTTGCGCAGCATCTGCAGCATGTCCTGCTGTCGCCGCAGGCGCTCGGCCATCCAGATGTCGTTGTCCAGCGGGCGTGCATCCGACGCCTTGCGGATGATGGCTTCCTGCTCGTCGCTGAAATTGCCGAACCAGTATTCGGCCTGTTTCATGACATTCTTGAACCGCAGCCGTTGACGGTCGTCAACGGAGCCGCGTAAATACTCCTTACGATACTTGTCGTTGTTGGACGCGAACTTGCGCTCCAGGTGGGCAATCTGTCCGGGTTCGATGGCGAGCGCGAGGTCGGTGAGTTCGGGCACCGATTTTTCGAGGACGGCTGAGGCACGCTTGCGAATTGCATCGAAATCCTCGCGAATGTCCTCCGGCCGCATCGACCCGCGCTGCAGGCGCTGCTGCACCTGCCCGAAGAGTTGTGCGTAATCCCGCAACTGCGTCTTGCGGTGCCAGTCGAAGAGGCGGTCGATGTGCGCCTTGACCCAGGGCTTTTGCTCGTTCGTGAAATCGACATAGCCGTCCAGCCACCAGTAAACAAAGGTATCGCCGTTGGCGTAGCCGATGCGCAAGGCGCTGCACCCGGCCAGCAGGAGAGCCAGCAGGACCAGGGTGGCACGGGCAATCAAAGCGCGTTGGGGTTGCATGCTAAACTTTTGCAAACTTTACACCTATCATCCATGAATATTGTCATTCTTGCTGCCGGCATGGGAAAGCGCATGCAATCCGCATTGCCGAAGGTGCTGCACCCGCTCGCAGGCAAGCCGCTGCTGTCGCATGTCATCGATACGGCGCGCGCCCTTTCCCCGCAACGCCTTTGCGTGATCTACGGCCATGGCGGCGACGCCGTGCCGGAATCCTGCAAGGCCGACGACCTCACCTTCGCCAAGCAGGAGCCGCAATTGGGCACCGGGCACGCGGTCATGCAGGCGGTGCCCCATCTGTCCGACGACGTGCCGACGCTGGTCCTGTATGGTGATGTGCCGCTGACAACAAGGGATTCGCTGCAGCAATTGTTGGACAGCGCCGGACGGGATAAGTTGGCGATCCTCACTATCGCGCTTGATGACCCGACCGGGTACGGCCGCATCCTGCGCGAAGGCGGACAGATCGTCGGCATCGTGGAACAGAAGGACGCCAGTGAGCAGCAGCGCGCCATCCGCGAAGTGAATACCGGCATCATGGTCGCCCCGACGCCACAGCTGAAGAAATGGCTGGCCACGCTGTCGAACGACAACGCGCAGAAAGAGTATTACCTGACCGACATCGTCGCCCGTGCGGTGGCCGATGGCGTGCCTGTGGTATCGGCCCAGCCGTCCGCCGTATGGGAAACGCTGGGCGTGAACAGCAAGGTGCAGCTGGCCGAACTGGAACGTATCCACCAGCGCAACATCGCCAACGCGCTGCTCGAACAGGGCGTGACGCTGGCCGATCCTGCGCGTATCGACGTGCGCGGTTCGCTGGTCTGCGGCCGCGATGTCAGCATCGACGTCAATGCGGTGTTCGAAGGCAAGGTGGAACTGGAAGACGGCGTCAGCATCGGCGCGCATTGCGTGATCCGCAATGCGCGCATCGGCAAGGGCGCGGACATCAAGCCCTTCTGCCATATCGAGGATGCGGTGGTCGGCGCTGAGTCGGCGATCGGACCGTATGCGCGCCTGCGCCCGGGCACCGAACTGGGCGAGGATGTCCACATCGGCAATTTCGTGGAAGTGAAAAACAGCAAGGTCGCCGCCCACAGCAAGGCCAACCACCTGGCCTATGTCGGCGACGCGGATGTCGGCTCGCGCGTGAACATCGGCGCCGGCACCATCACCTGCAACTACGACGGCGCGAACAAGTTCCGCACGGTGATCGAGGACGATGCCTTCATCGGCAGCGACACCCAGCTCGTGGCGCCGGTCCGCGTCGGCAAGGGCGCCACTCTCGGCGCCGGCACGACGCTGACGCGCGACGCGCCGGAAGGCAAGCTGACCGTGTCGCGCGCCAAGCAGCTGACGATCGACAACTGGAAGCGCCCGGTCAAGATCAAGAAGTAATCACACCTCAGAGCGCGATCCGCGTCTCGAACTTGCTGCGGTGAATCGAAAAGAAGCTTCGCACGTTGCGTACATTGGCGTGCGAGGCAAACAGCCGGTGCGCCAGCGCGTGGTAGGCCGGCATGTCGGCCACCTGCACGATCAGCACGAAATCCGGACCGGGCGACACCCGGTAGCACTGCAGCACTGCCGCCTCGCCGGCCACCAATCCCTCGAATTCCTGCATTTTTTCCGCGCCCTGATGGTCGAGCGTGATTTCCACGACCGCCGTCAGGGATGCCCCGACTTTTTCCGGCGCCACGATCGCCACCTGGCGCTGGATGATGCCGGCGTCCTCCAAACGCTTCACGCGGCGCAGGCAAGTCGGTGCCGACGCGTGGACGAGCGCAGCCAGCTCGTTGTTTGTCCGCGACGCATCGTCCTGCAAGGCATTCAGGATGCGGCGGTCAAGGTCATCCAGTTCGATGGCGGAAGCGTTCATTTCATAAATTCCTCGAAAATTCCATTTCCGTGAAATTATATTTCACGAATACACCTTATCGATTTTTAATTTCATTTCCTCTTAAATTTCGTAAACTTCTTTCACACCCAATCTTCTACGATACAACCGTCCTCAACTCGAACCTAGGGAGCCTTCATGTGTGGAATCGTCGGCGCGGTCGCGCAGCGCAATATCACCCCCATCCTGCTGGAAGGCCTGAAGCGCCTTGAGTATCGCGGCTACGACTCCTGCGGCGTCGCGCTGCACGTGGATGGCAGCCTGCAGCGTTCGCGCAGCACCTCGCGCGTGGCCGACCTCGAAGCGCAAGTCGACAAGTCGGGGCTGACAGGCTTCACCGGCATTGCGCACACCCGCTGGGCGACCCACGGCGCACCGGCATCGCACAACGCCCACCCGCACTTCTCCCGCGAGCGCATTGCGCTCGTCCATAACGGCATCATCGAAAACCACGACGAACTGCGCGCCGAACTGAGCAGCGCCGGCTACGTCTTCGAAAGCCAGACCGACACCGAAGTCATCGCCCACCTGATCGACCACATGTACACCGGCGACCTGTTCGAGACCGTGCAGCAGGCCGTCAAGCGCCTGCACGGCGCCTACGCGATCGCCGTGTTCTCGCGCGACGAACCGCACCGCGTGGTCGGCGCGCGCCAGGGCTCGCCGCTGATCGTGGGCGTGGGCAAGGGCGAGAACTTCCTCGCCTCGGATGCGATGGCACTGGCCGGCACAACCGACCAGATCATCTTCCTGGAAGAAGGTGATGTGGTGGACCTGCAGCTGCAGCGCTACTGGATCACCGACGTCAACGGCAAGCCGGCCGAGCGCGAAGTGCGCACGGTGCACGCGCACACCGGCGCCGCCGAACTCGGTCCGTACCGCCACTTCATGCAGAAGGAAATCTTCGAACAGCCGCGCGCCATCGGCGACACGCTGGAAGGCGTGAAGGGCATCATGCCGGAACTGTTCGGCGACAAGGCCTACGGCGTGTTCAAGAAGGTCGACTCGGTGCTGATCCTCGCCTGCGGCACCAGCTACTACGCCGGCCTGACCGCGAAATACTGGATCGAATCGATCGCCAAGCTACCGGTCAACGTCGAGATCGCCAGCGAATACCGCTACCGCGACAGCGTGCCGAACCCGAACGCACTGGTCGTGACGATCTCGCAGAGCGGCGAAACCGCCGACACTCTGGCCGCGCTCAAGCACGCACGCGCGCAGGACATGGTGAACTCGCTGACCATCTGCAACGTCGCCACCAGCGCGATGGTGCGCGAATGCATGCTGTCCTACATCACCCGCGCCGGCGTGGAAGTCGGTGTGGCCTCGACCAAGGCCTTCACCACGCAGCTGGTCGCGCTCTTCCTGCTGACGCTGACGCTGGCGCAGGCGCGCGGCCGCCTGACCGACGAGCAGGAATCGGCGCACCTGAAGGCGCTGCGCCACCTGCCGCTGTCGATCGGCGCGGTGCTGGCGCTGGAGCCGCAGATCATCGCCTGGGCGGAAGAATTCGCGCGCAAGGAAAACGCCCTCTTCCTCGGCCGCGGCCTGCACTACCCGATCGCGCTGGAAGGCGCGCTGAAGCTGAAGGAAATCTCGTACATCCACGCCGAAGCCTACCCGGCGGGCGAACTCAAGCACGGCCCGCTGGCGCTGGTGACGAACGAGATGCCGGTGGTGACGGTGGCACCGAACGACACGCTGATCGAGAAGCTGAAGTCGAACATGCAGGAAGTGCGCGCCCGCGGCGGCCAGCTGTATGTGTTCGCCGATGCCGACTCGCGCATCATGCCGAGCGAAGGCGTGCACGTGATCCGCATGCCGGAGCACTACGGCCACCTGTCGCCGATCCTGCACGTGGTGCCGCTGCAGCTGCTGGCGTATCACACCGCGCTGGCGCGCGGCACGGATGTCGACAAGCCGCGCAACCTGGCGAAGTCGGTCACAGTGGAGTAACGAGATGCGTTAACGAGAAAAGCTGCGCTTTGTTAATAGAAGCGCTTCGCGGTGCCGGCCAGAAGTGCTTCTCGAAGGGGGTATTGTTCTCCACAATGCCGCATGAAATAAGGAACGAAGCACTATTTAACGTGCAGCACAGAGCTTTCGCTTAGAGAGCCCTGTGCACCCCCACCTTTCACACGGCTTTTGCCCCTTGCGGCGCCGTTAAATCTTTCTCTCTGGATGGACCGGCGCGCGGTCGGGAGAACATCTAGATGTCCCGACTTAGGTCCTGTTGCTCTTGCCGCCACCGCTCGATGTCGACCATTCGCCACCGAAGAAGACTCGCCCCAGGGATATACATTGGGGGCGGAACTCGTAGCCGGTGTCGCCGCAAGTCGCGCCGAATGGTCCGCTCGCTTTTTCTCAACAGCTCTGCAAGCGCTTGAATGTCGAGATATTGTCTCCTCGCCATCTTCACTCCATGAATGCTGGATTGGTCTTACTCGCATCACCATGACGTGTAGCGGGTAACTTTATTCAAGTGCCGAACATTGGAAGCTGCAGCGGGAATAAAACGGACACTCGCGTGAATCCTTCCGTGCGTGCAGGGCGTCCGTTTAGAGGGATTACATGAAGCTGGTGGGCTTGCTTTTAGGCAGCGTGACCGTGACAGATTCCACGCCGAGTGCAGACATGCACTGGAGAAAGAAGGCAAGCTGAAACTTGCCTCGAGAGATTTTTACGGCAAGAGATTTTGGAGACTCATCCATTCCGACTGATGCGAGAGCCTCTGCCAAATCATTTACCGATACCCCCATGCGAACCATTTCAGCACGCAAGAGGCGTTTGGCTTCAATCTGCCAATCCATTTCTATCTCGATTAAGGGTTGAGGTTACGCAATTCACGCTAAGGGCGATAACTTTTATGATAACGGCATTAACGTCTGAATTATGAACGCTAATGATAGTACATAGCCCCACGGTACAAGGCTAGGACAACTTAAGGAAAGGTTGAGAAGAATGAAGCGTAAGGCGATGTGGACCACCCGGGTGAAGTGCAACGGGGAAAACGTGTTTATGCGAATCTTTCTTGCAAACATTGCTCAGCGTCGAATAGAATCGCGGGTAAGCAATGCAACAATTTTCCCTTTATAAACAACAAGTTAGCTCATGCTAAATTCGCCTTCTAAAATTGGCGTGGTCAATTTTTAGATTCGGCGTTCCGAAGGACAAATATGAAAACGATTTAACTAGTAAGTATCCGTAAACGAAAAAAGGCAGGGTTGGCGCCCTGCCTCTTTTCCCGGTGCGCCTCGCGACACTCCGAACTAGAAATCATAGTGTTGCATGAGAAGCACCGGGCGTCAACTGCCGCCCATGCCTCGGCAAGGTTGCGGCGTGGATTAACTCGCACCTATCATGCAAATGCGTACAACTTCACCACATGAACCTTCGTCCTACCCCCTCCAGCGCGCAATTTTGCGGGTTGGTGAGCTCCCAGAACTTTGTCGTTTTGACATCGCGGAGAGCCGGGCATGAGTCATTCCCCTGTTCTCGTAGACGAATCTCTGCTCGGCACTGAAACCAATCTCGTCGTCGGACGCAATCCAGGTAATTCTGCCGAGTCCGCACATGGTGCCTTATTTTATCCACCTAAAGACGTGGTTGAGGGGTTCCCCTCCCCGCTCTCAGAGAACCTCCTCACGTCGTGCATCAGGAAGGTTCCTTCCGAAACCCGGGCAAAAGAGCTGCTGCGCCGCCGCGGGGTTCCGAAACTTGAGGACCTCGAAGGAAAATCTGTAGAAGACAAAATCGCGGCCTTGGCATATCTGCAATATGCGTACAACCCGCCTTTAGCTGCCGCGCGATTTACTCAAAAGGTGCTCGCGAGCGTTCGGGCGTCCTTGCTCCTACGAAATCCTGAGGACCGGCGGTATTGGCAGTTTCTTTATCAGCAAGGCCAGGTATTACGCGGCGGCCGTCCGATAGCAATGCCTCAATTCCTCAGGAGCCTGCAAGGTGCCGGCTTCATCCTCGCAGGTCCATCCGGCGTCGGAAAAACAGCATTAGTTCAGCGCCTTCGTGCACTGATTGGGCAAGAACCAGTTTTGGTCAACTGGGGCGGGGATGCGCCAGCACAAATGACCTTCATTCCAATGGTCGTCGTGAAATGGCCCGAATGCGGGACACTGGCCGGTCTGCTCGCAAATTTTCGCCAAGTCTTGATTAGCGAAATTGGTCCCTCTGTCGCAACGGACTACCACTTCTCCAACTTCATGGGCTCCAACGGCACAAACGCTGCCATTTCAGCCGCACTTTTGCTCAACTTGGGACTGTTCGTACTTGATGGGGGATGCATTCGTTCATTACGAGGAGAATTCCGAGACATACTTGGTTTCATTTCGACACTCCAACGGAACTCTGGCATTCCTACTCTCATAACGTGTACGTACCCTGTGCTGCAAGCCATAGCGAGAAGTGGGGGCGCTGGGGCAAATACTGCCAGTGCTCACGCCGAGTTTCTGGACCTGCTACCTCCGGGGCCGCTCTGGGCTTCGTACTGTAAGTTCTTTTGGAACCTCGGCCTTGCCGAGCCTTGCATTCCCATGCCTGGCTACATCCCATCGCTCATGTGGAAATTTAGTAGAGGGGATATGGGAATCATGTCCCAAGGCTTTTCAGGACTTCACCACGCGTTGCTGGACCACCCCCAACTATTGGCAGGAGAAGCGTTAAAGGAAACAGACGCCAGTGACATAGTTTGCATGCGCCTGCGGATGTACGAGGAAACCGTGAAAGTGCTCGAACTCTTTCAGACAAACAGGGCAGTCCCGCTTGAGGACCTGTGGGCGCACGGCGACTACCTTCCCTACGAAGCTTTCAACGAAACGCCAAGTCGAGACTTCGAACGAAGATTATCTCGTCGAAAGAGCCCAGTTTCTTCCATTCTTACGCACGCGGAGTAAGCATGGCTTCTACTGTCCTGATGAAACCTCCATTTCCCTGGAACGAAACGGTTAACAGTTTTCTTGACCGCGTCGGTAGTTTTGACCACGGTGCATCGCTTAGACAGGGCCGGATACGCTTGTTAAGTCGTCACTCGCCATTGCTCGACACCATACCTGGTTCGATTCAAAAACTATGCGAAGCATTTGGATATGCTTACGGTAATGAAGAACAAATACTTCGCGGTCACACTCTTTTTGATTATTTTGCTTGCGGCCTGACACCGGAGCGTGTGGATGAATTCCGCCGGCGCCTCATTTTTGGAAATCGAGGCCCCATTCGTCCTTCCAGACTTGCCTTACTTTTTACTCCCGGAGAGCAGGAGCATCTGCACTGTGCCGAATGCGATGAAGACAACCTGCAAAACCGTGGTTATCTCTATGCATTCCGGCAGCACGCAGCTCCATTCGTACATGTCTGCCCCTGGCATCACACCGTCCTCACCCCTGAGAAAGGGTATTCCCGGCTTTTCGAAAGTCACTGCAGAAGCACTCAACAGGGTTCACGCAAATATCTTAAAGAATTTTCCACTCGAACCGCCGCCTGCATAGAAACGTCATGGAACGAGTCCCCTTACCACCGAGGCCGACTCTTGTCACAGTTAAGTGCTGCAGGGTGGCATATTGAATTCAAGCGAATATGGCTAGCGAAGTTCACCAGCGAATTTCATAAAAAGTTTGACAAAGCGTTTGATGATGAGCGACTTCGCTGCCTCGTCTCGAGCGACCGGTACGTTATCGCCGCGCTACGTGCGCTAGCGCGCAAAGACAGGTCGCTTCATCCGGTGTGGTGCTTGCTCTTCAGATGGCTCACTGAAGAAGTTGAGAACCACCAAGCATCGAAGAGACGAGCACCAGAACAGGCAAGGAAGTCGCAGAACTTGGGTCTAAAAGAGGTTGCTGACGCGATTAAGTCAGAAGGCTCTATACGAAAAGCCGCAGTACGGCTCGGTGTTGACACCAGCTTCTTAGCCTCTTATGCAAGGCGTTACGGGATAGCTGTTAGATTGCGACCAAAACGCCTGAACGAGACTCTAAGGCAGAACATCGAGGCATGTCTTCAATGCGGACAGTCTCCGTCGCGCGTCTCCCAATCGTGTAACGTATCCCTCTCTACCGTGTATCGAGTGGCACTTGCGAATCCACGCTGCTACTCGCCGTACCGTAAGCACGTCGTCCGGTCAAAGCTTGACGCAGCTAGGGAGGCTTGGCGCAATGCGTTGGAGCAGAATCAAAGCCTTACCGTAACCGAACTGCGACGTCGCCAGTTGAGTAACTGGACGTTCTTGTACCGGCACGACCGAGATTGGCTCATCCAAAATTCCCCCAGGCGACAAACCTCAAGAACCCCGTCTTCACCCCTTCGGTCCGAATCACTGCTCAGAATTGCAAGCAATGCTCTTTCTGAGGCAAGCGTCAATTGTGAATGCCAAGACAAGGCGCCAATTCGCAAGAGCAAGTATCGCCTTCAAGAACTGACGGGCTTGTCCGAGTTTGCCTTGACCGATGTCCTTTCTAGAACAGGAGTTCACGCATCAACTCCACTCGGCGAGACCCAAAAGTCGTTCGTCCAGAGACGGCTGAGGTGGGCTTTCAACGAATCGAACGACTTGGAAGCTTTGCCGAAATGGAGGGTTGCCCGAAGGGCGGGACTACGTGTCACTTCGCTGTCGCACCTGGACAGCGTTGGGAATATGCATGTGATTAATAAACGTTTGGAATCAGAATGGCAACACCCGTTCTTTCACCCGGTTCGCTTTTGATAAAGCCAAGGATTATGGAGCACGAGTCGATTTCCGCATATGTTCGACGAGCCGGACACTTTTCCGCTGAGCCTGGAGTCAGCTCCCCTTTGCGCCAGCTTGGCTGGAACAGAAATAAATTTCCTTGGGCCTTCCCAACTGGACTAGCGCAAATATCAGCCCTCTTTCATCCATCTGTCCCGTCTGTTGACGAGCTCATTACCTGCCACACTGGATTTCGGATGCACCGGCCTTTCCTTCATGAACACGCGCTTGAACAAGTTACTTCGCATTTCAAAGGAAATCCAGTCAGAGGTATTGCAGGAATTGCGGGATATTCTCATATGGGCGTGCACGGACGATGGCGCCAGGGTATCTGCATGGCCTGCATTGAACAAGACACTAGTCGGTACGGCTTTACGTACTGGAGGACAGGACATTTGGTACCGGGACTCGCTCTATGCCCGTATCACTTAGAGCCACTGTTCACTTACTGCCAGACGTGCGAAGCCGGATTTCGTCAATCTGCCCGGGTTTGGATTCCTACGCTGAAATGCCTTTGCGGTGAAAAGCTGAAAAAGATACGACCGCTTCGAAGTGCTGCTCACCGTAAGAAAGAAGGCTTGGTCTCGGTGGCTGTTCACCAGCTTCTGTCGGGCGCAATTCCCGAGTGGATAAACAGCGAAAAAGTCCTCACGCTAATTGCTGAAGCGGTTAACAGGCTGTGCATTGCGGGAAAAATGAAAAGCCCGTTAGAGATTGGAAATCTTATTGAGGAGATGAATGGCCGACAGCTTCTGCAAAGCTACAACATTAAGACTCATCGAACGACAATTCTCACCTTTGCGGCCGCCGGAAAGGCACTCCCCACGAACCCGTTTTCCAACATTATCTTGATTAACTCCTTATTTGGCTCTCTGGAGAATTTCGTGGCAGAAGCCCAAGCACGATTCTCGCAGCCGGATGCTACTACTCCTCGCCCCTCATTTAAGAAAGCGGGGAAGAGACCACGTAAGCCGGACTACCGCTATGCCTACTGGGACCGAGTGTCGAAACAAGAGCTCAATCGTGAACGAAATGCCCGAAGAGCCGTTCTTCGCGAGCTCATTCGGGCGACTCCTAAGCTAAAGCGAGGCGACCTCAGGAATGGGGCGGGCCGCACAGCCTACCTATTTTTATTGAGGTACGACGAGGCTTGGCTTGACAAGGTGCTTCCGCGCACTTGCCGAAAATCCATCATCAATTCGCTCTCTCCGGTGCAGACGAAAGTCCGAGACGAATCGCTGGCAAAGCATATTTATCAGCGACACGAAGAGTTGCTTGACAGTCGGTTCGTTGGCCGCATTAGCAAACGACGCCTGCTTCACGGCAGCCCGGGAGAAAGCAACCCGGCCAAACTCCAGAGCCTTCCATTGGCGCGGGAAGCACTAAGTGATTGCGTGGAAAGCTGGCATGAATGGCGCGTTCGCCACATTGAACTGCTTGCACAAAGAACGCAAGAGTCTGCCCGAGAGTCGCCATTCCAGGCAAATCAAGACGACATCGAACGCCTCAATGCAGAGGAACTTCACAACCTCAAGAGGAGAATAGGCAAATGGCTAAAAAGGCATGGCCACTAATTGGCGACTGCTCTGCACTCCCCTACTCGCGCGCGAGGGCCGCCGATATACATTCCCAGGCTGCGGATATTGAGTCAACACCAACAGATAGCCAAACAGCTCGCCCTTCAATCCGGATACGAGAACTTGTGGGGCGGCCCATTCTGCCCTGGCCGATTCATCTACCTGACCGAGACCCTAGAGGCATGAAGACTGGCATGAATTTCGAGTGCTGGAAGAAGGCGCGTGAAGGAAAGACAGGTATTTCCGGGAACTGGTACAGCTTGAAGGGCAGCCGGACGCAGGCCTGCCATTCAATGTTGGAGGCAAGATTACGTGCATTCTTTGACATGTCGCCATTTGTGCTTGAGTGCAGAACACAGTACCCGTCATGGAATCGCGAGGAGTATGAGAAGTATTTCTTGGCCAGCAAACCGTTCCCTAATAACAAGGTGATGACCATCGATTTCATGTTGACGTTGTCCATCCCTGGTATCCCATATTTGCTTTATCACGGCGTTTCGGGCAAACCACGAGAACAGATTAATCATGAGAAATCAAAAGCGCGGCATGAGCGTGAGGCCGACTCCTTGTCGAAGTGGGGATGCACGCACGAGGTGCTAGACGAGTTCACCATCTCGGATACTGAATACTCAAACTATCTGCTCCTAAAGCAATGGTTCAAGTGGACTGACGTGTCAGCTTGCATGCACGATGCAGCTGAACTGGCTGAATCACTACTTAAGTCAAAGGCAAAGGGAAATCTTGACCGAGTACTTCCGATGGTGGGAAGGCGACTTGGCCACGACCGCGACCACGCCTACCGCTTGTTCGGCGTGGCTGCCTTCCTCGGCCACATATGGATTGACCATCGCTTTCCGCTACGGATTGAGCGTCCGCTAGTCGTCCTGCGATAGCGTCATGTCCTTCTGTCCCCTGTTCCGAATACCTCAATTTTTTCGAAGCAAATATGAAGACTACACACGAATTGACGATTACAAAATTCCCCGATATGGCATTACTTTCTAGGACGAAGAAAGGCGGCAGCGCGGTGCTTTGGAGAAATCTTTGTACGACCGATGACACAATGTACGTCATGCCGGTTCACATCGGCAAAGCACCGAAGAACGGCCAACCAATCGTTGAGTGGAGTCTGCGCGAGGTAAAAGGTCTGTTTGGCTCAGTTATTCAACAAATCCCGGAGGTGGTATGTCCCTCGCAAATGCTCGCGGAGCAGCAAACCGAAGAACAGAAAAATGCTATAGGGTTTAAATGGATGTTGACGTTCACTGAAAATTGACCCACTTTCCGCAGTAGTTTTCATCCAAATTTGACCCACGTGATTCAATCGCCTGCTCAATAAATGGGCAGGAGGACGAGGAGTGATCACAGTGGGCATGTTTGCCAAGATCAGGCGGATGCATTTCCGCGAGAAGCTCTCCATACGAGAGATCGAACGGCGCACGAATCTGTCGCGCAATACGATCCGCAAGTGGCTGCGCGAGCCAGCCATGACCGAACCAAGGTATCCGGAACGCGAGGGCAAGAGCGTCGTTGACGCCTATGCTGAGCAGGTCCGGACCTGGATTCAAACCGACAGCCACCGCGCCAAGCGGGATCGACGTACGGCCCGTGTCATGTTCCAGGCGATCCAGGCGCAGGGTTACAGCGGTGGATACGGCCGTGTCTGCGCGCTGGTTCGCCGGCTGCAGCAGGAACTGGCTCAGGCACCGAGCCGCAAAGCGTTCGTGCCGCTTGCCTTCGCCCATGGCGAGGCATTTCAGTTCGACTGGAGCTGCGAGTACGCCTGGATTGGCGGCTTGCGCCGGCGTCTGGAGGTAGCGCACTGCAAGCTGGCGTCATCCCGTGCCTTCTGGCTGGTGGCGTATCCGTCGCAAAGCCACGAGATGCTGTTCGATGCCCATACCCGCTCGTTTGCCGCCTTCGGCGGGATCCCGCGGCGGGGCATCTACGACAACATGAAGACCGCCGTGGACAAGGTCGGCAAGGGCAAGGAGCGCAACGTCAATGCCCGCTTCGAGGCCATGTGCGGGCACTATCTGTTCGAGCCGGAGTTCTGCAACCGGGCGGCTGGCTGGGAAAAGGGAATCGTCGAGAAGAACGTCCAGGACCGGCGCAGGCAGATCTGGGTGGCAGCAGCCGACATCCGCTGGAACAGTCTGGGACAACTGAATGACTGGCTGGCCGAGAACTGCCGGCAAAGCTGGGAAGACATGGCGCATCCCGACTGGCCGGAGATGAAGGTGGCCGAGGTTCTGCAGGACGAACGGTTGCAATTGATGCCGGTCCCCAAGCCATTCGACGGTTACGTCGAGCAGCCGGTACGGGTGTCGTCAACAAGCCTGATCCACTTCCAGAAGAACCGTTACAGCGTCCCGACACCCTATGCACACCGCGTAGTCAGCCTGCATGTCTATCCAACCGAACTGGTGGTCGTCGCTGATAACGAAGAGATTGCGCGGCACGAGCGCGTGTTCGACCGCTATATCACCCGCTACAACTGGCAGCACTACATCCCGCTGATTGCCCAGAAGCCCGGTGCATTACGTAATGGAGCGCCATTCCAGACCATGCCCGAGCCGCTATTGCACCTGCAGCGCCATCTCCTGAAACATCCTGGGGGTGACCGCGTCATGGCGCAAGTCCTCTCGGCCATCCCGGATCACGGGCTCGAAGCCGTACTGGATGCAGTCAGGAACGCGCTGGAATCGGGACGACCCAGCGGTGAACACGTTCTCAACGTGCTTGGCCGCATCAAACAGGCACCGGCGACTGCATCGATTACGACAGCGCTGACACTGAAGGAAGAGCCACAAGCCAATGTCTCCCGCTACGAGCGGTTGCGTTCGCTGGATACGGAGGTTCAGCATGTCGCATGAGATCGTCAACCAATTGAAGAGCCTGAAGCTGCACGGCATGGCACAGACCTGGTCGGAGCTGGTAGCCCAGGCCCGCATAGCGGACTTCGATCCGGAGCGGTTCATGGTCCAGCTGCTCAAGTCAGAGACGGCCGAGCGCGAGGTTCGCTCGATTGCCTACCAGATGACGGCTGCCCGCTTCCCCGCACATCGTGATTTGAATGGCTTTAACTTCGCCGAGGCGAAGGTCGATGAAGCGCTGATTCGGCAGCTCCACACCATGTCGTTCCTGGACGCCGCACACAACCTGGTGTTCATTGGCGGACCGGGTACCGGCAAGACGCATCTAGCCACGGCGCTTGGGATCGAAGCCATCAACCGGCACGGCAAGCGCGTCAGGTTCTTCTCCACTGTTGAACTGGTCAATGCGCTGGAACTAGAGAAGGCGGCCGGTAAGCAAGGCCAGATCGCACACCGGCTGATGTACGTCGATCTGGTCATCCTCGACGAACTGGGGTACCTGCCGTTCAGCCAGGTTGGTGGTGCACTACTGTTCCACCTGCTCTCAAAGCTGTACGAACGAACCAGCGTAGCGATTACGACCAACCTGAGCTTCGGCGAGTGGCCTGCGGTGTTCGGGGACGCGAAGATGACGACAGCATTGCTGGACCGACTCACGCATCACTGCCATATTATTGAGACCGGCAATGATTCCTGGCGCTTCAGGCACAGTGAATCGACGCGGAAGACATCCCCCAGAAAGGGCTCGAAGAAGGGAGAAACAGGACTAGCGACCGAAGACTTATCCACAGCAGCGTAGCCGTCTACGCATAAAAAGGGTGGGTCAAAATTCGATGAAAATCGTGGGTCACTTTTACGTGAACATCAACAGTCAAGGGCTTCGTGATGAAGGAAGTCATGAAAAAGGCCGGCTCCGGAACACGCCCGAGCGCCAACCGCATTACGCTCTTGCGGGGCCTGAACGCGGACGGCTCAGCGGCAATGAAGAAGGTGTTCATGACCGGACTGAATTCGCCGTTCGGCATGGCGCTAGTCGGCAACGACTTCTATGTCGCCGATACAGACGCCGTCCGGCGCTTCCCCTACAAGGAGGACCAGGTTGAAATCAGCGCAGCGGGCGCCAAGGTCGCTGACCTGCCGGCAGGCACGCTCAACCATCACTGGACGAAGAACATCATTGCCAGCCCGGACGGCAAGTTCCTATACGCCACCGTGGGTTCGAACAGCAATGTCGGCGAGAACGGACTGGACCAGGAGGAACACCGCGCATGCATCGTGCAGGTGGATCTGTCGACCGGCAAGTCGCGTGTGTACGCTTCAGGCATCCGCAATCCCAACGGCATGGGCTGGCAGCCGCAAAGCGGCCAGCTCTGGACCGTGGTGAATGAGCGCGATGAACTCGGCAACGACCTCGTGCCCGATTACCTGACTTCCGTGAAGGAGGGGGGCTTCTACGGCTGGCCGTACAGCTATTACGGCCCGCATGTCGATGCGAGGGTGAACGAACAGCGGCCCGACCTCGTAGCAAAAGCCGTCGTGCCGGACTACGCGCTAGGCTCACACACGGCACCGCTCGGCATGGCTTTCTACAACGGCAGGCAGTTCCCCGCCGAGTATGCGTCCGGCGCCTTCATCGGCATGCACGGCTCATGGAACCGCAAGCCGCAAAGCGGCTACAAGGTCGTGTTCGTGCCTTTTGCCGGCGGCAAACCGAACGGCCTGCCGAAAGACTTCCTGACCGGCTTCCTGAGCGCCGAAGGCGATGCCTATGGCAGGCCAGTCGGCGTCGTGGTCGCAAGGGATGGTGCGCTCTTGGTGGCGGACGATGTCGGTAATGTCGTATGGAGGGTCGCGGTTAAACCGCAGGAATAGAACTCGGTTAACAAGCGGCCAGCCATCAAGACGATCAATTGCATCGCCAACTTTGCCGGCTTCTTCTCGCCGTCCATCATCGACTGGCTGAATGACCTTACCGGGAAGCAGAGCGCGGGCCTGATGTTTACCTCGTCCGTACTGCTCGTCGCCGCCGTACTGGTGGCGCTCGTGCCGGGCAAGGTGGTCAACCGATAGAGGGTAATGTACGTAGGGTGCGCGGGGCGCACCCTACGAGTCAATCATCAAGCCGCCTTCCTGCCCTCCGCCCCCGTCAACGGATTTACCGGCGTATCCAGCCCCAGGTTCTCCCGGTACGTCCGCCCCTCATACTCCTTCCGGAAGATCCCGCGCCGCTGCAGTTCCGGCACCACCAGGCGCGTGAAGTCCTCGAAGCCGCCCGGCAGGTAGGGCGGCACGACATTGAACCCGTCCGCGCCGCGTTCGACGAACCATTTCTCCACCAGATCCGCTACCGTCTTCACGGAACCGATTGCCTGCAGGTGGCCGCGCGAGACGCTGAAACGCAGCACCAGTTGGCGGATGGTCAGGTTTTCGCGCTGCGCGAGTTCGACCAGCTGGCGGAAGCGGCCCTTGCCGTTCTCGGTTTCCGGCAGGTCGGGCAAAGGGCCGTCGAGCGGGTAGCCGGAGAGGTCGTGGCCGACGAGGTTGACGTTGGTAAAGTCGACCAGCTCCTGCAGCTCGCCGAAGCGGTCCTGCGCTTCCTGGTCCGATCCGGCGACCACTACTGACAGTCCCGGGGTGATCTTCAGCTGGTCTTCGGCGCGACCGTATTTCGCCATGCGGTCCTTGACATCGCGATAGAAGGTTTGCGCGGCTGCGAGCGACTGTGCCGAGCAGTATGTCATTTCGGCGACGCGCGCGGCGAACTCGCGGCCGGTGTCGGAGTTGCCAGCCTGGACCAGCACCGGATAGCCCTGGATCGGGCGCGGTAGGTCAAGCAGCCCTTCGGAGCCGAAGTGCTTGCCCTTGAAATGCAGTGGATGCGCGCTGTCGGGCGAATAGAACTGACCCGATGCGCGGTCGACATGGTCGAAGGCATCGTCGTCCCAGCTGTTCCATAGCGCCTTGGCCAGCTCGACGAATTCTTCCGCACGTTCATATCGCTCCGCGTGGCCGCGTGGTTCCGCGATGCCGAAATTCTTCGCAGTGTGTCCCGAGAACGACGACACGATATTCCATCCGGCACGGCCGCCGCTTATGTGGTCGAGCGAGGTGAATTTGCGCGCGACGTGGTACGGATGCTCGTAGTTGGTATTGACGGTGGCGACCAGGCCGATGTGCTTCGTCGCGCCGGCGATGGCGGACAACAGCGTAAACGGCTCGAACTGGTAGCTGACGCCCTGGCGGCTGCTTTGCTGCAGGTTGTCGCCGGAACGGCCGATGAAGTCGGCGAGGAAGAAGGTGTCGAACTTCGCTGCTTCCGCCAGGCGGGCGGCATTGATCCAGTAATCGAGGTCGGGGCGGCCGCTGCCTGTCGAGCTGGGGTGGCGCCAGCCGGCGGGATGGTGGCCGAAGCGCATGAAGAAGGCGTTGAGGACGAGTTTGCGTGGACGGTTGCTCATGATGGGCTCGGATAAAAAAACCGGGCCAGAGGCCCGGAAAACGCTCAATAAAGGAGATAACTGAATTCGATCAGCCCGCGAAAGCCTTGGCTTTCTCGAGCAGGCCGGTGCGCTTCCATTGCAGCTCCAGCGCGCCCGGCGTGTATTCCTGCGCGCCGCCGATCTGTTCGGCGATGGCCTGGAAGCGGGCCGCTTCCTCGATCAGCAGGATCAGTTCCGACGTCTTCACGATGCCCTTGCCCCAGAAGTTGGCGCCGCCGTTCGACTCCAGCAGCGCGGGCGGCGGGGCCAGTTCGGGGTGCGTGTCGAGGCGTTCGCGGATGACGTCGAGGACGCTGCGCGTGCGCTCCAGGTGGTTGGGGATGGTGCGCGCCAGCAGGTGGCGCTGTGCGGCGACGTAGCGGATCGGGAAGTCCTTGTGCGCCAGCGACCAGGCGGACAGGTAGGGAGTGTGCGCGTGGATCACGGTATCCGCGTCGAGGCGGCTTTCATTCAGGATCGATTCCTTGCGCTCGGAGAAGGTGTCGATGCCGATGGATGGTTCGCGATTGCGTTCCCACGGCCACGGGAAGCGGATCGACAGCAGCTTGTCATGTCCCGGGATGCGGTGCGAAATGTGGAAGGTCCAGGTCGCGGAAAGCGTGCCGGTCTCGCGCAGGAAGTTGTAGGCGTGGATGGCGTCGGACTTCGCTTCCTCTACGTAGGAAACCAGGTCGACATCGGTCAGCGGATCAGCCATGTGAAGCTCCTTTCAGTGTGTGTTGGGGTGCGAATCCCTTCTCTGCAATCTCCGGGCCAGCCATGCAGCGCCCGCAGCGGCTTGACGCGTTCGTCTAAGCAACAGCGCCTGCTGTTTTCCGCACACCCCTGTTTGCTAATGCGCAGTGCGCGAAGCCCTGCACGCGCTTCATGCACGGCAAGCTGTGGCATGGATCATGCACAAGACATCCCATTCGTTTTCACAGCAAAGGCAAGGGAGCAGGGATGTCGACATCCAATAAAAAGCAAAAAGCAGCAGCACCGGATCGCAACAGGAAGAAGATGGCCGCGGCGCTGGCGCCGCTGTTTATCGCAGGCGGCGCATTCGGCGCCGACCAGAATGCGGAAGAGCAGGGCGCGGTCCTCGGCAGCGTCGTTGTGACGTCGCAGAAGCGCGAAGAAAAGATCAAGGATGTGCCGCTGCCGATCTCGGCGGTCACCGGCGACGCCATCCTCGACAAGAACATCGTCAGTTCGAACGACATCGAGCGCCTTGCGCCCGGGCTGACGGGCCAGGCGACCGGCGGGCGCAGCGCCAAGCCCCGCTGGTTCCTGCGCGGCATCGGCACCAACGATCCGAATGCAAACAATGAAGGACCGATCGGCGTCTACGTGGACGAGGTAGTGGTCGGCCTGCAGGGCAACCAGAACTTCCCGATCTTCGACCTCGACCGGGTGGAAGTGCTGCGCGGGCCGCAAGGCACGCTCTGGGGCAAGAACAACACCGGCGGCGCGATCCACTTCGTCTCGAAGAAGCCGACATACGACAAGGAAGGCTATGCGCGCGTCGGCGTGGGCAACTACGGCAGCCGCCGCGCGGAAGGCGCATTTGGCGGCGCGCTGCAGGAAGAGGCGCTGCTCGGCCGCGCCTCGTTCTTCTATGAAAAGAGCGACGGCTGGGCGCGCAACATCGTCACCGGCCAGGATGGCCCGCAACTGCAGGACTTCGCGACGCGCCTGCAGCTGCTCGCCAACCCGAGCCCGGACCTCGAGGCGCTGTTCAGCGTGCGCCTGCGGCAGCGCGAGGGCGGCAACCTGCCGGGCTACCTGGTCGGCGCCACCGCCAGCGGCGGCGTGACGACGCCCAACGCGAACGGCGCCATCACGCAGGGCGGCGGCAGCTATATCCCGCCCTATGGCGCGGAACCGAACACGCGCAGCGACTTCTGGGCAGGCGACGGCTACCACAAGCTCGACACCAGCGGCGCGACGGTGCGCCTGACGTACCAGCTCGGCGCCAATACGCTGACGTCCATCACCGCGCTCGATACCTCGCAGGGGCGCAACTACGCTGCGGTCGGCGTACCGGCCGGGACCACACTGGACCAGAACAGCACGCGCGGCAAGGATTCGTCGCGCCAGGTCACGCAGGAGCTTCGCCTCGCGTCGCCCAAGAACCAGCAAGTCAGCTGGATCGTCGGTGCCTACTACTACAACCAGGACGCCTCGGCCTTCAACCAGACGGCGCGCTTCAACAATAACGAGCAGTACACTGAAGCTTCGTGGGACCAGAAATCGATCAGCAAGGCGATCTACGGCAATACCCGCGTCTCGGTGAACGACAAGGCCGCCGTCACGCTGGGCCTGCGCCAGACCTGGGAGTCAAAGGGGATCGAAGAGACTGCGCTGACCGCCAACGACAATGCGGCCGGCACCGCGGTACGCTTCGTCACGCCGACCGCATGGTGGCTGCCTGGCGGCACTGCAGGCACGGCGGTCGTCCCGGCCACGCGCATCAACAGCAGCGCCAGCTGGTCGCGCGCCACTTGGGACATCACCCCGGAATACCGCTTCAACAAAGACCTGCTCGGTTACGCGCGGGTGGCAACCGGATTCCGCTCGGGTGGCTTCAACCAGGCCATCGTCAACAATGCGATCATCCGCACCAACCCGGAAACCATCCGCGACTATGAGCTGGGCGCAAAATCGACCTGGCTGGGCGGACGCCTGACGGCCAATGCATCCGTGTTCTACTACGACATCAAGGACCTGCAGCTGAACATCCAGCAGATCGTGCCCGGTACCACAATCACCAGCACGGCGGGCAGTTCCGACGGCAACATCAAGGGCTTCGAGCTGGAACTGGAAGCCTTGCCGACAGACCGCCTGCGCCTCGCCGGCAGCCTGGGCCTGCTGAGCTCGCGCTATACCGACTTCACCTACCGCATCGGCGGGGTGGCGCTCGATGCCAGCGGCAACGAGTTCTACCGCACGCCGCGCACCTCGCTGCGCCTGGATGCGTCCTACACCATCCCGGTGGCGGCAGGCGGGCAGGTCGTGCTCGGCACCGACTGGTCTTACCGCGGCCACATCTACCACAACGCCACGGTGCAGAACGACCCGATCCAGGAGACCCCGGCCTACTGGAACGGCAATACGCGCATCAGCTACTGGACCGCGAACAAGAAGGCGCAGCTCACCGCCTTCGTCAATAACGTGACCAACCAGTCGAACAAGATCCTGTCGCAGATCGTCAATACGCGCGGCGTGTTCCCGACGAACTTTGCGGCGCCGCGCGTGAT
>NZ_LSTO01000001.1:2389052-2396878 GCF_002211445.1 Noviherbaspirillum denitrificans | reverse complement strand
TGTCGCCCACGACCTGCTGTCCTCGCTCAAGGTCTGGCAGGCGCTGGACGCCTCGCGCGTCGCGGCGGTCGATGCCATGGACGTCAAGGGCGACGGCGAGCAGGCGGGAAGCCTGACCTTCGATGCCTACGGCGCCCGGACCGGCGCGCTAGCCTGGATCGTCGAGGACAGCAACCTGAATTCGGCGCTCGACGCGGCCCTCAAGTTCGCGCCCAACCTGCGTGTCGTGACCGGACGCGCGGTCGACCTGCATACCGACCTGCAGGGCGCGAATGTACGCCTGGATAACGGCGACGTGCTGGAAGCTTCCCTGGTGGTCGGCGCCGATGGCGCCCAATCCTGGGTGCGCGGCCAGTGCGACATCGGCATTGATTACCGCTCTTATGGCCAGCGCGCCATCGTCACCAATTTCGAATGCGACAAGCCGCACCACGGTACCGCTTTCCAATGGTTCACCGCGACCGAAGGCATCATTGCGCTGCTGCCCTTGCCCGGACAGCGCGTTTCGCTCGTCTGGTCCGCGCCCGAACCGCTCGCGCAGGTCCTGCTCGGCGAATCGCTGTCCCGGCTCGCGGAGCGCCTGACGGCGATTTCCAGTGGCCAGCTTGGCCAGTTGCGTCCCATCGAGCCTGAAGTCGTCAAGGCTTTCCCGCTGACGCTGATGCGTCCGCATTCCATTGTCGCGCCGCGCGTGGCGCTGGTCGGCGATGCTGCCCACGTGGTCCATCCGCTCGCCGGCCATGGCATGAACCTCGGATTCGGCGACGTGGAGGGGTTGATCAAGGCAGTATCCGGGCGTGAATCGCACCGCGATTGCGGCGACGAGCGCGTGCTCGGCCGTTACGCCCGAGCGCGCAAGGAAGACATCTTCCTGATGCAGGTTGCGACCGATGGACTGGAGCGCCTCTTTTCCACCGATTTCGAGCCGGTACGCATTGCGCGCAACCTCGGCTTGAACTTTGTCAATAAATTGCCTGTCATAAAAAGAGCGCTGATTTCCCACGCATTGGGAAAGCGGCCGTGATGACTAACCAAAGGGATATCCCGAACATCATGATGAAATTGAAACAATTCGCGGCGCTGGCTGCATTGGCGCTTGCGGCTGGCGCGGCGATGGCGCAGACCGCACAGGAAACCGCGATCCGCAAGGCAATCGAGCCCCGTCTCGGCGACGGCGCCAAGATCGACTCGATCGGCAAGACTCCCTATGGCGGCTTGTACGAGGTGCGCGTCGGCGGCGATATCTTCTATACCGATGCCAAGGGCGATTTCCTGTTCATCGGCCGCATTGTCGATACCAAGACCTTCCAGGATCAGACCAAGGCGCGCCTGGATGAAATCAACAAGATCAAGTTCGCCGACCTGCCGCTCGACTCCGCGTTGAAGATGGTGAAGGGCAACGGCAAGCGCGTGATCGCAGTGTTCGAAGACCCGAACTGCGGCTACTGCAAGCGCTTCCGCCAGACCCTCAATGAGATGGACAACGTGACGGTTTACACTTTCATGTACAACATCCTGTCCGAGGATTCGTCGGCCAAGTCGCGCAACATCTGGTGTTCGGCGGACCGCGCGAAGGCCTGGGACGAATGGATGCTGAAGGGCAAGCAACCCGATGCGGCGCCCGCGAACTGCTCCACGCCGAACGACAAGATCCTCGCGCTGGGCCAGAAGATGAAGGTGACCGGCACGCCGACCATTTTCTTCACTGACGGCACGCGCATCCCCGGTGCTGTCGACCAGAAGGGGCTGGAGGCGAAGCTGGCGTCGATCAAGTAAACGGCAATAGAGGAATCCTTCGAATGGCGCGCACTCGCAAGAGGCGCGCCATTTTTTACATCACAATAGCCGCCAGGGGAGTCGGGCGATATCCTGCTCGACAAACGTCAACGCATAAAGGGAAAACACGCATGGTCACACTCAACGTCAACGGCCGTGACGTGCAGGTGGATGCCGACCCGTCTACGCCCGTGCTGTGGGCGCTGCGGGACAACCTCGGCATGACCGGCACCAAGTTCGGCTGCGGCGCAGCCTTGTGCGGCGCCTGCACCATCCACGTCGATGGCCAGCCGGTCCGCTCCTGCATCACGCCGATCGGCAATGTCGCCGGCAGGCGGATCACCACCATCGAAGCAATGGCCGCCGACCGCGTGGGCAAGGCCGTTCAGGACGCCTGGGTGGAGCACGATGTGCCGCAATGCGGTTACTGCCAGAGCGGCCAGGTCATGAGTGCGACGGCGCTGCTGCGCGCGAACAAGGCGCCGACCGACGCCGACATCGATGCGGCGATGAGCGGGAACATTTGCCGCTGCGGCACCTACCAGCGCATCCGGGCAGCGATCAAGGATGCGGCGGGCAGCCTCGCATGATTGCCGGCATCCTGCTCGCCGCCGGACGCGGCTCCCGCTTCGACCCGAGCGGTCAGCGCAACAAGCTGCTGCAGCCCGTCACGGGTGGCGAAGCGGTGGCAGTTGCCGCCGCGCGAAACCTGCTCGCGGCGCTGCCGTCCGTCCTCGCCGTGGTCGGTCCCGGTGGTGAACAAATTGCTAGCCGCTTGAAGGCGGCCGGTTGCGAGGTAAGCGTCTGCCCCGATGCCGGCGAAGGCATGGGCGCAACCCTCGTGTACGCGCTTCGTCAAAAGCTTGAAGCAACGGGCTGGGTCGTCGCACTGGGCGATATGCCCTTCGTCCAGCCGGAAACGATACGCGGGCTTGCCGCCGCAATTGAGCTGGGTGCAGATATCGCCGCACCATTCAACCAGGGCAGGCGCGGCAACCCTGTCGCATTCGGGCGCACACATCTCGACGAACTGCTGCAGCTGCGCGGCGACGAAGGCGCGCGGCGCTTGCTCGGCAAGCATCTGGTGACGGCGGTCGAGGTCAACGACCCCGGCATCTTCCACGACATCGATACGCCGGACGACCTGCGCTCCCTGGATTGAGACCGCGCCGGACAATCCGGCTACACTATGCGGCTGTCGGCCATCATGTCCCAACAGTCTCCCGCATGAACAAACAATTCCTGAACCAGCGCATCGCCCACCTGCTCGGCATGGCCGGTACCGTTCCCTTCCTGCTTCTCATGCTCGCCTGCTGGACCGTACAGGCCGACTGGCTGGGCTACTTCCTGCGCGGCCAGCTTGCGTACGGCATCGCGATCCTCTCCTTCCTCGGCGGCATGCACATGAGCGCGGCCATCCTGTCGACCGGATTGACGGAGGAACAAACCCGCAAGGCCTTTGTCTGGAGCGTATTGCCGCCGGTGCTCGCCTGGTCATCCACGCTCATGGGCGGTTTCGGGTTTGCCGTGCTGATGGCCGGATTCATCATCGCCTACCGGGTCGACAAGCACCTGCTCGTCTGGTACCGCATGCCGGACTGGTTCCTGCAGCTGCGCTTCCGGCTGACCTGCACGGTCGTCGCCGCGCTCGCCTTGTCCGTCATCGCCGCCAACGTCAGAGGATAGGATTCGCATGAAAAACGCCATTCAGTACACCATCGTCCCGAAGGACCCCGCCGCCCACCTGTTCGAAGTGGTACTCACCGTGCAGGTGCCCGCCGCCGGTGGGCAGGTATTCGTGCTGCCGGCATGGATTCCAGGCAGCTACATGATCCGCGAGTTTGCCCGCAACATCGTGCGCATCGCCGCGCAGTCGGAAGGCAAGCCCGTCGCCCTGAACAAGCTGGACAAGCACACCTGGCAGGCGGCTCCATGCGGGAAAAACCTCACGCTGACCTACGAGGTTTATGCCTGGGATCTGTCCGTGCGCGCCGCGCACCTCGACCAGACACATGGCTTCTTCAACGGCACCAGCGTTTTCCTCGCGGTGCAGGGCCAGGAACACCTTCCGCACGTGGTGGACATACAGCGTCCGGATGGCGACCAATACAAGGCATGGCGCGTGGCGACGGCGCTGCCCGAATTGAAAGCGAAGCGTTACGGTTTCGGCACCTATCTCGCGGCAGATTACGACGAGCTGATCGACTCGCCGGTGGAAATGGGCAGCTTCGAACTCGCGACCTTCAAGGCGCACGGCGTGCCGCACGACATCGTCATCACCGGGCGCGTGCCAAACCTCGACATGGCGCGCCTCAGTGCCGACCTCAAGAAGATCTGCGAAGCGCAGATTGCGCTGTTCGAGCCGAAATCGCGGCGCGCGCCAATGCGCCGTTATGTATTCATGACGCTGGCGGTGGGCGACGGCTACGGCGGCCTCGAACACCGCGCATCGACCGCGCTGATCTGCTCGCGCAATGACCTTCCGGTCAAGGGGCAGAAGGAGATGAGCGACGGCTACCGCACTTACCTCGGCCTGTGCAGCCATGAATATTTCCATACGTGGAACGTCAAGCGCATCAAGCCGGACGTGTTCGCACCCTACGACCTGCGTACGGAAGGCTACACCACGCTGCTCTGGCTGTTCGAAGGATTCACCAGCTATTACGACGACCTGATGCTGGTGCGCAGCGGACTGATCGATGAGGCCGCCTATTTCAAGCTCGTCTCCAAGACGGTCAACGGCGTGCTGCGCGGCAGCGGGCGCACCAAGCAGAGCGTTGCCGAATCGAGCTTTGACGCCTGGACCAAGTACTACCGCCAGGATGAAAATTCGCCCAATGCCATCGTCAGCTATTACGCGAAGGGTTCGCTCATCGGACTGGCGCTCGACCTGACGATCCGTGCCGGAACCAAGGGCCGCAAATCCCTCGACGACGTAATGCGTACGCTGTGGCAGCGTTACGGGCGCGACTTTTACGAGGGGGAGGGCATCGGCGTCTCGGAAGCCGATGTCGAAGACCTGTTCGAAGAAGTGACGGGCCTCAAACTCAAGCGCTTCTTCGACCGCTACGTACGCGGCACAGAAGATGTCCCGCTCGGCAAGCTGCTCGAACCGTTCGGTGTGGAGTTCGCCGACAACCGCAAGAACCAGAAGCCGGCGCTTGGCATCCGCACCTCACGTGAAGGCAATGACTGCAAGGCGGTGAGCGTATACGAGGGTGGACCTGCGCATCTGGCGGGCATCTCCGCCGGCGATATCCTGATTGCGGTGGATGGATTGCGCGTCTCGGCGACCAATCTCGAATCGCTGCTCGCACGCTACAAGACCGGGGATGTGCTGATGCTGCATGTATTCCGGCGCGATGAACTGATGACCTTTACCGTCGTGCTGGCGCCGGACGACGCACCACAGGCGGCATTGACCGCGCAGGCGAAACCGGCAGCGGCGGCACGTGCGCGCACCGCCTGGCTGGAAAGCTGATCAGCCCGCGAACAGGCGGCTGAGCTCCACGCCTGGATCGGGCGCGCGCATGAAGGCCTCGCCGACGAGGAAGGCATGCACGTCGGCGTCGCGCATCTGCTTCACGTCATCCGGCTTGAGGATGCCGGATTCGGTCACGACCATCTTTTCCGGCGGAATGCGCGGCAAAAGGCCGATCGTGGTTTGCAGCGAAGTTTCGAAGGTGCGCAGGTTGCGGTTGTTGATGCCAACCATCGCCGTCTTCAGCTTCAGCGCAGCGGTCAGTTCGTCGCCATCATGCACTTCGACGAGCACACCCATGCCAAGCTCATGCGCGCAGGCTTCCAGCTCCGCCATCAGCCCGTGATCCAGCGCGGACACGATCAGCAGGATGCAGTCCGCACCCCACGAACGCGCCTCGTACACCTGGTACACGTCGATCATGAAATCCTTGCGCAGTACCGGCAGATCGCATGCAGCGCGCGCCTGCTTCAGGTATTCCGGCGCGCCCTGGAAAAACTGCTCATCGGTCAGCACCGACAGGCAGGCCGCGCCGTGCTTCGCATAGCTTTGCGCAATGTCCGTGGGACGGAAGTCAGGGCGCAGCACGCCCTTCGACGGCGACGCCTTCTTCACTTCCGCGATCACGCCAGCCTGGCCTGCTGCGATCTTCGAACGCAGGCTGGCTTCAAAGCCGCGCAGGTCACTGCGCAACGCGGTATTGCTCTCGACGTCGCGGCGCAGGCTTGCGAGATCACGCTGTTTTTTCGCCGCGGCGACTTCTTCCGCCTTGACGTCGAGGATCTTCTTGAGGATGTCGGACATGGTTCAGTTCGCGGCGCCGATTTTCTGCGTCGCTTGCACAAATTGGTTCAGCTTCGAACGGGCCGCGCCGGAGGCGAGCACTTCGCGTGCCTTCATCAGGCCGTCGCCGATCGTTTTCACGGCGCCCGCCGCGTAGAGCGCGGTGCCGGCATTGAGTACGACGATGTCGCGCACCGGGCCCTGCGTATTGTCGAGCGCCTCGAAAATCTTCTGCTTCGACTCTTCCGCACCGGAGACTTTCAGGTTGCGGCTCGCGACCATCTGCAAGCCGAAATCTTCCGGATGGACTTCGTATTCACGGATCTCGCCGTCGACCAGTTCGCCGACCATGGTCGCCGCGCCGAGCGAGACTTCATCCATGTTGTCGCGGCCCCAGACCACCAGTGCGTGCTTCGCGCCGAGGCGTTGCAGCACCCGCACCTGGATGCCGACGAGGTCGGGATGGAAAACGCCCATCAGGATGTTGGGCGCGCCGGCCGGGTTGGTCAGGGGGCCGAGGATGTTGAAGATGGTTCGAACGCCGAGTTCCTTGCGCACCGGCGCGGCATGCTTCATTGCCGCGTGGTGGTTGGGCGCGAACATGAAACCGATGCCGGTCTCTTCGATGGATTGCGCGACCTGTTCCGGCTTCAGATTGATGTTGGCGCCGAGGGCTTCCAGCACATCCGCACTGCCGGACGAAGACGACACACTGCGGCCGCCGTGCTTGGCGACGCGCACGCCGGCCGCTGCCACCACGAACATCGAGGCGGTCGAGATATTGAAGGTATGCGCACCATCGCCACCGGTGCCGACGATGTCGAGCAGGTTGCTGGAGTTGCTCAGCGGCACTTTCGTCGCGAATTCGCGCATCACCTGCGCGGCGGCGGCGATTTCGCCGATGGTTTCCTTCTTGACCCGCAGCCCCATGGTCAGTGCCGCGATCATCACCGGCGACATTTCGCCGCTCATGATCTTGCGGAACAGCGCCAGCATTTCGTCGTGGAAGATTTCGCGGTGTTCGATGCAGCGTAACAGCGCTTCTTGCGGCGTAATGGGCATGGTGGCTCCGTTCAGATGTTCAGAAAATTCTTCAGCAGCGCGTGGCCGTGCTCGGACAGGATCGATTCGGGGTGGAACTGCACGCCTTCAATCTGGTACTCCTTGTGGCGCACGCCCATGATTTCGCCGTCGTCCGTCCACGCCGTCACCTCAAGGCAATCCGGCAGCGACTCGCGCTCGATTGCCAGCGAGTGGTAGCGGATGATGGTGTACGGGCTGGGCAGGTCCTTGAACACGCCCACGCCGGTATGCGTGATCACCGAGGTCTTGCCATGCATGACCTGTTTGGCGCGAATCACATTGCCGCCGAACGCGGCGCCGATGCTCTGGTGCCCCAGGCATACGCCGAGGATGGGCAGCTTGCCCGCGAATTCCTTGAGCAGCGGCACCGACACGCCCGCTTCATGCGGTGTGCACGGGCCGGGCGAAATGCAAATGCGGTCGGGCTTCAGCGCCGCGATCTGTTCCAGCGTGATTTCGTCATTGCGGAAGGTCCGCACGTCTTCACCCAGCTCGCCGAAATACTGGACCAGGTTATAGGTGAAGGAGTCGTAGTTATCGATCATCAGCAACATGTCAGAGCTCCCCATCCAGTCCGTCTTGCACCTGCTCGGCCGCACGCAGCACGGCGCGCGCCTTGTTTTCGGTTTCCAGCCATTCCATCTCGGGTATCGAGTCGGCGACGACGCCGGCCGCGGCCTGCACATGCAGGGTACCGTCCTTG
>NZ_LSTO01000001.1:2381502-2389042 GCF_002211445.1 Noviherbaspirillum denitrificans | reverse complement strand
GCCCCGCCGCTGGCTGAACTGGCACTGACCTTCGGCCCCGCCGAATACTTCTCGCTGATGGTGCTCGGTCTCGTCGCTTCCGTCGTCCTCGCACACGGTTCGCTGCTGCGCGCAATCGGCATGATCGTGCTCGGCCTGCTGCTGGGTGTGGTCGGCACCGACGTCAACTCGGGCACGCCGCGCTTCACCTTCGACCTGCCTGAACTCGCCGACGGCATCAACTTCGTCGTCGTTGCGATGGGCATGTTCGGCCTGGGTGAAATCATCTCCAACCTGGAGCACGAAGAGACGCGTTCGGTCCTCTCCATGAAGGTCGGCCGCCTCATGCCGGACAGGAATGATTTCAAGCGCATCATCGCGCCTGTCCTGCGCGGCACCGGCATCGGTTCCCTGCTCGGCATCCTGCCCGGCGGCGGCGCAATGCTCGCGTCCTTCGTGTCCTACTCCGTCGAAAAGAAGGTATCGAAGAACTCCGCGCAGTTCGGCAAGGGCGCGA
This sequence comes from Noviherbaspirillum denitrificans, assembly GCF_002211445.1. Lineage (GTDB taxonomy): Bacteria > Pseudomonadota > Gammaproteobacteria > Burkholderiales > Burkholderiaceae_D > Noviherbaspirillum > Noviherbaspirillum denitrificans. The sequence continues at coordinate 2,388,546 of NZ_LSTO01000001.1, read as the reverse complement.
TCGAAGGCGTGGCCGCACCGGAATCGGCAAACAATGCCGGCGCGCAGACGTCCTTCATCCCGATGCTGACCCTCGGTATTCCGTCCAACCCGGTGATGGCGCTGATGATCGGCGCCATGATCATCCAGGGCATCCAGCCGGGACCGGCGGTGGTGACGGAACAGCCGGCGCTGTTCTGGGGCATCATCGCGTCGATGTGGATCGGCAACTTTTTCCTGATCGTGCTGAACCTGCCGATGATCGGCTTGTGGGTGCGCATGATCATGGTGCCGTATCACTTCCTGTTCCCCGGCATCCTGGTGTTCTGCGCAATCGGTGTGTTCTCGCTGAACAACGCGGACTTCGACGTGTACCTGATGGCGGGCTTCGGCTTGTTCGGCTACATCTGCTCGAAACTGGAGATGGAAGCCGCGCCGATGCTGCTGGGCTTCATCATCGGTCCGATGATGGAAGAGTACCTGCGCCGTGCGCTGCTGCTGTCGCGCAGCGATCCGATGGTTTTCCTGCAGCGTCCGATCTCGGCCACCATGCTGGTGCTGGCGGCTGCGGCAATGGCGGTTGTGCTCATGCCAGCGTTGCGGAAGAAACGAGAGGAAGCGTTCGTCGAATGACGACGACGGAAAAAGGCACCGCGAGGTGCCTTTTTTACTGGCAGTCCGTACATATAAAAAAGTAGGGTGCGTCCCGCGCACCGGTGCGCGTGGCGCACCCTACAAATCAAGGGGAGGGGATGGTGATTGATGATTTGAAAATCAGCACGCGTATAGCATTTGCATTTGGGTCAGTAATAATCCTGAGCCTTGGCGCCATGGCACTCGGCGTCAACCTGCTCGGGGACATCGGACAGTGGATCGGTCGTGCCGGCACGTCGAATCCCGACGCAGTGGCCATCGCCGGCCGCATCTCGACAGTGACGACATGTATGGCCGCCGGCGGCGTGGCCGCGATCCTGGCGGCGATCGGCTTTTCGACCTGGCTTGTCGCGTCGACGGTGCGCCCGCTCGAAGAAGCGGTGCTGATCGCGGAAACCGTGAAGTCCGGCGATCTCAGCCAGGAGTTCGAGAGCGACCGGGGCGGCGAATTCGGCCGCTTGCTGCAAGGCCTCGGCGACATGGAAGACAAGCTCACCGATGTCGTGACGCGCATCCGCGACGCCAGTGATTCGATCATGGTGGCATCGGAACAAATCTCCGCCGGCAACCAGGATTTGTCCGAGCGCACGGAACAGCAGGCCCAATCGCTGCGCCGGACTGTCGACACGATGGAAGAGTTGACCGCGCGGGTGAAGCACAATGCCGAGGGCGCGCGCCAGGCGCACCTGCTGGCGACGTCCACGTCCGGCCTCGCTGGCAAGGGCGGGGAGGCGGTCAGCGAGTTGACGGGGACGATGGAAGCGATCAGCGCCTTTTCGAAGAAGATCGTCGACATCATCAGCGTCATTGACGGCATCGCATTCCAGACCAATATCCTGGCGCTGAATGCCGCCGTGGAAGCGGCGCGCGCCGGCGAAAACGGGCGCGGCTTCGCGGTCGTCGCCGCCGAAGTCCGCAGCCTCGCGCAGCGGGCGTCGACAGCGGCACGCGAAATCAACGGACTGATCGCCGAATCGGCGGCCAAGGTGGAAGAGGGCGCCGAGCGCGTGCATCGCACCGGCGAAACGATCGGCGAGATCGTGGCGAGCGCCAACCGCGTCGCGCAAATCGTCGCCGACATCAGCGCCGCCAGCGCGGAGCAGACTTCCGAGATCGAGCAGATCAACCAGAGCCTCGCTCACATGGACGAGGTGACGCTCCAGAATTCGGCGCTTGTTGAAGAGGCAGCGGCGGCGGCCGGTGCACTCAAGGAGCAGGCGGGCGGGTTGAATACGGTGGTCGGCAGCTTCAAGCTCTAAATTAATCCGAAGAAAAAAGTAGGGTGCGCCGTGCGCACCCTACGAATTCTGCGGCGATTTTCTCAGCCTGGGAGAGTGCCGGATCGCATCAAAGCACGCATCGACCAAGCGCTCGGCTTCCTCGGCCAGCGAAAAGTAATCCGGTGCCAGCAGCCAGTTCTGCAAAATCCCTTCAATACTTGCCTGCAAAAGCACGCCCGCTAGCCGGATATCCGTGTCGGCGGACAGGTGCTGTGTCTCTACCGCCCGCACCAGCGACTTGCGGATATGCTCCCGTCCGTTTAACGCCGCCTCGTGCTGGCGGATGTACATGACATCCGCCGGGTCCACGAACTCGGTCTTCTTCCAGAGAATCTCGATGATCTTGCGGAAGTGCGCATTCTGTTCGCATTCCTTCAGGAAGAACACGGCGACGTTGCGCATGTGATGCAGCGGATCGCCCGTCTTCTCCTGATTGACGGACTCTGCCAGCTGCTCCATCGGCAAATGCACGCGGTCGCACATGGCATTGAAAAGATCGCTCTTGTTCTTGAAGTGCCAGTAAATCGCGCCCCGCGTCATGCCGGCGGCTTCGGCGACTGCGTCCAGCGTCGTGCGGGCGTAACCGAGCCGATAGAACACGTCCTCGGCCGCATCCAGCAGCTGGTTGCGCGTTTCAAGCGCTTCTTCCTTCGTTTTCCTCGCCATCTTTGTTTCCTTGCAAAAACATTACGACACACGCCGATACAAACATACATGCACGCACGTATGTATAATACCCCTGTTGAAGCGAAAAGGTACCGTGCCCAGAAGGTCAAGGCCAGCAAAAAGGTGCTTTTCAATAACTTTTCTCCCAGAATTCCATGACTGCATATCAAAAGAACGCCTCCATTGCCGCTATCGTCCTTGCCGTAGCGGCCCTTACCGGCTGCGGAGAGCAGATTCGCAGCGCCCAGGCCCAGGCACCGGGCGGCATGCCGCCACCGGAAGTGTCGGTTGTCACCGTTGCGCCTGAACGCGTGGCGCTGACCAACGAACTCCCCGGCCGCCTCGAAGCGACCCGCGTGGCTGAAGTGCGCGCCCGCGTGCCCGGTATCGTCACCCAGCGCATCTTCCGCGAAGGCGCCGAAGTCAAGGCAAATGATGTCCTGTTCCGCATCGACCCCGCGCCGTTCCAGGCAACGGCCAACAGCGCGCAGGCCGCGCTGGCAAAAGCCGAGGCGAATCTTGCACAGACCACCCTCAAGGCGCAGCGCTACAAGCCGCTGGTCGAGACCAATGCCATCAGCAAGCAGGAATATGACGATGCCCTGACCGCGCAGAAACAGGCCGCCGCCGATGTGGCATCAGCCAAAGCGACGCTGGACACCGCGCGCCTGAACCTCGGCTACGCCACCGTCAATGCGCCGATTTCCGGCCGCATCGGACGCGCGCTTGTCACCGAGGGCGCGCTCGTCGGCCAGGGAGCGGCAACACCGCTGGCTACCATCCAACAGCTTGACCCGCTGTACGTGAACATTACCCAGCCCGCTTCCGAAGCCTTGAAACTGCAGCGCGCGATGCGCGACGGCAAATTGCAGAAGGCAGGCAAGGATGAGGTCAAGGTCAGCATCGTGATGGAAGACGGCGAGATCTACGCGCACGCCGGCAAGCTGCTGTTCTCCGACCAGACCGTCGACCCGGGCACCGGCGCAATTACCCTGCGCGCCGTCGTGCCGAATCCGGAACGCTTCCTGCTGCCCGGCATGTACGTGCGCGCGCGCGTCGAGCAGGCGGTCCAGGAAAACGCGCTCACCGTGCCGCAACAGGCCGTCCAGCGCAATGCCGATGCCGCGGTCGTGATGGTCGTCGGCCAGGACAACAAGGTCGCGCCGCGCCCGGTCAGGGCCGATACCGCCATTGGCGACAAATGGATCGTCAGCGAGGGTTTGAAGTCCGGCGAACGCGTCATCGTCGAAGGCTTCCAGAAAGCCCCGCCCGGTGCCGTTGTCAATGCCGTCCCGTGGAAGCCGGCCGGCCAGCCGCCGGTGATGCAAGCCGCAACGAAGAACCCGGCACAACCGGTCAAACAATAAGGGAGCAAGCGAATGGGAAAATTTTTCATTGAACGCCCGGTGTTCGCCTGGGTGCTCGCCATCTTCATCCTGATCGCCGGCGCGCTGTCCATCACCGGACTGCCTGTCGCGCAATATCCAACTATCGCGCCGCCGTCGGTGGTGGTCACCGCGACCTATCCCGGCGCCACCGCGCAGTCGCTCGAGAACAGCGTCACCAGCCTGATCGAGCAGGAACTGAACGGCGCACCCGGACTGCAGTACATGGAGTCCCAGAGCCAGGGCAACGGCCAGGCGCAGATCACCGCCACCTTCAAGCCGGGCACCAACATCGACCTCGCGGCGGTGGAAGTGCAGAACCGCATGCGGCGCGTCGAATCGCGCCTGCCGCAGTCCGTGATGCAGCAAGGCGTGCAGGTCACCAAGGCGCGCAGCAACTTCCTGATGGTGGTCACCCTGTCGTCGAAGGACGGCAGCATGGACCCGGTCGCGCTGGGCGATTACCTGTCGCGCAACGTGCTCAATGAAATCAAGCGCGTCGACGGCGTCGGCGAAGCGATCCTGTTCGGCACCGAGCGTGCGATGCGCATCTGGATCGACCCGGACAAACTGGTCGGCTTCAAGCTCACGCCTTCGGACATCGCCAATGCAATCCGCGCACAGAACGCGCAGGTCGCCTCCGGCACGCTGGGCGAACTGCCGTCCCCCGGCACGCAGCAGGTGACCGCGCCCATCGTTGTCACCGGCCAGCTGTCGAACCCGGAACAGTTCGGCAATATCGTGCTGCGCGCCAACACCGATGGCTCGGTCATCCGCCTGCGCGATGTCGCCCGCGTCGAACTCGGCGGCCAGGCATACGCCACGTCCGCGCGCATCGACGGCAAGCAATCCTCGGCCATCGGCATCCAGCTCTCGCCGACCGCGAACGCGCTCGGCACCGCCAGCCTCGTCCGCGCAAAGATGGAAGAACTGCAAAAGTACTTCCCCGCCGGCGTGCAATACGACATCCCCTACGACACCTCCAAGTTCGTGAAGATCTCGATCGAGGAAGTGGTCAAGACGCTGCTCGAAGCAGTATTGCTGGTGTTCCTGGTGATGTACCTGTTCCTGCAAAACATCCGCTATACGCTGATCCCGACCATCGTGGTGCCGGTCGCGTTGATGGGCACCTTCGCCGCGATGTATGCGTTCGGCTTCTCGATCAATGTGCTGACCATGTTCGGCATGGTGCTGGCGATCGGCATCCTGGTCGACGATGCCATCGTGGTCGTCGAGAACGTGGAACGCATCATGAGCGAGGAAGGCCTCCCGCCAGCAGCCGCAACGAGAAAAGCAATGGGCCAGATCACCGGCGCCATCGTCGGCATCACGCTGGTGCTGATCGCGGTGTTCATCCCGATGGCTTTCTTCGGCGGCGCCGTCGGCGCAATCTATCGCCAGTTCTCGCTGTCGATGGTGGCGTCCATGGCCTTCTCCGCCCTGATGGCGCTGACCCTCACGCCGGCCTTGTGCGCGACCCTGCTCAAGCCGGTTGAAGCCGGGCATCACCATGAAAAGAAAGGCTTCTTCGGCTGGTTCAACCGCAAGTTCAACAGCACCACCAACGGCTACCAGCGCATCGTGGTCGGCATGCTCGGCAAGACCACGCGTTACATGCTGGTCTACGGCGTCATCGTCGCCTGTGTAGGGCTGCTGTTCATGCGCCTGCCGGCTTCGTTCCTGCCGAACGAAGACCAGGGCTACATCCTGACCAACATCCAGCTGCCGCCGGGCGCCAGCGCCAATCGTACGCTCGATGTCGTCAAGCAGGTGGAAGGCTATTTCCTGAAGCAGCCGGGCGTTGCGCATACCGTCGCCGTCACCGGTTTCAGCTTCTCCGGCAGCGGCCAGAACGCGGGCATTACCTTCGTTCCACTGAAGGACTGGAGCGAGCGCGACGCGGCCAATACCGCGGATGCGATTTCAGGCAAGGCGATGGGTGTGCTGCTGCGGATCAAGGACGCGATCGTGTTCGCGCTCAATCCGCCGCCGATCCCGGAGCTGGGTAACGCCACCGGCTTCAATTTCCGCCTGCAGGACCGCGCCGGCCGCGGCCACGACGCCTTGCTCGCTGCACGCAACCAGTTGCTGGGCATGGCGGCCAAGAGCCCGGTCCTCGCCGGCGTCCGTCCGGAAGGGCTGGAAGACGCGCCGCAATTGCAGGTCGACGTCGACCGTGACAAGGCCAGCGCGCTCGGTGTCGCTTTTGCCGACATCAACGCCACGCTGACCGCTGCGCTCGGCTCGTCCTACCTGAACGACTTCCCGAACGAGGGCCGCCAGCAGCGCGTGATCATGCAGGCCGAACCGGCGCAGCGCATGCAGCCGGAAGACCTGCGCCAGCTCTATGTGCGTAATGTCGCCGGCGAGATGGTGCCGATGGCAAGCTTCACCGCGCTGAAGTGGATCACCGGCCCGGTGCAGGTGGTGCGTTACAACGGCTATCCGGCGATGAAAATCGCCGGCCAGGCCGCGCCCGGTCACAGCAGCGGCGAAGCGATGGCCGAAATGGAAAAGCTCGTGTCGCAGCTGCCTCCTGGCTTTGGCTTCGAATGGACCGGCCAGTCGCGCGAAGAGCAGATCTCCGGCGCGCAGATGCCGATGCTGATGGCACTGTCGCTGCTCGCCGTGTTCCTGGTGCTGGCCGCGCTGTATGAAAGCACCTCGATCCCGCTGTCGGTGATGCTGGTCGTGCCGCTCGGCATCCTCGGCGCGCTGCTCGGCGTGTCGATGCGCGGCATGGCGAACGACGTCTATTTCAAGGTCGGCCTGATCACCATCATCGGCCTGTCGGCGAAGAATGCGATCCTGATCATCGAGTTCGCGAAGGACTTGCAGGCCGAAGGCAAGGACGCAGTGACCGCCGCGCTCGAAGCCGCCAAGCTGCGCTTCCGTCCGATCGTGATGACCTCGCTCGCCTTCATCCTCGGCGTGCTGCCGCTGGTGATTGCGACCGGCGCGGGTTCGGCCAGCCAGCGTGCGATCGGTACCGGCGTGATGGGCGGCATGATTACAGCGACGGTGCTGGCCGTTTTCCTGGTGCCGGTGTTTTACGTCGTGGTGCGCCGTTTTTTCAAAGGC
>NZ_LSTO01000001.1:2378629-2381492 GCF_002211445.1 Noviherbaspirillum denitrificans | reverse complement strand
GACGAACGCGCCGCCGCGGCACGGCAGATCCTGTCGCGCGCGACCATCCCGACCTACCGCACGCCGGAAGCGGCGGTCGATGCCTTCCACAACATCGCGTCATTCCACCAGAACCAGAAGCTGCTGTACCAGACCCCACCGCCGCTGTCCCAGCTTGCCAAGCCTGACCTCGAAGGCGCGCGCATCCTGGTGGAAAGCGTGCTGACAGAACGGCGCAAGGTGCTGACCGAAATGGAATCGAAGGCGCTGCTGTCGGCCTTCCATGTGCCCGTCACCAAGACCATCCTCGCCCGCTCGGCGAGCGAGGCAATCCTGGTGGCCAACCAGCTCGGCTATCCGGTCGCGCTGAAGATCGATTCGCCCGACATCACCCACAAGTCGGACGTGCACGGCGTGGCGCTGAACCTGCAGAATGCGGCAGCGGTACGCGACACCTGGCAGGACATGATGGCAACCGTGGCGCGCCTGCGCCCCGACGCGCGCATCAACGGCGTGACCATCCAGAACATGTCGGGCAAGCCGCACGGACGCGAGCTGTACATCGGCGTGACGACCGACGAGCCCTTCGGCCCGGTGATTTCCTTCGGCGCCGGCGGCACGATGATCGAGCTGATCAACGACCGCGCGATCGAACTGCCGCCGCTCAACCAGTTCCTCGCGCAACGCCTGATCGACCGCGCGCGCTGCGCCGAGACGCTGGGCAACTGGCGCGGCGCACCGCCCGCCCAGCGCGAGGCGCTGGAGCAGATCCTGCTGCGCGTGTCGGAAATGGTGTGCGCGCTGCCCCAGCTGCGCCACATGGATATCAATCCGGTGATTGTCGATGCCAACGGCGCTGTCGCGGTCGATGCGCGCATCGTGATCGACCATGCGCCGCACGGCGCCGACCACTTCCCGCACCTGGCGATCACGCCCTATCCATCCGATCGCGAGCAGGAGTGGCCGATGCGCGGCGGCGGGCACTATGCGGTGCGCCCGATCCGTCCCGACGACGCACAGATGCTGCAGGACTTCGTGCGCCGCATGACGCCGGAGAGCCGCTATTTCCGCTTCGTGTCGACCATGCGCGAACTGTCGGTGAAGATGCTGGCGAAGTTCACGCTGATCGACTACGACCGCGAAATGGCACTGGTGGCAATGTACCGCGAGCGCACGCCGACGGAAGACGGCGGATTCACCGAGACCGAGCGCATCATCGGCGTCTCGCGCTACGTCACCAACCCCGACCAGAACACCTGCGAATTCTCGCTCGCGATTTCCGACGAATTCAATGGCCAGGGATTGGGTTCGCGCATGATGCTCTCGATCATGGACGTGGCGCGCAGCAAGGGCCTGTCGCAGATCGAAGGCCTGGTGCTGACGAACAATTCACCGATGCTCAAGCTGATGCGCAGCCTCGAGTTTGACGTGCGGAAGTATGAAGAAGATCCGGATTTCCGGCTGTGCGTGAGATCTTTGCAGTAATCGTCAAGCTTCTACATCCGCTTCACTAATTGCCCTGTTGCGCCCCATTGCCTTGGCGGCGTACAGGGCGGCGTCGGCGCGGCGCAGCAGGTCCTGCAGGGACTCGAAGCCGCGCGCCGACGACACGCCGATGCTGACGGTGTAGTGCGGCACCGGCACCTTCGACCATCCCTTGTCGCCTCCCGACTGCGCCACCACGGTGCGCATCCGTTCAGCCACCACGGCCGCGGCTTCGCGCGAGGTTTCCGGCAGCAGGACTGCAAACTCTTCCCCGCCCACCCGGGCAAAGTAATCGATCGAGCGCACCACGGTCGCCGCCCGCCTGACCAGGTCGACCAGTACCGCATCGCCGATCGCATGCCCATAGGTATCGTTGATCTTCTTGAAGTGGTCGACGTCCAGCAGCAGCACCGACATGTGCCGTCCGCTGCGCCGCGCGCGCAGCAGTTCGCGGTCGGCGTGCTCGAAGAAGGCGCGGCGTGTCCAGGCGTTGGTCAGGAAGTCGCGGTTGGCAACCAGCTCGGCCTTGGCCAGCATTGCGTCATGCACCAGCATCACGGCGCCGAAGGTCAGCACAGGCAGCACAAAGGTGCCTGCCGAGACGAAGAACAGGTTCCAGGGTGAAGGCTGCAGCAACGACGTCACCTCGCCCGTGTGCGACAGGTAGACCACGCTGCGGATGCCGTGCCCGAGCGTGATGATCGCTGCCATGCCGACAGTGAACAAAGACGGGTAATGGGAACTCCAGTCGCGCCGCGCGCGCACGATCGTCATCGCAATGGCCAGGCAGATCGCGCCCTGGAACACTGCCACGACAATGGTGCGCATGGCATAGGAATCGTAGGCGTAATGGAACAGGCCGATCGATGCCGCCACCAGGGCGACGCCGGCGCCGAGCTGGCTCCACAGCGGATTCCTGCCGTGGTAGAGGCGGAATCCGGCGAGCATGCCGGCAGCCGCCGCTGCGTACACGCTGTTGGTGACCTCATAGGCGATGAACGACGGCAATTCGAGGCCGAATGCATAGAGCACCAGTGCGACGCAGCCCAGGGCATTGGCAACGCACCATTCCCGGATGCCGGGCAGCCTGCTGCGCAGGAGCGAAGTCAGGACCAGCAGCATCAGGATGCAGAACAAGGCGCCGACGATCAGGATATTGAAGGTACTGGACATGGAGGCAAGCAGGATAAGCGCTGCCGAGCAGCGCGCCGACTACGACAGTATAAGTGCAGCCGCATCGTATTGCCGCGCCATTCTGGATAGACTTGATGGCGTGCAATAATGTGGCGTATGACTGCGATCGCTGCACGCCCACTTCCGCCCGACGGCCCGGCCCGGACGCGGCTTGCCGGGGCAATAACGGTGTCGCTGGCGCTGCATGCGCTGCTGCTCTCGCTCC
>NZ_LSTO01000001.1:2373095-2378619 GCF_002211445.1 Noviherbaspirillum denitrificans | reverse complement strand
CCGCCGCCGACCCATCCCCGCCATGCGCCGCCAGCGCCTTCTGGATCAGGTTCAGTTCCACATCTTCCAGCTTCGCGTTTGCCGGGACGGTATCGACGGCAACTGGCGCTTCCTCGGCCCCGCCCATGTTCTTCACATCCTCGAGGAAGTCATCCGGCAGATGTTCCATGCGGATCTCGCCATCGTCCCCGGTCATGACCATCGCAGTGCGCAGCAGGTTGGTGAGCTGGCGGAAGTTGCCCGGCCAGTTGTGCTGCTTGAACATCTGCATCACGTCCGGCGCGACGGTGTAGCGAATGTCCTTGCTTTCGCACGACAACAGCTTGTTCACCACGACTTCGAAATCGCTGCGCTCGCGCAGCGGCGGCAGCTTCACCACCAGGCCGTTGAGGCGGTAGTAGAGGTCTTCGCGGAATTCGCCCTTGGCGATCATGTCGCGCAGGTTGCGGTGGGTCGCGCAGATCACGTTGACGTTGACCGGAATCGACTTGGCGCTGCCCAGCGGCGTCACCATGCGCTCCTGCAGCACACGCAGCAGGCGGGCCTGCAGGTTGAGCGGCATGTCGCCGATTTCGTCGAGGAAAAGCGTACCGCCGTTGGCCTGCAGGATGCGGCCGACGCTGCCCTTCTTGCGCGCGCCGGTAAAGGCGCCGTCTTCATAGCCGAAGAGTTCGGATTCGATCAGGGTTTCCGGAATCGACGCGCAGTTCACCGCGACGAAGGGGCTGCCCGCACGCGGCGAATCGTTGTGGATGGCCTGGGCCAGCAGTTCCTTGCCGGTGCCGGTCTCGCCGTTGATCAGGATCGGGATGTCCTTGCCGTTGACCTTGCTGACCTTGGTGATCAGCGCCGCAACCTGCGGGTCGCCGGTGTTCAGGTAACGCAGGCTGGACAAACGGTGCGTCGCATCGCTTTCCGAGGGCGCGGGACGCGGCGTCACGTCGGCGCCGCAGATCATGCTGTTGCTCAGGCGCACGGAGGCACGCGCATACACGCGCACGCCGCTCGGCAGGCACATGTGCAGCAGTTCCGGCGTCGCGGTGCGGTAATGGTCGAGCAGCGCGGATACGCCAAGGCCGAACAGCGAGTTCAGCGTATGCGTGCTGAGCGCCTGTGGCGTCAGCCCGAGCTGGAACATCGCGCTGCGGTTGGCGGCGATGAAGCGTCCGCCCGGCGTGAAGGACACGATGCCTTCCATCAGCGTGCCGATGAATTCAGGACGGCTGTGGAAATGCAGCGTGATGCCATCCTGGTAGGCGGCGGCGAACAGCTGGTTTTCGATCATCTGCGCTGACATGCGCACCAGCGCCATGGTGTGGCGGTGGAAGCTGTTGCAGTCGCCGGTCACGTCGAGCACGCCGATCACCGCGCCGCGCGGGTCGAAGATCGGGGCAGCGGAGCAGGTCAGGATATGGTTGGCGCGCAGGTAGTGTTCGTCGGCATGGACCAGCGTCGGCGTGCCTTCCGCGATCGCGGTGCCGATCGCATTGGTGCCGCGGCGCTGTTCGGACCAGGCCACGCCCGGCGTCAGCGCGACGCGGTTGGCCTTTTCCAGGAAATCGTCATCGCCCAGCGTATGCATGATGACGCCCTGCGCGTTCGTCAGGATCACCATGTTGTGGGTGTTGACGATCTGCTCGTACAGCGTCTCCATCACCGGCAGTGCGTACTTGTGCAATGCCTGGTTCTGTTCGATGACGAGCGAGAGATCGTTCCGCGCGAGCGGGGAGAAGTCGGGATTGTCGGTGGTGCCGAGTCCGTAGGCGGCCGAGCGCTGGTGCGATTTTTCTACCATGGTCCCGCGCTCGTCTGCAGGAAGCATGCCAAATTGCATGGCGCCAGGTGCAAGGGCGCTGCCGGCTGCCAGCGGCATATGTGCTTTTCCGTTTACCACCGTCGTCTCCTTTGCGGCAAGTATTGTCGTTGCTCGCAGGGCTGTGTCATTTTGTGACAGGTGTGTCATTCCGGGACGGAATGATTGTGTCACCAGGCGTCATCCGATTGACTTTGTCGTTATGTGCGGATGCAACCCATCATACCCCGTTTGCCTCGTGCGGCAATGCTGCGCGCACCTGCTTTTTTCGGGGAACAGCACTGTCCTGTGTGTGTTTGTAGCCTGAGATGCGAGCAAGAGTCGTTCCTTCCCTGGGGAAGGAACGACTTTGCATCATGATGGAATGACAATGATTCGCTTGTCTGCGGAATCTTGCGAAGAGTGGGTGCTGACTGCTTAGCTTGCGGCGTCGATGATGCCGCCACCGAGGCAGATTTCGCCGTCGTACAGCACGGCGGACTGGCCCGGCGTTACCGCCCACTGCGGCGTGGGGAAGTCGAGCGAGAATCGATCCGCAGAAGTCGCCAGCGTGCACGGAACGTCCGCCTGCCGGTAGCGCGTCTTCGCAGACAAGGCGCCGGGAGCGGGCGGCTCGCCCGCGATCCAGCTGGTCTGTCCCGCTGAAAGGGATGACGACAGCAGCCACGGATGATCGTGCCCCTGCACTACATAGAGCGTGTTGTTCTCGACGTCCTTCTTCGCCACGTACCAGGCGTCGCTGTTGCCGTCGGCATTCTGGTAGGACTTCATGCCGCCCAGGCCGATGCCCTTGCGCTGGCCGAGCGTGTAGAAGCTCAGGCCGACATGCTCGCCGACGGTCTTGCCGTCGGGCGTCTTCATCGGACCGGGCTTGTACGACAGGTAGCGGTTCAGGAATTCGCGGAACGGGCGCTCGCCGATGAAGCATATGCCGGTCGAATCCTTCTTCTTCGCATTCGGCAGGCCGATCTTCTCGGCGATCACGCGCACTTCCGTCTTCGGGATTTCGCCGAGCGGGAACAGTGTCTTCGACAGCTGCGCCTGGTTCAGCCGGTGCAGGAAATAGCTCTGGTCCTTGGTATGGTCGAGCGCCTTGAGCAGCTCGAACTTGCCGTTCGCCGCCTGCCGCACGCGCGCGTAATGCCCGGTCGCGATCAGGTCCGCGCCGAGGTGCATCGCATGGTCGAGGAAGGCCTTGAACTTGATCTCGGCATTGCACAGCACATCCGGGTTCGGCGTGCGGCCGGCCTGGTATTCGCGCAGGAATTCGGCGAACACGCGGTCCTTGTATTCGGCTGCGAAATTGACCGCCTCAATGTCCACGCCCACCACGTCGGCCACGCTGGCCGCGTCGATCCAGTCCTGGCGCGTGGAGCAGTATTCGGAATCGTCGTCGTCTTCCCAGTTCTTCATGAACAGGCCGATCACCTCGTAGCCCTGTTCCTTCAACAGCCATGCCGAGACGGACGAATCGACGCCGCCCGACATGCCGATCACTACCCGCTTCTTAGCCATTGAACACCCCGATGACGCTGGGATGGGTGTAGATCATCGACAGCGGCGCGCGCTGTCCGGCGAGGTAATCGTCGATGCATTGCAGGACGAGCGGGCTGCGGTGCTTTTCCTGGCAGGCGAGGAGTTCGTCGCGCGTCATCCAGATGGCACGCAAAATGCCTTCGTCGAGTTCGCGATCTTGCTGTGCACCAAGATTGCCGCAGAAGGCGAAGCGCAGGTAAGTCACTTCCTTGTTGGTGCGGGACGAGACATAGCGCGACATGTACACGCCGACCAGTCCGGTCGCAGTGAATTCATAAGCCGATTCTTCCAGCGTCTCGCGGGCGACGGCTTCGATCAGGGATTCATTGGGGTCGAGGTGGCCCGCCGGCTGGTTGAAGCGGATGCCGTCGCTTGTCTCTTCCTCGACCAGCAGGAAACGGCCGTCGCGTTCGATGACGGCGGCCACGGTGACTGAGGGTTTCCAGACTTCTGACATAGGTTTCCTTGAAGAGGCCGCCATTTTACCGTGCATGGCATCCGCGGGCGAAAACAGGAATGATCGGCTGCACAGGGGAAAGAATCTTGATTTCGCGCAACTCTTCCGAAGCGCATTCTTCGTGACGTCATAAAAAGCCGTTACATTTAATTTTTGTCATTTACGGGGAGAAATGCGAGGAAAGCTGCGGGAGTCCTGGGAAATTAGAGCGCCGCGTCGACTGAAAATAAAAAAGAACGGTTGTGCTAATTTTTCTTTTGCGTGTAAGATCGGTGTAAGAAAACCAACGAGCGGTCATCGCGCATGGCTGGATACTCTCCGGCCAGGTGGTTGCTTGTTGATAAAAAAGCATTAGGAACGGAGCGGGCGCACCTGCTCCACAAGCTGTCCAACCCAATCTACAACCAGAATCAAGGGGAACACGTATGCCTCTCACGATAGGAGTGCCACGGGAAGTATTTCCGGGCGAGAAGCGCGTCGCAACGGTGCCCGATGTGGTCGAAAAACTCATCAAGCTGGGTTTTTCGGTCCAGGTCGAGACCGGCGCGGGCGATGCCGCCAATTTCAGCGATGACACCTATCGCACCGCCGGTGCCGGCGTGGTCGACAACGCGGCCACGCTGTGGTCCACGTCCGACATCGTCTTCAAGGTGCGTCCGCCGACGCCGGAGGAAGTCGGCCTGATGCGCGAAGGCAGCACGCTGATTTCCTTCATCTGGCCGGCGCAGAATCCCGACCTGATGCAACAGCTGGCGGCAAAAAAGGTGACCGTGCTGGCCATCGACTCGCTGCCGCGCACGCTGAGCCGCGCCCAGAAGATGGATGCGCTGACCTCGCAGGCCGGTGTCGCCGGCTATCGCGCGGTAATTGAGGCCGCCAATGCGTTCGGCCGGTTCTTCAACGGCCAGGTGACGGCCGCCGGCAAGATCCCGCCGGCCAAGGTCTTCATCGCCGGCGCAGGCGTCGCGGGCCTGGCTGCCATCGGCACCGCCGCGGGCCTGGGCGCCATCGTGCGAGCGAACGACACCCGCGCCGAAGTGGCCGACCAGGTCGTGTCGCTGGGCGGCGAATTCGTGAAGGTCGATTACGAGGAAGAGGGTTCTGGCGGCGGCGGCTATGCCAAGGTCATGAGCGAAGGCTTCCAGCAGGCCCAGCGCGAGATGTACGCCAAGCAGGCCCGGGAAGTGGACGTCATCATCACCACCGCGCTGATCCCCGGCAAGCCTGCACCCAAGCTGATCACCGCCGACATGGTGAAGTCCATGAAGCCGGGCAGCGTGATCGTCGACATGGCGGCCGAGCAGGGCGGCAACTGCGAACTGACCGAACCTGGCCAGTCCGTGGTGAAGCATGGCGTGACCATCGTCGGCTACACCGACCTGGTGAGCCGCCTGTCCAAGCAATCGTCGACGCTGTATTCGACCAACCTGCTGCGCCTGACCGAGGAGCTGTGCAAGACCAAGGACGGCATCATCGACGTCAACATGGAAGACGACGCGATCCGCGGCCTGACCGTCATCAAGAACGGCGAGGTTACCTGGCCGCCGCCGGCGCCCAAGCTGCCCGCTGCACCCGCCAAGCCCGCCGCCAAGCCGGCTGCAGCGCCAGCTGCGAAAGGCCATGGCCACGGCCCGAGCGGCGAGCAAATGTCCGGCACCAAGATGGCCGTCGTGTTCGGCATTGCCGCCGCGCTGTTCTGGCTGATCGGTGCGTTTGCG
>NZ_LSTO01000001.1:2367972-2373085 GCF_002211445.1 Noviherbaspirillum denitrificans | reverse complement strand
TGGCGGGCAGCATCATGTAGACGGCGAACCAGGCAATCACGCCGACGGCAGTCACAAACCACATCGTCGAGCGCCAGTCTCCCAGACCGCCGATGAATGTTCCCATCGGCGAGCCCAGCGCAGTGGCGCTGCTCAGGCCGGCAATCACAATGGCAAGCGCACTTGCACGTTTCTCGGGCGGCACCAGTGACGCCCCGGTTGCGGTCGCCGTCGGGCTGAACATGGCGGCGCCTAGCCCCGCAATCAGCCGGCTCGCCAGGACCAGTTCGATGGTGGGCGCGATTGCGGTAACGAGATTACCCACGATGAACACCGCGAGGCCGACGATCAGCAGGCGCTTGCGAGGCCAGTGCGCCGCTGTCGCGGCAATAACCGGCGAGAGCAGCGCATAACTGAGCGCATACACGGTGACCATCTGGCCTGCGAGGCCGATGGAGACACGAAGGGACGATGCGACTTCCGGAAGAATGCCGGCAATGACAAAACTGTCGGTTCCGATGGCAAACATGCCGGCGGCAAGCACAAGTAAGCGACGATCCACGGTACTACTCCTTTAAAAGGTGCCGCTTTCAACTGTGCGGCAAATCAGTTTCATGAAGAAACTTAGCATGTTAAGTTGCATGATGCAACTGATTCGCATATAATTTGCCCATGCAGCGAAAAACCTTCAACAACATGAATTGCTCCATCGCAAGGGCGCTCGACCAGATTGGCGAGTGGTGGAGCCTTCTGATCGTGCGCGAATGCACCTTCGGAACGACCCGGTTCGACCAGTTCCAGGAGCGTCTGGGCATCGCCCGGAACATCCTGACCAATCGCCTCAAGCGCCTGATCGATGTCGGGATACTTGAAAAAGTCGCACTCGGTGAAAATGACCGCCGGGCAGGTTATCGACTCACACAAAAAGGCGAGGAACTGTTTCCTGTGCTGGTGGCCTTGCTGCAGTGGGGCGACAAATGGGGCATGAGCCTGGACGGCCCGCCGATCCGGCTGGTTGAACACGCAACCGGTGAGCCGCTTGCTGCGGTCGGCCCCTACTCCTCCAGCGGCCGCCTGCTCGGCATTCGCGACGTGCGCATGGAGGTCGGGCCGGGTGGTACGCCGTCGACCGAAGCAGTCGTCGCTGCCCGCAACCTCGCGATCCTTGGAGCAGGTAGTGAACCGCTTGCCGAGGCAGGCGGCCAGGCCGCGCAAGGTTCAGCACCAGCCAGAAAACCCAGGGCGGTCAAGGAAGGCTGAGCGGTTACGGGGCTGGCAGCGGACTCTTCTGCAGCTCGTGCTGCGAGGCAATCAGGACTGCGAGCACGATGTCGTGATCACGAGCGGCGCGCCGCAGGCAATTGATACGATCGACATAGACACGGCATTGGACAGGGTCAGGAATGTCCTGCTCCAGGGGGCCTGATGCGACGCGCTCACGCAAGGACTATCAAGACCGCCGCTGCGGTAATCAGCAGGAACTTCGTCGCGTAGTACGCCTTGCGGTTCCACGCCTTGTAGCGACGCCGGTACTGGCCCATCAGCCAGACGAAGCGAAACAGCTTGTTCACCATGCCCAGCTGGTCGCCACTTTCGTTCGGCGAACTCGCCGCCGTCATCATTGTGCGGCCCAGCCAGCGGTTGACTGCCTGCGCCCAGCGATAGCGCATCGGACGCTCGATGTCGCAGAAGAGGATGACGCGGTTCCTGCCGCTGTCGTTGCGCGCCCAGTGGATGTAGGTCTCGTCAAACACGACCGCCTGGCCATCGCGCCAGCTGTAGCGGCGGCCGTCAACCTCGATGAAGCAGCGATCGTCGTTCGGCGTGATCAGGCCGAGGTGGTAACGCAGCGCCCCGGCGAACGGATCGCGGTGGTGATTGAGCTGTGCACCGGGAGGAAGTTCGGCAAACATCGCGGCCTTGATGATGGGGATGCCGCGCAGCAGTGCTACCGTCTTCGGACAATAGCGTTCCGCCGACGGATGCGCGGCGTCATACCACTTCAGGTAAAAGCGTTTCCAGCCGGTCTTGAAAAAGGAATTGAAGCCCGCGTCGTCGTTTTTCTCGGCCGCCCTGATCTTCTCGCGTTCCATCAGGGCTTGCGCCTCGGCGCGGATTGTTTCCCAGTTCTGTTCCAGGACCGCGAGCTGGGGAAATTCACGCAAGGAAAAATAGGGCGTGGACGGCACCCGCGAAAAGACATGCATGAAGAAATTGATGGGTGCCATGAACGATGAATGGTCGAACACCTGCCGCAGGATCGGCAAGCGCACCCGCCCGCGGAAGTGGATGTGCAGCACCGAGAGCACGTAAAGTGTGACGATCGTCCATTTCATGACCGTTCGATGCTGCCACATCCAGGATAGTGCCTGTTGTGTTTGCGTCGCGCGGAATGATATGTCGCAAACGGACATGCGCGAACCGTATTGCACCTCCTCAACCAGGGTGCAAGGTCAGCAGGATAACCCCTCGTAGCGCTTGCGCAGCTCGCGCTTCAGCAGCTTTCCACTCGGATTCTTCGGCAAGGCGTCAGTAAAGATCACGCGCTTCGGCACCTTGAACGTGGCCATGTTCGCCTTGCAAAAGGCGATCACTTCTTCCTCGGTTGCCGACTGCCCTTCCCGCAACACGATGATGGCCGTCACTGCTTCGACCCAGTACGGGTCGGACAGGCCGATGACAGCGACTTCCGACACTGCCGGCAGGCGGAAGACGACTTCCTCGACTTCGCGGCTGGCGACGTTTTCGCCGCCGGTCTTGATCATGTCCTTTTTCCGGTCCACCACGGTGATGAAACCTTCTTCGTCGCGCACCGCGAGGTCGCCACTGTGAAACCAGCCACCGGAAAACGCCGCCGCAGTCTTTTCCGGATCGTTGTAATAGCCGCTCAGCAATTGCGGCGAGCGGTGCACGATCTCGCCGACTTCACCCGGCGCCACGTCGTTCATGTTGTCGTCGACCACGCGCGTCTCGACGTTCAGCACCGGCCTGCCAGCCGAACCGGCCTTGCGCATCTGGTCCTCCGGGTAGAGCACGGTGGCGAGCGGCGCGATCTCGGTCTGCCCGTAGAAATTCCACAGCCGCACGCGCGGCATGCGTACCTGCATTTCCTTGAGCACTTCGACCGGCATGATGGAGGCGCCGTAGTAGCCTTTTTCCAGCGTCGAAAGGTCTGTCGCATCGAATTGCGGCGAGCGCAGCAGCGCGATCCATACCGAGGGCGGCGCGAAGAAGGAATTGACCTTGTTCCGTTGAATCAGCGGCAGGATCACATCCGGGCGCGGCTGCCCGGTGATGATGCTGGTTGCGCCGAGATAAACGGCCGGGCCGAGGAAGACATCGAGTTGCGCGCAGTGGTACAGCGGCAACGCATGCAGCATGACGTCGCTGGCGGCAATGCTGCCTTCGACGACACAGCTGACGTACTCCCATAGCACCGCCTCGTGCGACAGCATCGCGCCCTTGGGCAAGGACTCGGTGCCGCTGGTATAGATGATCTGCAGCAGGGAACGCGCATCGACGGCGCGCAATTCTCCGGTATCGGTGTCGGAATGCAAGAGCTTGTCGAAGGTCGTCATGCCCGCCGGCGGCTGCATCCCATCCTCTTCCCCCGGCAGCCAGATCCGGTCGGCAACGTCGGTTCCCTTGCCGGCGGCGGCCTCCGCAAGGGACTCGAATCCGGCGCCGACAAGCAGCGTCCTGGCGCCCGAGCTCTTGAGGATGAACGCTACCTCGTCCGCAGTCAGCATGAAGTTGATCGGCACGATCACCGCGCCCATGCGGGCGAGCGCAAAGCGCGAGGCTGCGAATGCATGCGAGTTGCGCGACAGGATGGCGACGCGGTCGCCGGGTGCGACGCCGCGGGCGATGAGCGCATGCGCGATGCGTGTGGCGACAGCATCGAATTCGGCATAGGTCCAGCACACCTTGCCGCACACGATCGCGGTTTTGCCCGGCATATGCGCTGGGCGGTACGGCGCAGTACGTCGCCGAGGCCGTGCTGGCGTAGCGGTTGGAATGCATCGTTCATCCTGTGTCTCCTTGTTGGTTTGCTGTCCCGATCCGGCTCGCGAGCAAGGCGAGGATCACGAGTGCGGCGCCGAGCACTTCGGCCCAGTTGAACCGGTAACCCCGCACCACGCCGATGATAAAGGCGGTGATCGGAACGAAATTGATGAAAAGCACGCCGCCTGCACCGACGCGGCGGATGCCGATATTCCAGCACAGGGTACCCAGCTGCGCGGCGCCGAAGGTGACGAACAGGATTTGCCAGACGACAGACAGCAGCTGGGCGGAAGTCGGCACGGCGGCGGCGCCGACCCGGGTCGCGGCGGCGGTGGCCGCGAACACGAACAGCGCACCGGCGCTCGCCGTGAGTGCAGTGAAACGCAGCGCCGACCAGGAGGGGAATGCCGCGGCGCACAGCGTGTACGTGACCCAGCACAGCGCTGCGCCGAGCACGAGCAGGTCCCCGCCCGCGGTACCCGATCCGGCCAGGCTGGACGGATCGCCGCGCGTGACGACCAGCGCGACGCCGGTGAACGCAAGACCGATTGCGAACAGGGTGGACGTGCCCGGCCGCTGCTTGCGCACCAGCCATGCGAGCACGGCGGCAACCAGCGGCTGGGTGGCGACGATGACTGCCGCGTGTTCCGCCTGCGTATGATGCAATCCGACGAACATCATCAGTACGCCGCCGCCTATGCCGACCACGCCCAGCACCGCGACCAGCAGCGGGCGGCCGTCGCAGCGCAAGGCGCCGGCGCCTTCCACATACAGCAAGGCCGCCAGCAGCACAGCGGCGGCGACACCGTAGCGGATCGCCGTCAGGAAGTAGGCATCAACCACCAGCATTGCGGCTTTGCCGACCGGGAAGCTGCATCCCCAGGAAACTGCGGCAAGGATCAGGCAAGCGATGCCGGCGAGCGGCGCGGGCCGCGCAGTAGTCACGCCGTCGCCTTCAATTCGGCCAGCAAGTGTTCCCGCAATTCGCGCTTGAGCAACTTGCCGTTGGCATTGCGGGGAAGAGGCTCGCTGCTGACTGTCATGCTTTCCGGAACCTTATAGTCTGCCAGGCGTTCGGCGCAGAACGTGATCAATTCTTCCTGCGCCAGCCGCGTGCCTTCCTTCAGCG
>NZ_LSTO01000001.1:2358750-2367962 GCF_002211445.1 Noviherbaspirillum denitrificans | reverse complement strand
AGCCGGCAGGTGCAGGCGCTGGAAGAGCATCTCGGCACGCCGCTGCTGGTGCGCAAGCATCGCGCGGTCGCATTGACCGAAGCGGGCCGGCGCCTGTTCGACCTCGCCTCCCCATGGCTGGAGCGCCTGTCCGAATACACGCAATCGCTGAAGGAAGAAGCCCGCGTGCGCCCGGTCACGATCACCGCCAGCATCGGCGTGACGTCGCTGTGGCTGCTGTCCCGCCTCGGCCGCTTCCAGGCCGCGCATCCGCACATCGACGTGCGGGTCGCCGCCAACAACCGCATCCTGGATCTGGAGCGTGAAGGCATCGACGTAGCTATCCGCTACACCCGGGAATCGGGCATTCCCCAAGGCGCGCGGCGGCTATTCGGCGAGGCCGTCGTGCCTGTGGCGAGCAGGGCGGTTGCGGCGAAGGCATTCCGCACGCCGGCCGCGCTGCTGCAGCAGGTGCTGCTGGAACTGGACGAAGGCGGTGTGCCCTGGCTGCACTGGGCGGACTGGCTGAGTGCCAAGGGTTTCGGCCAGGCCAAGCCGAAGGGTTATCTCCACTTCAACCAGTACGACCAGGTCATCCAGGCCGCCATCGCCGGCCATGGCGTGGCGCTCGGCCGGCTGGCGCTGGTGCGGCCGATGCTGGACGATGGACGGTTGGTGGCACAGAAGGATGCGGAAGTCGGAATCGACGACCATGCCTACTGGCTGGTGCAGGCGTCAGAGGCACCGCGGGAGGAAGTGCGGATATTCAGCGAGTGGATTGTGGAGGAGGCGGGTCAGTAAGCGTAACGCACTGCGAGACCGCCACCCCACTTCTGCATGCCTTCCGTGTTGTATTCGCGCGAGAGGTAGGTCTGCGCTTTCCACGAGCGGTCCACGTTGTGCTTATAGCACGCGGTGACTTCGCGCATGTTGGCCGGAGGCCGGAAGGGTTTGTCGCTGCAGCCGAAACCGATGCCGGAGGTGTCAGGCTCAGGCATCGGTTTCGGCTCGGCCTTCAGCGCATGGCCGAGCTGCGCATGCTTGTCGTGGACAGTAGGCGCACCAAGCTGGCGCTTGTCGGCGAGCGCGCCGTTGAGCTTGAAAACCGGATCCTGGAACAGGTTGTAGGTGACGATACGGCGCGGTGCTTCCTTGTCGCCGCGCTTGCCCTTGGCGGCCTTCGTGGCATCCTGGTGCCTGGCCGAAGCGGCATTTCCCGGCCTTCCCGCCTTCGACTCGGCGGCATGGCCGGGCAACGCTGCAAGCGCAGCGGAAGCCAATGCGGCGATCACGGCGATGACGGGCAATGTTTTTGACATGGCGACGGTCCCCAAGAGGTGGGGCTGCAGTTCCATTATCGGCATTTCCCCTCAGAAATGAAGTATTTCCTGCGGAAACAATGACTTGGGACAGGAAACTGTCGTACTTTCGCCGCATTCCCGCGCCTTGCTCATTCTCAGGAAGTCCCGCCCGCGGGCCTGCTATGGTGTGCCAAAGGAGCGCCGCCATGACCCTGCCCCGCCTATGCATCCTTGCCCTCGCCCTGCTGCCTGCCGCCGTGCCGGCTGAAGATATTCCCAAGCCGGAACCGATTGGCAAACCTGCCACCAAGGTCTACCGCCAGGTTACGCCCAACGGCCGCGTCATCTATTCGGACAAGCCGGTCAAGGGTGCGCGGGTAGATGAAACCCTTACCATCGATCCACCCCCGACCGGTACGCCGTCCGCCGCCGTGTCAGGCACACCACCTTCGCCGCCGATGGGCACGCTGCCCACGCCGGTCGACCGGGTCACCGTCATCCCCGTCCCCGGCAAGCCGAGGACGGCGGACGATGCGCAGGCCGATGTGATCCGTGCCGAAATGCTGCTGGAAGATGCACGCAAGCGCATGGAAGCCGGCGCCGAACCGCTGCCGGGAGAACGCATCGGCACCGCCTCGGGCGGCACGCGCCTGAGTGACGACTACCACGCGCGCCAGAAGCGGCTGGCTGAGGAAGTCGCGGTGGCGGAAAACGTGCTGAAGAAATCGATTGCGGAAAGGGATGCGCTAAAAGACGGACGGTAGTTACTTGCGTACCATCCCCCTGAGCAGGGACGCCAGCGCGTCTTCGCGCAGCACACGGATGCGCTGCTCGTCCGCATAGCGGCGGGCGTTCTCGCTCAACGGCCCGACGGTAATGTACAGGCGTTCATGCGCGCCGCACGACTCGGCTGCGGCCACCAGTTCGCGCAGGGGTTCGACACCGGTATTGGCCGCCTTCCAGCGCTTGCCGCTGACAACCGCCTTGCGGCCGTCCTTCACGACCTCGAAATCGGCACCGCCCTCGCGGCGTTTGACGTCGTAACCGTCGCGGCGGTAACCAGCCTCCAGGGCATCGGCGAAGTCGCGCCAGCTCATCGCGGCGACCATTTCCCGTGTGTTCGCGACGGCGGAAGCGTCCGGCGCAGGCCACTGCTTCACCGCGGCGATGATACCGATGACAAAGAAGGGGAATCCGGCGGAGATGCCGTACGCCGCATACTGGCGCGGAAACAGCACGCTTGCCGCCAGCGATGCAACGATCGCGATCAGAATGCTGATCCACCACGGCTTGCGCAGCAGGATCGCGAACAGCGAGTTTTCCGACATTTTCAGCTTCATGCCTGCGCTCCCTTTTTTCCAGGTTGAATCAGCGGGGACATGGTTGTTTCGAGAGGCAGCATGGGAATGACCTGGTGGAACGTTGCCGCCGATTATAGCGGCGCCAACACATGCCTTCGGAATTTTCCGTCCAGGGCTTGTCTAAACGCCCACATGCGGTCTTACGTACCGCTTTTGACAACCCTGGAGGAAAACATGTCCACTGTCGAAAAATCGATCGAAGTGAATGTTCCCGTGTCCACCGCGTACAACCAATGGACGCAGTTCGAAGACTTTCCGAAATTCATGGAAGGCGTCGAGGAAGTCAGGCAACTCGATGACACGCACCTGCACTGGTGCGCCAACGTGGCCGGCAAGCGCAAGGAATGGCAGGCGGAGATCACCGAGCAGATTCCCGACCAGCGCATCGCCTGGCGCAGCACCACCGGCGCGCAGAACGCGGGCGTCGTCACCTTCCACCATATCGATGCGAACACCACGCGCATCATGCTGCAGATGGACTATGACCCGGAAGGCGTGGCCGAGAATGTGGGCGACGCGGTCGGCGTCGTATCGCGTCGCGTTGAAGGCGACCTGGAACGGTTCAAGGAATTCCTGGAGTCGCGCGGGCAGGCCACCGGCGCATGGCGCGGAAATGTGCAGCAAGGGCAGCCGCGTCAGGGTATGTGAGGCCCTGACACGACATCTTTTCCGATCAGTTACCGAACAGTCCCTTCAGCAGCTTGACCGGATTCGGCACCACGTCCTGCAGCGACGGCGGTGCCGCATTCCCTTCGGGCTCGTTCGCCGTCACGCTGCCGCGTCCGCTGCGCTGCGCCTCGCGCGATTCGTCCATGCCCAGCATCGTCATCCCGGTCGACTTGATCCGCACCCGCGCCGTCCAATCCGGCTGCCAGTTGGCCGGCGCCTTTTCCGGACGCGGCGGATGGGACACGTTCAGCTCGTTGCCGTAAGCGATCATGTTCAGCATCGCTCCTTCCGCCTTGTCGAAGATCCCTTTCGGCACCTTGCAGTCGACAGTGGACGGCGGCAGGATGACTTTCTGCTGCAGCAGTTTCGTGATCTGCGCCGGCGACTGGTAGGTCATGAGCGACCAGCCGTTGTCGGGCTTTTCGCTCGAGCTCCAGAAAATCATGTCCTGCGCCCCGCCCTGGCCTTCCGCCGCGCCCTGCGCATGCAGGAAGTAGCCCTTCGCGTGCTGCATGCCGGTCCATGACACCTGCACGCCATCCTTCGGCGCGCCCCGTGTCGTGAGCTGGACCTTGGGCAGGAAATCGTAGGGCGCGCCCACATTGAACTTCAGCGTCGCCGGCACGCCATCGCCGCTCACCGCATGCTCGCCTTCCAGCGACGCATTGTCGGGCACACGCTTGTTGTCGCGCTCGTTCGGCCACAGCGAATGCCCCGGACGGCCCTGCACGCCCTTGCTCGCGCCGCCGTGGCTGGCGAAGAACTGGGCGAATTCGGCGTAATCCTGCTTCGCGAAGTCAAGCACCTTCGGCTGGCCGGGACGAATCGTGTCGCCGCAGCCCCAGTAGAGCAGGATGCGCCCCTTCGGCTTGTCACCGCGATCGGGCGTCTCGTCGCGCGTCGTGGTGCCCCGCTCCGCCGGCTGCGGCCTGTTCGGAACCAGCAGCAGCGACGGCCCCATGCTCATGCCGCCCGGAATGGCATGCGTGCCTTCCACCCCCGACGGATGCGCGCGCACGTAGAGCTCGGTATCCATGGACTTGCCGCGCGCGCCCATGCCCATGGAACCGCCAAAGCTGTTCCCGCCCATGAGGCCGCCGAGCAGGCCAGCGGCAGCCCCGTCTTCCGGCATGCCGGGCATCGAGAAATTGCTGGTCGAGAGGTCGACCCAGTACTGGGCGGCGGGGCCGCGCGATTGCGCGTGGACGGCGGTTGCTGCCGCCATGGCGAGAACGACAGCGGTGCGCAGTGCGTTGTTCATGGTGTTATCTCCCTGGTGGTTTAACCTTGTTCTGTGTGGGGATTCTGCCAGAAATGTCAAAAATGCACTTACAAGGATGCCAACCCCGGATTGAACACGATCTCCCACAGGTGGCCATCTGGATCCTGGAAGTAGCCGCCATAGCCGCCGTAGAAGGTCGGCTGCGCCGCCTTCACGATCGTCGCGCCGGCCTGTGCCGCACGCGCCATGATGACGTCGACCTCGCCGGGCGAGGAGACATTGTGGCCGAGTGACATCTCCGTGGCGCTTGAAGGCTGCAGCGGCAGGCCGCTGTCGATCGACAGGCTGCGGCGCGGCCAGAGCGCCAGCTTGAGGCCGTGCTGGAGATCGAAGAAGGCGACGGCGCCGTTCTCGAACTCGGCGCCTATGATGCCATTGGTGGGAAAGCCGAGGCCGTCGCGGTAGAACGCGACCGCGCGTTCGAGGTCGTCGACGCCGAGGGTGAGGACAGTGATGTGCGGATTCATGGATATGTCCGGTTGTGGGTACTTTTCCCAGTGTAGTTGCAAATCCTTCAAGCACGCGGGAACGCGCGCAATCTCCGTTTCATCTAATGTTGCAAAATGACCAGACGAGAAAGCGCGCCATGCCCAATACCGCCGCCAAACCCGACACCAGCCTGACAGACATCGACCTTGCACATCGCATCGCCGCTTGCGATACCTCGGCGTTCGAATTGATGATGCGCCGGCACAACCGCGCGCTGTACCGTACCGCGCGCAGCATCCTGAAAGACGATGCGGAGGCGGAGGATGCGCTGCAGGATGCCTACCTTCTGGCCTACCGCAACATGGACAAGTACCGCGGCGAATCGAGCCTGGCGACCTGGTTGACACGGATCGTGGTCAACGAAGCGATCGCCCGGTCGCGCAAGCGCACTCGCCGTGCGGAAATCATCCAGCTCGCCGGCGACGACGAAATCCTCGATATGGCGGAGACCGGCATGGACGAAGCACATCCTGAACAACCCGAGCGCGCGGCGATGCGTGCCGATGCGCGCAAGCTGCTCGAAAAGAAGATCGACGAACTGCCGGATGCCTTCCGCACCGTCTTCGTGCTGCGCGCGCTGGAAGAACTGACGGTGGAGGAGACCGCAGCCTGTCTCGGCATCCCTGACGCGACGGTGCGCACGCGCTTCTTCCGCGCCCGCAGCATGCTGCGCGAATCGCTGTCGCGCGAATTCGATTTCGCGCTGGAAGACGCCTTCGGTTTCGACGGCGAGCGTTGCGACCGCATCGTGGCCGGGACGCTGGCCAGGCTGGATCCCGGCGCGAAGCAGTGATTTCCTGCTTGGTTTATGCTGGCATCGCTGCACGAAATAAACACAGTTCACGGGAGAGAGACATGACATTGCCGATGCGGGCCACGCCGATCCACGACCTGGAAGAAGAAAATTTCACGCAGCACGACTGGCGCAGGTTGCTGAAGCATCTCGGCGACGATCCTTCGCGCCAGGGCCTGCTCGATACGCCGCAGCGCGTGGAGAAAGCGTGGCAGCAGTGGACCTCGGGCTATGCGATGGACCCGGCCGACATCCTCAAGGTGTTCGAGGACGGCGCCGAGCAATACAACGAATTGATCGTGGTGCGCGGCATCCCGGTGTACAGCCATTGCGAGCACCATCTCGCGCCCTTCTTCGGCACCGCGACGGTCGGGTATACACCGAATGGCAAGATCGTGGGATTGTCGAAGCTGACGCGGCTGGTGGACTGCTTCGCGAAGCGGCTGCAGGTGCAGGAGCGGCTGACGATACAGATCGCGGAAGCGCTGATGGAGCATGTGGAGCCGCTGTCGGTCGGCGTCGTGATCCGTTGCCGCCACATGTGCATGGAAAGCCGCGGCATACAGACGCCGGGCGAGGAAACGGTCACCTCGGCGCTGCTGGGGGAAATGCGGACCAACCTCGGGCTGCGCGGTGAGTTCCTCGCGCTGGCCCGGGAAAACAAATGATTACTTCGCCAGTGCCTTGCGCAGGGTGGTGGCGAGATCCTCGGCGTTGAACTTGGCCACGTAGGCATTGGCGCCCACGCTGCGCACATGCTCCTCGTTGGTCGTCCCCGACAGCGACGAATGGATCACTACCGGGATGGAGGCGAAGCGTGCGTTCTGCTTGATGTTGCGTGTCAGCGTGAAGCCGTCCATCTCCGGCATCTCAAGGTCGGACAGCACCAGCGCGACCTTGTCCTGCACGGTCTTGCCTTCCGCTTCCGCCTGCACGGCGATCGACTGCAGCCGCTCCCAGGCTTCCTTGCCGGTCTTGGTCATGATGAAGGGCACGCCCATCGCTTCGAGGCCCTGCTCGATCAGCGAGCGGGCGACCACCGAGTCATCGGCGGCAAGCACCACCGCGCCGGGAGGAATGATGACCTTGTCGCCGACCTCTTCCGGATTGACATCCTGCTCGCCGGGCGCGCCCATTTCGCGCAGGATGGTTTCCACGTCCAGCACCTGCGCCAGGCGCGAGCCTTCGGTATTGCCGTCCAGGCGCGCGATGCTGGTGACGGTACGGCCGGCGGCGGTGTTCTCGGCCGACAGGACCTGGTTCCAGTCGAGGCGAACGATGTCTTCCACTGCTTCGACCGCGAAGCCTTGGGTGGTGCGCGCGAACTCGGTCACCAGAAGGATGTTGAGGCCGGTCTTGGGAATGCAGCCGACGATGGCGGGCAGGTCGAGCACCGGAATGATCTGGCCGCGCAGGTTGACGACGCCCAGCATGTGCGGACGCGAGCCGGCAATGCCGGTGATTTCGGGCATCGCCACGATTTCGCGGATCTTGAACACATTGATGCCGAAAAGCTCCGAGCGCTCGCCGTTGGCATCGCCGCCCAAGCGGAACAGGAGCATTTCAAACTTGTTCGAGCTGGTGAGGTTGCTGCGCTCGTCGATATCCTTCTGAACTGCGTCAATCATTGTTGCCCCTGCTGGTCGTCAAAATTTTCATTGAGCGTAGCAGTTCGCCTACCGCACGACAATGCACTGGGGCAAGTAATTACTCAATTTTTTACAGTTCCGGCACCCATTCAGCCGCCGTGGGCGCGGAACAACGCCAACGTGCGGGCGCGCGCCAATGTTGCACTTCCGTCATCATAGTCCTTGCGTCGGTCGGAGTTGAATCCGTGGCCTGCCTCGTACAGGTGCACCTCGACCTGCGGATGCTGCGCCCTGACCGCCTCGACGCCCTCAAGCGGAATACTGGCATCGAACTTGCCGAAATGCAGGATCGTCGGGCAACGCGGCGTTTCACCGGCCATCTTCGGGATAAGGCTGCCGTAGTAACCTGATGCGGCCGCCAGGTCCGTGCAACGGCAAGCGGCCGCCCAGGTCACCGAACCGCCGTAGCAGTAGCCGGTGATGAAGACCGGCCCCTTGTCTTTCAGGCTGTCGATGCAGGTCTGTACGTCGGCCACGGACTGGTCGAAAGGATGCTGCTCGCGCGCCACGCGCAGGGCCGCCTGCACATCCTCGGGCGAATAGCCTGCCTGCAGGCCGGGCGCCTCGCGGTCGAAGAGCGCCGGCGCAAGCACCTCATAACCTTCAGCGGCATAGCGATCGCACTGTTCGCGGATATGTTCGGTGACGCCAAAGATTTCCTGGATGAGGACCAGGCCGCCGCGCCGCGCGCCGGCCGGTTCGGCATGGTAGACGCCGATCGCGGCGCCGTCGCCCATTGTCATCGTGATCATCTTTCCGGTGAGTGCCATTGCTTGTCCTTTCGCCATCGAATTCGGCCAGTATAGCGAGGCGCCGCTATCGGCGTTTGGCTTGTCGCAGGGCAGCAATGCAAAACTCCCGGAATGCTGCTAATTTATCCATCCCGATCCAACGAGGAGACTGAGATGAAAACGATCCTGGCTGTCCTGTTGCTATCCGTGTCCGCACTCGCCAGCGCGCACAACTGTCCGAATGAAATGAAGGCGATCGACGCCAAGCTTGGCAGCGCCAGCGGCATCAGCGCCGAGAATATGGCGAAGATCAAGTCGCTGCGCGCCGACGGAGAGAAATTCCACAAGGAAGGCAAGCACGACGAGTCGATGAAAGCGCTTGGCGAAGCCAAGAAAATGCTCGGCATCTGAAGCACCAGAATTTATACATAGCCACCGTCCGGTGGCTATTTTTTTGCCGCGAGTCCCCACACCATGATTACCCTCTATCACAGCGTCAGCGCCCGCTCCTTCCGTCCCCTGTGGACATTGGAGGAACTGGGCCTGCGTCACGGCATCGATTACGAACTCCGGATGCTGCCCTTCCCGCCACGCGTGCACTGCCGCGAATACCTCGCGATCAATCCGCTCGGCACCGTGCCGGCCTTCTTCGACGGCGACGTGCGGATGACGGAATCGGCGGCGATCTGCCAGTACCTGGTGAGCAGGCACGCGCCCTCTCCGCTCGAAGTGAAACCCGATGAACCGGCCTACGGCGCGTGGCTCAACTGGCTGTATTTCGGTGAAGCCACGCTGACCTTCCCGCAGACGCTGGTGCTGCGCTACCGTCACATGGAGCCGGAGGAACGGCGGCTTCCGCAGGCGGCGGAGGATTACCAGAAGTGGTTCCTCGCGCGGCTGCGGGCAGTGGATGCGGCGCTGCCGGGCTGCGAATATCTTTGCGCAGACAGGTTCACCG
>NZ_LSTO01000001.1:2354039-2358740 GCF_002211445.1 Noviherbaspirillum denitrificans | reverse complement strand
GGTAATTGACCAGTTCGACGGTCGAGTACGGCTGCGTGCCCCAGATCATGCGCTGCAAGTCTTCGAAGATCATGAAGGCGGCGAAGGTGACCAGCAATTGCAGCACCGGGTCCTTGCCGTAGATGCGGCGCATCAGGTACTTCTCCATCAGCCCGCCGCACAGCGCGCCAACGACGATGGCTACCACCGGCAGCATCAGGAAGGACCACACTGGCGAGGCCTCAATGGCCATCGCCCATGCGCCCACCGTCGCCGCCGCGTAACCCCCTATGGCAAACAGGCTGCCATGGGCCATGTTGATGATGTTCATCACCCCGAAAACCAGGGTAATACCCAGCGCCACCAGGAACAGCAGCGCCGCGTATGACAACCCATCAAGAATGGCCAGAAAAATCAGTTCTTGATTCATGATGTTAAGAATTTAATTTTCGCTTGTTGAAAAGGCCCTGATGTGCGGGCTATTAATCATTTCCGGCTTAAGAGTTTTCACCCAGTCCAAGGACTTCTGACCAACAGGCGCAGTAACCAAGTGAGCCGGATAAATCGCCATCTTGTCGAGCACCGGGAACGGATAACCGCCGACCTTCTTCGTCACGCCCAACAATTGATCTTCGAGGCCTTGACCATCCTCCCGCATCTTGACACTGCGGGTTACTCCCCGGAATTCGATGTTATGCATCGCGTCGGCAAGCTGCTCGTTTGTCGGCCACTTGCCCATGTTGACCTTGATCGCGCGGTCGTAGCCAGCCTTCAGGGCTTCCAGCGCCTGAATCATATGAAACACCGTGTAGCTAGGGTAACTTCCGACTTTTGCCTTGAACTTATGCACGAAGTTCTTCAGCTTCGGGTCATCCTTCAGTTCCGGGTGCAGGAAGTAGTGGTCGCCGCGCGCGCCAATGATCACGCCATCGGGCAGCGTGGAGCCAAGGCGTTCGAGCGAGCTCTCGGCCAGCGGCAGCACGAACAGCGAATTCTTCATCAGGCCGCGCTGCGCGGACTGGCGCAGAAAGGTATCGAGGTCCCCGCCCCAAGAACTTGATACGACGACATCCGGACGTAGCGCTTGCAGGCGGCTGATCTCGGTCGAGAAGTCGGTCGCGCCGAATTTCGGGAACAGCTCGGCGACAACCTTCACGTCCGGCTTGAGCGCCTTGAGTGTGCTGGAAAACAGTTCCCAGGAATCTCGCCCCCAGGAATAATCCTGGTTCACTACAGCAATAGATTTGAAATCGGGCTTGATACGCAGCAGGTACAGGACAGCTGCCACTGTTTCAGTCGTCGCATTCGCCTGGGTGCGTACTACGTACTTGTAGCGCCTGTCTTCGAGCAGCTTTTCAGTGCCGCAGTCCCACATAATGTTCACGACCTTCAGGTCTTCCGCTACGGGAGCTAGGGTGTTGCAGCTACCACTTGAAGTGGACGCCAGCATCACCCTAGCTCCCTGCTCCTGTACGGCGCGTCTGTACTCGGAGAGCATCTTGTCCGTACCCACGCCCTCATCAATGAATATAGGCGAAATCCTGACGCCATTAATGCCACCAGCGGCATTCATCTCCTCGATATACATTTCGGCCGCTATCTTGGCCGGCATACCGAGCACTGAGCCAGAACCGGTCAAGAACGCAGTGATTCCGACTTTGAGATCGATCGGCTTGGCGGTTTGCGCTTGTGCGCCGGAGAATGCGAACACCGTGATTGCACATGCTGCAAATCTAATCAGCAGTGGTATGAACATGATGTCTCCAAAGACTAGGAAATTATTTTTCGCTCGACAAGAAAGTCTTGATGCGCGGGCTATTGACGATTTCAGGTTTCAACGTCTTGACCCAATCCAAGGATTTCTGGCCGACTGGCGGCAAGACCAGATCACCCGGGTAGATCGTTATCTTGTCGAGAACCGGAAATGGATAGCCGGCGACTTTTTTCGTCACGCCGAACAGCTGGTCCTCGATGCCTTGGCCGTCTTCTCGGATCTTGACGCTGCGTGTCAGGCCGTGAAATTCGATGTTGTGCATGGCGTCGGCCAACTGCTCGTTGTTTGGCCACTGACCCTTATTGGCTTTGATGGCCCTGTCGTAGCCGGTTTTCAATGCTTCCAGTGCCTGGATAACGTGGAAGACGGGATAAATTGGATAGCCGCCAGTCTTGGCCTTGAATTTCTGCACAAAGTTCTTCAGCTTTGGGTCATCCTTGAGTTCCGGGTGCAAGAAGTAGTGATCGCCTCGCGCACCAACAAGAACACCATCAGGCAGCGTGGAGCCGAGGCGTTCGAGCGAGCTCTCGGCCAGCGGCAGAAGAAATACCGAATTCTTCATCAGACCGCGCTGCGCAGCCTGACGGATGAAGGTGTCAAGGTCGCCGCCCCAGGAAGTGGAAACAATGACGTCCGGGCGCAGCGCCTGCAGGCGACTGATCTCGGTCGAAAAGTCGGTCGCACCGAACTTCGGGAACAGCTCGGCGACGATCTTGACGTCAGGCCGCAGCGTCTTGAGTGCGGTCGAGATCATTTCCCACGAATCGCGGCCGTGCGCATAGTCCTGGTTGACCACCGCGACGGTCTTGAAATCGGGCTTCATGCGCAGCAGGTACAGCACGGCGGATACGTGCTCGATGGTGGTGTTTGCCTGCGAACGCACCACGTACTTGTAGCGCTTATCTTCCAGGATCTTCTGGGCAGCGCAATCCCACATGATGTTAACCACCTTCAGGTCTTCAGCCACCGGAGCGATCGTGTTGCAGCTGCCGCTCGAAATCGAGGCAAGCATCACATTGACGCCCTGCTCCTGCACCACGCGGCGGTACTCGGACAGCAGCTTGTCGGTGCCCACGCCTTCGTCGATATAGGTCGGCACGATCTTGGCGCCATTGATGCCGCCCGCCGCATTCATTTCTTCAATGTAGAGCTCGGCGGCTGCCTTCGCCGGGACGCCGAACACGGAAGCCGGCCCGGTCATGAAGGTGGTGATGCCGATCTTCAGTTCGGCCGGCTTGGACTGCGCATAGGCAGTGGACAGGGCCAGCGCGGACAGCGCGCTTGCCGCAATTCTCATGAGCGTGGGATTGAACATGTTGTCTCCAGAAATTAATGACATATGGAACTTCGTTCGTCCTGCGACGGGTTGCTGCGTACTACTCAAGCGGGTGCGATCCGCCTGTTCTTGATTTTGATGGATGGATTTTAGGATTCGTATTCTTGTATGTCAAGCTTATTGACATACTGTATTACAAGAATTAAGATGATTTCCAGGATTTAGCTCTTCCACCTTTCGGGAATGGACAAAATGGAAAGAATCGACACCTTCAACTTCAGCTGCGTACCAAACATCGTTTCCGCGCCGGGTGCGGCGCAATCGCTGGCCTCGCTGA
The DNA here is from genome assembly GCF_002211445.1 of Noviherbaspirillum denitrificans. Classification (GTDB taxonomy): domain Bacteria; phylum Pseudomonadota; class Gammaproteobacteria; order Burkholderiales; family Burkholderiaceae_D; genus Noviherbaspirillum; species Noviherbaspirillum denitrificans. The sequence goes on along the minus strand of NZ_LSTO01000001.1, from coordinate 2,355,374 downwards.
TCCGGCAGCATTTCCCGCAAGTGCGGCGCGTGCTGGTCGTCACCGACCCCGGCTTTCTCGCCACCGGTCTGGTGGATGCGCCGGTAGCCGCGCTGGAAAACGCAGGATTCGCCGTCAGCATTTACTCGGATGTACGCGCCGATCCGCCGGAAGCGGTGGTCATCCAGGCTGCGGAATTTGCGCGCGGCTGCGCGGCCGAACTGGTCATCGGTCTGGGCGGCGGCAGTTCGATGGATGTGGCAAAGCTAATTGCGGTGCTCGCCGGCAGCCGCCAGGAACTGAAGACGATGTACGGCATCGGCAATGTGACCGGCGACCGTCTGCCGCTGATTCAGGTTCCGACCACGGCGGGAACCGGCTCGGAAATGACCCACATTTCCATCATCACCACCGGCGAAACGACCAAGATGGGCGTGGTGGCGCCCCAGCTGTTCGCCGATATCGCCGTCCTCGACGCCGACCTGACCCTGGGCCTGCCGCCGAAGGCGACCGCAGCGACCGGCATCGATGCGATGGTTCACGCGATCGAGGCATACACCAACAAGAACACCAAGAACCCGATCTCGGACGTCCTCGCGTACAAGTCGCTGTCGCTGCTCTACACCCACATCGACGCCGTGTGCGAAAACGGCAAGGACCGCTCCGCAAGGCAGGCAATGCTGCTGGGTTCCATGCTCGCCGGCATGGCCGTCGCCAGTTCGCCGTGCGCCGGCGTGCATGCGCTGGCCTATCCCGTCGGCGGCATTTTCCACGTCGTGCACGGCATTTCGAACGCGCTCGTGCTGCCCGAGGTGCTGCGCTTCAATGTCCCGGCCGCGGCCCACCAGTACGCCGAGCTCGCCGCCATCGTCGCGCCTGCCGCACGCGGAAGCGACGAGGCGAAAGCGATGTCGATGATCGAAGAACTCGAGCGGCTTGCCGCCCGCCTGCACGTCGAAACCCGCTTGTCGCAGGTGGGGATCAAGGAAAGCGATCTGGACCGCATGGCGGAAGACGCGATGCTGCAGACGCGGCTGCTGAAGAACAATCCGCGTGAAATCACGCAGGCCGATGCCCGCGCGATCTACGCTGCGACCCTTTAAAGAGACCCCGATACCCGCCGGCTCCGAATAGATCCGGCGGCCACTTACCCCTGATGCAACCTAACCAATGGAGCTACCAATGAACAAGGAACTGTTTGAAAAAGGCCTGAAGACCCGTCGTGAAGTCCTGGGTGCCGAGTATGTCGACGCGTCGATCAAGAATGCCGACGACTTTAACATGGCCATGCAAGAGCTGGTCACCCAATACTGCTGGGGCGATGTCTGGAACCGTCCGGGCCTGGAACGCAAGACG
>NZ_LSTO01000001.1:2345362-2354029 GCF_002211445.1 Noviherbaspirillum denitrificans | reverse complement strand
CGTCGACCAGCGTGAAGGAACCGCCTGCCGGCAACTTGATCTCGCCATAGCGGGTGAAGCGGCGGCCCACGCCGTTGAATTCGCGCAGCGCCTTCTGCGTCGCTGCATCTGCCACACCCAGTTCGCGCGCGATAGCGATGGCGGCGCAGGCGTTCTGCACGTTGTGCATGCCCGGCTGGTTCAGGCGGACGGTCAGCGGCGGGTAATCGGCCTGCAGCACCGTGAATTCCATGTGGCTGTCGACCGCCTTGGCATCGACTGCGCGCACCTGCGCATCCTCCCGGAAGCCATAGGTGAGGATGGGTTTGGAGATGAACGGCATGATCTCGCGCACGTTCGGATCGTCGATGCACAGCATGGCGACGCCGTAGAACGGCAGGCGCTGGGTGAATTCGACGAAGGCCTGCTTCAGCTTGGCGAAGCTGTGGTCGTAGGTCTCCATGTGGTCGGCATCGATGTTGGTGATGACTTCGATGCACGGCGACAGGTTGAGGAAGGAAGCATCCGATTCGTCCGCTTCGGCGACGATGAAGTCGCCTGCGCCCAGCTTGGCGTTGGCGCCGGCGCTGTTGAGGCGGCCGCCGATGACGAAGGTCGGGTCGAGCCCGCCTTCGGCCAGCACGCTGGCAACCAGGCTGGTCGTCGTGGTCTTGCCGTGGGTACCGGCAATCGCGATGCCCTGCTTCAGGCGCATCAGTTCGGCCAGCATGATGGCGCGCGGCACGATCGGGACATGCTTTGCGCGTGCGGCGACGACTTCCGGATTGTCACCCTTGACCGCGGTCGAGGTGACGATGGCGTCAGCGCCCTGGATGTTCTCGGCCGCGTGGCCGAGCTTGATCTTTGCGCCGCGCTCGGCGAGGCGTTGCGTTGCGGCGTTGCTGGCCAGGTCGGAGCCGGAGATTGTGTAGCCGAGGTTGAGCAGCACCTCCGCGATGCCGCTCATGCCCGAGCCGCCGATGCCGACGAAATGGATGTTCTTTACTTTGTGTTTCATGCTATTTGGCCAATTCTTCCAGTACGTTCGCTATCGTTTCGTTCGCCTGGCGTCTTCCGAGGCCATGCGCCGCTTCGGCCATCGTCCTGCATTCCTCCCGGGTCAGGGATTGCAGCAGTTGCGCAACCCGTTCCGGATTCAATTCTCCCTGCGGCAGGTGCACCGCCGCCTTTTGGCTCGCCATCCATTGCGCGTTGTCGCGCTGGTGCGAGGTGGTCGACGCCACCAGCGGCACGAGCACGCTGGCCACGCCGGCCGCCGTCAGCTCCGACACGGTGATCGCGCCGGCACGGCAGATCACGAGGTCGGCTTCTGCATAACGGCGCGGCATGTCGTCGATGAAATCCACGACTTCCGCCTGTACCTGCGCATCGGCGTAGGCCTTGCGCAGGGCGTCGATGTGCTGCTTGCCGGACTGGTGGGTCACGACGGGCCGCACGTCCGCGGGAATACGTGCCAGCGCAGTCGGCAGGCATTCGTTCAATACTTTTGCGCCGAGGCTGCCACCGACAACCAGCAGGCGCAGCGGACCGGTGCGTGTTGCATAGCGCTGCGCCGGCGGGGCGACTTCGATGATTTCCTTGCGCACCGGATTGCCGGTCACAAGTGCCTTGTCGGCCGCGCTGCCGAAATCGGCCGGAAAACCGAACAGCACGCGCTGCGCGACCGGTGCGAGCGTCTTGTTCGACAGCAGCAGTGCCGCGTCGGCGTTGACCAGCACCAGCGGCACGCCGCGCGCCTTGGCCATCATGCCGCCCGGCACCGTGACGTAACCGCCCATGCCCAGCACCACGCTCGGCTTGCGACGGCCGATGATGCTGAAGCAGGAGGCAAATGCGCCAACCATCTTGAACATCCCGCGCACGGTGTGCATCAGTCCCTTGCCGCGCACACCGGCGAAGTCGATCGAATCCATGTCGATCCTGTGCTTCGGCACGATGTCGCGCTCCATGCCATGCATGGTGCCCAACCAGGACACTTGCCAGCCGCGCGCCTGCATCGTCTGTGCGATCGCAAGGCCGGGGAAGATGTGTCCGCCGGTGCCGGCTGCCATGATCAGGAGGCGTTTCATATCCGCCCTCCTCGCATCAGCACGCGGTTTTCATAATCAATTCGCAAAAGAATCGCCAGTCCTACACAATTAATCAGTACGCCTGAGCCGCCATAACTCATCAGCGGCAGGGTCAATCCCTTGGTCGGCAGCAAGCCGAGGTTCACGCCCATGTTGATAAAGGCCTGGACGCCGATCCAGATGCCGATGCCTTTTGCCGCAAGTCCGGCGAAAGTCAGGTCCATGGCGATCGCCTGGCGTCCGATTTCAAAGGAGCGCTTCACGATCCAGTAGAACATGGCGACCACGACGAGGACCCCGACGAAGCCCAGTTCCTCGCCGATCACCGCCAGCAGGAAGTCGGTATGCGCTTCCGGCAGGTAGTGCAGCTTCTCGACACTCCCGCCGAGGCCTACACCGAACAGTTCGCCGCGCCCGAAGGCGATCAACGAATGGGATAGCTGGTAGGCCTTGCCGAGCGAGTTCTCTTCGGTCCACGGATTGAGGTAGGCGAAGATACGCTCGCGCCGCCAGGGCGAGAGCAGGATGACCATGGTGAAGATGCCGACCAGCGTCGCGCCGATGCCGCCGAACCAGATACCGTTGATCCCGCCGAGGAACAGGATGCCCATCGCGATGCATACAATCACGCCGAAGGCGCCGAGGTCGGGCTCCAGCAGGAGCAGCAGGCCGACGAAGCCGATTGCGAAAGTCATCGGCATGAAGCCCTTGGTCAGCTTGTGCATCACTTGCTGCTTGCGCACCGTGTAGTCGGCTGCATAGAGCACAACGAACAGCTTCATCAATTCCGAAGGCTGCAGGTTGAATACCTTGAACGAGAGCCAGCGGCGCGCGCCGTTGACGCCCTTGCCCAGCCCGGGAACGAGCACCATCGCCAGCAGGACCAGCGTTGCGACGAACAGGTACGGGGCCAGCTTCTGCCAGGTCTCGACGCGCACGCGGAAGGCCAGCAACCCTGCGCCCAGGGCCGCTCCTATATAGAGAGCCTGCCTGAGGAGGAAGTGCGTGTTCTTGTAATTGGCATACTTCGGCGAATCGGGCAACGCGATCGAGGCCGAGTACACCATCACCATTCCGAACAGCATCAGGAGCACGACCACCCACACCAGCGGCTGGTCGTATTCCATCATCTTCGAACGCTGTACGACGCCGGGAATCGGCGCGCGCGCGGAGGAAGAGGCGAAGGATGGCATCGCGAACTTCATGCGATCACCTCGCCGCGGGACAGGGCGACTTCACGCACCGCATCGACAAATACCTGCGCGCGGTGGGCATAGTTGCGGAACATGTCGAGGCTCGCGCATGCCGGCGACAGCACCACGGCGTCCCCGGCTTGTGCCAGTTCGGATGCCTTCTGCACGGCGGCCTCCAGCGATACGCAATCAGCCAGTTCGACGCCGGATTGTTCGATGGCCGCGCGGATGGACGGTCCATCCTTGCCGATCAAGAGCACGGCGCGGACATACTTCGACACCGGCTCGGCCAGCGGAGCAAAATCCTGGCCCTTGCCGTCGCCGCCGGCGATCAGGACGATGCGGTTGGCGCCCAGTTCCGCGCCAAGGCCGTTGAGCGCCGCGACGGTGGCGCCGACATTCGTTCCCTTGCTGTCGTCGTAATAGTCGACTTCGCCGATGCTGCCGACCAGCTCGACGCGATGCGGCTCGCCGCGATATTCGCGCAATCCGTGCAGCAGCGGTGCGAGCGGCAGCCCGATCGCGCGGCACAAGGCCAGCGCGGACAAGGCATTGACGGCATTATGCTGGCCGCGGATCTTGAGCGCGTCGGCCGGCATCAGGCGCTTGACCATGACCGGGACGGCGACGATTTCTTTCTTGCGGCGCGGCTTTTCGCCTTCGTCCAGCGCGATGGCCGTGGTCAGCCAGTGCATGCCGTTCTCGTCGGCCAGGCCGAAGCAGTCCGGCTGTGCCGGCTCGTCGGTGCCGAAACTGATGCAAGCAGCCTGCGGCGCTGCCATCTGCATCACGCGTGCATCGTTGCGGTTCAGCAGGCGGATGGTGCGCGGTCCGAAAATACGCGCCTTGTCGGCGGCGTAGGCATCCATGCCGCCGTGCCAGTCGAGGTGGTCCTGGGTGACATTGAGCACCGTCGCCACGTCGGCCTGCAGGCTGTAGGTGGTGTGCAGCTGAAAGCTGGACAGTTCGAGCACCCAAGCTTGCGGCAGCTCGTCGCTGTCCATCGCCTCGCGCAGCACGTCCAGTGCCGCCGGGCTGATATTGCCGGCGACGACCGTCTTCAGGCCGGCGCGGCGGCACAGCAGGCCGGTCAGGCTGGTGACGGTGGTCTTGCCGTTGGTGCCGGTGATCGCGATGACCTTCGGTGTATAGGTGCGGGATGCGCGCAATGCGGCCAGCGCCTGCGCGAACAATTCGATTTCGCCCCACAGGGGGATGTTGAGTTCTGCCGCTGCCGGAATGATTGCGGCCAGCTCGCGGTCGGGCGCGAGGCCCGGGCTGACGGCGGTGAAGTCGACGCCGTCCAGCAGTTCGGCAGTGAACGGGCCGCCGATGAATTCGGCATCCGGAATGGCATCGCGCAGCGCAGAGAGGCGCTCGGGTTCGTTGCGGGTATCCGCGACGCGCAGCTTGACGCCGAAGCGGGCGAGCCAGCGCGCCATCGCCAGGCCGGATTCGCCCAGGCCGAGCACGAGCGCGCGCTTGCCTTCATAGGCGAGGCTTTCTTCCAGGGTGACCAAAGGCGCGGGCGGCGGTTCTTCAACCGGCACCGCTTCCTCCACCATCGGTGGTTCAACGTCGGCAGTGACGGTGGGAGCGTTCTCGGGCAAATCGCCCGCGCTGCCTTCCTGCTCTTCGTTCACGTTGTCATCCACGCCGTTTTCCACGCAGCTTTCCCCAATATTCCCTGTTTAACGCAGCTTCAATGTCGACAGTCCGAACAGCACCAGCATCATCGTGATGATCCAGAAGCGCACCACGACCTTGGTTTCCTTCCACCCCTTCTGTTCGAAGTGGTGGTGCAGCGGTGCCATCAGCAGGATCCGCCGGCCTACGCCGAAGCGCTTCTTCGTGTACTTGAAGTAGCCGACCTGGAGCATCACCGACAGCGTCTCCACCACGAAGATGCCGCCCATGATGAACAGGACGATCTCCTGGCGGACGATGACGGCGATGGTGCCGAGCGCGCCGCCTAGTGCCAGCGCACCGACGTCGCCCATGAACACCTGGGCCGGATGCGCGTTAAACCAGAGGAACGCGAGACCGGCACCTGCCATGGCCCCACAGAAGATTAGCAGTTCCGCCGCCCCGGGTATGTGAGGAATAAAGAGGTATTTCGAGTACACCACGCTGCCTGTGAGGTATGCGATGAGTCCAAGGGCGGATCCGACCAGCACCGTCGGCATGATCGCGAGGCCGTCAAGACCGTCCGTCAGGTTCACCGCATTGCTGGTGCCGACGATCACGAAATACGTCAAGGCGATGAATCCCCAGACGCCCAGCGGATAGCTGATCGTCTTGAAGAAGGGGACGATCAAGTCGGCCTTGGGGGGCAGGTCCATGTTGAAGCCGGACCGTACCCATGCCATGAACAGTTCCAGAACCTTGGTATTGGTCGGTGCGGAGACCGAGAACGCAAGGTAGAGCGCGGCGGCGATGCCGATCAGCGATTGCCAGAAGTACTTCTCGCGGGAGGACATGCCTTCCGGGTTCTTGTAGACCACCTTTCGGTAGTCGTCGACCCAGCCGATCGCCCCATAGCCGAGAGTCACGACCAGCACCACCCATACGAAGCGGTTGCTCCAGTCGGACCAAAGCAGGGTCGAGATGCCGATGCCGAGCAGGATCAGCGCGCCGCCCATGGTCGGCGTGCCGGACTTGACAAGGTGGGTTTGCGGGCCGTCGGTACGGACTGCCTGGCCAACTTTCAGGCGGGTTAGCATGCGGATCATGGCTGGCCCGGCGAGCAGTCCGATGACCAGTGCCGTCAGCGTAGCGAAAACAGCGCGGAAGGTGATGAAGTTGAAAACCCGAAGCGGGCCGAGGTCTTGTTGGAAGTATTGTGCCAGCCAAAGCAGCATATTAATGGGATCCCTGTCCGTGTTCTGTTGTGTTGACGAGGTGCTGGACCACGCGCTCCATCTTCATGAAACGCGAGCCCTTCACCAGCGCCGTCGTGCCGGCGGTGACCAGTGCCTCGGCTGCCTGGTTGATCGCTGCGATATCGTCGAAATGCGTCGCTCCCGCACCGAACGCGCTGCTCGCATGCTGTGCCAGCTGGCCCAGCGTGAGCAGGTGCTCGATGCCCTTGTCGCGTGCATACGTGCCTACCTCGACATGGAACTGCGGGCCTTCGTCGCCCACTTCGCCCATGTCGCCCAATACCAGCACCCGGGGCGCGGCAGCATGCGACAGGACGTCGATCGCGGCACGCACCGAGTCGGGATTGGCGTTGTAGGTATCGTCGATCACCAGGGCGCCACTCTTTGCCGTCTTGCGCTGCAGGCGTCCGTTCACTGGCGCGAAGGCTTCGAGTCCGCGGATGACCGCGTCCTCGGAAAGCCCGATCGCCAGTGCGCAGGCCGTCGCGGCAAGCGCGTTGCGGACGTTATGCTCGCCTGCCGCAGAGAGTGCTACCTGGAACTGTTTCCCACCGGCAGTTATGGACAGGTCACTGCCGAAATCGTTCACCTTGAATGTGCAAGTCACGTCCGCATCCGGGGACAGGCCGAAGGTCATGACCTTGCGCTGGCCGGCATAGCCGCGCCAGATGTTTGTGTATGTGTCATCGGCGGGGAAGACTGCCACGCCATCGGCGGGCAGGCCGAGGATGACATTGCCGTTTTCCTTCGCCACGGCTTCCACGCTTTCCATGAATTCCTGGTGTTCGCGTTGTGCATTGTTCACCAGCCCCACCGTCGGCTGTGCCGTCGCGGTGATGGTGGCGATCTCGCCGGGATGGTTCATCCCCAGCTCGACCACGGCCGCCTTGCAGGCCGCATCGAGGCGGAAAACCGTGAGCGGGACGCCGATATCGTTGTTCAGGTTGCCACGGGTGGCGAGGATGTTGCCGCTTCCGTAAGCTGCGGAAAGGATGGCCGCGATCATTTCCTTCACGGTCGTCTTGCCGTTGCTGCCAGTGACGCCGACCACCGGAATCGCAAACTGACGGCGCCAGTACGCGCCGAGTTCGTTGAGGGCGGCGCGCGTATCCGGCACCACCAGCGCCGGGACGGTCAAACCGTCCGGCACGCGTTCCACCACCACGGCGGCCACACCGGCGGCCGCCACTTCATTCAGAAAATCATGCGCATCGAAACGTTCGCCGCGCAAGGCGACGAACAGATTGCCAGTTGCTACCTGACGGCTGTCGGTCGAGACGCCGTCGAATGCTGCATCTGCCGCATTGACGATTGCGGCGCCTGAAATCCATGGCTGCACTTGAGCCAATGACGATTTCATCAGTTTGTTCCCTTCATTGTTGCCCGTGCAGCCAGCGCGAGCGCGGCATGGTCTGCATCCAAAAACGGCAGTTTCTTGCCCTTGATTTCCTGGTACGACTCGTGGCCCTTCCCTGCGAGAAGGACCACGTCGCTTTTTGCCGCATGGCGCACCGCCCACAGGATGGCGGACGCGCGGTCTTCGGTCACATGCAGCGCATCGCCCGGGAAGCGCGCAGCGTCGATGCCGGCAAGGATTTGTTCGATGATTTTTGCAGGCTCTTCGCTGCGCGGATTGTCGCTGGTGACGACGATGTTGTCGGCCGCCTGCGACACCTTGCCCATCTGCGGGCGCTTGCCCGGGTCGCGGTCGCCGCCGCAGCCGAACACGCACCACAGTTTTCCGTGGCGCTGTTGCGCGACTTCTCGCAGGGTGGCGAGCGTCTTTTCCAACGCATCGGGCGTATGCGCGTAATCGATCACGATCAGCGGCGCCTCATGCCCGCCGAGCTGCTCCATGCGGCCGGGCACGGAAGTCAGGCTCTCGATCGCGTCGAGCGCGGCACGGAAATCGATGCCGCGTGCCAGCAGCACGCCCATCACGCCGAGCACATTGCTGACGTTGAACTGGCCGACGAGCTGGGTCTTCACCTGCGCGGTGCCGCCGGGAGCGTCGAGCCGGAAGACCGTGCCGCCATGGCTGCTGCGGATGTCGCTGGCGGCAAGCAACGGAACGCCGTCAGCTTTATTTCCTGCCGCCGAGTAACCGGTCACCGCCAGCGACGGACGCGTGGCACGCAGGTGTTCTACCAGGCGCAGACCCATATCGTCGTCGAGGTTGATGACGGCATGTTCAAGTCCGGGCCAGTCGAACAACCGGCGCTTGGCTGCCTCGTAGGCTTCCATCGTGCCGTGGTAATCGAGGTGGTCGCGGGTGAAATTGGTGAACAGCGCGACATTGAAATGCATGCCGTTCAGCCTTCCCTGGTCAAGGCCGATCGAGGAGGCTTCGATGGCAAGCGCTTGCGCGCCTGCAGTCCGCAACTGCGCCAGCCTGCGCTGCAGGAGGACCGCGTCCGGCGTCGTGTAGCCAGTGTTGTTGAAGCCGCCGTGCTTGCCGGCACGGTACAGCGCGACACCGAGCGTGCCGACCACTGCTGTCGGCTGACCGAGGCCCGACAAGGC
>NZ_LSTO01000001.1:2329191-2345352 GCF_002211445.1 Noviherbaspirillum denitrificans | reverse complement strand
CGCCGACGATGCGATCCCCCACCAGCGCGTAGCGGCGCTGGCCCGCGCCGATCACCATCACCGGGAGCGCCTTGTCGGGGGGCGCAGCTTCTCCCAGCTCCAGCAATCGGGCGGCCGAGACGAGCCCGACGTGTTCATTGCCGATGGTGAAGAAATGGCGGTTTTCCAGCGTGCGGATCTCCTCGGGCATGACGGTCATCATGCGCTCGATTCCTGCGATCGGTGCCGCATAGGCTTCACCGGCAATCTCCACGACTACGGCGCGCACCACCGATTGCGAAAGAGGGAGCGTGATGTGGGCGCGGAATCCCTTGCCCGCTTCCGTTTCCAGCCGGATGGCGCCGTAGAGCTGCCGGATGGTGGCATGCACGGCATCAAGGCCAACCCCGCGGCCCGACACTTCGCTGGCCGTCTCCTTCAGGCTGAATGCCGGAAGGAACAGGAATTCAAGCAATTCCTCGGTGCTCATCGCAGCGGCCATCGGGGCCGTCGTCATTTTACGTTCGACGACCTTGCGGCGGATGCGCTCCGGATCGACGCCGCGCCCGTCATCGCTGATCTGTATCGCCAGCATGCCGGCGCTGTGGCGTGCTTCCAGGCGGATCATCCCTTCGGCAGGCTTGCCTGCGGCAATACGTTCTTCCGGCGTTTCCATGCCATGGTCGACGGCATTGCGCAGGATGTGGTTGAGCGGGCTTTCCATGCGTGCCAGGATATCCCGGTCGACACGTGTGTCCTCCCCGGCAATCTCGAGCCGCACATCCTTTCCCATGCTGCGCGCGAGGTCGCGCACCATGCGCGGAAATGCCTGCACACCGTCGCGGAATGGGCGCATGCGCAGTGTCAGTACCTCGTCCAGGATCTCCTGTGATCCCGCCAGCAGCCGGCGTTCGTAAGCTTCAATATCGGACAGGCGCGCGACGAGTGCCTGCCTGAGCGGATCGGACTGGGCCAGGATGGACTGGATCTTTTCGCGGAACGATTCGTGCACCCCTGACGCCGCCGCATCCTGTGCCAACCGGTCAAGTGCGGCGAGCATGTCGAGCTGCTTTTTCTTGAAATGCCGCATCGATTGCAGAAAGGGCTGCATTGCATTCGCGGTGACACGCGATTCGCTGGCCAGTGACAGCAGCCGGTCGAAGTTGCGCACATTGACCTTGAGGATCGGTTCGTCGCGGGCAACAGGCTGCGGCTCGGCAATTTTATCCTCCACTGGAAGCGCGGGCGGGGCGGACGGTGCAGGCGACGCTCCTTCCGGTACATCGTCGTCGAGCTTGCCCGGGTCGGCAGCGTCGTACACTCCGACCAGCACTTCGCCGATCATCAGTGCATTGGCGGCCAGCCATGCGGGCGCCTCCGCTTCCGAGAGTCGAGCGATCCGGCCGATCAGGTCGACGGCAGCCAGCAGCCGGTCGATGCGCTGCTTGTTCAGTTTCAGCTTGTCCTTCTGCGCGGCAACGAAGCAATCCTCCATCGCGTGGGCCAGCCGTTCCACGTCATCGAGATTGACGATGCGTGCCGCCCCCTTGAGGGAGTGGGCGGCACGCATGAGCGGCACGATGGCGGCCAGGTCGCGCGCATTGCGGTCAAGCGCGAGCAAGCCGTCGGTCAATACCTGGGTCTGGCTCTCTGCTTCGCTGCGGAACAGTTCGAGCAGGGAAAAGCTGCTGTAATCGCTGTCGCCGCCGTTCATTTCAATGCATCCGAAAAGGCGGCGCCGACCACGCCTGGATCGAGGACGCCGACATGCATGCCGTTGAGAGCCAGCACGCCGGAAAGATAGCGCCTCAGCCCCTTGCCCGCCGTGGTTGGTACGGCCAGAAGGTCGGATGCGGCGTAACGGTGGATGCCGGACATGTCATCGACGGCAAGCGCGAAGGCCTGGTGCGCCAGCGAGAACACGACGAGGCGCGGATAGGCACGTCGCCGCATGTCCTGCTGCGGCTGGCTGTCGTTGATGGACAGCAGTGCGGCCAGCGACATGCACGGGAAAAGCCTGCCCTTGACATTCACGATGCCGCCTAGCACCCCGCCGCTGCGACGGGGAATGCGATGCGGACGCGCTGCTTCGACGACCGTGACGGCGAGCGCCGCCGGCAAGGCCAGCCATTCGCTACCGATGCGGAAAACCAGGACGGCACGGTCGCGTTCAGTTTCGTCGGCTTCCTCGCGGGAAAAGTACTCGGCCCACTCTTCGCGGTACCCGGCCGGGAGTTGGCGCTGCATGATGGCTTGCGCCGCCGCGCCGTACACGCTGCAATGCCGGCAATGGGTATGCTCCGCGAGCTTTTCGCAGCTGCGGTTGCCGCGCACGCCGACGCGGTTCCAGCAATCCTCTATTGCCTGGGCGCTCATTGCTTGTCCTCTGCCGCACGTCGTTCGAAGACCCGCGCCGCGCGTTGCCGGTAGGTACGTCCGCCGGCCGTATTCCCATGCCGCTCCGCCAGCAGGGCGAGGTGGCAGAGCGCTTCATAGTGGTTGGGATTGAAGTAGACGGCGCGACGCAGGAATTCGGCCGCGCCCTTGTCGTCATGCTTCTGTTCATGCAGGAGTCCGAGCATGAAATTCGCCTGCACGGAATCGGGCACCCCTTCCAGGCACGTGCGGTACGCCTGGATCGCTTCATCGACCGCACCCGCATTGGCCAGCCGCTCGGCATGTTCAAGTAATGCCTGCGGGTCTTTCCGCACGGCGGCTTCCATCACGGCGGTTTCCTGTGGGGCGGCAACAGGGTGGGGGAGCGGGGGCGATCCGAAGGTCCATGAAGCCTTCACCGGGCTTGATGGATAGGGCATTTCCGCTGGCACGGCGCGCACGTCCAGCGGCGCTTTTTTTTGCACTGCGAACGCATTGGTAACCGGCGAGCGCGAGAAACCGTTCAGGCTGAATACCGTCGTCTCGGCATAACCGCAGAACAGCATGCCGTCGTCCTGCAGCAACGCTCGCAGCTTGAGGATGGCGGCGGCTTGCGTGGACTCGTTGAAATAGATAAGGAGGTTGCGGCAGAAAATGATGTCGTACGGCCATCCGTCCGGTGGTTCGAGGGTGAGCAGATTGCCGCAGCGGAATCGGACCAATCGCCGGATTTCCGGTGCCAGTTCATACCCATCACCATGCCTGCGGAAATGCCGTTCACGGAATCCGAGGTCGTTGCCGCGGAATGAATTGCCCTTGTAGTACCCCTGCTGCGCACGAAGGATGACTTGCGGACTGACGTCGACCGCATCGATGACAAAGTGATCCGGTGCGATTCCAGCGTCCACCAGCGCCATTGACAGCGAATACGGCTCTTCGCCGCTGGCGCAGGGCACGCTCAATATGCGCACCGGTTTGCGCGGACATCCCGATACGAACTGCACGGCAGCGGAGAATGCGCCGGCGTCGCGGAAAAACCATGTTTCAGGAACAACGACCAGATCGATCAGGGCACCCAGCTCATCCCGGTTCCTGACAATTTCGGAGAGATACGAAGCCAGGTCGGCGATGTGGCGTTGGCGCATGCGCCGGCGCACGGCAACCTCGACCGGCTCCGAGCCCAGGTCGAGGCCCGTGGCTTGCTGCAGCATCGATTGAATGTGCACGCTTGTCATGACAATGACTGCCTTTGCCGCTGGAACAGGATGGCGCGGGCCTCCGCCGTCAGCAGGTGGTCGATGTTGACCAGCTGGAGCAGTGTGCCGTTGTCCGCGGCCACCTTGCCAAGAAAGGGTGCATTCGGGTTGGCGATGCCCGGCTCGAAAAAGGCGGCTTGGTCGATATCCGTCACACCCGACACGCCCTCGACCACCAGGCCAAGCATGTGCCAGACCTCATCCGCGCAATAATCGACCAGCAGGATGCGGGTGTCGAAGTGTGGAGCACATGCCGTGCCGCAGGCGAGCGCACAGAGGTCGACAACCGGAATGGGATCTCCATGGAAATTCATCAGACCCGCCACATAGGCAGGTGCTCCGGGAATCTGCTTGAGTTCCATGAGCGGCAGCACGCGCGTCAGGTGGCGGGTGTTCAACCCGTAGCGATCCTTGCCGAGATGGAAGACCAGGAATTGCATGGCTACATGTTGACCGCAAAGCTGGACACGCCGGCCTGCAGGTCCTGCGCCGCGTATTGCAGCTGCTGGACTGCTTCGCTGGTCGACTTGAGCGCGTCGACCGCCTGCTGCGTCGCTTCGTTCAGCTGCGTCATGGTTTCGGTGATTTGCGACGCGCCGATGGCCTGCGACTGCATGCCCTCCAGCACCATGTCGAAGCGCGGCGTCAGGTTGCGCACCTGCCCGATGACTTCCGCCAGCTGGCCGCTGACCTGGCTGACTTCGGAGACGCTGCGCCGGATCTCGTCCGAGAACTTGTCCATGCCCATCACGCTGGCTGACACCGCCGACTGCATTTCCTTGAGCATCTGTTCGATGTCCCAGGTCGCGACCGAGGTCTGGTCCGCGAGGCGGCGGATTTCGGTGGCAACGACAGAGAAGCCGCGCCCCGCTTCGCCTGCCTTCTCCGCTTCGATGGCGGCGTTCAGCGACAGGATGTTGGTCTGGTCCGCGACCTTGGTGATGGTGGTCAGCACGTTGTTGATATTGCTTGCCTTTTCGGACAGCGCAGCGAGCTTGGTGTTGATCGTGTCGGTGGCCGTCACCATGCGCTGCATGGTTGCGTCCATGTGCTTGAGGTTGTTCTGCGCGTCGGCGGTGGCCGAGGTCGTGTATTCCGATACGCGGGTGACTTCTTCCATCGCCTTCAGCAGTTGCGAGGTATTGGCCGAGATCTCGCGTGTCGTGCTCAGTACCTCGACGCTGGTTTGCGCCTGTTCCACGCCGGTGGCTTCCTGCTGGCGTGCGGATGCCGCGATCTCGTTGGTCGACGTGGCAACCTGGATGCCGGCTTTCTGCACGCGGTTGACGAGGCTGCGCAGGTTATTGAACATCGTCGAAAGGCCGTCGCCGAGGCGGCCGATGGCATCGTCGCCGGTGACCGTGATCTTGCCGGTGAGGTCGCCTGCAGTCGCCTTCACGACGACGCCCAGCAAGGCGTCGACCTTGTTGCGCAGGTCATCGGTCGATGCCTGCTCGCGCTGCTGGGCTTCCTGGATGGCGGCGGCCATGCGGTTGATTTCCATTGCCACCTGGCCGAGCTCATCCTTGCTTGTCACAGCCACGCGCGCCGACTGGTTTCCCGTTGCAAGTTCACCGATGGTCTTTGTTACGGCTGTGAGCGGACGCAAGACCGAGCGCGCCAGCAGGAAGGCAATCAGCATCGCGGACAACACAACAGCCACGCCTCCGCCTACCAGCAGAAACAGCATGTTCCTGGTCGATGCGCTGGCATTGCTCGTTCGGGCGGCAAGCAGCCGGTCTTCTTCCGTGTTGAAGTCATCCAGCAGAGTGTGGATAGTTGAAATATGCGCGAACCCTTCCCTGACAAGCGGATCCCGCGCGATCAGATCTGCCGCTGTCGCGCTCTTTGCCAGTTCGCGGCGCTTGGCAATCAGCGGGTGGACCACTTCCTGCAGCCATCGCGTCGCAAGGGGGTCAATCTGGCTCAACCGGTCCTGCTGCTTTGGATTGTCCGCTGTCAGCGTCCGTGCGCGTTGCAGATGTTGTTTCACCTCGCGCTCGTTCTCGTCGATACGGCTGATGAAGCGTTCATTGCCCGTCAGGAGGAATCCGCGGTATTCCGACTGGAGGTCGAGCAGCGCGGTTTCAATGGCATGGCTCGCGAGCTGGACCTGGAGGGTATGGCGGTCGAGCCGGTTGGCTTCGACAAGGTTGGCGTACCCCTGGTAAAAAGCCAGCAGCAAAGCCAGAAGGATAACAATGATGGCACCGAAACCTGCATAGAGTTTTTTCTGGATGCTCAGGTCATTTAACATGTTTACTCCGGCCTATGGCGGCTTTGCCGCCGTATTGTTGTCTCCGTGTATGACGGATCCTCGCTTGGATAATCATACATAAAGGAAGGGGAAGACGTGCCGGCGGCCGAACGCCGGCAGGCAGGCAACGTCAAAGCGAGATACCAAAGCTTGATTCGGAATGCGGGAGAAAAGAGGGCGCGAACCGGTACCGGCGGTTCGAGGTATTGTGCCGTTAAGAATTAAATGCCCCGAAATCAACCATAAAGTGGCCGGTTTTAAAGGGTTTTTTCATCTCGCGCGGGTCCCGAGGAAAGAATAAATTGGCCTATTGACACAACCTAAAGCAAAACTTGGCCAAACAAATTTTTGGCAAATTTTCCATGCAATATAACGCCTTTTTGAGTGGCGCGCGACTGCGTGGCTTCCAGCGCAGTCCAAGATGACCGACCTGCGTTCTTGCGTTGCATTGGACATGGTTGAGCCGCTTCAAACTTGGGAATGAGAAAAGCAGGCGGCCTTATCTAATGCTTTGGCAAAGTTGCGCCAATCTATCGAAGGAAAATGGCATGGATGACCCGGTACGCGTTTTAACAAAAAGACAAGAGATGGATATTCCGGCGGTCATCTATGTGTCATTTCAATAGACGTCACAGTCCATGCAGTTTGGATTTTCCCTACCACATGTGCAGGGTACCTCCGAGATGGATGCGGGCGGCGCTGATGTGGTTGTCGATTTTTTCTGAACCGGCTTCCTCATCACTACCTTCCCTCCTCATCCGGACGCTTCCCAGTCCAAAGTATTAGAGATGGCCCGAGGGGCGGCCTTGCACCAGTGCGGAGCCTGTGTCTTCCGCCCCATGCCAGCCACTACCGGCCGGTTAGTGACACTTGCATGCCGTCACGCCAGAGGCGTCAAGGGCGTGTAGCTCCGGCCCTCGGTACCATAGCCACTGTAGTGCAAAAGGAGGCCCGCTTGCAACAGGTGAGATAATTGCTGTGGCGATGCTCGCAGATTGAGCCTTCAAGAAATCCGGTATCTGGTACGGTAATGGAAAACTCGACGAAATCCAGAAATCATTCCACCGTGATCGGTATGCAGTATTACCAGAAGAAGCCTGGCTTCTTCAGCTCCGGTGCATCCACAATCAGGTCTGAAAAAGCAAAAGCAGGGCAAGCCAGCCCGCCTTTGGAGGCAACCTCGCAGTTAGTTTTGCATGCAAGCCGTACAAGGTCGAATCAGGAAAATCCGCCGCTTGTACAAGATCCATGCCTTTTGAAGAATCACGTCCAAAGCTTAAAATTAGCTAGGGCGGGCTCGAGGGCCACAAGTGCCGACCGTCCTATTGCGGCGCGCGCCTTCCAGTTTTTCCCGCGTTGCAGGGCATCGCACCACTCGAAGTTGAAGGCATCTGCTTGCCCAGTTTCGGAAAGATAGTTAACCAAACTTGCCGCCTGCATCAACTCTTTCGTCGACTTGATGCGATCAGTCAAGAATCGCTCTCCGTAGATAATCAGCTTGTGGACCGCAAATCTTTCAGGCGTTGGAACGTTGACGATGCACGCACCTGTATTGCTGAACACACAGCCCTGAGTGGTTTGTTCCAGTAGATAGTCCAGATACTTTAGCGGCATGAGATCAAAGTTCAGCTCTGGTGGGAGGCTCGGTTGATTGCTTCGGCGTTGGGTGGTTACGAAGTCAACGCGTGGATTCTGGTCGGTCGAGCCGCGAGACCATGCGCCGGCTGAGCCACTCAACTGCGATGCAGGCAATATTCCCATCTCCAGCGAATCCAGGGCGTCGTGCATATCGAGCTTGAACGACGGGGGAAGCGCAACCGAAATGTTGTGGTCGGAGCGCGCATGACCTACCTGGAGTGTGACAGCATCGTCGTGCCATCGCATCCCGAGCATGTTCCCTAACGCCAGGAATGCATGCGTGCCAACCAGTATGCCGCCCGCACGAAAGAATCCGTACTCGGCAAGTCGTTTGGTGATTCGAAAGTGCTTTGGGGGGAAGGCAGCGCAACCTAGCGCAATCGCCGCACGTGCGCTTGGCGCAAGCGGATTGGCTTTTCCGACATCCGCAAACCGTGCAATCAGGGCTTGGACGCGTGCAGAGTCAGAGCCTACGTACACCATACGCACAGATTGGCCTGGGTCTCTATACGCAAAGTACCAATACTGATTGCCTTTGCGGACCAGTCTTTGGAAGCTACCTCTCAATCCGCCCAAGACACCAGTAGTTTCGAAAGCGCGCGCCTGCTCAAACAGTTCGGCATATGCCGTCTGCGCTGCCAAGGACAATTCGGAATGTCGCATAATGCCTCAAGTTGCTAAACATTTTAGCGATCTGTTTAGCAACCAGCAACATCTCTTCGGTTAGCGCGGCCGACAAATGGCAGGCCCGGGACCAGCGTGCCCCTGCCAGACCTGAATCATGTGCTCTACGGCCAACTTTATTGAAGTGTTGGTGGCGGGCGTGCTGTAATGCCGATCCACGTTAGTCGGGGCCAAGGTTGTGTAGTCCGGCCGCCCGATACCTCGCCAGGCTATATCACGGATACATGAAGGCGGACCTTGATGATGTCTCGCATCCCGCGAGCAAATTGGCGCCGCTCAACTATTGGGCCGCGACGCCGGCATTCCACCGATCAGCCCGTTCTTCGCCGTTGCAGTTGCTGCGAAATCTCGATCAGCGGCTTGATTCCGGCTCCAAATCGGCCAATCGCCCCACGGTGCTCTTTCAGCTGGCTATAGGGCAAATACCGGATATTCAGTTCTGACACACGTGAGAAAGCAGGCCTGCAAAGCTGTTGTTCGACCTCGTCCTTGCGGTTATCCGGCGCGACTAGAAAGAGCGTGCTGTTCTGCCCCACCTTCGTACCGAGCGCAAGGTCGAGCATCCGGACAATGCCGGAGTAGATGGAAGTAGAGTGCTCCACCTCAAAAGCCGCTGCGACCTCGGTTGAGCTGCGGCCAATCCATACCACGTCGATCAACCTGACGGAGTCCATTCCGGCGGCAACGTCATCAGGAAGTTGAGAGAGGCAGCCGTCGCCCAGCCGCCCGTCGCCATAAGGGCGTCCCCGGTCGTTCGTCGCTATCCAGACATCAAACCCAAGTGAAACTCCTAGATCACGAAGCCAGCCTTGAATCTCGGTGTGGGTCGCATCACTTTCTCGGGCGAGCTCCCATTGCCGCTGGGCGGCGGCTGATTCTTCCCGCACACGCTGCAGGTCTGCCTCCCAGGCGTTGAGCGAGGCGGCGTCATTTTCCCGCGGAGGTGGCGCATAGCGCCCGGTTCCCACATCAAACATCAAACCCGCAATCGCCCCGAGGTCGTTCGACAAGAGCGCACGGTGCTCCGCATTTAGCCTCAACATGCCCTCGCGCATCGACAAGTAATGGTCCCACTTGCCAAGCTTGACGCAACCTCCTGTAACGGCGTTAAAGCCTTTCACGATGGCGGTATTGAACGGAGGAACCAACGTGGGATGGATGAAGTACAGAAGGTTGGCGACCGCCGGACCAAGGCCTTTGATGTTCAAGGCATCAATCTTCCGAATCCCCTCAATGATGTCTTCCGCGCAGTTGCAGTTGTCGCAGTGGTGGAGCAGCCTTGCGAAGGCAAGCTGGTTTGCCCGGTTTTCGTAAATATCCGGGATCCGGAGCTTCGGCTTCCAGAGGAAGGCGTGGTCGGCGCCCTTGAAGATTTGGCGCTGCTCGGCAATTGAGCCGACGACTGTCTCGAGCGAGGATCCGCGATAGGCGTTCCCGAAGGTGTCGGCCTCAATGTCACGAACAACCTGCCCGATGCCACGGCGGATGGAGCGGAAATTCTTTATCCGTTCCTCCCACAGGAACCACGTGTTGTACGTGCTGTGAGCATCGCCTTTCCAATGCTCGATCAGTTTTGCTAGCGTATCGCTCATACGCGACTTCCCTTCATGCTTATTTTTCTGTGTTGGTATTGTAACGAGGGGATGCGCGCAGCGAGCGGGATCTAACCATCAAGGCAGCACCAAACTCACCGTTTTATCGATTGGCGGGTAGCAGACACCAAGTTTTTCATGGCATCCCTGGTAGCTCGCCGAGAGTACCACCGACTTACCCTTCGCTGCATTGTCCAGCGCTATCGTGATCGGAACCGCATTTCTGAAAACCTCGGTCCGGCCGAAGATCTGGTCGGTTTTCATTTCCCCCGGTGGGAACTTCACACTGCCGATCCGAACGCCACTGCCATCTTTGAGCGAAAACCGGATGCGCTCCTTGTACACGTAATATCCATTCGCCGGCACAACGTCAACGTTCAGTTGGTTTGTACTCTTGGCAGCCACTTTCAGCGTGAAAGCCAGATCCGGTTCAATTAACTCGTCTTCCTTGGGTGCCGAAAACAGGTTCTTTACCTTGGTAGACAAACCGGGCGCGGTGGATTGCTGCGCAAGAGCGGGAAGTGCCGGCAGCGCTGCGACGACAATGGCAAGCCAAAAGCTCTTAATTTTCATATCTCGACCTCGTTTCTTTCGTTGGCGGCGGGCGAGCGCGCGTTTGCACCCGCTCCGTCTAACAGCTATTTCACTGCGAACCTGACGCTCGCTGTCTTCTTGTCCGAAAGCGTTACGGCCGCGATAGCTTTTGCACCGGCACCTAACTTTGCCTCACCCTTAGCAATCAACGTATTCTCGCCGCCCGGTTCAAGCGAAAGTTCGGATTTATCGGCACCCTTTAAAACCGTCAGCTTGCCGGATGCTCCTGCAGTGGCCACAGGTTTGCCATGGTCTTCGACATAAATCGTGGTCTTCCCGTCCTTATTCACCAGCTCCAGGCTGATCCCGTTGCCCGATTCCTGCACTATTCCGCCGTGTTTCGGTTGTTCACCGTGGGCGAAAGCATTGCTGGTCGCCGAAATGGTTACTGCGATTGCTACCAATGTCATAAGTTTTTTCATGTATATCTCCGAACGTACCTTGGCGGCGGCTCTGTCGCGGGTGCCGCCGCATAAACCCAATTTCAATAAGCTTCCTGCGTCTGTCCAGCCACAATCCGTTCGAGGGGTGTTTTGCCAACCAGCCAGAAGATCAGCGGTGTCAGCAGCGTGTCGAGCAGGGTCGAGCTGACTAGGCCGCCAAATATCACCACCGCCACCGGATGCAGGATTTCCTTGCCAGGAGCGTCAGCCGCAAGAAGCAGCGGCACCAGTGCGAATGCCGCCACGAGGGCGGTCATGAGGACTGGCGTCAGGCGTTCCAAGGAGCCACGGACAATCATCGCCGTGCCAAACGTCTCACCCTCAAACTTGCACAGGTTGATGTAATGGCTGACTTTCAAGATGCCGTTGCGGGTCGCAATTCCAGTCAAGGTAATAAAGCCAACCATTGAAGCGACGGACAGGCTAATCCCGGAAATCCACATGGCGATCACGCTGCCAATCAGGGCGAAAGGGATATTGCCCATGATGACGAGCGCCAGGATCGACGACTTGTAACGTGAGTACAGGACCAGAAAAATCATTGCCAGCGATACCAGCGACAAACCGGTAATCAGCTTTGTCGCCTGCTCCTGTGCCTGGAACTGCCCCTCGATGCTGATGAAATAACCGCCAGGCAGCGAGGTGGCCGCAACCGCCCTGCGGATGTCGCCAATAATTCGGGACATGTCCGAACCGTCGGTATTTGCGTACACCACCATCCGCCGCCGGCCATTTTCGCGGCCAATCTGGTTCGGACCGTCCCCTTCATCAACGCTTGCGACCGCCGACAGGGGAATCTGTCCCGCAGGGGTATCGAGCATGACGCGGGACAAATCCTGCGGCGACCGACGCTGGTCCGGCAATCGGACCATCAGGTCAAACCGCCGGGTTCCATCGACGACTTGCGTTACACGGTCACCCTCGGATAAGGTTTCCAGTGCTTTCAGAACCTGACCCGGGGGTACGCCATACTGCGCCGCCTTGCGGTAATCGACACGTACCTTGACCTGAGGAATAAGCACCTGCCGTTCGACTGACAAGTCGACCAGGCCCGGAACATCGGAAAGCTTGCCGCGCAATCCCTCTGCCAGCCCACGCAGGGTATCGAGGTCGTCCCCGAAGATCTTTATCGCAATCTGCGCGCGCACGCCGGATAACAGGTGGTCCAGTCTGTGCGAGATGGGCTGGCCGATGGAGATGGAGGCCGGGACCACCGAAAGCTTGGTTCGAAGGTCGGCCATAATCCTCTCGCGCCCGCGGCTCGACCGTTTCAGGTCAACGTCAATTTCGGAGGAGTGCACGCCTTCTGCGTGCTCGTCCAGCTCCGCGCGCCCGGTGCGTCTGCCAACCTTGGTAACCTCCGGGACCTCCTTAATCAGTGTCTCGGCAAGCGCGCCCATCCGGTTTGCTTCCGCAAGTGACGTCCCGGGCACAAAGGTCATACCCAAGACAAGTGAGCCCTCATTGAACGGCGGAAGAAACGCCTTCGGAAAGTACGGAATGGAAGCAGCGGCGCCTGCCACGACCAGGACGGCGGCGGCGAGAATCGGTTTTGCGCGCGGGAACGACCATTCGAGCACCTTTGCATCCCACGCTTTCAGTCGTGTTACGACAGGGCTATCGCCATGTCCCAGCTGCTTCATCCGCGGGAGCAGGAAGTAGGACAGTACAGGCGTCACCGTCATGGAAACCAGCATCGAAGCCAGGATGGAAACGATGTAGGCCACTCCAAGTGGGGCAAACAGCCGACCCTCGATTCCGGGCAAGGCGAACAGCGGAACGAAGACGAGCACCACGATGACAGTGGCATAGACGATGCCGGATCGTACCTCGACCGAGGCATGCCAGATCGTCTCCAAAACGGACGGTGCATTGCTGTCGCCCTGGCGCTGTTTCAAGCGCCTCAGGATATTTTCCACGTCGACGACCGCGTCATCGACCAGTTCGCCAATGGCAATCGCCAATCCACCGAGTGTCATCACGTTTATGGATTGACCAAGCAGATGGAAAACCACCGACGTAACTGCAAGGGAAAGCGGAATCGCAATCAGCGAAATGGCCGTCGTGCGGAAGTTGAGCAGGAACGCAAACAGCACGATGGCCACCATGATGGCGCCGTCGCGCAATGCTTCGATGACGTTGCCAATGGACGCTTCAATGAAATCGGCCTGGCGGAACAGGATTTGCGGGGCTGACAGGCCGGCCGGCAAGCCTTGCTTGAGTTCGCCCAATGCCTTTTCGATGTCCAGGGTAAGCTTGACCGTATCTGCCGACGGCTGCTTCTGGACGCTGACAATCACCGCCGGCTTGCCGTTCATGCCGGCGTCCCCGCGCTTGAAGGCAGGGGCGTAGCGCACGGAAGCAACCTGCTCCAGCGATACGGGGCTCCCGTTCCGGAAGGCGACTGCCAACCCCTTGATGTCCTCCAGCCGGTTCGTGCGACCTAGGTTCCGGATCAGGTATTCCCGGGCGTTCAGGTCGATGAAGCCGCCGCTGGTGTTGGTTGCAAATCCCTGTAGCGCCGTGCTTACCTGGTCGAGGGATACGCCGAACTGCGCCATCCTCGCCGTATCCGGTTCGACACGCAGCTGGCGTACCTCGCCGCCGATGGGAATAACTTGCGATACACCGGGAATGGACAGCAGCCTTGGCCTCAGAATGAAGTCGGCATATTCCCGTGCCTGCATCGGGCTTGCCTTGGCAACGTCAATAGGCAGCGCAATCAGCATGATTTCGCCCATGATGGACGAAACGGGCCCCATCACCGGTGTAATCCCGCGAGGGAGCTGTTCCTTGACGAGAGTGAGGCGCTCGGAAACCTGTTGCCGGTTCCGGTAAATATCCGTGCCCCAGTCGAACTCCGCATAGACAATCGAAAGGCCGATACCGGAGACCGACCGTACCCGGGTGACGCCAGGCATTCCGTTCAACGTGGTCTCCAGCGGAAATGACACGAGCTGCTCCACTTCCTCGGGCGCCATGCCGCCTGCTTCGGTCATTACTGTGACCACGGGCTTGTTCAGATCCGGGAACACGTCGACTGGAGTGCGGGATGCCAAAATCGAGCCGTAGACAACCAGGATGACTGCCGCGGCAAGCACGAACAGCCGGTTAGCAAGGCCAAAGCGAACTATCGCATTAAACATGGTCGGCCTTATCGAATCTGGTTAATCAGCGCCGCACCGGAGACCACGACGCGGCTTTCCGGCTCCAGTCCCTTGACCACAACGACGGACCCTGAGTCCAGTGGCCGGGTTTCCACGGGACGAGCTATAAACCGCTCCGCACTGAGCTTCACCCAGACGATGGGTTCATTGGCTGGATTGCGCACCACTGCCTCGGCGGGAATGGCAAAGCCTTTTACCTTGTCCGAGAGCTTTGCAATGACGGTCACTGGTTGACCGACGGCGAGCACGACGCCCTTGGCCTTGGCGCGGAAACTGACCGGAAGCGCGCCTTCGCGCAGACTCCGGCCGGCGCCGAGCAGAGACAGTTCGACGCCCGGGACATTGGCCAGTGTGGCAGCCTCGATACGTCCGGCGAGTGCGGGATCGGTCGTCACGGCTTCAACGACCATCCTGTCCGGATCAATAATGTCGAATAGAACGTCCTTTGCCTCGACAATCTGCCCGTTCAGTACGTTTGCGGCTGCGATGACGCCGCTTGCCGGCGCCGTAATCGCTTCGTTTCCACCTATGCTGGCCGACACAGCTTTCTCACGTCCTGTCAGGCTGGTCAGTTCCGCGCGTGCCGCTTCGATTTCCTTTTGGGGTACAGTTCCCTCGAGAGACTCCAGCCGCTTGACGCGTTGCTCGGCCAATCGACGATTGGACTGAATTTCCACCAGTTGCGCCCTCTGGTTGCCGCGTTCGATAGCGCCGGCAACCGGGCGGACATACAGCAGCACCTGCCCCTTTTCGACGTGTTGGCCAGCAACCGGCAGGCCTTTCGGGCCCGGCTCGATCCTGCCGGCAAACGGTGCTTGGACACGTCCGCCGGCGTTCGGGTCAATGCCGACGCGCCCATTGAGTTCCGCGGTTAGCGGGTGCGCTTCTTCATTTGTCATAACGGTTCGGATTGCCATCCTGCGCTGGGCAGCCTTCGGTACGTTGACGCTGCCGTCAGGCAGCCGCGTCAATCCGCCGCTGCTGGCTGCAACCGGCGCATCCAGGTGCTCACCATTCGGCCCGTGCGCTCCCGGACCGGCAAAGGCAAGTGTTGAAAACACGCTGACCACGACCAGCGTGAGGAGAGAAAAGGACTGTTTTTTCATATGCTTTTTCGTCATGGTTCAGCGGCGAATGACCCGTGCAGTGGCGACTGCAAGCACGAGTGCGAGTGCCGCAATGCCCATGGCCGAAACTGAAAATGGGAAAGAGCTCAGCGCTCCGGGCTTAGCATTAGCCGTCGTACCGGAAGCGTCCGCTACTTGCATCGCGGCTTCCAGCAGATCGCTGTCATTGCCGGCGGCAATGGTGAACATGACCGAGTGTTTGCCTGGTTTGGTCAACGTGGTTAGCAATGCCTTATCGTCGACCGCGTAATCGCCGCGCTCCGGGCGGAACTTGGCCATCGACTTTGCTCCGTCGACTTCAACTTCTACCTTCCCATTGAGCACCGGTTCATTTGTTTCGAAGCGGTCAACGACCAAGGCAAGCTCGTGGTCGGACAGGGTGCCGACGACCTCGAAGGTCTCGGTTGCGGCTTCCACGCGCGGCAGTCCAGAGACTGCGGAAGGCGCCGCCGGCACGTCATCGTGACCGTGGTCTTCGCCGCCGTGGGCAAGCGCGATGGCGGGAAACGCCAGGCACATCAGAACAGTTATGATGGATTTCATGGAGTTACTCCCAATGCTTGATTCAGACGCGCGTGAGCCAAACCCACTGCCACGCGTTGCTGCCGTTCAGCGACTTCGGCGTCGTGCAGGACGCTTTGTGCCCGCATCATGTCTGCAAGGCCGCGCTCGCCAAGGCGAAAGGCCTTTTCAATGAGTTGTGCATGCTCGCGCGCCAGCGCCGCTCGTGCAGACGCGGCTTCAAACGCCTGCGTAACGACGGCGACCTGCTCTTGCGCAAGCGCTATATCTGCTTGTAGAGCCGCTTCTACCTGCGCAGCCTCGGCTTTTGCTGTCTCGAGCTGAGTGTGTGCTGCAGTCTCGAGGGGACGGTTACGTGCTGCTGTGCCAATCGGAATCTGGAGGGCAAGCGCCACACTTGCGGCAGACTCTCCTGTGATGGCATCACGCTCCCGGCGGTATGCAACACCTACGGTCGGCGGCTCGCTTCGGGTCTTGTTCACGACGTTCACCGACGCCTGCGCACTTTCGATAGCCGCCCGCGAGG
>NZ_LSTO01000001.1:2328970-2329181 GCF_002211445.1 Noviherbaspirillum denitrificans | reverse complement strand
GGAAAGGAACCCCATGTCGCGTCGTGACAAAACCCAGCAGGAATTGCTGCTGGCATTACACCGGATTGAGCGAGGGGCGCCGCGCATTGTAGATCCCAAACGCAAGCTGTCGATCATGGCAGTCGCGGAAGAAGCGGGCGTGCACGCGACAACGATCCATACCCGCTACCCGGACATCGCCGAGCAGGTCAGGAAGCGGACGGCCCGGACG
>NZ_LSTO01000001.1:2325387-2328960 GCF_002211445.1 Noviherbaspirillum denitrificans | reverse complement strand
GATTGCAGCGGCAGAACCTGCACGGCCTGCCGCCGCGAAGCCGAAACGCGCGCCACGGCCCAGGCCGTCCGCGCCGCCAGCCGCCGCGCCCGCAGTCGTCGCTGCCGCACCCGCTCCGGTAGCGCCCGCGCCGCCGCCCGAACCGGTGGCC
This sequence comes from Noviherbaspirillum denitrificans, assembly GCF_002211445.1. Lineage (GTDB taxonomy): Bacteria > Pseudomonadota > Gammaproteobacteria > Burkholderiales > Burkholderiaceae_D > Noviherbaspirillum > Noviherbaspirillum denitrificans. The sequence continues at coordinate 2,328,809 of NZ_LSTO01000001.1, read as the reverse complement.
GCCGAGCCCTTGCCTCCCACAGCAGCGGAAGCGGCACCGCCAGCCGCCGAACCTGCCGGTACCTACAAGTTTTCGCTGCCGCCCTCGGTGGAGCTGAAGTACGACGTCCAGGCCTTGCGTGAAGGACAGCAGTGGCATGGCTCCGGCGTGTTCCAGTGGAACGCCGGCGATGGCGGTTACGTCATTACCGGAGAAGCGAGCATCACGGTCCTGTTCAAGATCACGGTGCTCAATTTCCGCAGCGAAGGCGCGGTCAACGCTTCTGGCATCGCTCCCGTTCTTTACAGTGAAAAGCCGTGGCGCAAGGCGATGACGAACACCCATTTCCGCCATGCAGACCGGAAGATCAGCTTCTCCGCCTCGCAGAACGAGTATCCGTACAACGGCGGCGAACAGGACCGGGCGAGCATCATGTGGCAGTTGGCGGGTATCGGCCGTGGCGATCCGGCGCAATTCGTCCCTGGCACTGCCTTCGACATCATGGTTGCCGGCGCCCGCAATGCGGAAACCTGGCGCATCGATGTGGTCGGCCAGGAAGAAATCGATACGCCGCATGGAAAGCTCACTGCGTGGCACGTGATGCGTGCGCCCAAGCCTGGCTCATACGACCAGAAGATCGACATCTGGCTGGCGCCGCGGTACGAGTGGTATCCAGCCAGGGTGCGCTTTACCTATCCCGGCGGGGATTACCTCGACATGCTGCTGGCGGACCTGACACCGCGCGGCAGCATCCATGCTTCTTCGGGACACGAATGAATGACTTGAAAAGATTGCCGCTCGCCGCCCTGTTCTGCGGCCTGCTGGCAAGCAGCGCCGCCATTGCCGCGCCGGCGGCGAAATACAAGACCAGCCTGCCGCCCCCGGTGGAACTCTCCTATGCAATCAAGGCAAAGCAGAAAGGCATTCCGCTGGAGGGCGAGTCCCTCATGCGCTGGTCCATCGAAGGCGGCAAGTTCTCCGCCACCAACGAAGCGCGCGCGCCCTTGTTCGGCAAGATCCTCGATACGCGCAGCGAAGGCGAAGTGGATGCATACGGGCTGGCACCGTCCAGCTTCACCGAAAAGCGTTTCCGCAAGGAGGCCGCGACCACCACCTTCGACCGCGCGGCGGGCACGATCCGTTTCGCCAATGCCGAACAGACCACGCCGATCCGGGGCGGTGAACAGGACCGCAACAGCGTGATCTGGGAACTCGTCTCCGTCGCCCGCGGCGCGCAGGCGAAATTCAAGCCGGGCACGAGCTGGGAATTCGTCGTCGCCGGCGTGCGCGACGCCGAACCGTGGACCTTCAAGGTGGTTGCGCAGGAAAAACTGCGCACGCCGCTCGGCGAAGTGAACTCGCTGCATGTTACGCGCGCACCGATGGCCGATTCGAACGACCATCACATCGAAATCTGGCTGGCGCCCTCGATGGAGTGGTACCCGGTGCGGGTGCGCTACAGCGAGGACGACGGCGACTATATCGAGCAGACGCTGCGCGCCATCAGCCGGAAGACACCGTAGCCCGCCCCGGCGGCGCTACAATGGCCGGCATCGCATTTCACCGCACGGAAAAAGCATGACACTCAACAACGGCGCACTGGTCCTCTTCAGCGGCGGCCAGGATTCGGCCACCTGCCTTGCCTGGGCGCTCGCCCGCTATGCCCGCGTCGAAACCATCGGCTTCGACTACGGCCAGCGGCACGCGATCGAACTCAGCGTACGCCCCGCCCTGCTGCAAAAGACGCGCGCGCTGTCGCCCGAATGGGATGCGCGCCTCGGCGAAGACCACATGATCGACCTGTCCCTGCTGGGCAAGATTTCCGATACCGCGCTCACCGCCGACGTCGAGATCGCGATGCAGTCGAACGGCCTGCCCAACACCTTCGTCCCCGGCCGCAACCTGCTGTTCATGACCGTCGCCGCAACTGTTGCCTACCGTCGCGGGCTGGATGTGCTGGTGGGCGGCATGTGTGAAACCGATTTTTCCGGCTATCCGGACTGCCGCGACGACACGATGAAAGCGCTGCAGGTGGCGCTCAACCTCGGCATGGCGACACGCCTGAAGGTAGAGACGCCGTTGATGTGGATCGACAAGGCCGCCACCTGGCGCCTTGCACAGGAACTCGGCGGCACCGCGCTGGTGGACCTGATCCGCGCGGACACCCACACCTGCTACCTCGGCGAACGCGGCGAACTGCACGACTGGGGCTACGGCTGCGGCAAGTGCCCTGCCTGCGAGCTGCGGGCGCGTGGCTACCGGCAATTCGCAGCGGGCGCGGTGTAGATTTCCCTTTTCCCCCGGCCCACCCTCGAAAGGAAGCCATGTCCGTCCACTGCGAGCCCGAGACCTACCAGCTCCTGCTCCGGCTCGACCTGTTCCACGGGCTCGAACAGCCTGAACTGGAGCGTATGCTGGCCGAGGCGGAACTGCTGGAATGCCGCAGCGGCGACTATGCGATCCGGGAAGGCGAGCAGGACAACCACCTGTTCGTCATCCTGGCGGGCAAGATGGCGATCTACAAGCGCTCGGCCGGGGTGCAAAAGCTGATCAAGGAACTCGGCCCCGGCGAATGCTTCGGCGAAATGTCGCTGATCGAATGCCGCAGCCGCTCCGCTTCGGTCAAAGCGGCCGGCCATTGCCGCCTGCTGCGGCTTGACGGCGACCACATCATCAAATTCCCCGACCTCTCCAGCAAGCTGTTTCGCAACATCGCACGGCTGCTGTCGCAACGTCTTCGCTACGCCAACGACCTGCTGACGCTCGGATAGCACCAATGTAAGCAAAGCTAAAGGAAGGCGGAGTAGGATGGGAGATTGAGACATCCTGCTTGATAAAAATACATCACACCGAAAGCGCCCATGCTGATCGCCATCCTCACCGACATCCATGCCAACCGCGAGGCCATGACCGCCTGCCTTGCCCATGCCAGGGAACGCAATGCACAGCGTTACGCTTTCCTCGGCGACCTGGTCGGCTACGGTGCCGATCCGGCCTGGGTGGTCGACACGGTCATGGAGCATGTCGCGCGCGGCGCCTTTGCGGTGCAGGGCAACCACGACGTCGCCGTCACGCAGGCGCCGTCCAAGCACATGAACCCGGCAGCGCGCGCGGTCGTCGAATGGACGCGCGCGCAACTCAACGAAAGCCAGATCCAGTTCCTCGACAAGTTGCCGCTGACGCAGGAGCACAACAACCTGCTCTTCGTGCACGCCACCGCGGCCGAGCCGAAGAGCTGGGAGTACATCACCGGCACCCTGGAAGCGGTCAAGAGCATGCATGCGACCCGCGCGCGCATCACCTTCGTCGGCCATGTGCATGAACCGGCGCTGTACAACCTGTCGCCGACGGGCAAGGTTTCCTCCTTCGTGCCGACCGGTGACAGCAGCATTCCGCTCGGCACCCAGCGCCGCTGGCTGGTGCTGCCCGGCTCGGTAGGCCAG
>NZ_LSTO01000001.1:2321397-2325377 GCF_002211445.1 Noviherbaspirillum denitrificans | reverse complement strand
GTGACGGTGTCGCCGTCCTGCAGGATGTTGCCGGCGGCGTCGCGGTAGACCTTGGCGGTTTCTTCGGCCGCGCCTGCGGCCTGCGGCGACCATTCATGCGCGCACTCCGGGCAGATGTACTGGCCGCCGTCTTCGTAGGTGAATGCGGATTGGCATTGGGGGCACGGGGGGAGGGTGCTCATGGGGGTGTCCTTGGTGGGATGGGGAAAGGGGAGAAGTATACTTCCTCATCCGCCATTCGCGGCCTTATCGTCCCCCGATCCAGCCGAGGCCTTCGACCGTGCCCTTCGCTGGCCGGTACTCGCAGCCGATCCAGCCGTCGTAGCCGAGCTCGTCCAGCAGGTTGAACAGGAAGGGGTAGTTGACTTCGCCGGTGTCCGGTTCGTTGCGCGCGGGAACGCCGGCGACCTGGATGTGCCCGATATGCGGCAGCCAGTGGTTTACCTTGGTGGCAAGATCGCCTTCCATGATCTGCGCATGGTAGAAATCCATCTGCACCTTCAGGTTGGCGGCGCCGACTTCTTCGCGGATCGCATGGGCGTCAGCCTGCAGGTTCAGGAAGTAGCCGGGCATGTCGCGCGTGTTGATCGGTTCGATCATCACCGCGATGCCATGCCGTGCCGCTTCCTCGCAGGCGTGGCGCAGGTTGGCGATGTACGCTGCATGGCAGGCATCGACGTCGGCGCCGTGCGGGACGATCCCCGCCATCATGTGCAGGCGCGGCGTACCGAGGATCTTTGCGTAGCCGATCGCCTTCAGCACGCCTTCGCGGAATTCCGCCTCGCGTCCCGGCAGGCAGGCGATGCCGCGCTCGCCTGCCGACCAGTCGCCCGGCGGCAGGTTGAACAGCACGTTTTCCAGGCCATGGGACTTGAGTTCGCGCGCAATGTCTTCGGCCGGATGCTCATACGGGAACAGGAACTCCACTCCCTTGAAGCCGGCCTTCGCCGCAGCCTCGAACCGCTGCAGGAAAGGCACTTCGTTGAACATCATGGTCAGGTTCGCGGCAAATCTGGGCACGGGCATTCCCCTTGAAAGTATGGTTGATGCGGCGGCACGTGCTCAGCCGAGCAGGTCGTGCGCGTTCAGGATTGCAAAGACGATATCAGGATTCTTCTCGAGGCACCGCCGGATGGCGGCGGGCACGTTCTGCCGCGTCTTGCGGCACAGCCCGGGCTGCTCGGCTAGCCGGATGTTCAGGCCGCGCACCGTGCGCACCTCGTTCGCGCCGGGTGCGATCTCGAGCACGATGCCGAGCTGCGCATGCATGCGCTCGCCGATGCGCTGCAGTTCCTCGTACGACGTGATGCTTTCGATGCGATCCAGCAGCCGCTTCTCTTCCTCGCGCGTCAGGCGCAGGATGCGGAGGTCGCCCTGCGGGTCGTTCAGCAGGTCATCCCGCCCGCAGACGCAGGCGCCGGGCGGACATTCCTTGCGGAGCGGAAAAGGTGGCTGGGCAATCATGGGCAGCGCGCCGGGTGTCGTCGTCCTGCGATAGACAGTCTTGCTGCACACAGTATCCCCGCGGCGGCAAGCGACTGTCAAACCGGATCATAATGGAGCATTCAAACCGCTGCACGCATCATGTCCAACCGCATCCCCGTCGAATTACCCAAGGCCTACCGCCTGCTCAATCACGGCCCGACCGTGCTCGTCACCAGCGCCCATGGCGGCGCATCGAATGTAATGGCTGCCGCCTGGTCGATGCCGCTGGATTTCTCCCCGCCCAAGGTGGCGGTGGTCATCGACCGCAACACGCGCACGCGCGAGCTGGTGGAGGCATCGGGTGAATTCGCGCTCAATGTGCCGTCGCGGCAGATCGCGGCGCAGACACTCGCGGTGGGATCGGCGTCGGGAAGGGAAATCGACAAGTTCGGCGAATTCGGATTGACCGCATTCCCCGGCGGGAAGATCGCAGCGCCGCTGCTGGAGGGCTGCCTCGGCTGGCTGGAGTGCCGGGTGATTCCGGAACCGCACATCCAGGGGACGTACGACCTGTTCCTCGGCGAAGTGGTTGCCGCATGGGCGGATCCGGCCGCGTTCAGGGACGGGCACTGGATATTTGAAGAAGGAACGCCCCGCTCCATCCATTACATTGCCGGAGGCAATTTCTTTGAGACGGGCGAGGCGTTCGAGGTGAAGAAGTAATTACTGCATGCCACCCAGGCACAGGTACTTGATCTGCAGGTACTCTTCGATGCCGTAGTGCGAGCCTTCACGGCCGATGCCGGATTCCTTCACGCCGCCGAAGGGCGCGACCTCGTTGGAGATCATGCCTTCGTTGATGCCGACCATGCCGTATTCGAGCTGCTCGGCCACGCGCCACACGCGGCCGATGTCGCGCGAATAGAAATACGCGGCGAGGCCGTAGCGGGTGTTATTGGCCAGCGCGACAGCTTCCTCGTCGGTCTTGAAGCGGAACAGCGGCGCCACCGGGCCGAAGATTTCTTCCTGCGCGACCAGCATGTCCGGCGTGACACCGGTGAGCACGGTCGGGGCGAAGAAGTTGCCGTTCAGCGCGGCGCCGCCGACGATCGCCTGCGCACCTTTGTCGACCGCGTCATCGACGAGGCGTTCGACCTTGTGCACGGCGGCCTCGTTGATCAGCGGGCCGATCTGCACGCCGGGTTCCAGGCCGTCTCCCACCTTCATTTCGCGGACCGCATGCGCGAGCTTTTCCGCGAACAGGTCATAGATGCCGTCCTGCACGATCAGGCGGTTGGCGCACACGCAGGTCTGGCCGGCGTTGCGGTACTTGGATGCGATGGCGCCGCGCACCGCCGCATCCACATCGGCGTCGTTGAAGACGATGAAGGGCGCATTGCCGCCGAGCTCCAGCGATACCTTTTTTACCGTGTCGGCGCATTGCGCCATCAGGCGCTTGCCGACGGGCGTGGAGCCGGTGAAGCTGAGCTTGCGCACGATCGGGTTGGCGGTCAGTTCGCCGCCGACTTCGGCGGGGCGCGCCGTCGTCACGACGTTGAGCACGCCTGCCGGAATGCCGGCGCGCGCGCCGAGTTCGGCCAGCGCCAGCGCGCACAGCGGTGTGGCTTCCGCCGGCTTGACGACGGAGGTGCAGCCGGCAGCCAGCGCCGGACCGACCTTGCGGGTGATCATCGCGATCGGGAAATTCCACGGTGTGATGGCGGCGGTGACGCCGACCGGCTGCTTGATGACGATGAGGCGCTTGTCGCCCGCCGGGGACGGGATCACGTCCCCGTAGACGCGCTTGCCTTCTTCGGCGAACCATTCGATAAACGAGGCGCCGTACGCGACTTCGCCGCGCGCTTCGGCCAGCGGCTTGCCCTGTTCGAGCGTCATCAGCTTTGCCAGGTCTTCCTGGCTGGCGAGGATGAGTTCGAACCAGCGGCGCAGGATGGCGGCGCGTTCCTTCGCGGTTTTCGCGCTCCAGGCCGGGAGCGCGGCACCGGCGGCGGCGATTGCCCGGCGGGTTTCATCGGCGCCCATGTCGGGCACGGCGGCAATGGTTTCGCCGCTGGCGGGATTGCGGATGGCGTTGGTCGCGCCGGCGTCGGCGACGCACCATTCGCCGTTGATGTAGGCCTTCTGGCGGAACAGGGCGGGATCGTTGAGCTGGATGGTCATGGTGTATGTTCAATAGGGGAATTAGGCATCAATAGACCGAGCGGTAAATGGCGAGCGCGTCTTCATACGCCACATCGCGCGGATTGTTCACCAGCAGGCGCTGCACGTTCATCGCGTCCTTCGCCAGCATCTCCAGGTCGCCTTCCGGCACGCCTGCACTCTTCAGGTCCTGCTCGAACGGCATCTCGACAACGAGTTTGCGCATGGCATCGATGAAGGCGCGCGCGGCTGCGGCGTCGGTCTCGAACGTGCTTGCAGGGAGAATGGCGCGGCCCAGTTCCGCATACATTTTTTCTGCTGCCGGCAGGTTGAATTCCAGCACCGGCAACAGCACCAGCGCATTGGTCAGTCCATGCGGCAGGTGGTGGTGGCCG
>NZ_LSTO01000001.1:2303218-2321387 GCF_002211445.1 Noviherbaspirillum denitrificans | reverse complement strand
CGAACTGCCTGTGCCGCTCGTGCTTCCGGTCGTGCTGCCTGTCGTACCAGCCGTCGAGCTGGGCGGGGTTGGAGCGGTAGCGCTGCTGGGCGAACCCGTGCTGCCGGCCGTGCCGCTGCTGGCGGTGCCGCTGGTCGACCCTGCCGTACCCGTGCTGCCGGCGCCAGCGCCAGCACTGCCCGAATCCTTGTTGCACGCGCCAAGACTCAATGTGGCGACAAGCGCCGCGAGCAATACTGAATATTTCATATCGGTTCCTCTCAAGAAAATATAGTTGTAGAACCCGCTTCCACCCGTTTCGCAACGTTGATCGGGCTCCAATATTGCGTTCTCGGCTAGTTTGAGAAAGCGGACATGGTTAAGTGCCTGAGCCGAGTTTGATAAATCTCAATGACGATATGTTTATTTCAATACGTGCATCGGCCATCAGGAATGTCCGTGGTGGCTTGTTGTCTATCGGTAATTTATTGCTCTGCGGATATATAATGCGGCAAAAAAGAACATAAAAACGCGACCGGAGCCTTCCACATGGCCTCGGTTATTCGAGGGACCATGAACAATTCTTCATTGCGGCGGCAACTGGTACTGCCGTACGTGCTTCTTGTGCTATTCGTTTCCGCGGCCATCGCCTGGGTGTCGTACCAGGCGGGGGAGACGGCCGTCGCAACGCTTTCGCGCCGAGTCCTCGGCGACATGTCCAGTCGCATCAGCAGCGCGACCGAGCAGCATCTGGCGGGTGCAATTACCGCGCTGAACGCGGTCGACCCCGACCCCGGCATGCTGCCGCGTCCGCAAGCTTTTACCATGCATATGGCCACGCTGGAGGAGCGCTTGTGGATTGCCAGCGGCTTGTTCACGGATGTCAGCAACTACGTCTATTTCGGTGGCGCGGACGGCAGCTTCATGGGTGTCAAGCGGGTCAACAGGGATTTTGTCGAACTGCTGCTGCGCGAGCCTGGCGCTGCGAAACGGCAGATCCATTCCGTCCATGGTCCGGGCGACCGCGGGCGAATCATTCGCACCGACGATTACGATCCGCGCCAGCGCCCGTGGTACGGGGTGGCGGCACAAAAAAATGCGCCGGTCTGGTCGCCCGTCTACAGCGACTATACGACCCGCGAGCCGACGATTACCCTGGCGCGCGCGGTCTACGGTCCGGACCGCCGGCTGGCCGGCGTGATTGCCACTGACGTCACCCTCAAGGTGCTCACGGATTTCCTGCGCACGCTGAAGGTCAGCTCCAACGGCATGGCTTTCGTGATGGACGCGCAGGGCTACGTGATCGCTACCTCGGGCAACGAGCTGCCGTTCCGGATGGTCAATGGCGTGCCGTCACGCCTGCGGGTCGACGAGTTGACCGCCCCGCTGATCCGCGAAGCATCCGCCCGCGTGCTCGAATGGAAAAAGGATGCAACCGCCACGTCAGCCCCTTTGTCGGTCGAGTCCACCGCCGGCTCAGGCATGCTGGACATTGCCGCCAGCCTTACGGGGCAGCAGTTCGGCCTGGACTGGACAACCGTCGTGGTTGTGCCGCGCTCGGACTTCATGGGCGGCGTGAGCAGCAGCTTCATCCAGGGCATGGCGATTGCCGTCATGTGCGTCGTGGTCGCGCTGGTTCTCGGCCTGTCCATCCTCAACCGGGTGCTGCGCGACATTCGCGTGCTGACCGAAGCGGCCAGGAAGATTGGCGACGGCGAGCCTCTGCCACAGCTCAACATCCGGCGCCGAGACGAGATCGGCCAACTGGCGCTGTCCTTCTCCGAGATGGAGTACAACCTGCGCATCGACAAGCTGACCGCGGTCTTCAACCGTGCCTCGCTGATCGCCCAGATCGCGTCGCTGCGCCGGCAGCTGGAGCAGAAGACGGGAGACCGGCCGAACTTTGCGTTGCTCTTCATCGACCTCGACCATTTCAAAAAAATCAACGACCAGCATGGGCATGGCGCCGGGGACAGGATGCTGGTGACGGTCGCCTCCCGCCTCAAGGAATCGGTGCGGGTGACCGACGTGGTGGCACGCTATGGCGGCGACGAATTCGTGGTCCTGCTCAAGGGCGTGACGGACGCCAACGACGTGGTTGCCATGGCGGAAAAGATCCGCTGCATCGTCGAGGAGCCGGTCATGCTCGACCATGGCAAGGCGTGTGTGGGCGCATCCATTGGCTGGGCGCTGTTTCCGGAAGACGGCGAGGATGTCGACGCGCTGCTGAAAATCGCCGACAAGCGGATGTTCAATACCAAGCGCATCCGCAAGGCGGTAAGGATATAGGGCGAATGGGCTAGTTCCTGACGGCAATTTCCCTTCCTGGAAAAAACAGTCATACTGATTAGAGAACCATTAAAAAGCTGGGGACCTTATGGCGGACGATCTCGCTCCGCATCTACCTGATTCCAAGGCAGGCGCAGAGCTGCCGGGGTCGACGATCAGCCGGAAGATTGCAATAGTCTTCTCGGTCATCCTTGTATTCGCGGTTGCCAACCTGATGGTTGTGCGGGTCATGCTGGACAACGTCAACGGTGTGGCCGAGACGGTCAGTGTCGCCGGCAAGCTGCGCATGCTCAGCCAGAAAATCGCTTTCGAGGCGAGCAAGGCCATGCAGCTGCCCGGAGCGGGAAAGGCTGGCGTCCAGGCTGCGATGAACGACTTCGATACCGCCCTCAAGGCGCTTGCCGGGGGCGGGGAAGCCTTCGGCTACCGCATCGAGATGCTGTCACAGCCGCACCTCGCCCGGCTCGATGCCATCCGGGCCGACTGGCGCCTCTACCGCAGCGAGGTCGAGGCGGTATTGCAGGGACATGCTTCCGAAGGCTCGACCTTGCGGATCACCGACGGCGCCGCCCGCGTCCTGGCCGATGCTGAATCGCTGGTCGGCTCGCTGACAGAGGCCGCCAGCCGGGAGCAGGAACGGGCGCTCATGAAGATGCATGCGCTGCTCCTGCTCGATGCGCTGGTGCTGGCTGCCGTGTTCGTGCTTGTACGCAAGCGCATTGTGCAGCCGCTGCGCGAACTGGCAGAGCGCAGCGACGATCTGGCCTCGGGCAACTACCATGTAAGCGTCGACTGCAACAGCAACGACGAGATCGGCATGCTTGCCGGCCGCTTCAATGATTCCGCGCGGCGCATCGGTGAACTCATCAACCGTATCGATCAGGAGCGCCTGAGCCTGCAACAGGCGGAATCCATGTTCCGCGGATTCGCCGAGAACTCCGTCGTCGGGGTTTACATTGCCCAGCATGGACGTTTTCGGTTCGTTAATCCCAAGATGGCGCAGATCTTCGGCTACACACCCGAGGAAATGACCGCAGCCGTTGCCGTCTACGACCTGGTTGTCGACAGCGACCGCGGCATCGTCGAGGAAAACGTGCAGCGCAGGCTGCGCGGCGAGATCAACGAAGTGCATTACGAGCGCCGCGCGCGCCGCAAGGACGGCACGCTGTTCGATGTCGAAGTCTTCGGCTCGACCATGCAGATCGACGGCGAGAACGCGACCATCGGCATCATGCTCGACATCTCCGAGCGCAAACGGCTCGACCTCGCATTGCGCGCGCTGAGCGCGAGCAACCAGGCGCTGGTGCGCGCGACCGACGAGACGGCGCTGCTGACCGAGATCTGCCAGATCTTCCGGGATATCAGCGGCTTCCCCTTCGCCTGGGTCGGTTTTGCCGAAGACGGCGCGGAACGGAAGGTCCGGCCTGCGGCGATGGCCGAGGTGGAGGAGGGCGCACTCGTCGCGACCCTCAACCATGTGACCTGGGGTAATGAGCCGACAGCAAGGGGGGTGACCGGCACTGCGATCCGCGAGGGCCGGGTCGCGGTCGTGCATGACATGCAGACTGGCGCGGTGCATGCGCCCTGGCGCGAGTTCATGGTCCGTCACCGGATCGTGTCCGCCATGTCGCTGCCACTGAAAGCCGGTAACGCGATCCTCGGGGCGTTGACGATCTATTCGCACGAGGCGAATGCCTTCGGACCGGATGAGGTGCGCGTGGCGGAAGAGCTGGCCGACAACCTTGCCTACGGCATCACTGCATTGCGTGCCGAAGCTGCCCGCCGCAAGTATGCGCAGCAGCTCGAATACCACGCGGGCCACGACATCCTCACCGGGCTGCCCAATCGTGCGCTGCTGCAGGATCGGTTGAACCAGGCGATTGCCTATGCGTCGCGCTATTGCTACTCGGTGTGGGTGCTGTTCGTCGACCTCGATCGTTTCAAGTTCGTCAACGACAGCCTGGGGCACAAGGCAGGCGACATCGTTCTCAACTCGGTCGCCGCACGGCTGCAGGCAGCGGTACGTGAATCGGATACCGTCGCCCGCCTTGGCGGCGACGAATTCGTGCTGGTGCTGCCGGAACGCCTCGACGAACGGCTCACTACCACCGTCGTCCAGCGCATCATGGACGCGGTGGCGGAACCGCTGGTGGTCGACGGCCACGAATTCTTCCTCGGCTGCAGTACGGGCGTGGCGGTGTACCCCACGGACGGCGACGATCCCGAAACACTGATCAAGAACGCCGATATCGCCATGTACCGCGCCAAGGAAAGCGGGCGCAACAACTTCCAGTTCTACACCGCGGCAATGAACGAGCGCCTGCTCGAGCGCCTGCGCATCGAAAGCGACCTGCGCAATGCGCTGGAGCGCAACGAATTCGTCCTGCATTACCAGCCGCAGATCGACCTGGAAACCGGCCGCACAGTCGGCATGGAAGCGCTGATCCGCTGGCAGCATCCATCGCTGGGCATGATTCCGCCGCTGCGCTTTATCGGATTGGCTGAAGAGACCGGGCTGATCGTGCCGATCGGGGAATGGGTGCTGCGCACCGCCTGCGCCCAGGCAGCGGCATGGCAGCGTGCGGGCCTCGGTCCGTTGCGCGTGGGCGTCAACCTGTCGGCGCGCCAGTTCGCGCAACACGACCTTGTGAACGTGATTGCCGGAACGCTGCAGGAAACCGGACTTGCGCCGCACCTGCTCGAACTGGAACTGACGGAGAGCCTGGTGATGACCGACGTCGATCGCGCGATCGGCCTGCTGGGCGAACTCAAGGCGCTGGGCGTGCAGCTTTCGCTCGACGATTTCGGCACCGGGCATTCCAGCCTGTCCTACCTCAAGCGCCTGCCGATCGACGCCCTCAAGATCGACCAGTCCTTCGTGCGCGATATCACCTTGACGCCGGACGATGCGGCCATCGTGGCATCGATCATCTCGCTCGCGCACAACCTGCGGCGCCACGTGATCGCGGAAGGCGTGGAAACGCACGAGCAGCTGATCTACCTGCAGAACCACGGCTGCAATGAAATGCAGGGCTACTACTTCAGCAAGCCCGTTCCGCCGGACGTGTTCGAACGCCTGCTGCGCCAGGACACCCGCACCCCGGCGTCGACGAACTAGGACCGTTCGACGTAGCTGCGCAAAAAGGTGCGTTTGCTGCTGTCGGGGAAGCGAAGCGTGACCTTGTCACCCTCGACGGACACCACCTGTCCTTCACCGTATTTCGGCACCTTGACCGTCGCGCCAGCCTGCAACGTGTTCGCAGGCGCTTGCACGGCACGCGTCAACTGCTGGCGCGGATGCTCCGGACTTAGGGCCTGCTCCGGCGGCTGCCTGCAGTTGTCGCATACGCCGCAGCGGGACCAGCTGCTGTGCTCGCCGAAATATTCCAGCAACACTTTCCAGCGGCAGAAACCGGTTTGGGCATAGAACACCATGCGCTCCAGCGCCGCGTGGTCGCGCGCGCTCTTGTCGCGGTAGGTGTGCACGAGTTCCTTCAATTCCTTCGGCTTCACGCGCTGGCGCAGGAGGTGGTAATCCAGCTTGTCATCCTGTTCCAGCAGGCCGCCATCCTTCAACAGCTTGAGCGCTACCTGCAGCCGGGTATCGGATACCCCGTCCAGGTGCGCCTGCACCCGCGCCAGGGACACGGCATGCTGCTCCGGTGACAGCGCCTGCAGGGCGGCATAGACCGCGCCAAGGTCGTCTGCGCCCGGATAACGCCGTGCCAGAAAAAATTGCTGCACCTGCTTGTCCTTCGCATGGAAGAGCAGGATGCAGTCGGCATCTTCTCCATCGCGCCCGGCGCGCCCGGACTCCTGATAGTAGGCTTCAAGGTTCGCCGGTATCTGGTAATGGATCACGAAGCGGATGTCGCTCTTGTCGATACCCATGCCGAACGCGTTGGTGGCGACCATGATGCGGCTGGCGCCGCTCATGAAGTCATCCTGGTTCTGGTGGCGCGCCTTGGCCGCCAGTTGGCCGTGATAGAAGGTAACGCTTTCACCGGCCTCACGAAGTGCAGCGTGCACTTCCTCGACTGCCTTCACGGTCGCCGTGTAAATGATGCCCGAGCCTTCCGCCTCGCGTGCAAGCGCAAGGGCGAGCGAAAGTTTCTCCTGCTCGCTGGTAGCGGTTACCACCCGGTAGTGCAGATTTGACCGATAGATACCGGTATTAATGACATGCATGTCCGGCAAGCCGAGCTGTTTGCCGATGTCTTCGATGACGTTGCTGGTAGCGGTTGCCGTGAGCGCCAGTACCGGCGGGTTGCCAAGCGCATCGATCACCGCGCCGAGATGCAGGTAAGCCGGGCGGAAATCATGTCCCCAGTGGGAAATGCAGTGCGCTTCATCGATCACGAACAGGCTCACGCGGCTCTCGCGCACCGTGGCAAGGAAGTCGGGATCGGACAGCCGTTCCGGCGTGGCGAAAATGAATTCCGTGTCTTCCTGCCGGATGCTCTCGAGGACCGATTCTTCTTCCCGCGTACTGAGCGTGCTGTTGACTTCAGCAGCCGGGACACCGGCGGTTTCGAGCTTGCCGGCCTGGTCCTTCATCAGCGAAATCAGTGGCGAGACGACGACCGTCACGCCCGGCATTTTCAACGCAGGGAGCTGGTAGCAGAGGGACTTGCCTGCGCCTGTCGGCATGATGGCCAGCGTGTTATTTCCCTGAAGTACGCTTTCGATGACTTCCCGCTGGCCGGGCCGCAGCTGGCGGATCCCGAAGGTATCCTGCAGGGTCCTTTGCAATGCCTTGTCGCCTGCTACCACCTTGAGGGCGGCAGGGCGGCGGGCGGGCGTGGAAGGTTCGTCGCCCGGTGTGTCCGGGTTGGGTGAAGTGGCGTGCATGATGATGTTGCGTTGGATGGGGAAAGGATTCGTTGTCCTTCATGCACCAAGCATGCCAGCGGGCGCTGGGAGATATGTGAAGATTGTTGATAAAAAAGTGCAATCAAGATAATTCACCGCTTTTCAAAATATGCAGTACAATCGACTTCCAATTGAAGTTTGAACTAGTAGTGTGCAGTATTGCTCTGTCATTTCTTTCTGCTTCAAGAAACACCCGGGCGAAAGCCCATTCAACTGTAATTAAGGAAATGTCATGGCAACTGGCACTGTCAAATGGTTCAACGATGCAAAAGGTTTTGGTTTCATTACTCCGGATGAAGGCGGCGAAGATCTGTTCGCGCACTTCTCCGCGATCCAATCCAACGGCTTCAAGTCGCTGAAGGAAAACCAGCGTGTTTCCTTCGAAGTGACTACCGGCCCGAAGGGCAAGCAAGCATCGGCAATTCAGCCGCTGTAAGCTGAACCGGTTCTGAAGAAATGCCGTCCAGTGGAAACACTGGACGGCATTTTTGTTTGGGCGATCGGTTTTGTGCAAGTTGCTCAAATGCATCTTCTCCATCCATGCAGGCAAATGTCGGTGTACGATGCACCTGCAAACAAATTTAAAAAAACTATGGGGGAGAGATGTTCAAATTCGGAAAGGCAATGCATGAGCCGGAAATTCGCCAGGAGCCGCCGGCAGTCGATCTCGAACGTGTCGTAGGCGGTATCGCCCATGAGGCGGCCGGCATCGGCAAGGAATCGGCCGAACTCAACGGCCTGATCGATGACCTCGCCGCACTGAGCGGCCGACAAGCGGAAACCTTCAAGGCCCTTGCGGACGAGATCGGCGCCATGGTGCGCGCCAACCACGAGATCGAGGCCGTCACCAAGGCCAGCACCGAATCGGTCCGCCGCGCACGCAAGACGGTCGAACAGATCGGCCAGGGCGTGATTGCGGTGACGGACAACCTGTCCGAAGTCGCCGATGCCGCCAACGAGATTACCCAGATCGCCCTGCAGACCCGACTTGTCGCCTTCAACGCATCCGTCGAAGCCAAGCGTGCCGGCGAGGCAGGACGCGGTTTTGCCGTGGTCGCTGACGCGGTGCGCGACCTTGCCGCCAAGGTGGAACAGTCGTCCAAGCTCATCATGAGCACCGTCACCCAGCTCGATGCCCGCATCAAGACGTTGGCTGACGACATCCAGTCCAAGGGCCAGGCCAGTGGAGGAAAGGGGGGCACTTTCGATGCCGCTGTTTCCGAAGTCGAGCGCGGCGTTGCCGAGATCGCGGATGCGGCGCAACACAACCTCGCCAGCTGTGCCGGCGTACTCGATTCCGTGAAAGGCCTGTCCAACCAGGTGGACAATACGGCAACGGCACTGCAAAACGCACGCAAGCGCGCCGAGGGCTTCCTGTCGCTCTCCGAATCCCTGATTGAAATGGCGGCTGAAAGCGGCGTGCGAACTGAGGACACGCCCTTCATCGAAGCAGTGACTGCGGCAGGCCAACGCATCACTACACTGTTCGAAGAAGGCATACGTGGCGGGACACTGTCGATGGCAGACCTGTTTGACGAACACCACCAGCCGATTCCCGGCACCAACCCCGAGCAGTTCATGGCCCGCTTCACGCCATACTGCGACAAGATGTTGCCGGACGTGCTTGAAAAATTGCTGACGCTGTCACCGAAGGTAGTTTTCAGTGTTGCCACCGACCGCAAGGGCTACATCCCCACGCACAACCGCAAGTTTTCCAAGCCGCAAGGCGGCGATCCCCTCTGGAACCAGGCCAATTCGCGCAACCGCCGCTTCTTCGTCGGCCGTACTGAATGGGCTGCGATCAACAACCGCAAACCCTTCCTGCTGCAGACGTACCGGCGCGACATGGGCGGTGGGAATTTCGCCGTGATGAAGGACCTGTCGGTTCCGCTCTTCGTCAACGGCAAGCACTGGGGCGCACTGCGCGTCGGCTACCAGTTCTGAGTGCACAATGAAAAACGGCCACCGCGAGGTGGCCGTTTTCACATCTGCCGGATTATTGCTTGTAGATCCCGGCGCCGACGATCAAGTCGTCCACCTTTTCCACATAGCTCGACTTCGCCTCGACGGCCTTGGTGACCGGGTTCGGCCACTTGTAATCGAACCAGCCGCCGTTCTTGGTGCCGAGCAGGTCGATAAAGCCCTTGATGATGTACTTGCCGTCTGCGTCGCGCAGGTCCATGAGGTTCTTGCCATTCATCTTGGAAGCGTTGCCGTTGCCGATCGCCATGTTCGTGCCCTTCATGTCATACACGAAGATATACAGGTCACGGTCGACGAACTGGCCCTTCGGATCGTTGATCGCGGCGAAGGCCTTTTCCTTGCCGTTGGCCTTGATGTAGGCGACGGCTTTCTTGACGAGGGCAGTGGCTTCTTCCGCCGTGGCGCGTTCCGCCGCTACCGCCGACGAGCTGACGAAGCCAGCGAATGCCAGCAATGCAAGTCCTTTGAACAAGGCTTTCATGTGAGATCTCCTTCCATTTGTGTGAATGCCGCAGGAAGCGGTCCTGTCGATTCTAGCTATTTCCAAGAGGAAATGGGCGCTAATTCTTTCATGTGGCTTTTCGCGCATGGGTGAAAAACCTGCATGTCAGGGATGAAAGACTTGCATCGGTTACTTGCGCCAATAGCCCGACTGGCCATAGGCATGGCGGAGGAAGTCGACAAAGGCGCGGATGCGCAGCGGAAGATGGCGCCGCTGGGCGAACACGGCGTAGATGTCGTTGCCAGGCGCGGCAAACTCGTCCAGCACGGTAACGAGCTGGCCCGTTTCGATCGCGTTGCCGACTTCCCACATCGAGCGCCAGGCCAGACCCTTGCCGGACAGGGCCCAGTCATGCAGCACCGCGCCGTCATTGCAGACCATGTTGCCGGCGACCTTCAGCGTGACATTCTTGCCATTGTGACGGAAGGTCCAGCCGCGCTGGCTGCCTTCGCTGCTCATGGCGAGACAATTGTGCCGGGCGAGGTCGTCGAGCGATGCCGGCGCGCCATGCCGCTTGACATAGGCGGGCGAGGCTACCACCACGCGCTTGTTGTCGGCCAGTTTCACGCCGATCAGGCTGGAGTCGGACAGCGCGGCAATCCGGATGGCGACGTCGATGCCTTCGCCGATCAGGTCGACCACGCGGTCGTTGAGGTTGAGCGTGACGCTGACATTGCCGTGCAGGGCAAGGAAGGAGGGGATGAGCGGCGCCACGTGCTGCCGTCCGAAGCCGGCGGGTGCCGAGATCAGCAGATGGCCACTGGCGCGGGCGCTGCGCTCCGAGACGGCGCTTTCGGCTTCCTCCAGTTCGGCCAGGATGCGCTGGCAATCCTCGAGAAAGGCCACGCCTTCGTTCGTCAGCGCGATCTTGCGTGTGGTGCGCTGCAGCAGCTTCACGCCCAGCCGTTCTTCCAGCGCATCCAGCCGGCGCCCGATCATTGCCGGTGCGATGCCTTCGGCGCGTGCGGCAGCGGTGAGGCTGCCCTTGGCAGCCACTTCGACGAATGTGGAAATCTGCTTGAATTGATCCATGTTCGGACGATATTGAATCTGATACTAAAACGCAATAATAAAGTGATTTTTTGTTTTGTTTATGTGTATTTCCATTGCATATACTCGAAGCCTGTTGAATCCGTTCCACCATTCATGAGCATTCAAGCCATCGCCTTCGACGCCTACGGTACCCTGTTCGACGTGTACTCCATCGGCGAACTGGCGGAAAAGCTGTTCCCGCAACGCGGAGCGGCCCTCGCCGAGCTGTGGCGCGACAAGCAGATTGAATACACGCGCCTGCGCACCATGTGCGCCACCTACAAGCCATTCTGGGAGGTGACGCAGGACGCGCTCGTCTTCAGCTGCAAGAAGCTTGGCCTGGACCTGACCCTCGACGCGCAGAACAGCCTGATGGGACAGTACGCCAAGCTGAAGGCTTTCCCGGAAAACCTCGGTGTGCTGCAAGATTTGCAGGGCATGGGCCTGAAGATGGCCATCCTTTCCAACGGTAATCCGCAGATGCTGGAAGCCGTGGTCGACGCCAACGGCATGCACGGCATCTTCAACCATATCCTGTCGGTGGATGCGGTGAAAAAGTACAAGACCGCGCCGGAAGCCTATCAACTGGCGCCAGACGTGTTCGGCCTGTCGGCAAAGAACATCCTCTTCGTGTCGAGCAACTGCTGGGATGCCTGTGGGGCAACCTGGTTCGGCTACACCACCTTCTGGGTCAACCGCGCGAATGCGCCGCTGGAAGAACTCGGCGTGACGCCGGATGCCACCGGACGTGACATGACGGCGCTTCTTGAGTATGTCCGCCAATCGAGGGAGGCGAAATGACGGCATGGCAGGTCGCGCTGGTCGGCATCGCTGCCTTTTGCGCAGGCGCCATGAACTCGGTGGCCGGCGGCGGCACCTTCTTTTCCTTCCCGGCCTTGCTGGCGGCGGGCGTGCCGCCGGTTGCGGCCAACGCCAGCAACTCGGTCGCCCTGTGGCCGGCCAGCCTGTCCGGAGCCTGGGCTTATCGGACGGAACTGGCGCGCTACAAGCGCTATCTGGTGCCAATGGGCATCGTATCCTTCATCGGCGGCATCGGCGGCGGCCTGCTTCTGCTGTCGACCAAGGATGCGACCTTCTCCAAGCTGATTCCATGGCTGCTGCTGTTTGCCACGGTACTGTTTGCCTTTTCCGGCCGCATCTCTGCAATGCTGCGCGGTGCTGAGGCGGCCAAGCCCGGTAATTCACCGGCTTCACTGGCAGGGCAGGCGGTGGTGTCGGTCTACGGCGGATTTTTCGGCGCCGGCATGGGCATCCTTATGCTGGCCAGCCTGGCGATGGCCGGTCATGACGACGTGCACGAAATCAATGCCATCAAGAACCTGCTGTCGGCGATTATCTACAGCGTCACGGTGCTGACCTTCGTGGTCGCGGGCGCGGTGGACTGGCCGTACACGCTCATCATGCTGGCCACCGCGACGCTAGGCGGATACTGGGGTGCGAGCATTGCCCGCAAGATCCCCGCGATCTGGCTGCGGCGTTTCATCATCGTCGTCGGCTTCACGCTGACTGCTTTCTATTTCTATAAAACTATCTAGTTTTGCTTTCCCTTGGGCGTTGACTAACATGTACTGAAGACCCGCTCTGGCAGGGAAGTCATGCATGCATTGAAACTCATCGCTCTCGGCGACGCACTAGGCGTGGTACTCCCGCGCGAAGTGCTTGCCAAGCTCAAGCGTGGCCCGGGCGGCACGGTGTACCTGACCGAGACCGCCGACGGCCTGCTCCTGACCTCCAACCATCCTGCGATACAGGAACAGGTGGATGCCGGTCGGGCGTTTGTCGAGGACTACAAGGACGCGCTGCGCGCGCTGTCGGGATGAACCTGTTCTGCGTCGAACCCGATGCCTTGCTCCTGCTGCACGAAGAAAGCCTCGGGGAGCAGGGCGCCAATTCCGGGCCGTGCGACGATGCGTTGCTCGAAGCTGCCCTGTCGCATCCGCTCCACCTGGCCGTCGCCCGGCCTGTCGACATCGCCGATGTTGCGGCAGCCTATGCCTGCGGCATTCTCCGCTACCGTCCGTTCGCGGTCGGCAATGAGCGCGTCGCGCTGCTGGCGATGGGACTGTTCCTGTACCTGAACGACTGGCGACTCGAAGCCCCGCCGCAGGAAGCGGCCGATGTCATCTGGCAGACCAGTGCGGCTATCCTTGACGAACCCGGGCTGGCCAACTGGGTGCGCAGTTATCTCTAGACCAGCGACTTCACGTACGCGCGGATCCCCGCCAGCAGCATCTCCACCGCCATTGCCGTCAGGATCAATCCCATCAAGCGTTCGAACGCGGTCATGACGCGCGGGCCGAGGACGCGCTGCATGCGCTCCGCGCTCAGCAGGACTGCCAGCCAGACCACCGCCACCAGGGACAGAACGCCCACATGCAAGGCCATTTCCTTCGCGCTGTTCGACGAGAACAGCAGCACGGTCACCAGTGCGGAGGGGCCGGCCAGCGCCGGGATCGCCAGCGGCACGATGAAGGGTTCGCTGTCTGCTTCGCCGTCGCCGAACACGCCACCCGGTTGCGGAAACACCATCCGCAAGGCAATCAGGAACAGGATCACGCCACCGCCGATGCGCAGCGCGATGTCGCTCAACTGCAGCGCGGCCAGGAAATGGCGGCCGAAAAACATGAACAGCAGGAGCAGCACGAAAGCGATCGCGCATTCGCGCACGACGACACGCCCGCGGCGTTCAGCCGGCACGCCTGCAAGGGCACTCACGAACAGCGGCACATTGCCGAAAGGATCGGTGACGAGGAGCAGGAGGATGAAGGACTGGAAAAAATTCTCGGTCATGTTCTTCTTGGAATTTATAGAGTAAACGCTCGACATTGCTGCGAGACAGGTGAATCGGCAGTCGGCTAGGATGCCACAGGAAACACCGAAGAATATACGGAGACTCGATGCCGCCTGCCGAATCGAAGAACACGCCCATAAACCCCTCCCGCCGCCGTTTCTTGCTCGGCGGCCTCGGCGTCACCGGCGCGCTCATCATCGGCTGGGGCCTGATGCCCCCGCGCCAGCGTCTTGATCCGGACTATCCCTTTCCGGCACAGGAAGGCGAGGTGCGCCTCAACGGATGGATCAAGCTTGGCCCCGATGGCACCGTGACGGTGGCGATGCCCCAGTGCGAAATGGGGCAGGGCGTCTACACCGCGCTGCCCATGCTGGTAGCGGAAGAGCTAGATGTTCCCCTTTCCTCGGTGACGCTCGAGCGTGCGCCGATCGACAAGATTTTTGGCAATGTTGCCGCGATTCAGGACGGCCTGCCTTTCCATCCGGATGGCGCTGGAACGTTCAAGGACGCCGTCATTTGGCTCACTGGCAAGACAGCGCGGGAACTCGGGTTGATGATCACAGGCGGCTCTTCCTCCGTGAAGGATGCCTGGGGACCGATGCGCGAGGCAGGCGCGACTGCACGCGCCATGCTGGTGACGGCCTCTGCCAAGGAATGGGGCGTGCAGCCTGCACAGTGCCGGACTGAAAACGGCATGGTGTTCCATGGCGAAAAAAAGGCTTCCTATGCCGAGCTGGCTGCGAGGGCGGTCCACAGTACGCCGGACAACATCCGCCTGAAGGACCCGAAAGACTTCCGCCTCATCGGCAAGCCGCAGCCGCGCCGCGATTCGGCAGCAAAAGTCAACGGCACCGCGGTCTTTGGTCTCGATCCGAGACCAGAGGGGCTGCTTTACGCTGCCGTGAAGATGAGTCCGACCATTGGCGGCACGGTCAGAAAAGTTGATGGAGATGCGGTGAAGGGCATGCCGGGTGTCGTCCGCGTAGTCGACTTTTCCGGTGCGGCACCCGGCATGGCCGGCGTGGCAGTTATCGCCGCATCCCTATGGCAGGCAAGGAAGGCGACCGATGCGCTTCCTGTCGACTGGGATCCGGGACCGAATGCTTCGCTATCAACGGACGGCGTTTTCCGCGAACTCTCCTCACAGCTCGACAGCGATGCCGGCTTCACGTACCACCAGTCAGGCGAACCCGATCCCGGCCGCACAGCAGTGAAGCAGCTCAGCGCCGAGTACCGTGCACCTTTCCTTGCCCACGCCACGATGGAGCCCGTCAATTGCACTGCGCAGGTCAAAGACGGCAAGGTGACGCTATGGGCATCGACCCAGGTGCCGAGCATTGCCGCCGATACCGCGGCCCGCGTTGCCGGAGTCAACCGCGATGACGTGACAGTCAACGTGACCTATATCGGCGGCGGCCTGGGACGGCGCCTCGAAGTCGAAATGATCGCGCAGGGTGTCGCCATCGCGGCGCAGGCCGGTGGAAAGCCGGTCCAGGTCATCTGGAGCAGGGAACAGGATATCGCACACGATTTCTTCCGTCCGGCCGCACTCGCGCGCTTTTCAGCGTCGCTCGACAACGCCGGCAATGTCGTCGCCTATGAGAACAGGATTGCTTCCGGCGCCATTGCGCACCAGGTCCTGGCGCGGACTTTCGGTCTGATCGGTGCGGGGCCGGACAAGACGACCGCGGAAGGCGCCTTCGACATGCCCTACGAATTCGCGCACCAGAAGATAGCCCACGTTACTGTGCCGACACCTGTGCCGATCGGCTATTGGCGCTCGGTCGGCCATTCGCACAATGCCTTTTTCAAGGAGAGCTTCGTCGACGAGTTGGCGCATGCGGCGGGCAGGGAGCCGGTTGAATTTCGCCGCAGCCTGTTGCAGCGGCATCCGCGACACCTTGCAGTGCTCGACACAGCGATCGCGAAAGCCGGCAAGCCGGCGCCCGGACGCGCGCATGGCGTCGCGCTGCATCCATCCTTCGGCTCCATCGTGGCGCAGGTTGTGGAAGTATCGGTGGAGGGAACGGAGATCCGGGTGCACAAGGTGACGTGCGTCATCGATTGCGGACTCCCCGTCAATCCAAACATCATTGCGCAGCAGATGGAGTCGGGCGTGGTCTTCGGACTGAGTGCAGCGCTGTTCGGCGAGGTCACGATCAAGGATGGAATGGTCGAACAGAAAAATTTCCACGACTATCCGGTGCTGCGCATGAACCAGGTACCGCATGTCGAAACGATCGTGATGAAGAGTGCGGAACCGCCGCAAGGTGTGGGAGAACCGGGGACACCGCCGATTGCGCCCGCAGTGGCCAATGCCGTATTCGCACTGACCGGCAAGCGCCTGCGCAGCCTGCCGTTACGCCTTTAGCAGGGTGAGGAGATTGCAGGTCTGCTGCCACTCGGCGCGAGGCTCGCCGCCACCGCTCTCGGCCTGCGCCTGGATCAGCCGGTCGGCAATCTTCAGGTCGGGCAGCACGGTGCCGAAGAAGGCGACTTTGGAGCCGCGCTGAATGAGCAGCGTCGGAAAATTCTCGACGTCGATGTCGCCGATGAAATCCGCCTGATCTTCAATGTCGATCCAGAGGAAACGCTTGTCCGGATGCTGTTCCGACAATTGGTCGAAACCGCTGCGGTAACCGCGGCAGGTATCGCACCACGCTGCACACAGGCAGGCGACAATCCAGGCATCCTGCTCAAGCCATTCGGCGAGCTGGTGACGGTTGTTGTTGTCGAGAGTGATGCTGTTCGCGGACATGGGCGGCGCACGGATTAAAACGGGAGCTTATTGTAAGGGAAGGCGCGCCGTGATGCTTGCCGCGCAAGGCGGCAGTAGAGAAACTTGTTCAGGCCGTCGTGTTGATATTCTGGCCAAGGTGAGGGGGGAGGTTGACGCCGGTTGCAGGCGGCAGCGCTTCCAGCATTGCTGCAGCGCTGGAGGCCTGGATATCCATGGCTTTCTTCATCACCGCAATGCCGATGGCCTGATTCGTTTCGTTTGTTGCAAGTGTCGTTGCCAGTTGGGCGATTTGCCGGACTTCCATGATTGCCTCCGCTTCAGTCGTAATGTTAACGGCAGCGCCGACACGCAATTTAGGGTGGCCGTCACGGTAAAATAGCGGCATGCCTACGATTCTTGCCATCGAAACATCGTCCGAGCTCGCGTCGGTCGCGTTATTGCATCACGGACAACTGATTTCCCATGAAGCCGCCGGCGTGCAGACGCATTCGCAAACCGTGCTGCCGATGGTGCAGGCGTTGCTTGCGCAAGCCGGCATTCCATTGACCGGCTGCGATGCCATCGCCTTTGGCGCGGGGCCTGGTTCGTTCACTGGTGTCCGCACAGCATGCGGCGTCGCGCAGGGACTGGCTTTCGGCGCCGGCCTGCCCGTCGTTCCCGTCGTGACACTGCTCGCGATGGCTGCCGCTTGTCGCGATGTTTCCGGCGCCACGGATATCCTCGCCGTGCTCGATGCGCGCATGGAAGAAGTCTACTGGGCGCAGTATCGTTTCCACGACGGCTGGCAATCGGTCACGCAGCCAACCCTGTCAGCGGCCACCGGCGTGAAGGTGGAGGGAACTGCCATTGCTTGCGGTAACGGCCTGTCGGCCTATGCGTCCGCATTCGATGCATGGAAGGGCAGCATGCCTGAAATCGTCCCTCATGCAGGCGCCATCGCCCGTCTTGCGGAGGCAGAGTTCGCTGCCGGCCGAGCCGTGCAGGCGCATGAGGCGCAACCCCTCTATCTCCGCAACAAGGTCGCGCTGACGACGGCCGAGCGCTTGGCGAAGGTGTCCACATGAGCGCAATCCACAAACTCGTTGCGCAATCGCCCACATTGTCCTCCCTGCAATTCGCTCGCATGCAGGTGAGCGATTTGCCGAATGTGCTGGTCATTGAAAACGACGTTTACCCCCATCCTTGGACACGAGGAAATTTCCTCGACTCGCTCTACAGCGGTTACGAGGCGTGGACCTTGCGCGAGACGGATGGCGCATTGGCTGGCTATTTCCTGGTGATGCTGGCGGTCGATGAAGCGCACCTGCTCAACATCAGCGTGCGCCGCGACTTGCACGGCAAGGGCGTGGGCCGCCTGCAACTCGACAAGATCGTTGCCGTGACAAAGGAAAAGTCCATGACGTCCATCCTGCTCGAGGTGCGGCCCAGCAACCACCGCGCGCTTGCCGTGTACAAGCAATACGGATTCGAGCAGATCGGTGTGCGCAAGGGATACTATCCGGCTGCCGACAACACGCGTGAAGATGCCATCGTGATGAGGTTTCACCTATGACCCTGGAACGCCGGGCCGTCTTTCTTGAAGAAATGGGTATCGGGCCGCTGTGGCAGCGGCGCGATGTTCCCGAAATTGCTGACGTGCCGACAGTGGTCGTTGAGCCTGTCGACGTTGTCGACGCATTTGACGCGGCCGACCCCGTTGCTGTCTTCGATGCACCTCCGCCTGTCGCTGATGCGCCGCCGGCTAATGCAGTCGCCTCCATGGACTGGATACAGCTCAAGGAAAGCGTCGCCGGTTGCGTGAAGTGCGGCCTGTGCAAGGGCCGCACCAAGACCGTGTTCGGCGTCGGCGACGAGAAGGCGAAATGGCTGTTCATCGGCGAAGGCCCGGGCCGAAACGAGGACCAGACCGGCGAACCTTTTGTCGGGCCGGCGGGTAAGCTGCTCGACAACATGCTGAAGT
>NZ_LSTO01000001.1:2272006-2303208 GCF_002211445.1 Noviherbaspirillum denitrificans | reverse complement strand
CGGTCGGTGCGAATCCCGTCAATCGCGCATTGGTGTCCGCCAGTGCCGTTCCCAGCTCCGCCTTGGTGGCAGCAGCCAGCAAGGCATTGAAGCCGCCTGTCGCGGCGACCTTGTCGATCGTGGGCGATGCGCCGGCCGGTTCAACAGATGCGCCGGACGCCGTCGGCGTCGAGGCCGGCGGTGCCGCCGATACGGCATTGTCACCGTCGCTGCCGCCGCAGGCGGAAAACATAACTGCTGATAACAGCGGGAATACGTATTTGCTCAATTTCACGGCGCTCTCCTACGAAGTGGTGGTGTGCAACACGATGGGACTCCAGGCTTTCAATCGCGTCGCCCGGCATCCCAAGCATAGGAGTCCACGCCGATGGGTATTTGAGATACGTCAAACCGAATATCGTTTTGTCTTGGACAAAATGAATATCAATTCCGCCCAGCCTGACAGTGCGGACGGCAAAAACAAACGCCCGGTGCGCGAGGCACCGGGCGTTCGCATGAGGCGCGCGAGGATCAGGCGCGCGACATCTTGCTGCTGGTGTAAATCGTGTACAGGGCACTCAGGCCGACCACTGCATACACGATCCGGGAAAGCGCGCTCATTTCCCCGAACAGCGTCGCCACCAGGTCGAAGTTGAACAAGCCGACAAGGCCCCAGTTGATGCCGCCGACGATGAGCAGGGTCATCGCGAGCCAGTCGATGGCATTCATGCGGCTTGAACGTACGGCATGCGATCCCGAGCGGCGTTCGGGAATGTGACGTCTTTCGTGGATGTGACCTTCAACAGTTGTTGCCATGGCTGATCTCCTTGAGTCGTTACGAAAAGCTGCGCAAGCGCACCTGGATCTGGCGTCATGAATCCCGGACACGGACCGCTCGCGCAGGCATCACACATGGACTGCGGCGCGTCGCGAAGGTTCGACGAAAAGCTTTACTTTGTCCACGACAAATATGCCGCTACAATACTGTTATCGAAATTGCTTCGCCTCCTGCAACCATTGATCACCAGGTGCAATGTCCTTTCCTCCATCAAACGATTTGAGTATCAGCGCGGTCGAGCGCGAGACGGGATTGTCGAAGGACACCTTGCGCGTATGGGAACGGCGCTACAACTTTCCCTTGCCACATCGGGACGAATTCGGCGAGCGCTCCTATCCGCCCGAGCAGGTCGACAAACTACGGCTGATCAAGGGGCTGATGGACCACGGGCACCGGCCCGGCAAGCTGGTGGGCGCCGACATGAAGGTGCTGCGCGCGCTGGCGGCCCGGCCATCGAAACGAGAGTCGCCTGCAGTCGCACTGGAAGAAGAACGCGACGACCTGGTCCACCTCATCGCGCTCTGCAAGGAACATCGCGTCGAGGATTTGCGGCGCGAATTGACGCAGAGCCTTGTGCGAAGCGGCATGTATCGCTTCGTGACCGATGTGATCGCGCCGCTTACCGCCATGGTCGGCACCCATTGGGCAAGCGGACGGCTTGCCGTCTTCGAGGAGCACCTGTTCACCGAAGCCGTGCAAGCAGTCATGCGCAATGCCATCAGCACCATTCCGTCGCCGGACACACAGGCTGTACCACACTCCCGCCCCCGCATCCTGCTGGCGACCGTACCTCACGAATTGCACGGCCTCGGACTGCTCATGGCGGAGGCGATTTTCATTCTCGAAGGCGCGCGTTGCGTTTCGCTCGGCGTGAATACGCCTGTCATGGAAATCGCACAGGCGGCGAAGGCACAATCCGCCGATATCGTTGCACTGTCCTTCTCCGCGTCTGCGCGGCCGGCGCCAGTGCTCACCGCACTCGCGGACCTCGTCGGCCAATTGCCGCCTTCAGTCGAAGTCTGGGCCGGCGGCCGTTGCGCGGCGCTACGCCGCCGTTCGCCTCCGGCAATGGTCAAGGTGATGGAGCTGCATGAGATTCCTGCGGCGCTGGCGGAGTGGCAGAACAGGCGCAAGACGATGGCGTGACACGCCTACGCCTGTGCAGAGGCTTCCCGGTATGAAAGCTGTTGTGCGACAAAGCGGTTGAATGCGTCCAGCAAGGGCGCATACCTCGCACTGTCGTTTTCGAGTTGCATGAGCGCGTAACAGGTAGCTTCCAGCGTCGATAGCTGATGCGCGCCGTGTGCCTTGCGGATCAGGTACTGCGACACCGGCACATCGCGCAGCGCAAGACGCGGCAGCGATTGCAGCAGCGGATTCGCGTAAAGCATTTTGCGGCTCTTGCGCCATGTGCCATCGAGCACAACCAGACGCAACTTTTCCGGCTCGTTCCAGGGCACGCCGATGCGTGCCGGCTGCTGCGCCATGCCTGCTGTATCCGGCGTGTCCGGATACAGCAAGACAGCGTGCCTGCGCTGCGCGCCCGGTGTGAACGGCGCATGCAGCAGGGCATGCAACGCCTGCTCATCGAACACTTCGCCCACCAGCAGCCGGCTCTGCGGCAAGCTCAGGTGAAGCAGGCGCGCACTTCCCTTTGCATGCGCCACTTCCAACGGATGTTGCAAGATCAGCACCTCAACCCCATGCGCGACCGGGATGCTCAATTGACAAATACAGGTCTGCTGCGGGCGCAGGCAACGGGGGCAAACAGGGCGTTTAGTTGGGATCATTGCATACGGCGCGCCGACGGGACCAATCGAGGACGGGGACCAAAAGCAGACATGCGCCTACATTAAAAGGCGACTAGTTGACGGATAATAGCAGCCACTTCATTTTGAGCATCATTTCTGGACATCTCCCATGGAAATCAAGGTCAACTTCCTCGACAAGCTTCGTCTTGAAGCCAAGTTCGACGACTTCACGGTGGTGGCCGACCAGCCTATCCGCTATAAGGGCGATGGCTCGGCACCCGGCCCCTTCGATTACTTCCTGGCTTCGTCGGCCTTGTGCGCGGCTTACTTTGTCAAATTGTATTGCGTAACGCGCAACATCCCGACCGAGAACATCCGCCTGTCGCAGAACAATATTGTCGATCCGGAAAATCGCTACAAGCAGATTTTCAAGATCCAGGTCGAATTGCCGGCCGATATCTCTGCCCACGACCGCCAGGGCATCCTGCGCTCCATCGACCGTTGCACCGTGAAAAAAGTGGTGCAGACCGGACCCGACTTCGTGATCGAAGAGGTCGAGAACCTCGATGCCGATGCGCAATCGCTGCTGACGCTGAAGCCGGCTCCCGACGCCAGCACCTACATCCTCGGCAAGGAGCTGCCGCTGGAGCAGACCATCGCCAACATGTCGGGCTTGCTGGCGAACCTCGGCATGAAGATCGAAATCGCTTCGTGGCGCAACATCGTTCCCAATGTGTGGTCGCTGCATATCCGCGATGCGCACTCGCCGATGTGTTTCACCAATGGCAAGGGCGCGACCAAGGAAAGTGCGCTGGCATCAGCGCTGGGCGAGTATATCGAGCGCCTGAACTGCAACCATTTCTATAGCGCGTCGTTCTGGGGCGAAGACATCGCTAATGCGGAGTTTGTCCATTACCCGAACGAGCGCTGGTTCAAGCCCGGCCGCAAGGATGCGCTGCCGGCGGGCATTCTCGATGAACACAGCCGGCCGGTTTACGATCCCGACGGCGAGTTGCGCGCCTCGCACCTGATCGACACCAATTCGGGCAACGCAGCGCGCGGCATCTGTGCGCTGCCGTTTGTGCGGCAGTCGGATGGCGAGGTCGTGTATTTCCCGGTCAACCTGGTCGACAACCTCTACGGCAGCAATGGCATGAGTGCCGGGAATACGCTGGCCGAAGCGCAAGTGCAATGCCTGTCCGAGATTTTCGAACGCGCGGTCAAGCGCGAAATCATCGAAGGCGAAATGACGTTGCCGGATGTGCCGCAGGAGGTGCTGGAGAAATACCCGCGCATCCTGGCCGGCATCAAGGGCCTGGAAGAGCAAGGCTTCCCGGTGCTGGTCAAGGATGCGTCGCTGGGCGGCATCTACCCGGTGATGTGCGTTACCCTGATGAACCCGCGCACGGGCGGTGTCTTTGCTTCGTTCGGCGCGCATCCGAGCTTCGAAGTGGCGCTGGAACGGAGTCTGACGGAACTGCTGCAGGGTCGCAGTTTTGAAGGCCTGAACGACCTGCCCCAGCCCACCTTCGCCAGCCACGCGGTGACCGAGCCGAACAACTTTGTCGAACACTTCATCGATTCCAGCGGCGTGGTGTCGTGGCGCTTCTTCAGCGCCAAGGCCAACTTCGATTTTGTCGAGTGGGATTTTTCCGGCCAGGGCGAGAACTCCAATGCCGACGAAGCCGCGACCCTGTTCGGCATTCTCGAGGAGATGGGCAAAGAGGTCTACATGGCGGTGTATGACCAGCTGGGCGCCGTCGCTTGCCGGATCCTGGTGCCCGGCTATTCGGAAATCTTCCCCGTCGAAGATCTGGTCTGGGACAACACCAACAAGGCGCTGTTGTTCCGCGAAGATATCCTGAACCTGCACCGCCTCGACGACGCCAGCCTGGAAGCGCTGCTCGATCGCTTGAACAACAACGAGCTCGACGAATACTCCGACATCGCCACCCTGATTGGCATCGAGTTCGACGAGAATACCGTGTGGGGGCAGCTCAACGTGCTCGAGTTGAAGCTGCTCATTCATCTCGCCTTGCAGCAGTTCGAGGACGCGCACGAACTGGTCGGCGCCTTCCTGCAGTACAACGACAACACGGTCGAGCGCGGCTTGTTTTACCAGGCCTTGAACGTGGTGCTGGAGGTGCTGCTCGACGACGAACTCGAGCTCGACGATTACGTGGCCAACTTCCGCCGGATGTTTGGCGATGCGCGGATGGACGCGGTGCTGGGCTCGGTCGATGGCACGGTGCGCTTCCACGGCTTGACGCCGACCAGCATGAAACTCGAGGGCCTCGACCGGCATCGCCGCCTGATCGACAGCTACGAAAAGTTGCACAGGGCGCGGGCCAATGCAGCGGCGGCAGCCGGTTAGACGCGTTTGACCGGCCGGGCCAGAAGCTGTCGTTTCATCGCCCGACCGATATGGTGCCGGTCCTTCAGTGATCGAATGCGCCTGCAACGACTTTGGCGGGCTTCGGTACGCGATGCCGCCTTGCCCCCACTGCATGGGTCGGTATCGCCAGCAAGGCCAGCATCCAGACGATCAGCGCGCCTGACGGCAGGTCAAACACCAGCGACAGCACGAGACCCATTGCGTAGCCGCAGATCCCGACCGCATAGGCCAGCGGCAAGCGCCGCCTTGCCGGATAGCTGCGCACGCCAAGGCTGGGAATGATCAGGCTGGCAAAGACCAGGTACACGCCGACCAGCTGCACGGAAATCGTGATTGCCAATGCGAATACCAGATAGAAGCCGACGCCGGCCAGCGGCCGCCGGAACACCAGCAGCGCGATGACAACGGTCGCAATCGCCGGGATCAACAGCTGGTCGTAACGCACCCACAGGATCTGGCCGGCAAGCAGGTCGCGCAGGTGCTCCCCGCCGTGGGGATTGTGCGCCAGCAGCAACAGGCTGCCGGTTGCCGCCAGCACGAACAGCACGCCGATCTGGGCTTCCTGCACGTCGGGCCAGCGCTTCTCCGTCCAGGTCAGCAGGAAGGCGCCGAGCACGGCCGCAAGGCCGGCACACAGCTGCATGGCCCACGCATGTTCGAGGTCCGCGATGCCGGCCAGGATGACGCCCAGGGCCGCGATCTGCGCGATGGCGAGGTCGATGAACACGATCCCGCGCTTCAGCACCAGTGCGCCGAGCGGGATATGGGTCAGCAGCACAATGACGCCCGCCAGGAATGCGGGCGCGATGATGCTCAGCTCGATGGCGTCTCCGTTCATTTGGCACCTTCCAGCAGACGTTGCACCGTATCGTCGAACAAGCCGAACAAGTCCCTGGCCTTGTCCGACCCGCCGACGGTAAACGGCAGCATGACCGCCGCGATATGCGCGTGTTCGGCCAGCCATTCCGACGCGCGCGGATCCTGATAGGCGGAACGCAGCACCATTTTCGCGGGCTGCTTCTGCAGCTGGGCCACCAGCCCGGTCAGGTGCGCCGCGCTCGGTTCAATCCCGGGCTTGGGCTCCAGCGTGCCCACCGGGCGCATCCCCAGCCAGTTCAGCAGGTAAGTCATGTTCCTGTGATGTTCGACCACGGCGGCACCGCGCAATGGCGCGGCCTGCTGCTCCCACTTTTTGATGGCGGCCGACCAGCGCTCCGAGAAATCCTTGTAGCGCGACTGGTAGTAGCCGGCATTGGCTGCGTCAATCTGGCTCAGGCGTTTGGCCAGTGCGTCCGCCACCGCGGCGATGTTGCGCGGGTCCAGCTGGATGTGCGGGTTGCCGGCGGCGTGCACATCGCCCTGGCTGCGGTCGACCCGCCCGGGCACATCGAGTTTCGTGACGAACGCTCCGGCTTCAAAATACCCCGGCTGGCCCGGCATGATCTTCGGATTGCCCGACTGCTGCAGCAGGACCGGCAACCAGCCGACTTCCAGTTCGAGGCCGGTGCATGCAAGCAGGTCGGCGTTGCGCGCGCGTGAAATCAGGCTGGGCCGGGCCTCGATCCGGTGCGGGTCCTGTTGGGCGGTGGTGGCGCTCGATGTCTTGACCTTGTCGCCGCCCAGCTCGGTGGCCAGTGCCGCCCATTCCGGCTCGCATGCGAGGACGTTGATCGCCGCGTACGACGGGGCGGACAGCGAGAGGCCGATGGCGGCGGCTGCGATCGCCTTGAAGATGAATCGTTTCATGGTTGTCTCCTAGAACGCATGCGCGCCATGGGCGCCCACGTTCATGATGTATTGCAGGAAGATCTGGTTGTCGGTGGTTTCGGGCCGCGATTTGTCGCGCGCGATCTGCAGGCGCAGGCGGCTGAACTCGGATGCCGACCAGTCGACCATGGCCGATACCCTGGAGGGGTTGAAGGAAGCCAGCTGCCGGAAGTCGGCGGCAGTCAGTGTGCCGCTGTCGACCAGGCCCACGCCCGGCGTTCCCGAATCCAGCCTGTCGTAG
Source organism: Noviherbaspirillum denitrificans (assembly GCF_002211445.1). GTDB lineage: Bacteria > Pseudomonadota > Gammaproteobacteria > Burkholderiales > Burkholderiaceae_D > Noviherbaspirillum > Noviherbaspirillum denitrificans. Next base: position 2,296,237 of record NZ_LSTO01000001.1, on the reverse strand, counting down.
CGCAGGCCGACGCGCCAAGTCGGGCGGAACTGGTACACACCCTGCAGGTACCAGCCTGACTGCGCCGACGCATAGGAACCCGCGGCGGTGCCCGCCGATTCAGCCAGCGTGTCATAGGTCAGTGTTCCCTTTTCCTTGCGCCGGAAATACTCGCCCTGCAGCTTGAAGTTGGTGTGGGTCGAGTTGCCGTTCGGCGCCCACTTGTAGACCGCGTCCAGCACCCAGACATTGCTTCTGCCGCCAAATGCGTTGGTCACTGCCGTGCCGGCGCTGTCGACGTCGGCATACGTCCGCTCCGAGGCATTGGTGCGCAGCCAGGACAGCCCTGCCCGCCAGCTCGCCGACACACCAAGGTCGTCGCCCACGTGGGCAAACAGTGCGCCGGAACCGATGCCATTCCTGTTGCGGTCGCTGCCGGGGAAGTTGCTGCTGTCACCGGCTTCCAGGCCGAGCTCGAAGAAGCGCTCGGTGGGTGCAAGCCACTTCAGCTGCAGCCCGTCCGGCCGGTACTGTCCGCCGAGGAAGGCCTGGTAAGCGAGGGGCAGGTCGACAAAGTCCCAGGTATGCGCATGCTGGCCGTTCTGGTAGCCGATCGAGGACAGGAAGCGCCCGCCCTTCACGTTGATGCCGTTGGCCAAGCCCTTGGTCTGGAAGAACGCTTCCTCGACGCCCGCTTCATTGTTCGGCGACAGCGAAAAAGTGAGCTGACCGGAGAAGTGCGGGTCGACATTGGCGGACAGCGTGACTTCCGACTCGCCCAGGCTGAATCCCCGCTTGCCGGGGCCAATCTCGCCGCCCGGGATGAATCCCTGGATCCGGTATCGGTTCGGGTCTTGCGACAGGTTGGCATAGGTGCCGGTGAGCACCGCGGAGATGTCGGGATTGAATCCGGTCGCGGCGCCCGCAACCGGGGCCGGCGCCACCTGTGCTGCGGGTGCCTGTGCTGCGGGTGCCTGTGCTGCGGGTGCCTGTGCAGCCTGGAGCCTCTGCTCCAGCGCCTGGATACGCGATTCGTAGTCCTGGCGCAATTGCCTGATTTCCTCGCGCAGTTTCTCCAGGTCGCCGTCGCCGGCAGCATACGAAGGGTTGAACGCGGCCGATAACGCCGCCACTAAAACGGACCGTTTCCACATAGATGTTTCCTGATGTAATGGTGTGACATGGCGAGCCAATGCAGTGGTGCAGCCATCTTCTTCAAGACGGCCGCAAGCATGGCTCAAGTGCAAAGACGGGTCAGGAAACGACGGGCGGCGCCCGGGAGTGGAAGGCGGGGAAAGGAGGACGGAGATGGACGCGGGCCGGAACGACGTCCCGTACATGAACGATTGCCGCGTCCGCAAAGGCAATCGGCGCCGTACCGTTGAGCGCCGACCCGACCGTCGCGAAGGCAAGGCACTTCGCGCATTGGAATTCGTCCGGCAGCTGCTTTTCGGAGTCGGTACGCGCCGACTCCGCGCCTGCAGCCTGCGCAAGGTGTGAAATGGCGTGCGATATCCCGAGCTGCTGCGTGAAGAGAAGCAACAGTGCGAGTACGACATGAATTGTCGGGCGCCGGAAGTTCACGAAAGCCAGTACGGTCGATAGCCAACCGCTGAATTATAGTGCGTACTTGAAACGATTCCAGCGTGAGATATCGCTCCGGCTCCCTGGATCAGGACGGTTTCGGGCCCTTGCGATGCGGCTTCGGCTTCGCCCTGGCTGTATCGGTCGCGTGCTTGCCGGCGCCGGATCTGTCCTTGCCGCCGAACTTCTTTTCACTCGCATTGGCACCAAGCTTCCCGTGCGCGGCCGATCCGCCCTTCTTGTCGGCGAAGTGTGAATCATCGTGCGGCAGCCTGGACTGGACGCTGATGCGAAGCGGTTGTCCGGACACCTCTACCGTCTTCAGTTGCTTGAACAGCTCCTTGGGCATGCCCTCCGGCAGGTCGAGCGTGCTGTAGTCGTCATGGATTTCGATGCGGCCGATGTACCTCGCCTCAAGGCCTGCCTCGTTGGCAATGGCGCCGACGATATTGGCCGGCTTGACGCCGTGTACGTGGCCTACCTCGATGCGATAGGTCTGCATGCCGGCAACGCCGCGGGGCGCCTTGCGGTCATGCTTGCTTGCCGCCGGCCGTGCCGGCTCCGAATGACGCTCCGGCTGCCCTGCGCCATCGCGGCTGATCGCGAGCTGCCGGCCGGCGACCCACACCGTCTTCAGGTGGTTCAGGAGATCGTCAGGCATGGTGTCCGGCAGATCCAGCGTGCTGTAGTCGTCGTAGATTTCAATGCGGCCGATGTATTTGGATTCCAGGCCTGCTTCGTTGGCAATGGCGCCGACAATGTTGCCCGGTTTGACGCCGTGCATGTGGCCGACTTCGATACGGAAGGTCTGCATGCCGGGCTCGGGCGCGCGGTCCACGCGCTCCTTCTTCGGGAATGCGGGCCGCTCCGCATCGCGGCGTTCCGGCCTGTCTGCGCGCTCAAAGGTGCGGTTGCTGCGTTCAACTCGTTCGGCGCGTTCCTCCTGCGGCTCGCTCCTGCCCTTGTCGAGCAGGAGCGGCACATCGCCCCGCGCCAGCTTGGCGAGCGCGGCGGCGATTTCGATCGCGGGAATATTCTTCTCGCGCTCGTAGTCTTCAATCAGCGCCTGGAAATCTTCCAGGCCGCCGGCGGCCAGCGTGTCGGTGATCTGGTCCTTGAACTTCGCAATGCGCACGTCGTTCACTGCCTGGATGGTGGGCAGTTCCAGCCGCGCCACCGGCTGGCGCGTGGCGCGCTCGATCGACTTGAGCAGGTTGCGTTCGCGCGGCGCGATAAACAGGATCGCCTCGCCGCTGCGTCCCGCGCGCCCGGTACGGCCGATGCGGTGCGTGTAGCTTTCCGGGTCGTACGGCACGTCGTAATTGATCACGTGGCTGATGCGTTCGACATCCAGCCCGCGCGCGGCGACGTCGGTCGCCACGAGGATGTCGATGGCGCCGTCCTTCAGCAGCTGGATCGTGCGTTCGCGCTGCTGCTGCGCCATGTCGCCGTTGATCGCGGTTGCCGAGAAGCCGCGCGCCTGCAGCTTGGTCGCCAGTTCTTCCGTGCCCAGCTTGGTGCGGGCGAAGATGATCATGCCGTCGAAGGGTTCGGCTTCCAGGATGCGCGTCAGTGCATCGAGCTTGTGCATGCCGCTGACCAGCCAGTAGCGCTGGCGGATGTTCTCCGCCGTGCCGGTCTTGGCGGCGATGGTGACTTCCGAGGGATTGCGCAGGTAGGTCTGTGCAATGCGGCGGATTGCCGGCGGCATGGTCGCGGAGAACAGCGCGGTCTGGCGCGACGCCGGCGTCCTTTGCAGAATGGTTTCGACGTCGTCGATGAAGCCCATGCGCAGCATTTCGTCCGCCTCGTCGAGCACCAGCGTCTTGAGTTGCGAGAGGTCCAGCGATCCCTTTTCGATATGGTCGATCACGCGCCCGGGCGTGCCGACGACGACATGCACGCCGCGCCGCAGCGCGCCCAGCTGCGGGCCGTAACTCTGCCCGCCGTAAATCGGCAGCACATGGAAGCCGGGGATATGCGTCGCATAGCGCTGGAAGGCTTCCGCCACCTGGATCGCCAGCTCGCGCGTCGGCGCCAGCACCAGTGCCTGCGGCGCCGCCGCCTTGATCTCGATGTTGGCAAGGACAGGCAGCGCGAAGGCCGCGGTCTTGCCGGTGCCGGTCTGCGCCTGGCCCAGCACATCGCGCCCCTCGAGCAGGAGCGGAATCGTGGCGGCCTGGATCGGCGACGGGGACTCGTAGCCGAGCTCCTGCAGCACGCGCAACAAGGGCGCGCTGAGCTTCAGGTCGGCAAACTGGGTGAAGGTAGTTTCGGACATGGCGTGACTCCGGGGATTCTTTGAATTGCAGGCAAAGCCTTGCCATGCAGTCTACTCTTTTGCCGTCGCGGCGGACGGCATTCCCGGTGCTCACATTGCTTCAGAGCGAAGCGCTGTTCTGTCCGGGATGTGCGTGAACAGCTACTGTTGCCTGTCTTGCAACACGTCAGTCATTCAATGCGGCCTTTGCCGCTTCTTCCGGCGACAAGCCGTCATAGAACATGTCGGTGAACCATTCGACCTGTTCCTCGATATGTTCTTGCGCTTGCGCCAAGGTAGCGCCGCCCGCGACAAGAAATCCTTCCACCTCGGTGCACCACTGGATCAGCGCGGCGGTTTCCGGATCGAGTTTTTCTTTCTTGGCCATGGCTATTTCCTGTCTGTTCGTGAAGTCGGTCGTGGTGTCATCGGCGGCGTTGTTGTGCCCGCGGCGCCGGTCCGCGTCGTTCGAGGTGCCGGAAGGTAACGCGGCCCTTGCTGAGGTCATAGGGCGACATTTCGATCGACACCTTGTCACCGGCCAGGATGCGGATGTGATGTTTGCGCATCTTGCCTGAAGTGTAGGCGATCAATTGATGGCCGTTTTCCAGATCCACGCGGAATCGTGAGTCGGGAAGCACTTCGGTGACAAGTCCTTCCATTTCCAGCAATTCTTCTTTAGCCATGGTGTATTCCAATACTCGATGCACGCTGGCAGATACCGCACGGGCCGCAATACTCCAGCGGAAGGTTTCCGTGGTTGCGGGCAGCGACGATGCGGGCGCAGCGCAAGGGTTGATATGGCGCGTTGCCCGGAATGTCAGGCGTGGCGGCGAAAACGATGACGCCGGGGGCCGGCGGAACGGCAAGGTGGACGGCTTGCGCAGGCGTTCAACCCTGGGTGGCCGGAAAACTGGAAGAAGCGGGATGCCGGGGATGTTCGTTGCAGGTGGGCGCCTCGCTAGCGGAGGCGGGACTATATCACAGGTGGGTGTGGAGTTCGATGCTTGCATTCAGGGACTACAGACTACTCTGTAGTCCCTTCATGTTGCCGTTGGCTATGGGCCTAGCGAAGTACGATACCAACGATATCGGAAGTAAAGGTCAAACCAGGAATCGCCGCACAAGCGCCCAGCTTTCCGTCAGCAGCTCCAATCGTGCACTTGACGATGGAATTGCCCGCCGCGGTTGACGATGTATCCGTGATGTACGCAAAGTTGCCCTGCACCACAATATTTTTCGGCGTGATGCCGGACAAGCCTGCCAGCGGAGTGGTCTCGGCGCAGGCAGTCATCGTGTTGGCAGCGCTGTTGAAGGAGCACTGCACCACTTTGTTCGCATAGCGCGTCAGGATGTAGGAGAAAGGCGCCTTGATGGCAATCGAATTTGGGGCATCGACAGTCGTCTCATCAATACGCAAAGCCGTGGCAAAGCTCGCGTCCGTGACAGTGGTCGATGCTGCGGACAATGCGCCGCTTGTCGCATCCGTGTTCCAGGACAGGATCGAACCAGGCGTCGTGCCGCTCCCTGCGTTGACCACGAAAATCCGGTTGTCGGCGGCAAGCATATCCGACGCAACAACGCTTGCCGGGAAGGCAACACTGCCTGAATCAGTACCGCATGCACCTGCAAAGCCGCTCGGGCATTTCAGGAGTTGCTGCTCCTTGAGTGCATAGCCGCTGTTCGCAGTCGCAATCAGCCTGGATGCAAAATCCGTCTCCGTCGAAACGCCAGGCGAGGTGTCAGCGCAGTTGGAAAGTGCACCGTCCGTGCCCACCGTACATTTCAATACCGCATACTGGATTCCGGTGCTGCCGGCCAGCTTGGGAGCGGTCTGGTTGAGGATGAAAGCCGACGACCCGGAAAAGGCAAGCGAGATCGGGTTGTTCACCGCAGGCATTCCGGAAGTGCTGCACGCCGTGAGATCCCCGCTGGCGTTAACCGCGCACTTGAGTATGCTGCCGCCGGTATACGTCGTGCCGGCAGCCACGCTGGACGCGTTGGTCGCCGCCTGGACAACGTAGGCAAACACGTTATTCGAGGGCGTGGGGGTTGTTGGCGTCGAGCCGGTCGACGGCGTTGTCGGCTGCGTTGCCGGCGGATTTTGCGTACCCGCATCGACGACAGTATCGCCACCGCCGCCGCCACAAGACGCCAGCACGGCGATACTCGTTCCCAATGCTGCGATAGAGATGACTTGCTTCGTGCGCATGTGTATTTCCTCCCTTAAACGATTTAGAGGCAAGTAATGAAACCCGGCCTGTCAGGACCAATACAATTGTTGCGCTTTCGCCTATCACCTCATTTGTGTAAGGTCATTGCGTGATGTGTTGAAACATTGGGGTAAATCAACTCAGGGACGATGAAGCGTCCCGGCAAGCAAATAAATCCGTTGCCGAGACGAACAACTATGCTCTCGCCCTCTACAAAACGGTGTCGATCGACGTGCTCATCACACCCGTCAGTTCGATCTTCTCCGCCGAGTTGGCAATCCATAACAAGGCATCGCCGCGGGTGATCGTACCTGCATCAAGCTGCGCTGCCCATGAAGTGACCTCTCCAGTGTTGCCCTGCCTTCCCAAGCCGGTTTCGTACAGGTATTCAATGAACCGGCTGTTGTTCACGTTGCCGAGGATCAGTTTCTCCTGCGCGCTCTGGATGAAGCAGGTGGCGATGTCGCGCAGCGCCATGCCGTCTTCGCTTTGCGCGATCCAGTAATTCAACCCTGCCTGGTCCGGCTTCCGGTCGAATAGCGTGTCGTACATGCGGACGAGCATGGCGACATCCGTACGGTTGAAGTCGAGCGCAACACCGCTTTCCTTCTCCAACGTCCGCTTCTCCAGCGAGTCGGCAAACGCAAGCAGCACATCTGCGCGATCGTCCTTGCCCGCATCGAGCACGCTGATCCAGTGTGCGCGCCCCGCATCATCGGCTGCACGTCCGAGCGCCGTGCGGTAAACGGAGTCCACAAAAGCGGCATTCGACATCATCCCGAACAATGCCTTCGCTTCCAGCGAAGCAAGGAACTGATTCGCGATGTCATGCATCGACATGCCGCTTTCGCTCATCCTGACCCAGTAATCCAGCCCTTCCCGGTCAGGTGCGCGGTCGAACAATGCGTCGTACAGGCGGGTAATGGTTCCGCGTGCGCTCATGTCGGCATCCGCGCCTGTGAAGACCAGCTTCTCCACATTCGACACGGTATCGCTGCCGTCGATGCCGCCATTGCGGTGAACGACGGAAAGCTTGCCGTTTTCCACGCGCAGCGTGTAGTCGGAACGCCCTGTGCCGACCAGCCGGACAGTATCGATGCCTGTACCGCCATCAATGACATCGTTGCCTTCGCCGCCAAACACCAGGTCGTTGCCTTCATCGCCAAAGACCTGGTCATTGCCGCCGGCGCTGCCTACCGTATCGTTCCCGGCTCCGCCGTGAAGGATGTCGTCGTCGGCGCCGAGGAAGATGGTCTGGGCGCTGCCGTCACCGTAGACCGTCTGAGACCCGGCACCGCCGGTGACCGTGGCGCTGCCTATAATCGCCGCAAATTCGACATTCTGGAGCTGGATCGCGGTGCTGTTCGGCAAGCCGCGCACGTCGATGACGAGTGCAGTCATCGGTTTATCGGCACTGGTCGGCATGCCGGCGATCACCAGCGGCTCTGTCGGTGCAACGCCTGTGGACGAGGTAGCCGGCACGATCGTCTGGACCAGCAATGGCGTGCTGTCCGGCAAATCCTGCAGGAAGCCGGAGCCGCCGCCTGTCAGCGTATTCTGGTCGGACGATCCGGAAGTCGTGTGGGCCTGGATCTCGCGAATCAGGTCCGTGAGTGAATTGCCCGCGGCTTTGGGGGCCGCGGTTCCGGAAACCTCGAGTCCGATCCCCGTCGGAACCTGGACACTGAGCAGGCTTGCTCCGGCCGTGTTCTTCACCAGCGGGATATCGGCCACGGTATTGTTGCCGACCAATTCCGGCCGCGCCTCGGTGACGACGGGAATTACAACGACTTGCGAGGTCGATCCATCGGCGTTGGTCGTCGTCTTCTGCTCCACTGTCACGCCATCGATGGTACTGGTCGATGTCGGCGGCGTTGCCGGTTCGTCGGGCGCGGGGGTAATGTTGGTCACCGCCCGGGATGTCACCGTTGCCAGCTCGTTGGCGGCAGCATCTTTCAGTTCGCTCGAGCCCGAGCCCGGATCGTAATCGAACAAGACGGTCTGGCCGTTCGACACGCCGGATGCGAGGGTGAGGACAAGCGCCGTCGTTCCCGATCCGGAAACGGAAGTGATCGCGCGCGTGATTCCGTCCACCTTGACCGTCATGCCGTTTGCGTCGCTCGCATAGACCTTCTCGTCGAAGGACACAGTCAGCGTGCCGCTGTTGACCGCGGCGGACACGATTTGCGGCGCCACGGTGTCGATGGTGACTGTGAGCGCGGTCGATGCGGATGAGGCATTGCCGACGGCATCGCTCGCCTTTGCCGTCAATGTATGCGTGCCGGCAGAGAGATTCGTTCCGGAAGTGATGGACCAGCTGCCGTCGCCGGCGGCAGTCGCCGTGCCGAGCAGGGTCGTGCCATCCGTGTCGTACAGCTTGACCTGCGCGCCGGACTCCGCCAATCCGGTGATGGTAGGCGCGAGCGTGCTCGTATAGCGTCCATCCAGGACGCCGGTGTCGCTGGAGGCGGACAGCGCCAACGCCGTCGGCGCCGCTGGCGCGGTGGTATCGATGGCGATGCTCTTGTTTGCGCCCAGTGAGTTGGCTGCGCCGGGAGACGGCAGCGTGAGCGTCGCGGCATTGCCCGCCAGGTCGCCGATCGTTCCACCGTTGAGCGACAGCGCCGCGGTAGACAGGTAGTCGAGATCAGCGCTCGTATCGCCGGCCTGCACGGTGTAATTGAAGACAAGCGTGCCAGTACCCGAGCCGCTGCCGTAGTTCGCGACCCGGTCCGTTGTTCCGGTTTCCAGGGTCAGTTGCGGCGTGCCGGTGGCCGACACTGCTTCATTGAACGTCACCTTGATTGCAACGACGTCCCCTGCCTTGTAGGTACCGTTTGCGATGTCCGAGCTGACGGACGCAACTGTCGGCGCCGTCGTATCGACAAGCACGCTTGCGGTGGATAGCAGGTGGCCGGTCAGGGTGAGGTCGGCGTCGTTATTTGCAGCATCCCTGATGGTCGAGGTGTTGAGCGTGACGGCACCGACCGCGATGCCGTCCGCGTCGGTTTCTCCATCAACCACCGTGTACTGGTAAGTGACCGAGTTCGCCGTCTTGGACGCATACGCGGCCTGGCGGACCGTGCTGCCGACGGTAATCGCCAACGTGCTGTCGGTGCCGGTGACGGTCACGTTTTCATCGAAGCTGACGGTGAACGCGAGGACCTGTCCCGAACGGTAGGCGCCATCCGCCGGCACGGCGATATTGCCGCTCACGGCGGGCGCCGCCGTGTCGACCAGCACGGCGGCGGTCGACGGCAAATGGCCGGTGAGGCTGAGCGCGGCATCGTTGCCGGCCACATCGCGGATCGTGGTGGTGTTCAGCGTGACCGCGCCGATCGCAATGCCGTCCGCATCGTTGTCGCCCGCTTGCACGGTGTAGCGGTAGGTCACCGAGTCGGCGGTCTTCGACTGATAGGCGGCAGCACGCGCGTTGCTGCCGATCGTCAGTCCGAGCGTGCTGTCGGTACCGGTGACCGTCACGCTGTCGTCGAAGGTGATCGTGAAGTCGAGGTGCTGGCCGGTCAGGTAAAGGCCGTCGGCGGGAACCGTCAGATTCCCCTGCGGCACGGGGGCGACGCTGTCGACCAGCACCAGTGCGGTCGAGCCAACCGAATTCAGGGTAGTCGCCGCGTTGTTGCCTGCGGCATCCTTGATGGTACCGCCGTCCAGCGACAGCGATCCGACCGTGATCCCGTTCGAATCCGCATTGCCGGCGGCCACGGTATAGCGGAAGGTCAGCGCCGATGTGCCGCTGCCGGACAGATAGCTGGCGTAGACGGTGCCGCCGGTATCGAGGGCGAGCGCAACGCGCGGCGTGCCGCCGGTTGTGTCGACCGTGACGTTCTCGTCGAAGTTGACGGTGAAATCGAGATTCTGGCCCGAAGTGTAGGTGCCATTCGCCGGCACCATTACCGATGTCACGGCCGGGTCGATGTGGTCCAGCGTGTATGTCTGCCCCGACGTATAGCCGCCGCTGACCGCATTGCCGGCGATATCGGTGACACCGGTGCCGGCATTATTGAAGTCGAGCCGCACGGTGCCGTCGCCGGTTAGCGTATCGACCTTGACCGTGTATGTGCTGCCGTTGACCGCGGTAACCGATGCAACACTGCCGCTCGCGGTTCCGGTTGCGGTCAGCGTGAAATCCGATGCGTCGACTCCGCTCACGTTTTCGCTGAACGTGACGGTAAAGTCGACGCTGGTGCCGTTCGTCGTCGAAGCGGACACGCGATTGATCGAACTGACGGAAGGCCCGGCGCCATCGACGAGGACCGAGGCAGTCGATCCGACCGCGTTCATGGTCACAGCTGCACTGTTGCCTGCGGCATCCTTGATCGTGCCGCCGTTGAGCGACAGTGAATTGACCGTCACGCCGTTCGTATCCGCATTCCCGGTGGCCACGGTGTAACGGAAAACCAGGTCGGTCGTTCCCGAACCCGATACATAGCTCGCCTGGACCGTTCCACCGGTGTCGAGGCCGAGGGACAGGTAAGGCGTGCCGCCGCCGGTATTCACCGTGACCGCCTCGGAGAAGCTCACGGTGAAATCAAGGTTTTGTCCCGCGATATAGGTGGCGTCCGCCGGTACGTTGACCTGCTGCACGGTCGGCTGGATGCCGTCGACGAGCACCGATGCTGTGCTGCCGACCGGATTCAATGTGAGCGTTGCGTTGTTGCCGGCTGCATCGCGCAAGGTCCCGCCGTTGGCGTCCAGCGCGCCGACCGAAATACCATTGGTGTCCGCGTCGCCGCTTGCGACGGTGTAGCGGAAGGTCAGCGCCGACGTGCCGCTGCCCGACAGATAGCTGGCGTAGACGGTGCCGCCGGTATCGAGCGCGAGCGCAATGCGCGGCGTGCCGCCAGTCGTGTCGACCGTAACGTTCTCGTCGAAGTTGACCGTGAAATCCAGATTCTGTCCGGCGACGTAGCTGGCATTCGCCGGGACCGACACGGACGTGACAGCAGGGCCGGTTCCGTCGATCGTATATGCTTGACCGGAGGAATACCCGCTGCTCACGGCATTGCCGGCCGTATCGGTGACACCGGTACCTGAATTCTTGAAGTCCAGCCGCATGGTGCCGTCGCCGGTAATCCCGTTGACGGTCACGACGTAGACGCTGGCCGATGTCTGCGTGACGGACACCACCGTCCCATCGGCGGTTCCGGTGCTTGTGAGCGTGAAGTCGCTGGCATCGACGCCGGAAACGGATTCACTGAAGGTGACGGTATAGTCGACGCTTGTTGCCCCGGTTGGCGACGCTTGTACGCGATTGATCGAGCTGACGCTGGGCGCGGCGCCATCCACGAGCACAAGGGATGTTGATCCGACGGCGTCCAGTGTCAGGGCCGCGGCGTTTCCGGCGGCATCCTTGATCGTGCCGCCGTTCGACGACAACGCGCCGAGCGCGACGCCATTCCCATCGAGATTGCCCGAGGCGATGGTGTAACGGAACACAAGGTTGGTGGTGCCGCTCCCGGACACATACGCTGCGTTCACGGTGCCGCCGGTATCCAGCGTCAGCGTAATGTAGGGCGTGCCGCCACCGGTATTGACCGTGACCGCTTCACTGAACTGGACCGTGAAGTCGAGATTCTGGCCAGCGATGTAGGTGCCGTTTGCCGGAACGGAAACCGACGAGACGGTCGGTACCACGCCGTCGACCACGATATTCTTTTGGCTGCCGAGGGAACTGCCCGCGCCTGTTGCCGGCAACGTCAGCGTGGCGCTGTTGTTGGCGGCATCCTTGATGGTTCCCCCGTTCAGCGTCAGGGAATTCGTCGCGTTGTAATTGAGGTCGGCCGCCGCATTGCTGGCTGCCACCGTGTAGTTGAAGGTGAGCGTGTTGCTGCCGGTCCCCGACGCATAGTTGGCCGTTCCGCCGGAGTTGAGCGCGATCGTCGGTGTGCCGGTGACGTTGACCGATTCGGAGAACGTGACCGTAATGGCAATCACGTCGCCGATCTTGTACGTCCCGTTCGCGGTCGTCGCACTGACGCCGGTAATGGTCGGTGGCGTCGTGTCACCGCCGCCGCCTCCACCGCCACACAAGAACGGGTCGGTCGTATAGTAACCGTGGTAAATGCAGCCAAGGCAATGATCCACCCCTTGCATGCCCTGGACGGTAAACGGGAGGACGGACTCCACCTCGCCCGATTGGAATTCAAGGTCCCAGTCGCCGCCGAGGGACAGCGGCCCCGTGCGGTCGTCCGATGCGGCGATATCGACCTGGCCGAGTGCGGCCGACAGGGATTCCACGAATGCCGCTCCCGTCGCTCCGGCGGCCACCGAGCAGCCGTACAGCAGCAGGTCCGCGCCGGGCGCGAGATGGCCCGCGATGTCGGCAAGCGCCGCTGAATGCGCATCGAGCGTGGCGGATGACAGCCGGTGGTCGCCCAATTGCAGGTAGCCGGTACCGCCATGGCTGACGAGGTGAACCGCCGCCAGGTTCTCGAAGCCGTGCAAGGCGTCGGCCAGCGCCGCAACGCCATCGCCGCCGGCAGGGAGCAGGATGACGGGAATATCGGGACTGATTCCTGCCGTCAGTGTTTTCCAGTCGGTGACGCCTGCATCGATGACGATAACTTCGGAAACGGTACTTGTGAGCGTTGTCATGCTGCCTCTAGCTTTTCTAATTTCTATTGTTGCCGCGATGTGAATCAGGACTTGTCATCCCTCGGCCGCCAGCCCTGGAAATCTGCCGGCGGTTTGGCCGCGTCTTTCCAGGGGCCAGGCGGCAAATGGATGCGCCAGGTGTGCTGCTCCGGCTCCCTGAACCCGGGCGAGTAGGGCCGGCGGATGCCCGGGTTGAAAACGACGTCATACAACTCCGTGACAGGGCCTTCAATGCTCAGCCAGTGGGCGAGCTTCCCTGTTGCGAGGTCGATCACGAGCAATCCGCAGCGCTGGTAAAAGCCGCGTTCTTCCAGCCGCTGCTCGAGGTTGATATCGCCGACCAGGCCGTTTTTTTCCGGACGCAGGCGCGACAGGGCAACGACTGCATAACCGTCGACAAATGCCAGTCCGCGTGCAAAGCCGTGGCACAGAGCGACCGGCTTGAATCGGCCCGTGTCGAAATCGACGTAGCCCAACTCCGCCTCTCCAGAATTAATCAGCCAGAGCTTGCCGTCGTGCCAGCGCGGCGAGTGCGGCATCGACAGCCCGGAACACACGGTTTCGCCGGTCGCGATATCGACTACAAAGCCGCCGTGCGATTTGCTCGCTTTCCAGCCCAGCCGCGTGTCCGACCGGCCGCAGACGGTGGCATAGCGCAGCTCGCCGTCGCGCGCGCAGATGCCGTTGAGGTGGCAGCGGTCTTCGGGCGCAAGCGACGAGATGAAATCGGGCACCCATACCGGCCGGAAGGTGTAGTGCTCGTCGACCGTCGCGACACAGCTGAATTGCGTGTTCGCGTACAGGAAGGGGAAGCGCTCGCCGCGGAACGATACGTCGGCGATCACATCGTGCGTATTGCTGTTGCCGACGAAGTACCCATGGCGCGGCATGTAGATGGCGTCGTAGGCCTGGCCGCCGATGTCGTCCGCTCCGGTATTCGAAAAGCGCCAGATCTGCTCGCGCGTGCCGACCCACAGCTTGTCGCGATCGATGGCAAGACCCATGGAGGTACCGACCACGCGTTCGATTGCGTGCAATGAGCGATCCGGGTTATTCCCCAGCATGAACAGGCGGCCGCTCTGGTAGGTGGAAAACAGCAAGCTTCCGCCCGTCGTCCACAGCCATTCCGCGAGGCCGGGGGACGGCACGAGTTGCGGTTTCTGCGGCGGTTGTTCGGAGGGAGGAAGCCGCTTGCCGTCGGCGGAGAATCCGCTCCTGGCAAGATCAGCGGCGTTCCAGTCGTTCAACCTGTTCGTGGTATCGCTCATGAGTGGGTCGTGGGAAAGCTGTAGTCGTTAGGCTTCGCGGCCAAGGATCCGGACGAGCATGTCGTCCACGCTGGTGCGCGAGGTATCGAATTCGAATTCGGGAGCGGCCGGCACTTCGTACGGCGCATCGAAGCCGGTCAAGGCAGAAATTTCGCCGCGCCGCGCCTTCGCATACAAGCCCTTGGGATCGCGGCCGGCGCACACATCAAGCGGTGTCGAGAGGTAGATTTCGGCGAATGCGCCGTGCGGGAACAGCGCACGTACACGCTGCCGGTCGGCGGCGAAAGGAGAAACAAATGCGCACACCACGCGAATCCTGGCGCTCGCCATGAGCCGCGCGACCTCGCCTGCGCGACGGATGTTTTCTGCACGATCCTTGTCGGACAAGCCAAGGTCGGCGCTTAAACCGCGGCGCAGTTCATCGCCGTCAAGAAGGAAACTCTGCAATTGCCTTTTTGTTAATTCAGAGACAAGCGCTCGACCGAGGGTTGTTTTTCCGGCGGCGGGCAGGCCGGTGATCCAATAGCAAGAGGGAGTTGCAGGTGAGGCCATGGAAATCGATTCGCTGAATCGAGATCATAACCGCTTATACGTATTTCTTGATCCAAAGCATTTTTTTGTGGTTTTGGCACACAGCCCTGGATCAAGGTCTGCGAACAATCTCGATGGTCATGTGCGCAACTTCTTCATGAATACCGATCCGGCTGCGCAAGTCATCGGACGTGAGCGACGCATCCGCCGTCACCACCGACAGCGCGCAGGAGTACGTCTCCTTGCCGACGCGCCATACATGCAGGTCGGTCATGCGCGTCTTGCCGTCGCCGGTTTCGACCGCTTCCCGGATTTCTTCCACCACCGGATGATCCATCTCGCGATCCAGCAGCACCTTGGCGGAATCACGGAGAAGGTTTTTTGCCCACACGCCGACGAGCACCGCGCCGACGATGCCCATCACCGGATCCAGCCACTGCCAGCCGTACAGCATGCCGCCGATCAGCGCGACGATGGCCAGCACGGAAGTGGCGGCGTCGGCGATGACGTGGACGTAGGCCGAGCGCAGGTTCAGGTCGTGATGGTGCCCGTGGTCGTGATGGTGGTCATGGTGATGGTCGTGCCCGTGGTCATGGTCATGCCCGAGGATCAGCGCGCACACGACATTCACGACCAGGCCGATGACGGCCACCGTGATCGCCTCCTGGTAGTGGATGGTTTGCGGAGAGAACAGGCGCTCGACCGAACCGGCCACCATCATCGCGGTGATGCCCATCAACAGGATCGCGCTGCTGTAGCCGGCGAGGATTTCAATCTTCCAGGTGCCAAATGCAAAACGCGGGTCGCGCGCATACTTGCGTGCGGCCGCATAGGCGAATGCCGACAGGCCGATGGCGAGCGCATGCGAGCTCATGTGCCAGCCGTCGGCAAGCAGCGCCATCGAATTGAACCACCAGCCGGCCACGATCTCGACCACCATCATGAGGGCGGTGATGCCCATGACGATGCGTGTCTTGCGCTCGGCGGCATGGTTGCCGTGATCGAAGACATGGTCGTGCGTCCATCGCGAAAGGTCCTCGTGGACATGCTGAACTGTCATAACAACTCCTGAAACTTGATATTTGTACAAATAGCGGCGAGGCGCTCAGGCGGCCAAGGATAGCCGATGGCCTTGCTGTGTGCTGTTGGCGCGGTTGCGGATAAAGGAAACCCCTGTGGCTGGCGACCGTGTCTGAAGAGGATAAGCAACGTCATCCGCTTTGCCAATGCAGATACGGATCGACGTGAAGCATCTTCTGGGTTGTCAGCGCTACCGGCGCAGCTTCTTGTTCACTGAGTGAGCGCCATCGCCGAATGTTCATGGACGGGCTGGGAGCATCGCTGCTTCATCTGCCGCCCGTCACCTCTTGCTCCGCGAAAGCCGCCTGGCATTCGCGACAGCCTTCTTGTGGACGGGCGCGAGACCGGCAGAGGCGACTTTGGTGGCGGCATTGGCCATTGTCGCGACAGCGGCCCCTGTGGTTGACGTACCATTTGAGGCGAATGCCACGGCTGCGGACGAACAGGCAGTCGCCAGCTCGTACTGAACCGCAACTGCTGTTGTCCACATGCTTGCCCAGGACTGATAGAACGCGGCCACCTTCTCGCTGCACATACGGGAAAACTCAGCCTGGTCGCGCGCCGACAGGCGCGTCATTGCCATGCGAGAAGTACGGTGCATGACGACTTGAGGCGCGGCAATGAACAGTTCCGTCCATTGCTTGCCGAGGCGCTGCGTGTTTGCCTTGTAACGTGCCATGATGGGAAAGAAGCCGATGGTTAAACAGCAGGAAGATCGCGCAGCGTGGTGTTTGGTTCCTGTGCTTTGTTGGGGGTCCGTTATTCGGCGGTTGTCGCTGGTTAAGGGTCGCTCGCCGAAGGGGCAGCATTCAGGCAATCAACAGACGCGCAAAAGACATGACAGCAGTCGGCCAATAGCGAGCGGTCGAGGCGCAAGATCGAGCGTCTCAAGCAGACGCCGAACAAGGTGCGGGACGGCAGACAGGAGAGATCGTCTTGTCGACTGCCACGGTTGAGCGCGCCTAGCGCTCGCTGTCCACGCCAAGCTTTTCGCAGATATAGCGAGCGGCATAGCGTCTTGCTTTGGCTTAATGAATTTGGATGTTCCCGTCAGAAGTTAGGGAGGAAGGCAAGCGCATTTACCGGTCTTGAAGTCCAGCCACCACAAACTTCTATCAATTTTTGCTTGAATCTATGTGCACGTTGATTAAAGCGAACCGCCGCTCAGCGTTGCTCCCCTCCTTCGCTGACTGAACTTCAATAAACGAGGGTTGGCCTTGTCCCGAGATCGAATGCCAATTCACATCCGCCTCTCCGCCCGGGCGTGCTTAAAGAAGTCAATGGTTACTCGAAATTGCTCCAGCTTCGAGGCGAGAGATGCGGTAGCCGAACAGTCGAGCGCGACTGGATCACTGGCAGGAAAGGTGAAGCCCAATGCTTCGTCGAGAGCGGTGTCACGACGCTCCTGCTCGCGCATGCTTTCCTTGCGTTGCTGCAAGCTTGCTTCCTCGCGGGAAGGCGCTAAATAGTATTTGTTCATGATGACATTCCTTCGTAAAATCATTGAGCTTCCCGCATGATCGACAGATGTCGGCGGGATACCTCGATGATGACCCATACACAGATCATTGATCAAACCAGCGGTCTTGTCTGTGTCAAGCCGCACAGAACGATCTCGTCCTGCATCAGGGCGTGACGCTACGGAACGTACGATGCCTGTTTTGCATCCGCCACAACAGAACCATCTTCTGGCGGCATTGCCTCCGGAGGAGTTCGCCCGGCTGGAGCCGCATCTGGAACTCGTCTCGATGCCCCTTGGAGAAGTCCTTTACGAATCGGGCGGCCGCATGCAGCACGTCTACTTTCCGACAAGCAGTATCGTGTCCTTGCTTTACGTTATGGAGGATGGCGCTTCCGCGGAAATCGCCGTGGTCGGCAACGAAGGGATACTGGGCATTGCGCTGTTCATGGGAGGAGGAACAACGCCAAGCCGCGCTGTCGTGCAAAGTGCCGGACACGGTTTCCGGTTGCAGGCCGCGTTGCTCAGGGACGAATTCAACCGAGCCGGTCCGATGCTGCACTTGTTGCTTCGCTATACGCAGGCCCTGATTACGCAGATGGCACAGACCGCCGTGTGCAATCGACATCATAGTGTCGATCAACAGCTCTGCCGCTGGCTGCTGATGAGCCTTGACCGACTTTCGACGAACGAGCTGTTCATGACGCAGGAGCTGATTGCCAACATGCTCGGCGTACGCCGCGAGGGTGTGACAGAGGCGGCAGGAAAACTGCAAAGCGCAGGCTTGATTCACTATCGCCGCGGCCACATCACGGTGATTGACCGGGCCGGACTGGAAGCGCGAGCCTGTGAATGCTATCAAGTCGTAAAAAAAGAGTTTGGCCGGTTATTGCCCGATCTTACGGCGACATGAAAAGCTTCCATTGTGAAGAAAATCCCCTCCCCGGCGTTTCGGATAATCAGGTGAACCGAATGCCGTAAATCGCACGTCTCACGCCAGATGATGACCAGGCTGCAGAAAGCATGGCCCGATGTTGATTCCATGAGAGCACCGTGCTGGCCCAGGTAACGCGATCGTTCTCGGGAGAGAACTCGTAGCTGCCCGCTTTCAATTCGTATGGCTTCCTTGTCGATGAGGCGCCGTTCGCCGCAGCATGGCCCGCTGCCATGGATGACCGTACTCTAATCTGGCTGTTCACTCCGAGCACGCTCAGCAGGCTGCTAACCTCTGTTTCTGCAATGCGGCGCCCGTAGCCTTCGGCAACCTCCCCTGACAACGTCACCCAGCCTTTTGATACCTGCACCTCGATGCTGTAATCGGCTTTCGGCGTCAAATGACTCAGCACGCGTTCGCAGTCATGCGCAATATCGTTGTCGGCAGGAGTGATGTTGGGAGAGTAAACCGTCATTCGTGTCAATATCTCTCGCACCCCGGCAATGCGTTTTGCTGCGGCTTCGATCAACCACCGTTCACCCTCTCCATCAACGATACCGGATAACGTGACCACGCCATCAATGACCTGAACGTCAATCGCTTCGGCGCGAACCGAAGGCTCCATTTCCAACTCTTCCCTCACGTCCTGCTTAATCTGCCTATCCGTTCGCGTGACGATTGCGGGCCTTGCGCCCGAATCAACAACGACAGGAGAGTCGCCCGGCGGTTTGGACGATCTTTTAAAGGCTGCGAAATACGGGTTGCTTTGGGGCCAAAAGGCCGTTTGATAGTGGTACATACATCTCTTTCCACTGTGGACTTCAGTGAGACTGCTGGCGCAACAAAGTTCACTGGCAACTGGGCCGCCCCGAGTAGGGTGAGCAGCGCCATTAACGCAGCATGTTCCGGTAGCAGGTCTGCATCTGTGTGTCTGCGAACATAGGAAAAGCTAACTGGCTTTATCATCGCGCCGAATGCTCTTGCTCTAATTACGGAGCAAGAGCGGCGCGGCGGTCATCGCGTTGATTGCCTAACTCGCACGACATGCCAACTGCGATTCTTGCCTGCTTCCAGCGGATGCCGCTCTTCGTGAACTGCCGGGATTGTGCTGAACTAGGCTCAAGAAAGCTTAAAACTGAGCCCTTTGAACAACTACACTGCGTTCTGATCCGTTTCGCGCTTTACTACATCGGGCGCAATCGCGTTTCCGTAAATCCATCCGAAGCTCGCAGTCATAATTCCGACTTTCGTCGCGAAGAACATTTTTTCGCGAATGTTCATGAACTTCCATGCCTTGCCCGTCGTCGCGGACCTAGTATCTGGTTTGAGTAGAGTGACCATGGCAAACTTCCTTTCGATTGGTGTCGTTGTGACACCGCGCGCGATCCGGTCTCGGTTTCACGCCTCTATAGCATCTCCCCATATGCTTGTTCCGTCTGTGCGCAAGCATACATAAATGAGGGCCGCGGAGCCCACCTCTATCGTCGATCATGCCCTCTCTGCCAGGTCGGATTGTCGAATCATGTGCGAGATTGGTAGATTCGGAAGACGACCGAATCTGCATAACAATCATTCAACCGTATGGTGCAACCGTCGCCAATCTGCGTCCGTGGTCTGAAATGCGGTATGGGCTGCATGAGCAAAACCGCATTCCCCTTCAGTTGTGCACTCACATCGAAAATTCGCACCTGAGCCAACGCCCTTACCGTGCAGTCTCCAGCGCTTCGCTGATATCGATGGAGATGCCGACATGCCCGGCATATTGCCCCTCAGCGGTGAACCAGGGTAGCGCATTGGTTTCCAGCCAACGCCGTTCCCCGTCCTTTCTTTTTACTCGCACCCGATGCCGCAAGCGTTCGTGCTGGCGGATCGCCTTGTCGAGAGCGGCCGCATAGGATGGCAGATCCTGCGGGTGAACCATCTTATGCCATGCGGCGCCCATGAGATCCTTCGGCGGCACGCCTAGCAATTCTCGGAAACCCGGGTTCAGATAAACCGCGTTCCCCTCGACATCCACCTGCCATATCAGGCCAGGCGAGGCCTCGGCAAGTGCGCGGAACCGGGTTTCGCTCTCGCGCAATGTTTCCACGGCGCGCCTGCGCTCGGTAATGTCATTGGCGCACAGCAGAATTCCGCCATCCTCCATCGGCGATGCTGTCAACTCGGTCCATGCCTGGTAATGCTCATCGTAGTGCTCGAAGCGTACCGCCATGCGGCCCGACATGGCGCGGCGGTATTCCAGCTCGGCCAGGGTTCCCCGCAGCGCGGGAAAGGCTTCCCAATAGTTTCTGTTGATCAGATAGGCCCGCGGCAGGCGGACCAGCTTTTCGGCCGAGGTGTTGAGATAGGTGATCCGCCATTCGGAATCGACCACCACGACTCCCTCGCTCAAGCCTTCGAGGATAGTCAAGGGCACCGCATGCAGTTGTTCATCGCTGCGTTGCGTTTCGCGCCGGGATCTCGTCAGGGCGAGCATCCCTTTTGCCTTGCTTAGCAGCTCGCGTCCGTTGAAGGGCTTGGCAAGCCAGTCGTCGGCTCCGGCACACATGCCTTCCTCATCGGCGTTGTCGTTTGGCCTGAAGAACAGCAGGATGAACGCTATGGGCGAGGTAGTGGATTGGGCGCGCAGGGCGCCAAGCAGATCGAACCCGTCCGGCTCCGGCCTGGCCAGTCCGCTTAGCACCAGCTCCGGCCGGTGTTCCAGGGCTGTCTGTAACGCCAGGCGTCCGCTGGGCGCTGAGATGACCTGGTATTTTTTGCCGAACAACTGTTCGAGGTAGGTCCGCATGACAACATCGGATTCTGCCACCAGCACCTTGGCCTTCCGCTCGCCTTTGGCTGCGGGATGCAAAACCTCTGCCGTTGCCGATCCGGACGCTGGAACCATGAATTCATAGGGCTGCGCCGGCAACACAGACAAGGCGGGCTGGTCCAACTCGGCAAATGCGCTGGCCCGGTTGCCAGGCAAATTTCGGAACGGGTGATGGTTCAAGCGCTCGAGGCAGGGTTGCAGCGCGGCCTCGATTTGCGCTGCCGTGGCGAACTGCTGGTGACGCAAGTCCCGCAAGATCCAGCGTTCGACGAATTTGACCGGCAATACGGCCTGCGTCTTCTGTCTGGCATCTCGGGGCATCGACGGCAAAACCGAGGTGCCGTAATGGCGGGCGAAGCCGAGCACCATCTCATCGTCGCGCGCGTCATCGATGGGTATGGCTCCATTCGAGCCATCGGGAATAATGAGCCGCGGGACGCCGCCATAGAAATGCAAGGCACGGACTGCGCAACGGACCCACTCATGCGCCGTGTCTGCGGAGGCGACGCAGGCGAAGGCAAGTCTGGAAGCGCCCATTGTCGCTATGAAAATATATGCACAGTCGCCTTCGATCAAGGGAATGGCCGATATGGCGAAGTTGACGAACATTTTTTCACCGCCGCAAAACACCTGCCGCAAGGAGCGGCCGAGCCGCGAGACGAAGGAATGATAGTGCTCGCAGAACTGGGTATAGCGGTAGGTTTTCTGTTCGGCAAGATCGGACTTGTACCGCTTCCATTCACTCAGGAGTGTGTTGCTGCTGCTGCATAAACGAAGATGGAGACGGCCGTAGTCAGGGAGCACATAGGGAAACGGCTGGCGGCGGCGCACATGCAGGCGCTGCTTGAGTTCGGATTCGCTCATCAGTCGCACTGCCGGCCAATCGAGACCGATGTTCTTCGCCAATCCGACGTATTTCCCAACCACCCCTTTCGAAAGGCCCAGGGACTGCGCGATTTGCTCGTGCGAAAGCCGCATGGCCATTTTCAGGCGCAGGATATCCCTGATCTTTTCGGTGGAAAGCGCAGGGTGGCGCATGGTCGGTTTCGGACAGCGATGAGAAGCCTTCCTCAGGTAGGAGGAATGGCGTGAACCAATATAGATTTGTTAACGATGACTTGGTTGCCCCCCTTTCGCTGTTTTCATTCCACGCAACGCAAAGAGAGGATCCTCGAACGTGCCACCGCGGCCCAAAGCAATGCGGACACAAAAGAGCAAAAAGAGTGGTCACAATATGTCGCGATGACCTGCAAAAACGGCGCAGTCGACCGGTCGTTCAAGTCTCTTCCGCCTGCTTCAAATCAGAAGCCCGCGACCGGCCATTCGGTCCTGTACGCGCACTTTTACGTCTTCATCGGCCTGTCGATTCCAGCCGGCCTGATCCGGCGGGAAGGGATAAGGCAAGTACTCATGGCGGCGTATCGAATTGCGTCACCACAACCAGTTTCTTGTCGACGAACTCCAGGATGCCGGCATCGCCAAGCTCGCGTCCGTAACCAGAGCGTTTCACGCCGCCGAACGGGAACTCCGGCGCGGTCCAGGTAGGATGATTGATGGTCACCATGCCCGAATCGATCTTGTCGGCTACCCGCTTGCCGCGCTCGATATCCCTCGTGAAGACGGCGCCGCCGAGGCCGAACCTGGTGTCGTTGGCAAGCGCGATCGCCTCGCGTTCGTCGGCGACACGGAAGTACAGCGCCACCGGTCCGAAGAATTCCTCGTTGTAGGCGGGATTGGCCCGCTCGACATGCGAAAGGATGGTAGGCGGCATGAACGCAGCCACGCCATCGACCGGCTGGCCGCCCATCTCGACCCGTGCACCAGCCGCCACCGCCCGGTCGACCTGGCCCTTCAGGCGCCCGAGCGCCTCTTTCGAAGACAGCGGCGCGAGCGTGGTCGCCGGGTCCATCGGATCGCCCATCTTGAGGCCGTCCAATGCCGCCTTGAACTGCTGCAGGAATTGGTCGGCGAGCGCTTCGACAACGATGAAGCGCTTCGACGCCACGCAGCTTTGGCCGGCGTTGTGAATCCGGCCCCACACAGCCCACCGCACCGCCAGCGGCAGGTCGGCGTCTTCCAGCACGATGAACGGGTCGCTGCCGCCCAGTTCCATCGTCGTTTTCTTCAACTCGTGGCCGGCCTGCGTGGCGACCACCGTGCCGGCGTCCTCGCCTCCGGTCAGCGCCACGCCGCGCACCCGCGGATCGGCGATAATGCGCGCGACCTGGTCCCTGGTGACGCGCATGTCGGTATAGGCTCCCGCGGGTACTCCCGCATCATGGAACAGGTCGGCGAAAGCCTGTGCGCATTGCGGAACGTTGGATGCATGTTTCACCATCACGGTATTGCCCGCCATCAGGTTCGGCGCGACGAAGCGCGCCAGCTGATAGTAAGGGAAGTTCCAGGGTTGGACGCCGAACAGCACGCCGAGCGGCGCGTTCATGACCACCGCTTCTCCCGCGTCCGAATGGATGTGCTTCGGCTCGAGGAAACGCTCGCCATTCTCGGCGTAGAAGTCGAGGATGTCGGCACTGAGCTGTACCTCGGCGCGGCTCTCCTTGATCAGCTTGCCCATTTCAAGCGTCACCGGCCGTGCAAATTCATCGAAACGGGTGCGCAGGGAATCCGCTGCCGTGTGCAGCACCTTCGCGCGCTGGTCAAAAGACGCGCGTTTCCACTCCCCGAAGCATCGCTCCGCATTCTGTAATACATCCTCAACCTGCTCGTCGGTGAAGTCCTTGAAGGTCTTGATGACCTGTCCGTCGTACGGATTGACGCTCTGGTATGCCATGTTTCTGCCTCTTGCGCGGGAAAACCGCGATGAAGTGAGTGGAACGATTCAGCGCCTGCCGACGCTTGTCGTCATTCCTCCTTGTCGAACACCAGCCTGCCATTCCTGACGTCCGCCAGGATGGTGTCCTTCGGCCCGAACCGGCCCTCCAGGATGGCCTTGGACAAGGGGTTTTCGATCTGCTGCTGGATGGCTCTTTTCAGCGGTCGCGCGCCATACACTGGATCAAAACCGGCCTCGGCGATCTTCTGCAGCGCGGCATCGGTGACCTTGAGTGATATTTCCATCTTGGCCAACCGCGCTTCGAGCACCTTGAGCTGGATCCGGGCGATCTGGCCGATGTTCTTCTCGTCGAGCGCATGGAACACCACGATTTCGTCGATCCGGTTGATGAACTCCGGCCGGAAATGCGTCTTGACTTCGGCCATCACTGACAATTTCACCAGCTCCGGATCGCTGCCTTCCATCGACTGGATCTTGTGCGAACCCAGGTTCGAGGTCATCACGATCACCGTGTTCTTGAAGTCCACCGTGCGCCCCTGGCCATCCGTCATGCGGCCATCGTCGAGCACCTGCAGCAGCACATTGAACACGTCGTGGTGCGCCTTCTCGATCTCGTCGAGCAGGATCACGCTGTACGGCTTGCGCCGCACCGCCTCGGTCAGGTAACCGCCTTCTTCGTAGCCCACGTAGCCGGGCGGGGCG
>NZ_LSTO01000001.1:2266207-2271996 GCF_002211445.1 Noviherbaspirillum denitrificans | reverse complement strand
GGGTGGCGTCGAGACCGCCGAGCAGCTGGCCTACCTGAAGGCGCGCGACTGCACGAGCGCGCAAGGCTTCATCTTCAGCCCGCCGGTATCGGCGCGGAAATTCGAGGAACTGATGCTTAACGGCACCTGGTCGCGCATCAACCGCCTGCCGCAGGTGAGCGATGCGGTGGCGTTCAACGGCTTACATTAATTCAGCGGCCAGTACCGCAAACTCGTCCGCCGGAACCGGCCGGCTGACGAGATAACCCTGTGCCTGGTCACAACCCTGGGCATGCAGGAAGTCGAGCTGCGCCTGCGTCTCCACACCTTCCGCAATGACAGTCAGCTGCAGCGCATGGCCGAGCTGGACAATCGCCTTGACGATGGCCGCGCCCTCGGCGGCGCCGGGCACATCGCGCACGAAGGACTGGTCGATCTTGAGCTTGTCCACGTCGAGGCGCTTCAGGTAGGCGAGGCTGGAATAGCCGGTGCCGAAGTCGTCGATCGACAGCTGCACGCCAATCCTCTTCAGTTCATGCAGGGTTTCCATCACGGCCGCGGTATCGTTGAGCAGCAGCGATTCCGTCAGTTCCAGTTCCAGCAGGGCGGGATGCAGGCCGGATTGCCGTAGCGCGCTTCGGACCGTGTCGAGGATGTCGCCGCGCTTGAACTGTTGCGCCGACAGGTTGACCGCCACCGGCAGCGCAGCCATCCCGGCCTGTTGCCATGCGACCGCCTGCCGGCAGGCTTCGTTCAGCACCCACTCGCCGATCGGCACGATGAGGCCGCTTTCCTCCGCCAGCGCGATGAAGCGGCCCGGCGCCAGCAGGCCCTGGTCGGGACGACGCCAGCGCACCAGCGCCTCCATGCCCACGACGGTACCGGAAGCGATATCGATCTGCGGCTGGTAGTGCAGTACGAACTCGTTGTTCTTGACGGCCTTGCGCAGGCTGCCGTGCAGTTCCATCCGCGCCAGCGCATCCACATTCATCGACGAGGCAAAGAAGTGGTAGGTGTCGCGGCCGTTGTCCTTGGCGTGGTACAGCGCGGTGTTGGCATTCTTGAGGAGCGTATCGAAGTCGCGGCCGTCGTCCGGGAACATGCTGATGCCGATGCTCAGGCTGGTATTGAGGGTATGCGCGCCGATCTCGAACGGCTCGGCCATCGCATCCACGATCGCTTGCGCCGCCCGGCTGGCAATGCTGGAATCGGTCACGTCGTTGAGCAGGATGACAAACTCGTCGCCGCCGTGGCGGCAGATGGTGTCGCTCTCGCTGATGCAGCCCTGCAGGCGTTCCACCACAGCCATCAGCAGCTTGTCCCCGGTTTCGTGTCCCAGGCCGTCGTTGACCTGCTTGAAGTTGTCGAGGTCGAGTGCCAGCACCGCCACGCCCGACTGTTCCCGGCCCGACACCGCCGCCGCGCGGTCGAAGCGGTCGCGCAGCAGAACACGGTTGGGCAGGTGGGTGAGGGGATCGTGGTGCGCGAGGAAGGCCAGCTTTTCTTCGGCCTCCGTCCGCTGCAGCCGGGTGCGCAGGGTTTCGACGCCGAATGCCAGGTCGGTCGCCAGTTCATACAGCAGCCGCACTTCGTCCTGGCCGAAGGAATCCGGATCGGCGGAATAGATCGACAGCGCGCCGAAGGTGCGCCCGCCGCTGATCAGCGGCAGCGCGATGCAGGACTGGAAGCCGCGCTCGAGGGCGGCGGCGCGCCACGGCGCGGTAGCGGGATTGTCCATGTAGTTCTGCACGATCTGCACACGCGATTCGCGGATCGCCGTGCCGGTCGGACCGCGGCCGTATTCGGTGGCGTCGTCCCAGGAAATGCGCAGGTTTTCCAGGTAACCGCCGTCGAAGCCGGACTGGCTCACCACCCGCACGGTCCGCGCGCTGTCATGCTCGGCGAAGCCGACCCAGGCCATGCGATAGCCGCCGCGGAACACCACCAGTCGGCAAATCTCGTCGAGCAGGTTCTGCTCGCGTTCCGCATGCACCAGCGTCATGTTGCAGTCGCTGAGCATGCGCAGCGCGCGGTTGAGCTTCTTCTGGTTCTGTTCGGCGCGGCGTCGCGCGGTGACATCGCGCGCGAAGACCAGAGCACCCTCTTCATCCTTGAAACGGAAGGGGACTGCCGCGACTTCGACATCCACCGCCGTGCCGTCCAGGCGCAGGAACGTCTCGTCCATGGGCGGCACGCTTTCCGCGCCGGACCGGAGGGCCAGGATGCGCTCTTCGATCAGGCCATGGAAATCAGGGTGGATGCGGTCATTGATTGGCGTGCCCAGCAGCTGCTTGCGCGTCTGCGCACCGAGCAGGTGCACGCCGGCCTCGTTGATGTACGAGATGCAATCCCTGGTCTGCACGATGATGGCGTCGGGGGCGCTCTCAACCAGTTTGCTCAGCCTGCGCTCGCTGTCCTTCAGGGCATGTTCGTAGCGATGGCGGTCTTCCACCAGCAGGTTGAAGCTGGTGATCAGGTGGCCGATTTCATCCCCGCTGTCCACCGGCAGCGGCGCCAGTTCGGTTTCGCCGCCCACCATGCGGCGCATCGCGGCGCCGGCCTGGTCCAGCGGTGCCAGCATGCGCCGGGCAAGCCACTGTATAAGGAAGACGGCCAGCAATGTCATGAGCGCGGCAGCGATGTACAGCGATTGACGCATTGCGGCGACCGGGCCGAAGGCGACATCGACCGGCAGGGAGAAACCGACGATCCAGTTCGACCGTTCTACGCGCTTGCCTGAATGCAGTTTGGGGACCCCGGCCGAGTTGGAACTGATTCCGGAGCCTTCGAAGCCATCCCTGAAACGGTCCAGCATCAGATTGCGGCCGCGTTCCGCCAACGGTGTCATTGCCCGTGCGCTATCGGTGGATGCGACGATCAGCCCGTCATGCGGCGAAATGATGAAGACTTCCCCCTTGCCCGCCATGTCCGGCTGGGACACGATGCCCAGGAAATTGGGGGCCGTAAGGTCGGTGATGCCGGTCAAGACCGCGCGCACTCGTCCTTCAGCATCCGTTATCGGGACCGAAATCGGCAGCACCGGACGCTTGAGCGCGCGGCCAATGATGGGCTTGTCGATGTACGGTTTGCCGTTTTCGATCACTTTGCGGAAATAATCGCGGTCGCCGAAATACGTGCCACGCCGGCCGGGCACGGCGGGATAGTCGGCGATTGCATGGCCGTCCAGTCCGATCACGATGATGCCCCCGGTAAAAGTCACGTGCAGCGCCGGGAAGCCGGCCAGGAAGCCATCCAGGGTCGCAACAGCCATGTCTTGCGGCACGACGGCCGCTACTTTGGAAAGGCTTTCAATGCGGTCATCCAGCTTGGCATCGATCTGCGCCGCCATCTGGCGGGTGGCGGCAAACTGCTGGTCCGACAGCACTTTTTCGAACTGGCTTTCGAGTACCGTTACCGAAAGCGTCGCCATGACCCAGAGGAAGGCCGCAAACAGGCCGACAGTCAGCCCGATCAGCTTGAGCTTGAGGGAGAGGGGCCGCTCCCGGCGAAGCAGGGCGGCGATGAGGGCGGTGACTTGGCGAGGTCGCATGTTTGGGGGCCGGCCGGTCCTGGCGGCAATAACCACAAGTATTATAGGTGTTTACTTGTGGAAATAGCCATTCGGACCGGAGGCAGGCCCCGGTCAGATCTCCACTTGCGTCCCCAGTTCGATCACGCGGTTGGTCGGCACCCGGTAGTAGTCCGCGGCGTCGCGCGCATTGCGCGACATGGTGGCGAACAGCGATTCGCGCCACAGCGCCATGCCGCTGCCGACCCGCGGGATGACGGTCTGGCGGGCGATGAAATAGGACGTGCTCATCGCGTCCATTTCCAGTCCGGCGTCCTTGCACATTTCCAGCGCCGCCGGGATGTCGCGCTCGTCCTTGAAGCCGTAATGGATGTTGACCTGGTAGCACTGGTGGCCGAGCGGCGTCACCTTCACGCGCTCTTCCTCGGGCACCATCGGGATATCGGCGTTGTAGACCGTCAGGAAGACCGTGCGCTCGTGCAGCACCTTGTTGTGCAGCAGGTTGTGCAGCATCGCGTGCGGCACGCCGTCGCCTTCCGCACGGAAGAAGACAGCGGTGCCCTCGACGCGCGCCGGCGGGCTGATGAACAGCGATTGCAGGAAGTCTTCCAGCGGTACCAGGTGCCGGCGCAGGTTCTCGTACACCAGGTGGCGCCCGTCGCGCCAGGTCAGCATGAGCATCATCAGGACCGCCGCCAGCACCAGAGGGAACCAGCCGCCGTGCAGGATCTTGAGCGTATTGGCGGAAAACAGCGCCACGTCGATGGTCATGAAGAAGCCGGTTGCGCCGAAGCACAGCAGCAGGTTGTAGCGCCAGCGGTAGCGGATCACGAAGAAGGTGAGGATGGTCGTCATCAGCATGGTCGTCGTCGCCGCGATGCCGTAGGCAGACGCCAGGTTGGACGAGGAACCGAAACCGATCACCGCCAGCAGCACCACGCCCAGCTGCATCCAGTTGATGAGCGGGATGTAGATCTGGCCCATTTCCCGATCAGAAGTGTGCAGGACGCGCATGCGCGGCAGGAAGCCGAGTGCGATCGCCTGCTGGGCAATCGAGAAGGTGCCGGAAATCGTGGCCTGCGAAGCGATCACCGTGGCCATGGTCGACAGCACGACCAGCGGATACACGCTCCACGGTCCGAGTTGCAGGTAGAACGGGTTGGACACGGCTTCGGGATTGCCGAGCAAAAGGCCGCCCTGGCCGAGGTAGTTGAGCATCAGCGCGGGGAACACGACCGCGAACCACGCCAGCCGGACCGCCCGCTTGCCGAAATGTCCCATGTCCGCATACAGCGCCTCGGCGCCGGTGACCGCCAGCACGATCGCACCGAGTGCGACGAAGGCCAGCCAGCCGTTCTGCGCCAGGAAGCGGGCGGCATGCAGCGGATTGAGCGCGGCAAGGATGGCCGGGTTTTCCGCAATATTGACGATGCCCATCGCTGCCAGCGCGCCGAACCAGACCAGCACGATCGGGCCGAACCACTTGCCGATGCCGCCGGTGCCCTTGCTTTGCAGGGTATAGAGCGCGACCAGCACCACGACCGTGAGCGGCACCACATAAGGCGTGAATGCAGGCGTGGCGACTTCCAGGCCCTCGATGGCCGACAGCACCGAGATCGCCGGTGTGATCACGCCATCGCCGAAGAACATGGCCGTGCCGAGCAGGCCGACCAGCACCAGCGGGTGGTACCAGCGCGATTTCGTGCCGACCGATGACAGTGCCAGCGCCACGAGCGCCATCACGCCGCCTTCGCTGCGGTTGTCGGCACGCAGCACGAGGGTTACGTATTTGAGGGACACGATGAGGATCAGCGCCCAGACGATCAGCGAAGTCACGCCGAACAGGTTTCCTTCGTTGAGGGGCAGGCCGTGCTCCGGTGCGAACACTTCCTTCATCGTATATAGCGGACTGGTGCCGATGTCGCCGTAAACGACACCGATCGCGGCCAGGGTCAATGCGGCAAGACTGGACTTGTGGGGCTCGGACGCCAAGGACGCCTCCTGTGAATGTTGCAGTGCAAAAACGGAATTCTAGCTTATTTGCATCAGTGCACTACGCACGTTAGCGGCGATTCTGCCTCCGCGCAAATTCCCGACAGTCCATCCGGCGTGCGGGTTCCTTGATATAGATCCTTGTCCGGTCTATTTGAAAACCGGCAACATCTGCCGGTGCTTTCCTGACGGAATGAAAGCCGCGGAGGGCGTCAACTTTTCAGTGGAGAGGCCGGCTCATGCTTTACCAGATTCACGAAAACAACAAGATGTGGATGGCGCCATTTGT
>NZ_LSTO01000001.1:2255131-2266197 GCF_002211445.1 Noviherbaspirillum denitrificans | reverse complement strand
CCATCAACCGGGGCATTCAGGTCGATCCGGCGCTTGCCGCCGCTGTCGCTCACGAGCAAGGCGGCTTCGGCGGCGCGCACGTCGGCCTGCGCCGCCTGCTGGCGCGAGCGGGCGGCGTCCCATTCGGCGCGGCTGTTCTTTTCGGCGGTGACGGCTTTTTCCGCTGCCTGGGGCGACATGAAGTTGTCCTTGACCAGCCGCTCGATGCGCGCGCGTTCGCTGGCGGCGAACTGCATGTCGGTCATGGCCCGCCCGGCACGTTGCGCGGCTTCCTGCGCCAGCGCCTTGGCCGCATCGAGGCGGGCAACAGCTTCCTGCCGCTGCCGCGCATCCATCGGCAAGGGGCTCAGGCTCGCCACCATCTGCCCGCGCCGGACTGCATCACCGTCGTGCCATTCGATGCGCTGCAGTTCAGCTGCGACCGGCGCGGCGACCACGTATCTGTCATGCACGCGCACCTGGCCCTGGTTGTTGACGGTGACCTGCATCGGGCCTTCGTCGACCTGGGCAAGTTCGACCTTGACAGGATCCGGGGAGAACAGCAGCCAGAGGAGTCCGGCGGTGGCGACAGTCGCCAGCGATGCAATGGCGACCGTTTTCGGCCGCATCTTCCTTGCCTTGGTGTCTTCGGCAAGCGGGGTTTTGGTTCGGGTATCCATCATTCGCGTGTCTTGAGGACTTCAATCAGATCGAGTTTCTGCACCTTGCGCCATACGAGGTAGCCGGAAACGGCGGCCGCCAGCAGCACGACGCCGATCGAGAGCAGGAATGTGCGCGTACTGACCACGAGGGGAATGCGGAACAGCTCCTGGCTCAGCAGTTCGGAAAGCAGGGCGGACAGTGCATAACCGAGCACGCATCCCAGCGGGATGGCCGCCAGCGTGAGCAAGCCTTGTTCGCCGAGCAGCATGCGGCCGACCTCGCCGCGCGTGAAGCCGAGGATGCGCAGGCTCGCCAGTTCAACCGCATGCTCGGACAGGGCGATGCGCGCCGCGTTGTACACGACACCGGCCGCAATCACGCAGGCGAAGGCGACCAGCACCATGGTGTTGATCTTCATGTTCTGCGCGACGGTCGACAGGAAGCTTTGCAGTGTCGCTTCGCGCAGGTTCACGCTGCCGACCGCGGGGATTGACTTGAGTGTGCTGTACAGTTCGGCCTGGTGTTTCGGATCGACAGCGAGGAATGCTCCGGAAGCGGTTTCCGGTTCCGACAGGATGCGGGCGAGGGCGGCATTGGACATGTACGAAAAAGTGCCGATCGGCTCGTCAACGATGAGCGTCACCGGGATTGTGGCGGACGCGCGCTTGCCTTCCAGCGATTCCACCGTCAGCGCATCGCCGGCGGAGACGCCGAGGATTTCAGCGAGCTTTTTCGTCAGCACGATGCCTTCTTGCGGCAGGTCGACCGGCTGCTCTCGTTCGTCGAGGATCATGCGCAGCTCGCGTACCGGCGCCATGCCCATGATGACGGTCTTCTTCATGCGGTGGCGGAAGCGCATCCTGACCGGAAGGCTGCGGAAGGGCTCGACGCGCAGCACGCCGGGCAGGGCGGCGAGGTTGTGCGCCACGGACAGGTCGCACGCTTCGTTGAAGCTGAGCGTCACATCGTCGCGCTGCGCGGTGCGGAACTGGAGGCGAATGATCTCGTTGAGCGCATCAAAGGTGTACTGGCCGGTGATCACCAGCGCGACCGCCAGCGCGAGGCCCAGGATGGAGAGCAGGGACTTGGCCGCGTTGCGTTCCAGGTTGCGCAGTACCATTCGCACCGGCAACGGCATGTAGCGCTGCAATCCAAGCCGTTCCAACGGGCCGGGCCTGAAATGCGCGGGCGCCTCCGGCCGCATCGCTTCCGCCGGCGCCAGGCGCAGCACGCGCACCGCCGCAAGCCACGCGCCGAACACCGCCGAGAAGATGGCAACCACCAGCGACAGCGCGATCGAAAATCCCGACAGCCGGAACGCCATGCTGGGGAAGTGGTAAAACTCCGCATACAGCCCGGCCAGCCCCTGTCCCAGCCAGGTCCCCAATGCCACGCCGAGCACGCCTCCCGCCATCACGGTCAGCACCGCGAACTTGATGTAGTGCGCGGCAACCGAAAAGCTGCCGTAGCCGAAGCTCTTTAGGAGCGCGATCTGCGCGCGTTGCAAGGTGATGATGCGCAGGAGCACGTTGTGGATCAGGAAGGCGGTGACGCCGAGGAAGATGGCGGGAATGATGGTGCCGCTTACGCGGTTGGAGGACAGTTCGTTGTCGATGAAGCTGTGCGACACCTGCTCCCTGCGGCCATAGGCGCCGAGCGAGCCATAGGGCGCGAGCAGGATGTCGAGCTGCTCGATGACGCGCTGTTCACTGGCATGCGGTGCGAGGATGACGGCGACGTCGTTGAAACTGTCGCGCATGTTCAGCGCGGCAGCCAGCGCATCGCGCGCCATCCACAACACGCCGAAGCGCCGGTTGTCGGGAAAGCTGTTGCCCTTGATTTCGTTGACGTACTCCGGCGAGATGCCGATGCCGACGATATACAGCCGTTCCTTTCGGCCGTTGATGATGGCTGCCAGGCTATCGCCGGGACGCAAATGGTTGGCGGTGGAGAAGGCTTCGCTGGCCAGCACTTCGAGCCGGTTCCCCGTTTCCGGCAGCCGTCCGCTGCGCAGGTGCACGCGGTTGAGTCCGGTGCCGGGTGTCGCGGGCAGCGATACCAGGCGGGCGCTGGCCGGCTCGTCCAGGCCGGGCACGTCGAGCGAGGCGTCGAACACCACGCGCCCGTCGGCATCGTTTACCCCTGGAATCTCGCGTACGCGATCGACCAGCGTGAGCGGCGCATTCTTCACATGCGCGAACACATGGGCGAAGCGGTAGCGCTCGTAATAGGAGTGCTGCGCCTCCAGCAGCGCTTCATAGCCACCGCGCATCGTGACTAGCGTCGCGATGCCGCACATCGCCACCATGGCAATTGCCAGCGCCTGTCCGCGCATGCGCCACAAGTCGCGCAGCAGCTTGGTATCGACAGGGCGCAGGCGCAGGGTCACCACCGGATGTCTCCCGGCGCGAGACGTTGCGCGTTGGTCTCGATGCGCGTGATGCAGCCGCTGCTGATATGAATCACGCGGTGCGCCATGCCGGCGATCGCCGCGTTGTGCGTGATGACGGCGGTGGTCGTCCCCAGTTCGCGGTTGATGCGGTCGAGCACTTCCAGCACCAGCTTCCCGGTTCGGAAGTCGAGGGCGCCGGTCGGCTCGTCGCACAGCAGCATGTCCGGCTGCTTGGCGATGGCGCGGGCGATGGCCACGCGCTGCTGCTCGCCGCCCGACAGTTGCGCGGGAAAATGATGCATCCGCTCCTCCAGTCCGACCATGCGCAATGCTTCCGCAGGATCCATCGGATGCGGGCTGATCTCGGTGACGAGCTGCACGTTTTCGAGCGCGGTCAGGCTGGGGATGAGGTTGTAGAACTGGAAGACGAAGCCGACATGCTCGCGCCGGAACGCAGTCAGCTCGGCATCGCTCGCGCTTGTCAGGTCGTGGTCGAGGTAATGCAGCGTGCCCGCGCTCGGCGTGTCCAGTCCGCCAAGGATATTGAGCAGCGTCGACTTGCCGCTGCCCGATGCGCCGAGGAGAACGACGAACTCGCCTTCATACAGATCCAGGTTGACGTCGTGCAGCGCCAATACGCGCACCTCGCCCATGGTGTATGTCTTGGCGACATCGCGCAGGGAGAACACCGTGTTGCGTGGAACGGAGTCGGGCATCATCGTTCAAGTCTTGCAACGGTTGAGCGTCCACCGTAAAGGGATAGCTCCGAAATTTTGTTGATCCATGTCAACCGGGCCCGAATGGTGTCGCCATGAATGGCGATGTCGATGCTGCGCTGCGGCAAGAGCTGGTTATCCTTTGTTCCAGATCAAACCCGCCGTCCGATTGCCGCAGCCTGCAGGCAATCCAAAGCGGTGAAGCCCGGTCGCCTCGGGCTTTCCCCGATTCAAATCCAAGGAGCAAAGCAAGCATGAATCTCGCCAACAAAAAAGGGCTGGTCGTCGGCATCGCCAACGACGACAGCATTGCCTACGGGTGTGCGCGCGCATTCCGGGACGCAGGGGCGGACCTCGCCATCACCTTCCTGAATGCGAAGGCCGAGCCGCACGTGCGCCCGCTCGCCGAATCCCTCGGCAGCACCATTGTGATGCCCTGCGACGTACGCCAGGAAGGACAGGTTGAAGCCGTGTTCGAACGCATTACCGCGGAGTGGGGCAAGCTCGACTTCGTGCTGCACTCGATCGCCTTCGCGCCGAAGGATGACTTGCAGGGCCGCCTGGTCGACTGCTCGCGCGAAGGCTTCGCAATGGCGATGGAAGTGTCCTGCCATTCCTTCATCCGCATGGCGCGCCTCGCCGAGCCGCTGATGAAGGACGGCGGCTGCCTGCAGACGGTGACCTTCTTCGGCTCCGAACGCGTGGTCGAGCACTACAACATGATGGGGCCGGTGAAGGCTGCCCTCGAAAGTTCCGTGCGTTACCTGGCGGCGGAACTGGGCGTGAAGGGTATCCGCGTTCATGCGCTGTCGCCGGGGCCGCTGATGACGC
This sequence comes from Noviherbaspirillum denitrificans, assembly GCF_002211445.1. Taxonomy (GTDB): domain Bacteria; phylum Pseudomonadota; class Gammaproteobacteria; order Burkholderiales; family Burkholderiaceae_D; genus Noviherbaspirillum; species Noviherbaspirillum denitrificans. Next base: position 2,261,616 of record NZ_LSTO01000001.1, on the reverse strand, counting down.
GCGCGGCTTCCGGCATCGGCCACTTCGATGCCCTGCTCACGCGCGCGAAGGAGCGCTCCCCCGAACGCATGCTGGCGTCGATCGAGGACGTAGGCAACGTCGCCGCCTTCCTTGCGTCCGACGGCGCGCGGTCGCTGACGGGCAACGTGGAGTACATCGACGCGGGTTATCACATCATGGCGTGATTGCGGCGCAAGGCAAGCATGCCGATCCTCCATTAAAATCCGTTCGACCGTTCGGTTTTTCGACGGCGCAGACAAGGATGGAGACACATGGACGGATTTTCGGCACAGCGCCTGGAAGCGCTGAAAAAGCGGTTGCAGGTGGATATCGACGCGCGCTTCATCCCGGGCGCGGCCATGCTGGTCGCGCACAAGGGCAGGATCGTGTTCGAGACAGCAATGGGCGTGCAGGACCCGGAAACCGGGGTGCCCATGGCGCTGGACACGATCTTCCGCATCTATTCGATGACCAAGCCCATCGTGTCCGTGGCGACGATGATGCTGGTCGAGCAGGGACGCCTTCTGCTGAGCGATCCGATCGTGAATATCCTGCCGGAACTGCGCGGCATCAAGGTCGGGGTGGAAAGGGACGACGGCAAGGGCAAGCGCACCCTGCAGCTGGAAGAGGTGCGCCAGCCGATCACCGTGCAGGACTTGCTGCGCCATACGGCAGGCTTCACCTACGGCATCTTCGGCGACTCGCTGGTCAAGGAGGCGTACCGCAAGGCCGGCATCGGCAGCCCGCGCGCAACGAGTGACGAGTTCATTCGCCAGCTCGGGCAGGTGCCGCTCATGTACCAGCCGGGCACGGTCTGGGAATATAGCCATGCGACCGATGTGCTCGGCGTATTGCTGGAGCGCGTTTCTGGCATGCCGCTCGACGCGCTGCTGGAAGAACGTATCCTCGGCCCATTGGGCATGAAGGATTCCGGCTTCTGGGTGGATGAGAGCAGGCATCATCGCCTTGCCGAAGCGTTCGCGACCGACCCTGTCAACGGCACGGCCGTGAAGCTGAACCAGCCGCGCCGTAAGCCGAATTTCCTGGGTGGGGGCGGAGGCATGATGTCCACCCTGCATGACTATTTCCGCTTCGCGCAAATGCTCGCCAATGGCGGCGAACTCGACGGCGTGCGCCTGCTGTCGCGCAAGACGCTCGCGCTCATGACGAGCGACCACCTTGCCGACCTGCCGCTGGCGCGTTCGGGCCTGAGCTACCTGCCGGGTCCTGGCTACGGGTTCGGTCTCGGATTTTCCGTCCGCACGCATCCGGGCGGAGCAGTGATGCCGGGATCGGTGGGCGACTACAGCTGGAGCGGTCTGGCTGGCACGTATTTCTGGATAGATCCTGCCGAGGACATGCTGGCGATCTTCATGATGCAGGCGCCGGAACAGCGCACCCATTTCCGCCAGTTGTTCCGCAATCTGGTGTACGCGGCGCGCCTGTAGCAGGCCGCCCGGCCAGAATCGGCTTTTCTTGATCCAGGTCAATCCATGCCTTTCTTGTTGGCAACTCCTCGCCGGTTTCAGCCTTGAAGGGACCTGAAATTCTTCTAGAATGACCATCAGAAGAATAAGGTCTTGAAGGCTGGCGGAGATATCGGAGAGGAGCATCATGTTCGGGACGATTCTCGTGCCAACCGGCGGTTCGGCGTTGTCCGTCCGGGCCATCCGCGCCATGGTGCGGTTGTCGACAGACACGGGTGCCTGCCTGTCCGCCTTCTCCGTCGCAGAACCGAATTCGTTCTCCCCGCAATCCGCGTACCTCCACTTCGCCCCGTACGACAACAGGGCGGAGGATGTCGCGCAGGGGGCCGGGAAGAACGCCGGTGGATGCTGGCAAATTCGGCCATCCGCGTGATGGTCATTGGTTGCTTAATCAAGGAGGCTGTGATGCAAACGATCAAATGGTCTGAGGATATGACCCTCGGCGTGAAGGACATGGATGAGGCGCACAAGGTGTTCTTCGAGGACCTGAGCGCACTGCTGACCATGCCGGATGACCAGTTTCCCACTGCCTTCATGGGTCTCATCGGCAAGGTGGAAAAGGACTTCCGCGAGGAGGAAGACCTCATGGAAGAAATCGATTATCCCGGCCTGCTGGGACATCGCGAGCAGCACTCCCGTGTGCTGGGCGCGCTGCATCACGTCGCGCCGCATGTGTTGAATGGCGACATCGCCCTTGGCCGCGAGGCGGCGGAACTGCTGCCGCAATGGTTCCTGTTCCACCTGTCGACAATGGATACCGCGCTCGCGTTCGCGCTGGATACGCAAGGCGCGGAAATCAATCCCGCCACGATCCGCCTGGCTGCCGAACGTATTCGCCAGGGCATGGACCGGACGACTTGAACCAATGAAAAATGGAGTGTCGATGTTTTCGCTGTCACGTGCCTTTCATCATGCCGATCGGCCGGCGCACAGCAGCCTGCCCGGCCATCCCGTGCTGCGCCTGCTGGTTCTGATCGTCCTTGCACTTGCTGTACCTGTCGCCGCTATGGCCGGCGGCGTGTACGTGGCGGAACAGGGTAGGCCGCTTGCGCAAACCATGGGTCAAGCCCTTGCCGACAATCCGCACAAATCGGACAAGCCGTTCTGGATCGTCGTGGCCGGGGCCGATGCCGGCTTGCTGACCAGGACCCGGTCGACCCAGGATCTGCGGCAGATGCTGAAGACCGCGAAGGAGCGCGGAGCTGAAGTCTATGTTTGCCGCTCCGACCTCGTCCGCGCCGGCATTCGCGACGAGGAATTGCTGGATGGCGTCGTGTCCATGTATGGCTACGGACCGCAGGATTGGTCCGGTCTGCTGCCGGCTCGCAAGGATGGCATAGCGCTCCCATCGGATATGGCGCAGAGTCAGCGTATTCTCAACACCTGTGCAGTGGCACCCGCCACAGGGAGCTGATCCCTCAATGTGTTGTCAATAGGCAACGAAGTTATTCGTGTCCGGAAATCAGGCATATGCTGTACTGTCTGGTTTTCGGGCATTGCCAGCTAGTCACTGCTATGCCGTAAATCCCGATTCTGTAACACTTTTCGGCATCCTCGACGAAGCATCTCCCCTTTTCCATTCCTCCTGCATTCCGGCTTTTTCGGTGAATGTCCAATAATCGGACAGGTTGGCACCTTCGTAAAAATCTTCACAGGAAGGCAAGGTGGAAAATCACCATTCACTCCTTTACACTGGCCCTGCTGGGGTGTGCGTCAAGCACGCTTGATGTTCTAGCGCAGCAGAATTCAGTCCATCCAAACATTCGATCGGGCGCATGACAGCCCGGCAGGCGGATTCTTGCTGCTCCGTGCAATTTGGTCGGGGAGACACGGTTATGAATCTACGTACGGTGAAAATCGGTACGCGGCTGGGTATGGGTTTCGGCATCATCTTGGTCATGGTGGTCTGCGTGCTGATCGCGGACATCGTCATCAGCGCCAACAGCCGGCGCGTCCAGAACGAAGGATTGAAGGTGGCTACCGGCAAGGTGGCGGTAGCCAGCGCGATGCGCAGCGCGGTGCTGGAGGGCGGCATTGCCATGCGCAACGTCGGCTTGCAATACAGCACGCCTGAAATGCAGAAGGAAGAGAGCAAGGCGCTGGTGCAGCGCAAGCGCTTCCAGGAGGCACAGGACAAGATGCTGGCACTTGGCCTGTCGGCGGAAGAGAAGGCGATTGTCGCCAGCATCGCCGAGCTCAACAAGAAGACCGAAGAGCCCTTCAAGGAAGCCATCGAGAAGGTCAAGGATTATGCGAACGAGGCGGCCGGGAAGGTTATTTCGGCGCGCATCGATCCCCTCAACCAGCAAGCTATCACGGAAATCGACCGGCTGGTCGACATGCAGCAGAAAACGGTCGACGGGCTGATCGAGGCCTCGGAATCTGCAGGCCAGCGGCTGACCACGCTGCTCATGCTGATGGGCATCGTCACCGTGGCAACCGGCGGCGTCCTGTCCTTTGTCACCACGCGCAGCATCACCCATCCGTTGCAGGATGCGGTCGGCGTCGCCAAACGCGTGGCAGCCGGCAAGCTCGGCGCCGGGATCGAGGTGGTCGGCAAGGACGAAACCAGTGAGCTGTTGCGGGCCCTCAGGGAAATGGATGAAAGCCTGTCCCGCATCGTCAGCCAGGTACGCGCAGGGACGGATGAGATCGGCACCGCGTCCAACGAAATTTCCAGCGGCAACTCCAACCTGTCTTCCCGCACCGAATCGCAGGCAAGCGCCCTGCAGCAGACGGCTTCCTCGATGGAGCAGCTGACGTCGACCGTGAAGCACAATGCCGACAATGCGCAGCAGGCGAACAGGCTCGTGCGTTCGGCATCCGAGTCAGCGGTTAAGGGTGGCGAGGTGGTGAACCAGGTTGTCGAGACCATGGGCTCGATCAAGGACAGTTCGCGCAAGATCGTCGACATCATCGGTGTGATCGACGGCATCGCTTTCCAGACCAATATCCTTGCGTTGAATGCCGCCGTCGAAGCGGCCCGCGCCGGGGAGCAGGGGCGCGGCTTCGCGGTTGTGGCCGCCGAGGTGCGTACGCTCGCGCAACGCTCCGCACAGGCCGCGCGCGAGATCAAGGACTTGATCGGCGACTCGGTGAAGAAGGTCGAAAGCGGCAATGCCCTCGTCGACGACGCCGGCCGGCAGATGGACGAGATCGTCACGGCGGTCAAGCACGTGGCCGACATCATGAACGAGATTACCGAGGCGAGTCAGGAACAGAGTCGCGGCATCGAGGAAATCAACCGCGCCATCTCGACGATGGACGAGATGACGCAGCAGAACGCGGCGCTGGTGGAGCAGGCCGCCGCGGCCGCGGCATCGATGGAAATGCGCGCGTCGGCACTCGGGCAGACCGTGGCTGCATTTGACCTGAGCGCATCGGCAGGGGTGCTGCGCTCGGCCGAGGTATTGTCGCTTGAGAAAGTGCCGGAGCCGCGTACCGCGAACGACGTCAGCGCGCAGGTGCTTCCGCTGGGCAGCGTCAGGAAGGCGGCATTGCGCCTGCGCCAGTGAAATAAACCTATCGCCATCGGCCTTGTCTATCCGCAAAGGGCCGGCGTCCTGTGCCGGCCCGTCATGCGGACAGAAAGGACGAATCATGCTGGAAGCAAGCAATGGCGTATCCACTTCGGTATGGATGGCGACGGCTGCCGTGCCGGATTTTCCGCCGCTGGCGGGTGATATCGAGGCCGATGTCTGCGTGGTCGGCGCCGGCATTGCCGGGCTGACGACTGCCTATCTTCTTGGCAGGCAAGGTCGCAGCGTCGTGGTCGTCGATGCCCTCGGTGTGGGCGCCGGGGAGACCGGGCGCACCACCGCGCATTTTTTTCCGCCGGATGAATGGTATGCAGACATCAAGTCCGGCTTCGGCGAAAAGACTGCGAAGCTCGTCGCGGACGCCTATGCGCAATCGATCACGCAGGTCGAAACCATCATCCGGTACGAGAAGATCGATTGCGGATTCGAACGCGTCAGCGGCTACCTCTACTCGCTCGGCGCAGGCAACATCGACAAGGAGTTTGACGCAGCGAAGCGGGCAGGCGCCGATGTCGAACTGCTGGAACGTGTGCCCGGCCTGGCTTTCGATACCGGACGCTGCATCCATTTCCGCAACCAGGCGCAATTCCATCCGCTGAAGTACCTGGCTGGCCTGGCCGAGGCTGTCGTGCGTAATGGCGGGCGCGTGTACTGCGGGACGCGGGCGCTCGGCGTGGACGGGGATGCCAGGATGCAGACCGTGACCACATCCGGCGGCAAGGTCAGGGCAGATGCCGTCGTCATTGCCACCAACACGCCTTTCAATGACCGCGTGGTCATGCATACGAAGCAGGCTGGCTACCGCACCTACGTCATCGGATTGCGCGTGCCGAAGGATTCGGTACCGTCCATCCTGCTCTGGGATACCGGCGACCCCTACTATTACATCCGGACCGAGAAGAGCGGCGCGCAGGCGGACCACGACATTCTCGTCGTCGGCGGGGCGGACCACAAGGTCGGGCAGGATTACCATCCGCAGCATCGCTACGACGAACTGGAACGCTGGACGCGGGACCGTTTCCCGATGGCGGGTACCGTGGAATACCGCTGGTCGGGCGAGATCATGGAGCCGTCCGACGGGCTGGCCTACCTCGGCCGCAATCCGGTGGATGACCGCAATGTGTACATCATCACCGGCGACTCCGGCAACGGCATGACCCACACCACCATCGGCGCGATGCTGGTGACCGACCTCATCATGGGCCGCGAGAATCCCTGGCAGTCCGTCTACGCGCCCGCGCGCAAGGTGCGCCACGGTGTTGCCGACTTAGTCGCCGAGCAGGCCAATACCTTGTCTAAATACAGTGAGTGGGTGACCGGCGGTGAAGTGGACTCGGCGCAGGAAATCCCGGCCGGAGAAGGCGCCATCGTGCGCAACGGCATGCGCAAGGTGGCCGTGTACCGCGACGACGATGGGGCGCTGCACGCGGTGTCGGCGAAATGTACCCACCTCGGCTGT
>NZ_LSTO01000001.1:2221082-2255121 GCF_002211445.1 Noviherbaspirillum denitrificans | reverse complement strand
GATCATGCCGACACCGACCGTCACAGCGGCGCGGTAGCGGTTTTCACCGATGCGCTCGAGGCCGTTGCATCCGGGGATGACTTTCGCGAGTGCGGCGGGATCGAGCAGTACCGCGAACACGGCGACCGGCGGCGCATTGAGGAACACCTCGCCGCGCGCGGCGAGCGACTTGCCCCCCTTGCCGGCGGCAGGTGCCTGCACGGTTTTCGGTTTGGATGGCGGACGATCATCGATACCGATCAGCGACATCACCTTGGATGGCGTGAGCGGCAGCGTGACATCGGCGGCGCCGATCGCATCGGCCACCGCATTCGCGATGCAGGGCGGCGTGCTCATGTTGTTGCCCTCGCCCAGGCCCTTGGCGCCGAGCGGCGTGAACGGAGACGGCGTTTCGAGGTGGATGATGGTCGGCTCCGGCACTTCGCAAGTGGTCGGCACCAGGTAGTCGGCGAAGGTGCCGGACTGGAAGCTGCCGTCTTCACCATAGCGGAACTCTTCCATCAGCGCCGCGCCCAGTCCCTGCGCGAAGGCGCCGCGGATCTGGCCGTCGGCCAGCGCCGGATTGAGGATCTTGCCCGCGTCATGGGTGGTAATGTATTCGTCGATGCGCACGCGGCCGGTGTCGCGGTCGACTTCCACTGCGCACACGTCGAATGCGAAACCGTAGGCAGCCGAGGTATTGACGCGGTCCTGTTCGTCGGGCGCGGTCAATTGCTCCGCGGTCCAGAATGCGGTTTCGCGCAGGCCCGGCTCCACGCCTTCGGGAAGCAGCCCCGGCGCCCAGTGCGGGCTGGCGGCCATGCGCAGGAAGGGCAAGCCCTTGTCGGGGGCGAGCGGCGAACTGATCTTGCCGCCGGCGAAAACCACCTCGTCAGGTGTGCAGCCGAGCTGCGGCGCGGCGATGCGCGCAAGCTTGTCGCGCAGCTTGCACGCGGCAAGATGCACCGTGCCCGCGACCGCGCCGGCAAAGCGGCTCGAATAGTTGCCGGCCGCGACCGACCATGCATCCTTTTGCGTATCGAATTCGACATTGACTGCGATGCCTTCCGGATCGATGCCGAAGACATCGGCGGCGACCTGCGCGCAAACCGTGCGGTGTCCCTGTCCAGCCGGTGCCGACGCGATGACGACGTTGACGCCGCCCAGCGGATCAATGCTGACCGTGGCGGCCGCGATCGCGCCGTTCTTCGGGCCGGCCTTGGCGCGCGCTTCGGCCGGCAGCACGGTCGAGATATAGCCCATGTTGGAAATCGACGGCTCGACGATGGCGGCGAAGCCGATGCCGTACAGGCGCCCCTCCGCGCGCGCCTGCTTGCGGCGCGCATAGAGCCGTTCCAGCTTGCCGTCTTCTTCCACCAGTTCCAGCGCACGCTGGTAGTTGCCGGAATCGATCAGCGCGCCTGCGGCCGCCCGGTAGGGGAAAGCATCGGCCGGGATGAAATTGCGCCGGTACAGCGTGACCGGGTCGATGCCCAATGTATTGGCAATGCGCTGCATCAGGCGCTCGAGTGCGAAATACACTTGCGGGCCGCCGAAGCCGCGCACCAGGCCGGCCGGCGTCTTGTTGGTGAGCACCACGCGATTGCGCACCAAGAGGTTCGGGATCGCATACGCACCGGTCAGGCAGCCGTGCATGCGGTAAAAGGTCGCCGGTTCCGGCGCGCGCAGGTAGCCGCCGCAATCGTCGAACTGGTCGTAGGACAAGGCAGTGATGCGGCCGTCGGCTTCGACTGCCGCGCGAATCGTCGACAGGCGGCCGGTGGCCGAGGTCAGCGCGACCAGGTGTTCCAGCCGGTCTTCCACCCACTTCACCGGCGCGCCCGCCTTGCGCGAGGCGAGGCACATCAGCACGACATACTGGAACACCGCATGCTTGACGCCGAAGCTGCCGCCGGAATCGCGGAAGGTGCGGTGCCGCAGCTTGGTGCCCGACACGCGCAGTGCGAGCGCCATCACCGTATGCAGGGAAAACGGTCCCATGAAGTTGGAGCTGACGTCGTAGCCTTCTTCATCGGAAAGGTATTCCGCCACCACCACCGAGCCTTCCATGGGCGTGCAGGAATTGCGCGGATAGTGCGCGGTGAGTTCGATGCAGTGTGCGGCATTGGCGAACGCGGTTTCCGGGTCGCCGTAGCGGAAATGGCGGTCGCTCACCACGTTGCTGCCGACAACTTCATGCAGCACCGTCGCGTCTTCGCGGATCGCTTCGTCGATGCTGGTCACCGCAGGCAGCGGCGTGTACTCGACGGTGATCAGGTCGGCCGCGTCTTCAGCGAGGTAACGCGATTCGGCGATCACCACCGCCACCGGGTCGCCGACATAGCGCACGCGATCCATCGCCAGCGCCCACATTTCCATCGGCGACTTTACCCCGACCACGAAGGGACGCGACCAGTCCGCGATGTCCTTGCCGGTCAGCACGGCACGCACGCCAGGCGCGCTTGCCGCCTGGCGGGTATCGATCCGGCCGAGCACCGCATGCGCATGCGGCGAGCGCACCACGGCTGCATGCAGCGTGCCGGGCTTGACGCCGACATCGTCGCCGTACTGGCCGCGCCCGGTCAGCAGCGATGCATCTTCGATGCGCCGCATCGGGCGGCCGACATGCGCGTTCTGCTGCGCGTGTTCGGCGACTGGGGATGGCACTTTCATTTCCATGGATCGGTCTCGCTCTTGAATCGTAGGGCGCGCCCCGCGCACCATTGCGTGTCTTCTCAGTCCGCCACCACGTTGGCATCCTTGATGACCTTGCCCCAGCGCGCGCTCTGCGACTTGAAGTAGGTGTCGAACTGCTGGGTGCTGCCGCCGAGCGGGTCCACGCCGGCATCAACGAATGCCTTCTTGATGTCATCCGCCTTGAGGATCTTGTTGATCTCGCCGTTGAGCTTGGCGATGATCTCCGGCGGCGTGCCGGCGGGCGCGGAGAAGCCGTACCAGACCGACACTACGAAGTCGGGGAAGCCGAGTTCGGACACGGTCGGCACATCCGGTAGCAGCGGCGAACGCTTTTCGCTGGTGATCGCCAGCGCGCGCAGCTTGCCGGCCTTGACGTGCGGCATCACATGCGGCGCGTTGTCGAACATGATGTCCACCTGACCGCCAAGCAGGTCGGTGATCATCGGCGCGCTGCCCTTGTACGGCACCTGCGTGAGGTCGATGCCTGCCACGCTCTTGAAGTACTCCATCGTCAAGTGGTTCGAGGTGCCGTTACCCGCGCTGGCGTAATTCAGCTTGCCCGGCTTGGCTTTCGCAGCCGCAATGAAATCCTTCAGCGACTTGATCGGCGAATCGGCACGGACCACCAGCAGGTTCGGCGAATAGGCGCCGAGCACGACCGGCGTGAAATCCTTGTTGGTGTCGTAGGTCAGCTTCTTGTGCAGGAACTGGTTGGCAACGGTGGGGAAGCCGACCACGGCCAGCGTGTAGCCATCCGGCGGCGACTTGGCCGCGTTGGTCAGGCCAAGGATGGTCCCGCCGCCCGGCCGGTTGTCCACGATCACCGGTTGCCCCCAGGAATCCTGCAGCTTCTTGCCGACCAGGCGGGCGATAGTGTCGTTGAAGCCGCCCGGCGCGTACGGGACCACGATGCGGATCGGCTGGTTGGGATAGGCGGAAGTATTGGCGATTGCCGGTGCGGCCATTACCAGCCCGGCGCAAATGGATAGTGCGAGGTTGCGGACTGCTCTGATCATTACGGTCTCCAATTCTCTTGATCCCCAAGGGGTGGGCGGGGCGTGGAACCCTCTGGTCACGAGAAGGCAGTATAAGGAGCGCGAACAATCAAAACAAATAATAAATAGTGATTGTAAATATCAGTTGAAATGATTCAAATGGCGGGAATTCCCAGGCAAAACTGCGGTGCATCATGGGTAATGGAACAGGCGATTTCCGGAAAGTACATCAGGAAACGTGATTGCTCTTTTGATAACGAGCATTACTGCCCATTCAGAAAAAGAGGTAGGGTGCGCCCTGCGCACCATTGCCGCAATCAGCACCGGTACACGGGGCGCACCCTTCAAATACATCCGGATGTCCGGTCAGCGCTTGCGCACACTGGCTCCCGCGGCAATACCGAGAAAAGCCTTGACCAGTGCGCTGCCATCCCCGCGGCGCCGGGCCAGCACCAGATTGGCCGTCGCCCCCTTGCCCTTGAGCGGCCGGAAACACGCTCCCTGGATGCCCATGCTTCCCAGCACCGCAGGCAAGACAGACACGCCGCATCCCGCCGCAACGAGCCCGCCAATCGCCGCTGCTTCGCGCGCCTCCATCACCAGCCGCGGTTCAAATCCCGCTTCCCGGCACAGCGCAATGATCCGCGGCGTCAATGTCGTCCCGTCGTCGTACGGAAACATCACGAAATCTTCGTCGCGCAGCTCGCCGATCGCAATGGATGCCTTGCCGACAAGGCGGTGATCGGCCGGCAGGACCGCCGCGAATCCGTCGCGTGCGAGGACGGTCAGTTCCAGTCCTTCCGGGCTTGCCGCATCCAGCGGCCGCATGAAGCCGAGGTCGAGCGCACCGTCCTTCAGCGCGGCCGCCTGCTGCTTGGTCGTCATGTCCTGTAAGCGCAGACTGACTTCCGGAAACTGTTTGCGATACGCATTGATGATGGCCGGAAAGATCGGCGTGTACGGAATCGAGCGCGTGAACCCGATGCGCAGTTCGCCGGCTTCCCCTCGTTGCGCGCGCCGCGCCGTCTCCGCGGCACCCGACGACAGTGCAAGGATACGGCGCGCATCTTCCAGGAACAGCCGCCCCGGCTCCGTCAGCCTGACCCAGCGCCGCGACCGGTCCAGCAGCGTCACGCCGATTTCGGCTTCGAGCGCCTGGATCTGCTGGCTCAGCGGCGGCTGCCCGATATGCAGCCGTTCGGCGGCCCGCGTGAAGGACAGTTCTTCGGCGACGGCGACGAAGTAGCGCAGGTGGCGGAGTTCCATTTCTGTTATCTGTTCTTAATATAAAAACTGCCATCAATATATATTGGACAGATATAGGCGGCAATCCTAAGATCGGCTCGAACTACTGTAGGAGAGACGCATGACCGATTTTCTTGACCGCTGCCGCGCTTTGACGGGCGCCAACCACGTACTGACCGCCGCGGATGACATGGCGCCCTACCTCACCGACTGGCGCGGCCGTACGACGGGCAATGCGCTGGCCGTGATCCGCCCGGCGGACGCGAATGAAGTCGCCGCCATCGTAAAGCTCTGCGCCGATGCGCGCGTTCCCGTCGTGCCACAGGGCGGCAACACCGGCCTCGTCGCCGGCAGTGTGCCGGACCGCAGCGGTACCGCGGTTGTCCTCTCGCTCAAGCGTCTGAACCGGATCCGTGCGATCGACCCGCTCAACAACACCATCACCGTCGACGCCGGCTGCATCCTGGAAGAAGTGCAGAACGCGGCCACGGCGGCAGGCCGGCTGTTTCCGCTGTCGCTGGCGGCGGAAGGCAGCTGCACGATCGGCGGCAACCTCGCGACCAACGCCGGCGGCACCGCCGTCCTCCGCTACGGCAACATGCGCGAGCTTTGCCTGGGCCTGGAAGTGGTCACGCCTCAGGGAGAGAAATGGGATGGCCTGCGCGGACTGCGCAAGGACAACACCGGCTATGACCTGCGCGACCTGTACATCGGCGCCGAAGGCACGCTCGGCATCATCACCGGCGCGGTGCTGAAACTGTTCCCGCAACCGAAGGCTTGCCTGACCGCCCTCGCCGCGCTGCGCACGCAGGACGATGCGGTCGCGCTGCTGGCCAGCGCGCAGGCATTATGTGGTGCGGCCCTCACCGGCTTCGAGCTGATGTCGCAATTCAGCCTGGCGCTGGTGACGAAGCATTTCCCGGACATGCGGCTGCCGTTCACGGAGGAGCATCCGCAGTACGCATTGCTGGAAATATCGGACAGCGAATCGGAAGAGCACGCCACGGCCACGCTGGAGGCGCTGATGTCGGAGGCGATGGAACGCGACCTGGTCACCGATGCGGTGGTGGCCTCCTCGATCGCCCAGTCCCGCGCATTGTGGAACCTGCGTGAACACATCACGCTGGCGCAGGCGGCGGAAGGCAAGCACATCAAGCATGACGTATCGATTCCGATTTCGGACATCGGGCGCTTCATCGGCGAGACCGACAACCTGCTCGCACAACGCTTCCCCGGATGCCGCATGCTTGTCTTCGGCCATCTCGGCGACGGCAACCTGCACTACAACGTGTCAGCGCCCGAGGGCATGAACGATGCGCAGTTCATCGAACAGCAGGAAGCGGTGAACCGCGTCGTGCACGACAGCGTGCACCGGTTCGCGGGATCAATCTCCGCCGAGCATGGACTGGGGGAGTTGAAGCGCGACGAGATCAGGCGCTACAAATCGGACACGGAATTGCGGCTGATGGGAGTGATCAAGCAGGCGCTGGATCCGCTGGGGTTGATGAATCCGGGGAAGGTGCTGTAGCGGGCGCTTGCGAGTCGCCCTACACGCCTGCCATCCTCACCAGTCCGGCCGACGCGTCCTGCCGCAAGCGAGTGATATCGCGCAGAGGCGGTGCGCCGAATAGCCGGTGGTATTCCCGCCCGAATTGCGACGGACTCTCGTAGCCGACCCGGAAGGCCGCCGTCGACGCATCGACGTGCTCGGTCAGCATCAGCCGCCTTGCCTCGTTCAGGCGCAGCCATTTCTGGAACTGCAACGGGCTCATCGCCGTCAGCGCGCGGAAATGATGGTGAAAAGTGGAGGTACTCATCTGCGCCAGCGCCGCCAGTTCATCGACGCGCAGCGGTTCGCAGGCATGCGCCTTGAGCCAGTCGATCGCGCGGGCGATGCGGTGGCTCTGGCTGCCGGTGGAGGCGATCTGGCGCAGGCGGGCGCCCTGGTCGCTCACTAGAAGGCGGTACAGGATTTCTCGTTCGATGAGCGGCGCCAGCGCGGGAATATCGTCTGGATCGTCGAGCAAGTCGACCAGGCGCTGGAAGGCCTGGAGCAGCGGCAGCGATGCCTCGCCCACCGAGAGCCCGCGTCCATTCGATTCGGCGCGCGGCACGCGGAACTTGTTTTCCATGATCAGTTCGGTCACGACGCGCCGGTCAATTGTCAGCACCAGCGCCATGAATGGCGACTCGGGGCTTGCTTCGAGCACTTCGCCGATCACCGGCAGGTCAACCGATGTAATCAGGAAACGGCCGGCGCCATAGAGAAAGGTATCGTCGCCGAGCATCACCCGCTTGTCGCCCTGCACGACCAGCGCGAGGCTGGGCATGTACATGCAATTGGTGGGTTCGGAAGGCGTGGTGCGCGTGAACAGCGAGAGCGACGGGATGGCGGTGGTTACCGGTTCACCATCGGGAAGGGGACGCGCGGCGATGCTGCGTGCCAGTGCCTCGCGCACGGCGTGCAGGCGATCCGTTGCTGTATGCATCTTATCCGGTTGTGCCAATTGATTCACCCGATCTCGTGTTCCGCAGGCAAAGGCGCCTCGCCTGCGGCAACCAGTCTAACCTCATTGCGCGCTGCGATCATGCCGGCGAGGATGGAGACGGCGATTTCCGGCGGCGTCTTGCTGCCGATCGGCAGCCCGACCGGGCCGCGCAGCTTTTCCACTTCGCTTTCCAGAAAGCCGAAATGCTGCACCAGCCGTTCGCGCCGGCGTTCGCTGTTGCGCTTCGAGCCGAGCGCGCCGACATAGAAGGCGGGCGACTTCAGGGCTTCCAGCAGCGCCATGTCATCCAGTTTCGGATCGTGCGTCAGCGCGACGACGGCAGTGCGCGCATCCACCTGCAGCGCGAGGATGGCGTCGTCGGGCATGATGGTGCTCAGCACGCGCGCGGCAGGCACGTCCCAGCCGTGCAGGTATTCTTCGCGCGGGTCGCAGACGATGACTTCATAGTCCAGTGCAATCGCCATCTGCGCCAGGTAGCGCGATATCTGTCCGGCGCCGATGATCAGCAATCGCCATTGCGGACCGTGCACCGTGGTGAGCTGCACGCCGTCCCAATGCAGCATGTCCTCGCGCCGCGCGGCGTGCATGCTGACCCGTCCGCTGTCGAGGTCAACCCGGCGGACGACAAGCCGGCGGTCATCGAGCCGGGCCGACATGTCCTTGAGCTGCGCAAGGTCGGGTGAGGGCTCAACCACCAGTTCCAGCGTGCCGCCGCAGGGAAGACCGAAGCGCACCGCCTCGTCCTTGCTCAGCCCATACACCAGCTTGAAAGGCGCGTCGCCCGTGATCTTGCCGGCACGCATGCGCTCGACCAGGTCATCCTCGATGCAGCCGCCAGACACCGAGCCTTCGACCAGGCCGTCTTCGCGCAGCGCCAGCCACGCGCCGGGCTGGCGTGGCGCAGAGCCCCATGTCCTTGCCACGGTCACGAGCGCGAAGCGGTGCCCGGATGCCGCCCAGCGCAACGCCGCGTTGAGTACTTGCCGGTCGGTGCTGTACATGGTCAGGCCTTCAGCATGTCTTTTGTGACCGGCAGCTTGCGTACCCGCTTGCCGGTCGCCGCCGCCAGTGCGTTGGCGATGGCCGGTGCCAGCGGCGGCACGGCGGGTTCGCCGATGCCGGTCGGCTTTTCGCCGGACTGCATGATGTGCACGTCGACGCGCGGCATGTCGGTGATGCGCGTGGGCTGGTAGTCATGGAAGTTCGATTGGTCGACCTTGCCGCCGGTCAGCGTGATCGCATTCTGCAATACCGTCGACAGCCCGAAACCGACCGAGCCTTCGACTTGCGCGCGGATGATGTCGGGGTTGATCGCGGTGCCGCAATCGACCGCGCAGACGATGCGGTCAACATGGAAGCTGCCGTCGTCCTTCACGCTCACTTCCGCGACCTGCGCGACGAAGGAGCCGAAGGATTCGTGGACCGCAACGCCGCGTCCGCGACGCTCGCCGGCCTTGCCCGGTTGCAGCGGTGTGCCCCAGCCTGCCTTGTCGGCCGCCAGTTTGAGCACCGCCGCATGGCGCGGGTGTTTGTCGAGCATGGACAGGCGCCATGCGACCGGATCCTTGTCCGCCGCCTGCGCGAGTTCGTCGATGAAGCATTCCGTCGAAAACGCGGTGTGCGTGGAACCGACCGAACGCCACCACAGCACCGGCACGTTGATGTCGGTCGGCGTGTGGAGCTCGACCTGCAGGTTGGGGATGGCATACGGCAGATTGCTCGCGCCTTCGACCGAGACGAAATCGATGCCATCCTTGACCATGGCATCGAAAGGCGAGCCGGTGAGGATGGACTGTCCGACCAGCCGATGATGCCAGCCGACCAGCCTGCCCTGTTCGTCGAGCCCGGCCTTGAGGCGGTGGTGGAACGCGGGCCGGTAGTAGCCACCCCGCATGTCATCCTCGCGCAGCCAGACCAGCTTGACCGGCGCACGGCCGTTGATGGCCTTGACGATATGCGCCGCTTCCAGGATGTAGTCAGAATCCTTGCCGGCGCGGCGGCCGAAACTGCCGCCGGCGTACAGGCCGTGTTATCCGGAAGAAGCAAGTGTGTGTCTAGAAATCGATATGTTTCAATGAATAGCGGCTTATTGGCAATTATCTTGTGTGACAAGCGAAGGGGTTGCCATTTTCACAGGACACAGTCCTCCTTGTAGAAATTGGTTTGGGATTGTTTGAAACAGCATCGAGGCTTTTACCAGCGACCAGCGACGAAGGCGCTGGTCGCTCGCCCGAAGGCTAGATGCTGGCTTTAAATACTCGTTTCATTAAAGCGAGCGTATTCAAGACAACGGTTCGGTTTAGCACTCTTCGCAAAACCGCAAGTCTTTCTTGAGTCTTCCGAACTTCGTTTTCAGCTTGTCCTGCGACACAAGACGTCAGTCAAGTTCTGATCTCACCACCGTCAGCCAAACGTGCAAGTGCTGACATAGTTAAAGGCGCCGTCCTTGAACCGCGTCGAAAGCGGATGGTCAACGTGGAGGTAAGCTGCAGTCGGAGCGCGAAGGGAACCCAACTGCTGTGTGCAGGGAGGAAGTCGAGTTGATTATAGGTTTAACCGTCATGCATTAATGCACGCAACTCTTCAATTTCAAGGGGCGGCTCGCGCCTGTGAAGCATTGCATGGCAGTTTGGGCATACCGGCACGAGATCATTGACTGGATCAACGCAGTATTCATTTCCGATAGCAGCAATAGATACCCGGTGGTGCACGTGAATAAAACCTGCTCCGAGTTCACCATACTTCTCACTAAAGTCTAGGGCGCATACTTGGCAGGTGTTTCCAAAGTGCGTAATACAGGCATTACGTGCTTCCGGAGAGCGCTCATATCGATTCACTACGACTTGCTGTCCTGCGCCTTCCGTATAGGTGGCGGCTTGAGGGAGTTCGTCAGGGTAAATAGCTCCGGCGATAGGTGCTTCTGGTGGCGACTGTTCGAACCCAGTAGGAGGAGTGTTCTCTGTAGCCGAGAAATCGTCACCGAAGCACTTATTGATTTCGGTTGCGCTGCACTCTCTGTTCTGCTCGAAGCGCAGTATTCGATCAATCGATACGGTGGCCGATTGGACTCTCCCGTTTCGTGCCGGATCAATCCGAAATGCCTGGCCAAACTCTGCTTCGTCCTCCCAGACGAAGACACAGTGTACGTCACCGTATTTCTTCCACATGTCGGCAACTCGCCCAATACGGAGAAGTAAGTTCTTTGCGCCATCCTTGCCGTCGGTAGCGGCATAAAGAGTCTGATGAATGTTATGTTTTCGCCAAGGCTTTCGAACGTGTACCGCTGCAAAACTTACGGACATGCGATTTCTCCTGTGAAAGGCTAACGTCGTAGATGAACCGCGGACAATACCCGGGCGAAGCACGGCGACGTAACATCGGCATCGATCGACCTGCTAGACGTATGCCGTTTATAGCTTAATGATGCGAGTCTGCTTCCGCTTGTCCTTAGACTCGCGCCACACCTCCACACGTAGTTGTAGAGCCGGGCCCAAAACAGGTGCTGGAGGCTTGGAAGGCCGCGGAGTCTTAGGTTCAGCCTCCACCAGCGCATCAATCTCGTCTGCTTGCTCCAGATACGTAAGCGTCCGGCCATTCCATCTTGAAGGGTGATGGCGATCTTGCGAGGATGATGTCCACTTAACTTTAGGTGGACACGTGCACACTAACGAAGGTGAACACCAAGTCGGCCGGCAGCGGCGCCGGCGGCACAGCGCCGAATTCAAAGCCGAAGTAATTGCCGCCTGCCAGCAGCCAGGCGTCTCCATCGCTGCGGTCGCGCTTGCGCACGGTCTCAATGCCAATCTGCTGCGCCACTGGATCATCAAACAGGAACGCGCGGAGGCAACACCGGCGCAGGTGGCGACGCCGAGCAATACCGCGTCGACCGACGTCAAGCATGACTTTGTACCAGTCACTGTCGCTCCCGAGCGGAACCGGGACGACAACATTCGCGTCGAGCTGCGGCGGGGGGCCACCACCGTGACCGTCGTTTGGCCCATGAGTGCTGCGGCCGACTGTGCAGCCTGGCTACGTGAGCTGCTGCGGTGATTCGGATTGAGGCGATCTGGCTGGCGGTCGAACCGATGGACATGCGCGCCGGCATGGAAACCGCCCTGGCGCGCGTGGTCAAGGTATTCGGCGCGGCCCGGCCGCATCACGCCTACCTGTTCGCCAATCGACGCGCCAACCGCCTCAAGGTGCTGGTACATGACGGCATCGGCATCTGGCTGGCGGCACGACGCCTGCATCAAGGCAGGTTCATCTGGCCGGTCTTGGAAGATAAAACAGTCACTCTGTCGCGCGCCCAGTTCGATGCGCTGGTGCTGGGACTGCCATGGCAGCGTGTCGGTGAACGGGGCATCATCACCGTCATTTAATCTTTAGCAAACGCGATGTCGATAGCGATTGTTAACGCCGTCGGCCGCTGGCACGATGTGCGCATGACCGACACCGCTGCCATGCTTGATGCACTCGACGCGCCACAGCTACGCGAACTGGCCCGGCACCTGATGGCCGAGATGCGCGTCAAGCAGGTCATGATCGACAAGCTTACGCATGAGATGGCCGCGCTCAAGCGGCTCAAGTTCGCCGCCCAAAGCGAAGCGTTCCACGTGGGCCAGAAGAGCCTGCTGGAAGAAACCATCGATACCGACCTTGAAGCGCTCGCACAGGAGATCGAGCGCCTGACGTCCCCATCGGCCGAGGAGCGAGAGAAGAGGCAGCCAAAACGCGCTCCCTTGCCGGCACACCTGCCCCGCCGGGAGATTCACCATGAACCGCAATCCACCACCTGCAGCTGCGGCTGCCAGATGAAGCGCATTGGCGAGGACATCGCCGAGAAGCTCGATTACCAGCCGGGCGTCTTTACGGTGGAGCGTCATGTGCGCGGCAAA
Source organism: Noviherbaspirillum denitrificans (assembly GCF_002211445.1). GTDB lineage: Bacteria > Pseudomonadota > Gammaproteobacteria > Burkholderiales > Burkholderiaceae_D > Noviherbaspirillum > Noviherbaspirillum denitrificans. Next base: position 2,242,800 of record NZ_LSTO01000001.1, on the reverse strand, counting down.
TGGGTATGCAGCCATTGCCAGACGTTGGTGCAGGCGCCGGTGGCACCGCACATCATCGACAAGGGAATGCCGACCTGCGGCTTGCTGGCCCAGGTGCTGGTGGCCAAGTATGGAGATCACTTGCCGCTGTATCGGCAGGAAGGGATCTTCGAGCGCGCCGGCATGGCGATCGCGCGCTCCACGTTGGCGCAGTGGGTGGGCATGTGCGGTGTGCAGCTGCAGCCGCTGGTCGACGCTCTGCGCGAAGAGTTGCTGACCCATGCGGTTCTGCATGCCGATGAAACGCCGGTGGCGATGCTCAAGCCGGGCAACGGCAAGACGCACCGGGCTTACCTGTGGAGCTATTGCACCACGTCGATGCACCCGGTACAGGCAGTCGTGTTCGACTTTGCGGAAAGCCGTGGCGGTCGCCACGCCGCCGAGTTCCTCGGACCTTGGCGCGGCACGCTGGTCTGCGACGATTACAGCGGCTACAAGGCGCTGTTCAGGCTGGGCATCACCGAAGCCGGCTGCATGGCGCATGCGCGGCGCAAGTTCCATCAGCTATGGGCCAATCACAAAAGCCAGATTGCCGAACAGGCGCTCACGCTATTCTGGCGGCTGTATGAAATCGAGCGTGACGTGCAGGAAATGGATGACGCCCAGCGCAAGGCCGTACGTCAACAAAGAAGCCGACCTGCGGCCGATGCGCTGCATGCATGGCTGGCGGCGCAGCGGCAAAGAGTGCCGGATGGAAGCGCGACCGCCAAAGCCATCGATTACAGCCTGGGACGCTGGGGGCCGCTGACGCGCTACCTTGACGATGGCGCACTGCCGATTGATAACAACTGGATCGAGAACCGCATCCGTCCGATTGCCGTTGGCCGCAGCAACTGGCTGTTTGCCGGCAGTCTGCGCGCCGGCAAGCGGGCCGCGGCGGTGATGAGCTTGATCCATTCCGCCCGGCTCAACGGGCATGACCCTTACCTGTACCTCCGGGATATCCTGGAACGGCTGCCGACTCAGCCAGCCAGTCGCATCGACGACCTGCTTCCGCATCGCTGGCAACCCGCCGCCTGAACTCCTACCGCCTTAGATCTCGCTGCCAATACGCGATGGCCGAACGCTTACCCAGATACGGCAATGGTTGTTGCTGATGGTATCGAGGACACTTGAGCAATGCGTCCGCAAGCTCGCGCATGAAGTCTGGTTCCGTCGCTGCTTCGTCTCCTAAAAGGGTCTCTGCGCGGATCATCGCTTCCTCGGGCGTTAGCTCACCCTTCTGGACACGAACGAAAAGCCGCTGAAGTGCAGCGAGCGATCCGCCCCGCTTCTTTGACGCGGCGCGTGACGGAGGACACGAAAAGACCTGGCCCGCTTGCTCTGACAAATAGTCGCCAGTGGCACTCACCTGCTCACCTATTGTCTTGAGCCCGGAAATGAAGTCGCCATAGTTTCCGATCCCAAAGTAAAACGCCGTCAAAGCCGCACCAATTGTTGCGCGCCCCTTTATGGACCCCTCTTCGACCTGAAGGAACAGCGAGTAGTCTGGGATTGTGACAGATAGATCGACGAAGGCTTCCCACGAATCAAATAGCGAAGACGAAAGACGTCGCAGTTCCTGTTCAGGATAGCTAGGGTTTGCAAGAACAAATTCAGTTGAGCCGAGATCGAGCATGTCGCTTTTTCAGACGTCTAACTTCACTTATCAGAACTGACAGCCTCGTCGTGGAGCAGGCGGCAGAGGGGTGTGTCTTTTATACCATACATTGCTCACAGGAATTATTCACACTCGAGAAACGGTGTGAACGGCAGCTAATAGCCGATTTTGTCTGGCGGTCGTTGCCTCGGTACAGGCAGCTATCCCCCAGCTTCGAGACTTTCGGCTTCCAACAGAGAACGGGAATACTCGCCCCAAACCGCACAACCGCTGACCTGGTGTCAATGCTCTGTATACCTTGAAGAGGGCCGTAGACCCTGTCTTGTCAACTTGCAATAGTAGCCAGATTTTGACGATATACTCACAAGGTTCTATGCAGAAAAAGGCTCTAGAAGAGCCAACTTCTGCCATCGGAAGCACTATGTGCACTTGGAGACCTCGTGATAAAGAAGATTCGTGTCCGCGGATACCGCATCCATCGCGACCTGACGATCTACCCGAACCGCAAGCTCAACCTCATCGTCGGCGCGAACGAGTCAGGTAAGTCCACGCTCATGGAGTCCATCGTTCTTGCGCTGACGGGGCGCATCAACGGGCGAAGCGCCGCCGAAGAGCTCAATCCCCACTGGTTCAACACGGGCGTGGTGGCCGACTTCATCGCGAAGAGGAAGCGCGGCGAACCCCAACGGTTTCCGGAAATCGACATTGAGGTGTTCCTCGAAAACGTCCCGGAGCTGCAGGAATTGTGTGGGGCTCATAACTCAGACACGCCTACCAACGCATGTCCAGGCGTTCGATTTCGTTGCATTCCCAATCAGGACTATTTGGCCGAGCTGCAAGCGTGGGCGAAGGCGCCCTCGTCCCTCTTGCCGATCGAGTGGTACCGCGTAGAGTGGAGGACGTTCGCGGACCGCGAGTTGATCATGCGCCCGCGAGTGTTGGCGACCGCGGTCATTGACGCACGCACCGTTCGAAGCACAAGTGGCGTCGACTATCACCTGCGCCAGATCTTGGGCAGTCAGCTCGAACACCATGAGCGAGCAAACATTTCCCGCCAATACCGAGACTACAAGGCGGTACTGTCAGATACTGCGTTCAAGAGCGTGAATGAGCGCATCGGCAAGCTTCATTCAACACTGCATGAGCAGCCGATCTCCCTGGCAATGGATCAGACCACACGCACGTCTTGGGAGGAGTCGGTGGCCCCCCACGTCGATGGCGTTCCTTTCGCAATGGCCGGGCAAGGGCAGCAGTCTGCGATCAAGATCGCACTGGCGATGAATAAGCATGCGGGCCGAGCCAAGTTCGTCATGATCGAGGAGCCCGAGAACCACCTGAGCCACACCAGCCTGACGAGGCTTCTGCACAGGATGGAAACGCTGACCAGCGACGACCAACAGCTCTTCATCACCACTCACAGTTCGAGCGTGCTGAATCGACTTGGGCTTGAGGCCTTGCAGTTCCTGGGCCCCACCGCTCCCGTGAAACTCAACGAGTTGGATCCGGAGACGGTAAGGTACTTCAAGAAGCTACCGGGATTCGACACCCTGCGCATCGTCCTGGCCGACAGAATTGTTCTCGTCGAGGGCCCCTCTGACGAAATCGTCTTCGAGCGGGTGTTCAAGGACCTTCATGGCAAGCGGCCCATGGAGTGCGGGATTGATGTCCTGAGCATGCGGGGCCTGTCGCTGGGCAGAGGACTAGAGTTGTGCGAGCGCCTGGGTAAGAAAGTCGCAGCACTTCGCGATAACGACGGCATCGAGTCGGAAGAGCTTCGCAAGCCGCTGGCACAGTGGCTCAAGCCTGGCTCCCGTGAAGTATTCATTGGCGAAGTGGCTCATGGCAGGACACTGGAGCCGCAGATGATTCATCACTGCGGCGAGGCGCAGCTGCGGACCATTCTCGGAATCACGGACAAGGCGGACGTCGGAACGTGGATGTCGCGCGAGAAGACCGAGGCCGCCTTGCGCATCGCGAGCTCTTCGGAACAGTTCACGCCTCCGGCATACATGCTCCAAGCCGCGCAATTTATCCATGGCTAAGCGGTTGACCCTGGCGGTCGCAGGCTCTCGCAAGACCCAAGGCATCGTCGAGCACTGCGCGAAACTGCCGTGTGAGCGGCGCGTTCTTGCCCTGACCTACACGCAAAAGAACCAGTTCGAGCTTCAGGAACGCCTTGCCCACTACGCTGGCGACCATTTAAACATCGAAGTGCTCGGCTGGTTCACATTCCTCTTGCGGCACTTCGCGAAACCCTTCCTGCCATTCAAGTTCCCCGGCGAGCGTGTGCTGGGCTTCAACTTTGACGGCATGCCACCCCGAATGGCAACCGGCAAAACCCGCTTTCTCGACAAGAGCGGCGCGGTCTACAGAAGCGAACTCGGGCGTCTGGCGTTCGAGTTGATTGCGGCGAGCCAAGGCGCTCTGATCAGCAGGCTAGAAGGCATCTACGATGAGATCCTCATCGATGAGGTACAGGACCTCAGCGCCTATGATTGGGAAATCGTTGATGCTCTTCTGGACTCCGCCGTTGACCTCTGGATGGTCGGTGATATCCGCCAAGCGGTACTCTCCACCAACGCGCGCAGCGCGAAGAATAAGAAGTACGCCTATGCTGAGGCGATCAGCTGGTTCAGGAGTCGTGAGAAGAAGGGACTCCTGGCGATAGAGGAGAGCGCGGTCACTTGGCGGTGTCACCCGAAAATCGCGGCGTTCTCGGACACGATCTTTGATCCGTCCTGGGCCTTTCCGTATACCGTCTCCAAGAATGACCATACGACGGGTCATGACGGCGTATTTCTTGTCCGCGCCGAGCATGTCCACGCGTATGTGACGCAATACCGCCCCCAGAGTTTGCGTCACTCGGCCGCATCAGCGAAGAATCTGACGCTGGATTTTATGAACTTCAAGGTTTCCAAGGGCGCAACGTTTCCCCGAGTACTGATTGCGCCGACGTCCAAGATCATGAACTTTCTTCGAGCCGGCACCTATATGGATGCCATCGCTGCTTCAAGCTTCTATGTGGCGATCACACGAGCACAACAGAGCGTCGCAATCGTGCTCGACGACCCAGGGATGTCGACCTTGCCCTATTGGAAGCCGGCGGCGGATCTCGAGTGGGCCTAGGCATGGTCCGTATTAATCCGATTGCAAGGGAGGCCGCTCCCAGCTGCGACCGGGACATTGGTGGGGAATCGGCAAAAGTCCACTTTTGGTCGAACGCTGTGGGGAGGTGCGCTTCCACGGGCGACAAATGTGCGCGAGTTTCCTGCGGGTCGTCGTGACGCATATCAACGAGAACGACACATTGCAGACATTCCTCGTTGCCGAGTCCCGCCAATTGAACCTTGTGACAATGCCTTCACACAGGCGGCGGTGCGTACTGCGAGAGGAAGGCGGGCCGGTCAAACACAATCCATCACCCACCAAGCGCAACAATGGTGTTGTTGAGCCGTCGTAGCAGGTCATCGTATGTGATGATGTCCATCATATTTGCGTACTTGCGCTTGATTATCTCGAAGTCCAGCAACTGACTGCCAGACATTTCCGCACCGCCGATCTGATCGCGGCCGACTATGATGATCGCCTTAGGATTGGAAATGCGGATCTTCATGCTCTTTGGCAGCTCCGCAGCATACTTTTTCGTGAGTGTCTCTTCACCTTTGACGCCCCATTTCGACAGATGGAAGAGATACTTTTCTGCCTGCATGATGCTGCCACTAAGTTCGGAGGTTGGGATGCTATTATCGCGGTAAAGGCTCTTGCGAAGAATTTTGTCGTCGAAAGGTTTCTTGATCTCGATGACGTCTAGGTTGCCATTGGCATCAACCAAAGCTATGTCAATGTGGCGATCGGTCCTCTTCGTGGGGTCACTGTAGTAGTCGTGGATGGTGACTGTTGATGTTCACGTAAAAGTGACCCACGATTTTCATCGAATTTTGACCCACCCTTTTTATGCGTAGACGGCTACGCTGCTGTGGATAAGTCTTCGGTCGCTAGTCCTGTTTCTCCCTTCTTCGAGCCCTTTCTGGGGGATGTCTTCCGCGTCGATTCACTGTGCCTGAAGCGCCAGGAATCATTGCCGGTCTCAATAATATGGCAGTGATGCGTGAGTCGGTCCAGCAATGCTGTCGTCATCTTCGCGTCCCCGAACACCGCAGGCCACTCGCCGAAGCTCAGGTTGGTCGTAATCGCTACGCTGGTTCGTTCGTACAGCTTTGAGAGCAGGTGGAACAGTAGTGCACCACCAACCTGGCTGAACGGCAGGTACCCCAGTTCGTCGAGGATGACCAGATCGACGTACATCAGCCGGTGTGCGATCTGGCCTTGCTTACCGGCCGCCTTCTCTAGTTCCAGCGCATTGACCAGTTCAACAGTGGAGAAGAACCTGACGCGCTTGCCGTGCCGGTTGATGGCTTCGATCCCAAGCGCCGTGGCTAGATGCGTCTTGCCGGTACCCGGTCCGCCAATGAACACCAGGTTGTGTGCGGCGTCCAGGAACGACATGGTGTGGAGCTGCCGAATCAGCGCTTCATCGACCTTCGCCTCGGCGAAGTTAAAGCCATTCAAATCACGATGTGCGGGGAAGCGGGCAGCCGTCATCTGGTAGGCAATCGAGCGAACCTCGCGCTCGGCCGTCTCTGACTTGAGCAGCTGGACCATGAACCGCTCCGGATCGAAGTCCGCTATGCGGGCCTGGGCTACCAGCTCCGACCAGGTCTGTGCCATGCCGTGCAGCTTCAGGCTCTTCAATTGGTTGACGATCTCATGCGACATGCTGAACCTCCGTATCCAGCGAACGCAACCGCTCGTAGCGGGAGACATTGGCTTGTGGCTCTTCCTTCAGTGTCAGCGCTGTCGTAATCGATGCAGTCGCCGGTGCCTGTTTGATGCGGCCAAGCACGTTGAGAACGTGTTCACCGCTGGGTCGTCCCGATTCCAGCGCGTTCCTGACTGCATCCAGTACGGCTTCGAGCCCGTGATCCGGGATGGCCGAGAGGACTTGCGCCATGACGCGGTCACCCCCAGGATGTTTCAGGAGATGGCGCTGCAGGTGCAATAGCGGCTCGGGCATGGTCTGGAATGGCGCTCCATTACGTAATGCACCGGGCTTCTGGGCAATCAGCGGGATGTAGTGCTGCCAGTTGTAGCGGGTGATATAGCGGTCGAACACGCGCTCGTGCCGCGCAATCTCTTCGTTATCAGCGACGACCACCAGTTCGGTTGGATAGACATGCAGGCTGACTACGCGGTGTGCATAGGGTGTCGGGACGCTGTAACGGTTCTTCTGGAAGTGGATCAGGCTTGTTGACGACACCCGTACCGGCTGCTCGACGTAACCGTCGAATGGCTTGGGGACCGGCATCAATTGCAACCGTTCGTCCTGCAGAACCTCGGCCACCTTCATCTCCGGCCAGTCGGGATGCGCCATGTCTTCCCAGCTTTGCCGGCAGTTCTCGGCCAGCCAGTCATTCAGTTGTCCCAGACTGTTCCAGCGGATGTCGGCTGCTGCCACCCAGATCTGCCTGCGCCGGTCCTGGACGTTCTTCTCGACGATTCCCTTTTCCCAGCCAGCCGCCCGGTTGCAGAACTCCGGCTCGAACAGATAGTGCCCGCACATGGCCTCGAAGCGGGCATTGACGTTGCGCTCCTTGCCCTTGCCGACCTTGTCCACGGCGGTCTTCATGTTGTCGTAGATGCCCCGCCGCGGGATCCCGCCGAAGGCGGCAAACGAGCGGGTATGGGCATCGAACAGCATCTCGTGGCTTTGCGACGGATACGCCACCAGCCAGAAGGCACGGGATGACGCCAGCTTGCAGTGCGCTACCTCCAGACGCCGGCGCAAGCCGCCAATCCAGGCGTACTCGCAGCTCCAGTCGAACTGAAATGCCTCGCCATGGGCGAAGGCAAGCGGCACGAACGCTTTGCGGCTCGGTGCCTGAGCCAGTTCCTGCTGCAGCCGGCGAACCAGCGCGCAGACACGGCCGTATCCACCGCTGTAACCCTGCGCCTGGATCGCCTGGAACATGACACGGGCCGTACGTCGATCCCGCTTGGCGCGGTGGCTGTCGGTTTGAATCCAGGTCCGGACCTGCTCAGCATAGGCGTCAACGACGCTCTTGCCCTCGCGTTCCGGATACCTTGGTTCGGTCATGGCTGGCTCGCGCAGCCACTTGCGGATCGTATTGCGCGACAGATTCGTGCGCCGTTCGATCTCTCGTATGGAGAGCTTCTCGCGGAAATGCATCCGCCTGATCTTGGCAAACATGCCCACTGTGATCACTCCTCGTCCTCCTGCCCATTTATTGAGCAGGCGATTGAATCACGTGGGTCAAATTTGGATGAAAACTACTGCGGAAAGTGGGTCAATTTTCAGTGAACGTCAACACGTAAACTCGACATCTAGAGTCCAAAGTTTCCTGCTTGTAGGCAAAGCCGACACTTTAGCGGCAGTTCTCGGAGGCAAAGCTTGAAGCGGTTGATTTGCCGCCTTAGTCGCCAAGGGCGCTGATTACATAAACTTTACCAAAAGCACCGCTTATGGTAAAGTTTATTTAATGTCCAAATCCTCCATCGCCCTCTCATCGATTCCGCCCCAAGCGCTTGGCGCGCTGCAGGCGCTGGGCGAGCATTTGGCTTTGGCTCGTCTGCGGCGCAAGGAATCCCAGCGCAACTGGGCTGCCCGTTTGGGCGTCTCGGTCCCGACACTCATCCGCCTGGAAAAGGGCGACCCCTCAGTAAGCATGGGGGTGTACGCCTCAGCGCTTTGGCTCCTCGGATTGTCGGACGGGCTCGCTGAACTTGCCGACCCAGTCAAGGATATGCGGGCGCTGGAGTCCGACGTGCGGCAGGCCAGCCAACTGCGCGCGGCCCGAACACGGGCCTCGATGGCGCGGCTCGCCAAGAAAAAGGAGCCCTGACCTTGCACGCTGCCCCTCCTGACACGCTTTATCTCTGGTTTCTCGGTAGGCCCGACGCCCCTGCGCTGGTGGGCGAGCTGAACCTCGTGATGAGCCGGCGCGGGGTCTCGCTCAAGTACGCCGCGCCCTGGATCAAGGCCGGCTTCCCTTTGAGCGAAGACCTGCCGCTCACCGACCTGGAGCACATCCCTCTGGAAAAGGATACAGCCGCAGGCGCAGTGGATGATGCGCGCCCCGACCGGTGGGGTGAGCGAGTCATTCGCCTGCTCGACCGCCCGCCCCGGCTCTCCTTGCTGGAGTACCTGTATTACGCGGGCGACGATCGTTTCGGGGCTCTCGGGGTGTCCCTGTCCGCCACGGTCTATCAGCCCCGGGAGATCGGTCCGCTGCCCAAGCTCGCTGATGTCGACGCGGTGCACGAGGTGGTGCGCCGTGTGCTCGCTCAAGAGCCGGTCGATGCGCGCCAAATGCGTCTGATCGCCCCCGGCGTCACCATGGGGGGCGCCCGGCCCAAGGCGCTGTTCCAGCTGGACGGCCAGGAGTGGGTGCTCAAATTCGCCGAGGATGACCGGCCCGCCGAGCCCTTGATGGAGCACGCGGCGCTTACCCTCGCGGCACAAGCCGGCATTAACGTCGCCGAAACCCGGCCCATCCCCTTCAAGACCGGGATTGCACTGGCCATCCGCCGATTCGACCGGAGTGCCGGCCGGCGACTGCACGCGATCTCGGCCAATGTCGCCCTGCGGGCGGCCGGCGCTGAATTCTCCTACCCGAACCTGGCCTTAATCCTGAGGCGACGCGGCCCAATCGATCTGCACCGGGATCAAATGCGGGAGATGTTTCGGCGCATGGTATTCAACATCCTCATCGACAACACTGACGACCACGAGAAGAACCATGTGCTCCTGGTGCGCGAGGATCAACAGTACGTGCTGGCCCCTGCCTTCGACGTCTTGCCCATGGGCCAGTCCCTGGGCTACCAGTCGTTAGTGGTCGGGGAACGGGGGGCAGAGTCGACCATTGAGAATGCGCTTTCCGCAGCAACCCAGTATTGGCTTACGCCCCAGGACGCGCTGACAGAAGCCCGGCAGGTCGCCCATGTGGTCGAGGGCTGGCAGTCGCACTTTGCCGCCAAAGGATTGCCTCAGGCCACCCTCGAAGAGCTGGCGCAGCATATTGACAGGCCCTTCCTGAAAGACCAGCGGGTGGCCCTCAAATAGCGGGCACCCGGAAGAGTCGTGAAACGTGTTGTACGCGCGGCTCTGCGGACGATCGGGAGCCATGAATAGTCGAAGTGCGCGCACGTTCCCACAGGCAAAAAAGTTTGACCTTTAATCGTCGATTTTGGGACTGTAATTATGCGGACCGCTGCAGACGAATACGTAGCCCGACGTGATGTTTTGGCAACGCCAATGAATACGCACCGGGCGCATCGTTCAGCGCGGCTTGGCTGACGTACCGAAGCAAAGGCGTTAGTTCTTTGAGGCGGCGGCCTATATATGTCGACGCCAATCGACTGTGACGAACTTCCTTGTGCGGCAGGTATGCTGTTAATGGCGCGCGTTTTGGCTGCCTCTTCTCACGATCCTCGGCCGATGGCGACATCGCCACCTCCGGCCATCCTGAGGTTCGCCTTCGTTAATGCGCACGTGTCCACCGAAAGTTAAGCGGACCTCATTTTCGCAACAACGCCATCACCATTCAAGAAAGGATGGCCGGACGCGTACGTCGATACGACAAGTAATGCATGACATTGCACAAGTGGAGTCATGGCTCCGAACCCATGCCCCACTTAACCTCCTTGCATGCAGACATCAATGACGCCTGCATCTACCCTCTGAAACGGGGAATCACGTTCCCTACAACAAGCAAGGAAACAAAATGAACAAGATTAGATCGAGGAGAATAGCGGCCGTAGCGTTGCACCTGACTGCCGGCTACGCCATGGCACAGACGAACGTCAACGTCAGCGGATTAATCGATGGTTTCGCTGGCTCGCTAAAGAACAGCGGTGATACTGCGCGCCGGTCTGTCGTTGGTAGCGGTGGAATGACTACCTCGTGGTGGGGCCTGAAAGGACAGGAAGACCTGGGAAGCGGTCTCCGCGCGGAAGTCGCGCTGACTGGATTCATGCGGATTGATACCGGTGAGACCGGCAGATTCGGGGCGGACAATATGTTTTCACAGAATGCGAACGTGGGGTTGTCAGGCAGCTGGGGGAAGGTTCAGCTCGGCCGCGCTCTTGCGCCAAACTTCCTACCGAACATGCTGTTTAATCCATTTGGCGACTCGTTCACGTTTTCACCTCTGATTGTGCACTCGAATGTCGGCTCAGGACCGGCAAATGCCAGGACTTGGTCCGCCACCAATGCTGGCGATACTGGCTGGAGTAATCAAGTGATTTATATGACGCCCGAATATGGAGGATTGCGCGGAAATTTCCACTATCAGCTTGGAGAAGTTGCTGGCGACTCCGGGAAAAGGAACATAGGAGGTAATCTTCTTTACTTCAATGGCCCGCTTGGTTTGTCCGCATACTACCAAGACGTGCAAGTTGGCAATCCGAATCCGGGCCCGCTGATCGACGCCACCACAATCCCGATCAACATCGCATCTATCGTCAGGCAGAAGACGTGGTTTGGCGGGGCCTCGTACGAGACAGCTTTAGCAAAGATGTTTGCCACCTTTCGTCGCAGCAGCAACGAAGCGCGCGCTGGAAACGCCATGGAAGATCGTGGAAGTACGATAGGTTTATCGGCGAAGTTAGGACAGGGTGTCCTTCTGGCAGCGGTTGGGCGCGCACACCGCAGCGGCACGCTGGTCGGAGGGGGAACAATAACGCGTACAACCGCATCTTTCGGCTACGACTACTACCTGTCAAAGCGAGTAGACGTCTACGCGGTGATGATGAACGATAAAATTACCAGGGCCAACGGTGCCAATAGCGTCGGCTTTGGCATTCGCCACCGCTTCTGAAGAATGGGAAGAAAGCAAGTTCGGCAGCCCGATGGACTGCCGAACTGTCTTCTCGTGGGATCCACAGGTATCAGGAATTCGGCCGTTCGGATGGATTGTGTCAAGGCAGGCCGCATATCGAACTTCATTCACGCATTGCCGGCGCAGGTTCTCGCCTTGTTGCCGTACGAAAGTCGGCGATTGCGTTGGTATTGCCTGGATTTCCTTACCCATGGAGAGCTAATAAATACATGTGCGGTGAACTGCAGATGCATGCGCTGGGAAAGGCATCAGTGCCATGCGCGCAGTCCGAATACGAGAGCGAGCACCAGTCCTGTGAGCACGACGAAACAACGCAAAAACCGTACAGGAAGGTAGCGCGCAACAAGGCCGCCGATGTAGCCTCCGGTAATTGAACCAACCATCATGGGCATAGCGAGATTCCAGGCAACCTGTCCAGCAAAACCATAAATGCCGACAGCGATTGTCGTCAGCACCAGCGAGGCAAGGTTTTTTGCGCCATTAATTGAACGCAGATCACTTTCCCCGATCAGCGATAGCATGGCCAGTAAAAGCACGCCAAGACCACCATTGAAGTACCCTCCATACACCCCCGCGAAAAATATTGCGGCAACCTTAGGAAGCGATCCTGCAGACCGTTCCGGCCCCTGCCCCGCGCGATCAGCGCGCACCAGCCGATTACTGAAGGCAAAAAGTGCTGTGGAACCGAGGATTAGCACTGGCAGGATGGTCTCGAACGCCTTCCCAGGCGTAATGGCGAGGAGCACGGATCCTGCAATCCCTCCCAGGAAGGCCCAGAGAGCAATGGCAGCGGCCGACATTGTTTTTGTCCTTCCAATGTCTCTGCGCATGGCCCACGCTGCCGAAGCATATCCAGGCAGCAATGCCGCCGTACCCGTCGAATTTGCAACAATGGGGGAGACACCCGTGTACGCAAGTGCTGGCAAGGTAACGAAGCTGCCGCCTCCGGCAATTGCATTCATAATCCCGGCGACAAATGCCGCGGGAAGGACAACAAAGGCCTGCTGTTCGGTAATCATGGGAAATTGTTCGATGGGGCCAGAGAATACGCGCTGGTTCCGCAGTGACGCTTGGATTAAAGTTGGAATGAGGGGCTCCGCTGAAACGTGCCCCTCATGACCGTCTGTTCAGGACTTTCTTGAGAAACCTGCCATTCGCTCAGGTTGAAGGCCGACAGCAAGCAGTGCACCAACGATGGCAAGGCTTGTAATCTGCATTATCCCTGCTGCACTCCATCCAACCTTTGCCGCAAGGGAACCGATAACGTAACCAGCTACGGCCCCTGCCGCGTAAAGTGAGGTCACGAATAGACCGGTCGCTTTTCCGGTAAGTCCGGCGCGTACGGCCTTGACATGGTAGCCCGCCAGGTTCACGTAAAGAATGCCGCTGGCAATGAAGCCCCAGGCAAACGACAGAGTTGAATGGAATACGACGTTGGTTGACCCTAAGAACAGCAGGACGCCGAGCGCTGCGGTGGAGAGAAAGGTTGTCACAAGCAAGAGGCGCGGTGGGAGCCTGTCGCCTAGCCAGCCACCGAAGATCGATGCAAAGACACCGAGCCCATACATGCTCATCACACCGCCAGTGGTCGTCGGTGCAAAATGAAGTTGCTCACGCAGGTAAGTCGGATACATGCCGAGATAGCCATAAATAACCATGCCCCCGATCATGCTCATTACGGTAAGGATAATGGTGTTGCGGTTCATTAGATTCGCAGCACCGTCGGAATTACCTTGAGCCTGCACGCTGGCCGTAGCCTCAGTCAACCGCCTGCTGACCATCAATGCAATTATTGCCATGGAAATGAAGCCAATCAGGCCAAACCATACCAGCGGCACTCTCCAAAGTCGCTCGGCGCCAAGAAGATAGCCGCCCAAGGTCGGCCCTACGATTGCCCCAAGGCCAAACGAAAAGTTTATCGCTCCGATAGCGGTGGCGCGATATCGGAAGAAGTAGTTTCCCGCGATAGCAATCAGTACTGTAAGCTGCATCGCTTCCCCAACGCCAGTGGTCGCACGATAAAGCATCATGTCGGCAAAGCCAAAGGAATAGGCAGTCAGCAGCGTACCAGTGGAGAAGATTGCAATACCTATCTGCAGTACCGCTTTTCGGGAGCATCGAGCCAGCAAATAGGCAGTCGGCAGGCCAGCGAGCGCCATCCCCATAGTGAAGATGGTCGATAGCAGGCCTGTCTCCCCAAGTGCAAATCCGTATTCACGCCGTACGTCAGCCGCAACCAGCGGAAAGATCTGGCGATCCATCGCATTAATTACATACGATGCCAGCAGTACCAGGAACATGGCAATTTCGAGCGTGCGGACGTTGCCATCAGTCTGGATCGATGTATTCACGCTTGTCTGCGCGATTTTCATGTTGTCTCCTTGTATTTCTCGTTCATCGGCCGTCCCATTAATTGGGACGGCGCCCCAACAATCAGCAGGCCTGGCCAGACGCCTTATACCAATCGAGGATCTTTTCGCCCGTCATGAAAGTAGCCGCCCGGCTGGCGGCGATATATTCGAGCGCCTCACGGAAGTAACGGGCGCGGTGCGGTGCTCCCATGATGTAGGGATGAATTACCAAAGCCATTACCCGCGCTGAATCTCTTGCATCGTCGGCGAGTTGGTTGAATTGGTCGATGGCGCGGTCCCGGTATTCGCGAGCAACATGGTGCTGAATGAGCATCATTGCAACGTCATTGCACTCCTGGGTGTACGGCACACTCACGATGGGACCGCTCCGGGTTTGCAGTTGCACCGGCTGGTCGTCGAGCACCCAGTCGCACACATACTCATATCCGTGCTCCTTGAGCACATCAGGCGTGTTCCATGTTTCGGTCAGGCCCGGCCCAAGCCAACCGCGCGGGGCGCGGCCGGTAAAGCTTCGGATCGCCTCGGTCGTCTTGCGAATGTCCTCAGTTTCGTCGGCGACTTTCTGCATATTCTTTTGCGAATAGCCGTGGCCGATGAACTCCCATCCCCGGGTAAGTGCGGCCTCCGAAATCGGCTTGTACGCCTCGATCGCGGAACCATTGATCGCTAACGTCGCAGGAATCCGCAGCGTATCGAGTGTCTCCAGCACGCGCCAGAAGCCGACGCGGTTTCCGTACTCATGCCACGCCCAGTTTGGAATATCCGGCATCGGACTGCCGCCAGCCGGTGGCGTAAGTACAGTACGCGGCATTGTCTCGTTGATGTCCCACTCCTCAATGTTGACAATCACCCAAACAGCGACCCGGGCACCGTCCGGTAATGTCAGCTTAGGACGGTCATTGATCGCAGAATATTTAATGCGCTCCAGCGGCTTCATGGTGGTCTCCTTTAGCTCTCTTCCATTCGGTCAAACGATCTTCGCTACGAGCGGCTCCAATCCTTCGATCTCACCGACAAGCGCATCACCGCGATGCACCGCACCTACGCCTTCCGGAGTGCCGGTATAGATGAGATCGCCCGGGAAGAGCTCGTACTGCTTCGATAGCTCGCTGATAATTTCGGGCACGTTCCAGATCATTTTTTCCAGACGCGAATTCTGACGAATCTCACCATTTACCCTGAGTACCAGAGATCCCTGGCTGATATGGCCAACCAGGCTTACCGGATGGATGGGACCGCACGGTGCGGACGCATCGAAGGCCTTTCCTTGTTCCCACGGCAATCCCTTCTTGTTGCACTCCCGCTGGCGGTCGCGGCGCGTCATGTCGAGACCGGCTGCGTAGCCGAAGACGTAATCCAGTGCTTCGCCGCGTGGAACATCAACTGCACGGCGTCCGATCGCAACTGTCAATTCAAATTCGTATTGGAAGTCGTCGGTAATGGTCGGATAGGGAATGAGACCGTCCACCACGACGGCATCGGACGGCTTCTGGAAAAAGAATGGCGGATCGCGCTCGTCGCCTTCCTTCATTTCACGGATATGCGCAAGATAGTTACGTCCAACGCAATAGATCCGGCGAACCCCAAATCGCTCCTTACTTCCGACGATCGGGAGCGTCGGTGCGATGATTTGCGGAATAGGATGATTGATAGTGTTTTGAATAGACATGCGTAGTGCCCCTGTATCGTGGTGTTTATCGTCGGTTGATTCGATAGGGACAGTGTAGGCGTGGCGTTTCGCAGGGACAACGAACAGGGTTGTGCAGGATTATGCAATTCTTGCGCAAGTGTGGAAAATGCATGGCTAACGACACCAGTCGGACCATACTAGCGTTGCCGATATCGCCGGCATGATTACAATGGAAAAAACACTGTAACAAATGGGGGATTCCATGCCGCGCTTGCAGACCTTTCGCTACCCCGCTGACCAGTACAAAATTGAGCGTCCTGACCCTGGCAATATAATCGGAAACTACACGATGGCGGAGCGCGCTCAGCGCCCGTACTTCGGCATACACGACAACACCAACTCGCTACCTAACCCGGTACCTCACCGCCATGAGTACTACCAAATTTACGTCAACATAAACGGAAATACGACGCACTACCTTGGCTGTGGCCAACGCCCGGTCGTGCCAGGCACCCTTTGTTTCATTGCCCCGTTCCTTCCGCACTACATCCGCAACCCGGATGGTGCCCGCTTCTACGTCATTAACGCCAGTCAGGATTTCCTTTTTCCGGCACTGGAGTTCGACCCGCTTGAATTCGATCCCCGTCTTGTATCCCGCGCTGCCGAGTTGGGCCCCTTTCTTACACAGGACCGAATTGACTTTGTCTTCGACAGAGACGATATCGTTGAAATCGAGACGTTGTGCGAAGTAATGAAGACCGAAGCCGCGCATGACGATATCGCCAGCAGCATTTTCATTCGCAGTTGCCTGCTTAAACTCATTGGACTCGTCTGGCGGCGCCATGGCGACGCTATGCTCTCGGCGCAACACGACATCGGTTCGCGCAAGGGCGGAGGCCACGTGATTGCCAAGTTGGGCCGTTACATTATTTCTTGCCTTGACAAGGAAATTACGCTTGCCACGGCCGCACGGGCCTGCCATGTATCTCCGACCCATCTAGCGCACTTGATCAAACGCGAGACCGGGCAGACCTTCCTGCAGATTGTGACCCATCGCCGGATCGAACTTGCGAAGTCCTATCTCGTATTCAGCGCACTTTCCGTAAAGGAAATTTGCACTCTGACTGGCTTTGGAGACGCTTCGCATTTTGCGAGGCGTTTCAAGCAGATAACCGGTGTGAGCCCTTCTGATTACAAGAACAAACATCAGAGCTTGGCATGACCTGTAATGGGCATCTGCGTGACTTATAGCTCTTGGGCATTGAAGGTGGAAGTTTCTTGCCTTGTACCTTGTTGAATTTCTCGACCTTGATAACTTCCGCTCTCTTAATTCATCTTTAGAATTGCCGAAAACCTCATCGAATCCCGAGTTGCGTCTACAGATTATTCGACTAAATGAAATGAAAAGACGAATTGCGTCCCGATCGAACGTCAGTGCCATATCTTTAGCATCTCGATCATCCTGCTTCGTTTCGTAAGGTATGAGAAATCCAGCTGACGCAGCACAGTTTCTACGGATGCGCGTCAATCGTGTCTCAATCTTTGAAGTGTTCGTGACGATCTCCCTTGGGGCGTCACTATAGGCGCGTGGTGGTCATTTCTGCATTTGGAGTACGCGGCGAAGTCCGTGTGCCACCTTTACATTCGCTCAAAAAAGACCTGCATCGTTAACGCGGGTCATTTTCTTTCCCCAAAAAAAAGCCCGCCAATCGGCGGGCTAAAGAGCGCATAGACCAACTATGGCTTGAACTGTGGAACTTTGGTTTGCACCGCACCGAATTCCTGTCATCGATACCGTGAATGATTCGTACCCGCTATGACATGTTCACCAGGGTGCACAGCGACTTGGACAGCGGGATGAACGCGTCGTCTCCCTTGATCACCTGGCGGATATGGAAGTAATCCCACGGATACTTCGACTCCTCCGGCTTCTTGATCTGTGCGAGGTACATGTCGTGCACCATGCGGCCGTCCTCGCGTACTTTCCCGTTTTCGGCGAAGAAGTCGTTGACCGGTATCTTCTTCATTTCCTTTGCGACGGCGAGCGAGTCGTCGGTCGCGGCTGCCTTGACGGCCTTCAGGTAATGCATTACCGCGGAGTAGACCCCCGCCTGGACCATGGTCGGCATGCGCTTCTGGCTTGCGAAGAAACGCTTGCCGAAGGCGCGCGTCTTGTCGTTCAGGTCCCAGTAGAAGCCGGTCGTCAGGTACATTCCCTGCGCGTACTTCAGCCCGAGGGAATGTACGTCGGTATCAAACAACAGGGTGGCAACGACCATCTGCTTGTCCATGATGCCGAACTCGGCGGCCTGCTTGATCGAATTGACCGTGTCGTTGCCCGCATTCGCCAGGCCAATAACTTTGGCGCCGCTCGCCTGGGCCTTCAAAAGATAGGACGAGAAATCATTGCCCGGGAACGGATGGCGTGATTCACCCAGCACCTTGCCGCCGCTTTGCTTGACGACCGCCATGGCATCCATCATCAGTGCGTGGCCGCCGGCATAGTCGGCGGTGAGGAAATACCAGCTGTCCCCCCCCTGCTTTGCGACTGCGCGTGCCGTTGCGGTGGCCAGAGAGTAGGTGTCGTATGCCCAATGCATCACGGTCGGCGAGCAATCCTCGTTGGTCAGGCGCGTTGTTGAGGAACCGACGGCAATCAGGATCTTGTTCTTCGCCTGTGCAACCTTCGCGGTTGCCAGCACGACGGACGAAGCAGGCAGGTCGACGATCATGTCCACACCGTCGCGGTCGAACCATTCACGTGCCTTGTTGGCGGCCGTGTCGGCCTTGTTCAGCGTGTCCGCCGAAACGACCTCGATGCGTTTGCCGTGGATGGTCTTGCCGAAGTCTTCTACCGCCATCTTCGCCGCCAGCACCGAACCCGGGCCGGAAAGGTCGGCATAAATACCGGAGAGGTCAGTCAGGACGCCGATGCGCACCACATCGTCGGAAAATTTGGGTGTTTGCGCCGTTGTATTGCCGGCAAGGGCGCAGGTGAGCACGGCGGCAAGCGCAAGCCGACGGCAGGAAGTGGCTTTCATGTCATGTCTCCTCATAAGTCTGTTTGTCAGACAATCTGATTTTATGTAAGCATTTTGCAGAAGTCAAGGCAGAATCAAAGTGGCAAATCGAATAGAACGCGCGTTTGCAGATTCACGTGGCATTCGCGATAATGAACCAACAATCAGACGATCAGGCAAACAACCATGGAAGTAGAAAAAATTCAGCGGGTTCCCTCTTACAAGATGCTGGCAGAGGCGCTTGTCCAGAACATCCTCGACGGGCGCCTGAAAGTGGGCGACGCGCTGCCGACCGAGGCGGTGCTGTGCGATAGCTTCGGCGTCAACCGCTCCACGGTGCGTGAAGGCGTGCGCCTTCTGGAAGAAGCCGGAATGCTATTGCGCAATGGAAAAAAACTGCTGATCACGCATCCTTCCCGCGAACAGCTCGGCGCGCAGGTGCAGCGCGCGATGGTGCTCAAGGAAGTGCGTATCGAGGAATTGTGGGAAGGCTTGTTCATCCTCGATCCGGCATTGGCCGAACTTGCCGCGCTGCGCCGGACCGAGGCCGCCGTCGAGGCGCTGGCAGCGAACGTCAAAGCGACTGAAGAGGCGCTGGACAGGGGCGATCCTGTCGTGCAGCTGGACATCGAATTTCATTCGCTGGTGGCCGAAGCCGCGGACAACCATGCGCTGCTCGTCGCCCGCGAGCCGCTCGGCCGCCTGCTGTTCCCCGCCTTCGATGTCGTAATGACGAAGGTCGGATCGGCAGGAGACCGTCTTCTTACGGCGCATACGGCCATCTTTGAAGCGATCCGGAAAAAGGATGCCGCCGGGGCCAGGAAGTGGATGGAAAAGCACATCCAGGATTTCAAGCGCGGCTACGAGGTGGCTGGTGTCGATATGCGCACGCCGGTGGTGCAGGTACAAAAAACATCCGCCGCGCGGTAAGAAGGGAAATCGCAGTAAAGTTGCGGCCGGGATCACCGGCCGCTGATCGCCGTTCAGCCGATCATTTCAACCGCAACAGCAGTCGCTTCCCCGCCGCCGATGCACAGGCAGGCAATGCCCCGCTTCTTCCCCTTCTGCTTCAACGCATTGAGCAAGGTCACCACAACACGTGCGCCGGAAGCGCCGATCGGATGACCGAGCGCGCATGCGCCGCCGAAGACGTTCACTTTTTCGCGTGGCAAACCCAGCTCCTTCATCGCGGCCATCACGACGACCGCGAATGCCTCGTTGATTTCGAACAGGTCCACGTCCCCGACCGCCCAGCCGATGCGCGCGCAAAGCGTCCTGATCGCGCCGATGGGCGCCGTCGAAAACCATGCCGGCTCCTGGGCGAAGGTGCTGTGCCCGACGATTCGTGCCTCGACCGCCAGGCCGTGCTCGAGCGCGTATGACTCGCGTGCCAGCACGACGGCGGCGGCGCCGTCGGAAATCGAGCTTGAATTGGCGGCCGTTACCGTTCCATCCTTCGAGAATGCCGGCTTCAGGGACGGAATCTTCGCCGAATCGGCGCGGCGAGGCTGCTCGTCCGAGGTAATTTCGCGCTCGCCCACGGAAACCGGCGTGATCTCGGCGTAGAAATAGCCGGAACCTTGCGCGTCGCGCGCCCGCGACAGGGACAGCAGCGCATAGGCGTCCTGTTCTTCACGCGTAAACTGGAAATGCCTCGCGCAATCCTCGGCGAAATGCCCCATCAGCTTGCCGCTCTCGTAGGCGTCCTCCAGCCCGTCCAGCAGCATGTGGTCGACCAGCGTGCCGTGTCCCAGGCGGTGTCCCCGACGCGCCTTCGGCACGATGTACGGCGCATTCGACATGCTCTCCATCCCGCCGGCGACCACTACGTCCTGCGATCCGGCGAGCAACATGTCGCGGCCGAGCATGATGCTTTTCATGCCGGAGCCGCACATCTTGCTCAGCGTCGTCGCACCCGCCGCATCCGGCAAGCCGGCCTTGCGTCCCGCCTGTCGCGCGGGAGCCTGCCCCTGCCCTGCAAAGAGGCAGTTCCCCATTATCAGTTCGCCCACATCCTGCATGGGCACCCTGGCGCATTCGACCGCCGCGCGGATCGCCACCGCCCCCAGGTCGGACGCGGTGACGCCCGATAGTTCTCCCATGAAACCGCCGATCGGCGTTCTCGCGCTGCCGCAAATGACTACCTTGTCTGTCATGTTTCCTCCTGCACTCCCGCTTAGCGTGCCGCCATCCGAATCGCCCCGTCGAGGCGGATGACTTCACCGTTGAGCATGTCGTTTTCCACAATATGCCGACACAAGCCGGCGAACTCTTCCGGCCTTCCTAGCCGGCTTGGAAAGGGCACCATCGCGCCCAGCGCGTCGCGCACTACCTGCGGCATCTCCATGAGCATCGGCGTTTCGAAAATGCCTGGCGCCACGGTGCATATGCGGATGCCGTGCCGCGCCAGCTCACGCGCCAGCGGCAAGGTCATGGACACCACGCCGCCCTTCGACGCCGCGTAAGCGGCCTGGCCGATCCGTCCGTCGTAGGCCGCCACGGAGGCGGTCATAATGATGACGCCGCGCTCGCCGCCCGGACCGGGCGCATTCCGGCTCATCAGCTGCGCCGCCAGCCGCACCGCGTTGAATGTGCCGTTCAGGTTGACGTCGATCACACGCGAAAACGTGTCGAGCGGGTGAGCGCCTTCCTTGCCCACGACCTTCTGCGCGGGAGCGATGCCGGCGCAGCACACCAACACATCGAGCCTGCCCGGCGCCTTCGCTATCCCATCGAAGACGGAAGCCAGCCCTTCGGCGCTGCAGACATTCGCTTCATGCCTGCCCACGCCCGCCGGGGCGGCGCCAGAAAACTTGAGGTCCACGGCATTCACCGTGGCGCCTTCCGCCGCGAATGTGCCGCACACGGCGGCCCCCAGGCCGGAACCGCCGCCGGTCACGACCACTGACAACTTGTTCAGTCTCACATTGCCCCCTGTCTACTTGATGAAAATCGATCCTGTGCCGCTGTCACTCGAATCCGGAAAACCGGGCGAACTCCTCAACTGCGCAACGTGACGGCTGCAATCCGTTCTCGGGCGCGACGGTATCCGCGTATCCGAGTGACATTGCGCAGACCAGCATTTCGCTGTCGGGAATGCCGAGTTCGCGGGTGATGACGCGGTGATACTTGTTGAACGC
>NZ_LSTO01000001.1:2207923-2221072 GCF_002211445.1 Noviherbaspirillum denitrificans | reverse complement strand
CCGAGCCTGCGGCACCGCCACGCTCGAAAGCCACGCCGATGTCCACGAGGCCGTAGACGGTGACGTTCGATTGCGCCGATGCCGTCGCGGCCATTGCGCCGAGCACGGCCATGGCCAGTAGTTGTTTTTTCATGCCTGTCTCCTCCCTGTAGTGAAAATGTCCGCCTCACGCAGGCTGGCGGGCGGACTGGTGTTGCCGGATGGCGGGGAGGAGAGTAACGTCCGGCGGCTTTCAGTTTCCTTTCGCATTGGCAACGTCGCTGAAATCCTTCCAGCAGATAACCATTTTCCATCGCATTCCATCGGCGGCCTGTGCATAATCAGCCTGCCCTCGTCCCGTTGCCTCGCTTCATCATGCACAACACCCCATTGCTGACCCGTCCCCGCGCCATCGTCTTCGGATGGTTGCTCGGCGGATTCGGATTCCTGCTTTCGTTCGCACTTGCCGTGACCATGCTGGTACGCCAGGGAACGCCGGGATTCCTGCTCATCTGGGCCGTCGCGCTGCTCGTCACCGGTGCCTGCATGCGTGCGCAGGCAAGGTGGCGCCGGTCCCTCGAACGCATGTCGTCGCCCGACGCAGTGCGCACCTTTCCTCCGGCGCGCAGCGGATGGCGGCTCAACGTCGAAGACATCGCCTTCCGCGACATCCCGGCAGCCTGAAAAAAGAAAGGCCCGCACGCCTTGCGGCTGCGGGCCAGAAATAAAACTTTGGAGATTACGCCGCCATTACACTCCGCCGGCGTCCCAATGGATGTGACTTCTGTCACAAATACTTACATTCTCAGGATATTTTTCCAAGCGACGTATCAAAGCTATATGCCTCCTGCGCAAGAGGCACGATATTGCAGGCGCTTGATGTCCTGCAAACGAATGGGGCGGCGTTGTCACGCCGTCATGCGGTAACCGATACAATCGAACGGTTCCCCCATCCACCTTATCTCCAATGACTCACCTCGAAGCGGCGGGGCCATGATGCAAATGGATTCGACCTTGCCCATGATCAGTCCGGGCGAAGCCGACCGGCTGCGCCTGTTCGTCGCCGGCGTCACCGACTACGCCATCTACATGCTGTCACCCACCGGCATCGTGAGCAGCTGGAATGCCGGCGCACAGCGTTTCAAGGGCTACGCCGCCGAGGAAATCATCGGCCAGCATTTCTCGCGCTTCTATACCGACGAGGATAATGCGCTCGGCATTCCCGCCCGCAACCTGCGCAACGCCATCGAGACCGGCCGCTTCGAAGACGAGGGATGGCGGGTGCGCAAGGATGGCACGCGATTCTGGGCGAATGTCGTGATCGATGCCATCTACATGCCCGACGGTGCACTTGCAGGATTCGCGAAGATCACGCGTGACATCACCGAAAAGAAGAAAGCGGCCGACGCGCTGCACGCCAGCGAGGAGCGTTTCCGCCTGCTGGTGCAGGGCGTGACCGACTATGCGATCTACATGCTGTCGCCGGACGGGACCATCACCAACTGGAATGCCGGCGCCCGCCGCATCAAGGGCTACGAACAGGATGAAGTGGTCGGCACCCATTACTCGCGCTTCTATAGCGAGCCGGACCGCAGCCGCGGGCTGCCGTGGAATGCGCTGGCCACCGCCGAGAGGGAAGGACGCTTCGAGGGTGAGGGATGGCGCATCCGCAAGGACGGGACGCGCTTCTGGGCGCATGTGGTGATCGACCCGATTCGCGACGAGTCCGGCACCCTGATCGGCTTTGCCAAGGTCACCCGTGACATCACCGAACGGCGCGAAACGGCAGAGGCGCTCGAGCGCGCGCGCGAAGCGCTGTTCCAGTCGCAGAAACTGGAAGCGATCGGCAAGCTCACCGGAGGCGTTGCGCACGACTTCAACAACCTGCTCAATGTCATCGTCAGCGGCCTCGACGTGCTAGCGCTGGAACTCAGCAGTCCGCGCGCGCTGAAGGTGCTCGAGAGCATGCAGCGTGCGGCGGATCGTGGTTCGACGCTGACGCGGCAGTTGCTTGCCTTCGCGCGCAAGCAGCCGCTCAAGCTGGAAGCGCACAACATCAACAGCGTGATCGGTTCCTTTGAAGCCGTCATCCGGCGGGCGGCCGGCGCCGCCGTCAACTTCGAACTGCGTCTCGATCCGGCACTGCAGCAAGCCATGATCGACGCGACCCAATTCGAGGCGGCGTTGCTCAACCTTGTCGTCAACGCGCGCGATGCCACGCCGGAAGGCGGGACCATCGTGCTGTCCACGCAAGCCGTCCAGCTCGGCAAGACCGAGGTGAACAACCTTGCACCCGGCAGGTATGTCAGTGTCATGGTCAAGGACAGCGGCGCAGGCATGCCGCCCGAAGTCGTGTCGCGCGCCATCGAACCCTTCTTCACCACGAAGGAGATCGGCAAGGGCACCGGCATGGGCTTGAGCCAGGTCTACGGATTCGTGCAGCAGGCGGGCGGCGACCTGGCCATCGAAAGCATTGTCGGACTCGGCACCTCGGTCATGCTCTACCTGCCCGCGCTGGACGGCGCGTCGGACCAGGACAGCGCCACGAAAGGATTGCCGGAAAAGGCACTCGTGGTTGATGACCAGCCGGACGTGCTGGAGGTGGCGGTGGAACTGTTCCGCCAGCTCGGCTACGACGTGCTCTCGGCAAGCAATGGCAGGGACGCGCTCGAGATCATCCGGCGCACGCCGGACATCGATGTCGTCTTCAGCGATGTGGTGATGCCGGCGATGACCGGCGTCGAACTGGCGCGCCAGGTGCGGGCGATTGCACCGCAGGCGAAGATCGTGCTGGCGTCGGGTTACGCGTCGAATACCTTCAACCAGAAGGAACCGGGCACCGACGGTTTTGAA
Source organism: Noviherbaspirillum denitrificans (assembly GCF_002211445.1). Lineage (GTDB taxonomy): Bacteria > Pseudomonadota > Gammaproteobacteria > Burkholderiales > Burkholderiaceae_D > Noviherbaspirillum > Noviherbaspirillum denitrificans. The sequence goes on along the minus strand of NZ_LSTO01000001.1, from coordinate 2,218,240 downwards.
ATCGTCACCAAGCCTTACCGGATGGCGGAGATCATCAGGAAGTTGCGGGCGGCGGGGTAAAAGAAAAAGGCGCCTTCCTGCATTCAGGAAGACGCCTTCTTTATCGCTTTCTTGTCCCCGACTGTGCGGGGACGACGGCGAATATCCTTACTTCACCCCGGCCATATCCGGCAGCTGGTGCGCAATCCCCTTGTGGCAATCGATACAGGTCTTCGCGCCGCTGGCGAGCTGGGTCGAATGCGCATCCGTGGCCCGCTTGCTCTGCTTCGTGAAGTCCATCGACTCGAACTGGTGGCAGTTGCGGCATTCCAGCGAGTTGTTCGCCTTTAGCCGGTTCCATTCGTTCGTCGCCAGCTGCAGTCGGTGCGCCTCGAATTTCTCGCGCGTGTCGATGGTGCCGAAGATCTTGCCCCACACTTCCTTCGACGCCTTGATCTTGCGCGTGATCTTGTCGGTCCACTTGTGCGGCACGTGGCAGTCCGGGCAGGTCGCGCGCACGCCGCTGCGGTTGGCGTAGTGGATCGTGTTGCGCAACTCCTGGAACACGTTGTCGCGCATCTCGTGGCAGCCGGTGCAGAAGGCTTCCGTGTTGGTCACCTCCAGCGCGGTGTTGAAGCCGCCCCAGAACACGATGCCCGCGATGAACGCGCCGATCACCAGGAAGCCGAGGCTCAGGTGCGTGGCGGGCCGCCGCAGGATGTCCCAGTACGTCTTGAGGACTTGTCTCATGGTCGGCACCTCACTTCTTCTTCGCAGGGGCGAGGGACGGCTTGCCGGGGGGCTTGCTCATGATCGTGTCGACGTCGACGAAGTCGTTTTCCACCAGCGGCTTCAGGTCGGCCTGCGGCACGTGGCATTGCAGGCAGAAGTAGCGGCGCGGCGACAGTTCGGCGAGGAAGTTCCCCTGGCGGTCCATGAAGTGCGTGACGCTGATCATGGGCGCCTGGCTTTCCTGCGTGCGCGTCCGCGCATGGCACATCATGCACTTGTTCGCATTCTTGTCGAGCTGGTAGCCGTCGATCTTGTGCGGGACCACCGGCGGCTGCATCGCGTAATTGCGGGCACGCTTGATGTCGCTGTTGTCGGTGTTGGCGATCGGCGGCGGTTGCGTGGTCTGGTCGAGCGGCGTCGCGCCGCGCATGCCGTCCTGGAAGTCAATCGCCTGTGCCAGCGGGGCCGCGAGCGGCACCAGCAGGAGCAGCGTCATGAGGAGTTTTTTCATGTTCATGTCAGGCTCCTATACTTTGGTGATCTTGACCGCGCACTTCTTGAAGTCGGTCTGGAACGAGATCGGATCGGTCGCGTCCAGCGTGACCTTGTTGATCAGCTGGCTGGCATCGAAGAACGGCACCATCACCAGTCCGCGCGGCGGCTTGTTGCGTCCGCGGGTTTCCACGCGGGTACGGATCGAGCCGCGGCGCGAGGCCACTTCGATCATGTCGCCGCGGCGCACGTTGAGCTGCTTCGCGTCGTCCGGGTGCATGTAGCACACCGCGTTCGGCACCGCGCGGTACAGTTCGGGCACGCGGCGCGTCATCGTGCCGGTGTGCCAGTGCTCCAGCACGCGTCCGGTCGTCAGCCAGAACGGGAAGTCCTTGTCCGGCGCTTCCGCCGGTGGCTCGTAGGGCAGCGCAAAAATCACCGCCTTGCCGTCCGGATGGCCGTAGAACTTGTAGCCTTCGCCCGCCTTCACGTACGGATCGGTGCCTTCATGGTAGCGCCAGCGCGTTTCCTTGCCGTCGACCACCGGCCAGCGCAGGCCGCGCTCCTGGTGGTAGGTATCGAAGGGCGCCAGGTCGTGGCCATGGCCGCGGCCGAACTGCGCGTATTCCTCGAACAGGCCCTTCTGCAGGTAGAAGCCGAAGGCCTTCGCTTCCGCGTTCGCATAACCCTTCTCGATGTCGGAGCTCGGGAACTTGTCCACCACGCCGTTCTTGAAGAGCAGGTCGTACATGGTCTTGCCGCGCCATTGCGGGGCCTTGTCGAGCAATTCCTTCGGCCACACTTCTTCCATCTTGAAGCGCTTGGAGAACTCGACCAGCTGCCACAGGTCGGAACGCGCCTCGCCCGGCGCATCCACCATCTGGTGCCAGAACTGCGTGCGGCGCTCCGCATTGCCGTATGCGCCTTCCTTTTCCACCCACATCGCGGTCGGCAGCACCAGGTCGGCGGCGAGCGTCGAAGCGGTCGGATAGGGATCGGATACCACCACGAATGCGCTCGGGTTGCGCCAGCCGGGCAGGATTTCCTGCATCACGTTCGGGCCGGCCTGCACGTTGTTGTTGGCCATCACCCAGTACGCATTGAGCTTGCCGTCCTTGAGCATGCGGCTCTGCACGACGGCGTGGAAGCCCGGCTTGTCCGGGATCGTGCCGGGAGGCAGCTGCCAGATCTTTTCAGCGGTTTCGCGGTGCTTCGGATTGGTGACCACCATGTCCGCGGGCAGGCGGTGCGAGAAGGTACCGACTTCGCGCGCGGTGCCGCAGGCGGACGGCTGGCCGGTCAGCGAGAACGGGCTGTTGCCCGGCGTCGCGATCTTGCCGGTCAACAGGTGGATGTTGTACAGCAGGTTGCTGCACCATACGCCGCGGGTGTGCTGGTTGAAGCCCATCGTGAAGAAGGACGTCACCTTGACCTTCGGATCGGCATACATTTCCGCCAGGCGCTGCAGCTTGTCCTTCGGCACGCCGGACAGCTTCGACGCGTAGTCGACGTCATAGGTGCTGACGAACTTCGCATATTCCTCGAAGCTGATCGGCTTGCTGCCGCCCGCATCGGGGCCGGCATTCTTTGCCGCCTTCTGCAGCGGATGGTCCGGACGCAGGCCGTAGCCGATATCCGTATTGCCCATCACGAAGCGGGTGTGCTTGTTGACGAAGTCCTTGTTGACCTTGTTGTTCTTGATGATGTAGTTGGCGATGTAGTTCAGGATCGCCAGGTCGGTCTGCGGGGTGAACACGATCGGCAGGTCGGCCAGGTCGAAGCTGCGATGCTCGTAGGTCGACATCACGCACACCTTCACATGCGGCGCCGACAGCTTGCGGTCGGTGATGCGAGTCCACAGGATGGGATGCATCTCGGCCATGTTCGAGCCCCACAGCACGAAGGCATCGGCCGCCTCGACATCCTCGTAGCAGCCCATCGGCTCATCCATGCCGAAGGTGCGCATGAAGCCGGCCACCGCCGACGCCATGCAGTGGCGCGCGTTCGGGTCGATGTTGTTGGAGCGGAAGCCGGCCTTGAACAGCTTGGCGGCCGCATAGCCTTCCCAGATCGTCCACTGGCCGGAGCCGAACATGCCGACGCCTGCCGGACCCTTGTCCTTCAGCGTCGCCTTGAACTTCTGCGCCATGATGTCGAACGCGGCATCCCACGATACCGGGGTGAACTCGCCGTTCTTGTCGTACTTGCCGCCCTTCATGCGCAGCAGCGGCTGCGTCAGGCGGTCCTTGCCGTACATGATCTTCGACAGGAAGTAGCCCTTCACGCAGTTCAGGCCGCGGTTGACCTCGGCATTGATGTCGCCATGGGTGGCGACCACGCGGCCATCCTTGACGCCCACGTTGACGCCGCAGCCCACGCCGCAGAAGCGGCAGGCCGCCTTGCTCCACTGGATCTGGGTTTTCGAGGAGTCAGTAACGACATTGGAGGCGATGGAATGGATCGGGATGCCGACCGTCGTGGCTGCCGTCGCGGCAGCGGTTTGCTTGATGAAGTCGCGTCGAGTGAGCTTCATTGTGAGACCTCCTGGTCGAGAGCCGATTCAGGTTCGGCATGTTGATAGACGAGCACGACATCGAGGACGCCGGGCAGTGCGCGGATGGCATCCATGATGTCGAGTGCGCGTTTGGTGCTTTCTGTTTCGAGGGTGACGACGAGCTTGCCGGACTCGCCGGCATGGACATCGGCTCCCGGCACCTCTTCGATGCAGGAGCGGACAGAGCCGAGCTCGGCGGGTTGGGCGTAGACGACGATGCCGGCGATGTGGATTTCTTTTTCCATGTACGCCTCAGCTGGTCGGCAGGGAGCCGGTCATCAGCTGGATCATCCAGATGCTGAATCCGTAGCCGCCGACCACCGCGACGGCCAGGATGGGCGCGGTGATGACGGTCAGGAGGAGGAAGGCGCGCAGTTCCTGCGCCCTGGTAGGTGCCTTGTTGTCTGCCATTGCAGCTCCCGTTCTTGGCGATTTATCGGCCAGCGCGACGACGATCGGGCTTGACGGAAATGCAATGGACGAGGAGCCGGGCGGACGGGATCCATGGAGTGCTTCGATGCATCAGGCCCGCCGTTGGACCACTCGCCATGCATCGCCAATTCGCCACGAAGTGTTCGTGTCATCGACGCTGTACATAGCGAAACCATGCTATCGAATGGTACACCACGGAAACCTTGATATGCATCAAGATACTCCGATGAGGCGTAGGGATTAGTCCGGATACAGCCTTTCTACGGGTAGTGGGCACTCGCAAGTTTGTGCCCGTCTAGCAACTTTTGGACGTTCAGCCGGCCCAGTTGACCCGTTCGAACTTGCGATGAAAGGGTTCCGGCATCGGCACGACACGCTTGTTGACGTAATCGAAGAACACGAACCCCGACTTCGCCATTGCCACCAGCGCCTGGTCTTTCGGGCGCGTGATACGGAAGGTGATGTCGCCGCCGTACTTGTTGAAATCCATGACACCCACCTCGAACAGCAGCTGGTCGCGTGCATGCGACTCGGTGCGGTAGGTCGTCGCCAGGTCGGTGACGATGATGCCCACGCCTTCGCCGAGGGTGTCATCGATGCCGAAGTCGAACAGGAAGCGGGCCCGCGCCTCGGAAATCATCGAGATCATCGAGTCATTGCCAAGATGGTTCGCGCCGTTGATGTCGGTGACGCGGACGGTGAGGGTGGTGGAGTAGTAGTACTGGTCTTCGGGGAAGTCGAGTTTGAGGCGGGCCATGGGGTTCTCTACGGGTGGAGCTGGGTGGTGCGGTGCGGCAATTCTAACCTGTGGGAGGCGCGGCGCGGTGTATATACTGGGTAACGTGATGCCTGTTGTTCATTCATGTCTGTGGTCGCAAACCATCGTCTACCTGAAGGAGGCTTCCATGAAAAGGACGTTGCTGTTTCTCGTCACAGTTCTGTGGTCGATTGGCGTGATGGCACAGGAAGCAGGGGTCATCACGCGCCAGAGCAAGTACTCGGTTCCAGAAACGATGGACAGGATTGAAGCTGCAGTCAAGGCGGCGAATGGATTTCAGATATTTGCGAGAGTTGATTTCCAGTCCCTGGCTTCTGCACAGGGCGGAAAGATTCCCCCTTCACAGTTGCTGATTTTTGGCCGCGGCACAGTACTGCAGCCATTGCTTCCGCAATATCCCCTCGCAGCCATTGACCTTCCGCTCAAGATTCTCGCGTGGGAAGACGAAAGCGGAAAGGTGATGGTCAGCTACAACGCCGGCGAATATATGGCGCAACGACATGGCATCAAGGGCAAGGACGATGTCCTCAAGCGCATCACCGACGCGACAGCAACATTTGTAAATGGGGCGGTCGACTAGCAGCGTAGGGTGGAAAAGCGCAGTGCCTTCCGCCCTGCCGCACTTGAATGAGGCGTCGGAACAACGATCAAATGGAGGCATCGCAATTGTTCTCTCACGTCTTCCTCGGCGTCAGCAACTTCGAGCGGGCTCTTGCCTTCTACCGCGCCCTCATGCCGGTGCTCGGCGTTCAGGAGCGCTTCTGCGACAAGGAACGCCCCTGGGCCGGCTGGCAGTCGCATCCCGAACCGCGGCCGCTGTTTCTCATCGGCAGACCGTTCGACGGACAGCCCCACGCGGCGGGTAACGGGCAAATGATCGCTTTCCTCGCGCAGTCGAGGGACGATGTCGATCAAGCCTATGCAATTGCATTGGCCAATGGCGGCACCTCCGAAGGAGCGCCCGGCCTTCGCCCCGAGTACCACGCCAACTATTACGGCGCGTATTTCCGCGACACGGAAGGCAACAAGCTTTGTGTTGCCTGTCACTCGGCCCCGTAGCCGTTCTCCATCTCAATACCATGACGAAAAGCAGATTGTTTTTTGTCGCCCGTTCCGGTGCGACGCACGTTGTGGATACCGGATTTTCGTGGGGCGCATTGCGTTGGGCGAAATAGCGTAGCACCTGCCATTCTATTGAAGCAGTACAAGCCGGAAATGAACAAGTTGTTGCGGTGTGAGCCGCTGCGCTTTACGGCCCTGCGGCTCTATACTGTCAACAGCATCGGCGTACCTGTTTGCCCATGCAGGAGGACTGGATATGACCGACACTGACAAGCTGTTCGCAGGCTCCATCCCCAAACTTTACGAAACCCTCCTCGTGCCGCTCATCTTCGCGCCATACGCGGCGGATCTTGCGGCGCGGTCAAGGTCGAACAACGTCACCCGGCTCCTGGAAATCGCAGCTGGCACGGGCGTGGTGACACGTGCGTTGGCATCCGGGCTGGACCAAAGCGTATCGATCATTGCCACTGACCTGAACCAGGCAATGCTCGACCAGGCCGCCGCGGTCGGTACAGCGCGCCCCGTCGCGTGGCGGCAGGCGGATGCGATGGCGCTGCCCTTTGGTGACGGCGAATTCGACACGGTTGTCTGCCAGTTCGGCGCGATGTTTTTCCCGGACAGGCCCAAGGCATTCTCCGAGGCGCGCCGTGTGCTTCAGCCGGGAGGCGTATTTTTGTTCAACGTCTGGGACCGGATCGAGGAGAACGAGTTTGCCGAGGCCGTCACCAACGCGCTCGAGACCGTCTTCCCCGAAAATCCGCCGCGCTTCCTGGCGCGTACGCCCCACGGCTATCACGACACTGGAACAATCGAACGGGACCTTTCGGCCGCCGGATTCCTGGAGCCGCCGCACATCGTGACCGTTGCTGCTCGCAGTCGGGCGGTGTCGCCTCGCATTCCCGCAGTCGCGTACTGCCAGGGCACACCACTGCGCAACGAGATCGAAGCTCGCGATGCGTCGCGATTGAACGAAGCAACGGACGTGGCCGAGCGTTTCATTGCACAGCGCTTTGGATCGGGCGCAGTCGATGGAAAGATCCAGGCGCATGTCGTGACAGTACGCGCGTAGGAAACAAGCGTACCGTCGAGGCCGCGTCAATCAATCCCTACCGGGACGGCCGCACTACCAAGCCCCGTCCGCTCCATCCACCTGAACACCGAATCCGCCGTCACCGTTTCGATACGATCCGCAAACCGCTTCTCCAACGGATGGTCGTCGAAGGCCACATTGGCCGCGCCGATACGCCCGCCCAGCCGCGTCAGCGCGTCCAGCTTCAGCACCGCTGGCCGGTAGTCGCGCAACCGCAGCCATGCCTGCGCCTTGGCGCGTGTGCGCACCTCGGGATCGACTGCAGCCGCCATGGTTTCTATCGTCCACTGGTTCGACTGCTGGTAGGTCTTGCCCCAGGCATAGCTGACGATGCTGTAGGGCTTGTGGTGCAGGCGTGTTACCGCCCTGTCGTCTGGCAGCACGGCGAGCAGCTTTTGCTGCACGTCAGGCGACGGCATCGAGAACGCTGCCTCGTAGCGCCACAGGTCGTCGAGGAAGAACTCGCCCAGCCCCTGCCGGTAGACAGCCGCTTCCGCCGTGCCGCAGTGGTTGAGCTTGTGCACGACTCGCCATACATGCCCGCCCTTGCCGTCGGGCTGGCGGTAGGCGAGGCCGATATGCGAGTAGTGCTGGCCGTACTTCGTCAGGTCCTGGCCGGCGCGGGCGAGCACGACCACGTCCTGGCCGAGTGTATCGAGCATTTCCTGGGTGCGCGCCGCGAGCGCGAGGCCGCGGTCGATAGTCTGCACGGTCGGCGGCTTTTGCTCGCAGGAACGTCCTGCGTGGGCCGTGCCTGCGAGCAGGGCGGCGGCTACGGCGATAGTTATCCTGGTCTTCATGTCAGTCGGTGAGCTGTTCGTTGTGCAGGAGCGCTTGCCCCAGCGCGTTGGGGATGAAGGCGATCGCCTGGCCGGCAGCCGACAGCACGACACCCGCGCCGATCACGCTGACCATGATCGACGTACCGGCGACCATACCCGATGCGGCCAGCGCATTCCCGGTCACATGCACGCTGGCGCGGGCGCCGTCGGAGGCGCGCTCCAGCACGAGCACCGTGCCGTAGGCGCTCACCTCCACCGCCTTGACTACGAGCACCGTGCCGGCGACGGACAGCATCGCGGGGACGGCGACCACCGATCCGGCAACCGCTCCGGTGCCGATGACCGAGGCGACGGGGAGTGCAGATATCGCGCTCAATGCGGACGCGCCACTCTGCGCTTGCGCCGGCTGGCTCGTGCCCGATGCGATCAGGACCGCCGCGAGCAGGGACAGGGTGAAACGTTTGTTCATGACATTCTCCATTGGGTAAAAGTGGATCAGGCGGCGTCGTGCAGGTCAGCCTCGTGCCTGTCACGCAGGGTCTTGGCGAGCGTGAACGCACAGGTGATGAGGTAGAGCCAGCTCACGCCGAGGAAGGCCTTGTAGGTCTCGTTGATTTCCATGCGCAGCAGGCCCCAGGCGGTGAGCGCCATCGCGAGGAAGAAGCTGGTCCAGACGACATAGCGGAACAGCGGCGTGTCGGCCGGCTTGCCGTCGCGCGCCGCCTGGTCCGCATCACGCACGAACTTGGCGAGGACGAAGGCGGTGGTCAGGCAGAAGAAGTAGCCCATGACCATGAAGGTGCGGTCGAGGTCCTTGCCCGGCAGCCAGGCGAGACCGACGCCGCACAGGAAGACGGCGACGGCAAAAGAGATCCAGACCTGCAGCTGCCATGCCTTGGTATCGCGGTGGATGACGACGTTCATTGCATTCCTCTCCGTTGTTGTTGGTGAGAGGAGTGTCGTCGAATCTCGCGAAAAAGGATCGATATTTGATCCTGGTGCTGCAGGAATGATCCGTCGGTATCGATAAGCGATACCGGCGGCCGGTTACGGGGAAATCTCGACCGTAGCCGTCCTGCCTGGACGGATGTCGAGGTAGAGCTTGCCGGACGTGCGCGTCACCGGCACGGCCGAGCCGTCGCTGTAGCGTGCGGCGACGTTGCCGGACCATGCTTCCTTCACCGGCAGGCTGACCGTCAAAGGCGCGGTGCACAGTTCTCCATTGAAGCTGCCGCCGACCGAGACCGTGGCTTGCGTCGACGAGGACGCCGTCGCGGTCACCGAGACTTGCGGGCGGCACAACCGGTAGCGTGCCACGTTCAGGTAAGTGTCGATCCACAGGCGCGAAGAGAACTGGCCCGCGAAGGTCAGGTGGTCGCGCAGGAATTGCGACGTGACCGGGCTCCAGCCGTCGCCGTCGACGCCGTGCCCGCCGGCGACGAACCAGCCGCCGTTGTCGACGACAAAGCGCAGCTGGTCGTTGACGGTGGAGAGGGCGGCTGAAAGCGACGCATCATGGTCCTGGTCGAAGAAGGCGAACTGGTAATTGCTTTCGCCGTTCGACATCTTGCGCACCGAGTAATGGCGCGACTCCGCCACGGAAAGCGCACGCGCGGTGTACGAATGCCACGGGAAGGCGAAGCTCAGCGGCTTGATGCCGAGATTCTGTGCGATGCGGTCCTGCGCGGCGTTGATCTCGGTCTGCAGCGTTGCATCCGATACCGATGGATCGCCCATGTCGATCGTGTGTGTCATTGAATGGTTGCCGATTTCGTGGCCGCGCGCCGCGAGGTCTTTCCACGTGCCCCATTCGGTATCGCCAATCGCGCCCGGAATGATGAAGAAAGTCGCGCGATAACCGAAGCTTTCGAAGATGCCGGCGACAGTCGTGCTGGACGGATACCCGTCGTCGAAGGTGTAGGACGCGGCGGCGCTCTTGTCGCCCTTGTACCTGGTCACGCTCGGTGCTGTCAGGTCGAAGCAGCGGTCGATGATGCCGGCGCAGCCACCGGGGGCCGGCGCGGGTGTTGGCGATGGAGTCGGCGTTGGAGTCGGAGTCGGAGTCGGAGTCGGAGTGGGGGTTGGAGTAGGCGTCGGAGTCGGTGTTGGAGAAGGCGACAACGTCTCGACTTCGCAGATCTTGTCCGCGCCGGGCAGGGGATCGCCGAAGACGCTGTTATTGCAGCCGATCGACCCGGTGGCAGTGCGCGTCACCCAGGTACCGCCGAGGCCGTAGCGCACTTGCCGTGTGCCGGAGAACGAGCAGGTCTGCCACTCCTCCGCGCACTTTGACCAAGTGGGCGCAGGTGTGGGCGTCGGCGTCGGAGTCGGAGTCGGAGTCGGAGTCGGCGTCGGCGTCGGCGTCGGGGTGGGCGTCGGAGTCGGGGTGGGTGTAGGCGTCGGTGACGCCGATATC
>NZ_LSTO01000001.1:2192013-2207913 GCF_002211445.1 Noviherbaspirillum denitrificans | reverse complement strand
GCAGCGTCCAGGGTACTGAGTCGTGTATCGAAGAGGAGGGCGCGGGTGCCGCCAATGAGCATGGGTACGTCAGTGGCGGGATGCGGCCATCACCGCTGCAAAGCCGATGAAGGCGCCGCCGGTGAGGCGGTTGAAGGTCTTCAGCACTGGCGCGCGGCGCAGGTAGGCGGCGAGCCGGTGGCCGCTGCCGCCATACACCATGTACCAGCCCACTTCGATGACGGAAAACGTGGCAAGGAGGATCGCGAACTGCGGCAGCTGCGGCCGCTCCGCGGTAATGAACTGCGGGAAGAAGGCGGCGGCAAACAGGATGGCCTTGGGATTGCTGGCCGCGACCAGGAAGCCCTGGCGGTAGAGCTGCAAGGCGCTGGCCGGTTTGACCTGGACTTCCGCAGCCGCTGCCGCCGATTCCTCCTGTACCGGCGCGCGCCAGCTCTTGAAGCCGAGGTAGGCGAGATAGGCCGCGCCGATCCAGCGCAGGGTGTCGAACACCGTCGGGAATGCCTGCAGCAAGGCGCCCAGGCCAGCAGCGGACAGGCTCATCATCGCCAGCAGCGCGGTCATGCAGCCGCAGACGGTGCCGATGGCGGCCCGGAATCCGTGGCGCGCGCTGTGGCTCATCACCAGCAGCATGTTGGGTCCCGGCGTTGCCGAAACGACAAAGGTCATCATGACGAACAGCCACCACGTATGCATATCCATGCTTGTACTACTCCCGACTTAGCGTTGCACCGGCATTCGCGCCGGAAAGAGGGAAAGCATAGCAAAGATCGACTTGGTGGATATTTTGTAGGGTGCGCGTGCGCACCGGTGCCTTGACTGCGGCATTGGTACGCAGGGCGCACCCTACTCTTTTCTCCGGCCAGATTACTCGGGGAACAGCCCGCTCCAATACCTCGCCACGTCCAGCATGCGATTGGCGAATCCCCATTCGTTGTCGAACCACACGAGCAGGTTGGCAAGCCGCTCGCCCGCCATGCGCGTGTTGTTGGCGTCGATGATGGCCGAATGCGGGTTGTGGTTGAAGTCGATCGATGCATGCGGCGCCGAAGTCATGGTCAGCAGTGCAGGCCTTTCGCCGGCGGCGCGCTGCAGCGCGTCGTTGATGGCGGCGGCAGTCGCATCGGAGCGCAGGCTGGCGACCACGTCGATTGCCGACACATTGGGGATGGGCACGCGCACCGCTTTCGCGACGATGCGTCCCTGCAGGCCGGGCAGCATGCGCACCACGCCCTGCGCGAGGCCGGTCGATACCGGCACCATCGACTGCATCGCCGACCGGGTGAGGCGCAAGTCCGAATGGTGATAGCCGTCGATCAGCGGCTGGTCGTTCATCACTGAGTGCATCGTGGTCAGGAAGGCGTGGTCGATGCCGAACACGCGGTCCAGCTGGTCGAGCACCGGGACGATCGCATTCGTGGTGCACGAGGCACTGGAGACAATCTGCTCCTGCCCGGTCAGCACCTGGTGGTTGGTGCCGAACACCACCGTGCTGTCCACATCCGCCGCGCTGCGGCAGGGCTGCGACACCAGCACACGCGGACATCCCGCCTTCAGGAAGCGGCCCAGTTCGCCGCGCGTGCTGTAGCGGCCGGAACATTCGAGCAGCAGGTCGATTTCCAGTGCCTTCCAGTCAACATCTTCCGGCCGTTCCGCATGGGTGACCGCAATGGCCGCGCCGTCGATCCGCAGGCGGTCGCCATCCAGCGCGACGCTGCCGCGGAACATGCCGTGGGTGGAGTCGTACTGCGTCAGGTAGACGATCGTTTCCAGGTCGGCCGGCTCGTTGATCGCGACCACCGAAAACCGGTCCCTGAACGGCGATTCATGCAAGGCGCGCAGCACGCATCGGCCGATGCGGCCATAACCATTGATTGCGATGCGAACGGGCCTGTCCATAGTCTTTCCGGTTGAAGTGAGGTGATAGGGAATTCGTCATTGTAGAGCGACCCCACGAAACATGTGGTTTCCTGCAGGCAGGGTGAGGGAATTGTTGAACCAAGGCAATTATCAGAGGTCTGTTTCTCGGTGGACACAATTTGTTGCAACATTTCCCTTCAGAAATGGCAACTGATTGCCGTTTTTATATCCGAGCGCCTGCCCCGTGCATCTGCTAGCCGCCAGACAGGTTCTTTACTTTCCGAAGCTGCAAATTGCTGTGCCACGCCGAATTTGACGTTTTCCCGATCTCCTTGAAAGGAACTGCCATGACTGCCTCCGTACTCCGCAATGCCTGGACTGCCCCGCACGCCAACGATTTCGCCGCCTCTCACCTGACTGCCAACGCCACCAACGTGGAACGCCTGCCTTTCACCATCCGCGTGGTCGAAAACGAGAGCGACCTGCGCAAGGCAGTCGACGTACGGCATGCGGCGTATGCACGGCACCTGCCGGAACTCGGCGCGACCCTGAAGAATCCGGAGGCGATGGATTACGATGATGACGTCGTCGTCCTGCTCGCCGAGTCGAAACTGGACCGCACGCCGCTTGGTACCGCGCGGATCCAGACCAACCGCCATCGGCCGCTGTGCGTCGAACAGTCGATCGTGCTGCCGATGCAGTTCCAGGACCGCCGGCTGGCTGAAGTCACGCGCCTGGGCGTGGAAATCGGCCGCGTCGGCCGTCTTGTCAAGATTGCACTGGTCAAGGCCAGCTTCATGTACTGCGAGCAGAACAATATCGAATTCGCGATCGCCGCCGGTCGCGCGCCGATCGACCAGCAGTACGAAGCGCTGCTGTTTTCCGACATTTATCCGGAGCAGGGTTTCGTGCCGCTGCAGCACGCAGGGAATCTTCCGCACCGCGTGATGTCTTTCGACATCGGCACCGGATATGCGCGCTGGTCGGCAGCGAAGCATCCGCTGCTTGGTTTCTTCAGCGACACCTTGCATCCCGACATTTCCGTCGAGCGCCGCTGGGTTCCGGCAATGCCGCACGTTATCCCCGCCTACCGCGCGCCGTCAGCTTCGGCGGCGTTGCCCCGATGACGACATGGCGGCGACGATACAGGAGCGCCGCCAGCCTATAATGCTTCAAGTCCCATGACCCAGCCGTAATCGCATGCACTTCCACAGCTCAATATCGACCGGAACGCGGCGCACGAAGGATTTCATCAGTTTCGTGCTTGCCGCCATCTCGTTCCACCTCGTGCCGCTGCTGATTGCGGTCTGTTCGATTGTTGCCTTGATGCTGTGGAACAGCGCTTACCGAGCCGAGCCTGACAAGCCCTTGCGCATGCATGTCATCCAGTCCGATTCAGTCCAGTCGCCCAACGAGGCGCTGACGCGCCTGGCGGCGGTGCAGCCCGCGTATGAATACGAGACGCGGCTGTCGGAGGCGCCGGTCTGGCTGCTTGTGAAAAGGACCCCGGACCGCAACCCGAGCGCCGTCGAATTCCCGTCGCGCCATGCAGTGGACATGGTGTGCTGGGATGTGGCCACGCTGCAGGTGCTCGGCAAGGCGAGCAAGACAAGGTCCGAAGGCGAGCTTGCACCGGCCAAGAGCGGATTCGTGCTGCAGTCGCAGGCGCCGCAGGTGTTGTGTCGCGCATCGTTCGTTGGCCCGGCGCGCCTGACCGCGTTGCAATGGTCACCGTCGCAGCTCGCCATTTCCGAAGCGCATTTCCATCGCAAGTCCGGCCTGCTCGATGGCGGACTGGTGGTGCTCGCGATGTTCGTGCTGATGATTGCGCTCATCAATCGCGAGAAGCTGTACATCCTGTTCGGTGTCTGGCTGTGCCTCAACCTGCGCGTCGGCGCGCTGTCCGCCGGCTGGGACGTCCAGTGGCTGGGGCAGCGCGTGCCGGAAGACTGGCTGCTGCCGATGCGCACCATCACCATCGCGCTGTATGCGCTCGTCACCCTCGAGCTGTACATCACGCTGTTCCGCGAACAGATCCCGCGCACGCGCTTTGCGGTGCCGCTGACAGTCACGCACTGGATGTGCGTGCCCTTGCTGGTGGCCGCTGTCGTCATGCCGTTCAAGGCTTTCCTGCCAGTCATGTGGGTGCTCGTCGGCACCGGCCTGCTGGTGATGGTGCTGAGCCTGCTCGGCATCCTGTCGCGCACCCGGTCCAAGGTGGCGTTCTGGCTGGTGGCGGCATTCGGTGTGATGTTCGTGTCCAGCCTGTCGGAAGTGATTGCCGCCGCGCTCGGCCTGCGCGACCTCGTCGGCATGATCAATAGCGTCACTGCCGCGCTTGCGTCCAGCCTGCTGGCGGCACTGGCGATCGCCGAGCGCATGCGCCAGGAACACAACCAGCGCATCGAAGCGCAACGCGAACTCGAACACACCTATGAGGTTATGCCGGTCGGCTTGTTTACGCTCGATGCGCAGGGCAGCCTGTTGGGCGCGAATCCGGCGCTGTCGCAAATCCTGGGCCGCACCGGCCGCCAGCTGATGCAAAAGCGCTGGATGGCGCACTTCGCGCCCGGCACATGGACGATGCTGCATGAAGAAGTGCACCGCCAGAGCCAGCCCGAGATGGAGGTATGGAATGCCGACCGCACCCGGCGCTACCTGCTGCGCGCGACGCTATCGCAAGGCAAGATCGAAGGCTTCCTGCAGGACATCACCGAGCAGGCGAAGGCGAACGAGGACTTGCGCTTCATGGCCAACAACGACCCGTTGACCAAGGTGTTCAACCGGCGCGGGATCGAGCATGTATTTACCCGCGCGGCGGAAGAGGGCAAGCCGATGGCGCTCGCCTACCTCGACCTCGACCGCTTCAAGCTGATCAACGACCTGTTCGGCCACTCCGCCGGTGACGAAGTCCTCAAGCAGGTCTGCGAACGGGTCAATTCCATCCTGGCACGCGGCCACCAGATCGGGCGCGTCGGAGGGGACGAATTTGTCATCGTCATGCCGGATACGGCGGTCCCGCTGGCGTCGCTGATTTGCGAAGGCATTGTCACCGGTATCGGGAAATCGCCCTATCGCGTCGGCGACAAGGCTTTCCACGTGCGCGGCTCCATCGGCCTGGTCGAGGTCAGTGCCGGCATGTCGATGAAGGATGCGATCTCGGCCGCCGACCGCGCCTGCCGCGAGGCGAAGGCGCGGCAGGGCGAAGGGCTGGTCGTCTACGAACGCAACGCCCGCGCCTTCGACGAACGCCAGGCGGAACTCGGCATGGTGGAACAGTTGTCGGGGGCGGATGCCACCCGCAACCTGTATCTCGAAATGCAGCCCATCATGTCGCTGAACAACCCGCGCGCATCGCTCAACTTCGAAGTGCTGCTGCGCATGCGCGGTCCCGAGGGCAAGGTCATTTCGGCCGGGCCGATCATTTCGGCGGCGGAAAAGGGCGGGCTGACCAGCATGATCGACCGCTGGGTGCTGTCGACCACGCTGCAATGGATCGAGGAAAACCTGCCGGCGCTGTCCAAAACGCAGTTCGTCTGCATGAACCTGAGCGGTGCGTCGCTGAACGACGAGCATTTCATCCAGGACACGCTGGTTGCGCTGGAAGAATATCCGGTCGGCGCGCGCTTCCTGTGCATGGAAGTCACCGAAAGCGTGGCGCTGCATGACCTCGACAACACGCGCCGCTTCATCGACCAGATCCGCAGCTGCGGCGTGCGCGTGGCGCTGGATGACTTCGGCGCGGGCTACACCTCCTTCTCCTACCTGAAGGAATTGCCCGCCGACGTGCTGAAGATCGACGGCCAGTTCGTCCTCAACATCAATGCGCACCCGGCCAACGTCGCGATTGTCGAAGCGATCGTCAAGCTCGCGATGAACCTCGGCATGAAGACCATTGCCGAATGGGCGGAGGATGCCGCCACGGCGAAGACACTGGCCGAGATCGGTGTCGATTACGTGCAGGGCTTTGTCGTCTCGCGCTCGCAGCCGGCGCATCGCATCGTTGAAGCGGAATCGGCGGCGAGCTTCATCGTCGATGCGGAAATGCTCGAACTGGTGCGCAAGCTCGAGGAAGTGCGCCAGGAACGGCGCGGCGATTACAACAACGTGCTGAATTTCAGGGACATTTACTGAACGTAAGTTGCACCACGTTGAAGGATGAACAAGCAGGGCGCCGCATTGTCTATGCTTACTCGGCGCCAAAGGGTACTGAAAGTCAGCGTACCGCCTCGACCAGGAAGATGAGCGCCGGGTTGAAGGGCTGCCCTTGCTTACCACCTTTCCCGATGACACCGACCAGGACAAAGACGACCTGAAGCGTCTCGAGGTCCTCAGTGCCTTGCAGATCCTGGATTCCGGCGACGAGCCGGATTTCGACCGCCTGACGCACTTTGCGCAGGCAGTCGCGCGCACACCGATGGCGGGCATTTCCCTCATCGATCGGGACCGCCTGTGGTTCAAGTCGGCAATCGGGCTGGATATCCGCGAGGTCGATCGCGTCATCGCATTCTGCAACCAGGCAATCAAGCAGGACCATCCATACGTCGTGACTGACGCACGGGCGCATCCCTTGTTCCGCGACAATCCGCTGGTGACAGGCCCGCCGCATTTCCGTTTTTATGGCGGCTTTCCACTGATTACATCTTCCGGCTACCGTATCGGCGCGCTCGCCGTGCTGGACACGAAGCCGCGCCGGCTGAGCCGGATGCGGATGGAGGTGCTCGAAATGCTCGCCGAGCAAGTCATGACCTTGATCGAGTTGCGACGGCAGCGACAGGAGATCAGTTTCATGCTGGCCGAGCGCGAGGCGGTCAACCGCATGCTGAGCGAACAGTCGGAGCATTTGCGCGAGGCGCAGCGCATTGGCAGGATCGGCAGCTGGGAACTGGAGCCGGACTCGAAAATCCTGCGGCTTTCCGAAGAAACCTTCCGCATCTTCGGCGTCAATGATGTGGCCGACGCCGTGCCGTTTTCCGCGTTCATGGGCTCGGTGCACCGGGACGACCGCGCAGCGCTCTCGCTTGCGCTCGAGGCCGCCATGAACGGCGTCGCGCAGATGGACCTTGTCCACCGCATCGTGCTGCCCGGCGGCGTGGTGCGCCATGTGCACGAGCGGGGCGAACTGCGGCTGCGGCACGGACGGGAGCGCATGGTTGCCGGCACTGTGCAGGACGTCAGCGACCAGGTGGCGGCCGAAGCGCGCATCCGCGAGCTGGCCTATTTCGACACGCTCACCGGTTTGCCGAACCGCCGCTTCATCCTCGACCGCCTCGACAAGATGGTATCCATGCGACACCGCATGCCCTATGACGGCGCGGTGATTTTCATCGACCTCGACAATTTCAAGGTGCTCAACGATACGCACGGCCACGACAAGGGCGACCTGCTGCTCAAGGAAGTCGCGCGCAGGATCCAGTCCTGCGTCCGCCATTACGACAGCGTCGGCCGCTTCGGCGGTGACGAGTTCGTCGTGCTGGTCGAGCGTATCGGCGACGACGCGGTGGACGAGGGGGCGCATGCGCTCCATGTCGCCCAAAAGATCCTGACCGTGCTGAATGAAGGCTTCGACCTGGACGGCCTGGAGCACCGCTCCACGCCCAGCATCGGCATTGCATTGCTCGACGGTGAAGCCGTCTCGACCGGCGAATTGCTCAAGCGCGCCGACATGGCGATGTACAAGTCCAAGGCGGAAGGCCGCAATACCATCCGCTTCTACAGCGACGAGCTGCAGAAGGCGGTGACGGAGCGCGCGCTGCTCGAGAAAGAAATTCGCGTCGCGGTCGAACAGAAGGAGTTCTTCCTGGATTTCCAGTTGCAGGAAAACGGCGCCGGCAACGTGAGCGGGATCGAGGTGTTGTTGCGATGGCGCCATGCAAGCCGCGGCATCGTCACGCCGGCCGAGTTCATTGCCCTGGCCGAGGAACTGGGCCTGATCATGCAGATCGGCTCCTGGGTGCTGGAAGAGGCGTGCAAGCTGATCAAGCGCTGGTCAACGCTTCCCGGCCTGCAGGAGCTGGGCGTCTCCGTCAACGTGAGCGTGAAGCAGTTCCACCACCCGGACTTCGTCGCGCAGGTGACCGGCGCGCTGCAAAAGACCGGTGCCGATCCGAAGCGCCTGAACCTCGAGATCACTGAAAGCATGCTCATCAGCGATTACCACGACACCAGGACGAAGATGATCACGCTCAAGGCGCTCGGCATCCGCTTCGCGCTGGATGACTTCGGCACCGGCTGCTCATCGCTCTCCCATCTGCAGCGGCTGCCGATCGACCAGTTGAAGATCGACCAATCCTTCGTGCAGCACGTGAATTCCGACAAGAACGATGCGACGATCACGCGCTCGATCATTTCCCTTGCCAGGAGCTTCGGCCTTGCAGTGATCGCCGAGGGTGTGGAAACCGAGGAGCAGCGGCGCTTCCTGGCAGACGAAGGCTGCGAGGATTTCCAGGGCTTCCTTTACCACCCGACGCTGGGCGTGAGCGATGTGGAATCCTACCTGGCACGCCGCAGCTGATTTCGGCGCTACGCGACCGCCACACCCGCCTTGGCGAGTTCAAGCCGGTACTGCTCCCAGCCTTCTGCCGGGATCGTCTCGCCCTGCCTGTCCGTAACTTCATCCATTCGTGCGCAGAGCTGCGCAACCGGGTCATCGACATTGCCCACGAAGATCCCTTGCGTCATCGTGATGTTGGCCGATTCGAAGCTGCCTGCACCCGCCAGGAGTATGGTGCGCGTCGGCGCATTCTCGCCGGCGAGCGCGACGATGCCCGGGCTGACAGCATCCGCGTGGAGCATGTTGAGCGCATCGGGAGAGAGCACGCCTTCCGTCATTGCTGTCGCGGCGGTCGGTGCCAGGCAGTTGACGCGGATGTTGTATTTCGCGCCTTCGAGCGCGAGCGTCTGCATCAGGCCCACGACAGCCATCTTGGCCGCGCTGTAGTTCGCCTGGCCGAAGTTGCCATACAGGCCCGATGACGACGTGGTCATGATGATGCGGCCATACCGCTGGGCACGCATCTGTTCCCATACCGCCTTGGTGCAGTTGACGGCGCCCATCAGGTGGACATCCATGACCGCGCGGAACTCGTCGAGCGTCATTTTCGAAAAGCTCTTGTCGCGCAGGATGCCGGCATTGTTGACGAGGATATCGACGCGGCCCCATTCACCCATCGCGCGCGACACCATCGCTTCCATCTGCTCCATGTCCCTGACGTCGCCGCCGTCCGCGATCGCGGCGCCGCCGTCACGCACGATCTGGTCGGCGACCGCGCGGCCGGGCGCACCTTGATGGCGGCCATTGACGTCGTTGACGACCACCTTCGCCCCGTACTTCGCCAGTGCCAGTGCATGTGCGCGTCCCAGTCCGCTGCCGGCACCGGTCACGATGGCCACCCGGCCGTTCAGAAATTGCTTCATCTGTCTTCTCCAGTTTGATTGTGTGCAGCGCATTGCGGCGTCAGAACGCCACCGCATGTTTTCCCTTGAGGCCCAGCATGGCCCGCGCTTCGTCCGGGGTCGCGACTTCCAGCGAGAGTTCTTCGAGAATCCTGCGGATTTTCCGCACCTGCTCCGCGCATGACCTGGCGAGCTGGCCCTTTCCCAGATAGAGACTGTCTTCCAGTCCCACCCGCACATTGCCGCCCATGACGGCGCCCATCGTCAGCAAGGGCATCTGGTGGCGGCCTGCACCCAGGATGGAGAAGCGGTAGTTGTCACGGCCGAACAAGCGGTCCGCGGTGGTGCGCATCATCACGAGGTTTTCTGGATCCGGCCCGAGACCGCCGAGGATGCCGTAGATGCTCTGGATGAAGAGCGGGCCCTTGATCAGTCCTTCGTCGACAAAATGCGCGAGGTTGTAGAGATGGCCGACGTCGTAGCATTCGAACTCGAAACGCGTTCCGCAGTCATCGCCCAGTACCTTGAGGATATGTTTGATATCGCGGAAGGTATTGCGGAAGATGAGGTCTTCCATCCCTTCCACATAAGGCTTTTCCCACTCGTGCTTCCAGTGCGATACCTTGCGCGCGGCGGGATGAATCGAAAAATTCATCGATCCCATATTGAGCGAGCACATTTCCGGCTTCGCCCGCAGCGGATAGGCCAGCCGTTCTTCCACCGTCATGCGGGTGCTGCCGCCGGTGGTGATATTGATCACCGCGTCCGTGGCGGCCTTGATGCGCGGGACGAAGCGGTCGAAGGCTTCCGGATCCGCGGTCGGGCGCCCGTCCCGTGGGTCGCGCGCATGCAGGTGCAGAATTGCGGCTCCTGCTTCCGCCGCCTCGAGGGACTGCTCGACGATCTGGTCCGGTGTGACGGGCAGGAATTCCGACATTGTCGGCGTATGCACCGATCCGGTGACCGCGCATGAAATGATGACCTTGTCCTGAGTTTTTGCCATGACGACCCTTGTAAAGTTGAATGAGTTCCGGTTCAGACAGCCAGCCAGTCCGCGAGCAGCTTGTCGTCGGACATGAGCGCATCGGGCGTGCCTTCGAAGACGATGCGGCCGTGTCCCATCACGCAGACGCGCGTCGATACCTTCAGCGCGATCGCGAGCTTTTGCTCGACCAGCACGACAGAGACTCCCTTGCGATGCATGTCCCTCACGCATTCGCCGACCTGCGCGACGATCTTTGGCGCCAGGCCTTCGGTCGGCTCGTCGATCAGCAGCACGCGCGGGTTGCCGAGGAGGGAACGGCAAATGGTGAGCATCTGCTGTTCGCCGCCGGACATGGTTCCGGCCTTGTTGTTCCGCCGTTCCTTGAGCCGGGGGAAATAGTCGAACATCTCATCCACCGTCCACTGGTGGGTTCCCGGCGGGGCTGGCTGTTCTCCCATGCGGAGGTTTTCGTCGACGGTGAGGTTCGCAAACACTTCCCGCTCTTCCGGAACATAGCCGACGCCGGCGCGGCAGATGGCGTACGGCCGGGCGCCGGCGAGTTCGCGGTCGCGCAGCCTGATCCGGCCGGAAGTCGGCGGCACGAGCCCCATGATGGCCTTCATCGTTGTCGACCGGCCCGATCCGTTGCGGCCGAGCAGGCTGATGACTTCGTTTTGCGCAACATGGAAGCTCACGCCGTGGAGGATATGGCTCTTGCCGTAGTGGGCGTGCAAGTCTTCGACGCTGAGCAGTTTTTCAGAAGCGGTGTACATCAGGCAACCTCCTCGCCGAGATAGGCTTCCTTGACGGCCTTGCTGTTGCGGATCTCGTCCGGGGTGCCGGTGGCAATCACCTGCCCGTAGACCAGCACGCTGATGCGGTCGCTCAGGGAAAAAACCACATCCATGTCGTGCTCGACCAGCATGAGCGCGCGTCCCTTGGTGACTTCCTTGATCAGTTCGGCGGTATAGAGCGTCTCCTCGTGCGACATCCCGGCCATCGGCTCGTCGAGCAGGATGACCTTGGGATCGGACGCGAGCGTCATCGCGATCTCGAGCGAACGCTGCTCGGAATACGCCATTTCGCCCGCAATGGCCGACCGCTTCGCCGACAGCCTCACCAGTTCGAGGAGCCTGTCCGTTTCCTCCCGTATGCGCGCATCGCGATCGATGAACTTCCAGAACGCGTATTGCAGGCCGTAGGGCCGCATCACGGCGAACCGGATGTTTTCGAAGACCGTCAGCTTGGGGAAGATGTTCGTGATCTGGAAAGATCGTGCGAGCCCCAGCCGATTGATCGCTTGCGGCGATTTGCCGCCGATCTCGTGTCCGTCGAATTCGACCTCGCCGGAGGTCGGCGGGATGTTGCCCGAGATGAGATGGAACAGCGTCGACTTTCCGGCGCCGTTCGGCCCGATCAGCGCATGCCGTTCGTTGTGATGCAGTTCCAGGTTGACGTCCCGGATGATCTCGACCGGGCCGAACGATTTCTTCAGCCGGCGGACGCTCAGTACAGGGGCGCTCATGCGGCAGCTCCTTCGCTGGTGATGGGGGAGGGGGCGGATGCGTCAGGGGTATCCGGTTGCTGTGCCAGCCGTTGCAGGCGCTTGCGTCCAAGCCAGGCGAGAATGCCGCCGCCCAGGATCAGCGCTACTGGCACGAGCCAGGTTGCCGGCGATGTCGGCGCCCAAGTGCGTCCGAACAGCGCGACAGGCGGCAATACGCCGTCCGCGGCGAGGCTCGCCACTGCCCGGTAATCCTGCGAAAACACCCGCTGCAACAGTTCCACGACGAAGGCGCCGCCTGCGCTCAGCAGCAGGGCCGCCGACACCGATAGCAGCACCAGCGGAATGACCCGGACAACGCCGAAACGCTGCACGAGGCGGCTGGTCGTGCCGAACAAGCCGGCCAGTCCCGATGGCATGAACATCATCACCAGGACAAACAGGATTCCTTGATAGAGCAGCCAGGATTGCGTCAGGTCCGATACCGCATAGCCGAAGAAGGTCATGACCGCCGCGCCCAGCGCCGGGCCGAGGAATACCTTGACGCCGCCGATGTAGGTGTTCAGGACCACGGCCGCCGACAGGCTCGGGTCGAACACCACGTAGTTGGCGGCCTCGTTCCCGATCACCTGGAGGCTTCCGGCGATGCCCGAAAACATGGCGGAGATCGCGAACACCATCGTGCTCAAGCCATGCACTTCATAACCGAGAAAGCGAAGCCGATGGCCGTTCTCCCGCAGTCCGTAGGTCAGCCGCCCCATCGGCGTGCGGGTATAGAGGAATAGCAGCGCCACCGACACGCATACCCACGCCAGGGTCAGGTAGTACACCTGCGTCGTCGATCCGAAGTCGAGGCCCCATGCCGGCATGCGCATGGTGGAGACTCCGGCTTCGCCGCCGAACAGGCCTTTCAGGTGCGGCGCCAGCGAATGCAGCAGCTCGGCGATGGCGAGCGTGATCATTGCGAAGTACGTTCCCGTGCGCTTGGTGGCGAACCAGCCGGCCAGGACGCCGATTGCGAGACCGCACGCCGCGCCGGCCAGCGGCAGCAGCGGGGTCGGCAGCAGCCCGGCGCCGCCGATGGCGTTCATCGCGTGTACCGTGCCGAATGCGCCGCAGCCGAAATAGGCGGCGTGGCCGAACGACAGCATGCCGGCCTGGCCGCACAGCAGGTTGTACGCGCAAGCGAACAGCGCCGCGACCAGCATCTGGATGGCCGCATTGACCAGTCCCTGCGACAGCAGGAAGGGCAGGGCAACCAGGGCGGCAATGCCGGCGATGACAAGAGCGAAATTGGTTTTCATGGCATCAGGCCTTTTCTCCCATGAGCCCGCTCGGTCGTACCAGCAGGATCAGGAGCATCAGTGCGAAGGGAATGGTGGCGGACATGCTGGACACTTTCAGCGTCATCAGGCCGCCGACGCCGCGCGCCCAGTCTCCGGCGCCGAACAGCGCGAACACATCGGCGATGCTCTTGTCGACCGCGACCGCAAGCGAGGTGATGACGCCGATCAGCAGCGAGGCGAGCATCGCGCCTTCGAGCGAACCGAGGCCGCCGACCACCACCACCACGAACACCATGACGCCAAGCTCCAGCGCCATGTTGGGATTGGTCGTGTAGAACGCGCCGGCGACCGCTCCCGCCAGGCCGGCGAGCGCTGCGCCGACGCCGAATACGCCCATGAATACCAGCGGCACGTTGTGGCCCAAGGCTTCCGCCATCTGTGGCTTGTAGATCGCCGAACGCACGACGATGCCGACGCGGGTACGCGTGAGCAGCAGGTAGATGAGGATGAACATGGCAATCGCCACGCCGCCCATCAGGAGGCGGTAGACCGGGTACTGCGAGCCGCCGATGGCAAACGCCGAAAAGTCGAGCGCCGCCGGCACGCGGTAGTCCACCGGGAAATTGCCGAAGAACAGCTTGATCGACTCTGCGACAATGAAGGACAGGCCGAAGGTGAGGAGCAACTCATGCGCATGGCCGTGATGGTGGACGCGGCGCAGGAAGAAGCGCTCGATCAGGACGCCGATGGCGCCCACGAGCAGCGGCGACAGCAGGATGGCGATCCAGAAGCCGGCGACGCCTTGCAGCGTGTACGCAAAATAGGCGCCCAGCATGTAGAACGACGCGTGCGCAAAATTGAGCACACCCATCATCCCGAAGATCAGGGTCAGCCCGGCGGATACCATGAACAGCAGCAAGCCGTAGATGAGTCCGTTGAGTAGTGAAACGACGATCTGGTCCATATGGCTCTCTTTCAGACGGCCGAAGCCGTTCGCGGCAAGGCCGTCGGGCCTTGCCGGGTCGTGCGTGGATGACGAATGGAAGACTGGCTTGCCCGGATCAGATGGGGCGTTTCATGTTGCAGCTGGACTGCGCGGGCGTCGCAGCCTCGTCGGCCGTAAAGCGCTTGACCGGCTTGAAGCCCATGTCGGTGTTGTCGGCCTTGAACTTGGCGTCCTTGGCGACGGTCGACACCACGATCGGCAGCAGTACCTGGTGGTCGGCGGCGCGCATGGTCATGTCGCCCATCGGCGTCTTGATCTTCGTGGTTTCAAGGGACTTGGCGAAGGCGTTGGCGTTCAGCGCGCCGCCTTCCGGCTTGGTCCGCTTCAACGCTTCCGCCACCATCGCCATACCGAACACCGTTTGCGGCTCGATGAACGCCGGCAGGTGGCCGGTTTTCGCCTTGTAGTCGTTGACGAAGCGTTCGCCCTCGGCGCCACCGGCCTCGGCGTTGAAGGTATGGGCGACGAAGTGGCCGAGCGCCAGGTCACCGGCATTGGCGAGGTTGCCCGGCTGGTCCAGGAAGACGGTGCCGAAGCGCGACTTCAAGCCCGCCGCCTTCGAGGCTTTCATCAGCAACAGCAGGTCGTTCGACCAGTTGCCGGTGAGGACGGCATCCGCCTTGGAGGCGCTGATCTTGGAGACGTATGGAGAGAAATCCTGCACCTTGTTGACATCATGCAGCGTCTTCTCGACGACCTGGTAGGCGCCCGCCGCCGCGTTGTCGGAAATGGCCTTTTCCATATCCTGGCCCCACGCGTAATTCTGGTTGATCGAGTAGACCTTTGACCCGAGCGCATTGGCCTGCTTCATCGCGCTGACCAGCGCCTTGGTACGCACTTCGGCGTTGCCACTGAAGCGGAAGTGGTGGAAATGGCACTTGTCGCCTGTCAGTTCCAGCGCTTCGGCGCCGACATTGATGTAGACGATTTCCTTGCCGGGGTTGCGCAGGTTGTGCTTGCGCACGTCTTCCGAAATCTGGCCGCCGACCGCCGACGAAGCGCCCTGGACGATGATCTGCACGCCATCCGCGATCGCCGCCTTGAGCTTGTCCGCCGCGCCCGCCGGGCCGCCCTGGTTGTCGTACTCCACCAGCACCACCGGCTCGCCATTCCAGCCGCCGGCAGCATTGATCTGGTCGACGCCGTACCGTACCGCTGTCCGGTACGACTGGCCGGACGAAGCTTGCGGCCCCGACAGGGTTTCGATGACCCCGATCTTGACCGGGGCGGCCACTGCGGCGGCGGCCGCGAGGCCCAGGGTCGGCACGATGGCGAGGCGGAAGGCGCTGGATGTGTACATGGTTGTCTCCTGGTGTTGGAAGTAAGTTCAGAGGTATTCGACGTTGCCGTCGACGCTGATTGCCTGCCCGGTCACGTTGCGCGCGGCGGGCGAAGAGAGGAATACGGCCATGGCGGCGACGTCATCCATGGTCACCATGCGGCGCAGGGAAATCTTGCGCAGGTACTGGTCGCGCATGGCGTCGACCGGAATGCCGGTGGCGGCAGCGCGCGCGCTGATGACGTCGTTCATGCGGTTGCCTTCCACCACGCCGGGCAGGATCGCGTTGACGCGCACGCCGCACGGGCCCAGTTCGATGGCCAGTGACTTCATGAAGCCGACGATCGCCCATTTCGTCGCCGCATACGGCGTGCGAAACGCATAGCCGAGACGGCCGGCAACGGAACTCATCGCAATGATCGAGGGATTCGCGGCCGACTGTTTCAGCAGCGGCACGGCGCGCTGCGCAAAGTAGAACTGGCTGTTCAGGTTGACTTCCACGGTACGGTTCCAGTCAGCCCGTTCGATTTCCTGGACACCACCGGTCGGCCCGGCGATGCCGACGTTGTTGACCAGGATGTCGAG
>NZ_LSTO01000001.1:2181863-2192003 GCF_002211445.1 Noviherbaspirillum denitrificans | reverse complement strand
ACCACCCGCCGCAAGAACATGCAGCCCGTGCGCATTCCGCAGATCTCGCCGATCAGTCTCATATCGCTGCTGTATGCGGTGAGCCTGTACATCTTCTACCGCCAGGGATTCATCAGCGGCCTGACCTTCACGGGTGTTGCAGCGATCGTCGTGGCGGTGGTCGTGCTCTTCTACTGCGTCTTCCGCTTCGGGTGGAACCAGCGCTTCCATGAACCGAGCCTGATGCTGCCGCAACTGGTCGCCTCGCTGCTGATCATGCTTGGCGTGGCCTACGTCGAACGGTCGACGCAG
Source organism: Noviherbaspirillum denitrificans (assembly GCF_002211445.1). GTDB lineage: Bacteria > Pseudomonadota > Gammaproteobacteria > Burkholderiales > Burkholderiaceae_D > Noviherbaspirillum > Noviherbaspirillum denitrificans. The sequence goes on along the minus strand of NZ_LSTO01000001.1, from coordinate 2,191,712 downwards.
ATTGCGCTCGTTCCCTTCATGCTGATCGCTTTTTCGTTCGGCATATTCCGGCTGTCGACTGCGTCACTGATCCTGCTCTCGCTTGGCTGCCTCGGCGCCTACCTGGGCATCATTGTGGTGCGCGCGCAGGTGGAAGCCCATGACTTCGGTTTCCGCGCCGACCTCGCGCAATGGTTCGTGCTGGCGCTCACCTTGCCGGGAATGATCATTGTCGGCAAGCAGATCCAGAACATGCGCCAGCTGCTGCGCGCAACGCGCTACCAGCTCGAACACTACGAAGAAAAATCCGTCCGCGACGAACTGACCGGTCTCTACAACCGCCGGCAGCTGCAGGCGGAACTTGAACAAGCCAAGCTGCACGCCGACGGCAACGGCATCCCGTTCACGATCTGCCTGATCGATATCGACCGTTTCAAGGAAATCAACGATAACAACGGCCATCTCGTCGGCGACACCATCCTCAAGGAATTTGCCCGCGTGGCTCGGGAAAGCATTCGCGACACCGACATCCTGGGTCGCTACGGCGGCGATGAATTCATGCAGATCCTCCCAGACACTGACGTCAAGGGAGCGGTGATGCATGCGGAGCGCCTGCGGGTATATGCGCACTTCCTCGATTTCCAGAAGATCCTGGCGCAAAAGCACATTTCCCTATCGATCGGGGTGGCGCAGTACCGGCCCGGGGAAAAGATCACCGACCTGATTTCACGTGCCGATTCCGCGCTCTACCAAGCCAAGCAACTCGGGCGGAACCGGGTGGAGTGGATCAACGACTGAGCAGGTCGCCTTCGCGGAAGACAGCCAGCAACAGCTTCTTTACCGGCGCGGGCAAGGGCGCGTCGGCAAGGCGGTCAGCACTGTACCAAAGGTGGCTTGATTGCCCCGCCAAGCCCGAGCGCTGCGCAAGCCGCACACGGTAAGGCGAAATGTGGAGTTTGAAATGCGTGAACACGTGCGAGAAGGGCGCGAGCTTTTCAGACGATTCGGGTTCGCCAAACCTTGATGCAAAGACTTCACCCGGCACATCGCCAACGCCGACTTCGGGCAACGACATCAGGCCACCCCAGATTCCTTCATCCGGACGCTGTTCCAGCAGCACATGCCTGTCATGGGTGATGACCAGCATGGTTGTCGATTTTTCCGGCACGGTCTTCTTCGGCCGCCGCTCTGGCAGCAAATGCGTGCGTCCGGTTTCGGAGGCGACACAGCGCTCCGATAACGGACAGCGGTTGCACGATGGACTGCTGCGCGTGCAGAGCGTGGCACCGAGGTCCATCAAGCCCTGCGTATAAGACTCGATATCATTTTCCGGCAACAAGGCCACGGCGCGCAGCCACATCTTGTCTTCCACCGGCTTCGCCCCGGGAAAGCCTTCGATGCCGAATACGCGTGCGAACACCCGCTTGACGTTGCCGTCCAGGATCGCGGCACGCGCGCCGTAAGCAAAGGCCGCAATGGCTGCCGCCGTTGACCGGCCAATCCCGGGCAAGTCAGCGAGCAATTCGGGATCGGATGGAAAAATGCCACCGAACTCCGCCATCACGCGCTGCGCGCAGCGATGCAGGTTGCGCGCCCGGGAGTAGTAGCCGAGGCCGCTCCAGTGCGCCATCACCTCTTCCGACGGTGCCGCTGCAAGCGCAGCCACGTCAGGAAAGCGTTCGAGGAAACGGAGATAGTAAGGAATGACCGCGGAAACCTGGGTCTGCTGCAGCATGATTTCCGACAGCCAGATGCGGTAGGCGTCGGTTGTGTTCTGCCAGGGAAGCGTATGCCGGCCGTGCTGCTTCTGCCAGCGGATGACGGCCTGCGAAAACGACGGGTCCTCAAATGCCTTGCCGGCGCCCACAGCCTGCACTGCCGGCGCCCCTGCCACCCGCTTCATCTATGCCGCCGCTTTCAGCGCGGACAATTCCGCGGCAATGGCGCCCTTGAGGTCCGCTTCGAGACCATGCAGCTCCCGCTTCTGCCCTTCGATTTCAGCCTGCATTTCTTCCAGCGCCTGCACCTTCTCTTCCAGGCTGTCGGTGGCGACGTGAATGCGTTCGATGGACTGGCGGCGCTTCTTGAGCTGCGAGCGGTGTTCCCATATCTGCGCTTCGAGCGGCGCCATGACGACTTTCAGCCAGGCTTCGACGTCGCGGTTGGCCTGCAGGAAGCTCTGCTTCACGCGCGATGCAATCGAGTCGAAGAACTTGGTCATCAGCGAAACTTGCGGCATCGTGAGCATGGCCGCGGCGCCGAACTGCTTGTGGTACACACTTTCGATCAGCTCGATCTCCTTGAGGTATTTCTCGAGGGAGAACGGCATCGGCGCGGAGAGCGCAAGCCCGTGTTCAGTGGAGAATTTGCGGTACATCACCGTCATCATCTCGGTGATCTCGTCGGTTTTCTGACCGGACAGCGTCAGGTTATTGCGAACGTGGGCAAAGAAATCCTTCACCGCGGAGCGCATGCCGGACGAGAACTTGCTCTTTTCCATTGCCTCGCGGGTATTGTGGATTTCAGCCTTGAGGATGTCCATGCCGAGGCTGGTGAAGACTTCCGTCGACAGACGCGTGAACACCGCGCGCGTGCCCTGCAGCTTGAGCAGGCTGCTGTCGAACTCTTTCTTCTCGAGGTCGACGCGCTTCATCATGTGTTCGATGATCGTCTGGTTCTTGCCGCGCAGGCTCTTCAGCTCGACCAGCTGCTCGACGACATTGCGGCTGCGCGAGGCCAGCAGCGCGAGCTTGGCTGCAGTCAGTTCATTCACCTCGGTCTCGAGCTGGCCGCGCACGATTTCGCGCTTGCTGGGAATGAGTTCTTCCGAAAGCGCCGACTCGAGTGCAGGCAGGCGGCTCTTTTCAAGCAGAGCCGCATCACGGTTGACCTTGCCGACCAGGCCCTTCTGCGCGGAGATGGGGAACACCTGGTGCGTGGACAGGTTCAGCGTATGGGCGACAGTCCCTACCTGACGCTCGATCTGTTCCTCGACTTCTTCCGCCGTACGCAGTTCGTCCCACATACTGTCGATCTTGTTCAGCACGACAAGGCGCGCCGGACCGCCGCCGATATGGTCGCGCCAGACGTCGATGTCGCTGCGGGTCACGCCGGTATCGGCAGCCAGGATGAACAGCACTGCATGCGCATTCGGGATCAGGTTCAGCGTCAGTTCCGGCTCCGTGCCGATCGCATTCAGGCCCGGAGTGTCGATGATGACCAGCCCCTGCTTGAGCAGCGGATGCGGGAAATTGACGATCGCGTGGCGCCACTGCGAGATTTCGACCAGTCCGTCATCTCCCACCGCGAGCGACGCATCCGGATCGTCTTCGTGGTACAGACCGTAGCGCTTCGCTTCCTCGACCGGCACGCGCTTGGTGAGGCTGACCTGCTTGAACGCATCAAGCATTCCCTCGCCGGAGTTGATGTCGAGCGGCAGCACCGTCCACACATGGTTGATGTCTTTGTAATCACTGGTCGACGCGGCTTCGGCGCGGGTCTCGATCGGCAGCAGGCGGATCGACGGCGGGAACGTCTCGTCGTACAGCAACTCAGTCGGGCACATGGTCGTGCGCCCTGCCGACGAGGGCAGGATGCGCTGCCCGTAATCGGCGAAGAAGATGGCGTTGATCAATTCCGACTTGCCGCGCGAGAATTCCGCAACGAAGGCAATCGAAAGCTTGTCGTCCGTCAGCCGGGCCTTCAGGCGCGAGAAATGCTGGTCGCTGACCGGGTCGGCAAGGTCCGCGGCGCTGACGCAGGCGCGATAGCGCTCGAGCGCGGCCATGACGTTGTTCCGCCAACCGCTGTACTCCTGGAACTTTTGTACCAGATTGCTCACAATTTCCCCAAGCTAACACTGTATGAATGTACGAATCTAGCACCCGCACTCATTTTTGACAATTTGGGCAGTAGAAGGTGGAGCGCTGCCCCTGCTTGATGGCGCGCACCGGCGCGCCGCAAATCCGGCATGGTTCGCCGGTGCGGTCGTAGACGAAATAGGTTTGCTGGAAGTAGCCGGGCTGGCCGTCCGCAGCCATGAAATCGCGCAAGGTGCTGCCGCCTTTCTCTATGGCGGCAGCCAGTGTTTCGCGAATCGCGGCCGCAAGTTTTTCATAGCGGGCGAGCCCAATGCGGTGTGCGGGGGTACGCGGATTGATGCCCGCCTTGAACAAACTCTCCGACGCATAAATGTTCCCGACACCGACAACGATGTCTCCGGCAAGCAACACTTGCTTGATGGGCGCGCTGCGCCGTCGCGTCATCCTGTACAGCAATCCGGCAGAAAACGCTTCGCCAAGCGGTTCCACGCCGAGGCCGCGCAGCAGGAGGTGCTCGTCCACCAGGCCATCCTCCTTCGCATGCCAGAGCACCGCCCCGAAGCGGCGCGGATCGGTCATGCGCATCACCTGCCCGTCGACGATGAGGTCGAAATGGTCGTGTTTCTCGGCGGGCGTCCCTGCCGGCAGGATGCGCAGGTGGCCCGACATCCCGAGGTGCACGATCAGCGTGCCATGGTCGAATCCGATCAGCAGGTACTTGCCACGCCTGCCGGTCGTACGAATGCGCTGACCGCGCAAGAGCTCACCAAGGCCTTGCGGGAAAGGCCAGCGCAAGCCGCTATGCCGCAACGTGACGCCGGCCACCACCCGTCCTTCGAGATGCGGGGCCACACCCCTGCGGGTCACTTCAACTTCAGGCAATTCAGGCATGGTTCAGACAACTCTTTGCAGAAAGACAAATTTGACGCACGACAAATGTGGTATCACTGGATTCGATTCGCATGCCGCGCATGGTGTCCGCAAAGACGATAAGACGGCCCCAAGGCCCTATATTACCCATGCGCATAGCGCCCCCGTTGGGCGTAAAATGAATGCTGCCTGATTAGCCGGGAATCTTCCTTGAAAAACACTCTTCTCATTGTAACTCTGCCGATCGTGCTTTCAGCGTGTGCCACCAGCACCGTCCAGCCCGCGCTGCCCGTCATGGCCGCCAATCCTGCGGTCCTGGCCAGTGCTGACGATTCTGTCGTCAAGAAGGCGTCGCCCGCAGCTCCGCACCGGCACCCTGGCGCCGGCGAGCAGAAGGCGGAAGACCCGTTGCCCTCGGTCGAACTGACGGATGAGCTGGTGTACAAGCTGATCACATCGGAAATCGCATTCCAGCGCGGCGACTGGCAGACGGCCTATGTGACGCTGCTTTCGCTGGCCCAGCAGACGCGTGACCCGCGCCTGGCCCGCCGCGCGGCGGAGATGGCGCTTGCGGCGAAGCAGGCTGACGAAGCGCTGAGCGCAGTGCGCCTGTGGCGCACCCTGGCGCCGAACTCCGATGAGGCGACGCAGTATTACCTGAGCTTCATCATCCTGAGCGACAACCTGGATGAGGCGGCCCCCATCCTCGAGCAGCGCCTCAAGGAAGCCCGCCCGCAGACACGCGGCCTGCTCGCTTTCCAGATGCAGCGCCTGCTCGCGCGCGCCAAGGACAAGAACGCCGCCTTCGCGATGCTGGAACGCTTGCTCCAGCCTTACCTCGACCTGCCCGAAGCGCGACTGGCCCTGGCACAAGGTGCGTATGCGCGCGGCGACATCCAGCGCGCGCGCGAGGAAGCACTGACCGCACTGAAGGCAAAGCCCGACTCTGAACTCGCCATCCTTTCACTGGTGCAGGTGACGCCCGACAAGGCAGAATCCCTCAAGCTGCTCGCCGATTTCGTCGCTGCGTGGCCCAAGGCACGGGACGCCCGCATGGCCTACGCGCGGATGCTGATCGACCAGAAGCAATACACGAAGGCGCGCTCCGAATTCGAAGCCCTGCTGCGCGACCAGCCGCAGGACCTGACATCGCTTTACGCGCTCGGCGTGCTCGGCATGCAGACCAACGACCTGAAAGCAGCAGAACAGTACCTGACGTCCTACCTCAACGTCCTGTCCACCAAGCCGGACGACGAGCGTGACCCGTCTCAGGCGCTGCTGCTCCTCGCGCAAATCGCGGAAGAGCGGAAGGACACTGAAGGCGTCCTCAAGTGGCTGTCCCAGATCGAACCCGGCGAAGCCTACCTGAACGCACAGATCAAGCGTGCGCAGGTCATCGCCAAGCGCGGTGACGTGGCTGGCGCACGCAAGCTTCTGCACGAGCTGCAAGTCAGCGGCGACCGCGAGGAAGCGCAAGTCGTCATCGCCGAAGGCCAGCTGCTGCGGGATGCAAACCAGCTGCCGGAAGCGATGACCGTCTTCAAGGCAGGCCTGACGCGCTACCCGGCCAACACTGACCTGCTGTACGACTATGCGATGACCGCAGAGAAGAGCAGCCAGTGGGACGTGATGGAATCCTCGCTGCGCAAGATCATGGAACTCGCGCCCAACAACCAGCATGCGTACAACGCGCTTGGCTACTCGCTGGCCGAACGCAACATCCGCTTGCAGGAAGCACAGTCGCTGGTCGACAAGGCACTGCAGCTCGCCCCCGACGATCCATTCATCATGGACAGCATGGGCTGGGTGCAATTCCGCCTCGGCAACCTGAAGGAAGCCGAGTCCTTGTTGCGCCGCGCCTACGAGCTGCGTCCCGACGTCGAGATCGCGGCACATCTCGGCGAAGTCCTGTGGGTCAAGGGCCAGAAGGATGACGCGCAAAAGCTGTGGCGGGACGCCCAGACCCGGGATCCGCAAAACGACACGCTCAAGAGCACGCTGGCCCGCCTCAACGTCAACCTATGAGTCTTCGCCTGGCCCGGGCAGCAGCATTCGCGCTGCCCCTGCTGCTGGCCGGCTGCGCCACGGTCACGCCCTCGCTTCCAACAACACCCGGTGTCGAACGCCAATTCCACGACGCGATCGACATCGGCGGCCGTCTGTCGGTGCGCTACCAGGCGAACAACCGGGAAGAAGCCGTGCACGGCAGCTTTACCTGGTCGCAATCACGGGAACGAACCGTCGTCACCCTGCTCTCTCCGCTCGGCCAGACGATGGCCGTTGTCGAAGTGGATGCGGACGGTGCGACACTCAGACAGGCCGGACAATCGGAACGCAACGCTGCCGACGTCGATACGCTGACGGCACAAACGCTCGGATGGCCGCTGCCGGTTTCCGGACTGCGCGAATGGCTGCAGGGCTTCGCCGTTGACAGCGCCGGCAAGCGCCGCACCGCCAGCCCGGCCGAAACGCAGTTCGAGTCGCGCGACGGCTGGCGCATTCAGTATGCAAGCTGGCCCGATGAAAACCCCTCCCGCCCCCGTCGCATCGACCTCGCCCGCCACACCGGGCAGGCCGGGGACGTTTCCATCCGCATCGTCATCGACACATGGCAACCACGCTGAACAATTGCCCCGCACCGGCCAAGCTGAACCTGTTCCTGCATGTCACTGGACGCCGGCCCGACGGCTACCATCTGCTGCAGACCGTTTTCCAGTTGCTGGATCATGGGGACATGCTGCATTTCACTGCGCGCGACGATGGCGAAGTCCGCAGGATCACGAACGTACCAGGTGTGCCCGAGGATTCCGACTTGATTGTTCGTGCGGCGAAACTGCTGAAGTCCGCAGCGCCCCAACAGACTGTCCATCAAGGCGCCGATATTGCCATCGACAAACGGCTTCCGATGGGCGGCGGCCTTGGCGGCGGATCGTCGGACGCCGCGACCACGCTGATCGCCCTCAACCACCTTTGGCATACCGGACTGACGCGTAACGAACTGATGAAACTCGGCCTGCAACTCGGAGCCGACGTGCCGTTTTTTATCTTTGGACAGAATGCATTCGCGGAGGGTGTCGGCGAGGATCTCGTCGCTGTCGACACGCCAGAATGCTGGTATGTTGTCATCGAACCGGGGGTTTCCGCACCGACTGCCGCAATTTTTTCCGATCCGGGTTTGACAAGAAACACAAACCCGGTCAGAATATCGGACTTTTCCAAGGCATCCAATTGCTTCGGGAAAAACGACCTGCAAGTCGTGGCAACAAGGCTCTTCCCGCCGATTGAACAAGCCGTTGAATGGCTCAGTCAATTCGGCGATGCGAGGATGACCGGCTCCGGTGCTTGCGTGTTTTGTGCCTTCGGGCAGGAACATGAAGCTGATAAAGTGCTGAAAGCGGCACGTGAAACCGGACCGGCGCAGTGGAAAGCCTGGAAAGCCAAAGCGATCGAGCGTCACCCGCTCTCGCACTTGATCGGGTCGTAGACAGAATTCGTTTGACGTTGCATCACGCAGCGACAGACAACAGGTTGTGTAGGGGAATCGCCAAGCTGGTTAAGGCACCGGATTTTGATTCCGGCATTCCAAGGTTCGAATCCTTGTTCCCCTGCCATTAAACACAAGAAGAACCCAAAGCCGCCAACGCGAGACAACAAAGTCATGCCTTGGCGGCTTTTCATCCTTTTAACCCGCAATTTCCTAGGTGTCCCATGGCGCTTGAAAACCTGATGGTCTTTACCGGCAACGCAAACCCGGAGCTGGCCGCAGGGGTGGTCAAGCACCTCGGCATCCCGCTCGGCAAGGCTGTCGTCTCGAAATTCTCCGACGGCGAAGTCATGGTGGAAATCAACGAGAACGTGCGCGGCAAGGATGTCTTCGTCCTGCAATCGACCTGCGCGCCGACCAATGACAACCTGATGGAAATCATGTTGATGGTCGATGCCCTCAAGCGCGCGTCCGCCGGCCGCATCACAGCCGCCATCCCCTATTTCGGTTACGCCCGCCAGGATCGCCGTCCGCGTTCCGCCCGCGTGGCGATTTCCGCCAAGGTCGTCGCGAACATGCTGCAACAGGCAGGCGTCGACCGCGTGCTGATCATGGACCTGCACGCTGACCAGATCCAGGGCTTCTTCGACATTCCGGTGGATAACATCTACGCATCCCCGATCCTGTTGACGGACCTTATCAAGAAGAATTACGACGACCTGCTGGTCGTGTCGCCGGACGTCGGCGGCGTGGTGCGCGCACGTGCACTGGCCAAGCGCCTGAACTGCGACCTGGCCATCATTGACAAGCGCCGTCCGAAGGCCAACGTGTCGGAAGTCATGCACATCATCGGTGAAGTCGAAGGCCGCAACTGCGTGATCATGGACGACATGGTGGACACCGCCGGCACGCTGACCAAGGCTGCCGAAGTGCTGAAGGAGCGCGGCGCCAAGAAGGTGGTCGCCTACTGTACGCACCCGGTGCTGTCCGGTCCGGCAATCGAGCGCATCACGACCTCGCCGCTGGACGAACTGGTTGTCACCGACACCATTCCGCTGACCGCCGAAGCCAAGACCTGCACCAAGATCCGCCAACTGACCTGCGCGGACCTGCTGGCCGAAACCTTCAAGCGCATCACCAAGGGCGATTCCGTCAGCTCGCTGTTCGTCGACTAAGTTTTCCCTTCCTCCTTGCGGAGGAAGGTTTTCCCGCCCCCTGGTCGCGGGGGGCCTATCGCAAGCCTGTCTTGCCTTTTTGGAGTTAAAAATGAAAGTTATCGCATTCCCGCGCAACGAGCAGGGGTCCGGAGCGAGCCGCCGCCTGCGCAATGCGGGTCAAACGCCGGCCATCATTTACGGTGGCACTGCTGATCCGGTCGCCATTGCACTGGACCACAACGCGCTGTACCACGCACTGAAGAAGGAAGCCTTCCATTCGTCGATCCTCGACATGGAAATCGAAGGCAAGGTCGAAAAGGTCCTGCTGCGCGACTTCCAGATGCACGCGTACAAGCAACTCGTCCTGCACGCTGACTTCCAGCGCGTCGACCCGAACAAGAAGATCCACGTGAAGGTGCCGCTGCACTTCGTGAACGCTGAAGTTTCCCCGGCCGTGAAGCTGGGCGGCGCGATCATCAGCCACGTGATGAACGAACTCGACATCAGCTGCCTGCCGGGCGAACTGCCGGAATTCGTC
>NZ_LSTO01000001.1:2176397-2181853 GCF_002211445.1 Noviherbaspirillum denitrificans | reverse complement strand
GGCGGCGCTGGGCCGTGCGCTGATGGCGGGGCGCAACCTGGTGCTGCTGGACGAACCCTTCCAGGGCCTGGCGCCGGTGCTGGCAAACCAGTACGCAGAATCGCTGCGCCGCCTGCGCGACCTCAACCCGGAACTGTGCGTGATCGTCACCGAATCCAACGGCAGCCTGCTGCGCGACCTGCCCGACACCACCCTGACGCTCGAACGCGGCGAACTGTTGGCATCAACGAACGGCCATCACTAATACACTAATTGGAGAAATGCGGATGAACACCATCCTGATTGACGGCAAGTGGCTCAAGGCTGCAAGCGGAGAAACCATTGATGTCATTGACCCGTGTAACGGCGAAGCCTACGCTTCGATCGATCGCGGCGCCGCGGCTGACATCGACCTGGCTGTCAATGCCGCGCAACGGGCACTGGACGGAGCCTGGGGAAAACTGACGGCGACCGAACGCGGACGCATCCTCATGCGCTTCGCAGATCTGATTACCGAAAACCAGGGCGAGCTAGCGCAGATCGAAGCCAAGGATACCGGCAAGCCGATCTCCACGGCACGCAATGACATCATTGCAGCCGCACGCTACTTTGAGTATTACGGCGCCGCGGCGGACAAGGTGCACGGCCAGACCATTCCGTACCTGGAAGGCTACAACGTCAGCGTGGTGCGCGTACCGCACGGAGTGACTGCGCACATCATCCCATGGAACTATCCCGCACAGATGTTCGGCCGTTCATTGGCACCAGCGTTGGCAATGGGCAATGCTGCCGTGCTAAAACCATCCGAAGATGCCTGCATGAGTACGCTCCTCCTTGGCAAGCTACTGATCGATGCTGGGCTTCCTCCCGGAGCTCTCAACATCGTCACGGGTTACGGTTACGAGGCGGGTGCTGCGCTGACCGCGCATCCCGGCATCAACTTCGCAACCTTCACCGGTTCGCCGGAAGTCGGCGCACTGGTGCAGGAATCGACAGCAAAGAATCATGTGCCTTGCGCATTGGAACTCGGCGGCAAGTCGCCGCAAGTCGTCTTCAACGACGCCGACTTGCAAAAAGCGGCCCCTGTCATCGTAAAAGCCATCGTCCAGAACGCCGGGCAGACCTGCGCTGCCGGCAGCCGAGTGCTCGTGCAAAAGGACATTTTCGACAAGTTTATGGCCATCGTTGTGGACTACTTCAAGGAAACCGTGGTTGGGGTTCCGCAAATGGATCTTGATTGCGGGCCGATCATCAACAAAAAGCAGTTTAATAGGGTCAGCAGCTTTATTGACGAGGTCAAGGCGTCCGGCGTGCCCGTTCTGGCGGAAGGCTCCTTTGCGGCGGGTGTGCCGCGCAATGGTTATTTTATTAAGCCAGTTCTGTTTGGACCGGTACCGCGTGATAACCGGCTGGCCGGCGACGAAGTATTCGGTCCCGTTCTGGCTGCCATACCGTTTGATGACGAAGAGGACGCCATTCGTCTTGCCAATGCAACCGAATATGGCCTGACCGCAGCCGTGTGGACCGAGAATGGAAGCCGTCAGTCCTGCGTGGCATCGCGGATTCTTAGCGGACAGGTCTTCATCAACTGCTACGGCGCGGGCGGCGGCGTCGAGCTGCCATTCGGCGGCTTCAAGAAGAGCGGCCATGGGCGCGAAAAGGGTTTCCTTGCGCTCGAGGAAATGAGCACAACGAAGACCATCGTGCAGCATTACAAATAAGCAGGAAGGACAGTCATGAAAACCAAGGCAGCCATCCTTTACCAGATGGGCGCGCAGGCACCGTTCGTCGCGTCGCGGCCGCTCAGGATCGAAGAAGTCTACCTCGACGAACCCGGCCCGGGCGAAGTGCTCGTGAAGATGCACGCGGCCGGCCTGTGCCATTCCGACCTTTCCGTTATTACCGGAGTGCGTCCACGCCCGGTACCCATGGCGTTGGGACACGAGGCTTCCGCGCAGGTGGTCCGGACCGGTCCAGGCGTGACCGATCTACGCCCGGGCGACCTCGTTGTACTGGTCTTTGTCCCGAGCTGCGGTCATTGCCTCCCATGTATGGAAGGCAGGCCGGCGCTTTGCGAACCGGCGGCTGAGGCCAATACCAAGGGCGCGCTGTTGTCCGGCGAATGGCGTATCCACAATCACCACGGCCACATCAACCATCACACTGGCGTCTCGGCATTTGGCGAGCATGCCGTGGTGTCGCGCAGTTCCTGCGTCAAGGTGGACGCCGATATCGATCCGGTGGAAGCCGCGTTGTTCGGCTGCGCCGTCCTTACCGGGGTCGGCGCAGCGGTCAATACTGCCGGCGTAAAGGCGGGAACGACGGCGGCTGTGCTTGGCCTGGGCGGCGTCGGTCTGTGCACGATGCTGGGCGCCCTGGCGGCCGGCGCGCGTGAGGTAGTGGCTGTTGACGTGCACGATAGCAAGCTGGAAGTCGCGCGTTCGCTGGGCGCCACGGCGGTGGTCAATGCGCGCGATCCGGATGCCATTGAAAAGGTCAAGGCGATTACCAAGGGGGGGGTCGACTATGCCTTCGAAATGGCCGGCTCCGTGCAGGCGATGGAAGCAGCCTACCGGATGACCCGTCGCGGCGGCATGACAGTAACGGCCGGGCTGCCGCATCCCAACGACAAGTGGCCGTTGCAGCAGGTCAGCCTAGTGGCTGAGGAGCGGACGGTGAAAGGCAGCTACATCGGCTCCTGCGTTCCCATTCGCGACGTGCCGCGCTACATCGGCATGTACCTTGCGGGAAGACTGCCCGTGAACAAGCTCATGGGTGAGCGCATGGCGCTCGAAGACATCAACGCGGGATTCGACAGGCTCAATTCCGGCGAAGGCTTGCGCGACCTGGTCGTTTTTTGATGGACGGAATCGTGAAAGGAACTGAAATGCGTTTCAAGGACAAGGTTGCTATCGTGACCGGCGGCGGTAGCGGCATCGGCCGTGCGACCGCGGAACTGTTCGGACGGGAGGGGGCAAAAGTAGTCGTCGCTGACCGCAATCTCGAACAGGCGCGGAGCGTTGCCGATGCGATTGGTAAGGGTGCCATCGCGATTGGCGTGGACGTGTCATCAGCGACGGAAGTGAAGGCCATGATCGATTCGGTGGTGAAATGCTTCGACCGTATCGACATCCTAGTGAACAATGCCGGTTTCGGATTTGCGGGAACGGTGGTCAGCATTGAGGAGGACGACTGGGACCGGCTGATGTCGGTGAACCTGCGCGGTCCCTACCTGTGCTCGAAGTATGCCATTCCTGTCATGGTGCGCCGGGGCGGCGGGGCCATTGTCAACACTGGATCGTATACCGCGATGGTCGGCATTTCCAATCGCGCCGCCTATGTGGCCTCCAAGGGAGGTGTCGTCGCGCTGACGCGTGCGATGGCGCTCGATCATGCGGCACAGAACATCCGCGTTAACGCTATTGCGCCGGGAACCATCGATTCTCCGTACTTCCAGCAGATGTTCGCCCAGTCTGACAATCCGGACAAGTTGCGCGCCGAGCTGAACGGGCGCGCGCCGCAAGGGCGGATGGGAAAGCCTGAGGAGATCGCCAGTGCGATCCTGTGGCTGGCATCCGACGAAGCATCCTTTGCGACTGGAGCCGTGTTTACCGTCGACGGGGGCACGTCGGCGTGGTAGCCGACTCCTGTCGATTGAAAGTCCTTTTTCCAAGAAACCTCAAATGAACTCCAACCTGTTTTCTCCGTTGCAGCTACGTGGCTTGACGCAGTCAAACCGCATCGTCATTGGTCCGATGAGCCAGTACAGTGCAGTCAACGGCAGCGCCACGGACTGGCATATGCAGCACATCGGGCACCTGTCGCTGTCGGGCGCCGGCCTGTTCATGATCGAGGCTACTTCGGTGGCGCCGGAAGGTCGTGTCAGCCATGGATGCCTCGGCCTTTATTCAAATGAGAATGAAGCGGCGCTAAAGCGTGTCGTGGAATTCTGCCGTGGATTTTCATCGATGCCCTTCGGCATCCAGCTTGCTCATTCCGGCCGAAAGGGGTCAGGGCATGCGCCATGGGAAGGCCGTGGGACCCTACAAGCAGATGAAAGTCCTTGGCAGGTGGTTGGCCCGTCGCAGATTCCACTCACAAAGGACTGGGCTGTTCCCGTGGAGCTGGACCGGGAGGGCATGGAACGCATCAAGCGGACATTCGTCGATGCGGCCTTAAGATCTGACCGCATTGGCATCGAGCTGGTGGAACTCCATGCGGCACATGGCTATCTGCTGCATCAATTCCTTTCACCGTTGTCAAACGTTCGAACCGACGGCTACGGCGGCAGTCTCGAAAGGCGGATGCGCTTTCCGCTAGAGGTCGTCGAGGCCGTACGCGCCGCCTGGCCAGCTGACAAGCCGCTGGGGGTGCGGATATCGGCGACCGACTGGGTGGATGGCGGATTTTCGCCGGAAGAGGCGGTAGTCTTTTCTGCCGAACTCAAGCAGATCGGTTGTGACTATATCTGCGTTTCCACAGGGGGGCTCGACCCAATGGCACGTATACCGGTTGAACCCGGCTACCAGTTGTCCTTCGCCAGCCAAATCAAGCGCGAGGTAGACATCCCGACGCGAGCGGCCGGTCTGGTGATCAGTGCCGCGCAGGCGGAAGAGATCGTTGCATCAGGCACCTCGGACGCTGTCGTGCTGGCGCGCGCCTTCCTCGACAACCCGCGGTGGGTGTGGCATGCGGCAGAAGCATTGGGCGTCACCCTGGCCTATCCCAAGCAGTACGAGCGAGCCCACACGAGCAAGTGGCCCGGCGCACGGCTGATTCGGGGCAACTAGGGCGCCGGTATGGAACGGATCGATGCATGCGGCGAACGGCGGGTAGTGCAGGATGTTTCGCGACCGAGCAAGGAAGACGTGCGGAAATGGCTGGACGATCGCCGGCAGCGGCGCCAACCCTTGCCTGAAATCGCGGAAATCCAGCGCCAATTGGATTGGACCTGCCGTCTGGAAAATAACGATGTCCGCGAACGCGGATGACTAATCAATTCCCGGCATGCGGCAGGATTCCTCGCAGCTGGCAAGGATGAGGCCTTCCCCCGCGATGCCGGTCAACAGCAGAAAGGCAAGCAATGCTTCAACTGAAGGATGATTCTCTTCTCCGGAACCAGTGTTTCATCAATGGCGAATGGTGCGACGCCGACACCGGGGAGCGGTTTGCGGTATCCAATCCGGCCACCGGTGCGGAAATCTCGACCGTGCCTATCATGGGGGAAGCCGAAACCCGGCGTGCGATCGACTGCGCCGAACGTGCATGGAAGGGTTGGCGCGCCCGGACAGGCAAGGAACGCGCTGCCATCCTGCGCCGCTGGAGTGAGCTGATGCTCGCCCATGCAGACGATCTGGCGCTGATCATGACGAGCGAGCAGGGCAAGCCGCTGGCGGAAGCGAAAGGCGAGATCGCCTACGCGGCATCTTTCCTAGAATGGTTCGGCGAAGAAGCCAAACGCGTCTATGGCGACGTGA
>NZ_LSTO01000001.1:2168591-2176387 GCF_002211445.1 Noviherbaspirillum denitrificans | reverse complement strand
CCCCTCGATCAACACCGTCCTCACGTCGCCGTCGGATATTCCCGGCGTAGCCAACTGCGACTTCGTCATTTTCCCGCCGCGCTGGATGGTCGCCGAAGACACCTTCCGTCCGCCCTGGTTCCACCGCAATGCGATGAGCGAGCTGATGGGGCTGGTCAAGGGGGTGTACGACGCCAAGGCGGAAGGTTTCCTCCCGGGAGGCATCAGCCTGCACAACGCCATGCTGGCGCACGGTCCGGACGCCGACACCTTCCGCCGCGCGTCCACCGCGAAGCTTGAGCCGAAATACCTCGCCGACACCATGGCGTTCATGTTCGAGTCGCGCTACCCGTTCCGGCCGACCGCGCATGCGCTGGCCGCGCCGCAACTGCAGGAGGGGTACGACGAGGTCTGGAGCGGCTTCGAACAGTATTTCAAACGCGAATCGGCAATCGCCGGAAAGTGAGGAGACATATGGACAAGCTGGATAACAACGCGCTGGCGCAGTTGCTGACGGAAGCGCGCACCGCGAATGCATGGCTGGCGGACCCGGTGCCGGATTCGCTGCTGCGTGAATTGTATGAACTCGTGAAATGGGGGCCGACCTCGGCCAACTGCCAGCCGATGCGCCTGGTCTTTGTCCGCAGCGGACAGAAGAAGGAGCGGCTTGCGGCGTGCGTTGCGCCGGGCAACGTCGACAAGGTCAGGCAGGCGCCGGTGACCGCGATCGTCGGGTATGACGAGCAGTTCCATGCGCACATGCCGCGCTTGTTCCCGCATGCGCCCCATTATCGCGAGACCTTTGCCGGCAACCCCGAGCTGGCGCAGACAACGGCATTCCGCAACAGTTCGCTGCAGGGCGGTTATCTCATTCTCGCCGCGCGGGCGCTGGGGCTCGATGCCGGGCCCATGTCGGGTTTCGATGCGGCGAAGGTCGATGCAGCGTTCTGGGGCGAAGGCAAGGTGCGCACCAATTTCCTCTGCGCGCTTGGTCATGCCGACCGTTCCGCCCAGCGCCCGCGATCGCCGCGATTCAGCTTTGACGAAGTGTGCCGGCTCGCCTGACCGCACATCCCATACCACGCCCAGCCGACGGAGATATCGATGCACGACGCACAAGGCCATGAACAGGACCAGCAGCTCATTCGCCGAACACTACTGAAACTCACCGCGACAGCAGGCCTCGCGCCTTTCGTCGGATCGCTCGGCGCCTGTGCGACGCCTGCCGCGACCCGCGGACCCGCCGCGTTCGCCGGCGGCGGACGCACGCATACCGTCAAGCCTTCGCGTGAGACCGTGCGCGTCGGGCAAATGGATCCGGCCGCGCCAGCCGCCGTGGTCATCCGCACCGGCGACACCGTGCATTACGACGGCACCTGGACACAGTGGGGCAACGAGGCGCGCTACGGAATGTCGTTCGACGAGCGCGAACCGATACGCAAGAAGTATCCGGCCGGTCCTTACTCGCTGATCGGCCCTGTCGAAATCGAAGGCGCAAGGCCCGGCGATGTCGTGGAATGCCGGATGTTGACATTGCGGACGATCGATTGGGGATGGAATTCCTCTCCGCTCGGGGTAGGCGCGCTGCCTACGGATTTTTCCAAGCCCTATCTGCGCTACCTGCGCTTCAATGCCGCCCGCACGGCGGCGGAATTCGTGCCCGGCGTGATGATTCCGCTTGCACCATTCCAGGGCGTGTTCGCCGTGGAGCCACCGGGAGACAAGCCGACCAGCGGCATTCTGGCCGGCACCTATGGCGGTAATCTCGACTTGCCGGAACTTGTCGCCGGCACGTCGCTTTTCCTGCCGGTGCAGGTGCCCGGAGCCCGCATCTGGACTGGTGACTCGAACGCGGCGCAGGGCGATGGCGTGGTCAACCAGACGGCGATCGAAACCGCATTGGAAGAATTGCGTGTGCAGTATCTGCTGCATGCCGGCGTGTCACTCGACGGACCAATGGTGGAGACGCCGACACACTGGATCGGGATCGGTTTCGGGGAAAGCCTCGAAGCGGCGCTCGTTGCCTGCGTGCGGCAGATGATCCGCTGGATGTCGCGATCGACCTCCATCGCTCCCGAAGATTGCTACGGCATCCTCAGTGTCGCGGCCAGCTTCCGCATTACGCAGTATTCGAACCAGACCGGGACGGTGTATCGCTCGGTGCCGCCGAAGGGCGTGCATTGCATGCTGCCCAAGACCCTGTTTTCGGAAGATCTCTTGCGCAGGCTGGGTCAATCCTTGCGAGGCAATTTGCACACCGGATAAAAAACGCGTCCCGTGACCGAGAGATGTCGGGACGGTCACGGGACGTCAAGCCCACCCAGGGTTGGGAGAGGAGACAAGAGCCGGGAGTGTGATACGACAGAACTTCCGCAAGTCGGAGCGCATTTCGGAGCCACTATGGCGAATGTTATTGCAGCCAGCGTGAATTTCAAGGACAACCTGCAACTATTTTTTGTTTGCACGCTCTTGCAATGTCTGCGTCGAGACTCGTTCGAATTATCTGATCAACGCATTCAATTTGTTTGCTGAACCCGGCATGCGACTCGTCTCGGTCTTCATATCATATGCGCCACATTTTTCATCGTCCCTTGCTCCGATTCGACGCAGTTGCGCATGACGTAATACGTTTTAATGGCGGGCTGCGACGACCGAGGGGCTGCCTGGACGCGAATCGGCGTAGTCAAATCCCGAGCGCTTCAGCCATGGGATGAATTCGGCGGCCGGCATCGGCGGGCTGATGAATGAGCCTTGCGCCTCGTCGCAGCCAAGATCGCGCAGCTGGTCCCATATCGGGCGACTGGCCGTACCTTCCGCAACCACTTGCATGCCGAGGTCATGTGCCAGGTCGATGGTCGACCGCACGATGGTGGCGGCCTGCCGCGATTCCAGCATCCGCATCGTGAATGAATGGTCGATCTTGATGACATGCACAGGGAGGCTCATCAGGTAGCTCAGTGACGAATAGCCGGTGCCGAAATCGTCGATGAACAGGCGGAACCCCATTTCGCTGAGCCGTCGCAACTCGGCGATCGAGGAGGCCGGGTCGCGGATCAAACTGCTCTCGGTCAGTTCCAGTCCGAGCAGCCGCGCTGGCGCCTCTGCGTCGGCAAGCATGCGCTTTAGGTTGATGAACAGGTTGGGTTCGGACAGGTTGCGGGGCGACAGGTTGACCGCGAGCGGAATGTTGTAGCCCGCACGCTGCCATTCGGCACCTTGCTGAATGGATGACTTGAGCATGAATTCGGTGAGCAAATGGATCAGGTCGGTCGGCTCGATCAGCGGCACGAACTGGTCCGGGGGGACCAGTCCGAAGGAAGGATGCTCCCAGCGCACGAGCGCCTCGACACCGACAACTTTCTCCTGCCGGATATCGACCTTTGGCTGGCAAAACAGCCGTAATTCACCGAAATTGACCGCCCTGCGGAATGCGCCCACCAGTTCCAGGCGCTGCGGCTGGTAGGGGTCGTTCTGTTCCTCGTAGACCGCGTATGCCAGACCTGCGCGCTTGGCGTGGTACAGCGCCACGTCTGCCTTGCGGGTCAGCGAAAGGCTGTCCTTGCCGTGTTTCGGTGCCAGGGAAATACCGGCACGCGCACCTAGCTCATAGCTGATGCCTGCGACCTCGAAAGGACGTTGCAGCGCAGCCACCAGCACCGAAGCAGTGCAGGTGGCTGCCTCCACGTCCGTGTCCGCCAACAGGACCGCGAATTCCGCATCGCTGATGCGTGCCGCGAAAGCATTGGCAGGGCAGGTTTCGCGAACTCTCCGGCCGGCCTTTTCCAGCAGCAGATCGGCGTTGCCATACCCAAGCGTGTAGGCGAGATCGCGGAAGCGCGACAGGTAAACGACGACCAAGGCCGCACGGCCATCTGGCATGCCAGCCAGGCGCATGAGTTCGTCGATTCGTTGTTCCAGGCAAGTGCGGTTCGGCAGTCCGGTGGCCTTGTCGAAATAGGCGAGCGCCTGAATCTGCTGCGCAGCACGCTTGCGTTCAGTGATGTCCTGGACGAACCCCACCATGCGGACCGCTCGGCCGTTGGCATCGGTCTGGACTTCCGCCATTGAATGTACGATGCGTTCACCGAGAACCGGATTCATGATTCGGAACTCGACTTCGTACGGGATTGATGGATTCACGAGCGAATATTCCCGGGCGCGTCTGACCCGCTCGCTATCTTCCGGGTGAATGCGGGAGCGCAGCACCGCCGCCTCTGGACGCTCGCCGGATAAAAAGCCAAAAACACGGTAAGTTTCGTCGGAGAGAGAGTCGTAGCGGTCAGCAATCGGATCCCAGGCCCATGTCCCGACATGGGCAATGTCTTGCGCGCGCACGAAATCCTTTTGCGTGCGCAGAAGCTCGCATTCCATCTCGCAGCGCTCGGTAACATCCAATATCGTGCCCATTGCCTGCGCCGGCTTTCCCTCACCATCGAAAATCATCACGCCCTTCGACTCCATGTAGCGCATGCTGCCGTCCGGCCACACGACCCGATGAGTACAGGAAAACGGCTGGCGTGTCGCTCGGGCGCGTCGGATGGCCAGGTCGGTTTGCGCACGGTCGTCGGGATGCACCCGCTGGAGAAAGGCCCTGTAGCTCGGGGCGACAGACCGCGGAGCGAGGCCGAGATTGCGGTAGGTCTGGTCGGACCATCGGTCTTGCCGGGTTGTGAAATCCTTCACCCAGCTTCCCATCCTGGCTATGTGTTGCACACGATTCAGATCCTGCTCGGTACAGGCCTGCAGTGCCTCGAGTTCCACGCGCTTCGTCACGTCGTGAACCGTCAGCAAGGCCACCTTCCCATCGTGGCCGGCCACACGCTGGCAGCTGATCGACACCTTAAGAACGGTCTTGTCCTTGCGGAGGTGGTCCAGCACGACGTCGGCCGCGACAGCGGGTTCGTTCGAGGAAATGA
Source organism: Noviherbaspirillum denitrificans (assembly GCF_002211445.1). Classification (GTDB taxonomy): domain Bacteria; phylum Pseudomonadota; class Gammaproteobacteria; order Burkholderiales; family Burkholderiaceae_D; genus Noviherbaspirillum; species Noviherbaspirillum denitrificans. The sequence goes on along the minus strand of NZ_LSTO01000001.1, from coordinate 2,171,492 downwards.
GATGGGAAATGCACCGCTTCGCATGAGGGGTGGCATGGATGTCGGTTATCTTGAGCGCTTGCCAATCGGACGCCGCATAACCGTAGAGCCGGCATGCGCTTCGGTTTGCCGAAAGTACAGCGTAACTGGCACTGTCAAACAGCAACATCGGTGAGGGCGATTCCTCGAACAGCACCTGATACCAGCGGTCGTTGTCGGGTATTGGCATGTCCATGGAGAGACTCGCGGTACAGTCGGAACAGGGAGGGCCGCCGTCACTTTCCCGAAGAACGCGAACCTGGTGTCCGAAGTGGTAGACGTGGCTCTGCTCCCAAGTCTTACCATTGTAGGATGGACATGCGAAATCCCTAGCAAAACTTCTGCCGCTCCGGTATGCGGAGTGCAGTGCAGTGCCGCGCTCTACGCGCCGGGGATTTTCTTGCAGGAATTAAAGGTGGTCTTGCGGTGCAGGCTGGACAGCCATATCGGAACGGCGCGGCGGACGCAGTCCCAGCTCGACTTCCTCGACCCGGTCCTCTTCGGCAATATGTCTCGCGGCTTGTTGAGCCAGTTCCAGCGGGACGGTCACATCAACTGCACTGAAGTGCCGGACGCCGCATTGGATGGTCCGGTCCATGCGGGCGGCCACGTCGGCCAGCAAGGCCGGCGAAAGGAGAGACTGGACAGCCTGTTCGAATCTGGTCTTTCCTGCAGCAGCGACGCGCGATTTGGTCATGGTGTCCCCTTTTCTTGGACGCTTGTCGGCCTTCAACGTTTTAAGCATCGAAGACCCGGGGCCGAATGTCAATTGAAGAAATCTGAGCAAATTCATCAAATATCGCGAGCAAGACACGCATGCTTGTCTCGCGGGAACTGGCTCACTGCGCATGTTGCCCAGAAACCGGCGGCCCGCTCTTCGCGCCGCTGTTGATCGAAATTCTTGTTGTAGACGGTCAAAATTTTCCGTTTGACGCAGGGGGCGCAATCTCGAAAGATGATGTCGCACGCGTCCGGCATGAGGCTCATGGCCTCTTTGATGAACTCCTATTGCACGCGGCGGCGGTTCTCGGGGATGGGCTCCGTCTTCTATCCTGGTTTCGCGTATGAACCCGGGCATGCGGAAACTTGTTCGAAAGGGATTACCATGCATAGCGCGTTCGAGCCCGCCCAGACAGCCCTGCTGCTGATCGACCATCAGGTCGGAACCATGCAACTCATCAAGAACATCCCGCTGGACCGTGTGAAACGGCATACTCTTGCGTTAGCAAAGGCTGCGAAGGTCTTGCATATGCCTGTCGTCCTGACGAGCAGCCAGGAAGAGCGCCTCCAGGGGCCGCTGATGCCGGAGCTGAAGACGCTGCTGCCGGACGCTTTCGATAAGCGCATCAAGCGCGCCGGCATCGTCAATGCATGGATGGACCCGGCCTTCCGCAACGCGGTGGTCGCCACCGGACGGCGCAATCTTCTCATGGCGGGGGTAACGACGGACGTCTGCCTTGTATTTCCCGCCATCGACGCTGTCAACGAAGGCTTCAATGTTCAAGCAGTGATGGACGCATCCGGCTCACCGTTTGACTTGTCCGAGGAAGTGTCGCGCAACCGCATGCGGGATGCCGGCGTGGTGCTGACCGCAGCCAATACCGCGATCGCAGAGCTGGTCCAGGATTGGAGCACGAACGAGGGGCAGCAGCTCATCCGCATGATGTTCGAAGACATCTTGCCGCCAGTGTCGCACTGATACGCCACTTTTTCCTCCGGGGACGAAGCAGAAAGCGCGACGGCTATGCACCATGGTGGATCATTGACACTAGCTCTCAGACGGGCGGCGATTTTTCTTGAAGTCACGGAACGCGCTGCGTATATTGAGCTGACAAACATGCAATGCGCATCATCTCGGTGGCTCTCGAAGCACGGGACAGTTCAAGTCCGCGAAACCGGCGGACTTGATTGCGCCAATCACGCAACTCCTGCCTCGCCTCCCCCTGCCGCTGACCTGGGTCAGCCCTCCTGCAGTCCATCGGCCGATGGCTGACCGCAATCGCATTCACTGAACGCCCTGGCAGCAGCCCGCGCACACGGACGACTGCCATGAGCGAGGCGGTGCGGAGGGCATCCTGCCGGCGCGCCGTCCATTGTCTGTTTGATCGGAGGCTAATATGAAAACGACGCGATGCATCTCCCGAATAACTGGACTCTCCCTGCTTGCCTTCTCCGCCGCCGCCGTTGCCGACGTAGGGATGCGCGATGGAGAAGACTTCTTCCGCGATTTCAAATCCACCAAGTCGCGTGCGGAAGTGCGCGCCGAAATGGAGCCGACGCGGGCTCCGACGGCGATGACCAGCAGCGGTGATAGCGGCGTGATGGGCGTCTCCGGCTCGCGCTATTCGGGCAAGACGCGCGACGATGTGCGAGACGAGCTGATCCAGCATCGCAAGACCCATGACCCGTACTCGCCGAACGATATCTATTTCGGCGGCTGATTGATGACACAGCAGTGACCACCCGCTCTCGCCGCTCCTCGAGCGGTGCGGGGCGAGGCGAATGCCCCGCACCGGGATGGCCGTTTCCCGCCGCTCTTTTCGGTCATCCAGCTCGTCCAACTTCCTTCCCCTGACGTTGCAAACAGGCCTTGACCTTCCTATTGGAGGAAGGTTGATACTCGCCCGCTCGTGCAACACGGAAATCAGGAGAGAAGGAATGAATCGCCGGAAGATGCTTCACGGTCTAGCAACTGCAGGTTTGTCGGGCGCCGTCACGGCATGCGGTGGCGGCGGCTCTTCACCGCCTGTCATCGGTTCCTTTACGAGCGACAGATCGCGCTATTCCGTCGGCGACATCGCGATCCTGCGTGCGGTCTTTGCAGGGAACAAGGCCCGCATCGAACCTGGTGCGATACCGGTCGTCAGCGGGGTGCCGATTCAG
>NZ_LSTO01000001.1:2163181-2168581 GCF_002211445.1 Noviherbaspirillum denitrificans | reverse complement strand
GGCTAAAATAGCGGTTTGCCCGCATTACCTTTCCCCTTTCCCGTGAATATCGGTCCGCATATCCTGCGCAACAACGTTTTCGTCGCCCCCATGGCCGGGGTGACGGACCGTCCTTTCCGCCAGCTGTGCAAGCAGTTGGGGGCCGGCTATGCGGTGTCCGAAATGGCGGCTTCCGACCCGCGCCTGTGGGCAAGCGAGAAGACGTCCCGCCGTACCAACCACGATGGTGAAATGGAGCCGAAGGCGGTGCAGATCGCCGGTGCCGATCCCGCCATCCTCGCGACTTGTGCAAAATTCAACGTCGACCGTGGCGCCCAGATCATCGACATCAACATGGGATGCCCGGTGAAAAAGGTGTGCAACAGCTGGTGCGGCTCGGCGCTGCTGCAGAACGAAAAGCTCGTCGGCGAGATCCTTGATGCCGTCGTGTCCGCTGTCGATGTGCCGGTCACGCTGAAATTCCGTACCGGCTGGAATCGCGAAAACAAGAATGCGCTGACTATCGCGCGCATGGCCGAAGAGGCCGGCATCGCGATGCTCACGCTGCATGGCCGCACACGCGCGGACGGTTACAGCGGTGATGCGGAATACGACACGATTGCCGCCGTCAAGGCGGCGGTGTCGATACCTGTCGTCGCCAATGGCGATATCACGACGCCGGAAAAGGCGAAGCATGTATTGCGGGTCACCGGCGCGGATGCCGTCATGATCGGCCGTGCCGCACAAGGACGTCCGTGGATCTTCCGCGAGATCGACCATTACCTGCGCACCGGCGAATACCTGCCCGCGCCGCTGGTCAGCGAAGTGCGCATGTTGATGAGTGAGCACTTGCAAGCGCATTACGCGTTTTACGGCGACTACATGGGACTGCGCACCGCGCGCAAGCACATCGGCTGGTACGTGCGCGATTTGCCGGGCGGCGAGGAATTCCGCCAGCGCATGAACCGCCTCGAAAGCTGCGAAGAACAGCTTGCAGCCGTCGATGCCTTCTTTGAATCGCAAAATGCGCACGGCGAACGGTTACAATACGGCCTTGCCGCGGAAAAGCTGGCTGCCTGACCCACTATAAAAACACCCATCCAAGCAATGAGCAAAGACAATATCCAGGACGTCGTGAAGAAGAGCCTTGAGAAGTACTTCAGGGACCTCGGCGAACAACAGCCTTCCAACGTCTATGAAATGGTCGTCTTTACTGTCGAGAAACCGATCCTGGAAGTGGTGATGGCCCGCGCGGACGGCAACCAGTCGCTGGCCGCCGAAATGCTGGGCATCAATCGCAATACCCTGCGCAAGAAACTGCAGCAGCACGGGCTGCTCTGACCTTGCCGTGACCGATAACGAAAAGACAGTGCGCGCCGGGAGGTCCGCACTGTTTTTTCGTTATCCATCACTTCAAGCAAGACCACCATCATGATCAAACAAGCGCTTATCTCGGTTTCCGACAAAACCGGCGTCCTCGATTTCGCCAAGGCACTGGCTGCCATGGGCGTGAACATCCTTTCCACCGGCGGCACGGCAAAACTGCTGGCCGACAATGGAGTGAAGGTGACCGAAGTCGCCGACTATACCGGCTTCCCCGAGATGCTTGACGGCCGCGTGAAGACCCTGCACCCGAAGGTGCACGGCGGCATCCTCGCCCGCCGCGACCTGCCCGAGCATGTCGCCGCGCTTGAAAAGCACGGCATTCCGACCATCGACATGGTGGTGGTGAACCTGTATCCGTTCCAGCAGACCGTCGCCAAGGACCAGTGCTCGCTGGAAGACGCGATCGAGAACATCGACATCGGCGGCCCGACCATGCTGCGCTCCTCCGCGAAGAACCACAAGGATGTGGTCGTCATCTGCGATCCGGCCGACTACGGCCGCGTGCTCGACGAGATGAAGGCGAACAAGGGCGACGTCGGCTACGACACCAAGTTCTCGCTGGCGAAAAAGGTGTTCGCGCACACCGCGCAGTACGACGGCGCCATCACCAATTACCTGACCGCGCTCGGCGAAGACAAGCAGCATGCGACACGCAGCGCTTACCCGCAGACGCTCAACCTGCATTTCGAGAAGGTGCAGGAAATGCGCTACGGCGAAAACCCGCACCAGTCCGCAGCGTTCTATCGCGACCTCGCGCCGGTGGCTGGCTCGCTCGCAAACTACAAGCAGCTGCAAGGCAAGGAACTCTCGTACAACAACATCGCCGACGCCGACGCGGCGTGGGAGTGCGTGAAGACCTTCGAAGAAACCGCCTGCGTGATCATCAAGCATGCGAATCCGTGCGGCGTCGCTGTCGGGGCGAATCCGCTGGAAGCGTACAGCAAGGCACTCCAGACCGATCCGACTTCCGCATTCGGCGGCATCATCGCCTTCAACCGCGAACTGGACGGCAAGGCGGCCGAAGCCGTGGCCAAGCAGTTTGTCGAAGTACTGATCGCACCGTCGTTCACCGCCGAGGCGAAGCAGGTGTTCGCGGCCAAGCAGAATGTCCGCCTGCTCGAAATTCCGCTGGGTAACGCGGTCAATGCGTATGACTTCAAGCGTGTCGGCGGCGGCCTGCTGCTGCAATCGCCTGATGCGAAGAATGTCGCCGTGGCCGACCTGAAGGTCGTGACCAAGAAGCAGCCGACGCCGCAACAGATGCAGGACCTGATGTTTGCATGGCGCGTCGCCAAGTTCGTGAAGTCGAATGCGATCGTCTTCTGCGGCAATGGCATGACGCTGGGCGTTGGCGCCGGCCAGATGAGCCGTGTCGATTCCGCGCGCATCGCTTCGATCAAGGCGCAGAATGCCGGCCTGACGCTTGCGGGTTCCGCAGTGGCGTCGGATGCGTTCTTCCCGTTCCGTGACGGCCTCGACGTCGTGGTCGATGCGGGTGCAACCTGCGTGATCCATCCGGGCGGCTCGATGCGCGACCAGGAAGTGATCGATGCGGCGGATGAGCGTGGTGTGGTGATGCTCTTTACGGGTACGCGTCACTTCCGTCATTAATCCCAGTAGCCACTCCCGCGCACGCGGGAGTGGCGGTAACACATGAAAATCCTCGGCATCGACCCTGGCCTGCGCACCACCGGCTTCGGTCTCATCCACAAGCAGGGCAACAAGCTCAGCTACATTGCATCTGGCACCATCAAGACGCCGGACGCCGACCTGCCGCAGCGGTTGAAAGTCATCCTCTCCGGTGTGTCGGAAATCATCCGCACCTATTCCCCCGATTGTGCGGCGATCGAAAAAGTCTTTGTCAACGTGAACCCGCAATCCACGCTGCTGCTCGGCCAGGCGCGCGGTGCGGCGATTTGCGCGCTGGTTGCGGCCGACCTTGCCGTCGCGGAGTACACCGCGCTGCAGATCAAGAAGGCAGTCGTCGGACACGGCCAGGCGCAGAAGCAGCAGATGCAGGACATGGTTCAGCGCTTGCTGATGTTGTCGGGCGTGCCGGGAAAGGATGCGGCCGATGCGCTTGGCGTCGCGATCTGCCATGCGCACAGCGGCGAGACCTTGTCCGCGCTCGGCGACCTTGCTCCGGCACTGACAAAGAAGGGCGTGCGGGTACGCCGTGGCCGCCTGATCGGCTAGAAATGCTTCTCGGCCTTGCGGGCTGCAATCTCGAAACGGTTGTGCCAGTAGGCGTCCTTGCCGCGAATCGCCGCCCACGCGCTCGAAGCGAGATAGGCGAAGGGAAACACAATGCCCCAGCGTGCCGCCTGCTGCACATGCGCCAGTTCATGCACCAGCACGCGTGGCGACAATCCGTCGCGCATCGCAATGACGACATGGCCGAGCGCCATCGCATTCATGACTCCGAAAGGATGCCGGCTCAGCATGGCATCGGCGAATGGGCCGCGCGCGACGAGCGCAAAGCCTGGTTCGCGCACGACGTGCATCTTGCCGCGTTGGAGAATGACAGGGAGCGCCAGCAACAGTCCGAAGGCGGTGAGCGGCGACGCCCAGATAATTCCGAGGGCGGTGGCGAGCCATGACAGCGGGTGACGGGCGGGTCGGCGGTTCATGAAATGATTGTTCCGTGTCGGGAACGCAATGGTTTTTTAGAGCCCCTTTCGTCGGAAAAAATCCTGCGGCGGCGCGCAGGCAATGTCCTGTATGATGCAGCTAACTTTTCTTGTCTTCTTTCACCATGATAGGCCGCCTTTCCGGAATCCTGCTTGAAAAAAACCCGCCCCAGCTGCTGATCGATTGCAACGGCGTCGGCTATGAAATCGACGTTCCGATGAGTACTTTCTACAACCTGCCCGGCATGGGCGAGAAGGTGGTGTTGCTCACGCATCTCGCGGTGCGGGAAGATGCGCACCTGCTGTACGGTTTCGGCACGGTGGAAGAACGCAATGTATTCAAGCAACTGATCAAGATTTCCGGGATCGGCGCGCGCACCGCGCTGTCCATCCTGTCTGGGATGTCGGTTGCGGACCTGGCGCAGGCGATCACCTTGCAGGAAGCGGGAAGGCTGACGCGCATTCCCGGCATCGGCAAGAAGACGGCCGAGCGCCTGCTGCTCGAACTCAAGGGCAAGCTCGGCGCCGACCTTGGGGCGCCGGCCGGAACGGCGCACAGCGACGCCACCTCCGACATCCTCAATGCACTGCTCGCGCTCGGCTATTCCGACAAGGAGGCCGCGCTGGCGCTGAAGCAGGTACCGGCGGGCACCGGCGTGTCGGAAGGCATCAAGCTGGCACTGAAGGCGCTGTCGAAGTAAGGACGCAAAGCCATGAGCATTCAAACCGACAATTTCACCGAACAGCGCATCATCGCCGCGACGCCGGCATCGCCGAACGAAGAGGCGATCGAGCGCGCGTTGCGTCCGAAGCAGCTCGACGAGTATGTCGGGCAGGAGAAGATCCACGGGCAGCTGGAAATCTTCATTACTGCCGCGCGCCAGCGCAAGGAAGCGCTGGACCACACCCTGCTGTTCGGTCCGCCCGGACTCGGCAAGACCACGCTGGCGCACATCATTGCGCGCGAGATGGGCGTGAACCTGCGCCAGACCTCGGGCCCGGTGCTGGAGCGCGCGGGCGACCTCGCGGCGCTGCTGACCAACCTCGAGCCGAACGATGTGCTCTTCATCGACGAGATTCACCGCCTGTCCCCGGTGGTCGAGGAAATCCTGTACCCGGCGCTCGAGGACTACCAGATCGACATCATGATCGGCGAAGGACCAGCGGCGCGTTCGGTGCGCCTCGACCTGCAACCGTTCACGCTGGTCGGCGCCACCACCCGCGCCGGCATGCTGACCAATCCGCTGCGCGACCGCTTCGGCATCGTTGCGCGCCTGGAGTTCTACACACCGCAGGAACTGGCGAAGATCGTCTCGCGCAGCGCCTCGCTGCTGAATGCGAGGATTGTCGACGAAGGTGCGCTGGAAATCGCCAAGCGCAGCCGCGGCACGCCGCGTATCGCCAA
>NZ_LSTO01000001.1:2161297-2163171 GCF_002211445.1 Noviherbaspirillum denitrificans | reverse complement strand
CGAAAAGCCTTGCCCTGCCACAAAACTTCCGAAAAAAAACGTCCCGAGTTGCCTAAACGCGTATTGAGTTGCGGAAACGCGCTCTTTAGAATGGGCAACATTGTGCTGGATCAATTTGATTGATGAAGCGCAATACGGCGGTCCGCCCCGCGGACCGATGTGTTTGCAATTCGACGTGTATCGGATGTATGAAGTATCCCCTAATACAGAAGCGTGACGCGAAGAAAAGCCGGACCATCTCCGCTGTCCTCGGCGTCATCGCTTTCGTCTCCAGTCTGTTCGCCGGCTCCGCGCCCGCGGTCGCGGTGTCGCTCGACGCGGCCATGAACGAACAGGTCGTCATGGTTCCCGCGGCTTTCGGCGGACAGTCCGTCGAACTCGAAACCACCATTTTCCGTCCGCCGGGCGAAGGCCCGTTCCCCGTCGTCGTGATGAACCACGGCAAGGCACTGGGCAACCCGCGCAACCAGAACCGCGACCGCTTCGTCGTGCTCAGCCGCGAATTCGTCAAGCGCGGCTATGCCGTCGTGATCCCGATGCGCAAGGGCTTTTCCAAGTCCAGCGGCGACTACATCGACCGCGGCTGCGACATGACCGGCCACGGCATCTCGCAGGCGGATGACTTGCAGAGTACGCTCGATTACCTGCACACGCAACGCTGGGCCGATGCCGAGCACGTGATCGTTGCCGGCCAGTCCTACGGCGGCCTGACCGCGATGGCCTTCGGTACCCGCCACTATCCGGGCGTGAAGGGCCTGATCAACTTCGCCGGCGGCCTCAAGATGCACGGCGGCGACTGCCGCTGGCAGCAATCTCTGGTGCAGGCCTTCGCCAGCTATGGCGCGAAATCGACGCTGCCGAGCATCTGGTTTTATGGCGAAAACGACAACCATTTCGGCCCGGACCTGGCCGCGCGCATGCATAACGCGTATGTGCAGGCCGGCGGCCATGCGAAGCTGGTTGCCTACGGCGCCTTCAAGAAAGATGCGCACGGCATGAGCGGCAGCCGCGACGGCGTGAAGATCTGGTGGCCCGAGACCGAGAAGTTCCTGAAGGAGCTCGGCATGCCTACCGAGACGCTGTACGCGCTGGACAATGAAATCAAGGTGCCCAAGAACGAGTTCGCGTCCATCGACAATATCGAGGCCATTCCTTACCTGAAGGGCAGCGCCCGCGACCAGTACCGTGTCTTCCTTGGCAAGTCCGTGCCGCGCGCCTTCGCGGTGTCGCCGACCGGCGCCTGGAGCTGGGCCGAGGACGGCGACGACCCGGTCGAGCAGGCGCTGCAGGATTGCCAGAAGAACAGCGCCCAGCCCTGCCGCCTGTATGCAGTGGACGACCATGTGGTGTGGACCGACGAGTCGCGTCCGACGACTGCGGCCGCCCCGGCCAGCCCTGCCACCTCTGCGCTCACCGGTCCCTGACATGGACAAGCAGCCGAACTTCCTGACGCGCTTCGCGAAAGCCTATTCCGGCCCGCTCGCGGGCGTCGTCCTCGCGGCGCTCTCCGCCTGGATGATCGTCACCGGCCTCAAGGGCCTCGCCGGATTCGAGGTCAATGCGCACAGCGCGATGGCCGACCTCGGCGGCATCGCGATCGTCATCGGCGTCGCGCGCTGGATCAAGCTGAAATACGGCGTCAAATAGGCATAGAATCTGCGCATTCCCAACTTGCGCAGATGACCATGCCGACCCGCTGCTCCTGGGCCAACCCGGCCAACCCCCGTTACCTTGCCTACCACGATGAAGAATGGGGCGTGCCCTGCCGTGATGAGGTACGCCTGTTCGAAATGCTCAACCTTGAAGGCGCGCAGGCCGGACTGAGCTGGGAAACGGTGCTCAACAAGCGCGACAGCTACGGGGCGGCGTTCGAC
>NZ_LSTO01000001.1:2136084-2161287 GCF_002211445.1 Noviherbaspirillum denitrificans | reverse complement strand
AGATCCAGAAGGGACTGGCCTTCGATATCGGCGGCGGTCCGGTGCCCGGCGAGATGCACCTCGCCGCCGGCCAGGAGCCGGTGGCCGTCGGCGTCTGCGCGCACCTGCGCAAGGAAGATACCGTCGTCGGCGCGCACCGCCCGCACCACTTCGCGATTGCGAAGAACGTGTCGCTCGATGCGATGACCGCCGAGATGTTCGGCAAGGTTACCGGCCTCGGGCGCGGCAAGGGCGGGCATATGCACCTGTTCGACCCGGAGGTGAAGTTCAGCTGCAGCGGCATCGTCGGCGCCGGCGCGCCGCAGGCATGCGGCGCCGCGCTGGCTGCAAAGAAGCTGGGCAAGGACTGGGTCGCGGTCGCCTTCTTCGGCGAGGGCGCGGCCAACCAGGGCGCCTTCCATGAAGCGCTGAACCTCGCGTCGCTGTGGAAGCTGCCGGTGATCTTCGTGTGCGAAGACAACAAGTACGGCATCTCCGTCGAAAAGACCGATTCCACCGCCATTGCGTCGAATGCCGACCGCGCCAGCGGCTATGGCATGCCGGGTGTGCTGGTCGGGCGCAATGACGCGGTCGAGGTGTTCAAGGCGGCGGGCGAAGCGGTGGCACGCGCGCGGCGCGGCGAAGGCCCGACGCTGATCGAGGTGAAGACCGACCGCTACTTCGGCCACTTCCAGGGCGATCCCGAAACCTACCGCCCGAAAGGCGAGGTCGCGCGCCTGCGCGAACACGATCCGATCGGCGTCCTCGGTGATGAACTGCGCCGCACCGGCGCGCTTGACGACGCGTCCGACAAGGCGCTGCGCGCCGGCGTCAGCGCGCGCGTGCAGGCCGCCTATGCCTTTGGCCGCGAGAGCGCCTATCCGCAACCGTCCGAAGCGCTGTTGCACGTGTTCGCCGAATGACGCGCGACCTTCATCCGAACGACATTACAGGAGTGCAGTAAATGACCACCGAAAACAACACACGAATCCTGAGCATGGCGCAGGCGATCTCCGAAGCGATCGGCCAGGAAATGGAGCGCGACCCGAACGTCTTCGTGATGGGCGAAGACATCGGCAAATACGGCGGCGTGTTCAGCGCCACCGCCGGCCTGCTTGACCGCTTCGGCAAGGAACGGATCATGGATACGCCGATTTCCGAAACCGGCTTCATGGGCGCCGCCATCGGCGCGGCGGCGGAAGGCCTGCGTCCGATCGCCGAACTGATGTTCGTCGACTTCTTCGGCGTGTGCTTCGACCAGATCTACAACCACCTCGCAAAGAACACCTACATGGCGGGCGGCAACATCCGTTTGCCGGCGGTGGTGATGACCGGCATCGGCGGCGGCTACAACGACGCCGCGCAGCATTCGCAATGCCTGTACTCGATCTTCGCGCATGTGCCCGGCCTCAAGGTCGTGGTGCCCTCCAATGCGTACGACGCCAAGGGCCTGATGGCCGAAGCAATCCGCGACGACAACCCGGTCGTGTACCTGTACCACAAGGGCATCATGGGCCTGTCATGGATGTCCTACTTCGAAGGCAGCACCACCTTCGTTCCCGAGGATGCGTACACCATCCCCTTCGGCAAGGCGAAGGTGGTGCGCGAGGGCAGCGACATCACCATCGTCACGCTTAGCCAGATGGTGCAGAAATCCATCCTCGCCGCCGAGAAGCTGGCTGCCGACGGCATCAGCGCCGAGATCATCGACCTGCGCACGCTTGTACCGCTGGACAAGGAAACCATCCTCAAGTCTGTCGCCAAAACCGGACGCCTGCTGGTGGCCGACGAGGATTACCTGAGCTTCGGCCTGAGCGGCGAGATCGCCGCCATCGTGTCGGAACACCTCGACACCATCCGCCTGAAGTCGCCGGTGCGCCGCCTCGCGGTGCCCGATGTGCCGATCCCCTTCAGCCGCCCGCTGGAGCAGTTCGTGATCCCGCAGGTCGACAACATTGTCAGCGCCGTCCGCGCGCAACTGGACAGCCAAACCATTACCGCTTGAAAGGAATATCGTGATTGAAGTTACTTTGATTGACAGTGCCTGGGCCGACGTCGAAGAAGGCACCGAAGCGTTGGTGGACGAATGGATGGTCGCGCCCGGCGATCGTGTCACGGCCGGGCAGACGTTGGGCGTGGTCGAGCTGGTCAAGACCAGCCACGAAGTCGCCGCGCCGTCGGCCGGCATCGTCAAGGAAATCAAGGTCGGCAAGCAGGAGACCTTCGGCCGCGGCCAGACCCTGATCGTGCTGGAGGGCTGACCATGGCGGAAGCGGACTCGAATGCCGCGCCACGCAAGCTGGTTCCGCTGACCGGCCTGCGCGGCGCCATCGCGCGCAACATGACGCAAGGCTGGCAGGCGCCGCGCGTGTCCATGTACGCGGAAGCGGACATGACGGAATGCGAGCGCCTGCGTGCCAACTTGCAGGCATCGCTCGGCGGTACGCAGAAGGTGACGGTCACCGCGTACATCATGCGCGCGCTGGCGCTCACCTTGCGTGACCATCCGCGACTGAACGCGCTGCTCAAGGACAACGTGGTCGAGCTGATGGACGACATCAATCTGGCGCTGGCCGTGAGCGTGCCGGACGGCCTGCTCGCGCCCGTGATCCGCAACGCCGACCGCAAGACCGTGGCGGAACTGGCGCAGGAAACGGCCGAGCTGTCCGCCGCCGCGCGCGGCGGCACGCTCGCGCCGCGCCAGCTGCAGCGCGGCACCTTCACGCTGACCAACCTCGGCATGACCCGCATCGACTGGTTCACGCCCATCATCAACCCGCCGCAGCTCGGCATCCTCGGGATCACCAGGACCATCGACAAGCCCGTGGTCAAGGACGGAAAGATCGTCATTGCGCCAATGATGGGGATGACGCTCGTCTTCGACCACCGGGCGGTCGACGGCTATCCGGCCGCCGTCTTCCTCGGCGACCTCAAGCAGCGGCTGACCACCTGCGAGGGGCTCTGATGTCGGAACTGATCGCGATTTCATCGATTGCATCGCCGGAAGAGGAGCAGGACTGGAACCGGAGGCAACTGTCCTCGGAAGTCGTCGAGCCGAGCATGCGCTTCTGGACCTACCAGTCGCCGGGCGTCGTCCTGGGGTGCTCGCAGCGCGGCTTGCTGAGCGCGGTCGGCGCCGCCCAGCGCGCCGGCATTCCCCTGGCCGGGAGGCAGGCCGGCGGGGGTGCCGTTCTTACCGGGGCATGGATGCTGAGCGTATCGATTGTGCTGCCGGTCTCTCATCCGCTCGCGCTGGGCGGTACCGTGGCGGGCTACCGGCGGATTGGCGAAGGCTTCGCCAGCGTGCTGCGCGACAGCGGAGTCGATGCGCATGCGCTGACGCCCGCGGAAGCGCGGACAGCCCAGCAGGATGACGCCTGTCCGGACTTGCAATGGGCGTGCTATGGCGGGCTGTCCCCCTGGGAAGTCGTCGTCGGCAAGCGAAAAATCGTCGGACTGGCGCAGGTCAGGCGCCGCACCGGCGTTCTGGTGGCCGCGGGACTGCTGGTTGGCCGGCCGGACTGGGCGATGCTGTGCGATGCCGTCGGCAAGCCGGGCGGTCATGCGGCCATGCTCGCGCAGCGGACAAGTTCCTGCGAGGAGGAGCTGGGATGGCAACCGCCTCTCGCCGACCTCGCCCTGGCCTTGCGCCGCCAGCTGCGGGAGGCGATTCACCTCCCCTTGCCTGCAGACAACCGCATCTTCGTGTCGCGCAATGATTATGCGCGTGACGCGCGGTGGGCCGAGCTGTTCGCCTCAGCAGAGGCGTGCACGGATTAAAGCCGTGATTTCCACGCCAGGCGGCTCAGTCAATTTTCATTTACATACAGGAGACAGTAATGACACTGAAAAAAATTCTCGCCGCGACAACGCTTGCGGCCCTTCTTCCGTTGGGCGCACAGGCCGCAATGCCGGGCATGCGCGGCGCCCAGCATCTCGGCATCACGGTACCCAACATGGACGAGGCGGTTAACTTCTTCGTGAAGGTCATCGGCTGCGAAGAGTCCATCAAGCTGGGGGCGTTCAAGTTTGACGACGACTGGATGAATGTCCACTTGAATGTGGATGCGCGCGCGGAAATCAAGCGCTTCCAGATGGTACGGTGCGGCCATGGCACCAACCTTGAAATCTTCGAATACGGCGCGCCGAAGCAAAGCCAGACGCCGCCGAAGAACAGCGATGTGGGTGGGCATCATCTCGCTTTCTATGTGGACGACATGGACAAGGCTGTCGCCTACCTCAAGGAGAACGGCGTGAAGGTGCTGGGCAAGCCGAGTACCTTCACCGAGGGGCCGGCCGCAGGGCTGACCTGGGTGTATTTCCTCGCGCCCTGGGGCATGCAGCTTGAAATCGTGAGTACACCGAAGGGAATGGCTTACGAAAAAACCGCAAAACGCGCACTCTGGAATCCGCGTACGCCGCAAAAGTAGCGTTGCGCGTTCCAGGAGACAAGGACGAAAAGCCATGCAATACGTGAAGCTGCGCGCAGGCCTGGTGCTGTCGTTGTCTATCCTCGCGCTGATTCTGGCCTGTGTCCCGCGCGCGGGACACGCCCATGCCGATGGCAGGGTCAATATCCGCGCCATGCATCTGGAATACCAGGCACGCGGATTGACGGCCTACTACCGGCTGTCCTTTCCCCTTGTTGTCGGCGCCGTTGAGGATAGCCGCGCCGACGCGCTCGATATGCCGCGGCAGTATCCGTACACATTGTCCAAGGTGGAGAGCGGTCATACCTTCTACTACGCCGACGCGAACGAGCTGGCCGGCGGATTGGATGTGGCGAGCGCGCTCATCGCATGGGGGCATCGCCTCACGGCGGCAGGGCGTGAAATCATGCCCGAAGTACTTGGCGCTGCCGTCCATGCGCGTGGAAACGTGCCGCCATTCTCCAGCCTGGAGCAGGCAAGGCGCGCAATCGCCCAACCCCTTTCTCCCGACGCGTTTCACGACATCGAAATAGATGACATGCTGTTCGACGTCGCGCTCTTTTATCCCGCGGTACGCAGCACCGACGAAATCGCGTTGCAGAGCACACTTTCTCCCGGCCGGCTGAACAATGCGCCGGTA
This sequence comes from Noviherbaspirillum denitrificans, assembly GCF_002211445.1. Lineage (GTDB taxonomy): Bacteria > Pseudomonadota > Gammaproteobacteria > Burkholderiales > Burkholderiaceae_D > Noviherbaspirillum > Noviherbaspirillum denitrificans. The sequence continues at coordinate 2,156,238 of NZ_LSTO01000001.1, read as the reverse complement.
AAGAATGTCATCGTCTCGCATGCGGGCGATCGCTCGGCCACGTATTCGTCCATCGGCCTGCTCGACAGTCCGATGGTCATCAATCCATCGGCATGGACGGCCGCCAGCCAATTCATCAAGGAAGGCGCGAGGCATATCCTCGAGGGCGCCGATCACTTGCTGTTTGTCGCCTGCCTCGCATGGCAGGCAGTGACCTTGCGCTCGCTGATGCTGAGAATTACCGCCTTCAGTGCAGGCCATGCGTTGTCCATGTTTGCCGCCTACCTTGGCCTGGTGCCTGGTGCAGACTGGTTTTCCGGAGCGATCGAACTCGCCATTGCACTGTCGGTGTTCGCTGCCGCCGTCGTCCTCCTTGCCGACCGCATGTCGTGGTTCCATTCTTCGTTGATCGCGGCGGTTTTCGGCGTGGTTCACGGCATGGGCTTTGCATTCGGAATGCGCGAACTCACCGTGCACATGGGGCCCAACATCATTACGTCGTTCCTATCGTTCAGCCTGGGTGGGGAGGTGGTGCAAGTGGTGTTCGGCGCCGTCGTCTGGATTGTGTCGAGGCGATACCTTTCGCATGAACCGGGAAGGCGAAAGCTGATCCACATCGCCGTTCCCGCCGGGATGGCCCTGGTGGCCGGCTCATGGGTTCTCGAAAGGTCGCTGTCGTTCTGGAGGCTGGTCGAAAGTTTCTAATGCCTCACTGAAAGAATGACAGCCGTGTGAAGAGGGTGTAACCCGCCTCTGATGCCATCAGCCCCACCAGCACCAGCAGGCACAGCGGCGGAACCAGGATTGCGTAAACGAGCGACAGGCGCTCCCACGCCATGTGCATGAAAATCGCAACGATCAATCCAGCCTTCAGCAACATGAAGACGATGATCAGCGCCCATCGCAGGATGCCTTGAAAGTGGAAATAGTCGACCAGGTAGGACATCGTGCTGAGCACAAACAGCAATCCCCAGATCTTGAGGTACAGGCTGACCGGATGTTGTTGTCCGCCGTGAGAACTCATGGCTTGCCTCACCAGAGATAGAACAATGCAAAGATGAATACCCAGACCAGGTCCACGAAGTGCCAGTACAGTCCGGCGATCTCGACGATCTGGTAATTGCCGCTTTTTTCGTATCGGCCGCGCAGGACGCGAAGCGCCACGATGAGCAGATAAATCACGCCGGCCGACACATGCATGCCGTGGAAACCGGTGATCATGAAGAAGGTCGCGCCGAACTGTGCCGCACCCATTGGATTGCCCCATGGACGGATGCCTTCTTCGACGATCAGCTTGGTCCATTCGAAGGCTTGCATGCCGACGAACAAGGCGCCGAACGCGGCGGTCGCCATCATCAACGCGGCTGTGCGCAATCGATCGCGACGGTAGGCAAAATTGACCGCCATGGCCATCGTGCCGCTGCTGGTGATCAGCACGAAGGTCATGATGGCAATGAGAATCAGCGGCACCTCGACGCCGCCGATATTCAATGCGAAGACATGGCTGGGATTCGGCCACGGTGCCGGCGTCGACACCCGCACGGTCATGTAGCCGGTCAGGAAGCAGCTGAAGACGAAGGTATCGGAAAGCAGGAAGATCCACATCATCGCCTTGCCCCACGATACCGAGAAGACTTCCCTGTCCGATGACCAGTCGGCCACCAGTCCTCGCCATCCGCTGGGGGAGTGCGCCGGATCCTTCGTTGACGACAGCTGTGCGCTCATATCGCCTCCATGGCCTTGTCTTCAGCGCGTGCCGCAAATGATGCGCACCACCTCCGGCGTCAGCCAGCCAAGTGCGGCAAACAGAACCAGCCACACCGCCAGCAGGAAATGCCAGTAGCGGGCGCACAACGCCATGCGCCATTCAGTGGGAACCGCCCGATGAAAACCGGACACGGTAATACCCCACCCGACCAAACCGCCTGCAACGTGCAGTCCGTGCATCGCTGTCAGCAGATAGAAGAAACTGCTCGCCGGGTTCCCCACCGGGACTACGCGGTTGTCCAGGAGCACCTGCCATGCCCAGAGCTGTACAGCCAGAAAGGAAAACGCACATGCGCCGCCGGCCAGCAGCAGGACATGCGCACCGTTCCAGCGCTTGCGATGGCCGAAGGCGCTGGCCAGTTGCAGGCAGATACTGCCTGCGATGAGCAGCGCGGTACTGAGCCACAGCTGCCACGGCATGGCGATGACGGACCAGTCCGCTCCGTCCATGCGCATGACGTACGCAGCGATGAACAATGAAAACAGGGAGGTCGCCACAGCAATGAAGAACCAAAGCGCGACACCGGCCGGTTCCCGCTCGGTCACGCCGGAAGTGGGGACATGATCGCTGCCCTCCATCGTGGGGCGAAGCATCATGGGCGTACTCATGCCAAAGCCTCCTTGCCGCCTTCCTTGCCGCGATAGGGTTCGGGTTCAAAGCCTCCTGCTTCCGGTGCGGCGTTCTGTGCAATGAAATCCTGGGGCGCGCCGGGTACGCCGTACGCGTATGCCCAGCGATAGACGACCGGCAATTCCGGCCCCCAATTACCATGCCCGGGCGGTGTGTGCGGCGTCTGCCATTCGAGCGATGCTGCGTGCCACGGATTGCCATTCGCCTGCCTGCCACGAAATGCACTCCATGCGAGGTTGAAAACAAAGATCAGTTGCGCCGCGCCGACGATCAGCGCCACGACGCTGATGAAGGTGTTCAGGGTATGCGCCGACTGGGGAATGAAGTCGTAGTGTTCGAACGCATAGTAGCGGCGCGGCATGCCGAGGATGCCGAGGTAATGCATGGGGAAAAAGATGGCATAGGTGCCGAGGAAGGTGATCCAGAAATGGAGCTTGCCGAGCCGGTCGTCGAGCATGCGGCCGGTCACTTTCGGGTACCAGTGGTAGATCCCGCCAAAGACTGTGAGAATCGGCGCCACGCCCATCACCATGTGAAAGTGCGCGACCACGAAGTAGGTGTTGGAGAGCGGAATATCCACGCTCACGTTGCCAAGGAACAGGCCGGTCAATCCACCGATGACGAAGGTGCTGACAAAGGCCAGCGCGAACAGCATCGGCACCGACAGGTGGATGTCGCCGCGCCAGAGCGTCAGCAGCCAGTTGTATACCTTGATCGCGGTCGGCACGGCGATGATCAGCGTGGTGGTGGCGAAGAAGAAGCCGAAATACGGATTCATGCCGCTGACAAACATGTGATGCGCCCACACCACGACTGACAGCACGCCGATGGCAAGGATCGCCCACACCATGTTGCGGTAGCCGAAGATGCTCTTGCGCGCATGCACGCTGATCAGGTCGGAGACAATGCCGAATGCCGGCAACGCCACGATATAGACTTCCGGATGGCCGAAGAACCAAAACAGGTGCTGGAACAGGAGCGGACTGCCGCCCTTGTAATTCGTCACCTGCCCCATCGATACCAGCGACGGCATGAAAAAGCTGGTGCCCAGGGTCTTGTCGAGCAGCATCATCACACCGCTGACGAACAGTGCCGGAAACGCCAGCAACGCGAGGATCGTTGCAACGAAAATGCCCCATACCGTGAGCGGCATGCGCATCAGCGTCATGCCTTTGGTCCGCGCCTGCAATACCGTCGTCACGTAATTCAACCCGCCCATGGTGGCGGCAACGATAAAGATCACCAGCGATACCAGCATCAGGATGATGCCCCAGTCGTAACCCGGTGTGCCCGGCAAAATGGCCTGCGGCGGATAGAGCGTCCAGCCGGCGCCGGTAGGGCCGCCCGGCACAAAGAAGCTCGCGATCAATACCAGTACCGACAGCAGGTAGACCCAGAAGCTGAGCATGTTAAGAAATGGAAACACCATGTCGCGCGCACCGACCATCAGCGGAATCAGGTAGTTGCCGAAGCCGCCAAGGAACAATGCGGTGAGCAGGTAAATCACCATGATCATCCCGTGCATGGTGACGAACTGGTAGTAGTGCTGCGCATCGATGAATGCGAAACGGCCGGGAAAACCGAGTTGCAGCCGCATCAGGTTGGACAACGCCACGCCGACCAGGCCGACTGCGATTGCGGTGTACGCATACTGCACCGCAATCACCTTGTGGTCCTGGCTCCAGACATATCTGGTCCAGAAGCTGTGTGAACCGTGCGCGTAATCCATGCTGTGGTCCTCCTCACTACCTGTTTGCCGGCGGCGGCCCGGAGTTGCCGAGGGACTGGATATAGGCAGACAACGCGGCCAGTTCATCATCGGTTACGTCGATCTTCGGCATGATCGGTGAAAAGCCCTTCACCACGCGCGCCTGCGGATTGCGGATTTCATTTTTCAGAAAGGCCTCGTCAACCAGTGCGGTCGAGCCGTCGGCCATGCTTTCCGTCTTGCCGTAGAGTCCTTTCCAGGTCGGCCCCACGCCAGGCTTTCCATCGGCCGAATGGCAGGCGATGCAGCCCTTGGACTGGGCAAGCGCCTTGCCGCGTGCCTGCGGCGAGTCGGTGCCGCCGGTTGGTGCCGATTCCGTGCCGCCGCGCGGCGTTTCCATGGTGGCCGTAAAGGTCGGTTGCGCTTCGAGCCACTTCAAAAACGTCGCCTCGTCTTCCACGACCACGTAGCCGCGCATGTTGTAGTGGCCGACGCCGCATAACTGGGCGCACAGGATTTCATAACGGCCGGCCTTGGTCGGTGTGAACCAGAACGACGTCACCATGCCGGGCACCATGTTCATGCGGGCGCGGAATTGCGGCACATAAAAATCATGCAGCACATCTTGCGAGCGCAACAACACCTTCACCGGCTTGTTGAGGGGCAGGTGCAAATCGCCGGCGACGAGGAGATTGCCCTGGGCGATCGGATCCTTGGGGTCGAGTCCGAAGGGATTGGAAGCGTTGACGTGACTGACATTGGTCAGGCCCAGTTTGCCGCCGGCGCCTGGAAAGCGGAAATGCCATTCCCACTGCTTGCCCAGCACTTCAACGATGAGCGCATCGTCAGGGGCGCGGACATAATCCGCATACACAAACAGGCCGGGGGCCAGCAGTGCCATGATGCCGAGCGTGGTGCCGACAAGCAGCCATCGCTCCAGCTTTCTGTTATCGGGTTCGTACGCCGCGCGCCTTTCGCCACGGTGACGGAATCGCCACAGTGCGTACGCGACGAAGAGATTGATGCCAACAAAGAAGACGCCGGTGATCAGCAACGTGATGGAAAGCGTGTCATCCATCCTCTGCCAATTCGAGGCAAGCGGCGTGGTCCACCATGGACTGGCGAAATGAAACACCAGCGAGGCGGCGACTATCACGATGAGCGCGACAGCCATGACCATATCAATCCTCTTTCCCGGCGGCGCGGCCGCCGAGCCGATTCAGAACCGATGTGACGCTATCGCGCGATCTCCGGCCGCTCGAGCGTCATGTACATCACCGCCGCCGCCATGCCGAAGATCAGATTTGCGGACAGGGCTGCCCAGCCGCGCATGTCTGCAAACCAGGGGAAAAGACCGGCCAGGACATAAAAATTGACCAGATACAGTATCAGGCCGAACACCGCGCCGACCAACACCGACTTGCCGATGCTTGAATCAACATGGAATGGCGCCATGACCGCGGCCAGGACAAGTCCGAAAGCAATGCCCAGTACGTAATGGACGATGAGCGCGACGCCCACGATGCCGACACTGAAGCCCGAGGACCGCACTACGTCGATCCCCAGGACGATGCCGGCAATCATGTGCGACGTGAACCAAGGATTGGCGCCCTGGATCAGGGACGACCAGATCAGTTCGAGCACCATCAGGATGGCGCCGGCGACAAAGCCCGAGGCCGCCGCTGCAACCCAGTCCGGGCTGCGATGCTCAAGATGATGCGAATGCAAATGCAGTTCCATAATCATCTCCCCGCACATCCGCCGACATGATGTGCAAGTCCATTACAACGTTCCAGCGCTCCCTGTGGCGATGCGTTACGGAAAGGCCGGAATAGTCGGCTCCTCGCCGCTGAATTTTATTTCCGGGTGGCGTTCAGCGAGCACCCTCTCGATTTGCTCGATGCGTCGTGCGGGCACATCGGCAATCAACAGTACCTTTCCCTTTTCTATTTCAGGGAAGAACGCCGCAAGTCGTGAATTCGGGATTGCCGCCGCGACCAGGCTCGCCGCCCAACCGCCGAACAGAACGCCGACCAGGGTTGAGGCCGTCACCGCCAGTGCTCCGGCCTCGAGCGAAAAATAGTAGACCACCAGGAAACCCAAGGCCATGCCGAGCGCTGCCCCGGCGAGCATGCCGGCCTTGGCACCATGAACCACGTCGGTCTTTTGCAGGAAATTTGCTTCCGGCATGTCTTCAGGTAACGCGCCCTTGGCAAGAAAGTGGAGATGCCCCTGATCGATCCGGTTGAGCAACATGTCATCCAAGGTGCGTCGCGCGCTTTCTACATCAGGGAGCAAATAATAAAGTCGATGTCGCATGACAACCTCCCACAGAGCGAAAAATCACATCTGAAGTATAGGTAATCTCCTCATACATTTGAATGTCGGGTTTATTGTCCTTTATGGGAGGAAAGTGAATGCAGTCCGACATGAGCGACGATGAAAAAAGGCGGCATCCGAAGATGCCGCCCGAACGCGGTAAGCACCGCGGAGACAATCCTCAGATCTCTTGCCTGCCCATCGCGCCTGCAATGTACTCCGCCTGGCGGATCGCCAGCGCAACAATCGTCAGCGTCGGATTGCACGCGCCGCTCGAGGTGAACTGGCTGCCGTCGGACACGAACAGGTTCTTCACATCGTGCGCCTGGCCCCACTTGTTCACCACGCCATCGCGCGCCTTTTCGCTCATGCGGTTGGTGCCCATGTTGTGGCTGGCCGGGTAGGCCGGCATGTCGATCACGCGCCGCGCCCCGCCGGCTTCCGACAGCTTGCGCCACTGCTTCAATCCGTGGGCCGCGAGCGCCTGGTCGTTGGCGCTGTAGGTCTTGGTGACCACGGGCACCGGCAGTCCGTACTGGTCCTTTTCGGTCGGATGCAGCGTGATGCGGTTGTCCTGGCGCGCCTGGTCTTCGCCGCACACCCATACGCAGGTCATGCGGTCATAGGCGTCGATGGCAGAGGTCAGTTCGCGGCCCCATCCGCCGGGCTTGAGGAAGGCGGCGAGGAAGGGCAGGCCGAGTGCCAGGCCCTCGAGGTAGTAGCCGCCGGAGAAACCGCGCGAGGGATCGTGGCGCGCTTCATCGGCGACCACCGCGGCGAGCGCTGTGCCGCGGTGCATGTAGACCGGCTTGTCGTAGATCGACACGGCCGCCGCCGTCGAATGGTTCATGTAGTTGCGCCCGACCTGGCCCGAGGAATTGGCGAGGCCCTCAGGGAACAGGCTCGATGCCGAGTTCAGCAGCAGGCGTGGCGACTCGATCGAGTTGCCGGCGACGCAGACAATGCGCGCCTTCTGGAAATGGCGATTGCCATCCTTGTCCGCATACAGCACGCCGGTGACCTTGCCCTTTGCATCGTGTTCGACGCGCAGGGCCATCGATTCCGGCCGCACTTCGACGCGGCCGGTGGCGACCGCGCGCGGGATGTCGGTATAGAGCGTGGACCACTTCGCGCCGATCTTGCAGCCCTGCATGCAGAAGCCGATCTGCTGGCAGCCGGGACGCTGGTCGTAGGGTTGCGAGTTGATCGCCATCGGCCGCACGATCTGCTTGAAGCCGGCCTTGCGCGCGCCGGCGGCAATCACCTTGTAGTGGTTGTTTTCCGGCAGCGGCGGCAAGCCGCTCGCCTTCGATCCGGCCACACCCAGCTTCCTTTCTGCGAGGTCGTAGTAGGGCGCCATCTCGTCGTAAGTCACCGGCCAGTCGAGCAGGTTGGCGCCCGGCATGTCGCCGTAAGTGGTGCGGGTCTTGAACTCGTGCGGCTGGAAGCGCAATGCGAGGCCGGCCCAGTGTACCGACGATCCACCCACGCCCTTGACGATCCACGCCGGCAGGTTGGGATAGGTCTTGGTGTGATGCCAGCCGCCGGCCGAGATGCGCTTGTCGAGCCATGAAATCTTCGAGAACATGCCCCATTCGTCATTCTCGATGTCGGCCTGCGTATAGTGCTTGCCGGCCTCGAGGCTCACCACTTTCACGCCGCGCTGCGCGAGTTCGTTGGCCAGCGTGCCGCCGCCCGCGCCGGTACCGACGATCACGACGACGTCATCGTCGTCCAAACTGTATTTCGCTGTCATTCTCAGTCTCCTTGCACCCAGTCGATATCGTTGAAGCCGCGGTTGATGTAGCCGCCTTTTTCCCAGGACGAGCCTTCGTAGCCGAAGAAGGGATAGACCGCCTTGTTGTCGTACAGCCCGGTGACCAGGTCGCCCTTCACCTTCTGGAAGAAGGGTGAGTCCTCGATGGCGACAAGCACTTGCACGCGCTTGGCTTCGTCCGTGATGCGTGCGTAGGGCTGCTTGTGCATCTTCTGCGCGGTGGTGTTGAGCAGCTTGAGGCCGTCGACGAACAGCTTCCTTGTTTTCGCGTCTTTCGCCGCGGCGGCGTCGTAGGGTTCGATCGCGTGGAGGTAGTACTTGTCCGCCAGCCGGTCGTGCGGAAAGATGTCGCGCGCGAGGCGCAGCAGGTCCTTGCCCGCTTCCGGGCCGAGTGTCTTGAATGCCTGCGCATAGACTTCCGCCGGTGCGGTCATCAACGCGGTTGCGGGAATCACGGTCACGCCGATCGACGCGAGGCCGGTGCCTTTCAGGAAGCCGCGCCGGGTGACACGCGCGGTCTTCTCGACCAGCCGCATCCCGGCATGTTCGTCTTTGCTGCTCATGGAGTCTCCTTGATGGTTGTCTGTCGCTTTCAGATGGAAGCGATTACCGGTTCGCAACAAGCGTGCCATCGGCGGAAAGCGGGAAAACACGGCGGTTGGGCCGTTGTTTGTTGCATACGCCGATACAGGTGTCGCGGCGGCTGAAAACAGCTGTCGCATGCGACAGTTGTCGCATTTCCGTACGCGCCGGAATACAGCTACACCCGTCGCTGCGACAGAGCGTGGACTCATGCAGAAAATGATGGAAATTTGCCGCGAATAGGCGGAATATTCGCGTTATCAATACCTGGTCAGAGGGTGTTATGAACTAGGGAAGGGGGCGCGTTCGGTCGAGAAGGGATGCAGTGCTAGGCGCGGCGCGCCCCCTTCCCTAGTTCATAACACCCTCTAGGCGGGAAACACTCGGCGCTAGCGAGGAGACAGATGATGAACAAGACTGCGCAGATGCAGCATATCGACCGCGTGCTGTCGGTCGCGCACGACGTCCATGCGGACGATACCGAGACGGATCCGATCCGCCGTTCGTGGAAGCGCTGCATCAAGGATTACGGACTCGACCCGGCACGCTCACCGGCTGCGCGCATCGTGCCTTCTCAGCAGCTGCGCGAGCACCAGGAACAGATCGAGGAATTCCTGCGCGTGGCGCGCGCGGGGATGGAGCAGATGTACAAGCGCATTTCCGGTTCTGACTATGTGCTGCTGCTCAGCGATGCGGAAGGCATCACGGTCGATTACATCGGCCACGAATCCGCCGCGCATGAGCTCAAGCCGGCGGGCCTCTACCTCGGCGCGGACTGGAGCGAGACCTATGCCGGCACCTGCGCAGTGGGCACCTGCCTCGTCGAACGAAAGCCGATCACCTGTCACCAGGACGAGCATTTCGGCACCTCGCATATCGGCTTGACCTGCACATCGGCACCGCTGTTCGACCCTGAAGGAAAATTCCTCGCCGTGCTCGACATGTCGGCCCTGCGCTCGCCGCGCGAAAAGGACAGCCAGCTGCTCGCGGTGCACCTGACGTCGATGTACGCGCAGATGATCGAGGATGCGAATTTCCTGCGGCACTTCCGCAACGACTGGATCCTGCGCCTCGGTTCAACCTGGGAGCTGGTGGATGTCAGCGGCGATGCCATGCTGGCGTTCAACGAAGACGGCCTGGTGGTCGGCGCCAATACCGGCGCGCGCCACCTGTTCAGTGCGGCGGTCGGGCGCAAGCTGGAAGACCTGTTCGGCAAATCAGTGAGCGATATCTGGCGCGTCGCGCGTTCCAGCTACGGTGGCGAGCGCTCGCTGATTACGAGTGAACTGAGCCGCTCGTTCTACATTTCGGTGATGCATCCGCAGCGCTGCAGCACTTCGCGTCCCTCGCTCCCCGCCACGGCCGCGCGGGATTATCCGGCGCTCGACCGGCTGGCCGGGGAAGACCCGCAGATGCAGCGCCTGCTGGACCAGGCCAAACGCCTCGTCAACCGCAGGCTCAACATCCTGGTCCATGGCGAAACGGGCACGGGCAAGGAAGTGCTCGCCAAGGCACTGCACGAATCGAGTGAGCGCGCGAAGCAGCCTTTCATCGCGGTCAATTGCGCGGCCATTCCGGAATCGCTGATCGAAAGCGAACTGTTCGGCTATACCGCCGGCACCTTCACCGGCGCGCGCAACAAGGGGATGAAAGGACTGATCCTGCAATCGGACGGCGGCACGCTGTTCCTCGACGAGATCGGCGACATGCCGCTGCATTTGCAGACGCGCCTCTTGCGCGTGCTGTCCGAGCGCGAGGTGCTGCCGCTCGGCGCCGAGAAGGCGGTGCCGGTGAACCTCACTGTCATCGCGGCTTCGCACCGCGACCTGCGCAACCTGATCAGCGAAGGAAAATTCCGCGAAGACCTGTATTACCGCCTGTGCGGCGCGACGCTGCACCTGCCGTCATTGCGCGATCGCGCGGACCGCGATTACCTGGTTGAAAAGATCCTGCGGGAAGAGGCCGAGTTGCTCAATGCGGATGGCCGTCTTTCGGGCGCGGCGCGACAGCTGCTGCTGTGCTTTTCATGGCCCGGCAATGTGCGCCAGCTGCGCAACGTGCTGCGCTATGCCCTCGCGCTGGCCGATGGCGAGGAAATCCTGCCGGAACACCTCCCGCGCGAAGTCACCGACAGCATCATGCCCGGCGCAATGGCATTGCTGCCGGCCGCGCGCCACGCCGATGTGTATGTGGGCGCACTCGCGGTCGAACCGGAGAGTGCCCGCCTGCTCAGGTCACTGCGCAACAACAAGTGGAATGTGACCGCGGTGTCGGCCGAACTCGACATCTGCCGCGCGACGGTCTACCGGCAGATGAAGAAGTTCGGCATCGTGCCGCCTAACCGGCAGTCGTGACGGCTGCTTCGAGGAGCTGCTTCAGGCGCTCGTGCAGGCGGGCCGGTATGTCGTTGCGCTCCCTGGTTGCGGTGTAGCGGGTCAACTCGGTACAGCCGTCGAAGCGGCCGCGGCGGAAATCCCCGTCGCCGGCGAATGCATGCAAGCCATTGAATGCCTTGTCCTCGATCGTGCCGATCGTCCGCGGTTCGCAGCAATCGTCCAGCAAGTCGCGGAACAGGATGGTGGACGCGGTGCCGATCACCAGCCGGCGCTCCGTGGCCGGCACTTCCCATTGCTCGCACAGCGAGTCGAACATCCCATGCAGGTAGCCGAGGCAATACGGGTCGTCCGCCAGCAGCGTGGCGAGACGCAGCAGGTTGCCTTTGCGGCCACTGCCCGGCGCCGTGCCGGCAGCTTGCAGCAGGATCAGGTATTCGGCCATTTCGGCCATCGGGCGCGGATAGGCGACCGGGCCGGGTGGCGTCGCAGGGGATGAATCAGTGAGGTTTTTCAGGAAATTCAACATGGCAGCGGAGCGGGAGGGTGGGTCACCCTGCTGTGAGTGTGCTGCGCGGAAATAGTTCTCCAGCGCAAAGGATTACTCCCCCGCACGACTCTTTCAGGACTAAAATTGACCTGCATCAACCTTTCCCATTGCCCCACGGCAGTGCAGTCATTACGCTAGGAACCCGTACAGTCCGCAGGAGCCGGTCAGACCAGGCGTGGCATTGCGTCAAGTATTTGGTTCGAGCGCAAATCGCAATGAAGGAAACGCATGTCTGATTGGTGGAAACGGCTTGGACTCAAGGCCAGGCTGCAAATCCTGATACAGGGGCTGCTGCTGGTCATCCTCGTCAGCGTCCAGCACTGGCTGGCCGCGCGCTACGAGGCCAGCATCCTCAATGACGCACGGCAGCGCACGGTCGCGGTGACCGACAGCGCCATCAACGGGCTCAACACCTTGATGGACGTGCGCATCAACGGCGAAGACGCCATCAGCGACCAGAAGGGGCGCGCGCGTTTCATCAAGCAGATCGGCGTCACGGACGGCGTGAAGGAATTCCGGATCATCCGTGGCGACGCAGTCGACCAGGAATTCGGTCCCGGCCTGCCCGAAGAAGCCGCCGTCGATGCCTTGGACAAGGCCGTGATGGCGGACGGCAAGCCGCAGTTCGTCATGCGCGACGACGCCACCATGCGCGCCGTCCTCCCCTTCATCGCGATGAAGGAATTCCGCTCCAGCAAATGCTTGCGCTGCCACGGCGTCGACGAAGGCACGGTGCTTGGCGCGGCCAGCGTGACGCTCGATATCAAGGACGATCTCGCGGCGGTGCGGCGCTTCAACATCCTGTTGTGGTCCGGACAGGCCTTGCTGCAGGCGGTGCTGTTCTTCGTCATCGGCGCCATCGTGCGGCGCTCGCTCAGGCAGCTGGGCGCCGAACCGGCGGAAGCGGCAGCGGTCGCGCAGCGCGTGGCGCAGGGCGACCTGGCCGTGCGCATCGAACTGCAGCGCGACGACCATGCCAGCCTGATGGCCCAGCTCAATGCGATGCAGGACAGCCTGTCGCAAGTGGTGGGCAACGTGCGGCGCAATGCCGAAGGCGTGGCCACGGCCAGCACCGAGATCGCGCAGGGCAACAGCGACCTGTCGGCACGCACCGAGCAGCAGGCCAGCTCGCTGGAAGAGACGGCCGCCTCGATGGAAGAACTGGGTTCCCAGGTCAAGCAGAATGCCGACCATGCGCGCGAAGCGAACCGGCTGGCGCAGGATGCGAGCGCGATCGCGGTCAAGGGCGGCGGCATCGTCGACGACGTGGTGACGACGATGAAGGGCATCAACGACGCGTCGCACAAGATTTCGGAAATCATCGGCGTGATCGACGGCATCGCGTTCCAGACCAACATCCTGGCGCTCAATGCGGCGGTGGAAGCGGCACGCGCCGGCGAGCAGGGCCGCGGCTTCGCGGTGGTGGCGGCGGAAGTGCGTTCCCTGGCGCAGCGTTCGGCGCAGGCCGCGCGCGAGATCAAGACGCTGATCGGCACCAGCGTGGAGCGGGTGGAGCAGGGCACGGCGCTGGTGGACCAGGCCGGCAGCACGATGCAGGAAATCGTGGCGAGCATCCGGCGGGTGACGGACATCATGGCCGAGATCAGCGAAGCCAGCAACGAGCAGTCGATCGGCGTGTCGCAGGTAGGCGAAGCGATTGCGCAGATGGATGAAGTGACGCAGCAGAATGCGGCGCTGGTCGAACAGATGGCGGCGGCGGCGGAAAACCTGAAGAACGAAGCGCAGGAACTGGTGCAGGCGGTGGCGGTGTTCCGGCTGAGCGGGCAATCGGCAGACGCAACGAAGTAGCGACGAATGCAATAGTTTTCCTTGTCGCATTGATTTGCGTCAATTTGCCCCATTGCCGCACTCTGGCGCCTTCTTTACGCTTGGAAAGACATTCTAGAAGAAAGAAGAGGGAGAAGCATGTCTGAATGGTGGAGCGGGCTTGGCCTGCAGCGCAAGCTGCAAATTCTCATCCAGGGTTTCCTTCTGGTTGTCCTCGTTGGCGTCCAGCACTGGATATCGCACCAGTTTGAACAGCGCGAACTGCTCGCGGCGAAGGAGCGCACCACCGCCGTCGCCGACGGTGCCATCAACGGCCTGAACACCCTGATGGATGTCACCGTGGCGGGCAAGGATGTCATCAGCGATGCCAAGGCCAAGGCGCGCTTCATCAAGCAGATCGGTATTTCCGAAGGCATCAAGGAATTGCGCATCATCCGCGGCAAGGCGACCACTGACGAGTTCGGCGCAGGACTTCCCGACCAGGATCCGGCCGACGAACTCGACAAGACCGTGCTGGCAACCGGCAAGCCTGCTTTCAAGATGACCGACAGCGGCAACGACGCCACGCTGCGCGCCGTCCTCCCCTTCGTTGCGAAAAAGGAATTCCGCTCCAGCAAGTGCCTCGACTGCCATGGCGTCGACGAAGGCACCGTGCTCGGAGCGGCCAGCGTGACACTCGATATCAAGGACGACCTCGCGGCGATCCGGCGCTTCAACATCCTGCTGTGGATCGGCCAGGGTGTGGTGCAGGTGGTGCTGTTTTTCGTCATTGGCACGATCGTGCGGCGCTCGCTCAGGCAGCTCGGCGCCGAACCGGCGGAAGCGGCAGCGGTCGCGCAGCGCGTGGCGCAGGGCGACCTGGCCGTGCGCATCGAACTGCAGCGCGACGACCATGCCAGCCTGATGGCCCAGCTCAATGCGATGCAGGACAGCCTGTCACGGGTGGTGGGCAACGTGCGGCACAACGCCGAAGGCGTGGCCACGGCCAGCACCGAGATCGCGCAGGGCAACAGCGACCTGTCGGCACGCACCGAGCAGCAGGCCAGCTCGCTGGAAGAGACGGCCGCGTCGATGGAAGAACTGGGTTCCCAGGTCAAGCAGAATGCCGACCATGCGCGCGAAGCGAACCGGCTGGCGCAGGATGCGAGCGCAATCGCGGTCAAGGGCGGCGGCATTGTTGACGACGTGGTGTCGACCATGAAGGGCATCAACGACGCGTCGCACAAGATTTCGGAAATCATCGGCGTGATCGACGGCATCGCGTTCCAGACCAACATCCTGGCGCTCAATGCGGCGGTGGAAGCGGCACGCGCCGGCGAACAGGGCCGCGGCTTCGCGGTGGTGGCGGCGGAAGTGCGTTCCCTGGCGCAGCGTTCGGCGCAGGCCGCGCGCGAGATCAAGACGCTGATCGGCACCAGCGTGGAGCGGGTGGAGCAGGGCACGGCGCTGGTGGACCAGGCCGGCAGCACGATGCAGGAAATCGTGGCGAGCATCCGGCGGGTGACGGACATCATGGCCGAGATCAGCGTAGCCAGCAACGAGCAGTCGATCGGCGTGTCGCAGGTAGGCGAAGCGATTGCGCAGATGGATGAAGTGACGCAGCAGAATGCGGCGCTGGTCGAACAGATGGCGGCGGCGGCGGAAAACCTGAAGAACGAAGCGCAGGAACTGGTGCAGGCGGTGGCGGTGTTCCGCCTCGTCGACGGTGGTTCGCCGGGGCATGCGCCCGTCACTGCATCGATGGAAATGGTTCCCCTTGCATTGGAGGGCGGACGCGTCGCATCCCCAGTTCCGGCCAGGCGCCTGAGTGCGCCGCAAGCGCGGCGCAGATAAGGCAGTACGCAGAAATGACCTGCGCGGCGCTGAAGTGGCCGCGCGGGGAAGGACTTACTTGCGGAGGATTTTTGCCACGATGATGGCGGCGCCGACGACAGTCAGGCCTGATGACACGGTAGGGTAGCCGGCGACAGCTGCTGCCGCACCCGTTGCGACTGCGGCGAAACCCGGAATGCTGATGCTTCCGCGCGATGTGGAATCGGCCTGCACCCCGCCGGCCCCACCCTTGAGGCAGGAGAACTGGCAGCGGCTGCACTTCTCGGAGAAATACGACGGATTTTCGTAGCAACTTTGCATAGTCGTCCTTTGGGTGACGGTGTTGCATGATTGACAGCGTCGTTGCACGATATTGCAGCGATGCAACGAGTATCAGTTGCATTGTAGGAGTCGTTTCGGTCGAGTAACACTTCCTGCCTCGCGAATTTTTGATTTCGCTGTTTCACATCAAGAAATTTCTGCCGGATTGGCGGAAATGGGAGTTCAGGCGAGGGGGGATGGCGGCTGCTTGCCGCGCAATGCGGCGGCGATGTGGGCGTCGGACGTGAGGATATGGCGCGCCAGCCAGCGGTCCAGGAAGATTTCCAGTTCGTCGGCCAGGCCTTGCCGGCCGCTGCCGGCCTGGCGCTGCAGGTTGCGCAGGCGGTAGGTGATCAGCTCGTGTTCGAAGCGGTGCTCTTCCAGTCCGGGGAAGGCGGCCGTCTTCATCAAGGCTTCCTCGCGTGCGAAGTGGGTCAGCGTGTAGTCCGTCAATTCCGCCAGCACCTGTCGCACGAGCATATTTTCATGCGCCTGGTGGATGCCGGCATGCAGCCGGCCCGCGATCTCGAAGATGCGGTGGTGGTCGGCATCGATCTGCTCGTGGCCGACGATGAGGACGTCGGACCAGGCAATAATGGGCCGTGCGGAAGGCGGATGAAGGGTTTCCACGTCGAGGGGCCATTCGGGATTTTCCAGATATTAAAACATTGGCATGACCGGTATTCATCCCATGAACATGTGATGTCGTTGCGACAATTCTGAAAAACCTGATCCAGATCAAGTGCGACCAGGCGTTTGCGTGGCCGACACGCTTTTCTCTATACTCAAGGCCCTCCCCTCGGCGGGAATCATGCAAGGATGGCAACATGCGACTGCTGCTGGCAGAGGACGAACGCGAACTGGCCGAATGGCTGTGCCGCGCGCTCAAGCAGAACGGCTACATCGTCGACTGGGTCGATGACGGCCGGCTGGTCGAACCCAGCATCGCGCAGGTGAAGTACGACGCGCTGATCCTGGACCTCGGCCTGCCCGGCCTCGACGGCCACAACGTGCTCGCGCGCTTGCGCGACATCGACGTGCGCCTGCCGGTCCTCATCCTCACCGCGCGCGATTCGCTGATGGAACGCGTCAACACCCTCAAGGGCGGCGCCGACGACTTCATGGCCAAACCCTTCTCGGTGGAAGAACTCGAAGCGCGCCTGACCGCGCTGATCCGCCGCGCGCGCGGCAGCGAGCATCCGCGCCTCGCCTGCGGCCCGCTGCATTACGATGCCAACACCCGCCAGTTCACCCTCGGCGACCAGCCTTTGCAATTGTCCAAGCGCGAACACACCCTGCTGCTGGCGCTGATCCAGCGCAGCGGCGAGCCGATGACCAAGAAAGACCTGTTCGACAAGATCTTCGACGACGACCTCGACGCGATGCCGGAAGCCGTCGAAGTGCTGATCTACCGCGTGCGCAAGCGCCTGGAAGGCAGCCCGGTACAGATCGTCACGCTGCGCGGCCTCGGCTACCTGCTGGAAAGCCGATGAGGCTGGACCGGCTGCTGCTGCGCTGGAGCCTCAAGCGCACGGTGCTCACGTTGCTGGTGCCGGCGCTGGGCATCGTCGGCGGCATTGAGCTGTGGACCACCTACCGCACCGCGGTCGACGCCGCGAACTCGGCCTACGACCGCTCGCTGCTCGGCGCCATCAAGGCGATGGATGCCAACATCTCCACCGCGTCCGGCGGCGTTGCCGTCGAGCTGCCGTACACCATGCTCGAATTCTTCGAGCTGACCGCCTCCGGCCAGGTGTATTTCCGCGTCACCACCGAAGACGGCCTGACCGAAGTCGGCAGCCCCGACCTGCCGCGCCCGCCGGTCACGCTGAAGACGCGCGTGCCGTATTTTTACGATGCTGAATACTTCGGCGAAAAGGTCCGCGTCGGCGCCTATGCGCGCGAACTCGACCGGCCGGTGGGCAATAGCGTCGTGCGGCAGCGTGTCGTGATCCAGGTGGCGGAAACACTCGGTTCGCGCACCCAGTTCGCGAACCAGATCACCGCGCAGGCAGTGCGGCGCGACATCCTGATGCTGCTGTCAGCCGCCGGGCTGCTGGCCGTCGTGCTGCACCTGACGCTGCGTCCGCTGGCCCGCCTTGGCGACGAGGTCCGCGCGCGTTCGCCCGCCGACCTGCGCCCGATCGATGCCGCGTCCGCGCCGGTGGACGCGCGTCCGCTGGTCGATGCAATCAACATCCACATGGCGCGCAGCCAGCACATCATTGAAGCGCGCGGCCGCTTCATCGACGATGCCTCGCACCAGCTGCGCACGCCGCTGGCGACGCTGCGCACCCAGCTCGACTACGCGCTGCGCGAAACCGACCCCGCCAACATCCGCGACGCCATCGACGCCATTTCGCGCCAGCTCGACGACGCCACCCACCGCACCAACCAGATGCTGGCGCTGGCCCGCGCCGATGCGCCGGAAATATCGGTCGACCCCATCGACCTAGCCGCGCTCGCACAGCAGGTCGCGCGCGAGGTGGTGCCGGCGGCGCGCGACAAGCGCATCAGCCTCGAACTGGACGGCCCGGAAGACGCGCTGATGGTACTCGGCCATGCCGGCATGTTGCGCGAGGCGGCGCTGAACCTGCTGCATAACGCGATCCGCTTCGCGCCCGAAGAAGGGCGGGTAGTGATCGCGCTCCACGCCGAACCCGGAGAGGTCGCGTTCAGCGTCACCGACAATGGCCCCGGCATTCCGCCCGACCAGCTGCCCCGGCTTGGGGAGCGCTTCTTCCGTGCCCGCAACAGTCTGCTGGGCGGCTCCGGGCTGGGCCTGGCGATTGCGCGCTCGGTGGCGGAACAATGCGGTGGCCGCCTCACCATTGCCAATGTGGCAAGCGGCGGATGTGTCGCTACTTTGCATCTTTTGCCGGCTGACGCCGATCGACAGGCAATTGACAGGATGGTTTCGCTATCTTCCTGACCATGGCGAATACCGCCAATGTCCAAGAGGAGATACCAATGAAAAAAATCCTGTGCACCGTCGCACTGGTTTCCGTTGCCGGCAGCGTGTTCGCCGGCCCGCTCGACAAGACCGAATGCATCGCCGGCGCCAAGCCGGGCGGCGGCTTCGACCTGACCTGCAAGCTCGCGCAGACCGCGTTGTATGAAGGCAAGTACATCAAGGACCCGATGCGGGTCACCTACATGCCGGGCGGCATCGGCGCCGTCGCCTACAACGCCGTGGTCGCGCAGCGCCCGGGCGAACCCAACACCATCGTCGCCTTCTCCGGCGGCTCGCTGCTCAATCTCGCGCAGGGCAAGTTCGGCAAGTACACCGAAAGCGACGTGCGCTGGCTGTCCGTGGTCGGCGCGGATTACGGCGCGGTCGTGGTGCGCAAGGATTCGCCGATCAAGAACCTGAAGGACCTCGCTGCCGCGCTCAAAGCCGATTCCACCAAGGTCGTGTTCGGCGCCGGCGGCACCATCGGCAGCCAGGACTGGATGAAGGCCGCGCTCACCGCGCGCGCCGCCGGCCTCAACCACAAGCAGATGCGTTTCGTTGCCTTCGAAGGTGGCGGCGAGGCGATCTCCGCGCTGCAGGGCGGGCACGTGCACGTGTACTCCGGCGACGCATCCGAAGCCGCGTCGCAGATCAAGGCCGGCGCCAACATCCGCGTAATTGCCGTGATGGCCGACAAGCGCCTGCCGGGTGAACTGGCCTCCGTGCCCACCGCGAAGGAGCAGGGCTTCGACGTCGAATGGCCGATCGTGCGCGGCTTCTACGTCGGACCTAAGGTCAGCGATGCCGACTTCAAGGTCTGGACCGACACCTTCGACAAGATGATGAAGACCAAGGAGTACGCGAAGCTGCTGGAAGAGCGCGGCCTCTACCCGATGGCGCTGACCGGCACCGAGCTGGATGCCTACGTCAAGCGCACCACGCATAACTATCGCAAGCTGGCCGAAGAGTTCGGCCTGGCAGGTGCCAAATGAACAGCGACCGCCTTCTTGGCCTGACGGCCATCGCGATGGCCGGCGCCATGGCCATCGCCGCCTGGGGCTACGCCGCCCCGGTCGAGTATGAACCGGTCGGTCCGCGCGCCTTCCCGCTGGTGCTCGCCGCGCTGATGGCGCTGTCGGGTGCCTGGCTGGCATTCAAGCCGGGGCAGCATGTCGACTTCCTGCGCAACAGGCAGTCCGGCGTGATTGCCCTCTGCGCGTTCACCATCGTTCTGTACGCCATCGTGTTCCAGCTGTTCGGCTTCGTCGTCGCTACCGCGCTGATGGCGCTGCCGATCGGCCGCATCTTCGGCGGCAACTGGAAGCAATGCGCGCTCACCGGCATCGGCATGGGCCTCGTGCTGTACGTGCTGTTCGACAAACTGCTGGACGTGGTGCTGCCCAAGGGCGTGCTGGAGCCGGTCTTTACCCTGATTGGACTGTGATGGATTCCCTTTCCTATCTCATGACAGGCTTCGGCGTCGCGCTGCAGCCGATGAACCTGCTGGTGGCCACCTTCGGCGCCTTCATCGGCACCGTCGTCGGCCTGCTGCCGGGCCTCGGCCCGATCAACGGCGTCGCCATCCTGCTGCCGCTCGCCTTTGCGCTGAAGATGCCGCCGGAGACGGCGCTGAT
>NZ_LSTO01000001.1:2121927-2136074 GCF_002211445.1 Noviherbaspirillum denitrificans | reverse complement strand
AGGACCTGCGTCACCCTTTGCCGGGGATGGCGGCGGCAGCGAGGAGGTGTTGGCCGCAGGTGGCGGCGGCGCCTTGCCTTCCATCTTCCCGCCGAGGAAAAACTCGGAACGGCTCGGTTCGATGAAATGGTCGGTGGGCAGTCCGTAATTGGGCGGCAGCGGCTTGACCAGCCTCGGCGTGACGACAAAGATCAGCTCCGAGCGGTCCGTCTGGAAATCAGCGCTGCGGAAGAGGGCGCCGAGCACCGGAATCTCGCCCAGCACCGGCATGGCCTTCATGTTCTGGGTGACGTTGTTCTTGATCAGGCCGCCGATGGCGAAGCTCTGGCCGTCGAACAGTTGCACGGTGGTCGATGCGCGGCGCGTGGTAATCAGCGGCAGCACCGCGGTGCCGCCGATGCCGCGCGCATTGATCCCGATGCCTTCGCGCGAGAGCTCGGACACTTCCGGCGCGACCTTCAGGTTGATGCGTCCGCCGTCGAGCACCGTCGGCGTGAACTTCAGCCCGACACCGAACTCCTTCTCTTCCAGCGTGATCGTGAGGACGCCGTTGGTATTGTTCTGCGCGACCGGAATGAAGACCTTGCCGCCGGCGAGGAAGCTGCCTTCCTGGCCGCTGATGGCCATCACCGTCGGTTCAGCCAACACCTTGACCAGGCCGTCGCGCTTTTCAGCATCGATCAGCACGCGCTCGCCGGTATCCTTGGTCAGGCTCAGCAGGCCGGCGCCATCCGTCATAAAGTTGGACGACAGGATGGAGGTCCAGCTGCCGTGATGGCCGATGGCCGCGAGGTTGACGCCAAGCTTGTCGAGCAGGGTCTTCGAGATTTCCGCCACCTTCACTTCCAGCATCACCTGCTGCGGCGCGGCCAGGCTGAGCATATTGACGATGCGGTCGCTGATCTTCGGCCCGTCGCCGTTTCCTGTGCCACCAAGCGCGCCTCCGCTCCCGCCCGAACCAGGACTCGCACCCGTGCCCGTCTTGCGCATGTAGGCACTCGCGATCAGCAGGGCTTTTTCCGCGGCGACGGCATCGCTGACCGTGCCGCTCAGGACGAGGGAGTCGGCGGCCGATGACACGCGGATGTCCTTCTCGCCGGGCAAGAGCGCCTGGAGGCGTTCCTGGACCGTATTACCATCGACACCCACGGTCACCTCGACCATCGCGCAGCGGCCTTCCTTGGTCTGGAACATCAGGTTGGTCGAGCCGACCCGTTTGCCGAACACGAAAAACATGCTGCGGGGCGAGGGCGAGACAGTGGGCTCGACCTGGACGACATGCGGATCGCCAACCGTCCGCAAGAAGGCGGGTGACGGCAAGCCCAGCTGCTGGAGGTCCAGCTGTCCGGATTTCCCTTCCGGCAGCGTGACGCTTTTCGAGGACGCGAATTCACCGGTGCAGACCGGCGTCGCAACGCTGCGCGAGGCTTCCGTTGTCTTGGCTGAATCGCGCGCCGGCGCGGGCGGGGCTGCCTCAGCATGCATCGTCGCCGTCATTACGATGGCGGAAAATCCGGCGAGAACGGCGCGCTGCGCTCCGGATACTTGCGTTCCGTGCGTTCTATCCCTGTTCATTTGTTTCCCCTTTGAGACAGTGTTGTTGTGCGTGGGAAGGATCTCGTCACTTGAAGCACTGCACGATGCGGCCGTTCGGTGTCATCACCAGCTGGCAGTTCTCTTCTGCGGGCGCTGGCGTCGGCGCTTTCGGCTTGCGGACCGCCACCACCTTGGTGACGGTGGGCTTGCGTTCCTCCCTGGCCGGTTCGTAGAGCAGGCTTTGCTTGGTGGCGCCGCCGGTCTGCGCCGGTGTCAGGTCAATCTGGTTGCGCAGGACGAGGGAAAGCTGGCCGACGCTGCGTGCGAGGTCGAGCTTTTCCGCCTGCTCCGGCGTAACCTCCAGCGTGACCGCATTCACCACCTTGGGCTTGATGTCGGTCTGGCTTGCTTCCTGCGCGACGGCGAGCACCAGGATGCGTTCCAGAACGAGCTTGGAAATATTGCTGTCCTTGCCGGCCTCCCGCTTCGCTTCGTCCTGCGTGCTGACGAGGATGTCCACATAGTTGCCCGGCAGCGCAAAGCCGGCGACGCCAATCACATCGTTGACGCGCACCGTCATTGCACGCTTGCCTTCGGCGACCACAGCGGAGAGGCCACCCTTGGCGCCGATCGGGGCAAGGCGCGCCTCGAGCAGGGGCTCGCCGGCGAGGATGTTGGTCCGCGTCACCCTTTCCTGCAGCTCCTTGATGTCGGTAAAGCTGCCCTTGGGCTTGCTGCCGGTAGGCCAGTCGGCGAAGCGCACCATCTCCGGCGCGATGCGTGCGCCGACATTGATGTCGACTGCCGCCACGGCGACCTTGGCGGTGGCCATGTTGGCCTGTTTCGAGATCCAACGCGCCGCAAACACGACGGCGACCAGTGCCAGCACGATGGACGTGACGATCATGATCAGGGCTCGGCTGCTTTTCATCGCGTGACTCCATAGGAGGTGGATTGCGTGTGGTGCGCCGGCATGGTGTTTCGGTCCGTCGCTGCCGGAGCGGGAAGGAAGTAGTTGTGCCACGCCCAGTCGAGAGCCTCCGTGGTCAGTGCGGGCGGCGCTTCTTCGTAACGGGCAAGGTCGCGTATCTGGCCGAGCAGGTCACGCGGATAGCAGGCAAGCAATGGGCGGTTTTCCTTTTCGTGCCGCTCCTGCAGCAGGTAATTGAATGCCTGTTCCGAGAACGGGATGTCCATGTCGGCGCACGCTTGGAGGAACACTTCGCGATACTGGTCGCGGGTGAGGGCGCCGATGTGGATCTTGTAGCCGAGCCTGCGCAGGAAGGCTTCGTCGGCGAGTCCAGCGGGATCCAGGTTCGACGAGAAGACGACCACGACGTCGAAAGGGATCTCGAACTTGTAGCCGGTATGCAGCGTCAGGTAATCGCGGCGCCGGTCGAGCGGAACGATCCAGCGGTTCATCAGGTCTTGCGGCGCCATCATCTGGCGGCCGAGATCGTCCACCACGAAGACACCGTTATTGGCCTTGACGTGCGGCGGCGCCTGGTACACCCGCGTCGTGTGGTCGAACTCGAGGTCCAGCGTCTTGAGCGTGAGCTCGCTGCCGGCAATGACCATCGGCCGCAGGCAGGACTGCCAGCGCTCATCGCAGGCAGTCGAACGCGCCAGCGCGTCGGCGCGCGGCGTTTCGGTTGGCATGGGCCGGTGGACGTGCGGATCGAAGACCTGGATCACCTCGTTGTCGATGATGAAGGCGTAAGGCACAGCGACCTGGTCGCAGAGCAGGCGCGAGAGCTGTTCCGCGATGTAGGTCTTTCCCGCGCCCGCCGGGCCGTGAATGATGATCGCCCGGCCGGAGTTCATGCCCGCACCCAGGCGCGCGAGCAACGATTCGTTGATGACCAGCCCGCGGAATCCTTCGGCCAGGTGTTCGCGCGTGTACTGCACCTTGTGGATCGATTGCCGTTTCACGTATGCGGCATAAACGTCAAGAGGGACCGGCGCCGGACCTGCATACTGGCTGCGCGTCAGGGCATCGGCGGCGCGTTCGCGGCCCGTGCCGCTGAGCTGGTACACGATGCCGGCGCTGCTGTCCCGGCTCAGCACTTCGCACAGGTGCTCGTTGCGCATGAAGTCCAGTACCTGCTCGACAATGCTGGCGGGCAGTTTCACATGGGAGGACAGTGCGCGCAGCCCGAGCCGTCCGCGCAGGAAGAGCACCTTGCACAAGAGTTCGCACAGGAAGAGCAGGCCGAGGCCGGTATCCTCCAGCGTGCGTGGCGGCGGGGGCAGGTCGCCGCGAGAAATCGATGAGGTGGTCATGTCGTTCATGCGTGCACCCTGGATCAGGAAACCGGCAGGAAATGGAGTGCGCCGAGCAAGCCCTGGCGCGCCAGGACGATGTAGGCCATCGTGCCCAGCGCGATGGCGACTCCGAAGGGAACGCTCTCTGTCTTTCCGCTCCCGGAGGAGGAGGCGATGCTGCTGTCGGCGGCGTGAATGCGCAACAGCAGGAGCGCCGGAAAGAAGCGTTCGATCCTTGCAAGGAATGCTTTCCTGCGCAGCAGGTAGAGCAGGCTCAGGCAACCTCCGGTCATGAAGACGATCACGGTGTCCGCGACCACGCCGTTCATGCCGACGAAGGCGCCGACCATGGCCATCAATTTGACATCTCCCGCTCCCATGACGCGAACCATGTACATGGGCAGGAACAGCACAAGGCCGAGGCCGAGACCCTTTATCGCTCCGAGGATGCCGAGTGCGCCAGGAAGGGCACTGGTGAATCCGTAACCCTCGGGCAGGAAGGCATTCAGGAGAAGGCCGATGCACGCGCCGGGGAACACGAGCAGATTGGGAATGCGGCGCTGCGTGAAATCGCACCAGGCGGCCACACCCAGCAGGGCGGCGAGCGTCGCAAGGGCCAGGTTGGAAATCAAGGCAGGCGTCAGGCTGAGCATATGGAGGTTCTCTTCATTGGGCTCCGGGAAGCGGATGGCTGTGCAGGCCATCCGCCGGTTCCGCCCGCCATCGAGGCACGCGGAACCTGTCCACATCGGACGTATCAGCAGGCATCCAATGCGAAAGCGCCGCCAGGTGTTGCGTCCAGCCACGTGGCAATGCCGTTGAAGAACGCACAAAGCTGGTTGCCGAGCGCCGTGGCGCCAACCGCAATCACGATCGCAATCAATGCCGCAAGCAGCGCATACTCGATCGCTACCGCACCTTCTTCATCCTTCAGAAAACGTTTAATCGCGTTCATCGAACACTCCTCGAAAGTTGAAAAGACAACCACTGCAAAACTGTCCCTTGCTTTCCAAACCCTCCCTGATTTTTCGAGAATCGCAAAAGCACGAGCAGCGATTAAAGGTTAATGTTGTCGAATTGGTACGTGAATAGCGCAGATGCACTAGGCGATCTTCTTCACACATCAAATGCCTTGAGCCGGCTCATGCATGAATGTGGTTTCCCTCTGGAAGTCTCAGAAATCCGAAATGACGCGGATCAGCTCCGCCTTGCTGTGCACGCCCAGCTTCCGGTAGGCATTGGCGAGCTGGTTGCGGACGGTATGCGGCGACACGCCGAACTGGAAGGCAATCGCGCTGTGTGTCATGCCGCGAGCGAAGCACTGGACCGCCGAAATTTCGGACGGCGTCAGCAAGGTTGCCGCGTGTATCTTCTGCATTGTGCAAGCGAGATAACCTGCCTTCCGGGACGCCTGGATCTCGATGGATTTGCCGCGGTAGCTCGATGTCGCGAGCAGGGATGCAAGCGCCGTCTTCGGCAGTGCCACGCCGCGCAACAAAGGCCACTCTTGCAGCAGAAGGTCCTTCACGCGGTCATCGGCAATTTCGATGATTCCCTGCGAGTTCACCAGCGCGACTGATCGTCCGGCGCCCTGCGGTACGACACGCGACAACGCGTATTGCAGGTTGATGTCGATCGACTGCTTCGCGAGATGCCAGAATGCGTCCAGCAGCGCGGCATCGCGCGCAGTGAAATCGCGGTCGCTGCAGCGGAACAGGATGAGCCAGCGTGCGCCTGCATCGGTCGAGTTGACATCGCCGAGAAGGATCAGCTTCTCGATGCTCTCGTCGTCATGGAGTTCCTTTATCCACGGCACGGGATGCAGCCTGAATTCACTCTTTCCGTTGAGGGCATGGGGCGACGGCATCGACGAGCAGAAGGCGGGCGCAGGCTGGACTTGTGCCTGCTGGATCAGCGTGACGATGCGCGCCCTCGCGCGCTCCGGCCGGCCGTCACCGCGCGATGTCGTCGCGAGCTGCCAGATGCTGAGCGCGCCGCCGTCGCAATCCACCAGGCCGCAAGCGAGATCGAGAAGCTCTTGGCGAAACAAAGCGGGCTCGCTTTGCTGCGCAGCCCAATACATGTTTGCCACTGCCTTGGAAAACTTTTCGAGCATGCGGGTCTGCCTTTTCCAGGTCCTGTCGAAACACTTTTGATGTAAAAAAATCCACTACTCCCAGTAGTAAATTCCTTACAAAATGTTTCTGTTTTGATCCGTGACAAGTGTTGATGCAATGCACAAATTCGGACAAAAGCGACGCACAAATTTGCAACGCAACGCTGCTCTGTATGGGTGCAAAAGTACGCAGAGGTAACAGTTCGTCGCACTGCCGTTACGCAGGAGGACGAGCGGATTTCAGGTGAGTGCGGTCGCACCGGGCCATTGGCCCTTCGTGCACAGTTCGACGGTCGTGCGCAGGATCAGTCGCTGGACTGCCGCGGACGCATTGGTGAGGGGAATATTGCGGGACGAGCAGAGCGCGATCGTGCGCGACATGCTGCTGCCGGAGATGGGAAAGGCCTTCATTTGCCCGAGGCCGATCTCGGGCAAGACGGGCGCAACGGGCAGGATCGTGGCGCCGAGGTCCGCCATGATTGCAGACCGCAGGATCGCGACGGAGTTGATGTCGATGACATGCGGGATGCTCAGGCCGGCCGACCTTGCAAGGCCTTCGATCCTGGGGCGCACGCCATGCTGGAGACCGGGAAGGATCAACGGTACCTGCATGGCCTTGGCCAGCGAGATCGTCTTCCCTTTCGGCGCAAATTGCGAATCCGTCCGCGTGATGAACATCATTTCTTCTTCCACCAGCGGCGTCACGGAAAAGGCGCCGAGCTGGCCGTCGTCGAACAGCACCGCGAGGTTGATGCGTCCGGACTTCAGCTGTTCGATCAGGTTGCCCGACAACTCTTCGGTGAGCTGCAGCGAGATCTCGGGATACTGCTCGCGTACCGCGGTCAGCAGCGGCAGCGCAAGCGCGCTCGACACGCTCTGCGGCACGCCGAGCGCGACGGTGCCGGCAGGCTTGTTCGTCGATTGCGCAACCGCCCACTTTGCATCGTCAACCTGCTTGAGGATCGCCAGTGCGTGTTCATAGAAGGTCTTGCCGGCATCGGTCGACATCACCCCCTGCGCTGAACGGTGCAGCAACTGCGCGCCCAGTTCCTCTTCCAGCTGCCGCACCTGCTGCGTCAGCGCCGGCTGCGCGATGTGCAGCACACGCGCCGCGCGCGAGAGCGAGCCGTGGTCGACGATGGCGACGAAGTAGCGGAGTTGGCGCAGTTCCATGGCGTGATTCTAGCCGACCGGCTTGATCGCCTTGTGCTGCACGGATGACGACAGGATCAGCGAGGTCGATGTGACGCCGCAGCGCGTCAGTTCGACGATTACCTTTTCCAGCTCGGACACTGACGACGCCACCACCTTCACAATGCTGCAGTCATCGCCAGTGATCGAGTGGCATTCGACGATCTGCGGCACCTGCGCGGCGACGACTTCGACCGGGGTTTCATGGCTGCGCTTGGACACGCGGATGAAGGCGGTGATGCCGTACCCCAGCGCTGCCGGGTTCACCTTGGCGTGGTAGCCGGTGATGACGCCCGCTGCTTCCATGCGCCGCACACGTTCGGCCACCGCCGGCTGGCTCATGTGGATGCGGCGGCCAATTTCGGACAGCGTCGTGCGTGCGTCTGCCTGCAGGATGTCGAGGATCCGGGCATCCATGGCGTCGAATTCCATTTTCATGGTGATTCCCCCTGATTTTGATGAAAGCAAAAGTTTTTCGGTAATTTTGCCTTGAATTATCCATTCAAAATGCCTTTTGTGCCGCATACACTGTTTCAACAGTAAACGCCTTGCCTACGCGGAGAACACAATGAGCCTCGACACCTATCTGATTTTCCTGGTCACCACTGCGGTGATCTGCCTGACGCCCGGCCCTGCTGCCCTGCTGATCGTGACGCAGGGGATTTCCAACGGCTTCCGCCGTTCCTGGTGGGCGATTGCCGGCATCGCGGTGGCGAATGCCATCTATTTCGCGCTCTCCGCAACCGGTGTCGCGGCACTGATCGTGGCCAGCAGCACGCTGTTTTCCATCATCAAGTGGGTCGGGGTGGCTTATCTGTTCTACCTCGGCATCTCGGCCGTGCGCAGCAAGGCGAGCGCGCTGACGGTGACCAGCGATCCCGGCGAGGCCGTGCGCGGACTGCGCGCGTTCTGGCAGGCGGTGGTGGTGGAGTTGTCGAATCCGAAGGCGCTGCTGTACTTCGTCGCCCTGCTGCCGCAGTTCGTCGATCCGGACCAGCCGGTCGGCCTGCAGATGTTGGTGTTTGGCGGGACGACCGTGGCGCTCGACGCCGCCTCCTACAGCATCTACGCCTGGCTGGGCAGCAAGACGCAGCGCTTCACGGCCAACGAGCGCTTCGTGAAGGCGAGCAATCGTACGGCGGGAGGTTTGCTGATGGTCGCCGGTGCGATGATGGCGACCGTCAAGCGGGTAGTCTGATCAGAAGAATTCGACGGTGTCGTTCGACACCTCGGAATGCAGTTCGCCGCTCTGCACCAGTTCGTCGTAGTAGCAGACGCGGTTGCGGCCGTTGGCCTTGGCGTAGTACAGCGCCTGGTCGGCGTGACCGAGGATCATCACCGGGGATTCGGTGGCGATGCTGGCAAAGCCGAGGCTGACGGTGACCCGGCCGACCTGCGGGAAATCGTGCTTTTCAACGTTGGTGCGGAAGCGCTCGAAGATCTTGCGGGCGTCTTCCAGCGTGGTCGATCGCAGCAGCACGACGAATTCCTCGCCGCCGAAGCGGAACACGCGGTCCTGCGCGCGGAAGGATGAGCGCAGCAGGTTGGCCACCAGGATCAGCACTTCGTCGCCATAGAGGTGGCCGAACTGGTCGTTGACCTTCTTGAAATGGTCGATGTCGACCACCGCCAGCCAATGGCCGACATTGGAATGCGCGTGGCGGCGCTCCGGCTGGTCTTGCGGGTGGCCTTCCGGCACCGCCGTCGACAGCAGGCGCGAAAACTTTTCGTCGAAGGTCTTGCGGTTGAGCAGGCCGGTGAGGGAATCGCGCTCGCTGTAATCCAGGATGTTCTGGTAGTTGCGGTAGACGCTGAGGATCCCTTCCATCATGTGCAGCGTGCTGCTGTTGTACGGGGTGGGATTGACCACTTCCATGCAGCAGCTGACCTTGTCGTTCAGCCATACCGGCAGCCACAGCGTGCGATCGCCTGACGCGCTGACTTCTTCCACGCAGGACTTGCGGTCGCGGATGCTGTCGACCAGCGCGGGATACTTCGCGAGCGCTTCGCCGGTGTTGTCCGACGCAAGGTTCTCTTCGACCGATACCACCACGCCATCCTTGATCCAGACGCGCGGACGGACGAACAGCTCGTCGCGGAAGCGGAACAGCTCGTGCACGCGCACCTGTTGCGCGCCAACCAGCTCATGCAGCGCGGTGACGACCGAGCTGTCGAGGAGCGTGTGGTCACGCTGGCAGGTGATGTCCACCAGGTGCTTGAGCAGTGCTTCCATTATCAGGATCCTGAACGGCGTCCCGCAGCCGGGCGCGACAGAGGGTGTGTACGGAATGGTGTCGGCATGAAAGCGGGCGTGGTTGAAATCTCTGTGCTAGGCGAAGACGTGCAACCCGTTGCTGCGCTGCACACCGCACGCGGCAGGATTGTCTCTTTTTGTAATTATTCTGGATACAACGTCGTGGGTATTCTATCCCGAATCCCATGCCGTGTTGCGCTGTGTCGCATTTATGCCATGCAAGATGTGCGCTCAGCGCTCCAGTACGTGTTGTCCCGGCGCCGGCTGCAGCTGCGGATACCCTTTTTTAATCGCGCCCATCGAGGGCGGCGCTGTCATTCCGCTATCGTGCTCCGCCAGCCAGGCTTCCCACGCTGGCCACCAGGAGCCGTCCACAGCAGGGTTCGAGACGACCCAGTTGTCGGGATCCATGTAGTTGGTGCCGGCTGGCCGGTGCGCCATGCGGTAATGCCGCCCCTTGTGGCCGGGTTCGCTGACGATGCCGGCATTGTGCCCGCCGTTGGTCAGCAGGAAGGTGACGTCGGGGTCGGCGATCAGGTTGATCTTGTAGACCGACTTCCACGGAGCGACATGGTCGGTTTCGGTCGCCACCGCGAAGATCGGCGTGCGGATGTCGCCCAGCGAGATCGGCCTGCCATTGAGCTTGTAGCGCCCGGCAAACAGGTCGTTCTTCAGGAACAGCCGGTGCAGGTATTCGCTGTGCATGCGGTAGGGCATGCGCGTGGCATCGGCATTCCAGGCCATGAGGTCGGTGTAGGCCTGGCGACCGCCGAGCAGGTATTCCTGCACGACCAGCGACCAGATCAGGTCATGCGAGCGCAGCAGCTGGAAGGCGCCCGCCATCTGCCGGTTGTCGAGGAAACCCTGGTCCCACATGATGTCTTCCAGGTAGTTGAGCTGGCTGTCGTCGATGAACAGAGTCAGCTCGCCGGCTTCGGTGAAATCGGTTTGCGCCGCCAGCAGCGTCATGGAATTGAGTCGCTCGTCCTCCACCTGCGCGAGGTAGGCCGCCGCCATCGACAGCAGGGTGCCGCCGAGGCAGTAGCCGACGGTGTTGATCTTGCGGCCGGGCACGATCGCCTGCACGGCGTCGAGCGCGGCGAGCACGCCGAGGCGCAGGTAGGCTTCCATGTCGAGGTCGCGGTCGTGCTCGTTCGGGTTGTGCCAGGAAATCATGAATACCGTGTGCCCGCGGCTGACCAGGTACTTCACGAGCGAGTTGTGCGGCGACAGGTCGAGGATGTAGTACTTCATGATCCAGGCCGGCACGATCAGGATCGGCTCCGCATGCACCTGTTCCGTCGCCGGCGCGTACTGGATGAGTTCGATCAGCCGGTTGCGGTAGACCACTTGCCCGGGCGTGATCGCCACCTGCACGCCGGGCTGGAAATCCTCGGTGCCGAGCGGCGGCTTGCCGGCGATGTGGCGCTCCCAGTCCTCGACGAAATTCATCGCGCCGCGCAGCAGGTTCATGCCGTTTTCGCGCGCGGTGGCGTTGAGCACTTCCGGGTTGGTCGCGATGAAGTTCACCGGCGACATCGTGTCGAGCAGTTGGCGCGCGACGAAGGACACCACCTGCTCATGGTGAGGCGATACGCCGCCGATGCCGGTGGTGGTGTTGTGCCACCACTGCTGGTTGAGCAGGAAGGCCTGGTGAATCAGGTTGAACGGCCAGTGCTGCCAGGCGTCGCTGCGGAAGCGGCGGTCCTGCGGCAAGGGGTCGATGCAGGGCGGTACACATGCCTCGCTGCAGGTGCGCGCGACATAGATGCTGAAGCGGGCCGCCTTGCGCACCGCCTTTTCCGCCACGCGGGCCCACTTGCCGGGTGATTCGGCCAGGTGCAGTGCCCAGTCGATGTAGGCCAGCGCCAGGCTGGCCGGCGAAATGCTGCCGGTCACGCGCCCCATCGCCGCATGGATCAGGCGGTCGATGGTGGGCGGCATTTCCACATCGGTGACCGCCCATGAAGGCGGCGGCAGGCGGTCCGCCTTGCCGTGTGCCGCTCCCGCCAGTGGTTCCAGTGTCGATCGGGGCCTGTCCATCGCGTCCTCCCTCTGTGGGCTTACTCCATGGTAGGAAGCGGCGCACAAAACTTGTTTGATGTGCATCAAACGGGGCGGAGTGCGGCACCGGTTCCGGTAGTTCGCCGGCGCAACCAGCTTGCGTTTTGCCTACTCTTTCCTTTCCCTTAGAAACCACGCCCGCATTCCGGTGTCAGATCGTGAACGAATTTTCCGCCGGACGATCAATGACTCCCTTGTTCCAAGAGGCAAGCCAGGCCGAGCCGTTGTACCGACAGATCATCGACAATGCGCTCGATGCCTTCATTGCCATCGATCGCGCCAGCATCATCCTGGAGTGGAGCCGGCGGGCGGAAGACATTTTCGGCTGGACACGCGACGAAGTGATCGGCAAATCGCTGGCCGATACCATCATCCCGGAGCGCTTCCGCCTGCAGCACCTGGCGGGCCTGCGGCGCTACCTGCAATCCGGTAATGGAAAGATCGTCAACCAGCGGACGGAATGGCCGGCGCGCTGCAAGAACGGCGAGGAAACCGCCATCGAACTGACGGTCACGCCGTTGGCCCAGGGAGACCGCACGCTGTTCTTCGCCTCGGTGCGCGATATCTCGGAGCGCAAGCGGCTGCAGGAAGCGCTGCACCGGCAGGCCAGCATCACGGCATCCATCATCAACAGCATGGCGGGCGCGGTGGTCGTCGCCGACCTGGCCGAGCGGCTGATCATGGTCAACCCTGCCGGACAGCATCTGCTCAACCTGCGGCCGATGGACAACTCCGGCGAACCGACCATCCGCTCCTACAGCCTGCTGCAACCGGATGGGGCGACCGCGTTCCCGCAGGACGAGCGGCCCACGGTGCGCGCGCTACGCGGCGAGCACGTGGATGGCATGGTCGCCCTGGTGCGCCATGAACGCCTGCCGGACGGCGTCTGGGTCAGCGTCAACGCGCGTCCGCTGCGCAACACGCACGGCGTACTGGTCGGCGCGGTGGCGGTGTTCCATGACATCTCCGACCTGCGGCGGCGCGAAGAAATGCTGGCGCGCCAGACCAGCCAGCTGCAGGAACAGGCCAGCCTGCTCGACCTCGCGCGCGACGCCATTTTCGCGCGCACCACCGGCGACATTATCACGTACTGGAACCGCAGCGCCGAAAAGCTGTACGGGCATATGCGCGAGGAGGCTGTCGGACAGCATTGCCATACGTTGCTTGGAACCCGTTTCCCGGTGCCGCTGGATGAAATCGTCGCCATCGTGCGCGAGCAGCACTATTGGGAGGGCCGGCTGGTCCAGCGCACGCGTGACGGACGGGAAATCATCGTCTTCAGCAAATGGGCGCTCGAGGTGCAGGAAGGGCGGCCGGCGCGCTATCTCGAAACCAATACCGACATCACGAACGAAGTGAAGACCGAGCAGGCGCTGCGCCAGTCGCAGGAAGACTTCCGGCTGCTGGTCGATGCCTCCACCGACCACGCCATCATGATGCTCGATCCGGAAGGCGTGATCCTGAGCTGGAACAGCGGCGCCGAACGCATTTTCGGCATGACAGCCGAGCAGGCGAAGGGGCGGCCGGTGTCGAGCATATTCACCGCCGAGGACCGTGCCGCCGATGCGCCGCTGCGCGAACTGGAAGAGGCGCGCGAAACGGGACGGTCAGGAGACGACCGCTGGCATGTCCGTCCGGACGGCTCGCGCTTTTGGGCGAGCGGCGTAGTGACACCGTTGCGCAATACGGACGGCAGCCTGCGCGGCTACGTGAAGATCATGCGCGACCAGACCGAGCAGCGCCTGGCCGAGGAACAGACGCGCTTCCTCGCCAACCACGACGGCCTGACCGGCCTGCCCAACCGCGTCCACTTCAGCAACCAGCTGCACCAGTCGCTCGCCCTGTCCCAGCGCAACAACATACCGTTGGCATTGCTGCTGCTCGACCTCGACCGCTTCAAGCACGTCAACGACACCTTCGGCCACCATACCGGCGACCTGTTGCTGAAGGAAGTCGCGCTGCGCATCGTGTCGTCGATCCGCGAAACCGACTTCGTCGCACGGCTCGGCGGTGACGAGTTCGTCATCATCCAGGCCGATGTGTCGCAGCCGGAAGCGGCAGAGACGCTGGCGCGCAAGCTGGTGCTCGAACTCGGCCGCCCCTACCAGCTCGACTCCAACGAAATCGTCAGCGGCGCCAGCATCGGCCTGTGCATCTATCCGACTGACGGGCGCAGTTCCGTCGAACTGCTCAAGCGCGCCGACCTGGCACTGTACCGTGCCAAGAAATCGGGAAGGCACAATTACCAGTTCTATACCTCCGACCTGTACACCGAACATGCATGGAAGCGCGATCGCGAGACGGCGCTGCGTGGCGCGCTGAAAAAGCATCAGTTCGAGCTGTACTACCAGCCGCAGGTCGACCTCGACAGCTGGCGCATTTCCAGCGTCGAGGCGCTGCTGCGCTGGAATGCCGCCGATATGGAAATGGTGCTGCCAGGAGAGTTCCTCGACATCGTCGAGCAGAACGGCATGATCGTCGAGATCGGCGAATGGGCGCTGCGCGAAGCGGCCATGCAGGTGCGGCGCTGGCAAATGCAGGGCATGGATGACTTGCGGCTGTCGGTCAATTGTTCCGCGCGGCAGTTCAACGACCCGAAATTCGTCGCCGCCATCCCGCGCATCCTGGACGACGCCGGCCTCAGCGCCGACAGCCTGGAACTGGAAGTGCCTGAATCCATGCTGGCGCGCCACCCGGAAATCAAGGAGCACCTGTCCGAAT
>NZ_LSTO01000001.1:2117591-2121917 GCF_002211445.1 Noviherbaspirillum denitrificans | reverse complement strand
GGACCGCCTTGCATCTGGATGTTCTGTTCCCGCCGGCGCCAGACTGGCTGGCTTCCTCGGCCGGATTGCAGCGCAGATACAGGTTTAGACGCGGCGGGGCCGTATTTGTGCCGTGCACTCCTGGTTTGAAGTGGTCCGGGGCCGGATGGCGATGGCGTCACGGATGCCTTGTCGCAACGCCGCCAGCGACTCTTCCTTCCCCAGTTTGTCGGCAAAACGGTTGAGGTCGGTAAATGCGGTGACCTTGAGCAGCTTGGCGGCGGCGCGGATGCCCTGGATGATTGCGGGAGAGTAACGGCTCCCTGCGCCGAGCAGGATGAAGAAGGGCAGCTCGGCGGTACCCGGGTCGCCGCGTACGCGGCGCAGCAGATCGAACACCCTGCCGTTGTCGAAATGCACGCCGCAGGTGACGAGATCCACGCCTGACACGATTGCGGCGCATGCATCCTCATAGCTGTGGCAGATAACGGTGTTGAACTCATCCCCAAGGACGACTTTCGAGAAGGCAATATCTTCAGGACGCACGGCAATCAGCAGGCGCGGACGGGCGTCTTCCGGTGCGTGTGCGAGTGGTTGTTGTGCGGCATCATAGGCAAGGTACAGGCCCATTGCGGCTTTCCTTAATGAGGTTCAATACGTGGCCCGCAGTGTAAGTCAGAAGGATTAGGTGGCATGCTCTAAATTCCCTGGTATCGATTCGCTCCCTGGAAAGTTGTTCCCGACGAATACAACACAAAGGGAACCCGGGCATGGTTTGGCGTATCGGTGATACAAACGGAAAAATAAAGGAAATCGGTGGACACGACACACAAACCGAAGCTGCAGGTATATCTCGACCTCGACGGCGTCTTCGCCGACTTCGACGCGCGCGTCAAGCGTTTGACCGGCAAGCATCCGGACGAATTGGAGCGCAGCCGCTTGTGGAAGATCATCAATGCGGACAAGCGTTTCTTTGCTGAACTCGAGCTTATCGAGGGCTGCATGCTGCTGTGGGAAGCCACGCGCGACCTCGAGCCCATCTTCCTCACCGGCGCG
Organism: Noviherbaspirillum denitrificans; assembly: GCF_002211445.1. Classification (GTDB taxonomy): domain Bacteria; phylum Pseudomonadota; class Gammaproteobacteria; order Burkholderiales; family Burkholderiaceae_D; genus Noviherbaspirillum; species Noviherbaspirillum denitrificans. The sequence continues at coordinate 2,120,882 of NZ_LSTO01000001.1, read as the reverse complement.
CCGACCAACAGGGTTTTCCAGGAGCAGAAGCGCGAGTGGGTGGCACGCATCTTCGGCCCGGAATTCATCGTGCATGTAGTGCCGAGGAAACTGAAGGCCGACTTCAGCGGTCCGCACAAGGTGCTGATCGACGACACGGCGGACAACATCGCGCAATGGGAAGCGCGCGGCGGCCACGGCATCCTGCACACCGGAGACCATGCGTCGACGGTGCGGGCGCTGAAAGAACTGCTGGAACTGTATACCCATTGAAGTGGCGCAAGGCACGGCCGGGCAGCCTCCTTACCCTATAAATAGAGAGACTTGCTGTGAAAGGATCTGCCATGGACACCGCTCCCGACTTCGAACTCATCAAGGACGCCTACGCCATCATCGACGGTATCCCGGAAACCGCGATCGACCTGGACCAGCTGGTCAGCGCGCGCGGCGAAACCCTGGAGCACGGCACCGTGTGCTCGCCGGCCGGCTGGCTGGCCCAGCACCCGGCGTTCAATGCCGCCGGGCTCACGCTTTCCGATGACGACAGCCGGTTGCAGCTGTCCGGCGAGGAGCCCCGCGACCCGGCGGCGATCCTCGCACAGGTGTTCCGCCTGCAGCCCATGGACGCGCGGCACCTGTTTGCCGACCGGATGACCTATACGCTGGGTGACGATTCCGGCCTCAGCGACAAGCGCTTGTGGCTGCGCGAGGTGCGCGAGTTCCTCAAGCAGCACGGCCAGCTCGACGCGGATTTCGAGGAACACCTGGAAACGCGCGGTCCCTTCGCCGAGCCTGCCAATCCCGCCGAGATCAGGGCCATCTGAGGCGAGCCTTTCCTTTCGGCACGCCGGAGGGGATTCAGACGTGTTCCATGATTCATCTCGCATCCGCCGCGAAACTGCTTGAACTTGCCCATCGTCGCGAGGACAAAGTAGCAAGACGGACAGCGGCACCGCGCGCGGTTGCGGCCCTCGGAACACATCATGGTTTTCCTGAATATCTTTTTCATGCTCATGACCCTCGATATCGCCTGGCAGGCATGGAAGGTCGGCATGCGGCAGCTCGGAAAGGCGCTCGCGCTTTGCGCGGTCGCAGGCTTCGGCGGCGCGCTGTTCACGGATTCGCTCCTGCTGGCGATTCCGCTGCTCGGCGTGCTGATCCTCGGCGGCACGGCCAATTACCAGATGCGGAAGTACCGCGTCGGACGCTACAAAGACCTGCGCTGAGGTATTGCCGGCCATGAAAAGAACGCCTCTTTACAGCCGCTCCGCCCGCCGCCAACGCGCCGCGCCATCTGGTGCGCCGCCGCCTCCGCAAACGCACGTGCCGGCGCCGGAACAGCGGGCGCCACGCTTCGTTCGAAGCCGTGCCATGGTCAAGCGCCACGAGCGCCTGCTGCTGATGGCGATCCCGGTACTGATGTGCATGCTGCTGTTCGGCGCCTATACGATGCTGACTCCGGAAGAGAGGCGGTTCACCCAGCGCGACATCGACGCCGCCGTGCTGCACACCCTGGAAAACAACGTGCTGCCGTCGCCGGAATCGAAGGCCTACGCGCGCATCCGCCCGTCGGTGGTGCGCGTGGTGCAGGAGGGCGAGGACAACGCGACGCACAAGGCAACGCGCGGCGTGGGAACCGGGGTGGTCATCATCGACAAGGGCGTGATCCTCACCAACCTGCACGTCGTCGGCACCGATGACCGCACGCGCATCAAGGTCCATTTTGCGGACGGGCATCAATCGGATGCCATCGTGCTGCGCCGTCTTCCCGAAAACGACCTGGCCGTCATCCAGGCCCTCAGTGTCCCGGATGACCTGGTGCCGGCCACGCTGCGCTCGACGCAGGGATTGGCGGTGGGAGACAAGGTGGTCGCGGTCGGCTTCCCGTTCAATATCGGCCCATCGGCATCGTCGGGCATCGTCTCCGGGCTCAAACGCACCTACATGTCGCCGCGCGACAACGAGGTGCTGCGCAACCTGATCCAGTTCGACGCCGCCGCCAATCCCGGCAATTCCGGCGGTCCGCTGATCACCATGAGCGGCGAGGTGGTCGGCATCGTCACCGCCATCCTGAGTCCGCACGAGCAGGGCAGCTTTGTCGGCATCGGATTTGCCGTACCCATCGAGATCGCGGCGGCAGCGGCCGGCGATTCCCCATTCTGAAACCACCCACCACACACATGGATACCATCGAAAACAGCAGGTCCGACGTTTCGCTCCAGATGGAGCGCGTCCTGTATGAAGTGAAACGAGTTGTCGTCGGGCAGGATCATTTCCTCGAGCGTGTGCTGGTGGCGATCCTTGCCGGTGGACACCTGCTGGTGGAAGGTGTGCCTGGCCTGGCCAAGACGCTGACGGTGAAGACGCTGGCCAAGACCATACGCGGCAGTTTCCACCGCATCCAGTTCACGCCGGACCTGGTGCCGGCCGACCTCGTCGGCACGCGCATCTACAACCAGAAGACCGGTGAGTTCAGCACTTCGTTAGGGCCGGTGTTTTCCAACCTGCTGCTGGCCGACGAAATCAACCGCGCGCCCGCCAAGGTGCAGAGCGCGTTGCTGGAAGTGATGCAGGAACGCCAGGTGACGATCGCTGGCACCACGCATCTTGTGCCCGAACCCTTCCTCGTTATGGCGACGCAGAACCCGATCGAGACCGAGGGCACTTATCCCTTGCCGGAAGCCCAGGTGGACCGTTTCATGATGAAAGTCGTGGTCGGCTATCCAAGCGAGGAAGAAGAGTTCGTTATCGTCAACCGCGTGACCACGCAGGACCAGGAGGTGGCGTCGGTGACCACGACGGAAGAGCTGGCGCGCCTGCAGCGCCATTGCCGCGACTGCTATATCGATCCCTCTCTGGTGCGCTACGCGGTGCGCCTGGTGGCCGCGACACGCGACCCCGAGCGCTGCAACGTGCCGCACCTCAAACATTACCTGTCCTGCGGCGCCAGTCCGCGCGCCTCCATCCACCTTGTGGAAGGGGCGAGGGCGCTGGCCCTGCTGCGCGGGCGCAGCCATGTGCGGCCCGAAGACGTGGTCGACCTCGTGCCCGACGTGCTGCGGCACCGCCTGTCGCTGTCCTATGAGGCGCTGGCCGACAATGTCACGCCGGACCAGATCATCCACCGCATTCTCAAGCATCTGCCGCCGCCGGAAAGGGTCCTGGAAAACCATGTCAAAGTCGACGCAAACGCCTGAAACCATCCTCAACCGGCTTGAACTGACGGTGCTGCGGCGGCTCGACGGCTTGCTGCATGGTGACTACCGCACACTGTTCCGCGGCCTCGGCGTGGACCTCGCGGACCTGCGCGAA
>NZ_LSTO01000001.1:2110303-2117581 GCF_002211445.1 Noviherbaspirillum denitrificans | reverse complement strand
ACACGGTCAACGACGACGACATCGAGATCTACACCGACGAGACGCGCAGCAAGGTGGCGTTCACCTACTATGGCGTGCGCCAGCAGACGGCCAAGCCGGTGATCGATGGTGTCGCGCGCCCGAACCAGTGCCTCGCCGATTTCATCGCGCCGAAATCATCGGGCGTCGCCGATTACATTGGCCTGTTCGCGGTTACCGCCGGCATCGGCATCGAGAAGCACGAGAAGCGCTTCGAGGACGCGCACGACGATTACAGCAGCATCATGCTGAAGTCGCTCGCCGACCGCCTCGCCGAAGCGTTTGCCGAGCATTTGCACGAGCGCGTCCGCAAGGACTTGTGGGGCTATGCGGCGGATGAGTCGCTCTCCAACGATGAGCTCATCAAGGAAGCCTACCGCGGCATCCGTCCGGCGCCGGGCTATCCGGCCTGCCCGGAGCACACGGTGAAGGCGGACATGTTCGAGCTGCTGCAATGTGAGGAGATCGGCATGCGAGTGACGGAATCGTTCGCGATGATTCCCGGGGCGGCGGTGTCGGGTTTCTACTTCGCGCATCCGGAGTCGAAGTACTTTGTCGTTGGCAAGATCGGCGAGGACCAGGCGGCCGACATGGCGGCGCGCCGTGGTGTGGCGAAGGAAGATGTGGAGCGCTGGCTGGCGCCTAACCTGTAATCGCGACCGGATACAAAAACGCCGCCCTCGGGCGGCGTTTTCATTTGGGCGCGCGCAACCGCTCAGGCATGCCTGGCGACGCTGTCGCTCCACTCGAACGCTGCCAGCTGCAGGTTCACCAAGTCATCCGCGCTGAGCCGGAAGCGCTCCACCAGGCTGTCGAACATGTCGCCGGCTTCCTCGATGCGTTCCATCTGTTCCGCCAGGCTCAGCATGTCGCCGTAGGTTCCGCTACGGTGCATCAGCGCGTCTGACACGGCATCGACGACGGCGACCTGCTCCAGGATTTCTTCCATTGGGATCGAGAACAGCGTGTCCATCAGCGACATGATCCCGACCGTGAAGGCCGTGTCGGCCAGGCTGCGATTGCGCGGCTCGACCTGCTGCGCGATCAGTTCAAGCAGCTTGCCGCGCGTGGTGGCGAGGCGCAGCAGCGGCGTCGACGCGTGGCCCTTCTTGCAGGGCTCGGCATACAGCATGATCTGCAGCCAGCGGCGCAGCTGGTTGCGGCCGAGGATCATCAGCGCCTGGGTGACGGAATCGATGCGCCGCGGTACGCCGACGGCGGGCGTATTCACCAGGCGCAGCAGGTTGAAGCACAGCGAGATGTTCTTCTTGATCGCGCGCTCGATGTCCGAGTTGTCGGCATCCGAGTTGATCATGGTCATCAGCTGCATGATGGATAGCTGCGAAGGCGACAGCTTCTTGCCGCTCAGGATGACCGGCTTGGCGAAGTAATAGCCCTGGAAATAGTCGAAGCCGAGGTCAAGGCAGGTCTCGAACTGCTCCAGGGTTTCGACTTTCTCGGCCAGCAGTTTCTTGTTCGCGGCGCGAAAGCGCGGTGTCAGCTTCAGCAGTGCCGAAAGCGGCATGTCACGCAAGTCGAACTTGATGACCTCGACCAGCGGCAGCAGTTGCTGAACGTCGTCCGAATCGGTGATCACGTCGTCCAGCGCGAAACGGAAACCGTCCGCGACGAGCTGTTCGATACGCGACAGGATTTCCGGCGTCACCTTCATCGTCTCGACGATTTCGAGCACCACCTTTTCCTTCGGCAGGAACTTGAAGATGTCGCTCATCAGCACGGCGGCGTCCACGTTCAGATAACCGACCGAGTCGCCGATCACCTTTTCCATGCCGAGCTGCGATGCGTGCGCAATGACGGAGGCAGTGGCGGACAGGTCGCTCGTGACGCGGGCAGGGCCGGCTTCGGCGTTGCGAAACAGCAGTTCGTAGGCAACCAGCGCCTGGGTGCGGTCGAGGATGGGTTGCCGGGCAAGGAAAAATTCGCGCACCCGCAGGGGGATGGCGGTACCGCTTGTCGAGTTGGCAGTGATCACGTTCTTGTTTTCATGGGTGTGAAGCCACGTGTCCCCGTCGCAATGGACGAGGGCCAGGATGCATGCGGTCATGCCATTGATGTTGCAGGTTTGGGGCAACACCTTTTGCATGGCGCAAGGCAGTACAGGCACAGAGGCATGCGCTGCACCTGCACTCTAGCGCATTTTAATTGCCTTAATGCAATTTTTAATGGTGCGGTGCACAGAAGAAAGGCAGGGCGAGCGCTCACCTTCGCAAAAGATCAGAGCGAGACTGGTTCGCCTTCCACGAAGACCTTGAGCTCGCCGCTGCCGAATTGTGTCCAGGTTTCGTTATTGGTCAGCGGGGCGGTGACGATGATGGCTACGCGATCGCGCGGCGTGGTGACCTGGGCAAAGTCGACGCTCAGGTCTTCGTCGGAGAGTTTCGCCGTGGTAAACGGGTACTGGCGCACGATGTAATGCAGGTGGGTCGAGCAGTGCGCGAACAGGGCCGTGCCGTCGGACAGCATCATGTTGAAGGTGCCGTGCCTGGCGATGTCCGCGGCAAGTTCACGCAGTGCGGCGGTGAGCGCTTCGAGTGGCGGATGCGTGTCGCCGAAGCGGCGGCGCAGTTCCTGCAGCAGGTAGCAGAACGCCTGCTCGCTGTCGGTGGTGCCGACCGGACGGAAGGCGCCGTTCAGTTCGGGCGCGAAATCCTTGAGGTCGCCGTTGTGAGCGAAGACCCAGTAACGGCCCCACAGTTCGCGCACGAAGGGATGGCAGTTCTCGAGCGCGATGCGGCCCTGGGTGGCTTTGCGGATATGGGCAATGACGTTCTTGGACTTGATCGGGCAGCGCTTGATCAGTTCGGCGATGGGCGAGGCAACGGCCGATTCGTAGTCAACGAAGTGGCGTACGCCGGCGCCCTCGAAGAAGGCGATGCCCCAGCCATCCTTGTGCTCGTCCGTGCGGCCGCCGCGGGTTGCGAATCCGGTAAAACTGAACACGATGTCCGTCGGGACATTGCAGTTCATGCCAAGTAGCTGACACATGGTGGGCAAAGAAATTTTGTCTGATAACACAACATAGCACGTCCTGGCGCAGAGGGTGTCATGTGAGCCAGGGATCGGTCTCCGGACGCGGGTACTGCTGCTGCATGAAATCGACAAAGCTGCGTACCTTGGCCGACAACAGGCGCCGGCTGGGGTACACCAGCATCACCGTCAGGCGGCCGAGTTCGTGGTTGGGCAGCAGGCGCACCAGGCGGCCGGCGGCGAGGTCATCGCCGAGCGCGAAGGACGGCCGGATCACGATGCCCATCCCTGCCAGCGCGCACTGCCGCAGCAGCTCGCCGTTGTTGGAAATCACCTTGCCGTGCACCGGGACGTTGATGGTTTCGCCATCCAGTCCTTTCATCGGCCAGTAATGCCGCAGCTGCTCATAGGAAAAATTGAGGCAGGAATGTTTCGCAATGTCTTCCACGTTGCGAAGCGTGCCGTTCGCCTTGATGTACTGGGGCGACGCGCACAGGATGGCTTCCGATACCGCAAGCTGGCGCGCGATCATGCCGCTGTCGAACTTCTGGAAATCGATGAAGATGCCGGCGTCGAAGCTGTCTTCCACCAGGTCCACCGATCGGTCCGACAGCGTGACGTCGAGTGTGACGTCAGGGAACTTGGCAGCGAATGCCGGCATGACGTGCGCGAGCTGCGTCTGCCCGAAGCCGAGATGTGCATACAGCCGCAGCGTCCCGCTTGGCTTCTTCGACTGCGACGACGCGATGGCTTCCGCATCCTCGATTTCCTGAAGTATCTGCAGCACGCGCTCGAGGTAGGCATGGCCGGTTTCGGTCAGCGACAGGCGCCGTGTGGTGCGGTTCAGGAGGCGCGTACCGAGGTGCTCTTCAAGGTCGGCGACATGGCGCGTGACGACCGCATTGGAAATATCCAACGCCTTGCCGGCGGCGGCGAAGCTGCCCTGTTCCACCACCTTCGCGAAGACGCGCATGGATTGGAGTCGGTCCATTGTTTCGGAATCGGAAATAGTGTCTTGCGATTATTGGTCTTTTTTGTGGGCCGCGCAATCTCTACACTGCAATCCATCGACAAACACAACGTCGCAACCGAGGCAGAGCAGACACGATCCTGGCCGGCCTCATTTCCAGATCCGAACTTTTTGGGAGTTGAACATGAACGCAAAGCAAATCGTCGCAGCCTTCGCCATCCTCGCCGCCACCGGCAGCGCCTTCGCCGCAGGCAACAGCGAATTCGTCGAATTCACCAACGTGCCGTCCACCAAGACCCGCGCTGAAGTGCGTGCAGAACTGGCACAAGCCCGCGAGCAACAGGTTGCCGGCAGCAGCGAGTTCGTCGAGTTCACGCCGGTGGCATCGACCCGCACCCGTGAAGAAGTCCGCCGCGAAGCAGTGCAATCCGCGCACAGCCAGTCCGACCGTTCGCTGTATATCGGCGGCTGATCTCCAGGCGCTTCAAGCAATAAAGCCACCGCGAGGTGGCTTTTTGCATTTCTGCGGGCAGAGCGATCAACGCGCTTCCGGCTTGCCGTCAATGCGGCGCGGGATGCCGAATGGATTGCCATCCTGCAGCGCTGGCGGCAGCAGTGCAGCAGGCAGGTCCTGGTAGCAGACCGGACGCAGGAAGCGGGCGATGGACAGGCTGCCGACCGAGGTCGAACGGCCGTCGGCGGTGGACGGGAAGGGGCCGCCGTGCACCATCGCGTGGCAGACCTCGACGCCGGTACCGAACCCATTGACCAGGATGCGGCCGACCTTGCGTTCCAGCAGGGGCAGGAAGCTGCGTGCCGCCGCAAGGTCGGACTCGTCCATGTGCAGGGCAGCGGTGAGCTGTCCCTCGAGCTTCTCGACGACGCGGCGCATGTCGTCCAGGCTGGCGCAACGGACTACCAGCGAGGACGCGCCAAAGATTTCGTCCTGCAATTCCGGGTGGGCGAGGAAGTCGTCGGCCGTCACGGAGAACAATCCGGCCTGGCCCTGGCAGGCGGCACCGGTAAGGCCGCGCGCAACCGTACGGACTTTCGCATGGCTGCAGACCTGGGCGACGCCGGTGACGTAGGCATCGTGGATACCTGGCGTGAGCATGGTGGCTGCAGGCGATGCGGTCACTGCTTCACCCGCTGCGGCGATGAAGGCATCCAGTGCCGGGCCGTCAATGCCGATGACCAGTCCGGGGTTGGTGCAGAACTGCCCGGCGCCCATCGTGAGTGAGGTGACGAAGGCTTTCGCGATGTCGACGCCACGCTGTTCCAGCGCCTGCGGGAACAGCAGCACCGGATTGATACTGCTCATTTCCGCGTACACCGGGATCGGTTCCGGACGTGCCGCCGCAGCCTTCATCAACGCCATACCGCCGCGGCGCGAACCGGTAAAGCCGACCGCCTTGATCCGCGCATCCGTGACCAGCTTCTGGCCGAGTTCATACCCATCCACGAACAACAGCGAGAACGTACCCTCGGGCATGCCGCATTGCGTTACCGCCGCCTGGAGTGCGCGGCCCACCAGTTCCGACGTGCCGAGATGCGCGGAGTGGGCCTTGACCACGACCGGGCAGCCGGCCGCCAGGGCGGACGCGGTATCGCCGCCGGCGACGGAAAACGCGAGCGGGAAATTGCTGGCACCGAACACCGCGACCGGGCCGAGCGGAATGTGGCGCAGGCGCAGGTCGGAGCGCGGCAACGGCTGGCGCTCCGGCAGGGCCGGATCGATGCGCGCGTCGAGGTAAGTACCGTCGCGCACCACGGCGGCAAACAAGCGCAGCTGGTTGACGGTACGGCCGCGCTCGCCTTCGATACGCGCGCGCGGCAGGCCGGTTTCGGCCATGCAGCGTTCGACCAGTTCATCGCCGATGTCGAGGATGTTCTGCGCGATCGTTTCGAGGAAGGCGGCGCGCGCTTCGGGCGCCGTTTCGCGGAAGGTGTCGAAGGCTCGTTCCGCCAGCGCGCACGCCTGCTCGACCTGGGTCGCGCTGGCGCCGCCGAAGTCCGGACCGATGACGTTACCGGTGGCGGCTTCGCGTGCATGGACCGAACCGCTGGTGCCGCGCACGGCGCTGCCGCCGATCAGGAGTTCACCGTAAATGGTCATGAATTGTTCCCGTGAGTGTTATTGCGGGCCGAGGCGAGCCATGAGCGCGCGCAGGTCTTCCATTTCCGATGCCTTGAGGTCGGACAGCGGCGGACGCACCGGACCGGCGCTGTGGCCGATGATGGTGGCGCCGGCCTTGACGATGCTCACGGCATAGCCTTGGCAGCGGTTGCGGATCTCCAGGTAGGGCAGGAAGAAGTCGCGGATCAGGCGGTTGGTGGTCGCGGTATCGTCGGCGGCATGCGCGTTGTAGAACTCGATCGCGGTGCGCGGGATGAAGTTGAACACCGCGGACGAGTAGACCGGTACACCCATCGCCTTGTACGCGCCGGCAAACACTTCCGCCGTCGGCAGGCCGCCGAGGTAGGCGAAGCGGTCGCCGAGCTGCTGGCGGATGGACACCATCGCTTCGATGTCGCCGATGCCGTCCTTGAAACCGACCAGGTTCGGGCAGCTGTCGGCCAGCTTCTTCAGCGATTCCGGCGTGAGGCGGCAGGCGCCGCGGTTGTAGACGATGACGCCGAACTTCACGCTGCGGCACACGGCCTGGACATGTGCGACCAGGCCCTCCTGGCTGGCTTCGGTCAGGTAGTGCGGCAGCAGCAACACGCCCTGCGCGCCGAGGCGTTCCGCTTCCTGCGCATACTTGATGGCGAGCGTGGTGCCGCCGCCGGCGCCGGCGATGATCGGCATGCGGCCGCGGCAGGTCTCGATGGCGGTCTTGACGACAGCCGAATATTCGGACGGTTCCAGCGAGAAGAATTCACCCGTGCCGCCGGCCGCGAAGAGCGCGGACGCGCCATAGGGCATCAGCCATTCAAGGCGCTCGGCATACGGGCCGGGATTGAAGTTCAGCTGCGCGTCGAAGTCGGTCAGCGGAAAGGACAGCAGGCCGCTTTCGAGGATGGCTTTCAGTTCGGTGGGGTTCATGGTCTTCCTTCGTTGAATGCTTGCGTTGATGTTGTGTGCGGACGCCGGCCGCAAGTGTTGTCCGGAGTTATGCGATTGCCATTCACGTTGGAAGAAAGTGTAGTGAACGTATCGATATTGGTCTAAGCTAGATAATGAATTGATTAATACAGGAATTGAATCGATGTTCGAGCTCTTCCAGTTACGCTGCTTCGTCGCGCTCGCCGAGGAATTGCATTTCGGAAGGGCCGCGCAAAGGCTGCACATGACGCAGCCG
>NZ_LSTO01000001.1:2106560-2110293 GCF_002211445.1 Noviherbaspirillum denitrificans | reverse complement strand
CCGCTGACGCGAGTCCGGCGGGCGAATCCAGTCTGTCGTGCAGGCCCGGGAAAGCCGGGCTCGCGACCAGGATGCGCCGGCCGTTGCCCAGGGTTCGTGCCACCAGTCCCGCCGTTTCCTCGATGTACGGCATTGCCCGCAAGGCGAGGTCGAAGCGTTCGTCGATCAGGTTGACGTCGCGGTCCGATGCGTCAATGACGACGTTGACCTTGGGATGCGAGGCCAGGTAGCCCGGCAGGATGGGCGCCAGGTAGCTTTGGGCCAGCACCACCGGGCAGCTGACCCGGACCGATCCCGACGGTTCCTTGCGCAGTTCCGCAACGCTTTCGTATGCCGCCTGCGCCCCTTCCACTGCCGCCAGGCATTGCAGGTAGAAACGTTCCCCCGCTGCCGTGAGCGCGATACGGCGGGTCGAGCGCTGCAGCAGCCGGACGCCGAGGCGCTTTTCGAGATCGGCGACCCGGCGGCTGAGCCGGGTCTTTTCGATGCCGATGGCGCGCGCGGCGGCGGAAAAGCCGTTGTGGCGCACGACCGACGCGAAGAAATACAGGTCGTTCAAGTCTTCCATGCTTCATTGTTGCACATGCGCACCAGTCTTTGGTGAGTTTGCACTCTTATCGCTGAATCGTTGCTGGAATATATTCAATCTCATCCAGCAATTGAGAGGCAGCAATGACACCACTCCACTTCACCCGCCGGGCGACACTGATGGCGATGCCTGCGGCCGCCGCCATCGCGCTGGCCGGCTGTGCCAGCTTTGACGGCACGATTCCAGCGCAGTCGACGCTGCATGACGCGAACCGCCTGGCAGCTTCGGAAGCCCTGGACCGTCATGCTGTTTCTCCTGCCAACTGGCCGTCGGCCCGCTGGTGGCAGCGCTACGGCGATCCTCAGCTCGACCAGCTGGTGACCGAAGCGCTTGCGGACCATCCCTCGCTGGCAATCGCGGAAGCGCGGGTACGCCAGGCGGCGGCCCAGGGGGGGATCGCTGACGCAGCGAGAAGCCCGCAAATTGCCGCCAGCGCGAGAAACATCCGGCAGCGGTACAGCGAGCACGGCACCGTTCCCCGGCCGCTTGCCGGAAGCTGGAATGTCTTCAACGAAGCGACATTGAATTTCAGCCATGAATTCGATTTCTGGGGAAGGAACCAGGCGGCCGTCGATGCGGCGCTGGGCCAGCTCCGTGCAAACGAGGTGGAGAGCCAGTCCGCGCGCCTCGTGCTGGCTTCCGGTGTGGTGCAAACCTACTTCCGCCTGGCGCAGGCTTACCGGCAGCTGGACCTCGCCATGCAGGTGTTGAAGCAGCGGGAAGAACTGCTGCGCCTCACGCGGCAACGCGTCGAAGTCGGGATCGATTCTGACATCGACCTGAAGCAGGCGGAAAGCGCCATCCCGTCGGCACGCCAGCAAATTGCTGCCGGGCAGGAAGCCATTGCCCTTATTCGCAACCAGCTGGCCGCGATGCTGGGCAAGGGGCCGGACAGAGGGCTTGCGCTTGAACGTCCCGCGCTGGCGCTCGAGCGCGCCGCCGGCGTGCCCTCCACCGTGCCGGCCGAACTGATCGGCCGCCGTCCAGACCTCGTCGCCCAGCGCTGGCGCGTGGAGGCCGCATCGCGGAACATCGCCGAAGCGCGCGCCCGGTTTTACCCGAACGTCAGCCTCGTGGCCTTTGCAGGCTTGCAAAGCATCGGGCTAGGCGAGTTCCTGCATGCCGGCAGCCGCATTGCCGGCGCGGGGCCTGCGGTCAGCCTTCCGGTCTTCGACGGCGGGCGGCTGCGCGGCAATCTCGGCGCGCGCCATGCCGAATACGACCTCGCCGTCGAACAGTACAACCAGACTTTGGTCGATGCCCTGCAGGACGTCGTCAACCAGCTCACGTCCATGCAGTGGCTGGAGGAACAGCGAGGACAGCAAGCCGAGGCGGTGCGCGTCGCGGAAGGCGCCCACGTACTTGCCATGCAGCGCTTCCGGGCAGGGCTCGGCACTTACCTGCAGGTCCTGATAGCCGAGTCCCAGGTGCACAGCCAGAAGAAGCTGCTGATCGACCTCGACGCGCGCGCGATGCAGCTGGACGCGCACCTGATTCGCGCGCTGGGCGGCGGCGCACTGGACGCCTGACCAGCGCATTTACTCCACAGGAAAACCGACATGAGCCATTCCGAGCAAACCAATTTGTCCCGTCCCGCATCCGCCGAAAAACGGCATGCGCTCGCCACGCGCGTTTCATTCGCTGTGCTGCTGGCCGCCGGCCTCGCATTAGGCGGGTACTGGATGATGTCCGGCCGATATCAGGAAGCCACCGAAGACGCCTACGTCGAGGGCCACGTCGTCCACGTGACGCCGCAGACCTCCGGCACGGTGACGGCGGTCCATGCCGACAACACCGATTACATCGCTGCGGGAAAAGTGCTGCTGACGCTCAATCCCGTTGACGCCCGCGTTTCGCTGCAACGCGCCGAGGCGCAATTGGCGAAGGCCGTGCGGCAGGCGAGGGGACAGTTCTCATCCGCGTCGCAGATGCAGGCCTCGATCGAATTGCGGCGCGCCGACCTCTCGCGTGCGCTGGCCGACCTTGAACGGCGCCGGCCGCTTGTCACAAGCGGTGCCGTCTCGGCCGAGGATTTCCGGCACGCCGAAGAGGCCGCCCGTGCGGCAAGGGCGGCCCTCGCCGCCGCGGAACAGCAGTTCGCGGGTACGCAGGCACTGGTCGACCGCGTTTCGGTAGCGGACCACCCCGATGTCATCATGGCCGCGATGCAGGTTCGCGATGCCTATATCGCGGCCAGCCGGGCCGAACTGCGGGCGCCGGTAGGCGGCATGGTCACCCGGCGAAATGTCCAGGTGGGACAGCGTGTGAGCCCGGGTGCGACGCTGATGTCCATCGTCCCGCTTGACCAGATCTGGGTAACCGCGAATTTCAAGGAGTCCCAGTTGCGCGATATCCGCGTCGGGCAACCTGTGCGGCTCACCGCCGACGTCTACGGCAGCGCCGTCGAATACACGGGCAAAGTCGCCGGACTCGACGCCGGCACCGGCAGCGCCTTTTCCCTGTTGCCGGCACAGAACGCGACGGGCAACTGGATCAAGGTGGTGCAGAGGGTTCCGGTGCGCGTTTCACTCGACGCGGGCCAGCTGGCCGCCCATCCGCTTCGCCTCGGACTGTCCATGAAAGTCTCCGTGGACACGCGCGACCGGCAAGGGCTGGCCCTGGCCCTCACGCCGCGTGACGGAGGGCATGCTTACGAAACCAGGGTTTTCGAGGACGAGCAAACCGGCGCCGAGGAGATCATCCGGAACATCATCTCGACCAACCTCGCCAGGCAGGCCGCCGCGGGCAAGGCGTCGTCATGAAGCCGTCGGTTCCAAGGCCGTCCGCCAGCCTGCTCTTGACGGTATTCCTGCTCACCGCGCTTGAATTCCTGCAGTCCGGGATGATTGCGTTTGCCGCAGGCCCGATCATGGGCCACATTGGCGCCGCACCGGAGGAATACAGCCTGGCGGCCGCCGGTTACGCCTGCGTCGCGGTCATGACAATTTCCAAGCAGCGCTGGCTGGTGGAGCGGTTGGGCTGGCGGCGCTTTGTCCAGTTTTCACTTCTCCTGTTCATCATCGGTTCCCTCGTCTGCGCGACCAGCACGTCGTACGCGCAGTTTCTTGCCGGTCGCCTGATCATGGGCCTCGGTGGCGCCGCCTTCATGACGTCCGGGCGGGTCATCGTCAACCTCATTCCCCC
>NZ_LSTO01000001.1:2086959-2106550 GCF_002211445.1 Noviherbaspirillum denitrificans | reverse complement strand
ATGCACAGTTCGTCCGCCGCAACGGCGAAGGAGCCATGACGGGCTGCCGCCTCGAAGGCGGACAGTGCGTGAACCGGCGGTAGGCGGGTGGCCATATTGAATCGATCCTTGGGGGCTCTAAGTCCAGCGGATGATTTTACCGGGGTTCAATATGTTTTTGGGGTCGAATGCACGCTTGAGGATACGCATTGTCTCGATCGCTTCCTCGCCATGTTCCTGCACGAGAAAGTCCATCTTGTGCATGCCCACGCCATGTTCTCCGGTACAGGTGCCGTCCATCGAAATCGCCCGCGCCACCATGCGCTGGTTGATGCCTTCGGCCCTCGCCACGTCGGCCGCGTCATCCGGGTCGACCATCATCAGCACATGGAAGTTGCCGTCGCCGACATGGCCGACGATGCCGTGGATCATGTCATTCTTTTCACAATCGGCCTGGGTATCGAGGATGCATTCGGCCAGCCGCGAAATCGGCACGCAGGCATCGGTCGTAATCGCACGCCCCGCCGGTCGCATCTGCAGCATCGCGAAATACGCATTGTGACGCGCGGCCCACAGGCGTGTGCGGTCTTCCGGCCGGGTCGCCCATTCGAACGCAATCGCCTCCTGTTCGCCCGCGATCTCCTGCACCACCTGCGCCTGTTCCTGCACGCTGCTTTCGCTGCCGTGGAATTCGAACAGCAGCAGCGGCTTTTCCGGCAGGCTCATCTTGTCGTAGGCATTGATGGCCCGCACGCAGTTCTCGTCAAGAAACTCGACGCGTGCGACCGGCACGCCCATCTGTATGGTCTGGATCACGGTGTTGACTGCTGCTGCCGTGCTGGGGAAAGAGCAGACCGCGGCGGACACCGCTTCCGGCTGAGGATAGAGCCGCACCGTCACTTCAGTGATGATGCCCAGCGTGCCCTCGCTGCCGACGAAGATGCGAGTGAGGTCGTAACCGGCGGACGATTTCTTCGCCCGCGTGCCGGTCTTGATGATGCGGCCATCCGACGTGACGACGGTCAGCGCCAGCACATTCTCGCGCATGGTGCCGTAGCGCACGGCATTCGTTCCCGACGCGCGGGTCGCCGCCATACCGCCCAGTGACGCATCGGCGCCGGGATCGATCGGGAAGAACAGGCCGGTATCACGGATTTCCTGGTTGAGTTGCTTGCGCGTCACGCCTGCCTGAACGGTCGCGGTCTGGTCTTCGGCATGCACCGCGAGGACCGCGTTCATTTGCGACAGGTCGATGGTGACGCCGCCGCGCAAGGCGAGGATGTGTCCCTCCAGCGACGTGCCGGTGCCGTAGGGAATGATCGGGATGTCGTGCGCATTGCACAGCTTGACTACTTCCGCCACTTCCTCGGTGGTCTGCGCGAACACGACGGCATCGGGCAGCATCGGATCGTAGGAGGATTCATCCCGGCCGTGATGCTCGCGCATGGCCTGCGAGGTGGAAACACGGTCTTCGAAAATGGATTCGAGGGCTGCCAGCAGTTCAGCCGGCAGCGGCTTCCTGACCGCGTCCAGTTGGGCGGGATGGTTCATGTTGTCTCCGTTATGGTGGCGCTGTTTCGATTCTACTCCCATGGAAAATCGACGCCTATTGGCGCCAGGATGACAGCAGCGTGGCCGATTTTGCCGTATCCTCGCCTTTTCCCCTTTGTCTGGAAAAACCATGGGCAACCGACTCTCGAAAATCGCGACCCGCACCGGCGACAACGGCACCACCGGCCTTGGCGACGGCAGCCGTGTCTCCAAGGACAGCCTGCGCGTGCACGCCATGGGAGACGTGGACGAACTCAATTCCCACATCGGCCTGCTGATGTGCGAGGAACTGCCGCCCGCGCTGCGCGAAGAACTCGTCTCGATCCAGCACGACCTGTTCGACCTCGGCGGCGAACTGTGCATTCCCGGCTATACGCTGATCACCGATGTGCATGTTGCACGCCTCGACACCCTGCTGGAAAAGTACAACGCCGACCTGCCCCCGCTGAAGGATTTCATCCTGCCGGCCGGTTCGCGCGGGGCGGCGCTCGCCCATGTGTGCCGCACCATCTGCCGGCGCGCCGAGCGCGCGGTCGTCACGCTGGGCAACAGCGAAACGATCAACGCCAACCCGCGGCAATACCTGAACCGTCTGTCCGATCTGCTGTTTGTGCTGTCGCGCGTGCTGAACCGCTTTGCCGGCGGCAGCGATGTGCTCTGGGAAAAGGGACGGAAGCGCGACGTGGATTGAACACGCGACATTTGCTGAGCCGCCGCAAAAAGGGGTTCAAGGCATCGCGTCAAAATGCATTCTGACAATCCTCATTCCCGGACGGAGGGACGAGTTGAGCGCGGAAGCATTCCACCCCTACATCGCACGCAACCGCGTGCTTGAACCCTACACCTTCGATTTCCACATCGAAGACGAAACGGCACGGCTTTGGTATGACGGATCGCCAAGGCAGTGGATGCCGGAAAGACAGTGGTGCCTGGAGCATATCCAGGAAGGATTCAACATCCTCGACTGTGGCGCGCACCATGGGATGATGGCGATCCTGTTTGCGAAGAAAACAGGCACAGCAGGGAAAGTCATTGCCTGGGAAGCGCTGCCGTCAAACGCCAGGGTCGTCGAAAAGAATGCTGCCTTGAACGGCTTGCCGAATGTCATCGTACGTCCCTTCGGCATCGGCGCACAGCGGGCGACCGTTGCCTTCGATCGCAATGCGGGAAACGTCGTCGTGAAGAACGACGACGTCGGCCCCGCGACAGGCACGACCGAAACGATCGAGATCGTTGCGCTCGACGACGACATCGATCCGAAAATACGTGTCGACTTCATGAAGATCGACGTCGAAGGCAGCGACCTCGAAGCGCTGAAAGGCGCCAGGCGAGTCCTTTCGCAGCGGCCGATCATCGACCTCGAAATCCACAACTTCCTGTTCGGCGACCGGGAAGGAACATTGCGCGAAATCTTCGCCATCCTTGATGGATACGGATACACCTACGAAGTCCTCCCCGAGGTATTTTCAGAGATCGTGAAGATCGAGGGGACAGTCGACCTTGCTTGGCTCGCGCAGCATGACAATCCGCATGTCTTTTGCGTCCCGCCTGAAAGGGACAAGGGCGTGTTCAGCGGCATTTGGGAAAAAGCGGGCAAGCTGGTGAAAGGCTTGCGCACCCATTGAACTTGCCGCCGGAAATGAAAAAAGCCACCGAGGTGGCTTTTTTCTTTCACGGCTTCCGCATCAGAGGTTATTCACCACCAGCCGCGGCTCGCCCTTGTCGAAGCGCTTGCGAATCGATGCCGCAATGCCTTTCGCATCGAGGCCCACGCCGGCCAGCAGGTGCGCCGCGTCGCCATGGTCGATGAAGCGGTCGGGCAGGCCGAGGTGCAGCACCGGTTTCACGATACCCGCTTCCGCCAGCGCCTCGGACACCGCCGAACCGGCGCCACCCATGATGCAGCCCTCTTCCACTGTCACCAGCGCGTCGTGGGTTTGCGCGAGCTGCTTGACCAGTTCAACATCGAGCGGCTTGATGAAGCGCATGTTGGCCACGGTCGCATCGAGCGACTCGCCCGCGCCCAGACTCGGCGCCAGCATCGTGCCGAACGCGAGGATGGCGATGCCCTTGCCTTCCCGGCGGATTTCGCCCTTGCCGAGCGGGATAGTCTTCAGGTCCTTCTCGACCGCCGCGCCGATGCCCGCGCCGCGCGGATAGCGTACCGCGGCCGGGCCCTTGAACGCGTAGGCGGTCGACAGCATGTGGCGGCATTCGTTTTCGTCGGATGCAGCCATTACCACCATGTTCGGGATGCAGCGCATGAAGGCGATGTCGTAATTGCCCGCGTGCGTCGCGCCGTCGGCGCCGACGATGCCGGCGCGGTCGAGCGCGAAGGTCACGTCGAGGTTCTGCAGCGCCACGTCGTGGATCAGCTGGTCATAGCCGCGCTGCAGGAACGTCGAATAGATTGCGACCACTGGCTTCAGCCCCTCGCAGGCGAGGCCGGCGGCGAAGGTCACCGCATGCTGCTCGGCGATGCCGACGTCATAGTAGCGGTCGGGGAAGCGCTGCTCGAACTGCACCATGCCGGAGCCTTCGCGCATCGCCGGCGTGATGCCAACCAATTTGTCGTCCTTCGCGGCCATGTCGCACAGCCAGTCGCCGAACACCTGCGTGTAGGTCATCTTGCTCGCCGCGGCGGGCTTGATGCCCTCGGCCGGGTTGAACTTGCCGGGACCGTGGTAGAGCACCGGGTCGGCTTCCGCCAGCTTGTAGCCCTGGCCCTTCTTCGTCACCACGTGCAGGAATTGCGGGCCGCGCAGGTTCTTGAGGTTCTGCAGCGTCGGCACCAGCGAATCGAGGTCGTGGCCGTCGATGGGGCCGATGTAGTTGAAGCCGAATTCCTCGAACATCGTGGCCGGCATCACCATGCCCTTTGCGTGTTCTTCGAAGCGTTTGGCGAGTTCCAGCATCGGTGCCGGCAGGACCTGCTTGCCGACATTTTTCGCAGCGGCGTAGAACTTGCCCGACATCAGGCGCGCGAGGTAGCGGTTCAACGCGCCTACCGGCGGCGAGATCGACATGTCATTGTCGTTCAGGATCACCAGCAGGTTGACGTCGTGGAAGACGCCCGCATTGTTGAGCGCTTCGAATGCCATGCCAGCCGTCATCGCGCCGTCGCCGATGACCGCGATGGAATGACGGTTCTCGCCCTTGGTCTTGGCCGCCATCGCCATGCCGAGCGCAGCCGAGATCGAAGTCGAGGAGTGAGCGGTGCCGAAGGTGTCGTACTCGCTTTCGTCACGCTTCGGGAAGCCGGAGATGCCGTTCAGCTGGCGCAGCGTGTGCATCTGGTCGCGACGGCCGGTGAGGATCTTGTGCGGGTAGGTCTGGTGGCCGACGTCCCACACGATCCGGTCTTCCGGCGTGTTGAACACGTAATGCAGCGCGATGGTCAGTTCCACCGTGCCGAGGTTGGACGAGAGATGGCCGCCCGTCTTGGACACCGAGTCGAGCACGAAGGCGCGCAATTCATCCGCCAGCGGCTTGAGCTGCATGCGCGGCAACTTGCGCAGGTCAGCGGGTCCGTTGATGCTCTTCAACAAATCCATACTATGCTTTCCGTTGCACGATCAGGTCCGCGAGTTCGCGGAGGCGCCGTGCCTTGTCTCCGAACGGAATGAGCGCGCGATGCGCATCATTCCGCAGTCTTTCCGCCAGTGCCCGGGATTCTTCCAGCCCGAGTATCGATACATAGGTCGGCTTGTTGTCTGCCGCATCCTTGCCCGCGGTCTTGCCGAGCGTGGCCGAGTCGGCCGTCGCGTCGAGTACATCGTCCACGACCTGGAAGGCCAGGCCGATGGCTGCGGAATATGCCTCGAGCGATTCCGTTTCTTCGTGCGTGACACGCTTGCCCGCCAATGCGCCGAGCAGCACGGATGCATGCAGCAATGCGCCGGTCTTCAGGCGGTGCATGTTCTCCAGCTCGACCAGCGACAGCGGCAGGCCGACGCTGGCGAGGTCGATCGCCTGTCCGCCGCACATCCCGACGGAACCCGAGGCGCGCGCCAGGAGGCGCAGCATGTCGAGCCTGCGCGCCGCATCGTCAACAGCGCCTTCCGACAGCACGATGAACGCCTGTGACTGCAATGCGTCGCCCACCAGCAGCGCGGTCGCCTCGTCGTACTTCACGTGCACCGTCGGCTTGCCGCGGCGCAGCGCATCGTCGTCCATGCAGGGCATGTCGTCGTGCACCAGCGAATAGGCGTGGATCATTTCCACCGCGGCGCCGGCACGCGCCAGCACGGCCGGGTCGGCATCGAACAGTTCGCCGGCGGCAAACACCAGCAGCGGGCGCACGCGCTTGCCGCCGTCGAGGGCCGCGTAGCGCATCGCCTCATGCAGGCGTGCCGGATCCTGCGATGCCGGCGGCAGTAACGACGCCAGCGCGTCTTCCATCGTCGACTGGACTTCCTTCATCCAGTCCTGAAACCCCAGCGCAATCGTCATTATTCGTCCGCCTCGGGCGCGGTATCTGTGGTGAAGGGCTTGAGCATCTCGCCTTCGAGCACCTTCACCTGGCTGTCGACCTTGTCGAGCTGCCCCGCACAGTATTTGACCAGTTCGGTGCCGCGCTTGTACGCAGCCACCGACGCTTCCAGCGGCAATTCACCGGCCTCCATCCGTGCAACGAGCTGCTCCAGCTCGGCCATCGCATCCTCGAAGGACGCGGGCTCGTCCGCCGGCGATGATTTCTTTGACATGGTGAACAAAAATTAAGTGTAGCCCGATATTTTAGAGCAAACCACCTGATGCAGTTGAGGTAGAGAAACCGGAAATGGCTCGTTTGGCACGAAAATGCGCGCATTCTGCGGGAGATCAATTCTGACGCTTGCGCGGTTATCGGAATTTACTTTCCGCGCGTTGATTTTTTTGCAATTATTGCTGCCGCCATCACCTTCCTTTTGCCAGGAATACTTGCTTCCACGGGGATTTCCTGCGGTCCTGAGGTATAATTTACAGTTCTGTCCAAAATTTCCGTTTCATCTTTTTTTGAATACTGGTTTTTGCGGATTCTTTCTCTCTTAGGTTGGTGAAAATTAATTTGGGGGTGGGGATGTCCGAACTGGCTTCTATCGCCAAGTTGGCGCGCCCTGACGCGCAACTTCCGGTCAACGTCTACTTCGACGACGCGCTTTTACAGCAAGAAATCAAACAACTTTTCCAGCAAGGTCCACGTTACGTCGGCCATGAGCTGATGGTGCCCAATGCGGGCGACTACGCTACGCTACCGTGGGAAAACGAGGGCCGCATGCTGGTGCGCGGACCGCAGGGCATCGAACTCCTCTCCAACGTGTGCCGCCATCGCCAGGCCAAGATGCTCGACGGCCGCGGCAATGCGCAAAACATCGTCTGCCCGCTGCACCGCTGGACCTACGACCTCAAGGGTGAACTGATCGGCGCGCCGCATTTCGGCGACACGCCCTGCTCCAACCTGTCGAAGACGCCGCTGCAGAACTGGAACGGCCTGCTGTTCGAACAGAACGGCGTCGACGTGCCGGCGATTTTGTCCAAGCTCGGCGTCACCAAGGACCTCGACTTTTCCGGCTACATGCTGGACCACGTCGAAGTCCACGACTGCGACTACAACTGGAAGACCTTCATCGAGGTCTACCTCGAGGATTACCACGTCGAGCCCTTCCATCCGGGCCTCGGCAATTTCGTCACCTGCGACGACCTGCGCTGGGAATTCGGCGCCAACTACAGCGTGCAGACCGTGGGCATCAACAGCGGCCTGTCGAAGTTCGGCTCGCCCAAGTACCGCAAGTGGCAGGAACAGGTGATGAAGTTCCGCAATGGCGTGGTGCCGCCCTATGGCGCGATCTGGCTCACGCTCTACCCGAACATCATGGTCGAGTGGTATCCGCATGTGCTGGTCGTGTCCACCGTGTGGCCGAACGGCACGCAGAAGACGACCAACGTGGTCGAGTTCTACTATCCCGAGGAAATCGTGCTGTTCGAGCGCGAATTCGTCGAAGCGGAACGCGCGGCCTACATGGAGACCTGCATCGAGGACGACGAGATCGGCATCCGCATGGATACCGGCCGCCGCATCCTGCTCGACCGCGGCGTCAATGAAACCGGCCCGTACCAGTCGCCGATGGAAGACGGCATGCAGCACTTCCACGAGTGGTACCGCGCCCGTATCGCAGTCTGATCCTTCCCCTCCGGGCGGCATCCCCGCCGCCCGCCTTCCTACCCGATTCGCGATTTGCGCGTATCATCGGGTGCTTCCCGATTCACCTCCCCGCACCGTCTGCCCTCCCATGCAATCGCTCTGGATGTTGTTTGCAAGCTTCGTTTTTTCCATCATGGGCATTTGCGTGAAGTTCGCGTCGCAAACTTATTCCGTGGCCGAGATCGTGATGTACCGCGGGATGGTCGGGATGGTCTTCCTGGCTGGACTGATCGCCGTTCGCGGCGGCACCCTTCGGACCTCCCTGCCCTGGCATCACGTATGGCGTGGCGTCGTCGGCGTGACCGCGCTCTGGATGTGGTTCTACTCCATCGGCAAGCTCCCCATCGCCACCGGCATGACGCTCAACTACATGTCGTCGATCTGGATTGCGGCCATCCTCTTCGTGACGGGATGGTGGCGCGGACAGAACCGTTTCGAGTGGGGACTGACCACCGCCATCGTATGCAGCTTCGTCGGGGTGACCCTGCTCCTGCGCCCTTCCTTCGAGGCGGACCAGTGGTTTGCCGGGGTCATCGGACTGGGCTCCGGCGTCCTCTCGGCGCTCGCCTACCTGCAGGTGAAGAAGCTGGGACAAATGGGAGAACCGGAGTATCGCGTGGTCTTCTATTTTTCGATGACCGGCTTCCTCGCCGGACTGGCGGGCACGCTTGCAGGTCCGCTCGCTCCCGGCGGCAAGGCTGCGGGGATGAGCGCACATAGTACGCAGGGCATCGTGCTGCTGCTGTCGATCGGCGTGACGGCAACCGTGGCGCAAATGGCAATGACGCGCGCGTACCGCCTCGGCAAGACGCTGCTCACCGCCAACCTTCAGTATGCGGGCATTGTGTTCTCCAGTGTCTGGGGTATCCTGATATGGGGCGACGTCCTGTCATGGACAGGATGGCTGGGAATATCGGTTATCCTTGCCAGCGGCCTCGCCGCCACCTATTACAATGCGCGCAAAACAACGGCGCCGTCCGCAGGCAAATCGGTTGCGGAGGCGAACGACCCAATTGCGACGGAAGTTTAGAGGGGACCATGACCTACACCACGCTGATAGCAGCCGAAGACCTGTCACGTCACGTCCATGACGCCGACTGGGTCGTGCTCGATTGCCGGCACGACCTGACCGCACCCGATGCCGGCAGGGATGCCTACGAGAGCGGGCACATCCCCGGCGCCCAGTTCGCCCGTGTCGATGAAGACCTGTCCGACAAGAGCCCTGGACCGCACGGCGAATTCCGCGGGCGGCATCCGCTGCCCGAGCGCACGGCATTCGTCGAGACGCTGCGCCGCTGGGGCGTGAACCACGGAACGCAGGTCGTTGCCTATGATGCGCAGGGCGGCATGTTCGCCGCGCGCCTGTGGTGGATGCTGCGCTGGACGGGACATGAAGCGGTAGCAGTGCTGGACGGTGGCATACAGTCATGGCAGGCGCTCGGCCTGCCTCTGGCGACCACGCCGGTGTCGCGCCCGCGCGGCAATGCGATGCCGAACTACCCGCTCGTCTCGACCGTCAGCGCCGACGACGTGATGGCCAACTTGACCAACCCGGTTTACACCGTGATCGACGCGCGCGCGCCGGACCGCTTCCGCGGCGAGAATGAAACGCTGGATCCGGTCGGCGGCCACATCCCGGGCGCGAAGAGCCGCTTCTTCAAGGACAACCTGCAGGCCGACGGCCGCTTCAAGCCGGAAGACCAGTTGCGCGCCGACTTCAGCGCGCTGTCGATCGCACCCGAAAAGACGATCATGCAGTGCGGCTCCGGCGTCACCGCCTGCCACAACCTGCTGGCGATGGAAATCGCCGGCCTGCGGGGCGCGGCGCTATATCCGGGATCGTGGAGCGAATGGTGCTCCGACAAGTCGCGGCCCGTCGCGACAGGCAATTAGTGCCCGTGCGTCTGGCCGGTGAGGAACAGGACGGTCAGCACGCCAACCGCGATCAGCACCACCTGGGGAATGGTTTCGCGCAGGGTTGCGCGGCGCTGCATCTGCGGCATGAGGTCGCTGACCGCGATGTAGATGAAGCCCGACGAGGCAAAGACCAGCACGAAGGGAATCAGGTTGGTCGCGCGATCCAGGGCGGCATAGCCGATAATCCCGCCCAGCACCGCCATCAGGCTGCATAGCATGTTGTAGACATAGGCGCGCGTGCGGCTGAACCCGGCATTGAGCAGGACGATGAAGTCGCCGATTTCCTGCGGAATCTCGTGCGCGACGATCGCCAGCGCGGTGATCAGCCCCAGGCCCGGATCGGCGAGGAAGGCTGCCGCGATCAGGATGCCGTCGGTGAAGTTGTGCAGGCCGTCCCCCACCAGGATCATCCAGCCCGCCTTGCCCGCCTCGTGCGCGTCGTGGCCATGCTCATGCCCATGGCCGTCGCCTTCGTAGTGGTGCGAATGGCGCAGGATCGCCATCTTTTCCAGCAGGAAGAACCCCAGCAGGCCGCCCAGCAGCGTGGCGAACAGCGCATGCGGGTCGGCATCCGACTCGAAAGCTTCCGGCAAGGCATGCAGCAGCGACGTCGACAGCAGGATGCCGACCGACAGGCTGACCATGCGTTCGACCATTTTCGACAGGAGCGAAAATGAAAACACCGCCGCCGCGGTAATGCTGACGACGCCGGCAAGCGTCGTGGCCAGCAGGATGGAAAACAGCGGGGAGTTGATTTTGGGCCTCGGCTAAATGCAACAAAGTTGCAAATTAAAGCACAGACTGGGTTTTTCGGCAAACGGGGGCGGCAACGAGGCTTGCGGCGGACATAAAAAAATCCCGGTGAGAGCCGGGATTTCCATTCGCCCGCGGGCGGCGCGTCAATGCGCCTTGTCCCAGTTCGGTCCCACGCCCACCTCGGCAATCAGGGGCACCTTCAGCGTCGCCACGCCGCGCATCAGCTCGGGCAGCTTTTGCCGGACCACGTCCAGCTCGGATTCACGCACTTCAAGCACCAGTTCATCGTGCACCTGCATCACCATCTTCGATTCCATGCGCTCCGTTTCCAGCCAGTCCTGCACCGCGATCATCGACAGCTTGATGAGGTCGGCCGCGGTGCCCTGCATCGGCGCATTGATCGCGGCGCGTTCCGCCGCCTGCCGGCGCGGTCCGTTGGGCGAATTGATCTCTGCCAGCCACAACCGGCGGCCGAATACCGTTTGCACATAGCCGTGCGCCTTGGCCTGCGTGCGCGTATCGGCCATGTACTGCGCCACGGACGGGTAGCGCTGGAAGTACTTGTCGATATACATCTGCGCCGCCGATCGCTCGATGCCGAGATTGCTGGCCAGGCCGAACGCGCTCATGCCGTAGATCAGACCGAAGTTGATGACTTTCGCGTAGCGGCGCTGCTCGCTCGTGACCTCGGCCGGCGTCGTGCCGAAGATTTCGGCGGCGGTCGCGCGGTGGATGTCCTCGCCTTCAGCGAACGCGCGCAGCAGGTTCTCGTCGCCGGAGATGTGCGCCATGATGCGCAACTCGATTTGCGAATAGTCGGCTGAAACGATCACGCTGCCCGGCGGCGCAATGAAGGCTTCACGGATGCGCCTGCCCTCCGCGGTGCGCACCGGGATGTTCTGCAGGTTCGGGTCATTCGACGCGAGGCGGCCGGTGACGGCGACCGCCTGCGCATAGTTCGTGTGCACCCGGCCGGTCGATGGATTGACCATCTTCGGCAGCTTGTCGGTGTAGGTCGATTTCAGTTTCGACAAGCTGCGGTAGTCGAGCAGGATCTTCGGCAGCGGATAGTTTTCCGCCAGCTTCTGCAGCACTTCCTCATCGGTCGACGGAGTACCGGACGGCGTCTTCTTCACGACCGGCAGCTGCAGCTTGTCGAAGAAGATTTCGCCGATCTGCTTGGGTGAATTCAGGTTGAACGGCTGCCCCGCCAGTTCATAGGCCTGCTTTTCCATCTCCAGCATGCGCAGGCCGAGCTCATGCGATTGCGCCGCCAGCAGGTCCGCGTCGATCAGCACACCGTTGCGCTCGATCTTCTGCAGCACGACCGAGGTCGGCACCTCGATCTTTTCATAGACGAAGGTCAGCCCGGCATCCTGGTGCACGCGCGGCCACATGGCGTTGTGCAGCTGCAGCGTGATGTCCGCATCTTCCGCCGCATATTCGGTCGCGCGCTCGACCGCCACCTGATCGAAGCAGATCTGCGATGCCCCCTTGCCGCACACTTCCTCGAAGGTGATCGTCTTGCGGTTCAGGTGGCGCATGGCCATGCTGTCCATGTCGTGGCTCTTGTGCGATTCGAACACGTAAGACTGCAGCAGCGTGTCGTGCTCGATGCCACGCAGCGTCACGCCATGGTTGGCGAACACATGGCTGTCGTACTTGAGGTTTTGTCCGGCCTTGCGCTTGCCGGCATCTTCCAGCCAGGGCTTCAGTTTTTCCAGCACGTGTTCGCGCGACAGCTGCGCGGGCGCATCCTGGTAGCTGTGGGCGACCGGGATGTAGGCGGCGATGCCGGGCGTGCAGCACAGCGAGATGCCGACGAGCTGCGCGCGCATCGGATCGAGCGACGTGGTTTCGGTGTCGACCGAGGTTAGCGCGGCGGCATTGATCGTGGCTATCCAGCGGTCGAGCTGCGCGTCGGTCAGCACGGTTTCATATTCGGTCTTCTCCGGCGCGGCCGGTGCGTCGAACAGGCTGCCCTGCGGCTCGCCGCTGTCCTGCTGCGCAGCGGGACGCGTGGGGACCGCATCGTCGCCCGCCAGTTCGCGCAGCCAGGTCTTGAAGCCGTAGCGCTTGAAGAAGTCGATCATCGCGTCCTTGTCCATCGGCTTGGCGACCAGCGACTCCGGGATGGACACCATGTGTGCGACGAGGTCGCAATCGTCCTTGATCGTGATGAGCTTGCGCCCGGTCGGGAGCCAGTCGAGCGCCTTGCGCAGGTTGCCGCCGACCGCACCGCCGATGTCGTTCGCCTGGGCAATGATGTTGTCCAGCGTGCCGTATTGCGTGAGCCATTTCACGGCTGTCTTCGGACCGACCTTTTCCACGCCGGGCACGTTGTCCACCGTGTCGCCGATCAGCGTGAGGTAATCGACGATGCGCTCCGGCGGCACGCCGAACTTGGCGGTCACGCCAGCAATGTCGAGTTTTTCGTTGGTCATCGTGTTGATGAGCGTGACATGCGCGTTGACCAACTGCGCCATGTCCTTGTCGCCGGTGGAGATCACCGCTTCCATGCCGTGCTCGACCGCCTGCTTCGCAAGCGTGCCTATCACATCGTCGGCTTCGATGCCCTCCACCATCAGGATCGGCCAGCCCAGCGCGCGCACCGCTTCATGGATCGGTTCGACCTGCCGCGCGAGGTCTTCCGGCATCGGCGGACGGTGTGCCTTGTACTCGGGATAAAGGTCGTCGCGGAAGGTTTTTCCTTTTGCGTCGAACACACATGCGATGTATGCTGCAGAGTAATCGTTACGCAGTTTACGCAGCATGTTGATCATGCCGTAGATCGCTCCTGTGGGCGCCCCTTCCGCATTGCGCAGGTCGGGCATGGCGTGGAAGGCACGGTACAGGTAGCTGGAGCCGTCAACTAACAACAGGGTTTTATTCATATGGTGTCAAAGGGAAAAAACGTGCCCCGTCTGCGGCAGATCGCGGACATCAATCGCGCGACCGCGAAGAAGGCGCGCGAGTCGTGGCATATGCTCACGATTATGGCAGAGTTTATCGAGTCGACCGAACGCCTCGCTGAGCTGCGCCCCGCAGTGTCGATCTTCGGCTCGGCGCGCACCAAACCGGATGACCCGTACTACCAGAAGACCGTCGACATCGCGCGCCGCCTGTCCGACGCCGGACTCGCCGTCATCTCCGGCGGCGGCCCCGGCATCATGGAAGCGGCCAACAAGGGCGCGTTCGAAGGCGCGTCGTCGTCGGTCGGCCTGAACATCGAGCTGCCGCATGAGCAGGCCAGCAATAACTGGCAGGACATCTCGATCAGCTTCCGCCACTTCTTCGCGCGCAAGGTCGCCTTCGTCAAGTACGCGGATGCCTATGTCGTGATGCCCGGCGGTTTCGGCACGCTGGATGAATTCACAGAAGTGCTGACGCTGATCCAGACCGGCAAGTCGCGTCGCATCCCGGTAATCCTGGTCGGCACCGATTTCTGGGGCGGATTGATCGACTGGTTCAAGCAGCGGCTGGTGGCCGACGGCATGATCGCGCCGGAAGACCTGAACCTGATCCAGGTGATCGACGAGCCGGCCAACGTGGTCGAGGCGATCTTTGCCTACTACGAGGCACATCATGAACTGCTGTCGGAAGACAGCAAGGAACCGGGCGCCTACCTCTGACGCGCAGCCTCCTGGGGGGTGGGTTTGTTAGAATATTGCCTTGAGGCTTGATGCATCGGCCAAGAGAATCCAACAACACCACCTACTATCATGCGCACATTCAAGGCATGGCGCCTCGCCGCCGCCGGCATTGCCATCCAGGCAATTGCCCTTGCCGCTTCGGCCCAGCAACCGCCGCAGCTCCAAAACCTGGAAGAAGGCGAAGCCCCGGCGGTGACCATCCGCAAACCGGACCAGAAGAGCCGGATCCAGGAAAAGCGCGCGCCCGGCGGCAAAGTGACGGAAGTGAAGGTCACCACCGGCGGCAGCTCCTATGTGGTAAAACCGAACGATCCGGCCGGCAGCGCGCAGCCGGGTGACCTGCAGAGTAATACAATTCGTCCTGCGCAATGGGAAGTGAAGGAATTCGACCTCGGCAGGCCGAAAACCAAGGAACAGGAAGAAGCGCAGGCCGCCGACGTTCCGCCCCCTCCCGCAAAGAAATAA
Source organism: Noviherbaspirillum denitrificans (assembly GCF_002211445.1). GTDB lineage: Bacteria > Pseudomonadota > Gammaproteobacteria > Burkholderiales > Burkholderiaceae_D > Noviherbaspirillum > Noviherbaspirillum denitrificans. The sequence goes on along the minus strand of NZ_LSTO01000001.1, from coordinate 2,092,048 downwards.
ATAATCCCGTGCCCGCCGGCACGCGATCCACATTCCGATATTTAACCGATCCGACCCATGGCAGTATTCACCCCGGTCAGCCTGGATGACCTCACCGATTGGCTCACGCAGTTTTCCCTCGGCAAGCCGCTCGCGGTCAAGGGGATTTCATCCGGCATCGAAAACAGCAATTTTTTCCTGACGACCGAAACGGGCGAATATGTCCTGACGATCTTCGAAAAGCTGACATTCGAACAACTCCCGTTCTACCTGGAACTGATGCGCCACCTCGCCGACCGCAAGGTGCTGGTGCCGGCGCCGGTGGCCAACAAGAACGGCGACATCCTGCATGCGCTGCACGGCAAGCCAGCCGCCATCGTGAGCAAGCTGGAAGGCAGCTCGCAACTCGATCCGCAGCCGGTCCATTGCGCCGCCGTCGGCGCGATGCTGGCAAAGATGCACCTCGCCGGCCAGGATTTCCCCATCCAGCAACCCAACCTGCGCGGCCTGGACTGGTGGCGCGAAACCACTCCCGTGGTGCTGCCCTATATCCCGGAAGATGCGCAGCACCTGCTGCGCGCGGAAATCCATACGCAGGAAGCATTTGCCGCCTCAGCCATCAGCCACCAGCTGCCGCGTGGCCCGGTGCATGCCGACCTGTTCCGCAACAACGTCATGTTCGTCGGCGAGCGCCTGACCGGTTTCTTCGATTTCTATTTTGCCGGTTGCGATACCTGGATCTTTGACGTCGCGGTGACGGTCAACGACTGGTGCATCAACCTGCAGACTGGCGAGCTGGACGAGGCACGCGTGCGTGCGCTGCTCGACGCCTACCATGCCGTGCGGCATTTCACGCCGGCGGAAAAAGCGGCGTGGCGCCCGATGCTGCAAGCCGGCGCGCTGCGTTTCTGGCTGTCGCGCCTGTATGACTTCTACCTGCCGCGCGAAGCCGAGATGCTGACGCCGCACGATCCGACGCATTTCGAACGCATCCTGCGCGAACGCATCAACAAACCGGTTCCGGACTTATTCTGACTATGGACAAACCGCCACCAATCGCCGGCTGGCTATGGGTCAAGGAAGGGTTCGCGCTGTTCCGCAAGCAGCCAGCGGAGATTTCCTCGCTGTTCCTGGCCTACATGTTCCTGATGATGACCCTCGGCTTCCTGCCGCTGGTCGGACAGGTGCTGCCGCTGGTACTCATCCCGGTATTTTCGATGGCCTTCATGCAAGCCTGCGTGCAGATCGAGCAGGGCAAGAAGGTCTATCCCAACCTGCTGCTGGCCGGATTCCGCTCGCCAGCCGTGAAGCGCCTCCTCAAGCTCGGCGTCCTGTACTTCATTGCCGCTGCCATCGCCGTAGCGGCATCGGCAATCGTCGATGGCGGCGTGTTCTGGGACATCATGTCGGGCCGGAAAGACCTGGATACCGACGCCATCCGCAGCTCCGGCCTGTCGCTGTCCATGATGTTTTCGGCGGCCGTGTACACTCCGGCCGCCATGGCATTCTGGTATGCGGCGCCGCTGATCGCGTGGCAGGACATGAGCGTCGGCAAGGCTATCTTCTACAGCTTCTTCGCGGTCAAGCGCTCCGGCATGGCCTTCCTGGTCTATGGCCTGTGCTGGGCGCTGATCGGCATCATCCTGCCCGCCGTGCTCAGCAGCATTGTTGCCCTGGTCGTGGGCAAAGCCTTCGCTGTCATGATCGTCCTTCTGACCATTTCGCTGGTGCTGACAGTGATCATGTACTGCTCGTTCTACCCGACCTATACGCATATCTTCGGGCGTCCTGAACAACGCGCCGTACCGCAGCTGCCACAGCCTTAAGCACCTGCCGCCAGAGCTTTTGCACGGCGGCAACAATCCTCTATACTCTGCTGACGTCCCGCCCTGTTGCCGGTGGGCACTGCGGAGATGCGATGATCAAGAAAATCAGCGTTCGCCAGCTCAAGGTCGGCATGTTCGTGCACGACCTGAGCTGCCATTGGATGGACCACCCATTCATGCGCAACCGACTGATGATCAAATCCGACGACGAGATCCGCAAGATCGCTGATGCAGGCATCAGGGAACTGTATATCGACACCGACAAGGGGCTGGACGTCGCCGACGCCCCGACCGTGGAAGAAGTGCAGAAAAAGCTGGAAGAAGAACTGGTCGACATCGCCGCGCACCAAGCCGCACCGGTGACCCGGGTCAGCGTGGCTGAAGAACTGCAGCGCGCCCGGCAAGTGAAGAACCAGGCGCACCAGCTGGTGCGCACCGTCATGCACGACGCGCGCCTGGGCAGGGCGATCGAACTCGACCAGGTCGAACCCGTCGTGCAGGACATCACAGAATCCATCCTGCGCAATCCCGGCGCGCTGACCGGCCTGCTGCACATCAAGAACAAGGACGACTACACCTTCCTGCACTCGGTCAGCGTGTGTACGCTGCTGGTGGCATTTTGCCGCTCCATGGAGATGGGGTCCGAGCTGATCAAGCAGGCAGGCCTGGGCGGCCTGCTGCACGATACCGGCAAGGCGCTGGTGCCGGACGAAATCCTGAACAAGCCGGGACGGCTGACGGACACTGAATTTGAAATCATTCGCCGCCACCCGCAGGACGGCTACGACATCCTGCGCAAGACGCCGGGCATTGGCGACATCCCGCTCGACATCACCTTGCATCATCACGAGCGCGTGGACGGCAGCGGCTATCCCGAGCGGCTGCCCGGCGAACGGATCAGCCAGCTGGCCCAGATGACGGCGATCGTCGATGTGTATGACGCCATCACCGCCGACCGCTGCTACCACAAGGGCATGTCGGCAGCTGATGCGCTACGCAAGCTGTATGAATGGAGCAAGTTCCACTTCAACCCGCAGTATGTGCAGAGTTTCATGCGCTGCGTCGGCATCTACCCGGTCGGCACGCTGGTGCTGCTGGAGTCGGGCCGACTGGGCGTGGTGATCGAACCGCACGAAACCAACCTGCTGGCACCGAAGGTGCGTGCCTTCTTCAGCGCCAGGTCCAACACCTACATCAAGCCGGTCGACATCGACCTGGCCAAACCGCTCGGCATGGGCGGCGGTGACAAGATCGTGAGCCACGAGTCGCCGGAAAAATGGAAGGTCGAGCCGATGAAGTTCTTCGACCTCGCGCAGTAATCAATTCACGCGTTCGAGCTTCGCGATATTCAAGTCCAGCAGCTTCATGCCGTGCTTGCCGAAATTGATGTGGGCACGCGTGTTGGTTCCGCTGCCTTCGATATTGACGATCACGCCTTCGCCGAATTTCTGGTGTGTCACCGTTTCACCGATGCGCCAGCCGGCATCCTTGCGGCTGAATGTCTGCGCGATCTTGTTGGCACCGGCTTCCGGCGCATCGTCCCATGCCGACTTGCGGGTATTGCCGAACCATTGCGGCTGCACCTTTGGCGACAACCACTTGAGCGTCTCTTCCGGCAATTCGTCGAGAAAGCGCGACTTCATGTTGTAGCGTGTCTGGCCGTGCAGCATGCGTGTCTGCGAAAAGCTCATGTAGAGACGCTTCTTCGCGCGCGTAATCGCCACGTACATCAGCCGGCGCTCTTCCTCCAGCCCGCCCTCTTCCTGCGCACTGTTCTCGTGCGGGAACAGGCCTTCCTCAAGGCCGGTGATGAACACGGCGTCGAACTCCAGACCCTTGGCCGAGTGCACCGTCATCAGCTGCAAGGCATCCTGTCCGGCCTGCGCCTGGTTGTCGCCCGCCTCCAGCGACGCATGCGACAGGAAGGCGGACAAGGGTGACATCACCGTCGGCAACGGCGCGTCGGCATCGAGTACTTCGTCACCGTTCGGCAGCGGCACGCCGGCGGAAGCCTGCGTTTGCGGTCCGAGCAGCGCCGGCTGATCGATGCCGAAGCCCTCTTCCGACACGAACAGCATGGCCGCGCTGACCAGCTGCTCCAGGTTCTCGATGCGGTCCGCGCCTTCCTTCTCGTTGCGGTAGTGGGCAACCAGCGTGCTCATGTCGAGCATCACCTGCACCATCTCCTGCAGCGGCAGGTTCTGGGTCTCGAAACGCATGGCTTCGACCAGCTTCACGAAGGCGCCGAGCGAAGTGCCGGCCTTGCCGCTGACATAGGGCACCGCCGCGTACAGCGAAATGCCGTACTGCCGCGCCGCATCCTGCAATTGTTCCAGCGACCGCGCGCCGATGCCGCGCGCGGGGAAATTCACCACGCGCAGGAAGGCGGAATCATTGTGCGGATTGTCCATCAGCTGCAGGTAGGCGATCGCATGCTTGATCTCGGCGCGCTCGAAGAAGCGCTGGCCGCCGTACACGCGATACGGAATGCCTGCGGTGAACAGCGCATGCTCGATCACGCGCGACTGCGCATTCGAACGATAGAGGATCGCGATCTCGCTGCGCGAAGCGCCTTCGTTGATCAGGCTCTTCGCCTCTTCGATCACCCACTGCGCTTCCTGGATGTCGCTGGTCGCCTCGTACACGCGCACCTGTTCGCCGTGGCCGGCATCGGTGCGCAGGTTCTTGCCGAGGCGCTTGCTGTTGTTGGCGATCAGGATGTTGGCGGCGTCGAGGATGTGGCCGTGCGAGCGGTAATTCTGCTCCAGCTTGATCAGGTTCTGCACGCGGAACTCGCGCTCGAAAGCGATCATGTTGCCCACGTTCGCGCCGCGGAATGCATAGATGCTCTGGTCGTCGTCGCCAACCGCGAACACCGCATTGTGCTCGCCGGCCATCAGCTTGAGCCATGCGTATTGCAGGTTGTTGGTGTCCTGGAACTCGTCGACCAGGATGTGCTTGAAGCGGCCTTGATAATGTTCGCGCAGCGGCTGGTTGCGCGACAGGAGTTCATAGGTGCGCAGCAGCAGTTCCGCGAAATCCACCACGCCCTCGCGCTGGCATTGCTGCTCATAAGCCTCATACAGCTCGACGAAACGGCGGTTGTAGTCGTCGTTCACCACCACGTCCTTTGCGCGCAGCCCTTGCTCTTTCGCATTGTTGATGAAGTACATCAGGTTGCGCGGCGGGTATTTCTCGTCGTCCACATTGAGCGATTTCAGCAGGCGCTTGATGGCGGAAAGCTGGTCGGCGGAATCGAGGATCTGGAAGGTCTGCGGCAGTCC
>NZ_LSTO01000001.1:2079082-2086949 GCF_002211445.1 Noviherbaspirillum denitrificans | reverse complement strand
AGCAGAAGACGGCATTCGCCGGCGCCAGCTACAACTTCAGCGTGGTGAAACTGTTCGCGACCGTCCAGCGCAACAAGGATGACACCACGACCGCGGCCACGATGACCGACAAGTTGTATACCGTGGGCTTGTCCGCGCCGGTCGGTCAGGGCTCGGTGCTGGCAGGCTACGCGCACACCAGGCGCAGCGGCTCGCTGGTCGGCGCCGACCGCGACCGCAACACGCTGTCGGTCGGCTACGACTATCTGCTGTCCAAGCGTACCGACCTGTACACCATCGCGATGAGCGACAAGATCAACACCGCATCGCGCGCCGCCAGCTTCGGCCTCGGCCTGCGCCACAAGTTCTGACGGAGGACCACCATGCATCCAAAACGCTTGCCCAAATGGGCAGCCGCCGTATTGCTGCTGTCGGCGATGCTCCCCGCGCTTGCACAGGAAACCAAAGTCAGGTTCCAGCTCGACTGGCGCTTCGAGGGGCCGTCCGCGCTCTTCCTCGTGGCCAAGTCGAAAGGTTACTTCGCGCAGGAAAAACTGGACGTCACCATCGACGCCGGCAACGGTTCCGGCAATGCGGTCAACCGCGTTGCGTCGGGCACCTATGACATGGGCTTTGCCGACCTCGCCGCACTGATGGAATTCACCGCCAACAACCCCACGGCGCCGGGCAAGCCGGTGGGCGTGATGATGGTGTACAACGACACGCCCGCCGCGGTCTTCGCACTGAAGAAATCGGGCATCAAGGCGCCGGCCGACCTGAGCGGCAAGAAGCTCGGCGCGCCGGTATTCGATGCCGGCCGCCGCGCATTCCCGGTCTTTGCTCGCGCCAACCAGCTGGATGCGTCGAAGGCGAACTGGGTGAGCATGGATCCGCCGCTGCGCGAGACGATGCTGGCCAAGGGCGACGTCGATGCGATCACCGGTTTCTATTTCACTTCGCTGCTCAACCTCAACGCGCGCGGCATCAAGGATGAAGACATCGTTGTCATGCCGTATCCCAACCACGGCGTGAAGCTCTACGGCAACGCGATCATCGCTTCCGACACCTTCATCAAGCAGAAACCGGAAGCAGTGAAAGGCTTCCTGCGCGCTTTCGCGAAGGCAGCGAAGGACGTGATGGCCAATCCGGACGAGGCGATCAAGGCGGTCAAGGAGCGCGACGGGCTGATCGACGAGAAGCTGGAACTGCGCCGGCTGAAACTGGCGATCGCCGGATCGATCGCGACGGCAAATGCGAAGGCGGAAGGTTTCGGGCAGGTGTCCCCGCCGCGGCTGTCGCTGATGGCGTCGCAGGTGTCGGATGCGTATGCGACGAAGACGCGGGTGGATCCGAATGCGGTGTGGAATGCGGCATTTTTACCGGCGAAGGGGGAGTTGAACGTTTTCCCCGGAAAGTAAGCAGCGCCCTCTCCTGCTTGCGGGAGAGGGCGAAGTTCGGTGCAATATTGGAAAACCACATGCTCTCACCAACCAGACTTCCCACCCCCGACACCGCCACCGACACCTTTGTCGATTTCCGCCACGTCTACCTCGCCTACAGCGAGTCCGCCGATTTCGCCGTCGAGGACATCAACCTGCAAACCCGCCACGGCGAATTCATCGCCATCGTCGGTCCGTCCGGTTGCGGCAAGTCCACCTTCATGAAGCTCGCCACCGGCCTCAAGCCTCCCACGCGCGGCAAGGTGTGCGTGGATGGCGCACCCGTCACCGGTCCGCTCAAATTCGTCGGCATGGCCTTCCAGGCGCCGACGCTGCTGCCCTGGCGCACCACACTGGACAATGTGCTGCTGCCGCTGGAAATCGTCGAGCCCTACCGCAGCAATTTCAAGCGCGACAAGGCGCAGTACACCGAACGCGCACTGGCGCTGCTGAAGACCGTCGGCCTTGACGGCTATGCCAACAAATACCCATGGCAGCTTTCCGGCGGCATGCAGCAGCGCGCATCGATCTGCCGCGCGCTGATCCACGAGCCGAAGATGCTGCTGCTCGACGAACCTTTCGGCGCACTCGACGCCTTCACCCGCGAAGAGCTGTGGTGCGTGCTGCGCGACTTGTGGACCGAGCGCCGGTTCAACGTCATCCTCGTCACGCATGACCTGCGCGAGGCGGCCTTCCTCGCCGACACGATCTATGTGATGAGCAAGCGCCCCGGCCGCATCGTGGCGCGCAAGGAAAATCCGCTGCCGCAACCGCGCGACCTGGAAGTCACCTATACCGAGCCGTTCACGGAACTGGTGCATGAATTGCGGGAACACATCGGAAGGGTACGCAGCACATGAATACCAACGCCATCAAGACCTTTGCCCCCTGGATACTGCTGCTCGCGCTGCTGATCGTGTGGCAGGTGGTGTGCAGCGCCTTCCAGGTGTCGGAATTCATTTTCCCCAGCCCGTATGCAATCGGCCAGTCGCTGGTCGAGTACGCCGGCCCCATCGCCGGGCATGCGCTGCGCACATTCTGGGTGACGATGGCGGGCTTCGCGATTGCGGTCGCCGTCGGGCTTGCGCTCGGCCTCCTGATCGGTTCCTCGCCCGTCCTCTACGCCGCAGCCTATCCGCTGATGACTGCCTTCAACGCGCTGCCCAAGGCAGCCTTCGTGCCCATCCTCGTGGTCTGGTTCGGCATCGGCGCGGGGCCGGCGATCCTGACCGCCTTCCTGATCTCCTTCTTCCCGATCATGGTCAACATCGCCACCGGCCTGGCCACGCTCGAACCGGAGCTGGAAGATGTGCTGCGGGTGCTCGGCGCGCGGCGCACGGATGTGCTGCTCAAGGTGGGACTGCCGCGCTCCATGCCCTACTTCTTCGCGTCGCTCAAGGTTGCGATCACGCTGGCCTTCGTCGGCTCGACGGTGTCGGAAATGAATGCGGCCAACGAGGGCATCGGCTACCTGCTGGTATCGGCCGGCTCCGCGATGAAGATGCCGCTCGCCTTCGCCGGACTGGTCGTCATCGGCGCCATGGCAATGGCGATGTATGAGTTGTTCGCCGTCATAGAAAGGCGCACAACCGGCTGGGCGCACCGCGGTTGATTGTTATTGCATGAAGGCGCCGCGACGTGCCAGCATGCGCTCGAATTCTTCCGCCGGCGCCGGCGCCGCATACAGGAAGCCTTGCCCGAAATCGCAACCAGCGTCACGCAGCAGTTCGCATTGCTCCCGCGTCTCGATGCCTTCCGCGATGACCTTCAGCCCGAGCCGGTGCGCCATCACGATCATCGATTCGGCGATGGCACGGTCGCTTTCATCGACCGCGATGTCGTGCACGAAGGATTGATCGATCTTGAGGTAATCGACGTCGAATTTTTTCAGGAACGCGAGCGACGAATAGCCGGTGCCGAAATCGTCGATCGCCAGTTCGATGCCCGCATCGCGGTATTCGATCAGCCGGTCCGCGATCGCCGACGACGCATTGACCAGCAGTCCCTCGGTGATCTCGATGGTGATGCTGCCGCCCGGCATGCCGCGGCCTCGCAGGTAGGACATCCAGCTGTCTTCCCTGGATTGCGTCAGGAACTGCACCGGCGACTTGTTGACGCCGACCTGGAAAGGCACACCCAATTCCTTGCTCCAGCGCAGCGCGCAATCGGCCGCCTGCCGGAACACCCAGTCGCCGATCTCGTTGATCATGCCCGACTCTTCCGCCAGCGGAATGAACTCGGCCGGTTCCACCGGCCCGAGCGTCGGATGCAGCCAGCGCAGCAGCGCTTCCGCCTTGACGATGCGGCCGCTGTGCATGTCCACCACCGGTTGGAAATAGACACGCAGCTGGCCGTCGCGCAGCGCATTGCGCAAGTCGCCGCCGAGGCGCAGCCGCGCATGCGCATGCTCCTGCATGGAGCGCGTGAAGAAGCTGAACTGGTCGCGCCCGCCCGCCTTGGCCGCATACATCGCCTGGTCCGCGTTGCGGATCAGTTCTTCCGGCGTGGAGGCGTCGTTGGGATAAAGCGTGATGCCGACGCTGCCGGACACATAGGCGACTTCGTTGCCGAGGTGAAAGGGGGCGTCGAGCGCATCGAGGATTTTCTTGGCGATCACTTCCACATGCCCCACGCTGTCCAGTTCAGTGACGATGACGGTGAATTCGTCGCCGCCAAGCCGGGCCACGGTATCCGATTCACGCACGCAATCGCTCAGCCGGCGGGCTGCCTGCGTCAGCAGCAGGTCGCCCGCGTCGTGCCCAAGCAGGTCGTTGACTTCCTTGAAGCGGTCGAGGTCGATGAACAGCAGCGCCGCCTGCACGCCGGTGCGGTGTGCCTTGCGCACCTCCTGGTCGAGGCGGTCGCGAAACAGGCGGCGGTTGGGCAGGCCGGTCAGCGTGTCGAAGTTGGCGTCGCGCCAGATGCGCTCATCCGATTCCTTTTTCGCCGAAATGTCGGTCATGGTGCCCGTCAGGCGCAGCGGCCGCCGGCGTTCGTCGCGCGCGACCACCACCGCGCGCGCCATCACCCATTTCCAGCAACCGTCCTTGCAGTGCAGGCGATGCTCGTCGGTGAAGGTCGAGACTTTTCCGTCGAGGCATTCCTGCAGCGCGGCCAGCGTGGCCATGGCGTCTTCCGGATGCAGCCGGTCACGCCATTCGACCACTGTGTTGCCGATCTCGTTGTCCGCGTAGCCGATCATTTCCTTCCAGCGCGGCGAGTAGCAGACTTCGCCGGTCTGCATGTCCCAGTCCCAGACGCCGTCGCCGGTGCCCTCGATCGCCAGCTTCCAGCGCTCATTGCTGATACGGAGGTCATCCTCGGCGCGCTTCTGCGCGGTTATGTCGTGACCTTGCACGAACAGGTTGGAAACCGTGCCATCGGGATCCGTGATCGGCTGCACCATCAGGTCGATGTAGATGTCGGATTTCGGTCCGCCGGGCTCGCGTTCCAGCACGGCCTTCAGGCCGCGTCCGACAAAGGCTTTTCCTGTTCGCAGCACCTCGTCCATGATCTCGATGAAGCCCTGCCCGCCGAGTTCCGGCAGGATGTCCCGGAACGCCTTGCCGACCAGCTCGCGCTGCCCGACCAGCCGCTGGTAGGCTTCATTGGCCAGCTCGAAGATGAACTCCGGCCCGCGCAGCACGGCGACAAAGCCGGGCGCCTGCTCGAACAGCCGCCGCAAGTCGTTCAGCTTGGCATCCAGCATGCGGTTCGTCTCTTCCAGTTCGCGCGAGCGGGTGAAGATGCTGCCTTCGGTGCGGAAACGGAAATCGCGCACCTGCTCGGCGGCGCGCAAGGCTTTCTTGAGCGTGTACAGCTCGGTGACGTCGATCGGGTTCTGGACGATGCACGACACCTCGCCGCGTGCATCCAGGAGGGGCGTGTGCACGATGCTCCAGTAACGCTCCGTCAGCACCTTGCCGCCTTGCGCGGGATCGGGGATCGGATATTTCAGCAGCGCGATGGTGTCGGGCTGGCGGGTTTCCAGCACACGTGCGAACGAAGCACGGAGCAGGTTGACGCCTTCCGGATCGTTAAGGTCTGGCGAAAAGGCGTCGAACACGTCGCGCCCGGCCAGTTGCTCCAGCGGCCTTCCCGATGCCCGCAGGTAGGCCGCGTTCGCGCCCAGGATGCGCAAGTCGGGGGACAGCCAGAGGTAGTTGTACGGCGACGCATCGACGATGGCGGCGAAGTCAGGCGCTTCGTGCATGAGGCTTGCTCCTGGAACTGTGGCTGGCGGGCAATGGGCTGGCTGGCCGGTTGCTGTCACTGCATCGCATCGGTGCAACAACCAATAGTTATCTGACTTCGGCTACTCCGGAATACAAATATGATTGCCCGCCAATGCGCACAGTTCCCATCGCGCAGCCGCAGAATCGCCATCCCTTGATCCAGGCATGCTGTCCACGGAAACAAAATCGCCCCCCGGATGTCCGTTGGGTATCGTCGACTTGAATGAAGGAGACCCGTGTGAGCATCCTGGGCATCCTGCTCGGCAGGCGCGAGCCGGTAGTCGAATACCGTACCGTCGACGGCGGACATCCGGCGCCGTTTCCGGACATGACCGACGAGCAGTTGTACAACTATGAAGTGACCTTCAACGTCCCCAAGCGTACCTTTGCGGAACGGCCGCGGTCGGTGCGCCCGCCTGATCCGCGAAGGGCCGAAAAGGCGCCACCGGAACGCAAGGAACCCATGACGGAAACAGTCGTGCAAAAGACGCAGGAGCGGCCGCACCCCGAGGCCGATACGCGCCGTCATACGGCAACTGCGCACCGGCCCACGCGCAGCATGCCGCCGCCAGGCCGGGCCGACCTGCCGCCGCCTGACCTCAGCCGGCCGGTGCGGCTGGTGACCACGAAGCAGCCGGTGGACATCATCACTACCCGCGCCCGCCACCCGGTATACAAGGTGCACGCCTATATCGGCGATGACGACGTGGTGACGGTGTTTACGATGGATGGCCGCCTGTCGGAAAACGGTCCGCGCTACCTCGAGAACGTGCCGCAGAAGCAACAGCTGTTCATCAACGTCTATCCTGCATCGAACGGACAGGCGACGGACAAGTATGTGCTCACACAACATGCCTCGCGGGAGGAGGCCGATGCGGAGGTGAAGGCCGGGCGCATCGCTTGCGTGCCGCTGCAGTTCGATCTCTAGGCAAAATTTGTCAGCAAGCTGCCGAATTCCGGCAGCTTCACATCTTGCCCCCTCCTGCAAGCCGCATGTTTCCGTGTGGCATGACGCTTGCACGATCCCGGTACCACAATAAAAACGGGACGACATCATGGCAACCTGCCTGCCGGACAGCGCGCGGAGGCGCGCATGAAATCCCCCATCTCTCCTGTCATCGGCCTGGTTTCCGGGCTTGGCTTGCACGGTACCGGGCAGTTCATCGAACGGCTCGCGGAAGAATGCCGGCTCCAATACGGCGCGCGGCATGACGGCGATTTTCCGAGGATGCTGGTGTACAGCCTGCCGCTGGATACGGGCGATGACGCTGAAGACGTGTTTTTCAATGGCTTGCGCCAGCTGGAACTGGCCGGCGCCGATTTCCTCGCTGTCGCCGGCGATGGCGCGCTGCTGGTGCCACGGCTGACCGCCGGCGTGCGCCTGCTGCATCCGGTCGATTTGATGCTGGAAGCGATTCCCCATTCAGCACGGCGCATCGCGCTTGCCGCGCCGCAATCCGTGCTGGCCTCGGAAGCCATCCAGCGCGCGCTGTGGCGCAATCAGCGCAAGCTGGTTGATCCGGGATGGCAGGATGAAGTCGATGCGGTGTATGCGGCCGCGCCCGAAGCGCGGTGCTGGTCAGGACTGGTGGCGCGGGCAGAGGACGCCGGCGCCGATACGATGCTGGTGGCGGGCTTCGGCCCGCATGTGCATGCCACTTGCGCGGCGTTGCAGGTCATTGACATGACGAGCTGCCTCGCACACGGCATCGTCGCCGAATGGCTGGCGTGGTGCGTTGAGGAGTAACGGAGGACAAGCGGCCTGATGGCCGCTTGTCTCCCTTGCTACCGGATCAGAAGGTGTGACGCACGCCGACGTTGAACGAACGGTCGCCGCTGCCTGCATCGGTGGCATTGCCCGCCGTGTAGAAGCCTGCCACGTTGTTGGCCACGGTGTTGTCGATGCGCGCGAACGAGGTATACAGGTTCGTACGCTTCGACAGCGCGTAGGTGTAGCCGATCGCGAACTGGTTGGCGTCATTGCCCGCGGCGGTCTGGTCCGACTTGCGGATGTACGAGGCCAGCACGGTGCCTGCACCGACAGGTGCGCTCACGCCGAGCATGGTGTCGCGAGTGTCGGCCTGACCCACGCTGGTGTTGCCGGCCACGGCGTTCTTGTTGACCGCATACGCGAAATGAACGGCAGCCATGCCGAAGTCATATTTGGCGCCGAGCGTGGTCACGCGCGAGGTCACCGTCGCGGTCGCGTTGTTC
>NZ_LSTO01000001.1:2075096-2079072 GCF_002211445.1 Noviherbaspirillum denitrificans | reverse complement strand
GGCGGGGGCGACATGATCAGAACTCGTATTCGGTCTGCAGCCGGAATGTATGATTCGGCGCCGCGTTCGACATGCCGAGCAGCCAGGCAGCGTTATATTTCAGCGCCTGATGATTCCCCAGAGCGATCTTGCCGAATACAGCCGGCCCTGCCGTATGAATCCGCTCGCCCGCCGGCGCCCAGTGGTCCCACTTGCCGAGTTCGCCGAACCCCTGCACGCCGTATTCGAAATGCGGCAGCCAGCGGTACTTCGCCTGCCATTGATACTGGAACTCGGTCTTGCCCGGTTCTTCCGCCCGGAAGCTACGCTCAAACAGCATGTTTGCGTTCAGCTGGATCTTGCCGAACTCGGTCTGGAACAGCGGGCCCCATTTGACCTCCCAGCCTTCTGCATGATCTTGAGGACGTTCGATCTCCAGCAGGAAGCCCACATCCACTGGATACTTCCCGGTCTCGGTGAGCTGAAACTTGTTCTCCCATTCGATGGCGTCGAACTTGGTCGCTTCGCCTTTTTCGCGCTTGTACTTGACATAGAGCTCGGTGAACCACGACTGCGTTGCGCCGTAGCCGAAGCCGATGCTGGCAGCGGACTCGCGCAGCTCACCCCGCGGACGGGCCGTGCCCATTTTGAAGTCGATTTCCTTCTCGCCGTATTCAACGGTCGGCGTGTAGATATAGTCGGCCGGCCCGGCGGCAGCCAGAGTGGGGACGAGCAGCGCCCCCGCCAGAGTCAGCGGTATGAGTTTTCTCATGGTGTTTTCAGGGTGTTGAAGTAGAGGGTATTGGACGGGATAGGCGCATGCCGGTCAGGATGAGCAGCATCGCGGTCACATAGAACACCATTTGTATGCCGGACGGCATGGCATCGTACCCGACCAGGGTATGGAGGAATCGACCGGGCAAGGAATTGTTGTCGATCAGCCAGGACGAGTTCCACAATGGATTGGCAAGACTGGGAAGGACATCCGCCTGCACCAGGAAGCGCGCGACTTGGCTGAACATCGCAGAAGCCATCAGGAGGATAAGACCGCTGGTCGAAGCAAAGAAGAGCCTCGCCGGGATATTCACGAATCCCGCATAAAGACCGTAGCCGGCCAGCGATCCTGCCACCAACCCGAGTCCCCCGCCGACAATCACATCGATCCGGGAATCCTGGCCACCAGCCAGGATTCCGTACAGGAACAGGGCCGTTTCCGAACCTTCGCGCAAGATGGCAAGCATGATGACCAAAGCCAGCGCGGGCATCTCGCGGCTGCCGGACGCCACGTCACTGCCCAGCTGCCGGGCGTTTCGGGCGAGCTGCATGCCGTGACGCGCCATCCATATGTTGTGCCATGCCAGCATCACTCCGGCCACACTCAGGATGAGCGCATTGAACAACTCCTGGCCCATGCCTTCCGCCATCTCGGCAATGCGTCCCGTCAGCACTGCAACGATGACGGAGCCAATGCTGCCGGCGACAATGCCGGACGTGATCCAGGCATTCCGGCGCGGCAGGGTACGTGTCGCGGCGGCGATGATCCCTATGATGAGGGCGGCTTCAAGGACCTCGCGAAACACGATAATAGCGGAACCAAGCATGATTGTTATTCGGCGATGACGACGCCACGCGCCGTTTTTTCATTGAACTCGCCGAAGAATGGATAGCGGCCAGCTTTGAGCGGTCCGATGTAAATCGTCGCTTTCGCCCCGCCCGGGATCACCTTTTCCCGATTCAGTTCGTGGCTCTCGAATTCTTCCGGCGTCGCGTCCTGGTTATGGATCTGCAGCTTTATTTTCTGGCCGGCGGGAACGCGGACTTCCGCCGGAGAAAACCGATGGTCACGTATGACCAGTTGTATCTCGTTGTCGGCTGCATGGGCCTGCAGCGCGATGAATAGCAATGGCACAAGTAGTTTGAACATGGCATTCCTCCGATGAATGCAAATGATAATCGATCTCATTACCGCAAACAAGCTTAGCGTGGGAGTATTGTTGATCTAATGCAAGAATGGATGCCCCGCCACTCGCAGGTAGCCGCCAACCCGGAGATATTGCTTTTCTGAAAACAATATGCATCGGCACTTTCTGGCAGCAACTGAATCAATGTAGAATGACGCACGGAGTTTGGTCGGCTTGGTCAATCAGCGACGGATTTCCCGGTCGCTCTGCCGGTCACAACTTCCTGACGTATCTCGCAACAGCTCTTCATGAAGAAACTGCTCATCCTTTTCCTGCTTTTCATCTTTTCCGTGCAAGGAACTGTTGCGGCCATGGGCCACGACCTTGTCTTGTCGGTGCAAGATCAGGAAATCGCTTGCTCCATCGGCTACAGCCCGGACAGCGTATTGGATGATGCAGACGGCCAGCAGGTATCTTCCGACATCGAGGAATTGTCTGACTACGTGGCCTTCTACTTCCCGATATCGAAGCCCCCGGGCCGTGTTGCTTCGGCCACGATTCCTGCGGTTACGCATTTCTCCACTGTTCTTCCTCCTCTGAAGCGCCCACCTCGGCCGCTCGCCTGATCTCTCGGATCTGTTACTTGTTGCGCGCGTCGGGAAATTGATTCCCGCTGCGCTTCCCCGCACGTCCACGTTCACGCCTGCATCCCGGTCACACGGCATTTGCGCGCGCTGTGTTTGACGCCGGGATTCGTGCGGGGATTGATTGCCTCGTTGTTCCTAACGGATTCGCCCCACCGCAACTTGCTGCGCTCCTTCGCAGCAAGTTGCGGTTCATTGAGCTCGTCCTCGGCAGCATGAGGAACGGCACACCCGCCACGAAATTTCTACCGCTTTGAAAGGTACGCCATGAAACCGAACATTATTGTCACTACCGAGGACATCGACCGTCTGGAAGCACTGATCGGCTCCATGCCACCTTTGCAGGGAGCGGCCGCCGGCCTGCTTGAAGAATTGCAGCGCGCCGACGTGGTGGAGCCCGGTGAAATACCGCCGGATGTGGTGACCATGAATTCCGTCGTGCGCTTCACCATCACCCCCGGCAAGGAAGAGTTCTGCCGCAGGCTGGTATATCCGCGCCAAGCCGTGGACTCCTCCACGGTCTCCGTACTCTCGCCGGTGGGAAGCGCACTGCTCGGATTGGCGGCAGGCAGCTGCATCGAATGGCCCGGGCCGACCGGTGAGCAACTGTTCATCCAGATCGTCGATGTCGTCCATCAACCCGAGTCGGCGGCCGCAGGCGACGGGCATTGATGTCGCATGACTGATGCCGAAGTGCCTCGATTGACTACAATGAAAATGACAGCGCATGAGCGCCCCATCACTGTGCGAAGGCGCCCCGGCGGCATTTGCCCGTCCAGTGAATCATTCCAGGGAGCACCATGAAACCCCATGACGATTCCGCTCTGACCATGCGCTTCCGACTGGTGCCGCATTCAGCAGGATTCCCTGTCATGCAGACGGGAATCCGCTGATGGCTGCATTGTTGCTGGCACTCATCCTGTTTCCTTTCGCAGGGAGCGTACTCGCGGCCTTCCTGCCCGCCGATACACGCAACCGACAGGCAGTCCTGGCCGGACTGGTTTCCGTGTCCGGCCTGCTGGTGGCAGGCTATTGCTATCCGGAGGTCGGCAACGGCGCGGTGGTGCGCTACCACGTCGAATGGCTTCCCGCGCTGGGCCTGGACTTCTCGTTGCGCATGGACGGCCTGGTGTGGCTGTTCGTCGTGCTTGTGCTGTTCATCGGCTTGCTGGTGACGCTGTATGCGCGTTACTACATGTCGCCGGATGACCCGGTGCCGCGCTTCTTCGCCTTTCTCCTCGCCTTCATGGGGTCGATGCTGGGCGTGGTCCTCTCCGGCAACCTGGTGCAGCTGGTGATTTTCTGGGAACTGACCAGCCTGACGTCGTTCCTGCTGATCGGCTACTGGCATCACCGGGCGGACGCGAGGCGGGGCGCACGCATGGCCTTCATGGTGACTGCCGCCGGTGGACTGTGCCTGTTGAGCGGCGTGATCCTGCTGGGTCACGTCGC
>NZ_LSTO01000001.1:2069897-2075086 GCF_002211445.1 Noviherbaspirillum denitrificans | reverse complement strand
GGCGGTGCAGGTGACGATGATCTGCTACGGGCTCTGGCGCGGCGAGCGCCCGACCTGGGCCAGCGGCGCCGGCTACCTCTGCGCCCTCGCCGGGATGGCCGGGCTGATGCTGCCCGGCGTCACCGCCCCGCCACTCTCCGGCGCCGCATTGATGATCGCGTCCGGCATCGCATGGGGATTCTTTTCGATCAGGGGCAAAGGCGCGGGCGATCCAGTGCTCGTCATCGCGGGCAGTTTCGTGCGCGCGTCGCTGTTTGCGGTCCTGCTGGCCGTCGCCGCGTCCCCCATCCTCTCGCTCGACACCCGGGGGGTGATGTGGGCCGTTCTCTCGGGCGGACTCACCTCGGGTGTCGGCTATGTGCTCTGGTACACCGCGTTGCGCGGATTGAGCGTGACGAGCGCCGCGACAGTGCAATTGACGGTTCCCGCAATCGCCGCGGCGGGGGGTGTCGCCTTTCTCGGCGAATCGATCAGCCTGCGCCTCGTACTGGCTTCGGCGGCCATACTCGGCGGTGTGGCGATCGCGCTTGCGGGAAAGAGAAGTTAAGGCACTTTCAGCTTGCCGACGACCGCCCCCGGTTCACCTGGCTTGAGCACCACGATTTCCCCGGCCGCCACCGTCTCGCCGGTCAGCGCCGTGATGTTGACCTGATGCGTCACCAGCACCAGGTTCGCGCGCGACCGGTAGCCGCGGATGTAGTCCTTAAGCTCGCCAGTCTGGCGTTCCCTGCGTTCCGGATTGTCGAAGAAGGAATTGAGCACCGGCCAGACCACGGCATTGTCAAAGGCAAGCGTGGCCGTGTCGACACAGCGGCACCATGCGCTGGTGCGCACCTCGCCCACGGCGATGCCGCGGTTGCGGAACATCTCGCCGGTACGTCGCG
Organism: Noviherbaspirillum denitrificans; assembly: GCF_002211445.1. Taxonomy (GTDB): domain Bacteria; phylum Pseudomonadota; class Gammaproteobacteria; order Burkholderiales; family Burkholderiaceae_D; genus Noviherbaspirillum; species Noviherbaspirillum denitrificans. The sequence goes on along the minus strand of NZ_LSTO01000001.1, from coordinate 2,074,202 downwards.
CCTGCACCCTGCCCTCGGAAGAAAGATTGCGCTGCGTCCGGCAATCCCCGAGCGTAAATCCCGGCGGGTCGCCGACGCCCGCGTCCGTCTGTGCATGGCGCATCAGCAGGATATAGCCGCCAGTACGCAACTGTTCCCACACCATGTCCTGGGGAAATGCCCCGAAGGACAACAGCCAGAGGATGATGCCGATTCCCGCACGCTGCATGTCTTCCTCCTTCCGGATCGCTGCCCGAACTCCCCAAGAAGCTATAATCGGGCCAACTCTTTGCTACAAGGTTCCCCGCTTCCATGCGTTTTTCCGTCCTGCACCAGTATTTCCTGCCGAAACAGGCCCTCACGTCGCTCGCCGGACGTTTTGCGTCCTCGAAGGGCGGCCTCACCCCTCACGTGATCCGCTGGTTCGCCAGAAAGTATGGCGTGAACATGGAAGAAGCGCTCAACCCCGACCTGGCCAGCTATCCCAGCTTCAATGAATTCTTCACCCGCGCGCTGCGGGAAGGCGCGCGCCCGCTGGCCAACGCCGACTTCATCTGCCCGGTGGACGGCGCGATCAGCCAGTTCGGCGCCATCGAGCACGACCAGATCTTCCAGGCCAAGGGCCACCGCTACTCGACCACCGCGCTCGTCGGTGGCGACAGCGCGCTCGCAGCGCAGTTCGACCATGGCAGCTTCGCCACGCTCTACCTCAGCCCGCGCGACTACCACCGCATCCACATGCCCTGCGACGGCAAGCTGCTGCGCATGATCTATGTGCCCGGCGCGCTGTTCTCGGTCAACCCGACCACGGCGCGCGGCGTGCCGGGACTGTTCGCGCGCAACGAGCGCGTGGTGTGCGTGTTCGAAGGACCGCACGGTCCCTTCGTGCTGGTGCTGGTCGGCGCCACCATCGTCGGCAGCATGGCAACCGTCTGGCACGGCGTGGTCAATCCGCCGCGCGGCGGCACAGTGCGCGAATGGCAGTACAACGACAAGGACATCGTGCTGAAGAAAGGCGAGGAGATGGGCCGCTTCCTGCTCGGCTCCACCGTCGTGATGCTCTATCCGAAGGGCACGATCGAATTCAATCCCGCCTGGCTGGCCGAGCGTGCGATCCGGATGGGCGAAGCGATGGGTCGCAAGCCCGCGTAAAAGAATCATGACGGCGCACCAGTCCATCCTCGATTTCTCCACCACCGGACGTGGCACGCGCAACATCACCGATGCCATCGGGCGCGTGGTGACCGACTCCGGTATCAAGACCGGGATCGCGCATGTCTTCGTACAGCACACCAGCTGCTCGCTGACGATTACCGAGAATGCCGATCCCGATGTGCGGCGCGATCTGGAAACCATCCTCGGCCGCCTCGCGCCGGATGGCGATCCCGCCTACCGGCACGACCTCGAAGGGCCGGACGACATGGCGGCGCATGCGCGCAGCGTGCTCACCGACACCGCGTTGAGCGTGCCGGTCGGCGGCGGACGCATGCTGCTGGGGACATGGCAGGGGATTTTCCTGTGGGAGCACAGGACCGACCCGCAGCAGCGGCGGGTGGTGGTGACGGTGCTGGGTTAATCGGGCACCACGTCATCGTTGATCTTGATCCCGTCCTGGCGGAACGACTCCGCCAGCGCTTCCCGTGCCGCCCGCGCAATCGATACCTGTTTCGTCTCGTCGCGGAAGTGCGGGAAGATCGCATCCAGCGTCGCGATGTTGTGCTCGCGGAATTTGCTCCGTGCCAGGCCGGCCGTCTGCGCATCCATGCCCATCTGCCGCAGCGCCTGTTCGGCAATCAGCAGCGCCGACTCGAAGGTTTCCCGTTCGATCATCTCCACGCCCCTGCTGCGCAGTTCGAAGACGTGCGTGACGTCGCGCGCGCGGCACAGCATCTTGAGATGCGGGAAGTGCGAGCGCACGAGGTCGGTCAGCCTGAGATTGCTTTCCACATCGTCGATTGCGTTGACCAGCAGGATCGCCTCATTTGCTCCCGCCGATTGCAACAGGTCGAGCCGCGTCGCATCGCCGTAGAACACCTTGAAGCCGAAACGCCGCACCGTATCGAGCAGATCCGGATCGTTGTCGAGCACCGTGATCTTGATGCCGGAGGCATACAACATGCGCCCGACGATCTGCCCGACGCGGCCGAAGCCGGCGATGATCACGCGCGCCCCGGCCGGTTCGATCACGTCATGCTCGCGCTGCACGACGGGATGCAACATCTTCGCGGCCCGGTCGCCAATCATCAGGGCGAGGGGCGTCAGCGCCATGGACAGGCCCACCGCAAGCGGCAGCATGTCGTCCCACGGCTCCGGCAGGAGCTTCGCGTCGCGCGCGACGGAGAATACGACGAAGGCGAATTCGCTGCCTTGCGCGAGCAGTGCGGCGAACGGCCAGCGCTGCACGGCGGCCACTGGCAGGATGCGAACCAGCAGGCCGAGCGCCACCATTTTCAGCGCCACGTACCCCACGGTGAGCGCGACGACCGTCAACGGCGCCGACGCCAGCAGGCCGAGGTTCATCGACATGCCGACCGAGGTGAAGAACAGCCCGAGCAGCAGACCCTTGAACGGCTCCAGGTCGGTCTCGAGCGCCTTGCGGTATTCGGAACGCGCAAGGAGCACGCCAGCGAGGAAGGCGCCCAGGCCCATCGAGAGGTTGGCCAGCGTCATCAGTTGCGCGATCCCGAGCACGAGCAGCAGAGAGAACGCGGTAAAGATTTCGCGCAGGCGCGTGCGAGCCACCAGCCGCAGCGCCGGCCGCATCGCAAAGCGATTGATGAGGTAGACCGCGACGATCGCGGCTATTGCGAGCTTCCAGTCGAAACCGCCTGCATCGCCGGACGACGGGCCGAGCAGCGGCACCAGCACCAGCAGCGGAATCGCGGCCATATCCTGGAACAGCAGGATGGCGAAAGCGACCTTGCCGGCCGGGGTATTGTCGAGGTGCCGCTCCTGCATGCTTTGCACGGCGATGGCAGTCGATGACAGCGACAGTGCGAGGCCGGCGACGAGCGCCGCGACCGGCGGCAGTCCGGCAAACCAGATGCCCAGCGCCAGCACGATGCCGCAGACAGCCATCTGCAGTGTGCCGCCGCCGAACACGATGGTGCGCATCTCCAGCAGCTTCTTCGGCTGCAGCTCCAGCCCGATCAGGAACAGCATGAGCACCACACCGATCTCGGCCACATGGCTGATCGCCTCGACATTCTTGACCAGGCCCAGCCCCCAGGGACCGATCAGGCAGCCGCCGATCAGGTAACCCAGGACGGAACCCAGGCCGAGGCGCTGGGCCAGCGGCACCAGCAGGACGGCGGTCAGGAGGAAGACGATGGGTGTCAGCAGCAGGTCGTGCATGGCTTTTCTCGTTGGATGGTGTATTTATCAATTCAAGGCACAATCCGATATATCATGAAAACGCCGCATCGCGTGTGCGGCGCCCGTCATCCTGCCTCCATTCAAGATGCAACATCACGATAACAGTACGCCCTCCTTCCTGGCGACAAAGGCACCCGACGCGTTCCAGCGCCGCCTTGCGCTTGCCGTATTCGCTGTTTCACTGGCCTTCTTCCTGGCCGCCGTGCCTTTCGCCAAGGTCCAGCTGTCGCCGGTCTCGGCTTTCATCCCGATTTACCAATCGGCACTGGTGGTCAGCGATGTAATCACGGCTATCCTGCTGTACGGACAGTTCCGCATCCTGCGCACGAAGATCCTTGCCATCCTGGCATCGGGCTACCTCTTTACCGCCTTCATTGCCATTGCCCATGCACTGACCTTTCCCGGCCTGTTCGCACCGTCGGGAATGCTGGGAGCGGGACCGCAGAGCACGGCCTGGCTCTACATGATCTGGCATGCCGGCTTTCCGCTGTTCGTAATCGCGTATGCATTGAAGGGTGACAGCGCGCAGGTAGCGCCATCGCGCACCGGTGTCGCCATCGCCACCGGCATCGCGACCGCGCTCCTGCTCGTCATCGCCGCGGTGCAGCTCGCCACCTCGGGCCAGTCCTTGCTGCCGGCCATCATGGTTGGCAACCGGTATTCGCCAACCATGATCGCGGTTGTCACCAGCACCTGGGCCTTCAGCGTGCTCGCGCTGTTCTTCCTTTGGCGCCGCCGCTCGCGCTCGGTGATCGACCTGTGGCTGATAGTGGTGATGAGCGCGTGGCTGTTCGATATTGCGCTGTCGGCGATGCTCAACCAGGGGCGCTTCGACCTCGGCTTCTACGCCGGCCGGGTCTACGGCCTGCTCGCATCGTCCTTCGTGCTCGCGGTGCTGCTGCTCGAGAACAGCGTGCTCTACACGCGCCTGGTGGAATCGAACGAGCGCGA
>NZ_LSTO01000001.1:2068456-2069887 GCF_002211445.1 Noviherbaspirillum denitrificans | reverse complement strand
CCCCGCCCTAACCCTCCCCCTGCAAGGGGGAGGGAACCCCATCGATCACGGCAACATCCGCCGCAACAACCCCGCCCCCGACTTCAGCAGGTGATACACCACCGCCAGCAAATGCACCGCCACCAGCGCGCACAGCAGCCACACAAACGCCACATGCACATACCGGAAGAACGCCTGCGCCGCAGTGCTCTCCCACCCCAGTAACGGCAGCGCGTAGCCGAAGAACTTCACAGGATGCTTGCCGAAATTCGATCCGGCAAAGCCTGACAGCGGAATCACCGCCATGCACACGTACAGCAATCTGTGCACGGCCGCCGCCGCCCGTTCCTGCGCTGCCGGCATGTGCACCGGCGCGGGCGGCTTGTTCCGCAGTCGCCACCATACGCGCAGCGTGATAAGCATCAGTGCAATCAACCCGAATGACTTGTGCAGGCCGTAGTAATACGCCACCTCGGGCGTACGCTTGGGAAGCTCGACCATGTACAGGCCGAGCACAACCTGCCCGATGAGCAGCACCGCCATCACCCAGTGCAGTGCCACCGCAGGCAGGGAATACCGGCCTGCCCGCACCGTCGCCACGCGCTGCTCCAGCGCTTCCAGTCCTATTGAATGACCACGCCCCATGGCAGTTCTCCCACTGTAATTTCCTTGATGACCTGTTTCGCCGCGGTGTCGATCACCGAGACGGAACCGGACCGGCCGTTGGCGACGTACAGCTTCTTGCCGTCGGGCGTGATCGCCATGTTCCAGGGGCGCTTGCCGACCGGGATCCGGGTGGTCACCTTGTTTTCGGCGACGTCGATCACGCTGACCGTGCCATCCTTGCCGTTGCTGACATAGACGGTATTGCCGTCCGGGTGCACGGTGACGCCGTTGGAGAAGTTGCCCGACGGAATGCGGGCGATCACCTGCTGCGTCTTGGTGTCGATCGCATACACGGTGCCCGCGATCTCTGCCGCCACATAGGCGCGGCTGCCGTCGGGCAGGAAGCCGATGCCGCGCGGGCGCATGCCGACCGTGATCGCATTGACCTGGCGACGCTGTTCCACATCGACGATATCGACCTTGTCGGCATCTTCGGCGCTCACGTACACCCATTTGCCGTCGGGGCTGAAATGCGCGTGTTCGGGATTCTTGCCCTTGGTGGTGACATTGAAGACGATCTTGTGCGTAGCCGGCGACACGAAGTTGATGCTGTTGCTGACTTCGCTGGCGACAATCACCCAGTCGCCCTTGGGCGAAATGCCGACGCCTTCCGGCGACTCCTGCATCTTCACGCGCTCGGCCACCTTGCGCTGCTCGAGATCGACCACCAGCAGCGAATTGGTTGACTCGTCGCTGATGTACAGGGACTTGCCGCCCTGGCCGACGACGAGCCCGCGCGGACGGCCTCCGGTCGCGATGGTGCCGACGACATTGTCGGTTTCCACG
>NZ_LSTO01000001.1:2065745-2068446 GCF_002211445.1 Noviherbaspirillum denitrificans | reverse complement strand
CGGCTACTTCCTTGGCCGCTGGATGACCCTGCCGCCGCTGCAGCTGCAGATCGCCGTCGCATTCTGTGCCCTCCCGACGGCATCGAGCGCCTATGTCCTTGCCGCCCGCATGGGCGGCAACGGGCCGTTCGTGGCATTCCTGATTTCGGCGGGGACGGTCCTGTCGGTCTTTACCATCCCGGTGTGGCTGGCGCTGGCGCGCTAACGATGGCAGCCGAGCGCCCAGTCGACATGCTCCCGCACCATCGGTGACGGATGTCCTGAGCGCGCTTCGAGGGCCGCGACAATTCCCGGATCGCCGCGGTACTGCCTTGCGGCGTTCCCCATGCCGACTGCAAGGTTGCGCAGCCAGCGTTCGTGACCAATGCGACGTATGGGGCTGCCTTCAAGGCGCCGATTGAACTCGTCCTCTTCCCATCCGAACAATTCCACCATGGTGGCGTGCTCCAATCCGTTGCGCGGGTCGAAGTCAGGCAGCGTCGAACGTTGCGCGAACTTGTTCCACGGGCAGACCAGCTGGCAATCGTCACAGCCGTACACACGGTTGCCGATCAGCGAACGCAGCTCGACCGGAATGCTGCCTTTCAATTCAATGGTTAGGTAGGAAATGCAGCGCCGCGCATCCAGCTTGTACGGGCCGAGGATGGCTTGCGTCGGGCAGATATCGATGCAAGCCCGGCATTGTCCGCAGTGCGAGGTGCCCGGCGGGTCGACCGGCAACGGCAGATCTGTGAACAGCTCCCCCAGGAAAAACATCGAACCGGCTTCACGGTGGAGCATCAACGTATGTTTGCCGCGCCAGCCTGTGCCGGATTGTTCGGCCAGGGCAACCTCCATCACCGGCGCAGAATCGGTGAACACGCGATAGCCGAAGTCGCCGACCTCCGCACGGATGCGGTCGGCCAGCTGCTGCAGGCGGGCGCGCAGGACCTTGTGATAGTCGCGCCCGCGTGCATAAATTGAAATCACTGCCTGTCGCGAATCACTGGCACGGCGCACCTCGTCTTCGCGCCAGTCATCCGCGCTGTCGCGTGGCAGGTAGTTCATGCGCGCGGTGATGACACGCACGGTGCCGGGCACCAATTCCGCCGGCCGGGCGCGCTTCATCCCGTGCGCTGCCATATAATCCATCTCGCCGTGGAAACCGGCGTCCAGCCATGCCTGCAAGCCCGCTTCCGTATGCCCGAGATCAATCCCGGCAATGCCGATGTCGGCAAAGCCGAGTTCGCGGCCCCAGGCCTTGATCGCAAAGGCGAGAGTGGACAGATTGTTATCGGGAGCGGTCATGACTGGCAGGATTTCCCGGCAGTCCGGGAAACGTTCGGAAAAAAAACACCAAAGAAGCCATTTTACGAGATGCTGCACTTCCAGACCCACTTGCATGACGAGGCAGGCACCGCCGCCCTCGGCGCCTCGCTGGCGCGCGCCCTGGCGCCGGGACTGACCATCTACCTGCATGGCGACCTCGGCGCCGGGAAGACCGCCCTCACCCGTGCCATGCTGCATGCGGCGGGCCATGAAGGTCATGTGAAGAGCCCGACCTACACGCTTGCCGAGCCCTATACCGTGCAGCTGGGGGCGCGACGAGTTGACATCGTCCACTTCGACCTCTACCGGCTCGCCAGTCCGGAAGAGTTCCTGGACGCCGGCTTCCGCGAGCACTTCAACGAAAACACGATTTGCGTCATCGAATGGCCGGAAAAGGCCGAAGGCGTGTTGCCCGCGCCAGACATTAACGTGCTTTTAAGCATCTCCGGCGACGGTCGTGATATAGAATTACAGGCGTTGACCGACCAGGGTAGTCAATGCCTCGACCGACTGAAATTCGCGCCAAATCTGTAATCCCGAGAACCCGCCGCACACTTCTCAAAGCCGGCGGCACCCTCCTTCTCTCCGTTTTTGCCCCACTGCCCTCGCACGCGGCCCGTATCATGGCCGTGCGCGTCTGGCCGGCCGAAGACTACACCCGCGTCACGCTGGAAAACGACACCGACCTGAAAACCAGCCATTTCATCGTCAAGGATCCCGAACGGCTGGTGGTCGATATCGAAGGCCTCGAGCTCAACCCGACGCTGAAGGAGCTGGTCGCAAAGATCCAGCCGAACGATCCCTACATCAAGCAGGTGCGCGTCGGGCAGAACCGTCCGAACGTGGTGCGCCTGGTGTTCGACCTCAAGGAAGAAGTCAACCCGCAGGTGTTCACGCTCGCCCCGATCGGCGAGTACCGCCACCGCCTGATCTTTGACCTGTACCCGGTCAACCCGCCGGACCCCATCCTCGCCCTGCTCCAGAAAGGCGAGTGGAACAAGCCAGCCGACGTCAAGCCTCCCGTCGCCGAAGCCAAACCCGAGCCGGCACCAACGCAACCGGAAGTGCAGGTGGCCAAGGCCGAGCCCAGGGAAGAAAAGGCGCCGGCGATGACGCGCATGATCACGATTGCGCTCGACCCAGGCCACGGAGGCGAGGATCCCGGCGCCATCGGCCGCTCCGGCAGCCGCGAGAAGGATGTCGTGCTCGCGATCGCCAAGCGCCTGAAGAACAAGATTGAAAACCATCCCAACATGCGCGTCATGCTCACGCGCGACGGTGACTATTTCGTGCCCCTGCACGTGCGCGTGCAGAAGGCGCGCAAGGTGCAGGCAGACTTGTTCGTCTCAATCCACGCCGATGCATGGATCGAGACGACGGCGCGCGGCTCGTC
>NZ_LSTO01000001.1:2060669-2065735 GCF_002211445.1 Noviherbaspirillum denitrificans | reverse complement strand
CGTCCGCATCGTCGCGGCGACCAACGTCGAGCTGATGCAGGCGGTCAAGGACGGCCGCTTCCGCGCCGACCTGTTCTACCGGCTGAATGTCTATCCGATCTCGATCCCGCCGTTGCGCGAACGCGCGCTCGACATTCCACCGCTGGTCAATGCCATGATCGACAAGTTCAACGCCATGCATGGCAAGCGGGTTGCCGGCATCACCGACAAGGCGATGAAAGCGCTGAAAGCCTACCAATGGCCGGGCAACGTGCGGGAACTGGAAAACATGATCGAGCGCGGCATCATCCTCGCGCCCGCGGACGGCTGGATCGAACTCGACCACCTTTTCCCGAGCCTCGACGGTTCCGCACCGGAAGGCATCGGCCTATCGCAGCACGGAGAGCTGTCCGTCGACGAAGCTCCGGAACAGGCGAAGCTGTGCGACGCCATCATCAATAGCGGCCTGTCGCTGGACGAAGTCGAAAGCCTGTTGTTGCGGGAAGCGGTGGACCGCTCCGGGGGCAACCTGGCGGGCGCCGCGCGCCTGCTCGGCCTAACGCGCCCGCAACTGACCTATCGCCTCAAACGCAACAAGGATACGGCTCCGTCGGAGGAGTAAAACGCCATGCTTCACTCACAAAAATTCACCGCAGCGTTTGCCGACGCCGACACCGAACCGAGCACGCTCACGGAAGGCACGTACCTGCAACTGCGCCGCGACATCATCGAAGGACGGCTCCCGCCGGGCGAAAAACTGCGCGTCGAACACCTGAAAGACCGCTACGGCGTCGGTGCCGGAACGCTGCGCGAGGCCTTGTCACTGCTGCTATCGGACGCACTCGTCGTCAGCGAAGGCCAGCGCGGCTTCCGCGTCGCCCCGATGTCGATGTCCGACCTGGAAGACATCACGCGCACCCGCGTCCTTGTCGAAGGCGAGGCGCTGCGCCAGTCCATCATTGCGGGCAACGACGACTGGGAAGCCGGCCTTGTCGCCGCCTTCCACAAGCTCAGCAAATCGGAAGAAAAGCTCGGCGAACGGGAAACCGGCGCGGTGCGGGAATGGGAGGCGCGCAACCGCGAATACCACGAGGCATTGATCGCCGGCTGCGATTCGCGCTGGCTGCGCTACCTGATCGGCCTTCTCTACCGGCAGTCGGAACGCTACCGGCACCTGGTCATTTCCCATCGCAACGTGGAGCGGGACGTGCACGCCGAGCACAGCGCGATCTATGAAGCGGCGCTGGCGCGCGACGTGAAGCGCGCGCAGGCGGCGCTGGAGGTGCACATTCACCTGACTTATGACGCGATCAGGAAGTTGCTGCCTGCGCTGGAGTGATCGGCAGACGGGCGAGATAGCCAATAAACGCAAAAAGGGCACCACATAATGATGTGGTGCCCTTTTTTTTCGACATTCATGCAGCGACACACCCTTCAGTGTGTCACGCGCATCAAGCGGCAAATGCCTGCAGCGCTGCGTTGAACGTCGCGCTTGGACGCATGACCGCCTTCACCTTGGCATCATCCGGCTTGTAGTAACCGCCGATGTCCGCGGGCTTGCCCTGGACTTCGAGCAGTTCGGCAACGATCTTCTGCTCGTTGTCCGCCAGCGTCTTCGCCAGCGGTGCAAAGGCGGCTGCAAGTGCTGCGTCGTCCTTCTGCGCCGCCAGTTCCTGCGCCCAGAACATCGCCAGGTAGAACTGGCTGCCGCGGTTGTCGAGTTCGCCGGTCTTGGGGGAAGGCGACTTGCGATTGTCCAGCAGCTTACCGGTAGCGGAATCCAGGGTCTTGGCCAGGATCTTTGCCTTGGCGTTGCCGGTCTTGAGGCCCAGGTCTTCCAGGCTCACGGCCAGCGCCAGGAATTCACCCAGCGAATCCCAACGCAGGTGGTTTTCCTCGACCAGCTGCTGCACATGCTTGGGCGCCGAACCGCCGGCACCGGTTTCGTACATGCCGCCGCCAGCCATCAGCGGGACGATCGACAGCATCTTCGCGCTGGTGCCCAGTTCCAGAATCGGGAACAGGTCGGTCAGGTAGTCACGCAGGATATTGCCGGTGACGGAGATCGTGTCGAGACCGCGGGAAACGCGTTCGAGCGTATAACGCATTGCGCGCACCTGCGACATGATCTGGATGTCCAGGCCGGTCGTGTCGTGGTCCTGCAGGTAGGTCTTGACCTTCTTGATCAGCTCGTTTTCGTGCGGACGGTACGGGTCGAGCCAGAACACAGCCGGCATGCCCGAGTTGCGTGCACGGGTGACGGCAAGCTTCACCCAGTCACGGATCGGTGCGTCCTTCACCTGGCACATGCGCCAGATGTCACCCTGCTCGACATTCTGCGTGAGCAGGACTTCGCCGGTAGCCAGGTCGGTGATGTTGGCCACGCCGTCTTCCGCGATCTCGAAGGTCTTGTCGTGCGAGCCGTATTCTTCCGCTTGCTGCGCCATCAGGCCCACGTTGGGTACGGTGCCCATCGTGCGCGGGTCGAATGCGCCATGCCATTTGCAGAAATTGATGATCTCCTGGTAGATACGCGCGAAGGTGCTCTCCGGGATCACCGCCTTGACTTCCTTGAGGCGGCCATCGGCGCCGTACATCTTGCCGCCGTTGCGGATCATGGCCGGCATGGAGGCGTCGACGATGACGTCGTTCGGCGAATGGAAGTTGGTAATGCCCTTGGCGGAATCGACCATCGCGAGTGCCGGACGGTGCTCCTGGCAGGCGTGGAAGTCGCGGATGACTTCTTCGCGCTGCGAGTCCGGCAGCTTGGCGAGCTTGTTGTACAGGTCGGCCATGCCATTGTTGACGTTCACGCCGAGGCTGTCGAGCAGCTCGCCGTGCTTTTCGAATGCTTCCTTGTAGAACATGCGCACGCAGTGACCGAAGACGATCGGGTGCGACACCTTCATCATCGTTGCCTTGACGTGCAGCGAGAACATCACGCCGGTCTTGTGCGCGTCTTCGATCTGCTGCTCGTAAAAGTCGAGCAGTGCCTTGCGGCTCATGAACATCGAATCGATGATCTCGCCGTCCAGCAGCGAGACCTTCGGCTTCAGAACGATAGTCTTGCCGCTCTTGGTGACGAGCTCCATCTTGACGTCGCGCGCGCGGTCCAGCGTCATCGACTTTTCACCGTGGTAGAAGTCGCCGCTGGTCATGTGCGATACGTGCGTGCGCGAGGCTTGCGACCACTCGCCCATCGAGTGCGGGTTCTTGCGTGCGTATTCCTTCACAGCGCGCGGCGCGCGGCGGTCGGAGTTGCCTTCACGCAGAACGGGGTTGACCGCGGAGCCGATGCACTTGCCGTAGCGTGCCTTGATGGCCTTTTCTTCGTCGGTCTTCGGATCAGCCGGGTAGTCGGGGATGTTGTAACCCTTGTCCTGCAGTTCCTTGATTGCCGCCAGCAGTTGGCCGACGGAGGCGCTGATGTTGGGCAGCTTGATGATGTTGGCATCCGGCTCGAGCGTCGTTTTGCCCAGTTCAGCGAGCGTGTCGGGCACACGCTGCTCCGGCTTCAGGTAATCGGAGAAGTTGCCCAGGATACGCGCGGCGACAGAAATGTCGCTTTGCTCGATGCGGATGCCAGCCGGCTTGGTGAAGGTGCTGACAACCGGCAGGAACGCGTGGGTCGCCAGCAGAGGCGCCTCGTCGGTTAGCGTGTAGATGATGGTCGGATCGCTCATACGGTGCTCACTTGGTTTTCGCGGAGGTTGGGGTAGGTCTTCGACTAGCTGGGCTCACGAAATGCCACATTTGCTCGCTTGGCTCCGGGTTGGAGTTGGCGGCTTGACGAAGTCTTATATAAGACATAAGAATGCGCCCACATTATGCACGGGCTTTTCATATTATGCAAATTTTATGCGCAGCCGGCCTCCTTCCTGGCTTCCTATTGCCTATCCCCCAATGCGCACGACGGTCCTCCCCTTTACACGGCCACCGATGAATTCATCAAAACACGCAGGAAGCTCGTTAAATGCGATAACGCGCGTGACCGCATCGAGGTGACGCGGTTTGAGGTCGGATGCCACGCGCTCCCATACGCGCTGCCGGGTCGGAAATCCCATGTAGCCGGAATCGACACCGAGGAGGCTCACGCCGCGCAAGATGAATGGGAACACCGTACTTTCGATTTTTGCGCTCGCAGCATTGCCGATGCTGGCAACCGTACCTGCCTGCATCATCGTTGCCAGCACCCAGTGAAGAATCGGTCCGCCCACATTGTCGACTGCGCCGGCCCAGAGCCCGGCCTCGAGCGGGCGAACCTTCTGGAAATCGATCGATGAGGTGAGCTTGATTTCGGCCGCCCCCAGCATCTGCAGATAGGCTGCCTCCGCTTCCTTGCTCGTGAGCGCGACGACGTGATAACCGAGCTGCGCCAGCATGTCGATTGCGAGTCCGCCGACGCCGCCGGTCGCGCCAGTCACCACGACCGGACCGTTGGATGGCCGCAGTCCGTTGTCTTCCATTCGTACAATGCCTAAGGCTGCGGTAAACCCGGCGGTGCCGATCGCCATTGCTTCCTTGAGGTCCAGTCCTTCCGGCAGCGGAACCACCCACTTCGCTGGCACGCGCGCATATTCGGCATACCCGCCGTGGTGCGAAACACCGATATCGAAACTCGTAGCGATAACCCTCTGGCCGGGCACGAAGCGGGGATCGGCGCTTTCTGTCACCTCGCCCGCCATGTCGATACCGCCGACGCAAGGGAAGCGCCGGATGACCTTGCCTTTCCCTGTTGCGGCAAGGGCATCCTTGTAGTTGATGCTTGAGTAGTGGACACGGATGGTAACTTCACCGGGATCCAGCTGGTCGAATGACAAAGTGGTAAGGCGTCCACCAACTTGACCATCTGCAGACGTTTCGATGAGGTAAGCGTTGAAAAGCGACATAGAAGTCTCCTGTCTGGAACCGTTTATCGTTCACGTAGGAAAGAGTACAGCGCTCTTTGTGGGACTAGTTTATCGCTTCTGTGGGACTTGAAAGGTGCAGTACTCCAATCCTCACCCAGATGAGGCAAGCGCATCCGCCCTGCGAATAGCGTGTAGGTTCGTCCACATGCAGTCGCATAGAGGCAAACGTCTAGGTAT
>NZ_LSTO01000001.1:2057255-2060659 GCF_002211445.1 Noviherbaspirillum denitrificans | reverse complement strand
AGGATGATGAACTCGTCGCCGCCATGGCGCGAGATGGTGTCGGTTTCGCGCAGGTCCCGCTTCAGGCGCACCGCGATTTCCTTCAGCAACTTGTCGCCGACCACATGTCCCAGCGTGTCGTTGACATGCTTGAAGCGGTCCAGGTCCAGGAACAGCACGGCCGCGCGCACGTGGTGGCGCAGTGCGAGGCCGATCGCCTGCGACAGGCGGTCATTGAACAGGAAGCGATTGGGCAGGTCGGTCAGCGCATCATGTTGTGTCACATAGGACATGCGCACCGCCATCGCATGCACCGCGCTCACGTCATGGAAGACGAGGACGGCGCCGATCACCTTGCCTTCGGGATCGTGGATGGGCGAACAGGAATTGTTGACGGCCGACTCCGTGCCGCTGCGGTGAAGCAGGATGCCCTGGGGCGGCAGCGCGGTCGTTGCATTGCGGTGCAGGACGGCATCGAGCGGATAGTTGACCGGCTGGCGCGATACCGGTTCGATCACCTGGAAGACGGCATGCAAGGGCTGGCCCGTCGCCTGGGCACTGCTCCACCCGGTCATCTTCTCCGCGGCCGGATTCATGTACGCAATCTTGCCGTTGATATCCGTGGTCACCACGCCATCGACGATCGCATTGAGCGTGACCTGTGCACGTTCATGCTCGTGGAACAAGGTTTCTTCCACCGCCCTTCGCTCGCCCACTTCCGACGCCAGCCTTGCATTGGAGGCAGAAAGTGCGTGCAGGTTGCTCTCGAGTACGTCCAGCGCCTGCTGCAGCGTGTCTTCGGCTTCGTTGCGCTGCGCATCGAGTTTCAGCAGGAGTCTTGCGTTCCACAGGATCAGTACGGTGAAGATGAACATGCTGGACAGCGTGATGATGATCATGTCCGCCGTGATGTCGTACCAATCCGCTTCGTATCCAAGGAATTCCACGCGCACGATGACGACCGGCAGCAACAGTGCCGCCGGCAGCAGCATGCGTGCCGTTATCCCGCCCGCGCTCCGATTGGTGAGCAAGCCCATGAGGCCCCGTTCCGGCCGTGCGGCGAAAATGCTTGCGCATAACAGCAGCAGCACCATGGCGGCGGGAAACGGGACGGTGCCGTAGAAGGGAATGTCGTAAAGCGCGGCCTTGCCGTACAGGTAACCGATGAGAGGCACCGCGATGTTGACCGCGGCAACCAGGACGGGGAGGTCTACCCATGCGGATTTCACATCACGCGCTGTCAGCAGCAGCGCGATGCCAAGCAGGAGGATGATGGTGGCGCCTATCGCCGACATCTGTCCGTGGTAGGCCTCGTCAGCCGGCGCGCGCCCCGAAATGAAAAACCGGTCGATGCCGATGTCCCATCCCAAGCCGTAATGCAGGAGCGCGAGGCAGGCAATCACGCAAGCTGCGGCGGCCAGCGCCTGCGAGACGACGTCAAGGATGCGCTTGCGTTGCTTCCGTGCGAGCAGCATGAGCGACATGCCCAGCAGGACGAGGCAAAGGCCGGCGCTGAAGTTGATCCTGGGCCGCCCCTCACCGAGAGCGGCCATGGGGGGAATGTCGGCCAGCCAGCCGGCGAGGATCAGAAACCCGGTCGCGCTTGTGACCATGCTTCCGAACAGCGCGAAGATGCGGTATCGCGCGAGGGGCAGGGGGGATTGGGACATGGATGCAGTTGATCCGTCACTTGCACGGGAACAGGCGTGCGTCCGCCTGCCATCGCCCAAGCATGCTTGAATTTCTGATAAGAGGGAGGGCGGGCGTCAAAGTTCAAATCGACAGGTCGTCGGATTGCCCGTTGAAAATCAACCGGATTTTTTCCTGGTCCTTGCCTGCAGCGCCGGAGCAATTCTGTCGAGCGGTAAAACCAGCTCGGCGGCATCCATTTCCGCCGCCGCGCGCGGCATGCCGTAGACCGCGCTGCTGTGCTGGTCCTGGGCGATGGTCAGTTTTCCCGCCTTGCGCATGGCCAGCAATCCCGATGCGCCATCGCGCCCCATGCCGGTCATGAGAATGCCAATGGCATTCTTATGCCAGTGCTGGGCAATGCAGCGGAAAAAAACATCGATCGACGGACGGTACGGATAGTGGGCCGGCTTGGCGCTGTAACCGAGGCGGTGCGTACCGGAAAGGACAAGATGGTCGTTCGTCTTGGCCACCAGGATACGTCCCGGCTGCAACTGGCTGCCATCCTCGATCACATCGATGGGGAAATCGATCTGGCTGGCGAGCCAATGCGAAAAGCTGTCGGTAAACGCCTGGTCGATATGTTGCACGATCACCGCGGCGGTATTGGATGGTGGCTTCCAGGCACGCAGTATTGCGGCCAGCGCGACCGGCCCGCCGGTCGATGCGCCGATGGCGACCAGCGTTTCCGCTTCCTGCGTGGACGCCGGCACGGATGCGTCGAAAGCCAGTTTGGCGGCATGGACGCTGCCGGACGCATCCGCGGCAATCAGCCTGCCGATGGTCTTGACCTTGGCAAGCAGCGCCGCGTCCGATCCGGCACGTCCTGCGAGGACGGGTGTCGCAGCTACGTCGAGCGCGCCCGCGCCCAGCGCCCGGAACACCATGCCGGTGTTGTCGTCGGGCGATGCCGTGACGACCAGGATCGCACACGGCGACTGTTGCATGATCTGGCGGATCGCCTCGACGCCGTCCATGCCGGGCATGATGAGATCCATGAGGATCAGGTCGGGCCGGTTGGCGGCGCAGAACTGGATGGCCTGCTCGCCGCTCTGCGCGGTCCAGATGACTTCGTGCTCGAGCGTATTGGCGATTGTCCGCCGCAACGCTTCAGTGATGAGCAGCACGTCATTGACGATCGCGATCTTCACGCGCCTGGTCCTCCGATCAGGTCGAACACGGCTTCCAGCAAGGTCTCGTCATGGAAACTGCCCTTGGTGAGGTAATAGTCAGCGCCCGCAGTCACGCCCCGCGACCGGTCTTCCGGGCGGTCCTTGTAAGATACGATCATGACGGGAAGGTTGTGCAGCCTGCTGTCTTTCTTGATCAGGGTCACTAGTTCGATGCCGTCCATGCGCGGCATGTCGACGTCGGTGATGACGAGGTCGAAGTTGCCGACACGCACGGCATTCCATCCATCCATGCCGTCCACTGCCACGCTCACCTCGAAGCCGTGCGAAAGCAGCAGCTTGCGCTCCATCTCACGCACCGTCAGCGAATCGTCGACGACAAGGATGCGCCTGGTGCGCGCACTGCCGGTCGTGCCGGATGGATGCGGCAGCGGATGCAGCCGGCCTTCGCTGAGCAGCTTGTCGATGCTGACCAGCAGGTCCGCAATGTCGAGCACCAGCACGGGGCTGCCGTCGTCCAGGACGGCGGCGGTGGAGATATCCCTGATCTTGCCGAACGTGGCATCGAGCGGTTGCACGGCGAGATTCTGCTCGCCGACGATGCGA
>NZ_LSTO01000001.1:2055482-2057245 GCF_002211445.1 Noviherbaspirillum denitrificans | reverse complement strand
GAACAGCAACAGGTGCAGCGCATGCTGCCCCGCCTGCTGCGCCTCGCGGGATTGCCGAAGCCGGCGCCGCGCACACAGGCCGAGACCGCGCGCATCGACCTCGTGTTGCCGCAGGGAGACTGGTCAGTGGAAGAGGCGGTACGCGCGCATATCGAAACGCCGGACGCGCCCGCATGGTATGTCGAGAACACGCTCATCAATTCGCTGTTCGGCCTGCTGTGCTGGGAGGCTGTCTTCACACCCGTCCCCGGCGCCTTCTTCCATCCCTTCCACACGGGCCCGGCGGACCTGCAAAGCGCGGACTTCCGGCACAAGCGCGCGCAGGAATTCGAACGCTGCCTGTCCGCGCTCGACACGCAGGAGTACAGGGAGATCATCCGCCGCAACTACGCGGACAAGGCAGGTATCCAGTCGCCATTCGTGTTCTGGGAAATTCTCGACGATGCATTGCTGGACACCGCGCTCGACTGCATTCCACCCGCGCACCTGAAAGTGTGTTTCGAACGCATGTTACGCGACATCCGTGCCAACCGCTCCGGCTTCCCCGACCTGATCCAGTTCTGGCCACGCGAAAAGCGCTACCGCATGGTCGAGGTGAAGGCACCCGGCGACCGTTTGCAAGACAACCAGCTGCGCTGGCTGGATTGCTTCGCCCGGCACGGCATCCCGGTGGAAGTGTGCTGGGTGCAATGGACGGACAGATGAAATACGTCGTCGCCGTCCGCGCGCTGACCGAGTTTACCGCCAAGCAGGGCGACCTCGACCTGCGCTTCACGCCGTCGCCATCCGCACAGGAAGGCATTGCGGGACATGCGACGGTGACCGCGCGACGGCCAGCGGGCTACCAGACGGAAGTCAGCCTGAGCGGCGAGTACCGGCACCTCGTCGTGCGCGGACGCGCCGATGGTTACGACCCGGCGCGCAAGCGCGTGGAGGAAATCAAGACCCACCGCGGCGACCTCGAACGCATGCCGGACAATCACCGCCACCTGCACTGGGCGCAGGTGAAAGTGTACGGCTGGCTGCTGTGCGAGAAGCTGGGATTGCCCGAGGTGGAACTCGCGCTGGTGTACTTCGACATCGGCAGCGCAAAGGAGACGTTGCTCACGGAAACGCACAGCGCCGGCGAGCTCAGGCAATTCTTCGAGACGCAATGCGAACGCTTCCTCGCGTGGTCGGAACAGGAGATGGCCCATCGCGCCGCGCGCGACGAAGCGCTCACCGCGCTGCATTTTCCGCATGAAGCCTTTCGCACCGGCCAGCGCGAACTGGCGGAAGGGGTGTACCGCGCCGCAGCCGGCGGGCGCTGCCTGCTGGCGGAAGCGCCGACCGGCATCGGCAAGACCATCGGCACCCTCTTTCCCTTGCTGAAAGCCTGCCCGGGACAGCAGATCGACAAGCTGTTCTTCCTCGCTGCGAAGACATCGGGCCGCCGCCTCGCCTTCGATGCGCTGTCGCAGGTCGGCACTATAAAGGCACTGCCGCTGCGCGTGCTGGAACTCGTGGCGCGCGACAAGGCCTGCGAACATCCGGACAAGGCCTGCCATGGAGAATCGTGTCCGCTCGCGCAAGGCTTCTATGACCGCCTGCCGCAGGCAAGGCAGGCGGCAGTCGATAGCCGCGTACTGGACAAGGAAACATTGCGCAAGGTCGCGCTGCAACACAATGTGTGTCCGTACTACCTCAGCCAGGACCTCGCCCGCTGGTGCGACGTCGTGGTGGGCGACTACAACTATTACTTCGACGGCAGCGCGATGCTGCAC
>NZ_LSTO01000001.1:2053069-2055472 GCF_002211445.1 Noviherbaspirillum denitrificans | reverse complement strand
GGGCAGCGATATGCGCTCACCCTCTAGTGCCAAGGCCGGGTGGTGTACAGAAAATCCTCCGGCAGTCCAACCCGCCGGCATGCCTGTGCCGCCGGCGCGGAGCGCAGCGGGATGCGGTCGATCGCCGCGCCCGCGCGGCGCAGCGCGAGCCGCTGCCAGGTCTTGAGGTCCCACGGACTGCCGAGGTCGAGCCGTTCGCGCACCCATTCCGGCAGGATGTCGATGGCGGCCTTCACCAGCAGTTCCTGCAGGCCGCCGATGGCGGACGGCAACAGGTTGACGCGCCGCACGATGTCGAGGAACTCGAAGATCACGGACGACGCTTCCAGCTGGTCGCGCATGGCCATGAACAGCAGGTCCTGTTCCTGTTGCGTCGCAGGGGCGCCGTGCGCGCCGTACAGGCGTGCGGTCACAATGCCTTCGTGATGGAAGCGTGCGCGCGCAATGGCATCCGGCGTATCGACCCATGCCGCGTACGCTTCGAGGAAACCGAAGCGCGCAGTGGCATGCACCCAGTTCAATAGTTCCGGATCGTCGGCGCGGTAGGGACGGCCGTCGTCCGCCGTGCCGCTCACCCGTGCATGCATGGCGGCCACCCGCGCGATCATCCGCTCGGCGCGGCTGCGGGCGCCGTACACCGTCATCATTGCCGACAGCCCGGTGCGCCGGATGCGCTGCAGCGGATCGTCGCGGAAGGCCGTGTGCTCCCACACGCCGGCACGCACGCGCGGCTCGGCCAGTTCGAGGATGACCGCGGCGATGCCGCCGACAAACAGGGACAGCGGATTCTTGAACACCTGCCAGGAAATGGAATCGGGGTCGGTAAAGGCCGGCTCGCCCGCGGGCGATAAAAAATCCGCATCGAAGCGCGCATCGCCCTGCACGAAGTCATGGACGGCGGCATCCAGGCGAGCCTGCAGCGGGCGCGGCAGGATAAGGGGGCGGCTTGTCTGCATGCGGTCGATTTTGCGTGGCAAGAGTCTTCCGGAGCGCAACATGCAATGGCACTTGCGCCGCTCTATAGAGACCGCGCGCCCGCCCCTAGTTCACGACACGCGCTATGCCGTCCCGGCTCGCGCCGCCAGCTCCCGATTCCTCTCCGCAAGCATGCGGATCAACCCATCGATCCCGCTCCTGTCGATTTCGGCGGAAAAGCTGCTTTTGTAGGTTTCCACCAGCCAGACGCCGAGCACGTTGACGTCGTACACCTTCCAGCCATCCGCCGCCTTGTAAAGACGGTAGCTGACCTCGACCGGATCCCGCCCGCGCAGCTGGCGGACTTCAAAGCGCACCGTCACTTCCGTGTCATCCGGCGCCGCGCGCAGCGGCTTGTACACCAGCTTCTGGTCGCCGACCAGCGACAGCGCGCCGGCGTAAGTGCGGATCAGCATGGTGCGGAATTCTGTGGTCAGCTGTTGCCGCTGCTGCGGCGTCGCGTCGCGCCAGTGGCGGCCGGCTGCCAGCGACACGGTACGTTCCAGGTCGACATGCGGCAGGATTTTCTGCTCGACGACCTGGAGAATGCGCTTGCGGTTGCCGGCCTTGATTTCCTTGTCGGTGCGGGCGGTTTCCATCACATCGTCGGTGATGCGCCTGACCAGCGCGTCCGGTGCTTCAAGGGACGGCGCATCGGCGGCAAAGGCGGCGGAGCATGCCGCCACCAGCAGGAACAGCAATTTGAAGGCATTCAGTTTCATGTGGGCTTTCGTTCTGATGAAAAAAAGAGGCAGGCACTAGGCCCGCCTCCGATCCTGCCACCGTCCTCAGGTTGTCTGCTTGAGGTCGGCCGGTGCTTCCGCCAGTTCTTTCCCTGGCGGCGCAGTGTCGTACCTGCCCAGGCGCTTGAGCAGGTTGTTTTCCACCTTTTGCAGCACGCGCAGCCGGGAGTGGCCGGTGTAATCGTCCTGCAAACGTATCTTGGTGGCACTCTCGAGCATTGCCATTTCGGCGCGGATCCGCTTCAACCGCCATTCATAGAACCACTTCATGTCTGTCACCCGTGTTGTCCAAAATCATGCAAATCCATTGCATTGGCGATAGACCAAGTCGGGGCGGATTGGTTCCGTACGGAAAGGCATTTTCCGACATTGTCTAAGAACCAAGTTCCTGCGCGGCTCTCCAATCGGGTACCCCCAATAACAAGGAGACGACGAATGAGCCAGGCACCAAGGATACTGGGCGTGAACCGGACGCAGGATGCGAGCATCTGCCTGATGGAAGGTTCCCGGCTGGTGTTTGCGATCCAGAAGGAAAGACTGACCCGGCAGAAGCACCACTGGGGCAAGGTGGGCGACTTCCGCGATGTCTACCTGCGGCAGCTCGCCGCGCTGAACGGCAGGATCGACGTGCTGGTCGAGTGTTATTCCTCCGACAGCGAGATCGACAGGCTCGACGACTATGAAC
>NZ_LSTO01000001.1:2034020-2053059 GCF_002211445.1 Noviherbaspirillum denitrificans | reverse complement strand
ATAATTGCGGCGGCGGCACTCGCCGGCGCACTGCTGCTGGCCATGCTGCGCAGCCGGCGCCTGCGCATGGCATGGCGGCTGCGCAAAGCCTGCCGCGCGGCGGACGGACGCGCCGTGCGCGACGGCCTGCTGGAATGGGCGGCCACCAGGCTGCCCGATCCGCCACAGACACTTGGCGCGCTGGCCGAGCGCATGCACGACAGCGCGGCACGGGAAGCCGTGCTGGCACTGGAACGCAACCTTTACGGTCCGCAGGCGGCGGCGTGGGACAGCGGCATGCTGTCCGCGCTGGTCACCCGCGTCAAGCGCGATGTAATGCGCAAACAGCCATGACTCCTTCATCCAATAAAAAAATGCACACTCTCAACAAGTTCACACGCTGGATGGCCGCATGCATCGCGGTCGCCGCGCTGTCGTCCTGCGCCAATTTCAACAATCCCTACGGATCGCAGCATCCCCTTGCAGGCAAGGTCTGGGACGTGGCCGGTGGCCGCTTCGTCCCGCCGGAAGAGGTGATCGGGCGCGCCATCGAATCGAAGTTCGTCCTGCTCGGCGAAATCCACGACAACGAGGAACACCACCGCATCCAGTCGATGTTCGTCGATGCGATGGTCAGGAACGGCCGCAAGCCGGCGCTGGTGATGGAACAGTTCGACGTCGAGCAGCAGAAACTGATGAACGGCATCGTGCAGGGCAACGGCTCACGCTCGGAAAAGCTGCGCGAATTGTCCAAGCTGATGCGCCAGGGCTGGAACTGGCCGCTCTACCAGCGCCTGGTCTCGTCGGCACTGCAGCTGAAGCTGCCGCTGGTCGCCGCCAACACGCCGCGCGAGGCAGTGCGCGAAGTCGCGCGCAATGGTTTCGATGTGCTCGGCACCGGCGAAGAGGAACGCCTGGCGATCGACCGTACCTGGACGCCGGAGCGCAACCGCCAGCTGGCGCAGGAGATTGCCGCCGGCCATTGCGGCAAGGTCGCGGACCACATGGTGCAGGCAATCACGAAATCGCAACGGGTACGTGACGCGGTGATGGCCGACAAGATGCTGATGGCGCGCAGGATGGGCGTGGTCGGCATCGTCGGCCGCGGCCATGCGCGCGAAGATTTGGGTGTGCCGCTGTACCTGGCGGCACGCGCGCCGGAAGAATCCATCCTCTCGGTCGGCATGGTGGAGGTGTACGAACCCGTCGATCCGGAAGCCTATGCCCACAGTTCCGTCGGCCAGCATCACGACTACCTGTGGTTCACGCCGCGCCCGGCGCGCAACAGCAATCCCTGCGATGGCATCCCGGCACCGAAGGCGGAGACGCAAGAAAGTTCATAAGCCCTGCGCTATGTCCGCCTGGACACCAGCGCCACCCCAACGCAGGTCACCGCAATCCCCGCAATACTGAGGCGCGTAGGCACCACTGCAAACATCGCCCATTCGAGGAACACCGCCACGATTGGGGTCAGGAACATCAGGCTGGTCACCTTCGCCGCATGTCCGCGGCGCATCAGCAGGTGCAGCGCGTTCACCGCGAGGATGGATGCGAAGATCACGAGGAAGACGATGGCCGCCGCCATCTGCCAGCTCCAGCGGACAGTGAATCCTTCCACCGCCCATGCCGCCGGCGCCAGCACGCAAAGCGACAGCACGAACTGGATGAACGAAGAGCTGCGCAAGTCGGCCGCGCGGCAGAACGCGCGCTGGTAGAGCGTGCCGGTAGTCATCGCGGCCAGCGACACGGCGGCGGCGAGCAGGCTGGCCGCCGTCACCGCTTTCACGTCCACCTTGTGCCACACGACCAGCGCGACGCCGGCAAGGCCGAGCGCCACGCCCACCCATTGCATGAGAGCGAGGCGTTCGCCCATCATGCGATGCGCAAACACCGCCGTGAACAGCGGCTGCGTTGCCAGCAGCAAGGCAGTGATGCCGGCCGACATGCCGAGGTATTGGGCATAGTGGCTGCCGCCGAGCGTGAACGCATGCATCAGCAACCCGGCCACGCAGACATGGAAGAATTCACGCCGGTTCGCCGGCCACACGGGGCGGGACACCAGCAGCCATGGAATCAGGCACAGCACGCCGAACACATAGCGCAACGCAAGGAAGGTGAACGGCGGCGCATACTGCATCCCCACCTTGCTGGCGAGATAGCCCGAACCCCAGACGAGCACGAAGAACCATGCGAGTAATGCATCAGTACGGCTGTCGGCGTGGGTGGCGGATGTCATCGGAAGCGGCGGATTCGGGATGCGCCTGAGTGTACCGGCATTCAGGCCGGCGCGCCGGACGCGCCTGAAATGCAATAATGGCTGCTTCACGAACCGGCACGCATCCCATGCAATTCACAAGCATTCCCTGGCAAGGCAGTCACGCGTCGATCGAGTACCAGTGGCTGGGACCTGAACAGTCCGACTTTCCTCCCGTCGTGTTCCTGCACGAAGGGCTCGGGTCGATTTCGATGTGGCGTGATTTTCCGCAGCGCTTCTGCGAGGAGCACGGCTTTCGCGGCCTGGTGTTTTCGCGCATCGGCTACGGCCAGTCCACGCCGCGCCCGCTGGATGCGCCGCTGAAACCCGACTATCTGCACCGTCAGGCCCATGAGGCACTGCCCGCGCTGCTGGCCGCGCTCAACGTCGAGAAACCCTGGATCTTCGGCCATAGCGACGGCGGTTCGATTGCCCTGCTGTACGGCGCGCGCTTTTCGGCGCACACCAGCGGACTGGTGGTCCTGGCGCCGCACATCTTCGTGGAAGACATCACCATTGCCGGCATCCTCGAGGCGCGCGACGCCTATCGGCATGGCGACCTGAAACCGCGCCTGGCCCGCCATCACCGCGATGTCGAATCGGTCTTTCGCGGCTGGAACGATGCCTGGCTGGACCCCGCCTTCCGCAACTGGAACATCGAAGCGGAACTGCCGAAGATCGCCTGCCCGGTGCTGGCCATGCAGGGAGAACAGGATGAATACGCAACGCTGGCGCAGATCCACGGCATTGAACGGCTCGCGCCGCATGCACGGGCATTGGCGATCGCCGATTGCGGGCATTCACCGCACTTCAGCCAGCCAGCGGCAGTGAGCCGTGCAGCCGCATCGTTCATCAAGGATTACTTGCCGCGCAGGTAGACGTTGTCGTCGAAGGTCAGCACCCATTCCGGCCGGTAGACCGTGAACATGGTGAGCAGGAGGCCGGTGAGGAAGGACTCGCCCCAGGACAGCAGGAGCATGTAAGCCAGTGCATCGCCGCTGGCGGTGGCGGCCGACACGATCGCGTAGTACACGCCGAGCGACAGCATGTTGAGCAGCGCCAGCATCGCCATCGTGCCGAAGAAGCCGTTGCCCAGCAGGTAGACGAACATATGCCGCGGCAGGAAGCGTTCGGTCGCGCGCATCAGCGCATCGCCGCAATACGCGGGCAGCACCGCGAGCAGCAGCAGGTTCAGCCCGAGGTTGAGCCATTGCGCGTCAAAGGCGATGGTATAAGCCAGGACGGAAAGAGCGGCACCCGTCATCGCCAGCCTGCGGCCGAACATCAGCACGAAAATGGGCAGGCCGGCCATGTGGAGAACGGGGCCGCCTGAAAGCGGCACGCTGAAACGCCAGAGCATCGGCAGCAGGATGATGGCGCAGCACCAGGCGGAAAACGCGCCGGGTGCGGACAAGCGCTGCCAGTCGGCGGCGCGGGTATTCCAGTACAGGGTCGCGAACGCGGCAAGTGCTGCGGCGAGCGCGATGATGTGCGGAATGGTTTCGGCAAAGATACCCATCGCTTCATTATAGAAAGGGATTTCCGGATTGCCAGAGGAGAGCCGGCACTGATGGAAAGAGGAATGCGAGAAGCGTGCCCGTGGGTTGGACAGGCAGGTGGACGGGCTTTGTGGGGCGCGCATCCGTGCAATTCCTACACGGATGCGGCAAGGAAGAAATGCGCGAGGAGATCAGCCCTTCTTCAGGCAGGAGCTCATGAACTTCTTGCGCTCGTCGCCCTTCATGTCCTTGGCTTCGGCATTGCAGGTCTTCATCTTCTCCTGCTGCGCCTTCTTTGCATCGCTGACTTTCGGCTTGTTGCTCAGGCATTCCTTCATGAACGCCTTGCGCTCGTCGCCTTTCTTGTCGACGGCTTCCTTGTTGCAGGTGGCCATCTTGTTCT
Organism: Noviherbaspirillum denitrificans; assembly: GCF_002211445.1. Taxonomy (GTDB): domain Bacteria; phylum Pseudomonadota; class Gammaproteobacteria; order Burkholderiales; family Burkholderiaceae_D; genus Noviherbaspirillum; species Noviherbaspirillum denitrificans. The sequence continues at coordinate 2,048,924 of NZ_LSTO01000001.1, read as the reverse complement.
GCTGTTCGGTGGCGGCGTGGGCGGTGCTGAAGAAGAAGGGCGCTGCGAGCATCAGGGCGGCTGCGAGTCTTTTCATGTTATCTCCTTGGTTGTCGGTGTTGCCTTGTGGATTACAGCATATTTTTTACTTGTTGTATTTGTTCTTTGTCTTGACGGTTCAAATGCTTTCCGCAGCTGCCCGGCCCGCATTCGATCTCACATCGCGGGTTGGTCGCTGCGTGCCTTGAGATTGGCTTTGAGTTGCTCGCTCATGGGCATATCGAGGCGTACCCCTTTCGGCGGAATCGGCCCTTCGAACCATTTCGCATACAACCGGGCAAACTCGCCCGACTTCATCAAGCGGGCGATGGTGCCGTCGACCAGCTTCTTGAACTCGGGATCGTCCTTGCGCACCATGCAGCCGTAAGGCTCGACCTGCAGGGGATCACCAACGATATCGAGCGATGCGGGATCCCGGGAATTGGCCCTGAGGCCAAACAGCAGCACATCGTCCAGGGCGAGGGCTGCGGCACGGCCGCCTTCCACGAGTGAAAACGCTTCACCGTAGTCCTTTCCGGGCGCGATCTGTATGTCGAGGCCGTGGTCGTCGCTGTACTTCCGGATGACCTTCTCGTTGGTGCTGCCCGCGGGCGTCGCTACTGTTTTCCTGGCCAGGTCTGCATAGCTCCTGATTCCGGCATCCTTTTTGACCAGCACGCGCGTCCCGGTATAAAAATAGCTGGTGGAAAACGAAACTTCCTTGCCGCGTGCGGCAGTATTGGTCGTGGAACCGCACTCAAGATCGTATGTGCCGTTGACCAGCAACGGAATGCGGGTTTGGCCGGTGACAGGCATCCAGGCCACTTCGAGGTTCGGCTTCCTGAGTTTCGCCCGTACATCGTCGATGACTGCTTCGGTGATATCGACGGCAAAACCGACGGGCTTGCGGGTGCCGATCAAATAGCTGAATGGCACCGCGGCCTCGCGGTACGACACGGTTATCTTGTTGCTTTCGGCAACCTTTTTCAGTGTTTGTGCATGGACGTTGCCTGCGAATGAAGCCAGGCCCATGGTCGCAATGGATGCGGCAATCAGTCGAGAGATCTTCATTTTGTCCCCCACAGAAAGGTAATCGGATACCCCACTACGAAATTCCGGGTAATGACATTCGTCCGTGATGCCGGCAGCGCCATGCGTGGCACAAATGACAACAGGACGCAGGGTCCAGCCTATGCGCCTGTTGTCAAAATTTAAAGGATCTAGATCAAGCTTTTTGAAAAGGCTCCCCGGCGCGCGGCCGGGAAGAAAAGCTTGTTTGAAGAAGGCTCAATCGAAATACTTGACGAGCTTATCCAGCTCCTGCGCCGTCTTTTCCAACCGCTGCGAAGCCGCCCAGGCGCCCTGCACTTCCCCGCGGTTTTCAACGATCAGCATTGCCACCTGGTTCATCTGCCCCACGGTATCCCCCATCGAGAACGCTTCCAGCCGCACTGCCGCCGCCAGATCGTGCGCCATCTTCGCCAGGTCTCCGGTGTCAACGTCGGCGACGTCGGCTACCGCAATGCCCTGCTCGGCCAGCTGCATCATGCGCTCCGCATCCTCCGCCAGCCGCCCGAGCCCTTCGGCGGAAGCAGTCGCCGCATCCACCGTCTGGTACACCCGGTCATGCTGTTCCTCGGAATGTTCGGCCAGGTTCATCATCGTGGTATTGAGCCGATGACACTGTTCGCGGATCGATCCGGACGACACGCGGATCTCGTCCATCATGACCTTCAAATGCAGCTGCATGATGGCGACGCCCGTCATCACCCGCCCCGGCTCGCCGAATCCGCTGGTGTCGGCTTCGCCGGAAAGGTTGCCTTCGGCGATACGCTCCAGCGCACCGACGGCGGACTGTAGCGGAACGACAGTCGCGCGGAAGAAGTACACGCCGGCAAACAGCACGATCAGGCAGCCGGCGGTGATGCCGGCGACCGCCACCACGATGATCAGGTGGTTGCGTTGCGCGACCGCTTCGAAGTTGTCCCTGGCCTTGACCGACAGGAAATCGAGCAGCGCGGCAGCGCGATGGTTCGCCTCGTCATACAGGGGATTGAGCTGCTCGTCCATGACCTTGCCGGCTGCGGCGAAATCGCCCTGCTCGAGCGCCTGGCGCGCCGGCTTCAGCCCGCTGTCGACGTAGTGGTTGCGCGCCTGCCAGTAAGCGTCGGCCAGCGCACGCTCCTGCTCGCCGCGTGGCAGCTTGATGTACGTATTCCAGAGCGCATCGATCTCGAGGCGGTTCCTTTCCAGCGCTGCCATATGTCCGCGCGTCTTGCCGCTGGCCATGTCTTCCCGCAGCGACAACGCCACCTGCGCGCGGTTGTCCGCCATCAGGAAGTTGATGCGCCCGATGGCATGCACCGGCGCCATTTCTTCATGGTACAGGCCGCTCATGGCCTGGCTGGACAAGGTCAGGCCGGTGATGCCGAGGATGCCGCCAGCAATCATCATCAGGGTGACGAAGACGATGCCCAGCGCCGCGCCGTTGCGGACCGTCATGAAGCGCCGCCAGCCGCCGCCGCTCTGGCGCGGCACCTGTCCGGTGCGGGCCGCTTCCGCATACAGTGCCTCGGCCTTCTCGATGGCCTCGCGCGATGCCGCCGTCCGCACCGACATGTAGCCGATGGTCTTGCCATCCTTGCGCACCGGGACCACGTGCGCATCGACCCAGTAGTGGTCGCCGTTCTTGCAGCGGTTCTTGACGGTGCCGCGCCACGGCAAGCCTTTCTTGAGCGTGTCCCACATGTCTTCGAACACGATGGGCGGCACGTCGGGATGGCGCACGATGTTGTGGCTGCTTCCCAGCAGCTCGTCGCGCGAGAAGCCGCTCTGCGCGACGAAGTTGTCATTGGCGAAGGTGACGATGCCCTTCGTGTCCGTGCGGGAGACCAGGCGTATGCCTTCCTGGACGGTTTTTTCCTGGCCGGTGACGGGGAAGTTCTTTTTCATGACGCGCCTCGCATCGCTAATTTGTTCATTTCATCCACAGGCGCTTGATCGTCACCGCGGCCGACCGGCACTCGGTGAACGGGACCATGCCCATGATTTCGTAATTCGGGTTCGCCGCCTCGCGCCGGATGGGGTCGAGCATTGGCATGCCGCGCGGGTCGTACACGGTGTACACGACGGCGTCGGCGGGCTTGTGCGTGCAGTGCTTGATGACCGCGACCTCGCCGCTCTTGAGCCGCACGATCGAGCCGGGCGGGAAGATGCCGATCTCGCGGATCATGGCCTGGATCAGGCCGCCATCCAGGCTGACGTCCTTCTGCAGGTAGATGTCGCGCAGCGCGTTCTGCGACGAGTGTTCCTTGGCGCGGTAGGGCCGCGGCTTGGTCATCGCGCTGTAGGTATCGGCAATGGCCAGGATGCGGCCGCCGGGCGACACTGCCCCGCCCTGCAGCTTGTGCGGATAGCCGTTGCCGTCCAGCCGCTCGTGATGCTGCTCGACCGCATCCAGCCAGGCGGCATCGTCGACGCCGGCGCTGCGCAGGATGGCGGCACCGGTGGACGGATGTGCCGCGATGGCGCGCTTGAGCGCATCCGGCAGCGCACCATTGGCCTGGTCGAGTTCCGCCTGCACCTCGAACAAGCCGATGTCGCGCGTGAGCGCGGCGCATACCAGCGGCAGCCGCGCTTCGTCGTCCAGCCCGGCACGGCGCGCGGTCACTTCGGCCAGCACCGCGCCCATCACCTGGTGCACGATGAGGTAGGGGTTGGCATGGTCGAGGTGCGGCGCGGCGAGCGCGCTGTCGATGTCGGCCTTGCACAAGGCCTGGATGCGCGCGGCGAGCTGCCGCACGCGCACGCCGAGGTCGATCTGGTCCGGCGTCTTGATGACGGTGGTGAAGGTGTGCTTGAGGTTGAGGATCAGGCTGCCGACCTGGTCGAAGACCGGCATCGCCTCGCCCTGCGCGCGCAACGGCGGCGTCGCACGTGGCGGCGCGGCGGCGCGCTCGGAGGCGGCCAGCCCGTCGGTGCCCATCACTGCCTTGCGCAGGATGATGCGGTCGACCTGTTCCTGCATCGTGATGACGATGCCTTTGCGCAGCAGCAACCGGCCTTCCTGATCGTAGACCGAGAAGGTCAGCGGCTCGCCGAGCTTGATGTCGGCTGGGGTGATCTGGCGCTTCGAGGGAAACATGGATGCCTGGGGTGGCGAACTCGGTTCGCCTTCATGATACGGCACCCGTCGTTGCGGAATGACAACTAATTTACGTTGAAAATTGCTTTAGAGCATGGATTTATCAATTAAACCTGTTCGACGACAGAACAGAGGCCGGTGTCGTCCCGGCGATATCCCATCCGCGCACGGCCGAATCGCTCCGCCGTCACTGCCACGTCCATCTGCGCGGGCACCGGCAGTACCGCCCAGCCTCGCCGTCCTTCGGCCGCCGGCGCGCTCACGTCGTAGCACAGCAAGTGCGCCTTTCCAACGCCGTCCAGGCCATAGGCATGCGGCTCCACCCGGCGCTCGCCCATGGCCAGGATTTTCCTGTCGCGAATAGCAGAGACGATGACCTCATTCATGAAAAGAATGACCGGATGGAAAAATTGCCATTCCAATCTCGTTCCCGGGATCCCGCAAGCCATAGATATGGGAAAAATGACAATTCGCGCCAAATTTGCCACATTCGCCGGAAACCGGCGTCCCAGCTTGATTTCGGATAATCAAATCTATCCATATGGAAATCTTTTGATGCTATTATGGCCAGAGTTTGGCTGACATTCTCAATGTTGGGAGGCTTGTGCACCATGGCACACCGAGTACGCGACAACGCTTTGCTCCATCCCTTTTGCCACGGCGGCGCGCCTGCGCCGTCGCCTGCGTGACGCCCCCGCCGAATGCACGCCCTCGCTGACAGCGCCATCCTCAGCCGGCTCGCCGCAGCGCGCATGCCGGCCATGCCGCAAGTCCTGCTGCAGCTCATGGAAATGTGCCGCAACGACAATGCGGGCATCCCCGCGCTGGCAACCCTGATTTCCCGCGACGCCGGCATGACCAGCCGCATCCTGACCGTGGCCGGCAGCCCCGCCTTTCGCCGCGCGCGCGTCGCTCCCAGCCTCGAACAGGCGCTGATAACCATCGGCATGAACATGGTCAAGACCCTGCTGATCAGCGAAGCGGTGTTCCAGCTGTTCGGCAGCTTTTCGGTGCGCCGCTCGACCGACTTGCGGGGCTTCTGGATCCATTCGCTCAGCGCGGCCATCAATGCCCGCGAAATCGCGAAGCGCATGGACTACCCGCGCCTCGAGGAGGCCTATCTCGCCGGCCTGCTGCACGATGTCGGCCGCCTCGCGCTGCTGTCGGCGGAACCGGAGCAGTACGCACCGCATTTCCACGCCAATGACGACGCGGCGCTGTGCGCGCAGGAGAAAGACCTGCTGCAGATGACGCACGCCGAGGCCGGCGGATGGATCGCGAACCGCTGGCAGCTCGATTCCTTCATCGCCGACAGCATCCGCTTCCACCACGAGCCGGAAATGCGCCTGCAGCGCACGCATCCGCTGATCCGCGCGGTCAACCTCGCCAACCAGCTGACACCCGGCCTGCGCAGCGATGCAGTCGGCGTGATGGCCGCCGCCCACCTGTGCGGCCTCGGGCAAGACGACGTGGAGCAGCTGTGCAAGACGACCGAAGAAGAAATCCGGAAAGTCGCCGAATACCTCGGCATCGACCTCGCCACCATCGGCGACGCGCTGGCAGCGCCAGTCGTGGTGCCGGAGGATGACGCGCGCGCAAAACTCGCTGCCCAGGTCAACGACCTGGTATTTGGCGCCAGCCTGGACGGCTGCTTCGACGTGCAGGACGAAGAATCGATGGCCGCCATTGCACGTGCGGCCTGCATGCTGTTCGGATTGGGTGAAGCGGTCGTGCTCATGCACAACCCGGCCGAAGATGCGTTGCAGGGATATGTCGGTGCTTCCGCTGACGACAAGGCCATGCTGTTCAGCCTGCCGCTGACGGCGGAAGGCACGCTCGGCGCCGCCCTCGCGACGCGCCAGGCAGCGTGGCTGGACCGGAGCGGCCCCGCGCCGACCATTTTCGAAGAGCAATTGCAGCGCCTGCTGGGCGGCGATTGCATGGTTGCCTTGGCCCTGGCCGACAGCGTCGCCTGCCACGGCCTGCTGGTCGCATCGGTGGACGCCAGCCTGGTTCCCGCGCTGCGCGCGCGCGAAGCGATGCTGATGACCTTCAGCAGCCAGGCGGGCAAGTCGCTGGGCAGGATTGCCGCCACCCGCACTACCCAGCCCGCGCCGGGACCGGACAACGTGACCGCGTTCCGCTCTCTGGCGCACGAAGTCAACACGCCGCTGTCGATCATCCGCAATTACCTGAGCGTGCTCGACCGCAAGGTCACCAAGAAGGAATCCATCGCCAGCGAAATCGCGATCATCCACGAAGAAATCGATCGCGTAACCGCGCTCATCAACAATGCGGCCGACCCGCAAGCGCGGCCGCCGGAAAAGCTGGCCGACCTCGGTGCCATCATCCGCGGCGTGGTGGGCCTGTTGCGCGACGCCGAACTGGTGCCGCCCGCGATCGCCATTGCGCTGCAATCGCTGGACGAAACACTGGAAGTGCCGGGCGACCCCGGCATGCTCAAGCAGGTCTTCCTCAACCTGGTCAAGAATGCGATCGAGGCCTTGTCCAATGGCGGGCAAATCGACATCGCGTGCAAGGGCTACACCCGGCAGGACGAGCGCATGTACGTTGCAGTCACCGTGCGCGACAACGGCCCCGGCCTGCCGGCGGATATCGTCGCCAACCTGTACACCCCGGTCCGCTCGACCAAGGGCGGCAACCACCGCGGCCTCGGCCTGAGCATTGTGCATGGACTGGTCAAGAAAATGGGCGGACACATGTACTGCCAGACCGGCAAGGATGGGACCGCGTTCGAATTGCTGTTTCCGTGCTCTGCGCCTGCAGGGTCCGCTCCGCCCTAGCAGGTGACCTCCATGAACATCCTCTCCACACGCGATTCCGCCGCCATGGTGACGACGCTGGCCCAGCCGGAGCTCCCGCTCGCCACGCGACGCGACCGGCCGAAGATTGTGCTGGTGGACGACGATGCACGGATGGTACGCAGCATCCACGACCTGCTGTCCGACCAGGACTACGACCTCAAGATGCTCACGTCGGCGCGCGAAGCCGTCGACTACCTCGCCGCCAACCGCACCGACCTCGTGCTGCTCGACCTGCGCATGCCCGAACTCGACGGCCACCAGATGATGGACATCATTTCCACGCAGGGCACCGATACCGGCGTGGTGGTCATCAGCGGCGAGCGCGACATCGACGCGGCGATCGGCGCCATCAAGCGCGGTGTCTATGGCTACCTGCGCAAACCCTTCCATCCGGAAGACCTGCTGACCACGGTCTCGCAGGCGCTGCACCGCAAGACACTGGAAGCGGAAAAGCGCGATATCCAGTACCAGCTCGAGTGCTCGGAACGCCTGTACCGCTACCTCGTCGACACGCTGCCCGACATCATCTACACCATCGACCTCGAAGGTCGCTTCACCTACATCAACGACCGCGCGGAACAGTTGCTCGGCTATAAGCGCGCCGAACTGGTGGGCAAGCATTACTCGACCCTCGTGCACGAGGACGACCTCGAGCGCGCACGCTATGTGTTCCAGGAACGCCGTGTGGGCGAGCGCGCATCGCGCAATGTCGAACTGCGGCTCAAGTCGCGCAATGCGCTGATGGAAGAACGCTATTTCGACAACACGCTGCTGACGATTTCCTTCAACGCTACCGCCCTCTATTCGGTGAGCGAGGACAAGACGCGCCGCGAGCTATTCGGCACCTATGGCGTGGCGCGCGACATCACCGAGCTGAAGCGCGCCGAGCAGCGCATTTCCTACCAGGCGTTCTACGACGTCCTGACCGACCTGCCCAACCGCGTGCTGTTCAAGGACCGGCTGGACCTAGCGATCATCCATGCCAAGCGCAACAGCAGCAAGATCGCGGTGATGTTCGTCGACCTCGACGGTTTCAAGCCGATCAACGACACGCTGGGCCACCTGAAGGGCGACCAGCTGCTGCGCGAGGTGGCACAACGCATGCGCCTGAACCTGCGGCGCGGCGATACGCTGGCGCGCGTCGGCGGAGACGAATTCACGGTGCTGCTGCCGGACCTGCGCTTCCCCAAGGATGCCGCCGCTATCGCGCGCAAGTTCCTGTGGTCGCTCAAGCAGCCCTTCCAGCTCGACAACCAGCTGGTGCACATCTCCGCCAGCATCGGCATCGCCATCTATCCGGACGACGGCGAGACGATGGAAGACCTGGTACGGCACGCCGACATTGCGATGTACCAGATGAAGACGGACGGCAAGAACAATTTCCGCTTCTACGATGCGTCGATGGAAATCGCAGCCAGCCAGAAGGTCGCACTCGCGCAGTCGCTGCGCCAGGCGATCGAACGCAACGAACTGGAAATGTATTACCAGCCGCAGGTCGACGTGTCCTCCGGCCGCATCGTCGCTGCCGAAGCGCTGATGCGCTGGAACCATCCGGAGCGCGGCACGCTTTCCGCCGGCGAGTTCCTCCCCTTCGCAGAAGAAAACGGTCTCATGCTGACGCTGACCGACTGGATGATCCGCGCGGTGTGCAACCAGTTGCGTGTCTGGAACGACGCCGGCCTCGGCATCGAACGCGTGTCGCTCAACCTGTCGCCGCAATGCCTGGACCGCGGCGATATCGCGCGCAAGTTGCTGCGCTGGGTGGCGGGCGCCGGCATCCGCCCGTCCCAGCTGGAAATCGAAATCACCGAAAGCGTCTGCATCCGCAATCCGCAGCAGGCGCTCAACCAGTTACGCAAGATGGCGAACGCCGGCATAGGAATCGCGGTCGATGACTTCGGCACCGGCTATTCCTCGCTCGCCTATCTGCAACAGTTCCCGGTCAAGACCCTGAAGATAGACCGTTCCTTCGTGAAGGACATCGCGCACCAGGACGGCCACTATCCGGTGGTGCTGGCAGTGATTTCGATTGCCGCCAGCATCGGTGTGAACGTGATCGCGGAAGGTGTGGAAACAGAGGGCCAGTCGCTTTACCTAAAAAAGGCCGGCTGCGCCATCATGCAGGGCTATCTTTACTACAAGCCGATGACGGCAGGCCAGTTTTACGAACAGTTCCAGCGTGCCAGGATGCGCGCTGCGTCGAACGATGCAACGTGGGCGCCGTAATTCCTAACGCCGCTTGAGCAATCGCAACAGCAATTCCTAGCAATCCCTTAGGTTCTCCTGAAACGCATGCGCAAGTGCGCATGTCTAATGCAGTGCGTGTTATGAACTTCAATCAGGAGAATTGCGTTGACACCGAACCTCAACTCCGCACGACGAGCCATCCAGGCAGAACTTTCACATGCCCGCCAGGGCGCCGCCTTCTACAGTGCCCGCGTGGAAGCGCTGGAAACCGCGCTGACCCAACTCGAAAGCGTCGACACTGACGATACGACGCTCCTCGACGAAGAGGAGCGCAAGCCAGCGAAGAAAAAGGCAGGCAGGCGTGGCCGTGCCGCACGCCAGGAAGTTCCTGGCCGCCGCAAGGCTGCTTCGCAGGAAACGAAACAATCGAAGCGCGGCAGGATATCCGGCGCCGCCACGGAAGACTCCGGCCTGCCGACCACCGGTGCCGACTTCTGGCTGGAACTGGTCACCAATGAACCGCAGTCCGCAGTCGACATCGCCAATGCGGCGGCCGCACACCTCGGCCTCGGCCCGGACCAAAAAGCCCAGGTCCAGAAACTCAAGCAGCGCGTGGCGCCGGCATTGGCGACCCTCGTTTCCACGCAAAAAATCCAGCATGCCGGTGCGGGCAGGCAGCGGCGCTACTTCCGCGGCGACGCCAGCCACACGGCCTGATTTCGTCGATCCGATGCGCCTCGCCTCCCGAGGCGCATTCCCTCCTGTTGTATTTCCCTCCTTTTTTGCCTGTCGGAATTTTTTACACTCCTCAGGCAAATCAATAACTAAACCGTCCCAAACCCTTGTTTTGTAACGGCTGGTAACAATTGGCGCATTTTTTGCTTTCGAGAATCATTTCCGGAAGGAAGAAGCTGCCGCATTGCAAGCGTCCCAACTTCCTTTACACTGAACATGCAACATTGCCGAGCGGCATACCGCGTCGAAACGAGCGGCAAGTCGGCTGTTCCCGGCCAAGGTTTCACACAATCTATCTAACCGCCAAATCGTGCCTGCCGACATGTCGCACATCATTCACGGGCCAGACGATACAACCACCCTGCCCGCCGCTGCCGGCGAGGAGGAGGCGGTGGACAGCACGTTGCGGATCAAGGCCATCCTGCGAGCAAGCCAGGTGTTCAGCATGCTCGACGATGTCGTGCTCGACGACCTCGTGCAATCCCTCGAAATCCAGCATGTGCGCGGCGGGAGCAACCTGTTCCGCGAGGGCGATCCGTCCGAATTCATGATCTTCGTGCTCAGCGGCCGGCTGCGCGTATGGCGCCGCAGCCCCAACGGCGAAATGCTGCTGTACAACGAAATCTGTCCCGGCGACAGCGTCGGCGAAACCGGCCTGATCCTGCAGCAAAAACGTACCGCCGATGTCAGCGCGGTACGCGACACCACCATCGCCGTTCTCAACCGCCCCAGCTTCGAAGCGCTGCTGCGCCGACAGCCGATCGCGCTGAACCGCGTGTTCGCGCAGGCAATCTTCAACCATCTGCGCCATACGCCGCAGGCGATGGAGCGCAAGGTTGCGCAAACCTTCGCTGTCATTCCGCTGCACCCAGGCGCCGGTGCCGGCGACGTGGCGGCCGGACTGGCAAAGGCCTTTGCGAAGCAAGCCCGCGCCCGCCACCTGAGCTGCTCCATGCTGCGCGAAGTCACGCACGACAGGAACGACAGCAACGCGGCAAGCGAAATGCTGAACCAGCTCGAACGGCAGGTCGACTTCCTCATCTACGAAGCCGAAGCGGTCGGCTCGGCCCTGACGCAACATGCATTCCGCCAGGCTGACCAGCTCATCTTTGTGGCCTCGCCCGGCGAGGGAACCAGCGTGCACGAGGTGGAAAGCCTGCTCGGGAAAGAACCCGGCTTCTCGATGAAGCGCCAGCATCTCGTGCTGCTGCATCCCGCATCCGCTGCCGATCCAGTGGATTGCGAACCCTGGCTGCAGGGCCGCACGCTGGAACGTGTCTATCCGCTACGCCGCGGCAGCGATGCCGACTTCGCCCATCTCGCGCGCTTCCTGACCGGCAATGCGGTCGGCGTCGTGCTGGGTGGCGGCGGGGCGCGCGGCTTCGCGCACATCGGCGTGCTGCGCGCGCTGCACGAATTCAACATCCCGGTCGACCTCCTCGGCGGCAACAGCATGGGCGCACTGATCGGCGCGCAATACGCGTGCGGTGTGCCGCTCGACGAGATCCTCAATCGCACCAAGCAGTTCGCGCTCGGCGGTGAACGTCCAACGCTGCCGCTCGTGTCACTGCTCGCCGGCCGCCGCATCGAACGCGACCTGGAGCGCATGTTCGAAGGCGTAAAGATGACGGCGCTGTGGCGTCCCTATTTCGCGGCCGCCTGCAATCTCACGCGCGGCTGCACCACGGTGCAGGAACGCGGTCCGCTGTGGCGCGCCGTCCTCGCCAGCAACTCGCCGGCCGGCCTGCTGCCGCCGGTGGTGCATGAAGGCCAGCTGCTGGTCGACGGCGCGATCCTCGACAATGTGCCGGTCGATGCGATGCGCATGCGCCTCGGTACGCCGCTGGAAAAGCGGCGCGGCAACGGCACCATCATCGCCATCGACGTCGACGTACGCGACGAAATGGGCGTCGATCCCGCACTGCCTCGGCTGTCCGCGCGGCATTCGCTCAAACGTTATTTTTCGCCCGCCGCGCCGTCGGTGCCGGGCATCGGCGACATCCTGTACCGGGCCAGCCACATCGGCAGCCTGCACCAGCGCGATCGCACCATGGCGCTCGCCGACCACTATCTCGAACCGCCGGTCTCGGGCTTTACCCTGATGGATTACAAACGCGCCGAAGAGATCGCTGACACCGGTTACCGCTACGCCAGGGAAAAGATCGAGCAATGGGATCGAACGATTACTTCACTGCGGTAGAAAGCCAGGCCCTGCCCCTGTCTTCCAGCCAGCGTGAAGTATGGCTGGACCAGCGCGCATGGCCCGGCAGCGCCCACCTGAACATCGGCGGCGGCGCCTTCCTGCGCGGCCGCCTGGACCTCGAACTCTTCCGCCAATCGCTGGCGCTGCTGGTCGCAGAAAACGATGCGCTGCGGCTGGCGCCGCTGCCCGATGGCACGCAGCGCCTGGCCGCCTTCGGCGTACCGCACCTGGAAGTGATCCAGATGGCCGACGCCGCCGACCCGCGCGAGGCGATGCGCGCATGGTGGCAGGAATGGATACGTGTGCCTTTCACGCTGGACGGCACGCCGCCGTGGCGCTTTGCACTGCTGCGCGCGAACGATGAATTCCACGGGCTGACCATCCAGTTCCACCATCTCATCATGGATGGCTGGGGCACGACGCAAGTGATGCGGCGCTGGAGCGAAATCTACAACGCGCTGCTGGCACAGGAAGACATTCCGCCCGCCGACACGCAGCCCTATGCGCAGTACGTGCGGGAGTCGCTGGATTACGAACAGTCGCCCGCCTTCGAGAGCGATGCCGCCTACTGGAACGGCCAGTTCCCTGAGCTGCCGCCGCCGCTGTTCGAACGGCCCTACGCCAACCCGCTGTCGCGCCAATTGCCCGCCGCGCAGCTCGCGGTACGCGGCATATCGCGCGACGACTACAACCGGATGTGCATCTTCTCGGCCAGCCGCGGCGTCAGCCCGTTCTGCCTGTTCCTCGCCGCGCTCGCCGTGTACTTCACGCGCACCACGAATCGCGAAGAGGTCGTGATCGGCATCCCCAGCCTGAACCGGCTGGGGCGGCGCTACAAGGGCACGCCCGGCATGTTTGTCGGCGTCAGCCCGCTGCGCCTGCGCGTGCGCCCCGGCATGACGGTATCGGAGCTGCTGGCCGCCTGCAGCTCCGCCGTGCGCAGCGCGCTGCGCCATCCGCGCTATCCGCTGAGCGTGCTCGGCCGCTCGCTCGAACTGATCCGGCACAACCGCGATGGCTTGTTCGACCTCATCCTCTCCTTCGAGCGGCAGGACTACGATCTGTCCTTCGGCGATGCGCAATTGATTGATTCGCGCCAGCTGTTCTCCGGCACCGCGCGTTATCCGCTCGGCGTCACGGTGTGCGAATTCCATCCGGACCAGGATGTGGAACTTGTCCTCGAAGGCAGCTCGGCCTGCTTCATGTCAGGCGAAGTCCCGCTGCTGGCACGCCGCCTGACCGCGGTACTCGACCGCATGATGGCGGACCCGCTGCAGTCGCTCGGCGAGCTCGACCTGCTGCCGCCGGAGGAGCGGCGCGCCGTGCTCGACGGCGTGCATGAAGACGTGACCAACCACGACGAGACACTGCCTTTCATCTGCCTGTTCGAGCGCCAGGTGGCCCTCGACCCGCGTGCGGTCGCGCTCGTGTGGCCGAGTGGCAGCATGGATTACGGCACACTGAATCGCCGCGCCAACCAGCTCGCGTACCGGCTGGAAGCGCTGGGCGCAGGCCGCGACAGGATCGTCGCCTTCGCCATCGACCGCTCGCCGGCGATGATGATCGCGCTGCTGGCAATCGCCAAGACCGGCGCCGCCTTCCTGCCCCTGGACGTGCACAGCCCCGCGGCGCGCGTATCCGGCATCCTCGCTGAGAGCGGCGCGCTCGCCATGCTGGTGTCGCCCGCCAGCCCCGCCGAACTGCGCCAGCTGCATCCGCACATGCTCGAAGTGAATGACGAGGAGCGCGACATCAGCGTGGTCGAGCGACGCCTGCCCGCCTGCCCGGCGCCTTCCGACCTGGCGTACGTGCTGTTTACCTCGGGTTCGACCGGCAAGCCCAAGGGTGTGATGATCGAGCACGCCACACTGTCGCGCCGCCTTGCCTGGCTGACGCGCACCTATGCCGTTGAACGCCACGACCGCTCGGCGCAGGCAACACAGCTCACCTTCGACCCGGCACTGATCGAAGCCCTGCTGCCATTGGTATGCGGCGCCAGCGTCGCGCTGCCGCCGCCGGGTCGCCTGCTGCCGGAATCGCTGGCCGCCTTCGCGGTCGAACACGGCGTCACCATCATGGCATTCGTCCCGGCCACACTGAGCCGCTTCCTCGACGGCGCCAGCAGCCGTACCGGACTCAAGCTGCGCGTCGCCTGCTGCGGCGGCGAAGTGCTGCCGCCCGAACTGGCCAACCGCTACCTGCGCATGACCGGCGCGCGGCTGTACAACGTGTACGGCCCGACCGAAGCCGCAATCTTCGCCACTGCGTGGGAGTGCAAGTTCCAGTCGGCGCATACCGCGCTGCCGGTCGGCCGCCCGATCGACAACACCCGCATCTACGTCCTCGATGCACAGCTGCGCCCGGTGCCCTTCGGCGTGGCGGGCGAGATCTACATCGGCGGAGACACCATCGCGCGCGGCTATCTCGGCGCACCCGATGCAACGCGCGACGCCTTCCTGCCCGACCCGCACCGGCCCGGCCACCGCATGTACAAGACCGGCGACCGCGGCTGGCTGGGTGACGACGGCCACCTGCGCTTCATCGGCCGCGTGGACCGGCAGGTCAAGCTGCGCGGCTACCGTATCGAACTGGGCGAAATCGAGTCGGCGCTGCTGGCAGTGAACGGCGTCAGCCAGGCCGCCGCGAGCCTCGTCGAAAAGCTCGGCAAGCAGATGATCCAGGCCTGGGTTGCCGGCGACGCACTTGACGCCGACAGCCTGCAACGCGCGCTGCGTGCCCGCCTGCCAGACTACATGGTTCCGGGCCGCATCGCGGTGCTGCCAGCCCTGCCG
>NZ_LSTO01000001.1:2016452-2034010 GCF_002211445.1 Noviherbaspirillum denitrificans | reverse complement strand
GCGGCATGCCCGCCGCAGCGGGAATGCCAAAGGGGATTTAAGCGAACTTGCGGGTTTCGCCCTGGCCGAACAGGTTGCTCACGCAGCGGCCGCAGAGGCAAGGATGCTCGGCATTCGCGCCGACATCCGCGCGATAGTGCCAGCAGCGTTCGCACTTCTGTTGCGAAGACGGCGTCACGACCACACCTTCCTCCGCTTCGCTTGCGACCTTCGTCACCTTGGCCTGCGAGGTGATGAAGACGAACTTCAAGTCATCGCCGAGGCTTTCCAGCAGGGCCAGCTTGTCGCCGCTGGCCTTGATCTCGATTTCCGCCTGCAGCGACGAGCCGATGCCGCCGGCAACGCGCACTTCTTCCAGCTGCTTGGTGACTTCGGCGCGCAGTTCGCGCAGCGCGGCAAACTTGTCCAGCAGCGCGGCGCCGTCCGCCACTTCGGGCAGCGCGTAGTAGGTCTGCGTGAAGATGGTTTCGTCGCTCTCGGCAAAACCTTCCTTGCCGGCGAACACGGCCCAGGCTTCTTCCGCCGTGAAGGACAGCATCGGCGCCATCACGCGCAGCAGCGCATGGGTGATGTGCCAGATCGCGGTCTGCGCGGAGCGGCGCGCCTTCGAGGTCGTGCCGCAGGTGTAGAGACGGTCCTTCAGGATATCGAGGTAGAAACCGCCGAGGTCTTCCGAGCAGTACATCTGCAGCTTGGCAACCACCGGGTGGAACTCGAACACCTCGAAGTGCTGCAGGATTTCACCCTGCAATTGCGCCATGCGCGCGATCGCGTAGCGGTCGATCTCGAACAGCTCGGCCGCCGGCACCGCATCCTTCTTCGGATCGAAGTCGGACGTGTTGGCCAGCAGGAAGCGCAGCGTGTTGCGGATGCGGCGGTAGGCTTCCACGACGCGCTTGAGGATTTCGTCGGAGATCGATAGCTCGCCCGAGTAGTCGGTCGAGGCGACCCACAAGCGCAGGATTTCCGCGCCCAGCGAATCGGACACCTTTTGCGGCGCGACGACGTTGCCCTTGGACTTGGACATCTTCTTGCCTTCGCCATCCACCACGAAACCGTGGGTCAGCAGCGCCTTGTAGGGCGGCTGGCCATCAGTCATGGACGAGGTCAGCAGCGAGGAATGGAACCAGCCGCGGTGCTGGTCCGAGCCTTCCAGATAGAGGTCGGCCGGGAAGTGGGATTCGTCGGCATGCGAGCCGCGCAGCACGGTCTGGTGCGTGGAGCCGGAGTCGAACCACACGTCCAGCGTGTCCTTGTTTTTCACGTACATCTCGGCGTCCGCGCCGAGCAGCTCCTTCGGATCGAGCGCCTGCCAGGCTTCAATGCCGTTTTTTTCGACGAGCTTGGCTACGGCTTCGAGCAGTTCCGGCGTGCGCGGATGCAGTTCGCCGGTTTCCTTGTGCACGAAGAAGGCCATCGGCACGCCCCACTGGCGCTGGCGCGACAGGGTCCAGTCCGGGCGGTTGGCGATCATGCCGTGCAGGCGCGCTTTGCCCCAGGCGGGGAAGAAGGCCGTTGCCTCGACACCGGCCAGCGCGGTTTCGCGCAGGCTCTTGCCGCCGTCCTTCGGCGTCACGTCCATGCCCGCGAACCATTGCGAGGTTGCGCGGTAGATGATCGGGGTCTTGTGGCGCCAGCAGTGCATGTAGCTGTGGTCGAACATCACCAGCTTGAACAGCGAGCCGACTTCCTCCAGCTTGGCGCAGATCGGCTTGGATGCTTCCCAGATGGTCATGCCGCCGAAGAAGGGCAGCCAGGACGCGTACTTGCCGTCACCCATCACCGGCTTCAGGATTTCGTCATCGTTCATGCCGTGCGACTTGCAGGACACGAAGTCATCCAGGCCATACGCAGGCGCGGAGTGCACGATGCCGGTACCGGTGTCGAGCGTGACGTAGTTGCCGACATAGATCGGCGAGTAGCGGTCGTAGCCCTTGTCGGCGTTCGCAAACGGATGCTTGAACTTGATCATCGACAGCGCTTCGCCGCCGCAAGTGGCAATGATCTTGCCTTCCAGGCCATAGCGCTGCAGGCAGGATGCAACCAGTTCGGCGGCGAGCAGCAGCAGGATGGTTTCGCCGTTGCGCTCGGTCTGCACCAGCGCGTAGCGGTGTTCCGGGTGCACGTTCAGCGCTTGGTTGGCGGGAATGGTCCACGGCGTCGTGGTCCAGATCACCGCGTAGCCCTTGTCGGTCGGCAGCTTATCGAGGCCGAAGGCATGCGCCAGCTTGTCTTGTTCGGCGAACGGGAAGCCGACGTCGATCGCCGGGTCGCGCTTGTCCTGGTATTCCACTTCCGCTTCCGCCAGCGCAGAGCCGCAGTCGAAGCACCAGTTCACCGGCTTCAGGCCGCGGTACACATAACCCTTGTCGAGGATCTTGCCCAGCACGCGGATTTCATCGGCTTCGTTGCGGAATTCCATCGTCTTGTACGGACGGTCCCAGTCGCCGAGCACGCCGAGGCGGATGAAGTCCTTCTTCTGGCGCTCGATCTGCTCGCTGGCGTAGGCGCGCGACTTGGCCTGCACTTCTGCGGTCGGCAGGTGCTTGCCGAACTGCTTCTCGATCTGGATTTCGATCGGCATGCCGTGACAGTCCCAGCCGGGGACGTACTGCGCATCGAAGCCCGCCATGTTGCGCGACTTGACGATCATGTCCTTGAGGATCTTGTTGACGGCGTGGCCGATGTGGATGTCGCCGTTCGCGTACGGCGGGCCGTCGTGCAGGATCCACTTCGGACGTCCCGCGGATGCCTTGCGGATACGCTGGTAGATCTTCTTTTCCTGCCATTCCTTGACCCACTTGGGTTCGCGCTTGGCGAGGTCGCCGCGCATCGGGAAGGGCGTGTCGATCAGGTTGACCGGGTACTTGTTTTTTTGCTCGGACATGATGGTTTCTGTCTTAAAAATCGGGTGGATCAAACAGTGCCGTGAGGGCTGGCGTGTCTGATCGTCAAATTCGGTCGGTGGCGGAACTCGCCTGGGCTTCGCGCGCCGTGAAGAAGTCGTGCGCCTGCTGCGCGTCGCGTTCGATGGCGGCGGTCAGCGTGGGCAGGTCGACGTATTTTTCCTCGTCGCGCAGCTTCTTCAGGAATTCCACGCGCACCACCTTGCCGTAGCACTGCTCGTTGTAGTCGAACACATAGGTCTCGAGCAGCACCCGGCCCGCATCCTCAATGGTCGGCCGTACGCCGAGACTGGCGACGCCGGGCAGCGGCTTGTCGGCGAGTCCGTGCACCTGCACCACGAAGACGCCCGAAATGGCCGGTCGCTTGTGCGTGATGCGCAGGTTCATGGTCGGGAAACCGATCGTGCGGCCCAGCTTCTTGCCGTGCGCAACGTGGCCGGACACGGCGTAGGGATGACCGAGCAGTTGCGCGGCGAGGGCGAAGTTGCTGTCGGCAAGCGCGGCGCGTACGGCCGAGGACGAGATGCGTGTGCCTTCGTTCATGACGGTGGGCAGTGCTTCGACTTCGAAACCGTACTTCTTGCCGGCCTCGACCAGGGTGGCGACGTTGCCGGCGCGCTTGGCGCCGTAGCAGAAGTCTTCGCCGACCATCAGCCACTTCACGTGCAGTCCCTGCACCAGGACTTTTTCGACGAAGTCCTGCGGCGACATAGATGCGAAATGCGCGTTGAAGTGTTCGACGATGACGCGATCCACGCCGGCGTTTTCCAGCGACTGCAGCTTGTCGCGCAGGTTGGCAATACGGGTGGGCGCCCTGGACAAGTCGCCAGCCATGCGCGCAAAGAATTCACGCGGGTGCGGCTCGAAGGTCATGACGGCAGCTTCGACGCCGAGCCGCGTCGCGGCTTCACGCACGCGCGCAAGCAGCGCCTGGTGGCCGCGATGGACGCCGTCGAAGTTGCCGATCGTGAGTGCACATGCAGCCCGCGATGCAGCGTTGGGTAGTCCGCGAAATACCTTCATGCAGGTCGATCCGGGGTTTACGGAAAACCTACGATTATAAATGCTTTCGGCGGCTTTTCTTTTCCGCAAGGGGCGTTTAAAGGGGATCCTGCCGGTAATACAGGGACAGCAGCCTGAATACCTCCGGATAGTCCTCCGCCAGCGGCTCGGGCAGCACGAAGAAGGCTTCCGAGGCAACTGCAAAGAATTCCGCCGGATGCCGCGCGGCGTAAGGATCGAGCGGCAGGTCGCCGAATAGCGCGTCGTAAAGGGCGGCGTGTTCTGGCCGTTCGTCGTCGAAATCGGCTGGTAGCTGCACGTCGCGCGCATCCACGCGGCGCAGGAAGTCGTCGTAGGCTTGCGAAAACGCCTTTTTCCACTGCGCCGGATCAATTTCACGATGAAAATCCGCCAGGAACGGCGGGCAGCCGTTGGCGGAACCCCGCGCCATGTCGATCTTGTGGGTGAACTCGTGGATGACCACGTTGTACCCCGGCGCATCGATTTCCCGGGCGTCTTCCCAGGACAGGACGACCGCGCCGCCCGCATGCACCGCTTCGCCCGAGGCCGGCTCGTGCCATTCGTGGACCACGCCGGCTTCATCCATCTCGCTTTGCGGAATCATGAAGGCGGACGGGTAGACCACGATTCCGGACAGGTCGTCGTACAGGTCGAGCGTCAGGTTGAGCACCGGCAAGGCTGCCTGCGCAACGATCAGGACAGCTACTTCATCCGTCAGTTCAAAACCGGCCGCGCCTGTGAATGTCTTTTTGGCAAGGAGTTCCTCGCATAGCGACTTCAGGCGCAACAGCGCGTCCTCATCCAGACGATCGAGGAAAGGCAGACGCTCCAGGCAATCGGCCCAGAGCGGTGCGGGAATATCGGGTTTGCGGCGGTTGAAGAGTTGTTTGAGCCATTGCATATCGCGCATTGTCGCGGATAACGCAATGGCCTGCCATCAGTGGTAGCGTCCCAGGAAATGATCGAGCAGGCTGCTCATGTTGCCCAGGCCGCCCGGAGGAACATGGCCGGCCGGCGTCAGCTTGTCGATCAGGTCGGGCAGCATGTCGCCGAGCTGGCTGGCGGCTTCGGGTTCGGGCAAGCCGGTTTCCTCGGAAATCTGGCTGAGCTGTCCTGGGTCGAGTACCTGCTGCATCTGATCCGCTGTTATCGGCACGTTTTGCCCTGTACCGATCCACGACTGGATCACATTGCCCAGCCCGGCCTCGTTGAACTGGTGCACCAGGCCATGAACGCCGCCGGCCTGGCCATTGTTCGCGAGGAGCGACAGTGCCGCCTGCATCAGTTTCATCCGCGAATCCATCATCGGCAGCTGATTGCCGCCCAGCATGTCGATTGCCTTGTCGAGAATACCCATCCCGCACCTCCTGAACCGGCCGTCAAAAGCTCAACCATAGAAGAAACACAGGCGTGCCGCAGAGGAATTCGCTCGAAGTTTGATCCGGGTAGAACGAAGCCTACATTTCTCCCCACACTGCATTGAGCGCAGCGAGGGCGGCGAGGGCGGCGGTCTCGGTGCGCAAAACACGCGGACCGATGGATAGCGGGAGCACACCACGGGCGACTGCAAAGTTTTCTTCCTGGTCGGAAAAACCGCCTTCCGGTCCGACGAGCAGCGAGACAGCCTGCGGCGGATGGTGGCGCGCCCATTCGGAAAATGATTGCGTGGCGCGCGGGCAAAGCATGATGCGGGTGTGCAGGTTTTGTTGTTCGACCCAGTCGTCGAAAGCTGCCGGTTCGGAGATGTGCAACAGCCGGTTGCGGCCGCTCTGCTCGGCGGCGGAGGCGGCAATCCCGCGCCAGTGTTCGAGTTTCTTGGCGGCACGTTCGGCGTTCAGCTTCACGACGCAACGTTGCGCGGCCAATGGCTGGATTGCCGCCGCGCCGAGTTCCACCGCCTTTTCGATGATCCAGTCAATCTTTGTCCCTTCGGGCAATGCCTGCGCAATGGTAATGGAGTAGGGCAGTTCCGCCTCGCGCGGGGAAAAAGCCTTCACCTCCGCCAACGCCCGCTTTTTCTCGACGGCCACAAGCGTCGCCGCATATTCGCCCCCTTCGCCATTGAACAGCGTGATGGACTCGCCGGCGGGCAGCCGCAGGACGTGCAAATGGTGTGCGATTGCATCCGGCAGCGTGACGGTCGCGCCGATCGCGAGCGGGATGGGGCAGAAGAATCGGGCCATGGTTCAATTGATCATTTCAGCATTGACAACATTTGTGTTGTGTTCCCGACAAGGAAATGGACGGGCATCAAGACGATCCGTGCCGGGTGAGCGATATTCATGGCTGGTGTTGGCAAAACGGAATCTCCCCGATTGTAATTCCGGTTGGTTCAGTCTGGTAAAATAACGGGCTTTGCATCCGCCGGTTCCGCGAACCGGAGTCCGCTCCAAGACCCGCCACATACCTGATTTGACATGACTTCTTCTCTCCCCACCAGCAAAATGGCCAACGCGATCCGCGCGCTGGCGATGGACGCCGTCCAGAAGGCGAATTCCGGTCACCCCGGCATGCCGATGGGCATGGCAGAGATCGCCGTCGCCCTGTGGGCAAAACACTATCGCCACAATCCGGCGAACCCGCACTGGATCGATCGCGACCGCTTCGTCGTTTCCAACGGCCACGGTTCCATGCTGCACTATGCGCTGCTGCACCTGACCGGCTACGACCTGCCGATGGAAGAGATCAAGAACTTCCGACAGCTGCATTCCAAGACCGCCGGCCACCCGGAAGTACACATCACCCCGGGCGTCGAAACCACCACCGGCCCGCTCGGCCAGGGCATCACCAATGCAGTCGGCATGGCACTCGCGGAGCGCCTGCTGGCAGCTGAGTTCAACAAGCCCGGCTTTGACGTCGTCAACCACCACACCTATGTCTTCCTCGGCGACGGTTGCCTGATGGAAGGCATTTCGCATGAAGCCTGCTCGTTCGCCGGTGCACTGCGCCTGAACAAGCTGATCGCGCTCTACGACGACAACGGCATTTCCATCGACGGCCACGTCGAAGGCTGGTTCATCGATGACACGCCGAAGCGCTTCGAAGCCTACAACTGGAACGTGATCCGCAACGTCGACGGCCATGACGTTGCCGCCGTTGAAGCCGCGATCGCCGCTGCAAAGAAATCCGACAAGCCGACCCTGATCTGCTGCAAGACCGTCATCGGCAAGGGCAGCCCGAACAAGGCAGGCACCCACGACGTGCACGGCGCCGCGCTGGGCGACAAGGAAATCGCCGCCACTCGCGAAGCAATCGGCTGGCCGCATGCACCGTTCGAGATTCCGGCAGACGTCTATGGCGCATGGGATGCCAAGGCTTCCGGCCAGAAACTGGAAGGTGAATGGGATGCACTGTTCAAGGCCTACAGCGAGCGCTTCCCGCAAGAAGCCGGCGAGCTGCTGCGCCGCATGAAGGGCGAACTGCCGGGCAATTTCAATGACGTGGTCGATGCGTATATCAAGACCTGCGTCGAAAAGAAGGAAACCATCGCTACGCGCAAGGCCAGCCAGAACGCCATCCAGGCCCTGGCGCCGTCGCTGCCGGAATTCCTCGGCGGCTCCGCCGACCTGACCGGCTCCAACCTGACCAACTGGAAGGAATGCGTCGCGGTCCGCGCGGACAAGGCCGGCAACCACATCAACTACGGTGTGCGCGAATTCGGCATGAGCGCGATCATGAACGGCATCACCCTGCACGGCGGCTACATCCCGTTCGGCGGCACCTTCCTGACCTTCTCCGACTACAGCCGCAACGCAATCCGCATGGCGGCGCTGATGAAGGTCCGCTCGATCTTCGTCTTCACCCATGATTCCATCGGTCTCGGCGAAGACGGCCCGACCCACCAGTCGGTCGAACACGTCTCCAGCCTGCGCCTGATCCCCAACCTGGAGAACTGGCGTCCGTGCGACACGGTCGAATCGGCAATCGCATGGAAGCACGCCGTCGCCCGCCGCCATGGCCCGACCACCCTGATCTTCTCGCGCCAGAACCTGCCGTACGTCGAGCGTACTCCGGAGCAGGTTGTCGCGATCAACCGCGGCGGCTACGTGCTGCGCGACGCGGAAGGCGCGAAGGCCATCCTGCTCGCCACCGGTTCGGAAGTCGAGCTGGCGCTGAAGTCCGCGGACGAACTCGCCAAGCAAGGCATCCCGGTTCGCGTCGTGTCGATGCCCAGCACCGACCTGTTCGACCGCCAGGATGCCGCCTACAAGGCAAGCGTGCTGCCCAAGGGCCTGCCGCGCGTCGCCATCGAGGCCGGCGTGACTGATTTCTGGTACAAGTACGTCGGCCTCGAAGGTGCCGTCGTCGGTATCGACACCTTCGGCGAATCGGCGCCGGCGGGTGTGCTGTTCAAGCACTTTGGCTTTACGACGGACAATGTCGTCGCCAAGGTGAAATCGGTTCTAGCTTAAACACGTTCAGGAGAAAACCATGACTATTCGCGTCGCAATCAACGGCTATGGCCGCATCGGCCGCAACGTCCTTCGTGCATTCTACGAAGGCGGCAAGAAGCAAGACATCCAGATCGTTGCCATCAACGACCTGGGCAATGCCCAATCGAATGCCCACCTGACCCGCTACGACACCGCCCACGGCAAGTTCCCGGGTACCGTTGAAGTCGACGGCGAATTCATGATCGTCAACGGCGACAAGATCAAGGTGTTTGCGCAGCGCGATCCGGCCCAGATCCCCTGGGGCGAGCTGAACGTCGACGTCGTGCTCGAGTGCACCGGCTTCTTCACCACCAAGGAAAAGGCATCGGCCCACCTGAAGGGCGGCGCCAAGAAGGTGATCATCTCCGCGCCGGGCGGCAAGGATGTGGACGCAACCGTCGTGTTCGGCGTCAACCAGGATGTGCTGAAGGCCTCCGACACCGTCATCTCCAACGCTTCCTGCACCACCAACTGCCTGGCCCCGCTGGTCAA
Source organism: Noviherbaspirillum denitrificans (assembly GCF_002211445.1). Lineage (GTDB taxonomy): Bacteria > Pseudomonadota > Gammaproteobacteria > Burkholderiales > Burkholderiaceae_D > Noviherbaspirillum > Noviherbaspirillum denitrificans. The sequence goes on along the minus strand of NZ_LSTO01000001.1, from coordinate 2,025,156 downwards.
GCCGCTGCACGAGAAGATCGGTGTGCTGAACGGCCTGATGACCACCGTGCACGCCTACACCAACGACCAGGTGCTGACCGACGTGATGCATGAAGACCTGCGCCGCGCCCGTTCTGCGACCCAGTCCATGATCCCGACCAAGACCGGTGCTGCTGCCGCTGTCGGCCTGGTGCTGCCGGAACTGAACGGCAAGCTGGACGGCTTCGCAATCCGCGTGCCGACCATCAACGTTTCCATCGTTGACCTGTCCTTCGTTGCCGCACGTGACACCACCGTCGACGAAGTCAACCAGATCATGAAGGACGCTGCGGCAAGCGGCGCGCTGAAGGGCATCCTGACCTACAACACCGATCCGCTGGTCTCCGTGGACTTCAACCACAACCCGGCATCGAGCAACTTCGACGCTACCCTGACCAAGGTCTCCGGCCGCCTGGTGAAGGTGTCCTCCTGGTACGACAACGAGTGGGGCTTCTCCAACCGTATGCTCGACACCACCGTGGCACTGATGAACGCGAAGTAATCCACGTTCGCAACAATCAAAACGCCCCGCATGCCGGGGCGTTTTTCTTTTGTGCCTGTTACCAGCGCGGCCAGTCCGAGATCAGCGCCTCCGCGGCGATCTTGTCGACCGGCGGAGAGAAGTAGAAACCCTGCGCATATTCGACATCCAGCTCGCGCAGGTGGGAGAGATGCGCGGCGGTTTCGACGCCCTCGGCAATGATGTCCATGTTCAGCGTGTGGGCGAGCGTGACGATGGTCTGCACGATGTTGGCTTCGCGCCGGCTTTCATCCATGCGCCGGATGAACGACGCATCGATCTTCAGCGTGTTCACCGGGAACCGGTGCAGGTAGGACAGCGATGAATAGCCGGTGCCGAAGTCATCCATCAGCAGCTTGATGCCCTTGTCGCGTAGCTTGACCAGGACGGCGGCGGCTTCTTCCACGTGTTCCATGATGACGGTTTCGGTCACCTCCAGCTTCAGGCTGTCGGTATTGAGTCCGGTTTCGTCCAGCACTTGCTCGATCTGCTGCATGAGGTTGGGTTGCACGAACTGCCGGCCGGCAAGGTTGACGCTCATCTGCAGTGGCGGATATTCCGGAAACTTCATTTGCCACGCGCGCATCTGCCGGCAGGCCTCGCGCAGCACCCAGCGGCCGATGTGCACAATCAGACCGGTCTCTTCCGTGATGCGGATGAATTCATTAGGCAAGACCAGCGTGCCGTCTGCACGCCGCATGCGAACCAGCGCCTCGAAACCGGAAAGGTGCCCGGTGTCGAGTGCGATGATGGGCTGGTAGTGGACTTCGAATTCGCGACCTTTGAGTACGGCCTGCCGCAGCTTGGTTTCCATGTCCAGCAGCGCGACCGCGCGTTCGCGCAGGTTGGCCTCGAATACCTCGGTGCAGGCGCCGCCGCGCGCCACGGCGCGGTGGTTCGCCGTTTCCGCATCGCGCAGGATGTCCGCCGGATCGGTGTAACCCGGCTTGCCCAAGGCAATGCCGATGCTGGCAGTCGTGAACACCTCGTACGTCTCGAGCGTGTAGGCGCTGACGAGCGCGCCCTGCAGTTGTTCGGCGAAGCGTTCGGCCTCGCCGGCATCGTGCACATTGCTCACGACGATCGCGAAGTCGTCGCCGCCGAGGTGACCGACGCTGTCGCCCAGCCGCAAGCCATCGCTCAGGCGACGCGACACGTTGATGAGCAGCTGGTCGCCAACCTGCCGCCCGAGGCTGTCGGTGATCACGCGGAAACGGTCCAGCGAGAGGAAAAGCACCGCAAAGCCGTAATCGTTGCTTGACCGTGCATGCTCAATTGCATCGTTAAGCTTGTCCAGCATCAGCGAACGGTTCGGCAGGCCGGTGAGGCTGTCGCGCAGCGGTTCCTTTTCGATCACGGAGGCGATCATGATCCGCGCGGACGCAGCACCGATGACGCGTGCCAATTGCGCCTCGGAAACGCTCACGAGTTCCGCATCGGCTTCACGAGGCCATTTCAGGCCTTGGCGTTTTGCATAATCGGCAAAGGTGGCTTTCGCGCGCGACGGACCGAGAAAGCGCGAGAGCACGGCATGAAGTTCGGGCAGCGAACCGCGCGCCCGCCACACCTGTTCCGGCGATCCGCGCTCATGCTTGAACACGTCGACGAACAACGCGGCCTGCGTTTGCTCGATGGCCGTCTGCCCGGTCATGACAGATGCGCCGATAAAGGCACCGACATTGGCGAGCATGCTCCAGACCATTGCGTGTGTGATCTCGTCGAGGCCATTCAGTCCGAACAGCTGGAGCGGACGCAGCAATTCGATGCCGAACGGCCCCTGGGTGAGCAGGTCCATGGAGAGCCAGCCGGATCGCGCGAATGCAGGGATCATGAGGGTGTACATCCATAGCGTAAAGCCGGCGGCCAACCCCGCCAGCGCCCCCGGCCGCGTCGCGCCTTTCCAGTAAATCCCGCCCAGCACGGCGGGCGCGAACTGGGCAACCGCCGCGAACGAAATCAGGCCGATGGAAACCAACGCATAGGCTTCGCTGGCGAAGCGGTAATAGGCATAACCCATCAGCATGCCAAGGATGATGGTGACGCGCCGGATGCCAAGCAGCAGGCCGGACAGGTCGTTCCGTTCGGTCAGCTTGAGTTGCTTGATGCGCAGCAATGCGGGCATGACGAGGTCGTTGCACACCATGGTCGACAGCGCGATCGATTCAACAATAACCATCCCCGTAGCCGCCGAGAAGCCACCAATGAAGGCAAGCAGCGCCAGCGCCGGTTTCTCCTGCGAAAGAGGAAGCGTGAGGACGAAGGTATCCGGATTCACGCCGGTACCGGCGAAATGCAGCATGCCGCCTAACGCGATCGGCAGGACAAAGATGTTAAACAGCAACAAGTAAAGCGGGAACAGCCAGATGGCCTTGCCCAGATGCGCCTCGTCGACGTTTTCCACCACCGCCACCTGGAATTGGCGCGGCAGGAAAATAATGGCCAGCATGGATATGAGAGCCACGGAAAACAGCGAAGCCCAGCTGTGGTAGACGTCGATCCGGTCATTGCCGATCATGAAGGCCGCCTTGGCTTGCGGAAGCTGCTCTGCCTTGCCAAAGAGGTCCGGCAATCCGTTGTACATGCCCCAGGTCACGAAACCGCCGACGCACAGGAAGGCAACCACCTTGACCAACGATTCGAAGGCGACGGCGGCGACCATGCCCTCGTGGCGCTCGGCCGCATCGATATGGCGTGTGCCGAAAACAACTGTGAACGCGGCGAGGATGATGGCGACGTAGAAAGCTGTGTCCTGCCAGACCGGCAGCGATTCTGTCGAGCCGGCTACGGCAATGTGGGGATAATTCACCAGCACATCGAAGCTGGCCGATATCGCCTTGAGCTGCAGGGAAATGTAGGGCGTGACGCCGACCACGGCAATGGTAGTCACGAGTCCCGCGAGCAGGCCACTTTTGCCGTAGCGCGATGAGACGAAGTCGGCGAGCGACGTGATGTGGTTGTCCTTGGCGATGCGGATGATCTTGCGCAGGACCAGCCATCCCACGGTCATCATGATGGTCGGCCCGAGGTAGACCGGGAGGAAGCCGATGCCGCTGCCGGCCGCGCGGCCGACGCTGCCGTAGAAGGTCCAGGCCGTCGCATAGACCGCGAGCGACAGGGAGTAGACGTAGGCGTTGGAAATGACGCTCCTGCCGGTGGCCGCCGCCTTGTCGCCGTAATACGCCACCGCAAACAGCAGGCCGAGGTAGGCAAAGGCCACAACAACGATCAGGGCGCCCGGGATCATTCAGTCCCCTCAGCTGGACGGAGGAGGGAAGCCATCGCTCACCTCTTCTCCGCAACGTACGCCAGCAGAGCGATCAACCCGGCCCATGCGCCGAAGACATAGATGTACAACACGGGAATGCCCAGCACCATCGAGGGCTTGTTGAACAGGGCGAGCAGCGGATAGTTGAACAACAGGTTCCCGAGGAGGAACAAGGCAACCATCCGTTGCCCCTTGACATTAGGCTTGTTCATGCGGCACCCCCGGTTCCCGGCATCTGCTTGGACGCCCGGGTTTCCCACGCACTTGTACTTCAATCAAGATAGTAGCTTATGAAAGAAATGCAACTCGTTCAGGCGTGGAAATACCGCATGTGAATATGCCGTCGTGTCAGTCGGTTACACCCTCCATCAGAGTGGCTTTCCACAAGGCCTTGACCTGCTCACTTTGTGCTGCGACGCGTTCCATGTCCACGCGTGCCCGGTCGTTGCCCTGCAGACGGATCTGGTGCTGCAGCTTGCGGAACATCCGGTAGGCGTCGGCAACACCATTTGCCAACGTCGTGTCGATCAGGCCCAGCTCGCCGCACAGCTTCAACAGCGCGATGTTGCCGATGTCAGCTGTCAGCTGCGGGAAGCGTGACGCATGCAGCAGCACGAGGTACTGGACGATGAACTCGATGTCGATCATGCCGCCCGCATCATGCTTCAGGTCGAACTGAGTCGAGCGGTTGGGATGGGCATCGTGCATCTTCTTGCGCATCGTGCGCACTTCCGCGCGCAGCTTGCCTTCCTCGCGCGGCTGGCGCAACACGGTCTCGCGAATCGCTTCGAAGCGCGCGCCGATGGCCGTATCGCCGGCACAGAAACGGGCGCGGGTCAGCGCCTGGTGCTCCCATACCCAGGCCGATGCGGTCTGGTATTTTTCAAACGCAGCCAGGCGCGACACCAGCAGGCCGCTGGCGCCGTCGGGCCGGAGCGCGATGTCGATGTCGAACAGGATGCCGGCCGGGGTATGGCTGGTCATCCAGGTAATGAAGCGCTGCGCGAGTTTCGCGTACAGGGCGGGCGCTTCCTGGTCTTCGTCGTCATAGAGGAAGATGACGTCCAGGTCCGACGCGTAGCCGAGTTCCTTGCCGCCCAGCTTGCCGTACGCGACAACGGCAAACTTTGGCGTTTCGCGGTGACGATTGTGGATGGTTTGCCAGACAGCCCTGATCGTGGCTTCGACCAGGATATCGGCCAGCGCGGAAAGGTGGTCGGCGAGGCGCTCGACGGTCAGCGTGCCTTCGAGATCCTGCGCCAGCAGGCGGAACAGCTGTGCATGGTGCAGGTCGCGCAGCACGTTCATCTGGTGTTCGGTGTCGCCATGGGCGGCGTCGAGCTGGCGTTGCACTTCGCCGGCAAAGGCCTGCCAGTCGGGCGCGGCATTCAATGTGCGGTCCTCGAGCAGTTCGTCGAGCAGGATCGGGTGGCGGGTCAGGTACTTCGCCGCCCAGTCGCTGGCGCTCATCATGCGGATCACGCGGCCGAGCGTATGCGGATACTCGGTCAGCAGAGCGAGGTATGCTGCGCGGCGGGCGATGGCTTCGAAGAAATCGAGCAGGCGGCCCAGCGTCGCCCTGCGCGCATCGGTCAGCGCGGCGATCTGGGGCAGGGCGGCATTCACCAGCGCCTGCAGCTTGGTGCGGCTGCCGTCCGGCAGAGAGGCCAGCTTGGGCGATTGCCAGGTTGCGAGGAGACGCTGCGTTGCAGCAGGCACGTCGTCGAAGCCGAGCGCGGCGAGGCGTGCCTCGATGGCCTCGTGGCCGTCGTCGTGCGAGAGTGTGGCCTGGGCAGGTGTCTCCGCTGCCGGCGCCTGGGCCTGGCCGTTGCGCTTGTCGCTAAACATCGCATCGAACTGCGCCGCGACGATGGCGCGGTGCGCGTCGAGTTCTTCCAGCATCGCTTCGACGTCTGTGAAACCCATCATCTTGGCGACCGTCAGCCGGTCTTCCGGATTGGCCGGCAGCGTATGAGTCTGTGCATCGTCCAGGTATTGCAGGCGATGCTCGAGGTTGCGCAGGAAGGTGTAGGCGTCCAGCAGCTGGGTCACTTCCTCGGCCGTCAGCAGGTTCTTTTCGACCAGCGTGGTAAGTGTTTTCCGGGTCGAGCGGTCGCGCAGCGAGGCATCGCGGCCGCCGCGGATGAGCTGGAAAACTTGCGCCAGGAACTCGACTTCGCGGATTCCGCCACGACCGAGCTTGACGTTGTTGGTGCGTCCGGGATGGCGAGCTTCCTGCCGCACGACTTCGGCACGGATTTGCGCATGCATGTTGCGCAAGGCTTCGATGGCGCCGAAATCGAGGTAGCGACGGTACACGAAGGGGCGCACGATCTGTTCGAGCGTGGCGATATCCGAAGGACGTCCTGTCATCGCACGGGCCTTGACCCAGGCGTAGCGTTCCCATTCTCGGCCCTGGACGATCAGGTATTCCTCCACCATGCCGAAGCTTGCCGCCAGCGGCCCGGACGCGCCGTTCGGGCGCAGCGCCATGTCGACGCGGAAGGTGAAACCGTCCTCGGTAATCTCGGACAGCGCGCCGATCAGCTTCTTGCCGAGGCGGACGAAGAATTCATGGTTGGACAGCTGGCGCTGCTCCAGCGTGGTGGTTTGCGTGTCGCCGTTTTCCGGGTACACGAAGATCAGGTCGATGTCGGAAGAGACATTCAGCTCGCCGCCGCCCAGCTTGCCCATGCCGAGCACGATCATTTCCTGCGGCTCGCCTGATTCCTTGCCGATCGGCGTGCCGTGCGCCTCGATCATCTCGGCCGTCAGCGCGGCCAGGTGCGTTTGCACGGCAAAGTCGGCGAACTCGCTGATGGTCCTGAGCACCTCGTCCAGCCCGGCCTTGCCGGTCAGGTCGCGGTCGATCAGGTGGCAGACGACGAGGTTGCGCAGCCTGCGCATCGCCCGCGGCAGGGGCATGCCGGCCTCTGTTTCTTTTTGTAAAAGCCGGGCAAAATCGGCAGGTGTCATGGATAATCCGGCAATTTCCGCCGCCATGCCCGCGCGCGCCGGGTCTCCGTTGAGCCAACGCGCGTAGAACCGCGATGCAATGTTACTGGTCAAATAGGATTGAGTCACAATATCAAAGGGAGTGTCGGTAGGGGAGTCTGTGCGGGCGCATGGTCGTGCGATCATCGGTGCCCGCGTTTCCATGCAGGGGATATCCGTGCGAACATGATGGTTTCGCAACGCCTGTCCGGCCCTATTGTACGCTGCCTGTTTTTCCGCTGTCCTTGTCCTTATTGATGTCCATCGCAAAGCTCATTCCGCACAAGGTCGCTGCCGGCGCCGTCGCAGCCTGGCAGGCGAGCCTGGAATGTTATCGAATCGCCAACGCGGCGACCTTCCGGACACTCGGCGTGCTGCTCAAGCTCGCCGTCCTCATTTACTTTATTTTTTGTGCATTGGTACTCGGGCTGCGTTACATCGTGTTGCCCAATATCGACAATTACAAGCCGGACGTGGAAAGGCTGGCAAGCCGCGCGATCGGCAATCGGGTGACGATCGGCGATATCGATGCCGCATGGTCGGGACTGCATCCTCGGCTGGCGCTGGACAAGGTGGTCATCCATGACAAGTCCGGCAATCCCGCGCTGACGCTGCCGCGGGTATCGGCCACGCTGTCCTGGCTGACGCTCGCCCTCGGCGAACTGCGCCTCCAGCAGCTCGAGATCAGCCGTCCCGACATGGACATCCGTCGCGATGCGGAAGGCCGGCTGTACGTCGCGGGCATTTTTGTGGACACCGGCAAGGAAGGCGACGGCAAGGGGGCGGACTGGGTGCTGTCGCAGCGCGAGATCGTGATCCGCGACGGACGGCTGCGCTGGAACGACGAAAAGCGCGGCGCCCCCGAGCTGGTTCTCGACAAGGTCGACTTCCTGCTGCAAAACCAGTGGCGCCACCACCGGTTCGCGCTCAAGGCAACGCCGCCGGCGGCCTATGCCGCGCCGCTCGATATTCGCGCATCCTTCCTGCATCCGCGTTTCGCCGGCACGATGTCCGATATGAAGCGCTGGAAGGGCGAACTGTACGCCGACCTGCGCGATACCGACCTGACGGTATGGCGTGCCTACTTCGATTACCCGCTCGACATGCAGCGCGGGAAAGGTTCGGTGCGGGCGTGGCTGCAGTTCGACCATGCGAAGGTGGCGGACTTTACCGCCGACCTCACCTTGTCGAATGTGTCCGCCCGCCTGCGCAAGGACCTTGACCAGCTGAACCTGACCGAGGTCAACGGACGTGTTTCCGTGCGTGAGGATTTCAACCCCGACAGCGAAGACGGCACGCCATCTTTCGGCGAGAACGGGCACGCCATCTCGCTGACCGATTTTACATTGCAGACCGACGACGGTCTGTTCCTGCCGCGCACGACGATCAGTGAAAGTTATGCTCCCGCCAAGGCAGGCCGCCCTGCAAAGACGGAAATCCGTGCGCGCCTGATCGATCTGGAAACCATGGCCAGTTTCGCGGAGCGCCTGCCGTTGCCCGCGGAGCAGCGCGCAATGCTGGCCGACTTCGCGCCGCGCGGTGTGCTGAAGGATTTTTCTGCGCAATGGAGCGGAGCCTATCCGGCTATTTCCGCCTACAGCGTCAAGGGACAGTTCGCTGGCCTCTCGCTCAAACCCCAGCCGGCGCATCCGGCGCGGCTGAAGACGGCAAGCGAGCCTGCGCAGGCGGCGGTGCCGGCCATCCCCGGTTTCGACAACCTGACCGGCCGGGTCGATGCGAACGATCGCGGCGGCACATTCCAGCTGTCCTCCAGCAAGCTGGTGCTGCAACTTCCCGGTTATTTCAGCGAACCGGCCATGCCGTTCGAGACGCTGAACATGCAGGCGACCTGGGCATTCCAGGAAAACGACCAGCTGCTGCTGGACGTGCAAAAGATGGATTTCGTG
>NZ_LSTO01000001.1:2015475-2016442 GCF_002211445.1 Noviherbaspirillum denitrificans | reverse complement strand
ATCGTATTGCGCGACAGATTCGTGCGCCGTTCGATCTCTCGTATGGAGAGCTTCTCGCGGAAATGCATCCGCCTGATCTTGGCAAACATGCCCACTGTGATCACTCCTCGTCCTCCTGCCCATTTATTGAGCAGGCGATTGAATCACGTGGGTCAAATTTGGATGAAAACTACTGCGGAAAGTGGGTCAATTTTCAGTGAACGTCAACACTTGACGCCCTTTTCGTCGTCGGGTTTGGGCGGCGCGTCGGTTTCCGCTACCAGCACATCGCCATTCGGCAGCACATAAAGCCAGCGGGGATGGTCCAGCCCGGTGGCATAGGCCGATACTGTAAAACCTTGCGGCGCGCTCGGCTTCGCGCTGGATGGCCAGCCCTTGGCGGGGGCAATGTTAACGGTGGGAACGATATTCTTGTCAGGCGCGGGAAGCTGCGGGTTCGGGCCCATGCCGGCTTCGACGGGTAGCGCAGGAGGATCGATGGAAGTACATGCTGACAACATGCAAAGAAGGAAGACCAGGCTGGTCCGAGAGAGACCCATGATGTCGGCTCCGATATTTTTATTGGGGAACCAACTTTGGAGTGCTTGCAGGATCGGGAATTCCGCTTCGTTGGACTGTATTCCGGAACGACCGCCCTGCAAGCAGGTAATCGAGGATTTACCTCCTCGCGTTATAGCTCGTGATCAGGTTGCGATAGTCGGGGATGTGGCTTGCGAAAAACTTGCCCAACCCTTCCGCGTCATTGCGCCAGTTGCGGTGCAATTCGCACGTCACGCCGAACCAGCTGCTATCTCCATGGAGCTGCCGTAGAAGTATGGCCAGCGGAAATTAGATACTTGTGTTCGGCTTCAAGAATTAGTTCTGCGGCGGGAGGCTGTTGCCACCGGCGAGTTGGGTGTGCATGACGGGGCTTACCTGTTGTCGTAGCAGTTGCAGCCAGTGGGCTATGGGAGGAATTCTGTCGCCG
>NZ_LSTO01000001.1:2009527-2015465 GCF_002211445.1 Noviherbaspirillum denitrificans | reverse complement strand
GGCGCCGCATTCGCGGCGGCATTGCTGGCGACGCTGGCATTCAATTACTACAAAGGATCGAAGGAGCAGGTAACCGAGACGCCGGAAGTGGTGAAGGAAGAAACCCGCGAACCGCCGGCACTCGCCACCACGCCCCCAACACCGGTCGTGCCGCCGCTGACGATGGAAGCGGTGACGCCGGTGCTGTCGCGTATCCCCTGTTCGATCTTGCTGCCGACAATCAAGGACAACACGCTGCAGGTGCGCGGCTATCTCGCGGAAAGCGGAACTACACGTGCGAAGGAGATGCTGAATGCCATTCCCGGCGTGCAGGCGCTGAACCTCGACGTGCGGCAGGTCGCCGACGAGAAATGCGGCGCGGTCGAGTTGTTCGGCCCCTATTGGGCGCAGAATCAGGCCGCCGGCACGCCCGTGTCGGTGAAGACCAAGCCTGTGCGCAATGTGCTGGTGGAAGGCGATTCGGTCGTCCTCGACGTCACGACGCCGCCGTGGGATTCCCATGTGTATGTCGATTACTTTTCATTCGATGGCAGCGTGCTGCACATGGTGCCCAGTCCGCGCGCGCGCGCAAACCAGGCGCCGGCGAATTATTCTGCCACCATCGGCAGCATGGGTAACTGGACAGTCGCCAAGCCTTTCGGCACAGACCTCATCGTGATGGTGGCTACGCCGATGCCAATGTTCGATGGAATGCGGCCGGAGGCGGAAGCGGCGGGCGATTATCTGAAGGCGGCGGACAAGCAGTTGAAGCAGATTGCGTCGAAGCATGGCCGGGAGAAGATTCTTGTCGATTTCCTCCAGGTGACAACCAAAGCCAAGAAGTAGGGTGCATCACTTCAAGTCCCGCGCTACCCGGAACCCGTTCTGCGAATGCCTCACGCTCGCTCCGTATTTGAACCGGGTGGAAGCAGGCATGTAACTCGCGCCATCACGCCATGAGCCGCCGCGAATGACGCGCTCGCGGCATCCCGGCATGTCCCAGGGCTTGCCGTCGCCGGGTGCGCCCTTGTACGAGTTGTGCCAGCAATCCGCGACCCATTCCCAAACGCTGCCGTTCACGTCATGCAGGCCATAGGCATTGGGCGCGAAGGAGCCGACCTTCGCGGGCCCGTCGGCGCTATACGGGTCGCCGCAGTCCTTGCAATTGGCATTGCCCGGGCGCATCTGCTCGCCCCACCAGAAACGGCTAGACGTGCCGCCGCGTGCGGCATATTCCCACTCGGCTTCGCTCGGCAGGCGATAGCTTTTCCCGGTCGTGGACGACAGCCATTTCACATACTGCTGCGCATCGTCCCAGCTCACATCGCGCACCGGCGTATTGCCGGCATAGTTGCCGCCCAGGCGCGGACATCCTCCGCCTTCGGCGCAGGCGTTCCACTGTTCGACAGTGACCTCATATTTGCCGATGGCAAAAGGCGTACTGATCGTCGCGCGATGCGCGGGTTTCTCCGACGGGTCGCCGGAATTCGCGCCCATGGTGAACGAGCCGGCCGGCAGTGAAATCAGTACCGGGCAGGTGGGGCAGTCGCGGATTTCCCCGGTCGCCGCTTTTGGTGGCGGCTTGTCCGGAACAGGTTCGGCTTGCGCCGGTGCTTCCTTCGGCGCGGGCGGTTCCTTCGCTATCGGCGGCGTGCGCTTGCGCTCGGGTTCGGCTTTCGGAGGATGGGTTTTTTCAGGCGCGCTCTTCGCAGCCGGGCGTTCCGTCTCAGGCGGCGCCTCCCGCTTGGCAGCAGCTCGCAAGCGTTCGATACGCGCTTTCGCGAGAGACGCGAAGCGTCCCTTCGGGTAAGCCTGCAGGTAGGCTTCGTAATCGCCGACCTGGTCACTGTCCTTGATCGATTCCCAGAACGTCAGCTCGACCTGTTCGGCGCTGTCCTTCGGCAGGATGGCGGCGATGCCGGTTTCGAGCAGGTTCGATGCCGGCGCCGGCCCGACTGCGGAGACACCCAGCGAAAGTGCGATCAGGAATGTTGGCCTCACAGCAAATCCTTCTTCAATGAATGAGGTTCTGTGGCGGATTCGTGTTGCTCCTCCTGCATATCATCGATATCAAGAGTCGAAACGGTTTGCGAAAGCACAAACGAGAGTCCACAACTTCTCCGAAAATGAGAGCAACCGCTTTTTCCTGCCGGTAGAAGTATCCGCAAGCGGTTGGTGGTTGAACTGGTGGCCGCGGGCCTGCACTGCCTTGCGGCGCTTTTGGCGGATATTCCTGCTGGAGGACGCATGCTCAGAATTGTCCCTGTCGCCGTCTTCGCAATCGCATTTCTCGGTTCGGCTGCCGCACATGCGGAACGCACCCCCGCGCCGGAGAACGCCGAGGCTTACATCATCTGGCCGCAGAACGGCTCGGTGGTCGGCGGAAAATTCTGGCTGCGCATGGGGTTGCGCAACATGGGCGTGGCGCCGAAGGGCGTGGAGCGAAAGAACACCGGCCACCACCATGTGCTTATCGATACCGACCTGCCCGACATGGACAAGGAAATCCCGTCCGACCGGAACCACCTCCACTTCGGCGCCGGTGAAACAGAAGCCAGGATCGAGCTGCCACCCGGCAAGCACACGCTGCAGCTGCTGCTTGGGGATAAAGACCATGTGCCGCACGATCCGCCCGTGATGTCGAAGAAGATCACGATCACGGTGAAGTAGATGACGACCGGAGCGACGATGCGTGTGCGGAAGAAAACGGATTCGGGGGTAAGCATCATGGCCAGGACCTGTGCTGCAGCAGCGTTTTTCCTCATCTCGTGGACGGCGGCATTCGCGGGCGAGACGCCTGCCGCGCCGCATGCCTACCTGTACATCGGCTGGCCGAACAATGGCGAGGTGGTCGCCGCCGGCAAGCCCTTCCGCGTCTGGTTCGGCCTGCGCGACATGGGCGTCGCGCCCAAGGACGTGAAGCTGCCCAACACGGGGCATCACCACCTGCTGATCGATACCCCGATACCGCCTGCCGACAAGGAGATTCCGTCGGACAGGAACCACCTGCATTTCGGAGCGGGCGAGACCGAAACCATGATCGAACTGCCGCCGGGGAAGCATACCTTGCAGTTGCTGATGGGTGACGACAAGCACATCCCACACAACCCGCCGATCGTGTCGAAGAAGATCACGATCACGGTGAAGTAAGGCTTCCAGCCGTCGGCAGGTTCGGACAGTAGCAGAGCCGATGCGCGCGACGCCGGCGATTGGAGGTGTGATGGACAACCATGCGGCCCCGGCTGTTTCCGCCGGTGCGGTGACAGCCTATATCGAGGTCACCGGCGACGGGTCGGTGCGGCCGACCGTGTTTCCCATCCATGACGAAGTGGTGATCGGACGCGACCCGCAGGACTCGCTCGCTTCCGACAAATTCCTGTGCATTCCCGAACATACGGTAAGCCGCCGCCATGCGCGGATCCGACGCCGGGGCGACACGTATTTCATCGAAGACCTGCATTCCTTCAACGGCACCTTCGTCGACGGCAACAAGCTGCGGCCGGGCGCCTGGCACGCGCTCAAGGACGGCGACGAACTGACCGTCTCCAACGCGCAGATGGTGTTCCATTCGCTGGTGGTGCCGCAGCGTGACAGCACGCCCACCATCATCACGCGCGTGGTCGATGCCTCCGAACTGACGCGCATCATGGAACCGGGAGGAGGCGCCGCGCACGGCGACGTGCAGCAGACCATGCAGAAGCTGCATGCGATGGCGCAGGTCGGCATCGCACTCGGCGCCGTGACGGACCAGGAGACGCTGATCGAAAAGATCATGAACTTCATCTTCGAACTGTTCCCGATGGCCGAGCGCGCGTTCATCCTGCTGCGCAAGAACGAAGGCGGACAGCCGATTCCGGTTGCAGCGCGCCGGCGCGACGGGCGGGTCGAGGATCCCGACAAGGCGCGCATGTCGCGCACCATCATCGAGGATGTGTTGAACCGCAAGCAATCCATCCTCTCTGTCGATACCTTGTCCGACCGGCATTTCGGGGCGCAGGAATCGATTCTCGCGCAAGCCATCCGAAGCGTCATGTGCGTGCCCTTGGTGCTGGAAGGCGAATGCCTCGGGCTGATCCAGGTCGACACTTCGTCCGACCCCTATGCCTTCAAGGAGCAGGACCTGGAAATGCTGACCGGCGTATGCGCCGAGGCCGCGGTTGCGTTGAAGAATTTCCAGTTGTATTCCGACATCGAGCGCTTGCTGGACGGCTTCGTGCGCGCTTCCGTGCAGGCGATCGAAGAGCGCGACCCGGCAACGGCGGGGCATTCCTTCCGCGTCGCGGGTTATGCGGAAGCGCTGGCCGAGGCGGTTGACCGGGCGGACATGCCGGAGCTGCGGCGCGTCAGTTTTACCCATGACCAGCTGCGGGAAATCCGTTACGCAGCACTGCTGCATGATTTCGGCAAGGTCGGTGTGCGCGAGCATGTGCTGCGCAAGGAAAAGAAACTGCATCACTATGAAATGCGCATGCTGGACGAGCGCTTCAAGTACGCCCGCGCCTGCCTTGAAAAGCGGGCCTATCGCGGCCTCGTCGAAAGGCATGCGGCGGAAGAAATGACGCTGTCCGCATTCCGCGCGGAAAAACGCAGGTTGGAAGACGAATTGCACGATGAGTTCGAACGACTGGAGCGCTTCCACGCGGCCATCCGCGAGGCGAACGAGCCGGCGATTTCGCATGGCGGCGTGCTGCCGGACCTGTCGGAGGTGCTCGACTATGCGTTCGAGGAAGTGGCGGGCTGCGCGTCGCCGCTATTGCACGAGTGCGAGTTTTCCGCGCTCAGCCTGACCAGGGGCTGCCTGACCCCGGAAGAGCGCAAGGAAATTGAATCGCATGTCGCCGATTCGTATTCCTTCCTCATCCTGATTCCGTGGACGCGCGACCTGGCCGGCGTGCCCGCGATTGCGCACGGTCACCACGAAAAGCTGGATGGTTCCGGCTATCCGATGGGACTGCGCGGACACCAGATCAGCATCCAGACACGCATCCTGACCATTTGCGACATCTACGACGCGCTCACTGCCGGCGACCGGCCGTACAAGAAGGCGGTGCCGGTGGAACAGGCGCTGGACCTGATCGGCTCCGAGTGCAATGCCGGCCATCTCGACCCGCGGCTTTTCAAGGTATTCGTCGATGCTAGGGTGTGGGCGGACAACTGAGCCGGGACAACTTCAAGACAGCAGGACAACGATATGCAGACCTCACCATTTTCTTCGCCGGTCTTCTTGCGCCGCACGCTGGCAGGCGGGCTGTGCGCCACCGTGCTCGGCGGTTGCGCCGACGTCAGCATGGCGCCTTACCAGACGCCGGCCGCGCCGGTGAAGGCATCCTGGTCCCAGGGCCAGCCGGTATCGGCCGCCGCGACCATTGCGCCGGACTGGTGGCGCGAGTTCAAGGATCCCTACCTCGACGGCCTGGTGGACAAAGCCGTGGCCGGCAACTTCGACGTGAAGATCCTCGCGGCGCGTGTGCAGGTAGCGAACGCGGAAGTCGGCGAAGCGCGCGCCGGCGCAATGCCGTCGCTGAGCGCCGCCGCCGGTGCGAGTTTCGAGAAGAGCACCGGCCAGCCTTTTGCCAAGACCTTCAACCTCGGCACCCAGGTCAACTGGGACATCGACATCTGGGGCAAGGTGGAGAAGGGTGTGCAGTCGCAGCGTGCGGCGTACGAGGCGTCAGAAGCGGACTGGCGGGCAGGTTACCTGACGCTGGCTTCAACGGTGTCAACGACGTACTTCCAGATCCTGCAGCTGGACGAGCAGATGGCGCAGCAGCAGAAGGCGCTGGACAAGGGCAAGCAGATCCTCGGCATCTACGACGCCATGCAGAAGAACGGCTTGCTGCCTAATACCCGGGTACTGCAGCAACGTGCCGAGATCAACCGGCTCACCAACGATCTCCTGGAGCTGCAGCGCGCCCGCAACCTTGCCGCCAACGCACTGGCGACGCTGCTGGGCGTACCC
>NZ_LSTO01000001.1:1986268-2009517 GCF_002211445.1 Noviherbaspirillum denitrificans | reverse complement strand
CACAGCGCCTTCGGTGCAGGTTCTGGTGGGGTCGGACGGGGTATTGCTTTCCCGGCCTGTTAGGCGGGATACGGGGAACGTGGGGTTTGCTGTGCGGGAGATGCTTAGTCCTGAGCAGGCGGGGGTTAGGTTCAGGATGTGGCAGGTTTGGGGGGAGGATGCGCGGGCTTAAGTAGTTTTTCTTCGGTGACCCTGGTCCTGGGTTTCTCTGTGGATGCTAGCCGGGGCCGGACCCGGCTAGTCTCCACGGAGAGACAACAGACCAGGGGCAGCGAAGAAAACCCCTACTCCAACTTCGAGGTCAACGAAATCTCCGCCTTCAACAACTTAGAAACAGGACACCCCACCTTAGCCCCATCCACCGCCTTATCAAACACATCCTTCCCAATCCCCGGCACCTTCGCCACAAGATTCAAATGTACCTTGGTAATCTCAAACCCCGAGGCCAGCTTCTCCAGCGTCACAACAGCATCCGTCTTCAAACTCTCCGCCTTGTAACCCGCCTCTTCCAATTGCAGCGATAACGCCATCGTGAAGCACCCCGCATGCGCCGCCGCGATCAATTCCTCCGGATTCGTCCCCGGCCCATCCTCGAACCGCGACTGAAAGCCATAACGCGAATTCGACAGCACCCCGCTCTGCAATGACACGGTGCCGGTTCCATCCTTGAGTCCGCCGCTCCATGCGGCCGTTGCCGTACGCTTCATGCTTGCTTCTCCTTGGGTTAATGGCGCTTTTTCTTGCGCTTGGTGGAAGGCTTGGCAACAGGCATCCCGGTCCAGAAACCGGCCGCCTGTTTCATGGCGCGGTTCATCGCCGCCTTGCCCTGGCGTCTGCTTTCCGCCACGACACGTCCGCTTACCGAGCCGGCAACGGCGTTGGCGCCGCTGAGCCACATGCTCATCAGGGGATTTTTCTTCAGCCAGGGATTCTTCATTGCCGCAACAGGTGCTTCCGGTCAAAGCACTTCGACCGTGTTCGCGGCGTACAGGTCTTGCGCCGGCGCGAAAAATGCGCCGGCCTTTGCGGAGCATCAAGGATTACCAGCTGTCCATGCGATCGCCCCAGCTCGTCATGTCGCGCGCATAGAAGCGGTAGGCGTCGTCCGGCACATGCGGCGTCTGACGGGCCAGGTCGAAGATGAACAGCGCACGGCCGACGCCGCGCCGGCGGTAGCCGCGGTTGCGCTTTTGCACGATGGCGTCGCGCCAGGCGCCGAGGTTGATGTAGGTGTAATTGTTGCGCCCCTCGCGCGGCTGCTGGAATTGCATGTCCGCCTCCAGCGCCACATGCGTATGCCCTTCCACGTGCAGGCGCAGGCCGAGCATGCGGTAGGCCGGCTGGAAGGCAGGCAAGCCAGCAAGGGTGCTTTCCTTGATGTCCGATTCCGGCTCCTGCATCTTCGCCATCATGCGCATCAGGGTGATCTCCAGCGGGTACCACTTGATCTTGCTCAGCACCTTCAGCACGCACAGTCCGAACTTCCTGGAAAGACTCGCGCTGTTCCAGGTCTCGTCGTGCGAAATCCAGCCGACCAGGCTTTCGCGGAAGCAGCGCAGCACTTCGTTGTGCAGGCCGCGCGCCTCCGGCGTGCGGATCGCCATGCGCCACGACTCGTGGAGCAGGCGTACCACCGCGCCGACCGATGGCCGGTACAAGTCCATTTCGTCGAGCAGGTTGCAGATGCGGTTCGCGCCCTGCATCTGCCTGTCGATGGAACTCGCCATTTTCCAGATGAAACGCGACAGCATGCCCGATGCCACCGTATCGCCGAAACAGGGATCGCTGAAGGCGCGGTACTGTTCCTCTTTCCAGGCCTGCGGCTGCCAGCCGTGCGACAGCTTCCACCGCGCCGTGGCGCGCGCATTGTCCTGGTCACGCCACTGGCCGTGGGTGGCGAGCAGGCGCAGGCCGGTGTCGGCGAAATAGAACGGCATGTGCGGATACATGTCCGCTTCGGATGTGCCCATCTGCGCGGCGACCCACGCGCGGTAGGCGTCGCTGATCGAAAGCGCGTCGATGCCAAGGCATTCTTCGTAAAACATCTGCCGCGCCGCAGGCACCACCTGCAGTTCCTTGTCATGGTTGCCGACGATGGGGACGACAGTGACGGCGATGCCATCCTTGCGCAACCTGTCGAGGCTCTCGCGCATCCAGTAGAAGAAGCCGGAATAAGGTTGCTCGCTGTCCTGCGGGCGCTTCTTCGCATGGATGTCGACGATGTCGCGCATGGTTGCCACGACGATGTCGGCAAAGCGTGGATCGTCACGCTGCCAGGGATAGACGCCGGCGGCCGCCCACTTGCTGGTGCGGATCAGGTCGACGATGTCGCCGTTGAGGATGAGCAGCAGTTCATCGATGCGCCGGTCCGCCGGCGCTTGCGCCCGGTCGCCGGGATTGCCGACGGCGAATTCCATCTGTTCGAAGAACAATTGCCAGTCCGTTTCCGACGCGGTCTGGTTGCCAACGGTGCAGTCGGTGCAATGGATGTCGCTGATGAGCACGCACAGCCGGTTCTTGCGCGCAGTGCCGGCCGGCCACATGACCAGGCCGGGAGGGAGCATCCGCTCAGGCATGCGCATGCTCCCGCAGGAAGGAAATCAGGTGGGGAAAGACGTCCTTGTCCACGTCCTTGCCCATGAAAATGTCCTGGTGGCCGTAACCGGGCACCACATGCAGCCGATGCCGGCCGGGGACGATCTTTTCCAGCCGCTCGTGGCAACGGATGTTGGAATCGGCGAACACGCGGTTGTCCTGCCCCTGCACGAACAGGATGGGCGTGCGAATATCGGCCGCGCAATCGAAGTAGTTGTCAGGCAGCGCCGCATAGCGCGGATTGCCCGGCTCGAACTTCACCGCCGTGTTGCGGGCGCCGACCATCTTGTGCACATGCCGGTAGTAATGCACGTCGACGCCGCCGAACAGGTCGCCGAGGCGGTCGTGCGTCACCTTCAGCATGTTTTCGTGGTTGAACAGCGCGGGCCGGCCGGTGCCCCACATGAAGCTGAGCATGTGGCATTCCGGCGAATCGCATTCCTGGTGCAGCAGGTCGGCGCCCATCGCGATCAGCTTGCCGACCGACCAGCCGGGCTGGCGGCGCCAGCTCGGGTTGTAGTACTCGATGCCGAGCACGTAATCCGACATCCACGGCCCCAGCACGCATTTGAATGCCGACCAGACCGGCACATACGGCGTGAGCGCGACGCTGTTCAGGATAACGCTGGAAACGCCCTGCAGCGTCTTGCCGAACAGGCTCATCGCCACGGTCATCGCGCCAACGCAATGCGCGATCACATGAATGCGGCGATGCGGCCCGATATGTCGGCGCAGTTCCGCAATCGCCGCCGGATGGTCGAACAGCGCGATGTCATCCATGTTGTAACGGCTGCGGGCGAGGTTGTACGGGAAGCGGCAGCTGCCGCGGTAATCCAGTGCCCATACATCGGAGAAGCCCTCGTCGAGCAGCGTCTGCACCAGGTTGCGGTGCTCCGGCATGATGAACATGTCGGATGAACTGGTCAGCCCGTGCACCACCAGCACCACATCGTCGCTGGCCGCGCGCGAGAAGCGCGTGAGGTTCAGCGCGAGTCCGTCGGCGGTGGAAAAGGGATGGACCGACACCGCAGCGCCCTGCACGCCCTCCAGTGTGAATTTCGCATAGGTGCGCTGCGGATGGCTGGGACGTGGCGGCAGGTGGGGACCGTAAACGTCCCACAACTTGCCGGCGAAAAAGGTGCCAAAAGCCGCCAGGCCGGCGAAACTGGTTTCACCGCGCGCGTCGGTCGCGCGCAGGCCGCGCAGCACCTGCATGAAATCGAGCAGGCCAAGGCTGATGATGCCGGTCACCCACAGCGCGGCCTCGGCCGGCTTGTCCGGGTCGACATGGCCGCGGTACACATTGACGAACAGCGTCGTCGTGTCGTGCCACAGGTCGAACGGCTCGTTGTGCTGCACCTGCTTGTTGCCGACGAAAGTGAACTGCTCGCCCGAGGGCGTGGTGCAATACACCTGGTAGTACATGACCTTGCGATCGCGGTCGGCGGTGTTAGGCATCAGGCGGAAGGTGCCTGACTGCACAGGGCACACGCCGCCGAGCAGCGGGCAGTCGACATGTCCCTCGAGTGTGCCGGCATGGCCTTCCGTACGCAGGAAGGCGTGCAGGTCGGGTATGCGTACCGTCACGTGCAGCGCCAGTGTATGGCCGGCCTTCTCGCCGTCGGCGAAACCGTCCTCGAAGGTGGTGGCTTCGGCGCTGACGAAGCCTTTCATGACTTCGGCGAAGTGGATGTTGACGCCGCTCAGTTCATCGGACATGCGCTTGCTCCCTGAAGTTTGTGATTTGCTTCACATCCTCTTACAGCCCCGCATCCGGCGTCACTCCGGTAATGTCATGCGCAATCCACTCCGACAACGCGGTAATGGTCGCCACCGGATTCGCCCCCAGCGCCGTCGGCATCAGCGACCCGTCGGCCACATACAGCCCGTGGTAGCCGAACACCTGTCCGCGGCTCCCCTGCACCGCGCTCACCACGCCCTGCTCGGGTGACTCCGCCAGCGCGCAGCCGCCTAGCGGATGGACGGTGACATTGTTCTTGATCGGCCACAGCCAATTCGGCATGGGCACGTAGTGCTTGCCGCCGATGAACTGCGTGAAGCGCTCGCCCAGGTTGATGATCGCGTCGTACAGGCTGCTGTTGCTTTCCTGCGGCCAGTCGATGTCGAGGTAGCCGTCCTTGTTCAGGCTCAGCACACCCTTCGCGTTGTCCAGTCCCATGCACAGCAGCACCGCGCTGTACTCTGAAAGATCGTGCGAGAAGAGCTTCTGCATCATGTAACCGACGCTGCTGCGCTTGCGGCCCGGGTAGAACTTGTCGAAGGCGTAGGCCAGCACCTGCTTGCAGGTGGTCCAGATCATGTCGAAAGGATTCATCACCGGCCCCAGTGCCGCCGTTGCCCAGCCCACCTGGGTCGGGTAGCTCGCGTCCTGCAGCAGGAACGCCTGCTTGCGGTCGAGGTCCTTGTACAGGTGGTGGTCGGTGTACTGGGTGATGACCGGGCCGTAGGTGGAATTGACTTCCTTCTTGCCGTCCACGGCGAACGCGAGAAAGTCGCCGTTGCCCGAGAACTGCTTGCCGAGACGTTGCGAAATGCGCGGCAGCGTCTTGTGCACGTCGCGGTTGCGCATCAGCAGCTCGTTGGTACCGAGCGTGCCGGCGGAAACCACGACGCGGCGGGTGGTGACGCTATGCGTGCCACCCATGCGCAGGTCGCGGAAATAGACGCGATAGCCGTGGTAGCCGTCGCCGTCCGGATCGTCGGCCTGGCTGGCGTCCAGCGGCACGATGCGTTCCACCTCGCATTGCGTGCGCACCGCAGCGTTGTAACGGTGCCGCGCCACGTGGAGGTAATTGTGGTCGACCGAATTCTTGGCCTGCACATTGCAGCCGATGTCGCATTCGCCGCAGTAGGTGCAGGAGGTCTGCAGCGTGCCGTAGCGGTTGGCCTGCTGCACACCGAGCGGCAGCGGCTGTTCGCTGCCGCGGTAGGAGTAGTCGTTGCCGAAATAGACGCAGATGTCGGCCATCCTGGTCGGCAACTTTGCTTCCTGCGCGAATTGCTGGAAGCGCTCAGTGCGCCGGATGTAGCGCCGGTCATCTTCGCTCGAGGCAGGCGGCACCGGGCGGGCGCCGAGCACCTGCTGGGCCACGTCGTAATACGGGGCCAGTACTTCGCGGCGTACCCCGGCCGGCCAGCCCTGTTCGAACACGGCTTCCGGCGGGCGCAGGAACACGTTGGCGTAGATCTGCGAACCGCCGCCGTAGACGGCGGACGTCACGGTATCGATCTTGTCGAAGTGGCGGATGTCGAACATCCCGGTAAGGTGGCCGCGCTGGGCCTTGCGCCGGCGCACGTGCCGCGGCCGGCGGGCGGTATCGCCGTCGGGACACCAGACGTTGTCCGCCATGTCGGCCGGACTGCGCGGATAGGCGCCGAGCGGGTATTCCTTCCCGCGTTCAAGGATCAGGACCTTGCCCGGCCATTGGCGGGAAAGGCGTGCGGACAGAACGCCGCCGCCGAAGCCGCTGCCGATGACGACGGCTTCGTGTTGCAGAGTGGTACTCATACAGGCCTCCCTGGTGCGGCAGTTACCGATCCTTGCCGCGGTTGTTATTGTGTTTTTTCCGCATCATATTTGATTTCTGTTAGGAAATGTTACTTGTGTAACCACATGTTTCCAGCCCTTAACAACCGCAGACACAGACTTGACCCGGTGTTGCTGTTACGATATGTGTTTCCCGTATGTAACTGCGTGAAGATGCCCACCGCATTCCGTTTCCTCATCCTGTCCCTGCTGCTCCTCTGCTCGGCCGCGCGTGCCGACATCCTCCAGCTGGACGGCAAGCCGAATCCGAAACCGATCAAGCTGACGCCTTACTGGGAGACGCTGGAAGACAAGGAGCAGAAATGGACCATTGACCAGGTCAGCAGTCCCGGCTTCCAGGCGCAATACAACCAGCCGCCGCAGAAAAACGACTCGATCAACTACGGCCTCACGCGCTCCGCGATCTGGCTGCGCATGACCGTCTCGAATACGTCGGGCACCGACCTCGACCGCATGCTCGAGGTGGCATTCACCCACCTGCACCACGTGGACTTCTATGTGCCCGAGGGTTCCGGCTTCAGGCACATCGCCACCGGACATTCAAAACCGTTCGCCGAGCGGCCGGTCAACCACCGCAATTTCGTCTTCCCGCTGCACATTCCCGCCGGCGCAAAGATCACCTACTACATGCGCGTGGCCACCGGTACGACGCTCGACATCCCGACCCAGCTGTGGGAGCCGAAGGTCTTCGAGCACGAAAGCCTGCATGAATACATCGGCCAGGCGCTCTACTTCGGCATGCTGCTGGCGCTCGGCCTGTACAACCTGCTGCTGTTCGCGTCCATGCGCGACCGCACCTACCTGTATTACGTGATGTTCGTCGGCGCCAACGCGCTGTCGGTGATCGCGTTCAGCGGCGTCGCCTACCAGTTCCTGTGGCCGAACCAGCCGCAGTGGTCGATGATCTCGTCGATGATCGGTTTCGCGCTGACCGGCATCACGCTGATGCTGTTCCAGCGCAAACTGCTCGCCACCGAGGTCACCGTCCCGGTGCTCGACAAGGTGATGCTCGGGATGATCGGGCTGAATGTCCTGCAGATGATTGGTTTCTGGGCCCTGCCCTACCACAGCATCATCAGCACCGGCATCACGCTCGACATGCTCAACATGGTGCTTGCGCTGGTGGTCGGCATTGCCTGCAAGGCACGCGGACAGCGCAGCGCGCGCTTCTTCCTGCTGGCCTTCAGCTGCCTGGTGTTCACCGCGGTCCTGACCGCGCTGCGGAGTTTCGGCATCAAGGGGATTCCGAACTTCATCATGGTGTACGGCATCCAGATCGGCTCGGCGCTGGAAATGCTGCTGCTGTCCCTGGCGCTGGCCGACCGCTTCAACCAGATGAAACGCGACAAGGAAATCGCGCAGCAGCAACTGGTGGACAGCCTGAAGCGTTCGGAACGCATCCTCGAACAGCGGGTTGCCGAGCGCACCACCGAACTGCTGCGCAGCAACCGCGAACTGGTGGAACACGAAAAGGCGCTGGAAGCCGCGAAGGAAGTGGCGGAAGAAGCCTCGCGCATGAAGTCCGCCTTCCTCGCCAACATGAGCCACGAGATCCGCACGCCGATGAACGCGGTGATCGGCATGGCCTATCTCGCGTTGCGCACCGACCTCACCGGCAAGCAGCGCGATTACGTCGAGAAGATCCACCGCGCCGCCGTGTCGCTGCTCGGGCTGATCAACGACATCCTGGATTTCTCGAAGATCGAAGCCGGCAAGCTGAGCATCGAAAAGACCGACTTCACGCTGCACGACGTGCTGTCCAATGTCAGCACCGTGACCAGCCAGCGCGCGGCGGAAAAGGGCCTGCGCTACATGTTCGACGTCGCCGACGACGTGCCGGTCCACCTGAACGGCGACCCGCTGCGCCTGAGCCAGATCCTGATCAACCTCATCAGCAACGCGATCAAGTTCACGCAGGAAGGCAAGGTGCAGCTGCGCTGCAGCGTCGTGTCGACCGGGCTGGTGAGCGTGGACCTGCGCTTCGAGGTGGAAGACACCGGCATCGGGATGTCGCCGGAACAGATGGGCAAGCTGTTCCAGGCCTTCACCCAGGCTGACGATTCCACCACGCGCAAGTACGGCGGCACCGGCCTGGGGCTCGCCATCAGCCGGCGCCTGGTGGAAATGATGGAAGGCACCATGTCCGTGCAAAGCCAGGAAGGTGCGGGCTCGACCTTCAGCTTCACGCTGCGCTTCGGCCTCGGCGCGCAAACCACCGCTTCCCTGCCGAGCCTGCCGGAGCGCCTGCTCGGCTGCCGCGTGCTGGTAGTGGATGACAACCCCGCCGCGCGCGAAATCCTGACCAACCTGGTCGACGGTTTCGGGCTGCAGGTGAATGCCGTCTCCAGCGCCGCCGACGCCATGATCGCCATCCGCCATGCCGACCTCGGCATGCCCTATGACCTGGTGCTGGCCGACCTCGGCATGCCGGGCATGAACGGCGCCGAACTGGCGCACGCGATCCGCAAGGCAGGCCTGGCGCATATTCCCAAGGTCATCCTGGTGACCGCCTTCGGCCGCGACGATGTGTTGCGTCAATCCGAGAACGCGCCGATCGACGCCGTGCTGTACAAGCCGATCGACCAGTCGCAGCTGCACGATACCTTCGTCAATGTGCTGGCGCAGAGCCAGGCGCCTGTCCGCAGCGCGCCCGGCCAGCCGATCCTGCCGCGCTTCGATGGCTGCCGCGTACTGCTTGTGGAGGACAACGACGTCAACCAGCAGATCGCGCGCGAAATGCTGACGGTGACCGGCGCCGAAGTCGAGATCGCCGGCGACGGACGCATTGCGATGGACAAGCTGCTTGCGGAAGGACCGGATGCCTGGAACCTGGTGCTGATGGATATCCAGATGCCGGAAATGGGCGGACATGCCGCGACGCGGCGCATCCGCATGGACGAACGCTTCGCCGACCTGCCGATCGTGGCGATGACAGCCCATGCGACGCCGGAAGAACGCGAAGCCTGTGTCAAGAGCGGCATGCAGGATCACATCACCAAGCCGATCAATCCGGCGCAGTTCTACCAGACGCTGACGCGCTGGCTGACGCCGGCGACGGTGACCGCCGTGCAAGCGCCCGCCCCCGAACCGCAATCCGATCTGGCGCCGATCGAGATTCCCGGCTTCGACACCGCCGATACAATGGACCGCCTGTCGGGCGACGTGGATTTGTATCACCGCGTCCTTGGCATGCTGGTGCCCAGCCTGAGCACGGCGCTGGACCATTTCACCACGGCTGTCGCGTCATGCGACCACGCCGGCGCGAAGTCCACGGTGCACAGCATCCGTGGCATGGCGTCCAATGTGGGCGCCACTGAACTGGCCTTCCAGGCGGCAGAGCTGGAAAAGCTGCTGGGCGAGCATCGCGAAAGTCCCGAGCAGCTGGTGCGCTTCCGGGCGTTGATTGAACAGACGTTGAATCTGGTGGAGGCGGCGCTGGCGGAGCGGACGACGGCTTGAGGCGATTAAAGAACCGTTGGGTGGGCGGGGCCGCCGAGGTAGAGCACAAGCGAAACCCACCCTACGAGTCCTTTATCCTTCGCCAGTCAGCTGCACATACAACCCCGGCAGCACTTTCGGCAAGGTCTGCGCATCGCGCACCACGACGTAGCCATTCGCGCCGAACAGGTGCGGCAGATACTCCCCCGCCTTGTCGTCGATGGTCACGCAGAACGGCGTCAATCCCATCCGGCGCGCTTCCTGCACAGCCACGCGCGTGTCCTCGATGCCATAACGGCCCTCATACTTGTCGAGGTCGTTCGGCTTGCCGTCGGTCAGGATCAGCAGCAGCTTGCGTGAAGATTTCTGCTTTGACAGGATGGCGGCGGAATGGCGGATCGCCGCGCCCATCCGCGTGTAGAAACCGGGCTTCATTGCCGCCAGCCGTCCGCGCACTTCGCTGCCATAACGCTCGTCGAAGCCCTTGAGCAGGTGGCAACGCACATTCTCCCGCCGCACCGATGAAAACCCGTACAGCGCGAACCGGTCGCCGGTGGCGCCCAGCGCTTCGCCAAACAGCATCATGCTGTCGCGGATGACGTCGATCACACGCGCGTCGTTGTTGATCCACGCATCGGTGGAGAGGGACAAATCGGCCAGCAGCAGGCAGGACAGGTCGCGCTGCTGCTTGCGGCTGTCGATGTAGAGACCGGGTTCGGCGGTGGGCATGCCGCTCGCCTTTTCCGCCGCAAAACGCACGCAGGCGTCGAGGTCGAGGTCGCTGCCCGACGCTTGTGCGCGCAGTCGCGCACGCTGCGATACCAGTGCCTGGAACTGGCTGCGCAGGTGGCGCGCTGTCGGGCGCAGTTCCACCGGCAGGTCGCAGGCTTGTGCATCGCGCGCCAACAGCATTTGCAGGCGGCAGTGCGCGGGCTGGAGCTGCCGCTTGCGGTAATCCCACTCGGGCAGCAGGATACCGTCAGCCAGCACGTGGTCGTCGTCCGCCTCGGCCGGCAGGTCGAGGTCGAAGCGGATGCGACTGGCGGTGGTCTTGCCATCATTCGCAACGCTCAGCACATCGAGGTCGTTGGCCGCCTGCGCCGCGTCGTCGTTATCGTCTTCGTCGAGCGAGCGGTTGACCTTCACATACTCGGCCCAGGAAAACAGGCTTTCGGCACGGAACAGCAGGACGAAGGGGCTGTCAGGCTTCGGCATGTCGACATTCTCGGCACTGCGCTTGCGGGCCTCTTCGTCCTTCGTCACCTTCCCGCCTTCCGGCTGCTGCGGTTCGGCGTGACCGGCCTTGCGGCGTTCGCCCTGCGCCTGCGGCGGTTCGGGGTGCAGCCATAGCGGCACCGGGAACGGTGCGCGCTGTCCGGGCGTAAATTCGGTCACCGAGCCGGGATTGAACAAGGCATCGCGAATTGCCTGCTCGGCGTCAGCCTCGTCCTTCGGCAACTTGGCGGGAACGATGCGACGCGCGAGTTCCGCCTCGACCAGCCGGCTGTAGCGGCCCTGCATGCCCGGCAATGCTTCCAGCGTGGCGCGCGCGGCCTGCTGGTTGCGGACGATCCATGCTTCGTCCGGAGCAACATCATGCGCGGCAAGCGCAATCAGCCACAGGTAGAGTTCGCGGTTGAGTGCCTGCTCCGGATAAAGGTCGATCGAAGCCGGCAGGTGCAGCGTGGTGTCGTCGGTCCAGGCCAGCTCGGTCTTCTCGCCGATACCGGCGACGCGTTCCATCCAGCTGCGCCGTCCGCCGTGTGTGGTGGCGGTGCCGGAGCGGATATTGAGACCGGCATCGCCGCCCAGCGCGCGGAAGAACACCGGCGCGATCTTTTCCATGTCCTTCAGTTCCACGCGCGCTTTCGGAAAGCCGCGGTAGGCGGTGCGCGTGATCAGCTTGTCCCACAAGCCGCCGACAAATTCTTCCATGATTACTCCTTCTTGCCGGCATCCACCGGCGTGATCATGATGGTGCGTGCCGCACGCACGTTGAAGGCTGCCTCGGACTCGGCGCGCAGGTCGTGCACCCAGTTGAGCAGCGATCCGTTCGGGTTGTCCGCTTGCGTTTGGTCGCAGGCGTCGACGCACTGGCCGCATTGCACGCAGGCGAACATCATGCGCTTGACGTTGCGTGGGTTGAGGCGCATCGGGCAGACGTGGTCGCAGGCGGAGAAGCAGGTCGAGCAATCCTTTGCCCGCTCGCGCTTGAAGCCGACCACCATCGCCTTGTCATTGCCCATCCATGCGAGGCTCTGGAAGAAGCCCACCGCGCACGCATAGCGGCAGAACAGGTGGCGCGCGAACATGAATTCCACGAAGAACGCGAGCGTCGCCACGCCGAGGAAGATGGACTGGTTGCGCGTAAGCGTGCCGTGCCAGATGTTGCCGTAGATTTCCGCCGGCGGCAGCAGGTAGGTCAGCAGGACCACGGCCCACAGCACTGCGCAGAAGATCACCAGCGGCACCACCGCGAACCACCAGATCGCGTCATGCTTGGTTTCGCTGCCGTCGGGATTGCGCGAGGGCATGCGCTTGGCATCCCACAGGCTCTGCTTGCCGATCGCGCGGCGCAGGGTCTGGTTGATGGTTTCGACGATGGAGAAGTGCGGGCACAGCCAGCCGCAATACAGCCTTCCCCACTTCCAGCTGACGTAGATGAGCGTGCCGGCGCCCGCGACCAGCGGCAGGAAGCCGCGCAGCACGATGTTGATCGATGCCTGCACGGCGGTGGCGCGACCGGCGAGGAAATCGTCCAGGCCGAGTGTCCAGTCGAGCCCGAAGAAAATGAAGTGCTTCACATTCAGGTCGAGCCGGAAGATGTCGAACACCGGCGCGAAGATGAACAGCAGGAAAAAGCCGGCCTGCGTGAGCTGCCGCCAGCGCTGCACGCGCAGGCCCAGCCAGCCGGTCGCGTTGCCGCCGGTGGCGGGCGCGATTGCGGGGCCGGTCGACGCGCTATTTGTAGGCATCACCATTGCCGGCTCCCGATGAGTGGATAGACATAGGTTTTTTCCGCCATCGCACGCGACAGTCCGACGATGCCGAACAGGACCAGCGCAGCGTGGCAGCAAGTGAAATACAGGATCAAAACAACCCAGGTGGCCGGCTTGTGCAAGCCGCCCAGCACCAGGATCAAGGCGGCCACTGCCGTCAGCAGTGCGCCAGCCCACAGGCTGGCGATGACCGCCTGCTTCAGGTGGCAGCGCGCCAGCGGGCTCGGGCTGCGGCGGTGGCGATATGCCAGCCACAGCAGCACGGCAAAAGACAGTCCGGGCAATACCAGGAGGTTAAGGAGGAAGAGCGCTTCGGCCTGCACGGCCACTGGCGCATGCGGGTCCTCTTCCATCATTTTCCGAAGGTGGCCTTGATGACTTCGAGCAGCGCCACGGCGGTGTCGGGATCGTCGGTCAGCGGTTCGACCAGCGCCGCCTCGCAGGCGTCCACCGGGTCGCAGCCCGCATGCATCAGGCTGGCCGCGTAGACCAGCAGGCGGGTCGATACCGCCTCTTCCAGGTCATGGTCCTTCAGTTGGCGGAAGTGGCCGGCCAGCGTCACCAGCTGCGTCGCGCGCAGTGCATCGACACCGGTTTCCGCAATGACGATCCGCTGCTCCAGGTCTGCCGGCGGGAAGCCGAAGTTGATCGCGACAAAGCGCTGGCGGGTCGACGGCTTCAGGCTCTTGAGCAGGTTCTGGTAACCGGGGTTGTACGACACCACCAGCATGAATTCGTCCGGCGCCTGCAATTCTTCGCCGGTGCGTTCGATCGGCAGGATGCGGCGGTCGTCGGTCAGCGGGTGCAGCACGACGGTGGTGTCCTTGCGCGCCTCGACCACTTCATCGAGGTAGCAGATGCCGCCCTGGCGCACCGCGCGCGTGAGCGGGCCGTCCGACCACATTGTCTGCCCGTCGCCGATCAGGTGGCGGCCGACGAGGTCGGCGGCAGTCAGGTCGTCATGGCAGGCGACGGTAATCAGCGGACGCGCGAGGCGCGCGGCCATGTGGGCGACGAAGCGGGTCTTGCCGCAGCCGGTCGGGCCCTTGATCAGCAGCGGCAGGCGGTTGCGGTAGGCGTACTCGAACAGCGCGCATTCGTTGCCGACTGGCTGGTAGTAGGGAATGTCGAGGGTGGCCATCAGGCCGGGAGCGGTGAGGTCGTTCATGGGTTCCTCCATGCCAATTCTAAGAAATCCGGAAAGCGAAAGCGATCAGCCCAATGACCAGGGCCAGCCACGCGAAAACAATTGCGCGCCACATCAGGGGCGCGCGGCGCAGGCCCATGAAGGCGTCGATGACAATGCCGCCCTTGATGAAGGTCGCCGCCAGCACCGGGACGAAGACGACAACGCCGCTGAGCCGGGTTTCGCCGAAGCCGACGCTGAGCGCCGTCAGTGCCAGCAGGGCAATCCATGCGCAAATGGAAACAGTATTCGTCATGATGTCAGTGCAGCACGTAAATCAAGGGGAAAAGCACGATCCAGACGAGGTCCACCATGTGCCAGTAGGCCGCGCCGGTCTCCACGCCGGCATGGTCCTCGACCGAGTATCCGCCGCGCCGCGCCTTCAGGGCCACCGCGCCGAGGATCACCATGCCGAGCACCACGTGCATGAAGTGAAAGAATCCGAGGAACAGGTAAAACATGTAGAAGGTATTGGTCGACATCGAAATGCCGTCCGCTGCCTTGGCGCCGAATTCGGCGAGTTTCAGCACGAGGAAAGCGCCGCCGCAGCCCATTGCTGCGAAGAGCCAGCGCGCACATCCCGCACCTGCATTGAGGCCGCCGCGCCGGATTACATCGACGGCACGTACGACGAAGAAGCTGCTGGTCACCAGCAGCACGGTATTGATTGCGCCGCTGGCGCGGTTGAGTTCCGCCTGCGACGCGTTGAAAAGTTCGACGTGGTTGGCGCGGGTGAATGCGTACACCACGAAAAAGACGCCGAATACCAGCAGTTCGGCGAGGATAAAACACCACATCGCAAGGTCGCCGGGCAAATAGTGCGTGTTCTGATGTGGTGCAAAGGGAGACAGTGAAGCGTTCACGGCTTTTTTCCGTATCCGCCCGGCCGGAGCCGGGCGGTTGGTCAAGTTGAGGGTCAGGCGACTGCCTTGTCCTTGCCCTTGATGAAGAACGAAACGACGTACAGCACGATACCGACGAGGAAGACGACGCCAGCCACTTCGCGCATCCAGTAGAACAGCGAGACCTGGTCCTGCGCCACCATGAACGGCATCGGCGTGGACGAGATGCGCTGCAGCCAGACTTGCAGGATACCTGCGGCGGTCAGGAACAGGGTGATGAACACCATCGAGATGGTCATCAGCCAGAACGACCACATTTCGATCACTTGTGCCCGGTTGCTGTTGGCCGGACGGCCGCGCATCAGGGGCATGGTGTAGCTGATCATCGTCAGGGTGACCATCGCATACGCACCGTAGAACGCCATGTGGCCGTGCGCTGCAGTGATCTGGCTGCCGTGGGTGTAGTAGTTCACCGGAGCCAGGGTGTGCAGGAAGCCCCACACGCCTGCGCCGAGGAAGGCCATCACGCCGGTACCCAGGGCCCACAGCACGGCCGCCTTGTTCGGATGCTCGCGGCGGCGACGGTTCACCATGTTGAATGCAAAGACGGTCATCATGAAGAACGGAATCGGTTCCAGGGCGGAGAACACGCTGCCCCACCATTGCCAGTATTCCGGTGCGCCGATCCAGTAGTAGTGGTGGCCGGTACCGAGGATGCCGGTGATCAGCGCCATTGCGATGATCACGTACAGCCACTTCTCGATCACTTCACGGTCAACGCCGGTCACCTTGATCAGCACGAAGGCCAGCATCGAACCCATGATCAGTTCCCACACGCCTTCCACCCAGAGGTGCACGACCCACCACCAGTAGTACTTGTCCTTGACCAGGTTGGCCGGGTTGTAGAAGGAGAACAGGAAGAAGATCGCCAGGCCCCACAGACCGATCAGCATGACCAGGTTGATGCTGGTCTTGCGGCCGCGCAGGATGGTCATCGAGATGTTGTACAGGAAGACCAGTGCAACGATCACGATGCCCACCTTGGTCGGCAGCGGCTGCTCGAGGAACTCGCGTCCCATCGTCGCCAGCAAGTCATTGCCGGTGTACTCGGCCAGCTTGGCGTACGGCACCGCGAGGTAGCCGACGATGGTTGCCGCACCGGCAATCAGGAAGACCCAGAATGTCGCCATTGCCAGCTTGGGGCTGTGCAGTTCGCGCTCGGACTCCTCGGGGATGAGGTAGTACGCCGCGCCCATGAAGCCGAACAGCAGCCACACGATCAGCAGGTTGGTGTGGACCATGCGGGCCACGTTGAACGGAATCGCCGGGAACAGGAAGTCCCCCACGACATACTGCAGGCCCATGATGAGGCCGAACAGGATCTGCCCGAAGAAGAGGCCGATCGCCGCGATGAAATAAGGCTTCGCGACCGCCTGAGATTTGAATTGCATTATTTTCTCCGCTTGTTGCATTGAACCGGATTAGCCTTCGATATTCGGCGGCCACTTGTTGGTGTTGACCTCCGAGGTGTACTTCAGGAAGTTCACGAGGTCGTCCAGCTGCTTGTCGTCCAGGTGGAACTGGGGCATCTGGCGGCGGCCGGGCGTACCGGTCGGCTGGATCTTCATCCACGTCTTGATGAAGTCGCCGCCGCGACGGGTGTACACGTTGGCAAGCTCGGGAGCGAAGTAAGCGCCCTCACCCATCAATGTGTGGCACCCGATGCAGTTGCGCGTTTCCCAGATGTGCTTGCCGCGCGCGACTGACTCGGTCAGGTTCTCGCGGTTGTCACGCTTGGGCAGCGTCTGCATGGTGTCGAAGGTCATTGCCAGGAATAGCAGGAAGAAGAACACCGCCCCGCCATAGAAAATATTCCGGGCTGCGGATTTGGTGAAGGATGCACTCATGTCAGGAGTCCTATGTATGAACCGTGGATGTTTTTCGGTCTGGCGCATGTGGAGAAAACCGCATTCCAGCCCGATGGGTCAAATCATACATTTAGAATGCATCTTTAAGAAAGAGGGAAAAACTCCTTTTGTGGCTTATTTGATGGAAATTTTTGGTCCTTGATTTAAGTTAAGGACAGGGGGGTGTGGGGAGGGGCATGGTATGCGGCCGGGCTGCGTGCTTCAGACGGGCCGCAACGGGAAGTCATGTGGACTTGTAGAGGTCTTCGAATTCGGTGCGCTTGTCAGTTTCACCAATATGAACCATTAAAGTTTCAGCAAGATCCTGCGCCGGATGCTTCGCCCGGTTTTTCGCAAACCAGAACACTTCTTCCAGGTCGTCGTCCTCATGCGACGTGGTCATGACGACATCTTCTTCCGGAATCTCGCCATAGTCGAAGCGTTCGAGGTTCGCCTCATCCACGGCCTCCTGCCACGCGCCGCATTCCTTGCCCCATGCAAGCATGTAGCGGCAGCCGGACAACACCAGCCAGCGGCTCGCCTCCCACATCCACATCTGGGACACCTCCGACTCCACGATCAAGATGAGCTTGAATCGCTGGAGCCCCGCAAGCTCGGGCAATGCGGCATCCGGCTGCAAATACAAGTATTTCACTGGTTTTTCCTGCATGTTGTTTGGTCAGACGCGCTGTTCGAGCACCGCGTGCAGCCGGTCCAGGTTCTGCTCATTGGCCGGTTCGACGATGTGCCTGATTCGGTCAGCAACCTCGCTGCTTTCGAATTCCTGGTTCCACGCAATCTCCGTTCCGCCGTTATTTGCGGCGATGGTCACTGTGAGCGTGAAATGCGGCTGCGACACGTGCTGGATGACGATCGTCGATGGGCTGTCCAGCTTAAGGAATACGCTCTCGTTCTGATAGTGCGTCCCGTCCGGGCCGTGCATCATGAACTTCCACCGCCCGCCGGGTGCGAACTCGAAGAGCTCGAAGGTGTTGGTGAAGCCGTTGGGTCCCCACCAGCGGGCGAGCACGTCCGGATTGGCAAAGGCATCGAAGACCTGTTGCGGGGAATACGGGAGGACTCGACGGGTGCTGAACGTAGCGCCGGCGTGGTTCTCCGGAGTTTGAGGAGTATTCATGTCATGGATTCTACCTGCAAGCCACAGCCCTGCTTCTAAACCGCCCGCCCGTCAAAATGCTGCACCGGCACATCCTCCAGCGCGATACCCTCCAGGCAGCGGATATTGATCGCCGCCATCGCATTCCCTTTCGGATCCGTGCCCTCCCCATACGGATGAATGCCGCAGGTCGGGCAGAAGCGATGCTTGATGACGTGCTTGTTGAACGTGTATGTGCTCGCTGCATCTTCCGGCGAAACAAGACGCAGTGCGGTGCGCGGAACGAACCAGAGCAGCGAGCCCTTGCGCTGGCACATTGAACAATTGCATGCCATTGCCCCTTTGATCTCGCCTTCGACTTCGAATGAAATCCTGCCGCAGTGGCAGCTGCCTTTATAGTTCATGTCGACCTCCTTGTTCGGGAACCGCGTCCCTTTTCCTTGCGAAGATTTTCGGCCACGGCAGCCTTGATCAATTCCTTGAACGCCTCGGCATCGAGCGCCTCACCCTCGCGCATGTCGATCGCGCGGCGCGTGTTTCCCTCCAGGCTTGCGTTGAAGAGTCCGTGAGGATCCGGCAGTGACGCCCCGCGCGCAAAGGTCAGCTTGACCGTGTGCTTGTAGGTTTCGCCGGTGCAGACGATGCCGCCGTGTGACCACACCGGCACCCCAGCGGGGTTGCTCGGCTTGATCCATTTGCATTCCTCGATGATGTCCGGGTCCGCCTCGTGGACAAGACGACGAACCACGGACAAGGTCTCGGCGCGCCAGTCACCCGCAGGCTGCTTGGCATCCATCGCTTCAGCGGACTTCATAGCGCAGCTCCGCAAAGCCCGTCCCGACCTGCCGGACCGAAACCAGCCGAAACGGCGGATGCGTGACACGCCGGGGAAACAAGGGCTTGCCCTTGCCCAGCGTGACAGAACCAACCTGGACAATAAGCTCATCCAACAACCCTGCATCAAAAAACTGGCCGGCGAGGTCGCCCCCGCCAACGATCCAGATGTTCTTTGCCCCTGCCGCCTCGCGCATTTCAGCATGCACGGGCCGCACGTCGCCCCGGACGAAACGCGTATCTGCGCCCTTGATCACCGGAAGCTCCCGGCTGGAAAAGATCCACACCGGCTGCTTGTAGGGCCACGGGGAACCTGTCTCCGCAGCCACCTTGTCGGCATGGCGCAGCATCCATTCGTAAGTCGACGAGCCCATTGCCAATGCGCCGACCTCCGCGATGAATGCGGGATAGCTGGTATCGTTGACGTCCCCCAAGGGAAACAGCCAGTCGAGCGAGTCGTCTTCCGTAGCGATGAATCCGTCGAGGCTGGTAGCGGTGTAGTACTGCGTCTTCATGAAGCTGGCTCTCCTGCGTTCTGGTACTTTCAATGCGGTACACCCGTTTCGCTCATGTCGACTCTTGCCCGAACATGAGCCGGTGCCCGTCCACCGTGCGAATGCCAAACTCGCGCATGCCCCACGGCTCACAGGCAAGCGCCTTCACAATCTCTGCTCCTGCCGCCGTTACCGCTGCATGGAGCGCGTCGATATCGTCGACGACGAGATAGCCAAAGTATGAATGGTCCCCGAGCTGGGCGGGCGGGATGGCATCTGCGCACTCGCCCGCCATGATGCGGCATGCGTCACGCACGTACATGCGCCAGCCCGGATTGCCGATTTCGCGGATGTCGAAACCGAGCACGTCGCGGTAGAACGCCATCGAGCGCTGAAGGTCGGGGACTGCGAGGACGAAAGTTGTGTGGAGGATGGTCATTTTTGCCAATGTACGACATGAGCAACAACCTTGGGCTGGCGCTACCAGCTCGACGTCGTTTGCTCGACGGAGGGGTTAGGCTCCCCGCTATGAGACATGACCTTCCTTGTACTGAGGCACCTGATCTTCGATGGGCCACCAGTTGCACTTGGAACCAGTGTAGGCGTGCCACGCAAGACCGACGTTGAGCGGCTCGTTGATCAGTCCAGCTCGAAGGCGAACGACGTTGGGCAGCGCTCGTCGGCGACTGAATACAGGCGACCCGCACTGACTGCAGAACACACGCTCCTTGCCTGGCGACGATTCATAGGACTTGAGCAACTCCCCGCCGGTAACCAACCGAAAGCTTGAGGTGTCCACTGGAAGGACAGCTGCGAAGGGTCCGCCTTGAGCCTTGCGGCATTGCTCGCAGTGACAGACCTGAATGGGCTGAAGCTCGCCCTCGATTTGGAAGCTGACGCCTCCGCATAGACAGCTTCCCGTGTACGCCATCGCAGCTCCTAAGTGGGCCTAACTTTATTTAGACAAACAACGGCTGTCTGATTACCCCAGATCGCTGTCCGTCCAACTTGGGAAACCGATCTGCCGCAAACCGTTGTCACGCTGTTGTTTTGACAAATCTTTGGATAAAAACACAGTGTTAATTAACATGAAACACTGCAACTAGTTTATACCTTTACCCAACGATGAAGATATCGGCCCCGCTTACCGGATGATCAACCGCGCACACGCCTGAGCTAAGCCAGCGCGAGATGCTGCTGTTGCTCCGGCAGGAACTCGCGAATATCGCGCGGCTTGCGGCGGCGCGGATGTTCGATCTCGTCGCGGCGCAACGCGCGTGCGGCACGCCAGAGGACCACGTCGTCTTCGTAGAGACGCAATGCGTCCGTCTTTTCCCAGGTGACGCGACGATACGTAATGAAATCCCACAGCACCGGCGTCAAGCCGTCGAGCTTGCCTTCGGCCTTGAGCTTGAGTGCAACACCCATGACGTCGCCGGCGTGCGGGACGTCTTCGGGGAAGTGGATGGAATTGGCCCAGGCGCGGACATCGCAGAAGTCGAGGACCTGTCCGCGGAGCGGTTTGGGCCAGAGGTCGGGGTGCGCGCCCTGGTTGGGCCAGCGCCCCGCGCCTACCGATGTGCCTGCTTTGAACATAGTGGACTCCTTGTTCAAGTGGCGACGGGATCGTGCTTCGCTCTGTCGCCGTGGGAGCTGCGCGAGCCTCCCGGATTGCAATCCGGCGTTGACGGTTTCGAAGGAGTTCAGTTCCCTTGAAAGCGGCCGGAACGGATACTGTTTATGCGTACAGTATATGCGTATTTCGGCCTTTGTGCATGCGGGTTTCAAGGGAATTGCATGTTCTTTCCAAAGAGGAAAATTAGTGCAAAAAAGACATTGTTCTGACGAAAAAAAGGCCTGCATACCTGCAGGCCTTCTTCAATTACGTATCGGGAGCAATGGCCCCCGTCGATCACTTGCCCGGCAGCTTGCCCTGCACGCCTTCGACGTAGTAATCCATCTTGTTCAGCGCATCGTCATTCAGCGCGCCCTTGTCGAGGCGGACCTTGCCTTCGTTGTCCTTCACCGGCGCGTCGAACGGGGTGATCTTGCCCGCGACGATGTCCTTTTCGGCGGCGGCGACGAGCTTCTTCACGTCTTCAGGCACGCTGGCGTTGATTGCTTCCAGCTTGACGAAGCCATCCTTGATGCCGCCCCAGGTGGAGCTGGTCTTCCACTTGCCGTCGATGACTTGCTGCGCAGCCTTGGTGTAGTAGTCGCCCCAGTGGTGGGTGACGGCGGCGAGCTGGGCCTTCGGGCCGAACTTCTTCATGTCGGAGTGGTAGGCGACCGCGAACTTGCCCTTCTCTTCCGCTGCCTGCACGGCGGCGTGGGAGTCGGTGTGGTGGGTGACGACGTCGGCGCCCTGGCCCATCAGGGTGATGGCGGCGTCGCGTTCCTTGCCCGGATCGAACCAGCTGTTGACCCAGATGACGCGCACTTCAGCCTTCGGGTTCACGCTGCGCATGCCGCGTGTGAAAGCGTTGATGCCCTGCAGGACTTCCGGGATCGGGAAGGCGCCGACGTAGCCAGCGACATTCGACTTGGTCATCTTGCCCGCAAGGACGCCGGCGAGGTAGCGAGCTTCATAGAAGCGCGCATTGGCGGTGGCGACGTTCGGCGCGGTCTTGTAGCCGGTCAGGTGCACGAACTTGACGTCCGGGAACTGCTTGGCGACCTTGAGCGTCGGGTTCATGTAACCGAACGAGGTCGTGAAGATCAGCTTGTTGCCCTGCTGCGCGAGGTCGCGGATCACGCGTTCTGCATCGGCGCCTTCCGGCACGCTTTCGACGAAGCGCGTCTTGACCTTGTTGCCGAGCGCCTGCTCCATCTGCTTGCGGCCCATGTCGTGCTGGAAGGTCCAGCCCGCTTCGCCGATCGGGCTGACATAGACGAAACCGACGTTGAGCGGTGCGGGGTCTGCGGCAAATGCCATTACTGGCAGGACGGCAATCGCGGCCAGGGCGGCACGCATGAAGCTTTTCGGCATGGTTTTCCTCTACGGACAAGCCCCGCTATGGATCGACGGACACCCGACCGCGCCGAGCGGGTACAACGGCGCGACGGTACGCATGGCAGTTGGCTTGCGTGGCAGTCCGAATCTTTGACAACAATCAACCGGCGATTATCTCCGGTTTCGTGCAAATGCGCCTTTCCTTCAATCAATGCGGATGGAAATTTTTCCCCAATGACGCCGGCATGTTCAGCTTGATCCAGTTGGCATTGGTGGAAATCAGCACCAGCACCAGGATGGTCGCGAGGTAAGGCAGCATCGACAGCCATTGCGAGGCGATCGACACGCCCAGCCCCTGCGCATGGAAAGTCATCATGGTCACGCCGCCGAACAGGTAGGCGCCGACCAGCACGCGTGCCGGACGCCAGGTGGCGAAGGTGGTCAGCGCCAGCGCAATCCAGCCGCGCCCGGCGACCATGCCTTCGACCCACAGCGGCGTGTACACCAGCGACATGAAGGCGCCGGCGAGGCCGCAGCAGGCACCGCCGAACAACAGCGCCGCAAGGCGGATCAGGCGCACGTTGTAGCCGAGCGCATGGGCGGAGGAAGGCGACTCGCCGACCGCACGCAGCACCAGGCCGGCGCGGCTGCGGTACAGGAACCAGATGATGCCGAGGCACAGCAGCAGCGACAGGTAGACCATCGGATGCTGGCGGAACAGTGCCGCGCCAATGAAGGGAATGTCGGACAGGAAGGGCACGGCGAACTTCGGATTCTCCAGGCTGTGGCCGACATAGCTGATGCCGATGTAGGCCGACGCGCCGCTGCCGAACAGCGACAGCGCGAGACCGGTCGCATACTGGTTGGTGCCGAGCCAGACCGTCATCAACGCGAAGAAGCCGGCCAGCAGCATGCCGGCGCCGGCGGCGGCGATGAAGCCGAGCGTGACGCTGTCGGTGTGCACGGCGGTGGCGAAGCCGACGATGGCGGCGACCAGCATCATGCCTTCGGCGCCGAGGTTGACGACCCCGGATTTTTCATTGATGAGCAGGCCGAGCGCGGCCAGCATCAGCGGCGTGCCGGCGTTGATCGATGCGGCGACCAGGGGCGCAAACGATTCCATTATTTTCTCCAGCTCAGTTTGTAGTGGATCAGCACGTCGCACGCCAGCAGCGAGAACAGCAGGATGCCCTGGAACACGCCGGTGATCGCATTGGGCATGCCCAGCCGCGATTGCGACAGTTCGCCGCCGATATAGAACAGCGCCATGATGAAGCTCGAGAACACCACGCCGACCGGATGCAGGCGGCCGACAT
>NZ_LSTO01000001.1:1980943-1986258 GCF_002211445.1 Noviherbaspirillum denitrificans | reverse complement strand
CCCGCCGCGCCTAGCACCTCATCCTGACGCGCTCCTGACGTGTGTTGGCGGCGTTCACACAGATACTCAAAGTCCTGCTGCGTCGCACAAGCTCGCTCTGAATGCCGTTATAATCTCGCCATTTCCGAGTTTTCATTTTCACTGAGAGAGCAACATGAGCTTGAGCAACGTCCCCGCCGGCCGCAATGTTCCTGAGGATTTCAACGTCATCATCGAGATCCCGATGAACGCCGACCCGATCAAGTACGAGGTCGACAAGGAAACCGGCGCGATTTTCGTCGACCGTTTCATGGGAACGGCGATGCATTATCCGTGCAACTACGGCTACATCCCGCAGACGATTTCCGATGACGGCGACCCGGTCGACGTTCTCGTGATCACCCCGTTCCCGCTGATCCCGGGCGTGGTCGTCCGCTGCCGCCCGCTCGGCGTGCTGCGCATGAAGGACGAGGCAGGCGGCGATGCCAAGCTGCTCGCCGTGCCGGTCGACAAGGTGCTGCCGATCTACAAGCACTGGCAAAAGCCGGACGACCTGAACGAACTGCGCCTGCAGCAGATCCAGCACTTCTTCGAGCATTACAAGGACCTCGAGCCGGGCAAGTGGGTCAAGATCGACGGCTGGTACGGCCCGGAAGAAGCCAAGAAGGAAATCCAGAGCGGTGTGGCTGCCTACAATCGCGAACACAGCAAGTAATCCGCCGCGAGGTGTGATGATGAAAGCGCACCGAACGGTGCGCTTTTTTATTTGGCGGCAGCCAGTGCGCTCAGCACGCGCCCGCCGAATTGGTTCAGCGCGAGGCCGGTCAGCACCAGGAGTCCGGCCGCAATCTTCCACCATTGCAGCGGCTCGCCCAGCACCAGTGCGGCACTGAGCATGCCGGCCACCGGCACGAGGAGGGTAAAGGGCGCTACCGTGGCGGCAGGATACTTCCGCATCAGCATGGACCAGATGCCGAAGCCGAGGATGGTGGTGGGATAGGCCTGGAACATTACTGCACCGGCTGACAGCCAATCGATACGTTGCAGTGCACCGGATATTACGTCCGGGCCTTCGATGGCCAGCGACGCGAGGACGAGCGGCGGGGTGGCCAGCAGCGATCCCCACACGACCAGTGCAAGCGCATCCACCTTGCCGATCCGCTTGGTGAAAATGTTTCCCACTCCCCAGGAGAAGCCTGCGGCGACCACCATCAGGAAGCCCAGGAACGTGGCACGTGCTTCAAGATGCGCCGCAACCAGGCCCATCCCGGTGAAGGCGATCAGCGCGCCCGCCACCTGGGGCCAGCGCGGACGTTCTCCAAGCACGGCGACTGCAAGGCCTATCGTGAAGAAGGCTTGCAACTGGATCACCAGCGAAGCCAGGCCCGGCGGGAAACCGATCTTCATGCCCGAAAACAGCAGGGTGAACTGCACAGCGAACTGGAACGCCGCATAACCGGCGAGCAAGTGCAGCGGCACCGCCGGGCGACGGATGAAGAACACCAGCGGCAAGGCGGCACAGGCAAAGCGCAGTGCCGTGAATAGGATGGGCGGCAGTCCTTGCAAGCCTAGCTTGATGACCACGAAGTTGAAGCCCCAGATGAGGACGACAATGAGGGCGAGCAGAATGTCGGCTGGTTTCATGGTGGAGTCTTCGCTTGAAGCATTCCAGATGATGCCAAAATTCCATCGCTCCCGCTGCCCGCTCGCACAACGCTGTCCGCATCGACAATGTCCCATGAATGCGTCATCATTGGGCTTCCCAGCGTGCGCACATCCAGGAACTTTTGAACGTGGTATTCCAAAATACAGGGCCGGTGAAGCCCGAAGTCGAATTCTGGGCCGGCGACGACAAAAAGCCGGCCAATAGCGCGCTCGAAGAGCTGCTGCGAAAGATCAGCACCGAAGCGGATTTACCTGCGTTAGGCAGTTCGGTATCGCGCGTTGTTCAAATGACATCGTCTGACGGCGAGGCGGTTCGCAACCTTGCCAATTTCATCCTGTCCGATGTCGCGCTGACCCAAAAGATTCTCCGCATTTCCAACACCGTCTGCTACCGCACCGCTTCCGGTACGCCCGTTACCACCGTCTCTAAAGCGATCTTCCTGCTCGGGTTCGACACCGTGAAAACGGCGGCGCTGGCCATGCTGCTCGTGGATGGGATGTCGGGAAAGAACGCCAAGAGCGTGCGCAACGAACTGAGTCACTCCCTCTGCGCCAGCATTGTCGGCCGCGAAATTGCCCGCCGCAGCCATTTCAAGGATGCGGAAGAAGCCGCCGTGGCCGCGCTGTTCAAGAACATCGGTCGCGTGTTGGTGGCCTCGCATGAGCACGACCAGTATGACAAGATCAGCAAGCTGGTGGAGGCCGGAACGCATACGCCGGCCCAGGCTTCGCAGCAGGTCCTCGGTTGCAGCTTTGATGTGCTGGCTGAAGCGGTCCTGCGCGAATGGAACATCCCGGACAGCATTGTGCAGGCACTGACGCCGCCGGCGCCAGGCGTGCTCAAGCCTGCAAAGGGGCGGCAGGAGTGGCTGCAGCAGGTGGCAGCGTTCAGTTCGGCGGCTGCGCGCCTGATCCCCTCGGCCGGAACGCCAGGCCAGGAAGCAGCAAGCAAGGCAGTGCTGACGCGTTTTGGTGCCGCCCTGGGACTGGACCATGCAAAACTCAACCAGTTATTTGCCGGGGTTGCGCAGGAAACGCGCGTCATCGCAAGCAGCACTGAACTTGCACTGCATAGCGAAGAGCACGAACATGTGACCTCGCCAGCTGCAGAGGGGCCAACGTCAGGTGCCCCGGCGGCAATCGCGACGGAAGTCACTTCGCAAGCCAAACCCGACCGGGGCGAGGTCGAGTCTGGACTGCCGAGCGAGCTGTTGCTGGACATCATTGACGAGCCGCAAGGCATGCAGGTGGTCGAACGCCATGCCAGCGGCAAGCCGATGAACGCGCGCGACATGTTGCTGGCCGGGGTGCAGGACGTCACCCAGATGATGGCGTCCGGGCGATGCAAGGTGAACGACCTGATGCTGCTGGTCCTGGAAACGCTTTACAACAGCATGGGCTTTCGCTTTGCGACGGTGTGCCTGAAGGATATCCATACCCATCAGTTCCGGGCGCGTATTTCGATGGGTGAAAAGAACGCCGAGCGGCAGGCGGACTTTGTTTTCCCCGTCCATACGGCACGCGACCTGTTCCATCTCGCGCTCGAAAATGATGCGGACCTGATGATTTCCGACGCGACTGCCCCCAAGATCCGCGACCTGCTGCCTGCCTGGCACCGCACCCTTCTTCCCGATGCGCGCAGCTTCATCGTGCTGCCCCTGGTCGTCCAGAAGAAGCAGCTCGGATTGTTCTATGCCGACCGCGCACAAGCGGCGCCCGAGGGGGTGCCCCAGGACGAAACCGCATTGATCAAGACCCTGAAGGGGCAGGTTCTGGCGGCGTTGCACTCGCGCTGAGCCGGATCAGTCCATCAGGAAGGCGGCTGCGACGGCCGCTGCTGCGGCCAGGGCGGAGCTGCCTGCCCAGAACAGCTTGCTGCGCAGGAGCGGAAGGCCCACAGGTTGGTTCCGGTCCAAGGCGGCAACGGGAATCTTCATCCGGCGCCGGGCGCGACGCTGGCGCACGAGAAAGCGCTTGATGTCCAACGCCATCTTCCCTGCCGTTTCATAGCGCTTCTCAGGGCGCTTGCGCATCGCTTTCATCACGATTTCCGACAAGGCCGGCGGCACGCTCGGGTCGACCTCATGCGGTGCCGGCGGGACCTTGCTTGCGACCTGCTGCAGCAGCTTGTCCGCGTTTTCTGACTGAAAGGGTTTGCGCCCGACGAGCATCTCGTACATCACGGCGCCGAGGGAGTAGATGTCGGTGCGGGCATCAACTGGCTTGCCGAGGGCCTGTTCCGGCGACATGTAATTCGGCGTGCCGAGCCGCCTGTTTCCGACCATGATCGTAACCGGGTTATCCGGGTTGGCATCCTTTTCGGCGACACGGTTCGGTGCGCGGGCAATGCCGAAATCGACCAGTTTGGGCTGGTCGTCACCCACCATGAAAATGTTGGCCGGCTTCACATCGCGGTGGATCACCTTTCGCTCGTGCGCATGGTTCAGTGCATCGGCAATGCGCCAGACGATGGCGGCAGCATCATCCGGGGCATAACGATGGCCGCTGTCGAGGATCTTGTCGAGCTCGCGTCCGCGCAGGTATTCCATCGCGATGTAGGCCATGCCTTGTTCGACCGAGGCGTCATAGACCGTCACGATGTTTGGATGGGAAAGCAGGCCGGCGGCGCGCGCCTCGTTGATGAACTGCCTCTCGTGGCGGCAGCGCTCGGCGGGCGTCATGCGGGGATGACAGGTCTTGATCGCGATATCGCGGCCGATGACCGGATCGTGCCCGAGGTAGACGCATCCAACGTT
The DNA here is from genome assembly GCF_002211445.1 of Noviherbaspirillum denitrificans. GTDB lineage: Bacteria > Pseudomonadota > Gammaproteobacteria > Burkholderiales > Burkholderiaceae_D > Noviherbaspirillum > Noviherbaspirillum denitrificans. Next base: position 1,981,858 of record NZ_LSTO01000001.1, on the reverse strand, counting down.
ACCCCGGCCCAGTTCCCGGGTGATGTAGAACCGGCCGATGCGGGTGAGGGCGGGACTGGAGGGAGTAAGCGAGGCGGATGGGGTTGGCATGATGGGCGAGAGCATGCCGGGAAGTGTTATTTTTGGCAAGACGCACCGCTGTACATGGCTGTCGTTGACCAGGAATTACGGTTGTTGCCGGTATGGCTGGCGATCGTTCAGTTCATCCAGGTAGGCGTCGATGCCGCCGGCTTCCTGCCTCAGGAAGCGCTCGACCGCGTCGGAGAAGGCAGGATGGGCCAGCCAGTGCGCCGACCACGTGCGGTGCGGCAGGAATCCTCGCGCCATCTTGTGCTCGCCTTGTGCGCCGCCTTCGAAACAGCGGATTTTCTGCGCGATGCAGAAATCGAGCGGCTGGTAGTACGACGTTTCGAAGTGCAGGCAGGGAATGTCTTCAACCGCGCCCCAGTACCGGCCGTACAGCGTGTTGTGGTCGTGGACGACGAAGGAAGAGGCGACCGGCCTGCCATTGCGTTCCGCGACGATCAGGCGCAGGTGCTGCGGCATCGTACGCCCAAGGCGCAAGAAGAAATCGAGATTGAGGTAGGGCGTCGAGTAATGCGCGGCGTAAGTCCGGTCATAGCAGCGTTTGAAGAAGCGCCAATCGGCGTCGGTGGCTTCTTGCCCGGGGACGTGCCGGAAGGCGACACCGGCTTCCTGCACCTTGCGGCGCTCGGCGCGGATATTCTTCCGCTTCTTGCGATCCAGCGAAGACAGGAAATCATCGAAGTCCGCAAATTCCTGGTTCACCCAATGGAACTGCACGCCGCTGCGCAGCATGAAGCCGGCTTTTTCCAATTGCCGTGCCTGTGCTTCAGGCGGGAACAGGACGTGGGTCGATGACAGGCCGTTCGCCTGCTGCAGCCCGCACAGCGC
>NZ_LSTO01000001.1:1970429-1980933 GCF_002211445.1 Noviherbaspirillum denitrificans | reverse complement strand
CATGCCTCCCCCCTGCCGCAACCTCCGGCCGCTCTCGGCCTTTCCGAAAGCCTCCTGCGCTGCGTCGCGGAGCAACGCATGCGCGGGAAGTCTTTCTCGTCAATCGCTGCGATGCTCAACAAGCAGGGGCTCCGAGGACGTCATGGAGGGCGCTGGTATTCGGCGAGCGTGCGCGATTACCTTCTTCGTCATGTCGAAATGCGTTGCTGATCGTGCCCTCTCCCGGCACGGCCCGTGGATCGGGCTCGCCTGTCCCCAGGTCGGACGGTGGATTGATTTGAACGACTGGATCCGATCAACGCGAAAACATGGTGGAGACGCGCCGGATTCCACGCCAAGACTGCTTTTCAATCGTCTGGAAGGCGGTTTTTGACGAGCGTAGCACCTGTATTGGCAGCAGTTGCGTTTCGCAGACCATCTGCCCTTTGCGCAGACGGGCGGCACGTCGGGAAGGACTTCCTCCGGACCGTCTTGCGGGGCCCCAGCACTGCCAGTCCATAAGGCCACGTTGCGGCATAGGCCGATTAACTGGTGCGATGCAGCGTAAACGCGTTAAGCTCTCGTCGTGCTCATCGCCGCACGTGCTCGCGCCCGGGCGGGCGACTTCTCCCATCCGATGAACTCACAAATGGCGTCGCGCTCCGGCAAGGCGGTGCGCTGCGCGGCCCGCAGCATCAGCCATATCCTGGTACGGTTCTTTAGGTCGTCAGCAACCGGTACGGTATCGGGTTTGTTCATGTTTCCCTCCTGGATAAGCGAGACTGCGGGAATTTGAACCATGTGCGTCAGCGCAGCAGCAACGTGCCGGCAACCCCGGTTACGATGCCAAACGTGACCAGAAGTGCTGCAAAAGACCAGGTCGGCACAGGGACAAAGCCCGGCAGACCGGCAACTCTTTCGTCCGGGCGACGCACGTTCTCCTTCGACGGGCGCGGCTGCGCTCCCCTCGCCTCCACAGGCTCGGCCGTGCGCGACTCAGGGATTTCCGTTGTTGCTGCCCGCGGCTCTTCCCGCATGCTGACTGCGGGAACGGCGAAAGCTTCGGTTGCTCGGCCAGCCGACAGCTGATTTCGAAACGCCTCGAAAAAGTCGTCAGACATCTTTTTCGCGACGTTATCGATCAGCCGGGACCCGACCTGCGCCAGTTTGCCGCCCACTTGTGCCTTGGCCTTGTAGTTCAGTTCCGTGCCGTCGTCGGTTTCGTTGAGCACCACTTCCGAAGAGCCTTTGCCGAAGCCGACGGGGCCACCTTGTCCTTCAAACAGCATCACGCAAGACTCCGGCGCCCTTGCTTCGCTGAGTTTGAGGAGTCCCTTGAAGCGGGCGCGTAACGGGCCGATGGCCGCGACCAGGAGCACCTGGAATTCTTCCGGGGACAGGCGTTCAACCTTTTCGCAGCCGGGCAGGCAGCGCTGCAGTATGTCGGGATTGTTCAGGGCCTCCCACACGGACTGGCGGGGGGCGGCGATGATCTGGCTTCCTGTAAGTTCCATGATGTATGCCTATGCCTTGTAGCGTTCGAAATGACCCAGCAACGATGCATTGAATGCAACCGGCTGGTCGATATTGGGCAGGTGACCCGCGGCGGGAATGACATCGAGTACGGCCTGCGGAAGGCGCTTTGCCAATTCCGACATTGCCTCGGGCAATACCCCGTCCTTCGCGCCGACAACGAGTGTGGTCGGCACCTTTATCCGGTCAACCTGGTCGAGCAAATCCAGCTTTTGGATGGCCCGGGCGCAACCAGCGAACCCCTCCACCGAGGTGCCGGCGATCAGTTCGACGAATTGCGCTTTCACGTAGGGGTGGCTGGCAAGGAAGTCCTTTCCGAACCAGCGTTCGACAGTCGATTCTGCGAGTGCACCGCAGCCGTACTGCCGAGCGATATCGATGCGCTCGTCCCACGGCGCGGCGTAGGATGCCGGAGCATCGGCGCGTGCGTCGCACAGGACCAGGCTGGCGATCCGGGCCGGATGGCGGATGCCAAGCGAAAAACCGGTCATCCCGCCCAGCGAAAGCCCGACGAAATGCGCGCGCTGGATATCCAGCGCGTCGAGCACCCGGACAACGTCGTCGGCAAGGTCTTCGATAGCGTAAGGCGCTGAAAGCGGCGTGGAACTTCCGTGGCCGCGCGTGTCAAGCAGCAGCACGCGGAAGCCGTGGTCAGCCAGCAGCGATGCCTGCGCCCGCCACATCACGCTCGAGGTGAGGATGGCGTGCGAGAAGACCACCGGGGCGCCGCGCGGATTTCCGGCGGTCTCTACACCGATGCGCAGGCCGCCGCTGAGGTCGATCTGGCGATGAGAGAAGTTGGTCACGATGCATCCCTCGGGGAAAAAGAGGTGGGGCGCAGGTCGACGCTGGTCTGCGCTGCGAGCAAGGGGCCATCGGTTTCGCTGGCCGCTTTTGCGGACTTCCATTCCGGATCGGCGCCAAACGCCTTCCAGGCGAGTTCACGATCCTGCTCGGTACGGAATGCCGTGAGGTAGTACAGGTCGTTCGGATTCTTCGGATCCTCGAAGCAGTGGAGCACTTCGATGCCGATGCGCTTGAAGATCGGCAGGGTGACGCGCGCAAAGCGCTCCTTGAGCGCGGCCTCCTTGCCGGGGGCCGGGGTGTATTTTTTCAATTCATAAATCATGGCGTCCTCACTTCAGGATGGTTCAACGGGATAGTGCGGATCGACAGCCTCATGCCGTCTGGCCGCGTACACGGAAAATCTTTGTTGCATTGCCTCCCAGGATCCGGCGGCGCGCGGCCTGGCCCAGGTAGGAGCCTTCCTCCACAACCTTGCGTGGATCGAGGTCCCCGATCGGGAATGGCGCATCCGAGCCAAGCAGCACGCGCTCGTCTCCGGCACTCTCCACCAGGAAAGCCAGTGCGTCGTGGTCGAACACCACACTATCGAAGTACAGCGCTTCGAAGCCCTTGCGCGGGTCGGCATACTTGCCGGCGGAAATGGTGTGGTTGCGGGCGAGGCGGCCGAGTGCAAACGGCAGCGCCGCACCACCATGGGCAAGCACGACCTTCATCGACGGATACTTGAGCAGGTGGCCTGAATAGAGCAGCCGCGCCACGGCGATCGACGTGTCCGCGATGCGGCCGAGCGCATTGACGAGGTCGTAGTCCGACAGACGGGGCTCGCCGCACAGGAACATCGGATGCAGGAAGATGGCTGCGCCAAGGGAATCGGCCTTTTCCCAGAAGGGGTCAAGCTCAGGGGAGTCGAGTACCCCGCCCTGCCCTTTCGGCAGCGTCCCGATCATCACCCCGCCGAAACCTTGGTCCCATGCTTCCTGCAGGACGTGCGCGGCCAGCGCCCCATCCTGCAGCGGCACGGTCGCCAGCGGCGTGAAGCGCGGTTCGCCCGCGAGGCTGTCCTGGAGGCAACGGTTGAGGTAGCGGCTCCACGCCGCCCCCTGCTCCGGCGGCAGCTCGTAACCGAAGCTGTCCAGCCAGCCGCCGACAAGCTGGTGGTCGATGCCCCTCAGGTCCATCCATTCCTTGCGTGCCGCAAGGTCCATGAGCTTGGCTGCTACCGGCCGCGTCGGCTCCTCCTTGCCAAAGACGAAGCGCGGTCCGGCATCCCCGTTTATCAGGTTCACATCCGGGAAAGCGCCGCGTGCCGAGGCAAAGCGCTCCAGTACCAGTGGCGGGAGGTAGTGGGCGTGAACGTCGATTACCTGATCAGTCATGGTTGTCTCCTGATTGGGTACGGGCGGCGGTCGACTGAAGCGTGCGCCAAATGGCAAATGGCGTCATCGGCAGCTGGTCGATGCAAGCGCCGCGCTCGGCAAGGGCATCGTTGATGGCGCCTGCGATCGCCGCGGCGCTCCCGAGGTATCCGGCCTCGCCGGAACCTTTCTGGCCGAATTCCGTCAGCGGCGAGGGCGTGCAGTGGTCGACAATGGTCACCGGCGGCACTTCCATCGCGCTCGGCATGAGGTAATCCATGAAGGTGCCCGACAACAGCTGCCCGTCTTCGGAGTACGCGAACTTTTCCATTAGCGCGGCGCCGAGGCCGTGGGCGACGCCGCCGTAAGTCATCCCGTGCACAACGTCCGGGCTGATCATCACGCCACAGTCGTGGCCGCACACATACCGGTGCAATGTCACCTTCCCGGTGCCGGGATCGACACTGGCAAGCACGACATGCGATTCGAACGAATGGCACGGATACATCTGCACCCGGCCATCTTCGGTTGGCATCTTGCCGCCGGTGGGGACTTCCCACACGAATTTTTCCTGTAGCCCAGGCTCCATGCCGGGCGGCATCTGGTGGTACTTGCGGTGCACGATCTCAATCAGCTGGTCCCAGGGGATGCGCCGGGACCGATCGTCCTTGACGATGACCTCCCCGTTTTCATAGATCAGCGCTTCAACCGGAACGCCGAGGTTGTGGGCGCCGACGGCCAGGAGCTTGGCGCGGATCTTCTTTGCCGCACCTGCCGCCGCTCCGCCCAGCATGATGGCCATGCGGCTCCCGACTGGACTGTTGGAGGGAAGCGCATGGAGCGAATCGGCATGCATGACGCGGATCGTGTCCGGCTCCCGTTCGAGGATTTCGCCCACAACGGTGGAGACCAGCGTCTCATGGGCCTGTCCCGACGTGGAGGTGCCCATTAGAGCGGTCACCGATCCGGCGAGGTCCACCCGCACCAGACAGGAATCCATCCACGTGGTCGTCTCGTTCTTCGGGTTGAACAGCGGCTCGAACGAAGAGTTGCCGCCCGACGGCTCGAGGCAGGTGGAGATGCCGACGCCGGCCAGCTGGCCCTGCTGCCGCAGGAAGTCTCGCTGCCGGACCAGCTCGTCGTAGACGGCCGCGTCGAGCGCTTTCCTGAACACTGTCGCGTAATCGCCCGAATCGTAGTAGGTGCCGCTCGGGATGAGATAGGGGAATTCGTCGCTTCGGATCAGGTTGCGGTTGCGGATGTAGATGCGGCTCATGCCGAGGAAGCGTGCGACCTTGTCGACTCCGGTCTCGATCGCATAATTGGTCGGCGCCTGGCCGAAGCCGCGCACTGCTTCCTGCGGCGTCTTGTTCGTCATGACCGACACGGCATCGTATTCGACACTCTTGATGCGGTAGGGACCGACAATTGCGCCGACAGGTTTGCCCAGTTGCAGCGGCGAGCGTCCGGAGTAAGCGCCGATATCGTCGACAGCACGCATGCGCATGGCATTGATGGTGCCGTCGGTGTCGAACGCCAAGGTGACGTCGAAGATGCGATCCGGTCCCTGCATGTCGCCGCCGCGCATGTTCTCGAGACGGTCTTCGATAAAGCGCACAGGACGGTTCAGCTTCCGCGCAAGGTAGCCCACCAGGATCGTGTGCTTCAGTCCGCGCTTGACGCCGTAGCTTCCGCCGACGTCAACGTCGTAGTGCACGCGTACTCCGTTGCCAGGCAGGCGCAGGCATTTGGCGAGCAGGTCCGGATACTTAGGCATCTGGATCGACGCCCAGACGTCGAGCACCTGCTGCGCATCGTTCCACTCGCATGCCACGGCGAAGGTTTCGATGGGAACGGTGGAGCTGCGCGCCCATTTCACGCGGTAGCTCAGGGTGTGCGCTGATTGCCCGAAATGATCATCCACCGGCCCCCAGGTGAACTTGCGCCGAAAGATGATGTTCGAGCCGTGCTTTGGATGCACCAGCGGGGCGCTTGCGTCCATCGCTTTTTCGGCATCGAGGACGTGGGGCGTCGTCTCGTATTCGACGTAGATGAGCTCGGCCGCATCCTCGGCGATTGCCCTGCTCTCCGCAACTACGGCCGCGACCCATTCGCCGGTGTAGCGCACGACCTCGTGCGCCAGGGGATAGCGGGTAACGGACGGCGCGTCGACGCCCGGCAGCATGGGATCGATGGCGGCATTGAGTTCCTCGCCGGTAATCACCGCGAGCACGCCTGGCAGCTTGAGCGCTTCGGATGCGTCGATGGACAGGATGCGCGCGCTGGCATAAGGGCTGGCCACGATCGCCACGTGCGACATGCCATGCAGGCGGATGTCGGCCGCATAACGGCCCTGGCCAGTCACAAAGCGGCGATGTTCGACAGCGCGCCGGTGCCTGCCGATGTACTTAAACGCCGGCTTCATGCTTCTTTTCTCCTGAAACGACATGTTTGACCGCATCGACAATCTGCTGGTAGCCGGTGCATCGGCAAAGATTGCCGCTGATTGCTTCACGAATTGCCGCCTCGTCCGGCTGGCGGTTGCGTTGCAGTAGCGCATGGCATGCCATCAGCATCCCGGGCGTGCAGTACCCGCATTGGAGCGCATGTTTTTCGCAGAATGCATCCTGGATCGCGGACAGCTTCCCGCGCTCCGGCGACAGCCCTTCCACCGTGGTCACCGCCATGCCGTCCGCCTGGACGGCAAGCATGCAGCACGAGCGGACCGGATCGCCATTCAGCAGGATGGTGCAGGCGCCGCAGATACCATGTTCGCAACCGACATGCGTGCCGGTCAGGCCGAGGTGTTCGCGCAGGAAGTCGACCAACGTTGTGCGCGGCTCGACGATGGCAGTGCGCAGGGCACCGTTGACGTTAATTTGTACCTGTTGTGTGTAGGTCGACATTATTGGAATTCCCCCATGGTGCCGGCCGCCTGGACGGAGGCCTTGAGCAGGCAACGCGTCAGCAGTTCGCGCGCGAGATGGCGGCGGTAGCCGGCGCTGGCGTGGACGTCGGAACCCGGCTCCGCGCGTACGGCCGCGGCATGCGCAAGCTCTTGCGCTAGCGACGTCGTGATCTTGTGACCAGTTACCTGCGCCGCCAGGTCGGGAAAGGCTAGCGGGACGCCGTCGACGCCACCCAGTCCGATCGACGCCTGGCTGCAGACTCCGTTCGCATCAAGCCGAACCTCGCACGCCGCGGATGCCATGGCGAAGTCGCCGTGTCGGATTGCGGTTTCTTCAAAGGCGGCCCCGTATCCGGCCCTTTCCCGAGTCGGCCAGCGCATGCGCGTCAGGCACTCGTCTTCACGCACTGCGGTCGACATGGGGCCGAAGAAGAACTCGGAGGCCGGGATCTTGCGCACCCCGCCAGCCTTGCTGCGCAACTCGAGCTCGACGCCCATGACGACGGCAGTGAGCGGCAGTTCGGCGGAGGGATCGGCATGCACAAGGCTTCCCCCGATGGTGCCCCGGTTACGCGTCTGGTCATGGCCAACCCAGCGCAGCGCCAGGCGCATGAGCTGCAGGCGGCGCGCCACGACACTGGCGTCCTCGGCATCGCGCTGGCGCGTCGCTGCGCCGATGACAAGATGCTGCCCTTCGTCGGCAATGCCCTTGATTTCCGGAAGGCGATTGATGTCGAGCAGGATAGTGGGACGGGCCAGGCGCATGGCTAGCATGGGCACAAGGCTCTGGCCGCCGGCGATGAGCTTTGCGTCCGGCCCGTACTCGCCAAGAAGGTCCAGTGCGTGCGCGAGGCTCTCAGTGCGAATGTAGTCAAACGGCGCAGCTTTCATCGCACCTCCCCCATCTCGCGCATCCAGATAATTGCGTTCTCAATTGTTCACCCCTCAAGCTTGTGATTGCACGATAAGTTTCGTGTCCGCGAGAGGCATTCGCAATCGAGTAATACTCACGCCGCGTTACTCAAACTCACTACGGGGTGCGCGTGTCGGATTGGCAGGGTCTGGCCCGCACTGCCGGCGCGAATGCGCCGGGCGCGGCAACCTGTGGAGGCGACGCCGCCGGTTCAGCCGTCGGCGTTGGTGTCGAGATAAGGATCGAGCAGTTCGTCGCAAAGGGCCGTGGTGTTCTCGCCCTCCTGCATCAGCCAGTTGCAGAAGGCGTCAATGGCGGAATTGGGCGTGGATCCCGGTTTGACGTTTGCAAAGTACTTCCGGGTGCGCATGCCGAGCACGCCGAACGGCGTGCACAAGCGCCCCGCTGCCACTTCGTCGACCACCATGAAGTAGGGGATCAGCGCCAGGCCGAGCCCCTCCTCCGCCGCCTGCAGGGCGAAGTACATCTGTTCGAAATTGAGCATCGCCGCGGGACGGACGTCGGGCGCGCCGACCGTGGCGAACCAGTCATGCCAGCTGTAGGGCTCGGTGGAATAACTGAGGAGCGTCTGATTGGCCAAGTCCTCCGGGGACGAAAACTGGAACTTCTCCATGAGGTCAGGATGGCATACCGGGAGGATGCGCTCGGTCAGGAAGGCGCAAGAATAAATGCCAGGCATCGGCTCGACGGCGCCGCGGATCGCGACCGTGTATTCCCCTCGCGAAAAGTCCACCGGCGCGACGGAAGTGGTTAGGCGAAGCTTGACGCCCAGGTTCTTGCGCTGGAATGTCGCCAATCTCGGTATCAGCCAGCGAAGCACGAAAGTCGGCGGCGCATTGACCACGAGTTGGACCGAGGCAACTTCGTTGGCGGCCTGGATCGCCGCCAGCGCGATCTTGTCGAGCGCCGCGCCGATCTCCGCGAGGAATAGGCTTCCTGCCTCCGTCAGGATGAGCTGCGAATTCACCCGATGGAAGAGTGCGACTCCCAGCCATTCTTCGAGCGTGGCGACTTGCCGGCTTACCGCGCCGTGCGTCACGTTGAGTTCCTGGCCTGCCTTGGTAAAACTGAGCAGCCTTCCGGCGGCCTCGAACGCTTTGACTGCATTGAGTGGAGGTATGCGTCGCATGTTGAGCACTCCCTTCGACTGGATACTGGACATGAGGGGATCGGGTACGGCAAAGCGTCCTTCGCAGCGCCTCTGGCGTCCGTTCCGGCCCGCGCGCCCTGTCTGCCATGTGGCGCATTCTTGCATGTTGCCCGGGTGCGGGCAACCGGCCCGGCGTCGGCGCGATTATGCCTGCGCGCAGGGCGATTCCCATTGTGAGTTTTCGACCATCCCTGTGAATTTAAGTCAATTGCCATCGACACATCCCAATCCTACACTTTGCTGCAAGTGGCGGGTGCCGCCGCGTGCGGCTGCGCCTCCCCCAATCGCGTAAACGGTATATGGAGACAGACGAATGTCGATTACACAACAGGTGCAGTCCCTTGCTGAGATGTTGCGGGATCCTGCATTGCTGAGACTGAAAAACCTTGTCGGCGGCATCTGGACGGCAGCGGCGTCCGAGCGGCGCCATCCGGTGATCAATCCGAGCACCGGCTGCGTCATCGCCGAGGTGCCCTACTCCGAGGCGCAGGATGCGCATGCAGCCGTCACAGCTGCGCACGCCGCCTTTCCTGCCTGGTCCGCCATGCAGCCGGCCGAACGCGCGACGCTGCTGAAACGGTGGCGCGACCTGATCGTCGAGAACAAGGATGACCTGGGCACGATCCTCGCCTGGGAACAGGGAAAGCCGATCAAAGAGGCGATCGGTGAAGTCGTCTACGGCGCGAGCTTCGTCGAGTGGTTTGCGGAAGAAGGAAAGCGGATCTACGGTGATGTCATCCCCTCGCCCGCGGCGAACAAGCGCATCGTCGTCATCAAGCAGCCGGTCGGTGTGGTCGGGCTCATCACGCCATGGAACTTCCCCAGCGCGATGATCACGCGCAAGGCCGGCCCTTCGCTGGCCGCCGGCTGCACGGTGGTCCTCAAGCCCGCGGAGCACACGCCGCTGTCGGCGCTGGCACTGGGCGAGCTGGCGCTGCGCGCAGGCATTCCGCCCGGCGTGTTCAACGTCGTCGTCACCGGCGACCCGGCACCCATCGGTGACGCATTGACGTTCGATCCGCGCGTGCGAAAGATTTCCTTTACCGGTTCCACGCGGGTGGGCAAGCTGCTCATGGCCCAGTGCGCGCAGAGCGTCAAGAAGGTGTCCCTCGAACTCGGCGGCAATGCGGCGTTCATCGTGTTCGATGACGCCGACCTCGACAGCGCGGTCGCCGGCCTGATGGCCGTGAAGTTCCGGAATGCGGGGCAGACCTGCATCAGCGCCAACCGCATCTATGTCCATCGCAAGGTATATGAGGAATTCGCCGCAAAACTCACCGTCGCGCTCGGCGGCCTTGTGAGCGGCAATCCGCTTGACCCCGCCGTCAGCCAGGGGCCGCTGATCAACCGGCCTGCGCTGGCGAAGGTGGACCGCCTGGTCAGCGATGCGGTCCAGCGCGGCGCGACCGTCCTGGCCGGCGGGAAGCCGCATGCGCTGGGCGGCCTGTTCTACGAACCCACCATACTGACCCGCGTGCCGCCGGATGCCCAGATGTGGCACGAGGAAATCTTCGGCCCGATTGTCCCGCTGGCAAGTTTCGACAGCGAGGACGAGGTCGTCGCTTCGGTCAATAACACGCCCTATGGCCTGGCCAATTATTTTTACAGCCGCGATATCGGTCGCGCGTGGCGCGTCGCGGAGCGGCTGGAATCGGGCATGGTCGGCGTCAACGAATCCTGGCTCTCGACGGAAGTCGCGCCCTTCGGCGGCGTCAAGGAGTCGGGCATCGGCCGCGAAGGCTCCAAATACGGGATCCTCGACTATGTCGAGACCAAGTACGTCTGCTTCGGCGGCATCTGAAAACCTTTTCAATCCTGGAGGAACAATGAGTAAGAAA
>NZ_LSTO01000001.1:1961347-1970419 GCF_002211445.1 Noviherbaspirillum denitrificans | reverse complement strand
CTGCGTGAAGTTGGCAACCTCGCCCGCCTCGTCCGGGTTTGCAGCCACCTTGCGCAGCTTCGCGCCCTGGGTTGTTGCCTTTCGCGCCTGCTTGCCGGACTGTTTCGGCGATGCATCGGCAGGCAGGGTGAAGGTGAGGAGCAGGGAGGAGAGCAGGACTGCGGGTACGGCGGGTTTGAAAAACATCATCGACATTTGGCTGAGAGGGATTTGAGTCTGGCAACGGCAGCGGTGTGCGCGAGGCCGCTCGCGCCGTAGCGCACAGTTTCATAGAGATCGAGGAAGCGCGCAAGCGCTGCCTTCTGCTCCGGCGGCAAAGGAGACGCTGCCGATGTCAATCGGGCACGGTAATCGCGCGGACCTTCATGCAGGGCGCGCGGAAACCCCTTGCGGGCCAGTCGCTTGCAGAATGCGTCATACACCGCTTCCACCGGATCGCGTTTTGTTTCGTGCAGCAACAGCGGCACGACCACGATTCCCACGGCCACGACGACAGAGAAGAACAGCAGGGTCACCATGGTGCGCCAGTCGACTTCGTCGAAGCCGAGCGACTTGATGAAATTGCGCTGCTGTTGCGGGGTGTAGTTGAGCACCCACTGGTTCCATGCATTGCTGGCCGCGTCCCATCCCTGGCGCAGGCGCTGCAGGCCGGTGAACAAGGCATTGCCCGAAGGATCGAAGGTGATCAGCCCGCCGAGGAACTGCCGGGGAAGCGCAGTGCCGAGGTTGCTCTCGATACGCTCCGGCGCTACGGCCGCCGTTGGATCGACGCGTACCCATCCGCGGTTTTCCAGCCATACCTCGGCCCAGGCGTGGGCATCCGATTGGCGGACAACGAAGTAGCCGTCCGCGGGGTTCAGCTCGCCGCCCTGGTAGCCGGTGATGACACGCGCGGGAATCCCGGCGGCGCGCATGAGGACGACAAAGGCCGCAGAGTAATGTTCGCAGAAGCCGGCGCGCGTGGTGAACAGGAACTCATCGACGCTGTCCCTGCCCAGCAGCGGCGGCTGCAATGTGTAGCGGAACGGTTCCGTCCTGAATTGGCGCAATACTGCGGTGACAACCTGGCCGTCGTCCATCAGCCGCTTGCGCATGTCCACGCCGAGCGCAATGGTGCGCGGATTGAAGCCCGGGGGCAGTTCCAGCCATTGGGCCAAGGCTGCCGGCGCTTCATTCGGATTCAGGTCGTAATCGAGGTGGGAAACGGCGTCATAGCGCAGTCGTTCGTTGATCGGGGCAACAGCCAGCAGCTGCATGTCGCGCGTGAGGCGGGCGGTGTTGGACGTGATCGCGGGCACGGTGCGGGGAATGTCGAGCACGAACAGCCACGGCTTGCCGTGCGGTTCGAGCGTCACTTGATAGCGAACGGCGTCGTCGCGCAGGTTGATCCTGGCGCCTCCCGGCACCCGGTGGCGCTGCGGGAACCATTTCCTGCCGTCGAATCCGCCGAGCACGGGGCCGCGCCAGTAGAGCTTTGTCTTGGCCGGAGGCGGTCCCTCGAACCGCACGCGGAAAGCGATATCGTCCGATTGCGCCAGGTTCTGGATGTTGCCCGGCTCCATCGTGTCCGACAGCCCGGTGCGGCCCGCATTCGCGTCACCGGGCATGCCCCATAGCGGTCCCTGGATGCGCGGAAACAGCAGGAACAGTGCAAGCGTCACCGGCGCCGCGAGCAGCAGGATGGTTGCGCCCATGCGCAAGCGCTTCTTCAGCGGCGGCACCGCGCCGGTGAACTGGAAGGACACCTGCGTCGTCAGGATCGCAATCACGGCGACCAGGGTCAGCAGCGCCATGCCGATCGATTGTGAGTAAAAGAAGCTCGACAGGATCAGGAAGAAGCTCAAGAACAGCGCGACGAACAGGTCGCGTTTGGCATGCATTTCCAGCAGCTTGAGCGCCAGCAGGATCGCCAGCATCGCCACGCCGGGTTCGCGGCCGAATACTGAGCGGTAGGTGAGGTAGACGCCGCCCATGGTCACGAAGGCAAGGGGCAGCAGCAGCCAGCGCGGCGGCAGGCGGTTGCCGCGAAAGGTGATCCATCCGCGCCAGGCGAGCAGGATCGCGCACACCGGCATGATCCAGCCCGGCAGGTGGCTCGCATGCGGCAGCAGCACCAGTGTGCATGCCCCCAGCAGCAACAGGATGTCACCCTTGTCGCGCGTCATCGGGCGGTTGCCCCCGAGCGGCGAAGACCTCTGATCGAGGAAGGGCAGCTTCATGATGGCAGTCCGTGCAGCGCCAGTGCGCGCAGGCAGGCATCGCGATGTGCGGGGCCGTGCGCGGCGGGCAGGGAGACATGGCCGAGCTGGAAGGCATACGCGAGGCCGCGGGCTTCCGCTTCCATCACCCAGCGCGTCATGCGCGACAGCTTCAGTTCGGCGTCCATGCCACGCGGCAGCGCGTTGATGTCGATCATGATCTCGGTCGCCGCGCCGCCTTCGAAATGCTTGGTCACCAGTGTGCCGCCGGCCTCCACATCGACGCGCGCGATGTGACGCCATGCCAGCCGCTTCAGTGAGTCGCCCGCCTGGTAACCGCGTATGCCGGCGAAATCGTCATTGCCGGCTTGGCCCTGGCCGTCGTCCAGTTCCACGCCCGCGAAGGGAAGGGGCGGCGCATCGTCTTCTGGGCGCGGGTACACGAGGGCTTTGGCGTCTGGTTGCCAGTAGCTCCAAGCGCGCAGCAATCCCAGCGGGAAGCGCGTCTGCAACCGCACGCGCGGCGCCGGTAGCCAGCCGCGATGGATGGCCGCCGTGGACAGCAAAACGGTCGATGTTGCGTTGGCGGATACATCCACCGGCTGTGCCAGTTCGGGGCGGTCATCATGGACGAAATCCAGCCAGATCGCGTAGCGGTCATGCTTGCGGCGGTTGATGAGGTGCAGTTCAAACTGTGCCTCTTCCCCTGCAAAAACAGGCGCCGCGCGGCCGGCCTTCAGGTGCAGGTGCGCGAGGTTGCGGAAGGTCAGGTGCATGTCGATCAGCGCGCAGCCGGCGATCAGGAAGGTGAAGGCAAATCCGAGGCTGAGGTTGTAATTGACCGACCCGAGGAACATCGCGATCAGCATCAGGCAGAACAGCAGTCCCGGATGTGTAGGCACGATGAAGACCCGACGCTGGTGCAGGAACACTTCGCCGGATTCGGCGCCGTTCATGCGGAACAGCCATTTACTGAGCCGCCCGCGGATCGCGTGTTCCAGCCTCGCGTAGAGGGACAGTTTTTTCTTCACACCGGAACGGATTTCATCAGTTGCAGCACCAGGTCGCGGCTTCCCAGCGCGGAGCTGCCTCCGGACTTGAGCGGACGCAGGCGGTGCGCGGCGACCGGCACCAGTACCGCCTGTACATCTTCCGGAATGACATGGTTGCGTCCTTCCAGCGCCGCCCAGGCGCGCGCCGCATGCAGCAGGGCGATGGTGGCGCGCGGACTCATGCCTTCGGCAAACATGCCGCTCTGGCGCGAGGCCTGCGCCAGTGCCTGCACGTAATCGATCAGGGCGGGGGACGCATGCACGCCTTTCAATGCGGCTTGCGCGGCGGCCAGTTCCTCTGGATGCATCGCGGTTGGCAGCGACTTCAGCATCACGCGGCGGTCTTCGCCCATCAACAATGCACGTTCCGCCGCGGCGTCGGGATAGCCGAGCGACAGGCACATCAGGAAACGGTCCAGCTGTGACTCGGGCAGCTGGAAAGTGCCTATCTGGTGCGTGGGATTCTGCGTGGCGATGACGAAGTAGGGGCTGGGCAAGTCGCGCGTAACGCCGTCGGCAGTGACTTGCCGCTCCTCCATTGCTTCCAGCAGCGCCGATTGCGTCTTCGGCGTGGCGCGGTTGATCTCGTCGGCAAGCAGCACTTGTGTGAATACCGGGCCGGGATGGAACACGAAGCCGTTCTTTTCTCGGTTGAAAATCGAGATGCCCACCACATCGGCCGGCAGCAGGTCGCTGGTGAATTGCAAGCGGTTGAACTTCAATCCGAGCGAGATCGCCAGTGCATGCGCCAAGGTCGTCTTGCCCACGCCCGGCACATCCTCGATTAGCAGGTGTCCGCCGGCAAGCAGGCAGACCAGCGACTGGCGGATTTGCGTGTCTTTTCCAACGACGACCTGGCTGACCTGCTTTGCAACGGCGTGGAGTTTATCGAACATGGATCATCCGTGAATGGGCGGGAGCGCTGTAAAAAGCCGCAAATGATATTTTCTTCGCTACACTATAAGACAACTCTTCCGGTTGCCGCATGCCGGCACCGACACACGGATTCTATGCGAGAAATTTCCGCCGCGTTCCTGGACACATGACGACCGCCTTTTACTCCCATCCCGATTGCAAGCGCCATGAAATGGGACCATGGCATCCGGAATGCCCCGCACGGCTGCAGGCAATCGAAGACCAGATCATCGCCAGCCGCATCAAGGACTTCCTCGATTACCGTGAGGCGCCCGCGGCCGACCTCGCCGCCATCGAGCGCGTGCACACACGCGAAGCCATCGAGCGTGTCCGTATGAACGTCGAGTCGCTGCAAGGCATCGGCTCCGGCTATTACCCGATCGATGCCGACACCATGCTCAACACCCATAGCTGGACCGCCGCTCTGCGCGCCGCCGGCGCTGCCATTGCTGCCACTGACGCGGTGATTGCCGGGGAGCTGGACAATGCCTTTTGTTCCATCCGGCCGCCGGGACACCATGCCCGTCCGACGGAAGCGATGGGCTTTTGCCTTTTCGGCAATGTTGCCATCGCGGCAAAGCATGCGCTCGAGGTGCACGGGCTGAAACGCGTGGCGATCGTCGATTTCGACGTCCATCACGGAAATGGCACCGAGGAAGCCTTCCTCGACGACCCGCGCGTGCTCATGGTCAGTTTCTTCCAGCACCCGTTCTATCCGTACACGGCGCTGCATGAGTCGGACCACATGGTCAACGTGCCGGTGCCGGCCTATACCAAGGGTGACACGGTACGCCGGCTGGTAGCGGACAAGTGGCTTCCGGCACTGAACGCGCACAAGCCGGAAATGATCTTCATTTCCGCCGGATTCGATGCCCATCGCGAGGACGACATCGGCCAGATGGGCCTGGTGGAAGCCGATTATGCGTGGATTACCAAGGAAATCATGTCGGTCGCGCGCGAGCATGCCAATGGCCGCATCGTCAGCTGTCTCGAGGGCGGGTATAACCTTTCCGCGCTGGCACGCAGTGTTGTTGCACATATCAAGGCGCTGGCCGACCTCGACTAGCGTGGGGGCGGGGGCGGCCAGCAGGTAAAATAGCGGCTTGCCCCACCAACCTGATTCACGCATGTCCATTCAATGGTTCCCCGGTCACATGAACGCCGCCCGCAAGAAGGCGGCGGAGTCCATGGAAAAGACCGACCTCGTCGTCGAAGTGCTGGATGCGCGCCTGCCCGTCGCCAGCAGCAATCCGATGATCGAGCAATTGCGCAAGCACCGCCAGCGCCCCTGCCTCAAGATCCTCAACAAGGCTGACCTTGCCGATCCTGCCGCCACCAAGGCGTGGCTGGAGCATTTCAGCAAGCAGAAGGACGTGCACGCCGTTGCGCTCTCCTGCAAGAAACCATCCGACGTGGCCAAGGTGCCCGGTCTGGCGATGCGCCTCACGCCGCACCGCGGTACGGCGCTCAAGCCGCTGCGCATGATGATCATGGGCATTCCCAACGTCGGCAAGTCGACGCTGATGAATGCGCTGCTCAAGAAGCGCGTGGCCGCCGTCGGCGACGAGCCGGCCGTGACCAAGGCGCAGCAGCGCCTCTACCTCGGCAACAACATGGTGCTGGTCGACACGCCCGGCATGCTGTGGCCGAAGATCGAGCATCCGACCGATGGCCTGATGCTGGCCGCCAGCCACGCGGTGGGTGTCAACGCAGTGATCGAAGAAGAGGTTGCGACCTTCCTCGCCGACCTGCTGCTGGCGCGCTATCCGCAACTGCTGACCGCCCGCTACGGCTTCAAGACCGATGAGCTGGACGGCGTGGCTGTCATCGAAGGCATCGCCCAGCGGCGCGCGTTCCGCGTCAAGGGCGGTGACCTGGATTTTGAAAAGGCGGCGCATACGCTGCTGATCGATTACCGCAGCGGCGCACTGGGCCGCATCAGCCTCGAGACGCCGCAGAACCGCGCCGAGCTGCTTGCCAGCTACCAGCCGCCGCCGACCCTCGGATTACCCAAGGACGAAGAGGAGGATGAGAGTGACGATGAGTGACAATCAGGCTTACGCGCTGAAATCCGTTTCCGGCGGCGTCGCGACGCTGACACTGAACCGCGGCGACAAATTCAATCCGCTGTCGGAAGAAATGCTTGCTGCGCTGCAGTCCGAACTGGATGCGGTGAAGGCCGACGATGCGGTCCGCGTGGTCGTGCTGGCCGCCGCAGGCAAGGCATTTTGCGCCGGCCATGACCTGAAGCAGATGCGCGCCGAGCCTTCCGAGGAGTATTACAAGAAGCTGTTCAACCAGTGCAGCAAGGTGATGCTGACCATCCAGCAAATGCCGCAGCCGGTGATCGCCCGGGTGCAGGGCATTGCGACGGCCGCCGGTTGCCAGCTGGTGTCCATGTGCGACCTCGCGGTGGCGGCGAAGGAAGCCAAATTCGCGGTGTCCGGCGTGAACTACGGCTTGTTCTGCTCGACGCCTTCGGTCGGCCTGTCGCGCAACGTCTCGCGCAAGCAGGCGATGGAAATGCTGCTCACGGGCGAGTTCATCGATGCGGAGACGGCGCGCGAACGCGGACTGGTCAACCGGGTCGTCGCGGCGGAAGAACTGGATACGGAAATCGGCAAGCTCACCGCCAGCATCCTCGCCAAGCCGGCCGTCGCGATTGCGATGGGCAAGCAGCTGTTCTACAAGCAGCTCGAGATGGGTATCGGCGCCGCCTACCAGCTGGCGGGGCAGACCATGGCCTGCAACATGATGGATGAGGCAGCGCTGGAAGGCGTGCAGGCTTTCATCGAGAAGCGCAAGCCGGCCTGGTCGAAATAAGCCGGACCGGCAAAAACAAAAAAGCCCGCAGGACGAATCCTGCGGGCTTTTTTGTTTGACGGACAGCGTAGAAGGCGTTACCGCCTTCCACCGGTCGGCAATTACATCATGTCCATGCCGCCCATGCCACCCATGCCGCCCATACCAGCCGGGCCAGCGGCCGGCTTGTCTTCTGCCAGTTCGGAAACCGTGCAGTCGGTGGTCAGCATCAGGCCGGCGATCGACGCTGCGTTTTGCAGTGCCGAACGGGTGACCTTGGCCGGATCCAGAACGCCCATTTCGACCATGTCGCCATAGGTGCCGTTGGCAGCGTTGTAACCGAAGTTACCCTTGCCTTCGATAACCTTGTTCACGACGACGGATGCTTCTTCGCCGGCGTTGGTGACGATCATGCGCAGCGGCTCTTCCATGGCGCGCAGGACGATCTTGATGCCGGCTTCCTGATCGGCGTTGTCGCCCTTCAGGCTGATGTTGGCGCGAGCGCGGAGCAGGGCAACGCCACCGCCAGGAACGATGCCTTCTTCAACGGCAGCACGGGTTGCGTGCAGCGCGTCTTCGACACGTGCCTTCTTTTCCTTCATTTCGACTTCGGTGGCTGCGCCAACCTTGATCACTGCAACGCCGCCTGCCAGCTTGGCAACGCGCTCTTGCAGCTTTTCACGGTCGTAGTCGGAAGTTGCTTCTTCGATCTGGACACGGATCTGCTTGACGCGTGCTTCGATCGCAACTGCCTGGCCTGCGCCGTCGATCAGGGTGGTGTTTTCCTTGCCGATTTCGACGCGCTTGGCTTGGCCGAGATCATTCAGGGTTGCCTTTTCCAGGGTCAGGCCGACTTCTTCAGCGATGACCTGGCCGCCGGTCAGGATGGCGATGTCTTCCAGCATGGCCTTGCGGCGGTCGCCGAAGCCCGGAGCCTTGACGGCGCAGGTCTTCAGGATGCCACGGATGTTGTTCACAACCAGGGTTGCCAGCGCTTCGCCTTCGATGTCTTCAGCGATGATCAGCAGCGGACGGCCAGCCTTGGCGACTTGTTCCAGTACCGGCAGCAGGTCACGGATGTTCGAGATCTTCTTGTCGAACAGCAGGACGAACGGGTTTTCCAGGATAGCGACTTGCTTTTCCGGGTTGTTGATGAAGTACGGGGACAGGTAGCCGCGGTCGAACTGCATGCCTTCGACGATGTCGAGTTCGTCGTTCAGGGACTTGCCGTCTTCAACGGTGATGACGCCTTCCTTGCCGACCTTTTCCATTGCTTCAGCGATACGGTCGCCGATGGATGCGTCGGAGTTTGCGGAGATCGAGCCGACCTGGGCGATTTCCTTGGAAGTGGTGCAGGGCTTGGCGATCTTCTTCAGTTCGTCGACGGTTGCAGCGACAGCCTTGTCGATGCCGCGCTTCAGGTCCATCGGGTTCATGCCGGCGGCAACGTACTTCATGCCTTCGCGGACGATGGCTTGTGCCAGAACGGTCGCGGTGGTGGTGCCGTCACCGGCGTTGTCGGAGGTCTTGGATGCGACTTCCTTCACCATTTGCGCGCCCATGTTCATGAGCTTGTCTTTCAGTTCGATTTCCTTGGCAACGGAAACGCCGTCCTTGGTGACGGTCGGGGCGCCGAAGGAGCGCTCGAGGACAACGTTGCGGCCTTTCGGGCCCAGGGTGACCTTGACGGCATTGGCGAGGATGTTGACGCCTTCAACCATCTTGTGACGGGCGGCATCGCCGAAAACTACGTCTTTAGCTGCCATATTCGTTACTCCTTAATTATTGGGTAGGGATTCGTATTACTTCTGGACAATAGCCATGATGTCTTCTTCGCGCATGACGAGCACTTCCTCGCCTTCGACCTTCACGGTCTGGCCGGAGTACTTGCCGAACAGCACGACGTCGCCAACTTTCACGTCAAGCGCGCGGACCTTGCCGTCTTCCAGGATCTTGCCGTTGCCGACGGCCAGGACTTTGCCCTGGTCCGGCTTTTCAGCAGCTGCATCCGGGAGAACGATGCCGGACGCAGTCTTGGTTTCCTGGTCGAGGCGCTTGACGATGACGCGATCGTGCAAAGGACGAAGGTTCATACAAACTCCTTA
>NZ_LSTO01000001.1:1930042-1961337 GCF_002211445.1 Noviherbaspirillum denitrificans | reverse complement strand
CGCAGGCCAGCTTCATCTCTTCCGTGATCTTGGTGGCGCCGCAATCGAGCGCGCCGCGGAAGATGTAGGGGAAGCACAGCACGTTGTTGACCTGGTTCGGATAGTCCGAACGGCCGGTGGCGATGATGCAGTCCGGACGCGCGGCCTTGGCCACTTCGGGACGGATTTCCGGTTCCGGGTTGGCGAGCGCGAGGATGATGGGGCGGTCGGCCATGGTGGCGACCATTTCGCCGGTGAGCACGCCGGCGGTCGAGCAGCCCAGGAAGACGTCGGCGTCCTTGACGATGTCGGCCAGGGTGCGCGCATTGGTATCTTGCGCGTAGCGTGCCTTGTTCTCTTCCATCTTGGCGTCGCGGCCGTGGAAAATCACGCCGCGCGAATCAACCACGTAGACGTTTTCACGGCGCACGCCGAGGCTGACCATGGTGTCGAGGCAGGCAATCGCGGCCGCGCCCGCACCGGAGACGGCCAGCTTCACCTTGGCGATATCCTTGCCGACCACTTTCAGCGAATTCAGCAGCGCGGCGGCGGAGATGATCGCGGTGCCGTGCTGGTCGTCGTGGAAGACGGGGATATTCATGCGCTCGCGCAGCTTCTTCTCGATGTAGAAGCATTCCGGCGCCTTGATGTCTTCGAGGTTGATGCCGCCGACGGTCGGCTCGAGCATCGCGATGGCGTCGACCAGCTTGTCCGGGTCATGTTCATCGAGTTCGATGTCGAACACGTCCACGCCCGCGAATTTCTTGAACAGGCAGCCCTTCCCTTCCATCACCGGCTTGCCGGCGAGCGGGCCGATATTGCCGAGTCCCAGCACTGCCGTGCCGTTGGTCACCACCGCGACCAGGTTGCCGCGCGAGGTGTATTCGGCGGCGGTTGACGGGTCTTTGGCGATTTCTTCGCAGGCGAAGGCCACGCCCGGCGAGTACGCAAGCGACAGGTCGCGCTGGTTGGACAGCGCCTTGGTCGAGACGACCTGGATCTTCCCGCGCGTGGGGCTGCGGTGGTAGTCGAGCGCGGCTTCGCGCAATTGATGGTCTTTGCTAGCTTGATCGTTGCTCATTTGAAAGTCTTTCACAAAAAGCGCATCCGTTCCGTGGCGCACCTTGCCGAGAGGCAACGCCATTCCTAATCGTGTATTGGACCAGTTGAAGGTCCGAATTTTTTTGACGGTGCAGGATGTGCTTTATCAGCTGCGGGAAGCGGAGTCAATCCTTGAGATAAGGCTGCCCCGCGGAAGCGCCCGCCGGATCGGTTTGCCTTGATGAAACTCAAGTCGGCATTCCGCGCCCTGGCAGCACCGCCCGTGCAAAGCCACCCATCACCATGCGCCCGCCAGGGACACCTTGGCCAGTTCGAAAATCAAACGCCTTCGTCGTTCGAAATCCCTGCGTCCGCCGGCGGCACAGACTGTCCTGCGCCACCTGATTTCGCCGCAAGTCCTTGATCGACAAGGACAAGTTCGTTATTCGCCGCGCCGGGCACAGCCCTTGCGATGTAGCGGCTTGACCATCGCATTACGTACTGCGATGCGTTTGCCCACGACGCAGTCCCCTGCACGCGTGGATAACAACAACGGAAGGAGATATGGCTATGCAAGTACAGTCCCAAGTCCAGGTGATGGGCATCGATGCCGGCGGCACGATGACCGACACCTTTTTCGTACGCTCGGACGGGCGTTTCGTCGTCGGCAAGGCGCAGAGCAATCCGCAGGACGAATCGCTCGCGATTTTCAATTCGTCGCAGGACGCGCTCGCGCACTGGAAGCGCACCGTCGACGATGTGTATCCCGAACTGCTGACCTGCGTGTATTCCGGCACCGCGATGCTCAACCGCGTCGTGCAGCGCAAGGGGCTCGATGTCGGCCTGATGGTGAACAAGGGATTCGAACACGTTCACTCGATGGGCCGCGCGATCCAGAGCTATCTCGGCTATGCGCTGGAGGAACGCATCCACCTCAACACCCACCGTTACGACGAGCCGCTGGTGCCGCTGTCGCGCACGCGCGGCGTGACCGAGCGTACCGATGTCCAGGGACAGGTCGTCATTCCGCTGCGTGAAGACGAAGTGCGCCAGGCCACGCGCGAACTGGTTGCCGCCGGTTCGAAGGCGATCGTGATCTGCTTCCTGCAATCGCACAAGAACGGCCTCAGCGAGCAGCGTGCGCGCGATGTGACGCGGGAGGAATTGAAGAAGCTCGGCGCCGACATCCCGGTTTTCGCTTCGGTGGACTACTACCCGCAGCGCAAGGAAAGCCACCGCATGAACACGACAGTGCTCGAAGCATACGCCGCCGAGCCGTCGCGCCAGACGCTGAAGAAGGTCAGCGACCGCTTCAAGAAGCACGGCGCGAAATTCGACCTGCGGGTGATGGCCACGCACGGCGGCACGATCAGCTGGAAGGCGAAGGAGCTCGCACGTACCATCGTGTCCGGTCCGATCGGCGGCGTGATCGGCTCCAAGCTGCTTGGCGAAGCCCTGGGCTACGACAATATCGCCTGCTCCGACATCGGGGGCACCTCGTTCGACATGGCGCTGATCACCAAGGGCAATTTTGCGATTGCCTCCGATCCCGACATGGCACGCCTGGTCCTGTCCCTGCCGCTGGTGACGATGGACTCGGTCGGTGCGGGCGCCGGCAGTTTCGTGCGCCTCGACCCGTACAGCGGTGCGATCAAGCTCGGCCCGGACAGCGCCGGCTACCGTGTCGGCACCTGCTGGCCGGAGAGCGGGCTGGATACGGTCTCGGTATCGGACTGCCACGTGGTGCTGGGTTACCTGAACCCGAACAACTTCCTTGGCGGCGCCATCAAGCTGGATGTCGACCGCGCGCGCCGGCACATCAAGGAGCAGATCGCCGATCCGCTCGGCCTGACGGTGGAAGATGCGGCGGCTGGCGTGATCGAACTGCTCGACCTGCAACTGCGTGAATACCTGCGCTCCAACGTCAGCGCCAAGGGCTACAACCCCACGGATTTCGTCTGCTTCTCCTACGGCGGCGCCGGCCCGGTACATACCTACGGCTATACCGAAGGACTGGGCTTCAAGGATGTGGTCGTGCCGGCGTGGGCCGCGGGCTTCTCCGCTTTCGGCTGCGCGTGCGCGGACTTCGAGTACCGCTACGACAAGAGCGTGGACCTGGCGTTGCCGCAGGATGCCGCCGACGAGGACAAGGTGCAGGCCGCGCAGACTATCCAGAACGCCTGGGCGGACCTTGCCGCGAAAGTGATCGAGGAGTTCAAGATCAATGGCTTCGCTGCGGAAGATGTGATCCTGCGTCCCGGTTACCGCATGCAGTACATGGGCCAGCTCAATGACCTTGAAATCAGTTCGCCGATCGCCAGCGCCGCCACCGCAGAGGACTGGGACCGCATCGTCGTCGCCTTCGAGGAGACCTACGGACGCGTCTATGCGAGTTCCGCGCGCTCCCCGGAGCTGGGATTCTCGGTCACCGGCGCCATCATGCGCGGCATGGTCGTCACCCAGAAGCCGGTACTGCCGGAAGATCCGGCCGGCGACCTGATGCCGCCGAAGGAAGCACTGATCGGCACGCGTCCGCTGTACCGCCACAAGAAATGGCATGACGCCATCGTGTGGAAGATGGAAGCCCTCAAGCCCGGCAACACCATTGTCGGCCCGGCCATCATCGAGTCGGACGCCACCACCTTCGTGGTGCCCAACGGCTTCGCCACGACGCTCGACAAGCATCGCCTCTTCCACCTCAAAGAAACGAACTAAGGAGACACGCCATGAACATGATGTCCACTAAGGAAGTCGGCTTTGCCGATTTGCTCAAGACCGGCGAAACGCTGAAGGAATTCCGCGACGGCATCCTCCAGCGCACCGCCGACACCGGCCACTACAACGGCCTGACCCGTCTGGAACTGCGCGAGAAGGATCCGATCCGCTACGAGAAGCTGTTCTCGAAACTGCGCGGCGGCCTTGTGCATGCCCGCGAAACGGCGAAGAAGATCGCCGCCAGCCCGATCGTGGAGCAGGAAGGCGAACTGTGCTTCACGCTCTACAATGCCGCCGGCGACTGCATCCTGACCTCGACCGGCATCATCATCCACGTCGGCACGATGGGCGCGGCGATCAAGTACATGATCGAGAACAATTGGGAAGCCAACCCCGGCATCAATCCCGGCGACATGTTCACCAACAACGACTGTTCGATCGGCAACGTGCACCCGTGCGACATCGCGACCATCGTGCCGATCTTCGCCGAAGGCAAGCTGGTCGGCTGGGTCGGCGGCGTGACGCACGTGATCGACACCGGCGCGGTGACACCGGGCTCGATGTCCACCGGACAGACGCAGCGCTTCGGCGACGGCTACATGATCACCTGCCGCAAGACCGGCGTGAACGATACGCCGCTGCGCGACTGGCTGCATGAAAGCCAGCGCTCGGTGCGCACGCCGAAATACTGGATCCTCGACGAGCGCACCCGCATCGCCGGCTGCCACATGATTCGCGACCTGATCGAAGAAGTGATCGCCGAGGAAGGCCTGGAATCCTACGAGAAGTTTGCGTTCGAAGTGATCGAGGAAGGACGGCGCGGCCTGCAGACGCGTATCAAGGCGATGACGCTGCCGGGCAAGTATCGCAAGGTAGCCTTTGTCGACGTGCCGTATGCGCACGAGGATGTGCAGACTTCCAATGCGTTCGCCAAGCTCGATTCGATCATGCATTCGCCGGTCGAGATGGAGATCCGCAAGGATGGCTCATGGCGGCTCGATTTCGAGGGCGCGAGCCGCTGGGGCTGGCACTCCTACAACGCGCACCAGGTTGCCTTTACCAGTGGCATCTGGGTGATGATGACGCAGACGCTGGTGCCCACCCAGCGCATCAACGACGGCGCCTACTTCGGCACGGAATTCCACCTGCCCAAGGGCACCTGGATGAACCCGGATGACCGCCGCACCGGCCACGCCTACGCCTGGCACTTCCTCGTCTCCGGCTGGAGCGCGATGTGGCGCGGCCTGTCGCAGGCGTACTTCAGCCGCGGCTATCTGGAGGAAGTCAACGCGGGCAATGCCAACACCTCGAACTGGCTGCAGGGCGGCGGCATCAATCAGGACGGCGACATCCACGCGGTCAACAGCTTCGAAGCCTCGTCCTGCGGCACCGGCGCCTGCGCCATCAAGGACGGCCTGAGCCACGCGGCAGCGATCTGGAATCCCGAAGGCGACATGGGCGACATCGAGATCTGGGAAATGGCCGAACCGCTGCTCTACCTCGGGCGCAACATCAAGACCAACTCCGGCGGCTACGGCAAGCATCGCGGCGGCTGCGGTTTCGAGACGCTGCGCATGGTGTGGAAGGCACAGGACTGGACCATGTTCTTCATGGGCAACGGCTACATGAACAGCGACTGGGGCCTGATGGGCGGCTATCCGGCGGCAACCGGCTACCGCTTCGAGGCGCACAAGACCGGCCTGAAGGAGCGCATCGCGGCCGGTGATTCCCTGCCGCTGGGCAGCGACCTCAACCCTGACCTGCCTGACTACGAGAACCACCTGAACGCCGGTGCCGTCGTCAAACGCGACAAGCAGTGCATGACGACCGAGGACTGCTACGACAACTACGACCTGTACCTGAACTACCTGCGCGGCGGCCCCGGATTCGGAGACCCGCTGGACCGCGAGCCGGAAGGCATCGAGCGCGACCTGAACAATGCGCTGCTGCTGCCGGAATACGCGCAGAAGGTTTACGGTGCGATCGCGACGAAGGATACCAATGGCGTATGGCACGTCGATGCGCAGAAGACCGCGCTGCAGCGCCTGGAAATCCGCAAGCAGCGCCTCGCCCGTTCGCAGCCGACGAGCGAATGGATGAAAACCGAGCGCGACCGCATCCTGGTCAAGCACGCGGCGCCGCAAGTGCAGCACATGTTCGCCACCAGCTTCGGCTTGTCGAAGAAGTTCGAACAACAGTTCCGCGACTTCTGGGACCTGCCGGCGTCGTGGACGCTCACCGAGGAAGAACTCGATGTGCCGACCTACGGCTCCAGGTTCCGCATGGACTTGTCCAAGATGCCCGACGTCAACACTGTCGTGCTGGTCGAAGAATGACGCTGCCGCTCCAACCGAAAAGGAATCAACATGTCTACCTATACCAGTGAACAAATCAAGAACCTGATCGACGGCAAGCTCGACTGGGACACCACGATGCGCATGCTGTCGATGCCCAAGGACACCGCGCGCTTCCAGATGTACGTCGATGCGTTGCAAAAGAAGCTCGGCTGGAAGGACCGCATCGTCCTGCCGCTCGGGCCGCACATGTACATCGTGCAGCAGGCAAAGACCAGGAAATGGGTCACGCAATGCGACTGCGGCCATGTTTTTTGCGACTACCGGGAAAACTGGAAGCTGCATGCCAACATCTATGTGCGCGACAACGAAGAAGCGATGACCGAGGTGTATCCGAAACTGATGGCGCCGGATACCCAGTGGCAGGTCTACCGCGAGTACTACTGCCCGGAATGCGGGACGATGCACGATGTGGAAGCGCCCACGCCGTGGTATCCGGTGGTGCACGACTTCGAGCCGGACATCGAGGCGTTCTATACCGAGTGGGTGAAACTGCCGGTGCCTGAACGCGCGGGCTGATCCCGTCCGCCGTCCGGATCACGGCCGTTCGAATTTCGGACGGCCGTTTGATTTCCGGACAGTGGATTCGCCGCATCCGGTCGCCGCGCCCTTGATCCGGCGCGCGGCATCGCCAGCCGGTACCTGGTATATATTTTGCCTCTTCAGCATCGCTTTTCGCCCCGCGACGGGGAAGCCGGACAGGAGTAGGATTGCAAACAGGCCACGCTATCCCCGGATCCAATAAAAATCAGGCCCGCAAGGAGACATGGAATGCCTACGACAAGCACGCCAATGGACTGGTTTTCCCGCCCCGACCTCGACGCCAGCGTCCTGCTCGCGTGGGAGCACCTGATCAGCGGCGATGCCCTGCCCCAGGGAGAATTGCGGGGCGTTGTCGATGACTCCTGGCGGCGGTGCCTCGATGGCCATGTCGATCCCCGGGCCGACGGTGCGCCGACGCCGCCGGACAACGCCACACTCGATGCCAGCCAGGCCAAGAATGTACGGCTGCTGGACGCCAGCATTCCCCTGATCGAACAGACCCGGGATTTCCTCGCCCAGACCGGGACCATCATGCTGCTCGCCGATCCGGATGGCATGATTCTCCAACTCGAGGGCGACACCCGTATCGTGGAACCGGCCGGTGAAGTCAGGCTGGTTCCCGGCTGTAACTGGACCGAGCTGAATTGCGGCACCAACGCCATCGGCACCGCGCTCGCGTTGCAGCAACCTGTGCAAATCCATGGAGCCGAACATTTCTGCGCCGGCATCAAGCGCTGGACCTGTTCCGCCACGGTGATCCGCGACCCGCTCGACCGCCGCGTGCTCGGCGTCATCGATGTATCCGGCCTTGCCGACACGTACAGCCGGCACAGCCTGGCGCTGGCCGTATCGATGGCCGGCCGCATCGAAAGCAGGCTGGCCAAGCTGCTGATGGAGCGCCGCCTCCGACTGCTGGATCGCTGCGCCGTCCAGTTCGGCGCCGGACGCAACGATGCCGTACTGGTCGCCGATGAACACGGCCGGCTGGTCAAGGCCAACCAGCATGCGGCGCCGATGCTCGCGCAACGCGGCGTTGCGATGAAACTCGGCGACACGGTACCGATTGCCAGCCCTGAAGCACTCTCCAGTGCGGCATCGCCTGCCCTCCTGCCCGAATGGTTGCGGGATGCGCACATCGAAACCATGAGGGATCATGGCGACACGCTCGGCTTCCTGATCGTGTTTCCCGCGGTGAGCCGGCGCCTGTCCCTGAAGACTGCCGACGACAGGCTGCGCGAGCGTGCGGTTCCTGCATTCGCCCGCATCATCGGAAACAGCCCCGCGCTGCTGGCGGCCCTGGAGAAAGCCGAGAAGCTCGCGCCGGCGAAGGTTCCCGTGCTGCTGCTCGGCGAAACCGGGGTCGGCAAGGAGTTGTTCGCGCAGGCCATCCATCAGTCCAGCAGTTGCGCCAGCGGCCCGTTCGTTGCCCTCAATTGCGGCGGCCTGTCGCGCGACCTGCTTGCCAGCGAATTGTTCGGCTACGCGGAAGGCGCCTTTACCGGCGCACGCAAGTCAGGTGCCGCGGGCAAGATCGAAGCGGCCAACGGTGGCACGCTGTTCCTCGACGAGATCGGCGAAATGCCGATCGATATCCAGCCGCACCTGCTGCGCGTGCTCGAAGAGGGCGAGATCTACCGGCTCGGCGAAAACACCCCGCGCAAGGTGAATATCCGCCTGGTCGCGGCAACGCACCGCAACTTGCGTGACGATGTCGCCCAGGGAAAATTCCGGATGGACTTGTTCTACCGGATTGCGGTGACCAATATCAGCATTCCCGCGCTGCGCGAACGCAAGGACGACATTCCGGCGCTGGTCGCCGAGTGGCTCAAGCGCCTGTGCGAGCGCTATGGCACGCCGCCCGCCGCCTTCGATGACGAGGCCTCGCGCAGGCTCGTCAATTACAACTGGCCCGGCAACATCCGCGAGCTGCGCAATGCAGTCGAAAGCGCCTTGCTGATGGCGCAAGGCAGCGTGATCAGGGCGGAAGACTTGCCGCCCGAAATTGCAACGGAAGCCGGACACGGCGCACACGTCGCCGCGCCAGCGTCATTGCCTCCGGTTGCCGAAGGCATCTGCTCGCTCGAATCTGCCGAGGCGGCATCGATCAGCGCCGCGCTTTCCTACAGCGCCGGTAACCTGACCAAGGCGGCTGCACGCCTTGGCATTGCAAAAAGCACCCTGTACGAAAAGATTCGGAAGTACGGCTTGTCGGGTGCCGTGACGCAGACCCGGGGCCTGCGGCACTGACCGGACACCTGCGCGCGCGATGCCCGGAACACCGCACATCAATCATCCGTCCGCATCGATAGACGCAGAAGGTGGGAAGTCGCCGCGCGAGAATTCCGCGGACGTTTCGTCATTTGTTCATTTGTAATGCGCTGCCCGCAGCGCACACTCGTGAAGGACCTCGGCTGTTATTCATGCGGGTGATGGCAGGCAACACGATTCGAAATTGGGAATGCGTCGGTGCCGCTCGTATATTGGTCCCAGTACGCACGAATTCACAAAGGACATTGCCATGACTACCGCCGCCACACTCCATCCGTCGCTTGAAACCACCCTTGCCCGCCGCCCTGCATCCGGCTTGACGTTCGGCGCGCTGCTCGACGTGGTCATCAAGGCAATCGTCATGGCGCAGAGCGTTTCCGATCGCGGCCATATCTCCGCCAGGGACGTGGAAAAAGTACGCCGCATGGCCGAGAAGCTGTAAATAAATCAGGAGGCTGTGCCGTCTGCCGGCGCAGCCTCTTGATTGAAACACTTCACACCTCTCCCTCGCGAAGTCGCTTCTTCAGGCGTCTTCCATGAGGCACACAGGGGACGATCGCCAACTGTTCCCCTGCCCCTCGCCAACATGGCCGCTCCGGCCTGTTACCAGCGTTTCAACAACTCCGCGACACGGAGCCGGCCGAAGCAAACGCGTCTTGAAAGCAAACTGACAGCACCTGCCAGTTATAGTCCGCCGTCAATTGAGCGGACGTGCCGGCAACGGCGTTCTTCGTCCTTCTTCAATGCATGACCCGCCAGCTTCGCCTGACACCCAACGTCCGGCCTGAAGCCGTTCCCTGTTATAGAAATCCCTACATCCGAGGCATTTTGATGCTCACCGTGCTTGCTTATTCGATGGTCATCGTTTTCATGTATCTGATCATGACGAAACGATTGCCGGCCCTGACCGCGCTGATCCTTGTTCCCATCGCGTTTGCCCTCGCCGGGGGCTTCGGCCAGGAACTGGGGCCGATGATGCTCACCGGGATCAAGAACCTTGCGCCGACCGGCATCATGCTGATGTTCGCGATCCTGTACTTCGGCATCATGATCGATGCCGGCCTGTTCGATCCGGTGGTAAGGAAGATACTGCAGCTGGTCGGTGGCGATCCGATGAAGATCGTGGTCGGCACCGCCGTGCTCGCCATGATCGTGTCACTGGACGGCGACGGTTCGACCACCTACATGATCACCGTATCCGCCATGCTGCCCTTGTATATGCGCCTCGGCATCAGCCGCCTGGTCCTCACCTGCGTCATCATGCTGGCCGGCGGCGTCTTCAACATCCTGCCCTGGGGCGGTCCGACCGCCCGCGCGGCAAGCGCGCTCGGCGTGGATGTTGGGTCGATTTTCGTACCGATGATTCCGGCCATGGCGGTCAGCGCGCTGTGGGTGCTGTTCGTGGCCTGGATGCTCGGCAAGAAGGAACGCGCACGATTGGGAACGATCAGCATGGCCGGCGCGGACAATGTTTCCGCCACCGGCGCCGGATCCACGACCATCACGCTGAGCCTCCCTGGCACCGCCCGCCCGCAGCTGTTATGGATCAACGCCGGACTGACCATGGCCTTGCTCGGACTCCTGATCTGGGGCGCTTTCCCGCTGCCGGTGCTGTTCATGGTCGCGTTCGCCGTTGCCGTGATGATCAACTACCCGCGGCTCGAGGACCAGAAAGAACGCATCGCGACGCATGCCGCCAATGCGCTGCCGGTGGTGGCGCTGATCTTCGCCGCCGGCGTGTTCGTCGGCATTCTATCGGGCACCAAGATGGTGGATGCGATCGCCAACAGCGTGATCGCATCCATCCCGCCTTCGCTCGGGCCTTACATGGCGATGGTGACCGGCGTGCTGAGCATTCCCTTCACCTTCTTCATCTCGAACGATGCGTTCTATTTCGGCGTCGTGCCTATCCTTGCAAAGGCTGCTGCGGTGTACGGCATCAGCCCGGCGGAAATCGGCCGCGCATCCATCGTCGGCCAACCGGTACACCTGCTGAGCCCGCTGGTCGCCTCCACCTATCTGCTGGTCGGCATGGCCAAGGTGGAGTTCGGCGACCACCAGCGCTATACCCTGATGTGGTCACTGTCGGCGTCGCTGGTCATGTTCGCGGCCGCGATGCTGTGCGGGGTGATTCCGTTCATCATGCGTTGACGGCAACGCGCCGCCGTGCATTTCAGAATAGGCGCGCGCTGCTCAGTCCATCTTGATATTGGATGCCTTCGCCACATCCCTCCATGTCTGCAACTCCGCGCCGAGCATGGCGCGGAATTCGGCCGGCGTCGTG
Organism: Noviherbaspirillum denitrificans; assembly: GCF_002211445.1. Taxonomy (GTDB): domain Bacteria; phylum Pseudomonadota; class Gammaproteobacteria; order Burkholderiales; family Burkholderiaceae_D; genus Noviherbaspirillum; species Noviherbaspirillum denitrificans. Next base: position 1,950,153 of record NZ_LSTO01000001.1, on the reverse strand, counting down.
CGATACGCTTCCGCGCCCTCGCTTATCAGCCGGCTCTTGAGCGGTTCCTTGGCGGCCTCTTCATTGATCAACTTGTTCAGGCGGCTGACGATCGCATCCGGCGTGCCGGCCGGTGCGACCAGGCCCCACCAGGTTGTAATCTGGAAGCCGCGTATGCCGGCCTCGGCGACCGTGGGCACGTTCGGGAACAATGCCGAGCGCTTGGTGCCGGTCATGGCGAGCACCTCCACGCTACCGGCCTTCACATGCTGCAGCATGGTGGGCATGGTCGCAAAGAAGACCTGCGTACGGCCGGCAAGAAAGTCGATGGTTGCCGGATTACTGCCCTTGTAAGGCACGTGGACGAGATTGGCGCCTGTCTTTTGCTTGAACAGTTCGCCGGCAAGGTGGGTCACGCTGCCCGTTCCCGATGAACAGAAATCGAGCCCTTCCGGCCTGGACCTGGATTTCGCAACCAGATCCTGCACGCTCTTCGCGCCCACGCCCTTGTGGGTGACTACCATCAGCGGCCCGCGGCCGATCATGGCGATCGGTGCGTAGTCCTTGTTGACGTCGTAGGTTTGCTTGCTGTCGACGGCGGCATGGGTGACAAAGGTCGAGGTGACGAACAGCAGGGTGTAGCCATCCGGATCCGCCTTGGCCACCTGGCGCGAGGCGATGACACCGCCGCCGCCGCCCCGGTTGTCGATGATGACCGGCTGGCCGAGCTTTTCCGACAAGCCTTTCGCCAGCTCACGGGCGATGCTGTCGGTGCCGCCGCCGGCCGAGAACGGTACGACGATGGTGACCGGGCGCTTCGGGTAGTCCTGTGCGAAGGCGGATAGCGAAGATGCTGCCAGCAACGCAACGGCGGAGGCGCTGCGCAGGAAAAGGCGGCGTGCGGTGGATGTCATGTCGAGTCTCCTTGATGAGTGTTCAGTCGTCGCCCAGCTTCAGCTTGTTGGGCTGGCGCTTCTCGATCGCCCATTTCAGCAAGGCCGCGCTGCGGTAGATGCCGTGTGCGAATTTCCCGTATGGCAGTGTCAGAAACAGCGCCATCACCACGCCGAGGTGGGTTGCAAGCAGGATCGCCATTGCGCCCGTATCGCGCAGGCCGAGCAGCGTGAGTCCGCTCAGGCTGGTCAGCAGCAGCAGCGCAATGAAACCGCGGTCCATCGCTTTTTGATCGCCGTCGCCATGCAGCGGGTGGCGGCGCAGGTTCAGCCACAGCAGACCGGCGGGACCCACCATCAGGCCAATGCCCCCTGCCGTGCCGAGAAGGACCGGCAGGCTGTCCAGCGCATAGGGCGCATGCAATCCGAGCAGGTAGTGGTACAGCGTGGCGACGGAGGTCGCGGCAAAGCAGAGCATGAAGCCGTAGAACGTGAAATGGTGAAAGCGGCGGCGCAGGAGCGTGACCTTATCATCCGCCTCGCTGCATCCTTCGCCGTGGCCGCCGTCGAGGTAGGTCAGCCTCAGCACATTGCCGGCGGCTTCGGACATTGATGCGGCAGGCGCGGTATTGGGGAAATCGGCGGGCGTCACCTCGCGCCAGAAGCGGCTCACACCGACGCCAAGCGCAAGTACGGCAAAGCCGAACACCAGGCCGAACATCAGCGCCAGCGTGTTGTGCGGGAAGATCGCGTAGAAATTGCCCGCCAGCGGCGCGTGGAACAGCGAACCGGCGGCCTGCGCCGCCAATGCCAGGAACAGTGCCAGGCCGGCGCCAAGCGCCAGCGCAACCGTCAGGCCGGCCCGCTTGTAGAGCTTGCCGAAGGCGGGCGGCCACGCATAGTCGGCATAGGTCTGCATCCGCACCTTGGCTGTCGCCTGTGGCACGTTGACCGCGAATTCATGTGGCGGCGCGTACTGGCAGGCATGCAGGCAGGCGCCGCAGTTGTGGCAGAGGTTGGCGATGTAGTGGATGTCGGCCTTGTTGAATTCCAGCCGGCGCGTCATGGCAGGAAACACCGCGCAGAAGCCTTCACAGTAGCGGCAGGCGTTGCAGATATGCATCTGGCGCGCGACTTCCGCCTCGCTGGCAGAAAGGGGCAAGGAATTGCCGGCCCCGAGAGTCCGGGCATCGTGGATGACTGCTTCAAGCTGCTGCATGGATTGCTCCTCGTTGTGCTGCCTTCGCCGCCTGTTTTCCGGCAATGCGACCGAATGTGGTACCGATCGTCATGCCGACGCCGGCGGTATAGCCTTTGCCGAGCACATTGCCGGCCATCATTTCGCCGGCGACAAACAGGTTGGGACTGGGCTGGCCGCCGAAGTGGACCGCGGCGTTTTCATTGACCTTCAGGCCGAGATAGGTGAAGGTGATGCCCGGTCGCAGCGCGTACGCATAGAAAGGGGCGGTGTCGAGCGGAAGCGCCCAGTGCGTCTTGGGCGGCGTCAAGCCTTCCGTGTGGCAGTCGTCCAGCACCGAATGGTCGAAGGTGCCGACACGGCAGGCAGCGTTGTATTCCGCCACGGTGCGCATGAACGTGGTCTCGTTCAGGCCGAGCTGGCGCGCCAGCTCCGGCAGCGTCTGCGCCTTCACGCCAGGGAATACCGGCGGCATGAAGCGGCCGATGGCCTTGCTGTCGATGATCGAGTAACCGATCTGCCCCGGCTCCTGCGCGACCAGCCGGCCCCAGATCGCGTAGCGCTTCGGCCAGAAATCCTCGCCTTCATCGTAAAAGCGATGACCATTGCGGTTGACCATGATGCCGAGTGACACGCAGTCGACACGTGTGCAGATGCCGCCGTCGTACAGCGGGGCGCGCGCATCGATCGCCACCGAATGGCATTGCGTCGGATCGCCGATGGCATCAGCGCCGGCATCGATCATGGACTTGAGCAGCACGCCCATGTTGAAGCGCGTACCGCGGATGAGGAAGTTGTCGGCGACCCACTCGCCATTGACCTGCCCCCAGGCCTCGCGCAGCCATTCCCGGTTCGATTCGAAACCGCCGGCGGCGAGCACGCAGCTGCGGGCTGTAATCCGCTCGGTACCGATACGGGCGGCAACGAAACGGCCGTCGTCCAGTTCGATCGCGTCGACAGGCGCGTTGTAGCGGATCTGCACACCGAGGCGCTCGGCGCTGCGGTAATAGGCATTGACCAGCGCCTTGCCGCCGCCCATGAAGAAGGCATTGGTGCGCGCCACGTGCAGCGCGCCGGACAGCGGCGGCTGGAAGCGCACGCCGTGCTTGCGCATCCAGTCGCGGCAGGTGGAGGAGGCGCGGATCGTCAGGCGCGCCAGCTTTTCATCGGTGATGCCGGAGGTGACCTTGAGCAGGTCCTGCCAGTATTCTTCCTCGGGATAGGAATCGACGAGCACGTCTTGCGGGCCGTCGTGCATGCAGCGCAGATTGCGCGTATGGGAAGAGTTCCCGCCGCGCCATTCGCGCGGGGCAGCTTCGAGCAGCATGACGCTGGCGCCCGCTTCGCGTGCCATCAGGGCGGCGCAAAGCGCGGCATTGCCGCCACCGATAACCAATACGTCCACCGCTCCAGAATCCATGTCGTGCCTCCTTGTATGGGGCAGACTTTAGAGCGGCGGGCGGTTGCCGGCCAGTACGGTCCTGGAAAGGGGTGTTCAGTTATTGTGAAGAGTAGCGCCGAGCCAGTGCCCGTCCACGACCAGGGAGCGGGCCACCTCGGCCAGTACCACGCGCGCGGCCAGCGCGGCGGGAGAAAGCTCGTCGTCCGACAAGCTGGCCAGAACATTGCGCCGGCGTGCCTCGCGGTCCTTCAGCTGCACCAGCCGGAACAGGTCGCGCGGCAGACGCGCGGTGGCGGACCAAGGCTGGATGGTGGCGCCTGCCCCGGCACGCACTGCATCCATCAGCAGCGCCAGGCCATCGATTTCGGCGGCGACAAATGGCACGCAGCCCGCGCGGGCGAAAGCGTCGGTGACGATCGAACGCAAACCGTGCGTGCCACTCGGCAGGATGATCGGCAGCTTCTTCAACTGGTCCAGCCGAACCGATTTCCCTGTTGGCATGCCGGGCAGACCAGGCACGCCGACAACATAGAGTTGTTCGTCCAGTAGCGGAATGACACTCCAGCGCCGTGCGGCCTGGGTCTCGAACAGGACCGCGAGATCGAGGCGGCGCTCGTTCAACTGCGCAGCGAGATGGCCCGACAGGCTCTCCACGAGATGCAGCCGCACATCGGGATAACGCTGCTGCATGGCCTGCAAAAAGGGCATGCCAAGCACTGCCGCGGTGGACGGCGCAAGGCCGATGCTGACTTGCCCCGTCAGCCGCGCCTGCCGTGCCGCCTGTGCTGCACCGTCAACATGCCGCAGCGCGAGCTGCGCCTGGCGCAGGAATGCCAGGCCGGCATCGGTGGGTATCGTGCCGCGTGAGGTGCGAATCAGCAGCCGGGTCGACAGCTCGCTTTCGAGCTGGCTGATCTGCTGGCTGAGGGCCGACGTGACGACGCCGAATTCCAGCGCGGCGCGCCCCATGCTGCCCAGTTCGACGACCCGAACGAAATAACGTAGTTGGCGTAGCTCCATCGCTCCCCTGCATGCAAGATGAGGCAAAGGCAACAATTGTACGCCCTGGACCTTAGGCACCGTGCCGGGTTCCGGCACGGTTGTCTCCTTGGACGCCGATCCTTAGAACGTATGACGGATGCCGATATCGACTTCGCTGTCGCCGGAACCGAACTTCGTCCGCGTAAACCGCGTATTGCTCAGCTTGGCATATGCGGCATAAAACGCCGTCCGCTTTGACAGCGCATAGTTGTACGCGAGTGCGGACTGGTGGGCATCGAAGCGGTTCGCTGCCGAGCGGTCGTCCTTGCGGATGTAGGTGCCCATCACGGTATGCGCGCCGAACGGCACTTTGACGCCCAGCAGCAGGTCGTGGCTGTCCACGGTGCCCATGCCCTTGTTAATGCCGTAGCCGATACTGCCGGTGGCGACGCCGAAGTCGTAACGGCCGACCAGCAGCGTGTTCTTTGCTTCATCGGTTGCTGTTGCGTTGTCTGTGCGGTTGTAGGCGAGGCGCAGCGTGAGCGGGCCGTTTGCATAACCCGCCGCGAATCCGGTCTGGCGCGAGGCCGACGTGTTGCCGGCCACTTCGCCGAATCGATAGGCGACCTGCGCGTCGAAGCCGCCAATGACGGGCGACGCATACATCACCGTATTGTTCGTCCGCGTGCCGGCCTTCTCGTCCGACATCAGCTGCCCGGAGGCTCCGCCATAGTTGTTGCCAAAGGGATCGGCGATCAGCAGCGTGTTGTAGATCGGGGTGTACTGGCGTCCGAGCGTGACCGTGCCGGCACCACCCTTCAGTCCGACGAAAGCCTGCCGTCCGAACATCAGGCCGCCCTGGTCGAGGCCGCCGGTATCGACCAGCAGCCCTGCTTCGAGCGTGAAGATTGCCGACAAGCCGCCACCGAGGTCTTCCGTCCCGCGGAAGCCCAGCCGGCTTCCGGTCGACACCCCGCTTTCCAGTTTTGTCTCGGACCCGGCGGCGCCGCCGCGGGCAAATACCAGTCCGGTATCAACGATGCCGTAGACCGATACATTGGTTTCCGCATGCGCGCCGATGCACATCGTGCCGAGCAGTGCCGTTGCAAGAATTGTCTTTTTCAAAGCTGTCTCCCTGAGAGTGAGTGTTGAGGCTATTTGTTAGAGCTGAGGTTGGTCGCCTTCGCGACGTCCTGCCAGGTCTTGAGCTCGGTGCTGAGCACGGACTTGAATTCGGCCGGCGTGCCGCGCGACGGTTCGGCGCCTTCGTTCATCAGGCGGGTTTTCAAGGGCTCCTTGGCCGATACCTCGTTCACCACGGCGTTCAGTTTCGCGACGATCGGTTCGGGCGTGCCGGCCGGCGCAAGCAAGCCCCACCAGGTGGTGATGTTGTAGTCAGGGACGCCGGATTCGGCGACGGTGGGTACGTTCGGGAAGATGGACGAGCGCTTGGCGCTGGTCACGGCGAGCAGGTCGAGGTTGCCCGCCTTCACGTACTGCATGACCGCCGGCACTGTCGTAAAGAAGACCTGGACGCGGCCTGCCAGCAGGTCGGTGAGCGCCGGGCCGCTGCCCTTGTATGCGACGTGGGTCATGTTGGCGCCGGTCTTGTACTTGAACAGCTCGCCGGCCAGGTGCAGGACGGTGCCCGGCCCCGACGAACAGAAGTCGAGCCCGTTCGGGGTCTTCTTGCTTGCCTCGATCAATTGCTTGACGTTCTTCGCGCCGGTACTCTTGTGCGCCACCACGACCAGCGGTCCGCGGCCGACCATGGCGATCGGGGCGTAATCCTTGTTCACGTCGTAGGATGGCTTCGGTTCGGTGGCCGCGTGGGTCACGAACGACGAGCTCGCAAACAGCAGGGTGTAGCCGTCGGGATCCGCCTTGGCGGCCTGCTTGGAACCGATCGCGCCGCCCGCGCCGCCGCGGTTGTCAATGATGACGGGACTGCCCAGCTTGTCGGACATCAGTTTTGCCAGCTCTCGCGCAACATTGTCGGTGCCGCCGCCGGCGGCGTACGGCACGATGATCGTGATCGGGCGTTTCGGAGAAGGATAATCCTGCGCCGCTGCAATCAAGGGTATCGCGACGAGTGTCACCGCGGTTGCCTTGCCCAGCATGGAAGTGAATGAGGAACTGGCCATGTTTGTCTCCTGATGAATTTAAGTGTTTGAAATCGTTAGCAGGCAAGCTCGACTTCTTGTTCGCAGCCCCGTTCGTTGTCCGTCTCCAGCCCATCCCAGATGGCGCCAGGCACGTAGACAACGCCTGAAATAAGCAGTCTTGCTGTTCTTACGATGCCGGCGCTTTCGATGACGGGCATGTCCTGGCTATCGCTATTACGCATGTTCACTTTTGCTTCGATCTTGCCGGAAGGATGTTCGATCACGACGGCGCCGGGGTCCGAGGCGTTCATCCTTGAGATACCGGACGCCACGCTGCCGGGAATGTGGCATGCCGCAGCAACACACAACGCTCCCGTGACCGCATGCGCGGCATGGCAGTTCCAGGGCACGAAGTAGCGCGATGTGATCGTGCCGTTTGCTGCTGGCGGGGCCAGCAGGACGATTTTTGGCAGCACCTTGCCGCTGACGTCGCCCATGCCCATCTTTCGCGCCGCCTGGCGGCGGATCGTTTCCAACCGGTTCAGCAGGGCGTAGTCCTTATCCAGCTCCTGTTTAGTCTCGTGACCGGTCTTGCCGACGGCGTGCGCGGCCAGGAATACGATAGGTGTCGAGTAATCCACGCAGGAGACCGGAACGCCATCGATCATGTCGATGGCATTACCGGTAGGCAGCAATTTTCCGGTCTTCGCGCCGGCGGCATCGAGGAAGTTGAGGACAATGCCGGCACCTTTGCCCGGGACACCGTCGATCTGCACGTCGCCGTCATAGGTAATCCTTCCGCCAGGTGTGGAAACCACCGCTTCTACCACCTTGCCCGTATTGACGTTGAAGATCCTGACAGTGGTCACAGGCGATGCCGTTTTCACAAGGCCTTTTTCGATCGCAAACGGTGCCACGCCGGCGAGCATGTTGCCGCAGTTGGGACTGGTGTCCACGACATTGCTGTCCACTCCGACCTGCGCGAACAGGTATTCGACATCGATACCGGGCCGCCGGGAGGGACTCACGATGGCGACCTTGCTGGTCAGGCTGTCTCCACCGCCCAATCCGTCGATCTGGCGCCGGTCCGGCGACCCCATGATGGAAAGCAATACCTGGTCGCGTGCGCGTTCATCAGCGGGAAGATCGGATGCCAGGAAAAACGGGCCTTTGGAAGTGCCGCCCCGCATCACAACACAAGGAATCTGGATTTGCATTTTGCTTCGCCCTGCGATTGAAAGTGATGCAATCTTGCGCCGCCCGGGAGCCGGAGTAAAATGAATTTATATGACCAATTAATGAGTTTTTCGCATGAAAATAGATACGCTTGGCGTGCAGGCCTTCGTCGCCATCGCTGACCATGGCAGCTTCCAGGCAGCGGCGGACAGCCTCTTCCTGTCCCAGACCGGGGTCACGCGGCGCCTCCAGACGCTGGAAGAGTTCCTGGGCGTCAAGCTCATCGAGCGCACTACGCGCACCGTCGCGCTGACCAGCACCGGGCAGGACTTCCTGCCGCAGGCGCGCCGCCTGCTGGGCGAACTGTCGAGTTCATTGATCGAGATACGCGAGACGGGGAAATCGCGTCGCGGCAACGTGACGATCGCTTGCGTGCCGACCGTAGGAGTCCGGTTCCTGCCGAGGATCATCCAGGAATACTCGTCGGCTTTTCCGGACAACCGGATCAAGATCCTCGACCACAGTTCGTCCGGTGTCGGCAATGCAGTCTTGCAGCGTGAAGCCGAATTCGGCATCAACATCGCCGGACCGCATCATGCCGAACTGGAAAGCGTCCCTCTCCTGGAAGACCATTTTGCGTTTGTCTGCCGCGAGGACCACCAGCTGGCAAAACGAAAGGAAATCGACTGGAAGCAACTGGAAAAATATCCGCTGATCCTCCTTGGCCAGTTCAGCGGCAACCGGGCATTGCTGGAACAGGCATTCGGATCGCACAGCCTGAAGCTGCAGTCGCTGTACGAGGTGCAGCGCGTGTCCACTGCACTGGGCCTGGTGGCGGAAGGTGTCGGCGTCGCCGTCCTGCCGCAGCTGTCGATGCAGAAGGACGCCTATCCGCGCATTCGCGTCATTCCGCTGGCGAATCCGCGCATTTCGAGGACACTGGTGCTCTTGTCGAGAAAGACCGCGATCTTTTCGCCGGCGGCAGAAGCATTGTATGAATTGATTCGCAAGGCGGGAGAAGTGAAACCACGATAGCAGGTTTGGCATTGAGAAGTTCTGAGGTTCGCGTGAGGCAAGTCCTGGGGTCGCAGACTTGCATTACACGCGTTTGACTCCTTTTGGCCAAGAGCTGTCGTTGTGCAATCTTCTAGAAATTATTGCTTGTCGACGTCTTGATGGCAACATGTCTCGTGACAGTGGCCGAAAGTGCATAAATATCCTGAGGACCACTACTGTGCGTGCACTGCAGGTTTTGAATTTTTTTCAAAACTGGCCGTCATAGCAATTCGGGCGGTGCTATTGCACCGCTTCTTCAACGAAGGAGGAAACCATGCTGAAACGCCTGCTCTTCATGTTCGCCGCTCTCTGGATGTCGGTAGGTTTGGCCTTTGCGCAAGTCGATGTGAACACGGCTGACGCCTCCGCGCTGGACAGCATCAAGGGCATCGGCCCAAAGATCTCTAAAACCATCGTTGACGAACGCAATAAGAATGGCAAGTTCAAGGACTGGAACGACTTCGAAAGCCGGGTCAAAGGCATCGGAGACAAGAGCGCCACGAAGATGTCCGAAGCGGGGCTGACGATTGACGGCAAGTCCAAGCCTGGCACCACGACTGCATCAAAACAGCCGAAAACGAGCGCATCCAGCGCAGCGGCGACGTCTTCCTCTTCTCCCAGTGGTAACAAAGCAGCCAGGTCCAGCGGCGCGAGCATGGGCAGTGATGGCTCTGCTGCGAGTGGCAAGGGCGGCTCAAGAACAGACAAGAAGTCGCAGTCGGGCGCTTCCCCTGCCCAATAAAACGCGATGCGCACGAGTCCATCCGCGCGGCTATCCTACTATTCTTAACGACTAGTCCGAGCGACGTCTAGAGTTATCTCGTGCGCCCCAGTCTTGTTTTCGTTCACCTTGATCGCAATGCCATTTTATTTTACAAGCCTGTGCCGTACGTTGAAAACGCTGCAATGTTGACGCGCTGAAAGCCTCGATCCGTATGAATGGCGGCTTTCGGAACGGGGGACAGGCTGTCTCGGGTGAACCGAAGCAGTCGGCCAGGAGACGGTCCATGCGAACCAAATCTGTAAATTGACGGTCACGGGCGGAGTGTATTGACGGAGTTCGATGAAAATATGCGCCCCCGGGACGCTCATCGACGACAGCAATAGATAAGAAGTCATGTTTGGCGTCAGTCACCGCGGGTGTATCCGGCATCGACATAGAGGGCGGTGTCGCGGATTCGCGTTCGTCGCTGCTTAATCAGTGTGAGACTGCGTTATCCGACGTTTCATGTTTCATGCTTCTCGCCAGGCAACGCTCCATACGAAAAGGTGGCCATGCGCACGCCATCCTTGCCGTTTCCTTTGATTTCATACATCAGGCTATCAGCAAAGTGGATCAATTCTTCGCATGTGGCGAGACGAGTTCCGTCATAGTGCACAGCACCGATGCTGAAACTAATTACATGGAATGCTGCTTCCTTTTGCAGCTCGGCGTCGAGCGCATGTTTGACGCGTTGGACGTGCCGGCCAAGGCTTTGGGGGGCGTGTGTGAAAACGATGCCGAATTCGTCGCCGCCTAGTCTTGCCACCATATCGTCGCCGCGCAGCGTCGCCTGGATGACTTGTATGGTGCGGCACAATAGGCGGTCGCCGGCCCTATGGCCGAACATGTCATTGAGTGTCTTGAAATTGTCGACATCGATATACGCCAGACTGAACGGCTCATGGTAACGATGCGTATGCCTAAGCGCGGCTTCGACACGTGCGACGAAAGCGCGACGATTAGCCGAGCCCGTCAATGGGTCGGTCAGCGATTGGGATTCGACGCGCGCAAGGACCTGATAGAGACGGTCCAGCAGTTGGTTCTTGAACTGGATCGCCCCGTCAACGATGAGAAAAGTTGCGGCGGTATTTAAGTACAGCAAGGGACGAAAGCCGTGAAGCGCAAACTCGGGCGAGTCGATATGGAAGAACGCTGCCAGCAACGCAAACCCTGTTGCAAACCTGCCACCGATGTAGTTCGAGCTCCAGACAACGCATAACACGTACAGTATGAACACCGGCAACATTCCGGTATCGTAGTCGAACACCACCGTAATACCGAGGAAACAACACGCAAGGATGATCCGGTCCAGCGGGCTGAACGAAATAAACCACTTCCCCATCTTTTCCAGAAGCGCTGTCATTTCCAGTTGTCGCGGCTAACGCATCATACTTGCAGCGATTACCTGCCGCGACACAATATGACAAAATCAAAAACCGGTCGTTCCCCGGACTGCTTAAGCGGCATAGCTGCAAGCCGAACAGTGCGTGCTTTTCACGTCGCAATTGCCGCACTCGGGCAACGACAATCACCCCCTCCATATCTTCAAGACCGGACCCACAGAATATAGCGCAGTGAAATATGAAACTGCCGGTCCTGTCGGCCGCGCACGCCGAAGTCCGGTGCGTTGAATCCCATGATGACATCGATGCTGGTCAGCTCCAGGACTACTCGTTCGCCTTTCTCCAAATGGATTTCGTCGGCCCTCTAGTCGAATCGACGGGCAACTACCTTGATGACGCGTTCGCTCGGTTGCGCGTCAATCAGGACTGAGAACAGGCGTTCCAGAAAATGCGCATAAGCGCATCTTCGATCGCTTTTACCGCCCCGCCGGCAGTGTTTATACTGGATTCCGACTCGGCCTGGCGAGTGTCAACGAAGTTGCAGGCCGGCATGGAGCAATCATTGCGTTGCGTGCTGCATCCTCCGGCGGCGCCTGCATACGCGTCTGTTTCAGACCAGCCCAGTAGAGGCTAATTCGCGCGCGCCAGGGTGGTTATCGAACAAGGACCCCAACGTGACGCAACTTGTGTTGTTCAGTAGGATTTCTGAGTTTCATTGCATTGGGAAGAGAAATGGAAGTTGATCTATTAGATGCTGTTGAGCAAGCGAATGAACACAGCATCACACAGGCTGCGGAAGATCGTGCGGCGTCGAAGTTGAATACAAAAGTAGCGATTACCGTGTCGATTCTTGCGACTTTCATGGGCGTGTGCAAAGTCAAGGACGACAACATCGTGCAGTCGATGCAGCAGGCCCAGGCAAACAAGATCGATCATTGGGCGTTCTATCAGGCGCGCAACATACGCGAGGAAATCGCGAAAGCAACCGTGGTGCAGTTGGAACTTTCCGCCGCAAACGCGCCCAACAGATCTGGCTACGACCAAGCAATCGCGCGTTACCAGCAGCTTGCCGAGGAACAGGGCCGGAAGAAGGATGAATTGAAGCTATTGGCGGACCAGGATCAGAAGGCGTACGACGACGCCAACTTTCGCGATGACCAGTTCGACCTGTCCGATGCTTTGTTAGCGATTGCCATTTCGCTCTTGGCAGTGACATCGCTCACACGGAAACGCTGGTTGTTTGTCGTTGCGATGGTGCCGACCGGATTCGGGATTTTGATGGGCCTGGCCGGTTTATTAGGCTGGCCGATTCATCCAACGGTACTGATTCGTTTATTGTCTTAGGTAAGCACGTGACCAACCGAACTTTGTCGCTCCTTCTTTGGTTTGACTGCCACCATCTTTGCAGCTAAACCAGGTGGGCGGTCAAATCAGCAGCGCCAAGCTCGCGTAGAGGCGGTCGGCCAGTGGGTTGGTTACTACGGCTGTAGGATTGCGTCGTGCTCAACTGTGGCAGCGCCAATTCCGCCTTGCGGCTTCCCAGATACAGCACAAACGCGTGGATGAGCAGCGACGAGCCGACCGCAACCAGCGCTGATCGGGTCACGTATGTTGGTTTGCATTCTCAGTCGTGCCCGTGGAATCATCATGTTGCGTACGAAATTCAGACTGCGGTAGCGCTATCGCTATTTGGCCGCTCCCTTCTTCAAAATATCGGTAGCGTCGCTGCCTTTGTAACGTAATTGCAGATGATCGAATTTTGCCGGAACGAGCAGGGTGTCCCCGTTCATCGTGAAATAAAATGGCACCTCGTGCCCATCGGCGTCCAAGGAAACGACTTCCGGTACCGGCATGGCCTTCTTCAAACGAATGAGCACATCCTCATTGCTTTCTTTTACCTCCAGCGGATATAGAGCGCTGTCCGGATTTCCCTTTATGACATAAGACGCGCTGATATGATATCTGACGGCCTTATCGCAGGCGGTGACCAGCAGCAGCGCGACAGCGCCGACGAGCAATGTATTGAAGTGCTTCAATGTTCTTTCCTTTTTTGTGAAAAGAGGTAGCGCTGCGCGTAACGTAAAGCCACGGCCCCACGCAGAAAGCCCCCATGATTCGCGGAAGTCACCCATGTAGCTCAGGCAAGCAGCGTTCGGACATTTCGATCGACGTAAGAGCGAGGAGCAAGCCGTGGACCGCATCGCCGCCGGGCAGACCAATTTTTCCCATCGCATACGCATTGTCGCACTCTTCGAGACGGCGCAATACACTGCCGTATTGTTGTCGGGAGGCGGCCAATTATCGCTCGTGCACCGCGACGTCGACCAGGTTGGCGACCAACTGGTGTGGCACCCGCATCTTAATCCGGCCGGCCGCTGCACATACTTCGCGATTTGTCAGCCGAAATTTCCAATACGCAGCTGTGGCCGCGTGCCTAGATGGCGACTGGGTATGCCAGCATGCACTTCTGCGAGGAAAAAGGTTTATGGCGCCAGCGTCGCTGGTCGGAATGGCTCGCCGTATCTATCGGCGGCATCCGAGTACCTTTCGAACTGTACATATTATTTTCAGCACCATCCTGAATCAGGCTGGCAACGCTTGTTACCAATCTCGGCATCGTCGCGTACATGGCGTATGTGCTGCTGCAGGCGCAACAATTCCGTCTCGGCGATCAGCTTGCCGCGCAAGGCGCCGCTTGCCTACAGTCCGCCGGCCTGGTCGACCTTGAAATGGGCCGCTTTAGCAACGTCTGCCTGCACCGTTTCAGGCACCCGCTTGACTTCGACCGTGGCGCGGGCCGAACGTGCTCCTTCGGCGACTACCTGCGCCATGGTCTCAATACGGCCGTAGCCTGAGTAATACAGGAGGAAAGCTTGTGACATGACGATCTCCAATTGTGGATATTGTTTTGCGATGGTCTGTACTGCGGTAGCGCCGCGCATTCGCGACAAAAGCCAGCTCGTTAAAGCACAGGCGTTAAAAAGTGCTCCACAATAAATTTAATTGTTTCAAGTTCAGATACGTCACTGATGACGCGCCAGAACCCGAAAGCCAGGTCAGTTGCACGTGTTTTAGAGCAGGCCCAGCTGTTTTCATAGCAAATGCTAGACTGTCTGGAGACGAACGGTAGTCAGAACACGTTTGAACTGCCCGCCTGCATGGCGAACGAATGTTGCATCAAATCAAGATGCACCGGAGGCGGCTTATGAATACGGCTACATCTGATCCTTCAAGTACGCTCCTTGAGAATCTTCCCAGCCTGTTGCCGAAGCTCGAGGCACTTTACAAGGATGTCCATGCTCATCCGGAGCTGTCGATGCAGGAGAACCGCACGGCGGCTCTCGTGGCAAGGCATCTCTTGGACTATGCTTACGAAGTGACCACTGAAGTGGGCAAGACGGGTGTCATCGGCCTGCTACGCAATGGTGAAGGCCACACGGTCATGCTGCGTGCCGACATGGATGCGCTCCCCGTTCGGGAAGCGAGCGGCGTCGACTATGCGAGCACCGTTATGGCTACCGATGCTGCTGGAAATACCGTGCCGGTCGCGCATGCGTGCGGCCATGACATGCATGTGGCATGGCTAATGGGGGCAGCTTCGCTATTCTCGCAGCGGCGCGAGGCCTGGCGCGGCACGTTAATGGTGGTTTTTCAGCCAGGAGAAGAAACCGCGCAAGGTGCCCGGGCCATGATCGAGGACGGTCTATTTACACGCTTTCCCAAGCCAGATGTCGTACTCGGCCAGCATGTCATGGTCGGCCCCGCCGGCACTGTCGCGGGCAGTGCAGGGCCGATCACATCAGCCGCCGATAGTCTGCAAATCCGCCTGTTCGGGCGCGGTGCGCATGGCTCGATGCCACAAGCCAGCGTCGATCCGGTGGTGATGGCCGCAGCGATCGTCTTGCGACTGCAAACCATCGTTTCCCGGGAAGTGGCCGCCACCGACGCTGCTGTAGTTACCGTCGGGGTGTTGCAGGCTGGTACCAAGGAGAACGTGATTCCGGACGAGGCCATCATCAAGCTGAACATCCGGACGTTCGATGAGGGGGTGCGCAAGCATGTGCTTGCAGCGATAGAACGGATCGTCAACGCCGAGGCGCAGGCTTCCGGCGCACCGCGAGCGCCGGAGATCACCCCGCTGGATCGCTATCCCCTCAACGTCAACGACAAGCAGGCAAGCGACCGCATTGCGGAGGCCCTACGTCGCCATTTTACGCCCGACCGCGTCCGGCACACCGGGCCAGCGCCGGCGAGCGAGGATTTCGGCTGCTTCGGAAGCGAATGGAACGCACCGTCGGTATACTGGTTTGTCGGTGGGACCGATCCCGACATCTATGCAAAAGCCAAGGCAGCGGGACGGATCAACGACCTGCCGGTCAATCACAGCCCCTTTTTCGCCCCCGTCATACATCCAACCCTGCAGACGGGCGTAGAGGCCATGGTCGCGGGTGCGTTGGCCTGGCTGGCTAAATGAAGAACCAATCAAACGTTTCACCGTCGGAGCAGGACAGTTTCCGATGCCACTGATCCCCGTTCTCGAACAGCAGGTGATTCACGACCTTCTGCTGGTTCTCGACCTAGCTGGCACCTTTGTCTTCGCAATCAGCGGCGCGATGTTGGGCGTACGCCGCAATCTCGATATCTTCGGAATTCTGGTCCTGTCCTTCGCGGCCTCGAGTGCGGGCGGTATCACACGCGATCTATTGATCGGCGCCGTCCCGCCCGCCGCGATCAGTGACTGGCGTTATCTTGCGGTTGCTCTTGCCGCCGGGTTGATGGCTTTTTTCTGGTCTTCACTCATCGTGCGCCTGCGCACTGCAATATTGATATTCGATGCGGCAGGTCTTGCGCTCTTTGCCGTCGCTGGCACGCAGAAGGCGTTAGCCTACGGACTGAATCCGTTAATGGCAGCGCTGCTGGGCATGCTGACCGGCATCGGCGGAGGCATTTTGCGCGATTTGCTCGTAACTCAGACTCCCGCAGTGCTTCGGAGCGATCTCTACGCCCTCGCAGCACTTGCTGGTGCAGTGCTCGTTGTCGTCGGACATGCACTGATTTGGCCAATAGTCCCGACTGCTATTGCTGGAGCTGTTACCTGCTTCGGACTTCGACTGATGGCGATTCGGCATGGCTGGAATCTCCCTGTCGCCCGGCCAATCGAACGTGGGGACGTGAGGAGCGAGGGTGAATGACGGCCGTGGCACATCCGTAGCCAGCCGGTGAAGGCAAGAGTAGTGGATGCCTACGCTGCGAAGATACGGACTGACGCCCTAGGCTAATTCGCAGCCAGGCAGTGTTCCAGGAAATTTCGCTTGGGAGAGCGGTGGCCATGGACATGAACACGGCCTTCGACCTGGAAGTGCAACAGCATTGTCCCAAGGCGCGCGTGGTGTACGACCTGTTTCATGCGATTGCCAAATATGGCCGCGATGTGATCGACCGGGTGCGGGCCGATGAAGCCAATCGGCTCAGGCAAGACCGGCCGCAACGCGAGGTCATCAAGCAGGCGCGCTGGTTACTGCTGCGTAATAAGGAGAATCTGCAAGCCGATGGCAAGGCCTGTTTGCAAGACTTGTTAATTGCGTTCAGGCGTGTGCAAGTCCGCGGTGATAGCGCAAGAAACGGCGCGCAATCATTTTTTCCTGCACACGCTGGGCATGCGAAGAAAGATGCTGCTCAGCCTGCGAAGGCAATGCAGCCTTTTCCTTCATCGAGAAATAGCAACGCAGGCCGACGCTGGCGATAGCGATGCCGAGGGAAAGAAATCCGAGGTATTCCATGGTGTTCTCCAAATCATTGATCCATTGGAGACCAGAATACGGAATGTTGCGCGGCAGCGCCAATTCAAAGGCGGGATACCGGCCATTTCCCCGGTGAATATCTCTACCCGGCTAACTCAGCTTTTCGGACGACACGCCCTGCCCGACGATGACCGGCTTTCGCGAAGTCAGCGTATCAGGCATGTGCTGCTCGACGGTATTGAGGACAGCTTCCGGCTCTTCCGCTTCTTGCTCTGATTCGGAACCGAGAATCCGTTGCATGCGTGCGCTGTCGATATCTCCGGTCCACTTCGCGACGACCACCGTCGCGACACCGTTACCGATCAGGTTGGTCAACGCCCGCGCTTCCGACATGAAGCGGTCAATGCCGAGGATCAGGGCCAGTCCGGCCACCGGTACGCCGCCCACCGCCGACAAGGTTGCCGCCAGCACGATGAAGCCGCTTCCCGTGACGCCGGCGGCGCCCTTCGACGTCAGCAACAGTACCGCCAGCAAGGTCACCTGCTGGCCGATGGTCATCGGTGTGTTCGTCGCCTGTGCAATGAATACCGCTGCCATGGTCAGGTAGATCGATGTGCCATCCAGGTTGAAGGAATAGCCGGTCGGAATCACAAGCCCGACCACTGATTTTTTGACGCCCAGGTTTTCCATCTTGGCCATCATGCGCGGCAGCACCGATTCCGACGAGGACGTGCCCAGCACGATGAGCAATTCTTCCTTGATGTACTTGATGAATTGCCATATCCCGAAGCCATGCAGGCGCGCAATCGTGCCCAGCACGACGAAGATGAAAACCAGGCAGGTGAGGTAGAAGGTGCCCATCAGCTTGCCAAGCGATACCAGCGAGCCAAGTCCGTACTTGCCGATAGTGAACGCCATTGCGCCGAAGGCACCGATCGGCGCCACCTTCATGATCTGGCCGACAATGGAAAACAGCACATGCGAGGTCTTTTCGATGAAATCGAATACCAGTGTCCCCCGTCCCCCGAAGCGATGCAGCGCAAAGCCGAACAGCACCGCAAAAAACAGCACCTGAAGAATTTCTCCCTTGGCAAAGGCATCGACTACCGTGCTGGGAATGATGTTGAGCAGGAAATCCGTGGTGGACTGCATCTTGCCCGGGCCGGTGTACGCGGCGATTCCCTTGGTGTCGAGTGCTTTCGGATCGGCATTCATGCCGGCGCCGGGTTGTACCAGGTTGACGATGACGAGGCCGACAATCAGCGCGATGGTGCTGACGATCTCGAAGTACAGCAAGGCGAGGCCACCGGTCTTGCCGACCTTTTTCATGTCTTCCATGCCCGCGATGCCCACTACCACGGTGCAGAAAATGATCGGCGCGATGATCATCTTGATCAGTTTGATGAAGGCATCGCCAAGCGGCTTCATCGCGGCGCCTGTCTCAGGGTAAAAATGTCCGAGCAGCACCCCGATAAGAATTGCCACCACGACCTGGAAATAGAGCGACTTGTAGATGGGCTTCTTTTCCATGTTGCGTCTCCGTTCTGGCGGGATGGTTATCGGCGTCTTTAGAGGCAATGACACTGAGGCAGAGCAAGGCGGCTCGCTCAGTT
This sequence comes from Noviherbaspirillum denitrificans, assembly GCF_002211445.1. Classification (GTDB taxonomy): domain Bacteria; phylum Pseudomonadota; class Gammaproteobacteria; order Burkholderiales; family Burkholderiaceae_D; genus Noviherbaspirillum; species Noviherbaspirillum denitrificans. The sequence goes on along the minus strand of NZ_LSTO01000001.1, from coordinate 1,931,903 downwards.
CATGCTAGGTGACGGGATCGGGAAGAGATTGAGAAAGTACAAACGCGGCTGATTGCGTTTGCCTGGAGTTCGCTTTTTGGCGCGTCGAGAAATCGCGCACCGATGACAGCAAAGAGGATCTTGAAATGCGCCGGCGCCAGGACGGCGCCGGGTTCACATCGTGGAGATGTTAATCAGAAGGAAGCTTTATCTCACAACGGCGATCTGGTCGCGCTTGCCACCCTTGAAGGTGTACAAGGTCAGCGTGCCGTTCTTCAAGTCGCCCCTGGCATCGAACGCGATGTCGCCGATCACGCCCTTGTACTTCGTCTTCGCCAGTTCCGGCAGGTATTTCGCGGGCTCCGCCGAGCCGGCCTTCTTCATCGCTTCGACCAGGACCATCACTGCGTCGTAGGTGTACGGCGAATAGAGCTTCACTTCGGTGTCGAACTTCTTCTTGAACGCAGCACGGAATTCTTCCATGCCCTTCTTCTGCGCTTCTTCGACACCACCTGCCTCGGCGCAAACCACTTGGCCGTCGGCCAGTGCGTCGCCGGCCAGCTTGGCCAGCTGTTCGGAGCAGATGCCGTCGCCGCCGATGAACCTGACGTTGATGCCAAGCGCCTTCATCTGGCGCAGCATCGGTCCCGCCACCGGGTCCGTGCCGCCGAAGAAGATGGTGTCCGGCTTCTTGGCCTTGACCGCGGTCAGTATTGCGTTGAAGTCAGTGGCCTTGTCGCTGGTGTACTGCTGCGTGACGATTTCCACGCCCCTGGCCTTGACGTTCTTGATGAATTCCTGGGCCAGCCCCTGGCCGTAGGCGGTGCGGTCGTCAATGACGGCCACCTTTTTTGCCTTGAGCTGCTCGGCTGCATAGCGGCCCAGCGCGCCGCCCAGTTGGATGTCGTTGGCCACCACGCGGAAGGTGGTGTTGAAACCTTGCTGCGTGTACTTGGGGTTGGTCGCGGACGGGGAAATCTGCGGAATACCGGCGTCGTGATAGATCTTCGATGCCGGGATGGTGGTGCCGGAGTTGATGTGGCCGACCACGCCGTTGACCTTGGCATCGACCAGCTTCTGCGCGGCCGCGGTCCCTTGCTTCGGATCAGCGGCGTCGTCTTCGGCCAGCAGTTCGAACTTGACCTTCTTGCCGCCGATGGTCACGCCCTTGGCATTGAGTTCGTCGATCGCCATGCGGGCGCCGTTTTCATTGTCCTTGCCCAGGTGGGCGATACCGCCGGAGATAGGGCCGACGTGGCCGATCTTGACCACTTCCTGTGCGGAGGCGACGGAGGCGAAAGCCATCGCCGCGCCCAGCACGATCATTTTTTTCTGGAACTGCATGTTGAATACTCCTGAATCTGGTTCTGTCAAAAAAAGAAAATTTAGGCGCTCTTGAATTGCATCGGAGCGTAAGTCCGTGCATCGGAGGCGCCCTTGATGACACCCGCAATCATGTCCGCGGTTACTGCCGACAGCGTCCAGCCGAGATGACCATGTCCCGTGTTGTAGAACACGTTTTCGCACCTGCCGCGCCCGACGCGCGGCATCATGTTCGGCATCATCGGACGCAACCCCGCCCAGGGCACTACCTGCCTGGTATTCACATCGGGGAAGCACTGGTTGACCCAATCGATCAATGGGCGGATGCGGTCGGCACGGATGTCTTTGTTATAGCCGTTGAATTCGGCGGTACCGGCGACGCGGAACCGGTCGACACCAAGGCGGCTTGTGACCAGCTTGGTTTCGTCATCGAGCAGGCTCACCGTGGGTGCGGCTGCCTGGCTCTTTTGATCCAACAGGTTGACTGTGATTGAATAGCCCTTGACGGGGTAAATGTTGACGCGGTCTCCGAGCTGCGCGGCGAATGCTCGGCTTCCGA
>NZ_LSTO01000001.1:1897880-1930032 GCF_002211445.1 Noviherbaspirillum denitrificans | reverse complement strand
CCGCCTCAAGCTCGACATCCCGAGCGACATCTCCTTCGATACGAACCGCAGCAACATCAAGCCGAACTTCCGCCCGATCCTCGACAAGTTCGCCGACGGCCTCAACGCCAATCCCTATGCGCGCGTCAATATCATCGGCCATACCGATAACACCGGCGGCGATGCGATCAACAATCCGCTGTCGGTCAACCGGGCCGCAGAAACGCGCGATTACCTGACGTCGCGCGGCGTCCCTTCCAACCGCATCAGCATCGACGGCCGCGGTTCGCACGAACCGATCGCCGCCAACAACACCGAAGCCAACCGAGCCCGGAATCGCCGCGTCGAAATCTTTGTCGCGGAACAGCAGGCCACCGCACAAGCGCCCCAACCGGGGCAACCGCAGCCGGTCACCAGCCAGCCTGTCTACCCCGCATCGGGACAATAAGTCACCGCGCGGGCATAAAAAAAGCCGACCTCGCGGTCGGCTTTTTTGCTGGATGCTGGATGCTGGCGAATTACTTGGCAGCGGAAACCATGTAATCGACTGCTGCCTTGACTTCGTCGTCGGAAGCAGAGGAACCACCCTTCGGCGGCATCATGCCTGCCTTGCCCTGGAAGCCCTTGATCGCGTGCGTGTACAGGGTGTCGTTGCCTTGCTTGATGCGCGGCGCCCATGCAGCCTTGTCGCCGAACTTCGGCGCACCGGCAACGCCAGCGCCATGGCAAGCCGCGCAGGCTGCTTCAAAGATCTTCTTGCCGTCGGCCTTGGCCGCAGCCGGGGCCGGGGCCGGAGCTGCCGCCGGCGCTGCGGCTGCTGCGGGTGCCGCAGCGGCTGCGGGAGCTGCAGGTGCTGCGGCCGGGGCAGCTGCTGCCTTCGCCGCCGGCTCCTTGAAGTTGCCGCCCGACTTGTTGGCCATGAAGACCACGGCGCGTTCGACTTCGACGTCATCCAGGTCCGGGTTGCCGCCCTTGGCCGGCATAGCATTGAAGCCCTTGAGCGCGCTGCCGACCAGGGCAGCCTGGCCCTTGCCGATGCGTGCCGCCCAGGCGCCGCTGTCGCCAACCTTCGGTGCACCGGCAGCGCCAGTGTCGTGGCAGGCGGCGCACACGGCCTTGTACACGGCGTCGCCGGCTTGCAGCTGCTTGGGCGCATTCGCATCCTTCAGCGTGTAGCCCTCGTCGGCCACCGGACGCAGGCGCGCCGCAACCGCTTCCGAAGTCATGCCATCCGAACCCGCGCCAACCTTGTCGGCGTTGGACACGTACTGCACCAGCAGGACGATCGAGATGATCGGCACCAGAAAGCCGGCAGCCACTGCGGCGACCAGTTGCTTAGGCGTCTTGATCGCGGTTTCGTGTTGGTTGTGTGCGTCGCTCATTTTTCCCTCAAAGCATTTTTTGAAAATCGGTGGGCGGAGGTGCGTTGGGCCGGGGACCTGCGATATTGCGCCGCAATACCTCGCAAAACCCTTGATTATAGTCGGAAAATAAAGCGATTGGTTTGGAAACACCCAGCCACGAAGCGGGTTCCCGGCTATTTCGGATGGACGTTCCCGCGGAAAACCGGTATCCTTCATGCCTCTTCACCGCTGCCCGGTCCCGGGTGGCGTCTCTGTGCGGCTGTAGCTCAGTGGATAGAGTATTGGCCTCCGAAGCCAAGGGTCGTGGGTTCGATCCCCGCCAGCCGCGCCATCAACTTCATTTCCCATTCGCAAAGTCACCACCGCCCCATACACGTCTGAAAAATGTTGACTCAAGTCAATGAAATGTTGACTGTGCTTCAATAGCCTCGTCCTGCAGATTTTTCGTGAAAAAACGATGGCGCGAATCCAGCGTCCATCCACCACTGAGGGCGGGCATGAAACGGAGCACATTGGCGGGAAGCGTCGCCGCAGCATTGCTGTTGGGCGGCTGCGGCGGAAACGGAATCGGGGCCGGCGATACGGCGCTCCTGCAGAAGCGGCTGCTGCCGCAGGCAAACACGGTCAGCGGCACCGTGACCTTCACCGGCAAACGCAGCAGCTACACCGTCTCCAAGACGTCCTCGGGCTACACGGTGACCGACAGCGCCGGCACAAGCACTTCCTACACCGGCGCCCAAGCCTTCAAGTTTTCCGACCTCACCGTCAATCTCGGCATCGGCGAGAAGTCGAAGAGCATCGCCGCGTCCGACCTGAAGACCCTGGTCGAGCTGTACGTTGCCTTCTTCAACCGCGTGCCCGATGCCGACGGTCTCGCCTACTGGATCGACCAGCTCAAGGCAGGCCAGAGCATCGACCAGATCGCGGAAAGCTTTTACTCGGCGGCGGTCCTGTACTCGTCGCTCACCGGCTATTCCTCGTCGATGAGCAACAGCGATTTCGTCAGGGTCATTTACAAGAACGTGCTCGGCCGCAGCGGCAGCAACGCGCCGCCGGACGCCGATGTGCAGTACTGGGCAGGCGAACTGGCTGCCGGACGCTCGACCAAGGGCGGACTGATTCGCACCATGCTCAATTCGGCGCATTCCTTCAGTGGCAACGCCACCTGGGGCTGGGTGCCGCAGCTGCTGGACAACAAGGTCGCGGTGGCCGACCACTTCGCCGTTCAGCAAGGGCTGAACTACAACGCGTCCGAAGACTCGATCACGAAGACGATGGCCATGGCAGCCGCCGTCACTTCGTCCGATACCACCGTCGCGAAGGCCATGACCGGGTTCGACGACAAGGCATTCAACCTGACGCTGCCCGTGATTTCCGGCGTGGCTGCCAAGGGGCCGCTGAACAATGCCACCGTCACTGCCTACTCGCTCAAGGCCGACGGCTCGAAATCCGCCGTGCTCGCGTCCGGCGTGACGGCGTCGGATAATAGCGGCAAGTTCTCGATTCCGCTGCCCGTCGTCCCCACCGGCGCGGTGCAGGTAGAAGTGACCGGCGGCAGTTACGTCAGTCCGTACAGCGGCAAGACGGTGACATCGTCGGGCGCCATTTCGACCATCGTCAGCAGCGTCGCAGGCAGCGGTACCACCGAGGCTTCGGTCAACCCGCTGACCGCCATGTCCGCCAGCCTGGCGAAGACCTACATGGGGCAGGGCAACAACGCGAGCCAGTCGACACAATGGGCGGACCAGGTTGTGCAGTGGCAGTACGGCCTGCAGGCCTCGCCGGCCGTCACGGTACCGAAATTCGAAGCCAGCGCCGTGACCGCAGATCCGAAGGGGGCCCAGCTCGGCCTCGTGCTCACAGCGATCGACACGATGGGCAACAAGCTCGCTCCAAGCGATCCCGATGCGATCAGCACCGCACTCGCGGCCGATTACGCGGACGGCGTTCTCGACGGCAAGGCAGGCAGCACGCCGGTCAAGCTGGCCGGGAATGCCTTGTCCGCCTCGACGCTGCAGACCGAATTCCTCAAGAGCGTGGCGCTGTCCCACTCCGCGCTCGGCGCGGGCCTGCGTCCCGGCTACGTCGACGCGCAATACAGCGCCGGCACTCTCGCGAAGAAGTACGAGTCGCAGGTGGTGCCGGTCTATGTGGCCAAGGAAGTCGCGGCCTACTACACGCCCACCCTGTCGACGCAGATTCCGAATACCGTGAGCTTCGATGCCAGCGCGACCGGCTACTCCTGCAAGTCCGGCGCCGCGCTCACTTTCGACGCCAGCGGAAATGCGCAGTGCAATGGCGGCTCCAGCTACTCCTGCACCAACGGCGCCACGCTGATCACGAGTGCGACCGGACAGCGCTCCTGTTCGGACGGCGCCATTCCGCTCTACACCGGCAAGGAAATCCCGGCCTACACCGCACCGGCCGTCAAGCCGTATTCGGCAACCAGCGTTGGTGCCGTCTCTGCTGACAGGATCGTAGGGGCGCCGGCGACAGGAACACTTCCGGTGTACACAGCCACCACCCTGCATGTCTTCACCGAGGCCGAGCGCGCGGCCATGATGGCCAACGACCAGGCTGCCGGCGACCTCGCGGCATCCAAGGTGAGCGGGATGCAGCTGAACCAGGCGCAGGTCGATGCCTACAAGATGATGAACGATTTGATCATGGTGGCGTACGGGCCGTTTGTGTTTCGGTAATTCCGTAGTCAAGGCCTGACTGTCTCATATCGGGAACATCGGCTCCTCGCCATTGCATTAGGCGGGCGAGGAGCCGAAAAGTCGATTATGCTCGCGCTACTGTTGTTGCAACGGCAACGAGGCCGTGCAATATGCAGATGAACACAGCAGGCTTTCCCGGGATGGAACATGGAGCAGAAGAACGCGGAGCATTTCGATTACCTCGACGGATGGCGCGGCCTGGCAATCTGTTTTCTGCTGATCGGCCATTTCTTCCCCGTCCCCGGAATCAACTTCGGCGCGGTCGGCGTCAATTTCTTCTTCGTACTCTCGGGGCTGTTCATGTCCCGACTCCTGTTCATCAAGCAGGTGCCGCTCACCGTTTTTTACCGGCGCCGCATTTCCAGGATCTTTCCCGCAACGTTTGTCTTCATCGGCGCCATTGTTGCGTTCGCCATTGTTGGCGGCGTTGCAGTGCGCTGGGATGAGACCGCGGCGGCGGCGCTCTTCGTCAACAACTACTTCGCCGGGGAGCCGGGCAAAGCGTTCATGCCGTTCGGGCATATCTGGTCCTTGTCCGTCGAAGAACACAGCTACGTGCTGCTTGCGCTTATCGCGCTCGCTGCGCGGCGCAGCATGCTGAGTCCTGCGTGGACCGTTCTGCTGGTGTCGTCGGGCTGCATCGCCGCGACGTTCTACTATTTCCAGCATCCCGAACTCAATGACCTGAAATGGTTGCGCACGGAAGTGGCCGGATTCGGCATCTTCGTGTCGGCGTTCATCACTATCGTCCTCGACCGGCGCAAGGTGCGGCAAGTGTCATGGCTGCTCTGTCCGCTGCTGATCCTGGCCGGCATCGCGCTTCACTGGTGGTCTGTCCCGGCGCCGGTGAAGCTGATTTTCGGTGTGGGTGCATTTGCGCTGGCGGTGAACCTCCTGCCGGTGGCGCCTGACATCATCAAGCGGATGTTTTCGTTCCGGTGGCTGAGATGGCTCGGTGTCCTGTCCTTTTCGATCTACCTTTGGCAGCAGCCGTTCTATCTGCTGATGCACAGGGCAGGATGGAATTCGCTGCTCGCACTCGGAGCCGCATTGCTGCTTGGTGTGATGTCCTTCTATCTCGTGGAAAGGCCGGTTCGCGAATATTTGAACGCCCGGTGGGGAACAGGCGAGCGCACGCGGGAGCAGATTCGGTTTAAACTTTCTGCAAAGAAATGATAACCAAACAGGCTAGGGCCATACCGTCGGGCTGACATGCCGATCGTTCGCGGCAAACCGGGACCGGGCCTGGACAAGCCTGAAGGGAGAACACCTTGTCCACACTCCGCTGCGCCGCGGCGCTCGCCTGCGCCGTCGCACTGACTGCCCACGCAGACGTCCTCACGCGCAAGCTCGACACCGTCGGCCAGGTCGTCACCAACAAGGGCGACGAACAGCTCAATCCCATTGACCAGCCGGGCTGGCGGCATCTCGAACTCAAGCAGTGGCTGGCCGAAGGCGATAACCTGCGCACCGGCCCCTACGGCGCGATGGGCATCCTGTTCCGCGACGAGACGCAGATCCGCGTCCACGCCAACACCAACCTCCAGATCCGCAACATCGGCCGCCGCACCGACGGCGAAACCCGCCTCGGCCTTGAGCGCGGCGCGGTGTGGATGCGCGCGAAAACTGTTCCCGCCGGGCTCAGCATCGAGACACCTTCCGCCACCGTCTCCGTGCGCGGCACCGACTGGTCGCTGACCGCCGACGAGAACGGCGCAGCGACGCTGACCGTGCTTTCGGGCCAGGTGCGCTTCTTCAACGAGTTCGGCGAGGTGCTGGTCGAACGCGGCGAAACCGCGTATGCGGAAAAGGGTAAGCCGCCCGTCAAGCGCTACATCATCCAGCCCAAGGACCAGGCGCAGTGGCAGGTATCGGCGGGCTGGCTGGACATCATCTCGCTGACCGGCGAAAGCGCCACCGCGCTGCGCAAGCGCAAGGGCGGCGCGGGGACGCCGCTGCAGCGCGCCGCGCAAGCCTATGACTTGATGGAGATGGAGCAGGTGCGCCGCCTGCTGGACGAGGCTCGCGCCGCAGGCGCACCGCCCGCGCGTACCGCGCTGATCGACGCGCTGGTGGCGCTGTACGACGAGCGCCCGGACGATGCAGCCGCGTTCCTGCGCCAGGCCGAACCGCAGGACCGGCGCGAACGGCTGGCGAAAAAACTTGCCGAGTACGGCGTGCTGATCCGCCAGCGCGAATTCGCCGCCGCGGATGCCGCGCTCGACCGGATTGAACAGGAGTTCAGGGATTTCGCCGAAGTCGCGCTGGCGCGGACCTGGCGGCTGTCTTTCCAGGGCCGGCTGGCGGATGCGATTCCGCTGGCCGAAGCGGGCATGCAACGCTTCCCGCAGGACGCGCGCTTCCACATCATGCTCGCGCACCTGCAGATGCTGCTGGGCGATACCGACAAGATGCGCAGCACGCTCGATGCGGCGGAGCAGCTCGATCCGATGCATGCCTACGTCATGCACCTCGATGCGCTGTACCACATCAGCATGCGGCCGGACTTGCAGCGTGCCAGCGAGCGGGTCGAGAAGGCGCTCGCCATCGCGCCCAACGAACCACAACTGTGGAACGACCTCGGCCTCGCCGTGCAGGACCTCGGCGACCACCATCGGGCCGAGCGCGCCTTCCTGCGCGCCATTGAGATCCAGCCTTCCGCACCCGAATTTCACGCCAACCTCGCGCTGCTGTACATCACCGAGGAACGCTTCGACGAAGCCGAGCCGCTGCTGCGCAAGGTCATCGACCTGCACCCCTCGCTCGCCACCGGCTATGAAGGCATGGGCCTGATCGCGCTGGCGCGGGGCAAGAATGAAGAAGCGCTGGACTGGCTGCTGCGCGCCGTGCTGCTCAATCCCGGCCTGTCGGAAGCGCAGACGCTGCTAGCCATCGCTTATCAGCGCGATGAGCGCTTCGACGCCGCCGGCAAGACGCTCGACACGGCCGTTCGCTACGACGTCAACGACCCGGTTCCCTACCTGCTCAAGAGCCTCACCGCGCTGGACCACAGCCAGGCGGGTGAAGCCATTCGCGAGGCGCGCAAGGCGTTCGATACCTACCTGCGCTACGGCGAGGTGACAGTCAACGGCATCCAAAACAGCCAGACGGGCAATTCCGGACTATCCGCCGCGTACAGCAACCTCGGCCTGAACCACTGGGCCGACAGCCTGACCCAGCGCGCGTACAACCCGTACTGGGCGAACAGCCATTTTTCGGTGCAGGCGGAATACGAATCGGACAATGCACGCCTGGGCAGCCTGTTGCAAGGCTTGCTGCTCGACCCGACCGCCATCAGCTATGCGCCGCGCTATACCGAATTCGGCCCGCGCCGTCCGCGCCACGATTTCATCATCGGCGCAGGACTCACCGCGCAGCGCGGCAGTGTCGCGAACAACCAGTCACTGACGTCCATGGGCTTCATGCGCGATGTCGGTCCGCTGCAATCGCTTTCTTACCTGGTGACGGGAACGCGTTCCTACGATCCCGGCGCGCGTGTAAATGCCGACGCGAAGGAAGAAAGCATCAGCGCGGCGCTCGGCGCCATCGTCGACCCGGACACGGGCGTAGTACTGCGGCTGAATGCAACACGCAACAAGGCCGGCATGCCCGGCGGGATTTCCCAGCCGGACCCGGACGACCGCTCCGCCACGATCAACTTCAACGGCCATCTCGGACTGCACAAGCGGCTGGGCTTCCGCGACGAATTGCTGGTCATGGGCTATGCCGCGCGCGAACAGGCCCGGTTCGCCAATCCCGACGCTTACGGCACCACCCTGTCGCCGCTGGACTTGTCGCTGGTCTCGGAATTCGGGCTCGAACAGGCGCGCGCGTTCTACCGCCAGGGTCTGTACGACTGGACCTTTGATCCCAGTGCGCCCATCTATCTGGTCGGCGTGCCGCTACCGGGCTCGACGCAGCTTGCCGACGGGCTGCCGGCAACTGTCGACTTCAACCGCATCCTGCGACGGCACGCGGTCACGGGCGTGAAACAGTTGCAGGTCAAGCGCATGTTCGACGCAGGCGAGGTGCAGGCAGCCATCGGCGCCGAATGGGCATGGGTGCACCAGCGCGTTGCCTCAATCAAAACGAATGCCCAGGTCCTGACCGACGCTTTTCTGGCTTTCCCTGACATGGCGTCGGTCCCCGCCACGCATGCCGGTGCAGTCCTCGGCCCTGATTCCCCGACGGTATTGTTCCCCTTTGGGGTGTCGTCGCTGCGGGCGGAGAACACCGCCACCACCCTCGGCGGCGGCCTCGCCTACGCCAACCTGCGCTGGCCGGTAAGCAAGAACCTGCTGCTTGAATCCGGCCTCAAGATGGAACACGCCGACAACGGCACAACCAGCAGCAACCGCCTTCATCCTCAGGCCGGCCTTGCCTGGACACCGGTGGACCGCCAATGGCTGCGCCTGGCATACCAGAAGCAGGCGCGCCTGCCGCTGACCGGCCCGCTGGCACCGATGGCGACCGTCGGCCTCAGCGTCCCCGACGCCTACGTCAACGGCACCAGCGCGGCGACCCAGCTGCAATGGGACAGCGAGTGGAATGACCGCACCTTCACCTTCCTGCGGCTGGACCGGCAGGCGATCGACGGCTTCGCGATGGCTTCCCCGGACCTGTTCGACGACCTGTCCGCCATCCGCGCCGACATCTACCGTGCCACTGCGGGTGTCAACCTTTGGCTCGGCGAGCGCTGGGGCGTGTCGGCCGCGCTCCGGCAAACGCGCTCACGCAACCGCGATGCGGCGAACGACGGGAAGACGCTGCCCCTGCTGCCCGACCGCACCTTTGCGCTGAACACCACCTGGGTCCATCCCGCGCATGTGCGCCTGAACCTGTCGCAGGTCTATACCGGCGCCGTGCAAGCCGACCTCGCCAATACGTCACAACTACCCGGCTACTGGCTGACGAATGCCACCGTCAACTGGACGCCGGCGCCGAAGAACTGGTCACTGACCTTCACCGTCAACAACCTGTTCGACCGCAAGTATCGGGTCGCGCGCGATTACGCGGGCAGCGGGCGGACCGTGCTGCTGGCGCTCGAATACCGGAGCTGAAGACGTGATCCGCCGCTTCGGGCTTGCCATCCTCGCGTGGGCGATGCTCGGCCTGCTCTCGCTCACGCCTTGGTGGGAACGCATCGAGGAAAACAACTTCGACTGGCTCACCATCCTGTCCTCGCCCGGCACGGCCGGCAGCCCGATCACCATCGTCGGCATCGACGAGCCGAGCTTCGCCGAATTCCAGCACCAGTGGCCGTGGCCGCGCAGCATGCACGCCGAGCTGATCGACCGGCTGAAGGAAGAGGGCGCCAAGGTCATCGCCCTCGATGTCCTTTTCCTCGAACCCTCCACGCCGCAGGCCGATGCCGCGCTCGCCGATGCCATCCGGCGCGCCGGCAACGTCGTGCTGGCGGCGGAGTGGGAGCAGCGCAGCGACGGCTACATCGACCAGCAGCGCGAGATCCTGCCGCTGCGTTCGCTGCTGGATGCCGGCGCGACAACCGGTATTGCCAAGGTGCCGCTGTCGGGCGCCTGCATTCGGCGCTTTCCATCCTTTGACAATGCCTTCGGCCGTACGGTACTGGATGCCGCCGGTATCAGCGTCGACCTCGCGCAACTGCCGCAGCGGCCGATGATTCGTTATGCCGGTCCGGCGAAAAGCTTTTCCTACGTCTCTTATTACCAAGCCCTGAACCCCAGGGAATTCCTGCCACGCGGCTTTTTCAAGGACCGCATCGTGCTGGTCGGCATGTATCTGGACGACGCTCCCCAGCTCGGTGTCGACATGTACTGCACGCCTTATTCCTGGCGCAACCTGCGCCGCATGCCGGGCGTGGAGATCAATGCCAATGTCATCGACGCCGCCATGCAGCGGCGCGTGGCGGCGGAACTCGGCCAGGAGTCGAAGCTGGCGCTGCTGGCCTTGCTCGCACTGGTATCCCTCGCTGCCTTCCGCCAATGGAGCCCGGTGCGTGCGAGCTTGTCGCTGTTGTTGCTTGCGGGAGCCACTGCCGGCGCATCATGGGCCCTGTTCGCCTTCGCCAACCTCTGGTGGCCGGTGTTTGCCCCGCTGGCAGGCATCTTCACGTCCTGGCTGGGCAGTGGCGCAGGTGCCTTCCTGGAAGAGCGGCGCAAACGCGCAGAGGTGCGGCGCGCGTTCGGCCATTACGTGTCGCCGGCGGTCATCGAACAGATGCTGGCGCAGCCCGAGCGCCTGCGCCTCGGCGGCGAGCGGCGCGAGGTGACGCTGCTGTTTTCCGACCTCGCCGGGTTCACCTCGATTTCCGAAAAGCTCGAGCCCGAAGAGGTGGCCGAGATCATGAACTTCTACCTGACCGAGATGGCCGCCATCGTGATCGGCAGCAACGGCACCCTGGACAAGTTCATCGGCGACGCCGTGATGGCGTTCTGGAATGCACCGCTCGACGACCCCGAGCATGCACTCCATGCATGCGAAGCGGCAATGAAGATGCAGCAGGCGATGCAGGCGGTGAACGACGCGCTGCGCAAGAAGGGCGTCGCCGAACTGTCCATGCGCATCGGCGTGCACACCGGCATGGCAGTGGTGGGCAACATGGGATCGACCGACCGTTTCGATTACACCGCCATCGGCGATAGCGTCAACCTGGCGTCGCGACTGGAAGGCGCGAACAAGGTCTACGGCACCGGCATCCTGCTCAGCGGTTCAACTGCGGACGCCTTGCGCGGACGTGTGCCTTTGCGTCGCCTGGATCGGATCAGGCTGAAAGGCAAGAGCGAAGCAGTGGATGTTTGGACGCCCGGCACGGCTCCGGAAGGAAATGACGAAGCAATTGCCGCGTGGCAGTCGCACAACTGGGACGAATCGGAACGATTGTGGAAGGAAATCAGGGCGGCCAACCCTGCTGATGTACTGGCGCCCCTGTATCTGGAGCGCACCGCGGCGGCAACGCTGCGGCCGCCGGAAGCCGACTGGGATGGGGTCGTTACGCTGGATGCGAAATGACCCGCACGGGGTCAGCCGTTAGACGGCGGAGCGGACTGCTGAATCGGCATCGGTTCGCGCAGCAAATGCGCCATGACGAAGTCGCATCCTGTCGCAGCCAGCCAGCCGGCGAGCGCCGCAGGCAGCCAGCCGATGGCGATACCGCCGATCCAGCCGAGCTGAAGCATCATCACGACATAGACGGCCGCAAAGGCAAGCAGGCCCATGACAATACCAATCCTGCCGGCGACGACATTGGGGCTGGATTCGATGTAAGTGGCGTTAATATGCATATAACACCTTTCCAATGACTAATACGTTGTGAAAGTTCGAGTGTATTGAATCAAGTTAAGTTCCCAACAAGACTTGCATCAAGGAAATTTATATTTTGTTGCATCTCAAGGGATGGAATTTCGATTTCCTTGACTTTACACAGTTCGACTGACTCTTTCCTATGACAAACGTTGACTTGATAGCAGTCAAAACTGAAGTGGCATGACCCAGTTCGATCTTTTTGCCCTCCTGCGCGAGCTCATCCTCCCGCCTGCCAGCCTGTTCATCCTGTTTGTCGCCGGGGTTCTTCTGGCGAAACGATATGTCGGTGCAGGACGCATGATTGCCGCCAGTGCAATTGCCTTGCTGTACCTGCTGTGTTCCGGGTTTGGCACCCTGGTATTCGTTGCTCCGCTGGAAGCACTCACTTCACCGCTTTCGTCTTCAAACGCGAAAGGGGCGCAGGCCATTGTCGTGCTGGCGGCAGGCCGTATTGCGGATGCGCCAGAATATGGCGGTGCCGAGCAGCCGGACTATATTGCCCTTGCACGACTGCGTTACGCCGCGCGGCTGCAGCGCGAGACCGGATTGCCGATCCTGGTTTCAGGGGGGAATGGGACGGAGGACGGCCGCTTCAAGCCGAAGGCATTGGCCATGAAGCGCGCATTGGAGGAAGAATTCGGCGTCCCGGTGCGCTGGGTCGAGCCCGCGTCCGCAAACACCGCGCAGAATGCCGAGTTCTCGGCGCGTAGTCTGAAACAGGAAAACATCCGCCGTATCTTGCTGGTCACGGACGCGATGCATATGCCGCGCGCGGTGATGGCTTTCAAGGGCGAGGGGCTGGAAGTGGTTGCGGCGCCGACCGTGTTCTTCGGTAGCACGATGCGTGCGTGGCTGTACCCGCTGCCGACAGCCGAGAACCTGCGCCGCACCTACTACGCCCTGTACGAATGGATCGGCCTTGTGTGGTACAAGCTGCGGAACGTGCCGCCTACTTGATGCCGTACTTGTTCATCAGGTCGTAAAGTGTCGGCCGGCTGATGCCCAGCAGTTCGGCCGCCTTGACCGCGTTGCCGTCGACGCGCGCCAGCGCCTTGATTAGCGCCTTGTGGCCCGCCTCGTCGCGCACCTGCCGCAGGTTGAGCGGTTCATCGGGTTCCGCAGCTGCCGCCAGGCCCAGGTCTTCGGCCGTGATCTGGGGGCCGTCGGCCATGATGACTGCGCGCTTGATGCAGTTCTCCATCTCACGCACGTTGCCCGGCCATGCATGGGTCTCGATTCGGACCATCGCATCTTCGCTGAAATTCAGCGACGAGCGTCCTTCCTGCGCGCAGAACTTGTTCTTGAAATGGTGTGCCAGCAGCGCCGCATCGCCAATCCGGTCGCGCAGCGACGGGATCATGATCACGATTTCGCTCAGCCGGTAATACAAGTCTTCCCGGAAGCGCCCCGAAGCGACCATGTCCTTCAGGTTCTGGTGGGTCGCGCACACGACGCGCACGTCGACTGGAATTTCGGCACGTCCGCCGATGCGCTCCACCACGCGCTCCTGCAGGAAGCGCAAGAGCTTGGCCTGCAGCGCCATCGGCAAGTCACCCACTTCATCGAGGAAGAAGGTACCGCCTGACGCCAACTCGATCTTTCCCAGCGTCTGCTTGGCCGCGCCGGTGAACGCACCTTTTTCATAACCGAACAGTTCGCTTTCCAGCAGGTTCTCCGGGATCGCCGCGCAATTGATCGCCATGAAGCGCTTGCTGCTGCGCGCGCTCAACTGGTGCAGCGCACGCGCCAGCACTTCCTTGCCGGTGCCGCTATTACCCAGCAACATGACCGTGGCCGAGGTCGGTGCGACCTTTTCGATGTTGCGGCACACCTTCAGCATGCCCGGGTCGCGCGTGATGATACCGCCCAGCGGCGACTCCACGCGGTTCATCTGCAGCCAGCGGTTTTCCTGCTGCAGTCCATGCAGGTAGAAAGCGCGTTCGACGATCAGGTTCAGCACCGAGGGGTCGATCGGCTTCTGGTGGAAATCGTAGGCGCCCATCGCGATTGCCTGCACCGCATTCGCGTGGTCCTGGTTGCCGGTCAGGACAATGACCTTGGTGTCCGGCGCGAGCGAAAGGATTTGCTGCAGCAACGCCAGGCCTTCGCTCGACCCGTCCGGATCGGGCGGCAATCCGAGATCCATGGTGATGACTGCCGGTTCATGGCGGCGCAGCTGTGCCAGCGCACTTTCGCGGTCGCTGGCGGTCAGTACTTCATAGGCGTCCAAGCTCCAGCGCAGCTGCTTCTGCAGGCCGGCGTCGTCTTCGACAATCAGCAATTTCCTCTTATCCTGGCTCACGGTATTCCTCTTTACGCGGCGTTCGACACGCAATCCTGCTCGTCGACATACAGCGGCAGGCTCACCCTGAAGGTTGTGCCTTTCGACGGCTCGCTGTCAACATCCAGCTGGCCGCCGATCTGGTGGACATATTCCCGGGTCTCGAATACACCGATGCCCATGCCGGCCGCCTTGGTCGATTCGAATGGCTTGAACAGCCTCGCCTGAATGAACTGCTCGCTCATTCCGCTGCCGGTGTCGATCACCTCGATCACTGCGCTGCCGTCCTGTTCGGTCAGCCTGACAGTCACCTGCCCGCCGCGCGGCGTCGCTTCGACGGCATTCTGGATCAAATGGCCGATCACCCGTTCCAGCCGTACCGCGTTGGCCGACACAGCCAATCCGGAGCGGTGCAGGTCGAGCTGCGGTTTCGGTTCCGCGGCACCCTTCGATGCGATTGCTTGCTGCAAAATCTTGTCGAGGACGACAGGGCCCGATTTCTCGGTCGTCGATTCCCGGTTGAACTTCTGCAAGAGTACCCGCATTTTCACCACGGCATGCTCGATGGTTTCCACCATGTCGCGCTGGAATTCCTCGCTGCCCTTGTGCTTTTCCGCATTCGCCACCAGCAGCGCAAGCTGCGCCACCAGGTTCTTCAGGTCGTGCACCACGAAGGTGGACATGCGATTGAAGGTTTCGAACTGGCGTGCGACCGCGAGGGCATCTGCAGATTCCTGCTTGGCCAGATAGCCGGCGGTCTGGATGCCGACGATCTTGAGCAGATCGAGCACTTCCCAGTTCAGCGTGACCTTGCTGCGCGCCTCCGACAGCACGACAAATCCGAGCAAGGTCGTGTTCTGCATCAAAGGCACGACCAGCCAGGCTTGCGGAAACTGGCGCAGCCAGCCTGGCAGCGACAGGCCTTCGTATTTTTCCGGCTGCGCGTCGAATTCCTGGATATCGATGATCCACTGCCGGTTGCGCAGGAAGTTGCACAACGCGCTGTCGGCCGGTTCCGGTTCATTGGCAAAGGAGGTGTTCCATTTTGCCGATGCAACATACTGGTCCGTCTCGTTGCGCGTGTACAGCACACCCTTCGAACTCTCTACCAGCTGGGCAATCGCTTCAATTGCACGTTCGCCGAGCTGCGGCCCTTCCACCGAGAGCATGCGTGTGAATTTCAGCCATTCCTCGCGGTAGTCATAACCGTAGTTGTAGAAGTGCTTGCTGATGAACACCCTCAGCCATGAGCGGAATGTGCCGGAAAACAGAACAGCGACGAGCAGGAAGAAAGCCCCGAACAGGAAAGTCGCCTGCAGCACCGAGCCCCATTCGCCGCCAAAGAAGCGCAGGTAATACCCTGCGGCTGCCACTGTCAGCAGATAGATCGCCGAACCGATCAGCGTCACCGAATGGAAAAGGATGCGGCGCGAAACCGAGATGCCGACCGACCAATCCGGATTGCGCGCCGCCGACACGGCAATCAACGGTACTGCGAAGGCAATCGCGCCGCCGCGCGCAGCCCAGATCTCGGCATTCACCTGGCGGAACAGCAGTGCATCGACATAGAGATAAAAATCGTACGCAAAAATGCCGCCAATGCCCAGGCAGGCAAACTTGATGGCCCAGCGCGACTTCTCGGCAGTGCTCCTGAACAGCTGCTCGATCAGCAGCATGCCCATGACCGCCATGATGATGAAGCCCGGGCTGCCACTGATCATGCCGGCCAGGTCGCCGACAACACCGTCGTCCACATACGCGACGATATAGGTCAGGGCCAGCAGCAGGTAGAGCCCGGCAAAAAGCACTACCTGTTTGCTGAGGCGGAGGCCGAGGATGAGGTGCGTGCGGTAGGACGGGCTGAGTACGCCGAGCAGGAAGGCGCTCCAGCTCGCGTTGCGTAAGATTTCAAGCAGGCCGATCTGCATCGAGATCGGCAGGTTGCGCATGGCCGCCAAGACAATTGCGCCGGCCCAGACGACGGTCATGCCGCAGGCGAGAACGAGCAGCGCACCGTGCCGGCCACCGCGCCATCTCACCAGCAGCAGGGCAAACAGCAGCAGGTAGGCAGCCGTGGCTACCGAGTAGCTGACGCCTGCAATGACGGACCACATCAGTACCGTCCGGATTTCATCGGCTGCCCTTGCCGAGGATGACGACCTGTAGCGTATCGATCAGGATCAGAAGGTCCAGGAACAGGCTGTTGTTCTTTACGTAGTACAGGTCGTACTGCAGTTTTTGCACCGCGTCCGCCACTGATGCACCGTAGTGGTACCGGACCTGGGCCATGCCCGTGATGCCGGGCTTGATGCTGTGGCGGACGTTGTAATAGGGGATTTCCTCGCACAGTTGCTTGACGAAATAAGGGCGTTCCGGGCGCGGGCCTACGAAGCTCATTTCGCCTTTCAGCACATTCAGGATCTGCGGGAATTCGTCGATGCGCAACAGACGGATGATGCGCCCGATACGGGTCGTGCGCGGATCCGATTTGGCAGCCCATTGCGGTGTGCCTGCGCGTTCCGCATCGACGCGCATGCTGCGGAATTTGAGCACCATGAAGTGCTTGCCGTCCTTGCCTACGCGTTCCTGGCGATAGAAGATCGGCCCGCGATCCTCGAGGAAGATCAGCAGCGCGGTCACGACAAGCAGGGGCAGGGCAACGATCAGCACGGTAATGCTGACCACCATGTCAAAGGCCTTCTTGCCCGCCGTGCGGAGAAATCCCTGGTCGAAGCCGGTGCCGAATACCAGCCAGCTCGGTTGCAGCGAGTCGACGCGAATCTGGCATGCTTCGCGTTCGAAGAACGCCGACGAGTCCGTCACCTTGATGCCGATGGTCTTGCACCTCAGGAGATCCTTGATCGGCAGTCCGCCTCCGCGGCGGTTCTGCACGGCCACGATGATCTCGGTCACATTCAGGCGCTTGACGAGATCGTCTACCGGCTCATTCGAAGGCAGCAGCGCCGACGCGGGCACGCAGATATCCGGTTCCTTCGTGGGTACGTAGCCGACGATCTTGTACTTGTGATTCAGCCGGCCGTCCTGTGCAAGCACGGTGCACTCCTGGGCAAGTGCTCCGGCACCGAGGAACAGGATGCGCGATTCGAGCAGGCGCGTCTGGGCCGACTTGAAGAACACCACGCGCGTGAAGAGGATGGCCGGCACGGCCACCATGAACATGAAACCGAGGATGCCTCGGCCCATGTAGAGATCCGGCAGCACATAGAACACCAGCGTCATCAGCACGAACCCGAGCACGCACGCCGGCATCAGGCGCAAAAAGGTTGCGCGGAAGCTTTCGCGAAAAACGATCTGGTACATGCCGAACGCACTCATGCTTGCAATCATCACGACGGCAAACGCGAGCGCGGACGACAGCATGCTGTCGCGCTTGATGGCCTCGTTAACGTCCAGGTCCAGAAAGCGCAATGACACTCCGAGATATGCGGACCCGACGAGCACAAGCGATTCCACGAGCAGCAAAGTCACCGCTGCTGCCGAAACGAAGTGATTGGAAATCCTTAGCATCTAGTGCTCTCCCGAATTTTCTGCATATGGTTCTGAACGGGGATGCGACGGTACCGTCGTGCAATGTTGACAGGAGACATAAATGTAACAAAATATAACGACTATTAGTTCGACTTCTTATTGATTTTTGTACACATTTGCACAACATGTTTTGTGCATGTAACACGCCGATGAATTGATGCTCGGCAACTTATGCAGGGACGTGATACCTGCCTCCCACATATATGGGATTTCTCGCCAACTTTCACGGCGAACATATCGTTTCAGCTTAGCAACCGCTTTATTGTTGTCGAGGGAAGAAGTGTCTTCATTCGTCTTATCTGTCGTATTCGCGACACTGGCCCTCGTTGCGGGATCGCCTATCGCGCAAACGCTGGCAACAAGTGAACAAATGCCATTGCTTGCGCCAGAGCTCGTTGCTCTTGGCAATCGCTATCAGCATGGCGAAGGTGTTGACCGGGACTTGCCGCGCGCACTTGCTGTTTACTGCCGTGCGGCAAAACTTGGTGATGCGCAGGCCTTCTATGAAATGGGCTGGATGTATGCGAACGCACGCGGGGTGGAGCGTGATGACAGCACCGCCCGCTACTTGTTTGAACAGGCTGCGGCGCAAGGGCATGCCCACGCGCCGCAAGTGCTGCGTTACATTACTCCGTCAACTCTGTCAGCCGTACCTGCATGCCTGCGTCCGGATCCGGTTGTCGCGCAAGAGGAAGACACTTATGAGCATCCTTATCCGCGCGGACCCATCTTCGAACTCGTGAACCGTCTTGCGCCGAGCTACGGTGTCGACCCGCGGTTGGCACTCGCGGTCATTTCCATCGAATCGGGATTCCAGCCGAAAGCCGTTTCACCGAAAAATGCGCAAGGCCTCATGCAGCTCATGCCGGATACGGCTCATCGCTTCCGCGTCCGCAACGCCTTTGACCCCGAAGACAACATCAAGGGAGGACTGGCTTATCTCCGCTGGTTGCTCGCCTATTTCCAGGGGAACGTTCCGCTTGTCGCCGCCGCATACAATGCAGGCGAACGAGCGGTCGAGTCCTACGGCGGCATTCCTCCGTATACAGAAACACGTGACTACGTCCGCAAGATCGCGCGCCTTTATCGCAAGGCCATCCATCCTTTCCAATCGCACATTGTCGAGGCATCGCCCTTGATGACCAGGCTGCAAAATATTTCCAAATAGAAATTGTTTATATTTCTACGTCGAAATAATTTACACCTTGTGTAACCGATTTTCGCTAAGTCCTTCTTTCTTTTCACTTTTTAAAGCCGGGCATTTTTTATGCTTGTCGTAAAAAATGTGACAGAAGGCAATATTCGTCGTTGATAGACGTACGCATAGGCGTGCGCCTCCAATCATGAAGGGAAGATCTTGATGACGACCAGCACGCTGGACAGCCAGAAGCGATACGATCCCAATCGCTTGATGGATGCCCTTATCGATATTTTGCAGCTGGACAGTGACATGGCCTTGTCGCAAGCGCTCGAGGTGCCGCCGCTCGTCATTAGCTATATACGCTATCGCAACTATCCGGTTGCGCCTTCCATCCTGATCCGGATGCATGACATCACGCGCCTCAGCATCCAGGAATTACGCGACATCATGGGTGACCGCCGCAAGACAGTCCGCACTAGCTACGACATGGTCCTGCTTGGTGATGGCGACGCGCCCGATCAGCGGGAAGAGGCGCTCCATGCGTCACAGAACGAGCGAATGTTTTATCTGTTCATGGTGGCCGGCCTACTCTACGTCGCCTGGTATTTCATCCTGCATTGATTCGTCACCATGTAGTTCCTTCCGTCACCGGCTCCTTCAAGCCGGAGTCCCACTCTCCCTCTCTAAAAAATGCTCTGTGGAAAGAACAGTTGACTGTGTACATTTTTCCATTGTGCGTCACCACAATTCACACATGACTTTCGGAAGTTTTGTTAATCTTTAGGAAAAATTGCATTACGGATTCAACTTCGTTTCCGCCAGGAAAATCCTAACGTAGTCCATCCCTCCGAGAGTTGAGAACAGGCATGAAGATCGAAACCCGCGTCGTCGCGACGCTCGCTTTGGCCATGATATGTGCCGGTCTGCTGACCGCATGCAGCAAAAGCCAGGACACGCAGGCACTGGTTGCCGAAGCAAAGTCATACCAGCAGAAAGGCGAGATAAAAGCCGCGATCATTCAGCTCAAGAACGCCGTCCAGAAAAGTCCCGAAGATCGCGAAGTGCGCCGCCTGCTCGGCATGTTGCACTTCCAGGCAAATGACCCGCTCTCGGCAGAGAAGGAGTTGCGCAAGGCGCTTGAACTTGGCGCCGCACCCGCTGACGTGCTGCCGACGCTCGGAAAGGTCCTGCTCATCCAAGGCCAGTTCCAGAAGGTGCTGGATGAAGTAAAGCAGAACGCCGGCGAAAAGCAGGATCCCCAGATACTTGCAGTACGCGGCGATGCCTATTTCGCCTTGGGGAAGCGCGAAGAGGCACGTGACTCCTACAACGCTGCCATCAAGGAAAATCCCGAGGGTTCCGATGCGTACATCGGATTGGCCAAGCTGGCAGTGTCGGAGAACAAGCTGGATGACTCCGCATCGTTTGCGGATCAGGCTATTGCCAAGAATCCGGCAAATATCGAAGCGTGGATGTTCAAGGGTGACCTGATGCGCCTTCGACGCAAGCCGGAGGATGCGATTGCTGCCTACAAGAAGGCAACTGAACTTCGCCCGAACTCCATCGCGCCCTACCTTTCGCGCGCACACATTTACATCAATGCCGGAAAGTTCGACCTCGCCAAATCGGAGATCGACACCGCGCGCAAGCAGGATGCACAGTCGCTTCACGTAACCTATACGCAGGCGCTGCTCGATTTCAGCCAGGGCAAGCACGCCGCAGCGCAGGAATCGATCCTTCAGGTCCTGCGTGTCGCGCCCGAACACATGCCTTCGGTGCTGCTTGCTGGTGCCATCCAGTACGCACTCGGTTCGACGCAGCAAGCAGAACAGCACTTGAAGCGCTACCTCGAACGCAACCCCGGCCACCCCTACGCATCAAAGCTGCTCGTCGCGACACTGCTCAAGAACGGGGATACCCCGCGCGCGCTCAAGATCCTGACGCCGCTGCTCAGGGATGCGGACAAGGATCCGCAGATCCTGACGCTTGCCGGCGAAGCCTACATGCACGCACGCGATTTTTCCAAGGCAATCGAGTACCTGGAAAAGGCCAGCGCGGTTGCCCCCGACGCGGCCATCATCCGTACCGCACTCGGATTGAGCCGTCTGGCGAAGGGCGAAGATGCGCGCGGCATCGCCGAACTGGAAATGGCGACCAATATGGATCCCCAGCCCGCGCAGTCCGCGGCGCTGCTGGTCATGACACATATCCGGAACAAGGACTTCGACAAGGCGATCGCTACGGTCAACAAGCTTGAAAAAGACGAGGCCGGAGGCCCCATCCTGCAAAACCTAAAAGGCGTGGCCTACCTCGGGAAAAAGGACGCTGCGGCTGCCCGGAGCAGCTTCCAGAAAGCACTTTCGCTGCAACCCGACTTCCTTCCCGCCGTCGTCAACCTCGCACGCTTGGATATCGTCGAGAAAAAGCCGGACGCCGCAAAGAAGCGTTTCGAGGCCTTCCTCCAGGTTGACAAGAAAAACCCGCAAGCAATGACGAAACTGTCGGAACTCGCGATGTCGCAGGGCCAGAAGGAAGAAGCGACCATGTGGCTGGAACGCGCGAGCAACGAAAATCCGGGTGACCTGAAACAAGCCATTAACCTCGCAACGCATTACCTGCAAATCGGTGAAAAGCAAAAGGCATTCAGTCTTGCGCAGAAACTCCAGACGACCAACCCAGGTAGTACCGAAGCCCTTGAATTGCTGGCCCAAACCCAGTTTGCGACCAATGACCTTCCTGCATCGTTGCAGTCGTACAAAAAGCTTGCCGTTCTCAATCCGACCTCGCCGATCATTCAGTACCGCATCGCTTCGGTTCTCATGACGATGCAGAACCAGAATGCATCTGCGGAAGCCCTGAAGGCCGCATTGAACATCAAGCCCGACTATCTGGAGGCTCAACTGGCATTGGCCAACATTGAAATCCGCCGATCGAATTACGACCAGGCGATGAAACTTGCCAAGCAAATCCAGAAGTACTCGCCAAAGAGCGCCACCGGGTATCTCCTCGAAGGCGACATCCTGATGGTGCAGAAGAAGCACGAGCCTGCATTCAAGGCCTTCGAGCAGGCGTTTGCCAATAGTACCTCCGGCGCAGCAGTCATCAAGATCCACCAGGCGCTTACCCACACCGGCAAGGGCAAGGAAGGCATTGCACGCTTGAATCAATGGGTCAAGGATCACCCGGGCGACATGACGACGCGCCTGTATCTCGCCACTGCCTATACCGGCGAGCAGCAGTTCGCGGAAGCGATCGACCAGTACCAGAAGGTGCTGCAATCGGATCCGAAGAGTGTCGCCGCCCTGAACAATCTCGCGATCATCTACCAGCAGCAAAAGAATGCCCGCGCGCTGGAGTATGCGGAGAAGGCGCATAACCTCGCCCCCGAGAACGCGGCCATACTGGACACCCTCGGTTGGATCCTGGTCGAACAAGGTAACCTCACTCGCGGCATCCAGCTACTCCAGAAAGCGGTTACGCTCGTACCCGAAGCGCACACCATCCGTTTCCATCTGGCACAGGGCTTTGTGAAGATGGGCGACAAGACCAAGGCGCGCCGAGAAATCGAACAATTGCTCGCATCTGGCAGGCCATTCGACCAGGCTGAAGAAGCACGCTCGCTACTTAAACAGCTTAACTAGAGACAACAACGACAATAAGAACGCTCCCGCCAGGGATGGATATTCCCGGCGACGCATCCTCTACACACCATAATTTGCGGAGTCCAGTCTATGCTCAGTGCCCGTTCGGAATATAGGGGCGCCTTCACACGCAATCCTTTTCCGATTTTTTCCATGGAGCCTAAACAGGAAATGATTGAATCCACGCTCGCGCCGCCCGAGCCCTCGGATGCGGTCGTCCTGAGCGTCAAGGATTTCAAGATCCGTTTGGCCGACACCGCGGCCGGACGGAATTCCGCCAGCATGCTTATCGACAAAATGTATTCCTGGCGCGGATATACCGGTACCCAGCCGCTCCAGTCCAGCCCCAACCGGATTACGCTCACCGCGTACATGAAAGAAGAACTGATCGGCACGGTCACCCTGGCCATTGACTCGCCGATCGGCCTGCTGGCCGACGAAATTTTCCAGGACCAGCTCGACCGCTACCGAGGTCCCGGACGCAAGCTCTGTGAGCTGACCAAGCTTGCGGTGGACTCGAAAGTCGACTCCAAATTTGCGCTGGCATCCCTGTTCCACATCTGCTTCATCTACGCGCGCCGCCTGCATGGCTGCACCGATGTTTTCATCGAAGTGAATCCGCGGCATCGCGGGTACTATGAGCGCGTCCTTGGCTTCACCCGCCTCGGCGAGCTGAAGACCAACCCGCGCGTCAATGCACCGGCTTTCCTCCTATGGCTCGATCTCGACCACGTCGAAGACCAAATCCAGCAGCACGGTGGTACCAGTGACCAGGCGGCCGCCTCGAGATCCCTTTATCCATATTTCTTTTCGCCGCGCGAAGAGACCGGCATTACGCAACGACTGATCAATCTGAACTGAGCGGCATTTCACCTCATTTTCCTGGGAGGTCGCACATGATGAACCTGACGGCTGCAATCGGCGAATGGCAAACACTTCTCGGCGCTGCGAATGTGTTGCAGGCTGATGACGCGCAGAAGGCATACGATAAGGACGCCAGCGGAATCAAGCGGCGCATACCCGCCGCCCTGCGTATCCAGGATGCGGGTTCGGTGCCTGAAGCCATGCGTATCGCCGCCAGGAACAAGATTGCCGTGTACCCGATCAGTACTGGACACAACTGGGGATATGGCACCTCTTTGCCGGTTCGCGATGACTGCGTAATCATCGACCTGTCAGGCATGCGAAAAATCGTGCATTTCGACGCCGAACTCGGTGTCGTCACTGTCGAACCCGGCGTAACACAGGAAATGCTGGCCGAATTTCTTGATGCCGGAGGCCATCCATTCCTGGTGCCCGTAACTGGTGGCGGACCGCAGTGCAGCCTGCTGGGAAATGCGCTGGAGCGCGGCTACGGCATCACGCCGTATACCGACCATTTCGCCGCCGTGACCGACATCGAGGCCGTCCTTGCAGATGGCAGCCTGTACCGCACTGCACTACGCGAGGCGGCAGGTGACGACCTGGCCCGTCTCTTCAAGTGGGGCCTTGGCACCTATTCGGCGGGGTTGTTCACGCAAAGCGGCTTCGGCATTGTGACGCGCATGACGATTGCGCTGGCGCGGAGACCCGAATGCGTCAAGGTGTGCTTCTTCAGCCTGAAGGAAGACGCCTTGCTGGAACCCACCGTCGCAGCTATCCGGGACATCATCAGCCGGCTTCCGGGCACAATCGGCGGCATCAACCTGATGAACCAGCACCGCGTGCTCGCCATGTCGGCTCCTTATCCCACGGACCGGATCGGTCCCGACGGATTGATTCCAGAGTCCGTCATCCAGGAACTTGGACGCCAGTACCAGGTATTTCCCTGGACAGGATTCGGAACTGTGTACGGGACGCGCCGGATGGTTGCTGCTGCACAGAAGGAAATGAAGGCCGCGCTCGCGGGCAAGGTTAGCCGACTGGTTTTCATCAGCCCTGCCGGCGCGAAGGCTTTGTCCAAGCTGGCCGCTTTCCTGCCCGGGGCGGCGGGACAACGTCTGGGAAGTACTTCGAATACCCTTGCCAAGGCCCTGGAACTGGTCAATGGGCGTCCGAATGAAACTGCCCTCCCGCTAGCCTATTGGCGTAATCCGACACCCCCGCAAGGCGATTCGCTCGATCCGTCCCGCGACGGTTGCGGCCTGATCTGGTACGCACCGCTGGTGCCGATGCGTCCGGGCTCTGTCCGTGCCTACGCCGACATGGTGAAGCGCATCGCTGTGGCGCACGGCATCGAACCGCTGATCACATTTACCTCGATCAGCGACAAGCTGTTCGACAGCACCGTTCCGATTATTTTCAGGCGCGAGGACGAGCAGGCGCTGGCCCGCGCGACCGCATGCTATGAGAATCTCCTCCAGGAGGGGCGCCTGTCGGGATTTTTTCCATATCGTGTCGGCGTGAACACCATGTCCACACTGTCGAGCCTTCAAAACGATTCTCTGAGGTTCCACAAGAGGCTGCGGCACGCGGTCGACCCCGATAATCTCCTGTCCCCGGGGCGTTACCAGTGATTGTCGCTAGAGCGACTGTCGGTTTTTTTTACAATGATTTTTGGCAATTTGGCATTGAAGCCGCACTCCAGAGATAAATTCCTTCAAAAACAGTGCCTTACCAAAATGTTCAGATCTTGGCACGGCATGTGCTTTACTCCTTGCAGCAAGGAAGGATTTAGATCAGGAAACGGATACTCAAGGAGATTTTCAATGAAAATGTTCAAAAAATTGCTCGCAGGCGTAGCACTTGCCGCCGCAACGGCTACAGCGGCACAGGCAAGCAATATCAATATCGGTGGCGTGATCTGGAATCCGGATGCACCACTGGACTTCAGCGGCACTTCGGCAACCCTGTCCCAGTTCATCAATCCGATTACAGGCGAACTGTCGGGTTTCGGCGTTGTTACCACGATCAACGGAACGGGTGTGGGCACGTTCTGCCCTGGATGCGAACTGACCGTGCAGTACGGCGGTTACACTCCGATCGGAGGCGCCGCGGTACCGGGTCCCGCAGGCGGAGGCTCGCAAATCTTTTATGAAGGCGGTTTTGTGAAGGTGTATGTCGACCATACTCCGGATGCCGACCCGACTGATCCGCTGCTGCTGAACGCTGGCAACACTACCGACGGCGCCTTGTGGTTGGATATGGTGGGACACGCTGTCAATGGCGTGACGCTGACCGGCTTCAACTTCTTCCCGTCCTTCCTGCTCGGCAAGGGCCTGTGGGATGTCGTCGGCGGCCTTGCCAAGGGCAACCTGGATACCAACACCAAAGAAGACGGATCGGATTTGTCGTTCACGAACAGCTTCACTTCTTTCCCGACGGATTCGCCGCTGTTCTCCACCGGTACAGGCAACTTCAAGGGTAATAGTATTCCTGAGCCGGGTTCCCTGCTCCTGTTGAGCCTGGGCTTGCTTGCGATTGCATCTGCGCGCATTCGCAAGAGCAGCTGATCAACTGCCTTAACTCGTCGCTTTGAATTGCGATGAGATTCAGATTGCCGTTCAGTGAAAACTGAACGGCATTTTTGTTCCTGTTGCATTCCTGCTTCCGTAGGAAAGTCCCTATTTCTACTGTTCCGCGATGTTCCCCTGATTCTCCTTCAAACCGCGAGTGTTTAAAGCTGGGACGTGCATGTTCTCTAGCCCATCATCAGGCGGCACTGGCAATCGCAACACTATGCCCGGCGTCCTGATGCTTTTTGTAAACCTATCTGTTATATTCAGACAACTTTCACATACGAAGGTGAGATTCCTATGAGCGTCGTTGCCGTTGTCGGACTCGGTTATGTCGGACTTCCGCTTGCAGTCGAATTTGGGAAAAAACAAGCGACTATCGGATTTGATTTGTCCGTCAGCAAAGTCAAAAGCTACAGGGAATATATTGATCCTACCGGTGAAGTATCTTCTGAAGACCTGCGTGCTGCACAGCATCTGAAGGTCACCAACGATCCCGCCGACCTAGCCGAGGCAGATTACATCATCGTGGCAGTGCCGACGCCTGTCGACCTCGCGCACCAGCCTGATTTCGGTGCGCTCGCAGGTGCAAGTGAAGTCGTCGGCAAGCACATGAAGCGCGGGGCGATCGTGGTTTTCGAGTCGACCGTCTATCCTGGCGCAACCGAAGAAGTGTGCGTTCCCATCATGGAAAAGCATTCCGGCATGACCTGGAAGACCGATTTCCACGTTGGCTATTCCCCGGAGCGCATCAATCCCGGCGACAAGGAACATACGCTGACGTCGATCCTGAAGGTAGTATCCGGCGATGATGCGGAAACCCTCGATCGCGTGGCGAAACTTTATGAAGTTGTCGTTCGCGCCGGTGTGCATCGTGCTTCAAGCATTAAAGTCGCCGAAGCGGCAAAGGTCATCGAAAATACCCAGCGCGATCTCAATATCGCCCTGATGAACGAGCTGGCGATCATCTTCGATAAGATCGGTATCGACACACTCGAAGTCCTCGAAGCCGCCGGAACGAAATGGAACTTCCTGCCCTTCAGGCCCGGCCTCGTTGGCGGTCACTGCATTGGCGTCGATCCCTATTACCTGACGCACAAGGCGGAGATGATCGGCTATCACCCTGAGGTCATCCTCGCGGGGCGTCGCATCAACGACAACATGGCGAAGTTCGTCGCCGAGAAAACTGTCAAGGAAATGATCCGGGCCGGCGTCAATGTCAGCGGCGCACGGGTTAATGTCCTCGGTCTGACTTTCAAGGAAAACTGCCCGGATCTGAGAAACTCCAAGGTGGCAGATGTCATCAATGAACTTCAGTCGTATGGCGTTACCGTGCATGTGCACGATCCAGTCGCTGACCCGGCAGAGGCGCGCCACGAGTACGGAATCGAACTGGAGAGCTGGGACAACCTTCCCCGGGCAGATGCCATCATTGCTGCTGTATCCCACAAGGATTTGCTTGCAAGACCGATGTCCGACTATATGGCAAAGGTAGTCAGGAAAGGATGCTTCATCGACGTGAAATCCAAATTCAATGCCGAGGCACTGAAGGATGCAGGTATCGCCGTCTGGCGGCTGTAAAAATTCAGGGACACGTGGCGGCGACATGACCAAATATCAGGCAGCACAGGAATACCTGCGTCAAAACCAGCACGCCTGGTTGGTCACTGGAGCCGCGGGCTTCATCGGCTCGAATCTTGTCGAATCTCTGCTGAAACTTGGACAAAAGGTGGTCGGGCTCGACAATTTGTCGACGGGCTATGTGCATAATCTGGAGCAGGTTGAAGAGATTGTCGGCCCGGATCACTGGCGGAATTTTCGCTTCATCAAGGCCGACATCCGCTCCCTGGATGACTGCCGACATGCTTGCCAGGACATAGACTTCGTCCTGCATGAGGCTGCACTCGGCTCGGTGTCTCGTTCGATCGACGACCCCATTCTGACCAATAGCAGCAATATCGATGGCTTCCTGAACATGCTTGTGGCCGCGCGCGATGCCGGCGTCAAACGCTTCGTCTATGCGGCGTCGAGTTCAACATACGGCGACCACCCTAAGCTGCCGAAAGTTGAGGGCGAAATCGGCCGGCCGCTTTCACCGTATGCCGTCACCAAGTACGTGAACGAACTCTATGCGGACGTGTTTGCCCGTACTTACGGGATGGAGTCGATAGGCCTGCGGTACTTCAATGTGTTCGGACCGAGGCAGGATCCGGACGGCGCCTATGCGGCGGTTATTCCGCATTGGATTGCCGCATTAATCCGGAACGGTGAACTTGCGATCAATGGCGATGGCGAAACGAGCCGGGATTTCTGCTATGTCGAGAATGTCGTGCAAGCTAATTTCCTGGCTGCGCTGACGAAGGACAGCTCAGCCGTAAACCAGGTGTACAACGTTGCGCTTGGCGACCGCACCACCTTGAACCAGCTGTACCAGTCCATGCGGACGGTGCTCTCAGGCAGGTTCGCGCATCTTCACAATCACAAACCGGTATATCGCGATTTCCGTAAGGGAGATGTCCGTCACTCGCAGGCGGATATTTCCAAGGCGAAGACGCTGCTCGGATTCTCGCCTACCCATCCAATTGATCTCGGCCTGCGGCAAGCCATGGATTGGTATGTCCGTCGGCTTGCGCCCTGACGAAGCTATTTCAAGGGCGGCCCTGAACGCGACAAAATTCCCATGCCCCGCAAACGCAAACGCCTGTCAACAAAAGGGAAGCTCGCAATTTTCCTCGGACTGGTTGCCATTTCAGGCGCGGGGCTTGCCGCTTTTCTGATCGAATCAATCGGCGTTCCACCGCGCGCGCTTGCGCCCTATATCGAACGCCGCGTCTCGCAACATAATCCCATCATCGTAAAGACCGGGGAATGGGTCGCCAGTTCGTTGACTTCGCTGGACCGTGGACAGCAGCTGGAAGGCTTGCAGTCGGCGATGCGTGTTGGCGCACAGCCCAACTCCGTCTTGCGCACCATTTTTGGCGAACCCGGCGGCAAAACCGTCAGGGTTGAATCCCCAGGTGCCGCAATAATTGCAATTGCCCAGGCGCAGCCGGGTGATGTCATTACTTTTGCTCCTGGCACCTACCGCTTCAGCGGCCAGCCCACTGTGGTAAACAAGCCGGGGACCCAGGAGTCGCGCATCGTGGTTCGTGCAGCGCAACCCGGCACGGTTACGCTGGAGCTGGACAATTCGGAAGGTTTTCTTGTCGCCGCGCCGCACTGGACCTTCGAGAATCTCGTCATTCGCGGTGTCTGCAAGTCGCATAGCAGCTGCGAGCATGCATTCCATGTCGTTGGTGATGCGCACCACTTCATTGCCCGCAATAACACCATCGTCGATTTCAATTCGCACTTCAAGATCAACGGTGTAGACGACAAGATGCCGGACGAGGGCATCATTGAAAGCAATACGCTGACGAATACCAGCATCCGGCAGACCGAGAATCCCGTCACACCGATCGACCTTGTCGCTGCGAGCCGGTGGATAATTCGCCACAACATGATTTCAGATTTCATCAAGGGGCAGTCGAACAGAACGAGTTTTGGCGCATTCGCCAAGGGTGCCGGTTCGGATAATCGCTTTGAGCAGAATGTGGTGATTTGCGAGAATAACCTCAAGGGCGCAGCTGGATATCGCGTCGGTCTCTCGCTTGGCGGTGGTGGTACCGGCCGTGCGTACTGCAGGGACCGTCGGTGCATCATGGAGCAGGAGCGCGGGGTGATCGAAGCCAACTTGATTGCTTCGTGTTCCGACGATGGAATCTATGTCAACCGGAGCGCCGGCAGCAAGGTCATCCACAATACGCTGGTCGACACTGGCGGAATTGTGGTTCGATTCCCGGAGAGCAGTGCCGACATTGAAGGTAACCTGGTCGACGGCAATATCCGAAGTCGAGATGACGGCATTGTACGCAAGCTGGACAATATCGAAACTTCGCTGACAAGTACGTATATTGGCTTGCGGCCCGTGCGTGGCCTCTATCAACCCGGCCAGCACTTTTCGTGGAAAGGCGAGCCGCCAAGGCGGACGGGCTCTACCAAGGTGCCGCTGGACCTGTGTGGCGAAAAGCGGTCCGCTACGCCAGCATACGGTGCGTTCGAACGCTTTTCTTCCTGCCTGTTGCAGTAGCGTGCACCGGTTACTTCGCCGGCGCCTCTTCCCATTTTCCCGCCTGGATCAACTTGTTTTTCAGCCCCGGCAGTGGAAAATCCTGCTCATATGCCTTCTTCGCGTGTTCCCTGGCCTTCGCATAGTCCTTCTTGTCGAAGTAGACGAGGGCCAGGTTGTAGTTGCTGGTGGCGTCATTAGGCTGCAATCTGACGGCTTCGCTGAGGTGTTCAATGGCTTCGTCGAGGCGGCCCAACTTTGACAGGAAACCGCCATAGATTGCGTGGACCGCGGGGTCGTCGGGCTGGAAGCGTAGCGCACGATTGAAATAGCATTCGAAGGAATACTTCATGCCGTTTGACTTGCTGCCCTTGGTCCGCAGGGCAAGGCGTGCCATGCTGGTGAGTGCGCGGGGATGGTTGGGGAAGGCGCGAAGTGTGTAATCGAGATCGGCGCCGAGAGCGCCGCGGTTGCCAGAAATGAGTTTCTCCACCTCGGGCGTGAAGTGCGCGCTTTCGACCAGCTTCAAGCTGTCCGCATGTATGGCTCGCTCTCGATAATCGAACGGACCATATGCATTTTCCAGGTCGCCGCAATAGCTGGCAGCGCAGCTTGTCGACAGGCTTAGGAGCGCAACGAAAAGCGCCGATCTTGCTGCGTCAATCATGTCCTGTCCTTCGGCATGGTGGCGTTTCCTGTGTCCCATACTTCCTTCGCGACGACGGCCGTCTCCAGGACCGCGGCCAGCTCTTTGCTGCGCGCGCGGCGGGAGTGGTTGCGTGCGGCCTCGACCGTTGGAATGTCTGCCTGGCCCGCGGCAGCAGCATCCAGGAAATGAATGAGTCCGCGGAGGATGTCGCTCGCGGAGTCGAGCCGGGCGATAGTCCGGACGCCAGCTGCGCGCAGGGTCGAGGCTGTGTCGCCTTCGGGATCGGTCAGGGCCAGGATCGGGCGTCGGGCACGCAGATACTCGTATAGTTTTGCCGGAATCTGGTGGTTGCAGTTGCTTGCCTGAAGGATGAGCAAGCCGTCCGCCGCAAGCATTTCGGCCAGGGCGTCGCGATAGGGGATGGGTGGTGCGAGTACGACGACCGATTCGATCTTGTGTTGGGCAATCAATTCCTTCAGGTATCCGTCGTGGCCGGTGGCACGCAGGGTGACCTGGAGCGAACCCGGGGCGATCCGACCATTGCGCAGCAGTTCCGACAGCGCTTCGAAGAAGGGGCGGGGGTCGCGTTCCGACGGATAGATCACGCCACTGTGCACCAGGGTGAACGGCCGTGTTCCGGATACGGACGGCTTGGCGGCGGATTCGGCAGACTGGAAGTTCTCTTCGTCATAGCCGTTTTCGATGACGCAGAACCGGGACGCGGGGATGTCAGGAAAACGTTCACGGTACATCCTGATCGTTCCAGGCGTCGTGCAGACTATCTTGGTGGCATGGGTGACGGTCTTCCTTTCAATCCAGCGGTAGACCTTGCGGGTAAGCGGATTGGCCGGGTAGCTGGTGTCCGTCATCGGATCGCGCATGTCGGCGACCCATGGAATGCCGGTGATGCGATGCAGCGCAAGTCCGATCAGATGCGCGGTGGCGATCGGGTAGGTCGACCAGATGACTTCGGGCTGGTATTTTCTGATCATCCTCAGCCCGGCGGGAACGGCCCCGAGCCACCACGTGACCCAGCGGTCGGGCAGCGCAAGCCAGCCGAGGTAGCGTCCCTTGATGGCGAGATGACGTGATGTATCAAGAGCGAAGGCGCGATGCACTGGTACTTCCTTCGGGATTTCCGCAACCTGGTCGTCGCTGGTGCTGGCGTACGAACGCGGGTGGGCGCTCAGCACGACCGGACTCCATTCATGTTCGGACAGGTAGCGGGAGAACTTCAATGTACGCTGGATGCCGCTGCTGCCGCGCAAGGGCGGGTAGTGATAGGCGATCATTAGCACGCGTTTTACCATGATGTGATCCAGTCCATCGTCCAGTTCGTTACCTGGTCTCGCCAGTCGCGGCGGGCGAATGTGTGGTTTGCCTCCGGCAGGTCGCGGCGTACGATCCGTTCAGCAGCAAGTGCCTTTTGCCACTTTCGCGAGCCGGCCACGAGATCCAGGAATTCTTTTGCCGTCAGATCGTTGCCGCTGATAATGAGCAGCACTTTTCCCTTGAATCGGGCAAGACCGTCGTACATGCGTTCAGGAAGCGGTGTGAGTGCCGGCACCTCTGCCGATGGCGCACTTCCGGGAGCGGAGGGCGCGGGCTCCGGTTTTCGAGCCGCCGCCTTGCAGAGCATGCCGCCGAGGGAGCGCAAGGCGGAGCCGAAGTCGAAACGGCCGGCAAGGATCTTTTTCCATAATTCCTTGTCGGCCAGTCGCGAGAGATAGTAATGGCGCAGGTAGGCTTTGGCCATGCCTTCCTCTGTCCGCACCCACGGATTCAGCAGGACAACTCCGCTTACACGGTCATCGCCATGCGCATAGAACAGCGAGGCCGATGCAGCATCGCACAGTCCCCAGAGAACCACTTCCTTGATAGCCGGGACTTCCGCCTGGAAGCAGTCGATCGCGTGGCGAATGTCGTCCTGCACGGTTTCAAAGGTCCTTGCTTCGCCATCACTGTCGCCCATGCCACGGTAATCGAACCGCATGACGGCCGT
>NZ_LSTO01000001.1:1886721-1897870 GCF_002211445.1 Noviherbaspirillum denitrificans | reverse complement strand
GGGGACAGGGGCTTGCGTTTGGATGTTTGCGCCCAGCCGACGGCAGGCGCGGCGATCATGGCCGCCGTTGCGCCCAGCACAAGGCGGCGTTCCCTCGAAAATTGCTGTGTCATGATTGTCTCCTTGTATTTCGATGCGCGGCGTGCCTGCGCCGGCTGGCGCGCACGCCGCTGCCGTCAACCCTTCTTCCAGGGCAGCAGCTTGCGCTCCAGGCTGTCGATCATCCAGAACGACGCCACGCCGATGAACGCGATCACCACCAAGCCCACGTACATGTCTTCCACGGTCAGCAGTTGCCAGGCGCGCCAGATGACGAAGCCGATGCCCGACTGGCTCGACACCATCTCGGCGGTCACCAGCAACAGCAGCGCAGCGCCCCAGCCCAGCCGCAGGCCGGCGAAGATCATCGGCAGTGCGCCGGGCAGTGCGATCGTGGTGTATTGCGCCAGGCGGCCGGCGCGGAAGTTGGTGCCGACATCGAGGTAGATGCGATCGATGTTGGCCACGCCGGCAGCCGTTGCGATGAGCACCTGGAAGAACACGCCGACGGCGATGATGGCCCATTTCGACTCCTCGCCGATGCCGAAGATCAGCATCAGCAGCGGCAGGATCGCCACCTTCGGAATCGGAAAGATCGCGCCGACCACAGGCTGGATGGCGGCCCGGACCAGCGGCACCAGGCCCATGATGGCGCCGAGGATGATAGCGGGAATCGCACCGATCAGGAATCCGACCAGCGCGCGCGACAGGCTGACCAGCACGTGGTAGGTGAGCGAACTATCCCATTGTGCCGCGAAGGTCATGTGATAGAACGTGCCGACGATCGATGAAGGCGCCGGGAAAAAGCGCGCATCCAGCATGCCCGACCGCACCAGGATTTCCCACACCAGCAGCATGGCCAACGGCGTCAGCAGCGCGATGATGCGCTCCATGTTCCGTTGCGAGATCCGCCGTACCCGGACCGCCATCGACGGCCGGACTTCGATGTGGACATTGGAGAATGACTCGTCCTTGATTGTCGTATTGATGGTATTCACGCTGCCCCCGCTTGAGAACGGCTGTTAAGGACCTCTTCCCGCAGCTCGCGCCACAGGCGCGTGCTCAGCTCGCCATAGCCTTCGCTGGAGCGCACGTCGTACGCGCCGCGCGGACGCGCCAGCGTGACCGGGATGTCCGCCTTGAGCGTGCCGGGACGCGCCGTCATCACCAGCGCCCGGTCGCTCAGCACGAGCGCCTCGTCGATCGAGTGGGTGATGAAGAGGACCGTCTTCTTCGACTCTTCCCAGATCCGCAGCAGCTCCTCCTGCAGGATCGCCTTGTTCTGCTCGTCCAGCGCCGCGAAAGGCTCGTCCATCAGCAGGATTTCCGGATCGTTGGCGAAAGCGCGCGCGATCGACACGCGCTGCTTCATGCCGCCGGACAACTGGTGCGGATAGGCGTTGCGGAAGGCGGACAGGCCGACCTTGTCGAGATAATGCAGCACGACGTCACGGCGCTCGGCGGCCGGCACGCCGCGCATTTTCAGTCCGTACTCGACGTTGCGCTCCACGGTCATCCACGGGAACACGGATTGCTCCTGGAACACCATCGAATGCAGCGGCTTGCTGCGGTCGAAGTGGGCCAGGTGCAGTTCGCCGGAAGTATGCGTTTCCAGCCCGGCAACAATACGCAGCAGCGTGGTCTTGCCGCAGCCGGAGGGACCGACCAGGCAGCAGAACTCGCCGCGCCGCACGCTCAGGCTGACATCCCTGAGCGCGGTGACCTTGCCGTTGGTGCCGATGAACTCCTTGCCGAGCTTGCTGATATGGATTTGTGCTGGTTCAGTCATGGTGGCGTTCCGGGTGGTGGCGGGAACGGCCGACAAGGCCGGCCGGGCAATCCCGCTATCGCCGCTGCCCGCGGCCGACGCTTGGATTGGGCTCAGCGTTTTCATGATAGACGCTCGACGAACCAGTCACAAATCATGCTCAGCGCCGGCTCGGGACGGTCGAGCTGGACGTGGGCGGCGCCGCCTTCCTCGTGCGTGAAAACGCGCAGTTCCTTGTTCTTCGTGCCGATCGCCTCGTACAGCGCCTGCGCATCTTCCAGCGGCGTCTGCTTGTCGTCCTCGCCGTGCACCAGCAGGATGTCGCAGGTGATGTTGGGCGCGGCTTCGCGCAGGTTGAAGGTTTCCAGGTACTTCAGCACGTCGTCATAGGTCTTGACGCCCAGGATATGCAGGATGTGGTCGCCGGTCGTTCCGAGCGCCGCGCGGGTGTCGAGCGACACGGGCTTGCCCGGCTCCGCCTTGAAGCGGCGCACCCACACGTCGCGATAATCGTAGATCGCCGCCCAGGCAGCGCAGGCCTTGAAGCGCTTTTCATAAGCGACGGCACGCGGTGCATAGTAGCCGCCCATGCTGGCGGCCATCATGCCGATGCGATCGGGATCGACGTCGGCGCGCGTCTGCAGGTAGTCCACCGCCACGCCGGCGGCGATTTCCGAATCATGGCGTGCCTTGAGTCCGGAAAGTCGCAGCGTGGCGCCCTGCCCCGGGTGGTCGATGGCGAGGCAGTTGATGCCGCGGTTCGCCAGTGCCAGCGCGACGTAGAACATTTCTTCCTTGGTCCCGTCCAGTCCGTCGGACAGCACCACCGTCGGCCGCGGACCGCTGCCGGTCGTGGCCGGCACGAAGTAGCTGTACAGCGTCTTGCCGGCAAACGGGATATCGACGACTTCCACCTTCGGCCTGAACAGGCCGGCGCCCGTGCGGAAGGCTTCCAGGTGCAAGGCGTAGGTCAGACGGCAGCGGTCATCGTCGGGAGGCAGGAAGGCTTCTGCCCACTGGTAGTACAACGCGGCGCGCATGTAGTGGTCGCGGGCAGTGATCGTATTGCCCTTGGCGGCAGCCTCTTCGGCGATACCGTACACCTGGTCGGACAGCTTCTTCCACGCGCGGTGCCACTGTTCGTTGTCGCCTGCCGGGCCGACCTTGGCGGCGTCCTTCAGTTCCTTGCAGGCCCAGTCGATCTCGCCGAGCATGCCGCCGCTGGCCATGGCACGCATGACAGCGAGCGACCACATGTAATTACCGGGGAAATATTGAAACATGATGATTCCTTTTGAAATGTTTGCAGGGGTGGCGACGCGTCAGGCGTTACCGGTTCGTAATGACTGCGAGAGACGCGCCTGGCGTTCGGGCGAGAACACGTCCTTGGGCAGCATGCCGTGCATCGTCTGCAACGGCTTGTTGGTATAAACCGATTGCCGCTGGCGGGCGAATTTCGTTGCACGGAAACTGCCGGCCAGGCTGAAGAGCGCGTACACATCGCTGCGCTCCATCGACAAGGCCTGGCTTCCCCAGTCGATCAGGTTGCGCAGGCATTGCACGAGCGCATCGTCGAGCGTGGCACCGAAGCCAAGGCCGATCCAGTGCGTGGGCGTCTCCGCCATCGGCAGCGCCAGCTTGAGGTTCTTGTGCAGCACATACTGGATGCGCAAGTCTTCCATCGCCGTTTCCAGCGCGGTCTGGTTGACCATGCCGTCGCCTTGCACCGCATGCGAATTGCCGGTCCAGACACGGCCGCCGGGCTGAAACACCGGTAGGAAGAGCGAGGTGCCCTCGACCAGTTCATTCAGGCCCAGCTTTCCGCCATATGGGCCGTTGAGAATGCCGCTGACCGGCGCGTCGCCGGGCGGCTGGGTCGCGAACAGCCCCTGGCCGGCATGGATCTCGAAGCGCACGCCGGGCGCGAACTCGGTGGTCTTGCGGTCCTTGTCGAACTTGAAGTAACGCAGGTAGGGCTTGTCGAAATCCTCCGGAATGGCGCCGACGTTGGCGGGCGAAGAATTCCAGCCCCATTCGATGGGACGCGCGCGCAAGATGCGGCACTCGATGACGTCACCGGGTTCGGCGCCGCGAATGAACACCGGACCGATATTCGAATAAGGACCGTTCGGATAGCGGCGGCGGATCGGTTCGCGCTCGTCGAAGCTCATGCCGTACTTCGGCTCGTTGGCCCAGTTCAGCCAGGTATTGGGATAGTGGACAATGTCGCCGGAGTCGATCACGGCGGCGGGTTCGGATTTCGGGTCGAGGATGCCGACCCGCACGGTGTTGTGGCTGCACTCCACTACATGCACGCGCGCCTTCGGATTGGCGGGAAACACCGGCGTGCCGCCGCGCGCGCTGCCACCGGCTGCGCGGGCCGCCAGAGGCACCAGTCCGATGCCGGCACCGATGGCCAGCACGGCACGGCGTGACAGCCGGGTATGATCCGCAATCCGGTCTGCAGCCTTGTCGAGAAGCGGCTGCATATCCTGAACGCCGATAGGTTCATTGCTCATGGTTCTCCTCTCTCTTGCTTGATTTTTTTGAATCGCGGTCGCAGCCGTCGATCAGCGAGACTCTTTGGCGCCGATCGCCGCAATTCCGGCCCGGCCGGCATCTTCGTCCAACTGGGACGACGCCCCGCTTGCACCGACGGCGCCGATCAGCACGCCGTTGTGAAATATCGGCAGCGATCCCTGCGACGGAAACATCGGGCCGCCATAGGACAGTGAGCTGATCTGGCCGAATACGATCGGGTTTGCCTTGTAGCGTTCCATCAGTGCCCGCCCCGAAACGCCGCCGGTGGCCACACTGGCGATCGCCTTGCCGCGCGCCACGTCGAAGGTTCCGAATGGCACCCCGTTCATGCGGGCACCTGTGACGACATGGCCGGCGGCATCCACGACCACGACCGTCAATGCCGTCTTGTTCTGCCTGGCGTAATCGATAGTGGCAGCCACCACGCGCTCGGCCTGCTCGAGCGAGATATTGGCCGCGGGGAGCGGGCCAGGCAGGGTGTCTGCCTGGCCGACGGAGGCGCCGGCCAATGCGGCAGCGGCGAGGGCAATCCGGGCCCAGGACGCCATTTGGGCGATGTCTTGCATGCTGTCTCCTTTAATCGTTCTGGTTCAACTGTAAGGAAAGCGGCCGGCTTCGTGAACCTCGGATGCTCCTTTTACTTACCAAATCATCCGATTTTTTTTCGGGCGGGGATGATCCCGCCCGGACAGGTCAGAACTTGTGGCGCAAACCGACCGCGCCGATCGTCTGCTTGATCATCGGGTTCTTCTGCTTGTCTGAATAGAAAGCCGCATACACGTCCGTGCGCTTGGACAGGTTGTAGTCATAGGCGACGACATAGCTGTCGCGCTTGTCCGAGAGGGCCGCCCCGCGCTGATGGTCGATGTCGCTGGTCGCCCAGGACAGCAGGAACTCTCCGCCGCCGGCCGGGATGGCGGCGCCAACCTCGAACGTCTTGCGCTGGATGTCGCGCGAGCTCAGGTTGAAGGTTTCGTCGGTGTAGTGGTATTGCGCGTTCAGCTTCACCGCCTTGAAGTCATAGATGCCGCCGACCATGTAGGATTTCTGTTCGTGGCCGTCATCGTTGTTGTTCAGGTCGATGGTGCGCATGGCGGTGATCAGTGACACCGGTCCTGCTTCATAGCGCAACGATCCGTCGAAAGCGCGGTCGCGCTTGTATTCCGGCCCCCGTGGCTGTTCGCGTCCGAGCGAGTAGACGACGTCGGCGCGGAAACCGCCGATGTCCTTGGAAGTAAATCGCACCGAGTTGTTGAATCGCGTATCGCCTTGCACATTGCCGCGATAGGTGTGCGCAAAGATCGGGCTGATGGTCGTGGTTCCCTTCAGCGGCGTGGTCAGCGTCGCGGCCAGCGAATAGGGTGTCACATGGCGGCCCAGGGTGACCTGGCCGTACGGCGTGTCGAGACCGACG
Organism: Noviherbaspirillum denitrificans; assembly: GCF_002211445.1. Lineage (GTDB taxonomy): Bacteria > Pseudomonadota > Gammaproteobacteria > Burkholderiales > Burkholderiaceae_D > Noviherbaspirillum > Noviherbaspirillum denitrificans. The sequence continues at coordinate 1,892,108 of NZ_LSTO01000001.1, read as the reverse complement.
TTGGCCGCGCGCCCCCACAGCGGATCTGCGTCATTGCGGCCGATGGCGCCGGTATCGACGCGCATGTAGGATTCGAGCGAAAACACCGCCTTCAAGCCGCTGCCGAGGTCCTCATCGCCGCGAAAGCCGATGAAGGAAGTGGTCAGGCCGCCCGAGTTCACGGCCAGGGCAGATCCTTGCGGGCCGGTGCCTCCGGTATTCTTGATGCTGCCAAGGAAGACGTCGCTGACGCCGTAGATGGTGACGGTGCTTTGCGCGTGGGCGGCACACGACATGGCGATCGCAAGCGCACACAGCGGGAAAACCTTTACTTTCATCTTGATATCTCCGACTCTCATTTTGTTGGTTGGCGCTCCATGGCGTCGCCGCCACGGAGAAGTGAAACTGCGCGGCGCGCAGCGTCGAGCACCATCGGCCTCGTGGGCTGAGGCTGTCTACTTGCGGCTGGACCTCGGTCGGGCGGCCGCGCTGACTTGTTGTCGTCGGAAAAAAGAATACGACCGGGGGGAGAGGAAGACGGCACCGAAACGTCCTGCGACTTACCGCATCGTCCGATTTTTGGCGCCGGACCGTTGTCCGTTGGGTGTACTTTGCGGGCGGCAAGCCGCCGATCATCGTTTGGCAGATGAGCGTGCGCAGCGACTATGGTGGCGCCGGACGACGGCCGGGCCGTCATCATCGCCCACCGGATCATTCCGCTCGCGAGGCGCTGGCCAACATTTCCGCGGAAGAGGCTGCCGCCCTCAAATGACTGCTCGCAAAGGCTTACGGCAATAATGTTGCGCTTGACCGCCAAGGGGACTGATGAATCCGGTATGGAGGCTTCCGATAAGATTGCAACCTGATACGCAGTGTTTTGACCCGGATGCGTCTTGCGTGTCCGTCCACTTTGCCTATCGGGGAGAAGACTATGGCGAGAGTCCTCCTTCTCTATTGTCCTCATCTTTATGGGGACCAAGTTGCAGTGCCTCAGTTGATTGCGATCCGCCAACATCGTTGGCAGAATCCCCCGCCTCAAGCTTCCTCCGTTCGCACGGTCGATGGCTATGGTGCGCATGCCAGTCCGCTACCGCGTCCGAAATTGAAGCGATCCACGCCGTCTCGGATCGGAAAGCCGGTTCCGAATCGACCGGCGGCGGAACGGCCGGTCCGCTGCAATAGATGTCCGGGACGCCGGGCGTAAACGTCCTGGGCCCGCCCACCCAGATACAGGAGCGGTCGGCCTTCACGGATTCGCGGGCCACCGAAATCGCCATCCCTGCGCCCGCTGCGTCAAAAGCCGGCACCAGGCACGTCCGCACGTCCATCCAGGACGGGCAATGCAGCGCAACATCGTTCAATGCTTCCGGATCGGTGCAGCACACCAGCCAGCGCGCCGGGACACGGCTGAGCGCGCCCAGCAGCATGTGCAGCAGGGTCACCGGCAACCCGAAACAGACCACGACCGGAAAGCCGAAGCGCATGCCCTTGCGGGCCCCGACGGCCCGCAAGCGGGTTGCCGCTTCGGCCGGTTCTGGATGGTCTGGACTAGTCATGGAATGTGATAAGCAGATCCTTTGACGCGACAACCGCACCCGGTTTCACGAACACCTCGCGCACTACTGCTTCGCGCTCGGCGCGGATGACGGTTTCCATCTTCATTGCCTCCAGCGACAGCAGCGGGTCGCCTTTCGCCACCTTCTGGCCCACCTTTGCGGCGACGGTAACGATCATTCCCGGCATCGGCGCACCGACATGGCTGCCGTTGCCATCCTCGGCGCGCCGGCCCTGCTGCGCCTTCGCCTGGCCGGCGCGGTCGATGCGGACCAGGCGCGGCTGCCCGTTCAGCTCGAAGAACAGCTTGGCCTGCCCTTCCGCCTCAGCGCGGGCCTGCAGGCGGATGAGCAGCGTCTTGCCCTTGTCGATATCGACCGCGACTTCCTGGTTGTCGGCAAGGCCGTGGAAGAATACCGGCGTCGGAAGCACGCTGACGTCGCCGTAGAGGCGCGTGTGTTCGGCAAATTCCCGGAACACTTTCGGATACATCAGCCAGGACGCCAGTTCCTGGTCGCTGACCGCCCTGCCGATGGTCCGCTCGGCGTCGGCCCGCGCAACGTCCAGGTCAACGGCCGGGATGAAGGCGCCGGGGCGGCCCGGCAGCGGCTGACCGCCCTTGAGGACCTTCCTTTCGAGTTCCTTCGGGAAGCCGTCGGCCGGAAAGCCCAGCTCTCCCTTGAACAGCGAGACGACGGATTCCGGAAAGGCGACTTCCTTATCCGGATCGGCCACCTCTTCCGGCGCCAGGTCGTTGGCCACCATGAACAGCGCCATGTCGCCGACCACCTTCGAGGTCGGCGTGACCTTCACGATGTCACCGAACAACCGGTTCACGTCGGCGTAAGCCTGCGCGACCTCGCTCCAGCGGTGTTCCAGTCCCATCGCGCGCGCCTGTTCGCGCAGGTTGGTGTACTGGCCGCCCGGCATTTCGTGGCGGTACACGTCGGCCGTTCCCGAACGCATGTCCGCCTCGAACGGCGCGTACGCGCGGCGCACGCCTTCCCAGTATTGCGATACCGCGAACATCGCCTTGCGGTCGACGCCGGGATCGCGCCCGGATCCTGCCAGGGCGGCGGAAATGGCGCCGAGGTTCGGTTGTGATGTCAGGCCGCTCATTGCGTCCATCGCGCCGTCCACCGCGTCGCAGCCGGCTTCGATCGCCGCCAGTACACTCGCCGCGGCGATGCCGCTGGTATCGTGGGTATGGAAATGGATGGGCAGCGACACTTCTTCCTTCAGTGCCTTGACCAGCGCCCGCGCGGCATTCGGCTTGCATACGCCGGCCATGTCCTTGATGCCGATGATGTTTGCCCCGGCTCGTTCCAGCTCCCTGGCCATGCGCACGTAGTACTGCAGGTTGTACTTTGAGCGCTCGGGGTCGAACAGGTCGCCGGTATAGCAGATGGCCGCCTCGCACAGCGCGCCGGATTCGCGCACGGCGTCGATCGCGACGCGCATGTTGTCCACCCAGTTGAGCGAGTCGAACACCCGGAACAGGTCGATCCCGCCCGGCGCTGCCTGTGCGACGAAGTAGCGGACCACGTTGTCGGCGTAGTTGGTATAGCCCACCGCATTCGACGACCGCAGCAGCATCTGGAACAGGATATTGGGCACCTGCGCGCGCAGCTTCGCCAGGCGGTCCCACGGATCTTCCTTCAGAAAGCGCATCGCCACGTCGAAAGTCGCCCCGCCCCAGCATTCCAGCGAGAACAGCTCCGGCAGGTGGCGCGCATAGTACGGGGCAATGGCCAGCATGTCGGCGGTGCGCATGCGGGTGGCGAACAATGACTGGTGCGCGTCGCGCATCGTCGTGTCGGTCAGCAGCACGCGCGGCTGCTCCTTCATCCATTGCGCAAAACGCTCCGCGCCGAGTTCCTTCAGCCTGTCGCGCGTACCGGGCGGCACTGGCGCCGCTTTGTCGACGCGCGGAACGATCGGCGGCGCAGGCAGCACCTCGGGCAGCCTGCGGCCTTTCATCTCGGGATTGCCGTTCACCACGACTTCGCCGATGAAGCGCATGAGACGCGTTGCACGGTCGCGCCGCCGTGAAAAATGGAACAGCTCCGGCGTGCTGTCGATGAAGCGCGTCGTGCATTCGCCCGAGACGAACAGCGGGTGCTTGATCACGTTCTCGAGGAAAGGCAGGTTGGTCGACACACCGCGGATGCGGAACTCGCGCAGCGCGCGATCCATGCGCGCAATCGCATCGTCGCTGGTCGGCGCCCATGCGGTCACCTTGACCAGCAGCGAGTCGTAATACGGCGTGATCACCGCGCCCGAGTAGGCCGTGCCCGCGTCGAGCCGGATACCGAATCCGGAAGCGCTGCGGTAGGCGGTCACGCGGCCGTAATCCGGCGTGAACTGGTTCTCCGGATCCTCGGTCGTCACGCGGCACTGCAGCGCATGTCCGTTGAGACGGATCCCGTCCTGGGAAGGAACGCCCGCGCCGCCGCTGCCGCCGATGGCGGCCCCCTCGCTGATGCGTATCTGCGCCTTGACGATATCGATGCCCGTCACTTCCTCGGTCACCGTATGCTCGACCTGGATACGCGGGTTAACCTCGATAAAGTAGAACTGCCCGGTGTCCGCATCCATCAGGAATTCCACCGTGCCGGCATGGGTGTAGCCGACGGCGGTTGCCAGCCGCAGGGCCGCGCCGCACAGGGCATCGCGCCCGGCATTGTCGAGATACGGCGCGGGCGCGCGTTCCACCACCTTCTGGTTGCGCCGCTGCACCGAGCAATCGCGCTCGAACAGGTGGACCAGGTTGCCGTGCAGGTCGCCGAGCACCTGAACCTCGACGTGGCGCGCGCGGCGCACCAGTTTTTCGAGGTACATCTCGTCGTTGCCGAAAGCCGCGGCCGCCTCGCGCCGTGCCACCGGCAGTTGTTCCGTGAGGTCGTCTTCCGTTTCGATCACGCGCATGCCGCGCCCGCCTCCGCCCCAGCTGGCCTTGAGCATGAGCGGATAGCCGACCTCGGCGGCAATCCGCCGCACCTCTTCCATGTCACGCGGCAGCGCCCCGGTGGCGGGCATGACGGGAACACGGGCCGCGACGGCGGCCTTGCGCGCCGCCACCTTGTTGCCGAGGGTGCGCATCACCTCCGGCTTCGGACCGATGAAGGTGATGCCATTCTTCGCGCAGGCTTCGGCAAAGTCCGGATTCTCCGACAGGAAGCCGTAACCCGGATGGATGGCATCCGCATGCGCTTCCTTCGCAATGCGGATGATATCGTCGATGTCGAGGTAGGCGGCAATCGGCTTCTTGCCTTCGCCGACGAGGTAGCTCTCGTCGGCCTTGAAGCGATGCAGCGCAAAGCGATCCTCTGCCGCATAGATGCCTACCGTGCGGATGCGGAGCTCGGATGCGGCGCGCATGACGCGGATGGCGATCTCGGAGCGGTTGGCAACCAGCAGCTTGCGTATTGGTCGAGGGCGCACAGGGGATTGCATGGTGTAGAAGGTCCTGGTGATGAAAATTCTTGCGCAGCGTCAGCGTGGCGGCAGTGCAAGCGCGGGCTTGTTCTTGTAGATGCCGCAGCTGACGATGATCCCGCCGGCCGCCTCGAGATAGGTTGATTTCAGCTCGTCGCGGTGCGTGACGGGATTGGAGAACAGGTAATCGCACCAGCCGCGGCCCCGGCTTCTCGCCAGTTCGATCATCTCCCGGATAAAGGGCTTGCCGTTCGCATCGCGCGCCTCGATCACGTTCTGGCCGAGCCTTTCGGGGAACATCGCCGTGGCCAGGGTATTGCCCTCCATGTCGAGCGCGAAGATGAAGAACTGGCCGAGCGCGAACGGACCGGACCGGTCGTTGAACCGCTCGCACGCCGCCTTCACGCCCTTGGCGC
>NZ_LSTO01000001.1:1866717-1886711 GCF_002211445.1 Noviherbaspirillum denitrificans | reverse complement strand
GACCGGTAAGAACAACACGACCGAGAACAAGGTCAAGCCGTTCATGCTGTCCAATGCCTTCAACTCGGGCTTCGCGCTGAGCCTCATGGCCAAGGACCTCGGCATTGCCATGGCGCTCGGCAAATCCATGTCGCAGCCCATGCCCATGGGCGACGAGGTGCTGGACCTTTGGCGCAAGGCGAACGATGCGCTGGGCAAAGGCGCGGACCACACCGAGATGTACCGTTACCTGAAAGGGGAAAAGTAATGATCGACGCGGCATCACTGGTCGGCAATGCGGTTTCCCTGGCACGCCGGGATGCCGAGTTCGCGGAAGCATCCCGTGGCCTGCCCTTCAACATCGAGTTGCACATCATGGACGAGGCTGCACCCCGCATGCTGCGGCTGCTCAATGCCGCCGAATCCACCACTGTGCAACTTGCCGCGGAGGCGGCAACATGGTGTCAGTTCTGCCAGCCGCAACCTGCGGTCGGCTTTCATTCCTTCACCGCCGCTGTGCGCGACCCGGACCGGCTTCGGGTCACCGGCCAAGCCGTGCATGTGGCCCAGGCACTGCACGCGCTCGAACGCTTCTTTGAAATCCTGCGCGGTCAGCACGAAAACCAGCGGAGCCCACTGCCCGACATCGCACATATTGCGGGTCGCTACGCCATGCTGGACGGCATGCCGGACGCGCCTGTGTACTTCGAGCATTCGGGCAATCCCGATGGCCCCGCGTTGCTGATGCTGCATACGGCTGGCGCCGACACGCGACAGTACCATCATGTGCTGGCCGATTCCGAACTCCGCACGGCATGGTCGATGTATACCTTTGACATGCCGGGGCATGGGAAAAGCCTGCCAACGGACAACGGACTCTGGCAAGGCTACAAACTGACGCGCCGGGCCTACGCGGAAACCTGCATTGCCTTCATCCACAGCGTGATCAGACGGCCGGTCGTTGTGATGGGCTGCTCGATGGGCGCCGCAATGGCACTTTACCTGGGCAAGGCCTATCCGGACGACATTGCAGGCATCGTCGCCCTCGAAGCGCCCTATCGCGCGACAGGACGCAAAACTGCCTTCCTTGCTCATCCGCAGGTCAATCAGGCGGCGCACAACCCTAGCTATGTGCGCGGCTTGATGAGCCCTTCCAGTCCGCTTCAACACCGCCGCATCGCGGCATGGATCTACTCGCAGGGTGGGTTCCAGGTCTATCCCGGCGACTTGTCCTTCTACAGTGAGGAATTCGATGCCGAAGCCGACCTCAAGGGACTCGACGGCGCGACAAAACCCATCCATCTGCTGACCGGCGCCTACGATTATTCCGCCAGCCCTGCCGATTCGCAGATGGTGGCCGACCTGATTCCCGGCGCGCGCTTCCATGCCATGCCGGAACTCGGCCACTTCCCCATGATCGAGCACCCTGATGCATTCCTCCGCCATGTAAGGCCGGTCATGAGCGACATCAGGCAACGGCTCCCGCATCATGTGACGACGTAATCCTTACTCCCGGCCGACGGCCGGGATTCATTCACGCAAACCAGTATCCGGGTGATTGGCACCCAGGATCCCGTGCGCCTCATCGCCCCCGGGAAGCGCACGCTTTTTCCTCGAATCGGGGGGCAATACTTCCATCCAACCAAGGGAGACTTCATGAAGAAAAAAATGCTCGCGCTCGCCGCACTTGCCACCTGCACCATGGCCGCCCACGCGCAATCGAATGTGACGCTCTACGGCCTGATAGATACGACCATCCGCTATTCCACCAATGAAAATGCGGCCGGTGACAATCGCCTGCAATTGACCGACGGCGTCATGACCGGCAGCCGTTGGGGCGTGCGCGGTGTCGAAGACCTCGGTGGCGGACTGAAAGCACTCGTGACCCTGGAAAACGGCTTCGCGCCGGATGCCGGCACTCTGCTGCAAGGTGGCCGCCTGTTTGGCCGCCAGGGATTCGTAGGCCTGGATGGCGGATTCGGCAAGGTCTTGCTCGGCCGCCAATACACTCTTGGGCACGATGCGCTTGCCAGCTTCGATGCCTTCGCCGTCGCCAACAATGCGATCCTCGGCTACCAACTCAATTACAGTGGCCTGCGTCATGACAACATGGTCAAGGTTTCCAAGGCGCTTGGCCCTGTGACTGTCAACGCAGCCTATACCTTCGGCGAAGTTGCCGGCAATACATCGACCAATTCAGCTAGGGCGGTGAGCGCGTCCTATGCGGCTGGCCCGCTGAACATGGGTGCGGTCTACCAGGCGACGCACAATGTGACCTCCGCATTTTTCGGCGCGGTAGGTGCTGCCCAGGCCAGCAAGCAGACGCTATTCGGCGTGGGCGGCAGCTATCAGTTCAATCCTGTCAAATTTTACCTCGGCTATACCCGCAACAAGCTGGATGTGGCCAGCTACAAGAACGATGTCTTGTATGCAAGCTTTAACTACCAGCTGACAGGCGACCTGCAGCTGCTGGGAGCGCTGCATCACGACAAACTCGAGCGCACGAACAATGCCGGCGCTGACGGCACGCGCTGGACTTCCGCGCTGATGCTGGATTACTACCTGAGCAAGCGCACCGACGTCTATGTCGAGGTCGATTACACGAAGGTCAAGGACGGTTGGGTGGGGCTTGCCAACAACGCTGCGCTTGGCAGCGCCAACCTGTTCGGCCAGGATAGCCGCGCCGGCGTCATGGTGGGCCTGCGCCACCGGTTCTGAGGCTGCATCGACTGATCCCGCCCTGCAAGGGCGGGATCAGCTTTTTTAGAGGAACGGCAGTGGTGTCTTGGGCGCTTCGTGCAAGCGGACGATATCGGCGTCCGGTCCGGCCGGGTATCGCTCCTTGACCAGCGGGTCATGTCCTGGAATCACATGGTCCGGCGTCGATGCCAGCTTCAGAAGGCGCTTGTATCCCTCGAGCATGTGGCCGACATGGAGCACGATGGGGAATGGCGACGTGTGATGGATATTTTCGTAGAAGTGGCTGGCGTCGGAAGCGAGGACTACCCATCCCCGCTTGGTATGTACGCGCACCGCTTGCAGTCCTGCGGTATGGCCGCCGACCAGCACTGCCTCAATCCCGGGCGCGATCTCGGCATCGCCGTCATAGAACACGATGCGGTCGTTGTATAACCCGCGCACGATCTCCACGACATCGTCCACCGCAAAAGCATGTCGCAGCAGCGGATGCGTCATGTAGCGTCCGGTCGCATACTGGAGTTCGCGTTCCTGCAAATGAATGCGCGCATTGGGCAGCAGGTTGACGTTGCCGGCATGATCGTAGTGCAGGTGGGTCACGATCACATCGGTGATATCTTCCGCGCGCAAGCCCAGCCGCTCGAGGAAGCCGATCGGGCAGCGCAGCAGCGACCGCTTGCGCGCCTCTGCCGCTGCCTGGTTGAATCCGGTGTCTACAAGGAAGGTTCCCGCTTCGCCCCGGATCACCCAGACAAAGTAATCCATCGGCATCGACGCGTCATGCGGGTCGTGCACCATGAAGTTTTCCGGCCGGCGGCGCTCCACGGTAGCGTAGCGAAGGGCAAATACTTCGTAGGAGGGAATATCAACGGTTGTCTTTTGCATGCGTGTCATCTGTGTCGATCACCGCACGCGCCAGACGGCGGGTGCGGAACTTACTGTGAAGAATCGGCTGCAACCTGCTGCTCCAGCACGACCATGGCAGCCTTCTCGGCATTCGAGACATGCAGCCGTGCGATTTCGCCGGCCCTGGCTGCATCGCGCGCCTTGATGAGGGAATACATTTCGTCGATTTCCGCCAAGCTCTTCGGCAAGCGGTCCGGGCTGGAGAATGAAGCCGAGCGCAGCAGGTTGATGCGCGTCAGCAGCCCAAGCAGCATTTCCCTGACGAGATCATTGCCGCAGTTGTTCAGGATGACGTCGTAAAACTGCGCCTTGGCAGCGAGAAGGCCTTTACGATCGCCACTCTTTGCATTGTCGTGCAAGGCCTTTACTGCTTCGCCCAGTTGCTCGATATCGGAGTCGGTCGCCAGCCGCGCGAACTCGGCGACGGCATAACTTTCCATGAGCGCACGAATGGCATACAGGTCTGATGCCTCTTTCGAGGAAATCGATGCTACCACCGGCCCCCGGCGCGGCAGTGTCGTAATGAGCTTTTCCGCCTCCAGCTTGCGCAAGGCTTCGCGCACCGGCGGGCGGCTTACTTCGAGCATCTCGCAGATTTCGCGCTCGACGATCCGCTCTCCCGGCTTGAAGCGTCCGCTTGTGATCGCTTCGCGCAGGTAGCTCTCTACATAACTGCGCAAACTATCGGGTTTACGAATGGTGCTGACGTCGTCGTACATATTCATGATTCCAATTTACCATATGTAATATAGTATGTCAATAATCCTGTAATACAATAAGACTCTTCCAGTTCCAAGATGCATGCAAAGAGCAACATAAGCGAACGCGACATTTTAAGGCTTACGCTTTATCGATTGAGGAAGCAGATGTGGAATGTCTAATATGCCCGACTAGAGCTAGGCAAGGCAAGGCTACTTGTCCTCGAAACGCGGACCGACAAGCACCTTATTAAGCAAGGCTGAAAGCCTGCAAAATGAGCGTAGAAAAGAAAATGGCCGTCCCAAGAAGAAACGACCAAAGCAGGAAAGAAAGAGGATAGGAAAAGAATAATGATGGCAGGAATTTAGGACCGACGCACCGGAGATATTTTTACCCTTTAACGAGCTGACAGCCACCATCGCTTATCGGCCGAAATGCTTGATCACCGGGAATCACTGCCTTTAACTTGTAATAGTCCCAAGGATATTTCGATTCGGAAGGCTTCTTGACTTCGTACACGTACATATCATGCACCATGCGTCCGTCGGCGCGGATATAGCCATTCTTGGCAAACATGTCATTGACTTTCATCGATTTCATTTTTTCCATAACGGTGGCAGTGTCATCAGTACCGGCCGCCTGGACCGCTTTCAGGTAGTGCAGTGTCGATGAGTAATCGCCGGCGTCGCCCATGGTCGGCATTCGCTTGGTCAGCGCAAAGAAGCGCTTGGACCACGTGCGCGTCTCTTCATCGCGATCCCAATAGAATCCGTTGGTAAGCGTCAGTCCTTGCGCAATTTCGAGTCCCATGGCGTCAACGTCTGTAATCCAGACCAGCAGACCGGCCAGGGTTTGCTGGCCGGACTTGGCAATGCCGAACTCGTTTGCGGATTTCACCGCATTGATGAAGCCGGTGCCGGAACCAGCAAGTGCAATGACCTTTGCCTTGGATCCTTGTGCCTGCAGCAGGAAAGAGGAATGATCCGTGGCATTGATAGGATAGCGTACGGTGCCGATCACTTTGCCATTTTTTGCCTTGACAGCGGAAATAGTGTCAGATTCAAGCGCATGGCCAAACGCATAGTCTGCCGTGAGGAAGAACCAGCTGTCCCCTCCCTGCTTGATGATCGCCTCCCCGGTGCCTCTTGCGAGGGCGTACGTGTCATAGGCGTAATGGATGCTGTTCGGTGTGCAGGCGTCACCGGTAATGCGCGATGAGCCGGCACCGTTCACGATGGCGATCCTGTTCTTCTCCTTGGCGACGCCGATAACCGACAATGCAACGCCGGAATTGATCAGGTTGTTGACCATGCGCACGTTCTGGGTGTCAAACCATTCGCGCGCCTTGCTTGCCGCGACATCGGGTTTGTTCTGGTGGTCATTGACAACCACTTCAATTGGCCGGCCCAGCACCTTGCCTCCGAAATCCTGAACGGCCATCTTGACCGCATTCACGGCGCCCGGTCCCGCTTCATGCGAGAACTGGCCGGACAGATCCGTCATCACGCCAATGCGAAGCGGTTGCGCATTCTGCGCCATGGCATTACCGGCGGCGAAAGCAAGTACGCAGCCGTAGCGGACTGCCTTCGAGAATGTGTTCATAGTCTCACTCCATCGTTGAATTTAATTGATAGTCCTTTTATGCAAGCAGCCACTTGCATAAGTAGATTATTACTGGCGAATGCAAATGTCAAAGTGTTTTTTCGGCAGGAGTCCGCCAATACAGCAAATAGAAAGCGTGGTTTTTCCGAGCAATTACCCTGGCATGCATGCGGCCGCATCAGGACATTGACAATTCCAGTCTTCGCCGTTTAATCTAGTTATGCAAGTCACATTAATCAATATTTAAACTTTGTTGGAAGGAGATTCCCGATGACCGATGTGATCCTGGAAACCCGGGACATGAGCAAGGAGTTCAAAGGGTTCACTGCGGTGAACCAGGTGAACCTGAAGGTCGAGCGCGGCCATATTCACGCCCTGATCGGCCCGAACGGCGCAGGCAAGACAACCTGTTTCAATTTGCTGACCAAGTTCCTCACTCCCACGTCTGGCAGCATCCTGTTCAACGGCGCCGACATCACGGCATTGAAGCCCGCGCAGATTGCCCGGCTCGGGATCATCCGTTCCTTCCAGATTTCGGCGGTGTTTCCCCACCTGACCGTCATGCAAAACGTGCGCGTCGGCTTGCAACGGCCGCTCGGGACATCGTTCCATTTTTGGAAAAGCGATTACACGCTCAGGGCGCTCAACGATGCCGCGATGGCGTTGTTGGAAGAAGTCGATCTTGCTTCGTTTGCCGATTCCCTGACCGCAGACTTGCCCTATGGGCGCAAGCGAGCGCTGGAGATTGCGACCACCCTCGCGATGCAGCCGGAGTTGATGCTGCTCGATGAACCGACGCAAGGCATGGGACACGAGGACGTGCACCGGGTGACGGAATTGATCAAGAAAGTCTCTTCGGGGCGCACGATCCTCATGGTCGAGCACAACATGAGCGTGGTGTCAGGCATCTGCGACAAGATTTCGGTCCTCCAGCGCGGCGCCCTCCTCGCCGAGGGAACTTACGAGCAGGTCTCGTGCAATCCGCAAGTGATGGAGGCGTACATGGGCAACACCACTGGCGTCCTCGAGGGGGCACACTGATGGGCACGCATGCACTTGAAATCAGCGGATTGCAGGCCTGGTACGGAGAGTCGCACATTCTGCACAACGTGAACCTGTCGGTGCGTCACGGCGAAGTCGTCACCCTTCTTGGCCGAAACGGAGCGGGCCGCACCACCACCCTGCGGGCGGTCATGGGCCTGACCGGAGCGCGCCAGGGTTCGATCAAGGTGGACGGCAACGAGGCCATCCATCTGCCGACACACAAGGTGGCACATCTCGGCGTCGGCTACTGCCCGGAAGAACGCGGCATTTTTTCCTCGCTGTCGACCGAAGAAAACCTGATGCTGCCACCCGTTCTCGCCACCGCGAAGGCGGGCATGTCTGTTAACGAAATCTATTCCATGTTCCCGAATCTCAAGGAGCGCCGAAACAGTCAGGGCACGCGCCTGTCCGGCGGCGAACAGCAGATGCTGGCAGTGGCGCGGATCCTTCGGACCGGCGCACGCATCCTTTTGCTCGACGAAATTTCAGAAGGCCTGGCACCGGTCATCGTCCAGGCGCTTGCACGCATGATCCTGGCGCTCAAGAAGCAGGGGTACACAGTCGTGATGGTCGAGCAGAACTTCCGATTTGCGGCGCCGCTGGCGGATCGCTTCTACGTGATGGAACACGGCCAGATCGTCGAGCATTTCAACGCCGAAGAACTGGAATCAAAGATGCAACGCTTGAACGAACTGCTGGGCGTATAGAGAGGGCAACATGACTGATTTTTTTGGAATACCCACATCGGCCCTGATGAGCCAACTATTGCTCGGCCTGGTAAACGGCTCTTTCTACGCGATGCTGTCGCTCGGGTTGGCTGTCATCTTCGGGCTGCTCAATGTGATCAATTTCGCGCACGGCGCCCTCTACATGATGGGTGCTTTCCTCGCGTGGATGGGACTTCATTTTCTGCAGGTCGACTATTGGGTGATGTTGATTGCCTCGCCGCTGCTCGTCGGCCTTTTCGGCGTCATCATTGAGCGCACGATGCTGCGCTGGCTGTACAAGCTGGACCACCTTTACGGCCTGCTGCTGACCTTCGGCATCACGCTGATGCTCGAAGGCCTGTTTCGTTCGTTCTTCGGTGTGTCCGGCCAACCCTACAGCGTGCCAAAGACACTCGCCGGCGCATTCGACATCGGCTTCATGATGCTCCCAAAGTACCGCGCCTGGGTCGTCGTCGCCTCGATCCTGGTCTGCCTTGGCACATGGTTCGTCATTGAAAAGACCAAGCTTGGCGCTTATCTGCGTGCCGGTACGGAAAACCCGAAGCTGGTCGAAGCATTCGGCATCAACGTACCGCTGATGGTCACCATGACCTACGGCTTCGGCGTCGCACTGGCCGCCTTTGCCGGCGTGCTGGCAGCCCCTGTGATCCAGGTATCGCCGCTGATGGGCTCCAACCTCATCATTGTCGTGTTCGCCGTTGTGGTAATCGGGGGCATGGGATCGATCATGGGATCGATCCTGACCGGGCTCGGCCTGGGCGTGATCGAAGGGTTCACCCGCGTTTTCTACCCTGAGCTGTCGGCCACCGTTGTATTCATCATCATGGCCATCGTCCTGATGCTGCGTCCCGCCGGCCTGTTCGGCAAAGAGAAATAAGGAGACAGAAGTCCATGAACAAGAAATTGATCAGCATCGCGGCGCTCGTCCTCGCAGCCGCCGCGCCGTTCGTCCTCTACCCGGTCTTCCTGATGAAGTTGCTGTGCTTTGCACTGTTTGCTTGCGCCTTCAACCTCCTGATCGGCTTTACCGGCCTGCTTTCGTTCGGCCACGCGGCGTTTTTTGGCGGCGCCGGTTATGTCGCTGCACATGCGCTCAAAGTATGGGGACTGCCTTTCGAACTGGGAATCGTCCTCGGTGTGGCGTTCTCCGCGTTGATCGGCCTCGTGATGGGCGGCCTTGCAATTCGCCGCCAGGGTATTTATTTCACGATGATCACGCTGGCGCTGGCGCAGATGCTCTACTTCGTGGCGCTGCAGGCGCCGTTTGCCGGCGGTGAAGATGGCTTGCAAGGCGTGCCGCGCGGCAGGCTGCTGGGGATGCTTGACCTTGGAAATGACCTTACGCTGTATTACGTCGTACTTGCGATCGCCGTGATCGCCTTCGCGTTGATCGTCCGGACAATCCATTCACCATTCGGCCAGGTGCTCAAGGCGATCAAGGAAAATGAAGCGCGGGCCATTTCACTCGGTTATGACGTCACCCTGTACAAGCTGGTCGCATTTGTCCTGTCGGCGTCCCTTGCCGGACTCGCGGGGGCGACCAAGGCCGTGGTGCTCGGCTTCGAGACCCTGACTGATGTGCACTGGAGCATGTCCGGCCTGGTCGTGTTGATGACGCTAGTGGGCGGCCTTGGCACCTTGTCCGGCCCCATCGTGGGTGCCATCGTGATCATTGCGCTGGAGAACAAGCTTGGCGAGCTGGGTGATGCGCTTGCTGCAGTCTCGGGCGTGGAATGGTTCCGCGGTCTCGGAGAATCGGTCACCATTGTTACCGGGTTCATCTTTATCGTGTGCGTGCTTGCGTTCCGCAAAGGCATCGTCGGGGAACTGGCGGGATTCGCCACCCGATTGCGCCACCCCGGGGCCAAGGCGACGACCCAGGCTGCCAAACCGGTGCATGCCAACGCAGCTTAGGATTTACGCCAGACTGCAAACGAAAAAAGGGACTTGCGTCCCTTTTTTCATGTCAAACCGGTTTTACGCCAGCTCCGCACCATCTTCATCGGCGGCGACGCTATCGACAGGTGCCGATGTGTCCAGCGTATAGCGCAATTCATAGCGCATTTCGTGCACATCCAGTTCCTGCCGGCACTCGCTGCAAGCGACGACGGCATGAAAGTCGTGCTGGCACTTGCGATGGCGGATGATAAGGGGCGGCCGCCCTTTCGACAGCCACTTGTCCCCCCATCGCATCATGACGATCATCGAAGAATAGAGTTCGCGCCCTTTCGCGGTATAGCGGTACTCGAACCGCTCCGGGCGCGCCTGGTACTGGCGCTTTTCGATAATGCCGTGTTCGGTCAGCCGCTGTAGCCGGTCAGTCAGGATATTGCTCGCAATGCCAAGATTCGCATGGAATTCGTCAAAGCGCCGCACACCAAAGAACATTTCCCGGATTACCAGGAAGGTCCAGCGGTCGCCGATGATCTGGAGCGCGCGGGCGACAGAGCATGGACGCACACGTTCAAGGACGCCGGGATCGGACGCGCGTCGGGAGCGGGGACGGTCGACGCTGCGCGGTGCGCTGCCCGCACCGGGACCGTTCCGGTACTGGACATCCCGCGCATCGATCTCCTCGTTACATGCGGAACAGACGACAATTGGGGAACACGGTTTTCCGCATTGCTGGTGGATCAGTTGCAACGGTAGCGCCTCATCGCGGTGCAGCCATTTATCCCCGAACTGCAAGAGAGACAACATGGTGGCATACAAATCGCTGCCCTTGTCGGTGAAACGATACTCGAAGCGCGATGAACCCGACGAATAGCTGACTTTCTTCAGCAATCCCAGTTCAGTGAGCTTGTTCAACCGTTTCACAAGTGTATTGCGCGGAACGCGGAGTACGGCCTGGAACTGCTCAAACCGGCGTGCGCCGAAGAAGCATTCGCGCAGGACAAGGAAACTCCACGCATCGGAAAGGATTTCAACCGTGCGCGCCACTGAGCAAAAGCGGTCCAGCGAGGGGAAATGCGACGGCGCATCGATGGGTTGAGCGGCGGAAGAATGTTGCAATGCAGTCATGTCGATATTCACGCCAGCAATGGCGATAAGGTTCTGCGTCGCCGCGCATCAAATTTCATTCGCGCGGCAAATCGTCCGAGGCATCTATTCTACAACCCGCCCTGCAATAGCGAGTTGACCGGTCTTTGACCAGCATTACTCGCTAGCAAGCTTGAACGCCCGAACCGCCTTCGAGAGTCCGAGCACGCCGTCGTAAGTGCTTTGTGCGGCAGCGGCCGCCTGCTCGACCAGCGCGGCATTCTGCTGCGTAACGTCATCGATATTGAGCAATGCCTTGTTAATCTCGTCGATACCGGCGTGTTGCGCCTGACTCGCCGTATTGATCAGGTTAATGGTGGTATTGACTGCTTCAACCGATGCCAGGATGTCGGCCATCGTTGCGCCAGCCTTCTGGACCAGCTCGCTCCCTGCTTCGACATTATCGACGGATTCGCGAATCAACCCGTGGATCTCCCTCGCAGCCAACGCCGAGCGTTGCGCCAGTTGCCGAACTTCGGCCGCTACCACGGCAAATCCGCGTCCCTGCTCGCCGGCCCGGGCTGCTTCAACGGAAGCATTCAATGCAAGAATATTGGTCTGGAAGGCAATGGCATCAATGACGCCGACGATGTCTGCGATTTTGAGGGCGCTGTTCCTGATCTCCGCCATGGTCTGCACCACATCGCCAACCACTCGGTTGCCGAGCTGCGCGACCGCGGCGGCGGTAGCGACATGTGCGGTCACGTCCCGCGCGTGCCTGCCGTTTTCCTCGGCCATGTCCGTTACCCGCGCCATTTCACGGGCCGTATCCTGCAGCGCGCCGGCTTGCGCATCCGTACGCTGCGACAAATTTGCGTTGCCTTCCGAGATGTCGCGTACAGCGGCTGTGATGCCATCTGTATTGGTACGGACCGTCGCCACAATCCGTGTCAAACCTTGCGCGGTGGCGTTCAGCGCATGCATTAGATGGCCGATCTCGTCCCGGCGCTCGACATGCAGGAGCGAAGTCAGATCGCCTGCAGCCAGCTTGCTGGCTGCGTCTTTCACCGCCACAAGCGGGGCACTGATGGCATGCCGGACAAAGAGGTAAATGCCGCTGCCGATCAAGAGTGACGCGCCGATGGAGACCGCTCCGGCAGTTGCGACCCGTGCGCCCTCGTACCATAGCAGCGCGGACTGCAATGCAACTACCGACAGCAGTCCTGCCATGACGAGTGCGGACAGCTTGAAGCTCACGCTGTCGTAGAACCGTTCCGGTACCGGGAGGCCTACCACGATCGCTCCGATGACATTACCGGCCCGATCGAAAATCGGATCGTACTGGGTCATCAACTGGCTACCGAAGACGGAAGACAGTCCAAGATACAACCCACGTCGCATCAGGCGTTCGTACGCGGGATGGGCACGATCCAGCGCTGTGCCGACCGCGCGGACGTTCTCCTGATTCTTGATGGACGTGCAGATGCGGATGAAGTCGTTTCCGCTTCGCACGAACAGGGTTGCCGTCGCACCGGTACGCGCGGTGAAGGCGTCTGTTACGCCATGGTCCATGGTTCAAGCTGGCGTCGCCATGCCGCAATAGTGGCGTGGGACGTCCATCCACATTCATAACTTGAGACTCGTCGCGCGCGAATCCTTTCCGGAACAGCGAACGGAACTCGCGCGCGACTTGGGCAATCCGCATCGTTGCGGGAAGCATGCGCATCATGTCACGGCCTCTAGTCGGCTTGCGTGGACGTTGAATGATCTGATGGGCTGACCGGCCTCAGATTCCACCCATGCAGAGGTACTTGATTTCCAGGTAGTCCTGGAGACCATACTTCGATCCCTCCCGGCCGCTGCCGCTTTCCTTGACGCCGCCAAACGGCGCCACCTCCGTCGAAATCAAGCCCTCGTTGATGCCAACCATCCCGTAATCCAGCGCCTCGGCCACCCGCCAGACCCGGCCGATGTCGCGCCCGTAAAAGTACGATGCCAGTCCGAATTCCGTGTCGTTGGCCATTGCAATCGCTTCTTCCTCGGTCTTGAACCGGAAAACCGGCGCCACCGGGCTGAACGTTTCTTCATGGAAGATCGCCATGTCCTTCGTCGCATTGGAAAGAATGGTCGGGACGAAGAAATTCGCGCCCAACGGATGCCGCTCGCCGCCGGTAACAAGAGATGCGCCCTTGGCCAGAGCGTCGGCCACATGCTCCTCGGCCTTTGCAACCGCATTCTGGTCGATCAAGGGCCCGATCACCGTGCCCTCGGCCATGCCGTCGCCAACTTTCAGCGCACGCACCGCTTCTGCAAACCGCGAGACAAATTCGTCGTAGACGCCATCCTGGACCAGGATACGGTTGGCGCAGACGCACGTTTGTCCGGCATTGCGGTATTTTGCAACGAGGGCGCCTTTGACCGCCGCCGCGATATCCGCATCATCAAACACGATGAAGGGCGCATTGCCGCCCAATTCCATCGACGTCTTCTTCACCGTGGTTGCACACTGCTGGAGCAACAGCTTGCCCACCTCTGTCGACCCTGTGAAGGAAAGCTTGCGCACCGTCGGGTTGGAAGTCATTTCGCCACCGATCTCGGATGCCGAGCCGGTCACGCAGGACAGGACGCCATTGGGCACGCCCGCCCGCTCGGCCAATACACACAGCGCCAATGCGGAAAACGGCGTCTGGCTGGCCGGCTTGATCACCATCGTGCAGCCGGCGGCGAGGGCCGCCGCCGCCTTGCGGGTGATCATGGCCGCCGGGAAGTTCCATGGCGTAATCGCCGCACACACGCCGACGGGCTGCTTGATGACGACGATACGACGGTCGCCGGCAGGCGACGGGATGGTGTCGCCGTACACCCGCTTCGCCTCCTCGGCAAACCATTCGACGTAGGATGCCGCATAAGCGATTTCACCCCGCGACTCAGCGAGAGGCTTGCCTTGTTCAGTCGTCATGATGCGCGCCAGGTCTTCCTGGTTAGCGAGCAGTAGTTCATACCATTTGCGCAGGATCGCCGCGCGTTCCTTGCCAGTCTTCGCCTGCCAGTCCGGCATGGCGGCATAGGCGCCGGCAATCGCCCGACGCGTTTCCGCTGCGCCCATGCGGGGAACACTGCCGATCGTCTCGCCGGTAGCCGGATTGTCCACCCGTATCGTTTCCTTGCTGTCGGCATTGATCCACTCACCGCCGACATAGCATGCCTGTTTGAACAGGCTGTTGTCATTCAGGCGGATTTCCGCCATTGCTGCTTTTCCCATGTTATTCCCTTTCAATCCTAGTCTTCGGCGAGTGTTTCTTTCAGCTTGTAGCGGATGATTTTTCCCGACCCGGTGCGCGGAATTTCCTGTACAACGTGCACCGCGCCAGGAATCTTGTAAGCAGACAGCCGCTCCCTGCAGTGGACAATCAGGTCATCGACAACCACATCCATACCTTCGCGCGGAACGACAAAGACGACAGGGACTTCACCGAGCAAGCGGTGCGGCGCCCCGACCACGGCGCAGTCAAGAACGGCCGGGAAGGCACACACTGCCTCTTCGACTTCCGCCGGCGCGATGTTCTGGCCGCCGCGGATGATCACTTCCTTGAGCCTGCCGGTGATCGTCAGGAAGCCGCACTTGTCGCTTCGCGCAAGGTCTCCCGTGTGATACCAGCCGTTCCGGATCGCCTGTTCTGTTTCGTTTGGCTTGCCGTGATACCCCTTCATCAGGTTCGGACCGCGCACGATCAACTCCCCTTCAGCACCGGTTTCGACGTCCAGGCCGGTGAGCGGGTCGATGACGCGGGTCGACAACCCGGGCACGGGCAGGCCGCAGGATCCAAGCACGCGGCCGCCGTGTTGCCAGTTCAGCGTGACCATCGTCGATGTCTCGGTGATGCCGTATCCGTCGAGCAGCATCACGCCGAACCGTTCTTCGAATTCCTTGTTCACGGGCGCGGGCATGATGGCACCGGCGGACAGGCAGAGGCGCAATCCCGGGAAACGCGCGCCCGGATTCGAGCGTGCCGCTTCCAGCAAATAGTGGAACATGGTCGGGACACCCGGGAAAATGGTGAAACGCCCGGATTGCAGCAGTTCCATTGTCTCCGTCGTGGAAAACTTCTCGACGATGTATTCGCTCGCGCCAACGGCAAGAATGCTTAGGACGGTCAGGTTCAGCGCGTAGGAATGGAACAGCGGCAATGGCGACAGCACATGGTCGCTTTCCGACAGGCCCGCGATCGGCGCCCAGCATGCCGCGGCAACCCAGAGCATGCTGTGCTGGCTGAGCAGAACGCCCTTGGCCTTTCCCGTCGTGCCAGAGGTGTAGATGATGAACGATGGCGCGTCCATTGCCTCTGCGTCACGCGGTACGGAGCGCGCGGGGGTGCTGCGCAAGTCGTCGAAGCGCAATCCGTCTCCACGGGTTTCGCCGCGCGATACCAGGATGATTGTCTTCAGTGCGGGATGCTCGCCGGCCAGCGACGCGACCAGGGCGGCGCGTTCATCGGTCGTGACAATGGCCTTGCATCCTGCGTCCTGCAGCCGATACAGGACTTCCTGCAGCGTCGCGTCATAGCTGATCGGCACGCAGATCGCGCCGGCGCGGACGATAGCGAAGCAGCTCTCCACCCAGGCAACCGAATTGGGCAGGAATACCGCAACGCAGTCGCCGGCGTCGATGCCGGCGTCCTGCAAATGGCCGGCAAGGTTGGCAGTGCTTGCCGCCAGCTCCCCATACGTGACCGAGGAATGGGCATCCTGGAATGCCAGCTTCTGTGGGCGGTTCTCTGCATGGCGCCGGACAAGCTCTCCTACCGGCGCGATGATGTCAGTGCAAATCATGTCGATCTCCCCTCCTTCCAGCAAGGAATTGTTTGATGATGAAATCGTTCCCTACTTACACCATGCAGAAGCCGCCGTTAACGCTCAGCACCTGACCGGTGATCCAGGCCGCGCCCTCCGATGCCAGGAAAGCAACGGTCGGCGCGACGTCTTCCGGCTTGCCGATACGGCGCAGCGGATACTGGCGGACGATCTTTTCCCGGTTGGCGGCGAGGAATTCCGGATCGGAATGGGCAGTTTCGATCAGGCCGAGTGAAATTGCGTTGGCGGTGACATTGGCCCGGCCCAGCTCCTTGGCCAGGGACTTCATCAGGGCGATGCCGCCGGCGCGCGCTGCTGCCGCGATCGCCAGCCCGTTTTCACCGATGCGCGACGAGTCCCCTGCCAGGGTGATGATGCGCCCGAAATTCTGCTTGATCATGTGCGGTGCGACCGCGTGGCAGGTATGGATGGTGCCGTACAGGTCGACATCGATCTGCGCTGCCCATTGCTCCGGCGTCGTGTTGACGAACCGCTCGTTGATCACAAGCCCGGCATTGTTGACGAGGATATCGATGCGGCCGAAGTCGCGGACCACGCCGTCAACCATGTCTTTTACCTGTTCGTACTTGCCCACGTCAGCACGGTAGGCGCGCGCATTGCCTCCCGCAGCGCGGATTTCGCCGACCACCGCTTCGGCTTCCGCCGATGAGCGGTTGTAGTTGAGTGCCACCGCCGCGCCGTCGGCAGCCAGTGCAAGGGCGATCTGGCGCCCCACGTCACGTCCGCCGCCAGTCACGATTGCCACTTTGCCATTCAGGTTGCTTGCCATTTGAAAATCTCCTTAGCGTTTGGAATGTTGTTCTTGGATCAGCCGGAACAGGCGTCCCGGCGTTACCGGCAGTTCGACGATTTCGATGCCGAGCGGTGCAAGGGCATCCGACACGGCGTTGGCAATGGCGGCCGGCGCCCCGATGGTGCCGCCCTCCCCCATACCGCGGAATCCGCCCAGCGTGGCGGGCAGTGCCGATTCGACGTGAACGATCTGCATGGCCGGCACTTCCGGTGCGGCCGGCGCGACGTAGTCGACCAGGCTGGCCGTCAACAATTGCCCGCGCTCGTCATACACCACCTCTTCGAACAGGGCGGCGCCGATACCCTGGGCAACAGCGCCATGCACCTGTCCATCGACGATCAGCGGATTGATGATCCGGCCGCAGTCTTCCGCCACGAGATAATCCCTGACATGGACCGTATAGGTTTCCGGGTCGATCTCCACCAGCGCGAAGTGGGTCGCGGCGCTGGTCGTCCCCCATACCGGGTCATAGGACCGCGTTTCCTCCAGTACCTCGATGGCTTCCTTCGGTAGCCGCCCCATCTGCGAGTAGACGACATCAGCGATGTCGGCAATCGTGACGCTCTTGCCCGAATCCCGCGCGGTGAAGATGCCGTCGCGGATGTCGATATGCGAAGGATCGCTGTCCAGCATGTGCGAGGCGATCCGTGCCAGCTTTTCCTTCATCGCACGCGCCGCCAGCATGGCGGCCCCGCCGGCCAGCACCGCGCTGCGGCTGGCGTAGGTGCCGGTACTGTGCGACACCACCGATGTGTCACCATGCACGATGGTGATATCGTCGAAACGTGCGCCCAGCTCGTCGGAAATGACCTGGGCAAGGGTGGTCTCCAGGCCCTGCCCGTGCGACGCAATGCCGAAGAATCCGGTGATGGAGCCGCTCGGATCGATCTTAATGGTCGCGATTTCTGTCCCCGTATTGATCGGCATGCCCGGTGAAGCGGAGATGCGCGATCCGATGCCTGACAGTTCCGCATACGAGGAAATACCGATGCCTACCCATCGGCCAGCAGCTCGCGCCTCCGCCTGCTTCCTGCGAAGGCCGTCGTAGTCGAGCGCCTTGCTTCCCTCTTCCAGGCACTCGATGAATCCGGACCGGTCCCAGACGATGCCGGGGGCCGTCTTGTAGGGGAATTCTTCCGCGCGGATCAGGTTGCGCAGGCGGATTTCCTTTGGATCGAGGCCGATCTTGCGCGCAGCCATGTCTACCAGGCGCTCCATGACGTAGGTGGACGTCGGCCTTCCCACGCCGCGGTACGGCCCGGTCGGCGACTTGGAGGTGGCGACGCCGCGGACGTGCCCGTGGTAGACCGGAATCCGGTACGGCCCGGGCATGAAGCTGATCACCTGCACCGGTTCCAGTCCGGCCGTCCACGGATAGATCGAGTAGGCGCCGACATTGCCGACCACGTGTGCGCGCAGGCCAAGGAAACGGCCCTGCTCGTCCAGCGCCAGTTCGGCATCGACCAGTTCGTCGAATGCCTGGCTGGTGGTAGCGAGGTCTTCCAGCCGGTCGCTGGTCCATTTGACCGGCTTGCCCATCTTGCGCGCCAATGCGCAGACGAGGATTTCTTCCGGATAAAGCGAGCCCTTGCCACCGAAGCTGCCGCCGACGTCCGGCGCGACGACGCGCAAGCGGTTGCCCGGGATTCCAAGGATATCGACCAGCGCGTCACGCACGATGCCGGGACTGCCGGTGGAGGAATGCAGGGTCAGCGACCGCTTTCCTTGATCATATTCGGCCAGGTAAGTGCGGTTCTCGATGGCCAGCGGTGTCTTGCGGTGGAAGCGGAAGCGTCCCCCGACCTTCACCGGCGCTTCGTCCATGACGGCATCGATGTCGCCGCGGCGAAACTCGCGTTCGACCAGGACGTTGGTGCCGGCTTCCTCGTGCAACAGCGGAGCGCCGGGCAGCGCGGCCTGTTCCGGATCGATGACGTTTGGCAGCGGATCGTAGTCGATCAGGATGCTTTCGAGGGCATCTTCGGCGATGTAACGGCTCTCGGCAACCACCGCGACGACCGGTTCGCCGACAAAGCGGACTTTCCCGCGTGCGAGGGGATAGATCGCGGTCGGATGGTAATTGGGCATCTTCGAAATCGCGAAGATCGGCTTGACTTCACCTTCTAGGTCGTCCGCGGTGAAGACGGCAATGACGCCGGGAATTTCGAGCGCGCCGGAGACGTCGATACCAACGATGCGCGCGTGGGACTGATCGCTGCGGCGGAAGGCGATATGGAGCAAGCCGACGACCTGCTTGTCATCCACATAACAGCCGCGGCCGGTCAGCAAGCGCGGATCTTCGCTACGCTTGACGCGCTTTCCCACGAGGGTCGTCGCGCTTTCGGGTGGCATTTCGAGTTTCATATGCGTGGTCTGAGTCGGATGGTATTCAGTCGTAAAAGTCCGCGCCCTTTTTCATTTCCCGCCACTGTTGATCGTCGTGGCCGAAGACGACCGTGGCGCCGCCCGTCTCGATGCGGCGGATTTCCTGCATCGAACGCGTGGATTGTTCCGGGTCCCATGTATTGCGTGGATTGAGTTCGCGCTCCAGGTTGGAACGCAACGCGACGGCGTCGGATGCCAGGAAAAAAGCGCCCGATTTGTCCAAATTGACGAGCGCTCCCGTCATGCCCGCGGTATGACCGGGCACTGGGACCAGCACGATGCGTCCGTCGTTGAACAGGTCGCGCTGGCCATCGATCGTTTCCACCGGCATCGGCTGATCCCAGTCCACCGGCAGGAAACCGCTCTTGACCGCATCTTCCTTGCGGGCAGCCTCCAGCTCGCGCGCATGGCATACCACCGTCGCCTTCTTGAAAAACTCGTTGCATCCGCAATGATCGGAATGGAAATGCGAATTCACGACCACGTCGATGTCTTGCGGCAGCAAACCGATTGCCTGAAGGCCGTCGACGACGTTCTCCCTCGGTCCGGAAATCGGCACCATTGCGCGCGCCATGGCACCCCAGCGGGCCTCGGCATCATGGCTGACCGACGGATGGCATCCGGTGTCGAACAAGACATTGCCTTGCGGATGCCGCAACAGGAAACAGGAAACAGGCAATTCGATGGTTTCCTGCCGATCGGCATCGGGCACGTAGACGCTCTTCTTCATGCGCAGGCGGCCGCCGGAGAGCACATGCATCTTCATCATGCATTCTCCTTCTGGCGGTCGCGCTCCATTCGCACGGCCTCGACGATGTGCGCATAGCCGGTGCAACGGCAGAGATTGCCCGACAAGCCGTCCCGGATTGCTTCGTCGGTTTCGAGCGGATATTTCTGCAGCATGTCGGTGGATGTCATCAGCATGCCCGGTGTGCAAAAACCGCACTGCAATCCATGGCACGTCTGGAAGGCCTGTTGCAACGGATTGAGGTTCTCCACCGTGCCCAGACCTTCGACCGTCTGGATCTCGCAGCCATCGGCCTGGACCGCGAACATGAGGCAACCGCGGACGCTGTCGCCGTTGACCATGATGGTGCAGGCGCCACACACACCGTGCTCGCAGCCGACATGGGTACCGGTCAGGCCCAGCGCATGGCGCAGGAAGTCGGTCAGCAGCATGCGCGGCTCCACAGCACGCTGGTATTTCACCCCGTTGACGGTCACCGTGATCTCGTGTGGTTCGCTCATTTGCTTTCTCCAAGCGCCCGCTTCCAGGCAGTTTCAAGTGCGCGGCGTACCAGCACGCCGAC
>NZ_LSTO01000001.1:1857222-1866707 GCF_002211445.1 Noviherbaspirillum denitrificans | reverse complement strand
GGATATAGTTGACGATCGCTTCGTCGAACTTGTCGCCGCCGACGCGCACGGAGCCCTTGTACACCATGCCGCCCAGCGAGATGATGCCGACTTCGGTCGTACCGCCGCCGATGTCGACGACCATCGAGCCGGTCGCGTCGGAGACGGGCAGGCCGGCGCCGATCGCGGCGGCCATCGGCTCTTCAATGAGGTAAACCTGCGACGCGCCTGCGCCGAGTGCGGATTCGCGGATCGCGCGGCGCTCGACCTGGGTGGAACCGCAGGGAACGCAGATGATGATGCGCGGGGACGGCTTGAACAGCTTGGAGTCGTGCACCATGCGGATGAACTGCTTGAGCATCTGTTCGGTGACGGTGAAGTCGGCGATCACGCCATCCTTCATCGGGCGGATCGCTTCGATGTTGCCCGGCACCTTGCCCAGCATCTGCTTGGCTTCCTTGCCGACCGCCTGGATGGTTTTCTTCCCGTTCGGCCCGCCTTGCTGACGAATCGCCACCACCGACGGCTCGTCCAGCACGATCCCCATGTTGCGCACGTAGATCAGCGTATTGGCTGTGCCGAGGTCGATTGCCAGGTCGTTAGAGAAATAACTGCGTAAAAATCCGAACATGTATGGTCCTGATGCGCATCATGGGCGCGCTTAACGTTGGTGGTGAAAACCTGCGGTCCGGCGGCGTGTCAAAACAGCTTCGCCAGCGAGGTATTAACCCGCCATTCTACCTTATAATTTAGCCGAAGTTAGTCGAGGGAAACCTTAAAAATGCGTGCCGGATAAGCCCCAGATCACGCGTTTTGACAAGTTTTTACCAGAACTAGAAAACATATTATTCCTTTGAAAAACAGCGCCCCGCGAGGGGCCGTCCATCCCTTTCCATCATGTCACTCGACCTCTCCGACGTTAAACGCCTTGCCCGACTGGCGCAGCTCGACCTGAACGAAGAACAGGCCGCCAAAACCCTGGACAAGCTCAACGGCATCTTCTCCCTGGTGGAGCAGATGCGCGCCGTCGACACTACCGGCATCGAGCCGCTGAACCACCCGATCGCCGCCTACCAGGACGACGTCGCCCTGCGCCTGCGCGAGGATGAAGTCGCCGAACCGAACCGCCGCGAGGACTACCAGCAGGTTGCCCCGGCCACCCAGGACGGCCTGTACCTGGTCCCGAAAGTCATCGAATAACAAGAGCCGCGCCCTTACCATCCTATGCACACCAAGACACTCAAAGAGCTTTCCGCGCTGCTGCAGGCAAAGCAGGTTTCCGCCACCGAACTGGCCAAGGCTTACCTTGGCCGCATCGCGCAGAGCGACCTGAACGCCTTCATCCATGTCGACGAAGGACTCACCCTCGCCCAAGCCGCTGAAGCGGATGCCCGCATTGCAAAAGGCGACACGACGCCGCTCACCGGCGTGCCCATCGCGCACAAGGACATTTTTGTCACGCGCGGCTGGCGCTCCACCGCCGGCTCGAAGATGCTCTCGAACTACATCAGCCCCTTCGATGCTACTGTGGTGAAACAGTTCCGTACGGCAGGCATGGTCAACCTCGGAAAGTTGAACTGTGACGAATTTGCCATGGGTTCGTCGAACGAGAATTCCTTCTTCGGCCCGGTCAAGAACCCGTGGGACAAGATTGCAATTCCCGGCGGCTCCTCCGGCGGCTCGGCGGCGGCAATCGCCGCGCGTTTGGCCCCGGCTGTGACTGCAACGGACACCGGCGGTTCCATTCGCCAGCCGGCATCTTTGTGCGGCGTCACCGGCATCAAGCCGACTTACGGCCGCGTGTCGCGCTTCGGCATGATCGCTTTTGCATCGTCGCTCGACCAGGGCGGCCCGATGGCGCAGACCGCGGAAGACTGCGCACTGCTGCTGAATGCGATGACCGGTTTCGATCCGCAGGATTCGACCAGCCTCGAGCGCCCCTCGGAAGATTTCACGCGCGACCTCGACAAGCCGCTGCAGGGCCTGAAGATCGGCGTGCCGCGTGAATACTTCGGCAAGGGCCTGGCCAGCGATGTGGAAGAAGCGGTGCGCGGCGCGCTGCGCGAGTACGAGAAGCTGGGCGCGACGCTGGTCGACATTTCGCTGCCCAAGACCGAGCTGTCGATTCCCGTGTATTACGTGATCGCGCCGGCCGAAGCCTCGTCCAACCTGTCGCGCTTCGACGGCGTGCGCTACGGCCACCGCGCCGCCGATTACAAGGACCTCGCCGACATGTACCGCAAGACGCGTGCGGAAGGATTCGGCGATGAAGTGAAGCGCCGTATCCTGGTCGGCGCCTATGTACTCTCGCACGGCTACTATGACGCCTACTACCTGCAGGCGCAGAAGATCCGCCGCCTGATTGCGCAGGACTTCCAGGAAGCATTCAAGCAGTGCGACGTGATCATGGGCCCGGTATCGCCGACGGTGGCGTGGGACCTTGGCGACAAGGCCGACGACCCGGTGGCGAATTACCTCGCCGACATCTTCACGCTGTCGACCAGCCTCGCCGGGCTGCCCGGCATGTCGATCCCCTGCGGCTTCGGCAAGGGGGAGAAGAACGCGAAGCGCCCGGTCGGCCTGCAAATCATCGGCAACACCTTCAACGAGGCGAAGCTGCTCAACGTCGCGCACCAGTACCAGCGCGTCACCGACTGGCACAGCCGCATTCCGGAAGGCGTATGACACCACTCGTCCGCGCGACACTGGCCGCCCTCCTGCTGATTGCAGGAACGGCATCGGCTGCCGACCAGCAGCTCGAGACACGGTTCTCGTGCAGCGTCGCGCGCACGGTGGATGGCGAGAAAGTGATCTACGCAGACAACGGAGAAATCAGCCTGGCAGGCAGCCATATCGACGCCTTCCGCTGGGAGTCGTCGCTGTTCCGCAGCACCCACGGCTTCGACTGCAGCATCGACGAAAGCGACGGCCTGGTGGCCGAAGTCCGCGATGCGGCGCCGATGGTGCAGTGGCGCATCGCGCTGAAAGACGCAAACGATGCGCGCACCCGGCGCGGCTACGATTTCGACCGCCTGCCTCGATGTACCATCCGGCTCGAGCGCGAAGGCGACACGCTGAACGTGAAGCCGAGCTGTCCGGCGCTCTGCGGATCACGCCCCAATTTTTCGGAACTCTCGGTCAACCTGAAGACCGGGCAGTGCCGTTACGAAGAATAAATTTCTGAGGAAAACACTATGCAATGGGAAGTCGTCATCGGACTTGAGACGCACGCACAGCTCTCTACCCAATCCAAGATTTTCAGCGGCGCCTCGACGCAGTTCGGCGCCGAGCCGAACACCCAGGCCTGCCCGGTGGACCTGGCGCTGCCCGGCGTGCTGCCGGTCATGAACAAGGGCGCCGTCGAACGCGCGATCCAGTTCGGCCTGGCGATCGGCGCCAAGGTTGCACCGCAGTCGATCTTCGCGCGCAAGAACTACTTCTACCCCGACCTGCCGAAGGGCTACCAGATCAGCCAGTACGAAATTCCCGTCGTGCAGGGCGGCACGCTGTCGTTCGTGCTGGAGAAGGATGGCAAGGCCGAGATGCGCACGGTGCAGTTGACTCGCGCCCACCTCGAAGAAGATGCCGGCAAGTCGCTGCACGAGGACTACCACGGCATGACCGGTATCGACCTCAACCGCGCAGGCACGCCGCTGCTCGAAATCGTGACCGAACCCGACATGCGCAGCGCCGCCGAAGCGGTGGCCTATGCGAAGGCGCTGCACTCGCTCGTGGTATGGCTGGGCATCTGCGACGGCAACATGCAGGAAGGCTCCTTCCGCTGCGACGCCAACGTCTCGGTGCGTCCGCTCGGCCAGAAAGAATTTGGCACGCGCTGCGAGATCAAGAACCTGAACTCCTTCCGCTTCCTCGAAGAAGCGATCAACTACGAAGTGCGCCGCCAGATCGAGCTGATCGAAGACGGCGGCAAGGTGGTGCAGGAAACCCGCCTGTACGATCCGGATCGCAAGGAAACCCGTTCCATGCGCAGCAAGGAAGACGCGCAGGACTATCGCTACTTCCCGGACCCCGACCTGCCGCCGCTGGTGATCGCGCAGGAATGGATCGAGCGTGTGAAGGCATCGATGCCGGAACTGCCCGGCGCGATGCGCGAGCGGTTCGTCCGCGACTTCGGCCTGCCCGAATACGACGCGTCGGTGCTGACGCAGTCGAAGGCAATGGCTTCCTACTTTGAAGCGGTCGTGAACAAGGCCGGCAAGGAGCAGGCCAAGCCTGCCGCCAACTGGCTGATGGGCGACGTGTCGTCCACGTTGAACCGCGAAGGCGTCGACATCGCCAATGCGCCGGTGAAGGCGGAACAGCTAGCCGTGCTGCTGCAGCGCATCGCCGACGGCACGATTTCCAACAAGATCGCGAAGGAAGTGTTTGCCGGCATGTGGGAAGCGCCGTCGGACAAGGAAACGCTGGCCGACGACATCATCGAGGCGAAGGGCCTGAAGCAGATTTCCGACAGCGGCGCGCTGGAAAAGATCGTCGATGAAGTGCTGGCCGCGAATGCCAAGTCGGTCGAGGAATACCGCTCCGGCAAGGAAAAGGCATTCAACGCAATCATCGGCCAGGCAATGAAAGCCACCAAGGGCAAGGCCAACCCGGCCCAGCTGACGGAATTGCTGAAGAAGAAACTGGCCGGCTGATCCCGGCCATGAAGGACGCGCCGCCCGGCGCGTCCTGCGTGACGCTTACTGCACCCCGTAACGGCTGCGGTAAGCCGACACCGCATCCTTGTACTTCGCCAGGTCCGGATTGGCGCCGGCCCGCGAAATGTATTCCAGCAGATCGGCCAGGTTGCCAATCGATACGACAGGCATGCCGTAAGCCTTGGTCACTTCCTGCACCGCCGAGTGCGCGGACAGCGCATCATCCTTGCCCGACTTTTCCATGCGGTCCAGCGCAATCAGCACCGCGCTCGGCGTTGCGCCAGCGGCGCGGATCATCTCGACCGACTCGCGTACCGAAGTGCCTGCGGAAATCACGTCGTCAATGATCACCACCCTGCCCTCCAGCTTGGCGCCGACGATGGTGCCGCCTTCGCCATGGTCCTTGGCTTCCTTGCGGTTGTACGCAAAGGGCACGTTGCGGCCCTTTTGCGCCAGCGCGATCGAGGTGGCGGCGGCCAGCGTGATGCCCTTGTAGGCAGGACCGAACAGCATGTCGAACTCGATGCCCGAATCGATCAGTGCCTGCGCATAGAATTCGGCCAGCTTGCCGAGCGTGGCGCCGTTGTTGAACAGGCCGGCGTTGAAGAAATAAGGCGACGTGCGCCCCGCCTTGGTAATGAACTCACCGAAACGCAGCACGCCTGCATTGACGGAGAATTCGATGAATTCCTGGCTCAGCTGACTCAAGATGTCCTCGATATGGATGATTTGACAATGCCGGACCGTGCCGGACAGACCCGCATTGTACCGGGTCGAGCCGCACGTTTCGGATGAATCGGTTATGCTAGCCGCTCGTTTTTTCCCCTGAACACCATGCTCAAGATCGTCTCAGCCAACCTCAACGGTATCCGCTCCGCCGCCAAGAAGGGCTTCTTCGAATGGATGGCAAAGCACGATGCCCATTTCGTCTGCGTGCAGGAACTGAAAGCCCAGGAAGCCGACATGACACCGGCATTTCGTGCGCCGGAGGGTTACCACGGCCATTTCCACTTCGCAGAGAAAAAGGGTTACTCCGGCGTCGGCATCTATTCAAAGTTCGCGCCGGATGCGGTCAAGATCGGTTTCGGCTGCGAGGAATTCGATGCGGAAGGCCGCTATGTGCAATGCGATTTCGGCAAGCTGTCGGTGATCTCGGTGTACTGCCCGTCCGGTTCGTCCAGCGAGGAGCGCCAGCAGGCGAAATTCCGCTTCATGGATGTCTTCCTCCCGCACCTGCAAAAGCTGCGCGACTGCGGCCAGGAAGTGGTGCTGTGCGGCGACTGGAACATCGCGCACAAGGAAATCGACCTGAAGAACTGGAAGAGCAACCAGAAGAACTCCGGCTTCCTGCCGGAAGAGCGCGCATGGATGACGCGCGTGTTGGGCGACGTCGGGCTGGTCGATGTGTACCGCCGGTTGCATCCGGAGACGACCGGCGAGGCGTACACCTGGTGGAGCAACCGCGGCCAGGCGTGGGCGAACAATGTGGGGTGGCGTATCGACTACCACATCTCCACCCCGGGAATTGCCGAGAAGGCGAGCGCCGCAGCCGTCTACAAGGCCGAGCGCTTCTCCGACCACGCGCCGCTGACCATCGAGTACAACGGCGCGTCGGCCTTCCTCAAGGGATAGGCGCGATCCCTTTCACGTTGCTCATGTAGGGTGGTGGCGGCGTCTGCGTGCCGCGCGCCTTCACAAACAGCGGCATCACCGACGGCATGTGCTTCTGCATCTCGGCGATGCGGGCATCTCCCGCCGGGTGGGTCGACAGCCATTGCAGCGACGTATTCTTGCTCACCATCCCCATCTTCTGCCAGAGCGCGATGCCGGCGCGCGGATCGTAGCCTGCGCGCGCAGCGATGTCGAGGCCGACCAGGTCGGCTTCGGTCTCATCGCCACGGGAGAATTTCAACACCATCAGCTTTGCGCCGAAGCCGGCGACGCCATCTGTCAGATGCGGATCGACGCCGAACAACAGGGAAGCACCGATGCCCGCCAGCTTCGCGCCGGCATTGGTCAGTGTCGATTTCGCCAGCCGCTCGCGACCGTGTTCGCGCAACGCATGCGCGATTTCGTGCCCCATCACGATGGCGACTTCATCATCGGTCAGCTTCAGGCTGTCCAGGATGCCTGTGTAGAAGGCAATCTTCCCGCCCGGCATGCAGAAGGCATTGATTTCCTTCGAGCCGATCAGATTGACTTCCCATTGCCATTGGGCTGCGCGTTCGTTCCAGCGCAAGGCATGCGGGATGATCTTGTTTGCAATCGCACGCAAGCGCTGCAGCTGGGGATGGCCTTCCGGGGCAAGCGCTTTCTGCTGCCCCGCGTCGCGCTTGATGCCGAGATATTGTTGCAGCGCCGCCGCTTCCACCTGCTCTTCCGACACCAGCTTGCGCACGCTGGACATCTTGTCGACCTTGACGCCGTCGTCGGCACCGGCCGCGCTGTCCTTCGCCTGCACACCAGGGCCGGCGATCCCCAGCACGATGGCGAACAGGAATGCGTGAATACTCCGTTTCATGTTTTCGTCCTCCGTCAACGCGGCCGGACGGGCGTCAGGTCAGGCGTCCTGTTTTTTCCAGGGAGCGACCTTCGGCAACAGCATCATGCCCGGCAGCGCAAGCGCAAAGCATATCAGGAAGAACACGAACCAGCCTGTATGCGCGACGATGTAGCCGGTCGCCGCATTGAAGAACGTCCTTGGCACCGCGGCAAGGCTGGTGAACAGCGCGTACTGCGTGGCCGTGTAGCGCGGGTCGGTGGTGGTGGCAATGTAGGCGGTGAACGCGGCCGTGCCGAGGCCGACAGCGAACGCTTCCAGGCCGATCACCGCGCCCAGCATCAGGGTTGCATTTTCGCCGGTGGCAACGCCCACGTTGGCCAGCGCGGCAAAGCCGAGAATGGCAACCGCTTGCAGCACGCCGAAGATCCACAACCCGCGGTTGATGCCGGTCTTTTCCAGCCACACGGCGCCGAGGATGCCGCCTGCCAGACTGGCCCACAGGCCGGCATTCTTCGCTACAAGACCGATCTGTGTCCGTGAGAATCCGAGGTCGATGTAGAACGGCGTCGCCAGCGCGGTGGCCATCGAATCGCCCAGCTTGTAGAGGAAGATGAAGGCCAGCACCAGCAGCGCATGCGACCAGCCGCTGCGGCGGATGAATTCGCGGAACGGCAGCACGACCGCCTCGCGCAAGTTCTTTGGCGGCTGGCCATAGAGCCGCGGCTCGGAAATCAGCAGCGTGGTCAGCACGCCGGGCAGCATGAACAACGCGGTGACGGCGAACACCGCCTGCCAGCTGATGTGGTCCGACAGGATCAGCGACAGCGAGCCTGGCACAAGCGTCGACAGCTTGTAGGCATTGACGAACAGCGCGGTGCCCGACCCTTGCTGCGCATCTGTCAGCATCTCGCGGCGGAAGGCATCAATCACGATATCCTGGCTGGCCGACAGGAAGGCAATCGCACCTGACAGCAAGACAATCGCGGTCAGGTCGGTCTTCGGCGAAAAGAATCCCATCGAGCCGACCGCCCCCAGCAACAACAATTGCGTGACCAGCATCCAGCCGCGCCGCCGGCCCAGGAGAGGGAAGTGGAAACGGTCCATCAACGGCGACCAGACGAACTTCCAAGTATACGGAAAGCCGACCAGCGCAAACAGGCCGATGGCCTTCAGGTCTACGCTTTCCGACTTCAGCCATGCAGACAGCAGGTTGTAAAGGATGAACAGCGGCAGGCCGGAGGAAAAGCCCAGCGAGACGCAGATCAGCATCTCGCGGCTGAAATAATGACGCCAGTCGGGCTTGTTCGGTTCGGCGCTTGCGGCCTCGGGTGGTGTGACGGGCGTTGCGCTTGTCATTAAGTTACTCGCTGATGGCGTGGATTATCTCTTGCGGAATCGGAACACGGCCAGGCTGCCGCGCCAGTTCGGGAGGAAGTTGACGGGGTTTCCGTCGTGCAACGCAACGCGTTCGAGCACTTCGAGTCCCACCCGGTTCGCAAGTTCCTCAAAGTCCTTGATCGTGGCGCAACGCAGGTTGGGCGTGTCATACCACTCATACGGCAGCGATTTCGACACCGGCATGCGGCCGCGCAGCAGCGCGACGCGGTGTGGCCAGTATGCAAAGTTGGGGAAGGAGACGATCGCCTCGCGGCCCACCCGCGCGATGTCCGAGAGGATGCCCTCGACGTTCTTCATCATCTGCAGCGCGGACAGGCAGAGCACGGTGTCGAACGCGTTGTCGGAGAACATTGCCAGTCCGGCCTCAAGGTCCTGCTGGATCACGGATACGCCGCGGTTCACACACAGCGGGATCTTGTCGTCGTCGATCTCGACGCCGTAGCCTGAGCAGCGCTTGTCCGACTGCAGGTACTCCAGCATCACGCCGTCGCCGCAGCCGAGGTCGAGCACATGCGACTCCGGCGCGACCCAGTGCGCGATGAAGGCGAGGTCGGGACGGAGGGTATTCAGTTCGCGGAAGTTCATGCCGCACCTCCGCCGTTGATGTCTTTCCAGATGCGGTCGTAATAGGCTTTCACGACATTCATGTAGCGGGGATCCTCGAGCAGGAAGGCATCGTGGCCGTGCGGCGCATCGATTTCGGCGTAGTCGACGCGGCGCTTGTTCTTGACCAGCGCCTGCACGATTTCGCGGCTGCGCTCGGGCGAGAAACGCCAGTCGGTGGTAAAGGAGACCAGCAGGTATTGCGCCTTGGTGTTGGCCAGTGCGGCGGCGAGGTCGTCGCCGTAGTCGCGCGCGGGATCGAAGTAGTCCAGCGCCTTGGTGATCAGCAGGTAGGTGTTGGCGTCGAAGTATTCGGAGAACTTGTCGCCCTGGTAGCGCAGGTA
>NZ_LSTO01000001.1:1845783-1857212 GCF_002211445.1 Noviherbaspirillum denitrificans | reverse complement strand
CGGGGCTGGCAATCCTTGGTGGTGTACAGCGTCACCGGGTGGGCTTTGACCGCCTCGGCCACTTCATAGGGAAGATCGGCGGTGCTTACGCCGCCGATGCTCACCGCTTTGGTTTCAACACGGGTCGCGGTGGACGGCGGCGGGGCGTCGCTGTACGTCACCTTGCCGTCCGGACCGACCCACTTGTACAGCTGGCCATATGCAGAGCCGACGCACATCAGCATGAGGATGGTGCAGGATTGCAGTATGCGTTTCATGGTTTTTCCCTGATGATCAGGCCGTCATCCCGTTGTGCCGCAGCAACGCATCGATGCTCGGTTCACGTCCGCGGAAGGCCTTGAAGGATTCCAGCGCAGGACGCGAACCGCCCATGGCGAGCACTTCGCGCTGGAATTTCTGGCCGATTTCCGCAGAAAGCACGTTTCCGCTTGCTGCAGCGGCCTCCTCGAAGGCGCTATAGGCGTCGGCGGACAGGACTTCAGCCCATTTGTAGCTATAGTAACCCGCAGCATAACCGCCTGCGAAGATGTGGCCGAAGGAATTCTGGAAGCGGTTGAAGGCCGGCGGGATCATGACCGCAACCTGGTGGCGCACTTCGTTGAGCACGTCCTGCACCGACTTGCCGGCATAGGGATCGTGGTCGAAGTGCAGGTGCATGTCGAACAGCGCGAACTCCACCTGGCGCAGTGTCTGCAGGCCGGACTGGAAGTTCTTCGCGGCGATCATCTTGTCGAACAGTTCACGTGGCAACGAAGCGCCGGTATCGACATGCGCCGTCATGTGCTGCAGCACATCCCATTCCCAGCAGAAGTTTTCCATGAACTGCGACGGCAGTTCGACCGCGTCCCATTCAACGCCGGCGATGCCCGATACGCCAAGCTCGTCCACCTGCGTCAGCATGTGGTGCAGGCCGTGGCCGAATTCGTGGAACAGCGTGATCACTTCATCGTGCGTGAACAATGCCGGCTTCGCCTTGCCATCGATTACGGCGGGTTCGGTGAAGTTGCAGGTCAGGTAAGCGACCGGCGTCTGCAATGACGCACCATGCTTGCGGCGACCGCGCGCATCGTCCATCCACGCGCCGCCGCGCTTGCCGTGGCGGGCGTAGAGGTCGAGGTAGAACTGGCCGACCAGCTGGCCGTTCTTTTCGATGCGGAAGAACTTCACGTCCTTGTGCCAGGTCGGCGCGGTATCCGGCTTCACGTCAACTGCGAACAGTGTCTGGATCACGCGGAACAGGCCTTCGACGACCTTGTGCTCCGGGAAGTATTGTTTCACTTCCTGCTCCGAGAACGCGTAGCGTTGCTGGCGCAGTTTTTCCGACGCATAGGTGA
This sequence comes from Noviherbaspirillum denitrificans, assembly GCF_002211445.1. Lineage (GTDB taxonomy): Bacteria > Pseudomonadota > Gammaproteobacteria > Burkholderiales > Burkholderiaceae_D > Noviherbaspirillum > Noviherbaspirillum denitrificans. Next base: position 1,855,878 of record NZ_LSTO01000001.1, on the reverse strand, counting down.
CATCCCACGCTTCGAGGGTATCGAGGCCGAGTTCCTTCTTTGCGAAGGCGCGCAGTTCGGCGAGGTCGTTCTCGGCGAACGGACGCGCACGTTTGGCGAGGTCTGCGAGGAAGGAAATCACCTGCTGCGGCGTCTCGGCCATCTTGGGCACGAGGGAGACTTCGGCGAAATTCGGGAAGCCGAGCAGCTTGGCCTCTTCATCGCGCAGCTTCAGGATGTCGACGATGTTCTGCGTGTTGTCCCATTCAGGCTTCGCGCCCAGCTCGGAAGCCTTGGTCGCGTTGGCACGGTAAATCTGCTCGCGCAGTTCGCGCTTGTCCGCGTATTGCAGGATCGGGAAGTAGGAGGGGAAGTGCAGCGTGAACTTGTATCCGGGCTTGCCGTCCTTTTCCGCGGCGGAGCGCGCCGCATGCTTCACGTCTTCGGGCACGCCGGCCAGGTCGGCTTCGTTCTCGACAAACAGGCCGTAGTCGTTGGTGGCGTCGAGCACGTTTTCCGAAAACTTCGTCGACAGCGCGGCCTGTTTCTCCTGGATCTCGGCGAAGCGCGGCTTCTTGTCGTCGGGCAGTTCGGCGCCGCCCAGGCGGAAGTCGCGCAGGGCATTCTCGATGATCTTCTTGCGTGCCGGCGACAGAGACGCGTATTCGCTGCCCGACTTGAGCGCCTTGTACTTGTCGAACAGCGCGAGGTTCTGTCCCAGCGAGGTCCAGAACTCGGTCACCTTCGGCAGGTTCTCGTTGTAGGCGGCGCGCAGCTCCGGCGTATCGACGACAGAATTCAAATGACCGACGACCCCCCATGCCCGGCCCAACTTTTCGGTCGCGTTTTCAAGCGGTTCAACGAAGTTGTCCCACGTGACGCTATCCATCGGCGCTTCAAGGCGCATGACGACAGCGCGGTTTTCATCAAGCAGCGCGGATACGGCCGGAGTCACATGCTCCGGTTTGATATCCGCAAAACGGGGCAGGTCGGAAAAATCGAGCAGGGGATTCTGGGCGGAAGTCATCGGGTTCAGGTTCTTTCTGCGGCCTCAATAGTGTTAACAAGCAGCATCGTAATCGTCATCGGGCCCACGCCACCCGGTACCGGGGTGATGTAGCCAGCGACTTCCTTGGCATTGGCGAAATCGACATCGCCGCACAACTTGCCGTTATCGTCGCGATTCATGCCGACATCGATTACGACCGCGCCGGGCTTGACCATGTCCGCAGTGACGATATTACGCTTGCCGGTCGCGACCACGAGAATGTCGGCCTGCCGCGTGTGATGGCCGAGGTCCCGCGTCTTCGAATTGCAAATGGTGACGGTGGCACCCGCCTGCAAGAGCAGCATGGCTTGCGGCTTGCCGACGATGTTGGACGCGCCGACGACAACTGCATTGGCGCCGCGCACCGGATAGTCGATGGATTCCAGCATCTTCATCACCCCGTAAGGTGTGCAGGGACGGAACAGCGGTTGGCCGGTCATCAGCAGGCCGGCGTTGCTGACGTGGAAGCCGTCCACGTCCTTGTCCGCTGCAATCGCTTCAATCACCTTGTGGGAATTGATATGCGCCGGCAATGGAAGTTGCACCAGGATGCCATTGATTTTCGGGTCCTTGTTGAGCGCATCGATACGGGCCAGCAGCGCTTCTTCCGTCATGTCCGCGTCGTACTTCTCCATGACCGAGTGGATGCCGTTGTCTTCGCATGCCTTGACCTTGTTGCGGACATAGACCTGCGATGCCGCGTTGTCGCCGACCAGAATCACGGCCAAGCCGGGCTGCTTGCCCTTGGCGGTCAGGGCGGCGGCGCGCTTGGCGACGTCCGCGCGGAGTTGTTGGGAGAGGAGGTTTCCGTCGATGAGTTGTGCGGGCATGGTTGTAGATAGCGTGAGTACAGATTAAAACAAGATTATAAGTCGGCGGGGTTTGTCAGGACGTAAGGAAGCGCCAAACGAATTGGTGCGTCGCCGCATGTATTCCACATTATGAAAAGTGATCTCGCAATTTGAAAAGTTGAAAAAGTGCTGTTAGAATCTTTTCACCGCGCACCATCCCAGTTGTTTCTTGTCAAAAAATTCACTCGTCCGCCACCCGGACGGAACCGGCACTTAACCTAGGAGACACATCAATGTCCGCCCAGCTCGACCAAGTGTTGGCGCAAGCCGCCAATGATCCCGATGTAATGGAAACGCAAGAGTGGCTAGACGCGCTCGAAGCCGTGATTGATACCGAAGGCCCCGAACGCGCGCATTACCTCATGGAGCGCATGGTCGACCTGGCTCGCCGCCGCGGTGCCCACATCCCGTTCTCCGCCAATACCGCCTACGTCAACACCATCCCCGCCCACCTCGGCGAACACTGCCCCGGCAATCTCGAATACGAAGAGCGCCTGCGCTCCTGGATGCGCTGGAACGCGATGGCGATGGTCGTGAAGACCAACCGCGCCGACGGCGACCTTGGCGGCCACATTTCCTCGTTTGCCTCGCTGGCCAACATGCTGGGCATCGGCTTCAACCACTTCTGGCACGCACCGACCGAAGAGCATGGCGGCGACCTGCTGTACATCCAGGGTCACTCCTCTCCCGGCATTTATGCACGCGCCTTCCTCGAAGGCCGCCTGTCCGAAGACCAGCTCCTGAATTTCCGCCGCGAAGTCGACGGCAAGGGCCTGTCTTCCTACCCGCACCCGAAGCTGATGCCGGAGTTCTGGCAGTTCCCGACGGTGTCCATGGGCCTCGGCCCGCTGATGGCGATCTACCAGGCCCGCTTCCTGAAGTACCTGCATGCGCGCGGCATCGCCAAAACCGACAACCGCAAGGTCTGGGCCTTCTGCGGCGACGGCGAAATGGACGAACCGGAATCCATGGGCGCGATCGGCATGGCCGGCCGCGAAAAGCTGGACAACCTCGTCATCGTCGTCAACTGCAACCTGCAGCGCCTGGACGGCCCGGTGCGCGGCAACGGCAAGATCATCCAGGAACTGGAAGCCGACTTCCGCGGCGCCGGCTGGAACGTGGTCAAGGTCATCTGGGGCAGCTACTGGGATGAACTGCTGGCACGCGACAAGGAAGGCATCCTGCAGCGCGTGATGATGGAAACCTGCGACGGCGAATACCAGAACTACAAGGCCAAGGACGGCGCCTACGTGCGCAAGCACTTCTTCGGCAAGCATCCGAAGCTGCTGGAACTGGTTTCCAAGATGTCCGACGACGACATCTGGCGCCTCAACCGCGGCGGCCACGATCCGCACAAGATTTACGCTGCATTCAAGAACGCCCAGGAACACAAGGGCCAGCCGACCGTGCTGCTGGTCAAGACCATCAAGGGCTTCGGCATGGGCAAGTCCGGCGAGGCGCGCAACACCGCCCACCAGACGAAGAAGCTGGACGATGCAGCCGTGCGCGAAATGCGCGACCGCTTCAATATCCCGATTCCGGACGACAAGCTTGCCGAAATCCCGTTCTTCAAGCCCTCCGACGATTCTCCGGAAATGAAGTACCTGCACGAGCGCCGCAAGGCTCTCGGCGGTTACCTGCCGCAACGCCGCCCGAAGGCTGATGAAACCCTGACCGTGCCGGACATCTCCGCATTCCAGGCAGTGCTCGACGCGACTCCGGAAGGCCGCGAGATTTCGACGACCCAGGCTTACGTCCGCATCATCACCGCACTGTTGCGCGACCAGAGCCTCGGCAAGCGCGTCGTGCCGATCCTCGTGGACGAAGCACGTACCTTCGGTATGGAAGGCTTGTTCCGCCAGATCGGCATCTTCAACCAGCAGGGCCAGTTGTACGAGCCGGTCGACAAGGACCAGGTGATGTACTACCGCGAAGACAAGGCCGGCCAGATCCTGCAGGAAGGCATCAACGAAGCGGGCGGCATGAGCTCGTGGATCGCCGCGGCGACATCGTACTCGACGAACAACCGCGTGATGATTCCGTTCTACATCTATTACTCGATGTTCGGTCTCCAGCGCGTGGGTGACCTCGCATGGGCAGCAGGCGACATGCGCGCCCGCGGCTTCCTGCTCGGCGGCACGGCAGGACGCACGACGCTGAACGGCGAAGGCCTGCAGCACGAAGACGGCCACAGCCACCTGATGGCAGCCACGATTCCGAACTGCGTTCCGTACGACCCGACGTTCGCCCACGAAGTCGCCGTGATCATCCACGACGGCCTGAAGCGCATGGTCGAGAAGCAGGAAGACGTGTTCTACTACATCACCCTGATGAACGAGAACTACGCGCATCCGGGCCTGAAGCCGGGCACCGAGCAAGACCTGCTGAAGGGCATGTACCTGCTGCAGGAAGGCGACAAGAAGTCGAAGAAGCGCGTCCAGCTGATGGGCTCCGGCACCATCCTGCGCGAAGCGATCGCAGCGGCGGAATTGCTCAAGGACGATTGGGGCATCGCCGCCGACATCTGGTCCGCGCCGTCCTTCACCCTGCTGGCCCGCGACGGCCAGGATGCGGACCGCTGGAACCTCGTGCATCCGACCGAAGCGCCGCGCGTGCCGCACGTGACCAAGCTGCTGCAAGGCACGACTGGTCCGGTCGTTGCGACCAGCGACTACATGCGCCTGTTTGCCGAACAGATCCGCGCCTTCATTCCGAAGGGCCGCAACTACAAGGTGCTCGGCACCGACGGTTTCGGTCGTTCCGACAGCCGCGCGAAGCTGCGCGAGTTCTTCGAAGTCAATCGCTACTACGTGACGGTAGCGGCACTGAAGGCACTTGCGGAAGACGGCACGATCGAAGCATCGGTGGTTGCACAGGCGATTGCCAAGTACGGCATCGATCCGAACAAGCCGAATCCGGTGACTGTGTAATCAAGAAAACCAACCCCGCCGGCCGGCTCCTTCCCCTCAAGCTGGGGGAAGGAGCTGGTCCGCGAGAGAACAAGAAACGGAGCTAAAGCTATGAGCTTAACGGAAGTCAAAGTCCCGGATATCGGCGATTTCAAGGAAGTGGAAGTCATTGAACTGATGGTCAAGCCGGGCGACACGATTGCTGTCGACCAGTCGCTGATCACCGTCGAATCCGACAAGGCCAGCATGGAGATCCCCTCCAGCCATGCAGGCGTCGTCAAGGAAATCAAGGTCAAGGTCGGCGACAAGGTGTCGGAAGGCACCCTCGTCCTGTTGATCGAAGCAGGCGCCGGCGCATCCGCCGCGCCCGCCGCTGCTGCACCGGCTCCCGCCGCGGCAGCACCCGCACCTGCCGCCGCCGCACCGGCACCCGCTGCAGGTCCGTCCATAATTGACGTGCAGGTTCCCGACATCGGCGATTTCAAGGATGTGGAAGTCATCGAACTGATGGTCAAACCGGGTGATACGGTCAAGGTCGAGCAGTCGCTGATTACCGTCGAGTCCGACAAGGCCAGCATGGAGATCCCGTCCAGCCACGCCGGCGTCGTCAAGGAAATCCTGGTGAAGGTCGGCGACAAGGTGTCGAAGGGCTCGCTGGTCGTCAAGTTGGAAACGCAAGGCGGCGCGGCAGCGCCCGCACCCGCTGCCGCGGCGGCAAGCGCTCCTGCGGCAGCCACTGCGTCCGCACCCGCGCCCGCAGCGAAGGCTGCGCCGACCGCTGCGCTTGAACCTGCTACGCCGGCCAATACCAAGGCCCACGCGTCCCCGTCCGTGCGCAAGTTCGCGCGCGAACTGGGTGTTGACCTCGGCCGTGTCACCGGTTCCGGTCCGAAGGGCCGCATCCTGCACACCGACATCCAGGGCTTCGTGAAGTCAGTCATGGCCGGCGCTGCTGCAGCACCGGCCGCCGCCGCGGCCAAGGGTGGCAGCGGCGCGGGCCTCGACCTGCTGCCGTGGCCGTCGCTCGACTTCTCCAAGTTCGGAGAAACCGAGCTGCAGCCGCTGCCGCGCATCAAGAAGATCAGCGGCCCGAACCTGCACCGCAACTGGGTCATGATCCCGCACGTCACGCAGTTCGAAGACGCGGACATCACCGAGTTGGAAGAATTCCGCAAGGATTCCAACAACGCACTTGCCAAGTCCGGCGTCAAGCTCACCATGCTGGCGTTCGTGATCAAGGCCAGCGTCTCGGCGCTGAAGAAGTTCCCGGCCTTCAATTCCTCGCTGGATGAGAAGGGCGAGAACCTGATTCTCAAGAAGTACTACAACATCGGCTTCGCAGCGGACACGCCGCAAGGCCTGGTGGTGCCGGTGGTTAAGAACGCCGACAAGAAGAGCATTTCGGAAATCGCCAAGGAAATGGGCGACCTGTCGGCAGCGGCGCGCGACGGTAAGCTGAAGCCGGCCGACATGCAGGGCGCGACCTTTACGATTTCGTCGCTCGGCGGTATCGGCGGCACGGCGTTCACGCCGATCGTCAATGCGCCTGAAGTCGCGATCCTCGGCCTGTCGAAGTCCGCGATCAAGCCGGTGTGGGACGGCAAGCAGTTCCAGCCGCGCCTGATCCTGCCGCTGTCGCTGTCCTACGACCACCGCGTGGTCGACGGCGCGATGGGCGCGCGCTTCGCATCCTACCTGGCCGATGTGCTGGGCGACATGCGCAAGACGTTGCTGTGATTCTGCGAACGGGAAGCGGGCGCCATCACTCCGGGAAAATGAGAGAATCCCTCCCTTTTCCCGCGGCCCCTAGTGCCGGCTTTCCCATTTACGGAGATCAACAATGACTACCTGCGTCGTCGTCAAGAAGAACAACGAAGTCGCTATCGCGTCGGATTCGCTCGTCACTTTCGGCGATACCCGGCTCTCGCACGCATACGAACTCAACGAGAAGGTTTTTCCCGTTGGCGATTCTTATGTGACGCTTGCCGGCACCGCCGCGCATTTTCCGGTCATGCGCAAGCTGCTGACCGGGATGGGCGAGGAGTGCAGGCTGGGCACGCGCGATGAAGTGTTCGAGACGTTTTCCAGGGTGCACGAAATACTGAAGGACAAGTATTTCCTGAACACCAAGGAAGACGAAGACGACCCGTACGAATCTTCGCAGATCACTGCGCTGATCGCCAATCCTGCCGGCATCTTCGGTGTGTATTCCTACCGCGAGGTGTTCAGCTTTGAACGCTTCTGGGGCATCGGCAGCGGGCGCAATTTTGCGCTCGGGGCGATGTATGCGGTGTACGACAGCAAGCTGTCGGCGAGGGAGATTGCTGAGATCGGCGTGCGTGCAGGCGAGGAATTCGACAAGAGCACATCGGGTCCGTTTCGGATTTTCAGTTTTCCGATGAAAGATTAATAAATTCCCGCCCGATCAGGTGGCGGGAGAGAATGGAGCAAACGCTATGAGCATTGTGGAAGTCAAGGTTCCCGATATCGGCGATTTCAAGGAAGTCGAAGTCATTGAATTGCTGGTCAAGCCGGGCGACACCATCGCCGTCGACCAGTCCCTGGTCACGGTCGAATCCGACAAGGCCAGCATGGAGATTCCGTCGAGCCACGCCGGCGTCGTCAAGGAACTCAAGGTCAAGATGGGCGACAAGGTTTCCGAAGGCTCGCTGCTGCTCCTCGTGGAAGCATCCGCCGGCGCAGCCGCATTGGCACCCGCTCCGGCGCCGGCACCTGCAGCCGCCGCGCCTGCTCCTGCGGCAGCAGCCCCGGCACCCGCACCTGTCGCGGGCAGCTACGGCGGCAAGGTCGATGTCGAGTGCGACATGCTTGTACTCGGTGCTGGCCCCGGTGGCTATTCGGCGGCATTCCGCTCCGCCGACCTCGGCATGAGCACCGTGCTCGTGGAAAAGTATTCGACCCTCGGCGGCGTGTGCCTGAACGTCGGTTGCATCCCGTCGAAGGCGCTGCTGCACGTCGCTGCCGTCATCGATGAAACTGCGGCGATGGCCGCGCATGGCGTCACCTTCGGCAAGCCCGAGATCGATATCGACAAGCTGCGCGGGTACAAGGAAAAGGTCATCAAGAAGATGACCACCGGCCTGGCCGGCATGGCCAAGTCGCGGAAGGTGAACGTGGTGCAGGGCGTAGGCCAGTTCGTCAGCCCGAACCACATGGAAGTCACTGCAGCCGACGGCAGCAAGAAGACGGTGCAGTTCAAGCAGGCGATCATCGCTGCCGGCTCTGCCGTCGTGAAGCTGCCCTTCGTGCCGGAAGATCCGCGCATCGTCGATTCCACCGGCGCGCTGGAACTGCGCCAGGTGCCGAAGAAGATGCTGGTCATCGGCGGCGGCATCATCGGCCTCGAAATGGCGACGGTGTATTCCACGTTGGGCGCACGCATCGATGTCGTTGAAATGATGGACGGTCTGATGCAGGGCGCGGACCGCGACCTCGTCAAGGTCTGGCAGAAGTTCAACGAGAAGCGCTTCGACAAGATCATGACCAAGACCAAGACGGTCGGTGTCGAGGCACTGAAGGAAGGTATCAAGGTCACCTTCGAGAGCGCGGATCCGTCCGTCGCGTCGCCGGAACCGCAGCTGTACGACATGGTGCTGGTGGCCGTCGGCCGCAGCCCGAACGGCAAGAAGATCGCCGCCGACAAGGCTGGCGTGGCTGTCACCGACCGCGGCTTCATCAATGTCGATGCGCAGATGCGCACCAACGTGCCGCACATCTTCGCCATCGGCGACATCGTCGGCCAGCCGATGCTGGCGCACAAGGCAGTGCATGAGGCGCATGTGGCCGCCGAAGCGGCCGCCGGCCAGAAGTCCTTCTTCGATGCTCGCGTGATTCCGTCGGTAGCCTACACCGATCCGGAAGTGGCATGGGTCGGCATGACGGAAGATGAAGCCAAGGCCAAAGGCGTCAAGCTCGAGAAGGGCCTGTTCCCGTGGGCGGCGAGCGGCCGCGCGACGGCGAACGGCCGCGACGAGGGCTTCACCAAGCTGCTGTTCGATGCCGAAACGCATCGCATCGTCGGCGGCGGCATCGTCGGCACCCATGCGGGCGACATGATCGGTGAAATCGCGCTGGCAATCGAAATGGGCGCGGACGCAGTGGATATCGGCAAGACCATCCACCCGCACCCGACGCTGGGCGAGTCGATCGGGATGGCGGCGGAAGCCTTCGAAGGCGTTTGCACCGACCTTCCGCCTGCACGCAAGAAGTAATCCTTCGCTGCAAAGAACAATGGGGGCCGCCTGCAGAAGGCGGCCCCCATTTTTTTGGGGCGATTTCTTTTGACGCGCGCTCAGGCGGTTCCGAAAATCCGCTTGAAGCCGATGCCGATCCGGTGCATGAATGAGTGGTCGTCCGTATCACGCGCGTGAACAGCCGGTTGCGCGGTGCGCGTTTCCTCGATCCGGAGGTCCTGCTCCAGTTTTTCCTGCAATCCTTCCGGTGCTTTTTCGACCGCATGGCGTTGCACGGCGCTGGGACTGCGCTTGAGTTCCTGATGTTTGTTCACCGCGGAAGCAAGCATCAGCTTAAGGAAACCCGGCTTCACCGGCTTCGGGATGAAGCGGTAGATCTGCCCCTGGTTGATCAGCTTGATGATGGTGTCGACATCGCTGTCGGCAGTGAACATGATCGACACGATCTCCGGGCGGCGCTGCTTGAGCAGCTTGACGAGCGGCGTCGTATCCATGCGCCCGACACGCGTATCGCTCATCACCACGCCCACAGGCTGCGCGCTGAGGATGGTCACGGCCTCTGACAGCGTGCTGGCATGCCGGAATTCCGCTTCCGGCGATACCGCCTGCCGGACCAGTTCGATCATTTCCTTGTCGTCGTCGATCAGCAGGATGGTTCCGCTGCCTGCCGCTTCCTCGGTAGGGGAGGGCGCCGGCTCGGGATTGGCTTTCGCGATCACCGCGGCTTCCGCAACGGTCCGTGTCAGCTCTTCGTTCGACCACGGCTTGTTGACGAAGCGGAAGATTTCGCCTTCGTTGACCGAGCGCAGGATGGCCTGCAGGTCGGAGTAACCGGTGAGCAGGATGCGCATCGCACGTGGCGCGATCCTGCAGGCTTCGCGCAGGAATTCCGATCCCATCATGCCGGGCATGCGCTGGTCGCTGACGATGACGTCGAAGTCATGCTTGCGCAGCATGTCCAGTGCGCTCAGCCCGTCGGGCGCGGTCATCACGTCGAATTCCTTGTGCAGCATCCAGTGCAGCGAGCGCAGGATGTTCGGCTCGTCATCGACGCACAGCACAAGTCCTTTCTTGTCCCTCATGCATGGATCCTT
>NZ_LSTO01000001.1:1832436-1845773 GCF_002211445.1 Noviherbaspirillum denitrificans | reverse complement strand
CGGTAACGACCGTGGTGTTCGACAAAACCGGCACGCTGACCGAAGGCCGCCCGGTGCTGACGGAAGCGGTCCCGAACGGCATGTCGGCGGACGAACTGGTCCGGCTCGCCGCCGCCGTCCAGCAAGGGAGCGAACATCCGTTGGCCCGTGCGGTGGTGGAAGCGGCGAAGGCGAAGGGTATTGCGATTCCGCCGGCCGGGCAGGTGACGGCGCTGCCGGGACGCGGCGTTGCTGCCATGGTCGACGGACGTGCGCTCAAACTTGGCAGCTCGCGACTGTTGCAGGAAACCGGAATCGATCCGGGCCCGCTCGCCGCGGATGCCGGCGCGCTCGAGCAGAAGGGGAACACGGTCTCCTGGCTGATGGCGGATGACGGTACGCAGCGCCTGCTCGGCCTGCTTGCCTTCGGCGACCGCGTCAAGCCGGCAGCGGCTCGTGCGGTGTCCCGGCTTCATGCGCTGGGTGTGAAAACCGTCCTGCTGACCGGCGACAACAAGGGCAGCGCGGCGGCAGTGGGCAGTACGCTCGGCATCGACCAGGTCATCGCCGAAGTGCTGCCTTCGGACAAGGCCGACAAGGTCAACAGCCTGAAGCGTGAAGGCCAGGTGGTGGCGATGGTCGGCGACGGCATCAACGATGCGCCGGCGCTGGCAGCGGCCGACGTCGGCTTCGCGATGGCGACCGGCACCGACGTGGCGATGCATGCCGCCGGCGTGACGCTCATGCGCGGCGAACCGGCGCTGGTGCCGGATGCCATCGACATTTCGCGGCGTACCTACAGCAAGATCCGGCAGAACCTGTTCTGGGCGTTCATCTACAACCTGGTAGGGATTCCGCTGGCGGCGTTCGGCCTGCTCAACCCGGTCATTGCGGGGGCGGCGATGGCCTTCAGTTCGGTCAGCGTGATCACCAATGCATTGTTGCTGCGCCGCTGGAAAGCGGCTGAATAAAGGAGGGGAAAATGAATATCGGCGAAGCTTCCAAGGCATCCGGCGTGACGGCCAAGATGATCCGCTATTACGAGAGCATCGACCTGATCAAGGCCGGCAAGCGTACCGATTCCGGGTACCGGATCTACGGTGAGAATGACGTGCACACGCTGCGCTTCATCAAGCGGGCGCGCAACCTGGGTTTTTCACTGGAGCATATCAAGGACCTGCTGTCGCTGTGGCAGGATCCGCAGCGCGCGAGCGCGGATGTGAAGGCGATCGCGCGGTCGCACCTGGAAGAACTGGAGATGCGGATCAGGGAGTTGACGGAGATGCGGGATACCTTGAAGCATCTCGAGCATGCGTGCTCGGGGGATCAGCGGCCGGAATGTCCTATCCTGCATGGACTTGAGGCGATGGGCGGGAAGGCGGCTTGCCATTGAGGCGCCGTCCGGGTGCGGCGGATGCCGCACCCTTTGCAGTTTACCGTTCGGCGCTCGCCAGCACGTCGTAACCTGCATCCTCAACCGCCGCCTTGATGTCCTCCAGTGGCACGCTGGAATTCACCAGCACCTTCTTCTGCGGAAGATCCACTTCAACCTTGGCAGCTGCATCAACGGCCTGGACCGACTTCGTGACCGCGCTGACGCAGTGGCCACAGCTCATTCCTTCAACTTTCAATTCATACATGTTGGGCTCCGGTTGTGAGAATCATGGCAACCATTGTGACGGTATCCCACGCGGGAAGGTCAAGTGCCTGGATCAAAATAAGGTACGGATAGGGAAGTGATGGTGCCCATGGGCAGGATTGAACTGCCGACCTCTCCCTTACCAAGGGAGTGCTCTGCCACTGAGCTACATGGGCACGATCCGGAGCCATTGCAAAATGGCCACCTGAAAGGCGGGGCAACAAAAAGCCCGGTCAAGAGACCGGGCTAGATGTTTGAAACTGTTGGTAGGCCGTGTAGGGATCGAACCTACGACCAACGGATTAAGAGTCCGCTGCTCTACCAGCTGAGCTAACGACCCAACGAAGACAAAAAGTATAGCGTCGAAGGCCTGTTCCGTCAAGTATTGGATTGCATCAGGTCAACGCCGAGGTGACCTTCAGCACCTCTTCCACGGTCGTCACGCCTTCCGCGACCTTCAGGGCGCCGGCCACGCGCAGAGGCTTCATCCCATCCTTGATGCTTTGACTTTTCAGCGCATGGATATCGGTTTCTTCCTTGATCAGGCGCGAGAAGGGCTGGGTAATGGTCAACAGTTCATATAGGCCGGTACGGCCACGGTAGCCCGTCTGACGGCATTCCGGGCAGCCGACAGGGCGGTAGGCGGTTTCTGGTCTGGGAATCTTCCAGCCTTCAGCGAGGCTGTTCCAGGCATCGTCGGAAATCGCGCCGTCGGGCTTCTTGCAATCCGGGCAGAGCGTGCGCACCAGGCGCTGCGCCATGATGCCGATCAGGGTCGCTTCCAGCAGGTAATAGGGCACACCGAGTTCGAGCAGGCGCATCACCGCGGACGGCGCGTCGTTGGTGTGCAGCGTCGACAGCACGAGGTGGCCGGTGAGGGCGGCCTGGATCGCCATTTCGGCGGTTTCGAGGTCGCGGATTTCGCCGACCATGATGATGTCCGGGTCCTGGCGCATCAGTGCACGTACGCCGTCGGCGAAGGACAGGTCGATGCCGTGTTGCACCTGCATCTGGTTGAACGAGCCTTCGACCATTTCGATCGGGTCTTCCACCGTGCAGACATTCACTTCGGCGGTCGCAAGCGCCTTGAGTGTAGTGTACAGCGTGGTCGTCTTGCCGGAACCGGTGGGGCCGGTGACGAGGATGATGCCGTGCGGACGGGCGGTGAGGCTGTCCCAGCGTTTGGCGTCGTCGGGCGGGAAGCCGAGTTCGGGCAGCGTCTTGACCACGACTTCGGGGTCGAAGATACGCATCACCAGCTTTTCGCCGAAGGCGGTCGGCATGGTTGACAGGCGCAATTCGATTTCCTGGCCGCCGGCGGTGCGCGTCTTGATGCGGCCATCCTGCGGGCGGCGCTTCTCGACCACGTCCATGCGGCCGAGCAGCTTGATGCGCGCGGTCATCGCGATCATCACTGCCGCCGGCACCTGGTACACCTGGTGCAGGATGCCGTCGATGCGGAAGCGGATGGCGCCGAGGTCGCGCTTGGGTTCGAGGTGGATGTCCGACGCGCGCTGTTCGAACGCGTATTGCCACAGCCAGTCGACGATGTTGACCACGTGCTGGTCGTTGGCGTCGAGCGACTTGTTGGATTTGCCGAGTTCGACCAGCTGTTCGAAATTGTTGCGCAGCGCTGTGTCGTGCTGGCCGTGCTTGCTGGCGCCCTTGATCGACTTCGCAAGCGTGAAGAACTGTGCGGTGTACTGCGCGATGTCGAGCGGATTGGACACCACGACTTTCACGTTGCGCCGCGTGACCTTGCTGATTTCGGCTTCCCATTCGATGGCGAAGGGTTCGGCAGTCGCGATCACGACGTCAGTCGGCGTCAGCTCGACCGGCAGGATGTTGAAGCGGGCGGCATAGGTGGCCGACATGACATCGGCCACGCGCGTGAAATCGATCTTGAGCGGGTCGATGCGGAAGAAGGGCACCCTGGCTTTGCCTGCCATCCATTCCGACAGCGCGTCCAGTGTCAGCAGCTTGTGCGGGGGGGCGGTCGAGGTCAGCTTGATCTGGGCGATCGCGATGAGCGGATGCATGCTCGCCGATGCATTGCGCAGCAGTGCCTGCGCTTCGTTGTAGCGTGCCTTGACGTCGGCCTTGTCGATCATGCCGTCCGCCAGCAGCCAGCTGAACAGCTGGTGGAGGTCGAGCGTCTTGTGGGCCGGCTTGTGGGCGGCGTGGTGTTCCACTCGGGCGTTCAAGATGTCTTGCTCCTCCTGGGTTTTTCCTGTTCGGCCAGGCGTGACTTGATGCCGTTGACCCAGCCCTTGGCGGGAAGCTTGGTCGCAGTGTTGATCTGGCCGGCGCGTTCATACAGCGCTTCAAAGTCCAGCTCGCGGCGCCTGTTGAATCCAATCGCCACCACATTGCCTTCATGGCAGGGCGGCATGCAAATGACGTCGGTGAAGGCGTGCTTGAGCGCCTTGATGTTCTTCGCGTAGCTCGGATGGTCGCCGAACAGGTTGACGGTGAGGATGCCTTCCGGTTGGAGGCAGGCAGAACAGGCTTCGTAGAACTCCGGTGTGTCCAGCACCGGGCCCTGCACCAGCGCATCATAAAGGTCGACCTGGAGGACGTCGAGCTTGCCGTGGTTGTTGGCGTCCGTGACGAAATCCATCGCATCCATTTCGACGACGGACAGACGGTCATCATCGGGCGGCAGGCGGAACATGGTGCGGCAGACCGAGATCACCTGGGGATTGAGGTCGACTGCGGTGACCTGCGCCTCTGCAAACTGGCGATAGCAGAACTTGGTCAGTGCACCGGTGCCCAGGCCGAGCTGGACGATGTATTGCGGATTCTCGAGGAAGAGCATCCACGTCATCATCTGCTGCGCGTATTCCAGCTCGATCCAGTCGGGCTTGCGCTTGCGCATGGCGCCCTGGATCCATTCGTTGCCGAAATGGAGGAAGACGACGCCGTCCTGTTCCGACAGGGTGACGGGCGCGAACTTCGGCTTGCGCGGCTTCTTGCCCGGTCCGGCCTTGGTGTTGGACTGGGCTTCCATGGAATTGCGTTTGATGAGCATGCTGCGATCTGAAGGTTGTTTCTGCCATTCTACAGAATGATGTTCTTCCAGAGCGCCAGTTTTTCCTCGAAGGAAAGCTGGGCATTGGCGGGTGACGATGAGGGCAGCACCAGCGTCCTGAACCCCGCCGCCGCGAACACCGGCTCGAAGCGTCCGGAAGTCTTGCCGTTGAAGCAAACTTTTTCCAGCCGCGGGCATTGATGTTTGAGCATCGCGAACTCGTTCGACTGGGCGCGCCGTATGGCGGTATCCAGGCTGCCTTCCCGTTCGCAGGCGGCGATCACGTCCCACAGTCCGATCCGGTGCCCGAGCAGCCGCAGCAGGCGTTGCTCGTAGGGCAGTGACGCGAGGTCGTCCTGCAGGATCGCCGAGAGCAGGCGCCAGAACTGGTTGCGGGGATGGGCATAGTACTGCTGCGCGGCCAGCGAGGCTTCTCCGGGAAAGCTGCCAAGGATGAGGATGCAGGTCTGTTCGTCGGCGACCGGCGGGAAGCCGGTCAACAGGGAGGATGGTGCGGACATGCGTCATTGTAGACGCTGTCCGCGCCATGCTGTCATGCAGGCAGGTCCTCCCCGTTCTGGACCATTTGCGCGAAGTGCAGCACCTTCGGGATGTAGGTCTTGTCGCCGGTCCCGGCCGGGGTGGCATTCGGATTGTTGACGTCGACGCCGTTCTCGCCGGAGTTGTAGCCGCGCAGCGCCAGTTCCCAGGTGCCGAACTTGTCTTTCAACTCCTTCAGGAAGTAAGCCGCTGCCTGGATGTTGGTTTCCGGATCGGACAGGTTCTTGCCTTGCAGTTCCGGATAGGTCTGCTGCAGCTCCGCAAATTTGTTGGGGTTCACTTGCATCAGGCCCTGGTCCGTCAACCCATTGCCGCCATTGACCGATCCGGCCTGGATGTTGCCGCGCGACTCCTGCCACAGCATGCCGGCGAGGATGTCGGCAGGGACGCCGGCCTTTTCCGCTGCCTTTTCGATCATGGGCTTGAATTCCTCGATCGCCTTGCTGGTAGGGCCGCCTTCGCCCGGCGCTCCGGGCGGCGTTTCTCCGGGTGCGCCGTCGGCGCCTGGCGCACCGCCTTCCTGGCCGGTGCCGGGCTGCTTGCCTTGCATCGCATCGAGGGTCAGCTTGATCTGCTTCGCCTCGGCTTCCGCGTGTGCCTTGAGGGCAGGATCCTTCGCATCGTTGGCGCGCTTCTGCGCTTCCTGGTATTTCTCCTGCCATACCCCTTGGACCGGATCCTTCGGCTTGTCGCCGCCGGGGGCCTGCTTATCCTGGCCGGGCAGCGGCCCGACGCTGTCCTTGAGCGCGCTGGCGAGCGGTGCGGGTTTGCCGGGCAGGCTGTCCTTCAACCCGGGTTGTTTAGGGGCGCTCGCCTTCGATTGTGCTGGCGCGGGCGGTTTAGGCGATTTCGGCTTGGGGCTGACTCCGGCGACCATCGTGCAATTCTCCCTTGACTGGACAGCGATGCGTTCGCTGTGAAATTGTTAATATGGCTGGCATCAACGAGTTGTATTCAAGCCACATCGCACATAGGAAAGTTTTTTGAAAATCTCAAGTGCGGTTGACGAATTTCCGTTCGCAAGGAGGAGTGCCAGATGGACAAGAGGGTGATGCTGATTACAGGCGGCAGCCGCGGCATCGGTGCGGCAACCGCCCGCCTGGCTGCGGCACGCGGCTACGCGGTCGCCGTGAACTATGTACATAACAGGCAGGCGGCCGACAACCTCATTGCGAGCATCCGCGCGGACGGTGGAAAAGCGATCGCGGTGCAAGCGGACGTCGCGGTGGAGTCCGACGTCGTACGCATGTTCGTGGAAGTCGACCAGCACCTCGGGACCTTGACCGCGCTGGTCAACAATGCCGGCATCCTTGAGCGGCAGGCGCGCGTGGACGAACTCGATGCGGCACGCCTGGCGCGCATCTTCGCCACCAATGTGACGGGCTGCTTCATTTGCGCCCGCGAGGCGGTGCGGCGCATGTCGACCCGGCACGGCGGATCCGGCGGCGTGATCGTCAACCTGTCGTCGATAGCCGCACGCCTCGGTGCGCCTGCCGAATACGTTGACTATGCCGCCTCCAAGGGCGCGGTCGACACGATGACGATCGGCCTCGCCAAGGAAGTCGCGGCGGAGGGCGTCCGCGTCAACGGCGTGCGGCCCGGGGTGATCTACACCGAGATCCACGCCAGCGGCGGCGAGCCGGGGCGGGTCGATCGCGTCAAGGATGCGGTGCCGATGAAGCGCGGCGGCGAAGCGGAGGAAGTGGCGCAGGCCATTCTCTGGCTGCTTTCCGACGAGGCCTCGTATGTAACCGGCACCTTCGTCGATGTGACGGGCGGGCGCTAAGCAAAAGTCCGGCTAACGAACTAAGATACTTCCACAGAGCGGACATACGCAGCCGCCATATCACAGGAGACAGCCATGCAAGGTATTGCGCCAAGACAAATCGAGTCGTTGCTCGCCAAGTATTCCGAAAGCCACCTGAATCCGACGAACGAGATCATCCACTTCGTCTGCATTCCGCTGATCGTCTTTTCCCTGCTCGGCATGCTGTGGGCCGGCCATCCGCTGGCCGCGCTGGCCGTGACCGTCGCCAGCCTGGTGTATTACTTCCGGCTGTCGGTGCCGTTCGCCTTCGGCATGTTGCTGATGTCGGGCATGATGCTGTGGATCCTGTCCATCCTGCCGCAGGCATATATGCTGGAAATCTCGCTCGGCGTCTTCGTGGTTGCCTGGATCGGCCAGTTCATCGGTCACAAGATCGAGGGCAAGAAGCCGTCCTTCTTCGACGACCTGCGCTTCTTGCTGATCGGGCCGTTGTTTGTGCTGAGTTTCCTCTACCGTCGCTTCCACATCGCATACTGAGCGGCGCATGAAAATCGTCGTCTTCGGTGCCGGCTCGATCGGCGTGTATGTCGGCTGCTCGCTGCTGGAGGCGGGCGCCGACGTATTGCTGGTCGGGCGTGCGCGCATGGGGGAGCGCATCGCAAAACACGGTGTCGTGCTGACCGACCAGCTGGGCCGACGCACGGAATTTGACGGCGGCAGCATTCCCTGGTGCGAAGATCCCGGCCGGCTCGCCGAGGCGGATCTCATCCTCGTCACCGTCAAGAGCGCCGACACAGCCGCCGCAGCCGATGCCATCCATGCCTACGCCAGGCCGTCCGCGCTGGTGCTCAGCCTGCAGAACGGTGTCGGCAACGTGGCGACGCTGCGCGGCAGGCTCAAGGGCATGGTCGTGGCCGGCGGGATGGTGCCGTTCAACGTCGTGCAGATGGAGGATGGCCGTTTCCATCGCGGCACGGAAGGGGAATTGATGGTCGAGGCGCTGCCGGCCATCGGCCAATGGCAGGCGGTGTTCGAGAAGGCGCATCTGCCACTCGTCGAGTGCGCGGACTTCGCCAGCGTCCAGTGGGGCAAGCTCCTGCTCAACCTGAATAATCCCGTGAATGCCCTGTCCGGGCTGCCGCTGAAAGCGGAACTGTCGCAGCGCGCCTACCGGCGCTCCCTCGCGCTGCTCATCGAGGAGGCGCTGGATGTGCTGCAGGCGGCGGACATTGCGCCGGCAAAGGTCGCGCGCGTCGCGCCCGGGCTGCTGCCGCGCATCCTCCGCCTTCCGGACTGGCTGTTCAAGCGGGTCGCGGGCGCCATGCTGCGCATCGACCCCGAAGCGCGGTCGTCGATGTGGGAAGACCTGCAGGCGGGCCGGCGTACCGAGATCGATTACCTGAACGGCGCGGTGGTCTCGCTTGCCCGCTCGCTGGGCCGCAAGGCGCCGGCGAACGAGCGGGTCGTCGAACTCATCCGCCGCGCCGAATCCGGCAAGGGCAAGGAGCTGGACGGCGCCGTGCTGTACCACCTGCTGAGTACGCCGTCCCTGGCGGGCGTGGTGGCGGGCATCAAGGCTTGACCGTGCTCCAGGCCGCTTCCGCCAGGACCTCCCGGTAAGCCTTGATATCGGTTCTTGCGCGGCCCGACAGCCACATCCGCGCATAGTCGTGCGCCGCCCCGGTGATCAGCGAGGCGTAGAGTTCCTGCGGCACTTTCTTCAGTTCGCCACGCGCGACGTAGGGCTGGAACCACGCCAGGATTTCCGTGTACTGCTTGCGCGTGCGTTCCTTCAGTTCATCGGCCTGCGGCGTCTTCGCGAGCACGCTGCGGTTGTACAGCACGAAGCGCGCCTTGTCGGGATTCGCCGATACCCAGTCGATGTAGGCGAACGCGATCGCCTTTACGCCATCCTCCGCCGTGCGCGCCTTTTCCAGCAGCGATTGCTGCCACGCGTGGTGCTCGACCAGCGCTTCGACGTACAGCGTCGCGGCGATGCTCTCCTTGTTGCCGAAATGGTGATACATGCTGCCCACGCTCGCCTGCGAGCGTTCGCGGATCATCTCGATGGTCGTGGCTTCGACGCCGTG
Organism: Noviherbaspirillum denitrificans; assembly: GCF_002211445.1. Taxonomy (GTDB): domain Bacteria; phylum Pseudomonadota; class Gammaproteobacteria; order Burkholderiales; family Burkholderiaceae_D; genus Noviherbaspirillum; species Noviherbaspirillum denitrificans. The sequence continues at coordinate 1,836,705 of NZ_LSTO01000001.1, read as the reverse complement.
TTCGGTGAAGCAGGCGAGGGCGGCGTCGAGGATTTCCTGCTTCCTGTTCTTTTTGGTCGTGGTCATGGCGTTCCGGTCGTTTGACTGGAATTATATTCTAGAATAATATTCTAGTGGCCCATCCAAGGAGACACGCATGGAATCGATCACGATCCGCACTGACGACGGTTTTAAACTGGCAGCAAGACGCTTCTCACCCGAAGGCAAGCCGCGCGGCGTCGTCGTGCTGTCCAATGCGATGGGCGTGAAGCAGGACTTTTATTTCCCATTCGCGCAATTCCTTGCCGCCCAGGGATATGCCGCGCTGACCTTCGATTACCGCGGCTCCGGCGCGTCGATCCCCGAACGCTTCAAGCGCTCGCTGCGCGGTTTCGAAGCCGACCTGTTCATCTGGGCCGGCCGGGACTACAACGCGGCCTTGCGCGCGGCGAAGGCCTGGCAGCCGGAGGTGCCGCTGCTGGTGGTCGGTCATTCGCTCGGCGGGCAACTGCCCGGCCTGCTTCCGGACCGGCAGCTGATCGATGGCATCGTCACCGTCGCCTCCGGTAGCGGTTACTGGAAGCGCAACGCGCCGCAACTGCGGCGCATCGTCTGGTTCATGTGGTATGTCGCGGTGCCACTGTACACGCGGTTGTTCGGCTACTTCCCCGGCAAGAAGGTGAGGATGGTCGGCGACTTGCCGAAGGGCGTGATCTTCCAGTGGGCGCAATGGTGCAAGAGCCCGCACTACGTGGTCGACCGCAAGGGCGAGCCGATTCGTGCCGGCTATGAAGACATCCGCGCGCCCATCCTCGCGATGAGCTTCACCGATGATGAAATGATGAGCAGGTGGAGCATCGACAGCATGCACGGCAAATACCGGAATGCGGCAGTCGAGCACAGGTACATCGCGCCGCAGGACGTGCAGGCGAAGCGGGTGGGGCACTTTGGATTCTTCAGGCCGGAATTCCGGGAGACGCTGTGGCGGGATGCGGTGATGTGGATGGAGCAGCGGGTGCAGAGGGGGAACGTGCTGCGGGCGTAACGGTGCGCGCGGCGCACCCTCCAAAGAAATAGGGCTGCCGTGTCGGGCAGCCCTTTGCTTTGATTACTTCGTGTTAAGCAGCATCTCGTTCAAGCGCTTCACGAACCCGGCCGGGTCGGCAAGCGTTCCGCCCTCGGCCAGCGCGGCCTGGTCGAACAGGATGTGCGACCAGTCGCCGAATTTCGCCTCTTCATACTTCAGGCGCTGCACCAGCGCATGGTTCGGGTTGATTTCAAGGATCGGCTTGCTTTCCGGCGCATTCTGGCCGGCGGCCTTCAGCATGCGGATCAGGTTGCCCGACAGTTCATGCTCGTCGGCCACGAGGCAGGCCGGCGAATCGGTCAGGCGGAAGGTGACGCGCACGTCCTTGGCCTTGTCGGCCAGCGCGGTCTTCATCTTCTCGACCAGGTCCTTGTATTCGGTCTCGGTCTTCTCGTGCTCCTTCTTCTCGGCTTCGTCTTCCAGCTTGCCGAGGTCGAGGTCGCCCTTGGCCACCGACACCAGTTCCTTGCCTTCCACTTCGTGCAGGAAGGACAGCATCCACTCATCCACGCGGTCGGTCATCAGCAGCACTTCGACGCCCTTCTTGCGGAAGATTTCGAGGTGCGGACTGTTCTTCGCGGCGGCGTAGTTGTCGGCGGTGACGTAGTAAATCTTGTCCTGGCCTTCCTTCATGCGGCCGATGTAATCGTCGAAGGACACGTTCTGCGCGTCGTTGTCGTTGTGCGTGGACGCGAAGCGCAGCAGCTTGGCGATGCGTTCCTTGTTGGCATGGTCTTCGCCGACGCCTTCCTTGAGCACCTGGCCGAATTCCTTCCAGAAGGTTGCGTACTTGTCCTTCTGTTCCTGGTCGTCGCTGTTGGCCAGCTCTTCCAGCAGGCCGAGCACGCGCTTGGTCGAGCCTTCGCGGATCACCTTCACGTCGCGCGATTCCTGCAGGATTTCACGCGACACGTTCAGCGGCAGGTCGGAGGAATCGATCACGCCCTTCACAAAACGCAGGTAGACCGGCATGAGCTGCTCGGCGTCGTCCATGATGAAGACGCGCTTGACGTACAGCTTGATGCCGCCGCGCTTGTTGCGGTCCCACAGGTCGAACGGCGCGCGCTTCGGCACGTAGAGCAGCTGGATGTATTCGCTGCGGCCTTCGACGCGGTTGTGGGTGTGCGCGAGCGGTTCCTCGAAGTCGTGCGACACGTGCTTGTAGAACTCAGTGTACTGCTCCGGCGTGATGTCGCTCTTGCTGCGCGTCCACAGCGCGCTGGCCTGGTTGACGGTCTCGAACTCGTCCTTGAGGACGGTTTCCTTCTTCTCGTCGTCCCATTCTTCCTTCTTCATCAGGATGGGCAGGGAGATGTGGTCGGAGTACTTGCGAATGATGGATTTCAGCTTCCACACGGACAGCAGCTCGTCCTCGCCCTCGCGCAGGTGCAGGGTGATGTCGGTGCCGCGGGCGGACTTGTCGATCTGCTCGACGGTGAAGTCGCCTTCGCCGGCCGATTCCCAGCGCACGCCCTCGGACGCAGCCAGTCCGGCGCGGCGGGTGTCGACGGTGATCCTGTCGGCGACGATGAAGCCGGAGTAGAAGCCCACGCCGAACTGGCCGATCAGCGCCGCATCCTTCTGCTGGTCGCCGGACAGGCGCGAGAAGAATTCTTTGGTGCCCGACTTGGCGATGGTGCCGAGGTGCTCGATGGCTTCGTCGCGGCTCATGCCGATGCCGTTGTCAGAAATGGTGACGGTGCGGGCTGCCTTGTCAAACGTGACCTTGATCTGCAGTTCCGGATCGTTTTCGAACAGCGCGGCATTGTTGATCGCTTCGAAGCGCAGCTTGTCCGACGCGTCGGATGCGTTGGAGATCAGTTCGCGCAGGAAGATTTCCTTGTTGGAGTACAAGGAGTGAATCATCAACTGCAGCAACTGCTTCACTTCTGCCTGAAAACCCAGGGTTTGCTTTTCGGCTACGGTCATTTTTACCTCTTGAGTTTGAAATATTGGGGGGCGATGGACTTTTGCCCATATGGGGATGGCTTGAAGTATTTCAAGGCCGACATGCCTTTGTCTTTCCGGGCTGAACATTTCGATACAAATCAGCCCCTTATTGAAAACTGCCCGATACAAGAAGACGAGAACATGTCGCAACGCCCGCCCGGGGAGGCGGGGATTCGCCTTGGCACGACACGTGATTGCCGGATGGGGCCGGGCGATGTTTTCAGGTACGGGAAGAATAATGAAATTGCAAGATTTTCAAGAAGGCAGCCAGCACACCGGGCAGGCAGGGAAGCCCACACGGCGCAAATCCTTCATTGGTGTCGTGCTGGCCCTGCTCATGCTGGTCGTGCTCGGCGGTCTCGCGTGGTACCTGACGCACCGGACGGACGAGGGCGCGACAGGTTCGGGCGGACGGCGCTCGCCGCCGCCGACCACGGTCGGCGTGGCGGCGGCGGAGAAGACGTCCATTCCGGTCATGATCGATGCGCTGGGGACGGTGAGCGCCGCCGCGACGGCCACCGTGCGCGCACAGGTGGCCGGCGTGCTCCAGCAAGTGCATTTTCGCGAAGGCGACATGGTGAAGGCGGGCCAGCTGCTGGCGACGATCGACCCTCGCCAGTTCGAGATGTCGCTGCAGCAGGCGACGGGACAGCGCAAGCGCGATGAAGCCCAGCTGGAAAATGCGCGCCTGACGCTGGAACGCTACCAAACCTTGCTGGCGCAGGATTCGATCGCCCGCCAGGACGTCGATACCCAGGCGGCGCTGGTCAGGCAGCTGGAAGGCACGGTGGTCGCCGATCACGCGAATGAGGGCACCGCGCGCCTGAACCTCGGCTATACCCGGGTCACCGCGCCGATCGGCGGCCGGGTCGGCCTGCGCGTGGTGGATATCGGCAACATGGTCGGCCCGGGCGACACGGCGGGCATCGCCGTCATTACCCAGACCGAACCCATCGATGTCGAATTCGCCGTGCCCCAGGACCGCATCGGCGAATTGCGCGCCCGCATCAATGAAGGGGCAAAGCTGCCGGTCGCCGCCCTTGACCGCGCGCGTACGAACACCCTCGATACCGGCACGTTCCTGGCGATGGACAACCAGGTCGATGTGCAGACCGGCACGGTGCGCGCCAAGGCACGCTTCGCCAATACCGGCCATGCGCTGTTCCCCAGCCAGTTCGTGAATGTGCGCCTGGAGTTGCGCAAGGTCGAGGATGCGGTGGTGGTCCCGGTCAATGCGCTGCGCCACGGCAGCA
>NZ_LSTO01000001.1:1829516-1832426 GCF_002211445.1 Noviherbaspirillum denitrificans | reverse complement strand
AGGCGCCCGCCGCTCCACCTGTGACCGGCAGCGGCGTGCAGCTGCCGAGCTTCGTCAACCTCGTCAAGCAGCAGGGGCCGGCGGTGGTCAACATCAGCGCCATCCGGCAGGGCAATGGCGGCGGCTTGCGCCAGGGCGATCCCTTGTTCGAGTTTTTCCGCCGCTTCGGCGGCGTGCCGGATGAGGGCGAAGCGCCGCAGCAAAGCCTGGGTTCCGGCTTCATCATCAGCAACGACGGCTACATCCTGACCAACGCACATGTGATCGACCAGACCGACGTCGTGACGGTGAAGCTGACCGACAAGCGGCAGTTCAAGGCGAAGGTGATCGGCGCCGATGTCTACACCGACGTCGCGCTGATCAAGATCGATGCAAAAGACTTGCCTGCGGTGAAGATCGGCAATCCCGCATCGGTCGAGGCCGGCGAATGGGTGGCGGCGATCGGCGCGCCCTTCGGCTTCGAAAACAGCGTCACCGTCGGCGTGGTGAGCGCGAAAGGCCGCCTGCTGCCCAACGGCAGCTACGTGCCCTTCATCCAGACCGATGTCGCGGTCAATCCGGGCAATTCCGGCGGGCCGCTGTTCTCGACATCCGGCGAAGTCATCGGCATCAACTCGCAGATATACAGCCAGACCGGCGGCTACATGGGTATCTCGTTCGCGATCCCGATCGATATCGCGATGGACATTTCCAAGCAGCTGCGCGAATCGGGGAAGATCACGCGCGGACGCATCGGCGTGCAGTTGCAGGAGTTGACGCAGGATATCGCGTCCTCGCTGGGGCTGAAGGATGTGCAAGGCGCACTGGTTGCCGCCGTGCAGCGGGGCGGGCCGGCGGACAAGGCGGGCGTGAAGCCGGGCGACGTGGTGGTCGAGTACAACGGACAACCGGTGCAGATGACGGCCGACCTCGCGCGACTGGTCGGAAGCACCAAGCCGGGGACCACGGTGGTTGCGAAGGTGCTGCGCGAGGGCAAGCAGGTCGAAGTCCGTATCGTGCCGGACGCGCTGACGCGATAGGCTGCTCGCGGCCCCGTCACTGAACGGGGCCATGCCCAATTCATTTCGCTACAATGGCCGCTTTTCCCCGGCCACACTGCCATGCCGGCGAGGCGCGTGGACCACGTCCCGCGCGTGCCTTGCCGGCATGAATCTCGTTCAAATGAATTCCCCTGCTGCGCTTCCCGGCCTGCCGCCGGACGAACGCGCCATCCTCTCGCTGCTTGCCCTGCTGGGCGATCCCATGGGCAAGGCGCGCCTGCTCGACCACTTGCGCCTCGCCGGCATCCATACGCTGCGCGGCACCGCCATCAGTGTCACCTCGCTGAACGAGTCCTTGACCGGCTTGCGGCAGGCGGAGCTGGTGACCGAAGCGCAAGGATTCGGTTTTGCCTGTGCCGCGGAACTGCAGGCAGACGCTATCCGCGCGGCGCTCAACGACGGCACCTTCGAACCCCTGTGCAAGGCGATCGAAGAGATGAATCCGGCTAGGACGCCGTACGACGGCCAGCTCTACCCGCGCAATCATCACCAGAACATGGCACGGCTGCGCATCGCCCTCCTGCGAGGATTGCCGCCGCAGGAAGTCCATCCCTGGCTGGAGGCCTGCCTGCGTACCGCGCGCGGCGAGCATCCTTTCGTCGCCCTGTTTGCCCGTCCCTTCCATGCCGAACTCTTCGCCCGCCTGCATCCTGCGCTGCAGGAGGAAGCGATGTGCAACATGCTGTCCCATGCGCTGTCCGTACCCGAGGGCTCCGCGTCGTGGCGTGATTGGGCCGCCCATTACCTGGGCAGCACCGGCGGCCTGCCGGGCATACTGGAACCGGCGCTGGCCGAGCACTGGATTGCGTGCGGCCGCCTGGACGACGCCGAGGCGCTGATCGAGAACCATTCCGGGATGACGAAGGCCGTGCTGGACGCCGCCATCCTGATGCTGCGCGGTGACGGTACGGGCGCGGCGGATGCATTCGAGGCGGCCCTGAAGGCGACCGGCAAGTGCACCGCCGTGCTGCCGGGCCTGTGCGGCTACCTGTACGTGCTGGCGATGATGCGCTCGCCCGATCCCGCACGCAGAAACCTTGCCGCCACCTATCTCGAACAGGCGCATCGCCACGCGGCGCCCGCGGACTTGCGCGCCTACCAGTGGCTGCGCGCGCTGCATGATGTGCAAGCCGGCGTGCCGGAAAAGGAGGTGATGTCGCGGCTGGGCAGCCTGACGGTGCAGGAAATGCTGGCGCAGCTGTTTCGCCTGCTGGTGCACCACTGGATGGGCCAGCCCGAGACGGACGCTTCGCGCCAGGCGCTCGTGCGTTTGTTCCAGCGTGCCGATGCCGCCGGATTCCACTGGGTGGCGGCCCAGGCGGCTGAAATGCTGCACCGCGCGGATGAGCCCGGTTACGGCGAACGGGCGGCAGCGCTGCGCCAGCGTTACGGGCTGGCCGACCTGTGCGGCTGGTTCGAGCGGCAGGAGCCGTGGCAGCGCCAGCTGTCGGCGCTGGCAGCGCTGCGGCAGGAAAGCGCATCGTCCAAAAAGAGCGGCGAGTCGCGCCTGGCATGGATGGTGTCCTTCGACCAGGAGCATCGCTGGATCCACGTCGAACCGCGCGAACAGAAACGCGATGCACGCGGCAGCTGGAGCAAGGGACGCCCGGTCGCTCTGCGGCGCCTGCGCGAGGAGGCCGGCACACAGTCCTTCCTCTCGCCGCACGATGCGCGCGTCCTGAACACCATCGGCGCCAGCACCAACCATTACCGCGGCGTGAGCTACGACCTGGACGACCACAAGGCGCTGGCGGCATTGGTCGGCCATCCGCTCGTGTTCTGGCTCGATGCGCCGGACGTCCGGGTTGAGGTCCTGCGCGGCGAACCGGAACTGCTGGTCAAGTCACGTGACGGCAAGCTGCATCTCACG
>NZ_LSTO01000001.1:1823875-1829506 GCF_002211445.1 Noviherbaspirillum denitrificans | reverse complement strand
TTCGGCGACGGCGGCCGCGATCCGGATCAAGGACATGGGCATCGCGGGCGTCGTGCTGAGTTCCAGCGTGGTCAGCTACAGCAAGCCGGGCGCGGTGCCGCGCCAGGACCTCGCGGCAATCGACGTGCCGGTGCTGGTGCTGCACCATGCGAAGGATGCGTGCCGCGTCTGCGCGCCGCATGAAGTGCCGTCCATCCTGCGCGGCCTCGTGAATGCGCCAGTCAAGAAACTGGTGATGGTCGACGGTGGCGCCAATCCCACCGGTGACGCGTGCGAGGCGCTGCACTGGCACGGCTTCATCGGCATGGAGGAAGAGGCGGTCGGCATTATCGCGAACTGGATCCGCAACCCGGCCTAGGCGCGACGGCGCAAACGTGCTCCAATGGGAGGGCATCATCACTCAATGAGGCGCTACCCTTATGGCAATGAACCTGCAGGCCGTCGAAGACCTGATCAAGGAAATCGAAACCATCGACCCCGTCGACTGGGGAATGCTGAACATCAACGAGGACGACGCCATCCACCTGATCGCGATGTCCGTGGTGGAACACTACGAACAGAACATCCGGCCGATGTCGGAAACCGATCGCGAGTACATCTTCGTCTCGTCGATCGCCAAGCTGACGCTCGAGAATTTCGTGCTCAACATCAAGCTTGCGCAGGCGATAGGGGGCGGGCAGGCGCCGGACTGATCGGCTATACTGCCCGCGGGTGTCCACACAAAGGGTGTGGGCAGGACATGCGTTGGTCGGGCCGCCGCGCGGCTTGTTCGCGACCCCATGAACGCACCCATCTCCCCGCACATCCATAATTCCCTCTCCGACACTTTCAAGCGCTTTGCCGAGTCGGAGAAGGCCGGCGGCGTCCTGCTCCTTGCCTGCACGCTCGCGTCGCTGCTCCTCGCCAACTCTCCGCTCGGGGAAAGTTATCTCCACCTCTGGCACGTGACCATTGCCGGCATGTCCGTCGAGCACTGGGTGAACGATGCATTGATGGCGGTTTTCTTCCTGCTGATCGGGCTGGAACTCGAGCGCGAACTGTACAACGGCGAATTGTCGAACTTCAGGAGCGCGCTCCTGCCCGTCGTCGCCGCGCTGGGCGGCATCTGCGTGCCGGCGCTCATCCATTTCTGGCTGAATGCCGGTACGCCCACGCAAGCCGGCATGGGCATCCCGATGGCGACCGACATCGCCTTTGCACTGGGCGTGCTGGCGCTGCTCGGCAGCAGGGTGCCGGCCTCGCTGAAAATCTTCCTCACCGCGCTGGCCGTCATGGACGACCTTGGCGCCATCATCGTGATCGCGTTGTTTTACACGGCCGAACTGGCCTGGGGCTGGCTGCTCGCGGCGCTGGCCGCCTTCGCCTTGCTCGCGTGCATGAACCGTTATCTGCGCATCATGGCGCTCGCGCCCTACCTTGTTGGCGGCGCGATCATGTGGGTGCTGATGCTTAAGTCAGGCGTGCATGCGACCATCTCGGGCGTGCTGCTGGCATTCGCGATTCCGTTTTCGGCGAAACAGGACGATGAAGAATCACCCTCGCACCGGCTCGAACACATCCTGCACAAGCCAGCCGCCTTCGTCATCCTGCCCATCTTCGCGCTTGCCAACACCGGCATCGTGATTGGCGCGGACTGGATGCGCGAACTGGCGTCTTCCAACAGTGTCGGCATCCTTGCCGGCCTGGTGGTCGGCAAGCCGCTGGGCATCGTGCTGCTCAGCGCCCTCGCGGTTGCCGCCGGCATCTGCAGCCTGCCCGGTGGCCTGCGCTGGACGCATATCGCGGGCGCCGGCATGCTGGGCGGAATCGGCTTCACGATGTCGATCTTCATCACCAACCTCGCCTTTGCGGGGGAACCGGCGCTCGTCAATGCGTCGAAGATTGCGATCCTGCTGGCATCGCTGACGTCGGCGCTGGTGGGCCTTGCTTTTCTCGGGCTGGTCTCCCGGCAGCGGTGAGCACCGTGCCACGGGCGGCCGGGCGTTGCTCCGGCTGCTATGTCCGGGCCACCGGACCGGGCGATTTTTCCGGCCGTACGCTGGCGAGTGGCGCGCACCTTCACATCTGATACAGACGCCCGTGGAAAGCCTATTGTGCGCCTCCCTGCGGCATCACGATCACCATCCAGCCCATGCCGAAGCGATCCATGACCATGCCGAAGCAGGGCGAGAAGAACGTCTTCCCGATCGGCATCTGCACGGTGCCGCCATCGGCCAGTCCGTCGAAAGCCTTGCGCGCGGCTTGCTCATCCGGAAAGTCGAGCGATAGCGAAAATCCCTGGAAACTGGACGTGCCGCCGCAGTTGCCGTCGGATGCCATGACGGTGGAGCCGCCGATGCGAAGCGTGGCATGCATGACCTTGTTTTCCGAGCCGGGCGGAATCATGCCGGGCGGCGGCGGGTCAGGGGAATCCTTGAAGCGCATCAGGTCGACCACCTCGGCGCCGAGCACCCGGCCATAGAATGCGAACGCCTCTTCGGCACGTCCGTTGAAGAACAGGTAAGGCTGGACTTGCATGGAACTCTCCTCTTGTCTTTTGGAAATCCTGGGCCCTGCCGGGTCCATCACGGTCACGACGATCGGGCGTTGCCGGAATCGACATCCTGCATGAATTTTTTTTCAAGGTCATGTGCCGGCGCAGCATCCGACGGACAAACCCTGCACAACAGGCAAGTGATTCTCCGCAATATTTGATCTGGAGTAGTGCGGCGGCAATTTTGCCTCGCGATAATCCTTGACGCAGGCGCCGGTATGGGACCGGAGCGCCGTCAGAACAAGGGTTGCCGGTACGGCATTGCGCCGCCGGAGCACTGTCAAACATGAAACAGATCATTTTCGCCGCGCTGCTGCTGATTGCGCAGGCCTGGAACGCCCCGGCATTTGCCCATACCGAACACGGCCTCGCCCCCGTGGAAAAGCATGCCCAGAAGGCGCCAACCCAGCAGGCCGCGCCAGCGCAGGTCGACGACAGCGCTCCCGACACCCTCCCGGCCGAGCAGGCACCCGCCGAGGAAGAGGTCTATCCCGACGAACCGATGGAAATGCTCCACCCCGGCCTGCCCGAGGAGTGGCGCTACCCGGCCGGCGCGATCATGGCCGTGATTGCCTTGTGGGCGCTGTTCACGCGCTTCCCCGGGCAATCCTCACCCAAGAGCATCAACCTCGCGACCATGCCCTTCGTTGGGCCGGTGGTGCGCTTCCTCAACCGCAGTCCGTATCCGCTGCTTGGCATCCGCTTCGTGTCGGTCGCGGTGTTCCTGATGGTGGTGGTGGCCGGCCTGTTCGGCACGACCTACCCGGAGCACAACCTGGCCACCGCGCTGGTGTGGAACCTGTGGTGGCCGCTGGTGGTGGTGTCGGTGCTCTTCCTCGGCACCGCATGGTGCGCGATCTGCCCGTGGAACACGCTGGCCAACTGGCTGGTGCGCTGGCGGCTGTGGCGCCGCCGCGACCCGCATCCGGGCCGCAACCGCAAGGTGCCGCGCTACCTGCAGAACGTATGGCCGGCGCTGCTCATGTTCATGGGCCTGACCTGGCTGGAGACCGGCGTCGGCGTCACCGGCTGGCCGCTGGCGACCGCGCTGATGGCGCTCGTCATGCTGGTGCTGTCGATCGTCTTCATGCTGCTGTATGAACGCAAGGCCTTCTGCCGCTACATGTGCCCGGTGGGCCGCACGCTCGGCTTCTACTCGCGGCTGGCGCCGGTATCGGTGCGTCCGCTCGAGCAGTCGACCTGCGACACCTGCAAGACGCTGGAATGCTACAACGGTTCCAAGGACATCGAGCCCTGCCCGACCCACCTCGTGGTCGGCCGCTTCAGCCAGAACACCAACTGCCTGTCGTGCGGCAGCTGCATGCTGAGCTGCCCGAAGAAGAACGTGACCTGGCGCCTGCGTCCGCTGGGCAGCGAAGCGAAGGACCAGGCACAGGCGCGTCCGCAATGGGATGGCGCATGGTTCATGCTGGCGCTGCTGGGTGTCACGATGTTCCACGGCCTGACGATGATGGAATTCTGGCGCGACTGGGTGGCCGCCGTCGCCGGCCTGCTCAATGAAAGCGGCACGCCGATCATCAGCTTCACGCTGGCGATGCTGGGCGTGTGCGGCGGCGTGGTGCTCGCCTATGCCGCCGCCATCGGACTGGCATGGCTGTTCAACAAACGCGCGACGCCGTACAAGACGCTGTTCGTGTCGTTCGCCTTCGTGACGCTGCCGCTGGCCTTCGTGTACCACCTTGCGCACAACCTCGACCACCTGTCGCGCGAGAGCGCCGACCTGGTGACGCTGTTCACCAATCCCTTCGGCACCGGCCTCGCGCCGCTGTCGGCATCGGCCAAGCACGACATGATGATGGACCCGATCCTGCCCGAGGTCGCGATGTACACGCTGCAGGCCGGCCTGATGGTGCTCGGCTTCTGGTTGGCGGTGCAGATCGTCCGGCATCGCGGCAATGGCCAGCTGGCCGACGGCGGCGGCGTGAAGGGCTGGAGGCTGGCGCCGCTGCTGGCCTTCATCGGCGCGATCACAGCAACCAACTTGTGGTTGATGGCGCAGGGCATGGTGATGCGTTTTTGATTCACCTCATACCGCACCGTGACACCTGCACGAGAATAGCCCCCTGACCAAGGAGAGCGGCGCGAATCGGCCCATTGCTGCAGACGTTCGTCGTGTACGAACAGGCGGGTAAAGAGACTAATCGACTCTCTGTCAAAGTCGGCATGGCACGCCATGCCAGGTGAGTTAACCTGATGTCCAGGAGGTCTCAGCATGTGCCGTCACACCCAGCAGCACAACCCGATTCTCTGCATCCTTCCGCCCTATGTGCTGGACGGGATCGCCAACAACGGCACGCCGAAGCAGCGTGCCGCCGCGTTGCGCACCAAGTCCGCCGACAACACCTTCCGCGCGATGCGCATCGCGCGGCAGGCACCGCAGCCGGCCGCACCGTCTTCGTCCAAGCCCATCTCCGAACTCAAGCCGGTGCGCACGATCTACCATGCGCGCAATCAGCAGAACCTGCCCGGCGAGATCATCCGCATGGAAGGCGGGCCGCCGGTAGCTGGCGACGATGCCGCCAACGAGGCGTACGAGGGACTCGGTGCGACCTTCAATTTCTTTGCCGATGTCTTCGGCCGCGATTCGATCGACGATGCCGGCATGCGGCTCGATGCGACCGTGCACTTCGGTGACGATTACAACAATGCGTTCTGGAACTCGGTACAAATGGTGTTCGGTGACGGCGATGGCGAGCTGTTCAACCGTTTCACGATTTCCCTCGATATCATCGGCCATGAGCTTGCCCACGGCGTGATCGAGGACGAGGCCGGGCTGCAATACCTGAACCAGCCCGGCGCGCTGAACGAATCGCTGGCCGACGTGTTCGGCTCCATGGTGCGGCAGTATCATCGGAAGGAGACCGTCAAGGATGCCACATGGCTGATCGGCGACGGCCTGTTCACCGGCAACGTCAACGGCATCGCGCTGCGTTCGATGAAGGACCCGGGCTCCGCCTTCAACGATCCGGTCATCGGCAAGGACCCGCAACCCAAGCACATGAGCGGCTACGTGAATACCTTCCAGGACAACGGCGGCGTGCATATCAACTCCGGCATCCCCAACCATGCGTTCTACC
>NZ_LSTO01000001.1:1810757-1823865 GCF_002211445.1 Noviherbaspirillum denitrificans | reverse complement strand
GGGACGCAACAATTACCAGTTCTTCATGCCGCGCATCAACGAGCGCGCGATCCGCCGCTTTGCGCTGGAAGGCAGCCTGCGGCGGGCGGTTGCGCGTGAAGAATCGGCTGTTTACTACCAGCCCAAGTACAGCATTGCCGGAGGCAGGATCGTCGGTGCGGAAGCCTTGCTCCGCTGGCACGACCGCCATAACGGACCGGTGTCGCCATCGCAGTTCATCCCGATCGCCGAGGAAAGCGGGCTCATCATCCCGATGGGCGAATGGGTGCTGCGCCAGGCATGTCGCCAGGCCCGCGCGTGGCAGGACGCCGGGTATGACCCGCTGCCGATTGCGGTGAACGTTTCGGCCGTACAGTTTCGCGAGAAGAACTTCCTGCACATGGTGGAACACGTCCTGGACGAGACACACCTGGATCCTAGCTACCTCGAATTGGAACTGACTGAAAGCGTCACCATGCAGGACCTGGACCTGACCATTCCGTTACTGAATGCGCTCAAGGACATGGGTGTCGGCCTGTCCATCGACGATTTCGGCACGGGCTATTCCAGCCTGAGCTACCTGAAGCGCTTTCCCATCGATGCGCTCAAGATCGACCGATCCTTCGTGCAGGATATCGCTGTCGGGAAGGACGACTCGGCCATCATCCGCGCCATCATCAGCATGGCCAAGAGCCTGAAGCAGCGCGTGATCGCCGAGGGCGTGGAAACCGAGGCACAGTACGACTTCCTGCGTGACCAGGGTTGCGACGAAGTCCAGGGGTTTTACATCAGCGTCCCGCTGGCGGCGGCCGAGTTCGAACACAGGATGCTGCGGCGCCAGGCAGCGGTCCATTGATTCACTGCATTTCGAGCAGGCGGCCGTCCGCGGTAATCAACGCCGTCCTCACCGCGCGTTCGGGATAAACCTGCTGCGCAGCCAGGCGGTAGCGCGCCAGCTGCTCGCGATAGCGCGCTACCTCGCTCTCGAGCAAGTCACGCTTGTAATCGAGGATCCACACTTCCGCGTCGCATACGACGAAGCGGTCGAAGCGCAACAATTCACCGTCGTCCAGCACTTCCATTTCGTTGCGTGCGAACAGGAAATGCCGCGGATTGAAGAAGCGCTCCAGCTCCGGTCGCGTGAGGATGCGCAGCGCCTGTTCGCGCACTATCGACGCGACGGGCAAGGGGCAGCGCAACCAATGCGCAAGCCGAGCCGACGGAGGCAACGCAACCGGCCACGCGGCGCTTTGCGTGACGCGTTCGAGCAACGCATGCAGCGCAATCCCCTCTTCGATCGCTGCATCATGCACGACCGCTTCGCGGACTGCCGGTGCGCCGAGCAGGGGCGGATCGAAAATGGGCAGGCTGAAGCCGGCCGCCACTGCTGCCGCGCCTTGCGCCGACATACCGCCTTCCTGCGGGAAGTCCATTTCGGGCACTGCCAGCAGCCGGTGGTACCAGCTCCCTTCCACCGAGCCATCCTCCAGCGCACCGCGTCCGCCAGCCACACCGCTGACAATCAGCATGTCCTTGGCGCGCGTCGCGCCGACGTAGAGCAGGTTCCAGTCTTCCTGGCGCTTGAATGCTTCCTCGGCGTCGAACAGCGCATCGCGCGCGGCGCCGCGTTCGCCCTTTCTCCCGAAGCAGGAGAAGTGCGTGGGCGCGTCCGCATCCTGCGGCCAGTCGCACAGGATGCCGCTGTCATCGCGCGCCGGTTCGCTGTGGTTGGTATCGACCATCACCACAATCGCCGCCTCCAGGCCCTTGGCGCTGTGGATGGTGAGGATGCGCACCGCATCCACGGCTGCGGCCACGATCGCCTCGTCGGGTGCTTCGTTGTCGGCGCCCTTCATGCGCGTGCGCAGGACGTCGATGAATTTCGGCAGGCTGGGATAGCGGCCGGAATCGAGGTTGAGCGCGAGTTCGGTGAACGCTTCGATGTTGCCCACCACCTGCGCGCGCGCCGCCGGCTGGGCCGCCTCGGCATAGCGAGCAACGAGCTGACCCTGGTGCAGGATGAGGTCGAGCAGGTCATGCACCGGCAGGCGCGGCGCCGCCTCCAGCCAATGCTGCAGGAGCCCGACGGCGCGGCGCAGTGCTGGCGATACCTCGTTCGCCACGGCCAGCAGGCGATGCCACCACACGCCTTCGCCCTGCTGCGCCAGCATCACCAGGTCGTCGTCGCTTGCGTCGAACACCGGGGACTTCAGCACATGCGCCAGCGCGCGGTTGTCCGCGGGCGTCATCAGGAAGCTCAGCAACGCAATCAGGTCTGCAACTTCCAGCGATTCGAGCAACCCGCCGCGCTTGTCCGACACGAAGGGAATACCGGCTTCGCGCAGCGCGCTTTCATAGGCGGCGAGGTAGCTGCGCTTCTTGACCAGCAGCATGACATCCGACCACGTCGCCGGCCGGCCGTGGCGCGATTCGAGCTCACGCATCGCATGGCGCAGCGCACGCGCCACCGTGCGGCCTTCGTCCACGCGGCGGGCATCCTCGGCTTCGTCGCGCGCTTCGGACAAGGGGTCGCGCAACGCAAAGGCGGAAGGCTCTTCAGCTTCCTTTTCCTCGGTGCGCACAAGGGGCAATCGCCACACCGCACCCTCCTGCCCGGCCAGCGTGGTCTGCGGCGAGAAGATCGGATTGCCGACGAAACTGCCGTTAAGGACATCCACCACCATTTTCGCGTTGCGCCGCGTCTGGTTGGTACGCAGGACATCGGCGCCGAGGGCAGCCAGCATGTCGCGGGCAGCGGAAAACACGCGCGGTTCGGCGCGGCGGAAACGGTAGATCGATTGCTTTGGATCGCCGACCACGAACACGCTCGGCTTTTGCGCATCGTCGCCGTAGGCTTCCAGCCAGGCGCGCACAATGGTCCACTGCAGCGGGTTGGTATCCTGGAACTCGTCGAGCAGGATGTGGCGGTAGCGGGCGTCCAGACGGCTCTGCAGGTAAGCAGCGTGGCCGGCGTCGGTCAGCAAGCGGTAGGCGTGCCATTCGAGGTCGCCGAAGTCGAACACGCGCTGTTCTGCCTTCGCTGCCTGGTAGTGCTCGAGATAGGCTGCGCCGGCGACAAACAGGGCTTCGTTCAGCTCAAGGACGAGACGCTCGGCGCTGCGCTTCTGCAACTGCTTCAGCGCCTCGCCGACGGCATCGAATTCCTCTTCGAGCAGGCGCAGTCCATCGGCGCCCATCGCTTGTTCAGCTGATTTCGTGAGGTCCTTGGTCTTGCGGTTCTTGCGCGCCTTCCCGTTGTCATCGAAGAATTCGTTGCACAGCGCATCGAAACTGTCGATGCCGGCGCCGGCGGTGATTGCCTTCTCGATGGCAGTCGCGCGCTTCTGGTTTTCGGCCGAGCCGCCGCCAAGGATGCGCGCCAGCGACGTTACGCGTGCGAGCAGCCGCTCGTCGCTCCACAACGAAAGCCGGGCGTCGGTGATGCCGTCCTCACCGCACAGGTCGCGCAGCCATTCCAGCGGCACCTCGCTGCTGTCGCGGGTGATCGCCCACCATTCCGCGCGCTTGTCGACGAATGCATCGAGCATGCGCCGCGCATTCCAGTCGCCCATCTTGTCGTACAGGGTGAGCAACGCCATCCTGACGTCCTGCTTGTCGTCGTCGTTGAGCGACTGCATGAAGCGGCTGTATGCCTCCATCATCAGTTCGCCGGTCGTTTCGGACAGGCTATAACCGTGCGGCACGCCGGAAGACAGGGGCGCGATCTGCACCAGGCGGGCAAACCAGCTGTGGAAGGTATCGATCGACAGCGATTGCGGGCTGGCCAGTACGCGGTCGTAAAGACGCCGTGCGATGGGGAATACCGTCGGCAGCTCCGCCGCGCCGATGCCGCGTTCCAGCAGCAGCGTGCGCACCTCGTCCTCCGGCTTCAGCGCGAGGTCGTGCAGCAGGTGGAGCAGGCGCTCCCGCATTTCCTGCGCCGCCTTGCGAGTAAAGGTGATTGCGAGCAGTTCGGACGGATCGGTCCCCGCCAGCAGCAGCCGCAGCATGCGTGCCACCAGCAGCCATGTCTTGCCGCTGCCGGCGCACGCCTCGACGACAACGGAGCGCGCCGGATCGCACGCAACACGGGTGAATTCTGCCGCGTCGGCTGCAGCGCCGTTGACTTCATAGGCACGCGCTTGCACCGTCATCACCATCCCCCCTTGCGGCACAGTCCCCGTACTTCGCAGAAGACGCACACCTTTTCAATCCCGTTGGCCGGCAAGGCCGCGCCTTCCGCGATCGCTTTGATATTGGACACGATCTGCTTCTCCAGCAAGGCCTGCCACTCGGCGAAATTCTTTGCTTCCGCATCGCCGGTCTTGTCCTTCGTCAGTTCCAGTGCCACGTAATGCGCGGCGTTCACAGGCAGGTCGGACAGCAGTCCATAGAACGCCAGCTGGTGGTCCTCCGTATCCTTGAGCTTGTCGCGCAGGGACTGGATGGGTTTGGTCTTGTAATCCAGCACGGCACGCTCGCCCGCTTCGTTTTCGTCGATGCGGTCGATGAAACCGTGCAGCGTGACCTGTCCGCCCTCCCAGCTCAAGGTCTTGTCGAAACGCTGCTCGCCGAAGGCGAACTTCCAGCCGCCCTCCTCGCGTTCGTTGGCCCAGGCGATATAGGCCGGGATCGCCTTTTGCCAGCGCGCGTAATAGCCGAGTGCGGCCGCACTTTGCTCAAGCGCCTTGCCGAACACGCTTTCCGAGATCGACCGCAGCAATTCTTCGCGGCCGGACAACCCGACATGTCCGTCGCGAAGCCGCTCGTGGTAGTGGCGCAGGATTTCATGCAGCCAGTCGCCGTAGTCGCGTTTTTCCGGCATGTCCGAAAGCTCGTCGAGCCCGGTCAGGCCAAGCATGCGCGTAGCGAAAAACTGGTAGGGACAGGCGACCAGGCTGTTGTAACCCGATGCCGACAACTTGTGCGGCAGCAGGCCAGGGGCAGCCGGTGAAGGCATCGCGGGCGGACGGCAGGTGAGTGCGCGCGGTCCGATTTCGACGCGCCGCATCGGTAGCGGTCCGGCGCCGCCGCGTTCCAGCGCGAGCTGCAGCCGTTCGATCCAGTTGCTGACCGCGTTCGGTTCGCCGTCGCGATGCGACTGCCAGGACAGCACGATTTCCGGATTCGCGATGAGCAGTTCGGCGAAGTCACGCAGCTGCACGCGCTGGCGCGCTTCACGTGTTTCCAGCCCGAGTTCGCGGCGCACCGCATTGGCGAAGAAGAGTGTTTCGGTGCTTTGCGACGGCAGATGGTCCGCATCGGCGCCGACCATCAGCACCGCATCGAAACTCCGCAGCGGCGCGCCGCTCAATTGCAGCATCACCACGCGCCGATCCGTCTCGGGCGGCACAAAAGGCGCCGACTCCAACTGCAGGCTGAGGAAGGCGCGCCATTCCGGGAAAGAGAATTGGTGGGTCATGCCGTCACAGTCTTGCGCTAGCATATCCAGCAACATAACGACCTGTATGCCGGCAGCATCGTTGCGCAATGCCTCGTGCATGCCAAGCGCATCAAGCGCGTCGCTGGTGGTCGCGCCCCATTCGCGCAGGCTCTTGCGACCGGCAAAGTGTGTCGCCTGCTCCGCCACCTGCCGGACCAGTTCCTGCGCCTGCGGCAGCTTGTCAAGGACACCAACGACGGCATCCCAACCACCCATTACATTGGCGCGGCGCAGCGCATGCTCGATCTCCATCACACGGAGGGACTTTTCCGCCATGCCCGGAAACAGGAAAGGCGATTTCAGCAGGTCGAGCAGGACTACGGTGTCGCAACGCGTGCTGACTACGTCGAGCAATGCCGCAAGGGCGGCGGCGGTGCGCGTGGTGGACAACTTCCATCCGGTTTCGTCGGCCACATAGACCTGCGCACGTTCAAGCAGTGCGCGGATACGGCGAGCGACAGCCCGGTCCTGCGCGATGATGGCGATACGTTCCCGTCCTTCGGACAGCCAGTCAACGACCAGCTGCGCGCCGCGTTGCGACTCTTCTTCCAGGCTGCCGGATGCGCACAGGCTGAGTGCGGGCGGCGTGGCAATATCCGCCAATCTGCCTGCGAACCAGGAGTCGCGTCCTTCTTCTTCCAGCATTTCCATCCATGCGCTAGCGAACACGCCTGGTATGGCAGGCGCATGCCAGTCGAGTCCGATACGCAGGACTGGCTGGCGCTCCGCATAGGCGGAAAGGAATGCGTCTTGCAGCGGCCCCGCAGGCGTCGGATTGATCCAGATCAAAGGCGCATCCGCCTGTTCCGCCAGCCGCATCATCCGCGCATGGCACACCGCCGTGACATCAGTACTGTCGAGCTGGGTTTTCCAGAGCGTCCACACCAGTTGTGCTTCGTCGGAAAGGATATTGCGGGCCGGCAGCGGAAGTTGTTCAAGTGCCCCCTGCCAACGTTCTTCGGCGGCATCCGGCGAAAGATGCATCGATGGAAGCATCGCTTCCGTCAGCTCGTCAAACAGCGCCAGGAGAACCTGCGCGAGCGGCAGCAGGTCGGTATTGCGGCGCGCGGAGAAAAGCTTTTTCAGCCAGGCATGCTGGCGCAGCTCGGCGTAGAGGGACATGAGCCGCTCGCTCTGCGAGGGCACGCCCTGCTCTTCCTCGCCGGGAGGCAGCATCCTCACCCAGGCCGACATGGTTGTGATCCGCGGCGGGACGAAGGCATGCCGCAGGATGTCAGCCATGGCTGACTTGAGGCATTGCGCATGGATGAAACCGGGCACCAGCACGCGCACCCCGGAGAAATCGCGCCGCGCCGGATCGGTACCGCCCGGCATGCCCTCATCAAGCAGTGCGCGGGCGACGTCATTCCAGAATGCGGAAGACGGCGGGATCAGCAGGGAGCGTTGCGGCATGGGCGGTCGAGCGAAGGAGAGGTGGCGCGCTCATAGAATAACGCGGGAGCGCATTTGCCGGGCATTTTATGCGACTCCGGGCAAAAATTCGGGCAGCTGATACACATTTCGTGAAAATCGGTTATGATTTATCGACTCCCCGCCGCACCACGTCTTGCAGCACCCGTCAACGGTCTTGAATTCGCGCACGACGTCTCCACTTGCATATTGCGATCCCGGAATAAAATTATCGCGGGGCTGGGCAAGTCAGCAGGCGCCCGATTTACATCTTTGACCCTCTCACGAGGAAACCATGAGCGAAAACATTAAATACATCACCGATGCTTCCTTCGAGTCCGACGTCCTCAAGTCCGACAAGCCCGTGCTGGTCGACTTCTGGGCCGAATGGTGTGGTCCCTGCAAGATGATCGCCCCGATCCTTGAAGAGGTCGCCAAGGAGTATGACGGCAAGCTGCAGATCGCAAAGCTGGATGTCGACGCCAACCAGGCTGTGCCTGCCAAGTTCGGCATCCGCGGCATCCCGACGCTGATCCTGTTCAAGAACGGCGTGCCCGCAGCGCAGAAGGTCGGCGCGATGGCAAAGGGCCAGCTGACGTCCTTCATCGACAGCAACATCTGACAGAATTAAGCGCGGCGCCGCACTCGTGGCGCCGCTTTTGTTTTAACCATCCTCGCAGTACCCTCCCCCACCTTAACTTCCCATCCCGGGACACTCACCATGCATTTATCTGAACTCAAGCAGCTCCACGTCTCGGCACTGCTGGACATGGCAATCAGCCTTGAAATCGACAACGCCGCCCGTTTGCGCAAACAGGAACTGATGTTCGCGATCCTGAAGAAGCGCGCCAAGGCCGGCGAACAGATCTTCGGCGACGGCGCCCTCGAAGTCCTGCCCGACGGCTTCGGCTTCCTGCGCTCGCCCGATGCCAGCTACATGGCGTCGACGGACGACATCTACATTTCGCCCTCCCAGATCCGCCGCTTCAACCTGCATACCGGCGACTCGATCGAAGGCGAAGTCCGCACCCCGAAGGACGGCGAGCGATACTTTGCATTGGTGAAGGTGGACAAGGTCAACGGCGAACCGCCGGAAGCGTCCAAGCACCGCATCCTCTTTGAAAACCTCACGCCGCTGCACCCCAACAAGCTGCTGCACCTCGAGCGCGAAATGCGCGGCGAAGAGAACATCACCGGCCGCATCATCGACATGATCGCGCCGATCGGCCGCGGCCAGCGCGGCCTGCTCGTCGCATCGCCGAAATCCGGTAAATCCGTGATGCTGCAGCACATCGCGCATGCGATCACGACCAACCATCCGGACACCACGCTGATCGTGCTGCTCATCGACGAGCGCCCGGAAGAAGTGACCGAAATGCAGCGCTCGGTGCGCGGCGAAGTGGTCGCATCGACCTTTGACGAACCCGCCACCCGCCACGTCCAGGTCGCCGAAATGGTCCTGGAAAAAGCCAAGCGCCTGGTCGAAATGAAGCGCGACGTGGTTATCCTGCTCGACTCCATCACCCGCCTCGCACGTGCCTACAACACCGTGATCCCCGCCTCTGGCAAGGTGCTGACCGGCGGTGTGGACGCCAATGCGCTGCAGCGGCCGAAGCGTTTCTTCGGTGCTGCGCGTAACGTCGAGGAAGGCGGCTCGCTCACTATCATCGCGACCGCGCTGATCGAAACCGGCAGCCGCATGGATGATGTGATCTACGAGGAATTCAAGGGCACCGGCAACATGGAAGTGCACCTCGAGCGCCGCCTCGCCGAGAAGCGCGTCTATCCGTCGATCAACCTGAACAAATCGGGCACCCGCCGCGAAGAGCTGCTGATCAAGCCGGACCAGCTGCAAAAGATCTGGATCCTGCGCAAGCTGCTGTACGGCATGGACGAGATCGAGGCGATGGAGTTCATCCTCGACAAGATGAAGGCCACCAAGAACAACGCGGAGTTCTTCGAACTCATGCGCCGCGGCGGAAGCTGACGGACTCCCGGTGGCAGGCAAAGGGCGCATTCATGCGCCCTTTTTCATTACCGGCAACACTTTCGCAACCCACTGATTTTGTTGTATAATTGCGGGTTTTCAACCTGGCAAGTGACTGGCAATCGGGTCAAGAAGCAGCAGAGACCGACGAAGTGCCTATTGGCTACCAATCCAAGCAGAGGAAATCATGAAAGAAGGCATTCACCCGAATTACCGCGAAGTCGCATTCCAGGACATGTCCAGCGACGTCGTGTTCATCATCCGCTCGACCATCGAAACCCGTGACAAGGTTACCGTGGACGGCAAGGAATACCCGCTGGTCAAGCTGGAAGTGACCGCTGATTCCCACCCGTTCTACACCGGCAAGCACAAGATCGTCGACACCGCCGGCCGCGTGGAAAAGTTCCGCCAGAAGTTCGGCAAGCTCGGCTCGAAGACTGCTGCTGCAGGCGCCTGATCCTGGTGTTTCATTCGAAAAAGGCAGCCGCGGCTGCCTTTTTTGTTTTCTGCCCCCTCCCGCGTTTCCATCCTGCATTTCGCACTTTTGCGGCACAATATCGCCGAACCCAATAAGACAAGAACAAGCCAATGGCACAGTTGAAGCCAGTCCGTCTCCCCGCCTCCGCCACGAACGCGCTTCCCCGCTGGGCCCTGTTTGGCCTGTGCCTGCTCTACATCCTGCCCGGCCTGTTCGGCCGCGATCCCTGGAAGACTGATGATGCCGCCGTATTCGGCGTGATGTGGACGATGGCCAACGGCGGCATCGAAGACTGGCTGTGGCCGCATATCGTCGGCTTGCCCGCCGCCGACAAGGGGCCGCTTGCATTCTGGGTCGGGGCGATCTGCATAAAGCTGTTCGGTCCGCTGCTCGGCGCCCCGCTCGCCGCGCGCATCGCCAGCGCCGGCTTTTTCCTGCTTGGCTCGCTTGCCGTCTGGTACACCACCTACCTGCTTGGCCGCCGCCCCGAAGCGCAGCCGCTACGCCTTGCCTTCGGCGGCCAGCCGGAACCGTCCGACTACGGCCGCACACTCGCCGATGGCGCGCTGCTGATCTACCTTGGCTGCCTCGGACTGCTGGTGCACAGCCACAGCACGAGCACCGAAGCGCTGCAGGTGTCGATGGTCGCACTGTCGCTGTACGGCGCCACCCGCCTGTTCGAAGTCCGTTCTGCCGCCTCCGCCGCGATCTTCGGCCTTGCTCTCGGACTGAATATCCTCGCGCGCGGATGGGTCGTGCCGCTGGCGCTCTGGCTGGGCGTATTCCTGCTGGCCTCCCTGCGCGACCGCGGGCTGATCTGGCGGCTGATGGTCGTTTCGCTGCCGGTCGCGGTGGTCGTCAGCGGCAGCTGGCTGTTCGCCAGCAAGCTGGTCCGCCCGTTCAACAGTTCTCCCTTCGATGCCTGGATGTTGTGGAACTATGGCCAGCTTGGCCTGCCAACGTTGAATGCACTGCGCTTCTTCGTAAAGAACGGCATGTGGGCAGCCTGGCCGGCCTGGCCGTTTGCCGGATGGGCCGTCTACGCGTGGCGCCGGCAATACCAGGCGCACCACGTGACGCTGCCGCTGACTTTCTTCATCGCCGCCGCCCTGCTTGCCCTGCTCAACCCGCACCCCGAGGAAGGTGTATTGCTGCCGATGCTGCCGCCGCTGGCCATCCTTGCCGCCTTCGGCCTGCCCACCATGAAACGCGGCGCCATCAATGCGGTGGACTGGTTCTCGGTCATGACGCTGACCACCTGCGCTGCCTTCATCTGGCTGGGCTGGATCGCCAAGCAGACCGGATGGCCAGCACAGCTTGCCAAAAATGCATTCAAGCTCGCGCCCGGCTTCAAGCCTGAATTCAACCTGATTGCCTTCATTGCAGCAGTCCTCGGCACCATTGGCTGGTTTGTCCTGGTGCACTGGCGGGTCTCGCGCCGCCCATCAGTGCTGTGGCGCGCGGTCGTGCTTTCTTCCGGTGGCGTGATCCTGTGCTGGCTGTTGTTGATGACCTTGTGGCTGCCCTGGATCAACTATGGCAAGAGCTACGCGGGCGTCGCGCGCCAGATCGCGGAAAAGCTGCCGGAAGGCCGGTATTGCGTCGATACGAATGTCGGACCGGCCCAACGCGCGTCATTTGCCTACTTCGGCGGCGTGCCCTTCGACCAGTTCGAAGACGGGCGCTGCGACTATCTCCTGTTGCAGGATAACCGGCGGAACAAGGACGATTCGACATTGCTCAAACGCCCGGGTGAAAAATGGCGCCTCCTGTGGGAAGGCCGCCGCCCCGCCGACCGCTACGAACGCTTCCGTCTCTACCAGCGCACAAATTGATCAATGAGTTGACGCAGGAACGCCCAAACCACACCCTGCGCATTGCCGCCCTCGCGTGGCCGATGCTGATCGGGCAGCTCGCCGTCATATCAAACGGCGTCATCGATACCGCGATGACCTCGCGCTTTTCGGCCACTGACCTCGCCGCGCTGGCGCTGGGTGCGTCGATCTACATCAGCGTTTTCGTCGGATTGAACGGCGTGCTGGCCGCGATCTCGCCGGTGATCGGTCAACTGTTCGGCGCAGAGCGTTACGACGATATTGGCGCCGAGG
This sequence comes from Noviherbaspirillum denitrificans, assembly GCF_002211445.1. Lineage (GTDB taxonomy): Bacteria > Pseudomonadota > Gammaproteobacteria > Burkholderiales > Burkholderiaceae_D > Noviherbaspirillum > Noviherbaspirillum denitrificans. Next base: position 1,812,460 of record NZ_LSTO01000001.1, on the reverse strand, counting down.
TCAAGCAAGGGGCATGGCTGGCGGTCGTCCTCACACTGGCAGGATGCGCGGTACTGCTCTTCCCGCAGCCCCTGCTGTCGCTGGCGCACGCCTCGCCGCAATTGAGCGAGAAGGCGACGCTCTACCTGCGCATCCTCGCGTTCGCCCTGCCGGCAACGATGGGATTCAGGCTGTATGCCTCGCTGAATACCGCGATCGGACGGCCGAAGATGGTCATGTCGCTGCAGGTCGCGGCGCTGGCGCTGAAGATTCCGCTCAATGCACTGTTCATTTTCGGCGGCTTCGGCATTCCTGCGATGGGCGGACCGGGCTGCGCGCTTGCAACGGGCATCACGGTATGGATGACGTTCATCATCGGCTTCCTCATCCTGCGCTTTGATGCGTCGTACCGGGACTTCCGCGTTTTCGGCAGTGGTTTTGTGTTGCCTCGCTGGACCGCGATGGCGGAACTGCTCAAGCTCGGCATTCCCATGGGACTGAGCTACCTGATCGAGGTGACGGCGTTCGCCTTCATGGCATTGTTCATCGCGCGCCTCGGCGACACCGCCGTCGCCGGCCACCAGATCACCGCGAACTTTGCCACGGTGCTCTACATGTTGCCGCTGTCGATTGCCAATGCGACCGGCACCCTGGTCGCGCAATCGATCGGCGCGCGCCAGCCGGATGTGGCGAGACAGGTCGGGTTCGCAGGGATCCGCCTCGCGGCAGTGCTGTCGGTGACGATCGGGTGCATCGTCTGGCTTGCGCGCGGCCTCATCGTCCGCGCTTACACGCCGAATGAAGCGATCATGGCAATGGCCCTGCCCTTGTACGCATTCATTGCCTTCTACCAGCTGTTCGACTCGGTGCAAGTCACGACCGCGTTTGTACTTCGCGCGTACAAGGTGGCCGTCGTGCCAACCCTGATGTATGCGGTCGCGCTGTGGGGTATCGGGCTGGGCGGCGGTTATGTGCTCGGGCTGGATCCCTTCGGGATCAGCCCGGCATTCCTGAAAGGGGCGGCGGGATTCTGGATGGGCAACAGCGTGAGCCTTGCCATCGTAGCCGCAGGATTGCTGTGGTACCTGCGGATCGTGCAACGTCAGGTCGGAAGCGTCACACCTTCATCGGCAGGATGACCATCTGCAGGCTCTCGAAATGCAGCCGTCGCTGGATCGCCAGCGCCGCCTGGTTGTGCAAGAGACGCGTGAACCAGTTGTCGTGCTCGAAGATCAACTTACTGGTGAAGAAGATCGAGTTCGGGTATTCCCTGCTGATCGTTTCGCACAGCTTCGTCACTTCGTTCACCACGTCGGTGCCGAAACCGAGGTAGGCCGACGACGCCATGCCATGCGAATGGCAGAAATCGACGAAGAACTTGAGTGTCGCATTCGCCTCGGCGCGCATGTGCTCGACCGCGCCCTCGCCGCCATACGCGTGCGCATCCACGGTACGGGCATTGACGAAGATGAAGTTCTTGAAGTGCCCCGGGAACATGCGCTGCACCCACAGCAAGGCATGCAGGCCGCCGCCGCGCGAGGAACCGACGATGAAGACGGCCGTCTGGCTGTCGGGATCCGGCTCGACGGGCGTGCTGTGCGAGCCGAAGGGCTGGTTGGCGAACACCTGGTCGACCATATGGATCGCGTCCTTGGTCTGGCGGTAATGATTGCGGATCCAGATGCACATCGCCGCAATGGCACCGATGATGACCGCCGCGGCCC
>NZ_LSTO01000001.1:1804149-1810747 GCF_002211445.1 Noviherbaspirillum denitrificans | reverse complement strand
TGCCCTCGCCGGGAATGGACTGTGCGGCATTATTGATGAGGTTCAGGAAGACCTGGTTGAGCTGCGAGGGATTGCACTCGACCTCGGGCACGTCGGCATATTCCTCAACCACCTGCACGCGATGCGGGATCACGCTGCGCGCAATGTAGACCACGGTGTGCAAGCCCTTGTTGATGTCGAAGTGCGTAACCTTCTCGCGGTCGAGGCGGGTGAAGTCGCGCAGGTTCTCCACCAGCTCGCGCATCTGCTCCAGCCCCTGCATGGTGTCGCCGAGCATCTGCATCAGCATCGCGATGTCGTCGTCGTGCGATTCGATCTGCTGCAGCCGTGCGCGTGAGCTGGAAACGTTCAGGGTGACCTTGTCGCCTTCATACTTGCGCACCACGCGGGCGAATTCATGGGCGACCTTCAGCGGCATTTCGAAGCTCTTGAGTCCGTCGATGACCATGCTGATATTGCTGCGCGAGAAAGCGAGGGGCGTATTGAGCTGATGCGCAACGCCAGCCACCATCTGGCCGAGCAGCGCCATTTTTTCAGACTGGGCGAGCTGTTGCTGCGCGTGTTCGCGTTCAAGTTCCTGCTCGCGGATCGTCCTTTCGGCGCGGCGCACGATGACGAATAGCGAAGCGAACAGCAACAGGAGCAATCCGGCGACGATGGCGATGCCGTTGTGCGACATCTTCTCGACTTCGGCGAGGTTGTACTCGGCCACTTTCTCCATCTGGTTTTCGTTGTCGCGCGTGGTGGTCGCGATCTTGGCCGACGTCCGTTTGATCTGGTCGAGGAATCCCGTCACGTCGGTGTAGACCTCGAACACGCCCACGATGTCGTCGCTGCCCGGCGCATGTACCGGCAGGTAGCTGGAAATGAGGTCGCGGTTTTCCACCACGCCTTCGAAGGCGCTGAACTTGTCGCGGTGGGTCAGTTCGCTGCCAGGCTTGCCTTGCACGGCATTCTTCCAGCCGGCGTTGCCGCTCTTGTCGTCGCCGACCTGCGCGGCTTCGGACGAGTAGACGGTGATGCCGCGCATGTCGAATACCTTGACCTTGAAGACCGAGCTTTTCTTCATCGCGTCGTACACACGCGCGTCGAGCGGCTTGTATTCGGCAAGCGCGCGGATCTTCGCGCCCAGCTCCTGGTAACAGGCTTTCTTGCTGTCCGGCTGCTTCGTCTTGCCGTCGGCGCCGGCGATGTCGGCAATCGCGCGGCACTGGTCGACCGGGATGGCCTGCGCCTTGGCGATGAAAGGCGCAATGTCCTTGTCCCACAGCATGTTGGCAAACAGGCGCGTCAGGTCAAGGTTGGCCCGTTCATGGATTGCGAGCAGGTCATTGCGCGCTGCTTCTTCCTGCTGTTTAGCGAAGCTGGCCTGGACGAGCTTGGTGAATTCGATTTCCGCCGACTGGACTTCCTGGAAGAAGGCTGCCTGCTGGTGCTCGAAGTAGACGAGGGCAGCGGTCACGACAATGAACATGCCGAGCGCGGCGACGGTGAAATGGCGAACCAGGCGGAATCGCATCGGGTACTCCTGTACTTGGAATGGCGCGGCCGATGCGAGGCGGTGGAATATAGTGGCCAGGCCGGCCATCAGCAGATTGCAGTAGGGCTGATGGCGGCCAATTTTAAGTTGCCTTGTTGCAAACGTCCTTGATCTGGAAATGGGTTTTCCGGGAAAGGCCGCAGGGGAGGGCACGGTAGCGCCGGACGGCGCTTCCGTCGGGCGGGATCAGTGGCCGAGCGTGACCAGCACCTCGGACAGCATGGAAATCATCTGGTCGATTTCTTCCGTCGTGACATTCAGCGAAGGCATGAAACGCAGCAGGTCCGGGCGCGGCGAGTTGAGCAGCAGGCCGACGGGGCCCATATCGCGCGCGGTTTCGACGATCTTCGGGCCGATGTCCTTGCCGAGCTTCAGCGCGCGCAGCAGTCCTTCGCCGCGTTCGCCTTCGAGGCCGTGCTTCTCGCACAGCTTGAGCAGTTCGGCGCGCATGTAGGCGCCCTTGTCCTTCACCGATTGCAGGAAGCCCGGCTTGAGCAGTTCGGTCAGCACCGCGATGCCGGCAGCGGTCATTACCGGATTGCCGTTATAGGTGCCGCCCTGTTCGCCCGGTTCAAAGCAGGCCACTTCTTCGCGTGCCAGCAGCGCGGAGAGGGGAACGCCGCCGCCGATGCCCTTGCCTAGGGTCATGATGTCCGGCTCGATGCCCGACAGCTGGTAGGCGAACAATTCGCCGGTGCGGCCCATGCCGGCCTGCACTTCATCGACGATCAGCAGCAGGTTGCGCTGCTTGGTCAACGCGCGCAGCGCCTGCATGAATTCGCGGCTGGCGGGAATGACGCCGCTCTCACCTTGCACCGGCTCCAGCATCACGGCGACGGTCTTGTCGGTGATGAGGCTTTCCACGCTGGCGATGTCGTTCAGCTCGGCCTTCAGGAAACCCGGCACCTGCGGCGCGAACATCGTGTCCCAGCCTGCCTTGCCGCTGGCCGACATGGTGGCCAGGGTGCGGCCGTGGAAGCCGTGGTTGAAGGTGATGATTTCGTAGCGGTTTTCGCCGGCGGCGTTCTTGTTCAGCTTGCCCCACTTGCGCGCCAGCTTGATCGCGCCTTCGTTAGCCTCCGCGCCGCTGTTGGCGAAGAACACGCGGTCGAAGCAGGAGTTCTCGGTGAGCATGGAGGCGAGCACGATGGAGGGCTCGTTGTAGAAAGCGGGCGAGGGGTTGATCAGCTTGCCGACCTGCGCGCTCACCGCATCGACGATGCATTGCGGCGAATGACCGAGACAGTTGACAGCCCAGCCCTGCAGGTAGTCAAGGTAGCGCTTGCCGTTATGGTCCGTCAGCCACATGCCGCGGCCTTCGGTAAACACGAGCGAAGGCCGGTTGGTGATCTGCATGAGGGCGTTGACGTCGTACTGGCTGAATTCCATTTCGGGGCTCCTGGCTGGGCAAATATTCAAAGATCAAAAAAAAAGCCACAGGGCTGGCCTGTGGCTTTGTGAGCATCAAACGCTTACACGCACGGCTTCCCAGGCTGAGGCAGCTGGGTACGGCGTCGCAAGAGCGTGGATGTCGTGTTCATGTGAAGAATGGTAAGGCGTTTTCCGCACTGCGTCAAAACCTATTTCGTTGCCAGATCGGCAGCAACATCGGCTTCCGACGTGAAGGAATCGGCATAGAACTCGGCCTCCGGCAGCTTGCACCGGGCAGTGAAATCGGCCTTGGCCGAATCGACCATGACCGGCGCCCCGCAGGCGTAGACCTGGTGGCCGGACAGATCCGGCAGGTCTTCCATCACCGCGCGGTGGACAAAGCCGGTGCGGCCGGTCCAGCCGTCTTCGGGCTCGGCGTTGGAGATTACGGGTACGTACTTGAAGTTCGGCACCGTGCGCGCCCATTCTTCGCACAGCGCATGCATGTAGAGGTCCTTCGGGCGGCGGCCGCCCCAGTAGAGCACCATCTGGCGCTCGGTCTTGCTGTGGATGGCGTGCTCGATGATGGCCTTGATCGGCGCGAAGCCGGTGCCCGACGCGAGCAGCACGATCGGCTTGCCGGAATCCTCGCGCAGGAAGAAGGTCCCGAGCGGGCCTTCGAAGCGCAGGATGTCGCGTTCCTTCATGTTGTTGAATACATGGTCGGTGAACAGGCCGCCGGGCATGTGGCGGATGTGCACCGTCAGGTGTTCATCCAGGTGCGGTGCATTGGCCATGCTGTAGCTGCGGCGCTTGCCGTCCTTCAGCATGAACTCGATGTACTGGCCCGCCTTGTACTGCAGGCGTTCGTTGGCCGGCAGCTGCAGCGAGACGACCATCACGTCGTCGGCGACCTTGTCCAGTTTGCCGACGCGGGTCGGCAGCTTCTTGATCGGGAATTCGCCGGCGCCCAGCACTTCGCGCGCTTCGATCACGACGTCCGAATGCGGTGTCGCGCAGCAGAACAGCGAAAAACCCTTTTCCTCCTCGGCCACGGGCAGGGCCTTTTCCTGGTGGGCCTTGTGGGTCACGCTGCCTTCGAGCAGCTTGCCCTTGCAGGTGCCGCATGCGCCGTTCTTGCAGCCATAGGGCAGGCCGACGCCGGCGCGGATCGCCGCGCTCAATACGGTTTCGCCGTCGTCGCAGGTGAACTGGCGGCCGCTCGGCTGAACTGTTACTTGGAAAGTCATACAATCCCGATGATGAAAAATAAAGAAAACCTGAATGATCGGAAGCTAGGCCAGCCGCGCCTGCTGGTGCTTGGCTGCGGTGACGTCGGCATGCGCCTGCTGCCACTGGTCCGCGACCGTTTCCGCGTCTTTGCCGTGACCAGCCAACCGGAGCGCCGCGAAGAGTTGCGCGCCGCCGGCGCCATTCCCGTCGTGGCCGACCTCGATCGGCCGGACACCCTCGCACGACTGGCGCGCCTTGCGCGGCACATCGTGCATCTCGCGCCGCCCCAGCCGGAAGGCGCGCTGGACCGCCGCTCCCGAAATTTGACCGCCATTTTACCCGACCATGCCAACATGGTTTATGTGAGCACGACCGGGGTGTACGGGGATTGCGGCGGCGTGCTGGTGGACGAGACGCGCGCGGTGAATCCGCAGAATGCCCGCGCAAAACGCCGCGTGGATGCGGAGGGCGTATTGCGCAAGTGGGCGAGGCGGACCGGCTCGCGTTTGGCCATCCTGCGCGTGCCCGGCATTTACGCCGCCGGCAGGCTGCCGGTTGAACGGCTGCAGAAGGGAACGCCCGCCTTGCGGCCGGAAGACGATGTGTATACCAACCACATCCATGCCGACGATCTGGCGCGCATCATTGCGTTCGCCCTGTTCCGCGGGCAACCGGGCAGGGTGTATCACGCGGTCGACGATTCCGACATGAAGATGGGCGATTATTTCGACGCCGTGGCCGACCGGGCCGGCTTGCCGAAGCCGCCGCGCCTGCCGCGGGCGGAGCTGTCGGCCGCTGTTTCGCCGGTGCTTCTGTCTTTCATGTCCGAGTCGCGCAGGCTGGCGAACGACCGGTTGCGTACCGAGCTTGGTGTCAGGCTGCAGTTTCCGCGTGTCCAGGACGCGCTGGAAAAAATCTTCCCGGGCGCTTGATTTGCCTGCTTGACCTTCCCATCATGGTAAGGTCGATAATGAAGCTATCCTGAAAAGCAAGGATTGCATCATGAGCAACGCAACATCCCTAACGGCACCCATCGCGCCGGCCCACGAACTGGACGTGCCCATTGAAGGCATGACTTGCGCGTCCTGCGTCCGGCGGGTGGAAAAGGCGCTGCGCGCCGTTCCCGGCGTGACCGGCGCGGACGTGAATCTTGGCACCGAGCGCGCGCGGGTGACGGCGGACAAGTCCGTCACGTTCGGCACCCTGCAGCAGGCGGTCGAGAAGGCCGGTTACCAGGTTGCCAACCAGGAAATCGACCTCGACGTGGAAGGCATGACCTGCGCCTCCTGCGTCGGCCGCGTCGAAAAGGTCTTGCGCAAGGTGGACGGCGTGCTCGACGCGAGCGTGAATCTCGCGACCGAAAGCGCGCATGTGCGCGCCGCTGCCACCGTCGATGCGGACGCGCTTATCCGTGTGATCGAGAAAGCCGGCTATCACGCTCGTCCGCACAAGGACGAGCAGGCGGCGGCAAAGCAAGAACAGCGCGACACTGAACTCGTCAAAGTCGTCATGGCGGCACTCCTGTCACTGCCGCTGATTGTTCCCATGCTGCTCGGACTGGCGGGCAACCACTGGATGCTCCCCGGCTGGGTACAGCTGGTGCTCGCGACGCCGGTCCAGTTCTGGCTCGGCGCGCGCTTTTACCGGGCCGGATGGAAGGCGGTCATGGCCGGCGCGGGCAACATGGATTTGCTGGTTGCGCTGGGCACGAGCGCGGCTTACGGCCTGAGTGTCTACCTGCTGGTCGCCCATCGCGGCGGCGATATGCCGCACCTGTACTTCGAGGCCGCAGCGGTCGTTATCACGCTGGTCTTGCTCGGCAAGTGGCTGGAAGCACGCGCCAAGCGGCAAACCAGCGCCGCCATCCGCGCGCTGCAGGTGTTGCGTCCCGAAGTGGCGCGCGTGCGCCGCGACGGGCAGGAGGCCGACATGCCGATTGCGCAGGTGCGGGTCGGGGACATCGTGGTCGTGCGTCCGGGCGAGCGTGTCGCTGTCGATGGCCAGGTGCAGGATGGGCGCAGCCATATCGACGAATCCCTGATCACCGGAGAGAGCCTGCCGGTGGCCAAGCAGGCCGGCGACAAGGTGACCGGCGGTTCGATCAACGCGGAAGGTTTGCTGCTGGTCCGTACAACCGCGGTCGGTGGCGAAACGACGCTGTCGCGCATCATCCGGCTGGTAGAGAACGCGCAAGCGGCCAAGGCGCCGATCCAGCACCTGGTCGACAAGGTGAGCGCAATCTTCGTCCCGGTCGTGCTGCTGATTGCGCTGGCGACGTTTGCCGGTTGGTGGATGGAGAATGGCAGCCTGGAAACGGCCATCATCAACGCCGTCGCGGTGCTTGTGATCGCCTGTCCGTGCGCACTCGGACTGGCCACCCCGGCGGCCATCATGGCGGGAACAGGTGTCGGTGCTGCGCACGGTATCTTGATCAAGGATGCGGAAGCGCTGGAG
>NZ_LSTO01000001.1:1793889-1804139 GCF_002211445.1 Noviherbaspirillum denitrificans | reverse complement strand
GCTGGTGCGGCGCATGTCACGGCGTCCGCCGGCGGCGGCCGCCGCCATGCTCATGGCCAGCACCCGCTCGCGGTCGACGACGACATGCGGCCCCGGTTCAGACCAGCGCGGCCGGAAGGTTTCGAGCGGCAGGTGCGGCAGGTGCACGCCTATCCATGTGCGCATGGGCGGGAGAAATTGTCGGAGTGGAAAACGCCGGCGCGGCAGGCATGCCGTCGAGCCGGAGGAAAAGGGGCGCCTCATGCCGCGGGCCGCGCCGCTTGGCGATCGCGATATCGATGCCGCCCGGCGCGGGGCGCAATGCCAGTCGCAGCGGCGAGGGCGACGCATCCTGCGCGCAGGCGAGGGGACGTATCATCCAGAACAGGATGTCGGTCCCCTGCGCGGCCAGGTGCAGGCGCCGCAGTGATTCGGCGCGCATCTGCTGTTGCCAGAAAAGCAGGGCGCCGCAACTGCCGTTACGCAAGACCTGCTCGGCGCTCCACAATGCATCCTTGCTGCGCGTGGTCCTGATCCACAGGAGCCGATCCGCAGGCAGCCCCCATCCGGTCCAGGCAGCGACTTGCGGAAGATGGGGCGGCTGGAGCAGGGCGATGCGGCGCTTGCGGGCGATGGTTTCCAGCGCGGGGCGCAGCAGGCGTATTTCACCGATGCCGCTTTGCTGCAGGAGCAATTCGACCAGCACGGCACCCGGCCAGCCGCCATCGGGCAATTCACGATCGAGCGCGGGATGGCCGGTGGACATGGCGGCCGCGTGGTACGACCCCATCTGGTCGGCGCGCCAGACCGACTGCGGCAGCGGGGAAACTAATGCGGACATCCGGACCTCTTGATTCTTCTTGCGGGCAAAATGTTGCCCCTCAATACTGTATAAATATACAGTAAACTCCGAACGCCAATTAGTCAAATTCGTTATGTAATTGATCTGGCTATATGTTGCTTTAAGGAATTTTTGAATCAAGAAGGCCGGAAGCGGGCGGAAGGGGGAGGCCGCATTGTCAATATGAATGCGGCGGGATGGGGGATGCAGGAATTGAAAAAGACTCGCTGCTCAAGCGGCAACGGCTAGCGGCTGGACTTCTCTTTCGATGGTATCAGCGAGTTCGCGCTCCGCAATTTTCAAGTCATAGGCTTGCTGGAGGTTCAGCCAGGATTGTGCGTCGCCTCCGAAAAAGCGCGCCAGGCGCAGGGCAGTATCGGGAGTGATGCTGCGGCGCTCATGGACAATCTCGCTGATACGCGTTGCTGGTACGCGCAATGCCACGGCCAGTGCATGAGCACTGATGTTCAGCGGCCCCAGATACTCTTCCCGAAGGATTTCGCCCGGGTGAACAGGGCGCATGCCGTTCTTAACCATGTCGTGCTCCATGCATTTTTAGTGGTAGTCGACGATCTCCACATTGATCGGACCGTTATCGGTCCAGATGAAGCAGATTCGCCATTGGTTATTGATCCTGATGCTGTGTTGTCCTTCGCGGTCTCCGGCAAGTTGCTCCAGGCGATTGCCGGGCGGAGACCGAAGAAAACCCAAGGTGGCAGCACTGTCCAGCAATTGAAGTTTTCGTTGTACAACAGAAAGAATGTTCACAAATCTTGCAATCCTTTGCCCTTCAAATATGGCTCGGGTATCAGGACACCGAAAACTGAGGATCATGATGCAGTAGCAGAATATAACGTGTAGAGTTTAACGTCAAACGTTAAGGTGATGGATGCATCATGGATGAAACTAATGCAGACATCCGGACCTCTTAATTCTTCTTGAAGGCAAGATATTACCCTTGAATACTGTATTAATGTACAGTATCTCTCCAACGCCAATCCGTTTCATGCAACCCCGCATCACTTCCATCGGCCTGCTGGTCAAGTCCGACCCCGCCGAACTCTTTACTTATCCCGATCACATCGACCGCGGCAGCCTCGATGCCTTGCCGTCGAAACCGGGCATCTACATCTTTCGCGATGCGCAGGAGCGGCCGCTCTACATCGGCAAGAGCGTCAACATCCGTTCGCGCGTGCTGTCGCACCTGCGCACGCCGGAAGAAGCGCGCATGCTGCAGGCCAGCAGCCATGTCGAATTCCGCCGCACGGCCGGCGAGATCGGCGCCTTGCTGCTGGAGTCACGCCTGATCAAGGAGATGCAGCCGCTGCACAACAAGAAACTGCGCCGCACGCGCGAAATGTGCACGTTGCGTCTCGGGCCGGATGTAAATGCGGTGCCCGAAATCGTGTATGCGCGCGACCACGATTTCGCGATCACGGACGGCCTCTACGGCCTGTTTGCCACACGCAAGGCGGCGCTGGAGCGGCTGCGCATGATCGTGGACGAGGAGCGCCTGTGTCCGGCCCTGTGCGGGCTCGAGACTGCAATGCGCGGACGCGCCTGCTTCGCACGGCAGATCGCGCGCTGCCTGGGCGCGTGCATCGGCGAGGAGGCGATCGAAGACCACTACCTCAGGCTGCGCGCTGCCCTTGAGGAAATGCGCATCGTCGTCTGGCCTTATCCCGGGCCGATGGGCATCGTGGAAGAGTGCGACGGGTGGAAGCAGACGCATGTGATCGACCGCTGGTTCTACATTGGATCGATCGACCACGTGAAAGGCGCGAAGCCTGTCAGGCAGCCGGCGCGCCGGACTTTCGATGTCGATACCTACAAGATCCTGGTCAGGCCGATGCTGCGCGGGGAACTGAGGCTTGAACCGGTGAAGCTCGCGCGAAGCGTCCGTAGTAATACGTAAAACCCATACGATAGACAGGGTTTTCCATGAAGCCTTGATTACGAATAAGTTGCATTCAGGAAACCCGGTGCTACACTCCGCGCGCTTTTGGTCCGTTGCATCAGATTCGCGTGTTTCAAACGCTGCATTTTGTAGGTGGCCATCCAAGCCGGAACACCCACTCCGCGGAGTTTGATGGCCAGCGTGACTAGTCGCGTCCTGCTTTCTGCCTTCCTGCTCCAATTCGTTCCGATCCCGAACATTTGGAGAAACGTATGGAAAACAAGAAAGGCTGCGCCCCCGTCACCATCACGAGGCGGCAGTTCTTCAAGGTGTCGACGGCGGGCCTGAGCGCCTCCGGCCTCGCACTCGCCGGCATGGCGCCGACCGCCGCGCAGGCTGAAGTCCGCGAATACAAGCTCACCCGCGCGAAAGAAATCCGCAATACCTGCACCTATTGCTCCGTCGGTTGCGGCCTGCTCATGTACAGCATGGGCAGCGGCGCGAAGAACGCCAAGGCGGAAATCATCCATATCGAAGGCGATCCGGACCATCCGGTCAATCGCGGCGCATTGTGCCCGAAGGGCGCCGGCGTGCTCGATTTCATCCACAGCCCCAAGCGCCTGAAGTACCCGGAAGTGCGCGAAGCCGGCAGCAACGAGTGGAAACGCATCAGCTGGCATGAAGCGATCGACCGCATCGCGAAGCACATGAAGGCCGACCGCGACGCCAACGTCGTCGAAAAGAACGCCGACGGCGTGCCGGTCAACCGCTGGCTGTCGACCGCGATGCTCACCGCGTCGGCCGCGTCCAACGAGACCGGCATCCTCACCCAGAAATTCCTCCGTTCGCTCGGCATCATCGCTACCGACGCGCAGGCACGCGTCTGCCACGGCCCGACCGTGTCGGCGCTGGCGGCGACCTTCGGCCGCGGTGCGATGACCAACAGCTGGGTCGACATCAAGAACGCCGACTTCATCCTGGTCATGGGCGGCAATGCCGCCGAAGCGCACCCGGTCGGATTCCGCTGGGCGATCGAAGCGAAGAAGCAGCGCGGCGCCAAGCTGGTCGTGGTCGATCCTCGCTTCAACCGTACTGCCGCCGTCGCCGACCATTACATGCCGATCCGTGCCGGTTCCGACATCGTCTTCCTCGGCGGCGTGATCAACTGGCTGCTGGCCAACGACAAGATCCAGTGGGATTACGTCAAGGCCTATACGAATGCAGCGGCGATCGTCGGCGAGGGCTACAGCTTCGACGAAGGCCTGTTCTCCGGCTATGACGCGGAGAAGGGCAAGTACGATCGCGCGAGCTGGAACTACGAGCTCGACGCCAACGGCCAGGTCAAGACCGATCCGACGCTGCAGAATCCGCGCTGCGTCTGGAACCTGATGAAGGCGCACTACGCACGCTACACACCGGACGTCGTCACCGATCTCACCGGCACGCCGAAGGAAGACTTCCTGAAGGTGTGCGAACTGCTCGGCGAAACCGCCGTGCCGGGCAAGGTCGGCACCATCCTCTACGCACTCGGCTGGACCCAGCACACCGTGGGGGCGCAGAACATCCGCACCATGGCGATGATCCAGCTCATGCTGGGCAACATCGGCATGCCGGGCGGCGGCGTGAACGCGCTGCGCGGCCACTCCAACATCCAGGGCCTGTCCGACGTCGGCCTGCTGTCGACCGCGCTGCCGGGCTACCTCACGCTGCCGAACGAAAAGCAGCACCCGACCTTCGCCGAGTACATCGCGAAGACCACGCCCAAGGCGCTGCGCGACAACCAGTTCAACTACTGGTCGAACACGCCGAAGTTCTTCGTCAGCCTGATGAAATGGTTCTGGGGCGACAAGGCCACCAAGGAGAACAACTGGGGCTATGACTGGCTGCCCAAGTGGGACAAGCTGTACGACATCCTGCAGGTCGTGGAAATGATGAACCAGGGCCAGGTCAACGGCTTCATCGTGCAGGGATTCAACCCGCTGGCGTCCTTCCCGGATGCGAACAAGGTCGTCGAGTCGTTCTCCAAGCTGAAGTACATGGTCATCATCGATCCGCTGGCGACCGAGACCTCGACCTTCTGGCAGAACCAGGGCGAATCCAACAACGTCGATCCGTCGAAGATCGCGACCGAAGTATTCCGCCTGCCTTCGACCTGCTTCGCCGAGGAAGACGGCGCGATCGTCAACTCCGCGCGCTGGCTGCAATGGCACTGGAAGGGCGCCGACGCGCCGGGAGAAGCCAAGGCCGACCAGGAAATCCTGGGCGAACTGTTCGTCGCGTTGCGCGAGCTGTATCGCAAGGAAGGCGGCAAGGCGGCCGAGCCTATCCTCAACGTGGCATGGAACTACCGCGACCCGACCTCGCCGTCGGCGGAAGAACTGGCGAAGGAAATGAACGGCCGCGCATTGGCCGACATTCCTGATCCCAAGGACCCGACCAAGTTCCTCGCGAAGAAGGGCGAGCAGCTGCCCGGCTTCGCCGTGCTGCAGGACGACGGCTCGACCAGCTGCGCATGCTGGATCTTCTCCGGATCGTGGACGCAGACCGGCAACCAGATGGCGCGCCGCGACAACACCGACGTCGGCCTCGGCAATACGCCGGGCTGGGCGTGGTCGTGGCCGGCCAACCGCCGCATCCTGTACAACCGCGCCTCCTGCACGCCGGAAGGCAAGCCGTGGGATCCGAAGCGCAAGCTGATTGCGTGGAACGGCGAGCGCTGGGCCGGCATCGACGTGCCGGACTTCAAGGCCGACTCCGCGCCGGCCGACGGCATGGGCCCGTTCATCATGAATCCGGAAGGCATCGGTCGCCTGTTCTGCGTGGACAAGCTGGTCGACGGCCCGTTCCCCGAGCACTACGAGCCGATGGAAACGCCGCTGGGCACCAACCCGCTGCATCCGAAGGTTGTCAACAGCCCGGCCGTGCGCATCTTCAAGGGCGACAAGGCACGCCTCGGCACGCCGGATGAGTTCCCGTTCGTGGGCACCACCTACCGCCTGACCGAGCACTTCCAGTTCTGGACCAAGTCCGTGAAGCTGAATGCGATTGCGCAGCCGGAACAGTTCGTCGAGATCAGCGAGACGCTGGCCAAGGAAAAGAACATCGCCCAGGGCGACATGGTCAAGGTCAGCTCCAAGCGCGGCTACATCAAGGCCAAGGCCGTGGTGACCAAGCGCATCAAGGCGCTGGCGGTCAACGGCAAGACGGTCCACCAGATCGGCATTCCACTGCACTGGGGCTGGGAAACCGTGGCCAAGAAGGGTTTCCTGACCAACGTGCTGCCGCCGGCCGTGGGCGACTGCAATACGCAGACGCCGGAGTACAAGGCCTTCCTGGTCAATATCCAAAAAATCTGAGGTAGTTGAACATGCCATTGCAATCACTCGACATCAAGCAACGCTCGGCGACCACCACGCCGCAGCCGGGCGTGCGCCAGACCACGGAAATCGCCAAGCTCATCGACGTCTCGACCTGCATCGGCTGCAAGGGCTGCCAGGTCGCCTGCTCCGAATGGAACGACATCCGCGCCGACGTCGGCACCTGCGTCGGCGTCTACGACAATCCGACCGACCGCTCGGACAAGGCATGGACCGTCATCCGCTTCGCCGAAGTGGAACAGAAGGGCAAGCTCGAATGGCTGATCCGCAAGGACGGTTGCATGCACTGCACCGACCCGGGATGCCTCAAGGCCTGCCCGTCGCCCGGCGCCATCATCCAGTACAAGAACGGCATCGTCGATTTCCACCAGGAGAACTGCATCGGTTGCGGCTATTGCGTGACCGGCTGCCCGTTCGACGTGCCGCGCATCTCGAAGGATGACGGCAAGGCCTACAAGTGCACGATGTGTTCCGACCGCGTCGCAGTGGGACAGGAACCTGCCTGCGCGAAGACCTGCCCGACCGGCGCCATCCAGTTCGGCTCGAAGGAAGACATGAAGGAAGTGGCCGCCCAGCGCATCGCCGACCTCAAGTCGCGCGGCTACGACAAGGCCGGCCTCTACGATCCGCAAGGTGTCGGCGGCACGCATGTCATGTACGTGCTGCACCATGCCGACAAGCCGGAACTGTACGGACTGCCTGCCGACCCGTCGGTCAGCCCGATGGTCTCGATGTGGAAGGGCGTCTCCAAGCCGTTCGCCACGCTGGCACTCGCCGGCATTGCACTGGGCAGCCTGTTCCATTACGTGACCAAGGCGCCGAACGAGATCTCGAAGGAGATCGAGGATGAGATCGAACGCGAAGACAAGGAGGAAGCCAAATGATCCGCGATCCGAAAGACTTGCCGCGCTACAAGGCATCCGAGCGGGCCAACCACTGGACGGTGGGCATCTGCTTCATCCTGCTCGCGCTGTCGGGTCTGGCTTTCTTCCACCCGGCGTTCTTCCCGCTGACCCAGCTGTTCGGCAGCCCGGTATGGGCGCGCATCCTGCATCCGTACGTCGGCGTGCTGATGGCGCTGTCCTTCCTGGTGATCTTCCTGCGCTTCAAGCACCTGAACAAGATCACGCAGGCGGACAAGGAGTGGCTGGCCAAGGCGAAGAACATGGTGGACGGCAACGACCACGACATGCCGGAACAGGGCAAGTACAACGGCGGCCAGAAAGTCATGTTCTGGGCGCTTGCCCTGTGCATGCTGCTGATGACGGCATCGGGACTGCTGATCTGGCGCGCATGGTTCGGCTTCGACGTGAACCTCGTCCGCCTCGGCGCCGTGGTGCATGCGGCGGTCGGCGCGATGATGATCGGTTTCATCATGGTCCACGTGTACGCCGCCATCTGGGTCAAGGGTACGGTGCGCGCGATGTGGTACGGCACGGTGACCCGTGCCTGGGCCAAGCAGCATCACCGAGACTGGTATCGCCAGATGACAGGCAAGTAAGTATTTTTTGCAGGAGTGTTGCATGACGCCCCTTGAACTGTACGCCGACGATTTCCCCCTGCCGCCCACTGCATCCACGCGGCAGGTGGTGCGATTCCGCGACGGCGTACCGATGTCCATTCCCGATGTCGTGATCGAGGAAGCGCCGGTTGCGCTCGTCTATAACGGCATTTCCCACGCCGTCATGCTTGCTTCGCCGGCTGACCTCGAGGACTTCGCGCTCGGGTTCAGTCTGAGCGAAGGCATCGTGGCGCACCCCGGCGAAATCTACGACATCGAAATCAAGGCGCATTGCTCCGGCGTGTCGGTGGAACTGGAAATCGCCACCGAACGCTTCCTCGCACTGAAGGAGCGCCGCCGCAATCTCGCCGGCCGCACCGGTTGCGGGCTGTGCGGTATCGACAGCCTGGATGCCCTGGACGCCATGAAGCAGGCGCGCGTGCTTGCTGCTCCGCCGCTGCGCATTGCGGCCATCCAAGAGGCGCTGCGCACATTGCCTGGACACCAACCATTGCGCGGCAGCACGGGCGCCGCGCATGGCGCCGCATGGGCAAGCATGGACGGCCGCATCCTGCAGGTGCGTGAAGACGTGGGCCGCCACAATGCGCTGGACAAGCTCATCGGCTGTCTCGCCGCCAAGCGCATCGATGCGGCACAAGGCTTTGCACTCATCACCAGCCGCGCTTCCTATGAAATGGTGCAGAAGGCTGTCAACACCGGCATCCATTCGCTCGTTGCCATCTCGGCGCCGACCGGCATGGCTGTCAGGCTTGCGGAGGAGTCAGGCCTTCTCCTTGCCGGATTCGCCAACGGCAGCCGCTTTGTCGCCTATACTCACCACAGGCGCCTGCAATACGGCTCGCAGTCCGGCATGGACCTGCGCGAGGCTGCGGTGCTGGCCACGTCAGACGAATAGACCCGATGCAATCTTCCACACAAATTCCCGCCGGCGCGTCGAACCTGATCGCGCCGCGCGATGACCTTTTCTCCCGCCGCAGCGCACGTCTCGAACAGCTTGCCGCAGGGCAGGCAGATGCCGCCTGGCTGTCCACACTCGCCAGCCTTGCCCGGCACCAGCAGATCGCGTTCAGCGCATTGGCGAACGCGCCGGCGGAGTCGGAGCTGAAGCTGATCTGGCAATCGACTTACCGCACCCTGTTTGCCGCAATGACCGGTTCTCCGCTCGTGCCGGATGGCGCCCAGCCGCTCGACGGAAAAGCGCTGGACGAGGCCGGCGAGAAATGTCTGAAATTGGCCCATGGCGAAATCGTCGCCGACGCACGCGACAGCCAGGATTACCTGGTTGCCGCAGCGATGCAGGTTGCATGGAGTGCCGCCGAGAGTTCCCCTGCCGCGCTGGAGCGCGTGCAGACCGTCGCGCACAAGCATTGCCCGGAATGCGGCTGCGAACCGGTGGGCAGCATTGTCCTGGCGGGTGCGGGCAAGGCAGGACTGCGTTACCTCGAATGCTGCCTGTGCGCGACGCGCTGGCATGCCGTGCGTGCCCACTGCACCTTGTGCGACGAGGGCAGTGTGGTCAGCTATCTCGGTCTGGAAGGCGGGAACCCGGCGGTCCAGGCGGAGTGCTGCGACCACTGCCACGGCTACGTTAAAACCTGTTTCCAGGAAAAGGATCCGGATGTCGATCCGGTGGCCGATGACCTGGCTTCACTCATGCTGGACGTGCTGGTCGGGCAGGAGGGGTATAGCCGGGCAAGTCCCAACCTGTTCCTGGCCGGTGTCGAGCCGGCATCGCACAAGGCCTGAAGCGCGATGGAAAACCGGATGGTGCAAGAAGATGCCGCAGCCCCGGCCATAGCGGCCTTTGTCTATCGCCGCCATGAGGAGGCATCCCCATTGCTGGCGGAAGTCGTGCGGCAGCTTCGTTTGCGCGGCGTGGCGCTCGCTGGCGCCATCCAGCATAACGAGGGGCAGGGAAAGATGTTGCTCGAACTGCTGCCGCTCGAGCGGCGCATGACGATTTCCCAACCGCTGGCCGTGGCCGGCACTTGCAAGCTGGATACGTATGCACTGGCCGATGCCGCCGCATTGGTCCGCCAGGCAATCGATGCCGGACCGCAGCTGGCAATCATCAACAAATTCGGCGCCCAGGAAGCTGCGGGCGCCGGACTGTGCGCGGAAATGGCTGCCGCTGTCCTGTCCGGGATACCGCTGCTGACGGCGGTCAGTGAAACTGTCCTTTCACAATGGACGGCGTTTACGGGCGGCTGCGATGTGCGCCTTGCACACGCGCCCGAAGCGGCGCTCGCATGGTGGGACGGCCTTCAGCGCTGAAACGCTTCGCGGGCTTACGGAAAAAAAGCAGTACAACCGGCGTTCAGCCGATCGTACTGCGCCACCCCACGTTACCTGGCTGAGATTACTTCGCCCCGGATCCCGGCGTCGTCGTGCTGCTGCTACTGCTGCTCGGGCTGCTTGGCGACGACATGCTGCTGCTCGAACTGCCGGTGGTGTCGCTCGAGCTGCCGGTAGAGCCGCTGCTGGAGCCGCTTGTGCCGCCGGCGCTGCTGCCGGTCCCACTGCTTGTGCCACCACTTGTGCCACCGGTGGTTGATCCCGGTGTACTCGGCGTGCTGGCGGTGCTGCCCGTCGTGCCGCCGGTGGTGGTGTCGGAGCCGCTCGCGCTACCCGTGG
>NZ_LSTO01000001.1:1759903-1793879 GCF_002211445.1 Noviherbaspirillum denitrificans | reverse complement strand
GGGGGGTACCGCCGATATGGCGGCCGTCGGTGAAGGCCATCGCGGCGGGGCCGTCCCACGGCTCCATCATTGCGGCGTGGTATTCGTAGAAGGCGCGGCGGTTGTCGTCCATCAGCGTGTGGTTTTCCCACGCTTCCGGAATCATCATCATCATCGCTTGCGCGAGCGGGTAGCCGGCCATCAGCAGCAGTTCGAGCGCGTTGTCGAAGCAGGCGGTGTCGGACTGGCCCTCATAAATCAGCGGGAACAGTTTCTGAAGGTCGTCGCCCAGCACGGCGGACTTCATCACGCCTTCACGGGCGCGCATCCAGTTGAAGTTGCCCTTGACGGTGTTGATTTCGCCGTTGTGCGCGATCAGGCGGTACGGGTGCGCCAGCGGCCATTCCGGGAAGGTGTTGGTGGAGAAGCGCTGGTGCACGAGGGCCAGCGCGGAGATGCAGCGCGGATCCTGCAGGTCCTTGTAGTACACGCCAACCTGGTCGGCGAGCAGCAGGCCCTTGTAGACGATGGTGCGCGCCGACATGGACGGCACAAAGAATTCCTTGCCGTGCAGCAGGTTCAGTGCCTGGATCGCATGGCCGGAAGACTTGCGGATCACGTACAGTTTACGCTCCAGCGCGTCGGTCACCATGATGTCCGGACCGCGGCCGATGAAGATCTGGCGGATGACCGGCTCTTTGGCGCGGACCGTCGGGGACATCGGCATGTCGAGGTCGATCGGGACGTCGCGCCAGCCGAGGACGACCTGGCCTTCGGCGAGGACGGCGCGCTCGATTTCCTGTTCGCACGCGATGCGGGAGGCGTTTTCCTTCGGCAGGAAAACCATGCCGACACCGTATTCGCCGGGCGGCGGGAGGGTCACGCCCTGCTTCGCCATCTCTTCACGGAAGTACTGGTCCGGAATCTGGATCAGGATACCGGCACCATCGCCCATCAGCTTGTCGGCGCCGACCGCACCCCGGTGATCGAGGTTTTTCAGGATCAGCAAACCTTGTTCAACGATGGAATGGCTTTTCTTGCCTTTGATGTGGGCGACGAAACCGACGCCACAGGCGTCGTGTTCGTTAGTCGGATCGTAAAGACCTTGCGCGTGCATAAGCGTTCTCCGCTACTTTGGTGATATCGAGCTTGAAGGATAGTGCAGTGCAATACTTAGTTCAACTGAAATAAAAAGGGTCAGAGTAAAATTAAGCAGCGCACGGGTTTTGTGCATTTAAAAATAGGGACAGAGTAAATTCAGGCGAAGCATTGCTTTCCTGAAAAAATTTAAGAAATCAAGGACTTAAGGGCAGCTTCGCTGGGCGACCGCGCTTTGCGGGCTCCACGCGACGCGCAACCTTCTTGGCCAGCGCCGCCTTGAAGCCGTCCGAGCCCAATGGCCAACCCTTCAATGTGGCTTGGGTAATCGCATCGGCTTCCCGCTGGCTGACGCCGAGATCGAGCAGCGCCTTGTAACCCGCTTCACGGTCGAAGGGGGTATTGCCCAATGCCCAGTAGACTGAATGGTCGGTAATCAACGGATCCGGACGGACGCCGATGTGATGGGCAATGCTGGACCAGGGATAATCCTCAGCCGCCGAAACCAAGCCGGCGCGCACCGGGTGCGACTCGATGTAACGGCTGCACAAGAGGAAATACTGGCTGGCGTCGATGACAGTCGCCCGGTAACGCCCCTGCCACAGCGTGCCTGTCCGCTTGTATCGGGCATTGTAATAAGGGACATAGTGCCGACCCACCCATTGCATCATCCTGCCCATCCCCGTGTCGTCCGATGGTGACACCAGCAGGTGCACATGATTGGGCAGGAGCACGTACGCGTGGATCGCAACCTTGAACTGCTTCGCCGCCTCTCTCAGCCAAGCCAGGAAGGCTGTGTAGTCTTCCGCCTCCCGAAAAATGGCTTGCCTGTCGTTGCCGGTCTGGATGATGTGGTGAGGCTGGTTGGGAACAACAAGTCGCGGAAGTCTGGCCATGGGGTGATCGTCTGGATGCCTGCCCGGGTGGCGGCAAGAGGGATTTTATCCCGCGGCGGCCGGCAGCAGGATAACCATGCCTTGCTCAAATATGGGCGTTGACGGTGTTGCGCCACGGCGCCTTGCGGAATTCCAGTTCCTTTTCGGCTTCCAGTCGTGCTTGCAGGCTGGACTTCGCCAAACGCCGGTTGAAGATGCTTGTCCGGATCTTATTCTCCGAAGGCAGCCGCTTTGCCAGGAAACGAACTGTCCGGATACCCGCGCTGGCGAAACAGGCTTCGCGGGCACGCTCCGCGCGTGTCGGCCGCGACCTGTGAGTGAGTTCGACGACAGCCAGCAATTCCATGTCTTCGTCGAATACGGCAAAGCCGACGCGCTTGCCGCCCAATACGCTCCCCGCACGCTGGCGCAGTTTTCCCATGCCGGCCGGATCGATCAATGCAGATGCGGCGACTTGCGGGCAGACATGGCACTCGGGAAGCGCAGTGAGCATTCGGAAATAGAATTCGCGCTCGTCGCCAGTCAACACCGCCTTCCTGCGATAGCGGACAGGCTTGAGACGCGCCATCGCCCACCATCCCGCCAGGCCGCCAAACACGATTGCGACGAAAAGGACTGCCTCCATGCCATCCTCCCTCGTTATTTTGTTTTCAAAAAGGCCACTTACTTTACCATTTGATAACAAAATTTCGAAGGGAAAATGGCAATGGGCTGCCCCGGCAGCACATGTCTTGTGCTATCGCAAATGCGTGAATGAAGTCAGAAGAGTTTGCGCACCCAAGCCGGTTCGGCCTGGCGTCGTTGCTCCATCATCCGGGCAAGCAGGGTGCGGATTTCGTTGAGCGGCCCGACCTCGGCTTGCTCGATGCGCGAAGGCGGCTTGCTGCGATCCCAGTCGCCGTAAATGAAGCCCACAGGATGGCGATTGACCGTCAGCGGCAGCACCGTAAAGCTGCGCACGGTCGGCAGCGCCTCTTTCCACCAGCGCGGCACCTTGCTGGAGAAGGCTGGGTCCAGTGCATTCTCGACGAAGATCATCTTGTCGTTAGCCAGGGCCGCATGGAATACGTCCGGCTGGTAGGCATCGCTGAATACAAGTCGCGGAAGCAGCTCCTGTCCACCTTCGCCCAGGCACATGTGGGCGATATAGCAGGAATTTTCGGAGTCGCGCAGGAAGGCGACCACCCGCGTGAAGGCAAGCCCCTGGAAGACCGTCTCGAGCGCCATGGACATGAGCTGTGCGGCAGTGGCGCTTTGCAGCACGCCCTGCATGTCTGCAACACCACGCGCCAGGACACTGGCTGCGTCGACCGGTTTGCCCATGTTCTTGGAAACTGCTGCGACCTTGTCCTCGGCACGCTTCGCCGGCCGGATTTTCACCGCATCCTCTTCGACGGCGGCGCGCTGCGCGATCTCAACCGCCGCCACGACCTGGTCTTTTTCAAGTCCCAGCATGTCCGCATAACTACCGGCAAGGGTTGCCAATGCAGCATGCCCGGGATCACCCGCTTCGCACAGTACATCGGCACATCGGGACGACAGCGTGGATACCGCGGCGAGCCAGTCACTATGGTCAAGCGGTTCGCCGACCGGCGCGGGGGGCATGTCCTTGAGGGTTTCGACCAGCGTCGCGGGCAGGCCCCATTGCCGGGCGGCGAGGCGACCGACCTCGTCGAGGCTGAGGCCCAGCACTTGCTGCGCAACCCGGTTTTCATCTTCCGACTTCCCGTCGGCATTAGCCTTGATCTGCAGCCAATACTCCGGCAAATAGAAGGTGACGAGCATGCGGCCGAGGGAGTGGAGCATCGAGCAGACCACTGCCTCTTCGGCGTCGCGCGAACTCGTCGATGACACCACCTGGCGCGCGATATGACCGGCCATGACCGATTTTTCCAGCTCGGCGCGCGCCATGGCCGACTCGGAGGAGGCAGCCGTCAATCCGTCGACCAGCTTCAATCCGAGCGCGAGATGCCCGATTGCCTCGGTGCCCAGGACAATGACTGCCTTGGACACCGTATTGATGCCTTGACCGAACACCGAATACATTGCGCTGTTCGCCAGGCGCAGCACCTTTTGCGTGAGGGCGGGATCCTGCAGCACCGTCCGAGTCATGTTGAAGTCGCGGTCGTCGTCGCCGCGCATGGCGCCAATAATCGAGGTGACGACCTTGGAAAAGCCGGGCAGGTCGCCACGCTGGCGGACCCGCGCCCAGATGAGTTCCATCGTCTTTTCGGGAGTGACCACGGAGGCCGGGGAAAGTGCAGTCATTCGATCTGTTCCGCTATTTCATTGCAACAGCATCAAGGGCCATCGGCTGTCCGCTCTTGAGTAATTCCATCGCATCCTCCGGCATCAGCGGCCGGCCGGTCAGGTAACCCTGGATCATGCCGCAGCCCTGCGCCGCGAGAAAATTCAGCTGCGCCTCGTTTTCGACACCCTCGGCGACCGTGGTCAGGTTCAGGTGACTGGCCAGGCTGAGCACGACATTGCAAATCGCCGCATCCTTGACCGACGTCGGCAAATCCTTGATGAAAGCGCGGTCGATCTTCAATGTGGCGATCGGGAAGCGTTTGAGATACGCGAGCGACGAGTAGCCGGTGCCGAAGTCGTCGATCGCGATACGGACATCCCGGCTTGCCATTGCATGGAGCACCGATTCGGCATGCTCCGGGTCGGACATCAGGATGCCTTCGGTGATTTCCAGCAGGAGCTGCTGCCCGGCGAGACCCGACAGCCGCATCGCCTCATCCAGGATGTCGATGAACTGGTCGTTGCGGAACTGGCGCGGACTGACGTTGACCGAGATATAGAGCGGGCGTCCCGCGGCCTCCTCGAAGCGCCGTACCTGCACGCATGCCGCCTTGAGCGCCCAGGCGCCGAGCAGGTTGATCAGCCCGTTGCTCTCGGCCATGGGGATGAACTGCGCCGGCGACACCATGCCCTGCCCTGCGCGCACCCAGCGCATCAGGGCTTCGAAGCCGACGATCTGGCGCGTGCGCGCATCGACGATCGGCTGGTAGTGCATGAGGAATTCGCCGTCGCGCACGCCCTGGAACATGGCGGCTTCCATCGACACATCATGCTCGGGCGCGGTGAATTTCTGGTGGTTGTAGACAACGCAGCGCGCCTTGCCGGTTTCCTTGGCTCGGTACATGGCGGTGTCGGCATGGGCCAGCAGCTTGACCTCGCTGTCGCCGTGCTCCGGAAAAATCGCGGCGCCGATCGAGGTGCCAACATACAGGGTATGGCCCTGGATCTCGAAGGGCAGCTGCATCGTCGAGATCATGCGGCGTGCAATGATCTGGATTTCCGCTTCCGAGACCGCCCCCGGCAGGACGGCGACAAATTCATCGCCGCCGACGCGTGCCAGGGTATCGACATTTCGCATGGTCTCGGTCAGGCGCATCGCGGCAACGCGCAGCAAGGCGTCGCCGACCGGATGGCCCAAGGCGTCGTTAACTTTTTTGAATCCGTCGAGGTCGAGCGCCAGCACGACAAAGCCCCTGCCGGTGCGGCGTGCCTGTGCGATCGCCATTCTGATACGGTCCGACAACAGCGAGCGGTTCGGCAAGCCGGTCAGTGCATCATGGGTGGCCATGTGGCGCAGGCGCTCTTCGGTTGCCTGCTGCGTCGAGATGTCGCGCCCGACCGCCATCAATTCGGTATCGCCGCCCGGTGAAATGAATGAGGAAACCTGCAATTCGACCCAGATTACGCCGCTGGCGGTCTGGATGCGGACATTGGACTTGCTCGGCTCGCTAGATGCGGTCGCCTGGGCAATCAGCGAGTCCACCTTGGGTCGGTCCGCCAACTCAACGAGCAGGCCGAGCGGACGCCCGGTCAGGTCGAGACCACCAGTCATTTCAGCCGCGCGCCGGCTTGCGTACAGCACAATGCCTTCCGCGTTCAGGCGGAACACCGCGTCGCCGGCTGCCTCCATGAGGCTTTCCAACGGGGTTTTGGCTAGCGCGTCAGGCCGGTCGCGACGGATGGAAAACATTGGCAGAGACTGATTGTGGGAGGTGCCACGGTTGCTTCGGTATCTTTCATGTACACGGCGTCAGCCCTCAACGCCGAAGAGTAAGTTTCATCTTAACAAATTGTAGGGAAGAAATTAAATCAGCGCTGACATTTCTTGAGTCAGGAAACACAGAAATAACCACACATACTTGTGGCTTAAACAAAAAACCCCGCGCGAGGCGGGGTTCCATGATGGCCGGATCCGATCAGAAGGGCAATCAGTACGTTTCCTGGGTGGGCTTAAATGCTTGCCCGCAAAATTTTTCGGGCAATCAAGGGTTTACAGGGCACGCGCCTTTTCAAAATCAACAAAAGGTGCACGATTCGTTGATTGTGGGTGGAATATGGAGGGAATCGGCTCCTTGATCAACACTTTGTCCCTTGAGCATTCTGATGTCCGGTAGCGCCGTGCAGGTTACAACATTTTTTTAATTATCTGTTTTTATCTGGATCGAGGTCCTTTTTATCCGTTTTCCGATAAAGTTGGATAATTGCCTCCCCTTTCGCATCGCTCCGCCCCCCCCCGCGATAACGGCTTACGTTCCGCACGTCGACCAGTTTTTTGCCGAATCCCAAAAAACCGTTCCTGGAACTAGACGTTTTCCATTGTAGTCAGTCGAACCCAAGTCCAAACTTGTAAAATTTCCCTCATCGACAAATCGAATTCGATTTACTCGAATCTGGATCCGATCGGCGCTAACACCCTCCGTGTTGCCAATAATTGCAATCACGCCCTCACGAGACTGGCCGTAAACCGGTTCGCCTAAAGCGCTTCCAGTTACTGCCTTGCTCGTTCCACGATGGTTGTTGCAGATGTCAGCCCCGATTTCCTTAATCCGCAAAGCGACGACACTTTTCGAATCTTCTTTGCCTCTCTCTTTATCCCCTGCAGCACCACTGATGGTGCGCAATCTATCTCTCAGCTTTGGGATCAGGCCGTCAGGGTCGTTCCTTGCAAAGCGCCGGATAAATTGGTCGATTGCGTCCACTGAACGAGCGTTTTCGTAGGACCTTTTGTATTCTTGTTCCCACAGGTTGCGAGCCGCGTTCGAGAAAAATGGCGTGTCATCAGAGAAAGGACTGCCTGCAATCGCACTTCCCGATGCGTTCCTCCAGGAATCATCACCATCGAACTCTATCGCATGGATGCCCGCCAAGTTAGGAAAACGTACTTCATAAACTCTCTGTGTTGACGTTCACTGAAAATTGACCCACTTTCCGCAGTAGTTTTCATCCAAATTTGACCCACGTGATTCAATCGCCTGCTCAATAAATGGGCAGGAGGACGAGGAGTGATCACAGTGGGCATGTTTGCCAAGATCAGGCGGATGCATTTCCGCGAGAAGCTCTCCATACGAGAGATCGAACGGCGCACGAATCTGTCGCGCAATACGATCCGCAAGTGGCTGCGCGAGCCAGCCATGACCGAACCAAGGTATCCGGAACGCGAGGGCAAGAGCGTCGTTGACGCCTATGCTGAGCAGGTCCGGACCTGGATTCAAACCGACAGCCACCGCGCCAAGCGGGATCGACGTACGGCCCGTGTCATGTTCCAGGCGATCCAGGCGCAGGGTTACAGCGGTGGATACGGCCGTGTCTGCGCGCTGGTTCGCCGGCTGCAGCAGGAACTGGCTCAGGCACCGAGCCGCAAAGCGTTCGTGCCGCTTGCCTTCGCCCATGGCGAGGCATTTCAGTTCGACTGGAGCTGCGAGTACGCCTGGATTGGCGGCTTGCGCCGGCGTCTGGAGGTAGCGCACTGCAAGCTGGCGTCATCCCGTGCCTTCTGGCTGGTGGCGTATCCGTCGCAAAGCCACGAGATGCTGTTCGATGCCCATACCCGCTCGTTTGCCGCCTTCGGCGGGATCCCGCGGCGGGGCATCTACGACAACATGAAGACCGCCGTGGACAAGGTCGGCAAGGGCAAGGAGCGCAACGTCAATGCCCGCTTCGAGGCCATGTGCGGGCACTATCTGTTCGAGCCGGAGTTCTGCAACCGGGCGGCTGGCTGGGAAAAGGGAATCGTCGAGAAGAACGTCCAGGACCGGCGCAGGCAGATCTGGGTGGCAGCAGCCGACATCCGCTGGAACAGTCTGGGACAACTGAATGACTGGCTGGCCGAGAACTGCCGGCAAAGCTGGGAAGACATGGCGCATCCCGACTGGCCGGAGATGAAGGTGGCCGAGGTTCTGCAGGACGAACGGTTGCAATTGATGCCGGTCCCCAAGCCATTCGACGGTTACGTCGAGCAGCCGGTACGGGTGTCGTCAACAAGCCTGATCCACTTCCAGAAGAACCGTTACAGCGTCCCGACACCCTATGCACACCGCGTAGTCAGCCTGCATGTCTATCCAACCGAACTGGTGGTCGTCGCTGATAACGAAGAGATTGCGCGGCACGAGCGCGTGTTCGACCGCTATATCACCCGCTACAACTGGCAGCACTACATCCCGCTGATTGCCCAGAAGCCCGGTGCATTACGTAATGGAGCGCCATTCCAGACCATGCCCGAGCCGCTATTGCACCTGCAGCGCCATCTCCTGAAACATCCTGGGGGTGACCGCGTCATGGCGCAAGTCCTCTCGGCCATCCCGGATCACGGGCTCGAAGCCGTACTGGATGCAGTCAGGAACGCGCTGGAATCGGGACGACCCAGCGGTGAACACGTTCTCAACGTGCTTGGCCGCATCAAACAGGCACCGGCGACTGCATCGATTACGACAGCGCTGACACTGAAGGAAGAGCCACAAGCCAATGTCTCCCGCTACGAGCGGTTGCGTTCGCTGGATACGGAGGTTCAGCATGTCGCATGAGATCGTCAACCAATTGAAGAGCCTGAAGCTGCACGGCATGGCACAGACCTGGTCGGAGCTGGTAGCCCAGGCCCGCATAGCGGACTTCGATCCGGAGCGGTTCATGGTCCAGCTGCTCAAGTCAGAGACGGCCGAGCGCGAGGTTCGCTCGATTGCCTACCAGATGACGGCTGCCCGCTTCCCCGCACATCGTGATTTGAATGGCTTTAACTTCGCCGAGGCGAAGGTCGATGAAGCGCTGATTCGGCAGCTCCACACCATGTCGTTCCTGGACGCCGCACACAACCTGGTGTTCATTGGCGGACCGGGTACCGGCAAGACGCATCTAGCCACGGCGCTTGGGATCGAAGCCATCAACCGGCACGGCAAGCGCGTCAGGTTCTTCTCCACTGTTGAACTGGTCAATGCGCTGGAACTAGAGAAGGCGGCCGGTAAGCAAGGCCAGATCGCACACCGGCTGATGTACGTCGATCTGGTCATCCTCGACGAACTGGGGTACCTGCCGTTCAGCCAGGTTGGTGGTGCACTACTGTTCCACCTGCTCTCAAAGCTGTACGAACGAACCAGCGTAGCGATTACGACCAACCTGAGCTTCGGCGAGTGGCCTGCGGTGTTCGGGGACGCGAAGATGACGACAGCATTGCTGGACCGACTCACGCATCACTGCCATATTATTGAGACCGGCAATGATTCCTGGCGCTTCAGGCACAGTGAATCGACGCGGAAGACATCCCCCAGAAAGGGCTCGAAGAAGGGAGAAACAGGACTAGCGACCGAAGACTTATCCACAGCAGCGTAGCCGTCTACGCATAAAAAGGGTGGGTCAAAATTCGATGAAAATCGTGGGTCACTTTTACGTGAACATCAACAGTTCACCTTCGTGAGCCAGCGGGCCGAACGTTTGCTCGGGTATAGCTGTGACGCCTGGGCTGTTCCGGGATTCTGGGTGGACCACATCCATCCCGAAGATCGCGAACGGTCGCTCAACTATTGCGCATCAAAGACAGCCGAGGGCGCCGACCACGCATTCGAATACCGCATGCTGGCGGCCGACGGTCGCGTCGTATGGTTAAAGGACCATGTGACTGTCGTCGTCAGCGATGGCAGAGCGGTGGCCTTGAGCGGCATCATGGTCGACATCACTGCGGAGAAGCGTGCGCAGCAGGCGCTGGCAGAGCAGGTGTTTTTCCTGCAGCAGTTGGGGGACACCATTCCCAGTCCCATTTTCTGGAAGGATGTACAGGGCCGTTACCAAGGGTGCAACAAGGCATTCGAAGAGTATATCGGCATCCCTCATGCCGACCTGCGGGGAAAGACCGTCTATGACATAGCACCGCAGGAGCTCGCCGAGCGCTACGATGCCGCCGACCAAGCCTTGTTCAGGCAGGGAGGCACGCAAACCTATGACGCGCGGGTGCAGTTCCACGATGGAAGCCAGCGCGATGTGAGCTTTTTCAAGGCGACATTTTCCAACCGCGACGGTACCCTGAGCGGACTGGTGGGCGTGATGCTCGACATAACCGAGCGCAAGAAGCTTGCCGACGCGCTGCAAGCGAACAATGACGCCCTCCAGCGTGAGTCAGCCTCCCTGCGCGCGGTGCTTGCGCATATGCCGCAGGGGATCAGCGTGTTCGATGAGGGGCTGCGTCTGCGCCATTGGAACGCCGGCATGGTGGATGTATTGGACCTGCCTCAGGATGCGGTGTTTGACGGCGTGCATTTCAGCGACCTCATCCGTATTCCCGCACGGCGCGGGGAGTATGGGCCGGGGGATCCCGAGCAGCATGTCACGCGCCTGCAATCGCTGGCGCTGCGGTTCCAGTCGCATGAGTTCGAACGCTCGCGATCGAGCGGAAAGACGCATCTGGTATCTGGCCGGCCAATGTTTGTCGACGAGAAGCTTGCCGGTTTTGTGACCACTTATACCGATATCACCGAGCGCAAGCGTGCGGAGCAAGCGCTTGCGCTTTCGGACACCGTCTTCAATCATACAAGCCAAGGGATCATGGTCACCGATCCCGAACATCGCATACTCAAGGTCAACCGGGCATTTTGCGCTATCACCGGCTACGAGGAGCACGAGGTACTTGGCCAGACTCCCGCCTTCCTGCAGTCTGGGAAGCAGGATAAATCTTTCTACCACGCGATGTTGCGGGACATCGCTGCCGACGGCTGCTGGAGTGGCGAAATCTGGAACCGTCGCAAGTCCGGTGAAGTGTTTGCAGAGCACCTGACAATACAGCGCGTGATCAATGCCGCGGGCGAGGTCGCCAACTACATCGGCATTTTCAGCGACATATCCCATTACAAGGCGGCACAGCATCAGATCGAGCGCATGTCGTTTTTCGATGGATTGACGGGCCTGCCCAATCGCGCCTTGCTGCAGGACCGGCTGCGCCAGGCATTGTTGAATGCGCAACGCGAGGATACCCAGGTCGCGGTCCTCGTGCTCGATCTGCACGACCTGGCCCGCATTAATGAACTATTGGGCCAACAGGTCGGTGACCAGTTAATCATGGCTATCGCACAGCGATGGCAAAGCGTCATTCGCGCTGGCGACACCCTTTCGCGCCGTGTCAGCGACGAGTTTGCAGTGGTGTTCGCCAACTGCCCGGGGGCATGCGCTGCCGGTGAACTCGCACAACGCATGCTAGACGAATTGTCACGGCCGTTCGATTTAAACGGGCACGAAGTGGGCATGCGAGCCTGTATCGGTATTAGTCTGTTCCCTGAAGACGGGCATACTCCCGAACAGCTGCTGAAGAACGCCGACGTCGCGCTCAACCATGCACGAGAATGCGGCACCGGGAGCTACCAGTTTTACCGCGAAGGAATGAACCAGGCATCGATGGAGCGACTGCTGATTGAAAGTAGCTTGCGCCTGGCTTTGCAACGCAACGAGTTCCTGTTGCACTACCAGCCGCAGATTGAACTGGCCAGCGGGTGCGTCGTCGGGATGGAAGCATTGGTACGCTGGCAGCATCCCGGAATGGGGCTGGTGTCGCCCGCACGCTTCATTCCAATCGCAGAAGAGAACGGTCAGATCGTCGACATCGGGCTTTGGGTATTGCGCCAGGCGTGCATGCAGACCAAGTTATGGAGCGACCGAGGGCATTCAGGCCTGCGCGTCGCCGTCAACGTATCGGCGCGCCAATTCAGCCAATCCTCGTTTGCCGCAGATGTCAAAGAAGTACTCGCGGAAACGGGACTGCCGCCGAACCAACTCGAGTTGGAATTGACCGAAAGCCTGATCATGCATCGGACCGAGCGCGTCATACTCGTCATGCATGAGTTGCGCGACCTGGGTGTCACCTTCTCCATTGACGACTTTGGCACTGGCTATTCAAGCCTCGCACACTTGAAGCGCTTCCCGATCGACAAACTGAAGATCGATCAATCGTTCACGCGCGACATTGGCAGCGACGAAGGCGGCACAGCCATCACGCGAGCAGTCATTGCGCTTGGACAGAGCTTGCGGCTCCAGGTGGTAGCGGAAGGCGTGGAAACGCCGGAGCAAAAGGCGTTTCTTACCGAGCATGGATGTCATGGCATGCAAGGATACTTATTCAGCAAGCCACTTTCGGCCGGCGAGTTTGGTGCGTTCCTGGATTGGTGCAACGATGAGACGAAAACTTTGGAGTGGCAAATTTAGCAGAGCATGCCAACGACCCGATGTCGAGCCATTTGATGGATGCACAGTGCAGTCACGTCCATTTCCATGTGCTCCCCGTATTTCGGCGAAGTGAAAGGCAAATGGCGGCGTCGCCAATCGACATCGGAAAAGTCGTATCATTGGTAAAATGTTGTTCAATCCGAACCAAAAATTTGGTATAACGCAAGTCGATATTTATTCAGTGAAATTTCCATGGACAGTAGCAGTCACAGTAGCAAGTCCCTAATTCCCCTTTCTACGGCCTAGCACCGACTCCTGTCCTGCACTGCCGCGGCGAGGGCAGTGCAGAGATCTCGCCTTTCGGCATTCCCTGCGCTTTTCATTGTGTTGGTCGCACTTCTTGAACAGAGGTGCGAGATAGCCTTTTCGAAAGCAGAATAGCCATGAAGAACGTCGCCTCTCAAAGAAACAGCAATAACCGCATCCTTTCCCCTCCCTGGTATAAAAAGCTCGGTCCTGGATTGATTACAGGCGCTGCGGACGACGATCCGAGTGGCATCGCCACATATTCGCAAGGCGGCGCCCAGTTTGGCTACAACATGTTGTGGACGCTATTGTTCACCTATCCGCTTATGGTCGGCATTCAGATCGTGAGCGCGAGGATTGGACGCGTCACCGGCAAGGGCTTGGCCGGAAACATTCGGGACACCTTCTCCCCGTGGTTGTTGTACGCGATCGTCGGCATGCTGCTCGTTGCAAACACAATCAATATCGGTGCCGATATCGCAGCCATGGCGGATGCCGTGCGCCTGATCGCCGGAGGATCGCACGGCGCATATTCCGTCCTGTTCGGGGTCATCTCGGTGCTGTTGCAAGTGTTCATACCGTACAACCGTTATGTCCATGTCCTCAAATGGCTGACCCTGGCACTGCTGGCGTATGTGTTTGTCGTGTTTTCGGTGCACATTCCGTGGTTGGACGTGCTGCGCAGTGTCGTGGTGCCTCACATTTCACTCAACCGCGAGTACGTCACTACGGCAGTGGCCATCCTTGGCACCACCATCAGCCCGTACCTGTTTTTCTGGCAGGCATCGCAGGAAGTCGAGGAGGTGAATGCCGATCCGAATGCACAGTCGCTGCGCAAGGCGCCTGAGCAAGCACGTGCGCACCTCCAGCGCATCAAGATCGACACCTACATCGGCATGGGGATTTCCAATCTGATTGCGTTCTTCATCATGCTGACCACCGCCACCACATTATTCAATGCCGACATAACGGATATTCAGACGTCGGCCCAGGCGGCTGAGGCATTGCGCCCGATAGCCGGGGAGTTCGCATTCATCCTTTTCAGTGCCGGTCTGGTTGGTACCGGCATGCTCGCCGTGCCGGTGTTGGCAGGCTCCGCAGCATATGCCGTCGCCGGTGCACTCGGCTGGAGCAAGGGGCTGGACCTGAACCTGACCATGGGCAAGCGGTTTTACGGGATCATCGCAGCATCGACCCTGATCGGCGCAGCCATCGGAATCTCCGATGTTGACCCGATCAAAGCGCTTTACTGGGCCGCAGTGATCAACGGTGTGATTTCGGTCCCGATCATGGCGGTCATGATGTTGATGGCGCAGCGCCGCGATATCATGGGCCCTTTCATTGTGACGAGACGTCTGAAATACCTTGGATGGGCGGCGACTTTCGCCATGGCTTTCGCTGTCCTCCTGATGTTCGTTTACATGCTGTAGCTAAACCAGTCCAGTCCTTGCCGACGAAACCAGGCTCCAGGCCGGCTGTCGCCATTCTATCTTGCGGTCCCATATCCAATGAGTGGGTGCCTGGAAACGGAGGGAATTTCACTCCGTTTGACGCCGATTAACAATGCGCGCCGGCGCCAAGTTTCGACTGTTCATTGTCAGGCGACTGAAAGGAAGCGGCGACTACGATGGCAGCACTTTTTCATTACCTGCCATCCGATGAAAGACTTGCTTTTCGAAGGCTACCGCACGCCGGTTCTATTGTTGCATGGCCTGCGCGGCAACCCCATGGAACTGTCGACCCTGGCGCAGCGCCTCCATAGCGCCGGCCATACCGTCAGTGTTCCATTTCTCCCCGGTTACGGGCAATTCTCTTACGACATGACGCAACTCGTACGCTCGGAGGCCTGGGAAGAGATGGCAAGGGACCGGCTTGCGCAACTGGTGGAGCGCTACGGCCCGGCCGTTGCCGGGGGCATTTGCATCGGCGCCGACTTGGCACTGCGAATGGCCGAGCAGGAACCGGGCTCGGTTTGCGCTTTGCTGCTGGTATCGACGACGCTGTACTACGACGGATGGGGGCTGCCATCCTTTCGCTGGCTGCTGCCGCTGGTTGGTCCGACGCCGCTCAGGCATTGCTA
This sequence comes from Noviherbaspirillum denitrificans, assembly GCF_002211445.1. Taxonomy (GTDB): domain Bacteria; phylum Pseudomonadota; class Gammaproteobacteria; order Burkholderiales; family Burkholderiaceae_D; genus Noviherbaspirillum; species Noviherbaspirillum denitrificans. The sequence continues at coordinate 1,779,077 of NZ_LSTO01000001.1, read as the reverse complement.
CACCTTGCGTGAAAAGGAGCCGTACGGCGTGAAGAACGCGCGCGTTCGCGAATGGATAGCGCGCCAGATGGAAATCACAGGAACCTCGGCGGCCGGTGCGCGCGACCTGCCACTTGCCGCGATTCACGAAGCCTATCGATTGATGCGCCGGGTGCGCAAGGGATTGCCGACGATCCGGCAACCGGCGCTCATTCTGCACGCGGCGGAGGACGAGATCGCCAGCCTGCGCACCCCTTCGCTGCTGGCCGCTCGGCTTGGCTCGTCATGCGTGCGGAAGTTCATCTTCAGCAACAGCTATCACATGCTCACACTGGACAACGACCGCGACGCGGTCGCGCGCGTCAGTGTCGAATTTCTGAACCAGCTGGCGCAGGCTGAACAGCCGGCTGCCAGATGTCTTGCCTGACTTGATACGGAAGGAAATCATCATGGACATTCGAACCACACTAGCCGACATCGCCGTCAAGGAATTCAAGTGTGATCCGGACAAGCTTTCTGACGACACACCGATCACCGAACTCGGCATCGACTCGATCGGGATGCTGGAATTCATTTTCAGGGTCGAAGAAGTGTTCGATATCCATGTCGAAAACGCACAGGCGGAGAACCTGCGTACACTCCGGGACTTCACCGAACTTGTCGGCCAGCTCACGACTGCAGTGCAATGAAGGGAGAACGCGTACTCATCACCGGCATCGGAGCAGTATCGGCAATAGGTCTTGGCGCGAACCGGCTGTTCGAGGGCGCGTTGTCGTGCCGGTCGGGCGTGCGCCCCTGGCCGGATGCGTCGAGCCGTTGGGTCGCGGCGACCATTCCGGAGAGCGGATCGTTATGTTGCATGCCCGCCCTGCCTACGAACCTGGACCGGCACGTCGCGATCGCTTCGCTGGCTATACGTGAGGCAATGCAAGACGCAAGGCTGGAGCCGCTTTCTCAGGACCGGAGCGAACGCTCCGGCGCCTATTGGGGAACCGGCGCAGGCAGCGCGGCAACCGTGGAGGATAGTTATGCGCGCCTACACGCGGATCAGCGCATACGGCCCCTCACCGTGCTGCTTGGCATGCAGAATGCAGCGCTGGCGCAAATCGCGGTGGAGTTCGGGCTGCGTGGCCCCCAGCTGGCTGTATCGCAGGCCTGTGCGTCGGCGGCGGCGGCGATCGGTGAAGCCTTGCTTGCGCTGCGCTGGGGGCGGGCGGACCGCATCATTGTCGGTGGCTCCGACGCGCCGGTCGTGCGCAGCCAGTTGCTTGCGTGGGAATCGCTGCGGGTGCTGGCCCGGCGTGACGACGACGTGCCCGAGCAAAGCTGCCGACCGTTCGACCGGCGTCGCAGCGGACTGGTGCTGGGTGAGGGTGCGGCCGCCTTCGTCCTGGAACGGGAAAGCGTGGCGGCGGCGCGCGGCGCGCCTGTTCATGCGGAACTGTGCGGTTACGGAAATGCAGGCGACGCCAGCCACTACGCGAAACCAGATCCGGATGGACAGGCAAGGGCGATGAAGCAGGCACTGGCCGACGCCGGATTGGCACCCGAAGATATCGGCTATCTCAACGCGCATGCGACGGCAACCGGCGTCGGCGACGTGTCGGAAGCGGAAGCCATACGGCGCGTCTTTGCGGAATCGCGAACCATGCCCGCTGTATCATCGACGAAGGCGATACACGGGCATACACTAGGTGCTGCTGGCGCGCTCGAACTGGCGGTCGCCGTACTGGCGCTCGAACGCGGCTGCCTTCCGCCGACGGCACACCTGGAGATTCCTAACGTCGAGGGCCTCGACCTGGTGCATGGCGCGCCGCGCGAATGCAGTATCGAAGCGGCAATGTCGAATACTTTCGCCTTCGGCGGCAGCAATGTGTCGCTCGCTGTCAGGCGGTACACGGACTGAAAATGCGCATCCTGCTGATCGAAGACGATGTGATGGTGGCAGCCGGTGTCCGTGAGGCGCTGGAACGTGCCGGGCATGCGGTCGATCACAGCGCATCTGCGGAGCCGGTCGAAACTGCGATGGAGCTGACGCATTACGACCTGGCGATTGTCGACATTGGCCTGCCGGGCATGAGCGGGCACGAGTTCATCCGTCGCATTCGCGGGCGCGGCGTAAAGGCCCCGGTGCTGATCCTGACAGCGCGCGACGGGCTGGACGATCGCGTGGTCGGCCTGGACCTGGGGGCGGATGATTACATGGTCAAGCCATTCCACCTGCCGGAACTGCTGGCGCGGGTACGTGCGCTGATCCGCCGCAGCCGGTCCGCGGCATCCTCGGAACTGAGTGTCGGGCCCCTGTGCCTTGACCTGGCACGACGTGCGGCTTTGCTCCGCGGCCTGCCGATGGAACTGACCGGCCGCGAATGGGACATCCTGCAGCAACTGATGCTGGCGAGTCCGAACGTGGTGTCGAAGCAGAAAATGGTCGAAAGCCTGAGCGAGTGGGACAATGAGCTTACGCTGAATGCCATTGAAATCTATGTTTGCCGGCTGCGCAGCAAATTGCGGGGCAGCGGGGCTGAAGTGCGCACAATAAGGGGAATAGGATATCGCCTGGATGAAACCGGACCAGCCTGAAACCGCGCAACGCACACTCCGCCGCCGGCTGCTCACCTTCCTGCTGCTGCCCCTGGCTGCTTTGCTCGTGCTCAGCATCCCCTTTGATTACGAGCTTGCGGTGGCGCCTTCAAGGGACGCCTACGACTACGCACTGACGGACACGGCGACCGAACTCGCCACGCGCATCTATCTGCGCGACGGCAGGCCGGCCCTGGATCTGCCGCCGTCGGTGGAGGCGGCGATCCGGTCCGACATGACCGATCTCGAGTTTCTCGCCGTGTATGCCCCTGATGGCCACTTGCTCGCAGGTGATGCCGACCTTGCGCCGGATATGGGGTGCGCCTCCGGTAATCCATGCATTACCGATAGCACGCTGCACGGGCATCGAATCCGAAAGGCGACCTACCGGAAGGTGACGGCCGCCGGCGAGGCCACCGTGGTGTTCGCCGAAACCACTCGCAAGCGCGAGCACGCGCAATCCCGCATCCTCACAGCGATGATTCTGCCAAACGTATTGCTCGTTACTGCCGCGCTCGGCCTCGTTTACTTTGGCGTCAAACGCGGGCTCGAGCCGCTTGACCGGCTCGGGAAGGACATCTCGATGCGCAGCGCAACCGATCCGACCCCGCTGCCACTTGCCGAGGTGCCGGCCGAAGCCGAACCGATGGTGCGCGCGATGAATAAGCTGATCAAGGAACTGCAGTCGGCCGCCGCCGCGCAACAGCGCTTTCTCGCGAATGCGGCGCACCAATTGAAGACGCCGCTGGCCGGACTGCAGACGCAACTTGAGCTTGCCGCCGAAGAGCTGCCAGGCGAATACCGCGACCGGATGGGGAAGCTGAGCGACGCGACCAGCCGCCTGGCCCATTTAACGCACCAGATCCTGGCGCTGGCCCGGTCGGGACCTGAAGCGAACGTAGGATACGAAAAGCGCCGCATGGATCTTTCCACACTGCTGCACGCCAGCGCCTCGTCCTGGTTCGATACGGCGCTGGCTGCGAATATCGACCTCGGCTTCGAACCGGAATTGGCAATGATCGAAGGATCCGAATGGATGCTCAATGAATTGCTGTCCAACCTGATCAGCAATGCCATACGTTATACGCCCGCGGGCGGCACTGTGACCGCGCGAAGCGGCATGGATAGCCAGGGGCAAGCTTTCATCGAGGTAGAAGACACCGGGCCAGGCATCCCGGCGCAAGAGCACGAGCGCGTATTTGATCGCTTTTATCGTCCATCCGGGAGCACCTCTGCAGGGACCGGACTCGGCCTGGCAATCGTCAAGGAAGTTGCGGAACGGCATGAAGCGACCATCACCTTGCGCTCTGCGTCCTCCGTCGGTACCTGCATTCGTGTCTGCTTCAAGCCGGTCTAGTGCCCGCGATCAACAACTGGGTCAGACAATTCTGGGCGATCCGGCTTGCTTGAGAATCCATAGAGTCATCCTGCCGCCTTGCAGAAAGGAAATGTCCAACAAAGCGTACACGGCGGCATTCCATTTGCGCAGAATCAAACAAAGGTGGAGATGGAGCGTCCTCTCGCTACCTCAATCACATCACTGATTTTGTCGACCACTATGATCGGGTAAGGCAAGCTCCTTTCAATGAGTGCCAGTAACACCAAAGTGCACATTTCTGGTTTCTCATCAGAACCATGGGTAGCTCCACGAGTTTGCGCGACGCGCTTCAAGGCAATCAACGCTTTCTAAGCGTCGCCGGCAGCCTTGTTCTGTTCTCGCTTGGACTATGGGTTCTCTACCACGAACTGGCCAGTACGTCCCTGCCAGAGATCCGCAGCGCGCTGGGGCAGGTTCCCCCGCTCGATTTGTTTCTCGCATGTTTGGGCGCCGCCGGTAGCTATCTCGTGCTGACCGGTTTCGACGTCCTGGCCCTTGCGTGCGTGTCCCGGCCACTTCCTTACCGGCGCGTAGCGCTCGCGTCCGTGACCGCGACCGCTGTCGGCTACAACATCGGCATGGCAGTGTTGTCGGCCGGTGCAGTCAGGCTGCGCTTGTATACTGCATGGGGCCTCAGTGCTGCCGAAGTGGGCATGGTCGCATGGCTTGTTACGCTCACCTTTGCAATTGACACGACGGCTGTCGGAGGATGGTCACTGTTGTTCGAGCCGGAACTGGTCGGCACAGTGCTGCAAATGCATGTCGGCGCCGCTCGTGCGCTGGGGGCACTGTTGCTGTTACTGGTGGCCGCCTATATTGGAAGCGGGTCGCTGCGTCGGTCGCCCATCCGGATACGGAACTGGCAATTCCAGCTGCCAAGTGCCGGGATCGCGGCAGGTCAGGTTGCGTTGGCCTGCCTGGATCTCGCATGTGCCTGCCTTGCCCTTTACGCCTTGCTTCCGAAAACGTCGCCTCTGACGTTTTCCACGTTCATCGGCATCTACGTGGCAGCCGTGCTCGCGGGTGTCATCAGCCATGTCCCCGGCGGCCTTGGCGTGTTCGAAACCGTTATCCTGCTCGCCTTACCCGACATGCCGCGCCATGCGCTGCTCGCATCGATCCTGCTCTATCGTTTGATCTACTACCTGCTGCCCCTGATGCTTGTGGCGCTGCTTGCTGTAGGGGTGTCGGCCACGGCCGCGCGCAAACGGGTTTCCCGGAGGCTGGAAGTCGTACGCCGAATCGTTGCTTGGATGGCGCCGGTGGTCATGGGAGGAGCGGTATTCCTCGCCGGCGTCGTGCTGCTTTTCTCCGGCAGCGCACCGGCCGTCTGGGAGCGCATGCATTTCATGCACGGTCTTGTTCCCTTGCCCGTGCTGGAGGTGTCCCACATGCTGGGCAGCCTGATCGGCCTGGCGCTGGTGATACTTGCCCAGGGACTTTACCGACGCGTCGACGCTGCCTATCACCTTACGTTCTGGTTGCTGCTCGCGGGCGCGCTCGCTTCGCTGCTGAAAGGCCTTGATTACGAAGAAGCGATTTTTTCCGTCGTCGTCCTCGGTATCCTCCGGGGAGGGCGCCACGCCTTTTATCGCAAGGCTTCCGTCGTGGCCAGTATCTTTACGCCGGGCTGGTTCGTACCGCTCTTTCTGGTGCTGGCGGCGACTATCTGGCTTGGACTTTTTGCATACCGGCATGTCGAGTACTCGCACGATTTGTGGTGGCACTTCACCTTCCGTGGCGATGCCCCACGCTTTCTGCGTGCTTCGCTGCTTCTGACATTGGCCGCATTCGGCGTGGGCCTGCTTCGGCTGATGCGACCCGCTCCGCCCCCACCTGGACAGGCGAGCGCCATGGACCTGGAGCGCGCCGCGCCCATCGTCGCCAATGCGCCGAATGCCGATGCAGCGCTCGCGCTCGTCGGTGACAAGCGACTGCTGTTCGACGACGTCGACCAGGCATTCCTGATGTACCAGGTGCGTGGACAACACTGGATCGCGATGGGCGATCCGGTGGGGCCGCCCGCGGCACGCGAACCGCTGGCATGGCGCTTTCGCGAGTTGGCCGATCGCCATGGTGCGCGTACTGTCTTTTACCAGGTAAATCCGGAAAACCTTCCGCTTTACCTCGACCTTGGCTTAAGTGCCGTCAAGCTTGGCGAAGAGGCCATCGTTCCTTTGAAGGGGTTCACGCTGAAAGGCTCGCGTCTCAAGGGGCTGCGGCAGTCGCACCACCGCGCCGAGCGCTGTGGACTGCGCTTCGAATTGATTCCGCCAGGGGCCGTTTCCGCACTCATGCCGGTGCTGCGCACGATATCGGATACCTGGCTGACGGAGAAGCATACGCACGAGAAGCGGTTTTCGCTTGGCGCATTTCATCCCGATTACCTGTCGCGCTTCCCCTGCGCGCTGGTATGGCAAGAGGGGCGGCTCCTGGCATTTGCGAACGTCTGGACATCCGCCAACTGGCATGAAATTTCCATTGATCTGATGCGCTACCTCCCGGATGCGCCCGGCGGTGTCATGGATTACCTCTTTGTCGAGCTTATGCAGTTTGGCGCGAGAGAGGGATACCAGCATTTCAACCTTGGCATGGCTCCGCTCTCCGGCCTGGAGCAGCATCCGCTCGCACCAGCTTGGCATCGGATGGGAACGCTCATATTCCGGCAGGGTGAAGTCTTCTATAACTTCAAGGGACTGCGCGCGTACAAGGACAAGTTCAACCCGATCTGGCGGCCCAAATACCTTGCAGCGCCGGGGGGCCTGGCACTGCCGATCGCACTGCTCGATGTAGCGGCGTTGATCGCGGGGGATATCAAAGGCGTCTTCCTGAAGTAGCGGTTTTTTCCGGGCACGATGAGCATCGCATCACGCTTCAGATTTTCGCACTCAATATACTGATTGATGAATCTATCAAGGAATAAAGTCGAAAGCCGTATCACAATATTGGCTGCAACTAGCTCCAGCGACACAAGATACCGTTATAAACCTTTGACATGCCCATGCAACTGCTCCAACGCATTGAGTCCGAACGGCTTCGAAAGTATGGGTATATCCATGTCCTCGGCCTCAGGTGGACGATTCGAGTACCCCGTCATGAGCGCCACTGACACCTGCGGATAGCGTTCCTGAATAAACCGCGCAAGCTCGATTCCGTTCATTTCACCTGGCATGACGATATTGCTAAGCACCACCTCAGCCTAGTTTCATGTAATTCGATGTTTTCAAATATATAATACGTGGCTAGGTACAGTTACAAGAGGGCCTTCTCCCTTATAATCGCGCTGTTCCACAAAAGCCTGTCCAAAAGAATGACGCCACGCAGTCAAAAGATCCTTGCCTTGGTAGGCTTGATTGTCATTCCCTTTGGAGGGATATCACTCTTCAACGACTCGTTTATTTTGGGTATGTCTTCTTTGGCGGTGGGCATGTCCATCGGAGTCGTCGGTGCGTTGTCCGTGGTGTTTAGCAGAGCATGACATCAGCCGTGTGCTGAACCCGCGCACGATGAATACCTATCGCATGTCGAAGAATCCGAAACCTGGGCCGCGGTACTGTGCCCGTCGGCAACATGCATCCTAGGCTTTTCCGCTCGTCCTCAAGCGCCTAAATCCAACTTTCTATGCTACACATCAATAAAACCGCGTTCAGCCTGGCGAAGCATGCGCGCGCACTAGTGGCAGTCGCGGTCTGCTCATTACAAGCGGCAATGGCCGGTGAACAGGCGAGTGAAATCTTGCGGGTTCGAGTGCAGAACAGGATCGTGCTAGGAGAGGCGGAACTTCAAAACAGAAGGTTTGCGGATAATGAAGCCGCAATGGCAGAGTTTCGGCGCAATGTGGTGACGCTGCCACGCAACTCTAGCGTGCAGCTAACCGTGGAGCTTCTTGAGCGTGGCGGTCGGTACGTTGACGTCACATCGCACGCAGCAACGGAGTATCAGTCTCTCTCGCCGGCGAAACTGTCCGTATCGTCAGATGGCCGGGTAACCGCCGCGCCCCAGTCGGAGTCCCTTATGGGTGCCGGTGGTGATGTCGCCATTGTCGTCGTTCACGATAAACCGGCGCAGTCGGCGTGGAACAAGATTTTCTTTAGAGTCCTTCCTTGATGCCGCCCAGCGCAGGCGGGAGGTAGCAGGTGACCGCGACGCGGCCTCATGAATTAAGTTTATCGTGACTGGCGTACGAACAAGACAAGCGCTCTATCGGTGCTGAGAACATGATGCTGCACCCACCGGCTCAACAAACGCCACACGTCTGCCCGGCCTATCGCCTTTCCATCCATGAAGTCACGATGCAACTCGTGGATAAGTTCAAGCAGTGCGGCGTGCTCCATACGGTGCTCCTCTAGCATGGGATATGCCGAGGACTGCATGAGCGCCTCTTCACGCTGGAAGTGCGAATGCGCGTAGTCCATCAGATCGATCAAGGCTTTGCCTACAACGATCCTTTCCCTTCCCCGGATACTTACAGAACGAAGATGCTGCGCCAGTTCAAAAATGTGCTGGTGGTCTGCGTCAATGTCAGGGTCACCACACCGCATATCCTCCTTCCAGTCGAAGCATCGGGAAATATCTTCGTCTTCCCTGGACAAAAAAACATCCTTCTTCACACTTAATGTCTCCTCTGCTATGGGACTCTCTTTTTATTGCCCGTGTGCGACAGGATACGTTGAGCAACAACGCAGCAAACTTGACCTAAGGCAACAAAACCCATAATGGGTACATTGCCTCGTGGAAATTTTATGGGGCCAAACGTACAATGAATGTCTGCCACATCCCTGTGGTACTTCAGGCTCGGGCGTTGATCCGCCTTCACTCGGGCCTTTTCTTTCCGTCCCTGCCATGGCCCGCGTCGTCATCGCCGAAAGTAATTTTTTGTACGCCGACCTCCTTGCCGAGTACCTGCAAGAAGTCGGGCATGCGATCCGGGTAGCGTCCGCCGAGCGGGAAATATGGGCGGCAATCTTGGCCGAAGTCCCCGACGTACTTTTGTTGGATCTTGGCTTGCCTGACGTTTGTGCCGCAACGCTTATTCCAAAATTGCTTGAGCGGTCTCCATCAACTCGAATTTTTGCCTTGACCGGGCGTAGTTCTATTGACGCAGGAACCGATGCGGTTCGCCTTGGGGCACACGCTCACCTCGTGAAGCCAGTGAAGTTCATGACCCTGGCTACCCACCTGCAGATGTTGAACGAGCCGGCGTTGCTCGATTAACTCAACAATCACTTCGCGCTTCCGGTTCCAATGACGGGGTCGGCCTGGCAAACCTTTCCTGCCAGCTTCAGCACGAACTTGCGCCCCTCTTCAAGCCACAGGATTGCCGAGGCTACTGCCGCAGCAATTCCCCACTCCTGCAGTGTTAGAGGATGAGTGCCGAACACGCTCTGTGCCGGTGACCAATTCACGGCAAGTGCTTGAAGCAGAAGCACGCCGACGAGCGATGCCCATAGCATTCGATTTTCGAAAAAGTGCTTGTTGAAGGCCGTTCCTCGCTCCACTCGGGCGTTAAAGACATTGAAGAACTGAAACAGAACGAATGTCGTGAATGCAAGCGTCAGTGCCCGTTGCTCCATGCCGGCTTGCAGGCCATAGTGCATCACCCCAAGGGTGCCAACCATCATGGTTGTACCGTACGCGATTATTTTGCCGAGCCGCGCAAACGGTAGCACTGGCTCGTTGCGATGTCTCGGTGGATCCTGCATGATTCCTGGCCGTGCGGAGTCCAGCGCGAGCGACACCGCCGGTGGGCCATCCATGATGAGTGCGACCCACAGGATCTGGACCGCCGTGAACGGTTCCGGCAGGCCGGCGAGTGGGGCAAAGAAAACGGTCAGAATGGCGCCGATTGTGGTCGACAACTGGAATCGAACGAACTTCAGGATATTGTCGTAGAGAGTGCGGCCTTGGCGCACGGCGTGGACAAGCGTGGCGAAGTTGTCATCCGTGAGCACCATGGCGGCCGCTTCCTTTGCCACCGCTGTGCCAGCAGTCCCCATCGCGACACCGATATCGGCCGTCTTAAGGGCCGGAGCGTCGTTGACGCCGTCGCCGGTCATCGCCACAACATGTTCCTTGCGCTGCAGGGATCGCACGAGCTTTACCTTGTGCGCAGGCGTCACACGAGCGAACACGGTGACCTCATCGATAACGGCGGCAAGCGCGTCCGAGTCCATGCCATCAAGTTCGCTCCCGGTAATCGCCCTCCCATGGATTCCAAGCTCGCCGGCGATCGCAGCGGCAGTGAGCGGGTGGTCGCCTGTAATGATCTTGACCGTGATCCCTGCCTTCTTGCACTCCGCAATGGCATCCTTTGCCTCGGGGCGAGGCGGATCCATCAAGCCGACGATTCCGACGAATGTGAGATCGTGCACCAGATCGGCTACATCGACTTCCGCGTCGATTGCATCGCGTGGCAGGCGCCGCGACGCAATCATTAAGCCTCTTAAGCCACGTTCGGCGAACGCCCGGTAATGCGCCTCGATACGAGCTCGATCTTCCGGCTCCATCGGCCTCTCGCCACCCGCCGTCAGTATGCGGCCCGAGCGCGCAAGCAGCACATCGGGCGCGCCCTTGACGAATATGTCAAGGACGCCGGCGTCTTCATGGAACGTTGCCATGAACTTGTGGGCAGAGTCGAATGGAACTTCCGCAATCCTCGACATGTTGGAAGCGACCGCAGCAGGATCAATACCGCCTTTTTGTGCAAGTACCAGCAAGGCGGCTTCCATCGGGTCGCCGATCGTTTGCCCGTTTGCGACGTGGCTGTCGTTGCAGGCAACCAGCGGAATGAGCAGGGCGCGCAGATCAGGCAATGCGGCACTGCCTGACACGGCCCGAATGTCTCCAGCAAGTTGATATCCCTCCCCGGAAACAATGTACTCCTGCTCCCGATACAAAAAGGCGCGCGCAGTCATCTGGTTTAGGGTCAGGGTGCCCGTCTTGTCCGAGAAGATCACTGTTGTACAACCCAGCGTCTCCACACTTGCCAGCCGTTTGACAATAGTGCGATGTCTCGCCATGTTATGCATGCCCAGAGCAAGCGTGACGGTCACTACTACAGGCAATCCCTCCGGCATGGCGGCCACCGCGAGTGCGATCGCGTCGAGCGCAATGTGTGCGAGATCGGTACCGCGCAGGAATTCCAGGAACGAGAGGAGACCGACCAGTGCGAGTGCGATGCCGCCAAGCCTCTTCCCGAGCTGGTCGAGCTGAACCTGAAGTGGCGTGGGCGCCTCTGCGGCTTCGGCGAGCTCCTGCGATAACCGCCCCATCTCAGTATCAACACCAGTCGCCGTCACGACGACTTCGGCACGCCCGCGTGTGAGCATCGTGTTCATGTAGGCCATGTTGATGCGCTCGGCAAGCGGAACGCCGGGAGGCAGTGCGTTAACATTCTTGACGACCGGGTGGGACTCGCCGGTGAGTGCTGATTCGTCCACCTCCACCCCCGCAACGAATATGAAGCGTCCGTCAGCAGGCACGCGGTCGCCAGCTTCGAGCAGCACAATGTCGCCCGGCACCACATCCTCGACAGAGATCTCATGCTTCTCACCAGCGCGGCGTACGCGTGTCCTCAGTGGCAACATCCTGCGGAGCGCCGCGAGACTTTGTTCTGCACGATGCTCCTGGTAGTAGCCCACCAGGGCATTGATGAAAACGACACACAGGATCACCACCGCGTCTTTGACGTTACCGATTGCTGCAGCAAGTCCTGCGGCCCCAATCAGGATCAGTATCAGGATGCCCCGGAACTGTGCAAGGAAGACGGCCAATGAAGAACGCGGAGCGGCCTCCGGAAGCCGGTTGAAGCCATGATTCATGCTGCGTTGTCGAACTTGCTCGGCATCAAGTCCCGTCTCACGCTGAACCTGGAGTTGTTGTAGCGCTGCTGCCGGATCCCGGGCAGAGTGGTCAACTACCGGAGACGCGCTTATATGAGTGGGCTGTGAAACGTTCGTCATGTCCGACAGTTCCTTTCGTGCAATCGTGTTGTTGTTCATGTCTTTTGGCCTTCCACCGGTTCGCGGTCAACAGCGTCATTACAAACATCCTGCAGGAAGCCGAAAACTGCGTCTTTCAACTGGGTCAACCCGGGCTCTTCGATCGGAAAATGCCCACACTGATCGAGTAAAACCAGAAGTCTTGGCACAGACAATCTGTCAAAGAATTGCTGGCTGGCCTGAACGGTTGACCATCGATCTGCTGCAGGATGAACCAGTGACACCGAGCACTTATGAAACGCATCCGGCTCAAGGCTTGATTGAGGGAAAAAGGAAATGTACAGACATCGAGTTACCAGCGCCTAATTCGTCTGACAGGAAGACCTGGACCACCCCACGATCGTTGGCGACGGCGGACATGCGGGATGACCGCTTCACTGGAAGCGCAGCTGCCTGCAAATTTGGTCGAACAGCGGCATCATCGAAATCCTGATGCGAGCGAGGAGCTTGTATCGAGAGAGCTGGCGCTGGACTAGAGGTTGGCGTGGATCAACTACCGTCGTGGCAACAACACCGGATACGACACGTCACTTGGCGGCGACAAGATATCTCAGGAAGCCGCCCAAGCCCATCCCGAAAAGGATCACCGCGCGCAGAGTGCGTTCTTGTTCGGCGCTCGCCAGTTTCAACCCAAAGATCGTGACTGCCGAGCGCCTCCGGCAATTGACTGAGTCCGTACCCGTAGACGGCGCCGCTTTCCAGCCAAGATTGTTTGATGTGTCCAAGCAGGCGCCGGTCCTCGATACTACGTGCCGATTCCGGGTTCAACCGCCAGGCGTAATAACCGCTGGGATGGACCATGATGACTTTGCACAGCCGACGCACCGAATACTGTGCTTCATGCTCCCGGATAAACGCGTACTTTACCCGGACGTCTTGGCAAAGTACGCGACGGCCTTTGTTAGGATGTCTCGCTCTTCAGTCACCCGCTTCAGCTCAGCCTTCAGACGGCGCAGCTCGGATTGCTGGTCCTGGACTGCGGCTCGTTCAGGGGCCGATACGCTGTACTTCTTGATCCACTGGTACAGGCTGTGCGTCGTTACCCCAAGTCGGCCGGCCACTTCTGCCACCGGATGGCCGCGCTGCTTAAGGGGCTAAGAGGATCGAGGGGCATTCCGAGGCCCTGAAGGCGTAAAACTCAGATTCGACATTATAGGTGTACCATGTCATAACCAATGAGCGTATGAATACGGGCGAGAGGCGGGGTTGTCTGCTGCATGACGTTTGTTCATTCCGCGCCTGATCGGCCGTGAGATCGTTGGTGGCGAATGCACCCGACCTGGGGAGGCCGCAGAGCGCAAAGCTTAACTGCTCGAAGTGAGTAGTGGTGCACAACACGCTTCCCATTTGGTGCGCGAACGGTAGGTGGATTTGGCCTGGTTTTGCCAGAACGCAAATCTTGGGAAGGCGTCGGCATTTGCCTTGAAATTTGCATCGCAAGCCTGGTTCTGAATAATCCTCGAAAATGAAAGGTGCACCCGCAGAAATGCATCGGGGAGTGTGAGCAGACGCTTGTCGTGCTGGAGCAACAAGAGTAGTGCATAGATTTCGAACACCAGCTGGCAAGGATCCGAGTCCGCTTTCAACTGGCCAAGCTGGACGGCACTTTGCAGCGTTTCCAGGAGGGCTGCGCGGAATTGGCTGATGCAGCTTACCAATTCATCCCTGACCGGTCCGCCGCGGTCGTCGTACTCCGCAGCGCAGCAGCTATAGAACATGCCGCCCTTCGCGTGGGTGGAGATGTGCTGGATGCAATGAAAGAAAATGGCGTGCAGCCGGTGCAAGCCATCGGGCACGAGCCGCGCGGGTTCCAGTATCTCCCGCTCGAAGCGCTCTCGATAGAAACGAAGCACACTTGCGCGTAGCAATTCGATCGAGCCGAAATGGGCGTATACGCCGCTTTTGCTCATGTTCAGTCGATCGGCCAGGACGCCGAAGCTAAGTGCTTCCAGGCCTTCGCGGCTAGCGATTTCGTAAGCCTGCCGCAGGATATTTTCCCGGGTAAGTTGAGCTTTTCGCATATTGCCCTTTCGTTAGAGCCGCCGCTTCGCCATTTCACATCCTGGCGCAGCATCATTGTTTGCTCAGGAGCGCTTTTCCGATTTTCGTTCGTCCCTCAGGGCGTACAGTGCCGCAAGAACGCCTTTATTCAGCCCGCTTCCATCGGTGAGCAAGGCATGTTCAAGAAGTTGGGCGCGCATTTGCGGCGCCCAGAACTTCTTAAAATGGAGCAAGATCTCTCGCGCCGCTTCGTCCAGATCCCGGTGCGACTCGAAAAAATCACTGATCTGGTTTGCCATTTTGATCAAGTTGCGGATGTCCATCCCGACAATTCCCGTTTAGTTAGACCGGCCTTCGAATAAACGACGAGGCGCTCGACACGCGCGAAGCCGATCAGCATCATTCCGCACGCATCTGCCGTCCGTACCGCAAGTGCCGTTGGCGCCGACACTGCAACCAGGGCAGCGATTCCGGCCGTCGCTGCCTTTTGCACCATTTCTACGCTTGCCCGGCTGGTAATCAGCACGAATCCGTGTTGAGTGTTGAAACCGCGTCGCGCGAGTGCGCCGATCAGTTTGTCGAGCGCGTTGTGGCGTCCGACGTCTTCAAAGACAATTTCCGGCTGCCCGTCCGCCGAACACCAGGCTGCCGCATGGGTCGCTCCGGTGAGGCTGGCGATCGGTTGATAACCGGCGATCTGGCCGACCGCACGCCTGACTGCCCCGGGGGACAGGGAAGGGATGGGCCCGACGCTCGGCAATGGCCGTACGACCTGGTTCAACTGCTCCACACCGCATAATCCGCAGCCGGTCCGCCCGGCCAGTTGCCGCCGCCTGGCCTTGATTACGTCAAATGCGGCGCCGCTGACGGTAAGGCGGATGGTGATGCCGTTCAGCGAATTCTCTATTTCCATGTCATAGACATCGGCCGCCGACGCCACAATCCCCTCACTCAGCGAGAACCCGAGCGCAAACAGCTCAAGTTCGGCGGGCGTGGCCAGCAAGACCGCATGCGCAACGCCGTTATATTCAAGCGCGACGGGGACTTCCTCGGCAAGACTGTCTAGCGCGTCCTGCGCGTCGCTGCGGTGAACCTGGTACACCGCCCTCCGTGCGACCGGTGGCGGCAGGCCGTCGCTCTCAAAGGCATCCAGCATCAGCGCACCTTTTCCACACGCGGGGACCTCGCCTCCATCAGCCGCGTTTGCGTATCGCTGAAGCGGGCATATTCCTGTTGCCAGTCCGACGCGTGGGCAACAGGCAGGACTTGTACCGCCGTCACCTTGTATTCCGGGCAATTGGTTGCCCAGTCCGAGTTGTCCGTTGTGATCACATTGGCCCCGGATCCGGGAAAATGGAAGGTGGTGTAGACGACGCCGGGCTGCAGTCGGTCCGACAGGCTTGCCCTCAGTACCGTACTGCCGGCACGGCTCTCGATGCCGACCCAATCGCCGTCCCGAATTCCCCGGTCCTCTGCATCATGAGGATGGATTTCGAGCCGGTCTTCCAGATGCCAGCGAACATTTTCGGTGCGCCGGGTCTGCGCACCGACGTTGTACTGGGACAGGATGCGCCCGGTGGTGAGGATCAGCGGATACTTTCGCGTGACCTTTTCTGTCGTCGGTATGAACCGGGTGACGGCAAAGCGCCCCTTGCCGCGCACGAACTGGTCGATGTGCATGATCGACGTTCCTTCGGCGGCCTCTTCATTGCACGGCCATTGGATGCTGCCGAGCCTGTCCAGTTTTTCGTAGCTCACGCCACGGAACGAGGGCGTCAGCCGGGCGATCTCCTCCATGATTTCGGAAGGGTGGCTGTATTGCATGTCGCAACCTAGCCGCCGGGCGAGTTGCATGGTCACTTCCCAATCAGCATAACCCGCGAGCGGCGGCATGACCTTCCTTACCCTTGAGATGCGCCGTTCGGCGTTCGTAAAGGTACCGTCCTTCTCAAGGAAGGACGAGCCCGGCAGCAGGACGTGTGCGTATTTTGCCGTCTCGTTGAAAAAGATGTCCTGAACCACGACGCATTCCATGGCCGAGAGTGCGGCGGCGACGTGCTGCGTGTTTGGGTCGGATTGCACGATGTCCTCGCCCTGGCAGTACAAGCCGCGGAAACTGCCGTCCAATGCAGCATCGAACATGTTCGGTATGCGAAGCCCGGGTTCGCTTTGCAATTCCACGCCCCAAGCCTCCTCGAACAGGGCACGTGTGGCGGCATCGCCGACATGCCGGTATCCCGCCAGCTCGTGCGGGAAGGCGCCGATGTCGCAGGATCCCTGCACGTTGTTTTGGCCGCGCAGGGGATTGACACCCACGCCTTCGCGCCCGACGTTCCCGGTCGCCATCGCAAGGTTCGCAATGGCCATCACGGCGGTTGTACCTTGCGCGTGTTCCGTGACGCCGAGCCCGTAATAGATTGCCGCGTTGCCGCCAGCGGCGTACGTGCGGGCAGCTTCGCGCAGCAGCCGGGCCGGCACCCCGGAAATGGCTTCGGTCGCCTCCGGTGCGTTTTCCGGCTGCGATACAAACTGGCGCCAGGTGTTAAAAGCCATGTCCTCGCAACGGGCAGCGATAAACGCTTCGTCCAGCAGGCCTTCGACAACAATCACATGTGCGAGGGCGTTGAGAACGGCCACGTTCGTTCCGGGGCGCAGCTGCAGATGGCAGGCGGCGCGCACGTGCGGCGACTTCACGAGGTCGATGCGGCGAGGATCGATGACAATCAGCTTTGCGCCCTGACGCAGCCGCTTCTTCAGACGCGACGCAAAGACCGGGTGGCCGTCGGTGGGATTGGCGCCGATGACCATGATGACATCGGCACGTTCCACCGATTTGAACGTCTGCGTACCCGCGGATTCGCCCAGGGTGTGCTTGAGCCCGTAACCGGTCGGGGAATGGCATACCCGAGCGCAGGTATCCACATTGTTGTTGCCGAATGCTGCCCGCACCAGTTTCTGTACGAGATAACCCTCTTCGTTGGTACAGCGCGAAGAAACGATCCCGCCAATTGAGTCGCAGCCGTATTTCGCCTGGATTCGCTTGAATTCGGAAGCGGCAAAAGCGAGCGCATCGTCCCAAGACACTTCGCGCCACGCCTCGGTGATCGCGTTGCGTATCATGGGCGTGGTGATGCGATCGCAATGTGTCGCATAACCCCAGGCAAAGCGCCCCTTGACGCAGGCATGGCCCTCATTGGCCTTGCCATCCTTGTATGGCACCATTCTCACGACCTGATCGCCCTTCATTTCGGCTTTCAACGCGCAGCCGACCCCGCAGTAGGCACAGGTGGTCACGACGCTGTGTTCGCCCTGGCCGAGCCAGATCACGGACTTTTCCTGGAGGGTTGCGGTCGGGCAGGCCTGGACGCACGCTCCGCAGGACACGCACTCGGATTCCATGAAGGCGTCGTTCTGTCCCGCAGTAATGCGTGACGCAAAACCGCGTCCCGAAACCGTCAGTGCGAACGTCCCTTGGGTTTCCTCGCAGACGCGGACGCACCGGTTGCAGACGATGCACTTGGCGGGATCGTATGTGAAGTAAGGATTCGACTCGTCCTTTTTGTCGGCGAGATGGTTGGCGCCGTCCATGCCGTACCGCACGTCCCGCAAGCCAACGACGCCCGCCATGTCCTGGAGTTCGCAGTCGCCGTTGGCTGGGCAGGTGAGGCAGTCAAGCGGGTGGTCGGAGATATAGAGTTCCATGACCCCCTTGCGCAAGGATTGCAGCTTCCCGGACTGCGTGCGCACCTTCATGCCATCTTCCACGATGGTGGTGCAGGATGCAGGGTAACCGCGCCTGCCTTCAATTTCAACGAGGCACAGTCGGCACGAACCGAATGCCTCTATGCTGTCCGTTGCGCACAGTTTCGGAATATTGATACCGCTTTCCGCTGCCGCGCGCATGACGGATGTGCCGGCTGGAACCGTGACCTTGATGCCGTCGACCTCCAGGCTGACCTGGATCGCCGACGACCGCGCCGGGGTGCCATAGTCTCGCGTCAAAACCGTCTCTTTCATAACGTTCGCTTCTCTATGTCGCACGCCGCATCATTGCGGCGAAAGTCATTGGGAAAATGGTCCAGTGCAGACAGAACCGGCAAAGGCGTCATGCTCCCCATCGCGCACAGCGAGCCGTGCACCATTGTGTCGCAGAGATCGCGCAGGAGTTCAATCTGCTGCATACCGCCGTTGCTGCCGATGATCTTGTCGATCACCTCCACTCCGCGGGTTGAGCCGATGCGGCAGGGCGTGCACTTACCGCAGGATTCGACGGCGCAGAATTCCATCGCGTAGCGCGCCAAGCGTCCAAGGTTCGCGCTGTCGTCATGGACGACTATCCCCCCGTGGCCCAGTACTGCCCCGATAGCGGAAAATGCTTCGTAGTCGAGCGGTGTATCCCAGTGCCGCTCCGGAAGATAGGCGCCGAGCGGACCGCCGACCTGCACGGCCTTGATGGGGCGGCCCGATGCCGTTCCACCCCCATATTCGTACAACACCTCGCGCAGCGTCACACCGAAGGCTTTCTCGATGAGACCGCCATGTTTGATGTTGCCGGCAAGCTGGATGGCGATGGTGCCGCGTGACCGGCCCATGCCGAAATCACGATAGAACTCTGCTCCCCGGTGCAAGATGACCGGGACGCTCGTGAATGAAAGGACGTTGTTGACAATGGTCGGCTGATTGAACAAACCGCGAACCGCGGGAAGCGGGGGGCGCGCCCGGACGATCCCGCGATTTCCTTCCAGGCTCTCCAGAAGTGCGGTTTCCTCGCCGCAGATATAGGCGCCTGCGCCCTTGCGTACCTCCAAGTCAAACTGCTTGCCTGAACCCAGGACATCCACACCCAGATAACCGGCATTTCTCGCCGTCTGGATTGCCGCTTCCAGGATGGCAATGGCATGCGGATATTCGCTGCGGACGTAGATGTAGCCCTTCGTTGCGGATACCGCGAAGGCAGCGATCGTCATTCCTTCGATCAGTGCAAAGGGATCGCCCTCCATCACAAGGCGGTCCGCAAAGGTGCCGGAGTCGCCCTCATCGGCGTTGCACACCACGTATTTCCGGTCCGCGTCGGTATCGAGTACGGTTTTCCATTTGGCGCCGGTTGGAAACGCGGCACCCCCGCGGCCGCGCAAGCCTGAGTGGGTCACCGTTTGAACGACGGCGGCCGGGGACATGGCAAGCGCCGCGCGC
This sequence comes from Noviherbaspirillum denitrificans, assembly GCF_002211445.1. GTDB lineage: Bacteria > Pseudomonadota > Gammaproteobacteria > Burkholderiales > Burkholderiaceae_D > Noviherbaspirillum > Noviherbaspirillum denitrificans. The sequence continues at coordinate 1,759,943 of NZ_LSTO01000001.1, read as the reverse complement.
AAGCCCCGATAGCCGTCGTGCCGAAGGTAATCGCCCAGCG
>NZ_LSTO01000001.1:1746707-1759893 GCF_002211445.1 Noviherbaspirillum denitrificans | reverse complement strand
CCCGTGCGACGGCCAGGCGTGGGCGCTGATCGGCCGCGGCAGCAAGGCCGACGTCGATGCGGCGGTCGCCGCCGCTGACCGCGCCTTCAACGCTGGCGCATGGCCGGCGCTGTCCGCGACGCAGCGCGGCCACATGCTGTGGAAACTGGGCGACCTGATCATCGCCAACGCAGAGCGCCTCGCCGAGATCGAGCGCCGCGACAACGGCAAGCTGGCCACCGAAGTCACCGCCCAGGTGCGCTACATGGGCGACTACTTCAAGTACTACGCGGGCCTCGCCGACAAGGTGCAGGGCGCGGTGATCCCGACCGACAAGAAGGGCGTGCTCACCTATACCAAGTACGAAGCCAAGGGTGTGGTCGCGATCATCACGCCGTGGAATTCGCCGCTCACGCTCACCAGCTGGAAGCTCGCGCCCGCGCTGGCCGCCGGTTGCACCGCGGTGATCAAGCCGTCGGAATTCACGTCGGCGTCGATGCTGGAATTCGCCGAACTGTTCGCGCAGGCCGGCTTTCCTCCCGGCGTGGTCAACGTCATCACCGGTTTCGGCCAGGAAGTGGGCGAGCCGCTGGTCACGCATCCGCAGGTTGCTCACATCGGCTTCACCGGCGGCGACGCGGCCGGCCGCAAAATCTATGAACTCGCCGCGCGCCACCTGAAGACCGTCACGCTGGAACTGGGCGGCAAATCGCCCAACATTGTGTTCGACGACGCCGACCTGCAGCAGGCGGTGAAGGGTGTGGTGTCCGGCATCTTCGCCGCCTCCGGCCAGAGCTGCCAGGCCGGTTCGCGCCTGCTGGTGCAGGAAAGCATCCACGACCGCTTCGTCAGCATGCTGGTCGATTTCGTGAGCCAGGCGAAGATGGGCGACCCGTCCCTGCCGGACACGCAGATCGGCCCCATCGCCACCCGCCCGCAGTTCGAAAAAGTGCTGAGCTACATCCAGATCGCGAAGGACGAAGGCGCGACCTGTGTCCTGGGCGGCAAGCCGCGCAGCGACCTCGGCGCCGGCATGTTCGTGGAGCCGACCATCTTTACCGGCGTGAACAACCGCATGCGCATCGCGCAGGAAGAAGTGTTCGGACCGGTGCTGTCGGTGATCCCGTTCAAGGATGAAGAAGATGCGATCCGCATCGGCAACGACGTGCAGTTCGGCCTCGCCGCCGCGGTGTGGACGCGCAGCCTGCACCGCGCGATGCTGGTGACCGACAAGATCAAGGCCGGCACCATCTGGGTGAACAACTACCGCGCGACGAGCTTTACCTCGCCCTTCGGCGGTTTCAAGGATTCCGGCATCGGCCGCGAGTCCGGCGTGGACGCGATCAAGGAATACCTGGAAACCAAGTGCCTGTGGGTCTCGACCGATCTCGATGTGCCGAACCCGTTTGTACGCCGCTAGACCTTTTCGAAAGAACTCCATGGAAAACAAGAAACTGATTGAAGTGCGCGGCAAACCCGTCGGCGACGGCAAGCGTCCGCTGATTTGCACGCCGCTCGTCGGCCGCAAGCGTGACGACGTGCTCGCCGAAACCGCGAAGATCGTGCAGAAGAAGCCTGACCTGCTCGAATGGCGCGTCGATTTCTTCGACGCAATCGGCGATGCCGCCGAGGTGATCGGGACCGCGAAAGCAATCCGTGCGGCGGCCGGCGATATCCCGGTGCTGTTTACCCGCCGTTCGATCAAGGAAGGCGGCGAGCGTATCGCGCTGTCCGAAGAAGAAGTGGTGCGCCTGTACGAAACGGTGTGCGAAAGCCGCTGCGTCGACCTGGTCGACTTCGAGATGAGCAACGATCTTGCGGACCTTCAGCGCGTGCGAGCGGCATCGAAGGCGGCTGGTATCGGGATGGTGATGTCCTTCCACAATTTTTCGTACACGCCGGGGCTGGAAACGCTGAACCAGCGCTTCCTTGAGGCGGAACGTCTGGGCGCTGACGTGGCCAAGGTGGCGGTGATGCCGCGCGATCTGCACGATGTGTTGACGCTGCTGACGGCGACGCTGCAATCGAGCGAGAAGCTGCGCATTCCACTGGTCAGCATGTCGATGGGGGGGTATGGGTCGCTCACCCGGATGTTCGGGTGGGTGTTTGGGTCGACGGTCAGCTTTGCTGTGGGGGCGAGTAGTTCGGCGCCTGGGCAGGTGCCGATTGAGGATTTGAATACTGTGCTGGAGATTTTGCGGAAGTCGCTGGGTGGCAAGCAGGTTTGATCTTTTCTTCGGTGCCCCTGGTGGGTAGGTTCTCCGTTGATGCTAGCCGGGACCGGCCCCGGCAAGGATCCACGGAGAGACAAATACATTGGGTCACCGAAGAAAATCCGATAACACGTCCCAACGCCCGCGCACTCCAGCAGACGCATTACCCCAACCGCATAGGCTCCCGATACGCCATCGCCTGCGCCTCCAGCCACGCACGAAACAGCTTCAACGACGCATTCTCCGATTTTTGCTCCGGATAAATCAGGTAATAGGAACGTGGACTCAGGTACTCATGCCTGACGACCTGAACCAGCACGCCGCGCGCCAGTTCATCCTCCACCAGGAAGCGCGGAATCAGCGCAATGCCCATGCCATGGGTCGCCGCTTCCGCAAGCATTGAGAACAGCTCGAAACGCGGGCCGGACATGTCGCCTTCAACCTGCATGCCGCGCGAGGTGAACCAGTCCCGCCACGCATAGGGCCGCGTACTCTGGTGCAAGAGCGTATGTCGTGCCCAATCCGCCCGCCCGAGCGTCGTGCGCGGCGCAATCAACGCCGGGCTGCACACCGCCACCAGGTTTTCGCGCATCAGGAACACTCCCTCCGTCCCGGGCCATCCGGATTCGCCCACATGGATCGCCGCGTCAAATGGCGTTTCATTGAACAGGAAGGGTCGCGCCCGCGAGGTGAGGTTGATGGTTATACCTGGATACTGCTTCACGAATGACGGCAGGCGCGGCAGCAGCCACTTGGTGGCGAAGGTCGGCACCACGCCGAGCTCCAGCGTATCGCCGAAGCCGCCCTTGGCCATGAGTTCGAGCGTGTCGCGCTCCACCTCGTCAAGCCGCGAAGTGACTTTTCGCGCGTAACTCATCCCCGCCTCGGTCAGTACTACGCCACGCCTGCTTCGGCGAAACAGCTTCACACCCAGGAATTCTTCCAGCGCACCGATTTGCCGGCAAATCGCACTTTGCGTGACGGCCAGCTCGTCGGCGGCTTTCGTGAAACTCTGGTGGCGTGCCGCCGATTCGAAGGCGGACAGGGATGCGGTGGAGGGAATCTTTCGGCGCATGCTTCGGCTCCGGGATGTCAATTTACAAGTGCGTTTTGCGCACAATTTAGTGCGAACAAATCGTTTGTTGTACTGTTTTTATGATTGTACAGTGTCGTCACGACAAACCAACAAGCGAGTTCGGAATGAGCACAAAGCATAAATCATCCGCCTTCCAGTGGGACGACCCGTTGCTGCTGGACCAGCAGCTGAATGACGAAGAACGCATGGTGCGCGACTCGGCGCGCGCTTACTGCCAGGAGCGCCTTGCAACGCGTGTGCTGGAAGCATTCCGCCATGAACAAACCGATCCGGGAATTTTCCGCGAGATGGGCAATCTCGGCTTGCTCGGCGTGACGATTCCGGAAGCCTATGGCGGCTCGGGGCTCAACTATGTGAGCTACGGCCTGGTGGCGCGCGAAGTCGAGCGCGTCGACTCCGGTTACCGCTCGATGATGAGCGTGCAGTCGTCCCTGGTGATGGTGCCGATTTACGAATTCGGAAATGAAGAGACCAGGCAGAAATATCTTCCGAAACTTGCCAGCGGCGAGTGGATCGGGTGTTTCGGTCTCACCGAGCCGAATCACGGTTCCGACCCGGGCAGCATGGTGACTCGCGCGCGCAAGGTCGACGGCGGCTACAAGCTCACCGGCAGCAAGATGTGGATCACCAACTCGCCGATCGCCGACGTGTTCGTGGTCTGGGCGAAGGATGACGAAGGCGCAATCCGCGGCTTCGTGCTGGAAAAGGGCTGGAAGGGTCTCTCCGCCCCCGCGATCCATGGCAAGGTCGGCCTGCGCGCCTCGATCACTGGCGAGATCGTGATGGATGATGTCTTTGTTCCGGAGATCAATGCCTTCCCGGACGTGCGCGGCCTGAAGGGTCCGTTCACCTGCCTGAACTCGGCTCGCTTTGGCATTGCGTGGGGCGCGCTGGGCGCCGCCGAGGATTGCTGGCATCGCGCCCGGCAGTACGTGCTGGACCGCAAGCAGTTCGGCAAGCCGCTGGCGGCCAACCAGCTGATCCAGAAAAAGCTGGCCGACATGCAAACCGAAATCACGCTGGGCCTGCAAGGCTGCCTGCGCCTGGGCCGCATGAAGGACGAAGGCACCGCTGCGGTGGAAATCACCTCGATCATGAAGCGCAATTCCTGCGGCAAGGCTTTGGACATCGCCCGCGTCGCGCGCGACATGCTGGGTGGTAACGGCATCAGCGACGAATTCGGTGTCGCGCGTCATCTCGTCAATCTTGAAGTCGTCAACACCTATGAAGGCACGCACGACATCCATGCACTGATCCTGGGCCGCGCCATTACCGGCATCGCCGCGTTCTGAACGCCGATGAACACCTCATTTCCCCAAGGCGCACTGACGGGCCTGCGCGTGCTCGACCTGTCGCGCGTGCTGGCCGGTCCCTGGGCCGGCCAGCTGATGGCCGACCTGGGCGCGGATGTCGTGAAGGTCGAGCGCCCCGGCAGTGGTGACGATACGCGCGCGTGGGGGCCGCCCTGGCTCGAGGATGATGACGGCCAGCCCACCAGCGAATCGGCCTACTACCTGAGCGCCAACCGCAACAAACGTTCCGTGACAATCGATATCGGCACATCGGAAGGCCGGGCGCTGGTCCGGCAACTGGCCGCGAAGGCGGACATCCTGCTCGAGAATTTCAAGGCGGGTGGCTTGTGCCAGTATGGACTCGACTACGACAGCCTGAAAGAGCTCAATCCGCGGCTGATTTATTGCTCGATCACCGGGTTCGGCCAGACAGGGCCCTACGCCCCGCGCGCCGGATACGATTTCCTGATCCAGGGCATGGGCGGATTGATGAGCCTGACCGGCCGCCCCGACGGTGAGGAGGGCGAAGGCCCGATGAAGGTGGGTGTGGCGCTGACCGACGTGATGACGGGCCTGTATGCGACGGTTGCCGTATTGGCCGCACTGGCGCATCGCGAGCGGACGGGGCAGGGGCAGCACATTGACCTCGCACTGCTGGACGTGCAGATCGCCTGCCTGGCGAACCAGGCGACGAATTACCTGGTCGGGGGCATTGTGCCGGGGCGGATGGGCAATGCGCATCTCAACATCGTGCCCTACCAGGATTTTCCGACGGCGGATGGTTACATGATTATCGCCGTCGGCAACAACAGTCAGTTTGCACGCTTCTGCGGCATCGCCGGCCATCCCGAATGGGCAACGGACGAACGCTTCGCAACCAACCCGCAGCGCGTGAGGCACCGCGAGGTGTTGATCGCGCTGATCCGTGGCGTGACGGTGAGCCGGACCACGGACGACTGGATCGCGGCAATGGAAGCCGCCGGCGTGCCGTGCGGCCCGATCAACAGCCTCGACAAGGTATTTGCCGACCCGCAGGTCAAGGCGCGCGGCATGCGCATCGAAATGCCCCATTCGCTGACGGACAAGGTGCCACTGGTGGCCAATCCGATCCGGATGTCGGCTTCGCCGGTGCAATACCGGAATCCTCCTCCGACCCTTGGCGAGCATACGGAGCAGGTGCTCGAAAGCTGGCTGGAAATGACCCCTGCGGACATAGACGGTCTGCGGGAAAAGAATGTTTTTTGATCGTCTGTTTCAAGCGCCTTTCTGAAGTTGTAAAACAATAATCAAGGAGAGTCAGAATGAAAAAGCATGCGTTTATTGCAGGGATCATCGCCTGCATGACATTGACAGCCGCACATGCCCAGAACTACCCGACCAAGCCCATCAAGTTCATCATTCCATTCGCGCCAGGGGGAACGACCGATATCGTCGGCCGAATCGTGGCGGACAAGCTGGGAAAGGAACTTGGGCAAGCGGTCGTCGTTGAAAACAGGGCTGGCGGCGGCGGGAGCCTCGGTGCTTCCGCTTTGGCCAAATCTGACCCCGATGGCTACACCATCGGCATGGCAACGGTGTCGACGCACGCAGTCAATGTCGCATGCAATCCCAAGCTCGCCTTCGATCCCTTGAAGGATACGATCCCCATTACCAACCTGGCTCGCACACCGAACGTGCTGACCTTGCATCCCAGCTTTCCGGCGCAGGATTACAGTCAGTTTATTGCGCACGTCAGGAAGAACCCCGGACAGGTCAATTATGCGTCCGCCGGTACCTGCAGCATTCACCACATGATGGGCGAGGCGTTCAACCTCGCGGCCGGCACGCAAATCGTGCATGTGCCGTATCGGGGATCCGGTCCGGCGTTGAATGATCTGCTCGGCGGGCAGATCGGCATGATGTTCGACAACCTGCCGTCGTCGATGTCCTATATCAAGGCCGGCAAGATCCGCCCGATCGCGGTTGCATGGAACAAGCGCCTGGAGGCGATGCCCAATGTGCCGACGTTCGCGGAACTCGGTATCAAGCAGGTCAACGATCCCGCGTGGTATGGGGTGGTTGCGCCGGCCAGGACACCTGAGTACGTCATCACGAAAATTCATGATGCCGCGGTGAAGGTGCTTCAGCTGCCGGAAGTCAGGGAACGCCTTGTTGCGAGCGGCGCGGAGCCGGTGGGAAATACGCCGACTGAATATGGGGCCGAGATCAAGGCGGAATTGGAGAAGATGAAAAATCTGGTGCAGAAGCAGGGGATCAAGTTTGAGGGTACTTGATGTTGCTTTTTCTTCGGTGACCCAATGCGTTGGTTTCTCCATGGATGCTGGCCGGGGCGGACCCGGCTAGTCTCCACGAAGAAACCAGGGACCAGGGTCATCGAAGAAAATTCGATAAGACCTTGAGCGTCACATCGCCTCAATGCCCCGCAGGAATCGGGCCATCGAACCGCACAGCGACGCCTTCACGACGGTCCAGAGCGCCACTCCAGTAAGTCAATCCAAGCGACACCAGCACAACAAGCGCCCCAATCCACGGCGTATGCGCCAATCCCGCATGCGTGACAATCAAGCCTCCCACCCAAGCCGCCCCGGCAATGCCAAGATTGAATGCCGCGATGTTCAGCCCTGAAGCCACGTCAACGGCGTGGGGCGCCACGCGCTCCGCCTGCTGCACCACATAGACCTGCAGTCCCGGCACGTTGCCGAACGCGACAGCCCCCCAGAGCAGCACGGTGCCGACGGCAAGCCAGGGATGCGGCGCAGTGAACGTGAACAGGAACAGCACCGCAGCCAGCAAACCAAAGATGACCTTCAGTGCAGGAATCGGTCCCATGCGGTCAGCCAGGCGGCCGCCCCAGATATTGCCCGCTGCGACCGAGACGCCGTACACCAGCATCACCCACACCACCGCACTCGTCTGCAGGCCCGTGATGTCCTGCAGGATGGGCGCGAGGAAGGTGAACGGGATGAACGTGCCGCCGTACCCGATAGCCGTCTTTGCGTACACAAGGAGCAAACGGGGCTCGGCAAGGACTCGCAGTTGCTGTCCTAGCGCTGCTGGCGGCGTGTGGCGCAGGCCACGCGGAATGAAGACCAGGCTGCCGGCGAAGGCGATCGCGCCTAGCGCGGAGACGGCAAGGAAGGTGGATCGCCAGCCGAACTGCTGTCCGATGAATGTACCGAGCGGTACACCCGTCACCAGCGCCACGGTCAGTCCCGCGAACATGATGGCGATTGCGCTGGCGGCCTTTTCCTTGGACACCAGGTTGGTGGCAATCGTTGAACCGATCGAGAAGAAGACGCCGTGCGCAAGGCCGGTGACCACGCGCGCGAAGACGAGCGTTTCATAGCCGGGCGCCTGCCATGCCAGCAGATTCCCGAGTGTGAACAACGCCATGATGGCCAGCAACAGCAGCTTGCGCGGAACCCGGCCGGTGATGGCTGTGAGGAGTGGCGCGCCGACGGCGACGCCGAGCGCGTAAAGGCTGACCAGCAGGCCGGCGGAAGGGACGGTGATGCCAAGGCTGGCAGCAACGGTAGGGATCAGGCCGACAATGACGAATTCCGTCGTCCCGATGGCAAAAGCGCTGAGCGTCAGCGCAAACAAGGCGAGTGACATTTTTGAACATCCTGAGTGGTCGGACCGGCAGTCTCTCAATTTAATTCATGCAGAAAAAGCCGCATATCTGCATAATTCTTTTGATCCGGAGTCAATAATGAAAACCACCCTCGAAGAACTGCTGACCTTTACCGCCGTCATCGATACAGGTTCTCTCACGGCCGCGGCCGACCGGCTGGGTCAGACCGCGTCCGGCGTCAGCCGCGCCATGAGCCGCCTGGAAGAGAAGCTGGGTACGACGCTGCTCCGCCGTACCACGAGACGCCTGGAGCTCACGGAAGAGGGGGCGCTATTCCTCGGCCATGCCAGGCAGATCCTCGATGCGGTGGAAGCGGCCGAGGACCAGATGGCGGCGCGCCTGGAGTGCCCGGCCGGCAAGATTCGCGTGAACGCCGCGTCCCCGTTCATGCTCCACGTGATCGTTCCGAAGCTGGCCGGGTTTCGGGCGCAATATCCGGAAATCGACATCGAGCTCAATACCAGCGACGACCTCATCGACCTGATCGAGCAGCGGACGGACCTCGCCATCCGCATCGGCAACCTTCGGGATTCGACACTTCATGCACGGAGGCTCGGCCGCTATCCGTTGCGCGTGCTTGCTTCCCCGGACTACCTGAAGGCGCGGGGAAAACCGAAGACAGTCGAGGACTTGCGCAAGCACAGCCTGATCGGATTCACGCAACCCGCGAGCCTGAACCGCTGGCCTTTGCGGCATGGCGCCGGCGAGGACTACGAGATCTCGCCGGGCCTGTGCGCATCGAGCGGGGAAACGATCCGCCAGCTGGCTCTGGCGGGCCACGGTATCGCCTGCCTGGCGGACTTCATGACGGAGACCGACAGGCAGCGGGGCGATCTCGTGCAGGTACTGGTCAAGGACACGGTGGAAGTCCTTCAGCCGGTACACGCGGTCTACTATCGCAACACCGAGATTGCTGCGCGCATCCGGGTGTTCCTGGAATACCTGGTTGCGGCGATGCGCGAGGACGGCTAGGCCAGCACCTTGATCAGCGCGCGAGCCGCCGCCGACTGGTGCCGGTGCGGCGCATACACCAGGGAAAATGGTCTCGTCCGGCCATTCAGACCGGGCAGGAGTTCGACCAGTTTCCCGCTGGCCAGGCGCTCACGCACAATGAAGTCGTAGGTCTGGCAAATCCCGATTCCCTGCTCGGCCATCGAGACGGTGCCGAGAACGTCGTCTGACACTTCCAGCACGGAAGCCGGCTGCCATTCGACGTCCTGGTCACCGATACGGAACGACCAGGTACCAAGCTTCCCGGTGCTGGGAAGCACGAAGGGCAGGCAGACATGCTTTGCCAGGTCGTCGAGCTTCTTTGGTACCCCGGCTCTGTTCAGGTAGTCGGGCGCCGCCACAAGTCGCAGCCCTGCGTCTTCCAGCTTTCGCGCGACGAGGCCGCTGTCGGGCAGATTCCCGAGGCGAATCGCCATGTCAAAGCCTTCGGCAACCAGATCGACATTGCGGTTCGTGATGTTGAGCTCAAGCCGGACATCTGGATGACGGGCCAGAAATGGCTTGAGCAATTCCGGCAAGCGGAAGTGACCGAACGTCGTCGGTGCGCTGATGCGCACCCGTCCGCTCAGTGCGGCGCTTTGCGACTGCGCTTCCTGCTCTGCTTCCTTGAGAAGATCGAATGCGCTGCGGGCTTGGTCGAGATAGCGGCGGCCTGCATCGGTCAAGCCGATGCGGCGTGTGGTCCGTCGCATCAGTTGCTGTCCCAGCCGCGCTTCGAGGCGGCCCACTGCCCGACTCAGCACCGATGCGGTGGTCGACAACGCGACTGCTGCCGCGGTGAATGAGCCGTGCTCCATCACCGCCAAAAACACTTCAACGTCTCCCAAATACTCAAAGCTTCGGCTCATTTGTTCTCCTCGCGAACTAATGATGTTCAGTGCAGGCAATTTATCACGTTAGGAGGTATTAATAGAATGAGGGCACCAACTTTCAAAGGAGCCTTGAGATGAAGCCATCAATGACTTTCCCATTGACGAAGCGCGCCGTCATCGCCGTATCGGCGGCTGCCGCAATGGTTCAATCCGCATGGAGCGCGGACGGTGCGGTGCTCGAGCGCTGGCGCAGCTACACCGGCGTGACCTGGAGTGCGTGCGCTGCCGCGAAGACGCCGTTTCGCAATTCTGTGAATGCGCCGATCGCGGGAATTCATTTCGACGCCGGGGGGCGCGCGTTCGTGAGCACGCCGCGACTAATTGCCCCGGACGCTCCGGCGACGCTGAGCATCCTGGACACGTCCTTGGACGGTGGTCCAGCGCGCCTCACTGCGTTTCCGTCGGAAGAAGGTAACGCCATCCATGCTGCCCCTGAAACCAGCCTGCGCAACGTACTCGGCTTCCATATCGACCGCCGCAACGGCTGGCTGTGGGCACTCGATATGGGCTTCGTCGCGGGCGAGGCAGAGGCGCCTGCGGGCGGCCAGAAGATCGTCGTCTATGCGTTGGACAGCGGTCGTGCCGTGAAACGCATTCCGCTCGACGCCGTTGCCGATCGCAAGGGAAGCTTCCTCAACGACATCGCCGTCGACGAAGTTCGAAAGATTGCCTACATCTCCGACAGCGGCCTGCGCAGCGCCCCGGAAAATTCGGCGGGCATCATCGTCGCCGACTTCCTCTCCGGCACCAGTCGACGCGTCCTGCACCGCCATCGTTCGGTGCTGCCTGAGCCGGGCGTGAAAGTGGTTTCGCATGGATATGAAGTGTGGCCGGGCAATCCGCTGACGCTTGGCATCAACGGCATCGCGCTGTCGCCCGACGCGCAAACCTTGTATTGGACAGTCACCACCGGCCCGCATGCCTTTTCGATTCCTGCCGACGTGCTGGCGAATGCGGGTGCAAGCGAAGAGGTTGTCTCTTCGGCAATCAAGCCGATTGGTGACGTTGGCGGCAACACCGACGGGATTGTTACCGACAGCCGTGGCCGTCTCTATATGACTGATGTCACGCACAACGGCATCGTGCGATTTGACCCGATGACACGCGCGATGTCCCTGCTGGCGGCCAACGACGGAATTTCCTGGCCCGACACGCCGGCAGTGACGCCGGACGGCTTTCTCGTACTTACTGCCAGTCGGCTCAACGAACACTTTGCCGGCGCCGTGAAGGCGGGCAATGAGCGGTATGAACTGTGGCGCATGCGATTGGACCAGTCGAACGGGGCGTCACCCGCTGCCATGCGCTGACCAAACCGACATGCCAGTCCCACAGAGAGTTCTATCCAACGCAACTCGATTCTAAATTTAAGTTGCATTGGTAAGAATTGTGTTCTATTATTTTCCGGACGCTGCAAGATCCAAGGATGGAAAACATGTCGAACGCAAGGAGCACGCAATGACGCAAGCACTGCACGGAATCCGCGTGCTGGACCTGACCAATGTGCTGGCGGGGCCGTTCTGCGCCTACCAGCTCGGTTTGCTGGGCGCCGATGTGATCAAGGTCGAGATTCCGGACACCGGCGACCTCGCGCGGCAGCTCGGCGCCGATGTTTCCCTCAATGCGCGCCTGATGGGCGCGTCCTTCCTCGCGCAGAACGCCGGCAAGAAATCGATCACCGTGGACATGAAGTCGGATGCCGGCAAGGATGTGCTGCGCCGATTGGTGAAAACCGCCGATGTCCTGGTCGAGAATTTCCGCCCGGGCGTGATGGCGCGCCTCGGCCTCGGTTACGACGACCTGAAACAGGTCAATCCGCGCCTGGTGTATTGCGCGATTTCCGGCTTCGGCCAGAGCGGGCCGCTGAAGAATGCGCCCGCCTACGACCAGATCGTGCAGGGGCTGTCGGGTGTGATGAGCATTACCGGCAGCGAAGAAAGCGCGCCGCTGCGCGTGGGCTACCCGGTGGCCGATTCGATCGGCGGCCTGACCGGCGCCTTCGCAATCACTTCCGCGCTGGTGCGCCGCGCGACGACCGGGGAAGGCTCCTTCATCGACGTGTCGATGCTCGATTCGACCATCGTCACGATGGGCTGGGTGGTGTCCAACTACCTCGTCGCCGGCCAGATACCGAAGCCGCTGGGTAATGAAAACTTCACCGCCGCGCCCTCCGGCACCTTCCGCACAAAAAGCGGCCTGCTCAATATCGCTGCCAACAAGCAGCAGCAATTCGTGGCGCTGGCTTCGCTGATCGGCCGCGACGACCTGACCGCCGACCCGCGCTTTGCCGAACGCGAGAGCCGCAAGAAGAACCGCGCCGCGCTGACCGTGGAACTCGAGAAGGGCCTGATGGAAAAGACGGCCGAGGAATGGGAAAGCATTTTCAACAGCGCCGGCGTGCCTGCCGGCTGCGTGCTGACCGTGCCGCAGGCGCTGGAACATCCGCAGGTGCAGCACCGCGAACTGCTGCGTTCGTTCGAGGATGTACCCGGCATCGACCGTCCGATCACGCTTGCGCGCGCCGGTTTCAAGATGCAGGGCGCCGACCCAGAGATCAGCGCGCCGCCGCCGCGGCTGGGCGAGCACACCGATGCATTGCTGCAGGAACTCGGCTATTCCGCCGAGGAGATCAAGGGCTTGAAGGAGGCAGGTGCGGTATGAGCACGAAATCACCCGAACAACTGTTGCAGGAAGCCACCGCCTGGTGGAGCACCGACATCGTCGACATCCATCCCGGCAAGATCAGCTTTCGCGGCTATCCGGTCCAGGACCTGATCGGGGAAGTGCGCTTCCCGGAAATGATCTGGCTGATGCTGCGCGGCGAACTCCCCGCCCGCGCGCAGTCCGACTTGCTGGAAGCAGCGCTGGTCGCCAGCGTCGACCACGGCCCGCAAGCGCCGTCGATCGCGATCTCGCGCATGGCCGTCACCTGCGGATTGCCGCTCAACGGCGCGATGGCGTCCGCCATCAATGCGCTGGACGACATCCACGGCGGCGCCGGCCAGCAGTGCATGCAGATCTACCAGCAGATCGCCGCGCTCACCGAACAGGGCACGGAACTCGCTAACGCAGTCGACACCGTGCTGGACGCC
>NZ_LSTO01000001.1:1716791-1746697 GCF_002211445.1 Noviherbaspirillum denitrificans | reverse complement strand
GACGAACCCGTCGCGCGTATTCCCGGCGGCTCCTCGTCTGGCGCCGCCGTGTCGGTCGCGGCCGGCCTGTGCGTCGCGGCCATCGGCTCCGACACCGGAGGCTCGATCCGCATTCCGGCCGCACTGTGCGGCGTGGTCGGGTTCAAGCCGACGGCGCGACGGGTTCCGACTGCCGGCACTGTACCGCTGTCGACCACGCTCGACACCATCTGTGCGATGACGCGCTCCGTTGGCGACTGCATCCTGGTTGACAGCATCATTGCCAACACCACGCTCGCTATCCCTGACCTACCGCTCGCCGGCCTGCGCCTGGCCGTCCCGCAGACAGTCATGCTCGACGGCCTCGATCCGCATGTCGCCCGATCGTTTGCCGCCGCGCTGTCGCGCCTGTCCGAAGCCGGGGCAATCATCGTCGACGCGCCCTTCGAACTCCTGGCGGAAGCCGGTGCCATCAATAAATTCTCCGGCCCGGAAGCCTTCGCATGGCACCGCGGCCTGCTCCTTACCCGCGAAGCCGAATACGACTTCCGTGTCGCCAAGCGCATCCGCATGGGCGAATCGATGAGCGCCGCCGATTACATCGACATGCACCGCAGGCGCCGCGAATGGATCTCGCGCATGGAAGAAGCAATGGGCCCGTTCGATTCGCTCATCATGCCGACCGTGCCGATGGTGGCACCGCCGATCGCCGAACTCGAAACTTCCGAAGAAGCATTCTTCAAAGCCAACAGCCTGCTGCTGCGCAATCCGTCCGCCATCAACCTGCTGGACGGCTGTGCGGTATCCCTGCCCTGCCACGAGGAAGGCACACTGCCCGTCGGTCTGATGGTCGCCGGCCCGGCGATGGCCGATCGGAAAGTCCTTGCCGTCGCTCGCGCCATCGAGCATGCCTTGAAGCCGGATTGAATCCTCACGCATTCCCAGACATGGTCCGCCTTTTCGCCGTCCTCGGCTTCGCCGTTTTACCGCTTGCCGGTGCGATTGCCGCACCGGAATGCAACCGTTCGATCCCGGTCAACGGGACTTGTGAAATCACCCTCGCGGCATTGCATCCGACCCAGCCCGCCGTCGGCATGATCCAGGTCGAGGAGCGCGCAGCCCGCATGGCAGGCGAAACGAATTTCACCCGCTACACCGCGCGGCGCCCGATTCCCGTCGTGCAGTCGCCAGACGGCAGTTTTTACCTCACCGACAGCCACCACCTCGCCAGCGTCCTGGTCCGCGCCGGAGCCCAGCGCGCCACTGCCCAAGTCATCGGCCGGTTCGACAATCCCGCTTCTTTCTGGCAGGAGATGCAGGCCCGCCATTGGGTCTACCTGTTCGATCCCAAGGGCAATCCGATCCAGCCCTCGGCACTTCCGCAGCGACTGGCAGATCTCGCCGACGATCCTTATCGCGCCCTCGCCGGCTACGCCCAAGACGCCGGCTACTACCGCAAGACCGATGCTTATTTCATGGAATTCCACTGGGCGCGCTACTTCGGCAGCCGCATGGGCTGGAGGCCGGTCGACAGGATGAACCTGCTCGAAGCCCTTCAGACGGCCGAGGCACTTGCATGCCAGCCGGAAGCGCGCGAACTGCCCGGTTATCCCGGGCCATGCAGCAGCGTGCTGCCGTCGAATAAAATTACGCCTTTGAACTAGAAATATGTCCCGCGGTCTACGTTTCCTTGACCCGGGCGAACACCGCCTGACCGCATTCCGGCATATGCTCTCGTTCATGCGCCCTTGACCGGCGCCCGCGCTCAACAGCATTCAGGTTATTCAGTGACACAAAGACAAATAGCAGTGGTCGGTGGCGGCGTTGTCGGCGTCTGCACCGCGTACTTCCTTGCGGAAGCCGGGCATGACGTCGTCGTCATCGAGCGACACCAGAACGTTGCCCAGGAGGCGAGCTTCGCCCATGGCGGCATTGTCGCGCCGGGTTATGCCGAGCCCTGGGCCGCGCCCGGGATGCCGCAGAAATTCTTCTCCCAGCTTCTCCGCGCCGAGGCACCAGTGGCGCTGAAGGCGACGCTGGACCGTACGATGTGGCGCTGGGTGCGCCGCTGGATGGCGGAATGCGAACTGGAGCGGTACCGGATCAACCACATGCGCATGCAGCGCCTCTCGCTCTACAGCCGCGACATCCTGCGACAGATTCGCGATTATTACCAGATCGATTATGAGCAAACCCAGGGCGTGCTGCAGCTCTTCCGCACGGAGAAGGATCGCCAGCTTGCCGAGCCTGGCATTGAGCTCCTGGCGGAGAACGCTGTCCCGCACCAGGTCCTCGATGCCGCCGGGGTACGCGAGGTCGAACCCGCCCTCGCCTCCGACACGCCGCTGGCCGGCGGCCTCTACCTGCCCCAGGATGAAGCGGGCAACTGCCCGCTGTTCACCAAGCGCCTCAAGCAGATCGCCGGCTCCATAGGCGTCCAGTTCCACTTTACGAGCACGGTGCATGCGATCGAATCCGACTCGCGCGGTGTGACGCTGCATATCGACGAAGGCCGCTATCCGGCCGACGCCGTGGTGGTCGCCGCCGGCATGGATAGCGCCGGCCTGCTGAAGCCGCTTGGCATCCACGTACCGATGTATCCGGTGAAGGGCTACTCGGCCACCGCCCAGATCAAGAACTACGAACAGGCGCCCCTGACAGCCGTCGTGGACGATGCCTACCGCGTCGCCATTACCCGCCTCGGCGGCCGTATCCGTGTGGCCGGTACCGCTGAACTCGGCGCACGTTCGAACGAGTTGCGCGACCGCGCCCTGCGTACCCTGCTAAAGGTAGGTGGCGACTGGTTTCCCGACGCCGCCAACTATGCGCAGGCGAATTTCTGGAGCGGCATGCGGCCGATGCTGCCGGATGGTCCTCCACTCATTGGGGCGACGCCAGTCCGCAACGTATTCGTCAACATCGGCCATGGTTCCAACGGCTGGGCAATGGCAGCCGGCTCGGGCAAGGTACTGGCCGACATTATTTCCGGCTATGCACCCGACATCGACATGGACGGGCTGACCCTGTCCCGCTATGGATAGGATCGATTGCGCGATTGTCGGGGCTGGCGTCGTCGGCCTGGCGGTCGCACGCGAATTTGCGCGCCTCGGTCGCGAAGTGGTGGTGATCGAACAGCACCCGTCGATCGGCATGGAGACGAGTTCGCGCAATAGTGAAGTAATCCACGCCGGACTGTACTATCCGACCGGAAGCCTGAAGGCAAAGCTGTGCTTGCAGGGGCGCGATGCGCTCTACGCGTACTGCAACGAAAACGGCATTCCGCATCAGCGCTGCGGAAAACTCGTCGTCGCGACCTCGGACGGGCAACTCCCGAAACTCTCGGCAATCCTCGCCCAGGCACAGGCTAACGGCTGCACCGAGGTCGGCTGGCTGGATGGCGGTGCGGCGAAGGCACTGGAGCCATCGCTCGCCTGCGTCGCCGCCTTGTCCTCGCCCAATACCGGCATCATCGATAGCCACGCGTACATGCTTGCGCTACGGGGCGATGCGGAAAGCGCGGGCGGCGTGTTCGCGATGGACAGCAAGGTAGTATCGGGAAAATTGATCGATGGCGGAGTCGTGCTGCGCGTCCGCACTGGTGACGGCGCAGAGACTGAAATCGAGGTGACCACGCTCATCAATTGCGGCGGGCTTTGGGCGCCCCGGCTCGCGGATTCGATCGACGGCCTCGACAAGGCATCCATTCCTTCTGCCTATTTCGCAAAGGGAAACTACTACTCGCTCGCAGGCAAGGCTCCCTTCTCGCGCCTTATCTATCCAGTACCGGAGCCGGGTGGCCTCGGCGTACACCTGACGATCGACATGGGAGGACAGGCTCGTTTCGGCCCGGATGTCGAATGGCTTGCGGCCCCGCAGGATGCAATCGACTATCGAGTGGATCCCGGCCGATCGGCCGGTTTCTATCGTGAAATCCGCGCTTACTGGCCGGATCTCCCTGATAACGCATTACAGCCGGCATATTCCGGCGTACGTCCGAAAATTACGCCGCCTGGAGCCGCAGCGGCCGACTTCCTGTTCGACTCGCACGGGAGCCCGCACTACCTCGGCCTTTACGGCATAGAGTCACCGGGCCTGACGGCCTCCCTCTCGATTGCCGAACATGCGGCCGCACTACTCGATAACTGACGTCAAGACACGACTTGGAAATCGATCACGATGGCGCCTGGTTCGCGCTGCACGTAGGCCATCCTGATCCGCTCACCGAAAATATTGTCGATCTGCGAAAGCAGAGGCAAAGGATCGTGGTCATTACAGAAACGCATCGTCTCCCCCGGCTCAAGCGCGTCGAGTGCGCCGAAGATAGCCGCATGCCGGAAACGCTTCGCCACGCCGCGTGCATCGAACGGATAGACAGCGCCAACGCCGAGCGAACGGGAACAATCGTGTGCCATGAAAAAACTCCTGAGATTTAGTAGACAGGTATGTGCTTCACCTCGAAGCATAAGATTCATTATGAATGAATCTTTAATCCAGGGCAACCAAAACAGATACGTCCCGACGACGAATGGCAACTTGACATAAAATTCATTGAACCATCCCGATACCACGCCCATGCCCTCACAGTCCGCGCTTTACGCTATCGCCGATATCCGTGCAGTTGAACAAACTTGCCTGGCAACCCTGTCGGAAGGCACGCTGATGCAGCGTGCGGGCAAGGCCGCCGCAGAATGTGCACTTGGCTTGCTGCCCAATGCATCGTCGCGCGTCCTCGCGGTCGCAGGTCCTGGCAACAATGGCGGCGACGTCATCGAAGCAGCGCGACTACTGGCCGAACACGGTCTCGACGTCACCTTATGGCTGTGCGCCGATCGATCGAGCCTGCCGGCAGATGCAGCGCGGATGCTTGAAAATGCCCGCAGCAGTCCCCTGAACATCGTTGAGACACCCTCCGCCTTGCCGGATAACATGGAAGGATGGAACCTGGTGATCGATGGACTGTTCGGCATCGGACTGACGCGACCGCTCAAAGGCCTGTACGGCACATTGGCCGAGTGGATCAACGCCCTCTCCTGCCCCGTACTCGCACTTGATGTTCCCAGCGGCCTGGATGCCGATACCGGTGCAATTGTCGGTGAAGACGGCATCGCTATTCGCGCCAGCCATACCATTACCTTCATCGCCGACAAGCCCGGCCTCCATACCCTGCATGGCCGCGATTACGCCGGTCATGTTCATGTAGCCAGCCTCGATATCGATACAAATCTGTTCCCGCCCGCCTGCGCGCACCTGAACTCCGTATCTGCCTTTTCCGCCTTCCTGAAGAAGCGCCCGCACAACTCGCACAAAGGCAGCTTCGGCGACGTCATTGTGGCGGGTGGCGCCCCAGGAATGGCGGGCGCTCCCATTCTCGCCGCGCGGGCCGCGGCGAAATGCGGCGCCGGCAGGGTCTACGCGGCATTCATCGGCGATCCCCCTGCATATGACAGCGCGCAGCCGGAACTGATGTGCCGCGCCGCGCCTTCCATGGATTTTTCCACTGGCGCCGTTGTCGCTGGCCCTGGTATGGGCACATCGCGCGAGGCCCACGACGTCCTTGCAGCCATCCTGCACGCTTCCTCTCCACTCGTACTCGATGCGGATGCCCTCAACCTGATTGCCGCAGAACCGGGACTGCAAGCCCGCCTGGCAGAACTCACGGCGCCGACAGTAATGACACCGCATCCACTGGAAGCGGCACGGCTCCTGCAGTCGTCAACCGCCGATGTCCAGTCGGACCGTCTGCATTCGGCGCGCGCGCTTGCACAGCGATTCCATGCCGTCGTCATCCTGAAAGGAAGCGGCAGCGTCATTGCGCGCCCTGATGGTGAAGCGGCGATCAATACCACCGGCAATCCTGCTCTTGCGACAGCAGGCACGGGTGATGTGCTCGCCGGCATATGCGGTGCGCTCCTCGCGCAGGGCTTTCCCGCGTGGCAGGCCGCGCTTGCCGCAACATGGCTGCATGGGCATGCGGCGGACACCCTGGTCCAACAAGGCATCGGCCCGATTGGACTGACAGCGAGCGAGCTCATTCCGGCCGTCCGCACCCTGCTGAACCAACTGACGGAAGCGCATGCTGGAAACCACATCCCGCACTAAGCTCTGGATCGGCATCGCCTGCCTTGTGCTCGGACAGTGGACCTTGTCCCTGCTTGATACAGCGGGAAAATTGCTGGCCCAATCTGGCTATCACGTGGTGATGATCGCGTGGATGCGGTATTCCTTGAATACGCTGTTGATGGCGGTGGTCCTCGCGCCGCACTTCCATCGCAAATTTGGACGAAGCATCCTGCGAACACGTCGACCCGGACTGCAATTATTTCGCGCGACGCTGCTGCTCCTCTCGACGATCGTCTTCTTCTCCGTGCTGAAAATTGTCCCCCTATCGGAAGGCACGGCGATGAATTTCTGCGCGCCCTTGTTCGTGCTCGCCATATCGCCTTGGCTGCTCAAGGAAAAATCCTATGCCTCTCGCTGGGTTGCGGTGGGAGTCGGCTTCAGCGGCATGCTGATCGTCATGCGGCCCGGCGGCAGCATTGTTCCCGCTGGCGTGATGCTCGGCCTTCTCTCGGCAATGATCTTCGCCGTCGTCGTCGTACTGACCCGCAAAACCAACCAGGCCGACCATCCGATGGTGACATTGTTCTACGGCGGTCTGGTCGGGATGGTCATCAGCAGCGCAATCGTCCCGTTCTTCTGGACACCGCACATGCCGACCACAAAAGAATGGTTGATCCTCGCATCCACCGGTGTCACGAGCACGATTGGGCACCTGTTGGTGAACAGCGCCTACAAGCATGCCGAAGCATCGCTCCTCGCACCTTACGCCTACCTGCAAATCATCTCTGCGACAACGATGGGGTGGCTGGTTTTCGGTCAATTACCCGATGGACTGACAGCGGCCGGGATTGGAATCATCTGTGCAGGCGGCGTCGGCATTGCCTATGTCGAACATCGCCGCGTGCAGCTTGAAGCTAGCCCAACTGGCCGGCCGCGATCGTGATCGTACGCCGGCAACGCGCGGCGATGGAAGGGTCATGGGTTACGAGTACGAGGGTGGAACCGCGCTCCTCGTTGAGCTCGAACATCAGCTTGATGACGGCATCGCCGGTCGCCGCATCAAGGCTGCCGGTTGGTTCATCGGCAAACAACAGCGGCGGTTCCGTCACAAAGGCACGAGCCAGCGCCACGCGCTGCTGTTCTCCTCCGGACAGATATTTCGGATAATGCCGTAAACGGCTGGACAGACCGACTCGCCCCAGCATTGCCTCTGCCTTGGCACGCGCATCGTCGTCACGCCGCAGCTCGAGGGGCAGCATGACATTTTCCAGTGCTGTCAGATGCGCGAGCAGCTGGAACGACTGGAACACGAACCCCAGCTTTGCCTGCCTCAGCCCCGCGCGGCCGTCTTCGCTCAATGCAAAGATATCGACCCCGTCAAGTTTGACCGTCCCCTCGGACGGCGTATCGAGGCCCGCGAGCAATCCGAGAAGCGTCGACTTCCCCGAACCGGACGCGCCGACGATGGCCAGCGTCTCGCCGGCTTGGACGGTAAAATCGATATCACGCAAAATCGTCAGTTCACCAGTGGCGTCGGCAACACGTTTGCTCAGGTGAATCGTTTCAATTGCTGCGGTATTCGAGGAAGGTCCAGGCATGCAGACTAAGGTCAGGAAATTGGGATATGGAATCGGATGGTTGAGAATGGCGGCGACGTTGACGCTGGTATTCTTTGCAACGTGCGCCTATTCTGCATCAAAAACCGTGCTCGTGCTTGGAGACAGCCTCTCGGCCGAATATGGCATCGCTCGCGGCGCGGGATGGGTCACCCTGCTCGAACAACGGCTAAAAACAGCACAAATCAACGCCAGCATCGTCAACGCCAGCATCAGTGGTGAAACTACCAGCGGCGGCAAGGCACGCCTGCCTGACCTGCTCGGTCAGCACCGCCCTTCCGTGGTAGTCATCGAACTTGGTGGCAACGACGGACTCCGTGGACTGCCACTGGCGGCCGCTGAAGCGAACCTGCGCGCGATGATCCAGGAGTCTCAGAAAGCCAAGGCAAAGGTGCTCCTCGTCGGTATGCAGATTCCGCCGAACTACGGACGCGAATATGCCGACCGTTTCTCCGGCCTATACGAGAAGCTGTCGAAGGAAACCAGAGTATCGCTCGTTCCCTTCCTGCTCGAGGGCGTCGCGAGCAAGCCTCAGCTTTTCCAGTCCGACCGCATTCATCCTCTCGCCGAAGCGCAACCCATCATGCTGGACAATATCTGGCCGCACCTGAAACCGCTGCTTCAACACTAGGAAACGAGGCGAAAAAAAACCGCTCGATTGGAGCGGTTTTTTTATGTGCGGCAAAGTTGTTATTCCGTGGTCTTTGCCGGCTTGCGCACGACCTCAACCTTCGCCTTCTTTTTCAATGCCTCAAGGTATGCATGCGACTCAAGTTGCGCCAGCGCGCCGGCGATCTCCTGCTGCTCGGCCTGTCGACGCGCCATATCGATGTTGGCAGGCTGACTTACCTTGTTGACGCGATACAGGGCGTAACCCTGCCCTGGAAGCTCGACACCAACGTAAGAAGGCAGCTTGGACGTGTCTGCCTTCATGATGGCACGCAATGCCTCAGGAGCGACATTCTGATTCTTTGTGCGGGAAACAGTCCTCGCCGCAGAGAACCCGGCAGCATCAGCACCGCCCTTGAGCGCAGCCAGTTTTTCCTCACCAGCCTTGCGTGCAAGGTTCGTCGTCTCGATTTGTGTCACGCGCTCACGAATAACCGACTGGACCTCTTCGAACGGACGCTTCGAAACCGGCTTGTACTCAACGACACGGCCGGCGACCAGTGTGCTCGGTGCAACCTCCACCGCTTCGGTATTCCGCTTGTTCTTGATCGCCTCATCAGAGAACAGCGCGCCCAGGAACTTCGGATGATTGAACGGAGCGTTCGGAGCAACCGAAGGATTGGGCTTGCGTGTCAGGTTCGCCGCCGTTTCGATCTTCAGGCCCAGTTTGTCTGCTACGGGTTTCAGGCTGTCCGATTGCTCGTAGACCATGTTGGTGAACTGTTCAGCCATTTCGGCGAATTTCTTCGCGGCCAGCTGCTTCTTGATTTCTGCTGCGATCTGCCCCTTCACCTGCTCGATGCTCTTTGCAGAGCCGGGCTTGATACCTGTAACCTGGATAATATGGAAACCGAAATCGGATTCGACCACGTCGCTGATTTCACCCTGCTTCAGCTTGAATGCTGCCGCTTCGAAGGGCGGAACCATCATACCCTTGCTGAAATAATCCAGGTCGCCGCCACGTTCGGCAGACCCAGGATCCTGAGAATTTTCCTTAGCCAGCTTGGCAAAATCTGCCGGGTTCTTGCGCAGTTGCGCGAGCAACACCTCTGCCTTGCTCTTGGCCGCTGCCTTGTCCGCAGCAGACGCGCCCTTGTCCACCTTGATCAGGATGTGGCTGGCACGGCGCTGTTCTTCATCGACGAAGCGCTTGGCATTTTGCTCGTAATACGACTTGATGTCGGCGTCACTGACCGAAATCTGCGAGGCAACGACATCGCTGTTTAGCACCACGTACTCAGCCTTGACCTGCTCGGGAATCTCGAATTGCGCGCCATTCTTCTCGTAGTACGACTTGAGCATCTCGTCAGTGACCTGCACCTTGGACGCAAAATCCGATGCTTTGAACACCAGTTCCTGCACTTCGCGCTCCTGATCATTCAGGTCAGACAAGCGGCCTGCCACTGCCTTCGGTGCAAAGGCCGTCCCCTGGATCGCGCCGCCAACTTGCTGCAACGTCAGGTCGCGGCGAAGCTGTGCTTCGAACATTGCCGGTGTCATGCCCTGTGCAGCCAGCGCGGACTTGTAGCGCTCGACATCAAACTTGCCGTTGGCACCGGTCAGGCCGGGCATCGCAACAATGGTCTGCTGCAAAGTCTGGTCACTGACTGCAAGGCGGTTCTTTGCTGCTTCTGCTGCAACCACGCGTTGCGCGATCAAGCCGTCGAGGATTTCCTGCTTCGCCTCTGGTGTATCGAGCATCTTCGGATCGAACTGTGCACCAAACATCTGGCGGAAACGCTCCATCTGTTCACGCTGCGCAGCATCCAGTTCCTGCTGGGTGATCGAATTGCCGCCGACTTTTGCGACAACGTTGCCGCTGTCTGTCATGCGAGTGTATCCCTCGAGTCCAAAGAACACGAACGATGGGAAGATAAGCAGCAGGAGCACGAACTGCATCAGGCGTTGATGCGTGCGGATAAAGTCAAACATGGTCGGTCCTACAGGCGTACAGAGTGTGAGAAATTTCGGAAACCTGGATTCGCCGAAGCGCTATTTCATGCGCGCCGGTTCAAGACATCCTTGCTGCCATTCGACACCATCGTGCGTCCGGCATTCTACAAGGCGCATCAAAATCCTTCGCGCATAAGAAAAAAGGCGAACTTGCGTTCGCCTTTTTCGTTTTTGGCGGAGTGGACGGGACTCGAACCCGCGACCCCCGGCGTGACAGGCCGGTATTCTAACCGACTGAACTACCACTCCTGAAACTTTACTGCATCGCCTGGCTGCTTTTGGTGGGTGCTGAGAGGCTCGAACTCCCGACCTACGCCTTGTAAGGGCGCCGCTCTACCAACTGAGCTAAGCACCCTGAATCACACTTAGTCAGCCAAGCTTCACGACGTTTGTCACCACGTCGTAAAAAGCAAGATTATACAGTATCTTTTATCGAGATGCACAACTTAATTAGTTGAGTGCATCCTTCAGTGCCTTGCCCGGACGGAACTTGGGCACCTTGGCAGCCTTGATCTTGATTGCATCGCCGGTACGGGGATTACGACCGGTACGTGCTGCACGCTTGCCGACTGAGAAAGTGCCGAAGCCGACGAGGGTCACGGAGCCGTTCTTCTTCAATGTGGTCTTGACTGCACCGATCAGTGCGTCGAGTGCGCGCGTCGCCGCTGCTTTCGAGATGTCCGCGGTCCCGGCAATGTGATCGATTAGTTCGGTTTTGTTCACTGACGCCCCCTCAAAAAAGTTGGATTCTGCAGCGCCTGTTTATGGCTTTTTTTAGTAGCACAAGCGGCACAAAATGCAGATAAGAAATTTTCTGCAGCCCGTATTAAACAAGTCGCAAAGCCTTGTGTCAAGCGGTTTCCCGGCGATTCGCCTGTCACCGGTCAAGACTTGAAGACAATCTTGGGCGCTACTTTTTTAAGCACCGAAAAGACATAAAAAAAGCGCTCCGAAGAGCGCTTTTTTGGTGCACCGTAGATCAGTGCTTGACGACGTTGGGGTCGGTTGTTCCGGTTGCCGCAGTCACTGCGGTGTCGACCGGGGCATCGACATCGGTCAACGGGACCGGCTGGCGCTCGAGAGCAACCTCAAGCACTTTTTCGATCCAGCGGACCGGAACAATCTCCAGCTTGTTCTTCACGTTGTCCGGAATCTCCGCCAGATCTTTCACGTTCTGCTCGGGAATGAGGACAGTCTTGATGCCGCCACGGTGCGCGGCAAGCAGCTTTTCCTTCAGGCCGCCAATCGGCAGCACTTCGCCACGCAGCGTAATCTCGCCCGTCATCGCCACATCTGCGCGCACCGGAATACCGGTCAGCACAGACACCAACGCGGTCGTCATCGCGATACCCGCGGACGGGCCGTCCTTCGGCGTCGCGCCTTCCGGCACGTGAATGTGAATGTCGCTCTTGCCGAACAATTCGTTCTTGATACCCAGGCGCTTCGCGCGGCTGCGCACCACGGTGCGTGCTGCTTCGATCGACTCCTTCATCACGTCGCCGAGCGTACCAGTGCGGATAATGTCGCCCTTGCCCGGCATGTTCATCGCTTCAATGGTGAGTAGGTCGCCACCAACTTCCGTCCATGCGAGGCCGACCACCTGGCCGATCTGGTTTTCCTTCTCGGCGATACCAAAGTCGTAGCGGCGCACACCGAGGAACTTGTCGAGGTTCTTGCCAGAGACGACAACCTTGCGATCCTGCTTCTTCAGCAGCAGCATCTTCACGACCTTGCGGCAAATCTTGGAGATTTCGCGCTCCAGCGAACGCACACCTGCTTCGCGCGTGTAGTAGCGGATGATGTCGCGAATCGCGGATTCCGATACCTGGATCTCATCTTCCTTCAGGCCGTTGTTCGTGATCTGCTTCGGCAGCAGGTAACGCTGCGCGATGTTGGTCTTCTCGTCTTCCGTGTAACCGGACAGACGAATGACTTCCATGCGGTCAAGCAGCGCCGGCGGAATGTTGAACGAATTCGACGTCGCCACGAACATTACGTCGGACAGGTCGAAGTCCACTTCGACGTAGTGGTCCGAGAAGGTGTGGTTCTGCTCCGGATCGAGCACCTCGAGCAGCGCCGACGACGGATCGCCACGGAAGTCCTGGCCGAGCTTGTCGACTTCATCCAGCAGGAACAGCGGATTGCGCACGCCAACCTTCGACAAGCTCTGCAGGATCTTGCCCGGCATGGAACCGATGTAGGTACGACGGTGACCGCGGATTTCGGCTTCGTCGCGCACACCACCAAGTGCCATGCGCACAAACTTGCGGTTCGTTGCGCGAGCAATCGATTGGCCGAGCGACGTCTTGCCTACGCCCGGTGGGCCGACGAGGCAAAGGATTGGTGCTTTCACCTTGTCCACGCGCTGTTGCACAGCGAGGTATTCGAGGATGCGTTCCTTGACCTTGTCCAGGCCATAGTGTTCGGCTTCGAGCACCTTTTCCGCATTGGTGAGGTCATTGTTGACCTTCGACTTCTTGCGCCACGGCAGACCGATCAGCGTGTCGATGTAATTGCGCACAACAGTAGCTTCTGCCGACATCGGCGACATCAGCTTGAGCTTCTTCAATTCGGACTGGGTCTTTTCGCGTGCCTCTTTTGGCATGCGAGCGGCGATGATCTTCTTCTCGAGCTCTTCGAGGTCCGCGCCCTCCTCGCCTTCACCGAGTTCCTTCTGGATCGCCTTGACCTGTTCATTCAGGTAGTACTCGCGCTGCGACTTTTCCATCTGGCGCTTCACGCGACCACGGATGCGCTTTTCAACTTGAAGGATGTCGAGCTCCGCCTCAAGCTGACCGAGCAGATGCTCATGGCGTTTCGCGACATTGAAGATCTCAAGGATGATCTGCTTTTGCTCAAGCTTAAGCGGCAGGTGCGCTGCTATGGTGTCAGCTAGGCGACCTGCATCGTCTATTCCGGCCAGCGAAGTAAGAATTTCAGGCGGAATCTTCTTGTTGAGTTTGACGTACTGGTCGAACTGTTGGACGATCGCGCGGCGCATCGCCTCCACTTCGGACTCGTCTCCCGCCTCAGATTCGACCGGCGTCAGTTCAGCAACGAAGTGGGTATCGAGTTCGCTGATGTGATGAATGCGCGCACGCTGCGCACCTTCGACAAGCACCTTGACGGTGCCGTCGGGCAGCTTGAGCATCTGGAGGATATTCGCAACGCAGCCGATCTCGTAAATGTCGGATGCGGAAGGTTCGTCCTTGGCTGCCGCTTTCTGCGCAGCAAGCATGATGCTCTTGCCTTGCTCCATGGCGGCTTCCAGCGCCTTGATCGACTTGGGACGGCCAACGAAGAGCGGGATCACCATATGCGGGAAGACAACAACGTCCCGCAGCGGCAAAAGCGGCAGTTGGGTGTGTTCAGTTAGTGTTGTAGAAGTCGTCATGGCGAACCTTATTTAAGAGCTTGTTTAATGATGTAGGCACTGGATGCCAAAACTCAAGTCCAAGCAGCAATAAAAAACACTCTGTTTCAACCCTTTCTTTCAATGCAGGCAATAAAAAAAGCCACACACGAAGTCGCCCTCGGGTGGCTTTGCGATGGAAGCCTGTGGTGATTCCTGTGTCTCAAATTCTACTGCTTCTGGAAAAAAACGGGCTTGAGTCCATGGTGTTCAACGCGTTTGGCTTTAGGCTACTTCGCCCCGGATACCTTGGGCTGCTCGTGGTAGATCAACAGGGGTTTCGCTCCATTGATGATGCAGTTTTCATCGATCACCACCTTGGCAACATTCTGCTGGCTGGGCAATTCAAACATTACCTCCAGCAGGGCATGTTCCAGGATGGAACGCAACCCGCGCGCACCAGTCTTGCGTTCAAGCGCCTTCCTGGCGATCGCATGCAATGCTGCCGGCCGAACTTCAAGTTCCGCGCCTTCCATTTGCAGTAGCTTCGCATACTGCTTGATCAGGGCATTCTTGGGTTCAAGCAAGATTTGGATTAAGGCTTCCTCGTTTAGTTCACTCAAGGTAGCAACAACCGGCAAGCGACCAACCAGTTCGGGAATGAGGCCGAACTTGATCAGGTCTTCCGGCTCGACACCGAGAAGCACATCGCTGGCGTTGCGCTCCTGCTGACTCTTCACGGAAGCAGAGAAGCCGATGCCGCTCTTCTCAGAACGGTTGGAGATGATCTTGGCGAGACCGTCAAAGGCGCCGCCGCAAATAAACATGATGTTCGTCGTGTCGATCTGCACGAAATCCTGGTTTGGATGCTTGCGGCCGCCTTGAGGTGGCACCGAAGCCATCGTCCCTTCGATCAGCTTTAGCAGGGCCTGCTGCACGCCTTCGCCGGAGACGTCGCGTGTAATCGATGGGTTATCAGACTTGCGCGAGATCTTGTCGATCTCATCGATGTAGACGATGCCTTTCTGGGCCTTATCGACTTCATAATTGCAATTCTGCAAGAGTTTCTGAATGATATTTTCGACATCTTCGCCAACATAGCCGGCTTCCGTCAGCGTCGTGGCGTCCGCGATGACGAAGGGGACGTTAAGCATGCGCGCAAGCGTCTGCGCCAGCAGAGTCTTGCCGGAACCGGTCGGACCGATAAGCAGAATATTGCTCTTCGCCAACTCGACATCATCCTTCTTGCCGAGGTGCTTCAGGCGCTTGTAGTGGTTGTACACGGCTACGGACAGGATACGCTTTGCCGTCTCCTGGCCGATGACATACTGGCCCAGCAACTCGTAAATTTCCTGCGGCGTCGGGAGGTCGGACTTCGGGCCGGATACGGACTCAATGCTTGAGGCCTCGTCGCGAATGATGTCATTGCAGAGGTCGATGCATTCGTCGCAAATGAATACCGACGGGCCAGCAATAAGTTTCTTCACCTCGTGTTGGCTCTTACCGCAGAAGGAGCAGTAAAGCAATTTTTCGCCGCTGGAGGATTTTTTGTCAGACATAAAGCAAACTTTGGGTGGAGATTGAACTGATATTACCTGCGAAATCCGAATTCGTCACGACGACGCGCAATAAATTGAATAAATCGGTGTGATAAGTCGCCGCCAAACAAAAACGCCCGGACGTGCTACCGACCGGGCGTTTTCGCATGAAAAGACACGTCAGACGCGGGAGGCGAGCACCTTGTCAATCATGCCATACTCAGCCGCTTCGGCAGCAGACATGAAATTATCTCTGTCTGTATCCTTGCTGATTTGTTCCACGCTGCGGCCGGTTTTTTCGGCGAGGATATGGTTCAAGCGATCACGGAGATAGAGGATTTCACGAGCCTGGATCTCGATATCCGCCGCCTGCCCCTGGGCGCCGCCCAGTGGTTGGTGGATCATGATGCGAGAGTTCGGCAGCGAGTAGCGCTTGCCCTTCGCGCCCGCAGCCAGCAGGAAGGCGCCCATAGACGCCGCCAAACCGGTGCACAGCGTGGACACGTCCGGCTTGATGAACTGCATGGTGTCGAAGATTGCCATGCCAGCCGAGACCGAACCACCGGGCGAGTTGATGTACAGCGAAATATCCTTGTCAGGATTTTCGCTTTCCAGGAACAGCAGCTGCGCGACGATCAGGTTGGCGCTATGGTCATTGACCGGGCCGACCAGGAAGATCACGCGTTCCTTCAGCAGGCGCGAATAAATATCATATGCGCGCTCGCCGCGGCCGCTTTGTTCAATCACCATAGGCACCATACCCAGCATTTCGGTATCGAGTGCGGAATTTCTCATCATGCCTGACATGTGCTTTCCTTATGGAGTTCGCACCGGCCGGATCAGCCTTGTGCGGTGTTGCCCATCAATTCATCGAATGCGACCGGCTTGTCGGTCACCTTGGCCTTGCCAAGCACATAGTTAACGACATTGTCCTCCAAAACAAGGGCTTCAACTTCAGCCAGGCGACGGCGGTCGCTGAAGTAGAACTTGATCACTTGCTGGGGATCTTCATAGCTCTGCGCGAATTCTTCCACTTGAGCCTTGACCTGCTCCGGAGTCGCCTCCAGCTTGTTGGTCTTGACAACTTCGGCCAGGATCAGGCCGAGGCGCACGCGACGTTCAGCCTGGGCGGTGAACAGTTCACGCGGGAACGGCATGTCCTTGACGTTCATGCCGCGTTGGGCCATGTCCTGGCGCGCCATTTCGATCAGGCGGTCGACATCCTGCTCGACCAGCGCATTCGGCACATCCAGTTCAGCGACCTTGATCAGGGCGTTCATCACGCTATCCTTGGTCTTGGCTTTGACGCGGCCGTTGACTTCGCGTTCAAGGTTGACCTTGATGTCTTCACGCATCTTGCTGAGGTCGCCGTCGGCAATGCCGAGGGACTTGGCAAATTCAGCATCGACTTCCGGCAGGTGCGCCCACTCGACCTTCTTCATGGTGATGGTGAATTCCGCGGTCTTCCCGGCCACATCCTTGCCGTGGTAATCCTCGGGGAAAGTCAGCGGGAAAGTCTTGCTTTCGCCAACCTTCAGGCCGAGCGCAGCGTCTTCAAATTCCTTCAGCATACGGCCTTCGCCGAGCACGAAGACGAAGTCCTCTGCCTTGCCGCCCTGGAATTCGACGCCATCGATCTTGCCGACGAAGTCGATGGTCACACGGTCGCCGTTTTGGGCGGAGACGTCGGCACCGCCGTCTCCATGCGCGCCGTGCTCACCCTTGGTGTGGTAGTGGACGCGCTGCTTGCGCAGGATGTCGATGGTCTTGTCGATCTCGGCGTCGGAGACTTCGCCCTTGATCTTCTCGACTTCCGCAGTGGCGAGATCGCCGATCTTCACTTCCGGATAGACTTCGAACGTTGCGTCGAATGCGACGACGTCGTCGCCGGCACCCGTCTTCGGCTCGATCTTCGGGAAACCCGCAACGCGCAGGTTGTTTTCGTTTGCAGCATCGTTGAATGCGCGGCCAACCTTGTCATTCAGCACTTCAGTCTCAACCTGGTAGCCATACTGCTGGGCGACCATCTTCATCGGGACCTTGCCCGGACGGAAGCCAGGAGCCTTTGCGGTGCGAGCACGGATCTTCAGGCGCTTTTCAACTTCCGCCTTGACGTCCGACAGGGGCACGGTGATGGTCATCCGACGCTCGAGTTTTTCCAAAGTTTCGACTGCAGTTGCCATGTGAATCATCCAAAAAATTGTTTGTGCTGTGGTGCGAGGAGGGGGACTCGAACCCCCACACCATTGCTGGCGTCAGGACCTAAACCTGGTGCGTCTACCAATTTCGCCATCCTCGCGGGATAGTGTCTTGATCATGCACAAAAGCAAAGGGCGACCCTGAAGTGAATACCCGGTCGCCCTACCTAGCTTCCCGCAGCGCCGATCATGAATCGCGCACGGACTGCCCGCCTTTGTTATTAGCTCTTCAACTTCAACCCGGCATTTTACTGGATTTTTATATCCCCTGTCCCGATTTTTCATCTTGGGGAAATAAAGGGACCCTCTCGTGAAGGCCCCTGCCCTGCCTAGCGATTACGGGATGACAGCAACCTCTGGCGCAGGTTTTTTCACGCGGAACCACGCGGCATAAAGGGCGGGCAGGAAGAGCAGCGTCAGCGCCGTCGCCACAATGAGACCGCCCATGATAGCTACAGCCATCGGGCCCCAGAACACGGAGCGTGACAGTGGAATCATCGCCAGTACCGCGGCTGCGGCGGTCAGAATGATCGGCCGGAAGCGGCGGACTGCGGCTTCGACGATCGCATCCCACGGGGCTGCGCCTTCCGCGATGTCATGCTCGATCTGGTCGACCAGAATCACGGAGTTGCGGATGATCATGCCGAACAGCGCGATCACGCCGAGCTGCGCAACGAATCCAAACGGACGTTGCAGGATCAGCAAGGCCATCGCCGCACCGGCAACACCGAGCGGGCCGGTCAGGAATACCATCACCGATCGCGAGAAGCTATGCAGTTGCAGCATCAGCAAAGTGAAGATGATGAAGATCACCAGCGGCACGTTCGCTGCGATCGAATCTTGCGCCTTTCCGCTATCCGCTGCCGCGCCCGCGAGCTCGATCCGGTAGCCGGCCGGCAGTGCTGCGCGCAGCTTCTGCAGCTGCGGGTCTATCTGCATCGATACGGTCGGGCCCTGGATACCGTCCACCACATCAGACTGCACGGTAATCGCCCATTCGCGCCCCTCGCGCCAGACGACACCTGGTTCCCACACGAAATGCGCGCGCGCGACCTGCGACATTGGCACGGTGCGTCCACTTGCCGTCTGCAGATTTGCTTCGCTCAGCGCGTCGATGGTTGAGCGCTCCTCGACAGGTTGGCGCATGACGATGTCGATGAGCTTGTCGCCGTCGCGGAACTGGCCAACCGTACTACCGGAGAGGATAGTGTTTGCCGCACGCATCACTGCCTGCGAATTGATCCCCAGCGCGCGGAGCTTGTCCTGGTCGACATCGAGGCGCAGGACCTTGACGGATTCATTCCAGTTGTCGTTGACGCCCACCGTATTCGGATTGGCGCGCATGATCTCTTTCACCTGGTCGGCGATCTCGCGGACCTTCGGCACATCAAAGCCCGACACGCGGAATTGCACCGGGTATGGCACCGGCGGACCGTTGGGCAGCAACTTGACGCGTCCGCGCACTTCCGGAAAATCGTTCTTGAACGCGTCGATGATCTTCAGGCGCAATGCCTCGCGTGCCTTCAGGTCCTTGGGCAATACAACCACTTGCGACACGTTGGTCTGCGGGAAAATCTGATCGAGCGGCAGGTAGAAACGCGGACTGCCCGTGCCGACATAGCTTGTAACGCTTTCCACGCCTTCCTGCTTGTTGATGAATGCTTCGAATTTTTTGGCCTGGGCTTCGGTCGCTTCGAAGGAAGAACCTTCCGGCATCCAAAGCTCCACCATCAGCTCAGGCCGGCTGGAGTCGGGGAAGAACTGCTGCTCGATGAAACGGAAACCAAATACGCCAAGCGCGAACGAGGCGAGCGTCAGGAGAATCGTCGTCTTGCGCCATGTTACGCACCAGTTCACGATGGCACGGAAGCGCTTGTAGAACGGACCGTCGAACAGTTCGTGATGTCCGTCGGCACCAACCGCCGGCTTCACTTTCAACAGCACGTAACCGATGTACGGCGTGAAAAGCACGGCGACAAACCACGAGATGATGAGTGCCAGCGAATTGACCGAAAACATCGAGAACGTGTACTCGCCCGCTGCCGACTTGGCCAGGCCGATCGGCAGGAAGCCGGCCGCCGTGATCAGTGTGCCGGTCAGCATCGGCATCGCGGTCGAGGTGTAAGCAAATGTGGCCGCATCAAATCGCGAGAAGCCCTCTTCCATCTTGCGCACCATCATTTCGACAGCAATGATGGCGTCGTCTACAAGCAGGCCGAGCGCGATGATGAGCGCACCCAGCGAAATCTTGTGCAGGTCGATGCTGAAGACGCGCATGAACAGGAAGGTCACGGCGAGCACGAGCGGAATCGTCAGCGCCACCACCAGCCCCGGCCAAACGTCCAGGCGGAAAGGCTTGGTGTGCAGGCCGAGGGAAAGGAAACTGACCGCGAGCACGATCAGCACGGCCTCGGCGAGTGTACGCAGGAATTCGTTGACGGATGATGCCACGGCCTTCGGCTGGTTGGAGACGCGTCCGAGTTCGATGCCGACCGGGAGCTTCTCTTGCAAGGTATCCACGGTGCTGTCGAGGTCGCGCCCCATCTGGATGATGTCGCCGCCACGTTCCATCGAAACGCCGAGGCCGATCACTTCCTTGCCGTTGAAACGCATCTTTTCCTGCGGCGGATCCTTGTATTCGCGCTTGATGGTCGCGAAGTCGCCAAGGCGGAACAAGCTATTGCCCGCGCGAAGCTCAAGGTTCTCCAAGTCCTTGACGGTCGCCATGGCGCCGGTGACCCGCACCTGCAGGTTGTCGGTTGGTGTCACCAGCGTGCCGGTTGCCTCGACCACGTTCTGCGTATTGAGCTGCTGGATCACGGACTCGAACGGAATGCCGAGTTGGGCAAATTTCTTGTGCGAGAACTCGATGTTGATCTTTTCATCCTGCACGCCGAACAGTTCGACCTTGGAAACTGACGGCACCTTGAGCAGTTGCTGGCGCACGAAATCCGCGTATTCCTTCACTTCCGCATAGGTGAAGCCGTCGCCCGACAGGGCGAAGATCGAACCATAAGTGTCACCGAATTCGTCATTGAAGAACGGCCCGATGACGCCACCGGGCAGCGTGTGGCGGATGTCACCGATCTTTTTGCGTACCTGGTACCAGGCGGCAGGCGTTTCCTTCGGCGGTGTCGATTCGCGCAGCTGGAGCAGGATCAGGGTTTCCCCCGGCTTCGAATAGCTGCGGATCTTGTCGATGTACGGCGTTTCCTGCAGCTTCTTTTCCAGCTTGTCAGTCACCTGCTCCGCCATCTGCAGCGACGTCGCGCCGGGCCAGAAGGCGCGGACCACCATGCCGCGGAAGGTGAACGGCGGATCCTCATCCTGTCCGAGTCGTCCATAGCTGAGCACGCCGCCGATCAGCAGGGCAACGATCAGGTAGCGCGTGAGGGGGATGTGTTCGAGTGCCCAGCGGGATAGGTTGAATCCCGACCTCATTTGACCTCTCCCGGATTCGACGCCGCGGCTGCGGCGCTTGCTGCCTTGGGAGCCTTTTCGCCCCCCAGCAGCTTGACCTGCTGCCCTTGCTTGAGCTGGTTGACGCCTGCCGTGACGACGGTCTGGCCTGGCGTAACACCTGCGGACACGAGGATTTCATTGCCTGCAGTACCTGCGACCTGGACGGGCACCAGCTTCACGCTGCCGTTCTCCACCACCCAGACAGACGTTACTCCCTTGTCATTGAATAGCGCCGCAAGGGGCAACCGGACCATTGCGTGCGGCGACTTCGCGGCAAAGGTGACGTAACCGGTCATGCCGAGCTTGATGTGCGGCGGCGCATCGGGAATCGATATCTTTGCCGTGTAGGTACGTGTCGCAGGATCGGCTACTGGCGAAAGTTCGCGCAACTTGCCGGGAATCTGCTCGTCGCGGCTGGACCAGATGCGGACCTTAACATCCGTTACCTTGCGCAGTGCCTCGACCTTGTCTTCAGGGATGGCGATCACGACTTCCTTCTCACCGGCCTGTGCCACGCGCAACACCGGCGTGCCAGCGGCGACGACTTGTCCGACTTCGGCATCGATGCCGGTCACGACGCCGTCGACATCGGATTCCAGGCTGGTATAGGCGGCCTGGTTCGACTGGTTCCGGTAGGCGGCCAATGCCTGGTCGTAGCTGGCTTGTGCGGCCTTGTATGCCGTTTCCTTGCCGTCAAGGATGGCTTCGCTGACAAAGTTCTTTTCGCGCAGGTCCTTGTAACGCTTCAATTCCGACTTCGCCAGGTCCCGGTTGCTTTCCGCGGCTTTCAGGCCGGCGTTTGCCTGGGCCTGGGCGAGCTTCAGGTCTTGCGGATCGAGCTGCATCAGGAGCTGACCACGCTTGACCTCGGAGCCGACCTCAACCTTGCGCGCCACGATCTTTCCGGGAATGCGGAAGCCAAGCCGTGACTCCACGCGCGCCCGGACCTCGCCAGGAAACTCCGCCACAACATCGACGTTGTCTGCCGCCAGCACGATCGTCCGGACCGGGCGGATTTCCGACTTCTTTTCAACGGGCTTCGAGCATCCGCCAAGCGCCAGGACCGAGGCGATGGCAAGAACAGTTGCTGCGTGAAGGGTGGACAAAGGACGGCGGTGAGTGATCGAAGCCACGTTTTTTCCTTTACTATTCGGGCTGAAAATACATAGCGTCGGCATTTCTGAAATGCCAACGTTTAAATGACTGACCGGTTAGTAATTATACGCACGCCCCGCGCCGTTTGCCTACGGCTTTTCTTGTCAAAATACAACACCATGCCGGTCGAGCACTACGAAAATTTCCCGGTTGCCTCCCTGCTGCTGCCAGCGAGACTGCGTCCTGCCGTCGAAGCGATTTATGCATTTGCCCGCAGCGCAGACGATCTTGCCGACGAGGGCAATGCACCTCCCGGCGAACGGCTGGCAGCCCTTTCGCGCTATGAAGAAGCGCTCGACCGCATCGAAGCGGGCGACGAGGTCGAGGGTGCAGTCTTTGCCAATATTGCGTCAGTCCGTTCGCAGTACGGCCTCCCCTTGCGTCCGCTGCGCGACCTGATTTCCGCATTCAAGCAGGACGTCGTGACGACTCGGTATGCAAAATTAGAAGAGTTGCTCGATTACTGCAGCCGGTCGGCGAGTCCTGTCGGGCACTTAATGCTCTTTTTATACGGAACCGACTCACCCCGCAACCTCGAAGATTCGGATGCCATTTGTTCAGCGCTTCAACTGATCAATTTCTGGCAGGACGTCGCCATCGACTGGCGGAAGGCGCGCATCTATCTCCCCTTGT
Source organism: Noviherbaspirillum denitrificans (assembly GCF_002211445.1). Taxonomy (GTDB): domain Bacteria; phylum Pseudomonadota; class Gammaproteobacteria; order Burkholderiales; family Burkholderiaceae_D; genus Noviherbaspirillum; species Noviherbaspirillum denitrificans. The sequence goes on along the minus strand of NZ_LSTO01000001.1, from coordinate 1,724,082 downwards.
CGGATATGGAGCGTTTCGGCGTGACCGAGGCGCACCTCGCCGAGGGCATTGTCGACGATGCCTGGCGCAAGCTGATGCGATTTGAAGTGAACCGGGCACGCGCGATGATGCTGTCCGGTGCTTCGCTGGCTATCCGCCTGCCCGGACGGATCGGGTGGGAACTCCGACTCGTCGTACAGGGCGGCCTGCGCATCCTCGAGCGCATCGAAATGGCCGATTACGATGTATTCCGGCGCCGGCCGGTGCTCGGCCCGCTGGACTGGTTGTGCATGGCATGGCGCGCCCTGTCCATGAAAATCCGTTTGGCGCGCATGGTGCATGTCGGCTAGCATTACGGCTTCTTATCAGTCCTACACCAGATCCTTCATGTCTCCGGACGATTACTGCCAACAAAAGGCCGTGCAAAGCGGTTCCAGTTTCTACTACAGCTTCCTGTTCCTGCCGGCGGAAAGGCGGCGCGCGATCACCGCGCTGTACGCGTTCTGCCGCGAAGTCGACGACACGGTGGATGAATGCACCGATCCCACGATCGCGCGCAACAAGCTGATGTGGTGGCGCAAGGAGATCAAGGCGATGCTGGATGGCTCGCCGACGCACCCTGTGACGCAGGCCCTGCAGCCGCATGTGCCGACGTACGCGCTCGACGGCAAGCATCTGCTGGCCATCATCGATGGCATGGAAATGGACCTGGACCAGACGCGTTACCTCGATTTCAAGGGCTTGCAGCGTTATTGCTGGCACGTCGCAAGCGTGGTCGGCATCCTTTCAGCCAGCATCTTCGGCGCGACGCGGCCGGAAACGTTGCAGTACGCCGAAAAGCTGGGACTGGCCTTCCAGCTCACCAACATCATCCGCGACGTCGGTGAAGATGCACGCAAGGGACGGATCTACTTGCCGGTCAACGAATTGCAGCAGTTTAATGTGACCGCTGCCGACATCCTGAACGGGCGGCACAGCGAGAATTTCGAGAAGCTGATGCGCTTCCAGGCGGAGCGTGCGCGTGCCGCCTATACGGAAGCCTACGCCCTGCTCCCGAAGGAAGACCGCCGCGCGCAGCGCCCCGGCCTCATCATGGCGTCGATCTACAGCGCCTTGCTGGAAGAGATCGAGCGTGACCGCTTCCAGGTACTCAACCAGAAGATTTCCCTGACGCCCATCCGCAAGCTGTGGCTGGCATGGAAGACCTACGTGCGCGGATGAGCATGCGCCGGGTCGCGGTCGTTGGCGGAGGCTGGGCCGGCTGTGCGGCCGCGGCGGAACTCACCGGGCAAGGCGCAGCGGTCACTCTTTTCGAGGCGGCCCGCACGCTTGGCGGCCGGGCGCGCGCCGTCGATATCGACGGCAAGCTGCTCGACAACGGCCAGCATATTCTTCTAGGTGCCTATTCCGAATCACTGCGGCTGATGCGGTTCGTCGGAATCAATCCCGATGAGGCAATGCTCCGGCTTCCATTGCAGATGCGTTATCCGGAAGGCACCGGGATGCGTTTCGTCACACCCCGCCTGCCCGCTCCCCTGCACATGCTTGCCGGCCTGCTCGCCGCGACAGGTTTGCAGGGTGCGGACAAGATGGCGCTGGCGCGTTTTTCGACAACCGCGCGGTGGATGGACTGGAAGCTCAATGTCGACTGCAGCGTCGCCGAGCTTCTCGACCGCTTTGACCAGACCGACCGGCTGACGCATCTGATGTGGCGTCCGCTCTGCATCGCGGCACTGAACACGCCGCCGGAACGCGCGTCGGCACAGGTTTTCCTGAATGTATTGCGGGACAGTCTCGGCGCCCGCCGGGCGGCGTCGGACATGCTGATTCCGCGCGTCGACCTGACAACCCTCTTTCCCGAACGCGCCGGCGCGTTTGTCGAGCAGCGTGGCGGAAGCGTGCGGTGCGGCACGCTGGTCCGGCAGATTGCGCGCGACGGAGCACAGTGGCGCGTGGAGGTTGGCGGTGCGACGGAAAGTTTCGATGCCATCGTCATTGCCACGTCGCCCTCGGCCGCGGCAACCTTGCTGGAAGGCGTGGCTGACATCCCCATGCTGGCGGCGTTCGATTACGAGCCGATCACCACGTGCTACCTTCAGTACGCGCCAAACCTGCGGCTCAATCATGCGATCCATGCGCTGGAAGAGCAGCCGGAAAGGGATGAATGGGGGCAGTTCGTCTTCGATCGCGGCTTGCTCGATCCGCAGCGGGCCGGATTACTGGCTGTAGTTGTCAGCGCTTCACGCGAGGCAATCACGCCGGGCCATGATGCGCTCGCCTCCTCCGTCGCCGCACAACTTGCACGTGCCTTCCGGCGCCCGGAACTGGCTGCTCCCGAGTGGAGCAAGGTCATCACCGAAAAGCGCGCCACCTTTTCCTGCCGCCCGGGCCTTGTACGGCCGGCAAACGACACAGGCATCCCCGGCCTCGTTCTCGCCGGGGACTACACTGCCTGCGATTACCCAGCAACCATTGAATCGGCAATAAGGAGCGGCGTACTTGCCGCCCGCGTGATCGCTTAATCGAGTTCGCGCAAGCGCGTGAACGCTTCGTCAATTCGCTCGACGCCGATCACGTTCAAGCCTTCAATCTGCTGTTTGGGCGCATTCGACTTCGGAATCAGCGCGATCGAGAACCCGAGCTTTGCCGCCTCGCGCAGGCGCTCCTGCCCGCGCGGCGCAGGGCGGATTTCGCCAGCCAGGCCGACTTCACCAAATACCACCAGGCCGCGCGGCAAGGGCTTGTTGCGCATCGACGAATGGATGGCCAGCAGCACCGCAAGATCGGCAGCCGGTTCGGTAATTTTCACGCCACCCACCGCGTTGATGAAGACGTCCTGGTCGAACACGGCAATGGATGCGTGACGGTGCAACACCGCCAGGAGCATCGCGAGACGGTTCTGCTCGAGACCGACGGATAGACGGCGTGCGTTGGGTACGTGCGAGGTATCGACCAGCGCCTGGATTTCAACCAGCAGCGGACGCGTGCCTTCCTGTGTCACCATCACGCAGGAACCGGGCACCTGGCTGTCGTGCTGGGACAGGAACAGCGCCGACGGATTGGAAACGCCCTTGAGGCCCTTCTCCGTCATCGCGAACACGCCCAGTTCGTTGACCGCGCCGAAGCGATTCTTGAACGCGCGCACCAGGCGGAAACTGGAATGTGTATCACCCTCGAAATACAGCACGGTGTCGACGATGTGCTCCAGCACGCGCGGGCCTGCCAATGCGCCTTCTTTCGTCACGTGGCCGACCATGATGATGGCAATGCCAGATTGCTTCGCAACCCGCGTCAGCTGCGCAGCGCATTCGCGCACTTGCGCAACCGAACCCGGCGCTGAGCTCAGCGCGTCGGAATAGATGGTCTGGATGGAATCAATGACTGCAACTTGTGGCTTGTGCTCGGCCAGCGTATTGAGAATCTTCTCGAGCTGGATCTCGGCCTGCAGCTGCAATTCCCCGGCATCGATTGCCAATCGCTTTGCACGCAACGCGATCTGCGCACCGGACTCTTCGCCGCTGACATACAAGACTTTTTTCACCTTCGACATGTTCGCGAGTGCCTGCAGCAGCAGCGTCGATTTGCCGATGCCTGGATCGCCGCCGATCAGGACCACGCCGCCGGCCACCAGGCCGCCGCCCAGCACGCGGTCGAACTCGTCGATACCGGTACCGAAGCGCGGTACGTCGAGCGCTTCGATATCGGCAAGGCTGAGGACCGGCGAAGTTTGTGCCAGGCCCTGGTACTGGCCGGAGAAGCGGTTGCCGCCGGACTCGACGACGGTCTCCACCAGCGTGTTCCACTGGCCGCAGGAGGCGCATTGCCCCGCCCACTTGCTGGCGACGCCGCCGCATTCGGTGCAGGTGTAATTGGTTTTCTGTTTTGCCATGAAGAAGGAATGTTTACTGTTCGATCACGCGCACGCGGGGCGCAAGCGCGCACATCAATTCATATCCGATTGTGCCTGCCGCCGTGGCAACCTCGTCAATGGGGAGCTTGTTTCCCCACAGTTCGACCTTGCTGCCGACGCGTGCGCTAGGAATATCGGTCAGGTCGACGGTAATCATGTCCATCGAGACCCGGCCCGCCAGCCCGGTTCTATGACCGTCAACCATGATCGGGGTACCGTTCGGTGCATGGCGCGGGTAGCCGTCCGCATAGCCGCAGGCAACGACACCGATCGTCATTGGCTTTGCGGCAATGAAACGGCTGCCATACCCGACCGCCTCGCCCGCCGCGATGTGCTGGATGCCAATGATTTCGCTTTCCAGGGACATTGCGGGTTTCAGCCCGAATGCTTCCGCGCTGCGTCCGCCCGGCGTTCCGCCGTACAGCATGATGCCTGGTCGCACCCAGTCGGCCGCAAGTTCTGCATGTTCGAGCACGGTTGCTGAATTCGCGACACTGCGTTGACCGGGCAGGCCCATCGTGGCCTGTTCGAAACGCCGCACCTGCTCCGCAAGCGGCAACCCCGCATTGCCAGAATCGTCCGCGTTGGCAAAGTGGGTCATGAGTGTGACGCTGCTCACGGCGGCAATGCCTGACAACCGGGCGTGGGCGGCGCGCAGGGAGTCTGGGGCGAAGCCGAGGCGGTTCATGCCGCTATTGAGTTTCAGATGGACATAGACAGGTGCCTGCAGGTTTGCCTTCTCGATCATGTCGATCTGTTCATTGCAGTGGACGGCAAACTGGATGCCATGTGCCGCGCACACGGGAAGGTCGGCGGAATCGAAGAATCCTTCCAGCAAGAGGATAGGCTTGGTCCATCCCCATTCCCGCAAGCGCACTGCACCGTCGACTTCAATGAGCGCCAGTCCGTCGGCATCCGAAAAGGTGCGCATCGCGCGTTCGAGGCCGTGGCCGTAGGCATTGGCCTTGACGACGGCCCACGCCTTCGACCGAGGGGCATGCGATTTTGCAACTGCAAGGTTGTGCTGCAGCGCAGCGAGATGGATGGTGGCGACTAGCGGTCTGGGCATGAAGCAAATCAAAAAGATGAAGAAGCATGGAGATGCGGAATTTTACCGGACGCTTGGATTCCGATGCTGAACAAATCCCCAGTAGCCTCAGGATTTCATGGTATAAAGCAAGCCGGAGACGTTACTGGTATACCCAATATGCGGATGAATCGCGGTTTCTACACCATCATGGCGGCGCAGTTTTTTTCGTCGCTTGCGGATAACGCACTCCTGATTGCAGCCATCGCGCTTTTGACGACAATGAACGCCCCGGCGTGGATGACGCCGCTGCTCAAGCTGTTCTTCGTCCTTTCCTACGTCCTGCTCGCTGCGTTTGTCGGCGCCTTCGCCGATTCCATGCCCAAGGGCCGCGTCATGTTTGTCACCAACCTGATCAAGATTGGCGGCTGCGTGATGATGTTTTTCGACGTCCATCCACTGCTCGCCTATGCAGTTGTCGGCTTCGGGGCCGCCGCCTATTCTCCGGCTAAATACGGAATCCTTACGGAGCTGCTGCCGCCGGAAAAACTGGTCGCCGCCAACGGCTGGATCGAGGGATTGACCGTGATCTCGATCATCCTCGGCACCGTGCTGGGTGGCGCACTGGTCAATTCCAGGGTGTCGGCCATGTTGCTGGGCTTCGACTTTCCGGTCATCGATTTTGGCATTGATACTGCGGCGGAAGCTGCACTGTCCGTCATCATGGTCACCTACGTATTGGCCGCGCTGTTCAACCTGAAGATCCCTGATACGGGCGCGCACTACCCGGACCAGGAGCACAACCCGATTCGACTGGTGGCGGATTTCGCCGGCTGCTTCACGACCTTGTGGAAGGACAAGCTAGGCCAAATTTCGCTCGCCGTTACGACACTGTTCTGGGGGGCAGGCGCGACGCTGCAGTTCATCGTATTGAAATGGGCGGAGCAATCGCTCGGCATGCCGCTCGACAAGGCGGCCATCCTGCAAGGCGTCTTTGCAGTTGGCGTTGCCTTCGGCGCAACGACAGCCGCGCGCTTTGTGCCGTTGAAGAAGGCACTGACCGTGATGCCGCTTGGTGTTGGGATGGGCCTGATCGTGATCACGATGACACTGGTTCATACCGTCTGGATCGCCTATGTGCTGCTGGTATTGATTGGCGCGCTGGCAGGATATTTCGTCGTGCCGATGAATGCACTGCTGCAGCACCGAGGGCACGTCCTGCTCAGCGCCGGACACTCGATTGCGGTGCAGAACTTCAACGAAAACCTCTCGGTGCTCACCATGCTGATGCTGTATGCGCTGATGGTGAAACTGAACCTGAACATCAACATCGTGATCGTCCTGTTCGGCATGTTCGTGGCAGGCACCATGCTGCTGGCGATGAAGAAGCATGCCATCAACCAGCGCGACCACGATTCGCTGGCGCTCATCGGCGAGCACAAGCACTGACAGCAAGGCCGGATCAGGCCGTACGCTTGATCCGGATTTCCGCCCTGCTGCGCCAATCGTCGGGTACGACGAATCCACGATCCTCTTCCAGCAAGACATCGCCCTCGCGCCGCAGCAAGGCCACCAGCACCGGTGCGCCGCCCTGTTCAAAATGCACGGCAAGGCGATCACGCAATGCATTCCTGTCCAGGCCTTCGCCCAGTGCGAGCCGTGCCGGGGCAAGCCAGCTCAGGCGCGGCAGCACCGCGTAGCTTTCCGCCTCCAGCGCGCCGGCCTCCTCGCAGGTGCACCAGAATCCACGGCAATGCAATGTTGAAATACCCTGCGGGCGTTCCGCCGCCGGCGTCTTGCCGTGGTAGAAGAGCCAGCCCTTGACGAGCGCCTGCGCGGCAGTCACCGGCAGGGGCAGCGCCAGAGTCGCAGCGGGATGGGCCGAAAGCGCAAGCTGGTGGTCCATGATCTTGCGCACTTTCGCGCCCAGCGTATCGGCGAGATTGGGGCCGACGAAATAATCGGCATGCCGGCCGTGCCCGCTCGATTCGAGCAGGTAGAGTTTGGTCGCGAATTCCCAATGCACCAGGCCATCGCCCTGTTTCAGGAGGAAGTCGAATTCACCTATCGTTTCGCTCTTGCCTGACCGGACCTGGACACCGTGGGCGTAGAGACGCCCGCTGTGTTCCAGGTAATACGCCATCAATTTTTCCGCATAGCGGCCGAGGCGGGTGAATGGCTGGATGTCGAGCCACGCGTGCAAAGGCTGCGGCGCTGCGTCCTGGCTTGCAAGCCAGGCACGTACGGCGTCGTCCGGCGGTTCGATGCTGGCGATCCTGCCCTGCCATTCGGCGGCTTGCGCATCGAGCAGGTCGGGTGCGTCGAGCAGCCACGCCAGCGTGCGTACATGGGGATCGCCGAGGAAATTCCAGCGT
>NZ_LSTO01000001.1:1702803-1716781 GCF_002211445.1 Noviherbaspirillum denitrificans | reverse complement strand
TGCTCCTTCGGCGCCGCCGGGCAGTTGCCGGCGTTCTCTCCCGATCGAATTTCGACACGAAGTCGAATGTGTATAACGACACGAAAGCGAGGCTATCATGTTTCTTGCAAGTCGCGCAACCGGGCTACCCCGATTGCGCGCGATCTACCTAGCGTCCCAGCTCTCCCGCACTCTTCCCGCCGATGCCGAAATGTTCTTTTGGCATCTCGGTGAGAATCACGCGCACCGATTCCGGCTTCGCACCAATGGCTTCGTGCATCGCTTCGGTGATCTTCTGGATCAGCAAGCGCTTCTGCTCGACGGTGCGGCCTTCGAGCAAATGGATCTGGCAAATGGGCATGGTTTCCTCCTTAACTGAAGCGCATGTTGACGCATCCCAGGTCCTGGATGCGCAGGGTGACATTGTCGCCGGACTCGACCGCGACGGCTTCCGTGATGCCGCCGGACAGGATCAGCGTACCGGCCGGAATCTCTTCGCCACGCTCGCCGAGGAGATTGGCCAGCATGGCAATGGCCGCCGCCGGATGCCCAAGTACGGCGGCGCCGGCGCCCAGCGACACGACCTGGCCATTCTTTTCCATCACCACGCCGAGCGTGCGCAGGTCGAGGTTGTCGACCGGCGCCATGCGGCCGCCCACCACAAAGCGCGATGAAGAGCAGTTATCGGCGACCACGCTCTTCAGGTCGAACTTGAAATCGCGAAAGCGCGAATCGATCACTTCAATCGCGGGCATCACGAAGTCGGTGGCGGCGAGTACCGTGCCAATATGACAACCGGGGCCGCGCAACGGCGCCTTGGTCACGAACGCGATTTCGGGTTCCACTTTCGGATGAATCAGTTCCGACATCTTCGCCTCGCCCCCTTCGGGGATCGCGAAGTAATCCGCGAGGAAGCCGAACACTGGCGTCTCCACGCCCATCTGCTTCATCTTCGCATGCGAGGTCAGGCCGGCCTTGAGGCCGACGATGCGTGCGCCGCGCGCCACCTTGCGGCGCTTGATTTCATCCTGGATCGCGTACGCGTCATCCCAGTCCATGTCGGGATATTCATCGGTGATTTTCAGCGTGTCGCGCGCTTCGAGTTCGCAGGTTTCGAGATGCGCCGCGAGCCGGGCTATGGTGTTTTTGTCAAGTTTCATTCCGCTGTTCCCTCCTTCATGCGGCGAGGCCGCGCGCCTTCGCGAGCGTCAGTGCCGTGTCTTCAATCATGTCTTCCTGCCCGCCGACCATGCCGCGCCTGCCCATTTCGACCAGGATGTCGCGTGCCGGCACCTTGTATTTCTGTTCCGCGCGCTTCGCGAACAGCAGGAAGGAGCCGTACACGCCGGCATAGCCGAGCGTGAGTGCATCGCGGTCGATGCGGATCGGGAAATCCATCATCGGCACCACGAGGTCTTCGGCAACGTCCTGGATCTTGTACACATCGACGCCGGTCTCGATGCCCATGCGCGCGCAGACGGCGATGAACACTTCCATCGGCGTATTGCCGGCGCCCGCGCCCAGGCCTGCCGCTGCCGCATCAATGCGGTTGGCGCCGACCTCGACAGCAGCAATCGAGTTGGCCACGCCCATCGCCAGGTTGTGGTGGCCGTGGAAGCCCAGCTCGGTCTCCGGTTTCAGCTTCTCACGCAGCAGGCCGATGCGCGCCTTCACGTCTTCCGGCAGCATGTAGCCGGCCGAGTCGGTGCAGTAGATGCAGTTCGCGCCATAGCTTTCCATCAGCTTCGCCTGCTCCAGGATCTTTTCCGGCGGCGCCATGTGGCTCATCATCAGGAAACCGACGGTATCCATGCCCAGCTTGCGCGCCATGCCGATATGCTGTTCGGACACGTCCGCCTCGGTGCAATGGGTGGCGACGCGGATGGTATTGACGCCGAGCTCGCGTGCCATCTTCAGGTGGTCGACCGTGCCGATGCCCGGCAGCAGCAAGGCCGAGACCTTGGCGTTCTTCATCAGCGGGATGACCGCGCCCAGGTATTCCTCGTCGGTATGCGCGGGGAAACCGTAGTTGACGGACGAACCGCCCAGGCCGTCGCCATGGGTGACTTCGATCAGCGGGATGCCCGCTGCGTCCAGGCCTTGCGCGATGGATTTCATTTCATCCAGCGTCATCAGGTGGCGCTTCGGATGCATGCCGTCGCGCAGGGTCATGTCATGGACGGTGACTTTCTTGCCTTTGAGTGTCATGGTCTTTCCTTATGCGGCGACAGGTTGGAGGACGAGCTTGCCGCGCAGGATTTCCTCGGCAAACATTTCCGCGGTGCGTGCAGCCGCAGCGGTCATGATGTCAAGATTGCCGGCGTACTTGGGCAGGTAATCGCCCAGGCCCTCGACTTCCATGAAGATCGACACGCGGTTGCCGTCGAATACCGGGCCGTTGACCAGCTTGTAGCCGGGCACGTATTTCTGCACTTCCTTGATCATCAGGTGGACCGATTCGGTGATGGTGTCGCGGTCCGGTTCCGACTCGGTCAGGCAGTGGATGGTGTCGCGCATGATCAGCGGCGGTTCGGCCGGGTTGATGATGATGATCGCCTTGCCCTTCTTTGCGCCGCCAACCTTTTCGACCGCGCCGGCGGTAGTGCGGGTGAACTCATCGATGTTCTTGCGGGTACCGGGGCCGACCGACTTCGACGACACGGTGGCGACGATCTCGCCGTAGGCGACCGGCTGCACGCGCGACACGGCCGCGACCATCGGGATGGTGGCCTGTCCGCCGCAGGTGACCATGTTGACGTTCATTTCACGCTTGCCGAGATGCTCAAGCAGGTTGACTGGGGGAACGCAATAGGGGCCGATCGCGGCGGGCGTCAGGTCGATCATCATCACGCCCAGTTCGTTGAGCTTGCGCGAGTTCTCCGCATGCACGTAGGCGGAGGTCGCATCAAACGCGATCCGGATCTCGTCCTGCTCCACGTAGGGCAGCAGCCCGTCGACGCCGTCAGCGGTGACTTTCAGGCCCATCTCGGCCGCACGCTTCAAGCCTTCGGAGGTGGGGTCGATGCCGACCATCCACACCGGCTCCAGCACCGGGCTGCGCTGCAGCTTGTACAACAGGTCGGTGCCGATGTTGCCGGGACCGATCAGTGCGCACTTGATCTTTTTCATGTCTGGTTTCCTCGAAATTAATTGAAACGCACCGAGCAGCCGCCGATGCCGCCGATCGTGACGCGCAGGTTGTCGCCGGCCTTGACCGGGAGCATTGCCGCGAGCGATCCGGACAGCACCACTTCGCCGGCCTTGAGCGGGATGCCAAGTTTGCCGAGCGTGTTGGCGAGCCATGCAATCGCGTTGACCGGGCTGCCCAGTGCCGCAGCACCAGCACCCGTCGCCGCAATTTCGCCGTTCTTCTCGAGGACCATGCCGCAGGTCGTCAGGTCGACCTTGCGCGGATCCACCGCGCGGTCGCCGAGCACGAACACGCCGCAGGATGCATTGTCGGCCACGGTGTCCTGGATCTTGATCTTCCAGTCGCGGATGCGGGAATCCACGATTTCGAAGCACGGCATCACGCATTCGGTCGCGCGCAGCACGTCGGCATTGCTGAGTCCCGGGCCCATCAAGTCGTGCTTGAGGACGAATGCAATTTCGCCTTCCGCCTTGGGCTGGATCAGCGTGTCCATCGGAATGGTTTCGCCTTCGTTGTAAATCATCGTGTCGAGCAGGTAGCCGAAGTCGGGCTGGTGCACGTTCAGCATGTCCATCACCACCTTGCTGGTGACGCCGATCTTCTTGCCGACGATGCGTGCACCCTTTTCCATGCGCCGCGCGGTCATGCGCTGCTGGATGTGGTACGCATCCTCGATCGTGATGTCCGGATGGCGCTCGGTGAGCGGCGTGAGCACTTCGCGGCTGCAGAGTGCGTTGTAGAGCTCGTCGCCGAGCTTGTCGATCTGGGTCTTGTCCATAGTCTTGTCCGTAAGGTTGAAATCAGGATTGCTGCGGTTCGGTCAGGAAGTCGCCGACCAGGCGCGCAAAGCGTGCCGCATGTTCGATCTGCGTCCAGTGGCCGCAACGGCCGAACACATGCAGCTGGGAACGTGTGATCCATTGCGACAGCGTGAGCGAGTTCGACAAGGGAATGACCTTGTCCTCGCGGCCGTGGACGATCAGCGTCTCGTGCGGCAACGCGCGGATATACTCTTCGCGGCTCGCCATCGCATCCACCCAGCGCTGGCGCGGCGCGGGAAACATCGCCGAAAACGATTCATGGAACCCGGGCCGGATGCTCGCTTCGTAACGCACCTTGGCAAGCTCATCGTTCACCAGCGCGCGGTCGTACGCGAAGATGTCGAGCATGTTCCGCATCGCTTCGAACGACGGCTCATATCCCCAGACCGCGTCCAGTCCCTCGGTGATAGTGAAAGGCACGCCGACGCTGCCCATCAGCACCAGTCTCCGCACGCGCTTCGGATGGCGAATCGCCATCGCCAGTGCCAGTGCGCCGCCGAAGGAATTGCCGACGACATCCGCCTGCTGGATATCAAGCGCGTCGAGCAGCCCGACGGCTTGCGCCACCCAGGTATCGAGCTTGTACGCGATACCCTCCCGCCGCTCGGAGAAGCCGAATCCGGCCATGTCGGGTGCGATCACGCGGCAGCGCCTGGCCAGTTCCGGCATGGTCAGCCGCCAGTTGGCCCAGGCCGACACACCCGGCCCCGAGCCATGGATCATCAGGACCGGGAAACCGTTTCCCGTGTCGTGGAAGTTGGTCAGGATGCCGTTGGCGCGAATGCTGTAGGCGATTTCAGGATTGGCAGTCATGACGCTTCCGTTCACAGCTTGATGCAGACGTTCTTCAGCTCGGTATAGAACTCGAGCGAATGCACGCCGCCCTCGCGGCCGATACCCGACTGCTTGGCGCCGCCGAACGGCGTGCGCAAATCGCGCAGGAACCAGCTGTTGACCCAGACCAGCCCGGCTTCGATCTTTGCGGCGACACGGTGGCCGCGCTGCAGGTTGGTGGTCCACACCGACGCGGCGAGGCCGTAGGTGGTGTCGTTGGCGCGCTGGATCACTTCTTCCTCGCTGTCGAACGGGAAGACGTGGCAGCACGGGCCGAAGATCTCTTCACGGCAGACGGCCGCGTTGTCGCTCAAACCGGTCCAGATGGTCGGCTGCACCCACGCGCCCCCGGCAAGATCGCCCGGCATGTCCGGCACCCCGCCGCCGGTAACAACCGTTGCGCCTTCTTCCACGGCCTTCTTGTAATACGACAGCACCTTGGCCTTGTGCTCGAGGCTGATCAGGGGACCCATGCCCGTGGCCGGATCATCCGGCACGCCGATCTTCATCGCCTCGGCGCCGATCCTGAGCGCGGAAACGAACTTGTCGAAGATCGGCCGCTCGACATACACGCGTTCCGTGCCCAGGCATACCTGGCCGCAGTTGGCGAACACGGAACGCAGCGTGCCCTCGATCGCCGCTTCGAAATCGCAATCGGCAAAAACAATTGCCGGATTCTTGCCGCCCATTTCCAGCGATACCGGGCGTGCGCCTTCGGCGGCGGCTTTCATGATGGCCGTGCCGGTGCGGGTCTCGCCGGTAAAGGTGATCGCATTCACGCCTTGATGCGTGGTGAGGAATTCGCCGGCGGAGTCCGGGCCGAATCCGTGCACGACGTTGTACACGCCCTTGGGCATGCCGACGCTGTTCATGACTTCGCCCAGCAGCGTGGCGGTCTGCGGCGTTTCTTCTGACGGCTTCACCACCACGGTATTGCCGCAGGCCAGCGCCGGGCCGACCTTCCAAGTCATCAGCAGCAGCGGCAGGTTCCACGGGCAGATCACGCCGACGACGCCGACCGGCGAGCGGGTAGCGTAGTTCAGTGCGCCGCGGCCGTCAGGCGTTGCCATCTCGAAGAATTCGGTGGGAACGTTCTTCACCACATCCGCGAAGATTTTGAAGTTGGCCGCACCGCGTGGAATGTCAATGTGACTGGCGAGGCTGCGCGGCTTGCCGGTGTCCGCGCATTCGGCTTCCAGGAAATCGTCGAAACGGCGGTTGATTTCGTTCGCCACCGCATAAAGCAGTTCAACCCGCTCGTTGACAGCCATCTTGCCCCACGGCCCGGACAGCGCGCGTTGCGCAGCCTGCACCGCCGCGTTGACTTCCGCCTTGCCGGCTTCGGCGACTCGCGCGATCACCGCGTTGTTCAGCGGCGAGCGCTTGTCGAACATCATCTCGGTCGAGACGAATTCGCCGTTGATGAAATTGTTGATCTGCTTCATTTAAGTTTTCTCCGTTGCTTTCAATCAGTGTCAGGACCGCAAACCGACCGCCGCGATTCCGGCGCGCGCGCATTCTTCATCCTGGGCTTCGGATGCACCGGACACCCCGATGCCCCCTATCCATTCGCCGCCCTCCTCCACCCGCATCGGCAAGCCGCCGCCGAAGACGATCAGGCGCGGTTGCGCGGAGAAGCCGAGCTTCATGCCGTCGTCATGGCCGACGGCCGCCATCCAGTCCTTGGTCGAAAAACCGAAGCCTGCCGCCGTGTACGCCTTGTCGATCGCGATATTGATCGAGTGCAGGAAAGCGCCGGGCATGCGGAGGAAGGACATCAGGTTGCCGCCGCGGTCGACCACCGCGACATTGATGCGCCAGCCGTTTTTCTCCGCATGCCGCACCGCCGCTTGCGCGGCGGCGCTGGCTGCTTCCCAGGTGATGCCGGGGATCGCAGTCCGCACTTCCATCTCAGGTCACCACCGTCAGGAAGCGCTCGTTGAGCTTGCGGTCGTGGTAGAACACGCCGGCGCCCACTTCCTCCCACGTCCACGTGATCGGCTGCATGTCCGGATAGAAGTCGTAGCCGCCGCAGAAAGTCTCGAGGCGGTTGCCGGACGGATCGAAGAAGTAGATCGTCGTGCCGCGCGTCACGCCGTGACGGGTCGGGCCGGCGTCGATCGACACGCGATGCATCGACATCAGGTCGGCGGCGCGCAGCACCTGCTCCCAGCTCTCTAGCCGGAAGGACAGGTGGTGCAGCTTGTTGTCCTCGCTGTGGCGCACCAGCGCAACATCGTGGGCCTTGGTCGAACAGGTCAGCCAGATGGCGAGATCGGTCTTGCCGTCCTCCAGCTTGATGCGTTCCACCAGCGAGAAGCCGAAGACCTTCGAGAACAGGTCATGCGCGCCGTCGATGTCGCCGCCGTACAGCAGCGCGTGGTCCATGCGGATCGGGGCGATGCCCGGAATGTTCGGCACCCAGGCTTCCGGGTTGGTGTAGGACATGCCGTTGCCGACATCCTTCTTTTCCGCATAGAGCTCGATGGTGTGGCCGGTCGGGATCTGGAAGCGCACGCGCTCGCCGGTCTCCAGCAGGTCGCCGGCAGGTATGCGCTCGGTCTTGACGCCGTATTCCTTCAGGTCACGCTCGTACTTGTTGAGCACGTCCTTGTTCAGCACCTTGAAGCCGAAGAAATCGATGCCCGCGCGATCGGCCTGGCGCAGCACCACGCTGTGGTGGTCGCGCTCATCCCAGCACTTGAAGTACACGCGCCCCTGGTCGTCACGCCCCACTTCCAGCAAGCCCATCACCTCGGTGTAGAACTTGACCGATTCTTCCATATCCAGCACGCGCAGCTGCGCATGTCCCGGACGCAAAACGCCTGTCATTGCCATGGTTATCTCCTCCTGGGTACAGACTGGTTAATCAAAACAATCATCATTCGGACGTGCATGCCTGACGGCACACGTTCTTTTTCATCATCCCTGTTACCTTGAGCCGCACGTCGCTGGCCGGCATCACCCGGCAAGCGAGCACGGTGCCCTGCTCCTCTTCTTCCTCGGTGACGTGCTCGCGGCTCATCCTGCGCTTCCGGTACTCGCCGGCCGTCACCGCGACCTTGCACACGCCGCAGCCGCCGCCGCGGCAGCCGACGGGTATGCCCTTCTTTCCCAGCGATTCCATGCCCACCAGCAGGGATTGCCTGTCCGAGCAGCGAAAGGTTTCGCCGCTGTCCTCGATCGTGATCGTGAAGGTGGCCATGTCAGATCTTCTTGAACAAGGGACTCCTGACCTGCTGCGCATCCGCCGCCGAGAAGAACTTCTCGGTGTAGATGTCGCGCTCGAACAACCGACCCTGCATCAGGGTCGTGATGCAGGCGTCGATCATGACGGGCGGCCCGCACAGGTAAGCCTTGTGGCCGCGGAAGTCATTGTCGAAATGATTCTTCGCCGCTTCGTGCACGAAACCGCGGAATCCGCTCCACGCGCTCCCTTCCGGCTCGTTCGACAGCGCCGGCACGTAACTGAAGTTCGGATGCTTCTCTGCCAGCGCGGTGAACTCGTCGTGGTAGTACAGCTCCTCCCGGCTGCGTGCGCCGTAGACCAGCGTGATCGGCAGTCCTGAACCTTCTTCCAGCAGGTCGAGGATCATCGAGCGCGGGCTCGACAGGCCGGAACCGCCGGCCAGGAAGATCGATGGCACGCCGGCCGACTTGCGGACGAAGAACCGGCCATACGGCCCGCTCAGCCTGAGCGAATCGCCTTCCTTCAGCGTCTCGTGGATCCAGGTGGTCGCCTTGCCACCGGGGACGAGGCGGATATTGAGCTCCACTTCGCCGGTTTCCGAAGGCGCATTCGCAAGCGAAAAGGCGCGCGTCATGCTTTCGCCGGGGATGTGCAGGTTGATGTACTGGCCTGCCTGGAACTGCATCCCGTCGGGGTCGTCGAGCTTGATCCATACCCCCTTGATCGTCGGCGTCAGGTTCACGATGCGGTGCACGGTGCCGGTGAAATCCTTGACCGGCAGGTTCTGTGCGTCCGCATCGACGTCAATTTCCGCCTCGATCACGAGATCGGATTGCAGCGTGGCGCAGCAGGCAAGCGTCTTGCCTTCTTCGCGTTCGTAGTCCATCAGGGCGAAGTTGGACGCTTCGCCGTGATCGACTTCACCGTCGACGACATCGATCTTGCAGGTCGCGCACAGTCCGTGGCAGCAGGCATGCGGCAGGTAGATGCCGGCGCGAAGGCTGGCGTCGAGGATGGTCTGTCCTTCTTCGACGTCGATCGTCTGGCCGAGCGGCTCTATGGTCAGCTGGTAGCTCATGTCACGTCCCTCTTAACTGCAGGATCCCTTGATTCCAGTGAGTCCCGGTGTGCGGAAGCGGATCACATCCTTGTGCTTCAGGCCGTTGTCGGCGAGCGACCGGTTGAAGTCCGGCGACCATGGCTTGCCCGACTTGAACCACTCTGCCTTGCTCCAGTCGACCTTCTCGAAATCGGGGTGTTCGCCGAATGCGCCCGGCAAGACCTTTTCGGCGATGTCGCCGAAGCGCATCGCGGGCGGGAACGGGAAGGCGAAGGGCGCGCAGAACATCAGGTGGTCTTCCCAGCCGATGTAGAGCAACTGGTTGCCGTGAAATTTGTCGGCGCTGTCTTTGACTTCGCCGGTGTAGGGTTTGACTGCTGTGACTGGCATGTTTTGTCTCCTTGAATGTTGTCGCGCGCTTGGTACTCCCTCTCCCGCACGCGGGAGAGGGGAGACTCTCTACGTATTCGACGTCGCCATCTGCTTCCACTGCGCAAAGTTCCTCTGGTCCTCCGATCCTTCGAAATCGAGGTTGTCTCGCCCGAACTCCAGCCGATACCAGCGCAGCACCTCCATCAGCGGATCAAAACCTTCCGCGCCCGGATTCACATCCGGCTCGAAGCAGTTGCCCTGGTAGATCTGGTGCACCGGCAACCAGGACTGGACGTACTTCTCCGGCTCGTTGTCGAAGATCTCCTTGCAGCCGTCCGAACAGAAGTGGTACTTCTCGCCCTTGTAGTCGGACTCGCGGTAGCAGATCTTGGTCGGGTCGTCCGGCTCGGTGAACAGCATCGGGATCTGGCAGCACTGGCACAGCATCGGCAGTGTCTTGTTGTAGAAGCGCTTGCCCTGCTTCGCCTGTTCCGCCCAATGCTCGAAGCGCGGACGGTAGTACTTGTCGAAGGTGTTCGGGTACTTGGCGGAGAGCCAGTCCATCTCTTCCGGCGTCGGCATCCAGGTATGGAAGTCGGCAGCGGCACCGTACTGGTAGAAGGTGGCCCAGGCCTGGTGGGAGATGTGCTCCTTGTCGACGGTGCATTGCTCGACGCACTTCGGCACCTTGATGCCGTAACGCGCGAGGTCCTTGAAGAGCGCGCCGCCGGATTCCTCGAAGTAGACCTCCCAGGCTTCCTTCCAGCTCATCACGCGCTTGGGCAGCATGTAGTCCATCATCATGCCGACCAGGGTCAGCATGCGCACGCCGCGCCATGTCCACTTGTCGATCCACTTTTGCACGATCGGCAGGTTGTCCGGGTCCTGTTCTAGGATGAACTTGATCATCTCGAGGCCGAGCGTCATGTGGCGTGCTTCATCCGATTGCGCCGAGAAGCCGAAGGCCATCGCGCCCATATCGCCGTTGTACGCGGCGCCGGAAATGAACGGCACGAACAGCAGGTTGGTCAGCACGTATTCGAAGGAGAAGCCGATCGCGACCATGAATTCGAACGGGCCGGCCGTCATCGCATCGTCGAAGAAGGACTTCGGCACCGACAGGTACCATACGCGGTCATGCATGTGGCGCCATTCGTGGAAGCCGTTGTAATGCTTGTTGTAGTTCGACAGCGAGTGGATCTGCGTCTGGAAGTGGCGCATCTCGTCGAGCGACTGCATCTGGCACGCCACGCGCGCGCCGGCGCCGCGGAACTGGCGGCCCACGTGGGCGAAGCCGCGGTGCGCCATGTATTCCAGCGGCGACACACCTGTCAGGAACAGCTTGAGCGCATTGATGTAGCGCGCATCGGTCACGCCGAGGTGGCCGTTACCCTGGTTGAAGGCGTCGAGGATGGCGTACAGCTTGCGTTCCTTTTCCGCCTGGTACTTCCAGTACGCGTCCATCGTGAGGCGGAACGGGTCTTCCCACTTGTCCCAGTCGTGGATCTTGATGCCCTCGAACTTGTCGTACGGGTAGACGGCATCCATGGGCTGGTAGGTGGTTTCCCAGTCCAGGCCGCGCGTCATCGCAGCGTAGCGCTCTTTCAGGCCGAGCTTCTTGGTCGCTTTCATGTCCATGTCTTGTCTCCTTGGTGTGCCGGCTCAGTGCTTCCAGCTCAGCGTGAATTCGTCGTCGGTTTCGCTGATGTGGCCGGCCAGCGTGATCAGGTGCACGTGCAATTCCTGCAGGTCGAAGTCGCGGCCAAGCTTTTCTTCCACGGTGCCGCGCTTGATGGTCAGGCTGCCGGGCGCGTCGATCTTCACCATCGCGGGCTGCTCGTTGACGACGGCGTTGGGGTTGTCTTCCGCGATCGCGTCGATGATGCCGCGCGTCTCTTCATTGGTCTGGAATGCGATGAATACGTTGGACATCATGTCTCCTTAGAGCGCGAGGCCGGCCTTGGCGGCGCGGGCGTTGAATTCTTCCTGCAGCTCGGCCATGACGGCGTCGGCCTGTTCGCCGAGGGCGTGCCGTGCCAGCGGTGCGAGTGCGGCGGCCGCCTTGTCGCGGTACTGCTTTGCCCATTGCGACAGCAGCGTCTTGTTCTCCATCGATTCCACGGCCGCGGTCTTGATGCTGGCATCGACCCACTTGCGGGTTTCGCCGAACCATTCGGACTGGAAGCGGGTGAGCATGGAAACGGTCGGGCCGCCCTGCGCGGAGAGCGCGTTGTCGATGTGTTCGTAGACCAGCGGATACAGCAGGCCGTCGAGCACGAGGTTTTGCGCGACAAAGAGTTCGAACCAGTCCGTCACGACGAAGCTGTCTTCGACGTAGCGGCGCAGTTCCTGCCACTTCGGGTCGGCGAGCCAGGCTTGCTTCGCGGCGTCCAGCGCAGCCTCGTTCTCCAGCAGCAGGCCGGTGCGCGTCAGGTACTGGGCGATGCCGAGGTGGTCCATCGCCTGGTAAATGCACGGCTGGGTGATCGCGGTGCCGTAGCCGTAGGCGCAAATGAACGAATTGTTCATGTTGGCGCCCCATTCGACGTGGCGCAGCGGCAGCAGCACGTCGAGGGCGAGCTTGCGTGTCACTTCCGGCAGCGCCGCCGCCAGGCCGCGCGATTCGACGAACTCGAAATCGCCTTCCGCTGTTTCCTGCATGCGGGCGCGGGCCAGCGTGTAGGTGCCGTAGTAGAGCTGGCGCGGATCCTTGAACGCGTACCAGTCCGCCATTTTGATTGCGGTGCGGGTGACGTCGAACAGCTCGTGGTCGGGATCCCACAGCGGGCGGTAGTGGAAGTTGGCGGTGGCCTGCGCGTCGAGCGTGCCTTCCTGGTAGCGTGACGCCGGCTTGTCGGCCCCGATGCGGCGGGCGACGTTGTCGTACGTCTGGCGCAGCGGTTTGATGCTGACGGTACGTAGGTCAATTTGCATTGCGGACTCCTCCTGTTGTAATGGCCGGCCCGGAACCCGGCGCCGGGTTCGGACTCACTTGAAGCGCTGGTGCGTCGCCTGCCGCAGGTTCCAGTCCCATTCGGAGGCCTCGGCACCATTCGGCGGCGATGCTCCGTCGAGGACGGTGACGGCGTTGGCGGAACAGAATTCGGCGAATGCATGACCGGGCAACAGGAGTTCTACGAAGAGTTCCGGCTCGCCGATGGCGAACTCGAACTCGACCATGCCGTTGTCCCTCTTCTCGATGACGCGAACGAACTTGCGCGCCGTATCAAAAGTATTGCTGCTCATGTCTCCACCGCTTTCTTGTTTGGTGGGATGCATTTAGCAACCGGCGTGCCAAAATGTCGGAGTGCGGCAAATAATCTCGAGATTTTTGAGTTTGCTGCGATGCGGAGAATGCTGTCTTCAACGCTGGCGCGCTGCCGGGGCAGGAATTGATTTACAAAGGAAATTTAATGCTGCGATGCCGCATGCGCAGAATTGATTTCAGTCAACTGCTGAAATGATCACTTCCTCGTTATCACTTCATCAAATGATCAATAATTTCTGATGATCACTTAAAATCTCGAGATTATTAATCGCGACTTGTTAGAATTGGGCGGCTATCCTGACTTTCGAAAGCGGGGCGACATGATCAAATACCCGAAGGACCTTGACCTGCGCCGCCTGGTGCGGTTTTCAGCGGAAGACGGCACGATCTGGCTGGCGGAACACCGCATGGTGCTGGTCCATACGGCCGCCCTCGCCGGCCTGCGCAAGGAATTGCTCGGCTCAGTCGGCCCCGAGCATGCGCGCCGCGTATTGACGCGCATGGGTTATGCGTCGGGGATGCGCGACGCCGAACTGGCGCGAAAACTACGCGGCGACCAGAATCCGGTCGACGCCTTCGTGGTCGGCCCCCAGCTGCACATGCTGGAGGGCAGCGTGAAAGTCAAGCCGGTACGCATCGACATGGATGTCGCGGCCGGCACCTTCCACGGCGAGTTCGAATGGGACAACTCCTGGGAAGCCGAATCGCACGTCAAGGAATTCGGTCCGCAAAAGGAGCCGGTCTGCTGGATGCTGCTCGGTTATGCATCCGGCTACACCACGGCCTTCATGGGCCGCTTCATCCTGTTCAAGGAGGTCGAATGCGTTGCCTGCGGTGCGTCGCACTGCCGCATCATCGGCAAGCCGGTGGAAGAGTGGCACGATGCCGCCGAACATACGCCCTATTACGAAGCGGATTCCATCGTCTCGCGCCTGCTTGAACTGAAGACGCAGGTGGAAGTGCTGCGCTCCTCCATCGAACAGCAGCGCCAGACGGAAAACCTGATTGGCAGCTCGGCCGCGTTCCAGCGCGCGTATGAGCTCGTCGTAAAGGCTGCCAAGACCAACGTGACCGTACTGCTGACCGGCGAAACGGGCGTGGGCAAGGAACGCTTCGCGCGTGCCCTGCACGACATGAGCCTGCGCGCCGGCCGCCCCTTCGTCGCCATCAACTGCGCCGCCCTCCCCCACGACCTGGTTGAATCGGAATTGTTTGGCGTGGAGAAAGGCGCGTTCACCGGCGCGCACGCGTCGCGCACCGGCAAGTTCGAGCGGGCGGAAGGGGGCACCCTCTTCCTCGACGA
>NZ_LSTO01000001.1:1701816-1702793 GCF_002211445.1 Noviherbaspirillum denitrificans | reverse complement strand
CCGCCTCCACCCGCCGCGATGCGCTGGACGCCGGCCTGTCGCTGCTGGAACGCGGATCGGTGCGGCTGAAGAAGCCAAGCGGTATCGGCGGTCTCGGGCAGGTCGTCGTGACCAGCCGGGAAGCGCTCGAGGACGAGCTGGAGAAACTGGACACGCAGGAACTGGCTGGCATCGGCGTGGTGCTGGAACGTAACCTGATGCAGCTGGAGACACGCAGCGTCGGCCAGGTCCGGGTCGGCAACCTGCTCGCGACCTATTGCGGGACGCAGCGCCTGACCGTCGACAACCAGGGCGCGGAAGTCTACGGCGGCTCCGACCTGATCATCGTGCGCGGCGATTTCGACGAACTGCTCCAGCTGCCGCTCGGCCAGCATGTGCATCTCGCGATCTCGCAGGCACGCACCTACCATGCTGCAGCAATGACCTGCTATGCGGGAATGTTTGCCTCTCGATGCAACTATGACATCGCGCAAGGGGTCGATGAAGAAGGACGCTGGTATTCCGGCGTGCTCGAACAATCTTGGCGCATCGGCGGCGCGAGTGGCGCGGAAGTCGCAGCGCTGGAAGCCTTCCGTGACGATCCCCTGCTCTCCGTGGTACGCGCATCGACGACCGAGATTTACGGTGAGGAATCTGTCCCGCCTCCGGACGCCACCGTGTATTTCCACGGCACGGACGACCGGGTGGGGCCGATCCTGAAATACGCCAGACTGGAGGAATATGGCAACACGTGACGACACGCTGCGCATCGCCGTCGATGGCGGACATATCGCCGGCACCCTCATCACCCCGGACACAAAGCTGCCCGGCGTGCTGTTCGTGCACGGCTGGGGCGGCAGCCAGGAACAATACATCTCACGCGCGCGGGAAGTGGCCGCCCTCGGCTGCGTTTGCCTGACCTTCGACCTGCGCGGCCATGCCGGGACCCTGCCGCAGCATGAAACGGTGACGCGCGAAAACAACCTGCACGATGTGCT
>NZ_LSTO01000001.1:1699723-1701806 GCF_002211445.1 Noviherbaspirillum denitrificans | reverse complement strand
CCCCACCCGCCGCAGGCGGTGCCGGCCTTGGTGCATGACTTGAGGTCGACCACGTTGGTCGCGCCGCCGGCGACCGCGTCGCACAGCTGCCCCTTGGAGACGTTGTTGCATGAGCAGATCTGTGCGGATGCGGGCAGCGCTTCCACGCCGAGTCCCGGCTTGGCCTTGCCGTCGCTCTGCGGCAGGATCAGGAATTCGGGCGCTTCCGGCAGTTCGATCTTGTTGAGCATCATCTGCAGCAAGGTTCCGTATTCGGCGGCATCGCCCACCAGCACGGCACCCAGCAGCAGCTTGCCGTCTTCGGACACCACGATCTTCTTGTAGACCTGCTTGCGCTCATCGGTGAACTGGTAGGAGCGGCTGCCGGCGGTGCTGCCCATCGCATCGCCGATGCTGGCGACGTCCACGCCCATCAGCTTGAGCTTGGTGCTCATGTCGGCGCCCGCGAAGGTCGCGGCTTCGCCGGCAATGTGTTTTGCCGCAATGCGCGCCATGTCGTAGCCGGGCGCGACCAGGCCGTAGACCATGCCGTTCCATGCGGCGCACTCGCCGATCGCGTAAATATCCGGATCGGCACTGAGGCAGTTTCCGTCGATCGCAATGCCGCCGCGCGGGCCAAGCGCGAGGCCGCTCTGGCGCGCAAGTTCATCACGCGGACGAATACCGGCGGAGAAGACCAGCATGTCCGTTTCGAGGTGCGAGCCATCCGCGAATACGAGGCGGTGACGAGCCTGTTCGCCGTCGACGATTTCGAGCGTGTTCTTTTGCGTGTGCACGCTGACGCCCAGCTCTTCGATCTTCTTGCGCAGCACGCGGCCGCCGCCGTCGTCCACCTGCACCGCCATCAGGCGCGGTGCGAATTCGACCACGTGCGTGTCGAGCTTCATGTCGCGCAGTGCCTTGGCGCACTCCAGGCCAAGCAGGCCGCCGCCGATGACGACACCGCTCTTGGAGCGGGAGCCGCACTCCAGCATCGCTTCCAGGTCTTCGATAGTGCGGTAGACAAAGCAGTCCTTGCGGTCCTTGCCGGGCACCGGCGGAACAAAGGGATAGGAGCCGGTTGCCATGACCAGCTTGTCATAGGAAAGGACTTCGCCGCTCGCAGTCGTGACGGTCTTGTTCGCGCGGTCGATCGAGGCTGCCTTGCTGTTCAGCTTGAGCAGCAGGTTGTTGCGGTCGAAGAAACCGGGTGAAACCAGCGACAGGTCTTCGGCCGATTTGCCGGAGAAAAATTCGGAGAGATGGACCCGGTCGTAGGCGGGGCGTGGCTCTTCGCAGAGCACGGTCACCTCGACGTCGCGCAGGCCGCTTTCGTCCAGGCTCTCGAGAAATTTGTGTCCAACCATGCCGTGGCCGATAACAAGGATTTTCATGCGTCTTCCCTTTTCAATATGTGTATGGCGCCAACGCGTATGCGTCCGGACCTGATTTCAAAAACCTGATTGCGCGTAGCCCGCACGGGTGGCGGTCGCGAGAAAATTCGAGGAGCCTGCAAGCCAGACGAGGGGGAGCGTCATGGGCGCCGTCCACGGCAGGTGGTGGCTGACTGAAGCGGTCTCCGCGAGAGGGAGCGCTGTGCTGTTGGTGTTCTTTGGCATCGTCGTATCAAACCGGATATGCACGGGAGCCCCACTTCGGACTCTCATCACAAGGCACCATTGCCTTGCAATTGGCATTGAGCAATCGGCATGCCAAGCGATTCAGGTGGTTTTTAGCGAGATGAGGTGGTCTTGCCGCATCAAAGTGGGATGCGGCGCATTGAGGATGAGCGTGGGTTTGGTGCAATGCACCGTATAGGTGCGCGACCGGCTATCGCGTCCAGCGGGCGGCATCGAAGTCGAAATGTTGCTCTTCGAAGATCGAATCGCGGCGCCAGAAAACGCGCTGGCGGAATACGGCGAGCGTCCACGTCTGGCTTTCCTCCGGCATCGGCCTGACAAAGGCCGCATGCGTCAGCACGGCCGCGCAGGCGCCCGGCAAGGGATCACGCACCGACTGGTAACGGATGACCTGGATGCCTGCGGAACGTGCCTCGCGCGCCAGCTGCTGGCAGGCAGCGTAGTCCGTCGGAGCTGTCCATCGA
>NZ_LSTO01000001.1:1695174-1699713 GCF_002211445.1 Noviherbaspirillum denitrificans | reverse complement strand
CCGCACCGCATCGGCGGCCCATGGGAATCGCCCCTGCCCCGCCTTCACGGCGGCAACAGTGGACGAGGTCCGGAAGAAACGCCATACCAGCAGCGTGACCGCCAGCGACAGCAGGCCCATCGCACGCCATGCCTGCGGCGAATGCGCGTCCATCCCGATCAGCACCAGGCACATCAGCCCGGCGGTGGCGATGCCTGTTCCCACGCCCGCGAAGACCAGGCTATTGAGGAAGGGACGCTGATAGCGCACGAGCGATTCCATGCACCACGCCGAGACCGAAATCAGCACCCAGGCGCTGGCAAAGCCGGCCAGCAACCGCAATACGAGCCAGACCGCGAACGGCAAAGGCCAGCCCATCGCCAGCGTCACCGCGGCAATCGCCAGCAAGCCGCCGCGGATCGCGCGTTCGGGCCGGATCTTCACCACCATTGCGCTCAGCGCGCCGAGCAGGTAGCCAAGGTAGTTGGCCGATGCGAGCCAGCCGCCGGAAGCAATCGACAACCCGGCATCCTGCAACATCATCGGCAGGATGGGCGTGAACGCGAAGCGTCCGATGCCCATCGCCACCGCCAGCGCGGCAAGCCCGGCAAGCGCCTTGGGAATCGGGCCGGCTTCGGCGCGGAGCGTGCCGGCTGAGGTGGAAGGATGTTCGATCATGAAAGCAGTCTACCTTGACCAAGCCATTCTGAAAAATGAATAATGGAGAACGGAGGTTCTCAAAATGAGAAATATCGACCTGGATTCCCTGCACATCTTCAAGGCGGTCGTGGACTACGGCGGCGTCACCAAGGCAGCCAGCCAGCTCAACCGCGTGCAATCGAACATCACCACCCGCGTGAAGAACCTGGAAGACCGCCTCGGCGTGAAGCTGTTCCAGCGCCAGGGCGGCAAGCTGGTGCTGTCGCCCGAGGGCTCGCAGCTGCTGTCCTATGCGGACCGGCTGCTGCGCCTCGCGTCCGAAGCCGAAGCCGCGCTGCGCAAGGGCACGCCACGTGGCACCTTGCGCATCGGCACCATGGAAAGCACCGCCGCCGCGCGCCTGCCGCCGCTGCTGTCGCGCTACCACCAGCATTATCCCGAAGTGCAGATCGAGCTGCTGACCGGCACCTCGGGTGCGCTGATCGGCCGCGTGCACCGCTTCGAAGTGGAGGCAGCCTTCGTCGCCGAACCCTTCACCGCAACCGGCCTCGACATGCTGGAAGCCTTCCGCGAGGAACTGGTGTTGATCACACCGAAGAACACGCCGCCGGTGAAGACGCCGAAGGATTTGCGCAAGCATACGCTGATTGCCTTCTCCGCCGGCTGCTCCTACCGGCGCATCCTCGAGGAATGGCTGGGCATGTCGTCGGTGGTGCCGGACCGCGTGCTGGAGCTTGCTTCCTACCATGCGATCGTTGCCTGCGTCGCCGCCGGTTCGGGCATCGCCATCGTGCCGCGCTCGGTGCTTTCCGTCGTGCATGCGGAGGACGAAGTCGCCGCCTATCCGCTGCCCGAACGCGTCGCCAAGGCGAAAACTTTCCTCGTCTGGCGCACCGGCCACCAGTCAGTGGCACTCGACGCGCTGCAGGCCGAACTGCGCAAGCCAAAGCGGTAGTTTTTTCCCGGCCCGCGTAATTCTTGCGCGGGCCATCCTTCCTTTTGCCCGTGCCACTGCTGGCACAAACGCTGCTCTCCTCCGTGTACAAGACAGGAGAGCCGCCATGAAAAACCTTCCCCTTGCCTGCTTCGTACTCCTCACCGGACTCACGCTCGCCGCCTGCGGTGGCGGCGGAGGCAACAGTGGCGCGACGACCGGCGCCAGCCTGACGCCCGCATCGACCCAAGCGGCCGTCACAGAACTCATTGACGCCTTCGCCGCCACGCTGACAGGCGCGCAGGAAGTACCGCAGCGAGCGAGCAGCGCGTCCGGTTCCGGCACGGTCGTAATACAAGCGTCCACGCGGCAGATGACGGCGACGCTGACCACCACCGGCATCGCCGCCACGGATGCGCGTATCCAGCAGGCACCGGCCGGATTGAACGGGCCAGTCATCTTCCCGCTGGTGGAAACTGTGCGCGGCAGCGGCATATGGACCGCGCGCGCCATCCTGACCGATGCGCAAGTGACTGCCTTCCGCGCCGGCGATTTCTATTTCAATGTGCTCAGCACCAACTTCGGCAACGGCGAAATCCGCGGACAAATCCTGTCACAACAGCCCGGCACCACTCCGGTCAGCACCGGCGGCAGTGCCAGGACGGGCACGACCGCCACCGGCACCGGGCTCAATCCCTTCGTCACCTCGACCGCGGCCTTCCTCACGGCGCTGCGCGGCACCCAGGAAGTGCCGCCGACGACGAGCGCCGCCATCGGTTCGGGAACAGTGCTCGTCAACCCGGCCACCCGTCAGCTGAGCGCCGCTGTAACAACGACCGGCATCACCGGCACTGCCGCCCATATCCATGAGGGCGCGCCGGGTATCAGCGGCCCGATCATCATCGGGCTGGCGGAGTCGACGACCGGCAGCGGCATCTGGACCACGAACGCGGTACTGACGGAAGCGCAGTTCAATGCAATGCAGGCCGGCAACCTCTACTTCAACGTCCACAGCACCGCATTTCCGAACGGGGAAATTCGCGGGCAAATCCTGCCGCAAACCATTTCACTGGAATTCATTACGGGCGCGGCAGGCAGGAACGTGACGACCATTACCCCCCTGGATACGGGGACGACGAGCACCGGGACTGGCGCGACAGGTACCGGAGCAGGTACGACCGGGGCAGGAGTGGGTACGTCGGGAACAGGGATAGGTAACACGGGAACCGGGATTGGTACGACGGGAACCGGGGTAGGTAACACTGGAACCGGTATTGGCACGACTGGAACAGGGATAGGCAACACTGGAACCGGGATCGGTGCAACGGGAACCGGCATGACCACCGGTGTCGGGCTGGTCTTCTAGGCCTGCCACACGCCGTAACCGGCTTCCCGCAAGCCGATTGCCAGCTCGACTTCCATGTCGCGCGCGCCGTCGTATGGCATCGGATTGTAGAACGCATAGAGTTCGGGCAGCAGCCGCAGCCCGAACTCCTTCACATAGCGGTTCGACTGTATGCCCGCCTTGTGCTTGTCGAAGCGCACGTCGGGATCGATGCCCGTCATACCGACATAGACACAGGGCTTGCCGGTGACGTAATCCGGATTGGCTTTCCTGAAGCGCGCCTCGTACAGCACGTCCTTCGACAATTCGATGACGTAGACGTGGTAGTGCCAGCGGCGCGCCATGGGATCACTTTTTCGGCATCATGCCGCCTGCCGGCGGAACGTTCCCGCAATCGGCCGACAGCCACTTGCCGCTGTTCTCGTGATGCTGGTTGACCTGCTGCCCGTGCATCGTGCCCTTGAAGTCATAGGTCGACGTGAACGCCGTGTCGCCGGAGAAGCTGCCCTTGACCTTGCCCTCGCCCTTCATCTGCGCGCTGTTGCATACGACATCGGCGCTGTAGCTGTTGCCGCTCTGCTGCATGTTCTTCGTCTGGCAGCCCATTTCCTTGCCGTCCGCGCCGGGCAGCGTATTGCTCTCCGTCATCTGCTTGGTGACGCAGATCTTGTGCACCATCGCCCCATCCTGGATCTGCGGGACGTTCATGCCCATCTTGCGCATCTGTTCCATTTGCTCCGGCGTCATCTTGGGCATGTTCTTCATGGCATCGGATTTCATCGTCATCTCCCACAGGCCCGGCTTCATCTGGCCGGCGGCAAATGCGGAAGCGGACAGCATCGAAAGCAGCAGCAGCGGAATGGCGTTCTTGCGCATGGGATCTCCTGTGCAATGCGGTGGGGGAAGAATGATTTTATCCCCGGAATGCGGCTTGTGGCGGCGCAGATTGCCATACCGTCACTTGTGGTAGCCTTGGGCGATTCAACTTGCACCGCCATGTACACCAAATTCTTCCGGCTGGCTCAAGCCCCGTTTTCCATCTCGCCCGACCCGCGTTACCTGTTCATGAGCGAGCGTCATCGCGAGGCGCTGGCGCACCTGCTGTACGGCGTGGATGCGGGCGGCGGCATCGTACTGCTGACCGGCGATATCGGCACCGGCAAGACCACCATCTGCCGCTGCTTCCTCGAACAGGTCCCGGCCAACTGCAACGTCGCCTACATCTTCAACCCGAAGCTGACCGTCACCGAACTGCTGCAATCAGTGTGCGAGGAATTCCACGTCCCGCTCGACAAGCCCGCCGCCGGGGTGAAGGATTACATCGATGTGCTCAACCGCTTCCTGCTTGCCGAGCACGCCGACGGGAAGAACAACGTGCTCGTCATCGACGAGGCGCAGAACCTGTCGGCCGACGTGCTGGAACAGCTGCGCCTGCTGACCAACCTCGAAACCAACGAGCGCAAGCTGCTGCAGATCATCCTGATCGGCCAGCCCGAACTGCGCGCGATGCTGGCCCGCCCCGAGCTCGAACAGCTCGCGCAGCGCGTGATCGCGCATTACCACCTGACCGCGCTGTCGGAGGAAGAGACAGCAAGCTACGTCCAGCACCGCATGGCCACGG
>NZ_LSTO01000001.1:1691945-1695164 GCF_002211445.1 Noviherbaspirillum denitrificans | reverse complement strand
TCCGCGTTCCTGCGCGAACCGCCGCATCGCTTCCGCCTTGCCTGCGCCGATCAACTGCGGCGGGATGATGTGTCCGGTGTACACGCCCGCCTCCGATGCAAGTGTGGTGGCAAGGCAGGCATCGAATTCAAGGTGTCGCAGCAGGGGACGAAGAATCTCGTGTGACGATCCCGAGACCGCGACAAGCAGGAAGCCTTCATCCCGCAGCTGCTCGGCCAACTCCCGCGCAGAAGCGATCCAGAGGCTGTCGCCGAATTGTGCAAGCGCCGCGGCAAACCATTGCTCCGCCAGCTGCGACACGGCGTCGACGCGTCGCCCGCGAAAGCTTTCATAGAAGCGGCGATTCAAGGCGGAACGATCCTCGCTTCCATTGCACGAGTGGAGGTCGGCGACGAACTCCGCCATGTTCGCAAATGTACCTGTGTGCGACGATGCATTGGCATAGAAATATGCCTGGAACGCAAACATCGACTTCAGGTTAAGCAGCGTGTTGTCGACATCGAAGAACGCTGCCGTACAGGATTTACGCCGCATTGCGCACCTCCTGCGGCAGTCCTGCAATGCCGCGCCGACTGAAATAGTGCTCCACTTCCTCCGCTGACCAGCAACGCGATGATAGCGCGCAGTAGCCGTCCGGCCGCGACAGCAACATTGCCTTGCCATCGGCAGCCAGCGCATGCAGCACGCTGCCGTCGCGATCGTCGGCCATGCGCCAGCCAGCGGGCAAGCGCGCGTCCGATCCTGCTGTTTCACGCGTGACCACCACGATCTGCAGGAATGGATGACGTGCACCCATGGCCTCGTCGAACTGCTGCAACTCGACATGTGCCTGCGCATCCAGCCGGTCCTTGAGCAACAGGAGCGTGAATTGTGTTCCATGCACGAGACTGGCGAGCGGCATGCAAGCGTCGCCTTGCGACAGCCAGGCGTGCGGAATGCGGCCCCCGGGCGGCGGCAAGCCGGACGCGCCATCTCCCGCCAGCGCGCCATCCTCGCCATAGGTTTGCAACATGCCGGCCAGCAGGCGCGGCAATTGTTTCTGCACGCGGCTGCCGCGATTGAACAGCGGCGTCAGCAGCCGCCGCAACAGTCGGCGCGGCAGCGATGTGTCCGTGATGAATCGCGTCGTCTTTGCGGTCACTTCCGCAATGCGGCGCGCGATGGCTTCGCGTTCCGACCGGTAGGTCTGCAGCAATCCATGCTGCGCCCATCCCCTCTCCACATAGGCGAGCTTCCAGGCAAGGTTGAAGGCATCCTGCAAGCCGGTATTGAGTCCTTGCGCACCCAAAGGACTGAACAAGTGAAAGGCGTCGCCCGCCAGGATCACACGTTGCCGGAGCGCCGTCTCCGCCAGGCGGTGATAGAAGGGTGCGCACGTCAGCCATTGCGGCGAGTGCACGCGGATGCCGCCCGGGCCGTTGGCGTCAACGATGCACTGCAATTCTTCCAGGGTCGCTTCGGGACGCGCATCGCCCTGGAAATCCGTGTAGCGCCGGTCCGTCTGCGCAATGATGCGGTGCATGCCGCCGGGCATCGGAACGACCAGCAGGTAGCCCTTGGCGGAGAGGAAGAATTGCAATTCCGATTTCGGCCCGTCCCAGTCGATCGCCACGTCGCCGAGAATGAATGCCTTGCCGAAATCGCCGCCGGGAAATCCAATCCCCGCCATGTCGCGCACCGCACTGCGGCTGCCGTCGGCACCGACCAGCCAGTTGCATTCGACGCGCTCCTCGCGGCCGTCGGCATGCGTAATCCGGATCACTGCAGGACGGCCGGGCGCGGCAGGATCGCCCTGCTCCTCGATCGCTGCCAGCGCGGTGCCCCACTCCACTTCGCCACCCAACTCCTCCAGCCGGTCGAGCAGGCGGCGCTCGGTCCGGCTTTGCGGCAAGCCCAGCACGAATCCGTAGGGCGAACCGATTTCGTCGAAGCGCGCCGACAGGATGGTGCGTCCCGCCTCGTTCACACGGAAGCCGCGCATCGGAAAACCGTCGTCGAGCAAGCGGGCGGTCAATCCCAGCGCATGCATGCTTTCCAACGTGCGTGCATGCATGCCGATGGCTTTCGACCAGGGCGTCGGCCCAGCGCTCTTGTCGATGATGCGCACCGCCATGCCATGGCTGCGCAGCAAGGCGGCCAACGCCAGGCCCACGGGCCCCGCGCCACAAATGAAAACTGACATTCTTTGGCTTTTCATGTAGATTTTTTGTTAACTTTTTCGGTGCAATTATGCCAACACCACGACGCGCCGGATATCCTCAACCCAGCCCTCCTTGCCCATGAAAAAAAACAGGACCAAGTCGGTGGACCTGAATCTGTTCAAAGTCTTCGCCGCCGTCTACAACCTGAAGAACCTGACGCATGCCGGCGACCAGCTTGCGCTGACGCAGCCGGCCGTCAGCCGTTCCCTAGACCGCCTGCACCACCTGTTCAACGAGCGCCTGTTCATCCGCACCGAAGGGGAAATGCGCCCGACGCGCACCGCCGAAATGCTCGCGCCGCTGATCCTCGAAGGCCTGGCCATGCTGGAAACCGCGGTAGCCACCAGCGTCGACTTCAATCCCCAGGAACTGGCCGTCACGCTCAAGCTGGGTGGCAACGACTATGTGTCCTCGGTCATCCTGCCCAGCCTGGTCGCACGCCTCAACAAGTCGGCGCCCTCGGTATTCCTTGCCACCATTCCCTGCACCTATCTCGACGCATCGAGCCTGTTCCAGCGCAATGTGATCGACTGCGCGATCACATCCTCGCTGCCCTCGGGTGAACGCATGGCGGCGCAACCCCTGTTCCGCGAAGACTATGCCGTCATCGGCGCGATCGACCATCCGCTGCTCAAGGATGGCCAGCCGCTCGACCTCGAAACCTACCTGTCCTGCGAGCACATCCTCGTGTCCTACACCGGCAGCCGCGACGGCTGGGTCGATGAGCGGCTTGCCGAGATGGGACGCCGCCGCCGCGTGATCGCGTCCACGCACATGTTCCTGACGGTGCCGCACATCATCCATTCCACGCCTTACCTGTGCACCCTGCCGCGGCAGCTGGCGATGCAGTTCGCCAAGGCGCACCCGATCCGCGTTTCCGAACTGCCTTTCGAAAGCCAGACCCACCTGTTCCACCTGGTGTGGCCGCGGCACCAGTCGCGCAACCCGATCTCGACCTGGCTGCGCGGACAAATCCTCGAGACTTGCGCCGAACTGGGGCAATCGCGGATCCTGCGCG
>NZ_LSTO01000001.1:1686865-1691935 GCF_002211445.1 Noviherbaspirillum denitrificans | reverse complement strand
GGCCGCGGCGCCCGCCGCGCCGTACTCACTGTTCGGCGATGCGCTCGAGCATGCGACCGGCATCAAGGCGTTCGGATTCCTGCAGCTCGGCCTGTCATCCAACAATGTCAGCACGCATAACCAGGCCACCGGCGGGCATTCCAATTTCCCGGTTGTCGGCCCGGCCGATGAGGGCTTGCAGACCAATGCCTTGCAGCTCGCGCTCGAAAGGCCGATCCAGACCAATATCCTGCCCCGGATCACACCCTTGCCCGGCCCGATGCCGTGGGAAGGCTCCTTCGGATTCCGGGCAGAGCTCCTGTACGGCCGCAACGGCCTGCCGGCAGGCATGCTCGGCTACGATGCGGATTGGGGTGTCAACCGCACGCCGGCAGGCGTCGTACCCGGTTCCAACCGGCAGAATTACCTCGCGATGCCGCAAGTCTATGCGCAGTACTTTTTCCCGGTCGGGATGGGTGTGGCGCTGACCGCAGGCCGCTTCGGCGCCGGCGTCGGCCATGAGATCCCGCCCGAATTTCGCCCCGGTCCGAACTTCTTCTATTCGAAAACCTACGCCTTCGTTGCCCAGCCCGACCAGGTCGCCGGCGCGCTGCTTTCCGCCAACCTGATGAATAACGAACTAGGCCTGCTGGCGGGCGAGCTCGGCGTGGTCAACGGCCGCCAGAACTGGAAGGACAACAACGACGACAAGAGCATCATCGGCGCGCTGCGCTGGCGAAGCGGGGACATGAACACCTGGGTCGATTACAGTTTCATGCGCGGCAATGAACAGAACGATCCGAACGTCGTGTCCGCACCGCAGATGCCCATCGCGCGGATCATTTCGCCGCGCGGCCAGCTGCGAGAACATCATTCGCTGTCCGTCAGCTTCAAACCGCTGGAGCGCTGGAAGGCAACCGCCGAACTCCTGTACGGCAAGCAGCACGGCGACGGCCTGCCGGGCACCATCGATGTGCTGACATTCAATCCGGCGGCCGGCAACTTCTTCTCCGGGGCGTCATACAGCGGCGCGAACGTGCACCTCGTCTACGCCGCCACGCCTTCCGTGCAATACGGCATCCGACTCGAGAAGTTCAGGGACCGCGGTGGCGTTGCCTTGTTCCCGGTGACGGCGGTGGCCGGCGACTTCAATGCGGTCACGCTGGGCGCGCGATGGGACATCAATCCGAATGTTGTTTTCAGGCCGGAGATTCGGCACGATTGGCAGTCGGGCAATCGAGGAGTGAAAGCATTCGGAGCGAGCACGGCCGAGCGGCAGACCACGCTTTCCGCTGATGTCGTTGTTTATTTCTAATCAACATAACAAGTTGGGGACATCCATGAAAAAGACACTATTGGGCGCGCTCGCCTGTGCTCTCCTCGCATCGTCGGCCAGCGTTGCCTGGGCCGCCGACGAAATTGTGATCGGTGCGTCATTGCCGCTATCAGGGCCGCTGGCAGGATTCGGCATGTACCAGAAATGGGGTTACGAAACCGCCGTCAATGACGTGAACAAAGCCGGGGGCATCATGGTCGATGGTGCCAAGACCAGGGTGCGTCTCGTCATCCGCGACGACAAGACGGATTCGAACGTCACCGCCAGCAACACCGAAACCCTGATTTCGCGGGAAAAGGTGGTGGCGATGCTCGGTTCGTGCACCCCGGCGCTGGTCAATGCCGGGGCACTGATTGCCGAGCGCCGCAAGGTTCCCCTCGTTGCCGGGTGCGATCCGTTGCAGGCTTTTCGCTCGGTGCGCAAGTGGAATTACGCCTGGGTCTTGTTCTTTGACGAGAACGATCTCGCCACCGCACCGTTCCGTATGCTGGCCGAGATGAACCTCGAGACGAACAAGAAAGTCGCAATATTGCACGACAACGGTCCGGATGGTCAGGTCGTCGGCGGGCAGATATGGCCGGCGTCGGCCAAGGCGGGTGGTTATGAGGTGGTCGCCGCCAATTCGTTCCCGACCGATGCCCAGCAGTTCACTTCAATGATCGCGCAAGCGAAGGCATCGAATGCCGATGTCGTGCTGGTCGATGCGATTCCGCCGCAAGGCGTGGCCATCCGCAAGCAAATGGCGTCCGCTGGATTCAATCCGAAACTCCTTGTTGTGGAAAAGGGGGCGGAACCTGAGTATTTTGCCCAGGCCACAGGCAAGCTTGCAGACGGTGTGCTGGTCGGCGGCTACTGGGATCCGAGCTTCCCGTATCCCGGCGCGGCTGATCTCGCCAAACGCTTCGAAGCAGAAACAAAGCAGACCCAAAGCCAGCATATCGCCGATGCACACGCGGCAGCGCAGGTGCTGCTCGATGCGATCGCTGCTGCAGGCTCCACCGACCGCGAAAAGATCAATGCGGCGATTGCAAAGACCGACAAGACCTATGTCGTCGGCCCAGTCAAGTTTGACGCCGACCATACCTCGCGCATTCCGATCACGGTCATGCAATGGCAAGGCGGCAAGTCCAGGGTCGTCTGGCCGAAGGACCGCGCGAACGCCAAGCTGCTCTTCCCGTTGCCATCATCGCAGTGATCCATCCGGAATCGCAATGTCAACACTGATCGGAGGCACGTATGCCTAGTTTTGATGTGGTGGGAAGCAGCCTGGTATCGGGCATCCTGCTCGGTGGTGTTCTTTCGCTCACCGCGCTGGGGCTGTCGATCGCCCTGGGTGTGATGGGCCTGGTGAATCTCGCGCATGGTGAACTGCTGGTCGGGGGCGCGTACCTCGCCTATTTCATCCTGCGTCATGCGGGAATCGATCCGGCTATTGGTCTGTTGCTGGTCGGCGCGGTGATGGCAATCATCGCCATGCCGTTCCAGCGGCTGCTGATCGCACCCTTGAGCGGAAAGGGGATGGAGGCGCCGATGATGACCATGTTTGGCGTGTCCATCATCCTGCAGAATCTTTACCTGCTCGCGTTTACCGCCGACACGCGCACCATCGAGACGCCATATGCGGCTAGCCCACTTGCGGTAGGCCCGATCACGGTGCCGAAGATCTACCTGATCGGCTTTTGCATTTCGGTTGTCCTGGTCTGGCTGGTGCATCTGCTGGTGACCCGAACCGCCTTCGGCCGCGAATTGCGCGCCAGTACCGCCGATGCGACAGCTGCAGCGGTGATGGGAGTCGATGTACGCCGCGTGCATGCGCTGACGTTTTCCCTTGGCGCAGCCTGCGCGGCAATGGGCGGCGTGCTGCTCGGAACGGCGTTCACCTTTACGCCAAGCAGCGGCGCTACCTATCTCCTGATCAGCTTTGCCGTGGTCGTGCTCGGCGGTGTCGGCAATATTTTCGGCACTCTGGTGGCGGGCATTGCGATGGGACTGCTGCAGAGCGTGGGTGCCTTGGTGCTGGGCGACGGCTATCGCGATTTTGTCGGACTGGTACTGTTTCTCCTTGTGCTCGCACTGCGGCCGCAAGGCATTTCAATGAAAGGGGCACGATAATGACGACCCAATCCGTCTATGTGGCCACAGTCCCGGCGGCGCGGCTTCCCGCCAACCGGATGCGCAAGACCGCGACCATCCTTGCCGCCTGTCTCGCTGCACTTTGTGTGGCCGGTCCGATATTGTCGGACTATGCGCTGGAAATCGGGTTCCGCCTGATACTGTTCATCGTGCTGGCGGAAGCCTGGAACCTGCTCGCGGGCTATGGCGGCATGGTATCGCTGGGCACCGCTTCGTTTGTCGGCATTGGCGGCTACGTACTGATCGGCCTGCTGAACAAGGGCGGCGTTCCGCTTGCCGCAGCCATCCCGGCCGCCGGCGTCGTCGCGGCGCTGCTCGCCGTCCTGGTGTCGCGCGCGGTCTTTCGGTTGCGCGGTCTTTACTTCACGGTGGGCACGCTGGCGCTGGCGGAAGCCTTGCGCATGTTCATGGTCAATTACAGCGGCTTTGGCGGCGCAAGCGGCCTGTTCCTGGAGGTTGATCCGCCGAGCCTGCAAGCACTGTACTGGATCGCGGTGGCGCTTGTCGCGTTCACGACCGTCGTGATGACGCTTGCCACCACCTCCCGCTTTTCCATTTTGCTGCGCAGCCTGCGCGACGACGAGGATGCCGCCGCGCAAATCGGCGTGCGTCCGTTCCGCATCAAGCTGATCGCCTTCGGGCTCGCCAGCTTCCTGATGGGCATGGCGGGCGCGTTGCAGGGCCTGAAACTGGGCATGGTCGAACCCTACGGCATGTTCGGCGTGCAGTGGACGATCAATGTGCTGTCGATCGTGATCATTGGCGGCAAGGGGCTGCGCGCGGGCCCGCTCGTCGGGGCCATCTTCGTCGTCGCGCTGGGTGAATTGCTCGCCGACTATCCGGCGCTGCACTTGTCGATTACCGGCCTGATCCTGATTCTGGTCATCCGCTTCGCGCCGCAAGGGCTCGTGGGCCTGGCCAGCCGCCGTCTTCCTGCTCGCAAAGGTGCCGCATGAACGATCCGCTGATTGAAGCAAAGGGCCTTGTCAAGCGCTACGGCGGCCTGGTTGCCACCGACAATGTGTCGCTGCAGCTTGCACGCGGCGAAGTGATGGGCATCATCGGTCCCAACGGCGCCGGAAAATCGACCCTGATCAGCTTGCTGGGCGGGGCGTTTTCCCCGAGCGATGGCAGCATCCATTTCAACGGCAAGGACATTACCGCCATGTCGGCGCCCGACCGGGCACGCCTTGGCATCGGACGCACCTATCAGATCCCGCGGCCGTTCCTCGACATGACGGTCCGCGAGAACCTGCTGGCCGCGCGCTTCTCCCTGCATCCGTGGGACCGCAGCGCACGCGCGCAAGCCGCATGCGACGCCATCCTCGAGAGGACCGGCCTGTCGGACGTCGCCAGCCTGCGCTGCCGCGAGCTGCCGCTGCTGCGCAGGAAGCGCCTCGAAGTGGCACGCGCGCTTGCACTTGAACCCAAGGTCTTGCTGCTGGATGAAGTGGGCGCCGGCCTGGTCGACTCGGAAGTGACGGAACTGATCGATCTGATCAAGTCGCTTCGCAACGAAGTGGACGGCATCATCATCATCGAGCATGTGCTGCGTGTCGTGCGCGAGTGCTGCAACCGCTTGCTTGTCATTAACTTCGGAAAGAAATTCGCCGAAGGCCCGA
>NZ_LSTO01000001.1:1684816-1686855 GCF_002211445.1 Noviherbaspirillum denitrificans | reverse complement strand
CAGGGGCGGCTGCGGGAGCGGTTGCAGCGGCAGGTGCTGCCGGTGCGGAAGCAGCGTTGGCAGGTGCGGATGCCTGGGCAACGACAACCGCTTCGGTCTTGGCCGGTGCGGCCTCTTCCGCCAGTGCCGGCTGCGCGAATCCGACGGCGGCCAGCAGGGAGCCTGCCGCCAGGATGCTTGCAAAGAGTTTTTTCATCTCACCCCTCCTTTAGAGTGCTTCTTTACCGGTTTCGCCGGTACGGATACGAACGACTTGCTGCAGGTCGAACACGAAGATCTTGCCGTCGCCGATCTTGCCGGTGCGGGCAGAGCTCTCTATCGCCTCGATGGCGCGGTCGACGATGGCGTCGTCCACGGCAGCTTCAATCTTGGTCTTGGGCAGGAAGTCGACCACATATTCGGCGCCGCGATACAGCTCGGTATGACCTTTCTGGCGTCCGAAGCCCTTTACTTCCGTGACCGTGATGCCCTGGACACCGATCGCCGAGAGGGCTTCACGCACTTCATCGAGCTTGAAGGGTTTGATGATCGCAGTGATCAGTTTCATGATTTCCTCGCTTAGAAAGTCTTGGCGATCGACAGGACCAGGCTGTTTTTGCCGAGGTTCTTGCCGTTCGGGCCGGTGTAGTTGTCGGTGTCGGTGCCGATGAGTGCCAGCGCGCCGGTCACGACGCCGAAATCCTTGGTCACGCCGACCTTCCAGTCGGTGTAGGAGAACGGGGAGTTGTTCTTCACCTTCTGGTGGCCTGCGTGCAGGTTCAGGACCAGGCCTTCGCCGATGTCGACGTTGGCGCCGATATCGAGGTAGCCGCTGCGCTTGCTGTCGACGAAGCCGAACAGGTTGGTCAGCGAATGCGAATACTTCACGTAGGCGGGGCCGTAGCCGAGCTGGCCATATACTTCGGTGGTGTTGGCGCTCGGGGTCAGGTTGTTGGACGGGTACTGGTAGCGCAGCACGCCGACGTCATAAGAAACGCCTTCGACGATCTCGCCGCGCTTGCCACCGTAGATATCCCATTCGATGCTGGCGTCGCCGCCCGGGACATCCTTGATCCACTTGATGGTGGACAACCACGTACCGGCGTAGAATCCGGTGGGGTTGTTGACGTAGTCCGCGCCGCCCTGCAGGGCCGGCTTCAGGCGGGTCTGGGAGATGCCGCGGTAGCGGTAGTCGCTGACAACCGACGCATTGAAGCTCACTTCATGATCCGGCTTCTTGTCCTCGGCCTGGGCGAGGCTGCCAGTAAAGGCGGCGGCGATGGCGGTGGCAAGAACGAGTTTTTTCATGGCGTTTCCCTTTTTGTGTGTTGGAAGGTGAGACAAATTGCAGTTTTCCAACTATTAGCAGGACTCATGCCACCGGATTTGCGGGCAGATGCGTTATCATTTTTGTAATTTTCCGCATTGGCCGCGCCTGGCTCACCCCTTTTTAAGGCAATGCACCACAAAGTTCGCACCACACTGAAGCGCACCGTTTTCGAGCGCACCAAGGAAGTGCGGCTCTTTCATCTTAGGATTGATTATGGACAAGACAAACTTTTTGAATGACCTCCAGGCCAAGCTCAGCCAGGCAATCGAGAACTCCCCCGCGAAGGATATCGAGCGGAATGTAAAGGCGATGCTGACCCAGGGCTTTTCCCGCCTCGACCTGGTGACACGCGAGGAATTCGACATCCAGAGCCAGGTACTGGCCAAGACCCGCGCCAAGTTGGAAACCCTGGAAGCCCGCTTGGCCGAACTGGAAGCGCTGCTGAAGAAACCGTAAGCCCATGAGTCTCGCGGTCCTGAAAAGCCGTGCACTGGCCGGGATGCACGCGCCGGAAGTGACGGTCGAAGTCCATCTCGCCAACGGCTTGCCCTCCTTCACCATCGTCGGCCTGCCGGAAACGGAGGTGAAGGAATCACGGGACCGCGTGCGCGCCGCGCTGCAGAACGCCTGCTTCGAATTTCCCGCGCGGCGCATCACCGTCAACCTCGCCCCGGCGGACCTGCCCAAGGAATCAGGCCGCTTCGACCTGCCCATCGCGCTCGGCATCCTT
>NZ_LSTO01000001.1:1652849-1684806 GCF_002211445.1 Noviherbaspirillum denitrificans | reverse complement strand
GGCTGACCGCGTTGCTGGTGCCGTTCGTATTGAAGTTCCTCGGCGTGGCGGCCTGACGGCCGGCCTCGCCGCTACTCCGTGAGGAGTTTCTCGATGTCCTTCACCAGTTCCATCGGCTCGGTCTGCGGCGCATAGCGCTTGTACACGCGCCCGTCCTTGCGGACCAGGAACTTGGTGAAATTCCATTTGATCGCTTCGGTGCCCATCAAGCCGGGCGCCTCGCTCTTGAGGTGCTTGAACAGCGGATGCGCCGCATCGCCGTTCACGTCGATCTTGTCGAACAGCGGGAAGGTTACGCCGTAGTTGGCTTCGCAGAAGTGGCCGATATCCGCATTGCTGCCCGGCTCCTGCGCACCGAACTGGTTGCAGGGGAAGCCGAGCACCTCGACCCCCTTTCCCGCGAACTGTTCATAGACTGCTTCCAGCCCCTTGTACTGGGGCGTGAAGCCGCATTCGCTGGCGGTATTGACGATCAGCAGCACCTTGCCCTGGTACTGCTTCAGGTCGATGTCCTTGCCATCGATGCCCCTGGCCTTGAAGTCGTAAACCGTCGTCATACGATGCCCAGGTGTTCCGTGCCCTTGCTCAGGTCGCGACCTTGCGCATCCTTGCTGTTGAGCTTGATCGACAGGCGCAGGTCGTTGACCGAGTCCGCATTGCGCAGCGCATCCTCGTAGGAAATCTTGCCCATTTCATACAGGTCGAACAGCGCCTGGTCGAAGGTCTGCATGCCCAGTTCGCGCGATTTCTTCATGATCTCCTTGATGTCATGCACTTCGCCCTTGAAGATCAGGTCGGAAATCAATGGCGAGTTCAGCATCACCTCTACTGCAGCACAACGGCCCTTGGTGTCCTTGAGCGGAATCAGTCGTTGCGAAATCATGGCCTTCAGGTTGAGCGACAAGTCCATCAGCAATTGCTGGCGACGCTCTTCCGGGAAGAAGTTGATGATGCGGTCGAGTGCCTGGTTGGCGCTGTTGGCGTGCATCGTGGCAAGGCAGAGGTGGCCGGTTTCGGCGAAGGCCACCGCATAGTCCATCGTCTCGCGGTCGCGGATTTCGCCGATCAGGATCACGTCCGGCGCCTGGCGCAGCGTGTTCTTCAGCGCGGCAAACCAGTCGGCCGTATCGACACCCACTTCGCGCTGCGTGACGATGCAGTTCTTGTGCGGGTGCACGTATTCCACCGGGTCTTCAATGGTGATGATATGGCCGTAGCTGTTCTCGTTGCGGTAGCCGACCATGCCGGCCAGCGTCGTCGATTTACCGGAACCGGTCGCACCCACCATGATGACCAGGCCGCGCTTGGTCATCGCCACTTCCTTCAGCACTTCCGGCACGCCGAGGTCTTCCAGCTTCGGGATGGTGGTGGTGATGGTACGCAGCACCATGCCGACCTTGCCCTGCTGCACAAAGGCGGACACGCGGAAACGGCCGAGGCCGCCCGGGCTGATCGCGAAGTTGCACTCCTTGGTCGCTTCGAATTCCGCCGCCTGCTTGTCGTTCATGATTGCGCGCGCCAGTTCGACGGTGTGCGTGGACGTCAGCGGCTGGTTCGACACCGGCGTCATCTTGCCGTCGATCTTGAATGCCGGCGGGAATTCGGCGGTGATGAAAAGGTCGGAGCCGTTCTTGCTGAGCATCAGCCTCAGCAGGTCGTGCATGAATTTTGTAGCCTGTTCGCGTTCCATGCTGGCTCCTTAACCGGGGAAGTTTTCCGGCGACTTCGCGGCAGCACGCGCGGCGGCGGAAGAAATGACATTGCGGCGCACCAGGTCGGTCAGGTTCTGGTCCAGCGTCTGCATGCCGATGTTGCTGCCGGTCTGGATGGCGGAATACATCTGCGCGACCTTCGCTTCGCGGATCAGGTTGCGGATTGCCGGCGTGCCCAGCATGATCTCGTGCGCGGCAACGCGGCCGCTGCCGTCCTTGGTCTTGAGCAGCGTCTGCGAAATCACGGCCTGCAGCGATTCGGACAGCATCGCGCGCACCATTTCCTTTTCTTCCGCCGGGAACACGTCGACGATACGGTCGATGGTCTTGGCGGCGGACGAGGTGTGCAGCGTGCCGAACACAAGGTGGCCGGTTTCGGCGGCGGTCAGCGCGAGGCGGATGGTTTCGAGGTCGCGCAATTCGCCGACCAGGATCGCGTCGGGGTCTTCACGCAGCGCGGAGCGCAGCGCATTCTGGAAGGACATCGTGTGCGGGCCGACTTCGCGCTGGTTGATCAGGCACTTCTTGGATTCGTGCACGAATTCGATCGGATCCTCGACGGTGAGGATGTGGCCGTATTCGGTTTCGTTCAGGTGGTTAATCATGGCTGCCAGCGTGGTGGATTTGCCCGAGCCGGTCGGGCCGGTCACCAGCACCAGGCCGCGCGGCTTCAGAGCGAGGTCGGTGAAGATCTTGGGGCAGTTCAACTGCTCCAGCGTCAGCACCTTCGACGGAATGGTACGCAGCACGGCCGCCGCGCCGCGGTCCTGGTTGTAGGCGTTGACGCGGAAACGGGCCAGGCCGGGGATCGCGAAGGAAAAGTCGCACTCCAGCACTTCCTCGTAGGCTTTGCGCTGGCCGTCGTTCATGATGTCATAGATCATGCCGTGCACGTCACGGTGCTCGAGCGGCGGCAGGTTGATGCGGCGCACGTCGCCGTGCACCCGGATCATCGGCGGCAGGCCGGCTGAAAGGTGCAAGTCGGAAGCCTTGTTCTTGACAGCGAAGGCGAGGAGTTCGGAGATGTCCATTTATAATCCCTGGGCCGGCGAGGGTGCCGTAAATAAATGAGCAATACCGGCCGCAGGTGTCGGTATTGCCTTGAGTAAATCGATTATGTCTCCAATTTCCTACAACTTGCAAGCCGTGCGGGAGCGCATCGCAGAAGGGGCGCGTGCAGCGTTGCGAGATCCCCGAAACGTGCATCTTCTTGCGGTTTCCAAGACCTTCGGCGCCGATGCGGTGATCGAAGCGTCCGATGCCGGACAGCGTGCTTTCGGCGAAAACTACCTTCAGGAATCCGTGGACAAGATGGCAGCAGTACGCGCCGCGCGTCCGGACCTGTCGCTCGAATGGCACTTCATTGGGCCGATCCAGAGCAACAAGACGCGGCCGATTGCCGAGCATTTCGACTGGGTGCATTCGGTCGACCGGGAGAAAATCGCGCATCGTTTGTCGGAACAGCGCCCCGCGCATCTGCCGCCGCTGAACATCTGCCTGCAGGTCAATATCAGCGGCGAAGACACCAAGAGCGGCGCCGCGCCGGAAGAGGTGGCGGCGCTGGCGAAGGCAGTGGCGGCATTGCCCAACCTGAAGCTGCGCGGACTGATGGCGATCCCGGAGCCGGCGGAAGACACGGCACGCCAGCGCGAACCTTTCCGCAAATTGCGGGAATTGCTGGAACAACTGAACAAGGAAGGACTGGGGCTCGACACCCTCTCGATGGGAATGTCGGCGGATATGGACGCGGCGATCGCGGAAGGCGCGACGATCGTGCGCGTGGGAACGGCTATTTTTGGACAGAGGACATATGCAAGGTAACCTGAAAATCGGCTTCATCGGCGGCGGCAACATGGCGTCCGCGCTCATCGGCGGCCTCGCCGGGAAACTGACTGCCGGCGCGAACATCCACGTGGTCGATCCGAATGCGGACGCGCTGCAGAAGCTGCAATCAACCTTCGGCGTCACCACTTCACCGCAGATCGATGCGGCGCTGGCGCAATGCGAGGTGATTGTGCT
This sequence comes from Noviherbaspirillum denitrificans, assembly GCF_002211445.1. GTDB lineage: Bacteria > Pseudomonadota > Gammaproteobacteria > Burkholderiales > Burkholderiaceae_D > Noviherbaspirillum > Noviherbaspirillum denitrificans. Next base: position 1,681,075 of record NZ_LSTO01000001.1, on the reverse strand, counting down.
GTCCGTGAAGCCGCAGCAGATGAAGGACGTGGTGCAGCAGTTGCGTCCGCATGTGTCGAAGCAACTCGTGCTGTCGATCGCCGCCGGTATCCGCGCGGTCGACCTGTCGCGCTGGCTGGGCGGCCATGCCGCGATCGTGCGCACCATGCCCAACACGCCGGCGCTGATCGGCAAGGGCATTACCGGCATGGTGGCGATGGATGGCGTGTCGGACGCGCAGCGCAACGCTGCCGACGCGATCATGCGTGCGGTGGGCGCGACAGTCTGGCTCGACAACGAATCGCTGATCGACCCGGTGACCGCCGTGTCCGGCAGCGGCCCCGCCTATGTGTTCTACTTCATCGAGGCAATGCAGCAGGCGGCGCAGGAGATGGGGCTGACGGCGGAGCAGGGCAACCAGCTCGCGATCGAAACCTTCGTGGGCGCGGCGCAACTGGCCGCGAATTCGACCGATCCCGTCTCGGTGCTGCGCGAGCGCGTGACCTCGAAGGGCGGCACGACCTATGCGGCGCTGACCAGCATGGATGGCAGCGGTGTCAAGGACGCCATCGTCAAGGCGCTGAAGGCGGCCGCCGCCCGTGGCAAGGAATTGGGCGAGGAATTCGGCAAGGACTGAGTTTCAGCGCCGCCCGATCAGCAGGCCGATCACCAGTCCGGCCGCCGCGCCGATGCCGACGGCCTGCCAGGGATTTTCCTTCACGTATTGTTGCGTGGCGTCGATCGCGTCACGCGTGCCTTCGGCGACGCGCTCTTCCAGGTCGCCCAGGTTGCTGCGCGCATTGCTCAGCGTGGATTCAAAGCGCGCACGCGCCGTCCGGTAGCCTTCGTCCACCTGCTGGCCGGTGCTGCGCAGCAGGTCTTCCGCATCCTTCACGATCAGCTGCAAGTCTTCCATCAGGCGGTCGCGGAGATCGCCGCCGAGTCCGATCTTATCCATCGTGTGCTCCTCTCAAAACAGGTCTGCTTTGAGTGTAAGCAACAGCTCGGGGGACGCCTTGCGAGGTGTCAAATTACTTCAGTGCGTAATCCAACGCGATCCCCGCAAAGATCGCCGCGCCCAGCCAGTTGTTGTGGCGGAAGGCGGCGAAGCAGCGCATGCGGTCGCGCTCGCGGATGAGGGTGTAGTGATAGGCCGCGCAGCCGATGGCGACCAGGATGCCGGCCACGAACCACGCATGCAGTCCGTATTCAAGGCCGACCACGAGGATGATGACGAAGGCCACCGCATAGCACACCATCACCGCCATTACATCGAATTGGCCGAAGGTGATCGCCGAGGTCTTGATGCCGATCTTCAAGTCGTCATCGCGATCGACCATCGCGTATTCAGTGTCGTAGGCAACCGCCCAGAAAATGTTGGCGATCAGCAGCAGCCATGCCGCCACCGGCACGGTGTCCTGCACGGCGGCGAAGGCCATCGGGATGCCGAAGCCGAAGGCGATCCCCAGGTAGGCCTGCGGGATGGCGAAGAAGCGCTTGAAATAAGGGTAGCTGGCGGCGATCAGGACCGCCGCGACCGACAGCTGCTTGGTCAGCGTATTGAGCGGCAGGATCAGCGCGAACGAGATCACGGCGAGCACCGCCGCCACCATCACTGCTTCCCAACCGGCGATTTTTCCGCTCGTCAAAGGCCGTTCCGCGGTGCGCTTCACATGCTTGTCGAAGTCCCGGTCGGCGTAATCGTTGATGGCGCAACCTGCCGAACGCATAAGGACGGTGCCGAGCGTGAAGATGGCAACCAGGTTCCAGTCAGGATGGCCTTTTGTCGCCAGCCAGATGGCCCAGAGGGTCGGCCAGAGCAGGAGCAGGATGCCGATGGGTTTGTCGATGCGGATCAGCCGCGCGTAAAGGGCGAGTCGGTTCATGGTCGGGATTGCGACGGAAAACCGGATTATAAGCGGCAACATGGCGTCCGCGCCCCGGCGGACGCCGAGAGGTCAGGCCGCCACGACTTCCTCCTCGCGCAGCATGGTCACGCCGTTCAGGTCGCAGGACAGGACGGCGTCGCGAATCGCATCGATCGCTGGGCGGCGCGTGAAGCTCTTGCGCCAGGCAATGACGACACGCCGCGAAGGGCTGGGTGAGGAAAAGGGCACGTAGCGCAGCATGCCGTCGCGCGCTTGCACCTCCGGCACGGATGCCTTCGGCAGCACCGTGATGCCGATGCCGGATGCGACCATGTGGCGGATGGTTTCGAGCGACGAGCCTTCGAAAGTGCGCGCGATGCCATCGCCGCTGGTCGAAAAGCGTGACATTTCCGGACAGACTTCCAGCACCTGGTCGCGGAAGCAGTGGCCGTTGCCGAGCAGGAGCATGGTTTCGGATTTCAGGTCTTCCGCCCGGATCGTCGACCGGTCGGCCCACGGATGCTGCTTGGGCAGCGCGACGACGAAGGGCTCGTCGTACAGCGGCTGCACCACCAGTCCCTGGTCGGCGAAGGGCAGGGCCATGATGGCGGCGTCCAGTTCGCCCTGGCGCAGCAGTTCGATCAGCCGGGTAGTGAAATTTTCCTGCAGCACCAGCGGCATTTGCGGCACGCGCTCGATCATGGTCTTGACCAGCGGCGGCAACAGGTAGGGGGCGATGGTGTAAATGACGCCGAGGCGCAGCGGGCCGGCCAGCGGGTCCTTGTTCTGCTTGGCGATTTCCTTGATGGCGGCGGTCTGTTCCAGCACCCGTTCGGCCTGCGCCACGATCTGGGAGCCAAGCGGAGTCATCGAAATCTCGGTGCCGCCGCGTTCGAAAATCACCACGCCGAGCTCGTCCTCAAGCTTCTTGATGGCGACGGACAGGGTCGGCTGGGCAACGAAACAGGCTTCGGCGGCATGGCCGAAATGCTTTTCCCGTGCGACCGCGACGATGTATTTGAGTTCGGTAAGAGTCATGGTTACGTTTGCCTCCTTGTGTAGGACAACGTCCGGCCGCATCCGATAGTGATCATAGTATAAAGACTATGCCAAAAAGCAAAGGATTGCATGCAGCAATGCGTGTTCATACCTTGAGGAACTCTTCCCGCCCGCCCAGCCAGCGCGCCAGATGCGCCTCGACCGTCGCCGGATCGTCGTGCAGCAGCTTCTGGGCGACATCCCGCGCCTTTTCCACCAGCCACTGGTCGGTTTCCAGGTCAGCGAAACGCAGCATCGCCTGCCCGGACTGGCGCGCACCGAGGAATTCTCCCGGCCCGCGGATTTCAAGGTCGCGGCGGGCGATTTCGAAGCCATCGGTCGTCTCGCGCATGGTCATCAGCCGTTGTTTGGCCACCGGGCCGAGCGGGCTCTGGTAGAGCAGCAGGCAGACGCTGGCGGCCGATCCCCGGCCGACCCGGCCGCGCAACTGGTGCAGCTGCGACAGGCCGAAGCGTTCCGCATGCTCGATCACCATCAGCGAGGCATTGGGCACGTCGACGCCGACCTCGATCACCGTGGTCGCCACCAGCACATGCACCTCGCCGCGCGAGAAAGCGTCCATCACGATCTGCTTCTCGGCCGGTTTCATGCGGCCATGCACCAGTCCGACATTCAGGTCCGACAACTCGGCGGCGAGGGTGGCATGCGTGTCAGTCGCGGTCTGCAACTGCAGGGCTTCGGATTCCTCGATCAGCGGGCAGACCCAGTAGGCCTGCCGGCCTTCCTGCGCCGCCGCATGCACGCGTCCGATGACCTCGTCGCGCCGGTTCTGGTCCACGATGCGGGTGACGATGGGCGTGCGGCCGGGCGGCAGTTCGTCGATCACCGAGACTTCGAGGTCGGCGTAGTAAGTCATCGCCAGCGTGCGCGGAATCGGCGTGGCCGACATCATCAGCTGGTGCGGCACGGTCTGCGCATCCAAGCCCTTGTTGCGCAGCGCCAGCCGCTGGCCGACGCCGAAGCGGTGCTGCTCGTCGACGATGACCAGGCCGAGCTTCGAAAATTCCACGCCTTCCTGGATCAGCGCATGGGTGCCGATCACCAGCTGGGCTTCGCCGGACTCGGTGCGTGCCAGGGCTTCCAGCTTTTCCTTCTTTTTCAGGCTGCCGGTCAGCCACGCGACCTTCACGCCCAGCGGTTCCATCCATTGCGCGATCTTGCGGAAGTGCTGCTCGGCGAGGATTTCGGTGGGCGCCATCAGGGCCGCCTGGAATCCACTGTCGATGGCCTGCGCGGCGGCCAACGCGGCCACAACGGTCTTGCCGCTGCCGACATCGCCCTGCAGCAGGCGCTGCATCGGGAAGGATTCGTGCAGGTCGGCCCGGATTTCAGCCAGCACGCGTTGCTGGGCGCCGGTCAGGGTGAAGGGCAGCGCCTTCATCAGCGATTCGGACAATTCGCCGATGCGAGGCAGGGCGGCGGCCCCCTTGGACCGGCGGGCCGCCTGCGCCCGCTTCAGCGACAGCTGCTGCGCCAGCAGCTCATCGAATTTCATCCGCAGCCACGCGGGGTGCGAGCGGTCGAGCAGCGCGTGTTCACTGACGTCGGGCGGCGGATTGTGCAGCAGGCGGACGGACGGTTCGAAGGCTTGCAGCCGGAGTTCCGCCAGCAGCGCGGGCGACAGCGTGTCGCGCCAGTCCACACGCGACAGCGCGCCTGCGATCGCCTTGCGCAGGTAGGCTTGCGGCAGGCCTTCGCCGGACGGATAGACAGGCGTCAGCCTGTCGGGCAGCGGATCGCCTTCCTGCACGACCTTGTACGTGGGATGGACCATTTCGGCGCCGAAGAATCCGTGGCGTACTTCGCCGCGCGCCCGCACGCGCACGCCGACGGCAAGCTGCTTGACCTGGTTACCGTAGAAATTGAGGAAGCGCATCACCAGCGGGCCGCTGTCGTCGGCGATGGTGACGACGAGCTGGCGACGCGGCCGGTACTGGATGTCGGATGCGGTGACGACGCCTTCGACCTGCGCGGCATGGCCGCCCATGAACCCGGCCGCCTGGATCGGCTGCACCTGGGTTTCGTCCTCGTAGCGCAGCGGCAGGTGCAGCGCCAGGTCCATGTCGGTGCGCAGGCCGAGCCGCGCCAGTTTGGCGGCGCCGGTCTTGGCTTTTTCCTGGGGAGCGGTTTTTCGCTTCGGGGCGGGCATGTGAATCGTGCTGCAGGGCGTAAAATAGAAGGTTTTATTCCGGTTGAAGATTGTATGGCAATTCTGTCAAGCGCAGATGCCTGCTTCAACGCGTTCCGTGCCATTCTGACGCATGTATTCCCTTTCCGACTTTGATTTTGACCTGCCGCAGGAACTGATTGCGCAATTGCCGCTGCCCGAGCGCAGCGCATCGCGCCTGCTGCATGTCGACAGCGGCGGTCTTGTGGACCGTTCATTCTCCGAGATCGTCGACCAGCTTTCGCCCGGCGACCTGCTCGTCTTCAACAACACCCGCGTGCTGAAGGCGCGCTTCTTCGGCGCCAAGGACAGCGGTGGCAAGGTGGAGGTGCTGGTCGAGCGCGTACTCGACACGCGCCATGTGCTGGCGCAGGTGCGGGCCTCGAAATCGCCGAAGGCAGGCAGTACGATCCGCCTGGCCGATGCCTTTGACGTTGTCGTTGGCGAGCGCGCGGGCGAGTTCTATACGCTGGAATTCCCGGCTGACGTGTTCGACCTGATCGAGGCCCACGGCCGCCTGCCGCTGCCGCCCTATATCGAGCACGCCGCCGACGATTTCGACGAGAAGCGTTACCAGACCGTCTATGCGAAGGAGCCGGGTGCGGTGGCCGCGCCGACCGCGGGCCTGCATTTCGACCAGGCGCTGCTCGACAGGGTGCGCGAGAAGGGCGTGCAATTCGCGTATGTCACGCTGCACGTCGGCGCCGGCACGTTCCAGCCGGTGCGCACCGAAAACCTCGCCGAGCACAAGATGCACAGCGAGTGGTACACGATTCCGCCGGAGACCGTCGACGCCGTTCGCGCGGTGCGTTCGGCGGGAAGCAAGGTGGTTGCCGTGGGCACGACCAGCATGCGCGCGCTGGAATCGGCGTCGCAAAGCGGCGAGCTGGTGGCGGGCAGCGCCGACACCAATCTGTTCATCACGCCCGGCTACACCTTCAAGACGGTCGATCGCCTGATCACCAATTTCCACCTGCCGAAGTCGACCCTGCTGATGCTGGTCTCGGCCTTCGCGGGCTACCAGCAGATCCGCGCCGCCTATGCCCATGCGATCGAGAAGCGCTACCGCTTCTTCAGCTACGGCGACGCGATGCTCCTGACAAGAAACGAACAATGCTGAACTTCAAACTCCTCAAGACCGACGGCAAGGCCCGTCGCGGCCGCCTGACGCTCAACCACGGCGTGGTCGAAACCCCCATATTCATGCCGGTCGGCACCTATGGTTCCGTCAAGGCGATGTCGCCCGAAGAACTGCATGAAGTCGGCGCCCAGATCATCCTCGGCAACACCTTCCACCTGTGGCTGCGCCCGGGGCTGGACGTGGTCGGCAAGTTCGATGGCCTGCACCGCTTCATCGGCTGGAGCAAGCCCATCCTGACCGACTCGGGCGGCTTCCAGGTGTTCTCGCTGGGCGCGATGCGCAAGATCACGGAAGAGGGCGTGAAGTTCGCATCGCCGATCAACGGCGACAAGCTCTTTCTGTCGCCCGAGATCTCCATGCAGATCCAGCGCGTGCTCAACTCGGACATCGTGATGCAGTTCGACGAATGCACGCCCTACGAGATCGACGGCCGCCCGGCGACCGAAGCCGAGGCGGGCAAGTCGATGCGTATGTCGCTGCGCTGGGCGAAGCGCTCGCGCGACGAGTTCGACAAGGGCGAGAACCCGAATGCGCTGTTCGGCATCGTGCAGGGCGGCATGTTCGAGCACCTGCGCGACGAATCGCTGGCCGGCCTCCAGGAAGTCGGCTTCGAGGGCTATGCGATCGGCGGCCTGTCCGTCGGCGAGCCCAAGGAAGACATGATGCGCGTGCTGGAACACGTCGGTCCGCGCCTGCCGGCCGACAAGCCGCACTACCTGATGGGCGTAGGCACGCCGGAAGACCTGGTGGCGGGCGTGGCCAACGGCGTCGACATGTTCGACTGCGTGATGCCGACCCGGAATGCGCGCAACGGGTGGCTGTTCACACGCTTCGGCGACCTGAAGATCAAGAATGCGCGCTACAAGGACGACGACAAGCCGCTGGACGAGACCTGCGAGTGCTACACCTGCCGCAATTTCTCGCGCGCCTACCTGTACCACCTGCACCGCGCCGGCGAAATCCTCGGCGCGCGCCTGAATACCATCCACAACCTGCATTACTACCTGCAGCTGATGCGGGAAATGCGCGCGGCCATCGATGCCGACCGGTTCCAGGCTTTCGTGGTGCAGTTCCAGGCCGACCGCGCACGCGGCATCTGAGCCTTGAAACCGGCCCTGAGGGGCCGGTTTTACCCTGTTTCCGCAGTCAATTCATCGTTCAGGGGAAACCCTGCGCCCGGTGCTAAAATGCCGGGTTGATCCATCCCCATAGCAAGGAGTATTACGTGTTCATTTCCAACGCATACGCGCAAACCGCCGCCGCAGGCGCAGAGAGCAGCCTGATGAGCTTCCTGCCCATCATCCTGATGTTCATCGTGCTGTACTTCCTGATGATTCGTCCCCAGATGAAGCGCCAGAAAGAGCAGAAGTCCATGATGGAAGCGCTGGCCAAGGGCGATGAAGTGGTGACCGCGGGCGGCATCCTCGGCAAGGTGACCAAGGTGACCGACGCCTACGTAACGCTGGAAGTGGCCAATGGCACCGAGATCGTCGCGCAGAAGGCGGCGGTAGCGACCCTCTTGCCGAAGGGCACGATCAAGTCGCTGTAATGGGACGGGCCGCCTTGCACGGCGGCATGCATTCCCGGGCGGTTTTCCTAATCGCCCGCTCACCCCGGAACTTGAATCCCCATGAATCGTTATCCCCTCTGGAAATACATCCTGATCGGCATCGCGCTGGTGTTCGGCGTGCTGTATACGATCCCCAATTTCTTCGGCGAATCGCCGGCAGTCCAGGTCAGCAGCGCCAAGGCTACCGTGAAGGTCGATGCCTCCGCCACCGCGCGCGTGGAAGAGGCGCTGTCCAGGAACGGCATCAAGCCGGAAGGGATTACCTTCGACCTGAGCGGCAACCAGGGCTCGGTCCGTGCCCGCTTCCGTGACACTGACACCCAGTTCAAGGCCAAGGCCGTGCTGGAAAAGGAACTGAATGCCGATCCGGCCGACCCGACCTACATCGTCGCGTTCAACCTGATGCCCAATACGCCGCAAGCATTGCAAGGCATCAATGCCAAGCCGATGTACCTCGGCCTCGACTTGCGCGGCGGCGTGCACTTCCTGATGCAGGTGGATACCAAGGGTGTGCTGAACAAGCGCTTGCAAGGCCTGCAGGCCAGCGTCCGCAACATGCTGCGCGACAAGAACGTGCGCCATGCCGGCATCGGCCGCAACGGCGACGCCATCGAGATCAAGTTCCGCGAGCCCGAAACCCTTGCCAAGGGCCGTGAAGTCCTCGCGTCGCAACTGTCCGAACTGGTCTTCCAGGAAGGCACCAGCGGCACCGACCTGACGCTCGTGGCCAGCTACCGTCCGGATGCGCTCAAGCGCACTGTCGAGGAAGCGGTCCAGCAAAACATCAGCACCCTGTCCAAGCGCGTGAACGAGCTGGGCGTGGCCGAGCCGGTCATCCAGCGCCAGGGCGCGGACCGCATTGTCGTGCAGCTGCCCGGCGTGCAGGACGTGTCCCGCGCGAAGGACATCATCGGCCGTACCGCGACGCTGGAAGTGCGCATGGTCGACGAATCCGTGACCCGCGGCACCGAAGAAACGGCTGCCGTTCCCTTCGGCTCCGAACTGTTCAAGGTCGGCAAGGGCGCGCCCGTCGTGCTCTACAAGGACCCGATCATCACTGGCGACTACATCTCCAGCGCCTCCGCCAGCTTCGACCAGAACCACCAGCCCGCGGTCAGCATCGACCTGAATGGCGATGGCGGCCGCCGCATGCGCGAAGCGACCCGTGAAAAGATCGGCAAGCTGATGGCCATCGTGCTGTTCGAAAAGAATCGCGGCGAAGTGCTGACCGTGGCGACCATCCGCGACGAACTCGGCTCCCGCTTCCAGATCACCGGCATGGGCTCCGCCGAGGCGGCCAACGACCTCGCGCTGCTGCTGCGCGCCGGCTCGCTCGCCGCCCCGATGGAGATCATCGAGGAACGCACCATCGGTCCGCAGCTCGGTGCCGACAACATCAAGAAGGGCTTCAATTCGACGGTGTATGGCTTCGCCGCGATCGCCATCTTCATGGTGATCTATTACCACCTGTTCGGCTTCTTCAGCGTGTTCGCTCTGGCAGTCAACCTGCTGCTGCTGATCGCGGTGCTGTCCACGCTGCAGGCGACGCTGACACTGCCCGGCATGGCGGCTATCGCGTTCACGCTCGGTATGGCGATCGACGCCAACGTGCTGATCAACGAACGCATCCGCGAGGAACTGCGGGCGGGCAATACGCCGCAGGCGGCGATCGCGGCCGGCTTCGACCGCGCGTGGGCGACGATTCTCGACTCCAACGTGACCACCATGATCGCCGGTCTCGCGTTGCTGATTTTCGGTTCCGGCGCGATCCGCGGCTTTGCCGTGGTGCACTGCCTCGGTATCCTGACCTCGATCTTCTCGTCGGTCTTCGTGTCGCGCGGCCTCGCCAACTTCTGGTACGGACGCAAGAAGAAGCTGACAACCGTATCGATCGGCCAGGTCTGGAAACCGAACGCCTGACGCGTTGAACCCATGGCTGACCCGGCGACGTGATGCGCCGGTTCAGCGAATGAAAGGAATGTAATGGAATTATTCCGCATCAAGAGGGACATCCCCTTCATGCGCCACGCGTTGGTCCTCAACGTGGTGTCGGCGCTGACCTTTGTCGCAGCCGTGTTCTTCCTGTTCTACAAGGGATTGCACCTGTCGATCGAATTCACCGGCGGCACGGTGATCGAGGTGACCTATACCAAGCCGGCGGACCTGGAGCGCATCCGCACCAGCATCGAAGGCCTGGGCTATGCCGACACGCAGGTGCAGAGCTTCGGCACCGCGCAGGACGTGATGATCCGCCTGCCGGCACGCAAGGACGTGAGCTCCGCGCAGCAGAGCGAAAAGGTCATGGCGACGCTCAAGGCGCAGGATGAAGCCGTCAAGCTGCAGCGCGTGGAATTCGTCGGCCCGCAAGTCGGCGACGAACTTGCGCACGACGGCCTCACCGCGCTGGCGATGGTGATCGCCGGCATCGTGATCTACCTCGCTGTACGCTTCGAATGGAAGTTCGCGGTGTCGGCGATCATCGCAAACCTGCACGACGTGGTCATCATCCTCGGCTTCTTCGCCTTCTTCCAGTGGGAATTCTCGCTGACGGTGCTGGCCGCAGTGCTCGCGATCCTCGGCTATTCGGTGAACGAATCCGTGGTGATCTTCGACCGCGTGCGCGAAACCTTCCGCGATCGCCGCTACGGCAAGATGGAAACGGCCGACGTGATGAACCACGCGATCACCAGCACCATCTCCCGTACCATCATCACCCACGGTTCGACTCAGATCATGGTGCTGTCCATGCTGGTGTTCGGCGGTCCGACGCTGCACTACTTCGCGCTGGCGCTGACCATCGGCATCCTGTTCGGCATCTATTCGTCGGTGTTCGTTGCCGCCGCCGTTGCCATGTGGCTGGGCGTGACCCGCGAAGACCTGATCAAACCGGTCAAGGAAAAGGACGAGACCGACGGCGCAGTGGTATAAGCCGCTCGCTCCGCAAGACAAAGCCGGCCGTTGCGCCGGCTTTGTCGTTTTGGGACAGTGCTGTCTCAAAATGTGACAGCCGCGGTCCGCAATCCGAGGTCATACGGGCGCATGTCCGCTGGTACGGAGCTTGCCATGCACGAAGGAAACCAATTTTCTTTCGAGACAGGGCGGCCATGCGTACACTTCATCCCCTTCGTTCCGCGAAGCCGGTGCTTCTCCTTGCCCTCGCCGCGAGCCTGCCTTCGACCCACGCGCAGGAGACGGCGCTTCCCGCAGTGACCGTCACCGGCGTGCGTCCGTTGCCCGGTCTTGCGGTTCCCCTCAACGAGGTCGCGGCGCCGGTCCAGACCGCAGGCGGCGAGGAAATGCGTCGCAGCGGCGCGCTGAACCTCGCCGATTTCATGAACACGCACCTCGGCAGCGTGCATGTGAACGAAACCCAGGGCAATCCCTTCCAGCCGGACGTGAATTACCGCGGCTACACCGCGTCACCCTTGCCCGGCGCGGCGCAAGGGCTGTCTGTCTACATGGATGGCGTGCGCATGAACCAGGCGTTCGGCGATGTCGTGAGCTGGGACCTCATTCCGAAAAGCGCGATCAGGTCGGTCACGCTGGTGCCCGGCTCCAATCCCTTGTTCGGGCTGAACACGCTCGGCGGCGCGCTGTCCATCGAGACGAAAGACGGCTTCAGCAATCCGGGCACGTCGGTCACGGGAACCGTCGGCTCGCATGCGCGGCGCTCCATCGAACTGGAGCACGGCGGCAGCAATGCCGATGGACTTGGCTGGTTCGTCAGTGCCGATGCTTACCGGGACAATGGCTGGCGCGAGGATTCGGCGTCGCGAGTGGGCCAGCTGTTCGGCAAGCTGGGCTGGCGGGACGGCAGCACGAACCTCAACCTGTCGCTCTCGCATGCGGACAATGCCCTGAATGGCAATGGTTTGCAGGAGCAGCGCTTCCTGGCGCGCGACTGGCGCAGCGTCTATACCCGGCCCGACGTGACGGACAACCGCGCAACGCTGCTCAACCTGAGCGGCATCCGTGAACTGGACGACGGCATTTCGGTATCCGGCCTGGCCTACTACCGGCGCATAACGACGCGGACGGTCAACGGCGACATCAATGAAGAATCGCTGAACCAATCGCTCTACCAGCCCAATGCTGCCGAAAGGGCGGCGCTGTCGGCAGCCGGATACAGCGGCTTTCCGGCTAGTGGTGCGAATGCGGCCAATACGCCGTTTCCTTCCTGGCGCTGCATCGCGCAAGCACTGCGCGCCGATGAACCGGCGGAAAAATGCAATGGCTTGATCAACCGCTCGCAAACCGGCCAGTCCGCCTATGGGCTTGCCGGCCAGGTCGCGCTGGACGGCAGTATCGCCGGCAAGCGCAACCAGTTCACTGCAGGCGCGGCGTACAACGGCAGCCGCATGGATTTCCGCCAGTCGACCCAACTGGGATTCCTGAATCCGGACCGGAGCATCACCGGTGTCAATGCTTTCGGCGACGGAGTCACCGGCGGAGATGTGGACGGTGAGCCCTATGACAGCCGGGTGGATATCGGCGGCCGGCAACGCACCTGGAGCCTGTTCGCCACCGATACGTTTTCAATCCGGGACAACCTGCACCTGATCCTGTCCGGGCGCTACAACCGGACCAGCGTGAACACGCGCGACAACATCCATGCCGATGGTCCTCAGTCGCTGAACGGCGACCACCGCTTCAGCCGCTTCAATCCGGCCATCGGGCTGACGTATTCACCGCTCAAGTCGTTGAACGTGTACGCAGGCTACAACGAGGGAACGCGCACGCCGAGCGGCATCGAACTGGGCTGCGCCAATCCCGACCAGCCCTGCAAACTGCCCAATGCAATGGCAGGCGACCCGCCGTTGAAGCAGGTCGTCACCCGGACCTGGGAAGCCGGCATGCGTGGCCAGGTGCAATCGCTGAGCTGGAGTGCCGGCATGTTCCGAGCGATCAACGCCGACGATATCCTGTTCGTCGCCGATGATCAGGCCGGATACGGCTATTTCAGGAATGTCGGCAAGACGCGGCGACAGGGCGTCGAACTGGGTGCATCCAACCGCTTCGGCCAGCTCTCGCTCGGCGCGCACTATACCTTCCTCGATGCGACCTTCCAGAGCCGGGAAACGGTCAACGGTTCGAGCAACAGCAATAACGACCGCGCGCTGGCCGGTGTTCCCGGTGTGGACGGGACGATAGGCATCGAACCGGGGAACCGGCTGCCGCTGGTGCCGCGCCACATGCTCAAGCTCAATGCTGATTACCAGGCGACGCCGCAGCTCAATATCGGGCTGAACATGATCGCGCTCTCCGGCATGCTGGCGCGCGGTAATGAAAACGGACTGCACCAGCCAGACGGCTTGCATTATCTGGGCAAGGGCAAGACTGCCGGCTATGCAGTATTCAACCTTGGCGGAAGCTATAGACCCGAGTCGCGCTTCGAGTACCTAGCGCAGGTCAACAACCTGTTCGACCGGCGCAATGTCACTGCGGCGCAATTGGGGCCGACCGGATTCGATGGCGCCGGGCAGTTTGTCGCGCGGCCGTTTCCGGCGGCGGGCGGCGAGTTCGGTGTGCAGCGCGCGACCTTCTATGCGCCGGGTGCGCCGCGTGCGATCTGGGTCGGCTTGCGCCATACCCTTTAGGGCGTCGCGTCCAGCAGGTGCGTCTTCAGCTTGGACAGCTCACGTTCAAGCGCGGCGAAATCCTCTTCGCCATAGGCGAGGAACGGTTGTTTGCAGAGCGCGATCTGCGGCGCGAAGACACGCTCGAACTCGCGCTCGCCCTTTTCAGTGAGCTTGACGATGGTGCTGCGGCGGTCAATGGCGTGAGACGTGCGCATCACCAGGCCCTTTGCCTCCAGCCTGTCGACCACACCGGTCAGCGTGCCCTTCGTGATCAGGGTCTTTTCTCCCAATTCCTTGAACGTCATGCCTTCGGTATTGCCGAGGGTCGCGACGATGTCGAACTGCGGCGGCGTCAGGTTGAGCTTGCGGATGTGGGTGTTGGAGATGTGCTCGAAGGCGTGGAAACATTCTGCCAGCAGGCGGACGCTGCGCAGGTAGCGTTCTCGTTTCATGGTCGGCTCAACAAAAAAGCCGGCCTTGACGGGGCCGGCTTGTAAATGGGCGTGAAGGGATCACTCCGCCTTCAGTGCTTCAACCTGGATCGCCAGCTTCACTTCCGGAGCGAAGCGCGGCGTGCCATAGCTGAGGCCGAAATCGGTACGCTTGAATTCGGCGGTCGCGTCGGCACCGCACACTTCGCGCTTGAACATCGGATGCTCGATGCACTTGAACTTGGCGATGGTCAGGCTCACCGGCTTGGTCACGCCGAGCATGGTCAGTTCGCCTTCCACGGAAACCGGCTTGTCGCCGTCGAACTTGATCGACTTGCCCTTGTAGGTGATGGTCGGGAACTGCTCGGTGTTGAACATGTCCTTGGACTTCGCGTGGTCGTTCATCTTGGCATGGCCGAAATCGATCGAGTTGGCATCGATGGCGATGTCCAGCGTGCCGGTCTTCGCCGCACGGTCCAGCTTCACGACGCCGCTGGTCTTGGTGAACTTGCCGCGCCAGACCGAGATGCCGAGATGGTCGGCTTCAAAACTCGGGAAGGTGTGGTTCGGTTCGATGTTGTAGGTCTGCGCGAAGGCGGACGCGGCGCTGGCGGCCAGGACGGCGGCGATGACGTGCTTGAACTGCATTGATTGATTCTCCCGGGGTTTATTGCGTCGCAACGACGCGGAACTTGATGACGACTTCATCGGCGACCATGCTCGTGTCTTTCCACTCGCCTTCGCCGATGCTGAAGGCCAGCCGCTTGATCGGCAGCGCGCCTTCGAAAACCTGTGTGGTGCCTTCCTGCTTGACCGTGAGCGGGAAGGCGACATCGGCCGTCTTTCCCTTGATGGTCAGCTTGCCGCTGACGTCGAGCTTGCCGCCGGCGGCCGGCTTGAGCGCGCTCGACACGAAGGTCGCCTTGGGGAACTGCGGACCGTTGAACCAATCCTTTTTCTGCGCTTCCTTGTTGAAGTCCGCATCGCCAAGGTCGAAGCTGGCGACCTCGATTTCCATCGACGCCTTCGAGGTTTCGGGCTTGGCGCTGTTGTAGTCGATCTGCGCATTGAAGCGCTTGAACTTGCCTTCCACCGGCACGTTCATCTGCTTGAATACGGCGGACACGCTGCTCTTCGTGGCGTCGGTCTTGAGTTGCGCGGCGAGCGCGGGCAGGGCGAAGGCCAGCGTGGCCAGGGCAATGGTGCGAAGCTTCACAGGTTCTCCTTGTTTCCGGAATTCAGGGCAGCATGCGGCGGAAAATGCCGTCGCGGTCGACCACCAGGTGCTTGATGGCGGCGCCGGCATGCAGCACGACGCAGGCGAGCAGCGTCATGTTCAGCACGTAATGGACTTGCTTGAGGATGGGCTTCCATACCGCGTTGGCCTCCATCAGCACTGGCAGCGGAATGATGCCGAGATAGACCACCGGCACGCCGGCGGCCAGGCTGTAGAAATAGCCGGACAACGGGACGGCGAAGATCAGCACATAGAGAAGGGCGTGGAGCAGGTGCGCGAGTCCGACCTGCCATTGCGGCATGCTGAACGGCAGCGGCGGCGCCGGATGGCCCAGGCGCCAGAGGCCGCGGATGCAGGCAATACCGAGCACGGTCACGCCCAGCCACTTGTGCCAGGAAAAATACTTCAGCTTGGTCGGCGTCATGCCCGGGATGTCGACCATCACCAGCCCGAGGGCAAAGGCGCACACGATCAGGAGCGCGGTCAGCCAGTGCAGGGCGATGGCCGGCAGGGTATAGCGTTGCATTGTGTTGCTATTTATTAACTGGTTTGCGTTAGGACGAATATCATATCAGCAAATACCAAGGGGATCGGTCTTGCCGGAAACGGCTTTGCTGGGAGGTAAACGACGCGGCGGCGGATTTTATTCCGCCGCCGTGGAAAGAAGCCGGGAGCGCCGGGCGGCGCTCCGCGAAGGACGGTCAGATCTGGCGTGCGAGCTGTTCGGCGCGGCCGGTGTAGCTGGCAGGCGTCATTGCCAGCAGCTGGTCCTTGGCTTGCTGCGGGATGGCGAGGCCGTTGACGAACTCGCGCAGGGCTTCCTTGGAAATGCCCTTGCCGCGGGTGAGTTCCTTCAGCTGTTCGTACGGATTCTCGATGCCGTAGCGGCGCATCACGGTCTGCACCGGCTCGGCCAGCACTTCCCAGGTGGCGTCCAGGTCTTCGGCCAGGCGGTCCGGGTTGACTTCCAGTTTGTTCAGGCCGCGCAGGCAGCTGTCGTAGGCCAGCACCGCATAGCCGAAGGCGACGCCGATGTTGCGCAGGACAGTGGAGTCCGTCAGGTCGCGCTGCCAGCGTGAGACCGGCAGCTTTTCGGACAGGTGCTTGAGCACGGCGTTGGCCAGGCCGAGGTTGCCTTCTGAGTTTTCGAAGTCGATCGGGTTGACCTTGTGCGGCATGGTGGACGAGCCGATTTCACCGGCCTTGGTCTTCTGCTTGAAGTAGCCGATCGAGATGTAGCCCCAGATGTCGCGGTTCAGGTCGAGCAGGATGGTGTTGGCGCGGGCGACGGCGTCGAACAGTTCCGCCATGTAGTCGTGCGGCTCGATCTGGATGGTGTACGGGTTGAAGGTCAGGCCGAGGCGCTGCTCGATCACGGTCTTCGAGAATGTTTCCCAGTCGAAGTCGGGATAGGCGGACAGGTGGGCGTTGTAGTTGCCCACGGCGCCGTTCATCTTGCCGAGGATTTCGACGTCGGCGATGCGCTTTTCGGCGCGCTTCAGGCGGGCGACGACGTTGGCGATTTCCTTGCCCAGCGTGGTCGGGCTGGCCGGCTGGCCGTGGGTGCGCGACAGCATCGGCAGCGCGGCATTGTCATGTGCGATTTCGGTCAGGCGGGCGATCACGTTGCGCAGCGCCGGCAGCACCACGTCGTTGCGCGCGGCCTTGAGCATCATGCCGTGCGAGGTGTTGTTGATGTCTTCCGAGGTGCAGGCGAAGTGGATGAATTCGGACGCGGCGACCAGTTCGGGCACGTCCTTCACCTTTTCCTTGAGCCAGTATTCGACCGCCTTCACATCATGGTTGGTGACGGCTTCGATCGCCTTGATGCGCTCGGCGTCGGCTTCCGAGAACTCGCTGGCCAGCTTGTCGAGCAGCGCGCTTGCGGCTGCGGAGAACGGCTTGATCTCCGCGAAGCCGGCGTTCGACAGCGCCTGCAGCCAGGCAATCTCCACCTTCACGCGATGGTGCATGAAACCGGCTTCGGACAGGATGGGGCGCAGCTTGTCGGTCTTGGCGGCGTAGCGGCCGTCCAACGGCGAAAGGGCGGAGAGGGCGGAAAGCGACATGATATGAAAATGCGGAGAATGAAATGAAAACCTGCGCAAAGTGCGGGAAACCGTGCGCAAAACCGGGGGAATCCGGCATTTTACCATCTGGCCCCGGACCCGAAACCTGTTGTGCCGGAAGGCCACGGGCGGCCGCGCGGCGCTTATCGCGCGCTTTGGCGATGTTATAATCCAGACCAATTCTTACCCTACGCATCTATGAAACTCATCGGTTCCCTCGCCAGTCCGTATGTCCGCAAAGTCCGCGTCGTGATGGCGGAAAAGAAGCTCGACTATGAGCTGGTCCTGGAAAACGTCTGGGTCGCCGAGACCAAGATCATGCAGTTCAATCCGCTCGGCAAGGTGCCGTGCCTGATCATGGAAGACGGCGGCGCAATGTTCGATTCGCGCGTGATCGTCGAGTATCTCGACACGCTGACGCCGGTCGGCAAGCTGATTCCACCGAACGGCCGCGAACGCGCCGAAATCAAATGCTGGGAAGCGCTAGCCGACGGCGTGCTCGACGCCGGCGTTGCGATCCGGCTGGAACGCACGCAGCGCAAGGAAGAACAGCAAAGCCCGGAATGGATCGCGCGCCAGATGGACAAGGTCACCAATGGCTTGAAGGCGATGTCCGCCGGCCTGAAGGACACCGCGTTCTGCAGCGGCAACCACTACACGCTCGCCGACGTCGCCGTCGGATGCGCACTCGGCTGGCTGTCGTTCCGCTTCCCGGAAATCGACTGGCGCGGCGACCATCCCAACCTCGCCAAGCTGTTCGACAAGCTGTCGGAGCGGCAGTCGTTCAAGGATACGGTGCCGCAGTAAGCGCGCAACCAATAACAAAAAGGGCAGCCTCGGCTGCCCTTTTTTTGTTTCGGAACGACAGGTCGATCAGGCGGCGATCGCGGCACCGAACATCATGGGTTGCGATTCGCGCGCGCCTTCTTCGAGGTATTCGCGCAGGACGGTCTTCGCGCAGGAGTGGCACTTGCCGCAGCAGGTGCCGACGCCGAGTTCTTCGCGCAGTTGCGGCATGGTCGTGTGGCCGGCATCGACGGCGCGGCGGATTTGGCGTTCGGAGACGTTGTTGCAGACACAGACGATCATGGCACTGCCCTGGCTAGGTTGGGTTGGCTGCGTTGTTCGTATCAGATCAGGCGGTCAGGATCAGTTTGTTCATCTGAGTCAGCCGCAGGCGATAGATCCGTCCCTGGTGGTCGATCTCGACTTCGCGCTGCTGCCGGAACAGATCCTCGCTCTTGATGCGAAGGGTCTGCGATGCAGACGGAGCGGCGGGACTGCCTTGCCGGCTGCCATCCTCGTCCTTCACCTGCTGCATCGATCCCGTCATTCTCTGGTCCTTTTGTAAATACGAACAATTCTCATTTAGATTATTAGCGAACCTGCGGAGGATTGCAAGGGGTTTCGCATGTCTTGTCGCATGTTTGCGTTGTTGTTTTGAAAATATCGCGTCGCCAGGTGCGGACAACTGCGCCAGCAATCAACACCGGTGTCACAAAACGGAGCAGCGATCGAATGGAAATAGGCTGACATCCCCGGAATTGCGGCCCGGATCGTTTGGCATGCTCTTTGCGCTAATGGAGAAAACACTTTTTCTTGATTAGCTGAGGAGACAACCGCATGAAAGCCACCCCGTTCCGTGCCACCGCCCTGTTGCTGGCCCTTTCCATCAACGCGTCCGTCGCATTCGCCCACGGCGATGTCACGCCGCAGGCAGTGGATACCTCGTCGCTGCCGCAGCTCGGTGAGCAGTGGCGCGAAGAGAATCCGTTCCGCGGCAATAGCGAAGCGATCCGCATCGGCAGTTCTGCCTACACCCAGAATTGCGCGCGCTGCCACGGCATCGAAGCCATCTCAGGCGGCATCGCGCCCGACCTGCGCAAGCTCGACAAGGATTGCGTGAACCAGAAGATCGAGACCAAGAAACAGGCCTGCATCAAGGATATCGACCAGTACTTCCTGACCTCGGCTCGTCGCGGCAAGGTGCGTAACGGCGCGGTCTACATGCCGCCCTTCGAAGGCACGCTGAGCCAGGAAGCGATGTGGTCCATCCGCGCTTATCTCGATACGCGCCGTGAAGTGAAGTAAGGTCGGCCACGCGGCGGCCAGACAGCCGCCGCGCGCGACACAGATTCCCATAACGATAACGGAGGCAGTCGTGACATTTCTTTCTTCCCTGCGCGCCATGCTGCTGCTTGCACTCGCGCTCGCTCTGCCGGCAGCGCATGCCGACCTCGACAAGATCAAGCAATCCGGCGTGCTCAAGGTGGCCGTGTACAACGACATGCAGCCTTTCTCGTCGAAGGAGGGCGGCATCGATATCGACCTGGCGAAGGCGCTCGCCGGCAAGCTTGGCCTCGGCGTGGCGCTGCTGCCCTTCGAGGCCGGCGAAAACCTCAATGACGACTTGCGGAATATGGTGTGGAAGGGCCACTACCTCGGTTACGGACCGGCCGATGTGCTGATGCACGTGCCAGTCGACAAGGGCCTGATGGCTGAAAACAAGCGCGTGACCATCTTCGCCCCGTACTACCGCGACCGCGTGCGCCTGGTGCGCGACGTGCGCAAGATTCCTTCCTGCGAGTCGGTGGACTGCCTGATGGGCAAGAAGGTCGGCGTCGAAAAGGTCTCGCTCGCCGCCATGCTCCTGCTCGGTGAGCAGGATGGCAAGGTGCGCGACAGCGTGAAGATTTATGACACCGCCGCCGCCGCGATGGAAGCCTTCAAGGCGGGTGAGCTCGATGCGGTCCTCGCCAACCAGTCCGAGATCGAGGGCGCGGTGCGCGGCGATGCGAATTATCCGCTCAGCGAATTGTCCTTCCAGCGGCTGCCGCGCCAGGGCTGGATCGTCGGTCTGGCCGTGAAGAAGGACAACGAGGAACTCGCCAAGGCCTTGCAGGCCGCCGCCAATGACCTGGAAGCGACCGGCGAAATGGCGAAGATCTTTGCGAAACACGGGGTCACGCCGACCAAGCCGTGAGCGCGCTGCGACGGCTGCTTGCTGCTTTCCTGCTCTGCCTGGCGCTGCCCTGCGGCGCCGGCGTGCTCACGCGCGCGGCGCTCGAAAAACTTTACCCGTCGCCGTGGATGATCGGCGACAAGGATGCGGCGGTGCCGGTATGGCCGGTGCACAGGCAGAACGGCCCGACGACCGAGCTGGTCGGCTATCTCTTCGAGTCGATCGACTTCGTCTCCGTGCCCGGATTCGCGGGCGTGCCAATCAACCTGCTCGTCGCGCTCGACGCGCGCGGCAATTTCATCGATGTTAGGGTGGTCTCGCATCATGAGCCGGTGTTCCTTGACGGCTTGGGCGAGGGGCCGCTGCATCAATTCGTCGGCCAGTACCGCGGATTGTCGCTCAAGCAGAATGTGATCATCGATGCGTCCGGCAAAAAGGACGGCATGGCCGCGCACATCGATGGTGTTGCGAAGGCGACGGCGTCGGTGCGCATCATCAACCAGACGCTGCTCTCGGCGGCGCTCAAGGTCGCGCGCAAGAAGCTCGGATTTTCCGCAGCCCAGGATCCGGACCGTGCCGCGCGCATCCGGTCCGATCTCGTCGAAACACTTACTCCGGAAGACCTCAGGCGCGAAGGCATGCTGCATTCCTTCGTGCTGCGCAATGCCGAGGTGGAAAAGAAGTTCGCCGGAAGCGACGCGGCCGGACTGGATGACGCGGTACTGAAGCAACCCGGCGATACCTTTGCCGACTTGCAGGTCGCCCTTGTTTCCGTCCCCTCCATCGGCCGCAGCCTGCTCGACGATGCAAGCTGGAAGCGCCTGTCGGCCCGGCTGGAAGAAGGCGACCATGCGCTGCTGGTGCGCTGGCGTGGAGGCTACGCGCCGGTGTCCGAACGCTTCGTCCCGGGGATGCCGCCTGACCGCTTCACGTTGATGCAAGGCGGACTGCCGATCGAGATGCGGGACCTGAACCTTGACCTGCGATTCAAGGATGCAAGCGAGGGAGGGCAGGCCAGGGTGTTTCGCGTTATCGCCCAGGCCGGGCTCGACCCCGCGCAGCCGCTCGACCTTGCGCTGCATGTCACGCGCCTCAAGGGGATGATTTACCCCGAGCGCTTCGTCCGCGAGTTCGGTTTTGCGTACCGTTTGCCGGACCGCATTTATATCCTGCCGCCCAAGGAGGATAGTGCGTGGGTCGCGGCATGGAAACAGCGATGGATCGAACTCGCCTTGATCTCGGTCGCTCTCGTTCTTCTCTTTGCAGCCCTGTCCCGCCAGGCGCGTCTCGTCGCCGATGCGCGCCGCTTTGCATGGTTCCGGGCGGCGTATCTTGCCTTCACGCTCGCCTTCATCGGCTGGTATGCGCAAGGGCAACTCTCCATCGTCACGCTCACCGGCGTCATCCACGCATTGAAGGAAGGCGCCAGCCTTGCCTTCCTGTTATACGACCCGGTCTCGCTCCTGGTGTGGGCCGCCGTCATCGTGTCGTTGTTCATCTGGGGACGCGGGACTTTCTGCGGCTGGCTGTGCCCGTTCGGCGCCTTGCAGGAATTCGCGGGCAAGCTCGGCAGGTTCGCGAAGTTGCCGCAGGTGCGTCTGCGCCATCGCGCCGATGCCCGGCTGCGCCTGCTTAAGTATGTGGTGCTTGCGGTCTTGCTCGGAAGTGTCTTCGTGCCGGGGCAAGCCACCGGCTGGCTGGTCGAGGTCGAACCCTTCAAGACATCGATCACGCTGGGCTTCCAGCGCACCTGGCCTTACGTCCTGTATGCGGGGCTCCTCGTCGCAGCCAGTGCCGTCTGGTACAAGTTCTTCTGCCGCTATCTCTGTCCGCTGGGCGCCGGCCTCGCGCTGTTCGGGCGCGTGCGCCTGTTCGACTGGCTGCCGCGCCGCACCGAATGCGGCAAGCCTTGCCAGACTTGCCGCCACCGCTGCGACTATGTCGCCATCGCGCCCAGCGGAGCCATCCGCTACGACGACTGCTTCCAGTGCATGGACTGCGTCGTGATCCATCAAAGCGAAGACCGCTGCGCGCCGCTGATGCTCGAGAAGAAGCGTCGCGTCATCATCCCTGTCAAGGCCGCCTGAACAATTGCTGTGCTGCAGATTGTGACAGTCGAGAGGCGACTGCTCAAAAACATGACAGCCGATTCACCTCCGGCAGCCGAAAACCCCGCCAAATATCAGGAATTCCAGGCACCCGGCACATGGCACGCCAATTGCCATAGTGTCTGTGTCCCGGCAAAAAAGAACAGCCGGATCACACAACTTCCACAATCACAATCGGAGGACGGCATGAATCTCGCAGACATCACCAAGCTCGGCATCAAGAATCCTTTCAAGCAGCGCTATGACAACTTCATCGGCGGCAAATTCGTTGCGCCGACCAAGGGTGAATACTTCCAGAACATCAGCCCGGTGATCGGCCAGGCCTTCTGCGAAGTGGCACGTTCCACCGAAGAAGATATCGACCTCGCCCTCGACGCAGCGCATGCCGCGAAGAAGGCATGGGGCAAGACCTCCCCGACCGACCGCGCGAACATCCTGAACAAGATCGCCGACCGCATGGAAGCCAACCTGCAGCTGCTGGCGACCGCCGAGACGATCGACAACGGCAAGCCGATCCGCGAGACCATGGCCGCCGACATCCCGCTGGCCATCGACCACTTCCGCTACTTCGCCGGCTGCATCCGTGCGCAGGAAGGCTCGATCGCGCCGATCGACTCCGAAACCTACGCCTACCACTTCCATGAGCCGCTGGGCGTCGTCGGCCAGATCATCCCCTGGAACTTCCCGATCCTGATGGCCGTGTGGAAGCTGGCTCCCGCGCTGGCCGCCGGCAACTGCGTGGTGCTCAAGCCCGCCGAGCAGACCCCGGCCTCGATCATGGTCCTGATGGAACTGATCGGCGACCTGCTGCCGCCCGGCGTGATCAACGTCGTCAACGGATTCGGCCTCGAGGCAGGCAAGCCGCTCGCCACCAGCAAGCGCATCGCCAAGATCGCCTTCACCGGCGAAACCGGCACCGGCCGCCTGATCATGCAATACGCCGCGCAAAACATCATCCCCGTCACGCTGGAACTCGGCGGCAAGTCGCCCAACATCTTCTTCGCCGACGTGATGGAAGCGGACGACGACTACTTCGACAAGTGCCTGGAAGGCTTCGCGATGTTCGCGCTGAACCAGGGCGAAGTGTGTACCTGCCCGTCGCGCGTGCTGGTGCAGGAATCGATCTACGACAAGTTCATGGAGCGCGCCGTCAAGCGCGTGGCCGCGATCAAGCAGGGCAGCCCGCTCGACAGCAGCACCATGATCGGCGCGCAGGCATCGCAGGAACAGATGGAAAAGATCCTGTCCTACCTCGACATCGGCCGCCAGGAAGGCGCGAAGGTGCTGATCGGCGGCGAGCGCAACACTCTCGGCGGCGACCTGGCCAGCGGCTTCTATGTCAAGCCGACCATCTTTGCCGGCCACAACAAGATGCGCATCTTCCAGGAAGAAATCTTCGGCCCGGTCGTCTCGGTTACCACCTTCAAGGATGAAGATGAGGCGCTCTCCATCGCCAACGACACGCTGTACGGCCTCGGCGCAGGCGTGTGGACGCGCGACGGTTCCCGTGCCTTCCGCATGGGCCGCAACATCCAGGCCGGCCGCGTGTGGACCAACTGCTACCACCTGTATCCGGCGCACGCAGCATTCGGCGGCTACAAGCAGTCCGGTATCGGCCGCGAAACCCACAAGATGATGCTCGAGCACTACCAGCAGACCAAGAACCTCCTGGTGAGCTACAGCCCGAAGGCACTCGGCTTCTTCTGATAGCAGCATGCGGCGGCGCGAGTAATATCCGCGCCGCCGCGGTAACAAAGGAACAGACATGGCATACACGCTTCCACCACGAGTGGTCGCCACCGAGGCCGCGATGCAACTGGTCGATACCCTCACGCAGCGCTACGGTCCGCTGATGTTTTTCCAGTCCGGCGGCTGCTGCGACGGCAGCTCGCCGATGTGTTACCCGCTGGGCGATTTCAGCGTCAGTCCGACCGACGTCTTCCTCGGCCGGCTGGGTGACACGCCGTTCTACATCGGCCGCGACCAGTTCGAATACTGGCAGCACACGCAGCTGATCATCGATGTGGTGGACGGCATGGGCGGCATGTTCTCGCTGGAGAACGGCACCGGGAAGCGCTTCCTGACGCGGTCCCGCCTGTTCAGCGACGAAGAGTGCGACCAGCTCGCGCGGCACGCGGCACGCGAAACGGCAAGAAACTGACGGCAACCATTCATTCAATAAAAACGGAGGAGCAATGAAAACCAATCTCATGAGGCTGTCGCTGCTGGCAGCCATGGCCGGCGCCGCAGGCGCGCACGCAGCCGGCGTGACCGACGCCATGATCGAGGCCGACGCGAAGACCACCAACGACGTGCTGTCCTGGGGCATGGGCCAGCAGGGCCAGCGCTTTTCGCCGCTGACGCAGATCAATACGAAGACCGTATCGAAGCTGGTGCCCGCCTGGTCCTTCTCCTTCGGCGGCGAGAAGCAGCGCGGCCAGGAATCGCAGCCGCTGATCCATGACGGCCGCATGTTCGTCACCGCGTCCTATTCGCGCATCTATGCACTGGATGCGAAGACCGGCGAGAAGCTGTGGAAGTACGAGCACCGCCTGCCGGACGCCATCATGCCCTGCTGTGACGTGGTCAACCGTGGCGCCGCACTGTTCGAAAACCTGGTCATCTTCAGCACGCTCGATGCGCAGCTGGTCGCGCTCGACCAGAAGACAGGCGACGTCGTGTGGAAGGAAAAGATCGACGACTATGCCGCGGGTTATTCCAATACGGCTGCCCCGCTGATCGCCAAGGGCCTGCTCCTGACAGGTGTGTCCGGCGGCGAGTTTGGCATTGTCGGCCGCATCGAGGCGCGCGACCCGCGCACCGGCCAGCTGGTATGGACGCGCCCGACCGTCGAAGGCCACATGGGCTACAAGTACGACACCGAGGGCAAGGCGCACGAAAACGGCATTTCCGGCACGACCAACAAGACCTGGCCGGGCGAGCTGTGGAAAACCGGCGGCGCCGCGACCTGGCTCGGCGGCACCTATGACCCGACCACCGGCCTCGCCTACTTCGGCACGGGCAACCCCGCGCCCTGGAACAGCCACCTGCGTCCCGGCGACAACCTGTACTCCGCTTCGACCGTGGCGGTCGACGTGACGACCGGCCAGATCAAGTGGCACTACCAGACCACGCCGAACGATGGCTGGGACTTCGACGGTGTGAACGAATTCGTCACCTTCGACATGAACGGCAAGCGTCTCGGCGGCAAGGCTGACCGCAACGGCTTCTTCTATGTGATCGATGCGAAGAACGGCAAACTGGAAAATGCCTTCCCCTTCGTCAAGAAGATCACCTGGGCCACCGGCATCGACCTGAAGACCGGCCGTCCGAACTACACGCCGAAGGGCCGTCCGGGCGACCCGACCAAGGGCGCGGACGGCAAGAAGGGCGAAACAATCTTCTCCGCGCCGTCCTTCCTCGGCGGCAAGAACCAGATGCCGATGGCGTACAGCCCGAAGAGCGGCCTGTTCTATGTGCCTGCCAACGAATGGGGCATGGACATCTGGAACGAGCCGATCAGCTACAAGAAGGGCGCAGCCTATCTCGGCGCCGGCTTCACCATCAAGCCGCTGAACGAGGAATACATCGGCGTGCTGCGTGCGATCGATCCGAAGAGCGGCAAGATCGTGTGGGAAGCGAAGAACAACGCGCCGTTGTGGGGTGGCGTGATGACCACCGCCGGCGACCTGGTGTTCTACGGTACGCCTGAAGGCTTCCTGAAAGCGATGGATGCCAAGACCGGCAAGGAACTGTGGAAGTTCCAGACCGGCTCCGGCGTGGTCGCGCCTCCGATCACCTGGCAGGAAGGCGGCACGCAGTATGTCGCCGTGGTCTCCGGCTGGGGCGGCGCGGTGCCGCTGTGGGGCGGCGAAGTCGCCAAGCGCGTGAACTTCCTCGAGCAGGGTGGTTCAGTGTGGGTGTTCAAGCTGTCTTCGATTTGATGTGATGTCTCCTCATTCTCACTGACCAGTACGCCTCCTGTCCTGTCCTGTACCCTGGTGAGATATGTGTTGGCCGACGGCGAAAGCTGTCGGCCTTTTTTCTTTGTTCCAGCTGTCTTCAAATGTGACGTTGCAAAACGCAACAATGATGTTGCTAAACGCAGCAGTTCATGGGTGTGGCACAGTCAGAACCAGTGGCATGCAACTTGCAGAACCGAAAGCAAGGCAACGACGCCCCAACCATCCGAGGCTCACATGCAAAAACCACCCTTCATCCGCCGTACGATCGCCGCCGCACTGTCGGCCAATTCGCTCCTGCTGCCCTGGCAGGATGCGTTCGCGCAGCAGGACAAGCAGCTCGAACCTGTCGTCGTGTCGGCCAATCGCACCGAGCAGAAACGCTTCGATGCAGCAGCCTCCATCGACGCGGTACAGGTCGATCCGCTGGTCACGCCGTCGCCGCTGGTGAACATGTCCGAGCTGCTTGGAGCATCGCCCGGCATCCAGATCCGCGAGCGCCAGAACTTCGCGCAGGACCTGCAGATTTCGGTACGCGGCTTCGGTACGCGCTCGACCTTCGGCGTACGCGGCGTGCGCATCCTGGTCGACGGCATCCCGGCGACGATGCCCGATGGGCAGGGGCAGGCGGCAACGGCGCCGCTGCAATCGGTGCGCCGCATTGAAGTGCTGCGCGGTCCGGTGGCGCAACTGTACGGCAATGCGGCGGGCGGCGTGGTCAATGTCTTCACCATCGATCCGCCGCTGTCGGCGGATGAATCGATCACCAGCGCCTCGCTCGGCGCAGGCAGCTACGGGCAGCGGCAGGCCGGCTTCACGGTTGCACGCGGCAATGCCGAACTCGGCGGCCTGCTCGATGTGTCCCACTACAGCACCGACGGCTACCGCGACCATAGCGCGGCCGAGCGCACCCAGCTCAACGGCAAGCTGAAATGGCGGCCGTCGTCGTCGACCACGATCACCGGCCTGGTCAACCTGTTCGACCAGCCGCTGTCGCAGGATCCGCTCGGACTGACGCATGCACAGTTCGAACAGAATCCACGCCAGGTCGTTCCGGTGGCGCTCACCTTCGATACGCGCAAGACCATCGAGCAGCGCCAGGCCGGCGTCACGGTCGAGCACAAGTTCTATGCCAGCAACACGCTCAATGCGCGCGCCTATACCGGCGTGCGCAAGGTGATGCAGACGCTGTCGTTCAGCGGCGCCGCCGCCAATTCGGCGGGCGGCGTGGTCGATCTCGACAATGATTTCTACGGTGCCGGCCTAAGCTGGACGCATGCGACCAAGCTGAATGGCATGCCGCTCAACTGGACCGTGGGCGTCGAAGCCGACGAGCTGGAACAGCTGCGCCGCGGCTTCATCAACAACAACGGCACGGCTGGCGCACTGCGCCGCAATGAGACGGACACCGCGCGTAACGTCGACGTCTTCGGCCAGGCCGACTGGATGTTCGCGCCGCAGTGGAAGGGGACCGTCGGTGTGCGTGCCAGCCGCGTGCGTTTTGCCGTCGACGACCGCTATATCACTGCAGCAAGCCCGAATGACAGCGGCAGCGTCAAATATAACAACACCAGCCCTGTCCTCGGCCTGGTCTGGTTCGCGAATGAAGAGCTGAACATCTACGGCAACATCGGTCGCGGCTTCGAAACGCCGACCATCAACGAATCCGCTTACCGCCCCGGCGGCACCGGCCCGAACCTCGGCCTGCAGCCCTCGCGCAGCAGGCAGGGCGAGATCGGCATGAAGTGGAAGCACGACGGGCATACGGTTGACCTGGCGTTGTTCCAGGCGCGCAGCCGCGACGAGATCGCGCAGCTGACCACCGAGAATGGACGCTCGATTTTCCAGAACGTGGACAAGGTGCAGCGCCGTGGTATCGAAGCGAGCTGGCGCAAGGATGCCGGCGCGATCTCCACGCAGCTTGCGTACACCTTGCTTGATGCCCAATTCCGCCAGAGCTTCACCAGCGGCTCCGGCGCAGTCGTCGCAGCGGGCAACCGTCTGCCCGGCGCGCCGATGCACAGCCTGTTCGCACAAGTCGAATACCGGCCTGCGCCGGGGCTGACTACCGCCGTCGAGATGCGCGCGGAGAGC
>NZ_LSTO01000001.1:1646867-1652839 GCF_002211445.1 Noviherbaspirillum denitrificans | reverse complement strand
CCGCTGCCACTTCAGCGTCGCTCAGGGCCGTGCTGAATGGCGGCATGCCGTAAGGCCGTGGATTGCCGTGTGTGCTGGGCGGGTAGCCGCCGTTCAGGACGATGCGCACGGCATTGACGGCCGGGTTGGCGCCGAGCGATACGTTCCCTGCGAGCGGCGGATAGGCGGGCGGTTTGCCCTTTCCGTCGTCGCCGTGGCACTCCGCG
Organism: Noviherbaspirillum denitrificans; assembly: GCF_002211445.1. Lineage (GTDB taxonomy): Bacteria > Pseudomonadota > Gammaproteobacteria > Burkholderiales > Burkholderiaceae_D > Noviherbaspirillum > Noviherbaspirillum denitrificans. Next base: position 1,652,633 of record NZ_LSTO01000001.1, on the reverse strand, counting down.
CAATGCGTGCCGTACAGCTTCGCGCCTTGCCGTAACAGCGCGTCCGCATCGGCGCCGGCGAGCATGCCGTCTTCCTGGCGACGCGGACCGGCACTGGGCAGCGACTTCAGGTAAGTGCTCATCGCGTGGATGTCCTCCTCCGATAAATGCTGAAGGCTGCGACCGACCACTTCCGCCATCGGCCCGAACACCGCGCCGCGTGGAAAAACCCCCGACTTCAGCAATGCGGACAGTTCATCAAGTTCCCATTCACCTGGCCCTGCATCCGACGCCAGCGACGACGCATACCAGCCGAGCATGGGAATCATGCCGCCGGACAGGTCTTCGTGCGACGCCCCGCCGAGCGCTGTGCGGCCGGTATGGCAGGCGCTGCAGTGTCCGAGCCCCTGGACGAGGTAGGCGCCACGGTTCCACTCCGCTGGCCTATTCGCATCCGCCTGATAGCTGCCGGGCGTGAAATACAGCGCGCGCCAGAACGCGAGGAGGATGCGCTGGTTGTACGGGAAGCGCAGTTCGTTCTCGCGGTTCGGCTTGCGCACCGGCGCGAGCGTCCTGAAGTAGGCAAACATCGCGTCCGCATCTGCGCGTGTGACTTTGGTGTAGTTCGGATACGGAAACGCCGGATAGAGGAAACTGCCATCCTTCGATCGTCCATTATGGATGGCGCGCCAGAAGTCGTCCGCGGTCCAGTCGCCGATGCCGGTTTCATTGTCTGGCGTGATGTTGGAGGAATAGACCGTGCCGAACGGCGTCGGAATCGCGCGCCCGCCGGCGTAGGCATCGCCGCCCCGGACGGTGTGGCAGGCCATGCAGTTGCCGGCTTTCGCCAGGTATTCGCCCCTGGCGACCTGCGCGGCCTTGTCGGTGACAGGCGAGCTTGCTTCGTTGCTTCCCGGTTCGCTGGCGATCTCGTAGCCGGCCAGCGCGAGGGGAAGGGCGATGAGGAGGGCGGCGGCCAATAACAGGATGCGTTTCATGTGTCGATTCTTTGTCATTGCGGATGGCTGCCACATGCCAGCGGCAGCTTGTGCGCCGCCCCGGGTTCCGCCCGCATGTCGGCCGGCACCGGCTGCGATGACAGCCATGCGGTGACGGCGGCGATGTCTTCGGGATTCATCTGTCTGGCGATCTGCGCCATGCAATCGGGGGCGTGGGCGCGGCGGGAGCCGTCTTTCCATGCGCCGAACTGCGCATTGAGATAATCGCGCGGCAATCCGACCAGGCTGGGGATGGCAGGCAGCATGCCGGTCAGCCGTTCTCCATGGCAGGACGCACATGCCGGGATGTTGCGCGCGGCATCGCCGTTGCGCACCAGCCGCCGTCCTCGTTCGGCTGTAGTGGGCAATACAATGACCACCTGCGGCGGCGGATACGGCGGATGGAGCGAAGAAAAGTAGCCGGCCATTTCTTTCAGGTAGTCGTCGGAAAGATGCGCGACCATGTAGGTCATCTGCGGATACTGGCGGCGGCCGTCGCGGAAGTTGCGCAACTGGTTGTACAGGTATTGCGCCGGCTTGCCCGCGATGCGCGGGAAGAAGCCCTCGCTGGTCGCACGGCCTTCCTTGCCATGGCAGGCGGTGCAGGCCAGCGCGCGTTGCGCGATCGAGTCGGGAACGGGCGTGTCCTGCGCCAGTGCCGCCTGTACCGGCAAGCAGGCAAGGATGGGCAGGATCGAGATTCGGAACGTGAACATGATTTCAGGATCGGCATGCGGTTGTCACAGGGCGATTGTGATGCCTGTGCTTGCCACATAACAGATGCAGTTGGCTTTGCTTTTTGCATAGCAGACCCCCAACTGATCCGGTCAAATTCCTGTCTTCTGAATCTGTTGCCGCGCCGCGCGTCGTTGGACAATCGGATGCAACGCAATCAACAGCAGGTGTATCCGGATGTACCAGTACGACGAATATGACGAAGCGCTCGTGCGCGAGCGTGTCGCGGAGTTCAGGGACCAGGTGGCGCGCCGCTTGTCCGGCGCGCTGACGGAAGAAGAATTCCTCCCGCTGCGCCTGCAGAACGGCCTGTACATGCAGAAGCACGCGTACATGCTGCGCGTCGCGATTCCGTATGGCGTGCTGTCCGCGCCGCAGCTGCGCATGCTCGCGCATATCGCGGGCAAGTACGACCGCGGATATGGCCACTTCACCACGCGGCAGAATATCCAGTTCAACTGGATCAAGCTGGAAGAGGCGCCGGACATCCTGGCCGACCTCGCATCGGTCCGGATGCATGCAATCCAGACTTCCGGCAATTGCGTGCGCAACATCACCACCGAGCAGTTCGCCGGTGTCGCGAAGGATGAATTGCTCGACCCGCGTCCGCTGGCGGAAATCCTGCGCCAGTGGTCGACCCTGAATCCGGAGTTCGCCTTCCTGCCCCGCAAGTTCAAGATCGCGCTATGCGCGTCGGAGGAAGACCGCGCGGCGGTGCGCATGCACGACGTCGGCATCTACCTGTACCGTGACGGCGACGGCCACACCGTCCTGCGCGTGTTCGCCGGCGGCGGGCTGGGTCGCACGCCCATCCTGAGTTCTCAGATCCGCGACCAGCTGCCGTGGCAGCACCTGCTGTCCTACGTCGAGGCGATTTTGCGCGTGTACAACCGCTACGGGCGGCGCGACAACAAGTACAAGGCGCGCATCAAGATCCTGGTCAAGGCCATCGGCGTGGAACAGTTCGCCGCCGAAGTCGAACAGGAGTGGCTGCACCTGAAAGACGGCCCGGCGACGCTGACCGCGCAGGAGTATGCGCGCGTCGCCGCGTTCTTCCGCCAACGCGGTTACGAGCAGCTCGACGACGTCGATCCCGGTTACGGAGCAGACAAGCGTTTCACGCAATGGGCACGGCGCAACGTCCACCCGCACAAGATGCCGGGCTATGCCGCCGTCACGCTGTCGACCAAGCCCGGCCCGATGACGCCGCCGGGCGACGTGACCGCCGCACAGATGGACAGGATCGCGGACTGGTCCGAGGAATTCGGCTTCGGCGAGATCCGCATCGCGCACGAGCAGAACGTGATCCTGCCCGATGTGCGCCAACGCGATTTGTATCGACTGTGGCAATGCGCGACAGAGCACGGCCTCGCGACCGCCAACGTCGGGCTCCTGACCGACATCATTGCGTGCCCGGGCGGCGACTATTGCTCTCTCGCCAACGCCCGCTCGCTGCCGATCGCGGCGGCGATCGCGCAACGCTTCGAGGACCTCGACTTCATCCATGACCTCGGCGATGTGTCGCTCAACATTTCCGGCTGCATCAACGCCTGCGGCCACCACCACATGGGCAACATCGGCATCCTCGGCGTCGACAAGGATGGCGAGGAGTGGTACCAGGTGACGATAGGCGGCGCGCAGGGCAAGGATGCCGCGCTCGGCAAGGTGATCGGCCCGTCGTTCCGTGCCGGGGAGATGCCTGGTGTCGTGGAGCGGCTCATCGGGACGTTCTGCCGCTTGCGCGTGCATGACGAACCGTTCGCCGCGACGCTTGCGCGGGTCGGCGTGGAGCCTTTCAAGTCAGATGTCTACCGGGAAATTTCCGGACAGGAGTAAACGCAGATGCAACAGATCATCAAGATCATTGAAGGCCAGCCATGTGTTGTGGACGATGACTGGGAAGTGGTGCGCACGCTGGAAAACGCATCGCCAGAATCCCGCCGCATCCTGCCGCTTGCCACTGCAACAAATGCAAGGGCGGTGTGGATTTCGCCGGACGACGATTTCGAATCCTGCCTGCCGGCATTATCAAAAATGCAGCTCATTGCAATTGATTTCCCGACTTTCCGCGATGGCCGCGGATACAGCATCGCGACGCTGCTGCGCAGCCGTTATGGCTGGACGGGGGAGTTGCGGGCCATCGGTGACGTGCTGCGTGACCAGTTGAACTTCATGCGCCGCTGCGGCTTCGACGCGTTTGCCGTGCGTGCCGACAAGGATATCCACGACGCGCTGAAAAGCTTCAGCCACTACACGGTCCGCTACCAGGGCGCGGTCGATGACCCGGTGCCATTGTTCCGGCGCCGCTAAAGCTTCCGTTTTTCCGAAGATTTAATCAATATCGCTTCGGATTTTAAAATCCTCAAAGACGCGTAGAATGACCGGTGGCCGGCCTCTGTTTTTTCGCAGCGGCCGGCGACTCCCGCGTGCGGGACTCTCATGAGGAGTAGATGTGAACCAGAAGCATATTCGTAATGCCATTACGGCGCTTGTCGCCTTTGTCGTTTTCTTTGCCGTCAGCCAGCAATTCAGCGGCTCCGGCTCCACCTCGTCGACGCCCATGGCGTACTCGGAATTCCTGGAACAGGTGAAATCCAGGCATATCCGCGAAGTCGTGATCGAGGGCACGCGCGTGTCCGCCGTCACCAACGACGGCAAGAAGGTCAGCACGAACACCACCTTGCTTGATCGCGGACTGGTGAGCGACCTGATCGACAACGACATCAAGTTCGATGTACGCAATCCGGAACCGCCTTCCTTCCTGTCGCAGGTATTCATGTCCTGGTTCCCGATGCTGCTGCTGATCGGCGTCTGGATCTGGGTCATGCGTCGCCAGCAGGGCGGCGGCAAGGGCGGGCCGTTCTCGTTCGGCAAGTCCAAGGCGCGCATGCAAGACGGCACGACCAACACCACCACCTTCGCCGACGTCGCCGGCTGCGACGAAGCGCGTGAAGAAGTGGACGAGATCGTCGAGTTCCTGCGCGAGCCCAAGAAGTTCCAGCAGCTCGGCGGCCATGTGCCGAAGGGCGTGTTGCTGGTCGGGCCTCCCGGCACCGGCAAGACCTTGCTGGCACGCGCGATGGCGGGTGAGGCGCGGGTGCCGTTCTTCACGATTTCCGGTTCGGACTTCGTCGAGATGTTCGTCGGCGTCGGCGCGTCGCGCGTGCGCGACCTGTTCGAGAACGCCAAGAAGCATGCGCCGTGCATCATCTTCATCGACGAAATCGATGCCGTGGGCCGTTCGCGCGGCACCGGCATGGGTGGCGGCAATGACGAGCGCGAGCAGACGCTGAACCAGATGCTGGTCGAGATGGATGGCTTCGAGCCGAATTCCGGCATCATCGTCGTCGCCGCGACCAACCGCTCCGACGTCCTCGACAAGGCGCTGCTGCGCCCGGGCCGCTTCGACCGCCAGGTGATGGTGGGCTTGCCGGACATTCGTGGACGCGAGCAGATCCTGCGCGTGCACCTGCGCAAGGTGCCGTTCTCGCCGGACGTGGAGATCGGTGTGCTGGCGCGCGGCACGCCGGGCTTTTCCGGCGCCGAACTGGCGAACCTCGTGAATGAAGCGGCACTGTTCGCCGCACGCCGCAACAAGCAGTTGCTGGACATGCAGGACTTCGAGGATGCCAAGGACAAGATCATCATGGGTCCGGAGCGCAAGTCGGCGATCATGCGCGAGGAAGAGCGCCGCAATACCGCGTACCACGAGTCCGGCCATGCGGTGGTGGCCAAGCTGCTGCCCAAGGCCGACCCGGTGCACAAGGTCACCATCATGCCGCGCGGCTATGCGCTCGGCCTGACCTGGCAGCTGCCGGAGCATGACCGCGTGAACATGTACAAGGACAAGATGCTGGAAGACATCGCCATCCTGTTCGGCGGACGCATCGCGGAAGAGATCTTCATGCAGCAGCAATCCACCGGCGCATCGAACGACTTCGAACGCGCGACGAAACTCGCCCGCGCGATGGTGACTCGCTTCGGCATGTCGGAAACGCTGGGCACGATGGTCTACACCGACGAGCAGGACGGCCTCGGCGTGCAGTCGCGCACC
>NZ_LSTO01000001.1:1634959-1646857 GCF_002211445.1 Noviherbaspirillum denitrificans | reverse complement strand
CCCCGCCGCGTCTAAACCTGTATCTGCGCTGCAATCCGGCCGAGGAAGCCAGCCAGTCTGGCGCCGGCGGGAACAGAACATCAAGATGCAAGGCGTTCCATGCTCGACAAGGCAACCCGACACTTATCTTTCCTGGACGGCGGCGGCGAGTGCGGACGACTGCTGCGCGCCGTCGATTGGGCGTCGAATCCGCTAGGCCCGCCGCACGGCTGGTCCTCGCCGCTCAAGACCTGTGTGCAGGCCGTACTGCACGGCCGGATTCCGATGGCGGTCCACTGGGGACCGGATCTCGTGGCCATCTACAACGATGCCTGCATTCCGATATTCGGCAACAAGCATCCCCACAGCCTGGGTCGGCCTGCAAAAGAATGGTGGGGCGAAGCCTGGGAAAGGCTGGGACCCATTTTTGACAGCGTCATGCGGGGAGAATCGTTTTTCGCGGAAGAAAGCCTCTACGCCATCAACCGCGGTGATACGACTGATGATGCCTACGTCACGCACAGCCACAGTCCGCTGTGGGGCGACTCCGGCAGGATCGAAGGTGTCCTGGCTGTCATTTTCGAGGTCACGAAGACGGTCCGTTCCCGCGCAGCCATGCAGGAAACGAGCGAACGGCATACCGCCCTGCTCGCCATCACGCAATTGTTGCGGACGCTGCGCGATCCGGACGAGATCATGCGCGCCGCTGCACGGATGGTCGGCAACCACCTCAATGTCCAGCGCGCAGGATTCACGGAAATCACGGACCGCGGCCTGATGCACCATACCATGACCTGGAGCGACGGCAGTCTTCCGGCCATCGAAGCCGACCTGCCGGACCACGCCCTCGGCCATGGCATGAGCCTCGGGGCGCGTGAAGGAAGGACGATGGCCGTCAGCGACGTCGAGAGCGATCCACTGACTCTCGATTCCGTCTTTTCCTCCCTTGGCGTGCGCGCGTGCATCGGCGTTCCCATCGTCCGCCATGGTCGCTGGCGCGGCGGCTTCTACGTCCACTCCGCGACAACGCGGCAATGGACCGCCAGCGAAGTCGCCTGCGCGGAGGAGGTCACGGCGCTGGCGTGGGATGCGGTGGAACGCGCGCGTGCCCAGACGCGCCTGCGTGAGAGCGAGGCGCGCTTTCGCACCGCGCTCGATATTGCCCAGCTCGGCACCTTCGATTGGGACTTGCGCACCGACGTGGTGATCCATTCCGCCCGTACGCGCGAGATATTCGGGCTGAACAGCAGCGAAGGCCGGCACCCGGACGACTATTTCGCGCGCATGCTGCCCGAGGACGTCGCGCATGTGCGCCACATCCTCGCCACACTGAACGGCCGGGAGCCGCGCATGCAGATCGACTTCCGCATCCGCCCGGCCGGCGGCGACCTGCGCTACGTGACCTGCATCGGTGAAGGCTTCTGCGATCCTGACGGGCAATGCATGCGCATCCTCGGTGTGGTCAGCGACACCAGCAAGAGCAAGCTTGCCGAGCAGGCCCTGCGCGAGAACGCGGAAGTATTCAACGTCACTTTCGAGCAGGCGGGTATCGGAATTGCCCATGTCAATCCCGATGGCCGCTTCATGATGGTCAACCGCAAGCTCTGCGAAATGGTCGGGTATTCAAGTGACGATCTGCGCGCGATGACGTTCATCGAACTTGCGCATCCCGACGACCGCGCCATCGGCGTTGAAGAGTTTCGCAAGTCGATTGACCGCGCCGTCCCCAGCTTCACGGTCGAGAAACGATACCAGCGCAAGGATGGAAGCATCATTTGGGCACGCATCAATTCCACCGCGATCCTCGACGAAGGATCGGGGGCGGTGAAATACAACGTCGCCGTCATCGAAGACATCACGGAACGCAAGCAAAACGAGGAGCGCCAGCTGTTCATGCTGCGCCTGGATGCCTGCCTGCGCGACGTTGCCGATCCCGACGAAATTCCGCGCGCGGTATGCAGGCTGCTCGGGCAGCGCCTGGAAGCAGACTATGTCTATTTCGCGGAATTCGAGGACGATGAAGACCATCTCGTCATTCGCGCCGACTACCGCAAGGGGCAAAGGCAGTTCTACGGATACTGGCGCCTGCATCGATTCGGCGACCAGGTGGTGCGCACCTTGCGCGCGGGGCGCACCGTCGTCATCAACGACATCCTCAACGATGCGCAACGCGCCGGCGTCCCGGCTACGCTGTTCAAGGAAATCGACGCGCGGGCCGGTGTTGCGGTCCCGATGATGCGCCACGGGCGTCTGCGCAGCCTGATCATCGTCCTGTGCAGCGATCCTCACACCTGGGCCGAAGCCGCCGTCCACCTGATCGAAGAGACCGCGGCCCGCGCGCGCGACGCGGTCGAGCGCGGTCGCGCCGAACAGGAGCTGCGCGTGAGCAGCGAACGGCTGAGCATGGCGGTTGCCGGCACCGGCGACGGCGTGTGGGACTGGTACCTCAAGGATGGCCGTGTGGTGGTCTCTCCGCGCATGACCACGATCCTCGGCTACCCGGAATCCGCGATACCCGTCAACGTCGAGCAATGGATGGATCTGGTGCACCCCGACGACAAGGACAGGCTCCAGCAGGAAACCGCGGCCACGCTGGCCGAATCGGTCAGCACTTTCTCCTGCGAATACCGCATGCGCTGCCATGACGGCAGCTACAAATGGCTGCTGTCGCGCGGCATCGTTGTCGCGCGCGACGCGCGCGGCGATCCGGTGCGCATGACGGGCATGATTACCGACATTTCCGAACGCAAGGAAGCCGACGAGCGCATCTGGCGCCATGCCAACTTCGATGCACTCACCGGGCTGCCCAACCGCCGCCTGTTCCGCGACCGCCTGCAGCGCGAAGTCGTCAATGCCGCGCGCGACGGCACACGGATCGCGCTGATGTTCATCGATCTCGATCGCTTCAAGCAGGTCAATGACCTGCTCGGCCACGATGCGGGCGACAGCCTCCTGAAAGAAGCAGCGCAACGCATCTCCAGGTGCGTGCGCGAGTCCGATACGGTGGCACGACTGGGCGGTGATGAATTCACGGTCATCCTGACCACGCTCGGCAACCTCGATCATGTGGAGCACCTCGCGCAGAATTTGCTCGACACGCTTGCCAGCCCGTTCAAGCTCAACAAGGAATCCGCCTATGTCTCCGGCAGCATCGGCGTGGCCGTCTTTCCCGACGACGGCCACAGCGCGGAAGAACTGATCCGCAAGGCAGACCAGGCAATGTATGCCGCCAAGCACGCCGGGAAAAACCAGTTCAGCTACTTCACGCGTTCCATGGATGAATTGGCGCACCAGCGGCTGCGCCTGTCCAACGAACTGCGCACGGCCCTGCCACGCGGGCAGCTGGAGGTCCATTACCAGCCCGTGGTCGACCTCGGCAGTGGCAAGATCGTCAAGGCGGAAGCCCTGTTGCGCTGGCAGCACCCGAGCATGGGTACGGTCGAGCCTTCTCGATTCATTCCGCTCGCCGAAGAGTCCGGGATGATCACGGATATCGGCAACTGGGTCTTCCGGGAGGCGGCACAATGCTCGCGGCGCTGGAGCGCAGGGCTGGACACGCCCTTCCAGATCGCCGTCAACAAGTCGCCCCTGCAGTTCATGTCGCACTTCGGTGAAAGCTGGCTGGAATACCTGGAGCGCATGCAGCTCCCCGGCGCAGCCATCTCGGTCGAGATCACCGAGAGCATGCTGCTGCATGCGGCGGAAACAGTGTCCGACACCTTGCTGCGTTACCGTGACGCCGGCATCCAGGTCGCCATCGACGACTTCGGCACCGGCTATTCATCGATGAGCTACCTGAAGAAATTCGACATCGACTACCTGAAGATCGACCAGTCTTTCGTCAAGGAGATCACCACCGACCCGACGAACCAGACCATCGCCGAATCGATCATCGTCATGGCCCACAAGCTCGGATTGAAAGTCATCGCCGAAGGCATCGAGACAAAAGAACAGCAGGAACTGCTGACCGCAGCGGGGTGCGACTACGGACAGGGCTACCTGTTCTCGCAGGCGGTACCGGCGGCCGAGTTCGAGCGCTTGCTCGTGCAGACCCACAGTACATCGTCGGCAAGGGACTCGGCGCGGCGCCAGCTCCAGTAACCGCTGTTGCCGCACGGCGCCTCCTGAAGTCAGTTTCCCGTAATCAGATCATGGAGTACACGCATGTCCACAGGCTTGACGAGGTAGGCATCGAAACCGGCAAGCTTTCCCCGGTTGATGTTTTCCTTGCTGCCGTAGCCGGTCATGGCAATCAGGCGGATGTCGTGCGTGGCGCGCCCGCGCAGCGCGCGCGCCACGCCGTACCCGTCCAGCTGCGGAAGACCGATATCGATCAGCGCAATGTCCGCCTTCGCCTGCAGCACGGTGTCGATTCCCGCCGGTCCGTCGGCGGCCTCCACGACACGGTGCCCGTCTAGTTCGAGCGCCGCGCGCAAGCCGACCCGCACGTCGCGATTGTCCTCGACGATGACAATGGTTCGGGACACACGCGCCGCAACATCCGTCATCGCCTCGGGCTCGAGTCCGGGCGCGGCCACTGCCGGCAGCCTGACAATGAATTCGCTTCCCCGGTCAGGCCCGTCGCTGCGCGCCTCGACCTGTCCGCCATGCAATTCGACCAGCCGGCGCACGAGGGTCAGGCCGATACCGAGGCCGCCCTGCGAGCGGTCCAGCGAACGCTTCCCCTGCACGAACAGGTCAAACACACGCGGCAAAAGGTCCGCTTCAAGGCCGAGCCCTGAATCGCGCACCCGCAGGATCGCCTCGCCATCCTGCGCCTCCAGCGTTACGCATACCGAGCCAGGTTCGGGTGTGTACTTGACCGCGTTGGCAAGCAGGTTCGCCACCACCTGGTCGAGGCGGGTCGTATCGCCTTCAACCCACACCTGCTGCAATTGCGACGTCATGTCGATGCCGCCCGTTCGGCCCGTGTTTTGCAGTGTCTCGATGGCAGCACGCACGATGGCGGAAAAATCCAGCACCTTCCGCTCGAGCTTGATCTTGCCAAGGATGACGCGGCCGGCATCGAGCAGGTCGTCTGTCAGGCGCGACAGGTGCCGGACCTGCCGGCGAATGATGGCGCGTGCCTCGCCGGCCGTGTCCTTGTTGCGCGACGGTGCCTGATCCATGAGGTCGAGGATCTCGGACGCGGTCGTGATGGCCGCGAGCGGATTGCGCAGCTCGTGTCCCAGCATGGCGAGAAACTCATCCTTGGCCTTGTTCGCCTTCTCGGCCTGCACCCGCGCTTCCTGCTCGAGAAGGCGTGCATCGCGTTCGCCCTGCAGCAGCTTTTCACGTTCGATATAAGCGGCCGACAGCGCGGTCGCAACTTCCCGCACCTCCGGCAAGTCAGACCGGGGCACCGGCGGGAGTTCTCCCTGTCCAACGGCCACGGCTGCCTGCGCGAGGTCCTTCAGCGGACGCGTCACGGTTCGGCTGAGCAGGTAGGCGGCCAGAAATCCGAGCAGCAACGAGAGAAGGATGGCACCACCGAGCGCCGCATAGGAGCGCCTGATCGGCGCTTCGATCGCCTCGACAGAAATCCCTACTGCTGCAGACCAGCCCGAGTCCGGCGAGCGTGCGAACACGGAATAGACGGGCCGGCCTTCAAGGGTTCTCGTTTCCGCGACGCCGCCCTGCCCTCCCTTTTCAAGCAAGGCGAGCAATCCCGGCGAAGGCTTCTTGCCCACCCAGTCCTCCTGGCCGATCGTGCGGGCGACGATGTTGTAGCTCTTGTCGAAAATAGCGACCACGCCTTCGATCGGCACGCGCTGGCGGCTCAGGATGGTGCGAATGGTTTCGGGATGGATGACGGCAGTCAGCACGAAGCGGACGGCGCCGTCGCGCACGATGGGAACCCGAACCGATAATGCGTATTCTTTCAGCACCGGCGACAGGATGATATTGCCCACACCGGGTTTCCCCGACCGTACGGCGTCTTCCAGTCCCGCAGCGTCCACCCGGCCGGGAAGCGAGACCCCGTAAGGGAGGTGGGCATTGACCAGCTGGCGCGCGGAAGGATCCGCCAGCACGACATTACGCCAGCCGCTGCGCCGCGCCAGCATTTCCCTGGCCTCCCGGTGGAAGCCTTCGAAATCGTCGGCCTGCAGCCGGGGACTTGCCGCCAGTGCGTCGAGGGCTGCGATCGATGTCGCCAGTTCGGAATCGACGGCTGTGATGATGGCCCGCATCGTGCCCTTGTTGGCCTCGATCAGTTCTTGCCGCTGCACCTCGGCATTGTGGAACAGCGTGGCGAAAGCCAGCACCGCCAGGGGCAGGATGCCGGCAAGAACGATGACGAACAGGCGCAGCTCGAGCGGTCCGATACGGAGACATTGCCGGAGGCGTACCAACAGTCCCTCCTTGCGGCGTGGCTGCCGGCCCGTTTCCGATGCGCCACATTCGGGCGACGCGGCAAGGCGCGCAAGTTTTTCCGCATGGATATCGGTACAGGTTCCCGCCCATTTCACGACGCTGCCGTCGCGGCTGCGATGCGGCGTTCCCTGGACACGGAACCAGCGGTACACGCCATCATGGCGCCGGATCCGCACTTCGATGTCATATGGATGAGCGCCTTCGGAAGACAGGCTTTTCCGCCATTCGGCCAGGAGGTGCTCGCGGTCCGCCGGATGATAGAAACGGAGCCAGTCCTCACCGAAGGAACTGCCGAACCCCTCGCCCACGTAGCGATACCACGACGGGCTTTGGTAATGGTTCATGCCCCGGTGGTCCGTCTCCCAAACGGTCTGGAAGGGATCGCCTTCCGTTTGGCCGCCGCCAACCGGATCAAGCGTTTCCGGGTCGGGCACGGTCATGTCCATGCGGTCGGCCCTGTCGTACACATGGCCGTGCAAGCTGCCCTGTTGCCGTATTGCCCTACGGTTTTCATGCGTCTCCCGCGCGGATTGAATGTTTGTCTATGTTACCCCGGCCTCTCCGCGCCTGCAGGTGACGGCACCGGGCTTCCGCCTGTGAAAAACTGCGAACCTGTCAACAAATGCCAGTCTAATCACATACCCAACCAACAAAGGAGCGAGCATGAAAAAATTACCTATTGCAATCTTCCTGTCGCTGATCGGTACTGCATCGCTGACATACGCACAGACAACGACGACGACCACGACCTCCGATCCCACCAAGTCCGGCGCGGCAACATCCGGCGCGAGCCCGTCGAGCAGCAGCGGATCGTCCGGTGCGGTCACGACCACGACTACCACGGTTGACACGCCGAGCAGCGCGTCCGGCTCTTCCGGTGCCTCTGGCACAAGCGGAAGCAGCTCCTCCGGCAGCGGAAGCAGTTCGCCGACCAGCGGCGCGTCGTCGTCCGACACCAGCTCGGGCAGCGGCACGCTGAGTACACCGTCGTCGCCGAGCTATGGTTCCGGCAGTGCGACCTCGGGCAGCTCCGGCAGCGATACGTCGTCCTCCGGCACTTCCGGTTCGGGCGGACCGACATCGGGCAGCGGCATGTCGTCGGGAACGTCGGGAACGTCGGGCAGCGATACTTCCAGCTCGGGTACTTCAGGATCCGGAAGCACATCCACGGGAACGACCGGCAGCAGCACCTCCAGTCCGAGCACGTCGGGTTCAGGCGGCTCTACCTGGGGCTCCGGCACATCCGGTACGTCCGGCACCGGCAGTTCGGATACATCGACCACCGGTTCCGGTACCTCGGGAACGTCGGGCAGTGGCAGTTACGGCACCGGGTCTTCGCCCTCCAGCAGCTCCACTGGCTCGGGCTCCAGCACCACCACGTCCCCGTCCGGCTCCACGACGACCACGACGCCGTCCGGTTCGACCAACCGCTAAGACGGTCGCCACTTCGGGAGTGCAAGCCCCCTGCGAACGCTGCGCTCCCGCAATGCGATGACGCACTGCCGCCGCACGCTTCGGCGGCAGGTTTCTCCTTGCGCGCGCGCCGCCCCAGGTTCCGCACCACTTCGATACAACCTGAGGGAACCATCTTCAATGCATCGCCATCTATATTGCCAAATAACCATGAGCCGGCCTTATTGAAATATCCGGTGCGCGGAGTCGCATGGTCGTGCTTCGTCCACCCGTGCCGCCTGCCTGCCGCCCTTCTGGAGACAAATGGACGATGGACGAAAGACACCAGCCAGCTACCAGGACGCAGGAACTGCGTGCCTTCCTTTTCCTCACGATCGTCACGGCCCCCATCCTCGCAGTCGCGGTCGTCGGCGGTTATGGATTCTTCATCTGGATGTACCAGCTCATCACCGGCACCTTGCCTTCGGGTTAGCGCCTGTCCCCAATCCAATTCAGGATACCGAACGCCATGGATAACGAAGTTCATATCGCCGGCATCGTCGTATTTGCCCGCCCTGACGCCGCCGATCGCATTGCATCAAGCGTACGCGCCATTCCATCCGCAACCGTCCACGCCATCTCCCCCGACGGGAAACTGGTCGTGACGCTGGAAACCGACAGCGCCAGTCGTACGCTCGACTACATGGATGCGATACGGGCGTTGCCGGGCGTGGCGGATGTCGCCCTCGTCTATCAGCATGCCGAACCGTTCGAGGCGCTCGAACAGGAGATCGAAACATGAAACTTACGCGACGCGACTTCATCAAGCAGACAGCCGCGATGACGGCCGCCACGACGGTGGGCATACCGCTGGAAACGTTCGGCTCGAACGTCGTTACCGACGCAGCAAAGACACAGCTGACCTGGAACAAGGCGCCGTGCCGCTTCTGTGGCGTGGGATGCGGCGTGAATGTCGGCGTGAAGGACGGTCGCGTGGTGGCGACCCACGGCGACATCAATGCCGAGGTCAACCGCGGCATCAACTGCGTGAAAGGCTACTTCCTGTCCAAGATCATGTACGGCGAGGATCGGCTGACGCGTCCGCTGCTGCGCATGAGCGGCGGCAAGTACGACAAGAACGGCGAGTTCACCGCGGTGTCGTGGGACACCGCTTTCGACGTCATGGCGCAGCAGTTCAAGAAAGCGCTGCGCGAGAAGGGACCGTCCGGCATCGGCATGTTCGGCTCAGGGCAATGGACAATCTGGGAGGGTTATGCGGCGGCCAAGATGTTCAAGGCCGGCTTCCGCTCCAACAATATCGACCCGAACGCGCGCCATTGCATGGCCTCGGCCGTCGCCGGTTTCATGCGCACCTTCGGCATGGATGAACCGATGGGCTGCTACGACGATATCGAAGCGGCCGATGCCTTCGTGCTGTGGGGCTCGAACATGGCCGAGATGCATCCCATCCTGTGGACACGTGTTTCCGACCGCAAGCTGTCGGCGCCGCATGTGCAGGTCGCCGTGTTGTCGACCTACGAGCACCGCAGCTTCGACCTGTCGGACCTGTCGATGATCTTCCGGCCGCAGACCGACCTGGCGATCCTGAATTACATCGCCAACCACATCATCCGGACCAACCGCGTCAACCGCGATTTCGTCAACAAGCACACCCGCTTCGTACTGGGCAACACGGACATCGGCTACGGCCTGCGCCCCGACCATCCCCTGCAGAAAGCCGCGAAGAACGTGGCTGAAGCCGGCGGTGGCAAGCCGATCAATTTCGACGAGTATGCGAAGTTCGTCAGCACCTATGACATAGACTCGGTGTCGCGCCTGTCGGGCGTGCCGAAGGACCGCCTGCAGCGTCTGGCCGAACTGTATGCCGATCCGAAGGTGAAGGTGATGTCCTTCTTCACGATGGGGTTCAACCAGCATACCCGCGGCACCTGGTGCAGCAACCTGCTGTACAACCTGCACCTCCTGACCGGAAAGATTTCCACGCCGGGCAACAGCCCGTTCTCGCTGACTGGCCAGCCTTCGGCCTGCGGCACCGCGCGCGAGGTTGGCACCTTCTCGCATCGCCTGCCGGCGGACATGCTGGTGGTCAATCCCAAGCACCGCGAAGTGGCGGAAAAGATCTGGCAACTGCCACCGGGGACAATTCCCGACAAGCCGGGCTATCACGCGGTACTGCAGAGCCGCATGCTCAAGGATAGCAAGCTTGGCGCCTACTGGACCATGGTCTCCAACAACATGCAGGCCGGTCCGAACATCATGGGCGAGATCCTGCCCGGCTTCCGCAATCCGAATACCTTCGTCGTCGTGTCCGACGTCTATCCGACCGCATCCACGGTGGCCGCCGACCTCATCCTTCCCACGGCGATGTGGGTCGAGAAGGAAGGCGCGTACGGCAACGCCGAGCGCCGCACCCAGTTCTGGCACCAGCTGGTGAATGCACCCGGCGAGGCGCGTTCCGATCTTTGGCAACTTGCCGAGTTCTCCAGGCGTTTCAAGATGGAAGAAGTGTGGCCGAAGGAATTGCTCGACCAGGCACCGCAATGGCGCGGCAAGACCATGTACGACCTGATCTTCAGGAACGGCGTGGTCGACAAGTTCCCTGCTGCGCAAATGGAGCCGGGCTACGCCAACGACGAAGCCAAGGCATTCGGTTTCTACATGCAGAAGGGCCTGTTCGAGGAATACGCGCAGTTCGGTCGCGGGCATGGCCATGACCTGGCGCCCTTTGATACTTACCACAAGGAACGCGGCCTGCGCTGGCCGGTCGTGAACGGCAAGGAAACGCGGTGGCGCTACCGCGAGGGCACCGATCCCTATGTCAAACAGGGTGAAGGCTTCAGTTTCTACGGCATGCCCGACGGAAAAGCGGTGATTTTTGCGCTGCCCTATGAAAAGGCGGCGGAGGAGCCGGACAAGGAATTTCCGTTCTGGCTGTCGACCGGACGCGTGCTGGAACACTGGCATACCGGGACCATGACACGCCGCGTGCCGGAGCTGTACCGCGCGGTCCCCAATGCAGTCTGCTTCATCCACCCGGACGATGCGAAGGAACTGGGTGCGCGGCGGGGCGACCTGATCGAAATCACTTCACGCCGAGGAACGATCCGCTCGCGGGTGGAAACGCGAGGGCGCAACCGTCCGCCACGCGGCCTGGTGTTCGTGCCCTTCTTCGACGCCAGCCAGCTGATCAACAAGGTGACGCTGGACGCGACCGACCCGATTTCCTTCCAGACGGACTTCAAGAAGTGCGCGGTCAAGCTGCGCAAGGTATAGGAGAATGCAATGAGAAAAATAATCGCAGTCCTGCTGCTTCTCCCCTGTCTTGCCTCGGCCGCCGATTTTTACGACCGCATGCGCGGCAATGTCCCGCTCGACCAGACCACGCAGCCGCCGCCCATCGTCAATCCCGACAACAGCGACGTGCGCCGCTCGCGCAACTATGCGATGCAGCCGCCGATCATCCCGCACAAGATCGAAGGCTACCAGCTCGACAAGAATGCCAACCGCTGCATGATGTGCCATGCGCGTACGCGCACGCAGGAAAGCCAGGCGCCGATGATCAGCGTCACGCACTTCATGGACCGCGACGGCAACTTCCTCGCCGAACTATCGCCGCGCCGCTACTTCTGCCTGCAGTGCCACGTGCCGCAGGCCGGCCTCAATCCGCTGGTGAACAACCAGTTCAAGGATGTCGACACGATGCTGAACCAGGCGCCCGATCCCTCGGCAGCGCCGCCGCAACCGAAGAAATAAGGGAGTCACATGAAACGCTTGCTCAAGCGCTATTGGGACATCCTGCGCCGTCCCAGCGTCCACCTCAGCTTCGGCTTCCTGACCATTGGTGCTTTCGTGATGGGCGTCCTGTTCTGGGGCGGCTTCAATACCATCATGGAAGCGACCAACACCGAGAAGTTCTGCACCGGCTGCCACGAGATGCGCGACAACGTCTTCGCCGAGCTGCAGAACACCATCCATTACTCCAACCGCAGCGGTGTTCGCGCGATCTGCTCGGACTGCCACGTGCCGCACAACTGGACCAACAAGATGGCTCGCAAGATGGCGGCCTCGAAGGAAGTCTTCGGCAAGATCTTCGGCACCATCGACACCCGCGAGAAATTCCAGGCCCACCGC
>NZ_LSTO01000001.1:1631594-1634949 GCF_002211445.1 Noviherbaspirillum denitrificans | reverse complement strand
GGCGGGTGGTGTCGAGCAGCATCTGCTGCTCTTCGGTAAAGGTGAAATCCATCGTGTGCTCCTACAGGCCGAGGATCATCTGCGAGATGATGTTCTTTTGAATTTCGTTGGAACCGCCGTAAATCGACAGCTTGCGCATGTTCAGGTAGTTCGGTCCCAGCGGCACCGAATAGAACGGTCCGACCGGATCGCCCTGGTAGCCGGCGGCCATCGCGTCGCGGCGCAGTTGCAGCGCGTAGGGGCCGGCGACCTGAACCAGCAGTTCGGTGATCGCTTGCTGGATTTCGGTGCCCTTGATCTTCAGGATCGAGGCTTCGGGGCCGGGCGCGCGGCGTTCCGCTTCGGCGGCAAGCACGCGCAGGTTGGTGATTTCCAGTGCGGTGAGGTCGATCTCGACTTGCGCGATGCGCGATGCGAACAGCGGGTCCTTGATCAGCGGCTTGCCGTTCTTGGTTTCGATTGAGGCAAGGCGTTTCAGGCGTGCCAGTTCGCGCTTGGCGATGCCGATGCCGGCGATGTTGGTGCGCTCGTGGCCGAGTAGGAATTTGGCATAGGTCCAGCCGGCGTTTTCCTCGCCGACGAGGTTTTCGACGGGAACCTCGACGTTCTCCAGCCAGACTTCATTGACTTCATGCGCGCCGTCCATGGTGATGATTGGGCGCACGGTGACGCCGGGGCTGCGCATGTCGATCAGCAGGAAGGAAATGCCGCGCTGCGCCTTGGCTTCCGGATCGGTGCGCACCAGGCAGAAGATCCAGTCGGCGTATTGCGCCTGCGTGGTCCAGGTCTTCTGGCCGTTGACGATGTAGCGGTCGCCGTCGCGCACCGCGCGCGTCTTGACCGAGGCGAGGTCGGAGCCGGAGCCGGGTTCGGAATAGCCCTGGCACCACCATTCGTCGGCGGCAAGGATCTTCGGCAGGAAGCGGTCCTGCTGTTTCGGCGAGCCGTACTGCATGATCACCGGGGCCACCATCTTGAGGCCGAAGGGGATGGTGCGCGGCGCGCCGGCGGCGGCACATTCCTCTTCGAAGATGTATTGCTGCACGGTGGTCCAGCCGGTGCCGCCGAAGTCGGTCTTCCACGCCGGGCCGGCCCAGCCCTTGGCGTGCAGGATCTTTTGCCAGCGCACGTAGTCGCCGCGTTCGAGGACGAGGCCGTTGATGACCTTGTGCCGGATGTCGGCGGGGAGGGCGGTGGCGACGAAGTCGCGTACTTCCTGGCGGAAGGCGAGTTCCTGCGTGGTGAAGTTGAGGTCCATGAGGGTCTCTTGTGGTTGCCTGGTTTTATGTCTGCTAGCGTGGCGCCATTCAAAACGCCGCAATCCCCGTCTGCTCGCGCCCAAGGATCAGCGCATGGATATCGTGCGTCCCTTCATAGGTGTTCACCACCTCCAGGTTCACCATGTGCCGGATCACGCCGAATTCATCCGAGATCCCATTCCCGCCCAGCATGTCGCGTGCCATGCGTGCCACGTCGAGTGCCTTGCCGCAGGAATTGCGCTTCATGATCGATGTCACCGCGACGGCGGCCGTGCCTTCATCCTTCATGCGTCCTAGACGCAGGCAGCCTTGCAGGCCGAGCGTGATTTCCGTTTGCATGTCGGCCAGCTTTTTCTGGATCAGTTGGTTGGCCGCCAGCGGCTTGCCGAATTGCTTGCGGTCGAGCACGTATTGACGCGCGATATGCCAGCAGGACTCTGCTGCACCCAGTGCGCCCCAGGCGATGCCGTAGCGCGCTGAATTCAAGCAGGTAAACGGACCTTTCAGCCCGCGCACATCGGGGAAGGCATTCTCGTTCGGGCAGAACACTTCATCCATCACGATCTCGCCGGTAATCGACGCACGCAGGCCGACCTTGCCGTGGATGGCAGGCGCGGACAGGCCCTTCATGCCCTTGTCGAGGATAAAGCCGCGGATATCGCCATCGTCATCCTTCGCCCACACCACGAACACGTCAGCGATCGGCGAGTTGGAAATCCACATCTTGCTGCCGCTGATGAGGAAGCCGCCGGCCACCTTCTTCGCACGCGTGACCATCGAACCCGGATCGGATCCGTGGTTTGGTTCGGTCAGGCCAAAGCAGCCGATCCATTCACCCTTTGCCAGCTTCGGTAGGTATTTCTGCTTTTGCGCTTCGGTGCCGAATTCGAAAATCGGCACCATCACGAGCGACGATTGCACGCTCATCATCGAGCGGTAACCGGAATCGACACGCTCGACTTCGCGCGCGATCAGGCCGTAGCTGACGTAGTTCAGGCCGGGGCCGCCGTACTGCTCGGGAATGGTCGGGCCGAGCAGGCCGAGTTCGCCCATCTCGCGGAAGATGGCGGGATCGGTCTTCTCGTGGCGGAAGGCTTCGAGCACGCGCGGTTGCAGGCGTTCCTGGCAGTACGCGTTTGCCGCGTCGCGCACCATGCGCTCGTCTTCCGTCAACTGCTGGTCGAGCAGCAGCGGATCGTCCCAGTGGAATTGCGCCTTCTGTTTCATCTCGTCTCCGGTCTCATTGAATGCGTTCGATGACCACCGCCAGCCCCTGGCCGACGCCGATGCACAGGCTGACGACGGCATAGCGGCCGTTGCGCCGTGCGAGTTCGCGGCTGGCGGTCAGCGCGAGGCGGGCACCCGACGCGCCGAGCGGATGGCCCACGGCGATCGCGCCGCCATTCGGATTGACGCGCGTGTCCTTGAAGTCGACTTCCAGCAGCTTCAGGCAGCTGAGCACCTGGCTGGCGAAGGCTTCGTTGATCTCGATGATGTCCATGTCGGCGAGCGACAGATTGGCGCGGGCGAGGGCCTTGCGGATCGCCTGCACCGGACCGACGCCCATGATGCGCGGTTCGACGCCTGCCACCGCAGCCGAGACGATGCGCGCCATCGGCGCCTTGCCCGCCTTTTCGCCGGCTGCACGGCTGCCGATCAGCAGCGCGGCCGCGCCGTCGTTGATGCCGGATGCATTGCCGGCGGTGACCACGCCGCCTTCAAACAGCGGCTTGAGTTTTTCCAGCGTGAGGGCGGTGGTTTCGGGGCGCGGATGCTCATCCTTGTCGACCACGACCGGCGGCGTCTTGCGGCCGGTGGGTACGCTGATCGGATGGATCTCGCCGGCGAAGAAGCCATCCTGCACGGCCGCATGGAATTTCATTTGCGAAGCCAGCGCGAAGGTATCCGCCTGCTCGCGCGTGACGCCGAATTGCTTCGCAACGTTGTCGCCGGTTTCCGGCATCGTGTCGGCGCCGTACTCGGCGGTGACCTTCGGATTAGGGAAACGCGCGCCGATGGTGGAGTCGAAGATCTTCATGTCGCGCGAGAACGCCGATTCCGCCTTCGCCATCACGAAGGGTGCGCGGCTCATGCTT
>NZ_LSTO01000001.1:1625074-1631584 GCF_002211445.1 Noviherbaspirillum denitrificans | reverse complement strand
CCGGCCCGGCCGGGCTCAGCTTCGCTATTACCGCCGCAGAACGCGGCCATGAGGTTGTCGTCTTCGATGCGCAACCCGAAATCGGCGGGCAGCTGAACGTCGCTAAAAAGGTTCCCGGGAAGGAAGAGTTTTACGAGATGCTGCGCTACTTCGAAAAGCAGATTGCATTGCGCGGCGTGAAAGTGGTGCTCAACACGCGGGTACGCGCCGAACAGTTGCAGCAGGGCGGTTACGACGACATCGTGCTCGCGACCGGAGTGACGCCTCGCACGCCTCCGATTGACGGTGTCGACCATCCCAAGGTCCTGGGGTATCTGGACGTACTGCGCGATGAAAAACCCGTCGGCAAAACCGTTGCCGTCATCGGCGCCGGCGGAATCGGCTTCGACGTCGCGGAATACCTGACGCATTCCGGCGAAAGCGCCAGCGTGGTGCCGGAAAAATTCTATGCGGAATGGGGCGTGGATACCGCCTACGGCGAACCCGGCGGACTACGGCCGCCGCATGTCGACGCACCGGTACGCAAGGTCATCATGTTCCAGCGCAAGGCATCCAAGGTCGGCGACAACCTCGGAAAGACCACCGGCTGGATTCATCGCGCCGGGCTGAAGGCGCGCCGCGTCGGCATGGAAGCGGGCATCAGCTACCGCAGGATCGACGACCAGGGACTGCACATCACGGCGGGCGGCGAAGAACGTGTCATCCCCGTGGACAACGTCATCCTTTGCACCGGCCAGGAGCCCCTGCGCGAACTGTTTGACGACCTGAAATCCGCGGGATGTTCCGTGCACCTGATCGGCGGCGCCGACGTAGCCGCGGAACTCGACGCCAAGCGCGCGATCGACCAGGGCACGCGCCTGGCCGCTGCCATTTAAGCAACCCAAGGAGCAAACCATGCAGAACCCTGGAAATCTCCGCCCGGCCGCGGCCGAGTCCCTGGCAACATGGCACGACATGATCGAGAAGCGGGACCTGGGCGCCCTGCGCTCGATCCTCCATCCCGATGCCATGTTCCATTCGCCGATGGCCTTTCATCCCTACAAGTCCGCGGAAGCGGTCAACCTCGCGCTGACGACGGTCATCACCGTCTTCGAGAACTTCAAGTATCACCGGCAATTCGCGTCGGACGACGGATTGAACGTCGTGCTCGAATTCAGCGCCAGCGTCGGCGACAAGCTGTTGAAGGGGGCCGACTTCGTGCGCTTCGACGACAACGGAAAGATCGTCGACTTCGAAGTCATGATCCGCCCGCTCATCAGCCTGCAAATGCTGGGCGCGGAAATGGGCAAGCGCCTCGGCGACCGGCTTCCCGATTTCAAGGTCAGGCTCTGAGCCCGCAATGGACATGGGATAAAATCGCCCGATCATTTCAAGTACATCTGCGACCTCCATGTCTTTACCGCACGCGCTCCTGACCGCGTTGATCGAACATCCCGGTTCCGGGCTGGAGCTGGCCCGGCGGTTCGACCATTCCATCGGCTATTTCTGGCACGCGACCCACCAGCAGATCTACCGGGAGCTGGGAAGGCTGGAAGAAGCCGGCTGGGTCGAATCGCTGCCGGCGGAGTCCGCGCGCGGCGGGAAAAAAATCTACCAGGTGCTGCCGGCCGGGCGCAAGGAACTGAAGCGCTGGACCGCGGAAAGCCAGGATCCGCGACCCCTGCGCGACGAGCTGATGCTGCGTCTGCGTGCGGAGGCCATCGTCGGACCGACCGCGGTGAAGGACGACATCATGCGGCGGCTTGCGATGCACCAGGAAAGGCTTGCCACTTATCGCAAGATCGAGCAGCGCGACTTTTCCGGCAAAAGTCCGTCGCGCGAGCAACAGGTGCAACACCTGGTGCTCAAGGCCGGCATCATGCACGAAGAATTGTGGATCGAGTGGTCGCAGAACGCGCTCAACGTGCTCGCGCAGACGGACAGCAAGCCGTAGCACCACCGTGTTTTTCAGCGCCCGTCCACGGGCATGACCGGTATAATCACCCGCTTTCACCCATTTCAATTCAACGGAAAGCGCATGCCTGCACATACCAAAGGGAAATACAATCTTCGCCAGCGCAAGAAACTCAAGCTGGGCGAATTCCAGGAACTCGGATTCGACGTCACCGCCAAGCTGACCAAGGAACTGTCGCAAGAAGAACGCACGGCATTCATCGATGCGCTAATTGCCGCAATCGACGACATGGGCCTGCTGTTCGGCGGCGGCTTCAATGGCGGATTCGAAGGCTTCGTGGTGGTCGACGCGCTGCGCGGTTCGGTTTCCAAAGAGCAGCGCAACGCGTTCAAGACCTGGCTCGAATCGCGCGCGGAACTGAAGGACGTGGTCGTCGGACCGCTCAAGGATGCGTGGTACAGCACCTGATGTCCTGAACATCCTCTTTCCCCCGCATTGCCGACCGTAGGGTGGGTAGAGCGAAGCGAAACCCGTCGCAACAACGCTTGCCGAGCGCCTGCCGGATTTCGTTTCACTCTGCCCACCCTACGGTTTTTTTCCCGCACCACCCTCGTTTAACCGGAATCAAGAGATGAGATTCATTCACGCCGCGGACATCCACCTGGATAGTCCGCTTACCGGCCTGAGTGCCTATCCGGATGCGCCCGCGCAGATGCTGCGCAGCGCCACCCGCGACGCTTTCACCAAACTGGTCAATGAAGCGATCGACCTGCAAGTGGATTTCGTCGTCATCGCCGGCGACCTGTACGACGGTGGCTGGAAAGACCACAACACCGGCATTTTCTTTTGCCGCGAAATGGGTCGGCTGAAGAAGGCGGGCATCCGCGCGTATGTCAAATTCGGCAACCATGACGCCGAAAGCGAGATGACCAAAAAACTGGTCCTGCCCGACAACGTATACACCTTCGAATCCCGCAAGGCGCACACCTTTGTCATCGACGGCCTGAAAGTGGCGCTGCACGGACGCAGCTTCAAGGATGCGGCCACCACCGAAAACCTCGCGCAAACCTATCCCGATCCGCTGCCGGGCATGTTCAACATCGGCGTGCTGCATACCGCACTCGGCGTGCATTCCACCCATGCCAACTACGCGCCGTGCACCATCGATGAACTGCACGCGAAGGGTTACCAGTACTGGGCGCTCGGCCATGTGCACGAATACCAGGTGTGGCAGGGCGCATCGACCATCGTTTTCCCCGGCAACCTGCAGGGCCGCCACATCCGCGAAACCGGTCCGCGCGGCGCCGTGCTGGTCACCGCCGACGAGACCGGCGTGCAAAAGGTTGAACGGCTGTTCGTCGACGTGCTGCGCTGGCACGCGGTGAATGTCGACGCGGCGCCATGCAATTCCATGGCGGAAGTGGTACATGCCATCAACAAGGAACTGGAAGCGGTGCTTGCATCCACGCCATCCGGCATGCCGTCGGCGGTACGCATCACCATCTCCGGCAAGACGCCGGTGCATGGCGAACTGTTCGGCATGGAGGCGCAGCTGCGCGCCGAAGTGCTGGCCTCGGCCGCCGCGCTCGGTGCAGACCGCCTCTGGATCGAAAAGGTCAAGACCGCCACCACGGCATCGGATGAGCCGGATGCGATCCGCGCGCGTGGTGACGCGCTGGCCGACCTGCAAGCCTTTTTCGAAGACGCGCAAGGTGACCCTGAATTCCTCGCGAGCCTGAAGACCGACCTGATGGCGCTGGTGGCAAAGGCGCCGCTGGAACTGCAGAACGCGGTCCCGTATTTCAGGGATATCCGCAACGGCGAACTCGCCAAGCTGGTGGGCGGAGTCCGTCCCGGCCTCATGTCTCAACTTGCGCGGATGGAGTAATCGGCGATGCGTCTGAACCGGCTTGACCTCATCAAATACGGCAAATTCTCCGACCGCTGCATCGAATTCCCGCATGCAGCGCGCGACTTCCACCTGGTTGTCGGCCCCAACGAGGCCGGCAAATCGACGCTGCGCTCCGCGGTCCTCGACCTGCTGTTCGGGATACCGGCGCGTTCCGTGCATGCCTTCCTGCATCCGCTGAACGAACTGCGCGTTGGCGCATCGATCGGCAACCAGGCGCAGGCGCTGGAATTCCAGCGTGCGAAGGCACAGAAGCAGACACTGCGCACGGTAGCCGATACCGTGCTTGCCGACAACGCACTGGTACCTTTCCTCGGCATCGCGGACCGCCACTTCTTCGATCAAATGTTCGGCCTCGACCATACCCGGCTGGTGGAAGGCGGCAACAGCATCCTCAATGCGGAGAATGACGTCGGACAGGTGCTGTTCCAATCCGCGGCCGGCATCGCCAGCCTGGGCAAGATCAGGGATGCGCTGCTGGCGGAAGCGGACAAGCTGTGGGCGCCACGCAAGGCCGCCGACCGCGCGTATTACAGCGCTGCCGACCTGCTCGACAAGGCAAATACGGCGTTGAAGGAAGCCACCGTCCGCACCAAGGTATGGACCGAAGCCAACGCACGCCAGCAGTCCGTAGCGGACGAGCTGGCTACGGTAGGCGAATTGCTGCGGCAGCTGGAGGTCACGCGCAGCAAGCTGGAACGCATCCGCCGCGTCGCACCCTTCCTTCACGCTGTGCGCGATATCGAGCGGCAGCTTGGTTCCTTGGGTCCGGTGGCGGATCTGCCGGCGGATGCCGCCGCCGTTCTGTCCGCGGCCGAACGAGAACTGGCCACAGCGGGACAGTTGCTGGAATTGCGCAACACGGAAGTAGAAAAGGCGGAAGCGGAACTCGCGCGCATCGATGTTGACGACGCCGTCCTCGACCTTGCCTCCGATATTGCCGCACTCGAAGAATGCCGCATGCGCTACGGCTCGCACGAGCGCGACATCGCCAGGCGGCAGGAAGAAGTCGAAGCGCTGCTGGCCGACGTGCGCAAGGCCTGCGCGCAACTCGGCTGGGACTACACGTCGGAAGACGAACTCAACGCGCGCCTGCCTTCGCTGCTGGTGCGGCGCGAACTGGCCCGCCTGTCCCAGGCACACAGCGGATTGACGCAGGCATTGCGTGCCGCCGAACAGAGCGGGCAGGCAAAGACACAGGAACTCCAGCAACTGGCGCAGGAGCTGGCTGGCTTGTCGGCGGGCGAGGTCAAACCGGCGCTGCGTGCCGCCATCGCAAGCGCGCGCGCACTCGGCGATACCGAAGCCGCATTGCAAAAGCAGCAAAGCCTGTTCGCGAAGGCCCAGGCGACGTCGTCCAGCGCCCAACTGGCACTGGGCCGATGGAACAAGCCCGCGGAGGAACTGGCCGCGATGCAACTGCCCGGGCAGGAGGAGCTCGCCCATGTCATGCTGGACCGCCTCACACTGGTCAACGAGAGGAAGGCGCTGGACAAGCGCATACTCGACCAGGCCGGCGCGGTCTCGACGCTGAAGCTGAAGATCTCCCAGCTCACCGAATTGCATCATCCGACGCCGCGCGAAGACGTCTTGCAGGCGCGCGAGGAACGCGATGCAAGCTGGCGTGCAATCAAGGAAGGAACGACCAGCGTCGGGGACGGCGCAGAACAGTTCGAAGGCCAGCTCCATCGCGCCGACGAACTCTCCGACAAGCGCTTCGAAAACGTCGAGGCAGCCGCGCAGCTGCAAAGCCACCAGCACCAGCTGGAGCAGGCAATCCACCAGCAGACCATCCTCGACGGCGAATTGTCCCGGCTGGTGGCGCAACTGGCGGAATTCGACAAGCTTTGGGGCGAGATGGCGATAGCGTTCGGCGTGCCTGGCATGAAGCTGGACAACATCGGCGAATGGATCGCAAAGCGGGACAAGGCACTCGCAGCAGCAGCGGAATGCCGGGACGCGCAAGACAGTACCGACGCCCTGTCGCGCCAGGTGGAAGAACACCGGCAGCGCCTGGCAGCGGCATTGCG
Source organism: Noviherbaspirillum denitrificans (assembly GCF_002211445.1). Classification (GTDB taxonomy): domain Bacteria; phylum Pseudomonadota; class Gammaproteobacteria; order Burkholderiales; family Burkholderiaceae_D; genus Noviherbaspirillum; species Noviherbaspirillum denitrificans. Next base: position 1,625,751 of record NZ_LSTO01000001.1, on the reverse strand, counting down.
CGATGCGGGCCTGCACATCGACGACAGCGAAAAGCTGACCGCGCTGTGCGTGCAGGCCGAACTCCATGTGCAATCCATGGACAGCAACAGGGTACGGCGCGAGACGCTTGAAGCGCAGCTGAAAACGGCAAAGGCGCAGGCGCAATCGCTGGAACAGGCCACTGCAGCAGCCGGTGGTGCAGTGGCCCAGTGGAAGGAGGAATGGTCCCGCGCCCTGGCCGCAGCGGGTCTCGCACAGGAGACAACGATCGGCAGCGTCAACGGTGCGCTGGAACTGTTCGCATCGCTGGACGAACTGCTGGGCAAGCTGCGCCAGATCCGGGGGGAGCGCATCGGCGCGATGCAGGCAGACCTGGACAAATTCGCCGCGGACGCATTGCGCCTTGCCGCGCATTTCGGCAGCAATCTCGACGGGATGCCGCCGGCACGGATCGCGCAGGAACTGGCGAAGCGCCTGGCCCGTGCAAAGGATGCGCGAACCGAGGCAAACCGCCTGAAGGAAGCGATCCGCTTGGCGAAGGAGCAGGCGAAGCGCGCGCAGGACGCGATCGAGACGGCCGGCGCCAGCCTGAAGCCGCTGATGGAACGCGCCGGCGTCGACTCACGCCAGCAGCTTTCCGAAGCGATTGCGCGTGCCGACGAACGTCGCCGCTACCTGCTCGACCTGGACAAGGCAA
>NZ_LSTO01000001.1:1621645-1625064 GCF_002211445.1 Noviherbaspirillum denitrificans | reverse complement strand
GCGTCACCGTGATCACGCAAAATGTCGACGGCCTGCATCTGCAGGCGGGCAGCAGCGATGTCATCGAATTGCACGGCAATATCTGGCATAACCTGTGCGCCAATTGCGGCCGGCCCGCCGCTGAAGCGGAACTGGATGCGGGCACACCGCCCGCCTGCCCGCACTGCCGCGGCCTGATTCGCCCCGGGGTGGTCTGGTTCGGCGAAGCCCTGCCGGCACCAGCATGGACGCGGGCGGCCGAAGTACTGGAAACCGCTGACATCTTTTTCTGCATCGGCACCTCCAGCCTGGTCGAACCGGCGGCCAGCCTGCCGCGTTATGCGCGCTCGTGCGGACGCACTGTGATTCAGATCAACCCGGAAGCCACCAGTCATGATGAGATTGCGCAGTACGTACTGCGCGGGAGATCGGGTGAAGTCATGCCCGCGCTGTTGCAGGCTGCCTGGCCTGCCTGGCCTGCCTGACCGGGCTGCTCTTGCCGTCCATTCCGAAGGAGGGTGCTTCGATGAAAAACGATGAACAGATCATCCGCATGCTGATCAACGAATGGCAGACCGCCTCCGCGGAAGGCAACCTGCAGCGCCTGTCCGAATTGATGGACGAGGATGTGATTTTCCTGATGCCGGGGCAGCAGCCGATGCGCGGGCGGCAAGCCTACATGGAAGCCTTCAGTGAAGGCATGAAACATTACCGTATCGAATCGGAAGGCGAGATCAAGGAACTCCACGTTACCAATGACCTCGCCTATTGCTGGACCCACCTCACCGTCACCGTGACGCCGCATCGCGAAGGCCTGCCGATGCGCCGCTCGGGCAACTCGCTGTCCATCCTGCGCAAATCGCCGGAAGCCGGATGGGTGATCGTGCGCGACGCCAATATGCTCACGCCGGAACCCGTCTCGATGTTCTCCTAGTCCTCAATTGCTTCTTCATGCTGTAAGCCTTACCACGCCTGTGTAAGAACGGGCATTGCTGCTCCGTGCGCAAATGCGGCGCGCCGCTGTATTTCGGGCGGCACGGAAGTTGCGACCGCAGCCCGTTCCCGCAAACGCTTCACAAGCATGGCATGAAAGGAGCAGTGCAATGTCCCTCAATCTTTTCACAGCGAAAGGCTGTCCGCTCGAACAGCAGCGCTTCACTTGGCGCGACATGGTAGGCAAGCCGATCAGCAAGCTCGACGACGACGCCTTCACCCGCGTGCGCATCATCCTCATGAACGGCATCGAGCTCGAAGCCCTGCGCTTCCAGCACATGGCCGCGCGCCTGAGCCGAGAGCTGCGGCCGAAACTCGCGCAGATCCGCCGCACCGAGCAGCACCAGGCCACCATGGTCAACTGGCTGCTGGGTCCCGACCATTCCCAGCTTGAAACCACGATTGCCTACGAGCAGGTCGCGATCGAGGTGACCGCCGCCGTCGCACAGCGCGAGCCCGACCCGTATTTTGCGCAGGCATACCGCTTCGGCTTGCTGGAAGACTTCGACCACCTGTACCGCTATTCCGCCTTGCTCGATCGCCTTGAGGGCAAGGATGCAAACAACATATTGCAGAGCTATACCGACATCCTGCCGGGACGGCCGACGGTGGACGAGCACCGCCATCCGCAGGACGACCTGCGCGAGCCCTATGACCGCGCGACGGCCGCGCCCCTGAGCAAGCTTCACGCGCTGATGATCACGGCGGCGGAATTCCAGACCCACGATTACTACATGAACATCGGCCCGCAGTTCGCCGATCCGGTGGCGCGGCAACTCTATGCGGAAATCGCTTCCATCGAGGAGCAGCACGTCACCCAGTACGGCTCGCTGATCTGCCCCGAGGAGACGGTGCTCGAGCAATGGCTGATGCATGAAGCGGTCGAGGTGTACAACTATTACAGCTGCGTGCAGCAGGAAACCAATCCGCGCATCAAGGCGATCTGGGAGCGCTTCCTCGACTACGAACTCGGCCACTTCAATACCGTCGCCGAACTCTTCAAGCAGCACGAAAAACGCGACCCGGCCGAGCTGTTCCCTGACGACCTTCCCGAGCCGGTGCAATTTGCCAGCCAGCGCGACTTCGTGCGGCAGGTGCTGGCGCAGGAACTCGACCTGCGCGCCAACGGCACGCAATTCGTCGACAAGTCGAAGGAAAGCAAGGCGTCGATCGACTACCGCACCCACATCAACTCCAGCGGCTCGCCTAGCGAAGCGGTCGCAGGCGGCTACATCTGGTCGCCGGGTACCGAGCTCAACCGCAAGGTTGCGGTCGCCATCTAGTTTGAGGAGCAGCCATGAAAGAGCAAACACCCATGGGCATGAACCGCACCGGCATGCAGATGTCGCCCTTCGACGCGTCTGCAATGCAGGGTACGCCCGCATCGATGACGCCCGCTGCGCCGGGCGACGACAGTGCGCTGGCAGAGATGCGCAGCGCAAGCATTGCTGAATCCGATCCCGTCGGATCGGTGCCCCTGCCAGGCACGGTGAAGGGCGCGATGACGACCGGCGTGTCGATGCTGACCGGCGACCAGCCGCAACTGCTGCTGGACAAGCTGGGCGAACGCCTCGCCTTCGAGCGTACTGGCACGCGCCTGTACGACGCGCTCATCACCAAGTTCGAAACCATGCAGGACCAGTCCACCAGCATGACGCTGGCCGACCTGCAGAAGATCCGCCAGGACGAGGCGCGGCATTTCGCGATTGTTGCGGATGCCATCGAATCATTGGGCGGCGACCCGACGTCGCAGACGCCGTGCGCCGACCTGGCGGGCGTGGAGTCGATGGGGCTGATGCAGGTCGTAACCGATCCGCGGACCACGATCGCCCAGTCGCTGCATGCAATCCTGGTAGCGGAGATGAGCGATAACGCCGGCTGGGAATTCCTGATCGCGTTGGCCGAGGACCAGAGCCAGAATGCGCTGATCACCGATTTTTCGGTGGCGCTGGATGAGGAGCGGGCGCACTTGCAGCAGGTGCAGACCTGGTATCAGGAAGCGACCATCGGCGAAGTGATCTCGCAGGGGGCGCTGATCGACGATATCGGAGATGCCAACCCGGCACAGCTGCACTGATGTGGCAACTCAGGTCTTCAGCCACGCGCCCTTGTACAGGATCGGCCCGCTCGGCGCATTCCGGTTGGGCGAGCCGCCCTTGGGCTCGAGGCTGATGGCCAACACCGGAATCATGTCGGGGCTGGCGTTTTCGGGGAGCGGCAACGTCACCGTTCCGTCGGCGGACACGAGGCCGAGCGAACGCGGTGCGCCTTCCTTCGGCACCGCCCATAGTTCGAGGCTGCGGTCCGCCGCCAGCACCTGCGGCGCCACGATCCGTACTGTGATCTGGCGACGACGGGCATCGCCGATGATGACCATCGCCGGTTGCGCCTTGTCGTCGGCCAGCGTGGCGATGTAATTCGCGATAGGCACGTCCGGACCGGGCAGG
>NZ_LSTO01000001.1:1614938-1621635 GCF_002211445.1 Noviherbaspirillum denitrificans | reverse complement strand
GATGGGGACGCAGGGCGATGCCTTCATCGAGGTGCGCGACGAAGAAGTGGCGGCAGCCCTCTTCGGCCAGCGCGGCGGCTACCGGGATTGCGCCGAGGCCATAGGCGTCTGCCTTGACGGCCGCGCCGCAGCGCGCGCCGGGCGCCTTCGATTGCAGGAAGCGATAGTTGGCGCGGATTGCGCCCAAGTCGATGGTAAGTACTGCGCCCGCCTGCTTTTCCCGATCCGCCATTGTCCCCTCGTCGCGTGTCATGGACCGGATCTGTGCCGGTCATGTTTCCGGACAGTTCAGCAACAGGCGTGCCAGAAAGACAAACGCAATAAATTCAATGGCTTAGCGTTTTTTTGGCAAAGAAGGGGGCTTTGGCATGTGTACACATTTATATACACACACCCATCATGCAAGGAATAAGTATTTGAATTTAAAAGGAAACGAAGGCAGAAGAACGACTGTATATATTAATGTACAGTGTATTCAAATAAATACAGTCTTGGGTGCTCAGGCGTACCGAAGCCTGTCCAGCCACTCGATCAGCGGAATCGTGGCGGGCAGCAAGGGTTCGACACCCAGCGACCCCTGCCAGGCAAAGGCCTGCCCTTCCAGGCTTTGCGGTTCGCCGGCCCACTCCCGGCTGATGTAGAAATGCAGGCGCACGTGCGCGTGCGGGTAAACGTGCTCGACGCCGCACCAGGGTTCGGCAGAGAGGACTTGCACGCCCAGCTCCTCGACGAACTCGCGCTTGAGCGCATCGAGGATGTCCTCGCCCGGCTCCACCTTGCCGCCCGGGAATTCCCAGTAGCCGGCGTAGGGCTTGCCGTCGGGGCGCTGGCCGAGCAGGACATCGCCGTTCGGCTTCATGAGGATGCCGACGGCGACATCGATGGGTGCTGCCGGTTTGGTCATAGGCCTTGCTTCTGGATCTTGCCGGCGTGGTCCTTGGCGAACTGCCAGGCCACGCGGCCGGAACGCGAGCCGCGCTGCAGCGCCCAGCGCAATGCGTCGGCGCGGGCTTCCTCGATCTGTTGCGCATCGCAGCCGAAGTGGCGCAGCCAGTGCGCGACGATGTCGAGGTAGTCGTCCTGCTTGAACGGGTAGAAAGACACCCACAGGCCGAAACGCTCGGAGAGGGAAATCTTTTCCTCGACCGTCTCGCCCGGATGCAGGTCGCCGTCTTCCGTGTGCACATAGGTCGCATTGTCGGACATGCGCTCGGGCATCAGGTGGCGGCGGTTGGATGTGGCGTAGATCAGCACATTGTCCGACTGCGCGGTCAGGCCGCCATCGAGCGCGACCTTGAGTGCCTTGTAGCCACCCTCGCCTTCCTCGAAGGACAGGTCGTCGCAGAAGATGACGAAGCGCTCAGGGCGCGCGGCCACGAGGTCGACGATATCGGGCAGGTCACTGAGGTCATCCTTGTCGACTTCGATCAGGCGCAGGCCCTGCTCGGCGAACTGGTTCAGGCAAGCCTTGATGAGCGAGGACTTGCCGGTGCCGCGCGCGCCGGTCAGCAGCACGTTGTTGGCCGGACGTCCTGCGACGAACTGCCGCGTGTTCTGCTCGATCTGCTCCTTCTGGCGCTCGATGTTGTGCAGGTCGGAGAAGGCGATGCGCGCGACATGGGTCACCGGCTGCAGGTAGCCGTGGCTGCCCTTGCCACCCGGCTTGCGCCAGCGAAAGGCGTACGAGGCATTCCAATCCACGTTGCGCGCGGCGTGCGGCAGGAAGGCTTCGATGCGCGTCAGCAGCGCTTCCGCGCGCTCGAGGAATTGGTCGAGTTGCGTCATGTCAGGAACGGTAGTCGGCGTTGATGCTCACGTAGTCGTGCGAGAAGTCGCAGGTCCAGATGGTCGCTGCCGCATCGCCGCGCGCGAGCTTGACGCGGATGGTGATCTCGCTCTGCTTCATCACGCGCTGGCCGTCTTCTTCCTTGTATTCCGGATTGCGTCCACCGTTCTTCGCGACCCAGACGTCGTCGAGGTAGAGGTTGAGCTTGCTGACATCGAGGTCGTCGATGCCGGCGTAACCGATCGCCGCCAGGATGCGGCCGAGGTTGGGGTCGGATGCGTAGAACGCGGTCTTCACCAGCGGCGAATGGCCGATGGAATAGGCGATCTGGCGGCATTCCTCGACCGAGCGGCCCTCTTCCACCGTGATGGTCATGAACTTGGTCGCGCCCTCGCCGTCGCGCACAATCATCTGCGCCAGTTCTTGCGAAATCGACGTGACCGCGGCGGCGAGTTCGGCGTATTCGGGGGAAGTGGTGTCGTTCACTTCCAGCTGGCCGGCGCCGGTGGCGATGACCATGAAGGAATCGTTGGTCGAGGTGTCGCCGTCGATCGTGATGCAATTGAAGGACTTGTCGGCGGCGGCCTTCACCATGTGGTCCAGCACCGGCTGCACGACCTTGGCATCCATCGCCAGGTAGCCGAGCATGGTCGCCATGTTCGGCTTGATCATGCCCGCGCCCTTGCTGATGCCGGTCAGCGTCACGCTCTTGCCGGCGATGGTCACCGTGCGCGACGCCGCCTTCGGCTGGGTGTCGGTAGTCATGATGGCTTCCGCCGCGTTGTACCAGTTGTCGGCGTTCAGGTTGGCAATCGCGTTCGGCAGGCCGGCCTTGAGGCGGTCGACCGGCAGCGGTTCCAGGATCACGCCGGTCGAGAACGGCAGGATCTGCGACGGTGCGCATCCCAGCAGCGCGGCCAGCGCCTCGCAGGTGGCATTGGCATTGGCCAGGCCGGCTTCGCCGGTGCCGGCGTTCGCGTTGCCAGTGTTGACGACCAGTGCCTGGATCGGGGTGCCCGACAGGCGCACGCCTTCGAGGTGGGCCTTGCACACCTGCACCGGCGCGGCGCAGAAACGGTTCTTCGTGAACACGCCCGAGACCGTCGCCGTCGGCGCCAGCTTCATGACCAGCAGGTCCTTGCGGTTGGCTTTGCGGATGCCGGCTTCGGCGAAGCCCAGTTCGATGCCTGCGACAGGCTTCAGGTTGGCGGCGATGGGAAGGGGAAGATTGACGGCCATAGGAGTGCGCGGACGGAAAAAGGGAGACAAAAAGGGAACGTTATTGTAATCCCTTTGGCCGGCCGCGCGCCGGGCGCTACGCCGCCGGCAGCTCGATGACGAATTCCGCCCCGCCGCCCGGCGCATTGCGCGCCGACAGGGTGCCGCCGTGCTTCTCGACAATGCCGTAGCTGATCGACAGGCCAAGGCCGGTTCCCTTGCCGACCGGCTTGGTGGTGAAGAAGGGGTCGAAGATCTGGTTCATGCAGGCGTCGGGAATGCCGGGACCGTTGTCGCGCAGGTAGAGCGCCACCTTGCCGTCCTCACGGCCGGCGGTAATCCACAACGCCGGTTGCGCCACCTGGGCGCCGCTGGCGGCGTCATAGGCGTTCTGGATGACGTTCATCAATACTTGCAGCAGCTTGCCCGCGCTGCCCGTCACCGACAATGGAGCGCCGCGTTCCCAGTGGACGGCAAAATGCGGCGCCGTTCCCTTGCTGACCCAGTGGATCGCGCGCTCGACCACGTCGTTCAGGTCCACCTGTTCCTTCTCGTCGCGATCGACCGCGGAAAAACGTTTGAGGCCGTTGACGATGTCAGTGGTGCGCTGCGCCCCCTCGATGGTGCCTTCGATCAACGAAGGCAGGTCGTCGAGGATGCGATCGATACGCAGCTTCTGGCGCATTTCGGCAAGCTGCTCCGGCGTATCGCCTTCGTGCACCGCCTCCACATAGGCGGTGATGCGGTCGCTGTAGCGCTTGAGCGCGTGGACATTGCCGAGCACGAAACTGATCGGGTTGTTGAGTTCATGCGCAACGCCGGCCACTAGGCGGCCCAGCGAGGCCATTTTCTCGGCATGCAGCAGTTGCTGTTGCGTCCGCTTGAGCGCCTCATGGGTCTGGCGCAATTCCTGGTACGCGCGCTTGAGTTCGCCCAGCGGACGGCCGACGAACACGTAGCCGGCGCGCTTGCCGCTGCTGTCCATGCGCGGGGTGCAGTTGAAGTCAACGTGCACGCCGCCATGGGTGGGATGCACCAGCTGCAGCTCGGCGACCTCGCCGCCCGGCAGCGCCTGCTCGATCATGCGCCGGACACGGGCTGCGCTGGTGCCGTCGGCGAGCAGGTCGTAGATGGTCATGCCGCGCAAGCGTTGTTCGTCGACGCCGACCAGTTCACGCAATGCGGTATTGGTTTCTTCGATGTCGCCAAGGTGGTTGCATGCCACCAACACATCCGACATCGCGGACAGCAGGCTGAAGATGAATTGCTGCGAACGCTCGAGCTGTTCGTTCTTTTCCTCCAGCGCGATTTCGTCGCGCACGAGCTGCGAATACACCTCGTCCATCTTCTGGATCACGTCGACCCAGGTTGCCTCGTCCACGCCGTCGAGCGCGGCGTGATCCGGCATGGCGTGAATACCGGGGACGGCGGGCGAAGAAGTCTTGGATTGTCGTGGCATGTTGTTCTTCTCGGGGAGCGTCAATGCACGGTGCAGACCATGCAGGGATCGAAGGAGCGGACGATATGCTGCACCGCGACCGGCGCCGCGGCGCCCTCGCCGGCTTCGGTGCCGGCCAGCGCGAGTTCGAGCGCACCCGGCTGTCCCTGCGCGTCGCGCGGGGAAAAATTCCAGGAGGTGGGCGCGACGATCTGGTAGTTGCGGATCTTTCCGTCCTGCACGACAACCCAATGGCCGAGGCCGCCGCGGGCGGCTTCCGTGAGGCCCATGCCCTGCGCCGCATCGGGCAGGCTCGCGTCCGTGAAGTATGGCTCGCCGGGCCGCAGCGCGGCCAGCCAGCGTTCCATCATCGGTACCACCAGGGCCAGTTCCAGCAGGCGCGCCAGTACACGTGTGTAGACGTTGCCGCCAGTGCGCACCACCGCTTCCCGCACCAGCGGATGGCCGGCGACCAGCTGGCGCGCGATGGCGCCGGTTTCCAGCACGCGGCCGGCCATGCGCGGCGCCTTGTTCCAGGTGTAGGCTTCCGTCTTGCCGGGCGCCGGCAATGTCAGGCCGTCCCGCGGATGCCGGGGTCCGCCCTCATCCGCGAGCCATGCATGCGTCGCGTCTTCTGTGATGCGCGCGGTATCGAGGGGCAGCACACTGTGCGCGCGCCCATCCCACAGGCCGCGCCGGAATGCGTGCTCTCCGGCCGCGCCGGGGTAGGCGCCATAGGAAAGGTAAAGCCCGGGCCCCTGGCCGAGACCATCGAGTGCATTCTCGCGCGCCAAGGTGAGGAACAGGCGGAAATCGCCGTCATCCGGCTGCGATGCGGCATGCCATGCATCCAGTTCCGCTTCGCTGCCGATCGCCGCGATGTGCTCCAGCGGCGCGGCGAACAGCGTCTGTTCGAGGAAGGCGCGGAACTCGCGGATGCGGGTGAGCAGCCGGATACGCTCGCCGGTGTCAACCGGCCTGGAAGAACCTCCCGGCTGGATGGTCAGGGAATGCGGCCATTTGCCGGCCAGCGTGCCCAGCAGCGTAAACCACCGCTGCCGCGCGGCCACCGCCTGCCGCACGTGCTGCCCCTGCTGCGCGGCAAAACGCCGCCGCGCCTCGGCATGCCACGGCCGCGACGCGTACTCGGGGCGCGCAAAATCAGGCATGAAGAACAGGTAGAAATGCGTCAGGTGGTCGGCGAGGTTTTCGGTGGCCTGGATGAGGTTGGTTGCGTGCACGCCGTTTTCCGGCGGCTGCACGCCCATCATGTCGGCAAGCGCGCGCGCGGCGGCGACCGACTGCGACACCGAGCAGATGCCGCAGATGCGCGGCACGACGGCCAGCGCATCCATCGGATGGCGCTGTTGCAGTATCTGCTCGAAGCCGCGGTACATCGGCGCATTGACGCGCGCCGACCGCACGCGGCCCTCCTCGATGTCGAGGTGCACTTCGAGGTCGCCCTCGACGCGGTTGAACGGTCCGACGATCAGGCGTGTCATGTTGCGCTCATTTCAGACGCGTCTTGCGGATGGCCGGGGTCACCACGGGATGGTCGGCCGTGGCGTTTTCGCGTACGCGTCGTGGCGTGGCGGATTTGGACAGGGACGACAGCGCGACGAACCAGGCCTTGGGCATGTCAGTGGGAAGGCCGATGGGAATGCCGGCGATCTTCGGTGTCTGGTGGAATGGATGGCCCGGATCCTGGTAGCCCGGTTCGGTGCAGCTGATGCAGGCGAAGCCGCCGCGCACGCAGGAACCTTCGCCATTCCACAAGCGGGTGTTGCAGTCCGCATGCGCCTGCGTTCCCTTGCATCCGAGCTGTTCCATCAGGCATCCCTGGTCGGAGGGTTTCTGCGCGCTGGCCTTGAATTCGTAAAACTCGTTGCGCGGGCAGCCGTGGTGGACCAGCTTGTCGGCGTAGAAACGGGGCCGGCCGAGCGCGTCCAGTTGCGCGGCGTCGAACATACCGGCGGCCAGCGCCATCAGCGTCTCCAGTACCCATTGCGGATGCGTCGGGCATCCCGCGATATTGATGACCGGAAGGCCGGCGCCGCTGCGGTAATCCGCGCCCAGCAGTCCGCCGACACGGTCGCCTTCATGCTGCAGGCCGCACGCTTCGGTGGGATTGCTGCCGCTGGAGGCGAGGCCGCCGTAGGCAGCGCAGGTGCCGACCGCAACGGTGTAGCGCGCGACTGCGGCCAGTTCACGCACCCAGGCGGTCATCGGGCGTCCGGTGCCGGACAGGATATGGA
>NZ_LSTO01000001.1:1606923-1614928 GCF_002211445.1 Noviherbaspirillum denitrificans | reverse complement strand
CGGCGCCATCGCGGTGTCGGGGCCGCGCTACCGCATCGAGGAAACCGGCGTGGACAAGATCCTGCCCGTCATCTTCCAGCAGGCACGGGCTCTGACCCAGGCCTTCGGCGGGAATCCGAACGTGTTCGACAAGGCAGGTTCGAAGTAGCATCTTCCGCGGTTCCGGCCCCTCGGTCCGGAACCGCCCTCCATCAGCGCATCAGAACTTGTGACGGACGCCGGCCATGATGCCGACGCGGCTGTCATTACCGAATACATTGGCGCTGCCCAGTCCGGCATTATTCGCCAGCGCCACCCATCCATCCTTCAGCTTGGTGTAGTCGACCTCGACATACACGTCCGTGCGCTTGCTCAGGTAGTAGTCGAGCATCAGGCCGGAAGTCATGCGATCGCCGTCATTACCCGGGCGCTTCAGCTTGTCGGCTTGCACCGTGCCGATCAGCTGCAGCGCCGGCGTCAGCTCGTAGTTGATGCCCCCGTAGAGCACATGGTTCTTGATGTTCGCCACGTCGAGCTTGCTGTCGGTGTAGCCGGCGTAGAGCGTGGCCGGGCCGGTCTTGTAGGTGCCGCCCACGCCCCACACTGTCTGCTTGCTCGCCTGCGCCGCGCTCACCGCATTGAAGAAGGCGGAGGTCACGTTGTTGGTCGCCTGGTACACCGCGCCGAGCTGCAACGGGCCGTTGACGTAGGTGGCGCCGACGGCCTTGGACGCATTGGTCGACAGGCTGCCTGCGGTTTCGCCAAAGGTATAGGCGGCGGTCACCGACACCGGGCCGAAGGCCTTCGCAACCTTCACCATGTTGTCGTAGCGCAGGCCGGTGTAGTTGCCGCCCTGGTAGCCGAGGATGGAGTTGTTGGCGAACGCGAACGATTCGTAGGCCGACAGGATTTCATGCGCCAGCGTGTACTGGCGGCCGAAGAGCACCTTGCCAAAGCTGCCGTCCAGGCCAACATAGCCCTGGCGGCCGAAGAGGCGGCCGCCCTGCAGCATGCCGCCGGTGTCGGGAGCGAAGCCGGATTCGAGGGTGACGAGCGCCTTCAGTCCGCCGCCGAGGTCTTCCACGCCGCGCACACCCCAGCGGCTGCCCGTGAGCACGCCGTCCGTCAATTGCAGCTTGTTGTCTCCCGCAGCATTTTCGTTCGTGCTGTAGCGGATGGTGGTGTCGACCAGGCCGTACAGCGTGACGTTGCTCTGCGCGGACGCCGCGGCGGAACACGCTGCCAGTGCACATGCCGCAAAAAGCTCTTTCCTCATGCTATCTCCCTTATGGATGATTTGTTATCGGCTTCCCGCGATCGGAAAACCTGCCTGCCTCCAGTTCAGTTGCCCGGGCTGGAAGCTTCCCCGTTTGACCTATGCCGGCACCGCCCTCGCCCGGTAGGCGCGCGGAATCGCGAACCAGGCATTGAAGGCGATGAACGCCGACATCAAGGAGACGACCGTGACCAGCGTCTGCGCAGGCGGCAACGGACTGGCCGCCGCACACTGGCCGGTAGTGAAAGCGACCGCGGTGAGCAGGAAGCCGGAAGTCGAAGCCGCGCGTCCCGCCGCTTGCGGGAACGGTGCCACCGCGCCGGCCTGCCCGCACGGCTGGTGGAAACCGTGGCCAAGCATGTAGATGCATTGCGGGACAATCAGCGCCCACGGCTCGCGCACGCCGGCCAGCCACAGCAGCAATTGACTGGCGCCACCGGTCACCGTCAACGCCGCACCGGCGCGGATCGCCTGCGGCACGGTGGCGTGCGACAGATAGCGACGGCAGGCGAGCGTGCCCAGCATGAAGCACAGCGAACATGCCGCGACCACCAGTCCGTAGTGGAAGCGCGACATGCCGTATTCGCCGATGAAGATGAAGGAGGACAGCAGCAGGAAGGAAATTGCGCCGGAAAAACTCGCGCCGGCAAGCAAGGAAGAAAACACGAACTGCCCGCGCCGCAGGAAGACGCCGAAGCCCGCCTGCGCGCCGGACGCCGCAGGCGCATGCGTGTCGGGGAAGCCGAAGTAGACGATGAGCCAGATCGCCGCGCCGATCGCACCGACCAGCGACAGCGTTCCCTGCCAGCCCATCACGCTGGTCGACAGCCCGCCGATCACCGGCGACATCAGGGCCGCCGCGCTCATGCCCGTCATGCTCTGCGCCATTACGCGCATGCCGGCGCCTTCGCAATAGCGGTCGCGGATCACGGCGCGCGCCGACACCGCGCAGGACGCAGTGGCCACGCCCTGCAGCGCGCGGCACAGGATCAGGATGCCGAGGCTGTTGACCAGCGCCGGCACGATCGACGCCAGCACATACAGCGCAAGCGCGGTCAGCATCACCTTGCGCCGGCCGTAACGGTCGGCCAGCGTGCCGATAAACAATTGCGTGAGCCCAAAGGCGAGCACGTACACCGTCAGTGTCCACTGCACCGCATCCACCTGACCGCCGAACGATGCCGCGATCTCGGGCAGCGCCGGCAGGTAGAGGTCGGTGGCGACCGGCTGGATGCCGAACAGCAGCGTCAGCACCAGCCAGAGCGGGACGGCACGCGCATTCATCATGCGGCCTCGTGCTCCAGCACCGGTATGGCCGGCATCACCACGCCCTTGCTGGCCGCCGCCTGCGCCACGGCCAGCGTCACGCGCAGGCTTTGCGTCGCATCGTGCACCGTGCAGCGCGGCGCGGCTTGGCCCCGGATCACGTCGCAGAAGTGGTCGAGCTGGCGCGCCATCGGGTCGGCGGTGCCGCGCGCGAGGCCGGTGCGCGCGAAGGGCTTCCACCAGCTGCGTTCACCATCGTAGTTCCAGGTGCGCATGGTCGGCACCGCGAGCGAGCCGTTGGTGCCGGCGATGAAATAGCAATCCTCTTCCGGATGCGCGGGATAAGACTTGTCTTCGCCGGAAGTCTGTTCCCAGCTGCGCGGCGCGGCGGACGTGTCGGACAGCATGAAGGTGCCGAGCGCGCCGGACGCGAAGTGCAGCAGCACGGCGGCAGTATCCTCCACCGCGAAGCCGCGTACCGCGTTCGACGCCATCGCCTGCACCGCGACGATCTCGCCGAGCATGTAGCGCACTGCATCGATCTCGTGGATGAGGTTGATCAGGATCGGACCGCCGCCGGCCACGGTGCGCCAGGGACCGGCTTCGTAATAACTGTCAGGCTTGTGGAACAGTGCGGTGCCGGTAAAGCTCACCACCCTGCCGAGACGGCCGGAAGCAATCTCTTCGCGCACCGCGGCGAGCGTAGCGCTGTGGCGGCGGTGATGTCCGACCAGCAGCGGCACATCGCAGCGCGCTTCGGCGGCTTCAAGTGCTTCGGCCGCGTCGAGCGTGTCAGCGACCGGCTTTTCGACCAGGGCCGGCATGCGGTGCGCCAGGCAAGTCAGCGCCCCCGATACATGCAAGCCGTTCGGGGTGGCGAGGATCATGCCATCCGCCTTGACCGACGATGCGAAGAATTCCTCCAGTGAAGGAAAGAGCGGCACGCCTTCCGCGTCGGCAGTGGCGCGCGCAGCAGGAACGGGATCGATCAATGCGCACAGCGTGGTGCGCGAATTGTCGCGGATCAGCTGCATGTGGCGCTTGCCGATCAGGCCGGCGCCGGCGACTGCGATTCTCAATGTATTCATGACTCTGCAGGATTTTTTGGCAAACGAAGTCCCCCCGCCCGGTCGCGATGCGGCCGGGACGTTGCGGAAACCATCAGGGTGAATCAGTGAACCGGCGGGCTGCTATCCCGTCTCGAAGAGTGCCTTTCCTTTCATGCCGCCACCGCCTTTCCCGGCGCGGCACCGTGTCCGCTGCCAAGGAACAGCCGCTCGATGTGCGGGTCGTCGAGCAGCGCGGCGGCCGTGGTCTGCAGCACGCGGCGGCCCGATTCGAGCGCGATCGCCTCGTCGGCGATCTTCAGCGCGCTCTTCACGTTCTGCTCGACCATCAGCACCGTGGTGCCCTTGTCGACCAGCGCGCGCAGCAGCTTGAACACATCGGCCACCACCATCGGCGACAAACCGATCGACGGTTCGTCAATCAGGATCACCTTCGGGCGCAGCAGCAGCGCGCGGCCGATTTCCAGCTGCTTCTGCTCGCCGCCCGACAGCGCCGCCGCCTGCGAATGCAGGCGCTCCTTCACGCGCGGGAAGAATTCCAGCACCTCGGGAATGCGCGCATGCGTGGTCCTGGCGCCGAGCGTGATGCCGCCCAGCTCCAGGTTCTGCCACACGCTCAATTGCCCGAACAGGTTGCGCCCCTGCGGCACGAAGGCGATGCCCGCATCCAGCAGCTGGCGCGAGCTCGATCCCGTGATGTCCTTGCCGTCGAGGCGGATCTTGCCGTTGCGGACCTTGAGCAGGCCGAACAGGGTTTTCAGCACCGTGGACTTGCCGGCGCCGTTGGGACCGAGCAGCAGCGTGATCGCCCCTTTCTTCGCCTGGAAGCTCAGGTTGTTCAGGATCATGAAATCCTTGTAGCCGGCGACCACATCGTCGAATTCGATTGCATAGTTGCTCATGTCAGTTCCCCAGGTAGGCGTCCAGCACGTCCTTGTTTGCGCGGATTTCGTCCGGCGTCCCGATGGCCATCACCTTGCCTTCCACCATCACCATGATGCGGTGGCACAGGTCCATCACGAAGTCCATGTTGTGTTCGATGACCACGAAGGAGCCCTTGCGGGTCTTGTTGAGTTCCTTGAGCAGGTCGAAGATGCCGCCCACCAGGCTGGGGTTGACGCCGGCGCAGGGTTCGTCCAGCAGCACCAGGTCGGGATCGCTCATGAAGGCCATCGCGATGTCGACCAGTTTCTGCTGGCCGTAGCTGAGCGAACCGGCCGGCTTGTGCGCGACGTGGCGCAGGCGGAACTGGTCAATCATCGCGTCGGCCTTGTCGCCCAGTCCGGAATCGCCGGGCTGGAACAGGCGGCCGAACATCGTCCCCTCGTGTTCCTGCGCAGCGACGATCAGGTTGTCGCGTACCGACATCTTTCCGAACACCTGCAGCGTCTGGAAGGTGCGGCCGACGCCGCGCTGGTTGAGTTCGCGCGGATCGAGGCCGGTGATGTCCTGGCCGTTGAGGCGGACGCTGCCGGCATCGGCCTTGATCTGGCCGAGCACGCTGTTGAACATGGTGGTCTTGCCGGAGCCGTTGGGTCCGATCACGCCGAAGATTTCGCCCGGCATCACCTCGAAGGACACGCCACCGACCGCCTGGATCGCGCCATAGGCTTTCTGCAATTCGCTGACTTGCAATACCGGGTTCATGCCGCCACCTCCTGCTTTGCCGCCGCGGTGCGGGCAACGGAGGCCTCGCGCGACTGGCGCTTGTTGCGCAGCAGGTCGGGGATGGACAGCAGCCCGCCCGGCAGCCACACCATCAATGCGATCACGATGGCGCCGAACGCGGCCAGGTACCAGCCTTCGGCGAAGCGCAGCCATTCCGGCGCGAGCACGCCGATGGCGGCGCCGATGACCGGGCCGAGCAGGTAGCCGGGGCCGCCGACGACGACCATCAGGTACATCATGATCGAGATCTGGCCGTTGAACGGCGTGGGTTCGATGTACTGCACCAGCGATGCGAACAGTGCGCCGGCGATGCCCGCGAAGGCCGAGCCGATCGCAAACGCCAGCAGCGTGTAATGCTGGATGTGGATGCCGAGGCTTTCGGCGCGAATCGGATTGTCGCGCAACGCGGTGAACGCCTTGCCCCAGGGCGAACGCAGGATGCCAGCCAGCAGCGCGAACATCGCCACGGCAAACGCCAGCACCAGGTAGTAGTAAGGAATGTTGCCCTCGAACGAGATGCCGAACAGCTCGGGCCGCGCGATATTGGAAATGCCGAAGGTGCCGCCGGTCAGCCATTCCTCGTTGCGCAGCACCAGCGTGACGAGCTCGTTGAAGCCGAGCGTGGCGAACGCCAGGTAATGCATCTGCACGCGCAACGCCGGGAAGCCGACCAGCAGGCCGACCGCGAAGCTCAGCCCCGCAGCCGCCGGCAGCGCCAGCCAGAAGCTGAGGCCTGCCTTCATCAGGATCGCCGTGGTGTACGCGCCGATGCCGAAGAACGCCGCATGGCCGAGCGACTTCAGGCCGGCATAGCCGAGGATCAGGTTCAGCCCCATGGTCGCGATCACGTAGATCAGCCAATAGGTCAGCAGGTAGATGCCGTAGGGCTTCAGGAGGTGCGGTGCGACCACGGCCAAGGCCGCGAACACCGCGCCAAAAAGAATGAAATGTTTTTTCATGACGGGTGCCTTAAACCTTTCGCATTTCCACGCGTCCGAACAGGCCGTTCGGCTTGAACAGGATGATGACCATGAACAGCGCGAGCGCCACGCCATCCTTGTACGCGGGCGAGATGTACGCGCCCGCCAGGTTTTCGCACACGCCGACGATCAGGCCGCCGACCAGCGCGCCGCGGGAATTGTTGAAGCCGCCGATGATCGCCGCCAGGAAGGCCTTCAAGCCGAGCGACACGCCCATCTCGAACTTGGCGAGATAGACCGGCGTCACCAGCAGCGCCGCGACGGTCGCGAGCGCCGCGTTGATCACGAAGGTGTACAGCACCATGCGGTTGACGTTGATGCCGAGCACGGTGGCGCTTTCGGTATTCTGCGCGACCGCCTGCATCGCGCGACCGGTGATGGTCTTCTGCAGGAAGGCTTGCAGGCCCAGCACCACGATCAGCGCGAACACCAGCGTGCCGAGGTCGCCGGCGGTGATCGTCACGCCGAACAGGTTGAAGATCTTGTCACCGAAGATGTTGGGGAAAGGATGGGCCTCGGCGCTGACGCCGGCGCGGATCGCGTTGCGCATCAGCATGGAGAGGCCGATGGTGGCGACGATCAGTGGCATGATGCCGTGGCGGATCAGAGGGTCGACAAGCGCTTTCTTGAAGCCCCAGCCGAGCACGACGGCGGAGATCACGATGGTCAGCAGGAAGCTGGCCGGCAGCGGCAGTCCCGCGCTCATCAGGCCGAGCATGATGAAGGCGGGAAGCATCACGAATTCGCCGGTCGCGAAATTGATGGTGCCGGATGCCTGCCAGAGCAGGGTGAAGCCGAGCGCGGCAAGTGCATAGATCGATCCGGTCGCGAGTCCGGAAAAGACCAACTGCAAGAAGTCGTTCATGATGTGGATCCTGTTGGCTGCACCGGGCGAAGCGCAGCACGCCCTCGCCCGGCGCGGTCGAATCGAACTGCAGACGGATTACTGCTGGGACAGCGGCGGAAGGACCTGGACGACTTCCTGCTTGCCGTTCTTGACCTGGACCATGAAGCTTTCACGGTCGATGTCGCCCTTGGCGTCGATGGCGACATTCATCAGTACCCCGGGATGGTCGGACGCCTTCAGCTTCAGGCCGTGCAGAGCCTTCGCGACTTCCTTGCGGTCGAGCTTGCCGGCTTTTTCGATGGCAGCCTTGAGGACGTACACGCCGGTATAACCCTTGATGCCGTTATGGTCGGACATGTACTTGTACTCTTTTTCGAACTTGGTCTTGAACGCCTGCACTTGCGGATGCGGCGCGTCGACGGTGAGGCCGACGTGCGCGATCGCGCCGTTGGCGGCTTCGCCCGCCAGTTCGATGACCTTCTGGCCGGTCAGGGTGGTTTCGCCGATCAGCGGCTTGTTCCAGCCCTGCTTGCGGAATTCGCGCAGCGCGCGCGCCGATTCTTCTTCATTGGTGTAGACGAACACGGCTTCCGGATCGGCCTGCTTGGCCTTCAGTACGGCAGAAGAAAAGTCGACCTGGCCCGGATCGGTGGAGATGTCGGCGACTATTTTGGTGGTGGTGCCGGCCAGCGCCTTGGTCAGGGCATCGCGGCCGCCCTTGCCGAAGTCATTGTTGCCGTACACGATCGCGATCGTCTTGAACTTGCTGGTGATATAGCGCGCCACCTTCGGCATCGCGGCCGCCTGGTTGAAGCTGGTGCGGAAGACGTACGGATTGCCCTGTTCGGTGATGTTGGCCGCTTCGCCGCCGGTGAAGTTCGGCACTTCGGCGCGGCGGGTTTCCGACATGCTGACGATGATG
>NZ_LSTO01000001.1:1582625-1606913 GCF_002211445.1 Noviherbaspirillum denitrificans | reverse complement strand
CCCCCCCCGCCAACCCCGCCGCTATCAAAGCGTCGTCCTTTCACCCGGCTTCGATGTTCATCATCAAACATGACTCCCAAGCAGCAGGGTGACGTAACCAGCCGCATGCATGCTTCAAGACATGGCGCCCGTGGTTCGTTGCCCCCTATACCATGCGCGACAACGACCGGAAAGCAGCAATGCGGCGGTTGCCGTCACTTGGCCGATCGTCGCGCTACCCACCAGAAGCCGGTTTTGCTCCGTCCTTGAACAGCAACTACGGCACTTCTTCCGGCGGCGGTCGTTGTCGAAACATAACAAGAAGCAGCAAGTCATAGGTGATTTTCACCGCTCCGGCCACGACCAATGGCCAGCCAAATGTCGAAGCGCTCAACATATAACCGGCAATCATCGGACTGACTGCCGAGGCCATGCTTCTCGGGACTGCGGTCACACTCGCCGCGGCTGCACGCTCTTCCGGCGTCACGATCGCCATCACGTAGGAACTTCGCGTGGGTACATCCATCTGGGACAGCGCGCTGCGGATCAACAGCAGGGCAACGGCCCAATGGAGCGTGGACATAAATGGTACGAGCACCAGGAGAATGTTTGCTGGTAGATGGGTGAAGACCATCGTGTTGACCAGGCCGATACGGTGGGCAATGCGCACCGCCACCAGGTACGAGGCGGCCGACAACACGCCAGTCCAGAAGAATATGGTGCCGGCGACAGCGGTCGATAACTCGAACTGCTGGAACAGCCACAAGGCAAGCAACGATTGCACTACCAAGCCGCCGCCAAATGCATCGAGACTGAACAGCGCAGCGAGGGTATATGCCGTTCTTCTGGATTGTTTTAGCGGTGCTCCCGGTACGCGCTCGCCATGTTCGACCTCCTGCGGGAGTGCGCGGTAAATTAAGCCGCATGCCAGTCCAATCAGTCCGTACAGTACAAACATCGACTGCAACACGGTCGTTGTGTCGACTTTCAGCAGACCGACGATCGCTTCATGCGCTCCGGCAAACAATGCGCCGAATGCCGCGGATAATGATCCGATCAGGCTGTAACGCGCAAATGCTGCGGTGCGCGTCTTGTCATCCACGGTATGCGACATCAGCGCGTGTTCAAGCGGGAGAAAGACACTGACATCACCGCTCGACGGGTTCAGGGTGCCGACAGCGGCAATGATGAGTAACGGTACGAAGTGCTGGACGAAGGCAAAGCCGAAGCCGGTCGCCGTCATCAGTAGTGAGGCGAGCAGGAGCAAACCTCGATACGAAAAGCGCCACGCGTGCAACCCCGTCAGCAACGTCAATACGCCTGAGCCGAGCAAGGTCGCCGTCGCCACCAGCCCGACCTCGACCGGCCCCATCCCGAGTGCGATCAGGTACAGCGGCAGCAACAGGCTCACATAGCCATCAGCAAAGGCCCTGAGGCCTCGCACGCACAACAGCCGACGTAACAACGCTGCGTTTGTCCCTGCCGGGTCCGGGGGGCGGAATTGCGTATCGAACCCCATTACAGTCATTCGCTTATCAATGGAGCAACGGATACAAACCCAGGCCCAACGCTGCTGCAGCAGCGATGACGACAGGCTCTTGCAATTTCTTGAATCGCCACAGCAGCGCAACCGTAATCAAGGCAATGACAGCGGTCGGGACATCGACAATCGACCGCTTGGCGATCACGATAACCGAGCCGGCGATGGCCCCGATGGCGGCGGCCGTAATGCCGTCGACGAACGCGATGACGCTTGGCAGCTTGCCGTATTTTTTGAAATACGGGGCGGGAATGATTGTGAACAGGTAGCACGGCAGGAAGGTCGCGCCTGCCGCGACTGCGGCGCCGGGCAAGCCGGCGACCAGGTAGCCGATGAAGCCGACCGTGATGACTACTGGGCCAGGTGTAATCATCGCAACGGCCACCGCGTCCACGAACTGCTTTTCGGTCAGCCATTGATGCTCGGTGACTGTGCCGCCATAGAGGAACGGAACGATGGCCAACCCAGATCCGAACACGAATGCGCCTGCCTTCGCAAAGAACAGAGCGATCTGCGTCAACTGGGAAGCATCCCACGTCCCGATCAAGCTTCCACCTATCGGCAGTTGCATAAGTGCAACCCCATTCAAGTTGCTTTTGCCAAGCCACCGTGGAGGAGCGCGCAGCAGCCAGACCAGCACGCCGGCGGCAATGAACAACCAAGCAATCTCGGACTCGGTTATGACGGTCACTACCGCCAGCACCAGGTAAATCGCCCACAGCAGTTTGTCCTTGCCGATGCTCTTCTCGGTCAGCTTTCTGGCACTCATCGCAATGATGCCGATCACCGCCGCGCCGACCCCATAGAAGACGGCCTGCATCCAGGAGATGCCGCCGAAGCGCACATACGCCCAGCCCAACGCCACGACCATGATGAACGACGGAACGACGAACGCGAGACCTGCCAGCGTTGCGCCAATAATGCGATAGTGCACATAGCCAAGGTAAATACCAAGCTGCGCCGCAAGCGGTCCCGGCGCTAACTGCGACAGCGCCAGGCCTTCCTTGTAGTCTGCCTCGGTAATCCATTTGCGCTGCTCGACCAGGTCGCGGTGCATGTAGCCTACAAGGGCCACCGGTCCACCGAATCCGAAGGCGCCCAGGCGGAGCATGTACAGGACGAGTTGCCAAAGCGTGTAGCTAGGTTTGTCGATGGAGTTGCTCATGACGTACGTTCTTTATTGAAGTGGGTGTACAGGGAATCAAGGACTGCGCTGATATCGGCAAGCAGCGCGTCGTCGTCGCCGTTGTGCCGTGCCCGGGCGCCTGCGAGGATGGCTTCAAATCCTGCAGCTTCAGCTGGAACCGTGCCGCCGACATCCAGTGCGTGGACAAGCGCAGCGAGCTTTGCGAGGCTTGAATCGCCGTCAAGGTTAAAGGTGGCGAGCAGCACCTCGAACGTGACTTTGTCGCCGACATGGGTAAAGGCCGCGCCGTCAAAATCAAACCCAAGCGCGTGCTCTGGACACGATGCCGGGGTATCAAGCCAGACGAAGCGGGCTTGACGGTCGATGAAGCGCTGAATCAGCCATGCGCTAGCGACACGGTCAACCCAGAGATTGCGGCGCGTCGCCCAGATCCGCGCCTGATAGTCCTCTTTCTTTAGCGGTGATATGGCACGCGCCTCAGGTACTGGTTCGCCAAGCGAGAGCACCGAGTTGGCCGCGTCTTCAAAGTCGGCCCAAGCCGCATCGGCTGCCAGGGACGCGTCATCCGGGAAGAAGTCGATGCGCCGAATGATTTCGCGCTCCTTGCGCAGGCGCTTGAGCGCTTTTGCAATGTCAGAGGGCGACTGGGAAGCCAGTTCCTTTCTGGCCTTTGTCAGCGTTTCGGCCAATGCGGCGTGCTCCTCTGCTCGGCTGAACAACGCCTGGAAGGCGGCCTGATCCGCAGCCGAACGGGCAGTAACGTCGACCACCCACGCTTGCCCCGCTTCCCCATTAGTTTGGGCCGCCAAGTTGGCCAGCTCCGCCGGAAGGCTATTCGTGCAAGGAAGGAGATAGGCACCGTCGCGCAAGGACGCACAGCCCAAGGCTTTGACGGCGCGCCATAGGCGCATGCGCGCGGTAGCACCAGAGGTCGGCAGGCTGACGACGAGAAGACACCAAGTTTGAGGATTTTCTGTCATGTAGTGTAAACTACATGATGTAATAATATTTACAATAATTTTTCAACGTCGACGCGGTCTATCGCCACGACGAACCCGTGTTCGCGGGCGACGAGCGTTTCTGAGCCAGCGCTGGACAATCGCCCTTTACCGCGACATGCGTGCAAAACTTGCCCGATGCCAGCGTTCAAATAGCTCGCCCCATAGTGCGGCCCATAGTCGAGCGGCCAATGGCCGCTGCGAGCACATCGGCTTGCGCAGCGCCCTCGGGAAGCGCCCGCGTCATGGTCGACAGCGACGCCAGAGCCGTTTTGGGATATGTAGAGCGCAGCGTGATGCCCCGCACATGCTAGCAAGACGTACCTCAGTTACGATGGATAGCTAGCACGAGAAATCGACAACGAAATCCTTGACTAGCTGCAATGAGTACGGGGCAGCCGCTCTCGCATATTCGCGACACGCTCGATAGCACTTCTCTAAATATTTGATTTTTAAATAAATTTGAGACCATTTCCTGCATTTTTTGCTTAGATATCGGCGACAACTATCTCCTTTAAAAAGCACACAGAGGGAAATTTCGGAACACCGAACTCCCTGCTCAGCAGGGTACGCGGCGTGGAGCGGTACACATAGTCGAGCAGCTCTTCGGAAATGATGCGCGAAAACTGATCGAAGTCGGCAACCGGATCCTCCATCTTGAAGTTGTGGAACAGGATCGCCCCGGACTCGGCAAGTGTTTCTTCTATCCATGCGCGATGTTCGCGCGCCCATTCCAGCAGACGGCATCGTTGCGTCCCTGCGTCAAGCACGAGCGGAAGTCACTGTGCGTTCCACGACAAGGCCTCCACCCCGTCCGGCACATCAATCGCGGCAATCATATGTTTCCCGAAGAAAAGATTTATCGGGATTCTAGTGCGCGCGCAAAAACATGTTTTTCAACAATTATTGTTGCGGCTGAAGCGTGCCGTTCAATGGGATCGATGTAGCGGGTGGATTGGGCAAAGCGGGTTTTATGCGCTCCGCCACCAGCCGCTGCAACTGCCAGAGATAGCGGTCATGAATCCCGCGCTCCTCCAGCTTGCACACGGTATTGAACAGGTACTCGGCGCCGGATCCCCAGTGCCCGCACGCCTTGACCAGGACCTCGGCCGTCTCCTCCGGGCTGAGCTTGCCGACATAGGCGCGCGCCGTGCGGTTCATGACGAAGGCAATGGCGCGCAAGCGAATTCCATCGCTAACAACGGTTACCCAGCGCGGAGAGGTATTGGCTGGCTTGACAGTGATTTCCCGCCTGCACAGCCTGTCGACCTGTTCGCGGAGCGAGGCTGCAGGCAGCCGGAGAAGCACGCCCTTGCATTGACCGCCCCGGTCAAGCGCCATCATCAGGCCGGGGCATTCCCGGGTGCCGCGGAAGCGCCAGACCCGGAAGCAGAATGAACGGTGCCAGCCTTGCGCTGTGCCGCAGCGTTCTTCCACATGCTCGCATTCCGGCTTCCAGATCAATGAGCCGTAGGCGAACAGCCACGCATCTTCTCCGTCTGCGTGCGAGGAGAGAAGCCTGGATGTCATTGCGTGGTAGTCGTCGTCGGTCTGGTGGTCCAACCCCGGAAGAGGACCGCCGTCCTCGACCTGCCGATGGACCAGGGTCACCATCTCCTGCGTCAGGTCCATGCGGCGGATAGTCTTCATGCTTCGCTTCCCGGTGTCGGCTGCATCTCCCGGCGATGCGGGTAATGGGGTGGAAACTCGTCTTCCGCCATCTGGTCTTCATGGATCGTGGTATTGACGTAGTCCGCATACGCGGCCGATTCGTCTCCTGTCCACAAGCCGCTGCCCCAGCGCATGCTCGCTTCCAGGACGTACTCGCATAATCCTTTCATGTCCGTTTCCTTGCCAGTCAAATGAACCCGGCGAGCATGCCCGCACCCGCTGCTGCCAGCAGTAGGCCCGCGACATACCCAATCAGCTCGCCGCCCGGCAGCACTTTTTCGAGGAAGACATAGGCCGCGACGCCCGCGATCCACAGCACATTCATCACACCGCCGACGAACAGCAGCAGCATCAATCCCCAGCAACAGGCGACGCAGAACAAACCGTGGCGCGCCCCCATGCGGAAGGCCCCGGCCGGGCCGGGATACCAGTGCGCGGAGAGGAATTCGAGCGGCGACCGGCACAGGCGCAGGCAGGCGCGCTTGAGCGGGGTGAACTGGTAAATGCCCGCGCCCAGCAGCAGCGCGCCGCTCAGCTGACTGCTGTCCGACTCCATCATCGGCGTCAGCCATTCCGCCCATTCCAGCAGGAATTGCACCAGCAGCGCCGCGAGGCTGAAGGCGGCCCACAGCGCGATGTAGCCGGCCGCGAACAGCACCGGCGCATAGGGGGACGCGGTCGCGCTCCTGCGCGACACGGTATTGAACAGCAGGATGGCCGGCGCCGCGCTGGGGAGCATCATCGCCATCATCATCACCAGCCACATTACGAACATCACCAATGCATGGCCCGCAGTCCACGGCCACGTACTCATGGGCATGCTCATGCCGCCCATGTCTTGCGTGGTCCCTGCGCCGCCGAGGAGATAAGCCCAGGACAAGGCAACGACCGTCGCGAGCCCGGCCAGCGTGACCAGGCGTTCACGGCGGAGAACGCGCTCCAGCAGGGCGGCCGCCATGGAAGCGACAGTGGTTCAGGCCGCGACGCCGTCCGGCGTCTGCACGACGTGGGCAAGCGTGCTGTGCGAACCGTTGGTGTCGAACTTGACTGCGGCAAGGCTGTGGATGACAGCCGATGCCACTTCGCCTTCGCGGTGCTCGAAGCCTTCCGGCATCATCACCTGTATCCGGTGCGGCAAGCCGGTCACCGGATTCTTGATCGGCTCGGTCGTCGATTCCAGCGCACCGGGAATGAGCACGCGGGCGGTGCGGGCATCCTTGTCAAACTCGAATGTGATCGGCGCAAAGATCGGATCATGCATCTTCGTCACGATCAGGCTGACGATATGGAACAGCGTCCCTTCGGCCGAGTGCTTGCCCGACATGATCTCGAACAAGCCCTCGCGCTGCTCGGCAGTGGCACGTTCATCGATGATAGGTTGCGCCTCGCCGTTGCCTTCATGCAAGGCGCCGGGGAAATGCACGGTGACAAAGAAGCTGAGGCCGTCGAGCCTGGTTTGCCCGAAATAGCCTTTGGTGATGTGCATGCCGACGAAGCCGCTGCACTCGCCGTGGGTAGGACGGGCATTGAAATCGCAGGGACAGCCCCATGCGCAGATGCAACTCTTGAGCCATTCGCCTTCCAGGCGCCAGTCTGATCGGGCCATGATCGCCTCCTTTCCACGGCAGTGGGGGAATGCGGCGCGCCAGGCGTGCGAAAGCGCGCCGCCCTGTAGGTTGGCGGGAAATCAGTACCAGTGTAGTTCGCTTTGCGGCGAATGGAAGCGGGTTGCGCAGGACGTGCTTCCGCGGGTGCGCGCAGAAGCACGTCCAGGGCGTTTACAACACGAAGTCGCTCGCGCTCAACGAATTGAGGCCGGTCAGCTTGATCGCGAACTCCGCCGTCGAGTCGGCATCGGTGCTGCCGTAGATCATCAGCGTCTTGGTGTAGGACGAGTACACGTAGCGAAGCTGGCCCGTGGCGTTCGACGAGAAGTTCTTGCTGCCGATGAAGGTGAATGCCTCGTTCGTTGACGACGTCGCTGCATTCGCATCCAGGAGTGAGAGGTCTATCTTGTCAGTACCGCGAACAAAGTCCGTGATCACATCACAGGTGCTGCTGGTGTTGCCGGTATCGCTGAGCGCGTCGAAGCGGAAGAAGTCGCCGCCTCCGCCGCCGGTGAGGGTATCGATGCCGGTGCCGCCGTCGAGGACGTTGGCGCCGCTGTTGCCGGTCAGCTTGTCATCGAAGCTGGAGCCGGTCAGGTTTTCGATCGCCAGCAAGGTGTCCGAGCCCGAACCACCGGTCGCCTGCGCCGTGGTCAGCGCCAGGCTGACGGTAACGCCGGCGGTGGCAAAACTGTAGTCCGCCGTGTCGGTACCTGCGCCGCCGTTCAGGGTATTGTTGCCCGCGCCCGAGAACAGGATGTTGTTGAGGCTGTTGCCGTTGATGGCGCCGCTGCCCAGCGCACGTCCGTTTTCCACGTTCGCGCTAAGCGTGTAGACGGCGAGGTCGACGTTGACCGTGTCGATGCCGCCGGTGGCGCTGGCTTCGACCACGACATCGCCGAGGTCGTCGACCACGTAGGTGTCGTTGCCGTCACCGCCCTGCAGGATGTCCGCACCGGCGCCGCCGTCGAGGATGTTGGCGCCTGCGTTGCCAGTCAGCGTGTTGTTGCCGGCGTTGCCGGTGCCATTGATGTTGCCGCTGCCAGTGAGGGTCAGGTTTTCGACATTGGCAGCAAGCGTGGTACTGATGCCGCTGGAGATGGTATCGGTGCCTTCATTGGCATTCTCTATCACCACGTCGCCGCTATTGTCGATGATGTAGGTATCGTCGCCGACGCCACCCTGCAAGGTGTCGACACCGAGGCCGCCGTCGAGCACGTTGGCGGCACTATTGCCGGTGATTGTGTTGTCCAGCGCATTGCCGGTGCCGTTGATCGCTGCCTGTCCTGCCAGCACGAGTTTTTCGACATTGGCGGCGAGCGTATGGGATACGGTCGACGTGACAATGTCCACGCCCTGGTTCGCGGCTTCCACAACCGCATCGGCAGCGTTGTCAACGAAATACGCATCATTGCCGTCACCGCCCGCCATGGTGTCAGCACCCGCGCCGCCATCGATCCTGTCGTTGCCGCCGTTGCCCGTCAGGATGTCATTGCCATCGCGGCCGAACATCAGCGAATCGGCATCGGTGCCGGTCAGCGCATCGTTGCCGGACGTACCCAGCAGCAGGTCGCTGAGCAGCCAGGTGCTGCCGTCGGCAAAGCGGACCTGGTCGACGCGGAAGCGGCTGTCCTGGTACCACGACTGCAGCGTCAGCGTGTCGCCGGTGCCCGCGATGCCGATGATCATGTTGTTGCCATCGCGGCTCATGTTCAGGTCTTCCGCGCGGATGTCAGCGCCAAGCTCGAGGATGTCGGCCTGGCTGGTCATCCAGTCATCTTCGTAGATCACATCCTGGCCAGATCCACGGCCGAAGCGGTAGGTGTCTCCGCCAAAGCCGCCGCTCAGGATATCGTTGCCGGCGCCGCCGTCGAGGATGTCCATGCCGTCGCCACCGCTCAGGTTGTCGTTGCCGGCGCCGCCCAGCAGCGTGTCATTTCCGGCGTAACCCATCAGTGTGTCGTCGCCGTCCATGCCTTGCATCACGTTGGCTTGGCTGTTGCCGTACATCGTGTCGCTGCCGGCCGTGCCGACCGGGGCGGAAGCGGTATCCATCAGCTTGTCCGTGTTCCACACGGTGCCGTCGGCAAAGCGGACCTGGTCGACGCGGAAACGGCTGTCCTGGAACCAGGACTTCATGGTCAACGTGTCAGTGGAGCCATTGATGCCGAGAATGAGGTCGTTGCCGTCGCGCAGCAGGGATATATCGGCGGACGCAATGCCGGCGCCGAGTTCAACCGTGTCGGCCTGGCTGGTCATCCAGTCGTCTTCGTAGATCGTATCCTGGCCCGAACCGCGACCGAAGCGGTAGGTATCGCCGCCGAAGCCGCCGCCGAGGATGTCGTTGCCGGCGCCGCCGTCGAGCGTGTCCATGCCGTCGCCGCCGCTCAGGTTGTCATTGCCGTCGCCGCCGTTCAGCACGTCGTTGCCGCCATAGCCCAGGATCACGTCATCGCCGGCCATGCCATTGAAGCCGTTGTCCTTGCTGTTGCCGTACAGCGTATCGTTGCCCGCGGTGCCGACCGGTGCGGAGGCGGTGTCCATCATCGTGTCGACCGTCCAGACCGTGCCGTTCGCAAAGCGTACCTGCTCGACGCGGAAGCGGCTGTCCTGGAACCACGCCATCATGGTCAGTGTGTCGGTGGTGCCGTTGATGCCGAGGATGAGGTTGTTGCCGTCGCGGACGAGCGTGACATCCGCCGGCACGACGTCCGACGCCAGCTCGACGGTGTCGGCCTGGTTGGTCGTCCAGTCGTCTTCGTAGACCACGTCCTGGCCCGATCCGCGACCGAAACGGTAGATGTCGCCGCCGAGGCCGCCGCCGACTACGTCGTTGCCGGCGCCGCCATTGATTACGTCGATGCCGTCTCCGCCACTGAGATTGTCATTGCCGTCGCCGCCAAGCAGGATGTCGTCCCCCGCACCGCCATTCAGCTGGTCGTCACCCGCGCCGCCACTCATCCAGTCATTGCCGCCGTTGCCGAACAGGGTGTCATTGCCGCCTTCACCCAGCAGCATGCTGTCGGCGTCGGAGCCACTGAGGCTGTCGCCGCCGGCAGTACCGATCTTGATTTCATCGCCCAGCAGCATGGTCTGGCCATCGGTGAAGCGCAATTGCTCCACGCGGAAGCGGCTGTCCGTAAACCAGTTGACCACGGTCAGCGTATCGCTGGTGCCGGCAATAGAAAGAACCAGGTTGTCGCCGGTGCGCTGGAAGGACAAGTCGTCCAGCTTCACATTGGTGCCCAGTTCAAGCGCGTCGATCACGCCGGCAGTGTTGTCGTCCTCATTGATCGTGTCCTGGCCCGATCCGCGCCCGAACCGGTAGACGTCGGCCCCACTCCCGCCTTCAAGGATGTCGTTGCCCGCGCCGCCGTCCAGCAGGTCGTTGTCGTTGCCGCCGCTCAGGCGATCGTTACCGGTCCCGCCGGACAGGATATCGGCGCCGTTGCCGCCGACCAGCCAGTCATTGCCGCCATTGCCGCTGAGCGTATCGTTGCCGTCCTTGCCGACCATCAGGCTGTCCGCTTCGGTGCCCACGAATCCGTCGTTGCTGGCGCCGCCGAACGAGACATCGCTCAGCGAGTAGGACCGGCCGTCCGCGAACCGTACCTGTTCGATGCGGAAGCGGCTGTCCTGGTACCAGGATTGCAGGGTCAGAGTGTCCGGGCTTCCCGCGATGCCGATGATCATGTCGTTGCCGTTGCGGGTGATCACCAGGTCTTCCACGCCGATGTCAGCGCCGAGCTCCACGGTGTCGGGCTGGCCGGTGGTCCAGTCGTCGTCCACGACCACGTCCTGCCCCGATCCGCGGCCAAAGCGGTAGGTATCGCCGCCCGAGCTGCCGGCGAGGATGTCGTTGCCGGCGCCGCCGTCGAGCGTGTCCATCCCTTCGTCGCCGCTCAGGTAATCGTTGCCGTCGCCGCCCAGCAGCGTGTCGTTGCCGCCGTAACCGTACAGCACGTCATCGCCGCCCATGCCCTGCATCAGGTTGCCTTCGCTGCTGCCGTACATCGTGTCATTGCCGGCGCTGCCAATCAGCGTGGAGGCGGCATCCAGCATCTTGTCCGTGCCCCAGATGGTGCCGTCGGCGAAGCGCACCTGCTCGACGCGGAAGCGGCTGTCCTGGAACCAGGACGACATGATCACGCGGTCCGTGGTTCCCTTGATGCCGAGGATGAGGTTGTTGCCGTCGCGCTGCAGGAGTACATCCTCAGGCAGGATGTTGGTGCCAAGCTCGATGGTGTCGGCCTGGCCGGTGGTCCAGTCGTCTTCGATGATCAGGTCCTGGCCCGATCCGCGTCCGAACCTGTAGGTATCGCCGCCCCGGCCGCCGCTCAGCACGTCGTTGCCGGCGCCGCCGTCGAGGATGTCGATGCCTTCGTCGCCGTTCAGGTTGTCGTTGCCGTCGCCACCCAGCAGCGTGTCATTGCCGTCGCCGCCGTACAGGACGTCGTCCCCGCCCATCCCGTTGAAGCTGTTGTCCTTGCTGCTGCCGTACAGCGTATCGCTGCCCGCGGTGCCAACCGGCGCCGAGGCGGTATCCGCCAGCGCGTTGGCATCCCAGGTCGTGCCGTTTGCAAAGCGCACCTCTTCCACGCGGAAGCGGCTGTCATGGAACCAGGCCGACATGCGCAGGGTGTCTCCGGTCGCGTCGATGCGCAGCACCAGGTCATTGCCTTCGCGGACCAGGGTGACATCGGACGGCAGCACGTCGGCTGAGAGCTCGACGGCGTCGGCCTGGCCTGTTATCCAATCGTCTTCGATGATGAGGTCCTGGCCCGATCCGCGTCCGAACTTGTAGGTATCTCCGCCCCGGCCGCCGCTCAGCACATCGTTGCCGGCGCCGCCGTCGAGGATATCGGTGCCGTCGTCGCCGTTGAGGTTGTCGTTGCCGTCGCCGCCGAGCAGTACGTCGTTGCCGCTGGCGCCATACAGGATATCGTCCCCACCCAGGCCATCGAAGTGGTTGCCCTTGCTGTTGCCGTACATCGTATCGTTGCCTGCGGTGCCCACGGGCGCGGAGGCGGTGTCCCCCAGCACATTGGCATCCCATACGGTGCCGTTCGCAAAGCGCACCGCTTCCACACGGAAGCGGTTGTCCTGGAACCACGCCACCATGCGCAGGCTGTCGCCGGTGGCGTCGATGCGGAGCACGAGGTCAAAGCCTTCCCGCACCAGCGTGACGTCGGCGGGCAGCACATCAGCGGCCAGCTCGATGCTGTCGGCCTCGCCGGTCACCCAGTCATCCTCGCTGATCACATCCTGGCCATACCCGCGGCCGAACTTGTAGGTATCGCCGCCAAAACCGCCGCCGAGCGTATCGTAGCCGGGGCCGCCGTCCAGTATGTCCATGCCGTCGCCGCCGCTCAGGTTATCGTTCCCCTCAAGACCTGTCAGCGTATCGTTTCCGGCATCGCCCGACATAAAGTCGTCTTCGCTGGTGCCAATCAAGACATCGTTGCTCGTTGTTCCAGTCAACAAGGCCATTACACACTTCCTTTCTTGAGGTTATTGTTTTTAGTCGTTGCAGCACGACGAACGATCGTGCATTTCAAGCGACGGCGGCGAGCAGGCTCGCATTAATTGCTGCATAGCCGCAATCACGCGACCGGATTTCCTTATTCCGAGTCAAAAAGGCAATATGAAAATTCCCGCATGGAAATAATCGCGGGACGAAGAAAATTCCTTGCGGAAATATTGTTGAATGTTGGCGGGGGAACTGCGGGGAGAGATACGGCGGAAGCGGTGCGTGCTTCCGCCGCAGGAAGGATCAGACGGCTGCCAGCGCCTGTTCAAGGTCGGCCAGCAAGTCATCGGCATGCTCGATGCCTACCGACAGGCGGACCGTGTCTTCGGTAACGCCGGCCTTGGCCAGTTCTTGCGCGTTCAGCTGCCGGTGCGTGGTCGAGGCCGGATGGCAGGCCAGCGACTTGGCATCCCCGATGTTGACGAGGCGCGTGAACAGCTTGAGCGCATCCTGGAAGCGCGCGCCGCCTTCGCGCCCGCCTTCCACGCCGAAGGTCAGCACGCCGGACGGACGGCCGCCGAGGTACTTCGTCGCCAGCGCATGATCGCGATGGTCCGGCAGGCCGGCATAGTTCACCCACTTGACCTTCTTGTGGCGCGCAAGGAATTGCGCGACGCGCAGCGCGTTCTCGGTGATGCGTTCGACGCGCAGTGCCAGCGTTTCGATGCCCTGCAGGATCAGGAAGGCATTGAACGGCGAAATCGCCGCCCCGGTATTGCGCAGCGGGACGACGCGTGCACGGCCGATAAAGGCGGCCGGCCCGAGCGCTTCGGTGTATACCACGCCGTGGTAGGAAACATCCGGCTCGTTCAGGCGGCGGAAGCGTTCCTTGTGCTCGGCCCAGGGGAACTTGCCGGAATCAACGATCACGCCGCCAATCGAATTGCCGTGGCCGCCGAGGTACTTGGTCAGCGAATGCACGACGATATCCGCGCCATGCTCGAACGGCCGCAGTAGGTAAGGCGTGGCGACGGTGTTGTCGACGATGAGCGGCACGCCGTGCTGGTGCGCGATGGCGGCAATCTTTTCGATATCGGTGATGTTGCCCAGCGGGTTGCCGATCGATTCGATGTACACCGCCTTCGTCTTCGCATCGATCAGGCGGCCAAAGGATTCCGGCTCGCGGTAATCGGCAAAGCGCGTTTCGATGCCGAACTGCGGCAGCGTGTGCGCGAACAGGTTGTAGGTGCCGCCGTAAAGCGTCGACGCGGAGACGATGTTGTCGCCGGCTTCCGCGATGGTCTGGATCGCGTAGGTGATCGCCGCTTGTCCCGACGCCAGCGCGAGCGCGCCGATCCCGCCTTCAAGCGCCGCGACGCGCTGCTCCAGCACGTCCTGCGTCGGGTTCATGATGCGGGTATAGATGTTGCCCGGCACCTTCAGGTCGAACAGGTCCGCGCCATGCTGCGTGTTATCGAAGGCATAGGACACGGTCTGGTAGATCGGCACCGCGACCGCGCGGGTAGTCGGATCGGGGCTGTAGCCACCGTGTACGGCGATGGTTTCGAGTTTCATGCGGTCTCCTTGCTTATCGTTGGTAGGAAGGCTTCACGAAGCCCTTGAAATGCTTGTCGACCACTTCGCGGAATTCCTGCGAACGGTAGGCGTCGGCGATGTCCTTCACGAACTGCTTGTCCTTGTCCTCGGTGCGCACCGCGACCAGGTTCTGGTACTGCGCGGTGGTGTCTTCCAGGCCGAGCGCTTCGGTCAGCTTGAGGCCGGACGCGATCGCGAAGTTGCCGTTGACGAAGGAGTAGTCGGTGTCGTCCAGCGAACGCGGCAATTGCGCGGCTTCCAGCGGCAGCAGCTTGATCTTCTTCGGATTGGCTTCAAGGTCTTTCTCGGACACGCGGATCGGGTCGAAGCCGGCCTTCAGCTTGATCCAGCCGAACTTGTCGAGCAGCACCAGCGCGCGCGCCTGGTTGGTGGGGTCGTTCGGCAGCGCGACCACCGCGCCCTCCTTCACGTCATTAAGCGAGCGGTGCTTCTTGCTGTAGATCGCGATTGGCGCGGTCGGCACCTTCACGACTTCGGACAGGTTGAGCTTGTGCTCCTTCTGAAACTTGTCGAGGTAGATCACGTGCTGGAACGCGTTCGCATCCAGCGCGCCCTGCGCCAGCGCGAGATTCGGCTGCACGTAATCATTGAACTCGACGATCTTTACCTTGTAGCCTTTCTTCTCGAGGATGGGCTTGATGCCGAGTTTGATCTGGTCACTGTACGGGCCGGCGGTGGCGCCGAAGACCAGTTCCTTCTTTTCCGTATTGGCGGAAGAGAACAGCGGTGCGGCGACCAGCGCGGCGGCGATGGTGCCGAGGATGGTGCGGCGCAGTCGGGCGGAGAAGGCGTTGGGTCTGTTGGACATGTTGACTCCCTTATCGTTTGTTGAGGTGGTGTGCGACACGGTTGCCCGTGAATTGAATGATCTGGACGAGGACGACGAGCAGTGCGACGGTGGCAACCATCACGTCGGTCTGGAAACGGTAATAGCCAAAGCGGATCGCGAGATCGCCGATGCCGCCGCCGCCCACCACGCCGGCCACCGCCGAGTAGGACAGGAAGCTGACGGTCAGAACGGTCAGCGCCAGCACCAGGCCGGAGCGCGCCTCGACCAGCAGCACGCGGAACACGATCTGCAGTTCGGTCGCGCCCATCGCATGCGCTGCCTCGACCGCGCCGCGCGGCACTTCGCGCAGCGACTGTTCGACCAGGCGGGCGAAGAAGGGAATTGCCGCGAACGACAGCGGGATCGCCGCTGCCACCGGCCCGATCGAGGTGCCGGCGATCACGCGGGTGAACGGCACCAGCGCGACCAGCAGGATAATGAAGGGGAAGGAGCGAACCGTATTGATGATCCAGTCCAGCACGAAGAACACGCTGCGGTTCTCCAGCGACTGCCCCTTCCCGGTCAGGAACAGCAGGATGCCGAGCGGCCCGCCCAGCAACACAGCGGCCGAGACCGCGATGCCGACCATGAGGAAGGTCTGCCCGAGCGCGACCCAGATCTCGGGCAGCAGGTCGATGATGTTGTCACGCATAGTGCAGCTCCTTGGCGATATCGGTCAGGACGCCGTGCGCCTGGTCCGTTGAAAACTGTTCGACCACCCTGCCGTGTTCCATCACGGCGACGTTGCGGCACAGTGCGCGCACCACCGACATTTCATGCGTGACGATGACGATGGTCACGCCGAGCTTCTGGTTGACTTCCTTCAGCACGTCGAGGACGGAGCGCGTGGTCTGCGGGTCGAGGGCGGAAGTCGGTTCGTCACACAGCAGGATGGACGGGCGTGTCGCGAGCGCGCGCGCGATTGCCACACGCTGCTTCTGGCCGCCGCTCAGCTGCGCAGGATAGGCATCGGCCTTGTCCTGCAAGCCGACAATCGCGAGGCATTCACGGACGCGGTCCGCGATCTCGGCGCGCGTCGCGCCATGGATACGCAGCGGAAAGGCGACGTTGTCGGCAACGGTCGCGTTCTGCAGGAGGTTGAACTGCTGGAAGATCATGCCGATGGAGCGGCGCAGGTCGCGCAGTCCGGCCTTGGAGAGTGCGGTTACATCCCGGCCGTCGACATGCACTTCGCCGGTGTCGGGCCGTTCGAGGAGATTGACCAGGCGCAGCAGCGTCGACTTGCCGGCGCCGCTGGTGCCGATGATGCCGAAGGTGTCGCCGCGACGGATGGCGAGCGAGGCATTGTCGACTGCCTTGAAGCTGCCTTTCGGCGTGGCGAAGGATTTGCTGACGTTGCGGAGACGGATGATGCTGTCGTCGGGGTTGCTCATCGTGTTGTCCTGTTCTTGTTATGCGTATTCGCGGGTTGCGAATGCGCTGGCACGATGAAACTTTATGGGAAAGGGTTAATGAGGAAAACGAATTATTCTGCGATTGAATATTCGTTTTTTGGATGAGCGCGTTAAGATCCGTAGGGTGCGCCCCGCGCACCCTACTCTCTACTCGCCGTCATCCTTGCCGCGGTTGATCGGATGCAGCAACGAAGCAATCACCAGCACAACCAGCAACACTCCCGTAACGGTATCGAGCATGTCCATCATCATGCCGCCTGCAACGAGTAGTCGCGGAACTGCGTGCGCAACACATTCTTCATGACCTTGCCCGTCGCACCAATGGGCAGCGCATCCACGAACACCACATCATCCGGACGCCACCACTTCGCGATCTTGCCGTCGTAGAAAGCCAGCAAGTCTTCGCGGGTTGCCGCTGCATCCGGCTTCTTCACGACAACCAGCAGCGGCCGTTCATCCCACTTCGGATGATGGACACCGATGCAGGCCGCCTGTTCCACATCCGGGTGCTGCATCGCGATGTTTTCCAGGTCGATGCTGCCGATCCATTCGCCGCCGGACTTGATGACATCCTTGCTGCGGTCGGTAATCTGCAGGTAGCCGTCGCTGTCGATCGTCGCAACGTCACCGGTGGGGAACCAGCCGTCTTGCAGCGCATCGCCGCCCTCGCCCTTGTAGTAGCCGCTGATGACCCATGGCCCGCGTGCCATCAGATTGCCCGGCGTCTTGCCGTCCCATGCTACTTCCTGGCCCTCGTCGTCGACGATGCGGATATCCACGCCCGACAGCGCGTGACCCTGCTTTTCGAGGATGGCAGCCTGTTCATCCGGCGCCAGGTCGAGATGCTTGGCCTGCAGGCGGCAGGCGGTGCCGAGCGGCGAGAGTTCGGTCATGCCCCAGGCATGCACCACCTCCACCGCGTGCTGCTTGCGGAAGGTTTCCATCATTGCCGGTGGACAGGCCGATCCGCCGATCACCGCGCGGTTCAGCGTGGCGAGCTTCTTGGCGTTCTGTTGCAGGTAGCCGAGCAAGCCGAGCCACACAGTGGGCACGCCTGCCGACAGCGTCACGCGCTCGCTTTCGAACAATTCATGGAGCGATTTGCCATCGGTTGCGGGTCCGGGGAACACGAGTTTGGCGCCGGTCAGCGGCGCGCTGTACGGCAAGCCCCAGGCATTGACGTGGAACATCGGCACCACCGGCAGGATCACGTCGCGCGAGGACAGGCCAAGCGCGTCGGGCATGGTTGACGCATAGGCGTGCAGGACAGTGGACCGGTGCGAATACAGCGCACCCTTAGGATTGCCCGTGGTACCGGAGGTGTAGCACAAGCCGGAAGCAGTGTTCTCGTCGAACTGTGGCCATGCGAACGCGTCGGAGTGCGCGGCGAGCAGTTCTTCGTAGCACAGCAGGTTCGCGATTGTGGTCTCTGCCGGAAAATGTTCGCGTCCGCACAACGCAATGAAGGCCTTGACTGTCGGGCATTGCGGCGCAATCGCTTCGACCAGCGGCAGGAAACTCAGGTCGAAGAACAGCAACAGGTCTTCCGCATGATTGACGATGTACGCAACCTGTTCGGCGAACAGGCGCGGGTTGACGGTGTGCAGAACGGCTCCCGATCCCGAAACCGCGTAATACAGCTCGAGGTGTCGGTAGCCGTTCCAGGCCAGGGTCGCAATGCGGTCGCCCTGCCCCGCGCCGAGCGCGGCCAGCGCATTGGCCAGCGTGCGCGCGCGTCGGTGGCAGTCGCGGTAGGTATAGCGATGGATGTCGCCTTCTACGCGCCGCGACACGATTTCGGTATCGCCGTAATGTCGGTCCGCGTGCACCAGCAGGTTGGAGATCAGCAAGGGCTGGTGCATCATTTGCCCCGGCAAGGGGCGCTTCACGCTGTTCGGCATGCCGTGCTTCCTCCCCGTTCCGCCACCAGTACGACCTCTTGGGCGGCGGTGCCTGCGGCGACACACATCACCAGCGCCAGGATGGTTGGGAAGTGCCTGTTCGTTTTCATCGTTATCCTCCTTCAGCGCCAATATACGGAGGGGATTTATAAGGAGAAACGAAGCATTTCACCTTTTCATATGCACAATCCGCCTAGTGACCGAAACCGCATATGGACATGCCGAATCCTTCGTTGGGGACCCGCCGGGATGGAAGTACATTGCGGTAATGCCAACCCCTGTATCAGTCCGACGTACTGAACACGTTGATTGAATGATTTGTGTGACGAATGGTTGGATAGGGTGCGCATGGCGCACCCTACGAATTATTCACGCCCATGCTTCGGCGCGTGAAGACTCGCAAGCACAGACATTGCCGCCGATCCTTTTTGCCATCGACAGTGCCGTACCATACGCAGCGCTGGTCTTCGACAGCACCTCGTACCCATGCGCCTCATAGAAGCCGCGCGCGGTGAAGGTGCTGGTCACGCGCAGCGTCGACACGCCGGAGCGTTGCGCCTTCTGTTCTAGCGCCTGCAGCAGCAGCGAACCGATGCCGGTAAAACGCCATACGGGATCGACATGCAGCAGGACGATCTTGCCGGGGCGCGCGAGCATCGCCACGCCGACGACTTCATCTCCGACCGTCGCCACCAGCGGATAATGCGCCGGCCACGCAAACCAGCTTTCGACCGTATCGCGGGTCTTGTTACGCAGCCACTTGCCCAGGACTGCCGGATCGTTGCGGTGGTCTTCCACACAACATTCCTGGATGCTGCGCCGCAGGACATCGCACGCCGCATCCGCCTCGCGTGCCGTTGCCAGACGAATTCCTGTCATGGTTCACCTTTACAGTACCCCGGCCTTCTTCAGGTAAGTTCGAAGGATATTGCGACTCACATTGAGCAGTTTTGCCGCCTGCACCTGGTTGCGCTGCCGCACTTCCCACGCCGCGCGCACCAGTTCATGCTGGAGGGTCTCGAAACGGACTTCTTCGCCGGACTCGAGCAAATCGCGCCACGCGTCCCTGAAGCGCGCGAGCGCTGTCGCGACGACGGGTGGAGGAACGTCGCGGACGGCTTCCTGCAGGAACGGCGGTGAAAACGCGGACGGCACCAGCGGTTCGGGATGGAAGGCCGGCAGGTGCAGGTCTTCCGCGGTGACCACGCCATTCCTGCATACCAGCAGTGCCCGGTGGATGACGTTCTCCAGTTCGCGGATATTGCCGGGCCAGGGATAGGCCAGCAATGCGCGCTCGGCGCCGGGTTCGAGTTCGACATCAGCGTCGCCGACGCGGCGGGCATACGATTGCAGGAAATGCCGCGCCAGCGGCAGCACGTCACCGGTGCGTTCGCGCAGCGGACGCAGCGGCAAGCCGACCACCTTTAACCGGTAATACAGGTCTTCCCGGAAACGCCCGGCGCGGACTGCCTCGGCGAGGTCTACGTTAGTCGCCGCGATCAGGCGCACGTCGATCGGCACCGGCCTGCGCGATCCGAGGCGGACTACTTCCCGCTCCTGCAGCACGCGCAAGAGTTTTACCTGCATTGCCAGCGGCAAGTCGCCAATCTCGTCGAGGAACAGCGTGCCGCCGCTGGCCGCTTCGAACCAGCCGGCTTTCGACTGCTGCGCGCCGGTGAAGGCGCCGCGTTCGTAGCCGAACAGTTCGCTTTCGATCAGCGTTTCCGAGAAAGCGCCGCAATTGATCGCCACGAATTTTGCGTTGCGCCGGTTGCTCAGCGCATGCACATGGCGCGCCACCAGTTCCTTGCCGGTGCCGGTCTCGCCAGTAATGAGCACCGTCGCTTCGCTAGGCGCAATGCGTGCGATGAGGTCGTGCAGTTCGCGCGAGCGCGGGTCGCAGAATACAAACGCGGTGGCGCGCACCAGCAGGCTGAGCTGTTGCGCATCGCGAAAGGCGATCAGCGGTTCATCGTCCTGCGCGACGCCCTTGGCGATATTCGCGTTGCGGATGAAGTCGGAGGAGAGGTCGTGGGCTAGTAATTCCATGCTTTTACTATAGCCCTCGTCCTCCCGCAGAGGGAACGAATATTGCCGAAGTTGCATATCCGGATTCCATATAAAACAGCACTATGCAGTGACAGACTGCCTTTCGCGCACGTGCCCGACAAACGCCGTCACAACATCGGCGAGCTGGCGCTGCTGGTCAGGATCCCGCAGGCGGCCGAGCGCGTCGAGCGCTTCATTGCCTTTCGGAAGTACAAACTCCTGCTCGAAGCTGGCCGCCTTCAGGTTGCCGAGCAGCAGGCGCAGCTGCGCGAGTCCGCGACGTCCGCCGGCTTCACCGCGCGTGGCGGCGAGCAACAGGACCGGCTTGTCCTTGAACACCACATGCCGTTCTTCATTGTTGAACGGCCGCGAGAGCCAGTCGAGCGTGTTCTTCAGGAGCGGCGACGGGAAGCCGTTGTACTCGGGCGAGGCGATGAGCAGCGCGTCATGCGACTGCAGCAAGCTGCGCAGTTTGAGCGCCGCCGGCGGCAGGCCGAATTGCTCTTCGTAGTCGCCGTCGTAGAGCGGGATCGGGTAATCCCTGAGATCCGCCCAGGTGACGTGGACCGCCCCGGCAGTCTCGGCGGTCTCCGACGCGAGGACCGCAAGCTTCTTGTTCAAGGATTCGTTGCGCGTGCTGCCGGCAAAAGCGAGGATGTTCAATGGACGGGTCATGCTGGCTCCTTACAAAGTGTCGTCTTGCGTGGTGGTGTCGCGTGCGTCGGCGGATGCTTCCTGGTACGCGCGGTAGAGTTTTGAATACGGCCCGCCACGTGCGATCAAGTCGTTGTGGGCGCCCAGCTCGGCGAGGCGCCCGTTCCAGACCACTGCGATGCGGTCGGCGTCACGGATGGTGGACAGGCGATGCGCGATGATGATCGCCGTGCGGCCTTCGCACAGCCGGCGGAAGGCCGCCTGGATGCGCCGTTCGGTATGCAGGTCGACCGCCGACGTCGCTTCGTCCAGCACGAGCACGGCGGGATTGGCGAGATAGGCGCGCACCAGGCAGACCAGCTGGCGCTGGCCGTGGCTGAGGAAGGCGCCGAGCGGACCGACCTGGGTGTGGTAGCCGTCGGGCAGCCGTTCGAGCACTTCGTCGGCGCCGAGCTCGCGTACCGCCGCCACCAGCCGCGCATCGTCGGCACCGGGTGCGGCCAGGCGCAGGTTGTCGAGCACGGTACCGGAGAACAGCACGTTGTCCTGGAGGACAACGCCGACAGCCCTGCGCAATTCCTGCTGCGCATAGTCGCGCACGTCGATGCCATCCACCCGCACGCTGCCCTCCCCTGTTTCATAGAAACGCGTCAGCAGCTGCACCAGCGTACTCTTGCCATGTCCTGTCGGGCCGACGATGGCGAGCACCTCGCCTGCCGGGATGTCGAGCGAGAAGCCGTCGATCACCGGCCTGGCGGGATCGTAGCCGAAGCGAACCGCATCGAACCTTACCGCCCCGGCTGTATGCGGCGGCCGCACCGGCACGGTGGGATCGGCGATTTCCGGTTCGGTATCCAGCAGCAGGAAAATCCGCTGGGCCGAGGATGCGCCCGACGAGTAGCGTTCGAACAGGTCGTTCAATTCCTGCAGCGGACCGAGGAACAGGTGCACGTAGAACAGGCTCTGCGCAAGCTGCCCGACAGTCATTGACCCTTCCGCGATACCGATGCCGCCGCTGACCAGCAGCAGGCCCATGCCGGCGGTGCTAAGCAGTTGCGTGAACGGCAGGAACCAGCTCGCACGGACATTGCCGCCGATCAGTGTCCGATTGAAATCGTGCAGCAGCGCGCGGTAGCGTTCCGCATTCGCGCTTTCATTGACCGTCTGCTTAATGATGCGCACGCCGGACACGGTTTCGACGAGATGCGCGGTGAAACGCGCCCGGGCCTCAGCGACGCGCGCCCAGTTTTTTTGGGCGATGCGCTTGAACAGCCAGGTCGCCGCCGCCAGCACAGGCACGACCAACGCCAGCGCAGCGAACAGGCGCGGTGAAATCAGCCACAGCGCGACACTGGCCACCATGCAGCGCAGGAGCGCCGACAATAGTTCGGGCGGCCCCTGGATGATGAGCGGTTCCAGCGCATCGATGTCGCGGTCCGCACGGGAGATGATCCGTCCCGCCTTGGTCTGGTCAAAGTAGCGCACGCTCAGCGCCTGCACATGCGCGAAGACGCGCACCCGCAGTTCGTTCAGGATGCGGATGGCGGCGCTGCCGGCCAGGTATTGCGATACGCCGGACAGCAGGAAGCGGGCAGTCCAGCTCAATGCCAGCCCGGCCGCCATCCAGGCCAAAAGGGCGGTGTCGAGCCGCCATCCGTCCGCCGTGCGGATGAAGCCGAAGTCGATCACTTCGCGCAGGAACCACGGGCGCAGGAAGATCGCGCCGACCAGCAGCGACTCCAGCACCAGTACGGCGATGATGTGCCCCCTGACCTGCCGCAGCAGCGGCAGCAGCCGCCTGAACATGCTGCGGTCGAGCGCCTTCTTTGCCAGCGCCTGTTCCAGCTCGATATCGGTGAGCGGCCGGTTGCCGCGCATCTCATTGGCCATGATCGGCTCCCAGCAGTTCGCGGTATTCGGCGCTCGAATCGAGAAGGGAGGCATGCGTGCCTTCGGCGATCACGCTGCCGCGGCCCAGCACCGCGACGCGATCTGCCAGCAGGATCGTGGACAGCTTGCTGGCGACCATGACGACAGTGATGCCCTCGCCGGATGTCGCCGGCAGCGCGCGGA
This sequence comes from Noviherbaspirillum denitrificans, assembly GCF_002211445.1. Classification (GTDB taxonomy): domain Bacteria; phylum Pseudomonadota; class Gammaproteobacteria; order Burkholderiales; family Burkholderiaceae_D; genus Noviherbaspirillum; species Noviherbaspirillum denitrificans. Next base: position 1,583,963 of record NZ_LSTO01000001.1, on the reverse strand, counting down.
TGTTGTCGAGAACGCAGCGTTCGGTCAGCGCATCGAGCGCACTTGTCGCGTCGTCCAGCACCAGGACGGATGGCCGCGCCAACAAGGCGCGGGCGATGCAGATGCGCTGGCGCTGGCCGCCCGATAGCGTGATGCCGCGGTCGCCCAGCCGGGTCGCAAAGCCGTCCCGCAACCCGTCCGGCACTTCATCGGCGGCCGCCAGTTCCAGCGCGCGTCGCATGTCCTGCTGGGTCGCATGGGGATTGGCGAGGCGCAGGTTGGCTTCCAGCGTGTCGGAGAACAGGAAGCTTTCCTGCGGCACCACATGCACCTTCTTGCGCAGCTCGTCGAGATTCAGGGTCGTCACATCCTGCCAGCCGGACCACGGAGACCCGACTTCGACCGATCCGCGGTCGGCGTCTAGCAGGCGCGGCAGCAACCCGGCCAGCGAACTCTTGCCCGAACCGGTCGCGCCGACGATGGCCACGACTTCGCCGGGGGCCACTTCAAGGCTGCAATCGCGCAGGATGGGCGTCGCGCTGCCGTTGGCGGATACACCGGCCCCGTTCAGCCGCACGCCGAGCGGACCGCCCGGAACGGCGGCCTGGCCGCTCTCGATCTGCGGCGTCTCGTCCAGCAATTCCCATATGCGCGCCGCCGAGGAGCGCGCGTCGGCGAATACCTGCATCACGCGGCCGATGCCTTCGATACGGAACACCAGCGTATTCGCCACCAGCAGGGAAGCGACCAGTTCGCCGGTATTGAGCTTGCCCTGTTGCACCAGCCAGGCACCGAATGCGAGGATCCACACGTGGCCGATGGCGACGATGGCTTGCGGCACCGGGATGCGCGACGACGAATACGCCATCGCGGTGCGCGCATGCTGCATGAATGCCTGCACATGGCCGGTGAAGCTGCCGATCCGCTGCTGCTCCAGCCCGAAGGACTTGATCACGCGGATGCCGTTGACACCCTCGCTCAAGTCCTGGTTCACGCGGTCGTAGGCGGCGCCCACGGCGCGGTCCAGCGCGACCAGCCGGTCGGTCTGCTGCACAAAGATGCCGATGCCGGCAAGGGTCAGCGCCAGCGGCACGAAACCGAGCCACGGGTGGTACCAGCACAGCAGCCCGACCGATGCGAGCAGCACCAGGCTGGTTTCGAACACTTGCCGCCAGAAGTTGATCAGCGCGTCGCGCACCTTGTCCGCGTCGCGCGTGGTGCGCGTGACGATCTCGCCCATGCCGTGCCGCCAGTGGTAGGCCAGGTCCAGCCGCTGCACCTGCAGCATGATGCGCTCGCGCAGCACATACAGCAGCTCTTGGCCGATGACCAGCGCCATCACGCCGCCGCCGTACTGGA
>NZ_LSTO01000001.1:1566327-1582615 GCF_002211445.1 Noviherbaspirillum denitrificans | reverse complement strand
CCGCCCGCCGCAATGGAACTACAACCTCTTCGCAATGGTGCACGGACGCACGCGCGACGAAGTGGAAGCGAAGGTGGCGCAGATTGCGGAACTGCTGGGCGAGCATGTGCGCGGCCATGACGTGCTGTACAGCACGCGCATCCTGAAGAAGACCGGCCTGCGGCTGGCCAAGACAAAATCCTAGAAGGAAGAACCATGTTTCGCATCAGCCAATACATGCGCGAAATCGCCGAACCGACTCCCCTTGGCCCGAAGCGCAATCCACCCGGCCCGGTCGTCATCTGGAACCTGATCCGCCGCTGCAACCTGACCTGCAAGCATTGCTATTCGATTTCCGCCGACCACGACTACGAAGGCGAGCTGAACACCGAAGAAGTGTTCAAGGTGATGGACGACCTGCGCGCATTTCGCGTGCCGGTGCTGATCCTGTCCGGCGGCGAACCGCTGCTGCGGCCGGACATCTTCGACGTCGCCAGGCGCGCGAAACAGATGGGTTTCTACGTCGGCCTATCGAGCAACGGCACGCTCGTCGACGAGTCGAATATCGACCGCATCGCCGAAATCGGCTTCGATTACGTCGGCATCAGCCTCGACGGCATCCGCGCCACGCACGATGCCTTCCGGCGCAAGGAAGGCGCGTTCGATGCATCGCTGGACGGCGTGCGCCTGTGCCGCGACAAGGGCATCAAGGTGGGCGTACGCTTCACGCTCACGCAGGACAATGCGCGCGACCTGCCGGGCCTGCTGAAGCTGGTCGATGACGAAGGCATCCACAAGTTCTACCTCTCGCATCTCAACTACGCGGGACGCGGCAACACCAACCGCGGCAGGGACGCCTTCCTCGAAACGACGCGCAATGCGATGAACCTCCTGTTCGACACTTGCTGGAACGACCTGCAGCGCGGCGTCGAAAAGGAATTCGTGACCGGCAACAACGATGCCGACGGCGTCTTCCTGCTGCATTGGGTGCGCCGGCACATGCCGGAGAAGGAAGCACACCTGCGCGCCAAGCTGGCGCAGTGGGGCGGCAACTCTTCCGGCGTCAACGTCGCCAATATCGACAACCTCGGCAACGTGCACCCGGATACCTTCTGGTGGAACTACAACCTCGGCAATGTGCGCGACCGGAAGTTTTCCGAGATCTGGAGCGACACGTCGGATCCGCTGATGGCGGGCCTGAAGGCATCGCCGCGCGCCATCAAGGGCCGCTGCGGCGATTGCAGCTACTTCGACGTCTGCGGCGGCAACACCCGCGTACGTGCGATGCAGCTGACCGGTGATCCGTGGGAGGAAGATCCCGCATGCTATCTCCACGACGACGAGATTGGCGTGTCGAGCGAACGCGAGCGGGTGCAGCTCAAACCCTACTTCAAGATCCGGACCGCGAGGGCATCATGATGTGGCGTATCGTTCTGACCGCCGCCGCGGCAGTCCTCTCCCTGCAGTACGGCCAGGCATGGAGCGCCGACGCGGATGTCCTGTATCGCACCCACTGCGCGGCATGCCACGGGGCCGACCGCCTTGGTGGAACCGGTCCGGCGCTCTTGCCCGGCAACCTCGAACGCCTGCGCAAGCCGGCTGCAATCACAACGATCGCAGAAGGACGCATCGCCACCCAGATGCCCGCATTCAAGGACAAGCTGAACGAGGAAGAGATCAAGGCATTGGCGGACTTCGTGTACACGCCGCTGCCGTCGATGCCTGCATGGGGCATGGCGGAAATGCGTGCGTCGCGCATCGAACACCGCAGCGCCGCCAGCCTGGGCGACAAGCCGGTGTTCAAGGCCGACCCGCTCAACCTGTTCGTGGTGGTCGAGCTGGGTGACCATCACGCGACCATCCTCGACGGCGACAAGCTCGAGCCAATCACCCGTTTCCCGACGCGCTACGCGCTGCACGGCGGCCCGAAGTTCTCGCCGGATGGGCGCTACGTCTACTTCGCCTCGCGCGACGGCTGGATCGCCAAATACGACATCTGGAATCTTGCGCTGGTGGCGGAGATCCGTGCCGGCATCAATACGCGCAACCTCGCGGTATCGAGCGACGGACGCTTCGTCATGGTCGCCAACTACCTGCCGCATACGCTGGTGGCGCTCGATGCGAAAGACCTGCAGCCGATCAAGGTGATCGACGTCAGGGATGACAACGGCAAGAGTTCCCGCGTCTCGGCCATCTATGACGCCGCGCCGCGCAAGAGCTTTGTCGCCGCGCTGAAGGATATCCCGGAAGTATGGGAGATCCCCTATGACGACAAGGCGGAGCCGATTTTCAACGGCATGGTGCACGACTACAAGATGGGAGAAGGCCTGGCAGTGAAGGGGCCGTTCCCGGTACGCCGCATCGTGCTGGAAGACTATCTCGACGATTTCTTTTTCGACAGCCGCTACGACCACCTGATCGGCTCGTCGCGCGAGGGCAAGGGGCAGGTCGTCAACCTGAACATTCGCCGCAAGATCACCGACATTGAACTGCCCGGCATGCCGCACCTCGGTTCCGGCATTTCATGGGAACTGGATGGCCGTCCGATCATGGCCACGCCCAACCTGAAGGATGGGCTGGTCACGGTCATCGACATGAAAACCTGGAAGACGATCAAGCAGGTGAAGACGCTGGGCCCGGGATTCTTCATGCGCAGCCACGAGAATACGCCCTATGCCTGGGTCGACGTGTTCAACGGCACCAAGGACCGCGACGTGATCCAGATCCTGGACAAGAACAAGCTGGAAGTGGTCGCACAATTGCGACCGAGTCCGGGCAAGGTCGCCGCGCACACCGAGTTCAGCCGCGACGGCAAGTATGCACTGGTGAGCATCTGGGAAAACGATGGCGCGCTGGTGATCTACGACGCGCAGACGCTCAAGGAAGTGAAGCGGCTGCCGATGCGCAAGCCGTCCGGCAAGTACAACGTGTACAACAAGATCACGCGGTCAGCGGGAACAAGCCATTGATGCGCTCCGGGGCGGCGATACCGGAAGGATTTCCGAATTCGTCGCCCTGCAGCAGTGACACGACTTCACCGTCGATGGCGCCATCCCGCGCCATCTTGTACAGCACATCCATGCATTCTTCCTTTTTCATTCCCGCGCGATAAGGACGGTCTTCCGTCAGCGCGGTGAAGATGTCGGCGACCGCGACGATGCGCGCCTCGAACGGGATCTGCAGCTCCCGGAATGGATATCCGGTGCCGTCCAGCCGTTCATGATGCAACGCGGCCCAGGCGGTCACGTCTTCCAGTCCAGGCACTGCCGACAGGATCTGTTGCGTGTAGTAGGGATGCTGGCGGATCAGGAGCATTTCGTCGTCCGTCAGCTTGCCGGGTTTCTCCAGCAGTTCCGGCGGCACCGCCAGCTTGCCGAGGTCGTGCAGGTAGCCGGCCACGCCGACGAGGCGCACGCGCGGCGAAGGAAGTCCGGCCCTGCTTGCCAGCAGTTCGCTGGCCTTCGCAACGCCGCTGGAATGCGCGGCGGTATACGCGCTGCGGTAGTCGACAATCGCCGCGAACACCTTCGCAAGCGCATGCAGGTTATCGCCATCCAGGCGAAGCGCGCCACCGCCGAAGCGCTCCTTCAACAATGCTTCCTTGTGCTTGCTCGCAAGGTCGAGCCAGAACGACTCCCTTGCCGACACCTGTTCAAACGCATCGACTAGGTGGGGATGGAAATGGTCTCCAGCTCGGCTTCGAATGGAAGCCCTGATGTCCTTCGCATGGACCAGCGCCGGTTCGCCAGCGGGCGGAAGCACCGCAACACGATCCGCAAGGCGCAGGATATGGCTCTCCAATGGAACGCGGCATTCATCGAAGTAGCGACCTGCACCATGGTTCCAGTCGACGTGATGGAAGCGGATGACTCTCGCAGCCCGCGCGAACGGCGCAAAGCCTGCCAGCATCCGCGAACATTCGAGGCCGTGGTCATGGAGGTCGCTGCCGATATCCCCGGCTGCGTCGCTGTCCAGCGCCCGGTCAAGCAAAGGCCGGGTCTGCGGCGCGCATGCGGCGGCGACATCGTGCATCGCGGCCGCGACGAGAATATCCTGGACCTCCGCATCCGATAAACCGATCTCTTCCGCAATGCAGGCCGACACGTAGGCCACGCGCAGATGATGCTCCGACACCGCAGGATGCAAGAGATCCATCGCGCGCGCAAACGACAGCACCATGTCAAAGGAATTGACAATGATGGCGGACGAATCCGCGCGCCCTCCAACCTCCATCAAATCGCCTCGATGGCCGGATAGAAGTTCTGGTCTTCCTGGCGGATGCGTGTGTGCAGCCGCTTGAGTACCGTGTTCGCCTCGGTCCGGAATCCCTCCGGGTCCTTTGCCACATTGGTCGCGGTATTCCACTTGCGCGCGAATTCCTCGTAGCTTTGCGCGATCGCCTTCATGTCTTCCTGGTACTGGTTGCCCAGCCGCGCGATGGTTTCGCTCTTGCTGGAGCGCAGGGCGGGGTAGAGGACCTTGTCTTCAACGCTCAGGTGCAGCTTGATCATCGAACTCATCGAAACAACCGTCCGCGCGATGTCCCGCGCGTTCTCGATGATGCCCGACAACGAATGCTGGCGCAGTGTATTGATGCAATCAAAGATCTGGGTGTGCTGGTGCTTGAACTTGTCGATGTTCATGGTCTTTCCTTTCCGTTTCAACACATTGTATGTTTCCGCATTTAAAGATTCAAGTAAAATACATCTTTTAGTAGGGTTATGGAATTGCATATGAAAACACTTGAAGAAACAGCAATGCAGGGAACCGATCGGAGAAGAACACCCGCTATCTCGCCCGGTGTCTGGAGCACGGACGACTACATCCGTCGCTGGGCACAAAGCCTCGGCATGACGGGAGAATGCGTGGTGCCGCTGCAAAGCCTGCAAAATGAATGGAAGGCCAAGATCAACTTCGATGTGGAAGGGCAGCCGGTTGAGCGTACTGCGACGGCGCTGGACTCGCCACTTCTCCTCCGTGCCTGACGAGGGAAACAGGTTTTTGCTTGTGCGCTATGCTATCGGATCCATCTCCTTGCAACGAGGCCGCAGATGAACAACCGAGACCAGTTCCGCGCCAAACATCCGTTGAAGCTGACCGAAAGCAAGGCCGGCGCAAAACCGCTGTCATCCGGCGACAAGGAAGCGGACAAGGCACGCGTCGACGAACTCGCCAACCGCATCGCCGCCTGCCAGGACATCTTCTACGCCGAGCGCCGCCGCAAGCTGCTGGTCATCCTGCAAGGCATGGACACCAGCGGCAAGGATGGAACGGTGCGTGGCGTCTTCGGCCGCCTCGACCCGCTTGGCGTACGCTGCGTCGCCTTTCGCGCACCAACCATCGATGAACGCGAACACGACTACCTGTGGCGTGTACACCGCGAGGTACCCGCGCAAGGCCAGCTCGTCGTCTTCAACCGCAGCCACTACGAGGATGTCCTGTACCCGGCCGTGCACGGCCTGATCGACGGCAAGGAATGCGCGCGCCGCTACCAGCAGATCTGCGACTTTGAACGCATGCTGAGCGAGACCGGCACGGTCATCCTGAAATTCTTCCTGCACATTTCAAAGGAAGAGCAGAGGCAGCGCCTGCAAGCCCGGCTCGACGACCCGGACAAGCACTGGAAGGTCGACCTGAACGACCTCAAGGAACGCGAGCATTGGGATGCGTACCGGAGCTTCTACCAGAAGGCGATTGATAAGACCGACACGGATGTCGCGCCGTGGTACGTGATTCCGTCAGACAGCAAGACGCATCGCAATCTCGCGATTGCGTCCATCGTGGTAGAGACGCTCGATGCGATGAAACTCGCTTATCCGCCTGCGAATCCGGAGTACTTGAAGATCAAGGTGACTTGATTGTGCAGTCGTAGGGTGCGCGCCGCGTACCATAGGGGTGTTAGGAAATGCGGACGTGAAGATCGAATGCACGCCCGCGTTCCCGAATCGGCCTGACCACCACAACGCTATAAGCGATTGCAGTGCCAGACGCGTGTCCACGCCATGAAGTGCGCTTAGCTACCCATAGGATTCGAACCGGCACCACCGCTCGATGTGCCGGTGCCTGTCGATCCTGCGGGCGTACCTGCTCCGGTCGCGCCTGCACCAGTACCCGTCGTGCCGGATGTGCCCGTGCTCGTCGGCGCCGATGGCACGGTCTGCGCAGTGCAGGTGAATGCCTGGTTGCCGCTTGTTCCACTGGTTCCACCGGTTCCACTCGTTCCGCCGGTTCCGCTCGCGGATTGCGTGCACAGCACGATCAGGTTCTTCGCGGTATCGATGTACCACGTCGAATTGCCACCACCCGTTCCCGACGCCGATCCGTTGCTGCCGCCCGAGCTTGCGCTGCTGCCGCTGCCGAACAGCGGGATAAAGGGCGCCAGCGTGCTTGTCGGCGTGGAGGTCTGGGCGAATGCGATGGCTGCCGGAATGGCGGCGCCAGCTGCGATGAGTAACAAAGGCTTCATAGGAAACTCCTGGTTAATAGATGCAGTACATACGGTACATAGAGTACGGATAGGTCAGTCTGCGGGATCTGGCGAAAATGGCAATGCGAGCACGGAAAGAATCAGGAGACGGAACAGGAAGTCTGCACATCCATTGATATGCCTCTAGACGCAGTGCGATTCAGGGAACGAGGTTTTGCGGATTCGCAAAGTAAACGAGGCAAATGTCGTGGCCAGTGGCAGCCACGCAAAAGCCGCCTCACACGACATTCATCGTGAGTGCGGCGCCAGGTTTCATGTCTCGCGCGTATGCGCGAAAGAGCAGGCCACACTTCATGCGCTCAGAAGCATGGCGACGACGGTGCCGGAAACAGGAAAGTCCAAGCATACGCAGCAAACGGATGACCAGGCGCTTCGTCGTGGCAAGCAGCCTGCACACCATCGACGTCACTGCGCGCGTTCAACTTCTCTATAACCAACGCCTCCGGTCAGCAGAGGTCGTCATCTGATGTCGGACGTGGAATCGGCCCCGCAGTTCCAACATGCTGACCTGCACGGTCTGCACCGCAAAACAGCCACCTCGCGTATGCGCTAAGATCTTCGTACCCATTACAACTCATCAAGGGATCGCATGACACAACATTCCATGAAGAAGGCGCGGCATTCCCTGCTGGCAGCCATGATTGCAGGCACAACCGCACTGGTCTCGTTCCTCCCGCACACCGCCTTCGCCGATGCCCCCGCGAAGGTCGCTTCCCAGGTGCCCGGCTATTACCGCATGAACCTCGGCGACGTCGAAGTCACCGCGCTGTACGACGGCTACGTCATGCTCGACCCCAAGATCCTCAACGGCGCCAGCGCAAAAGACATCCAGGGCCTGCTCGCGCGCACCTTTGCCGCTTCGACGTCAGGCATGCAAACGGCAGTCAATGCCTACCTCGTCAATACTGGCAAGAACCTCATCCTGGTTGATGCCGGCGCGGCGAAGTGCTTCGGCCCGACATTGGGTGTCATCGGCGACAACATCCGCGCCGCCGGCTACAAGCCGGAACAGGTCGACACCGTCCTTCTGACCCACCTGCACGGCGACCACGTCTGCGGCATCGCCACCGCCGACGGCAAGGCCGCCTTCCCGAATGCCACCGTCCATGTCAGCAAGGACGAAGCCGCGTTCTGGCTCAATAAGGAAACGGCAGCCAAGGCGCCGAAAGAAATGCAAGCTTTCTTCAAGGTCGCCGAAGACGCCGTCGCGCCGTACAAGGCTGCAGGCAAGCTGAAGGAATTCAAATCCGGGGACACTCTCCTGCCCGGCATCGTCTCCGTACCCAGCCCCGGCCACACGCCGGGCCACGCCGGCTATCTCGTCACCTCTGGGCAAGAACAGTTGCTGGTATGGGGCGACATCGTGCACAACCACGCGGTGCAGTTCGCGCGGCCTGCTGTCGCCATCGACTTCGACACCGACAAGAAGCAGGCGATTGCCACGCGCCGGAAGCTGTTTGCCGACGTGGCGAAGAAGAAGCTGTGGGTGGCGGGCGCGCACCTGCCATTCCCCGGGTTGGGGCATGTGCGGGCGGAAGGGAAGGGCTATGCCTGGGTGCCGGTGGAATATGCGCCGTTAGCGAAATAGGGAGTGCCTATTCCTGCTGCTCGGCCAGGGTACACGCACTGGCGAGTGGGCTGACAACACAAGAGGCTGGTGCACCGAGAAGGCATCAGCCTCTTTTCTTAAAAACACGGCGTCACATCCTGCCATGCAGCGGGTCGGTCATTGCAGGACCTGCCGCCGTTGTTTCCGACTGCTTGCTGGCGCGCCGGACGATCAGGTGGTCCAGAATACGTGGTGCTGGCGAGTGTGATCCAGTTCGTGCATCCGGCATTCCAGGTCGGCGAGATCGACCGACTCGGCGAGATACGCCTCTTCGCGGTCACGTTCGCTGACGGCGATGCTGTGGCTGAGCGAATCTCCGAGGTGTTCGAAAAAGTCGTGGGTAGCGTGGCCTGCTGCGCGAACGGCATCTGCAATCACATGCGGCATATTGGATACGGCGGACATTTTATTTTCCTCTTCAAGTGCAATGATCTTCACTCCCAGTGTAGGAAGTGATGCACCAAGTTGGCACTTTCGTTTGGGAATTTCAGGTATCCGTTTTGTGAATATGAACCTGGCTGGCAGCTTCCACTGCTGCTGAACCGGGCACAAGTCTTGCAATCCTGTTAATGCGTGATTGCAAGACCTGCCGCATCGTCAGTCGCGGCTATTGATTCAAGAACCCGCCCACTCTTCCTACGGGAGGACAACTTCATGTAGTCTGCCGATATGGACAACGAAAATGCCATCCACCTGAGCGGACCCTTCCGCATCAACGACTCCCTGGGACGCACGTGGAATGCCCGCGCAATCCGAATCGTCGACGAAAGCTACGGCATCATCGACGTCTACGTCGACCTGGATACACCCATGGAAGATGACCCGCTCCACGAAGACCCGGTCGTCATCCGCGAAATCCTGTCCCGCCTGCGCACGCTCGGCTACGACGGCCCGGATTTCGGTCCTGCCGAAGCGGGCATGCAGGATGACAAACTGATCGTGCTGGAGGCGCCGGAAGAATTCGGTCGCTTTGCGGAGAGCAAGGGGTGGAAGAACCTGGCCGCAGCGTATGCGGAAGAAGAAGGCGGTATCGAGCCGGATGACAGCGCCCATGACGTTCATGCGCGCGCCGCATTCGACGCGCTCATGCATCGCCTGGGCGTCAAGTAATTACGAGGCCTTGCCTTCGCGCGAATCGATATCCGCCAGCGACTCGCGGCCGCGCTCCGTGACGTCGAAACCCTCGCCCACCGTCCGCGGTGCGATGAGTCCCTTCCGGCTCAGGAATGCCGCGACATCCGCATCGATCGATCCCGGCGCTGCATAAGCCACTGCACGCAGCCCGTCAATGCAGCGTTTCACGAACAAGGTCTGCTGCCCCTTTTCCGTGAGTACATGCATGCCGCCCTTCGAGGTGACGTATTTCAGGCCGACGAGACGCTTGGCATTGCGCGCCACGCACGCGCTCTCGCGTTCGCCCTTCTTCAAGCGGCGGATCTGTGAGAGCGCTTCGAATTCATCCTGTGTCAACTTGTCGTCCATCGCTGTCTCTCAATCATCAAATCGTGAAGTCGCCATGGTACCGCGAAGGCGTGTTGTTGAATGCATGACGCGCTTCAGCACTGCCCGGCGAGCGCGATGCCGAGGGGATTACAGCACGTGCTCGAGGAAGGCGCGCGTCCTGGCGTGCTGCGGATTGGAGAAGATTGCTGCCGGATTGTCGGCCTCCACGATCTCACCCTTGTCCATGAACACCACGCGCGTCGAGACGTCCCGCGCAAAGTTCATTTCATGGGTGACGACCAGCATGGTCATGTGCTCATCGGCCAGCTGGCGCATCGCGCGCAGGACTTCGCCGGTCAGCTCGGGGTCGAGCGCCGAGGTCGGTTCGTCGAACAGCATCAGGTCGGGTTCCATCGCGAGTGCACGGGCAATGGCGACGCGCTGCTTCTGTCCGCCTGAAAGCTGCGACGGATAACTGTCGCTCTTGTTCAGCAAATCGACCTTGCGCAGCAGGGCTTCCGCCTTGGGCACGATTTCGTCTCGGCGCATGCCTTTTACCGTCATCGGAGCCTCGATGATGTTGTCGAGGACGGTGAGGTGAGGGAAGAGATTGAAGTGCTGGAACACCATGCCCATCCTGCTGCAGATACGGCGCACCTCGGCTGGCGATGCGTAGCGGCAGGTGCCGCCGCCATCGGTCGTCGCCAGTGTTTCGCCCTCGATGGCGAGATGGCCGCTGTCGATCTTTTCGAGGTGGTTGAGGCAGCGCAGGAAGGTACTCTTGCCCGAACCGGAAGGGCCGATCAGGGCGACCACGTCGCCCTTCCTGACATCCAGCGAAATGCCCTTCAAGACTTCCAGCTGCCCGAAGCTCTTGCGTATGTCGCGGGCCTGGATCATCAGCATCGGTTCCACGGCATCATCCTTCATAGACGGCATAACGTTTTTCCAGGCGGTGGAAGCCCCAGGTCAGCACCAGGGTCATGATCAGGTAGAACGCGGCGGCGACCACGAAAGGCATGGTGGTGAAGTCGCGCTGCACGATGCCGCGCGCCGCGCGCAGCAGGTCGTTCATCGCCAGCACGTAGATCAGCGAAGTGTCCTTGACGAGGGTGATTGTCTCGTTGCTGACCGGCGCCAGGATGCGCTTGATGACCTGCGGCAGGATGATCCGGCGCATGGTCTGCACATAGTTCATGCCCAGCACCTGCGACGCCTCGTACTGCCCGCGATCGACCGACTGGATGCCGGAGCGGAAGATCTCCGCGAAATAGGCCGCGTAATTGAGCGTGAACGCCACGATCGCTGCGGGGAAGTCCGGCAGGCGAATGCCGATGACCGGCACCCAGGGCAGCGCGAAGTAGATGAACAGCATCTGCAGCATCAGCGGCGTGCCGCGCATCAGCCAGATGTAGCCGCTAACGAGGTTGCTCGCGACGCGGAAATGGGAGACGCGGATCAGCGCCAGCGCAAGGCCCAGCGGCACCGAGAGCACCAGCGTGATGAAAAAAACCTTCAGGGTAACGACGCTGCCATTCAGCAGCGGACCCATGATTTCAAAGAGGTAGTTCATGTTGCCGGCCCGCCGACCCGGCGCGGGGCCGGGTCACGCAGGCAGTAAGGCCCGCCGGAGCGGGGGGGCTTATTTTACGATGTTCTTGCCGAACCACTGGGTCGAGATACGCTCGGCCGCGCCGTCCTTCTTCATGTCGGCGAGTGCCTTGTCCAGCTTGCCCAGCAGCGCCGCGTCGTCCTTGCGCACGCCCACGCCGTACTCTTCGGTGCCGAAGTGCTCGTCCAGCACGACATACTCGCCTGCCTTTTTGGAGGTGTAGTAGCGGCCGACGACCTCGTCGACCACCAGCGCATCGAGGCGGCCGGTGCTCACATCCATCAGGGCAGCGACGTTGTCGCCAAACTTGCGCAGTTCCTTCAGGCCCTTCGCCGCCTCATCCTTCTGGATGGCTTCGACCGCGCTGCTGCCTTCCTGCACGCCGACGACCTTGCCGGCCAGGTCAGCCTTGGTCTTGATCGGCGACGCGGCCGTCACGATGATGATCTGGCGGTTCTCCAGGTAGGGCGCGGTAAAGGCGATCTGTTCCTTGCGCTTGTCGGTAATGGTCAGTCCGTTCCACAGCACGTCGACGCGCTTGCCGCCCAGTTCGGCTTCCTTCGCGCTCCACTCGATGGGCTTGAATTCCACCTCGACGCCGAGGCGCTTGCCGGCTTCGCGCGCCAGGTCGATATCAAAGCCGACCAGCTCGTTCGACTTCGCGTCACGGAAACCCATCGGGGGAAAGTTGTCATCCAGGCCAATGACGATCTTGGTGGCGGCAGCAGCGGGTGCAGAAGCGGCCGGTGCCGGAGCCTTGTCGCAAGCGGAAAGGAGGGCGCCCGCAACGAGGGCTGCGGAAAGCAGGGAAAGCGATTTCTTCATGGGAGATTTTCGGAAGTGAAACAGGCAAACGCGCGATTATTCCACAAACTCGCGCGCTTTCCGATCCGTAATGCTACGGGAGATGATGAAGGTTATTTCTTCGTCAATTCTTCGTGCGATATCGAAATGGCAAGTAGCGCGCACGGGCAGACCATCCAGCAGAATGTGGAGGGTTCATGCGCTTCCCGCTACAGCTTCGGAATACGCAAAGTCTTGCTGATCATGAGCGATCCGGACAGGACGAACAGCAAGACCATTGGATGCAGCACCAGCGGCCCCGTCTTCCATACACCGCCGTACAACCGATCGCCCAACCGTCCCTGCCACGCCGCAAAGGCAAGAAGAGCGGTGAGCACGACGCTTGTCGGAATCGGCGTTCCCTCGAAATAGGCGACCTTGTCGGCGCCCTCCGACAGGCTTTCCGCCGTGACGTTATAGCGCGCCAGGCGACTCACGCCACAGCAGACGAAATAGATCAGCGCGATCTTGTCGACCGTGGTCTGCATCCCCGCGGTAAACGCCAGGACAGCAGGCGCAACGCCAAACGAAATCACGTCCGCAAGTGAATCCAGTTCGCGGCCCAGTGCAGAGTGCTGGCGGCGCCAGCGCGCAACACGCCCGTCAAGGATATCGAATACGAAAGCGAGCGGCGCCATCGCGCAAGCGAGGAAGAAGTTCGCCAACTCATTGCCGAGCAGGTACTGCATGGAAAAAAACAGCGCGAACACGCCGCACGCCGCGTTAGCCAGTGTGAGGAAGTCCGCAAGATGGAACTCCCGGATCATCGAGAAATGCCGGGGGCGTGGATTGGGCGGGGGCATAGGAGGATATCGCAGTATCTGTGGAATATCTTCTATAGCCCTCCGGGGAATGCGTTGCTTGGAGATCGAGCAAGAAAGTGTTCTTGCGTGTCAGGTCTTGCAATTCAGCACATGCGCTAATGCAAGACCTAGCCCTGAGGTTGGCGCATTTGTCGTGCATAAGTATGGCGGCGTGCGAGGGGAAACGTAGTAGGGGACGCAGCCTGCGCTCGCTGGCGTGGGCCAGCGCCGTCTATCGATGTGTGGCAAGCAAGGCAACTGGTTCCGGCTGTGCTTTCGCTTCCAGCGCCGTTGCGCGGTTGATCATTTCCCGCCACAGCTTCTCCGGCGCCTTGCTGAATACCACGTCCGGATCGACCTTGAGCACATGCCATGCGCCGCGCTCGATTTCCGCTTTCAACTGACCAGCAGCCCAGCCGGCATAGCCTTGGAACACGCGCAAATCCCGGGTCGGTGCTTCGCGGCGCAGCAGCCCGTCAAGGATCTCCGCGCTCATGCTCATGTAGATATCGTCGACCACATGCAGCGCCTCATTCGCCTTCGACTGCGCGCGGTAAAGGAAGACCAGGGTTTGACGGGAAACCGGGCCGCCGGAATAGAGCGTGTCCTGCCCGTCCTGCAAGCCGGAAACGCCAGGGAAGAGATGACCAAGCCCTGTCTGCATGGAGCGGTTGAGAATGACGCCGAGGGTGCCTTGGCGGCCGTGGTCGGTCAGTAGCAGGACAGTCTGCCGGAAGTTGGGATCACGCATACCCTTGCTCGCCACGAGCAGGATGCCTTTGCCTGCAGGCTCACCGGCTTGCGCGCCCGGGACCAGGAAGAACAGGGTTAACACGTACAGGAGGAGCAGGCGGCGGGGCTTGTTCATTGCAATGGTCAATGATGGCGTGACTGCAACGATGATAGCAGGGCGGGCACATCCTGCGCTCCAGCAGACGTGTGATTGCAAGACCAGCTCCCATAGGTAGTGATATCCCGGTTCAGTTGAATATCTCGCGTCCGATGTTCAATAACGCCAATACCACATAGGGAAACGCGACCGTCGGCCGCATCATGCTCTTTGCGTACTCCACAAGCAGTCCGCCGAACCCGGGACGCATTGCCTGCCATTCGGTATGCAACTGACAGGCATAGGCAAGCTGCGGCGATGCTTGCTTCAGTAACTGTTCGATACGCAAGAGCCTGTCGCCAAGACGCGACTGGTATGTTCGTAGGATGCCTTCCTGAATCCACAATATCAGCGTCACTGCGACGGCAAACTTCGCGTCCAGTGATGACAGGGACAAAACAAATAGGGCGATGCTGGCCAGCTTGATCAGCAGGCTGTGCTTTTCGTACTGCTCATAATTGTTTTGAAGGGTAGTCCACTCGTGCGCGAGGGGTGACATTTCAGCAGCAGACATTTCTTTTCCATGTTGTAGATGCGTTTTCAAAATATTGTACCCGCGCATCTACTGACCGCTGTCCGGTGGCATTCAGGGGAAGGCCACTGTTCCCGACTTTTGTCGAGATGACTCCTTTATTATCTTGCGGTCCTAGGAGAGCGTCTGGATTTGGAACATGCGCCTATATGGGCAGACCGGCCGAGTAGTAACGAGCGCGCCGTGCTATTCGAAAGGTGCTGACTTGGATAGCTCGGTAGGTTGGGCCGCCAAGCCCGACATGTAGCAGAAGGTAGCAAGCTTATTGAAAAAGAAGTCGGTGATTGCTCGTGACGACCAGGATGATGATCCTAAGTCAGGAGAACATTGGGTTTTGCAGCCCGACCTACGCTTGCTGCACCTATACCAAAGTAGGAACAAACCCTACCCCATGCATGGGATATACAGGCCATCGCAAACATTCTAATCTTAGACGGTTTCCTAAAGGCAAGTCCCTGGTGCCATGAGTTCAATTTGTGGCATGTAATCCCAATGGCGGCGACTATAGATTTGCCGCGCTTTTCTTAGAGGAGAAGGCTTATGGCCGTTAATGTCAAAGTTAAGTATCAAATAAAAATCAAGGGATACAGCCTCCGTACCGTGGGCCCTACCGCCATCCAGGCAATGGCAAAGACCGAGAGCGCGGTGATGGAAGCGATTAAGAAGCGAGAGTATGCAGCTACCAAGGCGGTGGAAAGTATTGTCATTCTGAGTATCGATTGAGGTTTAGACCAACATATGTCGTCGCACAAAGTCACTATTCTCCAACCGCCACTTCAAATTGGTAAAACCGACGTGGCGTTCCCAGTACATAAAGACGGTTCCAAAATCGGTGAACTCAGGGTGTCGAACGGCTCACTAGTATGGTTTCCTGCAAGTAGTACTTATGGTTACAAACTGTCGTGGTCGAAGTTAGCGGAGCTATTTGAAGCGCACGGAAGCCATCGAGCGGAAAAGCGTTAGTTGTGGTTGGTCAGGTTAGGCTTTTCAGTCCAACCTACGCTTGCTGACATTACCATTCGGGCTAACGCAAAAGCGGGGTCAAGTCTTGCGATTCCGCACAAGCGCTAATGCAAGACCTGACGCGAGGTTAACGAGGTTCATCTTGGTTTGCTATTTTGGTCGCAAAAAATTCATCTTCCAATGACCTTTCCATGCACGAGTTGTGGACTCTGTTGTCGTCACGTCGACCGAACTGAGGCAACACAATGGCTCGACCGAGGGGACGGGACATGCGTGCATTTGAACCTCACAGAAAGGACTTGCGACATCTACGATACGCGGCCAGAAGTGTGCCGAATTGACGATGCCTTCACGCTCTTCGCGCACCAACTAAACCTCATTGCGTACTACCGCGCAAATGCAGACGTATGTAATTCCCTGCAGCGTGAACACGACTTTCCTTCCCACTACAAAATAACGATCCAAGAAAGTTGAAATGGCGATTCCACTCATTGTTGGCGGTGTAGCACTTGTCGCAGGCGCTTTTGGCGCAAAAAAAGGCTACGATGCGAAGAATAATTATGCAAAGGCCAAGAGCACCGTTGCAGAGGCTGTAGATGAATTCGAAACGGCCAGAGATATCCTGAACGAACAGAAGGAATTGACTGCCTCGGCACTCACTCATCTCGGCAAAGTGCGCCTTCACACCGAAGGTCATCTCATGAAACGGTTCGTGGTGGCGGTACGGCAAGTTAACCAGGTAACATATCGGCCGATTCAACTCGGGGCTAACACAGTCGAAGTCACGCCGCCGGCACTTTCAGAAATCGAAGTCAGTTCTTATCAAGCGGCCGATCTTTTAAAAGACGGTATGAGTGCCGTCTCCTCCGGCGTGTTGACCGGAATTGGCGCGGGCGGCTTGGCTGCCAAGATTGGGGTTGCATCAACTGGGACCGCCATCAGCAGCCTCTCAGGGGTCGCTGCTACCAATGCCACGCTGGCTTGGCTAGGCGGCGGATCGCTGGCTGCGGGCGGAATGGGAGTCGCCGGCGGAATGGCCGTCCTCGGCGGTGCTATTGCCGGTCCCGTTATCGCCGTGATGGGGTTTTCTGCGGCGAAAAAATCGGAAAAGGCGCTGACAGAAGCGTT
>NZ_LSTO01000001.1:1556707-1566317 GCF_002211445.1 Noviherbaspirillum denitrificans | reverse complement strand
TCGGATGGCGTTCGAACAGCGGCATGCCGACCAGCGCCTCCATGCGCGCGATGGCCCGCGTCAGCGCCGGCTGGGTCAGGCCCAGTGCGTCGGCGGCGCGGCCTACGTGCCGGTGTTCGGCCACCGTCGCGAGGTAGTCGATGTCATTCAGGTTCATATCCTATCCCGTCTCCATAACTATTTTTTATCAGGTTACAACAAATCGTACATTGCGGGAATCGTATTGGAGGCCGAAACTGACGCCATACCAACAATGCACAAGAAGGAGTTCGAGTGGACATTTGCAGACATATCCGCAGGGCTGCCCGGTTCTGGCCCGAGCGCGAAGCCGTGGTGTGCGGCCGCAGCATCCTCACTTTCGCCGCGCTGGACGAGCGCAGCAACCGGCTCGCCAATGTGTTCCTGGCGCTCGGCCTGCGCAAGGGCGACCGCGTCGCGCTGCAGGCGCGCAACTGCACCCAGCTGGTGGAACTCGAGGTGGCGCTGCTCAAGGCCGGCCTCGTCAAGGCGGCGCTCAATGCGCGCTTCACCGAAAGCGAGGCGCGCGACGTGGTGTCCAATGCGCGGCCGCAGGCCATCGTTGCCGGCCCAGGCTTTACCCACTACAGCCGCGCGACGCCGGGATTCGAATCGGTGCGCCATTTCATCAGCCTCGACGGCAGCGGCGCCGGCATGCTCGACTACGAGGCGCTGATTGCCGGCGCCTCCGAGGCGCCGGTGCGCGTCGAGGTCAGCCGCGACGACCTGGCGGTGCTGCATTTCTCGTCCGGTTCGACCGGCAAGATCAAGGCGGCGATGCAGTCCTTTGGCAACCGCATGGCCTGCATCCGCAAGGTGCTGTTCCGCAATGACGTGATGCCGCAGCCGGGCGACCGCATCGGCCTGCTGGGCCCGATCACCCATGCCAGCGGCATGCTGATCCAGCCCTTCCTGTACGCCGGCGCGACGGTGCATGTGTTCGAGAAATTCGATCCGGCCGATTTCCTGGCATCGGTCGAGCGCTACCGCATCACCCATACCTTCATGGTGCCGGCGATGATCAATGCGCTGCTGCAGGAACCCAGCCTCGCCACGCGCGACCTGTCCAGCCTGCGCCAGCTCACCTACGGCGCGGCGCCGATGGCGCCGGCTCGCATCCGCGAAGCGTGGGAACGTATCGGCCCCATCCTCGCGCAAGGCTACGGCGCCAGCGAATCGACTTCCGGCGTCACCCTGCTGTCCATCCGCGACCATGCGGAAGCGATGCGCAGCGCGCCGCACCGCCTGGCTTCCTGCGGCCGTTCCTACGGCGAGACGGAAGTACGGGTGGTCAACGAACGCGGCGAGGATGTCAGCGGCGACGAGATCGGCGAGATCGTGGTGCGCGGCGAGGACGTCTTCATGGGTTACTGGGGCGAGCCGGAACTGTCCGCCGAAGTGCTGGTTGACGGCTGGCTGCATACCGGCGACCTGGCGCGCGTCGATGAGGAAGGCTTCGTCTACATCGTCGACCGTAAGAAGGACATGGTGGTGTCGGGCGGCTTCAACGTCTATCCGACCGAGGTCGAGGCGGCGCTGTACCAGCACCCCGCGGTGTATGAAACCTGCGTGATCGGCGTGCCCGACGAGCGCTGGGGCGAATCGGTGAAGGCGCTGGTCGTGCCGCGCGGCGGCAACCAGCTCAACGAGCAGGACCTGATCGCGCATTGTCGTTCCCTGCTGGCCGACTACAAGGCGCCGCGCAGCATCGATTTCGTGCCGGCCCTGCCCAAGAACGCGAACGGCAAGCTGGCACGCAAGGAAGTGCGCGCGCCCTACTGGGCCGGCCAGCAACGCATGGTGAACTGATTTCAAGGAGAAGCACATGAAACACCTGACCGGCCCGGCCTACGTCGACATCCGCGAACGCGCATTGCGCTTCGTCCGCGACGAACTGATCCCGCTCGAGCGTGAAGCGCGCCTCGGCCCGGAAGACCCGTGGCCGCGCGACCTGTTGCGCCGCATCTGGAAGCGCTCCAACGAACTCGGCCTGCTGAAGGCGGCACTGCCCGTCGAACTCGGCGGCCCGGGCCTGAGCACGGTGGAACTGTGCCTGCTGAAGGCCGAGATCGCCGAAACCGGCGCACTGTTCGCGTTGCACGTGCTGGGTGAACTGAGCGGCCCGCCGCGCGTCGGCAGCCTGATGAACTTCGCGTCGGCGTACCAGATCGAGCGCTTCTTCAAGCCGGTGATGGAAGGCGACAAGGGCATCTGCTTCGCGATGACCGAACCGCATTCCGGCTCCGACGCGGCCAGCATCAAGACCAGTGCGGTGCGCGACGGCGACGACCTGGTGATCAACGGCCGCAAGCATTTCATTTCCGGCAGCCCCTTCGCCGACATCGCCATCGTGATCTGCGTGACGGATCCGGAAGCGGGCCCGAAGGGCATGACCGCCGTCCTCGTCGAACTGGATGCACCGGGCGTGCGAATGGATGAAACCTATGTACCGATGTCCGGCCAGCATATCGATGCCGACATCGTGTTTGAAAACGTGCGCGTGCCGGCGGCGAACGTCATCGGCGGCTTCGGCAACGGCCTGCGCCTGGGCATGGCGCGCGTCAACCTGAACCGCCTGCTGCATACCTCATGGATGATCGGCGCGGCGCGCAAGGTGTACAGGATGTCACTCGACTATGCGCGCACCCGCATGCAATCCGGCGGCCCGATTGCACGCTTCCAGGCCATCCAGCACATGCTGGCCGACATGGCGACCACGCTGTTTGCCTGCGAAAGCATGATGCTGCACGCCGCCATGAAGGCCGACCAGGGTGAAGACCTGCGCATGGAAGCATCGGCCTGCAAGGTATTCATTTCGGAGCGCTGCTTCGAGATCGCGGACAAGGCGGTGCAGATCCACGGGAATGTCGGCGTGACGAAAAACCATCCGGTGGAATTGACCTTCCGGCAGCTGAGGCTGGCGCGCATCCTGACAGGGACGAGTGAGATTCAGCGCAATGCGGTGGCGCGGGAGATTTTGCAGGCGTAGCCACCCACCCTACACGACCATCAATCGCTGCGAAGACAGCGAAAAGAAACGGCAGGAGACAACAATGAACACGCCGCAATACCAGCCCGGCAAGGCCTGGGCGATCGCCGCCATGCTGGCGGTCATGATGCTGACGAATTTCCTCGACAAGGTGGTGCTCGGCCTGGTGGCCGTGCCGCTGATGGAGGAGCTGAAGCTCACGCCGACCGAGTTCGGCATCATCGGCGGCAGCTTCTACTGGCTGTACGCCGTCGGCGCGGTGGTCGGCGGCTTCGTTGCCAACCGCGTCGCCGCGCGCCGCATCCTGCTCGTGATGGCCGTGGCCTGGGCGATCATCCAGCTGCCGCTGGCGGCATCGGCCTCCTTCCTGACCTTCATCGCCTGCCGCGTGCTGCTCGGCCTGACCGAAGGGCCGGCATCGCCTGTTGCCACCCATGCGCTGTACAAGTGGTTCCCCGACAACAAGCGCAGCCTGCCCGTCGCGCTGCTGCACCAGGGCAGCTCCGCCGGCCTGCTGCTGGCCGGCCTGCTGATCCCCGCGATCACGGCCGCATGGGGCTGGCGCGCCAACTTTTATTTCCTCACCGCGGTCGGCATGGCCTGGTGCGTGCTTTGGTACTTTTTCGGCGCCGAGGGCACGGTCGAACGGCCAGCTGCCGGCAAGAGCGAAGACAGTGAGCGTATCCCGTACCGCAAACTGCTTGGCGACGCCACCGTGATCGGCAACTACATTGCCCACTTCGTTGCGCACTGGGTGCTGGCCGCGTCGCTGACCTGGCTGTCGGCCTACCTGCAGAAGGGCCTCGGCTTCGAGCCGATCACGGCGGGCCGCATGTTCGCGCTGTTCATCGCGATCACCGCGCCGGTCAGCCTCGGCCTCGCATGGCTGTCGCAGCACTTGCTGTCTGCAGGCGTGCCGTCGCGCCTTGCTCGCGGCACCTTCATCGGCGTCGCGCTGGTATCAGCCGGCATCCTCAATTGTTCGGTGCTGCTGTTCGACCTCGCACCGCTGCAGAAATTCGTGCTGCTGGCGGTCGGCGGCGGCATGACGCTGGTGACCTACTCGGTGGGGCCGGCCATCCTCGGCGAAATCGTGCCGAAGTCGCAGCGCGGCGGCATCCTCGCCATCGGCAATGCGGTGGCCGCGCTGGCAGGCCTGTGCGCGCCGGTACTAACCGGCTGGCTGGTGCAGATGACGGCCGGGGCCAGCGGCAGCGGCTACGAGCGCGGCTTCTTCTTCGGCGGCGTGATCCTCATCGTCGGCGGCCTGGTCAGCATGGCCTTGATGAATCCGCAGAAATCGGGCGGCCGCCTGTGGACCGCAGCCACCCGTCACACCCCGGCATGAACGCGCCGCTCCATAACGAGGCCGCCGCGGCGGTGGCCGGCAGCGTGCTGCTCCTCGCGTATGCCGTCCTTGCGATGCTGCGCCCGGCGCCCGCCTTCCATGCCGTCAACCGGGAGGCAAGGCTGCTGTGGGTGCGCGGCGTGATGCGCGACCGCAGCAAGGATGTGATGGCGGTGCAGAGCCTGCGCAATTACGTGATGACCGCGACCTTCAAGGCATCGTCCGCCGTGCTGCTGATCATCGGCACGCTCACCCTGTCGGCGCAGGCGGAGAGCCTTTCGCGGACATGGTGGATCGCCGGGGCGCAGGGCGATTGGCTGCTCGCCAAGTTGCTGTGCCTGCTGGTGGTCCTGATCGCGGCCTTCTTCGCGTTCGCGATGGTGCTGCGCCACCTTAACCATGTGCTGTTCATGATCGGCCTGCCTGCCGCCGAGGCAAGCGGACCCTTCGCTCCGGAGGCGATTGCCGCGCGCCTCAACCGCGCAGGCCTGTTCTACACCCTGGGCATGCGTGCGTATTTCCTCACCATCCCGCTGGTGTTCTGGCTGTTCGGGCCGCTGTTGCTGCCGGTAGCGACGGCCGCTGTCGTAGCGCTGTTCCTCCGCATGGACCGCTAACCCCATTTCCATCATTTCAAGAGAGGTCATCATGGATCGACGAGAACTATTGAAACATACGCTGCTGGTCGCTGGCGCCGGCTTTGCCGGATTGCCCCGCGCCTCCGCGCAGGACGCGCCGAAAACCGGCTACGGCGTGGAGAGCGAACTGCTGCGCGGCCAGGAAGGCGAAGGCGCCGACCCGCGCGAGGCGCATGCGTATTCCATCGGCCTGCAAGCCTTCCAGTACGGCTGGCCGCTGGTCTATTTCGCCAACCTGATGTGGAACTGGACGCTCAATCCGAAATCGGCGCAGCGCCCGATCAATTCCTGGATCGCGTCGCGCGATTTCGTGGCGACGTCAAACTACCGCAGCGGCGGCTCGTTCAACACCGATACCGTCTACAGCGCCGCCTTCATCGACCTGCGCAACGGGCCGATGGTGCTGACCGCGGCCGATCCGCAGGGGCGCTACTTCTCGGTGCAACTGTCCGACATGTACACGAACAATTTTGCGTACATCAGCAAGCGCTCGGGCGGACCGGTGTTCGGCAACTTCCTGCTGGTGCCGCCGGGATGGAAAGGCAAGGTTCCGCAGGGGCGCTTCGACCGCGTGATCCAGAGCGAGCAGAAATGGCTGTTTGCGCTGGTGCGTCTGCGCATCGACCAGGACGACCCGGCCGAGGTGGCGAAGGCGAAGGAACTGTTCGCGCGCAACAAGCTCACGCCGATGGCCGACTTCCTGGCGGGACGCGAGTTCGTCGCCAATGATTTCAACGTGTTCGATGTGACGAAGCTCGCATCCAGCCCGCTGCGTCCCTTCCTGCTGATCAACCACATGCTGGCGCAGAACCCGCCGCCGGAATCGGATGCCATCCTGCTCGACGGCTTCCGCACGGTGAACATCGGCGCCGGTCTCGACCTGACGCGCAACGATGCCGCCACCAATCGCGGCCTTGCCCGCGCGGCGGCGGACGGCCTGCGCACTTTGCGTTCCCACATCGAGCGGCCGTGGGCGCGCTCGGTGAACGGCTGGTTCTACTTCCCCACCAATATCGGGCAGGCGCAGACGAACGACTACATCATGCGCGCCGCGTGGCAGTCGCTGTGGGGCATCGTCGCGCACCCGCCGCGCGAGTGTACCTACCTGTGGGCATCGCAGGACCAGAACGGCGAGCGCCTCAACAGCCGCGGAAAGTATGAACTCGTGATGCGCAAGGAACAGTTCCCCAAGGTCGAGGCCTTCTGGTCATTCACGCTGTACCAGGACTTCAACCTGGTGCCCAACGAGATCAACCGCTGGGCGATCCGCGAGAACATGAAGGGATTGAAGTTCGATGCGGACGGCACGCTGCGCGTCTACATCCAGGCCGAGCGTCCGTCCGAGGACAAGGTGAGCAACTGGCTTCCTGCGCCGAAGTCGGGCAACTTCAACCTCACCATGCGCAACTACATGCCGTCGCCCGAGATCGTGGAGCAGCGTTACGATCCGCCGGTGCTGCGGCGCGTGGGTTGACACGCGAGCATCTTTTCCTTTTCGGAAGGCATCGCTACAGGTTGAGCCCGATATCGAAGCTGGCATTGAATCCGCCCCCCGGCGCCTGCGCAATGTCAGCCATCAGGAAGCGTCCGCCGCGGCGGTACAGGCCGTCGTTTTCATTGCGTTGCCCCTGCCTTCCGGGACGCGCATACGGCGCGGAAGCCAGCACGCGTTCATTGATGCTGTCCGGGAAATAAAGCTGCGAGGTGAACTCGGCATCGCGTCCCGACCGTGCCTTGGTGCGGACCTTGAAATGCACATGCACTGCCCGCCCCGGATACCAGCCGGGATAGATGGTGGTGAAGCGTACTGCGCCCCCGCTATCGGTGACCTGGTAGCCGCGCAGGAATTTCTTGCCGCGCGTATCGAACGCGGAATCCAGCGCATCGGAATAGGCGCCGGTCGCGTCGCAATGCCAGACATCCACGATGGCGCCCGGCAGCGGCGTGCAGCGGCTTCCTTCGACCGCGCGCACGCGAAGCACCAGTGCCAGCGGAATGCCGGGTTTGGCAATGCCGTCACCCGGGTCGCTGCGGATGTCCGAGCGGTTCAGCATGAAGTCGGAGAAGTAGGGGCCTTCCGTCTGTTCTGGCGTGACCACGCAGGCCGGCATCAGCGCCTGCGCCTGTCCAATTGCGGGGACGGTGATCATGGACGCCCCCAGAATCAGGAGCGCGTCGCGCCGGCTGATGCCGGCTTCCGGTGTTGCTGCGCCTTTGTCCATGGCCGGATTCCTTTCGGGACGGAGGTGATGGAATATTCAGTTTACATCCAGTCACCGAATCTGTTCGACCTTCAGTATTTTCCAGCTTTCCTGCGGGACAGGCCGCGCAATGCCAGCGCCGCGCCGAACGCGGTGTAGACCATGAACAGCGAAGGCGTCGACAGGCGTTGCTCGAAGCCTGGTTGCAGGCGCTGCGGCGTCATCTTGTAGTCGACGAAGCAGGCCAGGGCGGCGACGGCCGCACCGCCTGCGAGCGCGGGCAGGACTTCGCGGCGTTCGGCTCTTTCGCCAAACCATTTTTCGTAGAGGACCGCCCACAGCGTCGCGGACAGGTGGTGGATGGTATAGCCGACCGCCGTGTAACGCATGCTCGGCGTGTCCTGGCGCATCGCCCGATCGCCCCAGATCCAGTGGCTGACCGCATTGGTCGGGGCGAAAGGCGTGCCGTCTTCCTGCCGGCCGCGTTCGGCCAGTACCGCAGTCGACAGGACGCTGGCGACGCTGCCGGAAACGGCGCCGTCGCGTAGGGCTTGGGGCCAGGTCTTCATGCTTCCTCCGTACAAGTTATCGATGGATGAACTCGCCGTGTTGATAACGGGTCGTAATTTTGTGATATCGGATTAAAGGGACGGTTCCCGGAAAAGGAAAAGACGCGTGGTCATCTTGTTGACGGGCGCAAGTGGATTCATCGGCAGCCGACTTGCGGAAGCGCTACTTGCCTCCGGGCACCAGGTCGTGTGCGCGACGCGCAAGCACGGTACGGACAAGCGCTTGCGTTATGTCGAGGCCGATTTCACGCGCGACCTGCAGGCGGAAGACTGGCTGCCCCGGCTGGCTGGCATCGATGCCGTGGTCAACGCGGTGGGCATCATCCGCGAGCGCGGCGCGCAGACGTTCGAACTTATCCATGAACGCGCTCCGTGCGCCCTGTTCTCCGCCTGCGCCCGCAGCGGCGTGCAGTTGGTGCTGCAGGTTTCCGCGCTCGGCGCCGACGAGCAGGCGCGCAGCCGCTATCACCTGAGCAAGAAACGCGCGGACGATTTCCTCGCGGCGCTGCCGGTGCATTCGGTGATCGTGCAGCCTTCGCTGGTGTTCGGCCCCGGCGGGACGAGCGCGCGCCTGTTCACCACGCTGGCCAGCCTGCCGCTGCTCGGCTTGCCGGGAGGCGGAGGGCAGCGCATCCAGCCGGTGCACATCGACGACGTGATAGCGGCCATCATGGTCCTGCTCTCGCATCCGCCGCCGAGCGGTACGCGCGTCGCCCTGGTCGGTCCGGAAGCAATGCGCTTTCGCGACTTTCTCGCTGAATTGCGCATGTCGATGGGCCTGAAGCCGGCGCTCGTCCTGCCGGTGCCGATGCCGCTGTTCCGCGGGGCGGCAAGGATCGCGCAGTCCTTGCCCGGAAGCATCCTCGACACCGAGACGCTGGACATGCTAGCGCGCGGCAATACCGCCAGTCCCGACGCGATCACGCGCCTGCTCGGGCATCCGCCAAGAGATGCCGGCAGCTTCGTTCCCGCCGCTGCCCGCGACACCACGCGGCTGGCCGCGCAACTCGCCTGGCTGCTGCCGCTGCTGCGCCTGTCCATCGCCATCGTGTGGATCGTCACCGGCATCGTGTCGTTCGGGTTGTATCCGGTTGCCGAGAGTTACGCACTGCTGGCGCGCGTCGGCATCACCGGCTGGCTGGCACCCGTGATGCTCTACGGCGCGGCGCTGCTCGACCTTGTCTTCGGCATCGCCACCCTGGTCCTGAAGCGGCGGCGCTGGCTGTGGCTGGGACAGGTGGCCGTGATCCTGTTCTATACCGCCGTCATCAGCTGGCGCCTGCCGGAATTCTGGCGGCATCCCTACGGCCCGCTGCTGAAGAACCTGCCCATGCTGGCTGCGATCTGGCTGCTGCTCGAACTGGAGGAACGCTGATGGATTACCTGACCGTGAAATGGCTGCACATCCTGTCGTCGACTTTCCTGTTCGGCACGGGAATAGGCTCGGCTTTCTACCTGTTGTTCGCCTCGATCAGCCGCGACTCGCGCGCCATCGCCGTGGTCACGCGCACCGTGGTGCTGGCGGACTGGATTTTCACCACCACAACCGCCATCCTGCAGCCGCTCACCGGTTTCTACCTCATCAAACTGGCCGGGTATCCAATGTCGAGCACCTGGATCCGCTGGTCGGTCATCCTGTACCTGCTGGCACTGGCCTGCTGGCTGCCGGTCGTCTGGATCCAGATCCGCATGCGCGGCCTGGCGCGGGAAGCGGTCGAGCATCAGCTTCCCTTGTCCATGGCTTACTGGCGGCATTTCTGGATCTGGGTGGCGCTGGGCGTGCCGGCATTCTTTGCGTTTGTGATGGTGTTTTATCTGATGGTCACAAAACCGATCTAGACTCTTGC
>NZ_LSTO01000001.1:1555280-1556697 GCF_002211445.1 Noviherbaspirillum denitrificans | reverse complement strand
CAGCCGGCATATCGCGGCACTGGAAGCGAAATACGACGTGCGCCTGATACAGCGCTCGACGCGCCATTTCTCGGTCACCGAGACCGGGCGGGAGTTTTATGAGCGCTGCGTGGCGGTCCTGGTGCAGGCGGAAGCGGCGCGCGAAGTCATGGAGCGCAAACGCTCCGAGCCGCAGGGGATAGTGCGCCTGAGCTGTCCGACGGCCTTGCTCGAATACCGGATCGGCGCCCTGGTGGCGCGCTTCATGACCGAGTATCCCAAGGTGCAGATCCATCTGGAGGCGACCAACCGGCGCGTGGATGTACTGGGCGAGGGATTGGACCTGGCCTTGCGTGTGCGGTTTCCGCCATTGGAAGACAGCGACCTGGTCATGCGCGTGCTGTCGGAGAGCCCGCAGCGCCTGGTCGCCAGTCCCGGTTTCCTGAAGGAGCGCGATCTGCCGATGCACCCCGCGGACCTCGCCGATTTGCCGAGCCTGGACTGGGGGCCCGCGCGCGATCACGTCTGGGACCTTTCCGGTCCCGAGGGGATGGAAGCACAGGTGCGGCATCATCCGCGCTACATCACCGACGACATGGCCGCGCTCCGCCTGGCTGCGTTGCATGGCGTCGGCGTCGTGCAAATGCCATGCATGGTCATCGAAGACGATTTGAAGACGGGAAAGCTGGTGGACATCATGCCGGGATGGGCGCCGAAAGGCGGCATTGTCCACGCCGTCTTCCCGTCACGCCGCGGGCTGCTCCCGGGTGTGCGGCTGCTGATCGATTACCTGGCCGAGCATATTCAGAAAAGCTGAGGTCGGCGAGCGCCGGTGAAGCCTATTCCGCGTATGCCCCGGCCTTCTTGATGATCGGACTCCACCTGTCAATCTCCGCTTTCAGGTGCGCGCACAGCGCATATTGCAGCGCGCTGCTCAGCCTGTGCACGACCTCCTTCGGCGTGACTTTCGGCGCATACAGTCCTGCCGCCGGCTTAGCCGGCGTTTTCCACAATCACTTGTTGCTTCAGGTGGGTTCCCATTGCTGCACGCGAAGGCGTGCAATGGTATCGGAGGGGCCGATGCGAAGTGTGTGGGAAAGAAGTGCTGGCCGGTTATCGGCTGCGGCCGAACTTTTCCGCGAGCTGGCCGAGCTTGTCCTTCAGGCGGCGTTCCGCCTGTTCCGCTTCGCGCGTGGCCTTTTGCTCGGCGGCCTTTTTCTTGTGGCGCTCGCGCAGCACTTCTGCCGCACGGGTGCGATGCTCGTCGAGCACTGGCTGCGCCGGGGTGCCGTCGAGATTGACACGCACGGCGACGCGCTGCGTCTGCTGCAGGTAACGGTTGGACTTGGTGTGCATCGCCAGCGCAACGCGCAAGGCCTTGCGATTGGTTTCCGGCAGTTGCTCGAGGATCTGGCGGTCGATACCGATGGCCAGCGGC
>NZ_LSTO01000001.1:1544474-1555270 GCF_002211445.1 Noviherbaspirillum denitrificans | reverse complement strand
AAAGGGCAAACCGCCCGCCTATCCGCCGCTCGCAGGGAACGTATCGCTCGGCGCCAACCCGGCCGTCAATGCCGTGCGCATCGTCCTGAACGGCGGCTACCCGCCCAGCACACACGGCAATCCACGGCCTTACGGCATGCCGCCATTCAGCACGGCCCTGAGCGACGCTGAAGTGGCAGCGGTGGTGTCCTTCGTGCGCACGGGTTGGGGAAATCGCGGCACGCTTGTGTCGCCGGTTGATGTAGCGCGTTTGCGAGGGGCACCGGTCGACTAAAGCGTTCAACCGGCTCAGCCGTCGACCGGCTTGAGTGGCGTTTCCAGCAGCAACTGGTAAAACGCCAGATCCAGCCAGCGGCCGAACTTGAAGCCGACTTGCGGCAGCGTGCCGACAAGCTTGAAGCCGAGCTGCTCATGCAGCGCGATGCTCGCCGGATTCGTCGCATCGATGGCACCCACCATCGCATGGACGTCCCGCTGCCGCGCCACGTCGATCAGCTCGTTCATCAACTTGCGCGCGAGGCCGCGGCCGCGATGGTCCTTGTGCACGTACACCGAGTGCTCGACCGTGTACTTGTATGCCGGAAAAGCGCGGAAGGAGCCGTAGCTGGCGAAGCCGAGCAGCGTGCCGACGGCGTCCTCGAAACCGATCACCGGAAACCCGCCCGCCTGCTTCACTTCAAACCACTTGACCATGTTCTCCATGGTCCGCGCCTTGTAGTCGTACAGCGCGGTCGAAGTCAGGATCGCGTCGTTGAAGATTTCCAGGATCGCGCCCGCGTGTCGCTCGTAGCTGCAATGGACCAGGTTCATGTTTCGGATTCCTTTTAATGGTTCGGAGTGGAGCGCTTCCGCGTTGGGGCCGGCAACGTGCTCAGTGCGACGACGTAGCGCGCCGGCTTGTCGCCCTGGTTATGGAAAACGGTGTGGTGTTCGAGCTGGAGCGCCACGCAGTCGCCCTCCTCCAGGTGCCAGGTCTGGCTGCCTGCCGTGACGTCGATGGCGCCTTCGAGGACCCAGACCTGCTGGTGCGTCTCCGCGTCGCGCGTCACGTTGTCGAAGGCGACGCACTGGTGCGGCGGGAACACCACCTCGACCAGTTCGATCGGTGTCGGAAAGCCGCGCGGCGACACGTTACGCCGCACATAACCGGAGGCCGGGTCTTTCCATAGGGGTTGGTCCTTCCTGCGCGCCAGCGGCGACGCAGGCTCGCTGCACGGCTCGTCGGAAAACAGGGTCGCAAGCGTGACATCGAGTGCGGCCGCCAGCTTGTCGAGCACGGCGGCCGTCGGGCTGCTCTGCCCCCGCTCGATGAGCGAAATCATCGAGCGGCTGACACCGCTACGCTCGGCCAGCCCGTCCAGCGTATAACCGCATGCCTTGCGCAGGGCCAGTACACGCTGGGCGATATGTGCATTGATATCCATGCATCCATTATACTGGATTGAAATTTCCAGTAAAACGGAATCATGGCGCGCTATACCAGGGTGTCGATGGCCACGCGCGCGGCGGCAAGATCCCATGCAGCCTGTCCGACTGTCTTGAAGACAGGGAGGGACGAAGGATGCCCTGCCTTGCCGGAAAGGATATCGCCGATCCCGGTCACATTGCTCCAGTCGACCTTGGCCTGGATCAGGTCGCCGGCCTCATGCTTCGCGCCGTCGCGGTCGTCGACGACGATATGACGCGCATGCAGCAGCTCGGGCGGGAACTCGGCCATGTTGGGCTTGAAGGCGCCGACACCAACGGCGAGCGTCTGCGCCGCGACCTTCATCGGAATCACCGGCACGCTAGAGGTTGTCAGCGCGATGATCACATCGGTTTCGGGCGCTTCATTCGTGAACGATGCCGCCGCGTGCGCATGCACGGTCAAGCCGGCATGCTTCACCTTCAATGCATCGGCGAACCGTTGGGCGCTTTCGACGGTCCTGCCAGCAACATGGAATTCAGGCACGCCGAAGAATTCCACCAGTGCATCCACATGCGCGGCGGCTTGCACGCCGGTACCGATGATGAACACGGACGACGGCTTTTTCGGCGCAAACGTATCAATCCCCAGCAGGGTCATTGCAGCCGTGCGGCGTGCGGTGACCGTCGGGCCATCGAGCAAGGCCAGCCTGCGGCCGGTGGCCGTATCGAACACGATCACTTCCCCCTGGATAGCCGGCAGTCCATGCTGCGCATTCTTCGCGTGCACGGTGATGAGTTTCGTGACGCTGACATCCGCGCCGATGGCCGGCATGCTCAGCAAGACGCTGGCCGGATCGATGGTGACTACCTGCCGCTCGGGAGCGACGATCTGTCCGGCGGACAGCTCCTTCGCCGCAACGGCCACTGCAGGAACCAGCCTGGAATAAGGAAGTGCCTGGGCCGTCCGGGCCCGGTCGAGTATGTGCATGGTGGTGATCAGCGAAAGAAAAAGCCTGTCGGGAAGGGATCGGATTCTTCCAGCACCCACTGGTTGAAGCCGCTGATGTGCGCGGCGCCGGTGACCTCCGTGATCGCGCCGTCGAATTCGCCGACCTTCACGCTGTCGATGACGCGCACGGTGAAGCTGCTGCCGACGATGCTGCCGTTCACATAAGACTGGTTCAGCGGCAGGCGGCCGCGCAGGAACAGTTGCGCGGCGCGGCCGGACGTACCGGTTCCGGTCGGCGAACGGTCCACTTCGCGGTCCGCAAAGATGCAGACGTTGGATTGGTCGACGCCCGCGCGGTTGGGTGCGCCGTCGATGATAGTGCCGTACAGTTCGTTCAGCCCCGGTTCCTGCGGATGCTGAATGCCGACCTCTGCCTTCACCGCCGCCTTGGTTTCCGCGCCTAACTGGATCAGCGACCGAACCAGTTCCGGCTTGATTTCAAGACCGGCCTGGGCGCCGTTGATGTAGTAATAGAACGCGCCGCCAAACACGATGTCGCCGGTGATGCGGCCGAAGGTGGGCGTTTCCACTTCAAGGTCGCGCATGAAGATAAACGACGGCACGTTGCGGAAGGTGACATTGCCTGCGCGCTGTCCATCCCATTCGACATGCGCTTCGATGAAGCCTGCCGGCGCATCGAAGCCGATGCGCGTGACCGGACTCTTGCGCTCGACATAGCCCATCTCCACCAGCACCTTGCCGAGCGCGATGATGCCGTGGCCGCACATGTCGCTGTAGCCTTCGTTGTGGATGAAGATCACGCCGAAATCAGCTTCCGGCGTGGTCGGCGGCAGCAGGTAGGCGCCATACATGTCGGCATGTCCGCGCGGCTCGTTCATCAGGAACTTGCGCAGGTCGTCGCGATTCTCCTTCAGCCATGCGCGTTTCTCGAGGATGTTGTTTCCCGGGACCGGCGGCATGCCGGAAACCAGGATGCGCAACGGCTCGCCGCCGGTGTGCGCATCAATTGTCTGTATCGTGCGAAGGAAATTTAGCATCGTCTGTTCTCACCGTGAATCTGGCCGCTATTTACACCTGCCATAACTGGTTCTAGTATAACCAGATTGGTTTTTAAATTGATCCAAATTAAACATGAATTTACCGGGCCTGGACAAACTTTCCTCTTCCCTGCGGAGTCCGCAACTATACGAATTGGTGGCCGGTCGCCTGAAAAGCCTGATTCTCGACGGCACCTATCCGCCGGGCGCGCGCCTGCCGGCGGAACGCCACCTGGCGTCATCGCTGGAGGTCGGACGGGCCACGGTACGCGAAGCTATCGCCGAACTGGTGAACCAGCGCGTGATCCAGACCCGGCGCAATTCAGGCTCGTATGTGTTGCCGGATGCGCTGGAGGTGATCCGTGAAACGAAGGCGCCGGTCAGCCCCGATACCAGTCCGATGTCGACCATGGAAGCCCGGCTCGCGGTGGAGCCGCTGATCGCTGGGTTTGCGGCCGCAGTGGGGAAGCGTGATGCGGAAATGGAGCGCTTGCTCGACTTGATGGAATCCACCAGCGACCTGACCGATCCGCAGCAAAGGCAGGCATGGAATGAACATGACCGGCAATTCCATGAACGGATTGCGCTAATGAGCGGCAATCCGGTGATGATCGGCATCGCGAAGGTCATCGCAGGTGCGGTCGACGAGCCGTTGTGGCAGCAGCTCCGCGACACCGGCATCCATGACCCGTCGCGGGCGCGGCTGTATGTGTATGAGCACCGGTTGATTTACGAAGCGATTGCGACGGGCAACCAGGAAGCGGCGCGGTTTTATGTGCGGCAGCATCTGGAGCGGGTGCGGAATGACATGTTGAGTAACGGGTGAGCATGCGGCCGATAGAGGACCGTAGGGTGGGTAGAGCGAAAGCGAAACCCGCCATGCACTCGACAGGCCGCTATGGCAGGTTTCGCATCTCAGCCGCGCGCGAAGTGATTCATGCGGCTTCCGGCAGCGCGGACGCGCGTTCCGAACGCCTGCTGATTTTCCACAGGCGCGCCGCGCGCCCGGCGAAGACACCGCTCATCGCGCCATACAGGATGGCGACCACGACAGCGAAGCTTGCACTCCCTACCAGCGACGGCTGCATCGCAAGCAGGACACCGACGATATATTTGACCAGGAAAACGCCGAGCATCAGCATCAGCGGAAACAGGCTGCCGGGCAGGTAAAAAAGCCCGGTGTCCGGATCGTATGTGGTGCGGGCCGGCACGGGCCGCCGGCCCACCAGCCATGCGACGCTGCCGGCGGCTACGGACCAGGCCAGCAATACCGGCGGCGCCGCGCCGAAGCTCGATACCGTGCCCGCGATCGACAAGCCGGTCATCACGACCGGCAATATCAGCGCGCGGCGTAAACTGATGTGCCGCGAACGGCTTTGGGTGATGCCGACGACGACCAGGCCCAGGAGCAGGAACCAGACCCAGACCGGGGTATTCGTGACGATACGCTGCAGCATGGTGCTTCTCCCTTTGGACAAATTGAGGATTGTTACCTTATCCGAGGGTCCGACCGGATTCGATGGGAATGCGACGAAACGGGTTTTTCGTGGCGCCAAATGCAAGGAATGCCCGCCAGTTAATGCAAGACTGCATAGATCGGCCTGCCCGGACTGCGCTATCCCCGATGTCCGCAGCAAAACTGCACGACGCCAGTAACGCCGCACGATACATTTCCTTACATACTTGCCGGCTGTCGACAAAACCACGACACATCCGGCATGTCTAATGGCAACTTTCCCTATAACAGCGAACGTTGCGCGCGCCTTCCCGGCGCCGCCAGCCGAGCTGTACCCAGCTTCCCGTGAAATCCCGCAGTCTGTTCTTCCCCGCCCCGCTCCGCCCGCAGGCATGG
This sequence comes from Noviherbaspirillum denitrificans, assembly GCF_002211445.1. Lineage (GTDB taxonomy): Bacteria > Pseudomonadota > Gammaproteobacteria > Burkholderiales > Burkholderiaceae_D > Noviherbaspirillum > Noviherbaspirillum denitrificans. The sequence goes on along the minus strand of NZ_LSTO01000001.1, from coordinate 1,550,004 downwards.
ATGCGATCCATCCCGCGCTACAGCGCCTACCTGCTCGCATTCTTCCTCTTCTTCCTCGCCTACTGGCTCAACCGCTATTTCGGCAGGCCCGATCTCGAGCAGATTGCCTACCACCTGAGCTTCGGCGTGGATGGGCTCACGGCTTCCGACCCGGTCTTCATCAAGCGGTTCTTCCGCTGGTGCGTGTTCGCGCCCTTGCTCGTTCTCGCCCTTGTTGTTTATGCCGAGCGCTCGCGCGCCCTCTCGCGGATTTCCGCTGTCGTTCGGCCGCTCCCCTGGCTGCTCCTGTTGAGCGCCCTGCTGTTCTGGGTATACGAGGTCTCGCTCTGCCGTTATCTCGCCGCCAATTTCGGCCCGGATTATTTTTCGTCGCACTATGTCTCGCCGGAAAAGGTCAGGCTGCGCGAGCAGCATCCGAAGAACCTCGTCCTCATCTACGTCGAAAGTCTTGAAACCGCTTACGGCGACAGGAAATTGTTCGGCACCGACATGCTCTCCCCACTGCATCGTCTCGGCGGCGTGAGTTTCGACCGTTACCGCCAGGCGCCGGGCACCGGATGGACTATCGCCGCACTCGTCGCCACGCAATGCGGTGTGCCGCTCAAGCGCGTGACTGTCTACGATGAAAACACGCAAGGTGAAGTGCTTGACACCTTCCTGCCGAGCGCCACCTGCCTGAGCGACATCCTCGGCGAACACGGATTTCGCAACATCTTCATGGAAGGCGGATCGGACACCTTTGCGGGCAAAGGCAAATTCTTGCGCGACCATCACTATCACGAGATCTACGGCAAGGAAGACTGGCTACGCGACGGTGTGCGTCCCGAAGAGATGAACGGCTGGGGCCTGTTCGACGACGACCTGTTCGAGAAGGCGAAGCGGAAGCTGACCGAACTGGAAGAAACCGGAACGCGCTTCAACCTCACGTTGCTCACCGTCGACACGCACGAGCCTGCGGGTTTCATGTCGAAGCACTGCGCGCAGCGCGGCTACCACGCATTTGACGGCGTCGTGGAATGCACCGCAGAGGAGGTCGCGGATTTCATGAAGTTCATTGAGGACAATGGCTATCTCGCCAACACCAACGTCGTCATCGTCGGCGACCATCTCGCGAGGAAGAACCCGGTGTCGGACAAGCTGTCCTCGCTGCCGGAGCGGCACATCTTCAATACCTTTATCGCCAGCACGCCGCCGCAAAAGAATAGGGACGACCTCGTCCACTTCGACCTGCTGCCGACCATCCTCGAGTTCGCCGGCTTCGATGTCGTCGGTGACCGCATGGGGTTGGGCTACAGCGCGTTCAACCGGCAGGAACAAGTGCCGCCGCAGGATCGCTTCGAGACGATGCAGCAATCGTTGATGAACCGGTCGGAGGCGTATCTGGGGCTGTGGACGGTGTCAGGGCAGCATTGAAGCGGGTGGAATGTCTGGATGATGTTCTCGGGTTCAAGCGTTTTCTGCTTGCGGGCACCTTCCATTCAATTTTTCAAACGCTCTCTTCTCGACATTCCTGCGCCCTCCGCGACCGTCAGCGCCGTCATAGAGTGTCAGATCAAAAAATCCTGATTTGCGAACCGTTGTTGCGGGTAGGTCTGGATTTGTGAACCACTGCGGTGCAGCGGAAGCGGAAGTTGGTCTGATCGTTCAGAAAGTCCGAAAGCGGCCAATACCGGACTACCAATCGTCCCATCAATTCGATATTATTTAGCCAACATCTCTATGCCAGCATGCCGTTACCTGCCTCTTATGACTTCATGAAGTTAAGAAATTTGGAGTCAACTTTTATTGGGTACGTGACCCCGAAAATGAATGGCATTGTCCATGCGGGCTCTTGCGATGTGGGCTTAGTGGAGACCGGCGGCAAGCACTGCCTCGAGCTCGAAAGCTCATTGCGCGGCATCCGGTTTGCACAAGTACAACAAAGGGTATCCGATGGGACAAAAATGCCGGCTTCACGCTTTCGACAACCTGCGCGCCGTGATGATGTGGTTGGGCATCATCCTTCATGTCGCCATCAACCACCTCACCGGATCATCGCCACTTCCTTGGCGCGATCCGCAAACCTCTGCCTTTGCTGACCTGATCGTCGTTTTTATCCACTCTTTCCGAATGCCAGTGTTCTTCATCTTAGCTGGTTACTTCGTTGCGTCATTGATCGAGCGGGGCGGCTCCAAAGCCATGTTGAAGCATCGGATGCGGCGGCTGCTTTTGCCGTTTGCTATCTTCTGGCCCGTACTGCTTATTTGTACGACGATCTTGATGCTCGTGTACGTACATATGATGGTCCGTGGCGACATCGGCATCGACACTTCGCTTCTCGCAAAGAACGGAGGCGGTGCATCGCCTCTCAATACGATGCACATGTGGTTCATCTATTACCTGATCTGGTTCTGCGTCCTGACGGCTGCGCTGGCACCGTTGTGGGTGACGGTACCTGTCAGTATGCGCGATACAGTCGACATGACATTTCGCGCACTTGCAAGCAACTGGTGGGGGCCTGTTTTTCTCGCCGTTCCACTGGCGTTTGTCGGGTCAACCTATCGAGCGGGCGTGCTCACTTCGAGTGGATCTTTCATTCCTCGGTTGCCCGAGCTATTGCATCACGGTGAATTTTTTATGTTTGGATTGCTCCTGTATCGCCATCAAGTCATGCTTTTCCCGTTTTTCGCGAAAACGCGCTGGAGAAACACAATTGCCGGACTCAGTGTATTCGTCGGTGTGCTCTGGGCTTTCAAAATCTTCGTCACCAATCCGGCGAGCGTGCCCTATCTCGAACTTTGGATTGCATTTTTCTACAACCTGACCAGCTGGCTGTGGAGTTTCGCGCTAATCGGCTTGTTCCTGCGTTACCTTCCGAATCAAAACCGCCTGTTGCGCTACGTCTCCGAGAGCTCGTATTGGGTTTTCTTGGTGCACATGCTTGGAACGATTGGTTTTGGCATCCTTGTCTATAACCTGCCGGTCGGGGCGATTACCAAGATGCTGCTGAACGTGACTGCGACGACTGCCGTATGCCTGTTGACCTACCACCTCTTTGTCCGCCGCACCGCTATTGGCGTGCTGCTCAACGGGAAGCGTCAATCCGAAGCAGACTACTCGGGAACACGGGCGGCGTCGGGAACACTGTAAGTCAATGAATACCCCTTGAACAGGATAGATGCGCCAGTTTGATCAGCTGCCTGTTCTCCCCGCCAGTCAGCGCATGCCCAACACTAACCATGAGCAGGAAAGCGGCTGCATTTCGCCTCGTCCAGGGGCCGGCTTGGCTCGACTGCGTCATATCGTGCCGCCCGGTCGAGAGGCTGAAGGGGAGCTGAAAGCGGCCTGTCCTTCAAGAACGCCGACCAGGTACACCCGGCCAGAAACCGAAGTTCTCCATCTTGACGTGGGAAAATCGGTGTTTCGCAAAGCATAGAGCAACGCCGGGCAGTCTTCGTCCAAAGCGTTGGTAACAGCGAAGCCTACATGGTTAGCTTAAGCAGAAGGCAAGTGCGACAGCAAGGGCGATTACACTAGCGACCAGCACCGCGCCAGCCGCAATATCCTTGACTGCCCGAATCTCCGGATGATGCGCTGGATGAAGAAGGTCAGATAGCGTTTCCAACGCGGAATTAACGAGTTCTGCGACGAGCACCAGGCCGATGACCAGAATGCCGATCGCCCACCAGACCGGTGGCGCAGCCGTTACGATGAGGCCAACCAACGCGCCAGTTGCGGCCAGAAATTGAAGTCGGAGGCTGGCCTCTCGGCGAAACGCCAGATGCAGCCCGTGCAGTGCAAAACCGAGGCGCTTGATAAACGGCTGTCCCTTCATGCACGCTCCTCCTTGCCAAGTTTTAAACGCTCGGCCAGCAGCCAGCAGCCTAGAGCCCAAGCGGCGCCGGCGGCCCACCCGCCGAGAACGTCGCTCGGCCAGTGAACACCAAGATAGACCCGGCTGACTCCGACCGCCGCCGTCAGGATCGCCGCCACGATGAGTACGATCAGTTTCAAGCGCCATGTCGGCAGCAGACGGGCCAGAAGAGCCGCCAAGGTGAAATACACCACGGCGGCAAGCAATGCATGGCCGCTTGGGAAGCTTGGAGAAAAGATCGCCATTGAGTGCGGCACCAGCTCTGGTCGCGGACGATTGAAAAAGTGTTTGAGCGTTGAGGAAAGGACTGCCCCGCCGCCCGTTGCGACTGCTACAAACAGTGCAGATCGCCGTTTTGCGGACAGGATGAGAACAATCACCGTCACTACCACCACGAAGCTCAAAACGACGGGGCTTCCCAGCGCCGTGATGTCGCGGATCATCTCTTGAAGCCACGCGGGCCCCAATGGTTCCGCAGGGTGGCCGGGCGATCGCAGGGCCAGCAGGATTGCCGTGTCGATGCCGCGTGTCTCGTTCTCGATGACCGCTTCTGCAATTTCGATGAAGGCCCATAAACTGCCGGTGGCGACAATTATTGCCCCGAGTATGCGGGGCTCAAGCCAATTGCGAAGCGCAGGCAAGCCAGCAAGCTTTGAGGCTGGAAGCGGGCGAGAACCTTTCATGGCCAAGCCAACACCAGGGCACCGAGGACAATTAAAGTGCCCCCCACGATGAGTTTCGGCGTCAGCGCTTCACCCAGGAAAACCACTCCAAGCACGATGGCGAATGCGACGCTGAGCTTATCCAGTGGAGCGACCATCGATGCGGGCGCCATCTGCAGCGCCCGATAATAGAGGAGCCACGACAGGCCGGTGGCGATACCGGACAGTACCAGGAAGACGACCGGCCGCATTTCCATCCCCCTTGGCCACGTCCATTCGCCGCGGTAGCTGACGATCAACGTCGTACAAATCAGGATCACGACTGTCCGAATCAAGGTCGCGAGATTGGAATTGAGTCCTTCCACCCCAAGTTTTCCGAGGATGGCTGTCAGCCCGGCAAAGAATGCCGATCCCAAGGCAAAAAATTTCCAGGAGGCCATAGGAGATGTAGCGATTGATTAAGAAATGTGATTCTACTCATTATGCAACACGGGCGTCAGGAAGCAGGGAACAGAAAATGATGGGTCCGAACGGTGCTCATGCAGGGGCCGACTACCTACTATCCATGTGCTTCTGTCGGGACATGCAGTGGGGTCATCCGCTTACTCAATAGATGGCATTCGTCGACGCGGTACTGTCAATTGCTCCTCAGCCCGATACCGAAATTTTTTCGGCCCTCTGGGGAAAGAATGCAATGCAACCAACCACGAAACATGCAATTGCTGCCGATGCGGCATACCAGCTCATGGCCAAGCCGCCGCTGGCTTGTGGCTTGTCTAGGAAATCCCCACCGATGGCCCCCAAGGGGCTCGTTAGGATAAAGGTGATCCAGAACAAGAGCGTGTGAGAGGCCTTTGTCACGAAGTAGGCAGCGGCCACGACCAGCAGGCATACGCCAAACAGGATTGCACCTCCTTCGTAACCAAACCCAAGTCCCGTTTCCGGATCTGCGACCCAATCACCAGGTGCCGTGCCCAGGGCTTGCGACAGCATGATCGTGAGCCAGTAGTATGTC
>NZ_LSTO01000001.1:1539234-1544464 GCF_002211445.1 Noviherbaspirillum denitrificans | reverse complement strand
CGCGAGATGGATTTACGGGACGCCGGGCACACGAGCCGAGTCCTCGCAATGCACCGAGGAGTCAAGTGGGCGGCGCGCCGGGACAAGAATGCCGGGTCGGGGTCGGCGTGCGGCTGAAGCCGGGTGTCGGAACGGGCCAGACGATCCAGATGCACGCGGGCATCGGCTGGGCGGTTCTTGCGGGACGCCGGGCAAGGGGAATGTTGGGGTGGTTGGTTGGCTGTCCAGTCCAGACAATCGGCGCTTGCCGGATTGGCTGGGAAGTTCGGGTGGGACTGGGGCTTGGGGTGGCAATAGATTAGAAAACGACGGCGGGTCGACGCGAATTGCGCACGCGAGCCGACGGCGGGTCAGACCAATGCTTTCCCGGAACAGCCAGCACGAAGCTGGGCGGACTCTCGCGCCAACGGGGCGCCGGACGGGCACGCGAACTGCCAGATGGATGAGCACGCGAACGGAGGGTCGGTCGTCCGAACGGAACGCCGGGGCGTGGATTGTACAATCCAGAGAACGGAACGACGGGACAACCGTCGCAGCCGTCAGCCGGGAGACTGCAACGGGCAGTAAGCGATGTTCCGGCGCGGCGCTCGCGGAGTGTCGGCACCGATGGGACGACCAGTTGGGCGGATGGACTGGCCGGACGGCGGGCGACGGAAAGAGCGGCCGCCCCCGCGAACGGACGGCACCACGGAGATCGCCCCGCGAGTCGACGGCACCGTGGAGCGAGACGGCACAGCCCAGCAGATCGGCGATACGACCAGCCCAGCACCGCAACGGCGAGAGGACTAGGACGGACAAGTCGGACGGAACGACGCGACAACGGCGAGTCGGCGCGAGCCGACGGCAGCGCAGCACCGAACCGAAGGGACAATGCGCCAACGGAAACTCCGACCGCGACAGCGGCCAGCGTTGCGTACCGGGAAGACAGGCACCCAGCACGCGCCGCCCCAACGGAACGGCGGACGACCGAGTGGGAAAACCCGCGCCACCGGCATGTCGCAAGCGCGGTGTCCCGGCGCGCGCCATCAGCGGCGAGTCGGATCAGCGGAACCGGCAGTACGGCCAGCGTGCCGAATCAACCGAAACCCACGCAGGTCGGCAGACCGGTGGTTAGCTTTGCTGCCGCGGCAACCAGCCTGGACTCGGGCGAAGTGAAGCCGGCAGTAAGTAAAGGGACATCCAGCTTTCGCCAGACTCTTAACTGAACCAGCGGTGGAATCCTTGGGACGACTGCCCGGGCCGCTTGGCACGGGCAGTCGTCGCGAAACATCGCAGCACTCCGCACCAGCACACCTGTGTCACTCCAACCGCTGCCCGGTACACCCACCGTCGCTCGCACTCCCGGAGCGGCCAGCCCATACGAATGCAACGGACCGACACCCCAGAACATTCCGCTCGCGGTCAGCCCGCCGTCCAACCAGCCGGCCGTTCTCACGAAACATCCCGCTTACAGCCGACCGGTTTTTCAAGCGGAACGACCCGTTCTGAAGCGAGTTGCACGAGCGTCAAGATCGACCGGCTCCACTCTCTCTCGGATCGCTCCGTTCGCGGGGCGGCAGCTAGCGAGTCCGTCCAGAAGGGGCGATGGCAATTGCTGCGCAGCGGCGGAAAACAGATTGGGTGGTCACGGGGCAACAACGCGGAGCTGGCGGCTGAAGGGTCTTTGGACGCACCGCGGTTGGCGCGCCGGTTCCAAGGCCAGCTAGCCTGCCAGATGAAACTACCTGCTAAGTCCCGTCAAGTCAAAAGGGGTCTTTCCAGGTAAAGAAGCTCCCGCTGAAGGTGCGAAACGACCCGGCCAGCAGAAGCTTTCAGAAGATGTCCGGCTGTCACCACGACCAAACTGGGGGAGCAGCGTGCCAGCTTTCAAAAGCACCACCCATTTTAGATGTTGCCGCGACGTCCACGGCTCTGTCGCAGCGCAAGTTCTCGGTGAGGGGATTGTACTTCCGATGCTTCAGCAGGCACTCGACGCACTCCGCACTCCCGGATAGGGCAGCGCGGTGTAGCGCCGCAGTCCGGAGCGTGAAGTCAATCACATTCGGCTCTGCGCCGAAGCTCAGAAGCAGAGCCACGCATGCCCGGCTCCCTTGGATCGCTGCGACCATGAGCGGAGTTGTCCCGTCGTGTCGACACAAACTCGGCTTCGCACACGGCCGCAACAGATTCAACATTGCAGCCTCGTAACCCCGAGACGGCGCAACATGGAGCGGACGGACGCCGCCTTTGAAGGAGCAGTTCAACTCAGCTCAGATAGGGAGGTAAAGCGAAATTCCTGCGCGGGGCTGTGTTGCCAGCGTGCTAATGAGTCCCGTGTCCGCCGGTCTAGGTTTGGTCGTCATCATTATCGTCTATGTCGTCGGCCTCATCGATAAGCGTCACGGTTTCAATAAATTCCGGCTTGGTGGTGTCGCCACCCTTGGCCCCACGTCGCTTGGTTTTCTTCACCCTCGTCTCGGGAGGGTTTTCGCGGAGCCACCGAGCGCGTTCTTCTCGGGTGGATTTGAGCGCAACGTTGTGCTCCATCATTCGAATTGTTACGTCGAAAATCGCGTCAGCGTTCTTCGACATCAACAACCGCGAGTGCAGTCGATATAAACGCAGCATCTCGACTGCGCGCTTTCGAACCTTTAGCAAAAAGTCAAGATCGCTCAGGCATTCAACTACACGATGGTGGTGCTCGAGGAAGTCTCCATTGAACTTGGCTTTGAGCGACAGGTGGGTATTTTTAACGTCTTTATACGACCATATCCCGGTCGTTTTTTGACGTCTCCACTCAACAATTCTCGGCATCCTTAGAACCGATTTTTTCATCGTTCGCCATTCGATGCGAATTGCTCCCGTGTGCAGCGGCTGTGCAAATTCAAGCACTCCGTCAATCCAATCGATTTGATTGTCGATGGTTTTAATGAAGTCGACCATTTCCTTCGTCACCTCGTCAACGGCTGCCCTTAGGACGACATCGGGCAAATCGGTTTCTGGTGAGTAGGTTTCCTCATTAAGTGCGTAATGTGCTTCCTTGGTAGTAGCTTTCCTCATAGATGTCTTCGTAGCTAGCCTAGCCCGAGCATAAGGGGTGACATGCCACAAACGCAAGCGCTAAACGTTTCAAATGCCGACGGCTAACTAGTAAGAGATCCTCGGCATATTGCTTTATTGGCAACCGTGCGACGAAGGCGTCCGAAATGTTATTGCAATTTATAAACGCACAATTGAAAACTGGCATGTATACTTTGCAGTTATGAATTTTAACAAAAAGTTAACTGCGTATTTTACATAATACAAATTATGCGAATAAGTGCTGTAGCGCCCGTTTTAAAATGTCCAAATATAGCCAAGAGCCCGCCAACGTAAAAGCATCTTCGATTTCCGACTAAAGCTGTGAGGAGAAACGCAAACTTCAGCTTTTAAGTTTCTGGACCAAATGTTTCATGGAACGAACACCCGCTGCAATATAGAACACGCCATTACGTGGATCGGCGCCGCACGTAAGAAGATTTCTCGATGACAAGAAGGTAAAGATGTTTGAAGGCAGTAAAGCGAGAAATACGCGCGCAGACAAGATTGCAGCGCTCAAAGGTAAATCTCATTGGGGCAAGGCGGTAAGAGTATTGGATAAGAGTAAAGAGTGAAAAAGTACAGTGTGAGCCAACAGCATTACCTTCACCGAGGCGTATCAGCATCGGCTTCGGCTGCGGCGGCCTGTTTGTGAGAGTTTTCGGCGATCGGTCTACCAGGAACTACAACTGCATAATAACTACCTGATTTTTTAGGGTTTTAAAATCACACTCTTTTCTGACGTAATGTCTATTTGTGAGAACTTTCGGCGTAGAGAAGAAATCGGCGATTTCCACGGTAACTCAATTGCGGTGTAGCCATTGTTTATGAACGTTGGCTAGGTGCCGCGACGCCGATCTGGAATGAAAGCACCGAGCCAATTCCCCAATACATAAATTTGCAATGTATTCGTATGCAAGCCTCGGAAAGACTACACCTTGCCAGCATGGGGACTAGATCGAGTGCATGCCGCGTGAATGAACGCATAAGTCCTTTATGCATTCGTATGCAGGAAGTTTCGAACACTTATGACATTACTAATATAATGTCGAATAAAGCCATTGCTTTAATGCCGTTCGCGTCCGACAAAGCCTTCTTGAATTTCTCCCCATGGAGGTTCGGTTCGTTAGTCCGATCAGGACAAGCATTTTGGTAGCGAGTGGCGCCGAACTCCCGCAGGTGCGAGCTCCATGACGAGCGAGGCAACAGTAAATAATCGGACTCCCGCTGTTTTCGCGTTTCCAGCTCTGGTGAAAAAAGCGCAGAGTATTGTTCGCTGCCCGGTGATGCGCCCTTTCCTGCTGAAGCAGCAAGAGCATTTCCCCGCGCCCCTAAACCAGCAACGATTTTCGCGTTTGCGCCGTCGCCGTTTATTGAATTTGCGATCTTGCTGACTCAGGGCTTGCAGGCTATACCTTCGATTGTGAGTTCATACTCCTCGTACTTCACAATAGGTTACAGGAGTTACCAATGTATTAGCTCCCATGACGGAAAAGCCAAGTGCCGAGTACAGGAAGTGTGCGCCCTTGCTCTAATCCAGAGCCTTAAACGCCGTTGCTTCAATCTCGATCAGCCAGTCTGAATTCAGTAGTGATTTAACAACGACCATTGTGGACGCCGGCCTGTTGTTGCCCAAGTACTTCGACCTGATTTCCGCTAGCCTGACCGCGTCGGCCGGGTCAGTCAAGTATGTCACGACCTTGATCAGGTTCGAGACATCCATGCTGGCAACCCGCAGGATCTCCACAATATTCTTCCAGGCCGTGTCCGCTTGTTCGGCAAAGCCGCGTGCCAGGCGACCGTCTTCGCGGATGCCGATCTGACCCGAGATATTCAGTGTCCGACCCTGCCCTGTGCTCAGGATTGCCTGACTATAGGCGCCGAGCGGCGCAGATATCGTTTCCGGATTGATGGTTTGAACAGTCATGATTTCCTCACCTTTGTCAGTAACAACGTCAATATCGATTCACGCCGTAACCATGGCATGCACTTTTTGAAAGAACGTGGCGTTCTCATCCGACAAGTCATCGAGTACGTCCATGTGGTCGCGCGAAGGAACCGTGAAGCGCTCGATGCGTCGTTCTTTCGTCGCGAACGCTTGCGCATAAGCGTCGGACTGGCGGTGGAATTCGGCGGACTCCTTGCCGCCGCACACGACGAGCTGTGGCGCGAA
>NZ_LSTO01000001.1:1531170-1539224 GCF_002211445.1 Noviherbaspirillum denitrificans | reverse complement strand
CTCCCGCAGCCGCACCTGCGGCGGCTGCAGCAGCACCGGCCGCCGCTCCGGCGCCGACCGCCAACAAGGGCGATACCGCCTGGATGATGATGGCCACGGTCCTCGTCATCCTGATGACCATCCCCGGCCTGGCACTGTTCTACGGCGGCCTCGTCCGCACCAAGAACATGCTGTCGATCCTGATGCAGGTGTTCATGATCTTCTCGCTGATCATCGTGCTCTGGTGCATCTACGGTTACTCGCTGGCATTTACCGAGGGCGGCGCGTTCATCGGCTCCTTCGACCGCCTGTTCCTGAAGGGCATCACGCCCGACACCATGGCGGCTACCTTCAGCAAGGGCGTCGTGATCCCCGAGTTCGTGTTCGCGGCCTTCCAGGCAACATTCGCGGCCATCACCTGCGGCCTGATCATCGGTGCCTTTGCCGAGCGCATCAAGTTCTCCGCCGTGCTGCTGTTCGTCGTGCTGTGGTTCACCTTCTCCTACCTGCCGATCGCGCACATGGTCTGGTTCTGGCCTGGTCCGGATGCCTTCACCGACGCCGCTGCCGCCGAAAAGGCGACTGCTGCCGCAGGCTGGCTGTTTGCCAAGGGCGCGCTCGACTTCGCCGGCGGCACCGTGGTGCACATCAACGCCGCGATCGCAGGCCTGGTCGGTGCCTATGTCATCGGCAAGCGCATCGGCTACGGTCGCGAATCCATGGCACCGCACTCGCTGACGCTGACCATGGTAGGCGCATCGCTGCTGTGGGTGGGCTGGTTCGGCTTCAACGCCGGCTCCGCACTGGAAGCAGGCGGCACCGCTGCCCTCGCACTGATCAACACGCTGCTGGCAACCGCTGCCGCAACCCTGTCCTGGAGCTTCGGCGAGTGGATGGGCAAGGGCAAGCCGTCCATGCTGGGTGCTGCATCCGGCGCAGTGGCTGGCCTCGTCGCCATCACCCCGGCTGCCGGCTTCGTCGGCGTCATGGGCGCCCTGGTCATTGGCCTGCTGGCTGGCGTGATCTGCCTGTGGGGCGTGAACGGCCTGAAGCGCCTCCTGGGTGCTGACGACTCGCTCGACGTGTTCGGCGTGCACGGCGTGGGCGGTATCCTCGGCGCGCTGCTGACCGGCGTGTTCGCGGCACCGTCCCTGGGTGGCACCGGCATCTACGACTACGTTGCCAACAAGGTTGCGGATGACTACTCGATCGCCGGCCAGGTCTGGATCCAGGCGCAAGGCGTGCTGACCACCCTGATCTGGTCCGCTGTCGTGTCATTCATCGCCTACAAGCTGGTGGACCTGGTTGTCGGCCTGCGTGTGCCGGAAGAGGAAGAGCGCGAGGGCCTGGATATCTCCAGCCACGGCGAATCCGCTTACCACTCCTGATCCTCAGGAAACCGTTTCCCCACCCGCGCTCGCGGGTTTCAAAAGCGCCTCCTCACGAGGCGCTTTTTTTTTGTCCCTTTAAATCCTCAGGATTGCCCCGATCTTGGCTTCGCAGGATGTGCGCGTGGCAGTTTGATTGTCATTAATGTAAGTTTTGGCAGGAATGCGCATGTCGCCGAACAACAGCCCGCAGGCGGAACAGAGGGATTACCGTTAGAATCAGCTCATTCAGCTTGCAAGAATGCTTATACCCGAAAGTTTTTATGGTTCCGCACCTCGTTACGGCCCTCAACGGCCCGCTTCTCGACCTGGAAAAGAAAATCCTGGCGGCGACTCCCGCGATCGAACGCTGGTTCCGCCTGGAATGGCAGGAGCACACGCCGCCGTTCTACTGCTCGGTGGACTTGCGCAACGCCGGCTTCAAGCTGGCGCCGGTCGACACCAACCTGTTCCCCGGCGGCTTCAACAACCTGTCGCCGGAAATGCTGCCGCTGGCAGTGCAGGCGGCAATGGCTGCGATTGAAAAATACTGTCCGGACGCCAAGAACCTGCTGCTGATCCCCGAGCGCCACACCCGCAACACCTTCTATCTGCAGAACGTCGCGCGCCTGATCCAGATCTTCCGCCAGACCGGCCTGAATGTACGGCTCGGCTCGCTGTCCGACGACGTCAAGGAACCGACCAACATCGACCTGCCGGACGGCACGACGCTGACGCTGGAACCGCTGGAACGCTCCGCCAACGGCCGCCGCCTCGGCCTGAAGAATTTCGATCCCTGCACCATCCTGCTGAACAACGACCTGTCGTCGGGCATCCCGAAAGTGCTCGAAGGCTTGCACGAGCAAAACCTGCTGCCGCCGCTGCACGCCGGCTGGGCGGTGCGGCGCAAGACCAACCACTTCGCCGCCTACGACGAGGTGGTGAAGAAATTCGCCAAGCTGGTCGATGTCGACCCGTGGATGCTCAATCCGTATTTCGCCAAGTGCGGCGAGATCAACTTCCAGGAGCGCACCGGCGAGGAATGCCTGGCGGCGAACGTCGATTCGCTGCTGGCGAAGATCCGCAAGAAGTACAAGGAATACGGGATCAAGGAAAAGCCCTTCGTCATCGTCAAGGCCGATGCCGGCACCTATGGCATGGGCATCATGTCGGTCAAGGATGCGAGCGAGGTGAAGGACCTCAACCGCAAGCAGCGCAACAAGATGTCGGTGGTCAAGGAAGGCCTCGAAGTCTCCGACGTGATCATCCAGGAAGGCGTGCACACCTTCGAGCACATCAACGACGCGGTGGCCGAGCCGGTGGTGTACATGATCGACCGCTACGTAGTGGGCGGTTTCTACCGCGTGCATGCGGAGCGCGGCATCGACGAGAACCTGAATTCGCCGGGCGCGCATTTCGTACCGCTGGCCTTCGCGCAGCAGCATGCGCTCCCCGACCTGCAGGCGAAGCCGGGCACCGCGCCGCCGAACCGTTTCTACATGTACGGCGTGGTCGCGCGCATGGCCTTGCTGGCGGCATCGCTCGAACTCGAGAAGACCGATCCGAATCCTGAAGTCTACTGACGGGACGCCTGCATGCGATTCGCCTTTCTTGCCGACCCGCTGGACCACTTCAAGACCTACAAGGACACCACGTACGCGATGATGGTCGAGGCCGCCGCGCGCGGCCACGAACTCTTTGCCTTCCAGCAGAAAGACATGGCTTTTCGCGACGGCAAGGTGACGGCCGACATCCAGCGCATCACGCTGACCGGCGACAAGGATGACTGGTATCGCGCCGAACCGCCGCTGGAGTCGGCACTGGATGCATTCGATGCCATCGTCGTCCGCAAGGATCCGCCGTTCAACATGGAGTATGTGTACCTGACCTACCTGCTCGAAGTGGCGGAGAAGCAGGGCGCGCGCGTGTTCAACCGGCCGGAAGCGATCCGCAGCCACAACGAAAAGCTGGCGATCGCGCAGTTCCCGCAATTCACCGCGCCAACGCTGGTGACCAGCGATGCCGCACGCATTCGCGCCTTCCACAAGGAGCATCGCGACATCATCCTCAAGCCGCTCGACGGCATGGGTGGCACCGGCATTTTCCGCGTGCGTGAAGACGGCATGAACCTCGGTTCCATCATCGAGACGCTGACTGCCAATGGCGCGCACACCATCATGGTCCAGCGTTATATCCCGGAGATCGTCAACGGCGACAAGCGCGTCCTGCTGATCGGCGGGCAGGTGGTGCCGTACTGCCTCGCACGCATTCCGCAGGGCGGCGAGGTGCGCGGCAACCTGGCTGCCGGCGGCCTTGGCGTGGCGCAACCTGTTTCCGCGCGCGACCGGGAAATCGGCGAAGCCCTTGCGCCAGTTCTTTTGAAGCGCGGCTTATTGCTGGTAGGATTGGACGTGATCGGCGACTGCCTGACGGAAATCAACGTCACCAGTCCCACCTGTTTCCAGGAAATCAAGCAACAGACAGGCTTCGATGTGGCGGGAATGTTCATCGATGCACTGGAGACGCAGTGCACATAACTCGCTCCGCGCCATCGTTGCGCGGGGAATAACGACGAACACGTCGGCGGCTCGGGGAAGATTCGCTGTCAACCGCGCACGCGACTGTTCTTGGCCGGACAGAGCATGATAGGGATTCTTCTTCTGACGCACGCCCCGCTGGGGAACGCGTTCCTGGACGCTGCAACGCACGTTTTCCGCGCGCGGCCCGAGCGCATGGAGGCGATCGACGTGCGCGCCGACCAGGATACGGCGGAAGTGAACCGGTTGGCGCAGGATGCGATCAAGCGGCTCGACGATGGTTCCGGCGTGCTGGTCATCACCGATGTCATGGGCGGCACGCCGTCCAATTGCACACTCAAGCTGTGCAGTCCCGGACATATCGAAGTCATCGCCGGCATCAGCCTTCCCATGCTCCTGCGTGCGCTGACCTATCGCAACGACACGATCGACATCGTGGTGGAAATGGCCCTCGCGGGAGGGCAGGGCGGCGCGGTCCGGGTAGACAACCGCGTGCGTCTTTCGCCGAACTGAACAACAAATCACAAGAAAAAATGATTCAACAGGAAATCGAAATCATCAACAAGCTGGGCCTGCATGCGCGTGCTTCGGCGAAACTCACGCAGCTGGCAGCGAAGTACAAGAGCGAAGTATGGCTGACCCGCAATGCGCGGCGCGTCAACGCCAAGTCCATCATGGGCGTGATGATGCTTGCCGCCGGCAAGGGTTCGAAGGTCGTGCTGGAGGCGGACGGCGCTGACGAGAAGGAGTGTTTTGACGCCCTACTCGAGCTCATTCAGAATAGATTCGGCGAAGGCGAATAAGCGCCTCGCTCCATAAACGCCCACAAACAGAATGGCTTCCTTCACGCTCCACGGGATTCCGGTTTCACGCGGCATCGCCATCGGCCGCGCGCACCTGCTCGCGCCTGCCGCGCTGGACGTCAAGCATTACCTGATTCCGCAGGAACAGGTCGAGGCGGAAGTGCTGCGCCTGCAGAAGGCGATTGCCACCGTCCACAAGGAACTGCAAACCATCTGGAACGAGCTGCCGAAGGATTCGCCGGCCGAGCTGGGCGCCTTCATCGACGTGCATGCGCTGATCTTGTCGGACCCGATGATCGCGGAAGTGCCGCTCGACATCATTCGCACCCGTTATTACAACGCGGAATGGGCGCTGGTCACGCAGATCGATGAATTGTCCGCACAGTTCGACGAGATCGAGGATGCCTACCTGCGCGAGCGCAAGAGCGATATCCAGCAGGTCGGTGAACGTGTGCTCAAGGTCCTCACCGGCAGTGCCATCAGCCTGCCTTCGCATGACGGCGACGACGAAAATGCCGGCCGCATGATCGTGGTTGCACACGACATTTCACCGGCCGACATGCTGCAGTTCAAGGATCGCGCATTCGGTGGCTTCGTGACCGACCTCGGCGGCCAGAATTCGCATACCGCCATCGTGGCGCGCAGCCTCGATATCCCGGCGGCGGTCGGCATGTCCAATGCGTCGGCGCTGATCGAGCAGGACGACATGATCATCATCGACGGCGATGCCGGCGTGGTGATCGTCGATCCGCCTCCCAATGTGCTTGAGCAGTACCGCGACCTGCAGCAGCGGCTCATGCGCGAGCGCAAGAAGCTCGGCAAGCTGAAGAAGACGCCGGCCGTCACCAAGGACGGTACCGACATCACGCTGCTGGCCAACATCGAATTGCCCGACGACTGCTCCGGCGCGCTCGACCTCGGCGCGATGGGCGTCGGCCTGTTCCGTTCCGAGTTCCTGTTCATGGGCCGCGCAGGCTTCGTCAACAAGTTGCCGTCGGAAGACGAACAGTTCGAGTCCTATCGCAAGGCGGTGGTGGCGATGAAGGGGCGGCCGGTCACCATCCGCACGCTCGACATCGGCGCCGATAAACCGCTTGATTCCGCCGAGCAAACCGCGCTCAATCCGGCGCTCGGCCTGCGCGCCATCCGCTTCTGCCTGGCCGAGCCGCAGATGTTCCTGCAGCAGTTGCGCGCCATCCTGCGTGCGTCTGCTTACGGACCGGTGAAGCTGCTGATTCCGATGCTCGCGCATGCTTTCGAGATCGACCAGTCGCTGGCGATGATCGAGCAGGCGAAGGCCCAGTTGCGCGAGCAGAACAAGAAGTTCGACCCGCTGGTGCCGGTCGGCGCGATGATCGAAATCCCGGCGGCGGCGCTGACGCTGCCGATGTTCGTCAAGCGCATGGATTTCCTGTCTGTCGGCACCAACGACCTGATCCAGTACACGCTCGCGATCGACCGTGCCGACCATGAGGTGGCGCATCTCTACAACCCGCTGCATCCGGCGGTGCTGTACCTGCTGGCAAGCACGATCTCGATCGGCGCCAAGGCCGGCGTGCCGGTATCGGTCTGCGGAGAGATGGCGGGCGATACGCGTATGACGCGCCTGCTGCTCGGCATGGGCTTGCGCGAGTTTTCGATGCACCCGACGCAGATCCTGCCGGTGAAGCAGGAAATCCTCAACGCCGACCTCGGTGCAATCGCTGCGCAAACAAAGAAGATCCTGCGCACCATGGAACCGGCGGCCATCGTGCAGGCGGTAGAGCAGTTGCGCGAGCTGTAAGCGGAGCAGAAATAAGAAAGGGGACGCCGCGGCGTCCCCTTTTTCATTGCGTCGTCCGTGTTCAGGGCGTTGCGGCTTCCGGCACGTCCTCCGTGCGCTTCGCCTGGCGGCGTTTCCACAGCAGCGGGCCGATCACCAGCGCGGCGGTCAGCAGCAGGATGCCTGCCGAAATCGGCTTGGTGAGGAAGATCGTCATGTCGCCCTGGCTGATCGACAGCGCGCGGCGCAACTGCTGCTCGGCCACCGGGCCGAGGATCATGCCGACGATGGTCGGCGCCACCGGGATGTCGTAGCGGCGCATCAGGAAGCCGATCAGGCCGATGATGTAGAGCAGCAGCAGGTCGAACCAGGAATTGCGCAGGCCGTAGGCACCGAGCGTCGCGAAGATCAGGATGCCGCCGTACAGCAGCGGGCGCGGGATCGACAGCAGCTTGATCCACAGGCCGACCAGCGGCAGGTTCAGGATCAGCAGCAGCACGTTGCCGATGTACATCGATGCGATCAGGCCCCAGACCAGCAGCGGCTGGGTTTCGAACAGCAGCGGCCCCGGCTGCAGGCCATATTGCTGGAACGCGGCCAGCACGATGGCGGCGGTCGCCGAGGTCGGCAGGCCGATCGTCAGCAGCATGGCGAGCGTGCCGGTACTCGATGCATTATTCGCCGCTTCCGGACCAGCCACGCCTTCAATGGCGCCCTTGCCGAATTCTTCCGGATGCTTGCTCAGCTTCTTTTCCATCGAATACGACAGGAAGGTCGGGATCTCCGCGCCGCCCGCCGGCATCGCGCCGATCGGGAAGCCGAGCAGCGTGCCGCGCAGCCAGGGCTTCCAGGAGCGCGCCCAGTCCGACTTCGACATCCAGATCGACCCCTTGACCTGTTCCAGCTTGTCTTCCGTCTTGTTCAGGTAGGTCGCAAGGTAGAGCGTCTCGCCTACCGCGAACAGGCCGACAGCCGCGACCACGACATCGATGCCGTCCAGCAGTTCCGGAATGCCCATCGTGAAGCGCGGCTGGCCGGTCTGCCCATCGATACCGATCAGGCCGATCCACAGGCCGAAGAACAGGCTTGCCAGGCCGCGTGCCATGGACGATCCGAGCAGCGTGGAGACGGTGACGAAGGCCAGGATCATGACCGAGAAGTATTCGGCCGGGCCGAACTTGATCGCCACATCCACCACCAGCGGCGCCATGACGGTCAACATCACGACCGAGACTGTGCCGGCGACGAAGGAGCCGATGGCCGAGGTCGACAGTGCGGGACCCGCGCGGCCGGTCTTGGCCATCATGTTGCCTTCCAGCGCGGTGACGATGGTGGCGGATTCGCCCGGGGTATTCAGCAGGATCGACGTCGTGGAGCCGCCGTACATTGCACCGTAATAGATGCCGGCGAACATGATCAGCGCGCCAGTCGGATCGAAGCTGGCGGTCGCCGGCAGCAGCAGCGCGACGGTGAGTGCCGGGCCGACGCCGGGCAGCACGCCGACCAGTGTGCCGAGCGTGACGCCGATGAATCCCAGCGTCAGGTTCTGCAGTGACATTGCGACGCCGAAGCCGGCGATCAGTGCATTGAAGGTATCCATGTTCAG
>NZ_LSTO01000001.1:1528540-1531160 GCF_002211445.1 Noviherbaspirillum denitrificans | reverse complement strand
TGAGATCGGCACGCCGGCCGGATCGTCCCATGCCGGGTCGATCACCGGGTTCTGCGTGGCGGCGACGGTGAAGCGCGCGTTCGGGTGCGCTGCCTTGCGGCCGCAATCCGGCGTCCAGTCCTTGCCCTGCCAGTCGATCGCATGCGCCGGCGGTTCCTTGGTCATGCCTTCCCACCAGACATCGCCATCGTCGGTCAGGGCGACGTTGGTGAAGATGGTGTTCGCGGTCAGCGACGCCATGCAGTTGGAGTTGGTCGCGGTGTTGGTGCCCGGTGCCACGCCGAAGTAGCCGGCTTCCGGGTTGATCGCGTACAGGCGGCCATCCTTGCCCGGCTTGATCCAGGCGATATCGTCGCCGATGGTGGTGACTTTCCAGCCGTTGAACGCCTTCGGCGGGATCAGCATTGCGAAGTTGGTCTTGCCGCAGGCGGACGGGAAGGCGGCAGCGACGTAGTGCTTCTTGCC
Organism: Noviherbaspirillum denitrificans; assembly: GCF_002211445.1. Lineage (GTDB taxonomy): Bacteria > Pseudomonadota > Gammaproteobacteria > Burkholderiales > Burkholderiaceae_D > Noviherbaspirillum > Noviherbaspirillum denitrificans. The sequence continues at coordinate 1,530,695 of NZ_LSTO01000001.1, read as the reverse complement.
TTCCGGCGATTCGACGCCAAGGATCAGCATGTGCTCGGCCAGCCAGCCCTGGTCGCGGCCCATCGTGGACGCGATACGCAGCGCGAAGCACTTCTTGCCCAGCAGCGCATTGCCGCCGTAGCCGGAGCCGTAGGACCAGATTTCGCGGGTTTCCGGATAATGGACGATGTACTTGGTTTCATTGCACGGCCACGCGACATCCTGCTCACCCGGACGCAGCGGCTTGCCGACGGTGTGCACGCAGGGCACGAACTCGCCTTCGGCGCCCAGCACGTCGTACACGGCCTTGCCCATGCGGGTCATGATGCGCATGTTGACGGCGACGTACGGGGAATCGGACAGCTCGATGCCGATGTGGGCGATCGGGGAACCCAGCGGGCCCATGGAGAACGGCACCACGTACATGGTGCGGCCGCGCATGCAGCCGTCGAACAGCCCGTTCAGGGTGGTGCGCATTTCAGCGGGCGCCATCCAGTTGTTGGTCGGGCCGGCGTCTTCCTCTTTCGCGGAGCAGATGAAGGTGCGGTCTTCGACGCGCGCCACGTCGGACGGGTCGGAGCAGGCCAGGTAGCTGTTCGGGCGCTTGGCATCGTTCAGCTTCTTCATGGTGCCGGCGGCAACCATCTCTGCGCACAGCCGATCGTATTCTTCCTGCGAGCCGTCGCACCAGTAGATGCGCTCGGGCTTGGTCAGCGCGGCGATTTCCGCGACCCAGTTGATCAACTTCTGGTGCTTGACGTAAGTTGGTGCATTCAAAGCTGCAATGCCTCCCATAACGGGTTGGTTCATAAAAACTACCTCCAATGCCAAAAAAAGAAACCTGTCTAGTCCCGGTGCGGCAGGATCGTCGTCAGCTTTTGGCTTGGCTAGTGCGGTCGGCTAGCGATACGGCGGTCATGTCGAAGGCGGTCGTCATGTAGGACCGCGCTGCCCGAAAAATGGAATAATGCTCGGGCTGGTGGGTTCGCCGCCTCCCAGAGGGAGTGGCGATAAGTTAACCACCGATTGTACACGGGGCAATACCTCGGCTCAATGATTTACAACAAAATTGTAGGAAGAATTGTTGAGTTTTGTAGTAGGAATTTGCTGTTTCTTTAAAGACTCGTATCTTTGCTACGGTTTTGTGACAAACACGGCAAGAACTCATGAAAATAGCCATTCTCGACGATTACCAGGACAGCGTCCGGCACCTTGATTGTTACCGCCTGTTAGAGGGGCATGATGTCAAAGTGTTCACGAGCGGAGCCAAAGGTGTAGTACAGCTTGCGCTGCGTCTAAAGGACTTCGACGCGCTGGTCCTGATCCGCGAACGCACCGTCTTCAGCCGCCAGCTCCTTGGCAAGCTGCCCAACCTGCGGCTGATTTCGCAAACCGGCAAGGTGAGCGGTCACATCGATGTCGATGCCGCGACGGCAAACGGCATTGCCATCGCGGAAGGCATCGGCGACCCGACGGCACCCGCCGAACTGACTTGGGCACTCATCATGGCCGCGACGCGCAAGATTCCGCAGTACGCCGTCAACCTGCGCGACGGCCTGTGGCAGACCGCTTCCATCAATCCGGAACTCAACACCCTGGGCACGGTGCTCAAGGGAAGGACGCTCGGTATCTGGGGTTTCGGGCGCATCGGCAAGACCGTCGCAGGTTACGGCAAGGCATTCGGCATGGATGTCATGGTCTGGGGCAGCGACGCCAGCCGCGATGCCGCCCGCCAGCTCGGATGCCGCGCGGCAGCATCGCGCGAAGAATTCTTCGAACAGGCCGACGTCCTGTCGCTGCACCTGCGGCTCAACGATGCGACACGCGGTATCGTCACCGAAGCCGACCTCGGCCGCATGAAAACCACCGCGCTCCTCGTCAACACCAGCCGCGCCGAACTGCTCGCCGAAGGCGCGCTGGAAGCCGCCTTGCATCGCGGCCGTCCCGGCTTCGCCGCGATCGATGTCTTCGAGTCCGAACCGCTGGACCCGAAGAGCCCGTTGCTGCGCATCCCGACCGTGCTCGCGACCCCGCATATCGGCTATGTCGAAAAGGACAGCTACGAACTCTACTTCCGCGCGGCGTTCCAGAATGTGCTCGACTTCGCCGCCGGCGCGCCGAAGAACATCCTGAATCCCGGCGCACTGAAGGCCTGATGCGCATCCTCATCGCGGCC
>NZ_LSTO01000001.1:1511931-1528530 GCF_002211445.1 Noviherbaspirillum denitrificans | reverse complement strand
GCCGGCGCCGCCTCGATGGCCTTGCGCGCATCGGCGGCGCCCATGTTGGGAACAGTGCCGACGGTCGACCCGTCGGCGGGATTGGTCACGGCAAAGGTGGAAGCGGCATCCACCCATGCGCCGTTCAGGTAAGCCTGGCTGCGGAGCAGGGCGGCGTCGTTCAATGCGGGAAACGCGTGGTTCTGCGGCATGACGTTCTCCTCGTCTTTGTGCGAAGTGGAAAACGTAAAGCATAGCGCAACCGGACGGGGCGCGCCCGGGATTTGCGAACGACCGTTCTTACTGCTTCGGCTTCGCTTCCTCGCGGCGGTTGAAGCCGGCCACCATATCGAAGCGGAACAGCCGGCATTCCAGCGCGCCGTTGAAGAACGGCGTCTTGCGCGATTCCTTCAGGCGCAGCATTTTCGGCAGGCTGAGGTCGGCGGTGAACAGGAATACTTTCCAGCCCGGGAAGCGCTGCTTAAGCGTCGTGCTGAACGCGCTGTAAAACGCGGTCGCCAGTTCGTCAGGCGCCTGCGAGCGGTCGCCGCGCACGCCGATGCGTTCGCCGTAGGGCGGGTTGGTGATAATGATGCCCGGTTCTCCGGACGGCGGTTTCACTTCCTGCGCCTCGATCTGCTTGAGCGGCACGTCGAACTGGATACCCGCGTTGCGCAGGTTGTTGCGCGTCATGACGATCATGTCGCCGGAAATATCGCTGCCGAACAGGGTCGGTTTCCGCGGCAAGGGATTCGGACGGAAGCTGCCCTTGATCGCCTGCCATTCATCGGCCTTGAAACCAAGGAATTTTTCAAAGGCGAAACTGCGTCGCGCGCCGGGCGGAATGCCGGCGAGGATTTGCGCCGCCTCGATCAGGATAGTGCCGGAACCGCACATCGGGTCGAACAGCACCGTGCCCGGGGTCCAGCCCGACACACGCAGCAGGCCGGCCGCAAGGTTTTCGCGCAGCGGTGCGTCGCCGGTTTCCTGGCGCCAGCCGCGCTTGAACAGCGCTTCGCCGGAAGTATCCAGGTAAATGGTGTAGGTATGCGCATCGAGGAAGCCGGTGATCCGCATGTCGGGCGTGCGCGTGTTGACCGACGGACGCTCGCCGAACTGGTCGCGGAAGCGGTCGCACACCGCGTCCTTGATCTTCAGCGTGGTGAATTCCAGGCTCTTCAGCGGCGACTTGATCGCGGTGAGATCGACGCGGATCGTGTGCTCGACGCCGAACCAATCTTCCCATGGCTGCGCGAGCGTGAGGTCGTAGATGTCGTTTTCGTTGACGTACTTGCTGTGCGCGATACGCATCAGCACGCGCGAAGCGATGCGCGAGTGCAGGTTGATGCGGTAGCTGTCGGTCAGCGAACCGGAGCAGTGCACGCCGCCCGGCACCTGGTTGTGCACCTTGAGCGTCTTGCTTTGCTGGGCGATTTCGTTCAGTTCTTCCGCGAGTGCGGCTTCGAGCCCGCGCGGGCACGGGCAGAAATAGGAATGCGACATGGGGAACCCTTTATCCGTTAATTGCTTGCTTGTCCGGCGGCTGGCGCCGGGCTATTTCGTGAATGCGCGCTCGACGAAGTCCAGCCGGTCCTGACCCCAGAACCCTTCGCCGTCGACGATGTACCACGGTGAGCCGAACACGTTCTTGGCGATCGCCTCGTCGGTGTAGCGGTCCAGTTCGCCTTGCACGCTGGCTGTTTCGGACGATTTCAGCAGCGCCTTGCCGTCATGCCCGCAGTCGAGCGCGATGGCGATGAGCGTGTCGGCATCGCTGATATTCCGTTCTTCCGCCCATAGTGCGCGCATGAGCGCGCCGGCGAGGGCGAGTGCCGCGTCGGTGCCGTGCGCAAGGCGGGTGGCGATGATTAGCTTGGACGCCGCATCCGGCGGAACCGGGAAGAATTTCGGCTGCAGGTTGAGCGGCATCTGCAGGTACTCGCTCCAGCGTTTCAGTTCGATCAGCCGGTAGGCCTGGCGCTGCGGGGCGCGCTTCGCCAGTGGCAGTCCGCCGGAGACATTGAACACCTTGCCGATATCGCAAGGCTTCACGTCGAGCTGTACGCCATGCTTCTTCGCCATCGCGACCAGGCGCTCGTGGCCGAAATAGGTCCACGGCGAGATCGGGGTAAAGAAGTATTCGCATACCTTGCTCATGGCTGCCTCCGGATGGGAATCAGAATGGTTTCAGGACGACCAGCACGACGGCGCCCAGCAGGCCGAGCGTCGGCGCTTCATTGAACCAGCGGTACCACTTGTGGCTGTGCGTGTTGGCGCCCTGTTCGAACTTGCGCAGCAGCACGCCGCAGCCGTGGTGATACAAAACGAGGAATACGACGATTGCGAGCTTTGCATGCATCCAGCCGCTGCCCGGACCCTTGCCGACGCCGTAGCCCAGCCACATCCACAGGCCGAGCACGAGCGCCGGCACCGCAAGGATGGTCATGAAACGGTACAGCTTGCGCGCCATCAGCAGGAGGCGGGCTGTGGCGCCCTTGTCGGTTTCCATCGCCAGGTTGACGTAGATGCGCGGCAGGTAGAACAGCCCCGCGAACCACGAGGCGACGAAGAAGATGTGCAGTGCCTTGATCCAGAGAAAGCCCATGTAAATCCTGTGTGTTGTTGTTATTCGCGCACTTCGCCGTGGCCGAACACCACGTACTTCAGCGAGGTCAGCCCTTCGAGTCCGACCGGGCCGCGCGCATGCAGCTTATCGTTCGAAATACCGATCTCGGCGCCCAGGCCGTATTCGAAACCGTCGGCAAAGCGCGTCGATGCATTCACCATCACGGAAGCCGAATCCACCTCGCGCAGGAAGCGCATCGCGCGGGTGTAGTCCTCAGTGATGATGGCGTCGGTGTGTTGCGAGGAATAGGTGTTGATGTGCTCGATCGCCTCGCCCACGTCGGCCACGATCTTGACGGCGAGAATCGCTGCAAGGTATTCCGTGCGCCAGTCTTCTTCGGTCGCGGTCGTCAGGTGCTGGTAGCCGGACAGGATAGCGCGCGCCTCGTCGTCTGCACGCAATTCGACGTCCTTGGTGCCGTACAGTTCAGCCAGCTTCGGCAGTACCTGCGGCGCGATGCTGCGCGCGACGAGCAGGGTTTCCATGGTGTTGCAGGTGCCGTAGCGGTGGCACTTGGCATTGAAGGACACCTTTAGCGCCTTTTCGATATCGGCCTTGTCGTCGATGTAGACGTGGCAGATGCCGTCCAGGTGCTTGATCATCGGCACCTTGGATTCCTTCATCAGGCGCTCGATCAGGCCCTTGCCGCCGCGCGGAACGATCACGTCCACGTATTGCGGCATGGTGATGAGTTCGCCGACGGCGGCACGGTCGGTGGTCTCGACGATCTGCACTGCGTCCGACGGCAGTCCCGCGCCGGACAAGCCTTCCTTGACCAGCTGCGCCAGCGCCTGGTTGCAGTTGATGGCTTCCGAGCCGCCACGCAGGATGGTCGCGTTTCCGCTCTTGATGCACAGGCCGGCAGCGTCGACGGTCACGTTCGGGCGGGCTTCGTAGATGATGCCGATCACGCCCAGCGGCACGCGCATCTGGCCGACCTGGATGCCCGTCGGGCGGTATTTCATGTTGGAGATTTCGCCAATCGGATCGGGCAGGGAGGCGATCTGCTCCAGGCCTTCGGCCATCGTGGCGATCGCCTTGTCGGACAGTGTCAGGCGGTCGACCATGGCTTCGGCCAGGCCGTTGGCGCGGGCCGCGTCCAGGTCTTTCCGGTTCGCTGCACGCAGCGCGTCCGCGTCACGGCGGATGGCGGCGGCGATCAGTGTCAGCGCCTTGTTCTTGGCGCTGGTATCCGCCTTGGCCATGGCGCGCGATGCCTTGCGGGCGCACTGGCCGACGTCGTTCATGTAAGTCTTGATGTCCATGATGTGACCCTGCTTCGATTTTGCAAAATTCGGTAGGGTGCGCCCTGCGCACCATTGCGGGTGTTATCCGCGCGCGACCTTCAATCCCAGCTGCAGCAACGCATCCCACGCATCGCCGGCAAACGCCTTCGCGCGCAATCCTTTCACCATCTTATCGATCTGCGCAGCTTCCTGCAGCGCGCGCTCCAGCGTCGGCAGCTTCAGGCGCCGCAGTGCCGGTTCCATCAGCTTTTCGCGCGGCCCCCAGATGCGGTATTCCTTCAGCAGCATGCCGATCGCCTTGCCTTGCGCGGCGCCGGCCTTGATCTTGAGCAGCGTGCGGATTTCTTCCGCCATCGCCCACAGCACCAGCGGCAGCGCCTCGCCTTCGCCTTTCAGCCCTTCGATCATGCGCACAAGGCGCGCGGCGTCACCCGACAGCATCGCTTCGTTCAGCTTGAACACGTCGTAGCGGGCCACATTCAGCACCGCATCCTGCACTTGTTCGAAGCCCAGCTTGCCTTCGGGATACAGTAGCGCAAGTTTCTGGATTTCCTGGTGCGCCGCCAGCAGGTTGCCTTCCACACGGTCGGCAATGAAATCGATACTCGTGCGGTCCACGCTCTGCTTCTGCGCGGCCAAACGGTTTCCGATCCATGACGGCAGGTGCGCGCGCTCCACCAGCGGGATGTCGATATACACCGCAGCCTGCTGCAATGCCGCGACCCACGCGCTTTTCTGCGTCTGCCAGTCGAGCTTGGGCAGCGTGATCAGCGTGACATTGTCGGGATTCAGCGAGCCGGCATATTCCTGCAACGCCTGGCCGCCGTCCTTGCCCGGCTTTCCTGTCGGAATGCGCAATTCGATCAGCTTGCGGTCGCCGAACAGCGACTGCGACTGGTTGGCGGCAAGCAGCTCGCCCCATTTGAAGCTGCGCTCGACGACCAGCACTTCGCGCTCGGTCAGGCCCTGCGCGCGCGCCGTCTTGCGGATCTTGTCCGCCGCCTCCAGCGCGAGCAGGTGCTCGTCGCTGGTAATCACGTACAGCGGCGCGAGCGACTTCGCGAGATGGGCTTCGAGGGCGTCGAGCCGCAGCTGCATGATGTTTCCTTAGGCCTTGAGGGCGGAGATGCGGCGCAGGATCTGCTGCACCACGTCGGACTGCATGTCGCGGTAGAGCATCTCTTCTTCTTTCTCCTTCGCGATGACCTGCGATTCGTTGAAGCTGATGTCGCGCTTGAGCACCAGTTCGGTCGGCGCCAGCAGTTCCGCGCTCTTTTCGTCGATAACGCGGAACTTCACGCGGTAGTACAGCGAATACTCGCGGATGCGACCCTGCGTGTTCAGCGTGAGCGTCGCCTTTTCGCGGGCTTCGTTGAGCACTTCGATGGTCGCCTGCGCCAGCTTCTTGTCGTTGACGACGGCCGTATCGCCGCTCGCGCGGATGTAACGCCGAAGCTCGATACCCAGCGGTGAGGTTTCTGCCGTGCCGATGTAGACCGTCTTGAACGGCAGGCCGCCCTGGCCGTTGGCGCCGCGCAGCTGGAAGCCGCATGCGCCCAGCAGGAGGGCTGTGGACAGGGCGAGGACCGCGCGGCGTTTCATGGCTTCTCCGGAATCAGGCGACGATGTTGACCAGCTTGCCGGGCACGACGATGACTTTCTTCGGCGTGCCTTCGACGAACTTCTTCACGTTCTCGTTGGCCAGCGCGGCGGCTTCGATGGCGGCCTTGTCGGCATCCTTCGGCACCTTCACGCTGCCGCGCAGCTTGCCGTTGACCTGCACCACGAGCTCGATCTCGGCCTGTTCCAGCGCTGCCGGGTCGACCTGCGGCCATGCGGCGTCGAGGATGTCGCCGAAGGCGACGTTGAGGCCGAGTTCCTGCCACAGCACATGGGTGATGTGCGGCGCGACCGGGTAGAGCACGCGCAGGAACACCGACAGGCTTTCGGCGATCACGGCATTCGTCTGCGCGGAATCGTCGAGCTTCGCGCCTTCCAGCGTGTTCAGCATCTTCATGCAGGCCGAGACGACGGTGTTGTACTGCAGGCGGCGGAAGTCGTGGTCGGCCTGCTGCAGGATCTTGTGGATCTCGCGGCGCAGCGCCTTGTGCTGCTCGGGCAGGGCGCCGAAATCGATTTCCTGCGCGGCCTTTACGCGGTCGGCCTGTGCATGGGCGAAAGTCCAGACGCGGCGCAGGAAGCGGTTCGCGCCTTCCACGCCGGCGTCATTCCACTCCAGCGTCTGTTCCGGCGGCGACGCGAACATCACGAACAGGCGGGCAGTATCCGCGCCGTACTGGTCGATCAGGTCTTGCGGGTCGACGCCGTTGTTCTTCGACTTCGACATCGTGCCGACGCCGTCATAGGACACGGCCGAGCCGTCGCTCTTGAGCTTGGCGCCAACGATGCGGCCGCTGTCGTCGTGGATGTTCTCGACTTCGTGCGGCCAGAAGTATTCGATCGCGCCCTGGAGCGTGCGGCGGGAATAGATGTGGTTCAGCACCATGCCCTGCGTGAGCAGGTTGGTGAAGGGCTCGTCGACCTTGACCAGGCCGAGGTCGCGCATGACTTTGGTCCAGAAGCGCGCGTACAGCAGGTGCAGGATCGCGTGTTCGATGCCGCCGATGTACTGGTCCATCGGCATCCAGTAGTTGGCGCCGCCGGCGACCATCTGTTCGTCGTTCTTCGGATCGCAATAGCGCATGAAGTACCACGACGAGTCGACGAAGGTATCCATCGTGTCCGTTTCACGGCGCGCCGGCTTGCCGCACTGCGGGCAGTCGCAGCGCAGGAAGTCTTCGCGCTTGTTCAGCGGATTGCCTGAGCCGTCCGGCACGCAGTCCTGCGGCAGCACGACCGGCAGGTCCTTTTCCGGAACCGGCACCGAGCCGCAGCTTTCGCAGTGGATGATCGGGATCGGCGTGCCCCAGTAGCGCTGGCGGGAAATGCCCCAGTCGCGCAGGCGCCAGGTGGTCTTCTTCTCGCCGTCGCCCTTGGTAGCGAGATCGGCGGCAATCTTGTCGACCGCGGCCTTGTAGCTCAGTCCGTTATACGCGCCGGAATTGACAGTCACGCCGCGCTGCTTGTCGCCGTACCATTCCTGCCAGGCATCGAGGGAATAGGTTTCGCCTTCGACCGCGATGACCTGCTCGATCGGCAGGTTGTATTTCTTGGCGAATGCGAAATCGCGCTCGTCGTGCGCCGGCACGCCCATCACGGCGCCGTCGCCGTAAGTGATCAGCACGTAGTTGCCAACCCAGACCTCGACCTGCTTGCCGGTCAGCGGATGGGTGACGAACAGGCCGGTGGGCAGGCCTTCCTTTTCCTTGAGCGCCAGTTCGGCTTCGGTCGTGCCGCCACGCTTGCATTCTTCGATGAAGGCAGCGAGCTTCGGATTCGACGCGGCTGCGTGCGTGGCCAGCGGATGTTCCGGCGCCACCGCGCAGAAGGTCACGCCCATAATGGTGTCGGCGCGTGTGGTGAACACGAACAGCTTGCCGTCCTGGATCAGCTTGCCTTCCGCATCGCGGATTTCGTGCGGGAAGGCGAAACGCACGCCTTCGCTCTTGCCGATCCAGTTTTCCTGCATGATGCGTACGCGTTCCGGCCAGCCGGGCAGCTTGTTGACCACGTGGTCGAGCAGTTCTTCCGCGTAGTCAGTGATCTTCAGGTAGTAGCCGGGGATCTCGCGCTTCTCGACCAGTGCGCCGGTGCGCCAGCCGCGGCCGTCGATGACTTGTTCATTTGCCAGCACGGTCTGGTCGACCGGATCCCAGTTCACGACCTGGGTCTTGCGGTAGGCGATGCCTTTTTCCAGCATCTTCAGGAACAGCCACTGGTTCCATTTGTAGTAGCTCGGATCGCAGGTAGCGACTTCGCGCGACCAGTCGATCGCAAGACCCATCGCCTGCATCTGCTTCTTCATGTAGGCGATGTTGTCGTACGTCCATTTCGCCGGCGGCACGCCGTTCTTCAGCGCGGCGTTCTCGGCGGGCAGGCCGAACGCGTCCCAGCCCATCGGCATCAGCACGTTGTAGCCGTTCATGCGCAGGAAGCGCGACAGCATGTCGTTGATGGTGTAGTTGCGGACGTGACCCATGTGCAGCTTCCCGGACGGGTAGGGCAGCATGGAGCAGGCATAGAATTTTTTCTTTTCGTTGCCGTTGCGGTCCTTGGCGTGCTCGACGGTCTTGTACGCGTCGATCGCATTCCAGTGTGCGTGCGCCGCTTTTTCGACGTCGCCGGGAAGATATTTTTCTTGCATGGCGGATGAGGCTGGTGAAAGTGGATGTGAACCGACCATTATACCGTCCCGGCACGCTCTTTCGCGCCGCGGCGGCGAGGGAATTTGGGGCGGAAATCAGTGCAGGAGCAGGCTTAGCGGCGGGCGCTGGCCGTGCTCGATGCAGCGTTCGTTGACTTCGGCGGCGCATTCCTGCAGCGCCGCGAGTATTTCCGGCGCTTCGCGGCGCAGGAAATCGGTGTGCAGGACTTCGATGCGCAGCATGTCGTCCGGCAGGAGAGTAAATTTCGTCATGCCGTCGCCATCGCGCAGGCCGCCCAGGCAGTCGATCCAGGCATCCATGTTGCGGCCGTAGAAATCGGGGAAGCCGAATGCGGCCTTGCATTCGTCATGGAAGGCCTTCCAGGTGGCGATGCGGCGGCCGTCGAGCGTCACGGAAGCCATGGCTTACTTTTCCTTGGCGTCGGTGACGAAACCCAGCTTGGTCATGCCGTTGGTCTGGGCGGCGGACATGACGCGTGCGATGACTTCGTAGCGAGTCGACTTGTCGGCGCGCAGTTGCAGTTCCGGCTGCGGATTCTTTTGCGATTCCTGCGCCAGGCGCGGGCCGAGGTCTTTTTCCTCGACCGGGTCGTTGTTCCAGAAGACGCGGCCTTCGCCGTTGATCGACAGGGTGATTGTTTCCGGCTTCTGCGGCGAGGCGGCTGCGGGCGCATTCGGCAGGTCGAGCTTGATCGCGTGCGTGAACAGCGGCGCGGTGATGATGAAGATCACGAGCAGCACCAGCATCACGTCGACCATCGGCGTGACATTGATGTCCGACATCGGCGCCTGCTTGTTGTTGTCGTTGAATCCGCCAAAGGCCATGGCGACTCTCCTTACTTGCCCACGCGGGCGCCGGTGGTGAGGAAGGCGTGCAGGTCGTGTGCGAACGCGTCCAGCTCGGCCAGCGTGACGCGGTTGACGCGGGTGAAGGCGTTATAGGCGAGTACCGCCGGAATGGCGACCACCAGGCCCAGTGCGGTCATGATCAGGGCTTCGCCGACCGGGCCGGCCACCTTGTCGATCTGGACCGTGCCGCTGGTGGAAACCGCAACCAGCGCGTGATAGATGCCCCACACGGTGCCGAACAGGCCGACGAAGGGCGCGGTCGAGCCGACCGAGGCGAGCAGGGTGAGACCGTTTTCCAGGCGCGACGACACGCGGTTGATTTCCTGGCGCAGCGTGCGGGTGATCAGTTCGCTCGGGTCGATGCTCGCATTCAGCGATCCGGCTTGCGCCGTCACGTTGGCGGCTTCCGCACTCTGGATCGCAAGCGGCGCGTAGACATATTCGGTATCCGCGTTGCGCATGACCGAGATGGCGTCGGTCAGTGTCGGCGCCTTCCAGAATCCTTCCAGGGCGCCGGCGCTGCGGCGGATGCGCCATGAACTCCAGGCCTTCGAAAAGATGTAATACCAGCTGACGACAGACATCAGCAGAAGCAGATAGGCGACCGCGTGCGAGACAGCATCGCCCTGGGCCCAGTAATGCGCGAATCCGAGAGACTGGTTCATGTCGTGTCAAAAAGATTAATTGTTCTGAAGTTTAAACGGAATGGGCACCTGATACCACTCCGCAACCGGCTTGCCGTCGACGGTAGCGGGCTTGAAGCGCCAGCTGAGCACCGTTCTTCGCGCAGATTCGTCGAGTAGCGTGTGGCCACTCGTCTTTGCAATCTCCACGGCGCCTGCTGTTCCCTCGGCCGTGACGAGTACGCGCAGGATGACTGTGCCTTCATCGCCGTTGCTGAGGGCAATGCGCGGGTAGGGCGGTGTGCGGTTCGTCGCGGCGTAGCTTGCCTCCGAGGCGCTGGTGCGCACGGGGGAAGGCGATGCCGGTGGTGCCGGCGGTGCGGAAACTGTCGCGGGCGGTGCGGCAGCGGGTCCGGGTTTTGCTTCGAATGCGGCTTCGGGAACCTGGACGGGAGGTGTGGACTTCGCTTGCGGAGCGGGCCGAGTCTCGGCTTGCGGCCGAGGAGCAGGGCGCTCCTTCTTCAGCGCAGGCGGTGCAGGTTGCGGTGGAGCGGGCTGTACTGGGGTGGGTGGCGCTGCAACGGGCGGAGGTTCGGGAGGAACGATCCGTACTTGCAGCGGTTCCGCAGGTTTGTCGGGCGAGGGGGAAGTCATCAGCCCGGCCACGACAGCCGCGATCAGTCCCGCATGCAGCAGGATGGTCGCGGCGGCGGGAAGCGGCGCGGGGCTTGGCATGATGGCCGGCGCCTTTGTCTGTTATTTCAGGCCGAGCACATCCTGCATGTCGTACAGGCCGGTCTTCTTGTCGGCGAGGAAGCGTGCGGCGCGGACGCTGCCCTGCGCATAGCTGAAACGACTGGACGACTTGTGGCTGATCTCGATGCGCTCGCCAATGCCCGCGAACAGCACGGTATGGTCGCCGACGATGTCGCCGCCACGGATGGTTGCGAAGCCGATGGACGACGGATCACGCTCGCCGGTCACGCCTTCGCGCGCATACACGGCGACATCATCGAGGTTGCGCCCGAGCGCGGAGGCGATGACTTCGCCCATCTTGAGCGCGGTGCCCGACGGCGCATCGACCTTGTGGCGGTGGTGCGCCTCGACGATTTCGATGTCGTAGCCGTGCGAAAAGCTCTTTGCCGCCATTTCGAGCAGCTTGAGCGTGACGTTGACGCCGACGCTCATGTTCGGCGCGAATACCACCGCTGTCTTTTGAGCCGCCGTAGCGATGGCGGCCTTGCCCGCTTCATCAAAGCCGGTCGTGCCGATGATGACCTTGATGCCGTGCGCGGCACAGTATTCGAGGTGCTTGAGCGTGCCTTCGGGCCGCGTGAAGTCGATCAGGAATTCCGCGTTGGCCAGTGCTTTTGCGAGATCGGACTCGATCGTCACGCCTGCCGGCTTGCCAAGGAAGGCGGCAGCGTCGGTACCGAGCGCCGGCGATTGCGGCACGTCGAGCGCGCCGACAAGCTTCGCGTCGTCGGCATTCTGGATGGTTTCGATCAGCATGCGGCCCATGCGGCCGGATGCGCCTGCTACGGCGATGTTCAATTGGCTCATGTGAGGCTCTTATTTGCCGGCGGTGCCGGCGATGAATGCGAGGTATTCTTGTTCGGTGGGCAGCGTGTCGCCGTCGATGTTGACCAGGCGGTTGTCCTTGAAGAAGACCGTCACACGGCTGGCAATGACTTCGCCGGAGCTCTTCTTCAGGCGGAAAACGTAGTCCCAGCGGTCGGCGTGGAACATGTCGGTCAGCAGCGGCGTGCCGAGCACGAAGCGCACCTGTTCACGGGTCACGCCTTCGCTGCGTTGCATGCCTTCCTTGAGCTGGGCGACCATTTCACGGGAAACGAAATTGCCTTGCTGGATATCGATGCGGTAGGGCGTGAGGAAGGCGAGGAAGCGTTCCACGCCGCCCGGTTTCGATGTCGTCACCGCCCCCGGTGCAGCCGCGGCCGCCGGTTCGTCGATCAAAGGATTCTTGCTCGCGCAACCGGGCAGCACGGCAACGGCAAGGCAGAGTGCCGCCGCGAGGGCTGAACGGTCAGGACGGAAGGACGGCAGTCGCATAAATGGTTCTCAATTCGTTGAGCAATCGGGCCAAAACGCTATATGATAAAGCAGATATCAGGAAACCGAACATCAACATGCCGAACACACCCAACGATCTGAAAGCCAGCGGCCTGAAGGCGACGCTGCCGCGGCTCAAGATCCTCGAGATTTTCCAGACCAGCAATGTCCGCCACCTGAGCGCGGAAGACGTGTACAAGATTCTCCTCGCCGAAAACATGGATGTCGGTTTGGCAACGGTTTATCGCGTGCTGACGCAATTCGAGCAAGCCGGCCTGCTGCATCGTAACCATTTCGAGACCGGCAAGGCCGTGTTCGAACTGAACGCGGGGTCGCACCATGATCATCTGGTCTGTGTCGATTGCGGCAGGGTGGAAGAGTTTTACGACGAAGAGATTGAAAAGCGCCAGCAGAAGATCGCAAAAGAGCGCGGATTCGATATCACCGAACATGCGCTGGCTCTCTACGGCCACTGCACCAAGGGCGATTGTCCCCACCGGCCCCGATAAGCGCCGGCAAGAACCTGCTTTCCCGTCCGTGCAGCCGGCATGAACCGGCTCGCGGGCCATGTATCTCCCTCGATGACAGCAAACTCCGAAACAAGAATTTATCCACGCAAGCTCTTGCGCGGGCAGGCGCGTATCGCGCTTCCCGGCATGTCAGCCATGCGGGCGAAGACCATTGACGTATCGCTTGGCGGTCTCTGCCTGATGGTGCCCGAGCAGATTTCCCCGGGCAAGATCTGCAATGTCGGTTTTGAAGCGCCGCTGAACGGCAAGATGGTGCGCGTCTTCGCTGTCGGCAAGGTCGTCTACAGCATCTTGGCCGGGACAGAGGGATTCCGTACCGGCTTGCAATTCACAGAAGTGGATGCGGCTAACAACAAGTTGCTGGCCGAGGTGATGCTCTAGGCTAGTTGTGGCTGAGCGCGTTGGACAGCAGCTTGGCCGTGATGTCGACGATTGGAATCACCCGCTCGTAGGCCATGCGCGTGGGGCCAATGACGCCGAGAGTGCCAACGATCTTGCCATTGACCTCATACGGCGCGGTGACGATGCTCATTTCCTCGACGGGTACCAGCTGCGATTCGCCGCCAATGAAAATCTGTACGCCGGTCGCCTTGCTCGACACATCAAGCAACTGCATCAGTCCGGTTTTCTGTTCGAACAGGTCGAACAGCTTGCGCAGCGAATTCATGTTGGACGCTAGATCCGTGACGCTGAGCAGGTTGCGCTCGCCGGAAATCACGACGTCTTCCTCGTTTTCGGCCATCGCATCGCTGCCCGCCTCCACGGCGGCCTGCATCAGGCGCGTCATGTCGTCGCGCAGCTGGCGCAATTCGTTCTGCAGCCGGTTGCGCACTTCGTCGAAGCCGAGACCCGCGTAGTGCTGGTTGATGTAGTTGGCGGCCTGCACGAGTTGGGCTGGCGTGTAGTCGACATCGGTCAGCAGCAGGCGGTTCTGCACGTCGCCGTTGGGCGTGACGATCACGAGCAGGATGCGTTTTTCGGACAGCCGCATGAACTCGATTTGCTGGAAGACCGATTCATGGCGCGGTGTCATCACGACGCCCGCGAACTGCGACAGCGAGGACAGCATTTGCGCGGCATTGGAAATGATCTTTTGCGGCGACGCGGTATGCAGGCGCGACTGCAGTTTCGATTCCACGGTTGTTTCGTCGATCGGCTGCACCGTCAGCAGGCTGTCGACGAATACCCGGTAGCCGCGCGGCGTCGGTATGCGGCCGGCCGAGGTGTGCGGGCTGCACACATAGCCCAGCTCTTCCAGGTCGGCCATGATGTTGCGAATGGTCGCCGGGGAGAGTTCCAAGCCTGAAATCCTGGACAAGGCGCGCGAGCCGACCGGTTGGCCGTCGGCGATATACCGTTCGACCAGGGCCTTGAGCAGTGTTTGTGCGCGGGAATCGAGTTGCATAGGGTTATTTTACCCACCCGGGAGAGCGTGTGCCACACGCTGTTGCCCGCATGAGTCAACGTGTCAAAGGGTCATTGTCCTTCAGCCATTGTTCCAGTTGGTGCAAATTGCCGAATACAGCATCCGGCGTCACATGCGACGGCAGTACCCGGTCCTGTCCGATTTCCACCCGGTTGATCCAGGCGGCACGCAGGCCCGCTTTCTGCGCGCCTTCCACATCCAGCAGCGGATCGTCACCCACATACAGTGTTTCAGCTGGCGCAACGCCCAGCGCATCGCATGCGGCATGGAAAATCGCCGCGTCGGGCTTGGCGCAACCGATACGGTGTGCCGCCACCGAAGCCTGGAAGTAATGCGCAATCCCGATCGCATCCAGGTCGGCCACGCCATTCGACACGGAGCCCAGCATCACACGGCTGCGCAGGTTTTCCAGCGCGGGCAGCACATCCGCGAAAGGCGTCACTTCGTTGCGCGCCTTCGAAAACACCTCCATCGCCTCGTCCACCAAACGCGTATCCAGCCCGGCGTCGGCAAAAGCCTCGAGCAGCACGGTGCGGCGCAGTATCCGCAAGTCCCGCTGGTATACCGGGTCGCTGGCCATCAACTGTTGCCGCCGCTCGCGCATGCTTTCGATCGTGACACGCTCCGTGACCGGCGCGGCATGCAATTTCAACCATGCATAGAGCAACTTTTCCGCCCGTTGGATCACCGGCACGATCGGCCACAATGTGTCGTCCAGGTCAAACAGGACGGCTCGGATACTTGACATATGGGTCCTGCCTTACTCGTTTCAATGCCTGTAACAGGCCGTGAAATTATGGTCTAATCTCTGGCATGTTGCCTTTCAAGCCATTCGACCGCGCCGCCACCTTCCAGACTGTTGCCATTATCGGCAAGTACATGGCTGCGGGCATTCAACAGTCATTGTCCGACATTGCCGATTTCCTTGCCGGAGCCGGGCTCAAGGTTGTGCTCGAGGCGGAAACCGCGCAGAACGTAACGCTGCCCGGCGTGCCGATCATGACGCCAGCCGAAATCGGCCACCATGCGGACGTGGCCATCGTCGTTGGCGGTGACGGCACCATGCTAGGCATTGCACGCCAGCTAGCGCCGTACAACGTTCCCCTGATCGGCATCAACCAGGGCCGGCTCGGCTTCATGACCGATATTCCGCAGGAGGGCATGGTCCAGGTCCTTGCCGACATGCTGGGCGGCAAGCTGGATTCCGAACAGCGCACGCTGCTGGAAGGCACGGTCCTGCGTGACGGTGAACCGATTTTCCATGCGCTTGCCTTCAACGACGTGGTCGTGGCGCGCGGTTCGACGACCGGCATGACCGAACTGAAGGTCGAGGTTGACGGTCATTTCATGTACAACCAGCGCTCCGATGGCTTGATCATTTCCACGCCGACCGGGTCGACCGCCTACGCATTGTCCGCCGGCGGCCCGCTGCTGCACCCGAGCCTATCGGGCATGGTGCTGGTGCCGATCGCGCCGCACGCGCTGTCCAACCGCCCGATCGTGGTGCCGGATACCTGCACTGTGGTGGTGGAAATCATGGGCGGGCGCGATATCAGCGTCAATTTCGACATGCAGGGGCTGGCCAGCCTGCAGCATCATGACCGCATTTTCATCCGCCGTTCGGCGCACACCATTACCTTCCTGCATCCGCAAGGCTGGAGCTACTACGATACCTTGAGGGAAAAGCTCCACTGGAACGAATATCCCTCCGTGGCAGGGAAGTTAAAATAGCAGGCTGTTTTTGCCTCAAAAACCATTTCCGACATGCTGCGCACTCTTTCCATCCGCGATTTCGTGATCGTTGATTCGATCGAACTCGAGTTTGCCCCGGGCTTTTCCGTCTTCACCGGCGAGACCGGCGCCGGCAAGTCGATCCTGATCGACGCCCTCGCACTGGCCCTCGGCGGCCGTGGCGACGCCAGCGTCGTGCGCGAAGGCGCGGCCAAGGCAGACGTTACGGCCGAGTTCAGTACGCACGACGAAGTCGACGCCTGGCTGGCCGAGCAGGAATTCAGCAATGACGAAGGCGCGGTGCTCTTGCGTCGCGTCATCGACAATGCGGGCCGCTCGAGGGCTTTCATCAATGGCATCACCGCGACCGCTGCCCAGTTGCGCGAGCTTGGTGAAATGCTGGTCGACATCCATGGCCAGCATGCGCACCAGTCGCTTTTGAAGGCCGATGCTCAGCGAGTGCTGCTTGATACGCAGGCCGGCCTGCTCGACGATTCCAAGGCAGTTGCCGCCGCCCACAAGGCATGGCGCGCACTGGCGCGGCAGCGCGAGGAATTCGAAACCAATGCAAAGAATGTCTTGCTCGAGCGCGAACGGCTCGAGTGGCAGGTCGGCGAGCTGGAAAAGCTGGCCGTCAAGCCGGGCGAATGGACCGAGGTCACCAACGAACACAGCCGGCTTGCGCATGCTGCCAGCCTGATCGAAGGCGCGCAGGAAGCGCTGACCGTGATTTCTGAATCCGACACCAGCCCGATCCTCTCCCAGCTGACCGCGCTGACGCAAAAGCTCGGCAAGCTCTCGGATGTGGATGCCGCGCTCAAGCCGGTCGTTGACGCCCTCGAGCCTGCGCGCATCCAGCTGCAGGAGGCGGTGTACGCGCTGAACGATTACCTCGGCCGCGTCGAGCTCGACCCGGAACGCCTGCAGGAAGTGGAGGCGCGCGTCGATGCGATCCATTCCACCGCACGCAAATTCCGCGTAGCCCCCGAGGACTTGCCGCAGGAATATGAATCCCTATCATCGCAGCTGAAGCAGCTCGCCGACGCCAGCGACGTCGAAGCCCTGCGCGCGCAGGAGGAAAAACTCAAGGCGGCCTACATGGCGGCTGCGGGCAAGCTGTCGCAGGCGCGTGGCAAAGCAGCCAAGGCCTTGAGCGAGGCGGTCACGACGGCCATGCAAGACCTGAGCATGTCGGGAGGCCGTTTCGTCATCGCACTCAATGCGTGCGAA
>NZ_LSTO01000001.1:1505434-1511921 GCF_002211445.1 Noviherbaspirillum denitrificans | reverse complement strand
GGCGGTTCCACTACCGCGATCCTGGTCAACCTGCCCGGTGAATCCTCCTCAGTGGTGACTGCGATCGACGGTTACCAGATGGCGCGTCAGGGACATGCCGGCAAGGCACTGGCAACCGCGGCTATCGGTTCGTTCTTCGCCGGTACCGTCGCGACCGTGCTGCTGGCGCTCTTTGCACCGCCGCTGGCTGAATTGGCGCTGACCTTCGGTCCAGCCGAATACTTCTCGCTGATGGTCTTGGGCCTGGTCGCCTCCGTCGTCCTCGCTCACGGCTCGCTGCTGCGCGCAATCGGCATGATCGTGCTCGGCCTGCTGTTGGGCATTGTCGGCACAGACGTCAATTCGGGTACGCCGCGTTACACCTTCGACCTGCCGCAACTTGCCGACGGCATTAACTTCGTCGTCGTTGCGATGGGTATGTTCGGCCTCGGTGAGATCATCTCCAACCTCGAACATGAAGAATCCCGTTCGCTGGTGATGAAGAAGGTGACCGGATTGATGCCGACCAAAGAGGACTTCAAGCGCATTGCCGCCCCGATCCTGCGCGGCACCGGCATCGGTTCCCTGCTCGGCATCCTGCCCGGCGGCGGCGCAATGCTCGCGTCCTTCGTGTCCTACTCCATCGAAAAGAAGGTATCGAAGAATTCTGCGCAGTTCGGCAAGGGCGCGATCGAAGGCGTGGCCGCACCGGAATCGGCAAACAATGCCGGCGCGCAGACCTCCTTCATCCCGATGCTGACCCTCGGTATTCCGTCCAACCCGGTGATGGCGCTGATGATCGGCGCCATGATCATCCAGGGCATCCAGCCGGGTCCGGCGGTGGTGACGGAGCAGCCGGCGCTGTTCTGGGGCATCATCGCGTCGATGTGGATCGGCAACTTCTTCCTGATCGTGCTGAACCTGCCGATGATCGGCTTGTGGGTGCGCATGATCATGGTGCCGTATCACTTCCTGTTCCCCGGCATCCTGGTGTTCTGCGCAATCGGTGTGTTCTCGCTGAACAACGCGGACTTCGACGTGTACCTGATGGCGGGCTTCGGCTTGTTCGGCTACATCTGTGGCAAGCTCGAGATGGAACCTGCGCCGATGCTGCTCGGCTTCATCATTGGGCCGATGATGGAAGAGTACCTGCGCCGTGCGCTGCTGTTGTCGCGCAGCGATCCGATGGTCTTCCTGCAGCGTCCGATCTCGGCCACCATGCTGGTGCTCGCCGCCGTGGCAATGGCGATCGTGCTGACCCCGTCCCTGCGGAAGAAGCGCGAGGAAGCGTTCGAAGAATAAGGTGATGCCATCCTGACAATCGGCGTGTTCCGGAAACGGACACGCCGATTTTCTTTTCCCGGCCCCCATGTGCGAAGCGGGCTGCGATTTGATTTATCCTATCGTCCATGCTTGCATCGCAAAATCACCATTTGTTTTCAGCCATCGTTGAAGCACCATTTGGTGCAATTGGTATTCGTACCGAAGCTGGCGTGCTTCGCGAGATGGTTTATTTGCCGCGAAGCTTCAATGAGAAGGCGCCGGAGGATTCGCTGTCCGAGAAGGCCGCCCGGCAGGTCGAGCGCTACCTGAACGAACCCGATTTCCGCTTCGACCTTCCACTGGCCGAGGTCGGCACTTTATTCCAGCGCCGGGTTTGGGGCGTCATTTCAGGCATTCCACGCGGCGATGTCCTTACGTACGGGCAGGTTGCGAAACTGATTCGCTCAGCGCCGCGCGCAGTGGGGCAGGCATGCGGCGCAAACTGGTTCCCGCTCATTATCCCCTGCCACAGGGTGACGGCGTCTGGAGGACTGGGTGGGTTTTCCAACCATGATGAAGAAACCGGCTTCCATCTTGGCGTCAAGCGCTGGTTGCTCGCACACGAAGGTGTCGAGGGTTATCGATGACGGCAGTGCCGACTGCGAGCCTCGCCGCGATCGACGAATTTTGCGATACCTTATGGCTGGAAGACGGCCTGGCCAGGAATACGCTCGACGCTTACCGGCGCGACATGAACCTCTTTGCAGGCTGGCTGGAGAGCAAGAGAGGCAAGAGCCTGTTCGCGGCTGCTGAAACAGATATCAATGCCTACTTCGCCGCGCGCCATGCCGATACCAAGGCGACTTCGGCGAACCGGCGACTGGCTGTCCTGAAACGGTTCTATCAGCTGGCGTTGCGTCAGGGGCGGATTACTGCCGATCCCTGCCTCAAGATCAAATCCGCCAAGCAGCCGCCGCGCTACCCGAAGACACTGTCCGAAGGCCAGGTCGAAGCGCTGCTGGCCGCGCCGGATGTGGGCACGCCTCTCGGGCTGCGCGACCGCACCATGCTCGAACTTATGTACGCGAGCGGACTGCGGGTGTCGGAGCTGGTATTGCTCAAGACCATCGAGGTCGGTATGAACGAGGGCGTACTCCGCATTACCGGGAAGGGGAACAAAACACGGCTGGTGCCTTTCGGGGAGGAGGCGCGTACCTGGATTGTGCGCTACTTGTCCGAGGGGCGGCCCGCAATCCTCGATGGGCAGGTGGATGACGCCTTGTTTGTCACGGCCCGCGGAGCCGGCATGACACGCCAGATGTTCTGGACACTGATCAAGAAATACGCTTTGAAGGCCGCAATCAACGCGCCCTTGTCGCCCCACACCCTGCGCCATGCGTTCGCGACCCACTTGCTCAACCACGGCGCCGATTTGCGCGTAGTGCAATTGCTTCTCGGACATGCAGACATTTCAACAACGCAGATTTACACGCATGTCGCACGCGAGCGGCTGAAGACGCTGCATGCGGCGCATCATCCGCGCGGTTAGATAGTGAGCAACCAGGGAGTCGAGACGCGGTGAAGATCCTGCTCAACGTTATCGGATGCCTGGCGGTGGTTCTTGCGATCCTCGGGGTATTCCTCCCTTTGCTCCCGACGACGCCTTTCCTGCTCCTGGCTTCGGCCTGCTTCATGCGCGGCTCGGATCGCATGCATCGCTGGCTGCGCCATCACCCGGTCTTCGGCGAATACTTGCGGAACTTCGAGGACAAGCGGGCGTTGCCGCTGCGGGCGAAGGTGTTGAGCCTCACAATGTTATGGCCCTCCATGCTGTACTCGATTTATCTCGTCAGGCCAATATTGCTCAAGGGGATGCTGCTGGCGATTGCAATTGGCGTGACCGTCATGATCCTTCGGATGAAGACCCTTGACGGGGTGGACGAGGAGTAAGCGCGGGACGCGAAACAAAGGGTGAAAGTATTGCTTAATCTCAATTTGGCCCGCCGCATGGATTGGTACATTGGATGTCATGTGAATTTTTCCGGATGATTGCCATGGAAAGCATGCGTACGATTTCCTACCTCTTGCTCGTTGCCGCCACTTTCGCGGCTACCTACTTCGTCTCACACATCTGACATCCTTGCCGCGGCACGCAGGTTGTGCCGCTGTATATGGTTGAATGACAAAAAAACGGGCCGCATAAAGCGGCCCGTTTTTCATCCTGCAGAACAGAATTACTTGCGTGCGCGGCTGCCAGTCTTCTCTGCGGCTTGCGTGAACTGGCTTACAGCGGAGTTCACGTTGGCTTCGAGGACTTCCACGGCCTGCTTGGTGCTCTTGCTGAACTGCTCGTAGCTGGCGTTGGCGTTGCCGATCGCGGACTTGAAGATGGCGATCACGTTCTCGGAACCAGCAGGCGCGTTCTTGGAAACATCGTCCACCAGGGCAGAGACCTTGCGGCCGGTTTCGGCGATTTGCTCTTCCGCAGCGCGGGTGAACTCTGCTTGGGCGCTGGTCGCGATGCCGGCGAGGTGGCGGCCGTAGGCAATTGCCTTGGCTGCGGTCGGCTGAGCCTGGGCGGCGGACAGCGAGAAGAATTCCTGCGGATCCTTTGCCGTCAGCAGCTGGCGTGCGGCGATCGACGAGTCTTCGAGGGACGCCTTCGCAGCGTTCAGGTTGAGGTCAACAACCTTTTCAACGCTTTCGAATGCCTTGTTGGTCAGGCTGGTGATCAGGGACAGCTGGGCTTCGAGGTTGGCTTTGGCGACGCTGGAAAATTGTTCGGGAATGGTAAACATGGTTCGCTCCTTGTAGGCGGTGGTATTGGGGGCGGCATTTATTGTGCGCCGCAACAATTCCTATTTTATGGGCGTCGGGCACGATGTCAAGCATTTTTTGTGCGCCGCACAAAAATATTTTTATCCGGTAAGTGCACCGGCCCTGCTTATGTAACACGGCGTCTGCCCGGCGGGGGCGGTACCGGCCACTTTCAGCCGTTTTGTTGAGCTTGCTCAAACGATAACCGCCCCGCGGACTCATGTTGCTTGCGCAATGGTGTGCTGACGTAAAACGCGCGATGTTCGACCCGGAACACTTGTGCCTTGGGAAATACTCCATTAGGCTGGATACAGAGCTATCAAAACAGAAACAAGCCCTGCCGCCGGTTATCCGGCTGGCGTCTTCAGAAATGGCATGGTCTCCAATGCAGGGACCACGCACGATATCGGGGACAGGATGTATTCGGTAACCAAGATCCTGCACGTCGGCAGCATGGGAACCCTGTGCCGGGGAGTGCGCACGGACAATGGGCGTGCCGTCCTCATGCATCTTGTCCCGGAGCATTACGCCGCATTGCATGTCGGCTGGATCCAGCATGCGCTGCAGCTCGGCAAGTCGCTGAACGCTTCCTTTGCCCTTTCCCCACTTGGCCTTGATAGCTGCGAAGCGCGGCCGGCACTAATATTTGCGGATTGTGCCGGCGAATCCCTGTCGACGCTTCTCGGAGCGCCGTTTGACCCGCCGCGCTTCATCAGGATTGCTTGTGCCGTCGCCGCTTCGCTGGCACAGCTTCACGGTCGCGGCATCATGCACAAAGCGCTGGAGCCTGGTGCGGTTGTGGTGGATGAACATGCCAGCGTGGCGTACCTGGCCGGCCTGGGCCATGCCGAGACGCTGCCTGGACAACAGGAGGTGGAAGCGGGTGTGTCGCCGGCCTACATGGCGCCGGAACAGACCGGACGAATGAATCGCAGGCCCGACCGCCGCAGTGATCTCTACGCGCTTGGCATTATCTTTTACCAGATGCTGACGGGCGATCTCCCATTCGATGCAGATGATGCGATGGGGTGGATCTACTGCCATATCGCCCGTACACCGGTCCCACCGGTGGAACGCCGGATCTCACTACCGCCCGTGTTGTCGGCAATCGTCATGAAGCTGCTGGCCAAGGAGCCGGAGGCGCGCTACCAGAGTGCCGAGGGTCTCCTGCGCGACCTGCTCGAATGCGACCGCCAGTGGCGCGTGCAGGGCGCCATCGACGCGTTTGCACTGGCCCAGCACGATGTGCCGACGCATTTCCAGCTTCCGCAAAAGCTTTATGGACGCGAGCGCGAGAGCGCCAGCCTGAGGCAAGCCTTTGAGCGGGTGGCAGGCGAGGGAACACCGGAGCTTGTCCTTGTCACCGGGTATTCGGGCATCGGGAAATCTTCCCTGGTCAATGAACTGTGCACGCCGATCATGCGCGAGCAGGCGCTGTTTGCGTCGGGCAAGTTCGACCAGTACAAGCGCGAAGTTCCCTATGCCACCATCGTCGATGCATTTGCCGCACTGGTGCAGCAACTGCTGGCGCAGAGCGAGGAACGCATTGCGCACTGGCGGCAACGTTTGCAGGACGCACTGGGCGTCAACGGACAGCTGATTGTCGACGTCATTCCGCCGGTTGAGCTGATCATCGGCCCGCAGCAGGCGGTTCCGGTACTCCCCGCGACCGAGGCGCGCAACCGCTTCGGTATCGTCTTCCGCCAATTCATCGGTGTATTTGCCAGGAAGGATCACCCGCTGGTCCTGTTCCTGGATGATCTCCAGTGGGCCGATGCGGCAAGCCTGACGCTGCTCGAAGGCTTGCTGCTTCATCCTGACACGCGCTATTTCATGCCGGTGTGTGCCTTTCGGAGCAATGAGGTCGATGCCTCACATCCGTTCAGCCTGAGCCTCGACGCACTGCGCGGCGGCAGTTCGCCGGTTACCGAGATCGTGCTTGGCGCCTTGCCGGACGGAGCGCTCAACCAGCTCGTGGCGGATGCGCTTCACCGCAGCGAGGCCGATACCCTGCCGCTGACCCGCCTGATCAGCAAAAAGACCGGGGGCAATCCTTTCTTTGTCATCCAGTTCCTCGCCGCGCTGCATGAAGAGCACCTGATCGTGTTCGACAGTAACCTGTCCGGCTGGCGCTGGGACCTGCAGCAGATCGAAGCCTACGGATTTACCGACAACGTTGCCGAGTTCATGGTGGACAAGCTGCTGCGGATGTCGCCGGAAGCACAGGCGGCATTGCAGCGTTTTGCCTGCCTCGGCACGCGTGCGAAGCCGGCGCTCCTGGCCGTGGCCCTGGAATGCGGTGAGCAGGACCTGGGCGCGGCACTTGCCGAACCGATCCGGGCGGGATTCGTCCTGCGCGCCGGGGACGAGTACAGGTTCCTGCACGACCGCGTGCAGGAGGCAGCATATTCGACGATCGACCCCGACG
>NZ_LSTO01000001.1:1492641-1505424 GCF_002211445.1 Noviherbaspirillum denitrificans | reverse complement strand
CTTCTTCTCGCGCGCTACCGCCATGCTGACGTCGCTGATCTGTACCACGCAGTGGCGCGGCAGGCTGTCGATTTCCAGCGGCATGACATGCACCGCCTGCTGCATCCGGACACTGTTAGCCGCATCGGCTGGATTGGCGAAAAGCGGGAAGGGCGCCTTGTTCAGGGTTTGCGACAGCAGGGAGGCGAAGTTGTTTTCCAGTGCGGCGCGGATGGCGACGTGTGTGCGGCCATCGACCATGTCCGGGAAGACGCTTGCGAAAGTCTTGCCCTGGATGTTCGCGGATGCGAGTTGCGAATGCTGCTCCATCCACTGGTTCCAGATGACAATGCGCTGTTCGGCATCGATCACAATGATGCCGGCCCTGACTGTTTTCAGAACGCCTTGTAACAAGCTGAGTTGCATGGCTAGCCCATCAGCTTGGCAAGGTAATCATCGATATAGTGCTGCAGGTCGTGCAGTGCAGGCATGTCGAGCAGGAAGGCGACATAGCCGTAGATGTGGTGGCGCTCGATGTTGAAGTCGATCTTCAGCGTCAGCACCACGCCGTCCCACTCCTTGCCGGAGATGCCGAGGATGACGTCGCCGGTGCCGGCCATGTAGGTCGGAAGCGAGCCGCGCAATTCCTTGCCGGCCGCGTTGGCGAAGGACCCCATGCAGGAGTTGAGGATGATGTTGCCGATCTCGCTCATCGCCTCCTGTTCCATCTCGCTGAGTTCTTCCAGCGACATGCTCTGGCCGACCATCAGCCGGACGATTTCCAGGCTCTTGTCTTCCGGGAACATCAGGAAGGCTTCGGTGCTGAACGCGCCTTCGAAATGCTGCGCGACTGCCGAGATGCGGCGGCCTTCTGCGCTGCCCAGGGTCTTGGCGACTTCGGATCGGCTCTGGAAGGTAATCATGGGCACCGACATCGAGACTTCTTCGCCGACGATGCGGCTCATCGCCGCCGCCGCACGGCCCACTCCAAGGTTGAAAATCTCAACCAGGGCGTCGTGCTGGAGTTCGGTGAGCTGGAACATTACTGCTTCTTGAAGACCGTGATGATGCCGTCGATGCAGGCTTCGGTGATCGGCTTTTCGGCGAATTCAATGCCCAGCGCCTTGGCCTTTTCGCGGGTGGCGTCCTGCACGTTCGCGGTCAGCAGCGTGATGTGCGCAGCGGGGCACTTGGCCTGGATCTTGTCCACGGCGGCGAGACCGCCCATGCCAGGCATGTTGAGGTCAAGCAGGACGAGGTCAGGGGTAACGGTTTGCAGCTTGTCGATTGCTTCTTCGCCGCTGGCTGCTTCGGCGATGGTCCAGTCGGGGTGGCGGTTGAGGATGAACTGCCTGGAGAGCAAGCGGGATACCTTGCTGTCATCTACCACGAGAACGGTTGTCATTTTCGCATTGGTCTATTTGTGTTGAAGCAAAATAATGCTCTGGAGTAAGTCTAACACCCGATTACTTCCGCACGGACGTTCGACCGGATAAAAAATAGGGTTTTGAGACAGCGCAGCGCTTAAAATATCGCTTCTCTTTTCACTGCAATGCACCATGACCCAAGACGAACTGAAACAGGCGGTGGCCCGTGCCGCCATCGAGTATGTACCCAGCGGCGAAATCATCGGCGTCGGCACCGGTTCCACCGCGAATTTCTTCATCGATGAACTCGGCAAGATCAAGGATCGCATCAAGGGAGCGGTGGCATCCTCCGAAGCCACCGCGGCGCGCCTGAAGTCGCATGGCATTCCGGTCTTCGACCTGAACGACGTCGACTCGATGTCCGTCTACATCGACGGTGCCGACGAGATCGATCCGAAGGGCGCGATGATCAAGGGCGGTGGCGCGGCGCTGACGCGCGAGAAGATCGTTGCTTCCGTCGCCAACAAGTTCGTGTGCATCGCCGACGGCTCCAAGCTGGTCGATGTGCTGGGCGCTTTCCCGCTGCCGGTGGAAGTGATCCCCATGGCGCAGGCTGCGGTCGCGCGCAAGCTCAAGACCTTCGGCGGCGAACCGCGCCTGCGCATGAAGGACGGCCAGCCGCTCCTGACGGACAACGGCTGCATGATCCTCGACGTGGTTGGCCTGAAGATCACCGACCCGGCAGGCCTGGAAGCACAGATCAACAACATTCCCGGCGTCGTGACCGTCGGCCTGTTCGCGCAGCGCGGCGCCGACGTCGGCCTGCTCGGCACTGCGGAAGGTGTGAAGAAGTTGACGTTCTGATAGCGTTTCAGACATTAAAAAAGCCCGGTTCGCCGGGCTTTTTGTTTTTCGGGAGTGGCGCGCTTATTCGGAAGGCGGCACGTAACCCGTGGCGACATCTGCGCCGGAACCGAAGAAGTGGTTCTCCATCTGCGTCGCGAGGTACTTGCGGGCGCGCGCGTCGGCGAGGTTGAGGCGGTTTTCGTTGACCAGCATGGTCTGGTGCTTCAACCAGCCGGCCCATGCTTCCTTGGACACGTTCTCGAAAATGCGCTTGCCGAGGTCGCCCGGGTAGGGCGGGAAATCCAGTCCTTCGGCTTCCTTGTTCAGCTTGATGCAGTGGACCATGCGGGCCATGTTTTTTACTCCTTGTTTATCTGAGGGGCGTTGCCATATTGGAGGCAACGATTGTTTTAAAGTTGCTTGATCAATACCTGCGACTTACGTTGCCAGTTGTACATGTGCTGCCTGTCCTTCGGCAAGTCGTCCACGTTGGCGTGCATGAACCCGCGCTTGAGGAACCAGTGCGCCGTACGCGTCGTCAGCACAAAAAGCTTCTCGAATCCTGCCGCGCGTGCGCGGTTTTCCATGTGCTTGAGGATGCGTTCGCCGTCGCCCTGGCTTTGCACTTCCGGGTTGACGGTCAGGCATGCCATTTCGGCCATCTTTTCCTTCGGGAACGGATACAGCGCCGCGCAGCCGAAGATCACGCCGTCGTGCTCGATCACCGAGAAATACTCGATTTCCCGCTCGATCAGTTCGCGGCCGCGCTTGACGAGGGTGCCATCGGCTTCGAGGGGTTCGATCAGCTTCAGGATGCCGCCGACGTCCTCGATGGTCGCTTCGCGCAGGGTTTCCAGGTTTTCCGTGCTGACCATGGTGCCGACGCCGTCGTGGGTAAAGATTTCCAGCATGGCCGAGCCGTCGAGCTCGAACGGAACGATGTGCGCACGCGGCACGCCAGCGCGGGAAGCCTTCACGCAAGCCTGCAGGTAGAAGGCGGAATCCGGCGGCAGCACACTGCTCTTGAGCAGCGCATCCGCCTTCGCTGCAGTGAGTTCGCGTACGTCGCGGCCTTCGAGGTCCGACATCATCGGTGTCTCGGTGATGAAGATCAGTTTGTCGGCGCGCAGCGCGGTGGCTGCCGCTACGGCCACGTCTTCCATCGCAAGGTTGAATGCTTCGCCGGTGGGGGAGAAGCCCAGCGGCGACAGCAGCACGAGGCCGCCGGCACTCAGGATCGGATGGATGGTCTCATAAGCAATCTTGCGCGCGATGCCGGTGAACTCGAGGTCGACGCCATCGATGACGCCAAGCGGCCGCGCGGTGACGAAATTGCCAGAAATGATGCGGATCGCCGAATGGGCCATCGGCGTGTTCGGCAAACCCTGGCTGAACGCCGCTTCAATGTCGAGGCGCAGTTCGCCGGCCGCTTCCTTGACGCACTCCATCGCCGCCGCGTCGGTGATGCGCAGGCCGTTGTGGTAACGCGCGGTGAGGTTGCGCAGCGCGAGCTGCTCCTCCACCTGCGGCCGCGAGCCGTGGACGATGACGACCTTGATGCCCATGGCATGCAGAAGGGACAAGTCCTGGGCCAGCACCGGCAGGGCGCCCGACATCACCAGCTCGCCCGGGAAGGCGACCACGAAGGTCTTTCCCCGGAAGGCATGGATGTAGGGCGCGACCGAGCGCAGCCACTGAACGAATTGAATAGGGTTTTCCATGACGCGCATTATAATTCGCCCCGATATGTCTGCACCCGAACACGCCCAAAAAAGTCCCCCAAAGCCGCGCCGGCCCGAGGGCAAGCCCGTCGAGTCCGTCGTCCGCAACCCCTTGCCGCCGATTACCTTCCCCGAAGAGTTGCCCGTCTCGGGCAGGCGGAAGGAGATTGCCGACGCCCTGCGCGCGCACCAGGTCATCATCGTCAGCGGCGAGACTGGTTCGGGCAAGACGACGCAGTTGCCCAAGATCTGCCTCGAACTCGGCCGCGGCCAGAAGGGCCTGATCGGTCATACCCAGCCGCGCCGGATCGCGGCGTCCTCGACCGCCAAGCGCATTGCACAGGAAATCGGCTCGCCGCTCGGCGAGCATGTCGGCTTCAAGGTGCGCTTCACGGATACGCTGTCGAAGGGCGCCTCGGTCAAGCTCATGACCGACGGCATCCTGCTGGCCGAAACGCAGACCGATCCGCTGCTCAGGCAGTACGACACCATCATCATCGACGAGGCGCACGAGCGCAGCCTGAATATCGACTTCCTGCTCGGCTACCTGAAGCAGCTGCTGCCCAAGCGGCCGGACCTGAAGGTAATCATCACCTCGGCGACCATCGATGCGGACCGTTTCGCACGGCATTTCGGCCGGGGCGACAAGCCTGCGCCGGTAATCGAGGTGTCGGGCCGCCTGTACCCGGTGGAGGTACGCTACCGTCCGGTCGAGCCGTCCGACAAGCCGGAAGGAAAGCCTTCCGCACAAAAGGAACAACGCGACCTGATGGACGCGGTGGTCGACGCGGTGGACGAACTGGCCCGCCTCGGCCAGGGCGATGTGCTGGTCTTCCTGCCCGGCGAGCGCGAGATCCGCGATGCCGCTGAAGCATTGCGCAAACATCATCCGCCGCATGTCGAGATCCTGCCGCTGTTCGCCCGTCTGTCGGTGCAGGAACAGGAACGCGTGTTCAAGCCGTCGAATGCGCGACGCATCGTGCTGGCCACCAACGTCGCGGAAACCTCGCTGACGGTGCCGGGTATCCGCTACGTCGTCGACACCGGCCTGGCGCGCGTCAAGCGCTACAGCTACCGCAACAAGGTCGAGCAATTGCAGATCGAGCCGGTGGCGCAGTCCGCGGCCAACCAGCGTGCGGGCCGATGCGGCCGCGTGGCGGCGGGCGTGTGCATCCGCTTGTACGAGGAGCAGGACTACCTGCAGCGGCCGAAATTCTCCGATCCCGAAATCCTGCGTTCTTCGCTCGCCGCGGTCATCCTGCGCATGAAGTCGCTGCGGCTGACCGATGTCGAAACCTTCCCGTTCATCGAGCCGCCGATGGGCCGCGCGATTGCCGACGGCTACCAGCTGCTGCAGGAACTGGGTGCGGTCGACGATGCCAACCAGCTCACGGCACTCGGCCGCCAGTTGGCGAAGCTGCCGCTCGACCCACGCGTTGGCCGCATGATCCTGGCCGCGCGCGACAACCACGCGCTGAACGAAGTGCTCATCATTGCGTCGGCACTCTCCGTGCAGGACCCGCGCGACCGTCCGATGGAAGCGCAGGAGGCCGCCGATAACGCGCACAAGAAATTCGCCGACGAGAAGTCCGAATTCCTCAGCTACCTGAAGATCTGGAAGTGGTTCGAGGACGCCATCGAGCACAAGAAATCAAACAAGCAGCTGATGGATAACTGCCGCGCGAACTTCCTGTCGCAACTGCGCCTGCGCGAATGGCGCGATGTGCATTCACAGCTGCTGACGCTGGTGCGCGAGCAAGGCTGGCGGCTCAATGAAACGCCGGCCACGTATGAGCAGTTGCATACCGCGCTGCTGACCGGCTTGCTCGGCAACGTTGGCTACAAGATGGACGACGAGCAGCACTATCTCGGCGCGCGCGGCATCAAGTTCTTCATCTGGCCGGGCTCGCACCTGGCGAAGAAGGCGGGGCGCTGGATCATGGGCGCCGAACTTGTCGACACGACGCGCCTGTATGCGCGCTGCATTGCGCAGATCCAGCCCGAATGGCTGGAGCGTGTCGGCGGACACCTGCTGAAGAAATCCTACGGCGATCCGCGTTGGGAAAAGCGCACCGCCCAGGTTTCCGCTTATGAACGCGCGACGCTGTACGGCCTGGTGGTCTACAACCAGCGCCGGATCGATTTCGGCTTGATCAATCCGGCGCAGGCGCGTGAGATCTTCATTCGCGATGCACTGGTGGCGGGCGAGTTCGACACGCGCGCGCCTTTCCTCGCGCATAACCAGAAGCTGGTGCGCGAGATCGAGAACCTCGAACACAAGTCACGCCGCCTCGACGTGCTGGTGGACGAGGAGCTGATTGCTGCTTTCTACGACAAGCTGATCCCGCAGGATGTCCATACCGGTATCGCGTTCGAGAAATGGCTGAAGGAAGCGACGGCGAAGAATCCGAAGCTGCTGCACCTGAACCGCGACGACCTGATGCGGCACGAAGCCGCCGGCGTGACAACGGACCTGTTCCCTAAGACGATGCAGGTGGCAGGCGTGGCGATGACGCTGACCTACCACTTCGAACCGGGCAGCCCGCGCGATGGCGTGACGATGACGATTCCGCTGTTCGCCCTGAACCAGGTCTCGGCCGAACGTTGCGAATGGTTGGTGCCCGGCATGCTGAAGGAGAAGGTGCACCTGCTTCTGAAATCGCTGCCGCAGAAGCTGCGCCGCCACTGCGTGCCGCTGCCCGATTACGCGGCCGGATTTTGCGATCGCGCCGAATTCGGCAAGGGCAACCTGATCGACGCGGTGATCGCTGACGTGCGCGAGCAGACGAGCGTGACAGTCAAGACCACCGACTTCAAGCTGGAGACTCTGCCGGCCCACCACTTCATGAATTTCAAGGTGGTGGACGAGCATGGACGCCAGCTCGAGATGGGCCGCAACCTGTCTTCGCTGCAGGCGGAGTTCGGCGGCCAGGCACGCGAGCAATTCCAGAAGCTGGCGGAAAAGACGACGATCGCGCCCGCCGAGCAGGGCGCCAAGTCGGGGCCGGCGGAGGCACCGGCGGCAACCGTGTCCGAATTCCAGAACCTGACCACCTGGTCCTTCGGTGAACTGCCCGAACTGCTGGAAATCCAGCAGGGCAAGCAGACACTGATCGGCTTCCCGGCGCTGGTCGACCGGCAGTCGCACTGCGACCTCGAAGTGTTCGACGACCCGGCGGAAGCCGCGCGCGTGCACCGTAACGGCCTGCGCCGGCTGTTCTCGCTGCAGCTGAAGGAGCAGCTCAAATACCTCGAGAAGAACGTTCCCAACCTGCAGCAGATGGGCATGCAGTTCATGTCGCTTGGCACGCAGGAAGAACTGCGCGAGCAGATCATCCAGGCCGGGCTGGAACGCGCCTGCCTGCAAGACCCGTTGCCGAAGAGCGCCGAGGAATTCCACAAGCGCAAGGATGAAGGCAAGGCGCGCCTCGGGCTGCTGGTGAACGAAATTGCACGGCTCGCGGCGCAGGTGCTCGCTGAGTACTACACCCTGCCGAAGAAGCTGCAGGGCGCGAAGGCGCACGCTCAGAGCGCGGCCGACATGCAGTCACAGTTGCAGGCACTGGTGGGCAAGCGCTTTATCGCGGACAACGATTACACGCAGCTCGCGCATTTCCCGCGCTACCTCAAGGCGATCAATGTGCGCCTCGAAAAGCTGCGCGCCGACCCTGCGCGTGACGCGCGCCTGATGGCGGAGTGGTCGCAGGTCGCGGCACCCTGGCAACGCGCGCTGAAGGATCGCCAGAAAAGTGCAGATCCGAGGATGGTGGAATTCCGCTGGCTGCTGGAAGAGCTGCGCGTGTCCCTGTTTGCGCAGGAGTTGCGCACGCCGATGCCCGTGTCCGTGAAGCGCCTGCAGAAGGTGTGGGAGTCCATGCAGCGTTGAACCTGACGTTATTTCTCTTGCGCAGCTTTCCAGCAATAATGCGGATCGGTTGATATTGTTCAATTGATAACTTTGTGCCGCCGATATAGTGGCTTCACACATCCTTATCCGATTGGGAGCAGGAAATGCGAAGACCAGGCACTGAAGCGTACTGCGAGCTGCACGGAGCGTGCGCATGAAGCACGTCATCATCGGCAACGGCCCGGCCGGCGTCATCGCCGCCGAGACGATACGCAAGAATGCACCCGATGACGAGATCACGGTCATCGGCGACGAAGCGGAAGTGCCGTATTCGCGCATGGCGATTCCCCAATTTCTGGCCGCCGACATCAATGAAGCGGGTACGCACCTGCGGCGCGACAGGGATTATTTTTCGCGTCTGCGCATCGATCTCGCCTATGGCCGCGCGGTGCATGTCAGCGGCCGCTCGCGCACCGTCAAGATGGAAGACGGCAGCGCAATCGCATTCGACAAACTGCTGATCGCTAGCGGCGCATCGCCGCGTATTCCTGTCATTCCCGGCATCGGATTCCCCGGCGTGCACGCCTGCTGGACGCTGGAGGAGGCGCGCCGCATCCAGTCCCTCGCGCAGCCCGGATCGCGCGTAATCCTGATCGGGGCGGGATTCATCGGCTGCATCGTGATGGAAGCGTTGCTTGCACGCGGCGTCAACCTGACGGTGGTTGAAAGGCGTGACCGCATGCTGCCCAACATGATGGGCAAGAAAGCGGGCGACCTCGTGCAGCGCTGGTGCGAGCGCAAAGGCATCCGGGTGCTCACCTCGACCCGGGTCGTTGCCATCGGCAGCAGCGACCTGACGCGCGAGGGGCCCGTCCATCTTGTGCGATTGTCGAACCGCGAACAGATTGCCGCCGACCTTGTCGTTTATTGCGTCGGAACGATGCCCAATGTTTCCTTCCTCAAGGGCAGCGGCATCCGGTGCCAGCAGGGTGTGGTGGTCGATTCGACGATGCAGACGAACGTGGCGGGTATCTATGCCGCCGGCGACTGCGCGGAAACCTTCGACAGCGTGACCGGGCAATCCGTCATATCCGGTGTGCAGCCAAACGCGGCGGACCAGGCGTATTGCGCGGCGCTGAACATGACGGGGCGCCATGCCTTCCAGCGTGGGGTGCGGCAGATCGACGTGGTCGATACGCTCGGGTTGATTTCCTCTTCCTTCGGCAACTGGCAGGGTGTGCGCGGCGGGCAATGGGTGGAAGTCGCCGACGAGCGCAATTACCGCTATCTGCGGCTGGAGTTTTTCAGGGATGTTCTTGTCGGCTGCAATGCGGTGGGGATCACCGAGCACGCCGCCATCCTGCGCAGCCTGATTCGCAATCACGTCCATCTCGGCGAGTGGAAGGACCGCCTCCTGCACGATCCGACACGTTTGAAGGAAGCCTATGTGGCCTGCGTCGAGCAGCAATATGTGGACGAAGCGTCATCGTTCCATCAGCCGATGGTGCGCCGGCCGGAGGTTTTCCGCCACGCGGTCTAGACGATTCGATAACAGTCCCTGCTACCGCACCTGATCCAGGTCAATTCCGCCCTGTCGGCCTGCAAGTTTGATGGCCGGCAGGGGGTTTTCGCGTAAAATCGCGGGAATTCGTCGCTTGCGACGCCCCGCAATCCTCCTCTCCCGCGAAAACAATGAGCATCAAATCCGACAAGTGGATCCGCCGCATGGCCCAGGAACACGGCATGATCGAACCGTACGAGCCCGGCCAGGTACGCCATGTCGACGGCCAGAAGATCGTCAGCTACGGCACCTCGTCCTACGGCTACGACATCCGCTGCGCCAATGAATTCAAGATCTTCACCAACATCAACAGCACTATCGTCGATCCGAAAAACTTCGACGAGAAGTCCTTCGTGGATTTCAAGGGCGATGTTTGCATCATCCCGCCGAACTCCTTCGCGCTGGCTCGCACAGTTGAATACTTCCGCATCCCGCGCAAGGTGCTGACCATCTGCCTCGGCAAGTCTACTTATGCCCGCTGCGGCATCATCGTGAACGTGACACCATTCGAGCCGGAATGGGAAGGCTACGTAACGCTGGAGTTCTCCAATACCACGCCGCTGCCGGCGAAGATCTACGCGGGCGAAGGCTGCGCGCAGGTGCTGTTCTTCGAGAGCGATGAAGAGTGCGAGGTGTCGTACAAGGACCGCGGCGGCAAATACCAGGGCCAGCATGGCGTGACCCTGCCGAAGACCTGATCCTCCCCGGACAGGCAAAAAAAAATCCCTCCCCATGCGAGGGGAGGGACAGGTAAGGGGTAGGGTGTTCGCTATACGTCAGCAGTACTTCAACCATCCTGCCCCCAACCCAAGCTTCCCGTGCGGGGAAGCGGCCCTTCTCTGGAGCTTTGGATTTGCATGCGTGTCCAGAGTGATGATGGGGGACAAATGCCGAAACGGTTGTTTCCGAACTGCGATAGCTGTTGCCAAATGTAAGTCGTGTCAGGCCGCGACCTTGGTCGCACGTTTCTCCACGAATTCGCGCAGTCTCACCTGAACTTCCGGGCTCGTTTGCACGAGCGCGGCCAGCAGCGATTCGGTGAACAGCCCATCGTTCGCCGACATGTCCCAAATCTTGTTGATGCCCGCGACAATCGAGTAGTTCGAGAGCGGCGCGTTGGAGGCGATCTTGTGCGCCAGCGACATCGCCTGCTCGAATGCCTTTCCGGGTTCCACCAGGTAGTTCAGGAGGCCGGTCTGCATGCCTTCCTCGCCTTGCATCACGCGTCCCGTCAACATCAGTTCGATCATCCTGTTGGGGCTGATGAGGCGCGCCACCCGCACCGTCGCTCCGCCGCCGGTGAAAATTCCCCATTGGCCTTCCGGCAGGGCGAAATAGGCAGTGCGGTCGCCTACCCGCACATGCGCGGCGCCGGCCAATTCCAGTCCACCGCCGACGACCGCGCCCTGCAAGGCGGCGACGACCGGAATGCCGCCGTGCTGTATGCGGTCAAACGCCCGGTGCCAGCCCTGGCATACGCGCATGAACTCCGCGGGGCTGCGTTCCTTCGTGTGGTGCTCCTTCAGGTCGAGCCCGGCACAGAAATGCGGGCCTTTTGCGGCCAGTACGATGGCGCGTGCCTCGGCCGGCGGCCGCGAGAAGTAATGTTCGAGTTCCTCGACGGCTTGTTCGTCGAGCGCATTGCGGCGCTCGGGACGGTTCAGCATCACGACTGCTACGGCACCTTCCATGCGTGTTTCAAAGCTTTGGTAGATCATCGCCGGTCTCCTTGATAATTAACAAAACGCGCCATTCCCTTTCATCGATCGAACGAAAGGGTGCCAACTAATTAAAAGCTAGTCTAGATCCCGATTCTTTCCAAAGTTGGCGGATCACGCCAACAGATATACAAAATGCGCCATAATTTTCAGTATGAGCAAAGCTGCACCGCAGACCTCCGTTACCGTTTCCGCGCATTTCATGCGCGAAATGCTGGCGTTCGTACAGACCCGGCACGGCATGGATGCTGCTTGCGCGGTCCTGGCGGAAGCGGGGATCCCGCTGCCCCTGCTTGCGCGGCCCGAGGCGCGCATCACGCGACCTCAGTTCGTCGCGTTGTACAAGTCCGTCGCGGCGATACTCGATGACGAGATGCTCGGCCTGTGGTCGCGTCCCATTCGAAGTGGCACGCTGAAATACCTGATGCTCAGCCTGCTCGACGCCCCGACGATACAGACGGCGCTCTACCGCTTCGTACGCTTCTGGAACCTGTTGCTCGACGACTACCGCCTGCAGATGTCGCGACGGAATGAATGGGTCAGGATTGCGCTGGTGAAGAGGCGCCCGGATGCGCCGGCCAGGTTGCTCGGCCATGAACTCATGATGAAACTGGTCCATGGCGTTTCCTCCTGGCTGCTCGGCAGGGATATCCATATCCTGCGCATCGAGCTGGCGTTTCCCCGCCCGGCGCATGCCGACGATTATGTGTTTCTCTATCCAGCCGAGGTATGCTTCGATTCGAACGAAAGCAGCATTTATCTCGCGGAGCAGGACTGCGCATCGTCCTTCAATCGCGAGCGGCACCAGCTGTGGTCATTCCTGAAGCGGGCGCCGGAGGACTGGACGTTCAGCTCCTTCCATCGCGGCTCCATGAGTGCGAGGGCACGCGCGTTCCTGGAGCCCCGGCTCGACCAGGCGGTCACCATCCGGCATGTCGCCGAGGCACTGCATCTTTCCGTAAGGACGCTGAACAGGAAGTTCGCGGAAGAGGAAACGCATTTTCAGCAGATCAAGGATGCGCTCAGGCGGGACATCGCGATCCACCGGCTCACGCACTCGGATGTGCCGGTCACCAACCTTGCCCTGGACCTGGGCTTTTCCAACCCGGCCGCCTTTTGCCGCGCCTTCAAGGAGTGGACCGGGAGTACGCCGACCGCATACCGGAAGGGATCGCGTTCGGCTTAAAGTTCTCGGGGCGCGCCCGCGAGCTTGTCCGGATTGCGCACGACGAACACGGCGACGATTTTTCCGGATTCAATCAGGAAGGATTGCGCCGACTCGATTTTCCCGTTGACGTAGCGCAGCAGGCCGGCCTCGCCGTTGATGCGCGCCATCCTGTATTCGACCTGACCCTGGTTAGCATGCTCGACCGACCAGAACACGCCAGCAATGCGTCCCGCGCCCCGGAGGATGCGATGGAACGACGGTGTCTTGCCCCCACCGTCGCTGACGAGGCTGACGTCCGGGGAAAGCAGCGCCTTCATCGCATCGCGGTCGGCGCGGCCCGCCGCCTGCATGAAGGCAGCCAGCAGCGCACGGTGCGCATCGGGCGTGGCCTGGAAGCGCGGGCGCGCATCCAGCACTTTTTCCTGGGCGCGGTGAACCAGCTGGCGGCAGCTCGCTTCCGACTTCCCGAGCAGCGCGGCGATATCGGCATAGTCCTGGTCGAAGGCCTGGCGCAGCAGGAAGGCTGCGCGCTCTTCCGCGCCGAGGCGCTCTAGCGTCCAGAGCAGCGCGAGCGAG
>NZ_LSTO01000001.1:1488050-1492631 GCF_002211445.1 Noviherbaspirillum denitrificans | reverse complement strand
GCCCAGTTGCCCGCCGATGCCGACGAGAGCAGCATGCCGCAATCGGCGGTCGACTCAGGCATGGCGGACTTCGTGCTCACCGCTGCCCAGATCCCTGGCAAGTTGATCGAACTGGGCGGCATTACACAGGCCATCCGGCAGGAGGCCTTGCACGGACATGCGCCTCCGGAAGTGCCGTTCGACATGGGGCCCGATCCGCAGCAGACGCTGGACGACGTGCTGGCGCTGCTGCATGCACGCACTGGCCATGACTTTCGCCAGTACAGGCGGCCCACGCTGCTGCGCCGGCTGGAGCGCCGCCTGCAGGTGCGCGCCCTGCGAAACTTGCCCGGCTATCGTGATCTGTTGCAGCAGGACGCCAGCGAATCGGAGGCGCTGCTCAAGGACCTGCTGATCGGCGTCACCCAATTCTTCCGCGACCGCGAAGCTTTTGCGGCGCTGGCGCAGACGGTGTTGCCGCAAATCCTCCATGGCAAGGGGCCCGGCGATACGGTGCGGGTCTGGGCGGCAGCCTGCTCGACCGGCGAGGAAGCCTATTCACTCGCCATGCTGCTGAAAGACCAGACGGACGCGATGACACGCCCGCCGCAAGTCCAGGTATTCGCTTCCGACATCGATGCGCATGCGATCCGCACCGCGCGTGCCGGCCTGTATCCCGCCTCAATTGCGCAGGATGTCCCCCAGGAGCGGCTGCAGCGCTATTTCACGATGGAGAATGGCGGCTACAAGGTGCGCAAGGCCTTGCGCGACCATGTACTGTTTGCCGAGCACAACCTGCTGCATGACCCGGCTTTTTCCGGGCTGAACCTGATCACCTGCCGCAATTTCCTCATTTACCTGAACAGGGAAATGCACCGGCACGTGCTGGGCACGTTCCATTTCGCCCTTCATCCCGGCGGCTATCTGATGCTCGGCATCGCGGAAACTGCCGAAGATGCATCGCACCTGTTTGCGCCGGTCAATACTGCGCAGCGGCTTTACCAGGCGAAGCCGGTATCGCGCGCTGCTTCGCTATCGTCAGCGATCCCGGTTCGCCAGGTGCAGCGTGCCGCGCCCGCGGAACACGACGAGGTGCCGGCCACGGCGCGCCGCAGCCGCCTGTTTTCCTTCGCCGAGATCCACCTGCACAAGGCGGCAGAACAGGCGCCACCCAGCATCCTGGTCAATGGCAATTCCGAAATCGTCCATATTTCGGAACGGGCCAGCCACTTTTTGCACCATGTCGGCGGTGAACCCACACGTGATCTGGCAGCGCTGGTGGCGCCGGAATTGCGGCTGGAATTGCGGACTGCATTGTTCCAGTCGCAAAAAAGCGGCCTGCGGGTCAGCACCGGGCCGGTACGGTACGAACAAGGCGGCGAGCATCGGGCGGTGGAAATGACAGTGCTGCCGTTTCAGGACGAGCATGCCGAAGGCCTGTTGATGCTGGTGATCTTCAGCGAGGTCGCTGACCTGCCGGCAGTGACAGCTCCCGTCGACGGGAGCGACCAGTCGCTGCAGGAACAGTTGGACGAAGAACTGCGGCAGACCCGCCGCAAGCTGCAGGAAACGATGGACCAGGCGGAACAGTCCAGCGCGGCACTGCGCACAACGATCGAGGAGCTGCAGACTGCCATCGCGGAGCTGCGCTCGGCGAACGAGGAGCTGGAATCAGGGAACGAGGAATTGCGCTCCGCCAACGAAGAACTCAGGACAGTCAACACCGAACTCAAGCGCCGGCTGGAAAGCCTGTCCAAGGACCATGACGACCTGAACAACCTGATCGCATCATCCGACGTGGCGACACTGTTCCTCGACCGCGAGATGCGCATCGTACGTTACACGCCGCGTATCGCCGAGCTGTTCAATCTGATTCCGGCCGACGTCGGCCGCCCGCTGCAGCATCTTGCCGGCAGGCTCGACAATGCCCGCCTGGCCGAGGAATCCTTCCGTGTCTTCGAGACACTGCAACCCCAGGAGCAGGAAGTGCGCAGCAATGACGGCCGCGATTACATTGTGCGGGTACACCCTTACCGCACCACCGAAGACCGTATCGCCGGCGCGGTGATGTCCTTCTTCGACATCACCAGCCGCCGTACCGTCGAAAAAGCCTTGCAGGAGAGCGAACGGCGCCTGGCGCTCGCTTTCGCTGCGCTGCCGATCGGAATCTGCACCGTCGATACGGCCGGGAACATGGTCATCCTCAACGAGGTCATGCGGCGCTTTCTGCCAACGGGCAAGATACCATCGCGGGATCCTGAACGAATGGCACGCTGGCGTGGCCGGGACGCTGCCTGCATGCCCGTCCAGCCTGACGATTTTCCCGGCGCGCGTGCGCTTTGCGGTGAAAACGTCTTGCCCGGGATGCAGATGCTGTACCTGGACGACGACGGCAATGAGATCTGGACCGAAGTGCGCTCGCAGCCGTTGCGCGACAGCGAGGGGCGCATCACCGGCGCCCTGGTAGTGGTGGTCGACATCGACCGCATGAAGCGCAGCGAGGAACTCGCGCAGCAGAGGGCGCGGCACCAGACTTTCCTGCTCAGCTTGTCCGTTGCATTGCGGGCGGAATTCAATGCCGATGCGGTGGCGAACCGCGCGTTGCCAATGCTCTTCGATGAGATGCGGCTGGACCGTTGCTGCATCATCTCCTACCGTCTCGACGAGGACTCGGCGGACGTGACGCACCAGGCGGGAATTGATTGCGTTCCACCGCTTCCCGGCACGTTCTGCCTCTCCGACTATCCGCAGGCATTTCGCGGCGCTCCAGGCCGGACGCTGGTGATCGAAGATGCGTTCGAGCGGCCGGGCCTGTCGGAAGCGGAGCGAGGCAATATCATCAAACTTGGCGTACGCGCATTCGTGGCTGCCACGCTGCGCAACGGCGAGAACAAGCCGGTGTGGTCGATGGTCGCCATCAGCGCGGCACCGCGCCGCTGGACGCCCGCCGAAGTCGCGCTGGTCGAAGAGGTTGCCGAACGCACCTGGGCGGCCGTGGAGCGTTCCCGGGCCGAGGAAACCGCGTCGCGCGCCGAGCGGCGCGCGGAGAGCATCCTTGAGCACATGGGCGATGCGCATTGCGTCCTCGACCGCGACTTCCGCATTGTGGGCGTGAACGCTGCTGCCGAGCGCTTGCTCAGCACGCGGCGCACGATGCTGCTGAAGCGCTCGCATTGGGACGCCTTCCCCGCGTCCGTGGACGCACCCATCGGACATGCATTAAGACGTGTTGTGGCCGAGGGTATTGAGCAGCATATTACGCACCACTACACCGGCGAGGGCTATGACTTTCATCTTGAGGTAGATGCGTACCCGACCGACGAGGGCGGTGTAGCCCTGTTCTGGCGCAACATCACCGAACGGGTGCGGGCCGAACTGGCGCTGCGGACGAGCGAGGAAAAGTATCGCGCGCTGTTCGACGAGATGGACGAAGCCTACGCGGTTGTCGAGGTCATGGCCGACGCCGCGGGCCGCTGGACGGACTTCCTGTTCCTCGAAGTCAACCCTGCATTCATGCGGCACACCGGCATGCCCTATCCGGTAGGGCGTACCGCGACCCAGTTGCTCGGCACCCCCAACCCGCGCTGGGCCGAACTCTACGGCCGTGCCGCGACAACCGGCGAGTCGATCCGCCTGGAACAAGGCGAGCTGGCGCTCGGGCGCGTATTCGACCTCAATATCTTCCGGCTTGGCGGCGAGGGAAGCCGGCGCGTCGCGGTGCTCTTTACCGACATCACCGAGCGCAAGCATGCGGAAGCCGCGTTGCAAGACAGCGAGGAACGCTACCGTACGCTATTCGAGATGATGGCACAGGGGTATTGCGAGCTTGAACTGCTGCGCGATGCCGGCGGCCGCGCGGTCGACCTGCACTACCTGGAATTCAACCCGGCCTTCGAACGGATCTTCGGGCTTCCCGTGGCGCAGGTGTGCGGCCGGAAGGCGAGCGAGGTGTTCCCCGGGCTGGAGCCGTGGTGGCTCGAGACCTACGATCGCATCGCGCAGGCAGGAAAGCCGGATCGCGTCGAGCACGAGATGGCGTCCCTCGGGCGCTGGTTCGAAGTGCAGGTCTACCCGCGCGGCGGTGACCGTCTGGCGCTGCTTTACGACGACATCACTGCGCGAAAGAAAGCGCAGAAGTAAGCTGCAAACAGTCGGGCGGGCCTGACGCCGGCGCCGATTCTCGTCATGGCTCGCGTCGAGCATTCATTGCTTGCAGCCCGATTTGGCATCAATCGCAAGAGCGCGATTCAATATCGCCTCCTGTCGTTTTACAGTGCGATGCCATGTCAGGAGGCCGGTGGTATGGGCAAGGGCTGGACGATGTTCGCACCTGCCCGCTTCATCGACCATATCCCGAATCGTTTTTTCCACGGCGCGTTGCTTGCGACTGCGTCAGCCAGGACATGCACCTTGAAACCGCGACGCCGGGCATCCAGAACTGTGGATCGTACGCAGCCCTCCGCGAAAACGCCCATCACGTAGAGATCGGAAATCTTCTCCATGTGAAGATAGCGGTCCAGTTCCGGGTTGGAGAAAGCACTCGCGCTCGCTTTTGCAAATATCCTGAAAGAGCCGTCATTCCGTATGCGGGCATCCAGATCT
>NZ_LSTO01000001.1:1467098-1488040 GCF_002211445.1 Noviherbaspirillum denitrificans | reverse complement strand
GGCAGTGCGGGCAGGCGGGCGGTGTGCCCGCATCCAGTTCCGCTTCAGCGGCGGGCCGGCCGCAATTGGCGCACAGGTTATGCCAGATATTGCCGTGCAATTCGATGACATC
The DNA here is from genome assembly GCF_002211445.1 of Noviherbaspirillum denitrificans. Classification (GTDB taxonomy): domain Bacteria; phylum Pseudomonadota; class Gammaproteobacteria; order Burkholderiales; family Burkholderiaceae_D; genus Noviherbaspirillum; species Noviherbaspirillum denitrificans. Next base: position 1,487,928 of record NZ_LSTO01000001.1, on the reverse strand, counting down.
GCTGCTGCCCGCCTGCAGATGCAGGCCGTCGACATTTTGCGTGATCACGGTGACGCGCGGAACGAGCCGCTCGAGGGCGGCGATGGCGAGATGGCCTGGATTCGGCTTGACGGCGCGCATCAGGTCGCGGCGCCATGCATACCAGTTCCAGACGGTGGAGGGATCGCGGCGGAAGGCTTCCGGGGTAGCGAGATCTTCCGCGCGGTAGTTGGCCCACAGCCCGGTCTGCGCATCGCGGAAGGTGGGAATGCCGCTTTCCGCCGACACGCCCGCGCCCGTGAATGCCGCGATATGGCGGGCACGGCGCAGGCGTTCCAGGAGTTCAGGGGCAAATTGCATGACAGTCTGCCAGCGGAAGTCAGTCTGTCAGTATAGCTCCCGATCCGGGGTTCAGAACAGGGAAACGCCTTGGCTGCCGGCAAACAGGAAAACCGCGCCAGCCACCAGCGGTGCGACCGCATAGGCCAGCAGGTGCACCGTATCGCCGTTCTTGTCGCCGAACAGATCTTTCATCGCCTTCAGGCGGGACAGCTTGTCCGGTGCGGTCCTGCGGAGGATGGCGTTGTACAGGCCGAAGGAAAAAACAGCGGCGCCGGCGACGATCGTGATGGTGTTCATTGATTTCCCTGGCAAGACGAGAGCCGCCATCTTGCCATGGAAGCAGCCAATCAGGTAGCGGCCTGGGCGCACTCGCGCGGGGAATCAGTCTGCGGCGCGGGCTTCCGGGCAAGCATGACGACCGCGGCAAGCACCATGACGCCGCCGGCCAGTTGACCCGCGCTTGCCGTTTCGCCGAGCAGGCCGATGCCCAGGCACAGCGTGATCACCGGTTCGAGCGTGGAAATGATGGATGTTTGCGAAGCGCCGATGTACTGGATGCCGACCAGGAAGCAGGCGATTGCCACCAGCGACGCCATGGCAATGGCGAGGACAGCGAGCCAGGTGGTCGCGTCGGCCGGCAGTGCGGCACCGCCAGCGAAGGCGATGGCGCCATTGCCGAGGGCCGCCGAGGCCATCACGACCAGGGTCGCGGCCAGCGGATCGGTGCCACGCGTGATGCCGCCGCCGATTGTGATGTACACCGCGTAGATACCCGCCGCCGCCAGGCCGAGCGCTATGCCCAGCGGCGTGCCCTGCAGGTCGCCGCCCAGCATCACCGTCATGCCGGCCAGGGCCAGCGCCAGCAACGCCACGGTGCGGCGGTCCAGCGCTTCACGGCCCAGCGCCACGGCCAGCAGCGTGACCAGCACCGGATACACATACAGGAGCAACCCGACCAGCCCGCTGCTGGCATGCATGAGGGCGGTGAAATAGCTCTGCGACTGCGCGGTGTACAAGGCGCCCATCAGCGCGAAACCGGCCAGCGCGCGGCCGCGCGGCAGCGGCACACGCTTGAGCCACACCCAAGGCGCCAGCATCGCGGCCGCCAGCACGAAGCGCAAGGTCAGCAGCATGCTCGGCGACAGCCCGGACGCATAAGCAACCTTGGCGAAAAGCGCCATGCTGCCGAAACCGAGGGCGGACAACAATACGAGGGCAATGGCGGCGCGGCGGGAAAGCGTCATGGCGGCAAGAGCAAAATGGATTGAGGGTAAAAGCAGTGTATTTGCTTGCTCAAAGGGGTACAAATCAATATTCTTGACGGATAGCCCCAATAATTTTGAGCCATGACACCATTTCGCCTGCCGCCGCTGCCGGCTGTCCGCGCCTTTGAGGCCGCCGCACGCCATGGCGGTTTCCAAAGTGCGGGGGAAGAATTGCATGTTTCCGCCGGTGCCGTCGCGCACCAGGTCAAGCAGCTGGAAAACTGGCTCGGCGTCACCCTCTTCCAGCGCCTGGCGCGCGGCGTGGTGCTCACGCCCGCCGGCCGGCAGTACGCCGAAGCGGTGCGCCCCCTGTTGCAGGGCTTGGCGGAGGCGTCGGAAACGGTCAAGCGCCACGGCGACGAGCGCGTGGTCACCGTCACCTCCGTCCCGTCGCTGGTCGCACGCTGGCTGATGCCCCGGCTTGGCCGCCTGCGCGAACAGCATCCGGAGATCGACATGCGCGTGCTGGCGTCGCTGCATCCGGCGGATTTCGTGCGCGAGGGCGTGGACGTGGCAATCCGCATGGGTACCGGGCCCTATCCGGGCCTGAAGGCGGATGTATTGCTGGAGGAACGGTTTTCGGCGGTCTGCAGTCCGGCGTTCAAGGCCGCTGCGCCCGCATTGCGTACTCCGGCGGACCTGCTGCGTTATCCGCTGCTGCATGATGAACTGGATTTCCGCATTCCCGCCGAGGTCACCTGGGCGCGCTGGCTCGCGACCTTCGGCGTCAGTTATACCGGGCCGTCGCGGCCCAGCTTTTCGCATACCTACCTGACGCTGGAAGCGGCCGCCGCCGGCCAGGGTGTCGCCATTGCCGCCGAGCCGTTCATTGAGGAAGACCTGCGCAGCGGCAGGCTGGTCAGGCTGCTCCCGCAGCGCGTGCTCGGTCCTTACCGCTACCACCTGCTGCGTCTGCCCGATGCGGAAGCGCGGCCGGCGGTAAAGGCGTTTTGCGACTGGATCAAGTCCGAAGCACAGGCTGCCACGGCAGCGTGGGAAGCGGCACGCGCATAACTGGCTGAATTCAGCCTGCCTTCTTGCACAGGATGTAGCCGGAATAGGCGAGGCATTCCCTGCCCTCGATATCGACCACGCGGATGGTCTCGCCCTTGCCCCGGCCAATGCCGAGGATGCGCAATTCCCAGTCTCCGTCCGCATTCGCCGCAAGGGTCAGCGGCATGGGGCTGAGCTTCGGAATGGCGGCCTCCAGCAACAGGAAGCCATCCCATTCGCGCAAGCTCACCTTCTCAGGCAACGTGAAGTCCCCATCGCCGTTCATCACCTCGTAGTCGCCCAGCCGCACTTTCCATGCTGCCGGGATGGCTGCCGGTGAAATCCGTTCGCCCACGAGCATGCTTTGCGTCCCGGTTGTCGCATACAGAACGTCGCGGCCTTCGACCCGTGTGCGCGACAACCCGATCTCCGCCAGCGCGCCAATGGACACCGGCATCATGCCGAGCAGCTTGTAGCGCAGGCCGAGCTGTCCATCGCCGCGCGAAACGAGGTCGAAGCGCTTGCCGGACAGTTCCGCGCTCAGCCCGCCACCGCTGCGCCGCACCGTTACCATGCCGGCAATGGTTTCGTAATGGCCGGGAAAGGATTGCAGTTCTTCCTCGGTCAGCGGCACTTCGCGTGCCTCCGTCCTGGCGCGGTCCTTGTCCGGCTGGCGGATGCCTGTCTTGGCTTCCAGGGCCAGCTTGATGGCCTCGGTCGCGACCTCATCCACCACCTGCCTCGCATTCGAGGAATTCGACAACACCACCACGCCGAGCTTGTGCTCCGGCAGCGCGATGAGCTGGCTGTTGTGCCGCAGGGTGGCGCCGCCGTGGTAGGCGACAGTACCCGCGTTCCGGATATCGACATCGCCCAGTCCGCCGAGGATCCAGCCCAGCCCCATGCTGAAGCTCCCGTCCAGCGCAACGTCGGCATTCTGCCGGCGCAGCATCTCGACGACGGTTTCGGGACGCAGCACCTGGTTCTCGCCGGACCTGCCGCCGGCGAAGACCATCTGCAGGAAACAGGCGAGATCGTTCACACTGGCATTCAGTCCGCCCGCCGGCACATCACGCAGCGGCGGATCGTCGCCAGCCACGCCTTCGTGGTAGGCCCGCGCCATGAGCGGCCCTTCCGCGCGCACCGAGAACGATGCGCCACGCATGCCGATGGGCGCCAGCACATGGCGAGCGATGCCGGCCGCGAAATCCTCGCCGTACACGTTCTGGATCGCATGCCCGAGGAGCGTCACACCGAGATTCGAATAGGCGCCGACATAGCGAGGCGGGTAAGGCGCGTATTCATCGCGAAGGTGGTCGACGATCTTCGTAAAGGGCTCGGGATGCTCATTCCACATCCCGCGAATGAGATCGCCCGGCAGGCCGGAATGATGCGTCATGAGTTGGCGCGGCGTGATCGGCGCGGCGCCAGCGAAACGTGTCTTGATCGAAAAGGCCGGCAGGTAGTCCCGCAAGGGCTTGTCTATGTCCATGCGCCCCTGCTCTGCCAGCTGCATCGCGGCGGTAGCCGTGAAGAGCTTGGAAATCGAGCCGGCCCGGTAGGCCGTCTCCGCGGTGGCCGGAATGTTCCGTTCCTTGTCCGCATAGCCGAAGCCTTCGGCCCAGACCACGCGCTGGTCGTCCACCAGCGCGACGCTGAGGCCGGTCACACCTTGTGCATTCATCCTGTGCCGGATAAGCGCACTGACATAGTCCCTGGCCGCTTCGAAATCGCCTCGTGTGATGGCCGAAGGCCTTGTCGGCGCACTGGCGCACCCAACCAGGGCAATGACTGCGGAGAACGAAACGGCGAGGCGGAACGTCATCTTCCTGATCACGGCATGCATGGCGCGCATCAGCAACCGCACACGATCTCGCTGTTGCCCTGGCTGCCCTTTTCGCCCGCGGTGGGATGGCCATCGCGCTTCCACCAGTCGAGTCCGCCCATCAACTCCTTGACCTTGAAACCCAGCCGCGTCATGTTCAGCGCCCCCTTGGTCGAGGCGTTGCAGCCGATGCCGTCACAATAGGTCACCACCAGCGCGTTGCGATCAATGTGGCTGGTGCCTTCCTCGCCCATGGTCCGATGGGGCACGTTGATTGCACCCGGGATGTGTTCGATCGCAAACGCCTCCGCCGAACGCGCGTCGATCACGACGACATTCTCGTTGGCTGTCAATGCCACCTTCAGGTCCCAGGAGTCGATCTCGTAGGCGAGCTTGTCGAGGTAATGCTGGAGTTGTGCTTGCATCTTGCCATCCTTGTTGTTGAAATGTCATCACTCAGTATAACGCCCGAGCGTGACAATGCGAAGGATGCCCTTGTACAGCATCGATGCCGCGCCGTACCAAACGCGTTCGTACCAGGGAATGTTGACGTAGTCTTCCAGGCGCACGGTCACACCTTCGGCGACCGCTTCCTCGATCTTCCCGCGCAGCGCGCATGCGAACTCCGCATCCTTCACCACGACATTCGCTTCGTGGTTAATCAACAGGCTGAGCCCGTCCCAGTTGCTGGAACCGACCGTGGACCATTCATCGTCGATCACCGCCACCTTGCCGTGCAGCTGGGTCTTGCGATACTCGACGATGCGCACGCCGCTCTTGAGGAGCTTCGGATAGAAGGAATGCGCGACCGCGTCCTGGATGCGGAATTGCCCGACACCGATCAGCAGTGTGACGTGCACACCGCGCGCGGCAGCCTTGGCCAGTCCGTCGCGCAGCTTGCGTCCAGGTGCGAAATACGGATTGGCCAGCATGGCCGACTTGCGCGCGCCGCCGAGCGCCTTGAGATAAGTCTTCTGGATGGTGCGCCGATTGCGCAGGTTGTCGCGCACCACGTAGGCGGCGAGAGCCGGCCCCTCGCCCACCGTGTGGCCGCTCCTGCGCCGTTCCCGGAACATTTCCCAGCGATGCCGCAGGCTCAATCCCCTGAGCAAGTGCCATTGCGCCTGCATGTCCCGGTATATGGAAGATACCAGCGGTCCGCGGATGCACACGGCGAGATCCCAGCGTGGCGCCGGCAGGGGCTGGTTGAAGCCGTCGTCAGAGATGGTGTCGTGATTGATGTTGAGGCCGCCGAGGAAGGCCACCTGGCGGTCCACCACGCAGATCTTGCGGTGGCTGCGCGCGAGTCCGCGCCGAAACCAGGAATTGAACACCCGATGGTTGACGCCTCCGTCAGTGAGCGCCTCGTTGAGCTGCACCGATTGCCGGTGCCCCGTGCCGAGCCAGTCGGTGATGACATTGACCATCACGCCGCGCCCGGCCGCGCGCAGGAGCGCATCCTTGACCGCCTCGCCTGTCAGGTCGAGCGTGAAGATGTAGGTCTCGAGATAGATCTCGAAGCTCGCCGCATCGATGGCGGCAACCAGCGCCGGGAAAAACTCGGCGCCGCCATGGAGAAGGGTGACGTGATTGTGGGCGGTAAAGTTTACCGGACGCATAACCGGGAGCACACTCCGACGAAGGCGATGCTGCCCATTTTACATGGCCGCCGCGAGCTCCCGCGACTTCAGCTCCAGCGACGCCACGATCGGCGCATGGTCGGACAGCTTGGCCCACATCGGACCGTGCAACACCTTCGCACTCTCTATCTCCAGGCCGCGCACATAGATGCGGTCCAGTCGCAACCAGGGCAGCGCCGCGGGGAAAGTCCGCGCCGGGGTCATCTTCTTCGGCCCGCGTCCACCGAGCGTGCGCAAGTAGGCGCCGAAGCCGCGCGACGGCAGGTTATCGTCGAACACTTCGGTGACGCCGAGTTCGTTGCGCAGGCTGTCGCTCAGCTGGTTGGTCCAGTCGTTGAAATCGCCCGCGATGACGATTGGTGCACCCGGCGGCGATGAAGCCGTGACCGCCTCGATCAGCGCCTCGGTCTGGCGCTTGCGGCTGCGCGCGAAGAGGCCGAGGTGGATCACGTAGCAATGCAGGTCGCAGGCAGGTGTCTGCACAATGCAATGCAGGATGCCGCGCGACTCGAACGCGTGGTCCGACACATCGCGGTTGCTGTGGGAAAGGACAGGATAACGGCTCAGCAATGCATTGCCATGGTGCCCGTGGTCATAGATCGCATTCATGCCGTACACCGCCTGGTGCGAGTCGCCGGCCAGGAACTGGTGCTGTGCCTGTTCGGGCCAGAGCGCGGCATGCTTCATTGCATACTTGTCATGGCGCCCCTGCACTTCCTGCAGGAAAAGGATGTCGGCCTCCATCGAGGCAAGTGCCTGTTTCAATGCATGGATGCGCGGCATGCTGCGCAGGGAACTGACGCCTTTATGGATGTTGTACGTCGCGATGCGAAGTTTCATGAAATCATTCTAGACGCTGCGCAACAGATGCGGAAGGCGCACATTCGTAGTGAGAACAGAGACTCTGAGAAGATTGTCCGGGGATAAGTTTCAGGGCCGGCGCAGATATTTCGGCAGTTGCAGGACGGCTTCCGCATTCGACGGCGAAAAGCATTTGTCCGCAGCTTCGCGGTAAGGCAGCCAGATATGGTCGACATGTTCACGCGGCGCGAGCGTGATGGGGATCGTGCGCGGCACCAGCAGGCCGAATACATGCTCGGTGTTCTTTGTGACACCGGGCGCGTAACGGTGGCGCCAGACGGGATAGATTTCGTAGATGTTTGACAGGTGCCAGTCCGTCAGGTGATGCAAGGGCACTGCACCAGGTGCGTCGGAGACGACGATGCCGGTTTCCTCGAACACTTCCCGCACAGCAGTCTCGACGAAGGGTTCGTCGAGCGAATCTTTCGATCCGGTGACCGATTGCCAGTAGCCCGTCTTGTCGGCACGTTCGATCAGCAGGACGTCGAGGTCCGCGGTGTGGATGACGACGAGGACGGATTCGGGAATCTTGTAGGGTTTGTTCATGGACCGGCGGCAAAGCTCAGGGCCCGGACATGATAACCGAATCGCACAAACAAAAAGGGCGCGGAATCCCGCGCCCTTCCCTGTCCTGTCGAACGTGCATCAGGCCTTGGCGGCCGGCTCCACGTTGCGCAGGCGGATGTGCAGCTCGCGCAGCTGCTTCTCGTCGACTTCGGACGGTGCCTGGGTCAACAGGCACTGGGCGCGCTGGGTCTTCGGGAAGGCGATCACGTCGCGGATCGACTCGGCGCCGGTCATCATGGTGACGATTCGGTCGAGGCCGAAAGCCAGGCCGCCGTGCGGGGGCGCGCCGTACTGCAGCGCATCCAGCAGGAAGCCGAACTTGAGTTGCGCTTCTTCGGCATCGATCTTCAGCGCGCGGAACACCTTGCTCTGCACATCGGCGCGGTGGATACGGACCGAACCGCCGCCCAGTTCCCAGCCGTTGAGCACCATGTCGTAGGCCTTGGCCAGCGCCTTGCCCGGATTGGTTTCCAGGAAGTCTTCATGGCCATCCTTCGGCGCGGTGAACGGGTGGTGCGCGGCGACGTAGCGCTGGCCTTCCTCGTCGTACTCGAACATCGGGAAGTCAACCACCCACAGCGGCTTCCAGGTGTCTTCGAACAGGCCGTTCTTCTTGCCGAAATCGCTGTGGCCGATCTTCACGCGCAGCGCGCCGATCGCATCGTTGACGACCTTCGCCTTGTCGGCGCCGAAGAAGATCAGGTCGCCATCCTGCGCACCGGTCTTCTCGATGATGGCGGCGAGCGCGGCATCATGGATGTTCTTCACGATCGGCGATTGCAGGCCGTCACGGCCCTTGGCCTTCTCGTTGACCTTGATGTAGGCCAGGCCCTTGGCGCCATAGATGGCGACGAACTGGGTGTAGGCATCGATCTCCGAACGCGGCATCGTGCCGCCGCCCGGCACGCGCAGGCCGACCACGCGGCCGCCATCCATCGTGGCCGCGGCGGAGAAGACCTTGAAGTCCACGTCCTTCATCACGTCGGTGAGTTCGGTGAACTGCAGCTTGACGCGCATATCCGGCTTGTCCGAACCATAGAGGCCCATCGCTTCGGCATACTGCATGACCGGGAACGGGTTCGGCAGGTCTACTTCCAGCACGTTCTTGAACACACCTCGGATCATGCCTTCGAACATGTCACGGATTTCCTGCTCGCCCATGAACGAGGTTTCGCAGTCGATCTGCGTGAATTCCGGCTGGCGGTCGGCGCGCAGGTCTTCGTCGCGGAAGCACTTGGTGATCTGGTAGTAACGGTCGAAATTGGCGACCATCAGCAGCTGCTTGAACAGCTGCGGCGACTGCGGCAGCGCGAAGAAGTTGCCCGGGTTGACGCGCGACGGCACCAGGTAGTCGCGTGCGCCTTCCGGCGTGGACTTGGTCAGCATCGGAGTCTCGATGTCGATGAAGCCGTTGGCGTCGAGGAACTTGCGCACTTCCATCGTCACCTTGTAGCGCAGGCGCAGGTTGTTCTGCATGAACGGACGGCGCAGGTCGAGTACGCGGTGCGTCAGGCGGGTGGTCTCGGACAGGTTGTCGTCGTCGAGCTGGAACGGCGGCGTGACGGAAGCATTCAGCACTTCGAACTCGTGCGCCAGCACTTCGATCTTGCCCGACTTCAGGTTGGCGTTGGTCGTGCCTTCCGGACGATTGCGCACGACGCCGGTGATGCGAACGCAGAATTCATTGCGCACGGCTTCCGCGGTCTTGAACACGTCGGCGCGGTCGGGGTCGCACACCACCTGCACCAGGCCTTCGCGGTCGCGCAGATCGATGAAGATCACGCCGCCGTGGTCGCGGCGACGGTGCACCCAGCCGCACAGGCTGACGGTCTGGCCGAGAAGCGCCTCAGTGGTGAGGCCGCAATAGTGAGTTCGCATAGACATGATGGATTCCAGTTTCAGATTCTTTGTGATGACCCCGGTGCCTGCATAAGGTCCAGGACGGGGCCCTGGTAGATGAGGGCCGTTGTCAGACTGGCGGAGGAACGGCCTTCAGGTTTTTCGACGCGGCGACGACATACTCGGGCGCGACAACGCCCATGGAGACGATGTACTTCAGGGCTTCGTCGACGGTCATGTCGAGCTCGATGGTGTCGGCACGCGGCATCATCAGGAAGAAGCCCGACGTCGGGTTCGGCGTGGTCGGCACATAGACGCTGACGTAGTCGCCGGTGAGATGGTTCTTGACATCGCCGCCGGGCGCACCGGTCAGGAAGGCGATGGTCCAGGAACCTTCGCGCGGATACTGCACCAGCATCGCCTTGCGGAAGGCATTACCGGACGACGAAAACAGCGTGTCCGACACCTGCTTCACGCTGGAGTAGATCGAGCTGACGATGGGAATGCGCGTCAGAAGTTTTTCCCACATCTGCACGATCTGGTTGCCGACGAAATTGCGTGTCATCAGCCCGACCAGCAGCACGAACAGCAGCGTCAAGATCGCGCCCACGCCCGGCAGGTGAAAACCGATAAGCGCAGCCGGCCGCCAGCGCTCCGGCAGCAGCAGGAGCGACTGGTCCATGGTACCGATGATCAGGTTCAGCACCCACAGCGTAATTGCCAGGGGAACCAGGACCAGCAGGCCGGTGACGAAATATTTGCGCATGGTTTTCTTCAGGCTGGGAGCGTGCTCGTTTGTATTACGCTGCGGATGACGCGCTGCCCGCGTTGGCGGCACAACCGCCGGCGCCGCAGCCCTCGGCTGCACAACCCGCGCTTTCCGCTACCGCCGGCTTGCTGGTCGCCGATCCGGACGACGAGCCGCTATTGCGGAAATCGGTTGCGTACCAGCCCGTGCCCTTGAGTTGGAAGCCGGCCGCGGTGAGCTGTTTCTTGAAGCTGCTCTTTCCGCACGACGGGCAGTCCGTCAACGGAGCATCGGACATTTTTTGCAGTACATCCTTGGCGAAACCGCATGTCTCGCAGCGATAAGCATAAATCGGCATCGGAAACCTCTCGCAAAAATCATCCAAAACCCTGAATTATAAAGGTTTTTAGGGCGATTTTGCGTGCATGGAGGAAAGGCCGGGGCAAGAAGGCAAAACAGCCGGCTCCGATCCCCGGAGCCGGCCGCTCAAACTTGCCAACCAGTTAATTTTTTCAGGCCTGGCCGTGGGCGCCATGGGGCGCGTGGTGCGGTTCGTGGCGGTTCTTGAAGACCTGCGGCATCAGGGAACCGACGATCATGCCGGTAAATCCTGCGATCAGGCCGGCAAGCTGTCCCGGGAATTGTTCGCCCAGCGGCGAAATTTGCGGAAAGAACAGGATCCACACCGCGATGCCGGCGCCAACCGAGAAAATCGCGCCCTGGGTCGTGGCGCGCTTCCAGTACAAGCCCATGACCAGCGGCACGAAGGCGCCGACCAGGGTGACCTGATAGGCGGCCGACACCAGGTCATAGATGGAGGTACCCTTCATCGCAATCGCATAGGACAGCACCAGCGCGGCGAACACGACGAGCGTGCAACGCATCGCAAACAGTTGCTGGCGGTCGCTCATGTGGGGACGCAGGTTCTTCAGGATGTTCTCGACGAAGCTGGTCGACGGCGCCAGCAGCGTGGCCGACGAGGTGCTCTTGATGGCCGACAGCAGCGCGCCGAAGAAGAAGATCTGCATGATGAGCGGCATCTTCGTCATGATGAAGGTCGGCAGCAGGCGCTGGTAATCGTCCTTCGCAATGGTCAGTGCGCTGTCGCCCATCACGACGACGGCGCTGGTAACGATGAACATCGGCACGAACGCGAACAGGATGTAGCTCGCGCCGCCGATCATTGCGCCGGCCTTCGCGGTCGGCGCATTCTTGGCCGACATGACCCGCTGGAACACGTCCTGCTGCGGAATGCTGCCGAGCATCATGGTGAGGCCGGCGCCAATGAAGAAGGCGATTTCCTTGAAGCTCGGCTCGGGGAAGAATTTCCACAGGTCGGCCTGGGCCGCCACCGCGAATACCTTGTCCGAACCACCGGCGAGGTCGGCCGAGAAGATGGCGATCACGCTCAGGCCGATCACCAGCACGATCATCTGGATGAAGTCCGTCCATGCGACGGCGAGGAAACCGCCGATCACCACATAGATCAGCACCGCGAGCGTGCCGACGATCATGCCTGCCGTCTCCGACATGGCGCCGTTGGTCAGCACGGTAAACACCAGGCCGAGCGCGGTGATCTGTGCCGCCACCCAGCCAAGGTAGCTCAGGATGATGGCGACCGAGCAGAATACTTCGATGCCCTTGCCGTAGCGGTTGCGGTAGAAGTCGCCGATGGTCAGCAAGTTCTGCTTGTACAGCTTGGTCGCGAAGAACATGCCCACCAGGATCAGGCAGGTGCCCGCGCCGAACGGATCCTCGACGATGGAATTCAGGCCGCCCTGCACGAACTTCGCGGGAATCCCCATCACGGTTTCCGCGCCGAACCAGGTAGCGAATGTTGTCGTTACCACCATGACCAGCGGCAGGCTGCGTCCGGCCACCGCGAAATCTGTGGTGCTCTTGATGCGTGTACCGGCCCAGACACCTAACGCAAGCGTGCCCAGCAAGTACAGCACGACGAAGGTAATCAGTGTGGTGTTCATGTCAGTGTGCTCCGGGCGATAAACGGAATGGTTCGGATGCCTGCCGGCGGGTCGCGGTCAGCACTGAATTAGTGCAGGTTTGCCCATCCATTCGGCAAATTTTTCGCGATTATAGCCGCAGAAATCCGCCGGAAAAGAAAAAAAGCAATGTTTGTGCGAACTACGCACCGGAGCGGCGGCGCCACACCTGCCAGCGTTCTTTTCCCGCAAAAACAGACAGGGAATCGGCGGCCGGTTCGTCCGCAATGCGCTCGAAAGCGGGGTCGAGCAGCGCAGCGAGTTCGTCGGGAGAAATACCGAACGGCGGGCCTTTCGGCGCATCATCGAAAAAGAAGAAGCCGACAAGCAGTCCGCCCGGCGGCAGCAATGCGGCCCAGCGCTCGGCGATTGCCTGGCGCATGCGCGGCGGCAATGCGCAAAGAAATGCCCGCTCGTAGATCAGTTCGACCTGACGCGGTGGAACGAAAGTAAAGAAGTCCGCTTCGACGACCCGGTTGCCCCAGGGACCAAGCGCTCTGCGCGCCGTTTCGACAGCAGCGGCGGAAAAGTCGATAGCGGTCACGTCCCAGCCGGCCTCGGACAGGCAAGCCACTTCATAGCCCGTTCCGCAGCCGGGAATCAGCGTGACATAAGGACGCCCTGCTTCCTGCACGAATTGCAGCAGGCGCAGCGGCACGCCGCCGCGGTCCCAAGGCATGAATTCCTTTTCGAAGCGCTCGCTCCAGAAATCCGGCGCGGTCGGGTCACGTGTTTCGAAGCTGGGCGTGGAGGACATGGTCTTACCACCAGTTGACGAGTTTGTACCAGCGAAGCAGGACCTGCGCGAGGATGATGCCGCCCGCCAGGCCACCGCCGAAGAACACCATGAAGCCGAGCATCCGGTTGGTGCGCCGCTGCTCTTCCACCAGTTGCTTGAGCAGTTCGGCGTCCTGGCGCGGCGAGTCGGCCTGCGCCGCCAACGCCTGGTGCAACAGGCGCGGAATTTCCGGGATGAGCTTGTTGTAGTGCGTAGCCTCTTCCTTGAAGCGGGCGAACATGCCGCGCAAGCCGATCTGCTCGTCCATCCAGCGTTCGAGGTAAGGCTTGGCGGTCTTCCACAGGTCGAGGTCGGGGTCGAGCTGGCGGCCCAGGCCTTCGATGTTGAGCAGGGTCTTTTGCAGCAGCACGAGCTGCGGCTGCACTTCGACGTTGAAGCGGCGGGAGGTCTGGAACAGGCGCAGCAGCACCTGGCCGAACGAAATGTCGCGCAGCGGGCGGTCGAAGATCGGTTCGCAGCAAGCACGTACCGCGGCTTCCAGCTCGTCGACCCGCGTCTCCTTCGGCGCCCAGCCGGATTCGATGTGCGCCTCGGCAACGCGCTTGTAATCGCGCCGGAAGAAAGCGAGGAAGTTCTGCGACAGGTAATCCTTGTCGTAATCGGTCAGCGTGCCGACGATGCCGAAGTCGAGCGCGATATAGCGGCCGAAGGTGGCCGGGTCGACGGAAACAAGGATGTTCCCCGGGTGCATGTCTGCATGGAAGAAGCCGTCGCGGAACACCTGGGTGAAGAAGATTTCGACGCCGTCGCTCGACAGCTTCTTCAGGTCGACGCCCGCTTCGACGAGACGGTCGATCCGCGAAATCGGGATGCCGTGCATGCGCTCCATCACGATCACCGAGGTGGAGCAGTAGTCCCAGAACATCTCGGGCACGATCAGCAATTGCGACTGCAGGAAGTTGCGGCGCAGCTGGCTGGCGTTGGCCGCTTCGCGCATCAGGTCGAGTTCGTCGTGCAGGTACTTGTCGAATTCGCCGACCACTTCCTTCGGCTTGAGGCGCCGGCCGTCGGCCCACAGGCGCTCGACCAGGTCGGCGGCGATCTTCATCAGCGCAAGGTCGTCCTCGATCGAACGCTTCATGCCGGGGCGCAGCACCTTGACGGCCACTTCGGTGCCGTCCTTCAGCTTCGCGAAGTGCACCTGGGCGATGGATGCCGACGCGACCGGCTCACGCTCGAATTCGGCAAACAGGCGGTCGGGATGCTCGCCCAGCGACTTGACGATCTGCTCGATCGCCACTTCCGTCGGGAACGGCGGCACCCTGTCCTGCAGCTTCGCCAGTTCGTCGGCGATATCGGGCGGCATCAGGTCGCGGCGGGTGGACAGCACCTGTCCGAATTTCACCCAGATCGGACCCAGGTCTTCCAGCGCCTGGCGCAGGCGCACGCCGCGCGGTGCAGAGATGTCGCGCCAGAAGAAAAGCGCATCGATCAGCCGGCTGATGCCCGGCCGGTCGAGGGTGGAAATGGCGATATTGTCGAGGCCATAGCGGATTGCAACGCGCGCGATTTTGAATAGCCGCAGGAACTTGAATAACATTTAGCGGCTTTCCTTCAGTTTTTCGATGCGCTTGGCGAGGCGCTCGACGTCGTCGCGCAAGCGCGTCACATCGCTGGAAAACTCAGCCACCATTTGCGGCCGCACCAGCACAGGATTCTCTTCGAGGAAATATTCGGCGACGTTTTCCACGAACTTTTGCTGCGTGGTCTTTGCAACGCTGATTGCGGTCCGCGCGGCGCTGGCCAGACGTACGGCAGCGGTGTCGCCGAACAGTTTCGCCAGGTCTTCCTCCGCTTCCCAGCGCAGCGTTTCGCTCAGTTGGGAAACCGTGTTGGCGAAATCGGCGTCCCCCTCGATCTGCACATAGGAAAATGCGTGTTCGCGGTTCTGCAGGATGAGCGGCAGGTCGGACAGCTTGACGCGGATCGTGACGTTCTGCGCTTCGTCGGGCGACGCCCCTTCGACCATGCCGTCGGCGGTTGCCTTCAGGCGGAGGGACACGACGCCGGCGTCGAACAGCGCCACCTTCCCGGCGTGCCGGGCAAGCTTTTCCCGCGCCCAGGGTTCGCGGGCGAGCAGGTGATTGATCGCAGCGGAGACAGGTGAAATCATGGTCACAAAATAAAACCGCCCGTACGATCACGGGCGGCCTCCAGTTTAGCAGTTTTGTTTCAGGATAATTGTTGAATCCCCGCAAGGACCCAGCCGCCTTGACCTGAGACAGGCTTGTTCAGGTTCCACACTTCGGCAAAGGGCTCGGCCGGCGCGTTTTCGGCTTCCTTGATCATGCCAGAGAACCTGACGCTGGCATGGTAGTCGTTGCCTACCGTTTCCAATGCCAGCAATTCGGCATCCAGCGAGACGACGTCGGTGTGGTTCTTGGACGCACCGCGCTCCTGCAGTTGCAGGCGCAACTCACCGAACATTTCCGGCGTGGTGAATTCACGGATGTCATTGATGTCGGCCCGGTCCCATGCCGCCTGCAGGCGAATGAAATACGTCTTCCCGTGACGCAGGAAGCCGGCCACGTCGAAGTCAGCCGGCACGCTCACCGGCGAGGCTGCGACCGGCAACGGGTCAGCCTGGAAGGCGGCCGCCTCGTTCCGCGGTTCGATGCGCGAACCGATTTCAGGCGTGCGCATCATCGGGTTGCCACCGGCATAGGCCGGCTGGCCGGCAGCGTTCTTCCCGCGCACCAGGCGCAGGATGAACATCACGGCCAGCGCCACGAGGCCGATCATCAGGACGGTGCTGATCATGCTGGCGAATGCGCCGCCGAGGCCGAAATGGGACAGCAACGCGCCCAGGCCAAGACCGAGCAAGGCGCCGCCGAGGATATTGCGCCACGGGCTGGCCGGACGCGGTGGTGTCGGTTGCGGAGTGGCGGCTGGTGCCGCGGGCTTGGCCTGGCTCGGGCTGGCCGCCTGGTTGGGCGATTGCATCGGCGCCTGGCGGCTGATGCCCTGCGACTGGCGGCCGATCGAGCCGCCGCCGCCGAGGCGTTTGGCTTCGGCCTCGGACACCATCATCGAGGCGGCGCTGACGGCAACCAGCAGCGTGACGAGGAATTTCTTCATCAATTACTCCTTACAACTTGATTCCGGTATGCAATGCAGCGACGCCGGCCGTGAGGTTGAAATACTGCACGCGCTCAAGGCCCGCCTCCTGCATCATGCCTTTCAGGGTTTCCTGGTCGGGGTGCATGCGGATGGATTCGGCGAGGTAGCGGTAGCTGTCGGAATCATTGGCGATCTGCTTGCCCAGCCACGGCAGCACCGAGAACGAATACACGTCGTACGGCTTTTGCAGCGGCTCCCACACCTTGGAGAACTCCAGCACGAGAAGTTTCCCGCCCGGCTTCAGCACACGATGCATTTCCGCCAGCGCCTGGTCCTTGTGGGTCATGTTGCGCAGGCCGAAAGCGACCGAGACGCGATCGAAATAATTGCTCGGGAACGGCAGCTTTTCGGCGTCGCACAGCAGGGTCGGCGTGATCATGCCCTTGTTCAGCAGCCGGTCGCGGCCGACGCGCAGCATGGATTCGTTGATGTCGGTGAGCCAGACTTCGCCCGTCGGGCCGGCCTGCTTGGCGAATGCCTTCGCCAGGTCACCGGTGCCGCCGGCGATGTCCAGCACCTTGAAACCGGGGCGGATGCCCGCCTGGGCGATAGTGAACGCCTTCCAGATCCGGTGCAGGCCGCCGGACATCAGGTCGTTCATCACGTCGTACTTGGATGCGACCGAATGGAAGACCTTGGCGACCTTCTCGACCTTTTGTTCTTCGGGGATGGTTTCGAAACCGAAATGCGTAGTATTCGTCATGGCAACGGCCTTGTTTGTCCAAGCCGCATTATACAAGTGCAGACACAGGGGCTACGAAAGCGTTCCTGGTCTTTTTCTTGCCCGCCATCAAGTTAGTGGCTGCAACCGCGTTCTTCGTTGAGCATGGGGGCATCCCGGCCGGTTTCGCGAGTGAAGCCGGCAGCCTCCAGGCGCTTGAGATAGTCCTCCCATAATTGCGCTTGGCCCTCGCCAAGCCAGTAGAGGTAATCCCAGGTGTAGATGCCGGTATTATGCGAGTCCGAAAAGTGCAACTGCACCGCATAATTGCCGACCGGCTCGACGGCAGTGATCAACACATCACGCTTGCCCGTCTGCAGGACCTCTTGCCCGACACCATGGCCGCGGACTTCCGCGGAAGGTGAGTACACGCGCAGGAATTCAAAGGGCAGGGAAAAGCTTTCGCCGGAATCGAACGCGATGTCGAGCACGCGCGATTGCTTGTGCACCGTCAGTGCGGTCGGCATGCCCGCCTTTTTCATTTCAGCCATGTCAGGATTCCGGAAAGAGCTTACAGCAGCGATTGTTCGAAGCGCTCGAGCAGCCGTTCGCGCAGGCGCGCAACGAGCACAACACGTTTTGCAAGGTCGGTCGAGGCCGGCGTGCGCTTGACCTCGCCCCAGATCGGGTTGGGGAAATGGGCGTCGTTTTCGTAGCGGGGAATGACATGCCAGTGCACGTGCGGCACCACGTTACCGAGGCTGGCGACATTGACCTTGTCGGGCTGCATCACTTCGCGCACCACCTCTTCCACCTGCCAGACGGCGGCGATCAGAATCGCGCGTTCGGCGGTCGACAGGTCGGTCATCTCGCGGTGATGCGCATTCCAGATCACGCGGCAAAAGCCCGGATAGCGCTCGTCGTCGACCAGCACGATGCGGTAGTTGTCATCCCGGTAGACGACTTCGCCGCCGGGATGCATGCACAGTTCGCAGGCTTCCTTTGCCATACTTACACCAGAACCCGTTCGATGCCGCCGGCGTTGGCCTTGGCCACATAGTCCGGCATCCAGTTTTCGCCGAGCAGGTACTTGGCCATTTCCACCACGATGTAGTCGGCTTTCGTGCCCGCATCCTCGTTGTAGCGCTCCAGGCCCTGGAAGCACGACGGGCAGGAAGTGAGGATCTTGACGTCGCCGTTGAAGCCGTCCGCGCGCAGCTTGTCCGCGCCCTTGCGCATTTCCTCTTCCTTGCGGAAGCGGATCTGCGTGGAAATGTCCGGGCGGCTCACGCCGAGGGTGCCCGACTCGCCGCAGCAGCGCTCGTTCTTCTCGACCTTCTGTCCGTCGACCGTCGTGATCAGCGCATTCACCGTCTTGAGCGGATCCTGCTGCTTCATCGGGCTGTGGCAGGGATCATGGTACATGTAGCGCACACCGCCGACGCCTTCCAGCTTCACACCCTTTTCGAGGAGGTATTCATGGATGTCGATGATCCGGCATCCGGGGAAGATCTTCTCGAATTCATAGGTTTCCAGCTGGTCGTAGCAGGTACCGCACGACACTACGACCGTCTTGATGTCGAGGTAGTTCAGGGTGTTGGCGACGCGATGGAACAGGACCCGGTTGTCCGTCATCATCTTTTCCGCCTTGTCGTACTGCCCGGAACCACGCTGCGGATAGCCGCAGCAGAGATAGCCCGGCGGCAGCACGGTCTGTACGCCGACATGCCACAGCATCGCCTGGGTTGCGAGGCCGACCTGCGAGAACAGGCGCTCCGAGCCGCAGCCCGGGAAGTAGAACACCGCTTCGGTATCCGCGGTCGTCGTCTTCGGGTCGCGAATGATCGGGACAACCTTGTCGTCCTCGATGTCGAGCAGCGCACGCGCGGTCTTCTTCGGCAGGTTGCCCGGCATCTTCTTGTTGATGAAGTGGATCACCTGTTCCTTGACCGGCGGCTTGCCATGCGTGGCCGGCGGCGCCTTGGTCTGTTTCTTCGCAAACTTTTTCAGCACGTCGTTGGCCAGGCGCTGTGCCTTGTAGCCGAGGCCGGTCATCGCCGCGCGGGTGGCGTTGATAGTCGCCGGATCGGTGGCGTTCAGGAAGAACATCGCCGCCGTCGTGCCGGGGTTGAAGGACTTCTTGTCCATCTTGCGCAACAGGTTGCGCATGTTCATCGACACATTGCCGAAGTCGATGTCGACCGGGCACGGCGTCACGCACTTGTGGCAGACGGTGCAGTGGTCCGCAACGTCTTCGAACTCTTCCCAGTGCTTGATCGACACGCCGCGGCGGGTCTGCTCTTCGTACAGGAAGGCTTCCACCAGCAGCGAAGTCGCGAGGATCTTGTTTCGCGGCGAGTACAGCAGGTTGGCGCGCGGCACGTGGGTGGCGCAGACGGGTTTGCACTTGCCGCAGCGCAGGCAGTCCTTGACGCTGTTGGCGATGGCGCCGATGTCGCTCTGCTGCATGATGAGCGATTCATGGCCCATCAGGCCGAACGACGGCGTGTACGCGTTGCGCAGGTCGGACGGCATGTCCGGGTCGTTGAGCAGCTTGCCTTTGTTGAAGCGGCCTTCCGGGTCGACGCGTTTCTTGTAGTCGCGGAAATCGCGAATCTCGTCTTCAGTCAGGAATTCCAGCTTGGTGATGCCGATGCCGTGCTCGCCGGAAATCACGCCGTTCAGCGACCGCGCCAGCGTCATGATGCGCGCCACCGCGGCATGCGCATCCTGCAGCATCTCGTAGTGGTCGGAATTGACCGGCAGGTTGGTGTGCACGTTGCCGTCGCCCGCATGCATGTGCAGTGCGACGAACACGCGGCCGCGCAGCACGCGCTTGTGGATCGCGCTGCACTCGTCGAGGATCAGCTTGAACGCGGCGCCGTTGAAGATCTGGCGCAGCTGCGCACGCACTTCCGCCTTCCAGGACACACGGATGGTGCGGTCCTGCACAACATTGAACACGATGGCATCCGGCTGGCGCTGCAGGCGTTCGTCGAGCCAGGTGGTCGAGACTTGCAGCGCGGCCAGTTCATCGCGCGCGTCGCGCAGCGGCTTGTCGAGGTTTTCCAGCAAGTAGGTCCAGCGTGCATGCGTCAGTTCGATCAGCTGCACCGCCTGCGCCACGCGGTCGCCGAGCAGCTCTTCCGCCGGGATCTCGGCATCCGCATCTTCACTCTTGCCGAGCGGCAGGTGAGGCAAGGCGAAGAAGCCGCGCAGTTCACCCAGGAACTGCAGCTTGTTCTTGATCGACAGCTCGATGTTGATGCGCTCGATGCCGTCGGTGTACTCACCCATGCGATTGAGCGGAATCACCACGTCTTCGTTGATCTTGAACGCGTTGGTGTGCTTGGCGATCGCAGCGGTGCGCGCGCGGTCCAGCCAGAACTTCTTGCGCGCTTCCGGGCTGACCGCGACGAAGCCTTCACCGACACGCGTGTTGGCCATGCGGATCACTTCGGAAGCGGCACGGGCGACGGCATCTTCATCGTCACCGACGATGTCGCCGAACAAGGCCATCTTCGGCAACACGCCGCGCTTGGACTTGGTCGCATAACCGACCGCGCGCAGGTAGCGCTCGTCAAGGTGTTCCAGGCCGGCGAGGATCGCGCCGCCGTTCTTCGCCTCGGCGTCGAGGTAATCCTTGATTTCAACGATGGACGGAATCGCGTCACGCGCCTGGCCGAAGAATTCGAGGCAAACGGTGCGCGCAAACTTCGGCATCTTGTGCAGGATCCAGCGCGCCGACGTGATCAGGCCGTCGGTGCCTTCCTTCTGGATGCCCGGCAGGCCGGCGAGGAACTTGTCGGTCACGTCCTTGCCGAGGCCTTCCTTGCGGAAAACGCGGCCTTCGATTTCCAGGTATTCGGTCTTGAACGGCTTGTTGCTCTTGCCCTTGTCGGCCGGGTGGGTCCACTCCAGCTTGAAGGTCGCAACCGGGGCGTCGTGGATCTTGCCGAGGTTGTGGCCGATGCGTGTGACTTCCAGCCAGTCGCCATTCGGGTCGACCATGCGCCAGCTAGCGAGGTTGTCAAGCGCGGTGCCCCACAGCACGGCTTTCTTGCCGCCGGCGTTCATCGCGATGTTGCCGCCGATGCAGGAAGCTTCCGCCGAGGTCGGGTCAACGGCGAACACGAAACCGGCCTTGTCGGCGGCATCGGAAACGCGCTTGGTAACGACGCCGGCGCCGGT
>NZ_LSTO01000001.1:1451203-1467088 GCF_002211445.1 Noviherbaspirillum denitrificans | reverse complement strand
GGCGGTACTGCGTTCGTCACGCTCGGCCTCGGCATCGGCATGTTGATGAGCATCCAGCGGCACCGCAAGCTGGTGCAGACCTGAACCTCGATTAAAAAATGCAATAGCCGCATCCTTGCGGCAAGCGCCAAGGCGGTGCACACTGTTTTCGGCCCAGGGAGGGCCGCACCGCCTGTCCCGACAAGAACGAAGAAGGACAACACGATGTCACTGCAAGCAATCCGCAGCCCGTTCCGGCTGCCGCCTCACTATGCCGCGCTCGCGGCAATCCCCCTGATCCTCGCAGGCTGCAACAGCGTGCCGCTCTCGGAACCTGCATCCGATGCACGGCCCGCGGCACAGGGCAAGCCGTCGTCCACCTTGCCGGCCTTGCCGCCTGCCGGCTCCGGACGCGGCGGCTACTACATGGACGACGGTCCCGGCGACAATCCGCCCGAAGGCCTGATGGATGTGCCTGACGCCGAACCGAAGATCGAGCCCTACGCCAATCGCGGCAACAAGCCGTACGTCGTGTTCGGCACGACCTATACTCCGGTGATGGAAGAGCGGCCGTTCAAGCAGCGCGGCGTGGGCAGCTGGTACGGCAAGAAATTCCACGGCCAGAAGACCTCGTCCGGCGAGCCGTACGACATGTACAAGATGACTGCCGCACACCCCACGCTGCCGATTCCGTCATATGCGCGTGTCACCAACCTGGTCAATGGCAAGCAGGTCGTGGTTCGGGTGAACGACCGCGGCCCCTTCCATTCCGGCCGCATCATCGACCTGTCGTACACGGCGGCTCTCAAGCTGGGCTATCTCGGCAAGGGCAGCGGCGAGCTGGAAGTCGAGCGCATCCTGCCTGAGGAAATCGCGCGCATGAACAAGGGTAAGGGCGAGACGCTGGCACGGGCCGACAAGGCAGTGCCGCAGGAGACTGCGGTCGTCGCGATGCCAGTCAGCCTTGGCGGGCCGGAAGCGCCACGCCAGCTGGAAGAGTACAAATTGCCCGCGCCGGTCGTCGTGTCGCCGCAAGCCGTATCGGGGCAGGGCTTCTACCTGCAGCTCGGCGCCTATTCGCAGGCGGCGAATGCCGAGGCGGCCCGTTCGCGTTTGTTGACGAAGCAGGGGGCGGCATTGCGGCCGATCGAAGTGGTCGAGTACAACAAGTTCTTCCGCGTCTACAGCGGGCCATTCGCCACCCGTGCGGAAGCCGATGCAGCCGCCCAGCAGATGCAGGAAGGCGGGCTGGGCAAGCCGATGATCGTGCAGCGCTGAATCAGCGGTCGCCCTTCATCTGCAGCGCGCGGTCATACAGCGCATTCTTTTTCTTTCCGGTGATCTGTGCCGCCAGCGACGCGGCCTGTTTCACCGGGCATTCGGCAAGCAGGATCGCGAGAATGCGTTCCGCTTCCGCATCGTCCTCCTCCGATGCCGGTGCCGCGCCCTCGACCAGGACGACGAACTCGCCTTTCTGCCGGTTGGGATCGGCGTCCAGCCACGCACGTGCTTCGGACAGCCGGCAGCGATGCACCTCTTCGAACAGCTTGGTCAGCTCGCGGGCAAACACGACCTGTCGTTCACCTTGCAGTGTCGCGCAGAGCGCGTCGACGGTGTCAACAATGCGATGCGGCGCTTCATAGAAGACGAGCGTCGCTGCAACATCCTTCAGTTCCAGCAAGGCCGATTCGCGTTGTTTCGCCTTCGCCGGAAGGAAGCCGGCAAACAGGAAGCGGTCTCCGACCAGCCCGCTTGCAGACAGCGCACTGACGGCTGCCGAAGCGCCCGGCAGCGGCATCACGCGCAAGCCCGCCGCGCGTACCGCATCCACGATGCGCGCACCGGGGTCGGAGACGGCCGGCGTGCCAGCGTCGGAGACCAGCGCGATGCGCTGTCCCGCCTGCAGGCGTGCGATGAGCTTTTCCGCCGCTTCGCGCTCGTTGTGTTCATGTGCGGCAACCAGTTCCTTGTGCAAGCCG
This sequence comes from Noviherbaspirillum denitrificans, assembly GCF_002211445.1. GTDB lineage: Bacteria > Pseudomonadota > Gammaproteobacteria > Burkholderiales > Burkholderiaceae_D > Noviherbaspirillum > Noviherbaspirillum denitrificans. Next base: position 1,465,130 of record NZ_LSTO01000001.1, on the reverse strand, counting down.
TAACGATGCAGGAGTTGCGCGGTATTGCGCGTGTCTTCGCAAGCCACCGCATCGGCGATCGCAAGAACGTTGAGCGCACGCAATGTGATATCCCCCGCGTTTCCGATGGGAGTGGCCACCACATATAATGTGGACGGCGGATACACTTGGTGCGCGACGTCCTGCATGATGGAATCGAGGGACGGCGCGGTGGACGTGGACTGTGGCATGGGGAGAAGTAATGTCGGGCCAGTGGGCAAAACTGATGGTGCTGGGCATGGTGCTGAGCGGATTGTGCCTGCCTGCGCGGGCAAACACAACCGGCCCCGTGAGCGAAGTCGAAACCTCGTCGGTCGATCTGTCGACGACCGAAAAGACAGTGAGCATCGCGCTGCTGCTGCCGCTGCGCTCGGAAATCCTGCGCGTACCCTCGGAGGTGCTGCGCGCGGGCTTCCAGGCAGCCTATGAACGCGAGCCGCAGGGCGTGACCGTCAATGTCGTCGAAACCGGCGACTCCGCGCAGGACATCCTCTCCGGCTACAAGGCCGCGAGCGCACTCAATGATGTGGTCGTCGGTCCCCTTTCACGCACCGGCGTGACGGCAGTGGTGCAGAGCGATGCGGTGACCCTGCCCACGATTGCCCTGACCCCGCCCGACACCGAGAACGGCGCGGTCAAGCTGCCGCCGCAGATGCTGGTGATCGGACTGTCGATCGAAGACGAAGCGCGGCAGGTTGCCGACTGGGCGCTTCGCGACAGCCGCAAGGGCAAGGCGCTCGTGCTGTTTTCACCCACGGCCTGGCAGCGCAGGGCGGCGAAGGCATTCGAGGCGCAATGGCAGCAGCGCGGCCGGGAGGTGGAGGTGCAGGAACTGCCGGCCAACGATGGTTTCCTGAACGGCCGCAACCTGTTGCAACTGAAGAAGCAGCTGGAAACCGACAAACCGGCCATGCTCTTCCTGGCACTCGATGCGCGCCAGGCCCGCCAGGTGCGCGCAGTCCTGGGCAAGGACATTCCGGCATACGGCACGTCGCAGCTCAACCCGACGGCGCTCACCGACCGTGCCGCTGCCGAGCCCGCCGCCGACATGGACGGCACGCGCCTGCTCGATATTCCATGGCAGATCCAGCCTGACCATCCGGCCGTAATGACTTATCCGCGCCTCGTGGTCGAGACGGACCAGAAACGCAATGCCGATCATGAACGGCTCTACGCGCTCGGCATCGATGCCTATCGTATCGCCCATGAAATCGCGCAGCAGCGCAACAGCTTCGAACTCGACGGCGTGACGGGCAGGCTGAAGGTGCGCTTCGAGCAGGGCGGCACCCAATTTGAGCGCAGGACGCAACAAGCCGTCTACCGCGAAGGCGGTGTCGTCGGCCGCGACGAAGGGCGCTGATGGGCTTGTTTGACACCCTCGCGCGCAAGCGCACGCCGAAGCAGGCGGAGGGCGATGCCGGCGAGGAACAGGCGCTGCGCTATCTCGAGCAGCAGGGCTTGGCTCTGCTTGAACGCAACTTCCGCTGCAAGGGCGGCGAGATCGATCTCGTCATGCGGGACGGGCGCGGGCTGGTCTTCGTTGAAGTGCGCAAACGTGCCGCCGGCGACCGCGTTGGCGCGGCGGCGAGCGTCACGCCACGCAAGCAGGCCCGCCTCGTGATCGCGGCCCAGGTCTTCCTGCAGCGCTACCGCATGCCACCCGCCTGCCGATTCGATGTCATAGCCATCGACGGCGCTTCGATGGAATGGCTGAAGAACGCCATCGAGAGCTGATAGCGTTCTGGCAATATTTCCATGGGGCTTTTTATTTCCGCACGGCGTGCCGCCTCCACGCCTGCTCTATAATCCACCCACTATGACAAACCACCGCATCCAGGCGCACTTTCAGGAAAGTGCCGAACTGAAAATCAAGTCCGCCGCGCTGCTCGCGCATCCGATCGAGCAAGCTGTGGAACTTATGTTTACAGCATTGTCTAATGGCAACAAGATCCTTGCCTGCGGGAATGGCGGATCGGCTGCCGATTGCCAGCACTTCGCGGCGGAGTTGGTCGGGCGCTTCGAACGCGAGCGCCTGCCGCTTCCGGCGCTGGCGCTGACGACCGACACCTCGATCCTGACCGCGGTCGGCAACGACTACAGTTTCCAGGACGTGTTCGCCAAGCAGGTGCAGGCCTTCGGGCAAGCGGGCGACATCCTGCTGGCACTGTCGACGTCGGGCAATTCGTCCAACGTGCTGGCGGCAGTCGAGGCGGCGCTCGAGCGCGACATGCGCGTCGTGGCGCTGACCGGCAAGGGGGGCGGCACCATCGGCAAGCGGCTGACCGATGCCGATGTGCACATCTGCGTGCCGCACGACCGCACCGCGAGGATCCAGGAAGTGCACCTGTTGACCATTCATTGTTTGTGCGACGGTATCGACGTCGCGTTATTTGGGGAGGAAGCTGAATGAAAAAATGGACGCGCTGGAAACGTCCACTCATGACCGTCGTGCTGTGTGGCGCCACGGTCACCGCCTTGCAGGGCTGTGTCGAGATGGCAGTGGGGTCCGCCGTGGTCGGCACGTTGGCCGCCTCTGACCGCCGCACCTTCGGTGCGCAGACCGAGGACAAGGCCATCCTGTTCAAGGGAGAAACCCGCATTCCGCGCATTGTCGGAGACGCCGGCCACGTCAACGTCACCAGCTTCAATCGCAAGGTGCTGCTGACAGGTGAAGTGCGTGACGAGGCCATGAAGGCCGCGGTCGAGCGCGAAGCGGCAGCCATCGAAGGCGTGCAGTCCATCGTCAACGACCTCGAGATCGGGCCGGTATCGAGCTTCAGCTCGCGCTCGAACGATTCGCTGGTCACCGGCAAGGTCAAGGCGGCCTTCGTGGATGCCAAGGACCTGTATGCCAACTCGATCAAGGTCGTGACCGAGAACGGCACCGTCTACATGATGGGCCGGGTCACCCAGCGCGAAGGCAACCTGGCGGCCGACGTGGCGCGTGGCGTCAGCGGCGTGCGCAAGGTGGTCAAGGTCTTCGAATACATTTCCGAAGAAGATCTGCGGCAGATGACCGCCACCTCGGACGATCCAAGCAAGAGGTAAAGCCCGGCGATTGCCGGATGCTATAGTAGGCCGCAAAGCGATTCGACTTTGCGGCCTTTTCTCATCATGCGCAGAACACTCCTCAAATTCCTCGCCGTGGCCCTGCTTGCCGGGCCGGCGATGGCGGACGAACCGGTCAAGGTCGTCTACCACCTCACCGAAGGCCTCGACCAGGCATCGCGGGCGATGTCCAACATCCGCAACCACCTGCGGGCAGAACCGGACACGAAGATCGTTGTTGTTGCCAACGGCGATGGCATCAAATTCCTCCTGACGGGGGCGACCGAGCGCAGCGGCCGGCCGTTCGACGGCGCGGTGGCGGCGCTCGCTTCGCAGGGCGTGGATTTCCGTGTATGCAGCAATACGCTGATAGCGCATGACGTGCCGGTTTCGAGGGTGTTGCCGGGCGTCAGGCTGGTGACTTCCGGCGTCGCCGAAGTGGCGCGCCTGCAGGCGCGGGAAGGCTTCGTCTACCTGCGTCCCTGACCGGCACCCTGGACGGCGCAGGCATATAATGACGGGTGTATCCCACCCGCTTCAACGGCACGCCATGCAACCCGAAACCCTTCCCTCTTCCGGCAAACGCAAGCTCCTGATCGCTCTCGGCGCCATCGCTGTCGCAACGGTCGGCGCGCTCGGCGTCGCATCGCTGTCGTCGGCCAAGCCCGCTCCCGATGTCACCTTCAGCAGCATCACCGGCGAAAAGGTGAGCATGCAAAGCCTGCGCGGCAAGGTGGTGATGGTCAATTTCTGGGCAACCAGTTGCACGACATGCATCAAGGAAATGCCATCCATGGTCCAGACGTACAACAAATACAAGGACAAGGGCCTGGACTTCGTGGCGGTGGCGATGAGCTACGACCCGCCAAACTACGTCCTTAACTATGCACAGACGCGCAGCCTGCCTTTCACTGTGGCGATCGATACCCAAGGTGATGTCGCGAAATCCTTCGACGACGTAAAGCTGACACCGACCACGTATGTGATCGACAAGGAAGGCAAGGTGCTCAAGCGCTATGTCGGCGAACCGGATTTTGCCGCCCTGCATCAGCTGATTGAAAAGGCCTTGGCGGCCTGACGCATTGCCTTCCTAACTCCCATTGGGGACGTAGGAAGACGGAAGGCCTTCCACCTCGCCCTGGGCAAGATGCGCGACCGCCAGGCCGCCCCAGCCGACACTGCCATGTGAGAGCGCTTCCAGCTCGCCGGATTTGAAGTCATCGTAAGCATCCGGGTCGCTCCTGTCCTGCGCCAAGGGTTGGACAGGGATAATCTTCGGGTCGAACATGGCATAGGGCGACCCTTGCCGCGGAATGTCGTTCTCCTGTTCGTCCGGCACCTTGGCCCTGGTCTTGGACTTTGCCTTGATCTTGTTGGTGACGGTGTTGTCGTAGGCAGCTGTCGGCATCATCAGGCCTTCCTTGCCGGCGGGTGGTGCATGGAAGAAGTTGTCAGGTGCCGCATGGGCATTCTTCCATGGCGCGACCGGGACGCCGCCCGGCAGGTGAGGCAAACCGGATTCAGCACGCGTGTGGACAATACCGTCCTTGCCCGTCGCGACCGATCCGCTGTCGACGCGCGGGATGGGGATCTGTTCCCGGGGCGGTTCCAGCTCCGGCACACTGCCGGTCTTGCCTTGCACGGGCCCGTCGCGCTGCGGCGTCGCGCGAGTGTTTCCATTATCGTCGCGTGCCGGCCGATGGCCCTTGGCATCGGCGCCCGCTTGCTTCGAGTTGTTGCAATCAGCCTTGCCACCAGATGCTGCCCACTCACGACTGTTATCGGTTTTGCCAATGCCGGTATCCGCCGCCGCATGGTGCGTTCTCGAGCCGCTGCTCAGGCCGCCTGCTGCAGCCTTGTCTACAGAGGCGGAAGGGAAGGCGTCGTTCCCGTCGCACTCCTTCCCAAGTGGCGTTACAGGAGCGGTGCCGGATCCGGAATCGGTCCTGCCGACCGGTTTCACCTCGGCGGTGCGATCGTTCGGCCGTGTCACCTGCCTGTCATCCCGGTCGGGCTGCTTCGGTCCGCAGTTCTCAGCAAGGTTTGCGGTATTACCGTCTCTTACGCCGCCCGCAGGAATGCCCGGCGGCGGATTGATGACTTGCGCTGCATGCAAACCCGGGGCTACGGGGGCATTGTCCCGTGCAAGGGATGGAAGGTCGCTGCCGGGTAGCTTGAGCACCTGCTTCTGGTAGTCCACGATGAATTTCCCGTCTTGCACCCGGACCGACTCGGGAATGGCGACCGGGACGGTCTTTTCCGGCGGCGTTTCCGCGTTCGAGTGGCCCTGGTCGGTCTTCGGCCACTTCAGCATGTCGAAGGGACTCTGGATGAAGGGCGGCGGAGTCTTGGAAATCCCAGGCGGGGGCATGCCGGCCTTTGCGTGGAGATCCTTGCCCGAGGGGAAGGGAGCAGGCACCTGTCCGGTAACGCTTTTCGGACCATGGGGCGGCCGATGGAGAACGTGGCCGGGCCACTTGGCATGCGCCTTGTTCGGCACCTTGCCGAAGTAGCTGTCAATTGCCGTCCTGGTTTCCTTGGGCATCTGCGTTGCAGCGGCGTTGCCCTTGGCTTTCTTCGGCGACTCCTTGGGCGCTTGCTTTGGTTCGATATTGTGAGGCGCTTTTGTGCCGCCTTTGTCCGGTATTGCAGCTGCCATGGTCCTGTCGGGTCCTTGCTGTCAAAGCGTGATTGGCCGGATGAAAGGAGCGTCAAGGGGCCTGTACGTCTTTCAGATAGAAATTGCCGTCAGGCCATTCAATCCGGAAGGCATGCTAATCGGCCATGTTGCGCGATTGGTGATTCAGTGTGCGTCGCGAGGCCGCGGCTTCTCCGCGTGCCATCCGGCGCGCGGATAGGGCTGGATGTGGCCGGAAACGTACAAGGTGAGTTCGGTCAGCCATTGCTGCGTTGGTGCCGGATGCACATAGGGTGCCGGAAGCAGGGCAAGCACGCTCACTGCGATGCGCAGCGGCTTGAAGACATGTTTTTCCAGCGACGTGTGCGCGATGTGGAGGAAGGCGAGGCTGACCAGCGCGCCAAGCAGGAGGCCGGCCACCACCTCCGACATCGAATGCGCGCGCACCACGATGCGCGACACACCGATCAGCACGGCGCAGGCAAATCCGAGCACGACGCCGCCGCAGCGCACGCTGAATCGCGCGCGCTGCAGGATCAGGTAGAACAGCACCGGCAGCACGGCGGCGGCGCGCATTGCGTGTCCGCTGAAGCCGGTGAAGTCGAGCGAACGTATGCCGATTCCCCATCCGATGAAGGCCATTTTGGTCGCGACGACCACGCCCATGCCGGCGGCAAACAGCAGGCTCCACCACAGGGCCAGCCGTTTCTCGTCCTCGATGAAAAGCCAGGCGGCGATGGCTGCCGCGGCCAGCGTCGTGATCGTCACGTCGCCGTAATGTGTGATGTCGCTCCAGTGGATCATGGCAGTAGGTATGGCAGGTTGCCACGAAATAAGTTCATGCGGATTTGTAACCGGGGATGTTCGGAAGTCGGGGACACGCGCAATGACAATGAGCCTGTCCGCAGGCAGGCTCATTGTCGGTGAAAGCGGGAAGCGCTCCTTTATTTAGCTCAAGGAGCCGGAGCGGATGTGGCGGAAATGCCGAAGGCGGGGACGGACGGGGTCAGGCCACGCCGGCGCCGTGTGCCTGCATGTCCGCATGGTAGGAGCTGCGAACCATGGCGCCGACTGCGGCATGCGCGAAGCCCATCTTGTACGCTTCATCCTCGAACATCTTGAAGGTGTCCGGATGCACATAGCGACGCACCGGCAGGTGGTCGCCGGACGGCATCAGGTACTGGCCGATGGTCAGCATCGTCACGCCGTGCTCGCGCAGGTCACGCATCACCTGCAGGATTTCCTCGTCGGTCTCGCCCAGGCCGACCATCAGGCCGGACTTGGTCGGGACTTCGGGATGCAGTTCCTTGAATCGCTTGAGCAGGCTCAAGGAGTACGCATAGTCGGAGCCGGGGCGGGCTTCTTTGTACAGGCGCGGCACGGTTTCGAGGTTGTGGTTCATCACGTCGGGCGGTGCCGCCTTCAGGATTTCCAGCGCGCGGTCCATGCGGCCGCGGAAGTCGGGCGTGAGGATTTCGATGCGGGTGTTCGGCGATTGTTCGCGCACCTTGCGGATGCATTCGGCGAAGTGGCCGGCGCCGCCGTCGCGCAGGTCGTCGCGGTCGACCGAGGTGATCACGACGTAGGACAGGCGCATCGCGCCGATGGTCTTGGCGAGATTCTCCGGTTCGTTCACGTCCAGCGGATCGGGACGGCCGTGGCCGACGTCGCAGAACGGGCAGCGGCGCGTGCACTTGTCGCCCATGATCATGAAGGTCGCCGTGCCCTTGCCGAAGCACTCGCCGATGTTCGGGCAGCTCGCTTCCTCGCACACCGTGACCAGCTTGTTGGTACGCAGGATGTCCTTGATCTCGTAGAAGCGGGTCGAGGGCGAGCCTGCCTTCACGCGGATCCAGTCCGGCTTGGCCAGCTTTTCCGCCGGAACGATCTTGATCGGGATGCGGGCCGTCTTGCCGGCGCCTTTCTGCTTCTCGCTCGGGTTGTAGGCGGTGGTGGCGGCAGGGTCTTTTTCAGTGGTCATGATGATGGTTTCCGGCGCAGTCACGCCGTCAGCAATTCGATCAGGTTGTTGGCCAGGGCCAGTTGCACATCGCGCAGGGGGACGTCCGCGCCGACGGTTTTCATGTCTACCGTCGCCATGCCTGCATAGCCGCAGGGATTGATCCGGGAGAACGGGGCGAGGTCCATCGCGACATTCAGCGATACGCCGTGGTAGGTGCAGCCGCTGCCGCGTATCTTGAGGCCGAGGGCGGCGATTTTCGCGCCTTTCCAGGCGCCGCCGCTCATGTAGATCCCCGGCGCGCCGGGCTTGCGCTCGCCGTCGAGATTATACGCCCGCAGGGTGTTAATGACCGACTGTTCGATTTTGTTCACGAATTCGCGCGCATACAGCCGGGCGCCGGGTTTGCGGCGCAAATCCATGAGCAAATAGATAACGACCTGGCCCGGGCCGTGGTAGGTCACTTCGCCGCCGCGGTCGGTCTGGATGACGGGAACCGCGCCTGCGTCCAGCACATGCGACGGGTCGGCGCCGAGGCCGAGCGTGAAGACCGGCGGATGTTCGACGATCCACAGCTGGTCCTGCGATTCGGGCGTGCGCGCGTCGGTGTAGGCGCGCATCGCGGCGAAGCTGGTTTCATACGGCTCGTTGCCGCGGTCGATGATGGCGAGGGGATGCATTCGGGCAGTCTATAGGGGAATCGTATAGAAGTGGTTCTGGTCCTTGTGCGGCGAATTGTCGATGACCTTGAGGATGGTCGGGTCGATTTCTTCGTCATGCGGGTCGAACAGCCCGCACAGGCGCATCGCGGCGCGCATGTCGATCGTCTTGCCGAGGAATTCGAAGACCACGCGCGCGCAGGCGATCGAGCGCTGGTTGCTCGAGGCGACGCCCAGCATCAGGCCGGACAGGCGCGCCACCTTGTTTTTGTAGGTGGGGAAGAGCACGGTCTGCGCGATCTCGTTGCCGGTCAGCGATTCATAGTCAACCAGGAAGATGCGGTCGTTCAGGTAGAAGGTGCCGCCGACATACTTGCACTTGTAGGTCTCGTCGAGGTTGGCGTGCTGCGGGAAGCGTTCCAGCCGTTCGTGGTACACCGCGCCCTCGTGGGTGAAAATATGCACGAGTCCGCGCAACACCTTTCCCGGCGCGCTCATCGAGTGGTAGTACTCGTAGTAGTAGCCAAGATACTTGTCAAACTTGCCCGTGGTCTGGTGCTGCAGGCGGGCGATGTGGTCGGTGAATACCGCGCGTTCGGCACGCTGCTTGGGGCGCACCTGGACAATCTGGTGGAAGTGCTCGCGCGGCAGGTAGATTTCCGACGGCTCGACACCGAAGAAGTCGCAGATGCGCTCCAGCGTGTGGCTGGACGGCTTGCTGGTACCGTTCAGGTAACGGTTGAACTGGGCGCGGTTGAGGTTGAGCTTGCGGCAGACATCCGCGACGGAGCGGTAATAGCTGCAGAGCATGCGCAGGTTGGCGGAAAACTCCCGTTGTGCGGGATGGATTTTGCCCGTGTCGATGGATAACGACATGGCACTCCTTTGCTTTTTGATAATGATTTGATGCTAATTGACGCTATTTTAGCATCAAGCAGCATCAAGTCGCGTCACTTAGCGAAATGGTATTCGCCGGGGAATATCCCTAAAGTTGCGTGCTGGTCGGTGCCGTTTTTTCAATGACAAAAACAACATGGCGGCACGACTGGCAGGGACAAGACAAAAACAAATAATTGATACCCGACCCGGCAATGACTGCACGAGATGCATCGGCCACAAACTGACTGCATCGGATGGCAGCGTGACCTCACAAAGGAGACATTGATGGTTACCGTTGAAGACTGCATCCTCGGCAATAGCGCGTTGCACGACCGCTTTTTCGCCACCACCGAAATCCTCGCAAGACTCGTATCCAGCGCACCGCGCGCCGTCGGCATGGCCCAGCTCGAAGAAGCGACCGGCCGTAGCGAAAAAGAGCTGCTGAAACTGTGCACCGCGCTGTCGCGCGCCGGCCTGCTGCGCGAGGATGCGCCTGGCAAATGGGCACTGACCTGCGATGCGTCGCTGGTGACGCTGGAAGACGTCTACCGCTGCGCGATGTCCGAGCAGCAGACGCGCTCCCGCAAGCCGGCCGCCGACCGCGCGCCGAACGACGTCGACCTGCTCGTCATGCAGGCCATGATTGCGATCAATCAAAGCGTGTTCAAGCACCTGCGCCAGTTCTCGCTCGACCGGTTGAAGGTAAGCGCAGCCGGTATGTTCCCGTCCACACGAAGGGCGCTGCGCGACCCCGGCATGGAGGACAGTTTCGACTTTACAGTTTCCGGCCGCGAGGCCAGCTATTCGCCTGAGCAGGTTGCTGCCTAGGCGCCCACTGAAGTACCCCCCCACTTGTTCATCCTTAGGAGACAACAGCATGCAGTTCAAGACAAAAATGATTCCGTTGGCTGGCGCAATCGCATTTGCATTCGCAGGTGCTGCATCGGCACAGGAACAAGTCGTCAAGATCGGCCACGTCGGCCCGATCTCCGGCGCCATTGCACACCTGGGCAAGGACAATGAAAACGGTGCCCGCATGGCGATCGACGAACTCAATGCCAAGGGCGTGACCATCGGCGGCAAGAAGGTCAAGTTCGAACTGCTGGCCGAAGACGACGGCGCCGATCCGAAGCAAGGTACTGCAGCTGCACAGAAGCTGGTCGATGCCAAGGTCAACGGCGTGATCGGCCACCTCAACTCCGGCACCACCATCCCGGCATCGAAGATCTATCACGACGCCGGCATCCCACAGATTTCCCCGTCCGCGACCAACCCCAAGTACACACAGCAAGGCTTCAAGAGCGCCTTCCGCGTGGTGGCCAACGACGGCCAGCTGGGCGGTACGCTGGGCCGTTACGCGGTGCAGATCAACAAGGCCAAGCGCATCGCCGTCATCGACGACCGCACCGCTTACGGCCAGGGCGTGGCTGAAGAATTCATCAAGGGCGTCAAGTCCAAGGGCGGCGGCGCCGAGATCGTGGCGCAGCAGTACACCAACGACAAGGCCACCGACTTCAACGCAATTTTGACCGCCATCAAGTCCAAGAATCCGGACACCGTGTTCTTCGGCGGCATGGACGCTGTTGCCGGCCCGATGCTGCGCCAAATGAAGGCGCTGGGCATCAACGCCAAGTTCATGGGCGGCGACGGTATCTGCTCCGAGGGCCTGGCAAAGCTGGCCGGCGACTCGATGGCCGACGGCCAGGTAGTGTGCGCCGAAGCAGGCGGTGTGGAAGAAGCACAGAAGAAGGGCATGGAAGACTTCCGCGCCGCGTTCAAGAAGAAGTTCAACGCCGACGTGCAGATCTATGCACCGTACGTCTATGACGCCGTGATGGTCATGGTCGAAGCGATGAAGAAGGCCAACTCCGTCGAGCCGGCGAAGTACCTGCCGGAACTGCAGAAGATCAACTACAAGGGCGTGACCGGCAACATCGCCTTCGATGCCAAGGGCGACATCAAGGACGGCACGCTGACCCTGTACACCTACAAGGGTGGCCAGCGCCAGCAACTGGCCGTGACGAAGTAATTCACGCTTCGCCTCCGGCGGCGTGAACCGCCGCCGGAGCGCTAAAATCAATAAGGGAATGTAGGGTGGGTTTCGCTTCGCTCTACCCACCCTACGATTCCTTACTCCTCGTACGGGCATGCAACCGAACGCAGTCTCCCGCAAGAAAATCGGCATCATCACCGGCTCGGGGCCGGAGGCGGGCATTGACCTGTGGAGCAAGCTGCTGGCCGCGAACCGGAGGATCCACGGTGAAGGCTTCCGCGGCGACCTCGACGCCCCCGACGTCACCATCCATTCCGAGTCCACGCTCGGCCTGTCGATGGAACTGGCGGAAAACGACGAGGCGGTCTGGCAATGCCTGCGCACCTCGGCGGAATCGATTGCGCAGCGCGTCGATTACTACGCCATCGCCTGCAATACCCTGAATTACTACCAGCCGGAGCTGGAAGCGCTCGGCCTGCCCGCAAAATTCGTATCTTTCTCCGATGCGGTGATCCGATTCGTGAAGGACAGGCGCATCGAACGCGTTGCCCTGCTGGGTGCGCGGCCGGTCACTGACCTCGGACCCTGGTCGCATTACCGCCAGCTCGCGGAACACGTTGCCATCGAACTGCCGAAGCCGGCGCAGGCCGAACAGCTGCACAAGCTGATCTATGACGTGAAAGCACACGGCGGCAATGCCGAAGGCATCGCCCGCCGCTTCCACGCCATCCTCGATTCGCTGGAAGCGCCCGCCATCCTGCTGGCCTGCACCGAGCTGCCGCTCATCCCGCTCGATGCCGGCGGCCGCGAAGTGGTGGACGTGACCGAGCTCGTGGCGCAGAGGCTGGCGCAACTCGCCAACGGCATGCAGCAGCAATGACGATGAACAAAAAGCACATCGGACTGATCTACACCGGCGGCACCGTCGGCATGGCCATGACGGAGCAGGGCTATGCGCCGATGCCGGATTTCGCCGGCGCGCTGTCGCGCCTGCTCGCCGCATCCGGCGATGCCCTGCCTAGCTACACGCTGTATGCGTATCCCGATCCGATCGACAGCACCAATGCCACGCCGCAGGACTGGCAGCGCATCGGCCGCGACATCGCTGCGCGCTACAACGATCATGACGGTTTTGTCGTGCTGCACGGCACCGACACCATGGCGTACACCGCGTCGGCGCTGTCCTTCATGCTGCAGGGGCTACGCAAGCCGGTCATCGTGACCGGATCGCAGATTCCGCTCGGCGCGGTACGTTCGGACGCGCCGCAAAATCTCATCACTGCCTTGCAGCTCGCTGCGTCGGATGCGATCAATGAAGTCGCGCTCTATTTCAACCAGCGCCTGCTGCGCGGCAACCGTGCGACCAAGGTCAGCACCGAATGCTTCGATGCCTTCGACAGTCCGAATTGTCCGCGTCTGGCGGAGGCTGGCATCGATGTCCGGTTCAATTCTGCCGTGCTGCTGCCGCGCGCCGCGCAGGAGCGCTTCGAACTCCCCGACTACGGCGCCCGCGTGGTGCTGCCGGTGCGCTTCGTCCCCGGCATGCCGGTGAGCGCAGTACAGGCCATGATCGACCTCAAGCCGCAGGCGATGATCCTGCAGTGCTACGGCGCGGGCAATGCGCCCGACCGCGATCCTGCACTGATGGACATGCTCGCGCAGGCAAGCGCGAAGGGCATCGTGCTCGCCGCATGCAGCCAGTCGCTGCACGGACGCGTGGCGATTGGCACCTATGCCGCCGGTGCGGGCATGAAGCAGGCCGGCGTGGTCGGCACCGGCGACATGACCTTCGAAGCCATTTTCACCAAGCTCCACCATTTGCTGGCGCTCGGGCTGACGCCTGAAGCTGTACGCACCGGCCTGCTGCGCAACCTCGCCGGTGAGTTGACCGGCTGATCGTGCTACGCTAGGCGGCCCTGAGCGCCGCCTTTCCGATTCCCCATGCAATTCATCAAGGACCTCTCCCTGCCCGCGATCATCGCGGGCTTCGTCACCGTACTCGTCGGCTTCACCAGTTCGGCTGTGATCGTGTTCCAGGCCGCGAACGCGGTCGGCGCGTCGCCCGCTCAGGTGGCATCGTGGATGTGGGCGCTCGGCCTCGGCATGGGCGCGACCTGCATCCTGTTGTCCTTGCGCTATCGGGTGCCTGTCGTCACCGCGTGGTCCACGCCGGGGGCGGCGATGCTGATCACCGGCGCGGCAGGCGCATCGATTGGGGAGGCGACCGGGGCTTTTCTCGTTTCCGCGGCGCTGATTACGGTGTGCGGTTTTTCGGGCTGGTTCGAGCGCATGATCAACCGCATTCCCGTGTCGATCGCATCGGGAATGCTGGCCGGCGTGCTGCTGCGTTTCGGGCTGGATGTATTCGTCGCGATGAAAACGCAGCTCGTCCTCGCGCTGGCCATGTTTCTGGTCTATCTCGCCGGCAGGCGCGCATTCCCGCGCTATGCGGTCATCGCGACGCTGGCGGTCGGCATTGCGTACTCGGCATCGCAAGGGCTGTTGCACATGGATGGTGTGCGCCTCGAGTTCGCCCGCCCTGAATTCGTCATGCCGGTGTTTTCGCTGTCGTCGATTATCGGCGTGGCGCTGCCGCTGTTCGTGGTCACCATGGCGTCGCAGAACGTGCCCGGCGTGGCCGTGATCCGGGCGTCGGGATTTTCGGTGCCGATCTCTCCCGTGATTGGCTGGACCGGCGCCGCCAACCTCCTGCTCGCACCGTTCGGCGGTTA
>NZ_LSTO01000001.1:1450722-1451193 GCF_002211445.1 Noviherbaspirillum denitrificans | reverse complement strand
TCCTCCGCCGCCGATGGCGGTGATAGAGGCAGGGACTTCCTGCACGCTCTCCGCGCGCTTCTGCGCGGTGACGACGACGCTGCCGAGGGCGGCAGCCTGGTCCTGGTCATTGCTTTGCTGGGCTTGTTGCGCCAGCACTTCCCCGGAAAGGCCGCCGATGAGGAGGAGTACGGCGGCGGATATGGTGGTGCGTTTGAACATGTAGTTATTCTCTTGAGACAAATAAATCAGGCAGCAAGGCGCTTTCGGTGGTCGAGCAGTTCACGTGCCGCCTGCAACGGCCGCTGGTCGATCCAGCTGTCAAAATCAAAATCCCGGTCAAGGAACCCATGCAGCAGCAGGAACTCCTTCTGCTGCCGATACAGCTCCACGCGCTCCGGCGACAGGTCAGGATGCAGCGAGCGATGGAAGTCGTTGCGGTAAGCGGTATTGACGCCGTCGTCGCCTGAACGGGTTTCTCCCTGCAGGATG
>NZ_LSTO01000001.1:1449947-1450712 GCF_002211445.1 Noviherbaspirillum denitrificans | reverse complement strand
TCGGCATCTGCGCCATTGGCGTGCGGACTCCCGAGATCATGCAAATCATCGGCTTCACAAGCTCGGCACAAGACCCCGCGATTTCCATCCGCGCCACGCCCGCAAAGGCACTGCCGAAACCGATGACCGCCGAGGAATTCGCCGAGCTGAGCAAGACCGACCCGAACATCTATCAGAAGTTCATCAACAGCCAGCAGCGGAATATCGAGCGCGGCGAGGTGGACAAGCTGATGAATTTCCTTGCGCGGGGAAAGTTTGAATAGAGATCCCTTGCGGTCTTCATCACTCCTCAGACCGCAACCTCAAAAGCCGGCAGCAATGCCGGCTTCTTTTTTTATCCAAGCTGCTGCTGGATCTCGCGCGCAATCGAGGTAAGCGGCACCGACTTTTCAACCGCGCCGCGCAGTACAGCCTCCTTTGGCATGCCGTAGACCACGCAGCTTTCCTCGTCTTGCGCAAGGGTGCGCGCGCCGGCGTTGCGCATCTCCAGAAGACCGGCCGCGCCGTCGTCGCCCATGCCGGTCATGATGACCCCCAGTGCATTCGCGCCGGCGGATTTGGCGACCGAGCGGAACAGCACGTCGACCGATGGACGGTGGCGGTTGACCAGCGGGCCATCCACCACTTCCGCAAAGTATTGCGCGCCGCGCCGCCGCAACAGCAGGTGCTTGCCGCCCGGGGCGATGAGGGCGAGGCCGGGAACCACGCGGTCATTGTTCTGCGCTTCCTTCACGCTGATGTTGCAGAGGTTGTCGAGGCGGGCAG
>NZ_LSTO01000001.1:1447829-1449937 GCF_002211445.1 Noviherbaspirillum denitrificans | reverse complement strand
GGCGTCCCCGCCGTGGTGGAAGACGCCGCTGCCGATCCCCGGCTGGCGGGTGCCACGCCGCCTGCGCGCTTCTTCGCCGGCTGGTCGCTGCATGCGCCCGACGGCACACGTTTCGGCACCTTCGCGATCGCCGGCCATGAGCCGCGCGCGCTCGCGCCGGGCGACCTCGATGCGTTGCGCGACCTGGCGCAATGGACCGAGTCCGAACTCAACAACGACACCCTGCAGCAGGCGCTCGCCATCGCGCGCGAGAGCGAGTCGCGCATGCACGCGGTGGTCGACAACGTCGCTGACGGCATCATCACGCTCGACGAGTTCGGCATGGTGGACAGCATCAACCCGGCCGCGCTCAAGATCTTCGGCTACGCGGAAAGCGAACTGATCGGGCAAGACATCAAGGTGCTGATGCCGGCCACCTACCATCACATGCACGCCGGCCACCTGCAGAAGTTCCGCGACACGGGCCGTACCGCCATCATCGGCATGGACCGCGAAGTGACCGGGCGGCGCAAGGATGGTTCGCTGTTTCCAATGGAGCTGATGGTCAACGAGATGCCGCTCAAGGGCCGCCGCGGATTCGCCGGCATCGTGCGCGACATTACCGCGCGGCGCGATAGCGAACGCCGACTGCGTGAAAGCAGCGCGCTGCAGCAGGCACTGATGGGCAGCACCTCGTCCTTCGTGTACGTGCGCGACAAGAAGGGCCGTTTTCTGTTCACCAACAAGGAGTACGAGCGGGTGTTCGGCTTCGGCCCCGGCGAAGTGCTGGGCAAGACGCTGGAAGACGTGTTCCCGCCCGACCTGGCCGCTTACAACCGCGCGATGGACCGCAAGGTGCTGGCTGATGCCTCCGCGCGCATCGAGGACGAACTGAATCTCAACGGTGGCGCCCAGAGTTACCTCGTGGTGCGCTCGCCGCTGCGCAACGAGCGGGGCGAAGTCGACGGCGTGTGCGGCGTGGGTTCCGACATCACGCTGCGCAAGCAGACGGAACGCTTCAAGAATGAATTCATTTCCACCGTGTCGCATGAACTGCGCACGCCGCTGACCTCGATCCGCGGCGCGCTCGGCCTGCTCGGCGGCGGCGTCGCCGGCGAGATGCCCGAAAGTGCGAAATCGCTGCTGGCCATTGCCAACAGCAATTGCGAGCGGCTGGTGCGGCTGATCAACGACATCCTCGATATCGAAAAGATCGAGTCCGGCCACATGCGCTTCGAGATCGTCACGCAGCGCATGCTGCCGCTGGTGGAACAGGCGCTGGCGTCAACCCAGCATTTCGCGGAGCAGTACCAGGTGCGCTTCGAGCTGGCGGCGGACGCGCCGGATGCGTGGGTCGCGGTGGATGGCGACCGCATGGTGCAGGTGGTGGTCAACCTGCTGTCGAACGCGGCCAAGTTCTCGCCCCGCGGCGGCACCGTGCAGGTGCGTCTTTCGAGTGCGTCCGGTGCGGTGCGCCTGTCGGTGGTCGACCAGGGTGAAGGCATCGATCCCGGTTTCCGGGACCGCATCTTCCAGAAATTCGCGCAGGCCGATTCGTCCAACACGCGGCAGAAGGGCGGTTCCGGCCTCGGGCTGAGCATTTCGCGCGCGATCGTCGAGCGCCATTACGGCCGCATCGATTTCGACAGCCAGCCGGGCGTGCGCACCGAGTTCTTCGTCGAATTGCCGCAGGTGCCCGGCCTGCCGGCGGCGCCGCACCGCACCGGCCGCGTGCTGATCGTCGAGGATGATCGCGACATCGCGCGCCTGCTCGGCATGATGCTGGCGGAGTCCGGCCTGTCGAGCGACATTGCGCACGATGCAGGCAAGGCGCGCGAGATGCTCGCGGCCAGCGGCTACGAGGCAGTGACCCTCGACCTGTCCCTGCCGCGCGAGGATGGCCTGTCGCTGCTGCACTGGATGCGGGAGCGGGAAGCCACGCGCGACCTGCCGGTGGTGGTGGTGTCGGCGCGCGCGGAAGAAGGGCAGCGCACGCTCACCGGCGGCGCGGTCGGCATCCTCGACTGGATTCCCAAGCCCATCGATGAAGTGCGCCTGCTGGCAGCACTGCAGGGCGCGCTGCGCGGCTGCAAGGACAAGACGCCAAGCGTGCTGCATGTGGAAGACGA
>NZ_LSTO01000001.1:1437308-1447819 GCF_002211445.1 Noviherbaspirillum denitrificans | reverse complement strand
CGCTGAGGCGCGCCTGCAGAAAGAAGCCGCCCTCCCCTGTCCCGAGATCCACTTCCGCATCGACGGCGACACCGGCGGGCAGGACGACATCCCGATCCTTGGCGGCCCGACCCATGGCGCCGATGAAGCAAGCCGACCAGCCCGCCGCGAACAGCTGCTCCGGATTGGTGCCAGACCCCGTGCCCCCAGGAGGAGTCAGGGTGATATCGAGGCGTCCGTCATCGCTGCGCGCGGTGCCGTTGCGTCCGCCCGTGGTATGTGTCCTGCCGGTGTAGACAACATTGTCGATCTTGCTCATGGTGGTTCCTTTCAGGTGGTGGTTCATGTCATGGAGACAGGTTTCGCCTCGCAGGCGAGGAAGCGTTCAAGCCATGATCAAAGGCGGTCGACCTCGATCACGGCATTGGCGAACGCCTTGGGTGCTTCCTGCGGCAGGTTGTGGCCGATGCCGCCGCTGATGAGCTCATGCTTGTACTTGCCGGTGAAGCGCTTCGCGTAGGCAGCCGGATCGGGATGCGGCGCGCCGTTGGCGTCACCTTCCATCGTGATCGCCGGCACCGTGATCGCGGGGAACCTGGCGAGGCGTGCTTCGAGTTCGTCGTACCTGGCCTCGCCCTTGTCCAGCCCAAGCCGCCAGCGATAGTTGTGGATCGTGATGGCGACATGGTCGGGATTCTCCAGGGATGCGGCGCTGCGGCTGTACGTCGCCTCATCGAAGTGCCATTGCGGCGACGCGGTTTTCCAGATCAGTTTTGCGAAATCGCGGTGGTTCTTTTCGTAGCCGATGCGTCCACGCTCGGTAGCGAAATAGAACTGGTACCACCACTGCAGTTCGGCTTCCGGCGGCAGCGGTTGCCTGCCCGCTTGCTGGCTGCCGATCAGATAGCCGCTGACGGAGACCAGCCCCTTGACCCGCTGCGGCCACAGTGCCGCCACGATGCCGGCAGTACGCGCGCCCCAGTCGTAGCCGGCGAGGATGGCCTTGTCGATCTTCAGCGCATCCATCAGTTCGATCACGTCGACAGCAAGCGCCGCCGGCTGGCCGGTGCGCGCCGCATTGGCATCCAGGAAGCGCGTCGTGCCAAAGCCGCGCAGGTGCGGCACGATTACGCGATAACCCGCATTGGTCAGGAGCGGCACAACGTCAACGAAACTGTGAATGTCGTACGGCCAGCCATGCAGAAGGATGACAACCGGCCCATCGGCCGGACCTTCGTCGACGTAGCCGACGTTCAGCACACCGGCATCGATCTGCCTGATCGACTTGAAGGCAGGCAGTGCCTGGACCGCCGTCGCACCGGAAGCCTTCGCATGCGCCGTTCCAAGCATCCCGAATTGCGCCGCGCCCATGGTAAGGACGACAGCGGAAAAGGCCAGGCGGCGACGAATGTTGATGTGTTTGCTCATTTGCTTGCTCCAATGGTTGTCGAAAAAGGCTGGGTTTCAGGATGCTCGTTTTAGTTACGACGATAATCATTATTGCGGCAACTGTATCCGTCTTTGCACCGGAATTCAAGTACGATAATCATTATTGCGATAATTATTTTTGGAGATGTCACTTGGGCAACAAATCCACTTCTGCCAGGAACACGGCCAAGCTCGGCGACTTCATGTGCTTTGCCATTTACTCGACCAACCTTGCTTACTCGCGCGTCTACAAGCCCGTGCTGGAAAAGCTCGGCCTCACCTACCCGCAATACGTCACGATCATTTGCCTGTGGGAAGAGGACAACCAGACCGTCAAGAGCCTGAGCGAAAAGCTCTTCCTGGAACCGAGCACCATGACGCCCATGCTGAAGCGCCTGGAAACAATGGGATATGTGCGCCGCGAGCGCGACACCGAAGACGAGCGCAGCGTGCGCGTGACATTGACGGAGGCAGGCCGCCAGTTGCGGGAGAAGGCGTTTGAGTATCGCGAAATAACGGCGAAGGCAGCCGGGTTGTCAGCGGAAGAGTTCCGGGTGTTGCAGAAGGCTATCGTTAATTTGCGGACGAATCTTTTGAAGGCGGCTGGAGATTAGAAGGCATGGATTGAACAGCGGCCTGCGTTAAGGAATATGCGCGATTGAAAAGGTCGCATTCGAGCCTGTCCATTTTCTCGGTCGCGCTCAGGCTTGAAGCATTCGGGCGGTTCGAGCGGGTAGATCCATGACAGGAATGTTGCGCATGGCAGTCGGTGTTATTGGAGCCTCATCAGGCGTATGTCGGCCAATAGCGGGCAGTTACGGCGTCACCTTGGGAAGGGTTGACTGTTTGACTATTCACCCCGTCCCTGACGGGATGCCAGCAGGCCCGAACCAAGCGGTTCGATGAAGTTTTTCTCTTGATCTGTCACAACGCGCGGGTGTCATCCGTCTTAGGTGGGATAGGCCAAATTTCCGGCCATCGAAAACCACATCTTGAAAGGATTGAACGTCATGAATCGCGCGAATTGGTTCGCTGTTTCCCCCGAGGGTGCAAAGGCAATCGGCGCCCTGCATCACTATGTCGTTAACGACACGAACCTGTCCAGCACTCTCATCCATCTCGTCTTCCTGCGCGTATCACAGATCAACGGGTGCGCGCACTGCATCGACATTCATACTCGCGACCTACTCAAAGAGGGTATGTCGGTCGACAAGGCTGTGCTGGTTTCGGTCTGGCACGAAGCCGGGCATCTTTTCACCGAACAAGAACGTGCTGCGCTTGCCTGGTCAGAGGAAGTCACGAACGTGAGCGAAACGCATGCATCCGACGAAGCCTACGCAGCCGCTCTGGCCGTATTCGGCGAGAAGGACTTAGTGGACTTGACCTTGACCATTGCGGCCATGAACGCGATCAACCGCCTCGGCGTCAGCTTCCGCTTGAAGCCTCGCGCAAGGAGCTGAAGGCCTGTTTGGCGCTGATCCCAATGTCTGCTATGGATCGATTCTGTTGAAAAACTCATCTTGACCTTCGTTTGAGGCGTCATATTGTGACGAGATGGCATGCCTTTGCGGAGGCCATCATGATGGGACGGAAACTTGTTCCGAGGGAACGCACTGAGATCATCAATCTTGAGGAGTTCGTGCCGCAGGATCATCTTTTAAGGGCGATCGATCGCTATCTCGATCTGGCGGAATTTCGCACGCACCTCAAACCCTTCTACAGCCATACCGGACGGCCGTCAGTTGATCCAGAACTGATCATCCGCATGCTTATTATTGGCTACTGCTACGGCATTCGCTCTGAGAGAAGATTGTGCGAAGAAGTCCACCTGAACCTGGCATACCGCTGGTTTTGCCACCTCGGCATCCATGATCGCGTTCCGGATCATTCCACCTTCTCCAAGAACCGGCATGGCCGCTTCCGAGACAGCGATGCCTTCCGCGAGTTGTTCGAATCCGTGCTGCGCCGGTGTATCGTCGAAGGTCTGGTTGGCGGCGAGGGATTTGCTACTGACGCGAGCATCGTCAAGGCAGATGCTCAGCGTCAGCGCGCAGTGCCCGGCACGCAGCACATTTCTTGGGGCGATCCGAACCAGGAAACCCGTCCGGTAAGGGAATATCTGGCGGCACTCGATGCAGCCAATCCTGCCGCTCCACCCAAGTATGTCTCCCTGACCGATCCTGCGGCATCCTGGTCAGCCGCTTCAGGGCCGGCGTTCTTTGCCTACTCCACCAACTACCTGATTGACGTGAAGGCCGGCATCATTGTCGATGTCGAACCATCGCCCTCGAATCATGCGGCAGAGTCGCAGGCGACACGGACCATGATTGATCGAGTGGAGCAGCGCCAGCATCTTAAGCCGCAGCGCCTCATTGGCGATACCGCCTATGGCACGGCAACCATGTTGGGATGGCTGGTCAAGCACAAGGGCATTGAGCCGCATGTGCCTGTCTGGGATAAGAGCGAACGCACGGACGGCACCTTTGCGATTAGTGCATTCGTCTGGAATGAGCAGGCTAATGAGTATCGCTGTCCTGCCGGACACGCATTGCGCAGCCAATGGCGGGCTTTTACCAGCCCGCGCTCCCACATTACCAAAGCGGGCACGATTAACTATCATGCAAGCCAGTGGGATTGCCAGCAGTGCAGCCTGAAAGCGCAATGTTGTCCGAATACGCCAACCCGCAAAATTGCGCGCAGCATTCATGAGGATGCACGCGATGTCGCTCGCCACATCATGGATACACCGGAATATTGGCAGTCGCGTCGTCAGCGCAAGAAAGTGGAAGTGCTGTTCGCGCATCTCAAGCGCATCCTGAAACTGGACCGCCTAAGATTACGAGGGCCATCCGGTGCACATGACGAGTTCTTACTAGCAGCCACGGCGCAGAATCTAAGGCGCATGGCAAAACGGCTTTGCCCAGGGAGCCTCAACTCGGCCAAATCTGCCACATAAGCCCGCAGCGAAAACACCTTGGCGCGCTTATGCAAAACCTCGAATCCGTCATATCGAATTAGGATTCGACACTACAGCAGGTTGCTTATCGACTATTTCAACAGAATCGATCGATATAAGCCCGTCGGCACGATTTTCACTGCGTCTGCTTTGGCGTCTCGAGCGGACTTTCAAATGTGCCCCTGACTGTGACGTTTCCTCCGCAGGAAGGCATACGCTTCCACCCCGTCGCTTATTGATTCATCAGCGTCGGGGCGGGAGAATATCCATGCCGACGTACATTACTGCCGTTCCGTCACGCGCTGCACCATCCTGTAGAGTACCGACATCTGCGCGCCGCTCTTGAGCGCATAGTTGGGGTCGGCCTGGTTTGAGTAGCCCCACCAGTCATAGCAGCCATTCGGGTTGGTCGGCCGTGGTGCGGACGACGCGATGGTGTCGGGATAGACAACCACGAGGTTGTTGGTGTCGGCCCATTCATTGATGCCCGCCTCGGTCACCCAGCGATTGCCGATGAGTACCGAGTACTGCTTGCAGATCGACCGGCAAGCCAGCAAGCGCGTTGCCGACGATAGGAGTTACATGATCAGCAATGGCCAGGCTTATCAGTCAGGCCGTAACGTATAAATCCAGTCAGACCTCCCAATCAGCACCAACCCCAACCAAGGGACCGAACGATGGCAAAATACCTTATCTCCTTTCCTGCAAGGGCAATGCAAGTCCCCGCCGAGGACTTTGCCGCCGTCGGCGAAGCTGCGCGCAAGGTCATTCGCGAGGCGAAGGCAGCAGGCGTGTACGTATTTGGTGGCGGGATCAACGCGGATGCCGCACCACTCATGGTCGCCTCTGACGGCACGTTCACGTACGAAACGTATCCCCAGACGAAGGAATTCGACGGCGGCTTTTGTGTCCTGGAGCTCCCGACGCGCGACGCCGCCATCCTGTGGGCCGCAAAAATCGCCAACGCTTGCCGCTGCTCGCAGGAACTCCGCGAGTTCGGGTATGACGCCGAGAGCTGATGTGCAAAGCACATACTCCCGGCGCCTGTCTGATGCGGTGATTGTTGAACCTGATGGTGTTGCGATGTATTGAAGGAGTCCCTCGCAGCGCGCGCTTCAATTGCCGGAGCGGCGTTCCTTGCTGCGCAGGACGCGATCCACCATCTCGCCCGACAGCCCGAGATAGTTGGCCGGGTCGCACAGCTTGGCCAGTGCGTCGCGGTCCAGGTGGCGCGAAATCTCCGGGTTTTCTGCCAGCAGGTCAAGCAGCGGGCGGTTGTGCGCGATGGCTTCACGGCAAATGTCGTAGACCAGGTCGTGTGCATATTCGCGCCCGATGTACGGACCGAGTCCCATCATCACCGCCTCGGATACCACGAGGCCGTTGGTCAGGTCGAGGTTGGCGCGCATGCGCTTCTCGTCGACTTCCAGTCCTTCGAGCACGAAGCGGGTTTGCGCCAGCGCACCCGCCGTCAGGCAGAACGCTTCCGGCAGCACGATCCATTCGATCTCCCACGGTCCCGTCGAGCGCTCGTGGTCGGCGACACTCGCATCCAGCAGCGCCGCCGCATGCTGGCGCACGACGCTGATGCAGGCGTGGATGTAGCAGGAAGAAATCGGGTTGCGCTTTTGCGGCATCGTGCTGCTGGAGCCGCGTCCATGCGCGAACGGCTCGTACACTTCGCCCACTTCCGTCTGCATCATCAGCTTCACGTCCATCGAGAACTTGCCCAGCGTGCTGGTGACCAGCCCGAGGAAGCAGCCGACTTCGGCGATGTTGTCGCGGATGGTGTGCCAGGCGATGTCCGGCTGGCCCAGCCCCAGTTCCTGCATCAGCCCGGCCTGGGTTTCGAGGCCGCCTGTCGCGATCGAGGCCAGCGTACCGGAAGCACCGGCAAATTCACCCACCAGGATGCGCGGCCGGATTTCGGCAAGGCGTTGGCGATGGCGTTCGACCGCGCTGAGCAGTCCGGCGATCTTGTAGCCGAAGGTAATGGGCACGGCCTGCTGCAGGTTGCTGCGACCTATCATCGGCGTGTCGCGGTAGCGCTTGGCGAGAGACGCCATCGCATTCGAGATCGCGGCCAGTTCGCCGTCGATGATGTCGAGGCCTTCGCGGATCTGC
Organism: Noviherbaspirillum denitrificans; assembly: GCF_002211445.1. Lineage (GTDB taxonomy): Bacteria > Pseudomonadota > Gammaproteobacteria > Burkholderiales > Burkholderiaceae_D > Noviherbaspirillum > Noviherbaspirillum denitrificans. Next base: position 1,441,332 of record NZ_LSTO01000001.1, on the reverse strand, counting down.
ATCACGGTCGCGGTATCGGTGATGTCCTGCGTGGTCGCGCCCCAATGGCAATACTCGCCCAGCTTGTCGCGGCACAGCGCATTGATCTGCGACACGACGCCGAGCACCGGATAGCCGATGCGCTGGGTCTGCTCCGCCAGCTTGGCCATGTCGATCTTTTCCAGCACGCAGTTGCTGACGATTTCTTCGGCCGCTTCCTCCGGAATGATGCCCAGGCGTCCCTGTACGCGGGCCAAAGCCGCTTCGATGTCGAGGTATTTCCGTGTCCGGTTTTCGTCGGACCAGACCTGGCGCATGGCCTGGGTGCTGAAGATGTTACCGAAGATGCTGGAGTCGATTATGGTTGCTGGCATGGTGTTCTCCAAAAGTAAATGCGATTCGAATCAATATGCGGGCGCATCGTCCCGGGCGCGCCCGAGTATGGCCCTGGCTTTGAGGATGACGGGGCGGTCGACCATCTTTCCGTCGATCTGGAATGCGCCCGTTTCTGTTTCGGCGGCGGCAACGACGCGCCTGGCCCAATCGAGTTCGGCCGCCGTCGGCGCCAGCGCGCGATGGATGGCGCCGACCTGGTTCGGGTGGATGCACAGCTTGGCGCCGAAGCCGCATGCGCGCGCCAGCGCCAGGTCCGCCACCAGGATGTCTTCGTTGCCCAGGTCGGCTGTCACGCCTGCGACGGGCGATGCCAGTCCTGCCGCGCGGGAGGCGAGCGCCATCCGGCATGCGGGGTACAGCAGGCCGCGGCTGTCGCCGGACAGGTCGAGGTCGGCTGCGTAGTCGAGCGTGCCGAACGCAAGGCGCTGCACGTCTTCCGCTGCGGCAATCGCATCCACGTTCAGCAGGCCGCGCGCGGATTCGATGATGGGAATGACGAAGCCTGACTTCGGCAGCGCTGACGCGACGCGCGCCACCTGGCTCGCCAGTTCGACCTTGGGCAGCATGACGGCACGCAATCCAGCGGCATGGATCATGTTGAGATCGTCCGCGAACCACTCTGTCGCTTCGTCGTTGATGCGCACGACGATGCAGTCGAGATCGCGCTGCCCGGCCTCGCACCAGGCAGCGATCGCTTCGCGTGCCGCAGCCTTGTCTTGCGGCGCCACGGCATCTTCCAGGTCGAGGATGACGGCATCCGCCCCGGAAGCGAGGGCCTTGCCGAAGCGGTCCGGCCGGTTGCCCGGAACGAAGAGATAAGTGCGCGGCAGGCTTGCCGCATCATTCGCGGCGGGCCTCATATCGCGTTCTCGGCGCGCAATTGCGCGATCCGCTCCGCGGTATAGCCCAGTTCCGCCAGGATGCGTTCCGTATGCTCGCCGAGGGCAGGCACCGGGTCCATGCGCGGCGCGTCCTCTTGCGTGAAGCCGGGCGGGATAAGTGCCGGAATGGTTCCCGCAGGCGAACCTACTTCGTCCCAGCGATGCCGCGCCTGCAATTGCGGGTGCTCCCACACGTCGTGCATGGTATTGACGCTGGCATTGGCGATCTGCGCATCGTCGAGGCGCCGGATGACTTCCTCGGCGGTCAGGGCCGAGAACGTCTCCACGATGAGCTTGCGCAGGTCGGCGCGCGCCGCGCTGCGTTTGGAATTGGTGGAAAAACGCGGATCGGCGGCCAGTTCGGGAGCGAGCAGCACCTTGTTGCAGAACGCGACCCATTCGCGTTCGTTCTGCAGGCCGAGCATCACGTTCTTGCCGTCCCCGGCAGGGAACGGTCCGTAAGGATAGATGGTCGCGTGGCTCGCGCCGGTGCGCGCCGGTGGCGTAGCGCCGTCGAAGGCGTAGTACAGCGGATAGCTGGTCCACTCGACGAGCGATTCGAGCATGGAAATGTCGATGCGGCGGCCGCGCCCGGTGTGTGCGCGCTCAAGCAGCGCGGCGAGGATGTTGCTGTACGCGTACATGCCGGCGGAAATGTCGGCAATGGACGGGCCGGCTTTCGATGGATGTTCCTCGGTGCCGGTCACGGACAGGAAACCGGATTCGCTCTGGATCAGGAGGTCGTAGGCTTTCTTGTCGCGATAGGGGCCGTCGCTGCCGTAGCCGGAGATATCGCACACGATGATGCCGGGCTTGAGTTCGGACAGCGCCTCGTACGACAGACCCAGGCGCGCCGCCGCGCCGGGGGCGAGGTTTTGCACAACAACGTCGGCTTCTTCCACGATCAGACGCCGCAGGATGGCTTGCGCTTCGTGATGCTTGACGTCCAGCGTCAGGCTTTCCTTGGACCGGTTCGTCCACACGAAATGCGACGCCAGGCCGCGCACCCGTTCGTCGTAGCCGCGTGCGAAATCTCCCACGCCGGGACGCTCGACCTTGATGACGCGTGCGCCGAGGTCGGCCAGCTGGCGCGTGGCGAAGGGGGCCGCAATGGCGTGCTCCAGCGTGATGACGGTGATGTCTTTCAATGGTTTCATGGCCTGCCTCACTTGATGACGGCGGTGGCATCCATCGTCAGCCAGCCCTCATGGTCCCTGGCCCACAGATGAAAGGTCTTGCCGTCCGCTTCCGGCTGGCCGCAGACATGGAAGTGATGGATGTCGAAGGTGGGGCGCACGGCACGGAATTCGAAATGCGCGACCTCTGCTTCCGGCCGTTCGCGGCGCAATAGGTCGAGCAGCAGGGTGGCGATCAGCGGACCATGCACGATCAAACCCGGATAGCCTTCGACTTCGGTGACATAGCGGCGGTCGTAGTGGATGCGGTGGCCGTTGAAGGTGAGCGCCGAATAGCGGAACAGCAGCACGTCGTCGGGATCGATGCGGCGCTCCCATGCGGCGTCGCCAGGTGCTGCCTTGGGTGGTGGCACTACGTCGTCCGGCTTTGCCAGTTCGCGGTAGACGATATCGTGGAATTCGGTCAGCGCGATCGCCATGCTGTCGTTGCGCCGGATGTCATGGCGCACCTTGACGAACACCAGCGGGCCGGTCCGGCCATGCTTCTCGGTGACGTCGGCGATGGTGGAGGTGCGCGTCACCTGGTCGCCGATGCGCAGCGGCTCGAGGAATTCGAACTGGCTGCCGGCCCACATGCGGCGCGGCAGCGGCACCGGCGGCAGGAAGCCGCCGCGCTTGGCATGTCCGTCCGCGCCGACTTCCGACTGGCGGTACAGCGGCAGGAAGTACAGCCAGTGCCATAACGCGGGCAATGCGGTGCCGGCCGGCGGCCGTTCAGCCTCGCGATCCAGTGTCGCCGACAGCGCCGCGTACGGGGTCGCGGTGACGATGTCGGATACCGACTCGGTTTTTCCTATCCATTCGTTCAAGTTCATCCTGCTATCCCTCTGTCTGAAAGGTGATGTTCAAGTGCGTCGTTGCATGCAGTTTTGCGCAGCTGGATTGATTTGTATATTGCAAAGTTTCTTGGCATTGATGCGTGGAGCACATAAACTTGAATTGCACCAGTGATCACTGGAAATCTGCGTTTTCCCGTCTTCCACACACAACCGTTTACCGGTATGTTTTTACTCGCCGTTCAAATCTATTTCAGGGAATTGATGCGCCATGAGCATGAATTTTGACCTTGCGGATCTGCGCGCTTTTGTTGCCGTGGCGGAGCTGAACAGCTTTCGTGCCGCCGCCGAATCGATCCACCTGTCCCAGCCGGCCCTGAGCCGGCGCGTGGAAAAACTGGAAGCGGCGCTCGGCATACGCCTGTTCGACCGCACCACGCGCAGCGTGAGCCTGACGGCGGTGGGACGGGACTTTTCGAAGAAGGCGCGCGCCTTGCTCGACGACCTGGAAGATTCGCTGCTCAGCATGCGCGAGGTGGCATCGTCGCAGGTAGGCGAAGTCGTCATCGCCTGCATACCCTCGGCGGTCTATTACTTCCTGCCGCAGGTGCTCAAGGAGTACCACGCGCAGTATCCGAAGATCCGGGTGAGGATCATCGACGGCGGCGCCAATACCGCGCTGGAGAGCGTGACGCGCGGCGAAGCCGATTTTGGCATCAACATCATCGGCACGCTGGAGCCGGAAATCGAGTTCCAGTCCATCCTGTCCGAATCCTTCGTCGTTGCCTGCCGCAGC
>NZ_LSTO01000001.1:1421305-1437298 GCF_002211445.1 Noviherbaspirillum denitrificans | reverse complement strand
CGTGTACAGCCATCCGCGCCGCACCATCCACTTCTCGATTTCGACCGCCACGAACACGACGGACGACAACGCCAGGCAGAATCCCAGCTCACCGGCCGTCAGCGGTTCGGTGTTGAACAGCGGATTGAGGAAGGGCACATACACCGTCGCCATCTGCAGCGCGAATGTCAGCAGCACGGCGCCCAGCAACGGCAGGTTGCTCGCCAGCCCTTGCGAAAACAGGGATTCCCGTTCCGAGCGTATGGCCAGCACATGGCCCATCTGCGACAGCGTCAGCACCGTGAAGACCATGGTCTGCCAGTGCGCGGAGCCGGTATGGATCGCCCATGCCTGGGCGAACAGCGAGACGGCTGCCATCATCAGACCGATGGCCAGGATGTGCTGCCACATGCCGTGGGCGAAGATGCTTTCCGACGGCGCGCGCGGCGGACGCTGCATGACGCCTTTTTCCGCCGGCTCGACGGCCAGCGCGAGGCCCGGCAGGCCGTCCGTCAACAGGTTGATCCACAGGATATGGATTGGCAGCAGCGGAATCGGCATGCCGAGGAAGGGCGCCAGGAAGATCGTCAGGATTTCCGCCGAATTGCCCGTCATCGCATAGCGGATGAACTTGCGGATATTGTCGAAAATCCGCCGCCCCTCGCTCACTGCGCCAACGATGGTCGCGAAATTGTCGTCCAGCAGTACGAGGCTCGCTGCTTCGCGCGCCACATCCGTTCCACCCCTTCCCATTGCCACGCCGATATCGGCCCGCTTCAGCGCGGGGGCGTCGTTCACGCCGTCGCCGGTCATGGCCACGAACTCTCCCTGCGCCTGCAAGGCTTCGACGATGCGGATCTTCTGTGCCGGATCGACACGCGCATAGACGCGCACGTTTTTAACGAGCGAACGCAATGCATCGTCGCCGATTGACGCCAGCTCCGGGCCGGTGAGGACGATCGCGTCTTCTTCCGCGATGCCGAGCTGGAAGGCGATGGCGCGGGCGGTTGCGGCATGGTCGCCGGTAATCATTACCGGCGTGATGCCGGCCGATTTGCAGAGGTGCACGGCATCCTTCGCTTCCGCACGTGGCGGATCGATGAGGCCGGCCAGTCCGATGAATTCGAGATTGTCTTCAACCTGCGCGCCGTCCGCCGGCTGCGGCAGGTCCTGCCATGTCCGGCGAGCGACAGCCAGCACGCGCAATCCGCGCGCCGCCATGCTGTCCGCCTCGGCAAGCAACCGAGCCTTGTTGAAATCCATGCCCAAAGCCGACGTACAGTGCGGCAGCACGCCTTCAGGTGCGCCTTTGGTGTAGGCGACCACGCCCGAAGGCGTGCGATGGAAGGTCGTCATGCGCTTGCGGTCCGAGTCGAAGGGCAGCTCGAACACACGCGGCGCGTCGGCGAGCAGTGCGGTCTTGTCGTAGCCGGCGTCGCGCGCGGCCGCGAACAGCGCGGTTTCCGTCGGGTCACCGGCGAGCCGTCCTTCGTTATCCAGCGTCGCATCATTCGACAGGGCGAGCGCAGTGAAAAATTCCGGCCATGGAGTGGATTCCCGGCCGGCACCGGTCCACGCTACGCCTGCGGCATGCAAGGCATCGACACGCATTCGGTTCTGGGTCAGCGTGCCGGTCTTGTCGGAGCAAATGAAGGTCACGGACCCGAGCGTTTCCACGGCGGGAAGGCGGCGGATCAGTGCTTGCCGGGTCACCATCTTGCGTGCGCCGAGCGCGAGGGAAATCGTGACGATGGCAGGCAGGGCTTCCGGAATGGCGGCGACAGCCAGGCTGACGGCGGTCAGGAACATCAAGCCGATTGCTTCACCACGGAGCAGGCCGACGGTAAAGATGATGGCGCAGACAGCAAGTACCACGATCCCTAGCCGGCGACCGAAGGCGGAAAGCCGCTTCTGCAGCGGCGTCTTGAGCTCGTCGCCTGAATCGAGCAGCGCGGCGATCTTGCCGAGTTCAGTCGTCATCCCGGTAGCCACCACGATGCCGATGCCGCGCCCGTAGGTTGCCGTCGTGCCCTTGAAAGCCATGTTGCGATGGTCGCCGAGCGGCAGTTCCGCATGCCGCAGCGGGCCGGTCGATTTTTCGACAGTCACGGCTTCACCCGTCAGAACGGCTTCGTCGGCCTTGAACTGGATGGCTTCGATCAGGCGCAAGTCGGCGGGCACGACATTGCCTGCTTCCAGGTAGACGATGTCGCCGGGGACGATTTCGGCGGCGGGCAGGACCTGCCGCTTTCCGTTGCGCAGCACGACTGCACTGGTGGCTGCCATCTGCTTGAGTGCAGCCATTGCACGTTCGGCGCGTACTTCCTGCACGAAGCCGATCACGGCATTGAGCAGCACGATGACTGCAATGGCGGCCGTATCCTCGATGTCGCCCACGATGCCCGACACAATCGCGGAAGCGATCAGCACGAGGATCATGAAATCCATGAACTGGTCGAGGAACATGCGCCACATCGGACGTGGCGGCTTTTCGCGGATGGTGTTGGTGCCGTGCCGCTCCAGGCGCCCGCTGGCTTCGGAATGCGACAGGCCGGTGGAAGGGTCGACGTCGAGGCGGCCGGAGACGTCGTGTCCGGGGAGGGTATGCCAGTGGATGCCGGAACCGTCCGTTCCCATCGCTAGTCAGGAAAGCGCGCCGGCGCCTATTTCACCAGGGTGACGGGCACCTTGACGAGATGGACCACCTTGGTAGCCACGGAACCCATGACAAGGTTGCCTACCGGGCCGAGGCCGCGCGTTCCCATGACGATGGATTCGCAACCGATTTCTTCTGCATAGGCGGCAACCGTTGGCGCAATGTCGCCCGCGCGCCAGTCGGCACGATATGCCACGCCTGCCTCATCGAGGAGTTCCATGACTTTTTGCAGGACGGCCTGTGCATCGGTAGCCTGGATGGACTTTGTTTCCTGCGGCGAGAGATAGGCGTGGGAGCGGACTTCCAGCGGCTCCTGGACATTCAGCAGGTGAAGCTGGATGGCAGGATTGTCGTTGGCCAGGGCTGCCGCGTGGAGCGCGGCGTGCCGGGCGCTTTCGGAGGCATCGACCGGAACGAGGATTTTGCGCATGGATGAGCCTTTGCAATATTGAATCAGTCTCTTTCGCGGAGGCTACCGGTCAGGCGGCGAAATTCATTTGATGTGAGTCAAACGGTCCCGGATTCATTGAGCCGGCGTATTTTTTCAATCTACCAGACTGCAAGAGTCGTCGCCTTGCAGGGATGGCAAGATTGACGCTACTATTGCTTCACATCAATTTTGACGAGCAGCGCGGGGAGGTGCTGCCGCATGCCGCGATCGTCGCATCAATCGCAACCCGGCCGGCGCCACGCCATCGGCACATGGCATGCAGCCATGGCGCTGCTGTTCGCGACGCTTATGGCGGTCGAGCTGATCGGACTCCGCCTGCTGGACACGACCGAGGCACGGCTCACCGACATTTACATGCAAAGGCATGCTGCCACTTACCAGGCGGATCCCGATATCGTGCTGGTCGATGTCGACGATGCCAGCATGGCCGCAATGCAGGAAATCGCCGGCCTCTGGGCCTGGCCGCGCGAGATCCATGCTGACCTGCTGGAAGCACTTGCGGAATTCAAGCCGCGCGCCGTCGTCTTCGACCTGGCCTTTGCGGAGCGGGACCTGAAACGCCCGAAGAGCGACGCGAGACTGTCTGAAGTCATCCGCGCAATGCCTCATGTGTATCTCTCCGCAGTCCAGCTCGACGGCAATGCGGCCCCCGAAATGCTGTCGCCGCTGGCTGCGGCTTTCGGCGCCACAAGCGGCGGACCTTCGGATGCCCGCGCACCCATCCTGCTGCCGGCGGCGGTGGAGCGCGATGGATGGCGCCTGGGCCTCATCAACAGCCTGGAAGACAAGGACGGCGTATTGCGCCGCTACCGGCTCTATAGCGACGTGGCGGGCTGGCAGCTGCCATCGCTTCCGGCGCGGATCGCCGCCGATCTCGGCGCACCCATTCCGCCGGGGACCGAATTCCTGATGCGCTGGCCGGCCAAGGGGCATAAACGTTATCCCTACGGTGAGCTCTACCGCTTGTTGACCGAGCAGCGGCCCGGGCTCGACGCGCAGGCGCTGGCGACACTGGACAGCCTGTTCCGGGGCAAGATCGTCGTCATCGGGAATTCGGCCGCGTCGTCCTTCGACCACCACCTGACCCCGCTTGGCCCCGGCTACCCCGGCGGCGATATCCTCGCGCTGGCCATCGACAACCTGAAGAGCGGGCGCAGCATTACGCCCGCCTCGCCAGCATGGCCGCTGGGCTTTGGCATGCTGCTGATCGCCGCCATTGCCGCGGCTTTCACCAAACGCGTCAATCCGCTGCTGACCGCTGCGGCGCTCGCCACGCTTTCGCTGGCGGCACTGGCCTTCGCCGACCGCGCGCTCGAACGCAACCTGATGCTCCCCGTTGCGACACCGCTTGCCTTTGCCTGGGCGTGGTTCCTGACGGCGGCTATTGCGGGTTACCTGCGCGAGCGGCGCACGCGCGAAAAGACGGTGTCGCTGTTCCGGCGCTTCCTCAATCCCAATGTCGTGCAGCAGATCGTGGAGCAGGGTGAGACAGTCGAAAGCCTGTCCGGCCGCACGCGCGACATCACCATCCTGTTTTCCGACATCCGCGGCTTTACCACGCTGTCCGAGGGGCGGCCGCCGCAAGAGGTCGTGTTGCTCCTGAACCGCTACTTCGAACGCCAGGTAGAAGTCGTCTTTCGTCACGGCGGAACACTGGATAAATTTATCGGCGATTGCATCATGGCCTTCTGGGGCGCTCCCGTCGACGACCCCGACCATGCACGCCATGCCGTCGCGGCGGCCTTGGAGATGCAGCAGACCCTGCTAGACTTCAGGCGGGAGCTGCAGGCGGAAAGCTCCGACGTCGGCGACTTCGACGTGGGCATCGGCGTGCACACCGGACCGGCGGTGGTCGGCTTCATCGGCGCGCAGCGCAAGCTGGACTACACCGCCATCGGCGATACGGTCAACCTGTCGAGCCGGGTAGAAGGCCTCACCAAGGGCGTCGCCCGCGTGCTCGTGACGCAGGAAACCGTCGACGCCTGCAAGGGGACGGACGAATTCGAGTTTCAACACCACGGCGCTTTCGCAGTGAAAGGACGCACCGCGGAAGTCAACCTGTACGAACCAAGGAGGAGAACAACATGAAACGATGGTTCCTGATACTGGCCGGCCTGCTCGCCGGTGCAGCCTGGGCCGAATCGGCGCTGACCAGCCGGTCCACCGAACTGCAGGCGCAGCCGCAGTCCGATTCGGCGGTCATCACAACGCTCCCGGAAAACACCAAGGTCGAAGTCCTGGTCCGCAAGGGCGCCTGGAGCCAGGTGAAGACCGCGACCGGCCAGACCGGCTGGGTGCGCATGCTCAGCCTGAAGCCGGAAGCCGCGGGCCAGCAGGCGTCCAACACGTCCTCCTCGAATCCCGTCGGCGCGCTCGGCAGCCTGCTCACCGCCGGCCGCACGTCCAATACCGGCACCGTCACCACCGGTGTCCGAGGCCTCAGCGAGGAAGACCTGCAGAATGCACAGGCCAATCCGGCGGAGGTGGACAAGATGCAGAAGTTCAGCGTTGACAAGAATGCCGCCCAATCCTTCGCCCAGCGCAACAAGCTGAGCCCGGCGAAGGTCGATTACCTGCCCGACCAGGCTCCGGCCGGGAACAACCAGCGCAATTCGGAAGGAGGCTGACATGCGACTCATGAAACGGACACTGGCGGCCATCCTCATTGCAGGCACTTGCGGCACAGCGCTCGCGCAACTGCCGTTCTCGCTACCGGGCTTCGGCAAGGGCGGCGGCGACAAGGGCGGAGGGCTCAACCTCAACAGCGTCGGCAACATCGTCAGCAACGTCGGCAAGGCGACCAAGGAAGCCACCGAGCCCGAAGAAATCGGCATCGGCAAGGAATTTGCCGCCACGCTGCTCGGCGCCAAGCCCCTCGCCAACGACCCGGCGCTGCAGCGCTACGTCAATACACTCGGCCGCTGGCTCGCGTCGCAGACCGAGCGGCCCGACCTGCCATGGACCTTCGGCGTACTCGACGACCCCGGATTTAACGCATTCGCTACCCCAGGCGGCTATATCTTCGTGACCCGGGGCCTGGTGCAACGCATGCACAGCGAGGCCGAACTGGCCGGCGTCCTGGCGCATGAAATCGGACATGTGCTGAAGAAGCACCATTTGCGGGCGGTGCAGAAGAATGCCGGCTTCGCACTCGTCGGCGATGTGCTGGCCGCCACCGGCAAGGGCAATGCCGAGGCGCGCAATGCGCTCATCAACATTGGCAAGAAGCTGTATGCGAGCGGCCTCGACAAGGACGATGAATTCGAGGCCGACCGCCTCGGCGTGGTGATTGCGGCGCGTGCCGGCTATGACGCGTTCGGACTGCCGTCAGTGCTGCAGATGCTTCAGCGGCAGAACAGCGGCGATAGTGATTTCACGCTGATGTTCAAAACTCACCCTTCGCCCGGCACGCGGGTAGAGATGCTGGACCGCTTGATGAAGGACCGCTTCGATTCGCTGAAGGGGATCGATGGACCGGCGTTGAGCGCACGGCTGAACGAATTCAAGAAATAAAAAAAGGGGCGCTTGCCGCGCCCCTTTTTTCCATCACTTCTTCGGGGTGACGGTGCCTTCGTCGATCAGCAACGGGTAGAAATAACCCGCGCCCATGTCCTTGTTGACCAGTACGGTGCCGGAAACGGTGACGGTATCGCCGACATTCGCGGTCTGCTTGCTGCGCACGATCAGGTTGTGGTTGCCGACATCCGCCTTGCCCGAACCATCCTGCACGTGGACGAAGTTGTAACCACGGATGCCGTTGTTGGCCTTGACCACCTTGCCCTGGGCCTGGATGGTCTTGCCGGCGAGGGCTTCGCGGTTCTTGTGCAGCTCCTCGACCTTGTACATCTTCGCTTTTGCCTGCGCAAAGGATGCGACCGGGGCGGCGACAGCCGTGACGGCGACTACGGCGGCGATCGCGAAGGAATGGAATTTCATGAATGCTCCTGATGATGAGAGAGGTTGACCCGGGGCAGTATATCGCTATCGTTCGCGCGCAAAGACTAACCTAGATCAAGGCAGTCTTTCTTTCCACCATCTTCATCAGCGCGTACAGCGCCTCCAATGCTGGAATTGCAACATTTTCCCGCCTGGCCGCCCGTACCGCATTGCCCAGGATGACTTCCGTCTCCATCGGGCGGCCATTTTCATAATCGAGCGCCATGCTGGTCTTGTAGGGCGGCGCCTTGCGGGTGCCTTCGACGTACTGGCCGACCAGGGTTTCATCCAGCGGATGGCCGGTTGCGGCGGCGACTGCGCAGACTTCGCGCATTGCCTGGCGCACGAATAGCTCCCCCTCGGGCGCGCCGAGGATGTGCCCGGTGTCGAGTACGCCGCCCATGACTGATATCGGATTGAACACGGCATTCCACAGGCATTTTTGCCAGCGGACAGTGACGACGTCTTCCGTCATGGTGCATTTGATGCCGCCCGTTTCAAGGAGCGCGGCGAAACGCTTCGTGCGCTCGGTCACGCTCGAAGGATAGTTGCCGAGGCTGAGGTCGCCAAACGCGAAGTGCCTGACCTTGCCCGGTGCGACGCGGCTGACCTGGACGAAGGCGAGGGCGCTGATGAGTTCGTTGTCGGGGAAGGCCTGCGCGATTTCCGCTTCGATTTCCACGCCGTTTTCAATCAGGACGATCGCGGTGCCTGGACCGACCGCGTCCCGGATCAGTGCGGCGCGGTCCGTGCCTTCCACCACCTTCACGCTGACCACGACGTAGTCCGGCGCGCCGCCCTGGTAGTCCGAGGCGGTCCCTAGGGTCTGCACCGGCTTGAAGGTCCGGTTGCCCAGCCGCTTGCTTTCAATGGAAAAGCCGTTTGCGCGCACGGCATCGAGCTCGCTCCTGCAAACGACGGAGACGTTTGCGCCGGCGGTCTGGAGCGCTGCGCCATAGAACGCGCCTATGGCGCCCGCACCGATGATGAGAATGCGTTCGGACACTTTTTCTGCCTCTTTTTCAGGTGGAGGGACAGCCGATTGTAGCGGCCTCCGCACTTGCGCGCCGGGAGAGGGAAAGAGCGGCTTTGATAGGACGCCAAGACACGCCTGCAACAGGCGAAAAAATTTTCTCAAATCAATGCGCTAAAGCAAACCTTGCATGGCATTAACAAGCTATGATTGGTGCCGTAGTGCAACTTTGATTTGGTCCCCGAACATGTTCAAGAAAACCGTACTGGCGTTACTGTTGAGCGCAGCAACGTCCGTCTTTGCCGTGCCGCTGAGCTCGCAGCACGCCGTCGTGATCGACGAGGCGAGCGGCGCGGTCCTGCTCGAAAAAAATGCGCATGAAGTCGTCCCGATTGCATCGCTGACCAAGCTGATGACAGCGATGGTCGTGCTGGATGCTCGCCTCGACATGAACGAGCTCATCACCATCGAGGAAAGCGACGTCGACACGCTGAAGTTCAGCTCCTCGCGCGTTCCTGTCGGTTCCGTGTTGCCGCGCAGCGCGGTGCTGGAGTTGGCGTTAATGTCGTCCGACAACCGCGCAGCCCACGCGCTCGCACGCACTTACCCGGGCGGCATGATGGGCTTCACGCAGGCAGTTCGTGAAAAGCTGGCAGCGCTTGACATGCGCCACACCAGTATCGGCGAGCCCACCGGCCTGTCTCCGTACAATCGTTCCACGGCAGCCGATCTTGCCAAAATGGTCAGTGCCGCATCGCAGTATCCGGAAATCCGTCGCCTATCGACCGGTGCCGAAGACCTGATCGAGATGAACGGCCACATGGTCCAGTACCGCAACACCAACCGCCTCGTCGGCCGCGAAGGCTGGGACATCCACTTGTCGAAAACGGGCTTTACCCGCGAAGCGGGGCGTTGCCTGGTGATGCGCTTCCAGGCTGCTGGCAAGAACGTCATCATGGTCCTGCTGAACGCCAAGGAAAGCGCTGCGCGCATGATCGATGCCGAAAACGTGCAGCGCCTGGTCACCGGCCAGCCTTTCGTCATGGCCAAGGCTTCCGCGCCTTCGCGCGTCTCCGCACGCAAACACGGCCGCGGCGGCATCATGCTTGCCAAGGCAAAGCATGAAAAGGGCAAGAAGAAGCGTAAGACAGTCTGAGCTTCCTCCAAAAGAAAAATCCCCGTCAGATGCATATCGGACGGGGATTTTTGCTTTTCGGGGACTGCTAGTGTTTTACCAGACCTTCCACCACGGGCTGCTGGCCTGCTGGCCACCCCGGAAATACAAGCTGTTCGGGAAGGTCGCCTTCAACACGCGTTCCGCATCGTTGCGCAGGTCGGCCATGCCCATCGCATCGTAGGACTTCACCATCACGTACAGCGCCTCTTCAATCGCCGGCGCATCGCGGTATTCGGTCACCGCCTGCTGTGCACGGCCGACAGCCGCAACATAGGCGCCGCGGCGATAGTAGTAGTTGGCGACGTGCACGTCATACTGCGCCAGCGCATTCACCAGGTACTTCATGCGGTCGATCGCATCCTTGGTATAGATGCTGTCCGGGAAACGTTCGGCCAGCTGCTTGAACGAATCGAAGGCATCGCGTGCCGCCTTCGGATCGCGCTCGCTCGGATCCTGCTTGGACAGGAAGTCGAGGAAGCTGATCTTGTCGTTGAAGTTGATCAGGCCGCGCAGGTAGTACATGTAGTCGACATTCGGGTGGTTCGGATGCAGCTTGATGAAGCGTTCCACCGCGGCCAGCGCCTGCGGCGCGTCACCCTGGCGGTAGTGGGCGTAGGCAATTTCCATCTGCGCCTGCTGCGCATAAGTGCCGAACGGATAGCGCGATTCCAGCTTTTCAAAGTACTGGATGGCTTTTTCATACCCGCCGGCCGCCATTTCATCGCGCGCCTCCGAGTATAATTTCGACGCCGACCAATCCTTGGTTTCGTCGACTTTCTCGGGAAGCAGGCCGCACCCGGTCAGGGACAGAGCAAGGGCGATGGCGGCCAATTTCAACGAACTTTTTTGCATGACGTTTGCGCGAGCACTCCGGAACAAGGCCACGATTATAGCCGATGGTGCAATGCTGCAGCGATACCACACGAAACGCCGATTTTGACCCACTCCCTGCCAGAAACCGATATCGATGACGGCGACGAATACGAAGGCTCCGCGCCCGAGACGTCCCCGATCACCCTGAAACTTACGTCGCAGTTTTGTGGCGTCCGCCTCGACAAGGCGCTGTCGCTGCTCCTGACCGATTATTCCCGCAGCCGCATCCAGCAATGGATCGACGCCGGCCACGTGACCGTCGACGGCCAGCCCGCGCGCGGCAAGACCACCATGCTGGGCGACGAAACCATCGTGGTCGAGCCGCAGGAGGCGGAGGAGGAGCAGGCCTACAAGCCCGAGGCCATGCCGCTGTCCATTGTCCATGAGGACAAGGCCATCCTGGTCATCAACAAACCGGCCGGGCTGGTGGTGCATCCCGCTGCCGGCAACTGGTCGGGTACGCTGCTCAACGGCCTGTTGCACCATGCTCCTGCGCTGGCCACGGTACCGCGCGCCGGCATCGTCCACCGCCTGGACAAGGAAACCAGCGGGCTGATGGTGGTCGCGAAAACCTTGCAGGCGCAGACCGACCTCGTACGCCAGCTGCAGGCGCGCACGGTCAAGCGTGAATACCTGGCTCTCGTCTGGGGGCAGCCGCAGGTTAGCGGACGCATCGAAGCGGCAATCGGACGCCATCCGCGCGACCGCATCCGGATGGCGGTGTCCCACCATGAAAGCGCCAAGGCGGCGGTAACGCATTACAACCGCCTGGCGACCGGTTCGCTCGACGGCCGCCAGGTCAGCCTCATTAAATGCCGCCTCGAAACCGGACGTACCCACCAGATCCGGGTCCACATGCAGTCCATCGGCTTCAGCCTGGTCGGCGACCCGCTGTACGGCAAACCGCACCTGGCCTCGGTGTTCCCGCGCCAGGCGCTGCATGCCTTCCGGCTCGGACTCGGACATCCGGCATCCGGAAAGGAACTGGAATGGACAGCAGACGTACCCGAAGACCTCTCCGGCCTGCTCGAGCGCGCCGGCCTTGGCGGCATCGCGCTGGAATAGGAAGTCCCCATGGACCTGATCGTTCCCGAATGGACAGGTGCGCCGGCGAGCGTCGGCGCGCTTTCAACCACCCGTCGAGGCGGCAGCAGCACCGGACCTTACGATGACGGCGAGGGGGGCGGAGGGCTGAACCTTGGCATCCATGTGGGCGATGATCCTCAGGCCGTTAGTGCAAACCGTGCGCTGCTGGGAGCCCGGCTGCCCGCGGAGCCGGCCTGGCTGACGCAGGTGCACGGCACGCGCGTCGTCAATGCGAATACGGCCGAAGGCGCGCCGGAAGCCGATGCGAGCATCGCGACGGCTCCGGGCGTGGTCTGCGCGATCCAGACGGCCGACTGCCTGCCGGTGCTCTTCTGCGATGTCGCCGGCAGGGTGGTTGGCGCCGCGCATGCGGGCTGGCGCGGCCTGGCAGGCGGTGTGTTGGAGAATACGGTCGCGGCGATGCGGGATGCCGGCGCCTCGGACATCATGGCTTGGCTCGGACCGGCCATCGGCCCGCAGCGTTTTGAGGTGGGACAGGATGTTTACGACGCTTTCGCCGGCAAGAATCCAAGGACGGTGGCGTCCTTCCAGCCGATCGCCGGCAGCAATGGGAAATACCTCGCCGATATCTATGAACTTGCCCGCCTGACGTTGCAACGGGCAGGCGTCCTGCACATTTCGGGAGGGGGGCTCTGCACCGTCACGGAGCAGAAGCGCTTCTACTCCTTCCGCCGCGACAAGATCACCGGGCGTATGGCCTCGTTGATTTGGCTCAAATGAAATCGCCCGCCGATCGGCGATGATTTATGACAACATCGTCATTGGCTTGTATTCCCGTCTTTCCCTGATGCCGAAACACCGTCATTTGCGGCCTCCGCGAGCCGCATTTTTTCTGCCTGCTGCCGATTTCTTTTTCTTTGGCCCGTGCCCATCACGTATAGAATGATTGTCAACGGCAACACGCCATACAGCAGGAAGGTCATGACTCCGGCCACAACGGAGTCCTCGGTGATCGACATCATGAGGACGACATAAATCCAGGCGATGGCGACGATATACATAACTAATCTCGATTCCAGATCCAACCCGTAACCTTACGCGAAAACAGAGAGTCCAGCATGAATATGTTCCAGCCTCAGTCCGGCGCGACTGCCGAATGGATGACCCAGTTTGTCGATCCGAACGCATGGCAGGCATGGCTTATCAAGAAGCCGCCCATCGACACCAAACCGCTCACCAACACCGTGAAGGAGTTCGGCGCGACCATCGATCCCTCGGTACTCGCGCAATTGCAGAGCGATTACATGCAGCAAATGACGACGCTCTGGCAGGAGATGCTCGGCTCGAAGACACCGGCGATCACAGACAAGCGCTTTGCAGCCCCTGAGTGGCAATCCAATCCGCTGCACGCCTTCAACGCAGCCGCCTACCTGCTGAACGCAAAATTCCTCATGTCCATGGCGGATGCGGTTGAAGCAACGCCGCGCGCGAAGCAGAAGATCCGCTTCGCGATTCAGCAAATGGTCGATGCGCTGTCGCCGGCCAACTTCCTGGTCTCCAATCCGGAAGCGCTGCAGAAGATCGTCGAAACCAAGGGCGAGAGCCTGACCCGCGGCATCACGAACATGCTGGAAGACATGCAGAAGGGCCATATCTCGCAGACCGACGAGTCCGCATTCGAGGTCGGCCGCAATGTCGCCACATCGGAAGGCGCAGTGGTTTTCGAGAACGAACTGTTCCAGCTGATCCAGTACAAGCCGTTGACCGCCAAGGTGTACGAGCGTCCGCTGCTGCTGGTGCCGCCTTGCATCAACAAGTACTACATCCTCGACCTGCAGCCCGAGAATTCGCTGGTCCGCTATGCAGTCGAGCAGGGACACACCGTGTTCCTCGTGTCGTGGTGTAACCCCGACGAATCGCTCGCCCAGGCGAAATGGGATGATTACATCCTCAACGGCGCCGTCAAGGCGATCAACGTCGTGCAGGAAATCTCGGGCCAGGACCAGATCAACGCACTGGGATTCTGTGTTGGCGGCACGATCATTTCGACCGCGCTGTCCTTGCTGTACGGCAGGGGCGAAAATCCGGTCGCCAGCCTGACTCTGCTGACGACGCTGCTGGACTTTTCCGATACCGGCGTCATCGACGTGTACATCGACGAAGCGCAGGTCGCGCTGCGCGAACAGTCGATCGGCAAGGGTGGCCTGATGCCCGGTCGTGATTTCGCATCTTCCTTCTCCAGCCTGCGTCCGAATGACCTCGTCTGGAACTACGTGAAGTCGAACTATCTGAAGGGCGAATCTCCGCCGCCGTTCGATCTGCTTTACTGGAACGCCGACAGCACCAACCTGCCGGGACCGATGTTCTGCTACTACCTGCGCAACATGTACCTGGAAAACAACCTCAGGAAGCCAGGCAAGGTGACCGTGGCCGGCGAAAAGATCGACCTGTCCAAGATCGATGCGCCTGTCTTCATCTACGGCTCGCGCGAAGACCACATCGTGCCGTGGGGCGCAGCCTACGAATCGATGTCCCTGCTCAATCCGAAGAAGCGCAGCCGCAACCGCTTCGTCCTCGGCGCATCCGGCCACATTGCCGGCGTGATCAATCCGCCGGCGAAGAAAAAGCGCAGCTACTGGACCAACGACAACGCAAGCGAAGGCGCGAAGGAATGGCTGGCCGGGGCAACGGAACATCCTGGAAGCTGGTGGCCGGAATGGGCGGCATTCCTCGAAGCGAACGGCGGCAAGCAAGTGACCGCGCCGCGCAAGTACGGCAGCACCAAGTACAAGGAAATCGAGCCGGCACCGGGCCGCTACGTGAAGGTGAAGGCGGAATGACGCAGGCAGGCGGAAGCCAACGGCAACCGCCTGTCACTTATGCAATAAACGGGAACTCCGCTATCCGGTTTTCCCGTTTGCATTGCAAAAGCAGCTATAAAAGACCTCTTAAATGTTGCGTAAATCTTTGTTTTCTCGCACTATAATAAATAGAGGAGGAGGGCGAACGAATGTTCGCTTTTTTTACGAATCGGCATAAATGCGTTGCAACGCAATAACTGGAATATTCGATGAATAGTGCAAAAAAGGCTTCAGAGCGCTTGATCAAGAAGTATCCGAACCGCCGCCTTTACGATACGCAGACGAGTTCATACATCACGTTGTCCGATGTGAAGCAACTGGTCCTCGACAACGAAGAGTTCACTGTCGTCGACGCAAAGACCGATGAAGACCTGACTCGCAGCATCCTGCTGCAGATCATTCTTGAGGAAGAAGCGAACGGTACGCCGATGTTTTCCAGCAGCGCGCTGTCGCAGATCATCCGCTACTACGGCCATGCGATGCAGGGCATGATGGGCTCGTACCTGGAGAAGAACATCCAGGCGTTCATCGACATCCAGAACAAGCTGGCCGAGAGCTCCAAGGGCTTCTACGAAGGCAAGCCGTTCAGCCAGGAAATGTGGACCCAGTTCATGAACGTCCAGGGCCCGATGATGCAAGGCATGATGAGCAACTACATCGAGCAGAGCAAGAACCTGTTCATGCAGATGCAGGAGCAGATGCAGAACCAGACCAAGAACATGTTCGGCACCTTCCCGTTCACGCAGAACAACGACAAGAACAAGAAGTAAATGTCATAACGACAATCCTTCGGTCCGGCATGCCGGGAGGAAGGGCAATGAGAGGTACAATAGCGGATTCGCTTTTGTACCTCTTTTTGTTATGTCCAACGCTTCACAAAACCCCAAAGTCGGCTTCGTCTCGCTCGGCTGTCCCAAGGCCCTGGTCGACTCGGAACAGATCCTCACCCAGCTGCGCGCGGAAGGTTACGATACCGCCAAGTCCTATGACGGCGCCGACCTCGTGATCGTCAATACCTGCGGCTTCATCGATGCCGCCGTGCAGGAGTCGCTGGATGCGATCGGTGAAGCGCTGAAGGAAAACGGCAAGGTGATCGTCACCGGCTGCCTCGGCGCGAAGAAGGATGCCAGCGGCAATGACCTGATCCACGGTGTCCACCCCAAAGTACTGGCCGTGACCGGGCCGCATGCCGTGGGCGAGGTCATGTCCGCCGTCCACCAGTACCTGCCCAAGCCGCATGATCCTTTCATGGACCTCGTGCCGGCGCAGGGTGTGAAGCTGACGCCCAAGCATTTTGCCTACCTGAAGATTTCCGAGGGCTGCAACCATCGCTGCAGCTTCTGCATCATCCCATCGATGCGCGGCGACCTCGTTTCGCGTCCGATTGCCGACGTCATGCTGGAGGCGGAAAACCTCTTCAAGGCGGGCGTGAAGGAATTGCTGGTCATTTCGCAGGACACCAGCGCCTATGGCGTGGATGTGAAATTCCGCACCGGTTTCTGGAACGGCAAGCCGGTCAAGACGCACATGACCCAGCTTTCCGCGGCGCTGGGCGAGCTGGCTGCCCAGTACGGCGCGTGGGTGCGCCTGCACTATGTCTATCCGTATCCGCATGTGGACGATGTCATCCCGCTGATGGCGGAAGGCAAGATCCTGCCTTACCTCGACGTGCCGATGCAGCACGCCCATCCGGATGTGCTCAAGCGTATGAAGCGTCCGGCGAGCGGGGAAAAGAACATTGAGCGTATCCAGGCATGGCGCAAGCTTTGCCCGGACATCACGATCCGTTCGAGCTTCATTTCCGGCTTCCCCGGCGAGACGGAAGCGGAATTCCAGTACCTGCTCGACTTCTTGAAGGAAGCTGAAATTGATCGCCTCGGCTGTTTCGCCTATTCCCCGGTGGAAGGCGCGACGGCCAATGAACTGGCGAATCCCGTTCCGGAAGAAGTGCGCGAGGAGCGCCGTGCGCGCGTGATGGAGTTGCAGGAAGGCATTTCGAAGAAGCGCCTGCAGTCCAAGGTTGGCAAGACCATGCGCGTG
>NZ_LSTO01000001.1:1413806-1421295 GCF_002211445.1 Noviherbaspirillum denitrificans | reverse complement strand
GGCTGGTAGAGTCCTTCACCGCCGTGCTCAAGCAGCACGTCCTTGCCGGCGACGCCGAAATCGGCCGCGCCGTATTGCACGTAGGTCGGCACATCGGAAGCGCGCACGATAATGACGCGAACGGCGGGATCGTTGGTCGGCAGGATCAGCTTGCGCGACTTCTCGGGATCTTCGGTGACGGTGATGCCGGCCGCCTGCAGCAGCGGCATGGTCTCTTCGAAGATGCGTCCCTTGGAGAGCGCGAGGGTCAGTTGCTGGCTCATCATTTCACCCGCTGGATGTTGGCGCCGACGGCGGAGAGTTTGGCCTCCATGCGGTCGTAGCCACGGTCGAGGTGATAGATGCGGTCGACCAGCGTCTGCCCCTGGGCAGCGAGGCCGGCAATCACGAGCGAGGCCGAGGCACGCAGGTCGGTGGCCATCACGGGTGCACCAACCAGCTTCTCCACACCCTGCACGACCGCTGTGTGGCCGTCAATGTCGATCGCGGCGCCGAGGCGGTTCAGCTCCTGCACGTGCATGAAGCGGTTTTCGAAGATGGTTTCCGTCACGCGGCTGCTGCCCTCCGCGATGCAGTTGAGCGCCATGAACTGCGCCTGCATGTCGGTCGGGAAGCCAGGATATTCGGTGGTACGGAAGCTGACCGCCTTCGGACGCGCCGCCATCTGCACGCGAATCCAGTCCGGACCGGAAGTGAGGATGGCTCCGGCTTCGCGCAGCTTGTCGAGCGCGACGTCGAGGATGTCGCTACGGGTGTTCTTCAGCGTCACGTCGCCGCCGGCGGCAGCTACCGCGCACAGGAAGGTGCCGGTCTCGATACGGTCGGGAATCACGTTATGCGAGGCGCCGTGCAGCTTGTCGACGCCCTGGACGACGATGCGGTCGGTGCCGATGCCTTCGATCTTCGCGCCCATCTGCACCAGCAGGTTGGCGAGGTCGGTGACCTCGGGCTCGCGCGCGGCGTTCTCGAGCACGGTCTCGCCGTCGGCCAGCACGGCGGCCATCAGCAGGTTCTCGGTGCCGGTCACGGTGATCATGTCGGTGACGATGCGCGTGCCTTTCAGGCGTTTCGCCTTGGCGTGGATGTAGCCGGCCTCGATCGTGATGTCGGCGCCCATGGCCTGCAGGCCCTTGATGTGCTGGTCGACCGGACGGGAGCCGATCGCGCAGCCGCCGGGCAGCGACACCTTGGCTTCGCCGAAGCGCGCCACGAGCGGGCCGAGCACGAGGATGGCCGCGCGCATGGTCTTCACCAGCTCATACGGCGCTTCGAGCTTGTCGATGGCGCCGCCGTTGAGCGACATGCGGTCGCCGTCCTGTTCCACACGCAGGCCCATCTGGCGCAGCAGCTTGAGCATGGTGTTGACGTCCTGCAGGTGCGGAACATTGGACAGCTGCACGGTGTCGGCGGTCAGCAGGCCGGCGCAGAGGATGGGCAGGGCCGCGTTCTTCGCGCCGGAGATATTGATTTCACCCGACAGGCGATTGCCGCCGGTAATAAGCAGTTTGTCCATTACTGTTGCTGGAATTCTTCAGGAGTGAGGGTTTTCATCGACAGCGCATGGATTTCCTGGCGCATGCGGTCGCCGAGCGCGGCGTACACGAGCTGGTGGCGCTGGATGGGGCGCTTGCCTGCAAAAGCCGGCGACACGATCACCGCGCTGAAGTGATGGCCGTCGCCTTCCACGTCGAGATGGGTGCAATCAAGGCCGGCGGCAATATATTCTTTGACAAGCTCGGGGGTGGGCAGCATGGTGTTCCTTTAGTGGCGCAATTTGTAACCTGTCTTCAGCAGGCGGATGGCAAAGCCGGCGAGCAGCAGGAAAAAGACGCTGACGATGATGAAACTGGTCGATGGATCGACGTCGGACTGGCCGAAAAAGCCGTGACGGAAGCCATCAATCATATAAAAAAACGGGTTGAAGTGCGACACCGTCTGCCAGAAGGCCGGCAGCGAGTGGATCGAGTAGAACACGCCAGACAGGAAGGTTGCCGGCATGATCAGGAAGTTCTGGAAGGCAGCCAGCTGGTCGAACTTTTCCGCCCAGATGCCCGCGATCAAGCCCATGGTGCCAAGGATGGCCGCGCCGAGCAGCGCGAAGAGGATGATCCACAAGGGCGAGTGGTACGTCAGGCTGCCCGCCCAGGACGTCGCGATGAACACACCCGCGCCCACGGCAAGGCCGCGCACGACGGAAGCGAGCACGTACGCACCGAACAGTTCCCAGTGCGACAACGGCGGCAGCAGCACGAACACGAGGTTGCCGGTGATCTTGGACTGGATCAGCGAAGACGAGCTGTTGGCGAACGCATTCTGCAGCACGCTCATCATCACCAGGCCGGGTACCAGGAAGGAGGTATATCGAACGTCGGGATAGACCTGCACGTGGTCTTCCAGCACGTGGCCGAAGATCAGCAGGTAGAGCATCGCGGTCAGGATGGGCGCGGTGATGGTCTGCATCGCGACCTTCCAGAAGCGCAGCACTTCCTTGTAGAGCAAGGTCTGGAAGCCGGTCATTTCTCGCCCTCCATGATCTGGATGAAGACGTCCTCGAGATCGGCCTGCTGCAGCTGCATGTCATCGATCACGGCACCCGCCTCGCGCAGGCGCGCAAGGATGGGTTCGACATCTGTGTATTCGTTGACGCGCAGCGTGTACTTGTTGCCGGAGATGAGCTCGTCCGGATGTGACACCAGCGGCTTGAGCACATCTGGCAGCGCGCCTTTCGCAAGGCGGACCAGCAGCTGCGAACCCGAGATGCGCTTGATCAGCGCCGAGGTGGAATCGAGGGCCACCACCTTGCCGGCCTTCAGCATGGCGATGCGGTTGCACAGCGCTTGCGCTTCTTCCAGGTAGTGCGTCGTCAGCACGATGGTGTGGCCTTCGCGGTTGAGGCGGGTGATGAATTTCCACAGCGTCTGGCGCAATTCCACGTCCACGCCGGCGGTCGGCTCGTCGAGCACGATAACCGGTGGCTTGTGCACCAGTGCCTGCGCCACCAGCACGCGGCGCTTCATGCCGCCCGACAGTGCGCGCATGTTGGTATCCGCCTTGTTGGTCAGGTCGAGGTTGGCCATGACCTCATCGATCCACTTGTCGTTGTTTTTCAGGCCGAAATAACCGGACTGCATGCGCAACGTCTCGCGCACCGTGAAGAAGGGATCGAACACCAGTTCCTGCGGCACGACGCCGAGGCGCTTGCGTGCTTCGCGGTAGTCGCGCACGACATCGTGGCCGTGGATGGAAACCGTGCCCGCATCGGCGCGGTTGAGCCCCGCGATGATCGAGATGAGCGTGGTCTTGCCGGCGCCATTCGGCCCGAGCAGGCCGAAAAACTCGCCCTGCTCGATGGACAGCGATACGCCGCCAAGCGCTTGCAGCGACTTGTAGCGTTTTTCGACATTGACGATTTGGAGAGCAGCCATGCTGGCTTGATTTTCGTGAAAGAGCCGGCGGGGGCATCGCAAACGGAGCGACGCGAGCGGCGAAACCCTTGATTATATTGGATTTCCCGGCCGGAAGCCGGATTGGGAGGCTGACCTTGCAGGGTCAATGATGCGGGAGGTCGGTGCGGGGCACCGTGTGGAGCAGTTCGTCCACGCCGTACAGGTGGACCAGGCTCTGGAGATTGGCCGGAAGATTGCGAAACACCAGCGACTTGCCGTCCCGGTGCGCCGCGCGTTGCCAGGCGAGCATGGTGGCAACGGCAGCTGAATCGACCAGCGTCAGTTCGGCGAGGTCGATTTCAGTCTGCCCGCCGGCGATCGCACGCAATCCGTCATCCAGCACGGATTGCGCATCATGCACGGTCAGTGACTGGGCAGGACGGTAGCTCATCAGGAGGGCTTGCCGGTCTTGGCGGCGCTGGCAGCCAGGCGCTTGTTGCGTTCCGACAGGGTTTTGATCAGGCCATCGATGCCGCCCTTGTTGATTTCGGTCGCGAAGTTCCCCTTGTAGGTCTCGACCAGCCAGGCACCCAGTACGTTCACATCATAGATCTTCCAGCCGGAAGGCGATTTTTCCAGGCGATAGTTGAGCTGGATCGGATCACCGCCGCGCGGCTGCAGCACCTGGGAGCGCACTTCGACTTCGGTATCGCTCGCGTCGGCGCGCATCGGCTTGAATTCCAGCTTCTGGTCCTTGACCTGGGAAATCGCGCCCGAATAGGTGTAGACCAGCAGGGTGCGGAATTCATTGGTGAGCTGCTTTTGCTGCTCGGGCGATGCTTCGCGCCAGAAGCGGCCTGCGGCCAACGCGGTCATGCGCTGGAAATCGACGTGTGGCAGGATCTTGGCTTCGACCAGTTCCAGCACGCGCTTCTGGTTGCCTGCCTGGATGTCCTTGTCGCTCTTGGCGGTGTCGATCACTTCCTGGCTGATGCGCTTGACCAGCGCGTCAGGCGCTTCCTGCGCCACGGCGGCGGGCGCGAATGCCGCGCCGGCCAGCACAAGACCGGCGACTGCACATAATTTCTTGAAAACGTTCATATCTTCCTGGGTAAAAAAGCGGACGACTCGGCGTCCGGACAAGTCGGCACAATCCCGACAGTTGGTATCGTACCAAACGGCGGCAAAACGGGTCGCTTGTTACTTCGATTCCTTGTCGACAACACCAGCTGCGGTAGCGCCGGCCTCGTTTTGTTCCACTTTGACAACCATCGCCCGTGCCGGTTCCCCGGTTGTTGCCGCTGCGCCAGTTTCCTGGCCGCCAGAGTCACCGCTAGCTTCGCTTGGACCGACATCGAACTCGTATGAGCTGCTCGGCGGATCGCCGTCGTACACCTTGCTCTGGCGGCGCTGCAGGTACGCGTCACGAACGAATTCGTAGCGGTCGAGCGCGGCTTCTTCCAGCAGGTTCGACGCATCCAGCACCACCGCGCGCTGGTCCACAATGCGCAAGACTGAGCCCGGATTGCGGACATGGACAGGACGTACGTTATGCCACGGGTCGCCTTCGATATCCAGCGGCAGGACGGCCACATCGCGCACAGTCGAGGAGCCGAGGAACGGCAGGACGACATAGGGCCCGGAACGCACGCCCCAGCGGCCGAGGGTTTGACCGAAATCTTCCTTGTGCTTCGGCAGGCCGGCTTCCGATGCGATGTCGAGCAAGCCGCCCAGCCCGAAGGTCGTATTGAAGGTGAAGCGCATGATGTCGGAAAAACCATCCGCTATCTTGCCTTGCAGGAGGTTGTTCACCGCCGTCCAGCCGTCTTCCAGGTTGCCGAAGAAATTGCCGACGCCGGTCTGCACGAAGTCGGGCAGCGTCTTGTACGCCTGCGCTGCCGGCTTCAATGCGGCCTGGTCCAACGTGTCATTGAACTGGAACATCGCACGATTGAAGTTCTCGAACGGGTCCTGGGGATGCGTGGATGCGCAGCCGCCCAGTGTGAGTGCCGCCGCCAGCATCATGATTCGTAGCGCAGGACCCATTATTTCTCGCCTTCCTTTCCTTCGGCTGCCTTGCTGTACAAGAACTGGCTGATGAGGCTTTCCAGCACCACTGCGGATTGCGTCATCTTGATGCGGTCGCCCGCGACGAGATTGTTCGTATCGCCGCCAGCTTCCAGGCCAATGTACTGCTCGCCCAGAAGGCCGGAGGTCAGAATCTTGGCCGAGGTGTCCTTCGGGAACTTGTAGCCGTTTTCCAGCTCCAGCGTTACAACCGCCTGATAGGACTTGTCATCGAACTTGATCGCCCCTACCCGGCCAACCACCACGCCCGCGCTCTTGACCGGCGCGCGCGGTTTGAGACCACCGATGTTGTCGAACTTGGTGATGACCGGATAGGTCTTCTCGAACGACAGGGAACTCATGTTCCCGGCCTTCATTGCCAGGAAAAAGAGGGCTGCCGCGCCAAGAAGCACGAACAGGCCTACCCACATGTCTATTGATTTTCTTTGCATGACCCAATACTCACAATATAGGATGCGGAACCGATTTACAGTGCCGTAAACAGAATTAACCTTGCTTGCAACATGTCCTTTGCGCGGTGTCAGCTGAACATCAGCGCCGTCAACAGGAAATCCAGCCAGAGGACGGAAAGCGACGCGATCACGACGGTGCGCGTGGTCGCCCGCGCAACACCTTCCGGCGTCGGCTGCGCTTCGTAGCCCTGGAACAGGGCGGTAAACGTGACGGCAAAGCCGAAAACGATGCTCTTGAACACGCCATTGGCGATGTCCTTCCACACGTCCACACCGGCCTGCATCTGCGACCAGAACGATCCCTCGTCGACGCCGATCATCAGCACGCCCACGACATAGCCGCCCAGCACGCCGACCGCGCTGAAGATCGACGCCAGTACCGGCATCGCGATGACACCGGCCCAGAAGCGCGGCGCGATCACGCGCGCCAGCGGATTCACCGCCATCATTTCCATGGCGGCCAGCTGCTCTCCTGCCTTCATCAGGCCGATCTCCGCCGTCAGCGATGTGCCGGCACGACCGGCGAACAGCAGGGCGCTCACGACGGGCCCGAGCTCGCGTACGAGCGACAGCGCCACCAACAGGCCGAGCGCCTCTTCCGAGCCGTAGCGGTTCAGCGTGTAATAGCCCTGCAGTCCAAGCACGAAGCCGACGAAGAGGCCCGACACGGCAATGATCACCAGCGAGTAATTGCCGATGAAATGGATCTGGTCCGTCACCAGCCGTGGCCGCCGCAACACGCCGCCAGACGCGGCGAGCACGGCAAAGAAGGAGCGCGTCGCGAACCCGACACTGGCCACCGTTTCGCGCACCCCGCGGCCGAGGGAAGCAATCGCGCCGATCATCGCTCCACCTCGCGGAACAGGTCATCCTTCAGCGACCGCCCCGGGTAGTGGAAGGGCACCGGGCCGTCGGCTTCCGCGTGGACGAACTGCTTCACGTACGGGTCTTCCGACGCCAGCATCTGCTGCGGCGTACCGTGCGCGACGATCTTCCCTTGCGACAGGAAGTACACATGGTCAGCGATCAGGAAGGTTTCGTGCACGTCGTGCGATACGACAATCGAGGTCGACCCCAGCGCATCATTCAGGCGGCGGATCAGGTTGGCCGCCACGCCCATCGAAATCGGATCGAGGCCAGCGAAGGGCTCGTCGTACATGATGAGTTGCGGATCCAACGCGACTGCGCGCGCCAGTGCTACCCGCCGCGCCATGCCGCCGGAGATCTCCGACGGCTTCAGGCTGGCTGCGTTGCGCAGGCCGACGGCATGCAGTTTCATCAGCACCAGGTCACGGATCAGCTCTTCCGGCAGGCCGGTGTGCTCGCGCAGCGGAAACGCGACGTTTTCGTAGACGGTCAGGTCGGTGAACAGCGCGCCGTGCTGAAACAGCATGCCCATGCGGCGGCGCATTTCATACATGCGCTTGGTGTCGCGTGCATTGACATCCTGGCCGTCGAACAGAATGCGGCCCTTTTGCGCCTGCAGCTGCCCGCCGATCAGGCGGAGGATGGTCGTCTTGCCCGAGCCCGAGCCGCCCATGACTGCCACGACCTTTCCACGAG
>NZ_LSTO01000001.1:1403955-1413796 GCF_002211445.1 Noviherbaspirillum denitrificans | reverse complement strand
GCCTGCGGCAAGGATGGGACGATGTGCCCAGTACGTGAGCATGGCGGGAACCGCCAGCGACAGGGCGATGATGACAATCAGAAACTTTTTGAACAAAACCAGGCCTTTGCTGTGGAGGCCGGACGGCGCGAGGCAGCGTCGAACGGCATTTTGAAGACGTCACTATAATCAAGCCATGATGATAATGGCTAATCCTCTATTGGCTGGAATGTATGACTGAAACGACGAACACATGGTTGCAATTCCTGGAACGGCACGGCGCGCGTTTCGATGATGCGGGACGCGTCGAGGCATTCGGCGAAACGCTGCCGCAGGGCGGCCTGCAGCGCGGCTTTGTCGCCCCGCTCACGGACACCGGCCTGATCGCCGCGACCGGCGACGACGCCCCCGTCTTCCTGCACAACCAGCTGACCAACGATGTCGAACACCTCGGCGCGCAGGAAGCACGCCTTGCCGGCTACTGTTCGCCCAAGGGCCGCCTGCTCGCCACCTTCCTCATGTGGCAGCGCGACGGCGCGATCATGCTGCAGTTGCCGAAGCAGATCCAGCCGGCGGTGCAGAAGCGCCTGCAGATGTTCATCCTGCGTTCGAAGGCGAAGCTCAATGACGTGAGCGGCGACTGGGCGCTGCTCGGCCTCGGCGGCGAAGGCGCCACCGCAGCGCTGGCAAAATGGTTCCCGCAACCGCCGGCATCGCCATACGCGAAAGCCGATTCCGATGCAGGCAGTCTTATCCGTCTGCCGGATGCCTTCGGCCATCCGCGCTTCCAGTGGAGCGCGCCGCCCGCAGTCGCGGAAAGCGCATGGCCGGAACTGATCAAGACGCTCTCGCCGGCCGCGACGTCCCTGTGGCGCCTGACCGACATCCACGCCGGCGTGCCGCAGGTGACGCTGCCCACGCAGGAGCAATTCGTCCCGCAAATGGTCAATTTCGAGCTGATCGGCGGCGTCAATTTCAAGAAAGGCTGCTACCCCGGCCAGGAAATCGTCGCGCGCAGCCAGTACCTCGGCAAGCTCAAGCGCCGCATGCTGCTGGCATCGATCGATGTGGACGGCGTCGCGCCGGGCACCGAGGTTTACTGGAGCGGCGACCCGGACCAGCCGTGCGGCATGGTCGTGAACGCCGAACACAATCCGGAAGGCGGCACCGACTGCCTGGTGGAAACGAAGATGACTGCCATCGAAGAAGGCACGATTCGCCTCGGCTCGGCGACCGGCAGCATCCTCCGGTTTGCACAACTGCCCTACCCGCTGCCGGCCTGAGCGCTCACCAGGATCCGCATGGACTTGTACATCTACTACCGCGTTCGCGGCGACAACGCCCCTGCACTGCACGCACGCGTCACCGCGATGCAGCAGCGCATCGCCAACGGCGTTGCCGTGGCGCTGAAGCGCCGTCCCGAGGAAAAGGACGGCCTGCAAACCTGGATGGAAGTCTACCTGGCGGTTCCGGAAGGTTTCGAAGCCATCCTGCAAGACGCCGTGGCCAAGGACGGCCTCGCCGGCCTGATCGAGGGGCCGCGCCACACCGAACACTTTGTGGATATCCCAGCATGTGCCTGATCGTTTTTGCGTGGAAGCTTGTTCCCGGCATTCCACTGCTCGCCGCCGGCAACCGCGATGAATTCTACGAACGTCCCACGACGCCCGCAGGCTGGTGGAGCGACCAGGCGCATATCTATGCCGGCCGCGACCTGCGCGGCGGCGGCACCTGGATGGGCGTGACGCGCGAAGGCCGCTTCGCCGCCATCACCAACATCCGCGAACCGTCCGATCGGAGGAGCGATGCTCCCTCGCGCGGCGAACTCGTCGCCGGCTACCTGGCCGGAATCGCCTCGCCGATGCAGTTCGTGGAAGACCTCGCGCCGCGCGCGAAGCAGTACAACGGCTTCAACCTGCTGGTCGGGAACCGCGAGGAACTGGTCTGGTATTCGAACGGATCGCCTGACGATGCACGCAACGGCAAGCCGCTGGCGCCCGGCGTCTACGGCCTGTCCAACGGCTCGCTCGACACGCCCTGGCCCAAGGTGGTCCGCACCAAGGCGCAGTTTTCGAGCCTGTTGTGCCAGGGTGCGCCGGAGGACGCCTACTTCGAAATGCTGTCGGATACGGCACGCGCGCCGGATTGCCGCCTGCCGGATACGGGGATCGGACAGGAATGGGAACGCATCCTGTCCGCGGTCTGCATCGAATCGCCCGAATACGGCACGCGTTCGTCGACGGTGGTGCGGCTGCCGGGCAACGGCACGCCGATCTTGCAGGAGCGTGTGCTCAGGTAAGTTCGCGCCGCATGTGGATGTGGGGAATGCCCGCTTCCATGAACACCTCGCCCTCGCGGCGGAATCCATAGCGTTCGTAGAAGGCTTCCGCCTGCGTCTGGGCGTTCAGCATGACCTCACGGTCGCCGCGTTTGCGCGCTGCTTCCACCAGCGCTTCAAGCATGAGTGCGCCGATGCCTTGCCCGCGCACCTGCGGCCTCACTGCCATGCGCCCGATGTGACCGTCCGGGAGCAGACGGCCGGTGCCGATGACGCTGCCTTCCGAATCGAGGGCCAGCGCATGCACGCACTGCGCATCCATCTCGTCCCACTCCATCTCGAGGGGCACTTTCTGTTCGAGCACGAAGACGTCGTAGCGCACCGCCTGCGCGCCCTCGCGTTGCGTAGCCCAATCGCCCAGTGTTACACGAATGCTCACAGCGCCTCCGGTGCAAGCTTTTCGAAGCGGGTAATGGTCTCGCGCCACGCATCCGGCCAAGGCACGCCCTTGCGGATACTGGTGGCGGCATACACATAGACCAGCTCACCGCTGATCAGGTGCTCCTCACCGCGATGAATCTCGACCACGAAGCGGACCGACGTCCGGCCGAACCCGGCACAGCGCACGCCGATCTCCAGCACATCGTCGAAACGCGCCGGCGCCTGGTACTCGATGGTCGCTTTGCGGGCAAACATTTCCTTGCCGTCGGCCGCCTGCTGCAGCACGCTTGGCAAACCGGTTTCACGCCAGTATTCAGTGAAGGCGACATCAAAATAGGTCAGGTAATGGCCGTTGAACACGATGCCCTGCATGTCGACCTCGGCCCAGCGCACCCGCAGGGAATGGAAAAAGGAAAAGTCTTCGCGTGCCATGGTGGGATGGTTGGAAAGTGAGCCGGACATTATGAACGATCCTCGCGGATCGTTCATCGCTCATTCGGAAAGGAAGCCGCGGATCAGGCGATTGACGCGTTCCGGCTGCTCGTGGATCACCCAATGCGTGCCTTCCGGAATGCGCTCGATCTTCAGGTCGCCGATCAAGCCATCCAGGCCATTGATGAGGGACTTCGGCAAGGCAATGTCCTGCTCGCCCCAGATTACACGTGTCGGGATGCGGACGATGAAATCAGATGGATCGAGCTGCAGCCTGTTCGGCCCGGCGTGGTCCTTCGTCGGCGGATGCAGCGGCGAAGCGCGATAGTAATTCACGCCGCCAGTCAGTCCGCGCGCCCAGCACTCGTGGTACCGCGCTCTCACCTCCGGCGTAAACCACGGCGTCGGCGAGCGCCCCATGCCATTGAGCAGCCCTTCCAGCAGCTTGAACTCATCCTTCGCCAGCGCGCTTTCCGAGCCCTCCGCCCGCAGCCAGTTCATGTACTCGCTCGCGGCCTGCTGCTCGGGATCGTTCGCCAGCGCCTGTGCGAACAGGTAGGGATGCGGCGAATTGACGATGATGAGCTTGTGCAGCAACTGCGGCAATGCGATCGCAAAATTCCACGCAATCGCCCCGCCCCAGTCATGCGCAACCATCACGAAACGCTCATAGCCAAGGTGTGCCGCCAGCAGCCGCAGGTCCTCGACGATATGTTTCGCCTTGTACTGCGCCAGGTCGGATGGCATGTCCGACAGGTTGAAGCCGCGCAGGTCCGGCGCGACCGCGAAAAAGTCGCCACCGAACTCCGCCAGCTGCGCTTCCCATTCGTACCAGAACTCGGGGAAGCCATGCACGAAAAGGACCAGCGGCCGCCCCTTTTCGCCTGCACTGGCGTAATGCAGGCGGATGCCATTCGGCAGCGCGGCATACTGGCCGTCCTGGATAGGCGCGCCCATGCGATTACTGGACGCCCATCTTGGCCTGCAGCATCTGGCGCACCTGGGGCGCCGCCGCAAACGGGTCGGTCGGGTTGCGCTGCAGGACGATGTCCTCCATGCGGGTCTGCACATTGCCCAGCGCCTGCGGGTGCGAGTAGATGTAGAACGCGCTGTCGCGGATCGCATTGAAGGTTCGCTCCGCCACTTCCGCCGCCGTGACCTTGCCGGAGGTGACCGCCTTTTCGGACACCGCACGCTGGGCCTGCTGGCTGAGCGTGAGATTGTCGTCGCCCTTCACATCGTCCGGACGGTTACGCTCCGACTGGTGGATGCCGGTCGGCACGAAATACGGGCACAGCACCGACGCGCCGATCGGGGCCTTGATGAGCTGCAGGTCGTGGTACAGGGTTTCGGACAGCGACACGACGGCATGCTTGGACACGTTGTACACGCCCATGTTCGGCGCATTCAGCATGCCCGCCATGGAAGCGGTGTTGACGATGTGCCCCTGGTAGCCCGGATCCTTCTTCGCGCACTCCAGCATCAGCGGCGTGAAGGTGCGCACGCCGTGGATCACGCCCCACAGGTTGACGCCGAGGACCCATTCCCAGTCGGCGATCGAGTTTTCCCAGACCAAGCCGCCCGAGCCGACGCCGGCGTTGTTGAACACGAGATGGACCGCGCCGAATTTCGCCATCGTGGCATCGGCCAGTGCCTGAACCTCTTCCGCCTTGCGCACGTCGCAGCGCATGGCCAGGACCTGCGCGCCTTGCGCCTCGAGTTCTGCCTTGGTCTTGTCCAGCGCGTCCTGCTGCACGTCGGCCAGGACCAGTTTCATGCCGAGGCGTGCGCCGATGATTGCGAACTCGCGGCCGAAACCGCTGGCGCCGCCGGTGATGACGGCGACCTTGCCGTGGAAATCTTTCATGTCTGCTCTCCTGTTATGGTTCGATTTTCTTGAGTTGGAATCCGACGCGCGGGAAATGCACGATCACTTCCCCTGCAATGGGATCCGTGCGTTTCACCGCCCATTCCCTGCTGGTGGACAGGACAAGTTCGCCCTCCACCGGATCGAGCGCGTAATCGGTCGCGGTGATCGTGACCCGCTCGCCGCGCGCCACGCCGTGCGTGTCAATGAATTCAATGTCACCTGCTTCCAGCCTGCCTTCACGCGCCACGTCGAGTGCCGCGTCCGCTCCCAGCTTGCCCGGTTCGCCGTGGCCGAATGCGGCCATGCGCGCCGCCCACGCCTTCACGTTCGGCGCTGCATCGAGGATGCCTGCAAGCGGCTGCGCCAGTTGCAGGAACCAGATGCAGTGGTACACGGAGAAATCCGCGATGCTTGCCTTAGCGCCCAGCAGGTAAGGCTTGCCGCCGTCGAGCATGTTATCGAGCCGGCCCAGGTAATCCTTCAGGTTGCCGGTCGCTTCACCGACGGCCATGCGCGGCGCGTTGCCGCGCATCGCCGCCCGGTCCGCGCCGAACGCCTTCATCTGCTCCGGCGTCAGCGGCCCCAGCAGGTAAGGCATGGCCACCGGTTGGAAGACATAGGCGATAACGGTCCAGAACAGTGTCGCGTCCGCCCATTGCGCCAGTGTGCGCGACAGGCCTTCGATCTCCTTCGGATACAGTGAGGGAGACGGCGCGACGCGTTCAAGTACATCCGCGATCAGGGCAGTGTCGCAGTAAATATCGGCGCCAATCTGAAGCACCGGCGTCCTTCGATAGCCGCCGGTCAGCGCCGTCAGGTTCGGCTTCGGCATGACCGGGGGGATGAATACCGATTTCCACGCCAGCTTCTTGAAGCCGAAGATCAGGCGGATCTTTTCGGAAAACGGCGAGTTTTGATAGTGATGGAAAATGATGTCCGGCACGGCAGCTCCGCGAGTGATAGGGTTCGACCGGACGCGATCAAATCAGCTTGACCAGCTGCTTGCCGAAATTGCGGCCCTTGAGCATGCCAATGAAGGCCTCGGGCGCCGCTTCCAGCCCTTGTGCGACCGATTCGCGGAACTTCAGCTTGCCGGTGGCGACCAGCGTGCCGAGTTCTTTCAATCCCTGCGGCCACAGGTCCATGTGCTCGGAGACGATGAAGCCGCGCATCGACAGGCGCATGGTCAGGAAGAAGCGTGCATTGCGGATCGGAGAGGGATCGCCGTCGTAGCCCGCGATCATGCCGCACAACGCGATGCGGCCGAAGGGATTCATGCGCTCCAGGCAGGCGTCGAAGATTTCACCGCCGACGTTCTCGAACACCCCGTCGATGCCGTTCGGCGTCGCCTTCGCCAGTTCTTCCTTCAGGTTGCCTGCCTTGTAATCGATGCAGGCGTCGAAACCCAGCTCATTGACCACGTAATCGCATTTTTCCTTGCCGCCCGCGATGCCGACCGCGCGGCAGCCGCGCAGTTTCGCCAGTTGGCCGACCACGCTGCCGACCGCGCCGCTGGCGGCGGAGACGACGATGGTCTCGCCCTCCTTGGGCTGGATGATCTGGGTCAGGCCGTACCAGGCGGTCATGCCGGGCATGCCGACCGAGCCGAGGTAGGCGGACAGCGGGATGTGCGTGGTGTCCAGCCTGCGCAGCAGCGAGCCATCGGACACACCCATCTCCGACCAGCCGAACATGCCTTGCACCTTGTCGCCCACCGCGAACTTCGGATTCTTAGATGCGACCACTTCGCCGACGGTGCCGCCGATCATGGTCTCGCCAATCGCTTGCGGCGCAGCATAGCTCTTCACGTCTTCCATGCGCATGCGCATGTACGGGTCGAGCGACAGGTAATGGTTGCGGACCAGGAGTTCGCCATCCTTCAGGTCGGGAACCGGGACTTCTTCCAGGCGAAAGTTTTCGGGAACGACGTGGCCTTGCGGGCGCGAGGCCAGGACCATGCGCTTGTATGTTGTCATGCTGTCTCCTTGTCAGTCTTTATTCGTGTTCCAGCTTCTTCGCGATGTCGAGGCGCTTCAGGTACTTGAAGGTGCCCATCGCCTTGGCTACCAGCTTGTCGCCGTTCCAGACCTCGCCCTCGCAGAAGCACATGGTGGTGGAACGATGGAAAGCCTTGCCCTTGGCGATAATCCGCCCGCCGGCATGGCCGGCAGGCTGCAGGAAGCTGGTTTTCATTTCGATGGTCACGCCGCCGCGGGCGTCTGGGTCCAGTGAACGCCCGGCCATGGACATCACCACATCGAGCAACGTCATCGTGATCCCGCCATGGGTCACCATCCAGCTGTTCATGTGACGATGTTCAAGGTTCAGCGCAACTTGCGCCTCGCCATTGCCCATACCCAGGAATTCGACGCCGAGATCGTTCAGGAACGGGATCTCGGCCGGAAAAGGCTGGCCCTCGGTTTGCGGCTTGATCGTACTCATTAGTGCACTGCCGAAACGCCGCCGTCCACTGCCAGGACCTGGCCGGTAATGTGCTTGGATGCGTCCGTTGCAAACAGCAACGCGGCCCCCTTCAGGTCCTCATCGTCACCGATGCGCTGCAGCGGCGCACGCTTGGCAAGGTTGTCCTCACCAAGATTCTCCAGCACGCCCTTGGTCATCTTGGACGGAAAGAAGCCCGGTGCCAGCGCGTTGACGGTAATGCCGTACCGGCCCCACTCCCCGGCCAGCGTGCGGGTGAAGTTGATCACCGCAGCCTTGGACGTGTTGTAGGCGACCGTCTTCATGCTGTTCGGACCATTGCCCGAAAGACCGGCGATCGACGCGATGTTGATGATGCGGCCGTACTTGCGCGGAATCATCGAAGCCTTGCCCACTGCCTGCGAGAGCAGGAAGATGCTGCGCACGTTCAGGTTCATCACCTTGTCCCAGGCTTCCAGCGGATACTCTTCCGCAGGCGCGCCCCAGGTGGCACCCGCATTGTTGATGAGGATGTCGATCTGGCCGAGCCGCTTCATGGCCTCCGCAACCAGCGGTTCGATGGCCGACTCCTGCGATACGTCGGCGGCGATGGCGCTTGCCTCAATGCCGCGCGACTTCAAGTGCGCAACGGCTTCGTCGAGGTCGGCCTGCTTGCGCGACGAAAGTACCAGTTTTGCGCCGGCTTCGCCCAGCGCTTCGGCAATCTGCAGCCCGAGGCCGCGTGAGCCGCCGGTCACCAGCGCCGTCTTGCCCTTGAGGTCAAACAATTCCTTGATCGTACGCATGTCATCTCCTCTATATCGTTTGTATGTCAGAACCAGGCGTCCTGCATGTCCAGCGTCGTGGTGTCGATGCTTTCCAGCAGGTCGAGCTGCGGATGGACCTTCGGCAGTTCCCACTTGAAGAAATAGGTGCACGCCTGCAGTTTGCCGCGATAGAAATCGGCATCATGGCCGGTCTTGCCCACGCTGAGCAAGGCCTGCTCGAGCCAGCCCCAGGCAACGACCGAATGGCCGAAGGCTTCCAGGTAGGCTGATGCGTTTGCAAGCGTCTTGTTCATGTCGCCCGCCGCATACAGCGCCTGCGTCACCTTTTCGATACGCTGCAGTGCCGCGCCGAGCGCCCGCGCGAAGCCGGCCAACTCCTTCACTTCCATCGCCTTCGCAATCGTCTTCTGCACTTCCGCGCCGAGCAGCTTGAATGCCGCGCCCCCGTGCATCGACACCTTGCGGCCCAGCAGGTCCAGGCCCTGGATGCCGTGCGTGCCCTCATGGATGGGATTGAGGCGGTTGTCGCGGTAGAACTGTTCGACATTGTATTCGCGGGTGTAGCCGTAGCCGCCATGCACCTGGATCGCGAGGCTGTTCGCTTCCAGGCACCACTGCGACGGCCAGGACTTGGCGATCGGGGTCAGGATGTCGAGCAGCAGCGAGGCGTTGCGGCGAGCTTCTTCCGATTCCGCGGTACGCTCATCGTCGACCAGGCGCGCGCAGTACAGGTTCAGCGCGAGGCCGCCCTCCACGTACGATTTCTGCGCGAGCAGCATGCGCTTGACGTCGGTGTGCTGCACGATCGGGATCTGCGGCTGCGCGGCATCCTTGTTCATCGGATGGCGGCCTTGCGGACGCTCGCGGGCGTATTCCAGTGCGTGCAGGTAGCCGGTATAGCCAAGCATCACCGCGCCGAGACCGACGCCGATGCGCGCCTCGTTCATCATGTGGAACATGTTGGCGAGGCCCTTGTGCTTTTCGCCGACGAGGTAGCCTATCGCACCGGCCTGCCCGCCCGGCTTGAACTTGCCCTCGCCGAAATTCAGCAGGCAGTTGGTGGTGCCGCGATAGCCCATCTTGTGGTTCAGGCCGGCCAGCACGACGTCATTGCGCTCGCCGAGGGAACCGTCCGGGTTCACCAGCTTCTTCGGCACGATGAACAGGGAAATGCCCTTCACGCCCGGGATCAGCTTGCCGTTCTCGTCCGGCACCTTGGCCAGCACGAGGTGCACGATGTTTTCCGACAGCTCGTGCTCGCCGGCGGAAATCCACATCTTGTTGCCCTTGAGCCGGTAGGTACCGTCCGGCTGCGGTTCGGCGCGGGTGACGATGTCCGACAGCGAGGAACCGGCCTGCGGCTCGGACAGGCACATGGTGCCGAAGAAACGGCCTTCCATCATCGGCCGCACGAAGGTTTCGATTTGCTCCGGCGTGCCGCACTTGAGCAGCGTATTGGCATTGCCGATGGTCAGGAAAGGATACGACGAGGTGCCGACGTTGGCGCCCTTGAAATAGGCGAGTCCCGCCTTCTCGATCAGGACGGGCAGCTGCATGCCGCCAAAGTCGTAATCCTGGCCCGCCGCCATCAGGCCGGCGTCGCAGAAGGCTTTGATCGCGGTTTTCACTTCC
>NZ_LSTO01000001.1:1398929-1403945 GCF_002211445.1 Noviherbaspirillum denitrificans | reverse complement strand
CATCGACTACCTCGCGACGGTGGCCGAACACCGGCACGTAGGCCGCGCCGCCGACGCACTGGGCCTGACCCAGCCGGCGCTGACGCGGGCCATCGCGCGCATGGAGGCGCTGGTCGGCATGCCGCTGTTCGAACGCCATCCGAAGGGCGTGGTGCTGACGCAGGCGGGTGAAGCCTTCCTCGGGCGGGCGCAGCGCATCCGCCTCGAATACGACGACGCACTGCGCGAAATGCACCAGATGAAAACGGGTGAACTGGGCGTGCTGCGGCTGGGTTTCAGCCCGACCCTCGACGACCAGCGGGTGATGGGGACGATACGCCGCATGCTGGTGGAACGTCCGGCGGCGCGCCTGCACATCGTGGAAAAGCTGATGCAGTACCTGCTGGACATGCTGATCGAGGGCGAGCTCGACCTGGTGATCGCGCCGATCCCGTCGCCGCCGATGCCGGAAATCGATGTGGTCCCGCTGCACGAGGATGTGCTGTATGTGGTTGCCGACCAGGCGCATCCCCTGCACCAGCGGCGCGACCTGAAACTCGCCGATGTCGCCGCCGAACCATGGCTGCTGCCGGCGCAGAACACCCGTCTGCGCGGACAGCTGGAGACCCTGGTGCGCGAAGCCGGCTTGCCCGCGCTGAACATCCGCGTGGAAATCAACGCCAGCAGCCTGAGCAACTTCCGTCTGCTCAGCGGCACA
This sequence comes from Noviherbaspirillum denitrificans, assembly GCF_002211445.1. GTDB lineage: Bacteria > Pseudomonadota > Gammaproteobacteria > Burkholderiales > Burkholderiaceae_D > Noviherbaspirillum > Noviherbaspirillum denitrificans. The sequence goes on along the minus strand of NZ_LSTO01000001.1, from coordinate 1,403,248 downwards.
CGCATGCTCGGCATCGGCAGCACATGGACACTGGAACGCCTGCGCGCGCTGGGCGTGCTGCCGCTGTCGATCAGCGTCCCGCCGTTGCGCCGGCAGATCGGTTTGCTGACGCGGAAGAATGCCTACCTGACGCCGCTCGCGCAGCGCCTGCGCGAACTGCTGGCAGCGGAAATGAAGCCGTCGAAACCGAAGAAATAAAAAAGGGGCAGGTCACCCTGCCCCAATCACACTCCAAACAAATCTTCAGGCAAAGCGGCCGATCTTCTTCTCGACCGCGGCACGCACCGATCCCGTGGTTACAAAGGATTGCGCCACCTGGATATCGTTGTGGAACCAGCGGTCGCCTTCCAGGCAAGCCGGGATCTGGCGCCGCACTTCGTCATACGCAGCCTGCGTGCCTTGCCCCAGCACGAAGCCCGGCAGCAGCGATTCGGTCATCGTCAATGCCTGCGCGGCCAGCAGCATTTCCACGCCGATGATGTACTGGGTGTTGGCGACGACCGTGGCCGCCTTGCGCGCGCACCAGGTCGAATTCGAGATGTGGTCTTCGCTGTTGCCCTTGGACGGGATGCTGTCGACGCTCCCCGGCATGCACAGCGTGCGGTTTTCCATCACCAGCGAACTCATCGAGCACTGCACCACCGGATAACCGGTGTTGACGCCGCGGATGCCGGTCATCAGGTTGCGCGGCAAGCCCCACGACAGCGTGGGATCGATCAGGCGCGCGATGCGCCTTTCGCAGATGCTGCCGAGGTCGGTGATGGCCATCGCGAGCAGGTCCATCGCCTGGGCCAGGTACTGGCCGTGGAAGTTGCCGCCCGAAATGATCTCGAAGCCGCCGCCGTCCTTGCCGAAGATCAGCGGGTTGTCGGTGGCGGAATTGATTTCCTTGGCGACGATGGTGTCGATGTAATCGAGCGCATCGAATACCGGACCGTAGACCTGCGGCGCGCAGCGCAGCGAATATACGTCCTGGATGCGCGGCGTATAGGGGATGTCGGTGCGGCGCAGCTCGTCGGGGAATTGCACGGCGCGCGCTTCATGCGTGGTGCGGGTCGATCCCTTGAGCAGGTTGCGGATGATGGCCGCGGTCTTGACCTGGCCGGCATGTGGACGGGCAAGATGGATGCGTTCGTCGAAACCGGCCATTTCGGCACGCATCGCCTCCAGCGTCAGGCCGAGCGACAGACAGGCATCCGACAGCAGGTTGCGCGCATCACGCGCGGCCAGCACCGCCACGGCGAGCGAGACGGTGCAGCCGTTGATCAGGGCCGACGCATCCTTGGCCTTGAGGTCGAATTGCACCGGGCCGATGCCGGATTGGCGGATCGCTTCGGGCGCACTCATGCGCTTGCCCTGGTACATCACTTCCGCCTCATCGAAACCGGCGATGGCGGCGGCCAGGTAGGACAGCGGCGCGAGGTCGCCGGAGGCGCCGACCGAACCCTTTTGCGGCATCACCGGATGGATGCCGGCATTGATGAAGGCGAGCAGGCGGTCGACTACTTCGACGCGCGGCGCGGAATAGTTGCTGGCGAAGGCATTGGCGCGCAGCAGCATGGTGGCGCGGCTGACTTCTTCGGAGAACGGCTCGCCCATGCCAGCCGCATGTGCGCGGATCAGCTGGGTCTGGAACAGTTCGATGTGCTCGACCTTGATGCGGGTGTCCTTCAGCAGGCCGACGCCGGTGTTGAAGCTGTACATCATCGGCGCTTCATCGTGCATCCAGGTGGATTCGATGTAGTCGCGGCTTTGCTTGAGCGCGTCGCGCGAGGATTGGGCCAGGCCGACCTTGACTTGCGGGTCGCGGGCGATCGCGATGACTTGTTCTGCGGTGAGGGTGAAGCCGTCGATGTGGATGGTGGTTGTCATGGTGTCGGGCCTTTCAGGGGAACAGGTTGAATCGGTCAGCAGGATGAAGGCAATTACTTCGCCCCCGCCTCAAACCACTGTCCCACCAGCGCCCTCTCCTCATCCGTCATCCCCGTCAGGTTCCCGATCGGCATCGCCTTCAGTTGCACCGTCTGCTGGTACACCCGCGCCGCATTCTGCCGCACCAGTTCCGGCGTATGCAGCAACACCCCCGCCGGTGCGGTCCCAAAGCCATTCTGCGTCGGCTTGTCCGAATGGCAGACCGCGCAACGCTGCTGGATCACCGGCATGATCTTCGCCGTATCGATGGCGGCAGTCCCCGCGACAGGCTTCGCAGCCGGCTTCGGCGCAATCGCAACTGCAACCACCGCAAGCAGCGCCACACCGGCCGCCGGATAACCCCATGCAACCTGCCCCTTGTGCCGAAGGTTGAAGAAGTGGCGGATCAGCACGCCCGCCGCCATGATGCCCGCGAGGACCAGCCAGTTGTACCGATTGCTGTAGGTCATCGCGTAGTGGTTGCTGATCATGATGAACAGCACCGGCAGCGTGAAGTAGTTGTTGTGCACCGAGCGTTGCTTCGCGCGCTTGCCGTAGATCGGGTCAGGCGACTTGCCCTGCTTCATCGCATCGACCAGCTTGTGCTGCCCGGGGATGATCTGCATGAGCACATTGCCGACCATCATGGTGCCGATCATGGCGCCGACATGAATGTAGGCCGCGCGTCCGCCGAGGAATTTCGTCAGCACATAGGCCGCGGCGACGATCAGCACGAACATCACGATGCCGAGCAGGCCGTCGCGCTGCCCGAGCGGCGACTTGCACAGCAGGTCGTACACGATCCAGCCGCCCGCCAGTGTGCCGAGGCCGATCAGCACCGCCTGCGTGCCGGTGATGTCGGCAACCGCCTTGTCGACCATCATGGCCGACGCATTGAAGTAGTAGACGATGAACAGCAGCGCGAAGCCGGACAGCCAGGTGCTGTACGCTTCCCACTTGAACCAGTGCAGCTCTTCGGGCAACTGCTTGGGCGCAACCAGGTATTTCTGCGGATTGTAGAAACCGCCACCGTGCACGGCCCAGAGTTCGCCCGACACCCCGGCCTTTTCCAGGTCCGATCCGGGCTTGGGCGGCCGGATCGAGTTATCGAGCCAGACAAAGTAAAAGGAGGCGCCGATCCATGCGATGCCGGTGATCAGGTGGAGCCAGCGGACCAGCAGGTTGAGCCATTCGGCGCCGTAATTCAGCAACAAAGCTTCCATGTATTCCTCATAGACAGAAGCTCGTCTGCCTCCGCGGGCGCTTCAGACGAGAGGGGTGAATCGGTCGCGCACCATTGAGGCACCGCTGCGACCCATATGACTTTGCCAATGCGAATTCCGATATACCCGGCATTCGCGCAGGACGATTTGACGCACTGCCGTAACAAGATAGACTTTTTTCTACCCCGAAACATCGGGCGTTTAGTATATTTTACATACCCATAACATTATAGAGGGGACGGGATGTCGGGCTTGCCGGATCATTTGGATATCCATCTTATACGGATCCTCTACCTGCTTCTGTCGGAGAAGAACGTGTCGCGGGTGGCGCTCAAGCTCAACCAGCCGCAACCCTCGATTTCCGCGTCGCTGCGCAAGCTGCGCGAACTCACCGGCGATCCCCTGCTGGTGCGCGGCGCGCGCGGCATGGTGCCGACCCAGCACGGCGAAAGCCTGCTCAAGCCGGCCAAGCAGATCCTCGACGAAACCGAAAAGCTGTTTGCCCAGAAGACCGCCTTCGTGCCCCAGCACGAGGCGCGCACCTTCCACATCGCGGCGCCTGACTACCTCGACAGCCAGTTCCTGCCCAACATCGTCGCCAGCGTGCGGCGCGAATCGCCGAAGAGCCGCGTCGTCATCCACAACATGGGCGCCGACAGCGACTACCTGAAGCTGCTGTCCGACGGCGAACTGGACGTGGTGATCGCCAACTGGGACGAGCCGCCCGAGCACCTGCACCTGTCCAAGCTGTTCGAGGACGAAATCGCCTGCATCATGCGCGCGGATTGCGCGTACGCCCTGCGCACCGGGCCGGACGACATGACGGTGGAAGACTACCTGTCCCTGCCCCATGTCGCGCCGTCGCAGATGCTGCCCGGCTATTCCGGCGTGATCGAATCCTTCCTCGCGCGGCAGAACCTGCACCGCAACGTGGTGGTGGAGTCTTCCTACTTTGGGCTGATTCCCTACATGCTCACGCGCAGCGACCTGGTGCTAACGACCGGGCGGCAGTTCATGCGCTTCTACGAGAAGAACCTGCCGCTGAAAATCTTCACCGTGCCGGTCAAATTCCCTGCGATGCGCTTTTACCAGCTCTGGCACGAGCGGGTACACCATGCGCCCGAACACAAGTGGCTGCGGGAGCTGATCGCAGGAACGGCGAAGTCGTTGTTGTCGAAATGATCT
>NZ_LSTO01000001.1:1396813-1398919 GCF_002211445.1 Noviherbaspirillum denitrificans | reverse complement strand
GGCTGTCGCCCGACGGCCTGCCCGCCGATTCGGTGCAGTACCGGGTCGCGCTGCCCGAGCTGCAAGGCATCGGTCAGCCCATCGTCGTCTCGGCGCTGGGCAAGGGACAGGTCGACCGCGTGACCGGCATCGAAACGCGCCCGCCTGCCGTATTGGAAGCGGAAGCCGGCCTGCTCGCCGCGCGCGTCCAGCGCTGGCTGGCCCTGCGTGCCAAGGCAAACCGCGACAAGCGCATCGCCATCATCTACTACAACCATCCGCCGGGACGGCAGAACATCGGCGCCGACAACCTCGATGTTCCGGCCTCGCTGTTCGACATGCTGCATGCGCTCAAGGCGGCCGGCTACACAACGGGCGAACTGCCTGCTTCCCCCGAGGCCCTGCTCGACCGCATCATGGCGCATGGCGTGAACCTGCCTGAAGACAAGGCGGCGCTGCGCGATCTCGGTGCCTCCGTCGCCAACGTCCCCGCTGCCGACTATGCGCGCTGGTTTACTACGCTGCCGGCCCGCGTGCAGGGCGAAATGACGAGCGGACCGCTCGGCCGCCTGCATGCGGAGGTCCTTGAAGCTGAAGCGGCCAACGAACGCCCTACCGGCCGCAAGCGTGTGGACGCCATCCTGAAGGAATTGCGCCACCTGGTCGAAGGCGCCGACCATCCGAAGCGCCGCGAAGCGCTGCAGGACCTGGAAGCGCTGGAATCCGGCTACCACGCCTGCATTGCCGACAACCCGCGCCGCCGCTGCGCCGCGCTCGGGCCGGTGGCGCGCCGCCTGAGCGGCTATGGCATTGAAGGCCTCAAGGGCTGGGGTGTGGCGCCGGGCCGGATCATGGTCGACAGCGGAAAGCTGCTCGTGCCCGGTATCGTGTTCGGCAACGTGTTCATCGGGCCGCAGCCGCCGCGCGGCTGGGAAGTGGACGAAGAGCTGCTTCACGCCAACACCAGTATCACGCCGCCACACCAGTACCTTGCGTTCTACCACTGGCTGCGCGACCGCTTCAAGGCCGACGCGCTGGTGCACGTCGGCCGCCATTCCACCTATGAATTCCTGCCCGGGAAGGCAGTCGGCCTCTCTGCCGACGATTACCCGAGCCTGATCGCCGCTGACCTGCCCGGCGTCTATCCCTACATCGTTGATGGCGTCGGCGAAGGCACGCAGGCCAAACGTCGCGGACTGGCCGTCATGGTCGACCACCTGACGCCGCCGCTCGCCGCGACGCCGCTCTATGACCAGCTGCTTGCCCTGCGCCAGGTGGTCGAGAGTTTCGAGGCCGCTTCCAGCGAATCGCTCAAGGCGCAGGCCGCGCACACCATGCGCGAACAGGTGACGGCACTCAACCTGAAAGCCGAACTCGAAGCCTCGATGGCCGACGTGCTCGCCGTGCGCGGCATCGGCTTCGAATCGGCCGACGACGACCTGCTCGCGCACGAGGTCGGCCACTACCTGACCAAGCTGCAGGAAAAGTTCATGCCCTACGGGCTGCATGTGTTCGGCCGGCCGTGGAGCCAACAGTCGCTGGAGCTGATGCTCGATTCCATGCGCAAGGGCGGCACCGTCGACCGCGAAACCGAGCGCAAACTGGCCGACTCGCCGCGCCTGGAAATGTCAGGACTGCTCGCCGGCCTTGAAGGCCGCTACATCCCGCCGGGCAAAGGCAACGACCCGCTGCGCTCGCCGGAAGCGCTGCCTACCGGACGCAACTTCCATGCGGTGGACGGGGACATCCTGCCCACGCGTGTCGGTTATCGACTCGGCGAATCGCTCGCCGCCAAGGCAACTGCACGCGACACTTCGGCAAAAGGTTCGGAAGGCATCATCCTGTGGGCCTCCGATGCCGTGCGCGACGAAGGCGTGATGGTCGCATTCGCGCTGGCGTTGATGGGTGCAGAACCGGTCTGGAACGCCCGCGGGATCGTTACCGACGTGCGGCTCCGACCGGGCGTCACGCGACGCGACTCCATCGTCACCACCTCGGGCCTGTTCCGCGACCTCTATCCCAACCTGATCCACCTGATCGACCGCGCCGGGAGGATGGCGCTGGCGGCCTCCGCCGCCGGACTGGCCGAGCGCCGGCCGGAACTGAAGGATGCCCTGGCCGCAGCCC
>NZ_LSTO01000001.1:1392385-1396803 GCF_002211445.1 Noviherbaspirillum denitrificans | reverse complement strand
AGCGCACAACCTGGTGGAGCGGGCGCGCAAGATGTACACCGCCGAGCTGGACCAGGCGGGATTGCGTTCGCTGCGCCTCACCGCCCCCGCCGCCTTGAAGAAAACACTGGACCGCCTGTACCGCCAGTGGAATGCACTCAATAACGCGCAGGAAAGCGATTACCAGGTGTATCCGGACGTGCCGGAAAAATTCTCCTTCGCCTTGCAGCAGGTCATTGCCGACATCACCGAGTACATGGCGGAGAATCCGGCGCTATTCGATGCCGGACTGCAGCAGTTCTATTTCGACGCGCTGCATTTTTCGCGCATGGCGGAAGTGTTCGGCACGCATTCGCTGTTCGACATCAGCAAGCCGCGCCCGCGCGGGTCGGTGCTGTGCATCCGCAACGTAATCCCTGCCGCGTTCCTCCGCCCGCGCTTCGAAACCGCACATACGGCGACGCTGTTTTCCGCGACCTTGCGGCCGGTGGATTTCTACATCGACATGCTGGGCCTGCCGGAAGACACGGTGTTCATCGAAGTCGCCTCGCCCTTCGAGGCCGCGCAACTACGCGTGCGCATCGCGCGCGGCATTTCCACCCGCTACCAGGACCGCGATGCATCGCTCGATCCGATCGCGGAACTGATTGCGCGCCAGTACGAGGAACAGCCCGGCAACTACCTCGCCTTCTTCAGCAGTTTCGATTACCTGCAGAAAGCGGCGCAGCGTTTCGCCGCGCGCTTCCCCGGCATTCCCTTCTGGGAGCAGTCGCGCGGCATGGACGAGCCGGCGCGCGATGCTTTCCTCGCGCGCTTCACGCCGGACGGACGCGGCATCGGCTTCGCGGTGCTCGGCGGCTCCTTCGGCGAAGGCATCGACTTGCCGGGCGAGCGCCTGGTCGGCGCCTTCATTGCCACACTCGGCCTGCCGCAGCTCAATCCCGTCAACGAGCACATCATGCAGCGCATGCAGGAAAGCTTTGGCACGGGTTACGACTACACCTATCTCTATCCCGGCCTGCAAAAGGTGGTGCAAGCGGCGGGACGGGTAATTCGCACAAAGACTGACCGCGGCACAGTGTGGCTGATCGATGACCGCTTCGCTCGGCAGAACGTGCTGCGCCTGCTGCCCTCATGGTGGAAGGTCGAGCGCCATTGATGCGCAGCATTGCTGTCTGCGCAAGGCCAAGCTTTCATTCGCTTGCGGGATTTCAAGATGGCCCGTGCAGTCAAACCGGCGCGGCGATGGGGCGCCGTCATTCTGCATGGAGAGCTTATGGGATGGTTCACGCGCAATGATGTGCCGGCCGCGCTGCTGGCGTCGGTCCTTCTCGCGCCGCTGGCAGCGGCTGCTGCGGATACAGGCATGCATCGCTTGTCCGAAGACGACATGCGGCGCGTCGCCGCGCAAGGCCTGGCGGACCGCTTCCTGCAACGCATCGCGCTATACGCCGCCAACGGCATCGCGATCGAGGTGACCGGCGACACCGCGCGCCTGCTCAATCCGGTCGGCGACGCCTTCGCCGGCCTGCTCGATGCGGACATCAGCTTCAGGGATGCCATGTACAACCCGGCCAATCCGGCGACCATTGTCGACCGCGACGGCAGCGTCCTGGTGCGCCTGCCCTCCACGGTCGGCGAGGTCGGCATCCGCAATATCCGCGTGCGCGGCTCCAACGGCGCCAGCTTCGGCAGCGTGACCATCCGCGACCTCGACATGGGCGGCACCACGATCCGCGTGACACAGCGCTGATGCCTTGATCTTCCGTCTTTCGCTGGTTAATATACTGTATTTATATACAGTATATTAACCATGCCGGACGACGACTTTTCACCTGATCCGCAGCCGGTTTTCCTCCATCGTCCAGTCTCCGCGCGCAAGGGCCGGGGCGCTGTGACGAACCTGCAGGGACGCTACGAAACCGAGGTCCGTGAAGAGATCGACGATGGTTGGCTGCGCGAGGAAGAAGGCGCACCCGCCTACCGGACCGAAGTGGTCGAAGAGCACGCGAAAAGCATCCTCACGCGCAATGCCTCGCCGGATGTGCCGTTCGATGTGTCGCTCAATCCCTATCGCGGCTGCGAGCACGGCTGCATCTACTGCTTCGCGCGGCCGACGCACAGTTACCTCGGCCTGTCGCCCGGGCTGGATTTCGAGAGCCGGATTTACGCCAAGGTGAATGCGCCGGAACTCCTGCGCCGCGAACTCGCGAAGCCGTCATGGACGCCCGAATCCATCGCACTGGGCGTCAACACCGATGCCTACCAGCCTTGCGAGCGCAGCCTGCGGCTGACGCGGCGGGTGCTGGAAGTGCTGCACGACTGCGGCAATCCGGTGGCAGTCATCACCAAGTCTTCGCTGATCGAACGCGACATCGACCTGCTTGCCGCGATGGCAGCCAGGCGACAGGCGATTGCGGCCGTCACGATCACCACCCTCGATCCCGCCATCGCGCGCACGCTGGAACCGCGCGCGGCGGCACCGGCGCGCCGCCTGCGCACGATACGCACGCTCACCGATGCCGGCATCCCGGTCGGCGTGAGCATCGCGCCGGTGATTCCCTTCGTCACCGAACCGGACCTGGAACGCGTGCTTGCCGCTGCAGCGGATGCCGGCGCGGTTGCGGCCAGCTTCATCGTGCTGCGCCTGCCGTGGGAAGTGAATCCGTTGTTCCAGCAATGGCTGGAAGCACATTTCCCCGACCGCGCGCGGCGCGTGATGAACCGTTTGCGCGACATGCGCGGCGGGAAGGAATACGACGCCAGCTTCGGCAAGCGCATGCATGGCGAGGGTGTATGGGCCGACCTGATCCGGCAGCGTTTCGACAAGGCGGTCGCGCGGCTGGGGCTGGGATCGCGGTCCAGAGGTTATGCGGCGCTCGACGCGTCTCAGTTCAGGAGGCCGGCGGCGGAAGGACAGTTCGAGTTGTTTTAAGGCGGGTCATCATGCTGTCACACTTGCCCGCTAACATGCCTTCCATCTGCTGTACATGCAACCGATACGCATGACGGCAGGCAGGTGTGCCGCTGATCCCGAAAAGACACGGGGTGGCACACCGACCACCCCGCATTCATCTCTCTCGTTCGATCAGCCGAGGGCCGTCACGGTCAGGATCGCGTTGGTATCGGCGCTCAGCGTCGCCACCCCGGTCAGTTGCACGGTCACGGCGGCGGCCGCTTCGTTATTCCAGTAGGTCAGGTTGTCGCTCGCCGAATCGAAGAACCATTCGCCATGTGCATTCACCGCGCCCGCATTGGCTTCCGCCACGGTATGGAAGTCGCCGTTGGTATTGTCAGGATTCGCAACGCTGACCTGGTCGCCAACCGCAAGTCCGTTGATGACCTTGAAGTTGGTGGCATCCGCGTTCGCGAAAACGAAACGGTCCGTGACAGCAGTCGCCGTACCGGTCGCCTGTCCCGATGCCGCGATGGGCGTCGGCGTGGCGGCGTCGATGGCGGCCAGGCCGGCGGTCAGGCTGGCCGGGGTTTCGTTGATGTCCTGCATCAGCGTGGCCTGCTTGTGCTCATCGACTTCAATACCGCGCGTCAGCTGCAGGTCGGCCGAGGTAACGGCGGCTTGCATGCGGTTGGCGATGAAGGCCTTGCCCGGCGTGCCGTCGGGCGTCCCCAGTCCGGCGTCGATCATCGTGGAGACCACGCGGCCGCGCTCCTGGCCGGCAGTCAGCTGGGCATTCCAGTAGGCGAGTCCATCCGCGTCCGGCGCCTTGCCGAAAACGTTGGTGTAGACGGCGGTGAGGAAGGCACTGTTGCTCATCGTGTCGGGGTAGATCGCCTTGACGACGGGCAGGCTGAAGATGATGTCGGTCACCTGGTCGAGCGTCTTGCCTCCGGTGACTTCAGCGGTCCAGTATTCGAGGCCGGACTTCTCGGGTGCGCGGTTGAACGCGCCAAGGTAGATCTTGGTAATAGCTGTTTGTGTGGCGGTCAGTGCCATGGTGTGCTCTCCTGCATTGAAGGAATCGGTTTGCCTTGCTGCAAGGGAGATCATAGGTGCCATACGGCAGGCCCTTTTGCGCATGGGCAAACGTGCCGGGCACTGAGATGGAGCAACATCAAATGGGAGCCGGAATGCTTTTCCCACGGGAAAAACACGCACTGGTGAACCTGCTACCCGGGAAACCGTCTACAGCCAAAAGCAAGGCGCACAGCGATGCCCCTGCGATCCCCCTTTGTCCCTTGCCAATTGGAGCCGACCGTATGAACCTGATGATCACCGGACACCATGTGGATGTCAGCCAATCCTTGCGCGAATACGTTGAAAACAAGCTGGATCGCGTGGTCCGCCACTTCGACCAGATCATCGATATTGCGGTGATCCTGGGCATCGAGAAACCGTCGGAAAAGGAAAAGCGCCAGCGCGCCGAGGTCAATATGCGGCTCAAGGGCAATGTCATCCATGTGGAACATTTCGCCGAGGA
>NZ_LSTO01000001.1:1387848-1392375 GCF_002211445.1 Noviherbaspirillum denitrificans | reverse complement strand
GCAGCTTGGTCGGCCAGTACGGCCACACCAGCGGCTTGTTTTCCTGTTCAGGGGGCTGCGGCAGCAGCTCGAACTGGGTGACGGATGCTGCGCCATGGCGGTTCGAGGTACCCACGCAGTCCGAGCCGGTATCGCCGCCGCCGATGACTATGACGTGCTTGCCGGTGGCCATGATCTGGTCCTTCACCTTGTCGCCGGCATTGACCTTGTTCTGCAGCGGCAGGAATTCCATTGCATAGTGCACGCCCTTCAGCTCACGGCCGGGAACCGGCAGGTCGCGTGGCAGCTCGGCGCCGCCGGCGATCACGATGGCGTCGAAGTCCTTCTTCAGCTGGTCAGGGGAGACTGTTTCCTTTGCCCAGTTGTAGACGTTCGGCGTAAAGTCCTTGCCGACGAAAACGCTGGTACGGAAGGTCACGCCTTCAGCCTTCATCTGCTCGACACGGAGGTCGATGTGCGACTTTTCCATCTTGAAGTCGGGGATGCCGTAGCGCAGCAGGCCGCCGACGCGATCGTTCTTTTCGAAGACGGTCACGTCATGGCCGGCGCGCGCGAGCTGCTGCGCCGCTGCCAGGCCGGCGGGACCGCCGCCGACAACTGCGACTTTCCTGCCGGTCTTCACAGCCGGAACCTGGGGCTTCACCCAGCCGTTTTCCCAGCCCTTGTCGATGATGAAGTGCTCGATCGACTTGATGCCGACCGGGTCATTGTTGATGCCGAGCGTGCAGGCTGCTTCGCAAGGTGCCGGGCAGATGCGGCCGGTGAACTCCGGGAAGTTGTTGGTGGAGTGCAGCACGTCCAGAGCTTCGCGGTAGTTGCCGTGGAAGACCAGGTCATTCCAGTCCGGAATGATGTTGTTGACCGGGCAGCCGTTGTTGCAGAAGGGGATGCCGCAGTCCATGCAGCGCGCGCCCTGCACCTTGGCATCGGCGTCGGAGAGGTGCACCACGAATTCCTTGTAGTGCTTCTTGCGCAGCTGGGGTGCTTCGCTCGCCTCTTGCAGGCGTTGGTATTCCAGAAAGCCGGTTACTTTTCCCATTTTTTACTCACAATCTGGGCCACAGGGATCGCTTGCGGGATCCCTGCCGCCGTGTATTTATCAATTAGGCCGCGATCTTTTCCTTGGACGACTTTTCCGCATTCAGCTCGCCCAGTGCCCGCTTGTACTCGGTCGGGAACACCTTCACGAACTTGGTGCGTGCATTCGCCCAGTCATCCAGCAGGTTGCGCGCGCGCGTGCTGCCGGTGTACTTGAAGTGGCGCTCGATCAGCCCCTTCAGGATCGCTTCGTCGGTCTGGCCTTCGCCGCCGCGGGTGGTCGCATGCCAGATAGCCCGATCGATCTTCGCTTCCTGGTCCGCGCTGCTCAGGACCGGGTCGAGGGCGACCATCGACATGTTGCACTTCTTCGCGAAGTCGCCGTCCGGGTCGTACACGTAGGCGATACCGCCCGACATGCCGGCCGCGAAGTTACGTCCGGTGGCGCCGAGAACGACGACGGTACCGCCGGTCATGTATTCGCAGCCATGGTCGCCGGTGCCTTCGACGACCGTGATCGCGCCAGAGTTACGCACTGCGAAGCGCTCGCCCGCCACGCCATTGAAGAAGGCTTCACCGGAAATCGCGCCGTACAGCACGGTGTTGCCGATGATGATGTTGTCGACCGCCCAGCCGCGGAACTCGGTGTTCGGGCGCACGATGATGCGGCCGCCCGACAGGCCCTTGCCGACGTAGTCGTTGCCCTCGCCCACCAGGTCCAGCGTGATGCCGTGTGCGAGGAAGGCGCCGGCCGACTGGCCTGCGGTGCCTTGCAGCTGGATGTGGATGGTGTCATCCGGCAGGCCTTCGTGGCCGTACTTCTTTGCGACTTCACCGGACAGCATGGTGCCGACGGTGCGGTTGAGGTTCTTGACCGGGGAGATGAAGGAAACCTTCTCGCCCTTGTCGATTGCCGCCTTTGCCTGTGCGATCAGCTTGTGGTCCAGTGCCTTCTCGAGGCCATGGTCCTGCTCTTCCACCTGGAAGCGCGGCTCGGAAGCCGGGACATCGGGCTGGTGGAAGATCTTGCTGAAGTCGAGGCCCTTCGCCTTCCAGTGCGAGATCGCCTTCGACTTGTCGAGCAGGTCGGAGCGGCCGATCAGTTCGTTGAAGGTGCGGATGCCCAGTTGCGCCATGATCTGGCGAACTTCTTCAGCGACAAAGAAGAAGTAGTTCACCACGTGTTCCGGCTTGCCGGAGAACTTCGCACGCAGCACCGGATCCTGGGTGGCGACGCCGACCGGGCAGGTGTTCAGGTGGCACTTGCGCATCATGATGCAGCCTTCGACGACCAGCGGCGCGGTCGCGAAGCCGAACTCGTCCGCGCCCAGCATGGCGCCGATGACGACGTCGCGGCCGGTCTTGATCTGGCCGTCGGTCTGCACGCGGATGCGGCTGCGCAGGCGGTTCAGCACCAGGGTCTGCTGGGTTTCGGCGAGGCCGAGTTCCCACGGCGAACCCGCGTGCTTGATCGAGGACAGCGGCGATGCGCCGGTGCCGCCGTCATGGCCGGCGATCACGACGTGGTCGGCCTTGGCCTTGGCAACACCCGCGGCAACCGTGCCGACACCAACTTCGGACACCAGCTTGACCGAGATCGAGGCCTTCGGATTAGCGTTCTTCAGGTCGTGGATCAGCTGAGCCAGATCTTCGATCGAGTAGATGTCGTGGTGCGGCGGCGGGGAAATCAGGCCCACGCCCGGCACCGAGAAACGCAGCTTCGCGATGTACTCGGAAACCTTGTGACCCGGCAGCTGGCCGCCTTCACCCGGCTTCGCGCCTTGCGCCATCTTGATCTGGATCTGGTCGGCGGAGGTCAGGTACTCGGCGGTCACACCGAAGCGACCCGACGCCACCTGCTTGATCTTGGAACGCAGCGAGTCGCCGGCCTGCAGCGGCAGGTCGACTTCGACGCGGTCCTTGCCGATCACCGACGCAAGGGTCTCGCCCTTCTTGATCGGGATGCCCTTCAGTTCCTGGCGATAACGGTTCTCGTCTTCGCCGCCTTCGCCGGTGTTGGACTTGCCGCCGATGCGGTTCATCGCGATAGCCAGGGTGGCGTGCGCTTCGGTCGAGATCGAGCCGAGCGACATCGCGCCGGTGGCGAAGCGCTTGACGATTTCCTTCGCCGGTTCGACTTCGTCGATCGGGATCGCCTTGGACGGGTCGATCTTGAACTCGAACAGGCCGCGCAGCGTCATGTGGCGCTTGGACTGGTCGTTGATGATCTGCGCGTACTCTTTGTACGTGTTGAAGTTGTTCGAACGGGTCGAATGCTGCAGCTTGGCGATCGCATCCGGCGTCCACATGTGGTCTTCGCCGCGGACACGGAAGGCGTACTCGCCGCCGGCGTCCAGTGCATTGGCCAGGACCGGGTCGTTGCTGAAGGCCAGCTTGTGCAGGCGCAGCGCTTCCTCGGCGATTTCGAACACGCCGATGCCTTCCACGTTGGACGCGGTGCCCTTGAAGTACTTGTCGACCAGCGCCTTGTTCAAGCCGATCGCTTCAAAGATCTGCGCGCCGCAGTAGGACATGTAGGTCGAAATGCCCATCTTGGACATGACCTTCATCAGGCCCTTGCCGATCGCCTTCTGGAAGTTGTAGATGACCTTCTCGGCGGACAGCTCGCCCGGCAGGCCCGTGGCCATTTCGGTCAGCGTGTCCATCGCGAGGTACGGATGGACGGCTTCCGCACCATAACCGGCCAGCAGCGCAAAGTGGTGCGTCTCGCGGGCGGAACCGGTTTCCACGACGAGGCCGGTCGAGGTGCGCAGGCCCTTGCTCACCAGATGCAGGTGGATGGCCGAGGTGGCCAGCAGTGCCGGGATCGCAACCTGGTCGGCGTCGAACTTGCGGTCCGAGATGATCAGGATGTTGTGGCCGGACTTGACCGCATCAACCGCCTTCGCGCACAGCGATGCGAGGCGAGCTTCGATGCCTTCCTTGCCCCAGGCGACCGGATAGCAGATGTTCAGTTCGTAGGACTTGAACTTGCCGCCGGTATACTGACTGATGTTGCGCAGCTTGGCGATATCCGCATAGTCGAGCACCGGCTGCGACACTTCAAGTCGCATCGGCGGGTTGATGTTGTTGGTGTCGAGCAGATTCGGGCGCGGGCCGATGAAGGACACCACGGACATGACCATCGCTTCGCGGATCGGGTCGATCGGCGGGTTGGTCACTTGCGCGAACAGTTGCTTGAAGTAGTTGTACAGCGTCTTGTTCTTGTTGGACATGACAGCCAGCGGCGAGTCGTTGCCCATCGAACCGATCGCTTCTTCGCCGCCTGCGGCCATCGGCGCCATCAGGAACTTGATGTCTTCCTGGGTGTAGCCGAACGCCTGCTGGCGGTCGAGCAGCGGGATGGCCGACTTCGGTTCTTCCGCGGCCTGCTCCAGCTCGTCGAGCTTGATGCGGACGGAATCGATCCACTGCTTGTACGGCTTGGCGTTGGCGTAGGTGTCCTTCAGTTCCTTGTCGTCGATGATG
>NZ_LSTO01000001.1:1385730-1387838 GCF_002211445.1 Noviherbaspirillum denitrificans | reverse complement strand
TCTCCGCCGCCCAGGGTCACCGAAGAAAGAAAAAGCCGCCCGATGCAAAAAGCACCGGACGGCCCCTCTCATCACGACCTGAAACTCAAATCAAGCCAGCCCGCCCCCAACAGTCCCGCCGTCATCCTTGGTAATGACGATCGTAGCCGACCGCGGCCGCGCATTCCCCCCATCCGGCCAATGGCTGCCAAAGGAAGAAGGGCTGCCGAACACCGGCGCCGTATCCTCCCCCGGATGCTGGATGTTCACAAACAGCGCCTTCCCATCCGGCGTCTCGGCAACACCCGTAATCTCGCACTCCTTCGGCCCCACCAGGAAGCGCCGCAAGTTGGTCTCGCCCAGCGTCGCGCCGACATAGGTATCCACCTGCTTGGTCGTCGTGCCGTCGACATTGCTGATGGTCTTCTTCGCACCATCGCCGACCTTGCCCGCCACCGCAGCCAGCAGCATGCAGTTGGTCACATCGGTGTAGGCGCCGTCGTCCGTCTCGATCCACAGCAGGCCGGTGCTGCGCGAGAACCACAGGCCGTCCGGGCTGGAGAAGTCATTGGCTGCGGTCAGGTTGGAGACGTTGATGTTGTTCGCATCCGCAGTGGAGCGCGCGCCGAACAGGAACACGTCCCACTTGAAGCCGGTCGCCGTCACATCGCCGTTGTTCTCCGCCCAGCGGATGATGTGGCCGTTCGGATTGCCCTTTTGCGCGGTCGCTGCAGTGCCCTTGGGGTCGTTGTAGAAGCGCGGGTTGGCTGCGTCCACTGCAGTGATCGGACGGCTGCTCGCATTGGTGTTGGTGAGGGTCATGTAGACCTCGCCATTGGCCGGATTGACCGCGCCCCATTCCGGGCGGTCCATCTTGGTCGCGCCGGCCGCGTCGGCGGCGAGGCGGGTATTGACCAGTACGTCGGCCTGGTCGGCGAAGGCATAGGCGGTGTTCGATCCGGTGATGCCGTTGCTGCCGAACTTCAGCTCGACCCAGGTGCCGGTGCCGTCGGCATTGAACTTTGCAACATACAGCTTGCCGTCGTCGAGGTACTTGTCGCCGGCAGCCAGTCCCTTACCCGTGTCGGCCGGATCCCACAGCGCGGTGGAGACATACTTGTAGATGTATTCGTTGCGCGAATCGCAGCCCATGTACCAGACCAGCGGCTTGCCGGGAACGACCGGGCCGGGCCAGGCGCCTTCATGCGCGAAGCGGCCGAGGGCGGTGCGCTTCTTCGGTGTGGATGCGGGACTGAAAGGATCGATCTCCACGATCCAGCCGTAGGTGTTGGCGACATTGCGGAAGTCGTCGCTGCCGTCGGCGGAGGTCCCGGTCTTCATCGCATTCCAGCGCGAGAAGGAGGTGTCCGTCGGATCGGTGGCGGTCGCAGTGGCCCACAGTTCGCGGCCGGTGCCGGCGACGCCGTAGCGGGCGAAGGAGGCCAGTTCCTTTGCGGTACGCGATGGGTTATCGGTCGCGGTGATGCGGCGGAAGTAGCCGGCCCAGTTTTCTTCGGTCGTGAGATAGGTACCCCACGGGGTGTAGCCATTGCCGCAGTTGTTGATCGTGCCGCGCGTCTTCGAGCCATCCTTGGAGTAGGCAGTGACCATGTATGCCGTTTTCGCGGCCGGACCCGACAAGGTCATTTCGGTGAAGGTGGTGATGCGGCGGTTGAACGGTGAATCCTTCTTGTAGGTGACGCTGCTGCCGTTCTTCGCGATCTCGATGACGCTCACGCCGTGCGCATTCATTTCCTTGATGACTTCGTCGGCGACGGTGCGCGTCATCGTGTTGGTGATGGTGGACGGATACTTGCTGACCGCCGTGCCGTCGATGGTGACGCCGTCCTTGTGCAGGTAGGCGGGCGTGATCGCTTCATGGTTGAGGACCAGCAGGCCGCGGTCGCTGTTGCTCGCGCTGACCTTGCCGTCGGCGCCGATGCCGAAGTAATGCATGCCGTCGTGATGGTCACCCGCTCGCTGCGCGAAGGAGGCGCCGGTGTCGGTGCCGTCATTCTTGTAATCGGCGACGCTCGCGGCGATCGGATCGCCGAGACGGTACAGCACGGTCGCGGTATAGCCGGCCGGCACGACCAGCGCGTCCGCCAGGCTCTTGGCGACGGCGTTGA
>NZ_LSTO01000001.1:1380271-1385720 GCF_002211445.1 Noviherbaspirillum denitrificans | reverse complement strand
GCGTACCGCCGGCACGATGCTCAGACCTTTGTGGCCGGCAGCTCCCTCACCAACCTGGCGATGCTGCAGGAACTGGCGGGTGGACAAGCGCTGGAATGGACCGTCTTTGCGCAGGTCGTGCCCGATCCGTCGGCGGGAACGACCTTGCTGCAGGTGGAACACCTGAACGGGATGAAGAAATACCGCGACGAGGCAGTCTCGTCGCTGACTCTGGAGGGTTTTGCCGTCGCCAAGGCGCTGGTGACGGCTATCCAGCAATCGAAGCGACGCGGGCGCCTCGCGCTGGAAGATTTCGCGGCACGGAACAGGACAATGGACCTGGGCGGCCTGTCCGTGATGCTCGCCAACGGCAGCAACCGGCTGTCGGCTTATGTCGATATTGCGTTGTTCCGCAAGGGCAGCGGACTCAGGTTTTGACGGACATTTCCACACCGACCTCTTCCCAGCAGGACCGCTCCTTCTCGATCCAGTAGGCTAGTGTCGGATGGCGGTCGAGCCATTCGCGCCTGAGTTCGAGGTCGATGCGGTTCTTCATCTTCAGGCGCATGCCGCTCACATCTTCTTCGATGCGCGAATGGAGGAAGATGACAGCCAGCCGCAAGGCCAGCACAGCCTTCGCAAAGTCAGGATCGGCAAGCACATCGCCCAGCTTCCGGAGGTTGCCTTTCTGTGCCACGACCAGCGTGCTCATCACGCGTTGCTCGCGCGCGGTGAATCCGGGCAGGTCGGCGTTCTCCACCATGTATGCTCCGTGCTTGTGGTAACCGGTATGCGAGATGGCCTGGCCGATCTCGTGCAACATGGCGCTCCAGCCGACATACTGGCCAAGCGCATCCGACGCCGGCTTCAGCAGGCCGAAAAACGTGGCCGCCGTCTGTGCTACCTGCGACGCCCTGCT
The DNA here is from genome assembly GCF_002211445.1 of Noviherbaspirillum denitrificans. GTDB lineage: Bacteria > Pseudomonadota > Gammaproteobacteria > Burkholderiales > Burkholderiaceae_D > Noviherbaspirillum > Noviherbaspirillum denitrificans. The sequence continues at coordinate 1,384,822 of NZ_LSTO01000001.1, read as the reverse complement.
TTCCGCCACATGGAAACGACGCATGCATTCCCGGACTGACATGTCGCGCCGGTCCAGCTTGTTGGCGCGCAGCTGCAAATCCCACAGCACGCCCATGCGCAGCCCTGCATCGACGGCAGTCATCGAACGCACATCCAGCTCCTGCATGATGCCGATCAGGACTGCCAGTCCGCCTGTTAGGGCAACTACCCTTTCCGGTTTGACGCCCGCCAGCTTGACCTGGCTGATATGGCCGCAGGCGACCAGATGTCGCCGCAACGCCTGCAGGCTGCCGATGGACATGGTGCCGTCGCCGATGGCGTTCTTTGAAATGCCATCCGAAATGGCACGCATGGTACCCGACGATCCGTAGGCGCCAGTCCAGTGCTTGCGGGAATAGAGCGGCGCGGCATCCTCGAACACAGAGCGGGCGCTCAGGATGGCGGCATCAACCGACGCGTCATCGATCACCCCATCCGGAAAAAACGACTGGCTATGCCCGACCGTGCCGATACTGAACGACTCGACGTGGCGGATCTCCTGCCCCTGCCCCAGGATCAGCTCGGTGGACCCGCCGCCGATGTCGATCACGAGACGGGACTCGGTTGGCTGCGTGAGCTTGCTTGCCACGCCCATGTAAATGAGGCGGCCTTCTTCCTCGCCCGAAATGATCTCTATCGGATAACCGATGGCCGCTTCCGCCTCGGGCAGGAATGCCGCGGCGTTGCGCGCAATGCGCAGGGTGTTGGTGGCGACGACGCGCACGGCATCGAGCTGGAAGCCGTTCAGAACGGCGCGAAAACCTTTCAGGGATTCGAGCGCGGTACGTTTCGCCTGTTCGGTCAGGTTGCCCTTGCTGTCGAGGCCGGCGCCGAGGCGCACCGGATCGCGTGCCGTCTTGACGATGCGAAACGCCCCTGCCTCGAACTTGCCGACATGCAAGCGAAAACTGTTTGATCCGAGGTCTACTGCAGCAAACATCCGTTTTCCTTCTTTTCCAGTGCGAGGTTGAACAACTTGAATGTATCACCAACCGGCAGCGCGCCCGGGCAAAATGTCAGGACGATAAAGGAGGATTGTGACTCCTCGATGACGGCATCCATTTCGGAATGCAAAAACAAAAAACCCGCGTGACGCAATGTTCACGCGGGTTTTCTGGTAATTCTGGCGGAAAGGGAGGGATTCGAACCCTCGATACGGGAGAACCGTATACTGGATTTCGAGTCCAGCGCATTCGACCACTCTGCCACCTTTCCGGGTCGTCTTGCAGCGGGTAAAAGCTGCAAAGCAAAAGAGTATAGCAGGCTTCTATTCAATTCGGAATAGGCCAGATGATTTCTTCCGATCATCATCTTGTCATAAATGTTGACTACCATTCACCGGTATTCACCATTACCAATAAGAAATAAGCAAGAAGGCTGACTTGAACCCGCTTCCCCTCACACGCGAGCCGGCAATCCCGGCGCAGGAGTTCGCCGCCATGACCCCGGCCACGGCAGATAAGACAAAGGCTGTCCACCATGGCGGCCATGGACGCGTCAGGATCTGGAGCCCTGCCGCCAACGACAGAGCGGACGAACCGCAAAAGCAGCCGGAAAACAGGGACGCCATGCTGTTATCACGCCTCAAGGAAATCCTCGAGCAGCGCCAGCTGAATGCGCTCTTCCAGCCGATCATCAACATGCAGCGCGGCGAAATCGTCGGCTATGAAGGCCTGATCCGCGGGCCTTCCGACAGCCCGCTGCATTCGCCCATGAACCTGTTCAAGGTGGCGCGCGCCAACGGGCTCAGCGTGGAGGTCGAGCACATGTGCCGCCGCGTCGTCATCGAGCGGTTCGCCGAACTGAACCTGCCCGGCAAGCTCTTCCTCAATGTCAGTCCCGAGATGCTGCTGCTGCCACACGCGCGGCATGGCGAGACGCTGGGCTACATCCAGGAAGTCGGACTGAATCCGGACCGCGTCATCATCGAGCTGACGGAGAACCAGCCGACCTACGATTACGACCTGCTGCGCGAGGCCGCGATGCACTACCGCGGGATGGGATTCGAGATCGCAATCGACGACCTCGGGGAAGGCTTTTCGAGCCTGCGCCTGTGGTCTGAACTGCGCCCCGAGTACGTGAAGATCGACATGCACTTCGTGCAGGGCATTAACCAGGACCCCGTGAAGCTGCAATTTGTACGTTCAATCCAGGAAATTGCGGAGCAGTCCGGCACGGTCGTGATTGCGGAAGGCATCGAAACCCAGACCGAACTGCTGCTGCTCCGCGACCTCGGCATCGCCTACGGCCAGGGCTACCATATCGGGAGGCCGCATGCGAGTCCGGCAACAGTCATGGCGGCGGAAGTCGCGAAGACCCTGAACCGCAACCATGTCGCGGTGTACCCGTACAAGAATGCATTCGAACAGAACGCAGTCACCGCGCTGCGGCTGCTGCACATCGTACCGGCTGCTTCACCCGAAATGACCAATACCGAGGTGTGCGACATGTTCAACAGCGATGCGGAACTCGAAGTCATTCCCGTGGTGGACAACGGGATGCCCGTGGGCCTTATTTCGCGGCGCGACCTGATCGACCGCTTCTCGCGCCTCTATTCACGCGACCTGTACGGCAAGAAACCCTGCACCACCTTCATGGATGCCCGTCCGCTGATCACCGACAAGGACACCAGCCTGCAGGAGCTGAGCGAGATCATCGTGGCCGCCGACCGGCACCACTTGTCGAACGGCTTCATCATCACTGACCAGGGCCGCTATCTCGGCATGGGCACCGGACAGGACCTGATGCGGGAGATTACGCAGATGCAGATCAATGCCGCGCGTTACGCCAATCCGCTGACCCTGCTGCCGGGGAACGTCCCCATCAACGAACACATCGACCGCCTGCTCCACAACGGCGTGCGCTTTGCCGCCTGCTACGTGGACCTGGACCATTTCAAGCCCTTCAACGATGTGTACGGTTACCGCCGGGGAGACGACGTCATCCAGCTCACCGGGCGGATACTGGGCATGCATTGCGACCCGAACCGCGACTTCATCGGGCATATCGGCGGAGATGATTTCATTGTCCTGTTCCAGAGCGAGGACTGGGAGGAACGATGCTCGGCAATCATTGGTGAGTTCTCAACTGCCATCCCGCATTTCTTCAGCGCGGAAGACCGCGAGCGCGGTGGCTACCTGAGCGAAGACCGGCGCGGGCGCAAGGTCTTCCATTCGCTCATCAGCCTGTCCCTGGGCGTGGTACGGATCGAACCGGGACAATTCGCGTCCCACCACCAGATTGCCACCGCTGCATCCGACGCCAAGAAACAGGCGAAAAAAATCCCTGGCAACAGTGTGTTCATCGAACGCCGCCAGGGATCTTCTTCGCCGAACTGGCCCTTCACAAGCTGAAGGGCCAGCTGGTCTTACGCTGCGCGCGCTAGGCGCTTCATGCCGCCCATGTAGGGCTGCAGCACTTCCGGGATATCCACGCTGCCGTCAGCCTGCTGGTAGTTTTCCAGGATGGCGACCAGTGTGCGGCCGACCGCGAGGCCGGAACCGTTGAGGGTGTGCACCAGTTCCGGCTTGCCCTGGGCATTGCGGAAACGGGCCTGCATGCGGCGCGCCTGGAAGGCTTCGCAATTGGACACCGAGGAAATCTCGCGGTAGGTGTTCTGCGCCGGCAACCACACTTCGAGGTCATAGGTCTTGGCGGCGCCGAAGCCCATGTCGCCGGTGCACAGCGTGATCACGCGGTACGGCAGGCCGAGCTTCTTCAGGATGTTTTCCGCGTGGCCGACCATTTCCTCGAGCGCTTCGTAGGACTTCTCCGGGTGCACGACCTGCACCATCTCCACCTTGTCGAACTGGTGCTGGCGGATCATGCCGCGGGTGTCTCGGCCGTAGCTGCCCGCTTCCGAACGGAAGCACGGGGTGTGCGCGGTCATCTTGATCGGCAGCGCGTCACCGGCCACGATCTCGTCGCGCACCATGTTGGTCAGCGGCACTTCGGACGTCGGGATCAGGTACAGCGCCTCGCCCTCGCCTTCCTGGCCGCCCTTCTTGGCGGCGAACAGGTCGGCTTCGAACTTCGGCAGCTGGCCCGTGCCGCGCAGGGAGTCGGCATTGACGATGTACGGGGTGTAGCACTCGGTGTAGCCGTGCTCGTTGATGTGCGTGTCCAGCATGAACTGGGCAAGCGCGCGATGCAGGCGGGCGATGCCGCTCTTCATCACGGCGAAGCGTGAGCCGGTGAGCTTGGTGGCGACGTCGAAATCGAGGCCGAGCGCGGCGCCCACATCGACGTGATCCTTCACCTCGAAATCGAAGCTGCGCGGCGTGCCGACCTTGCGCACTTCCACATTCGCGCTCTCGTCCTGGCCTGCGGGCACCGATGCGTGCGGCAGGTTCGGCACGGCGAGCATGAACTCGCTCATCTTTGCCTGGATCACGTCCAGACGCTCGGCGGAGGCCTTCAGTTCATCGCCGATGCCGGCCACTTCCGCCATCACCGCCGTCGTGTCCTCGCCCTTGCCCTTGAGCATGCCGATCTGCTTGGACAGCGTGTTGCGCTTGCCTTGCAGTTCTTC
>NZ_LSTO01000001.1:1377775-1380261 GCF_002211445.1 Noviherbaspirillum denitrificans | reverse complement strand
AAAAAAAAACCGCCGGTCGAAAGATGCGGCGGTTTTTTTCAGGCGGAGAGGGATCAGGCGCGGGCGGGCTGGTTCGTCTTGACGGCGGGACGCTTGTCCTGAGGCATCCCTGTGAAGGCGAAGTCCAAGTCCGGACGGTGGCCGGAAACGATGTCGGCGATGACGCGGCCCGAGCCGCAGCCCATCGTCCAGCCGAGTGTGCCGTGCCCTGTATTGAGGAACAGGTTGCCGTAGCGCGTCTTGCCGATATAGGGCACGTTGGACGGTGTCAGTGGGCGGAGGCCGGTCCAGTAGACCGGGCTCTCGTAATCGCAGGCGGTCGGAAACAGTTCGCGCGTACGCCGTGTGATCGCATCGCAGCGAACCGGGTTGAGCTCGCGCGTGTATCCGTTGAATTCGCAAGTTCCCGCCACACGCAGCCGGTCGCCAAGGCGCGACAGCACCAGCTTGTGGCCGTCGTCGGTCAGGGAGACCGTCGGTGCGGCGTCCGGATTGGTAATGCGGTAGGTGGCAGAGTAACCCTTGCCCGGATAAATCATCAGGTCGATGCCAAGCGGCTTGAGCAGGGGCACGGAGAAGCTGCCCAGGGCGACCACGAAGGCATCCGCGCGCAGCACCTTGTGCACGCCGTTGCCATCGATGATCTCCACACCTGTCACTTTTGCCGACACGCCGCTGCCTTCGGTGATGAGGCGCGTGATGGTGGAATTGAAGCAGAATTCCACCCCGTTCGCGGCAGCGTCACCGGCGAGGCCGCTCGTGAACTTGTACACGTCCCCGGACTCGTCCGTGGCGGTGTAGTCGCCGCCCACGATCTTGCTGCGGATACCGGCAAGCGCCGGCTCGATTCGGACCACTTCATCGGCATCAATGGACTGGCGCGGGCAGCCTAGATCGCGCATCAGCGATGCAGCGGCGACGGCATGGTCGAACTCATGCCGGTCCGTATAGAAGTGCAGGATGCCGCGCGTGAGCTGGTCATAAGCGATGCCCGTTTCCGCGCGGACCGACTGGAGGGTCTGGCGGCTGTATTCGGCCATTGCCACGATCTGGCGCATATTCCCCGGGGTCCGCGACGGCAGGCATTCACGCAGGAAATGCATTCCCCATTTCCATTGCAGCCATTCAGGCCGGAAGCGATACAGCAGCGGGGCATCTTCGCGGCCCATCCATTTCAGGATCTTGATCGGCGCGGAGGGGTTCGCCCATGGTTCGGCATGCGATACCGAGATCTGGCAGCCATTGGCAAAGCTGGTTTCGAGGGCGACGCCGGGTTGGCGCTCGACGACCGTGACCTCATGGCCTGCCTTGTTCAGGAACCATGCAGAGGCGGTTCCCACGATGCCGGCGCCGAGTACGATGACTTTCATGGATCTTGTCGCTTGTTATTTTTTTGCGGACTTCAGCTTCGTGATCTCGTGGGTTACTGCACGGGTGACGACGTCGCGCATCGACACATGCAGTCCGCCCCTGATTTCCTCGGCCAGGCCTTCGACGGCGGTCTGCAGCACGTCGGCGAGGCTGTCGCGCACGCGCTGTTCGAGGACGAAATCGACCCGTTCGATGATCTGGTAGAGCACGCGTTCCCGGATCTCGCGTTCGAGGCGGTCCCATTCCTCTTCCTCGAGGATCGAGGTGGCGCGCTCTTCGAGTTGGGTGACCTCGTCTTTCACGACCTCCGTGGCAGCGGGGACAGCCGGCCTGGTTTCTACCGGCGCCGGACCGGGAATGATTTCCGTCAGGAGGGGGATGCCGGCATCCGGTGTGGTCGTGCTCATGCCTTGTCTGCTTCGAAGTGGGTCAATGGGTAGCCGCGCTGCTTGTAGAAACGGAAGCGTTCGCGACCCGCAGCCTTTTCCGTTTCGTCGGAAGAAATGATTTCAATCATGCGTTCGAAGCGCGCGAAGTGCGCAGGTGTAGACGCCGTCAGGTTCACCAGTACATGGTAGTGCGGCAGTTCCGCGTCATCGCGGTCGGTCAGGATGACCGGCGTCTGTGCGGCGAGCGGATCGCCCGCCGTTACATGCGGCAGGAATTCCTGCTCGGAAAAGGTCCACAACGCCTGGTCGAGCGTCATCAGTTCCTGCCGGTCGTTCACAAGGAGGACGAGTCGGCTGCCGGCTACGCGCGCCTTGCGCGTCAGGCGGCAGGTATAGGCAATCTTGTCGGGGACGTTGCTGTGGAAGTCGATGCGGGTCATATCCGGTCCAGCCATCAGAACCGGAATCCGGGGGGCGCGTTGCCGGTCGCCGGGGGCAAGTCGCTTGTAGCGGGGCGTGCGGCAGCCGGGGTGTTTGCCGGTGGGCGTTTTTCCGAGACAGTCGGCGGTGCGGCGGCGGTCGCGGGTGGATTGCGGTAGCTCTTCGGCAGCTTGCTGGTTTCCGGGTATCCGGCTGTCGTCAGCACGTTGTTCCACGCGCCTGCTTCGAATGCGCGTTCCCGGAAATTGCCGACGACGAGCAGCGGCAATTGTCCTTCACCGCCAG
>NZ_LSTO01000001.1:1374548-1377765 GCF_002211445.1 Noviherbaspirillum denitrificans | reverse complement strand
GGTGATGCAGCTCATGAACGAGCGCCGCACGCTCGGCACGCCACTCGGACAGGCGGGCTTTTCCATCCTGATGCTGCAGGACCTGGCCGTGGTGCCGCTGCTGATCCTGCTCGGCGTGCTGGCCGGCGGCAGCAGCGAAGGCATGGTCGGCCTGGTCGGGCTGGCGCTGCTCAAGTCGGTCGGCGCCATCGCGCTGATCTACCTGCTCGGCCGCCGCGTGATCCGCCCGCTGTTCCACAACTTCACCCAGCAGCGCCAGCCGGATGTGTTCATGGCGCTTACGCTGCTGTCCACGCTCGGCATCGCCGCGCTGACCGAGATGGCCGGCCTGTCGCTGGCGCTGGGCGCATTCCTGGCCGGCCTGCTGCTGGCGGAAACCGAATTCAAGCACGAGGTGGAAGTCACGGTCGAGCCCTTCAAGGGCTTGCTGATGGGCCTGTTCTTCATGTCGGTGGGGATGGCGATCGACGTGCGCGAAGTGGCAAAGTCGCCGCTCTGGCTGCCACTCTCGGTGATCGGCCTGTTCACGATCAAGACGCTGGTGACGAGCGTGATCCTGCGCATCGGCGGCTTCAACTGGGGACGCGCGATCGAGGGCGGCGCGCTGCTGGGGCAAGGTGGCGAGTTCACCTTCATCGTGGTCGGCTACGCGCTCACCGCCGGCCTGATGCCCAAGGACATCGGCCAGTTCATCATGCTGGTCGTCAGCTTGAGCCTGTTCGCCACGCCGCTGGTGGCCAAGGCCGGCCATGCGTTCGGTGATTGGTGGGACAGGGAGCACACGGAACAGCCGGGCGAGCTCGACAAGGCGGTGGTGGATCAGGAAACCGGCCATGTGATCATCGCCGGCTTCGGCCGCGTCGGCCAGCTGGTCGCGCAAATGGTGTCGGAGCAGAACGTGCCGTATATCGCCTTCGAGACCAATTCGCGCGTGGTAGGCAAGCTGCACGCCGCTGGCCTGCCGGTCTACTTCGGCGATGCCGCGCGCGTGGAACTGCTGCGCAAGGTGCATGCGGAGCGCGCATCGGCCATCGTGCTCACCATGGACCATCCGGCTTCGGCCCTGCATGCGGTCAAGGCGATCCGGCGCGAGTATCCGGATGTGCCGCTGTTCGCCCGCTCGCGCGACGAAAAGCATGCGCAGTCGCTCAAACAGGCCGGCGCCTCCTACGTGATCCCGGAAACGCTGGAAACCGGCTTGCAGCTGTCTGCCATCGTGCTACAGTCTCTCGGAGTTTCGGAAGGCACGGCGGCGCATACGATACAGATCGAACGCGACCGCCGCATCGCAGAACTGCATGGTTAAAAACAAGAAGGGAGTCCAAGCAATGAAGATCGTCAACGATGTTACCCAACTGATCGGCAACACCCCGCTGGTCCGCATCCGCAAGCTCGTGGCGGAAGGCGGCGCGGACGTGGTCGCCAAGCTCGAGTTCTACAACCCGGCGCACAGCGTGAAGGACCGCATCGGCGTGGCCATGATCGACGCCGCCGAAAAGGCCGGCCTGATCAAGCCGGACACCATCATCGTCGAGCCGACCAGCGGCAACACCGGCATCGCGCTGGCGATGGTCTGCGCCGCGCGCGGCTACAAGTGCGTGCTGACCATGCCCGAGACCATGAGCAAGGAACGCCGCATGCTGCTGCGCGCCTACGGCGCCGAACTGATCCTGACCCCCGGCCCGGAAGGCATGGGCGGCGCGATCAAGAAGGCCGAAGAACTGGCCGCCTCCGACCCGCGCTACTTCATGCCGCAGCAGTTCAAGAACCCGGCCAACCCGGAAGTCCACCGCAACACCACGGCCGAGGAAATCTGGCGCGACACCGACGGCAAGGTCGACATCCTGGTCGCCGGCATCGGCACCGGCGGCACCATCACCGGCGTGGGCGAAGTGATCAAGGCCCGCAAGCCGGGTTTCCAGGTCATCGCAGTGGAACCGGATGCCTCGCCGGTACTGTCGGGCGGCCAGAAGGGCCCGCACCCGATCCAGGGCATCGGCGCCGGCTTCGTGCCGGACATCCTGAACACCGGGATCTACGATGAAGTGGTGCGCGTGAAGAACGAGGACGCGTTCGACTTTGCGCGTCGCTCGGCACGCGAGGAAGGCTTGCTGGTCGGGATTTCGTCGGGTGCGGCGCTGTGGGCCGCGGCACAAGTTGCACGTCGGCCGGAGAACAAGGGGAAGCTGATTGTGACGATCATCCCGTCCTTCGGCGAACGTTACCTCAGCACCGCATTGTTTGCGAATCTCGCCGACTAATCACTTATCCAGCGCGCGCCAGCACTGACTGTGCAACTCGGCGCGCACTCGGCAAAAACCGCGCAATCGTCGCCAGCAGCTCGTCCTCCGGGACGGGCTTGCCGAGGTAAGCATCGCAGCCCGCCCAGGAGCCGCGAAATTTATCGAAGGCTGACGATTTGCTGCTCAGCATGACTAGCGCCACACCCTTGGTCGCCGGGCTGGACTTGATACGCTTGCAGACCTGGTAGCCGTCCATGCCGGGCATCAGGATGTCGAGGAAGATGCAGGTGTAGTGCTTGGCCTGCGCCATGTCGATTGCCATCTCGCCGGTTTCGGCAAAATCCACATCGAAGCGGAACGGAGCGAGCTTGCTGCGCATGAAGGCGCGTACGGTTGCGCTGTCGTCCACCACGAGCACGGATTCGTTGAGGCGCGCTTCAGGCGCGGGCGGCGGCAGGTTGCGGTCGGCGGCGCGACGGTGTGTGCGGCCATCCCAGCCAGCGGGCATGCGTTGCGCGCGCTGGTGCAGGGCATCGGCCATCTGGCGGTCGAGTTGTTCGAACAGGCGCATCCAGTGGATCGGCTTTTCGACCACCGGCCAGTCGGCGACGGTGCCTCGGCGGCCGATGAAGACGGCGGGGGCGTGCACGTTGGGCGAGCGCGCCTGTATGTCGGCCAGTCCCTGCTGGTTGTCGGCGTTGACGAGGTAGATGTCGGTGCGCTCGGCAGGGTTGCCGGCTTCCACGTAGGCAAACGGGCGGCGATCGGTGAGGCGGAAGGTGGAGGTGAGAAGGTTTTTCTCCGCGTCGTTGAACCCGAGCATTTCGAGCACGAAGCGGCGCGTGCCGTCCTGGGGAGTCTCAGCCGTAAGTGCCATTTCCATGTTGTGGACACCTCTACAGAAAAGAGTGCGCGCCGTAGCGGGACGCAATTGGTGAAATGATAACAGAAGCGCGAAATATCAAGCTTTTGCT
>NZ_LSTO01000001.1:1372974-1374538 GCF_002211445.1 Noviherbaspirillum denitrificans | reverse complement strand
ATGCGGTGCACATGGATGGCGGCGTGGCGGGCAAGCGCGTGCTGGTGGCCGGTGGCGCCGGCGCGGTCGGCCACTACGCGGTGCAGATGGCGAAGCTGGCCGGCGCGGCGCAGGTGATCGCGACCGTGAGCGGCGATGAGAAGGCCGCCCTCGCCAAGGCCGCCGGTGCCGACGTCACCATCAATTACAAGGCAAGCGACCTCACTGCCGCCGTACTCGAGGCCACCGGCGGCAGCGGCGTTGACCGCATCATCGAAGTCGACTTCGGCGCCAATGCGGCCAAGGACATTGCAATGCTCAAGCCGGAAGGCGACCTCGTGGTGTACGGCAGCAGCAGTCCGGAAGTCGCGATTCCGTTTTTCCCGTCCATCCTCAAGAATATTCGCCTGCGCTTTTTCATCGTCTACAACCTGTCGCCGGAAGACCGCAAGGCGGCATTGTCGGGACTGACGGCGCTGCTGCAAGACAACGCACTCATCCACAACATCGCCGCGCGCCTGCCCCTGGATCGCATCACGGAAGCGCACGAACTCGTGGAAAGCGGCAAGGCCGTCGGCAACATCGTTCTGTCCATCGACTGATCCCATGAAACATACTTGCCACCTCGCGCAGGTGAACGTCGCCCGCGCACTCGGCGCAATCGATGAACCGGTCATGGCCGGCTTCGTTGCCCGCCTCGACGAGATCAATGCCCTCGCCGAATCCAGCCCCGGTTTCGTGTGGCGGCTCAAGACCGACGAGGGGAACGCCACCGCGCTCCAGCCCTACGACGATGCGCGCATCCTGATCAACCTGTCGGTCTGGGAATCGCCGGAAGACCTGAAGCAGTTCGTCTACAAGAGCGCGCATGCGCAGGTGATGCGGCAGCGCAAGGAGTGGTTCGCGCGCTTCGGCGATGCCTATATGGCGTTATGGTGGGTCGCGCCCGGTCACATCCCGACGATCGCGGAAGCGAAGGAGCGCCTGCAGTACCTGCAGCTCAACGGCGAGAGCGAATTCGCCTTCACCTTTGCCGCCGTTTCCCGCGCGCCCGGCACCATCGTCCGTTGCGACGCATTCAAAGAGACCACACAATGAAAGTTATCCGCAGCCGCGAATTCACCGCCGAGCGTGCCTGGAGCGCGCTCCCCATTGCCAGCATGAACGGGGTCACCACACGCCTGCACTGGACCGATGCGCCGTACAAGTGGCATGTGAACGACGGCGAGGAAGTCTTTGCCGTGCTCGACGGCACGGTCGACATGCATTACCGCAAGGATGGTGAAGAACATGTCGCCGAACTGCGAACCGGCGACGTGTTCTTCGCCGGCGTCGGCTGCGAGCACGTGGCCCATCCGCGCGGCGCAGCGCGCATCCTTGTGATCGAAAAGGAAGGCAGCGTGTAGCTTACTTGCCCGCCGCAACCGCGCGCTTGCCGCCGTGCAACGCCAGCATCGCGACAACGCCCGCAACCAGTCCCCAGAATGCCGCGCCGATGCCGAACAGCGTGACCCCGGAAACGGTCACCAGAAAAGTGACGAGCGCCGGTTCACGTTCGCGTTCACTGGACATCGCCGCAGCCAAG
>NZ_LSTO01000001.1:1370232-1372964 GCF_002211445.1 Noviherbaspirillum denitrificans | reverse complement strand
GGAGATGGGCAGGGACAGCTGGTCTTTCTCGAAGGCGAGACCGGCATGGGCAAATCCCGCCTGTGCCGCAAATTTCTCGCCATGTGCCAGGCTGACGGCGGCCAGTCGATATTCCGCCGCGCCCAGGCCGATGCGGATACACGCTTGCGCGACCCGGAAACCGGCCGGCTGTCGGATGCAAGCGGCGCGTTCAGCGCCCTTCCCGCCGCCATCCCGGGCAAGCCTTCGCTGTTCATCGTCGATGACTGCCACTTCCTGTCGCGGGAAGTCTGCCGAACCCTGGTCGACGCTGCCGCCGAAGCCGCACGCGCGGGATGGATCGTGTTGTTCGCCGGCCGCCACATGCCGGATATTGACCACGGCGGCGCCGAAACGATTCGCCTGCTGCGCCAGAGCGCCAGGGAAATCGAATCCCTGGTCAGGCAGGCACTGGCGCCGGCCGAGGCATCGACGCCACTGGTTCAATCCATCGCAAAGGATGCCGCCGGCGTTCCGCTGTTCGCGGTGGAACTGGCGCGCCAACCCGCGGATGGCGGCATCGCGATGTCGCTCATGCTGACCATCGCCGCGCGCGTCGACGGGCTGCGCCTGGATCGCAAGCTGCTGCGCACGGTGGCACGCAGCAGCCATCCGCCCACCGCCGACGAGGTCGCCGGCGTGCTGGGCGAGAACAACGAATCCGTCGCGCCAGCCGTACGGCGCGCGGTGGCAACCGGTGTGCTGCTGGCCGATGCCGACGGCCGCCTGGCCTTCGCGCACCCCCTGGTGCGCAAGATCATCGACCATGTTTCCCTTGAATGATATGAATTCCCCAACTGAGGCGGCAATCAACGCGACGAACTTCAAGCACAAGTCGCGTTTCAAGTTCATGGACGGTCCCCTGGGCCAGGCATTGCGTTCCGCGGACCTGCGGCGGCTGGTGCCTGTGCTGGCGCTGTCGGCGCTCCTGTCCAACCTCCTGTCGCTGGGGCTGCCGCTCGCCATCCTGCAGATCATTGACCGGGTCGTCTCCAACCAGTCCCTTGAAACCCTCGTCTTCCTGGTGACCGGCATCGTCCTCGCGCTGATCCTCGAAGAAGTCCTGCGCGCCATGAGCACCGTGATCACCGGCTGGCTCGGCATCCGTTACGAACACAAGGCCGCTATTGCCGCGCTCGACCGGCTGTTGCACACGCCGATGCGGCACTTCCAGAAAGAGGAACCCGGCGCCTATGCGGAACGTATCCTGGCGACGACCAAGGTCGCCGAGTTCTATTCGGGGCAGGCGCTGCTGGTTGTGTTCGACCTGCCTTTCGTCATCATCTTCCTGTTCGTGATCGCGGCCATCGGCGGCTGGCTGGCGGTGGTGCCGGCCGCGCTGCTGGTCCTGTTCGTCTTCCTGAGCGTCCGCTTCGGCCAGCGGCTCAACGACCAGATCGAACGGCGCCAGGTGCTGGACGACCGGCGCTTCAGCTTCCTCGCCGAGGTGCTGTCGAATATCCATTCCGTCAAGACGCTGACCATGGAATTCCTGATGCTGCGCCGTTACGAGCGCCTGCAGGAATCCAACGCGGGCATCGGCGAAACGCTTACCTACAGCAGCGCACGCGCCAGCGACCTCGGCATCCTGTTCTCGCAGATCATGATCGTGTCGGTGATCTTCGCCGGCTCGGCCGCGGTCATCCTGGGCAATATGACCCCGGGCGGACTGGCGGCCACCATGATGCTGTCGGTGCGGGCGCTGCAGCCGTTGCGCCGCAGCCTCTCGGTCTGGCTGCGCTACCAGGCCTTCCTCTCCGCCCAGCAGCGCCTGGACGACATCATGCACATGCCGGTCCAGGGATCGGAGGATAAACCGGCCCTGCCGCCGGTGATGCAAGGGCTAGAACTGCGGGACGTTTCGCTGCGCCACGGCAACGCCCCTGCCCTGTTCTCGCGCCTGTCGCTGAGCATGAAGGCGGGCGAATGCATCGCCATCCAGGGAGGCAGCGGGAGCGGCAAGACCAGCCTGCTTTCCCTGCTCAATGCACTGGAAGCGCCCGACCAGGGAACCATCCTGATCGACGGCCGCCCGATCCGGGAGTTCGCGCTCGACAGCATCCACAAGGAGATTGCCTTCCTGCCGCAGTCCGGCCAGATCCTGTCCGGCACCATCCTCGAAAACATGACCACGTTCGACAGCAGCCTGAACCCGGCGGCGCTGGCGATCGCAAAGGAAATGGGCCTGGACCACGTCGTGGCCGGCATGAAGACGGGTTACCAGACGCCGCTTGGAGAAGGCGTGGGCGAAACCCTGCCGGAGGGGGTGCGCCAGATGATTGCTATCGTCCGCGCCCTGGTCCATGACCCGAGCGTCATCCTGTTCGACGAGACCAATATCTACCTCGACATGGAAGGCGACCGGCGCTTGCGCGACTACCTGAGCGCACGCAAGGGCAAAAAGACAATAGTGATGGTGACCCACCGGCCGTCAATGCTGTCGCTTGCCGACAAGGTCTATTCGCTGATCGGCGGCGAACTGAAGGAAGGACAGCTGCGCGACCTGACCGCCGTCATGGATGTCCGCGCGAATGCCGCCAACGCCTCGCAGGCACCGGACCGCCCGGCGGCGATTACCGACCTGGCCGAGCTGGTGGACAAGCATTTCGAGGTGCCGTCCGATCTTTCCCGTTGCCTGCTGCCCTTGCTCAGGGCGCTCGACTGGCAGGGCCAGCCGCGCCATCTTGCCGAGGCCATGCCGCACCTGCCGCGGG
>NZ_LSTO01000001.1:1364798-1370222 GCF_002211445.1 Noviherbaspirillum denitrificans | reverse complement strand
CCGAGCTGCAAGGCTTGATGCTGGTACAACGGGAGGCGAAGCGGGGATGGTTTGCGTTCGGGCGTCTGGAGCGGCGGCTGCGGCAGCTCAACATGCATGTCGTTGAGTCGCAGGAGCTGATGAGCCAGCTCGGCCGCCACAGCAAGCTCAATGCGAGCCCGGCTTTCATCAATGGCTTGCACGAAGAGGGCAGGCGGCGCGCCGAGCTGTGGCTGGAGCGTAATTTCCAGCAGCTCGGCGTGCGGTCGTCGTTCCGCCTGGCGCGCCTGTTCGGCTGAGACGTCAGCGCTGCGTGGCGCGTTCTTGTTCCATCAGGCGCAGCACGCGGCGCTGCACCTTGCCGGTGGTTGTCATCGGCAGTTCGTCGATGAACTCGATTTCCTTCGGATACTCGTAGGGCGCCAGCTTGCCGCGTACGTGTGTCTGCAGCTCGGCAATCAGCTTGTCGTCGGCGTCCCGGTTACGCGGCGTGCCGGCAGTTAGGACGATGAATGCCTTGACGACATTGCCGCGCTCCGGGTCCGGCTTTGGTACGACCGCCACATTTGCCACTGCGGGATGCTTGACGAGGCAGTTCTCGATTTCCGACGGGCCGATGCGATAGCCGGCCGCCTTGAACATGTCATCCGCGCGTCCCTGGTACCAGAGATAGCCGTCTTCGTCTGCAGAGGCGAGGTCGCCGGTCCGGCACCAGTCGCCGCTGTACTTGTTGCGCGTTGCGTCGGGATTCTTCCAGTACTCAATGAAGAAGATCGGGTCGGGATGGCCGTGGATATCGGTACGGTGCAGGGCGACTTCGCCGGTTTCGCCTGGCTTGACTGGATTGCCGTCGTCGTCGATCACCGCCACACGGTGGCCGGGATAGGGGCGTCCCATGCTGCCGGGCTTGGCCGGCCACTGGTGCACACTGTTGCCGACGATGTAGTTCATTTCGGTCTGGCCGAACATTTCATTGGGCGTGACGCCGAGCGCGGACTGGCACCAGTTGAATACCGCGTCGCCGACGGCTTCACCGGCGCTCATGATGGCGCGCAGCTTGAGCTTGAACTTTTCGCGCGGTGACGGGCAGGCCTTCATCATCATCTTCAGCGCAGTCGGGAAGAGGAAGGTGTTGGTGATGCCGTACTTCTCGAGCAGGTAGAAGGCAGTATCTGGCGAGAAGCGGCCTCGGTAGCCGACGATGGGCATGCCGAAATAGAGCGTCGGAAGTAGCGCATCCCACAGGCCGCCGGTCCATGCCCAGTCGGCCGGTGACCAGAATACATCGCCCTCCTGCGGGAACCAGTTCTGGGACGCGACGAATCCGGTCAGGTTGCCGATCATCGCGGAGTGGGGGATCAGCGCGCCCTTCGGCGCGCCGGTAGTGCCGCTGGTGTAGATCAGCACGGCAGGATCCGTCGCCTGCGTCGGAACCGGATCGAAATTCGTGCGCGCGCGGGCCAGTTCATCATGCATATCGAGCGCATCGGATGCGCCACAGTCGACTGCGATCACATGCTTGAGCGCAGGACAGTTCGGCCTTGCCTGGCGCAGGTTGTCGAGGCCGGCCTGGTCGACGATCGCGACTTCCGCCTCGCTGTTCTGAAGCCGGTATTCCAGCGCGTCCGGCCCGAAGAGGATGGACAGCGGCATGGCTACCGCGCCGAGCTGGTAGCACGCCATGTGCACGACGGCAGTTTCGGCGCGCTGCGGGAGAATGATCGCGACGCGGTCGCCTTTTTTCACTCCGAGCTTCGCGAGCACGTTCGACATGCGATTCGCCTGCTCATGCAGTTCGGCGTAGGTGAGGGTGGCGGTATTGCCCTGGTCATCCTCGTAGTAGATGGCAATCCGCGACTTCTCGCCTGCCCAGCGCGTGCAGCATAGCTGCGCTATGTTCAGGTCGTCGGGTACGTGCCAGTGGAAGTGGTTGTAGAGTTCGTCGTAGCGGTCGGCTTGGGCGGTGTTTGCTGCGGAAGTCATGTCCTCTCCATTATAATTATCGAACGGGCGTTCTAATTCGCTTTTCCGGCGATCCGGCTATTATGCCGATTTCCCTGCATTCCATTCTTGATTCAGGCAACGATAAAACCATGAAGCCATCCCGCTCCGAATTCATCCCTGTCCGTGGACTGCAATACCACGTGCGCCACTGGGGAAGCGAGGGGGCGCCGAAGCTGTTCATGACGCATGGTTGGATGGACGTGTCGGCGTCGTTCCAGTTCGTCGTCGATTGCTTGCAGGATGACTGGCATGTGATCGCGCCGGACTGGCGCGGATTCGGAATGACCGAAAATTCCGGCGCCGATTGCTACTGGTTTCCCGATTACCTCGGCGACCTCGATGCGATCCTGCAGCACTACTCACCTGAAGGTCCCGTGAACCTGCTTGGGCACAGCATGGGAGGCAATGTATCGTGCGTGTATGCGGGCGTACGGCCGGAGCGGGTGGCGAAGCTGGTCAACCTGGAAGGTTTCGGCATGGGGGCAACGCGACCCGAACAGGCGCCGCAGCGCTATGCGAAATGGCTGGATGAATTGCGCACGCCTTCGGGCATGCGCCCGTACGCATCGCGCGAGGACGTCATCAAGCGCTTGCAGAAGAACAATCCGCGCCTCACGAATGCACGGGCGGATTTCCTCTCCCGTTATTGGGCCGCCGAGAATGCACAGGGCGAATGGGTAATCCTCGGCGATCCTGCCCACAAGTTGACCAATCCCGTCCTCTATCGTATCGAGGAAATCCTCGCATGTTGGGAAAGGATTGTCGCGCCGGTTCTCTGGGTGGAAGCCGACGACACGACGGTCTGGCGCCTGATGGGCGCAAAGGATGCGGCGCGCGCGGAAATCGACCGGCGCATCAAATACTTGCGTGATGTCACAACGGCAATAATTACCGACGCGAGCCATATGCTGCATCACGATCAGCCGGAAGCGCTCGCTGTGCTGATCGAACAGTTCTTGCGCCAAAAGCAGGGATAATCGCGGCCGTCTTCCTGTCGAAGGGTATTCGCGCGCCTTGGACGCTCTGCATAGGTGCGCGCACTCGGCGTACAATAGTTGTATTCCGTTTATCTGCCCGATTGCATGCTCAACGTCGACCTCCATTGCCATTCCACCGTTTCCGACGGCTCGCTCTCGCCCGCGGCTGTTGCCGCGCGCGCAAAAGCGGGCGGGGTGGATGTGTGGGCGCTGACGGACCACGACGAGATCGGCGGCATTGCACAGGCTCGTGAGGCGGCGCATGCACTTGGCCTGCGCTACGTGACCGGTGTCGAGATTTCGGTCACCTGGGCAAGGCATACGATCCATATCGTCGGATTGAATTTCGACGAAAAGAACGAGGGACTCATCAAGGGTCTCCACCAGACGCGCTCCGGCCGCGAACGCCGCGCCTACGAGATGGCCGAGCAGCTCGAAGCCGTCGGCGTACCCGACGCTTTCGAGGGCGCGCTGAAATACGTCGGCAATCCGGACCTGATTTCCCGTACGCACTTCGCACGCCACATTGTTGAAACCGGGATTTGCAGGGATGTCCAGGAGGTATTTTCCAGGTTCCTGATCGAAGGCAAACCCGGGTATGTGCCGCATCGCTGGGCAACGTTGGAAGAGGCCGTCAAGTGGATTCGCGGCGCCGGCGGCATTGCCGTGGTCGCGCATCCGGGACGCTATGACCTCAACGACCTCGAGCTGGATGCTTTCCTGTCCGAATTCAAGCGTTATGGCGGTACCGGCGTCGAAGTCGTGACGGGAAGCCACACGGTGGAAGAATTCGGCATCTTTGCCCGGATCGCGCGTGCCCACGGCTTGCTTGCCTCTCGCGGCTCGGATTTCCACGCGCCGGGCGAATCGCAGACTGAACTCGGCTCGCTTCCGCCACTGCCTCCCAACCTGACGCCTGTCTGGCACGACTGGCGCATCTGATTCCTCTCCGCAGGCGGTTCGCGCCTTGCTTTTGTGGCATGATGCCGCACTTGATTTTCCGCGAAATAACCTTATCTAGATGTCGCTTTCATACGGAGGCTTGCACATGAAACGAATCATCCTTTTCCTGGCGACCAACCTTGCGGTCGTGCTGGTGATGTCGGTCGTCTTGTCGCTGCTGGGCGTCAACCGCTATCTCACAGCCAACGGCCTCAATCTCGGCATGCTGATGACGTATTCACTGGTGGTCGGATTTACCGGCGCGATCATTTCGCTCCTGATGAGCAAGCAGATGGCGAAGTGGTCCACCGGCGCCCACGTGATCGACGCTCCGTCGACATCGACCGAACTCTGGCTGGTTGACACTGTGAAGCGGCTCGCCGACCGTGCAGGTATCGGCATGCCGGAAGTGGCGATCTACGAGGGCGAGCCAAACGCATTCGCGACCGGCGCGTTCAAGGATTCGGCGCTGGTAGCCGTATCAACCGGTTTGCTTGAGGGCATGACGCGCGATGAAGTCGAAGCCGTGCTCGGCCACGAAATCGCCCACGTCTCGAACGGTGACATGGTGACCCTGACTCTGATCCAGGGCGTGGTGAATACCTTCGTTGTCTTCCTGGCGCGCGTGGTCGGCTACGTGATCGACAAGACCGTGCTGCGCAACAACGACGATCGCGGGCCCGGTATCGGCTACATGGTGACGGTGTTTGTCTGCGAGATCGTGTTCGGCATCGTGGCGTCGATGATCGTCGCCTGGTTCTCGCGTTACCGCGAATTCCGTGCCGACGCCGGTTCGGCAAAGCTGCTCGGTACGCCGCAGCCCATGGTCAAAGCGCTGGCGCGCCTGGGTGGTTTGGAGCCACCGGAAAGCATGCCGGCGAATTTCAAGTCTTTCGGCATCAACGGTGGCCGCTCGGGTTTTGCTGCGCTGTTCTCGAGCCATCCTCCAATTGAAGAACGTATTGCCGCGCTTCGCAGCGCGTCCTGACAACAAAAAATTCCAACGGCGGTCGTTAAAAGGCCGCCGTTTCATTTAATGAGCCAATTCTTCCAGATCCATCCCGACAATCCCCAGCTGCGACTCATCAAGCAGGCGGCACAGATCATCCATGGCGGTGGCATCGTCGCCTTGCCCACCGATTCGTGCTACGCGCTGGTTTGCCACCTCGATGACAAGGGAGCAGTCGAGCGCCTGCGGCGCATCCGCGGCGTGGACGACAAGCACCATCTCACCCTGTTGTGCCGCGACCTGAGCGAAATCGCCCAGTACGCACGCGTCGACAACCGCCAATACCGGACGTTGAAGGTCGCCACGCCGGGGCCGTACACCTTCATCCTTGAAGCGACCAAGGAAGTCCCGCGCCGCCTCAGCCATCCGTCGCGCAAGACCATTGGCCTGCGCGTGCCGGAAAACGCGATTGCCCAGGCGTTGCTTGAGGAACTGGGACAGCCGCTGATCGGCACCACGCTGATCCTGCCCGATGAAGACGACCCGCTCACCGATCCGGAAGAGATCCGCGAC
>NZ_LSTO01000001.1:1362134-1364788 GCF_002211445.1 Noviherbaspirillum denitrificans | reverse complement strand
TGTCCATGGCGCGTGCCTTGCCAATGGCTCGCGGCAGGCGCTGGGTGCCGCCTGCGCCGGGGATGACGCCGAGGCGGATCTCGGGCAGCGCGAACTGAGCGCTGTCCGCAGCGATGATGATGTCGCACATCAGCGCAAGTTCGCAGCCACCGCCGAAAGCGTAACCCGCAACGGCCGCAATCACCGGTTTGCGCACCTGCAGGATGGTCTCCCAGTTCCGCGAGATGTAATTCTTCATCAGCATTTCCGTATAGCCCGCGTCAGCCATCGCCGAAATATCGGCGCCGGCGGCGAACGCCCTTTCGCTTCCGGCAAGGATTATGCAGCCGACCTGCGGATCGGCATCGAAGCCCAGTAGGGCAGCCCCGAGTTCATCCATCAGCGCATCGTTCAGCGCATTGAGCTGCCTGGGGCGGTCAAGGCGAATCACGCCGATGGAAAGGCGCTCGGTTGCAATGACTTCTGTCTTGATCAACTGGTTTGACATGAGGTTCTCCTGAAAAAGGTGGAAAGGACCGGGCAGTGCTTTTTCCAGACAAAAGCGCGCTGCACACCCGGGGCGCCTGCCTGCACGAAAAAGCCTTGACATCGCATCGCGCTTTTACAATAATCTGATTGTCAGACAATCAGATTGAAAGATCAAGCGGTGCGATAACCTGAGGCAAGAGACCAAGGGCAAGACGTCGAACCGCCTTTCTGGAGGAACCGTGATGTTGAGTGACCCGAGCGTGTTTCGGCCCGCATACGATACGAACCAGTTGAAATGGAGCAGCCTCACGGCCTACCTGGCGCAGCACGGGCATGCCCTCGACCAGGAGTTTTCACCGCGGCAATTCTCGGGCGGCCTCGGCAACTGGAATTTCCTGGTCCGGGTTAACGGGAGCCTGTACGTGCTTCGTCGGCCGCCGGCCGGTCCGCTGCCGATCGGGGCGAATGACATGGGGCGCGAGTATCGCATCCTGAGTCGCCTGGCAGAGTCCTTCCCGCTGGCGCCGAGGGCACTCCTGTATTGCGAGGATCCGGAAGTCATAGGCGCGCCGTTCCTGCTCATTGAATATCGCGAGGGCATGGTGGTCCGCGACCGCCTGACGCCGGAGATGGCGCGATGCGGCGAAGCTGGCGGTGCCGCGCTTGCCGGCGCGACGCTCGATGTC
The DNA here is from genome assembly GCF_002211445.1 of Noviherbaspirillum denitrificans. Taxonomy (GTDB): domain Bacteria; phylum Pseudomonadota; class Gammaproteobacteria; order Burkholderiales; family Burkholderiaceae_D; genus Noviherbaspirillum; species Noviherbaspirillum denitrificans. The sequence goes on along the minus strand of NZ_LSTO01000001.1, from coordinate 1,363,634 downwards.
CTGGCAGCCCTGCATGCGCTCGATCCTGTCACCATCGGGCTGGGCCAGCTCGGCAAGCCCGATGGCATGGTGAAGCGCCAGGCGGTGAACTGGACGCGGCGCGCACAGGATGCCTTCGACAGCATGCTTCCCCGCCCGCTCGAGGAGGCCGCGGAGTGGCTGGCGCAACCTGCGCCGCTACCCCAGCGGACCAGCCTGCTGCACAGCGACTTCAAGATCGACAACATAATCTTTGGCCGCGACAGCCTGCAGCCGATCGCGCTTATTGACTGGGACATGGGCACGCTGGGCGACCCCTTGCTCGACCTTGCCACCCTCCTGAGCTATTGGACCGAACCGAACGATCCGGAGGCCATGCACGACCTCCGGCAGATGCCCACCACGCAGCCGGGCTTCCCGAGCAGGCAAAAAGTGATCGAGATGTATGTCGATCGCACCGGGCTCGCAGTGGGAGATTTCAAGTACTACCGCGTCCTGGCGATGTTCAAGCTGTGTGTCGTTTTCCGCCAGCTTTACGTCCGGCACCTGCGCGGCGATCCGGTGCCTGAACGCTACGCTGCGTTCGGCCGCTTGGCAGAGGGTTTGGCCGACTTCACGGGGCACGTTCTTCAAACCGAGCACTTTTAAAGGGGAAATCATATGTACAACTTTTCGAGTCCGCAGGCGGACAAGGAGCTTGGCGCGCGCGTCCGCAGTTTTGTCGAGAGCATCATCCCGTACGAGAAGGACCCGAGGAACACATCACATGGCCCAACCGACGAGCTGCGCATTGAACTGAACACCATGGCCAGGGAAGCCGGCCTGCTAGCTCCTCAGGTCGCCTCCCCGTATGGCGGCAAGGCGCTGTCCCATGTGCAGCGCGCTATCGTGTTCGAGGCCGCCGGTTATTCCCCGCTCGGCCCCATCGCGTTGCATTGCGCCGCCCCCGACGAAGGCAACATGCACTTGCTCGAGGTGGTCGCGTCTGAAGCCCAGAAAGAGAAGTACCTTCGACCGCTCGCGACTGCAAAGGTCCGTTCCTGCTTTGCCATGACCGAACCGGCGCCGGGCGCCGGCTCCGATCCCAGCCTCCTGCAAACCGTCGCGGCTGGGGACGGCAACACCTTCCGGGTCTCCGGCCGCAAGTGGCTCATCACTGGCGCGGATGGCGCGGCATTCATGATCCTGATGGCGCGCACCCTGGTGGACGGCAAGGATGAAGGAGCGACCATGTTCATGGTCGACCTGCCAAACCCGGCGGTAAAGATCGTGCGGCTGATCGATTCCATCGACTCCTCGTTTACCCAAGGTCACGCGGTGGTCGACATCGATGACCTGGTCGTGAGCAGGGATGACGTCCTTGGCGAAATCGGCGGAGGCTTCCGCTATGCCCAGGTGCGCCTGGCGCCGGCCCGCCTCACCCATTGCATGCGGTGGATCGGCGCGGCGCAGCGAGCCCATGACATCGCGGTCGAACATGCACGCACCCGTCCCGCATTCGGCAAGCCGATCGGTCAGCAT
>NZ_LSTO01000001.1:1357004-1362124 GCF_002211445.1 Noviherbaspirillum denitrificans | reverse complement strand
GCATCCGCCTCCCCGCCTCCCTTGAGCCGGAACAGGCCATCGTCGCCGCGCACCAGCGACTCCTCCGGCGGATTGACCAGCTTGATGCGGCCGAGCGGCGTGGCGGTTCCAGGCTTGCCAACCGTGGTGATGGCCGAGACGGTGCCATCCTTGGCCACCGTCAGCGAGACATCCGGCGGAATGGCAATTGGCCCCGCATCCCCGAGGACATTGATGCCGGCTTGCGTCTGCAGCACGCCGTTCTCGCTGATCTTGAAGCTGCCGTTGCGGGTATACGCTTCGGAGCCGTCTTCCAGCTGCACTGCAATCCAGCCCTTGCCCTGCACGGCCACGTCGAGGGCGCGCCCGGTGTTCTGGATGGGACCCGGCGTAAAGTCGCTGCCGACCGTGGCGTCGACCACGAAGGCGCGCGTCGGCAAGCCCTGCCCGATCACCGGGACCGCGCGGAACGAGTCGAGCTGCGCGCGGAATCCGGTTGTGGTCGCGTTTGCAAGATTGTGCGAAGTATTGGCCTGTTGTTCCAGGATATGCTTCGCGCCGGTCATCGCCGTGTAGATCAGCCGATCCATTCGTATCCTCCATCAATGCAGGCCTGCGCCCGCATCGATCATTCGCTCCATTACCTCAGGTTCACCAGCGTCTGCAGGACCTGGTCCTGCGTCTTGATGGTCTGCGCATTGGCCTGGAAGACGCGTTGCGCGGTGATCATGTTCACCAGTTCGGCGGTCAGGTCAACGTTGGAATCTTCCGTTGCCGACGACTGGATCAGGCCGAGGCGGCCCGAGTTCGGCGCGCCGACCAGCGCCACGCCGGACGCGTTTGATTCCGCCCACTGGTTGTTGCCGAGCGGTTGCAGGCCGTTCGGATTGCTGAAGTTGGCCAGCACGACCTGTCCGAGCGTAGACGTCTTGCCGTTGGTATAACGACCGGTAATCGTTCCGTCCGAACCGACATTGAAACCGGACAGGCGGCCCGAAGCGAAGCCATCCTGCGTGAGCGAGTTGACGCCGAACGCGGAGCCAAACTGGGTGGTGCTCGAGAAGTCCAGCGAAATGCCGGTCGCGCCATTGATCGGCGTGCCGGCGCCGTTGGTCAACGCGATACTGATGTTGCCGGGCGAGCCGCCCACCAGGTTACCCGCGGAGTCAAAGGTGATGGACGCGACAGGACCGGCAGCGATCGTGCCGGTGGCGCTGGTCGCATGCACATCCCATGCATTGGCTGCCGTCTTGCGGAAGTACAGCTGCACGACGTGCGAGTTACCCAGGCTGTCGAAGACCGTCACGGAGGTCGAGTTGTTGAACGTGGTCGGATCGGTGGCATTGAATGCGCCCGGGACCGTCGCGCGAGAATCCAGGTTCAGCAGCGCCTCGACTTCCACGGTTTCCTTCGGCGCCAGGTCGGCGGTGCTGATGCGCAGGTCAGTCGGCGAACCGGTCTGGAGCACACCTGTATTGCTGGCGACGAAACCAGTGAGGCGCCCAGCATCCGCGCTAACGAGATAGCCATCCTTGTCGATCTGGAACTGGCCATTGCGCGCATAGCTGATCGCGCCGTTCTTGTTCAGTCGGAAGAAACCGCCGCCGTTGATGGCCATGTCGAGCGAGCTGTTCGATGCCGTGATGTTGCCCTGGCTGAACTGCTGCGCGATCTGCGAGACGCGGGTACCGATGCCGGCGGTGCCGAGGCCGGACGTGCCGCTGAGCGAGTTCGCATAGACGTCGGCGAACTGGGTCACTGCCGACTTGAATCCCACCGTGTTGGCGTTGGCGATATTGTTGCCGATCGTTTCCAGCTGCTTCGACGCGCCGTTCAGACCGCTCAAACCTTGTTGAAAGCTCATTTGATTCTCCTTGATTCAGGCTATTCGGCGTCGGGCTTAGAGGATCTGCCGAACGTCAGTCATATTGAATTCACCAATACCCGGCAGGCTCAGCTTCACGCCTTGCGCATTCGAGCTCACGCTACCTACGGTGCCGAACGACAGTGCGGTCGCATCGATCTTTTCCGTGCCCATCGTTGCCTTCACCTTGAAGGTGTAATTCCCGTCGGGGGCAACCGCATCGGAATCCGTCTTGCCATCCCAGGCCACCGGCACAATGCCGGCCTTCTGGCTGCCGACGTCGATGGTGCGCACCACAGCGCCTTTCGAATCGGTGACCGTGACCTTGATGTTGTCCGCCGCTGCCGGCAACTCGATGCCGAATACCGACTTGCTTTCCGTCAGCTCGATCGTGGAACCCGGCACAAAGACGCCATGGCCGATCATACTTGCCGCCTGTACTGCCTGCCCCGTCTGGTAGCTGCTCATCAGGGACTGCATGGTCGTATTCAGCTTGTCGATACCGGTCACCGTCGACAGCTGCGCGAGCTGGCTCGTCACCTGCGCGTTGTCCAGCGGGTTGAGCGGATCCTGGTTACGCATCTGCGTCACGAGCAGGGTCATGAATCGGTCCTGCGCCGCATCCGACGTGGACTGTGTCGCCTTCTTGGCAGGATTCATGGCCGCCATCAGGTCGTCGATAGCCTTGTTTGGCTGGACGGTTGTCATTCAGTACCTCCTTACTGACCCAAGGTCAGCGTCTTGAGCAGCATGGTTTTCGCCGCATTCATGGTATCGACGTTATTCTGGTACGAACGCGATGCCGAAATCATGTTCACCATCTCCTCGACCACGTTCACATTCGGCCGGGCGACGTAACCATTTTCGTCCGCCTGCGGATGCTTGGGGTCGTACACCATTTTCGGCGGTGACGGATCCTCGACCACCTGCTGCACCTTGACGCCCGCTGCAGCGGGATTGGCCGTTGGCACCGCCTGGAACACCACCTGCTTGGAGCGGTAGGTCTGCCCAGTCGCACTGGTCGTGCTGTCGGCATTCGCAAGGTTACTGGCCACCGTATTGAGGCGCTGGCCTTGCGCGCTCATCGCGGAGCCCGCCACATTGAAGATATTAAAAAGCGACATGATTATTGCCCCTGAACCGCGGCAAGCAGCTTCTTGAGCTGTCCCGCCGCAAATGTGACGCCCGCCTCGTAGCGCAGGGCGTTGTCCGCAAACTGGCTGCGCTCGACATCCATGTCGACCGTGTTGCCATCGACACTGCCCTGCGCCGCGTTACGGTAAAGTACCGGCACGCCGCTGGCCGTCATTCCCGCGGCCTTGCCGGGAATATGCGCCGGTGCGGTCGTGGTCAGTCCGCCGTCGGCGGGCGCACCGGCCGTCGATACAGCCTGCTTCAGCGCAGCGCTGAAATCGATGTCACGTGCCTTGTAGTTCGGCGTATCCGCGTTGGCGATGTTCGATGCCAGCAACTGCTGCCGCTCTGCCCTCAGGCGCAGCGCGGATTGCTGGAAGTGCAAGGCCTCGTCGAGCTTTCCGATCATGGAGATCCCCGGAAAACACCATTGGCAAAAAGACAATCTGAGCCGATGATGGATTAATGTAGGCTTGATGATACGAAGCGCCCTGTCACCCCGATCGAACAATAAGACAAAAAAAGCATGCCCTATTCAGGCTTTTAATCCTTCCGCCGGCCGCTACCATTGAGCCTGCGATGAAATACCCTTCCACCATCCTGCCCCTGCTACTCGCCGCCCTGAACCTGGCTGCGGGCACCGCGCATGCGCAGCAGGCGCGCCAGGACCCGGCGGCGATCCGCGATACGGTCGAACAATTCCTGCGCACCCAGTCCTCCGGCCTGCCCGGCGAGGTGGAAATAACGGTTGGCCAGGTCGATGCGCGCACCAACCTGGCTACTTGTGCGGCGCCGCAGGCTTTCCTTCCCGGGGGAAGCAGGGTATGGGGGAAAACCACGGTCGGCGTCCGCTGCACTGCACCAGCACCGTGGACAATCTACGTCAGCGCAACAGTTAAAGTTATCGGTGAATACGTCGTCACGGCCGCCCCGCTGGCACAGGGCCAGACAGTCACCCTGAATGACCTCACCAAAGCAAAAGGCGATCTCACCGCCCTGCCGAGCGGGATCGTCACGGATCCAGCGCAGGCCGCAGGCAAGACCGTCACCGCATCACTTGCAGCCGGCACGCCGCTGCGCAACGACAGCCTGCGCGCACAGCAAGCCGTCCAACAGGGACAAACCGTGCGCGTGGTATCGAACGGACCCGGCTTCCGCGTGTCTACAGAAGCGAAAGCATTGAACAATGCAGCGGATGGCCAGGTCGCACAGGCCCGCACCACATCCGGCCAGGTCGTCAGTGGCGTGGCCAGGTCCGGGGGCGTGGTGGAAGTAACATACTGAAAACGATGCTTTTTCAGGAATACTCGATTAGGTGCTAAAGTTTCTGTAAATCAGGTCGATAAGAATGATGACAAGCAGTAGAAGACCAACCAGCCAAGGAAATTGCCGTGAAAATCGATGACTCCCTGAAAAAGACTGCGGGGTTGGGCGTAAATACAACGCCGGCCCGCGCGGGCAAAGGCGCCGACAAGGCGGGTGCCGTCAGCCAGGCACCGGCCGAGTCCGGCAAGGTACACCTGTCGTCGAAGCTGGAATCGCTCACCCAGATGGGCGGTAGCAGCGTATTCGACGCCAAGAAGGTGGAAGAGATCAAGGCCGCGATCGCCGAGGGCCGATTCCAGGTTGACGCAGAGAAAGTCGCCAATGGATTGCTCGACACGGTGAGCGACCTGATCCGCACTCGCAAGGCATAAGATTTCATGCAGAACCTCGGTCACAACCTGGCGCAAAACCTCGGAGAAGAGATTGGCGCAGCAAACTCCCTGCTCGCCCTGCTCAAGCAGGAACAGGAGTCCCTGATCAACGCCGACGTCGACGCGTTGCCGAAGCTGACCGAAGAAAAGACAAAGATTGTCGTCCGCATGAACGAACTGGCCCAGATCCGCCACAAGGCGCTGGGCAGCGCCGGTTTCGATGCGAATGAAACCGGCATGCAGAAATGGGTGGACAGCGCCGCCGGATCATCCGTGGCCGGCAAGTCGTGGAAAGAATTGCTGGACCTCGCCCGTCAGGCGAAAGAACTGAACCGCGTCAATGGCCTGCTGATCGGCCAGCACCTCGGCCGCACCCAGGCGGCACTGAACATCCTTCACGGTGCACCGCAAGGCGGCGCCATGTACGGTCCCAACGGCCAGTCGGC
>NZ_LSTO01000001.1:1353216-1356994 GCF_002211445.1 Noviherbaspirillum denitrificans | reverse complement strand
CGCTGCCGCCGGTGCCGCTGCGGCTGGCGCGGCGACGGGAGCCGGGGCGTCGGGCAGGGTGCCGGCGGGGACAACGGCGCGGTACAGCGCTTCCCAGTCCAGTCCATCCGCTGTCGTGGTGCTTGCGGCTGCCGGGGCGGGGGCGGCAACGGGAGCCGGTGCCGGAGCAGGCGCGGCCGGGGCCGCGGCACCGCCTTCGATTGCTTGCGTCACCAGGGCTTCCAATGAAGCGGGCATGGCTGCCAGGCTGTCCGGCGTCGCGCCGTTGGCCAGCAGCTTGAGCTGGTCGCCGACGAAGCCGCTGGCCTGCAGGCCGGCTTCGATCGCGGCCGGCGTGACCGGCACCTTGCCGGTGCGCAGCGCGTCAAACAGGTTTTCGGTCAGGTGGCAGGCCGACACGATGGCCGGCAGGTTCATGAAGCCCGCGCCGCCCTTGATCGTATGGAAGGAGCGGAACAGCGCGTTTAGCGTGTCGCTGTCGTCGGGCCGGCGCTCCAGCGAGAGCAGGTGCTCTTCCACGTTCGTCGCCAGGTCGAGCGCCTCGACGACGAATTCCTTGAGCATATCGTCCATCAGAACCCCAGATCGGCTAGCAAGCTATCCACATCGTCCTGCGCCATGGCGGTGCCCGGTGCGGACGGCCCTTGCATCAGTTCTGCCGGCTTGCTTTCGGCCATCGCAGCCTTGACTTCCGGCGGTGCGTTGTCGCGCAGGAGCTGCGCCAGCTCGTTTTCCACCCGGTTGGTGATCACGACGATCTTCTTGATCAGCTGGCCGGTGATGTCCTGGAAGTCCTGGGCCATCATGATGTCTAGCAGACGGGCCTTTTCAGCCTCGGTGGCTTCCATGACCACGGCGGCGAACTGCTTGGAGTCGCCCGCCAGGGCCTTGAATTCGTCGATGCTGAGCTTGCCGTCGAACAGCTGGGCCCAGCGGTTTTCCATGTCGTGCGCCTTCTTGCCCAGGCTGTCCTGTTCAGGCATGCAGGTATCGACCGCATTGAGCACCTTGTTGGCGGCCTGTTCCGTCAGGCTGGCGACATGGTTGAGGCGGCCCTGTGCATCGCTGATCTGATTGGCGACGTCGGACAGAGAGCGGTCGTAACCGAGTTCACGCAGGGAATCGTGCAGCATGCGGACGATGCCGCCCAGGCGTTCGTACATCGGCTTGCCCGATGCGTCCTCGGCCGCCTCTTCCTGGCCCGGCTCGGTGTCGGCTGCGGGTTCCGGCTCGGCAGCGGGGGCGGCAGGTGCGGCGACGGTTTCAGCGCGTTGCGCGGCCACTTCTTCAAACAGTGCTTCGAGATCGTCGTCTGCTGCGTCGCTCATGGTGATGCTTTCCTATGTGTGATGTCGGCGTTCGTCTTGCAAAAGGCGCGAATCGGCTCGCGATGCGTCCGACCGTGCTCACGATTATCAGCTACGGTTTTCTTGCGCGCAACTTGCTATGTCATAAAACTCCGCCTTTTTGCGGCAAAGTGCGGCTTTCCGGCAGCGGCCGATCAGGCTGCCAGCTTTTCAATAAGCTGGACCGCCGCTTGCTGGAGCGGGTGGCCCGGCGTGCCGAAGGCGTCGCAGATAGTCAGGTGGTTGGACTCCGGCAGTGCCACATCGGCCACATGGTTGGCCTTCCAGGCGCCGGCGAGGAGCTCGGTCTGGCGCCGGAATTCCTCCGATTCCTGGCCGCCGAAGGCGGTCACGAAGGGCGCGGGATGCGATTGCGGCATGAAAGCCGGTGACAAAACGTCAATATCGGCCTCGCCCAGTTTCAGGTCGACGTTGACGAAGTCGGCGTGGCGCACCGGTTCGAGGTCGTAGATGCCGGACAGCAGGATGCCGCCTTTCACGAGGTCGGCAGGCAGGTCGGGAGCGAACGCCGGCCAGACCGCGGCCATCAGCATCGCGGTGAGGTGGGCGCCGGCGGAATGGCCGGCCACGACGATGCGCTTCGGATCGAAATCGTATTTTTCCGCATTGCGGTAGAGCCAGGCCAGCGCACGCACCTGCTGCATGACGATATCGCCGATCGATGCCTGGGGCGCCAGCGTGTAGTTGGTCAGCGCGACGTTGATGCCGGCGCGGGTGTAGGCAGGCGCCACGAACGAGAAATCGGACTTGTCCAGCGAACGCCACCAACCGCCGTGGATGAAGACCAGCAGCGGTGCTTCCCTGCGGAAGGTCGGGAAGAAGTCCAGCCGCTCGGCGCTGTCTTCGCCATAGGGGAGGTCGAACAGTGCCGCATGCGTGCGCCGGGCCTGGGCGGATTCCTTGAGCCAGCGGGTGAAAATATACGGATGGTCCGGGATCATAGCGCGGGCATTGTATTGCTGGCTGTAGTATTCGGCCTTGTTTTTCATATCGGGAAGCTTGTTCTGCGGGAAAGAAGTCCAACAGTGTACTTGCACCGGGCCCCGCAGGGAACATGTAGGACGATTGCCGAATTGACGCGCGCGGTCAGCGCCGCATACACTTCCTGCGTTCTGGTGCCCGCGTGCATGTTCATGCGCGCAGTTAAACGGGAAACACGAGGCTTGTCAGCAAGCTAACGTGTGCTGCCCCCGCAACGGTAAGCAAGCGTCGCCTCCAGGCGACGGCCGATCGCTCAACGCCACTGTGCTCCATGCATGGGAAGGCACATCGGTCCGTCTTGCCAGCCCGGATACCGGCCGGAATGGTTCTTCCAGATCATGGAGGGACGGCGTCACCGCGGACGGGGTTTGCCGCGGCCCCAATGACTCTTTCAGGCCACGCATGTCGTGGCACTCACCATGCACATTCCTCAGATCCAATCGACGGCTGATGCCGCGCTTTCCGCATCGCTTGACGCCGCCATCAACAACAAGACCAAGCCGCTCGGCAGCCTCGGCATGCTCGAACGGGTGGCGAAGCAGGTCGGCCTCATCCAGCGTACCACCGCGCCGACCATCAACAATCCCGCCATCCTGGTGTTCGCCGGCGATCACGGCATCGTCGCCGAAAACGTGTCCGCGTTCCCGCAGAGCGTGACATGGCAGATGGTGGAAAACTTCCTCGCCAACGGCGCGGCGATCAACGTCTTCGCACGGCAGAACGGCTGCGCGCTGCACGTCGTCGATGCCGGGGTCAACCATGATTTCGGCGTGCGGGAAGGACTGATCGACCGGAAGGTCGGCCATGGCACCCGCAACTTCCATGTCGAACCTGCAATGACGGCGGAAGAATGCTCGACCGCGCTCCGTCACGGTATTGAGCTGGCAGCTGGCCTCAAGGGCAATGTGGTCGGCTTCGGCGAAATGGGCATTGGCAACACCAGCCCGGCCGCCGCCCTGATGCACAAGATCACCGGCATTCCTGTGGCTGAATGCGTCGGCGCGGGCGCGGGCCTGTCGTCCCAGGGCGTGGAGCACAAGCGGAAGGTGATCGAACAGGCGGTTGCCCGGCACGCGGGCGTGTCGGATCCGCTGGATCTGCTCGCGACCTTTGGCGGCTATGAAATCGCAATGATGGCGGGAGCCATGCTCGGTGCAGCGGAACATCGCAAGCTGCTGCTGATCGACGGCTTCATCGTGACCAGCGCGCTGCTCGTCGCAGCACGCCTGCAGCCGGCCATCCTCGACTATTGCGTGTTCTCGCATTGTTCTGACGAGCGCGGTCATCGCCACATGCTGGAATATCTCGGCGTCCGTCCGCTGCTGCAGCTCGGCATGCGCCTCGGCGAGGGCAGTGGATGTGCGCTGGCGGTGCCGCTGCTGCATGCATCGGTGAACTTCCTGCGCGAGATGGCGACCTTCGAATCCGCG
>NZ_LSTO01000001.1:1351425-1353206 GCF_002211445.1 Noviherbaspirillum denitrificans | reverse complement strand
CCATGCGACCGCCAGCAGAATCAGCGCGATGCCAAACAGGCCGGCGCCGATCAGGCGGCGCGGCACCGGCTTGCGCGCCTCGTGCGGCACATATTCCGCCACCAGCTTGTCCGGCTCGATCGGCTGTTCAGGATCGAACAGCGCCTGCTCCGGGATCAGCGCATCGAGCTCGGGCGGGGTTTCCGGTTCCAACACGCACAAGGTGCGTTGCGAATGGCGCAAGGCATCCACCGTGGCATGCAGGCTGCCCTTGCTGCGCACTTCGGCCATCACGATTTCTGGCGTGGCATCGAGGTGTTCGGCAAGCAGGCGCGCACGCAGCCGAGCGATGGCGTCGCGGATGCGTTGCGCATCCGGTCCGCGCGCCTCGATGGTGATGTTGCATTCGGTGTCGAGCGCCATCGAACGGTTGCTCAGGTTGGCCGAGCCGATCGAAAACAAGGTGTCGTCGATGGCGAACACCTTGCTGTGCACGTTCAGGCATTGCTGTTCGCCCAGGCCGGGAATATGCGGGCTAACCATACGGTAGCGGCCGTGGCAATCAGCTGCCTTCAGGCGCCGGTGCACACGCGCGCGCAGCACGCCCATGGTGGCCTGCTCCAGCCATCCACTTTGTGTCCTGGGTGAAATGACGAGGACCTCAGGGCCATCCTGCTCCTGCAGCCGTTCGGCCAGCGCATTGGCCAGCATGCCCGAGGTGAAATACTGGTTTTCGAAGAACATCATGCGGCGCGCGGCGGCAATCGCGTCGAGGTGCAGTTGCCGCACTTCATGCACGCCGGCGTCGCCTTCGTACACCGGTTCGGTGCGCGAAATCGCGGCATCGACATTGCTTATGTCGGGTTCCACCGATTCCGGCCAGGGATCGGGACCGTCGCCGGCGTCTGGCGGTACGACTTCCCCTGTTGCTCGCTGCCAGCGCATCCTTGCCAGTTCGCCGAGGGCGCGCGCTGCGTCGCCGTCGACCAGCACCTGCACGTCATGAAACGGGCCGTGCGGCTTGCCATCGCTGTCGCAGCGCAACGGCGCGTGCGACGCGTGTTCCGGTGTGTCCCACCGGCTGCGCGTGAGGTCGAGGCCGCCGGAAAAGGCAATGCGGTCGTCGACCACGACAATCTTTTGGTGGTGCGAACCGCCGATCGGATGCCGGGCATCCATACGGAACGCGAGGCGGCGATGTGTGCGCCAGTCCAATTTGACCGTCGGCAACCATTCGCGCTCGAGCGCATACAGCACGGCGAAGTCCCAGTTGAGCACATAGGCGCGCAAACCGGGCCGGCTGGCGACGATTTCATGCAGGAAGTCGCCGAGCGGTTCCGGATAACCATCGTTGGCGCCGCCGGGGACGAGCCGCATGCGACTGTCGATATCCCAGCTGAGGATGAAGATGCTATGCCGCGCGCGGAGGATCGCCGCGCGCACCGCGCGGAAGTAGGCATCCGCATCGACCAGCATGGAAAACCGGTGCGCACGTTCGATGCGCCAGCAATTGCGTCCCGGCTGCAACAGCGCGGGCGAAGTGGATGGCAGGGTGAGTTTTTCCTGGGGCAAAGGCAGGTTCACGATGTCGATTGGAAAATGCCGCTTTTCCTCTTCGACGCGTTGCCCCTTGAGTTAGTTTCTGCCGCTGCGTAGCGGCAAATCAGCGCAGCGCAACCGCGCCCGCGAATCCTGGCGGCAGGGACAGTTCCATGACGGTCACTTGCGCAAGCACATGTTCTGTTGCCGCATGCCATTCCGAGAGCGCCATGCCGCAGCATTTCAGGCCGGCTTCCAGCCTG
>NZ_LSTO01000001.1:1328758-1351415 GCF_002211445.1 Noviherbaspirillum denitrificans | reverse complement strand
CGGAAAACACCGCAGTACACGCCGCCGCACGCCACTGCCACGCAATATCCGGCCCGGACAGGATGCTTGCGGCGGCAATGATCGTGACACCGGCCAGCATCGGTACGGCGACCGGCCGCGCACTTTCCTGCCCTACCAGCCGAAGCAGCAGCAGGCAATCGAGGAACACCCGCAGCACCCACATGCAAGCCGCGCCAGCGATCCCCCATTGCGTCACCGCCGCGTACAGGCCGAGCGCGTACAGCGGCAATTCCACCAGATGCACCTTGGCCGTCAAATGGGCACGCCCCACCGCCTGCAGCCAGGCGTGCGGCAAGTGGGAGATCGCATACACGAATATCCCGACTGCAACAATCTCGACCACGCGGTAGGCATTCGCCGCGAACGGTGCGCCGAGCCAGAGCCGCAAGCCGTCATACGATCCCGCAGCAGCCAGCGCGCACAAGGGCAGCATGATCGCGGAAATCAGACGGATACCGCGCTGGTAGAGTGCGGCCAGCGGTACCTCGGTGCGCGCATCGAGGTTGCCTGCAAACTTGGGAAACAGGACGCCGGCCAGCGCGGCAGGAATCACCATCGTCCGCAGCAATACCTCCTGCGACGTCACATACCAGGCCACCGCGGTCGGCGGCACGAGCGCCGCCAGCACGAAACGGTCGGAGTACAGCATCAGCGGCCCGATGACATTGGACACCGTGATCCATCCACCCTCCTGGAAGAACAGCCCCTGCCCCGCCAGTTTCGGGCGCACTTCTCCCAGCAGGATGCCGCGTTCGGCCTGCACGCAGGCCCAGGCGTGCGCCGCCAGCGCCAGCATCCGGCCAAGCACGATGCCGATAATCATGCCGTCCAGCGTCGGCATGACCAGCGAAGCTACCGCCGGCGCGGCGTAAGTCCACGCGCCGAATACCGTGCGCATGATGTTGACGCGCGCAAAACGGTGCACGCCTTCAAGCGCACCGCGCAACCAGTTGGTGGCCAGCGTGACCGGAATGCTGAAGGAAATCCACGGCCAGCTCGCCGATAATTCGCGACCTAGTTCGCCCTCGGGCAGGAAGCCGGCGAACACGCCGCGCGCCGCCAGCAACAGCATCGCGATCACCATCAGCGCCGGCACCGCCCGCCACCAGAAGAAGCCGCGCAAGTCCATCAGCTCCGCATCCAGCTGTCCCTGCTCGGCGGCCTGCGCCACGCGCCGGGTCACCACCCGGCTCAGGCCGAAATCGAGGAAGCTGAAATAGCCGACCAGCGCCCACACTACACCCAGCGCGCCCAGCCGCTCGACACCGGCGAAATGGGCAATGACCGGCACCGACACGAGCGCCACCGCCATCGGCAGCGTATGCCCGAGCAAATTGAAGATGAAAAACCGCAAGGTATGCATGGGTGTCTACCCGCGCAATTGCCCGGGCTGCGTACCCGCCTCGCGCTGTCCCAACAGGCGTGCATAGAAATCCAGCGAGATAGCGGTCGTGTTTTCCCAGGTGAAGGCACGGCTCTGCGCGTGGCCGCGTTCCACCAGGCTGGCCCGCGCTTCCGGATGGTCAAGCAGGGATCGCATCGCTGCGGCAATCTCATCGGTATTGTTGGGATTGACTTGCAGCGCGCCGTTGCCGGCGACTTCGGGCATGGAGGAGATATTGCTCGTGATCGAAGGCACGCCGGCAGCCATGCCTTCGAGCACTGGCAGGCCAAAGCCTTCGTAGAACGAGACATAGGTGAACAGGTCCGCCGACTTCAGTAGTGCGTGCTTTTCTGTCTCGTTCACATAACCGGTAAGCACGATCCTGTCGCGCAACGGCGACGCTTCGATGTACTGCAGCAGGCTGTCGTAATCCCAGCCTAGCTTGCCCGCGATGACCAGCTTGATGTCCGGATGCGTCGGCGCAACCTGCTCGAATGCCTTCACCAGCCCGAGGATGTTCTTGCGCGGCTCGATGGTGCCGACGTACAGGATGTAACGGCCGATATCGAAACGCTTGCGGAGTTCGGCGACGACGCGCGGATCCGCCGGGGCCTGCAGGCGCGCGAGCTCGGTGCCAAGCGGGATGACGCAGCGTTCCGCCGCGCAGAGCGGGAAGTCGCGCATGAAATCGTTCATCGTCGATTCCGAAATGAACAGCAAGCCTTCGACCTTCGGCAGGCGCCGGATGAAATACTGGAAAAACACCCGCTTGGCCGGCACATGCAGTTCCGGGAACAGGAAGAATGACATGTCGCAGACCGTGACGATGCGCTTGAAGCGTCCGAAGGACAGCAGCGGGAAACTGTAGTGCAACGAATGCACCGCGCCGATCCCCTTTACCAGCGCAAGCGCCGGGATGATCACCTGTTCCAGCAGCACGCGGAACAGGAAACGGCGGAACAGTTTCGCCTTCAGGACAATCGCGCTCGCGTTCGGAATCGCCGCCACTTCGCGCAGGAGTTCGGCATCATCGTCCAGCACGAGGAAATGCAGACGCATGCCGCCTGCCTGCGCCTGCAGCCGCTTCACGTAGTTGACGGCGTAAATGCCTACGCCGGTGCGTTCCAGCGGCAGTTGCGTCAGGTCGACCAGGACACTCTTCATGCGCCCTGCCTATTTCCGGTTCGCAAGCGGAGGCGACGGTTTGGCATCGAGCGCCGGCTCTTCCAGCGCACGCATGGCCGCCCGGTTCACCGCCGCGCGCTCGTCGTCGAAGAACCAGCCCCACTTGTTGAAGTAGAGGATCGCCGAGCGGATATGGCGGCGCAGCAGCACGCTGCTCTTGTACGAACCTTTCTGGTACGCATGCGTGATCGATACCGCTGGGTAGTAGACGGTGCGCGCGACGCGGCCGATGCGGCGCGACAGGTCGACGTCTTCGAGATACATGAAGAAGCGCTCGTCGAATCCGCCGGTCTTGCGCAGCACCGAGGTCCGCAGGAACATGAAGCAGCCCGACAGCGCCGGCACGTCCATGGTCCGTTCGTAACCGCTGCTGCGCATTTCGTAGGTATCGAGGCGTCCGCTCAGGCTGTACAGCGTCGGCAGGAAGCGCCGTACCAGCAGGTCGCCGGGATGCGGCAGCAGTTTGCACAGGTGCTGGTGGCTGCCGTCCGGATAGCGGATGTCGGGCATCACGAGACCGACGCCGGGATGCGCGTCCATATAGGACCGCAGGCCGGGAATGACTTCCGGCCCGAAAGTGACATCCGGATTGATCACCATGTGGTAGGTGGCGCCGCTCGCCAGCGCTTCCTCGATGGCGAGGTTGTGCGCGGCACCGAAGCCGGGATTGTCGGGACGGTGGATATAGCGCACGCCGAATTGCCGGGCTATCGCGCCCAAGCTGTCGTCACGCGAATTGTCGATCAGCATGACGGCCACCCCGGGCGTGGCCGCGACGCTGCGCAGCACATCGGCAATCTCGGCCGGGGGGTTGTGGTAGCTGACGATGGCGCAGCTAATCGACATGGGCAATGACTTTCTTGTAGACCGCGATCGTCTCGCGCGCAAACTTGCGCCAGGTGAATCCCGCCGCGCGTTCCTGCCCGGCAGCACCAAGGCGGGCGCGCAAGTCATCGTCCTCGATCAGCGACTGCATATGGCCGGCAATCGCCGCATCATCGGCCGGATCGACCAGGATACCGGCGTCGCCCACCACTTCCGGCAGCGATGCGCGGCGCGACGCGATGACGGGCACACCGCAGGCCATTGCCTCGAGCGGCGGCAGTCCGAATCCTTCGTACAGCGACGGATAGACGAACAGCCTTGCGCCGGCATACAGCACCGGCAACTCTTCCTGCGCGACATAGCCGGGCATGCGCACTTCGCCACGCTCAATCATGTGGCGCAGGCTTTCAGAAAAACGTTCCATACCCCAGCCGTTCATGCCGACGATCACCAACGGAAAACGCCGGCGTACCTGATCGGGCAGTTGGGCGAAGGCGGCAATGACGGTGGACAGGTTCTTGCGCGGTTCGAGGGTGCCGACGGCCAGCTGGTAGCTGCCGTATTCGAGGCCGAAGCGGTCCAGCACCGGCTTGCACTCGGCCGCGTCGCGCGGATGGAATTCAGCGCCAGCGCCCAGCAGCACCGTGGTCACGCGGTCGCCAGCAACGCCGTAATAGGTCATGACTTCCCGCCGCACGAATTCCGAATCGACCACGATATGCGCGGCATGCTCGACCACTCTCGGCATGAAGCGGTTCATCTCGCGCAGGCGTTCCGCCGGATGGGTTTCGGGATGACGTATCCAGGACAGGTCATGGACCGTGACGACCGACGGCCCCTGGAACCGGTAAGCCAGGAAGGCCGGCTCATGGTACAGGTTGAGCTTGTGGCGGTGCACGCCCGACGAAAAGCGGGTTTGCTTGAGGAAGCGGGTGATCAGGTGCGGATGCGGCATGATCCGCTTGATCGCATTGTTCAGCTCGCGCGCGCCGGGCGCGGCGGCGGTGCGGATCTCGCGGTCCCATGAGGTGCCGTAGAACAGCCACGGTTTGTGCGGAAGCGCGTCCTGCAGCTCGGTGATCAACCGATAGGTGTACTGCCCGACCCCGGTCAGCGGGGACAGGATCGGCACGGCATTGATGCCCACCCGCACTCGGTTGAAAAGGTCCATATATCGTTCTTGTCGTGCATGCGACCGGCACCAGCCGGCTGTATTCAGTTTGCAGCTCCGGCTGAATACATCCAGCGCAGCGTCTCTTCGAGCGGAATCGGCTGCAGGTTGGCGACCAGCGAGCGCAGCTTGTCGGGCGAGCCGGCCAGCGTCTTCACATCCGACTGCCGCACGAAGGCGGGATTCACGCGCACGTCGATGTCGTAACCGGCGATCTGCTGCATCGTGTCGAGGATAGCACGCAGGGAATACGGGCGGCCGCTGCAGATATTGACGGTCTGGCCGGCGCAATCCTGTTCCAGCAGTCCGCGGTACGCCTGCGCCACCATGCGCACGTCGGAAAAGTCGCGCTCGATATCGAGGTTGCCGAGTTCGATGACCGGTGCGCGCTGCACGAAATGCGACACGATCTTGGGCACCAGGAAATGCGGTTCCTGGCCCACGCCGGTGTAATTGAACGGCCGGGAAATGACGATCGGCAGGCGGTCGCTCAGGGTTTTCACCATGAACTCCATCGCCAGCTTGCTGACTGCATAGTGGTTCACCGGCTGCGGCGGCTGTGCTTCGGCAATGAAGCCCGCGGTCGCATTGCCGTACACGTTGGCGCTGCTGGCAACGATTGCGCGCCGAGGCGACAGGCCGGTGTCCAGCAGGGCCTGCAGCAGGTTCATGGTGCCGATCACATTGACACGGTAGAACGCGTCCGCATCGGCGTGCTGCACGAAGCTGATGGCGGCAAGGTGGATCAGGTAATCGGGACGCACCTTTTCCATTGCGCGGCGGCAGTTGTCGGGTGACGTGATGTCCAGCGTCACCTCATGCGGGCCGCGCGAGGCGCCGACGAGCGCGCCCACGACGGTATAGCCCGCCGCTTCGAGTTCCGCGCGCACATACTTGCCGGTAAAGCCGTTGGCGCCTGTCAGCAGGACGCAGCCGCGCGAGGCGGCATTCGCCTGGTCAGAAGGAGAAGCCACGCTCGTTTCTCCGCAGGTCAGCCTGTACCATCATCTGGCACAACTGCTCCAGCGTCGTTTCGGGCGCCCAGCCCAGCTTTTCGCGGGCCTTGGCGGGATTGCCGATCAGCAGGTCGACTTCGGCCGGGCGGTAGAACTTCGGGTTCACGCGCACGAGGGTCTTGCCGCTGGATGCATCCAGCGCCACTTCTTCCTCGCCGCGTCCGCGCCATTCAAGCCGGAAATCGGCGGCCTTGAAGGCCATGGTCACGAAATCGCGCACGGTTTCGGTCCGATTGGTGGCGAGCACATAGGTATCCGGCTCATCGGCCTGCAGCATGCGCCACATGCCTTCCACGTATTCCTTCGCATAACCCCAGTCGCGCTTGGCATCCATGTTGCCGAGTTCCAGCACGTCGAGCTGGCCGAGGCGGATCTTGGCGACGGAATCAGTGATCTTGCGCGTGACGAATTCGCGGCCGCGCAGTGGCGATTCGTGGTTGAACAGGATGCCGCTGCAGCCGAAGATGTCGTAGGACTCGCGGTAGTTCACAGTCATCCAGTGCGCATACAGCTTGGCCACGCCATAGGGGCTGCGCGGATAGAACGGAGTCGATTCGATCTGCGGGATGGCCTGCACCTTGCCGAACATTTCGGAGGTGGATGCCTGGTAGAAGCGGATCTTCGGGTTGACGATGCGAATCGCTTCCAGCAGGTTCAGCGGGCCGATACCGGTGATTTCGGCGGTCGTGACCGGCTGGTCAAAGGACACGCCGACGAAGCTTTGCGCGGCGAGGTTGTACACCTCGGAGGCGCCGGTGTTCTGCAGCAGACGGATGCTGGAACTCAGGTCGGTCAGGTCGTACTCGACCAGGTGCAGGTTCGGATTCTTGTCGATGCCCAGCTCTTCGATGCGCCAGAAATTGACCGAACTGGTGCGGCGATAGGTTCCGTAGACCGTGTAGCCCTTCTTCAGCAGGAGTTCGGCCAGATAGGCGCCGTCCTGGCCTGTGATGCCGGTGATGATCGCAATGTTGGAAGTAGTCATATTTCGGTGAGGTAGTTAAATCTGGAAACGGAAGCCGGCTGCGGCGCACAGTGCTTGCCTGAGGGCACAGCCCTGCAAGCATTCGGTCAAATTAACGGAAATTAATCTTCTGGTAATAATGGAAATCAAATCAGTTCAAGAAACAACAACTTAGGCCGTCCGGATATTGCAGAAACTCACTACTTTCCTGCCGGAACAGCATCTTCCCGCTCCACTTCCGTGACAAGGCCGGCCGGCCGGTCGATGCCGATGCGCGGCTGGATCCACGCACATCCGACGAATTCCTGCTTGCTCAGGTTGGCCACGGTAAATACCAGCGCCAGGTCCCGCCATTCGTAATTGTTGACCAGGTGCGTATCGGTGCCCTGCAGCGCAGTCGCGATCGAATACGTTCCGGGCCCGAGGTTAAGCGGAAAATCGATCCTGTACGTGATCTCTTCGCCGCCCCGTACGTCGTTAATGGGCTGGCTGGTGAGGTCGGTATTGGTCCCGTACACCGCCTGCCCGAGCCTGTCCTTGATCATGTATCCCAGCACCAGGCGCGGAATCGCAGCCCGCGCCTTGACCTTCACCTGCAAGCTCACCGGCACGCCGACGTCGTAGATCTCTTGCGGATCGCCGCGTTCGTTCAGCAACGCGACACTGGTCACCGTCGCCTCGCCCGTGCCCGAAACGGTCTGTACCTTGCCGTCCTCCAGCACATGCTGCTGCAGGTTCAGGTTGGCATTCTCGCGCTCGGCCAGGCGGGCGTTATAGTAATCCATCACTTCTTCCGGCATGCCTTCCTTCACCAGGCGGCCGCCGTCCAGCAGGATCGCGCGGTTGCAGATCGACTGGATCGCATGCTTGTCGTGCGAGACGATCAGCAATGTCGTCCCTGCCCTGCTGTAGTTGCGGATGCGGTCGAAGCTCTTGTGCTGGAAGTAGGCATCACCTACTGACAGCGCTTCATCGACGATCAGCACATCCGGCCGCTTCGCCGTCGCCACGCTGAACGCAAGCCGCATCTGCATGCCGCTCGAATACACTCGCACCGGCTGGTCGATGTAATCGCCGATTTCGGCAAAGGCTTCGATCTCGGGCATCAGTTCGGCAATCTCATCCACGCCCATGCCCAGCAATTGGCCCGCCATGAAGACATTCTGGCGGCCCGTGAATTCGGGATGGAAGCCCATCCCCAGCTCAAGCAGCGCAGCCACGCGGCCGGTGATCTCTACTCGTCCCGTCGTCGGCTGCGTGGTGCCGGTAATCATTTTCAGCAGCGTGCTCTTGCCGGCGCCATTGATACCGATGATGCCGACCGCTTCACCCGGTTCGAGGCTGAAGCTGACATCCTTCATCACCCATTTCAGCTGGTGGCGCGGGCCGCCGAAGGGCAGCACCCATTCGGCAAGACGGGCCCAGCGGTGATGGTATTGCTTGTAGGCCTTGCCCAGGCCTTCGACACAGATACGGCCCATTACAGTTCATCCACGATTTCGCCCACACGCTTGCGGAACATGCGGATGCCAACAACGCAGAAGACAGCTGCCAGCGCGGCGGGGAACATCAGGCTGCTCCACACCGGCCACCGGGCATGCACGAAAATATCCTGGTAGGCAGTCACCAGCGGCACCATCGGGTTGAGATTGAAGATGGGAAGGATGCGCTCCGGCAGGATCGACGCGGGATAGACCACCGGCGTCAGCCAGAACCAGAACTGCAGCAGTACGCCGAAGAACTGACCTACATCACGAAAGAACACATTCAAAACACCCACAATGATACCAAGGCCAATTGCGAATACGACCTGAATCATCAGCACGGGAAAGACAGCAACGAAGGTCCAGCCTGGGAAGTTGCCGCTCACTAGCAGGAAAAGCACGAACAGCCCGAAAATAATCGCAAAATTGATCCCCGCATTGAAGACCACGATCACCGGCAGGCAGATGCGCGGGAAGCTGATTTTCTTGATCAGGTTCGCGTGTTCGAGGAACACGTTCTGCGCCCGGCCAACGATCTCGGCAAACAGCCCCCAGGTCAGCACGCCCGCGCACAGGTAGATGCTGTACGCAAAACCGCTGTCCACGCCGGGCAGGCGCGCCCGCATCACCTGCGAGAAGATGACCGTGTAGACCACGATCATCGCCAGCGGATTGAGGACAGTCCATGCTGCGCCCAACAGCGAATTCCGGTAGCGCGACTGGAACTCGCGCTTGACGCTGCCTGATATGAAGCCGCGATAGCTCCACATCGAGCGCAACATGCCAACTGCCATTATTTGACCCTGCCGTAGATATCTTCAAAGCGGACGATGTCATCCTCGCCCAGATAGGAGCCGCATTGTACCTCTATCAAGGCAAGCTCCGTTTCGCCCACGTTGGTCAGGCGATGCTTGTTGCCGGCGGGGATGTAGGTCGACTGGTTGGCTTCCAGCTTGATGGTCTGTTCGCCGTTGACGACTTCCGCCTTGCCGGACACGACGACCCAGTGTTCGCTGCGGTGATGGTGCATCTGCAGCGACAGCGAGGCGCCCGGTTTGACCGCGATGCGCTTGATCTTGAAGCCCGGCGCTTCCTGCAGCACCGTATAGGTACCCCAGGGACGCGCGACGGTGCGGTGGATCTTGTGCGCGTCATGGCCGGCTTCCTTCAGGCGGGAGACCACCTCCCGCACATCCTGGCTCCTGGATTTGTCGGCTACCAGCAGCGCGTCCGGCGTGTCGACGATCAGGATGTTATCCAGGCCGATCACCGCGACGAGGCGTTCCTTGGTTTCGATGTGAGTATTACGGCTGTCAATGACGATGGTCTGGCAATTGTTGTTGGTATTGCCGTTCGCATCCGCCGGGATCGCTTCGGCCACGGCCTTCCAGGCACCGATATCGCTCCAGTCGAAATCGCCGGGAATGACGGCGATGTTCTTCGCCTTTTCCATCACCGCATAGTCGATGGAAATGTTTTCCAGCGAGGTGAACGATGCCGGCAGTTCGCGCTTGTCGCCGTCGGCTTTCGTGCTGTTCCATACCTGGCGCGCGCCTTCCAGCAGCTTCGGATTGTAGGCTTCGAATGCATCGAGGATGGCGCTCGCCTTGAAGCAGAACATGCCGCTGTTCCAGACATAGTTGCCTTGCGCGAGGTACTTGCCGGCGGTGACCGAATCGGGCTTTTCCACGAAGCGTTTGACGACCTGCGCCTCGACGCTCACCTTGTCGCCCATCTCGATGTAGCCGAAACCGGTTTCCGGTGCATTCGGCTTGATGCCGAACAGCACCAGGAAGCCGTCGTTGGCGAGATTTTCCGCATGGCGCACAGCGGTGTAGAACGAAGGCGTGTCCTTGATGAGGTGGTCGGCGGGCAGCACCAGCATGCAGGCATCCTTGTCCTGCTCCATCGCCCACAGCGCGGCCAGCGCAATGGCGGGCGCGGTATTGCGGCCGCCCGGCTCGAGCAGGTAGCTCGGCTTGACCGACTGCTCGGCCAGTTCGTCACGCGACAGGAAGTAGTAATCCCGGTTGGTGACGATCAGCGGGGCGGTATTGCCCGACACAGCCAAGGCGCGCTCATGCGTCTGCGTGAGCAGGCTCTTGCCGTCGCCGATGCGCATGAAGGGCTTCGGGTATGCCTCGCGCGATACCGGCCAGAGACGGGTGCCAGCACCGCCGGAGAGAATGATTGGGATCAGCATGATGTTTTCTCGCTCTTTTTTGATTTGTAGGATTTATGGATTGGCTTGTTCGGTTCTGACGGCTTCACCTTCCACCCCTTACTCAAGACACAGGTTCAGTGCACTATCCCAGCGTGGAAGCTGGCAGAACGTGTCGATCAGCTTCTGGCAGGACAGGACTGAATTGGCCGGCCTGCGGGCGGGCGTCGGATAGTCCTTCGTCGCAATCGGGATAACCGCCGGCTTCCGCTCGGTCGACCAATGCGCGACGATGGTCTGCGCAAAACCATGCCAGCTGGTCTGCCCCTGCGCCGTCAAGTGGTATAGCCCCGACTTCGCTTGCCACTGGTCGAGGTCGATGCCACCCTGCTTTCCCGCCCCCAGCATTGCCACGATATGGGCTGTTGTATCAGCAATGGTACGGCACCAGGTAGGGGCACCGTATTGATCATCGACAATACGCAGTTCGTCGCGCTCCGCGGCGAGGCGGCGCACGGTGAGCAGGAAATTGCGGCCGCGCGCGCCGTAGACCCAGCTCGTCCGCAGGATCAGGTGCGGCGCGCCGCTTGCCTGCACGGCCTGCTCTCCAGCGAGCTTGGTACGGCCGTAGACATTCAGCGGCAGGGTCACATCGTCTTCAGTGTAGGCGCCCGCCTTGTTGCCGTCGAATACATAATCCGTCGAGTAGTGGATCACGCCGGCGCCCAGCCTGCGCGCCTCTTCGGCAATGACGCCCGGAGCCTCGCCATTGATGCGCATGGCCAGCTCGGGTTCGCTTTCCGCCTTGTCCACAGCAGTGTACGCCGCCGGGTTGATCACCAGGGACGGCTTGATTTCACGCATGACGGCGCGGATGGCGTCGAAATCGGCCAGGTCCATCGCCTCGGCGTCCATGGCAATCACTTCACCCAGGCCTTGCAGACTGCGTTCAAGCTCGTACCCGACCTGGCCGCTTCGGCCTGTTACCAGAATTTTCATGCGTACACCTCGGCGTCCGCGAACGGGCCTGCCTGGCTGTCCTTTGCCGAAAGGACGGGCGCTCCCGCAAGCGGCCATTCGATGCCGATTTCGGGATCGTTCCATGCAATGCAGCGTTCGTGTTCAGGCGCGTAGTAGTCCGTCGTCTTGTACAGGAAATCGGCCGTTTCGCTCATCACAAGGAAACCGTGGGCAAAGCCGGCCGGCACCCACATCTGAAGCTTGTTTTCGGCGGACAGGACGGCGCCGAACCATTTCCCGAACGTGGGTGAGCTGCGGCGCAGGTCGACGGCGACATCGAACACCTCGCCATCGACGACCCGCACCAGCTTGCCCTGCGGCCGGCGGACCTGGTAATGCAGGCCGCGCAGCACATTCTTCGCGGAGCGGGAGTGGTTGTCCTGCACGAAGCGCACCGGTTCCGGCGCGTCGAGGGCGTCCTGGAAGCGGCGCTCGTTATAGCTCTCGAAAAAGAATCCGCGCTCGTCACCGAATACGCGCGGTTCAAGGATGAGAAGGCCGGCAATGGGCGTGCGAACGATATTCATGGTCAGAACACGCCGTCGGCCAGGACGCGCAGCAGGTACTGGCCGTAACCGCTCTTCCTCAGCGGCTGCGCCAGCTTTTCGAGCTGCTCCGCGGAGATGTACTGCTTGCGGAAGGCAATCTCTTCCGGGCAGGCGACCTTCAGGCCCTGCCGACGTTCAAGGGTGGCGATGAATTGCGAGGCATCCATCAGCGACTCATGCGTCCCAGTGTCCAGCCAGGCCATGCCGCGCCCCATCACCTCGACGTTTAAGCTGCCGCGGTCCAGGTAGGCCTGGTTGACGTCGGTGATTTCCAGTTCGCCGCGCGCCGACGGTTTGATCGATGCCGCGATGTCGCACACCTGGCGGTCGTAGAAGTACAAGCCGGTGACGGCGTAGTTCGATTTCGGCACGGCCGGCTTTTCGACGATGCTCACTGCGCGCATGCCGCGATCGAATTCGACGACCCCATACCGCTCGGGATCGGTCACGTGGTACGCGAATACGGTGGCCCCGTCCTCGCGCGACTGCGCGGTGCGCAACTGTTCTTCGAAATTGTGACCGTAATAGATGTTATCCCCGAGGATGAGTGCGGACGGCGCATCCGCGATGAATTCGCGGCCGATGATGAATGCCTGTGCCAGTCCGTCCGGGGATGGCTGCACTGCATAGCGGATGTTGATGCCCCACTGGCTGCCGTCGCCGAGCAGTTCCGTGAAGCGCGGCGTGTCCTGCGGCGTGGAGATCAGAAGGATGTCGCGAATGCCGGCCAGCATCAGCGTCGTCAGCGGATAGTAGATCATCGGCTTGTCGTACACCGGCAGCAGCTGCTTGGACACGGCCATCGTGACCGGGTACAGCCGCGTGCCGGATCCGCCGGCGAGTATGAGGCCCTTGCGCTGCAGCGTCATGCGACTTGCTCCTGCGCCGGATTGCGGGCGCCGTAATTCTTTTCCACCCACTTGAGGTACTCGCCCGACTGTACGCCGCTTACCCAATCCTGGTGGTCGAGATACCACTGCACCGTCTTCCGGATGCCTGACGAGAAGGTCTCGGCGGGCTTCCAGCCCAGTTCGCGCTCGATCTTGCGCGCATCCATCGCGTAACGGCGATCATGGCCCGGACGGTCCGCAACGAAGGCGACCTGGTCGCGGTAACTGCCGGATTTCGGCGCCAGTTCGTCGAGAATGTTGCACAGCGTATGGACGACATCGATGTTGCCCATCTCGTTCCAGCCGCCGATGTTGTAGGTCTCACCTGGGCGGCCGTCCTGCAGCACGCGTCGAATCGCGGCACAGTGGTCACCGACATACAGCCAGTCGCGCACCTGCCGGCCGTCGCCATAGACAGGCAGGGCTTTGCCGGCCAGCGCATTGGTGATCATCAGCGGAATCAGTTTTTCGGGGAACTGGAACGGGCCGTAATTGTTGGAACAATTCGTAGTCAGCGTCGGCAATCCGTAAGTGTGGTGGTAGGCCCGCACCATGTGGTCGGAGGCTGCCTTGGTCGCGGAATACGGGCTGTTCGGCGCGTAGCCGGTGGTTTCAGTGAACGGCGCATCGCCCGGCTCCAGCGAACCGTAGACTTCATCTGTCGACACGTGCACGAAGCGGAAATTCGCCTTCGCATTCGCATCAAGTCCGGCGTAATAGGCGCGGGCCGCTTCCAGCAGGACGAACGTGCCGTTGACATTGGTCGTCACGAATTCCCCAGGGCCGTGGATGGAGCGATCAACGTGGCTCTCGGCGGCGAAATGGACGATGGCGCGCGGCTTGTAGGTGTCCAGCAGACGGCCGACCAGTGCCGCATCGCAAATGTCGCCGCGCACGAATACATGGCGGGCATCCTCACGAACCTGGCGCAGGTTGTCGAGGTTGCCGGCATACGTCAGCTTGTCCAGGTTGACGACGGGTTCGTCCGTTTCTGCCAGCCAGCCGAGCACAAAATTCGAGCCGATGAATCCGGCCCCGCCCGTTACAAATATCATTCGATGTCCTGCTGCGAATTATGCTAAACCTATGATTTTACTTGAGAATGTTGATTTATTTGTACGCGTCTCCGGCGGATTTGCAATTTAAACAGGTATCCGCGCTCGCTGCCGTAAGGATTTGTTACCTGGCGCCGGACTGGTCCGAAGTTTCTTATAATGCGGGGCCGGCTTCCTTACATTGCCAATTGGCAATTTCTTGATCGTTCAACATGTCCACGTACGTCATCGGCGACCTGCAAGGTTGCCAGCCCAAGCTATCCGAACTGCTCGACCGCATCCGTGCCGTCTGTCCCGACCCTCGTTTCATTTTCGTGGGCGACCTGGTCAACCGCGGCCCGAGCTCGCTCGCGACTCTACGCGAAGTGCGGGCGCTGGGCGATACCGCGAATATGGTATTGGGCAACCACGACCTCCACCTGCTGGCCGTGGCGCATGGCATCCGCAAGGCACATCGGTCGGACACGCTGGACGACATCCTCGCCGCACCTGACCGCGACGAGCTGCTGGAATGGCTGCGCCGCCAGCCCATGGCGCTGCTGGAAAACGGCCATCTCATGGTGCATGCGGGCGTGCTGCCGCAGTGGACGGCGGAACAAACCATGGCGCTCGCCGGCGAAGTGGAAACTGTCCTGCGCGGACCCGACTGGATCGACTTCCTGCGCCAGATGTACGGCAACGAACCGGCGCGCTGGGACGATTCCCTTGAAGGCGCGGACCGCATTCGCTGCATCGTGAATGCGCTGACCCGGATCCGCTTCTGCACTGCCGACGGCACGATGGAACTGGCTGCGTCGAAGGGCGTCGAGATCGCGCTACCCGGCTACATGGCCTGGTTCGATGTTCCAGGTCGCAAGACGGAAGACGTCACCGTGGTCTTCGGCCACTGGTCGACGCTGGGGCTGACGCTGCGCCCCAACCTCATCAGCCTCGACACCGGCTGCCTATGGGGCGGAAAGCTGACGGCGGTGTGCCTGGAAGACCGCTCGGTCATCCAGGTGGATTGCCCGCAGTATCAACGCCCAGGCTCGATCTGATCGCGTCATAGGCGGCATCGGCAAGCTCGCGCCGGTGCGATGACTCGCCGGTGTCAATAATGGGCAGCACCGTGAGTTCTGCGGTCACGCCGCCTGCCTTGAGGATCGTCATCATGCTTTGCACGAAGGTCATCTCGCCCACGAAATCGGCGGCCGGGTGCAGCCTGCCGTTCGCATCGAGATAACGCACCGCGTACGGCTGAACCGGCACGTCGGCCTCGATCGCCGCTTCGAAGAGGTTGGCATGGAACGGCAGCAGCGTGCCTTGCGGCGCGGTGGTCCCTTCGGGGAAGAAGGCGACATGCTCGCCCGCGTGGAGGCTGGTGACCAACCCCTGGTAGATGCGCCGCACGTCGCGCAACTTGCCGCGTGCAATGAAAATCGTCCCCGTCTTCTCGCATAGCCAGCCGATCAGCGGCCAGCTGCGGATATCCGACTTGGCGACAAAGCGCGTCGGATGCAGGGAATTGATCACGAAGATGTCCAGCCAGGACACATGGTTCGACACCATCAGCGCGCGCGGCGCCGGCTGCGCATCCTGCAAGTGTTCGATCCGCACGCGCACACCACACAATGCGACGAGCCGGACCGACCAGGCGCGGACATGCGCCCGGCGGCCCGCATCGTCAATCAGCGGAAACAGCAGCGCGCAAGTCGCCAGTCCGCGGAACAGGTGGATCAGGACACGCAGCAGGCGAAAGGCGAGCAAGGCGTTCAACGTTCGAACGCGATATGTCCCGAGACGATCGTCATTTTGACCTGGCCGGTCATTTCATAACCGAGGAAGGGCGTATGCTTGCCCTGGCTGGCCAGCGCCTTCGCATCCACCTTCCAGCGCGCCGCGGGATCGAAGATGCAGACGTCGGCGACGCTGCCCGGAGACAGTTTGCCAGTCGCCAGTCCGGCGACACGCGCGGCATCCGACGTGACCTTGCCGATTGCCTTGCCGAGCAGTTGCGGCGAGCGCGCATCTTCCACCCAGCGCAGCACCAGCGGCAGCAGCAGTTCGAGTCCGGTTGCGCCGGGCGAGGCCTCGCCAAAAGGCAGCAGCTTTTCATCGTCGTCGACCGGCGTGTGGTCCGAGCAGATGACGTCGATCGTGCCGTCAAGCAGGGCCTCGCGGATGGCGTCGCGGTCACGCTGTGAGCGCAGCGGCGGCGTCATGCGGGCGTTGGAATCGAAGAAACCGATATCGACGTCGGTCAGGTGCACATGGTGTGCGCCGACGTCGCAGGTGAGCGCCAGGCCTTCCTTCTTGGCCGCGCGCACCAGTTCCAGTCCGGCCGCTGACGAAATCCGGCACAGGTGGACACGCGCGCCGGTACCGCGCATCAGTTCGAAAATGGTGTGCAGCGCAATGGTTTCCGCCGAAACTGGCACGCCGGACAGGCCGAGCCGCGACGCCACCGGACCGCTGTGCGCGATGCCGCCGCGCCCGATATGCGGATCCTGCGGACGCAGCCAGACGGTGTAACCGAAGGTATTCGCATACTGCATGGCCCGCAGCAGCACGTTCGTGTCGACGATGGTTTCTTCGGCCTGCGAAAAACCGATGCAGCCCGCTTCAGTCAGCTCGGCCATTTCGGTCAGGGCCGCGCCCTTGAGGCCAACCGTCAATGCGCCGAGCGGATAGACGTGCGCCTGGTTGAGTCCTTTCGCGCGGTGCTTGAGCATTTCAACCAGGCCCGGCTCATCCAGCACCGGATCGGTGTCCGGCGGACAGACGAGGCTGGTGACGCCGCCCTGCATTGCGGCCTGCATTTCCGATTCCAGGGTGGCCTTGTATTCGTAGCCCGGTTCGCGCAGGCGCGCGCTCAGGTCGACCAGGCCGGGCACCACGATCATGTTTGTAGCGTCGATGACCTTGGCACCGTTGAAGCCCTCGGGCGCCGTCCCGACCGCCACGATCTTCCCTGCTGCGATGAACAAATCCTGTTGCGCGTCGATGCCGTTGGCCGGATCGATGAGGCGGCCATTCTTGATATGGAGTTTCATTGATTAATTTCCCGCCAAAATGCTCATCACCGCCATGCGGACCGCGATGCCGAAGGTTACCTGCGGCAGGATCACTGCCTGCGCGCCGTCCGCAACCGCAGAGTCGATCTCGACGCCGCGGTTCATCGGGCCCGGGTGCATCACGATGGCATCGGGTTTGGCCAGTGCGAGGCGTTCCGGCGTCAGGCCGTAGCTCTTGAAGAACTCCTGTGCGGACGGCAGCAGCGCGCCCGACATGCGCTCGTTCTGCAGGCGCAGCATGATGATCACATCAACGCCCTTGAGGCCTTCGTTCATGTCGTGGAAAACGCGTACGCCCATTTGCTCCAGCCCGCCCGGCAGCAGGGTGCGCGGACCGATGGCACGCACTTCCGGCACGCCCAGCGTGGTCAGTGCGTGGATGTCGGAACGCGCAACGCGGCTATGCAGGATGTCGCCGACGATGGCCACCGTCAGGTTGGTGAAATCCTTCTTGTAGTGGCGGATGGTGTACATGTCCAGCAAGCCCTGCGTCGGGTGCGCATGGCGGCCGTCGCCCGCGTTCACCACATGCACGTGCGGCTGGTTGGTATCGATCAGGTGCTTGGCGATCAGGTAGGGCGCGCCCGACTGCGCATGGCGCACCACGAACATGTCGGCGTGCATCGCCGCCAGGTTGTCGATGGTGTCGAGCAGCGACTCGCCCTTCGAGGTGCTGGATGCGGAAATGTTCAGGTTGATCACGTCCGCCGACAGCCGCTTGGACGCGATCTCGAAGGTCGTGCGGGTGCGTGTCGAGTTTTCGAAGAACAGGTTGAACACGCTCTTGCCGCGCATCAGCGGCACTTTCTTCACTTCGCGGTCGCTCACGCTGACGAAGGAGGAGGCGGTATCGAGGATATGGTTGATGACCGCTTTCGGCAGGCCTTCGATGGTGAGCAGGTGTTGCAGCTCTCCGTTCTTGTTCAATTGCGGGTTATGCATGGTCCACCGTGAGGGAGAAGCGGCCGTCGTCGGCACGGTGCAGCACGAGCTGCTGGTCGTCGGAAAGGGTTGCGGTATCGGCGATGAAATCGGCGGCGATCGGCAGTTCGCGTCCGCCGCGGTCGACCAGTGCCGCCAGCATGATCTTCGCCGGCCGGCCGTAGTCGAACAGCTCGTTGATCGCCGCGCGCGTAGTGCGGCCGGTATAGAGCACGTCGTCCACCAGCAGGATGGTCGCGCCTTCCACTTCGAACGGAATCTGCGTGGGCTTGACCTCGGCATGGAGGCCACGCTCCGCATAGTCGTCACGGTAGAAGGAAACGTCGATGAACCCGAGGCGGTCGGTGAGCTGCATTTCCGCGGCAAGCCGCTCGGCCAGCCATGCGCCGCCGGAGTAGATGCCGACGATGGCGGCATGTTCGGCATTCGCCAGGCCGCTCTTCACGCGGTCCGCGAGCGTCCGGTAGAGCGCCTCGGCGTCGAAATTAGGATTCGGCATAGTCATTGAAGTATTGTTGCAAAATTATTGCCGCCGACTGCGCATCGACCGCTTCGCCGCGTTTCTGCGCAATCACCGCGGAAGAATACCGCTCGTCGACCAGTGCGGTCGCCACGCCGAACCGGCCGTTCAGCTGGTTGGCGAACCGGCGGCAGCGCACGGTCATTTCATGTTCTGCGCCATCGGGATGCAGGGGAAGCCCGACCACGCACAGTGCCGGTTTCCATTCATTGATCAGCGCGCCGAGCTCGGCGAACTTCGCATCGTTGGTCGCCGCGCTGATGATGGAGAGGGGTTGCGCCTGCCGGATCAGGGTATTGCCGACGGCGACGCCGATGCGTTTCAGACCGAAGTCGAAACAGAGGACCGTTTCCACGTCTTATGCATGCCCCGCTTCGCCTGCCAGCATCATGGGATCGATGCCAAGCAGTTTCATGGCGGCCGCAAAGCGGGCCTCGACCGGCAGCTCGAAGATGATGGCCGGATCGGCACGCACCGTCAGCCAGCCATTGCGGCCGATTTCCTCTTCGAGTTGCCCGGCACTCCAGCCCGCGCAGCCGAGGCTGACCAGGAGGCGCTGCGGGCCGCTGCCGACGGCCACGGCTTCGAGCACGTCCTTGGACGTGGTCAACGCGATCTGGTCGGTGACTTTCATCATCGAGGTATAGGCGCCGTGCGGCGCGTGCAGTACGAATCCCCGTTCCACCTGCACCGGCCCACCGAACATCACCGGCTTCTTGTCGGCCGGCACGCTGCCAGCATCGATTTCCAGCTCCAGGTCGATGCGCTCGAAGAGCACATCCATAGTCATGTCGGTGGCCTTGTTGATGATGACGCCGAGTGCGCCCTCGTCATTGTGCTCGCACATGTACACGACCGTGCCGCCGAACACCGGATCGAGCATGGACGGCATGGCAATCAGGAAGTGGTCGACGAGGTTGAGCTGCGGGGCGGACGACATGCCCTGGGAAGAAGAAAAATCGGGAGTATCCCGGTGGGAGCCGGGTTTATCGGAAAACGTGCGCGTCTTGCTGGGTTTCACCATAATGAGCATTTTAGCAGTTTTGACAGGA
Organism: Noviherbaspirillum denitrificans; assembly: GCF_002211445.1. Taxonomy (GTDB): domain Bacteria; phylum Pseudomonadota; class Gammaproteobacteria; order Burkholderiales; family Burkholderiaceae_D; genus Noviherbaspirillum; species Noviherbaspirillum denitrificans. The sequence goes on along the minus strand of NZ_LSTO01000001.1, from coordinate 1,332,124 downwards.
TTCCCACCCCGGAAAGCGCATCAAACCGGGAATTCCTTCCAAGGATTCAAGGCCACGCCATGTCCCGTTTCGACAAGTCCCTCGTCTGGTTCCGCCGCGATTTGCGCAATTTCGACCATGCAGCGCTCCACCAAGCCCTGGCACAAAGCCGGGCGGTCTACTGTGCTTTCGTTTTTGACAAGGAAATCCTGGATTCCCTTCCCCGCCAGGACCGCCGGGTGAGCTTCATCCATGCATGCGTTGCCGAGCTGGATGCCGCCCTGCGTGCTGCCGGCGGCGGCCTGATCGTGCTCCATGCGCACGCGGCCGAAGCGATTCCGCGCCTTGCGGCCGAGCTGGGTGTGGATGCCGTCTTCGCCAATCACGATTACGAGCCAGCCGCAGCCAGCCGGGATGCCGAAGTGGCAACACGCCTGTTGGCGGAGAACCGGGAATGGCTCAGCTTCAAGGACCAGGTGATTTTCGAGCGAGATGAAGTCCTCTCGCTGTCCGGCAAACCCTTCTCCGTGTTCACTCCCTACAAGAATGCCTGGCTGAAAATGCTGCACGCCACGGAATCTGTCAGCCTGGCTCCGCATTCTGTCGAGCCTGCTCCCGAACAGTTGGCCGTGCCTCCGCAATGCCACGCCCTCCCGTCGCTTGCCGACCTGGGTTTCGAGGAAACACCGCCGCCAGTTCCGGCCGGCATGTCCGGCGGCCAGGCGCTGTTCGACGATTTCATGCCGAGAATGGCCAGCTACGACCGTACGCGCGACTTCCCCGCAATCAAGGGCCCATCCTATCTTTCGGTGCACCTCCGTTTCGGCACGGTGTCAATCCGCGGACTGGTTCGACAGGCGCTCGCCGGAGTGCGCATGTCCGCCAGCGGCGCGGCAACCTGGCTAAGCGAACTCGTGTGGCGCGACTTCTACTTCATGATCCTGCATCACCATCCGCGTGTGGTCGAGCGCGCATTCCGGCCCGAATACGATGCCATCGAATGGGAGTCCGGCCCGCATGCCGACGAGATGTTCCAGGCATGGTGCGAGGGGCGCACCGGCTATCCGCTGGTCGACGCCGCCATGCTGCAGCTCAACCAGACCGGCTACATGCACAACCGCCTGCGCATGGTCACGGCAAGCTTCCTGGTCAAGGATCTCGGCATCGACTGGCGCCGTGGCGAACGGTATTTCGCGCAGCAGCTGAACGACTACGACCTCGCGGCAAACAACGGCGGCTGGCAGTGGGCGGCATCAACGGGCTGCGACGCGCAGCCCTACTTCCGGATCTTCAATCCGGTCACGCAGTCGGAAAAGTTCGACCCGGAGGGAAAGTTCATCAAGCGCTACCTGCCCGCCCTTGCCCCGCTCTCCGCCAAGGCGGTGCATGCCCCCTGGCTGTCAGGCATGCAGGTGAAAGACTATCCGCCCCCTATCGTCCAACATGACGTTGCCCGGAAGCGGACGCTGGAACGCTTTGCCGTGGTCAAAAAATCGTCGCCACTGGCCGACCACGAAAGCTGAACCTGAAAAAAAAAGGCCTGCACATATGCAGGCCCTTGCCGTCATGAACGCGAAACAGGTCACGCGTGACTTCCTACGAAGCCGGCAATCAGCTGCAACAGCTGGTCTTCCTGGTACGGTTTGCCGAGGTACTCGTTGACCCCGATCTCCATCGCATAGTTGCGGTGCTTGGCCGCTGTGCGCGAAGTAATCATGATGATCGGAATATGGCGCGTCCGCTCATCATCACGCACATTGCGCGTGAGGTCGAAGCCATCCATGCGCGGCATTTCGATATCGACGAGCATCACCGCCGGCGTCACCGACTGCAACTGTTCCAGCGCATCCACACCATCCTTGGCCAGCACTACCTGGTATCCCTCGCGCGCCAGGAGGCGCTGAGTGACACGCCGCACCGTCAGCGAATCATCAACCACCATCACGATGTCCTGCGTGCGCAATCCCTGCACAGGCGGCGATGCCGGATCATGTGGCGTCATTTCAGCCACCGCACCCATCGTTGCCGGCGCATCGGAGGCACTCATGCGCGGCGCGCGCAGATTGTCGAGTGCCGCGCGCTGCGCCAATGGAACGGGGTTCAGGATCAGGACGATATCGCCGGAACCCAGCACCGTGGCGCCGGCAATGCCGATCAGGCGTGACAGCTGCGGACCGATGTTCTTGACGACCACTTCGCGGTTGCCGATCACCTCATCGACGTGCAATGCGACGCGCTCGTTACCGCTCTTGAGGATGAGCAGCGGGGAATACTGCTGCGATACCGGCGAGGCCGTCTTGTCGCCCAGCAGCGTCGACAGGTAATACATCGGCACACGCTGGCCCTGCCACATCACTGCCCCCTCGTTGTAGGCCGATGCCAGCGCATTGGTCTTGAGCTGCTGCACCTGCTCGACCAGCACGGACGGAACAGCGTAGGTTGCGCCGCCGGTGGACAACAGGACGACCTGCGTGACTGCAAGCGTCAGCGGCAGGTGGATGGTGAAATGGGTTCCCTTGCCGGCCTCGCTCGAAGTCGAGACACGGCCGCCGAGCGCCGCCGCTTCGGAACGGACGACGTCCATCCCGACACCACGTCCCGCCAGTTCCGTGATCTCGTCCGCTGTCGTGAAGCCCGGATGGAAGATCAAGTCCGTCACTTCTTCGTCCGACATGGCATTGTCATTCGACAGCAAGCCGACGCGCGTCGCCTTGTCCCGAATGCGGGCGATGTTAAGTCCCTGGCCGTCATCCGAAAACCGGATCACGACTTCGTTGCCTTCCTGGCGCACCTCGACCAGCAGTTCGCCGATATCGCTCTTGCCAGCCGCCAGCCGCGCTTCGCGGGATTCAATGCCATGAACGATGGCATTGCGCAGCAGATGTTCGAACGGCCCGGTCATGCGCTCCAGCACACCTCGGTCGAGTTCTACCGTGCTGCCGCGAATATCGAGATTGACGCGCTTGTCGACTTCCTTTGCCGCCTGCCGCGTCAGTCGAAAAAGGCGCTCCGAAATGCTGGCGAACGGGACCATGCGCACCCGCATCAGGTCTTGCTGCAGGTCGCGCGTCAGCCGTGCCTGCTGGGAAAGATCGGTGGCGGCGCTATCCAGCGTTCGGCTCAGGTTCTGATGCACGGACCCAACATCGTTGACGCTTTCGGCCATCATGCGTGTCAGTTCCTGCAACCGCGTAAAGCGGTCGAATTCCAGCGGATCGAATTCCCGGTCGCCCGCATGTCCCATGCGCGATGCAATCTGCGTCTCAGCCTGCATCTCGATCTCGCGCAGCTGGTCGCGCAAGCGCGTGACGTTCTCCGTCAGCTCAGCCAGCGATTGCCTGAGCGTGCCAACTTCCGTTTCCAGCTTGGAACGCGAAATGGACACCT
>NZ_LSTO01000001.1:1315925-1328748 GCF_002211445.1 Noviherbaspirillum denitrificans | reverse complement strand
ACCGAGCACACCGCGGTGGCGGTCAGGCCGGCGCGCATTGCGCCGTCGGAAGCGGCGATGATGGACACGCCGACGGCGACGTGGCGCATGCCGTTGCGGTGCTCGAGCGAGCTGACCGCCGGCATGGCGGCCAGCGCCGGGTTCGCATCCCAGTCCAGGAGCTGGTTGATTTCCCTGGTCACGGTGGCGGCTTCCATGGCATCAGGCCTTCACGCCGAAGGGGTTGGGCACCGGCAGCTTGTTGCCGAGCATCTGGCCGCCGAGCAGGTCGCCGATGTTGTCCTGGTTCTGCGTGATGTGGTTGGCGCCGACCAGGATGTCGCGCATCTGGCGCTGCATCGGGTTGTTCAGCCACACGCCGCGGGTCGACGTCTTCTTGAAGATCATGTGCGCCGCTTCGAAGCATTCGCCGCCGGTGAACTGGTTGGTGGCGAAGTGGCGGATGCGCGCTTCGAGCGGTACCAGCTTGCCCTGGGAGGCGTAGCTCCAGGCCTCGTCGGTGTTCTGCAGCACGCGGGCGGACGCACCGAGGATCTTTGCGTGCGCTTCGCCGAGACGGCTCTTGATGAAGGGATCGTTGACGGCGGCGCCCACGGCCTGGTTGATGTTCTGGCGCGGCACCATGTGTTCGATGTACATGTCCACCATGCCGCGCGCCATGCCGACGATGACAGAGGAAACGGCGGCGTAGAACACGTAGAAGAAGGGCATCTTGTACAGGTTGTTCACCTTGCCGTGGGAGTCCTCGTCATAGGCACCGATCACATGGCTGCGGTACGAGGGCACGAACACTTCCTTGAGCACCAGCTTCTTGCTGCCGGTGCCGGCCAGGCCGACCACGTACCAGTCGTCGACGATCTCGAAATCCTTCTTCTGGATCCAGAACGAGCGGAACACCTGCTCGCCATTCTCGGCGACACGGCCGCCGACGAAGGCGCCGCCCTGCGCATGGTCGCAGCCGCTGGAGGTCAGCCATTCGCCGTTGAGCAGATAGCCGCCGTCGACCGCCTTGACGGTGCCGAAAGGCGCATAGGATGACGACACCAGCGCCGAATTGTCTTCACCCCACAGCTCGTCGCCGCAGCGCTGGTCGAGCAGGCCCACTTCAAAGGGATGCACGCCCAGCACCATCACATTCCATGCGCTGGAGGGACAGCCGCGCGCCAGTTCCATCAGTACCTTGTTGAGGACATTGGGATGCATTTCATAGCCGCCCCAGCGCTTCGGCTGCAGGATGCGGAAGAAGCCGGCTTCCTGGAAGGCCTGGATGGTTTCCGGCGGCACCATGCGCGCCTTTTCGCAGGCGTCGGCGCGCTCGCGCAACATCGGGATCATGTCCCGCGCGCGCTGGATGATTTCTTCCTCGGTGGGCAACAGGACGTCGCTGGTTTCGATCTTGCTCATGATGGAACTCCTGGATGGTTGAATGCGTTTCGTGACGTGATTTACAGCGTTTCGGCGCTCACCACGCCGTAGCCCGCGATCCATTCGTTGATGGGGCGGTAATAATCATTGCGCGCGGCATACGGGCCGGCGGCCGACAGCGCCGCGAAGGCGGCGACCCAGGTGCGGATTTCATGGGTCGAGCGGCCGGCGGTCTTCGAGATTTCCTGGATGTCGAACTGGTCGACCTTGTCCAGCCGGCCTTCGACCAGGGTGTTGATGAAGGCGCGGTCCCACTCGGGATTGAGCGGCGTGAGCGGGCAGTCCGGCGTGCCGAACACCTTGCCCGTGGCGATGGTGCGTGCCTGGCGCTGGGCGCGTGCTTCCGGCGTGGGGTTGCGGCCGGCGATCAGGAAATTGGCGACTTCCTGCGGCGCATCGGCGATCAGCGGCACGGGCGGCTCGTGCGACAGGCCGCCGGTGCCGAGGACCAGCACGCGCTTGTCGAGCCCGGCAATGAAACGCCCCACGGCCTCGCCCAGCTTGCGCACCCGGCGGTACGGGCCGAAGGGCGGCGCCACCGAATTGATGATGATGGGGATGACGGGATAGCGCGTCAGGCTGCCGGTCAGTTCCTCCAGCGTCTGCGTGCAGCCATGGTCTACCTGCAGGCGGTGCGAGAGGGCGATGTCGATGTCGCTGTCGAGGATGAAGCGGGTCATGTCCATCGCCAGTTCCTTCGGGATGGACAGGGGGCCGGGCAGGGTGTTGTAGTCGGCGACCGATTCGGCGGCGGTGGCAATCACGAACTGCGGCATCAGGTCGTAGAACAGGCCGTTGTAATGGTCGGGCGCGAAGACGACGATGAGTTCGGGATCGAAGGCTTCGACTTCGGCGCGCATCCGGGACAGCACATCATCGACTTCGCGGACGACGTCGGCGCCCGGATCGTTGAGGCCGCGCAACGGGGTGTGCGAGAGGCACTTCAGTTTGATGGTCATGCAAACTCCTTGAGCGTAACGGGTCCTCCCTTGCGGGATGGCTTTCCGGGTTGTCTGGGTGGTGCTAGGAGGATGGCGTTGCCGGGGCCGGGATCGCCGGCTTCCGGGTCAGGATGACTGTCGTCTCCGCCTGTTGTTTTTGTTGGAATGTGAAGCGATTGTAGGAAGCCGGAATGGCAATGAAAAATTTATCTTGGATCAGTGCACATTGTGCACAACGTTGATTTAAAATGACTTTTTCTTGATCGGGGAAGTGCCGTGCGACCGTCCACCGGAGCTGCCTACCGCCACATCCAGGGCCTCAGCCGAGGCCTCGCGATCCTGCATGCGCTCAACCGTTCGACCGGCGGCTGGGCCACGATTGCCGAGCTGAGCGAGAAGACCGGCCTGCACCGGACCACAGTGCGCCGCATGCTGGAAACCTTGCAGACCGAGGGATACGTCCGGCGCAGCCCATCGGATGACAGCTACCGGCTGAGCCAGAAGGTGCGCCAGCTGAGCGACGGCTTTACCGATGATGAATGGATTTCAGAGATCGCCAACCCGGTGCTCGGCGAGCTGCTGCAGAAGCTGGTCTGGCCTTCGGACCTGTGCACCCTTGACGGCGACTGCATGCTGGTGCGCGAGACTACCCACCGTTTCAGTCCCCTCTCCTTCCACCGCGCGATGATCCGGCAGCGCCTGCCGCTCATCCTCACTGCGGCGGGGCGCGCCTATCTCGCCTTCTGCGGGGAGGAGGAACGCAGGCAGCTGCTGCAGCTGCTGCTGGCAGGGAATGACGACCAGGCGGTGTTCGTGCGCAACCGTGTGCTGGTGAACAACCTGCTCGACAAGGTGCGCGCGCGCGGCTACGCGACCAACGAAGGCGAATGGAACCGTGAAAGCAAGGTGTCGGCGATTGCAGTGCCTGTGTTCCACGGCGGTCGCGTGCTGGCGACCATCAACGTGGTGTTCCTGAAGAAGGCGGTGAGCCTGTCTGAAGCGGGCGAGAAATTCCTGCCCGAGCTTCAGGCTGCCGCCCGCAAGATTGAAATGCTTCTCGAGGAGAAGCGCATCCAGTTGCCGTAGTCAGGTCTTCAACGGCTAGCCGAATACGAGCCTGGTCACCGGATAAACAACCTTGCCCTCCCTGTCGACCGCCAGCATGTCGCCGTTCTTGTCATAGACGACGTTGTATCCATCCGGCGTCATCAGGAAACTTCCGTCCTTGCCCACGGCCGCAGGCCTTCCGTCGAGGACAAGGAAGTTGCCGGCCTTGTCGGTCGCGACCGGCACCAACTCGTCGCCCATCTTGCCGTAGACGACCGTATTTCCCTCCGGTGTCTTGAGGAACTTGCCGTCCTCGCCGACCGCCAGGGAGTTGTTCTTGCCATCCGTGATTGCTTGTCCCGTCTTGTTGTCGATGGCGATTTTCTTGTTGCCGTTGGCCTTGTCGTAGACGACATTGTTGCCGTACTCCGTCTTTGCGTATCCGCCGTCGGGATTGAGTGCATACGGATTGCCGTTGCCATCGGAAAAAGGCATGCCGGATGGCGCATGGACGTAGACTAGATTGTTGTTGGCGTCGTACACGGCATCGTTGCCGTCGGGCGTCTTGATGACGTTGCCGTTGTCGTCGATCGCCAGTGGATGGCCCCAGGTATCGGTGACAATCTCCTGGGTCTTGGGATCGATCTTGAAGACCGGGCTGCCCGGCATCGATGTCTCCAGCATGCCCGTCTCCAGGTTCGTGAATATTTCGATGCTGCTGCCATTCTTGCCCGCGGCTTCCACTGGCTGCCCCTTGCTGTTGTAGACCGCGAGTGTGCCATTCGGCCCCGTCATGCGCTTTCCGTCTTCGCCGACCGCCAGCGGACGTCCTCCGGCATTCATGACCTTGCCATCGCTGCCGGCGGTGACCCTGAGTCCGGTGATCTTGTCGTAGACGGTGTCGGGCAGGTAGTTGCCGTTCTTGTCGAGCGCCAGCGAGTTGCCGGATTTGTCCGTGACGAACTTGCCGTCCCGACCCGCTGCAACCGTATTTCCTCTCGGGTCGTAGACGAGTGCGTTGCCATCGGATGCCACAAGGAATTTTCCATTCTCGCCAACGGCCAGGGGATTGCCCCTGGCATCGGTGACCATGCGCCCGGTATTCCGGTCGATCGCGACCCTCTTGCCCTTCTTGTCGTAAGCGGCATAGTTGCCGTCTTCGGTCTTGATGTCCCGGTTGTCATCGCCAATCGCATAAGGATCGCCGTTCGCTGTGCTGACAGGGATGCCGGTCTTCGGATCGGCGGCGACGGCATTGCCTTTCTTGTCGACTACGACGTCGTTGCCGTCCGGGGTGGTCCTGTACTTTCCATCCTTGCCGACAGCGTAGGGGTGGCCTTTCGCGTTCATCGCTGCCGGCTCGCCGGTCTTCGGACTGGCGGCGACGGCATTGCCTTTCCTGTCGAACACGACGTCGTTACCGTCTGCGGTCTTCATGTAGTTGGCGTCGGGTCCGACAGCGTAGGGATTGCCCTTGGCGTTGACGATCGGTTCGCCGCTCTTCGGACCGGCGGCGATGGTATGGCCATTCTTGTCGATGACGATGTCGTTGCCTTCCGGGGTCTTCATGTAATCGCCGTCCGGCCCGACGGCGTAAGGATGGCCCTTCGCGTTGGCCACCGGATCACCGGTCTTCGGATTGGCGGCAATGGCATTGCCTTTCTTGTCGACGACGACGTCATTGCTTTCCGGGGTCTTCATGGGCTTTGCGTCGGGTCCGATGACGTAGGGATCACCGCTCGGGTTGACCGCCGGATCGCCGGTTATCGGATCGGCGGCGACGGGATTGCCGTTCTTGTCGACGACGACGTCATCGCCGTCTGGCGTCTTCATGAACTTCGCGTCGGGTCCGACCGCATAGGGATTGCCCTTGGTGTTGACAACGGGATCGCCGGTTTTCGTATCGGCGGCGACGGTTTTGCCGTTCGTGTCGAGGATGACGTAACTGCCTTCCGGGGTCTTCATGTAGTCGGCATCCTGCCCGACGGCGTAGGGATAGCCCTTGACGTTGGCGATGGGTTCGCCGTTCTTCGGATCGGCGGCAATGGTATTGCCTCTCTGGTCGACGACGATGTCGTTGCCGTCCGGGGTCTTCATGTAGGCGGCGTCCGGTCCGACGGCGTAGGGTTCACCCTTGGCGTTGACGACCGGAGTGCCGTTCTTCGGATCGGCGGCGATGGCATTGCCTTTCTTGTCGAGGACGACGTCGTTGCCGTCCGCGGTCTTCAGGTAGTTGGCGTCCGGTCCGACGGCATAGGGCTGGCCCTTGACGTTGACGACCGGATTGCCGGTCTTCGGATCGACGGCAATGGCATTGCCTTTCTTGTCGAGGACGACATCGTTGCCGTCAGGGGTTTTCAAGTAGTTGGCGTTCTGTCCGACGGCGTAGGGCTGGCCCTTGACGTCGGCCACCGGATTGCCGGTCTTCGGATCGGCGGCGATGGTTTTTCCGTTCGTGTCGATGACAACGTCGTTGCCGTCCGGGGTCTTCATGTAGTTGGCGTCCGGTCCGACCGCGTAGGGATTGCCCCTGGCGTTGACGACCGGCTCTCCGGTCTTCGGATTGGCGGCGATGGCATTGCCTTTCGTGTCGTAGACGACATCGTTGCCGTCCGGAGTCTTCATGTAGTTGGCATCCGGCCCGACGGCGTAGGGGTTGCCCTTGGCGTTGACGACCGGTTCTCCGGTCTTCGGATCGGCGGCGACGGCCTTGCTGTTCTTGTCGTAGACGACATTGCTGCCGTCCGGCGTCTTGACCGGATTGCCGAGCGGATCACGTACTGCACTTCCTGGCTGGGCGGCTGGTACAGGAGGTGTCTTGCCGTCCGGTGCGGGCGGGGTACTTGCGGGCGCGCCGGCATTGGCGGGATCGGTCACCAGATTCTTGCGCGTGGCGCCGCCAGGGACAACAACCGCGGGAATGCCGGATTGCGGCGTTGGGGACTTGCCGACGGATGTGGCGGGCAAGTCGCCGAAGCTGTTCTTGACCGCAGCCCTGGTGTCCTTTGGAGACTGTTTGGCGGCCGAGTTTTCCGCCGGACTTTTCGGCGCACTCTCGGGAATCTTGCTGTCCGCTGCTGCAGGCGGCTGTTTCGCCTTGTTGTCGGTATTTGTGACGGCCATGCGGTTCCTCGCACTAAGGATTGCGCACGGGACCATGTCCGGCCACTCTTGAAACAGGTGGTGATGAGTGTGCGCTGTGTGGAGGGTGCGTTGAACTTGATTGAGGATTCATTGCACCGTGCGTCCATTTAGGTCAGCCGATGCACGAACTCAATATGGCGGATGCGCTTATCGCGCGTCCTCTTTAAAGGGGGGAACCAGGGAGGGGAACAGCAGGGCAGGCTCGACGCCTGCCCTCATTTCAGAGAAAACGGTCGAGCAGCTTGCGGCTGCCCTTGTCGAGCGCCGTCAGATCGCGGATCAGGTACTGCACGCCGTGGCTGTCGGCCACCAGCAGCGCGGAACCCGCGATGCGCCGGATGTCTTCCTCGCCCTTCAGCACGAAGCTGGTCAGGCCGCGATCCGTCTCGACTTCCCAGGTGCTGGGCACGGCAAAGGTGGACACGCTGCGGATGCGGCCGATCACCGGCAGGAATTCGCGGCTCTTGAGTTCTTCCTGCAGCAGCGCGCGCGCATCGGCGGGAAGGTCTTCGAGGCGGTTGATCCAGGCGAGCTCATGGCCATCGATGTCGACGATGGCGATGCCGGTATCCGGCGCGCCGATGGGGAAGGCGCGCACAGGCACCACGCCTTCATGCTTGCCCTGCGCATCCTCGAACACCAGCTTGCCGAACGTATTGCGGCTCAGTGTGAAACGGCTCATGCCGCATTCTCCTCGACGTCCGCCAGCGCTTCATTTTCTGCCTGGCGCAGTTGTGCCTGGTACAGGCGGAAATAGTGGCCGCCGCGCGCGAGCAATTCCTCGTGCTGGCCGACTTCGACGATCTGGCCCTTGTCCAGCACCACCAGGCGGTCGGCCTGGCGCAGTGTCGACAGGCGGTGCGCGATCGCGATCGTGGTGCGGCCGCGTACCAGGTTGTCGAGCGCTTTCTGGATTTCCTTTTCGGTGGTGGTGTCGACCGACGACGTTGCTTCGTCGAGGATCAGCAGCTGCGGATCGATCAGCAGCGCGCGCGCAATCGAGATGCGCTGGCGCTCGCCGCCGGACAGTGTTTGCCCGCGTTCGCCGACCAGCGAGTCGTAACCGTGCGGCAGGCGCAGGATGAATTCGTGCGCGTTGGCGGCGCGGGCGGCGGCCATGATTTCCTCGCGCGTCGCGTCCGGCTTGCCGTAGGCGATGTTGTCGGCGATGGTGCCGAAGAACAGGAAGGGCTCCTGCAGCACCAGGCCGATATGGCGGCGGAACTCGGCGACCGGCAGCGAGCGGATGTCGACGCCGTCGACCAGGATCGCGCCTTCGGACACGTCGTAGAAACGGCAGATCAGGTTGACCAGCGTGCTCTTGCCGGAGCCGCTGTGGCCGACCAGGCCGATCATCTCGCCCGGCTTGATCGCCAGGTCGACGCCGCGCAGCACCGCGCGGTTGCCATAGCGGAAACCGACCTGGCGCAGGTCGATGCGGCCTTCCAGCTTTTGCAGGTGCACCGGGTTCTGCGATTCCGGCACGCTCGACACGTGGTCGAGGATGTCGAAGATGCGCTTGGCGCCGGCGGCGGCCTTTTGCGTGACCGACACGATGCGGCTCATCGAGTCGAGGCGGGTATAGAAGCGGCCGATGTAGGCGAGGAAGGCGGTCAGCACGCCGACCGTGATGTCGCCGCGCGACACCTGCCAGATGCCCACGCCCCACACCACCAGCAGGCCGACTTCGGTGAGGAAGGTGACGGTCGGCGAGAACAGCGACCACACCTTGTTGACGCGGTCGTTGATCTGCAGGTTGTGCTTGTTGGCTTCGCGGAAACGGGCGGCTTCGCGCTTTTCCTGCGCAAAGGCCTTCACCACGCGGATACCGGGGATGGTATCGGCCAGCACGTTGGTCACTTCGCCCCACACGCGGTCGATCTTTTCGAAGCCGTGGCGCAGGCGGTCGCGCACGACGTGGATCATCCACGCAATGAAGGGCAGCGGCAGCAGCGTCACCAGCGCCAGCCAGGGGTTGATCGATACCAGGATGACCGCGGTCATCGCGATCATCAGCACGTCGGTCGCGAAGTCGAGCAGGTGCAGCGACAGGAACACGCAGATGCGGTCCGTCTCTGAGCCGATGCGCGCCATCAGGTCGCCGGTGCGCCGTCCGCCGAAGTATTCGAGCGACAGGCGCAGCAGGTGCTCATAGGTGGAGGTGCGCAGGTCGGCGCCGATGCGTTCGGACACCAGCGCGAGGATGTAGGTGCGTGCCCAGCCCAGGATCCACGCCACCAGCGCGGCGCCGAACAGGCCGCCGAGGTACATCGCGACCAGGCTGGTGTCGATCTGCTTGCCGTTCTGGTAAGGGATCAGGATGTCGTCCATCAGCGGCATCGACAGGTAGGGCGGCACCAGCGTCGCGGCGGTCGAGGCCAGCGTCAGCAGGAAGCCGGCGATCAGCTGGCCCTGGTAGGGCTTTGCGAAACGCCACAGCCGGAACAGCGTCCAGGTGGACGGCGGGGTGTGCGTTTCGCGGGTGCAGATCGGGCATTCTTCCTGGTCGGGCGGCAGCGGCGCCTTGCAGCTTGGGCAAGTGAACTGTTCCGGCTCGGGGACAGGGCGGCCGGCGAGGAAGGCGTCGCGCTGTTCCTCGAAATGCTTGATCAGGCGCAATGCTTCCGGGTTGCGGCCAAGGGTATAACGCCAGTTCGCCAATCGCGCAGTGTTGTCCAGCAGGTCCAGCGTGCCGACGCCGGCATGGTCGTGGTGGCTGAGCACGAGGCCTGCGCGGTAGGTCCATTCCTGCCAGCTGCCGTCCGCTGTTCGCGCAAGCAGGCGGCGTTCGGTGGCCACCACGATGCCGGACGCGAAGCGCAGCGCGGCGTCGAGGTCCAGTTCGACGCTGGCAATGGCAGTCTCGCCTGCCTGCAGCCGGGACTGCACTTCCTGCTGCCAGTGCGCGGGCACGGCTTGCCGCTGCGGCAACAGATTCTGGGATTCAGTATTCATCGAGGCTCGGAAAGGGCAAACAAGGGTGCCGAAACGTCATGATTCGGCTTCGAAACGTTTGCAAATTGTAAATAACAAGGGGTGGGAGCGTGCTAAATGTGGCGCTAAGTATACCGAGAGGCGATAATCTTGTTTCCTGGACGTTGCGTCCGGACGATAAAATTTTTCGCTTCAAGTAAACTTCCGCGCCTGAAAAGCGTTAATCCGGAACAGGCCAGCATAATCGACGTTCAAATCCACAAGGCCTTGACCCCATTGTCCCTAGTATTAAATGAACAACAAAACCATTGAGATCATCAATGTGATGTCTCTGCGCGGTCCGAACATCTGGACTTATCGTCCGGCCCTCGAGGCCTGGGTTGACATTGGCGACCTCGAAGACTCCCCCTCCAACACCATCCCCGGCTTCTACGAACGCCTGACCGCCATGCTTCCCGGCCTGGCCGAGCACCATTGCGGCGTCGGCGAGCGCGGCGGCTTCCTGGAGCGCCTGCGCGAAGGCACCTGGCCCGCGCACATCATGGAACACGTGATGATCGAGTTGCAGAACCTGGCGGGCGTGCAGACCGGGTTCGGCAAGGCGCGCGAGGTGAAGGGCAAGCGCGGCCTCTACAAGCTGGTGGTGCGGGCGCGGTACGAGGAAGTCAGCCGCAAGGCGCTTGTCGCGGCGCGCGATATCGTGATGGCGGCCATCGAGGACAAGCCCTACGACGTCGAGGCGATGGTCACCGAGCTGACGGATTTCGCCGAACGCACCGGCCTCGGCCCCAGCACCTACAACATCGTCGACGCCGCCACCGACCGCCGCATCCCGGCCCTGCGCCTGAACGACGGCAACCTGGTGCAGCTTGGCTTCGGCGCCCGTTCGCGCCGCATCTGGACCGCGGAAACCGACCAGACCAGCGCGATCTCCGAAAGCATTTCCCGCGACAAGGACCTGACCAAGCGCCTGCTGCAATCCTGCGGCGTGCCGATCCCGGAAGGCCGCGTCGTGACCAGCCCGGATGACGCCTGGGACGCCGCGCAGGACATCGGCCTGCCGGTCGTGGTCAAGCCTTCCGACGCCAACCACGGCCGCGGCGTGTCGATGGACCTCAACACGCAGCAGGATATCGAAGCCGCCTTCAAGCTGGCCGACGAGGAAGGCAGCGACGTGATGGTCGAGCGCTTCGTGCGCGGCGACGAGCACCGCCTGCTGGTCGTCGGCGGCAAGCTGGTGGCCGCCACCAAGGGCGAGATCGCCGCCGTCACCGGCGACGGCAAGTCCACCGTCACCGAACTCATCGAATCGCAGATCAACACCGATCCGCGCCGCGGCGACCACGAGGATTTCCCGCTCAGCCGCATCACCTATGAAGAAGACCCGACCATCCTGCTGATCCTGGAGCGCCAGGGCTTCGGTCCGGATTCCGTGCCGCCGCAGGGCAAGACCGTGCTGATCCAGAGCCGCGGCAACCTCGCCTTTGATTGCACCGACGACGTCCATCCCGACGTCGCCGCCGCCGCCTCGCTGGCCGCGCGCATCGTCGGCCTCGATATCGCCGGCGTCGACATCGTGGCGCAGGACATTTCCCGTCCGCTCGAGGAGCAGGGCGGCGCCATCGTCGAAGTCAATGCCGGTCCCGGCCTGCTGATGCACCTGAAACCCGCCGTCGGCAAGCCGCGCCCGGTGGGCCAGGCGATCGTCGACCACCTGTTCCCCCAGAAGGACGACAACGGCCGCATTCCCATCGTCGGTATCACCGGCAGCCGCGGCAAGACCATGGTGGCGCGCCTGGCCGCGCGCATGATCAAGCTGCACGGCCCCTATGTCGGCACCGCCTGCAGCGACGGCATCTTCCTGCGCCAGCGCCGCATGGACGCCAATGACAGCGCCAACTGGGCGGCCGCGCATCGCATCCTGATGAACCGCTCGGTGGAAGCCGCGGTGTTCGAGAACGGCTACCGCGCGATCGCGTCCGAAGGCCTGGCCTATGACCGCTGCCTGGTCGGCGTCGTGACCAACATCGGCAATGACGACAACCTCGCCGATCTGCATTTCCCCGATGCGGATGCACTGGCGACGATCGCCCGCACCCAGGTCGACATCGTGCTGCCGGAAGGCGCCGCCGTCCTCAACGCCGCCGACCACCGCGTCGCCGAGCTGGCCGACCTGTGCGACGGCAGCGTGATTTTCTTCGCGCTGTCGCCCGATACGGAAGCGCTCGCAAAGCACCGCGAACAGGGCGGCCGCGCGCTGTTCGTGCGCGACGGCAGCATCGTACTCGCCGAAGGCAAGCTGGAAGCGCCGCTGGTCGACACCGCGACGCTGGCGATCCAGGACCTCGACAAGCTGCCCTGGGTGGTCGAGAACATCCTCGCCGCCGCGGGCGCCGCCTGGGCGGTGGGCGTCGGTACGGACGTGATCCGCGCCGCGATCGAAACCTTCGACTACGGAATCGGCAAGAAGACGGCCTGAGCCGCCTGATCCCCGACGATGATCGAGAAGAACGCCGCCTGGAATCAGGCGGCCAGTTGCAAGCGCGGCGGCAACCAGCCTGCCGCGCACACAAGGAACCTCTGATGGAAATTTCGCGTATCCGCGCCCTGCGCGGCCCCAACCTGTGGAGTCGACACACGTCGATCGAAGCCATCGTGTCGTGCAGCGAAGCCGAGCGCGACATCACCGCCATGCCCGATTTCGAGCCGCGGCTGCGCACGCGTTTCCCCGAGATCAAATTCCTCGAGCCGGCCATCGGCCAGCCGTTCTCGCTGGCGCATGCGCTGGAATCGGCGGCGCTCTGCCTGCAGGCACAGGCCGGCTGCCCGGTAACCTTCAGCCGCTCTGTCGCGACCGTCGAGACCGGCACCTACCAGGTGGTGGTCGAATACACCGAAGAGGACGTCGGCCGCCGTGCGTTCGACCTCGCCGAAAAGCTGATCGCCAGCGCGGTCGACAACACCCCCTTCGACCTCGATGCCGCGCTTAAGGAATTGCGCGACCTCGATGAAGACATCCGCCTCGGGCCCAGCACCGGTTCCATCGTGTACGCCGGCGTCGCGCGCGGCATTCCCTACCGCCGCCTGACCGAAGGCAGCATGGTGCAGTTCGGCTGGGGCCATCGCCAGCGCCGCATCCAGGCGGCCGAAACCGGCGAGACCAGCGCCATCGCCGAATCCATCGCGCAGGACAAGGAACTCACCAAGATGCTGCTGCACGCAGCAGGCGTGCCGGTTCCCAACGGCCGCGCGGTCGAAGACGCCGAAGACGCATGGAAGGCCGCGCAGGAAATCGGCGCCCCGGTCGTGGTCAAGCCGCGCGACGGCAACCA
>NZ_LSTO01000001.1:1306548-1315915 GCF_002211445.1 Noviherbaspirillum denitrificans | reverse complement strand
GGGCACCCTCGGCGTGTCGGTGGTGCAGTTCGTGGTGCCGCTGGTGATCACCGCCGGCATCTTCGGCGCCATCGGCGGTGAGGCGCAGATCTGGACCAAGGCGGGCGAGACCAAGCAGATGTGGCTGCAGAACGCCGGCTTCGTCTGGGTGCCGTTCATTGCGATGACCACCGTTGCCGCCTGGTTCGGCATGAATGACCTTGCCTCGGCAAGCGCCTCGTTCTCCGAGCAGGCGGTGATTTTCAAGCGCAAGCACAACTGGCTGATGTGCTGGCTGTACATCGGCACCTTCGGTTCCTTCATCGGTTACTCGGCAGGCTTCCCGATGCTGATCAAGTCGCAGTTCCCCGACGTGAACCCGCTGCAGTACGCCTACCTCGGACCGCTGATCGGTGCACTGGCACGCGTGGCCGGCGGCTGGATCTCGGACAAGTTGGGCGGCGCCATCGTCACCTTCTGGACCTTCATCGTGATGATCCTGGCGGTGGTCGGCGTGATCGCCTTCCTGCCGGCCAATGGTGGTGCAGGCCAGTTCCACGGCTTCTTCTGGATGTTCATGCTGCTCTTCGCCGGTACCGGCGTGGGCAATGCATCGACCTTCCGCATGATCCCGGTCATCTTCATGACGGAGCGCCAGCGCGCTGCCGCAGGCATGGGCAAGCAGGCCGAAGCCCAGGCCATCGTCGACGCCAACAAGGAAGCCGCTGCTGTCCTCGGTTTCTCCTCGGCCGTCGGTGCCTACGGCGCGTTCTTCATTCCCAAGAGCTACGGCACCTCGATCGCCATGACCGGCGGCCCGACCGCTGCGCTGTGGTGCTTCATTGCGTTCTATGTCACCTGCATCGCGATTACCTGGTGGTGCTACTCGCGCAAGAACGCGGCGATGCCATGCTAGTTCAAAAGGACTAGCCGGGCTAATACCAACGAAGGCATCAGCCCGACTTCTTGCGAATAGGAAGGGCGAGGCACGCTACGTAGACTTGTTACAGAGCCGAACCTCGAAGCAGTTACAACAATGCGCCTGAAAAAGGCGCACGTATGGAGAAACCATGAGTCACTTTCTGGACCGCCTGAAATTCTTCAGCAAGCCCAAGGAAACCTTTTCCAACGGCCACGGCGCGGTAGTGCAAGAAGACCGCACCTGGGAAAACGCCTACCGCCAGCGCTGGCAGCATGACAAGATCGTGCGTTCCACGCACGGCGCCAACTGCACGGGTTCGTGCAGCTGGAAGGTGTATGTGAAGAACGGGCTGATCACCTGGGAAACCCAGCAGACCGACTATCCGCGCACCCGCCCGGACCTGCCGAACCACGAGCCGCGCGGCTGCCCGCGCGGTGCGTCGTACTCCTGGTACGTCTATTCGGCGCAGCGCGTGAAGTATCCGATGGTGCGCGGCCGCCTGATGCAGATGTGGCGCGAAGCGCGCAAGACCATGGACCCGATCACGGCCTGGGAATACATCAGCCAGAATCCGGAACGCGCCGCCAGATACAAGAAGGTGCGCGGCCAGGGTGGTTTCGTCCGTGCCGAGTGGGATGAGGTCAACGAGATCATCGCCGCCAACAACGCCTACACCGTCAAGAAATTCGGTCCGGACCGCATCATCGGCTTCTCGCCGATTCCCGCGATGTCGATGGTCAGCTATGCCGCAGGCACCCGCTACCTGTCGCTGATCGGCGGCGTGGCAATGAGCTTCTACGACTGGTACTGCGACCTTCCGCCGTCCTCACCGCAGATCTGGGGCGAACAGACCGACGTGCCGGAATCTGCTGACTGGTACAACTCCACCTACCTCATGGTGTGGGGCTCCAACATCCCGATGACCCGTACCCCTGATGCGCATTTCTATACCGAAGTGCGCTACAAAGGTACCAAGACCGTCGCCGTGTCTTCCGACTTCGGCGAAATGGCCAAGTTCGGCGACATCTGGCTCGCGCCGAAGCAGGGCACCGACGCCGCGCTCGCGATGGCGATGGGTCACGTGATCCTCAAGGAATTCCACGCCACCGGCAAGTCGTCCTACTTCCGCGAGTACGCGAAGCAGTACACCGACTTCCCGATGCTGGTGCTGCTGAAGGAAAAGAACGGCTACCTCGTGCCCGACTACTTCCTGCGCGCCTCCCACCTCGCCAACAACCTCGACGAAATCAACAACCCGGAATGGAAGACGCTGGTCATCGACGAAGCAACCGGCGATATCGTCGCGCCGTCCGGCTCGATCGGTTTCCGCTGGGGCGAAAGCGGCAAGTGGAACCTCGAACAGAAAGAGGGCAAGAGCGGCAAGGCAATCGATCCGCTGCTGTCCTTCATCAACAACAAGGATGACGTCGCCAGCGTCGGTTTCGCCTACTTTGGCGGCCGCGACGCCAACGACATGCTGGTGCGTAACGTGCCGGTGAAGAAGGTGCAGCTCGCCGACGGCACAACCGCGCTGGTCGCCACCGTCTACGACCTGTCGATGGCCAACTACGGCGTCGACCGCGGCCTCGGCGGCGGCAATGTCGCCACCAGCTACGACGACGATGTTCCGTACACCCCGGCTTGGCAGGAGAAGCACACCGGCGTGAAGCGCGCCGACGTCATCACCGTCGCCCGCGAATTTGCCGACAACGCCGACAAGACCCGCGGCAAGAGCATGGTCATCGTCGGCGCCGCGTTGAACCACTGGTACCACATGGACATGACCTACCGCGGCATCATCAACATGCTGATGATGTGCGGCTGCGTCGGCCAGTCCGGCGGCGGCTGGGCACACTACGTGGGCCAGGAAAAGCTGCGTCCGCAAACCGGCTGGACCCCGCTGGCCTTCGCGCTCGACTGGAACCGTCCGGCACGCCAGATGAACTCCACTTCGTTCTTCTACGCCCATACCAGCCAGTGGCGCCATGAAAAGCTGCACAGCAACGAGATCCTGACGCCGACCGCGGATGGCGAGTTCTCGCAGATGTCGATGATCGACTTCAACGCCAAGGCGGAACGCCTCGGCTGGCTGCCGTCGGCGCCGCAGCTCGAAACCAACCCCCTGGAAGTCGTCCGCGCCGCCGAAGCCGCCGGCAAGGACCCGGTCAAGTACGCCGTCGAGCAACTGAAGGACGGCAAGCTGAACCTGTCCTGCGACGATCCGGACAATCCGGCCAACTTCCCGCGCACCATGTTCGTGTGGCGTTCCAACATCCTCGGCAGCTCGGGCAAGGGCCACGAGTACTTCCTGAAGTACCTGCTCGGCACCCAGAACGCGCTGATGAGCGATGAAGAAGGCTGCGTCAAGCCGCGCGACATCAAGGTGCGCCCGGCCGTCGAAGGCAAGCTCGACCTGCTCGTCGTGCTCGACTTCCGCATGTCGACCACCGCGCTGTACGGCGACATCGTGCTGCCGACCGCGACCTGGTATGAAAAGGACGATCTCAACACCTCGGACATGCACCCATTCATCCACCCGCTGTCCGAAGCCGTGCAGCCGCTGTGGAAGGCACGTTCCGACTGGGAAATCTACAAGGGCATCGCCAAGAAGTTCACGGAAATCGCCGGCGACTACCTCGGCACGCAGAAGGACCTGGTGCTGACGCCGCTGATGCATGACACCCCGGGCGAACTCGGCCAGCCCTTCGATCCGAAGGACTGGCGCGCAGGCGAATGCGAGCCGATCCCGGGCAAGACCATGCCGGCGATGACGGTGGTCGAACGCAACTACAAGGACGTGTACAAGAAGTTCACCTCCATCGGACCGTTGCTTGAAAAGGCAGGCAATGGCGGCAAGGGCATCAGCTGGAAGACCGAGCACGAAGTGGACATCCTGCGCGGCCTGAACCGCGTGGTGACGGAGGAGGGCGTGTCGAAGGGCCAGCCGCGCCTGGAGACCGCGATCGACGCCGCCGAGATGATCCTGTCGCTCGCTCCCGAAACCAACGGCCACGTCGCCGTAAAGGCATGGGATGCGCTGTCGAAGATCACCGGCCGTGACCATACTCACCTGGCGATCCCGCGCGAGCACGACAGCATCCGCTTCCGGGACGTGCAGGCGCAGCCGCGCAAGATCATTTCCTCGCCGACCTGGTCCGGCCTGGAAAGCGAAGAAGTCAGCTACAACGCCGGCTATACCAATGTGCACGAACTGATCCCCTGGCGCACCCTGACCGGCCGCCAGCAGTTCTACCAGGATCACCAGTGGATGCGTGAATTCGGCGAAGGCCTGTGCGTGTACAAGCCGGCGATCAACACCAAGACCACCGGCGCCATCATGGGCAAGCGTCCGAACGGCAACAAGGAGATCGCGCTCAACTGGATCACGCCGCACCAGAAGTGGGGCATCCACTCGACCTACTCGGACAACCTGCGCATGCTCACGCTGTCGCGCGGCGGTCCGCACGTGTGGCTGTCGGAAATCGACGCCAAGGAAGCCGGTATCGTCGACAACGACTGGATCGAGGTGTTCAACGTCAACGGCACGCTGGTGGCCCGCGCGGTGGTATCGCAGCGCGTCCCGGTCGGCATGACGCTGATGTACCACGCCCAGGAAAAGATCGTGAACATGCCGGGTGCGGAGACCTCGGGCATGCGCGGCGGCATCCACAACTCGGTGACCCGCGCGGTGACCAAGCCGACGCACATGATCGGCGGTTACGCCCAGCTGTCCTACGGCTTCAACTACTACGGCACCGTCGGTTCCAACCGCGACGAATTCGTCCTGATTCGCAAGGTGAAGAACGTCGACTGGCTGGAAGGTCCGTTGAAGGAAAAGGCGTAATCACACAGTCACCATTCTGGAGCAAACATGAAAATCAGAGCACAAATTGGCATGGTGCTGAACCTGGACAAATGCATCGGCTGCCATACCTGTTCAGTCACCTGCAAGAACGTGTGGACCAGCCGTGACGGTGTGGAATACGCATGGTTCAACAACGTCGAATCGAAGCCGGGCGTCGGCTACCCGAAGGAGTGGGAAAACCAGGACATCTGGAACGGCGGATGGAAGCGCAACGCGGACGGCAAGATCGAGCCGCGCCAGGGCTCCCGCCTGAAGATCCTGTCGAACATCTTCGCCAACCCGAACCTGCCGGCCATCGACGACTACTACGAGCCGTTCACCTACGACTACGAGCACCTGCAGAACGCGCCGCTCTCGGAAACCCCGCCAACCGCCCGTCCGGTGTCCGTGATCACGGGCCAGAAGATGGACAAGATCGAATGGGGCCCGAACTGGGAAGACGATCTCGGCGGCGAATTCGCCAAGCGCAGCAAGGACAAGCTGTTCGACAACGTGCAGAAGGAAATGTACGGCACGTTCGAAAACACCTTCCTGATGTACCTGCCGCGCCTGTGCGAACACTGCCTGAACCCGGCCTGCGTCGCCTCCTGCCCGTCCGGTTCCGTCTACAAGCGTGAAGACGACGGCATCGTTCTCGTCGACCAGGACAAGTGCCGCGGCTGGCGCATGTGCATCTCCGGCTGCCCGTACAAGAAGATCTATTACAACTGGTCTTCCGGGAAAGCAGAGAAGTGCACCTTCTGCTTCCCGCGTATCGAAGCGGGCCAGCCGACGGTGTGCTCGGAGACTTGCGTGGGCCGTATTCGCTACCTCGGCGTGATGCTGTACGACGCCGACCAGATCGAAGCCGCCGCATCGGTGGCCGACGAGCAGGACCTGTACGAAGCCCAGCTCAAGCTCTTCCTCGACCCGAACGATCCGAAGGTCATCGAGGAAGCGCGCAAGCAGGGCATCCCGGAATCCTGGCTGGAGTCCGCCAAGAAGTCGCCGGTCTACAAGATGGCGATGGAGTGGAAGGTCGCGTTCCCGCTGCACCCGGAATACCGCACGCTGCCGATGGTCTGGTACATCCCGCCGCTGTCGCCGATCCAGGCCGCGGCCGAGTCCGGCAAGATGGGCATGAACGGCATCATCCCGGACACCAAGAGCCTGCGCATCCCGGTCAAGTATCTGGCCAACCTGCTCACCGCAGGCAAGGAACAGCCGGTGGTCCATGCGCTCGACCGCATGCTGGCGATGCGCGCCTACATGCGCGCCAAGTCGGTGGACGGTGCGGAGAACCTGGAGGTGCTCGAGCAGGTCGGCTTGTCGAAGGCGGAGGTGGAAGACATGTACCACGTGATGGCCATCGCCAACTATGAAGACCGCTTCGTGATCCCGTCCAGCCACAAGGAAATGGTCGAGGACAGCTTCAACGACAAGGGTTCCTGCGGCTTCAGCTTCGGCAATGGCTGCTCAGATGGCGTGAGCGACCATTCGTTGTTCGGCAAGAAGAAGCAGGGTTCGGTGATCTTCGTCGACATGCCGAAGTCGAGGAAGAAGAAAGAGACGGAAGGCGTGTAGGACGCCTCATGGCAGGGTGGGGTACCCGCCAATCCCGCCCCACCTTGCCTTCCGTACCCGAGCCGACAGGCATGCGTTGAAAAAGGAAATGACCATGCAACACTACCAAGTCTTGTCCACCTTGCTGATGTACCCGGACGAATCGCTGATCGCGGCGCTCGACGAACTGTACGCGGCGCTGGACGGCCATCCGGAGATGAAGGCGACGCTGCAGCCGCTGTTCGCCCACCTCGCCGGCGAGGACCTGCTGACGCTGCAGGAAAACTACGTGTCGACCTTCGACCGCAACCCCTCGCACTCGCTGCACCTGTTCGAACACATCCACGGCGAGTCCCGCGACCGCGGCCAGGCGATGGTCGACCTGATGCAGGAGTACAAGAACCACGGCCTGCAGATGTGTGCGGACGATCTGCCGGACTACGTGCCGCTGTTCCTCGAGTTCTTGTCGCAGGTCGACAAGGAAGAGGCGGACCGCCTGCTGTCGGACGCGGTGCACGTACTCGCGCACCTCGGCCGCAAGCTGGCAGCCCACAACAGCCCGTACGCCGTCGTGCTGCAAGCCGTCGAGGCGCTCAGCCCGGTGCCGGCGGAGGAACTGACCGAACCGCCGATCCGCGACATGGATGAACTGCTCGAAACGATGGGCCCTGGCGCCGATGGTGTCGAGCCCTTGCTCAACAAGGGATTGAGCTGTGGATCGAGCGGCGTGCAGCCGATCAACTTCCATCCGGCGCGGAGGCCTGCGCAAGCGGCAGCGTGAAGCCTAAAAATAGGAGATAAACAAATGAACTACCTGCATCAATTCGTCTTTGGGATCTTCCCGTACATCGCGCTGGCGATCTTCCTGCTCGGCAGCCTGGTCCGCTTCGACCGCGAGCAGTACACGTGGAAGTCGGAGTCCAGCCAGCTGCTGCATCGCGGCTCGCTGCGCTTCGGCAACATCTGCTTCCACATCGGCATCATCGGCCTGTTCTTCGGCCATGCCGCCGGCCTGCTCACACCGCTGTGGGTGTGGGACACGCTCGGCGTGTCGCACGGCGCAAAGCAGGTCTTCGCGATGACCGCCGGCGGCATCATGGGCACGCTGTGCCTGATCGGTCTGCTGACCCTGCTCACGCGCCGCTTCTCCAGCGACCGCCTGCGCGCCGTCACGACCATCAAGGACAAGATCGTCCTGCTGTGGATCCTGGCTACGCTGACGCTCGGCCTGTCGACGATCTTCATGTCGGCTTCGCATACCGACGGCCACCTCATGACACTCTTCATGCAATGGGCACAGCATGTGGTTACCTTCCGCGCCGGCGCTGCAAGCTTCCTGGCCGAGGCGCCGGTGCTGTTCAAGCTGCACCTGTTCATGGGCATGTCGCTGTTCATCATCTTCCCGTTCACCCGCCTGGTGCACGTATGGAGCGGTTTCGCATCGGTCGGCTACCTGAGCCGTGCCTACCAGCTGGTACGTCCGCGTTAATCGAGTCTGATCAAAGAGGAGGAGGGGACCATGGGTATTTCCGTCAACGGCATCGAGATCACCGACGACGCCATCCAGAAAGAAATCGTTCACCACCAGAAAGCGGAAAACCCATTGAAGAAGACCGTCCACGAGCTGGTCCTGCATACCCTGCTGCTACAGGAAGCAGACCGGCTCGGGATGGACGGCGACGATGAGGAAGCCCGCATCGAGGCATTGCTCGCACAAGAGGTGCGTGTGCCCGAGGCGGATGACGCGGCATGCGAAACCTACTACCGCAACCACCAGCAGCGGTATACCTACGGCGAGCTGGTGGAAGCGCGGCACATCCTGTTCCAGGTCACGCCAGACGTATCGCTCGAATTCCTGCGCGCCACGGCCGAATCGGTGCTGGAAGAACTGCAGGTGAATCCGGACCGGTTCGCCGAGCTGGCCAGGACCTATTCGAACTGTCCGTCCGGCGCACTCGGCGGCAACCTCGGCCAGCTTGCGCGCGGCCAGACGGTGAGTGAATTCGAACGGGTGCTGTTCCGCCTGAAGGAAGGCGAAATCGCCAACCGGCTGGTGGAAACGCGCTTCGGCCTGCATATCGTGCAGGTGATGAAACATGTCGAAGGCAAGCTGCTGCCGTATGACTCGGTCAAGACGCAGATTGCGGAGACATTGACGCAGCAGTCGTGGCACCGGGCGTTGCACCAGTACCTGCAGATCCTGGTCGGAAAGGCGGACATCCAGGGCGTGACGCTGGAAGGGGCCGGGTCGCCACTAGTGCAATAACCGGGGCGGCAGGTATCGTCCTGCCTCCCGCAACCCTCATTCCGGAATTTCCGCCTCTACCAGCTTCCCTAGCAAGACCAGCGATTCCTGCCAGCCAAGGTAGCACCCCTCCACGGGAATCACCGCAGGAATGCCTTCCTGCACCGCGGTCAGCTCCACTCCGCACGACACCTGGCGCAGCGTGATCGTCGTCTGCATGGTGCCCGGCAGGTTCGGATCATCGAATTGCGCCGTATAGCGCAGCCGCTCGTTCGGCACCAGTTCGAGGTATTCGCCGCCGAACGCGTGGCTGTGCCCGGTCGTGAAATTGGTGAATGACATCCTGTATCTGCCGCCGACCTTGGCGTCCAGTTCATGCACCTTGCCGGTAAAGCCATTTGGCGGCAGCCACTTGGCCCAAGCGTCCGCATCGACAAACGCGCGATAGACGCGCTCGGGAGTGGATCTGAGTACGCGATGGAGCCGGACGGTATTTGTGGTCATGATGTATCCCAAAAGAAAGCAGAGGACATCCCTCTGAATGGACGACGATCGAAGACATGAAAATTCGACGTCCCGGAAGCGTAACGCTACACAATTCTTGCAAAAACGTCATCCTGTGATAGTTCCAAAGAACTATATCCCTTAGCTCCTCATGCCAACTTTCAGCGGCAAGCCCTCCCGATACAATGGTTTTCATGAAAAACCACCTGGGAGCAAGGATGTTAAGCGACCGCTTCGGCCGATCCATCGATTACCTGCGCCTTTCGGTGACCGATCGCTGCGACCTGCGGTGCACCTACTGCATCCCGAA
>NZ_LSTO01000001.1:1303409-1306538 GCF_002211445.1 Noviherbaspirillum denitrificans | reverse complement strand
GATGACCCAGCGGTCGCCTGGCGAGGAATCGGCCTTGACCTGCTGCAGCGCTACCTTGCCGTCGGCGCCGACGACCAGCACCGAGGCGCCGCTGGCGTCCCGCTGCACGGCCTGCTGCGGCACGGTGATCGCGTTTTCGCTCACCGCCTGCTCGAGGCGGGCGCGCACATACAGGCCGGGCAGCAGCATGCGGTCCGGATTCGGGAATTCCGCGCGCAGCGTGACCGCGCCGGTGCTCTCGTCGACGGCGACGTCGGAGAACAGCAGCTTGCCGTCGTGCGGATAGCTGCGTCCATCTTCGGTCACAAGCTTCACTTTCGCCTTGTCCTTGCCGACGCTCTTCAGGCTTCCGCTCGCCAGCGCGCGGCGCAGTTGCAGCAGTTCGGCGCTGGATTGCGTGAGGTTCACGTACACGGGGTCGAGCTGCTGGATGGTCGCCAGCGGCGTCGCTTCGCCCTGGCCCACCAGTGCGCCTTCGGTGACCTGGGCGCGGCCGATGCGGCCGGAGATCGGCGCGGTGACTGTCGCGTAGCCAAGGTTGAGGCGCGCGGTGTCCTGCGATGCCTTGGCCGCAGCGAGTTCCGCGGTGGCCTGCTTCTGCGCGGTCAGCGCGTCGTCGTATTCCTGCTTGCTGATGGCATTGGTTTCGACCAGCGGCTTGTAGCGCTGCGCCTTCAGGTTGGCCTGTGCGAGGTTAGCTTCAGCTTTAGCGACGGCTGCCTGCGTGCTGTTGAAGGTGGCCTGGAAGGGCGCCGGATCGATGCGGAACAGCACGTCGCCCGCTTTCACCTCGCTGCCTTCCTGGAACACGCGTTTCTGCACGATGCCCGGCACGCGCGCCCGCACCTGCGCTGTGCGGGTTGCCTCGATGCGTCCAGGCAGTTCGGTCGTCATGACAAGACGTTCCTGCGCCACGGTGACCACGGCCACCTCGGGCGGCGGCATGCCCGGACCCGCGCCCTGGGCGGCGGCATTCTTCTCGCCGCATCCCGCCAGGCTCAGCAACATGGTCACAAGCGCCGCAACGGGCGCAATACGCCGAACTGAAGTCATGTCTTTCTCGCAATGAATAAGTGAAAACCCTCCTGTTCAAGGAAGGTCGGTGAAATCGGGGAGGCAGCGCCGGAAGGTGGCGGCAGGGCGAATGGCGTCCGCGCTGTTGTTGTTCCGGACTGCAAGACGGTCGTTCTATTCTAGCGGCTTCCCGGGATCTCTGCCGTCCGGCATTCCTGCGCCTCTTGCCTTGATATCAACGTTGCATGCTTGGTCAGAAGTTGCCCTATGACAGCATGTGCTCGGTTAAAATGCTGATCTAAATCAACTTTTTGGCGTATGCCGGAAGAAGAGTAGAGGGCGGCACCTTCGCGGGCTGCATTCAATATTACAGGGCCGTCCAACAGGCCTGCGGAGACGGGGTAAGTAACATGCCCACACGATCTGTTAGTCAGGCGCGCGCCGCGTCCATCTGCGCCGTGGTGTCCGCCTGTATTGCTGCCGGACTTGCGCACGCCGGAGAGCAACGCATGGACCTTGCGGAACTGTCCATCGAGCAGCTGCTTTCCCTCGAGGTTTACAGTGCATCCCGCTTCGTCCAGAAGGTGAGTGATGCGCCGTCCTCCGTATCGGTCGTGACGGCGGCGGATATCCGGGCCTTCGGCTGGCGCACGCTTGCCGACATCCTGCGCAGCATGCGCGGACTCTACCTGAGCAACGACCGCAACTATGCCTATCTCGGCGCCCGTGGATTCCTGCGACCGGGCGATTACAACACCCGCTTCCTGTTGCTGGTCGACGGCAGCCGCATCAATGACGCCGTGTATGACCAGGCGTCGATCGGCACCGACTTCCTGGTCGACGTGGACCTGATCGAACGCGTGGAATTCGTGCCGGGGCCGGGCTCGTCGATCTACGGCGCCAATGCCTTGTTCGGCATCATCAACATCATCACCAAGAACGGCCGCGACCTGAGCGGCGCGCAGGCCTCCATCGAATACGGCAGCCAGGGCATGCGCAAGGCGCGGGCAAGCTACGGCATGCGCCACGACGACGGCACCGAATGGCTGTTGTCGGTGAACGACTTCCGCGAAGACGGGGCCGACCTCTATTTTCCCGAGTTCGACACGCCGGCCGCAAATGGCGGCGTCGCGCGCCGCATGGACTACGACCGCGCGCAAAACCTGCTGATGAAAGGCGCCGCTGGACCCTGGAGCATCTCCGTTGCGCACAGCGAGCGGACGAAGGGGATTCCTACCGCCGCCTTCAGCCAGGTTTTCAACGATCCGCGCTCGCGCACCGTCGATACGCGGACTTCGGTCGATGCCGTGTACCGTGCGCGGCTGGCTGCCGATGCAGAAGTGACTTCGCGCATCTACTGGGGTCGCTACGATTACATGGGCGACTACGTGTACGGCGCGCCGGTTCCGACAGTCAACCGCGATGGTGCGCGCGCCAACTGGTGGGGCGCCGAAACCCGCTTCGTCATGACCCCTGTCGAGGGACACAAGCTGGTGGCCGGGGCCGAAGTGCAGCGCGACTACCGGCGCCGCCAGTTCAATTTCGATATCGAGCCCTTCCTTGCCAGGCTCGACGATCAGCGCGCCGGCAACCGCCTCGGCGTCTATGCCCAGGATGAATTCACGTTGCGTCCGGATCTCCTGCTCAATGCCGGCGTGCGCTACGACTACACTTCATCGACCGGCGACAGCAACATCAATCCGCGCGTGGCGCTGATCCACAAGGCGAGCGCGTCCACCACCTTCAAGGCGATCACGGGTACGGCCTTCCGTGCGCCGAACGCTTACGAGCTGTATTACGACTTGCGCGCCGCAGGCGGGCAGAAAGCCAACCCCAGCCTCAAGGCGGAACGCGTGCGCACCAACGAGCTGAGTGCGGAGCATTACTTTTCGCCGGATGCCCGCCTGACCGCGTCGCTGTTCCGGAACACCGTCTCGGACCTGATCACGCAGACCGTCGATCCCGCAGACGGCCTGCTGGTGTTCCGCAACCTCGACCGGGTGAAGGCACATGGCGCGGAACTGGAACTGGAACGGGCCTGGTCAAGCGGTGCGCGGCTGCGCTCCAGCGTCAGCTGGCAGCACGCCGTCGACGATGTTACCGGCACGGCGCTGG
>NZ_LSTO01000001.1:1297276-1303399 GCF_002211445.1 Noviherbaspirillum denitrificans | reverse complement strand
GGCGCAGGCAAGTCATCGAACATGCGGGCTTCGACCAGGCACGCAAGCTGATCAAGGACATGCACGACGGCTGGATCGATCCGCAGAAGGGGCATGTGGTTGTTCTCGGATGACACGGCGGTGCGGCCGTGAGGACGGATGCACCAAATGAAAACGGCGGGAGATCCCGCCGTTTCCGATACACCCGTCTGGCTTGCGCCTACTTCTTGAAAGCGTCCCTGACCTTGTCGGTTGCCCTGTCGACAGCATTGGTCACGTCGCCGGTTGTCTTCTGTGTCTTTCCTTCTGCCTGCTTTTCCATGCCCTCGGCTTCATGGTGCTCGTCTCCCACCATCTCGCCGAATTTTCGTTGCACCTTGCCGGCTGCGTCCTTGATTCCGCCTTCAACTTGATTGCGATTCATAGCGTTTCCTTTCGTGCAGAAAGTAG
This sequence comes from Noviherbaspirillum denitrificans, assembly GCF_002211445.1. Classification (GTDB taxonomy): domain Bacteria; phylum Pseudomonadota; class Gammaproteobacteria; order Burkholderiales; family Burkholderiaceae_D; genus Noviherbaspirillum; species Noviherbaspirillum denitrificans. Next base: position 1,302,970 of record NZ_LSTO01000001.1, on the reverse strand, counting down.
TGATGACGCATGTTCGATTGCAATCCGGCGACACAGTTCCGAGATCTTTTCCTTGCAGCATCCAGAGCGCACTGTTGTGCTTATGTACGCGCCCGGAGTGGAAGTGACAAGCCGGCAAATTCGACCAGACAAGCTTCGGCGCGTATGGAGATGCTATTCGGCGTGTTTCGCTGCGCTTTGCTGATCAATGTGCTCGTGCAAGATCAGCCCCTCCCCGGTTCCCAATGCGCCTACTCCTCGGGAATCTGCCCGCGAATTTCCCCGCCGGGGAATCTCGCACTATGCACATTGATGTAATACCGTTCAGCAAGCAGTGCGATCAATTGCGCCTCGGAGAGCTGTCCGGAAACCTTCCAGATTCCACTGCCTTTCGGCACTTCTGTCATCGGAAATACCACGGGGCCGGTGTCGTTCGCGATGCCCTCGTGGATATGTGCAGCCGTACCGGCTATGCCTGTCGTCGTCACCGTTGCCGTGAACTGCCGGCTGACCGGATCGATCGTGACGACGCCAGTGCCGGATGCCGCGCTATCGTTCGGAGGAACCTCCTTGGCACCGGACAACTGCAGATGGATCGTTTGGGTTGAAGTGGTTGCCCCCGGCGCATTTGCCCCCTGTGCAGTCGTCCCTGTCGCAGCGGGCGTCGCTTCCGTGGATGGGGTACCGCCATCACCGCCGCCACCGCCGCATGCTGCCAGCAAGGCAAGTGCCACAACAGAAACACCCCGGTTGAACGATACGCAAGCGAGCCTGGATCTCATGACAGCACCTCATAACGGGAAGTACGCACATGTAGATTAACCAAGAGTTTTCAGTGGCCAGTGATATTTACCAAGCCTTCGTGCCGCAATCCGAAAAATTTTCTGGAAATGAAAAATCGGGGCCAGGTCTTGCAATCACGCATCTAACTGATTGCAAGACCTGGCCCGTTCACATGGAGTGCGTCAATCTTTTCCTGAATGCCTTTCCACCACCCCGCACGCGATCCTCGCGCCCGCATCGCCGGTCGCCAATGTCGTCGCATCGGGCTCGGCGACATACCGGGTCGGGATGTTCGCGTAGTTGTCAGGTCCTGCGTGGATGATGATCGCGCTGCCGTCGCCGTCGAAGAGATCGGCGACCGCAAAGCGATCGGTATTGAACCTCGCTTGCCCCGTACCGTCGGCATTCACCAGCAGGACGGGAAAATCGCCGCTGTGATCGCGATGGGTGTGCGGCGTCAGATCGAAGTGGCCGCCTGCCGACGTGAAAGGTGGAGTGCACTGGCCGACGGCATGCACATGGAACCCGTGAAAGCCCGGCGGAAGGTCATGGACTTGCGCCTGGATCGACACGTCGCCGTTCCCTTCCTGACTGATCCGCACTTTGCCCACGGGGTTGCCGGCGGCGTTATACAGCTTCGCGTCTGCGCTCGAATTCTGCGCCATTGCAGGAGCAGACAGTGCCGCGAGCGAGGCGATTGCGATCAACGCAGCGCCTATCTGCCGCTGCAAGTGTCGACGGTCAGTCGCTGGAACATGGATGTTCTTCATGGGGATTCTCCTCTTCTTTGGTTGCCGATCGGCTTGACCCACCCGCCCCTGATCGGGACAAAGCGGAAGATGAAAGAGTGGTCGCCATCAGGCACAGCAGGCGGCACCCGCGAAAGCTGGGTCGATCTTAATGAAGACCCACTGCGAGCGTTTGATAAAGATCTATGAAAGACGGGAGTTGATTTCAGTTGCCCGCTCAAATGTGTGGTTGGGCAAGACCTGCCCCTCAGCCTTCTGCTGTGGGCATGGAATTCAGTCCGGAATTGCCTGCAGTGTCCGCAGGACGGCTTCCAGGAAATACCCACGCTCGTCATTCGGAGCGTTTTCCGCATCCTGCCAGGCCGAGGTAATGACGATCACCGCCTTGCTCGCAGGCTGTACGAGCAGCAACTGACCGTAAACGCCGTGCATGCTGAACGTCCGGAGCTTGTTTTTCCGAAGCCATATCTGATACCCATACCCGCCCCAACTGGCCGGACCGCCAGGTTTCAAGAACTCTGGCTGGCGTCCGGCATCGGTCGCGTCGAGCAGATATTCGCGGTCGATGATTTCCTTTCCGGACACGACGCCGTCATCGGCAAGCATCGCCCCCAGGCGTCCATAGTCCCTCAGGCGGGCATTAAAGCAGCAATTGGCGGGAACGGTACCTGACCAGTCGACCAGCCATGACGCGTAATCCTCGGCGCCGATCGGCTTCCACAATTTCTCGCTCGTGTATTCCGCAAGCGGTCTCTTTATCGCAGCCTGCAGCACGAGGCCAAGCACATAGGTATCGCCGCCAGAGTAGTTGAACTTCGTGCCCTGCGGCGCGGCGCGACGGCTTACCCAGGAAATGGCCGACACCCCGCCCCGTCCCTTCTGCATCATGGTCTCCGCATTGAGCCGGTAATTGTCCGAGCCGGGGCTATAGACTTGCTCCCATTGGACACCTGACGCCATCCGCAACAGGTTGCGGACCGACACCTCCTCATACGGTGTACCGGCCAACTGCGGCACGTACTGCACCACCTTGTCGTCAAGGGACGCGATGTGCCCTTCGCGATGGGCGATACCGACAAGGATGCCGGTGATGGACTTCGCCATCGAATGGGAAGCGAAATGCATGCGGTTCACGCGCATACTGATATCGCTCGGCGACGACCATTCCGTTCTTGAGGATGAGCAGGCCGGTCACCCGCTGGTGGTCCAGAAAATCGTCGAGCGTATATGTCTTGCCTTTGTACTGATACGTGAGCAGCGGTGCGCTTTCGAGCGGCGGCAATGGACGCACGTTGCTCCCTGCCTTTACTTCGCGCCAGTCAAACAGCTTTTCCATGTGCGTGAACGCGCATACTTTGTGGTGATCGGCGGTCGAGTAACTCTGACGGTTAGATGGGCATGGATAGTTGTCTGCCTTGCCGAGGACTTGTTCGTCAGGCGCTGCGAGAACGCTACATGCGGCAAAGGCCGTCGTTGCGAGCAGCGGCAGGACCCGCGTGGCTCGAGGCAGCATGCGGCGGAGAGGAGCGGGTGCGTGCCAAAGCGCGGGACGATGGAAATCCGAAGTCAGGATGGGCATGCAAAAAGCGTCTTTAGTGTGGGATGAAATAGACGAACATAAAAATCCATTTTCTCAGAAAATGTGTGAGTGCAAGACCTTCCCCCGTTCGCACATCGGCCTGTTCTCCCTATTGGAAATATGAAAAAAATTGTTCGCTCACTGCGGATCATGCCGCTCGCATGCGTACTTGTTTCATGTGCTCATATGGCAGTTCCTGCCATCCATGAAGTTCGCTTTGAGACAGTCGACCTCGTGCAATACTCCGGTGTTGAAACAAGCCGACGCCAGGTTGTGCGCAGCATGGAGGAATGGAACGCGCTCTGGCATGAGCACAAGAAGCAAGATTCACGGATGCCCGCTGCACCTGTCGTTGATTTTTCCAACCAGGCAGTCGTAGCGGTTTTCCTTGGCGCGCGGCCAAACGGGTACTACTCGGTGAAGATTGAAAGAGCCGACTTTATCGAGGGAGAAATCGTTGTGCAGTACCGTGAGACCGTTCCCTTTGGTAATGCAATATGCACCTACGCTGTCACGACGCCGGCGCACATAATTACTATTCCAAAGATGGCAGGGAGTCTGAATTTCAAGACGATAGGCTTTGGAGAGCAAATTTCGACTCCCCTCGGCACGCCGCCAAGTACGGCGTCGGAAGCAGCGAGCGAGTAACTCAGCACGGCTCAACAAGGAGGTCGGCTACGACACGCAGTACGTCCGGATGGTGAACCATGCCCATGTGGCTGACCCGGTTGACCTCGATGTTGCGGTGACATCGCGTTTCCTTACCCTGGCATCCCTGCCAGGCGACCACACCGTCGGTTTGCGAATAGATCGATGCGGAAGGTACCGGCGGATCGACGCTCAGGCGCTTCAGCAAAGCCTCATCCACCGCGTAGGCGGCTCCGTTCAGGAGGGTAAGGATCCAGCCGGCATGGGTCGAATCGCCCGTGTCCGTGAACGGCGTCGCCAGTGTGATCACCTGCCGCACCAGCTTGGGATATTTCTTTGCGAGCTCGCGCGCGTAAATCCCGCCCAGGCTCCAGCCGATCAGTGAAACGGAGCGGCCATGGCGGGCATGGATACGTTGAAGATGCGCGCCCAAGCGTTGAAGCCACTCATCGAAGTCGGCGTCCGGCCAGTTATTGACCCCTTGCTCCCAGTCATAGAGTTCGTACCCCAGCTGCTGCAGGCGCACGCGCAAGTCGGCAGTCGCCGCCCCGCTGAGGGCAAGGCCGGGAAACACGATCACCGGGTGTCCATCTCCGCGCGGCAACGCCTCGGCGGGACCAACTATTCCTGCAACGTAATCCGATATCGCCCGAAGCGGCTCAAGGGCAAGAAGAACCGCGTGAGGCGGTTGAAGTTTGAAATCGTCGATAAGTTTCTCCAACATGTGCTGGCCCGAATGGGCGCCTTGCCAAAAGTATGCGCCTGTTCGTGGTGCGGCGCACAATAAATATCGATGATCCTTAAAGCCCTCGCTGGAAGCAATGTTCCCTGGATGCACAGTGCGCGAAGCAAGATGACCGATTGCCAAATCGTTATGAACCTATCGCAGATTCCCTACTCGTAAGGGAGCAGCACACCGTAAAGACATTCCTCGCTGTTCTCATCGACTACCGTACTGGACCCCTTGTGACCACTGCCTCTCCCGCGACCAACGCATTTGCTCAAAACCCCTTCCTCGCCATCTCGACAAGAATTGCCAGCGTCTACAGCGAAGCCATACGCCAGAACATGGAATACCTGACAGTCAGCTCGGCAAGGATCATTCAGGAACAGACCATCAAGGCATGGGTGGAAGCCGCGCAGGCGTGCAGCCAGGCGCTCGCCGAGAACGCGATGTCCAGCCAGCAGAAGGCGCTCGAACGGATTGCGGATGCGAACCAGAAGGCATTCGGCATCCTCGCGGGGGGCCCGAGCTCCGTCCAATTGCAACCGATGAACCCGTTTGCCTCCTGGTTCCCCGCCATGCCGAACAAGGCCGCCCCGGCGAAATCCACATCGGGACGCGCCAAATAATTTCCGCGTCACAGAGAACCTCATCATGGAAATGCAAAGCGTATTGGCGGCCCTGCCTCAGGCTTCGCTGGCCGATGAAATCGTTGCCACGCTCGCTGCGGTCGTCTCCAACGCATCCGCCCCTGATTCCGCAACGAGGGCACTCGAAAAGAGCCGGCAGGATTCCCTCACCCCCGAGCAGCGTGCCGCCGCAGCCGCACTACAGGCCTACGGTGTGCAGTGCGCGGCGGACGTATTCACGCCGGGCCTCGAGCCGCAGGCAAAGGAGCGCGCCGAGGAGCTGCGCAAGAATCTGGAGGCAGCGTCCGGCCAGGACGCCCTGGCCTTGCTCGCGTCGCAACCGGATGCCGGCGCCGAGTTCAAATCAAGGATGTGCCGTGCCGTCGCCAGCAAATGTGCCGAGCTGGTCGCTGCTGAAATCGAACGGGCAAAGAAGGGGCCGATCACCATCCTGAACGAGGACGATGCGAAGGCCTTCGAGGCCCAGCACGCAGAGCACCAGCATGAGCGCGCCCGTGCGGCCACCGATTTCCTCGGTTCGCTTCCGGAGCGGTTTCCGTCATTCGGGGCAACGCTGTTTGCGGAAATCCGGGACGACGTCGA
>NZ_LSTO01000001.1:1292573-1297266 GCF_002211445.1 Noviherbaspirillum denitrificans | reverse complement strand
GCCGGCCGATGTGCAAAACCCGGACAAGGAAATCGCGTTCCCGGAATCGGTGATCTCGCTGTTCAAGGGCGAGCTGGGCTTCCCGCCGGACGGCTTCCCGAAGGCGCTGGAGCAGAAGGTGCTGAAGGGCGGCCAGCCGATGGTCGGCCGTCCCGGTGCAAACCTGCCGCCGGTCGATCTCGCCAAGGCGAAGGAAGACGCGGAAAAGGCGGTTGGCCGCAGCATCAGCGAGCAGGAACTGGCGTCTTACCTGATGTACCCGAAGGTCTTCCGCGACTACGCCGAGCATCGCCGCCAGTATGGCGACGTCTCCGTGCTGCCGACGCCGGTGTTCTTCTACGGCTTGAAGGAAGGCCAGGAAATCTCGGTCGACATCGACCAGGGCAAGACGCTGGTGATGCGCCTGCAGGGCCGCACCGAACTGGAGGAAGAAGGCCAGAGCAAGCTGTTCTTCGAACTCAACGGCCAGGCGCGCATGGTGCGCATCGACAAGGCTGGCGCGGTGAAGCTGGTCACGCATCCGCGCGCGCAGGATGGCAATGCGAACCATGTCGGCGCGCCGATGCCGGGCATGATCGTGACGCTGGCGGTGAAGGCCGGCCAGAAGGTGGCCAAGGGTGATCCGCTGGTGTCGATCGAGGCGATGAAGATGGAAACCATGATCCGGGCCGAGCGCGATGCGGTGGTGAAGCATACGCATGTGCGTCCTGGCGCAGTGGTGGCGGCGAAGGATTTGCTGGTCGAGCTCGCTGACTAAGCTGTCCTGGCAGCAAGCACAGGGCCCGCAGCGTTGCGGGCCCTTTTTATTTGCAATTCCGACAAGAACAGGCAGCTCCCGCTGATTACATGTGACGCGCGCCGGGGCTTTATTTAAAATACAAAGCCTTTTCACGCGCCGACCCCGAACAAGATGAAACGTCCCGCCCTTTCCTCGTCCTTCAAACGCTTCGCCCAGCTGACCGTCGCTGCAACGGCAATTGCCCTTGCCGGTATCGCCAACGCGCAACAGGTCTTCCGCGTCTCCGCAATTCCCGACGAGGCGCCCACCGAACTGCAACGCAAGTTCAAGCCGCTCGGCAACTATCTCGAGCAAAAGCTGGGCATGAAGGTCGAGTTCGTGCCGGTGACCGATTACGCGGCGTCCGTCGAAGGCCTGGTCAACAAGAAACTCGACATGGTGTGGTTTGGCGGCTTCACCTTCGTGCAGGCAAAGATCCGCAGCAACAACAAGGTGATCCCCATCGTGCAGCGCGAGGAAGACGAGAAGTTCCGTTCGGTCTTCATCACGGCCAGTCCCGCGATCAACAGCCTCGCCGACCTGAAGGGCAAGACCTTCACCTTCGGCTCGGAGTCGTCGACCTCCGGCCACCTGATGCCGCGTTCCTTCCTGCTGGCCGCCAATATCAATCCCGATGCGGACATGAAGCGCGTGGCCTTCTCAGGCGCGCACGACGCCACCGTGGCCGCAGTGGCCAGCGGCAAGGTGGACGCGGGCGCACTCAATATTTCGGTCTGGGAAAAGCTCGTCTCGCAAGGCAAGATCGATCCGAAATCCGTGCGCGTCTTCTATACCACGCCGGGCTATTACGACTACAACTGGACCGTACGTTCCGATATGGATCCGGCGCTGCGCAAGAAGCTTACCGACGCCTTCCTCGCACTGAACCCGAACGACGCGCAGGGCAAGGAAATCCTCGACCTGCAGCGCGCATCGCGCTTCATCCCGACCAAGACCGAGAACTACGAGCAGATCGAGAAAGCGGCACGCAACGCGGGCCTCCTGAAGTAAGCATGACGTTTGAACTACATGGCGTCTCCGTACGCCATACCGTCTCTACTTCCGGCCCGGCGGCACTGCGGGACCTGACGCTGTCTGTCGCCCAGGGCGAGCAGCTTGCGTTGATCGGCCCCTCGGGCGCAGGCAAGACGACCCTGCTGCATACGCTCGCCTGCGCCCATCGGCCCGATGATGGACGCTTTTCGCTGTTCGGCACCGATCCCTGGACCGCCAGTGATACGCGGCGCCAGGCACTGCGTTCGCGCTTGTTCCTCGCGCCACAAACCCCTCCCCTTCCGCCGCGCCAGCGTGTGGTGACCGCCGTACTTGCCGGCCGCCTTCCGCAATGGAGCCTGTGGCAAGCCCTCGCCTCGCTGGTCAAGCCGGCCGATCCGGAAGCGGCTTACATGGCACTGGCGCGATTCAACCTGCAGGACAAGCTGTATGCGCGCGTCGACCGTCTCTCCGGCGGCGAGCGGCAGCGTTGCAGCATGGCACGCCTGCTGGTGTCGCACGCGGAAGCTTTCCTCGTGGACGAGCCGCTTTCCGCGCTCGATCCCGCGCTTGCCATCCAGACGCTTGCCGTCCTGCAGGAAGAAGCGGCTGCGCGGAAGGCGACGCTGGTGTGCAGCCTGCACCAGGTCGACCTCGCACGTGCGCAGTTTCCGCGCATTGTCGGCGTGCGCGCGGGACGCATCGTGTTCGACGCTGCGCGCGAGGCCGTGACCGACGACATGATCACCGCGCTGTACCAGCATGTGCAGCATGCCCCTGCCGTCGACGACACTTTGGATATCCCGGCAACCACGCCGCTCATCACACGCTGTTTCTGATGACTGCCATTTCCTCGCGCACGGCACACCCCGACCCGGCCTGGCATGGTCGCATTGCAGCCATCATCCTCGCGCTGGCAGTGTTGTGGCCGATGCTGGTGTGGAGCGAATTCAAGCCTTGGTTGCTGCTTGACGAGCAGGGCTTGAAGGCGACCGGACGATTCCTGTCCGCTTTCGTGCCGCCGGCGCATTCGACCGAATTCCTGTCGCTTGTGGCCAGTGCCACCTGGGAAACGATCGCGATCGCAACGGCTGGCATGGCGCTGGCGCTGCTGGGCGCGATTCCGATGACGCTGATCGTGACCGAGCGGCTGTCGCTGTCGCGCATCGGCACCGGACGCATCGGCATCGCCGGAACCGTCGTACGGCAGGTGGTGCGCTGGCTGCTCGTCCTCCTGCGCAGCGTGCCCGAACTGGTCTGGGCCCTGCTGTTCGTGCGCGTCGTCGGACTCGGCCCGACCGCCGGGGTACTGGCGATTGCGCTCACTTACTGCGGCATGCTCGGCAAGGTGTATGCCGAGATCCTTGAATCGTCCGACGCCCACGCGAGCGATACGCTCCTGCGCAACGGCAGCAGCCGCCTGGGCGCCCTGCTCTACGGCGCGTTGCCGGACGCGGCATCCGAACTGGTTTCCTATACGGTGTACCGGTGGGAATGCGCGATCCGCGGTTCGGTCGTAATGGGGTTTGTCGGTGCCGGCGGCCTCGGCCAACGGATGGATGAATCGATGAAGATGCTGGACGGCGGAGAAGTGTCGACGATCCTGCTGGTCTTCGTACTGCTGGTGGCCTGTGCCGACGGCGTCAGCAAGCTGTGCCGGAGGAGACTCGCATGAGCATGCCGCAGGCGCCGCGCGCGCGGCTGTCGACCATTGCGCTGCTGGTCGCGATGGCCGCACTCGTCGTTGCGAGCTTCGCGACGCTGCCGCTGCAATGGAGGGCATTCTTCACCCTGGATGCGGTGCGCACGACCGGCGAATTCCTGCTTGGTTTTGCCCCCCCTGAACTCGCGCAGCCCTTCCTGAAAAAGACCGCGCTGGCAGCGGCTGAAACCCTGTCGATGTCCGCGCTCGGCACGGGTATCGCCGCCCTGCTCGGCCTCACGATCGCGCTTCCTGCAAGCGGCCGTTTCGGGCAGGCGGCACGGGCAGGCACCCGTTTGCTGCTAAATATATTGCGCTCGATCCCGGAACTGGTCTGGGCCTCTATCCTGCTGATTGCCGCGGGCCTCGGTCCTTTCGCGGGCACTCTCGCGCTTGCCGCCCATACGACCGGGGTGCTGGGCCGGTTGTTTGCCGATTCGCTGGAAAACTGTTCCCCGCAGCCGGAATCGGCCCTGCGCATCAATGGTGTTCGCCCTTCGGCGGCCTTCCTCTATGCGACATTGCCGCAGGCCGTGCCGCAGATGGTGTCTTATACGCTGTACCGCTGGGAAAACAATATCCGTGCCGCAGCCATCCTCGGCGTGGTCGGCGCGGGCGGCCTGGGGCAGATGCTGAAATACCACCTGTCGCTGTTCCAGATGCAGCAGGCCGCTACAGTCATCGTCGCGATGCTCTTGCTGGTGGCAGTCGTCGATGCGGCGAGCTTCTCGCTGCGCCGGTGGATGACACGCTGACCCAAAAAAGAAAAGGCGACGCATTGCGTCGCCCTTCATGAACTTCCGCGCCGGATTCCCGGCGCTGGAACAGGATCAGCCGTTGACGGCGTCCTTGAATGCCTTGCCAGCAGAGAACTTGACGGTCTTGGCTGCGGCAATCTTGATTTCTTCGCCGGTGCGCGGGTTGCGGCCGGTACGCTCGGCGCGCTTGCCACATGCGAAGCTGCCGAAACCGACGAGTTGCACGGTCTTGCCTTCTGCAACGGACTTCACGATGTTGTTGATCACGGAGTCGAGAGCACGTTGTGCAGCAACCTTGGACAGATCGCAGTCTGCGGCAATTGCGTCAACCAGTTCAGTCTTGTTCATTAAATGTTCCTCCTGAGAAAAGGCACAGATTCTAGCATCACGTCTTGATGCAGTCTGTAGGTATTTTTCCACAGCCGAAGTGCTCCGGCCGGGATGCTCAATTGTCGTCCAAAT
>NZ_LSTO01000001.1:1277855-1292563 GCF_002211445.1 Noviherbaspirillum denitrificans | reverse complement strand
CCTGAGTCGCCCGCCGATTGCGGCATGCTGCTCTCGTCGGCATCGGCGGGCAACTGGGCGATGGTGACGCCGCCTTGCTCCTTGATGCACGCCAGGCCTGCCGTGCCGTCCGCCCCCATGCCGGACAAAACGACACCGATGGCATTCTCCTTGTGCGTGACGGCCAATGTGCGGAAAAAGACATCGATGGTGGTCGGATCGCCCCGCGCACGGTCGCGTTCACCGAGCACCAGGTGGCCGTCCCGCATCTTCAGGCTGCGGGCGGGCGGAATGACGTAGATGTGGTTGGGCAAAATCGGCGTGGCGTGATTGACCTGCACGACCGGCAGTCTGGTCGCTGCCTGCAGCACCCGGTCCGCGCCGCTGGGCCCATCGGCCGGCAGATGCAGGATGATCACCAGCGCCATGCCGGGCGATGCCGGCATGTTTTGCAGCAAAGTGGTGAGCGCCGCGAAGCCCCCGGAGGACGCACCGATGCCTACGACAGGAAAGGAAAGGCGGTCCGCCGCAGCTGGCCCCACGCCCGCCGGATTCGGTTTCAGACTGTCCATACATGGAACCTGCGAAGGGATTTAGGTAAGCGCGATGAAGACGCCACCGATATGACAACGGATCCGAATCCCGAATTCAACGCCGTGAATATCGGCTGGCGCTGCGTTTCATATCTGCGCCTTGAACAGCGTAAGTTCCCACTGGTTCAACAGCGGTTCATGGCGCAATATGTAGGTCGCATGGTCGCTCGCGCAGATCCTGAAGTAGCTGTGATCACTACCGATCCATCTATCGAGAATTTCCGCTACTTCAACGCGCGTGTTCCCCAGCATAAAGGCGACGGGCTCCTTATCCCCATGAAGGCCGGGTCGCGTTTCCACGTGTAAAAGCATCGAGGTCTTCCTTCAACGCCGGCCAGGACTTCGCGTGCCGCAGAAGCCGCACTGATCGATGTGCAATATCCAGGCAGGGCTACACCCGGAAGAGCCGCCACCGCGAACGGAAGATATGTCGCGGCTGATGGACATATTGCACTATGGCGCCCCGGGAAGAATGCGAGTCGCCTTCCTCATTGGCAACCCATGCCCTTCTGCGCGGATTCGTCCCGGCCGGAGTCTCTCTTCAGCTTCGCCTGCGCCATTTTTTTCTGTTCGGCATACTCCCGCTCGGTGATATGCCCTGCCTGTTTCGCCTCCCTTGCGTTGGCCATGTCCTTTCTGCAGTCTTCCATGTCGTAGTGCGCCGCGCTTGCCGGCGGCGCAGCTTCCGAGCTTCCACTGCTTGCCGCGCTAGTCTTGTCCGGGTCTGAAGACGAAGGGGTCGATTGGGCAAGCACGGCGGTCGAAAACACTGCAGCCGCAAGCGTTGCCAGAAGAGGGAGTGGGAACATCACACGACTCCTTTTCGCAATGCAATGAACAGGACGAATGCACCTGACGGCGTCAATGTGCCGCCGTACCTTCATATCTGACCGTAAAGGCCGGCACTGTATCCCCGCCGGACCAAGTTCGATGGAATAACCCGCTCGCCAAATCCGTTAAGTGCCTGGCGTCGCGCCATCTACTTTATCGATGCGGGCGTCAGGCAACCTATGACGTTTCTCTCATGAATTGGAGAGAGTCATGAAAATGTCTCTCTTCGTCACGGTAGCTGCAGCAGTCCGCAGCGCTCGGCCAGGAGCTGCCGATTTCGGGTGGCTGGCACAAGAAGAGCGCCAGCGGACAGGACCGGGCTCGCACAGGAGCCCGGTTAAAGCAGGCTTACGCCGACGCATCCTTCCGCATCGACAGCAAGGCATGCAGCAAGATTGCGCCGAACGTTGCGGTACCGATGCCGCCGAGTGCGAACTGGCCCAGCTTCAGGGTGAAATCCCCGGCGCCCAGCACCAGCGTCACCGCTGCCACGATCAGGTTACGGTTGTTTGCAAAGTCAACCTTGTTCTCGACCCAGATGCGCGCGCCCGCGACAGCGATCAGACCGAACACGACAATCGACACACCGCCCAGCACCGCGCCGGGAATGGTTTGAATGACCGCGCCGAATTTCGGCGAGAAGCCGAGCACCAGTGCGACCACGGCCGCGACCACGAACACCAGCGTGGAATAGATTTTCGTCACCGCCATCACGCCGATGTTTTCCGCATAGGTCGTCACGCCTGTGCCGCCCACGGAGCCGGACAACATGGTGGCGACGCCGTCGCCGACGAAGGCACGGCCCATGTAGCGATCGAGGTTCTGGCCGGTCATCGCGCTGACGGCCTTGATGTGGCCGAGGTTTTCCGCGGCGAGGATCACCGCGACCGGCGCCAGCAATGCCATCGCGTCGGCGCGGAATACCGGCGACACGAAATGCGGCACGCCGAACCATGCGGCATTGGCGACCGAAGTGAAATCGATCGGTTTGCCAAGGCCCATGCCATTGGTCAGTACTGCGTAAAAGACGTAGGCGAGCATCAGGCCGATCAGGATCAGCAGCCGTTGCGCCATGCCGCGCGTGAACACCGCGACGCCGCCGACGCACAGGATCGTCAGCAACGCCATCCACGCATCGAAGTTGTTGCCCATGACGCCTTTCACAGCGATCGGCGCGAGATTCAGGCCGATCACCGCGACGACTGCGCCGGTGACCACCGGCGGCATCAGCTTTTCAATCCAGTTGGTGCCGACTGCCGACACCAGCAGGCCGATCAGCGTGTACACCGCGCCGCAGGCGATGATGCCGCCCAGCGCAACACCCATGTTGGCATTCGGCCCCTGGCCGCCGTAGCCCGATACCATGATCACGAGACCGATGAACGCGAAGCTCGAGCCGAGATAGCTCGGCACCCGGCCGCCGACGAACACGAAGAAGAGCAACGTACCGATACCCGACATGAAGATCGCGAGGTTGGGATCGAAGCCCATCAGCAGCGGTGCGAGCACCGTGGCGCCGAACATCGCAACCACGTGCTGCAGGCCCATCGCGATCGTCTGCGGCCACGGCAGCCGCTCGTCGGTGGCGATCACCGGCCCCTGGCCGTCATTGGTACTTTGCCGCAGGCGCCATTGAGGGAAGTAAGATTCTTTCATTGATGTCTTCCATATAATCGGACGCGCCGGTAGAGCACAGTCGTCCTTTGGTTCAGGTAAATATTTTCCAACGGGAAGTTTATTGGGGTACGCCTGTAAAGACAATCCGGAGTCAGCGAACAATTTCAAGGAATGCGTCCAACCTGCCTTGACACCAGCGGACAAAAGCGTAGTATGGAGTTCACCTGTCGCGTTCACACGTGCCAAAACATCCTTTGGACGATCGAGCGCATTGGTTGGAAATGCGTCATGGCGGGAGTGATTGTCGTAATGCGATGAACCCGAAGCCATGCCACTTCCGACCCCCATGGAACCCAAGGTTCTGGGGTGCCGGCACTATGCGGCAGGTTCAAATTAAAACGGCCCGCATCGCGGGCCGTTTTTCATTGTGCTGCTGGAAATCACGACCATTCGAGTGCTGCGCATGGATGGCAATGCCGCCACGCGCTGCACTCGGCTGGTCTTTGACTTTCCGCCTGCTTATTGCTCGCGCACGAGCATCAACGAGGTCGTGGCAATGCGCACCAGGTTCTCGGCCACGCTGCCGACCAGCAGGCGTTCGACGCCGCGACGGCCATGCGTGCCGACGACGACCAGGTCGGCATTCCACTGCCCGGCTGCCTCGGCGATCATTTCCGCCACGCGACGCTGTGACGGCGGGATCAGCATGTGCTCGGCCTTGCAGCCAGCCGCGGTGGCCTTGGCAACCGCCTGCTGCAGCAGCGTGGTGTTGGCCGCGCGCATTTCATCCTTGACCTTGTCGACGTCGATGTAGGAGCCGAGCCCCATTCCGTGTTGCGCCAGCGGACCTTCGTCGGTGGCGGTCGCAACGCACAGGGTTGCGCCGAGGGCGCTGGCCAGGTTGACGGCTTCCTCCAGCGCCTTTTGCGACGTGGTGCTGTCGTCGATCGCTACAAAAATACGTTTGTACATTGTCTTTCTCCTGAATTATTTGACCATGGCGGTGAACGGGAACACGTAGGCCTGCAGCGTCACGAACAGGCCGACCAGGGAAGCCAGCGCGATGGAGTGGAAGAACACATAGCGCAGGATGTCGCCTTCATGGTTGAACCAGCGCGTTGCCGTGGATGCCACGACGATGGATTGCGCATCGATCATCTTGCCCATCACGCCGCCGGAGCTGTTGGCCGCGCCCATCAGGTTGGGTGACAGGCCGAGTTGTTCCGCCGCGACGCGCTGCATGCCGCCGAACAGCACGTTGGATGCGGTGTCGGAACCGGTCATCGCGACGCCGATCCAGCCCATCAGGGTACCGAAGAACGGATACAGCACGCCGGTGTTGGCGAACGCCAGGCCGAGCGTGGTGTCGGTGCCGGAGAAACGGGTCAGCGTGCCCAGCGCCAGCATCAGCACGATGGTGATGAGCGAGTAGCGCACCAGCCAGAAGGTGCGGAAGAAGGTACGCACGATCTCGGTGGGCTTGTACTTCATGACCAGCGCGCCGACGATGGCAGCCAGCAAGATACCGGTGCCGGTGGCCGAGAGCAGGTTGAGTACGTAGACAGCAGCTTCCGGGTGCGGTTTCGGCACGACCGGCGGCATCTTCATGATCAGGTTGTTCAAGCCTTCGATCGGGAACTTCGGTGCGTAGAGATTGTTCAGGAAGGTCTTCACCGACGGCAAGCCCCAGATGAACACGAACACGGTCAGGATGGTCCACGGCGTCCAGGCGCGGATCAGTTCTGCGCGGGAGTAGGTCACGACCGGTTCGGCTGCCTTGGCTTCGCCGCTGTCATGCTCATGGCCCTTCAGGGTCGGCGAGGTCCAGATCTTCTTGGGCTGCCACACGCGCAGGAACAGGACCAGCGAAATCATCGAGACGATCGCGGCGATGATGTCGACCAGTTCCGGTCCGATAAAGTTGGAGACCAGGTACTGCGGAATCGCGAACGACAGGCCGGTCACCAGGATCGCGGGCCAGATTTCCATCATCGCCTTGCGGCCGGCAAACGCCCAGATCAGCCAGAACGGCACCAGCACCGAGAAGAACGGCAGCTGGCGGCCGATCATCGCGGTCACTTCCATCAGGTCGTAGCCGTGCACCTTGGCCAGCGTGATGACCGGCGTACCGAGCGCGCCGAATGCAACCGGTGCAGTGTTGGCGATCAGGCTCAGGCCCGACGCGGCCAGCGGCGAGAAACCGAGGCCGATCAGAATGCCGGCGGTCACTGCCACCGGAGTGCCGAAGCCTGCGGCGCCTTCGAAGAATGCGCCGAAGCAGAAGGCGATCAGCAGCAATTGCAGGCGGCGGTCATCGGTAATGCCCGACAGCGACGCTTGCAGCACCTTGAAGCTGCCGTTCTGTTCGGCCAGCTGCTGCAGGAAAATAATGTTGAGCACGATCCAGCCGATCGGCAACAGGCCGGTGAAGCCACCGAACATTGCTGCCTTGCCGGCCATTGCGATCGGCATGCCGTATGCCAAGACGGCAACGATCACCGCTGCCAGCAAGCCAAGGCCCGCTGCGATGTGTGCCTTGATATGCAAAAAACCCAGTGCCACGAGCATGACCACGACCGGAATTGCTGCCAGCAGGGTCGAGATGACCATGTTGCCGAACGGATCGTAAATTTGTTGCCAAATCATAATAGTCTCTTCCTACATCCAATGAATTGAGAAGCGAAGCGCAAGATTGTTTCCCTGCGATTCGCACTAAAAATTTTTATTTGCTCAGCAATGCATCGTACCCTCCTCCCGGCTGCATTCTTCGAGCAGGTAAGCAATGGAACGATAGGGGCGTCCGGTCTCGGCGGTCAATCCGATTTCACAAGTCCGATTGGTGGACACCCCCTCGCAGCAATTTGATGGCAGGCCTTCATGCACCTTGCGCAGTGCGTGCGCATTGAGTTCGGGAACGACAAATCCGCGGTCGCCGCCGAAGCCGCAGCAAGTCACGCCGGCGGGCTCGACGACCTGCTCGGCGCAGGCCTCGATCACACGGCGCAGCTTGGCGTCCGTTGCGGTGCGGCGCACGCTGCAATTGATGTGCAGGGCGACCGGGCCCGGCTTGCGGGTGAGCCGCAGGCGGGGCAGCAGTGCGTCGTGCGCGAATTCGTGGAAGTCGTACAGCTTGAGGCGCGGATCCAGCAGCTTTTGCATGCGCACCGAACATGCGCTGGCATCCATGATGATCGGGTAGTAGCCGCCCTGGCCGTCGTCGGCCGCTTTCAACAGCGCCTTGGTCACGGCAGCGGCCATGTCGTCGGCTTCCTGCGCCATGCCCTTGCTGGCCAGCGCCTGGCCGCAGCACAGGCTGTCGAATCCTTCCGGCAGGCGCGGCGCGTAGCCGGCGCGTACCAGCAATTCCATGACGACTTCCGGCTGCGTCGCTTCACCGGTCGTGTTGGCGCCGAAGATGCGTCCGGCGCATGCCGGGAAATACACGACGGGATCGCCCGCACCACGATACTGGCTGGGCGCCCTGCCCGCCTGCGGCATGCCGCGCTTCCACATGCCATCGGTGATGCGGCCGAGGAGTGCGTTGCCGGCGATGCTCGATGCGGCATGGCCGGCACGCAGGCCAAGGCGCGACAGTGCGGTGACGGAACCGAAATGATTGCTGGTCCACTCACCGACCTTGCGGGAAGTGTTGCCGAGCCCGCGGCCGCGCAGCAGGCGCGTCAGTTCACCCGTGTCGATGCCGACCGGGCAGGCAGTGGAACACATGCCGCAGCCGGCGCAGGTATCCAGGCCAAGATAGGCGAAGTCCGCTTCGGCTTCGGTCGCGCGCTCGCCGGCGGCGGCGCGTTGCGACAGGTTGCGCCAGCTGACGATGCGCTGGCGCGGCGACAGCGTGAGACGGTGCGACGGGCATACCGGTTCGCAGAAACCGCATTCGATGCAGCGGTCGACGATGTCCTCGGCCGCCGGCATCGGCTTGAGATGCTTGAGGTGCGCCTGCGCGTCGTCATTGAGGATGACGCCGGGGTTGAGCAGGTTGTTCGGATCGAACAGCTGCTTGATGCGGCGCATGAGGTCGGTAGCCTGCTTGCCCCATTCCTTCTCGACGAAGGGCGCCATGTTGCGGCCGGTGCCATGCTCGGCCTTGAGCGAGCCGTCGTACTTGTCGACGACCAGCTCGCACACATCGTCCATGAAGCGCGCGTAGCGATCCACTTCCGCCTGGTCGGAGAAGTCCTGGGTGAACACGAAATGCAGGTTGCCTTCCAGCGCATGGCCGAAGATGATTCCTTCGCTGTAACCGTGGCGGCGCATCAGCGCCTGCAGGTCGACGGTGGCGGCGGCGAGCGATTCGACCGGGAAGGCCACGTCCTCGATGATGACCGTCGTGCCGGCGCGGCGCACGGCCCCCACCGACGGGAAGGTGCCCTTGCGCACTTTCCAGTACATGTCGCAGGTGGCCGGATCGGTGGAAAACGCCGGCAGGTGAACCGTGTCGATGCCCGACAACGCAGCCAATGCGGCATTGATGCGCCGCTCCAGTACGGCAACCGAGTCAGCGCGCACTTCGATCAGCAGCGCGGCGGCATCATTGTCGAGGCTGCGAATGGCGGCGGGCAGGCCCGGCTTGTTCTCGACTGAACGCAGCGCCGGGCGGTCGAGCAGTTCGACCGCCGACACCGATTCCTGCTTCAGGCGAATGACCGCCTGGCAGGCAGCTTCGATGGTCGGGAAGAACACCAGCGCACTCGCCTTGTTCGGCGCCTCGGCGACGGTGTTCAGCGTGATGCGCGAGATGAAGCCGAGCGTGCCTTCGGAACCGATCATCAGGTGCGAAAGGATATCGATCGGGTCTTCAAAGTCGACCAGCGCGTTCAGGCTGTAGCCGGTCGTGTTCTTGATCTTGTACTTGTGACGGATGCGTTCGGCCAGCTTGCCGTCCGCGCGCGTGGCGGATGCGAGCTGAGCGAGTTCGTCCAGCAGGCTTGCATGGCTCTTGCGGAAGGCGGCAACACTCGCCGCATCCTCGGTATCGAGCAGCGTGCCGTCCGCCAGCATGACGCGCATGCCAGCCAGCGTGCGGTAGCTGTTCTGCGCGGTGCCGCAGCACATGCCGGAGGCGTTGTTGGCGGCGATGCCGCCGATCTTGCAGGCATTGATGGAGGCCGGGTCGGGGCCGATCTTGCGGCCGTGCGGTGCGAGCCGCGCATTGACCTCGCCGCCGGTGATGCCGGGCCCCAGTCGCACCAGCTCAGCCCCGGGCGCGATTTCGCAGTTGGCAAAACCTTCGCCGATCAGCGCCAGCACGCTGTCCGTCACTGCCTGGCCCGACAGGCTGGTGCCGGCGGCGCGGAACGTGACCGTGCGCTGGTGGGCGAGCGCGGCGTGCAGCAGGCCCTGCACTTCATCTTCGGATTCAACCACCGCGACCACCTCCGGCGTCATCCGGTAGAAGCTGGCATCCGTGCCATAGGCCAGGCGGCGGAGATCGTCGGTAATGACCTGGCGTTCAGGCAGGAGGCGGCCAAGGGCTTGAATCAAGGGATTCACAGTTGCTCTCTTCAGTCGGTTGCTAAGGTGCTACCGCGCGGGCGTCGGCGGTGTGCTGCTGGCAGGAGGTACGCGATACCTTGCGTATCGCGGTCTCCGAATTATTTTTTTTTTGCAATTAGTGCGCGTATGCTCGCGCCAGCTAAAATAAACGTCAAATTGGTCAGACCAATTCTCCATGTTCGGCGTGCGACGCAATTTTCAGGAGTGCACTATGGGTGAGCACAAGGTTGCCGATAAGGCAAGACGCGCGTTGGAGTTGCGCCTGCTCGACGGCTCGTGGACTGCGGGGACGAGGCTGCCGCCGGAGCGCGACCTGGCCGAGGCGCTGGGCGTGTCGCGCGCCTCGTTGCGAGAAGCAGTGTCATCCCTGAAGGCGCGCGGCATGCTTGAAAGCCGGCGCGGCAGTGGCGTATTCGTGACCGAACGCCTGCAGGCAAACATCGTCTCGCCGTGGCGCCAGCTGGTAGCCGAACATCCCGACCTGCGCTGGGATACCCTGGAGTTCCGGCGCGAACTGGAAGGCGCGGCGGCCTACTATGCCGCCATTCGCGCGACGGAGGATGACCTGGCCCGGATCGAAGCCGTGTTTGCGCGACTGTGCGACGCTTACGATACCGGCGAGCGCGCCGCCGAGATGCGTGCGGACGCGGATTTCCACGAAGCGATCGCCGAGGCCTCGCACAACAGCATGTTCCGCTTTCTGCATGCGGGCATCGTGCGCATGCTGCGCGAGCACATATCCCTTAACCTGATCGGCATGCATGATGCAACCGCAGGCCTGCGCGAGCAGCATCAGGCGATCTGGGATGCGATCCGGCTCGGGCAGCCCGACAACGCGCGTGAAGCGATGCAGGTCCATATGGACTTCACGCGCTCGGAACTGGTGCGGCATGCAGGGAAGTCGGCCGACATGCGAGAAGCCGAGGCCTGATCACCCGCCCAACTTGCTCAGCGCAAATGCGGCAAGAAAGCCCGCCACGGTAATGAGCCCGGCGAAATTGTGCGCTTCTTCAAATGCTTCCGGGATCATGGTATCGACCAGCATCGCCAGAATTGCTCCGGCAGCGGTAGCCGTCGTGGCGCTGACGACCTCCGGCGGAAAGTCCTTGAACACGGCGTAACCGGTCAGCGCGGCGAGCCCCGACACGATCGCAATGCCACCCCACACACCAAAGATGTAACCGGCGTGGCGGCCGGCCTTTTTCATGCCCGCTGCGCTGGACAGCCCTTCCGGTATGTTCGACAGGAAGATGGCAACCACGGCAACGAGGCTGACGGCGCCGCTATGCAGCATGGACAGGCCGATCACGATCGATTCCGGTATGCCATCCAGCAAGGCGCCGACGGCGATCGCCATGCCGCTCCCGCTGGACTCCTGTTCCGAAGGCTGGCGACCGCCGGAACGCTTGCGATGCTTGGCGCCTTGACGGGCTAGCAGCCAGTTTGCCAGGGTATAGACGGCGGCGCCTCCCAGAAAGCCGATTGCCGTCGCGGTGAAGCCGCCGGTTCTATACGCTTCGTCCATCAGTTCGAATGACAATGCCGAGATCAGCACGCCGCTGCCGAACGCCATGATGGCTGCAATGATCCTCTGCGGAACAGCAATGAAATAGGCGACCCCTGCCCCGATGACCAGGGCGCCGCCCGACACCAATCCCCAGAGACCCGCTTGTGCCCAAAGTGGAATGATTTGCATATCGTTGCCCTTCGGTTTCATTTATGAAGGCGTGTACCGGCCGACACAGATAGGACTCCGGATTGCCCGCTTCAGTCCACTATTTGGCACGCGTGAGCGCCAGCCCTGCCTGTGCCGCTACGCCCCCGAAATCATTCCTGTGTATCATCTGATAATGACCTCGCTCATTTGTGATCCCTCCGGGACCTGGGTGAAAAGGATCTCCCGACCTCACTTCACATACACATGCCATGGCTCAGCAAAACATTTCGACCAGTGTCTTTCTCTCGAGTGGAATATCCGGCCTCGACGACATATTGCGAGGCGGGTTTACACGTGACCGGCTTTACCTGATCGAGGGGGCGCCGGGTTCAGGCAAGACCACCCTCGGCCTCCAGTTCCTTGTCGAAGGAGCAAGACTGGGCGAGCCCGTGCTGTACATCACGCTGTCGGAAACGAAGACGGAGCTGCAGGCGGTCGCGGCCTCCCATGAGATGTCGCTCGACGGCATTCACATCCATGAAGTGCTGCCGCCGGAAAGCATCCTCAACCCCGAAGAGCAGTACACGATCTTCCACCCGACCGATGTCGAGATGAGTGCGACGGCGCAAGAAATTCTTTCTGTCACGGAAGAGATCCAGCCGACGCGCATCGTGCTCGACTCGCTGTCGGAACTGCAGCTTCTCGCATCCAATTCATTGATGTACCGGCGCCAGGTCCTCGCACTGAAGCAGTACTTCGCAAACCGCTCGTGCACCGCTTTGCTGCTGGATGACCGCACGGCGGGCAATGGCGACTTGCAGGTACGCAGCATTGCCCATGGCGTGCTCAGCCTGGACCGGATGGCGACCGACTACGGCGGCATACGCCGCCGGATTGAAGTCATCAAATACCGCGGCATTGCCTTCCGCGAAGGGGTGCACGACTACAAGATCCAGCACGGCGGCATTGTGGTCTATCCCCGCCTGATTGCTGCCGAATCGCGTGAAACGCTCCGGCAGGCGCAGTTCGGCAGCGGCCTGCCTGAACTCGACCAACTTCTTGGCGGCGGGATCGAGGAAGGCACCAGCACCCTGATCTCGGGACCGCCCGGCACGGGAAAATCCTCACTGGCGGCACAGTTTGTTTCCGCGTCGCTCAAGCGCCAGGAGCGGGCGGCGCTGTTCCTGTTCGAAGAATCGACGTCTACCTTCCTGAGCCGCGCCGACAGCCTCGGCATCGAATTGCGTTCGCATCTGTCCACAGGTCAGCTGTCATTGATGCAGATTGATCCTGCGCAGCTGACTCCCGGCGAATTCATCCACCAGGTTTGCCGCATCGCCAGCCAGGGGGCAAAGATTGTCGTGATCGATAGCCTGAACGGTTTTCTGCATGCAATGCCTAACGAGAAGCTGCTAGCCACACATTTGCATGAACTGCTGACGTACCTGGGGCAACGCGGTGTCCTCACCTTCTTGATCGGCGTGCAACAGGGCATGCTCGGCAGTAACATGAGCACAACGGTCGACGCGAGCTACATTGCCGACAACGTCATCATGCTTCGTTATTTCGAAGCACGGGGCGAAGTGCAGCAGGCGATATCCATCTTCAAGAAACGTGTTGGCCGGCACGAGAGAACCATCCGGCAACTGCGCATCACATCATCAGGGATCGAGGTGGGGCCGGTACTGAAACAGTTCCGCGGCGTGCTGACCGGTGTGCCCAAATTCGATCCGGGAACAGAGAGAGATTACGCACCTCATGACTGAGATCGCAGAACAGCGGATCCTGATCCATGCGCCCCTTGGAAAAGACGCCGCGCTTGCGGAAAACGCACTGAGCCATGCCGGTTTCCCCTGTTTCATATGCCGAACGCCTTCGGAATTGCTGGATGAGCTGGACAAGGGCGCGGCAGCGGTCCTCGCCGTGGAAGAGGCGCTGCCCGCGACCGTATCCGGGCCTCTTACTGAATGCATTTCCCGTCAGCCGCACTGGTCTGACCTGCCCATACTGGTCCTGACCAAGCCCGGAAGCGACTCGCCCTGGATCAAGGGCGCCTATGAGCGTTTCGGAAACCTGACGTTGCTGGAACGCCCCTTGCGCGTGACCACCTTGATCAGTGCCGTCCGCGCCGCACTGCGGGCGCGGCTGAAGCAGTATGAAATGCGCCTCGCGGATCAGCGCAAGGATGAATTTCTCGCGATGCTCGCGCATGAACTGCGCAATCCGCTGGCACCGATCGGCGCCGCCGCCCAGCTGCTTGAATTGGTCGCCGACGACGCGGACAGGGTGAGGAAAACCGGCGAGATCATTGCCCGGCAGGTCGAGCACATGACCGGGCTGATCGACGACCTGCTGGATATCGCCCGCGTGACAAGAAAGCTGATCAAGCTGGTCAAGGACAGGGTCGATATGCGCCAGGTCCTGTCGGAAGCGGTCGAGCAAGTCAATCCGCTGATCAGGAAGCGGCAGCACGAACTGGTGCTCCATCTGTCGCCCGATCCTGCCTGTGTGCTGGGTGACTACAAGCGGCTGGTGCAGGTTGTCGTCAACCTGCTCAACAACGCTGCGAAGTACACGCCGGAAAACGGCCATATCTCGGTCCACCTGCGCGTCCCCGGCGATGAAGTGGTGCTGGAGGTATCGGATAACGGCATCGGGATGGAGCCGGCACTAGTGGTGCGGGTCTTTGAACTGTTCGCCCAAGGGGAGCGAAGCTCGGACCGGTCCCTGGGCGGCCTCGGACTCGGCCTGCCGCTGGTCCGGAACCTGGTCGAGCTGCATGGCGGAAGTGTATGGGCGAAAAGTGACGGCCTCGCCAGGGGCAGCACGTTTACCGTCCGCATGCCACGCCTGGCCGACGAAGTCCGTGCCACGCCTGACCGACTGGATGCGAAGAGCCAGGCATCAGGCACCGTAACACCCTTGCGCGTGCTGGTGGTGGATGACAATGTGGATGCCGCCAACATGCTCGACATGCTGCTCAACGCCTCCGGGCACGAAGTGTGCACCGAATACTCCGCTTCCGGCGCAATCGAGCAAGCCCAGCGGATGCCGCCGCAAGTCTGCCTGCTTGATATCGGCTTGCCGGACATGGACGGTTATGAGCTGGCACGCCGGCTACGGGTGATGCCGGAAATGGAAAGCGCGGTTCTCATTGCCGTGACGGGATACGGGCAGGAGCAGGACAGGAAAAAATCAAGCGAGGCCGGATTTGCCCATCACCTCGTCAATCCCGTCAACGCCGCCAGATTGCTGACCTTGCTGGCGCAAATCCGATTCCCCTGAAGCACTACGGTTTGAATTATTTGGCGACATGTCTATCTAACAGGCATGTTGGCTTGCCGCATCCATAATGCGACGCCGGCATCGCACATCCCCCTTTACTGGAGTCATCGATGAAAAAGCAAATGCTTGCCCTCTCTCTGGTCGCCCTCCTCGCATCCGTATCCGGGGTGGCCAATGCCAAGGGATGCCTGAAGGGTGCCGCTGTCGGCGGCGTGGCTGGACATGTGGCAGGAAAGCACGGTGGCGTGGGTGCTGCAGCGGGTTGCGCCATCGGCCACCACAAGGCCGCCAAGCGTGAGAAGGAAGCCCAGGAAGCGCAGTCGGCACAGGCCAAGAACGCACAACAGCCCAATACCACCCAGCCGTCGTCCAGCGGCCATTAATCCGGGGCGAGGCAGGCACGCACTCCTTTCGACCGGGCTGAGCCTGGATCTCCTGGAAATCCGGGCTCAGGATCCCTCCGCGTCGGGACGGCGCCGATCTACAAGGCGGGAATGAGCACCTTGTCGATCACATGGATGACGCCGTTGCTTGCCCTGACATCCGTCGCAGTGATGCGCGCGGGAGTGGCCGTCGTATCGCTGATCGTCGGCGGCGTGCCGGCATTGATGGCAATCGTCTGCGACGCAAGCGTGGTCATCGGCGCGCCGAACGGAATCTGCGACGCCAGCACTTGTGAGCCAAGCACGTGATAGGTCAGCACCTTCGCCAGTTGCTGGCTCGAGAGGCCGGATGGCGCCGCGGAGAACGCGGTATTGGTTGGCGCAAACACGGTGAACGGTCCGGATCCGGACAACGTTCCTTGCAGGTTTGCGCTCACGACCGCACTCACGAGTGACGACAATTGCGGATTCACCTGCGCCATCTGCACGATATTCAGGACGCCCGGCGGCACCAGCACCTTGTCGATCGCGTGGATCACGCCGTTGCTTGCGGCGACATCCGGCGCCGTAACGTTTGCTGTCGTCAGTGCCGCATCGGTAATCGTCACCGATGACTGGCTGGTGTTGACCGCCAGGTCGGCGGGCTTGCCATCAAAGGCATACAGTGTCGCCTGGTTCGACTGCGGCGCGGCGCGCAGGTCGGAAGCCTGCCTGACGGCCGGCAGGACGTGATAGGTCAGGATGCTCTTCAAGGTCGCGGCCGGCAATGCCGCGACCATGGCGGTGGCGCTCGCAAAACCCAGGCTTGTCGCGAGCTGGGTGAATGCCGCGTCGGTCGGTGCGAATACC
>NZ_LSTO01000001.1:1269654-1277845 GCF_002211445.1 Noviherbaspirillum denitrificans | reverse complement strand
GCGGTCGCCTGTGGTTGCGAGTACGCGGATCGCGGACTGCAGTTGTCGCCATGCGTAGGACATAGGGTCTCCTAATCGATTGAGCGCTTCTGCGGCGCTTACTTGCTTTTTGGAGGAGCATGCTAGGCGCACAGTGCACGCCATGGAATCGTCCGAACGGATGATTGAAAAGGGGGGGGGGGTGTTGCAAAAAATGCATTAGTGCTAACATGCTGTGTTTTTTCACAGCACTGTTGTTTTGTACAGTAATTGTGCTAAAGTAAGGTCTCGATCAACGACGATTCATTGGAGGACTGACATGGCACACTTGAACAACTCCTTCGGCGCACGTTTCGGCCTCGAATACGCACCGACTTCCTTCCTGTTGCGTTTCGGCCGGCGCGAGATGTTCGTTTGCCGCGATTTCCGCAAGCGTTACTACCGTGTCAATCCCGTGATCGACTGCAGCACCGGTGTCGAGGCTGGCCATCTTGAAGTACTGCTGATGAAGAAGTGGTTGGTCATTCTTTCCCGCGCGCGCTGATGTACCAGAGGGTGTTATGAACCAGGAACACGGGGCCCGGCGTTTGACGTATCATTCCGCTCCTGACGCCGCGGCCCGATTTTGACAGCGTTGATTCAGGTCAAGGATGCGCCGGCGTGCGATTGCGTACACTGGCAATGTCAGGCAAAAGCTGACACCCGAACAATATGCGACTGTCCCGTCATTCCCGATACGTTACTGCGCTGATTGCGCTGTTCAGCGTGCTGTTCATGCAGCTCGCTGTGGCCGCCTATGCGTGCCCGACGGTCAAGAATTCGGCGGAAATCGCTTCCAACGCCGGTTGGGCAAGCGCCAGCGCGCACAGCGATATGGACGGGTGCGAAGCGGGGATGGACACTGAGCTCCCTGCACTCTGTTTTGCCTACTCCCAGGAAGGCAACCAGTCGCTCTACAAGCCTCCTGTACCTGATATCCAGCCGGCTGTCGTCGTCGAGATCATCCGCGCGACCGTTGCAACTGTCCTCGACTTCCGCACCGACGTCACACCTGCGCCGGCCCACTGGCTGACACGCGCGTCCGATCCGCCGCTGTCCATCCGCAACTGCTGCTTCCGAATCTGATCCTCCCGGTCGCCTGAACCGCTGCCGCCGCGCTGAACGCGTGTGGCGCATGTCTCTTGCTGCCTGGAGTTTTCATGTTTACCCCTTATTCTTTTGCGCTCAGCGTGCGTGCCTGTGCGGCCGCATTGGCGCTTGCGTTCCCGCTGGCTGCAACGGCGGCCGAACCCTTGCCCGGCAATTCGGTCGAAAGCCTGCTCGCCTGGGCGCGCGAACGCAATCCCGAATACGCTTCGATGCGCCACGAAGCCGAAGCCGCCCGTGAACGGTCCGCCTCTGCCGGCGCCTTGCCCGACCCGAAAATCCGCGTCGAACTGGAAGACATCACCCGCATGGGCGAGCAGAACGCCTCGCTGCTGCCCGGTCGGGTCGGCCGGGCGCGCTACCAAGTGATGCAGGAACTGCCGTGGTTCGGCAAGCGCGACCTGCGGCGCGACATCGCCGCCTTTGAAGCAGACGCCGCGCAGGGCAAGGCCGGCGGCACATGGGCGGAACTGTCCGCCCGCATCAAGGCGGCGTACGCGCAGTACTTCTACATTGCGCAGAACGAACGCCTGACCCGAGAAATCCTGGACCTCATGACCAGCCTGGAGAAGGTGACCCAGGCGCGCTATGCCGGCGGCCTCGCTGCCCAATCAGACGCCATTCGCGCCCAGGTCGAACAGACAAGCATGCGAAATGAATTGCTCATGCTGGAAAATGACCGTCGCATGACCTGTTCCCGCCTGAACATGCTGCTTGCCCGTCCTGCAACGGCACCGCTGGCCGACCCCGAGCGCCTGCGTCCCCTGCCGTCCCCGGCGCAACTCGACTACACGGCGCTGGAAGATCGCGTGCGCAGCCGCAATCCGTTACTTGCCGCCGAGGACGCAAAGCTGAAGGCGGCGGAAAAAAGCCGCGACCTGACCTACCGGAACCGCTATCCCGATGTCGCGGTCGGTTTCGCACCGGTGCAGACCGGCAAGTCGGTGAAGGAGTGGGAAGTGATGTTCGAAATGAACATTCCGCTCCAGCAGTCTTCGCGCCGCGCCATGGAACGCGAATCGGAATCCATGCTGTCCGCCGCCCGCTCACGCCGCGATGCCACGGCAAACCAGGTGCTGTCCGAGCTCGCCGAAAACCTGTCCGGCCTGGACACCGCGCGCCGGACGGAAGCATTGATTGCCAACAGCCTGCTGCCGCAAGCCGAACTCACCTACAAGTCGGCGCTGGCGAGCTATGAAAACGGCAAGGTCGACTTCGCCACCTTGCTCGACGCCCAGCGCCAGATCCGCGCCGCGCGGCAAAACCAGATCAAGGCGCAGGCCGAAGCCCAGGCCCGCCTCGCAGAAATCGAACGCATACTCGGAGAAGAATTATGAAACACCCCGCAGCTCTCGCCATCGGCGCCGCTGTCCTCGCCGCCGCGGCGGCAGGAGGCGGTTACTGGATCGGCAACCGCAATGCGGTGGAAGCGGCACCGCCGGCCGTCGCCGCGAAAACGCCACGCATCCTGTATTACCGCAATCCCATGGGCCTGCCCGACACCTCGCCGGTACCGAAGAAAGACCCGATGGGCATGGATTACATCCCCGTGCATGAAGGCGAGGACGACGCCGGCGGCGCCAGTCAGCTTCGCATCAGCACGGAGAAGGTGCAGAAGCTCGGCGTGCGAACCGAAAAAGCCAGCATCCGGACTATCGATCGCGCGGTTCGGGCGGCCGGACGCGTGGAACCGGACGAACGGCGCACCTTCACCATCGCGCCCAAGTTCGAAGGCTACGTCGAGCGCCTCCACGTCAACGCCACCGGGCAGGAAGTCGTCAAGGGCCAGCCGCTGTTCGAGGTCTACAGCCCGGAACTCGTCTCCGCGCAGCGCGAATACGCGATCGCCGCGCAGGGCCTGCAATCACTGAAGGGCGCCGACAGCGACGCCCAGGGCGGCATGAAACAGCTGGCCGAATCGAGCCTGATGCGCCTGAAGAACTGGGATATTTCGGAAGAGCAGGTCCGCGCGCTGGCCCGCAGCGGCGAAGCGAAGCGCACCATGACCTTCCGCTCGCCGGTTTCCGGCGTCGTGACGGAAAAGAAAGCGGTGCAGGGCATGCGCTTCATGCCGGGCGAAATGCTCTACCAGGTGACCGACCTCTCCACCGTCTGGGTGCTGGCCGACGTCTTCGAGCAGGACATCGGCCTGCTCAAGCCGCGTGCCAAGGCAAAGGTCGCGATCAATGCCTATCCGGGCAAGGAATTCGAGGGCACGGTGACCTACATCTACCCGACGCTGCAATCCGCCACCCGCACCGTACAGGTCCGGCTTGAATTGCCCAACCCGGGGCACATGCTCAAACCAGGGATGTTCGCGGACGTGCAACTCGGTGCCGCATCGCGCGGTAGTGCGGTCACAGTTCCCGTGTCGGCGGTCATCGACAGCGGCACTCGTCGCATCGTGCTGGTCCAGGCCGGCGAAGGCCGCTTCGAGCCACGCGAAGTCAAACTTGGCGCGAGCGGCAATGAGTACGTGGAAATCCTCGACGGCGTGAAGGAGGGCGAAGATGTCGTGGTCGCCGCCAACTTCCTGATCGACGCGGAAAGCAACCTCAAGGCTGCCGTCGGCGGCTTCACCGCGCCGCAGGCGAAGGACAAGCAGAAAGGCGCAGGCCATCAGGCGGAAGGCACGATCGACGAAATCGATGCGTCGACCGGCACCGTCAGCATCAGCCACGGTCCGATCGACAGTCTGAAGTGGCCGGCAATGACGATGGACTTCAAGGTCGCCAACCGCGCATTGCTGACGAACATGAAGCCCGGCACACCGATCCGCTTCGAGTTCGTGGAGCGCCAGGAGGGCGAATGGGTCATTACCGGATTCCAGCCCGCGCCGGCCACCATCGGGAAAGCCCCGCCGCAGCCTGGCGATCCGCATGCAGGCCATCGATAACGGGAAGGCATCATGCTGAACAAGATCATTGACTGGTCCGGCAGGAACATCTTCCTGGTGCTGCTGGCCACCCTGTTCATTACAGTTGCGGGCGTCGTAGCCGTGATGCGCACGCCGATCGACGCGCTGCCGGATTTGTCCGACGTGCAGGTCATCGTCTATACCGAGTATCCCGGCCAGGCGCCGCAGGTGGTGGAAGACCAGGTTACCTATCCGCTCACCACCGCCATGCTGTCGGTGCCGAAGTCGAAGGTGGTGCGCGGCTTCTCCTTCTTCGGCGCGTCGTTCGTCTACATCATCTTCGAGGACGGCACGGACATCTACTGGGCGCGTTCACGGGTGCTGGAATACCTGAACTTCGCCGCCGGCCGCATGCCCAAGGGCGTCACGCCGCAGATCGGCCCTGATGCGACCGGCGTGGGCTGGGTCTACCAGTACGCGGTGCTGGCGAAGGACAAGACCCTGGCCGAACTGCGCACGCTGCAGGACTGGTACCTGCGTTACCAGCTTGCCAAGGCGCACGGCGTGGCCGAGGTCGCGTCGGTCGGCGGCTTCGTGCAGACCTACCAGGTGACGGTCGATCCGGTGAAGCTGCGCGCCTACGGCATCCCGCTGATGAAGGTTGCGCAGGTGATCCGTGAATCCAACCGCGACGTCGGCGGCCGCGTGGTGGAAATGGCCGAGACCGAATACATGGTGCGCGGCAAAGGCTACCTGCGCGGCAAGGCCGACCTGGAAGGCCTGGTCGTAAAGACCGAGCGCGGCACGCCGGTGCTGGTACGCGATATCGCCCGCGTCGAACTGGCGCCCGACGAGCGGCGCGGACTGGCCGAGCTGAACGGCGAGGGTGAAGTGGTGTCCGGCATTGCGATGTCCCGCTATGGCCAGAACGCGCTGGAAGTCATCCACAACCTCAAGACCCGCATCGGCGAAATCAGCGCCGGCCTGCCGGAAGGCGTCAGCATCCAGGCGGTGTATGACCGCTCGGACTTGATCCACCGCGCGATCAACACGCTGAAAACGACGCTGGTCGAGGAAAGCATCATCGTCGCGCTGGTCTGCATCGTCTTCCTGCTCCACGTGCGCAGCGCGCTGGTCGCCATCCTGATGCTGCCGGTGGGTGTGCTCATGGCCTTCATCGCCATGCGCGCGCTGGGCATGAATTCCAACCTCATGAGCCTGGGCGGCATTGCGATCGCCATCGGTGCCATGGTCGATGCGGCGATCGTGATGATCGAGAACGCGCACAAGCACCTCGAGCGGCTGAAGGAAGGTGAATCCCGCGTGGAAGCCATGCTCGCGGCATGCAAGGAAGTCGGGCCTTCGCTGTTCTTCTCGCTGCTGATTATCACTGTGTCGTTCCTGCCGGTGTTCACACTTGAGTCACAGGAAGGCCGCCTGTTCTCGCCGCTGGCATACACCAAGACCTTCGCCATGGCAGGCGCAGCCGTGTTGTCCATCACGCTGGTGCCGGTGCTGATGATGCTGTTCATCCGCGGCAAGATCATGCCGGAAGCGAGGAACCCGGTGAACCGCTTCCTGATCTGGGTCTATCGGCCCATCATCAAGGGGGTGATGCGCTGGAAGAAGACCACCGTCTTCCTGTCCCTTGTTGCGCTCGTCCTTACCTTCTATCCCGCCTCGAAGATCGGCAGCGAATTCATGCCCACGCTCAACGAAGGCACGCTGCTCTACATGCCGTCCAGCCTGCCGGGGATGACCATGACCAAGGCGGCGGAACTGGTGCAGACGCAGAACAAGATCATCAAGTCCTTCCCCGAGGTCGAATCGGTCTACGGCAAGGCCGGACGCGCCAATACCGCGACCGACCCGGCGCCGACCGAGATGTTCGAAACCGTCATCAACCTGAAGCCGCAATCGGAATGGCGCCCGGGATTGACAATGGACGGCCTCATTGCCGAGATGGACACTGCGCTGCAGTTTCCCGGTGTGTCCAATGCCTGGACCATGCCGATCAAGGCCCGTATCGACATGCTCTCCACCGGCATCCGTACGCCGATCGGCATCAAGGTGTTCGGCAAGGACCTGGACGAGATGGAAAAACTCGCCAAGCAGATCGAGGCCGTGGTCAAGACCGTGCCCGGCACGACCTCGGCCTTCGCCGAGCGCATCACCGGCGGCTTCTACCTCAACATCGAGCCGGACCGCGCGCAGCTTGCGCGTTACGGACTGACGATCGGCGAAGTGCAGGACGTGATTGCCACCGCGCTGGGCGCGGAAATGGCCACGACCACGGTCGAGGGGCGCGAGCGCTTCGCCGTCACCGTCCGCTATCCACGTGAAATGCGTTCCGACCCGCAGCAGATCGCGCGTGAGGTGCTGGTGCCGACGATGGACGGGCCGATGATCCCGCTCGGCCAGCTGGCGCGCATCGGTATCGCCAAGGGCACGCCCGGCATCCGTACCGAGAACGCGCTGCTGTCCGCCTACGTCTACGTCGACATTCGCGGGCGCGACATCGGCGGCTACGTGGCGGATGCGCGCAAGGCTGTCAACGAGCAGGTCAAATTCCCGCCCGGTTACTACGCCACATGGAGCGGCCAGTTCGAAGCCATGGAGCGCGCGATCGAAAAGATGAAGATCGTGGTGCCGGTGACGTTGTTGATCATCTTCCTGCTGCTATACCTGAACTTCAAGCGGCTGACCGAGACGCTGATCGTGATGCTGTCGGTGCCGTTCGCGCTGGTCGGCGGCGTGTGGCTGATGTGGCTGCTCGGGTACAACATGTCGGTCGCGGTGGCAGTCGGTTTCATCGCGCTGGCGGGTGTGGCAGCGGAAACCGGGGTGGTGATGCTGATCTACCTCGACCATGCATGGGAAGAGGTGAAGAAGAAATGCCGCGCCGCCGGAACGCAGCCGCATGCAGGCGACCTTTATGAAGCAGTGATGGAAGGCGCGGTGGAGCGCGTGCGGCCGAAGATGATGACCGTCGTCGCCATCATGGCCGGCCTGCTGCCGATCCTCTGGAGTACCGGCACCGGTTCGGAAGTGATGAGCCGGATCGCCGCGCCCATGGTGGGCGGCATGATTTCGTCGACAGTGTTGACGCTCGGTGTGATTCCGGCGCTGTATGCACTGGTCAAGCAATGGCGTCTTGAGAAAGGAAGGGAAGGATGAACGCAGTGAAAAAGTGGTGTGCCGTGGTTCTTGGCTTGGTTGCGGCGGGCGCGCACGCGCAGTCGATGCAGATACCGAAACCGAGCGAGGGCTTGATGCCGAATCCCGGTAGAGGGAAGAGCCTGTTCGCGGCGCAGTGCGCGGCTTGCCATGGCGCGGACCTGAAGGGAAGCGACAAGGGGCCGCCGATGCTGCACAAGGTGTACGAGCCATCGCACCACGGTGACCCGGCATTCCAGATGGCGGCAAGCCGCGGTGTTCGCGCGCATCACTGGCAGTTCGGCGACATGCCGCCGGTGCCAGGGGTGACGCCGGATGATGTGGCGCATATCACGGCGTTTATCCGGATGGAGCAGAGGAAGGTGGGGATACGGTAGGCGAACCTGAATTCAAACTGCCGGCCGCTTCTTGTGAAACACCACCGGACTATACGGCACCGCCGACGGTGGCGGGGAATTCAGGATGCCCGGCTTCATCGCGCCGACCACATGCATCTCGCACGGCTTGCAATCGAAGCGCAGCGTATAGCGCTCGCCACCGCTTACCAGCGTCATCGGCTCCGCCCGCACCTGGCCCTGGACGCCTTGCACGCCCTTGGCCTGTTTCGGGCAGAGGTTGAAGGAAAAACGCAGGCAGTGCTTGGTGATCATCAGCGGCACTTCACCCGCTTCCTCATGCGCTTCGTACGCAGCGGCGATCAGTTCGACGCCGTGCTTGTGGTAGAAGGCGCGCGCCTTTTCGTTGTAGACGTTGGCGAGGTAGGAAAGCTGCGTCTCGGGATACGCGGCAGGCGGTTCGGCTGGCGTCTTGCGCTGCGGACGCTGCCATGCGGCCAGCCGTGCCGCTTCGTGCGCCGCGATGGCGTCACGGCGCAGCGCATTGATCGCGGCGGAGGGGACGAACCAGGGTTGCGACAACTCCAGCTCGATCTTGCCTGCTTCAAACAGCGTATTGCCCAGCTTGCCGAGGCTGGCGCGCAGTGAGGCTTCCGCTTGTGCCGCCTGCTGGGCAGGCTGCAGCGCAACGGCCGCA
>NZ_LSTO01000001.1:1261103-1269644 GCF_002211445.1 Noviherbaspirillum denitrificans | reverse complement strand
GGACACGCCCGCCGCGCTGGAACCGCTGCTGAAGGAATATGCGGAAAAATACCCGCGCATCGGCGGGCTGGACGCGGTGCGCCAGGACTTGCAGCTCTATACCGAGATCGACAATGCCAGCCGCGAACACAACCTGGCGCGGCTGTCCTCGCGCGTGGAAAAGGCGCGCTTCGCCACGCCGCCTTTCCAGGCGCGTTACAAGGCAATGGGACCGGCCGGCCAGTTGCCGCCCGCGAACCTGCTCGCCCAGTACCAGGCGGCAAACAACGCCTGGCGCGAAGGCAAGGCGGATGCGGCGTTCGCCGGCCTGGAAAAACTCGACGCCGGCCCATGGGCGAAATCCGTCAATGCGCAGGTGCAGCGCCGCAAAGCCGTGGTGGAGCAATATGCGGCCTTGCAGAAGCAGCGCGGCGGCCGCGACTACGACGATAAGCTGCTCAGCCTGTACGGCGCGCTCGACCCCGATGACGACGTGTATTTCATCCGGGCGATGGAACAGGATATCAACCGCATCCGTGACAAGGCGCTGGCCCGCGCGCAAGAGCTGATGAACCGTGCTGCCGCCCGCTGGCGGCAGTACCAGGACAACGGCCCGATCGAGGGCGCGCAACGTCTCGAAACCGGCATTTCGAACCAGTTCCGCAACCAGGCGCGGCTGCTGGTTGAGGCGCGCCAGAGCGCGCAGCAGGGCGTGCAGATCGCGCGCCAGCTGCGGGCCGAATACCCCGCGCAGTGGAACAAGCTGCGCGACGAGATCGGCACCGAGGCCGAGCAGCAGCGCAAGGCTGTGCAGGACCTGCGCATGGTGCTCGAACCCGGATTGCTGAAGGAAAAACTGGGACTGCTTGGAGGACCGGGCAATGAGCAATGAAGCCCGCCTGCGGCCACTGATCGAGGCGCTGGAAGACCACAGCGCCGAAGGCATCTCCGTGCTCACCGCGGAGCCGTGGCGCTTTACGCAGGCTGTCGTGATTACCGTTTTTGCGCTGGTGTTCGCCGCGCTCCTGTGGTCTTTCATCGGCACCGCCGACGTGATCGTCAGCGCGCAGGGGGCGCTGCAGCCGGAGTCCGAGGTACGCCGGTTCTACGCGCCGATCGACGGCGAGCTGGCCAACCTTTACATCGCCGAAGGGCAGCCGGTGTCGAAGGGCGACACGCTGGCACGACTGAACGCGCGCGGCGCCATCGAGGCGGCCAAGAATGCGCTCGAGGCGCAGCTCAAGCTGGAGGATGCCGAGCGCGAATGGAAGCAGTTCCCCGAGCGCAAGGCGCTGATGGAACGCAAGGTCGCCGCGCTGAAGCAGTCGATGGAACTGGAAGAGCACCAGCACTCCAAGCGCGCCGCGGAAGGCACCAGCAGGCTCGCCGAAAGCCAGCGCGCGCAGCTGGCGGAGGCACGCACCAATGTCGAGGAAGCGCGGCGCGCGCGCGACGCGGCCAAGCTGGAGGCGGATAAATACGCACGCCTGTTTTCGATGACGGGCGGCGGCGGCGTGTCGCAGCTGCAGGTGGAGAGCAAGCGCAACGCCTTGCAGGCGGCTGAAAACGCGCTGCGCGTGGCGCAGTCGCGCGTGTCCGAATTGACTGCGCGGCAGAGCCAGGAATTCACCCAGGCGCGGGCGCAACTGGAGAGTAGCGGGCAGGAATTCACCAAGCTGCAATTGCAGTACGAAGCAGCGGCGAAGGAAGTCGCCAATGCCGAGGAAAAGCTGCGCCTGCAGGTGCAGACCGCACGCCTGGTCGCCGATGCGGCGGCGCGGATCCGCTTCGAGAATATCGACAAGGATAACTTCCTGCTTATCATGGCGCCGGTGGATGGCGTGATCACCGATGTGACCACCACCCAGCCGGGCGACAAGGTACAGGCCAATTCGCCGATCGGCGGCATCGCGCCCAAGGATGCGCGTCCCATCCTGCGCATCGAGATCGCCGAGCACGACCGCGCGTTCCTGAAGGAGGGACTGTCGGTGAAGCTGAAGTTCAATGCCTTTCCCTACCAGCGCTACGGTGTCATCAACGGTACGCTGGACCATATCTCGCCGGCAACCAAGACGTCGCCGCAGACCAAGCAGCCGGTGTACGAGGGCAGGGTGGCGCTGGAGCAGGACCACTACTTGGTGGGGGAGACGAAGTATCCGCTGCGGTACGGGATGACGGCGACGGCTGAAATCGTGGTGAGGGAGCGGAGGATTATCGATATGGCATTGGATCCGTTCAGGCAGGTGGGGGGGTGAATTTTCGGCAGGGAACTCTGGCCGTCTGCCACAACCTAAGCCACCATCATCTTGCTCCCCGGAAGACATCCTTCATGGCAAAAATCATCAACCACCGCGGCGTTCGCATCGTGACGCTGGA
Source organism: Noviherbaspirillum denitrificans (assembly GCF_002211445.1). Lineage (GTDB taxonomy): Bacteria > Pseudomonadota > Gammaproteobacteria > Burkholderiales > Burkholderiaceae_D > Noviherbaspirillum > Noviherbaspirillum denitrificans. The sequence goes on along the minus strand of NZ_LSTO01000001.1, from coordinate 1,267,289 downwards.
ACCCGACGAGACAGTCGCAACCCACTGCAAGGAAGGCGACATCCTGCTGGTCGAGGAAGAGGATGGCTGGTGGACGCATTTCGTCGGCCCGGACGGCGAGACCGACAGCTACGATGCGCCTTTCGAGAACTACAACAAGGCGTTGTGGACGGCCAAGGCTGCGGCGGAGTTTTCCGCCGAATGATCAGAGTCCCGCGGACCGGGCCTTCTTGACCTGGTACATCTCGCGGTCGGCATGGCTAAGGAGCCTGTCTTGTGACTCGCCATGGTCGGGATACAAGGCGAGGCCGATGCTGGCTTTCACGCACAGCATGTGCCCGTCGAGCAGGACGGGGTGACTGATCGCCGCACTGATTTTTTCTGCAACGAGCAGCGCGTCGCCGGGCACCTGCACGCCTTCGAGCAGCACGACGAACTCATCGCCGCCCAGGCGCGCCACGGTATCCTCCTCGCGCACCGACTGCTGCAGCCGCAGCCCGATTTCGGCAAGCAGGACATCTCCCGCGCCATGGCCGAGGGAATCGTTGATCTGCTTGAAGCCGTCGATATCAATGTACAGCAGAGCGATGCGCTCGCCATGCCGGCGGGCGCGCGCCATCGCCGAGTGCAAGCGGTCCTGGAACAGGCGGCGGTTCGGCAGGCCGGTGAGGTCGTCGTAGCGCGCCGCGCGCGTCAGTTCTTCGTTCAGGCGCCTGCGCTCCAGTGTCGTGGCGACCTGGGTCGAGACGAACTGCAGCAATTCCTTGTCTTTTTCGCTATAGCGCGTTTCGCGGTAGCCTTTCAGGATCAATGCGCCCGAGCTGCCGGACTGGGAAAGGAGCGGGATCGCGATCCATTCTTCACTGCCGTGGTCAGTCGCCGGGCGCTCGGCGGCGACCCCAGTGCGCAGCGTCTCGTCGCACAGTTCACGCACTACCTCGCTATCGCCGCCGGAAAGGCCGCACTGGTAGGGCAGCGCCGGTTCTCCCGCCTTGCAGCCATGCAGGGCGACGGCAAATCCGGCTGCCGGCACCAGGCGGGCAATGGTAAAGTGGATTTCACGCAGCAGGTCTGGCAGGTCGGTCGCGGAATGCGCCGCTTCCGAAATCGCGTAAGTTGCCGCCTGCATGTCCTCCGCGCGCCGGCGTTCCGTCACGTCCCTTGCCACACCGATGCGCAGCTGATCAGCTTCCGACCAGCGGGCGGACCACATCAGATGGACGAGGCGGCCGTCCTTGCGGATGTAGCGGTTTTCAAAACCCACGCGCTGCTCGCCCGCGATCACCGTGCCGGCTTCCGCGCGCGTCTTTGCGCGGTCCACGGGCGCGACGAAATCCATCATCATCCGTCCCGTCATCTCCTCCGGCTTGTACCCGAGGATGTGCTCGCACGCCGCACTGACATGGACGATACGCCCCTCCTTGTCGACCAGGAACACTGCATCGAGCAGCAGGTCGACGATGTTGGGCAGCTGTCTGTTCATCATGTGAAGGCAGGATCCCTGACCGCGACGGCGCGCAGGCAAAAGGCCTGGATGGACCGGATGAGGTCGGTCTTGTCGATGGCATTCTCGCTGCCGGCGGACCAGGTCAGCGGCCCGACAAGGGCTTCGGAAATGACGCCGACCAGTGCTGCGGCCGATACCGATGCGGCTTGCTGCGGGAATTCGCCGCTTTCGATGCCGTCTTCCACCAGCTTCTGGAAAATGTTCGCATACGCAAGCCGGTAGCGCAGGCGTTCCGTGTCGACCAGCGTGTCGACCGGCTCGGCGATCAGCGCATAGGCGAGGCGGCGCCCGCGGATGGCCCGGGCGGAAAAGGCTTCGATCGCCTTGAGCAGGCGCACCGACGGCACGCCTTCAGCCAGGGCATTTTCCCGAACGACGGCCAGTTCTTTTTCGGTGGCGTTACGGAAGACTTCGGCGCATAACTGCGCCTTCGAGTCGAAGTGCTTGTAGACGGCGCCGGTGGCAATCCCGGCATCCTTTGCCACGGCATTGATCGTGACAGCGCTGAAACCGCCCGTGGACACCAGCAGCAGCGAGGCGTCCAGGATGCGCTGCCGCATGGCAGCTTTGCGCGCTTCGGTCTTTTCGGTCGGCCGGTAAACCATGGCGAGATGTTCGGTCGGGATGGCAGTCCAGTGTACCCGAGACACGAGATTTCCGACAAGCAAAGGCTTGACAGGGTTATCGGCCCGTGATGAAGTTCTGTCTATTAAATGAATATGAATTCACACCTTGAGTGAGATGGAGACCGCCATGGCCGACGCCGACAGCAGCAACCGCTATTTCGCCGAGACGCACAGCGTCGAGAACCAACCGACCGCGCTGGAAGACTACAACCTGTACGGCGCGGACCGGGCATTGCGGGAAGCCGTCGGCCGGGAAGGCGCCGGCTGGGCGGAGGACGGGCTGCATGGGTTCGGGGCGCTGACGGGCTCGCGCGAGTTGATCGAACTCGGATTCCAGGCCAACGAAAACAAGCCGGTGTTGTACACCCACGACCGCTATGGTCACCGCGTGGACGAGGTGCGCTTCCATCCCGCCTACCACCGGCTCATGCAGCTATCCATCGAACACGGCCTGCATGCGTCGCACTGGAGCGACCCGCGCGAAGGAGCGCAGGTGGCGCGTGCGGCAAAGTTCTACATGCAAAGCCAGGTCGAGGCAGCCCATTGCTGCCCGATTACCATGACCTCGGCCGCGATTCCGGCGCTGCGCCTGCAGCCCGAGGTGGCCGCAGTGTGGGAGCCGAAGATCCTTTCCCGCTGCTACGACCCGCGCAACGTGCCGGACAGCCAGAAGGAAGGCGTAACGATCGGCATGGCGATGACGGAAAAGCAGGGCGGTTCCGACGTGCGCGCCAACACCACCCGCGCGATTCCGCTCGGCGGCGGTCCCGGGCAGGCGTATGAACTGGTCGGCCACAAGTATTTCGTGTCGGCGCCGATGTGCGACGCCTTCCTCGTGCTGGCGCAGGCGCCGGGCGGGCTGTCGTGCTTCCTGCTGCCGCGCTGGCGCCCGGACGGCAGCAAGAACCCGCTGCAGATCCAGCGCCTGAAAAACAAGATGGGTAACGTCGCCAATGCCTCGTCCGAGACGGAGCTGCGCGGCGCTTGGGCGCAAATGATCGGCGAGGAGGGGCGCGGCGTCGCGACTATCCTGAAGATGGTGTCGATGACCCGCTTCGACTGCATGATCGGTTCGGCGGCTGGCATGCGGCAGGCGGTGGTACAGGCGCTGCACCATTGCGAGCAGCGTGCCGCCTTCGGCCGCTTGCTCTCGGAGCAACCGCTGATGCAGAACGTGCTGGCCGACCTTGCCATCGAAAGCGAAGCCGCATTGGCCATGACCATGCGCATCGCCCGCGCGCTCGACAGCAGCGATAGCGAATCGGAAAAACTCCTGGTGCGCATGGGCACGGCCGTCGGCAAGTACTGGATCTGCAAGCGCACGCCGGGTCACGCCTATGAAGCGATGGAATGCATCGGCGGCAGCGGCGTGATGGAAGACTCGATCATGCCGCGCCTGTTCCGCGAATCGCCGGTCAATTCGATCTGGGAAGGCAGCGGCAACGTGCAATGCCTCGATATGCTGCGCGCGATGCAGCGCGAGCCGGGCTCCCTCGACGTCTTCATGGCGGAGCTGAAGCTTGCCGCGGGTGGCAACCGTTACCTTGACCAGCATGTCGCATCGCTGGCAAACGATTTCGCCGATCGCGCGGATATCGAATACCGCGCACGTGCCATCGTCGAAAAGATGGCGCTCGCACTGCAGGGAGCGCTGCTGGTGCGGCATGGTGACCAGGCGGTGGCGGATGGGTTCTGCCTGTCGCGCCTGTCCGGACTGGCAAGCGGGCTGGTCTACGGCAACCTGCCGCGCGGTGTCGACTGCGCGCGCATCATCCGGCGCGCTTCAGTGGCCGCTTCATAACAGCCGCGGCGGCCGCGCGAAGTCAATGGTCGCGCGCACTGCTGCGAGCATTTCGGCAAGCATCGGCCGCTCGTCGTTGCGGCGCTTCTGGAAGGTATAGACCAGGGGCGAGAGCGCGGGCGCACCCTGCAGTATCCGCAGGTCGCCGCGCCTGGCCAGCGAGTGCGCCCAGCCCTCGGGCAGGAATCCGATGCCCGCGCCTTCAATCAGCAGGCCGGCGATCGCGCCCCAGCTGTTGCAGCTCAGCCGGTAGGGCGGATCCACGTCATTGCGCAGCATCCATTCGTCGAGGATGCGGCTTGTTCCCGCGCCCTGCGGGAGGGTGACCAGCGGATGGGCTTGCAGCATGCGTTCGGTCAGCCGCTGCGACTTGCCGGCGACCGCGGGCGAGACAGTCCACACAAAGTGCGCCTTGCCCACCGTGTGCGAAGCGATCAATTCATGCGGCGAGCGTCCGGCGATTACCGCGCAATCCAGCGCGCCGTTGAGCAGGCGTTCGTCCAGTGCCCGCCCGATATCGACATGCGGCTCGAGACGCAGGTCAGGAAAGCGCTGGGCCGCATGGGACGCCAGCTGCGGCAGCCAGGTGAGGGCGCTGAATTCCCCGACGCCGAACAGGCAGCGCCCGGCAATGCGCGTATCCGCCGACACCGATGCGCGCGTTTCTTCCGCCGCCAGCAGCATCTGGCTGGCGCGCGGCAGCAGGCGCTCGCCGGCATCCGTCAGCACCGCCTTGTGGCCGGTGCGGTCGAACAGCGCGACGCCGAGCGACTCTTCCAGTTCGGCGAGCCTTTTCGACAGCGACGACGTCGTGACATGCAGCCGCTCCGCAGCCATTGCGAAACTGGCGCAGGTTGCCGCCCAGTAAAAGGCTTCCAGCTGTTTGAGCGTCATTATTTTATTGTCGAAAAAGCGAAATACTATCTTAGTATAAATTCGCTTTTTTGAAACAGCTAGCAAGGCTAAAGTGACCTCCATAACGGCAACGGGGCGGAGGTTGGTCATGGCAGGGCAAGTACAGGAAGCGGGGCAGTGGAAAGCGTCGGCGCCCAGGGCGGCGTACGCACCCGAACCATCGCTGCCGCGGAAGCTCGCACGCATTCTTTCCCTCGATGACTTCGAGGACGCGGCGCGCCGTCACCTTCCGCGCCCGCTGTTCGGATACATCTCGGGCGCAGCGGAAGACAACCGGTCGCTGGACGACAATCGCGAGGCCTTCGACGAATACTGTTTCCTGACGCGCGTCCTGGTCGACGTGTCGCAGCGGTCGCAGGGCATCAGCCTGTTCGGGAAACACTACAGCGCCCCTTTCGGCATCGCCCCGGTCGGCATCAGCGCGCTGTCCGCCTACCGCGGCGACATCGTGCTCGCCGAGTCGGCGCTGCAGGCCAATATCCCCGCCATCATGAGCGGCACCTCCCTGATTCCGATGGAAGAAGTTGCGGCGAGGGCGCCCGGCACCTGGTTCCAGGCCTACCTTCCTGCGGACGAGTCCCGCATCGACGGCCTGGTGGACCGGATTGCACGCGCAGGCTTCGAGACACTGGTGGTTACGGTCGACATCCCGGTGTGGGCCAACCGAGAGAACAATATCCGGGCCGGCTTCTCGACTCCGCTGCGCCCGAGCCTGCGCCTGGCGTGGGATGGCCTCGTGCGCCCGCGCTGGCTGGCCGGGACGCTGGCGCGCACCCTGCTCACGACAGGCATGCCGCATTTTGAAAATTCATTCGCCACCCGCGGCGCGCCCATCCTGTCGCGCACGGCCATCCGCGACACTACCGGCCGCGAACACCTGAACTGGACGCATATCGCACGCATCCGCCGGGCATGGCGCGGTCCGCTGGTGCTCAAGGGCATCCTGCATCCCGACGATGCCGAACGTGCACGCAGCGTGGGCGCCGACGGCATCATCGTGTCGAACCACGGCGGACGCCAGCTGGACGGCGCCGCATCGGCGCTGCGCATGCTGCCACATGTGCTGGACCGTGTCGGTGACTTGCCCGTCATGCTCGACGGCGGCATCCGGCGGGGCACGGATGTGCTCAAGGCGCTGGCCCTGGGTGCCCGTGCCGTTTTCGCCGGACGCCCCTTCATGTATGCCGCCGCCGTTGCCGGAAGCGCGGGCGTCGGCCGCGCGATCCAGCTGCTGCACGACGAGGTGGACAGGAACATGGCCATGCTCGGCATCAACCGGCTCGACGAACTCGATGCCGGCTTCCTGATCCGCCGCTGAATACACACAAAGGAGAGACATCATGCGACATCCCTTGCTT
>NZ_LSTO01000001.1:1249629-1261093 GCF_002211445.1 Noviherbaspirillum denitrificans | reverse complement strand
CATCGGCTGCGAATAGGGCGGCCGCATTTCTTCCATCCTGATCAACGTGCCGGGCGATGCCGCCGCCATCATGACTGCAATGGACGGCTATCCGATGGCGAAGAAAGGCCTGGGCGGCGTCGCCTTGTCGATCTCCGCGTGGAGCTCTTTCGTCGGCTCGATGATCGCCACCGCCGGCCTCGCCATCTGCACGCCCATCCTCGCGAAATGGGCGCTCGCCTTCGGCCCGGCGGAATACTTCGCACTCATGGTGTTCGCCTTCGCCTGCCTGACCGGCCTGATCGGCGACCAGCCGGTGAAAGCGCTGATTGCGACGCTGGTCGGCCTGTCGCTGGCGACCGTCGGCGTCGATGCCAATTCCGGCGTCTATCGCTTCACCTTCGACTCGGTGCACCTGACCGACGGCATCCAGTTCATCGTCGTGGTGATCGGCCTGTTCTCGATCAGCGAACTGCTGCTGATGCTGGAAGAGGCGGCGCATTCGACGGCGATTCCGGAAACCGGCCGCAACATGTTCAACATGAAGGAACTGGCCTACACCTGGTGGGGCACGGTGCGTTCTTCCCTGGTCGGCTTCGTGGTCGGCGTATTGCCGGGCGCGGGCGCGACCGTGGCCAGCGCGATCACCTACTCGATGGAAAAGCGCTTGACCGACAAGGAAGGCACCTTCGGCACCGGCGACATCCGCGGCGTGGCCGCGCCGGAAGCGGCGAACAACTCCGCCGCCAACGGTTCCTTCGTGCCGATGCTCACGCTCGGCGTGCCGGGTTCTGGCACGACCGCGGTGATGATGGGCGCGCTTACGCTCTACAACATCACGCCGGGACCCGCGCTGTTCGAGCAGCAGCCCACGCTGGTGTGGGGCCTGATCGCATCGATGTTCGTCGGTAACGTGATCCTGCTGTTCATGAACATCCCGATGGTCGGCATCTTTACGCGCATGCTCAAGGTGCCCAACTGGGCGCTCGTGCCCGGCATCCTCGCGGTCAGCACGGTGGGCGTGTATGCGGTGCATGCGACGACCTTCGACCTGGTCCTGATGTCAGCGCTCGGCATCGTCGGCTACGTGCTGCGCAAGTGCGAGGTGCCGATGGCGCCGCTGATCCTCGGCTTCGTGCTGGGGGAGATGATGGAGCAGAACCTGCGCCGCGCGCTGTCGATCACCAATGGCGACATCGGCATCCTGTGGGAGAGCCCGATTTCGCTGGCATTGTGGATTTGTGCCGCGGCAATGGTCACGGTGCCGCTGCTGATGAAGGCGCTGGCGCGGCGCCGCCGAAGCGATACGCTGCAGGCTGCTTGAATTAAGATTTGCAGTTGGTCTTTGCCCGCTCGATGAGCGGGCTTTTTTTATTTCACGGTGCTGTCTCAGGCCGCCTTTTCCAGCGCCGGATAATCGATATACCCCACCGGCCCCGGCGTATAGAACGTCTGCGGGTTCGGCACATTCAGCGGCGCATTCAGCTTCAGGCGCTGCACCAGGTCCGGGTTGGCGATATACAGGCGGCCGAAGGCCACCGCATCCGCGCGGCCGGACTCGACCGCATCGATCGCCATGTCGCGGTTGTAGCCGTTGTTGGCGATGTAGGTGCCCTTGAACGCCTTGCGCGCCCATGCGAAATCGAAGCCCGGTACATCGCGCGGACCACCGGTGGCGCCTTCAATGAAATGGATGAAGGCGATACCGCGTGCATTCAACTGTTCCACCAGGTAGCCGAAGACCGCTTGCGGATCGGTGTCGGAGAGGTCGTTCGCCGGCGTCACCGGGGACAGGCGGATGCCGACGCGGCCGGCGCCGATTTCGGCGATCACCGCATCCACCACCTCGAGCGCGAAACGCGCGCGATTTTCGATGGAGCCGCCGTATTCGTCGGTGCGCTTGTTGGCGCCGTTGCGCAGGAACTGGTCGATCAGGTAGCCGTTGGCGCCGTGGATCTCGACACCGTCGAAGCCGGCGCGGATCGCGTTGGCGGCGCCGCGGCGGTACTCGCTGACCACTTGCCGGATGTCTTCGATGCTCAGCTCGCGTGGCTGCGGCGCTTCGACCTTGCCGTCACGCGTGTAGGCGATGACATTCGGCTTCACCGCCGACGGGGCAACCGGTTGCGCGCCGCCGATCAGTCCCGGATGGGTGACGCGGCCGACGTGCCAGATCTGCGCCACGATCTTCGAGCCGGCTTCGTGCACGGCGCGTGTGATCGGTTTCCAGCCTTCGACCTGCGCATCCGAGTAGATGCCCGGCGTGGCCATGTAACCCTTGCCGACCGGCGATACCTGCGTGCCTTCGCTGATGATCAGGCCGGCGTTGCTGCGCTGGCGGTAATACTCGATGTTCATCGCGCTGCCGGGCACGTCGCCGGCCGGTTCATCGGCGCGGCTGCGGGTGAGCGGCGCCATCACGATGCGGTTCGCGACCTCGATGTCGCCGATGCGGGTGGACTGGAAGAGTTTGTGTGCTGTCATGGTGTCGGTTCCGATCTGGTTGAAGGGGAGCATGGGAAGAAATTATGGCTATTCCCCGCAGAATGAAATAGGCATCACGGGCGATATAATTTATTCCGAACAGGAATGAATGAGGGCAATATGGACAGGCTGCGCTTGATGGAAACCTTCGTGCGGGTGGTGGAGACCGGCAGCTTCTCGGCGGTGGCGCGGGAAGGCCTGACGACCCAGTCGGCTGTCAGCAAGCAGGTGCAGGCGCTGGAAGCGCAATTGGGGGCGAAGCTGCTGGTGCGCTCCACCCGCAGCCATTCGCTGACCGAAGCCGGCAAGCTCTACTACGAGCGCTGCCGCCAGGTGCTGGATACGCTGGAAGAGGCGCGCATCGAGGTGCACCGCGCCGAGCACGAAATTTCCGGCGTGCTGCGCGTGGCGGCGCCGGTCAACTTCGGCCGCCTGCACATCGTGCCGCGCCTGCCGGATTTCTATGAACGCTATCCGCATATCCGGATCGATCTGCAGCTGGACGACAGCTTCGTCGACCTGGTGGCGGCCGGCGTCGATGTCGCCTTCCGCGTCGGCGAGCTGAAGGACAGCCGCCTCGTCGCGCGCCGCATCGGCACCGCCCATCGTGTTACGCTGGCGGCGCCGTCCTACCTCGCGCGGCACGGCGAGCCGAAGCATCCGCAAGACCTGGTCCATCACCAGTGCCTGATCTACTCCGGCCTCGTCAATCTCAACGAGTGGGTTTTCCAGCAGAAAGGCAAGCCCGACATCGCGGTGCGGGTCGGCGGCAATTTCCAGTCGAACAGTTCGGAGGCGATCCGGGAGGCGACCTGCGGCGGGCTGGGCATCAGCTATTCGCCGCAGTGGGTGTACGGCGACGATATCCGTGCGGGCCGGGTCAAGCCCATCCTGACCCGCTACAGCCTGCCGCCGCTGCCGTTGAATGTGGTATTCCAGCCGGCACGGCGGCCTTCGCTGAAGGTCAACCGCTTCGTCGCGCATTTCGCCGAGGCGTTCAGCAGGGATCCCGATATCGCGGAGATGCTCACCCCTCTCGACGAGGAGGGCGCGCTCAGGCAGCGACCTTGAACCTGCCCACCATGTCGGCGAGGTGGGATGATTGTCCGCGCATCGCTTCGGTAGCCGCTGCCGCTTCCTCGACCAGTGCCGCATTCTGCTGGGTCGCCTGTTCCATTTGCGACACCGCCTGGTTGACCTGTTCGATGCCACGGCTCTGCTCGTCGGTGCCGGACGCGATCTCGGACACGAGGTCGCGCACCTGGCGGATGCTTGATACGACGCGTTGCATCGTCCCGCCCGCGTGTTCGACCAGCTTGCTGCCTTCGTCCACGCTGCTGACCGAATCGTTGATCAGGTCCTTGATCTCTTTCGCCGCCGCGGCGGAACGCTGTGCCAGCGTGCGCACCTCGCCGGCCACGACCGCGAAGCCACGGCCCTGTTCGCCGGCGCGCGCCGCTTCCACCGCCGCATTGAGCGCGAGGATGTTGGTCTGGAAAGCGATGCCGTCGATCACGCCGATGATGTCGACGATCTTCCGCGACGAGGCGTTGATCGCGCTCATCGTGTCGACCACCTGTCCCACGGCTTCGTTGCCCTGCTCGGCAATGGATGCGGCTTCGGCGGCGAGGCGATTCGCTTCGTTCGCGCTGTCCGCGGTGTGCCGCACGCCGGCCGTTAGTTGCTCCATTGACGACGCGGTTTCTTCCAGCGCGCTGGCTTGCGATTCGGTGCGCGAGGACAGGTCGCTGTTGCCGGCGGCAATCTGCACCGACGCGGTGGCGATGCTGTGCGTGCCCTGCCTGACTTCGGTCACGATGCTGCGCAGGCTGTCGTTCATCTCGCCCAGCGCGCGCAGCAGCGTGCCGGTCTCGTCCTGCGAGCGCGCTTCGATGCGGCCGGTCAGGTCGCCCGAAGCCACCGTTTGCGCAAACCCGGCTGCTTCGGCCAGCGGCCGCGCAATGCCGCGCGACAGGATGAGCGACAGGATCGCACCCGCTGCCAGCACTACGACGCCGAGCCCGATGAGGATGCCACGTCCGGTGGTTTCAGTCGCCTGCACGTCGGCATTGGCCTCTTCCAGCTTGCGCTTCTGGTAGCTCACCACTTCCGAAATGGATTGCACGTAGGCGTTCAGCGCCGGCACGAACTTGCTGTCGACCTGTTCCTTGATCGCGGCCGCATCGGCACCGTCCTGCTGCATCTTGAAGATGGCGCCGCGGGCATCGATGTAGGCCTTGCGCTTGCTCGCGACGTCATCGAGCAGGCGCTTGCCGTCCGCCTCGCCTATCAGCTGCTCCAGCTCTTGCTGGATCTTCGTGATGCCGGCGCTTTGCGCGGACATTTCGTCCTGGAACAGCTTGCGGCTGGCCGGTTCGGTGGAGCGTGCGGCGGCCAGCGCCCGCGTGGCATTAACCGCGGTTCCCTGCAGCCATTCCCGCGCCAGCCTTTCCTTGCCAGCAAAGCCAGCCATCGCGCCGGTGGCGGTGGCGACGCGGTTCATTTGCCAGAGTCCGATGGCTGTCATCACGGCGGCAAGGGCAAGCACGAACGTAAATCCGGCGATCAGTTTCGTGCGGATGGTCATGTTGCGGATCATACAGTCCCCCATTTTCATATCGATTGCGCTTGCACCGCGGGTTTGTGGCGGGCGGTCTCCGTCGGGGTAACGGCGGACAAGGCGGAGTGCGCGGGCTGCCACGTGGGTAACCCGGTCCGGCGACTCGTACCGAGGGCAAGCAGAAGCGTTATTTCTTCGCCGGAAGGTAAAGTCTAATACGGATATTTAATGCCGTACGGCAATTGTTGCGGCCAGCTGACGTGAATCAGCTGGCAATTGATGCATTGTCATTACAGGAAAGAAAGTCGCGCGCGTCAATGCCGCTGCATTGATGCCAGGAATACGGCACCGCAAATCAGGCCGCCGCCGAGCAGGGTGCGCAGTGACGGGACTTCGCCGAGCAGCATCCACGCGAGCGCGATGCCGTACACCGGCTCGAGTCCGAACACCACGCTCGTCGTTTGCGCGCGCAGATGCCGCAGGCTCGCCACCACGAGGCCCTGGCCGAGCGCGGTGAAGACGACGCCGAGCACAAGCAGTGCGAGCAGGTCGCCGCCGCCCAGCTGCCCCTGCCATTGCAACGCGAACGGCAGCGCGCACAGCGCCGCAAACCCCTGCTGGTAAAAGGAGATGGTCGCGGCCGCATACCGGCCGGCGATGGAGCGGCACAGCAGCGAGAGCACCGCATAGCTGAATGCCGACAGCATGCCCCACAGGAGGCCTTGCGTCAGGTGGTTGCCGAGGTCGAAGCTCGGCGTCACGAGCACCAGGCCCGCAGTGACGGCGACGGCAGTCAGGATGTCGCGCCGGTGGAGGCGTTCGCCGAACACCAGCGGTTCGAGGAAGGTCGTGAACAGCGGGAAGGTGGAAAACGCCAGCAGGCCGATGGCGACCGTCGACACCTGGATAGCCAGGAAAAAGGTGAACCAGTGAAACGCGAGGATGGCGCCGGACAGCGCGAGCAAGACGAGGTCTTTCGCGCTGGCGGGCCGCAGGCTGGCCTTCGTGACGAGCGCAAACAGCAGCAGCGCAATGCTGCCGAACACGGTGCGGCCGGCGGTCAGTACCGCAGGGCTGACGGCAAGCAGCTTGGCAAAGAGGCCTGCGCCTCCGGCGAGCAGTACGGCGAGATGGATCTGGGTGAGGCCGAGGCGGGGATTTTTCGCGGTGTCGGGCATTGGCGAAATGATATAACGGCCGCGCCTAAGCGCGGCCGTCCATGTCAGCCGCGATCGTCGAGGAACGCGCGCAGCTTCTCGGCGCGTGTCGGATGCCGCAGCTTGGCCATCGCCTTCATCTCGATCTGGCGCACGCGCTCGCGCGTGACCTCGAGCTGCTTGCCGATTTCTTCCAGCGTGTGGTCGCTGACGGTCTCGAGGCCGAAGCGCATGCGCAGCACCTTCTGCTCCTTCGGCGACAGGTCTTCCAGCACTTCGGAAATCGCGCGCTGCATGCCCGAATGCATGGCCAGCGCTTCCGGCGTGAGGTTGGCATCGTCGCTGATGAAGTCGCCCAGCATCGCATCGCCGTCGTCACCGGCCGGCGCATCCAGCGACGCCGGTTCCTTCGCGATGCGCAGCACTTCCTGCACGCGTTCCACGGTCAGCCCCATCTTCTCGGCGAGCGCCGCGGCGTCGGGCTCGGAGCCGGTGGCGGTGACGGTCTGGCGGATGATGCGGTTCATCTTGTTGATGGTCTCGATCATGTGCACCGGCACGCGGATGGTGCGCGCCTGGTCCGCGATCGCGCGCGAAATGCTCTGGCGCACCCACCACGTTGCGTAGGTCGAGAACTTGAAGCCTCGGCGGTATTCGTACTTTTCCACCGCGCGCAGCAGGCCGATGTTGCCTTCCTGGATCAGGTCCAGGAACTGCAGGCCGCGGTTCACGTATTTCTTGGCGATCGAAATCACGAGGCGCAGGTTGGCCTTGGTCAGGTCGCGCTTGGCGTCCATCGCGCGGCGCTCGCCGGCAAGCATGTGGCGGCCGATTTCGCGCAGGTCACGCAGCGGCACGCCGGCGCGCGTTTCGACTTCCGCCAGCTTGGCCTGCAATTCCTGCACTGCGTGGATACGGCGCTCGAGCGCGGGGCTGTACGGATAGGCGCAGTCGATTTCGCGCTGCATCCAGTCCATGTCCGTCTGGTTTTCGCCGAAGGTACGGATGAAACGGTCGCGCGGCATGCCGCACTGGTCGACGACGATGGCAGCCACCTGGCGTTCGAAGACGCGCACTTCATCCATCTGCTTGCGCACGACAGTGCACAGCTTCTCGACTGTCTTCGGCGTGAAGCGGATGCCCAGCATCGCCTGCGTAATGGCCTGCTGCGCGGCGGCGCGACCGGCGGCGTCGTTGCGCATGACTTCGGCCTGGCTGGCGATCAGCGCGAATTTCGCGAGCGACAGCGTGCGCACCTGCGCGAGCTGTTCGGCCGAGGGGCCGGCATCTTCGGACTCGGAGACGAGCTCGTCTTCCTCTTCGTCCATGTCGTCGATGTCGCCGTCTTCATCGGAAGCGGAGGCGGCCGGCGTCGTGTCCTCGAGTTCGATCAGGCCGTCGACTACATCGTCGACCGACAGCTGTTCCTTTTCGATCTTCTCCGCCAGCACCAGCAGTTCGGCCACGGCGGCCGGACTGGCCGAGATGGCGCCGATCATTTCCTGGCGGCCGTCTTCGATGCGGCGCGCGATCTCGACTTCGCCTTCGCGGGTCAGCAGCTGCGTGGTCGCCATTTCGCGCATGTACATGCGGACCGGGTCGGTGCTGCGGCCGTAATCCTCGTCGCCGGACAGCGCGGTCGCGGCAACCGCTTCCACTTCGTCGTCGCTCGCGCCGGACACCACGCGGTCGGACAGCAGGAGCAGCGCGTCGTCGGGCGCCTGGTCGACCACCGAGATGCCCATGTCGCCCATGGTCTGCATGATCTCGGCGATGGTGTCGCTGTCGAGGATGTCTTCGGGCAGCAGGTCGTTGACTTCCGCATGCGTCAGGTAACCGCGCTCCTTGCCCATCTTGATGAGCGTGGCGAGCTGCTTGCGGTGCTTGTCGATGCCTTCATCGGACTTTTTCGCGGATGACTTGCGTACCTTCGCCGCGCGCTGTTCCGCGTATTCGGCTGCATTCCATTCCGCAACTTCCTCGCTCTCGACCGACGGTCCGGACGGCTTGCGGCCGGGACGGGCGGCGGCGGGAGCGGGAGCAGGGACAGTGGGAGGGGTGCTTTCCACTACCGGAGCGGGTGCCGGAGCCGCGGCTTGCCTGATCACGGCAGCAGGCGCGGGCGCAGGCTTTTCCGCCGGCTTTTTCGCCAGCACGCGCACCTTGCCTTTTGCCGGCACGGTGGTTTCGGCCACGGGTTCAAGCGCCGGCTTTTCTTCCGCAGGCACCGGTTCGGGCGTCGACGGCGCCGCGAGGCGGGAGCGTTTTCTGATGACAACAGGAGCGGGCACTGGCGCGGCGGGCTGCACGGCAAATTCCGGCATGTCGTCCACGACGGGCGCGGTTTCCTCAACCGTCACGGTTTCCACTGCGGGTGCGGCTTCCGCAACAGGCGCTACGGCAAGTTCAACGGGTGCCGCCGGCTCCTGCACGGCCTCTTCCACCACAAGTGCCGATTCAGGCGCTGCCACCGCAACCGGCTCGGCCGACGATGTGCTGAACACGCGCGGACGCTTGCGGATCACGACGGGGCCCTGCGCGGGCGCTGCGCCGCTGCCGGGTTCGTCATCCGGCGGCAACGCAGCCGCGGGTGGCGCAGCCAGGCGCGAGCGGCGCACCACGATGGTCGGCGCACGGCCGATTTCGGCCTCGGACAGCGGATCGGGAGCGGATCCGGAAGCGGGCAAAGGGCTGTCTGCAACGGTCGCCGGCCTGGCAGGGCGGGCTGACAAGGTCAAAGTCTTCAGGTTCTTGTTCATCAATCAACATCTGGGCAGCCATGCTTTCCTCGCGGCACGCGGCATGACCCGCGCGCACTGTCCGGCAAGGGAGAATGGCATAACGACTATCTGCAACCGCCAAAGCGCGTTCCGCCACCTTGATGCTTGGATGGGCAACGGGATCGCAACCTTCGTGAGAGTGTATTTGGCTGGAAAAAACGGATTTTGCCGAAAGGCAAAAAGGAACGGGATTATATCGGACTTCCCGGTTCGGATCACTGATCGTCGCGCGAGGGGAAAAGTTCAAGCGATGTTGAAAGGGCTTGCGGAGAACCTGGCGGGCATGCTTGCCCGCCGGAGGATGTGTTGCTTTTGCTGCAGGTAATCGGCGTTATGCCGGGCACAACTCCTGGTCGTGCGCAGTCAGGCGTTCGACCGGTTCGCCCTGTTTGTCAAAGTCGATGCGTGCGACCCATTGGTCGTGCAGGCTTTGCAGCGGAACGATGCATTCGCCCGATACCATGCCGTGGTTGCGTGCCCAGCGGCGGATGTATTCGTCGGTGCTCCAGGTGCCGGGGGTGACTTTCGTACGGTGTGTTGCGTCGTTAGGCAAGATTTCCTCCATCAAGTCCATTCGATGTGGGGATGGCCGCGCGAAATACAAGGGAAAAATTTCGCTTCGGAAACGGTTCGCATCGCCAGTTTGAATATGCGCTTTTGACTACGGCGAGGACGTTTTGCTCCTTGCAATTTTCATGATCCAGTGCGCACCTATCACAAGACTTTGCCGAATGGCAAGAGGTTTTGTCGATTTTTTTTACAAGCGGTATCGCTGGATTTTCTTGATTTGACTCAAGTCGTTGAAAAGCAAAGATTATTTTTCTAGGCCTGCTATTTGCATATATCGACTGACTTTCAGTGGGGGAAATTATGAAAAAGTTAATTCACGTCTTGCCCGTCCTGGCCTCGGTACTATTTGTTGCTTCCGTTCAAGCAACGCCGACGCCGGTGACGCCGACGCCGATCACGAACACCGCAACGTGTACCCTTGACTCCGTTTCCATCACCAGCATGTACACCAGCGCCCCGCCGAATACTCCTGTGGGGCTGCCGCCAGGAGGGATCAACGCGACAAAATGCTTCGGCGTGATCGCCGGCAATGATGCCCAGAACGGCACCAATGCCCCTGATCCCAACCTCGGCTGGCTTGGCGACGGCCTGCTCAACGGCGGCTACCTGAAGGATGGTTACTATGTCGATCCGGGCTTCTTCCTGACCGACGGCTCGACCTTCCAGCCGTTGAAGGATCCCAACCTCGCGGTTGATCCGGGCTGGGTCATGCTTGGATCCAAGCAAGGTGTCGGAACGATGGACGGCTACACCATCCAGAACGGCGCTAACACGCTGAACATCAATGACGTGCTGACCTTCGACCTGAAGGCCGACGGTACCTGGACGCTGCTGATCAATCCGAACATCGTCTCCATCCTCGATTCGAAAGGCCTGTTCGATCGCAGCTACTTCGACCAGCTTGCCTTCGTGTTCAAGGCGGGTAGCGGCACTGCGAAAAAGGATGATGACAAGGAAGGCGGCTGGGCAATTTACGACTTCAACTTCAATACGCTGTTGAACTCGTTCCCCGGCGCATTCGACCTGACGGTTCCGTACTCCTTCAGCGGCAAGTGGAATACCGACGACCTTGGCGGCAAGGATATTTCCCATTACAGCATCTGGGCGCGCGACCCGCTCGAGACCACCAATGTGCCGCTGCCGGGCACGGTCTTCCTGATGGGCATCGGCCTGCTGGCACTTGGCTTCATGCGCCGCAAGGCAAGCTGACGTCAGTCGTTTCCACTGAAAGCATGGGCCGGCAATCGCCGGCCCTTTTTTGTCCGGCTCCCGATCAGAACTTGTGCCGGATTCCCACGTTGAACTCCCTGTCCCCGCTGCCGTCACCCACCTTGGTCGTGTAGACCAGCGTGTTCTTGTTGTCGATCTTCACGTACGAGGTGTACAGGTTGGTCCGCTTCGACAGCGCATAGGTATAGGCCAGTCCCACCATGTTCGCGTCGTTGTTGGTCGCGGCCTTGTCGTTCTTGTGGATGTAGGTCGCCATCACCGTATGCGGACCGAAGGGGAATTGCGCGCCGACCAGTGCGGCATCGCGGTCGAGCGCACCCAGCCCCTTTTCAACCTGGTAGCCGAGGATTGCCTTTGCCGGCCCGAAGTCGTAGCGGCCGATCAGCACCGAATTCTTCGTCGAGTCCGTGTCGGCGGCGTTGCGCCCGTCGTGGTGCGCCAGCTTGATGACGGCCGGCCCGTTGGCATAGACGAGCGAGCCGCCCAGTGTCCTGCTGGCGGAATTGTTGCCCGCGACTTCGCCAAAGCCCCAGGCGATGTCCGCGGTGAGGCCGCCGAAGGTCGGCGTGGTGTACTTCAGCGTATTGTCTGTGCGCACCGTGCGGCGCAGCAGGTTGAAGGCGCCACCGGTGATGCCGTCGAGCGGATCGAGGCTGTCGATGGCCGCCCAGTGCGGGCCGTACTGGCGTCCGGCGGCGAGCGAG
>NZ_LSTO01000001.1:1242639-1249619 GCF_002211445.1 Noviherbaspirillum denitrificans | reverse complement strand
CCAGCGTGGCCACGCCGAATGAGGCGGTGATGTGCGGCAGCGGCCGGTGCATCTCGCTGAATACGACCGCCTGGCGCAGGCGCTCGCACAGCCGCTGCGCCACCATCAGCGCGCTGGTCTGTGCGGTGTTTGGCAGGATCACGATCAGTTCCTCACCGCCGAAGCGAGCGGCATAGTCGGTCGGGCGCAAGCCGGCGGCGATCACCTTCGCCGCGACCTGCAGCGCATGGTCTCCCGACACGTGGCCGTGCTGGTCGTTGAATTGCTTGAAGTGGTCGAGGTCCATCATGACCACCGACAGCTGGCTGTTGACGATGTGCGCGTTCTCGATCATGCGCGGCAGGTTGTCGTTGAGCCAGGCACGGTTCTGCAGGCCGGTGAGGCCGTCCACCATCGACAGCTGGCGGTAGAACTCGCCGACCTTCTGGCGGCGGCGCAGCTGTGCATTGGCGGCACGCACGCGGAAGGACAGCAGGCGCAGCAGGTTGCGCGCGACATGGTTCGCATCGTCGACCAGCTTCCATAGGATGTCTGCTTCGATCACCAGCACGTCGGAATCGATGCGCGCGGTGATGCGCTCGGATGACGCTTCCTCGTCCAGCACCGACAGCTCGCCCACGCATTCGCCCGGAAGCACCTTCGATGCTGCGCCGTCGAGGCGGGAATCGCGCGTGTCGACATGGGTGACGTCGAGCGCGCCTTGCAGCACGATGAACAGCCGGCCTCCCTTGTGCGTCCAGTCCTGCATGGAGTGGTGCGCGGCGATCCGCACTACCGGGCATGGGTTGATCAGTTTTGCAACCTGCTCCGTGGACGCGCCCTGGAACAACTGGATGTCGGCGATGCGGTAGCCCGATGCGCCGAAGGTGCCGAGGGATTCCACTATGCGACCTGCTTGGTGATGGCCAGTTTCAGGATGTAGCCGAAGATCAGCAGCGCCACGAAGAATGCGCCGGTGCGCACGCCCTTGGTCTTGCCGCGCCGCAGTGCAATTGCACCGACGACGATGTAGGCAAGCACGGCGAACACCTTGACGGTGAGCCAGGTCACCACGAACGGGTATTGCGCGCTCCATACCACCATGGTCAGCGCGCTCGCCAGCAGGATGGTGTCGATGATGTGGGAGCCGCGATCGAGCAGGGTCGTGCGGGGGGGCAAACCTTCCGGCTGCCGCAGCATAAGGACGCCGCGAATGAGGAACAGGGAGCCGCTCAGGAAGGCGAAGCTCATGTGCAGGTGTTTCAGCGCAAGATAACTCATTGTCTCGTGTCGGGAGCCGCGATAGATTCCGGCCCGGCATAACTCGGCGAATCACGCATTCTATCAACCTCTGCGCCGGTCACGATTTGCGGCGGGAAAAAACGGACAGACTCCGACAGGAGCAGGTCGATTTCAGCTTGGCAATATTCACAAAATGAATTTCAGTTATCCGAAATCGCAATTGGATATATATCTTCTCGATCCCTACACTGTGTCCATGCAAGAATTTTTTATCGAGAGGAATGAATCATGGCAACCCTGACAATCGCAAACCCGACCGCTGGCACCATCGGTTCGAGCTATGCAGAAAATGTCGGCCGCGCCGCCCGTGCGTTGCTGGCAGCGTTGTTCGCCGTCACACCGCGCGCTGAACAGCCGGCGCAAGTGCGCCAGGCTCGCGAAAACGTTTCGCTGTACCGCCTGTATCGTATGTCCGCATCTGATTCCGTGATGCCGAACCTGGCACAGGAACTGGACATGATCGCACGCCGCGCCTGAGCGCGACCCAGTTTTACCCGTCGTATTGCCACCCAGCGAGCGACGCTTCGGAGCACGGCACGTGCTCCTTGAATAAGCGGCCACACGTGGCCGCTTTTTTTTACGTCCTGATCGTCCTGAAGGTCAGGTTGATGCGCGGTCCCCGGGGTGCGCGCTCCTTCAGCACCGCATGCTGCCAGCAATGCTGGGTCTTTCCCGCCATCAGCAGCAGGCTGCCATCGGCGAGGTCGAGCAGCAGCGGCTTGAGGTCCTTGCGCAACTTGTGCCGAAGGCGGAAGGTCCGGCTTTCCCCCAGTGTCAGTGATGCGATCACCGGACAGCTGCCGAGTGCGGGTTCGGCATCGCTGTGCCATCCCACGCTGTCGTTTTCATCACGGTAGAGATTGAGCAGGACGCTGTTGTAACGGGTCGACGTTGCCGCTTCTACATCGCTCTTGATTCGCTGGAGTATTTCCGTCCACGGATGCGGCTCCAGCACAACGCCGGAATACGCGTAGGAGCTGCCGGGATCGCCGTACCACGCCGAGAGGCGCGGCTGCAGGTGCTGCTTGCCCCAGAGCGTGATGGTTTCCTGCTGCCACGGTGTTTCTTCAAGCAGCTGCTGCATGAATGCCGCCGTATCCGGCTGGCGGTAGAAGCCGGGCATCACCCGCAGCTCGGCATCGATGGCCGGGATCGTCTCCCAAATGCCGGGCGTGTCGAACAGCGTGTCCATCCTGTTTCAGTCGATCTTGCGAAAGCGCGGCACCTGCCTGCCTTCCACCGTCACAGACTCGAAAAACATGCTGGCGTTCCGGTGCACCAGCTGCGGCCAGTCGGTTTCGTACAGCGGCCTGTAGACCACGCAGACTTCGTTCGTCTCGGTGTTGCGCGACAGGCCGAGCACGAAATACTTCTTTCCCTTGTAGTGCTCGTAGACGCCGGGCTGGATGTCGGTCATGACTTCGGATACAGGATCATTTGCGTGCAGCGGAAGGTCGCCATCAATTTGCCGGTATCACGGTGCTTTACCAGTGCATCCCACACCTGCGTATTGCGTCCGCCGTGGACCAGCTTTGCTTCGCATTCGACCACGCCTTCGCGCGCGGTGCCGAGGAAATTGCTCTTGAGCTCAATGGTGGTGAAGGACACCGCGCCTTCCGGCAGGCTGGCGATGCAGCCATAGCCGCACGAGGTGTCGGCAAGCGTCACGACGGTGCCGGCATGCAGGTAACCGTTCGGTGCGAGATGATGGCCCTGCACCTCCAGCTCCGAGTGAAGCACATGTTTGTCGACGCTGTTGATCTTGATGCCGAGATGCCCGGGCAGGTAGCCGGCGCCGCGCTCGTTGAAGGAGGCGGCATCGAGTGGGTGTCCCATGGTTGTTCCTTGTTCTTGAAAATGGTGGGGCAAGCCGAGTTCAGGCGACGGCTTCGACGGATTTCTGTACCAGCTGGTAGACCGACTGCGTCAATTCGTCCAGGTCGATGTCGCGCATCATGTCGGCGAATTCCTTCTGCGCGCTTTTCCACAATGGTTCCGCTGCCTGCAGCCGCGCGCGGCCTTCAGCAGTCAATGACCAATGGCGCTCGCGCCGGTCCTCGCCAGCCGCCGATTCGATCCAGTTGCTGTTGTGGATGATTTTCAGGGTGCGCGTCAGTGTCGTGCTGTCCATGACCAGGGCATCCGCCATTTCGCCGGTGGTTAGCCCGGGGAAATGCTTGAGCAGGCGCAGGATGCTGAATTGCGTGATCTTCAGGCCCGACGGCTTGAGCGCCTTGTCGTACATCTGCGTGACAACGCGCGAAGCTTGCCGGATGGATCCGCAGTAACAGGGGAGCTTGAGGGCTTTCACGGTATCTGGCCAAAATGGGGATGAATTCAATATATATGCATATACATTTAGCTGTCAAATCAGGTCCGGGAGCGTCGAAACGTTGAACTTCCCGCGGATGATGTGCTTCCAACAACTCCGAAGAACAGCAGGAGGAAGTAAACATGCACACCGCGACCAAAGAAGACATCCGCCGTTACGCGAGGCAATCCGCTGCCGGCATCCGCGCAAATCCTCGCCGCAATACTGCCCTGCTGGCCGCCGGCATTGCGCTGGCCGCTGCCGCTTACACCGTGCGCCAGCGTACCCGCGAAGCAGAGAACGACACCCCGCCGGCGGGAAAGTTCGTGGAAGTCGATGGCATCCGCCTGCACTATGTCGAGCGCGGCTCCGGGCAGCCGGTCGTGCTGCTGCATGGCGACGGCAGCCTGATCCAGGATTTCGAGATCAGCGGCCTGATCGACCTGGCCTCGAAGAAATACCGCGTGATTGCCTTCGACCGGCCAGGCTACGGCTACAGCGACAGGCCGCGCACCACGATCTGGACGCCGCAGGCGCAGGCTACGCTGCTGCATCATGCGCTCGACCAGATCGGGGTATCGCAGCCGATCGTCGTCGGGCACTCCTGGGGGGCGATGGTTGCGGTCGCGCTCGGCCTCGATTACCCGGACGATGTGAAGAGCCTGGTGCTGATGTCGGGCTACTACTATCCGACGGCACGGCTGGATGTGCCGCTGCTGTCGCCGCCGGCGATTCCGCTGATCGGTGACCTCATGCGCTATACCGTGTCACCGCTGATCGGCCGCATGATCTGGCCGATGATGAAGAAGCGCATCTTCTCGCCCGCAGAGGTGCCGCATAAATTCGAGGCGCGTTTCCCGGTATGGATGACGTTGCGTCCGGCATCGCTGCGCGCCGCCGCGGCGGAAACGGCGCTGATGATTCCATCCGCCTTCGCACTGCGTCATCGCTACCATGAGCTGACCATGCCGGTCGTCATCATGGCGGGTGACGGCGACAAGCATGTCGACAGTCGCACCCAGTCCGAGCAATTGCACAGGGAGCTGCCACACAGTTCCTATCACGTCACGCACGGGGCGGGGCACATGCTGCACCACTTCGCGCCGGATGAAGTGCTGGGCGCAATCGACCAGGCATCAACGGCGCTTGCTGCTGAACAGCGCGGCGAGCACAGGCATATCTTCCCTGCGCCGGCGCAGGCGATTTAATGACTGATGACCTGCCGGTACTGGCGGGGCGATACGCCGATGGCGGCGCGGAAGCGATGGCTGAAGTGGCTGAGGTCGGCGTAGCCGCAGGCGTCCGCAACCTGCTGCAGGGGCAGCGCGGTTGACTTCAGCAATTGCCGCGCGCGGTCGAGGCGGCGCGCGGCGATCCATGCATGCGGCGGCATGCCGAAGGAAATGCGGAACATGCGCGCGAGGTGGTATTCGGACAGCCCGGCCGCATCGGACAACATGCCGAGCGTGATGTTGCGGTCGAGATGGGCGTCGATGTACTCCGCCAGGCGGCGGCGCACGACTGGCGCGACGCCGCCTTTCATCGACACATTGTGGCGCGGCGCCGATTGCGAGCGCAGCAGGTGGCTCAGGGTGTCATGCACGGTTTCATTCGCGCGCAGCAGCGCATCCGGGCCGTCCCACGGCATCTGTACCAGCCCGGTGCACAGGCGGGCAATCGCGGTATCTTCGAAATAGGTGCGGTCGGCCAGTGTCAGCTCACGCGGTTCGCGGTCCAGCTCCTGCACCGCGCGGCGGGTGAAGTGCTCGGGCAGGAAGTACACATGCAGGAAGCGCAGCCGGTCGCGCACCACCCAGCGCGATTCATGGTCGTCGGGCAGGGTGCACAGCCGCCCCGGGCTGCCGTACATGCCGGGCAGTTCGTTGCGCTCGGTGCGGTAGCCGCCGCCGAGGTAGTAGGAGAGGGTGTGGTGGCCGGGCCGGATGTAGGCCGTTTCTTCTTCGTCGGTCTGGCGATGCCAGATCGCGATCGCGAGGTCGTCGCCCAGCCAGGCGAAACGCTCCAGTTCCGCATTTGTCCCGCGCAGGGTGTTGAACACCGCGTGCGTGATACGCGTCGGCGGCGTCTCGGGCGCGTAGAGGCGGGGGCGGTCGGGCATGGTGGTGCGAACTCCTGAATCAGGATTGCACTGTATCACTTCCGGTTACTACGTGTCGGGCGCGGGTCTCAGCAGCCCCGAAAAGCGCAAGAACAGACAAGTTCGGCGACGATGCCGCAAATCCGGACAAGTCCTTCTGGCGCCGCCGCGGCAGCATGGATGCCATGAACGCAATCCTCTATACCCTGACCGTCCTCATCTGGGGATCCACCTGGATCGCCATCAAATGGCAACTTGGCACGGTACCCGCGCCGGTCTCCATCGCCTACCGTTTCTGGATCGCGGCCGTCGTACTGCTGCTGGTGCTGGCGGCGATGCGCAAGCCGGTCATGCCGCCGCGCCGCGCTTGGCGTTACCTCGGCGCGCAGGGCGTTGCGCTGTTCTGCTGCAATTTCCTCTGCTTTTACTACGCCAGCCAGTGGGTGCCGAGTGGACTGGTGGCAGTCGTGTTCTCGACTGCGCCGTTATGGAATGCAATCAACGGCCGGCTCTTCCTCGGCCGCACGATGCAGCCGCAGGTCGTTGTCGGCGCCTTGCTCGGCCTGGCGGGGATTGCGATGCTGTTCCTGCCGCAGATGCAGGGGCACTGGAGCGATGGCGGCATGCTGCAGGGGCTGGGCCTCGCGCTGCTGGGCACGCTGTTCTTCTCGACCGGCAACCTGTTATCGAGCCGGATGCAGGCAATCGGCCTGACGCCGTGGCTCACCAATACCTGGGCGATGTTCATCGGCGCTGGCGTACTGACCGTCATCGCCGTGCTGCTCGGCATGCCGTTCGACATCGAACCGACTGCGCGCTATGTCGGCTCGCTGCTCTATCTCGCGATTCCCGGATCGGTGGTCGGGTTTACCGCTTACCTGCTGCTGGTCGGACGAATGGGGCCGGACAAGGCGGCGTACTGCACGGTGCTGTTCCCGGTGGTGGCGCTGACGATTTCCACCGTGTTCGAGGGCTATCACTGGAATGCCCTGGCCTTCGCCGGACTTGCCTGCGTCCTGGCCGGCAACCTGATGGCTTTCCTGCCGATGCGGGCGCGGCTGAAATTGGCTTAATAGCCGCGGCGGTAGCGGTAGCCCTTGTAGCTGAGGATCATGCCCGTCCGCGTCATCTTCTCGATCACAAGGCCGGGCGCCGCCTCCTCGCCTTCGTGCAGCAGGCGGTTGTTGACCAGCACCGAACTGTCGCCCTTGTTGCCGGAATAGATGTAGCCGCCAACGGTCAGTGCGGGAATTTCGTGCTGGATGGCCGGCGGCAGGTCCTGCAGGGTGC
>NZ_LSTO01000001.1:1238898-1242629 GCF_002211445.1 Noviherbaspirillum denitrificans | reverse complement strand
TGCGCGACTGGATCGCCGAGGTGACGCCGGCCGATGTCGACCGCCTCGCACGCGCCCTCCTCGTGCCGGCCAACCGCACCGCCGGCCGTTTCATCCCCACCACGCAGGCGGTGCGCGCGCCGGCCTACCGCCCGCCCGACCTCGATGCGCTGCTCAAGGATTACCGGGGCCGTCCTCCCGCTGCCGCGATCGAAGCTTTCCCCATGACGCATGCCGAGATCGGCGCGCATACTGTGGTGACTGCCCTGCCTGGCGGCATGCAGCTCGCGCTGCTGCCGCGCGCGACCAAGGGCGACCGCGTGACGGGCATACTGCGCCTGCGCTGGGGCACACTCGACACCTTGCGCGGAAAGCGCGCCGACGCCCTGCTGTTGCCGAACATGATGCTCAAGGGAACGGCAACGCGTTCACGCACCGCACTGAACAACCTGCTGTCCGAGCTCGATAGTTCCATCAGCGTCAACGGACTCGGGCAACAAGCGGGCGGCCTCACCGGCCTCGTCATCGACTTCAATGCGCCCGCCCCGCACCTGGAACGCGTGCTGGAATTGCTGGCCGAGACCCTGCGCACGCCCGCGTTCCCGCCCGACGAATTCGAGCAGGTACGTCGTGCTTATATCGCCCAGGTGCTTGCTTCGCAAAACGATCCAACCTCGCATGCCGCGGCAACACTTGCACGCCACGCGGTGCGCTACGACAGGGATGACCCCCGCAGCGCATGGGCGCCGGAAGACACCATCCAGGCGGTGCGTGAAGCGACACCGGAACGTCTGCAATCGTTTTACCAGGCATACGCAGGCACCAGCGATGCGGAACTGGCCATTGTCGGCCCGGTTGATCCTGCGAAGGTAACGGAACAACTGCGCGCACTGTTCGACGACTGGCGCAGCCCGCAATCCCATGCGCGCATCCCGCGTCCCTGGCAGCCTGTGCAGGCCGAACGCTACGTGCTCGACATGCCCGACAAGACCAACGCCGCTTTCAGCGCGGTCATCCCGGTCGAACTTGATGACAGCGACGCGGACATCCCCGCGCTCTTCACCGCTGTGCAACTGTTGGGCGGCCGCGCCGGCTCGCGGCTGTGGAACCGGCTGCGGGAGCAGGAAGGCTTGAGCTACGGCGTGAACGCCACGCTCGGCGTGTCTGCCGGCGACAGGAACGGACGCATCACCATCACCGGCAGCTTCGCTCCGCAAAACCGCGAGCGCTTCGAAGCGGCGATGCACGACGAACTCGACAAGGTGCTGCGCGATGGCTTCTCCGCGCTGGAAGTCGATTTCGCGAAGGACGCGATCCTGCGCGGACGGCGACAGTACCTGACGCAGGAACGCAATGTCGCCGGGCTGCTCGCCGACAACCTCTACTGGCAGCGGACGATGGCCTGGCGCGAGCAGCGCGACAAGGACTATGCCGCGCTTACACCCGAACAGGTAAACGCGGCGCTGAAGAAATACCTTGATCCCGCGAGAATGTCGTCGGCCCTTGCCGGAGACTTTGCGCGAAAGTGATGATCAATAGGTCTTGTACGGCAGGAACTTCCCCGACAACACCACGTTCACGCGGTCGCCCTTCGGATCCGGCTCGCGCGTGATATCCATCGAAAAATCGATCGCGCTCATGATGCCATCGCCGAACTCTTCATGGATGAGTTCCTTGATTGTCATCCCGTACACGCTCACGATCTCGTACCAGCGGTAGATCAGCGGGTCGGTCGGCACGGCAGTCGGCAGCGACCCTTTATAGGGCACGATCTGCAGCCAGGCGGCTTCCTCGTCGGTGAGGGTGAACAAATCCTGCGCGACTTCCGCTTGCGCCTTGGTAAAGGTCATCTGTCCGAGGCAGGCGGCGGTTGTCCACTCCTTGCTCTGGCCGATGCGCTCGGCGATGTCCTTCCACTTCAGGCCCTTCCTGACCTTGGCCTCGATGATCTTGCGGGTCACTTCGTTGCGATCCATGGCATTCCTCGTTGATGTGGTTGATGGCGGAACGAGCGTCAGCAAAAGATATGCCCAGCACGCATGCGCCATCGCGGTGCATGCTTCCGGCACGGTCGTGCATATTTCGCTAAACTGGCACGTCATTCCCGGAGTTCCCCATGCAGACCAGACTGTGGTCCCTCACCCTCGGCAATTTCGCGATCGGCACCGGTGTCATGATCGTGCCGGGCATGCTCAATGAATTGAGCGCCGACCTGGCAATCTCGCCGGCGCAGGTCGGCATGCTGATTTCCGCCTTCGCGATGACGATCTGCGTGACCGGCCCCTTCCTCGCCGGCTGGACCAGCGCCATCGAACGCCGCAAGCTGCTGACCGGCGCGCTGGCACTGTATGCGGCGATGCACTGGCTGGCCGCCCTCTCGCCCGATTACCACACCCTGCTCGCCGCGCGCATGCTGACCGCACTCGGCGCCGCCGTGTTCACCGCGCAGGCCGCGGCAACCGCCGGCCTCATGGTGCCACCGGAAGTGCGCGGCAAGGCGATCGGGCTGGTCTTCCTCGGCTGGTCGATCGCCGCCGTCGTCGGCACGCCGATCGGCGCCTACCTCGGCGCGCACATCGGCTGGCGGCCGACTTTCGGCCTGGCCGGACTGCTGGCGGCGCTGTTCGCGGCCGGTGTGTGGATGCAGATCCCGCCCAAGCTCCACATCGCGCCAATGGATCGTGCGGCATGGCGTGCGCTGTTCGCCGACACGCCGCTGCTGCTGGCGATTTCGGTAACGGCGATCCAGGCGCTGGGCATGTTCTCGGTGTTTTCCTACATGGCACTGATCCTGAAGGATTACATCGGCGCAACGCCGACCGTCATCAGCCTGATGTTCCTTTGCTTCGGCATCACCGGCGTGCTCGGAAACGTTATCGGCGCGCGCCTGATGGATCGCGTCGGACCGGTGCGCGTCGGCGTTGCCGCGATGGGCTGCATGCTGGGCGCGATGACCTTGTGGCCGCTGTCGCACGGCTCGCTGCCGGTGACGGTGGCGCTGATTCTTCTCTGGGGACTGGGCTGCTTCGCGATCAACGGATCGCAGCAGGCGCGGCTGGTCGGCATGGCCCCGCCGCTGGCATCGGCTTCGGTGTCGCTCAATTCGTCGGCCATCTATCTCGGACAGGCGGCAGGCGCCTTTACCGGCGGCGTCGTCATTACGTCGGAAGGCACCGGCAGCCTGCCAATCTATGGTGCATTACCGATGGCGGCGGCGATCGGCGTCTCGCTGTATGCGGCCAGCCTTGCCCATCGGCGCCGCATGGCGGAGGTCGCATGAAAGTCGTAAGCGTGAATGCGGGCAGTGTGTCCGACCTGTTCGTGCGACAGGACAATGCGATGCGCCGTGTGGTGACCGGGATCCACAAGAAGCCGGTGGAAGGCACGGTGCAAGTCGGCAAGCTTGGCCTGGCCGGCGACGAACAGGCCGACCTTACCGTGCATGGCGGACTCAACAAGGCGGTGTACGCGTATCCGTCGGAGCATTACGCGTTCTGGGCGGCGCAGCGCCTCGCCGCATTGAAGCGGGAAGAACCGCTGCCGCCCGGATCGATGGGCGAGAACCTGACCCTGCAGGGCGTGCTGGAAAGCGATGTGTGGATCGGCGACCGCCTGCGCGTCGGCAGCGTGCTGTTCGAAGTCACGGAGCCGCGCCAGCCCTGCTACAAGTTCAATGCGAAGATGGGGTTTTCGCATGCGGCGAAGATGATGCTGCAGGCAGGCTTCAGCGGCTTCTATCTGCGCGTGATCGA
>NZ_LSTO01000001.1:1236932-1238888 GCF_002211445.1 Noviherbaspirillum denitrificans | reverse complement strand
TCGGTATCCAGCGTGCGGTTGAAGAACTTGCCCGATGCATCACGCTGCGGCCAGATCTTCAGCTTGCCATCCTCGACCGTGTAGTTCTTGGTCGCGTTGGAGGTCTCGTACCACATGGCGTCATTCCAGAGGCTGCTGTTGAGCGAGTCGAACTCGTCGGAGAAGCTCAGCTCGTATTGCGCGGCATCCTGGCCGAACGGCGTCTTGCTGCCGCTGGCTTGAACAGACTCGGGAATGGTGGTGGTGGGCGTCGTGCCGGTAGCGGTTTGGGCCGTGGCTTCAGCGTGGGTAGTGGTGGCATCGGTGGTCGTGCCGCCGCCCCCGCCGCCGCAGGCGACCAGGACAGTAGCGGAGGCGCAACACAGTGCGGAAATGGCGAAGCGGTGGAAAGCGAGTTTGAACAAATTGTTTCTCCTGTTTCGTATTTACGGTAGCCAAGCATTCTTCATGGCAAGCGCTCATAGGAGCTTGGCCATCAGAAATAGGTTCCGGAAATCACCGAAATTCAGGCGTTTTTTTGCCTTCCTTGGTGCAAGTGACAAGGGTTTCGTGAGTGCTTTTGCACATGCTTTGCCGTGCGGCAAAGACTGCTCCGGCCTGCGATGTTTCACAAACGGCAACCACAAAAATGCAACAAAATCTTGATTCGAAATGTTGACGCCGCCGGTCCGGCACTATATCTTTCTTCAAAGCAAAAAATAAAACACTCGTTCTATTTTCAAGGAGACAACGATGAAACATGCAATGAAGGCCGCCATGGCTGTCACCCTCATCGCCCTGTTCGGCAATGCTTCCGCCGACAACAAGTCCGAATGCGTCGGCATGGTGAAAAAGGCAGGTGAATTCCTCGCTGCCAACGGCAAGGACAAGACGCTCGCGGAAATCAACAATCCCAAGGGGCAGTTCTCGCACGGCGAGATCTATCTCTTCGCCAGCGATCACGTGCCGAATTGGGATTCGAACAAGGACCGCACCATCACCCTCGCCCACGGTGCCAATCCCAAGCTGGTCGGCAAGGACATGACCGACCTGAAGGACGCCGACGGTTTTGCCTTTGTCAAGCGCATGGCTGAAATTGCATCGAGCAAGTCGGGCGAAGGCTGGACGGACTACAAGTGGCCGAATCCGGTCACAAAGGCAATCGAACAAAAGACAACGTTCACCAAGCGCATCGAGCCGCTGGTGATCAGCTGCGGCGTGTACAAGTAATTCCCGGCTATGCAAAAAGGGCCGGCATCGCTGCCGGCCCTTTT
This sequence comes from Noviherbaspirillum denitrificans, assembly GCF_002211445.1. GTDB lineage: Bacteria > Pseudomonadota > Gammaproteobacteria > Burkholderiales > Burkholderiaceae_D > Noviherbaspirillum > Noviherbaspirillum denitrificans. The sequence continues at coordinate 1,237,635 of NZ_LSTO01000001.1, read as the reverse complement.
CTTCTGTCACGACGAATCAATAGGTCACATCGGATACATGCGGATCCATGCGCTTCCGATGATGCCGCCGCCGGTCACCGGTGCTCCATCGACCGTGATCGGCTGACCCACGAGATCTTTCAGTGGTACGGCTGGGAATCCAGGCGTTTCCGCCGCTGCCGGGCGGACGATCTTGTCGACGTGGGAGAGTGTGACATTCATCGCAAAATGGCCCGCGATCGATTGCAGCGCGGCGAGGCGGCTTCCTGCCTGCGAGAAGCCGAGCTCAAGGTTCATGAAGAGGATGGTGCTGCTGGTATCGCCAAAACCATCGGGCATTTCCGTCAATGGCATCAGGCGCACCGTGCCGGCCGGCGCCGGAATGGTCTCGCGGATCTCGGTACCCGATGCGCTGCGGCCGAATACGTGGATCTGTGCGCCGTCCTTGAGACGCGCACTCGTCAGGAGGCCGCTCTCATCGGTTGTCATCTCCACATTGTCGATCACGAAGCGCATGATCTCCGCCGACTCGCCACCGCCCACGCCCGGCGACCCTGGCAGTTCGGTCAGGTCGAATGCGATGCGGCTGACCACGGTCTGCTTGCCGACCGGCTGACCCGGCGTAGAGGGCAGGATGTGGCTGCCGATGCGCAGGCCGAACGCGGCAATCGGCGCAGCGGGTGCAACGGCAAAAGGCTGGATGGCACATGTGCCGTCGACGGCG
>NZ_LSTO01000001.1:1234004-1236922 GCF_002211445.1 Noviherbaspirillum denitrificans | reverse complement strand
ATGGGGTGGTTGGGTTGGTCGAGCATTTCGTTGCGCTCGACAGACATATTGCGAGGAGTGTGCCAGCGCGGATATTCGACCTTGGGCTGTGCGTAAGTGATTGAAATTAAAGAGAAATGCTCCCTGCTTATATGCTTTGCATCGTTGCGATGCGGGATCGGGCCCGATAAACAGATGGGCGCTACCCGACGATTTCGCAGGAGGTGTTCGAGGTATTGCGACAGGGTGCCGCCGCCGGGCGACGCGCAGGGGAAAGCCGGCCGTCCTCCTGCGCGAGGGCGGCCGGCCGGATGGGGACGAGAGGGACTTATTCCTCTTTCTCGGCCTTGCGGATGATCGACGGTCCGCCCATGATCGGCGGCAGGTTGCCGGCGAATCCGCGCGGGTAGTTCACGATGCGCGTCGTGCTCGTGGCGCGCTGTGGAATGAAGCGGCCACGTGTGCGTGCGCCGCCAATGATCGATGTCATTGCCTGGCGATCGAGGTCGATGCTTTCCGTCAGGTCCTTGATGACGATGGTGGCCATGGCTTTCTCCTCAAGTTAAGCAAGTTATGCCCTGCACGGGCGGGTGAAGCGTTGATGTAGCGCAGCAAGGGATGCATCAACATGCACGTCAAAACGCCAAAAGCCCGCCGGGAAAATTCCCGGCGAGCTCTTGGCTGCGATGTGCCGCGGTCAGAAATAGGCGTCTGCAGTTGCCCATTGCGATGGACTGACATTCAGGTCCGGCGGAACAAAACCGGCGCCGATCACGCCGATGTTGTTCAGTGCGTTGACCTGCACGTTCTGCATCTGCGCGATGTTCTGGTTGACGCCGACATTCACGTTGGCGATCGGGCCAAGGCCCTTCAGCCAGGAATTGCCGCCGCGCACCTTGGCCATCGCTTGCCGGTCGAGCGCGTCGCTGCGCGGCAGGTCGTGGATCATGAGGCTGGACATACGGTTCTCCTCGGTTGCCAATCAGAAGTTGATGTTGTTGTGGCCGGTCTGGGTCGGGTTGACCGTCGACGTGATGCCGCACACGAAAGCCGCGTTGTTGCCGTTGTTGTTCAGCACGCTCTGCGACTGTCCGATCAGCTGCGATGCATTGACCGAGAACGTATTCGCCGGCATCGTCGGCTGCGACACGTCCATGCCGCCCAGGGAAGCCAGGGACATTCCGCCCGTGAGTTCCTTGCTGAAGCCGCCGCGTACCGCTGCCATTGCTCCCGCGCCAAGTTCGTTGATGACGGCCAGGTCGGTGATGATCAGGGTTGCCATGTTCGCTCTCCTCAATCAGAAGTTGATGTTGTTGTTGGCGGACTGCGTCGGGTTCACGGTCGAGCTGATACCGCTGGCGAACGCAACGTTGTTGCCGTTGTTGTTGACGACGTTCTGCGACTGGCCGATCTGCTGCGTGGCATCGAACGAGAACGATGTCGGCTGGTACTTCGACTCCGGCATGCCATAGCCAGGCTGGCAGTAGGAGGGCGGCGTCCAGCAGGAGGGCTGTTTGTAGTAGCAGCCGCCGGCGACGGAAGCCATTGCTGCGCGGTCGAGTTCGGTGGCGATGGCGAGGTCTTTGATGTACAGGGTAGTCATGTGAAGTCTCCTTGGGTGTGTGGTTGAAAGTCGAAAAAAATCAGAAGTTGATGTTGTTGTTCGCGGTTTGCGTCGGGTTCACGGTCGAGGTGATGCCGGAAGCAAAGGCGACGTTGTTGCCGTTGTTGTTCATGACGTTCTGGGACTGGCCGATCATTTGCGACGCATCGAACGAGAACTTGGATTCCGGTGCATAGGAGGCGGGCATCCAGGACGGCATGGAGAAGGAGGGGGCGCCCTTGTAGAAGCCGCCGCGTACGGAAGCCATGGCAGTACGGTCGAGGTCGGAAGCGATTGCGAGGTCTTTGATCATCAGAGTCATGAGTAAATCTCCTAAAGGTGGTTTGGGTTGGAAGAGCATTTCGTTGCGCTCGACAGACCTATTGCGAGAGGTGTGCCAGCACAGGGGCGGCCGCGCCTTCTGCGTTCCAAGTGCTTGAAAAATAAGGGAAATAGAAGAATGTCCATGCCGGTTCGAGGTATCGGACGGGCATGAAACAGCATGGCTGCGGATGGTCTGCAGCCAACAGTTTGCGAGATGTGTCGGGAGTGATGCGACAGTGCGCGGATCAATCCTTGGCGAGTTCGCTGCGGATCCTGGTGCGGCGCGATTTCAGCAGCGATAGATCATGCTGATGCCGATGTTATTGGCCACAGCAATGCGACGGAAGCAAGATGCGCCACTTCCATGATCCCGGGCAGGCGCGCCGGATACAGGGCGGCATCGAGCAGTTGCCGGACACTGCCGTTGCCGGCGAGATGGATGAAGGGCTGGTTCTGGAGGTCTGCAGCAGTCAGCGATTTCTTTTCTGCAAGCGGATGGTTGCAGTGCATGACGACATAGAACTCGTCGGCGCACAGCATCTCTGCATCGAAGCCTGCCATTTTCGAGCCCGCCGCGCACAGCGCGAAATCGGGATTGAGAAGGAGTAGGCAGGGTACGCGCAGCGGTTTGCAACCCGTGTGTGTATGCGGGTTGTCACTGAAAATTGTCCAATGACTTTTCCCCAGTCGTTCCCGCCTTCGCGGGGGCACGCCGAGTGGAACGACGGGGAGGGTGGGGCACAGGAGTTGAGCCAGTCTCCCGCATGCAAACGCAAGCAAAAAATCCCTTCACCCCCGCTTCCCCCTCCGCTTCGGCGCAAGCATGATCCCCGTACACCCTGGCGCTCCGCAATGGCAGGCAAACGCCCGTTTGACCGCCGCCGTATGCCGTCCATCGTAAATGAGTGCGTAGTTGTAACTCAGTTCTTCACCGCGTTCGATATCCATCAGCGCATAGATATGGACGCTTCCGTCGGGATGCTCCATCGCTTCGCAATTCGGCTCGCAGGAA
>NZ_LSTO01000001.1:1228298-1233994 GCF_002211445.1 Noviherbaspirillum denitrificans | reverse complement strand
CAGGGCGGCGAGCGCCGAGCCGAGGCCGAATACCGCCGTCACATAGGCGGGGACGTTGATGCCCAGCGCCTGCGTGCGTCCCGCGTTCTCGGTAGCGGCGCGCAGCCGCGACCCGAGCCGCGTTTTTTCGATGGCCAGCCAGAGGACCACGCAGACCGCGACGCTGAATACCACTGCGGCCGCGCGGTAAGCCGGCAGGCGCATGAAACCGAAGTCAAGCGCCTCGCGGAATACGTCGGGCGTTGCGTAGTTCTGCCCCGAAACACCGAATACCGAACGGAACGCTCCCTCAAGCATCAGCGTCAGCCCGAAGGTAAGCAGCAGGCCGTACAGCGGATCGAGTCCATAAATGCGGCGCAGCATCGATTTCTCCACCAGCGCTCCGAAGACGCCGACCACCAGCGGCGCGACCCATAGCGCGTTCCAGAACGACAGGCCGAATTCTTCCGCCCCGTACCACGCGACATACGCGCCCAGCATGTACATCGTGCCATGCGCGAAATTCACCACGCCGAGCAGGCCGAAAATCACGGCGAGCCCGAGCGCCAGCACGGCATAGAACCCTCCGTTGACCAGCCCGAGCACAAGCTGGCTCAGCACAAAGGGAAGCGATATTCCCGAAAATTCCATTTTCTCCTCCTACAAACCCAGCAAACCCGAGAGTTCCTCGCGCCGCGCATTCAGCTCGTCGCGCGTGAACTCTGCCACCACACTGCCCTCTTCCAGTACGTAGAACCGGTCTGCCAGCCGTTCCGAAAAACGGAAGTTCTGCTCGACCAGTACTACCGTGAAACCCTTCTGCTTGAGCTGGCGTACTGCATTGCCCAGGGATTGCACGATGACCGGCGCGAGTCCCTCGGAAATCTCGTCCAGCAGCAGCAGACGCGCGCCAGTGCGGAAGATCCGTGCCAGTGCCAGCATCTGCTGCTCGCCGCCGGACAGCTTTGTCCCCGGACTGGCGTAACGTTCCTTCAGGTTCGGGAACAGACTGGCGATCTCTTCCTCGCTCATGCCTGTGTCGGCGATGCGCGGCGGGAGCATCAGGTTTTCAAGACAGGTGAGAGATGCGTAGATGCCACGCTCTTCCGGGCAATAGCCGACGCCGCGTCGCACAATCTGGTGCGACGGCATCCCGAGGATGTCGGCACCCTGGAGCATGATCCTCCCGCTGGCCCTCGGCATCAGGCCCATCACGGCGCGCAGCAGCGTAGTGCGCCCTGCCCCGTTTCGCCCGAGGATGCTCACCACTTCACCCTGGTGCACGTTCAGGTTGATGCCGTGCAGCACATGCGACTCGCCGTAGAAGGCATTCAGGTTGCGGATCGAAAGATGGATCGGTGCACGGTTCATGCGCTCATCTCCTCCACGATATCGCTGCCCAGATACGCTTCTTGTACCCGTGGATCCCGCGATACGGCCTCATAGGTGCCGTCGGCGATCACCGCACCGCGCTGGAATACCGTCACCCGGTCGCTGATCCCGGACACGACACGCATGTTGTGCTCGACCACGACCGTGGTCCGGCCGGCCGACACCTTCTTGATCAGTGCCGCGATCGAATCGATGTCTTCATGGCCCAGTCCCTGCGTCGGCTCGTCGAGCAGCATCACCTGCGGCTCGAGCGCGAGCGTGGTGGCGAGTTCGAGCGCGCGCTTCTTGCCGTAGGGCAGGTCGCGCGCGGGCAATGCGGACTTGTCGTGCAGACCGACGCTCTCCAGCAGCTGCTCGGCCTTGCCATTGAACTGGTCCAGCACTTTCTTCGAGCGCCAGAAGCAGTGCGAATACGGCGTGTTGCGGATCAGCGCGAATCGGACGTTGTCGAGCACCGACTCGGTCGGGATGATGGACGAGATCTGGAACGACCGGACGATGCCGGCACGTGCGATCTGCTGCGGCGACCAACGGGTGATGTCCTGGCCGCGATAGTGCAATGTGCCGCAGGAGGGCGTCAGGAACTTGGTAAGCAGGTTGAAGAACGTCGTCTTGCCTGCTCCGTTCGGCCCGATGATGGCGTGAATGCCGCCTTCATGGATATCGATCGTGACCGACTGCACCGCGCTGAATCCGAAAAACGCTTTGCCCAGGTCCCGGGTCGACAGGATGGGTGTTTTCTGCACTTCTTGTCTCCTCGATGAGTGCGAGCGCCCTCCTCCCTTGCGGGAAACGCATCGCGCTAACTCGTTGTTGATGGCGCCGCTGTTGCGGCGAGGCCGAATGTCAGGCGCGCATCGCGTCGCGGGACTTCTTCGCCTCGCCGTCGCGCAGTACCCGCCGCAGCAGCTTTCCTGAAGCCGTCTTCGGGAGTTCGGTGACGAACTCGATCTCGCGGGGATATTTGTAGGGCGCGGTAGTGCGCTTGACGTGTTCCTGCAGGGCCTTGGCCAGCGCCTCGTCGGGGACGAAGCCATGACGCAATATGACGAACGCCTTAACGATCTCGCCCCGCTCGGCATCTGGCTTCCCGATGGCTGCGGCTTCAACCACAGCTGAATGCGTGATCAGCGCGTTCTCCACTTCGTTCGGGCCGATGCGGTAACCCGCTGAACTGATCACATCATCGTTGCGGCCGGTGTAGAAGAAATATTCGTCCTCGTCCCGGTATCCGAGGTCGCCAGTCATCCAGTACGACACCCCGCCTGACTTCAGGATGTTTTCCTGGGTCTTGGCGGCATCGTTCCAGTAGCCGAGCATGAACTGCGGAGAAGGCAGCCGCATCGCGATTTGCCCGATCGCGTTGGGGCCGAGGATTTCTCCGTCCGGTCCGAGGATCTCGAAGTGCGTGCCCGGCAAGGGCCGGCCCATGGATCCCGGCTTTACCTTCATCGGCTCGTAGTTCAGGATGGTCATCAGCGTCTCGGTCTGGCCATAGCCGTCGAACAGGTTGACGCCGGTCTGCTCCTTCCAGCGCTTGACGATTTCCGGATTGACTGCCTCGCCCGAGGAGACGCAGCGCTTCAGGGATGAGAAATCGTAGGCGGAAAGATCGAGCTGGATCATGTGGCGGAACTCGGTGGCCGCGGCGCAGAACGCGGTCACCCGGTGTTCCTGGATGATTTGCAGGCGGCGCGCCGGGTCAAAGGTGCCATGGTGGAATAGCACCGCGGAACCGGCACCCCACGGTGCGAACAGCACACCGGTGCCTGCCTTGGCCCATCCGGTGTCAGCGGTGCACCAGTTGAGATCTCCGCGCCCGATGCCCTGCCAGTAAATCGCCGACAGCCGCCACGCGAACAGTGCGCGCGAGGCGTGCAGGACGCCCTTGGGATTGCCGGTCGAGCCTGAGGTGTAGTGCATCAGGGCGGGATTCTCGAGGCCGACATCGGCGCATTCGAAGGCGCCGGACTCGCGTGCAGCCTCGCTGTCGAGGGAGATCCATCCCGGCACGCTGCCGAAGCAGGCACGCACCCGGACGGGTGCGCCATCCTCGTATTTGGGCGTGTTGTCCGGCGTGGTCACCACGGCGGCCGCCTGCGAATGTGCGATCCGGTAAGCCAGGTCCTTCGCGGTCAGCATTTCGATGCACGGAATGGCAATCGCGCCAAGTTTCGTACACGCCGTCATGGTCAAATGCCATTCGGGAATCCGCGGCAGCTGCACAATGACACAGTCTCCCTTTTTCACTCCGGCGCGGCGCAACGCGCCTGCGATTTGGCTGCTGCGCACGCTGATGTCCGAGAAATTGAATTTGCGCGTCGGGGCATCGTCGCTTGTCCATACCAGCGCCAGCCTGTCATCGGTAGCCGCTGTCGCGTCAACCACGTCCCGGCCGAAATTGAATTTTTCGGGCAGGTCCCATTTGAAGTCGCGCACGGCGGCTTCATAGCTTGTCATTACGGGTATGTTCATGATCTCCTCTCTGCATCCTGCACTCAGATTGCCTCGCGTTCACGCAGTGTGCGTATGTCGCTCTCGCTGTACCCCAAGGATCCAAGGACCTCTTCCGTGTGCTGTCCCAGCAGGGGCGGTGGCAGCCGATGGGCAGCCGGCGTACCCGAAAGCTTGACCGGGAAGCCGAGCTGGGGAATCTTCCCCTCGACCGGATGCTCGCATTCGTACAGCAATCCGCGTGCGACAGCTTGCGGATGCGCGAATGCTTCCTGCACACTGTTGACAGGCGCCACCGGCACGTCGATGGCCTCAAGCCGGCGCACCCATTCGTCGCGTGGGGCACTCCGGAACAGTGCCGACAGCTTCTCGAACTGGACCCTGGCGTCCTCGCCGGTGGCCCACTGCCTGGCCTTCCAATCCGGCTCGCCGATTTCATCGCACAGGCGTTCCCAGAAATGCTCCTCGATGATGCCGAGGGACAGCGCACCGCCGTCGCCGCACTTGTAGACGTTATAGCAGGGCGCAGCGCCAATGAAAGGCCGTTCGCCGCCTTTCGGTTCTATGCCTGCGAACAGGTAGTCGGCGCCGTGCAAGGCAAGCCAGGTGACGATACCGTCGAACATGGAAACGTCGATGTACTGTCCCGATCCCAGGCGGTCGCGTGCAATGAGCGCCGCGAGAATTCCATAGACCGCCATCAGCGAACCGCCGCCGACGTCGGCAATCGACAGGCCCGGAACAATGGGGCCGGTCTCCTTCGTGCCGAAGAGCTGCAGCGCGCCGGACAAGGCCATGTAGTTCAGGTCGTGCCCGGATGCCATGCGCAGCGGGCCGTTCTGTCCGAATCCCGAGATCGAGCAGGCGACGATTCGCGGATTGAGTTTTTTCAATTCCTCATAGCCGAAGCCCAGCCTATCCATGACGCCGGGGCGGAAACCCTCGACGACGACGTCGTATTCCTTCACGAGGCGGCGAAACACTTCCTTGCCCTCTTCGTGCTTCAGGTTGAGGGTGATGCTCCGCTTGTTCCGGTTCAGCAGCAGGAAGGAACCGGACTCCTTCTTGTTGATCGGCTCGAAGCTGCGGTTGTAATCGCCCTCGCCCGGCTGTTCCACCTTTAGCACTTCCGCGCCGAGATCGGCGAGGAGCATGGTGCAGGTTGCCCCCGGCAGCAGGCGGGTCAGGTCGAGGATGCGGATGCCCTGCAGCGCCTGCATGCCTTGTTTGCGTTCAGTTGTCCTCATGATGCTGTCCATCCTCCATCTACCATGATTGTGTGTCCTGTCATATATGAGGCGGCATCGGACGCGAGAAAAATCGCTGCGCCGGTGACCTCCTCCACGCTGCCGAAACGCGCCAGCGGCGTACGCGCCAGCAATTGGGGGCCTAGGTGTTCGTGGCCGGTAATGGCCGACGTCAGGTCGGTCTTGATGAAGCCGTAACCGATACCGTTGACCCGCACCCCGGCGTCGGCCCAGTCGAGCGCCAGCGCGCGCGTGATCTGCTCGACGCCGCCCTTGGTCGCGCAATACGGCACCTGGCGGCGGAGGCCCACCTTGCCGGCGATCGAGGAAATGTTGATGACGCTTCCCTTTTTCTCTTCAAGCATGGCAGCCGTGAAGTACTTGCAACAATAGAAAACGCCATCCAGATTGGTGCGCACAATTTCGTGCCACGACGCCGAACTGGTCTTCTCCAGCCGGGCGTAATGGGGATCGATGCCGGCGTTGTTGACCAGCACATCCACACCGCCCAGGTCGTTGTTTAACCGGATGGCGCAGGCCGAAACCGATTCCTCCGAGGCGACGTCCAGCGCATAGCCGACGGCCTCGCTGCCGAGCCTCGCGGCTGCTGCCTCTGCCGCTTCC
>NZ_LSTO01000001.1:1226653-1228288 GCF_002211445.1 Noviherbaspirillum denitrificans | reverse complement strand
GATCGTATTGCGCGACAGATTCGTGCGCCGTTCGATCTCTCGTATGGAGAGCTTCTCGCGGAAATGCATCCGCCTGATCTTGGCAAACATGCCCACTGTGATCACTCCTCGTCCTCCTGCCCATTTATTGAGCAGGCGATTGAATCACGTGGGTCAAATTTGGATGAAAACTACTGCGGAAAGTGGGTCAATTTTCAGTGAACGTCAACAATGTCTCGGCTCTGCGCAAATCCAAATGGCTGATCGAGACGGACCCGAGCGCCCGCTACCGGATTGCCAACGACGCCAGCAGCAATATGAACAAAGTCGATGCACCGCCGATATAGCCGATCCCCAGGGAGCGGTCGAAAGAGTCGGTAAAAGTCGTTCCGGCGGTCGTGGTCGCCACAATCACGAGCCAGAACAGGTAAGGGTGAAAGCACACGGCATGAATCTGGAACATCACGGCACCGGCGAGAACCGCCAGGAATATCGCGGTGCCAACAAGATAGCCTAGGTGCATCGACATCGTGACCATGTCGCCTGCCGTTTCCCCCAAGGTAGTAAGTAGCAGCAATCTTGATGATCCAGAACATCAGGGTCCCCTCGGGAACCTTTGCGTACGCTTCGCGTGTAGAACTATCCATCATCTTTCAGCTGGCATGTTAAGGGGGCCGCAGCGCTGTTCCGCAGGAAGGCCAACAGCGGCTTGCTGATCCATGAGACGACTAAACTGTGCCGCCATACCATCTGGCACGCAGTCTGGACAGCAGTTCCTTATTTGATCCCCAACGACACCGAGGCGATTGCCAAATTGCCATTCTGCTATCGCGATGGCACGCTCACGTCACGCATTTACTTGGTTTCAAGCCTTCTAACCAGCGATTCAGGCGAGCGGAATTGGCGCTTTGTCAGCTTATCTACAGGTTCGGCCCGCTACACACTAGTGCAGCCACGCCATGTCCATCGGCCAAATGCAGGGTCGTGATTTCAAAACCAGGGGGAGGAAGCCATGAATCTAAAGACATTGCTCGCATCGTGTGGAATCGTGACCATGATTTGCACAGGCACTGCGTGGGCTGGTGGTGGACCGTTTGGCATCGATTCGCGGCTGAACTACGACAACTCTGGCATCTGGAAACGCAGCAACCAGAAGGCATTGGTCGGGGTCATGATAGGCGGCGAGATCGCAGGCGCCCTATGGGAAGGGACTGACTCCCGCCTCGGAACGACCTTCTGGCAATCGGTGGATTCATCCATCATGGGCGGGGCAGGCTACGCCGTTCTCAACCTTACCACCCGCCGTTTGCGTCCAAGCCAGACGGATGATCCCAATCAATGGTTCCAGCACAATGGGCGCAGCTTCCCCAGCGGGGAAGTGACAGCCGTCAGCTCAATTGTCATGCCGTTCGTGCTCGAATACCGGGAAGACCACCCGGCGGTGTGGGCATTGGAACTGTTGCCGCTCTATGACGCGGTGGCCCGAATGAAAACGCGCGGTCATTGGCAATCTGACGTGGTTGCGGAATGGGCAATCGGCACAGCGACCGGCTACTATGCGCATTCGTTCAGGCTGCCATTTACCGCGGCAATATTGCCGCACGGACTCACTGTGGGGTGGCACAAGGAATTCTAGAAACCGTCCATTCGCGAGGA
>NZ_LSTO01000001.1:1191759-1226643 GCF_002211445.1 Noviherbaspirillum denitrificans | reverse complement strand
TCGGCGTGCTGTATGGCGGCCGCTCCGCCGAGCGCGAAGTCTCGCTGATGTCGGGCAGCGGCGTGCTGAAGGCATTGCAGAGCAAGGGCGTCGACGCGCACGGTTTCGATCCTGCGCAGCGCAGCCTGGCTGAACTGGCAGCGGAAAAGTTCGACCGCGTGTTCATCGCGCTGCACGGCCGCTACGGCGAGGACGGCACGCTGCAGGGCGTGCTCGAGCAGCTCGGCATTCCCTATACCGGGTCCGGCGTGATGGCCTCGTCCATCGGCATGGACAAGGTGATGACCAAGCGCATCTGGACGAACCATGGCTTGCCGACGCCGCGCTTCATCGTGCTCGATTCGCACGAGGCGACGCCCGAAGAGCTGCGCAAGGTGCCGGACGAACTCGGCCTGCCGGTGATGCTGAAGGCGCCGCATGAAGGTTCGACCATCGGCATCAGCAAGGTGATCGGCTATTCGGAAATGCAGGAAGGCTTTGCGCATTGCGCGAAGTACGACGACGTCGTGCTGGCCGAGGAATTCATCACCGGCCGCGAACTGACGGTGCCGGTGCTCGGCAAGGGCCGCACTGCGCGCGCGCTGCCGATCGTGGAAATCTGCGCGCCGCAGGGCAACTACGACTACCAGCACAAGTACTTCAGCGACGACACCCAGTACCTCTGCCCGGCGCCGCTGGACGAGGAACTGACCAAGCGCATCCAGTCGCTCGCCGTGCGTGCATTCAATGCGGTCGGCTCTTCCGGCTGGGCCCGGGTCGACTTCATGCTGCGCGCCGCGGACAACGAACCCTTCCTGCTGGAGATTAATACCTCTCCGGGTATGACCGGGCATTCGCTGGTACCGATGTCGGCCAAGGCATCGGGTGTGAGCTATGAAGATTTGTGTGTGGAAATCCTGCGTTCGGCTGACCTCGACCTGAAGCCGACCAAGGACTGGCAACCGACGTAAGGGACAAGCAGCCAACCATGTGGCACGACGTCAGACAGCTCAATGCAGCCACCAACGCCTTGCTTGGCGTACTGGTGCTGGGCCTGCTCGCGTCGGCTTTGTGGTGGGTGGCTAACCGGCCGATGTTCACGTTGAAGACGATTCGCGTGGAAGGTGTCGGCGAAACGGTGCTGCGCCACGTTAATGCGTCGACGGTACGCACGGCAGCGGTGCCGCGCATAAAGGGCAACTTCTTCACCGCGAACCTGGACACGGTGCGCGTGGCATTCGAAGCGGTTCCCTGGGTGCGCAAGGCTTCGGTGCGGCGCGAATGGCCGAACAAGCTGATCGTCACAGTGGACGAGCATGAACCGCTGGGTACATGGGGCGAAGAAGGCAAGCTGCTGTCGGTAAAAGGCGATGTCTTCACCGCCAACCTTGCCGAGGCGGAAGAAGACCACGAGCTGGCAGAGTTCGCCGGCCCGGAGGGGAGCGAAAAGGAAGTCGTCGCCCGCTACCGCCAGCTGCAAGAGTGGTTCAAGCCGGTCAGCCTCGTGCCGGATGCGGTACGGCTCACCAGCCGTTATGCGTGGAGCGTGAGGTTGAACAACGGCATGACGGTCGAGCTGGGCAGGGAAGCGAACGTCACGACGCTGAAGGACCGCGTCGACCGGCTGGTGAAGATTTATCCGCAACTGGTCACGCGGTTGCAGGACAGGATTGAAAGTGTGGACATGCGTTATCCGAATGGATTGGCGTTGAAGGCAACCGGTTTGAAGTTCGGTATCGAAGGCAAGAAAAAGTAAGCAAACAACATGACAAAAGACGCAAAAAACCTGATCGTCGGTCTCGACATCGGCACCTCGAAGGTGGTGGCGGTGGTCGCCGAAGTGATGCCGAACGGGAGGCATGAGGTCATCGGTCTGGGCCAGCACGAGTCCAAGGGGCTGAAGAAGGGCGTGGTGGTCAACATCGAGGCAACGGTGGAGTCGATCCAGCGCGCGCTCGAAGAAGCCGAGCTCATGGCCGACTGCAAGATCAAGAACGTCTACACCGGTATCGCCGGCAGCCATATCCGCAGCTTCAATTCCAGCGGCATGGTGGCGATCAAGGACAAGGAAGTGACGGCGACCGACGTGGCGCGCGTGATCGAAACCGCCAAGGCGGTCAACATCCCGACCGACCAGCAGCTGCTGCACACGGTTCCGCAAGAATTCATTGTTGACAGCCAGGAAGATGTGCGCGAACCGATCGGCATGAGCGGCATCCGTCTGGAAGTGAAGGTGCATATCGTCACCGGCGCGGTCTCCGCCGTGCAGAACATCGTCAAGTGCGTCCGTCGCTGCGGCCTCGAAGTCTCCGACCTGATCCTGCAGCCGATGGCCTCTGCCGACGCGGTGCTGACGCCGGATGAAAAGGAACTTGGTGTTGTGCTGGTCGACATCGGCGGCGGCACGACCGACGTCGCGATCTTCACTGAAGGTGCAATCCGCCACACGGCTGTGATCCCGATCGCCGGCGACCAGATCACCAACGACATTGCGATGGCCTTGCGCACGCCGACGGCGGAAGCGGAGGAGATCAAGCTGCGCTATGGCGTGGGCAAGCAGGTGCTGGCCGATCCGGGCGAGACGCTGGAAGTGCCCGGCCTCGGCGACCGCGGACCGCGCACGCTGTCGCGCCAGGCGCTGGCAGCCGTGATCGAGCCGCGCGTGGAAGAACTGTTCGCCCTCGTGCACCAGGTGGTGCGCGAATCGGGATACGAAGAAGTCCTGTCTTCCGGCATCGTCATCACCGGCGGCACGGCCATGATGCCGGGCATGGTGGAACTGGCTGAAGACATTTTCTTGAAGCCGACGCGCCTCGGCGTGCCGGAGTACAGCGGGCAGTTGGCGGACGTGGTGCGCAGTCCGCGCTATTCGACGGTATTGGGGTTGTTGCTGGAAGCGAAGAAGCAGTACCTGCGCGGCCACATCGTCACTCGCCAGGATGGTTCGGTGAAGGCGGTATGGCAGCGAATGAAAGAGTGGTTCCTCGGTAATTTTTAAGCAGCAAGAAATCAAATAATTTTTGTGTACTAACCGCAGTTTGCAGTTGCTAGTCGCCCCACAGCGTGGTGACTAACGACTGAAAACTGCTTCATCTAAGGGAGTTAAACAATCATGGAAATCGATATGATCGATAACGCGAATCTCGGCACCGTGATCAAGGTGGTGGGCGTGGGTGGTGCAGGCGGCAATGCAGTTCAACACATGATCAACAAGGGCGTGGCAGGCGTGGAATTCATCGCCGCCAATACCGACGCGCAGGCACTGCAGCAGTCGAACGCCAACAACATCATCCAGATCGGTGAATCCGGCCTGGGCGCAGGCATGAAACCCGACGTCGGCCGCCAGCTGGCTGAGGATTCCCGCCAGCGCATCGAAGACGCACTGCGCGGCGCACACATGGTGTTCATCGCTGCCGGCATGGGCGGCGGCACCGGCACCGGCGCTGCGCCGGTGGTGGCGGAAGTGGCCAAGCAACTCGGCGCACTGACCGTTGCCGTGGTATCCAAGCCCTTCTCCTATGAAGGCGCGAAGTGCATGGAAATCGCCGAGCAGGGCCTGGAAGAACTGTCCCGCCACGTCGATTCCCTGATTGTGATCCTGAACGAGAAGCTGGAAGACATCTACGAAGACGACAGCATGATGGAATGGCTGCAACACGCCGACGACGTGCTGAACAACGCCGTTGCCGGTATCGCCGAAATCATCAATGTGCCGGGCCACATCAACGTCGACTTCAATGACGTCAAGACCATCATGGGCGAGCAGGGCAAGGCGATGATGGGTACCGCGACCGCTTCCGGTGTCGACCGCGCACGCATTGCCGCCGAGCAAGCCGTGGCATCGCCGCTGCTGGACGGCATCGACCTGTCCGGCGCGCGCGGCGTGCTGGTCAACGTCACGGCCAGCCGCAGCCTCAAGGGCAAGGAAATCAAGGAAGTCATGGCAACCGTCCGTGCCTTCGCCGCCCCCGACGCATCCATCGCACAGGGCATCGCCTACGACGAAAACATGGGCGACGAGATCCGCGTCACCGTCGTGGCAACCGGCCTCGGCCGCGGCCGCAAGAACGTGCAACTGGTGCAGACCCCGGTCCTGCGCACCGGCACGCACAACGAGCCGATCATGCAGCACACCGGCGTGGGCAACCAGGGCATGGCCGAGCCGGCTGCCGCCTTCCAGGGCCTGAAGGCCCCGGCGGTATGGCGCCGCGAGTCCGCATCGGAAACGGTGCGCGCGCTCGAAAAGAACGGCATGGAAACCTACGACATCCCGGCCTTCCTGCGCAAGCAGGCTGACTAAAGCCTTCCCCCTACGCGAAGTAGGGAGGATGCTGCAAGAAAAGCAAGAAAAAGGCATACTGCGGTTTGTACGCCGCGCCCCGCGTGACAGCGGCGCGCGGCGTTTTTACGCACTATCGCATCCCTACAAGAGAGAGGACAAAATCATGACGATCAAGATCGGCGACCGCCTGCCGGAAGGCGCGCTTTCGGAATTCATCGAAGTCGAATCGGAAGGCTGCTCCCTGGGCCCGAATACCTTCAAGGTCAGCGAGCTGACCAAGGGCAAGAAGATTGCCGTCTTCGGCCTGCCCGGCGCCTATACGCCGACCTGCTCGGCCAAGCACGTGCCGGGCTACATCGCGCTGGCCGACCAGTTCAAGGCCAAGGGCGTGGACGAGATCTGGTGCATCTCGGTCAATGATGCCTTCGTGATGGGCGCATGGGGCCGCGACCAAAAGGCGACCGGCATCGTTCGCATGATGGCCGACGGCAGTGCGGAATACACCAAGGCACTCGGCCTGGAATTCGACCTGACCGCCAAGGGCATGGGCGTCCGCATGCAACGTTTTTCGATGCTGGTGGAAGATGGCGTCGTCAAGCAGCTCAACATCGAGCAACCCGGCAAGTTCGAAGTCTCCAACGCGGAGACGCTGCTGGGACAGCTCGGCTGATTTTTCCCGCAGTAAATGAAAACGGCGCTTCGGCGCCGTTTTTTTTACTCGACGACAAACACCTCCACCTTAGCGTCCCTGAGCACCCGGTTCAATGCCTCGGGAGGCGGCGCGTCCGTAAACAGCATGTCGATCTGCGATACATGCGCCATGCGCACCAGGGCTTGGCGCGCGAACTTGTCATGGTCGGCCACCAGCCAGACCTCCCGCGATTGTTCGATGATCGCCTGCGCCACCTTGACCTCGCGCGGATCGTAGTCGCGCAGCGTGCCGTCCAGTTCGATACTCGAAATCCCGATGATGCCGATGTCGACCTTGAACTGCCGGATGAAATCGATCGTTGCCTCGCCTACGATGCCACGGTCCCGGCCGCGTACCACGCCGCCCGCTAGAATCACTTCGCAATGCGGATTGTCGGAGAGGATGGAGGCCACATTGAGGTTGTTAGTGACGACATGCAATGCCTGATGGTGCACCAGGGCACGCGCGACCTCCTCGGTCGTCGTACCGATGTTGATCAGCAATGAACATCCGGAAGGCACCTGGCGTGCCACTTCGCACGCAATGCGCCGCTTGGCGTCGCTGTTCATTCCCTGACGCAGGCTGTAGTCGATGTTCTCGACGGAAGAGGGCAGGCCTACGCCGCCGTGATAGCGTGCCAGCAGGTTCGCTTCCTCCATCATCTTGACGTCACGCCGCACCGTCTGCGGTGTGACGCCCAGCTCCAGCGCCAGCTCTTCCACCGATATGGTCACGCGTTGCCGTACGACCTCCAGCAGCCGCCTTTGACGTGGATTAAGAGTCAAATCCGTTCCCCTTCAATCGTGGCGAAGCCCTCAATATAATTGAAAACGAAAATAAACGAGTGTAAAAAATCAAAAATCCTGTTGCATTACTTTCGGGTATTGTCGTATCTTAGGCGCCTGTCACCGTACCAACTCATTATTTGGGCGAGATCCGAATGGAAAACGGCAAGACCAACCTCGAATGCGACCTGCTCGTTGTCGGTGGAGGTATCAACGGCGCCGGCATTGCGCGCGACGCCGCGGGGCGTGGTTTGACCGTCGTTCTCTGCGAGAAGGATGACCTCGCATCCCATACCTCCTCGTCCTCATCAAAGCTTATCCACGGCGGGCTGCGCTACCTCGAGTACTACGAGTTCAACCTCGTCCGCAAAGCGCTCATCGAACGCGAAGTGCTGTTGCGCGCGGCACCCCACATCATGTGGCCGATGCGCTTCGTTCTGCCGCACGACAAGGGGCAGCGTCCGGCATGGATGATCCGCACCGGCTTGTTCCTGTACGACGCGCTGGCAAAGCGCGAGCTCCTGCCCGGATCGAGCGGTGTCGACTTGCGCAGGCATGCGGCGGGCGAACCGCTCAAGCCGGAGTTCACACGAGGCTTCGTGTATTCGGATGGTTGGGTGGATGATGCGCGGCTGGTGGTGCTCAATGCGGTCGACGCAGCCGAGAAGGGTGCGCGCATCCTTACACGCACACGGTGCACATCCGCGCGGCGCGACGGCAGTGCATGGATTGTCGAACTGGTCGACGCCCAAGGAAGGCAATCCCTCGTTCGCGCGCGGGCACTGGTCAATGCGGCTGGCCCGTGGACGGCACAATTCCTGCAGAGCGCCGTAGAGCGTCCGACGGAAAAGGCGTTGCGCCTGATCAAGGGCAGCCATATCGTCGTCCCCAAGCTGTTTGACCATCCTTACGCGTATATCTTCCAGCACCCGGATGGCCGCATCGTGTTCGCCATTCCCTACGAGCAGGACTTCACCCTGATCGGCACGACGGATATCGAATATCACGGCGATGCCAACAAGGTGGCCATCGACAAGGACGAGATCATCTACCTGTGCGACCTCGCAAGCCGTTACTTCCGCAAGCGCATTACCCCGTCCGATGTCGCCTGGAGCTACTCCGGGGTTCGTCCGCTTGTGGAGGACGAATCGTCGAGCGCCGCCGCCGTGACGCGCGACTACCGCCTCGAACTCGATACGCAGGGCGCGCCGCTGCTCTCCGTCTTCGGTGGAAAGATCACCACCTTCCGCAAACTGGCGGAAGAGGCCGTCGACATGCTTGCCCCCCTGCTTCCCATGACTCGCGGCTCCTGGACCGAACACGCCTGCCTGCCCGGCGGAGACCTGTACGGCGCGCAGCCGTCGAATCGTTCCGTACACGAGTTCGACAAGTTCGTGCATGAGATGCAGAAGCGCCATGCGTTCTTGCCGGCGGCATTGGTGAGCCGTTACGCACGGGCCTACGGAACACGGATCGACACGCTGCTCGCCGGCCGAAAGAGCGTGGCCGATATGGGCAAGGAAATCGCACCTGGCCTCTATGAAGCCGAGGTCGATTACCTGATGCAGCGAGAATGGGCGGTGGACGCCGCGGATATCTTGTGGCGCAGATCCAAGCTTGGCTTGCATCTGCCCAAGGGGACGCAGGAAAAGCTCGATACCTGGATTCAGCAAATGAGCGGCAACGAGAAAAGCCGCAGCGCCTAGAATAAGCGGCGCACCAAGAAGAATTTTTAGGAGGAAGACAGCGTGCTTCTAGCATTGGAGAACGTCAGCAGGAAAGTTGGTGCGGAAGATCATATCTATCCGCTCTCGCTCTCGCTGGTGCCGGGGACCATCAACGTATTGCTGGGGACGACCAAGGCCGGCAAGACGACTCTCATGCGCCTCATGGCCGGACTCGACCGGCCGACAGAAGGGCGTGTGGTTGCCGGCGGGCGCGATGTGACCGGCGTGTCGGTCCGCGAGCGCGACCTCGCCATGGTGTACCAGCAATTCATCAATTACCCGTCGTTCACGGTCTTCGACAATATCGCGTCGCCGCTGCGCATCAAGGGCGTGGCGGAAAGCGAGATCAGGAAGCGCGTGACCGACATGGCGGAACGCCTGCACATCACACCCTACCTGCAACGCTTCCCGGCCGAACTGTCCGGCGGCCAGCAGCAGCGCACGGCGATGGCACGCGCCCTCATCAAGGAAGCCGGCCTATTGCTCCTCGACGAGCCGCTGGTCAATCTCGACTACAAGCTGCGCGAAGAATTGCGTAACGAGCTGACCGAATTGTTCTCGGAAGGAAAAACCACCGTGGTGTATGCCACCACCGAACCGCTGGAAGCCCTGCAACTCGGCGGCAACGTGGCGGTGTTGCATGAGGGGCGCTTGCTGCAGAGCGGATCGACGCTTGACGTATTCAACGCCCCCAATTCCATCCAGGCCGCACGCACCTTCAGCGATCCGCCGATCAACCTGATGCCAGCCTCCCTCGAAGCCGACGGCACCGCTCAACTGGGCAGCGGACTTGTCCTGCAATTGAGCGCCGCACAGATGCAGAAGGCGGCCGGATACAAGGAAGTGATGCTCGGCCTGCGTGCCCACAGCCTGCGCCTGGTTGCACGCAATCCGGATGATGTGCCGATTGAAGCGGAAGTCGAGCTCGCGGAAATCAGCGGTTCCGAAACCTATGTGCACGTGCATCGCGGCCGCATCGCCCTCGTCGCGCAGCTGCCTGGCGTGCACGACCTCGCAATCGGCTCGCCCTGCAGCATGTATTGCAGGCCGGGCGACCTGTTCCTGTACGCACCCGATGGCGCGCTATTGTTTGCGCCGACACTGACTCAGGTTGGAGTGTAAACATGGCCCGCATTGAACTCGTTGATCTGGCCCATGCCTACAAGCCGAACCCGAGCGCGCCGACCGACTACGCGCTGCGCCCGATGAACATGCAGTGGAATGACGGCGGCGCCTACGCGCTGCTGGGGCCGTCCGGCTGTGGCAAGACCACGCTGTTGAACATCATTTCGGGATTGCTGCGTCCTTCGCATGGCCGTGTGCTCTTCGACGGCAAGGATGTGACCAACCTGCCGCCGGAAGCGCGCAATATCGCCCAGGTGTTCCAGTTCCCGGTCATCTACGACACGATGACGGTGTTCGACAACCTCGCTTTCCCGCTGCGCAATCGCGGCTGGAAAACGGCGGACATCAACAAGCGCGTGCAGCAGGTCGCAGAGATGCTGGAGCTGACCGGCGACCTGAAGCATCGCGCCAGCGGCCTGTCCGTCGATGCGAAGCAAAAGATTTCCCTCGGCCGCGGCCTGGTTCGTCCCGATGTCGCCGCAGTACTGTTCGACGAACCGCTGACCGTGATCGATCCGCACCTCAAGTGGCTGCTGCGCCGCAAGCTCAAGGAAATCCATCACGAGCTCAAGCTGTCGCTGATCTACGTCACCCATGACCAGGTGGAGGCGCTGACATTCGCCGACAAGGTGGTGGTGATGACGCAGGGCGAAGTGGTCCAGGCCGGCACCGCACAGGAATTGTTCGAACAGCCGGCGCACACCTTCGTAGGCTATTTCATCGGCAATCCCGGCATGAATCTCCTGCCGTGCACGATCAATGGCGGTGCCGCGCATCTCGAAGGCAGCAGCATTCCGATGTCGCCGCGTGCAAGCGCCGCGCTGAACGGCGCCAACGGGAAAACGACGCTCGGCATCCGCCCCGAATTCGTTGAATGCGAATTCGAGCAGCAGCCTGATACGGTGCCGGCGACCATCACATCGGTGCGCAATCTCGGCACCCATTACCTTGCCGAGTTCAAGTTGGGCGAACACACCATCGCCGCCAAGCTGCGGCAACTCTCCGCGTCCTCCGGCGCGAAGGTATGGCTGCGCCTGCCGGCGGACAGGACCCTTTACTACGTCAACGACAAGCGGGTGGCATGACATGAAAACCCATAACAACCGCGCGTGGTTCCTGATTCTCCCGGTGATCCTGTGCGTTGCCTTCTCGGCCATCCTGCCGCTGATGACCATCGTGAACTACTCTGTGCAGGACATCCTCAGCCCGACGCAGCACGTCTTTGTGGGCACCGAGTGGTTCCGCATGGTGATGCGCGACAGCGAGCTGCACGGCGCGCTGTACCGGCAGCTGATCTTCTCGCTGTCCGTGCTCGCGATCCAGATCCCGCTCGGTATCCTGATTGCGCTGACCATGCCTGCGCAGGGCTGGAAGGCATCGATGTCCTTGGTGCTCATCGCCTTGCCGCTCCTGATTCCCTGGAACGTGGTCGGCACGATCTGGCAGATCTTCGGCCGCGGCGACATCGGCCTGCTCGGCTACGCGATCAACCGCTCCGGCATCAGCTACAACTACACCGGCGACTCGGTCGACGCATGGGTCACCGTGCTCGTCATGGATATCTGGCACTGGACCCCACTCGTAGTGCTGCTCTGTTATGCCGGCCTGCGCGCGATTCCGGATGCGTATTACCAGGCGGCGAAGATCGACGGCGCGTCGCGCTGGGCCGTGTTCCGCTTCATCCAGCTGCCCAAACTGCGCAACGTACTGATGATCGCCGTGCTGCTGCGCTTCATGGACAGCTTCATGATCTACACCGAGCCCTTCGTGTTGACCGGCGGCGGACCCGGAAATGCGACCACCTTCCTGTCGCAATACCTGACGCAGAAGGCCGTCGGCCAGTTCGATCTCGGACCGGCGGCGGCATTCTCGCTGATCTACTTCCTGATCATCCTGCTGTTCTGCTTCGTGCTCTACAACTGGATGCAACGTGTCGGAACGGGAGACAAGAAATGATGAGCAAACGCCTGACGGCGCCCATTCTCGCGATGTACCTGCTGCTGTCGCTGCTGCCGATCTACTGGATGCTGAACATGTCGCTCAAGACCAACGAGGAAATCGTTGGTGCGCTGACAATGTGGCCGAGCAACCTGACTTTCGACAACTTCAAGACGATCTTCACCGATCCGTCCTGGTATGACGGCTACATCAACTCGATTATCTATGTCGCCATTAACATGGTCCTGTCGACGGCAGTGGCATTGCCCGCGGCATATGCGTTTTCACGGTATTCCTTCCTCGGCGACAAGCATCTGTTCTTCTGGCTGCTGACCAACCGCATGACCCCGCCCGCGGTGTTCCTGCTACCGTTCTTCCAGCTCTATTCGACGGTCGGCCTGATGGATACGCACCTCGCGGTGGCGCTGGCGCACATGGTGTTCAACGTGCCGCTGGCCGTGTGGATCCTGGAGGGCTTCATGTCCGGCATTCCGAAGGAAATCGACGAGACCGCCTATATCGACGGCTACAGCTTCCCGAAATTCTTCGTGAAGATCTTCCTGCCGATGATCAAGTCCGGCGTCGGCGTGACGATGTTCTTCTGCTTCATGTTCAGCTGGGTGGAACTGCTGCTGGCCCGCACGCTGACCTCGGTCAATGCCAAGCCGATCGCCGCGACGATGACGCGCACCGTCTCCGCCGCCGGGATGGATTGGGGCGTGCTGTCCGCAGCCGGCGTGCTGACCATCGTGCCGGGCGCGCTGGTGATCTGGTTCGTGCGGCATTACATCGCCAAGGGCTTTGCAATGGGGAGGGTGTGACATGGAAGAAGTATTCGGATGGATGGCATGGACGCCTCCCGTGGCCGTCTTCTTTACGGCAATCGTGCTCATGCTGATCGGCATGACGATATGGGAAATCAAATCGCCGACGACCGAGCGGCGGGGCTTCCTGCCGATCAGCACGACGCGCGGCGACAGGCTGTTCATCGGCCTGTTGACGGCTGCCTACCTCAACCTGGCCTGGGCCGGCCTGACCGAGATGGACCAGGCCATCGGCGCGGCGGTCGGAATTCTGGTGTTGCTTATCGTGATGCGTTGGGGTTGACCCTGCGTTTCCATGCCCGGCGCATTCCTTCCCCGCGCCGGGCATTCCTGCTGGGGGAAGACATTAAAACAGGTGGAGATATGAGACTAAAACTGACGGCGTTGGCTGCGGCGGCGATGCTGGCTTCGGGTGCTTCCTGGGCCGACATGAAAGCAGCGGAAAAGTGGGTTACCCAGGAGTTCCAGCCTTCCAGCCTGAGCAAGCAGCAGCAGCTGGACGAAATGAAGTGGTTCATCGAAGCCGCCGCCAAGCTCAAGGCGAAAGGCATCAATGAAATCAATGTCGTGTCCGAAACCATCGACACGCACGTGTATGAATCCAAGACCCTCGCCAAGGCCTTCGAGGAGATTACCGGCATCAAGGTCAAGCACGACATCATCCAGGAAGGCGACGTCGTCGAAAAGCTGCAGACCTCGATGCAGTCCGGCAAGAGCATTTATGACGGCTGGATTTCCGACTCCGACCTGATCGGCACGCACTACCGCTACGGCGCGATCATCCCGCTGTCCGATTACATGGCAGGCGAAGGCAAGGAATTCACCAATCCTGGCCTCGACCTGAAGGATTTCATCGGCATCAGCTTCACCACCGCGCCCGACGGCAAGGTCTACCAGCTGCCCGACCAGCAATTCGCGAACCTGTATTGGTTCCGTGCCGACTGGTTCGAGCGCAAGGACCTGAAGGAAAAGTTCAAGGCCAAGTACGGCTATGAACTCGGAGTGCCGGTCAACTGGTCCGCCTATGAAGACATCGCCGATTTCTTTACGAACGACGTCAAGAATCTCGACGGCAAGCGCGTCTACGGCCACATGGATTACGGCAAGAAGGATCCGTCGCTCGGCTGGCGCTTCACCGACGCGTGGCTATCGATGGCCGGCACCGCCGACAAGGGCATTCCGAACGGGGTGCCGGTCGACGAATGGGGTATCCGTGTTTCGCAGGACAAGTGCAATCCGGTCGGCGCATCCGTCACACGCGGCGGCGCGACCAACTCGCCGCCTGCCGTGTACGCGCTCACCAAGTATGTCGACTGGATGAAGAAATACGCGCCGCCGCAGGCGATGGGCATGACCTTCTCGGAAGCAGGCCCCGTCCCGGCGCAAGGCGAAATCGCCCAGCAGATTTTCTGGTATACGGCCTTCACGGCATCGATGACCAAGAGCGGCCTGCCGGTTGTGAATGCGGACGGAAAACCGAAGTGGCGAATGGCCCCGTCGCCGCACGGGCCGTATTGGAAGAACGGCATGCAAAACGGCTACCAGGACGTGGGTTCATGGACCTTCTTCAAGTCCACGCCGCCGGAGCGTCGCGCCGCCGCATGGCTCTATGCGCAGTTCGTGACCGCGAAGACGGTGTCGCTGAAAAAGTCGATCACCGGCCTGACCTTCATCCGCGAGTCCGACATCAAGCATGACTACTTCACGCAGCACGCCGACCAGCTCGGCGGCCTGGTCGAGTTCTACCGCAGTCCGGCCCGGGTGGCATGGACGCCGACCGGCACCAACGTTCCTGACTATCCGAAGCTGGCTCAGCTCTGGTGGAAGAACGTCGCGACCGCGGTCACTGGCGAGAAGACACCGCAGGCGGCAATGGACAACCTGGCCGAGGAAATGGACCAGGTCCTGGCGCGCCTCGAGCGCGCCGGCATGAAGGCCTGCGCACCGAAGCTGAATCCGAAGGGCGACCCTGCCAAGTGGCTGAGCGACAAGGGCGCACCGTGGAAGAAGCTGGACAACGAAAAGCCGAAGGGTGAAACCATCGCCTACGACAAGCTGCTGCAGGCCTGGAAGGAGGGCCGTGCCAACTGATCGCGTCGTCATTGATCAGATAAACTAGGTTGGCGCGGCAGTGTTGCCGCGCCATTTTTCATGGCGGCCGGAGAGCGCGTCATCCAAGGAGACA
Source organism: Noviherbaspirillum denitrificans (assembly GCF_002211445.1). Lineage (GTDB taxonomy): Bacteria > Pseudomonadota > Gammaproteobacteria > Burkholderiales > Burkholderiaceae_D > Noviherbaspirillum > Noviherbaspirillum denitrificans. The sequence continues at coordinate 1,213,107 of NZ_LSTO01000001.1, read as the reverse complement.
GTCCAGTGACCCAATACATTCTCGCCCTCGACCAGGGCACGACCAGTTCGCGCGCCATCCTGTTCGATCGTGAAGGCCGCATGCAGGGCATCGCGCAGCAGGAATTCCGGCAGATTTTCCCGCAATCGGGCTGGGTCGAACACGACGCCAACGAAATCTGGAGCAGCCAGCTGAGCGTCGCGCGGCAGGTGCTCAAGCAGCAAAATATCTCCGCAACCGAGATTACCGCCATCGGCATCACGAACCAGCGCGAAACGACGGTAGTGTGGGACCGCAGGACGGGCGAGCCGATCGCCAACGCCATCGTGTGGCAGGATCACCGCACCGCGGGCCTGTGTGACGCTTTGCGCGAGCAGGGCAAGACCGGATTGTTCCAGGAGAAGACCGGCCTGGTGATCGATGCCTATTTTTCGGGCACCAAGCTCAAGTGGCTGCTCGATCATGTGCCCGGTGCGCGGAGCAGGGCGGAGCGCGGCGAACTCGCCTTCGGCACCATTGATTCCTGGCTCATCTACAAGCTTTGCGGCGCACATGTCGCCGACACCAGCAACGCATCACGCACGTTGCTGTTCAATATTCACACCCTTCAGTGGGACGACGAACTGCTGTCCATCCTCGACATCCCGCGCAGCCTGTTGCCCGACGTTGTCTCCGGCAGCGGTGTGGTTGGATCGACAAAGGCTGAATTGCTCGGCGGTCCGATTCCGATTGCCGGAATCGCCGGCGACCAGCAGGCGGCGACGTTCGGCCAGGCCTGCCATCATCCCGGCATGGCAAAGAATACCTACGGTACGGGTTGCTTCATGCTGATGAACACCGGCAAGCAGGCCATCACTTCGAAGAACAGCCTCTTGACCACCGTCGGATGGACTATCGACGGACAGACCGATTACATGCTCGAAGGCAGCGTGTTCAATGCCGGCGCCGCCGTGCAATGGCTGCGTGACGGACTCGGGATCATCAATAGTTCGGAAGAAGTCGAAGCACTGGCTTCCAGTGTCCCGGACACCGGAGGCGTATTCTTTGTGCCCGCGTTTGTCGGCCTTGGCACACCTTATTGGGATTCCTACGCGCGTGGAACCATGGTCGGCATCAGCCGTGGAACCACGAAGGCGCACATCGCGCGGGCGACGCTGGCGAGCATTGCCTATCAAACAGCGGACGTGCTCGAGGCGATGCAGAAGGACGCGTCCATCGGGCTGACCGAATTGCGGGTGGACGGCGGCGCGTCGCGCAACGATCTGTTGATGCAGTTCCAGGCTGATGTGCTGGGTGTTCCCGTGGTGAGGCCGCTCGTGACGGAAACGACCGCGCTAGGCGCGGCGTATCTCGCGGGCCTGGCGGTCAAGTTCTGGGGATCGAAGGATGAAATCGCGTCGCAGTGGCAGGTCCAGAAGCGCTTCGAGCCGGCGATGACCGCAGGCGAGCGCGAGCAACGTCTTTCGACGTGGCGACGGGCAGTGCAAAGGGCGCAACATTGGGTTGAAAGCCACTAATTTAGACGGGAATGACAGCAGATCGGTGCGGATAGCGTGGTGTAAGCCCAACAACGGTCACAATGCTTTACAACTGACCGGTGGGTTAGTTGCTATAATTCACCGATGCTCAAACAACGCACCGTCAAACAGCTCGTCAAGACCATTGGCGTCGGACTCCATTCCGGCACCAAGGTCGAGCTCACGCTTCGCCCGGCTGCGCCCGATACCGGTATCGTTTTCCGCCGGGTCGACGTCAATCCTCCTGTCGACCTGCCCGCGCGCGCCGACGGCGTTGGCGACACCCGCATGGCGTCCGTCCTCGAAAAGGAGGGCGTCCGCGTGTCGACCGTCGAGCACCTGATGTCGGCCTGCGCCGGCCTTGGCATCGACAACCTGTACGTCGATTTGACTGCGGAAGAAATCCCGATCATGGACGGCTCCGCCGCCACCTTCGTGTTCCTGCTGCAGCAGGCCGGTCTCCATGAACAGAACGCGCCGAAGAAATTCATCCGCGTGAAGAAGCCGGTCGAAGTCCGTGACGGCAAGGGCGCGCAGGAAAAGTGGGCGCGCCTGGAGCCCTACGACGGTTTCAAGCTCAACTTCTTCATCGAATTCAACCATCCGGCCGTCGATGCGACCGGCCAGGTAGCCGAAGTCGATTTCGGCATCGATTCCTATGTCAGGGAAATCGCCCGCGCCCGCACCTTCGGCTTCATGCAGGACGTCGAAACCTTGCGCGGCATGGGGCTGGCGCGTGGCGGCTCGCTGGAAAACGCAATCGTGATGGATGAATACCGGATCCTCAATCCGGACGGCCTGCGCTACGAAAACGAATTCGTGCGCCACAAGATCCTCGACGCCATTGGCGATCTCTACCTCGTTGGCCATCCGCTGCTGGCCAGCTATGTCGCGCACAAGGCGGGCCACATGATGAACAACCTGCTGCTGCGCGCCTTGCTTGAGCAGCCGGATGCCTATGAGATTGTGAGCTTTGACTCCCTCAACGCCGCGCCGGAGGCCTATGCCCGCCAGACGCGCCAGGAGTGGGCTTTCGCGTGACTATCGGTGGCGCTTGAGCAGGTTGTTCAGCGCCTCGGTCAACGCCTGGTTTCCTGGCGACTTGTCCAGTGAATTCCGCAGTTCCTCGAATGCCGACAAGGCCTTGTTCGGCATTTCGATTTCCTTCTGGCGTATTGTCTTTTCGCCAATCTTTCTCACTTGCACTTTGATACGTATTGCGTTAACCTGCCAACCGCGTTGCAGCAGGCTCTCTTGCAATTTTGGCAATTGCTGCTTGAGCTTTGCGGCCAGTGCCGCATTCGGCACCCCGATCGTCAATTGACCTCCGTCGAACCGCATGACGGAACAAGCGTCAAAAAGCGCGGGGAGTACAGCCGAGCACTCTTCTTGCAACGCCGCCAGGCGCATCACTGCCGGCAAAAGCGTGGCCATTTTGTCGTGTGTGCGCAGGAAATCTGTAGCAGCTGTAACCCTGTTCGCGGGCTTGGTGCTCGCGCGGGCAGGCTGAAATCGTTGCTGGGATGCAAAAGAAAAGGGCGGGCGACTCATGCTTCAACCTTATCACACACACCTGCGATAGACGAGTCGGAGGAGTAAGAATGCAAATAATTCTGCTGCACCCGCGCTTCAGCGCAAAGACGCTTACGCTGACGCGCTGGCACCTGATGCTCGCAGGGTTTGCGTTTGCGGCATCGGTCGTCCTTGTTTCTTTCCTCTTGTATTACCTCACTGCCCGGCACGCAAGCGACCTCAATATTCCGATCGTCCGCGACGTCGTCGCATCCGCCACGCACGACGACACCAGCAAGAAAGACAAGTACGTCAAGGAAAACCTTGCCGCCATGGCCACCAAGCTGGGTGAAATGCAGGCGCAGTTGATGCGTCTGGATGCCCTCGGCGAACGCGTGCAAGGCTTGGCCGGCGTCAAACCGCAAGAATTCAATTTCCGCGAGCTGCCCGGTCGGGGCGGTATCGAAACCACGAGCATGCCGGGCAAGCAGCTCAGCATGAATGAATTCCAGCAGCTGCTGGACGCGATGGCGCGCGACGTGGAGCACCGCGCCGACTACATGAACGTCGTCGAATCCGCGCTGATGAGCCACAAGATCAAATCCAAGCTGCTGCCCACCATTCCGCCGGTTAACGTCAGTTACAACGCGTCTGGTTTCGGCTGGCGCTTTGACCCCTTCACGGGCCGCCAGGCTTTCCATGAAGGCATCGACTTTGCAGCGGCTACCGGCACGCCCATCGTCGCGGCCGCAGGCGGAGTTGTCATCGTTGCCGAATACCATCCCCAATTCGGCAACATGGTCGAGGTCGACCACGGTAATGACATCGTGACACGCTACGCGCACTGCTCACGCCTGGGTGTCAAGGTCGGCGACATCGTGCGCCGCGGTCAGCATGTCGCCGATATCGGTTCCACCGGACGCTCGACCGGCTCGCATCTGCACTTTGAAGTGCTGGTAAAGGGTATCCAGCAGGATCCGCACAAGTTCCTCGCCGCCGGGGCTGACCAGGCCAAGATGGCTGCTCTGGCAGCCAGGTAAGCCTTTCTGTTGACTTTGCGGCGCCAGGGGATTGTTTCCCTCCGGACCGTCCCCATCTAACGCTTGATCGGCCATGTGCGGCCGGGTGGATTCCGGAAATTTGTCCTTGCACAATCATTTTGCGTATCCGGTTCTGAAGCGGGCAGACCCCTTGGGGCTGCATGATAAAATCTGCAATTTAGCCCAATTGCGTCTCTGCGAAACTGAAGAAGGGCTGGTTTCGCGGCGTCATCTACAACATTAAAGCATGTCCCTACTGACCCAGATTTTCGGCAGCCGCAACCAGCGGCTGATCAAGCAATACCAGAAGACAGTACGCGAAATCAATGCGCTCGAACCAGCGCTGGAGAAGCTCTCCGACACCGAGCTGCAGGCGAAGACGCCCGCGTTCAAGGAGCGCATCGCCAAGGGCGAGACCCTGGACCAGCTCCTGCCGGAAGCTTTTGCGGTCTGCCGCGAGGCCAGCCGTCGCGTCCTGAAGATGCGCCACTTCGACGTGCAGCTCATCGGCGGCATGGTGCTCCACTACGGCAAGATCGCCGAAATGGGCACAGGTGAAGGCAAAACGCTGATGGCCACGCTCGCGGCCTACCTGAATGCGCTGGCCGGCAAGGGCGTGCACGTGGTGACCGTCAACGATTACCTCGCGCAGCGCGACGCCGAATGGATGGGCAAGCTGTACAGCTGGCTCGGCCTGACGACTGGTGTGAATCTGTCGCAGATGCCGCACGACACCAAGCAGGCTGCTTACGCCGCTGACATCACCTACGGCACCAACAACGAATTCGGCTTTGACTACCTGCGCGACAACATGGTCTACGACACGGGCGACCGTGTGCAGCGCAGTCTGAATTTTGCCATCGTCGACGAAGTGGACTCGATCCTGATCGACGAAGCGCGTACCCCGCTGATCATCTCCGGACAGGCCGAAGATCACACCGACCTGTACATCCGGATGAACGAAGTTCCGCCGCTGCTGACGCTGCAGATCGGCGAGGAAACGCCGGACGGCAAGGGCAAGGTCGAAGTCCCCGGCGATTACACCAAGGACGAGAAATCGCACCAGGTGCTGCTGACCGAAGCTGGCCACGAAAAGGCGGAACAGATCCTGACCCGCATGGGCTTGCTGCCGGAAGGTGCATCACTCTACGACCCCGCCAACATCACGCTGATTCACCACCTGTACGCCGCACTGCGCGCACATGTGCTCTACCACAAGGACCAGCATTACGTGGTGCAGAACGGCGAGGTCATCATCGTCGACGAATTCACCGGCCGCCTGATGGTGGGCCGCCGCTGGTCCGACGGCCTGCACCAGGCGGTCGAAGCCAAGGAGCGCGCGAAGATCCAGAACGAGAACCAGACCCTGGCCTCGATCACCTTCCAGAACTACTTCCGCATGTACGGCAAGCTCGCCGGCATGACCGGTACCGCCGACACCGAAGCCTACGAATTCCAGGAAATCTACGGCCTCGAAACCGTGGTCATCCCGCCGAACCGCCCGAGCCAGCGCAAGGATCGGCAGGACCAGGTGTACAAGACGGCGCAGGAAAGGTACAACGCGGTCGTCGCCGACATCAAGGATTGCCACGAGCGTGGCCAGCCGGTGCTGGTCGGCACCACATCGATCGAGAACTCGGAGCTGATCTCGACGATCCTCTCCCAGCACAAGCTGCCGCACAACGTGCTCAACGCCAAGCAGCACGCACGCGAAGCGGAGATCGTCGCCCAGGCCGGCCGCCCGAAGATGATCACCATCGCCACCAACATGGCAGGCCGCGGCACCGACATCGTCCTTGGCGGCAATGTCGAGAAACAGATCCAGCTCATCGAAGCCGATCCCAACCTCTCCGACGCCGACAAGCAGCAGAAGGCGCAGACGCTGCGCGACGAATGGCAATCCCTGCACGAACATGTGGTGAAGGCCGGCGGCCTGCACATCATCGGAACCGAGCGCCACGAGTCCCGCCGCATCGACAACCAGCTGCGCGGCCGCTCGGGCCGCCAGGGCGATCCGGGTTCGTCGCGCTTCTATCTGTCGCTGGACGACCCGCTCCTGCGCATCTTCGCCGGCGACCGCGTGCGCGCGATCATGGACCGTCTGAAGATGCCGGAAGGCGAGCCGATCGAAGCAGGCATCGTGTCGCGCTCCATCGAATCCGCGCAGCGCAAGGTTGAAGCGCGCAACTTCGATATCCGCAAGCAGCTGCTGGAATACGACGACGTCGCCAACGACCAACGCAAGGTGATCTACCAGCAGCGCAACGAACTGCTCGAAGCGCACGACGTGGCCGAAATGGTCGCGAACCTGCGCGAGGGCTTGTTTACCGATGTATTCCGCAGTTTCGTTCCGGCGGAGTCGATGGAAGAGCAGTGGGACCTCAAGGGCCTGGAAGCCGCGCTTGCCAACGAATGGCAGCTCGAAGTGCCGCTGACGAAGATGCTGGAAGCCCAGCCAGAACTGACCGACGAGGAACTCCTCGAGCGCGTGCTGAAGGCTGCGGAAGAATCCTACAGCGCCAAGGTTGAGATCATCGGCAAGGAAGCCTTCGCCGGCTTCGAGCGCAGCGTCATGCTGCAGAGCATCGACACGCACTGGCGCGAGCACCTCGCGGCGCTCGACCACCTGCGCCAAGGTATCCATCTGCGCGGTTATGCGCAGAAGAACCCGAAGCAGGAATACAAGCGCGAAGCTTTCGAGCTGTTTGGCACCATGCTCGACCTCATCAAAAATGAAGTGGTCCGCATCATCATGACGGTGCGCATCCAGTCGCGCGAAGAGATCGACGCCGCCGAAGCCCAGCTCGCCCAGTCGCACGTCGAGAACGTGCACTACGAGCACGCCGACTTCAATCCGAACGCGGCGCCGGAAGAGCTGCTTGCACCGACTGCCAATTCGGAGTCTTCCGCTCAGCAGCCGATGGTCAACGGCGTGCCGAAGGTCGGCCGCAACGACCCCTGCCCATGCGGCAGCGGCAAGAAGTACAAGCAGTGCCACGGCCGGCTGGCGTAATCGGCAAGGCTGGACGACAAAAGGGCAGGGTAACCTGCCCTTTTGTTTTTTGAGCGGCTTCCGGTCCGCATGCGCGTCGTAGTACCCTATAGCGATGGAACCAGCACACAACCACGAACCGTTCGCCGCGGCACCCTTCATCAAGGAAATCGGCCGAGGCAAGAAGGGCGCGCGCGGCATTTCCCGCGAGGATGCCCGAAACCTATACGCCGCGATGCTCGACGGCCGCGTCTCCGACTTGGAGATGGGCGGCCTCATGCTCGCCCTGCGCATCAAGGGAGAATCGGTCGATGAGATTGCAGGCTTCCTCGACGCTTCGGAACAATCCTTCGACATGCTGCCCTGCCCGGCGGGTGATTACGCACCGGTTGTCGTCCCGAGCTATAACGGCTCGCGCCAGATGCCGAACCTCACGCCGCTGCTGGCAATGCTGCTCGCCCAGCGCGGCGTGCCCGTTCTCATCCATGGCGTGACAGAGGATCCCGGGCGCGTCACGACGGCTGAAATCCTGCGCGAACTCGGCTTTGCATTTGCACGCTCAGTCGACGAGGCGATGCAGGGTTTTGCGCGGCGCGAACCGGTGTTCATGCCCATCGAACGCCTCGCGCCGAAGATGGCGCGCCTGCTTTCCCTGCGGCGTATCCTGGGTGTGCGCAACTCGACGCATACGCTGGTCAAGATCATGCAGCCGTTCGCCGGACCGGCGTTGCGGCTCACTTCCTACACCCACCCCGAATACCTCGAACTGTTGTCCGGGTACTTCAGCAACGCCGTTCCGGTCGAACGCGGCGATGCCTTCCTGATGCGCGGTACCGAAGGCGAAACTGTCGCCAATGCCAAGCGCGCGCAGCAGATTTCGTGGTTTCATGACCATCAATGCACTGTGTTGGTGCAAAAGCAGGAGGCGGTCGACGAATTGCCCCCGCTTCCGCATCAACGTGATGCAGCCACGACTGCGGAATGGATCAAGGAAGCGCTTGCAGGCCGCCAGCCGGTGCCTGTACCGATCCAGGAGCAGGTGGAACACTGTTTGCATGTAGCCGGGCTCGTACATGCGAAACGGGTGTCCCATGGAGAAGCAAGGTAAGGTTGTTCTGGTTGGCGCCGGTCCCGGAGACCCGGACCTCCTCACCGTCAAGGCCGTCAAGGCAATTGCCGCGGCCGACGTTCTCCTCGTCGACGATCTCGTCAATCCGGCGATCCTCGACCATGCTCGTTTCGACGCCCGCATCGTCCCCGTCGGCAAGCGCGGCGGGTGTCAGTCGACCCCGCAGGACTTCATTGAAAAGCTGATGATCAGCGAAGCGCGCTGCGGCAACCTCGTCGTGCGCCTGAAAGGCGGCGATCCTTTCATCTTCGGTCGCGGCGGCGAAGAGCGCGCCCATCTCGAAGCCGCCGGCATCACGGTCGAGGTCGTCAACGGCATCAGCAGTGGATTGGCTGCGCCCGCATCGCTCGGCATTCCGCTGACCCACCGCGACTGGAGCCAGGGCGCGATCTTCGTGACCGGCCATGGCAAGACAGCCGATGCCAATCCCGACTGGGCTACGCTGGCCAAGCTGGACATGACGCTCGTGATCTACATGGGCGTTGCGCGTTGCGCCGAAATCCAGGAGTCACTGCTCGCCGGCGGCAAGTCCGCCATGACCCCGGTTGCCGTCATCCAGTCGGCTACGTCGACCAAACAGGCGCAACTGATCACCACGCTGGGCGAACTTCCCGCTGCGCTTGCGGCTTCCACGCTGGCCAGTCCCAGCATCATCGTCATTGGCGACGTCGTACGCTGCGCACGCCCCGAATTCCTCAACGAAGCCATGCACCGCAAGTATTTTGCGATGCTCGGTGTCCAATAGCGCTTGCCAGTTCCCAAGCGCCTGGGGCGTGCCACGTCGATGATCGTTGGCACCGACACTGCTCCCTGATTCCTTCCGGCACTGTTTTCGGGAACTTTTTATATTTCCCACTGACAAAGTATTGCAGTCCCCACATGACTGAAACATAAAAGTATCGATACAGTCGCCGATCCAGGGAGGTTTCGGAACTCGTTATCCATGCTCATCGTTCCGATGACGGCTAGTCGCGCCCGCGCGTGACGAACTCCCCGCCGCCGCCGGAGTCCGTCAACTGGTCCTCCAAGCTCGCGCCACGCTTATCGGGACCCATTCGATGAGGAGCCCCCATGACGTGGACCTTCCCTCTGTTTGATCCGTCGCAGCCGCTGCAATGGAATGCGCTGCTGCTGTTCGGCAGCCTGTTGCTGCTTGGCCTGATCGGCGGTCATCTCGTTTCGAAGAACCCCTGGATTCCGCGCATCACCGGCTACCTGCTGGTGGGCGTGGTCGTCGGCGAAAGCGGATTCGACTGGTTGTCAGGGGATATCCTGAAAGTCGCGCACATCTTCGCCGACATCGCGCTGGCGCTGGTCGTCTACCAGCTCGGCCGCTATGTCGATATCGGGTGGCTGCGCCACGAACGATGGTTGCTTGCAACCGTGGTGACCGGCGCCGCGCTCTGTTTTGCCTTCGTCTGGGGCGCGTTGGAAATGCTCGGTGTCGCGCGTCCCCTGGCGATCCTGGCCGGCGTCTTCGCGATCGGCACCGCGCCCGGCGTCGTGATGGTCGTGGTGCGGGACCTTGGGGCGGAAGGGCAGGTCACCCGCAGGCTCGCCGCCATGACGGCGTTGAACAATCTTGTCGCGCTGGTGTCCGCATATATTGTCCTGCCCGTTGTCGCGACCGATGCCGACCTCTCGCTGCAGACCTTGCTGTCGAGTACGGTCTATTCGGTGTTCGGCTCCGCGCTGCTTGCCTACCTGACCTACCGCCTGATGATGCCGCTGGCGCGTTTGCTTGGACGCGAGCGCAGCCGCCAGTTCGTGCTGGTGATCGCCATCATCACGCTGACCATCGGCGCAGCCCACGCATTGCGCCTGCCGGTGCTGCTGACCATGCTGATCTTCGCGATCCTGTCCAAGAACCTGGACCTCCAGTACGACCTGATGGAGCTGGAATTTGGCGTCGCGAGCGAATTGTTTATCGTGATGCTGTTCGCCACTATCGGCGCGTCGATCGGCATCGCCGACATCGCGACGATCGGCCTCTCCGTGGTCGTGCTGGTGGCCGCGCGTTTCGCCGCCATGGCCTGCAGCATCTTCGCCTTTGCCCGGCCGGCGCGCCTGAAATGGCGCCAGGCCGGCCTGCTTACGCTGGGCACCCTGCCGATGGCCGAAGCCAGCCTCAGCCTCGCACAGATTTCCGCGGTCTATCCGCAGACAGCGGCAGCCGTCGCCCCCTTGCTCGCCGGGACGCTGGTCGTCCTCGAACTGCTGGGGCCGGTGGCCGCCCAATTCGCACTGATCAAGTCCGGCGAAAGCGGACGCGAATGAATCCGGAGACTTCCATGAACAGCTTGCCCTTCACATCGTCGACGCCCTTCACCATGGGGATCGAACTCGAACTCCAACTGGTGAACCGCCGCAATTACAACCTCGCGACCGACGCCGTCGACTTGCTGGCCTGGATCGAGCCGCGCGAGCTGCAGAACCAGATCAAGCTGGAAATCACGCAAGGCATGATCGAGCTGAACTCCGGCATTCACACCCGCGTCGACCACCTGCTCGAAGAGCTGAAGGACTTGCGCGGCGCACTGACACGTGGCGCGCACCATTTAAACATCGATGTTGCCGGCGGCGGCGCCCACCCGTTCCAGAACTGGAGCGAGCAGCGCATCACACCGAGCGAACGCTTTCACTACCTGCATGAAAAATACGGCTACCTGGCGAAGACTTTCACCGTATTCGGCCAGCACATCCACATCGGGGTGGCCAACGGCGATGATGCGCTGTACCTGACGCACGGCTTCTCGCGCTATGTGCCGCACTTCATCGCGCTGTCCGCCGCTTCGCCGTTCTACCAGGGCGTCGATACCGCATTCGATTCGTCGCGCAGCAACGTGGTGCGCGCCTTCCCGCTCGCCGGCACTGCGCCGGTGGTGACGAAGTGGAGTGATTTCGAGAAGTACTACGACGAGCTGATCGACCTCGGCATCATCATCGGCATGAAGGATTTCTACTGGGACATCCGTCCCAAGCCCGAGTATGGCACCGTGGAAATCCGTGTGTGCGACACGCCATTGACGCTCGAGCATGCGGCCTTGCTCGGCTGTTACGCGCAATTGCTGGCGCGCTGGATCCTGACCGAGCGGCCGTTCGAGGTCGACGATGACTTTTACCTGCTTTACCAGTACAACCGTTTCGAGGCCAGCCGTTACGGACTCGATGGGGAAATGGCGCAGCACGGCGAGGACAAGGCGGCAGCGGCAGGCAAGCAGTCGATCTTCGTCAGCATCCTCGACCGCCTGCAGGACCTCAAGCGCTTCGCGCAGAACGAAGCCGAAGTACAGGTGCTGAAGCGCCTGCGGCACATGGCCTACGAGCGGCTCAACGACGCCGCATGGCTGCGCGAGACGTACAAGAAGCGTGGTTCATTGAACGACGTGATGCGCCTTTCGTCCGAGCTCTGGATGAAGCATTCCGCTCCGCCGTATTTCCATTGATTACAATCATGGCTTGTTCCTCACCTGACAAGCCATGTCGAATCAATTTGATGTTGCAGTAATCGGCGCCGGCGCCGCGGGCATGATGTGCGCGTCCGTCGCCGGCCAGAACGGCAGGAAGGTCGTCCTCATCGACCATGCCACCCGGCTAGCGGAAAAGATCCGTATCTCCGGCGGTGGGCGCTGCAATTTCACCAACCTGTACGCCGGCCCGCAGAACTACCTGTCGGAGAATCCGCACTTCTGCAAGAGTGCGCTCTCACGCTATACGCCGCAGGATTTCCTCGCGCTGATGAAGCGCTACCGTATCGCCTGGCATGAAAAGCACAAGGGCCAGCTCTTTTGCGACCACTCTGCCGAACAGATCATCGACATGCTCAAGGCTGAGTGCGACCACGGCCACGTGGCGTGGCGCATGCCATGCAAGGTGGAGGCGATTGCGCGGGAAGGGGAGCGTTTCGTCATCGGCACCGATGGCGGCTCCATTCTCGCGAAGCACCTTGTGATTGCTACCGGCGGCCTGTCGATCCCAAAAATCGGCGCCACCGATTTCGCCTTCCGCATTGCAAAGCAGTTCGGCCTGAAGCTGGTCGAGCCGCGTCCTGGCCTGGTGCCGCTCACCTTCGACAATGCAGGCTGGCAGCCCTTCGTTCCGCTGGCCGGCATCTCGCTCGAGGTCGGCATCGAAACCGGCGAGAAAAAGTCGCGCACGCAATTCCGCGAAGACCTGCTGTTCACCCATCGCGGCCTCTCGGGGCCGGCAGTGCTGCAGATTTCCAGCTTCTGGAAGCCGGGCACGGCGCTGACACTGGATCTTGTGCCGGAGGTCGATGTCGCGCAGACACTTATCGAGGGCAAGACCACCATAAAGAAAAACCTCGGCAATATCCTCGCGCAATGGCTGCCGTCGCGCCTCGCCGACGGATTGCTGCAAGCGAACGGCTTCCAACCGGATGCACGCATCGCGGATTTGCCGGACAAGCAGTTGCGCAAGCTGGGTGAAGCCCTTAACCGCTGGGTAATCGTTCCGAACGGCTCGGAAGGGTACAAGAAGGCGGAAGTGACCTGCGGCGGTGTCGACACGCGCGAGCTGTCGCAGCAAAGCATGATGGCGGCAAAGGTGCCGGGCCTGCATTTCATCGGCGAGGCGGTCGATGTGACAGGCTGGCTGGGGGGCTACAACTTCCAGTGGGCCTGGGCTTCCGGCGTCGCCGCGGCATTGTCGATCTAGCAACAACGGCGATGCAACACGAAGGCGGATTTACTCTTTCCATTGTTTTCTGAAGCTGTTATACTCGCCGTCTTTCCTACAAATTCCATCGGTTTGTGAGTTTACATGACCACTATTCGCATTAAAGAAAACGAGCCTTTCGAAGTCGCCATGCGTCGCTTCAAGCGCACCATTGAAAAGACCGGTCTGCTGACCGAGCTGCGTGCGCGCGAGTTCTACGAGAAGCCGACCGCTGAGCGCAAGCGCAAGCTCGCCGCTGCCGTGAAGCGCCACTACAAGCGCATCCGCAGCCAGCAACTGCCGAAGAAGATGTACTGATTTTGTCGCCGCACGGTTGCGTGCGGTGCTGTTGAAACCCGCTCCGGTGTTTTTGCCCGCAGCGGGTTTTGGTGTTTTATTCGGCATCTATTTTGTTCGTGCGCGCAGGCGCGGAACCGTCAAGTACCGGAGGAAAAATGGGCCTGAAAGAGCAAATCACCGAAGACATGAAAGCCGCGATGCGCGCCAAGGACAGTGCCAAGCTCGGCACCATCCGCATGCTGACGGCCGCGATGAAGCAGAAGGAAGTCGATGAGCGTATCGAACTGACCGACGCCCACGTTCTCGCCATCATCGAAAAGATGATCAAGCAGCGCAAGGACTCCATCTCCCAGTTTGAAGCCGGCGGCCGCCAGGACCTCGCCGACAACGAAAAGGCGGAATTGCAGGTCCTGTCTGCCTACATGCCTGCCGCCATGTCCGACGCAGAAATCCAGGCTGAAGTCGCCGCCGCGGTTGCCGCTACTGGCGCTGCAGGCCCGCAGGACATGGGAAAGGTGATGGGCGTGCTCAAGCCGAAGCTGGCCGGTCGCGCTGACATGACCGCCGTCTCGGCGCAGGTGAAGGCTGCATTGTCCAAGGCGTAAGCCTGTTTGCGGGCGCTTGTGAAGCGCTTGCCCGTCCTCATATTCGTTGTCGGGTGCCGGCGCGCTGGCGTTGGCATGACACCCCGGGATTCTCCCGTACCACCAAGGCGCCGCCGTGATACCGCAGTCTTTCATCCAGGACCTGCTCAACCGCGTCGACATTGTCGATGTGGTCGGCCGCTACGTGCAGCTCAAGAAGGGCGGCGCCAACTACATGGGGCTGTGCCCCTTCCACAACGAGAAATCGCCCAGCTTCACGGTCAGTCCGACCAAGCAGTTTTACCACTGTTTTGGCTGCGGCGCGCATGGCACGGCAATCGGCTTCCTGATCGAGTATTCCGGTCTCGGCTTTGTCGAGGCGGTCAAAGACCTTGCGCAAGGTGTCGGCATGGTGGTGCCGGACGAAGATCGCATCCCGCCCGCGCAGCGTGCGGAATCCCAAGCGAAAAGTCTCGCGCTTTCCGAGGTGATGACGCGTGCCTGTGACTATTACCGACAGCAATTGCGCAATGCGCCGCATGCGATCGCCTACCTCAAAGGGCGCGGCCTGACCGGCGAGATTGCCGCGAAATTCGGCATGGGCTATGCGCCGGGCGGCTGGGACAATTTGCGCAGCGTTTTCCCGTCCTACGACGCGCCTGCGCTTGTCGAGGCTGGTCTCGTCATTGACCGCAGCGAAGAGGATGGGGGCAGCCGCAAGCGCTACGACCGCTTCCGCGACCGCATCATGTTCCCGATCCGCAATACCAAGGGGCAGGTCATCGGGTACGGCGGGCGTGTGCTCGATGGTGGAGAGCCGAAATACTTGAACTCGCCGGAAACACCCTTATTTCAGAAGGGCCACGAGCTGTACGGACTGTTCGAGGCAAGACAGGCAATCCGCGAAGCGGGTTACGTGCTGGTCACCGAGGGCTACATGGATGTCGTCGCGCTCGCGCAGTTGGGTTTTCCGCAAGCAGTTGCCACCCTGGGCACTGCCTGTACGCCGACCCATGTGCAGAAACTCTTGCGCCAGACCGACGACGTGATCTTCAGCTTCGACGGTGATGCCGCGGGGCGGCGCGCAGCGCGGCGTGCGCTTGATGCCTGCCTGCCGCATGCGGGTGATAACAAGACCATCAAGTTCCTGTTCCTGCCGCCAGAACACGATCCCGACAGCTATGTGCGCGAGTACGGGGCTGAAGCCTTTGAGCAGCAGGTGCGCGACGCGATGCCGTTGTCACAATTCTTGCTAAGGGAAGTCACGCGCGACAACGATCTCGCTACATCCGAGGGCAGGGCGAAGGCTCAATTCGACGCCAAGCCCCTGCTGCAGGCCATGCCGCCGTCGGCGTTGCGCCTGCAGATCGTGCGTGGGCTGGCGCAGCAGACGCAGTCGACAGCGGCCGAAATCGAGGCGCTGTTCGAGCTTGCTCAGCCTGTCGCGCGCACCAAGGTGGCGCCGCCGCGCACCAAGCGGACGCCTCCGATGGGTCTTGAGCGGCAAATGATACGCCTGCTTGTCACGCATCCTTCGCTAGCCGGCGACCTGGACCAGGAGGCGATCGAGGCGGTTGCGCGTATGGCGCCGGACAACGCGGACATGATGGTGCAGTTGATCGATACCTGCCTGGCGCTGGGCGAGCACGCCAATTTCGCGGCACTTGCGGAGCAATTGCGTGCACAAAGCGGCGATTTTGACGCCTTGATCGCCGAAATTGCCGCGGATTCGGAGTCGGAACTGGACACGGCGCGTCTCGAACTTGCCGGGGCGGTCAGGCAGACTAAAATGCAAGTATTGAAAGTCGAGCTTGAGCGGCTGGCAACGACTGGTCTTGCGACCGAAGAGGCCCGCGCCCAATATCGCGAGCTGATGCAAAGACAGGAGCAGCTCAGGAGGGGGCAGGCTCCAAAATAAAAGGCGGCAACCGCACTGCCTGTTCCGCATGTCGGTTGACTGCGCTGGCGGCATGCAACATCCGGCCGTCATTAAGGTCGAAGAATAATCAGAGCTGCGTTGTCAAGTGCCTTTGGAATGGAGAAATATTGCTCTCTGTGGTATAATTTAAAGCTTTTGATTCAAGACCTTAGGTTATTTCGCTGGCCAGGTTGCATTTTCAGCCGGACAACGAAAACTGGGGTATGTCGCGCGGGCGGATGCCGAGCCAGTCAGGAAATCAGGCTCAACAACGCGCAATTCACTCGGCGCACGAGAGCAAACCAGTTGGTATCGATTCCATGGCAAACGCAATGAAAAAGACCGCGAAGACGACTGAAAGCGCAAAAAAAACGAAATCGGCTGCAACTAAATCGGCCTCGGGCAAGTCGATGGCAAAGCCTGCCGTGAAGAAGACCACTGCCGCCGCGCCAGCCAGCAAGGCAAAGACGCCGATCAAAGCTGCGACAAAAACGGTTGCCAAGACTACGCCCAAACCGGCAACCAAGGCAAGTCCGTCGAAGTCCAAATCTTCATCCCGAGCCGATGTCCAGACGGCTCCCGAGAAACTGAAAGCACCCGTGACGAACAAGAAATCCGAACCGAAGACCGCCAGCAAGGCCGCCAAGGTCGCGCCGAAGGCCGAGCCGAAGTCCGACAGCAAAGTGATGGCGGTCAGCCAGACCACCGATGCGGAAGCATTGGCGGCGATCGACACGTCCAGCTACGTCTTGCCGGCAGTCAAAGTGCCCGGCCGACGCGGCCGCAAGCCGAAGGATTTCCAGCCGGAGAACGATGAAGTCGCCGCGCTGAACGCCGTCGAGCGCGCGGAGCTGAAGGCCGTCGACAAGGCAAAGGCAAAGGACCGCAAGGCCAAGGAAAAGGCCCTGCTGAAGGATGCGTTCTCTTCCGACACCGAGGCCTCCGAAGAGGAGCTCGAACAGCGCCGCCAGAAGCTCAAGACCCTGATCAAGCTCGGCAAGGATCGCGGCTTCCTGACGTATTCGGAAATCAACGACCACCTGCCCGAGAACATTGTCGATCCGGAAGCCATTGACGGCATCATCGGCACGTTCAACGACATGGGTATCGCCGTCTACGAGCAGGCGCCCGACGCTGAAACGCTGCTGCTGTCCGACAGCGTTGCCAACGTCGCCACCGACGACGACGCCGAAGCCGCCGCTGAAGCCGCGCTGTCCACCGTCGATTCCGATTTCGGCCGCACCACCGACCCGGTCCGCATGTACATGCGTGAAATGGGTTCGGTCGAACTGCTGACCCGCGAAGGCGAAATCGAAATCGCCAAGCGCATCGAAGAAGGCCTGAAGGACATGATCCAGGCCATCTCCGCTTGCCCGACGACGATCGCAGAGATCCTCGCCGCGGCTGACCGCGTCGAAAAGGACGAGATCAAGGTTGACGAAATCGTCGACGGCCTGGTCGACCCGAACGCCTCCGAGGATTCCGGTGCGCCGGTAGCCGCCGCATCCGACGAGGATGACGACGAAGACGCCGAAGAGGAAGAAGAGGAAGAAGAGGAAGAGGAAAACAGCGGTAGCGGTGCTGCCGCCGGCTTCTCGGCCGAACAGCTCGAACAGCTCAAGCGCGACTCGCTGTCCAAGTTCAACGAGATCGCATCGCAGTTCGACAAGATGCGCAAGGCCTACGAGAAGGAAGGCTACAACTCCAAGCCCTACGTGAAGGCGCAGGAAACGATCTCCAACGAACTGCTCGGCATCCGCTTCACCGCCAAGTTCGTCGAGAAGCTGTGCGACACGCTGCGCGGCCAGGTTGATGAGGTTCGCCACATCGAGAAGCAGATCCTCGAAGTAGCCGTGAACAAGTGCGGCATGCCGCGCACCCATTTCATCAGGGTCTTCCCGGGCAATGAAACCAACCTCGACTGGGTTGATGCCGAAGTCACCGGCAACCATTCGTACAGCGCGATCCTGGGCCGTAATGTCCCGGCGATCAAGGAACTGCAGCAGAAGCTGATCGACCTGCAGGCGCGCGTCGTGCTGCCGCTGCCCGACCTGCGCAACATCAACAAGCAGATGGCTGCGGGCGAAATGAAGGCGCGCAAGGCCAAGCGCGAAATGACCGAGGCCAACCTGCGTCTCGTGATCTCGATCGCAAAGAAGTACACCAACCGTGGCCTGCAGTTCCTCGACCTGATCCAGGAAGGCAACATCGGCCTGATGAAGGCGGTGGACAAGTTCGAATACCGTCGCGGCTACAAGTTCTCGACCTATGCGACGTGGTGGATCCGTCAGGCCATCACCCGCTCGATCGCGGACCAGGCGCGTACGATCCGTATTCCGGTGCACATGATCGAAACGATCAACAAGATGAACCGCATCTCGCGTCAGATCCTGCAGGAAACCGGCGCCGAGCCGGATCCGGCAACGCTGGCCGTCAAGATGGACATGCCGGAAGACAAGATCCGCAAGATCATGAAGATCGCGAAGGAGCCGATCTCCATGGAAACGCCGATCGGCGACGACGACGATTCGCATCTTGGCGATTTCATCGAGGATAACAACACGCTGGCTCCGGCCGATGCGGCGCTGCATGCCTCGATGCGTGGCGTGGTCAAGGACGTGCTCGACTCGCTGACGCCGCGCGAAGCCAAGGTGCTGCGCATGCGCTTCGGCATCGAAATGTCGACCGACCACACGCTGGAAGAAGTGGGCAAGCAGTTCGACGTCACCCGCGAGCGCATTCGCCAAATAGAGGCTAAAGCGCTGCGCAAGCTGCGTCACCCGTCCCGTTCCGACAAGCTGAAGAGCTTCCTCGAAGGAAGCTGATCCGCTGAACTGGCAGTAGCGAAGGAAACCCAACCATCGTCCCGACTAGGGGCGGCTGGGAGAGCCAGGCGGCCCGATCAGGGCCGCCGGCAAAAAGATTGGGCCTCTAGCTCATGCTTGGTTAGAGCAGCGGACTCATAATCCGTTGGTGCCGTGTTCGACTCACGGGAGGCCCACCAGAAATGCGAAAAGGGCTAGTACCTCTCGGTGCTAGCCCTTTTTCCATTCTTGCCCGATGCTGGACAATCGGCATCCCCCACCTATACTGCAATGCACCGGCGTTGCATCTTGTCCACTCTTCCAGGCGGTCTACTGCGCTGGCCTTTCGGGGCCGATGCCAGCGACAACTTCCCACAGGTCCCTATGTTTTCACCGGATAACAAGGAAAAGAATCATGGCGACTTATATTGCACTTATCAGTTTCACCGACCAGGGAATACGGACGATCAAGGACACCGTCAAGCGGGCCGACATGGTGCGTGAAGGGGCCGGCAAGTTTGGTGTGAAGGTCAAGGAAATGTCCTGGACCCAAGGGCAATACGACATGGTGGTGACTTTCGAGGCCCAGGACGAAGCAGCATTCACGGCATTCGGGCTGGCGGTCTCGTCAACGGGCAATGTCCGGTCACAGACCATGCGTGCATTTACGCGCGACGAAATGGCTGCGATCCTGGCCAAAATACCTTGATTTCCGAGGTCTCAATCCGGGTGGGGGCGTTTTTCGCCCCCGCTTTTTTGTGCTCTCGGCAGGAACGCGCGGTGCGCGATCTGTTCTATCTTCCATGTGTGCTGCGCACCAGGAATAACGTATGGGAAAAGGCTGGATTTCCGTAATGAAATCCCGAAAAATCAACAGCATACGCGCGCAGGCGTATAATGAAAGGTTGTTTTTTAATGCGCGGGCGCCAACGGGGCTTCCGCATCTGAATTTGATGCCCTGCCACGGGCAATGTTGAAAGCACTATGTCAGACACCCAGCCAGCCACATCGCAAACCGCCGCCGTCCGTTTTGAAGACTTCGGACTCTCGGCCGACATTTTGCGAGCGCTCGCCGACCAAGGTTATATCCACCCGACGCCGATCCAGGCAGAAGCCATTCCCATCGTGCTGCAAGGACGGGACGTAATGGGCGCCGCCCAGACCGGGACAGGCAAGACCGCCGGTTTCTCCCTGCCGATCATCCAGCGCCTTCTGGCGCACGCGAGTACCAGCGCTTCACCCGCAAGGCATCCGGTGCGTGCATTGATCCTGACGCCGACGCGCGAACTGGCCGACCAGGTCGCCGACAACGTCAAGGCATATTCGCGCCATACGCCGCTGCGCTCTGCGGTAGTGTTCGGCGGTGTGGACATGGCGCCGCAGACGGTCGCATTGCGCGCCGGCGTGGAAATCCTCATCGCGACGCCTGGCCGCCTGCTCGACCATGTGCAGCAAAAGACCCTGAACCTGTCGCAGACCCAGATCCTCGTGCTCGACGAAGCCGACCGCATGCTGGACATGGGATTCCTGCCCGACCTGCAGCGCATCATCAACCTGTTGCCCAAGCAGCGGCAGAACCTGATGTTCTCCGCCACCTTCTCGCCGGACATCAAGAAGCTGGCCGGCAGCTTCCTGCAGAACCCGGTGACGATCGAGGTCGCGCGCAGCAATGCGACGGCCGATAACGTGACCCAGGTGCTGTACAAGGTCGAGGAAGAAGCGAAGAAGGATGCGGTCACGCACATTATTCGCGAGCGCGGGCTGAAGCAGGTCATCGTCTTTTCCAACACCAAGATCGGCGCGTCCCGCCTGTCCCGCCACCTTGAGAAGGAAGGCATCAAGGCATCCGCCATCCACGGCGACAAGACGCAGGCCGAGCGCATGACGGCGCTCGAGGCGTTCAAGCAGGGTACGATCGAAGTGCTGGTTGCGACCGACGTCGCCGCCCGCGGCCTCGACATTGCCGAGCTGCCCTGCGTGATCAACTACGACCTGCCGTACAACGCCGAGGACTATGTGCACCGCATCGGCCGTACCGGCCGTGCCGGCGCATCCGGCGACGCAATCTCGCTGTTCACGGACAAGGAATCGCGCCAGCTTGCGGACATCGAGAAGCTCATCAAGCACAACATCTCGCGCCTCCAACTGTCCGGCTTCGTGCCGGCACGTTCGATGGATCGCCGTCCGCGCTATGAGGAGAGCGAAGAGCGCGGTGTCCAAGCCGGTCGCGGCTCGCAATATGGACGCGGCGCATACGGATCGCGCAAGGAAAAGGTCGACCCGTGGTTCCTCAAGCCGTACGAGCCGTCCGCGCCGACGACGAAGGCGGATGACAACGGCGGCGCGCCCCAGTCATCCTCCAAGCCGCAGAAAGCCAAGGTCGCTGCCTTGCTGGGCGGTGTTCCCAAGCGTTGAACCATCTAGGAACGTAGGGTGGGTGGGGCCGCCGAGGTAGAGCGAAGCGAAACCCACCATTCGGTCAATCACCGGCACCACGCCGCGGCCCAGGCATCAACCGCCTGCCTCCAGAACCCTTCCACAGAGTCGCACCGCTCCACGCCAAGCCGGAGAAAGCGCGCAGCAGCCAGTAATTCCTCCACCGGCCGCGCCATGTCCAGCGCCGTTGCTCCGGTCTGTTTCGACAGCTTTTCACCGAGTTCATTGCTCACCACAGGCACATGCATGTAGCGCGGCGTCGGCACACCCAGCAGCCGCTGCAGGTAAATCTGCCGCGGCGTCGAATCCAGCAGGTCCGCACCGCGTACGACGTCCGTGATTCCCTGTTCCGCATCATCCGCCACGACGGCCAGCTGGTAAGCCCAGAACCCGTCGGCGCGCTTCAGCACAAAATCACCCACCTCTGTCACAAGGACTTGCGAGACTTCGCCTGACCAGC
>NZ_LSTO01000001.1:1184543-1191749 GCF_002211445.1 Noviherbaspirillum denitrificans | reverse complement strand
CCCCAGCCGCCGCCGGCCTGCGGCGCGGGCCGGCAAACCGGGGCGTGCAGCGCGACGCGCGGGTACGTCGTGCTGCCGTAGGACGATGCCCGACGGTGTCCGGTAAGGATCAGTCTGACTTGGCCAGCAGCGTGAAGTGCTCGACCACCGGCGGGGCCGCGAAGAAGGGGCCGACGATGCCGCGCCATTCGGTAAAGGCGGGTGACTGGCGGAAGTCGACGGTATGGTTTTCCAGGGTTTCCCAGAAAATCTGCAGCACATAGCGCTCGGGCGATTCGATGCCCTTGTTGACCTTGTAGCCGCGGAAGCCCTTGGCCTTGGAGATGACCTGGTCGATGCCGCGCTGGATGGCGGCGTCGAATTCAGCCTGCTTGCCGGGCTGGATGCGGATGTCGGCGAGTTCGAGGATCATGGCGGTTCCGTTGAGTGGTGGAATCTGCGATTATCCCACGCGGCGCTTCGCCTTGCGCTTGCCGCCGTCCTCCTTCGCCGCCTGAGCCAGCCGCTCCTGCAGCAGCGCCAGCACCGCTGCCTCTTCCGCGCCAAGGTCGGCCAGCTCCTTCTCCATCTCCTCGCGCGCCCGCTGCTGCAGCGCGCCGATCATGGTGCCGTCGAGATAACACTCGATGACCGCCGGATGCACATAGCACTTGCGGCACACGCTCGGCGTGTTGCCCAGCCTTTCGGACACCGATTCGATCGCGCGCACGACGTTCTTCTTCGCCTGCGCCTCGGAGTCGAACTTCTCGTATTCCTGCAGCGCCAGCGCCGCGAGCACGGTGCCCGACCAGGTGCGGAAATCCTTGGCCGTATAGTCTTCGCCGGTGATTTCGCGCAGGAAGTCGTTGACGTCCGACGAGCCGACGCTGCGCTGTTCGCCGTCGTCGTCGATGTACTGGAACAGGTCCTGCCCCGGCAGGTCGCGCGTGCGCCGGATGATGCGCGCCAGGCGCGGATCGTCGACCCGGACCGTGTGCTGCACGCCGCTCTTGCCGCGGAAGCGGAACTCCACCTCCTTGCCATCGATGCGCACATGCCGGTCGCGCAGCGTGGTCAACCCGAAGGACTTGTTCTGGCGCGCATACTCCTCGTTCCCGATGCGCATCATGGTCGCTTCCAGCAGGTAGACGATGGTGGCCAGCACCTTTTCGCGCGGCAGTCCCGGCAAGCCGAGCGCTTCATCCACGCGCTTGCGGATCAACGGCAGCGCCTTGCCGAAGCCGATCATGCGGTCGTATTTCGCTTCGTCGCGCACGCTGCGCCAGCGCGGATGGTAGCGATACTGCTTGCGGCGCTTGGCATCGCGCCCGGTAGCCTGGATGTGGCCGTTTTCCAGGGGGCAGATCCAGACATCGGTCCAGGCCGGTGGAATCGCCAGCGACTTGATGCGCGCCAGCGTGGCTTCGTCGCGCACGCGCTTGCCGTCGGTATCGAGGTACTGGAAACCCTCCTTGTCCGGCACGCGCGTCAGGCCCGGCGCGTCGTCGCCGACATAACGCAGGCCGGCCTGGCGGGCGGTGATGACGGCATCGGCGGGCGCAGCCGAACCGTCCGGCGTATTTTTCATGCATGCTCCGGGGAATAGCTCGACTGTAACGGCGCGTCCGCCGCAGTTCATGACCACGATCAATCCGCTTCACTGCTGGCGGAAGACTGCGATGCCGCATGTCAATCCGGAACGGCAAGCCTTGTTTCTGTTTGAAAAAATCAGGCTTGCGCAGGCGCGGCATCTGCCAAGATGTCGGCGAGCGGGACGACGACCCGCAGCACCGTCCCCTCACCCGGCGCGCTTTCGATGGACAGGTTCCCGCCCAGCATCGCCACCCGTTCTTCCATGCCGATCAGGCCGAAACGATGCGCCTTGCGCCGGTCGCCGGGCTGCATGCCGATGCCGTTGTCGCGGATCGTCAACTCCAGTCGGCCGTCATCGATGGCCACTTCGATACGCACGACGGTGGCGCGCGCATGGCGTCCGATATTGTTGAGCGATTCCTGCAGCACGCGAAACACCGCCGTCGCCTGTGTCTCAGGCACAGGGGAGCCGTCGTCGCGCATCGCGAGCTCGCACACCAGGTTGTTGCGGTGCTCGAACTGCGCCACCTGCCATTCGATGGCGGCCGGCAGGCCCAGGTCCAGCACCGGGGGACGCAGGTTGTTCATGATGGCGCGGATGGATTTCATCGTCGTGTCGATGTGGTCGAGCGCGGTTTCGGCACGCTCCCGCAGGCGCGGATGGCGATCGCCTGTACGGGCGTGCAGGGCCGACACGTCAAGGCGCAGCGCCAGCAGGTTCTGGCCCAGCTCGTCATGGATTTCGCGCGCGATGCGCTTGCGCTCATCTTCGCGCACCCGCTCCTGGTAGGCGGCCAGCTCGCGCAGCGTCGCCTGCGACTGGCGCAGCGCCTCTTCCGCCTTGCGGCGTTCCTGGATCTCGTGTTCAAGCTGGTTGATGGCGGCGCGCATCTGTTTCGCCGACGGCAGCTGCAGCACGCGCGGCACAATCTTCCACAGCATGATCGCCGTCGCGACGGAGATGAGGGCGGTCAGGAGGTGTGCCGAGGCATCCAGCCAGTAGGCGGGGTTCCAGATGGTCCAGATGCCGATGAAATGGGTGGTTCCGCAGGCGAAGATGAACGCCGAGAACATCAGGAAGATCCAGTTGAAACGCAGGTCCCGCCGCTTGTGCACAAGGACCAGCAATGCAACCGGGATCGAGTAATAGGCCAGTCCGATGGCGGCATCTGCGATCAGGTAGGACCAAAGCAGTTCAGGCGTCCACAGGTAGCAATGCCCGTGGGGCATGAACCCTTCGGTGGAAAACCAGGTATCGAGCAGCTCGGTCACGTTGCCCCCATGCTTGTTCTGGCGCGATCGCGCTCGTTATTGCAGGATTGTCAAATGATGCCTGAGATTTTGCTGCACTGCTCCATACTGGAGTGAAACAGGAGGGAATTTTTCCCGGACGGGAATCTTGCGGAGGGGGAGGTGGAATGCGCCCTCCCGGGCGGGAGGGCGCGGCCGCGAATGCGGATCAGTAGCTGGTCAGGGGGAGCGGCTGGCCGCCCTTGAAGGTGAAGATGGTCACCGGGGACGACTTCATGTTGCCCTTGTCGTCGAAGGCATAGGTGCCGGCGACGCCCTTGTAGGAGCCCTTGGCGATCTCTTCGCCGACCTTGGCGGCTTCGATCGTGTTGGCCTTCTTCATTGCGTCGGCATACATCATCATGCCGTCATAGAAGGAAGCGGCGTAGACGTCCGGATCCTGGTTGAAGCGCTTCTTGTAGCGGTCCTTGAATGCCGGGCCTGCAGCAGCCTTGTCGAGGATGGCGCCGCCCTGCGCGCACAGCACGTTGTCGCCGACGGCATCGCCGCCCAGCTTGCCCATTTCAGCGGAGCAGATGGTGTCGCCGCCGAGCAGCTTGGCGTTCAGGCCGAGCTGCTTCATCTGGCGGGCCATCGGCGCGCCTTGCGGTGCATAGCCGCCGAGGAAGATCGCCTCGACCTTCTTGGCCTTCAGGTTGGTCAGGATGGAGGTGAAGTCGGCAGCCTTGTCGGTGGTGAACTCGTGGCCGACCACGTTCAGGCCGGAAACCTTCGCCTGCTTCTTGAACTCTTCAGCCACGCCCTGGCCGAATGCGGTGCGGTCGTCGATGACGGCAACGGTCTTCAGCTTCAGTTCCTTGGCGGCGTAGAGCGCCATCTTGGAGCCGAGCTGGGTGTCGCTGGCGTTCACGCGGAACAGGCCCTTGTAGCCTTGCTCGGTGATCTTCGGGTTGGATGCCACGGTGGCGACCAGCGCGCCGCCGTCGTTGTAGACGCGCGATGCCGGGATGGTGACGCCGGAGTTGTACGGACCGACGATGTATTTCACGCCGCTGTCGACCAGCTTCTGCGCTGCGCCGACGCCGGCCTTCGGATCGGCCTGGTCGTCTTCCGACATCAGTTCGAATTTGACCTTCTTGCCGCCGACGGTGATCGGCTTGGCGTTCAGTTCTTCAACAGCGAGGCGGACGCCGTTTTCATTGTCCTTGCCGGCGAAGGCTTGCGCGCCGGACAGGGGGCCGCTAACACCGATCTTGACGACGGTTTCTTGTGCTGCCGCAGCGCCAGCCAGGCCCATCAGGGCGAGTGCGCCGATAATTTTATTCAGTTGCATGCAGGTTCCCATGTGATTGACTCTCCAATTGGTGCGCATCCCGATTGTGTCGGAATGGCACCCTCCTAATGTGAACTGGTTACTTCACGGCTGTGGATTATGGGGAAAGTCGTGCAAAATTATCTTGCGTTCTTTTCACCGGAAGCCGGAAATTTCGGCAAATTATTGCTCCCGGCAGGCCGAATTCGAATTAAATTTGGCTGATGGTTGAATATGGTCAAACAGACAAGCACGGAGGAAAGATGGAGACCGGCAATTTTCTGGGACAGATACCGACGCAGCTTCCGGAGGAACTCTTCCATGTCCTTGCCGCCGGCGACGGAATGCGTATCGAGCGTATCGTGTCGAAGGGGCACACGTCGCCGGCAGGTTACTGGTACGACCAGCCGGAAAACGAATGGGTGATGGTGCTCAAGGGCGAGGCGAAGCTGCGCTTCGAGCAGGACGACCGCGTCGTGCACCTGGCCGCGGGCGATTATGTGAACATCGCGGCGCATGAGCGCCATCGCGTCGACTGGACGCGCGAAGATACCGAGACGGTCTGGCTGGCCGTCTTCTACCAGGAAGCGGGGGAATGAAACGGATGGATCTGGTCATACGCAACGCCACACTGCCGGACGGCCGGCAAGGCATCGACATCGCGGTGGAAGACGGACGCATTGCCGCCCTCGGTGCAAAGCTGCCCGTACAGGGTGCGCAGGAAATCGACGCCGCCGGTGACCTGGTCACACCGCCCTTCGTCGATGCCCACTTCCACATGGATGCGACGCTGAGCTACGGCCTGCCGCGCGTGAACCGGTCCGGCACGCTGCTCGAAGGCATCGCGCTGTGGGGCGAGCTCAAGCCGCAGCTGACGCAGGAAGCGCTGGTCGAGCGCGCACTGCAATACTGCGATTGGGCCGTTGCGCGCGGCCTGCTGGCGGTGCGCACGCATGTCGATGTATGCGATGACCGCCTGCTGGCCGTCGAGGCGCTGCTGCAGGTGAAGAAGCAGGTCGCACCCTGGCTCGACCTGCAGCTGGTGGCCTTCCCGCAGGACGGGGTGCTGCGCAGCCCGACTGCCTTCGCCAACCTGAAGCGAGCGATCGCGATGGGTGTCGACGTGGTCGGCGGCATCCCGCATTTCGAACGCACGATGGCTGACGGTGCGGAGTCGGTGCGCCTGCTGTGCGAATTCGCCGCCGAGCAGGGCTTGCGCGTGGACATGCATTGCGACGAATCGGACGACCCGCTGTCGCGCCACATCGAGACGCTGGCGTACCACGCGCACCGCCTCGGCCTGCATGGCCGCGTGGCGGGATCGCACCTGACGTCCATGCATTCGATGGACAACTACTACGTCAGCAAGCTGCTGCCGCTGATGCGCGAAGCGGGCGTGGCGGCGATCGCCAACCCGCTCATCAACATCACCCTGCAGGGCCGGCATGACACTTATCCGAAGCGGCGCGGCATGACGCGCGTGCCGGAACTGCTGGCCGCCGGCATCGATGTCGCCTTCGGCCACGACTGCGTGATGGACCCGTGGTACAGCCTCGGCTCCGGCGACATGCTGGAAGTCGCGCACATGGGCTTGCACGTGGCGCAGATGACGGGACAGGAAGCGATGCATCAATGCTTCATGGCGGTCACGCAGGCGCCGGCACGCATCCTCGGGCTGGAAGGCTACGGACTGGAGCCCGGCTGCAACGCCGACTTCGTGGTGCTCGATGCGGGCAGCACGATCGAAGCGCTCCGCCTGCGCGCGGCGCGCCGTTACGTCGTGCGGCGCGGCCGTATCGTCAGCCAGTCGCCACCCGCGCATGCGCAGCTCGACCTGCCGGGACGGCCGGCGCTTGTCGACTTTAGGCTGGGACGGCGTTAATGAAAGCTGGCAAGCGCACGCTCGTCATTGCCATCGCCGCCGCCGGCGCGCTGGTGATCGCTGCCGTCATCGGCCTGCAGTTCGCAACCCGGATGCTGAAGGAGCAGGTGCAGCAGGCGCTCGGACCGGAAAGCGAAGTCGGCGAGATCGTGGTCGGCATGTCATCCATCGAGATTCGTCGTATCCGCATCGCCGCGCCCGCCGGGTGGCCTGCTCCCGACACGCTGCGCGCGGAACGCGTGGTGGTCCGGCCCGACCTGCTCGGCCTGTTCTCGGCGCGCATCCACGTCCCCGCCATCCTGGTCGAGAACGCGTATGTATCCGCGCAGCGCAGTCGCGACGGCAAGCTTCGCCTGCTGCCTAGCCTGCTGGAGAAAAAGGGCGGCGAGGCAGGGCAGGCACAGCCGAAGGAAGTGAGTATCGGCACCATCGAATTGCGCAATGGCGAGCTGGAGTTTTTCGATGCCAGCGTGAGGCAGCCGGCACACAAGACGCGGCTGGAACAATTGCACGCGCGGGTGGAAGACCTGCGCCTTCCCGGCCTGGCCAGCCGCACCGCGATCCAGATCGATGGCCAGGTGAAAGGCGTGCAGCGCAACGGCAAGCTGTCCATCACCGGCTGGGCCGAGCTGGCGAGCCGCAATTCGGAACTCGCCACTAAGCTGCAGGGCGTGGACCTGGTCGCGCTGCAGCCCTACCTGATCAAGGCGTCGGAGACCGGCGTGCGCAAGGGCGCGCTGGACCTGCGGCTGAAATCGACGGTGCGCAACAACCGGCTGCATGCGCCCGGCAGCATCACCTTGACCGGCCTCGAACTGGCGCCCGCATCGGGGCCGTTCAACACCTTCATGGGTGTGCCGCGGCAGGCCGTGGTGGCGGCGCTGAAAAACCGCAAGGACCAGATCAGCATCGACTTCACGCTGGACGGCAACCTCGATGATCCGAAGTTCTCGCTCAACGAGAGCTTTGCGCTGCGCATCGGCACCGCGGTGGCGGAAACGCTGGGCATCAGCATCGAGGGGCTGGCGAAAGGCGTGGGCAGCGCCGCCGAGGGAATAGGCGGCGTGGTGAAGAAGTTGTTCGGGAAATGAATCAGTACATGCTGTACCCCTTGCCCGCGAACGGCGGCACCCGTCCCACCAGCTCTTCCAGCATGAACAGCTCGGCATCGGTATGGTTCGCCACCTTG
>NZ_LSTO01000001.1:1168290-1184533 GCF_002211445.1 Noviherbaspirillum denitrificans | reverse complement strand
CCGGACTGGCTGCCCCAGTCGAGCCGCTACTTCCCGGCGGTCGGTATCGTCGTGGGAGCGGCTGCTGCCGCGGTGTATGCGGCGGCGCAACTGGTGTGGCCGCCGGCGGTCGCGGTGCTGTTGTCGACAGTGGCGGGCATCTATCTCACCGGTGCTTTTCATGAGGATGGCTTTGCCGATGCTTGTGACGGACTGGGCGGCGGCTTGACGAAGCAGCGTGTGCTCGAAATCATGACCGATTCGCGCATTGGTGCGTATGGCGCAATCGGCATTGGCCTCCTGCTCGCAGTCAAATGCACGACGCTTGCCGGATTGAATGTGCAGGCGACCATTGCATCGCTGCTCGTCGCGCATCCGCTGTCACGCCTCGCATCGACGGTGTTGATCTGGAAGCTTGATTACGTGAAGCAGGAGGGCAAATCCAAACCGCTCGCGCAGCGCATGTCGCACGGCGAGTTTGCTGTCGCGGCCTTGACTGTGCTCGTCGTTCTGGTGGCGATCGCGCTGATGGGCTTGCTGCCCTTGCCGGCCCTCGGTTGCGGCGTGCTCGGTACAGCAGTTGCCGCATGGTGGCTCGCGCGCAAATGCGTGTGCCGCATCGGCGGCTATACCGGCGACTGCCTCGGCGCGATCCAGCAGTTGAGCGAGGCGGCGTTTTACCTCGCCGTGCTTGCGGCCCTAGGACGGTAATGCGGCTCCATCTCGTCAGGCATGCACGGCCAGTGGTACGGGACGGTGTCTGCTACGGCTGCGCCGACCTGCTTGCCGATGAAACGCATCAGCAGCAGGTACTCGCACAACTGGCTTCTGCATTGCCGAAGCGAATTGCCGTTGTTTCCAGCCCGTTGCGACGCTGCCGCAGCCTCGCCAAAGGATTGGCGCAAGCGCTCGACGCCGGTGAGCCGGCATTCGATGCTCGTCTTGCCGAGATGGATTTCGGTGCATGGGAGCTGCAACCGTGGAATGCCATTCCGCGCGCAGAGGTCGATGCTTGGGCGGCAGACCTTGCCCGCTATCGTCCCGGAGGCGGGGAAAGCCTGCTCGACGTGGCAACGCGGGTGCGAGCCTTTCATCAGGACGTGTGCAGCCGTACAACTGATGCAGTCGTTATCGTCGCGCATGCCGGCACGATACGCCTGCTGCTTGCGGCAACGCGGTGCGCTTCGCCGGAAGAAATGGTGACTGCCGCAGCAGCAACCCCGAACAGCATCGCTTATGGCGAACTGACGACAATCGATTGCCAAACGGATAACGATAAGTCGCTGTAATCCGTTTCCTTGTTGTCGGTATGTATTGCAAGCCTTAAAATAGTCAGGTTTTGGTGCCCGCGCGCATGTTCATGCGCGCAGTTAAACGGGAAACACGAGGCTTGCCAACAAGCTAACGTGTGCTGCCCCCGCAACGGTAAACAAGCGTCACTGGAATGCCGAAACGTCGCATTCCACATTGACAAGCGGTCCTTCGAAGCCACTGTGCAGTCTGCATGGGAAGGTCGGCCGCTTCGACTTGTGAGCCCGGATACCGGCCAGAACAGGTGGAAGTGTGCGGACGGGGGTCTTCGCGACGCAAATGCGGCATGCCCGCTTCTTGATCGTCAATCCTGTCCGGAACTTCTGTTCATCCAGCCTGCGGGGAAGTGGGCTGGTTGTATTTCTCTGGAACTTCGTCATGACATCACCCGTTCTCCCGCGCGCAGGCAAGCCGCTCGCGATTGCTGCCGCCATTGCCGCGGCCTTCACTGTTTCCGCCCACGCGCAGGAAAAGAAACTCGACTCCGTCGTCGTCACCGCGACGCGTTCGCCCCAGATTGCCAGGGAAGTGCTGGCCGATAACGTGGTCATTACCTCGGAAGAGATCGCGCGCTCCGGCGGCAACTCGCTCGCCGATGTGCTGCAGCGCCAGCGCGGTATCGAACTCGTACGCAACGGCGGACCGGGCGCGCAGTCGTCCGTATTCATCCGCGGCACCGACAACAAGCAGAACATCGTGCTCGTCGACGGCGTGCGCGTCGGTTCGGCAACGGCCGGCGGTGCCAGCTGGAACGCGATTCCGCTGTCGCAGATCGAGCGCGTGGAAATCGTCTACGGCCCGCTCAGCACCATGTACGGCGCAGATGCGGTGGGCGGCGTGGTGCAGATCTTCACCAAGCAGGGGGATGGCGCACCGGTAGTGACGGCCTCCGCCGGGGCCGGCAGTTATGGCACACGCAGCACCGACGCCGGTGTGTCCGGTTCCAGCGACGGATTCCGCTATGCGATCCGTGCCGGCCATGAACAGTCCGACGGATTCTCCGCGACGAAGCGGGGCAATTTCTCCTTCAATCCCGACCGTGACGGCTACAGCAATACCAGCGCCAGCGGCCAGTTCGGCTACCAGCTCGCCAAGGGGCATGAGCTTGGCGCCACCTTCCTGCACAGCGTATTGAAGAACCAGTTCGACTCCGGGCCGACGATGGATGATCGCGGCCGCACGCGCGTCGGTGCATACAGCATTTATGCGAAGAACAAGCTGATGCCGAACTGGGACAGCCACCTTCAGCTGTCGCAATCGGCGGACCACAGCACGAACGACGCTTCCTTCGGCCATACCGAGTACGATACCGACCAGACCACGCTCAGCTGGCAGAACAATTTCATGTTCGGGACCAATGTGCTGCAGGCGATCGTCGAGCACCGCAAGGAAGAAGTCGACTCCTCCGTGCCGTCGATGGTGCGCGATCGCACGACGAATTCCGTCGCGTTGGCCTACCAGATGCGCAGCGGCGCACACCTCGGCGCTGTGAGCCTGCGTGGCGACGACAGCTCGCAGTTCGGTTCGCGCACCACGGGCAGCGTTTCCTACGGCTACCGCCTCACCAGCGCGTTGCGCGTCAATGCGAGCGCGGGTACCAGCTTCCGGGCACCCACCTTCAACGAACTGTATTTCCCGAATTTCGGCATTCCGACGCTGCGTCCCGAAAAAGGCCGCAACGCGGAAATCGGCATGTATTACGAAGATGGGGCGAGCCAGTACAGCGCGGTCTATTACCGCAATCGCCTGACCGACCTGCTGGTGTTCACACCGGTGTGCCCGGTGACGCCGGCTGCCTTCCCGATCGGCTGCACCTACAACGTGAATGAGGCGTTGATTTCCGGCCTGTCGCTGGGTGCCAGTACGACAGCGGGGCAGTTCACCTTCCGCGGTTCGCTCGACTTCCAGGATCCCAAGGACGAGACCACTGGTCGCCGTCTCGCGCGCCGCGCCAAGAAGCACGGCACGTTGGCCGTGGATTACAAGGCGGGCGACGTGACCACCGGCGCCGAGCTGGTGTTCTCCGGCGACCGCTTCGACAACGTGACGAATACCAACCGCCTCGGCGGCTATGGCGTGCTGAACCTGCACGTCGGGTATGACCTGTCGAAGGACTGGAGCCTGTTCGCACGCTGGAACAACGTGTTCGACAAGAACTACGAGCTGGCCCGCCTGTTTGCCACGGCCGGCTCCAACGTCTTCGTCGGCGTGCGCTACGCGATGAAGTAAGAAAGGCAGGGACACTGTGCATAGCGAGGCCATCATGCTGCCAGCATTCCGCGAACGCCGGCGCGCCATCACGATTCTGACCGTGCTGGTCGCGGCGGCATTCTGCAGCATCCTGTTTGCGTGCGGCGTCGGTTCGGTGTCCCTGTCCGTGCAGGAACTCTTTGGCGCGCTCGGCGAAATTATCCATGGCAGTCCGTCGACGCTCGCCGCCACGCTGCTGGAACTGCGCCTCGGGCGGGCGCTCTCGGCTTTCGTGACCGGCGCGACGCTGGCGCTGGCCGGCGTGATGATGCAGGCCCTGCTGCGCAATCCGCTAGCGGATCCGTATGTGCTCGGCGTATCGGGTGGCGCGTCCGTCGGTGCGTTGAGTGCGATGCTCTTTTTCTCCGTGGCATGGCTGGTCGACGTTGCCGCATTCACCGGCGCGATCGCGGTTGCCTTCCTGCTCTTCGTGCTCGCGTGGCGCGACCTGCGCGGCAGCACGGGGGACAGCAATGCGCCGATGCTGCTGCTCACCGGCGTGATCGTCGCGTCGGGCTGTGGCGCGCTCGTGACCCTCATGCTTTCCATCGCGCCAGACAACCGCCTGCGCGGCATGGTGTTCTGGCTGATCGGCGACTTGTCGGCGACGCAGTCGCGCTGGCTGCCCTGGATCATCTGGTTGCTGGCGCTGACCTTCGCTGTGCGCGTGGCACGCGCGATCAATGTGATGGCCCTGCATGCGGAAGCGGCGGCGACCCTCGGCATCCGCGTCACGCGCCTGCGGCAGGGATTGTTTCTCTTCTCCGCGCTGCTGACGGCGAGCGCGGTCAGTACCGCGGGCAGCATCGGTTTCGTCGGCCTGATCGTGCCGCATGCCTGCCGCTTCGCGTGGGGACCGGACCATCGTCTCCTGCTGCCTGCGGCAACGCTGGCGGGCGGCACCTTCCTCGTGCTGGCCGACACGCTGGCACGCAGCGTGATCGCGCCCCAGCAGTTGCCGGTCGGCGTCATTACCGCGTTGATCGGCGTGCCGGTCTTCCTTCTCCAACTGCACCAGATTCACAGGAAATAAGCGATGCAGACGCGCGATCTGGGTTTAAGCGCCGGCGGCAGGGTGCTGGTTGACGGACTGAACTGGACCGTGGAAGCGGGACAGTGCTGGTGCGTGATCGGCCGCAACGGCGCGGGCAAGAGCACCTTGCTGCGCGCACTGGCCGGCCTGCGCGCGCCCGAGAAGGGCAGCGTGCACATGGATGGTCGCCCCATCGCGGACTGGCCGCTGGCTGCATTGGCGCGCGAACGCTCCTACCTGCCGCAGGGCAGGAACGATGCATTCGGCTACCGCGCCATCGATACCGTCCTCGCCGCGCGCCATCCCTACCAGGATGACCGCTACTGGGACGTGGAATCCGACTACCGGATTGCCCATGCGGCGTTGCGCGCGCTGGACGTCGGCCATCTCGCCGAACGTGACGTGCGCACGCTGTCCGGCGGCGAACGCCAGCGTGTGGCGATTGCCGCCGTGCTGTCGCAGGAAACGCCGTTGATGCTGCTCGACGAACCCGCCAGCGCGCTCGATCTTGCGCACCAGGTCGGCGTGATGGACTTGCTGGCGAAACTGTGCCGGTCCGAACGCAAGGCCGTGGTGCTCGTCAGCCACGATCTCAACCTGTCGCACAGCGTCTCCACCCACGCGCTGCTCCTGATGGGCGACGGCGAGTGGCAGGCGGGCCCGGCAGCCGAGGTGATGACCGCACCCGTGCTCAGCCGATGCCTGGGCTATCCCATCGAAGCCGTCCGCCACGGACGGCGCACCATTTTCATTCCCGCGGAAGAGGGTACCCATGACTGACGACATCAACGAGCGCCACCGTGCGCGCATGCAGCGCAAGAAGGACGTGGTTGACAGCAAGATCAACGCCGCCAAGCGCGATGCCGGTGTACTGCTCGTCAACACCGGCAACGGCAAGGGCAAGAGTTCGAGCGCCTTCGGCATGGCCATTCGCGCGCTCGGCCACGGCATGAAGGTGGGCGTAGTGCAGTTCATCAAGGGCGCCAAGTCGACCGGAGAGGAACTCTTCCTGCAGCGCTTCCCCGATGAAGTGAGCTTCCATGCGATGGGCGAGGGCTATACCTGGGAAACGCAGGACCGCGAACGCGACATCGCCGCCGCGGAGCGCGCATGGGAGCGCGCACGGACCTTCCTGGCCGATCCGGGCATCGGTTTCGTGGTGCTCGACGAACTGAACATCGCATTGAAATACCGCTACCTCGACGTGAACCGCGTCATCGAAGATTTGCGCGCGCGGCCGCCGATGCAGCATGTCGTGGTGACCGGCCGCGCGGCGCCGCCGGAACTCATCGCCGTCGCTGATACCGTCACGGAGATGCAGCTGGTCAAGCATGCGTTTGCGTCGGGCATCGCTGCACAGCCCGGCGTCGAGTGGTAAGGCCGGCATGACGCGCACTTTCGTCTTCGGCGGCGCGCGCTCGGGCAAGAGCGCGCATGCGGAAAGCGTCGCCGCCGCGAGCGGCAAGCCCGTGGTTTACGTCGCTACCGCGCAGGCCGGCGATGCGGAAATGCAGGCGCGCATCGCACATCATCGCGCGCGCCGCGACGCGGACTGGACGACGGTCGAAGAGACGCTTGCGCTGGGCAAGGTGCTGCGTGCAGCGTCGACGCCCGGCAATCTCGTGCTGGTGGATTGCCTCACGGTCTGGCTGTCCAATTTGCTGTTCTGCGAAAACATTGCGTATCCCGAGATCGGGCATATCGAACCGCCGCAACGTTATTTCCGCGAGCGCGAGGAATTCCTCGCCGCTATCGAACAAGCGCCCGGTGACCTGGTCATCGTCTCCAATGAAGTCGGCATGGGCATCGTGCCGCAGGGCGCGATTTCGCGCTGGTTCGTCGACGAGGCCGGGCGCCTGAACCAGGCCGTCGCAGCGCGTTGCGAGCGTGCGGTGTGGGTGGCAGCGGGATTGCCGCTGGTGCTGAAGGGGCAAGCATGCTGACCGCACTGCTGATGGCCGCGGGCGTGGGGATCGACTGGGTGCTGGGTGAGCCGCGCAAGTGGCATCCGCTGGTCGGCTTCGGGCGCTTTGCGAATGCCATCGAACGCCGTCTCAATCGTGGTGCAGGACGAACCGGGAAAGGCATCGCCGCATGGATGATTGCGGTGCTTCCGCTGACAGCGCTTGCCGCTTGGGCATGCGCCTTCGGCGCTGAGGTCAACACGATGGCAGGCTGGGCCATCCATGCCGTGCTGCTGTATTTCTGCATCGGCTTGCGCAGCCTGCGCGATCACCTGCTTCCGATTGCGCAAGCACTCAGGGACGGCAACCTCGTGCAAGCGCGTGAGCTGACATCCCGCATTGTCAGCCGTGACACGCGCCGATCAAACGAACCGGAACTGGCGAAAGCAGCCGTCGAATCGCTGCTGGAAAACGGCAACGATGCGGTATTCGGCACGCTGTTCTGGTTCGCCGTCGCCGGCGGCCCAGGTGCAGTGCTCTTCCGCCTCGCCAATACGCTGGACGCGATGTGGGGCTACCGCAATGAGCGCTTCAATGATTTCGGATGGATGGCGGCGCGCACTGATGACGTGCTGAACTGGATTCCCGCGCGGCTGACCGCGCTGTCCTACGCCATCCTCGGCGATACGCGCTGCGCATGGGCCTGCTGGCAATCGCAGGCGGCAAGCTGGGGTAGTCCCAATGCCGGGCCGGTGATGTCCGCCGGTGCGGGGGCCCTGCATGTCTCACTGGGCGGCGCGGCGGAATATGACGGCGAGATCGAGGAGCGTCCATTGCTTGGCAAAGGGAGCCCCGCATCCGCAGAGGAC
This sequence comes from Noviherbaspirillum denitrificans, assembly GCF_002211445.1. Lineage (GTDB taxonomy): Bacteria > Pseudomonadota > Gammaproteobacteria > Burkholderiales > Burkholderiaceae_D > Noviherbaspirillum > Noviherbaspirillum denitrificans. Next base: position 1,177,187 of record NZ_LSTO01000001.1, on the reverse strand, counting down.
ATCGGCCGCGCATGGTCCCTCGTGGCGCGGACCTGCATCCTGTGGCTGGTGGTGATCGCCGCAGCCGGATTTTTCATTGAAAGGATCAGCCATGCTTGAGCACGGCGGAAACCTGCGCGAAGCGGCAGCGCGCTACGGCCGCCCGATCGCGGAGTGGCTCGATCTGTCGACCGGACTCAACCCGGTTCCGTACCCTGCGCCTGTGTTGCCTGAGAAGGTATGGCACCGCCTTCCTGAAGACGATCCTGGAGTGGTGGCCGCGGCCTGCTCCTATTACGGCGCGCCCCGCATGCTTGCCGTCGCCGGGACGCAGCAGGCGATCCAGGCGCTTCCGCGCCTGCGCGCGCGCTCACGCATCGTCGTGTCCGCGCCGTCCTATGCGGAACATGCGCATTGCTGGCGCCAGGCAGGACACGCGGTGCGTGAAGTGCCGTTTGCCGCCCTCGAGCAAAACGTGGACGAGGCCGAGGTCATGGTTGTCTGCAACCCCAATAATCCCACCGGCGCGACGGTTGAACCGGAACGCCTGCTCGAATGGGCGGGGCGGCTCGCCGCGCGCGGCGGCTGGCTGGTGGTGGATGAAGCCTTCGGCGACGTTTCGCCGCAGATGAGCGTCGCGCAATGGACCGACCGACCCGGGCTGATCGTATTCCGTTCCGTGGGCAAGTTTTTCGGACTGGCAGGATTGCGCCTTGGCTTCGTGGCAGCCGATGCCGCAACCTTGTCGCGGATGGCCGACTGGCTGGGGCCATGGTCGGTGAGTGCACCGGCGCAGCTTACCGGCCGCGCGGCGCTCGAAGATCGCGTATGGCAGGAACATGCACGTCACCGCCTTCAGCAGGAGGGCGCGCGCCTGCAAGCAATGCTGGCCGGGGCAGGCATACACGCGGCCGGAACAGCACTGTTCCGCTGGTGGCCTGAAAGCGAAGCTGAAGCTTTTCACCTCCACATGGCGGAGCACGGCATCTGGGTCCGCTTATTTGCTGACAAGGCACGCGGCATCCGCCTGGGACTGCCGCCGGACGAATCCGGCTGGCAGCGCCTGCAGCGCGCGCTCGATGCCTGGAAACCCGCGGAAAGGGAACAACGATGAAACGACTCCTGCTGGCGCTCGCCTGCGCAATGTGCGCGCACGCGCACGCCGCAATCACAGTCACCGACGATGATGGTCAGACCATCACCTTGCAGCAGCCCGCGCGCCGCGTCGTGTCGCTCGCACCGCACGTGACGGAAATGCTGTTCGCAGCCGGCGGCGGCGACCGGATCGTGGGCACCGTGAAGTACAGCGACTATCCCTCCGCCGCGCGCGACATTCCGCGTGTCGGCGACAACCGGCTGGTCGACATCGAACGCCTGCTCGCGCTCAAGCCCGACCTGCTCGTCGTGTGGCGGCACAACGCGTCGTCGCGCCAGATGGAGCAATTGCGCAAGCTGGGTATTCCGCTGTTCTACAGCGAGCCGCACAAGCTCGACGAGATCCCGCTAGCCATCCTGAAGATGGGACAGCTGATGGGCACGACGCAGCAGGCGGAGAAAAGCGCAGCCGAATTACGCGCCCAGCTCGATAGCCTGACCGCCCGCTACCGGAACCGTCCGCCAGTGCGCGTGTTCTACCAGGTGTGGGACCGCCCCCTGTACACGCTGAACGAGCGCCATATCATCAACGACGCCATCCATATCTGTGGCGGCGAGAACATCTTCGCCAAGCTGCCCCTGGTGGCGCCCAGCCTGAGTCCCGAGGCGGTGCTGCAGGAAAATCCGGAAGTGATCGTCAGCGGCGATCGCGCCGACCAGGCCGGCAGCGGAATCGACATGTGGAAGCAGTATCCTTCGATGCTCGCTGTCCGTCGCGGCAACCTCTTCGCATTTTCCGGCGACCTGTTCAACCGCTCCGGGCCGCGCGTCATCGCCGGGGCAGCGCAGTTGTGCGATAAGCTCGAGCAGGTGCGCGCGAAACGGGGAGAACGCCAGTGAATTACCGTCGCATCGTCTGCCTCAGCACCGAGGCGGTCGAAACGTTGTATGCGCTTGGCGCCGAGGATGCAATTGCCGGGATCTCCGGCTTCACGACACGTCCGGCGAGAGCGCGAGCGGAAAAGCCGAAGGTCAGCGGATTCTCATCGTCCCGCATCGAGCGCATCCTCAACGTGCAGCCCGACCTCGTGATCGGCTTTTCGGACATGCAGGCGGGGATCTGCAGTGAACTTGTGTCGGCCGGCGTGGAAGTGCATCTCTTCAACCAGCGCGATATCGCTGGCATCTTCCACATGGTCAATGTGCTTGCCGCGCTCGTCGGCAAGCAGGACGCCGGATGGTCGCTCGTGGATGTACTACAGGCGAAAATCGAACAGGTGCGCGCGCAGTCGAGCCAATGGAGCGCGCGGCCGAAGGTCTACTTCGAGGAATGGAACGATCCGCCGATCAGCGGTATCGGCTGGGTGTCGGAACTGATCGCCATCGCCGGCGGCGACGACATCTTCCCGGAACTCGCGGCGCATTCCAGCGCGAAGGCGCGCATCATCGCCGACGCCGATGAAGTGGTGCGCCGTGCGCCCGACATCATCATCGGCTCCTGGTGCGGCAAGAAGTTCCGACCCGAAACCGTCACCGGCAGGCCGGGCTGGGACGCGATTCCCGCCGTCCGGGACGGCATGGTGGCCGAGGTCAAGTCGGCCGATATCCTTTCCCCAGGACCAGGGGCGATTACCGAAGGACTGCCGCAGATTGCTGCGCTGGTCCGCCAATGGCAGGAGCTGCGTGCATGAAATTCCCCTACCGGACACTCATGGTCCAGGGCACGACCTCGGACGCCGGCAAGAGTACCGTGGTCGCCGCGTTGTGCCGCCTGCTGGCGCGCGAAGGCGTCAGCGTGGCGCCGTTCAAGCCGCAGAACATGGCGCTCAACAGCGCGGTGACCACCGACGGCGGCGAGATCGGCCGCGCGCAGGCGCTGCAGGCACTGGCCGCCGGCCTCGAACCCCACACCGACATGAACCCCATCCTGCTCAAGCCGTCGAGCGACACCGGCGCGCAGGTCATCGTGCACGGCAAGGTGCGTGCCGACATGAACGCGCGCGACTACCACCAGTACAAAACGGTGGCGATGCAGGCGGTGCTGGAGTCTTATCAGCGGCTGTCACGCGCCTACAGCGCGGTCATCGTGGAAGGCGCGGGAAGCCCGGCGGAGATCAACCTGCGCGAACGTGACATCGCCAACATGGGATTCGCTGAAGCGGTGGATTGCCCGGTCATCCTCGTCGCGGACATCGACCGGGGAGGAGTGTTCGCGCACATCGTCGGCACGCTCTCCTGCCTGTCCGACAGCGAACGCGCGCGCATCGCCGGCTTTGTGATCAACCGCTTCCGCGGCGACATCGGCCTGCTCGAACCCGGCCTGGACTGGCTGGAGGAACAGACCGGCAAGCCGGTGCTCGCCGTCCTGCCGTACCTGCACGGGCTGTTCCTCGACGCCGAGGATGCCATCAAGCCCGAACAGCAGGCAAAGGGCAGCTTCCGCATCGTGGTGCCAGTCCTGCCGCGCATCAGCAACCATACCGATTTCGACGCCTTGCGCGCGCAGCCCGGCGTCGACCTGACCTTCGTCGGCCCGGGACAGGCGATTCCGCCGGCCGACCTGATCGTCCTCCCCGGCAGCAAGAACACCCGCGACGACCTCGCCTGGCTGCGCGTCAACGTCTGGCCGCAAGCCTTGCGCAAGCATTTGCGCTATGGCGGCAAGGTGATCGGGATTTGCGGCGGTTACCAGATGCTCGGCCGCACCGTGTCGGATCCGCATGGTGTCGAAGGAAAGCCAGGAATGTCCGAGGCGCTGGGCCTGCTGGAGATCGATACCGAACTGGCGACGGAAAAGACACTGGCGCAGGTCAGCGGACAGTGCGCTTTTGCCGACGGCGAGGTCAGGGGTTACGAAATCCACATGGGCGTGTCGCAAGGGCCGGCAACCCGCCTGCCGGCGTTCATGATCGACGGCAGGCCTGAAGGTGCGCGGTCGGCGGACGGCCAGGTGCTTGGAACATACCTGCATGGCGTCTTCGATGCGCCGGGCGCACTCGCAGCCTTGCTGGCTTGGGCGGGCATGGACGCCTTCGAAGCGGTCGACCTGGCGCAACTGCGGGAGCAAAGCCTGGACCGGATCGCCGATGCCACGCGGCCGCTGCTCGACGCGTTGCGCGGGAAGGGGCGCAACGCCGCCTGATCCCCTTGCAAGATGGAAAATGCAGCGTGCTATCCTTACGGAAAGAGGTCGCAAACCCATTCCAGCGGAGGACAAGCATGCCCGTGATCGTTATCGCCAACCCGAAAGGTGGCGTCGGCAAGAGCACCATTGCCACCAACCTGGCCGGCTATTTCGCCAAGCAGGGACACAAGGTCATGCTCGGCGACGCCGACGTCCAGCAGTCCTCGCGTGCCTGGCTGGCGCTGCGGCCGGGCAGCCTGCCGCCGATTGCTGCTTGGGATATCGCCGACGGCCATGTCGCCCGGCCGCCCAAGGGCACCACACATATCGTATTGGATACGCCGGCCGGTTTGTCCGGCAACCGTCTGGAAGAAGTCCTGCGGATCGCCGACAAGGTGGTCGTCCCGTTGCAGGCATCCATGTTCGATATCCTCGCCACCCAGGAATTCCTCCAGCGGCTGGCTTCGGGCAAGCATGGCAAATCGCATGTCGGTGTTCTTGGCATGCGGATCAATGTCCGCACGCGCGCGGCCGACCAGTTGGCCCACTACGTCGGCAACGTCGGATTGCCTGTACTGGGGTACCTGCGCGATACACAGAATTATGTGCAATTGGCCGCGCACGGCGCGACCGTTTGGGATGTCGCGCCTTCACGCGTCGAGAAAGACCTGGAGCAGTGGACCGACCTTGTGAAGTGGGTCCAGCACTGATTCAACGGCCGCCGCACACCGGCTGGCCCCGGTCATCCAGCAGCGGCGCCAGCGACAGCTTCGCGCCCACATACTCAACCATGTAAACACACCCGTACGGGTCCTTCAGGTAGGTGCCGTGAACCACGGCGCGCGCCGAGGCCGCACGCTGCCTGCGTGCGTCGGCCGGAGTGATGACGCCGTCCGAGTCCGCCGCAACGGCCGCCGAAATGGGACGGGCAAGGAGGATCCGGGCAGATTCATAAGCAGGCGGATACCACATCAGCGCCAACAGGATCGTGCAGATGCCGCCGATGGCAACCAGCATGCGCTTCCACAGGGGAAGGCGGGGGAGGGTGTCTGCAGCTTTGTCGTTCTTCATGTCCACCATTTCCGTCGTATCAGGGATGCGATGAAAACTGCCTGAGGTGTCAAACAGGAATTCGGCAGGGCGTGCAGCCAACCCCGCGAAAGTCGGACGATTATAAGTTTGGTCGGGGATACGTCAATCCCATGTATGTGGGATTTAGCGCGTGGGCCGTTTCGCGCGCACGGCATCCAGTTTGCGGCACAGGTCTTCGGTGCCATCGAGGATACGCGGGCCCGCGCGGTTCATCAGGTTGCCGTCGATGGAAATCAGGTTGCCGCCGGCAACCGCTTTCAGTCCGGGGAAGCGTCGCCAGGGGGCGAAGACATCATCCTGTTCGCCGCTGCTGGCCACGATCGCTTCAGGATCGGCCTTGATCACCGCTTCCTCGCTGACCGTCGGCGCCAGTTGCGGCAGTCTGGCGAAGATGTTCTCCCCGCCGCACAGGCGCAGCGCGGATGACACCAGGTGGGAACCGTTCAGAGTCATCAGGGGCGAGCGCCAGATCTGGTAGAACACCGTGACGGAACGCCGGCGCTGATAGGTATCCTGCAGTTTCTTCCAGCGCTGGCGGAAGGCCATTGCCGCCGCCTGCCCGGTGGCGTCGGTCCCGGCGAGGCGGGCAAGGCGTTCGAGCGAATGCGCAATCGCCGGGAAGTCGTAGGGTTCGCTTTTGTAGATGGGGATGCCCAGCGTTTCCAGTTTCGCCAGCTGCCCGGCCGCCATGCCGTTGTTCCATCCCACGATGAGATCAGGCTTGAGCTGGATGATGCGTTCCAGGTCCAGCGATACGCCGCTGCCCACCGACTGGATGCGCTTCGCTTCAGGCGGATAGTCGCTGAATTCGGTGACGCCGACGATATAGGCGCCGGCACCGGCGGCGAACAGCATTTCGGTGGCGTGTGGTGCGAGGCTGACGATGCGCCGCGCGGGGGCGGGGAGGGTGACGCTGCGCCTTGCATCGTCGATTACCGTGACCGCGGCCTGCGCCGGGAGGCCCAGCGCGAGCACGCAGGTCAGCAGCAGCGGCCTGATGCGGAAATGCGGCATTTCGATCAGGCGCTGATGGTTCAGATTTCGAGGTTGTCGATCAGGCGCGTGGTGCCGAGTTTGGCGGCAGCCAGCACGACCAGTGGTGCGCCCTGGGCGAGGTCGCCGGCGGAAGGCGGTTGCAGGTCGGCGCGCTTGCGCACCGAAATGTAATCCGGCTTCCAGCCGCGCGCGGCCAGTTTGGTTGCGGCGTGGCGTTCCAGTTCGAACATGTCGAGGTGACCGCTGCGCACTTCGTTCGCGACTTCATTGAGCAGCTGGTACAGCTGCGGCGCTTCTGCGCGCTCCGCTTCCGACAGGTAGCCGTTGCGCGAGGACAGCGCGAGGCCGTCATCCGCGCGCCAGGTCTCAGCCGCAATGATTTCTGTTGGCAGCGCGAACTGCTTGGCCATGTTGCGCACGATCATGAGCTGCTGGTAATCCTTCTTGCCGAACACGGCCACGCGCGGCTGCACGCAGGAGAACAATTTCAACACCACGGTCGTTACACCGGTAAAGAAGCCCGGTCGGAACTCACCTTCCAGGATGTTGCCGAGGTCGTCAGGCGGACGCACACGGTATTCCTGCGGCTCCGGATACAGGTCCTTTTCGGTCGGAGCGAACAGTACGTACACGCCTTCCTTTTCCAGCTTTTCCACGTCGGCCTGGAACGTGCGCGGATACTTGTCGAAGTCTTCGTTCGGGCCGAACTGCAGGCGGTTGACGAAGATCGATGCGACCACCGGATCGCCATGCTTGCGCGCCAGACGCATCAGCGACAGGTGGCCTTCGTGCAGGTTGCCCATGGTGGGCACAAAGGCGGTGCGCAGTTGACCGCGCAGCTGGTCGCGCAATTCGTCGATGGAGGAAATGATTTTCATGGGACAGCCTTGCTATGGTGAATGCCACGTTGCTGCAAGTGCGGCGGATGAAAGGAATCAGGTCGGTGAATAGGCGAGACGCACGTAGATCGGCGCGAAGGCTTCGGCCTGCGTGATCTCGATCAGGGTTTCCTTGGCCAGTTCGAGCAGAGCGATGAAGTTCACCACCACCACAGGCACGCCGCGCGAGGGATCGAAGAGATCGGAGAACTCGACGAACTTCGCCGACTGCAGGCGGCGCAGGATGCCGGTCATGTGCTCGCGCACGGACAGTTCCTCGCGCGTGATGGTGTGGTGCTGCGTCAGCTTGGCGCGCTTGATGATGTCGGCCCAGACGGCCTGCAGCTCGGAGATGTTAACGTCCGGCCAGCGCGGCGCCATGCTCTGTTCAATGAAGATCTGCGTGCGCACATAGTCACGGCCGAGCTGCGGCAGGGCGTCGAGCTGTTGCGCGGCGAGCTTGATCTGCTCGTATTCGAGCAGGCGGCGTACCAGTTCCGCGCGCGGGTCTTCCGCTTCCTCGCCGGTATCGGCCTTCTTCACCGGCAGCAGCATGCGCGACTTGATCTCGATGAGCATGGCTGCCATCAGCAGGTATTCGGCTGCCAGTTCGAGGTTGCGCGAGCGGATCTGGTCGACATACTCCAGGTACTGGCGGGTCACGTCCGCCATTGGGATGTCGAGGATGTTGAAGTTCTGCTTGCGGATCAGGTAGAGCAGCAGGTCGAGCGGTCCCTGGAAGGCTTCAAGGAAGACCTCCAGCGCATCGGGCGGGATGTACAGGTCTGTCGGCAGCTTGAACAACGGCTCGCCGTACAGTTTGGCAAACGCCATGCCGTCCACCATATCCGGGGTTGAATCCGGCTGGCCGGCGAGCGCCTGTTCGGGGGCGTTCGCCGGGAGGTGCGTCAGCAGGGTGTCCTGCGAGGACATCAGGACTTGGTCTGGTAGACGTAAGGTTGCTGCTTGACGCGCGATTCCTGTTCGCGGCGGCGGAGGTCGAGGTCGATGGGCGCCTTGTCCCACAAAATGGCGCGGCCGGCGCGCTGCTTTTCTTCGATCGACGGATTGTTCTGCTTCATTTCAGTGAGAAACTTGGTGAAATCGGAAACGTACGTCGTCTGTTGTTTGCTGAATTTCATAGCGAAAATAGGGTTCAGGATGGAAAAGCAGGCGCTATTTTACCCTGTCTTCGCTGCAGTTCCGTCAATCGGGCGACAGTGTGTGGCAAGGTGGAGCATCTTATTATCAATGCATCAACACGATTTTTCGAAGAAGTAGCGCGGCGTGAACAATGCCAGTATGATTTCCGAGAAGTAATTCTCAGCTGGATTGCGGAGGATCACAGCTGCATGCAGATGAAGGGGCGCTCCATGTTTCCGGCTTCAGACAACGATGTGCCCGAAATTCTGGTTGTCGACGACACGCCAGCCGACTGCCACTTCATGGCCGCGATATTGACTGCCCAGGGCTATCGTGTGCGCATCGTCCATAACGGCGGCAAGGCGCTGGAAGAAGTAGACGCCCATGCGCCGGACCTCATCCTGCTGGACATCAACATGCCCGACATGGACGGTTTCGAACTGTGCCGGCGCCTCAAACAGTCACTGCAGCACGCCAGCATCCCGGTCATCTTCATCAGCGCTTACGACGACACTGACATGAAGGTGTCCGCCTTCAATTGCGGCGGCATCGATTACGTCACCAAACCCTTGCGCGTCGCTGAACTGAAG
>NZ_LSTO01000001.1:1160233-1168280 GCF_002211445.1 Noviherbaspirillum denitrificans | reverse complement strand
GCAAATCCCATTTCTGCGGACGCAGGATTTCGTCGCGGTTGAACTGCGCGGAGTCGCCCTTGTCGACCGCCGCCATCATGTCGTCCCACGAGGAGGGGAAGGCGATTTCGCCGCCGTAATATTCGTAGACGACGCGCGCCGCGGAAGGCGCCCGCGCATTGATGATGTGGTTGGCGTTGCCGGCGGTATTGCGCAGCGTTTCGGAAAAATGGTGGTCGAAGACGAGGTGGGCGCCGGGTACGTAGGGCAGGTTGGTCGTGATGTCGCGGTCGGTGATCTCGATTTTCCCGTCCTGCATGTCCTTGGGATGGACGAACTTGATGTCGTCGATCATGTCGAGGTGCCTGAGCAGGACCGCGCAGACCAGTCCGTCGAAATCGCTGCGGGTAACCAGCCGGTATTTCTGATCCTGTTCAGCCATGAGATGTCTCCTGATTGCTGTCTCGTTGTTGTACATGCTGTCGGGAAATATTACGCCCGGCGGGGCCGCCGAACAAGCGCCATGTTCTGGTACAGTGCCGCATGGCTAAAATCTCATTGGATCGCGTCCTGCAATCGCAGGGCTTCGGCAGCAGGAAATACTGCCGTGAACTGATTGCCGACGGCGAGGTGTCGATCGGCGGCGTCACCATGGACGACTACCGCACGAGCGTCGAGACGCAGGGACTGGTGTTCAGCATCTTCGACGAAGAATGGGAATACCGCGAACACGTCTACCTCGCGCTCAACAAGCCGCCGGGTTACGAATGCTCGCGCAAGCCGAGCCATCATCCGGGCGTGCTCACGCTGCTGCCGGAGCAGTTCACCTGGCGCGATGTGCAGCCGGTCGGACGACTCGACCATGACACGACCGGTTTGCTGCTGCTCTCCGACGACGGCGCCTTCATCCATGCGCAGTCGTCGCCCAAGCGCCACGTGCCGAAGCTCTACCTGGCCACCACCGCCGAGCCGGTTACCGACGAACTCATCGCGCGCCTGCTCGATGGCGTGCAGCTGCATGACGAGCCGGCGCCAATCGCCGCGAAAACCTGCAGGCAGGTCGGCGAACGGCAGATCGAGATCGTGCTGGAGCAGGGCAAGTACCACCAGGTCAAGCGCATGCTGGCCGCGGCGGGCAATCATTGTGCTGCGTTGCAACGGACATCGATCGGACGATTGACGCTGTCGCAGCTCAATCTGGACGAGGGCGAGTGGTGCTTTCTCGATGCGGAACAGCTCGCGCAACTGATGCCTGAATGACAGCATTGCAAGACGCCGGATGTGGCTTTTTTGGCGTGCAATGACATGAGTCAACGAATCGCCTTTGATTCCTTTCGTGGGGAAGCGCGGCATGGGGGATTTGCGAATAATATATAGCCCATCGCAACACCCCTCTTGTCGACCGCATGGCAGAAAACGAATACAAGCGTCTTTTAATCGCGGCGAAGGAACGCGCGCTGACCGGACTTCTCTCCGTTGTGCAGCGCGCCATGCAGGATACGGACAAATACATCGTCGAACAGCTCTCGGAAGCAAGGTCCGGCCTCGACCATTCCACCCTCACTTCGGTACGCCATTTCCTGCGCCAGGACGGCAACGTCTTCCTGCGCCGCATGGACGAGCTTTACCGCAACAGCCTCGAGCGCGCAATGCAGACGATGTACGTCGACCTGCGCGCCGGCATGCGCAACAAGACGGCGAATGAACTGAGCCTGATCGACGACGACGCGGTCACGCACCAGATCGAAGTCGGCAAGCTGGCCGAGCGCATGCGCGATGCGAACGAGGAGCACATCGGCCGGCTGAATGTCATCATCGCGCAGCTGCATGGACAGCGCGAGGCCAAGGAGCGCGAGAATCCCTTCCGCCCCTATCTGCTGGCGCGCGCGCTCTACGAAGCGATCAAGGATACGGCCAACGACGAAACCAAGGCCCGCGTGCTGTTCGACCAGTTGTCCAACGCGCTTGCGCAGCACCTGCCCGGCTATTACCAGTCCATCCGCGAAGTCTTCGAGACCTCCGGCGTATTCGGCCGTTTCCAGGCGCAGCGTTCGCGTGCCGCCCACAACCAGCGCTACTTTGGCGCGCCGCCGATGGATCCGTCCATGGCCACGCGCGTCATGCCGGGGCTGCATCGCATGCTGGAATCGATGCAGGCTGGCGGAGCGAATGGCCCGCAGGGCGAATCGGTCGAGGATTTCATCCGCCAGATGTTCATGCCGTCGAGGTCGATTGGGTTCGGACTGGGCGGCGATCCGTTGAAGGTACGCGACTTCCCGCCCAATCCGCTGGTGGCGAAACTGAGCGACTTCCAGAGCAAGGCCGCCCGCAAGGAGCCGGTCGCCGCAGCGATCGAACCGGGGAAGAATGCCTTGCCCGCGCTGCGCGAACAGATGGGCCTCGACAATGCTTCGCCGACGGAGCGCATGACGGTCGACGTGGTGTCGATGCTGTTCGAATTCATTCTCACGGACGATCAGGTGACGCCCGAGATGCGCCGCCAGATCGGCCGCCTGCAGGTGCCGATCCTCAAGGCAGCCTTGCTCGACCAGGAGCTGATGCATGACGAGACGCATCCCGTGCGTCTGCTGCTCAACCGGCTCGGCACTGCCGCTGTTTCGGCTGACCCTGTGACGCCGGCAGGCCGGACGCTGACTGCGGAGATCGAGCGCGTGGTCGACAAGGTGCTCGCCGAGTTCGGTACCGATACCGCCGTGTTTGCGACCTGTGCGAACGAGTTCGAGGCCTTTCTCACCCGCTTCCTGCGCAAGGAGGATAACCTCGCGGCGCGCGGCATCGATGCAGTCGAGGATGCAGAACGCTTCAGCGTGCTGCTGACCAATGTGACCAAGGCGCTGTGCGATGTGTTGGTGCCGCTGAATGTCGACAAGCGCATTTCCGACGTCATCATCCTCGTCTGGCCGCATGTACTCGTGCATGCGGCATGGCAGGACAAACTCGCCAATATCGGCCAGGACGATGCGGCCGGCATGTTCCGGCAATTTCATTCGGCGCTGCCCGAGCTGGTGTGGAGCCTGCAGGAAAAATCGCCGCAGCAGCGCACCGCGCTCATCCGCCTGCTGCCGGACCTCGTCAAGCGGCTGCGCAAGGCGCTGGACATCATTCAGCTGCCGGAGGAAGACGCGAAGCAGATCCTCGACCAGCTGGTCGACATGCACACGCAAGTCCTGCGCGGCCAGCCCAAGCCCGGCGCGCCGGAACAGCTTTCGCTGGACGACCTGCGCAAGGAATTCGCGCGTGTGGCATTCAGCTGGGACCGCGCATCGTGGGAGCTGCCGGAACCGCCGGCTCCGCGCGAAGACATCATCCTGGAAATCTTCACCCGCCACGGCGCCAACGCCGACCTCAACCTCGGCGTCAATACCGTGTCCTCGACGGCGGCGGACCGCGATTTCCTGGCGCAGACTTACCTGCTCGGCACGCGTGTGGCCTTCCGCGGGCCGGACGGCGGCAAGATCGCCGGGCAGCTGGTCTGGATCAGCACGCATCGCTCGCTCTACCTGTTCAAGCAGGAAGGAAAGACGGCACTGGCGGTGTATTCGCCTGCGGCATTGCTTGAGGCCTTGCGCGCGGAAGCGATCATTCCGGTGGAATATGCGCCAGTGTTCGAACGCGCGGTGGAATCCCTGTTGTTCGGCGCGGGCTCCATCGCCAACGCCTGACCGGCGCTTACGCGAAATCCCGGCTCCTCGTCTCGAGGCTGCCAAGCAGGTGGGTCAGGTCTACCAGCCGCTTCGCCACCAGGTTCCGCACCTTGCCTTCGCACTGCCAGATGCCGAACACGCCCAGCAGGTGCGAGGCGAGCAATTCCTTGCGCTGGCTGTCGACCAGCGCCGGCCAGACGATCACATTCACCGGCCCGGTTTCATCCTCGATTGTGACGAACACGGTGCCGCTGGCGGTGGCGGGGCGCTGCCGCACGGTGACGAGGCCGCAGGCACGTGCAGGCTGGCGGTCGGCAAAGGTGTTGAGGACTTCTGCCGGCAGGAAGCGTCTTTTCAGAAGCAGCGGCCGCAACAGGGCCAGGGGATGGCGTCCCAGTGTCAGGCCGAGCGAGCGATAGTCGGCGGCGATGCTTTCGCCTTCGCCGAGGGCAGGCAGCTGTACTGTTTCTTCTTCCACCGGGGCCGTCTTCAGCAAGTCCTTGCCGGCTTCGGCCGCGACGGCATGCCATAGCGCCTGGCGCCGGTTCCCGGCCAGGCTTTCGAGGGCATTCGCATGGGCCAGCGCATGCAGGTCCTGGCGTGCCAGCTGCGCGCGCAGCGCGAGGTCGCTCATGCCGGAAAACGGGCGGATGGCACGTGCTTCCTCGATGCGCCAGGCGGCTTCCAGGGAGAGGCCGCGCACCATGTTCAGGCCGAGGCGGACGGTGGGCACGCCTTTATCCCCCGGCTCCAGCTTCACCTCCCAGTCGCTCTCCAGCACATCCACCGGCCGCACTTCCACCCCATGGCGCCGCGCATCCTGCACCAGCTGCGACGGCGCATAGAAACCCATGGGCTGGCTGTTGAGCAGGGCGGCAAGGAAGGCTGCCGGTTCATGACGCTTGAGCCAGGAGCTGACATAGGCCAGCAGCGCGAAACTCGCGGCATGGCTTTCAGGGAAACCGTATTCGGCAAACCCCTCGATCTGCTTGATGATGGCCGAGATGAACTCGGGTTTGTACTCCCTTTCGATCATGCCCGCCGTGAGTTTTTCCTTGAACCGTCCAAGGTCGCCCTTGCGCCGCCATGCTGCCATCGAGCGCCGCAACTGGTCCGCTTCGCTGGCGGTGAAGCCGGCCGCCAGCATTGCGATCTGCATCACCTGTTCCTGGAAAATCGGGATGCCGAAAGTGCGCTCCAGCGCCGGCTTGATGTCGTCCTTCGGATACGTCACCGGTTCCAGTCCCTGCCGCCGCCGCAGGTAGGGATGCACCATGCCGCCCTGGATCGGTCCCGGGCGCACGATCGCCACCTGCACCACGAGGTCGTAGAACTCCTTCGGCTTGAGCCGCGGCAGCATGGTCATCTGCGCGCGGCTTTCGATCTGGAACACGCCGACGGTGTCGGCTTCCTGGATCATCGCGTAGGTCTCCGGGTCTTCCGGCGGGATGTCCTGCATGCGGAACGGCTCGCCGTGCCAGTCGCCGATGAGGTCGAGCGCGCGGCGGATCATGGAGAGCATGCCGAGCGCGAGGATGTCGACTTTCAGCAGGCCCAGCGCATCGAGGTCGTCCTTGTCCCATTGCACCACGCTGCGGTCGGGCATGGCGGCATTCTCGATGGGCACCAGCCGCGACAGCTTGCCGCGCGCGATCACGAAGCCGCCGGGATGCTGGGACAGGTGGCGCGGAAAGCGCATCAGCTTTTCGGCGATGTCCGCCCATAGACTGGCGATCGGCGACGCGGGATCCATGCCGCATTCCGCGAAGCGTTCCGCCAGGCCGGTCTTGCCGTCCCACCAGCGGTGCGACTTGGCGATCCTGTCGACGATGGGCAGGTCCACGCCGAGCGCCTTGCCGACGTCGCGCAGCACGCTGCGCGGCTTGTAGCTGATGACGACCGCGGTCAGCGCGGCGCGCAGGCGGCCGTATTTTGCATAGATGTACTGGATGACTTCCTCGCGCCGCTGGTGCTCGAAATCGACATCGATGTCGGGCGGCTCGTTGCGTTCCTTCGAGATGAAGCGCTCGAACAGGGTGTGGCTGCGCGATGGATCGACCTCGGTGATGCCGAGGCAATAGCAGACGGTGGAGTTGGCCGCAGAACCGCGGCCCTGGCAGAGGATCTCCCGGCTGCGCGCGAAGCTGACGATGTCGTACACCGTGAGGAAGTAGGGCTCGTAGGACAGCTCTGTGATCAGCGCGAGTTCGTGTTCGATCTGTTCCTGCACGATGGCGGGAATGCCCTGCGGATAGCGGCGGTGCGCGCCGGTCCAGGTTTCCTGGCACAGGTAACCGGACGGCGTCTGGCCGGCGGGTACCAGTTCGTCCGGATATTCGTAGCGCAGTTCGTCCAGAGAGAAGGTGCATTGCTGTGCGATCCGCACCGTCTCCGCCAGCGCGGCCGGGGAGTAGATGTTTCCCAGACGCAGCCGCGAGCGCAGGTGCTGCTCGGCATTGGGCGCGAGGTCGTAACCGCATTCCGATACCGGCCTGCCGATGCGAATGGCAGTGAGGACGTCCTGCAGCGGCTTGCGGGAGCGGACATGCATGCACACATCGCCGGTAGCGGCGATGGGCAGCGCGTATTCCTGCGCGGCCTGTTCGACGGCGGCGCGGTGCTGATCGTCTCCCGTGCGGTGCAACAGCGTCATGGCCAACCAGGCACGGCCGGGGAAAGTGTCCCGCAACCACTGCGCCTGTGTTCGCAACGTGTCGATCCCGGTGCCGTGTTCCGGCGCGAGGAGTGCCAGGCAGTGCGACACGCCGCGCAGGTGGGCGGCGGCGGGTTCGGGGCAGGCCAGGTCTTCCGGTGTCAGGTGGTAGGCGCCTTTGCCTGCCCGCATGCGGGCCAGGGTGATCAGTTCCGACAGGTTGCCGTAGCCTTCACGATTCTGAGCAAGCAGGATCAGCGTGAAGGCGGCATCTCCATGCGCGAGCCGGAACTGGCTGCCGACCAGCAGGTGCAGGTTGAGCCGCTTGGCTTCCACATGCGCGCGCACCACGCCCGCGAGCGAGCATTCATCCGTGATCGCCAGCGCCGCATAGCCGAGGCTGGCTGCGCGCGCGGCCAGTTCCTCCGCGTGCGAGGCGCCGCGCAGGAAGGTGAAGTTGCTGACGCATTGCAGTTCAGCATAATCGGGAAGGACGGCCGTGGACATGATGTGCTTATCCAAACAGGCCTTGCAGGAACCAGCACACTTCTTCCCCCATCCGTTCGCGGTAGATCCAGTAGCAGCCCCGGTCTCCCTGCGCCACGAAATAGTCGCGCACCACCAGTTGCCCGTCCCACCAGCCGCACTCGATCCGCTCCGGTCCCTTGACCAGCCGCAGGGGCGACTCATAGAACGGCCGGTGGTCGCGCACCATCAGGGCAATCGGCGTTTCCAGCATCCAGAAGGGACGCTCGAGATGCGGTGGCGGGGGCGCGGGACGGGTGACGGTGGTCGCGGGTACCCAGGCATTGCACACTTCCGGCCGGTGGTCCGCGCGCGGCGACGGTGCGAGTACGCTGCGGTCGCCCAGCCGTGCGGTCAGCAGTTCCAGCAGGCGGTGATAGTCGGCGGGCGAACTTCCGGGATCGGGAAACAGCGATCCGCTGGGCGCTTCCATCGGGCTGACGTGGTCGGCCTGCAGCCGCAGGCCGATGACGGGCGCGGCCAGTTCGAGGCGCGCCAGCCTTTCCCTGAGCAGCAGGGTGAGATGTTCTTCATGCCATGCCGCATCGGCCAGCGCGATCTCGACGGACGTGGGCGGGATCGCGCTGCGGCCGCGTTCATGCTGCAGCAGCAGGACGAAGCGGGACACCGCGAGCTGCTGCGCGACCAGCCAGCCGGTCATCTGCAGCAGCAGCCGGCGCGCGGCAAACAGCATGGCTTCCGCATGCTCGATGCGGTCGGGCAGTTCCAGCTGCGCGGAGAAGGTTTTGGGCGCCTGCACCCATTCGAACAGTTCCGGCGTGTGGCCATAGGCGCGGTCCAGTCCATCGAGCACTTCCTTGCCGCAACGGCGCTGCAGGCCTGCGCGCGGCAGCCTTCGCAGGTCGGCAAAGGTGCGGCAGCCGATGCCTTCCAGCCATTCCTGCCAGGGCCGCAGCCCGGGCAGCAGTGTGCAGCGCAGGGCATCGAGGCGGCGCACCATGGTCTCCATGCGCACCGTGCGGCGCAGCGCATTCCGGCGCTCGGTGCGATAGCGCGCGAGCAGCCATGCGCCCTGGGCGGTCGGCGCCATGCCGAGCTGCGGCGTGAAACCGAGCGTATCGATACTGGACTGCACCAGGCGGCAGAGCGCGCGGCGTCCCTTGAAGACGCGCAGGCTGGCGGTGACGTCGAGCAGCAAGCTGGCTTCCTCGGCCAGCGCTACTTCCGGCGTGTACTGGAGCAGCGCGAGCGCGATGCTGTCCAG
>NZ_LSTO01000001.1:1153182-1160223 GCF_002211445.1 Noviherbaspirillum denitrificans | reverse complement strand
GGTAACCGCGAACAGGCCAATGTAATCGGCGACGCCCGATGATTTCGGCGCGATGAAATCGGCGAGGCACTGGTTCGGGCGCGCGACACCATCGATCACCGGCTTGGCCGTCTGCTGGCGCACGCCATAGTAGGTGAACGCCACCTTGCTGCGCGTCTCGTCGGTGTAGATCTCGATGTCGTCGTCGTTGACCGTGTTGGCGGGCAGCAGCGCGATCACGCCGTTTGCGGTCAGCCAGCGGCCTTCGATCAGCTTCTTCAGCATCGCCTGGCCTTCTTCGTAGACCTTGCTGGCTTGCTCGCCGACCACCGCATCCTTCAGGATCGCGGGGAACGGACCGGCCAGGTCCCACGTCTGGAAGAACGGGCCCCAGTCGATGTACTGGGCCAGTGTTGCCAGGTCATAGTTCTTGAACACGCGGCGGCCGATGAACTTCGGCTTCACCGGCGCAAAGTCCAGCTTCGCCTTGTTCGCGCGCGCCTCGGCCAGCGTCACCAGCGGTGTCGTCTTCTTGTTCGCATGCTGCTCGCGGATGCGCTCGTAGTCGCTCTTGATGTCTTCGATGTACTGGTCGCGCTGCTCCTGCGTCAGCAGCGATTGCGCGACCGACACCGAACGCGACGCATCCGCCACGTAGACCACCGGGCCTTCATAGTTCGGCGCAATCTTTACCGCGGTATGCGCGCGGCTGGTGGTGGCGCCGCCGATCAGCAGCGGAATCTTCAGCATGCGGAAGTGCGGGTCGCGCTGCATTTCCTTCGCGACGTAAGCCATCTCTTCCAGCGAAGGCGTGATCAGGCCGGACAAGCCGATGATGTCGGCATTCTCTGCCTTCGCCTTCGCCAGGATTTCGGAACACGGCACCATCACGCCCATGTTCACCACTTCGAAGTTGTTGCACTGGAGGACCACCGACACGATGTTCTTGCCGATGTCGTGCACGTCGCCCTTCACGGTGGCGATCACGATCTTGCCCTTCGGCTTGGCCGCGATGCCGGTGCGCTGTTCTTCGAGGCGCTTCTCTTCCTCGATATACGGAATCAGGTGCGCGACCGCCTGCTTCATCACGCGTGCCGACTTCACCACCTGCGGCAGGAACATCTTGCCCTGGCCGAACAGGTCGCCGACGATGTTCATGCCATCCATCAGCGGGCCTTCGATCACATTGATCGGCCGGCCGCCGGCTTCCAGCGTCTTGACGCGCATCTCTTCGGTGTCTTCGACGATCCACTGCGTGATGCCGTGCACCAGCGCATGCGCGAGACGCTTCTCGACCGGCTCGCTGCGCCATTCGAGGCTTTGCTCTTCCTTCTTCGCGCCAGCCTTCAGCGTGGCGGCGAATTCGATCATGCGCTCGGTCGCATCCTCGCGGCGGTTGAGCACCACGTCCTCGACGCGCTCGCGCAGTTCGGGATCGAGGTCGTCATACACGCCGACCATGCCCGCATTCACGATGCCCATCGTGAGGCCGGCCTTGATCGCGTGGTACAGGAAGACGGTGTGGATCGCCTCGCGTGCCGGGTCGTTGCCGCGGAAGGAGAAGCTGACGTTCGACACGCCGCCGCTGATCTTCGCGTGCGGCAGGTTTTCCTTGATCCAGCGGGTGGCGTTGATGAAGTCCACCGCATAGTTGTTATGCTCCTCGATGCCGGTCGCGATCGCGAAGATGTTCGGGTCGAAGATGATGTCTTCCGGTGGGAAGCCGACCTGTTCGGTCAGCAGCTTGTACGCACGTCCGCAGATCTCGATCTTGCGTTCGAAGGTGTCAGCCTGCCCCTTCTCGTCGAAGGCCATCACGATGACCGCGGCGCCATAGCGGCGGCACAGTGTCGCCTGGCGCAGGAATTCTTCCTCGCCTTCCTTCATCGAAATCGAGTTCACTACCGCCTTGCCCTGCACGCACTTCAGGCCCGCCTCGATCACCGACCACTTCGACGAGTCGATCATGATGGGCACGCGCGCGATGTCCGGCTCGGACGCGATCAGGTTGAGGAAGCGCGTCATCGCAGCGACGGAATCGAGCATCGCCTCGTCCATGTTGACGTCGATGACCTGCGCGCCGTTCTCGACCTGCTGGCGCGCGACCGACAGCGCCTCGTCGTACTGCTCGTTCAGGATCATGCGCGCAAATGCCTTGGAGCCGGTCACGTTGGTGCGCTCGCCGACGTTCACGAACAGCGATTGGTCGTCGATGATGAATGGCTCGAGACCGGACAGCTTCATGCGGTGGTCAGTCTCGGGCACCTTGCGCGGCGCGACGCTCTTCAGCTCGGCGGCGATTGCGCGGATGTGGTCGGGCGTGGTGCCGCAGCAGCCGCCGGCGACGTTGACGAAGCCGCTCTGGGCGAATTCCTTCAGCAGCGACGAGGTGACGTCCGGCGTCTCGTCGAAACCGGTATCGGCCATCGGGTTGGGCAGGCCGGCGTTCGGGTAGATGCAGACGAAGGTGTCGGCGATCTTGGACAGTTCTTCCGCATACGGACGCATCACCGCGGCGCCGAGCGCGCAGTTCAGGCCGATGGTCAGCGGCTTCGCATGGCGCACCGAGTGCCAGAACGCAGGCACGGTCTGGCCGGACAGGATGCGGCCGGAGGCGTCGGTGACGGTACCGGAAATCATGATCGGCAGGCGCTTGCCGGATTCCTCGAAATAGGTGTCAATTGCGAACAGCGCCGCCTTGCAGTTGAGCGTGTCGAAAATGGTTTCGACCAGCAAGATGTCGGATCCGCCGTCGACCAGGCCGCGCACCTGTTCGTGGTAGGCCGCGACCAGCTGGTCGAAGGTGACGTTGCGCGCCCCCGGGTCGTTGACGTCGGGGGAAATCGATGCCGTCTTCGGCGTCGGGCCGACAGCGCCGGCGGCGAAGCGCGGCTTGTCCGGGGTCGAATACTTGTCGCAGGCCGCACGCGCCAGTTTCGCTGCCGCCACGTTCATCTCGTAGGCGAGATGGCCCATGTGGTAGTCGTCCTGCGCCACGCTGGTCGCGCCGAAGGTATTGGTCTCGATGATGTCGGCGCCGGCGGCGAGATACTTTTCGTGGATCTCGCTGATGATCTGCGGCTGGGTCAGCACGAGCAGGTCATTGTTGCCCTTGATGAAGAGTTCCTTGCCCGGCACCTGGAAGTCGGCGAAACGCGTGCCGCGGTAATCCTCTTCCGTGAGCTTGTATTGCTGGATCATGGTGCCCGTCGCACCGTCGAGGATGAGGATGCGTTGGGACAGCAGATCGCGCAATTGCGCTTCGGTAGCAGAGACGGCGTCGCGTTTCATGTTGGACTCTCTAAAAGCAAAAAACCCGGCCAGCAAAGCAGGACCGGGTTTGATCTCCGCTTTAGCTGAATTTGGTAATGGGACTAAGCACCCTGGCGCCCGCAAGCTGGTTTGACTTGTTCAATCAAATCGGCGCAACAAAAATTATACGGGAAATCACCGGGGCGGTTAAGAAATGCGCATTTTTGAGAAAGTTGCATTTCCGTACAATTCCGCCCCTGCGCACCTATTCGAAGCGGCCGCCTTCCAGCGGAAAACCCTTGAGGAATTCAGCCGTCGGCAGGCGCTTGCCGCCTGGTTTCTGCAATTCCAGCACGCGCAGCGCACCCTGCCCGCAGGCGACCACCACGCCATCCTGCGCGGAAGCGGCCAGCACCTTGCCGGGTTCGGCCGGTCCCGCGCCGGCTACCGGCTCCGCGCGCCAGAACTTGACCGGCACGCCATTGAACACGGCAGTCGCGCCGGGGAAGGGATTGAAGGCGCGGACCTTGCGCCCGATCACCTCGGCCGGCGCTGACAGGTCGAGCGCGGCTTCTTCCTTCGCGATCTTGGCGGCGTAGGTGACGCCCTCTTCAGGCTGAGGCGTGGCGGCCAGCCCGTTCTGCTCCAGCCTGCGCAAGGCATCGACGATCATGCGGCCGCCGAGGTCAGCCAGCTTGTCGTGCAGCGATGCGGTGGTATCGGATGCGGCAATCGGCAGGCGTTCCATCAGCATCATCGGGCCGGTATCCAGCCCCTCTTCCATCTGCATGATGGTGACGCCGGTCTCGGCGTCACCGGATTCAATCGCGCGGTGGATCGGCGCGGCGCCGCGCCAGCGCGGCAGCAGCGACGCATGGATGTTGATGCAGCCGAGCCGGGGAATGTCGAGGACGCTGCGCGGCAGGATCAGCCCGTAGGCGGCGACCACCATCACATCGTGGGGCGTCGCGCGCAGCAACGCGTGTGCCTCTTCGGCCACGTCGGGATACTTGCCGTTCAGCCGCAGCGACACCGGCTGCGCGACGGGTATGCCGTGCGCGACGGCGAACTGCTTGACGGGAGAAGCCTGCAGCTGCATGCCGCGTCCCGCCGGGCGGTCCGGCTGCGTCAGCACGAGGGGAATCTCGAAGCCTGCTTCATGCAGTGACTTGAGGGCGACAGCGGCAAATTCCGGCGTACCGGCAAAGACGATTCTCATGATTCTTGGTCTTGTTGTGGCGCGCGCCGGGAAGGCGCCCGGATCATCGCGCGTCGGCGGTCTTGCGCTGCTTGGCCAGCTCGCGCTCTTCCTTCAGGAGCTTGGTCTTGATGCGGTTGCGCTTGAGCGGCGACAGGTATTCGACGAACACCTTGCCCTTCAGGTGGTCCATCTCGTGCTGGATACAGACCGCGAGCAGGCCGTCCGCCTCGACTTCGAACTGCTTGCCCTCGAGGTCAAAGGCACGTGCCCTGACCTTGGCCGGACGCTCCACGCCGTCGTAGATACCGGGCACCGACAGGCAGCCTTCGTCGTACACCTGGCGCTCCTCGCTCTCCCAGACGATCTCGGGATTGATGAATACCTGCAGCTGGTCATGGGTTTCGGAGACGTCGATCACGATCAGCTGTTCGTGGACATCGACCTGGGTCGCGGCCAAGCCGACGCCGGGCGCGTCGTACATGGTTTCTGCCATGTCGGCAGCGAGCTTTTTCAGGCGCTCGTCGAACACGGCCACCGGCTTGGCGACCTTGTGCAGGCGCGGGTCTGGATAGCGAAGAATATTGAGTATGGACATACGGCTTTTGCGCAACAGCTGCACGAACTAGGAGCGTCGTTTCTCTTGCTAGTTCAAGGATTTATGTGCAGAATTTGATTCAATTTGACAAGTTTCGCCAGGCAAGATTTGCCATGCCGGCAACACACAGTGGCAGTCGGAATAGTCGTTGATTTGTGCCACATCTACCGGACTGACTATGAAAAAGTTTAGCACAGCCGCCCTCGCCACCGTGCTGACGCTTGCGCTCGCATCCGCATACGGAAGCGCATTCGCGGCGGGCGAAGAAGCGACGAACAATCCGCGCTGTGCCTTCCTGCCCAATGCGCCGGACCAGCACACCGTCGTGCGCGGCGATACTCTTTGGGACATTTCCGGCCGTTTTCTGAAGAATGCATGGTGCTGGCCTCAGGTCTGGGGCATGAACAAGGAAGAGATCCGCAATCCGCACCTGATCTATCCTGGCCAGATCGTCTATTTCGACCGCGCCGCGGGCCGCCTGCGCCTCGGCAAACCGGTCGGCGGCAACGGATCGCCGGACGGCCGCGGCACGCAGACCGTCAAGCTGTCGCCGCAGCTGCGCACCGAAGGCCTAGGCCAGGATGCCGTCCCGGCCATCCCGTCGAATGTCATCGAACCCTTCCTGTCGCAACCACTGGTTGTCGGCGAAGGCGAATTGAACGACGCACCGCGCATCGTCGCGACAACGGAATCGCGCGTCATGCTTGGCAAGAATGACAAGGCTTACGTGCGCGGCGCGATCAATTCCGGCACCTCGTTCCAGGTGTTCCGCCCCGGCACGCCTCTGCGCGATCCCGATACGAATGAAGTGATCGGCTACGAAGCCGCTTACCTCGGCACGATCAAGCTGGAACGCCCCGCCCGCGCCCCGGACGAAGCCCATGTCTTCAACGTCGTCAACGTGAAGCAGGAGATGGGCGTCGGCGACCGCCTGCTGCCGGTGCCGCCCACGCCCATACTCAATTACGTGCCGCACCCGCCCGAGAAAGATGTCGCCGGCCGCATCGTGTCGGTTTATGGAGGTGTGTCGCAGGCAGGCCAGAACCAGATCGTCGCCATCAACCGTGGCCGCAAGGATGGTCTCGACATGGGCACGGTGCTGGAGCTCTACCGTTATGGCCCGGTCATCACCGACCGCACCGACAAGGGTTCCATGTGGACATTCGGCCCGTGGGGACGCCCGCAGGTCAAGTTGCCGGACAACCAATACGGCAGCCTGTTCGTGTTCCGCGTGTTCGATTCCATTTCATATGGGCTCGTCATGCAGGTGACCGATACCGTTCAGGTGGGCGACGTCGCCAAGTCCCCGGAATAAACCTCGGCCGCATGACGCAAACCGCATGGGCGCAAGACCTTGCGCAATGGATCAGGCTGGAGCGCACTCCCGGCGTCGGTGTTGAAACGGCGCGCAGGCTGCTCGCCGCCTTCGGCCTGCCGGAAAACATCTTCGGCGCCGACCTGTCCGCCCTCCTCCAAATCGTCCCTGACCGCATCGCCCGCGCGCTTGCCGCGCCCATGCCTGACGACATCCGTGCGCAAATCGACAAGACGCTCGAATGGGCGGCGCAACCCGGCAACTATGTGCTTACGTTCGCGGACGAGCGCTATCCCCGATCACTGCTCGAGATTGCCGATCCGCCATCCGTGCTTTACGCGAAGGGCAACCTGGACCTGCTCGTGCGCCCCTCGCTCGCCGTGGTCGGCAGCCGCAACGCGACGACGCAGGGCATGGTCAATGCCGAACAATTCTCGGGCGTGCTGAGCGAAGCCGGGCTCACCATCATTTCAGGACTGGCACTGGGCATCGACACTGCCGCGCATACAGGCGGATTGCGTGGACCGGGCTCGACTGTCGCCGTGATCGGCACCGGTGCCGATATCGTCTACCCGGCGCGCAACCGCACGCTCGCACATCGCATCGCCGAGAGCGGCTGCATCCTCAGCGAATACCCGCTTGGCATGGGCGTGCTTGCGTCCAATTTCCCGCGTCGCAACCGCATCATCTCGGGCCTGT
>NZ_LSTO01000001.1:1146079-1153172 GCF_002211445.1 Noviherbaspirillum denitrificans | reverse complement strand
CGCCGCCGCAGCCGGGGGCACCGGCTCCGGGGCCGGTTCGGGAGCCGGTGCGGGCTTGGCCGCCGGCGGGGGCACCAGCCGAACCTTGTCGGCGTTGAGCTGATCCTTCATGCGCGCCGGTTCGCGCCCGCTGGAAAACATGCTGTCGAAGTAGCCTTGCTGATAGGCGAACAGGCCGGCGTTGCCGAGCAACAGGATCCAGAAAATGAATTTCAGCATGGAGTCATGGAGGCCTTGTGCAGGCCAATGAGGACGAGGTTGTCGACGCGCTGGTGCGGCACCGACAGGTGCGGCGCGATGAGCGATGCCGCGCCGCCGGAAAGGATGCACTGCACGTTGCCACCGTGGCGCGCGTGCGCCGCGACAGCCCGTTCGATGGCGCCGGATTGCGCCGCCAGGCAACCGCTGGCAATGGCGGCATCGGTGTAGTCGGCGAAGGGTTCGGCGATGTCGATATGGCCGGCGACCTGCGGCAGCTGCGCCGTGTTCTTCGCCAGCGAACTCGCCATCAGTCCGAGTCCGGGCAGGATCATGCCGCCGAGGAACACGCCGTCCGGCGTCACGGCGTCTACCGTGGTCGCCGTGCCGCAGGTGGCGACGACCAGCGGCCGTCCGGGAAACAACGCGTGCGCACCGATGGCCGAAGCGAAACGATCGCAGCCGAGCTGGGCAGGATTGCGGTAGTTGTTGCGCACGCCGGCCAGTTCGGCGGCGGAAGCGAACCATTCCAGCGGCACCGGCTGCATGCCGAAGGCGCCGAGCAAGACCTGCTCGATCGCATCGCGCATCGGCTCTCCCGCCACATTGGAAGCAAGCACGCGCACCACCTTGTGCGCACGCCATGCATCGCTCAGGCTGCGCACCTGCGCATGCTCCACCATGCCTGACTCGGTCCAGCGGCCGAGCGCCTCCGGGCGGCGTTCGGCGCTCGGCACCACTGCCCACTTGACGCGGGTATTGCCTGCATCGATCAGCAGCAGCATCGCCTATCCTTTCGGGCGCAGCGAAACATCACCAGCCATCACCACCTTGCGCCCGGCCGGGGTGTCGAGCACGAAGCGCCCGATATCGTCGACACCGACCGCCACGCCTTCGTGCAGCACCTTGCCGTTGTCGAGGATCACGACGGCCTGCCCGGTGTAGGCATGCAGCGCATTCCAGCGTGCGGTGAACGCGGCCAGCCCCTCGTGCTCGAACTGCACCAGCGCCTCCGCCAAGCCGCTGGCCAGCGTGGCCATCAGCATGTCCTGGTCGAGCTCGGCCAGCCAGGGAATATTCGCGACAGGGCGGCCAATTTCCGCGCTCATGCTGTCGCTGAGCGCGATATTGATGCCGATGCCGGCGACAGCCCAGCTCGCGTCATGGGGAACGTGGCCGGCGGCGGCGGATTCGATCAGGATGCCCGCCAGCTTGCGTCCCTCGTGCAGGACATCGTTCGGCCATTTGAGGCGCACCGGCACATTGAACATGGCCAGCGATTCGGCGATCGATACGCCGACAGCCAGCGGCACGCCGACCAGCGCATGCACCGGCAGGCTGAATTTCCACGCGAGGGAAAAGGTCAGGGACCTGCCCGGCGCGGACATCCATTCGCGACCGGCGCGGCCCCTGCCGGCCGTCTGCGATTTCGCAATCAGCAGGCGCGGTGCAGTCAGCGAGGGCAGCGCCGCGAGCAGGTCGGCGTTGGTGGAGCCGGTTTCCTCGACCACCCGCACGTCGATCTGCTGGGCGGCGGGACGGAGCAAGTCGGCGATCCGTTCGGAAGAGAGGGTCTGGGTCATGCGCACATTGTAATGGATGCCCCATGCTGCAATCTCCCTTAAACTATCCGCATGTCAAATGAACAAGCACCGACACTGACGATCAGCAAGGGAACGCCTCCTGCGGTTGCCGCTGCCGGCCGCTGGCAGGTACACGCGCTGGCCGATCCTGCCATCATCAGGGGACTGGCCGCTGCGCTGCGCTCAGTCCCGGCAAGCGCCGCCACGTGGGATTTGTCGCAGCTCTCCGGGCTGGACCATATCGGCGCGCAATTATTCTGGAATGCCTGGGGCCGGTCGCGCCCGCCTCACCTCACACTGGCGCCCGAACATGAAGAAGTCTTCAACCGCATCGAACAGGCCGGCACGCTGGCATTGCCTGTACAAACCCGGCAACCGTGGTACTCGCTGGCCGGCCTCACGCGCAGGACGCAAGAGTTCGCCGGCCACCTGGTCGGATTCGTCGGACTGATCGGGCAACTGACGCTGGACCTCGGCAGTTTCCTGCTGCGTCCGCAGCGCGGCCCGTGGAAAGAAATTTCCGCCAACATCTTCCATATCGGCTACCAGGCACTGGCGATTACGGCGCTGGTGGGATTTTTGATCGGTGTCGTGCTGTCCTACCTGTCGGCACAGCAACTTCATACCTTTGGCGGTGATATCTATCTGGTCAACATCCTCGGCATGAGCATCGTGCGCGAACTCGGCCCCTTGCTGGCGGCCATCCTCGTTGCCGGACGCTCGGGTTCGGCGATCACCGCCCAGCTTGGCGTCATGCGCGTGACGGAAGAGCTGGATGCAATGCTGGTGATGGGCATGCCGCACGGATTCCGGCTGATCCTGCCGCGCGTGCTGGCATTGGCGATTTCGATGCCGCTGCTGGTGGTGTGGACCGATGCGGTGGCGCTGCTCGGAGGCATGGCGGCGGCGAAGGTCGAGCTCGGCCTGTCGTCCACTTACTTCCTGCAGGAACTGCCCGGCGCTGTGCCCCTGCCCAACTATTGGATCGGGCTTGGCAAGGGCGTCGTGTTCGGCTGCCTGATCGCACTGGTGGCCTGCCATTTCGGCCTGCGCATCAAGCCCAATACGGAAAGCCTGGGCCAGGGCACCACGCTGTCGGTGGTCACCGCGATCACCGTCGTGATCCTGGCCGACGCGGTGTTCGCGATCGTGTTCAAGGGAGTCGGATTCTGATGGCCGCGCCGATCATCCGCATCCGCGATTTGTGGACGCAGTTCGACCAGTTCGTGGTCCACCAGGACCTGAACCTCGAGGTGCGGCAGGGCGAGATCCTGTCGCTGGTCGGCGGCTCGGGTTCGGGCAAGACCACGCTGCTGCGCCAGATGCTGGGCCTGGAGAAGCCGACGCGCGGCCACGTGGAAGTGTTCGGCGAAGACATCCATCGCGCCGGCGGCGCACGGCTGCGGCAGCTGCGCAACCGCTGGGGCATGCTGTTCCAGCATGGCGCGCTGTTCTCTGCACTGAGCACGCTCGACAACGTGGCCCAGCCGATGCGCGAACTCGGCGTGCTGCCGGAAGAGCTGATCCGCGACGCCGCGCTACTGAAGCTGGACATGGTCGGCATCACACCCAAGGATGCGCAGAAGATGCCGGCCGACCTGTCGGGCGGCATGGTCAAGCGGGTGGCGCTGGCACGCGCGCTCGCGCTTGAGCCGGAACTGCTGTTCCTCGACGAGCCGACCGCCGGCCTCGACCCCGACCTGTCGGAGAGCTTCGTGTCGCTCATCAGCAGCCTGCACCAGCAGATGCGGCTGACGGTGGTGATGGTCACCCACGATCTCGACACGCTGTTCGCGCTGTCGACCAAGATCGCGGTGCTGGCCGACAAGCGCGTGATCGCGCTCGGCGCGCCGAAGGAGGTGATTGCCTTGCCGCATTCGTTCATCCAGCGCTTCTTCCTCGGCGAACGCGGCAAGCGCGCGCTGGAAGTGTTGCGCGAGAAGGAAATGGAAACCAACCATGGAAAATAAGGCGCATGCCCTGATCGCCGGCCTGTTCACCATCGTGCTGCTGGCCGGCGCCGTCTTCGTCGGCATCTGGCTCAACCGCGACCGCGTCGAATACGTGCCATACCAGATCGCCACCAAGCTGTCGGTGCCCGGCCTCAATCCGCAGGCCGCCGTCCGCTATCGCGGCCTCGACGTGGGCAAGGTCGACGACATCACCTTCGACCCGGAGGTGGTCGGGCAGATCCTGGTGCATATCAGCGTGAAGCCTGACACGCCGATCACCAAATCCACCTTCGCCACGCTCGGTTACCAGGGCGTAACCGGCATCGCCTATGTGCAACTGGATGACGACGGCAAGCAACCGGTCAAGCTGCACAGCACGCCGCAGCAGGTAGCGCGCATCGAGATGCGGCCCAGCCTGTTCGACGAGCTGCAGACGCGCGGCCTGGCGATCCTGCAACAGACGCAGGAAGTGGCGCAGCGCATCAACAACATGCTCGAGCCTGGCAACCAGAAGGCGATCCTGTCCGCCTTCGACAACGTGAGCAAGGCGGCAACGGAAATCGAATCGATCCCGCGCCAGCTGGAACCGACGCTGGCGAAACTGCCGGCGGTCACCACGCAGGCGCAGAAATCGCTCGCATCGCTGGACACACTGTCGAAGGATATGGCCGCGCTCGCCGGCAGCCTGAACAACATCGCCACGCGCCTGAACCAACAGGGCGGCGCCATCTCCACCATCACCGACACCGCCGCGCGGCTCGGCTCGGTTGCCGAACGGATCGAGCACGAGACGCTGCCGCTGGCGGGTGATGCGCGGGCCACGATCCGCTCGCTCAACCGCGCCCTCGACAATTTCAGCGAGCGGCCGCAGAGCGTGCTGTTCGGCACGCCGGATCTCGCGCCCGGACCGGGCGAACCCGGCTTCGCGGCGCCGTCGAAATAAGGGAGGAGAAGCATGAACAGATCCGTTTCCGCCATCGTCCTGCTGCTTGCGGCCGCACTCTCCGGCTGCGCGATCGTGAACAGGTCCGAATCAGTAGCTACACTGTACGACCTCGGCCCGCTGACAACGCAGCAGGGCTTGCCTGCCTTGCCGCCGGTCAGCGTCGCGGGCGTGCAGATGCCGGCCTGGCTGGACAGCAGCATGATGTTCTACCGGCTCGACTACGCAAATGCGCAGCAGCCCCGCGCCTATGCGCAGGCGCGCTGGACGATGACACCGGCACAGTTGCTGACACAGCACCTGAAGGCACGCATCGCGCAGGCCGGCGGCGTCGCGCTGGCGGCATCGGACGGCGCGCTCGACGTGCCGGTGCTGCGCATCGAAGCCGACGATTTCACGCAGCATTTCGCATCGGCGTCGGAGAGCACTGGACAGGTGGCATTGCGCGCCTCGCTGTACCGCGGACGGGCGCTGGTCGCGCAACGCAGCTTCGTGCGTCAATCACCTGCGGGCAGCGCCGATGCACCCGGTGGCGCGGCGGCGCTGTCGGTGGCAAGCGATGCGGCCATCGGTGACATCATCCAGTGGCTGCACGGACTGCCGTTGAAATAATTTCTCTTGCCGCCACCGGCGACTCTGCAGACAATACGCTAACCCCCAACACCAAGGCCACGCTTGCAGACCGAGGAAAAACAGCAGATCGCTCCCAGCGAAACGACCCAGCCGGCGCATGCATCGACATTCGCCCGGGTTGGCCTGCTGATGTACACCTTCCTGATCATCTACGCGAGCCTCTATCCGTTTTCCAACTGGAGCGATATCGGCCTGCCCTTGTGGGCATTCCTCATCATGCCGATGCCGCATTACTGGACCGGCTTTGATGTCGCGACCAATGTGATCGGCTACCTGCCCTTCGGCATGCTGGTGGTATTTGCGCTGTACCCGCACCTGCGCGGCCTGCCGGCGGTCATCGTCGCGGTCTTCGCCGGGGTGATGCTGTCAGGTTCGCTGGAAGCGTTGCAGACCTTCCTGCCCAACCGCGTGTCGTCCAACCTCGATTTCCTGACCAATCTCGCCGGCACCTGCATCGGCGCGTTCCTCGGCGCACCGTTGACGCATGCCTTCCTCGAACAGAGCCGCCTGCTGCAGTTGCGGCGCGACTGGTTCGTGCCGGATGCCGGGCGCGGCCTGATCATTGCCGGGCTCTGGCCTCTCGCCCAGATCTATCCGCAGGGCTACCTGTTCGGCCACGGGCAGGTGATGCCCATCCTCTCGAACTGGCTGTCCGAATGGATGGAATCCCCGGTAGACCTGGTCGCCCTCATGACACGCGACATCCAGCTGACGGTGCAGGAATACTGGCTTGCCGAAACGCTCATCACCGCATTCGGCATGATCGGCGCGATGCTGACCTGGTCCATCCTGCTGCGCAAGCAGGCGCCGCGGCCCATGCTGCTGCTCACCTTCTTCGCGGTCGCCCTTGGCGTCAAGGCGATGGCCAACGCCCTGCTCTTTTCACCAGCCAATGCCGTCGCCTGGCTGACGCCGGGCGCCAAGGGCGGGCTGCTGATCGGGACGATGATGGTAGGCGGACTGTCCTATGCGCCGCCGGTGGCGCAGCGCTGGCTGGCGGCGCTCGCGCTGGTGCTGGGCTTCATTGCGATCAACCTGGTGCCGGCCAATCCCTACTTCGTCGCGACGCTGCAAGCCTGGACACAGGGAAAGTTTCTGAATTTCAACGGCGCCGCGCACTTCCTGTCGATTTTCTGGACCTTCTTCGCGCTGTGGTTCCTGCTGCACCCCGCGCATCGCCTGAAACGCGTCTAGACGGGGTGTATCATTGTCGCCTTTACCGCGAGAATGACATGTCTGACAAGCCCTACTATCAACACCACGTCTTTTTCTGCCTGAACCAGCGCGAGGAAGGCCGCCCCTGCTGTCACGACAAGGGTGCGCAGGCGGCACAGGAACATGCGAAAGCACGCATCAAGCAGCTCGGCCTCAACGGCCAGGGCAAGGTGCGCATCAACAAGGCCGGCTGCCTGGACCGCTGCGAAGAAGGCCCGGTACTGGTCGTCTACCCCGAAGGCACCTGGTACACCTATGTCGATAAGAACGACATCGACGAGATCATCGATGAGCATATCGTCAAGGGCAAGCCGGTCGAACGTTTGAAAATCTGACATGAATTCCCAGACCCAACGCTTCTCCCTCAGCGGCGCTGCCGGCAACCTCGAATGCGCGCTGGACCTGCCGAACGACACGCCGCGCGGCGTCGCACTTGTCGCGCACCCGCACCCGCTGTACGGTGGCACGATGGACAACAAGGTCGCGCAAACGCTGGCGCGTGCCTTTGTCGCACTCGGCTACGCCACCGCGCGCATGAATTTCCGCGGCGTCGGCAAGTCGCAAGGCGA
>NZ_LSTO01000001.1:1140480-1146069 GCF_002211445.1 Noviherbaspirillum denitrificans | reverse complement strand
CGTCTGCCAGCGACTGCACACGGCGCAGGTATTGCAGCAGGCGCCGGCCGGCGGGCGTCGCGCGGCAGGGGCGGGTGCGTACCACGAGCGGCGTGCCGAGCGAGACTTCGAGCGCGCGCACGCGCTGCGACACGGCGGAAGGCGTGAGGTGCAGCACGGTGGCAGCCTGCTCGAAACTGCCGCTTTCGATCACGGCAAGCACCGCTTCGCACTGGCGAGGGTCGAGTTTCATCGGTTAAATTATTTTAAGCACTACGGAATTATATTAAGTATCGTTCATTTTCTTTTTCTACGGCAGCACAATGCCTCCCATCTCAAACGGAGGGCTATCGTGTCGTTCTACCTGAAAGGACTTGGCCTGGGCGCGGGCCTGATCGTCGCCATCGGATCGCAGAATGCGCACGTGCTGCGCATGGGTCTGAAGCGCCAGCATGTGGGGCTGACGGTGCTGGTCTGCATTGTGTGCGAAGTGCTGCTGATTTCAATCGGCGTGGCGGGCGTCGGCACCATGGTCGAGCGCAGCCCTTTCCTGCTGGCGGCAGCGCGCTGGGGCGGCGCGCTGTTCCTCGCGTGGTACGGCTTGCGCGCCTGGCGTGCGGCGTTCGGGCGGCACGCGCTGGATGCGGCGCCGCAGCGCGCCGAGACCGGTACGCGGGACGCGTTGCTCACCGTGCTGGCAGTCACACTGCTCAATCCGCATGTCTACCTCGATACCGTCGTGCTGCTCGGCGCGGTCGGAGGACAGCAGGGGCCGGAAGGAAAATGGCTGTTTGCGCTCGGCGCGATGACGGGGGCGATGACGTGGTTCGTGCTGCTCGGGTTCGGGGCGCGGCTGCTGGCACCATGGTTCGCGAGGCCGTCAGCATGGCGCATGCTTGACGCGGTGATCGGTGTGGTGATGCTGGGACTTGCAATATCGCTGGTGACCTGACCGCCCTCCCCCGCCATTCCACTAATGCGCGAACACGCTTTCGTGACTCGCCGTCAGGATGGCATCGACTGCCGGATGCTTGATCTTGCGCTCGTTGGAAATCGCATACACCTGCTCGCGCACATCCGTGAGCTCGCCCACCGGCACCGCCCCGAACTGCTCTTCCACCGCCGCCGCCAATGCGGAAGGCGCGGGGAACATGCCGAGGCCGGTGCGGCCAAAGGTGTTGAGCATCGCACTGTCATCGAACTCGCCGACGATGTCGGGCCGCACGTCATGCGTCTCGAACCAGTGGTCGAGGCGGCCGCGCACCGCGTGGTTGCGGGTCGGCAGCAGCAGCGGCGCGCCCCGCAGGCTGGCAGGGAAGCCCGGCCGGTACTGTTCGGCCAGTTCCGGCAAGCCGTAGAGCATGGTTTCGCTTTCGCCCAGCAGGTGACTGAACACGCGCAGGTTGGTACCCGACGGCACTGCGCGGTCGGTGAGGATGACGTCGAGCTTGTGCACGGAAAGCTCGCCCAACAGCGATTCGAAGTCATCTTCGTGGCACACCAGCTTCACCTTCTGCGGCAATTTCAGCGCGGCATCCAGCAGGCGCGACGCGGTGAGCTTGGGCAGCGAATCGGACAAGCCGACAGTGAGGCGCATGGTCTGTCCGACATCGGCCTCGGCCAGCACGTCCTGCAATTGTTCGCCGAGCAGGAAGATCTGGTCGGCATAGGTCAGCGCGACCCGGCCGGCCTCGGTCAGCACCAGGCGCCGTCCCTGTGGGGCGAGGAGCGCCTTGCCTACCGACTGCTCGAGCAACGCAAGCTGGGCGCTGATGGTCTGCACCGCCACGTCCAGCCGTTCGGCCGCTCGCGTGACGCTGCCCTCCTTGGCAACGACCCAGAAGTAATAGAGATGCCGGTAGTTCAGCGAGACGTTTTTCATTGTTCCGATTTTTTCGAAGGAATCTTCATATTATCTTCGCTTTTTAAGAGATGACAAGCCTTTTAAGATGACCAGGTCGATCGGTGTGCTGTCCCGGTCAACGTTTTCCTCAACCGAGAGCAGACGCGAGTCTGTTGCCTTCCGGGGACGCTTCGAAACGTCCCCGGTTTTTTCAACTACCGCCGTTTCCCGAAGTCCAATTCCCTGAGTTGGTCTCCGTGAAACGACATTAACGAAAAGGAAAAACCATGCTCGAACTGCTCTCCGATCCGCAGATATGGATTGCCTTCTTCACCCTCACCGCGCTGGAACTGGTCCTGGGTATCGACAACATCATCTTCATCTCCATCCTGGTCGACAAGCTGCCAAAGGAAAAACAGGAATTCACGCGCCGCCTCGGCCTGTTCCTCGCGATGTTCATGCGCATCGGCCTGTTGCTGACGCTGTCGTGGATCGTGAGCATGACGCAGCCGCTGTTCACCCTTTTCGGCCAGGGCTTCTCGGGACGCGACATCGTCCTGCTGGCGGGCGGCCTGTTCCTGCTGTGGAAGAGCGTGGGCGAAATCCACGAGACCTTTGAGGGAGCTGGCGGCGACCACGCATCCACCGCTGTGAAGAATACGTTTGCCGGCATCGTGCTGCAGATCATGGTGATCGACCTCGTGTTCTCGCTCGACTCGATCATCACCGCCGTCGGCATGGTGGACCAGATCGCGGTCATGATCGCCGCCGTCATCGCCTCGGTCGGCATGATGATGTTCTTCGCCGGCCCGATCGGGCGCTTCGTGTCCGAGCATCCGACGATCAAGATGCTGGCGCTGTCCTTCCTGGTGGTGGTGGCAGTGGTGCTGATCGCCGAAGGCTTCGGCCACCATGTGCCCAAGGGCTACATCTACAGCGCGATGGCCTTCTCGGTCGTGGTGGAAATGCTCAACATCCGCCTGCGCAAGCGCTCGACGCGCGCCACGCTGGAAGCCACGCGCTACGTCGCGGAAGAGCGCTGACCGCGCGGCCATGCCTGCCGGGAAGGAACCACGGTTCCTCCCGGCATTTTCTTTTGAGGCATTGCAAATAAAGGAACGGTAATCCTGTGTCACGGGTCGATCTCGCAAGAGAGGACTCCATGAAGATTTCGATCATCGGCACGGGTTATGTCGGTCTTGTCACTGCGGCCTGTCTTGCCGAAGCCGGAAACATGGTGATCTGCGTCGACGTCGACGAACAAAAGATCGCGTTGCTCAACCGCGGCAGGGTCACCATCCACGAGCCGGGCCTGCCGCAACTGATCGCCCGCAACCGGCGCGCCGGCCGCCTTGCCTTCATGACCGGCTATGAAGAGGCCGTGCAGCATGCGGAAGTGATTTTCCTCGCGGTAGGTACGCCGTCCGAGGAAGACGGCAGCGCCGACCTTACCCATGTCCTGGGTGCCGCCCGGCTCGTCGGCCGCCACCTGCGCCATCCGGCGGTCGTCGTCAACAAGTCCACCGTGCCTGTGGGCACTGCGGCGCGCGTGCGCGCCGTGATTGCTGAGGAACTCGCGGCGCGACGGGTGGACATCGCCTTCAGCATAGTCAGCAATCCCGAATTCCTGCGGGAGGGCTCGGCGGTCAACGACTTCATGCACCCGGACCGCGTCGTGCTGGGCTACGACGATACCGAATCAGCCGGCATCATGCGCGAGCTGTACATCCCTTTCCTGCGGCAGCGGGAACAGCTGATCGAGATCGACACGCACAGCGCCGAGCTGAGCAAATACGCAGCCAATGTCATGCTTGCCACACGCATCAGCCTGATGAACGAGCTGGCCTGCGTGGCGGAAGCGGTCGGCGCCGATATCGAGGCGGTGCGCCGCTGCGTTGCCGCGGATCCGCGCATCGGCCCGCTCTTCCTGCAAGCCGGCATCGGCTACGGCGGCTCCTGCCTGCCCAAGGATGTGAAGGCGCTGATCAGGACCGCCACGCAATCCGGCTGCGCGCCGCACCTGCTCAAGGCCACGGACGCCGTCAACGAGAAACAGAAATCCCTGCTGTTCCGGAAGATCTGCAACCACTACGGCGGCCCCCGGCGGCTGGAAGGCAAGACCATCGCGCTCTGGGGCCTTTCGTTCAAGCCGAATACCGGTGACATGCGGGAAGCGCCGAGCCTGGCGCTGATCGAGCAACTGCTGGGATCCTGGTGCCGGATACGCGCCTGCGACCCGGTGGCCTGCGACGAGGCCGCGCGCGTACTGCGAAAGGCACACGGCGCCGTGAAATTTGCCGAACGCGTCCATCTCACGCGCGATCCCTGGGAGGCAGTGGAAGGCGCGGATGCACTGGTGCTGGCGACGGAGTGGAAGGAATTCCGCGCGCCGGATTTCAGCCGTCTGGCGGCTGGATTGAATGACAAGGTGGTGTTCGACGGCCGCAACCTGTATGACCCGCAGACGGTTCAGGCGGCGGGGCTGCGGTACTACGGCATCGGGCGCAAGGCTTAGAAGACGTCAACGACGGTAGTCCCACCGTCCGCGATTACCATCATCCCAGCCATCCCAATCATGGCGGTGCCGGTGCCGATGCTGCGGCATTGGCCGTCCGTAGGGATCGACATAAAGAACCGGCGGCGGATAAGTCGGGTATGCCGGCTGCACGTAGACGACCGGTGGCGGTGCGAATGCCGCAGGCGGCGGGCCGTAGCTGTAATACGGTTGCGGCGAAACCACGACACCGGGCGCCGGCACCACGTAACCGGGCGACCCGACTGTTACCGACCATTGCACGCGGCCGCCCGCATGCGCCGGCATGGCTGCCAGCCAGGCGAGAACGAGGCCGGTGGCGACTGCAAATTTCGTGTTCATGTTTTGCTCCTCGATCTACCTATATTAAAGGTCAAAGACGCGGATCCTGCGGGGAATCTTTGTAACAGGTCGCATCACGCAACAACCGCGTTGCCTTCCGACATTTGCTAGACTCCGGGGCCATGCCGATTACGTTCGCCCTCCTCTTCCTTTCCGTCCTGATTGCCGCCGGTCTTGCCGGCGCGATCCCGCTTGCGGTTGCCATTTTCTACAGCATCGCCAGCCTGGTGGCGATGGTTGTTTACGGTATCGACAAGTCGGCCGCGCGGAAGCAGGCGCGGCGCACGCCGGAACGCACGCTGCACCTGCTGGGACTGGCCGGCGGCTGGCCCGGTGCGCTGGTCGCGCAAGCGCTGTTCCGCCACAAGACGGCGAAGCGGTCTTTCCGGGCCATGTTCTGGGTCACGGCAATCATCAACTGCGCGGCACTTGGCGCACTGCTGTTGTCAGCCAGGATTTGAGCGTGCGCAAACCAGGCGGGAAAGTCGCAGCAAGTCTGACCGGACGCGAAGACAGGCACCCATGTCCGGGCTAGCGTCTGGCCTTTGAGTTCAACCAGGATTACCGATGCTGCCCACCCGTTTCCTTTCCGGCAATCACGCCGAACCCATCATGTTTCGCTGCGGCCTGGCGCTGTACCTGGCCGTCATCCTGATCGGCTCCATTCCCGGCGCGCGGGCCGACGTCGGCGAATATGCGTCCGGCCTAGTGCTCCATTTCGGCACCTATGCCTGCATCGCCTTCCTGCTTGCGTGCGGTACGGCCGGCAATGCGACGGCAAAGGCGGTCAAGGCGATCTGCATGGTGGCGGCGATGGGCGCGCTGGATGAAGCGATTCAAAGCTTCCTGCCTTATCGCCACGGCGCGGTGTCGGACTGGATGGTCGATGTAG
>NZ_LSTO01000001.1:1137593-1140470 GCF_002211445.1 Noviherbaspirillum denitrificans | reverse complement strand
GCCGCGGGCAGCGATGCCGCCCGCGCATCGGTCTCGACCGGTCGCGGCAAGCACTACATGGACGACATCCGCGTCGAGGTTGCGGCGGTAACCGCCTCCGAGCATGTGCTGCGGGAACGGCTGCGGCGCGAAGCGGGACGCTATGCCAGTCTCGCCGCCGTGGCCACGCTGGCGGCGACACTGACCGACGTGCTCCTCGTGGCCATCGCGCTGCAGTTCCTGTTCAGGCTGCTCAAGCGCCACCGCGTTACGGTGAACGAGCTGCAAGGCTTGAGCAACGAGCTGCGGGGCGGCATGGCGGAGCTGGGCCGGCGCAACGTGGAAATGTCGCTGCTGGCGCAGATGGCGCGCACGCTGGATTCATCCATGTCGCTTGCCGAAACGCTGGAGAGCATCTCCGTCTTCACCGTCAAGCTGATGCAGGACACCTCGGGTGAACTGTTCCTGTACCGGAACTCGCGCAACCTGCTGGAGAAGGCATTGCAGTGGGGCGAGCCGTCCCATGCGAAGGATGCCATCGAGCCGCACGAGTGCTGGGGGCTGCGCCTCGGGCGCGTGCACCTGGTGCAGGGCAAGGACGCGCTGTATTGCCCGCACCACCACCGGGATCTTGCGCCGGGCCGCGCGATTGTCTGCCTGCCCCTGTCGGCGCAGGGCGAAATCATCGGCCTGATGACGGTCGAGATGCCGGCGCGGGAGGATGAGGACAAGGAGCTCGCCGCCGGCCGCGTCAACCTGGCGACTGCCCTTGCCGAGCAGCTTGCCCTTGCGCTGTCCAACGCCAGGCTGAAGGAAGTGCTGAAGCTGCAATCGATCATCGATCCGCTCACCGGCCTGTTCAACCGCCGCTACATGGACGAGACGCTGTCCCGCGAACTGTCCCGCGCCCGCCGCAAGGCTTGCCCGCTGTCGCTGATGATGATCGACGTCGACCACTTCAAGTCGATCAACGACCGCTACGGCCACGAGGCGGGCGATGCGGTCCTGCGCACCGTGGCGGAACAGGTCAAGGCCAGCGTGCGCGATGGCGACCTCGTCTGCCGCTTCGGCGGCGAAGAGCTCGTCGTGCTGATGCCGGAGTGCGATATCCACGACGCCACCGCGCGCGCGGAAAAGTTGTGCGCCGCCGTCCGGTCGCTGCGCGTCTCCTACGGCGGGCACACCATCGGGCCGGTCACCGCATCCTTCGGCGTGGCGAGCTATCCCGATCGCGCGACCGACGAGACCTCCCTCATCGCCGCCGCCGACAAGGCGATGTACCGCGCCAAGTCCGCGGGCAGGGACAGGGTCGTGGTGGTGGAAATTCCGGTGGCGCAGGAAGCCTGATTCGCTGACGCCCTCTGGCGCGCGCTGTGGTTGGCACGCGTCACGCGATCAGGCAAGATGGCGGCTCCATCATCTCTGCCGAGACAACATGAAGCCATTCGCCATTTGTTGTTCCCTCGTCTTTCTTGCCGCCGGCACAGCGCACGCCGCGCATCCCCTCGTCACCGATGACACCGGCACGCAAGGCCGCGGCAATCACCAGCTCGAACTCAACACCGACCGCATGCGCGATGCCGGCGTGTCGAGCCAGTCGGCGGCCATCACCTATACCTACGGCCTGCGCGACGCGCTCGATGCCTTCGTCACGCTGCCTGCTGCCACGACCAGTCCGTCCGGCCTCGGCGATGTGGCGGCCGGATTCAAGTGGCGCTTCAGCGAGAGCGCAGGCACGACGTTCGGCCTCAAGCCCGAACTGTTTTTCGCGACCGGGAACGAGAACAGGGGACTGGGCAGCGGACGCGCGCATGCCGGCCTGACGCTGCTGGCGTCGCACCAGGCGGGAGAATGGACCTTGCTCGGCAATGCCGGCCTCGCGGTCAATCGCTATGCGCTTCCCGTCGACCACGACCAGAACCGGCGCTACGTCTGGCGCCTGTCGGCGGCGGCCATCCGTGAAGTGGCCGAAGGGTGGAAGGCACTGGTCGATTCCGGCGTCGCGCGCAATACAGCGCGTAGCGAGCGGACCCATCCGGCGTTCATCCTGTTGGGGATGATTTATTCGCCGTCGGAGAAGCTGGATCTCGATATCGGATGGAAGGCGGGATTGAATTCGGCGGAGACACACCGCCAGGTGGGGGCGGGTGTGACGGTCCGGTTTTAGACGACCATCAGCGTTCCATATGCCTTCAGGTCCGATCGCGGAACAAGCCGCGGCGATTCACTCTTCAGCATGGCCCGCAGGATTGCAAACTGCGCCGCATCGTCGATCACGATACAGCCTTCGCTTGAAACCTGCGTTCCCCTGGCTTGCAGGCGGAGACGCCCGCGCATCACCTCGTTGCGGAAGGTGTCGTCGTCGACCCTGTTGTCCATCGCGTACAAGGCAAACCAGGCGCCGTTGAACAGGCCGCGCGGGCCGCCGGATTCACTGTCGAGGATGAAGTACATGCCCGGCGCAATGGGACCGCTGCCATAGGGGCAGGCGAAGCGCCGCTGGTTCACTTGCGCACCCTTGCCCGAGAATGCGGGGAATGCCTTGGTGCGGAATTTCAGCACACTCATCGGTTCGCCATTGAGTTCGAACGTGCAATCGCGCATGCCAGTTTCCCCGAAGTGAAGTTGCAAAAAACTTAACTCCGGATTGTAGGGCGGCGACTGCCGATCGAGATGCCGGAAAACGCAGGTATCTGCACGTCCGCATCGCACATCGCGCAGGTGTCGGCGATAGCCGGCCGGAATTCATCCAAGCGCCAGTTGCACCTGCCTGATCGACGCCACCAGCGCATTCATCTTGCGCACCAGCGGCTCCACTTCATCGAACTGGCCGCGCATCTGCATCAGCCGCATTTCGCCTTCAAGCTCCGCGAATTCCGTCAGGTGGCGCGCCACGCG
>NZ_LSTO01000001.1:1131984-1137583 GCF_002211445.1 Noviherbaspirillum denitrificans | reverse complement strand
TGGCGGTCGAAATCGAGAAGTGGATGGTGCGGCGCGGATGGCTGTACACGCCGCAAAAGAATCAGACGTAGGCCCGCTCGCGTAGCCACTTGGTAGCGATGTACTTCACACCCCGCTCGACGGGATCACCCGCGTGCAGCGTCTTCTGGTCGGGCATGCGGTAGGCGTCGGTATTGGCAAAGAACACCGCGCTGCCCTTCCTCGGCTGCACGGTCAGGCCGATTTCCGGGAACGAGGTGCCGCCGCCGGCTTCCACATCGCTCAGGTACATCACGATGGTGCCGACGCGCTGGCCGCCACGCTCCAGGTGCTTGCGCGGACCGGGACGCGAGGCATCGAACCAGTCGAAGTGCGGGCGGTATTCATTGCCCTTCTCGTATTGCAGCATCTGCAAGCCCTCGCCGTTCTCGACCGGCCAGCGCGTGAGCGCCGCCAGGCGCGATTCGATGCGGGTAACCAGTGGGGTTTCACCCCGCTGCAGCATCGCGCCGCGACTGGTCCGATGGGCATGCACTTCGGTCTTGCCGTCCGCGTCGGACACGACCGGCGAACGCGCAAGCCGAGTCCTTCCATAGTCGATCAATTCGTCGCACTCTGCGCTGGTAAGCAGACCGCCGAGCAGGACGACGCGCGGTGCGCGCAACGAAAACAGGATCTCCACATCATGGCCGGCAAGTCGCAGGATGTTGGCAGAGGTATCGATCTCGGGCAGCGGCTGGGGCGCCGGCGCGGGCGCCAAGTGATTGAAGCCGGTGCGGCGTGCCTCCTCGATTGCGGCACGGGCCAGCGTTGCTTCGAATTTGCCGTCGCGCACCATGACCTGCGCCATCTCTGCAGGTACACAGCCGCGAGCGAGGTTCTCGGTAATCCAGGTTTGCCATGCCTGCGGCAGTGACGGCATTACGATCTTGTTCATGTGGCAAATAACGTGCAGGGGAAACCCCTAAGATGCATCCCCCGGGCAAAGGTTCCTTTGAGCAAAGTCAGCCCTTCGCAAGCTTCTCCCACGGCTTGCCCTGCCGCCAGAGTGGAATCCAGTCCTTGGGCACGACCATCGCCAATGCGCCGACATCGGCAACGAGGCGGCCCAGCGCTGCCGGGAGAATGCGTACGCCGCTCGTCAGTGCAGGAAATCGCGATTCGATCTCGCGCATCACAAGGGGGGCAAGCCAGTTGCCGTGATGCAGCCAGACACTGCCGCCGATGACAAACACCCGTGTATCCAGGGTAGCAACCAGATTGTAAAGGCCACGCCCGAACCACTGCGCCGCGCGTTCGGCAACCTCCCTCGCCTGCGCATCCCCGTTCCGAGCGCGCTCGAAAAGCTCGCTCGCCGGCATGTTGGCCCGGATGCCGACGTTGCGCCCGGACGCCAGTGCTTCGAGGTCACCGCGGTTGCCGCAACCGCACAGCGCATCGTCCGTCTCACTCATCAGGATGTGGCCCGCATGACCGGCATTGCCATTCTTGCCGCGCAAGAGGCGGCCGTCGACGCATAGGCCGAAACCGATGCCGGTGCTCCAGGTGACGTACGCGCAATCCGGTTCGTCGATCACCGCGCCGAAAGTTCGCTCGGCAACCAATGCCGACACGCAGTCGTTGTCGATCGCAACCGTTGCATAACGTTCGCGCACCACTTTTTCGAGGGGAATGGATGTCCAGTCGTTCGGCAGGTCCGAATCGCTGCTCAGGCCACCGCAGAGGTTGGGACTGCACAGGGCAATTGCGCCTTCCTCGCGCACGAATGGCCCGGCAGAGGCCACGCCCAGCGTGTTGATAGCACTCGCTGGCACGCCAGCCTTGGCGCACACCGCCTCGATCAGTTCGAGTCCCTGCTCCGGCAAGGCGCGCGATGTGCCGCTCTTGATGCTCGGCTGGGAAATGCGGGCCAGCGGTCCGTCGCGCGAGGCCACCATGGCGGCCATCTTGGTGCCGCCGATGTCGAGGGCGGCGATGTATTCGGCATCCATTCTGTGTGCCCTTTCATTGATGCAAGGCTGTTTCCTTGCGCAGCCAGTTGCGCGCATCGCATGCGGCAAGGCGCGCGATTAGCTCATCGAGCAGCCGTTCCGTGTCCTCTGCGCGCGGAATGAAGAAATCCGCAGCGCTGTCCGGCCGGTGTTCCACGCGCACCGACAGCAGCTCCGCTCGCTTGATGCGGAAGACATCCTCGTCGGTCACGTCATCGCCGGCATAGACGGCCGTCCGGGCACCGGACAACTCCATCAGTGCTTCCAGTGCATTGCCCTTGTGCCAGGCATCGACGCCCACCAGGCTCAGGATGCATTTGCCCGCCACCAGTCGCGGCTGCGGATCAAGTGCTGCGCAAACCTCATCCAGGAAAACCGCTGCCCTCTGCCAGTCCGGCGCGGCGCGGTAGTGAACTGACAGCGAATAGCGCTTGTCCTCGATCTCGATACCTTCGGCGCCGGGCGTACGCGCCAGCAAGCCGGTCAGTTGCGCCTTCCATCCGGCGCATTGCTGCGCGTGGACTGCGGCACGTGCCTCCCAACCCGGCACACCTTCCATGCCATGGTTGCCAACGACATAGTCCGGCGTGAAGCCGAGCAAGCCGCGAATGTCCTCGAGCGCCCGTCCGGTAATGATAGCCACGGGGGCATGGGCGGACAAGCGAAGCAGCTTGCCGCGCACATCGTCGGACAGGCGCACCTCCTCGGGTCGCGACATGATGGGCACGAGCGTGCCGTCGAAGTCGAACGCACACAGCAGCCCGGCGCGCGCAACCTCCTCTACCCGCTTCAGGCCGGTCTCGGAAAACAGGGGCTGCATGCTCACACCACGCGCCGCAAGGATTGCCTGCTGTGGGAACGGATACGAGTCATGATCCGTTCGCGCTGGCGCAGGCGCGCGGCATCCAGCAGCATGCGTCCTGCCCAGCGGTAGATGTTGAAGTCCTTCACCAGCGAACGCATGCTGCGCATCCGGTCA
Organism: Noviherbaspirillum denitrificans; assembly: GCF_002211445.1. GTDB lineage: Bacteria > Pseudomonadota > Gammaproteobacteria > Burkholderiales > Burkholderiaceae_D > Noviherbaspirillum > Noviherbaspirillum denitrificans. The sequence goes on along the minus strand of NZ_LSTO01000001.1, from coordinate 1,134,634 downwards.
CGCTGCTCCACCTCGGGCATGGTCACCGCGCGGTACAAGGATTCGGCGCTCTGCTCGATGTGGTAAGGATTGACCAACAGCGCTTCGTGCAATTCACGCGCGGCGCCCGTGAACTGGCTGAGCACAAGTACGCCGCGTTCATCGTCGCGTGCGGCAATGTATTCCTTCGCAACCAGGTTCATGCCGTCATGCAGGCTTGTCACCATGCACACCTCGGCAGCCCGGAAATACCGGTTGACCTGGTCCGCATCATGGTGCTCCGCCTTGAGGATAATGGGCTGGTAATTGCCGCTGCCGAAGCGCGCGTTGATCCGCTGCACCATGGCCCGTACCCGCGCCTCGAAATTCTGGTATTCCTCGAGTGACGATCGCGACGGCGCGGCGATCTGGATCATGGTGAACTTGCCGACGAGGTTGGAATGCGCCTCCAGCATCCTCTCGACGGCCTGGAATCGCTCCAGGATGCCCTTGGTGTAATCGAGCCGGTCCACGCCAATACCGAGCAGGTGGTCCGCGGGCAATCCATGTTCCTCGCGCACCGAGATGCGGCATTCCTCGATGCCGGGCTGGTCGTGCATCTGCTCCGGCCAGGCGATGGAGATGGGGTAATGCTCAACCTGCGTCAGCTTGCCGCCGAAGGAAATCGTCGAGGCCTCGTGTTCGATGCGCGTTTCGAGGTAGCGGTCGACGGTTTCCAGGAAGTTCTTGCAGTGGAATGGCGTGTGGAAACCGAGAATCGTGCTACCCAGCAAGCCTTCGAGGATTTCCTCGCGCCACGGGCAAATGCCGAAGGATTCCGGATTCGACCAGGGGATGTGCCAGAAGGTGATGATGGTGGCCTTCGGCAACGCATCGCGCACCATGCGCGGCAGCAATGCGAAGTGATAATCCTGCACCAGCACAACCGGATCGTCGGTGCGTGCCTCTTTCACCACGGCGTCGGCGAAGCGCTGGTTGACGGCGACGTACTGTTCCCAGTCCGAGGAGCGGAACACCGGGCGCACGTGCGCAATATGGCACAGCGGCCACAGGCCCTCGTTGGCGAAACCGTAGTAGTAGCCCTTTTCCTCTTCGCGCGACAGCCACACGCGGCGCAGCGTATACGCGGGATTGTTGGGCGGCACCGGCACCCGGTCGTTGCGGTCGACGCTTTCCTTGTCCGCGCTGCCACTGCCATGGGCAATCCAGGTGCCCGAACAGGCGCGCATCACCGGCTCCACCGCCGTCACCAGTCCGCTCGCGGGGCGTTGCACCTCGATGCCATTGCGGGTGCGCATGTGCAAATAGGGTTCGCGGTTGGACACGACCAGCACCTCGTCGCCGGCCAATTCCTCGTGCAGCAGCACGCGCAGTTTTTCAGGTGTCCACAAATGCGTTGAATCATCCCGCGTGCGCCGCTCGACATTGAACTCATGCAGCAAGGCGCGCAGGTCGCCTTCGAACGGATGCGATTCCGACTGCGGCGACTGCTGCTGGGGCCGCACACCGAACTCACCGCGCAGCACGCGCTTGACCGAAGAGACCCAGTCACGCCAGCTGAGATGAGCGATGAACACGGTGATGAGCGATGTCACGATCGCGATCACTGCGAACAGGCCGATCACGTATTTCTTGGTGTCCGCGCTGCGCCGCTCGATGAAGCTCATGTCGTGTACCAGCACCAGCTTTCCAATGGACTGCCCGTCGCGTTCCAGTGCGCTCTCGGAAACATGCAACGGTCCTTGCGGCAGTGTTACCAGGGATTGCAGTGCGCCGCCATGGCCGGCGCCGCGGCAGCCGAGTGTGGACGGATAGGTCGATGTCTTGTACAGCAGGTTGCCTGCCGGGTCGCAAAAGCCGATCGCGTGCAGGCGCTCGTCCCGCAGGGCGCGGTCGAACAATTGCCCGATGCGCCGCTCCGAGTGCTGCGGCACATATTCGAGCAGCGGGTCTTGCAAGGCATTGGCGAGCGATTGCGAGCGCGCGTCGAGATCGCGCACAAACCAGCGCAAGGTCAGCGAATCGACAAGGGGTACAACCGCATAGGCAAACAGGCCGAGCACGAGCGCCAGCGGCAAGACAAACCGCAAGGTAAGTCGAAAGGATTGAAGTGGCATTAAAGGATCCGGTGGTTGTACAGCAGCGCCCTCCCCTGACAGCGTCATACCGGAGTGGAGTTTCCGCTACGTAGACAAAAGATCATGAATCACGTCAATAGTTCCGGAATTTGACCCAAGGCCGCCGTGGCGTTGCATACGGGCACTCAACCTGCCGATGCCGCAAACCCGTCCTTTAAAGCACGTTTTCCCAACGTGACATAACTGACCGCGTCACGTACGCTCCAGGCAAGCGCAGCGACGGAAAGGCCGGTCAACAGCCAAGTCAAGACGCCGTGATTCGCGAGGGCAAAGCCGGTCGGCAATGTGCGCCACTCCAGCAGCACAGGCAGCAGGAACGCGTTGTAGGCGCCGAAATTGATGAGGAGCACCACATGCATGATGCGCTCCAATGCTGACAAGGGACGGGTGCGGTCTTCGTGCAGGGTGTCGACCAGGGAGATCGAAAATTCCAGCAGCACCAGCGCGGCCAGCGCCCAGGCCAGATTACCGCCCCATTGCAGCCAGGCGAGGCCGCCGAATATGGCAGCGAAGACCAGTTCACGCGCGCTGTG
>NZ_LSTO01000001.1:1130474-1131974 GCF_002211445.1 Noviherbaspirillum denitrificans | reverse complement strand
TCATGTTCAGATCCCCATTTCCTTGAAGACTTCCTTTGCGGTGCGGAAGCTGTCGATCGCCGCCGGCACGCCGCAATAGATGGCAGCCTGCAGGAAGACTTCCTTGATCTCATCCTTGGTCAGGCCATTGTTGATCGCGCCGCGCACGTGCAGCTTGAGTTCGTGCGGACGGTTCAGGGCGGTAATCATGGCCAGGTTCAGGAAGCTGCGTGTCTTGCGTTCCAGGCCGGGACGGTTCCAGACATCGCCCCAGCAGTATTGGGTGACCAGTTCTTGCATGGCCATGTTAAAGTCGTCGGCATTCTTGATCGACGCGTCGACATACTCGGCACCCAGGACTTCACGACGGGTCTTCAGGCCTTTTTCAAACAGTTCTTGGTTTACTTTGGACATTACTTTTTCCTTAATGGAAGAGGTAGTTTTATTGCAGGGGAACTCCTGCCGTACGAATTGCCATACCAAGTCGGCCAACTTCCGCCTTTAGATGAGCGCGCAGGCCTTCTGGAGTTTGTAACTTTGCTGACGCCGGAGCCGCACCCAAGCCTTCAAATTTTGAAACGACCATTGGATCCGTCAATGCTGCCTGCAAGGCAAAGTTGAGCTTTGCCACCACAGGCGCAGGCGTTCCCGCAGGCGAGTACAGGCCATGCCAAACGACTAACTCGAAGTTCTTCAGACCACTTTCCGTAAAAGTAGGTACGTCCTTCAACGTTGGTATGCGTTCTTTAGTAGCAACAGCGATTGCCTTGATATTGCCCTTTTGTATCCACCCGACAGTGCTGGCGGGTTGATCGCAAATCATGTCGACGTGCCCACCGACCAAATCATTCAGCGCCGGCCCAGTGCCTTTATAGGCAACCTGCATCAGGTTGAGCTTTGTAACGCTGCTGAGCATGACACCGCAAAGGTGACTTGTAGCACCAATGCCGGCGTTGGCAAAGGCGACTTTTCCAGGATTGGCGACAGCGTACTTCACAAGTTCTGAATAAGTATTCGCCGGAAAATCCTTCCTGGCGACTAGGATCATCGGCACGTCCGCAACAGACGCGATGGGCTCAAAGCTATTCTGGGGATCGTAGGGCAACTTTGCGTAGAGACTGGGTGCAGTGGCATGAGCCATGTTGTGAAAGAGGACGGTATACCCGTCTGCAGCCGCCCTCGCCACCCGCGCCGCACCGATAGTTCCGCCTGCGCCGCCTACATTCTCGACGATCACCTGCTGCTTCAATGTATTAGACATCGATGCTGCCAGGATCCGGCCGAGAACATCGGTGGAACCGCCGGCTGGATAGGGAATAATCATTGTGATCGTCTTCCGTGGGAAGTCGTCAGCAATGACATCGGTAACCAGGCCAGTCAAACTCAGGCTAGCGACCAAGGCGCGTGAGAATACCTTCTTCATTTACGTCTCCTTAACAACTCAGTTCTTTCGAGGAGCGTTATGCCTCCTGCTGCACTTAGCACGTACACTTTTGCCCAACGAAACGGTACATCTCGGTA
>NZ_LSTO01000001.1:1126959-1130464 GCF_002211445.1 Noviherbaspirillum denitrificans | reverse complement strand
CTGACGGCGGTGCAGGTTGGATTGCTGACGATTTATGATATGTGCAAGGCAGTGGATCGCGGCATGACGATCACGGATGTGCGCTTGCTGGAGAAAAGGGGGGGGAAGTCGGGGGATTGGCGCGGATAAGCAAGGGCATGTAAATCCCACACTCTTCGTACAAAGTAAAAGCCCCGCATGTTTTCGGGGCTTTTACTGGTCATCGCAGTCTCGTGTCTAAGATCATTTGCACAGTTGCTTAGCGATACAGCCGCCGGATGTCGCCCAGGTAACCTTGCCAGCCTCATCCAAGGTCGCGGTCAAGATATACGTGTCATCTGCAATGATGCCGCCAACAGCTTTCGGAGTGACGGTAATCACGCCGTCTTTGGTAACAATGGAAGTGACGTACTTGCTGCCAACGCTGTCATCCGCCGGGACGCCATTGGTGCCGCCTGTGCAACCCTTAATAGTATTCAGGTCTTGCGCGCACACTTCTACAGCACTCTTTACACCTTGGCTACCAAGCACAACTTCGGAGAACTTTGCCTTCCTCGTATAGTTGTTATAAGCAGGCAAAGCCACTGCTGCGAGGATACCGATAATCGCTACAACGATCATCAGTTCAATCAAAGTGAAGCCGGCCTGTGCCGGGCGCATTTTCTTATTGGATGTCATTAAGTTCTCCCTTGTTGAAAACGGCAGCCAATCTGCCGCATTGCATAAAATGCAACTTCAATGCCGGGAAAAAATTCTTAATTATTAAGAAAACAAGGGTAATTTTGCTGAGTCAGGATACAAATCTTGTCAGCTAGTGAACAAAATTTGTCATTTTTACATCTTTTTGACAATAATTGTCAATTTGCAAATTTTTTAATTTAGGTGTTTAGAAGTCCCATGTTGCAGCTGAATCAGTCAGCCTTAACGCATGGCAGATCCTAATCTGAGATGTTGTGATACAGCCGGTTACGAACCTTTCGCCCATCTACGTTAGCACCATCTGGGGCAGGCATTTTGCCTGCGGCTTCCGTCCGATGTGCAGTAGTCCAAGATGACCTTGGTCTCGCTTGGCATCTGCCTTTAGTGGGCGTGCAGAATTTCCCATCCACGGTTGCACATTGCCGGCTCAGCAAAAAGCAAAAACCCCGCGCAAAGCGCGGGGTTTTACTTTACTGCAGCTGCTCAGCTAAGCTTATTTGCACAGCTGCGAAGTAAGGCAGCCACTGCCAGCGGTCGACCAGGTGACCTTGCCAGCTGCATCCAGTGTCGGGGTCAAAATATAGGTGTCAGCAGCAGTAATACCATCGACAGCCTTCGGAGTGACAGTGATCACGCCGTTAGCGGTAGCAATGGAAGCAACATACTTGCTACCGGTGCTGTCGTCTGCCGGGATGCCGTTAGTGCCGCCGGTGCAGCCAGTCACCGTATTCAGGTCTTGCGCACAGACTTCAACTGCGCTCTTCACACCTTGGCTACCGAGGACGACTTCCGAAAACTTCGCCTTCTTCGTGTAGTTGTTGTACGCAGGCAGTGCCACCGCGGCCAGAATACCGATAATTGCCACAACGATCATCAGTTCGATCAGGGTAAAGCCGCTTTGTGCGCGTTGCACGATCTTCATGGATTTCATTTGTTTCTCCCTAGGAAAATTGGCAGAACCCCTGCCACGCTTTCCTTTCAGCAATCACTATGCCAGCGGGAGATTTGGTCAAAAAATCGCTCTATACATCGCTTTTGTGAATAAAAAGTTATTATTTTGCTGCCCATCTTTGTCAGAGCAGGACAAATTTGGGCCCGAACGAGGCACTGCTGGACAAAATTTGTCACTTGAATGCAAAGTTATTGTCGTTGCGTATCATTTACACAACAAAACTGGATTTCATCGTCACCTATGGCAATGACGTCACCATCTCGCAATTGGTGAGGTTGCGTTCCAACCGCCTGTCCGTTTATCAGGAGCGTGTGTCCTTTATCGACTCGCGTGAGAAAGTAGCCGTCGACGCGCTTCAGGATTACCGCGGCGCGCTGCTCCTGCTTGCCGATCGAGGTAATGGCCTTGCTCAAGGCTGTTTCGGTGCCCGCCCTTGGGCCGTTGCACACCTTGATCGAGGCGACCGCCGACACGTCGACTGACGTAGTGGTGTGGGTAACGAAAAGAAGTCGGTAATGCGCCAGTTCGACGCAGTCGCCGTCGCGCAGATAGTGCTTTCGTACAGGCTGGCCGTTGACCTTCGTGCCGTTCGTGCTGTTAAGGTCTTCCAGGAAGGAGTCGTGGCACAGCGTAACAATGACTGCATGTTCACCGCTGATGGCCAGGTCGTCCAGGACCAGGTCATTGTGCGGCCTTCGCCCGATCGTCACGCGCTCCTTGTTCAGCGGCACCTCGCGCAGGATCTTGTCTCCAAGTGAAAGCGTGATTTTTGCCATTGCTGTTCTCAAAGCCGTTTCATCGATCAATCAACTCACCCAGGCGAGAATCCGCTCCAACAATCCCGGAGGTGTTACAGCGCCAGGCACGCGCGCCAGAATGACGGAAATGTTGTCGAATCCCCCGTTGTCATTCGCCTGCTGCACGAGCGTACGGCAGCAGGCTTCAAGCTCGCCCTGCCCTTGCGCCAGAACCTGCGCGATGTCGTCGTCGGCGAGCATGTCCGACAGGCCGTCCGAACACAAGAGGTAAATGTCGCCACCCTGCACCGGGTGATCGTGTGCCTCGACTTCCATGTCGGTGCCAACACCGACCGCCCGGGTCACCAGGTTCTTGATTTGCGCGAAGCGCGCAAGGGCAGGATCTATCAGCCCGGCATCGATCTGCTCCTGCAACAGGGAATGGTCTCGCGTCATCCTGGTCAGAACTCCCTGCCGAAATCGGTATGCGCGCGAATCGCCGACGTGTGCAATGGTGACAGTATTTTGGCGGAATACTGCGGCAACCAGTGTGGTGCCCATGCCTTGGTATTGCGGCTCTGCCTGAGCCGCATCCAGGACTGCTTGATTAGCTTTCTGCGCCGCGTCCACAACAAGCGGGATTAACGGGCGACCACCTGCGGGATTTTCTGCGGCACCTCCCGTGGTGATGTCGTCCAACGCTTGTTCAAGCGCGGCCTTCATCACTGACGATGCGATTCCGCTCGCGACTTCGCCGGCGTTATAGCCGCCCATACCGTCGGCGAGTATGGCAAACCTGTGCGAAGCGCTGATCAGGATTGCATCCTCATTTTGTGCGCGCACCAGTCCGGTGTCGGTAAGCCCGGCGAATTCCAGATCGAAGTTGTTTGCCATGATGGCAATTATACGGATGGGAGGAGCGGCATCATGTATTTGTTACATGATCCCCATGGATGGCGAGAATGCAAGTGAAAATAAAACGAGGAGCCGAAGCTCCCCGTTTCTTATACGTGTACTACTTGTGCAACACTTGAATTACAACATTGCCTTAAGCAGACGGGCCATTTCGGACGGGTTCTTGGTGACCTTGATGCCGCAGGATTCCATGATTTCCAGCTTGGCTTGCGCGGTATCGGCG
>NZ_LSTO01000001.1:1126483-1126949 GCF_002211445.1 Noviherbaspirillum denitrificans | reverse complement strand
CCCGAATCCGGACCGCATGCTGCTGCCCGGCCTGTATGTGCGCGCCCGCCTCGAGCAGGCGGTGAGCGAAAACGCGATCACCGTGCCGCAGCAGGCCGTGCAGCGGGACGCCAGCGGCGCCTCGGTGCTGGTCGTCGGCGCCGACGGCAAGGTAGCGCTGCAGCAGGTCAAGGCCGATTCCTCGCAAGGCGACCGCTGGGTCATCAGCGAGGGCCTGAAGCCCGGCGACAAGGTGATCGCCGAAGGCTTCCAGAAGGCCAAGCCGGGCGCCGTGGTCAAGCCGGTGCCGTGGAAAGCCCCTGAGGCCCCGACGGCCAAGGCGCCGCAACCGGAACAGAAATCCAAGTAAGGACGCCCACATGGCAAAGTTTTTCATCGATCGCCCGGTCTTCGCCTGGGTCATCGCGCTCTTCATCCTGCTGGCCGGCGCGCTGTCCATCCTGCGGCTTCCGATTGCGCAGTACCC
>NZ_LSTO01000001.1:1125726-1126473 GCF_002211445.1 Noviherbaspirillum denitrificans | reverse complement strand
ATTTTTCCGAAACGCTGCGCAATACCGCCGGCAACGCCAACCACATCATCAATGCGCGGGCGCCTTCCGCGGCGCGCGTCGTCTACGAATATTACGGCGGCGAAATCGCCTTCCCCTCCTCGTGGGACGACATGATGGCGGCGGTCGACAAGGGCGACTCCGCGCAGTTCAACCGCGACGAAATCCTGCGTCCGCAGAAATGGGATTTGCTGAACTTCCTGATGGACGCACGTACCGGCCTAGGCCGCTTCCGCGAGTTCCGCATTTCCAACTACAACCTGATGATGGACCTGATCGGCTACTGCAGGAACCACAGCATCGAACAGATCATGGAACTGCCGGACGTGAAGGAACGTGTCGACCTGTATTTCGAGCACGAGGAGAAATTCAAGGAACAGATCAGGCGCTGCTCGACCGTGAACGGCAACCTGGTGGTGCTCGACCTGCGCAAGGAAGAGACGATCTACGCCGGCAACCGCTTCATGATCTATGCGCTGTTCCCGGAGACGAACATCTCCATCCACGTGCTGTGGGGACTCAAGAACCAGAACACCGTTTTCGCCACCGGCAAGTCGATCCTGAACCGCACATCCAACACCAACATCGGCGAACTGATGCTCAAGTATGGCGGCGGCGGGCATGAAAATGCCGGCACCTGCCAGGTGGAAAACGACAAGGCGGAACAGGTACTGCAGGAGCTGGTGGCGGCGATTAACGCTGACGGTTGAAGCACGTTAGAATCGGGGA
>NZ_LSTO01000001.1:1124593-1125716 GCF_002211445.1 Noviherbaspirillum denitrificans | reverse complement strand
GGGCGGCCCCCGCGGCGCCGTGCTGGCGGCTGCGACGGCAGCAGGCACCAGCCTCGCGCTGCCCGGCCTCGGACTAGTGATCGCCGGCCCACTCGCGGCTGCGGCGGCAGGCGCGGGAGCCGGCGCCGCAACTGGCGGATTGCTTGGCGCGCTGGTTGGCTGGGGCATTCCCGAGGAGCGTGTGAAGCATTATGAAAGCGGCCTGAAGCAGGGTGGCATCCTGATGGGCGTGCGTCCGCGTTCCGACGACGACGCGACGTGGCTCGAGCAGGAATGGCGCCGGCACAACGGCCAGCATATTTACAGGCCGGGCAGCACCGCGTCGACGTCGTCGTACTCCAATGCGGGCGGCGCTCGCAGCGTGGTCGGTGTCTATGATGAATATTCCGATGCCCAGTCCGCGTTGCAGGCACTGGTGGCGGATGGCTTCCAGCGCACCAGCATCCAGTTGAGCAACGAAGACGGTACTGCCACGAAAGACACAAGCACTGCAAGCACCACCAAGGATACCGGCGGCGGCATCAGCGGTTTCTTCCGCTCCCTGTTCGGCTCCGAACAGAACCCGTATCACGACACCTATGCCGAGTCCGCCCGTCGCGGCAGCTATGTCCTGACCGTGCAGGCACGTGACGACGACGAGGCCGACCGCGCATCCGACATCATGAACCGCTTCGACCCGGTGGATGTGGACGAACGGGCCGGCTACTGGAAACAGCAGGGCTGGTCACGCTACGACGCGAGCGCACCGCGCTACACCGACGATGAAATCCGCAAGGAGCGCAGTGCTTACCAGTCTGCCCGTACCGGCACGACGGGCGACCAGACGCGCATTCCGGTGGTCGAGGAAGAGTTGAAGGTTGGCAAGCGCGAAGTGCAGCGCGGCGGCGTTCGTGTATTCCGCCGCCTGACGGAAAAACCAGTACACGAGCAGGTTCAGCTGCGCGAAGAGCGCGTGCGGGTCGAACGCCAGCGCGTCGACAAGCCGGCCACCGAAGCCGATCTGGCCGCCTTCAAGGAAGGTTCGGTCGAGCTGCGCGAGACGGCTGAAGAAGCGGTGGTCTCGAAGTCCGCCCGCGTGGTCGAGGAAGTGGTGGTCGGCAAGGAAGTCACCGAGCGCACCGAA
>NZ_LSTO01000001.1:1115180-1124583 GCF_002211445.1 Noviherbaspirillum denitrificans | reverse complement strand
GGCCGACCGCGATGGATGCATTCGACATTCGTTGCAGCGTGGCGCCGATGACTTCAGGCAGTTGCAGCCCGAGCAGGTTGAACGCCAGGCCTGAGGCGGTCGCGACCAGCAGCGGGTTTTTCGCCAGTTCCTGCAGCAACCCACCGCCGCGGTGCACCAGCGCGTGCACCGCCGCCATGTTGCAGATCGGGACGGCAAATCCAATGATCAGCGCCATGAGCGACGTGCCTTCCTCTCCTGCCAGGCGTGACGCGATGGCCAGCGCGATGTATGAATTGAAACGGAAGGCGGTCTGAACGCCGGATTCGAACATCATGGGCGGGCTGCGGAACAGCGGTTTCGCGAGCCAGCCGAGGGCGATCCCGGCCGCCACGCCGATCAATGCCACCTGCAGCATTTTTCCCGTGCTGTCGAGGTCGATCTTGGTACGCGACGTGGTGTAGAACAGCAGTGCAGGAAACAGGAAGTAGTAGATCAGCTTTTCCAGTCCACTCCAGAACTGCGTGCCCCAATCCGAGAAGCGCATCAGCAGGAAGCCGAGCAGGATCAGCGCAAAGTCGGGGAAGAGGATGGTGGCGATAGACATGGAACGGCGGGATTTCGGTATAGAACCGACAATCTTACCGAGGATTGCGCCTTCCCGTCTGTCGAAACAATGTCGAGGGGACGGCTTACTTCAGCATCCGCGCCAGTTCGACTGCAGTCTTCACATTCATCTTGTCAAAGATGTGCGCCCGGTGCACTTCGACCGTGCGCATGCTGATGCCGAGTTCGTCTGCGATGACCTTGTTCATCTTGCCGGCAAGGATGAGGTCAAGGACTTCGCGTTCGCGAATGGACAGCGTGGCGAGCCGGGTGTGCACCTCCGCGGCGGCGCCAGCTTCGCGCGAGGCAGCGAAGGCTTCCTCGACGCGGTCCATCAGCTTGTTGTCGTTGAATGGCTTTTCAAAGAAGTCGAATGCGCCTCGCTTGAGCGTGTCCACCGCCATCGGCACGTCGCCATGGCCGGTCAGGAAAATCACCGGCAGGCGGCGCGTGAGTCCGCGGGTAGAGAGGGTATCGAACAAGGCAGAGCCGCTCATGTCCGGCATGCGCACGTCGAGCAGGATGCATTCTCCCTGTGGATCGAAGTCCTTGCGCGCCTCGAGTGCCGCCAGGAAGGCCGTGCCGCTCTCGTACGCCGTGGTCTCGATGGTGCGCGAGCGTGCGAGCCACGTGAGCGAATCACGTATTACCTCTTCGTCATCAACGATGTGCAGCATCTTGTCTCCTCTCCGCCGGGCGCCTCTGGACACGGGTGTCGCTGAATTATAGTGAGTTGTCGTGTGGAAATGTGCTTTCTCAGCTTTTCGGGGGCGTTATTTACTGCCCGCCGCTGTGGCTTCCGCCACAGTTTCCACCAAGACAGGCAGCGAGAAACGGAAAATCGTGCCGCCGCCCGGATTGTTCGCGTGAACCAGTGTACCGCCATGGAACTCCACGGTCGTCCGGCAGATATTCAGGCCCATGCCCATGCCTTCTGCCTTGGTCGAAAAGAACGGGGAGAACAGCCGCTCCGCAACTTCCTGTGGAATGCCGTGCCCCTGGTCGATGACGGAAATCACAACATTGCCCAGAGCGCCGGCCTCGGTGTCCTGTTCAGCGACAATGCGCAGGATGCGGCGTTCGGGATCGATGTCCTGCATGGCTTCGATCGCATTGCGGGTCAGGTTGAGGAGAACCTGTTCGAGCATCACGCGGTCGGCGAGGACGCTGGGCAGGTGTAGGGCAACCTGTACCTGGATCGAGACGAAGAACTGTCGCGCCTGCAGTTCCACAAGGGGGATCACGTTGTCGATCAGCGACTGCACCGAGGTCGGTTCGCGGCTGGGCTCGCGTCGTTTCACAAAGGTATGCACGCTGCGGATGATATGACCGGCCCGTTGCGCCTGCGTGCTGGCCTTCTCCAATGCCGGCTTGAGGACGCCGGGGTCGAAGTGGATGCCTTTCGCCGCGCTGTTTTCGATCAGGTTCAGCGCACCCGTCGTATAACTGGAAATTGCCGCAAGCGGCTGGTTGAGCTCGTGCGCCAGCGTCGAAGCAATCTCGCCCATTGTGGCAAGCCGGGCGCTGGCCTGCAGTTTTTCCTGCTGTCGGCGGTTCAGGTCTTCGACGCGCTTGCGGTCGGAAATGTCGAGGATGGAACCCATCCAGCCGGTCTGCTTCCCGCTGTCGTCGACCAGCGGCGATTCGAAGATCAACACCGGGAAGCGCTCACCGTTCGCACGTTGGAAAATCGTCTCGAACTGGGGTGTCACCGTTCCCGCAAGGACCTGGGTGAAGCGCTGCTTGTATTCGTCCATGGCTTCCGGCGCCCAGTAAGGCATGGGCGGCGCCTTGCCCACCAGGTCTTCGGCCGGGATGCCGACCATGTCACAGAATGCCGGGTTGACATAGGTGATGCGGCCCTCCAGGTCGCGTGCGCGCAGGCCGGTCATCAGCGAGTTCTCCATCGCGGTGCGGAACGCTACCTGCTGTCGCAGCGCGCCTTCCGCCGCCAGCCGGCGGTTGATATCGCGCCAGAGCGCGATAAGGCTCCAGATCAGGCCGACTGACAGCGCGATGACCGAACCGACGAGGAGGTTCGGCAAGAGCTTCGGCGCATTCTTGACGCTGTTGGTACGCAGCGTGAGGCTGGCATAGGGGACTTCCAGCGCCCGGCTGTGCGTGTACACGCCTCGGCCCGGTCCGCCAGCCGCCCGCCGGGCGATCACGTTGTCGTCGCCGTCGGTCAGGACGATTTCGTTGTCCTGCGCAAACCACCACGGCACCATTTCATCCAGGATGCTGGTCACGGAATAGCTGGCCACCAGCGTGCCGAGGTATTGCTCGCCGAGATAGAGTGGAACATGGTAATCCATCAGCATGGGCCCGTTCAGACCGGGAGGCGGGGCCGGCTGGCTGTATTGTGGCGTCTTGGTGGCGCGGGCGCGTTCCGCCGTGATGCGCGAGTTGACCGAGAAATCGGTCAGCTGGATCGAGGCATCGTCGGTGGAAGCTACGGTCTTGCCGTGCGGGTCGAGCCATACGATGCGGTTCAGTTCCCGGTTGTTGCGGATCAATACCGCCATGCGATCCTGCAGGCGCTTGCCCGACAGGTAGCCGGTGCTGATCTCGTTGCCGATCAGGCGGATGCTGTCTTCGTTCCGGTCCAGCTGGAAGCGGATGGTCTGCTCAACCCATAGGGTATCGGCGATCAGCTGCTCCTGCCGTTCGTTCGCCTCCATCTGCTGCGCCTGCCATGGCAGCCACAACATGGTCGAGACAAACAGGAGAACCAGCACCATCGGCACCAGCCAGTGCCAGATGCGCCTGCGGCCGGGAAAGCCGAAACCGGACATCAATGCGAATTGTTTGTTGAGCATGATCGGGCGTGTGTGCAGAGGCGCCGGACAAGTCGGGAAGCCGGTTCATTGCCAAGCCTCCAGTGTAGCCGACTGTCAATTGGCTTTGCCGGTTCCCGATTGTGGTTTTCCACAGTTGTAGGCACGAATTCACCCGTTGACAATGTTCCAACCAGAAGTCCATCCCCACCTCGAGCACGGAATCCCCATGAAACTGGCTGCGTGGTTTCTCGCATTCGCCGCTACCCTTGCAAGTCACTGTGCGTACGCTCAAGCGTCGGCACAGGCACCGATCGTCATCAAATTCAGCCACGTTGTTGCCAGCGATACCCCCAAGGGCAAAGCTGCGGAACGCTTCAAGCAGCTCGCCGAAAAGGCAACCGGCGGCCGTGTCCGCATCGATGTCTATCCGAACAACCAGCTCTACAAGGACAAGGAAGAACTCGAAGCGCTACAGTTGGGTGCAGTACAAATGCTGGCGCCCTCGCTTGCCAAATTCGGCCCGCTTGGGGTACGCGAGTTCGAAGTGTTTGACCTGCCGTACATTTTCCCGACGAAAGAAGTCCTTTATCGCGTCACCGAAGGACCCGTTGGCCAGCGGCTGCTGAAAAAGCTTGAAACAAAAGGAATCACCGGCCTTGCATTCTGGGACAACGGTTTCAAGGTCATGTCGTCGAACAAGCCGCTCAGGACGCCCGCCGATTTCAAGGGGCTGAAGATGCGTATCCAGCCATCGAAAGTCCTCGATGCCCAGATGCGTGCCCTCGGCGCCAGCCCGCAGGCGCTGTCCTTCAACGAGGTCTACCAGGCGCTCCAGAGCGGCGTCGTCGATGGGACCGAGAACCCGCCGTCCAATTTCTACACGCAGCGCATGCATGAGTTGCAGCGACACCTGACCGTGTCCAACCACGGGTACCTCGGCTATGCCGTCATCGTCAACAAGAAGTTCTGGGATGGTTTGCCTTCGGGGATACGCTCTGCACTTGAGGGGGCAATGAAGGAAGCCACCAAGTACGCCAACGCCATCGCGCAGAAGGAGAACGAGGAAGCGATGGAGGCGATACGCAAGTCTGGCAAGACCACAATCTACGTCCTCTCCGACAGGGAGCGGGAAGAGTGGCGGCGCGCGATGCTCAGCGTTCACAAGGAAATGGAGCCCCGGATCGGCAAGGACCTGCTGGCCGAGGTCTACCATGAAGCGGCGATCTACGCGGCCAGGTAGGGCGCGGAATTCCGGAACGGTCGTGCCGGCGATTCCGGCTTTTCACATCAAAGGATACATGCCAGACAGGAAAAGTCTTGTCGAATCAAAGGTTTGTCACGTACTTGGTCGCTGGCACGAAGAATGCAAAAGCAGCGAGGTGTCATCACAATGGCGGTATCCATCCCGTCCTGAATCCAAGTTGAGGAGATAAGAAATGAAGTTGAACAAGCTAGTGTGCGCACTCGTGTCCGGTTTCGCCTTCGCAGCCACTGCGCACGCGGACAATTTCCCGAGCAAGCCGATCACCCTGATCGTTCCCTTTGCTCCTGGCGGTACGACCGATATCGTTGCGCGCATCGTTGGCGACAAGCTGGGCAAGGAGTTGGGGCAGGCGGTCGTGGTGGAAAATCGCGGCGGTGGCGGCGGCAGCATCGGCGCGGCAGCAATTTCCAAGGCAGCGCCGGACGGCTACACCATCGGCGTTTCCACCGTGTCGACCCATGCGGTCAACGCGGCCTGCAACCCCAAGCTTGGCTATGACCCGATCGCGGGTTTCTCACCGATCACGAACATGGCGCGTACGCCCAACGTGCTGACAGTGAACAACAAATTCCCTGCCCAAGATTTCAAGCAGTTTCTCGACCAGGTAAAAAAGAATCCCGGCAAGCTGAACTACGCAACGTCCGGCACCTGCAGCATCCAGCACATGGTTGGCGAGCAATTCAAGGCGGCTACCGGCACGTTCATCTTGCACATTCCCTATCGCGGCGCTGGGCCCGCATTGAACGACCTCCTCGGTGGACAGGTCGACATGATGTTCGATAACCTGCCGTCGTCGATGTCCCACATCCAGTCCGGCAAGCTGCGCCCGCTGGCCATCGCGTGGAACAAGCGAATTGATGCACTGCCGAATGTGCCGACCTTTGCCGAACTCGGCCTCAAGCAAGTCAACGACCCAGCATGGTATGGCCTCGTTGCCCCGCCGAAGACGCCCGAAGACATCATCAGGAAGCTTAATGCAGCGGCAGTCAAGGTGCTGAACATGCCGGAAGTCAAGGAGCGCCTGAAACAGCAGGGCGCCGAACCGGTCGGCAATTCGCCGGCGGAGCACGCTGCCGAAATCAAGGCCGAGCTGGAAAAGATGAAGGCTGTCGTTACCAAACAAGGCATCAAGTTCGACGGCATTTAATTGTGGCCGGACTGTCCATGGAAGGCCGCCGCTCCCCATTCGGGACGGCGGCCTTTTTCATTTTTCCTGGTTAATCCGAACTTGAGAATCATGAGCAGGCAGACAATACTTCCAAAGGCGAACCGCAGTGTTCCTTCGGTTTTTTCGATTGAAAGCTGCTTATCCGGTTGGCAATATTCAGTTTTACGCGTCTCGACTCCGCGTCGTCCCCGCTATCGCGTTCAACTTACCTAGCCTATTGGAATCATCATGGACTTCTCCAACCCCCAATTTTGGATCGCACTCATGCAGATCGTCGCTATCGACATCGTGCTGGGTGGCGACAACGCCGTTGTGATCGGTCTGGCATGCCGCCGCCTTCCGGAGCATCAGCGCAAATTGGGCATTCTTTGGGGCATGGCGGGGGCGATTGGCCTGCGGATCGTATTGATCCTGTTTGCAGTGACCTTGCTGGCGGTTCCGTACCTGAAGCTGGTTGGTGCCGCACTTCTGCTTTGGATCGGTATCAAGCTGCTGTTGCCGGAGGATGAGGAAGGCGGTCACAAGATCGAGGCAGGCGCCACACTCGTTGCCGCGATCAAAACCATTATCATTGCTGACGCCGTCATGAGTCTGGACAATGTCATTGCCATTGCAGGGGCAGCGAAGGACAGCAAGTTCCTTATCGTTTTCGGTCTCCTGCTCAGCATCCCGATCATCATGCTCGGCAGCCAGCTCGTCATCAAGCTCATGGATCGATTCCCGGTCGTGATTGTTGCGGGCGGTGCCCTGCTCGGATGGATTGCCGGCGGCATGGCGGTCAGCGATGTTGCTGTGGGGCCTTGGTTTGAAGCCGTTCTCCCTGCATCGAAATGGATTGGTCCGGTCGTCGGAGCGGTAGTCGTAGTGATTGTCGGGAAAATGCTTGCTGCGCGGGCTGAAGCACGGGACAGTACACCCCTTGAAGACCTTGCCTCCGAAAAGTCGGATGGCACCCGAGCCAATTGATTGTTCGTTGTCGGCCTTTACTGGATAAATTCTATTTCGGAGAAAAGCAATGCTGAAAATTCTGCTAGCTGTTGACGGTTCCGACAGCGCGCTGCATGCAGCGGCCTATGTGGCCAAGCGCGCGAGCGCAGCCAAGGGAGAATACGAGGTACATCTCGTGAATGTGCAGTACCCGCTGCACGGCAGCGTTGCCTCCTTTGTCGACAGCTCCCAGATCAAACAGTACCACCATGAAGAAGGCATGAAGATACTGAATGCTGCACGTGCACAATTAGACGCCGCCGGAACCTCTAGCGAGGCGCACTTGTTCGTCGGCGAACCTGCGGAAGTGATTACGCGTTTTGCAAAGGAGCAGGGCTGCGACGAAATCGTCATTGGCACTCGCGGTTTGTCCGGCATTTCCAGCTTGCTAGTCGGGTCGGTGGCCACAAAAATCATTCACCTGTCGGAAGTGCCGGTACTGCTCGTCAAGTAGCAAACAACCGCTCCATAAAGTCGCAAGGCGACCGGCTTTGGCAGGCCGGCGGATTCGTATGATCCCGCCGGCCTTTTGCTTTCTATTTGATTGATTTTATGGAATTTTTTCGCGCATTTTCATCTGCCTGGGGTGGACGGTTTTTTGTTGTGCGATTGGCATTTTTACTGCGGCTTTCCACAATTGTTTGTGTAATTGTCACTCGCAATAATGGTGCATGGAGGCATACTTGCTGCCGTCAATTCGTGCACATCAAATGCATCTCCTGACCGGTTTCTGCCCGGTTGTCCTTTTGTGTAGCTGTAGCAAACCAATAATGGAGGAGTGACACTCATGAACATCAAGCCATTGCGCCTTATCGCAGGTCTCGCACTGGTTGCAAGCACTGCTGCTTACGCACAGTCCTATCCTACCAAGACGATTACCATGATCGTCCCGTTCGCCGCCGGCGGCCCGACCGACACCGTTGCGCGCCTGGTCGGCCAGTCCATGAGCAAATCGCTCGGCCAGCAAGTCATCATCGAAAACGTTGGTGGAGCTGGCGGCACGATCGGTGCTGCCCGCGTAGCCAAGGCGGATCCTGATGGCTACACCGTCCTGCTGCATCATATCGGCCAGTCCACTGCACCCGCCCTGTACCGCAAGCTCACCTATAACGCGCTGGACAGCTTCGAGCCTGTCGGCCTTATTACGGACGTTCCAATGACCTTTGTGGCCCGCAAGGATTTCCCGGCCAAGGACTTCAAGGAACTGCTCGCTTACGTGAAGGCCAACAAGAACAAGGTGACTTATGCCAACGCCGGTGTTGGTTCCGCTTCGCACTTGTGCGGCATGCTCTTCATGAGCGCCATTGACACCGACTTGACCACCGTTCCGTACAAGGGCACCGGTCCGGCGATGAATGACCTTCTTGGCGGCCAGGTCGATATCATGTGCGACCAGACGACCAACACCACCAGCCAGATCAAGAGCGGCAAGATCAAGGCTTACGGCGTCACGACCAAGTCACGAGTGGCGTCCTTGTCTGATCTGCCCACATTGCACGAAGCCGGCCTTCCGAACTTTGAAGTGGCAGTGTGGCATGGACTGTACGCGCCGAAAGGTACACCGAAGCCGGTGGTTGACTCCCTCTCCAAGGCCCTCCAGACAGCCCTGAAGGATGCAACCGTCAAGCAGCGTTTCGCTGAACTGGGTACGGAACCTGTTGCCGAGGCACGCGCCACTCCCGATGCGCATCGAGCCTTCCTGAAGGCCGAGATCGACAAGTGGAGCCCGATTATCAAGAAGGCTGGTGTTTACGCCGACTGATTCATTTCAATGTTCTAAGCTGTTAGCTGTACAGTGGCGCATTGGCAGAATTCCTTGACCAATGCGCCATGGTCAGCCGGAGTGCAATTCCGGCGACCAAAAATGGGATAAGATGCCAACACCCGCCCGGGCCAGTTTTGCGGCGAGAAGTAAGGCATTACTCCCATTGATCCAATAACGAGAAGGAGATTCGCTTTGCCATCGTTCATTCGCGATCCCAAGGATTTCTGGTCCGGGGTCATATTCATCATAGTTGGCCTTGCCGCCGTCATCATCGGGCGCGATTACTCGATGGGGACTGCAGGACGTATGGGTCCGGCTTACTTTCCCACTATTCTCGGAGGCATCCTGACGCTGATCGGTCTGGTCGGCGTGGGGCGTTCCATGTTCAAGAGCGGCGAAGGAATCGGTCGCTTTGCGGTGCGTGAAAACGCGTTAATACTGGTTGCAACCGTCCTGTTCGGTGTGCTGATCCGCGGTGCGGGCCTGGCAGTTGCCGTTGTCGTGCTGGTCATGATCAGCGGTTACGCCAGTGTCAAGTTCAAGGTGGTGCCCTTCCTCGCAGTAGCAGTTGGCTTGGCTGTCTTTGCTGTGCTGGTCTTCACGATTGGCCTCGGCTTGCCGATGCCGATGTTCGGGCCCTGGCTCGGTTTCTAAGGAGAGCGCAACATGGAAATCCTATCGAACCTGGCGCTCGGCTTCGAGACAGCGCTTTCGCTGTCCAATTTGCTGTATTGTCTGATTGGCGTGTTCCTCGGTACCGCGATCGGCGTACTGCCCGGCCTCGGCCCGGTCGCCACCATCGCGATGCTGCTGCCGGCAACGTTCTCGCTGCCACCAGTCTCGTCGCTCATCAT
>NZ_LSTO01000001.1:1110389-1115170 GCF_002211445.1 Noviherbaspirillum denitrificans | reverse complement strand
ATCCCCGGCCCCCCGCATTACCGCCTGCAAATCCTCGTCTCACTCGGACGCCGGCTACTCGCGGCGCCTGTGTGCAAATTTTCCGTGACGGCGGGATTCGGCCTGGCCGCACTGGGCAATCTTGTATCGCGCACCCGGCTTGGCAACCACCTGTCGCGTGTCGTGATCGGCGATGAACGCGACCCGGCCTTCTGGCTGAAGGAAAAATTCGATGCCTTCGATACCCGCTTCATGCCGCTATCACCGGACAACCTTAGCAGCGCGCTGCTGGCATCGGGCACGCTGCCCTTCGTGATGGAGCCGGTGCGCGAGATCCCGGGAGCGCCGGCAGGCGCGTTCTGGGACGGTGGCCTGATCGACTACCACCTTGCCCTTCCCTATTCGCGCGTGGCGGACAACCCGGAAGGGGGCCTCGTCCTGTACCCGCATTTCGGGAAGCAAATCGTGCCCGGCTGGCTCGACAAATCGCTGCCCTGGCGGCGCGCCGGTTCCGGGCGCAACAACAACTGGCTGGACAATGTTGTCCTGTTGTCACCAACGCGCGCCTTCCTTCAGACCTTGACGCGCAGCAAGCTGCCGGACCGGAACGATTTCCTGTATTACGGCCAGAAGCATGACCAGCGCATCCTCAACTGGAAGCTCGCGATCGGCGAAGGTGCGCGCCTGCGCGATGAACTGGCTGAATTTATCGAGCACCCCGACCCGGCGCGCGTGTTGCCCCTCTGATCCACCCTGCCGCTACGGTAAAATAGCGGGTTAATTCACATTCAAGCGAAGTTCACACCATGAGTCTCAAATGCGGCATCGTCGGCCTGCCTAACGTCGGCAAATCCACCCTCTTCAATGCGCTGACCAAAGCGGGCATCGCCGCGGAAAATTATCCTTTCTGCACGATCGAGCCCAATGTCGGCATCGTCGAGGTGCCGGATCCGCGCCTGAAAGCGCTGTCTGAAATCGTGAAGCCCGAGCGCGTAGTACCGTCCGTTGTCGAATTCGTCGATATCGCCGGACTGGTAGCCGGCGCGTCCAAAGGCGAAGGGCTCGGCAACCAGTTCCTGTCCCACATCCGCGAGACCGATGCCATCGTGAACGTGGTGCGCTGCTTCGAAGATGAGAACGTGGTACACGTCGCCGGCAAGGTCGATCCGCTCTCCGACATCGAGGTGATCCAGACTGAACTGGCGCTGGCCGACATGGGTACTGTCGAAAAAGCGATCCATCGCGAAAACAAGAAGGCGCGTTCGGGCGACAAGGACGCTGCCAAGCTGGTGGCACTGCTGGAGCGCTTGATGCCGCATCTGAATGAAGCGAAACCGGTGCGTGCAATGAAGCTGGATGCGGAAGAACTGGCATTGATCAAGCCGCTGTGCCTGATCACGGCCAAGCCCGCGATGTATGTCGGCAACGTGTCGGATCACGGCTTCACCAACAATCCGTTGCTGGATAAGCTGGCCGAGTACGCGCAATCACAGAATGCACCGATGGTCGCAATTTGTGCAGCGATCGAAGCGGAAATCGCCGACCTGGACGAGGAAGACAAGACGGTGTTCCTGGCTGACATGGGCATGGAAGAACCCGGACTGGACCGCCTGATCCGCGCCGCCTTCAAGTTGCTCGGTCTGCAGAGCTATTTCACCGCCGGCGTGAAGGAAGTGCGCGCATGGACCATCCATGTCGGCGACACCGCGCCGCAGGCGGCGGGTGTGATCCACACGGATTTTGAACGCGGCTTCATCCGCGCGCAAACCATTGCGTATGAAGACTTCATCGCGTTCAAAGGAGAACAAGGCGCGAAGGAAGCCGGCAAGATGCGTGCGGAAGGCAAGGAATACATCGTCAAGGATGGCGATGTGCTGAACTTCCTGTTCAACGTTTGATCCCCCGAGCGCGGCATGCCTACCCTCACTGAACTCAACCTGTATCCCGTCAAGTCTTGCGCTGGGATTTCCCTGCGCGAAGCGGTCCTGACCCCAGCCGGCCTGATGGTCGAGCAGATCTATGACCGCGAATGGATGGTCGTGGATGCGAAGGGTGAGTTCATGACACAGCGCGACTTCCCGAAGATGGCGCTGATCACGCCGCGTATCAAGGCGGATACGCTTGAACTGCGCGCGCCCGGCATGCTGCGCCTCGAAGTGCCGCTCGGGCTGCCCGATCCCGAGGATGCGAAAGTTGTGCAGGTCCGCGTGTGGGAAGACACCGTGCAGGCGTATGACTGCGACGAAGTCACCGCAACCTGGTTCACCAAGTTTCTCGGCACACCCTGCCGTCTTGTGCGCTTCCATGCGGAGGCCAAGCGGGTTGCCAGCAGCAATTGGACCGGCGACGTCGAAGCGCTGGCCCTGTTCGCCGACGCCTTCCCGATGCTAGTGATCTCCGAGGGGTCGCTCGCCGACCTCAACGGCAAGCTGAAGGCGCAGGGACGCGAGGTACTGCCGATGAACCGCTTCCGCCCGAACATCGTGATCGGCGGCGTCGAGGCATTCGAGGAAGATATCGCCAAATCCTTCCGCATCGGTGCGGCAAAGCTGAAGCCGGTCAAACCCTGCTCGCGCTGCAATGTTCCGTCGGTTGACCAGTCCACCGGCATCCCGGGCCCCGACCCGCTCGACATCATGCAAAGCTACCGCGCCAATCCGAAGCTCGACGGCGCCCTCACCTTCGGCATGAACACCATCCTGCTCGAAGGCGAAGGACAGGTCCTGCGCATCGGGCAGGACGTCGACATCGACCTCGCATTCTGACCCCGGTCAACGCTTCCCGAGCTGCGGTTGCAGGCGCGGGAGGTGCCATGTAGTATTTGCCGGATGTTTTTTATTCGGGGACGACTGCCATGTCGCACGATCTGGCGCGGGAAAATCGGCAATTGCGCGACCAGCTGAAACAGCTGATCGCCAACGCGCAGAAAAACCAGCAGATCCTCCAGCGGCACCAGCGCCTCGACCTCCAGCTCATTTCGGCCGACAGCTTCCAGGCGCTGTTTGACACGCTGTTCTCCACCTTCCCCGAAACCGCCGGCCTCGACATCGTGACACTTGGCCTGATCGACGGCCAGTACGACATCCGCCGCATCCTGGTCCAGCTCGAAGTCAACCTGTCCGAACTGCCCCAGCTGATCTTCCTGCAGGACGAATCAGAATATGGCGACCTTTCGGGCCAGTTGCACAAGCCCATGCTCGGGGCCTACAGCGAGGAAAGGTTCGGGATGATGTTCCCCGAACCGCTCGCGCCACCGGCAAGCGCAGCAATCGTTCCCCTGCGCCGCCATACCCGCCTCATCGGCACGCTCAACCTGGGCAGCAACGATCCGGAGCGGTTCATGCCGAACATGAGCACGGATTTCATCGAGCACATGGCCAGCATCGCCGCCATCTGCGTGGAAAACGTGATCAACAATGAGCGCCTGAAGCATATCGGGCTGACCGACCCGCTCACCGGGGTCAACAACCGCCGCTACCTGGAGCGCCGGCTGCTGGAAGAAATCGGCCGCAGCCGCCGGCAGCAAACGCCGTTGTCGTGCATGTACATGGATATCGACCACTTCAAGCAAATCAACGACCGCATCGGGCACCAGGCGGGCGATGAAGTGCTGCGCGGCGTGGCGGGACGGATCAAGGCGGAACTGCGCCTGAGCGATTCGCTGGGGCGCTTCGGCGGGGAGGAGTTCGTCGTGCTGCTGACGGATACGGAGCGTGAGGATGCGGTTAACGTCGCCGAGCGTATCCGGCAAAGCATCGCCGAACAGCCGCTGGTGCTGGCTAGCGGGGAGGCGCTGAATGTGACGATCTCGGTGGGCGTTGCCGGCCTGCTGCCGGCGATGGCGGACGAAGCGGTCGAAACCACATCCCAGCACCTCGTTGCGCGTGCCGACCATGCGCTATACGAAGCCAAAGCCCTGGGACGCAACCGCGTCGTCGTGGAATCCTGATGTCTCAGGACTGCGTTTTTTCCGCCTGCAGCCGCTCGTACTTGGCGTGCAGCTCTTCCTTGCTTTCACGCCAGGCGGGATTGAAGGGAATGCAATCGACTGGGCAAACCTGCTGGCACTGCGGTTCGTTGTAGTGACCGACGCATTCGGTGCACTTGTTCGGATCGATCTCGTAAATCACCGGCCCCATGTAGATCGCGTCGTTCGGGCACTCCGGCTCGCACACGTCGCAATTGATACATTCATCCGTAATCATCAAAGCCATGACAACCTCTGTACCGCTTCCTGCAATGCTTACTTGCCGAGTGCGGCCATCTTGTCCTTGAGCCAGCGCTCAACGGACGGGAATACAAACTTGGACACGTCACCACCCAGCGTGGCGATTTCGCGCACGATGGTGCCGGAAATGAACTGGTACTGGTCGGACGGCGTCAGGAACAGGGTTTCGACGTCCGGCAGCAGGTAACGGTTCATGCCAGCCATCTGGAACTCGTATTCGAAGTCAGACACCGCACGCAGGCCGCGCACGATCACCCGGGCGTCGTGGGCGCGCACGAAATCCTTGAGCAGGCCGGAAAAACTCTCGACCTTGACATTCGGGTAGTGGCCCAGCACCTCATTGGCAATCGACAGGCGCTCGTCCAGCGAAAAGAACGGCCGCTTGGCCTGGCTGTCCGCCACGCCCACGATCAGCTTGTCGAACAGGCCGGACGCGCGACGCACCAAATCCTCGTGCCCGCGAGTCAGCGGATCGAACGTTCCTGGATAAACAGCTGTAACCATCGGGGCTCCCTGCCTAAGAGAAAGTTTCCGGAACGCGCATTATGCCTCAAATTCCGCTTACGGCATTGCG
>NZ_LSTO01000001.1:1082001-1110379 GCF_002211445.1 Noviherbaspirillum denitrificans | reverse complement strand
CTGCCGCTAAAGCGGCTGGCGGCCTTATCGCTCGCCATTGGCATTACGTCATGCGGCGGGGGCGGCTCGCCTGACGCCGCCTCGTCCGACACCAGCGGCGCAGTCGGCACCGCCTTGCCCTCGGCACCGGTCCCGCTCGCCGCGCCCATGCAACAAGCCTCCATCACCCGCGAGAACGGCTCGCTGCTGATTGACGAAATCTCAACCGGCTATTACAGCAACGATGTCGTCTGGATCGAGGTCGTCAATACATCCATGCACAGCATTTCGCTGCACGGTTATACCTTGCGCAGTTCCCATATTGATTCGGCAACGGGTGTCAGCACGCAGGCGCCGGCGGAATTTCCGCTGCCCGATGTCACGCTTGCGCCCGGCGCGCATCTTGTCATTGCATCCAAAACCTCGGATGCGCTGGTGGACAACGCGCAGATGGTCTACGTGAAAAACGGCAACGCGCGGCCATTCTGGAGCGACAGCGGATCGGTGGAACTGGTACGCGACGGCGCCACGGCGGATTTCGTGCGCTTCGGGACGTCGGTGACGATGCCGATGTCGCCGGAGGCCTGGAGCGGGGACAATGTCGCTGCGCTGCCGTCCGGCCCGGAAGAGCATGGCAAGTCCATCGTGCGACTCGCAGCACGCGGCGTCCCGGACACCGATTCGGCGGCCGACTGGTCGCTGGTCAATTTCGCCACGCCGGCCGGCCTCAACGATATCGCGCCCGGCGTCATCGATTCCGACCGCGACGGCATCCCGGACAGCGCAAAGCGGGCTGGCGGCACCTACGGCGGCCTCGACCTGTACGCAATGGGCGCGCGGCCGGGACGGCGCGACATCTTCCTCGAAATCGACTACATGGACGGCAACGACGTGGCGACTCGCCCGCGCCGCGAAGCCTTGCAGAAGATGGAACATGCCTTCGCCGTCAAGGGCATCGCGATGCACATGGACACCGGTGCGCTGCATGGACAGGATGCCGCTGCTTACAACCTCGGCGGCGGCAACAGCGTTTCGTTTGCGCCCTGCATTGAGCTCGACACATCCACCGACGGTGCCGGCGCGCGTGACGGCTGCACCTCCTTCCAGGCGGTCAAGAACCGGAACATGGATGTGCGGCGCCGGCTGCTGTTCCACTACGCGCTGTTCGCCAATTCGCTCAATACCGACGGCAGCGCGGGGCCGTCCGGCATTTCGGAAATGTCGGGCAACGACCTCATCATTTCGCTGGGCGGCTACGACTTCCAGGTCGATACCGACACAGGCAGGAACATGCTCATCAACATGCAAGCCAGCACGCTGATGCATGAGTTCGGCCACAATCTCGGCCTGCATCACGGCGGCAACGAGGACGTCAACTACAAGCCCAACCATTACAGCGTGATGAACTACATGTACCAGTTCGCCGGACTGAGCGCGACGCCGGACAGCGTGTACGCGGCGGAGCGCTATTACCTGGCGAACGGACTGAAGGGCATCACCTATTGCGGACTGACCGAGAACTCGCCATGCAGCGACGGCTTCCTGATGAGCTATTCCGATGGCAGCAGCGTGCCGCTCGACGAGGCCCGGCTGTCGGAGGCCGATAACATCGGCCGCGGCAGCAGCGGCGGCGCGTATGCGGACTGGGACAACAACGGCGTGCGCACCGGCGGCACGGTGGCGAAGAACATCAACCCGCTGGGCGGCTTCGGGCGCACCGTGCTGAGGGATTACGATGAATGGGGCAACCTGCAGATCGCGTTCTCGCGCGGATTTTCAGGGAGCAGTTCGGGGCGGTCGTTGAGGGAGCCGGCGCCGTCGCGACAGTTCAATGCGATGAATCCCGGGCATCCGTTTGCGACGATCACGGAGGATGCGTTGCCTGAGGGGGTGAAGGAGATGATCAGGAGTGGGCGGCGCTGGAGGAGGTGAGGGAACGTATTGTTTGAAGGCGGGCGCCGTCCTTGATATGTTCGCCTTTTTTACCCCGTCATCCCCGCCTTCGCGGGGATGACGGAATGTGTATTTGCGGGAATTCAACAGCAGCCACTTGCCAGGATTTGCAAAGACAGGCTACGCGCCTCAATACCTCTTCCGCCTCACCCCAATCCTCCGGTGCCTCTCCGGCGCCTGCGCCCTGCGCAATGCATGGGCGTCCGCCGGATGCCCGCGGCGGCTCAATATGGACGCGAGGTAATCGTCGTCGATCAGTTCATCCTCATCCAGCAAGCCTTCCAGCTCTTCGACGATGATGCACTCGCTTTTTTTCGCTTTCATGTTGTTCTCCTCCAGGGCCTTGCGGGCCGGCTGGAACGGGTTCCTGTGGTCTCCGGCGTGAATGGGTGGAGCAAGCAGCGCCAGCTGCCGCGCGTATTCATGGCAGGGCGTGTCCTCCTCGGGCTGCATGGCGTTGCATGAACCGCGCTCGTGCGACCAGTGCAGGGTGTTGAGGACCAGGCACTGGTCTTGCGGCACTACCGCCGCCAGGTGCTGGCGCGCCTGGATCACGACATAGGCAATGCCGATTTGCCCCGAGCGGCGCAGGGTTTCATGCAGCAGTGCGTAAATCCTCTCGCCCCCGGGAGCGGGGGCAAGGGTGTACGGTGTGCCGAAACAATCGGGCGGGATCTCCCGTGCTTCGACGAAGGCGAGGATATCCACGGCATGGGTTGGCCGGGGTGGCTGGTACAGTTCCTTGTCGGGGAAGTTCACGAATCGCCTTTCTTCGTTCATTGGCATGGATGCTGGTCTCGATGGTGGGTGTCGCTGCGCTCTACCCACCCGGGTATTCTCCGGCGGTCAGTGCACACGGCGCTTCGCCCCCGCGCCCGAATCCGGATCGTCATCGTCCTCGTCTTCTCCCGACACGCCGAACTCATCGCGCAGTTCCAGCTTGCGTTCGCTGATTTCGCGGCCGAGTTCTTCCAGGTCGAGCTCGCTCTTCTTGATCTTCGGGAAGAGTTCCTTTTCCTCTTCCTGGATGTGGTGCTTCACGTACTCGCCGAGCACGGTGAACTTGGCATCGTAGAGGTCATCGCCGGGCTGCATCGCGGCCAGTTCGGTGATGAGCTGGCGGGCCGAGGCGTGTTCGACTTCCGCTTCGTCGAGCAGGTCCATGTCTTCGATGGCATCGCGGGCGGCGGGATAGAAGATTTCTTCTTCCACCTGCGCATGGATGGTCAGTTCGGCGCAAGCGGTTTCCACCAGCACCTGCTTGGCTTCGTCGTCGGTTTCCTCGTTTTCCTTCATGCGTTCAAATTCGTCGAACAGATCGGTGACCTTCTTGTGATCCTCGGCAAGAATGCGCAGTGCGTCATCTTCCGATGCCTTGTGGGACGGACGGCGCGAGGTGGTCTTGCTGCTGCTCTTCGAAGGTGCATTGCGTGGCATATCGATCTCCTTTGGGTAGCTGCCTGCCGGGTTGCAGTACCGGGCAAATCGCAAGCTCTGTGCCATGGACGGCGAGCGCACGGATTACGTCGAAAACCGGGGCGGCAGGGGTAAAAACCGCATCGTCGTGCAAGTGCATGGAATCGGGCGCGAACATCGCAGCTTTCGTTTTTTCATCACGATGTAAAAATTGCAGCGGGAAATTTTCAGGACTTCAGCGGTGGCAGCGGCTGCGTGGCGAAAGGCGCGTCTCCATCCAGGAGTTCAGTCGTGGCGCGGATCACGTCGGCGGGAGCAACCCCGGTGAGACAAAGCTTATGTCCTTGCGGACAAACGCTCTTGTAGCAATAACGGCAGGGCACATCGCGAAACAGTACACGGGCGGGCACTTGCCAGGGCGTATGTTGCGGGTTGGTGAGCGCGTACAGGTCAACCACCGGCGTGCCGACTGCTGCAGCGATATGCGCCGGCCCGGTATTGTTGGTGACCAGCACCGGTGCCAGTGCGATCAGCGCTGCCAGTTGGCCGAGGTCAAGCTGGCCGGCCAGCGAATGCGTGCGCGGCAGCCCGCTGCGGATTTCCTCGACCAGCGCGGCTTCGTCCGCACTGCCGCTGAAGACGAGCGGGCAGTCCAGCGATTCCAGCAGGCCACGAGCGACCGTGCGCCAGTGCTCCGGCGGGTAGCGCCGCGAGGTGGCGGTGGCGCCGGGATGCAGTACGATCCAGGTTCCGTCCGGATCGATGTCGAGCGCCTGCAGCCGCCCGATGACATGCGCCGTCGCTGCAGAAGGCACTTGAATGGATAAATGTTCGTCGTCGGCGCGCGCGCCGATGGCGGCAACCAGGTCGAGCTGGCGCCGCACTTCGTGGCGTACCTGTTCGTGCGGTTCGCTTTCCCGCACCCAGTCGCTCAACAGGTGGTAAGGATTTTCGCGGCAATGCGCAAGGCGGCGCGGAATGCCGGCGAGGTGGCAGAGCAGCGCGGCCGGCAGCGGATTCTGGCTGTAGACGGTGAAGATGACCGCGGCGTCGAAGCCGCGGCGCGCAAGCGTGGCGATCATGACGGCGTCGGCGGCGGGATCGGGTTGCCCGCTGTCCTTCATCCATGGCGCCGCGTAGACGATGGTGTCGTCGATCTCAGGAATGTAACGCGCGACCGCCGCACCGCTGCCGGAGGTCAGCAGCGTGATCTCGCATCCCGGCAGGGATTGCCTGAGTGCCCGGATGGCGGGTGTGGTCATGAGCACGTCGCCCATGTAATCGAGGCGGATACAGAGGATGCGCTTTACCTGCTCCCAGCTTCCGGCAATCATGTGGTGGCGGCTCCGCTATGCTGGACAGCATCCGCTTCGGCGATCAGCGACGCGGCAGCATGCAGGTCGGGTGCGGTGAAGTGCGGAGCACGCAGCGAGGACAGTTTCCACTCGGTCTCGTTGCCGTTGTCGATCAGCACGGTACGGCAACCGGCGCGCCGTCCGGCTTCAACGTCGTGCAGGATGTCGCCGATCATCCACGACTGCGCGAGTTCGATGCCGTGCTCTCGTGCCGCGCGCAGCAGCATGCCCGGCATCGGCTTGCGGCAGGTGCAGCGGATCGCATAGCGGCCGACCACGCCGTCCGGGCTGTGCGGGCAATAGTAGAAGCCGTCCAGGGTCACTCCATACTGCGCGAGGCGCTCGGCGATGCGGTGCTCCACCGGCCCCAGCGCGCCTTCCGTGAAAAGCCCGCGCGCCACGCCGGGCTGGTTGGTGACCACGATGAGTGCATAGCCGAGCTGCTTGAGCAGCTGCAGGCCCTGTCCGGCCTGCCAGGTCAGCTCGATCAGGGCAGGGTTGACGTTGTAGGGCACGTTTTCCACCAGCGTGCCGTCCTTGTCGAGGAAGATCGCGCGCATGATGTCAGGGCCAGGAAGACTCCTGCATCGGCAGCACCATGATTTCGGGAATCACTGTCTGCTCGGGCAGCTGCAGGACCGACTTTACCGCCAGCGCCACGTTGACCGGATCCTGCAGCGTTTCTGTGTTGATATCGGGGAAGCGGTCCAGCAGGAAAGGCGTGCGCATGCCGCCGGCGATGACGGCGGTGACCTTGATCTTTTTCGGGCGCAGTTCCGCATGCAGCGCATGCGACAGGCCAAGCAGGCCCCACTTGCTCGCATGGTAGGCGGAGGCATTGGGCCAGGTGCGCTTGGCGGCAGTGGACGCAATGTTGATGATATGACCGCCATCCTGCATGTGACGCGCCGCGTATTTCGACATCAGGAAGGGACCGTAGAGGTTGGTGCGGATCACGCGGTCCCAGTCGCCGAAGGACAACTCGTCGATGGATTGCGTGACGTCGGTGCCGGCGTTGTTGAGCAGCACATCGATGCGGCCGAAGCGCTCGACCGTCTCGTCGATGGCGCGCTCGGCGGCCACCGGGTCGCCGACATTGAAGCCGATCGCGTGGGTCTTGCCGGCGGACGTGCCGAGCAGTGAAGCAACGGTTTGCGCCTTGTCGAGGTTCAGGTCGCCCACCACGATATTGGCGCCGCAGCCCGACAACACATGGCACAAGGCCGCCCCGAGGCCGCTCGCGCCGCCGGTGACGAGGATGGTCTTGCCGGCAAACAATTCGGCTTCCGCCGGGTTCGGGACATGGCTGGATACGCTGGTCGTGTTCAATTCCCTCTCCATTGTGTGAAATGTTTTTGAAATGTTTCTTGAAGCGTAGGCGCGCGCAGCCGCATCCTCCTTGAGGAAAACGGCATGCGCGGCGCGCTTCAGCTGCGCAAGCTCACTTCGCCGGACGCCGCCAGCGGCTGCATGACGTAGGCGGTCGCCGGTTCAAGCACGCTTTCGTAGACGGCGGCGATATGCGTGGCGACATTGCGCCAGGTGAAGTGCTGGTAGGCACGCCGCATGCCGGCCCAGCCCATGCGTTGCGCGATGTGCGGATGGCGCTGCAGCCAGACCAGCTTTTCGGCCAGCGCTTCAGGATCGTTGGGCGGCACCAGGCAGCCGGTTTCGCCATCGACGACCGTGGTCTTGATGCCGCCCACCGCCGTGCCCACCACCGGCGTGCCGCAGGCCATCGCTTCCACCGGCGTGATGCCGAAGGGTTCGTACCAGGGCGTGGTAACGAAGACATTGGCGGCGCTGTAGTAATAGCGCAGTTGTTCGCGCCGGCGCTGGCCGGTAAAGGTGACCGCATCCTCGACATCGAGCGTTTGCGCCAGCGCCATCAGGCGGCCGAGCTCCGGCGTGGCAATGGGATCGGGCTGCTCCGCATTGCCGCCGACGACCAGCAGGCGCGCGCGCACCTGGTATTGATGCTTGAGGATGGCGAGCGCGCGGATCACGTTGTCGACCCCTTTGCGCGGCACCATGCGCCCCAGCTGCAGCAGGATGAATTCATCCTGGCCAAGCCCGAGCTGCTGGCGCGCGTCCAGCGTCACCGGCCAGAACTCGTCCGGATCGAATCCGCAGGGCACGATGTCGATGCGTTCGGTCGGCGCCCCGTAGAGCTGCTCCATGTCGGCCTGGTCTTGCGGGCATTCGGCAATGATGCGGTCGGCTTCCTGCATCAGCCGCTCTTCGATGGCGAAGCGGATGTCGGGGAAGGCGTCGGCTTCCTTCTGGTTCAGGCGCCGCACGCGGCCCAGCGCGTGGAAGGTCATGACGAAGGGAATTCCCAGCGACTTCCGCACCTGGCGCGCCACCATGCCCGACATGAAGAAGTTCGCATGCATCAAGTCGTAGGGCAGCTTTTGCCGTCGCGCAAAGCGGATCACGAAGCGCCCGAACTGTTCCATGAAAGGGAGCATCGCTTCCTTCGGCACAAAGTGCGCGGGCCCGGCGGGCACATGGATCACACGCACGCCGGGAACCCAGTCAACCACTTGTTCCTGGAACTCCGAGTCGCGCCGCGTGAATATGTCGACCAGGTAGCCGAGGCGGGCCAGCTGCCTGGCGATCTGGGCCACGTACACATTCTGTCCTCCGCTGTCGGTGCTGCCGATCAGGGCCAGGGGCGATGCGTGTTCGCTGATGAGTGCAATTTTTCGCATGGGTATGATTTGTTCGTTGTTGGAGTGTCCTAAGCAAACCATGTACCTAGGCGTTGAATTCTTTGCATCCTTTGATGTTGAGACGGGCGACTTTGATGCGGCGCAGACAGCGCGGTGCGCGGCGCAAGTAACAAATACAGCTACATGTAAAAACTGCGCCGGCGCGGCATGGTGGCGGACGCTACGGCGCGCACGCACTGCCGCATGGAAAAAGCTTGATGCTCTGGCACGGGAACTGCATCCACTGCCTTGTGGAGCCGACGCGGTGCCGCCTGCTTTCCTGCAGGGGACCTGCGCGGGGATAACAAGGACCATTCAATAAGGAGATGACTATGTGGACTGAACAATGGAAGCTGGCAGCGGCAACCGCCTCTGTCATCGTGCTCGCGGCATGCGGCAGCACGCCCATGCAGTCGTCGTCGACCGGATCCTATCCGGTCAGCACGACAACCACCGGCAGCACGATTCCAACGACGACGACCAGCAGCATTAGCGGATACGGCGTGGTACAGGCAATCGACGTGATTCCGCGCGAGCAGGCGGCCAGTGTCGGCCTTGGTACGGTAGCGGGCGCCGTGGTCGGCGGCGTGCTTGGCAACCAGGTGGGCAGCGGCACGGGACGCAAGGCGGCAACTGTCGCGGGCGCGATCGGCGGCGGCGTCGTCGGACACCAGATGGAGCAGAACGCCGGTAATGCGGGATCGGGGCAGGTCTACCGCGTCGCGGTCCGCATGGACAACGGATCAGTGCAGACGCTGGCGCAGGAAGTGCCGCCAGGCGTGCAGGTCGGCGACAGGGTACGGCTGGACAATGGCGTGATCGTCGAACGCTTCCGCTGATTCCGGCTTCAACGATGAAAGTGCAGGCCTGTGCGCCTGCACTTTGCTTTTCAGGGGAGGACTATTGGACGCCAACGAATGGAAGCTGATGCTGGAGGGCGCGTGGCCCTGGCTGCGCATCCTCGTCATCTGGGTACTGGCATGGGCCGTCCTGTGGATGATCCGCCGCGTGTTGCGCGTGCTGAAGACGCACATCGTCGGGCATGTCGACGCGTTCCGCGATTCGCGCCGGATCGAGACGCTGATGAATGTCTTCCGCTATACCGCCAACATCGTGATCGTCGGTGTTGCCGTCATGGCGACACTCGG
Source organism: Noviherbaspirillum denitrificans (assembly GCF_002211445.1). GTDB lineage: Bacteria > Pseudomonadota > Gammaproteobacteria > Burkholderiales > Burkholderiaceae_D > Noviherbaspirillum > Noviherbaspirillum denitrificans. The sequence continues at coordinate 1,101,814 of NZ_LSTO01000001.1, read as the reverse complement.
CACGGTCGGCATCTCGATCGCGCCCATCCTCGCCACCGCCGGCGTCGCGGGCATTGCGATCGGCTTCGGCGCGCAGAGCCTGGTAAAGGATTTCTTCACCGGCCTGTTCCTCCTGATCGAAGGGCAGGTAAGCGAGGGCGACATCATCGAGGCAGCCGGCAAGAGCGGCCATGTGGAAAGGGTGACGCTGCGGCACATCCGCATTCGCGACTATGACGGCAGCGTGCACTTCATTCCCAACAGCATGATTACCACCGTGACCAACCGCAGCCGTGATTATGCATTCGCGGTGGTCGACCTCAATGTGCCGCGGAAGGAAGACCTCAATCGCGTGTTCCGTCTGATGGACGACGTGGTGCGCGACATGCGCGCCGATCCCGCAGTCGGTCCGTTCATCCTCGAGGATGCGGACATGGCGGGTGTGGAGAAGGTGGAGGATGCGGCGGTCGGGATCCGTTGCCGGATCAAGGTGCAGCCTTCGAAACAGTGGCGTGTGAGGCGGGAGTTTCTGCGGCGCATGAAGGCGGCGATGGATACGGTGGAGGAGGTGCAGTCGGCGGCGTGAGCGGCGTTTTTACCAGCCGGTTTGCAATCTTTACGTGCGCGCATTCCATCGTGGACACAGCCACCAACCACCCTCCCGGGCATGCTTGTTGCGTTTCATCTAACACCAGGCCAGAACGCGAAGCAGCCGATCCCATCGAATCGATAGTGACAGGAGTAAAGAACATGGCGATCAATGACACGCAATCCGTGCGCAGCACGACCTTGCCGCGGGAGGAAGCCGTCAGCTACAACCTGCGCCGCCAGGCATTCCCTGCCATCCGCTGGGGCGCCATCCTTGCAGGCGTGGCCGTCGGTATTTCGATACAGCTTGCGCTGACCCTGCTCGGCATTGCGACCGGGCTATCGACGACCGAGGTGACGCAGGGCGAGAGTGTGGGAACCGGGCCGCTGATCTGGGCCGGCGTGAGCATGCTGGTCGCCGCCTTCGTCGGCGGCTATGTCGCGGCGCGCATGTCCGGTCTCAAGCGCAAGGCGGACGGCGTACTGCACGGCGCGGTGTCGTGGGCGGTGACCACCATCCTGTTTGCGGTGCTGGCGACCTCGGTCGGCGGCACGCTGGTGGGCAGCGTGTTCAACAACATGAGCCAGCTTGCGCAGGCAGGCATGCAGGGCGGAGGGAATTCGCCCATTGCCGCCGTGATGCAATCGCAGGGCGCCAAGCTGGATCAGGCGTCGATGCAGCAGTTCCAGCAATACCTGCAGGCAGGACAGCGTGAACCGGCCATCCAGTTGCTGAGCGGCAGGCTGGGCATCGACCAGACCCGTGCGGCAGCCATCGTGGACCAGGCACTCATCATGATGGGATCTCCGCAGTCGGCTTCGCCGCAGGGCAGGCAGTCGACCGAGCATGCCGTACAGCGGGCCGGCACGGCGGCCTGGGTCGTCTTCCTTGCCGTGGCACTCGCGCTGGCGATCGGTATCGGCGGCGGCGCATTGGGTGCGGCGGGTTCGCGCCGGGTGAGCTGGACATCGCCGCAGGGCTGAGGATCGGACATGCATCGCATACTGGGCGGAAGGAACAGCAGGGCGGGCCGCCTGAGTGCGGGGCCGCCGAGATTTGCGCGGCTGTCGGCGGAGGATTCGAGCACCGCGGACTTGCTGCACGGATGCCCGGTCGTCACCGCGCACGGCGACAGGATAGGGACGGTGGACCACCTGATGGTGGATATCCTGACGCACCAGCTACGCTATGTGGTGCTGGCGCGCAGGAAGAACGAGGCAATGGTGTCGATTCCCTGGCATGCGCTGTACTTCGATGCGGCGCAGGGGAGGCTGGTGTTCTACACCTTGTATTGAAAGAGAATCGTAGGGTGCGCGCGGCGCACCCTACGTTTATTACGCTCCGATCAGGGCCGCACCAGGCAAGGCTTCTTGTTGTCGAACTTCCACCCCGGAATCAAAAACTGCATCGCCACTGCGTCATCGCGTGCGCCCAGCCCCATGTTCTTGTAGAGCTGGTGCGCCGCTTCGAGCTGGGCCATGTCGATCTCGATACCGAGGCCGGGCTTCTTCGGTACGTCCACCATGCCGTCCTTGATCTGCAGCGGTTCCTTCGTCAGGCGCTGGCCGTCCTGCCAGATCCAGTGGGTGTCGATCGCGGTGATCTTGCCCGGCGCCGCGGCGGCGACGTGGGTGAACATCGCCAGCGAAATGTCGAAGTGGTTGTTCGAATGCGAACCCCAGGTCAGTCCCCATTCATGGCACATCTGCGCCACGCGCACCGAACCCTGCATGGTCCAGAAGTGCGGATCGGCGAGCGGAATGTCGACCGATTGCAGCTGGATCGCGTGGCCCATTTCGCGCCAGTCGGTGGCGATCATGTTGGTTGCGGTCGGCAGGCCGGTGGCGCGGCGGAACTCGGCCATCACTTCGCGGCCGGAGTAACCGTTCTCGGCGCCGCACGGGTCTTCCGCATAGGCGAGCACGCCGTGCATGTCGCGGCACAGGCGGATCGCATCCTTGAGCAGCCAGCCGCCGTTCGGATCGAGCGTGACGCGCGCCTTCGGGAAGCGCTCGGCGAGCGCGGTGACGGCGGCGATTTCCTCTTCGCCACGCAGCACGCCGCCCTTGAGCTTGAAGTCGTTGAAGCCGTAACGCTCCCACGCCGCTTCGGCCAGGCGCACGATGCCTTCCGGCGTCATCGCCTTTTCATGGCGCACGCGGAACCAGGCGTTGTCGGCGTCCGGCTCGCTGTTGTACGGCAGGTCGGTCACGGTGCGGTCGCCGACGTAGAACAGGTAGCCGAGCATTTCCACCCGGTCGCGCTGCTGGCCCTCGCCGAGCAGCGCGGCCACCGGCACCTCGAGGAACTGGCCGAGCAGGTCGAGCAGCGCCGCTTCCAGCGCGGTGACAGCATGAATGGTCACGCGCAGGTCGAAGGTCTGCAGGCCGCGGCCGCCGGCGTCGCGGTCGCTGAAGGCCTTGCGCACGGTGTTGAGCACGTTGTGGTAATTGCCGATCGGCTGGCCGACGACCAGCGGACTTGCGTCTTCCAGGGTCTGTCGGATCTTCTCGCCGCCCGGCACCTCGCCCACGCCGGTCCTGCCCGAAGAGTCGGTGAGCAGGACGATGTTGCGCGTGAAGTAGGGGCCGTGCGCGCCGCTCAGGTTGAGCAGCATGCTGTCGCGGCCGGCGACGGGGATGACGCGCAATGCGGTGACGACCGGTGCGCCGTGCGCTGTGGTGGTTGCTGACATGTTCGGTTCCTGTCGAGTCTTGATGGATGCTTAGTCGAGTTCGATCTTGCCGATCTCGATCACTTGCTTCCAGCGGGCGAGTTCCTGCGCCTGGAAGCGGGCGAATTCTTCGGGCGTGTTGGCAACAATCTCGAAGCCTTGCGCGGTCAGGCGGCGCTTGTTTTCCGGATCGTTCAGCGCGCCGGTGATCGCGCCCAGCAGCTTGGCCTTGACGTCGGGCGGCAGGCCCTTCGGCGCGGCGACGCCTTGCCAGGAATAGACGTCGACATTCTTCACGCCGCCTTCAGCCAGTGTCGGTACCTGCGGCAGCAGGGCAGCGCGCTTGTCGCCGGTGATCGCCAGCGCCTTCAGCTTGCCTGCCTGGATGTGGCCGGCGACGACGTTGATGTTCTGGAAGGACACATCGGCATGGCCGCCGAGCAAGTCGTTGATCGCGGGCGCGCCGCCCTTGTACGGGACGTGGATGCCGCTGGTGCCGCTCTGCTGCCAGAACAGTGCGGCGGTCAGGTGGTCGGACGAACCGGCGCCGGAAGTGGCGAAGGTGACCTTGTTTGGATTCTTCTTCAGGTAGGCGATCAGTTCCGGCAGGTTGTTTGCCGGGAAGGAAGGCGTCGCGACCAGCACGTTCGGTGCACGCACCGCGACGGTCAGCAGGTCGAAGTCCTTCGACGGGTCATAAGCGAGTTTCTTTTGCAGGACCGGGTTGACCGAATAGACGCCGATGGAAGCGACCATGAAGGTATAGCCGTCCGGCGGCGCATTCTTGACGTAACCCGCGCCGATGGCGCCGGTTGCGCCCGGCTTGTTTTCCACCACCAGCGGCTGGCCGAGGGCCTGGTGCATCTTGGGACCAAGGGCGCGTGCGATGGAATCGGTGGAGCCGCCCGGCGGGAAGGGGACGACGGCCGTGATCGGCTTTTCCGGATATCCCGCGGCATGCGCGTTGGCAAGGAGGGCCGCGCCGACAGCGAGGGCTGAAATCAGTTTTTTCATCGATGTCTCCTGTGAAGCTTGTGGAATGAAGGTCAACAATCCAGTTCGAATGGTACCGCTACCAAAACGAATGGTAGCGGTACCAAATTTGGATGTCAAACTGTTTTTCCGGCAACAGGAAGGGGGCTGGGATCAGGCGCTGCCGCGTTCGACGATGGTGAATCCGACGTCGTGGATGGGCGACGCGACGGGACGGCCTTCCGCCCGGTCGATGATGAATTGCGCAGCCGTGCGGCCGATCGTGGTGCCGTCGATGCGTACCGTGGTCAGCGCGGGATGCAGGTCGGCGGCGAACGAGAGGTCGCCGAGGCCCACGACCGCGAGCTGTTCCGGAATGCGGATGCCGCGCGCCTGCGCCTCGGTCAGCACACCCAGCGCGAGCAGGTCCGAACTGCAGAACACGGCGTCGATGTCAGGGTGGCCCGCCAATAGGTCTGCCACGCCACGGCGCCCGCTACCCAGCGTGGTGGGGGCGGGCACGACGACGGACGGCACCTTGTTTTCGCCGCGCAGCGCCATGCCGAGCTTGACGGCGGCGTCGGAAAACGCGCGATGGCGCCGCAGTGCGCGCTCGTCGTCGCCGCTGATGGTCGCCACCCGCCGGCATCCGCGCCGGTGCAGGTAGGCCGCCACTTCAGCACCGATCTTCTCGTGCGAAAAACCGACCAGCATGTCGATCGGGGTGGGCGTCAGGTCCCAGGTCTCGACCACCGGAATACCGCTCGCCAGCAGGCGCCGCCGGCCTTCCGGCGAACGCATGATGCCGGTCAGGACGACGCCGTCCGGGCGGCGGCCGATGATTGTTTCGAGCAGCGCATCCTCGCGCGAATCGCGGTAGCCGCTCTGGCCCAGCATGAGCTGGTAGCCGCGCTCGGCGAGCGCTTCGGTAAGCGCCTGCACGGTTTCGAGGAAGACCGGGCCGGCAATGGTCGGCACCACGGCGGCCACCAGCCGGCTCTTGTTGGAGGCGAGGCCGCCAGCCAGCATGTTGGGGACGTACCCGGTGCGCTCGACGGCTTCGCGCACGCGCTGCAGGACTTCAGGGGAAACCGCGCTCGGCGTGTTGAGCGCGCGCGAAGCGGTGATCGGGGCGACGCCTGCGAGTTTGGCCACATCGCGCAGGGTGATGCCGCCGGCGCCGCGGCGGGTTTTCTTTTCGCGGGGCGCTGCTGCCGCGTCGTCCGGACCATGTGTACTCATGGCCGGGATTTTATCACCCGGGATTTGGTACCGATACCATCGCTACTTCCGCGCCAGGAACAAACCCTTGCCGCGCTCCTGAACGATGCCGGCCTTGGCGACGGCGCGCAGGCACATCGCCACCGTTCCGGCGAACGCTTCGTCGTACCAGGGATTGGCACCGCTGACACCGACCGTGATTCCGTCCACGACCGCGGTTCCCCACAGCACCGTATCGCCTGGCTCAAGCAGCCAGGGCCGCAGTTCCTGAACGAGATGGCTGTCCATACCCGTGCGCCATGCGACGCGTGCCTTGGCACGGGCAAAGCCGGCGTAGTCGGCATCCCATTTCGAGCGGTCGCCGACCGAATACTCATACAGGATCGCTTCCTCGAACGATGCATTGTGCGGTCCGCGCAGCGGATCCATCACCACGATGTAGAGGAAGCCGCTTTCCCCGACTTCCTTCAGCTTCATGGCTTCATGGATCATCGGCAGGGCGAGGCCGACGGCCTTTTCCGCGGCATGACGATCGATCAGATAGCTGCCTGCTTGTGACATGCGAGTTCTCCTCAAGTGACGAAACGGAAAGCCTGGTCCCAGTCGGCGGCGAAGCGTTCGATGCCGAAACGTTCCAGCGCATCGCGCCGCGCGTTTTCGCCGAGCCGCCGCGCCAGCGCCTGATCACGAAGCAGCTCCTGCATATGCGTGATGAGCGCCTCGACATTGGTGTCAATAAATCCGGAGACGCCATTGCGAATCACGGTCGGCATTTCGGTGGTGGCCAGCGCCACGATGGGCATGCCGATCATCATCGCCTCGATCACCGCCAGTCCGAGGCTGGTGTAGCGGATCGGATTGAAGAAGAAGCGGTAGGGGGCGGAGAAGGCAGGCAGCTTTGCATGTTCGACCTCGCCCAGCCCGCCGGCTTCCGTGGCACCCATGCCGACCAGGTCGAGCGACACCGACTGGCGCACATGGTCGAAGATGTCGCCGCCCAGCCGCCGTCCGCGCGAGCGGATATTGTTGATGACGACCAGCCCGCGTTCGAGGTCGCCGTGCCACGCGACATCCTTCGGCACCATCACGCCGTGCTCGATCACGCGCGTCGGCGTGCGGCCGCTGTTCCACATCAGCGCGTTGAAATGCGTGACATGCACCAGCAGCACCGAGGGATCGTCGACCGGATGCGGCATGTCGACCGGATGCTCGCGCGGGGTGTCGTGTTCAATGTAGATCTTCGGCAGGCGGCGCTGCGCCTCGGTCAGGTAAAGGTGCTGGTCTTTCAGGTACTGGTCATCGTCCTGGAAAACGATGCAGTCGAACTGCATGTCCTTCGCCTCGGACACCGGCAGGTCGATGACGTTGTCGCCCCAGGGAATGTGGCCGCAACGCCCTCCGTAGCCGGGCGGGCGTCCGGGCTTGGACAGCACGTAGAAATCGTGCGGCGCCTGCGTCAGGTAATAGAGGTAACTTCCATGCGTGTGCCAGGTGAGGATCTTCAGGCGTTTTGTCATAGTGGATAAGGAAATGTAGGGTGGGTGGGTTTCGCTGCGCTCTACCTACCCTGCGATCCTAGAATGTCCCCCTGTACAGCGCGCAACTGCGGCACACCTCAGGAGGCTTCGGAGAATCCAGCGCCGCGCGGAATGCTTCGTATGCTTCATTGTTCCAGACCGCGTCCACGCCATCTTGTGCCATGTCACCGAAATGGATCCTGTCCGGCGTCGCCACCATGCAGCAGGGCATGGCCTTGCCGTCGTAGCTGATGTAGGAACCGCGCCATGGCCAGTCGCAGCGTGTGCGGCCGGACGTGCCGGCCGGCCAGTCGCGCGGCTGCAGTCTCGGCAGGCGCAGTTCCACGCCGAGGGCAGACGCCTGTTCGCGCGCTGCCTGGAAGCAGCGTTCGACGTGCCCGGGATCCTGGTGCAGCAAGGTCTGCGCATCGATGAACTCGCGCATCGGCGCATAGCGCTCCGGCAGGCTGGATTCGCCGAAGTCGTGGCACAGGTGCTGCACGAAAACGGACGCGATGCCTTCCTCATGCGCCAGCGCCACCAGCCCCGGCAATTCCTCCAGGTTTTCGCGCATCGCCACGGCAACCAGGCGCAGACGCGGGGTGACGCTTTCCAGCATGCGCCTGGCCTGCACGAGACGGCGCAGGTTGCGCAGCACGCGCTGGAATCGCGAACGCAAGCGTATCGCCTGGTAGGTGGCGGCGGTCGCGCCGTCGAGCGACACATGCATCGTGTGCAGCCCGCTGCGCACGCACTCCTCCGCGCCCTGTTCGGACATCACCGTCATGTTGGTATTGGTCGACACACGGATGCCGCGCGCGGATGCATAGCGCACCATCTCGAAAAACTGCGGATGCAGCAGCGGCTCGCCCAGTCCTTGCAGCTGCAGCTCCGTCATCGACGGAAACTGGTCGACCAGCCTGCGGAATACCGCGATGTCCATGAAAGCGCGTGGCTGGCCCGGTCCGCCTTCGCCGCGGAACTGGATCGGGCACATGCGGCAGCGCAGGTTGCATTGGCCGACGGGCTCGATCTGCACATATTCCGGCAAGGGCGTCATAAGAGCCCGGCCCGGAACCGGATCGCGCCGACCATGCGCCAGAAGACGGCCAGCGGTGGTATGAGCGCCGAGGTCACGACCATTTCCGCCACATGGCCCGGCGCCTTTGAGGTGCGCTTTAGCCGTTGCATGCAGAAGCGTCCGGTCATGCCGAGCCAGAGCAGCCCGGCGACCAGCGCTGGGGCAGTAGCGCCGGCGGCCGCTGTGATGACGCAGGCGAAGAGCGCCGCCACCGTGATGTAGAAATCCCAGCGTGGCTTGGAGCGGATCTTGCGCCGGTACAGCGCGGGGTGCTTCTTGTACAGCAATGCATCGAACTGCACCTTTTTCACCTGCTGCAGGCTCACGCCCCAGCCGGCGGGCCGGATCGGATGCATCATCACGGCCTTCGGCTCGTACACGATGCTGGCCTGGTATTCGAGCAGCCGGAACTGCAGGTCGGAATCTTCGCGCCAGGCGAAGCGGAAGCGCTCGTCGAAGCCGCCGAGGTCGTCCAGCACCTGCCGCCGGCAGAAGCAGTTGGCGGTGACGAACTCCGCGGTCTCCAGCTGCTTGGCATCGAGTTCATAGTCGGTCGGCGTATGCGACAGCGGCATCACGATGCGTCCGCTCACCGCGTCCACGCTGCCCTCGAACGCACGCAAGCCGTTCTTCAGCCAGTCGGCGCGGGCGATGGTGTCGTCGTCGGTGAAGGCAATGATGCCGCCCCGCGCGGCGCGCCAGCCGTGGTTGCGTGCCGCAGCCGGGCCGTGCGGGCCCATCGAAGGGATATAGGTGATGCGCGGTCCCTGCCCGGCGGTGTGCGCCGCCCAACCCGCTACCACTTCGCGCGTGTCATCGTCCGGGCCGTCATCCACGACGATGATCTCGAAACGCGCGGGATCGAAACGCTGCAGCACCAGGCTCGCCAGGCAGCGGTTGAGCAATTGCGGACGCCCCCGGGTGGGAACGACCACGCTGGCGGCGACCTCCACTTCTCCCGGACGGGCGCTTGCGCTGTCGGTCCGGCGCAGGGGTGTCGGCGCCGTGTTGTTGCGCGGACGGGCTTTCAGGCGGCTCGCCGGGTCGGCGTGCGACGTTCTCCGGTCACGGTCGAATGCAAGAATTTTCGTCATGGATACAGTCCTGGGATAGCTCTGTATTGATTGATATGGAGCCGATGCAATTCCCGTTCCATTGACCTTGCTTGAGGCCGCTCAAGCAAGCATTTCCTTTTCCATCTTTTCGCTGTCTTCCGCGCGTTGCTGCAATTGCCACAGCCTTGCATACATGCCGGCCTGCTGCAGCAGGCGCGCGTGCGTGCCGCGCTCCACGACGCGGCCGCGGTCGAGCACGATGATTTCGGTGGCGTCGACCACGGTCGACAGGCGGTGCGCGATCACCAGCGTGGTCCGGTTCTCGGCGAGCGTATCGAGTTCTTGCTGGATGGCTTGCTCGGAGGCGGTGTCGAGCGCGGAGGTCGCTTCGTCGAAGATCAGCAGGGGAGGATTCTTGAGGATGGCACGTGCCAGCGCAATCCGCTGTTTCTCGCCGCCCGACAGTTTCACGCCGCGTTCGCCGACCGGCGTCTCGTATTTCTGCGGCAGCGAATCGATCAGGTCGTGGATGTGCGCGGCCTTTGATGCGGCAATGATCTGTTCCATGGTCGCGCCTTCGCGGCCGTAACCGATGTTGTAGGCGATGGTGTCGTTGAAGAGCAGCGTTTCCTGCGGCACCACGCCGATCGCTTCGCGCAGGCTCTTTGCGCTCACTGCGCGCACATCCTGGCCGTCGACCTTGACGCTGCCCGAACCGACGTCATAGAAACGCAGCAGCAGGCGCGCCAGCGTCGACTTGCCCGAGCCGCTGCCGCCCACGATGGCGACGCGCCCGCCGGGCGGGATGCGGAAGCTGACGTTGTGCAGGATAGGCCGCTCGGGTTCGTAGGCGAAATTGATGTTCTCGAAAGCGACTTCGCCATGCGTGACCTGCAGCGCGGGCATGCCGGGCGGGTCGTGGATTTCCGGCTTTTCGCGCAGCAACTGGAACAGCTTTTCCGCATTGACCAGCGCATCCTTCGCCTCGCGGTAGACGAAGCCGAGCGCGTTGAGCGGAAGGCAGATCTGGATTACGTAGGCATTGATGAGGATGAGGTCGCCGACCGTCATCGCGCGCGACATCACGTCTTTGCCCGCGAGCAGCATCACCGACGCCACGCCTAGCGCAATGACCGCGCTCTGGCCGACGTGCAGGATGAACAGCGCCTTCTGGTTGGCAACCACGGCTTCCGCCCAGTTGACCATGATGCCCTGGAAGCGCCTCGCCTCTTCCTTTTCATTGGTGAAGTATTTCACCGTGTCGTAGTTGATGAGGCTGTCGGCCAGCAGGCTTTTCGCATTGGAGTCGAGCTTGTTGACGCGGCGCTGGTAGATCGTGCGCCTTGCCGTGAACACCAGCGTGAAGCCGCAATACAGGATGAAGGTCACACCGAGGATGGTCGTGTACCAGTCGCTGTAGCGGGCGGTCATGATGGAGATCACCATGATGATCTCCAGCAGCGTGGGAACGATGGTGAACAGGCCGACGCTCAGCAGGAAGGCGATGCCGGATGTCCCGCGGTCGATGTCGGGCAGCAGGCCGCCGATACGGCGCTGCGCATGGAAGCGCGCGCTCAGTTCATGCAGGTGGCTGAATACCTTCAGCGCATAGGTGGCCACCGCATGCTGCGTGACCCGCGAAAACACCAGGTCGCGCAGTTCGTTGAACAGCGTGCTGCAGAACCGCAGGATCGCGTACCCCGCCAGCAGTGCCACCGGCAGCACCAGTACCTGCTCGGGGCGTGACAATTCATCGACGATGCGCTTGAGGACAAGCGGCACCGACACCACAGCCACCTTCGCGAGTATCAGGAAAAACAGCGCGGCGGCGATGCGGTTGCGGAACTGCGACACCACGTCCCACAAGTCGCGCATCACCCGGGAATCGCTGTGCTCCTGTTCAATGGTCGACATTGCGATATGCATCCTTTCCGTCACGTCGATGCCGCGCTGTAAGCTTTACAACGGCATATGGAAAAACTGCTGCTGTCCATGGCGCAACAGATGCGGCACGTTTGAAAGCACGCGCATCGCTGACTATCCTGAACAGGCGCTGCCGCGCACGTCCGTCAGTGGTATGGAACTTGCACCCGTGCCACTGCCACCCTTCGCTTCCCGCAGCGTGTCCGGCAACCAGGACCGCTGCGAGGACTTCATTAGCACTATTTATTCCACGACACCCGTCGCCATGGCCGCCACCGGTTTCTCCCCTGCGGACAACGAAGTGGCGGGAAAGGTGTCGCGGAACGGAAGAGAGGAGATTCACGATGGCAAGGATTGAGCAATCGATCGAGATCAACGTTCCTGTCAGCACTGCCTACCGCCAGCTGACAAAGTTCGAGCAATACCCGCGGTTCATGGAAGATGTGGAAGAAGTGCGCCAGCTCGACGACACGCATCTGCACTGGCATACCAAGGCAGGAAACCTGGACATGGAATGGGATGCGGAGATAACGCAACAAGTTCCGGACCGCTGCATTGCCTGGCGCAACATCAACGGTCCGCGCTATGAAGGAAAGATCGAGCTGCGCCCGACCGAAAGGGATCGCACCGAGGTCAGGCTGACGATGGAATGTGACCCGAAGCAACAGGTGCTGGTGCAGCATGGCGATGCGCAGAAGGCGATCGCCGATCGCACCGAGCATGATCTCGCGCGCTTCAAGAAATTCATCGAGAAGCTGGGACGTGAAAGCCATGACTGGCTCGGCAAGATCCGCGACGCGGAACCGCTGACCACCGATGCCGGCGCCACGCAGATGGCGCGCGAGGAAGCGTCCAGGCAAGGCGAACAGCACGGCCGCGCGGCATCAGCGTTCGAGTCATGGCAGGCCACGCTGCGTTCAGGCTGGATGCCGGGGATGATGCACGCATGGACGGACCCGCTTGCAGCCATGCGCAGGGCGACCGAAGACATGGACAGGATGATCGAACGCATGATGGGTTCGATGACGGGCGCCGGCGCTGCGCCGGCCACGGGGAGATGGTCGCCGCCCGTTGAAGTGGCGCAGCGCGACGGCAAGTTCATCGTGTGCGCCGAGCTGGCCGGCCTCAGCCGTGATGATGTATCGGTGGAAGTGAGCGGCGACCGCCTGACCATCGAAGGCGAGCGCCGCCAGGAACCGCCGCGCGGGCCGCAGGAGCATCGCCGCAGCGAACGCGCGTATGGACGCTTCTGCCGCGTGATCAGCCTGCCTGCCGGCGCACAGGGCGAGGCGGCATCCGCGTCGCTGCAGGACGGCCTGCTGGAAGTTACCATCCCGGTCAGGGACGGCGGCGGCAGGAGCAGGCGCATCGAAATCCGTGGGAAATATGAAAGATAAAAAGCGTAGGGTGCGCCATGCGAACCGGTGCTTCGCCGGAGGCTATCGTGCGCCCTGCAGGCTCATCCTCGCGGTGTCATAGGGGAATCACATCGAAACAGCTCCCCTCTGGTACCTGATCATCGGGGCCCTGCTGCTCCTGATGGGCTTGCTCGGTACGATCTGGCACCGGCTGCCGCTGAGCCCGGCGATGCTCTACCTGCCGATCGGTTTCGCGCTCGGCCCTTCCGGCGCCGGACTTGTCACGCTTGACCCGTACGGGAATGCCGCGCTGCTCACGCTGCTGACGGAAATCGCGCTGCTGATCTCGCTGTTCACCGTCGGCCTCAAGCTGCGGGTGCCGCTGGCCGACCGCATCTGGCGCCTTCCGCTGCGCCTGGGCGTGGTTGGCATGCTGGTGACGTCGGCGTTGCTGGCGCTGGCCGGCTTCTATGTGTTCGGCCTGCCGCCGGGCATCGCGGTATTGCTTGGCGCGATACTGTCGCCGACCGATCCGGTGCTCGCCTCCGATGTGCAAGTCCATGACGCCGGCGACCGCGACCGCTTGCGCTTCAGCCTGAGCGGCGAGGGCGGAATGAACGACGGGACCGCCTATCCGGTCGTGATGCTCGGCCTGTTCCTGCTCGGCGTCGAGGAGGCGCGCGACTATGGGTCGCGCTGGGCGCCGCTGATGGCGATGTGGGGCATCCTCGCCGGCTTCGGCAGCGGCTTCCTGCTGTCGCGCGGCGTGGTCAGGCTGGCATTGCACCTGCGCCAGCACTACCACAAGGCGCTCGGCATGGAAGAGTTCCTCACGCTCGGGCTGATCGCCGCGTCGTATGGCGTATCCCACCTGGTGCATGGGGTAGGCTTCATCGCGGTGTTCGCGGCCGGCGTGGCGATGCGCCGCATCGAACACGAGCGCAGCGGCACCACGTCGCCGACGGAAATGATCGGCGCCGTACCCGCCGGCGATGCGCCGGCTGTGGCCACGCATCCGCAAAAGGCGCCGGCCTACATGGCCGAAACCGTGCTCGGCTTCAACCAGCAGCTCGAACACATTGCCGAATTCGTGATGGTGCTGCTGCTGGGGATCATGCTGTCGGCCGCCGGATTCAGCCTGGACGGCGTGATAGCCGCGGCGCTCTTGTTCCTCGTGGTGCGTCCGGTATCGGTGGTGCTCGCGCTGCTGGGAGAGAAGACGGGACGCACGCAGCGTGTGCTGATGGCGTGGTTCGGCATCCGCGGCATCGGTTCCTTGTATTACCTGGTGTTTGCCTTGCAGTACGACTGGGCAATGGACATGAAGCAGCGGCTGGTCTCGATGGTACTGACCGCAGTGGCGATATCGATCCTGCTGCACGGTATCTCCGCCACGCCGCTAATGGAGCGTTACCACCGGCGACGGCAGGCGCTGGTTGATGAATAGAAAGGAACTACATGAATGCCGATTTTATCGGCTGGCTCAGTGCCGCCATCCTGGTGATGACGATTTCCCGGCAGGTGTATACGCAATGGCGCGCCCGCAGCGTCGCAGGCGTGTCAAAGTGGCTGTTCATCGGGCAACTGGCCGCTTCGCTCGGATTCACCATCTACAGCTACCTGGTGGAAAACTGGGTGTTCGTGTTTGCGAATTTTTTCATCTTCCTCACTGCGGTTGCGGGTGAAGTGGTCTACATGCGCAATAAGCGGCTGACGCAAGGCAAAACCGGCGGGTAAAAGGCGCCTGCCTGCGTTTTCCTATTTACACATGAGCGTAAGAATTTCATCCCGTTCGTGGATGAAACGGTGCGTCGGGTGCGCCCTGCCGGCCCGGGGCGATGCGGGAACGGCAATTGCATGACAATCCAACAAGATGCGATGCCGCAGGCCACGCGGCAGGATACTGCGCAACCATGGGAGACCGATGTGTATACGCTGGGAATCAATGCTGCATACCATGATTGTTCCGCCTGTCTCGTGCATGACGGCATCGTCATTGCCGCCGCCGAGGAAGAGCGCTTCACGCGCATCAAGCACGGCAAGCGCCCGGTGCCGTTCTCGACATGGCAGCTGCCTTATCATGCGATCGATTACTGCCTCGCCGAAGCCGGCATCGCGCTCGAGGACGTGCATCACGTGGCGTACTCCTATGATCCGTCGCTGCTGCTGCGGGACTACGGTGGACAGGCAACGATACAGCTGCCGCTGGAACCGTCGGCGCACGGCGCGTCCGAATGGCTGTCGCCGTGGGATCCGTTGTTCCTCTCGTATATCGTCAACGCGCCGCGCCAGCTCGCCGGCGGCGCGCCGCACCATTTGCGCAAGCGCTTCCGCAATGTGCGGCATGACGGGCCGTTCAAATGGCATTTCGTCGAACACCATCTCGCGCACGAGGCGAGCGCCTTCCTTGCCGCGCCCTTCGACGAGTGCGCGGTGCTGTCGATGGACGGACGCGGCGAATTGGCCACGACCAGTTACGGCTTCTACCAGGACCGGCGCTACCAGCGCATCAAGCAGGTCAACCTGCCGCATTCGCTCGGCCTGCTGTATGAAGCATTGACCAGCTACCTCGGCTTCCTGCATTCCTCCGACGAATACAAGGTGATGGCGCTGGCTTCCTTCGGCAAGCCGGTCTATGCGCCGCTGCTGCGCGAAGTCGTGCATTACCTCGGCAACGGCGATTATGAAGTGCTGCCGGTGGAGTGGGAGCGCATGTTCGGTCCGGCGCGCGAGCGCGGCAGCGAATTCACCGCGAAGCATCGGGACATCGCGGCATCGCTGCAAGTCGTGCTGGAGGAGGTGGTGTTGCGCATGGCGGATTGGCTTCACGAACAGACCGGCGCGGACAATCTGGCGATGGCGGGCGGCGTCGCGCTCAACTGCGTGATGAATGCCCGCGTGCGGGACCACGGCCGTTTCAAGCGCGTCTGGGTGCAGCCGGCGGCGGGTGATGCCGGCACCGCGCTCGGCGCGGCGCTCTGGATCGATGGCCGGGAGCGGCGCGCTTCCGCGCGCGCCTGGCAGATGGATCATGCCTTCCTCGGCCCCGCCTATGCGGATGACGAGATCGAGGCTTTCCTGCGCCAGGCAAAATTGCGTTACCGCCGCGCCGCCGACTTGTCCGCCGAGGTGGCAGACCTGCTGATGCAGGACAAGGTCGTCGGATGGTTCCAGGGACGCATGGAGTTCGGGCCGCGCGCATTGGGCGCGCGCTCCATCCTTGCATCGCCGCTGGATGCATCCATGCAGCAGCGGCTGAACCAGATCAAGGACCGGGAAGACTTCCGCCCCGTCGCGCCTGTGGTGCTGGAGGAAGAGGCCGCGAACTGGTTCGTGAACGGCGGCGTGTCACCTTTCATGGTGTTCGTGTATGACGTGCGGCCGGACAAGGCGGACCGCATTCCGGCGGTGCGCCACGTGGACGGCACCGCGCGCATTCAGACCATCAACCGCCAACAGAATGCCGCCTACTACGATGTGCTGAAAGCCTTCGCGCAGCGCAGCGGCGTGCCGGTGCTCATCAACACGTCGTTCAACACGCGTGGCGAGCCGGTGGTCTGCTCGCCGCGCGATGCGGTCGAATCGTTCTGCTCCACGCCGCTCGACGTGCTGGCAATCGGCCCCTACCTGGTGGAAAAGCCATGATGCGCGAACCTTGTACCGAACGCCTCTTCGGGGACGTGCAGCCGCCGCGCAAGATTGCGGTGTTCCGCGCGCTGCAGCTGGGTGACATGCTGTGCGCGGTACCTGCGCTGCGCGCATTGCGTGCGGCGGCGCCGCTCTCGCACATCACCCTGATCGGTTTGCCGTGGGCGACGTCCTTCGTCAAGCGCTTCAGCGACTATGTCGATGACCTGCTGGTATTTCCCGGATTCCCCGCCTTTCCGGAGCAGCCCGCGCATCTCAACGCGATCCCGCACTTCCTGTCGGAAGCGCAGCGCCAGCGCTACGATCTCGCACTCCAGATGCATGGCAACGGCAGCCTCAGCAACCCGCTGACGGTGCTGTTCGCATCCGAGCGGTCCGCAGGCTTTTACGTGCCCGGCCAGTATTGCCCCGACCCGCGCACCTTCATTCCGTGGGAGGACAATGAGCATGAAGTGCTGCGCAACCTGCGCCTGCTGGAATACCTCGGTGCGCCGCGCCAGGGCGACTATCTCGAGTTCCCGCTGACCGACGCCGACTACCGCGCGCTGCAGCGCTGCGAAGTCAACCTGCCGCCGCCCGGCACTTATGTCTGCATCCATCCGGGCGCCCGCCTGCCGTCGCGGCGCTGGCTGCCGCAACGTTTCGCCGAAGTCGCCGACCGCCTGGCGATGGCGGGCATGAAGATTGTCCTCACAGGTACGCAGGACGAAGCGGATGTGGTGCGTGCGGTACGCGAGGCGATGCGCATGCCCGTCCTCGACCTCGGCGGCAGGACCGAACTCGGCGCGCTGGCGGCGCTCATTGCGCAGGCGAGCCTCGTCGTGACCAACGATACCGGCATCTCCCATATCGCCGCCGCCGCGGCCACGCCGAGCGTCATCGTTTCCTGCGGCAGCGATCCGGTGCGCTGGGCGCCGCTCGACAACGAGCGTCACCAGGTCATCAGTGCCGACGTCGCCTGCCGTCCGTGCATGCACCACGTCTGTCCGACCGCGCACGAATGCGCGGATGAGGTCGGTGCAGAGGTGGTGGCGACGATGGCGGCCACGGTCATCCGCAACTGGCGATACCGGACCATTCCCGGGAGGGAGGAGTGAGGGTGCTGGTCACCGGCGGAGCCGGATTCCTCGGATCGCATTTGTGCGAGCGCCTGCTGGCCGAGGGTGACGAGGTGCTATGCCTCGACAATTTCTTTACGGGCAGCATGCGCAATGTCGCGCACCTGCTGCACAATCCGCGCTTCGAACTGGTGCAGCATGACATCGCGCTGCCACTGCGCGTGGAAGCGGATGAAATCTACAACCTCGCCTGTCCCGCCTCGCCTGTCCATTACCAGCGCGACCCGGTGCGCACCATGAAAACCAGCGTGCTCGGCGCGCTCCATGTAATCGAGCTGGCAATGCAGAGCGGCGCAAAGGTGCTGCAGGCATCGACCAGCGAAGTGTACGGCGACCCGCAGGTGCATCCGCAGCACGAAGCCTACTGGGGACATGTCAATCCAGTCGGTGTGCGCGCCTGCTACGACGAAGGCAAGCGTTGCGCGGAGACGCTGCTGATGGATTGCCGGCGGCAGCACGGCATCGACGTGAAGATCGCACGCATCTTCAATACCTACGGCCCGCGCATGCATCCGGAAGACGGCAGGGTGGTGTCCAACTTCATCGTGCAGGCACTGGCCGGCGAGCCGCTGACCGTGTACGGCGACGGTACGCAGACGCGCTCGTTCTGCTACGTGGACGACCTCGTCGATGCGCTGGTCCGGCTGATGGCGAGCCCGCCGGATTTCTGCGGTCCGGTCAATCTTGGCAATCCGGTCGAATACACCATGCTCGAACTCGCCGGGCAGGTGGTTGCGCTGTGCGGCTCGGCGTCGCCGGTTGTGTTCCGCCCCTTGCCGGGCGACGATCCGGCACGCCGGCGCCCGGATATCAGCCTTGCGCGTGCCATGCTCGGCTGGGAGCCGCGCATGGGGCTCGAGGAAGGGCTGGAGCGCACCATCGGCTACTTCCGGGGCGTCGAACGGCTGGCGCCGGGAACACAGTTTGCATCAGATGACACAGCATGCAGTCCCTACGCCTGTCCGACAGAGGTGCGACCATGAAGCGATACCGAGGGATGTTGACCAGGATGCCGTCCATGCTCTGGCTTTCGCTTGCCGGCATGCTGCTTGCCGGCTGTGGCGACGGCTCGGGAAACCCGCGCCCGCCGTATTCGCCGCCGCGCCCGCTTACCGAAGCCGGGAAAATTTCGCCGGCGAATCTCGTCCTGCCCGCGCGGCCTGTCCCGCCTGCCCCGGGGATGACCTGAATGATGGGGGCACGGCCGATGCCGGATGGCATGGAGTTTGCCTCACCGAGGGCGAGGAGGCAGAACATGAATCTATCGACACATGTCGAGGAGGTCCGGTTTTCGAGCGGCAACGGTGATATGGATGCCGTGCTATGCCTGCCGCCAGACCCGGTCGGCGTCATCGTGGTGGCCGACGGCAGGAGCGGTCATCGCGTAAAGCCGCCGGTCGACTATATCGGTACGGTACTGCGCAATGCACGCCTGGGCACCTTCTGGCTCGATCTGTCGCACCATCCGGTCAGTGAGCAGGAAAACGGTGCAGGCGACTCGCTTTCGGAACAGCTCGAATCGGCCTGCGCGTGGCTCAAGGAGCACCACGTGGTGCGTGACATGCCGGTCGGCCTGCTTGGCGCGGGAAAGGGCGCCGCGCTCGCATTGCAGCTTGCCGCGCGCCTCGGATCACAGGTGTTTGCCGTGGTGTTGCGTGGCGGGCGCCCCGACCTTGCGCCGCAAGGCAGCCTGCCGCGGGTCAACGCACCCACGCTGCTCATTGCCGGCGGCCTGGACGAGCGGGTGGTGGGGATCAGCCGCGCCGTGTACGCAGCACTGCGCTGCGAGAAGCGGCTGGAGATCATTCCCGGTGCGACGCATTCCTTCGAAGAACCGGGAAGCCTGGAAGTGGTGGCGCGCCTCACGCGCGGCTGGTATCTGCAGAACGTGCGCGTCAGGCACGTCTGAAATTTCTTCTTTGGATAGAAGAAATTACAAGGCCTGCGGAAGCATGGTTCCGGCTGATTTTGTCCTTAGGGAGTTGCCATGAACAGAAAACTTGTCCTGTCCGCGATGCTCTTCGTCGCCGTCCTCGCCGCCGGATGCGCCGGCATGGATGGCAGGCAGGATACATCGCAAAAGTCCGCCGGCCAGGCGGTGGACGATACCGTCATTACGTCCAAGGTGAAGGCGGCATTGCTCGCCGACCCCGATATCGCGGGACTGAAGATCAATGTCGATACCGCCAAGGGCAAGGTCACCCTGAAGGGCGAAGTGAAGTCGCTCGCGCTGTGGCGCAAGGCGGAGTCCCTGGCGCGCGGCGTGGAAGGGGTGAAGGAGGTGAGCAACCAGCTGGTGATTACCGGCTGAGCTGAATCGACATCGGGATGTAGGGTGCGGCCCCCGCACCATTGCAGTACCCAGGGCACCGGTGCGCGGGGCGCACCCTACAGTTTAATCAGGCGTAATCGACCTGGTTGTGCTTGGTCGTCACCAGCTTGTTCTGGGACAGCGACATCATCAGCACGGCGATCATTTCATGCATGATGATGGTGTGGCCGTTGGCGGTCGCCTGCAGGTATTCGCGCAGCTTTTCGCGCACTACCGGGACGCCGGTCACGTCGATGATGATGTCGACGTTGAGGCCGAGCATCGCGATGTCCATGAAATCGTTGGTGGTCTTGACGTTGCGCGCGCGTGCCAGCGCCATGCCCGGCATGTCGTCCTTCAGGTCGGC
>NZ_LSTO01000001.1:1071870-1081991 GCF_002211445.1 Noviherbaspirillum denitrificans | reverse complement strand
CGCGCGGCCTGCCGGCGGGCGACAAGGTGCAGATCGTCTCCGGCCTGCAGGCGGGCGAGCAGGTGATTACCGAGGGTGCGGACCGCCTGCGTGACGGCGCGCGGGTGAACCTGCCGGAGGACAAGCCCGGCGCGGGCGGCGGCCAGGAGCGCAAGCGGGGCGGAAAGTCGCCGGATGGCGGACGGCGATCCCAGGGAGCGACCCAATGATCGGTATGCCGACTCCCGAGGGCGGGAGGCCGGCATGAGCCCGTCCCGTCCCTTCATCCTGCGCCCCGTTGCCACCTCGCTGCTGATGCTGGCGGTCGTGCTGGCCGGCATCATCGGATTCAAGTTCCTGCCGCTGTCGGCGCTGCCGCAGGTCGACTTCCCGACGATCCAGGTGCAGACGCTGTACCCGGGCTGCAGCCCGGAAGTCATGAGCCAGAGCGTGACCGCGCCGCTGGAGCGGCAGTTCGGCCAGATGTCGGGATTGCGGCGCATGAGCTCGACCAGCGCGGCCGGGGTGTCCATCATCACCCTGCAATTCGGCCTCGGCCAGACGCTGGATGTCGCGGAACAGGAAGTGCAGGCCGCGATCAATGCCGGCAGCTCGCTGCTGCCCGCCGACCTGCCGGCGCCGCCGGTCTACGCCAAGGTCAACCCGGCCGACGCGCCGGTGCTGACGCTGGCCATCACGTCCGACACGCTGCCGCTGACCGAAGTGCAGGACATCGCCAATACGCGGCTGGCATTGAAGATCAGCCAGGTTCCCGGCGTCGGCCTGGTCACCTTGTCCGGCGGACAGCGGCCGGCAGTGCGCATCCAGGCGGACACGCAACTGCTCGCGTCGAACGGACTGGGGCTGGATTCCTTGCGCACCGCCATTGCGGCGGCCAATGCCAACAGCGCCAAGGGCAGCGTGGATGGGCCGACCCGCTCCTTCACGATCAATTCCAACGACCAGCTGCTCACGGCAGAGGATTACAAGAACCTGGTCGTCGCCTACCGCGACGGCGCTCCCATACGGCTGTCGAACGTCGCGCAGGTCGTCGACAGCGCGGAAAACATCCGGCTCGGCGCATGGTCCGGCATGAAGCCGGCGATCATCCTGAATGTGCAGCGGCAACCCGGCGCCAACGTGATCGCGACCGTCGATGCGATCAAGGCAAGGCTGCCCGAGCTGCAGGCGGCATTGCCGGGCGCGGTGCATGTCGATGTCCTGAGCGATCGCACAGCCGGCATTCGCGCGTCTGTCGAGCATGTCGGATTCGAACTGGTGCTGGCGGTCGTGCTGGTGGTACTGGTGATCCTCGGTTTCCTGCACGATTTGCGCGCGACCGTGATTGCCAGCCTCGCGGTGCCGATCTCGCTGATCGGTACCTGCGGCGTGATGTACCTGCTTGGATACAGCCTGAACAACCTGACCTTGATGGCGTTGACGATTGCGACGGGCTTTGTCGTTGACGATGCCATCGTCATGATTGAAAACATTGCACGCTACATCGAGAAAGGCGAGCGGCCGATGCAGGCGGCGTTGACGGGGGCGAAGCAAATCGGCTTCACCATCATTTCGCTGACGGTCTCGCTCATTGCGGTGCTGATCCCGCTGCTGTTCATGGGCGACGTCGTGGGACGCCTGTTCCGCGAATTCGCCGTCACGCTCGCCGTCACCATCCTGATTTCCGCCGTGGTATCGCTGACGCTGGTGCCGATGATGTCCGCGCGCTGGCATTCGAAGCCTGAGCACGAAGGCCGCGGCCTGGGCGGAAAAATCCAGCGCGCCTTCGACCGCATGGTCCACCGCTACGACGGCGGCCTGCGCTGGGTGCTGGCGCACCAGCCGCTCACGCTGGTGGTGGCGGTGGTAACGCTTGCGGTCACGGTGCTGCTCTATGTATTCATTCCGAAAGGCCTGTTTCCGGTGCAGGATACCGGCCAGTTGCAGGCGCGCAACGAGGCGGCGGAGTCGGTGTCGTTCGCGCGCATGGCCGAGCTGCAGCAGCAGGCCGCGAAGGCCATCCTCGACGATCCCGACGTGGAATCGCTCAGTTCGCTGGTGGGCGTCGATGGCGCGTCGAATGCGATGCTGCATACCGGCAGCATGCTGGTCAACCTGAAGCAGGGACGCGACCGCAACCAGCAGGCGACGATGGGCCGCCTGCGTGAGCGGGTCGGGCAGATTCCCGGCATCACGCTCTACCTGCGTCCCACGCAGGACCTGACGGTGGATGCGGAAACCGGGCCGACGCTGTACCGAGTGTCGCTCGAAGGCGCGGATGAAGCAACCGTTCGCCAATGGGCGTCGCGCCTGGAGCAGCGCCTGCAATCGGTGAACGCACTGCGCAACGTGGTGTCGGACGCCGGCGCAACCGGCAGTGCGATCTTCGTCAACGTCGACCGCGACACCGCCTCGCGCCTTTCCGTCAGTGCGTCAGCGATCGATGATGCGCTCTACAACGCTTTCGGCCAGCGCATCATTTCCACCATCTTCACCCAGAGCAACCAGTACCGCGTGATCCTGGAAGCAAGGCCGGAAACGGCAACGCCGGAATCGCTCGGCCAGCTGCCGCTGCGCACCACATCCGGCAAGACCACGCCGCTGTCCGCGGTCGCCGGTATTGCCGAGCGTCCCGCGCCGTTGCAGATCACCCGCGTGGCGCAATATCCCGCCACCGCCATCGGCTTCGACGCGGCGCCGGGCGTGGCATTGGGCGACGCGGTCGAAGCCATCCGCCAGGCGGCAAAGGAAATAGAACTGCCGCCCTCCGTCACCATGAGCTTCCTCGGCGCGGCCGGCGCCTACCAGGCATCGCTGACCAACCAGCTATGGCTGATCCTGGCGGCCGTGGTGTGCGTCTACATCGTGCTCGGCGTCCTGTACGAAAGCTACGTCCATCCGCTCACCATCCTGTCGACGCTGCCGTCCGCGGGCGTGGGCGCCTTGCTGGCGCTGATGCTCACCGGGCATGAGCTGGACGTGATCGGCATCATCGGCCTGATCCTGCTGATCGGCATCGTGAAGAAGAACGCGATCATGATGATCGACTTTGCCATCGATGCCGAGCGCAACGAAGGCAAGTCGCCGCAGGAAGCTATTCACCAGGCCGCGCTGCTGCGTTTCCGCCCCATCCTGATGACGACGCTGGCTGCGCTGTTTGCCGCCTTGCCGCTGATGCTCGGCTGGGGCGAGGGCGCGGAACTGCGCCGGCCGCTCGGCCTGTCGATTTTCGGCGGGCTGGTCGTCAGCCAGCTGCTGACCCTGTTCACGACGCCGGTCATTTACCTCGCGTTCGACCGGCTCGGGCGGCGCTGGTCCGGCCGGCGCGTGGCGGCGGAGGGAGGCGCGCAGTGAACCTGTCCGGGCCGTTCATCCGCCGTCCGGTGGCGACCGTGCTGTTGACCATCGGTCTGGCGCTGGCGGGCATCGCCGCGTTTTTCGTGCTGCCGGTGTCACCGTTGCCGCAGGTGGATTTCCCGAGCATTTCGGTCAGCGCGAGCCTGCCGGGCGCGAGTCCCGACACCATGGCGACCAGCGTCGCCACACCGCTGGAGCGGCGGCTCGGGGTCATCGCGGGCGTGAATGAAATGACCTCGAGCAGCGGCAACGGATCGAGCCGCATCAACCTGCAGTTCGACCTGACGCGCAAGATCGATGCGGCCGCGCGCGAAGTACAAGCGGCGATCAATGCCGCGCGCGCCGACCTGCCGGCAAGCTTGCGCAGCAATCCGACCTACCGCAAGGTCAATCCCTCCGATGCCCCGGTACTGATCCTCGCGCTGACATCGCAGACGCGTTCGCCCGGACAGGTCTATGAAGAGGTGTCGAACCTGGTCCAGCAAAAGCTGGCGCAGGTGCCCGGCGTGGGCGACGTGGAAATTGGTGGCGGTTCGCTGCCAGCGGTGCGAGTGGAATTGCTGCCCTTCGCGCTCAACCGCCAGGGCATCAGCATGGAAGACGTGCGCGCCGCGATCCAGTCGAGCACGGCCAACCGCCCGAAGGGACTGGTCGAGGGCAACGGCCGGCGCTTGCAGATCTATTCGCAAGCGGGAACGGGGCAGGGCCGCCCGACGGCCGTGGACTACCGTGGGCTGGTGGTGGCATGGCGCAATGGCGCGCCGGTGCGGCTGGCTGACGTGGCGGACGTGAAGGATGGCGTCGAGGATGTTCGCACGCTGGGGCTGTTCAACGGTCAGCCGGCGGTGATCGTGCTGGTGACGCGGCAGCCGGGTGCCAATGTGATCGAAACGGTGGACGGCGTGCGCGCGCTGCTGCCTTCGCTGCAGGCGCAGTTGCCGCAGGACGTGCGCCTGCAGGTCGCGTCGGACCGTACGCATTCCATCCGCGCGTCGCTGGAGGAAATCGAGCTGACCCTAGTCATCGCCGTGCTGCTGGTGGTGCTGGTCGTCAGCGCCTTCCTGCGCAGCGCGCGGGCCACGCTCATCCCCGCGGTCGCGACAGTGGTGTCGCTGCTGGGGACCTTCGGCGTCATGTACATGCTCGGCTTCAGCCTGAACAACCTGAGCCTGATGGCATTGACGGTGGCGACCGGGTTCGTCGTCGATGATGCGATTGTCGTGCTTGAGAACACTAGTCGCCACATTGAGGCAGGCATGGACCGCTTCCGCGCCGCGCTGCTCGGTGCGCGCGAGGTCGGCTTCACCGTGCTATCGATCAGCCTGTCGCTGGTCGCGGTTTTTATCCCGCTGCTGTTCATGGGCGGGCAGGTCGGCCGGCTGTTCCGCGAATTCGCGGTTACGCTGTCCGCGGCGGTGCTGATTTCCATGGTGATCTCGCTCACCACCACGCCGATGATGTGCGCGTGGCTGCTCAAGCGCGGCGAGGCGGAAAAGCCGCCGGGCAAGATCTCGCGTTTCTTCGAACGCGGCTTTGCGTGGACGCACCGCACATACGAGCGCAGCCTCGACTGGGCGCTGTACCACCGCTGGCTGGTCCTCTTCATCCAGGCGGCCGTGGTCGGCCTGAACGTGTATCTGTTCGCTGCCGCGCCGAAGGGATTCTTTCCACAGCAGGACAGCGGCCAGCTCAACGGCGGCCTGCGTGCCGACCAGAGCATTTCCTTCCAGGCGATGCAGGGCAAGCTGCGGCAGCTGGTGGATGTCATCCGCAGCGATCCGGCGGTCGATACCGTGGTTGGTTTCACCGGCGGGTCGCGCGCCGGCGGCGGCTTCGTGTTCGTCAACCTGAAACCGTTTTCCGAACGCAAGGTGACCGGACAGGCGGTCATCGGGCGCCTGCGTCCGCAACTGGCGAAGGTGACCGGCGTCAGCCTGTTCCTCAACCCGGTGCAGGACTTGCGCATGGGCGGCCGGCAGAGCGCGTCGACTTACCAGTACACGCTCAAGGGCGAAAGCAGTGCCGCGTTGCGACGCTGGGCCACTCGCCTGGCCGAGGCGATGAAGCAGAATCCGGTGCTGACCGACGTCGATACCGACCAGCAGGACAACGGTGTCGAAACCTTTGTCGAGGTCGACCGCGACACGGCCGCGCGGCTCGGCGTCAATGCGCGTGCAGTCGACAATGCCTTGTACAACGGCTTCGGCCAGCGCCAGGTGGCGACCATCTACGATGCGCTGAACCAGTACCGCGTGATCATGGAAGTTGCGCCCGAATATTCGCGCAGTCCGGAGGCGTTGAAGGATATCCATGTCCCGGCGACCGCAAGCACGACCACGACCGCCACCACGACGTCCATCGTCAATCCCTCGCTGCGCGACCAGGCGAGCGGACAGGCAATCAGCACCACGCCGTCCACCATGGTCCCGCTTTCCGCGTTCGCGCGTTTTGCAGAGCGCTCGACGCCCGGCTCGGTCAACCACCAGGATGCGGAACTCGCGACGACGATTTCCTTCAACCTCGCGGAGGGCAGCTCCCTCGGCGACGCGCAGGTCGCCATCCGCCGGGCCGAAGCGGAGATTGCCATGCCGGCCACCGTGCGCGGCAGCTTCCAGGGCACTGCCCGGAGCTTCGAGGATACGCAGCGGCAGCAGCCTTTTTTGATCGTCGCCGCGCTGGTGGTGATCTACATCGTGCTCGGCGTCCTGTACGAAAGCCTGGTGCATCCCATCACAGTATTGTCGACGCTGCCGTCGGCTGGCGTCGGCGCGGTGCTGGCGCTGCTGCTGTTCAGGATGGAGTTTTCCCTGATCGCGCTGATCGGCGTGTTCCTGCTGATCGGCATCGTGAAGAAGAACGCCATCCTGATCATTGATTTCGCGCTGGAAGCCGAGCGCGGGCGCGGGCTTTCCCCTCTGGAAGCGGTACGCGAAGCCTGCCTGCTGCGTTTCCGCCCGATCCTGATGACCACGCTGGCCGCCGCCCTCGGCGCGCTGCCGCTGGCGATCGGCTTCGGCGAAGGTGCCGACCTGCGCCGGCCGCTCGGTATCGCGATCATTGGCGGACTGATCGCCAGCCAGCTGCTCACGCTGCTGACGACGCCGGTGGTCTACCTGCTGCTCGACAAGCTGCGCCGCCGCAATCCCGAAGAACATCAACTGAGCCGCGCCGCGGCCGAACCAAGCTGAAATGAATACCGTCATGCACGATCTTTTCCGCCCTGCCAGATGCCGACTTGTGACGCTGGCGCTGCTGCCCCTGCTGCTAGGGGGCTGCGCACTCGCGCCCGTGTACGAACGCCCGGCGACGCCGGAACCGGCGGCGTTCAAGGAGGCGCAAGGCTGGGTGCCGGCAGCGCCCGCTGATGCGCTCGACCGGGGAACATGGTGGACGCTGTTCGATGATCCCGTGCTGGACGAACTCGCGGCCGCGGTCGATGTCTCGAACCAGAACATCGCCGCCGCCACCGCCGCGTATGCGCAGGCGAGGGCGCTGGTGCAGCAGCAGCGCGCCGCCCTGTTTCCTGTGGTGACGCTCAATGCCGGAGCAGGCCGCGCACAAGGCAGCGAGGGCACGGCAACCGCGACACGTGCGGCGGGCGCAAGAGACAGCGTCCAGCTAGGCATCGGCGCGAGCTGGGAGCCGGATGTCTGGGGCCGGCTGCGCGCCGCCGCCGACAGTGCGAGCGCCAGCGCGCAGGCGAGCGCGGCCGACCTCGCTTCGGCCCGCCTGTCTGCCCACGGCGAGCTCGCGGCAAACTATTTCTCGCTGCGCCAGACCGATGCGCAGGCAGCCCTGCTGCGGGCGACGATCACCGGTTATGAGCGGGCCTTGCAGATTGCACGCAACCGTTACGCGGCAGGCATCGCCACGAAAACCGACGTGCTGCAGGCGGAGACGCAGCTCGCCAACGCCCAGGCCGACGAGGTGGGATTGGCGCGGCAGCGCGCGCAACTGGAACATGCGATCGCGGTACTGGTCGGCAAGGCGCCGGCCGAATTCACACTCGCGCCGGCTGAATGGAAGGTGTCGGTGCCGCAGGTGCCGGTTGGCGTGCCGTCAACACTCCTGCAACGGCGGCCCGACATTGCTGCAGCCGAACGCCGCGTAGCCGCAGCCAACGAACAGATCGGCATTGCGCGCGCCGCCTATTTTCCGAACATCGGCCTGAACGCGTCGTATAGTTCGAGCGGCAGCAGCGTTGCGGGTCTGTTCGGCGCGTCGAATACCTTGTGGTCGCTCGGCTTGTCGGCGGCACAGACCCTGTTCAATGCGGGCGCGACCGCGGCCCAGGTGGAGAGTTCGAAAGCGGCGCGCGACGCGGCGATCGCGCGTTACCGGCAGACGGTGCTCGGCGCTTTCCAGAATGTCGAGGACCAGCTTGCCGCTGCCCAGGTACTGGCACGCCAGCAGGAGCTGCGCATGCGCGCATCGCAGGCGGCCGATGAGGCAGAGGCGCTGATGCTCAACCGCTACCGCGCCGGTCAGGTCAGTTTTTCGGAGGTGGTCAGCGCGCAGGTCACTGCCTTGAACGCCCGCCGTGCAGTGGTGCAGGCGCAGGCGGACAGGCAGACGGCGGCGGTTGCGCTGATCCAGGCGCTAGGCGGGGGCTGGCGTCCCTAAATGTTCCGCTCCAGGAAGCGCAGCAACCCCACTTCCCCCGCGCTGGCAACATTCATCCGCATCCGCGTCGACGGCAGCTGGTTCGGCGAAAACAGGCTGCCCGGCGCCAGCAGGTAACCTTCCTGCACCGCCTTCTCAGCCAGCACATTGGTATCCACGCCGGTATCGATCCACACGAACATGCCCGCCGGCGTGGTGATATCCGCCTTCAGCCCGACGCGTTCCAGCTGCTTGACCGTCTTGTCGCGCACTGCATCCAGCTTGCCGCGCAGCCGGTCGACATGCTTGCGGTAATGTCCTTCGGACAGGATCTTGTAGACGGTGCGCTCGCCGATGTCGGAAGTCGTGAGCGTGGTCAGCATCTTGCGGTCGGCCAGCCGCTGCGCCATCTCGGGCGAGGTGGCGATGAAGCCGACGCGCAGGTTCGCCGCCAACGTCTTGGAGAAGCCGCCGAGATAAATCACCCGGTTGAGCTGGTCGAGCGAGGCGATGCGCGTTGCCGGCTGCACGCTGCTGCCCGGATGCAGGTCGCAATAGATGTCATCCTCGACGATCGTGATGTTGTGCTGTTCTGCGATCTTCAGCACCTGGAAGGCCTTCGCCGCCGACAGGGACGTGGATGTCGGGTTGTGCAGCACCGAATTGATGACGTAGAGCTTGGGCTTGTGCACGGCTGCCAGCTCCGCCAGCTTCGCGATGTCCGGACCGTCGGGCAGGCGCGGGATGCCCACCACTTTCGCGCCGAGGGTGGCGAAGGAGCCGAACATCAGGAACCACGCCGGATCGTCCACGAAAATCGTATCGCCCGGCTGGGTGAAATGGCGCGCCACGATATCCAGGCCCTGGGTGATGCCGGAGGTGGTCACGAACTGTTCCGGTGAGGCGGCAATTTCCAGTTCGGCCAGCTTGAGCTGCAATTGCTGGCGCAGCAGCAGCGAACCCTGCGGATTGCCGTACTGGAGCAGCAGGCTCTGGTTCTGGCGGCTGATGGCGCGCAAGGCATTGGCCACCAGTTCGCCATCCAGCCAGTCGGCCGGCAGCAGGCCGGAACCCGGCATCTTGTCCTGCGGATGCTGGCGGAACATGTTCCGCACCAGCCACACCACATCGAGGTGGGCCGGCATCGTATCGACCGCGCGCGGCGCATTGCTGGCCACCATGGGCGCGCGTTCGCGCACGTAAAACCCGGAACCACGGCGCGAATCCAGGTAGCCCCGGGCAACCAGCCGGTCATAGGCCTCCACTACCGTAAAGCGGGAAACACCATAGGTTTCCGCGTACTGGCGGATGGATGGCATGCGCGCGCCGCTGCGCAGCAGCTTGTCATCGATGCGCGCTTCGATGGAGCGCACGATCTGGTCGACGAGCGATTCGCCGCCGTCCCTTGACAAGACTTGCGGCGCGGCGATGCTGAATTCGGCGGCGACGGTTTTGCGCATGCTGGCTGTATTGGTCATTTTGCCATGACAGTGGTCGGGGTTATTTGAATAAGTGTACTGGTACTGTACCGGTAATGTCGTTTAGGATAGTTCAACACCTGAAAAACTTCAATCGCATGGAGACCCAATGAAAACCATCGGCCTGCTGGGCGGCATGAGCTGGGAATCGACTGTCCCTTACTACCGCATCATCAACGAGACCGTGAAGGAAAAACTGGGTGGCCTGCATTCGGCGAAACTGTTCCTGCACAGCGTCGATTTCGACGAAATCGCGCAGCTGCAGCGTGCCGGCGAATGGGACGAAGCCGCCAGCCGGCTGGCGCGCGCTGCACGCTCGCTGCGCCTGGCCGGCGCCGATTTCCTGGTGATCTGTACCAACACCATGCATATCGTGGCCGATGCCATCGCCGCGCAGGCGGACATGCCGGTGTTTCACATCGTCGACCCGACCGGCCAGGAAATCCGCCGCAGCGGACTGACAAAAGTCGGCCTGATCGGCACGCGCTTCACGATGGAGAAAGACTTCTACAAGGATCGGATGCGCGAGCGCCATAGCATCGAGTGTGTGGTGCCTGACGAGGCGGATCTCGATGTCATACATTCGGTGATCTTCGAGGAACTGTGCCGCGGCGTGGTACGCGAGGAATCGCGCCAGGCTTACCGCGCAGTCATCTGCCGGCTGGCGGAGCGGGGCGCGCAGGGCATTATTTTTGGCTGCACCGA
>NZ_LSTO01000001.1:1042666-1071860 GCF_002211445.1 Noviherbaspirillum denitrificans | reverse complement strand
CCCCTTCCGCCGCCGTTTCCGGCGTATTTTCGTCGCGTTCGATCAGCGGCTCGGCGAGCCACCATCCGGTATAGCTTTCGCGCTCGGACTTGCGTTCGCGCAGCCGGTCAAGGGCGAGGCGGGTGGTGACCGTGACGAGCCATGCTTCCGCAGACTTCAGGCCGGTATGGTCCGCCGCCTGCCAGCGCAGCCAGGCGTCCTGTACGACGTCTTCTGCATCGGCGCGCGTACCCAGCATCTTGTAGGCCACCGAAAACAGCTTTTTCCGGAGTCCGGCAAAAATGCCGATAACGTCCTCGGTTTGCGGCATGGGCAGTCCTTCCATCGCGCACCTTACATGCCGGGCGCCGGCACTTCGGGAATCGGATTGCGCAGGCTCAGGTTGAGCATGTTCCAGCTCTTGATCGCTGCGACAGCATAGCCCAGTTCGACCACTTCGGTCTCCGAGAAGTATTCACGCACCCGGCCAAATTCGGCGTCGCTGGCATCGCTGTGTGGTTGGGCATTGACGATTTCCACCCAGCGCAGCGCAGCCCGCTCTCGTTCGGAAAAGAAAGGTGCTTCGCGCCAGACGGCGACCGCATTAAGGTGGCGCGGGTCCATACCTTGGCGGACCAGGTCACGCCAGTGCATGTCGACACAGAAGCCGCAGCCGTTGATCTGCGAAATGCGGAGGTTGACCAGCTCGACCAGGCGTTCGCCCAGCGAGCTCTGCTTGACCGAGCCGGACAGGTTCAGCAAGGCCTTGAGGTTGGCCGGGGCAAATTTGAACAGGGAAATGCGTGCAGCGTGCGACATACCAATCCTTTCGATGAATGGGTACGGCATCCAGTATGCCGTCCTTGATTGCTAGACGCGCGGGGACGGACGTTTGTGACAATGATGGCGCAAAAAACAAAAAGCCACCGAAGTGGCTTTTTGTTGCTTACCTGAAACCTTGGTGACTTACTTCACGCAGTCCACAAAGTACCCGCGCTTGCCGTTCACATCCTGCGTGACGAGGCCGTGCACGTCGGTTTCGAAGCCCGGGAATTTCTCATTGAAGTCGCGCGCAAACTTCAGGTAGTCGACGATGGTCTTGTTGAAGCGTTCGCCCGGGATCAACAGCGGGATGCCCGGCGGGTAGGGCGTCAGCAGGATGGCAGTAACGCGGCCTTCCAGCTCTTCGATCGATACGCGTTCGATGTCGCGGTGCGCCATCTTGGCGAAGGCTTCGGACGGCTTCATCGCCGGCTGCATGTCGGACAGGTACATTTCCATGGTCAGGCGCGCCACGTCGTAGGTCTTGTACATGTCGTGGATCGACTGGCACAGGTCACGCAGGCCGATGCGCTCATAGCGCGGGTTGGCTGCAGCGAACTCCGGCAGGATGCGCCAGATCGGCTGGTTCTTGTCGTAGTCGTCCTTGAACTGCTGCAGCGCGGTCAGCAGCGTGTTCCAGCGGCCCTTGGTAATGCCGATGGTGAACATGATGAAGAACGAGTACAGGCCGCACTTTTCGACGATGACGCCGTGTTCGGCCAGGTACTTGGTCACGATCGATGCCGGGATGCCGGACTCGCCGAACTTGCCGTCCAATGCCAGGCCCGGAGTGACGATGGTCGCCTTGATCGGATCGAGCATGTTGAAGCCCGGCGCCAGCTTGCCGAAACCGTGCCAGTCGTCTTCCGCGCGGATCACCCAGTCTTCGCGCGAGCCCATGCCTTCGTCCGCGAAGTTGTCCGGACCCCAGACCTGGAACCACCAGTCCTGGCCCCATTCCTGGTCGACCTTGCGCATCGCGCGGCGGAAGTCGAGCGCTTCGAGGATGCTTTCTTCGACCAGCGCGGTGCCGCCCGGCGGTTCCATCATCGCCGCAGCGATGTCGCAGGAGGCGATGATCGCGTACTGCGGCGAGGTCGAGGTGTGCATCAGGTAGGCTTCGTTGAACATGTCCTGGTCGAGCTTCACCGTCTGCGAATCGCGCACCAGGATCTGCGATGCCTGCGACAGGCCGGCCAGCAGCTTGTGCGTGGACTGCGTCGAGAAAATCAGCGATTCCTTGGCGCGCGGACGGTCCTTGCCGATCGCGTGCATGTTCTTGTAGAAGTCGTGGAAGGTCGCGTGCGGCAGCCAGGCTTCGTCGAAGTGCAGGGTGTCGATCTCGCCGTCGAGCATTTCCTTGATGGTCTCGACGTTGTACAGCACGCCGTCGTAGGTCGATTGCGTGATGGTCAGGATGCGCGGCTTCTTGTTCACGGCTTCGCGCGCGAACGGGTTGGCCTCGATCTTCTTCATGATGTTTTCGATCTTGAACTCTTCGAGCGGAATCGGGCCGATGATGCCGAGGTGGTTACGCGTCGGCATCAGGAACACCGGGATCGCGCCGGTCATGATGATCGAGTGCAGGATCGACTTGTGGCAGTTGCGGTCGACGACGACGATGTCGCCGGGGCCAACGGTCGAGTGCCATACCATCTTGTTCGAGGTCGAGGTGCCGTTGGTGACGAAGTAGCAGTGGTCGGCATTGAAGATGCGTGCGGCATTGCGCTCGGATGCGGCCACCGGGCCGGTGTGGTCGAGCAGCTGGCCGAGTTCTTCGACCGCGTTGCAGACGTCGGCGCGCAGCATGTTCTCGCCGAAGAATTGGTGGAACATCTGGCCGATCGGCGATTTCAGGAAAGCCACGCCGCCCGAGTGGCCGGGGCAGTGCCAGGAATACGAACCGTCCTTCGCGTAGTGAACCAGCGCGCGGAAGAAGGGCGGCGCCAAGCCGTCGAGGTAGGACTTCGCCTCGCGGATGATATGGCGCGCGACGAATTCCGGGGTGTCCTCGAACATGTGGATGAAGCCGTGCAGCTCGCGCAGGATGTCGTTCGGGATGTGGCGCGAGGTGCGGGTTTCGCCGTACAGGTAGATCGGAATGTCGGCGTTCTTGTAGCGGATTTCTTCGACAAAGGCGCGCAGCGACTTCAGCGCGACGTCGGTTTCCTCGGACGAGCCGCCGCCGAATTCCTCGTCGTCGATGGACAGGATGAAGGCCGATGCGCGCGATTGCTGCTGCGCGAACTGCGACAGGTCGCCGTAGCTGGTCACGCCCAGGACTTCCATGCCTTCGTCCTCCATGGCTTGCGCCAGTGCGCGGATACCGAGGCCGGAGGTGTTTTCGGAGCGGAAGTCCTCGTCGATGATGACGATGGGGAAGCGGAATTTCATGTGGTCTCCAGAAAGGACAGAGACGCCTGGGCGGGAAAGCTTGCGCGCCGAAAAAAAGAAAAACCGAATTTTCGCAGATATGGCGGGGGCGTGCGCGAAATGGCGATGATTTTGCGAAGATTGCAGGAAATTGTCGTTTTGATATTGATGATTCTTGTCTGTATGCACCGTCATCCGCAGGGGCAAGGATGACGGTGCATGTGCGCTCGGGATCAGCTCGGATAAATCACCGGCTCGGGAATCGTCTCGCTTCCCTTTTCAGGCGCGCCGCCCTCGATATGCGCTTTCATCCGCATCAGGTCTTCATCCAGCTGGTGTTTCGGATTGCCGCGGAAGAGTGTGGCGACCGCATCGCCAAGCGTGCCCGCCGGCGGTTTGTAGGTCATATGGACGCTGGCGCGTGTGCCGGTACCTGCCGGCTCGAAGCGCACGCGGCCGGTGTGCGCGACTTCTGCCTCCTGCGTGGTGCGCCAGGCGAGGGTATGCGGCCGGTCGCTTTCCGTTACCGCCGCATCCCATTCGATCCGCATGCCGGCAGGCCCGCTGACCACCCAGTGCGTGCGGCCGTCGCCGACGTCGCGGACCTCCTGCACATTGGACATGAACTGCGGGAAGTTCTTGTAATCGGACCAGGCGTCGAACACGGCTTCCGGTGCGGCTTCGATGTAGATGGTCTTGTTCAGCTCGACGGTTTGAGACGCTGCGTTCGCGGATGAGCGTCCCTGCATCTTTGCCAGGCCGCGTGCCAGGAGGCCGATGCCGACCGCTGCAGCAGCCAGCCCGAGTGCGGAGCGGTTGCGCAAACCATAGGCGCTGAGCGCGCCGCCGCCTACCGTGGCTGCTGCGCGCCAAGCCGGCGGCCAGTTGGATTGCATGACCGGTGTATGGATCCGGCGCGGCCGGCCTTCGCCCTGCAGAGAGGGTACGCCGTTGGAATTGGTGTGAACCTGTAGGGCGTCATCGATGCCGCGCACACCGGACACCGTGCGTACCGCCATCAAAAGCTGGTCCTTTTCGTGCGCGAAAACCGGTCCGCTGAGGATGATATTGCCGTCCTGCGCGTGCACCTTGATCGCATGCGGATGCGACACCGCACGGCCGACGCGCGAGCGCACGCGTTCGACAAGCTGCTGGTCATCGGTCGTCCTGCCGCGTCTTGAAAAAAGGCGTCCGGTCTTCGCGCGCATGCCTTGCATGCGGTTGGCAAAATCGCGCGACGCAGTGCCGATCGCATCCGACGAGAGATGCGCGGTGTGGACGGCCTTGTCGCGGATGAGGGCGCGCCGCCGTTTGCCGCGCTCGGGATCGGACAGGTACATGGCCGCCGCACCGATTGCCGCGCCGGCGAGCCACTTTCCCCACGCTTGCGATGTTGCCGACTCCTGGTCCATGACGATCTCCTTTTGTTTGTTGACGGAATGGTGCAGCCGGTCAACAACCGACTAACCGGCCGCGACGGATAAATGAGACAGGCAGAGGGGAGAGGAGTTGCCCGGCGATTGCCGGGCAGGAGATGCTTAGAGGTGCAGCCAGGCAAGCACGCCGAGGCCGAGGCCGGCGGCGGCAACGGCGTAGGAAGCGTATTCAAGCCATTTTTTGCGGGTGAGCAGGGTGATGGCGGCCAGCGAGATCGCGATTTGCTCCGCGGTCATCGCCTGCGCCCAGCGGTGGTGCTGGTGCATCTGTTCATCGGATTGCCGGTCCCAGTTCACGGACGTCGCTTCCAATTCTTCGGCCTTGCCCTTGATGTCGGCCTTTTCCGCCTTGTAACGCTCGACTTCGGCCTTGTACTTGTCCGTGTCGATCCCGGGCAGGCTCAGCGCGAGTTCCGCCAGGTTCTGCTTGTTGGACTTGGCCTGGTAGTAGTTCCACTGGTTGGAGGCCTCGGTCTTCTTGATCGCGGCGTTGTTCTTGAACAGCGCGGCGTTGTTTTGCGTGGCGCCTGCCTGGTAGCCGAAGATCGCGCCGACCGTGGCGAGGATCGCGGTGGTTACCGCGATCTTGTTGGAAAAGCCATCGCCGCCGTGGGCAGCGTGTTCCACTTCATGGTCATGCGGGCCATGGACGTGAAAACCGTGTCCTGACATTTATTCTCCTGTGCGTTCGTAGGTAACGTAAGCGAAATCGAATCCATTGGATTCGGAATGATGGGATTCGCGCGCGACCTCTTTCCATTGCTTTGGATCGATCGCGGGAAAGAAGGCATCGCATTCGAAGGCCTTGCCGATTTCCGTCACGACCATGCGGTTCGTGATCGGCAGCGCTTCGGCGAAGATCTGGCCGCCGCCGATGATGCAGGACGGTGTTTCACCGACCAGCTTCAACGCGGCTTCCAGCGAGTACGCGACGTCGACGCCGTCATGCTTCCAATCCGGATTGCGCGTGATGACGATGTTGCGCCGGTTGGGCAGCGGGCGTCCGATGGAATCGAAGGTCTTGCGGCCCATGATGATGGGGCGGCCGGTGGTGGTGCGCTTGAAATGCGCAAGGTCCTCCGGCAAATGCCAGGGCAGCTTGTTGTCGATTCCGATGCCGTATTTTTCGTCGAAGGCAACGACGATGGTCAGGTCCGCCATCAGACCGCCACCGGCGCCTTGATGTGCGGATGCGACTCGTAGCCTTCGATGGCGAAGTCTTCGAACTTGTAGTCGAAGATCGATTCCGGCTTGCGCTTGATGACCAGCTTCGGCAGCGCGTAGGGCGTGCGCGAGAGCTGTTCCTGCACCTGCTCCATGTGGTTGGAGTACAGGTGGCAGTCGCCGCCGGTCCAGATGAATTCGCCGACCTCGAGTCCGGTCTGCTCCGCCACCATATGCGTCAGCAGGGCATAGGACGCGATGTTGAACGGCACGCCGAGGAAGATGTCGGCGCTGCGCTGGTAGAGCTGGCAGGACAGCTTGCCGTCGGCGACATAGAACTGGAAGAAGGCGTGGCAGGGGGGCAGCTTCATCTGCGGGATGTCGGCCACGTTCCAGGCCGAGACGATCAGGCGGCGTGAATCCGGGTTGTTGCGGATCTGGTCCATTACCTGCGTGATCTGGTCGATGTGCTTGCCGTCCGGCGTGGGCCACGAGCGCCACTGGTAACCGTAGATCGGGCCGAGGTTGCCTTCCGCATCCGCCCATTCGTCCCAGATGGAGACGCCGTTATCCTTCAGGTATTTGGTGTTGGTCGAGCCGGCCAGGAACCAGATCAGTTCGTGGATGATGGATTTCAGGTGCAGCTTCTTGGTCGTCAGGAGCGGGAAGCCTTCCTGCAGGTTGAAACGCATCTGGTAGCCGAAGACCGAGCGCGTGCCGGTGCCCGTGCGGTCTGTTTTTTCGGTGCCATGGTCGTGCACATGGCGCATGAAGTCGAGGTATTGGCGCATGGGTCTGCTTGATCGATTGAACCGGGTATTTTAATGGAATTCGACGGCCCGCCCGTCCGAATTATTGTTGACCGAATTGCAATGCGGCGAGGCTCGCATACAGCCCGCCTTGTGCGACTAGGGACGCGTGCGTGCCGCTTTCCACGACGCGGCCGTGCTCCATCACAATGATCCTGTCCGCGCGCTGAACCGTTGCCAGCCGGTGCGCAATGACCAGGGTTGTCCGTCCGACCATCGCGGCTTCCAGCGCGGCCTGCACCAGCCGCTCCGATTCCGCGTCGAGCGCACTTGTCGCTTCGTCAAGCAGCAGCAGGGGCGGATTTTTCAGCAGGGCGCGTGCGATCGCGATGCGCTGGCGCTGCCCGCCCGACAGACGCACGCCGCGCTCGCCGAGGAAGGAGCGGTAGCCCTCGGGCAGGCGTTCGATGAATTCGTGGGCGGCCGCCAGCTTTGCCGCCTGTATCACTTCTTCGTCGCTGGCATGCGGGCGTCCGTAGCGGATGTTTTCCATCGCGTCGGCGGAAAAGATCACGGTATCTTGCGGCACGATGCCGATCGCGCCGCGCAGCGCGTGCAGGTCGAGCCGGCGGATGTCGACGCCGTCGAGATGAATGCTGCCGTGCTGCGGATCGTAGAAGCGCAGGAGCATCTGGAACAGCGTCGTCTTGCCCGCACCGGATGGGCCAACGATGGCGACCGTCTCGCCGGGGCGTGCATCGATCGATACATCGGACAGCGAGGCCGACTGCGGGCGCGACGGGTAGTGGAAAGTCAGGTTGCGCAAGGCGAGGGTGGCACCGTTCGCGGTGCGAGCGGGCAGATCGACCGGCCTCTCCGGCGAGCGGATCGGCGATTGGACGACGAGCAGTTCCAGCAAGCGTTCCGCCGCGCCGGCGGCGCGTTGCGCTTCGCCCATCACTTCCGACAGCGCGCCGGTGGCGCCTGCCACGATCGACGCATACAGGATGAACTGGCCGAGTTCGCCGGTCGTCATCCGGCCCTGAATCACTGCATGTGCGCCCAGCCAGAGCACGAACACGATTGCGCCGAACACCAGCAGGATGGCCAGTGCGGTGAGCATCGAACGCGCGCGGATGCGTTGCATCGCGGTATGGAAAGCGCGTTCCACCGAGCCGCCGAAACGCGAAGCCTCATTCCGTTCCTGCGTATAGGCTTGCACCGTCGGCATTGCATTCAGGATTTCGCCCGCAAGCGCCGACGCATCCGCGACGCGATCCTGCGAATCGCGCGAAAGCTTTCTCACGCGCCGCCCGAACAGGATGATCGGGACCACCACGGCCGCCAGCATTACGATGATGATCGACGACAGCTTGACGCTGGTGACGAACAGCATCACGAGGCCGCCGGCGAACAGCAGGGTATTGCGCAGGGCCAGCGAAATACTTGTACCGACAAGTGTCTGGATCAGGGTGGTATCGGTGGTGAGGCGCGACAGCACTTCGCCGGTCTGTGTGGTTTCGAAGAACTGCGGACTCTGCGTGACGACATGGCCGTACACCGCGCTGCGCAGGTCGGCGGTGACGCGCTCGCCCAGCCAGGACACCATGTAGAAGCGTGCTGCGGTGGCCAGCGCCAGCACGCTTGCCACGCCGAAGAGCGCCAGGAAATACACGTCGATATGCGCCGGGTCCTGCAGCCCGCCGGGGCCGAACCCGGCGTCGATCATGCGTCGGAACGCGTAGGGAATCGCCAGCGTGGCGCCGGCGGCGATAACCAGCGCCACGCCGGCAAGAACGAACTGCCGTTTGTACGGCGCGAGGAAGGGCAGGAGGCCCTTCAGCGTGGCGATGCTGCCTTTTTGTTCTCTTGGTGTGGTCATAGTTTCAGCGGTTTCACATAGCCCGTCAGTTCGAGGTAACCACGTCCGGCGGGCCGGCCGTCGCGCTTGATCGTGACGGCGCCTTCCCAATATACCGAACCCGTCGATTGCCGCGAGTCGAGTTCCTGGTCGTCCTGCAGCGGCTCGAGTTCCCATTGCATGCCGCCGGTGCGCACCTTGACGGCGACCGGATAGGCGGCGCCGGTGCGCGGCGATCGCCATGTCCGCTGCGGGAAGAATTCGACATCGTCCGGTCCGAAATGCGTGACGCGGCCGGAGCGGTCGCGCAGGGCGGCATGGGACCAGAGCGTACCGCCTTTTTTCATGCGGATGCGGAAGACCATCAGCGCGGCGCCGTCATCCATGTTGGCGCCGATCCAGTCCCAGCCCGCGGCTTCGGGATCGAGCACGGAAGTCGACCATTCATGGTCCAGCCACGCGGTTCCGGTGACCGGCACCGGCTTGCCTGCACGCGACACCGAACCTTCGACCTTCAGTTGCGGTTCGCTGTAGTAGTAGCTGGCCTGTTCCGGCTTCGGTCCCTTGCGGGAGAAGCCGTTTTCGCCCTGCAGCATGGGGGCCTGCGTTGGCGTCAGCACCAGGTTGAGCGTGAAGTCGCGGCCTGGCAGGCTGGCGCGGTAACGCCCGTCCGCTTCGCGCACGAATTGCCAGGTATCGAGCCTGACATCGGTATTGCCGGTGCGGGCATAGGCGCGTCCGAATCCTTCGCGTGCGCTTTTCTGT
The DNA here is from genome assembly GCF_002211445.1 of Noviherbaspirillum denitrificans. Classification (GTDB taxonomy): domain Bacteria; phylum Pseudomonadota; class Gammaproteobacteria; order Burkholderiales; family Burkholderiaceae_D; genus Noviherbaspirillum; species Noviherbaspirillum denitrificans. Next base: position 1,062,711 of record NZ_LSTO01000001.1, on the reverse strand, counting down.
TCGTGCAGCAGTTTGCCGGCTGCCGGATCGGACAGCGCGGCATGGGCGATGATGAGCTGCTTCGGCGCGAAGCGGCTGGGATTGTCCGCATCGTGGTCGGTGGCGGAGCGGAAGAAGGTGATCTGGAAGCCGAGCGACTTCTTGTCGGGCGTTTCCAGCCATCCGGTCACATACCACCATTCTGTGCGGTAATCGGGATGCGCGCCCATGTCCTGCGGCAGGTTGACCGTCTTCCCGGGCACCACGGCGGAGAGCTGCGGCGGCGCTGCGGATACCGGCAATGCCAGCGCGAGCAGCATGAGCGTCCGCAGGATGAATGCGAGCATCACCAGTCCTCCCGCACCGCGCGCACGGCATCGCCCGACACCGCATAGCGCCCGGACGCAAGCGCCGTGAGCGCCGCCGATACCAACAGCACCCCGCCCACCGCCGCGATCATGCCCCAGGGCATATGTAGCTGCATGGTCCAGTGGAAGGACTGCGGATTGACCACGAACACCAGGATAAGGCTGATCGCGCTGCCGAGCAGGAAGCCGACGGCAATGCCGAGCACGGTGAGCAGGCTGCCTTCCGCCGCCAGCATGGCGAGAATCTGCCGGCGCATGACGCCTACATGCCGCAGCATGCCAAATTCCTTGGCGCGTGCCAGCGTTTGCGCGGAAAAGGTCGCTGCCACGCCGAACAGACCGATGACCATCGCCACCGCTTCGAGCAGGTAGGTGACCGCGAAGCTGCGATCGAAGATGCGCAGGCTGATGGCGCGGATTTCCGCGGGTTCGGAGAATTCGAGCGCATCGCCGAATGGAAGCCGCCGAAGGCTTTCGATGACTTGCGACGTAGCGGATCCAGCGTGCAGCCAGAGCGCCGCGTCGTTTACTTCGACATCGCCAGTCAGTTGCCGGTAGTCGGACAGCCGCATCTGCAGCGCGCCCGACTGCCGCACATAATCGCGCCAGACACCGGCGACGAAGACATCGCGCGTTTGACCCGCGAGCGGCAGCTTGTAACGGTCTCCGGGATGGAATCCGTAGAGGTCGGTCATTGCCTCCGAAATCCAAACCGGTACTGCGTCAGCCGGCAGGTTCGCGGCAGGGACCGGTTCCCCGACCAGCGGCAGGATGCGTCCGGGGTCGGCTGTGTCGATTGTCCGCGCGAGCAGGGCAACGGGAGGGCGCGCGGGATCGAGCGTCAGTTGCGAGACACGCAGAAAATCGGCGCGGGCGACTCCGGGCGCGGTGGCAATCGCTTTCTGTTCCGCCGGCGCGAAGGCACCGGTGTTGCCGCCCGCCGCGGAACGTACATACAGGTCCGCCGCCAGCACCTGCGACAGCCAGTCGTCGACCGACACGCGGAAACTGGCAACCATGATCGCCATCGCGACCATCAGGCTGAAACTCGAGAGCACGCCGCCAAGCGCTATCGATGCCTGGTTCGGGGCATTGGCGAGGCGGCCGAGCGCGAGCGCGGTGACAGCATTCGATCGTGGATGGATGAGGACGCGGGACAGGAAGGAAAACACCAGCGCCGCCATGCGCGGCATCAGCCCGATGCCGCCGATCAGCAGCAGCGCAATGGACAGGTAGCCGAACACCGGCAATTCGAAGACCGGCGGCAACTGCGACATCGCGCCGCCGGCGGCGAGGCAGGCGAGGGAGGGCCAGGGCGATGCCAGGCGGGACAGGGCGATGTCTTCGCTTCCGGACTTGAGCGCCTGCGCCGGTCGCGCACGTGCCGCTTCCCACGCCGGGGCGGCGCAACCCAGCAGCGCTGCCGTCGTGCCGAGCAGGAAGAACGTGATCGCTGCGGGCAGCGAAAACTGCGCGGATGGCTGGACGCCGGGGAAGTAGCCGCCGCCCAGGTCGCCGCCGAACAGGCGCAGCGCGGCGGCGGCAATGGCGTAGCCGCCGGCGATCCCGGCAAGCGAACCGGCGATTCCAAGGAAAGCACCTTCGCCGAGGATATGCGCCAGCACTTCGCGCCGTGTCATTCCCGATACGCGAAGCAGCGCGAGCTGGCTGCGGCGGCGCAGCACAGACAGCGCCTGGGTCGAAAACACGAGGAAGGCGCCGGTGAAAAGCGCCACCAGCGCAAGCATGTTGAGGTTGACGCGGTAGGCGCGCGACATGTTCGCCGTGCGCGCTTCCTGGGCTTCGGTTTCGGTGACGATCATGCCGGCGGGCAGCTCCTTTTCAAGCGCCGCCCGGAAGGCGCCGCGGTCGATGCCCGGGGCCAGCTTCAGCTCAATGTGCGACAGCCGTCCGACTCGGTTGAAGCGCCACTGCGCCGCGCCAATGTCCATCACCGCAATCCGCTGCCCGGCGCGAGCGCGCATGAGCCCGCCGGCAACGCGCAAGCCGACCGTCTGTGTGCCGGCGCGCAGTTGCACGCGGTCGCCTTGTTTCGCCTGCAGCCACTCCATCGCGGCAGGCGACAGGAAGATCGCATCGTCCGCCAATGTGTCGAAGGCACGGTCTTCCGCCGGTACGCCGACCAGATCGGGCGCAATGAACCCGGCCTGGAAGACGTCGATGCCGAGTATTTTCAATGAACCCTGCCGTCCCGGCACCGCCGCGTCGACCTCGATGACCGGGCTGGCCACGACGATTTCCTTGCGCTGCTCCAGCATTGCATAAACCGACTCATCAAAGGTCGATTGCGTGCCGCGCACCTGCAGGTCGGCCTGCCCGGAAAGGCTTTTGACGGCGGCCGAAAATTCATTGAACGCGGCCGCGTTGATCAGATGAATGGCAAAGCCAAGCGCGACACCGAGCGCGATCGCGGCCGCCGCGACAAGTGCGCGTACCGGATGCGCGCGCCACTCGCCAGCCGTGAGCCAGCGCCGGAGCTGTGCAATCGATCCCCTGTTCATGCCGGTTGCAACCCGTCGCGGGTCAGGACCAGCACACGGTCAGCGGTTGCAGCGGCAGCGGGCGAATGGGTGACGATAATGCCAGCCGCGCCGTTGTCCTTGATCTCCTTGCGCAGCAGCAGCAAGACCTCGTGCGCGGTATCCGGGTCGAGGTTGCCGGTGGGTTCATCCGCCAGCAGCAGCTTGGGGCGATGCACCAGCGCGCGGGCAATCGCGACACGCTGCATTTCACCGCCGGAAAGCTGGCGCGGATAGTCGTCGCCGCGATCATGCAGGCCGACGGCTTGCAGCATCTGCGACGCGCGTTCCAGCCCGGACCGGTTCAGCATCAGGGGCAGGGCGACGTTTTGCATGACCGTCAGGTGCGGCAGGACATGGAAGGCCTGGAATACAAAGCCGAACTTTTCCCGCCGCAACTTCGTCGCCGCATCGTCGTCCAGGCGCGTCATCTCGACGTCGTCGATGCGGATTTCGCCTGAATCCGGTTTGTCGAGGCCCGCGATCAGGTTCAGCAGCGTCGACTTGCCAACCCCTGACTCGCCCATAACGGCCACATACTCGCCGGCCTCCAGCGTGTAATCGACACCCGCCAGCACCTGCCTGCCGCCTGCATACGATTTGTTGATGTCCCGCAGTCTGAGCATGTCGTTATGGAAGAGAGGAATTATTGTTTCCGGAGCAATGCGCGTAAGGAAGGGCATGCGAAAACGACATAAGCAAATGCATCTTGTGTCGCCTCAAAGCCGCGAGGAGTCCGCCAAATATGATATCGAAAATCCTTGCCGTTCATCCCGCAGCGCCTAATCTGGCATGTGAGCAAGTTTGCCTTATCGAACCTATGCCCAACTTCCCATCCGGCCAGCCCCACTTCCTGCAGCTGTACCACCGGGATGCGGACGTCATCCGGACTGAACTGGTCGATGGCCTGCAGGCGCCAATGGCCACAGTGTCACCCAAGTACCTGTACGACGCGCTCGGATCGAAGTTGTTCGAGGCGATCTGCCAGCTTCCCGAGTACTACCCGACCCGCACCGAAGCCGGCATTTTCGAACGCCATCTTTCCGAGATCGCGCGTTCGGCGGGCCGCGGCAGCACCTTCATCGACCTCGGCGCCGGCAATTGCGCCAAGGCGGAAAGCCTGTTCCATGCGCTGCAGCCCAGACAGTACGTGCCGATCGACATTTCCGTCGACTTCCTGCGCGATGCGGTCGAGCGCGTCCGGCAGCGCTTTCCCATGATCGCAGTCAGCGGGATCGGCATGGATTTCTCGTGCTCGCTCGACCTTCCGGAAACCATACGGCGCGAAAAGCGCCTGTTTTTTTATCCGGGCTCGTCCATCGGCAACTTCACGCCGCACGAGGCCGCCGCCTTGCTCGGCCGCATCCGCGATGCCTGCAACCGCGACGGCGGGTTGCTGATCGGCGTCGACTTGCTGAAGGATAAGCCGGTGCTCGACGCGGCCTACGACGATGCGATCGGGGTGACCGCCGCCTTCAACCTGAACATGCTGCGCCACCTGAACACCCTGGTCGACGCCGATTTCGATGTCGGTGACTGGCGGCATGTCGGCTTTTTCAATGAAGAACTCGGACGCATCGAAATGCATCTCGAGGCACGCCGGAGCGTGACTATCCGCTGGGACGGCGGCGAACGCCGTTTCCGGCAGGGCGAGCGCATCCACACCGAGAACAGCTACAAGTACACGCGGCATGATTTCCTGCAATTACTGGAACGCGCCGGCTTCGGCAGCGTGCAAACCTGGACGGACGATCGCGAGTGGTTCATGGTGTGCCATGCGCGCGCCGTTTAAGGAGACGGAACATGAATGTCGATACGCTCGCTGCCCGCTACATGGCAGTGCGAAAACACACGCTGGAACTGGCCGGCCCGCTGTCCGAGGAAGACTGCTGCGTGCAGTCCATGCCGGATGCCAGTCCGATCAAGTGGCACATGGCGCATACCACCTGGTTCTTTGAAACCTTCATCCTGGAAACCCATGAACCCGGCTTCAGGCCGTTCCATCCGTTGTTCCGCGTCCTGTTCAACTCGTATTACAACGGCGTAGGCGACAAGCATCCCCGGCCGCAGCGCGGCATGCTGACACGTCCGCCGCTGCGCGAGATTGTGGCGTACCGCCACAATGTCGATGAGCGCATCGCTGCCTTGTTGTCGGAGCAGACGCTGACTGCCGAACTGCTCGCGCTGGTGGAAACAGGATTGCAGCACGAGCAGCAGCACCAGGAACTGATGCTCACCGACGTCAAGCACATGCTGTCGCTGAATCCCTTGTATCCCGCTTATTCGCACGCATCGTTCGGGCCGGCGCCCGTGGCTGCGCCGCCTTCGTGGGTAGAGCATGAAGCGGTGCTGGCATGCATCGGCCATGGCGGCGACGGCTTCTGCTTCGACAATGAGACGCCGCGCCATCGGCAGTTCATCGAGTCGTACGCGATTGCGTCGCGGCTGGTCAACAACCGGGAATACCTGCGTTTCGTGGAAGAGGGCGGCTACGCCAACCCGACGTGGTGGCTTTCCGAAGGATGGGAATGGGTGCAGGCAAACCGGCTCGGCCATCCCTTGTACTGGCGCAAGGATGGCGCGTCGTGGAAGGAATTCACGCTGTACGGACTGCATCCGCTGGATCCCAACCGGCCGCTGACGCATGTGTCGTATTTCGAAGCGGATGCCTATGCCCGCTGGGCCGGCGCGCGCCTGCCGTCGGAGGCGGAATGGGAGCATGCGGTGTCCAGCGCGTCCTCGTTCGGCACCCACGGGCTGCATCCCATATCTTCAGCGCGCGAGCAGGCGCATGGGCTGTGCGAACTGTTCGGTGCCTGCTGGCAGTGGACGCTGAGCAGCTACGCACCGTATCCCGGCTATCACCCGGCCAAAGGCGCGATCGGCGAGTACAACGGCAAGTTCATGTCCAACCAGTACGTGCTGCGAGGATCGTCCTGCGCCACGCCATCCGGACATGCACGCATGACGTACCGCAACTTTTTCCCCTCGGCGGCACGCTGGCAATTCACGGGAATACGTCTCGCCCGGTCCCTTTGAACCGTCCATTGCGTCGATAATGGTGGTATCCGCCGCCTGACACGATCCGGACAACATGAACTTTTCCTTTCGCACCGCCACGCCGCATGAACTTGCCGGCGCCCTCGAGGACGCGCGCGAAACCACGCTGAACCTCTTCGAATGCCATGCATCCGCCGGGCTTGATGTCGCCGCGCGGGTGCCGGTCCTTCCTTATGTCAATCCACCGCTGTGGGAGCTGGGGCATATCGCCTGGTTTGCCGAGTGGTACATCCTGCGCGAGGCTGCGTCGAGCGACGCCTCGTCGCCGCATCGCGGATCGCTGCTGACCAAGGGGGACGACTGGTTCGACCTGAACACAGTGCCGCACCGGACACGCTGGTCGCTCGGGTTGCCGAGTACGGGCGCCTTGAAGACCTATTGCCATGAAGTGCTGGACCGGGCCCTCGACAAATTGAGCCGGACCAAAAACGAACCGGACGCGCTCTATCCCTACAGGCTGGCACTCGCCTACGAGGACATGCGGGGTGAAGCCATGGCGCATGATTTGCAGACATTCGGCATCCCGGCACCCGCCGTGCTGGCCCAGAAGGATGTGCCCGCATGGGCGCAGGGCGAGATCCGTTTTCCCGGCGGGACGATTGAACTCGGCAGCAAGCCGGACAGCGGCTTCGTGTTCGATAACGAGAAATGGGCGCATGCCATGCACGTGCCTGCATTCGTAATGGATTCGACGCTTGTCAGCAATGCGCAGTTCGGCGAGTTCGTCGAGGACGGCGGTTACCAGAAGCCGCAGTTCTGGAGCAATGCAGGGCGTGCCTGGCTGATGACCGGGGACCGCTCGGCGCCGCGCGACTGGATACGCGGTGGCCGTCACTGGCGTGGTATCCGCTTCGGCGCGCAGGTCACGCTGACGCCGGACGAACCGGTGCGCCACGTAAGCCTATATGAAGCGCAGGCCTACTGCATGTGGGCGGGACGCAGGCTGCCGACGGAGGCCGAGTGGGAATATGCTGCACTCTCTGGACATGCCGCATTGCGCTGGGGCGATTTGTGGGAATGGACCTGTACGCCATTCGAGCCGTATCCCGGTTTCGCGCCGGATGCCTTCCGCGAGTATTCTGAGCCGGCCTTCATGAACCACCAGAGTGTGCGCGGCGCCTCGTTCGCCACGCGCCAGCGGCTGCGTTCGCCGAAGTTCCGCAACTTCTGCCTGCCCGGGCGCGACGACATGTTCATCGGTTTCCGCACCTGCGCGTTGTAAAAAAGCGGCCACCTAGGTGACCGCTTTTGACTTGAGCCGCGATCAGGCTGCTTTCATGGCCGTGCCTTCGAGTCCATCCTGCTGGGCGTTGTGACGGTTAATCGCGCGCAACACGGCAACAAAGGATGCCGTCACGATGTTCTCGTGAATGCCGACACCGAACAGTGAAGGGCCGTTGTTCACACGTAACTCGACATAGCAGGCGGCACGTGCACCGGCGCCGGAGCCAAGCGCGTGTTCCTGGTAGTCCATGATGACGACGTCGATTCCCAGTGCACGTGCAAACGCGTCGATCGGCCCGTTTCCACTTGCGCCGACATGCCAGGCAGCGCCGCCGCGATGCAGGTCCGCTTCCACTTTCGTTACGCCGGCGGCGTCATCCTCGCTCATGCGGTGAGACCGGTACGTATAGGGAGTATCGGCTTCCAGGTATTCATGCCGGAAGAGGCTGTAAATGTCCTCGGCGCTGACTTCCTTGCCGGTGCCGTCGGTTGCCTGCTGTACTGCGCGGCTGAATTCGATTTGCAGGCGTCGCGGCAGCTTCAATCCGTAGGCATTCTCGAGCAGATAGGCCATGCCGCCCTTGCCGGACTGGCTGTTGACGCGGATGACGGCGTCGTAATTGCGGCCCACGTCTGCGGGGTCGATCGGGAGATAGGGAACCTCCCAGATCGTATCCGGGCGCTGCTGGGCAAATCCTTTCTTGATGGCGTCCTGGTGCGAGCCGGAGAACGCCGTGTAGACCAGGTCGCCCGCGTAGGGATGGCGTGGATGGACCGGAATCTGGTTGCATTCTTCCACGCATTTGCGCACGGCATCGATATCCGAAAAGTCGAGTCCCGGATGCACGCCCTGCGTGTAGAGGTTCATGGCCAGTGTAACGAGGTCGACATTGCCGGTCCGCTCGCCGTTCCCGAACAGGCATCCCTCGACACGGTCGGCGCCAGCCATAAGCGCAAGTTCGGCCGATGCGACAGCGGTGCCGCGGTCGTTATGCGGGTGGACGCTGAGAATGATGGAATCGCGGCGCGACAGCTTGCGATGCATCCATTCGATCTGGTCCGCATAGACATTCGGCGTCGCGCATTCCACGGTCGAGGGAAGGTTGATGATCATTTTCCGCTGCGGCGTCGGTTGCCACATGGCCGAGACGGCATCGCACATGACCTTGGCAAAATCCAGCTCCGTCATGCTGAACGTCTCCGGCGAGTATTGGAAGACCCATTCCGTCTCCGGATATTGCTTCGTCAGTTCCTTGATGAGACGCGTGCCGCTCACTGCAATTTCGCGCACTTCCTCGCGCGACATGCCGAACACGATGCGACGAAAAGCCGGGGAAACCGCGTTGTAGAGATGAATGATCGCGCGCTTCGCACCGCGCACCGACTCGATAGTGCGGCGGATCAAGTCTTCGCGCGATTGCGTCAGGACGCCGATCGTGACGTCATCCGGAATGCGATCTTCCTCGATCAGCTTGCGCACGAAATCGAAATCGGTCTGGGACGCGGATGGAAACGCGACTTCGATTTCTTTCAATCCGATCCCGACCAGCATGTCGAAGAAGCGCAATTTGGATTCCGGACTCAGGGGTTCAATGAGCGACTGGTTGCCGTCGCGCAGATCAGTGCTCAACCAGACAGGCGGCTTGCTGATGACCTGGTCGGGCCAGCTGCGGCTTGTGAGTTGGACGGGGGGAAAGGGGCGATACTTCGCCGCAGGGTTCTGCAACACCATGGTTATCCTCTTTGACAGGTGGAAAACGGAAACTTCAGATGTGGCGGAATGGCTGCCTGACTGCCACTAGCGCGAGGCCAGGCAACCGGTCGGTAGCGGCAGTAGCGAAAGCGCACGGGCAAAGATCATCATGGCAATAAGCTTGCCCTTGATGACTGCGACCGGAATGCGCTTGAAATACATGGATTGACGGCTTTCGAGAAATCGATCGATGCATGCGGACGGCATGCAGTAACAACAAACAACAGGAGGGGGAAGGTATCAGCGCGCCAGGCGCAGCAGTGCCGTCGCCGATAGCAGGGCGGGCACTAGTAGCAGGGAGGGACGTTGTGCGAATGCGGTCAACATCTGGCTAATGTAGAAGAGCACACGCAGTGTTGTCAAGCAAGGCGCGGATCCGCATGCACTCCGCAAATGAAAAACGGCCACCGAAGTGGCCGTTTGATTCGAGCAGCGAGGATCAGCGATCGCCGTAGGAACGGCGTCCGCCGCCGTTGTCGCCAAAGTGCGAACCCTTGTTGTAGCCGCCTTCCTTGCGAGGAGCGCCCGGCTTGCTGAAGGAACGCTGGCCCGGCTTGCCGCCACGGCCGTCGCCCGGCTTCCAGCCGCCCGGTTTGCGCGCGGTGCGCGGCGCGGACGCGGTCTTCTTCGGCTCGTAGCCTTCGATGATGTCGACCGGGATCAACTGCTTGGTGAAGCGCTCGATGCGCTTGACGTTGATGTTCTCGGAATGGTTCACCAGCGAGATCGCCAGGCCATTGCGACCTGCACGGCCGGTACGGCCGATGCGGTGCACGTAGTCTTCCGGGAACTTCGGCAGGTCGTAGTTCACCACGTGGGTGATGCCCGGCACGTCGATGCCACGAGCGGCAACGTCGGTTGCCACCAGCACGCGCACATGACCGCGGCGCAGCGCGTCAAGCGTGCGGTTGCGCGCGCCCTGGTGCATGTCGCCATGCAGTGCGGCGGCAGCAAAACCGGCGATGTTCAGGCGGTCGGCGATGGTGTCGGCGTCACGCTTGGTGGCGGTGAACACCACAGCCTGATCGATCGACGAATCGCGCAGCAGGTGGTCGAGCAGGCGGTTCTTGTGCGACAGGTCGTCGACGAAGTGCACGCGCTGCTGGATGTTTTCGTGGCGGGTTGCGGCGCTGGCGATCTGGATCACCAGCGGGTCACGGGTGATGCGCTTGGCCATGCTGCCGACGACGCCGTCGAGGGTCGCGGAGAACAGCATGGTCTGGCGCGATTCCGGCGTGGCGGCGACGATCTTCTCGATGTCTTCGATGAAGCCCATGTCCAGCATGCGGTCGGCTTCGTCCAGCACCAGGATCTGCAGCTGCGAGAAGTCGATCTTGCCCGACTCCATGTGGTCGATCAGGCGGCCCGGGGTGGCGATCAGGATTTCCGGGTTCTTGGCCAGCAGTTGCATCTGCTTCGGATACGGCATGCCGCCGAGGATGGACACGGTGCGCACGCGGCGCAGGTAGGTGCCGTACTTGGTGGCGGCGGTGGTGACCTGCAGCGCGAGTTCGCGCGTCGGGGTCAGGACCAGCATTTTCGGCTGGGCCGGCTGGAAGCGGGGACGCTCGCCACGCGAGCGGGCGGACTGACGCTCCTGGTTCGGCGTCTTCTGGCCGGGCTGGAACGACTGTTCTGCGCCGGCAAGCTTGTTCAGCGCCGGCAGCATGAAGGCTGCGGTCTTGCCGGAACCGGTCTGCGAGGAAACGAGCAGGTCGCGGCCTTCGAGCGCCGCGGGGACTGCCTGCTCCTGGACAGGGGTCGGCTTACTGTAACCGGCTTCCGAAAGTGCTTTGACGATATTCGGATGCAGGCCAAGTGTTTCAAATGTCATTGTGTTTCTTTCTTAAATTACAACGCCGCGACCACGCTCAAGACGCGTTCACGGACGTATTGAAAAGGCAACGCCAACCAACGAAACAACTGAGAATTCTTCTGAGAAATTTCGGCACAAAGCTTTGCGCCGGGACGGTGTCCGATTTAACGAAACGACACCAAAAGGCGGAGGGCTTTATAGATAACTACTGGGTTTGCGATGCTGCGAAAGTGCATTCATTGTGCAATGCACAGCCGGGCATTATACATAGTATTCCGGCTTGCCGTTGGCTTATTTTGGAAGAGGGGCGGGATTGACCCGCCCCGTTCGCATTACTCTTCCGGCGCGTACATGACGTGCGAGAAGCCGCCGTCGACGTAGGTGATTTCGCTGGTGATGCCGGATGCGAGGTCCGACAGCATGAAGGCTGCGGTATTGCCGACATCTTCAATGGTGATGTTGCGGCGCAGCGGCGCATGTGCGGCGACGATGCCGAGCAGTTTGCCGAAGTCTTTGATGCCGCTGGCAGCCAAGGTCTTGATCGGGCCGGCGGAAATGCCGTTCACGCGAATACCCTTGGGGCCGAGCGATTCTGCCAGGTAACGCACGCTGGCTTCGAGCGATGCCTTGGCCAGGCCCATGGTGTTGTAGTTCGGCGTGGCGCGGGTCGAGCCCATGTAGGTCAGGGTCAGCAGCGAGGAGTTCGGGCGCAGCATCGGCAGGGCGGCCTTCGCCATTGCCGGGAAGCTGTACGACGAAATGTCATGTGCGATACGGAACGATTCGCGTGACAAACCATCTAGGAAATCTCCGGTAATTGCGTCGCGCGGAGCGAAACCGATCGAATGCACGAGGCCGTCGAGGTGGTCCCAGCTCTTGGCGAGGTCGGCAAACAGGTTGTTGATCTGCTCGTCGCTGGAGACATCGCATTCATAGATCAGTTCGCTGTCGAACTCCTTGGCGAACTCGGTGATGCGGTCCTTGAAGCGTTCGCCGACATAAGTGAAGGCCAGTTCCGCGCCTTCCCGCTTGCATGCCTGGGCGATGCCGTAGGCGATGGAACGGTTGGACAGGAGGCCGGTGATCAGAATTTTTTTGCCTTGCAGGAATGCCATGAACGACTCCAGAAAATTTGGTGCGTATTTTATCGCGTTACGGGTTCAGGCCGCCTTTTTGCGGTCAAGAATCGCCGGAAAAGCGCTTGATTAAGCGGTTTTCGGGCCCCGGATTTTCAAACTGGGCAAGATTGTAGGTTGGGTTGGAGCGGACGGCAACCTTTTAAGCGCTTGGTTAACCTCAACGGTGTTGGTTGTTTGTCATGCTAAAACGATCACGCATGCTTACCGAAGGGCAAGGACAACTTGGCGAATTGGTAATCCTGTTTTCTCCTTCGGTACAATAGGCCACCCTTAAGGCTAGGCTGCATCCTATATATACAGGCTATACAGGCGAATGCGAAAAACCCTCATCCCTTTCCTGCTCGCCGGCGCGCTGCTGCAAGTCGGCGACGCGCTTGCCGCTCATGCGTTCTCGCTGTACGACACGCCCAAGTATCCGGCGGGTTTCAAGCATTTCGACTATGTGAACCCGGACGCGCCACGCGGCGGCGAGCTGTACCTGGCCAATCCCGACCGCCGCACCAGCTTCGACAAGTTCAACCCGTTTTCGTTGAAGGGAGTCGCCGCGGCCGGCATTTCCAACCTGATGTTCGAGACCTTGGCGACCGGCTCCTCAGACGAGATTGCCACCATGTACGGCCTGCTGGCAGAAGACATGGAACTGTCGCCCGACCGCATGTCGATGACCTTCCGCCTCAATCCAAAGGCAAAGTTCAACAATGGCGACCCGGTGCTCGCAGCCGACGTGAAGCATTCCTTCGACACATTGGTGTCAAAGGGCGCGCCGCAGTTCAAGTCGATCTTCGCCGACGTCAAGCAATGCGTGGTGACCGGCGACCGGACGGTCCGCTTCGATTTCAAGGCGCTCAACCGGGAACTGCCGCTGATCGTCGGCGGGCTGCCTGTGTTCTCGCGCAAGTGGGGCGCCGGCACCAGCTTCGACAAGATCCAGCTCGAGCCGCCGATTGCGACCGGCCCCTACCTGATCGACCGCTACGACGTCGGCCGCGCCATCAGCTACAAGCGTGATCCCAACTACTGGGGCGACGACGTACCGTCGCGTCGCGGCATGTATAACTTCGGCCGCATCATCTACCGCTTCTACAAGGACGACGTCGCGCGGCTGGAAGCCTTCAAGGCGGGCGAGTTCGACGTGGTGGTCGAATACAGCGCCAAGAACTGGGCGCGCGCCTACATCGGGCCGAAGTTCAAGAGCGGCGAAATCATCAAGCGCGAGCTGAAACACTCCAACGGCGCCGGCATGCAGGGCTTCGTGATGAACCTGCGCCGGCCGCAGTTCCAGGATATCCGCGTGCGGAAGGCGCTCGGGCTGGCGCTCGACTATGAGTGGATGAACCGCCAGCTCTTTTACAACCAGTACACGCGCATCTATTCCTTCTTCAACAACAGCGAACTGGCCGCCAAAGGAACGCCGGGACCGGACGAGCTGAAGCTGCTGGAGCCGCTGCGGGACAAGCTCGACCCGGCCGTGTTCGGCGAAGCGCCAGTGCCGCCGCGCACTGATCCGCCGAATTCCCTGCGAGCCAACCTGTTGCAGGCGAAGGCACTGTTCAAGGAAGCCGGATGGGAATACAGCGATGGGGCCTTGCGCAACAGCAAGGGCGAGCCGTTCGCCTTCGAAATCCTGGATGACCAGTCAGCGCTGTCGCGCATCATCAGCGTCTATGTGCGCAACCTGCAGAAGCTCGGCGTCGCCGTCAACCAGCGCACCGCGGATTACGCGCTGGTGCAAAAGCGCATGGAAGAGTTCGACTTCGACATGACCAGCATCCGTTTCCCCGATACGACCAGTCCGGGAAACGAGATGTTCGACATGTTCGGCTCCAAGGCAGCGGACGAGAAGGGCTCGAACAACGCCTGGGGCCTGAAGGATCCCGCGGTCGACAAGCTGGTGCCCAACCTGGTCTCGGCCGAGTCGCGCAAGGAATTGGTGGCCGCGGCACGTGCCCTCGACCGCGTACTGCTGCACAAGTACATTGTGGTGCCGCACTGGTATTCCTCGACGCATCGAGTCGCTTACCGCAACCGCTTCGGCATCCCGGAAAAGATGCCGCTGTACTACGCGGCTGACCCTTACGTGATTTCAACCTGGTGGCAGCAGAAGGAGCGCTGATGAATATCTGGTCCTACATTGGCAAGCGCATCCTGTTGATGATCCCGACACTGGTCGGCGTCATCGCGATCACTTTCGCCGTCATCCAGTTCGTTCCCGGCGGCCCGGTCGAACAGGCGCTGATGGAACTGAAAAAAGGGCAGGTGGCCGGCGGCGAAGCAACTGGGGGCGGCGGTGCCGAATACCGTGGAAGGCAAGGCGTCGATGCCGAACGGGTGAAGGAAATCCAGGCGCTCTACGGTTTCGACAAGCCGCCGATGGAACGTTTCTGGCAAATGCTCAAGGGCTTTGCGACCTTCGATCTCGGGCAGAGCTTTTATCACCACAAGGATGTCTGGGGACTGGTGAAGTCGAAGCTGCCGGTGTCGATCAGCATCGGATTGTGGACCTTCTTCCTGACCTATTTCATCTCGCTGCCGCTCGGGATCGCAAAGGCGGTGCGCGAAGGCAGCCGCTTTGATGTGGCGAGCAGTATCGCGGTGCTGATCGGCTATTCCATTCCCGGCTTCGTGCTTGGCGTGTTCCTGCTGGTGATGTTCGGCGGCGGCAGTTTCGTGCAATGGTTCCCGCTGCGCGGCCTGACGTCGGACAACTGGGAGCAGCTGTCGTGGTTCGGAAAGGTGCTGGATTACCTATGGCATATCACGCTGCCGATCACTGCGTCGGTCGCTGGATCATTCGCCGTGATGACCATGCTCACCAAGAACACCTTCCTCGAGGAGATCCGCAAGCAATACGTGCTGACCGCGCGCGCGAAGGGCCTGAGCGAGAAGACGGTGCTCTACAAGCACGTGTTCCGCAATGCGCTGATTCCGCTGGTGACCGGTTTCCCGGCCGCCTTCATCGGCGCCTTCTTCGCCGGCAGCCTGCTGATCGAAACGCTGTTCTCGCTCGACGGCCTCGGGTTGCTGTCGTATGAATCAGTGGTTCGCCGTGACTATCCGGTGGTCATGGGCACGCTGTACCTGTTTACGCTGATCGGCCTGGTGGTCAAGCTGCTGGGCGACCTGTGCTACGTGTGGGCGGATCCGCGCGTGCAGTTCGAAAGCCTGAACCGATGAAAACAACGACAACATCCATCTCGCCGGGACGGCGCATCTGGCTGCGCTTCAAGCAGAACCGCCGCGGCTACTGGAGCCTCATCATTTTTGGCGTGCTGTTCGGCATCAGCCTCGCGGCGGAAATCGTGTCCAACGACAAGCCGCTTGCCGTGCGATACAACGGGCACATCATGTTCCCGATCGTGCAGACGTATTCGGAGAAGGTGTTCGGCGGCGATTTCGATACGCCGGCCGATTACCTCGATCCCTTCATCCAGGACCAGTTCACGCGCGATGGTAACTGGGCAATCTATCCGATCAACCATTACCGTTACGACACGCTCAACTATTTCGCCAAGTCGCCCAATCCGGCACCGCCTTCGGCGGACAACTGGCTGGGCACGGACGACCGGGGACGCGACGTGTTTGCGCGCCTGCTGTACGGCTTCCGCGTGTCCGTGCTGTTCGGGCTGGCGTTGACGATTACCGGTGTGATTCTTGGTGTATTGACGGGGGCGATCCAGGGATACTTTGCGGGCAGGACCGACCTGTTCTTCCAACGCTTCATGGAAATCTGGGGATCGATGCCAGAGCTGTACCTGCTCATCATTTTCGCGTCCATTTTCGAGCCCGGCTTCGGCCTGCTGCTCATCCTGCTGTCGCTGTTTGGCTGGATGGGATTGTCGGATTATGTGCGTGCCGATTTCCTGCGGAACCGCAACCTGGAATACGTGCAGGCGGCGCGTGCACTCGGCTTGTCGAACCGCCAGATCATCTGGCGCCATGTGCTGCCCAACAGCCTGACGCCGGTGGTGACCTTCCTGCCGTTCCGCATGAGCGCGGCCATCCTTGCGCTGACCAGCCTCGACTTCCTCGGCCTTGGCGTGCCGCCGCCGACACCCAGTCTCGGCGAGTTGCTGGCGCAGGGCAAGAACAACCTCGATGCCTGGTGGATCGCTATGTCGACCTTCGTTGTGCTGACCATGATGCTGCTGCTCCTGACCAATATCGGCGATGCCCTGCGCAACGCACTCGACGTGCGGAGGAAGGCATGAGCCTGCTCGATGTGCAGAACCTGCGGGTCGGCTTCGGTCCGGCAACCGTCGTCAGCGATGTCAGTTTTTCCATCGCAGCGGGCGAGAAGTTTGCACTGGTCGGCGAGTCGGGCTCGGGCAAGACCGTCACCTCGCTTTCCATCCTGCGCCTGAACCACGACGCGCAGTACGGCGGCCGCATCCTGTTCGAAGGACAAGACCTCTTGCAGAAGCCGGAAGTGGCAATGCGGACGGTGCGCGGCAAGGATGTCGCAATGATCTTCCAGGAACCGATGACCGCGCTCAATCCGCTGTTCACCATCGGCAACCAGATCGCCGAAGTGCTGATGCTCCATGAAGGCATCAGCGCGAAGGCCGCCGCGCAGCGGACCATCGAACTGCTGGAGAAAACCGGCATCCCCGAGCCCCAGCGCCGCGCTCTGGCTTTCCCGCACCAGCTTTCCGGCGGCCAGCGCCAGCGCGCCATGATCGCCATGGCGCTCGCCTGCAAGCCCAAGCTGCTCATTGCCGACGAGCCGACCACCGCACTCGACGTGACCATCCAGGTCCAGATCCTTGAACTGCTAAACCAGTTGCAGCGCGAGGAAAACATGGCCGTGCTGATGATCACGCACGACCTCAATCTGGTTCGCCATTTCGCTGATCGTGTCGGCGTGATGGAGAAGGGCAGGCTGATCGAGACGGCGACAACGCACGACCTGTTTGCCAATCCGCGCGAGGCATACACGCGCAAGCTGCTCGCCAGCCACCCGCAGCGCGTCGTGGATTCGGTAGATGAAAACGCGCCGCCGCTGATGACTGGTGAGCGTGTGCGCTGCACTTTCTCGATCAAGCGCGGCTGGTTCAAGACGACGCCCTTTGTTGCGGTCGACGATGTCGACGTGCAGATCAAGCCGCACGAGACCCTGGGCATTGTAGGCGAATCCGGCTCAGGCAAATCTACCCTCGGCATGGCGCTGCTGCGCCTCTCGCCGGCAAGCGTGGAGGGGAAGATCGGTTTCCTGGGCCAGCCGATCAGCGACATGTCCAGCGCCACGTTGCGGCCGATGCGGGCGAAGATGCAGGTGGTGTTCCAGGACCCGTTTGCTTCCCTGTCGCCGCGCAGGACGATCGAGCAGATCGTCGGCGAAGGTCTTGAACTGCACCAGCCGCAACTGGGGCGCGAGGGGATTCGCAAGGAAGTCGCCAATGCCTTGTCCGAGGTCGGCCTGGCACCGGAGATGATGTCCCGCTATCCGCATGAATTTTCCGGCGGGCAGCGCCAGCGCATCGCGATCGCACGTGCACTTGTGCTCAAGCCGGAGCTGATCCTGCTCGACGAGCCGACGTCGTCACTCGACGTTTCGGTGCAGCAGCAGGTCTTGCTGCTGCTGGCGGAGCTGCAACGCAAGTATGGGATGGCCTATCTCTTCATCAGCCACGATCTCGCGGTCATCCGCGCGATGGCGCATCGCGTGATGGTGATGAAAGACGGGAAAGTGGTGGAGGCGGGAAAAACGGAGGAGGTGCTGTCGAATCCGTCGCAGGCTTACACCCAGCGGTTGCTCGCAGCGGCAACGTATTCAACCCTCAGCAAGACTTCGGTACGGCAGGCCGGCGTTGCGCCGGCCTGATTCCCGAATTAGCTTGAGCGCCTCTTGCCGGACTTGCTGCTGGAGGCGGTCGCCTTTGTCTTGCGTGACGGTGCAGGGGCGGCCTTGCGATGGGAAGGCGCGCTTTTCGCTACTTGCCGTGCGGGAGATGCCTTGCCTGCGGATGCCTTGTTCGGCACATTGAGCTCGAGGCGGGTACCGCTGGCAACCTTGTCCTGCTTCAGTTCGTTCCACGACTTGATCTGCGAGACGCTCACCTTGTAACGCTGGGCGATCGACGCGAGGCTGTCCTTCTTGCCGACCTTCACATAGATCTTGCGCGTTTCGGGCACGTCGGGCGCGGTCACCAGCCTGGCCGTTTCGACCAGTTCCGGCGCGATATCCTTTTCGGGGGCATTGTCGCTGCGCGGCACCAGCACCGTCGAACCCGCCGTCACCACCATCTTCGGTGGAATGTTGTTGGCCTCGCGGATGACTTCGGGCGTGGTGCCGAACTTCTTCGCGATGCTCGCAATGCTTTCTTTCGCGCTCGTGACCTTGTGCGCGGTCCAGGACGATAGCGCGCGTCCCCAGCGCGATAGGTTGGACTTGAATTTTTCCGCATTGCTTTGCGGAAGGAGGATTTGCGTCCCTGCGCCGGCCGGAATCACCGGACGGTTGAATTGCGGATTCAGCGCCTTGAACTCGTCGATTGACAACTCGGCAAGCTGGGCTGCGACCTTGACGTCGATGTCGCGCGTCTTGCCGATGGTGACGAAGTAGGGCTGGTTATCCACCTTGGGCAGCGTGATGCCATATTCGCCCGGCGCCGCAATAAGGTTCTTCACTGCCTGCAACTTCGGCACGTAGTTGCGGGTTTCCGTGGGCATGAACTGCGACAGGCCATTGAAGTCGGCCGGTACACCCGCCGCCCGCGCCTTGTTGATTGCGCGCTGCACCGAGCCTTCACCCCAGTTGTAGGCTGCCAGCGCCAATTGCCAGTCGCCGAACATGCCGTACAGCTTTTGCAGGTAGGTCAGGGCAGCGTCGGTCGAGGCGAGCACATTGCGGCGCTCGTCCTTGAACATGCTCTGGGTCAGGTTGTAGTCGCGTCCGGTTGACGGGATGAACTGCCACATCCCGGCGGCGTGCGCGCTGGAATAGGCCTGCGGATTGAATGCGGACTCGATGAAAGGCAGTAGTGCCAGCTCGGTCGGCATGTTGCGTTTTTCCAGCTCCTGCACCACGTGGAACAGGTAGCGCGAAGCGCGCGTCGTCGTGCGCTGGATATAGTCCGGACGGGCCGTGTACCAGTCGACATGGTTCGCCACCAGCGGATTATCCAGGTCAGGAATGGCAAAACCCTTGCGGATGCGCGCCCAGACGTCCACTTCCTCCATCGACAATACCTGCGCGAGCGGGTCGTTCGGGTCGTAAGGGCGCTCCAGCGCCGACACTTGGGACCAGTTGTAGAGGGGGAGGGAAAGATCTGCGGCCTGGGCCGCGAGGGGGGCTCCGAGGATGACTAACGCTGCAACTTGGAGGTTTCTTGTTTTCAGCGGCTGCATGGGGCCTCGCTTGCTGTTATTGGTGCCACGGCAATCGTCACGCCGGGTAAATCGAGTGAGTTTACGTAATGGTCTTTTCCTGCGTCAAGAATTATTGCTTTAATTGCAAAACGGGCAACGCCTTAACGGTAGGAATTCTTCCATTCGCGTAAGGCAGTAAAAACAGCAATTGGTTCCCGGGTGGAAATGATTCCACGGGACATGAGCCGGTCTGCTATATGGGGCTCACGGAACCTGAGAAACGGGTTGGTGGCCTTCTCCAGGCCTATTGTCGAAGGCACCGTCGGGATGCCTTGGTCGCGCTTGGACTGCTCGCTACGGATGCGCGTTGTCAATTGCATATTATCCGGCTCGACCTCGTTAGCAAAGCGCAAATTGGCCAAAGTATATTCGTGCGCGCAGAAGACTTGCGTTTGCTCAGGAAGCGTTGCAAGTTTGTCGAGCGAATTTGCCATCTGTTCGGGTGTGCCTTCAAACAACCGGCCGCAGCCGCCGGCAAACAGCGTGTCGCCGCAGAAAAGCCAGTTATTTTCCGCGCTGTAATAGGCAATGTGCCCGCGCGTATGGCCGGGAACGTCGATGATGCGGAGATCGAGCGAAAGCCCGGGGACACGAGCGATATCGCCTTCGCCTAACGCTTGCGACACTTGCGCGATACCATCCGAACGCGGGCCGAATACCGGCACACGATAGCGTTCCAGCAAGGCGGGTACGCCGCCGACATGGTCAGCGTGGTGATGTGTCAGTAGAATAGCGGCCAAGGCAAGGCCGTGTTCGGCGAGCGCCGCAAGGATCGGCGCCGCATCGCCGGGGTCGACA
>NZ_LSTO01000001.1:1003230-1042656 GCF_002211445.1 Noviherbaspirillum denitrificans | reverse complement strand
GGTTTCCAGGTCTTTCACATGCTTGCTGATGGTCGAAATGCCGATATTCAGCTCCAGCTCGGCGGCGGCCATCCCGCCGCAATCGACCACGCTCTTGAACACCCGGAGCAGGCGCATGTCCGTATCGCTGAGCTGACCGAGGATTGCACGTCTTTTTACTTGCATAAATATTCAAGTAAACATTGATATTTGAGTATTCATGATAGTAACACGCAGGTTCACAATAGCCCTGTTCAACCAACAAGATCGACTGGAGCAGACATGGACTACACGAACCCGGAATGGCTGGAAGCGCACTGGATGCCCTTTACCGGCAACCGCAATTTCAAGGCCTCGCCGCGCATGATCACCGGCGCGTCCGGCGCGTATTACACGGACAGCGACGGCCGCAAGGTGTTTGACGGCCTGTCGGGCCTCTGGTGCAGCGGCCTCGGCCACGGCCGTTCCGAGATCACGGAAGCGGCGCGCAAGCAACTCGCCACGCTCGACTACTCGCCCGCCTTCCAGCACGGCCATCCGATGTCCTTCGAACTCGCCAACCGGATCAAGGAACTGGTGCCGGCCGGGCTCGACTATGTGTTCTTTACCGGCTCCGGTTCCGAGTCCGCCGACACCTCCCTGAAGATGGCACGTGCCTACTGGCGCGCCAAGGGCCAGGCAAGCAAGACCCGCCTGATCGGCCGCGAGAAGGGCTACCACGGCGTCAACTTCGGCGGCATCTCCGTCGGTGGCATCGTCGGCAACCGCAAAACCTTCGGCCAGGCCGTGGAAGCGGACCACTTGCCGCACACCATGCTGCCGCAAAATGCATTCACCCGCGGCATGCCCGAAACCGGCGCGGAACTCGCCGACCAGCTGCTCAACCTGATCGCGCTGCATGACGCGTCCAACATCGCGGCTGTCATCGTCGAGCCCTTCTCCGGTTCCGCCGGCGTCATCATTCCGCCCAAGGGCTACCTCAAGCGCCTGCGCGAAATCTGCACGCAGAACAACATCCTGCTGATCTTCGATGAAGTGATCACCGGTTTCGGCCGTTCCGGCGCAATGACCGGCGCCGAAGCCTTCGACGTCACGCCGGACATCATGAACGTCGCCAAGCAGGTGACCAATGGCGCCCAGCCGCTGGGCGCAGTGATCGCGAAGAAGGAAATCTACGACACCTTCATGCAAACCGGCGGCCCCGAGTACATGCTGGAATTCCCGCACGGCTACACGTACTCTGCCCATCCGGTCGCCTGCGCCGTGGGCGTAGCCGCGCTCGATATCCTCGTGAAGGAGAACATGATCCAGCGCGTGCGTGAACTGGCGCCGCATTTCGAGAATGCCGTGCACAGCCTCAAGGGCAGCAAGCACGTGGTCGACATCCGCAATTACGGTCTCGCCGCCGGCCTGACGATTGCCGCCGCACCGGGCGAACCCGCGAAGCGCCCGTACGAGATCGCGATGAAGTGCTGGAAGAAGGGCTTCTATGTCCGCTACGGCGGCGACACCATCCAGCTTGCCCCGCCCTTCATCTCCACGCGCGAAGAAATCGACCTGCTGATCAACGCGCTCGGCGACGCCATCAACGAAACCGCTTAATACAAAAAAGGAATGTTCATGACCAGCGTTATCGGCCACTTCATCCACGGCGAACACGTCTCGCGCGGCGAGCGTACTGCTGCCGTCTTCAATCCCGCTACCGGCCTCGCCGAAAAGAAGGTGCGCCTGGCAGATAAGGCGACGGTGGAAGAAGCCATCGCCTCCGCCGAAAAGGCCTACCCCGCCTGGCGCAACACGCCGCCGCTGAAGCGTGCCCGCGTAATGAGCCGCCTCAAGCAACTGCTCGAGGAAAATGCAGACACCATCTGCGCGATGATTACCGCCGAGCACGGCAAGGTGCTGAACGATGCACTGGGCGAACTGCAGCGAGGCATCGAGAACGTCGAATATGCCAGCTATGCACCCGAGCTGCTCAAGGGCGAGCACAGCAAGAACGTCGGACCGGCGATCGATTCGTGGAGCGAATTCCAGCCGCTGGGCGTAACCGCCGGCATCACGCCGTTCAACTTCCCCGCGATGGTGCCGCTGTGGATGTGGCCGATGGCAGTCGCCTGCGGCAACACCTTCGTGCTGAAGCCCTCCGAACGCGATCCGTCCGCCTCCATCTTCATCGCTGAACTGGCGCTGCAAGCTGGCCTGCCGCCGGGCGTGCTGAATGTCGTCAACGGCGACAAGGAATCGGTCGACACCCTCCTCGCCGACCCGCGCGTGCAGGCAGTCAGCTTCGTCGGCTCGACGCCGATCGCGCAGTACGTGTATGCAACCGGCACCGCGCACGGCAAGCGCGTGCAGGCGCTGGGTGGCGCGAAGAACCACGCGGTCGTGATGCCCGACGCCGATATCAACAATGCGGTTAATGCACTCATGGGCGCAGCCTACGGCTCCTGTGGCGAACGCTGCATGGCAGTGCCGCTGGTGGTGGCCATCGGCGATGCAACGGCCGAAGCCGTCATCGCCGGCCTGAAGGCCGAGATCGCGAAGATGAAGGTCGGCCCGGGCACCGACACCGGCAATGACATGGGTCCGCTCGTGACGCGCGAGCACTTCGAGAAGGTCAAGGGCTACGTGGACATCGGCGTGGCCGAAGGCGCCACCCTGCTGGTCGACGGCCGCACGCTCGACGTGCGCGATGCGAATGGCGAGCGCAGCAACGGCTACTTCCTCGGCCCCTGCCTGTTCGACAATGTGAAGCCAGGCATGCGCATTTACCAGGAAGAGATCTTCGGGCCGGTGCTCGGCGTGGTTCGCGTTGCTTCGCTGGAAGAAGCGATGAACCTGATCAACGCGCACGAATACGGCAACGGTACCTGCATCTTCACGCGCGACGGTGAAGCGGCACGCCACTTCTGCGACAACATCCTCGTTGGCATGGTGGGCGTCAACGTACCGCTTCCGGTCCCGGTGGCTTACCACTCCTTCGGCGGCTGGAAGCGCTCGCTGTTCGGCGACCTGCATGCCTACGGCCCGGATGCGGTGCGTTTCTATACCCGCCGCAAGACCATCACGCAGCGCTGGCCGGCATCGAACGACCCGGGCCGCGCGATGTTCAGCTTCCCGTCGAGCCGGTAATCCCCGTTGCGGTATGATTCCCGTCTTACCGCAACCGGATTTCCGACTTCATGAAGCTCGCCACCTGGAACGTCAATTCCCTCAAGGTCCGCCTGCCGCAGGTATTGCAATGGCTGGCGGACAATCCCATCGACATCCTCTGCCTGCAGGAAACCAAGCTCACCGACGACAAGTTCCCGGTTGCCGAGATCGAGGCAGCCGGTTACCAGGTCGTCTTCACAGGGCAAAAGACCTATAACGGTGTCGCCATCCTGTCCAAGCATCCGATGAGCGAGGTCGTGAGGAACAATCCGCGCTTTGAAGACGAGCAGCAGCGCATCATTGCCGCCACCATCGAAGGCATGCGCGTGGTCTGCGCGTATATCCCGAACGGGCAGGCGGTCGGCTCGGACAAGTACCAGTACAAGCTGAAGTGGCTCGACGCGCTGCACGACTGGCTGGCGGATGAGTTGAAGACGCACGACAACCTTGCGTTGCTCGGCGACTACAACATCGCGCCGGAAGACCGCGATGTGCACGACCCGAAAGCATGGGAAGGACAGGTGCTGGTGTCGGATGCTGAGCGCGCGGAGTTCCGGCGCCTGCTCGATCTCGGCTTCAAGGATGCGTTCCGGTTATTTGAACAGCCGGAGAAACTGTTCAGCTGGTGGGACTACCGGATGATGGGATTCCGGCGCAATGCCGGGCTGCGGATCGACCATGTGCTGCTGTCGCCTGCGCTGGCGGCGCGCTGCAAGGAATGCGTGATCGACAAGGTGCCGCGGAAGTGGGAACAGCCGTCGGATCATACGCCGGTGGTGGCGACGATCGAGTAACTCCCCGCTCCCGCAGGCGGGAGAGGGGAGCGAATATCACACCGTCAATGCTGTCTTGATCTGCTGCAGCGACGTCGGATCTTCGATCGTCGTCAGATCCCCCGGATCGCGCCCTTCGCAAATCGCCTGGATCGAACGGCGCAACAGCTTGCCAGAACGTGTCTTCGGCAGCAGGCTGACGAAGTGCACGCGCGCCGGACGCGCAACCGCGCCCAGTTGCTTGTCCACCACCGCCATCACTTCCGCTTCCAGCGCCTTGCGGCCATCGGGAGTCGATGCCGGTTCAGCATTCTTCAGGATGGCGAAGGCCACCGCGACCTGTCCCTTGAGCTTGTCCTCGACACCGACCACGGCCACTTCGGACACATTCGGATGGCTGGAGATGCTTTCCTCGATCTCGCGCGTGCCGAGACGGTGGCCGGCGACGTTGATCACGTCGTCGGTACGGCCGAGGATGAAGTAGTAGCCTTCGTTATCGCGGATGCCCCAGTCGAAGGTCGAATACATCGGCTGCTTGAAGTTGGACCAGTAGGTCTTCACGAAGCGCTCGTCGTCGCCGAACACGGTTTGCATGCAGCCGGGAGGCAGCGGGCCGCCGATCACGACCACGCCCTTTTCGTTGGCGCCACACTCCTCGCCGGTAGATTCATTGAGAATCTTGACGTTATAGCCGTACATCGGCACGCCGGGGCTGCCAAGGCGAGTCGGAGTATTCTCGACGCCGCGTGCCACCGACATGATCGGCCAGCCGGTTTCGGTCTGCCAGTAGTTGTCGATGATGGGCACGCCGAGTTCCGACGAAATCCATTGCGAGGTCGGCTCGTCCAGCGGTTCGCCTGCAAGATAGAGCGCTTTCAACGAGGACAGGTCGTATTTTTTCATGAACTCCGGCGGCTGCTTCTTCAGCACGCGCACCGCGGTCGGCGCGGAGAACATGCGCGTGACCTTGTACTTCTCGACGATGCTCCACCAGATGCCGGCATCGGGACGGATCGGCAAGCCTTCATACATGATGGTCGCCATGCCGGCGATCAGCGGACCGTAGACGATGTAGGAGTGGCCCACCACCCAGCCGATGTCGGAGGTCGAGAAATAGGTTTCTCCCGGATTGCCGCAGAAGATGTACTTCATCGATGCAGCCAGCGCGACTGCGTAGCCGCCGACATCGCGCTGCACGCCCTTCGGCTTGCCGGTCGTGCCGGAGGTGTAGAGGATGTAGGACATCTCGTTTGATTCGAGCCACTCGACCGGGACTTCCGCCTTCAGGTTCTGTTCGCGCAGCGTCGCGTAATCGACGTCACGCCCTGCAACGAGGTCCATCGGGACCAGGCCGCGGTTGACGAGCAGCACATGCGCGGGCTTGTGCTCGGCGAGGTTGATCGCTTCATCGAGCAGCGGCTTGTAGGGCACTGCCTTGCCGCCGCGCGAACCGGCGTCTGCAGACACAATGAGCTTCGGCTTCGCATCGTCGATACGGGTGGCTAGGCTGTTGGATGCAAAGCCGCCAAACACCACCGAGTGCACCGCACCGATCCGTGCACAGGCCAGCATCGCAAACGCCGCTTCCGCGATCATCGGCATGTAGATCAGCACACGATCACCCTTGCCCACGCCGAGCGATTGCATCATCGCCGCGGTGCGCATCACTTCCGACTGCAATTCCTTGAAGCTGTAGACCTTCTCGCTGTCCGTCTCGGTGGAGATCGCGATCAACGCAGGCTTGTCGCCCTGCTTGTCCGCCCAGCGGTCGACTGCGTTGTGGCAGAGGTTGGTCTTGCCGCCGACGAACCATTTCGTGAAGGGTGGTTTGCTGTAGTCGAGCACCTGCTTGTAGGGCTCTTTCCAGTCGATGAGTTTGGCTTCGTTGTCCCAGAATGCCTGGGGATTTTCGATGGAATTCTTGTAGAAGTCTGCGAAGTTCATGTTGCCCCCGAATCAGATTGGATGCGTGCGATGGTGACGTGCACGTGGAATGATTTTTTATAGTGTTTCAGTATGCGCAGCGCGACTTACTCTGCACTTACGATGCGCCGGAAACTGCGTAAAAAAAGCGCATCGACAAATCTGTCTCTGCGCTTTTTTTTGAACATGCATTGCTGCTTAGAATGCGTCGCCGGGAACGCGTACCCAGCCTTCCATCAGGATGCGCGCACTGCGGCTCATGATGGCTTTGGTGACGCGCCATTCGCCATCGACCTTGGCTGCCTCCGCACCGACACGCAAGGTGCCGGAAGGATGGCCGAAGCGCACGGCGTTGCGTTCGCCGCCGCCGGCAGCGATATTCACGAGCGTGCCGGGGATTGCGGCAGCAGTGCCGATCGCCACTGCAGCCGTGCCCATCATCGCGTGGTGCAGCTTGCCCATGGAGAGCGCGCGCACCAGCAGGTCGACGTCGCCGGCGGCGACCGTCTTGCCGCTCGAAGACACGTAATCCTTCGGCTTCGCGACGAATGCAATCTTGGGCGTGTGCTGGCGAGTTGCGGCTTCTTCCGGGCTCTTGATGAGGCCCATGCGCAGCGCGCCGGCCACGCGGATCTTTTCGAACTTCGCCAAGGCGGCTGCATCCGTGTTGATCTGCTCGCGCAGTTCGGTGCCGGTGTAGCCGATCTCTTCCGCGTTCACGAATACGGTTGGTATACCTGCGGAGATCATGGTGGCTTTCAGCGTGCCGATGCCGGGCACCTCGAGGTCATCCACCAGGTTACCAGTCGGGAACATCGAGCCGCCCTCTTCCGCATCGTCGGACGGGTCCATGAACTCCAGCACGATTTCCGCAGCCGGGAAAGTCACACCGTCCAGTTCGAAATCACCGGTTTCCTGCACCTGGCCATTGGTGACCGGCACGTGCGCGATGATGGTTTTCTTGATGTTGGCCTGCCAGATGCGAACAACACAGGTGCCGTTCTCCGGAATGCGCGAAGGATCGACGAGACCTGCGTGAATCGCGAATGCGCCTGCTGCCGTGGAGAGATTGCCGCAGTTGCCGCTCCAGTCAACGAAGGCCTTGTCGATGGAGATCTGGCCATAGAGATAGTTGACGTCGTGGCCGGGCACGTCGCTCTTGGAGAGGATCACGCATTTTGACGTGGACGACGTCGCGCCGCCCATGCCGTCGATGTGCGCCGAATACGGGTCAGGGCTGCCGATCACGCGCATGAAGAGATTGTCGCGCGCCTTGCCCGGCACCTGGCAGCGCTCGGGCAAATCCTGCAGGCGGAAAAACACGCCTTTGCTGGTGCCGCCACGGATGTAGGTGGCGGGGATTTTGATTTGGGGTACGTGTGCCATGTATGTTGTCCGGTAAAGGATCGTAGGGTGGGTAGAGCGCAGCGAAACCCACCGTGTGCTTCTGTGCATCGAATGGTGGGTTTCGCTTCGCTCTACCCACCCTACTTGCTTACGCCGCCTTCGCGTCCGACGCCGCCAGGAAGTCCTTCGCGAAACGCTGCAGCACGCCGCCCGCTTCGTAGACAGACACTTCCTCCGCGGTATCGAGACGGCAAGTCACCGGCACTTCCACACGTTCGCCATTCTTGCGGGTGATCACAAGCGTGAGGTCCGCACGCGGCTTGAGCGCGCCGACGACGTCATAGGTCTCGGTGCCGTCGATGTTCAGCGTCAGGCGGGTCGTGCCCGGCTTGAACTCCAGCGGCAGCACGCCCATGCCGATCAGGTTGGTGCGGTGGATGCGCTCGAAGCCTTCGGCCGCGATCGCTTCCACGCCGGCGAGGCGCACGCCCTTGGCTGCCCAGTCACGCGACGAACCCTGGCCGTAATCGGCGCCGGCGATGATGATCAGCGGCTGCTTGCGCTCCATGTAGGTTTCTATGGCTTCCCACATGCGCATGACCTTGCCTTCCGGCTCGACGCGGGCCAGCGAGCCCTTCTTGACCTTGCCATCGACCACGGCCATTTCGTTGACCAGCTGCGGATTCGCGAAGGTCGCGCGTTGCGCGGTCAGGTGGTCGCCGCGGTGCGTCGCGTAGGAGTTGAAGTCCTCCTCCGGCAAGCCCATCTTCGCGAGGTATTCGCCTGCTGCGGAATCCAGCAGGATGGCGTTGGACGGCGACAGGTGGTCGGTCGTGATGTTGTCCGGCAAGACCGCCAGCGGACGCATGCCCTTCAGCGTGCGCTCGCCTGCCAGCGCGCCTTCCCAGTACGGCGGACGGCGGATGTAGGTCGATTGCGGGCGCCAGTTGTACAGCGGGGTGATCTTTTCACCGGAAGCTGCACGCTTCTCGAACATCGGGATGTAGACCTTGTTGAACTGCTCCGGCTTCACGCTGGCGTTGACGATGGCGTCGATCTCTTCGTCGCTCGGCCACAGGTCCTTCAACAGGATCGGTTTGCCGTTGGCATCGGTGCCGAAGGAATCGCGCTCGATGTCGAAACGCACGGTACCGGCCAGCGCGTAAGCGACGACCAGCGGCGGCGAGGCCAGGAACGCCTGCTTTGCGTACGGATGGATACGGCCATCGAAGTTACGGTTGCCCGACAACACGGCGGTGGCGTACAGGTCGCGGTCGATGATCTCTTGCTGGATCTTGGGATCCAGCGCACCCGACATGCCGTTGCAGGTGGTGCAGGCGAAGGCGACGATGCCGAAGCCGAGCTTTTCCAGGTCGCCCTTCAGGCCAGCTTCTTCCAGGTACAGTTCGACGGCCTTGGAGCCGGGAGCCAGCGAGGACTTCACCCACGGCTTGCGGGTCAGGCCCAGCTTGTTCGCGTTTCGTGCCAGCAGGGCGGCGGCAATCACGTTACGCGGGTTGGAGGTGTTGGTGCAGCTGGTGATAGCAGCAATGATCACTGCGCCGTCCGGCATCTGGCCCGGGGTTTCTTCCCACTTGCCGGCGATGCCCTTGGCAGCCAGGTCGGTCGTCGCCACGCGTGCATGCGGGTTGGACGGGCCTGCCATGTTGCGCACTACGGTCGACAGGTCGAACTTCAGCACGCGCTCGTACTGTGCGTTCTGCAGGCTGTCGGACCACAGGCCTGCGACCTTCGCATAGGTCTCGACCAGTTTCACCTGTTCTTCGGTGCGGCCCGTGAGCATCAGGTAATCGAGCGTGTGCTGGTCGATGGAGAACATCGCCGCGGTCGCGCCGTATTCCGGCGCCATGTTGGAGATGGTTGCACGGTCGCCCAGCGTCAGCGACTTCGCGCCTTCGCCGTAGAACTCGAGGTAGGAGCCGACCACCTTCGACTTGCGCAGGAACTCGGTCAGCGCGAGCACGATATCGGTCGCGGTGATCCCCGGCTGACGCTTGCCGGACAGTTCGACGCCGACGATTTCCGGCAGGCGCATCCAGGAGGCGCGGCCCAGCATGACGTTCTCGGCTTCGAGGCCGCCCACGCCAATCGCGATCACGCCCAGCGCGTCAACGTGCGGAGTGTGGCTGTCGGTGCCGACGCAGGTGTCGGGGAAGGCGACGCCGTCGATGGCGTGAATCACCGGCGACATCTTTTCCAGGTTGATCTGGTGCATGATGCCGTTACCGGCCGGGATCACGTCGACGTTCTTGAACGCTTCCTTGGTCCACTCGATGAAGTGGAAACGGTCTTCGTTGCGGCGATCCTCGATCGCGCGGTTCTTGGCGAATGCGTCCGGGTCGAAGCCGCCGCATTCGACGGCGAGCGAGTGGTCGACGATCAGCTGCACCGGCACGACCGGATTGACCTTGGCCGGGTCGCCGCCCTGGTCGGCGATTGCGTCACGCAGGCCCGCGAGGTCAACCAGCGCGGTCTGGCCGAGGATGTCGTGGCAGACGACACGTGCCGGGAACCACGGGAAGTCGCGCTCGCGCTTGACTTCGATGATCTGCTTCAGGCATTCCGTAAGGATGGCGGGTTCGCATTTGCGCACCAGGTTTTCGGCATGCACGCGCGAGGTGTAGGGCAGCTTTTCCCAGGCGCCCGGCTGGATCGCTTCGACCGCTGCGCGCGCGTCGTAGTAGTCCAGCTTGGTGCCCGGCAGGGGTTTGCGGTAGGCGGTATTCATGAGTGTGCGGATAGGTAGTGTTAAGGTAAGAAAGCCCGTCATGCGGACGGGCTTTCATCGCTGTTACTTGCGGTCCTTGATCGGCACGAATTTGAGATCTTCCGGGCCGACATAGTTCGCGCTCGGGCGGATGATCTTGTTGTCGATGCGCTGCTCGATGATGTGCGCAGACCAGCCGGAGGTACGCGCAATCACGAACAGCGGCGTGAACATCGCGGTCGGCACGCCCATCATGTGATACGACACGGCGGAGAACCAGTCGAGGTTCGGGAACATCTTCTTGATTTCCCACATCACGGTTTCGAGGCGCTCGGCGATGTCGAACATCTTCATCGAGCCGGCATCGTCGGACAGCGTGCGTGCGACTTCCTTGATGACCTTGTTGCGCGGGTCGGACACGGTGTAGACCGGGTGGCCGAAACCGATCACGACTTCCTTGTTCTCGACGCGGCGGCGGATGTCGGCTTCCGCTTCATCCGGGTTGTCGTAGCGCTTCTGGATTTCGAAGGCGACTTCGTTTGCGCCGCCGTGCTTCGGACCGCGCAGCGCGCCGATTGCGCCGGTGATGGCGGAGTACATGTCGGAGCCCGTGCCGGCGATCACGCGGCCGGTGAAGGTGGAGGCGTTGAACTCGTGCTCTGCGTACAGGATCAGCGAGGTGTGCATCGCCTTGACCCACAGCTCGGACGGCTTCTGGCCGTGCAGCAGGTGCAGGAAGTGGCCGCCGATGGAGTCGTCGTCGGTTTCGACTTCGATGCGCTTGCCGTTGTGGCTGAAGTGGTACCAGTACAGCAACATGGAACCGAGCGAAGCCATCAGCTTGTCGGCGATGTCGCGCGCGCCGGGGGTGTTGTGGTCATCCTTCTCGGGCAGCACGCAGCCGAGCGCGGAGACGCCGGAACGCATTACGTCCATCGGATGCGAAGCTGCGGGCAGCGATTCCAGCACCGCCTTCACTTGCGACGGCAGGCCGCGCAATGCCTTGAGCTTGGCCTTGTAGGCCTTCAGTTCGGCGGTGGTCGGCAGCTTGCCGTGCACCAGCAGGTGGGCAATTTCTTCGAATTCGCAGGTGTCGGCGACGTCCAGGATGTCGTAGCCGCGATAGTGGAGGTCATTGCCGGTACGGCCGACGGTACACAGTGCGGTATTGCCGGCGGTCACGCCGGACAGGGCAACGGATTTCTTGGGCTTGAAGCCTGCAGCTTGTTGATCACTCATCTGTATCTCCGGGAAAAATTACTTGGCTTTTTGTTGTGCGAACAGGGCGTCGAGCTTCTGTTCGAATTCGTGGTAATTGATGCGGTCGTACAGCTCCATGCGGGTCTGCATGGTATCGACCACGTTCTTTTGCGTGCCGTCGCGGCGGATCGCGGTGTAGACGTTTTCCGCAGCCTTGTTCATCGCGCGGAAGGCGGACAGCGGATACAGCACGAGGCCGACGTTGACGCTCTTGAGTTCTTCGACGGTGTACAGCGGGGTCGCGCCGAACTCGGTGATGTTGGCCAGGACCGGCACCTTCAGCGTGTCGGCGAAGATCTTGTACATGTCGAGCTGGGTGATCGCTTCCGGGAACACCATATCGGCGCCGGCTTCGACGCAGGCCTGCGCGCGGTCGAGCGCGGCTTCCAGGCCTTCCACGGCGAGCGCGTCGGTACGGGCCATGATCACGAAGTTTTCGTCGGTGCGCGCATCGACGGCGGCCTTGATGCGGTCGACCATTTCCTGCTTGCTGACGATTTCCTTGTTCGGACGGTGGCCGCAGCGCTTGGCGCCGACCTGGTCTTCGATGTGCATTGCGGCGGCGCCGAACTTGATCATCGACTTGACGGTGCGGGCCACATTGAACGCGGAGGAACCGAAGCCGGTATCGACGTCGACCAGCAGCGGCAGGTCGCACACGTCGGTGATGCGGCGCACGTCGGTCAGGACGTCGTCGAGGCCGGAAATGCCGAGGTCGGGCAGGCCGAGGGAACCGGCCGCCACGCCGCCGCCGGACAGGTAGATCGCGCGGTAGCCGGCGCGCTTGGCCAGCAATGCATGGTTGGCGTTGATCGTGCCCACGACCTGCAGCGGGGATTCTTCTTGTACCGCCTTGCGGAAGGCGGCGCCTGCGGAGTACTGACTCATGTCTTCACCTTGTTGTGGGGAATTGTTGCAACGATTGATACTGGTGCCCTTATTGCAATCCGTGTGCCACGTGGTGAACATGGGAAACGTTCAACGTTAGCGCGATGAAACTCTTTTATTTTCAACGACTTATATAGAATACTGCCTTGGATCAATTACGCCGCAGCGTTTCAAATTGCGTTACAATCGAAACACTGAAACGTTCATGAAACATGAGACTTCCTGCCCGCCCCGCCGCCGACCTGCCCGACAAGCCGATCATCTGGACGGTGTCGATTTCGCGCCTGTCCGACCTGTTCCGAGATATCACCCTTGAATTCGACGACCGCGCGTCGATCGAACCGATCCCGCTCGGTTTCGAGGATGCGGTGCGGCATATCCGCGAGCGGCTGGAAACCGAACGCTGCGACGCTGTCATCGCCGCCGGCTCCAACGCCGCCTACCTGAAGAGCCGACTCTCGCTGCCGGTCGTCATTGCCAAGGCGAGCGGATTCGACGTGATGCAGGCACTGGCGCGCGCCAGGAAGATCACGCCGCACGTCGGCCTCATCACCTACCAGACGCCGATGACCGAGCTGGCGGAATTCCTCGGCACCTTCGATATCGCCATCCCCCAACGCACCTATGTGACGGAAGAAGATGCGCGCGCGCAGATCAATGAGCTGAAGGCGGCCGGCATCAAGGCCATCGTCGGCGCCGGCCTGATCACCGACCTTGCGGAAGAAGCCGGGCTGGCGGGCGTGTTCGTCTATTCGGCGGCGTCGATCCGCCAGGCATTCGAAGACGCGCTGGAAATCGCGCGCTTCACGCAGCTGGAATCGAGTCGCGGCCGTGCGTCCCCGGTGGCCGATACCCTTCGCGCCAAGCACGGCCTCAATGACCTGCGCGGCGATTCGCCGGCCATGCAGTCGGTACGCCATTCGATCGAACTGTTTGCGAAATCTCCAGCGACGGTCCTCATCCAGGGCGAGACCGGCACCGGCAAGGAACTCGCCGCGCAAGCGATCCACCGCGAAAGCCAGCGCGCGCGGCAGCCTTTCCTCGCGG
This sequence comes from Noviherbaspirillum denitrificans, assembly GCF_002211445.1. Taxonomy (GTDB): domain Bacteria; phylum Pseudomonadota; class Gammaproteobacteria; order Burkholderiales; family Burkholderiaceae_D; genus Noviherbaspirillum; species Noviherbaspirillum denitrificans. The sequence goes on along the minus strand of NZ_LSTO01000001.1, from coordinate 1,029,558 downwards.
TCAATTGCGGCGCGGTGGCGGAGTCGCTGCTGGAATCGGAGCTGTTCGGCTATGAGGAAGGTGCGTTCACCGGATCACGCCGCGGCGGCCATGCAGGATTGTTCGAGGCGGCCAACCGCGGCACTCTCTTCCTCGACGAGATCGGCGAGATGCCCTTGCAGTTGCAGACGCGCTTGCTGCGCGTGCTGGAAGAGCGGGAAGTCGTTCGCGTAGGCGGCACGCGTCCCGTTCCCGTCAATGTGCGCATCCTCAGCGCCACGCACTGCGACCTCGACCAGCGCGTGAAGGATGGACGCTTCCGCGCCGACCTCTTCTATCGCCTCGGCGTATTGCGCGTGACGCTGCCGCCGCTGCGCGACCGCATCGAAGACCTTGTGGCACTTGCCGAGTGGGGACTGAAGAATGCGCTCGCCTCGCTGGGAGCGCGGCCGCATGCGAACCTGCATGCGGAACTCCTGGCCTGCGCGCCCTTGCTGGGCGGTTATGCGTGGCCGGGGAATGTGCGTGAGTTGCGCAACCTGATGGAGCGCCTGGCGCTCTTTCTGGCAGCGGAACCGCTGCAGGCGCTGACGCCGAGCTTTGTGCTGGCCGTGGCGCCGGAGCTTGCGGCGGCGACGAAACCGGACACGCCCGTTAAACGGCTGCCTGCGCCGCAAACCGAATCAATCCATGAAGTGCTGGCGCGATTCAACGGAAATCGCGAAGCGGCGGCGAAGTATTTGGGCATCAGCCGCACGACATTGTGGAGGAAGTTGAATCAAGGGGTGTAAATAAATTCTAGAACAACGGCTCCCCCAGCCCCTCCTGCTCCAGCGTCCTCCTGACCGCAGGGCGCTCCGCCATCATCCGCAGGAATGCACCAAGATGTTTCCTGTTGCGCGCCGGGTTTTCCATCATGCGCGTCCAACGTGAGAGCATGAACAGGTAAGGATCGACAGCCGACATCTTCGCGCCGCGCAGGTAAGGCCCGCCATTCTCCGCCAGCGTCCGGTCGAGCAGATCGAGCATGCCACCGACATGTGCTTCCGCATGCGCCTTCACCTGTGCAATCGCGTCGTCGTCCTCCGCCCAGCGCTCGGGGTAGAAGTACGTGATCAGCTCCGCCTGCAGCGTATTGGTCAGGTAGACCAGCCACTTGTAGAAATGCGCGCGCTCCTTCGTGCCGACGGCTGGCGCAAACCCGGCCTCGGGGTAGCTGTCAGCCAGGTGCAGGCAGATGGCCGCCGTTTCGAACAGGACAAGACCGCCGTCGACAAGCACCGGAATGCGCCCGTTCGGATTCAGTTTCAGGTAGTCGGCACTATGGTGCGCATCCTTCGTGCGGTCCACCAGCACCAGTTCATAAGGCACGCCCATTTCTTCCAGCAACATGTGCGGCGCCAGGTTTGCATTGCCTGGGTAGTAGTAGAGCTTGAGCATGGGAATTGGCCTAAAATGTCGGTTTGAAGGCCTCCATTATGCAAAATTCCACCCGTCCCGACACACCCTGTGTTGCCGTCTGTTCAACCACCTTCGATGATGTCTGCCGCGGCTGCGGACGCACTGTCGAGGAAGTCGCGCAGTGGGTATTCATGAGCGACGAAGAAAAAGAGCGCGTGTGGGTCAGGATCACGGCCGAGGGTTATCCGCGCCGCAATACCTGAGGCAGGCATGAAAAAAGGGCCGGTAATCACCGGCCCTTCTTCTTTTAGTCATCCTTGGCGCCGTCTATGCCAAGCTCATGGATCTTCCGTGTGATGGTATTGCGGCCGATCCCCAGCCGCACAGCCGCGTCGTTCTTGCGCCCATGGGTGTGCTTCAGCGCGGTCTTGATGAGCGCCGATTCGAACTGCCTTCCCAGTGCATCCATCACCTCCGGCTGTCCGGCCGCAAGCATTTGCGCCGCTTCCGATTCAAGCAGGCTGATCCAGCTTGCCTTCTCGGCCGAACCATTCGGCACGGGCAACGAAGACGAAACCGGCATGGACGTCATCGTCTGCGGGACGAACATGCCAGCGCCGATCGCCGCATTGATGCTTGGTGTTTCCGTAGTGGAGACAAACGCCGGCGGGTGAGGCGCCTGCGGCGCGGCAGGTGTGAATGAAGTCATGGCCGGCGGCGCGAATTCCTGACCGTGGGTCAGGTCGGCGGGCAAGTCCTTGATCTCGACCGTCTGCCCCGGCGCCATCACGGTAATCCAGTTGCACAGGTTCTCGAGCTGGCGCACGTTGCCCGGCAGCTCAAGGCTGGCGAGGAACTGCATTGCGCTGTCGGACATGCGCTTGGCTTCGACGCCGAGCTGCTTGGCGCTCTGCGCGAGGAAATGACGCGTCAGCAGCGGAATGTCCTCGCGCCGCTCGCGCAGGCTGGGCAGGCGCAGGCGGATCACGTTCAGGCGGTGATACAAGTCCTCGCGGAACAGGCCTTCCTTGACCCGCTGTTCGAGGTTCTGGTGCGTGGCCGCGATCACGCGCACATTGGCTTTCAATGGCTGGTGTCCGCCGACGCGGTAGAAATGGCCGTCCGACAGCACGCGTAGCAAGCGCGTCTGCAGGTCGAAGGGCATGTCGCCGATTTCATCGAGGAAGAGCGTGCCGTTCTCGGCCTGCTCGAAGCGGCCGCGCCGCATCGCCTGCGCGCCGGTGAAGGCGCCGCGCTCGTGGCCGAACAGTTCGGATTCGAGCAGGTCCTTCGGTATCGCGGCAGTATTCAGTGCAATGTATGGCTGCGCCGCCCGCGGACTGTGCTTGTGCAGCGCGCGGGCCACGAGTTCCTTGCCGGTACCGGACTCGCCGGTAATCAGCACGGTGACATTCGACTGCGACAGGCGGCCGATTGCGCGGAACACATCCTGCATTGCCGGCGCCTGGCCGAGGATTTCTGGGGTGTCGGCAGCCGTCTGTTCGACATCCGATTCGCGCAAGCTCTCTTCCAGTGCACGGCGGATCAGTTCGACCGCCTTGTCGACATCGAAGGGCTTGGCGAGATATTCAAATGCACCACCCTGGAACGCAGCGACCGCGGAGTCGAGGTCCGAGAAGGCAGTGATCACGATGACCGGCAGGCCAGGGTACCTGGTCTTTACAGACTGAAGCAGTTCGAGCCCGGATTCGCCGGGCATGCGGATATCGGACACGAGGACCTGCGGCACGCTGGTCTGCAGCGCATCCATGACTTCGCGCGCATTGGAGAAGCTCTTGGTAGCGAGGTTCTCTCGGGCCAGTGCCTTTTCGAGTACCCAGCGAATTGATTCGTCGTCGTCAACAATCCAGATTGGCTTCATATTTTTTCAGTATCCCGCGCGTGTGGCAGTGGGTTGAGCCGTCCTCGATCTTGTGGTCAAGGCAGCGGTATCAAAATCCTGAAGTCCGTGCATCCCGGCCTGCTCTCGCATTCGATAACGCCCAGATGCTGCTGCACGAATGTCTGTGCAAGTGTCAGCCCGAGTCCGCTGCCGCCGTCCTTGCCTGATACAAGCGGGTAGAAGATGCGATCGCGGATGTCGGGTGGGATGCCCGGACCATTGTCGATGATATGCAAGTCTAATGCCAGCCTGTAACGCACCTTCGCTAGCGTGACCTGACGTGCCACGCGCGTCTGGAAAGTGATGACCGCATCGCCTGCCTTGATCTGTTCGGACAAGGCCTGTGCCGCGTTATGCGCGATGTTGAGCACGGCCTGGATCAGCTGCTCCTTGTCGCCCCTGAACTCGGGCACCGACAGATCGTAGTCGCGCTTGATCGTCAGTCCCGTCGGGAACTCGGCCACGATGAGGCTGCGCACGCGCTCGCAGACTTCGTGGATGTTGACGTCGCCGACGATGTGCGGCCGGCGGTGTGGCGCCAGCAGGCGGTCCACCAGCGTCTGTAGTCGGTCGGCTTCCTTGATGATGACCTGTGTGTACTCGCGCAATTCCTTGAGGTGGCGCTCGGGCAGTTCGAGCTCCAGCAGCTGTGCAGCGCCGCGAATACCGCCGAGTGGATTCTTGATCTCGTGCGCGAGGTTGCGGATCAGTTCCTTGTTGGCCTGGCTCTGGTCAAGCATTCGCTCTTCGCGGTCGAGCTTGAGCTGCTGCACGTTCTCGCGCAGTTCGATGAGCACCGGCGTCTCCGGATTGTCGAGCGCGGTGACAATCACATGGACCAGCAGCGGTTCGCGGCTCGGACGCTCAAGGGCGAGGTCAAGCCGCTTGTCGGCGAAGCGATGCTGGACCGCTTCCTGGAAGACCTGGTCGAGATGCGCGCCGTTGAGGAAGAGCTTGCTCAGCTTCTGCTGGGACAGCGCCTTGAACGAGCTTTCGAGAAGGTTTTCGGCGGCCGCGTTGGCGTAGGTGATGCGGCTGGCCGCATCAAGGATGACGACCGCCGAAGACAGCAGGTCGAGACCGTCGAATGAAGTATGCGATGTTTTCACGTTGCTCCAGAAATCAAAAGGGCCGCATCAAGCGGCCCTGTCCATGCAAGCGTCATACCCGCCCTATCTGATGTTGCCGATCTCGCGCTTCAGGGCTTCGATGTTCTTTTCCGTGCGGTCGATGTCATCCTTCATGCCGCCAACGCGCTCCTGGTACTTCGCGAAGTTGCGCTCATCGCCGCGGCGTTCGGGCTCGCCGTTGTTGTACTCCCGTTTCAGGTTCGCGAGTTTCTGCTCTTCGGCCTTCATTTCGTCGAGCAGGATCTGCTTGCGGTCATTGTCGCGCGCCTTCTGGGTGCCATTATCCACCTTCGGGAAATCGGATGGCGTGCTTGCCGCGGGCTTTGCCGCAGCAGTCTGCGGTGCCGGCGCGACCTTTTTCGGCGGCGCGGGAATCATGGTGATGCCCGGCAGGTCGACCTTCTTGCACCCTTTCGTGATCCCGGTGTTCTTGTATTCCCTTTTTCCGTTCTCGTCGACGCACAGGTAGACCTCGCTTTGCGCGTGCGCGATGCCGGCTGTCATCACCAGCAAGAGCAGACCGGTCAATTGTTGTTTAATCATCTTTCTTTCGAGAAACTATGCGGGCGCTTACTAGTTTAGGATAAGAATCAATGCTTTACAAACACTCTCCTCTTGGATCGTAAAGCAACGCAACAGTTTCCGGCAGCAAAAAAAACGGGGAAAACCGAAGTTTTCCCCGTTTCTTGAACAGCGTCGCCTTGAGGCGGAATGCTGATTACAGCGAGTAGTACATGTCGAACTCGATCGGATGCGTCGTCATGCGGAAGCGCTGGACTTCCTGCATCTTGAGGTCGATGTAAGCGTCGATCATGGTGTCGCTGAACACGCCGCCACGGGTCAGGAACTCGCGATCCTTGTCCAGGTACTCGAGCGCTTGTTCCAGCGAGGAGCACACGGTCGGGATCAGCGCGTCTTCTTCCGGCGGCAGGTGGTACAGGTCCTTCGATGCTGCTTCGCCCGGGTGGATCTTGTTCTGCACGCCGTCCAGGCCTGCCATTAGCAGGGCGGAGAAGCACAGGTACGGGTTGGACAGCGGATCCGGGAAGCGCGCTTCGACGCGACGGCCCTTCGGATTGGCAACGTGCGGAATACGGATCGATGCGGAACGGTTCTTCGCCGAGTAAGCCAGCTTGACCGGTGCTTCGAAACCAGGAACCAGACGCTTGTAGGAGTTGGTGCCCGGGTTGGTGATCGCGTTCAGCGCGCGTGCGTGCTTGATGATGCCGCCGATGTAGTACAGGGCGAAATCAGACAGGCCTGCGTAGCCGTCGCCCGCGAACAGGTTCTGGCCATCCTTCCAGACGGACTGGTGAACGTGCATGCCCGAACCATTGTCGCCAACCAGCGGCTTCGGCATGAAGGTCGCGGTCTTGCCGTAGGTGTGAGCAACGTTCCAGATCACGTACTTCAGGTTCTGGGTCCAGTCAGCGCGCTCGACCAGGGTGGAGAACTTGGTGCCGAGTTCGTTCTGGCCGGCGCCGGCCACTTCGTGGTGGTGCACTTCGACCGGGATGCCCATGGCTTCGAGGATCAGGGACATTTCGGAACGCATGTCCTGGAAGCTGTCGACCGGGGGAACCGGGAAGTAGCCGCCCTTGACGGTCGGACGATGGCCGGTGTTGCCGCCTTCGAGTTCGCGGCCGGTGGACCAGGATGCCTCTTCCGAGCCGATCTTGACGAAGCAGCCGGACATGTCGATCTTCCAGCGAACGTTGTCGAAGATGAAGAATTCGGGTTCCGGACCGAAGTAGGCGGTATCGCCCAGGCCGGAGGACTTCAGGTAGGCTTCAGCGCGCTTGGCGATGGAGCGCGGGTCACGGTCATAGCCCTTGCCGTCGGACGGTTCGATCACGTCGCACTGCATGAACAGCGTGGTCTCTTCCATGAACGGGTCGATGTTGGCCGTATTCGGATCCGGCATCAGCAGCATGTCGGAGGCTTCAATGCCCTTCCAGCCGGCGATCGAGGAACCGTCGAATGCATGGCCGGACTCGAACTTGTCCATGCCGAACTGCGAAACCGGCACCGTTACGTGCTGTTCCTTGCCCCGGGTGTCTGCAAAACGAAAATCAACGAACTTGACTTCGTTGTCTTTCGCCAACTTCAAGACGTCTGCGGCCGTCATTGCCATGCGAATCTCCTAAGTGTATGAGCGGGTGTGGTTCGGATAAAGTTGGTTTGAGCCGACTGTATTCGCCTGCGACAGGCCGAAGTACGGCTTGAAACACAGGCCGGAATGATAGCAGATTCCATGCCACCGCCTTGAGAAAAAACAATTCACGTGCACCGCGATGAAGCGCTCAAATTAGCTCAAATAGTGCGATGTTGAAACATAGATGGCGCGAGAACGGCACATCGCAGCAATCACCAAAGCAGTGCGTTTTTCGATATGTGCACTGTTTTGGTTCGTTTCGCACAGGAATAGCACCAAATTAGTGCACCGCTCTCTCCGACCTGCGGACACTATAGCCTTCCAGCCATCGGGATAAAATAGAAAAAATCCAACTTTCCGGAGCAGATGATGGATATTCTCACCACCGCCCGCCTGCGCGGCACCGAAAGGCAGCTGCCCTATGCAGGCGCGATCACGCCGTCCGAAGCTTATTCGCTGCTTCGGCAGGATCCGAACGTCCTCCTGGTGGACGTTCGCACCAATGCCGAGCGCGACTGGGTGGGCCGCGTCGGCATCCCCGAGCAGCAGCACGCCGCGGTGCAATGGAGCACCTACCCGGGCGGCACGCCCAACCCCGCCTTCCTCGACGAGCTGGCGCGCGCGGCGTCGAAGGACAAGGTTCTGCTGTTCCTGTGCCGGTCGGGCGTGCGCTCGCGGCACGCTGCGAAGCTGGCAACCGAGAACGGCTATGCCAACTGCTTCGATGTGCTGGAGGGCTTCGAAGGCGACAAGGACGCCGAAGGCCATCGCAAGACCGTCAGCGGCTGGTGCAAGGCAGGGCTGCCCTGGATCGGCGCCTAATCGGGCTTCATCAGTGAGAGCACGCGCCGCCGAACGAAGTTGATATGGCTGCGCAGCCCGTACAGCTCGTCGGCAAACGACAGCGGGATCGAGATACGGTTGACCCGCTCTTCGATCTCGTTGAGGCGTTTCAGCTGTTCCGGATAGACTTCCGCCTGCCGCTCCGCCGGCACATCCTCGATCGCCTGCTCGACCGCGCGCAGCTGGCCATACCAGCGGAATACCCGTGAGCGCACCTTCCACACATACAGCGGGGGGATGATGCGCGACAGCGGCAGCAGCAAGGCGCCCAGTGCCACGCCTACCACCCACATGCGCTCAAAGAAATTGGCGAGCCAGAACGGCAAGTAACGTTGCAGCAGCGGCGGACCATTCTTGTAGAACTTTTCCGCTGCCGGCGACACCGGCACCTCGGTGTAATTCGCCGTCGGGAATTCGCCCTTCTTCTGGAACCATCCCGGCGCACCGTGGATTTCGGATGCCGCCTGCACGAACAGGTCAACCAGAGCTGGATGCAGGTCGTCGCGGGCGACCAGCGTCGCCGTTGGGGCGATCAGGTGGACGTCCCGGGGCGGCAGGTCGCGCCCGAAGTCGACAATGCCACGCGGGAGTACAACATGCGAGAAGAAGGGAAAGCGCCGCGTATACGCCTCCGCCTGCGCGAAATCAAACAGCCGGATGCCCGGCGTCTGCAGCAGCATCTGGATCAACGGCGCGTCCGGCGCGGAACTGAACACCAGGCCATCGATGCGCCCGGCAAGCAGCTCCACGGTCGCCGGCGTGTTTTCCAGTGTGCCGAGCTTGACCTGCGCGGGCTCCACGCCATTCGCCGAGAGGACCTGCTTGAACAGGCCGGGCACGCCGGTGCCTTCCGCCCCCACGTTGATCTTCAATCCTTTCAGCTGCGACAGGCGCGTGACATTGCGGGAATCGCGCAGGAACAGCCACACCGGTTCCGTGAACAGGCTGCCAAGGGAAACCAGGCCGCGGCCTTCCAGTTCCTCATGGCGCGTCGATCCGCTCTGGACGAAGGCGATGTCGATGTCCGACGATTCATCCTTGAGACGTTGCAGGTTCTCGTTCGAGCCGAGCGAGGGTTTCAGGTCGACGCGAATGCCGTTGCGGGCGAGCACGGCGGCGTACTTCTTGCCGATGGCTTCATAGGCGCTGTTTTCCTGTCCGCTGGAGAGCGTGACCTGGCGTGGTGGCGACGGGTCCACCAGCCAGTAGGCAAGCACGCAGACGACGATGACCGCAATGGCGGCCGGGCCGGATGCGACGAGGAAGTCGCGCAGGGAAAAGCGGGTAAACCTGAGGATTTTCGGCATGTGTGTTCCATGGAAAAACATGGAACACACCATGCCAACAATTGTGACGGCGCGCAAGAGCGCCTGGCAACCTTCCCCTTAAGGACGTACGAAGGCGATGTGCCGCCGGCCCGACGCCGTGCCACGCCGCGGTGAGTGATGCCGGCCGTCCGCGCTGTCGTCATCGGACAGGAACTGCGCGGCGATCGTGAACCAGTCCTCGATCGACAGCAGGCGGCGCGCCATCGGAATGAGTTCACGCTCCTCGCGCTCGAGGCGAGTCAGCATGGTGCCGCAGTAGCTGTCCATCGCATGGCAGATCTGGTTGATCTTGACCGCGCTGGCCTCGAATGCTTCTGCCAGCTGTTCGCCCAGTGTACGCAGGATACCGGCGCTCTTGGCGCGCAGCGCATCCAGTTCCGCGACGAGCTGGTCTGCTTCGCGACCGGCGCCACGCAAGGCGGGAATCAGGATGCGCTCCAGCTTGCGCGCGCCGACAAACCTGTCGAACTGCATCAGCTTCCCGAATGCCGTTTCGAGGAATGAGAAGTCAATGTTTTGCAGCCCCCGCCACGCACTCTGAAGACATTGCTGGAGACGGGAAAGCATTGCACGGGTCTTGTCTTGCTCAGCCGCGATAGCCACCAGGGAATATGTTGCAGTCAGCATAGTTGCTCCTTGATTCCGAAACTGCGTGAACAATCCGGGATCCGTTGAATCCGGTCGCTGCACCACTACGGGGAGAGAAAGAGGTTGGAAAATGCGTTGGGAGAGTATAGGCGGACGCCCGGCAGCGCATTTGACATTTCGCAAACGGTGCCAGAAGTGAAAGCGAACTGGCGCGGTTCTGGTGGCAAGTCACCCCTTACTTCAGCGAACTGCCAAAAAGCGATCGAAACAATCGATAAAAAGAAAGCGGGCTCGCCGCGTAATGCATGCGAGCCCGCCGGATGATCCGCAGCAGTCCGTCAGTTCAACTTTGCCGCATGTTCCCGTGTCGCATGGAAAGTCAGCTGCGGCCAGCGCTCCTGGGTCAGCTTCAGGTTCACCCCGGATGTGGCCAGGTAAGCCATATTGCCCGACGCATCGAAGGCAATGTTTGCGCCTGCGGAAGACTTCTCGAAATCAGCCAGCGCCCTCTTGTCCTCACAGGAAATCCAGCGTGCGCTGCTGATGCTCGTGCCTTCGAAGACCGCATCGACACCGTACTCGTTCAGCAGGCGGCTCGCCACCACTTCAAACTGCAGCACGCCGACCGCGCCGAGGATCAGGTCGCCGCCGTGCACCGGCTTGAACACCTGCACCGCGCCCTCTTCACCCAGCTGCTGCAAGCCCTTGTGCAGCTGCTTGATCTTGAGCGGATTGCGGATGCGCACTGAACGGAAGAAGTCCGGCGCGAAATACGGAATGCCGGTGAATTGCAGCATTTCCCCTTCGGAAAAACTGTCGCCGATCTGCATGTTGCCGTGGTTGGGCAAGCCGATAATGTCGCCGGCATACGCCTCTTCCACCTGTTCGCGGCTGGATGCCATGAAGGTCACCACGCTCGACACCTTGATCTCGCGCCCGAGGCGCAGGTGCTTGATCTTCATGCCGCGCTCAAAGTGCCCGGAGCAAACGCGCAGGAAGGCGATGCGATCGCGGTGCGCCGGATCCATGTTCGCCTGGATCTTGAATACGAAACCGGAGAACGGTTCTTCGTTCGGCTCGACCGCACGAACCGTCGCGTCGCGATTGCGCGGCGCCGGTGCCCAGTCCAGCAAGGCATTCAGGATTTCGCGCACGCCGAAGTTGTTGATCGCCGATCCGAAAAACACCGGCGTCTGCCGGCCGGCAAGGAATTCTTCCAGGTCGAACGGATGCGATGCGCCGTGCACCAGCTCCACCTCCATCTTGAGCTGTTCGATCTCCAGCGGGAACATTTCCGCCAGGCGCGGGTTGTCGATGCCCTTCACCACCTCGAATTCCTGGTCGGCGCGCTCCTCGCCCGCCTTGAACAGCAGGATCTCGTCGCGCAGCAGATGGTAGACCCCGCGGAAGTTCTTGCCCATGCCGATCGGCCAGGTGACAGGCGCGCACTGGATCTTCAGCACGGATTCGACTTCATCCAGCAATTCCAGCGGATCGCGGCACTCGCGGTCCAGCTTGTTCATGAAGGTCAGGATGGGCGTGTCGCGCATGCGGCAGACGTTGAGCAGCTTGATGGTCTGCTCTTCCACACCCTTCGCGGCGTCGATCACCATCAGCGCGGAATCGACCGCCGTCAGCACGCGGTAGGTATCTTCGGAAAAGTCCTGGTGGCCCGGCGTGTCGAGCAGGTTGACCACGTGCTCGCGGTATTCGAACTGCATCACCGAGCTGGCCACGGAAATGCCGCGCTGCTTTTCGATTTCCATCCAGTCGGAGGTGGCATGGCGGCCGCTCTTGCGCGCCTTCACGGTGCCGGCGAGCTGGATCGCGCCTGAGAACAGCAGCAGCTTTTCCGTCAGCGTCGTCTTGCCGGCGTCAGGGTGGGAGATGATGCCGAAGGTGCGCCGACGCGCCACTTCGCGCGAAATCAATTCGGACGGAACCTTGCGGTTGCTTTCGGAGGCGGCGTCGACGGCGTCGGACGGCGGCAGGTCGGTTTCGGAAGTCATGCGTGCAAAAAATAAAAATGCCGGCACGCCGGATGGCGGCCGGCATGGTCAAACAATTCAGAGCTTGATGAAGTTTTCGCGGTAATAGCGAAGCTCGTCAATCGATTCGGTGATGTCGGCCAGCGCGGTGTGCTTCTGGTGTTTCTTGAAACCCGTGGCGATTTCCGGCTTCCAGCGCTTGCAGAGTTCCTTCAGCGTGGACACATCCAGGTTGCGGTAGTGGAAAAACGCTTCCAGCTTCGGCATGCCGCGCGCCATGAAACGGCGGTCCTGGCAAATGCTGTTGCCGCACATCGGCGACTTGCCGGCGGGGACGAAATGCTTCAGGAAATCAATCAGCGTCTTTTCCGCATCCGCTTCAGTCACGGTCGATGCCTTGACGCGGTCGATCAATCCGGAACGGCCGTGCGTACCCTTGTTCCAGGCGTCCATCTTGTCCAGCACTTCATCCGGCTGGTGGATCGCGAACACCGGACCTTCGGCCAGCACATTGAGCTGCGAGTCGGTGACCACCACGGCCACTTCGATGATGCGGTCATTGTCCGGGTCCAGGCCGGTCATTTCCATATCGACCCAGATCAGGTTGAATTCGTTCGGCCGCGCAGGGGCATTTGCAGGGACTTGGGATTCAGTCGCTTGTGACATAATTGTTTTCCTCGGTAATTCGCCATTTTCTCACAGGCAGGGCATGTCTTCACTTGCGTTTTCGGTATTGTTCGTCAGTTTCCTGGTTGTCACCCTTGCAGTCCGCTTCTGGCTGGGATCGCGACATATCCGCCACGTGATTGCCCATCGCGATGCCGTGCCGCCGGAATTCGCCGAGAAAATCCCGCTGTACGCCCACCAGAAAGCAGCCGATTACACGGTTGCCAAGACCAAGCTCGGCCTGCTGATGCTGCTGGTGAATACAGGCGTGCTGATCGGTTTCACCCTGCTCGGCGGCCTGCAATGGCTGTCGGTCACGCTGTTCAAGCTGACCGGTTCCGGCATGCTCTACCAGCTCGCGCTGATCGCGGCCTTCGGCTTCATTTCCGGACTGATCGAGTTGCCGTTTGATTACTACCGTCAATTTGTCCTCGAAGCCCGGTTCGGATTCAACAAGATGACGCTCGGCCTGTTCATCAGCGACCTTGTCAAAAACATCATTGTCGGCCTCGTCATCGGCGCCCCGCTAGTCTGGGTGATCCTGACCCTGATGGAAAAATCCGGCGACCTCTGGTGGCTGTATGCATGGTTCGTGTGGACCGGCTTCCAGCTGCTGATGCTGGTGCTTTACCCCACTGTCATCGCCCCGCTGTTCAACAAGTTCACGCCGCTGCAGGACGAAAGCCTCAAGTCGCGCATCGAAAGCCTGATGCAACGCGTCGGTTTTGCATCGAAGGGCCTGTTCGTGATGGATGGCTCCAAGCGCAGCGCGCATGGCAATGCCTATTTCTCCGGCTTCGGCGCGGCCAAGCGTATTGTCTTTTTCGACACCCTGCTCGCCCGCCTCGGCCCGCAGGAGATCGAAGCGGTGCTGGCACACGAACTCGGCCATTTCAAGCTCAAGCATGTCGTCAAGCGCATCGCGGTCATGTTCGCGCTCTCGCTGGGCTTCCTCGCGCTGCTCGGCCACCTGAAGAAGCAGATCTGGTTTTACACCGGTCTCGGTGTCGACCCGATGCTGCTGGCGAACAACGACGCAATGGCACTGATCCTGTTCATGCTGGCGCTGCCGGTGTTCACCTTCCTGTTCTCGCCGCTGGTGTCGCTCACTTCGCGCAAGCATGAATTCGAAGCCGATGCCTTCGCAGCGAAGCATACCGGCGCGCAAGACCTGGTATCCGCCCTGGTCAAGCTGTACGAAGACAATGCGTCGACGCTGACACCGGATCCGCTGCACTCCGCCTTCTACGATTCTCACCCGCCGGCAAGCGTACGCATCCAGCATCTGCTCGCCGCGCGATAAACCAAATTCCGAGGGGACAACCATGGTAACCGCCGCTGAATTGCTGCAGAAAAAAGGCCGGCATCTCGAAACCGCACTGACTGATGCCGAAATCGCTGAACATCTCGCCGCCGTCGACAACTGGGCGCTGCAGGATGGAAAAATCGCGAAGACCTTCGTATTCAAGAATTATTACGAGACGCTGGCTTTCGTGAATGCCATCGCCTGGGTGATCCACGCCGACGACCATCATCCCGAACTGACCGTGACCTACAACCGCTGCGTAGTGAAGTTCGACACCCACTCCGTCAATAGCGGCAAGGGTGGCATCTCCGAAAACGATTTCATCTGTGCCGCCAAGGTCGATGCGATCTTCCAGCAAGCGGCGCAGTAAACGATGGGAATCGACAAGGGGACAGTCATCGCCGCCCATGGTCGGCATTACCTCGTCCAGACAGAGAGCATCTGCCTCCACTGTGTGACACGAGGCAAGAAAAGCGACGTAGCCGTGGGCGACATCGTGCAGTTGAAACAGACCTCGCCCGACCAGGGCGTGATCGAAAAGATCGAGGAGCGAAAGACGCTGCTGTACCGGTCCGACCAGTACAAGTCGAAGCTGCTGGCGGCCAACCTGACGCAATTGTTCATTGTCGTCGCGACAGAACCGGGCTTCTCGGACGACCTCGTATCGCGTGCGCTGGTCGCGGCCGAAGCAGGCGGCATCCGTCCGCATATCATCCTCAACAAAATCGACGTGACGGAGTCGTTGCCGAAGGCACGCGAACGGGTTTCGCTCTATGCCAACCTGGGCTACCCCGTCCATGAGGTTTCAGCACGGACTTCGCCAGAGGAAACAATAGCGGCGCTTGAGCCATTGCTGAAGGGGCAATCCACGATCCTCATCGGCCAGTCCGGCATGGGCAAGTCCTCACTCATCAACCTGCTCGTTCCCGGTGCCGAACTGGCAACACGCGAAATCTCCGCCGCGCTCGATTCCGGAAAGCACACGACGACGTTCACGCGCCTGTTCATGGTCGACGGCAATACGTCCATCATCGATTCGCCGGGTTTCCAGGAATTCGGCCTCTACCATCTGACGGAAGGCATGCTCGAGCGAGCGTTCAAGGAGTTCGGACCTCACCTCGGGCATTGCCGCTTTTACAACTGCCACCACTTGAGCGAGCCCGGCTGCTCCATCCTCTCCGCAGTGGAAAGTGGCCAGATTCCGGCGATGCGCCACGCCCTTTACCAGCAGCTGGTGCACGAATCGTCGCAAAAGCTTTACTGAGCTCAGGCAAAGCCCTCGCCGCCCCCCGGTTTTGTTGTCTTTTCGGGATAGAAATCCCTTATAATTGAACGGCTTACAACCTCACGGCGGCAGGCGCCACTGGCCGCCGTTTTCATTTATGGCGATCAAACACTTCCTCCAAGTTTCTGACTTTACGCTTGATGAATTCGAGTACGTCATCGAACGCACGCGAATCATCAAGCGCAAATTCAAGAATTACGAAACCTACCACCCGCTGCTTGACCGCACGCTGGTCATGGTCTTCGAAAAGAATTCCACCCGCACCCGCCTGTCCTTCGAGGCCGGCATGCAGCAGCTCGGTGGCGCGGCGATCTACCTCAATACCCGCGACAGCCAGCTCGGCCGCGGCGAGCCCGTTGAAGACGCGGCACAAGTCATGTCCCGCATGTGCGACATCATCATGGTGCGCACCTTCGGCCAGGACATCATCGACCGCTTTGCGAAGCACTCGCGCGTGCCGGTCATCAACGGCCTGACCAACGAGCACCATCCCTGCCAGGTCCTGGCCGACGTGTTCACCTACATCGAACATCGCGGCTCGATCAAGGGCAAGACCGTCGCCTGGATCGGCGACGCCAACAACATGCTCTACTCCTGGCTGCAGGCGGCGCAGGTCTTCGGCTTCCACGTCAACGTGTCGACGCCGAAGGGTTACGAAATCGACCAGTCGCTGGTCACGCCGGGCAACAGCAACTTTACCGTCTTCGCCAACCCCTCCGACGCCTGTGTCGGCGCCGACCTCGTCACCACCGACGTCTGGACCAGCATGGGTTACGAAGAAGAAAACGCGGCGCGCCTGAAGGCCTTCGACGGCTGGATCGTCGACGGCGCGAAGATGCAGCGCGCCAATGCCGACGCCCTCTTCATGCACTGCCTGCCCGCACATCGCGGTGAGGAAGTAGCCGCCGAAGTGATCGACGGCCCGCAGTCGGTCGTGTGGGACGAAGCCGAAAACCGCCTGCACGTACAGAAGGCGTTGCTCGAATACCTTGTCCTGGGCAAGCTCAACTGACGCCCAACCCAATCACCCTCCCAGCAAGCGAAGCAGAAATCATGTCGACCATTCTCCAGTCCGTTCCCGTCAACCAGAAAGTTGGCATCGCCTTCTCCGGCGGCCTCGATACCAGCGCAGCACTGCACTGGATGCGCCAGAAGGGCGCGATCCCCTACGCCTACACGGCGAATCTGGGCCAGCCCGACGAACCCGATTACGATGCGATCCCGAAGAAGGCGAAGCAGTACGGCGCCGAGCAGGCACGTCTGATCGATTGCCGTGAGCAACTGGTGGCCGAAGGCATCGCCGCGCTGCAGAGCGGCGCCTTCCACATCTCGACCGCCGGCGTCACCTACTTCAACACCACGCCACTGGGCCGTGCCGTCACCGGTACCATGCTGGTGGCCGCGATGCAGGAAGACAACGTCGACATCTGGGGCGACGGTTCCACCTTCAAAGGCAACGACATCGAGCGCTTCTACCGCTACGGCTTGCTGGTGAACCCGTCGCTGCGCATCTACAAGCCCTGGCTGGACGACACCTTCATCCGCGAACTCGGCGGCCGCAAGGAAATGTCGGAATTCCTGATCAAGTCCGGCTTCGACTACAAGATGTCGGTCGAGAAGGCCTACTCCACCGACTCCAACATGCTGGGCGCGACTCACGAGGCGAAAGACCTCGAGCACCTGAACAGCGGCATGAAGATCGTCGAACCGATCATGGGCGTGGCCTTCTGGCGCGACGACGTTGAAGTCAAGCGCGAAGAAGTCACCGTGCGCTTCGAGGAAGGCCGTCCGGTCGCGCTGAATGGCATGACCTTCGCCAGCCCGGTCGACCTGATGATGGAAGCGAACCGCATCGGCGGCCGCCACGGCCTCGGCATGAGTGACCAGATCGAGAACCGCATCATTGAAGCGAAGAGCCGCGGCATCTACGAAGCCCCGGGCCTGGCGCTGCTGTTCATCGCCTACGAGCGCCTCGTCACCGGCATCCACAACGAAGACACGATCGAGCAGTACCGCGAAAACGGCCGCAAGCTCGGCCGCCTGCTCTACCAGGGCCGCTGGTTCGACCCGCAGGCCATCATGCTGCGCGAAGCGTCGCAGCGCTGGGTTGCCCGTGCGATAACCGGCGAAGTGACGATTGAACTGCGCCGCGGCAACGACTATTCGATCCTGAATACCGATTCGCCGAACCTGACCTACCAGCCGGAACGCCTCACGATGGAAAAGGGCGAAGGCGCGTTCACGCCGCAGGACCGCATCGGCCAGCTGACCATGCGCAACCTCGACATCGCCGACACGCGCGACAAGCTGGGCATCTACAGCAATGCCGGCCTGCTGTCCGCCGGCTCCTCGGTGGCGCTGCCGCGCCTGGGCAAGAGCGACAAATAATCCAACATCAACCACTGAAACCATGACCACACAATTCGACAACGTTTCCGTCGTCAAGAAGGCCAACCTCTACTTCGACGGCAAGTGCGTCTCGCACGCCGTGCTGTTTGCCGACGGCACGAAGAAGACCATCGGCGTGATCTTCCCGTCCTCGCTGACCTTCAACACCGGCGCACCGGAAATCATGGAACTCAACGCAGGCAAGTGCCGCATCCGCCTGAAGGGCGAAACCGAGTGGAAGAGCTACGAAGGCGGCCAGAGCTTCAACGTGCCGGGCAATTCGAGCTTCGACATCGAGACCGTTGAGACGCTGGATTACGTCTGCCACTTCGTTGCGGCATAAGCAGTTCGATGCACCAATAAAAAAGGCGATCGTTTGATCGCCTTTTTTGTTTTACACGAAGGCTGGTTCGGGTTCGAGCCGTACACCAAACCGCGCCATCACATCCGCCTGGATGGCTGCGGCAAGTTCGGCGATTTCCTTCCCTGTCGCCCCGCCACGATTGACCAGCACCAGCGCCTGCTTCTCGTACACGCCGGCCGCGCCCCGGCTCCTGCCCTTCCATCCACATTGATCGATCAGCCAGCCCGCAGCCAGCTTGTAGCTGCCATCCGCCTGCGGATAACTCACCAGTTGCGGATAACGTTCCAGCAACGCGTCGCGCTGTGCTTTCGTCACGATCGGGTTCTTGAAGAAACTGCCTGCATTGCCGATCAGCGCCGGATCGGGCAGCTTGCGTGTGCGAATGGCGATCACAGCGTCACTGACCTGTGCGGGTGTCGGCGCGGCGATCCCTTGTGCCGATAGTTCCTGCGCCACGTCGCCATACTGCGTGTTCGGCTGCCATTTCTTTGGCAATGCGAAGGTGACGTCCAGAATCGCGGCATCCTCGCGCAATTCATGCTTGAACACGCTGTCGCGGTAGCCAAACCGGCAGCCGGCGTTGTCCAGCGTGAATGTGGTACCGGTGTTGAAATCAAATGCCGTCAACGAATGAAAACGGTCTTTCAGCTCGACGCCGTAAGCACCGATGTTCTGGATCGGTGCCGCACCGACATTGCCGGGAATGAGCGACAGGTTCTCGAGACCGCCGTAGCCCTGCTGCAGCGTCCATTGCACAAAGCCGTGCCAGTTCTCCCCGGCGGCGGCCTTCACGTACACCGCGGCGTCATCCTCGCCCGTGACCGCTACGCCCGTCATCTGCATGTGCAGCACCAGTCCAGGGAAATCCTCGGTCAGCAGCAGGTTGCTGCCGCCACCGAGCACCAGGCGCGGCAATCGCGCAAGGAAGTCGTCATGTTTGACATGCGACAACATGTCCACCGAGGTAACAGGCAGGTAAGCCTTCGCCCTGGCATCGATGCCGAAGGTGTTGAGGCGCTTCAACGGGAAGTCGTACTGGACGGGGAGAACGGTAGTCATAAGCGACGCATTATATAGTCTAGCCACCCGTTTTTTTGTCGGCTAGAATCGCCTTGACCAAACTGCCACGCGGCCCGATAAAAGAATGAAAACGCCGGCTGCATCCCCCAACACTGAAACAGGAAAAACCCATGCCCTCTTTTGACGTCGTCTCCGAAGCCAATATCGTCGAGGTCCGCAATGCCGTGGACCAGTCCAACAAGGAAATCACCACCCGCTTCGACTTCAAGGGCAGCGATGCCCGCGTCGAGCAGAAGGAGCGTGACCTGACCGCCTACGCCGACAGCGAATTCCAGCTCAACCAGGTGCGTGACGTGCTGACCGGGAAGATGGTCAAGCGCGGCGTCGACGTGCGCTTCCTCGATATCGGCAAGATCGAGAAGATCGGCGGCGACAAGGTCAAGCAGGTAATCAAGGTCAAGAACGGCATCGATTCCGATACCGCGAAGAAGATCGTGAAGATCGTCAAGGAAAGCAAGATCAAGGTGCAGGCGAGCATCCAGGGCGATGCCGTGCGCGTGTCCGGCGCCAAGCGCGACGACCTGCAATCGACCATGGCGCTGCTGCGCAAGGAAGTGACCGACCTGCCGCTCGAATTCAACAACTTCCGCGATTAAAGCCGCTGCCATGCGCCTGACCACACTTACCGCCCTGCTGCTCGCCTCCGGCGCGGCATTGGCCACGGATATCAGCGTGGTCGGCGTTTTCCCGAACAAGGCTGTGCTTGTCGTCGACGGCGGTGGGCCGAAAACCTACTCGGTCGGCGCCACCATCGCTGAAGGTGTGAAGCTGGTCGCGGCCGACAGTGACGGCGCGACCATCGAGATCAACGGCAAACGGCGGACGATCGCGATGGGCGAACACGTCAACCGCTCCACGTCCGACGGTGGCAGGCAGAGCGTCACGCTGCAGGCCGACGGCCAGGGACATTACGTGGTGAACGGCCAGATCAATGGCGGCAGCGTGCGCATGCTGCTCGACACCGGCGCCACCCTGATTGCGCTCCCGGCGTCGGAAGCGACACGTTTGGGCATCGACTACAAGAAGGGCACACCCGGTTACGTGAACACGGCCAACGGCGTCGCGCCGACCTACCGCGTCAAGCTGAATACGGTGAAGGTGGGCGACGTCGAGATCAACCAGGTCGACGCTTTCGTGCAGGAACAGGGCTTGCCCATCATCCTGCTGGGCATGTCCTTCCTGAACCGGACCGAAATGCGCCGCGACGGCGCCCAGATGGTGCTCACAAAGCGCTTCTGAGCACCCCTGCCGGCATTACGGAAATGCCGGAATATGCGGCTCCACGCCACCGAACTTGAACTCCGGATGGCGCTTCTCGACCATGTCCTCGATTTCCCGCACGCGCTGGAACGGCACGTCCACCATCAACAGGACCTTGCCGCTTTCGATGCCTTGCCGGAAGGCTTCCAGTCGGGAATTCGGAATCGCCGCAGCTACCATGCCGGAGGCCCAGGCACCGAACAGCACGCCAGCAATGCCGGTGAACAGGATAGCCACCATCGGCAGCTGCAGGCCTTCGGGCGGAAACTGCACCAGCAGCGCGCCGCCGATCACACCCAACGCGCCGCCGGTCAGGATGCCTGACTCGACACCGTGCACAAGATCTGTTTTCTGGAAGAAGTTTGCTTCCGGCATGTCCGGAAGCGGCGTACCCTCTTTCGCCCAGAAATGCATGTACCGTTCCTCGATTCGAGCGAGCAGCAACTCGTCGAGCAACGCGCGTGCGCTGGGAACATCGGGCAGCATGTAGTAGAGCCTGCGGCGCATGATAGCCTCCCGTGAAAAGCAGGACCTGCTTTAGTTATAGCAAAGTTGCCACACACCACAACAGCGGATACAAAAAAGGCACGGCGCATGCCGTGCCTTTGCCCGAATGCAACCGGATTACTCGTTGCTCGCGAGACGGCGCTGGCGCACCGCTTCCGCCAGGCCTTCCAGCACCTTCACGCTGGCATCCCAGTCGATGCAGCCGTCGGTAATCGATTGGCCATAGGTCAGTTCCTTGCCCGGCACCAGGTCCTGGCGGCCGGCGACGAGGTGCGACTCGACCATCACGCCGACGATGCGGGTGTCGCCGCCGGCGATCTGCTTCGCGATGTCGGCGCATACCGGCACCTGGTTTTCCGGCTTCTTGGAGCTGTTCGCATGCGACGCGTCGATCATCAGGCGCGATGCGAGGCCGTTCGCTGCGATGTCCTTGCATGCGGCATCGACGCTGGCGGCGTCATAGTTCGGCGCCTTGCCGCCGCGCAGGATGATATGGCAATCCTCGTTGCCGCCGGTCGACACGATGGCGGAGTGGCCGCCCTTGGTGACGGAGAGGAAATGGTGCGGCTGCGAAGCGGCCTTGATGGCGTCGACAGCGATCTTGATGTTGCCGTCGGTGCCGTTCTTAAATCCGACCGGGCAGGACAGTCCGGATGCGAGTTCGCGGTGCACCTGCGACTCGGTCGTACGTGCACCGATCGCGCCCCAGCTGATGAGGTCGGCGACGTACTGCGGGCTGATCACGTCGAGGAATTCGGTGCCGGCGGGCAAACCGAGTTCGTTGATGTTGAGGAGCAGCTCACGGGCCGTGCGCAGACCGTCGTTGATGCGGAAGCTGTTGTCCATGTACGGATCGTTGATCAGGCCCTTCCAGCCCACGGTGGTACGTGGCTTTTCGAAGTACACCCGCATCACGACTTCCAGGTCGTCCTTGAAGCGCTCGCGCTGCTCGACCAGGCGGCGCGCGTACTCCATCGCCGCCTTGGTGTCGTGGATCGAGCACGGGCCGATCACCACCATCACGCGGTCGTCCTGGCCGTGCAGGATGCGGTGCAGGGCGACACGGGAATTGGCGACCGTGTTGGAGGCCTTGTCGGTGCAGGAAAATTCGCGGATCAGGTGTGACGGGGGCGCGAGTTCCTTCATCTCCCGGATGCGCAAGTCGTCGGTGCGTTGCATGTGTACTCTCCAGTCAGGGTTCAAGTCTGTATAAACGAAAAAACCGCCATTTCTGGCGGTTTTTTCAGGATTCGGTTCAGCTCTTTTATTCGTGCGCTTACCGCTTTTCCACCGCCGTTGGGCTGGACAAGCTAAAGAAAAAATAAAAGTAAAAGCGCGCGAAAGTCATGTTTTTCAGGGGTTTTGCTGAAAATTTCAATCAATAGTGCAGTAATTCATCCGGTTTGGCAAGGCTTTGGCAGAAATTCGTATCAAATCTCGCCAAAACCCTGCCTATCGGTCAGTCAGGCGGTTCCGCCCACCGTCACGCCATCGATCCGCAGCGTCGGCTGGCCGACACCGACCGGCACGCTCTGCCCCTCCTTGCCGCACACGCCGATGCCACTGTCAAGCTGCATGTCGTTGCCGATCATCGAGACGCGGTTGAGCACGTCGGGGCCATTGCCGATCAGGGTCGCGCCCTTGACCGGGTAGGTGATCTTGCCGTCCTCGATCATGTAGGCCTCGCTCGCGGAGAACACGAACTTGCCGTTGGTGATATCGACCTGGCCGCCGCCGAAATTGACGGCATACAAGCCGTTCTTCACGGATTCGATGATTTCCTGCGGATCCTTGTCGCCGGCGAGCATGTAGGTATTGGTCATGCGCGGCATCGGCAGGTGGGCGTAGGATTCGCGGCGTGCGTTGCCGGTCACCTGCATCTTCATCAGGCGCGCATTCATCGTGTCCTGGATGTAGCCCTTCAGGATGCCGTCCTCGATCAGCGTCGTGCACTGGGTCGGGTTGCCTTCGTCGTCGATGTTGAGCGAGCCGCGGCGGTCCGCAATGGTGCCGTCATCCACCACGGTAACGCCCTTGGCGGCGACGCGCTCGCCGATGCGGCCCGAGAAGGTGCTGGAACCCTTGCGGTTGAAGTCGCCTTCAAGGCCGTGGCCGACGGCTTCGTGCAGCAGCACGCCGGGCCAGCCGGGTCCGAGGACGACGGTCATCGGACCGGCAGGAGCGGGACGCGCGTCGAGGTTGACGATGGCCGACTCGACGGCTTCCGCAGCGTATTTCTCGAGCAGTTCATCGCTGAAGTAGCTGTAGTCGTAACGGCCGCCGCCGCCGCTCGAACCGACCTCGCGCCGGCCGTTCTGCTCTGCAATCACGGTGACAGATACGCGCACCAGCGGACGGATGTCAGCCGCCAGCACGCCGTCGCTGCGCACCACCAGCACGACATCGTATTCACCGGCGAGTCCGGCCATCACCTGCACCACGCGCGGATCCTTGGCGCGCGCAATCTTCTCGACCTTTTCGAGCAGCTTCACTTTTTCGGTCGCGTCCAGCGACGCGAGCGGATCGTGCGGCAGGTAGAGGGAGCGGCCGCCAACCGCCTGGATATCCGATGCCACCTTCACCTTGCCGGCGCCCTGGCGCGCAATGGTGCGGGTCGCCGCGGCCGCCTCGAGCAGCGCGCGTTCGGAAATCTCGTCGGAATAGGAAAACGCGGTCTTGTCGCCCGAAACGGCGCGCACGCCGACGCCCTGGTCGATCGAGAAACTGCCGGTCTTCACGATGCCTTCTTCCAGGCTCCAGCCTTCATTGCGGGTGAACTGGAAGTAGAGGTCGGCATAGTCGACCTTGTGCGTGAAGATCTCGCCCAGCGCCTTGGTCAGCTTCGATTCATCGAGCCCGAAAGGAGCGAGCAGGATGTCGCGGGCAACGGCGAGGGTCTGGAGGTTGGGTTCGAATAGATTCATGGCTTCTTTCAATGGGCGCGGCGGGCGCGGGGAAAGGATTCAAAAGATGGATAGATTGTAGAACATCCTCAAGGTGCCCGTTGATTTCGGGGATCGATACCCATGGGCAAGGGATGTATTAGAGCTTGCGATGTTTCAGCGCCGGCAGGCTTTCACGTACCCGCTGCAGGTGTGCGGGATCGAGGTCGCCGGCGACCACGCCCTCGCCTTCCGGCAGCACCGCCTTGATGTCGCCCCAGGGATCGATCAGCATGCTGTGGCCCCAGGTCCGCCGTCCGTTAGGATGCGTACCGCCCTGCGCGGCTGCAAGCACGTAGCACTGGTTTTCAATGGCGCGGGCACGCAGCAGGATTTCCCAGTGCGCGCGGCCGGTGGTATAGGTGAAGGCGGCGGGAACGACTATCAGCGCGCAGTCGCCCATAGCGCGATACAACTCCGGAAAGCGCAGGTCGTAACATACGGAAAGCCCGACCTTGCCGAACGGCGCATCGAAACTGCCCACGCGCGTGCCATGCACGATGGTACGCGCCTCGTCGTAGGACTCCGCGCCCTTGGTGAAGCTGAACAGGTGGATCTTGTCGTAGCGCACAACATGTTCGCCCTGCGGGTCGTACACCATCGTGGTGTTGAGAACCTTGTTCTCATCCGATGCTGCCATCGGCAGTGTGCCGCCGATCAGCCAGATACCCTTTTCGCGGGCCATGTCGGCCATGCATTGCTGGATCGGTCCGACATCGATCTGCTCGGCGTGCGCGACCTTGTCGGTCTCGTTCATCCCCATGATCGGCCAGTATTCCGGCAGCAGGACGAGGCGCGCGCCCTCCTGCGCGGCTTGCGCCACCAGGCGGCGCGCCGACGCGAAATTTTCGTCCACAACCGGAGTGGACACCATTTGTATCGCGGCAACTTTCACCATGTCGCTCCTCAACTATTGTTCCGCGATCCGCCGGCTTGCCCGGTAGGGCTTTGCGGCTGGCGGACCAGCTTGGTGACGACCGGGTCCTTCCACGGGCCGGTGACCTGGTATTCAAAAGTGAACGCCTTCATCAGCGGATCGCGCAGGAACAGCTGTGCAAGGAAGGTGCCGACGCCGATGACCGGGTTCACCGCAAGGCCGTACACGACCGACGCGGCGCCGACATTGATCTCGGGGATGATGACGACATGCAGGTTTTGCGCTTCCTTCGCGATGTCGGCCGTGCCGTCCATCAGCACGGTGGCGGCCACGCCGCGCATCTTGAAGTTGTCCGTCTTGGCCACGCCGTTGGTAATGTTGGCCGTCGCCGTCACGCCGTCAAACGCGAAGCCTTCCGAGAACACGTCGCGGAAGTCGAGCACGAGGCGGCGCGGCAGCGACTGCAGGCTGAGCACGCCGAGCAGCTTGGCCGCAGCAGGATCGACCTTCAGGAACTGCCCGCTGGCGAGATCGAGCGTAACGTGTCCGTTGAGGCTGGGGATGTCGAGTGAAAACGGAAGTCCTTTCCAGCTCACTTCGCCTTCCATCTTGCCCTTGCCACCGCGCAGCACATTAGCGAAACCGAATCGGTCCAGCAGCTTGCCGGCGTCGGCAATGTTGAGCGTGTAGTCGAGGGTTGAAGTGTTTTCGCCATCACGCGCGGCCCATTTGCCGGTGGCCTTGAGTTCCGCATCAGGATTGATGATCGCCAGCTTGCTGATGCGCCATTCGCGCGTCGAAAAGCCGCGTGCATTGAAGGCGGCGAGTTCCAGCTGGCCGAATTTCTTGCCGAACAGTTCGAAGTTCTCGGCCACGATATCAACGGCAGGCATCTGCGTCGTGGTGTTCTTGCCTTCCAGCAGGTCCGTCACATCGTTCGCGGCCGACTTCGGGATGACCAGCGAAGCGAGACGCGCAGTCACGCGGCCGAGACCCTGCCCATTGCGGGACTCGGTCCATGTGAGGTAACCGGACACCTGCTCGGAGTCGATGTTCGCCTGCCACACGCCTTTCTGTTGCGATGCGCCGACCACCACGTTGTCCAGCTTGCGATCCATGATGACCAGCTCGGTCGCGCGCGCGGCGAGCACTTCCGGTTCGATGTATTGCGTGATCGACAGTGCGTCCTGCTGCTTGCCCGTGTCGCCAGGGCGCGCGGAATTCGTCGCGACAGAGCTGGCGGCGCGCCGCCATGCGTCAATATCGAGCGATTTCATGCTGACATTGGCGATGACGCCGCTGTCCGGCATCGGAGGCGGCACGTTCACGCCGATACCGCCGCGGACTACCTTCCAGTCAGGTTCGCCATTGGCCTTCTGGCGCTCGTAGCGCGCGGCAATCGCCGAGCCGAGGAACAACTTGATCTCATCGCGCTGGATGCCCTGATCGCCGTTAGGCAAACCGATCAGCTCGAACTTCAGCGGCAAGCTCTCGCCCGCGGCCTTACGCAGCGGCGCGGGGAAATCCAGCGCGATGCCGGCGAGGTTCGACTCGACCGTGATGTCAGGCTGGCCATTGCGCACGCGGATCTGCGTCAGGTAGCGCGCGCTGCCTGTGATGCGGTCCGGCGCACGCTGCCCGGCGGATGCGGCGTAGACCTTGCGAATTCCGTCGGCCGTCAGGTTACCGTCGGCTTTCACGACAATAGTTCCGTCGCGCTGGGTGCCGCCGGAAATCGTCACAGGCCCGCCAAGGAAGCTTGACTTGATGCCGCCGATGCTGAAACCTTTTTCATTGAACTCCAGCTTGCCGCTTGTCGCCGACAAGGGTGGCAGGAAGTTCTTGAGGTTGACGGTATTGCCTGAAAAATTCAGTGTGCCCAGCACCTTGGATTCCGGCATGCGATGCAAAGGCAACTGCAGTTTCAGCTGCAAGCGGGCATTGCCGGACGCCCGCGTTTCGTCGGTAAAGTGGCCGATCCACTCCCCCACCGGGCTGTCCTGCGTGAACTTGACGAAATTCTGCAGCGGGCCGGCCGCCTCGCCGTCGACGTCCAGCACGGCATCATGGTCGGCCAGGTCGGGAATGACGACCTTGACGCGGGACAGCGCCGTGCCGGATGTCCGTGCGCTGTCGGCATGGATTTCCATTCGTGCGCGATCAAAGGTGATCGTGCCATTGATCTGGTCGATGACCGGCCACATCGGCGATTTGCCGTCCTTCGCGTGCAGGTTCGGGCCATAGTTCAGCTTGCCGTTCTCGATCCTGCCGGTGATGTTGAATTCGCCTTTCGCGCGGTCATGCTGTCCATGGTAGGGAATTTGCGACAAGTCGCCTT
>NZ_LSTO01000001.1:995009-1003220 GCF_002211445.1 Noviherbaspirillum denitrificans | reverse complement strand
ATGGCGGTACTGACAATGGCCTCGCCCGACCAGCCGCCGACGCGCAGCATGCTGGCGACCACCAGGCCGGCCGTCACGCCGCCGTGCATCCCGCCGGCCCATTCCGGTACCAGCGTGCGCAAGTCCTCGAACGCCTGGCGGGCAGTAGCCAGGGCCTTTAGCAGGTCACGTTCGCTGGCCTGGTGCAGGCCGAAGATGAGATCACCGGCATGGCCGCGCCGCGCCAGGAACACCGCTTCCTGGTCGAAGGCCAGTGCAGCGAGGGTCGCGTGCAGCCGCCGGACGGATGCATCATCGGCCGCCTCGGGCAGCGCCAGGCTGAGCACGACGCAGGGCCGCCTTTCCAGGAGGCCGTCGGAGAGCCTGGCCGGCGCCGCTTCGGGCGCGGGCTTTCCGCCCAGGAGTTCGAGTCCGCGCGACACGGCCATCGTGCGATTGCTGACGTTCAGGCGTTTGAACAGCGCAACCACATGCTGCTTGACCGTGCCGATCTCGATCCCGAGTTCCTTTGCGATTTCCTTGTTCACCTTGCCGGCGCGGAGCAGGTCGAGGATTTGCTGCTGCCTCGGCGTCAGCTCCGGTGCCGCCGTCGCACCCGGTGCGGCGGCATTGCCCGTCCCCGGCTGCGCACCGGCCGGCGGATGCGGATCGGGGATGCGGTATGCCTTCATTGGCCGAGGCCCCCGTCCGCGCCTTGGGCGAATGACAGGCTCTGGCGCACGGAGCGCGCCGGCTTGCCTTCCCTCTCGGTGAATGCCTGCGCCAGCATCACTGCCTGGTCTTCGCTTTGAAGCTGGCCGAAACGCACCGCGAAGCCGGGCAGGCCGTCGTCCTCCGTCATGGGTGTGACATAGGCGTTGTAGCCCTTGTCTTTCCAGGATTCGGCCAAAGCGGCCGCCTCCTGGCGGGAGCCGGAGCGGCCGATCTCGACCGCATAGACGGTCCGCGCGGCAGCCGTGATGCCGCCGGCCGGCAGGCCGAGTTCGGGCGCGATGCGTAAGGCGTACGGTTCGTCTGCGGGTGCGGACGGCGCGCCGTTGGCGGCGGTGGGAATCGATCCCGAGGCGACCACCTTGCAGCGGTACTGGCTTTGCCGAAGCAGGGAGCAGGCCGCGTCGGCTTCCGCGCTGCTCGCAAAGTGCGCCAGGAAGACCTGGTACGGCATCTCCTGTCCGCCGCCGGATTTCTCTGCCTCGCCCGACTTGCGCGGAAGAAGAATGCGCTGCTCCATCAGCTCGGGCAGGCGCATCTTCAGGTCGCGCCACATCGTGGCGAGCGCGAGCTTGTCCGCGACACTGCCCAGTTCCAGCAGCCAGGTGCCGCTTTCAGGAGTGGAACCGAGCGATACCGACAGTCCCAGGCCGTCCTGCGTGCGGGAGGGTGCGCTGTCGGGCTGGAGGACAACCGCGAATCCCGGGTAGGCGTCGGCCGATGCGGTGGGGCGCTCACCCTTTCCCGGTAGCGGCCCTTCGGCCTGCAAGCCGCCGCCGAGGGCGGAGAACAGGCTGACCAGTGCGCGATAGCGCAGCATGTCGATGTTGTGCTGCTCGTCGAGGTTGCGGTGGTAGGTCCGCTCCGCATCCAGCATGAGCAGGTGGTCCACCGAACCTGCCTGGTAGGATTCGCGGCTGTATTCCCACGAGCGGCGAGCGGCCTCCGCCGCTTCGCGCTGCGCGTCCAGGCGCAGGCGGGTCAACTGGATGGCGTTGAGCGCGTCGTCGACCTCGCGGATGCCGCTGTAGATGACGCGCACATAGGTTTCGACGAGCTCCTCGTGCAGCGCCTTGGCGAAGTCGATCTCGCGGTTGCGCTTGCCGTAATCGAAAATGGTCGCCGACAGGTTGGCGATCACGTTCCAGAACAGCGTGTGCGATTCGAACATTTGGGACACGAACAGGCTGCCGAAGCCGGCCTGCGCCGTCACGTCCAGCGGCGGCAGCAGGCGCGCGCGGGCGACGTCGAGATCGGCATCCGCCGCCAGCAGGCGGGCTTCCATCACGCGGATATCCGGCCTGCGCAGCAGCAGTGACGACGGCACATCGGGAACGACGGCCGGGTAGGACAGGGAACCCAGGCCCTTCCCGGTGAGCTTGAGTGATCCGGGCGGCGCGCCCAGCAGGAAACTCAGGTTGTTCAGTGCCTCGTCCCGTTGCTGCTGCAGGGCCGGAATGGTCGCCTTCACGGAATAGACCGCCGCGCGCTGCTGCTCCATGTCGATCACGGTCGCATCGCCCTTTTCGAGGCGGGCGGCGATGGATTCCAGCATGTCGGACACGGCCTTGTCGGTTTCCCTCGCCACCTCCATCCTGTCGTTGAAGGACAGATAATCGATATAGCCGGTGACCACATTGGCGATGAGGGTGCGCCGGACTTCGTCCCGCTGGAAGACGGTCCGCCACAGCTGAAGGTCCGTCGATTCGGCCAGCGCCGCGCGCTCGCCCCAGACGTCGACGCGCCAGTCGCCGCGCAGGCCGATCTGGTAGACATCGCGGCTTTTCACCTCGCCGCCGGCAGGGACGGTGGCGATACCGCCGGCCGGAGCTTCGCGCCTCGCCTGCAGCGGCGCGGTAATCACGGGAAGCTGGTCAGAGACTGCCTGCTTCGCGCGCGCAGTGGCCTGGGCGATGCGCAGGTTGGCAATGCGCAGGTCTTGGTTGCCGGACAGTGCCCTGTCGACAAGCCGGTTCAGTTCCGTACTACCAAGCAGGCGCCACCACTGCGGCAATGCCTGGTCGAGCGCCACCGCGTTGCCGGCGGGCGTGCCCGCATCCGGCGCGCTGCCGGACCTGGCGGGCGCGGCCATGGCGGGAAGCGGCAAGGTCGCAGCCTTCGGGAACGTGGCGGGAATGGGGACTGCGGGTACATCGTAGCGGTCGCGCTTCACTGCGCAACCGGCAAGCGTGATGCCCGCAAGGGCGATGCTGAGTATGGTGTGAAGGGTGTTCGGCTTGAACTGGCCTGCCAATGCGCGCCGGGAGAAAATGGTCTGCCTCATGGCGCTCTCGCAGGACGAAAGATTCCGTACCGGATTCGTAGGGCACTGACCATTTTTCCGGTCACCCGCTGCCGGATCATGGTCATCCGGGTCCCGCTGCAATGTGTTCTCATCTCGTTGGAAGCCGGTCGAAGTACTTGTTTTTATTTATGTCAGTTATCGGGCCCGCCGTTGCACAATCAACGCCTCGATGAAAAGGCAAGTAAAAAAAGCACAACCGTTGATTTTTGTCATGGATCAATTATATGTGGAAATATCCGCGTCGCCCATAGTGTTAAAAACCATTAGTTATGAAATGCAGGTACGGAGCAACAAACAGTAATCGTCTTCACAACGCTTGTTTCGCGGCGAGCTGTAAAGCATTTGACTTCCTGTTCACTGCTTGAAAACATTTCAAGCCACCACTCCAAGCTTTTCAGCACCCTCGCCCCCGCCCGATGGGCGATTTCGCTACACTTTTGTATGTCCGCAGCCTGCGACTGGAAACCCCCATGAACGCCCCCAACGAAAAAGCCATTCCCCTCGAGCGCCAGCGCGAAGTTGTTGCCGCCTTGCGCCGCAAGCTGCCCGAGCATTGCATCTTGTTCAATGAAGAAGACACCCGCCCCTACGAGTGCGACGGCCTGTCGGCCTACCGCCAGCTGCCGATGGTGGTCGTGCTGCCGCAGACCGAAGCGGAAGTGATCGAGATCCTCAAGACCTGCCGCGAGCTGAACGCGCCCATCGTGCCGCGCGGCGCGGGCACCGGGCTGTCGGGCGGTGCGATGCCGATCGCCGACGGCGTCGTGCTGTCGACCGCGCGCTTCAACCGCATCTTGAAGATGGATCCATACTCGCGTACCGCCGTGGTCCAGCCGGGCGTGCGCAACCTCGCGATTTCCGATGCGGCGGCGAAACATGGCCTGTACTACGCGCCCGATCCGTCTTCCCAGATCGCCTGCACCATTGGAGGCAACGTCGCCGAAAACTCCGGCGGCGTGCACTGCCTGAAGTACGGCCTCACCGTGCACAACGTCATGCGCGTGCGCATGGTTACCATCGACGGCGATGTGGTCGAACTCGGCGGCGAGGCGCTCGATGCGCCCGGCCTCGACCTGCTTGCCGTTTTCATCGGTTCCGAAGGCATGCTCGGCGTGGTGACCGAGGTCACCGTCAAGCTGGTGCCGAAGCCGCAGCTCGCGCGCGTCATCATGGCTTCCTTCGACGATGTGGTGAAGGGCGGCGACGCGGTGGCGGAAGTGATTGCCGCCGGCATCATCCCGGCCGGCCTGGAAATGATGGACAAAACTTCCTCGCGCATGGTCGAACCTTTCGTGAAGGCAGGCTACGACACCAACGCCGAAGCCATCCTGCTGTGCGAATCGGACGGCATTCCGGAAGAAGTCGAGGAAGAAATCAGCCGCATGAGCGAAGTGCTGAAATCGTCCGGCGCCACCGCTATCGCCGTATCGCAGAACGAGGCCGAGCGCCTGCGCTTCTGGTCCGGCCGCAAGAACGCCTTCCCGGCGGCGGGCCGCATCTCGCCCGACTACTACTGCATGGACGGCACCATCCCGCGCAAGCAGCTTGCGCATGTGCTGATCAGCATCACCGAAATGGAAAAGAAGCACGGCCTGCGCTGCGCGAACGTGTTCCACGCCGGCGACGGCAACCTGCATCCGCTGATCCTGTTCGATGCCAACACACCGGGCGAATTCGAGCGTGCCGAAGCCTTCGGCGCCGACATCCTCGAACTGTGCGTGGAAGTCGGCGGCACGATCACCGGCGAACATGGCGTCGGCATCGAGAAGATCGGTTCGATGTGCGTGCAGTTCGCGCCGCACGAGCTGGACGCCTTCCGCGCGGTCAAGCGCGCGTTCGACACGGCCTTCCTGCTGAATCCGGACAAGGCCATCCCCACACTCAACCGCTGCGCCGAGAACGGCAAGATGCGCGTGACGGGCGGGCAGATGAAGTTCGCCAACCTGCCGCGCTTTTAAGGACTGGAATGGAACAGGTATTGGAACAATTCCGCGAGAAGATCATCGCGGCCACAGCAAGCAAGACGCCGCTGCGCATCCGCGGCGGCGGCACCAAGGACTGGTACGGCCAGTCGCTGCAGGGCGAGGTGCTCGACACCAGCGCGTACACCGGCATCGTTGCCTATGAACCGACCGAACTCGTGATCGTCGCGCGCGCCGGCACGCCGCTGGCGGAAATCGAGGCGGCACTCGATGCGCAAAACCAGATGCTTGCCTTCGAGCCGCCGCGCTTCGGTGCGGAATCGACCATCGGCGGCGTCGTCGCTGCCGGATTGTCCGGCCCGCGCCGCCAGGCGGTCGGCGCGGTGCGCGATTTCGTGCTCGGCGCCACGCTGGTCGACGGCAAGGGCGACGTGCTTCGCTTCGGCGGACAAGTGATGAAGAACGTGGCCGGCTACGACGTGTCGCGCCTGCTGGCCGGCTCGCTGGGCACGCTCGGCCTGATCGTCGACGTCTCGCTCAAGGTGCTGCCCAAGCCTTTCATGGAAACCACGCTGCGTTTCGAACTCGGCCAGAAGGAAGCGATCGAACGGCTGAACAACTGGGGCGGACAGCCGCTGCCGGTGTCGGCCAGCGCTTGGCACGGAGGCACGCTGATCGTGCGCCTGTCGGGCGCCGTTGCAGCAGTGAAGGCGGCCGTGCAAAAGATGGGCGGCGAGGAAGATACGCAAGCCGCTGATTTCTGGAGTGAATTGCGCGACCACGGGAATGCTTTCCTTGCCGCGTCGGATGGTCCGGCGCTGTGGCGCCTGTCGGTGCCTTCGGTGGCGCCACCGCTCGACCTCGAAGGCGACCAGCTGATCGAGTGGGGCGGCGCGCAACGCTGGATCCGCACCAGCGCCGATGCGAAGAAAATTCGCGCCGTCGCAGAAAAGGCCGGTGGCCACGCCACGCTGTTTCGTGCAGGCGAAACGGCGGCCGGCGTATTCCACCCGCTTGCACCAGCCGTCGCCGCGATTCATCGCAACCTGAAGAACGCATTCGATCCGTCCGGGATTTTCAATCCGGGCCGGATGTATAAAGATTTTTAAGCATGCAAACCAATCTCGCTGATTTCATCAAGAACACGCCGGAAGGCGAAGAAGCCGATTCCATCCTCCGCAAGTGCGTGCACTGCGGCTTTTGCACCGCGACCTGCCCGACCTACCAGTTGCTCGGCGACGAACTCGACGGCCCACGCGGCCGCATTTACCTGATGAAGCAGGTGCTTGAAGGCAAGAAGGCCACCTTCAAGACCATGACCCATCTCGACCGCTGCCTGACCTGCCGCAACTGCGAATCGACTTGCCCGTCCGGTGTGCAGTACGGCCGCCTGGTCGACATCGGCCGCAAGATCGTCGAGCAGCAGGTGGAACGTCCTCTGTCGCAGCGCCTGATGCGCACTGCATTGAAGGAAACGCTGCCGCGCAAGTGGCTGTTCAAGCCGGCGATGGCCGCCGGCCAGATGGTCCGTCCGCTGCTGCCGCAGGTGCTGAAGAACAAGGTGCCGGCGAAGCAGGATGCCGGCGTGTGGCCGCGCACGCAGCATGCACGCAAGATGCTGCTGCTGGAAGGCTGCGTGCAGCCGTCCATGTCGCCCAACATCAATTCGGCCACCGCGCGCGTGCTGGATGCGCTCGGCGTGCAGCTCGTCGTCGCGCCGAAGGCGGGCTGCTGCGGCGCCATCCGTTATCACATGAACGACCAGGATGGCGGTCTCAACGATATGCGCAACAACGTTGACGCCTGGTGGCCGTATGTCGAATCCGGCGTCGAAGCCATCGTGATGAACGCCTCCGGCTGCGGCGTGACCGTGAAGGAATACGGCCACCTCCTAGCGCACGATCCGAAGTATGCACAGAAGGCGCAACGCATTTCCGAGCTGACGAAGGACGTGAGCGAAATCCTGCCGGCCTTCGAAGCGGAACTCGCGCAAAAGCTGCAGGGAAAGATCAAGGAACGCGTCGCCTACCATCCGCCCTGCACGCTGCAGCACGGCCAGCAGATTCGCGGCAAGGTGGAAGGCGTGCTGCGCGCCGCAGGCGTGGATGTGCAGCTCTGCGCCGACAGTCATCTCTGCTGCGGCTCGGCGGGTACCTATTCGGTGCTGCAGCCGGAACTGTCTTACCAGCTGCGCGACAACAAGCTCGCAAACCTGCAGGCGACGAAGCCGGATGTCATTGTGTCGGCGAACATCGGTTGCCAGACGCACTTGCAGTCGGGCACCGATACGCCGGTAACGCACTGGATCGAGCTTGTTGACCGTGCGCTGTCGAAGGCGGCGTAGCGCCTGCCTTCGGTTTTCTTGAGGTTGTTACAATGGTTCAATCGCCACACGCCCTAGCGAGTCGAACTTGATTCATACCTTTGCCGTCCTCCTGATATTCCAGACGCTGGGCGAAAGCCTCGCGTTTGCTTTTTCCCTTCCCGTGCCCGGGCCGGTCATCGGCATGCTGCTGTTGTTCTGCTATTTGCTGGCACGGCCGCAGGTGGCCGACAAGCTTG
This sequence comes from Noviherbaspirillum denitrificans, assembly GCF_002211445.1. GTDB lineage: Bacteria > Pseudomonadota > Gammaproteobacteria > Burkholderiales > Burkholderiaceae_D > Noviherbaspirillum > Noviherbaspirillum denitrificans. The sequence continues at coordinate 995,720 of NZ_LSTO01000001.1, read as the reverse complement.
CACCGACGACGCTGGAATTCCTCAAGCACCTCTCCTTGCTCTTCATTCCGGCGGGCGTCGGCATCATGGTGCATGCGGAGCGGGTGGCGGCGGAATGGCTGCCGATCGTCGTGTCGCTGGTCGTCAGCGCGGTGGTATCGCTCGTCGTAACGGCGACAGTCCTGCGGTGGCTGCAGAAATGACGCCGGGCATCTCGAAGATCTGGGTCTACCTGTCTGCGTCGCCGCTGCTATGGCTGACCGCGACCCTGCTTGCCTACCAGGTCGCCTATGCCTTGTACGCGCGCAGCAAATTCAATCCACTGGTGAACCCTGTCGCGATCGCCGTTGCGCTGCTCGTGAGCATTCTCGTCGGCACCGGCACTGCATACGGCACGTATTTCGAGGGCGCGCAATTCGTTCACTTCCTGCTGGGCCCAGCCACGGTCGCGCTGGCGATTCCGCTCTACCAGCAATTGCCCAAGCTGCGGCGCAACTGGTTCGCCTTGCTCGGCAGTGCCATTGTCGGCAGCTCTAGCGCGGTGGCGAGCGCGATGGGCATTGCCTGGGTACTGGGAGCCTCACCTGCGACCGTCCTGTCGCTGGCGCCCAAGGCGGTCACCATGCCTATCGCGATGGGTGTCGCCGAAAAGATCGGCGGGCTGCCTTCGCTGACGGCAGTGCTCGTGATGGTGACGGGTATCCTCGGCGCTGTCTCGGCGCGCTGGATTTT
>NZ_LSTO01000001.1:986616-994999 GCF_002211445.1 Noviherbaspirillum denitrificans | reverse complement strand
GAACATCTCCTGCCCGCCGATGGCGAAGGGCTGCGCCATCGTCGCGATCAGGCGTTCCGCGAGGTCGGCTGCCGCGCCGGACGAGGGCGGGTCTTCCAGCAGCACGGTGAATTCATCGCCGCCGAGGCGCGCAGCCGTATCGTATGGCTTGAGCTGCGCCCGCATGCGGCCCGCCGCCGCCACCAGCAGCTGGTCGCCGGCAAGGTGGCCGAGTGTGTCGTTGACGGTCTTGAAGCGGTCGAGGTCGATGAACAGCAGCGCCAGCTGCTTGCCCGTGGCACGCGCGCGTTCGATCTCGAGCGCAAACTTGTTCATCAGGCCGCTGCGGTTCCACATCCCGGTCAGGCTGTCGTGGCTGGCGAGGAATTGCAGGCGCGTCTCGTCTTCCTTGCGGCGGGTGTTGTCGGTGAACACGCCGACGTAGTTGGTGATGTTCCGGTCCGCATCGCGTACGGTCGAAATCGACAACCACGCGGGATACCAGTCGCCGTTCTTGCGCCGGTCGCGCATCTCGCCCTGCCAGTGGCCGCTGTTGGCGAGGTTGGAAAGCATCTCCTGGTTGAGCTCCGCGCCGGTGCCGGTCATCATGCGCGACAGCTTGCCGACCGCTTCGTCCGCGCCATAACCGGTGATGCGGGTGAAGGCGGGATTGACCGCTTCGATGCGGCATTCCGCGTCGGTGATGACAATGCCTTCGCTGGCAGAGTCGAACACGCGGTTGGCCAGGCGCGACTGGTGCTCGAAGGCGACTTGCTGGCTGACATCGAGCGCCACACCCATCACCGCCGGGCGGCCTTCGTAGATACAACGGCTGCCGTGCACATCGGCCCAGATCACGCGTCCATCGCGGCGCATCGCACGATAGGTATAGCGGATGCTCGTCACCTCGCCGGCAAGGCGGCGGCGGTGGTTTTCCTCGAGGACGGCGAGGTCGTCCGGATAGGTAAGCTTGGTCAGCGGCGTACCGATCAGCTGCTCGGGGCTGTCGTAGCCGAGAAGCTCGGCGGTCTTGCTGTTGGCATAGGCGATTACGCCGTCCTGCACGACGTAGAGGCCGACGAGGGATTGTTCGACGAAGTTGCGGAACTTGCGCTCGGACTCGCGCACCGCGCTGTCGTTGACGAGGGCCGGCGTGTTGATGACCGCGCGGGTAGCGACCGCGACCGCGGCGGCCAGCACCAGGAGCAGCCAGCCGGGAAGGTAGGGTGCCGCAAGCACCGCCGCACCCGCGCACAGGCCGAGCCCGAGCGCCACACGGCGCCGGGGCAGCCGCTGCATGCGCTGGTTGATATTCAGGTGGGCCGGGAATTCCATGCCGCTTCAGGCCCTGCGGACAGGACGAAAGCGGCGTCCCGGATGCCGGGATACCGTAGGGGAATGCTTCATCTCCTCATCCTCGTATATTTGTTGTATGCCGCATGGTACCGACGCAGTTGTCCGAGAGCAACCGCTCGGCACCGATGCGCGACCGGTTAGAGCTTTTCCACCAAAAATCAACAACAAACGGTAACAAAGAGGCAAGGAACGCCCTTACCGAACAACCGAGGGTACGGGGTCGCTCGCCTTCTGCACTGCCTGCTCGGCGACCGAAGCGGCCAGCCCTTCCTGCGTGAGCGGGCAACGGCCGGCGCGGATGTGCATCGCCGGATGGTCGGCAAACAGCTCGGCAATCCACTCGACGAACACGCGCACCTTGGCCGACAGGTGGCGGTTCTGTGGATACACGACATGCACCGGGACGGGGTCGATGGTCCAGTCCTCCAGGATCAGTTCCAGTTCGCCGGCCTGCAGGTGGGGGCAGATCACGAAAGCGGCCATCTGCGCGATGCCCATGCCGGACAGCGTGGCGGTCATGTAGGCATTGGCGTCATTGACGGCGATGCGGCCGGGCACGCGCATCTGCAGGCGTTCGCCGTCGCGCGCGAAGTCCCATTCGAAGATCTTGCCGGACTTGGCCGAAAAGTAGTTCACGCATTCATGCTGCTGCAGGTCGTTCGGATGCTGCGGACGGCCATGCAGCGCGATGTAGGAGGGCGCCGCGCAGGTCACGAAATGCAGCATCCCGATGCGCCGCGCAATCAGGGAGGAATCGGCCAGTACACCGCCGCGCACCGCGAGGTCGACGCCCTCCTCGATCAGGTCCACCGGCCGGTCGCTGCAACCGACTTCGAGCTGGATATCGGGGTAGCGCGCGAGGAATTGCGGCAGCGCTGGCATGAGCATATGGCGCCCGAGCGCTGTCGGCACATCAATGCGCAGCCGCCCGCCGGGGCTGGCCTGGGTCCTGGACAGCGAATCCTCGGCATCGCGCACCTCGCCGAGGATGCGCACGCAGCGCTCGTAATAGGCGGCGCCGTCGGCGGTCAGGCTGACCTGGCGCGTGGTGCGGTTGAGCAGCTTCACCGACAGCGCGGTCTCCAGGTTGCGCACCAGGGTCGATACCGTCGCCTTCGGCAGCTGGAGGCTGTCCGCCGCGCGCGTAAAGCCGCCGGCATCGACCACCTTTACGAAGACTTCCATTGCCTGCAGCTTGTCCATCGACTTCCTCCTTGAAGGCGCGCTTCATCAGTATTGTTCAAATTCCTGAACAGTCAATTCGAATTATTGCTGTTTATTCATATTTTGTAAGCACTTATAGTGCGTTCCATGGCTACGAATGACACTACCAATCCAGCGGCAACCGGCGTCAAGGTGAAGAACCTGGCGGCGCAGGGCGCGCACGGCAAGCTTGAAGCACGCCTGTACACGCCGCCGGACGCGCCGGCTTCCGGGCTGATTGTGTTCTTTCCGTACGGCGGCTTCGTGACCGTGGAACTGGAGGAAGCCGAAGGTTTTGCGATGGCCCTTGCGGCGCGCACCAGATACCGGGTGCTTGCCACGTCTTATACGGTGGCGACGCAAAGCCCGTTCCCCGCCGCGGTGGAAGACGCGCACGCCGTGCTGAAGTGGGCGGTACGCAACCGCACGCGGCTCGGCTGGGATGGCAAGCGCTTGCTCACCGCCGGCATCGAGGCCGGGGGCAACCTGGCCGCCGTGGCATCGCTGGTAGCGCGCGACCGCGGCGGCCCGGCATTGAGCGCACAGCTGCTGATCATGCCGATGCTCGATCCCGGCCTGACGACCTGCTCGATGCGCTCGGTCGCCGGACAGGGCGGCGCGGCACGCGCAGCGGACGCCTGCGCGGCCGGCTACCGCGATTACCTGCCGCGCGCACTGGACCGCACGCATCCATACGCTTGTCCGATGCAGTCGAGCCGCATGAAGGGTTTGCCGCCGGCGCTGATCCTGTCGGCGGATGACGATCCGCTACGCGACGAGGCCGAGCAATACGGCATGAAACTGACTGCGGCCGGCATCCCGGCCACGGTGCGGCGCCTGCCGCCGATCGAACTGGAAGCGCCCGATGCGCGATGCAGCTGTGCACGGAAGGAAAACGTGCTGCAGGAAATCGCGGCATTCATTGACGGCCTGCAATAAAAAATCGCTTGACCCTCCCACGACTGGAAGGTCGAAGCTCACGAAAAACAACTGCATGAGGAAGAACACCATGAGGCAATTACCCATCCTATCCGCCGTCGCCGCCAGCGCAATCGCCGCACTCGTGCTGTCCGCCTGCGGCAAGCCGAACGCGCAGGAACTCGGCCAGCAGCAGGCCGGCGGCCCGCCCATCTCGGCTGCCGAGGTGATCCAGAAATCGGTGATGGAAACCCAGGAGTTCTCCGGCCGCCTGGAAGCCGTCGAACATGTCGAGGTCCGTCCGCGCGTGTCGGGCTTCATCGCCTCGGTCAATTTCAAACCGGGTGCGGAAGTGAAGAAGGGCGACGTGCTGTTCGTCATCGATCCGCGTCCTTATGAAGCCGAAGCCAGCCGCGCCGAAGCCGCCGCGCTCGCCGCGCGCGCCAAGGCCGACCTGGCGAAGGTGGAACTGGCGCGCGCCGAAAAGCTGGTTGCCGAAAAGGCCATCGCCCAGCGCGAAGCCGACGAAAAGGCATCCAGCGTGAAGGAACTCGACGCCACCGCCCGCGCCGCACAGGCCGCCTATGAAGCGGCGAAGCTGAACCTCGGCTTCACCAAGGTGCACTCGCCGATCAACGGCCGCGTCAGCAAGGCGGAAGTCACCACCGGCAACCTGGTCGACGGCAACGTGGTGCTGACCTCGGTGGTCTCGGCCGATCCGATCTATGCCAGCTTCGACGGCGACGAGCAATCCTGGCTGCGGGTCGGCGCGATGGCGCGCAAGGGCACACCGGTCACGGTGCGCATCGGCCTCGCGAACGAAGAAGGCTTCCCGCATGAAGGCAAACTGGAATTTGTCGACAACCGCGTCGACCCGGCGACCGGCAGCGTGCGCATGCGCGCCGTGCTGAAGAACGCCGGCAACCAACTCGCTCCGGGCCTGTTTGCGCGCGTCCAACTGGCAAGCGGCAACGGCACCGGCGGCGAGACCACCGCGGCCCTCATCAACGAGCGCGCGATCGGCACCGACCAGAACCGCAAGTTCGTCTACGTCGTGAACGGCGAAGGCAAGGCGGAATACCGTCCGGTCAAGCTGGGCCCCGTCGTCGATGGATTGCGGGTGGTGCGTGAAGGCTTGCAGCCGGGCGAGAAGATCGTCGTCAATGGTCTGCAGCGTGTACGGCCGGGTGCGCCGGTGACGGCGCAGATGGTGCCGATGGATGCGGATCCCAGCAAACAACCGGCGAAGGCCGAGTCAAAAGCCGACTTGAAGGCCGATCAAAGCCAGGCGAAATCCTGAATCCCGGAAGGTAGCTCCCCCCTGACCTGACATACGGAATCCCTCTCCCACAAGGAGAGGGAGCGGGATCGCTCTCGCTTCTGAAACGTACCCAGAGAGAACACCATGAACTTCTCCCGATTCTTCATCGATCGCCCGATCTTCGCGGCCGTGCTGTCGATCCTCATTTTCGTGGCCGGCGTGCTGGCCCTCTTCAAGCTGCCGATCTCGGAATATCCCGATGTCGTGCCGCCCTCGGTCGTCGTGCGCGCTGTCTACCCCGGCGCCAATCCGAAGGTGATCGCCGAAACCGTCGCCGCCCCGCTCGAAGAGCAGATCAACGGCGTCGAGAACATGCTCTACATGTCCTCGCAGGCGACGTCGGACGGCGCGTTGGCGCTGACCGTGACCTTCAAGATCGGCACCAACGTCGAGCAGGCCGAAACCCAGGTGCAGAACCGCGTGCAGCGTGCATTGCCGCGCCTGCCGGAGGAAGTGCGCCAGATCGGCGTCACCACCGTCAAGAGTTCACCCAACCTGACCATGGTGGTGCACCTGTCCTCGCCCAACGGCCGTTATGACGACGTCTACCTGCGCAACTACGCGGTGCTCAACATCAAGGACCAGCTGTCCCGCATCCCGGGCATGGGTGAGGTGCTGCTGTTCGGCGCCGGCGATTACGCGATGCGCGTCTGGCTCGATCCGCAGAAGGTGGCCCAGCGCAACATGACCGCCTCCGACGTGGTGCAGGCGATCCGCGAGCAGAACGTGCAGGTTGCCGCCGGCGTGATCGGCGCCGCGCCGTCCAAGGGCGCGGAGTTCCAGTTGACCGTCAACACCCAGGGCCGCCTGAAGTCGGAAGAAGAGTTCGGCAACATCATCGTGCGCACCGGCGCCGACGGCTCGGTCACGCTGTTGAAGGACGTGGCGCGCATCGAGCTCGGTTCCACCGACTACGCGCTGCGTTCGCTGCTGAACAACAAGTCGGCCGCGGCCATCGCCGTGTTCGAGGCGCCGAACGCGAACGCGCTGCAACTCTCGTCCGATGTGCGCGCCAAGATGGAAGAACTGAAGCAGGACTTCCCCGAGGGCGTCGACTACAGCGTGGTGTACGACCCGACGCAATTCGTGCGCGAATCCATCCGCGCGGTGATCAAGACCCTGCTCGAAGCGATCGCGCTGGTGGTGCTGGTGGTGATCGTGTTCCTGCAAACCTGGCGCGCGTCCATCATTCCGCTGGTCGCGGTGCCGGTGTCCATCGTCGGCACCTTCGCGGTGCTGCTCGGTTTCGGCTTCTCGATCAATACGCTGTCGCTGTTCGGCCTGGTGCTGGCGATCGGCATCGTGGTGGACGACGCGATCGTGGTGGTGGAAAACGTTGAGCGCAACATCAGCTATGGCATGAAGCCGCGCGACGCGACCGTGCAGGCGATGAAGGAAGTCAGCGGCCCCATCATCGCGATTGCCCTCGTGCTGTGCGCGGTGTTCGTGCCGATCGCCTTCGTGTCCGGCCTGTCCGGCCAGTTCTACCGGCAGTTCGCGCTGACCATCGCCATCTCGACCGTGATTTCCGCGTTCAACTCGCTCACGCTGTCGCCGGCGCTGGCCGCCGCGCTGCTCAAGCCGCACGACGCGCCGAAGGATGCGCTCACGCGCGGCATGGACAAGGTGTTCGGTTCCTTCTTCAGCTGGTTCAACCGCGCCTTCGGACGCGCCTCCAACCAGTATGAAGGCGGCGTGAAACAGGTGCTGACCCGCAAGAGCGCGGCGCTGGTCGTGTACGCGCTGCTATCAGTGGCGGCGGTGTTCGTGTTCAAGGCGGTGCCCAGCGGCTTCGTGCCGGGCCAGGACAAGCAATACCTGGTCGGCTTCGCGCAGCTGCCGGATGCCGCTTCGCTCGACCGCACCGACGCCGTGATCCGCCGCATGTCGGACATCGCGAAGTCGGTGCCGGGCGTGAAGGATTCCGTCGCCTTCCCCGGCCTGTCGATCAACGGCTTCACCAACGCGCCGAACGCGGGCATCGTGTTCTTCACGCTGGAGCCCTTCGACCAGCGCAAATCGCCAGAACTATCGGGTGCTGCCATCGCACAGCAGATCAACCAGAAGCTGGGCGGCATCGAGGATGCGTTCATCATGGTCTTCCCGCCGCCGCCGGTGAACGGTCTCGGCACCATCGGCGGCTTCAAGCTGATGGTGGAAGACCGCGCCAACCTCGGCTATGACAAGCTGTATGAGGCGGTGCAGGCGCTGCAAATGAAGGCATGGCAGACACCGGAGCTGGCGGGCGTGTTCTCCAGCTACCAGATCAACGTGCCGCAACTGTTCGCCGACATCGACCGCACCAAGGCCAAGCAGCTTGGCGTGCCGCTGGCGACCATCTACCAGACGCTGCAGATCAACCTCGGATCGCTGTATGTGAACGACTTCAACCAGTTCGGCCGCACCTACCAGGTGAAGGTGCAGGCGGATGCGCCGTACCGATCGCACGCGGACGACATCGCGCAGCTGAAGGTGCGCAACAGCAAGGGCGAGATGATCCCGCTGTCGTCGCTGATGAAGGTGAAGGACAGCTACGGCCCGGACCGCGTGCAGCGCTACAACGCCTACGTGTCCGCCGACATCAACGGCGCGGCCGCACCCGGCTTCTCGAGCGGGCAGGCGCAGGCAGCAATGGAACGCATCGCCAGGGAAGTGCTGCCCAAGGGCGTCACCTACGAGTGGACCGAGCTGACCTACCAGGAGATTTTGGCGGGCAACACCATGGTCGTGATCTTCCCGCTGTGCGTGCTGCTGGTGTTCCTGGTGCTGGCTGCGCAGTATGAAAGCTGGACCCTGCCGCTGGCGGTGATCCTGATCGTGCCGATGTCCATCCTGTGCGCCTTGCTCGGTGTGAAGCTGACCGGCGGCGACAACAACATCTTCACGCAGATTGCGCTGTTCGTGCTGGTGGGCCTCGCATCCAAGAACGCGATCCTGATCGTCGAGTTCGCCCGCGAGCTGGAACACCACGGCCGCACGGTAGTGCAGGCCGCGCTGGAAGCCTGCCGCCTGCGTCTGCGACCGATCCTGATGACCTCGATCGCTTTCATCATGGGCGTGGTGCCGCTGGTGCTGTCCACCGGCGCGGGCGCCGAGATGCGCCATGCGATGGGTGTCGCGGTGTTCTCCGGCATGCTGGGCGTGACGCTGTTCGGCCTGTTCCTGACGCCGGTGTTCTATGTACTGCTGCGCACCTTCGCGCAGCGCTTTGAAAAACATGTCCCGGCTGTCGTTCAACATAACAATGTGCGTCCGGAAGGAGTAGTGTGATGATCCGCCAATTGCAAACCTCCCTGCTGCCGATGGTGGCGGCGCTGGTGCTCGCGGGATGCGCGGCGCCGGTACTCAAGGATCCGCAGGTCGAAGTCCCATCCGGCTTCAAGGAAGCCGCGGTTGACGCCGGCAAGTGGAAACCGGCGGAACCAGCCGAAGCACAGGCGCGCGGCGAATGGTGGAAGGTCTTCAACGACGCCACGCTGAACCGCCTGGTCGATGAAGCCACCGCCGCCAACGCCAACCTCGCCGCCGCCGCGGCGCGCGTGAAGCAGGCGCGCGCCATCGCCGGCATCGCCGAGGCGGACCGGGTGCCGAACGTGAACATCGATT
>NZ_LSTO01000001.1:969885-986606 GCF_002211445.1 Noviherbaspirillum denitrificans | reverse complement strand
AGGCGGTGACTGTGCCGGGGGGCGTGGCCGTTCCACCACCGGTGCCCGTAGAACCCGTGCCCGTCGAGCCCGTACCCGTCGAGCCGGTACCCGTCGAGCCGGTACCCGTAGAACCAGTACCTGACGATCCTGTTCCCGTCGACGGCGTCCCGCCGCCTGACGCATCCGCGGGCGCAGTGGTCGACGAGCCGCCGCCACCGCCGCATGCTGTCAGCACTGCAGCGGCAATCAATGCCGCGCACAGCGGTTTGATGCGGATGCCGGTGTCTCCGTCCATCCTTCCCGGGAACGGTCGTAGCGTCCCCTTCTTATCCCTGTCGATGAGCTTTTCCATCCCAAACCTTTCACGTATGTCGCAATGTCGTTTCCTCGCAAGAGAATCGAGGATTCGCTTCGTTTTCTATCAGCCGGCTGGAACCTGAGGGCTGCAGAGCCATTCCAATACCTGTGTACGCATGCCGGAGAGGCGGCGCGATGCTCGTTGCTTTCCCGGCTGAAGCTCATCTTCTATTGCTTCGAAAAATCGCTTCTTGAGAACCATTAAGGCGAGTGCATTTGCGTGTTCGCCTGAAACATACTGTTACGCTGCAGCCCGCAAGGATCACCTTGCATTTGCATGACAAAGACGATTTCGCGAGCGAAGAGAAATGGATGTGACCGCTGGAAAGTGTGTGTCGAAATACCGACACGGCGAGAGGAAAACCTCCAAAACACGGCGGTACGCGATACGAGCCGGAGATCGAGACTTATACTGATTTTTGTGCAATGCAGTGAACTGTGAGGCGATCATGGAAAAATCCCCTTCGCGCCCTTTGACCAAGCGCATGCCGCCCCCCGGCAAGAAATCGTTCAACCTCAATGTGGTGGTCAAGCCCCGCGGCGCGTCCGCCAAACGCGAGCAGCCGCAAGACAAGTTGAGCCGGGAAGACATTTCCCGATGCATCAATATCTGGGCGAGCATGTACCTCACGCCGGACGAGGCCATCGATTCACGTGACCTGTGCCTGCCCTCGCATCCGTGGGCGGGACGCGACCCGTCTGGCATGAAGCGATTTGAATAGGCGATAAAAAACCGGCTCGTGGCCGGCTCGTGAAATACCCTTGTAGGGCTTGGGGATACTGCATACTACAACATCCCCGCGGCGCATTGCACACATTTCTGCGCCGCGCGGTATCCCTGCCCTCCTCCACAGCGCACTCCACACATTTCTGCGCTGACCCGCCCGCCTCGCAAATCAATAGAAATGCGCTCGTGAAGCCGCTACTATTCCATGGTTTGCGTAAAACAATCATATCGGGGGAGCAGGCTCAATGAACAGGATTCTTGCGACGTGCGTCGCTGTCGCGATTACCTTGGGCGCATCGCCGTCGTTTGCCGAAGCGAACGAAGACAAGTCCCTTGACTCCCTCTATGAACGCGGACAGAAGGAGCTGGCGCCGAACTGGCGCGGCCTGGGCAAGACCCATGCCTCGGCTGTGTTTGTCCATCAGGATGTGAGGAAAGCCGACGGCGGCATGCTCGCCGTCTGGACGCATCACGAGCTGCCCGCCCCTGGATACGTCGACAAGGAAAAACCCTACCTGTCCACGCGCGACCGCATGCTGGTCGACTGCAAGGGCGTGCGTACAGGCACGACGGATGTTGCCTACTACTCCGAACGATTCGGATTTGGCATGGTGGTGGGAACGGAACGGCGGAAGGCCGAGCTGACCGACGCCGTTCCCGATTCGATCGAGGAACTGCTGGTCAAGGCTGTGTGCACCTCCGCCAAGCCTGCAAAAGTGGCGCGCAAGACAAAGAGCGCCGAGGCGCCGGCGAAAGAATAGCGCGCCCTCGGTTGCAGCGTGTGCCTGCCTGGTTTACTTGAACGACTTGACGGCGAGGATGATCAACCCGATCGATGCCGATGCCTTTACCGCCACGGCACGCAGCCGGCGCGTATTCAGAAGCGCAAGACGGCTTCCCTTCAAACGTATCCTGTTGTGCAATGACCTGCCCATGTCTGCTCTCCCCTCTTGAAACACCCGGTTACATAAATTATAGGGAGCGGTGCTTTACAGGAATGTGACAACAAGCACAAACGCATTTGCGCCTTCGCAAAAACAACATTCAGCCGCGGATACCCAGCGCGGGCACTACATGCGGCAATCTCCCACCGGGTCGGGGTACAGCGGCTTTCACTTTGTCACCTTCATCATGTTTGCGTTCACAGCCCGCCACGACAGTTGCGACAATCAGTACAAGGATGGCAAGGCGCTCGGGAGTGGGGCGCATGGACATGGGTCGACCTTCTTCACGACAGTGACCGTCCTAGACCGCTTTATGTTTCCGGAGTTCAATGAATCTGCCCGATGAAGCAGATCACGGGTTCAATCTTGCTTGTTCAACCATGCGAGCGCTGTTTCGCGTTCGTGGAACACCTTCACGCCGAGCTCATCGGGATCGAGCAGTACCATCGCTGTATCAGCCGAAATCTGGGAAAACTTTGCCGGACTGTATATCCATGCGAAGCGCTCCATGCCCGCTTCCTTCAGGCGCGGGAACCATTCGCGCGCGGCCCATTCAGCCGCACCCATCCAGAGACCGCGCACGTCGGTATTGTCGTTGAGGATGCGATAAGCGCCGTGCGCCACCATCATGTCCATGATGTGCGCACAGCCTTGTGTTCCGGTATTCATGCTTTGATAGCCCTTCCAGCATGCATGGAGGATTCGGCTATCGGGATCGAGGAAGAGGTCGAGGGAAGTGTCGCTGTACAGCTCGAGCATGGCGTAAAGAATCTGCAGACTGGCCCTTTCAACAGGACCAATCGATGGTAGCACATGCAGATGGCTTTGGCAGGCGCACACTGCGCCTGCCCGGTGTCACTTCAAATCGCGTCAGCGGCAGAAGTAATTGACGATGGTCGGCTCACCATTGTTGTTGATGGTGAAGGCATGAGCGCAGCTTGCGGGAAGCTTGGCATGGTCACGGTAGACCACGACGGTCGTGCTCCGCGAGTTCGGATATTCCATGACTTGGGTCGGTTCGCCATAGACCGCGAGCAGGTCCTTCAACGGCTTGCCTGCCCAGGTCATGTTCAGTTGCCGTTCGCTGCCGGAACGCTTCGACTGGGCGCCTTCCGGCTTGGCGGAGGCGCACCCCGCGATCAACACCATTGCCATGCAACCCGTTACGACCCCGACGAGGCCTGCTCCCTTTTTCACTTCCCGCTCCTTGTTACCGACTTGTGGGGGACGCTCAGCTTCATCCCTCTGGCTCGGATTGTATGAAGTGCCAATGTTGGCCTCAAGACATGGATATGGGATTTCCGGGCTGCAAGGGACAGGGATTGCGGATTCCTTGACACAAAATAAGCCCCTCTCGCCGGGCGGCACCGCCGAAGTCGGACAAATGCTCACCGTCGGGACAGACTTATACTTGTCTGATACCCCCTGCAGGAGGAATACTGATGGACGGACAAGCACACCAGCAGCGCATTGCCAGCGTGAGACCGGACAAGGAAACCATGACCCGCCAGCGCCTGCCCTACTTCATCGGCGTATCCGCGGATACCGTTGGCGCACGCGGGCTGTCCATGCACCTCGTCGCGATTCCACCGGGAGCACGTGCCTCGCCGCATGTGCACGACGGATACGAGACAGCCATCTATGTCCTTGAAGGCCGTGTCGAAACGCGGTACGGAGCAATGCTGGAGCATGCCGTCATCAGCGAAGCCGGCGACTTCCTGTTCATCCCGCCGGGTGTGCCGCATGAAGCGATCAACCTGAGCAGTACGGAAACGGCACGCGCCGTCGTTGCACGCAACGATGCAAACGAACAGGAGCGCGTGCTTCCCTATGCCGTTCCGCACGCCTGAAGGCGTTCGGCGTGAACGAATCCGGCATCGTGCCGCCAAATGATATTTGGGGATTGCACATGGACCTGACATCCACCGACGAGGTCAATCGCCTGATCTGCGATTTCACCACCCTGCAGGAAAGCTGGGAAGCCAATCCCGGAAACTTTGACTGGCCTCGGCTTGAGGCGTTGGCGCGTGACGGTGCGCGAGCATACAACGAGGGCGCAGGGCCTTCCTTCCACGCCCTGGCGCTCGATGGCGTCGAGCACAGCGCATTCCATGAGCGCTTCCTCGGCTATCTGCTGCAAGCCGGCTTCGATCCCTTCCACCTCGCCCGTCCGGGCAGTGGCGTTGCGCCGGTGCCCGTGATCGATCATGCCAGCCTTGCCGATGCAGCATTTGCCAATCCGTCGTCCGCCCGCATGCGCACCATGCTGATGGCAATTGCGCGCGAGCGTTTCGCCGGCATGGAAGAAGAGGTGTGTGCCAGCGGCCGGATTTCGGCGGAATCGATGCTGACCGTGGAAGCCTGCGCCGAATCGATCCCGCCCGACCTGCTCCAGCGCATTGCCCCCGAGCTCGTTGAACCGCAGAGAAGCGGCCCGCGTCAGCGCACAGTCGATCCGATCGAGGGTTACCTTTCGCCAGCGGAAATCATTGTGGAAGGCGGCCACGCGCCCTACGGTTGAGGCGATTTCCTTCCGCAAATGCCCGCGGCGCAGCTTTTAAAAAATGAAACCGCAGCCTACACTGCAAAAGGGGCCGGCCCCCACAATAGGTCTGATTGCGCGATTTTTGTCGCGACGCTGGACATTTTGGCGGTGCGCTAATACAATCTCGCCTCTCTTCCCCGATAGCTCAGCCGGTAGAGCGACGGACTGTTAATCCGCAGGTCCCTGGTTCGAGTCCAGGTCGGGGAGCCAGACATTACCCAAAATGGGCGCCTTCGGCGCCCATTTTGTTTTCCGGCAGCGCCATCATCAGGGCTATCCCGCCGCCCGCCATTTTCACCGCACTTCCCATTACGCAGTTATTTTCGGCGCACGAACGTCGCGCCCGGCTTTGACCGCGTCCTGGCCGCGAATCCTCATATTGGCCTGTTACAAAAAAGAAAATATCATCACTGGTGACCTTCAAGGTTTTTGTAAAACCCTCTTTCGCGGGCAATGCGCATGAGGAGCACCAGGTGACGCGCTCGGTTTGAAAACGCGTGTCAATTCGATCAGGCAAAACAAGGCCGGACATGACAATGAATGGGATTCTCACGGAGCAACGAAATGCGGCGTACACAACGCCGAGGCCGGACGTGTTTGCCTTGGTTCCATCGACGGCATTGAGAGTACTCGATGTCGGGTGCAGCAACGGTGCACTCGGCGCCAGTCTTCGCATGGCCCGCGAAGGGCGCAAAGTGTTTGGTGTAGAGATAGATCCTTCTTTTGCCGCCGAAGCTGAACATCATCTTGATCATGTGACGTGCGCAGATCTGAATGAATTGGACTGGACGGCTTTATTGCCAGGGACGATGTTCGATTGCATCATCTTCGCCGACGTCCTGGAACATCTCCTGGAACCCAGGAATCACCTGTTGAAAGCAAAACAGCGCTTGCAACCAGGAGGATGCATTGTCATCAGCCTGCCGAACATACGTCACATCTCTTCCTTTTACTCTATTTTCATAAGAGGTACGTTTCCGTCAAGGAGCCGTGGCATCTTCGATAGGACCCATTTGCGCTGGTTCACCATTAGCGACGCCATCAGGCTGGTCACCGAACTGGGGATGCATGTCGACCAATCCAGCTACGTCATCCGCCTGGGTGACCAGGGCGGCGGAATATGGAACCGGCTTGCAATCAAGGTCCTTGGGCCAATTCAACATTTTTTCCCCATTCGCGAATTCCTGACTTACCAGTTCTGCCTGCGCCTGATTGCCGCAAAATGAGTCCCGTCAAGATCGGATTTGTCCTGCTTTCAAATTCGCGCAATCCCATTCCAAGCACGCGCATCGCGGCATTGAATATATTTCCGTATCTGCGCGCGGAAAACCTTGAACCGCACATCGTGTTCGAACCGGAGCACGCGACGGAAACACCGGATGTCTCGCACCTGGCAACGACACTGATCAAGGAGGGGTTTCAGATCGTCGTGTTCCAAAAGGTACATGGACCGAGCGTAGAAACACTTGCACGCCGGCTTTCCGAGGCCGGAATCAAGACTGTGTACAGCGTATGTGATTTGATAAACACAACAATGGCGGACGCAACAGATGCAACATTGGTTGTCTCTGAATATCTCAAGAGCCAGTACCCGACGTCGCTCCAATCCAAAATACATATCGTGCATGATGGCATCGAAGATCCGGAAGTATGCAAGACAAGCTGGAGCGACCATGCGGGTTCCCGCAGCCGCCCGCTCCGCGCGGTGTTGGTGACGTCTGTCGAACTCGACCGCCTCCCGCATCTCGAAGCGCCTCCGGAATGGCTTGCGGTGACGATCGTCGGGCGCTATGCGGCCGCTGGCCAGGTTATGCAGCGATTCCGGGAAGCACGGTGGAATTTGGCGAGGCAGCAATGCTTCCACGACCGGCTTGCGTACCTCAGGTTTTTGGCGAACCGCCGTATTCGGTGCCTTGCATGGAGCCAGGCGACTGCTTATGAATCAATGCAGAATGCCGACATTGGCATCCTCCCTATCGAAACAGTACCCGCACACCTGCCAGGAAACGTTCCCCCACCGTGGAAGCTCAAGTCCGAGAATCGGCTGACCATGAAAATGTGCGTTGGCCTGCCGGTCATTGCGACGCCGATACCATCCTATGAACCCGTCATCAAACAAGGTGTGAACGGATTTTTCGCCCAGTCTTATGCAGACTGGAACAAGTGCCTGGGCGCATTGCGTGACCCGGCACTTCGGCGCACCATGGGAGAGCGTGCGAGAGAATCGGTGAGGGAATCTTATTCGATGGAGAATCAAGCCCGGAGGCTGATCACCGTCCTGCGTGAGCTGGTGAGGCCCCACGCGCGACGTTAAGGACAGGCGAGCACTGCCACTGACCTGATACATCCGCGGAGCCGGATTCAAAAAAGGGCCGCATTGCTGCGGCCCTTTCCCCCTCACAACCAGCCGCGCAATCATGCGGCCTTCCAACTCCCCATCGTAAAAACCTGTTTCGCAGGCAGCAGTGCCGGACCGGACCTGGACGCATGCCTATCCGGCGCATCAAGTCTTTGCACTGCAGTAGTCTGCTCGTGCACCTCGGCTGCGGCCTCATCGACCGTGAACAGGCACACGATTTCCTTGAGAGAATGCGCCTGCTCCTGCAGGGAAGCAGCGGCAGCCGCAGCCTCCTCCACCAGGGCGGCATTCTGCTGCGTCGCCTCGTCCATCTGATTAATCGCCAGGCCCACTTGCTCGATGCCGGCGCTCTGCTCCCGGCTGGCAGCCGTGATTTCGGCCATGATGTCGGTCACGCGCTTCACGCTTTCGACGATTTCATGCATCGTTTCGCCCGCCTCGTTCACGTACCGCGTGCCGGCATTGACCTTCTCCACCGAATCGCCGATCAGGGCCTTGATTTCCTTGGCGGCAGTGGAAGAACGCTGCGCGAGGTTGCGCACTTCCGCTGCGACAACCGCGAAGCCGCGACCCTGCTCACCTGCCCGTGCCGCCTCGACCGCAGCGTTGAGCGCGAGGATATTGGTCTGGAAGGCGATACCGTCGATGACCGAGATGATGTCCACGATCTTCTTCGACGACTCGTTGATCGACGACATGGTATCGACCACCTGCGACACCACCATGCCGCCCTTCAGCGCAATCTCCGCAGCCGATTGCGCCATGCCGTTTGCTTGCATTGCGTTGTCCGCGTTCTGCTTCACTGTCGAGGTCAATTCTTCCATCGACGACGCCGTCTCCTCCAGCGAGCTGGCCTGCTGGTCGGTGCGCGCCGACAAGTCCATGTTGCCCGCGGCGATTTCGCTCGATGCATTCGCGATGGTATCCGTGCCGGCCCGGACCTGCGACACAATGGATGCGATGCTGTCGCGCATGCCCTTGATCGCGTGCAGCAAGCTGCTGCTGTCGCCTGGCTTGAGTACGATGTCCACCGTCAGATCACCTTGCGCAATCCGGTGCGTCACGTCGGCCGCATATTCGGGCTCGCCGCCCAGCTGCTTCAGCAAGCCGCGTGCAATCACAAGGCAGATACCGACGAGCAGCGCCGCCAACAGGAGGGTCCCCACGGAGAATGTCTCGACGCGTACCAGAACGGCGGCATCGACGGTATCGAGATACACGCCCGATCCGATTACCCACCCCCACGGTGCAAAGCCTTTTACATACGACACCTTCTGCACCGGCTGGTCCTTGCCAGGCATCGGCCACAGGTAGAACACGAAGCCGGATTCGCTCTTCCTGACCGTGTCGGCAAATTCGACGAACAGCCGCTTGCCGGTTGGATCCTTGTTTTCGGAGAGGTCCTTGCCGTCCAGCTCGGGTTTGATCGGATGCATCACCATCTTCGGCTGCATGTCATTGATCCAGAAATATTCGTTGCCACCGTAGCGCAGCGACTTGATTGCATTCATCGCCTGCTTCTTCGCGTCGTCCTGGCTTAGCACGCCCTTCGCTGCAAGCTGCTGGTAATGGGCAAGGATGCCATGCGCCGTCTCGACCGACTGGCGCACGCTGGACTTGCGCTCTTCCAGGATAAGGCCGCGTTCCGACACCAGGAACAGCGTGGCAAGCACGACGATGCCGAGGACGGCGCTGACGGTCAGCAGGCCGAGCTTCCTCGCGATACTCAAGGTTTGAAGTCGATGTAACACGTCGATATCCTCCAGACTTGTGTGCCGTGCTAGATGCACAGCAATGTTGTAGGAGGATTATAGGAAGCGAATCTGCGCGAATCGCGAAACGGTGATGAATGATGAGAATTCAGCCGAGATTCTTCGCCGCCTCATTGGGAATCGCGCTCTCCGCCGCCGATATACCGCGGATCCGGCGCCATGTACACATACAAGGTGCGTCCCAGCACGCCAGGCGGGGCAACGCGGCTGAGATCGAACCGGCTGATGCCGGTGCCGACATTGAACGCCCATGCAAAGGATTTGTCGCCGACGTCAAACCTGACGATATCGCCGCCCGTCACATTCACCCATTTCGTTTGCGGACTGATTACGATGGTCTGGGTCGCCGCCTCGACCGGCGCGGGATCGCCGAGAAGACCGACAGGCATGTCCTGGTTGATATGCGCGCACGCGGACAGGAGGGTAACGGCGCAGAACGGCAGGTAACGGCAATTCATGGCTAGACTCCTCAGGAGTTCTGGATATTGGACTCCCCTCGGCACACACCGTTCGCGCCAGCCTGCATTTGACTGGACGGCAAGCCGCCAAAAACAAAAACCCGCATCGGCTGATAGCTCGATGCGGGTTTTCTTTACTACTTGGCGGAGAGGGGGGGATTCGAACCCCCGATAGGCTATGAACCTATACACGCTTTCCAGGCGTGCGACTTAAACCACTCATCCACCTCTCCTGGATTCGGGTTCGCAAGCGCGAAGCCAAAGATTATAGCAAAGACTTTCGATTTGTTGCAGCTTTTCTGTTTCTTTTCGAAAAAACCATAAAAAAACCGGCGCGGCTTTTGGCCGCACCGGTCCTTTCAGTCTCCTCCGTCTTGTCCGCTTTGCTTATTGCGCCTGTTTCAGTTGCTCCAGGATGGCCGGATTTTCGAGCGTGGACACGTCCTGGGTGATCTGGTCGCCCTTGGCGATCACGCGCAGCAGGCGGCGCATGATCTTGCCGGAACGCGTCTTCGGCAGGTTGTCGCCGAAACGGATTTCCTTGGGCTTGGCGATCGGGCCGATTTCCTTGGCCACCCAGTCACGCAGTTCTTTCGCAATCGCCTTGGCTTCATCGCCGGTCGGACGGGCGCGCTTCAACACCACGAAGGCACAGATCGCTTCGCCGGTGGTTTCGTCCGGCTTGCCCACCACGGCGGCTTCTGCCACCAGCGGGTTGGCGACCAGCGCCGATTCGATTTCCATCGTGCCCATGCGGTGGCCCGAGACGTTCAGCACGTCGTCGATACGGCCGGTGATGGTGAAGTAGCCGGTCTTTTCGTTACGCACGGCGCCGTCGCCCGCAAGGTAGAGCTTGCCGCCCAGTTCTTCCGGGAAGTAGCTCTTCTTGAAGCGCTCCGGGTCACCCCAGATGGTGCGGATCATCGACGGCCACGGACGCTTGACGACCAGGATGCCGCCTTGTCCGTTCGGCATGTCATGGCCGGTTTCATCAACCACGGCGGTCATGATGCCCGGCAGCGGCAGCGTGCAGGAACCCGGAACCATCGGCGTCACGCCCGGCAGCGGGGAAATCATGTGGCCGCCGGTTTCGGTCTGCCAGAAGGTATCGGCGATCGGGCACTTTTCGTTGCCGACGTTCTTGTAGTACCACATCCAGGCTTCCGGATTGATCGGCTCGCCCACGGAACCGAGCAGGCGCAGGCTGGACAGGTCGTACTTCTTCGGATGCACGTCGGCATCGGCGTCGGACGCCTTGATCAGCGAGCGGATCGCGGTCGGTGCGGTGTAGAAGATGGAAGCCTTGTGTTTCTGGATCATGTCCCAGAAACGGCCGGCGTTCGGGTAGGTCGGAACGCCTTCGAACACGATCTGCGTCGCGCCGACAGCCAGCGGGCCGTAGGCGATGTAGGTGTGGCCGGTGACCCAGCCGATGTCGGCGGTACACCAGAACACGTCGGACGGCTTGATGTCGAAGGTCCACTTCATCGTGAGCATCGCCCACAGCAGGTAGCCGCCGGAAGCGTGCTGCACGCCCTTCGGCTTGCCGGTAGAACCCGAGGTGTAAAGCACGAACAGCGGGTGCTCGGCGTCGACCCATTCCGGTTCGCAGGTCGCGGCCTGGCCGGCGAGCACGTCGTCGAGCCACTTGTCGCGGCCGGCGACGAAGTTGATGTTGGCGCCCGTGCGCTTGTAGACGATGACGTTCTTGATCGTGTCGCAGCCGCCCATGGCGAGCGCTTCGTCGACGATGGACTTCAGCGGCAGGTGCTTGCCGCCGCGGACCTGTTCGTCGGCGGTGATGACGGCGACAGCGCCGGCATCGATGATGCGTTCCTGCAGGGACTTGGCGGAGAAGCCGCCGAACACCACCGAGTGGGTGGCGCCGATACGGGCGCAGGCCTGCATGGCGGCGACGCCTTCGACGGACATCGGCATGTAGACGACGACGCGGTCGCCCTTCTTGATGCCGAGCGCCTTCAGGCCGTTGGCGAACTGGCACACCTTGTCGTGCAGTTCCTTGTAGGTGACCTTGGTAACCTGGCCGCCGTCCGCTTCAAAGATGATCGCGGTCTTGCCGGCGTTGCCGTTCTGGAGGTTACGGTCCAGGCAGTTGTAGGAAACGTTGAGCTGGCCGTCTTCAAACCAGCGGTAGAACGGCGCCTCGGACTCGTTCAGGGTCTTGGTAAAGGGCTTTTGCCACGCGATGTTTTCGCGTGCAAGTTGCGCCCAGAAACCCTCGTAGTCGCGCTCTGCTGCAGCGCACATCGCCTTGTAGGTTTCCATGCCGGAGATGTTCGCGTTTTTCACGAATTCCGCCGGCGGGTTGAAGATGCGACTTTCCTGTTTCAGGGTTTCGATATCGGACATACTGGGTCTCCCGCACTCATGTGTTGAATGGAAGCGAAGTTAAGCTTTTACTCTTACTAAAGCCTTACATGACAGTTGGACATCCTCATCCGCCTGACGCGCATCATGCTGCGGCCTGCGCGCATGGTCATGGAAAAATTGCCAATTTGGCATCAACATGCGCGCTCCGCAGCACCCTGCTGCATCGCAAGAAACGGCAGGAGGGAAAACGCCAGCCCGTGTAAAATGCTGGGGTTTCATTCCTGCCTGTCTTTCCAACAAGTGATGAATCCAAACGACAACATCTCCCCCAAGGAACGCCCGATCCGCCCCCTGCCCAACCTGATCTTCATGAGCCGGTGGCTGCAGCTTCCCCTGTACATCGGCCTGATCCTCGCGCAGGGCGTGTATGTCTACCACTTCTGGGTCGAACTGGTCGACCTGGTCGGCGCGGCACTGGGCAACCAGGCGGCGCTGGAACATATCATCAGCGCCGTCGCCATCGAAGGCGCGCCGCGTCCGACCAAGCTGACCGAAACCACCATCATGCTGGTCGTGCTCGGCCTGATCGACGTGGTGATGATCTCGAACCTGCTCATCATGGTCATCGTCGGCGGCTACGAAACATTTGTCTCGCGCATGCACCTCGAGGACCATCCCGACCAGCCGGAATGGCTGTCGCACGTGAACGCCTCCGTGCTCAAGGTGAAGCTCGCCACCGCGATTATCGGCATCTCCTCGATCCACCTGCTCAAGACGTTCATCAACGCTGCGGCCTACGATCCCAAGACGCTGATCGCGCAGACCGGCATCCACATCACGTTCCTGCTGTCCGCAATGGCCATCGCCTTCTGCGACCGCCTGATGAGCGCCCCCGATTCCCACGCCAAGCAATCCCATTGACCCTCAGTTTGACTTCATCATGACGACTATCATCAAGCAAGAAGACCTCATCGAATCGGTCGCCGCCGCGTTGCAGTACATCTCGTACTACCACCCGGTGGATTACATCCAGCACCTGGCGCGCGCCTACGAGGTCGAGCAGAGCCCGGCGGCAAAGGACGCGATTGCGCAGATCCTGACCAACTCGCGCATGTGTGCCGAAGGCAAGCGTCCGATCTGCCAGGACACCGGCATCGTCAACGTGTTCCTGAAGATCGGCATGGAAGTGCGCTTCGAGGGATTCAAGGGTTCCATCACCGATGCGGTCAACGAAGGCGTGCGCCGCGGTTACCTGCATCCGGACAACGTGCTGCGCGCCTCGGTCGTGGCCGATCCGCAGTTCGACCGCAAGAACACCAAGGACAACACCCCGGCCGTCGTGCACATGGAACTGGTGCCGGGCAATACCGTTGATATCCAGGTCGCGGCCAAGGGCGGCGGCTCCGAGAACAAGACCAAGTTCGTCATGCTCAACCCGTCCGATTCGCTGGTCGACTGGGTGCTCAAGACCGTGCCCCTGATGGGCGCCGGCTGGTGCCCGCCGGGTATGCTCGGCATCGGCATCGGCGGCACCGCCGAGAAGGCGATGCTGATGGCGAAGGAATCGTTGATGGAAGACATCGACATGTACGAGCTGAAGAAGCGCGGCCCGCAGAACAAGACCGAAGAACTGCGTCTTGAACTGTGCGAAAAGATCAACGCGCTGGGCATTGGCGCGCAAGGTCTCGGCGGCCTGACCACCGTGCTCGATGTGAAGATCAAGATGTACCCGACGCACGCCGCATCCAAGCCGGTCGCGATGATCCCGAACTGCGCCGCGACCCGGCACGCGCACTTCGTGCTCGACGGTTCCGGCCCGGCCTACATGGAACCGCCGTCGCTGTCCGAGTGGCCGGACGTGAGCTGGACGCCCGATACCGAGAAATCCAAGCGCGTCGACCTCGACACCCTGACCAAGGAAGAAGTCGCTTCCTGGAAGCCGGGCCAGACCCTGCTCCTGAACGGCAAGATGCTGACCGGGCGCGACGCCGCGCACAAGCGCATCCAGGACATGCTGGCCAAGGGCGAGAAGCTGCCGGTGGACTTCACCAACCGGGTGATCTACTACGTCGGCCCGGTCGATCCGGTACGCGACGAAGTCGTCGGCCCGGCAGGCCCGACCACCGCCACCCGCATGGACAAGTTCACCGACATGATGCTCGAAAAGACCGGCCTGATCTCCATGATCGGCAAGGCCGAACGCGGCCCGGTTGCGATCGAGTCGATCAAGAAGCACAAGTCGGCTTACCTGATGGCAGTTGGCGGCTCGGCCTACCTCGTGTCGAAGGCGATCAAGTCGGCGAAGGTGCTGGGCTTTGAAGACCTCGGCATGGAAGCAATCTACGAGTTCGAGGTGAAGGACATGCCGGTGACCGTGGCGGTCGATTCCAACGGCATTTCGGTGCATAACACCGGGCCGAAGGAATGGTCGGAGCGGATTGCTTCCGGTAACCTTGGCGGGATTCCGGTCGCGGTGAAGTAAGCTGCGATTGAGGGAAATGAAACGGGCCGCGATGCGGCCCGTTTTTTTATTTCCTCACATTCCTCAACGCCGTCCCCCAGCTGATTACCTGGTCCAGCATCGCCGTCACCGACTTCTCATGATGCTGCGCCGGCTTGAAGGTCGCGAAGTTTTCGAAATCCGTAAACAGCGACAGCATCACCTGCGCCCGCACGTCCGCCACCATCAACTCCCCCATCACCAGCCGCAGGTGCTCCACCGCCCGCGCTCCGCCTGCGCTGCCGTAGCTGACGAAGCCGGCAGCCTTGTTATTCCATTCGGCATAGAGGTAATCGATCGCATTTTTCAACGCGCCTGACGTGCCGTGGTTGTACTCCGGCGTCACGAACACGAATGCATCGAAGGAGGCGATCTTCGCCGCCCACACCTTGGTGTGCTGGTTGCCGTACTGCCCCATCGATGGCGGTACCGGTTCGTCCAGCAGAGGCAGGTTGAAATCCGCGACGTCCACGATCTCGAACTGCGCGTCGTTGCGCTGACGCGCGATCTCGTAGGTCCAGTTTGCAACGTCGCGCGCCTTGCGCCCCGGCCGCGTACTCCCGACGATAATAGCCACTCTGATCATTTTCTTTCTCCTTGGATTGCCGCATTTCGATGACAAAAAATCAAGCGGCCGTGGGCTTATGAGTGCCATTGCAAACGACGGTTCAACCGGCGCATGAAGCCTGCTTGCCCGGTGTAAAATTGCTCGTCCTCGCAACTCCCACTCCCATGTCAGACAAGCCCATCGGCATCTTCGACTCGGGCATCGGCGGACTGTCGGTGCTGAAATATATCCACGCCAGCCTGCCCAACGAGCAGCTGCTCTACTTTGCCGATTCCGGCTACGCGCCGTATGGCGGGAAAACGGAAGATGAAGTCGTCGAGCGTTCGCTGGCGATCGCCGGATTCCTGATGCAGCACGAAGCAAAGGCACTGGTGGTTGCCTGCAACACGGCGACGGCGGCGGCAATCAAGGCGTTGCGCGCACGCTATCCCGATATGCCGGTAGTCGGCGTCGAACCCGGGCTCAAGCCCGCCGCAGCCTTGTCGAAGACCGGAACGGTCGGCGTGCTTGCCACCAAGGGCACGCTGGCCAGCGAGAAATTCAGACTGCTGCGCGAGCAGGTCTCAGCGGCAACCCATGTGCAATTCCTTCCGCAGCCCTGCATCGGCTTGGCCGACCAGGTTGAGAAAGGCGAATTGCAATCGGCCGAAACCGCCCTGCTCCTGCACCGCTACATCGCGCCGCTGATCGAACAGGGCGCGGATACCCTGGTGCTCGGCTGCACGCACTATCCCTTCGTGCTGCCGCTGATCGAGGAAACCATCGCCCGTGTCACCACAAGGCAGGTTGCCATTGTCGACACTGGCGAACCGATCGCGCGCCAGCTGGTGCGCCTGCTGACGGAACGCGGCTTGTTGCAGCAGGAAGGGCCAGGGAAGATTGCTGCCTTCACCACCGGCAGCGAAACTGCCCTGACGACGGCATTCAAGCGCCTGCTGCACCTCGAACCGCCGGTTGCACCGATCGTCGCAGCAGCTTGAAAAAGAGCATTTGCCACTTCGGCAGGAAGTTTGTATAATCATGGGCTTGCCTGACATGCTGTCGGCAAGACAGTGGTGGCCGTAGCTCAGTTGGTAGAGTCCAGGATTGTGATTCCTGTCGTCGTGGGTTCGAGTCCCATCGGCCACCCCAAGATTTAAATAAAAAGCCCAGTCTTCGGACTGGGCTTTTTGCTTTTTACGCCTCGCAGAGCACAATCTCTATCAAATGAAAAAGGGCTGCAAGTGCAGCCCTTCACTGTTTCAGATGCACCGCAAATCAATCAGGAATTCTTCCGGCGGCGTCGGGTCAGGGAAATCCCTGCAAGGCCCAAGCCGAGCAAGGCAATGCTCGCTGGTTCCGGAACACTGGCTGTCGGCGCATTGAAATTCCAGATCGTGTTAGTCGCGGCCTGGCAGCAGCCGTCCGCACTGAAAGCACCGAATGCGATGATATCCCCGGCACTCACTGCCATGCTGAACGATCCGGACTTGTTGCCTTCAAAGTTGTACGGGTTTCCAAAATAGCCGTTGGCCAGGTTGTAGAGCGTGTCGTTGATGTAGAAATTCAGACCGGAGCAGCAGGCATCGATATCCCAATTGAAGCTCCAGTCAAAGGAAACCGTACCGGCGGTCGCGACGGAGTGCGAAAGCCTGTATTCCTGCGACTGCCAGTTCCAGGTGAAGTCGGGTTCCATGATAGTCAGCGTCTGCTTGGTTGCGTCGACAGACGAAACCACTGGATCGCCAAAGGTGGATGTCTTGGCCCAGGTCGAATAGTCGTAGAAATTGTTGAATCCAACCGGCGATGCAAAGGCTGTCGAAGCAAATAGTGCCGTAAAAAGAGCGAAGAAAGCGGAAAAAATGGTTCTGCGCATGTGAAGTCCCTTGTTGTCTAAAAATTATTAAAATTCTTCCTGCAAATTACATTGCCTCAAGGAATGCACATGTCATGCCAGCAACTCTAAGTCACTGAATTCTAAGAATATAGGGAAAATGCATCCATTTTCATTTAGTGTGAATGTAAATTAAATCGACACGCCATCCCGACGATACAAAACAAAAAGCCCAGTCCGGAGACTGGGCTTTTTTGCTTTCCGGCGCTCCCTACTCCACCGCAATCGTCCCCATCATCCCACCGGCCGCATGGTCGAGGATATGGCAGTGGTACATCCATTCGCCCGGGTTGTCCGCGACGAAA
>NZ_LSTO01000001.1:960857-969875 GCF_002211445.1 Noviherbaspirillum denitrificans | reverse complement strand
CCCCCAGGCGGTGACGCCGTCGAGTGCCTTCGGCAGGCCGCTCGGGTCGGTACCGCCGGCCTGGGCCATGTCGGGACGGCCGCCGCCCTTGCCGCCGACCTGCTGGGCGACGAAGTTGACCAGCTCTCCGGCCTTGACCTTGGCGGTCGCATCGGCCGTGACACCGGCGATCAGGCTGACCTTGCCGTCATTGACGGCGGCCAGCACGATGGCGGCGGTCTTCAGCTTGTCCTTCAGCTTGTCCATGGTTTCGCGCAGCGCGGGCACGTCGGCGCCGTTCAGCGTCGCGGCGAGCACCTTGATGCCATTGACGTCGACCGCCTTGGCCAGCAGTTCGTCGCCTTGCGCGGATGCCAGCTTGCCCTTCGCGGCAGCCAGTTCCTTCTCCAGCGAGCGGACCTGTTCGAGGACGCTGCCGACGCGGGTCGACAGTTCGGCCGGGGTGGCCTTCAGCGTGCCGGCAACCTGGTTGACGGTGGATTCGAGCGATTGCAGGTAAGCCAGCGCGTTGTCGCCGGTGATGGCTTCGACGCGACGCACGCCGGCAGCCACGCCGCCTTCGGCGACGATCTTGAACAGGCCGATGTCGCCGGTGCGCTGGACGTGGGTGCCGCCGCACAGTTCGCGGCTGGAACCGATGTCGAGCACGCGCACTTCATCGCCGTACTTCTCGCCGAACAGCATCATCGCGCCGGACTTCTGCGCTTCGTCGATCGCCATCACGCGCGCCTGCGTCGGGTGGTTGGCGAGGATTTCGGCATTGACGATGGCTTCGACCTTGCGGATCTGTTCCTGCGTCATCGGGCCGTTGTGGGCGAAGTCGAAACGGGTGCGTTCGGCGTTCACCAGCGAACCCTTCTGCTGGACGTGGGCGCCGAGCACTTCGCGCAGCGCCTTGTGCATCAGGTGGGTGGCGCTGTGGTTGCGCACGGTCTTCGCGCGCTTCTCGGCATCGACCTTCGCGTTGAGCGTGTCGCCGACCTTGATCGAGCCTTCCGCGATGCTGCCGTGGTGGCCGAACACGTCGGCCTGGATCTTGAGCGTGTCTTCGACCATGAAGCGGGCGGCGGCATTGCGCAGCTCGCCGGTGTCGCCGACCTGGCCGCCGCTCTCTGCATAGAACGGGGTGTGGTCGAGCACGATTACGGCGTCGTCGCCGGAATTCGCCTGCTGCACCGAGGTGCCGTCGACATAGATCGCAGTCACTTTTGCGGTGTCGTGGATCAGCTTTTCATAGCCGTGGAAGGTAGTCGGGCTGCCGGAATATTCCAGGCCTGCCGCCATCTTGAACTTGCCGGCTTCGCGCGCGCGCTGGCGCTGCTCGTCGAGCAGCACGTTGAAGCGCGCCTCGTCCACCGTCACGCCGCGCTCGCGACAGACGTCGGCGGTCAGGTCAACCGGGAAGCCGTAGGTGTCGTGCAGCTTGAACGCGGTGTCGCCATCGACCACCTTGGCGCCGGATGCCAGCGCGCGGTCGAGGATTTCCATGCCGTTGGCGATGGTGCGGAAGAAGGCTTCTTCTTCCTGCTTGAGTACCTGCATTGCACGTTCGCCGTTCTGGCGCAGTTCCGGATAGGCGTCGCCCATTTCCGCGACCAGCGCCGGGACGAGTGCGTTGAAGAACGGCTTGCGCGCGCCCAGCTTGTAGCCGTGGCGAATCGCACGGCGGGCGATGCGGCGCAGCACATAGCCGCGGCCGGCATTGCTCGGGATCACGCCGTCGACCACCGTGAAGGTGCAGGCGCGGATGTGGTCGGCAATCACCTTCAACGACGGCGAATCCTTGTCGCAGTCGCCGGCGCCGGCTTCATCCACTGCCTTCTTGGCGGCGGCGAGCAGGTTGACGAAGGTGTCGATTTCGTAATTGGAATGCACGTGCTGCATCACCGCGGTGATGCGCTCCAGGCCCATGCCGGTGTCGACGCTGGGCTTGGGCAACTTGTGCATCACGCCTTCTTCGTCGCGGTTGAACTGCATGAAGACGTTGTTCCAGATTTCAATGTAGCGGTCGCCGTCTTCGTCGGGAGATCCAGGGGGGCCGCCGGCGATTTCCGGGCCGTGGTCGTAGAAGATTTCGGTGCAGGGGCCGCAGGGGCCGGTGTCGCCCATCATCCAGAAGTTGTCGGATGCATAACGCGCGCCCTTGTTGTCGCCGATGCGCACGATGCGCTCAGCCGGCACGCCCACCGTCTTGTTCCAGATTTCGTAAGCTTCGTCGTCTTCCGCGTAGACGGTCACCCACAGCTTTTCCTTCGGCAGCTTGAAGACTTCGGTCAGCAGTTCCCACGCATAGCTGATCGCATCGCGCTTGAAGTAATCGCCGAAGCTGAAGTTGCCCAGCATTTCGAAGAAGGTATGGTGGCGCGCGGTATAGCCCACGTTTTCCAGGTCATTGTGCTTGCCGCCGGCGCGGATGCACTTCTGCGAGGTGGTCGCGCGGGTGTACGGGCGCTTGTCGAAACCGAGGAACACGTCCTTGAACTGGTTCATGCCCGCATTGGTGAACAGCAATGTCGGGTCGTCGCCGGGGACCACCGGGCTGGACGCGACGATGGTGTGGCCTTTCGATTCGAAGAACTTCAGGAATTTTTCGCGGATTTCTGACGATTTCATGTTGGGCGAAGGTGAGGGAATGCGTTGCAAACCGTTGATTATACGTGATTGCTCCCTGTCGATGAGGCCCCGGAAAAGGGATGGCGGGGCCAATCTCCATACCGTTCAACCGGCCGCGAAATCCGGCCCGATCAGGTCGATGCGGTCGGTGCAGAAGGCATCCACGCCCCAGCCGAGGATTTCGCGCGCGAGTTCGGGCGTGTTGACGGTATAGCAAAACAGGCCGTAGCCGGCGTCCTTGACCGCCCGCGCGCGTTCCGGCAGCAGGTGCTTCTGGTTGGTGTGCAGGGCTACCGCGTCCAGCGCCTGCAGCCGGTCAAGCCAGTCCGGCGGGATGACGTCGGCGAGGAAGCCGCGCCGGATGCCGGGCGCTGCCGCCTTGGCGGCTACCAGCGCATCGAAGGAAAAGGAGGAAAACAGCGGCGGCAGCGCGTCGCCTGCGTCGAACAGGCGGCGGGTGAACTCGCCCACCACCCTGCCCGTTTCCGCTTCGGCCCCGGGCGACGGCTTGATCTCCACGTTCATCCAGATGCCGTTTGCCTTGCAGAAATTGACGGCTTGCTCATACGTCGGCACCGGTTCCCCGGTGAAGCCGGCGCCGAACCAGGAACCGGCATCCAGGCGCGCGAGGTCGGCGGCGCGTGTGTCAGCCACCCTGCCCCGTCCGCGCACGGTGCGGCCGAAATCGGAATCGTGCATCAGCACCGGAATGCTGTCCTTCGACAACATCACGTCGAACTCGACCGCGCGATAGCCATGACGCAGTCCGCAGCGCAGCGCAGCGAGCGTGTTCTCGGGCGCGAGTGTGCCACCGCCACGATGCGCAAGGACTTTAGGATAAAACCACATGGATTGATCTATCTCTCGGAATGATCTTCTACCTTCCGTAGTCTAATGCCAATCGTTAATCAGAAGGTGATGCGGGCCCGGCCTTCATCGGGCCCGGCCGCCCTGCCCGCCATGTCCGCTGACAGCTCCTATCTGGCGCCCTTCGACACCGCGACCTTCCTCTTCCCGGCGGAGTGGCATACCTTTTCCGACCTCCTTGGCGGCGCGGACACCGGCCTGATTTGCCTGAAGGAAGGCGTCATCACGCACGTCAATCGCCATCTGCTGGACCAGCTCGGATTCGACGACACGGAACTGGTCGGACGTCCCGTCGAATTCCTGTTTCCCGAAACCGGCAGCGCGACCGAGGGTGACGACATCCGGCTGCGCACCAAATCGGGGAAGGTGCTGCGCTTCCATTTCGTCGCCAACCGTGTCGATGCCTTGCATGATGCCGGATCCACCATCTGGATACTGCGGCCCGAATCCCATGGCGCACAAACCGAGGAAGCGGCGTCGCAAGCCACGCCAGGGATGAAACGCCAGCTGCATTACCTCAACCGCCTGCTCCGCCTGTCGCAGCAGACAAACACGGGGCCGGAACCGGCACTGAAGATCATCCTGAAGTCATCGGCCAAGGCCATCGCCGTGCACCAGTGCGCGTTCTGGGAAGTGGCGTCCGACCTCGCCTCCACGCGCTGCGTCGCGCTGTATGACGACATCCGCCAGAACTTCAGCGCGGAAGAGCCCGATCCCGTATTTGCGGAGCACTTCCACCCGCTGCTGATGCAACTCGTCCGCGGCGAGCAGCAGTTCATCGTCGCCGACGTCGACCAGGATCCGCGCGCCGCGCTGCATTGCGAATACTTTCACGCCCGTGGGATCAAGGCGCTGATGGCGATCCCGGTGCAGCGCGGCAACGAGCCCGCCGGCCTGTTGATATTCACGATCCGCGCCCAGCCGCGCCGATGGCGCAAGGATGAAGCGGACTTCGCACGCAATGCCGCCGCGCTCGTCGGCCGCATCTCTCACCAGGCGGAGCGCGCCAGGGAAGATGCGCAGCTGCGCCACCTCGCCCACCATGACAGCCTGACCGGGCTGCCGAACCGGCACTTCCTGTTCGACCAGGCGGCGGATTTCTTCCCCAAGGTAACGGCGGAAGCGAAAACCCTTGCCGCGTTCTTCATCGACCTCGACGGCTTCAAGAGCGTCAACGACGCCTTCGGACACGCGGTCGGCGACGAGCTGCTCAAGGCGGCGGCGCTGCGCCTGAAAAACGTGGTGCGCA
Organism: Noviherbaspirillum denitrificans; assembly: GCF_002211445.1. Taxonomy (GTDB): domain Bacteria; phylum Pseudomonadota; class Gammaproteobacteria; order Burkholderiales; family Burkholderiaceae_D; genus Noviherbaspirillum; species Noviherbaspirillum denitrificans. The sequence goes on along the minus strand of NZ_LSTO01000001.1, from coordinate 965,146 downwards.
AGGACGACGTGCTGGTCCGCCTTGGCGGTGATGAATTCATGCTGCTCGCGCGCAACCTGAGCAACATGCGCATCGCCGACGACATCGCCCAGCAGATCGTCGAGACCATGCACGGCGCCTTCGCGCTGCAGGGGCGGGAACTGCAGATTTCAGCGAGCGTCGGCATCGCCATCTATCCCTTCGACGGCACCGATATCGACACCCTCATGAAGAAGGCCGACATCGCGATGTATCACGCCAAGTCGGCCGGGCGCGACCAGTACCGCATGTTCGCGCCGCAGTCGGGCGAGGGAAGTGGAAAGCGCTCCACGCTGGAAGCCGACCTGCGGCGCGCGGTGGAGGAACATGAACTGGTCCACTTCTACCAGCCGCAGGTCGACCTCAAGACCGGCAAGGTGCGCTGCGTCGAGGCGCTGCTGCGCTGGCGCCATCCGCGCGACGGCATCATCCTGCCCGCCATCTTCCTGCCGCTGGCGGAAGAAACGGGACTGATCCACGACATCAGCGCACGGGTGATGCACGAAGCCTGCGACCAGCTGAACGAATGGATCATGCAGGGCCTGCACGGCTTCACGCTGGCGATCAACCTGTCGGCCAGCCAGCTCATGGATCGATCGCTGATGACCGAGCTGGAGGATGCGCTCGACCGCACCGGCGTGCCTTCCCACCTGCTCGAGTGGGAGGTCAAGGAAAGCACCGTGATGCAGCATAGTTCGATGGCATCGTCCCTGCTCGACCATGTCACCGACATGCAGATCGGGCTCTCCATCGACGATTTCGGCACCGGCTACTCGAGCATGGCCTACCTCCGGCGCTATCCCGTGCGCAAGGTTAAAATCGACAGCAGCTTTGTCGGCGGCCTGCCCGGGGAAAGGGATGACCGCGCCATCACGGAAGCCATCATCTCCATGGCCCGGCCGCTCGGCCTGGAAGTGGTGGCCGAGGGCGTGGAAACACCGCAGCAGATGGAATTCCTGCGCGAGCGCGGATGCGACATTGCGCAGGGATTTTTCTTCACACAACCACTGACTGCGGAACAACTCGAAACATGGATGATTCGTCACTGAAGAAGGCGCTCGGACACATTCGCGTACTCGACCTCACGCGCGTCCTCGCCGGACCATGGTGCGCCCAGAACCTCGCCGACCTCGGCGCCGATGTCATCAAGATCGAACGCCCCGGCGCGGGCGACGACACCCGCCACTGGGGCCCGCCCTACCTGAAGGACGCGCAAGGACGCGACACCAGCGAAGCCGCCTACTACCTCGCCGCCAACCGCGGCAAGCGTTCCGTCACGCTCGACATCGCCACGCCGGAGGGGCAGGACCTCGTGCGCCGGCTGGCGAGGCAGTCGGACGTGGTGCTGGAAAACTACAAGGTCGGCCAACTGAAGAAGTACGGCCTCGACTATGAATCGCTGAAGCAGGAAAAGCCCGACCTCATCTACTGCTCGATCACCGGCTTCGGCCAGACCGGGCCGTATGCGCAGCGCGCGGGTTACGACTTCATCATCCAGGGCATGGGCGGCTTCATGTCGATCACCGGTGAGCGCGACGACCTGCCGGGTGGCGGGCCGCAGAAGGCCGGCGTGGCGATCTCGGACCTGATGACGGGCATGTATTCGACCATCGCGGTCATGGCGGCGCTCGCACACCGCGACCGCACCGGCGAGGGGCAGTACATCGACATGGCGCTGCTCGACGTGCAGGTGTCGATGCTGGCGAACATGAACACCAACTACCTCGCAAGCGGCAATCCACCGAAACGCTGGGGCAATGCGCATCCGAACATCGTGCCTTACCAGACCTTCGCCACCTCCGACGGCCACATCATTGTTGCCGTGGGCAATGACGGCCAGTACAGGCGCTTCGTCGAAGCGGGCGGACGGCCCGAGCTGGCGGTAGACGAACGCTTCGCGACCAATCCGATGCGCGTGCGCCACCGCGCTACGCTGGTGCCGCTGCTCGCGGATATGGTGAAGACGAAAACCAAGCAGCAGTGGATCGATGCGCTGGAAGCGGCGGGCGTGCCTTGCGGGCCGATCAACAATCTCGATGAAGTGTTCGAGAATCCGCAGGTGCAGGCGCGCGGGCTGCGCATGGATTTGCCGCACCCCGCGGGCGGGATGGTGAAGCTGGTGGGGAGCCCGATGAAGATGTCGGCCACGCCGCCGCGGTATGACTTGCCGCCGCCGATGCTGGGCCAGCATACGGAGGCGGTGTTGCGGGAAGTGCTGGGAGAGAGCGAGGAGCGGATTGCGGAATTGAAAGACAAAGGGATCGTGTAATCACAGCACGAACACGAAGTCCTTCACCAGGGCACCCGGCAGCAGCGCGCTGCCGGTGCTCCTCGCCCCATACGTATCCGTATCGATCAGCATTTCCCGTTCGCTCGTCAACGCAAGCAGCTTTTCCCCCAGCACGCCGAACAGCGAATCGTCGAAGCGCATCACGTTCAGCGGCGCCTTGATTTCCCCGCCCTCCACCCAGAAGGTCGCGAAGCGCGTCATGCCGGTCATCCGTCCGCTCATCCGGTCCGAATAGTTCAGGTACCACAGGTTGCTGATGAATACGCCGGTGTCGAGTTCGGCCAGTACGCGCGAGATCGGCAGCGAGCCTGCGGCCAGTTCGAGCGAGGACATGGTTTCATCCGCGTCCGCGCCGTTGGCCGCGATGCCATATTCCTTCGCGGTACGTGGCGACACCAGGCTGCCGGCAAGCCGTCCTTCGTCGAACAGCGTGACCCTGCCCGGCTTGATGAAGCCGTCACCCTGGAAGGCCGGCGCGAGTCCGCCCGCGGTGTGCTCCGACAACGTGACGGCCGGATGCAGCCGCACGCCGTCGTCGTGCATGCGGCACAACGGGCTCTGCCGCGTGCGCAGCGACTTTTCCGACACACCTCCCCAGTTCAGCATGCCGAGGATTTCGTTCAGCGCAGACGGTGTCATGTACGCCCGGTAGGCGCCGGGAGGAATGCTGACCGGCTCGCGCTGCAACAGCGACAGCTGGCCGGCGGCCTGCGCGAATCTTTCCGCGAATACGCCATTGTCCCAATCGAATCCGGCGTAGCTCGCCTTCACCGCCTTGTCGCGCTGGTGGTAGAGGCTCCAGTCGAGGTTGAAGCTGGCGGTCTCGTGCCAGTTGCGCTGGCCCCAGGAGTTGGCGTAGCCGCGGTAGATCGGACCGGCGGCGAGGATGCCGACGAGGTCGAGGCCGCGGGCGGCGGAAAGCACCTCGTCCACGATGGCAGCGGTTTCCGGCAGGCGGGACGGCAGTATGTGTTCCGTCGACTGGACGTCGGTCGCGCGCAGCAGGTAGGGGTCTTCCGGCAGGTCCGGCAGCTGGCTGCGCAGGGCCGCGATCATGCGGTCGAGCACGAAGCGGTCGGCTTCGATCGTGCCGGCCAGCGCCATGGTCATCGATGCATTCCTGCTGCCGTCCAACAGGGTGAGCGTGAGATAGATCTGCCGCACATGTCCCGGCTGGCGAATGGCGCTGCGGTTGAAGCGCACGAAATCCGACGATTCCGCCGCCAGCCAGCACTGGTACTCTTCGCCGTCGCGCAGGCGCGCGTCAAGCCGGGCTGCAAGGTCAAGGAAATACGAACGCATCAGGCGCCTCCAAAGACATCGACATTGCCGAACAGGCAGGCCGGCGACGCGTGACCGACGCGGATCACCTGCGAGGGTTCGCCCTTGCCGCAGAAGGGCGTGCCCATCACGCTGAACGTCGAGCGGTCACCGACTGCCTTGAGCGAACGCCAGAAGGTGGCGGAAATGCCGCGGTAGTTGGGATTCTTCACGATGCCTTTCAGTTCACCGTTTTCGATCAGCCGGCCGGTTTCGCAGCCGAACTGGAACTTGTTGCGCGAGTCGTCGATGGACCACGACAGGTTGGTATCCATCAACACGCCGCGCTCGACCGAGGCCACCATGTCGTCGAAGCTGGTGTCGCCCGGCTCGATGTTGAGGTTGGCCATGCGGTCGATCGGAGGACGATTCCAGCTGCAGGCGCGCGCATTCGCCACGCCCTGCATGCCGCTGCGCGCCGCCGACAGCGCGCTGCCCAGCGGACGTTCGAGGAGGCCGTCGCGAATCAGCCATGCGCGTTCGGCCGGCGTGCCTTCGTCGTCCCAGCCGTAGCTGGCGTATTGCTCGGTCCGATCCGGATCGTAGGTGACGTTGAGCAGCTCCGACCCGTAGCGGTAGCTGCCGAACATGTCGAGCGTGACGAAGCTGGTGCCGGCGAAATTGCGCTCGTCGCCGAGGATGCGGTCGAGTTCCAGCGGAT
>NZ_LSTO01000001.1:932981-960847 GCF_002211445.1 Noviherbaspirillum denitrificans | reverse complement strand
ACGCTGCCATTCACCCGCATGGCGGTGGCGGAACTGAATCCGGTGCTGGTGGCGCTCGGCCGGGCCGTGGTGGCGGCCGCCGCATCCGCCGCATTGCTGTGGTGGATGGGCGCGCCGCGCCCGACACGGTCGCAGTTCCGCGCGCTTGTCATCACGGCGCTGGGCGTGGTGATCGGATTCCCGGTGTTTTCGTCCATCGCGATGCGCTATGTGCCCGCGTCGCACGGCGCGATCGTCATCGGCATCCTGCCGCTGGCGACCGCGCTGTTCGGCGCGCTGCGCTTCGGCGAACGGCCTTCCACGGGGTTCTGGATCGCCGCGCTGGCAGGCAGTGCGCTGGTGGTCGGCTTCGCGGTGTGGCAGGGCGGGGGCAGCCTGCACCCGGCGGACTTCGCGTTGTTCGCCGCGACCATCGCTGCGGCAATGGGCTATGCAGAAGGCGGCCGGCTGTCCCAAACCATGGGCGGGCAGCAGGTCATTTCCTGGGCGCTGGTGCTGTCCATGCCGGTGTTGCTGCCGGTGACGGTCTGGCTCGGCTGGAACTACGGCGTGACGGCGTCGGCCAAGGCCTGGATAGGATTTGGCTATGTCTCGCTATTTTCGATGTTTATTGGGTTTTTCTTTTGGTATAAAGGGCTGGCGCTCGGCGGCATCGCCCGTGTCGGGCAAGTGCAATTGTTGCAACCCTTCATGACGCTGGCCGGCGCGGCCCTGATCCTGGGCGAAGCGCTCGATGCACGCAACTTCCTGTTCGCGGTGGCCGTGATTGCGGTTGTCGCCGTCGGACGGCGGATGTCCGTGAAGCGTTAAAATCGTGATCCTTTATTCCAAATCCACCAGGAGAACATCTTGTCCGTCTACGAAAAGCTGAAGTCCCTCAACATCGAACTGCCGGCCGTCGCCGCTCCAGCCGCGTCCTACGTGATGTTCGCCCAGACCGGCAACACCGTGTTCCTGTCCGGCCACATCGCAAAGAAGGACGGCAAGCCCTGGGTCGGCCAGCTCGGCAAGAACATGACCACCGAAGAAGGTAGGCTGGCCGCGCGCGCGGTCGCTGTCGACCTGATCGCCACGCTGCAAGCGGCTGCCGGCGGCGACCTGAACCGCGTCAAGCGCATCGTCAAGGTGATGAGCCTGGTGAACTCGATCTCCGAATTTACCGAACAGCACCTCGTGACCAACGGTGCATCGGACCTGATCGGCGAAGTGTTCGGCGAGAAGGGCAAGCATGCCCGTTCCGCGTTCGGCGTCGCGCAGATTCCGCTGGGCGCCTGCGTCGAAATCGAACTGATCGCCGAGCTGGGTTAAGCCCTTCGAGACCGATGGTTTGGCGGTACACTGCATGACCGCCAGACCAGCCAATTTTTCTTAGACACACGACCAAATGGAAACTTTCCAGCCGCCATCCGTTGCTTCGCTCGACCACATCCTCCCGCAGGAACCGCTCCTGATGATGGGCGCCGGCCCGGTGCCGATCCCGCACAAGGTGGCCTACGCCAATTCCATCGTCATCAACCACCTGGGCGAGACGATGAACAAGGTGATCGAGCAGGTGAAGGAGATGGGCCGCTACGTGTTCCAGACCTCGTCGCGCCATGTGCTCGGCGTCGCCGGCCCCGGATCGGCCGCGATGGAAATGGCGATCTGCAACCTGGTCGACCCGGGCAGCAAGGTGCTGGCCATCTGCAACGGCTATTTCAGCCGCCGCATGGCGGAAATGGCGACGCGCGTCGGTGCGCAGGTGACGACGGTCGATGTGCCCGACAACGAAGCCGCCGAGGTGGAAACCATCGAGCAGCACCTGAAGCAGGGCGGCTACCAGACGCTGACCATCGTGCAGGGCGAGACGTCCAACACGGTGTACAACCGCAACCTGGAAGCGATTGCCAAGCTCGCCAATTCCTACGGCTGCATGGTGATCGTCGACGCCGTCTGCACGCTCAGCACCATGCCGCTGGAAATGGACCGCTGGAAGGTCGATGCCGTCATCACCGGCGGGCAGAAGGGCCTGTCGTCGATTCCCGGCGTCTCGCTGCTCGCGTTTTCCGAAAACGCCTGGACCCGCATCGAAGCGCGCCAGAAGCCGATCACGCATTGGTGCCTGGACGCGCTGCTGGCCGACAAATTCTGGAACCAGAAGTCCTACCATTACACCGCGCCCGTGTCGGGCATCCTCGCGCTGCACGAAGCCTTGCGCCTGGTCTGCGAAGAAACGCTGCCGCGCCGCTTCGGCCGTCATGAAACCTGCTCGAAGGCGCTGCAGCGCGGCATCGAGGCAATGGGCCTGAAGCTGCTGGTGCCGGAACGCGTGCGCCTGAATTCCGTGGTCGGCATCACCATCCCCGACGGCATTTCCGGCGATGCGGTACGCACCCACATGTCGCGCGTGCACCGTGTCGAGATTTCCGGCTCCTTCGGCCTGAACATCGTCCGCATCGGCCAGATGGGCGAACAGAGCCGAGCGCACAACCTGTTCCGCACGCTGCACGCCTTCGGCTCGAGCATGCAGTACGCGGGTGCCGTACTCGACCTCCCGGCCGGCATTGCCGAGCTGGAAAAAGGCTTGTCAGAAAAGTATTCCGCGTAGGCCGTGCGGCATTACGCAGGTAAAATCCCGTATCCGGACGGCATGTACCCGATGCCGTCTTTTCGAAGGCTCGCCACGAGTGGGCTGATATCAAAGGCGCATAACGCCATTCAACCAGTGAGACAAGTATGAAAATGGAAAATCCCACCCCCATCCAATGGCAATTCTCCGAGCGCGCACAGCAGCTGCAAAGCTCGGTCATCCGCGAAATCCTCAAGGTGACGGTGCGTCCCGAGGTAATTTCCTTCGCGGGCGGCCTGCCGTCGCCGGAAACCTTCCCGGTCGAGCGCATGCGCGCCGCCTTCGACACCGTGTTGTCGAAGCAGGGCAAGGTCGCGCTGCAATACGGCCCGACGGATGGTTATGGTCCGCTGCGTGAATGGATTGCCGATTCCCTGTCCACCGACGGCGCGAAGATCGTGCCCGAGCAGGTGCTGATGGTGTCCGGTTCCCAGCAAGGCCTCGACCTGCTGGCCAAGGTACTGGTCGACGAAGGCAGCAAGGTGCTGGTCGAGACCCCGAGCTACCTCGGCGCGCTGCAGGCCTTCTCCGTCTACCGCCCTGAATTCGTGTCGGTGCCGACCGACGACCACGGCTTGATCCCGGAACAGCTCGGCAGTGTCGCCCAAGGTGCGCGCCTGCTGTACGCCCTTCCGAACTTCCAGAACCCGACCGGCCGCTCGCTGTCCGTCGAACGCCGCGCCGCGCTGGTCGAGACTTGCGCGCGCCTCGGTTTGCCGCTGATCGAGGACGATCCCTACGGTGCCCTGAGCTATCGCGGCGAACCGCTGCCGAAGATGCTGACAATGAACCCGAACGGCGTCATCTACATGGGTTCCTTCTCCAAGGTGCTCACCCCCGGCATCCGCCTCGGCTACGTCGTCGCACCGGTACCCCTGATCCGCAAGCTGGAGCAGGCCAAGCAGGCGGCCGACCTGCACACCGCGCAGCTGACGCAGATGGTGGTGCATGAAGTGGTCAAGGACGGCTTCCTGAAGGAGCATATCCCGACCATCCGCAAGCTGTATTCCGACCAGTGCCAGGCGATGCTTGGCGCGCTCACCGAGTTCTTCCCGTCGTCCGTGACGTGGACGACGCCGGAAGGCGGCATGTTCATCTGGGTCACGCTGCCCAAGCACATCGACAGCATGAAGTTGCTCGACGAGGCGATCGCGCAGAACGTTGCCTTCGTGCCCGGCGCGCCGTTCTACGCCAACGCAGCCGAGAAGAACACGCTGCGCCTGAGCTTCGTCACCGTCCCGCCCGCGAAAATCCGTGAAGGCGTGGAGAAGCTGGGCAAGCTGATCAAGTCCAAGCTGTAACGCTCCCGAATGGCGGCGGCCGTCGTGCCGCCGTCTATCGCCAAATCCCCACCAGTGCCGCATGCCAATTTGGTAGACTGTTGAAGTACGGCAAGATATGCCGGTAGCAGTTTGGCAACGGCGGCAGCAATGAATATCAGTGGTACAAGCGGCAACGACAACCTCGTCGGCACGCAGGGCGACGACGTCTTGTCGGGCGGTTCCGGGAACGACACGCTGGATGGCGGCGCCGGCAACGACGAATTGCTTGGCGGGGACGGCAGCGATACCTATATCGTCCGGGATCGATGGGACCAGGTCTTTGACACCTCCGGCACCGACAACGGCATCATCTATGCCGACTTCTACAAGACCGATCCCGATGTCGAAAGCTGGACCTGGGCAACCGGCGTGCAGAAGGTGCCTTACTGGATCGACGCGCTGATCCCCGGCGCCGCGACCGGTTTTCCATCGCTCCTTGGCAGCGGCAAGACGTTTTACTACAACTTCCCCTCATCCGCCCCGGCGCACTTCAGCGCCGCCGATGCCGCCGGATTCATCGCATTCAACGCCGAGCAGCAATCCTTTACCCGTCAGGCGCTGGCCTATGTGTCCACAGTGGTCGGGCTGACCTTTGTCGAGACGACGAGCAGCTCCGCTGTCAACACGATCACGTTTGCCAACAATACGCAAACCGGGTCGTCCGGTTATGCGTACTTCCCGCACGACAGCTACATCGGCAGCGACGTGCTGCTTAATTCCGGCGGCGCCTCATCCAACCTGACGCCGCGTAACGGCCAGTATTCCGCGCTCACGCTAATCCATGAAATCGGACATGCGCTCGGCCTGAAGCATCCGTTCTCGCAGACCGATTCCGAAGGGCCTTACCTTTCGACGACGGAGAACAGCTCGCAGTGGACGGTCATGAGCTACAACAGCCGTGTCGCCGACTACTATCCGCGCTATTCGCCGCTCGATATCGCCGCGCTGCAATACCTGTACGGCCCCGGCACGGCGGCTTCCGGTAATTCCACGTACACGCTCACCGCCGGCACCTCGAACTTCATCTGGGACGGCGGCGGCACCGATACCATCGACGGCTCCACACTGACGCAAGGCCTGACGCTCTACCTGGAACCGGGCTATTGGGGCTACATCGGCACGAAATCATCGCTCATCACCGAGCCTGGCCAGGTGACCGTGAACTTTGGCAGCGTGATCGAGAATGCGAGCGGCGGGTCGGCGGCGGACAACATCACCGGCAACGCCGCGGACAACCGGCTGTCGGGACTCGGCGGCGACGACATCCTGAATGGCGGCGCAGGCAACGACTGGCTCGACGGCGGGGCGGGCAATGACAGTTTCATCGCGCTGTCCGGCAGGGATGCTATCTATGGCGGCAGCGGCACGGACAGGCTGGTGCTGACGCAAAGCGCCGCCAGCATGCAGGTGACGAAGCTGCGCGCCGACGTGTTCGTCGTCAGTGACGCCAGCGGCGCCAACGCCGCAGTCTGCCGGAATGTCGAGCAACTGCAGTTCAGCGACTCGACCGTCAACCTGTCGGGCATCTCGGCCTTCGCCAGCCAGGACACGACGCTCGCGCAGATTTATGTGGCAGCCTTCCGTCGCGCGCCGGAAACCGAAGGATTCAACTACTGGACCAAGGAAGTGGCGTCGCGCGGTATCGATGCTGTCGCCGACATCATCTTCTCGCTCGATATCGTGAAGGCGATCTACGCGGCCGACATGGCGCCGTCGCAGTTCGTCTCCACTATCTACACCAACGTGTTCAACAAGGCGCCGGATGCAGAGGGGCTGAACTACTGGACCCAGCAGCTGGCGGTGCGTTCGCGCGGACAGCTGGTGATCGACATGACCAATGCGGCACTTGGGGTGCCGGATGGAACGGCAGGGAAGGATTTCTTCCAGAACCGGCTCGACTGGTCGCTGTACGCGGTGGACTACCAGCACGAGCAGGGGAAGGAATTGACGCCGTCGCATCTGACGACCCTGACCGACGGGATCGGCGCGGATACGACGGCGCTGGTCACGCTGATCGGACAGGCCGAATCAGGCGTGACCATCTAGGCTTACCGTACGGCTTGCAATGCCGCCGGCTTGATCTTTGATTCCAGCGCCTTGCCCTTGCGCGCGCGCTTTCCGATGTGCGGCCCGAGTGCGGACGCAGACAGCGTGACTTCCTGCGCCTTGCCGCCGCGTCCGGTGCCCGACACGATCACGCCCTTTTGGCTGATCGGCTGTGCGGCCGCCAGCTTCTCCTTCGCCTCCAGATCGATCAGGATCACGCCACGGCCGCCGCCGGACAGGGTCTTGAGTTCGTCCAGGCCGAACACCAGCAGGCGACCCTTTTCAGACAGGCAGGCCACCGCGCTCGCGTCGGTGCCGACGGTGCGCGGCGCGAGTGGCTCGTCGCCTTCATCCAGCGTGACGAAGGCCTTGCCGGCCTTGATGCGGCTGACCATGTCGCCGGCCTTGGCCGTGAAGCCGTAGCCTGCTGTGGACGCCATCAGCAGCAGCGTGTCGCCCGGACCCGCGAAGTAGTGCAGCAGGCGCGTACCGCTCGCCAGTTCGATGAAGGTCGTGACCGGCACACCGTCGCCGCGCGCGCCGGGCAGCGACGACACAGGGACGGAATAGACGCGGCCGTTCGAGCCGAAGGCTAGCAGCGTATCGACGGTGCGGCACTCGAAGGTACCGTACAGGCTGTCGCCGGCCTTGAACGTGAATTGCGCCGGGTCGTGGCCATGGCCGGTACGCGCGCGCACCCAGCCCTTCTGGGAAATTACTACCGTCACCGGCTCGTCCAGCACCTTCTGCTCGACGCTGGCGCGTTCCGCTTCCTCGATCAGCGTGCGGCGCGCATCGCCGAACTGCTTCGCGTCGCCTTCGATTTCCTTGATGACCAGCTTCTTCATCGACGCCGGATTGTCGAGCAGGTCGTGCAGGGTTTCCTTTTCCTTGCGCAGCTCGGCCAGTTCCTGCTGGATCTTGATCGCTTCCAGGCGGGCCAACTGGCGCAGGCGGATTTCGAGGATGTCCTCGGCCTGGCGATCGGACAGCTTGAAGGCCTGGATCAGTGCGGGTTTCGGTTCGTCCGATTCGCGGATGATCTTGATGACCTTGTCGATGTTGAGCAGGACGGCCTCGCGGCCTTCGAGGATGTGGATGCGGTCGTCGACCTTCTGCAGGCGGAAGCGCGTGCGGCGTGTCACCGTCTCGAAGCGGAAGTCGATCCATTCCTTCAGGATGTGCGACAGGCCCTTCTGGCGCGGACGGCCGTCGCGGCCGATCATCACCAGGTTGATCGAGTTGCCGGTCTCCAGCGAGGTGTGGGCCAGCAGGATGTTCATGAACTCGGTCTGGTCCTGGTTCTTCGACTTCGGCTCGAACACCAGGCGAACCGGTGCATCCTTGCCCGATTCGTCACGTACGGTGTCCAGCACCGACAGGATCATCTGCTTCATCGCCAGCTGGTCGGGCAGCAGCGATTTCTTGCCGAGCTTGACCTTGGGATTGGTGAGCTCTTCGATTTCCTCGAGGATCTTCTGCGCCGAAGTACCCGGCGGCAGCTCGGTGACGACTGCCTGCCACTGGCCGCGCGCGAGGTCTTCGATCTTCCAGCGCGCGCGCACCTTCAGCGTGCCGCGGCCATTCTCGTACATTTCCGCGATGGAGGAAGCCGGGGTGATGATCTGTCCGCCGCCCGGGAAATCGGGGCCGGGAACCATCTCCATCAGCTCGGCATGGGTGATCTCCGGTTTGCGGATCATCGCCACGGCGGCCTTCGCGACTTCGCTGAGGTTGTGCGACGGGATTTCGGTGGCGAGGCCGACCGCGATGCCGGACGCGCCGTTGAGCAGCACGAAGGGCAGGCGTCCCGGCAGCAGCTTGGGCTCCTGGGTCGAGCCGTCGTAATTCGGCTGGAAGTCGACCGTGCCCATGTCGATCTCGTCGAGCAGCAGCTTGGAGATCGGCGTCAGGCGGGCTTCTGTGTATCGCATCGCCGCGGCGCCGTCGCCGTCGCGCGAACCGAAGTTGCCCTGGCCATCGATCAGCGGATAGCGCAGCGAAAAATCCTGCGCCATGCGCACCAGCGCGTCGTACACCGACTGGTCGCCGTGCGGATGCAGCTTGCCGAGCACGTCGCCGACCACGGCGGCGGATTTGCGCGGCTTGGCGGTGGAGTCGAGGCCGAGCTCGCTCATCGCGTACAGGATGCGGCGCTGCACAGGCTTCTGGCCGTCGCATACGTCCGGCAGCGCACGGCCCTTGACGACGGAGATGGCGTAGTCGAGGTAGGCGCGCTCGGCAAAGGTGGCCAGCGTCAGCGATTCGCCATCGGCCGGCGGTACTTCTTCAAACAGGTTGGCTTGTTCAGTCATTGTTTCTATTGTCTATTCTTCGCGGCAGATCAGATGTCGGCTTCCGCTTCGTTGCCGTGCTCTTCGAGCCAGGCGCGGCGGGCGGCGGCTTCGCCTTTGCCCATCAGCATGTTGAAACGCGATTCGGACGAGGCCAGGTCGAAGTCGCCCAGCGACACCGGCAGCAGGCGGCGGGTATCCGGGTTCATCGTGGTTTCCCAGAGCTGCTCGGCATTCATTTCACCCAGGCCCTTGAAGCGGGAAATGCTCCACGCGCCTTCCTTCACGCCATCCTTGCGCAGCTTGTCCTCAATGGCCGCCAGTTCGCCGTCGTCGAGCGCGTACAGCTTCTGCGCCTGCTTCTTGCCGCGCGCAGGCGCGTCGACACGGTACAGCGGCGGACGCGCGATGCAGATGTTGCCGCGCGCGATCAGCTGCGGGAAGTGCTTGAAGAACAGCGTCAGCAGCAGCACCTGGATGTGCGAGCCGTCGACGTCCGCATCGGAGAGGATGCAGATCTTGCCGTAGCGCAGGCCGGACAGGTCGGGCGTGTCGTTCGGTCCATGCGGGTCGACGCCGATCGCCACCGCGATGTCGTGGATTTCATTGTTGGCGAACAAGCGGTCGCGCTCGGTTTCCCAGGAGTTCAGCACCTTGCCGCGCAGCGGCAGGATGGCCTGGAATTCCTTGTCGCGGCCCATCTTGGCGGAACCGCCCGCGGAATCGCCCTCGACGAGGAAGAGTTCATTGCGCGTGATGTCGTCCGATTCGCAATCAGTCAGCTTGCCCGGCAGGACGGCAACGCCGGACGATTTCTTCTTCTCGACCTTCTGCGCCGAGCGCAGGCGGGATTGCGCCTGCTTGATGACCAGTTCCGCCAGCTTCTTGCCGTAGTCGACGTGCTGGTTCAGCCAGAGTTCGAGGGCAGGGCGGGTGAATGAGCCCACCAGGCGCACCGCATCGCGTGAATTGAGGCGTTCCTTGATCTGTCCCTGGAATTGCGGATCGAGCACTTTTGCGGAGAGCACGAAGGACACGCGCGCGAACACGTCTTCCGGCAGCAGCTTGACGCCCTTGGGCAGCAGCGCGTGCATCTCGACGAAGCTCTTGACAGCGTTGAACAGGCCTTCGCGCAAGCCGGCCTCGTGCGTGCCGCCGGCGGGCGTCGGGATCAGGTTGACGTAGGACTCGCGGACGACGTTGCCTTCTTCGGTCCATGCGACCACCCAGGCCGCGCCTTCGCCCTCGGCGAAACCTTCGGCATCCTTGCCGGCGTACTGTTCGCCCTCGAACAGCGGGATCATCGGTTCCGCGCCGGAGGTCTGGGCCAGCGATTCGATCAGGTAGCCGCGCAGGCCCTGGTCGTATTGCCAGGTCTGGGATTCGCCGGTCTTGCCGTTGACGAGCGTGACTTTCACGCCTGGCAGCAGCACCGCCTTGGAGCGCAGCAGGCGCTGCAGTTCGGCGCTCGGGATGGCGGACGAGTCGAAGTACTTCGCTTCCGGCCACACGGTCACACGGGTGCCGGACTTCTTGTCTTCCCTGGTTTGCGGGCGGGATTTCAGTTTCTCGACCACGTCACCGTGGGCGAAGGCGATCTGGTGCACGCCGCCTTCGCGCCAGACGGTAATTTCCAGCCGCGTGGAGAGGGCGTTGGTGACCGACACGCCGACGCCGTGCAGGCCGCCGGAGAAGGAGTAGGCGCCGCCCGAGCCCTTGTCGAACTTGCCGCCCGCATGCAGGCGGGTGAAGACGATTTCCACCGTCGGCACTTTCTCTTCCGGGTGGAGGCCGACCGGGATGCCGCGGCCGTCGTCCTCGACGCTGACGCTGCCGTCGGCGTTGAGGGTCACGATGACGTTCTTGCAGAAGCCGCCGAGTGCTTCGTCGGAGGCGTTGTCAATCACTTCCTGGATGATGTGCAGCGGGTTCTCGGTGCGGGTGTACATGCCCGGGCGCTGCTTGACCGGTTCGAGTCCTTTCAGGACCCGGATTGACGATTCGCTATAGTCAGAGGATTTTCTGGTTGCCATTCAATGGGAGCGGAGTTGCTGTAAGGAATGCACGAGTGCATAAGTCCCAGCATTCTAATGAAAATCGGCCCTGCCGGGCATCGTGTCGGGTGCAACATGCGATTTTTGGTCGTTCGGCGGTAACCGTCGCGTTAACGTCGTGGCCAAAGATTTATTTAATGCAACATGCAAAATTGTTTATAAAATCAAGCGTATGACCAGCCAGACCTTTCCTTTCGCCGTTCGCCTCATCGGCTTTTCACCGGAGGAAGAAGCCGCGTTCGATGCCAGTTTCTCCATCCGGCAAGGGCGGGGTTACGGCTACTTCCGGCTGGTCGAAGACAACCTCCAGGATCCCGATCTCTATATTGTCAAAGCGGCGCAGCTCAAGGCGCTGGTCACGCTGGCCGACCTGCGTCCGACCGAGGTGCGTCCCGCCATGCTGGTTGGCACACCCGAAGTCGCGCTGCCCTATCCCGTCGTGGACGACCCGGTGCGCTGGGAACAGTTGTACGCAACGCTGGATGACCTGGTCGAAAAGCGGGCGGATGCACTGTCCCGGCTGGAAGCGTCGGATATCGTCACCGTTCCCGAGCGGCGCCGGCGCGACCGGGTCGACCGCGACCTGACCGATCCCGCCGACTACGAAAAAATGCGGGCCCGGGTGCGGGACAACGGCGTCGTCCTCGTCGTCGACAAGACGCCGGCCCTGCGCGACTACCTCTCCGACCTGCTGGCGCGCCAGAAAGTGCCCGTGCTGTGGGTGAGCGATGAAGCAGAAGCGGTCGAGGCCTGCAAGAACGAGCCGGTCGCGGTCGTCATGATCAATACCTCAACGCCAAGTGTCGACCCCTACCGTCTCTGCTGGGGCATCAAGGAAAAGGATTCGCCGGTCCGTATTGCCGTCGTCTTCCTGGTCAGCAAGCCGTTTGAATACGACCTGGATCAGGCCCGCTATGTGGGTGCGGACGGCTTTCTCAACAAGCCGCTGGCAAGCCACCACCTGGTGGCGGCGCTGAAGAAATTCCTGCCTTAGCTATTTGCTCAGCAGCTGCATTCCCCGCTCGAGACCATCGATGGTCACCGGGAACATGCGGTTGTTCATGATCTGTCGGATCACAGAGATCGACTGGCGGTATTGCCACAGGCCTTCCGGTTCCGGGTTGAGCCAGATGAATTTCGGGAAGGTGCTGGTGAAGCGCTGCAGCCACACCGCGCCGGCTTCCTCGTTGTTGTATTCCACCGATCCGCCCGGCTGCAGGACTTCATAGGGGCTCATGGTCGCGTCGCCGACGAAGATCACCTTGGTGTCGGGCGTGTACTTGCGCAGCACGTCCCAGGTGTGGAACTTCTCCGCGTGCCGGCGGCGGTTGTTCTTCCACAGGTAATCGTAGATGCAATTGTGGAAGTAGAAAAACTCCATGTTCTTGAACTCGGTCTTTGCCGCGGAGAACAGTTCTTCGGTGCGCTGGATGTGGTCGTCCATGGTGCCGCCCACGTCGAGCAGCATCAGCACCTTGATGTTGTTCTTGCGCTCCGGCTGCATCTTGATGTCGAGGTAGCCGGCGTTGTTGGCGGTGGCGCGAATGGTGTCGTCCAGCGCCAGTTCTTCTTCCGCGCCTTCGCGCGCGAACTTGCGCAGGCGGCGCAGCGCGACCTTGATGTTGCGGGTGCCGAGTTCGCGCTCGTCGTCGTAGTCGCGGTAGCTGCGCGCTTCCCACACCTTGACCGCGGTGCGGTTGCCGCCTTCGCCGCCGATGCGGATGCCTTCCGGGTTCGTGCCGCCATTGCCGAAGGGCGAGGTGCCGCCAGTGCCGATCCAGCGGTTGCCGCCTTCGTGGCGTTCCTTCTGCTCCTTGAGCAGTTCCTTCAACCGGTCCATCAGCTTGTCGTAGCCGAACTTCTCGATCGCCGCCTTCTGCTCGGGCGTCAGTTCGCGCTCCATGCGTTTCTGCAGCCATTCCAGCGGAATCTCCGGATGCTTCTCGAAGATAGCATCGATGCCGCGGAAGTACAGTCCGAAGGCCTTGTCGAACTTGTCGTAATGCGCCTCGTCCTTCACCAGCGTCGTGCGCGACAGGTAGTAGAAGTCATCCAGCGAGGGGCTGATGACGCTTTTCTGCATCGCTTCCAGCAGGATCAGGAATTCCTTGATCGAGACCGGGATCTTTGCGTCTTTCAAGGTGAAGAAAAAGTCGATGAGCATGTTCTCTCCTCAGCGCCCGAGCTTGTACTGCAGGTGGCGCCTGATGGTCGGCCATTCCGATTCAATGATCGAAAACACGACCGTGTCGCGCAGCGAACCGTCAGGCATGCGCTGATGGTTGCGCAGGATACCGTCCTGCTTGGCGCCGAGTCGGGCGATGGCGGCACGCGACTGCTGGTTCATCCAGTGGGTGCGGAATTCGACCGCGATGCAACGCAGCTCTTCGAACGCATGCGTCAGAAGCATCAGCTTGGCTTCGGTGTTGACTGCGGTGCGCTGCACGCTTTTCGCGTACCACGTCGAGCCGATCTCGACACGGCGGTGCACTGCATCGATATGCATGTAGGTCGTCATGCCGCACAGCGCGCCGGTATCGTTGCGGCGGATGGCGAACGGCATCATGCTGCCGGCTGCCTGCAGGCCGAGGCGCCGCTCGATTTCCGCCTGCATCCCTTCGGGCTGGGGAATCGCGGTGTACCAGAGCGTCCACAGCTGGCCATCCCTGACGGCTTCGGCCAGTCCTTCGGCATGGGACAGGTCGAGCGGCTCGAGGGTGACATGTTCCCCCTTGAGCGTGAGCGGCGTGACGAAAGGCATGGCGGCTTAACGGTTGGTGCGCGACATGAAGACCAGGCGTTCGAACAGGTGCACGTCCTGCTCGTTCTTCAGCAGCGCGCCGTGCAGTGGCGGCACCACGGTCTTGGCGTCCTTGCTGCGCAGTGCGTCAGCGGGGATGTCTTCCGCCAGCAGCAGCTTCAGCCAGTCGAGCAGCTCGGAGGTGGACGGCTTCTTCTTCAGGCCGGCGACTTCGCGCACTTCGTAGAAGGTCTGCAGCGCCTGCGCCAGCAGGTCCTTTTTCAGCTGAGGAAAGTGGACATCGACGATCTGCTCCATCGTGTCCTTGTCCGGGAACTTGATGTAATGGAAGAAGCAGCGGCGCAGGAAAGCGTCCGGCAATTCCTTCTCGTTGTTGGAAGTGATGATCACCAGCGGGCGGGTCTTCGCCTTGATCAGTTCGCGCGTCTCGTAGACGTAGAACTCCATGCGGTCGAGTTCTCGCAGCAGGTCGTTGGGGAATTCGATGTCGGCCTTGTCGATCTCGTCGATCAGCAGCACGACCTGCTGGTCGGCGCTGAAGGCCTGCCACAGCACACCCTTGACGATGTAGTTATGGATGTCCTTCACGCGCTCGTCGCCCAGTTGCGAGTCGCGCAGGCGGGAAACCGCGTCGTACTCGTACAGGCCCTGCTGCGCCTTGGTCGTGGACTTGATATGCCACTGCAGCAGCGGCATGCCCAGCGCGGCGGCAACCTCCTCAGCCAGCATCGTCTTGCCGGTGCCCGGCTCGCCCTTGATCAGCAGCGGGCGCTGCAGCGTCAGGGCCGCGTTGACGGCAAGTTTCAGGTCGTTTGTGGCAACGTAATTCTGTGAACCTTCAAAGCGAGTATCTTGGCGCATGGTACCGGTCGTCGGGATGGAGGGAAAAATCAAGTATAAGCGAGATGGAATTTCGGGGTTGGAAGGCCGGATTTCGCCGCGTGGACTGCTTTTTGGTCTTAATGTAGAATGAGACGGTTTTGGTTCGTCGGAGAAACACCTACAAGGTTCATGGTTAAATCCGGCGGCAGGGAACATATCCGCAAAGGATTCAACGCTGTGCAGAATTCTTTGCGGATGTGTTTTGAAATTTCGTCCTCTATCTCCCGAGCTATCATGAAAAAACTAATTGCGTTTGTCGCGCTCGCGGGTGTCGCCGGTTTCGCTTCCGCAGCGGAAGGCAACGCCAAGACAGCTGAAAACAAGGTGGCGATGTGTATCGGCTGCCACGGCATCCCCGGCTACAAGGCGACCTTTCCCGAGGTGTACCAGGTGCCCAAGCTCGGCGGCCAGTCTGCCAAGTACATCGAGAATGCGCTGAACGCGTACAAGAAGGGCGAACGCAAGCACCCCAGCATGCGCGGCATCGCCCAGGGCCTGTCTGACCAGGACATCGCCGACGTCGCGGCCTACTACGCACAGCAGAAATAAGAGGGGATACGCAATGAAGAAAATTCTCGCAGCCGCGGCCGTGCTGGTCTCGTTCAATGCCTTCGCGGGCGGCAACATCGACGCCGGCAAGGCAGCCACCGAAAAGTACAACTGCTTCTCCTGCCACGGCAAGGACTACAACACGCCGATCGACCCGAGCTATCCAAAGCTGGCCGGCCAGCACGAGGACTATCTGGCAGCCGCACTGACTGCGTACAAGCGCGGCGGAGATGGGGCCAACGGCCGCGGCAACGCGATCATGGGCGCACAGGTCAAGCCACTGTCCACGCAGGACATCAAGGATATTGCTGCCTACCTGCACAGCCTGCCGGGCACCCTGGTGCTGCGCAAGTAACCGCGTTCCCCGCTCCATGCAAAAAGCCACGGATTCCGTGGCTTTTTTGTTTTCAGCGGAGCTGCGCTCGCGTCCAACGTACGATATCTTCGGCCCCCATTGCGCCGGCTTGCCGCCCGATTTCCCTGCCCCGATGGAAGAGCGCGAGGGTAGGGATGCTGCGTATCGCGTAGCGGGCAGCGAGCGCCTGCGCTTCCTCGGTGTTCACCTTTGCCAGGCGCACGTACGGTTCAAGCTGCGCGGCGGCCTGTTCGAAGGCAGGGGCCATCATCCGGCAGGGACCGCACCACGGTGCCCAGAAGTCCACGAGCAGCGGCACGTCGCTGCGTTCGAGGTGGCGATCAAACGCTGCGGCGGACAATGGCACCGGATGCCCGGTAAACAGGGCTCGGTGACACTTGCCGCAGTCCGGCGCGTCGTCGAGACGGTCCGAAGGGACGCGGTTGACGGCGTCGCAGTGCGGGCAGATGACATGAGTCGACATGATGGCGTTTGCTCCCTTTGCTCAATCCAGTGACAAGCCTGCGCGCCGCACCCGGGCGCGCAGGCGTTCCAGTTCGTCGAGCAGGTCCGCCACCAGCCCGGCAAGTTCCGGGTTGGCGTCGAAGTCGCGTTCCAGCCCGCTCATGCGGCGCGCGCGCAGGACGTCGCGTCCGCTGAACATCCAGCCGGCGGGGTCTGGCTCGTAATCGGCCAGCAGCACGCCCGCGTGCACGTGTTCGATGATCCATTCCCGGCTTACCGTGCAACTGGCGGCGAGCTCATCCAACGTCAGGCGAGCTTCATCCAGCAGGATGGCGATATGTTGCTGCGACATCGATCATCCTCCCTGGCGCGGATCAAATGCGAGCTCACGCGCCATTTGTTCATACAGTGCGCGCGCCTTCGGTGAATCGGCAGGCGGCAGCACGACTTCGGTCACGAGGTAGAGGTCGCCGGGCGGCGTGCCGGGTATCCCGCGCCCCTTGAGCCGCAGCTTGCGGCCGGATTGCGATCCCGCTGGAATGCATACCTCGACTGCGCCGTCCGGCAACGATGCCTTCACGCCGCCGCCCAGCGCCGCCTCCCAGGGGGCAACCGGCAGCGTGGCGTAAACATCCCGTCCCTCGACGCGATAGCGGGCATGCGGCTTGAAGTGTACTTCCAGGTAGAGATCGCCTGGCGGACCTCCACCGAGCCCGGCACTGCCCTGGCCGGACAGCCGGATCAACTGGCCTTCGCGCACCCCCTTGGGAATGCGCACCTCGAGCGCATGTTCGGCCAGGACGGTGCGCCCCTGCGCATCCACGCGCGGCACGCGCAGTGTGAGCGTCCGCACGGCGCCCGCGTAGGCGTCCTCGAGATCGAGCATGATCTTCGCGTGGTGGTCTTCGCCGCGTGCGTGGAAATGTCCACCGCCGGCGTGCGCACGTCCCATCCGTGCCCCAAACAGCTCCGAAAAGAAATCGCTGAAATCTGCCGACTCGGTTCCGGAAAATCCCCGGCCGGAAAACTCGAATCCGGCGTCCCAGTCCGGCGGCGGATGAAAATCCTGCCCGGCCTGGTAGCGATGGCCAAGCTGGTCATAGGCGGCGCGTTTTTCCGGGTCGGACAGCACGGCGAAGGCCTCGTTGAGTTCCTTCATGCGCGCCTCGGCATCCGGCTCCTTCGACACGTCCGGATGATACTTGCGCGCGAGCCGGCGGAACGTCTTCTTGATGTCGTCCGCGGTCGCGTCCTTGTCGACGCCCAGGGTCTGGTAGTAGTCCTTGAATTCCAAGCCGATCCTCCTTAGCCTGCGTGGCGCATTCCAAGCGGAATATGCCTCGGTATTCGCCACGTAGATGGAGGCGCCGGCTTGTCAATTCAAGGTATTGAAATTCTCTTTCGCGCTCCTATTTTGGGGATGTAACCGCGCCTCCGGCCTGTGCCGGGCGGCCGTTCAACCACCGATGAAGGAGGACAACATGATGTACAGAGCGCTGTTTCCCCGCGACGTCTTCGCAGAACTCGACCGCCTGCAGCGCGAGATGCAGGATGTCTTTGAAAGCGGCCCGAGCATCCGCGGCGTCGGCCGTGGCGGCTTTCCCGCCGTGAATGTCGGCACCACCCCGCAATCGCTGGAGCTGTATGCCTTCGCGCCCGGCCTGGACCCGTCCAGCATCGAGGTCAACCTGGAGCGTGGCGTGCTGACCATCTCCGGCGAACGCACCCCGGATCTTCCCGCACAGGACCAAAAGGTGTCCGTGCATATTAATGAGCGCTTCGCCGGCCGTTTCCGCCGTGTCGTGAGCCTGCCCGAGGATGACGTCAATCCGAGCGGCGTGAGCGCCCAGTATCGCGACGGCGTGCTGCACGTCACCATCAAGCGTCGCCAGGCTCCGCAACCGCGCCGCATCTCTATTCAGTAAGAGGAGGAAAGATCATGACCCAGAACACCAATGTGACGAAACAGACTAACGACACCGCCCGTCCCGAGCCGGCCCTGCTGCCGCCGGTCGACGTGATCGAGGATGCATCCGGCATCACGCTGCTGGCAGACCTGCCCGGCGTGACGAAGGACAGCCTCAACCTGCAGCTCGATGCGGACAGCCTGACGATCGAAGGAACAGTCAGCCTGACCACGCCGGAGGGCATGGAATCCGGCCACGCCGAAGTGCGCCTGCCGCGCTATCGCCGCGTGTTCACGCTGTCCAAGGAACTCGACAGCGAGAAGACAACGGCTGAGTTCAAGAACGGCGTGCTGCGCCTGCGCATTCCAAAGGCCGAACACGTCCAGCCCCGCAGGATCGAAGTCAAGGTCGCGTAAGGCCGTCAGCGCCGCTTGACGCACTCCACGTACTGGACGCCGTCAGGCGGCAGGCCGCTGCGCTGCGAGTTCCAGATCATCTCGCCCAGGCATTCCATCATCTCGTGGTGCGCATCGTGCTCGGAGCCGAGCCGTTGCGCCAGCGCGAGAAACGCACCGCGGATGCCGGGCGGCTGGTCGATGGATATCTGTTCCGCAATCGACAGGTGCATCGACAGGTGAAGGAAGGGATTGCTCTGCCCGCGCTCGACCGCGTAGTCGGCGGCGAGCGCCGCATCGACGTCCTTCAACGCATCCCGATACTCCTCATGCTGCACGATCCAGTCGCGCGCGATCGCCTCCAGCGGCGTGAGGATCTCATTGGCCTGTACCTTGCGGAAAGTCTCGCAGAAGAAGCGGCGCACGTCGTGCTGTGAGGGATTGAACATGGTATCGGGCGGAAAGGCGGGGAAACGCGTATTCTACCGCCCGGCGATGCGGATTCGATTAACATATGCACCGCTCGTCCACACCACAAGTGCCGGATATTTCCCATCCCTACGAAGAATGGAAACCCATGCTGAACGACACCGCACTCCAGACCCTGTTCACCGAAGCCCGCACCCATAACGGCTGGCGCGACAAGCCCGTTACCGACGAGCAGCTGAAACAGCTCTACGACCTGCTGAAGTGGGGGCCCACCTCCGCGAATTGCTCACCGGTGCGCATTGTGTTCGTCAAGTCGCCGGAGGCAAAGGAAAAGCTGCTGGCCTGCATGAATGCCGGGAATATCGAAAAGACGAAATCCGCACCGGTTACGGCCATCATCGGCATGGACATGGAGTTCTACGAAAAGCTGCCGCAACTCTTTCCGCACAATCCCGATGCGCGTTCGTGGTTTGCCGGCAACCAGCCGAACATCGAAACGACGGCGATGCGCAACTCGTCCCTGCAGGGCGGTTATTTCATCATGGCTGCGCGCGCGCTCGGCCTCGACTGTGCGCCGATGTCCGGTTTCAATGCGGACAAGATGAATGAGGCCTTCTTCAAGGGAACGCCGGTGAAGGCAAACTTCGTGTGCAGCATCGGCTACGGCGACACCAGCAAGCTGCATCCGCGCGGCCCGCGACTGGCATTCGAGGACGCCTGCCGGATCGAGTAAAAAGCGCGCCTAGACGCCTTTCTCCGGCAGAGGCGTCTTCTCCCTGTATTCGCACAGGTCATTGATCAGGCAGTTCCAGCACTGCGGCTTGCGCGCGATGCAGGTATAGCGGCCGTGCAGGATCAGCCAGTGGTGCGCGTCATGGCGAAATTCGTGCGGGACCACCTTCAGCAGTTTCTGCTCGACCGCATCCACATCCTTCCCCGGCGCGATGCCGGTGCGGTTTGAAACGCGAAAGATATGCGTGTCCACCGCGATCGTCGGTTCCCCGAATGCCGTGTTCAGCACCACATTGGCGGTCTTGCGTCCGACGCCTGGCAATGCCTGCAGCGCTTCCCTTGAGCGCGGTACTTCGCCGCCGTGCTGTTCCAGCAGGATGCGGCAGGTCTCGATGACGTTCTTCGCCTTGGTGCGGTACAGGCCGATGGTACGGATGTATTCTTCCAGCCCTTCGGTGCCCAGTGCATGGAGGGCGGCTGGCGTATTGGCAACGGGATAGAGCCTACGCGTGGCCTTGTTGACCGACACGTCGGTTGCCTGCGCCGACAGGATGACGGCGATCAGAAGTTCGAACGGCGTCGTGTATTCCAGCTCCGTGGTGGGATGAGGATTGGCCTGGTGGAAGCGGCGAAAGATCTCGAGGCGTTTTTCGGCGTTCATTGCGCGTCTTTTTGCTGATCCAGCTTCTGATTGATTTCGTCGATCTGCTTCTTGACCGAACGCGATACGTCGTCGAGCCGGGTCGAGGCAGCCGACTGGGCGGCCATCTCTTCCTTCTTCAGTCGCGCGCGTTCCATGGCGGCCTGGATGATGGCCTTCTTGCGCTCTGCGGCTGCCTTTTCTTCCGGCGACAACGCGGCTTCCGATTCAACAGCTTTCAGCTTGGCCGCGGCCTTGGCGGCCAGGCGCGCGTCGTTCTCTTCCTTTTCGCGGCGCAGTCGCGACACACGGAACTGGTGGCGTTCGCGCGCCGCCTCGGCCCGTTCTTGCGCCCATGCATCCCAACCAGTCCTGCCGGGCGTCACCTCCACCATCGCGATACAGTCTACCGGGCAGGGCGCCACGCACAGGTCGCAGCCGGTGCACAGGTCATTGATGATCGTGTGCATCTGCTTGGCAGCGCCGATGATGGCGTCGACCGGGCAGGCCTGGATGCAGAGGGTGCAGCCGATGCAGAGCGCCTCGTCGATCACGGCGACCGGGCGCGGGCGCTCCACGCCATTAACCGGATTGAGCGGGATAACGGGCTTGCCCAGCACAGCCGCGAGCCGTGCGATGCCTTCCGCACCGCCGGGCGGGCACTGGTTGTAGCCGGCCGTCCCTTCTGCGACCGCTTCCGCGTACGGGCGGCACGCGGGATAGCCACACTTCGTGCATTGCGTCTGCGGCAGGAGGTCTTCGATACGGTCGGCCAGGGTGGGAGCGGGAGTCGGGGACACAGCGGGGATCTGCATGAAAAAACAGAATTATCCCGGCAAATGCCTGCCTCTTCAAACAAAAAAGCCGTTCCCCCTGTCGAGGGAACGGCTTTCGCCTACACCGGCGGTTGAATCAGGAATGTGCGCGGATGAATTCGCCAATCTTCGGGCACACCATCTCGCGCCAGCGGCGGCCCGAGAAGATGCCGTAGTGGCCGGCCTTGGGAACGGTGAAGTGCTGCTTCCTGGACTTCGGGATGCCTTTGCACAGATCATGGGCAGCTTCGGTCTGGCCGGCGCCGGAAATGTCGTCCAGTTCGCCTTCAACGGTGAACAGGGCGACAGTCTTGATGTCCTGCGGACGCACCAGCTTGCCTTCGACTTCCCACGTGCCCAGCGGCAGGCGAAATTCCTGGAACACGGTCTTGATGGTTTCCAGGTAATACTCGGCCGGCATGTCGAGGACGGCGTTGTATTCGTCGTAGAACTTGCGGTGCTCTTCAGCGGATTCCTGGTCGCCTGCACGCAGGTGCATGTAGAAGTCCCAGTGGCTCTGCGCATGGCGGCCCGGGTTCATGGCGATGAAGCCGGCGTGCTGCAGGAAGCCAGGATAGACCTTGCGTCCGAAACCCGGATAGTTGGGCGGCACGCTGTAGATCACCTTGTTCTCGAACCAGGAGAACGGACGCTTGATCGCGAGGTCGTTGACTTCGGTCGGCGACTTGCGCGGATCGATCGGGCCGCCCATCATGGTCATCGTCTTGGGCAGCATCGGGTCGTTGTCCGAGGCCATCAACGAGATGGCGGCAAGGACCGGGACGGTCGGCTGGCAAACGGAGATGACGTGCAGGTCGGGACCGAGTTTGCGGATGAATTCCTGTACGTAATAGATGTAATCGTGCAGGTGGAATGCGCCCTCGGTCGTCGGCACCATGCGGGCGTCAGTCCAGTCCGTGATGTACACGTCATGTTCGGACAGTAGCGTACGGACGGTGTCGCGCAGCAGGGTGGAATGGTGGCCCGACAGCGGGGCGACCAGCAGGACGGTCGGTTGCTTCAAGTCGGCGAGCTTCTTGTCGCTCATGTCCTTCTTGAAGTGGATCAGGCGGCAGAACGGTTTCTGCACGGCGACTTCTTCGAACACGCCGACGGCCCTGCCTTCGACGGGAACGGTTTTGATACCGAACTCGGGTTTTTCATAATCCTTGCCGAGCCGGTACATCAATTCGTAGCCGGCCGCGATACGTTGCGCGAACGGCGTATGTGCTAGAGGCGAGACCGGGTTCGTGAACAGCTTGGCAGAAGCTTCCGCCCATTGGATGAGCGGGTTCAGGAAGGTGCGGTTCAACTCGTGAAATTGGTAGAGCATGTTGGCCTCTTTCAAGTGGTACCGGTGTCGCTAGATTCTGCAGATAAACCTTTCTTGCTGCAATGCATCATCGGCAATTTTCTCAATTTCCGTGAAAAAATAAATCGCTCGTTCGCAACACTTTTCCCGGAATCTGGAAATACTTGCCTGGCATACAGGTTTGATCTGCGTCAACTGCCATAACAACATAACACATTCTGCGAGTTTGTTTATTCAAGGAATGAAAGCCGGTTCATCCTGCTGACCTGCATTGCATTTCTTTAAATTCGTGCATTCACGCCTGAACTTGCTGCTTTACACCTGGCAGTGATGCCAGCCGTTGTCTTCCTATATCGGTCCGACCCGGAGTACCTAAAGACTCAGTACAAGCAAACTGTTGTTTCCTGCGTTTCCTGCCAGCTGTCTGCACAGAAAATAAAGCATGAAGCGTGCCGAAACGGCGACTGTGCTGCCGGATGCTGCTATGCAGCGAAGACGGGAATGGAGGCTGGTGAAAAGGGGTGTGAAAGTGGGGCTGGTTTGTAATTCTTACCGATGTGCCCGGGGAGATCCTTGCATGTATGTTCATTCGCATGCCGCTATTGAAGATCGGCATAAGCGAATGCCTGTTTATGTATCGGGTGTGAACAGCATCCTGTTTGTTCGTGGCCAACACATGCCGTCGGAACAGTCTGCAAAAGGGAAACAGCAAGGAAGGGAGGGGAATTCGGAGGAGGCGTGCATCGTGATGCTGCTCCTCCGATACTGCTTCCGCCGGAGGGGATTCCGGCGGCGGGTATTACTTCGCGAGTTCGTTGAGCTTTTCCTTGACGTCTTTCCACTCGTCGGCATCGGGGAGCGGATCCTTGGTCTTGGTGATCGAGGGCCACTTGCGGGCCAGGTCGACGTTGATCTTGATGAAGTGCTGCTGATCGGCAGGAACATCTTCTTCGGCGTAGATCGCGTTGACCGGGCATTCGGCGACGCAGACGGCGCAATCGATGCACTCGTCGGGATCGATCGTGAGGAAATTCGGGCCTTCCCTGAAGCAATCTACCGGGCATACATCCACGCAGTCGGTGTACTTGCAGCGGATGCAGGATTCGGTCACAACGTGAGTCATAACAGTCCTATCTATGGATTTTTCTGAAACTGGTCTGATTTGAAGCCGGGATGGCGGTGCGCTCGGAGCGCAACCGGGGACTGCCAACCCGCTGCAAAGCCTTGTATTTTAAGGCAAGCGGGTGTTTCTAACAAACCAAACTTATACAGTTTATGTATAAGCAAATGCGACTGCTCGTTTTCGACGGGACTTGTTGCAGGCTTTGTGGCCGAATTGGCAATGCGCGCATGAATAATTTGCGACGGGCGTTTGAAATTAAATCAAGCGCGCGCATGACGATCAATGGAATCAATTCCGGTAGACTGCCAAGCCAGTCATCAAGGGGTCAATATGGATACGTCCGCCGCTCGCAAAGCCATCTTCAGCCGCATTCGCACTGCGCAGAACCGTTCCGCCGAACCGACGCAGGCCGAGCGCGACGCGGTGCGCGACTACATCGCGCAACATTCGCAGGGGCCGAAGCCGGCAGTGGGCGACGACCTCGTCGCCCATTTCACCGCACAGGCACTGCGCATGTCCGACACGGTCGATGCCGTGTCCACTATCGCCGATGTACCGGGCGCCGTCGCCCGCTACCTGGATGAAACCGGGGTGCCGCCCCATGCGGTGGCCTGGCAAACCCTGGACAGCCTGAACTGGCAAGCTGCCGGGTTGGAAGTGGAATTCCGCCGTCCGCGCAACGAAGACCTCGTCGGCATCACCGGAGTGTACGGCGCCGTTGCCGAGACCGGCAGCCTGATGCTGATGTCGGGGCCGCATACCTGGTCATCCGCCAGCCTGCTGCCGGAAACGCATATCGCCGTCGTGCCCGCATCGCGCATCGTCGCGCACATGGAAGACGCCTTTGCCTTGGCACGAGCCGAAGGCGTGGACATGCCGCGTGCCATCAACTTCATATCGGGGCCGTCGCGTACAGGAGATATCGAGCAGACCATCGTCCTCGGCGCGCATGGACCGTACCGCGTGCACGTGATCCTGGTGCGCGGGTCCTGATTCCGCCGCCCTCCGCGGGGCGGCTGCACGTAGTTTTACGTACGCGGATAACAAGGCGCAGCGAATGATCCACGCTAAAATGGCCGCCAATCAAAAAATCGGAGACCACAATTGAGAACGAGGATCCTTGCCGCACTGGCCGGCATCGTGCCTGCACTCCTTCCTGCGATTTCCCATGCAGCCGAAATTGACGGCAGCCTGATGTCCGGATGGTGGGCCGTTCCCTTTGCGGGACTGCTGCTCTCGATTGCGCTGTGTCCGCTGCTGACGCCGATCTTCTGGCATCACCACTTCGGCAAGGTGTCGTTCGCGTGGGCACTTGCCTTCCTGCTGCCATGCGCGGCCTTCTTCGGCGCGGGAGCAGCGGCCGGCGGCGCCGCGCATGCATTCGTGGCGGAGTTCATCCCCTTCATCATCCTCGTCACCGCGCTGTTCGTCGTGGCGGGCGGCATTTGCGTACGCGGCAACCTGCACGGCACACCTGCGCTCAATACCGGCATGCTGGCACTGGGAACCGTACTGGCCAGCGTCATGGGAACGACCGGCGCATCCATGCTGATGATTCGTCCGGTCATCCGCGCCAATGACAACCGCAAGCACGCGGTTCACATCGTCGTCTTCTTCATCTTCCTGGTGTCGAATGCCGGCGGTTCGCTGACGCCGCTTGGCGATCCGCCACTGTTCCTCGGCTTCATCAAGGGGGTCGACTTTTTCTGGACGATGAAGAACATCTTCCCGGAAACGCTGTTCCTGTGCGTGGCGCTGCTGGTCATCTTCTATCTCATCGACAGGCACTACTACAACAACAAGGAAGAAGAATTCCAGGCTGCGATGGATCCGACGCCCGATTCGGCGATCCGCTTCGAGGGGCAAGCCAATTTCTTCCTGCTGGCAGCCATCGTCGGCCTGGTGCTGATGAGCGGCTTCTGGAAGCCGGGCGTCGCCTTCGATGTATTCGGCGTTGAAGTCGAACTGCAGAATGCCGTGCGTGACGTGCTCCTTGTCGCCGTGATCTACATTTCCGTGCACATGACGCCTCAGGAAGCGCGCCGGGGCAACGAATTCTCCTGGGGACCGATCCAGGAAGTGGCGAAGCTTTTCGCCGGGATCTTCATTACCATCATCCCGGTCATCGCCATGCTGCGCGCGGGCGAGGCGGGAGCATTCTCCGCGGTAATCCGCGCGGTGACCGACGGCAGCGGGCAACCGATCAATGCCATGTACTTCTGGGCGTCCGGCCTGCTTTCGTCCTTCCTCGATAACGCGCCGACCTATCTGGTATTCTTCAATACAGCCGGCGGCGACCCGGCCGTACTGATGACCACCCTCGCGAGCACGCTGGCCGCGATTTCCTGCGGCGCCGTGTTCATGGGCGCGAACAGCTACATCGGCAATGCACCCAACCTGATGGTGAAAGCGATCGCGGAAGAACGCGGCGTCAAGATGCCTTCCTTCTTCGGTTACATGGCCTGGTCCTGTGCGGTG
Source organism: Noviherbaspirillum denitrificans (assembly GCF_002211445.1). Lineage (GTDB taxonomy): Bacteria > Pseudomonadota > Gammaproteobacteria > Burkholderiales > Burkholderiaceae_D > Noviherbaspirillum > Noviherbaspirillum denitrificans. The sequence goes on along the minus strand of NZ_LSTO01000001.1, from coordinate 935,680 downwards.
CTCGTTCCGCTGTTTATCGTGATGACCTTCATCTTCTTCAGGTGAGCTGCGATGAGCAAACCCAAGATACTAGTGACGCGGGCGGTGTTTCCCGACGTGATTGAGCGCCTCGAACAGCATTTCGAGGTCGAGTCGAACCAGGATGACCGCATCCTCTCACCAGCCGAACTGGCGGAAAAGGTGAAGGGCATGGATGGCATCTTCACTACCCCGAGCGAACGCGTCACTGCCGAAGTACTGGCTGCCAACCCGTCCCTCAAGGCGGTCTGCAACATGGCGGTCGGCTTCAACAACATTGATGTCGATGCGGCGACGAAAGCGGGTATTGTCGTCACCAATACTCCCGACGTGCTCAATGAAACCACTGCCGATTTCGCCTGGGCGCTGCTACTGGCAACGGCGCGCCGGGTGACCGAATCGGAACACTGGCTGCGCGCGGGAAAATGGCAGAAGTGGCGCTTCGACACTTTCCTCGGCGCCGACGTCCATGGTGCGACGCTGGGCATCATCGGCATGGGCCGCATCGGCCAGGCCATCGCGCGGCGCTCGATGGGCTTCGACATGAAGGTGGTCTACCACAACCGTTCGCGCGTAGCGCCGGAACTGGAGGCGCGCGCCAACAACGCCCAATACGTGGGCAAGGAAGAATTGCTGAAGACAGCCGACCACGTGATCCTGGCGCTGCCGTATTCACCGCAGGTCCATCACATCATCGGCGCGGCCGAACTCGCGATGCTGAAACCGACCGCGACGCTGGTGAACATCGCCCGCGGCGGCATCGTCGATGATGCCGCGCTCATTGATGCCTTGCGTGCCAATCGCTTTGCAGCGGCGGGGCTGGATGTGTTCGAGAACGAGCCGAACTTCAATCCGGCATTCCTGACGCTGTCCAACGTTGTTCTGACGCCGCATATTGCCAGCGCATCGGAACCGACACGTCGGGCGATGGCCAACTGCGCGGCTGGCAATCTCATCGCTGCGTTGACTGGCGGCACGCCGCCGAATATCCTTAACCCCCAGGTTTTACCCAAGGGATAAGGAATGGCTGATATCAGCATCATCCAGTCGCATACGCTGACGCACACAAAGGCAAAGGACGCCGCACAAAAAGTGGCCGACCAGATGGCCGCGGAATACGAAATGAATGCGGAATGGGACGGCGACGTGCTGAAGTTCGCGCGCAGCGGCGTCTCGGGCAGATTGATCGTGTCCGACAAGGATGCGCACGTCGAAATCAGCCTTGGTTTCTTCTTCAAGGCATTCGCCTCAACCATCGAGCAAAAGGTCGCCGCCAAAATGAAAAAGGTGTTCAGCGCGACTGCCTGAACACCTTTGTTTCCTGACCGGGCGGGTCAGCCCTTCAATCCATTCACCAGGTCGATGTACTGTTGCATTGCGTCGTCCTTGGACGTTCCTTTGAGCGCATCCCACGCATCGTACTTCACGCGGCCTACCATGTCGGTAAAGCCCGGACGCTGACCGTCGACGTCACCCGTGCTGCCTTGCTTGAACAGTGCGTACATCTTCAGCAGCGTCATGTTGTCCGGACGCTCCGGAAGGTTCTTCGAATCAGCGACTGCCTGGTCGAATTGGCTTTGCAGGCTCATTGTTTTCTCCTTTCAAATGCTGGGCTAATGTCGTGGCGTTCAACATAGCATGGAAAAAACAGCCAAAAAAGAAATGCTCTAGAGGGGGTGCTCGATATCGGACTGATAATCAATCCTCGTCGTCTTTGCTGCCGAGCACCGCGCCGCCCACGGTGGTTACACCCTTGACGGCCAGGGAGCCGGCGGTCACTCCGACGCTTACGGCCGTGCTGGCAACCGACACCGCGGCGCCCGCCACCGTCACTACTGCACAACCGGAAATCGAGGACAGGATCACCGCACAGGTGGCGGCAAGGAGGAGTTGTTTCTTGAACATGAAGCCTGAAGCGGATGCATCGACATCCGGGGTGTTGAACATGCCGGTGCCGCATGGAAAGTTGCACCGGCATTCATCCTAACACCGCTCCAGGAAGGCTGGATTCCCGCAGGAAAAATAAAACTCAGACGCCCAACAGTTCCACTTCGAAAATCAGGGTGGCGTTCGGCGGAATCACGCCGCCCGCACCGCGCGCGCCGTAGCCCAGCGACGACGGGATGATCAGCTTGCGCACGCCGCCGACTTTCATGCCTTGCACGCCTTCGTCCCAGCCCTTAATGACATGACCGGCGCCCAGAGGAAAATCAAAGGGATCGTTACGGTCCTTGCTCGAGTCGAACTTGCGGCCGGCGCTGCCGTCCGGGTTCTGCAGCCAGCCGGTGTAATGCACGGTCACGTGCTGGCCGGCCTTGGCTTCGTCGCCGGAGCCGACAGTGGTGTCTTCGTATTGCAGGCCGGAGGCCGTCATGATGGTGGACATGGTTATTCCTTTGTTGTCTGATTGATTCGAACGGGCATTGTAACAGCGGCATGTTGAAGCGGCGGGCGGTAAGACGCGATACCGCGTTATCATCGCGTTCGTTTCAAATGGCACAAGGAAATGGAATTCATGAATCATTCGGCAAGGAGGCTCGCACGATGCGGCCGGTACTGATCGCCTTCGGGCGCGCCGTGTTGTCGCAATTGCATTTCAGGATGCTGTTGCTGACCGTGATGCCCTTCATCATTTCGGTGGCGGTCTGGGGCGTGCTGCTGTGGCTTGGCCTGCAGCCGAT
>NZ_LSTO01000001.1:922714-932971 GCF_002211445.1 Noviherbaspirillum denitrificans | reverse complement strand
GGCCATCACGGCGATCCCTTGTTCGCGGCACCACGGCAGCAGGTCGTATTCGATGCCACGACGGCTCAGGTTGTAGAGCACCTGGTTGACCGCCACTTCCCGCAAGTCCGTCAGCGTCGCGAGTTCCCGCATGTCGTCGATGTCGAAATTGCTCACGCCCCAGTGGCGGATCTTGCCGTCGCGTTTGAGGGCTGCCAGTGCCTCCACTGTTTCTTCCAGAGGGATGGCGCCGCGCCAGTGAAGAAGATAAAGGTCGAGGCAGTCGGTACTTAGGCGTTCCAGGCTGCGCTCGCAGGCCGCTACGGTGCCGCGCCGGCTGGCGTTTTGCGGCAGCACCTTGCTTACCAGGAAGACGTCCTCGCGCCGCCCGCCGATCGCTTCGCCGACGAGTTCTTCCGACGCGCCGTCGCCATACATTTCCGCGGTATCGATCAAGGTCATCCCGAGGTCCAGGCCGCGTCTCAAAGCATCGATTTCCGCTTGCCGGTTGCGCGGCTTTTCCCCCATGCACCATGTTCCCTGCCCAAGGACAGGGACGTCCGTTACTCCGTTTAATTCAAGCGTGCGCATGTCTTCTCCTGTTGAGCCGTCATCGTATTTCGACCAGCAATTTTGATGTTAATTAGCGGGAGATGAATGATATTGCCGTATGGAAATATCATGATCGACGTTTCTCATTTTCGGAATGACAAGAACGGCTTGTCTTAAATGCAGGAATCGGAACTCGAAAAACGCGTCCGAAATTGATCCAGGATAAGTTTGGCCGCTCATATCCCATAGGCATGGGAGTTGCTTGAATGCACTCCTGACTTGATCCAGGGCAAACAAATTTATTGTCCCGATCAAAAGCCATGGCCCCAAACCCGCCAGGAGACAGGACCGCGTCCAGGTGCACGCGGGCCCGTTGGAAATTCCGCTGACGCAATGTCCGGCATGTATTTGCGCCGCATCGACAATCAATTTGGGAGAATAACAATGGCATACCTCGTTTGGTCGGATGACCTTGCTGTCGGCAACAACTTCATCGACGGTGACCACAAGAAGCTGATCGATATGGTCAACCGCCTTCACACCGTGATGGCCGAGGGCAAGGGGAAGGATGTGATGGACAAGGTGCTGCACAACCTGATCACCTATACCCAGGAGCACTTCCGCCGCGAGGAAGAGCTGATGCAAAAGATGCGTTATGAGGGATTGGCCGACCACAAGGCCGAGCACGAGAAACTGCTGAACCAGGTGCTCGACCTGCAGAAAAAGTTTGAGAGCGGCGCCGCGACGCTATCCATCCAGGTACTGCACTTCCTGCGCGACTGGCTCATCAACCATATCGGCAAGTCCGACAAGGAACTCGCGCTGGCCGCGCACGGCGTGGCGCACTAAGCCTTGACGGTATTGGCGGCCGTCGCATCGCGCGATGGCAAGGTCAACATGGCGAGCGGCTGTTCTATCCAGTGGTGGAAGGCCGCGCCAGCGGCGATGCTCGCCAGCCAGGCAGCGAGCACGCCGGCGGCCTGCACCTCGGGCAGCGCCGGCGCGAAGCGTGTAAACGCCGCGTTGACGAACAGGCAGACCGGGAAGTGCACGAGGAAAACTGCGTAGGAAATACGGCCGAAATAGCGCACCGGCCGCGCGTTCTGCCAAGGCAGGCTGATAGCGCGCCGGCACGCCGGCACCAGCAGCAGGGCCGTGCCGAGCGCGACGGCGATACGGCTGCGGAATTCAAGGTTGAGTGCCAGGCCGCCGAGCAAGAGGATCGCACCGAACACCAGCGTTGCATGCCAGCGCGATTTGGCGCGTTCGGAGGCCCACCACGCGAGAGCACCGAGGCCGTAGCTGCCGAAGAAGTACATCCCCCACACATCCCACGACGCGTCGAGATTGAAATAGACCAGTGAAGCCGCCGTGCAGAGTGCCACCACCGTGGGCGCGACCCATGCCGGGAGACGCGGTCGCGCGGACAGCGACATGATCACGGCCATCAATGCAAACAGCTGGAAATCGATTGCCACGTACCAGGCGCCGGCTGAAATCGATTCGATCCCGAGCACGCCGTGCAGCAGGAAGGCGTGGGCCAAAATCTGGCGGATGCCGGGCGTCGGTGACAGGGAATCGTGCGTCATCCATTGGGAAGCCAGCGCCGATGCGGCCACCGCGATCAACATGGCTGCCATGAAGGGCGGCACGAGCTTGATGAACCGGCGCAGGATGGCCTCCAGCGGCGCCGCGACGGCCTCGCGGGAAGACAAGGAGCGTGCAGCAAGGAATCCCCCCATGGCGAGGAAGGCATGCACCGCAACGCGTCCGTGCGAGCCAAGCCACGAGAAAACGTCGGGCATGAGCGGCCACGCGACGTCTGCCATCGGGCCATAGTAGGCAAGGTGGTGCAGGACGATCAGGTTGCAGGCGATTGCCTTGAGGAGGTCAAAGGCACGGAAATGCATAAGCAGCAGAGCGAGAAAAAGACGTAAAACCTGCTATTTTCGCATGGTTTGCGGGAACGCATGTTCTTGGGACAACTTTTCCGAATATTGCGTAATTGTGGCATTGATTTCCGCGCCAAACAGAAGCACAGCCGAGGAAATGAAAAAATACAAAAGCAGCATGACGATTGCGCCGATGCTGCCGTAGGTGGCGTTGTAGTCGGCAAAGGTCGCTACGTAAAGCTTGAAACCCTGTGATGCGGCAATCCAGACCGCGACGGCAAATACGGCGCCGGGCGAAATCAGCCGAAAATCCTGGCGTACGTCCGGAGCGACGTGGTAGATGATGGCCACTGCCAGGATCAGGATGAAGAGCGCGGCGGGCCAGCGCAACCACGCCCACAGTTGGACGAACATCTGCTCCATCCCGATTCGCTGCGCCACCCATTGCATCGCATGCGGACCGATGGTCAGGCAGGCGGCGGCGATGATCATCATCGCCGCCAACCCGATGGTGTAGATCACGGACAGCGGGTACAGCTTCCATGCTGGCCGTGTTTCCCGGACATCGTAGGCGACATTGAGCGCGTGCATGGTGGCACGCACAGCGGCAGAAGCCGACCACAGGGCGACGATCACGCCGAGCGACATCAGGCCGCCTTGCTCCTTCTGCAGGTCGGAAATGACCTTGTTCACCTGTTCGGCGGCCTCCGGCGGCAGCATCATCTGCGAATTCTGGCGCAACCAATCGAAGAAGTCGGCAAGATGCAGGAACCCGAGCAGCGCGATCAGGAAAATGATGAACGGGAATATGGAAAAAAGAACTTGGTACGCGAGAGCGGATGCGTAGGTCGTCATGTCGTCGTCAAGGAAGTCGTTGACGGCTTCCTTGACCAACGTGGTGATGCGCATGCCGCGCAGTCCGGTCATTGCCATGCGAGGCTATTCCAGCGTTCAATGGTTGCGGGAATGCCCCTGTCCCTCAAACGCCCGTTTCGCAAGATAGGTCCCTGCGAGCACCGCTCCCGCCGCGACCAGCATCGAGCTCGCCGGGAAGCTGCGGACCGTGCTGGATGCCAGCTCTCCCGCGCGCGGCGCGGTCAGCTGCAGGCGCCGCTTGGTCATTTCCGCCCCAAGTTCGCTCAGTCGGCTTCCAAGCAGCCGCTCCGCTTCCGGAAGCAGCGTCGTTTCCTCGTCCGCGACATGGTGCAGCACATTGCGCATGAGCTCCATGAAGGTGTAGTCGAAGGCCGGATTATTTGCATCCATCGAGCGCAGCTGCGCGATCAGGCGGCGCATTTCGTTATGCTCGGGCACGCTTTTCTCGAGAACCGATTTGTCGGAAGACACGGTGCGCATTGCAGGGTAGAAGATTTCTTCTTCCAGCTGCGCATGGATTTCCAGCGCGATGCACGCTGTGTTGACCAACCCTTTCTTCACTGAAGGGCTGGTGTCGATCTCATACTGGTGGAAGGTTTCGAGGACCGCGGTGTGGTCCATGCGGATCATGTTGGTGATGGTGGGAGACAGCGTGCTGGTCAGGGTATTCCTGAGGGATTTCATCATGGCATTCTCCTTGGTTCAAGTCTGTGGACGGACGCCAGTCCGAGCAAACTCCTTGCCGGGTTCGGGAGCGGGGTGCAAGGTGACGGCTTCCTGCAGCAGCTGGATCACTTCCTCATCGCTGGTCTGGTCGAAATTGTCGTAATACTGGCTGACGGCGCGGAAATCACTGGGCGACAGCAGGCAGACACCGTCATCGGCAAAATTGCACAAGTCGGCAATCGTTTCGTCCGGCCCCACCGGAACCGCATACAGCAAGCGCTCCGGCTGTGCCGCGGCGATGGCCTGTAGCGCAACCTTCATCGTCCCGCCGGTGGCAATGCCATCATCGACGACGACGACGGCGCGGTCTTTCAGGTCGACCAGCTCACGTCCGCCACGGTACAACTCGCGCCGCCGTGCCATTTCTGTCAGTTGCCGCTGCTTTTCTTCTTCCAGGTACTGCTCCGAGGCGTGCGTTCGCGCAGCCAATGCATGGTTGATGACGCAAAATTGTTCGCGCCCCTCCGCGACGGCACCAAGGCCGAGTTCGGGAAAGGCGGGCGCACCGATCTTGCGGACCAGGAAGACATCCAGCTGCGCGTGCAGTGCCTGTGCCACTTCGAAGGCGACCGGCACGCCGCCGCGCGGCAGCGCCAGGATCACAGGGTCGGAATCCTTCAGGAATTGCAGTGCCGCCGCAAGCTGCCGGCCGGCGTCGCGGCGGTCGCGGAACGGATGATGGCTCGAGAACATTTCAGTCGCTCTCCATGCTTCAGCTACCAAGGCTTGCAAGATGCCTGCCACACGCCTTGCGGAGGCGGGGCGCAGGGAAGGCGGTGTGTGCGTGGGCGTCTTTACACCCCCACTTGTACAAATTACACGTTCCTGCAGGAATTGCTGTGAGGACGCGCATGTGGAACTTATCGTGCGCATCGCCGCCCAACCGCATTCACGTAACAAAACGGAAAGGAGTCCCCATGCAGATGACCCAGCTCAGAGACCGGTTTTCCCAAGTGGAGCAGTGCATCGATGCCGCGGCGCAGATGTGCGAGATGAGCGCTGACGTGCCCGAGCGCCTGCGCACTTGCCTGACCGAACTGGAGCAGGAAGCCGACCACGCCATCCAGGTGGCCGAGCAGGGCCAGGGCGAGGATCAGATCCGGCAATGCGTGAGCAAGCTGGAAAAGATCGGCGACCGGGCCATCCAGTCCTGCGCGCAGGGCGGCTACGTCGACGAGCAGGTGCAGAATGCGGTGCGCCAGGCGCGCAAGGCAATTTCCTCGCTCAAGCAGCAGCTCCACTAATCCCTTCAGCCGGCGACCTGCCGGCATTTCGATGCGCCACGCAGGTTACATCTGCTTACGGCCTGGCATGTGCAATGCCTGATAAAGTGTCGGATTGCACATCTGCCGAAGGAGTCATGCGTGGCGCGAAAATCTCCCGCCGCTTCGAAACAGCGCAAGTCGAAAGGAGGCGTGAAGGTCCGCCTCCTGCAATTGCTGTTGATCGTCGCCGCAGCCGGCGCCGCCGGCTGTGCACTGCTGGCCGCCTATGTTGCCCTGATCGTCCTGCCCAACCTGCCGCCGCTCGACGCGCTGACCGATTACCGCCCGAAGATCCCGCTGCGCGTATATACCGCTGACCAGGTCCTGATCGGCGAATTCGGCGAAGAGCGCCGCGACTTCGTGCGCATCGCCGACATGCCCAAGGTGATGAAGGATGCCATCATCGCCATCGAGGACGCGAATTTCTACCAGCACAGCGGCGTGGACTACAGCGGCATTGCCCGGGCCATGGTAATGAACCTTGGCGCCAGCCGCTCCCAGGGCGCGTCGACGATCACCATGCAGGTAGCGCGCAATTTCTACCTCACCAAGAAAAAGGAATATTCGCGCAAGATCCAGGAGATCGTGCTGTCGTACCGCATCGAGCAGAAACTGACCAAGGACCAGATCCTCGAGCTGTACATGAACCAGATCTATCTTGGCGAGCGCGCTTATGGTTTCGGCAGCGCGGCGCGCATCTATTTCGGCAAGGAAGTCGGCGAACTGACGATTGCCGAAGCCGCGATGCTGGCCGGCCTGCCCAAGGCGCCATCCACCGCCAACCCGGTGGTCAATCCGACGCGTGCCAAGCAGCGCCAGCAGTACATCCTCAAGCGCATGCACGAACTGGGCTATATCACGCCGGCGCAGTACGAACAGGCGCAGAAGGAAAAGCTGCAGGTGCGCAGCAAGGGCTACCTGATGCAGACCCATGCCGAGCATGCGGCCGAGATCGTGCGCCAGTACATGTTCGAGAAGTACAAGGACGACGTCTACACCCACGGCTATACCGTCTACACGACGCTCAACAGCACCGACCAGGATGCCGCCTACGACGCCGTGCGCAAGGGCGTGCTCGACTATGACCGCCGCCACGGCTATCGCGGGCCGGAAGACTACATTGACCTGCCGTCCGGCGAGGACGACCGCGCGCAGGCCATCGATGAAATCCTCGTCAAGCATCCGGACAGCGGAGACATGCGTGCGGCCGTGGTGCTTGCGGCATCGTCCAAGCTTGTGCGGGCCGAGCTGATTTCGGGTGAAGTAGCCGAGATTACCGGCGAAAGCCTCAAGTTCGCGGCATCCGCACTGAACGGGAAGGGCAAGAACCAGATTCGCCCCGGCACCGTGATCCGCGTCAGCCAGGATGCGAAAAAGCGCTGGTGGATCACCCAGTTGCCCGAGGTGTCGGCGGCCTTCGTGTCGATCAATGCCAACGACGGCTCGTTCCGCGCGATGGTCGGCGGTTTCGACTACAACCTCAACAAGTTCGACCATGTGACGCAGGCCTGGCGGCAGCCCGGTTCAAGCATCAAGCCCTTCATCTATTCGGCGGCGCTGGAAAAAGGATTTTCGCCCGGCACGATGGTCAACGACGCGCCGCTCGAGGCCGGCGTGGCCGACGGGGGACAGGCATGGAACCCGCAGAACGACGACGGCAACTACGACGGCCCGGTCACCATGCGTACCGGCCTGAAGCGGTCGAAGAACCTGGTCTCCATTCGCATCCTGCAAGCCATTACGCCGCCGTTCGCGCTGCAGCACCTGTCGCGCTTCGGCTTCGAAGCGGACAAGCATCCGTCCAACCTGACCCTGACCCTGGGTACGGGATCGGTGACGCCGCTGCAGATGGCTTCGGCCTATGCGGTGTTCGCCAATGGCGGTTTCCAGGTTGCGCCTTACCTGATCCAGAAGGTGACCGATGCGCGCGGCAATGTCCTGGTCGAGAACAAGCCATCGATCGCCGGGGATGAAAACGCCCGCGTGCTGGATGCCCGCAATTCCTGGCTGGTCGACAGCATGCTGCGCGATGTCGTGAACAGCGGCACGGGTTTTGCGGCGAGCCAGCGCCTTGGCCGGCGCGACCTGGCTGGCAAGACCGGTACGACCAACGACGCGATGGACGGCTGGTTCGCCGGCTATGGCGGCGATATCGTTGCCGTGGCCTGGATGGGCTACGACAAGCCACGCTCGCTGGGCGGGAGGGAATACGGCGGTACCGTGGCGCTGCCGGTGTGGATCGATTACATGCGCACTGCGCTCAAGGGCAAACCACCGGTACAGCGTCCGGTGCCGGAAGGCCTGGTGCAGGTGGATGGCGACTGGATGTACGAAGAGTACAAGCGGGAGAACGCTGCCGTGGAGTCGGTCGGCATTGACGCGCTGCGCAGCTTCTGGGACAAACTGTTCGGCAGCAGGCCATCGGCGCCGGCTGCGCCGCCTGCGGGGCGTGAGGTGAGGCCGCCGCAGGAGGATATGAGTTATCGGAGCGGGAATTAGCCGGTTGCATTTGTAATGCTCCTTCCCCCTGCAAGGGGGAGGGGAGATCCTGCAGCGGTTCCTTCGGATGCAATCCCAGGCAATCACCCCCGCTCCGGATACCCCGTAATCTCCTGGATCTCCCGATACAACGGCGCCAGCCGCGGATACATCTTCCTGTACACCCGCGAGTAAAGCGCATCGTACGTCTCCCTGTTCTGCGGCTTCGGCTCAAACACCTTCCCGATGCGTGTCATCTCGTTGATGGCGGTGCCGAAGTCCCGGTGCAGTCCCAGTCCGACTGCAGCATTGATCGCGGCGCCGAGTCCCGAGGTTTCGTAGACATGCGGCCGCGCTGTCGGCAGGCCGAATATATCGGCAGTCAACTGCATGGCCGCGTCGCTTTGCGAGCCGCCGCCTGACACGCGCAGCGAGGTGATCGGCACGCTACTCCGCTTCTCTATCCTTTCCTTGCCTTCGCGCAGCGCATAGGCCAGTCCTTCAAGGATGGCGCGGTAGAGGTGGGCCCGGTTGTGCACGTCGCCGAAGCCGATCACCGCGCCCTTTGCCTCCGGGCCCGGTTGCTTGATGCCTGGCGTCCAGTAGGGTTGCAACATCAATCCCATTGCACCCGGCGGCACCGCGTCCACAAGTTCGTCGAACAGTTCTTCCGGCGCGACGCCTTCATCGGCGGCGCGCATCTTTTCATGCAGGCCGAACTGCTCCTTGAACCAGTTGACCATCCAGTACCCACGGAAAATCTGCACTTCGGTGCTGTAGGCACCGGGCACCGCCGCGGGATAGGGCGGGATGAAGGGGGTGACTTCGACGTACTTCCGGCTAGTCGTGTTGATCGTCGCGGTCGTGCCGTAGCTGAGACAGCCGATGTGGGGCTCCAGGCATCCAGCGCCGATGACTTCGCAGGCCTTGTCGGCTGCTGCGGCAATCAACGGTGTTCCGGCAGGGAGGCCGGTCTCTTCGGCTGCTGCTGTCGTCACCTTGCCCATCACCGTCCCCGGCGGTACAAGCTCCGGCAGCATGCTACGCACGATCGGCAAAGCCTGCCATTTCCAGTCCCATGAGGATGCCCAGCGCAGGCCCTTGTAGTCGAAGGGGATATAGCCGACCTGCGAGCCGATGGAGTCGATGAATTCACCGCCCAGCCGGTAGTTCAGGTAGCCCGAAAGCAGCAGAAACCTGGAGGTCCGGTCCCAGATTTCGGGCTCGTGCGCCTTGATCCAGTTCGCTTCGGCCTCGCCGAGGAAGAAGTCGACCGTGCCATTGACGCGCGCCAGCTTGAATGCCGCACGCCATAGCGGGCTGATCGCCGGCACCCGGGTCGTGCGCCGCTGGTCCAGCCAGACAATGGCAGGACGCAGGGGCTTGCCGGAGCTATCCAGATTGACCACCGTGCCGCGCTGGGTGGTAACCGCTACGCCCCTGACCGCGGTTGCAGGCACGTTCGATTGGGACCACAGCCGCCGACAGGCGGTGCACAAGGCTTGCCAATATTCCTCGACGCCATGCTCGGCCCATCCGGGCTGGCTGGAAAAATAGGCATCAAGCGGCACCTGGGATTTGGCGACGATGTGGCCGCGCAGGTCGAACAGGATGGCGCGCACGCTCTGCGTGCCGTTGTCGATGGCAAGGAGGTAATCGGATGACATGCATTTCCCCGTTTCAGCGCGGTGGACGCCAGTCGGGCAGCAGATGCTGCGGCGGCAGTCCGTGGTGCCGTTGCCAGTGTGCCAGATAGTCCTGCTGTTCGGCATGCCAGCGGACGTCGTTCCATCCCAGTTCGGGCTGGCAGATCGCTCGGATGCGCTCCAGGTGGGCCGCGCCGCCCTCGCGCAACAGCAGGCCGATGCGCGTGCGGCGCAGCAGGAGGTCGTCAAGGTGCAGCACTGCTTCCGCGCGCGCAGCCCAGCGCAGCTCAGCCCATAGCGTTTCAGTGCCCGGGATTGCGGTGAGTTCATCGGGATTTGCATGCGCAATGAGCTGCGCCGCATGGCGGCCGTAGCGGCCCGTCAGCCTGCGCTGCTGGAGGCTGGTAAGCGCCGGATGCCTTGGCAGTGGCGGCGTTTCGGCGAATATCCGGCGCGGCTGCAAGTCTGGTTGCCAACCGGGGAGCAGACTCTGCGCGTGCTTCATTGCATCGAGCGCAATCAGGCGAAAAGTAGTGAGTTTGCCGCCGGTGACGGTAAGCAGGCCGTCTTCCAGCCAAACCGCATGGTCGCGTCCTTCCCGCGACGGATCGGCCTTGCCGGTATCCACCACCGGCCGCACGCCGGCATAGGTGGCAAGTACATCGGCGGGGCGGATGGCAAGCGAAGGAAACTGGAAATCGATCGCCATCATCAGGTAGGAAAACTCTTCGGGCGTGATGGCCGGCTCATTGTGCATGGCTGCGCGATGGTCCACGTCGGTGGTACCGACCAGCGTCACGCCTTCCCACGGATAGGCAAACACCGGGCGGCCGTCGAGTGGAT
>NZ_LSTO01000001.1:915712-922704 GCF_002211445.1 Noviherbaspirillum denitrificans | reverse complement strand
CTGGACAAGCCGATTCCCAGCTTCTGGGCGGCCGCACGGCGGTCGCCGCCGGCGTCGGAGATGGCCTTGTTGATGACCGAGGCCTCGAAGCGGCGCACCTGCTCGCGCAGGCTGTCGCCGGAATCGGCCACTGCAGCGCCGTTCTTGCCGGCGGGCGCCGCGCGCAGGATCTGCGGCGGCAGGTCCTCACGGCTAATGCGGCCTTCGTCGGCCAGAATCAATGCGCGATCAACCACGTTTTCCATCTCCCGGACGTTTCCAGGCCATTCATAGGCACTCAGGATGTCTTCAACGTCCGGGTCGAGGGAAATACCTCCCACGTTGCCCAGACGCCTCGATCCTTTCTGCAGCAAGAATCGCACCAGCCCAGGGATATCCTGCCGGCGTTCCCGCACCGGTGGCGCGTGGACATGGAAAACGGACAAGCGGAAGTAAAGGTCTTCCCGGAACCGGCCTTCGGCGACCATCTGCGACAAGTCGCGGTTGGTGGCGGCCACGATGCGCACGTCGGCACGCTTGGCTTGCTCGCCGCCGACCGGGCGCACGGTCTTTTCCTCGATCACGTGCAGCAGCTTGACCTGCAGCGCAAGCGGCAATTCGCCGATTTCATCGAGGAAGATGGTGCCCTTGTCTGCTTCGAGAAACAGACCCTTGCGCGCCTTGTCGGCGCCGGTGAACGAGCCCTTGATGTGGCCGAACAGCTCGCTCTCCATCAGGTTTTCAGGAATCGCGCCACAGTTGACGGGAATGAAAGGCCCGTCCGCGCGCTGGCTGTGCTGGTGGATCTGGCGGGCGATCACACCTTTACCGGTGCCGCTCTCGCCGGTGACCAGCACCGTGCTGTCGGTCGGTGCGACTTTTGCGATCAGGCGGTCGAGCTGTTTCATGGCCGCCGACTCGAAGACGAAATGGTCTTCGCGGGAGCCCATGACCAGGTTGCGCAGCACGCGATTCTCAGAACTGAGACGACGCAGGTCGCGGACCTTCATCAGGCGGTGCAGCACTTCCTCATTGCGGACGGGCTTGATCATGTAGTCGGACGCGCCGGCCTTGATCGCCTCGATGGCGGTATCGACCGACGCATAGGCCGTCATCATGATGAAACTCGTCTCGATGCCCGCCGCGCGCGCCCGACGCACAAGCTCGATGCCGGTGAAGTCAGGCATCTTGATATCGCTGATCGCAACGTCGATGTCCCCTTTCGCCAGGCGTTCGAGCGCCTCCGTCCCGTTTGCGGCCTGGCAAACGCTGCAGCCGGACTTTCCCAGGTGCGCGGCGAGGATCTGGCGGATCGCCGGTTCGTCGTCGACGACCAGGACCTCGAGGGATTTCATGGATGTATCGTTAGGTTTCATTTAACGGAAAATATGCTTTGACCTGAGTTCCTACCCCAGGCGTGGATTCGATTTCTATGCTTCCGCCATGGTTCTTCATGATGGAGTAGCACAAGGATAAGCCCAAGCCGGTACCCTTGCCAGCAGGTTTCGTCGTAAAGAAGGCCTCAAAGACTCGCTCCAAGACATCTTTTTCCATGCCGCTGCCGTTGTCGGCCACGGCCATGCATACCCGATCGCCCTCTTGGCGTGTGGAAATTACAACAGTCGGCGGCCGGTCCTTGACAGACTCGAGGGCGTCCATTGCATTGATCAGCAGGTTCATGATGACTTGGGTGAGCTGGTCGGCCACGCCATCGATCGCGGGCAAATTGTGGTCGAGGTCGAGCCGCAGTTCCACGCCGCGCAGGCGCTTGTCGTAGCGGATCAGGCTGGTGGTGCTGCGCAACTGTGCGTTGAGATCGAGCAGTTGCGGTTCGGCCGGCTGCGGAGAAGCGAACTCCTGGATTTCGCGGGTAATCGCGGCCAGGCGTTGGGCCTGCGCCTGGATCAGGTCCGGACGGCAATCCTTGCAATAGTCTTCCGCGCAGAAGCCGAGTCCGGCCTCGCGGCGCTCCCGCATGTCCTGCGCGATACCGGAAATCGCCGCGATCGGGTTGCCGATCTCGTGCGCCACGCCCGCCGCAAGCGCGCCGATGGCGGCCATCTTCTCCTGGTGGAAGTACTTCTGCCTTTCGACGATCAGCTCCTTTTCCCGCTTGTCGAGCGCCGTCGCCATACTGTTGACCGCCTCCATCAGCTGGCCGACCTCGTCGTGACGGCGGATGGGAATGGGTTCGCCGCGATAGCCGTTGACGATATCGATGGCGCGCTGCTGCAGCGTGCGCAAATCCTCCGTCAGTTGCTTGAAAAACAAGGCCATGATCGTGCCCAGCAGCGCCAGCCCCATCATGCCGAGGAACATGGTGGTCATGGCAACCGAATCGGTCTGCATGCGGTAGCGTTCCGACATGCGCGACCGGGCCTGCTGCGATTGCTCGGCCAGGTTGGTGAACTCGTTCTTGGTCTTGATCAGCTCGACGATCAGCTGGCTCATGTTTTCGCGCGACGCATCACGGAAGGCCTCCTCCAGCGCGGCATCAGCGGCATCGAGGCGCACATCGAAGGCGGGAACGGCTTCCTGCAATTCCGCATGCTTGGTGCGCAAAATCTGGTAGTGCATCTGGATGCGCTGCATGCCCGCCTGGCGATCGGACGAGTCGACGTTCGCAAACACGCCCATCACGGCGTGGAAGGCAGCGGTATCGGCCTGCTTCAGCATGCTGTCGACCTCAAGCGACTTCTGGATTTCCTCGAAGTCCCGCAACAACTGGTTCTTCTGGTGGAAGACGAAGAGCGCGATGATGACGGCATATGCGATCAGCGCGCCGAACACGACCAGGCCCTTCGTCCTCACGGAAAAGACGAGGGAACCGGGCGGTTTTCCGCCCGCGGCATTTTCTCCGGGGACGGACTGTTTGAGTGCCAAAACCCGGATTGCGTTCAAGAACTTCCGTATCGAATTCACTGACCTGCCCGTTCGATTGATTATTTGACAGAGGTTTTGCCGGAGTTCGACTGGTACAGCGACTCCAGTTCGGCCAGCATTTCCGGGCTGTCCCATTCGCGCAGGCCGGGGATCCGGCGAAGCAGCGTGCCGTCCGGGCCGATCAGGAAGGTTTCCGGATAGACCTTCAGCTCCCACTGTTTGGAAAGGCGCGCGTTCTCGTCAAAGAAATTGAAAAAGGTGATGCCGTTCTGCATCAGGAATTCTGCCGCCAGCCGCTCATCCTGGTCGGTCGACAGGCCAAGCACCACGAAACGCGCGGGATCCAGCGTCTTGCTCAGCCGTTGCAGGCCGGGCATCTCGCGCCGGCACGGCGGGCACCAGGTAGCCCACACATTCAGGATCAGCATCTTCCCGCGCAACGCGGGGTCTTCCAGCGCATTGCCGGCGTTCGCCATGGCAATTGGAGGAAACGGTTTGCCCTCCGCGAGTTCGGGCTTGACCGGCGCCTTGCTGCAGGCGCCGAGCGCGGCCAGCACGATGACGGCGGCCATGCGGCGCCATGCGAGTTTCGTTGAAAAAGAAAAATTCCGTTTGGTCTTCATGTCCTTGCAATCCCGTCCATTCCCGCCTTTTACGGCATTACCAGGAACATCATAGCGGCCAGCCAGGTGGCACTGCCGTCGACCTGCGTCACCATCGGCACCGTTTCATGCACGCCGGGCCAGAGGACCCGCACGCCGACGAAACAAAATACCGTGGTGGCGAAGCCCACAATGTTCCACCATGCCATGCGGGGGCCTTTCCAGCCGTTGACGTAATGGAAAAAGAAATAGCCTGCGTAAATCAGGGAAACCAGCAGCGCCCAGGTTTCCTTCGGATCCCAGGCCCAGTACCTTCCCCAGGCCTCGTATGCCCAGATGGCGCCGAGAGCGGTCGCCAGCGCAAACACGGGGAACCCCATCATGACGGCACGATGCATCAGGCGTTCGATGCGGCGGGCTGCCGGCAGGCGGATGCCGGTCGTCCGCACCAGCGCACCCAGCCCCTGCGACCGGCTGCAGATGAGGTAGGCCGCGCCCATTGCGGCAGCGATCGCAAAGGCGCCGTATCCGAAGAACGAACCGAGCACATGCGCATACATCCAGTAGGCGCGCAGGATGCGGGTGTGGCTGCCGGGAATGGCCGTCTCGTGACTGGCCAGCCAGATCTGGAAAATGATGGCGGCCAGGACAATCATCATGACGAAGGCGCCGGCCGAGCGAGTACGATAGACGCGTTCCATGACAAGATAAATGACAACGGTCAGCGTGCTGAACAGCGCCACCATTTCATAAAGGGTATTCATTGCGAAGTGGCCGGGGCGATGCAGCCAGAACACTTCGATCCATCGCCACGCAAGGGCGAACAGGGAGGCTGCCGCGCCCAATCCCGCCAACCCGGAGGCCCAGCGCCCGACCGATTCCGAGGTGAACCAGAGGTGGGCGACATACAGGATAGTTGACGCAATCAGCAGCAGGTTGGCATACCCGAGCAGCTTGAAGATGAACAGGTCTTCGAACTGGATGCCAGGCACAAGTCCGGGTGTTTCCATGTATTCCACGATCATCAGCATGATCGTAGCGAGGGCGACAAAGCCCGCCCAGTACAGCTTCACAGGCAGCCCGAAGACTTGCCCGCTGCGGCCATAGCTTTCCGGATCCATGATCCCTTTTTCCTCCACGACTAGCCCAGCGGTGACCGGCACCTTCACTCCTCCTTCACGTACCACTGCCACGCAGTTCTTCGCTTTTGCGTGCCTCAGGACAGGCAACGACTGGCGATATTGAAATTGCTGCAATTATTTAGGCAAGCAATTTTGGTTCCATGCGGAAAAACAGGGGCAGGAGTAGCCGGCGTGCCCGTACGAGACTGCCGACTTGAGGCAGAACAAGTTCTAGTTGAGTTTTTTCTCGGGAATGGGATAGCGCACACCCCCCTTCCCGCTTTCGGGAATGGCGGCTGTCTGCGGGGTGCCCGGGCGTTTCTTTGCCAGTTCGGTTTCCCACTCCCAGATCGCTCCATAGGCCTTGCGAACGAAGGGATCATCCGGATTGCTGCGATGGACGTAGGTGCGCATCGCCCCAAGCGCCGCCTCCAGGTCGCCGAGGTGTTCAAGCACCACCGCCAGGCCGTAGTAGGCATTCATCTGTTCGGTGCGCAGCGAGATTGCGGCTTCGAAGAAATCCCGTGCGATGTCGTACTTTTCCATGCCGATCATCGCGAAACCCATGTTGACGTGGGCTTCCGGCATCTTCGGCTCCAGCTCCAGCACACGGTGCAAGGCGCTGGCCGCAGCCTGGTAATCCTTTGCGGCAAGCAGGCGCACGCCTTCCGAGAACTCGCGCGCCACTGTTTCCTTGCGCTTCTGCTGCACATGCTCGGCGGGATTCTTCATGCCGCCGGCGGCGGCAGGCGTGACGACCGTGCCCATTTCATTCGGCCACAAGGCGATCACCATGCCCGTTGCCAGAGTGAGCATGACAGTGACGAGGACGGCTGCGCCGCGGACATCACGGCGTGCAGGACGATCGGACATCGTGCGCGCGCCACGCAGTCCGCGCACGACATTGACCAGGAAGAGAATCGCACCGGCAATTGCCAGCAGGCCGCCAACACCGGCCAGTCCCATGGCAAGGAAATACGCCGGGAATTCCATCACCGCATCGGCATGCAATGTCTTGCGCGGCACGCCGATCCACCCCGACCAGGCGAGCGCCAGCGCGAGGACGGCCAACCCGCTGCCGTACATGACGGTCTGCAGCCGTTCCACTTTCACACTGCCCGCGCCGTAGCCGCGCAAGAGGCGGTAACCGAGTGCCATGTAGGCCAGCGTGACTGAGCCGACCGTACCGTGATAATGCGCGGGAACCATGGTGGATTCGCTGCGGATCAGTGCGCCAAGCACACATCCAAGCAGGAACAGCAGCACCGACAGCAACAGTGCGGGACCAAGAGGCGCGGCCAGGACCTTGCGCCCTGCCCCGGCCATGCGACGCAGCAAGAGCACGCCAAGGACGGCCGCCGCCGGCCACCCGCCCCACGCCATCAGTCGCGTGAACGCATGGTGGAATTCGGTACTGCCGACGGGATGGATGAAATGGATGACCGGCGCCGCCAGCACCGGCGCGGCGGCGAGCAACAGCAAGGCACGCAGCCAGGAACGCGGCACGATCTCGCCGCCCAGCACATCCTCGCCCAGCACGGTCCAGACGCTCATCATCAACAGCACATGCACGAACTGCAACAGGTGCCCGGGAGCCCAAGCCAGCGCTTCGAAGGCGGCGTGGCCGGAAGGAAGCCCGGTTTGTGCGAGCGCATTCAGCAGCGAAGCGCACGCCACCGCGGCAACAGCCATGGACAGTACTGCGCCGAGACGCCAGGGCTTGCCGTCCTTCATGCCGCGCCACGCAGCCGGCATGGATGCCGCGCCCCCCAGCACGATTCCGCCGATGAACAGCACGAGGCCGGCAAGAAAGACAGGGTGCTCCAGCACCGGTACATAGTTGGCCAGCAAGGGACGCGCCGCGGAAGAAAACAGGGGCAGGACCATGGTGGCCAGCCCCGTCGCCGACAGGCCGAGCGCCGCCCAGCGCCAGCGTCCCCCTGCGCCGCCTGCGGCCATGACCCAGATTGCGGACGCGCAGGACAGGAACCACACCACCACCGCAAAGGTGACATGCAGCACCAGTCCGCGGCTGAACAGTTCGGCAGGCGGTGCGAACGCGCCGGGCAAAGGTGCGCGGGCGGCCACCAGCAGCACGGCGCACAAGGTCGAGAATGCGAGCGCGGTCAGCGCCAGAAGCAGCCAGCCCGCGGCAAGCCGGCCGATGCCGGTTTGGTCGTCACGTAATACAGAATCCATAACCTGTTCCGGAGTGCAATTAATAGGCCAAGGCTAAAACGTCCCTTGATGTGGCCGGTCAGTCAGGAAAGGCACGCCAAAGAATGTCAGGAAGGCAATTGCGAAGACTACAAAGGCCATGCTGGACGACAGGCGCGGCGTGGGCTTGAAGGTCACACGTACATGCAGCGCGACTGCCAGCAGCAGCCAGGTAATGAAAGCCCAGGTT
>NZ_LSTO01000001.1:912109-915702 GCF_002211445.1 Noviherbaspirillum denitrificans | reverse complement strand
CAGGCGGTTGAACCAGTCGATCCCGCGCTGCGTCCGCCGCAGCTGGATCACACCAGCCAGCCCGACCGCCACCAGCATCGCGCCCAGGAAGACCTTGCCCAGGCCAACGTGGATATACAGCCATGGTGTGCGGAACGAGCGCGGGAAGTGAACCTCCCCCGGGCTCGACAGCACCAGCCAGCCCATCATTACGAACATGATCGGCATGACGACGGCGGCCGAAGCGCGGATCTGGGGGATGCGCCAGAAGGCAATGATGAAGGCAAGCATCAGGCTCCACACATTGCTCGACAGGATTTCGAACATGGTCACGAAGGGGCCATGTCCGAGGCGTTCCCAGCGCACCAGCAGCGAAGCGGTATGCAGCAGCCAGCCCGCGGTCATCAGGAGCAGGACGGTCCGCTCGGGACGTTTCTTCATCACGACGGACCAGATGGCGACGATGCCCCCCAGCACGTAGAAGATGATTCCCGCCCACAGCAGCCGCAGTTCAAGTTCCATCTAGTTGTCCTTGTTCCATTGTGTCGACGCAAACTTGCGCCAGAAGTGCCAGGAGAGGCTGAGCACTCCCACTGCGCAGGCAGCGAGCATCCAGGGAACGGTCCAGTCGTAGAACACCTTGTACCCCATCCACGTGCGCAGCTCGCGATACTGAAGCACGCCGTCCGGCAATGCAAGCTCTTCGCCCGGCTGCAGGACATGGCGGATGTCGCCGCTGCGGACAACGAGTGCCCGGTTATCCGGCAGGCGGAACCGGGATGGCCGGTCCGGGGGAATGAGGACGTCGTCGAATTCCAGCTTGACCCAGATATCATCCCGGCGCCCGCCAGGATGCCAGCTCGCCGCCTGGCTTTCGGCATGCGCAGGATAGCCCGGAAGGTGGACAGCGGCAAGGATGGGCTCTCCCTGTAACGGACGCCAGATGAATACCGGGGCAAAGCCTTTGTTGGAGGTGGGATAGAAGTGGTATCCGGACAAGGTCAGCGGCCGGTTGATGCCGATCTCCCCTACCCGCTCCTCGCCGCGCGTGTCGCGCCAGCGCACCCTGTTGACGATCTGGTCCAGCGCCGGACCTTCGGTGTAGGCGATGTCGAATCCTTCATTGATGAAGGAAACCTTGTCCAGCCGGTCGGGGTGCAGCGGTCCGGCGTCGCGTTGCTTGAGTCCGGCGAAGGATTCGCCCTGAGTCAGCTCGGCCGCACCGTTCAGGTAGGTCAGGCGCCCGACAGCGGCCAGCAGGACCAGCACGATGAGGGCAAGGTGGAAAACCAGTAGCGCCATCTGGCGTCGGAAGACACCGTTGGTGGCGACTGCCGCGATCAGGTTGACCGCCAGGATGAACAAGGGGCCGGCCAGCCAGGGCGTGGCGCTGTCCCCGATCTTGTACACCGCCACCGTCGCCACGCCGAGCAGGACCAGGCCCACCGGCGTGAACTTGAGCGAGGCCAGGGCATGGACGACGCGCATCGGGTTATTGGACGGAAACGCCAACTTTCGCGGGGTTCCCGGTTACGGCGGCGACGAGCAATTGGTGCGCATCGTGTCCCTGCTGCCACCGTTGCAGTTGGACTCCGACCACTGGCCGCTGGGGAAGGAGACGATGCGCAGGAAGGCGTTCCGGTAGTACGGGCCGTTGGAGTAGCCGACGTTGTTGGTGTAGCTCACCGCAGTACCCGCTGCAAGGCCGGCCTCTGGGCCGACGTCGTTCAGGTTGACCAGGAAGTTTCGGTTCTTCCATCCATGCGGAACGGCGACATGGCACCAGTTGCATTTGAGTCCGTTGGTGCTGCCGCCAACCTTGATCCTGTCCCGGTGCACCTGGTGGCCGTCGCCTCGCGACGTGCTCCACCCGGTGCCGCCGCCGCCGGTCGCGTACGAGTTGTAATTGTGGCACTTGAAGCACAGGCCTTCCGGCTGCCCTACGCCAGTGTTCTGGTTGTAGTTACCCTTGAGGAGGAAGTTGTTGGCCGATCCATGCGGTCCCCAAGGGCTTCCGCCTTCGATGGTATTGCTGTTACCCGTCGGCATGACCGTGCCGTTGGCCGTCCCCGATCCATGGCAGTCCGAGCAGTACATGGTCTGGTTACCGAGAGCGCCGGCGTTGCTCCAGGGTGTAAGCCAATTGCCGGCACGTCCGGTGCGGCCGGTCGGGCGCATGACGGGATGCCAGGAACGATGGTTGTTGTTGTTGGTTGCCGTTGCCGCGGCAGATGTCCCGGCGCCGCCATCGTAACCTTTGCTGACGGAACCGACCGCCACGGCATGGGTGGACGGTGCCTGGAATTCCTTTGCCTGGTTGGTGTAGCGGCTGAAATTGGTGTGGCCATTGGAATTTGCCGGGGTGCGGCTGCCGCCGCCCAATGCCGGGCGTGTCGTGCCGTTCGGGTACAGGTTGTCGTCGGTATAACCGTAGTTGGAATGGCACTTCAGGCAGATCTGGTACTCGCGCGTCACATAGGTTGCTGAATCGAGACTGCCCGTGTTGTTGCCGGGGTCGCCCCGCTTGACCGTGAAATCGGACGGCATCGATTGGAAGGAGTTGTTCGGATAAATGGGCTCGATGCCCCATGTGCCCCGCAGCACGCCAGAGAT
The DNA here is from genome assembly GCF_002211445.1 of Noviherbaspirillum denitrificans. GTDB lineage: Bacteria > Pseudomonadota > Gammaproteobacteria > Burkholderiales > Burkholderiaceae_D > Noviherbaspirillum > Noviherbaspirillum denitrificans. Next base: position 913,110 of record NZ_LSTO01000001.1, on the reverse strand, counting down.
GACATTGGTATGCGTATAACCGGTGGCGTCCTCGTGCTTGTGTGTGCCCGCCTTATCCTTGGTGTTGGTGGCGGAAAGCGTTCCCGGCAAGCCGTTCTGGGACTTGATGACGCGGTGCGGGTTATGGCAATCGGTGCACTCTGCGTGACGATTGGTGCCGGCTCCGAAACCCAGCCGGGCGCGTGATTCGAGAAAATCCTTGCCGCACTTGCCCGTGGCCTTGGTACAGTCCGCATCGATAGCATCGTTGAAGATGCCGCCGATCTCGTGGACTTCCACGCCCGCGCCGGCCAGCTGCTCGGTGCTGGTGATCGGCATGCGCCTCGCGAGCGTCGTGAAATCAGTCTTGATGTCCGGTACGGCGGCGTTGGTCAGCGCCGTATAGTTGACGATTGAACCAGTGCTTGTTGTATGGCACTGGTAGCAGGTTTCCTCGATGGCGGAGTTGCCGCCGGTCTTCGGCGAGTTGGTGCTGTCAGTGCCCTCGCGCAGCAAGCGTTTCGCCCCCTGCACGGTATGCGTGTCGTGGCAGTTCAGGCAGGATACCTGCCACACTTCCGGGTTGGTGTTTGCCGGCGTGTCGGAAGAGGACGGGAATTCGCGCTGCTGCGCAGCCGCTGCCTTATAGGTATGCGAAGCGACGTCGCGGTTCGCATGCGCCGAGTACGCCCAGGCGACCCCGCCTTTATCGTGACAGGCAAGGCAGACGATGTCGTTGGTGGCATTGAATGCGCCCCCGCCGGGCTGCGCAACCTGGAAGCGATTCAAGCGCAGGAACTTGGCATTGCCGTTGCCAGTGGCGTTATCGCGCAAATGCGGGTCATGGCAGGTAGTGCACTGCATCTGGCTCTTGTCGAGCGGAAGCTTGGGCGGCGTGGTGCCGCCGACGCGGTTGCCGACGTTCACACCGTCCGGCACGCGCAGCTCGCCGTCAGCATTGGCCAACGTGGTGTCGTAGGTGAAGGAGATCGGATGATCCGACTTCAGATCGATACCGAGAT
>NZ_LSTO01000001.1:897776-912099 GCF_002211445.1 Noviherbaspirillum denitrificans | reverse complement strand
GCCTCACGCTTGCCCCTGTCGCCGCATAAGGAGAACCGCCATGACACTCAAAGGAAAGAAAGTCACCGTCCACGACATGACGCTGCGCGACGGCATGCACCCCAAGCGGCACCAGATGACGCTCGACCAGATGCGCTCCGTTGCGCGTGGCCTGGATGCGGCGGGCGTGCCGCTGATCGAGGTCACCCACGGCGACGGCCTGGGCGGCTCCTCCGTCAACTACGGTTTTCCCGCGCATTCCGACCTGGAATACCTGCAGGCCGTGGTACCGGAGATGAAGAAGGCGAAGGTGTCGGCGCTGCTCATCCCGGGCATCGGCACCGTCGACCACCTGCGCATGGCGCGCGACGCCGGCGTGCATACCATTCGCGTGGCCACGCATTGCACCGAGGCCGACGTCTCCGAGCAGCACATCGGCATGGCACGCAAGCTGGAGATGGATACGGTCGGCTTCCTGATGATGGCCCACATGGTCCCGCCGGAGAAGATCCTGGAGCAGGCGCTGCTGATGGAAAGCTATGGCGCCAACTGCATTTACGCCACCGACTCCGCGGGCTACATGCTGCCGGAGGACGTCAAGGCCCGCATCGGGCTGCTGCGCGACAGGCTCAAGCCGGAAGCCGAGATCGGCTTCCATGGCCACCATAACCTGGCGATGGGCATCGCCAACTCGATTGCCGCGGTCGAATGCGGCGCGACGCGCATCGATGCCGCTGCCGCTGGACTGGGCGCGGGCGCCGGCAATACGCCGATGGAAGTATTCGTTGCCGTGTGCGCCCGCATGGGCATCGAGACCGGCGTGGATGTCTTCAGGATTTCCGATGTCGCCGAAGACCTCGTCGTGCCGATGATGGACCACCCGATCCGCATCGACCGCGACGCGCTCACGCTCGGCTACGCCGGCGTGTATTCGTCCTTCCTGCTGTTCGCCAAGCGTGCCGAGGCGAAGTACGGCATCCCGGCGCGCGACCTGCTGCTCGAACTCGGACGGCGCGGCATGGTCGGCGGGCAGGAAGACATGATCGAGGACACCGCGCTGACACTGGCCCGCGCACGCGGTCTGGCCGCCTGACCGGCGGCCCATTCATTGCATCTCCGGGGCGGCGGCCGCCCCGGCATTCCAGAGGTCCATCATGACAGTCCTGCAAATCTTTCCATTCGCCGCCCTGGGCGGCATCACCGGCGTGTTCGCCGGCCTGCTCGGCATCGGCGGCGGCATGATCCTGGTGCCGTTCCTCACCTTCATGTTTACGCTGTCCGGCATGCCCAACGCCATCGTCGTGCATGTCGCCATCGCCACCTCGATGGCTTCCATCCTGTTCACTTCATTGTCCTCGGTGCGCGCCCACCACAAGCGCGGCGCGGTCCGCTGGGACATCGTCTGGTCCCTGGCCCCGGGCATCCTTGCCGGCGGCCTGGTCGGGGGCGGCAAGATCTTTGCCTTCCTGAAGACCGGGTGGCTGTCCATCTTCTTCGCCGCCTTTGTCGGCTTCTCCGCCTACCAGATGTTGAAGAACAAGAAGCCGAAGCCTTCGCGCACGCTCCCTGGCCCGGCCGGGATGTTCGGCACCGGCGGCGTGATCGGCGTGCTGTCGAGCCTGGTGGGCGCGGGCGGCGGCTTCCTGTCCGTCCCTTTCATGACCTGGTGCAATGTCGCGATGCACAATGCCGTCGCGACCTCGGCCGCGCTCGGCTTCCCGATCGCGCTTGCCAGCACGGTCGGTTATGTCGTGAGCGGATGGGGCAGCGATGCGCTGCCATCCGGATCGCTCGGCTATGTCTACCTGCCCGCGCTGGCCTGCATCGTGCCCGCCAGCGTGCTTTCCGCGCCCTGGGGCGCCAAACTGGCCCACTCGCTGGACGTGGCCCAGCTCAAGCGGGTGTTTTCCGTCGTCCTGTTCGCTCTGGCAAGCTACATGCTGTACAAGGCATTCACGGCGCTCATGGGGTGAGCGCAGCCGTGGCCGCCGGCCCCGCGACGCCGGGCGTGTGAGCGTGCCCCCGCTCACACGCGGGATTGATTCCAGTCCCGGCAACAACTATTGATGCCATCAATCTTGTCAATTTCCCCAGGCTCATAGACACGCCCCGGGGCTGACCCTACTCTTCACACCAACAAGTGCCGCCGCAATTCCCCTTGCACCAAGCGGCCCAGGCAGCCCGGCCACCGGGCGCGCGCACGACACATTCACAAAAAGGAGACTCCTATGACTCAAGTTAAGAAATCCCTTGCATTCACCGCCCTGGCCCTGTCGTTCACCATGAGCGCGCAGGCCGCAGACCCGGTCAAGATCGGTTTTATCGGTTCCCTGACCGGGCCGCTGTCGACCCTGTCCACCGACATGAAGGATGGCTTCAACCTGGCGCTCAAGCACAAGGGCGGCAAGTTCGGCGGTGCCGACACTGTCATCGTCTACGGCGACGACCAGGCCAATCCGGATACCGGCAAGCAGGTCTACGAGCGACTGGCCAAGAGCGAGAACGTCGACATCATCACCGGCATGGCATTCACCAACGTGATGCTGGCCGTGGCGCCGGCGGCATTCAAGGACAAGATCTTTTTCGTCAACTCCAATGCCGGTCCCAAGGAACTGGCGGGTGCTTCCTGCAATTACTATTACTTCAACCCGACCTGGCATACCAGCGCGCTGTCCGAAGCCGCGGGCCGATTCGCCAACCAGAAAGGCTACAAGCGGATGTTCGTGGTTGCGCCGAACTACCAGGCCGGCCGCGAGCATGTCGACGGTTTCGACAAGGAATACACGGGCGAGATCGCCGGACGCGCTTACAACAAGATCGGCCAGCTCGATTTCTCGGTGGAGATCGGCCAGATCCGCGCCGCCAACCCGGACGCCGTTTTCTTCGCGTTGTGGGGCCCGATGGCAATCAACTTCGTCAAGCAGTTCAACCAGGCCGGCCTGAACAAGAAGATCGACCTCGTGACCGCCGGATTTGCGGTGGACGCCGACATCCTGCCGGCACTCGGCGACGCCGCCGTCGGCATCTACAACACCAGCCAGTGGAGCCCGGACTTCACCAACCCGGTGAACAAGAAGTTCGTCGAGGACTTCGAGAAGGAATACAAGCGTCCGGCATCGATCTATGCCTCGCAGGGTTACGAAGTCGGCCTCCTGCTCGATGCGGCAATCCGCGACAGCAAAGGCAAGCACAAGGACAACAAGGTGCTGCATGACGCGCTGATGGCCGCGAAATACGACTCGGTGCGCGGTTACTTCAAGTTCGCCTCCAACCAGAACCCGACCCAGCACGTCTACCTTCGCCAGGTCGTGAAAAACGACAAGGGCCAGCTGACCAACAAGACCGTCAGCACAACCCCGGTGCATGCCGACAAGAGCGATCCCTACGTGGGTGAGTGCAAGATCGCGGCGCAATAAGCGGGCCGCCCGGAGGAGACAATCATGCTGCTTTTCCTGTTCGAACAGCTCCTCAACGGAGTGCAGTTCGGCCTGATGCTGTTCCTGCTGTCGGCGGGCTTGACGCTGGTGTTCGGGATCATGAACATGATCAACCTGGCGCACGGCTCGCTGTACATGATCGGCGCCTACCTGATCGCCACCCTGACGCTCACGACCGGCAGCTTCCTGTTCGGCCTCGTCGCCGGCGTGGCGCTGACGGCGGCGATCGGCATCCTGCTCGAAATGAGTCTGCTGCGCAGGCTCTATGACAAGGACCACCTGACCCAGGTCCTTGTCACCTTCGGCATCATTCTGATCGCCAACCAGGCGGTGCAGGAGATCTGGGGCGCGCAGCCGATCATGATCAGCACGCCCGACCTGCTCAGCTCGTCCGTTCCGCTCATCGGCGACTTCGAATATCCCGGTTTCCGGCTGTTCATCATCGCCGTCGGCCTGCTGATCGCCGGATTGCTGGCGCTGCTCATCAAGAAGACGCGCGTGGGCATGTGGATCCGCGCCGGCGCGTCGGACCGCGAGATGGCCTGCGCGATGGGGGCGAACATCAACCTCGTGTTCTCGCTCGTGTTCGGCCTGGGCGCCGCCTTGTGTGCCATCGCCGGCGGCCTGCTCGGTCCCTTGCTGTCGATTAACGTCGGCATGGGCGAGAGCATCCTGATCCTGGCCTTCGTGGTCGTCGTGATCGGCGGCATCGGCTCCGTGCAGGGCGCGCTCGCCGGTGCGCTGCTGGTCGGCATGGTCGATGCGCTTGGGCGCACCATGATCCCGATGGTGCTGCGCGGCTTCCTGGAGCAGGGACTGGCGGATTCACTCGCGTCCACCCTGTCCGCCGTTTCTATCTACCTGCTGATGGCACTGGTCCTGTACTGGAAGCCGCAAGGTCTTTTCTCGCGCTGAGGCTCTCATGAAATCCCGTTCTCTTGTTTTGTGGGGAATCATTCTCCTGCTTCTGCTCGCCTTGCCCGCCATCGCGCAGGCCTTCGGCGGCAACTTCTACGTCGGTTTCGCCACACGCGTGCTGATCCTCGTCCTGGCTGCGTCCAGCCTGCGCCTGCTGATCGGTGAGCTGGGGCTGGTGTCCTTCGGCCACGCGGCGTTCTTCGGCACCGGCGCTTTCGTGGTTGCGATCCTGTCCAAGGAACTGACCGCGCCGGTCGGACTTCTGCCGGGCACTGATTCGGCATGGATCGCATGGCCGATGGCCGTCCTGGTGTCCGCGCTGCTGGCGGTGGTAATCGGCATGGTGTCGCTGCGCACCAAGGGTCCTTACTTCATCATGATCACGCTCGCCTTCGCGCAGATGACGTTCTACCTGTTCGAGTCGCTGAAGATGTACGGCGGCGACGAGGGTATCAATATCGCACACCGCTCGCGTGTCGGCTTCGGTCTCGACCTCGGGGATAACGTCACCTTCTATTACGTGGTCCTCGCCGTCGTCGCCCTCGGGCACCTGTTCTTCCACTTCGTGGTCGGGTCACCGCTCGGCCGCGTGATGAAGGGCATCAAGGAAAACGAAATACGCATGCAGGCGCTTGGCTACCGCACTTATTGGTACAAGCTGATGGTCTTCGCCATCGCCGGCGCGGCGGCCGGCCTGTCGGGCGCGCTGCTGGCCAACCAGAACAGCTACGCCAGCCCGAACCTGTTCAGCTGGTTGCAGTCCGGCCACCTGCTGATCATGGTGATCCTGGGCGGCGCCGTGAGTTTCTGGGGAGGCGCGGTCGGCGCGATTGCGTTCTGCCTGCTGGAAGAGGTACTGCCGCACCTGACCAAATACTGGCAGATCGCCATGGGTGTCTTTGTGATCCTGGTCGTGATGCGCGTACCTGAGGGATTGACCGGCTTGCGGTTCCGCTTTCGCCTGCCCAAGGGCGGAAGCGTCACGCCGGTTGTCAAGCTGACCACGAGCGAGGTGAAAAATGGCTGAGCAGGTTTTGTCGGTGAAAGGACTGGTCAAGCGCTTCGGCGGGCTGGTGGCCACCGACTATGTCGACTTCGACATTGACGATAACCAGATCCATGCATTGATCGGTCCGAACGGCGCGGGCAAGACGACCTTCGTGTCGCAGCTTGCCGGCGGGCTGCATCCGGACGATGGATCGATCAGCTTCTACGGCAGCGACATCACGCGCCTGAGCATGGCGGACCGCGCCCACATGGGGCTGGTGCGTTCCTACCAGATCACCAGCATCTTCCGTAACCTGACGGTGTACGAGAACCTGGCCATCAGCGTGCAGTCGCGCCTGAAGTCGACCTTCAATTTCTTCGGAAAGTCTGCCGCGGACCGCCTGCGCGAAGAGGTTGCGGCGGTGGCCCTCCGGATCGAACTGGCGGATGAACTGGACACGCTGGCCTGCCACCTGTCGTACGGCCAGCAGCGCCAGCTCGAGATCGGCCTGGCGCTGGCGCTCAATCCGCGCCTGCTGCTGCTGGATGAGCCGATGGCCGGCCTGTCGCCGGACCAGGTGCCGTGGTTCGTCGACTTCATCAAGAGCCTGAAGGGCAAGGACCTGTCGATCCTGCTGATCGAGCACGACATGGATGCGGTGTTCAAGCTGTCGGATCGCATCTCGGTGCTGGTGTCGGGCAAGCGCATCTTCAGCGGCACGCCCGACGAGGTCAAGAACAGCGCGGAAGTCAAGCGCGCCTACCTGGGAGACTGACATGAGCTTGCTGAAACTGACGTCGGTCGAGGCCGGCTATGGCGCAAGCCAGGTGCTGTTCGGCATCGACTTCCAGATCAACGAGGGCGAAGTCGTGACCCTGCTCGGCCGCAACGGCATGGGCAAGAGCACGACCATCAAGACCATCTGCGGCCTGCTCAAACCCAGGCGCGGAAGCGTGCGTTTCAATGGCGCCGAGGTAGCCGGCATGGCCACCGAACGCATCAGCCGCATGGGCATCGGGTTGGTGCCGGAAGGGCGGCGGATCTTTCCCAACCTGACGGTCTACGAAAACCTGGTTGCCTTCGCCCGCCCGGGAAAGTGGACGCTGGAGCACGCCTACAAGCTGTTTCCGGTACTTGAGAAGCGCAAGGACAACATGGGTTTCCAGCTGTCCGGCGGCGAGCAGCAGATGCTGGCCATTGCGCGCGCGCTGCTTACCAATGCGAGGCTGCTGCTGATCGACGAGGCCACCGAAGGCCTGGCGCCGCTGATCCGCCAGGAAATCTGGCGCTGCCTGCATGAGGTGAAAAAGGAAGGCCAGTCGATCCTGGTCATCGACAAGTACGTGCAGAACCTGATCGATCTCGCTGACCGGCACTACTTCATCGAGAACGGGCGCATCGGCTGGACCGGCAGCAGCGAGCAGTTGAGCGAACAGCCGGAAATATGGGAGAGATACCTTGGCGTCTGATCTATCGCCTGCGGAGCAGGTAATGGCGCTGACCGCGCCGATGCTGAACCAGAAGCTGTTCGTGATGCTGCGTACCACTGTACGGCCGGAACTGATGACGGATGAGCTCCTGGCAGCCCACTTGAGGTGGATGGTCGCGCAGGAAGCCAGGGGCGCCATTTTTGCCTCGGGTCCGTTTGTCGTGCCGGGCAAGGCGCGCGGCATGGCAGGCGGCATGACAATCGTGCGCGCCGTGGATGAACACGAAGCGACCGCGATCATCGATACCGACCCTTTCATCGCGAACGGCGCCGTTGAGTACGAACTGCGCACATGGATGCTGATGGAAGGTGGATTCCGCCTGAATATCAACTACTCGACAGGACAATTTCAACTTGGCTGAAAAATGACAACATCTTCTATTGGAATAATCGGAACCGGTGGCATCGGCCTGCCCATCGCGCGCAAGCTCGTTGCCGCGGGTACGGTGCCTTTCGGCTATCGGCGGGGAGACAACTCGGCATTCATCGAGGCTGGCGGACGCCGTTGTGCATCTGCAGCGGAACTGGTCGAAGTGTCGGACGTGGTGCTCCTGTGTGTCCCCGACGCCGCGCTGTACTCCCTGTTCCTGGGCGAGGCAAACGTCCTTGCCCATGTCAAGGCAGGGCAGGCGTTCGTGGACCTGGGCGTGGCCCCGATCGAGCTGAAGCTGAAAGTGCGCGATCGGCTGGCGAGTGCCGGGGCAATATTCATCGACGCACCCGTGATGGGCAACCCGCCGCTGATCGATGCCGGGAAGGCGGTTGTCTACATGAGCGGCGAGGAGGCTGCGTGCCGGGCGGTCGAAGGAGAGCTGCGCAAGTTCGCGGTGGCCGCACCCTATGTGGGCAAGTTCGGCGACGGCTCCAAGCTGAAATACGTGTCGAACATGCTGCTCGCGATGCACACGGTGGCTGCTGCAGAGGCGATCAGCTATGCCAAGCGCACCGGGCTTGATATCGGTGCGCTGCTGGAATTCATTCCGCCGATTGCGCAGTCGGGCGTGCTGGGCGTGCGCGGCAAGACCATGGCCAGCGGCACCTATGGCAAAGGCGCAGGCTCGGTGTCGATGCTGCTCGACGTGGTCAACGTGATTCGCGACGACGCGTCGACGTCGGGAATGGAGCTCGCGTTCCTTAACAGCGCGAAGGCATTTTACGAAAAAGCGGTCTCCAAGGGGCTGGGAGAGATGAATACCGAAAGCCTGGTGGAAGTCGTCTCCTGAACCGCACTGGCGGGAGCGTCGGAGGAGGGAAGCGGGCCGCGGTGTGCACCGTATTTGCCTGCCTTCCTCATCGATGCATCCCTCCCTTTGGCCGGATTGCGCGGTACTGCCGCCTCCGGCCATTTTTTTTCGACGCGTCGCTGCAGTATCACGAATATCAATATTTTCTATAGACGCGGGTGCATTGTTGCTTGCAAGAGCGCTATGCACAATCTCCATACACTTGCACATCTGTGAACAAGTGCAAAACCAATTCAACAGGGGACAACTTCCATGAAAAAGACTTCACTCGCCGCCGCCTTGCTCGCCGCAACCGGCGCCGCTTCCGCACAGGTCCAGGTCTACGGCCTGGTCGACACCGGCGTGGTCATCGAGACCAAATCGCGTGTCAATCCTGCCAATCCCAACAATGTACCCGGCAACACCGGTACTACCGTGCGCATGCCCAGCCTTACCGCCGGCACGCCGTCGCGCCTGGGCTTCCGCGGCAAGGAAGACCTCGGAGGAGGCATGAGCGCCTTCTTCAATCTCGAGGCGCAGATCGGCATGGATGACGGCTCGCTGCAGGCGCCGGCCGGCCGTCTGTTCAGCCGTGCCGCCAACATCGGGCTGTCGAGCGGCGGTCATACGCTTACGTTCGGGCGCCAGTTCAACATGACCGCGTACTCGCTGTTCGATTCGATGATCATCGGCCCGGGTCTCCATTCGATCGCCAGCCTCAACGGCTACCTCGGTACCCCGCGCTCCGACAATGCGATCGCCTACATGGGACGCTTCGACGGTTTCACCTTCGGGGCGACCTACAGCTTCGGCCGCGACGCCGCGACCAATACGCCGAACGTGCCGTCTGCCACGAACTGCGGCGGCGAGGTTGCCGGCAACCGGGAGGCTTGCCGTCAGATTACCGCGCTCGTGAAGTACGATGCACCCACGTGGGGTGTCGCCCTTTCGTTCGACCAGCTGCACGGCAACACCGGCGCATTCGATCCGAACCAGCCGTTCGGCGGGCCGGGCAACGGCATCCTCGGCAGCCTTGGCGCGAGCAACCAGAAGACAGAACTGCGCATCCTGAACGGCTACTACGTCTGGGACAAGACCCGCTTTGGCGCGGGCTGGGTCGACCGCGAAACGACTTCCAATGCCGTCTACGAGACGGATCAGTACTGGATTGGCGTCCGACATGATCTGTCGCCAAACGTGCGGCTGTTCGGCCAGTATTCCTGGCTGAACACGAGCGCGAATATGGACGCCGATGCGCGCCTTGCCATCCTGCGCGGCGAATACAGCCTGTCCAAGCGCACCTATCTGTACGCTTCCTACGCGCACATCGACAACAGGGGCACTTTCGCCCGCAGCAACGCCAGCGCGAGCTTTGCGACCGTAAACGGCTCGAAGCAGAACTCGTTGCTCCTGGGTATCTCCCACAGCTTCTAACCCGCATCTGTACGGGGCGGAACCGGGCAGCGCCGATTGGCGCTGCCCTTTGCTTTTTCCGGTTTTCCCATTCTCGCGGACAAGGAGTAATATTGGCGCAATCAATTCCGACAAGAAGCCCCCGAGGAGACGCGCGCATGAACAAGCTCTACTCGCTGGACCTGAATCTCCTGCTCGTATTCGATGCCATGATGCGTGTAGGCAGCGTGTCCAAGGCTGCGGAAGAGGTCGGGCTCACCCAGCCGTCGATGAGCAATGCGCTCACGCGCCTGCGCAATTTCTTTGGCGACCCGCTCTTCGTGCGTTCCGACGGCGCGATGCGGCCTACGCCGCTGGCCCTGCAGATGGCCCAGCCCGTGCAGGAAGCGCTGGAGCAGATCCGCCGGGCGATCGAGGACAAGCGTCACTTCGACCCGGCGATATCCTGCCGGCGCTTTTCCATCTGCATGAACGAGATGGGGCAGCGCGTCTTCCTGCCGAAAATCGTGGCCCACTTTGCCGAGGTTGCGCCGAGTATTGACCTGGAAACCGTCGAGATGACATCGCAGCAGGCCCAGGCGGCGTTGCCGAACGCCGAGGTCGACCTCGTGATCGGCTACTTCTCGGACTTCGGCCCGAATTTCTTCAGGCAGCGCGTAACCTCCGGCCACTACGTCGCTGTTGCCCGCAAGCGGCATCCCCAGGTCGACGGCGAACTGACGCTGTCCGCCTACCTGAATGCCTCGCACATTTCCTACGTGCCCGCGCTCGGCAACCACGCCGCGCTCGACGGCCTGCTTGCGCAGGAGTTCATGAAGCATGGCGTGCAGCGCCGCGTGGCATTGCGCGTCGCGCATTCGCTGGGAATCCCGAAGATCATCTCGAGCACCGACCTGATCATGACGGTGCCCTCGGTGCTGGCACATGCCTTTTCCGAAACGGCCGACATGCAGATACTCGACCTGCCCTTCGATATTCCGCGCATCGAGATTTTCCAGTACTGGCACGCACGCTATCACCACGACCCGGCCAACCAGTGGCTTCGCGCGCAATTCAAGAACGTCTTCCCCTCCTGAAGCGACGCGGTATTGTCGGGATCAATATTCCCGCCGCCGAGACCGCGTTTTCCCCGCATTGACGTGGTCTGAAACCGACCGGTTTCATCGTGTGCGAGGTCGCGCCGCCGCTCTCTATTCAACACGTCAATAATCCACATTGCCGCCACTGCATGGACGCTCCAGGGGCCGTCCACTAACCTTCTATCACATTCTTCAAGAAGGAGGCGACGCAATGAAGACCTTTATCAATCCGCCGGCTTTCCGCATGCCGGCAACACAGTATTCCCCAATCGTCGTGGCCTAGGAGATCATCATGACTACCCACACGATCACACTGCTGCCCAGCGGCCACCAGTTCCAGTGCAGCGAAGACGAAAGCATCCTGAAGGCCGGTTTGGCCTCGGGTCTGTTCATGCCCTACAGCTGCCGCAGCGGCGTCTGCAGTACCTGCCGCGGCACCATCAAGGAAGGCAAGGTCGATTTCGGCAACGTCCACCCGAACTACCTGAGTGAAGATGACAAGCGCGTCGGCAAGGCACTGCTGTGCTCCGCCAAACCGCTGGGCGACTGCAGCATCGAAGTCCGCGAACTGGATCCGGCGGAAGCCTTCCCGGTCCGCAAGCTCCCGTGCCGTGTCCTGCAGCTGGAGAGGCTGGCGCCGGACGTGATGCTGATGACGGTTGGCCTGCCGGCCAACGAGCCGGCCGTATTCAAGGCGGGCCAGTATGTCGACTTCGTGCTCAAGGATGGCACGCGCCGCAGTTACTCCATCGCCAATGTCCCGGTCACCGACGGAGTACGCCAGGTGGAACTCCACGTCAGGCTCGTGCCCGGCGGCCGCTTCACCGAGCATGTCTTCAACAGCATGAAGCTGCGCGAGACCATGCAGCTGGAAATGCCGCTTGGCTCGTTCTACTGGCGCGAGCAGAGCGACAAGCCGATGATCATGCTTGCCTCGGGCACCGGTTTCGCACCGATCAAATCGATCATCGAGTACAGCATCGAACGCGGCAACAAGCGTCCCATCACCCTCTATTGGGGCGGCCGCACCCGCGCATGCATCTACATGGCCGCGCTGGCCGAGAAGTGGGCGGCCGAACACGAGCACATCACTTTTGTCCCCGTGCTCAGCAACGCCACGCCGCAATGCAACTGGACCGGCCGCACCGGCTTCGTGCACAAGGCTGTCATGGAGGATTTCCCGGACATGTCGGGCCACGAGGTATACGCCTGCGGCGCACCCATCGTCGTCGAGTCCGCACGCCATGACTTCGCCGCGCAATGCGGCCTGCCGGAAGCCGAGTTCTACGCCGATTCCTTCATCACCGAAGCAGAAAGGCACAAGGCCGCTGCTTGATCCAATCCGAATCATCGAGGAGATAAGACAATGGAAATCAACATCAACGATGCCATCCCGACAGACTTCACCGCACCCATACCGGAGCGCAATTCGCTGGTGAAACCCTTCTGCCTGGGCCATGGCACCCTGGAGTGCTTCAGCCTGAAGGAATCCCGCAAGTTCTACGAGGAGTTCCTTGGCCTGGAGTGCCGCCGTCATGCCAAGCCGTCGATGTCGGTGCGCCTGGGCATGCGCTTCCACATCGTGTGCGTCGAGGTGGGCGACCTGGTCCATCCCTGCAACGTGCTCAATCACTGGGGCCTGGACGTCAAGTCGCGCGAGGAGGTGGATGCCGCCTACGAAGCCGCGCTGAAGTACAAGGACAAGTACAAGATCCGCCAGGTGCTGGACCGCCAGGAACAGCACAGCGTGTACTCCTTTTACATTGAAGACCTGGACCACAACTGGTGGGAAATCCAGTACTACCCGAACGGCTTCCAGCACGACGATTTCTTCGATTTCGGCGACCGCTTCTCGGATGACGAGAAGGTCGACCTCAGCGCACTCCCGGAACTCAACATCTTTGGAAAGGCAGACTAAATGATCCAGCTCGTCAGTTTCAAGACGCCCGAGGGCGTGCGCACCGGCCTCATGGCCAACGGCAAGGTCTACCAGTCCGGCGCCTACAAGGACATGCTCGACGTGCTGGCCGACTGGGCCAACGCTTCCGAAAAGCTGAAGACCCTCGGCCCCAAGCTCGCCGAGCGCGAGGATGTCAAGAATGCCGAAATCGTCGCGCCGCTGCCCGCGCCGCGCAACATCTACTTCGCTGGTGCGAACTACAAGGACCATGTCGAGGAAATGAAGGAGCGGCTCAAGCTCAACATCAACACGGATCCGAAGGGAAGCGGTGAAAAACCCTGGCATTCGTTGAAGGCCACCGGTTCGAGTGTGGTCGGTCCGGGCGCGAAAGTGGCGCTACCGGGCGGCACGAAGATGCTGGACTGGGAGCTGGAGCTCGCCGTCGTGATCGGCAAGCCGGCCAAGGATGTCCCGCTTGAGAAGGCGCTGGAATACGTTGCCGGCTACACCGTCGCCAACGACCTGTCCGCGCGCGACCACGTGTTCCGCTCCTATGTGCACGAGACCTCGCCTTTCCGCTATGACTGGATCGGCCAGAAGTCGTTTGACGGCTCCTGCCCGATGGGCCCGGCCATCACCCCGGCACAGTTTGTCGGCGATCCGATGAACCTGAGGATGAAGCTGTGGGTCAACGGCAAGCTCAAGCAGGACTCCAATACGAACCAGATGCTGTTCAACATCGCCGACCAGATCGCGCACCTTTCGTCGCGCGTGACGCTGCTGCCGGGCGACGTCATCCTGACCGGCACGCCTGCCGGGGTCGGCATGCCGGACAACGACTTCCTGCGGCCGGGCGACGTGGTCAAGCAGTGGATCGAGAACATCGGCGAGTTCGAATTCACCATCGCCTGACGCGGCAGGGAAGATCCAACGCGCCGGCACGCAACGGTGCCGGCGCACCCAATATCGGAAAGGAATATCGGATGTACCAGAAGAACAGCCTGGGCCAGGCGGAGCTGAAGAAGATCGCGGATGCCGCCATTGCCTATGCCACCGAAAGGAAATGGACCGTGACGATCGCCATCGTCGACGACGGCGGCCACTTGCAGTGGCTGCAGCGGATGGACGGCGCAGCGCCGGCGACCGCCTATATCGCGTCGGCCAAGGCACGCACCTCGGCGATGGGGCAGCGCGAGAGCAAGTTCTATGAAGACATGATCAGCGCCGGCCGCCAGGCCTTCCTGTCCGCGCCGGGCCTCGACTGCCTGCTCGAGGGCGGGGTGCCGATCATGGTGGGCGGCAGCTGCGCCGGCGCAATCGGCGTCAGCGGCGTCCGTTCGAACGAGGACGCAGAGATCGCGCGCGCGGGCATCGCCGCGCTCGGATAAGCGCCTCTTCGGCCGGCCGCCGGCCGGCCAGGGAGGCAACCATCGATGCATATAACGACACAAAAGGAGACGCACCATGAGCCATTCCGCATCGCAATCCGCCATCCGTGTGATCCAGCAGGAACATGCCTGCCTCTCGGCCGTGATCCTCGGCATGCTGCATTTCGTCCGTGAAATCGACGCCGGGCGCAAGGCGCCGGACCTGAAGGTGTTCCGCGCCATGCTGCTGTACATCAGCGAATATCCGGAAAAGATCCATCACCCGAAGGAAGACAACTTCCTGTTCGCCCGCCTGAAGCAGCGCACCGGCAAGGCAGCCGAGGTCATCGCGCGGCTCGAGGAGGACCACGCGGGCGGCGACGAGCGCGTGCGTGCGCTGGAGCACGCACTGACGCGCTACGAGCTGGCGGGCAAGGAAGAGTTCGAGAATTTCCGCAAGAAGGTCGAGGATTACGCCGGCGCTTACCTGCGCCACATGCGCGCCGAAGAAGACGATGTGCTGCCGCTGG
>NZ_LSTO01000001.1:885305-897766 GCF_002211445.1 Noviherbaspirillum denitrificans | reverse complement strand
CCACCGCCGTCATTTCACGCGTGGCGTCCTTGGGCATCATCTTGCAGACGAAGCCGCCCTTGGCGCCGGCCGGCACGATGACGGCGTTCTTGACCATCTGCGCCTTGACCAGGCCGAGCACTTCCGTGCGGTAGTCTTCCATGCGATCCGACCAACGCAGGCCGCCGCGTGCGACTGGTCCGCCGCGCAGGTGCACGCCTTCGAAGCGCCGCGCAAAAACGAAGATCTCGCGGTACGGACGCGGCTGCGGCAGCAAGGCCAGCTGGCTGCTGTCGAACTTGAAGATGATGGTATCGCCCTGCTGTCCGCCCTGGAAGTAGGAGGTGCGCAACGTTGCCAGCATCAGGTCAGCCAGCGCGCGCAGGATGTTTTCCGTGTCGGCGTGGTTGACGTCGGTCAGGCGCTGCTTGAAGGTCGACAGCGTAGTCGTGCCGAAGGCGCGCTGCTCCGCCGACAGCGAAGGATCGAAGCGCGCCATGAAGCCCTCGACCAGCGTGCGCACATGCGCCGGCTGGGTCTTGAGCCGCTCTGCCATGTAGCGCATGCTGAAACGGCCGCCGGCCTGCCGCCAGTAGCTGGCGTAGGCGCGGATGAGCTGCACCTCGCGCATGCGCAGGCCGGCTTCCACCACAAGCGCATTCATGCGGCCGTCTTCGGCCTCGTCATTGAACAGCGACTCGAACAGTTCCTGTGCTGCCTGCGCGACCTGGGGCTTGGCCAGCCTCACGGCGCTTTCCGCATCGACCGACAGGCTGGAAACGAAGAACTTCGATCCATCGAGCGCGGGAATCGCATGCGTGCGCTCGCGCAGGATGGAGATGCCGGCATTCTGCAGCGCCGGCAGGATGGAAGACAGCGGAGGCACCGAATTGACTGAATGCAGGCGGATGCTCACCGCGTCGTCCGCGCCGATTTCGATGCGCACCTTGACGCGCGACGGCTGCGGGTTGCCCAGCAGCGTGCAGAGGTCGCGGAATCCGACCTGCGGCGACACATGGTTGATGTAATCCGTCGGCAGGCCTGCGCGCAGCTTGCGCAGGGCTTGGCGCATGCCGGCATCCGCGCTCGTGTCGACCAGGCTGTCGAAGGCGTTGTGCCAGCCTTCGAGCACACCCAGGAGCGGCTGCTGCACATCGGACTCGAGGTCGAGCGCCATGTTCGCGCCGTTGGCGATCATGTAGACGCGCGCCAGCGGGCCGTCGGCCAGCAAGGCTTGCACGCGGACGTCGCGCGCGCCGGAAATGCTGCGCAGCGTCTGCGCCAGCAATTCCTGTGAATGCGCGCCGTAACGCTCGCGCGGCATGTAGACCAGCACGTTGAGATGGCGGCCGTACACGTCGCGCCGCGCGAACACCTTTGCGCGCGGCTGCTTGTAGAGCGCGACGACTGCGCCGCAGACCGTGGCCAGCCATGCGGGATCGGCTTCCATCACTTCGGTGCGCGGCAGGGATTCCAGGATCTCGAGGAATTTCTCCGCGCGAAAACCTTCGGAGCGCACACCGGCCAGTGTCAGCACCTGCTTGATGCGCACGCGCGCAAAGGGTTGCTGCGGCAGTGTACTGGCAGTGGCAGCACGCGAGAACAGGCCGACGAAGCAATGCTCGCCGAGGACGGTGCCCTGGCTGTTACTGTCGCGCACACCGATGAAATCGAGCTGCTGGTCCCGGTGCAACGTGGACTGTACGTCGGCCTTCACCACCGACAGGGTTTCCTTGCGCGCGGCAAGCGTATCGAAGTCACCGGGAATGCCGGCAAGACAGTTGCCATAGACCGGATGGCTCTTGTCCTTGAGCACGCCGATCGCACTGCCCGGCTCGCGCACCAGTTCGCGTTGTCCGGACACGATGTGATACCGCGCATAGCCGAAAACCTCGAAGCCCTCGTTCCTCGCCCAATCGAGGAAGGCAGCCACTTCCTGCCCCGTCGCGTCGCGCGCGGCGGCAGCGGCGCCGACTTCGGACATCTTACCCTTCAGCGCCGGCGCGTCCTGCCGCACCGTCGCGGCGTCGCCTGCGGCCATGCGGATGCCCGCCAGCAAAGCATCGAGATCCTGCCCGCCAATTTCGTCTGCCATCAGGCACAGCACATAGGATTCCGCGCCGCCTCCACTGCCGACCTTGCCGGCACGAACGATGGTACCGTCGGCGTCACGCTCGACGGACAACACCGCATTGAGCACCGCGCGCGAAGGCATGCGCATGCGACGCATCGCCATCACCATCGAGTCCACCAGGAAAGGCATGTCAGGGTTGAGGATCAGCAAGGCGGTCGCCTTGCCGCCGCGGTCGTCCGCATAGGAAAGTGTTTCAATGCGGCAGCCTTCCTGCGGCGTCCACTTCGCCAGGCGGGAGAAGCCTTCCCACAGCGAAGATGCGAGGCAATCAAAGGTAATGCCCGCGAGATCTTCTTCTTCGAGCGAAGTCAGCCAGGCGCGGATCAGGGATTCAGTAGCGGGGACCGGGTTTTGCACGCCGGCAAGGACACGTTCCAAGGTGCGGGTGCGGAGGTCTTGTGCTTGTTGGGTCATACGCTTCTCCAGGGATGGTGGTTGTAGTGTGCGCCGCCCCGCATGCGCTGTCTTGCAGCGCCGCGACACCGAATTACATCGGCACGGCACATGTACTGCCCTTGTGGGGCCCGTGCATGACATCTTAAGGACGAACTGGCCGTCTGAAATTCTTATTTTTTTGCCGTTTTCTGAAGCTTGTTCGCCGTGCTGCAACGCAGCTATTCAGCCTTGGAATTGCTTATCTCCATCATAGACCACGTGATGATGAAGCCCAAAAAGCAAAAGCCCCGTTTCCGGGGCTTTCGCGGACTTGCAAAGTGCTGCTGGATCAGTTGAAGTTGTACTTCGCCGACAGATTGATGCGGCTCATGTCGCCATCTTCGCCAGCCAGCGTGGTGCGGCGGCCGAAGATGTATTCGGTGCCAATGTCCACGCCCTTGACCGGGTTCCAGATGGCGCCGATGTGAGCCTGCCACAGCTTGCGGTTGATGCCGAAGCGGCCGCTGTCGAGGCCGTTGGCCACTGCAAAGTCGGTGTACTCGTTCTTGAAGTTCTTCTGGTAGCCGAGCGCGAAGTTGTAGCGCAGCGTTTCCGACGGCTTGAGCTGGTAGCCGAGCACGACGCCCGCTGCCTTTTCCATCAGGATGCGGTTGTTGCCGGCATCGTAGAACGCGCCTTCAATGTAGTTGAGGTAGCGGCCGATACCATTACCACCGGTGACGGTCCAGGTCAGGAAGTCGTTGTCGACCGTCTTGACCATGCCGCTTGCAGCGACGCCCCAGCCGCGGCGCGACAGGTTCACGCCGGCGCCGTCGTCGATGCGGTGCTCATGGCTGAGCGCGCGCAGGCTGACGGTGCCCCAGTCGAAGGCCTTGTCCCAGCGGCCGATCAGGTCAGGCACGCGCGAGAAGCCGGCCGTCGTCACGGTCGCGGTATTGTCGAGCACGTAGCTGACCGAGTTTTCCAGCGCGACCGTGAAGTTGCCCATGCCGGCCGCCGGATAGGTGTAGCGGATCTGCGGCTGGCGGATGAAGGTGGCAGCGATCGGGCCGTTGAAATCCACGGTTTCCGGCAGGGTGTCGAGGTCCATGAAAGTCGACCAGGTCTGGCCGGCAAGCAGGCCGCCGAACTGACCATAGGCATGGCGCAAACGGAAGTTGTAGCTGTTGGTTGCCTGCTGGGTGAAGATGTTGCCGGCCGAGCCGTAGACAGCGGAATTGCCGGTGCGCGGATCGTTGTTGAAGTCGCCTTCGATCTTCATCGCGATCGGGCCGTAGGGCGACGGCGTCGCCGCTTCGATGCCGAAGCGCGAGGTGCGGCCGGTCAGGTAAGTGCGGCCCTTGCGGTTGCCGGCTGCGGTGCCCTTCAACGGCGCATACGGCAAGAAGGTGGAGTAGTCCTGGTCGCTGTTGTCGCCCTTGAACTCATGCACCATATTCAATTCGGCAAAGCCGTACACGCGTACCGAAGTATCGGAATTCGGCAGACGGAAGGAGTTCGGGATGTCGCCGAGGACGACGGCGTCCTTGGCGCGCAGTTCCACCTGCTCCACGCGGTCGGCCAGTGCGGCGTTCGCGGTTTCCTGCTTCTGGCCCTTGAGCGCGTCCAGTTCGGCGCGCAGCTTGCGCATCTCGGCGCGCAGTTCTTCGAACTCCTTCGCGGTCTGCGCCTGCGCCGGCATGGCGGCGGCGAACATCAGGGCGATGGAAGCGGTCAGGGTCGTCAGTTTGAATTGCATTCTTGTTTCTCCCAATTGGATATTGTTTATCTTGCTGTATAGGCAATCTGCCCCAGGAACGAGCGGATGCGCTCGTTGCGGGCGTTGCCGAAAAATTCGGCAGGGGGCGCTTCCTCGAGGATCTGTCCCTTCTCGAAGAAGATCACGCGGTCCGCGACCTCACGTGCGAAGCCCATCTCGTGCGTCACCACGATCATGGTCATGCCGCCGCGCGCGAGGTCCTTCATCACGTCGAGCACTTCCTTGATCATTTCCGGATCGAGCGCCGAGGTCGGCTCGTCGAACAGCATCACCTTCGGCTGCATCGCGAGCGAACGCGCAATCGCCACCCGCTGCTGCTGGCCGCCGGAGAGCTGGTGCGGATACTTGTGCGAGTGCGCCGACATGCCGACTTTCGCGAGGAGCCCCTTTGCCGTCTCTTCCGCCTGGGCGCGGGTAACACCGCGCAGGCGCCGTGGCGCGAGCGTGATGTTGTCCATCACCGTCAGGTGCGGAAAGAGGTTGAAGCTCTGGAACACCATCCCGACTTCGGCCCGTACGGCATCGATGTGCTTCAGGTCATCGTCGAGGACGATGCCGTCGATCACGATGCGGCCGGAATCGTGCGTCTCCAGCCTGTTCAGCATGCGCAGGAAAGTCGACTTGCCCGAGCCGGATGCACCGATGATGACGGTCACCTCACCCTGGTAGAACTTCGTCGACACATCCTTGATCACGTGGAACTGACCAAAGTGCTTGTTGATGTTTTCCGCGATGATCAGCGGTTCCTTCGTTTCGGGCTTCGACACGCCTTGCGCGCCTGCCGGTACTTCTGCCATGTTCATCCCCTCGTCTCCGCTCAATGGTGGCGTTCCACATCCAGTTGCCGTTCAATCGCACCGGAGATCTGGGTCAGCACGGTGGTCAGGAGCAGGTAAATGGTTGCGGTCGTCATGAATACCGGGATCGGCTGGAAAGTAGCCGACTGGATGCGGTTGCCGATATTGGACAACTCAACCACGCCGATCACATAGGCCAGGCTCGAATCCTTGAGCAGCGACACGATGTTGTTCACCAGCGGCGGCAGCGAAATGCGGAACGCCTGCGGAAAAACCACATCGCGGAAGGTCATGAAGGGCGTGAGGCCCAGCGAGCGAGCGGCTTCCGTCTGTCCCTTGTGCACAGCCAGGATGCCGGCGCGGATCGCTTCGGCGTTGTAGGCGCCGACGTTGAACGCCAGCGCGACCACCGCCGAATTGAAGTCCGACAGCTGCAAGCCGGGCACCAGCGCGGGCAACGCCAGGAACACAAACAGCACCTGCACCAGCAGCGGCGTGCCGCGGATGGCCCAGATGTAGAAATCGGCAGCCAGGCGAAACGGAAGGAACTTCGACAGTTTGGCCAGCGCGGCCACGACGCCGAGGAAGATGCCGATCAGGCCAGACACCACTGTCAATGCAATGGTGGTCTTGGCCCCTTCCGCGAACTGGTCTGCATTGGAGCCGATCGGCTCCGGCATCCAGCTCAACGGAATGGACATCAACCACAGGAAGGCGACCAGGCCCACCACGGAAATGGCGATGGACACTGCGCTGCGCTTCTCGCGCGACCACTCCGCCGGTAACAAACTGATTGCTGATCTCACCGCTGTCTCCTTGCTCGATATCGATGTCCGCTTACTGCTGGCAGCGGATGTCTTCCTTCATGTACTTCTCGGACAGCGTCTTGTAGGTGCCGTCGGCCATCACTTCGGCCAGCGCCTTGTCGACGGCCGCAGCCAGCGAGCTGTTGCCCTTCTTGACGGCGGTTGCAACCTTCTCGACGAACAGGTAGCCGCCTTGCTTGAGCGGTGCGTTCGGGTTGCTTTCGATCGCGTTCTTGACCACGAAGCGGTCGCTGACCCAGGCGTCGACACGGCCGTTCATCAGCGCGGCACGGGCGTCGGTGTCCTGCGGGAAGTTCTTCACTTCCTTGATGTTGGGCAGCTTCTTGACGTTTTCCATGTAGGTGGAGCCGGTTTGCACCGCGACCGTCTTCCCGGCCAGCATGTCCGGTGTGCGGATCGAGCCGTCACGCGATACGATCACGCCGCCGCTGCAGTAGTGCGGGTTGGTGAAGGTCACAGCCTTGGCGCGCTCTTCGGTGATGCCGAAGGAAGCGATCACCATGTCCCAGCGGTCCTGGCGCAGGCCGGCCAGCAGCGCGTCGAAGGACAGCGCCTTCCACTCGAGGGCCAGGCCCATTTTCTTGACCATGGCTTCAGCCAGTTCGACTTCGAAACCGGTCAGCTTGGAGCCCTGGAAGAAGTTGAACGGGGGGTAGGCGCCTTCGGTGGCGACGATGATCTTGCCGCTCGCCTTGATTTCTTCAAATGTGCGGGCCTGCGCCGTCATGCCGACGACCAGGCCGGCAACGACGACCAGCAAGTGCTTGAGACTCTTCATGGATGTGTTCCTCCGGGTTGGAAAGGTTTATTTGCTTTTATTTTCAAGACGGGTATTCGTCGAACGGCTATTGGACCAGTTACGAGAACATGGACAAACCAGCATGGCGACGGAATCTTGAAAAAATGCGACATCGAAAGCGGTGACGATCAGATATCGAAAGGCGCGCGATCTTAACCCGCCGATGCGCGAAGAAAGATCGGAAGTGATGCAGGGAAATAAAAGAAAATTCGGTCAAACGACCTATTTTTATGCCTGCGCACGGCCGGCAGACAATGAAAAATCGGGCGCATCCCAGCATCCACGCGGGTTTGCGCCCGATTCACGGCCCCCAATGGAGCGACAATGCAAATCGGCTATTTCTGGAAGTCGTACAAGCCGGGAAGACCCAGGATCGTTGTCAATTCGTCCAAAGCAGTCTGCACTTCGACTGCCAGCGCGGGATCCGCAAGGTCCGACGGCGCGAGGTGGTCGCGGTAATGCCTGCCGACCCAGTCCACCAGCCGTGTGTACAGCGCATCGGTCATGACCACCCCTTGGTGCATCGCCGCCGCCTCGGCATCGGTGAGCGCTACACGCAGGCGCAGGCAGGCGGGGCCGCCGCCGTTGCGCATGCTCTGGCGCAGGTCGAAGCTGATCAGTTCATCGATCGGGCCGCCGCTGGCAACCAGCCCCTGCAGGTAGCGCGCGACAGCCTGGTTTTCCTGGCATTCCTGCGGCACGACCAGCGACATTTTTCCGTCTTGCCTGGACAGCAGCTGGCTGTTGAACAGGTAGCTGCCGACCGCATCCGCAACCGTCACATCCTTCGCCGCCACGCGTACCGGGCGCAGTTCCGCACGCACGCCATCCATCGCTTGCTGCAGTGTCGCGATGGTCGCCGCCTCGTTGACGAAGGCATGCTCGTGGTAGAACAGGACGTTGCCATTGCCGACCGCGATCACGTCATTGTGGAAGACGCCCTGGTCGATTGTGTCGGGATCCTGCTGGATGAACACTGCGCGTTGCCCATCCAGTCCGTGCAGGCGAGCGACAGCCTGGCAGGCCTCCAGCGTCTGGCGCGCGGGGAAGCGCTTCGGCGCGGGTGCTTCGGGTTCGAATTCCACACGTCCGTAGACGAACATTTCGATGCCGGGCGAACCGTGCGATGCGCACAACCGGGTATGGTTGGCCGCCCCCTCATCACCGAAAGCGGGCGTCGGTGGCAGCGCGTCGTGCACCGCGAAATGCTTGTCGTCGCCAAACAGTGCGCGCAGCGCGCGTGCCGTCTGTGTGTGTTCGTAGGAGCGATGCAGCTTGTTGTTCAAGTTGGCGACGGTGAAGTGCGTGCGCCCGTCCGCCGTATCCGCGGACGGACTGACGGTCGCGGCATTCGCCGTCCACATCGGCGAGGCGGAATAGGCGCTGGCCAGGATGATTGGGGCTTCCTTGTACGCACGCGCAATCACATCGGCATCGCTGCCGCTGAAGCCGACACTACGCAGGAGCCGGAAATTGGGCCGATCCTGCGGCGGCAGCAAGGCCTGCGCGAAGCCGCGCGACGCCAGCGCGCGCATCTTCGCCAGTCCCTGCAGCGCTGCTTCCTTCGGGTTGGAAACGCTGTTGATGTTGTTATGCGAAGCGACATTGCCGAAGGACAGACCGGCATAGTTGTGCGACGGGCCGACAAGGCCGTCGAAATTGAATTCGCGAGCGGTGCTCATGAATGATCCCTTCAGAATGCCAGGCCCGGCGACAGCTGCTTCGGCATGTCCAGCGTGCTGTTTTCGATCGATGCGACCGGGTAGGCGCAGTAGTCCGCCGCATAGTAGGCGCTCGGGCGGTGGTTGCCCGACTTGCCGATGCCGCCGAACGGCGCGGTGCTCGCGGCGCCGGTAGTCGGGCGATTCCAGTTGACGATGCCGGCGCGGGCGCGGACCAGGAAGGATTGCCACAGCGTTGGGTCATCACTGAGAAGTCCTGCCGCCAGTCCGTACTGGGTGGCGTTTGCCTCGCGCACTGCCTCGTCAAAGCTGGCAACGCGGATCACCTGCAGCAGGGGACCGAACCATTCCTCGTCGGGAATCCCTTCGACGCCGGAGACATCGACAATGCCAGGTGATACGAAGCCGGTGCCTTCCTGAAGCAGCCGCATCGGCAGCAGGCTCTTTCCGCCGCGCGCCACGAGGTCGTCGTGCGCTTGCACCAGCTTATGCGCGACCTGCGTAGAGACGACCGGTCCCATGAAAGGCGCCGGTGTTTTGTCATAGCGGCCGACAGCAATCTTCGATGCGACTTCCACCAGACGGTCGACAATTGCCCCACCCTTGGCCGAATCCTCGACGATCAGCTTGCGCGCGCAGGTGCAGCGCTGTCCGGCGCTGACGAAGGCCGAGAAAATCGTGTGGTGGACCGCAGCGTCGACATCTTCCACATCCCATGCAACCAGCGCATTGTTTCCGCCCATTTCCAGCGCCAGCATCTTGCCAGGCTGGCCGGCAAATTGACGGTGCAAAATCGCGCCCGTCTGGTAGCTGCCGGTGAACAGGATGCCGTCAATGTCCGTATTCGCGGCAAGCGCAGCACCGGTATCACGCGCACCATTCACGAGATTGAGCACGCCTTCCGGCAGTCCTGCCTTGATCCATAGCTCAACCGTCCTGATCGCCGTTTGCGGCGCATATTCGCTGGGCTTGAACACAATCGTGTTACCCGCAATCAGCGCCGGCACGATATGGCCGTTCGGCAGGTGGCCGGGGAAGTTGTACGGGCCGAATACAGCGAACACGCCATGCGGACGATGCCGCAGCACCGCGTCGCCATCCGCCACCTTGCTCTGCGATACACCGGTGCGCGCATGATAGGACTGCAGCGAAATATCGACCTTGTTCGCCATGGTCGTGACTTCGGTGCGCGCTTCCCATAGCGGCTTGCCGACTTCGATGGAGATCAGCGTGGCCAGCTCTTCGCTGTGCTCCTTGAGCAGGTCGCGGAAACGCTGGCAGATGCCGGCGCGCACGTCGAGCGGCTGCATGGCCCACGCCTCGAACGCTGCACGTGCAACCTTGCACGCAGCGTCCACTTCCGCAATGGTGGCAGCATGGCCGTTCCAGGTCTGCAGTCCGGTGGACGGATCATAAGCAGCCAGTTGCGGGCCATCGCCCGCGATCCACTGGCCATTCAGGTAATGACTATGCATGATGCAGTTTCTTCGGGTTGAGCGGCATGGCGCGCACGGCATCGCCGGGGCGGCAGGCCAGCAGTTGCTGTTGTTCCATCGACAGTGCAATGCGGCTGCGATGGGCATGGGTCGGTGCGACGACGACACGGAAGTCCTGCATGCGCGTGCTCGCCACCAGGCTGGGCGGCTCCTCGCGCTCCAGCGTCAGCCCGGTATCGACGATCGCCAGGTCGCTCTCGCGCAGCGCGCGAAGTTCGGCCACGCGTGCTTGCATGACGGGGCCGGCGTCGAAGATGTCGACGTAGCCTTCGTAGTACATGCCCTCCTGTTCCAGCAGGCGACGTGCCGGCGCGGTATCGACATGGACACGCCCGATCACTTCTTGCGCTTCCTGCGGCAGGTAGGCGACGTAGAGCGGATGACGCGGCATCAGTTCCGCAATGAAGGACTTCTTGCCAAGCGACGTGAGGTCATCAGCACGGTCGAATTCCATCTTGAAGAAATGGCGACCCAGGCTGTCCCAGAACGGCGAACGGCCATCGGCACGCTGGTAGCCGCGCATTTCCGCAATCAGCTTCTCGGAGAACAGGTGCGGGAACTGCGCGATGAACATGAAGCGACTCTTCGACAGCAGCTTGCCGTTGGTGCCGTGACGGTAGTCCGGATGCAGGAACAGCGAGCACAGTTCGGCGCAGCCGGTCAGGTCATTGGACAGGTAGAGCGTGTCCATGCGCGAAAAGACCTTGAGCTCCTTGCTGGAGTGGACCAGCGTGCCGATGCGGTAGTTGTAAAACGGCTCATCCAGCCCGACTGCGCTCTTGATGGCGCAGACACCGGCGACCTTGCCGGCTTCGGTATCCTCCATCACGAACACATAGTCGCGCTGCGGCGGCGCGATCTGCTCGGCGAACGACGCGCAGGCGATTTCCACCCGCTGCGCCAGCGACTTGCGATCCGGCTTGAGCGTCGTCATGCCGGAGCCGACCTGTTCGGCCAATGCGACCAGTCCGTCCAGATCTTCTTCCCTGATTGCGCGTACGACTAGCATCGGCGGCCTCACAATTTCACACACAGTACGGAATCACCCGGCGCGACATCGAGCGCGCGCATTGCTTGCTCATCCAGCGCGGCAAGGTCGGATTGTCCGGAGACAGCGCACATGACAGCGCGGAATCGCTCTTCGCGCACCGTGGCAACCAGGAATTCCCCGGATGGCGAATCATCATTCGTTCTTGCCGCCACAGTGCGGATTGCCGACTGCGAAAAGGAGCGCAAGGCATTCTTGTGCGCCTGCAGGATGGGACCGCCGTCAAAGATGTCGATGTACTCGTCGGGCTGGAAACCTTCGTCGGTCAGGATGTGGAACGGCAGCTCGCCTTCCGTGTGCACCTGCCCCATTGCAGCCTGCGCATCGCCGGGCAGAAGCGGCACATAGACCGGATAGTGCGGCATCAGTTCGACGATCAATGTGCGGTTGCGCGCACCTTCGATCATGCGTTCCGCCTCGAGGAAATCCATCTGGAAGAACTTGCGGCCCAAAGCTTCCCAGAAGGGCGAGCGGCCGTTCGCATCTGTAATGCCCGACATGGATGCAAAGAATTTCTCGCCGAAGCGATGCGGCGCGACCGCCGCGAACAGCAGGCGCGTGCGCGACAGCAAAGCCGCCTCATCACCCGCCTCGACACGGTTGCGCAAGTAGAAGCTCGACAGTTGCGAGCACGCGGTAAGGTCGGAGCACAACGTCAGCGCATGCACGTTGTGGCTGATGTTGAGATCGCGCGAGACCTGGCTCAGCACATCGTTGCGAAACGCAAAGAAGGTACCGCTCGCCCCGGCCGTGGCGGCAATCGCCGCCGTGCCCGCGATAGTTCCTTCCTTGACTGACTGCAGGACAAAGAAGTAGGACTCCTCGGTCGGCACGTCGGGCTGCGACTTGAACGACGCCACCGATCGCTCGACTGCGAGCTCGATCGTCGCGCGCGTGCGCGGCAGGGTGTGCACGCCCGGCGTGACCACGTTTGCCATGGCTTCGAGCGCCGGGATATCCGCTGCTTCCACAGGCCGGACGACGTACATAGGGTTCTCCAATCCTGTCGTTGATTATTTCGCCGCCGACAGCACGGTATCCAGCGCGCGCCGCAGAAGCGCGACGCCCTCGTCGATCTGCGCATCCGACACCACCAGCGCCGGCAGCAGGCGCACGACGTCGGGTCCGGCGATGAGCAGCATCAGGCCCTCGGCTTCGGCAGCCTTGGTGATGTCCTTGGCCTTGCCGCGCCAGGCGTCGGCCAGCACCATGCCCAGCATCAGGCCGCGGCCGCGCACCTTCTCGAATACCTGCGGATAGTCTCGCACGACGGTTTCCAGCTTGCCGACGAGGTTGTGCGATGCCTCGATCACTCGGCCGAGGAATTCCGGTGTGTTGATGGTCTGCAGGACTTCCAGCGCCACCGCTGCAGCCAGCGGATTGCCGCCGTAGGTGGTGCCGTGCGAGCCGACGGAGAACGCGCCGGCGATCGCTTCGGTCGTCAGCATCGCGCCGACCGGATAGCCGTTGCCGAGCGCCTTGGCCGAGGTCAGGATGTCCGGCGTCACGTCGTAGCCCATGTAAGCGAACAGCTTGCCGGTGCG
>NZ_LSTO01000001.1:879239-885295 GCF_002211445.1 Noviherbaspirillum denitrificans | reverse complement strand
AGGCGGTGGTTCGTCCATGCGGGCTGTTCCCTGGAGAGGTCAAGACTGCAAGAGGCGTCGAACGCGCCGCCGAGCATGAGGGCAGTGAACCGCTCCTGCGCCCGTCCGTAGACGGCCGCGAGCGCATAACGCCCGGGGGAGGATTCCCGCACAACGAAATTGGCACGCCATGGATCACCGTTACGCCTGCCCCGCCACAGTGCGTCCAGTGTCGAGAGCCAGGCACAAGCCACCAGGGCACGCTCGCCTTTTCCAGCCGGCAGGGGAAGCTGCATGACCTGGTTGGTGGCTGGAGTGTCGAATCGCCGCAGGAAGGCACGGTAGAACGCCAGGTTCAAGAGTGCCTGCATCATTTCGGGGGGCGATTCGACTGCTGCCAGCAAGCCGGCCAGCGTCTTGGCCGGCGTGGCATGCATGAACCGGGCGACCACGCTTTCGGCAAGTTCGAGATCGGCCGCGGCGGTGTCATTCGCGCGCAATTGCGACTCGAGAAACTGGCGGCACGAAAGCGCTTCGACGGAATTTTCGACTGCACTCATCACCTGCTCGCGCAGTCCATCGAAAAACACTTCGTAGGCAATCGGCGCGACATGCGTGTAACCGGCGACAGAATCACTTGGGAGGATAGCGGTCGCAACGAGCGGGTAGCGCCGCCCGGCTTGGTCACGGCTGGGCGCAAGGATGCCAATCATGATGTGCCGCAGGTCGCGCGACACATACTGGAATTCGACCGGCTTGGCTGTATCGTAGGATTCTTCCCAGCGATCCTGGTATGCGAGGCGTTCGAACGTGCGCTGGATGAGTTCATCGAACTCGGCCGCGGCTGCATGGTCTGCATTGACCCGGACGAAATCGGCCCGGTTGGGCAGTTTGCCGTAGAGCGTGTAGCTGGCAATAAGCCCGGTATCGGCGCGCCTGAAAGGTAAAACCATCATCGTGCCGTTCCTCAGTTCGTGATCTTTTCAGGAAGGGCGACACGGCGCAGTCCCGACAATGCCAACGGATTCGTTCCATTCACCATGCGGAAATGAAAGCGCACGGCATCCGTGTCCGTATCTGTCCTCGCGGCGGCCGGCTCTTGCTCGGACGGCGCGCGCTCCTTCTTGAAGCGCCACTCCAGCACGATAGTCGGACTGGACGGATTATCTGTCCTGGCCTGCGCCAGCAAACGCATCAGGCTCAGCCTTCCGTTGAAACTGGCGACCGAAGTCGCGACGCCCGCGACCGACACCGCCTGGATGCGTGCGGCCTGTGCACCGGTATTGGCGGGATTGGGCCAGGTAAATGCGGTCCACGGTTGCGGGCCGTTGCGATAGGTGAGCAACTGCCCGTCGATTTCGAGGGTGATTTCCTTCAAACCCGGCGTGGGTACCGGCTGCATTTCGAACTTCGCGCTATCCCCTTCGAGAAGAACTGCGCTCCCGATCGACATCAGGCGTGTCACGCCGCCCAGGAAGGCTGGATTGAATCCGACGCCGATATTCGCCCATGTCCTGCCTGTCCACGCTTCGCCGCGTTTGACGGTCAGTCCCGCCAGGTGCTTGTCCATGAATTTCGGCAGGGTTCCCTCGCCTGGCTTGAGGAATTTGGCAATGTCCCCCATGGCCGCTTCGTTAGCTGAGTCCGCAAATGGGTACTTGTTCGCCAGGCTCCGCCACTGGGGAAGCACCTCGGACTGCCACGCGCGGTTGATGTCGCGCTCCACGGGGGGAACCAGCGCGGCGAAAGTCTGCACGAGCGGGCGAACCAACAGTGGGCGAACAATTTCCCTGGTCTCTTCACTCTGGTTGGACAGCAGTGCGCCATCGACCAGCGCGAGCGTATCAACCAGCTCGGAGGCGCTTCCGGTCAGGGTGGCATGGACCAGTTGCCGTGCAGCCGCATCCGGCTCGCCATTGGAGGCCATCTGCGCGATCCTGGATTTCAGTTTGGCCAGGGCTTCGAGGTAGGCCGAAATCGGTGCGCGACCACCTTCCTGTATTGCGACCAGACCGGCAACGCCTGCAAAGCGCGCGCCTAGTTCCCCGTACTTCGGCGCACCCGAAACGCTCGCCTGGGCGTTGGAACTGCCGAGTATGAGTTTTTCCGTACGCTCGACCACCGAGCTCTTGGCCGACTGGATGGATGCGGTCAGTTGCGAGGGATTGTCCCAGGCCGTCTCGCTTGCGGCGCGCGCAAGTACCTGCCGGATTGCGGATGCCTGTGTATCAGCAAGGAAACCCAGCCCCTGCGCGGCCGATTCCAGGTTGCCGAATTCCTGGATGGCAAGGCCTTGAAGAAACTTCTTCCACTCGCGTGCAAATTCCTCCTTGTACATCGACTCAAGCTCGGTCCGCGTGCGCTCGGCGTTGCCGTCCCTGCCGAGATTATCGACAGTGCTTGCCGCAAGCACCCAGTCGTCGCCACGCACTTCGCCTTTGCTTGCTTCCGTAATCGAGGCTCGGAAGTATTTGTCCCACGCTTCGCGTGTAAATGCTCCTGGAACGGCGTAACTGCCCGCCAGAACCGTAGTGGAAGGATTGTTCAGGATGCGGCCCACAGTCACCGGGGCAAATTGCGTGTTGGCCCGCGCCTTGAGTTCGTTATAGACGCGCTCCTTGGCAGGCATGCGATGGATCGCGCTGCGCAAAACATCTCGGCCTGCCGCGACGATTTCGGCACGATTGTCGATCAGGGGAAGATCCGGCTCGGCCATCTGCGAGACATAAAATGCGACGACACGTTCGGCGAGGCGATTGATTTCCTCGAGATTGCCTTTCCCGCGATTCGCTTCCAGCCACGATCGCCAGTACCTCGGTATCTGGTCTGACAAGTGCGAGGCATCCATTCGCTCCTTGTC
Source organism: Noviherbaspirillum denitrificans (assembly GCF_002211445.1). GTDB lineage: Bacteria > Pseudomonadota > Gammaproteobacteria > Burkholderiales > Burkholderiaceae_D > Noviherbaspirillum > Noviherbaspirillum denitrificans. The sequence continues at coordinate 882,456 of NZ_LSTO01000001.1, read as the reverse complement.
CTCGAGCATCAGATAAGTCTTGAGGGCGTTGTAGCCATCTTCCAACGTCGGCGCAGCTGCCGATCGCGCTGCCGCCTGCGCTCCTCGCGCGGCGGCCAGAGCTTCGCGATCGCTTGCGCCTACTCGCACAATCCGGACTGGGGCATGGGCGAGCGGGATGACCGGTAATCCTTCGGCAGGCTCACGTTTCTTCCTGGCTTTGGCCGGTCCTGGCAGCGTCTCATCCACCGGAGACGGCTTCTCGACCGCTTCCGCCTTTGGCATCGGCGAACGCAGTACGGCATTTCCGCCAAGTGCGGCCAGTGTGCTCTCAAGGCTTGCCGTCACCGGACCGAGCATGAGGGATCGCACGCCGTCAAAATACTCCGCCCGCAATATCCGCTCGAGTTTCTGTCCCTGATAGAGGCTCATCCCGAGGCTGAATGGATGGCCATCCTTTCGATACGCATACAGGCGCTCGATACGCAGCTGCAAGACCTGCAATGCCTTGAGCTTGTCGGTCAGTTCGGCACTCCTTGCCAGTTCGCGCGCGGCCAACAGCTCTTCCTCGGCGCTGGCAATCAGCTTCTGGTTGCCGATGTAAGACCATGTGAGACCGGCAGTGATGAATGCAAGCAGGGCCAGTCCTCCGGCGATGCCTGCAACACGAAGGCGTGTGTTTCCCGTCTTTAGCTGGCGCGTGATGAGGTGCTGATCGGGGAACAGCACTTCGCGAAACAGGTTACGCAGGAAGAAGCTGTTTGACGACGGCGGGTGAGCTGCGTCAAAGCCGGGCTTCGCCAGATCGAACTGCTGTGCGACACGGGTGCCGGCGGAAATCCGTGGTGCGCCTTCCTGCAGTGCACTTGTAAAGTAGAAGCCGCGGAGCAGCGGCTTGGCGTGGTAGGGGTCGTCCTGGAACAGGAGTTCGACAAACTTGCCGATGGCATCCCGCATCGCGTTGAATTCGATCGGGAATGCGAACAAGGCAGGACGCGCAGCGTTTTCACGGGTCAGCGCCAGTTTTTCATTCCCGATCTGCACGAGGCCGCGATAAAGTTCGTCAAACTGCTGGCACACCGCACGCTTTGCGTCGAATTCACTGCCCTGGTCATGCGACAGCGTCGCCCCCCATACCTGCTGGCGCTCGTCTTCGGTGAACTCGTCAAAGAACTGGGCGAAGCCGCCGAGCAGGTCGATCTTGGTGAATACCAGGTAGATCGGCACCTTGATACCAAAGGCATCATCAATTTCATTGATGCGCTCGCGCACCTGGCGGGCGTACAGCGCAAACTGTTCGGACCTGAACTGGACCAGTTCGGGAAAGCTGACCGCCACGAGAATGCCGTTCACTGGCGCCTTGCGCCGGTATTTTTTCAACAGTTTGAGGAACATGAGCCATTCACCGCGATCCTCACGCTGTGTTGCATAGCGTCCTGCAGTATCCAGCAAGACGCCCTCGGTAGAGAAAAACCAGTCACAGTCCCGCGTTCCGCCGACACCCTGCACGGCATGTTTGTCGCCAAAGGGAAAGGTCAATCCCGAATGCAGGATGGCGCTGCTCTTGCCCGCAGCAGGGTGACCAATGATCATGTACCAGGGAAGTTCGTACAACGCTGCCTTGCCCCTTGCCTTGCCCAGCTTCGATGTCTTCAACGTATCGATGGCGGCAAGCATGCGCTGACGAAGACGAGTGACTTCCGCACGGCTTTCCGGACTCGCCCCCATGACGGCATCGTCCGCCTGCCCGCGCAGTACCTTTTCGAGCACGCCGCCTGCGCGTTCCGCCAGCAGCCTTCCCGCCATCAACGTGACCACCCACAGCAGCATCACGCCGAAAATCGACGCGAATCGGGCGTCGCGCGACACCAATCCCACGTAGGGCCCTGCAATCCAGATCAATGCGATCAGAATCAGGAATCCGAACGCCGAGGCGATCTTCCCGTTCCGCAGCCACTTCCACATATGTCTTCCTCAGTTCTCTATCCGCTTACCGACGGTCGTCGGTTGCGCGAACGAATCGCGCCGGCCGCTTCGATGTGGCCGTAGTCCTTGAGCTTCCATCTGCCGCCCCATGTCAGCCCTGCCCGCTCCGCCTCTTCGCCCAGCGCAAGGTAGGCGTCCATCGCCCAAGGTTCCTTTTCAGAGATGACGAGCCTCCCGTTCCGCAGCGGCGCCGCGTCGATTGCAAGTCCGTACTGGTGCTTGCTCTGGAAAGCGCGCGCATTGGTTACGAGCGCCCCGGAATCTGCCAACGCATCCTGGCGCTCCGGACTCCGGTAGCCTTCAAGCAGTGCAAATGGATAACCGCGCGATTCCAGGCGGGCAAATATCTTCAACACCGCGGCGACGAATTCGGGATCGAGCCTGCTCCAGTCCCGGTTGGCGCTTTCCAGTCCCGGCCGTTCCGTCCCGATAAACACGGAGGGCGGCAACGGCGGAGGCGGCACCAGGGCCTCTGGAGTCAGCGTTGCCTGGATATGCTGCTGGCGGTCAAGCTGCGGCGCATGCAAGGGATCGAGGAAAATGTGCCCGGACAAGGCAAGGACACTTGCCACACTCGCCATGACCAGGCCAAACGCAAGCAGCAGCGGGCCATGGACACTGGAAACGGATATCTGGATGCCTCGCGTCCGCGTGTCCGGACTGGGCGACCGTGACGGTGTTCGCACCGGCGAGACGAAGTAACGCCAGCCGATCCAACTCAGAGCGGCAAACGTTGCGACTAAGCATGCGATAACACTGACCAACATAATCCTGGCCCTACGTTTTAACAACGCTATCTGCGCGCCCGTGGAATCCGTTATCAGAGACCACCGCGCAGATATTATCTTTTTTACAATGTTGTATAATATACAATCATCGATGCAATAATTGCAACTTTTTGATCGCGATATTTTTCCGGAGACCGATATGTCCACGCCAAACAGGCCTTTAGCGATGCCGTTGAAGCTGGCCGCAATCTTCGCCAGCCTTGCAGCAGTGGCGGGATGTGCATCGGGACCGAAAACTTATGAAATCAAGGCCGTCGCTGACCCGGTCATCAACCGCGACGTTTCCGGGCGTCCCCTGTCGGTCGTTGTCCACTTGTATCAGCTGAAGGAATCCGGCGAATTTTCAAAGCTCACCTTTGATACGGTGGCAAGTGGAAGGCCGCTGTCGGAGTTGCTGGGAAAGGACTTGCTGGAAATGAGTGAGGTCGTGATGGTGCCGGGAGGCGACGAGGTCCGCAGCGACA
>NZ_LSTO01000001.1:874322-879229 GCF_002211445.1 Noviherbaspirillum denitrificans | reverse complement strand
GGCTCCGGCGCCGCCAGTTCCGCAAGCATGCGACCGAGCCGCAGGGCTTCATCGATGAGGGCCGGGCGCATCCAGTCGTCGCCGGCGGTCGCGGTATAGCCCTCATTGAATACGAGGTAGACGACTTCCAGTACGGATGCGAGACGTTCGGCGAGTTCATCGCCGCGCGGCACTTCGTACGGCACGCGGGAGTCGCGCAAGGTCCGCTTGGCGCGCACGAGGCGCTGCGCGATCGTCGGCTCGGGCACCAGGAAAGCCCGCGCAATTTCTTCCGTCGTCAGTCCGCCCAGCAGCTTGAGCGTCAGCGCGACGCGCGCCTCGGTCGACAGGACCGGATGGCAGGCGGTAAAGATCAGGCGCAGCAGGTCGTCGCCAATGTCGTCCGACCTGGCCGCATCCAGTTCATCCACAAAATCGGGCACGATCGATGCCTCCAGGGCGTCCAGTTCGCGGCCCCATTGCTCCAGCTTGGATTCGGCAAGCTTGATGTGCCGCAACCGGTCGAGCGCGCGGTTCTTCGCAGTAGCCATGAGCCACGCGCCGGGGTTATCCGGCACGCCATCCTTGGGCCAGTGTTCGAGTGCCGCCACCAGCGCATCCTGAGCGAGTTCTTCCGCCAGCCCGATATCGCGCACCAGGCGCGCCACGCCGGCGACAATCTTCGCGGATTCGATGCGCCAGACGGCGTCGATGGCCTTGTGGACGGGCGGGAACATCAGGCTTGCGGGGGTGTGCCGGTCATGTGGACCAGTTCCCAGATGTGGCCGTCGAGGTCTTCGAAGCCGTGGCCATACATAAAACCGTGGTCCTGGGGTTCACGCGGCGCCTTGCCGCCGGCGGCAATGGCTTTCGCCACCAGGTCGTCGACCTCGGCACGGCTGTCGCAGGACAGGCAGAGCAGGACCTCGGTGACCTTGTGCGCATCGGCGATGGCCTTGCCGGTGAAACCCTGGAAAAACGGTTCCGTCAGCAGCATCACATAGATCTCTTCCGAGACCACCATGCAAGCGGCCTTGTCGTTGGTGAACTGTGCGTTGAAACTGTAGCCGAGCGCGCCGAAGAAGGCTTTCGTGCGTTCGAGGTCCTTGACCGGGAGGTTGACGAAGATCTGCTTGTTCATGGGAAGCCTTCCTTTCTGTTTATTGTTTCTGTTCGCTGCCGACGCCCATCGCGCGGAACCGCTCGATGGCCGGGCTCTGGTCGAAATCCTCGAGTTCGTACAGCGGCCTGACCTCGATTTCCGCTTCGACGTCCTTGCCGTGCGGCGCCGGGAAGCGGCGCGACCATTCCAGCGCCTCGTCGCGCGAGCGGACCTGGATGATGGTGTAGCCGGCAACCAGTTCCTTGCTTTCGCTGAACGGGCCGTCGATGACCTGCCGCTTGCCGTCGGCATAGCGGATGCGCCAACCTTTGGATGTGGGCTGCAGGCCGGAGGCATCCAGCAGGACGCCGGCCTTGGCCAATTGCTCGTGGTAAGCCGCCATTTCGGCGAACAGGCTTTCGGGCGGCATGATGCCGGCCTCCGAATCTGCCGATGCCTTGACGATGATCATGAATCGCATGTCCGTTTCTCCTTTGCAGTAAAGGGCGTCTGTGCCGCCCCCTGATCACACGACGGACGAACGGCGGCGGAATCGACCGCCGGGCAAAAAAATTTCAGGAGACGTAACAAGGGGCGAGGCTGCGTACCTCGACCGTGCACCATTCCGCTGCCGGACAGCGAGCCGCGATGGCAATGGCTTCCTCGCGGGTGGCGCAATCAAGCAGGAAGAACCCGCCGATCATTTCCTTGGCTTCCGCAAATGGTCCATCGAGGACGGCAGCCTGGCCGCCGCGCACCTTCACGCGGGCTGCCGTGGATTGGGACGCAAGGGATTCGGCACCCAACAACAAGCCCTTCTCCTTCAGCTCGCCGGCGAAGCGGAGCATACGGTCATAGACCGCGCGGCCTTCAGCTTCAGTGCGATCCTGGCGCTGGCCGACCGGTTCGACGATGAGCAGCATGTAAGGCATGGCGTTTTCCTGTTGTTAAGCTGACTTGATTGTAGCCAAGCTTAGTGGAGCGTGTGATAAGCCTTGCGGATGAGTGTCAGGGTGACGGGGAGGGCGTCGTGGCAGCGCAGGTCTGCCGGCTGGTTCACGCGCGGCACATAACCCCAGCGGGACGAGCGCAACATGCGCACGTATTTGCGATCAAGGTCACCCGCTTCTTCCAGCGCCTTGAGGGCTTCCTTTTCGATTTCATGCACGAGACGCCAGGTCAGCGTACGCCCGGCCGTGCGGTGGCGTTCGACGATGGTGTCGACGGCGAGGGCCAGCCGCGCTTCGGCGGCGTGGAGCTTGTGGACTTCGAAGAATTTCATGGTGCTCACCTGCTTTAATACTGTATGTGCGTACAGTATAAATCAGATCGGAAGCGGGGATTCTGAGGACGAGCAAAAACTTCTCGGCAACCGGGAAGATGTTGATTCGACGGAAATCTTTTGGAAAGGAGAAGCAGAAATGAAAGCGCCCCATCCGTGATCCGGGTCCGCCTTTTGGCTGCCGACCTGATCCGCTCGATAGGGCGCTGGGCCTGCCGCCATGCATATCAGTTGCATGTGCAGCAGATGGGGAAATCATACCGGCGGTCCGGCCTCTAGTGGATGATACAAATCAACGTTTTTGTTATACATCTTTCCACACATCAAGAAAATTTCCTTGCGGCATCAATCGCAAGCCCGGCACCAATGCTCCCGAACAAATCTCCCTCGACATGTGCAGCCGTGGGGAACATGGACGCAATCTCCCGGCGCAGCAGCGGAACGCCGCTTGAACCACCCGTAAAGAACACCGTATCGACGCGTTCCGGCCCGATACCCGCGTCGGCAAGGAGGTCCGTAACGGACTTGCTGATGCCTGAAATGAGGTGCGCCACGGCGCCATTGAACGCATCGCGCTGCAAGGTGAATGCGAGATCCGATGCCAGCCTGTCGAGCAGCAGCGGGACTTCATCGGCATCGGACAGCGCGATCTTCGTTTCCTCGACCTTTTGCGCCAGCCAGTGGCCGTCGCGCTGGTCGACCAGCTTCAGCAGCCGCGCAAGCTTGTCGCGCTCCTGCGCGTCGCGGTAGACATCCTGCAGCTCGCGCCAGACCTTCTGTGAGTACGCGAAGTTGATGGTGTGCCAGGTCGCGAGATTGAAGTAATAGCTCGACGGCACTTCATTATTGTTCGTCATCCGCGTGCCCAGCCCGAGCTCGGGCATCACACCGGCCAGGCTCAGGTACTTGTCGAAATCCGTGCCGCCGATATGCACGCCGCCGGTCGCGAGGATATCGTCGTGCCGCTCGGCCTTGGCCGCGGCCGCCGGAGACAGGCGTACCAGCGTGAAGTCCGAGGTGCCGCCGCCGATGTCGATGACCAGCACCAGCTCCTCGCGGGTGATGCCCGATTCATAGGTGAATGCTGCTGCGATCGGCTCGTACTGGAAGCTTACGTCGCTGAATCCCGCCTTGCGTGCCAGTGCCAGCAACGTGTCCTCGGCGAGCTTGTCCGCGGTCGCATCGTCGTCAACGAAATGCACCGGCCGGCCGAAAACGGCATGCGAAAACGCCTTGCCGGCGGCCTGTTCGCCGCGCCGCTTCAGCTCGCCCAGGAATTGCGCGAGCAGGTCGCGGAACGGCAGAGCGCGCCCCTGCACCTCGGTCTGGCCTTCCATCAGGCCCGTACCAAGCAGGCTTTTCATCGAGCGCATCAGCCGGCCTTCCGTACCGGTCAAATACTCTGCCAGCGCAGCGCGTCCAAAGCTCGTGGTGTTGTCTTCGGCATTGAAGAACACGACCGAGGGCAGGGTGGCCTTGCCGTCTTCCAGGGGCAGGAGCAGGGATTCACCAGGGCGCACACTGCCGACCGTGGAATTGGAGGTGCCGAAGTCGACGCCGCAGGTATGGGTCATGATGCTTCCTTTTCACTGTGCTGTCGCCGGGCTTCGGAGAGGGCGATGGTGAGCTGCTGCACCTTTGCCCTGAGCGCGGCATTTTCGGCTTTCAGTTCCACGATACGGGCATTGGCTTCGCCGACATCGTCGATGGTTTCATGCGGTTCTGGCGGCGCTTCCGGTTTTGGCGCCCTGGCCGGCGACTTCGCTTCGCGCAGCTGTTTTGCGACCTGCCGCAATTCCTTCTTGCCGCCGTTGACGGCAGCCACCTGCTCCTCACTGGGAAGCGAAGCGACGGCTGCTGCAGCGTTCAGGGAAATCGTACCCGAGCGGACCGCCTCGACGAGTTCCGGCGTGGCCGTTTTCTGAATCTTTTCGATACGGCTGACGGTATTGCTGCTGATGCCGGCAACCTTGGCGACTTCTTCACGTGTTGCCAGCGGCGGGCGCTCCGGCGGCGTTTCAGGGGCTTTGGACTCGGTTTCCGGTGTGGTTTCGGGCTCCGCTTCCTTTTGCGCCTTGACCCGTTCGGACAGGATCGCCTTCTTGCGCAAGGCTAGCATGCCCCGCTGGAAATCGGACACGCTGCGCCGCGCGAGGTGGTTGTCGATCATCCACAGCATCACATCCTCGATCGAGCCGAACTTGTCATTCTGTACTGTGTTGTACGGAATGCCGTGCTTGCGGCAGATCGCGTAGCGGTTGTGGCCGTCGACCAGGACTTCGCCCCACAGCACCAACGCGTCGCGGCAGCCTTCGGCGAGGATGCTGCGTTCCAGGGCTTCGTATTCGTGGGTGGTAAGCGGGTCGACATAGGGCCGCAGTTCGTCGCTGATCCTGATATTCATGCTTTTCTGGAAGGTTGGGGGAGGTGGCCGCCAAATTCGGGGGGACGTATTCTAAGGGATTGCGCGAGGATGGTGGCATCTTCTTTAAAAGATTTGCCTTGGAATGAAAAGTGAACTATGCTTTCTTCAGAAAGGATTGA
>NZ_LSTO01000001.1:871761-874312 GCF_002211445.1 Noviherbaspirillum denitrificans | reverse complement strand
CGCGCGCCGAACCTGTATGGAAGATCATGGGGCGGCCCACGCTGGTGGGACCTGCCGGTAGCGGACAAGTTGCAAAACTGTGCAACCAACTCATTGTCGGCGGCACTCTGTGCATCGTCGCGGAAGCCTTGATGCTGGCCCAGGCGGGCGGTGCTGATCCTGCAGCGGTGCGGACGGCCCTGCGCGGCGGGTTTGCCGAAAGCCGAATCCTCGAGGTGCACGGGCAACGCATGCTGGATCGGAATTTCCTCCCCGGCGGGCAGGTGAAGAGCCAGGCGAAGGACCTCGACAATGTGCTCTTCGCAGCAAGTGCTGCCGGCGTTACTCTGCCAGTGGCGGAACTCATCACGCAGACATATCACAGTATCCTGAATGCAGTGCCAAATGCGGATCAATCTGCCGCCTTGCTTGCGCTGGAACGCTTGAACCCCGGCAAGCGGGTAGGCAATGCTCCGGACAAACTACCATGACAAGGAGGAGACGCGATGAAGTTGAAACACTGGTTATCCATTGTTGCCGCCGCAGCCGCTGTAATCGGTAGCAGTGCCGCCTTCGGGCAGGCATATCCGACCAAACCGATCAAACTGATTGTGCCGTTTCCACCGGGCGGGACGACCGATATCCTCGCACGCGCGGTGGGAGGTGAGTTGCAAAAGGCATGGGGCCAAGCCGTCATCATTGATAACCGTCCGGGTGCCGGTGGGAACATCGGGTCGGAAGTCGTGGCCAAGTCGCCGGCCGATGGATACACGCTTCTGATGGGGACGGTCGGCACCCATGCGATCAACCAGTCGCTATATTCGAAACTTGCCTTCGACCCGATCAAGGATTTCGCACCGGTCACACTGGTAGCTTCCGTGCCGAACGTGCTTGTCCTGAATGCGGCATTTGCGGAGAAGAACAAGATCATCGACGTAACGAGCTTCATCAATTATCTGAAGGGTCATCCGGGGCGCCTGAACATGGCATCGAGCGGTAACGGCACGTCGATCCACCTTGCCGGGGAATTGTTCAAGACACAGACCAGGACGTTCATGGTGCACATCCCGTATCGCGGATCGGCGCCGGCCATCACCGACTTGCTCGGCGGGCAGGCTGACCTGATGTTCGACAACCTGCCTTCGGCGATGCCATATATCAAGGCAGGGCGGTTGAAGGCGCTTGGTGTCACGAGTGCGAAGCCTTCGCCTGCACTACCTGATGTCCCACCAATCGCGCAGACCGGTGGTGACTTGACCGGTTTCGAAGCGAGCTCGTGGTTCGGCATTCTCGCGCCCGCAGGCACACCTCCCGATATCGTCAACAAGCTGCAGCAGGAAATCGCCAAGGCGCTGGCCAGTCCCGCGGTGAAGGAAAAGCTGGTGGCGCAGGGCGCGGATCCCGTCGGGAACACGCCCGAGCAATTCGCTGCGCATATCCAGGCCGAGACCCGGAAATGGTCCAAGGTCGTCAAGGATTCGGGCGCGAAAGTCGACTGATCCTGCATTTCGTCCTGCGGTGCCATTGATGGGCGCCGCAGGAATTTTCCCATCAAACGTTTTACCTATGACCGTCAAAGTTCAGCCGCGCATGGATTGGCGCGCAGTGTGGCATCTCGTCAAACCGTACTGGAGTTCCGAAGAAAAATGGCGCGCACGCGGGTTGCTGGCCGCAGTGGTCGCGCTGGCGCTGGGCATGGTGTATCTCGATGTGCTCTTCAACGCGTGGAACAGGGATTTCTACAACGCGCTGGAGAACAAGGATTACGAGGTTTTCAAGGAGCAGCTCTGGCGCTTCTCCTACCTCGCCTTCACTTATATCGCCGTGGCGATTTATCGCGTCTACTTGACTCAAGCGCTGGAAATGCGCTGGCGGGCGTGGATGACGCGCCAGTATCTCGATGAGTGGCTCGCCAACCAGGCGTATTACCGCATCGAGCAGACGCGTAGCGCGGACAACCCCGACCAGCGTATTGCGGAGGACTTGAACTTCCTGACGAGCGGTACGCTGACGTTGTCGCTCGGCTTGCTGTCGGCGGTCGTGACGCTGGTGTCCTTTGTCGGGATCCTGTGGTCGGTCAGCGGACCGCTGTCGTTCATGATTGGAGCGCAGGAAATCACGATTCCCGGCTACATGGTGTGGTTCGCTGTGGCCTACGCGCTGACTGGTTCGGTCATGGTGTGGTTCATCGGCAAGCCGCTCGTGCACCAGAATTTCAACCAGCAGCGCTATGAGGCCGATTTCCGTTTCGGGCTGGTGCGTATCCGGGAATATGCGGAAGCAGTTGCGCTGTATCGTGGCGAGCCGCAGGAACAGACGCAGTTGGATAGTCGCTTCGAGCGTATTCGCCGCAACTGGTGGGACATCATGCGCACCACCAAGCGATTGAATGTGGCGTCCAATTTTTATGCACAGTTCGCGGTCATCTTTCCTTTCCTGGTTGGCGCGCCGCGCTATTTTTCGGGAGCGATCACGCTGGGCGGGCTGATGCAGATCAGCTCGGCGTTCGGGCATGTGCAGGAGGCGCTGTCGTGGTTCATCAACGCCTTCAGTTCGCTCGCGAGCTGGAAGG
>NZ_LSTO01000001.1:866829-871751 GCF_002211445.1 Noviherbaspirillum denitrificans | reverse complement strand
GCTGAAGCCACGTCCCACGCGGCTTTCCACCTGCCCCACCCCTCTTTCCATTCCCGTTGGCACACCCCTTGCAAAAGCACCGGGGCAATCAATCAACAGGAGTGACGCGATGTTAAACAGTGGCGATTCCGCCCGCCTGCAAATGCTGGTCTCGGCACCGGACCTTGCGGCCGCCTATGGCGACAGCACGACCGAATCGTATCCCGAGGTCCTGTCTTCTCCCGCAATGCTCGGCCTGATGGAGCGCGCCTGTGCGCGGCTGCTGGCGCCGATGCTGGGAGACGGCGAAATGTCTGTCGGCGCCCGCGTGGAGTTCACGCATTTTTCCCCCACGCCGCTCGGCGCGACCATCGAGGCCGTTGCCACTTTCGACCGCAAGGAAGGCGGGCTTTACTGGTTCTACGTCGTGGTGACCGACGGCGCCGGCGAAGTCGGGCGTGGGAAGCACGCGCGCGCCATCGTGCGGCGGCACGACATCGAGGGCAAGGCCTGCAGCAAGAAAGCCGTGTGACTGCGCGGCACCGATACAGACACCATGGAGAAGACAATGACCTTGAAATCCGCAAGCAGCACGGACGAGCTCTTCGATCCGGAATTCGAAACCCTGCCGCCGCAAGCGGTCCGCCAATACCAGGACGCGGCGTGGGAGCGCCAGTGGGACTATGTTCGTTCCCATTCCGCCTTCTATCGCAACAAGCTGTCCGCGTTCACGTCGCGCCGCATCACGCTCGACGACCTGCAGGACCTGCCGCTGACGGAAAAGGATGAGCTGCGCGTCAGCCAGGAAGGCGCTTATCCGTTCGGCGACTACATTGCCTGCACGCAGGCGGACGTGGTGCGCATGCACCGCACCTCGGGCACCACCGGCCGTCCGCTGATCCTGTCCAATTCGAAGAAGGATGCGGAGAACGTCGCCCGCATCGGCGCGCGCTCGATGTGGGCGGCGGGCCTGCGCCGCGAAGACCGTGTCGTGCATTGCCTGAACTACTGCATGTGGACCGGCGGCTTCACTGACCATACCGTGCTCGAGGCGACCGGTGCCACCGTCCTGCCCTTTGGCATCGGCAATACCGCGCAGCTGATCCGTTCGATCAAGGAACTCGGCATCACCGCGATTTCTTGCACACCGTCCTATCCGGCAATGCTGGAAAAGGTGATGCGCGAACAATTCCCCGAATGGCGGCCGCGCGACCTCGGGCTGCGGCTCAGCCTGTTCGGCGGCGAGGCCGGGCTCGACAATCCGGCCTTCCGCGAAACGATGGAAGAGAAGTGGGGCTTCAAGGTGCGCAATGCCAACTTCGGCCTGTCCGAGGTGCTGAGCATCCTCGGCGGCCAGACGGCATGGACCAACGACTTGCTGTATCACGCGAGCGATGTGGTGTTCGCCGAAATCCTTGACCCGGAAAGCGGACAGCGCCTGCCGATTCGTGACGGCACCGTGGGTGAACTGGTGTGCACGCACCTTGCCAAGGAATGCCAGCCGCTGGTCCGCTACCGGACGCGCGATGTTGTCACCATCACGGAGACGGCGCCCGGCCCCGATGGCCGCACCGCATGGCGCTTCCGTGTGACAGGAAGGACGGACGATATGTTCAATGTGCGCGGCATCAACGTCTTCCCGAGCGCGGTACGCGCGGCGGTCGAGTCGCTGCCCCAGTACAGCTCCGGTCATTTCCGCATCGTGCTGCGCGGCGACGGACCCTACGACCGCATCGAGGTCAGGGTCGAGGCGGCGCAGCAGCTCACGCTGGCGGGATGGCATGAAGCACGGGAGCGGCTGGAGCGCGAGATCCAGGGGCGTATCGGCGCGACGGCCATCGTCGAAATGATTGCGTTCGAGTCCCTGGGCCGGACGGATGGAAAGACCGCATGGGTCGAAAAGGTGCCGGCATGAACTACGTCAAATTCGATCGCGAGGGCGACATCGGCGTCATCACCCTCAACCGCCCGGAACGCCTGAACGCCATCGGCGCGGAACTGCTCGACGACTTCCATGCGGTGCTGCGCGAGGCACAGTCCGATCCCGCGCTGAAGGTGCTCGTGCTGACCGGCGCCGGCCGCGCGTTCTGTGCCGGCGACGACCTGAAGGATTTCGCGCGCCAGACCGAAAGCCCGGCCAGCATCCGTCATCACGTCGAACGCATCCAGCAAATCTCGCGCGACCTCATGTTCGGCGAAAAGCCGGTGGTCGGTGCCATCCACGGCTATGCGGTGGGCGGCGGTTTCGAGTGGCTGCTGAATTGCGACGTGGTGGTGGCGTCGGACGACCTGTGCTGCTTCTTCCCCGAGATGGACTGGGGCCAGTTCGTCACCGGCGGCGTCACCCACCTGCTGCCGCAGGCGGTCGGCTACCAGAAGGCGATGGAGCTGTGGCTGCTCGGCGAGAAGCAGGACAGCCGCGCGCTGCTCGACCTGCGGCTGGTGAACTGGGTGGTGCCGCGCGGGGAAATGATGCAGAAGGCGATGGATGTCGCCGCCGTCATTGCCTCCAAGTCGGCTTTCTCGGTCGCACGCCTGAAGACACTGCTGACGACGCAGCTGCAGACACGTATCGCGACGGCGCTGGAACTGGAGCAGGCGGCAACCATTGCCTGCTTCGGCACCGACGAGGCGGCTGCCCGAATCAAGAAGTTTGGATAAGGAGAACAACATGCATATCAAGGCAATCACCTTCGATTATTTCGGCACCCTGGTCGATGTCGACCAGGGCGGCATCTCGGGCATGAAGAAGGTGCTGGCGGAAACGCAGCTCGAAGCGCCGGGCGACATCGCGCAGGTCTACCTCGACTGGGACATCCGCAATGTGCGCCTGTACCGCGGCGGCAAGTACCGCAAGTACCGCGAGGTGGCGCAGGAAGCGCTGGCCGCGACGCTCGACACGCTCGCGCCCGGCGTATCGGCAAGCCTCGACATTCCCGCGCTGACCGACATGTACCTGGTCAGCCTGGTCGAGGATGCGGCGCCGCATCCCGATTCGGTCGAGGTGCTCACCTGGCTGGCGGAGCGTTACCCGCTGATGCCGATCACGAACATGGACAGCGATCTCTGGCGCCGGAGCCGGCTGACGCACTTCTTTGAACACGTCACGACGGCGGAAATGGCCAAGGCCTACAAGCCCTCGGCCGACATCTTCAAGCTGGCCCTCGAACGGCTGGCCGTTCCGCCCGAGCATGTGTTGCATTGCTCGCTCGCGTCCTGGGCCGACATCGACGGCGCCAAGCCGCTGGGCATGAACGTGGCGTGGGTGAACCGGGGAAAGGAGGCATTGGGCACATGGCAGCCGCGACCTGATTTCGAGTTCGACAACCTGTATGGCGTACGCAATCTGTTGAACACCGATAAACACTGATTCGAGATTCTTTGAGGAGACAAGGACATGAACACGACAATGCTTGCAAGACTGCTTTTCCCCGCGGTGTCCGCGCTGGTGATGGTCACCGCGCACGCGGCCGAGATCACCGTCAAGATCGGGCACGCCGGCCCGCTGACCGGCGGCCAGGGCAACAGCGGCAAGGACAATGAGCGCGGCGTCCGCCTCGCGGTCGATGAACTGAATGCGTCCGGCCTCAAGGTCGGCGACAACACGGTCCGCTTCGAACTGCTGTCCGAGGATGACCAGGCCGATCCCAAGCAGGGCGTGGCCGCCGCGCAGAAGCTGATCGACTCCGGCGTGAAGGCGGTCATCGGCCATTACAACTCCGGCGTGTCGATTCCGGCATCCAAGCTGTACAACGATGCCGGCATCCCGATGATCACCGGCGCATCGTCCAATCCCAAGTTGACGCAGCAGGGCTATCCCCATGTGTTCCGCCTGGCGGCCAACGACAACGTGATGGGCGCGATGATGGCGCGCTTCGGCGCCGGCTTCCTGGGCATGAAGAAGGTGGCCGTGATCGATGACCGCACCAGTTACGGCGCAGGTGTCGCCGATGTGTTCATCAACAAGGCGAATGAGCTCAAGGTCCAGGTCCTCGGGCGCGAATTCACCACCGACAAGTCGAGCGATTTCTCGTCCATCCTCACCAAGATCAAGGCGATGAACCCGGATGCGGTGTTCTTCGGCGGCTACTATTCGCAGGGCGGGCTGATGGCGCGGCAGATGAAGCAGCTCGGGCTGAACGTGCCGCTGCTCGGCGGCGACGGCCTGTGCTCGAAGGAGATCGTGACGCTCAGCGCGGGCGCCGTGGAAGGGAAGCTCTACTGCGCGCAGGGCGGCACCTCGCTCGACACGCTGACGGGCGGGCCGGAATTCCGTGCGCGGTTCAAGAAATCCTTCGGCGCCGACGTTGATGTGTATGCGCCGGCCTTCTATGTCGCCACGCGCCTGGTGGCCGAAGCCATGAAGCAGGCCGGCTCGGTGGAACCGGCGAAGTTCGTGCCCGTGCTGTCGCGCATCCGCTACCAGTCGCTGCTCGGCGAGGTGAAGTTCGACCGCGCCGGCGACTGGGAGGGCGCGCCGATCACGGTGTATGAAGTCACGGGCGGCAAGCTGGAACCGATCCGCCGCTGATAGCTCCGGGAGGCAGGGACATGCACATCGATGAACATTGCCTGCTGTGCAATCCGTTGTTCCACGACAGGTTCCGAAAGACAACGGAAGTCCTTGCACTGGTCCTGGCCGCCGCTCCGTTTTCCGCCGGCGTGGTTGAATTGCTCGACAGTACGCGCTTGCCGCCAAAGCAACTCCTGGCAATCTGCGGCACATTGCAACGGGCGGGCTTCATCCGCCAGCACGAGGTGTTTGCCGCCAACTGGGTGCTGTGCGCGCCGGCGGCTCACCTCACGCTGGAAGACGTGTATTTCTGCGTCGCGCGGGAGTTCGACGATGGTCTGCCCTGCTCATCGGCGCCGGCCGGCAGCGCGGTGGGCGGCGTCGACGCCTTCCTGATGCAGGCGTCGATCGCGACTTACCAATGCTTCCT
>NZ_LSTO01000001.1:864696-866819 GCF_002211445.1 Noviherbaspirillum denitrificans | reverse complement strand
CGCGCTGCGACGCGCTGCCCGACGCCTGCCACAAGCGCGCGCGCCCCATCATCATGACCACGCTCGCGATGGGCGCGGGCATGCTCCCGATCGCGATGGGCGTCGGGATTGCCGACGCCAGCTTTCGCTCGCCGATGGCAATCGCTGTGATCGGCGGCCTGATCACGTCCACCGTGCTCAGCCTGCTGGTGGTGCCGGCGGTGTTCACCTACATGGATGATTTCGAAGGCCTGGTGCGGCGGGTGAGGGCGAAGCTGCGCCGGCATCCAAAGGGAAGCGCTGTCGAGGAAAAGGCCTGATAACGTTGAAGGAAGATGACATGAGTGTATTCAGCAAACCGGTGTTCGAAGGCACCGTGGTATTCGAAGGCAATGAGCTGTTCAAGGGGCAGGGCGCGGCGAAGCAGTGGGCGCAGCAGGTGGGGAATGAACTGGGGATCGCGGTCGAGGCGCGCAAGATCGGTACCGGATGGGCGCTGGTCGGGGAGCTGGATGGGGTGGAAACGGTGTGGGGGATTTTCGGGCAGAGGTTGAAGCGGATTTCGGGGGCGGGCGGGGAGTGACCGGGTCCATCATGTCTCGCAGGAAACATTTTGGCGAGACTGACGTACCCCTTGGTTATGAGGCGCCGCCGGATTTCCTTGATCCGCTTCATTGAATTCGTCCCGTCAAAGGCGGAGAGTGTCATTGCACACACAGCAAACGAAGGGAGGCATCATGGGCAAGCGCATCCTCCTGGTACAGGGACATCCGGACGCCACGCAGCGTCATCTCTGCCACGCACTAGAAGACGCCTACGCCGCCGGCGCGCAAGCTGGCGGGCATGAAGTCCGCCGCATTTGCATCGCCACCCTCGATTTCCCGCTGCTGCGCAGCCAGCAGGACTGGGAACACGGCACGCTGCCGCCGGTGCTCGCCGCGGCGCAGGACGGCATCCACTGGGCACAGCACATGGTTTTCTTCTTCCCGCTCTGGCTGGGCGACATGCCGGCGCTGCTGAAAGGCTTCCTCGAGCAGGTGGCGCGGCCGGGTTTTGCTTTCAAGGGGGAAGGAAACGCGTTCACCGCCAAGGGACTGACCGGGCGCTCGGCGCGCGTGGTGGTCACCATGGGCATGCCGGCCGCCATCTACCGCTGGTACTTCCGCGCGCACAGCATCAAGTCGCTGGAGCGGAACATCCTCGGCTTCGTCGGCATCTCGCCGGTGCATGAAACCCTGGTCGGCATGGTGGGCAACCTGAAGCAGAAGGACGCGGACAAGTGGTTCGCGCGGATGGAAAAGCTGGGGACGATGGCCTCGTAGGAAGTGCGGGCATTTGACGGATTCGCGGCGCCGTGTAGAGTGGAAATACCACTGGTAGAATCCAGCAACCTTCGTTGCACGGCGTCTCGCGATCATGTCCTCAACTTCCTCCCGCCTGTCGTCCTGGGCGAAGCATCCGAAACTGCGCCGCGGCGCAGCAATCCTGGCCGGCATCGTCCTCGGCTATGGCGTCATCGGCTTTTTCATCCTGCCGGGCGTCATTCGCTCGCAGGCGGAAGCGCTGATCGCCGAAAAGCTGCATCGCGAAGCCACGGTCGGCGCAGTCGAATTCAATCCCTATGCGCTGACGCTGACGGTGCGCGACTTCAAGGTGCGGGAGCCAAAGAGCCAGGAAACCTTTGCTTCCTTCGACCTGCTGCATGTCGACCTGGCAGGCGAATCCCTGCTGCGCCTGGCGCCGGTGGTGCGCGAGCTGCGCCTGTCCGCACCTTATGTGCACCTTGCGCGCACCGGGCCGAACCGATACAACATCGATGACATCATCGAACTGATTGCCAGCCAGCCGCCTTCCGATGAACCGGCGCGCTTCTCCGTCAACAATATCCAGGTTGACGCCGGCCGTATCGCCTTCGACGACAAGCCGGCGAAGGCTACGCATGCGGTCACCGACATCGCGCTCGGCGTTCCCTTTGTCTCGTCGCTGCCGTCGCAGGTCGGCATCTTTGTCGAGCCGCTGCTGCGCGCGCACGTCAATGGCGCTCCCTTCGAGTTCAAGGGCAAGGCGCGGCCGTTTGCCCACCCGATGGATGCGGTGGTGGACCTCAAGCTCGATGGCCTCGACCTGACCCGCTACGTCGATTA
>NZ_LSTO01000001.1:863364-864686 GCF_002211445.1 Noviherbaspirillum denitrificans | reverse complement strand
CCGCCTCCCCGCCCCGCCGCACGATGAAACCGGCCACACCTGGCACCATCCGGACAGCGTGCTGTTCGACATCGTGAAGAACGGGCTCGTGCCGGGAAGAACCGCGCCGGACGGCTACCAGAGCGACATGCCGGCGTATGGCACGACGCTTTCGGATGCGGATATTACGGCAGTGCTCGCCTATATCAAGAGCACATGGCCGTCGGAACCCCTCGCACTGCAGAAGGAAATGACCTTGCGCAGGTAGGACACCCGGAAGTCAGGCCAGGGGCAACGCTCCCACTGCCGGCCGCGCGAACAGGTATCCCTGCTGGTACTTGATGCCGAGCGCATGCAAGGTATCGCGTTCGCCGGCCGTTTCCACGCCCTCCGCGACGAGCGTGATATTCAGCTTGCCGGCTGTGAGTGCAATCCCGGCGACAATCGCCTGGCGTACGGCGCTGCCGTCGATATCGCGGGTCAGTTCCATGTCGAGCTTGAGCACGTGGGGCTGGAAGGTTGCCAGCAGGTTGAGGCCGGCATAGCCCGCGCCGAAGTCGTCGATGGCGGTCAGGAAACCGCGCTTGCGGTAGTCGTTGAAAATGCCGACGAGGTGGGGTCCGTCTTCGACGCGCTCGCCTTCGGTCACCTCGAACATCAATCTGTCCGACGGAAATCCGAAGCGTGCGCAGGCTTCCAGCGTCGAACGGATGCAGGTTTCCGGGCGATAGATGGCGTTGGGCAGGAAATTGATGCTCAGGTGGCACGATGCGATCCGGTGCATGCCGAGTCCGGCGGCAAGTTCGATGGCCTTCACGCGGCAGGCCTGGTCGAAGCGGTAGCGGTTGCCGTCATCGACCTGCCCAAGTACGAACCCGGCGCCCTCGCCGTTCAGGCCGCGCACCAGGGCTTCATAGGCGAATGGCCGCATGGTCTCAAGGTCCATGATGGGCTGGAAAGCCATGGTGAAGTCGAAGCCCAAGGCAGCCGGGTTGCGGCACTCCTCGCAACCGGCGGGACGAAACGGTTCGGTAAAGATGCCTCGCATGCCATGCCTCGCAATAGTTGCTGTCAGTCACATCCTAGCCGGGTTTTGCAAATTCCGCCGCACTAAAAGCGTTGCGTTGTTCACATGCAAACCGGGCAAGGGAATGACGCTGCAGCGCGGAAAGTAGCGCGTATATTGTGTTTTCCTCATGCCGACGACGCCATGCCGCAACTCCGCATCCTGCTGATGACGACGCTTGCCATGCTGGCGTTCGCCGGCAATTCCCTGCTTTGCCGAGTGGCATTGAAAGACACCGGTATCGATGCGGCGTCGTTCACTGCCATCCGCATCCTTT
>NZ_LSTO01000001.1:861622-863354 GCF_002211445.1 Noviherbaspirillum denitrificans | reverse complement strand
CCGCCGAAAAGCCGAGGTCGGCAAGCGCCGCCGCGGCCACACCGGACATCGCCAGCGGCAGGCCGATCGCACGCTCGAGTGCTTCGCGATGCGCGTCCAGCCACGGCAGGAACGCGCCTTCGCTGAGGCGCGCGAGGCAGGACAGCGCCTGCCGCACCGGCGTTGCCGTGCTTACGCCGTTGGGATCGAAGCCCGGCGGATGGTCCGATGCCGGCCAGATGCTGCCGTCGCCATCGGCCGGATGCGCAGACCATGTCTGCCATGCATTGATGTCGGTGCCGCAGGCCGCCCAGCCTTCGATGGCAAGGTAGACTTCGCGCCCGCCGCCCAGCTTTCCGGCACCGACCGCGAGTGCCGCCATCAGGCTGGCCGCGCCGGTGGAACCGCCGACGCCGCCGCACATTGCGGCATGGACCGAGGGGTCACGCGGGCCAGGATTGGCCAGCGCCAGCGCGAGGTTTTCCATCAGGTCTGCCTGCGCGGCAGTGGGCCGTTCCCCGCGGAACAGCAGGTACAGCATGTCGACCCAGCGGGCGTTGCCGAGCATCTCGCCGTACACGTCGTAGCCGCGGCAGTATGCCGCCCTGGCCGCGAAAGGATTGTCCGGCTCCGGCTCTTCGCTCCAGATGCCGCTGCGAATGAGATTGGGATTCACGAATCGGCTTTCAGTGTGTTACGGGAGGCAGACCAGGCTGATGCCGCCATCGACGACGATCTCTTCGCCGACGACGTAGGACGAATCATCCGATGCAAGGAACAGGGCCGCCTTGGCCACCTCTTCCGGCGAGCCGAAACGCTTGATCGGCGAGCGCCCTTCGATGTCGCCCTTGATCGCCTGCAGCACTTCCGCCGGCACTTCAATGCGGTTGAAGCCGCCGGTGTCGATCGGGCCGGGGTTGATGGCATTGATGCGGATGCCGCGGCCGACCAGGGCCAGCGACAGCGACTGCACGAGCGAACGCAGGGCTGCCTTGCTGGCGCCGTAGACGCTGAAGGCGGGCGAACCGGTGCGGTTGGTGATCGAGGTCGTGACGATGATCGAGCCGCCCTTTTCCATCAGCGGCAGCGCCTTCTGGATCGTGAAGAAGATGCCCTTGAAGTTGACGTCGACGATCTCGTCGAACTGCGCTTCGGTGACGGCTTCGATCGGCGTGGGCGGCGCGATGCCTGCGTTCAGGAACAGCACGTCGATGCGGCCGAAGCGCGCCTTGACCTGCTCAAGCATCGCGTCGATGTCGGCCAGCTTGCCGGCTTCGCTGCGCAGCACAAGCGCGTCGCCGCCGATCTCTTCGCGCGCCTGCTCGATCCGTCCGGCATCACGTCCGGTCACGGCCACGCGCGCGCCTTCGGCACGGAACAGTTTTGCGGCGGCCAGCCCGATGCCGCTGGTGCCGCCCGTAATGAGTACGCTCTTTCCTTCGAGACGAGCCATATTCCTCCCTAGAGTGTGTTTGCGAGCACCCGCATGCGGACATTCATCGGCGGCACTTCATCGGGGTCGACCAGCACGTCCAGCACGGTCGGCCCCTTGCGCGCGCAGATGGCGTCGATGTCCAGCACTGCGATGTCTTCCGGTGAGCGGATTGTAAATGCCTGCGCGCCCAGCGCACGCCCCAATGCGGCGAAATCCGTCGGCGGCAGTTCGCATCCGATCTGTTCGGCCTTGGCCAGCCGCTGCCCGTGCTTGACCATGCCGAGCGCGCCATCATTGAGCACGACAAACACGATGGTC
>NZ_LSTO01000001.1:859760-861612 GCF_002211445.1 Noviherbaspirillum denitrificans | reverse complement strand
GCGGGTACTGGACCCGCCTGCCGTGGTGCTTACTTCTTGGCGAGGCCGAGGCTGTTGATGATTTTCTCGGTCTGCTTGACCTCGCTCTCGAGGTACTGGGCGAATGCGTCGCCGGGCAGGTAGGCGTCAACCCAGCCGTTCTTGGCCAGCAGGTCGTGCCAGGCCTTGGTGCGGACAGCCTTGTCGATGGTGGTCATCAGCTCTTTCTTCTGGGCGTCGTTGATGCCGGGCGCGGCAAAGATTGCGCGCCAGTTGGACAGCTCGACATCCACACCCTGTTCCTTGAGCGTCGGCACGTCAATGCCGGGCAGGCGCTTGCCGGAAGTGACGGCCAGCGGACGGAACTTGCCGGACTGGATCTGGCCGGCAAACTCGTTGTAGCCGGACAGGCCGACTGTCACATGGCCGCCGAGCACGGCTGCCTGTGCCTCGCCGCCGCCCGCAAACGGGATGTAGTTGATCTTGCTGACATCCACGCCGGTTGCCTGCGCGATCATCGCGACGATGATGTGGTCGGTGCCGCCGGCAGAGCCGCCGCCCCAGGACACGGCGCCCGGATTGGCCTTGAATTGTGCGATCAGGTCCTTGAGCGACTTGATCGGGGAGCTGGAGGGAACGACGAGCACGTCATACTCGCCGGTCAGCCGCGCGATCGGCGTAACCTGCGACAGGTTGACCGGGGATTTGTTGAGGGCAATGCCGCCCACCATCACGCTGCCGCCGATCATCACCGCGGTCGGATCGCCCTTGGCCGAGTTGACGAACTGCGCGAGGCCGATGGTGCCCGCCGCGCCGCCCTTGTTGTCGATCTGGATCTTCTTCACCAGCTCGCCCTGCTGCAGCGCCTGCGCGAGGCCGCGGCCGGTCTGGTCCCAGCCGCCGCCCGGATTGGCCGGCACCAGCATCTTGATGCTGTCCAGCGCCAGCGCCGGCGCGCTCGCGACCAAGCCGATGGCGGTGATCGAGCTGAGCAGCCAGCGGGAAATGGTCGTGCGTTTGCAGATAGTCATGTGCATCTCCTTCATCCTAGTAAGGCAACCCTGATTATTGTGTGAGCGCCAGGGTGCATGCGCTTGAAAACAAACTGTAATTCACGCTAGCTTGCATTTAGCTTTCGATGGCGACTTTGCGGATTGCTCAAATATTGCTGAATTGGCATTTTTGCGCGATCTTCGCCCATGCGGCCGTAAAGGCAGATTAGCAGCCCGATGGTGCTTGTAAAGCTTGCAAGAGTGCACGGGCTGCGAGTTTGACGTGCGGAACCGTCTTGGTTATTCTTATGCAATGCGCCGATTTGATGATCAGCTTGCGGGCGCGTAATAAATACGGCTAAAGCGTGCTTAGAAGTAAGCCCTGGAAGCCCGACAAGCTGTTCGCTGTCGGGCTTTTTGTTTTCGGCGCACGAAATGCACAGAATATTGCGGCGCCTTTATCTGGACCACTATGCCATCCATCGGAATCGTTTCACCCAAGTCGATGCACTTCCCGGAGCCGCTGCCGTTGCGCAGCGGCGCGACGCTGGCCGATTACACCCTGATGTATGAAACCTACGGCACGCTCAATGCCGACCGCTCGAATGCCGTGCTGGTCTGCCACGCGCTCAACGCGTCGCATCATGTCGCCGGCATTTACGAAGGCGTCGACGGCAGCAAGAATGTCGGCTGGTGGGACAACATGGTCGGTCCGGGCAAGCCGCTCGATACCGACCGCTTTTTCGTCATCGGCGTGAACAATCCCGGCTCCTGTTTCGGCTCGACCGGTCCGATGCATGTCAACCCCGCCACCGGCAAACCCTACGGCGCCGGCTTCCCGGTGGTCACGGTGGAAGACTGGGTGCACGCGCAGGCGCGCC
>NZ_LSTO01000001.1:858156-859750 GCF_002211445.1 Noviherbaspirillum denitrificans | reverse complement strand
GGCGGGAAGTGTCATCCTTTTACCGCGCCGACCGCCGGCGCGTCGAATGCATCGGCAAGCAGATGTGGGACCGCAACGAGCAGCGGCTGGTCGGGCTGGGGATGTTCTATTTCCTGCTTACGCAGGCGATCTTTCCCGGCGAAGGCAATGAAGGCAAGGTGATGGGCATGGCGCCGCACGGCGATCCCGCTGTACTCGGACTGCCGCCGCTGGAAGTGGACGGGCCGCAGGTGACGATACCGGCGCGCTGGTTCGAGATCCTGCGCGAGCGCGGGCGCTTCCGTTACCAGGCGGGCGACACGTCGCGCTTCCGGGACATCGCCAACCTTGCCGCTGCCGGCCAGCGTGCCTTCGAGGATGCGGTGCTGGCCGTCGCGCACTGGCTGCACCGGGAAACCGGCGCGGAAAACCTCTGCTTCGCGGGCGGCACCGGACTCAACTGTTCCACCAACGACAGGCTGCTGCGCGAGACGCCGTTCCGGCGCGTGTTCATTCCACCGGCGCCGAGCGATGCCGGGACCTCGCTCGGCTGCGCAATCTACGGTTTGACCGAGCTGGCCGGCCAGCCTTGCGAATGGCGCTGGGAAAACGACTACCTCGGGCCGGAGCCGCGCTTGCAAGAGATCGAGGACGCCGTACTGGGTACGGATGACCTTATTGTGGAGCGTATCGACGATACACAGGCGATGGTCGCGCGCATGGTCGACCTGCTGTGCGATACGAAGGTCGTTGCGCTCTACCAGGGACGCAGCGAATTCGGCCCGCGCGCGCTCGGCCACCGCAGCATCCTCGGCGATCCGCGCAAGGACATCATGCGCGACTGGATTAATGCAAAGGTGAAGGAGCGCGAATGGTTCCGCCCGCTCGCGCCCATCGTGTTGCTGGAGCGCGCGGACGAATTCTTCGATATCCGCCGGCCTTCACCCTTCATGCAGTTCGCCGCGCCGGTGCACCGGCGGGCGGCGGAGATCATTCCGGCGGTGACGCACGTGGATTGCACTGCGCGGCTGCAGACGGTGGGCGAGAAGGACGACCCGCTGCTGCGCGCGCTGCTGCAGGCGTTCGAGGCGCGGACCGGGGTCCCGGTGCTGCTGAATACCTCGTACAACAGGAAGGAAGAGCCGATCGTGGAAACGCCTGCGCAGGCGCTGGAATCGTTCCGGCGGACGCCGATGCATGTGCTGGCGATGCCGCCGTTTCTTATCAGGAAGCGGGTGGAGCCGGAGGCGGTGGGGTAGGAGGTTAGGCAAATTGCGGGCAGCGGTGCCCATCCATTGATTTTCCCCATTCGTTACGGACACAAACCATGATCCGCGGCTACCCCGACCACGCCAGCGTCTCCCCGGGCAGCCGCCTCCTGCTGCATATCTCCACCGATGCCCCGCGCTTCCGCATCGCCTTCCACCGCTGGGCTGACGGCTTCATCCCCATGCACGAAACCGGCTGGCTCAATGGCAAGTACGCCGCACCGCGCGGTGCCGCCGACGACTGGCAATGGCCCGAATACGCCTTCGACATCCCGCGTGACTGGCCGTCCGCCGTCTACATCGCCCACCTGCAGGAACCCGACGCCGCGCCGCTCAACCTCGCCATG
>NZ_LSTO01000001.1:856572-858146 GCF_002211445.1 Noviherbaspirillum denitrificans | reverse complement strand
GGTCGGACGGACCAGGTATTCGTCTCCGTTGTTGAAGGCCGCAGACGAGGCGAGAGTGATGCCGTCAATCGTTTGCGGGAATGCAGCAAACGTCGTCTGCTGGCCATCGGTCACGCGTGTCACCACATAATCTACGCCAACACCGCCGACACCATTGATGCGCTGGATGCGGTAATCGCTGGTCGTGAGCTGGCCGACATTGGAAATCGTTGCACTGACCGTCGCTGTGCCGGTATTGGCAGAACTGGCATTGACCACCGGCGTCGCGACGTTGAAGAATGCCGTGCCCATCAGGCCGTTCTGGTCCTGGCCGAGCTGGTGCTGCGCGTTGAAGGTCATTGCGAGGCCGATCGCGACGCGACCCAGGGCATTCTGGGCCGGGTCCAGCGAATTGTTCCGGAACTGCAGCAAGCCGCCGAGCCGGCCGCCGGTGAGGCCGCTTTCGGGCAGGAGACTAGTCGTTCCGTTCGAGGAATAGCCGACCTGGATCTTGCTGGCATCGGTGGGCGATGTCGCGGGAACCAGCTTGAACGCCTCGCCGCCCACGACCAGCGCCTGGCCGTTGCCGATGAACACGTTATAGCTGTTGTTCTGCTTGACGATCGTAACCTTGATTTCCTTGCTCAAGTCGGCAATCACCTGGTCGCGCTGGTCGAGCAGGTCGTTGGCCGGCTTGCCCTCGCCCGCCGTGCCCTGCGCCTTTTCGATCATGTCGTTCAGGGTGACGATCTTCTCGGCGTAGGAATTGATCTCCGCGATGCTGCTCGTGATCTGGCCGTTGGCGCCCTGGCGCAATTCGTCCAGGCGCGCACCAAGGCTCTGGAAACGCGCGGCCATTGCCTCGGCAGAAGACAGCATGGACTGGCGCGAGGCAGCAGTGTTCGGGTTGGCGGCGACATCCTGCAGGCCCTCGAAGAAATCCCGCATCACAGAAGACACACCAACGGTTTCGTCGGCCAGCATGTTATCGATCTGCTTGATCTGCGCGTAATAGGCGTCGACACCGCTGGACGAGGTCTGCGAGGTTAGCACCTGGCCATACACGAACTCGTTGAACACGCGGCGGATCGAGGAGACTTCGGTGCCCTTCCCGACAAAACCGACGCCGATGTCCTGCGGAAGCGAAGCGTTCTGCGACACCACCTGGCGGCTGTAGCCGGGCGTGTTGACATTGGCAATATTGTGGCCGGTCGTGGTCAAACCCGTCTGTGCGGCGTTGAGTGCACTTTGTCCGACACCGAGGATACTGGAGCCCATGGGAGTTCTTCTTTATCTGCCTATCGATAACACTGTCATCGGCACGCCAGCCGAAAAACTTGAGGCCGCGAGGCTATCGAAAATGTTGAATTGTCACGCCGACATTGTCTGCTTGATAATGCGGGTGAGCTTGGCCGCGTAGTGCGGATCCGTGGCGTATCCGGCACGCTGCAAGCCCTGCGCGAATCCTTCGGCGCTTGTCGCGTTTGCCAGCACGTTTTCGTAACGGGGATTGTTACGCAATAGCTTTGCATAATCGCGGAAGGCGTCGGCATAGGAGTCATACGCGCGGAACTTCTCGACCTTCGTCTGCGGTG
>NZ_LSTO01000001.1:853492-856562 GCF_002211445.1 Noviherbaspirillum denitrificans | reverse complement strand
TCGACGCCCATGAACAGCTGGAAGCGATCGCCGACCGTGTTGCGCAGGTCGGTAATGCGGCGCACGTTGTCGCTCGATTCTTTGATCGCGACGATCCATTCGCAGTCGGAAAGATCGACAAAATCCTGCGGCAGCAGATCAACCTTGTAGGACACCGGGTTGTTGTAAACCATGATCGGCAGTTGCGCCGCGCGGGCGATGGTGCGCAGGTTGTCCTTTGCCTCGCGCGCATCGGCGGCATACAGCACAGACGGCATGACCATCAGTCCCTGCACGCCGAGTTCCGCCGCCTTTTCGACGAAACGGCAGGCGGTCCGGGTACGGGTCTCGGACACGTTCACCAGCACCGGCACGCGCTTGTCGGCGGCTTCCAGTGCGACGCGGGTGACATCGAGCTTTTCCTCGAAGGACAGGGTGCTTGCCTCGCCCAGCGAACCGCAGGTGACGAGGCCATGCACGCCGCTGTCTACCTGGAAGGAATAGTGGCGTTGCATTTCGGCGAAGTCGAGGTCTTCGTTTTCCTTGAATTTGGTGGTGACGGCGGGGAATACACCTTCCCAACGGGCTTTGGACATCTTGATCTCCTCATGAATAAAAGTGCTGCGGGAAAGCGCACTGTAGATCCCGCCGGCAAGCCTCGCCATGTGCTTGTCCGCGCCTTTGATGCCGAAATCGGCACTGTGCGGAAGTCGGCACGAACGAGGCCAAAAATGCGCAAGACCGCGCGCCGCCAAAGACCCAAGATGTGCAGGACCGTGTGAAGTCCGGTTCAGAAAAATCAGCGGATCCAATATCCAATCGAGGAGATAGAACACCATGAAGCACCAGACATTCATCCTTGCCGCGGCGATCGCCGCCATCGCGCCCGTGGCTGGCGCACAGTCCATCGTGAAAATCGGCAGCGGCGCGCCGCTCACCGGCCCGAATGCGCATTACGGCAAGGACATCGAAAACGGCATCCAGCTCGCGATCGATGATTTGAACAAGAGCGGCATGACGATCGGCGGCAAGCCGGTGCGCTTTGAAGTCATCAGCAAGGACGACGCGTCCGATCCGAAGACCGGCACCCAGATCGCGCAGGCGCTGGTTGACGCGCGGGTGAACGGCGTGATCGGGCACTTCAATTCGAGCACCACGATTCCTGCTTCCAAGGTGTATTCCGATGCCGGCATTCCGCAAATCTCGCCCGCAGCGACCAACCCGAAATACACCCGGCAGGGTTTCAGTAGCGCCTTCCGCGTCGTACCGACCGACGACCAGCTTGGCGGCAATATCGGCCGCTTTGCAGTGGCCACGTTGAAGCTCAAGCGCTTTGCGGTGATCGACGATCGCACCGCCTACGGACAGGGTGTCGCCGATGAGTTCATCAAGGCCGCAAAGGAGGCCGGCGGAGAGATTGCGACGCGCCAGTACACCGGTAACCAGGCATCGGATTTCCGCGCGATACTCACTTCGATCAAGGGCGCCAAGGTGGACGGCATCTTCTACGGCGGAATGGATGCGCAGGGCGGCCCGCTGATGCGCCAGATGAAGGAACTCGGGATCAAGGTGCCGCTGCTCGGCGCGGACGGCATCTGCAGCCCGGAGATGGTCAAGCTGGCCGGCGACGCGATCGGCACCAAGGACTTGTACTGCTCGGAATCGGGTGTCGCGCTGACTGAAATGCCGGGCGGCGTCACTTTCCGAGACCGCTTCAAGGCACGCTTTGGCGCCGACGTGCAGGTGTATTCGCCGTATGCGTACGACGCGGTGATGATCATGGCCGGGGCAATGAAGAAGGCGGATTCGGTCGACCCGCAGGCCTACCTGCCCGAGCTCAAGCGCGCAAGCTACAACGGCGTGACCGGCAAGATCGAGTTCGACGCCAAGGGCGACCTGAAGGTGCCGACCATGACGATCTACACCTTCCATGGCCCGAAGCGCGAAGCCATCGCCGTGCTAAAGTAAGGATCCGCCCATGGGACGCATCACGGCTCGCTGGTTCGCCCAGGGCGGCAGCCATCCTCACAGGGAAGCCATGCAGCCCGAAGACCTTCCACATTTGCCGGAGCAAGGCGGCGCGCAACAGTTGCTGCGCGCGCTGCCGCCCGACCTCTTCTTCGCTGAGCCGCTGTTCGACGCGCTGCCGGACGTCGTGTTCTTCGTGAAGGATGCGCAAGCGCGCTATGTGCTGGTCAACAAGACGCTGGTGGCGCGCTGCGGCTTGCGCGAAAAGTCCGCGCTGCTCGGGCGCACGCCCACGGATGTCTTCGCCAGCCGCTTCGGCGCGACCTACCTCGCGCAGGATGAATCCGTGCTCTCGACCGGCAGCGAGATCCACGACCAGCTCGAATTGCACCTGTATCCGAACCGCGATCCGGGCTGGTGCCTGACGCACAAGATCCCGCTGCGCGACGCCGGCGGCCGCATCATCGGCCTGGCCGGCATTTCGCGCGACCTGGCGATGCCGGACAAGAAGCATCCGGTCTACCAGCGCATCGCCGCCGCCGCGCACTTCATCCAGGAGCACTACGATCAGAATGTGCAGTTCACCGAACTGGCCGCGCTGGCCAGCCTGTCGGTGTCGCAGATCGAACGCTATTTCAAGAAGATTTTCTATCTCAGCCCGCGCCAGATGCTGGTCAAGGCGCGGCTGGAAGCGGCGACGCGTATGCTGGCCGGCGACACGAGCATCACCGATGTCGCGATTGCCTGCGGCTACCACG
Organism: Noviherbaspirillum denitrificans; assembly: GCF_002211445.1. Taxonomy (GTDB): domain Bacteria; phylum Pseudomonadota; class Gammaproteobacteria; order Burkholderiales; family Burkholderiaceae_D; genus Noviherbaspirillum; species Noviherbaspirillum denitrificans. Next base: position 853,857 of record NZ_LSTO01000001.1, on the reverse strand, counting down.
ACCACAGCGCGTTCAGCCGGCAGTTCAAGGCGACGGTGGGCGTGACGCCGACCGAGTACCGGGAAATGTTGCGGAAGGTTTAAACGGCGCGCTCGCCCGCATCGGCGGCGCGGTCGTCGGCGAAGTGATAACGGCCGCGCCCCGCCTCCTTTGCGCGATACATGGCGCGGTCCGCATCGACCAGCAGGGTGTGGGCCGAGCAGGACGCGTCGCCGGCCACAATGCCAATCGAAACGCCGAGCGTGCAGATCGCGTCGAACACGGCGAAGGGACGGTCCAGCGCAGCGATGCACTTTTCAGCGACCGCGCGCGCGGCATCTTTTGCGTCACCGCCTTCGATGTCGGCAAGCAGGACGATGAATTCG
>NZ_LSTO01000001.1:852165-853482 GCF_002211445.1 Noviherbaspirillum denitrificans | reverse complement strand
GCAGCGGACCAGCGCCGCCGGTGTAGCCGGTGCCGCCTCCACGCGGGATGATGGTCAGGCCGAGTTCGATGCAAGCCTTGACCAGGCCGGCCATCTCGTCCTCGCTGTCCGGCGTCAGCACGACGAACGGATATTCGACGCGCCAGTCGGTGGCGTCGGTTACGTGGGACACGCGCGACAGGCCGTCGAACTTGATATTGTCCTTGGCGGTGTAGCGGCCCAGCACCTTGACCGCGCGCTTGCGCAGGTCCCAGGTGTTGCGGAATTCCTCGCCGAAGTCGGCGACCGCCTTGCGCGCGGCCTTCACCAGCGCTTCCACGTTGGCGCTGCGGCGGCGTGCCTGCGGGTCACCCGCGGCGGCCAGTTCAGTGCTGAGGCGGCGCTTTTCGACTTCCGTCAGGCGGTGGTTGAGCGCATCGATCAACGCCTGGCGGCGGCGCGGATTGTCCAGCATGTCATCCTGCAGGTACGGATTGCGCCGCACCACCCAGATGTCGCCCAGCACTTCATAAAGCATGCGCGCGGAACGCCCCGTTTGGCGCTCGCTGCGAAGCTCGTCCAGCAGGCGCCAGGATTCCTCGCCGAGCAGGCGAATCACGATTTCGCGGTCGGAGAAGGAAGTGTAGTTGTAAGGAATTTCGCGCAGGCGGGTGGGAACGATGTCGCTTGGCGAGTCGGAAAGCAGTGCTTGGATTTGTGCGGGGGCGTTCATCAGAATATCAAGACAGACCCTTAAAGGTGCATTTTAGCGTATTGCATTGCACCAGGCGGAAAATGCCTTACAGGCCATACGGCCAAATGCACGAATTTCGCGCGCATTTGCCAAGGAAAACATTTCAAAACAACAACAATATCAGAACAGGTTGACCAGCGAGCGCCAGAATCCGTCGGGAACGAACAGCAGCAAGCTGGTCATCGTCAGGTAGCGCAGGAACTTGCCGATGGCCATGTAGGCCACACATGGCCAGAAAGGCAACCTCAGCCAGCCGCCCAGTGTGCAAAGCGGATCACCGACGCCCGGCAGCCAGGCTAGCAGCATCGTCTTCGCGCCGAAGCGCTCGAGCCAGCCGAACCAGCGCGTACTGCGCTCCTTCGCGAATGCCTGCTTGGCGCCGTAACCCATCCAGTAATCGATGACACCGCCGATGGTATTGCCGAGCGTGCCGACAAGGATGGCCGGCCAGAACAGGGTGCCGTTGGCCTTGATGACGGCGAAAACCGCGGGCTCCGATCCCAGTGGGAGCAAGGTGGCCGACACCACGCTGATGAAGAAAACCGAGGTCAGGCCGACGTCGGGAATGGCGAGCTCGCTCAGCA
>NZ_LSTO01000001.1:849693-852155 GCF_002211445.1 Noviherbaspirillum denitrificans | reverse complement strand
CCCCGCCGGCCCTTGCCCGCCGCGCGCATCCTGGATGAGAAGCAAGCGGCCGGTGTGACGAGGCAGGGCCTGCAATCCGAGGCCGACAGTCTTCGCCTCCTGAAGGAAGCCGGCGTGCCGGTGGTGGACTTCGCCGTCTGCGGCAGCGCGGACGAAGCCGAAAGCGCATTCCGCAGCTTCGGCGGGGCGGTCGTCGTCAAGGGCTGCGCGGCCGACGTTCCGCACAAGAGCGAGCACGGCCTGGTCCATCTCAACCTCAAGAGCGTAGACGAGGTGCGCCGCGCCGCGCAGGACTGCCTCGCGGTGCTGGATTCGCTGGGCAGTTCGAATCCGGCCGTGGTCGTCGCGCCGATGGTGCGCGGTGTGCATGAGCTCATGCTTGGCGCCACCGTCGACCCGGTGTTCGGCCCGGCTGTCATGATCGGCGAGGGCGGCACCCTGGTCGAGATACGGCGCGACACGGTCACGCTGCTTGCGCCCTTCACAGAAAGCGAGGCCAGGGACGCGTTGCGCGGCTTGCGCATTGCACCGCTGCTGGACGGATACCGCGACCGTCCGCCGCTCGATGTCGGCGCATTGGCGCGCGCCGCCGCCAGCCTCGGCGATTTCGTATGGCGCCATCGGGACAACATCCATTCCGTCGATATCAACCCCGTCATGGCGATGCGGGACGGCGGGGGCGTCGTCGCCGTCGATGCAGTCGTCGAATTTTCGGAAGGAGGCAGGCATGGCTGAAGTCCTTCTCGACAAGCTGGGTCAGCTTGCCGTGGTGACCCTGCACCGGCCGGAACGCATGAACGCCGTCAACCAGGCCTTGCGCACGCAATTGATCGGCATCCTGGGCGAACTCAACCGCGACGAGACGGTGCGCGCCATCGTGCTCACCGGCGCCGGAACGCGCGCGTTCTGCGCCGGCCAGGACCTGGACGAAGCGAGCGCGGTGGACTGGACGCGCATCGTGCCGTGGCTCAACGCCCAGCGCGACATGTACCAGGCAGTGCGCAACCTCGACAAGCCTTGCATCGCAGCCATCAATGGCGTCGCGGCAGGGGCGGGCTTCCAGGTCGCCCTGTGCGCCGACTGGCGGGTCATCGCACCGGAAACGCGGATCGGCCAGCCGGAAGTAAAGGCCGGGCTGGCGTCGATCGTGGGCTCCTACCTGATGACGCTGCACGTGGGAATGACGCACAACGTCCAACTGTCACTGTCGGGAGAGTTGATCAACGGACAGCGCGCCTACGAAATCGGTCTCGTGACGGAACTCGCCGCGCAGGACGGCGTACTGGAATCGGCGCTGCGGCGCGCACGGGAGATGGCTGCATTGCCCGCGACTGCCGTCCGCCTTTCCAAGCAGCGGTTCCGCGCGATGACGCAAGCGCAGTTCGACGACGCCTGCGTCGCGGGCATCCGCGCGCAGTTCGAATGCTATTCACAAGGCGAACCGCAGGAAGCGATGACGCGCTTCCTGGCGGCGCGCAACAAGGAGTAAAGATCCCATGAACAAGTATTCCTCGCATCTGGTCAACGGCGAATGGTGTCCATCGACGGATGCCGCCACCACACCGGTTTTCGAATCGTTTTCAGGCGACCAGAGCGGCGCTGTTTCCCACGCCGATCCAGCGCTAGTGGACAAGGCGGTCAACGCCGCGCGTGCCACATTCCGCAACTGGTCGCTTGCCGCGGTATCGCGGCGTGCCGAATATGTGCGAGCGGTTGCCGACGCACTCGCGGCCCGCGGCGAAGAGATTGCGGCCGGTATCTCGCGTGAAGTCGGCATGCCGCTCAAACTCTCACGCCGGATCCAGGTGGACGCGCCGGCCGCCGCATGGCGTGCGGCCGCCGACATCGGTGAGCAGATGGCGTTCACCGAAAACGTCGGCAATTCGCTTGTCTCGCTCGAACCGGCCGGCGTCGTCGCTGCCATCACGCCCTGGAATTATCCCTTGCACCAGATCACCGGCAAGCTCGCAGGCGCGCTGATGGCTGGCTGCACAGTGGTGCTCAAACCGTCCGAGATGGCGCCGAGTGCCGCCGCGGCACTCGGCGATGCGATCCTTGCAGCAGGTTTGCCGCCCGGCGTAGTCAACATCGTGATGGGCGGCGCCGCCGTCGGGCAGATGCTGGTCGACCACCCGGGCGTCGACATGGTGTCGTTCACCGGGTCGACCGCCGTCGGACGCCGCATCGCTGCTTCCGCCGGTGCGGCGCTCAAGCGCGTCTCGCTGGAACTGGGCGGCAAATCGCCGGGCATTGCGATGGAGGATGCCGACCCGCAGGCGGTGGTGAAAAGCGTCGTCGGAGCGTGCTTCCTGAATTCCGGCCAGACATGCAGCGCGATCACGCGCTTGCTGGTGCCGGACAGCCAATATGAAACCTACCGGCCCCTGCTTGCGTCGGCAGTCGGCGCGATGCCGTTGGGCAGCCCGTTTGATGCTGCCACGCGGGTCGGGCCGCTGATTTCC
>NZ_LSTO01000001.1:847935-849683 GCF_002211445.1 Noviherbaspirillum denitrificans | reverse complement strand
GCGCCGCCCCGCCATTCCCGAGAATGATCGCCTCCAGCAGCGCCGTCCAGTGCAGGCGGTTCACGTGGTTCAGGTCGACACCGGCATCGATCAGTAGCCGCACGGTCTCGACCAGCCCGCGCTCCGCTGCCGGGATGAGCGCCGTGCCGCCATAGCGGTTGGTGCTCTTGAGGTCGGCCCCATGCGCGAGCGTCATCTTCAGGATCTCGTTGTGTCCGCGCGCACCGGCATACAAGTAGGGACTGTCGTGTATCCGGTCCTTGGCATTGACATCGGCACCGGCGTCGATCAGCGCCTTGGCCGCCTCGACACGGTTGTTATGCGTAGCCACCAGCAATGGCGTGGCGCCGTCCTTGTCCCTGGCATCGACGCTGGCCCCTTTGGCAAGCAAGGTGCGGATCGCGGCTGCGTCGCCGTTCCTGGCCGCCACGTGCAACGGTCCCTCCTGATCCTGTGCACCGGCCGACGCTGCTGCCAGCGTGAGCACGACGGCAGCTAGCGCGAGGCCACGACGTATGCGCGTCAACAGCATCGATATCTCCTGTCCTTTTCCTGCCGATCATTCTAGTAAAAAAAGCAGGGTGCGCCCGCGCACCGCTGCTCCGGCTACCGGATCGGAACGATATTGCAACCAGTTGCATAAAATCGCGAATTCCGCCTATACTTGTGCAACCAGTTGCACAAACCATTGCATGGAGGAATCCCCGATGAACCATTACCCCCACCTCTTAAAACCGCTCGACCTCGGCTTCACCACCCTGCGCAACCGCGTTCTCATGGGCTCCATGCACGTCGGCCTGGAAGAAGTCGCCAATGGCTTCGAGCGCATGGCCGCCTTTTACGCCGAGCGCGCACGCGGCGGCGTCGGCCTGATCGTGACCGGCGGCATCTCCCCGAATGACCGTGGCCGCCCGATGAAAGGCGGCGCCAAGATGACCACCGAAGAAGAAGCGGAACATCATCGCTGCATCACCGATGCGGTCCATGCGGAAGGCGGCAAGATCGCGATGCAGATCCTGCATTTCGGACGCTACTCGTACCAGCCCGGCCTGGTGGCGCCAAGCGCAATCAAGGCGCCGATCAATCCCTTCGTCCCGCATGCATTGAGCGGAGAAGAAGTCGAGGAAACCATCGAAGACTTCGTGCGTTGCGCCGCCCTCGCACAGCGCGCTGGCTACGACGGCGTCGAAATCATGGGGTCCGAAGGCTACCTGATCAACGAATTCATCGCCGCGCGCACCAACCAGCGCGACGACGAATGGGGCGGCAGCTACGAGAACCGCATTCGCTTCCCCGTGGAAATCGTGCGACGCACACGCGAGCGCGTCGGCAAGAACTTCATCCTCATCTATCGCCTGTCGATGCTGGATCTTGTTGAAGGCGGATCGACGCTGGACGAAGTGATCCAGCTGGCAAAAGCTGTCGAAGCAGCAGGCGCGACCATCATCAACACCGGCATCGGCTGGCACGAGGCGCGCATTCCGACCATCGCCACCAAGGTGCCGCGTGCCGCCTACGCTTGGGTCACCCAACGGCTGAAGGGCCATGTGAACGTGCCGCTCGTCGCGACCAACCGCATCAACACGCCGGAAGTCGGCGAGCAGCTGCTGGCCGACGGCTATTGCGACATGGTGTCCATGGCGCGCCCGCTGCTGGCCGACCCGTTCTTCGTGAACAAGGCTGCGGAAGGCCGCGCGGATGAAATCAATACCTGCATCGGCTGCAACCAGGCCTGCCTGGACCACACA
>NZ_LSTO01000001.1:840827-847925 GCF_002211445.1 Noviherbaspirillum denitrificans | reverse complement strand
GTCGATCGCGCTCGTCGGCAGCAGTTACGGCGGCTATCTCGGCGCGATCCTGACGGCGCTGCGCCCGGTGCGCTGGCTGGCCCTGCGCGTGCCGGCGCTGTACATGGACAACGGCTGGGGCCTGCCGAAACGGCAGCTCCACAAGGAGCAGGACCTTGGCACCTACCGCCGCAGCCTGGTGCAGCCGGAGGACAACCGGGCGCTGCGTGCCTGCGCCGAATTCAGGGGCGATGTGCTGCTGGTGGAATCGGAATGCGACAACACCATTCCGCATGAAGTGATCTGCAGCTACCGGGACGCATGCGTGAAGTCGCGCTCGCTGACCTACCGCGTGATCGAGGGCGCGGACCATGGACTGTCGGAAGAGCATTGGCAACGCGCCTATACAGCATTGCTGATGAACTGGATGACGGAAATGGTGCAAGGCGCGCGGATGGGAAGCCATGCCGCGCCCAACGCCATGCCGGGCAATACTGTGCCGGAAGCGCCGCCGACGCCGGCCTGACACCGCCAACCAGTCAGCTGTCGCTGCGGTTCATCTTGTCCTGCTCGACTTCCACGCGAAGGATATTGAAACCGCCATCGTAATAGCCTCGGCTTTCGGCTGCCTCGCGTGCTTCCCGCGTGCTGAGGAAGTGCCAGGCCAGCGACTGGTCGTCGGTCAGGGAGACATCGTCCGCGAACGGGTACAGGTACCCGTCGGGGGTCTTGATGACATAGGCGTGCATGCGTCCTCCTCTTGCGCTGCCGGATTTCCGACAGGAACCGGTGCCGGCGGGTTGTGCTGGAATCAGTGTAGTCCAGCAAACGCAAGGACGCATAGCCCCTTACGGCATGACTTCCACGTACTCATACACTTCGCAATTCGCGATCACGTCGCGCAGCCCCAGCGGCGCCCGTGCGAACCAGCCGCGCGGATCATGGCGGTCGATTTCCTCGCCGAGGAACTTCACCAGCTCGCACACCGGCTCCACCACATTGCGGCGGTAGCTGTCGTCCTTGCGGACATAGGCGACGTGCAGGTTCTTCATGCAATTGCCGCGGCAGAAGGCATAGGCGTCGCAGGACTGGCAGGGCATGTCCGGATGCGGCTGCAGCGGGCTGCGCGCGAGCCAGTTTTCGGTGACGCTGCCATGCTGCATGCCGGTGTCGTCGGTCATGTCCGGGCAAGGGAAGATCGAGCCGTCCGGCAGCACGTTGAGGATATGCGTCGAGGCGCGGCACTGCGCATGGCCCGAACATTGCTCGATGGCGCGCGAAGGCAGCACCTTGTTGCGCACGATGCCCATCAGCGGGATGAAGGGATAGAGGGTGTCGTTGCTGGCGAAGAAACGCTGCACCAGCTGCGTGAGTACCTGCTTTTTCTTCGCCATCGCCTCTTCCGAGTAGGCGCCGTCGCTCTGCACGAACTGCCAGTACACGTAATCGAAGGTCTGCAGCAGCTCGTCCAGCTCCTCGAAGCTGGTGTCTTCGCTGCCCCAGGTTACGCGCGCCGTGAGCGAGCCGCCGACCTTCCCGCGGATGCCGCCCACGCGGTTGACGACGCGGCGGTACACCCCCTTGCCGCGGAAGCCGTCGGTGATCGCCTCGCCGCCGTCGACCGAAACGAGGACGTTGGACAGCTTCGCCAGCAGGTGGTCGGGCAGGCGGTGCAGCAGCGTGCCGTTGGTCTGCAGCTGGAAGCGGAAATGCGGGTAGCGCTGCATCACCTGCTCCATGAATTCGACATTGAGCGTCGGCTCGCCGCCGTAGAAAGTGACGTACTTTTCATGGCGGTCGAGGTGGGTGCGGATGAAGCGGTCGAGCGCCTCCAGCGAATAGCTGGGCTTGCCCTGGGAATTGACCACCTTGCTTTCCGAGCAATAGGTGCACTTGAGGTTGCAGCGCAGCGTCGTGAAGAGGTTCAGCTCGACGCGGTTGCCGATGATGGGATGCAGCGACGGCATAAGGGCAGCCGTGGAAACGATATCGTTCATGTTGTTATTGCAATGGGTGATGCGCGCGATGCGCGGGAAGAAAAACCGGACTCGCCGCCCGGTTCGGTACGGCGAGTGTTACGAGAGGAAGATGAGCTTCATCAGTGCAGGCTCATGAACTTGAGCGGGTCGACGCGCCATTTTTCCGGCGATTCGTGGCTCAGGATCTTGTCGCCGCCGCCCATGCCGAAGGGCCGGGAGAGGTCGACCTGCTCCGGCCTGATGTAGGTGTTGGAGCGGGTGCTGAAGAAGACGTTGACCTTGGGTTTGAGCAGGTCGGTTTCATGCGGTTCGACGACCACGCCGAGGCGGCCGGACTGCAGCCTGACCAGCGTGCCCACCGGGTAGATGCCGACGCAGTGCATGAAGGCCTGCACCATCTGCGGGTTGAATTCGTTCTTGCTCCACTCGAAGATCTTGCGCAGCGCTTCGGCGGCGGAGATCGCCTTGTGGTAGCAGCGGTCAGACGTGAGCGCATCGTAGACATCGACCAGCGCCGCCATTTGCGTCAGCGTGCTGATGCGTTCGCCGGGCAGCTTCTTGGTGTAGCCACTGCCGTCCATGCGCTCGTGGTGATGCAGCGTGATGTCGAGCGGGATCTCGCCGACCGAACCGGAGCGCAGCAGGATATCGTAACCATCCTTCGGATGGCGCTTGATGATCGCAAATTCCTCTTCCGTCAGGCGGCCCGGCTTGTTGAGGATTTCATCCGGCACCAGTGCCTTGCCGACATCATGCAGCAGCCCGCCGAGCCCGGCCTGGTGCATGGTGTCGTCATCGAGGCCGGCAGAACGGCAGAAGGCCACGACCAGCGTGCAGACAGTGACGGAGTGCAGGAAGGTGTAGTCGTCCTTGCTCTTGATGCGCAGCAGGCCGATCAGGGCGCCCTGGTTGCGCAGGAGGGATTCGGTGATTTCCTGCACCACCGGCTCGACCTGGTCGAGTTCCACCGCGCGGCCGAGGCGCACGTCGCGCATCGCGTCGCGCACGATGCGGTAGGCGCGGTTCTTGACCTGCACGGCCTGGGCCATTTCCTCGCTCAGCGTGACACGGAGACGATTGCGGGAAGGCGCGCGGGCGAGGTCCTGGAGCTCGGATTCGATGACGGCTTCAACCTGCTCGGCGGTCGGTGCGTCTTCGACGTCCAGTCCGCGGTCGGTATCGATATACAGTTCGCGCAGCCCGGCACCGGCGATCTTTTCCAGCTGTGCGTCATTGGAGATCGACACACGGTTGGTCAGGAAGGGATGGTCGATCCACGAACAATTGAAATCGTGGACAAACATGCCGACCTTGAGCTGGTCCACTCGGATTTTCTTGATCATGGCAGGCGAACGCAACGCGCGGAAAGATAATCATGCCGCAAAGCACAATTCAGGGCCTTGATCTAATACAAGCAAGAATGAGTTGCCCGTTTGAAATGCGGCCTGGCGATGCCGTAAACACATGTTTTTACGGATATTGCGCTGCAATCAGCCGGCATTGGCGCCGAATGCCTTCGCCGTCTTTTCACGGCCCAGCGCAATCATTTCTTCGGCGCGCCAGAATTCATGGATGCGGCAGGCATTGCGCGGGATCTCAATGGTTACGTCCGGGGAATAGGCGGCCAGCTTGAGGCGCGCAATGGTGTTTTCCATCGCTTCCATCGAGCGCAGCGCGACGTCGATCATGCCGGGCGCGGAGACCGCTGCTTCCTTGAGCGGATTGAGGCTTTCGATGAACGCATGAATGCGCTGGCGGTAGTCGTTCTGGCCCGGAATCGGTGCGCTGGTCACTTGCGCCGCACGCTGCTCGTAGCGGCCGCCGGGGTTCACCGCGACGATGAGGTCGTTGCGGTCGTCGAGCGTTGGCGCGATGGGCACCGGGTTGACCAGTCCGCCATCGACCAGCATGCGGCCATCGAGTTCGGCTGGCGTGAGCAGCAGCGGAATCGCGATCGAGGCCCGGATCGCATCGAACAGCTTGCCTTCACGCAGCCACACTTCCCGGCCTGTCTCCAGCTCCATCGCTACCGCAGTAAAGGATACCGGCAGCGCTTCGATGTCGGCGTCGCCGATCAGGTTGCGCAGCTGGGCGATCACACGCTCGCCCTTGAACAGCCCTGCACGTCCGAATGCAGGATCGAGCAGGCGCAGCACTTCCATGCGTTCCAGCGCCAGCGTCCATTCGGCATAGGCTTCCAGCTTGTCCGCCGCATAAATGCCGCCGACCAGCGCCCCCATCGATGAGCCGGCAATCGAGCGGATGCGATAGCCGTTCTCCGTCAACCACTGGATGACGCCGATATGGGCCAGTCCGCGCGCGCCGCCGGCGCCGAGGACAAGGGATACGGTCTTGGATGAGGACGGCATGGTGTGCGGAAGGCGCATGGAGACATCCCATCGTACCCCGCCCTGCGTACAGGGGCCAGCTTATCTCGGCAGCCGCGCCTCGAACGCCAGCTCGCCGTCACGGGCGGCAACGCTGGCTTCGCCGCCATGCACGCGCAGGATTTCACGCGCAATGAACAGTTCGAGGCCGAGATCGGCCGGCGGATTGCCTTCCGGGTTGGCGCCGGCAATGGCGAGCTGGGCAATGGGATCGAACATCGTACGTACCATGTCGGCGGACAGCGCCTGCGCCGTACAGCTCACACGGAAAACGATGGCATCGTCGCAGGCAGCGGCATGCAGGTGGATCGGCATGCCGCGCACGCCGTTGCGCGCCGCGCTGTCGAGCAGGTTGCGCAGCGCCTGGCGCAGGCGCGCACTGTCGGCGACAGCGTCCAGCATCCCCGTATGCGCGAAGCAGAATTCGCAGCGCGGATGTTCCGCGCGAATATCCTCGAGCGCCTGCCGGCATACCGCGTCGAGGTCGGCGGGCTTCTTCGCGACCACCATGGTCTTGCCAATTCGTGAACGCGCAAAGTCCAGCACATCCCGGATCATGCCTTCCAGGGTTCCCGCGCAGCGATGCACACGCGTGACGGCCTCGGCCTTGCGCTCCTGCGGGACGTCGTCGCGCGCAAGGTATTCGCAGGCCATGTTGATGACGGAGAGCGGCGTACGCAAGTCATGCCCCAGCATGCCGAGGAACAGCGCGCGGGTGCGTTCAACCTGCAGCGCATGCTGCGCGACCGCTTCGCCGACAGCGAAATCGAGCGCTTGATGAAACCGCTGCCACTCTGCGTGCGGGCGGGCTTCATCCGATTTCCACAGCGACGGTACGACGGCGCGCAACTGGCGCAAGGCGTCGCTGACCTGCCGGACATCGAAGTCCGGCATGGCGCGCAGCAAGGTACGTGCAGTGATGGCAGCGGACGAAGTTTCATGGTCCGCCCCGGAAGCAATATCTGCAGCCACGGCCATCAGGATTTGCTTCGCCTGCCCTTCGAGGGGCGAGACGGCGGGAAGAACCGCTTTTTTCCACTCGGCGACGATGTGGTCGATGTTCTCGATGATGAAGGTCGGCAGTTTCATCAGGGGCCTGCTTTGTGGACGAATGGGATGTCTTGCGGGCAAGGTCGGTTGGCCATTGTAACCGTGTTTCACCAATGGCATAGGCGACTTCCGGCGCTGCGACCGGTACAAATTGGACAATGATTGCCCACGATCAAAACAGTAACAGCGATGCACTGCACCATACGGCCATATACCAACCAAATCGCGATATCGATGACATGGATCAATACTGCACTTTGCGTGGCCTGCGGCTCCCTGCTGCTCACCGCGTCCGCACATGCCTTCAATTTTGACGACGTGGCGGCAAGGGCGCGCAAGCTGGCGTCGTCCGCCTATGTAAAGCCGGTGAAAAACGTATCGAAGGCGCTTGCCAGCCTTGATTACGACCAGTACCGCGATATCCGCTTCGATCCTTCACGCGCGTGGTGGCGCAATGCGAAGCTGCCCTTCGAACTTGCCTTCTTCCACCAGGGCCGTACCTTCGACACGCCGGTCAAGATATACGAGGTCAACGGCAAGGCGGTGCAGGAAATCCGCTTCGACCCGAAGTCCTTCGACTACGGCGCCAACGAATTGCAGCCGAAGGACCTGGCCGGCCTCGGCTTCGCCGGCTTCCGCGTGCACTATCCGGTCAACACGCCGAAGTACAAGGACGAGGTGCTGGTCTTCCTCGGCGCAAGCTATTTCCGCGCGGTGGGCAAGGGCCAGCTGTACGGACTGTCGGCACGCGGACTCGCGATTGATACCGCGCTCGCTTCGGGTGAAGAATTTCCCCACTTCACCGAGTTCTGGGCGGAGCGCCCCGCCGCCGGCGCGAAGGAACTCGTGATCTACGCGCTGCTCAACTCGCCGCGCCTGGCGGGCGCCTACCGCTTCACGCTGAAGCCGGGCACCGACGCCGCGGTCGATGTGAAGGCGCAACTGTACCTGCGGGAAAACGTGACCAAGCTCGGCATCGCGCCGCTGACCAGCATGTATTTTTTCGGCGAGAATCAGCGCGCACAGATCGAGGATTACCGGCCGGAAGTGCACGATTCCGACGGACTCGCGATCCAGTCGGGAACCGGCGAGTGGATCTGGCGTCCATTGGTGAACCCCAGGCGGTTGCTGGTGACCTCGTTTGCGCTCAACAATCCGGCAGGATTCGGATTGATGCAGCGGGACCGGCAATTCAACAGTTATGAAGACCTCGAAGCGCGTTATGAAATGCGCCCCAGCGCCTGGGTGGAGCCGAAGGGGCAGTGGGGTGCCGGACGGGTGGAGCTGATCCAGATCCCGACGCCGGACGAAACCAACGACAACATCGTTGCCTTCTGGGTACCCGACAACCCGCCGCGCCCCGGCGAGCCTTTCGATTTCGAATACCGGTTGCTGTGGCAGAAGGATGCGGAAAAGCGTCCGCCTTCGTCGTGGACGGTGCAGACGCGCCGCGGCCATGGCTGGGTGAAGAAGCCGGATGACAGCATTGCGCTGTCGGTCGATTTCGAAGGTCCGGCGTTGAAGAAGCTCACGGCCGGCGACAAGGTCGAAGCCGTGGTCGGCAGCGACGCCAACGGGAAGGTGCTGGAGACAAACACCATCCGCAACGAAGCGACAGGCGGATGGCGCATGACCGTCCGTCTGCGCCGCACCGACGACAAGAAGCCGGTGGAGTTGCGCGGTTACCTCAACAGCAACAACAA
>NZ_LSTO01000001.1:837412-840817 GCF_002211445.1 Noviherbaspirillum denitrificans | reverse complement strand
ACCAGGGCGCAGGCGGCAAACGACAGTCCGAGGAATGCCAGTGCGGCGGGAATTCCGACGCCAACCGGCTCTCCGGGCGACTCCTCGACAGCAAACGCTTCCATCGTCACCGCCAGCACTGCCGCACCGGGAGAGCGGATGCGTTCGATCAGTTCCAGCAGCAGCATGAAAGCGGACAACGCCAGGGTTGAACCGAGCAGGTAATACAGTCCTGGCCCCACGAGCGATGCCTGGCCGTACCCGATGACCGCCAGCAGGATGCCGGACGAGACCACCGCGCCATAGCCGGCCAGCCTTCCCGGCACGTCTGTCGCGAGCATGCCGGCCGCGCCGAAGAGAATGGTTGCCATGCCGCCCCAGAGAAAGAAATCGAGCGCAAAGCCGGACGCCGCGCCGGCAGCCCCGGAAAACGCGAGCAGCCACACGCGCAAGATCACGTAAGGCCCGATCTTGGTCATCAGGACCAGCATGGCCGCCACCGGCGGGGATGCCGCGGAGTAGGTGGTCGGCAGCCAGAAACCGAGCGGCCACATGGCGCTCTTGGCAAGGAAGGCGAGCGCGAGGATGGCCGCACCGGCCTGCAGCAGCGGCAACTGGTGCGCGCCTGCATTCGGCAAGCGCGCGGCAAGGTCGGCCATGTTCAGCGTGCCCATGCTCGCGTAGATCAGCGAGACGCCGATCAAGAACAACAGCGAGGCCGCCAGGTTGACCGCGATGTACTGGATGCCGGCTTGCAGCCGCGCGACGTTGTAGCCATGCAGCAGCAGGCCGTAGGATGCAGCCAGCATGACCTCGAAGAAGACAAACAGGTTGAACAGGTCGTGCGTCAGGACGGCGCCGTTGATCCCCATCAGCAGGAACTGGAACAGCGAATGGAAATGCACGCCGATGCGGCTCCAGCGCAGCACGGAGTACAGCAACGCGCATCCCGCGATGACCGAGGTCAGCAGCAGCATCACGGCCGCCAGCCGGTCCGCCACGAGTGCGATACCGAACGGCGCCGACCAGTTTGCCGCGAGGTAGACGCCGATGCCCTGCGGCCAGGCTTCGCTATCCGTCATGTCGAGCAGGCGGATAGCTACCACGAACAGGCATAGCACGGAAGCCATGTTGGCCGAGAACTTCAGCCGGTAACGGCTTTCCTTGAACGGTACCAGCATTGCGCCGCACAGCAGCGGCAGCAGCACCGGCACCATGATCAGGTGCTGAGTCCAGGCTAGGCTCATTGGTCAGGCTCCTCGCCATCCACATGGTCGGTGCCGGTCACGCCGCGCGCGCCGATCATCAGCACGAGGTACAGCGCCGTGGTGGCAAAGCCGATCACGATGGCCGTCAGCACCAGTGCTTGCGGCAGCGGGTCGGCAACCATGGCGGGGTCGGGCACGGCTTGCGCCGGCGTCAGCGGAGGGCGGTCTATCCAGAGGCGTCCCATGACGAAGATGAACAGGTTGACCGCGTACGACATCAGCAGCAGTCCGGTCAGCACCTGGAACGTTCGCGGACGCAGGATCAGCCAGATGCCGGAACCGAACACGATGCCGATGGCAAGGGCGATGAGCAGTTCCATCAGAGCGTCTCCCTCATCGGTTCCGGTTGCGGCGATACCGGCATGCCCGGGGGTGTCCGCCGGCTGCGCAGGGACTGGTGCGCCAGCGCCAGCAGCATCAGCATGGTGGTGCCGACGACCGTCATGAACACGCCGAGGTCGAACAGGAAGGCGCTCGGCACATGGATTTCACCCAGCACCGGCAGGTGCAGGTGCGCGGTGTGGCTGGTGAGGAAGGGATAGCCGAACAGCCACGCCCCCAGCCCGGTCGCCAGCGCGATGACAAGACCGTAGGCAATCCAGCGATGCGGCCTCAGGCCGAGGCGCGATTCCACCCACTGAGTGCCTCCCAGCATGTACTGCGTAATGACGGCCACGGCAAAGATCAGCCCGGCGACAAATCCACCACCGGGCAGGTTGTGCCCCCGCAGGAAGAAATACGCCGCCATCACCAGCATGAACGGCATCAGGAAGCGCAGGTAGACGCCCGGCACCATCAGGTAACCGCGATTGGCCTGCTCGGCCGGCGCCTGCCGCACAGCGGGATCGACATCGTCGACCTGTTGTACCGGAATCGCAATGCTCTCGGGGGCGGGCCGGAAGCGGCGCAACAAGGCATAGACGGTCAACGCCACGATCGACAGCACGGTAATCTCGCCCATCGTGTCGAAGCCGCGGAAATCGACCAGGAGGACATTGACCGCATTGCTTCCGCCGCCGCCGGACAACGCGTTCAGAAGGAAGAAGTCGCCGATGCTGTCCGGGACTGGCTGCGTCAGCGCGGCGTAGGTGAGGGCCGCCAGGCCCGCGCCTCCGGCCACCGCAACCGCCATGTCCCGCGAACGACGCAACCACACGTTGCGCGGCACCGTAATGTTCAGCTCGACGGGCGAAATCCGCGGTGGCAGCCAGCGCAGCCCGAGCAGGATCAGCACCGTGGTGACGGTTTCCACCATCAATTGCGTCAACGCCAGGTCTGGTGCGGACAACCAGAGAAACGTGAGGCTGGTCGCGATACCGGTGCCACCGACAAGGATCAGCGCGGCCAGGCGGTGGTACTTGGCCTGCCAGGCGCCGGCGATTGCGCAGGCGCAACCAATGAGCCACGTCGCGGCAAACAGCGGATCGACCGCCGACAGCGATGCCGGGCCCGGCAGCGGCAGGGGATGCACGATCAGCAAGGGCACGCCCACGAGTGCCACCATCAGCAGCAGCAATTGCGGCTGCAACCGCTTCGTACCGAACCATTTCACCACCCACGCTGCGGCCGTCCCCAGGCGCAGGATTGCCGTCTCGTAGGCCTGGGCGCCGCTGAATCGTTGCAGCACCGGCGCATCGGTCCGCATGGCCAAGGCATAGCGCTGGCGCAGGACGACATAGAAAAGAATGCCGCCAACGAGTGCGATGACGCTCTTGAAAAGGGCGATGTTGAAACCGTGCCAGACCTGCAGGCTGAATGCGGGAAGGTGCTCTCCAAGCACTGAAGCGACGCCCATGCGCAGCGCGGGTTCGACGATCGGGCCGGGTGCGACGCCGACCAGCACGCAGAGCAGTACCAGGAGTTCGACCGGAAAACGCATCCAGCGCGGCGGTTCGTGCGGCTCCCTGGGCAAGGGAAGGACGGGGCGGCCGAAGAACACGCTGATGAAGCGCAAGGAGTAGGCAACGCTGAACATGCCCATTGCCACTGCCGCCACCGACATTGACCAGTCGTCGTCCCCGCCGACCACCGCGGTTTCGGCGAAGAACATTTCCTTGGATAGGAAACCGTTGAGCAGTGGCACGCCGGCCATTGCAGCGCTGGCGACGATCGCGAGCGTGCCGGTATAGGGAAGCTGGGCGAACAGGCCGCGCAGCAG
>NZ_LSTO01000001.1:830088-837402 GCF_002211445.1 Noviherbaspirillum denitrificans | reverse complement strand
ACGGCTTGCATCAGCGCCCGCGCTGTCTGGATCGTATCCCTTTCCTGTTGCTGCTCGGCATTGCGGTACTCGAGCGCAAACAGCACGCATGCGCCGACGATTCCCGGCAGCAGGCAGGACGCGACGAGCCAGCTCAGGACGGTGCGAACTGTGCGCTGGCGGGAGGGCGGGTGGGCGGGTGGAGGGGCAAGGTTCCCTGCGGGCGCATCAGGCGGCAATTCACAGTTCCTTCACTGCATGTGTTGCCGTTTGACCCGGACTCAGCGCATTAAATTCCAGTCATGAAGCCGGGTTCACCGAAGGTGCCCGGATTGCTGGCTCAGCGTCGGATACGCGCGGCAAGTTCTTCCAGCTTGCCCGCGTCGAGGCCGGTTTCCGGCGCGCACAACAGCAGGTGCTCCCATCCGGGCGGAAACTCGGATGCGTCATCGTCGACCACGAGATACGGTCCCGCATGGCGTGTTTCTTCCAGGTAGGCCTGCACTTCCTGCCACCGCATCGCGCCCGGAATCAGGGGCGTGACATCGATGATGCGCGGCTGGATGTCGCGCGAAAAGTAATCCTCGCGCAAGGTGTCCGTGTCGAACACTTCACGCCACGAGGAGGTGATGACGACATCGACATGCGCATGCGCGCGCAGGAGCGCTTCGAGGGCGTCGCGGTGCTGGAAGAGGGTACGTTCGCCGTCCGCCGGATGCAGGACGCCGTCAAAGCCGAGGAACAGGAGCATGGTCGGGTGCCGGTGAGCAAAACGGACACGATAGCGGGAAAGCGCCGCGCCGGGCAAGGGCGCTGGATCAAGGCGTGCTGCATTGATTTTCATCAAAGGAATAATTCCGTTATGAATCAATGCCCTACGGATGCTTATCCCGGGTTGTCCACAGAATTGGCCACAGCAAATGTGGGCAAGTCGGGCGGTCTTTACACCATTTATATATGGACGCCGGTAAGGTCGGCACCATCGCGGTACCTTGCCGCACCATCGCAGGTTATCCATGGACCACACCCCATCCCGCTCCACCCTCGCCACGCTCAGCCTGGCGGCCATCGGCGTCGTCTACGGCGACATCGGCACCAGCCCGCTGTACACCATGAAGGAAGTGTTCTCGCCGGTCCACGGCGTGCCGCTGGACGAGGCCAACCTGCTCGGCGCGGTGTCGCTCATCGTGTGGGGGCTGACGATCATCGTGTCGCTCAAGTATGTGGCACTGATCCTGCGCGCCGACAACCGCGGCGAGGGCGGCATCATGGCGCTGATGGCGATGGCCATGGCTTCGGTGACGCGCGAGTCACGCTGGTACCGGCCGGTCATGCTGGTTGGCCTGACCGGCGCGGCGCTGTTCTACGGCGACGGCGTGATCACGCCGGCCATTTCCGTGCTCTCCGCCATCGAAGGGCTGGAAGTCGCCACGCCCGCCTTCCAGCCCTATGTCATCCCGCTTACGATCGCGGTTCTCGTCGCGCTGTACATGGTGCAGCACAAGGGCACGGCCGGCATCGGCAAGTGGTTCGGCCCCATTGTGCTGGTGTGGTTTGCCGCGCTGGCCTGCATGGGCGCGGTCAATATCGCGCGCGCGCCGCAGATCCTGGCCGCCCTCAACCCGCTGCACGCGCTGCAGTTCTTCACGCACAACGGCGGGCAGGCCTTCGTCGCGCTCGGCTCGATCTTCCTCGCCTTCACTGGCGCGGAAGCGCTCTATGCGGACATGGGGCACTTCGGCAAGCGGCCGATCCGGCTCGCCTGGTACTCGGTGGTCTTCCCCGCGCTCGCGCTCAACTACCTGGGGCAGGGCGGCCTGCTGCTGACCAACCCGGACGCGATCGCCAATCCCTTCTACTACCAGCTTGGCGCATGGAGCATCTATCCGCTGGTCGCAATGGCGACGATGGCCACCGTGATCGCCTCGCAGGCCACCATCTCCGCGACCTTCTCCATCACCCACCAGGCCATCGCGCTCGGCTTCCTGCCGCGCATGCGCATCCTGCATACCTCGGACCGCGAGATCGGGCAGATCTACATCCCGCTGGTGAACTGGCTGCAGCTGATCGTGGTGGTGCTCGCGGTAGCCGGTTTCGGTTCCTCGTCGAGCCTGGCGTCGGCCTACGGCATCGCGGTGACGATGACCATGGTGACGACCACCATCCTGACCTTCTTCGTGATCCGCTTCGGCTGGAAGTACAACCTGTTGCTGTGCGTTGCCGCCACCGGTTTCTTCCTAGTGATCGACCTCGCCTTCTTCTCGGCCAATGCACTCAAGATCGCGCACGGCGGCTGGTTCCCGCTGATGCTCGGCACCGGCATGATCACGCTGCTGCTGACCTGGCGCACCGGGCGCGAGCTGGTGTTCGGCAACCTGCGCCGGCATTACATCCCGCTGCAGGACTTCCTGAACTCGCTGTTCGTCTCGCCGCCGGTACGCGTGCCGGGCACGGCGGTCTTCTTCCGCGCCGAGGGCGACGGCGTGCCGCATGCGATGCTGCATAACCTGCTGCACAACAAGACACTGCACGAGCGGATCGTGTTCCTGACGGTGTTCAACCGCGATATCCCGACAGTCGCCGAGGCCGAGCGTGTACGGATCGAACCGCTCGGCCACGCGTGCTACCAGGTGAACGTGCATTACGGATTCAAGGACGAACGTGACATCCCGCAGGTGCTGGCGCTGTGCGCGCCGGCGGGCCTGGCCTTCGACATGATGGAGACCTCGTTCTTCATTGCGCGGCAGAATGTGGTGCCGACCGTCGGCAGCGGCATGGCGGCCTGGCGGGAACAACTGTTTGCGACCTTGTCGCGCAATGCGCGCGATGCGGCGGATTATTTCCGGGTGCCGACCAACCGCGTGATCGAATTGGGAGCGCAGGTCGAGATTTGAGACTGGCCCTTTCTGCGCTACAGTGAAGGCGGCCATGAACCCGAACACCGACAGCACGACCGATCGCCCCGGCTGGACGCAACACATGCTGACCGCGCTGGTCGGCATCGAAACACGCGCGCCATCTTTCGACCTGCCCGCCGGCGAGAAGGGAGGCGCGGCCGGTGTGGCGTGGGCCATCCTGGCTTGCGCACTGGCGACACTGGCGGCGCTAGTGCTGCGCGAGCGCCTCGCGCCGGCCAACCTCGTCATGCTCTATCTGCTGGCGGTGGTGCTGGTCACCGTCCGCTTCGGCCGCCGGCCCGGCATCGCCGCCTCCTTCCTCGCGGTGCTGGCCTTCGATGTCTTCCTCGTGCCGCCGTACTACTCGCTAACGGTGGTCCACACCGAGTACCTGTTCACCTTCGCCATCATGCTGGCGGTGTCCCTGCTCATCAGCCACCTGACCGCCAACCTGCGCCAGCAGGCATTGATCGCGCATTACCGCGAGCGGCGCGCGCAGGCGCTGTTCGAGCTTTCGAGCGAACTGTCCGGGGCATTGTCGGAGGAACAGGTCGCCGCGATCGGCACGCGCCGCCTGCAGGCCATGTTCCAGGCGCACATCCTCTTCCTCGTCGCAGGCGGCGACGGGCTGCGCATCCTGCCCGACGGACAGGCCGCGCAGGAGGCGGTCCTGCGCACCGCGCGCGCCGTGTTCGAGCAGCAGGCTGCGGGCGGGCCGGATGGACGGCTGGCGTGGGCGGGCGGTGCCGCCTACCTGCCCGCCGGAACCCGCGGCGTGCTGGTGCTGACGCCGGAAGCCGGCAGCCCTGCATTGTCCGGCGAACTGGAACGGATGCTGCAGACCTGCGCTTCGCTGATCGCGATGGCGCTCGAACGCGTGCACTATGCCGACGCCGCGCAGGCGGCCACGGTGTCGATGGAAACCGAGCGCCTGCGCAATTCGCTGCTCAGCGCAATCTCGCACGACATCCGCACGCCGCTGACGGCCATCGTGGGCTTGTCGAGCACGATGGCGGGCAACCGCACGCTGGCCGAGGAGACGCAGCGCGAGCTGGCCGAAGCCATCCAGGAAAACGCGGTCCGCATGAACAACCTCGTCACCAACCTGCTCGACATGGCGCGCCTGCACGCGGGCACGGTGCGCCTGAACCGGCAGTGGCAGATGCTGGAGGAAGTAGTCGGCAGCGCGCTGGCAATGCTGGCGCAGCCCCTGTCAGGCTGCCATGTCGACGTCGCACTGCCGCCGGGAATGCCGCTGCTGGAATTCGACGCGGTGCTGATGGAACGCGTGCTGTGCAACCTGCTCGATAACGCCGCCCGGCACACGCGGCCCGGCGGCACCATCCGCATCGCGGCATCGGCCGAGGGCGATGAGGCGCACATCAGCATCGAGGACGACGGCCCCGGCATTCCCGCCGGCATGGAAGAACGCATCTTCGCCAAGTTCGAGCGCGGCACGGATGCGGCGGCATCGCGCGGTGTCGGGCTCGGGCTGTCGATCTGCCGCACCATCGTCGAAGCGCACGGTGGCCGCATCCGCGCAGAGAACCGCGCCGGCGGCGGCGCGCGCTTCGTCTTCACGCTGCCGCTCGGTACGCCTCCCGCCGAACCCGGCGAGCAGGGAGTGTCGCCATGAACGCTCCGGTACGCATCGTCGTCATCGAGGATGAGAAGGCCATCCGCCGCTTCCTGCGCATGACGCTCGAAGCGGAAGGCATCGTCGTCGCCGAAGCCGAGACCGGCCGCGAGGGACTGGCGGAAATCGGCATGCGCCGCCCCGACCTGGTCATCCTCGACCTCGGCCTGCCCGACATGGATGGCGTGGAACTGATCCGCCAGCTGCGCGCATGGACGCCGCTGCCGGTGCTGGTGCTGTCGGCGCGCAGCGACGAGGCGCAGAAGGTCGACGCGCTCGATGCCGGCGCCGACGATTACCTGACCAAGCCCTTCGGCAGTTCGGAGCTGATGGCGCGCATCCGCGCGCAGTTGCGCCGGCGCGGCGCGGATGATGGCGAGGCGGACGCGGTATTCCGCTTCGGCACGATCGTGGTCGATTTCCCCGCGCGCACCGTCACCCGCGACGGCGCCCCCGTGCATCTCACGCCGATCGAATACAAGCTGCTCGCCGTGCTGGTGCGCAATGCCGGCAAGGTCCTGACCCACACGCAACTGCTGCGCGAAGCCTGGGGCGCGGGCAGTGCAGAACGCAGCCACTACCTGCGCATCTACATGGGCCACCTGCGGCAGAAACTGGAAACCGATCCGGCGCGCCCGGTGCACATCCTGACTGAAACCGGTGTCGGCTACCGGCTGGTGGCCTGAGCCTGCATTGATTTTCATCAATGGAATAATTCCTTTAAGGATCAATGCCATACGGATGGTTCTCCCGGGTTGTCCACAGAATTGACCACAGCAAATGTGGGCAAGTGGCAAGCTTTCCGGCCTGTCCCTGAAGCATTCCGCCAGATGCTGTAAGGTATGCGACACATTTCAATCGCATCGCCGACTACGATGATTCGAAGCAGCAATCCGGGCGCGCCCGACTTCAACGAGCTGACCCGCGCCATTGCGGAGAACTCGGTCCACGGCCTGGTCATCATGGATGAACGCGGCTATTGCCTGTACGCCAATCCACGGTGGATGGAGATGACCGGCCTGACCCGCGAAGACTTGCGGACCAGGACGGTGCACGACCTGGTGCATTACAAGCGGCCCGATGGCCGGCCCTTGCCCATCGAAGCGTGTCCGATCGGCTGCACGCCGGGCAAGAACCAGAGCCGGCGCAACCATGAAGACGTGTTCTTCCGCAAGGACGGCACACCTTTCCATGTGAGCTGCTCGGCCAGCCCGGTCAGCCGCGACGGCCAGCCGATCATGATGATCCTCGAAACGCGCGACATCACCGCCGAGAAGCAGGCAAAGCAGCGGCTCCTCGACAGTGAGGAAATGTTCCGCTCCACCTTCGAGCAGGCCGCTGTCGGCATCGCCCATGTCGACGCGAACGGCCGCTTCCTGCGCGTCAACCGGCAACTGTGCGACATGCTCGGCTACAGCCAGGACGAGATGCATGCGTTGACCTTCATGGACATCACCCATGCCGACGACCACGATGCGTCGCGCGTCATCTTCCTCCACCTGATCAACGGCGCGCGCGACATCACCATCGACAAGCGCTACATCCGGCGCGACGGCAATCTTTTCTGGGTCAAGGTCACGGTATCCGCGGTGCGCGATGCGGATGGCGGCTTCAAGTACACCGTCGCGGTAATCGAGGACATTTCCGCGCGCAAGGCGGACGAGGAAACCTTGCGCCTGGCGGCAAAGCGCAAGGACGAGTTCCTGGCCATGCTCGGCCACGAGCTGCGCAATCCGCTGTCGCCGATCATCACCGCGTCTGAGCTGCTCGACCACGCCAATGTCGATGGCGACGTGCTCAAAAGGATGTCCGCCATCATCGTCCGCCAGGCGCGGCACCTGACCGGCCTGGTGGACGACCTGCTCGACGTGTCGCGCATCACGCGCGGCGCCGTCGTCCTCGACAAGACGCCGCAGGACATCGATGCCATCGTCGCCAGCGCCGTGGAGCAGACGCAGCCGCTGATCGACGAGCGGCGGCACCGCCTGTCCCTGCGCGCGGCGCCCGAGGCGGCGCAGGTGCTCGGCGACCAGAAGCGGTTGATCCAGGTCGTCGCCAACCTGCTGAACAACGCCGCGAAATACACACCTGAACGCGGGGCGATCCAGCTGGCGACGGAGGTCAGCGACAGCAACGTCACGTTGCATGTCGTGGACAACGGCATCGGCATCAGGCCGGACCACCAGCAGCTCGTCTTCGAACTGTTCGCGCAGGCGGAACGTTCGCTCGACCGCGCGCAGGGCGGCCTGGGCCTGGGGCTGGCCCTCGTGAAAAGCCTGGTGGAAGCGCATGGCGGCACGGTGTCCTGCCACAGTGACGGCGTTGGCCGCGGCAGCCGTTTTTCAGTGGTGCTGCCGCGCCTCGCACGGAACGGCGGCGACCTGCCGGACAAGCTCGGGCGCAGCGCATGGAAACAGCAGCGCCCGCTGGACATCCTTGTGGCCGACGACAACGTGGACGTGGCCGAGACGCTGGCAATGTACCTGGAAGCGGCCGGACACCGCCCGGTTGTCGAATTCGATGCGGTGCGCGCCTTCGATGTCGCGGTCGCGAAGCGGCCGGACATTTGCATCCTCGATATCGGCATGCCCAGGCTCGACGGTTATGAAATGGCGCGCCGCATCCGCATGCACAGCGAGACGTGGCGGCCGCTGCTGGTTGCCATCACCGGCTACGGCCAGGAGCATGACCGCGCAGCGGCGCTCGCCGCGGGCTTCGACCATCACTTCGTGAAACCGGTCGACCTGGATGCGCTGGTGGCGGCGATTCGGGCTTAGAGGGTGTTATGAACTAGGAAAGGGG
>NZ_LSTO01000001.1:826326-830078 GCF_002211445.1 Noviherbaspirillum denitrificans | reverse complement strand
GTGGTCGCAGTTTTTCTGAGGCGGGAGTAAACTGCCCGCATTGAACCGCCGGTGCAGCCGCCATGAAATTCGAACACCTGATAGAAATCAACGATCCGCTCAACCCGCTGATCGACCGCCTGTCCCGCGAACAACTCTGGCGCGGCCTCGTGTTGCGCGCAGAAACGCCGATGGACTTCGTCCCCCACCTCGACGCCTGCGACATCCTCGAACGCAGCGAACACACCCTCTCGCGCGAATTGCGCTATGGCGACCTCGTCATCCGCGACCGTGTCTCCTACCTGCCGCTGCAGCAAGTCACCTACCATGTGCCGCCGCAAAAGGAGATCCCGGAATCCACGCTGACCATGACCATCGAAGAGCCGGAACAGGACATCCTGTTCGTGCGCTTCGTGTACGACGACGGCGCCACCGAGGCGCAGGATACGGCGGACGCGTTCTACAACGACTTCCGCAAGTCGGCGTACAAGGAGTCGGATATCGACACGATACGGACCATCAGGGAGATGGCCGAGGCGGGGCGGCTGGGGGAGTGACGGCGAAAAATTAATTGCATGCGCCAGACATGGCGCGGGGAGCCGTGCAACCTGCACAGGCTCCCCGCTTTGTCCCTACCCGTCCGGGAAGGGATCTCAGGCTGTCACTCAGCGGCGTTCATTCCGACCCGTCACCCGTTCGGCGCCGTAACGCACCGCGTCCTTGACCCTTTCCCACGTGCTCTCGGGATGGTCGCGCTCCCAGTCGCTGCGCAGGGCGGGTTCGGCATCTTCCCAGCGGTAGTTCTTGTAACGCTCGCTGCCGCGCGCCATCGAACCATAGCGGTAGGCGGCGTCGTAGTCCTCATAGCGTCCGCCTGAGGAGCTATACGCGTTCTGCCAGTGGCTGCGGTAATCCGAATCGTCGGAAGTCATCGCGGTGTCGGCATAGTCGCCGCCCACGCCGCTGCCGGTCGCCGAAATGTCGGCCGCGGTGGTGGCGCCGGTGGCTGAACGTTCCGCGGCACCCATCTGTTCCACGTCGACCTCGGTCTTGCGGACCGACTCGTTGATGTCTTCGGTACGCTCGGTCGCTTCCTTGCCGACCACCACTTCCTCGACCACGCGTGCCGATTTCGATATCACCGGCTCTTCGGCGGTCTCGCGCATTTCGATCGCGCCTTCCTTGATGGCCGACATGTCTGCTTCCGTTGCCGGCTGGTCAACCGGATGGCGTTCGACGTTCACATGCTCCTCGCGCAAGTCGACTGTCTCATGCACCGGCTGTTCCGTCATGCGCTGGTAGATTCGCACGCCGCCGCGCTGCACAGCACGTTTGCCGACCTGCAATTCCTCCTCGACGACGGGGATGCGCGCCTGCTCGCCTTGCGTCGCCTGGCCGGTGTCCGTGCTGCGTCCCTGGCCGTACAGCGCGCGGTCTTTCTCGATCTCGCTGTCGGTCATCCTCGGCACCGATGCGTCGTAGCCGGTCCATCCGCTGCTGCGCCACTGCGTCACGCGTTCATCGAGGTCGACCGGGTTGAAGCGATTCATCACCTCGATCGCGCGCTCGCGTTCCTGCTCGCTGTCGGCATCGACCGTGACCACGCAGCTGCCGCGACGCATCGCTTCGGCATAGATGTCATGATGCTGGCGGTCGTCCTCGTCTTCCATTCCGAACAGCGAACGGAAGAAATGCCCGATGCCCGATCCTCCGCTCGACGATTCCGTCATCGGTGTCGTGGCTGTGGTGCCGGATCCTTCCGGGCTGAGCTGGACTTCATCGCGCGAAAATCCGCAGGCGAGTAATTCGTTCAGGACGTTCTGCGCCTGGGCATAACTGTCGTACACGCCCACTACCGTGTTTTCCATGATTGCACTCTCCTCACATAGTGTCCCGTCCGCCGCGAGGCCGGACCCGGGACGGACAACCGTGCATAAGGCGTGCCTGCCTCACTGGGGGCGTCCTTCGTCGAAGCGTTCGACCTGCACTTGCTCCGAACGCAGCACCACCTTCTCCGGCCTGCTCACCTGTTCGCGATGGCGCGTGATGCGCACCTCTTCCTTGAGCAGCAGCTGTTTCTGCACGACGAGCACTTCTTCCAGCACCGGCACCACCAGCGTGTCGCCCTCGTAGCGCATCTGCGGCGCGTCGGCCTCGCTCACGACCGTCCCGACCTGCACATGCTCGACCTCGAGCCTGTCCTGCATCAGCGCTTCGTCGAGCACCTGCTCGCGTTCGGCGACGGTCTTGTGGATGCGGACGCCGCGCCCGGTGTCGATGACGCGCTTGCCGACCCGGACATCCTCTTCCATCACGGGGAAGCTCATCTGCATTGGCTGGCGCGCGTCGCCGGTGAAGCGGAAAGTGAACGGCAAGCGGTAGCCGCCGTCATCCTGCGCGAGCAGGCTGACCGGCACCAGCACCTGCGTGCCGTCGAGCAGCCGTATCCACGCCTGCGGGCCGGAACTGCTGTCGCCGCCGCCCTGCTGCAGCGAAACGATGGACGCCGCGTTGCCGCCGGCATCGGTCACCTGGGCACCGACCAGGTCGTCGGGCGTGCTGTTGGAAATGTGTGCCATCTCGGTCCTTCCCGTTCGCGTCTCGGACGGTACGAGCATGCAATTAGCAGACCGGCGAACAGCGGCCTGCACCGCGTGCGGAAGCGGCTTACGGCTCGGCCCTTTTTACCGCCGCAGGGAAAAAATTACATCCGAACTTCTGCATGGCATTGCGCTCTCACTCGTATTCATTTCGACAATGAAAGGGACAAGCGTGAGCACCATCATCGCCGGACGATTCCAGCAGCAATTGCAGATCGAACACACCATCGAGGAACTGGTCAGCGCCGGGTTTGCGCGCGACCGCATTTCCGCTTTCTATGTGAATCCGCCGGGGCAGCACGACAGTTTCCCGATCGGCGGTGACCATGCCGAATCCGCCGGCGCCCATGAGTCCGGCAAGGGCGTGGCGATGGGTGCTGCGACGGGTGCCGCGGTCGGCCTGGCAGCGGCGCCCTTCCTCGGCCCTGTAGGGGCCGTTACCGGCAGTCTGGTTGGCGCGCACCTGGGTGGCTTGGCGGGCGGTCTTTCGCAAATGAAAGAAGCCGGCGAAACCGGCGAGCACAATGAAGATGCGGACAACGTGGCGCCAGTGCGTCATTCCGGCATGCTGCTGGCGGTCGCCCTGGACAACCAGGACGATGAAGACAAGGCGGCCGACCTGCTGCGCTCGCTGGGCGCGGTGGAACTGGAGCGCGCGGAGGGTACGATCGAAGGCGGCGACTGGACCGATTTCGATCCGACCGCGACGCCGCACATCCTGTATCGGGCGCAGCAGCAATCGCTGCCGCCGGGCGAGCCCGTCCGCCGCCTGTAATCTAGCCGTCGATGTGCGCGACCAGCGGCAAGTGATCCGACGCGATCCTTGCCAGCGGTGTCGCGTGCACTTCCACATGCACCAGCCGGTGGCGCGGCCGGATCCAGATGCGGTCGAGCGCGAACAGCGGATGCCGCGACGGAAAGGTTTTCGGCGCCGGCACCGGCTGGAAGTGCGACACCAGCCAGCGCAGCGACCTTCCCCACACGAACCATTCATTGATGTCGCCGAGCAGGATGACCGGCATTTCTTCCGTGTCGAACACTTGCAGCAGGCGCCGTATCTGTTCGCGCCGCTCGGCCGGCCGCAGGCCGAGGTGGGTGGCGACAACACGCAGCATGTGGCCGTGGCAGTTGACGTCGGCATCGAGGGCACCGCGCGGCTCGCGGCTGCCGAAG
>NZ_LSTO01000001.1:810787-826316 GCF_002211445.1 Noviherbaspirillum denitrificans | reverse complement strand
CCTGCCGGTCTACAAGGACGAGATGCCCTACGAGATGATGGGCGCAACGCCGGCGCAGCGGCGGGAACTGAAGGGCTGGGTGTATGCGCCCTTTCGCATGGGCGATTTCATGCGCGGGCTGTTCGACAATATCGGCATCGACATCGATATCGAGATCTACGACAACGGCAGCCTGGACGAGGAGACGCGCATGTTCGATGCGCGCACGGATGTACAGGCGCTGTCCCCGAGTTTCCGCTACCGTGACGTGACCCGCATCGAAATGGCCAACCACGCATGGAGTGTCGCCATCGCCGCGCTGCCGGTGTTCGTGTACAGGATAGAGTCTGGCCGCACGCAGCTCATCCTGCAGGCCGGCGTCAGCATCAGCCTGCTGCTGGCCCTGCTGGTATGGATCTTCCTCGACGACCGGGCACGCGCCCTGCACGCGGCCAACCAGGCGATGCAGCTCGCGCTGTACGACCCGCTGACCGGCCTGCCCAACCGCAAGCTGCTGGATGAGCGCCTGCAGCTCGCGCTCGCCACCGCCAAGCGGCACGGCGGATGCGTGGCCCTGCTCTTCATCGACCTCGACAAGTTCAAGCCGGTCAACGACAACTACGGCCACAGCTACGGCGACCTGCTGCTGAAGGAAGTCGCCCAGCGCCTGCGCGGCAGCGTACGCGAGTCGGATACGGCGTCAAGGCTGGGCGGAGATGAATTCGTCGCCCTGCTGCCGGAAGTGGAAGGCGAGGCCGACGTCGCGGTGGTGGCGGACAAGGTGCTGCAGCGGCTGAACATGCCTTACCGCATTTCCGGCCACACCTTCAATATTTCGGCCAGCATCGGCGCGGCCATTTATCCGCGCGATGGTACCGACGCCAAGTCGCTCACGCGCAGCGCCGACCTCGCCATGTACGACGCCAAGAACAGCGGCCGCGCCAACGTCAAGTTCGCGAAAAGCCGGCTGGCAGGCGCCGGCCTGCAGGAGGCGTGAACGGCGGTGTATGCTTCCCCTGCCAGAATAAAAAAGGGAGGGACCATGCTGTTCATTGCCAACATCCTGATCGGCGTTGTGCTGCTGATCCACGTCTACATCGTCCTGCTGGAAACCGTGATGTTCCGCACGCGCGGGCGCAAGGTGTTCGGGCTGGACAAGGACAAGGTCGAGATGATGGCGCCGGCCATGTCCAACCAGGGCTGCTACAACGGCTTCCTCGCCGCCGCGCTCGCGGTGGCCCTGCTGCATCCCGATGCGGCAATCGCCAACGCGTTCGCGGTGTTTGGTCTGGCATGCGTGGCGGTCGCGGGTATCTGGGGCGCCGTCACCGTGCAGAAGCGCATCCTGTTCGTGCAGACGGTGCCGGCGCTGCTCGCACTGGCGGCGCACATGCTGGCGCACTAGATCGTAGGGTGCGCCCTGCGCACCATGGCCGTAGCAAGGGCATCGGTACGCCCGGCGCACCCTACTTCTTTACTCACCTGCCAGGAATTCGCGCACCAGTTCGATCTGATCCGGCACATTCAGCGCCGGCGCATGCCCGCAGCCGGGAATGACCGCCAGCTCGGCGCACGGTCCGCGCTGCGTCATTTCTTCCGCCGTCTCCTGCAGCAGCAGGTCCGACTCTTCGCCGCGCAGCACCAGCGCCGGCATGTCGAGCGCGTCGTACTCTTCCCACAGGTCGTAATCATCCGGATACACGATGAACTGGCGCACCATGGCCGGGTCGTAGTGCGGCGTGACTTTCCCGTTCGGCATGCGGCGCGTCGAGGTCTCGGCCATGCGGCGCCACTGCGCATCGCTTTGCCAGGCGTAAGGCTTGTAGGCGGTGCGGAAGAAATTCTCCAGTTCCGTCACCGTATCGAATTGCGGCGGATTGCCGGCGTAAGCCTTGATGCGCTCGATGGCCGCACTGGCGAGAGACGGCCCGTTGTCGTTCAGCACGAGATGGCTGATGCGCCCCTTCAGCGTGGTCGCGCCGGCCACCGTGCCGATCGCCGCGCCCATCGAGGTGCCGACCCAGCGCACCTGTTCGAAGCCGAGCTGGTCGACCAGGGAGGCCGCCAGCTTAGCGTAGAACGCGAGGCAGTATTCCTTGTCCGGGTCCGGGCTCCACTGCGACAGCCCGCGCCCGATGGTATCCGGGCAGATGATGCGCCAAGTGTCCGACAGCGCCGCCGCGATGTCGTCGAAATCGCGCCCGGTGCGCGCCAGCCCGTGCCACATGATGAGCGGCGGCGCGTCCTTGCGCCCCCACTCGACGTAATGGATTTCGCGCTCGCAGCAGCGCAGGTAATGCGAAGTTGGCGTCATCATTGCCTCCAGGTGCGCAGTTTGCCGACGATACCCGTCGGGAAGAAATACACGGACAGGATGAACAGGATCCCCAGCCACAGCAGCCAGCGATCAGGTGACAATAGCGCAGGCAGCAGCGGCAGGCCTTGCGCGGTGCCGGATGCGATGCGCATCAGGTCCTGCAGGTAATTCTGCGCCAGCAGGAAGATGGCCGAGCCGCAGATCGCGCCATACATCGTCCCCATGCCGCCGATTACCACGATCAGCAGGATGTCCACCATGATCTCGAAAGACAGCGAGGTGTCCGGCCCGTTGTAGCGCAGCCAGATCGCCAGCATGCAGCCGGCGAGCGTGGCGAACACCGCGGCCAGCACATTCGACAGGGTGCGGAACACCACGATCCGGTAACCGATTGCCTCGGCGCGGAAATCGTTTTCGCGGATCGCCTGCAGCACGCGGCCGAAGGGCGAGTTCACGATGCGCAGCATCGCCAGGAACAGCAGCACCGTGGTGAAGAACAGGATGTAGTACGTGATGAACTTGCCGTCCAGCCACGCACCCAGCACCTGTTCCTCGGCCAGCTGGAAGGCCGGCGACAGCATTTCCGGCAGCTTGAAGTTCAGGCCGTCCTCGCCGCCGGTGAACTGCGACAGTTGCGACGCCAGCGTCTGGAATGCCGACGCGACCGCCAGCGTAATCATCGCGTAAAAGATCGCGCGCACCCGTAGCGAGAACAGGCCGATGATCAGAGACAGCAGCAGCGACAACGCGACCGCGCACAATCCACCGACCAGCAGGCTGCCCCAGCCCGGTCCCATGCGCGTGCTGGCAATCGCGATGCCGTAGGCGCCGATGCCGAAGAACATCGTATGTGCGAAGGATACGATGCCGGTATAGCCGAGCAGCAGGTCGTAGCTGGCGACGAGCACGATGAAGATCAGGATCTTCGCCGCCACGTTGAGCGCCTTCGCGCCGGGGAAGAGAAAGGGCGCGAACGCCAGCCCGGCCAGGATGACAAGCAGCACCGCCGTCAGCAGCCGGTTGCGCGGCAGGTCGTGGGAAAGGAGTTGACGGATCATCGGTTGGTGACCTGGTAAAGACCTTGCGGGCGCCACAGCAGGATGGCGACCATCAGCAGGATGTTGGAGAACAGCGCCACCTTTGGCGCGAGGAAGCCGGTGTAATTCGCCAGCAGGCCGACCAGCAATGCGCCGAGAAAGCAGCCGCCGGTGGAGCCGAGCCCGCCGATGATGATGACGATGAAGATCAGCACGTTCACATGCGCGCCCATCTGCGGAATCACGCTCTGCTGGTACAGCCCCCACATCACACCGCCCAGCCCCGCCAGCGCGGAACCGGCGACGAACACGCCAACGAACAGCCGCCTGATGCGATAGCCAAGGCTCTCCACCATTTCGCGGTCCTGTACACCGGCGCGAATCAGCAGGCCGAGCTTGGTGCGGTTGAGCACGATCATCATCGCGGTGAACACGGCGAGTCCGACCACCACCGCAAACAGGCGGTACTTCTCGATCGCCGAATCGCCGAACAGGATCGCGCCACGCAGCGAGGCCGGCAGGTTTAGCGCAATCTGCTGCGGTCCCCAGAACACCTTGATCAGTTCTTCGCCCACCACCATGCCGCCCATCGTGATCAGGATCTGCTTCAGGTGCTGCCCGTACACGCGGCGCACGATCACGCGTTCAAAAAACAGCCCGATGGCACCCGCCGTCACCATCGCGCCCAGCATCGCCACCCCGATCGCGGCGAGGTTCAGCAGCAGGTTGCCGGAACCCATCCATCCGGGCATGGTGCCGAGCACTGTCACCGCCATGAATGCGCCGAGTGCGATGAACACACCGTGGCCGAAGTTGAGCACATCCATCAGGCCGAAGATCAGCGTCAGGCCCGAGGCGATGATGAAGATGATCATGCCCATTGCGAGGCCGGCGGCGGTGAGCGTGATCCAGGTCGAGGACGAGCCGATCAGCGGCAGCGCGGCGAAGGCGAGCGCGGGGACGAGGGCGAGCGGGGCCCAGTCGATTTGGGTGTAAAGCCGCGGGTTTGGGCTTGCGGCGGCGGGTAACGTCGTTGCTTGTTCCATGCGAATGTTCTCTCCCGCTTTTAGTCCATCCAGATAAAGAAGTAGGGTGCGCCCCGCGCACCAACGCGGTAGCAAGGGCACCGGTGCGCGAGGCGCACCCTACGGACGAACTACTAGTCAATGATGTGCAGCCAGCGACAACCCCAACAGCTTCGTCTGCAACCCCTCATCCTCCGCCAGTTCCCGCATCGCCCCGCGATGCACGATCCGTCCATCATCCATCACCGCCACCGTGTCCCCGAGCTGCTTCGCGAAATTGAAGTTCTGCTCCACCAGCAGGATTGTGGTGTCGGTTTGCTTCAATTCACGGAACGCCGAAATCATGTTGGCGATGATCGCGGGCGCCAGTCCCTTGCTCGGCTCGTCGATTAGCAGCAGCTTGCGCGGCTCGACGATCGCACGCGAGACGGCCAGCATCTGCTTCTGTCCGCCCGACAGCTTGCCGGCCGGATGCAGCCAGAATTTCTTCATCGCCGGGAACAATCCGAAAATCCACTCCAGCCGCTTCTCGTCCAACTGCTCGATGCGACCGGCGCTGCGCGCGGCGAGCAGCATGTTTTCCTTCACCGTCAGGTCGCCGAAGATGCCCATGTTCTCCGGCACATAGGCAATGCCCGCCTGTGCGATGTCCGGCGTGCTGCGCTTCGTGATGTCCTGTCCGTCGAAACTGATGCGGCCCTGCGACGCCTGCCACAGGCCCATGATGGTGCGCAGCGTCGTCGTCTTTCCCGCGCCGTTGCGGCCGAGCAGCATGGTGAGCTGGCCGCGCGGCACTTCAAGATCGACGCCATGCAGGATGTGGTACGCGCCGATATGCGTATGCACGCCTTCGAGTTTCAGCAACGCCTCGCTCATGCCGCTGCCTCCTCGACGGGCGCCGTGCCCAGGTAAGCCTGCTGCACGATGGGCGAGGCGATTACGGTCTCCGGGTCGCCATCGGCCATCAGCGTGCCGTTGTGCAGGACGATGATGCGGTCCGCCAGTTCGCGCACGACATCCATCTTGTGCTCAACCAGCAGGATGGTCTTGTGGGTTTGCTTCTTCAGCCCGCGGATGAGGTCGAGGATGACCGGGACTTCATCCACGCTCATACCCGCCGTCGGCTCGTCGAACATGAAGATGTCCGGATCGAGCGCCATCAGCAGGCCGACTTCCAGTTTGCGCTGGTCGCCGTGGGGCAGGGCGGCAGCGTGCGCGTCGCGTTTCGCTGCCAATGCAACGTCTTCCAGCACCTGCTCCGCGCGTTCGATCAGCGCCTTGTGCCGGTTCCAGACATTCCACAAGTCCAGCCCGAGGTGGGCGCGCGACTGCAAGGCGAGGCGCACGTTTTCCATCACGCTGAGGTTGGGGAACAGGCTGGTGAGCTGGAACGCACGGCCAAGGCCGGCATGCGTGCGTGCGGAGGCAGGCATCGACGTAATGTCGCTCCCGTTCAGCAGCACCTGTCCGGCACTCGGCTTGAGCTGGCCGGAGATCAGGTTGAAGTAGGTAGTTTTGCCCGCGCCGTTCGGTCCGACGATCGCGGTCAGTGTGCCGGCCTGGAAGGCGCAGGAGACGGCGTTGACAGCGACATGGCCGCCGAAGCGGATAGTGAGGTCGCGGGTTTCGAGCGAGGTTTTTTTCATGGAATGCAGGGACATGCGTCGTCCTTGTAGGCAGCACATCGCATAGCGGCTCCTTCCCCCTTGCTGGGGGAAGGAACCGGTCCGTGCGTCGATCAACGCTTGTTCGTAATCGGCACCTGCATCTCTTCCGGCTTGATCTCCCGCACCAGTTCCGGAATCCCCCATTCCACCTTCGGATCGACCTTGATCTTGAAGTGGTACATCGACTGCATCGCCTGGTGGTCTTCCTTGCGGAAGGTCATCTTGCCCTTCGGCGTGTCGAAGCTCATACCTTCCATCGCGGTGATCAGCGTGTCGGTCTTGGTGTCGCCATTGGTCTTCTTCAGCGCTTCGACGAGGGCCATTGCCGCCGACATGCCGCCCGCGGTGAAGAAGTCCGGCGGCGAGTTGTGGCGCTTCTGGTGTTCGGCGACCAGCCAGTCATTGGCCGGGTTCTTCGGGATGCCGTAGTAGTAATAGGCCGCGCCTTCCATGCCGGGGAAGCTCTTGTAGGTGGCCATCGCGGGCAGGATGTTGCCGCCGCTCGCGACTTCCACGCCGTAGCGCTTCGGGTCGAGGTCGGCCAGCTTGCCGATCGGCGACGGGCCGGCCCAGATCACGAAGATGACCTTGCGGCCCGATTGCCCCTTGAGGGCATCGAACATGCGCTGCGCGCCGGCGGTGAAGTCGGTGGTGTTGCCCGGCAGGTACTCTTCATGCACCAGCTTGGCGTTCTTCAGCGCTTCCTTGAACGCCTTCACGCCGTCTCGGCCGAAGGCGGTGTCCTGCGCCATGGTGGCGATGGAGACGCCGGCCTTGTCCAGCGCCACGGCATTGGAGATCGCATCCTGCGACGAATTGCGGCCGGTGCGGAAGATGTAGCGGTTCCACTTCTCGCCGGTGATCGCATCGGCGACGGCAGGTTCGACCAGCAGGATCTTCTTGTATTCCTCTGCCACCGGCAGCATCGCGAGCGCGACGCCCGAGCTGGTCGGCCCGACGGCGATGTCGACGCGGTCGTCGGCATAGGCTGAGGCAAGCTGCGCCTTGCCCACGTCGGGCTTGCCCTGGCTGTCCTTCTCGATCACCACCAGCTTGTTGCCGTTGACTGCCATGGTGCCCTTGGTGGCGTACTCGAGGCCCATCATGAAGCCGGTGTGCGTCTGTTTCGCATAGGCTTCGAGCGCGCCGGTCTTGTCGTAGACGTGGGCGATCTTGATGTCTTTTGCGTGGAGAGCAGTAGTGCAGCAAAGCGCGGCGAACGCCGCCATCAGGTGGTGTCGAATCATTGTCTCTTCCTCTTGTTGATTGTTCTGGTGCCTGGCGGCATCGGTTTCGGGAACAACGCCCAACAAGCAGGAACGGGACGTCTTGGGCAAAAGGATTTGCCCTGTCACGACACGGATGAAATCAGGCTCCGGCCAGATTACCCGATGGTGTGTTGTCAGGAAAGTAGTAAAACTACGGTGACCGTTGGTTGGGTCGTGTAAAGAAAGCGAAACAAGCGCGTGCTGCAATGCGTCACACTGCGCGTTCTTCAGGTGTCCGAAAACGGCTAGACCGTCCGAGCGCGCGCGCGTATAACGTCCGCATGGACTCCGTATGCCCGACCCTTCCCGCACTCGACCGCGAAAGCTGCTACCGCGCCCTTGCCGCGCGCGACGCCCGTTTCGACGGCGTGTTTTTCACCGGCGTGAAGACGACCGGCATCTACTGCCGCCCCGTGTGTGCGGTGAAGACGCCGCGCGAATCCTCGTGCCTGTTCTTCGGCACCGCTGCCGCGGCGGAAGCGGCGGGTTTCCGTCCCTGTCTGCGCTGCCGCCCGGAACTCGCGCCGTATGCACTGCAGGAAAATCTCGCGCACGCGGTCTGGCAGCGCATTGCGGCGGGCGCGCTGAACGACGGCAACGTCGAGCGCCTGGCTGAAGAGGTCGGCCTTTCGTCGCGCCAGTTGCGCCGTGTGCTGTTGCAGCATTTCGGCGTCACGCCGGTGGAGTTGGCTCAGACGCAGCGCTTGTTATTTGCCAAGAAGCTGTTGCAGGAGACGCACATGCCGATGACGGATGTGGCATATGCTGCGGGCTTCGGCAGTGTGCGGCGCTTCAATGCGCTGTTCTCTGAGCGTTACGGTCTGGCGCCCGGCGACGTGCGGCGCGCACAGGCGAAGGAGGCGGCCACCGGGCGCGATGCCCTCGTGCTGCGCCTCGCCTACCGGCCGCCCTACCAATGGGAACACCTGCTGCGCTACCTGTCGGGCAGGGCCATCGCCGGCGTGGAATTGGTGCAGGACGGCGCCTATGCGCGCTCCGTGCAAATCGGCGACAGCAGTGGGTGGCTGCGCGTCACGCATGCGCAGGCGCGGCAGCAGCTCGAACTGGAAGTCTCCGCCACGCTCGCGGCACACCTGATGCCCTTGATCGCGCGCGTGCGCAGCCAGTTCGACCTCGATGCCAATCCCGCGGTGATCGAGGCGCATCTCGCGCATGATCCTTTGCTCGAAGAACGCATCTCCGCCATGCCCGGACTGCGCGTGCCGGGCGCCTTCGATGCATTCGAGCTGGCGGTGCGCGCAGTGCTCGGGCAACAGGTCAGCGTCGCCGGCGCCACGACCTTGTCGGGACGTCTGGTGCAGCGCTTCGGCACGTCCGCGGACACGCCCTTCTCCGGCGTTACCCACCACTTCCCGCAGGCAGTCACGCTGGCCTATGTCGACGCACAGGCAATCGCTGCCATTGGCCTGCCCGCGACGCGTGCCGAAACCATACGCAACCTTGCACGCTTCGCTGCCGAGGGTGGCATGCAGCTGCGCCCGGGCTTGTCGCTGCACGATGCGGTCGAACGCCTGAAATCCGTGCGCGGCATCGGCGACTGGACCGCGCACTACATCGCACTGCGCGCGCTGCGCTATCCGGATGCCTTCCCCGCGGGCGACCTTGGCTTGCAGAAGGCGGCCGCCGGGGAAGGCGCGCGTCTCACCGAAAAACAACTCGCCGCACGCGCCGCCGCCTGGTCTCCGTGGCGCGGCTATGCGGCACTCGCCTTGTGGATGGCATGACATGATCGACTACACCGAACACCCGAGCCCGATGGGCACGCTGCTGCTGGCTGCAACGGCCGACGGACTGTGCGGCCTCTACTTCGAGGAGCACAAGTATTTCAATGGTCCGCAGGGATGGCGGCGCGACGCGTCCAACCCGCACCTGCGGGAAGCGATTCGGCAGCTGGATGAATACTTTGAGGGCAAGCGCACCGTTTTCGACGTGGCGCTCGATATGCGCGGCACACCGTTCCAGCATGCCGTGTGGGATGCATTGCAGGCGCTGCCCTATGGAGAGACGACGACCTATATGTCGATCGCGCAGCGCGTGGCGAATCCGAAAGCGGTCCGCGCGGCGGGCACGGCGATCGGACGCAATCCTGTCTCGATCATCGTGCCGTGCCACCGGGTGCTCGGCATCTCGGGCGCGCTATCCGGGTATGCGGGCGGCCTGGACCGCAAGCGCTTCCTGCTTGCCCATGAAGGACATTGATGCCGCAGCACGCGGGTGAGGCGATTACTTCGAGGTGGACGTGCTGCCGCTCGTCGGGCTGGAGCTGCCGGGAGTACCCGGAACCGCACCGGACGTCGCGCCCTGGCCAGTCGGGGTCGCCGAGCCGGAGGTGCTGTCGGAGGACGAGCCGGAAGACATGCCGGACGAGCTGCTCGGGCTGGTCGACGAGGACGAGGAGCTGCCTGACGTGCCATAGCTGCCGGAGGCGCCCGAAGACGAGCTCGGCGAGGTCGCTGACGACCCGGACGAAGTGCCCGACATTTTTCCGGTTCCGCAAGCTGCCAGGACGAGAGCACATGCCAGGGGGATAGTCCATTTCAACATAAGAATCTCCTTTATCAAGAACGCTAAGCACGAGAGCCATTCATGCCAAATTGGCATGTAAGCGAGTGTGTAGAATCTTTCAACTAGCGAAAGTTCCGGCGTGCTTTCCGAGGGGCAGCGCGGTATGCGCAGGCGTTCCAGCGCGTTAGGGAGCAGGCGAGTGAGCGGGCAGCCCCGTCATTTATGGGCTTGCGGAGGATGAAGGCGGGAGCGGTACGCGCGACCGGGGCGTCGGCGCGCACCGAGGCGTTACAACTTCTTACTTTTTCTTCTTCGCGACTTCGTTGCCGATGACGCCGCCAACGGCTGCGCCACCAACCGTGCCGAGAGTACTGCCATTTGTCACGGCACTGCCGGCCACACCGCCGAGTACTGCGCCGGTACCGATACCCACTTGCTGCCGGGTCGTCGTTCCGCATGCGGTGATGGTCAGTGCGAGGGAGAATGCACCTGCGATCGAAATGAGTCTGCGTGAAAGCATTTTGTCCTCCGGAAGGTTCGCTTGCGCCGCATGGGCGCTTTGATGCTTGTCACTGTTCGACCATTGCGTTACGGTGCGGGTTCCGAATGGAATTTTCTCGACTGAAACACGGATCGAACATGCATCCACGCACGCAGGCAGGAATCATCGGCATCGGTGCCATGGGAATGGCGATGGCAAGAAATCTGCACGGCAAGGGATTCCACGTGCGGGTGCGCGACATCCGGCCGGAAGCGGAAGCCGAAGCCATCTCGCTCGGCATGACGGCCTGTTCGACGCCTGCCGCACTCGCACAGCAATCCGACCTCGTGATCGTGGTGGTGGTTAATGCGCAGCAGATCGACGAGGTGCTGTTCGGCGACGGCGGCATTGCCACCATTTCAGACGCAGGCAAGTGCGTGATGCTGTGCTCCACGATTGCGCCGGAGGACACGGTCCGCTGTGCAGAGAGACTGGCATCGCACGGCGTGGCAATGATCGATGCGCCGATCTCTGGCGGACCTGCACGCGCGGAAGCCGGCACGATGAGCATGATGATCGCGGCCGAGGACGAACTCCTCGCGCGCTACCGCGATGTGCTCGATGCTCTTAGCGACAAGCAGTTCCATATCAGCGCGACGATAGGCGACGGCGCCAGGACCAAGCTGGTCAACAACCTGCTCGCCGGGATCAACCTCGTCGCCGGGGCAGAAGCGCTCGCGCTCGGCATGAAGATCGGCCTCGATCCGCAACGGCTGTTCGAGGTCATCTGCGCGTCGAGCGGGCATTCATGGATTTTCCAGGACCGCATGGCGCGCGTGCTCAAGGATGACTTCTCGCCGCGCGCATTCGCGCACATCCTCACCAAGGACGTGTCGCTCGCCACCGCGATGGCCGATACGGCGCAATTCGCAACACCGCTCGGGGATGCTGCGCTCGAAATATTTCGCAAGACGGTGGAGAATGGCTGGGCCGATCTCGATGACGGCGCCGTCATCAAGACCTATCTGGGGAACTAAAGAACCGTAGGGTGGGTAGAGCGAAGCGAAACCCACATGCGCTCGAGATATGGTGATTGGTGGGTTTCGCTTCGCTCTACCCACCTTACAACGTTGTTACCTTAGCTGATGAGGCGAATCGACAGGGGATAGCGATACGCCTTGCCCTTGGCCGCGGAGAGCGCGCCGAGCAGGCAGAAGATGAAGTTGGCAAGGAAGACCAGCGGCACCAGCAGGAAACCGATCAGTACGAACTTCAGCACAAAGGCCGCCATCATGGCGATGGCGACCGTGATCTGGAAGTTGAGCGCCTCGCGCGCTTCCTGCGCGGCGAAGCCGTCATCCTCGCGCTTGACCAGCCACAGGATGAGCGCGCCGACGAAGCCGCTGAAGATGCCGAGCAGGTGCGCCAGCATGGCGAGATTGCGTTCATCCCTTGACGGGCTGGTGTCGATGATCTCGTTCATGGACGGCTCCTTGTGTCAGGAGATCAGGCTGCCTTCTTGGCCGCTGCCTTCTTCGCAACCGGTTTCTTCACCGCGGTCTTCGCCGCCGTCTTGGTGGCGGTTTTCGCTGCGGCTTTCTTCGGCGCTTCTTCCTGCGTTTCTTCCTCGGCGGCAGCCTTGCCCTTTGCCGGCACCTTGGCCTTGCGCTCCTCGAACTCGAAGCTCACCTTGCCGTTCTTGTCCTTCACGAGGTAAGCCTTGAACGGGCGGCGCGTGCGCTGCGAGATGAAGCCCGGCAGCAGGTCGGTCTTGCCGTCATTGAGCAGCTTGGCCATCTGTTCCGGCACGATTTCCTGCTGCAGGATGATGCGGCCGCTGCGGAAGTCGCACGCCTTTGGTTTCGCCACGGTCTTTTCGCAGACATAGGCAAGGCCCATTTCGTACACGCCGCTGCCGCACTTCGGGCAGGCGCCGAGTGGCGTCTGGTTGCTGAAGTCGACGCCTTCGCCGTCTTCGCCTTCATCCTGCGCCTGGCCGAAGTCGAACTCCAGCTTGTAGTTGCTGTTCTCCTCGTCGCGCACGATCTTCAGGATCGCGGCGAACGGACGGCCCATCTTTGAGCGGAATCCCTGCAGCGGACCGATCTCGCGCTTCTGCAGCAATTCCTCGACCTCCGCGATCTCGAACTGGCGGCTGCCGGGGATCTTGGTCATCGAGAATTCGCACTTGGTGCAGGCGAAGCGGCGATAGTTTTCCTTCACCACGCCGCCGCAATTCGGGCACGGCGTCTTCAGCGTCGCGTAATCGCCGGGGATGGTGTCGTTGTTGTATTCCTTCGCGCGCTTGACGATGATCTGCGTCATCTGCGCGATCTCGCGCATGAACTCTTCGCGGCTGATCCTGCCGCGCTCCATC
Organism: Noviherbaspirillum denitrificans; assembly: GCF_002211445.1. Taxonomy (GTDB): domain Bacteria; phylum Pseudomonadota; class Gammaproteobacteria; order Burkholderiales; family Burkholderiaceae_D; genus Noviherbaspirillum; species Noviherbaspirillum denitrificans. The sequence continues at coordinate 813,639 of NZ_LSTO01000001.1, read as the reverse complement.
TGCGACAGTTTGTATTCCCATTCGCCGGTCAGCTCGGGCAGCGTCAGTTCATCCACGCCGAGGCCGCGCAGCAGCGTCATCAGCTGGAATGCCTTGGCCGTCGGAATCAGTTCGCGGCCTTCGCGAAGCAGGTACTTCTCGTTGAGCAGGCCTTCGATGATCGCTGCGCGCGTCGCCGGAGTGCCGAGGCCCTTGCCGGCCATCGCCTCGCGCAGGTCTTCGTCTTCCACCAGCTTGCCCGCGCCTTCCATCGCGGAAAGCAGCGTCGCTTCCGTGTAGCGCGCGGGCGGCTTGGTGACGAGGCCGTTGGCGTTGACCTTCTCGGTCTTCACCTTTTCACCCTTGGCGACCGGCACCAGCGTACCGGCGTTTTCCTTGTCCTTGTCTTCGTCGTTCGCTGCTTCCTTGCCGTAGATCGCGAGCCAGCCGGCATTGGTCATGACCTTGCCTTCGGTCTTGAAGGTGTGGCCGGACACTTCCGTGTAACGCGTCGTGACCATGTACTCGGCAGCAGGGAAGAACACCGCCATGAAGCGGCGCACCACCATGTCGTAGAGCTTCTGTTCCGGCTCGGACAGGTTCTTCGGCGCCTGCGTCGTCGGGATGATCGCGAAGTGGTCGCTGATCTTCGTGTTGTCGAAGATGCGCTTGTTCGGCTTCACCCAGTTCTTGTCGATGATCTGCTTCGCGTACTGGTGATAGTTGTGGTTCTCGGCGACGACATCGAGCGTCTGACGGACCGTCTGCAGGTAGTCTTCCGGCAGGTGGCGCGAATCGGTACGCGGGTAGGTCAGCACCTTGTGCTTTTCATAGAGCGCCTGCGCCAGTGCCAATGTGTTCTTGGCGGAAAAACCGAAGCGCGAGTTGGCTTCGCGCTGCAGGCTGGTCAGGTCGAACAGCGCGGGCGACAGCTGCGTGGCCGGCTTCGCTTCCTCGGTGACCGTACCCTGTTTGCCGCGGCAGGCCGCGACGATGGATTCGGCGGCAGCCTTGCTCCACAGGCGCTCGGCCTTCTTTTCCGGATCGGTTTCGTCCTTCTTGAATTTCGTGTCCAGCCAGCGGCCTTCATAGATGCCGGCGGCGCACACGAACTCGGCGCGCACTTCCCAGTAATCGCGCGGGATGAAATTCTTGATCTTCTCTTCACGCTCGACCACGATCGATAGCGTCGGCGTCTGCACGCGGCCCACGGTCGTGAGGTAGAAGCCGCCGTCCTTCGAGTTGAAGGCGGTCATTGCGCGCGTGCCGTTGATGCCGATCAGCCAGTCCGCTTCACTGCGGCAACGTGCGGCATCGGCAAGCGGCAACATGTCCTTGTCATCGCGCAATTTTGCAAAACCGTCACGGATCGCGCCCGGCGTCATCGACTGCAGCCAGAGACGCTGGATCGGCTGCTTGGCCTTCGCGTACTGCATGATCAGCCGGAAGATCAGCTCACCCTCGCGGCCCGCGTCGCATGCATTGACGACGGCGCCGACATCCTTGCGCTTGAGCAGCTTGGTCAGCACCTTCAGGCGCGACTCCGTCTTCGCGATCGGCGTCACCGCGAAGTGCGGCGGGATCATCGGCAGGTGGGTGAAGGTCCATTTTCCGCGCTTGACGTCATATTCTTCCGGCACGCCGATCTCGACGAGATGGCCGACAGCGGAGGACAGGACGTACTCGTCGGATTCAAAGTACTCATCGTGCTTCGCGAAGCCGCCGAGCGCCTTCGCGATGTCGTTCGCGACAGATGGCTTCTCTGCGATGATGAGGGTCTTAGTCATAGGATTGGTCTCGATGGTGGCGCACTCGCGCGCCTAATATATATAGACAGCAATTCGCGCAGCTTCAATCGTTGCTCGGCTGCAAACCCTACCAATATATCAACGATCCGGGCTTTTAGCGGCCAATGATAAGCGGGTTGCGGCGAAAACCGCAAGCGAGGCGAAAAGGAAATGTCAAGTACCGCCCGGTTTGGCGGAGTGGAAACAAATACGGAAAGCGCGGCCGCAACCGCGCGTCGAGAGAGCCTGCTTCAATGCATCAGGCGTGGTTCGGACTCGTCTTCGGTTGAGAAGAGTTCGTCGAAAATCAGCGCGTCCGGTTCCTTGCCCTGGCTCCACAGGACCATCAGGACGATGACCTTGATCTTGTCCAGCGACACTTGCGATTCGCTCACGGCGAGCGCGCGCTCGATGATGATCTCGCGCTGGATCGGGTCGATGACCTTTGCGGATTCAAGGAATTGCAGGAAACCGACGGCTTCCGTGCCGAGCACATCCATTTCCTGCTGGGCATAAATGCGTATGCCGAAGGAGAAGGCGGTCTGTTGCGGATAACTTTCGGCAAACTCGTTGGTTGCCTCGGCGAGGTCGGTCAGCCAGCCCAGTGCCTTGGAAATCTCTTCTTCCTCGAAACCGACTGCGGACAGCTTCTTGACCAGCGCTTCCGAATCCGGGCAGGCATCGGGGCGGTAGTAGGTTTCGTAGAGATAAACGAGAACGTCAAACATGATTTACTGTAGCGTTAAGGCCGTTTTGCCGGAAGGCGGCGCCGCGACCAGGTTGCAAAAAATGACATTCCCGCGATGCGATTCCTGTTAAAACGCACAGGAAAAAAGGCATGTCATGCCAGCGACAGTACAAGGTTTATCGGGCCTTACGATTACAGCATATCCCAAAAAGGGGAACCGGGACAGCAGATTCCGTTTCAGGATGTTGCGAGACGGCGGACCAATCCGCCCGGGAGCATCTCGATTTGGCCATCCATTTCGAGCGTCAAAAGCTCGGCATTGAGGGCTGCGATGTCCATTTCACAACGGAGTGCAAGGAGGTCCGGCGCGACTGGATCGAAGCCGAGCACGGCAAGAA
>NZ_LSTO01000001.1:803183-810777 GCF_002211445.1 Noviherbaspirillum denitrificans | reverse complement strand
GGCAAGCGGGCCGCGGCGGTGATGAGCTTGATCCATTCCGCCCGGCTCAACGGGCATGACCCTTACCTGTACCTCCGGGATATCCTGGAACGGCTGCCGACTCAGCCAGCCAGTCGCATCGACGACCTGCTTCCGCATCGCTGGCAACCCGCCGCCTGAACTCCTACCGCCTTAGATCTCGCTGCCAATACGCGATGGCCGAACGCTTACGGTGCAACTGCGCCAGAGATGAATGTCCGGTTCCAAAGTCGTCGACCATCAGTCGAAGTCCGAGTGCACGTAGCTTGCTTAGCTCCTCGGTTACGACAGGGCTGCGGTCTACTACTGCAGACTCTGTAAGTTCGACTTCAACATGACACGCCTCGACCCCAAAATGTATTAGGGTCTGCTCAAAAAAACCGCTTACCGTACCGTCGCGGAGTTGCTTTGGAGAGACGTTGACTGATACTGGCACAACGGTCTTTCCCTCTCTTTTCCAAGCCGCGATTTGTGCAACGGTCTTTTCAATAACAATCTCGCCCAGTCTTACGATAAGGCCCGTGCTTTCAGCAAGCTCGATAAAGTCGCCTGGATATACCAACCCCCAACCCGGCCGGCGCCACCGTACTAACGCTTCCATACTACTCAGTCGGCCGCTTAGCGTATCGACCCGTGGCTGGTAATGGACAACGAACTCGTCACGCTCGACCGCCTGCCGCAACGCACCCTCGTTATCAAGGCGCGCGCAAAGGGTTTCGGAAAACTCTTTGCGGTAGCAGCAATAGGTTCCCTTAGCCTCTGCCTTCGCTACATACATGGCGATGTCAGCATGTTTTAGCAGAGTTTCACAGTCATCGCCGTCAGAGGGGTAGATGCTTATGCCGATACTGGCCGTAATGCGATTGGAGTTTCCCACAGAGAGAGAGTAAGGCTCTGCAAGCGTTCGAATCAAAGAGGTGGAAACTCTTTCTGCGTCTTGTGACGAATCGGTGTGTTCAAGAATGACGACGAATTCGTCACCACCAAGTCTCACGACATGGTCGGTGGAACGCAGGGCACCTTTCAGCCGCGCGGATGCCTGAACCAATAATTCGTCGCCCACATCATGCCCTAGTGTGTCATTGATGTTCTTGAAGTTATCGAGGTCTATGAACAGAACGGAGAGGTTCCCGCTTTGCAGTGATGCTCGAGTGATTGCGGACGGAAGAAAATTTCCAAGCCAGTTGCGGTTTGGAAGCTTGGTAAGTGAATCGCTGTTAGCCAAGTCGGAAAGTGCTTGCTCGTGTGCCTTCGCATCCGAGATATCACGTATGGTTAGAGCTAGGCCGGCAGCGGAACAAACTATTCGCCTGTGTATCCATGTTGCCTTCATTGGGCTTTTGGCGGGGATGCGGTATTCCTCATCGAGAAATCCCTTTTCTAATGCGCGCCCGCACAGGGACTGCAGCTCCTCCCGGAGGAACCGTGGCTTTAACTTTGAGAGTCGCTTACCGCGAAGCTGATTCCTTGTTAGGCCAACCAGATGTGCGGCGCGGTGGTTACAGTCTTCGAGGACAAAGTCTTCTATATACCCTTGCTTCGTAACAAGCGGTCGGATGGTATAAAAGCCTTCGTTCGCGGCATCAGTTGCTATCCGGTATGTATCTGCAGCGTTCTCAGCTTGTCTGCGCCGCTGCGCGAGGCGCAACGAAAGAAATGCGGCGAGCGCTGAAAACATTGCTACGAGTAGTGACCCCAAAATAGCTACGTGTTGAAAGTCCCTCTTGGCGGCATTGCTCGTAGCGAAAACGTCTTTCGTCGACAAGGCGGCAATGGCGAGCATCGGGTAGTTGTTTAACTTCTTCCATGCAACGATACGCTGCTCGCCGTCAATAAATCTTTCACCTGATTCAACTACGACCCCCACATCCTTGGGAAACACCGGCGGATTTTTATAGAAAATGGGAATCTCACTCATTTTATTCCCAGCTTTGGTAGCAACCAGCGGACCTGAAGCCAGCCGAGCGGAAATAAAACCTTGGTTACCGGGAGTGGAATGTTCTTGGAATGTAACGAAGTAAGTTGGCTCGACGGACACTACGACAATGCCGCCAAAACCTCCTCCAGGTCCACTTATCCGGCGTGAAAAGCGCACAACCGGTCGATTCAGAACCCGCCCACGCTCGGATTTGGTGATAAGCATCTCGTCACAACAGCCCGCCTGATGCGCTCTGAAGTGCTCCATGTCACTGATGTTGACGTTTGGTGGCGCCTTCAAGGTTGAGGTAAGAAGGTCGCCGGTTGGACCAACGACTGACGCGTATAGCTGTGACTGTGGAAGTAGCCCCCGTCCCTGGTCCCGTTTGAGGTCAACAATTGCGTTCCGGTCTTCCCAGTCGTACTTGAGGCGAAGGGTCAGCTGGTCAATCTGCGTAATTGTGTGATTTAGTTGTAGCGCGTATGTGTTCGCCAGGGAGACTGCCTTAGTATTTGCTGCGATTTCAGCTTCACTTTGTAGGGCCGTCGCGCGGTGGTCGGCAACGGTCCATAGTCCCGCAATCAGACTTGCTCCAATCATTGGCCAGACAATCAGCAACTTCCAGTCGTGGTGGCGCGGCCTCCTTGTAAAGGAAACGGGGACAGGAACGGTAATTGGTGAACTCTCTGTTTTCATAGTGCAGACGGCGAAAGTGCGTGGAAGAAATTCCGCTTCATGTTCGCTTCCGGGATAGGCGTGAGGACGCTGTAAAGCAATGGCTGAGCCAGCTGAAGTGAAGATTTGCTCCTCGGAACGCTTATGCGCTGCTCAGGACCAGGAGGAGAAAGTCGCACTCGGTGTGCGAAGGGCAGTGCCCGCAGTTTTCTTTTTGCAGCGTTTGAAAAGGCGACGACTAATTCACTCAGGGAAATATTGCGTGAAATAAAGAAGCGGTGAAAAGACGTTCAGGATTGCAGTGCAACGCGTTCCACAATATCTTCCTCTGTCATTACACAGTTTCGCCCTGCATCTTTTGCGCGGTACAGCGCGGTGTCAGCTCTTTCGAGAAGGGTCCCGAGCGAATCTCCCGGTCGAAATTTGCTTATTCCGATGCTTACGCTTGGACGAATGCCTTGGCATTGGTGAGGAAAGTTATAGAACTCGTTCTTGAGGCGAGTTGCTGCCTTGATAGCGTCATCGAGGTCAGTATCTGGAATCACTGCAGCGAATTCATCGCCGCCAATGCGCCCGAAATCATCGACGCTCCGGAGGCACTTCATGGCAACGCGTGTCAATGTGGTTAACGCCCTGTCTCCCGCGAAGTGGCCGAGTTTATCGTTGATGGTTTTCAGGTGGTCCAAATCAACGAGCATCACGCAGAGTGACACTTTCGCGCGCATTGCCCTCGCCAACTCACGTTCAGCTCCATCGAATAGCGCCCTTCTGGTTCGTGCCCCAGTGAGGAAGTCGCGGTTTGCCGCGTACTCAGCAGCACTGAGGAGCGCGCAGTGGGCGACGAGCAGGCCGCCCAAGGTTAATACCGGCAATGCGAAAGCACCAGCCGACAAGAAGAAGAGATTCAAGCCCGTTGGTTCTAACAGTGAGGTAGGTGCATGTGTGTCCAGTAGCTGACGGAGTGCACGAAAGGCGTGCCCACCAGCAATAAACGTGCACATTGCAATGATGAAGTAGAGGGGGTACCGCGACGACGGCCATTCGTTCCGTGCTCCATATACCGTCCAGAAAATAGTGCCTGCCGCTCCGGCTTGAAATATCGATACAACGATAGTTCTCGCAGCAAATGAAGGATACCAATAATGGAACACCGCAATGAGCGTCACTAGGACAACAACCGCGGAATATGCTTGCCAGACTGCCGCATTCCGGTTGAACAACTTTCGATATCCGATGACCGTCGCCGCCGCAGCTGAGGCATAAAGTGCGTTGGCGCCTTCATATGCAGGCAATGGTGGAAGCTCCCGCCCAAAGGCGTACAGCAGATACGCACACAAGCCAAAAACATTGGCAAGGAGAAGCTCACCGATTCCGTCAATACGATTGTGCCGAGCTGAGTACAAAACGAGGAACATTACAAAGCTCAGCAAAGCAGCGATTAAAAGAACCTCTTTTGTACTAAGCATAGTTGTTGCTTTAACTTATTTTTTGACAATAGTACCCTAGAAGCAGCAGTAAATTGCTCGAAGGAACGACACATTGAGCCAAAAGATTCCCGGATTCGGGAAATTCCTTTGGCCATTTGTGGGAAAGGAAGCGATTCGGGGTGAATTTGTCACAGCTGCTTAGAGCAACAGTGTTACCACAGGAAGCGGAAACCGTAGAGCATTGCACACATGGAAATTTCTTCACGAATCAAGGCCCTCAGCCTCAAGACAAAGCTAGCGCTATACGGGACTACTGTAATACTTCTTGTTGTTTTTTCCATAACGACTCTTGCTCTTTGGGCCGTAAGGACTGATGTACAGCAAAATATAGCGATAAACCAAGCGGCCCTTGTCGATTCAGTAAAGGACGAGCTTGACGAAAAAGTCACCGACCGAAAGCGGCTGATAACCCTTGCAGCCGGCGTGTTCACCGCTTCCGACTTGTCTTCCGAACAGTCAGTTCATGAGTTCGTAAAGGCGCGGCCGACATTTCAGTACCATTTTGATGCCATTTTCGTCGCGGACAAGACGGGTAGGATTATTTACGACGTCCCCGAACTTCCTGGCCGCCGCGGTAACTCCGTCGCAAATCGGCCCTACTTTAAGTCAGTCATGCAGACCGGCCAGGCGGTCGTTTCAGAACCGCTCCTTGGAAAAACGACCAAAGAACCAAATATCGTGTTCGCCGCGCCGATTCGTTCCGCAAGTGGTGAGACTGTTGCCATGCTCGGCGGGATTCTCTTTCTGTCACGCGCTAACTTCCTTGGAAAACTGGCCGACGCCAAGATTGGACAGCGAGGATATTTTGCATTGGTCACTAAGGGAGAAAATCCAACCATTCTGATGCATGCAAGCCGTGACCGTATTATGACTCCAGTCTCAGACCGGAAAACAAGTCCTCATCTTTGGGACGCTCTCGAGGGCAAAGAAGGGACAGTAGAGTTCATCAACAGCCGGGGGGTGCAAGGCATCTATACTTTCCGCGGCATGGAGTCTGTTCCTTGGTTGCTCTTTGCATCCTACCCGTCAAGCGAGGCCTACGCATCCCTCTACGAGCGAGAACGTCAAATCCTCGCTCTCGCCACTGTTCTTGCATTGATATCCGGAGCAATGCTTTGGTGGTTCTCGCGAAGCCTGCTGGCTCCTTTGGACAAGTTGACGAGCACGATGCGACTGCAGTTACGCCACCCGGAATATAGGACAGAACCGATTCACGTCCAGTCTGAAGAGCTTTCATTGCTGGTCTCAGTGTATGACGAGCTGATGGACCACAAGCGCCAGGCTGAGGAGGTTTTGCGCAAGAGTGAAAAGAAATTCCGTGGCATTATCGACCGCGCTGGCGACGCTTTTGTCAGCCTTGATGTCAACGGACGAGTCAAGGAATGGAATAAGCAGGCCGAGATGTCGTTTGGATGGACGAGGGAGGAAGCCCTTGGACATGCACTGACCGCACTCATCATGCCGGCGGAACTTTCGGAAAAATTTGTCGCCGGCTTTAGCAAAACGGCCCGCACCGGTATTCAGTCAGGCAAGCACCAGGTTGAACTCACCGCTATCGCTAGGTCGGGGCAGAAGGTACCTCTGGAAATTTTGGTGACGACGGAGCAAGGCGAAGATGGATTTGTCGCGCATGCGTTCCTAAGGGATATCTCTCAGCGAAAAGCAGCAGAAGAGCGCATCGCCTACAGTGAACGCCGATTGCGGACAGTGACCGACAATCTTCCGATGCTTATTGGTTACATTGACAAAACTCAGACCGTTAAGTTTGTGAACGGAATGTCCGAAAGGTGGCTTGGAATCCCGCCGAATGAAGCTATTAACCACCATCTCTCTGAAGTAGTGGGGGGCCATACCTACGCCATTTTGCAGCCCTATCTTGAGCGAGCCCTCGGTGGCGAGCGGGTCAAGTTCGAGTTTGAGACCACGGTCCGTGGCATATCGGGATTTAATCAGGCCGTGTACGTTCCGGACCAAGAAGAGAACGGTTTGATTGCAGGTGTTTATGCCCTTACGACAGATATCACGTCGTTGAAAGCAGTGGAGCAAGAACTGCTCCGTTTGGCGAGGTTCGATTCACTGACTGCACTTCCCAATCGCATTCAACTCCGTGAAAAGCTGACCGAAGCAATTTCCCGTTCAAAGCGGACTCGAGCTGCAATGGCCGTCATGTATCTCGATATCGACCATTTCAAGAGCATCAACGATACCAAGGGGCATGCGGTAGGTGACCAAGTCCTGCAACAGTTTGCGCGCAGGCTCAAGCAAAGCGTGCGAGAAACAGACTTCGTTGCCCGAATTGCCGGCGACGAGTTCGTTATCGTCCTTGAAAACCTGAACTTTGCCGAAGAGGCCCAGTTGGTCGCTAAGAAAATCTTACTTTGTGCTTCTGAAGCAATGGCGATTGATGGCAGTGAGATGTTTGTTACAACGAGCATTGGGATTGCTTTTAACCAAAGCGAAGAAAGTGATGCAGCCGCATTGCTCGCCCGTGCAGACAAGGCTTTGTATGTAGCGAAAGATGCAGGGCGTAACGCCTTTTACCTAGAATGCGGTCACCATATATTAGACGATACACCTCTATCAAAAGTCATCCCACTGTAGCCGCATGTTAGTGTCTGAACCCAGCGATATGCGTTACGCTGCACGCCCCCCATCCCCATCGACACCGCCATATAAGTTAGCTGGCCTCAGCGCATAAGAGGCCGACCTACAGCATGGGGTCACCGCGTTAACTACCACTTTCAGTGGGCTATTTTTCTTTGCCTGCTTCAAATCCATTTTCCGAGGCACATCAAGAGCTCGGTGAGTCTTCCAGGCTGGCAAAACACAAAAGCGCTTGAAAAATCCTATCTGTTTGATGCCACTTTTCGGACATTAAATCTCCACTTGCGTGCCCAATTCAATAACCCGGTTCGGCGGGATGCGGAAATAATCAGCTGCATCACGAGCATTGCGGGACATAATGGCAAAGAGGGTTTCACGCCAAAGTGACATCCCACTGCCAACTTTCGGAATCACGTTTTGCCTTGCAATGAAAAAGGAGGTTTCCATCGGATTTAGCTTGAGGCCTTTGTTCTTGCATAGTTCCAGTGCTTGGGGAATGTCACGCTCATCCACGAAGCCGTAGCGGACATTGACCTGATAGCAGTCATGCCCAAGCTCTATCACCTCAACGCGCTGAGACTCGGGAATTACTGGGATATCAGCGTTCAGAACGGTAAGAAACACAGTTCTCTCATGCAGCACTTTGTTGTGGAGCAGATTGTGAAGCATCGCATGCGGTACACCATCGCCTTCCATGCGAAAGAACACTCCTGTTCCTTCGACTCGCGTCGGTGGACTGATGAAAAGCGATTCCAGGAAGTCACCCAAGGGCACAAGGTGATGTCTTAGATTCTCGAAAAGTAGAGTCCTGCCTTCCTTCCAAGTCAGCATAATGGTCACGGCAGCTGCACCAAGAACGAGTGGAAACCAGCCTCCATGGGCGATTTTCAGC
>NZ_LSTO01000001.1:794542-803173 GCF_002211445.1 Noviherbaspirillum denitrificans | reverse complement strand
GGACCGACGCCGATGTTGACCATCGTGATGCCGCTGCCGTCGGCACGGATCAGGTGGTAACCCGGCATCTGTGGCAATCGCGGCGGTGCCTTGCCCAGGTCGTCGCCCTCCTGCACCGCCTCGCCCACGCGGCGCGTGATCACATTGCCTGGTTCGACGAAGGCGATGTAATGGTCTTCATCGTCCGGCGTGTCGGGATCCGGCACGCGGTTCATGATCTCGTGGCCGAGCCGCACGAACTCGTCGATGTAGAACTGGTAATTGGTGAACAGCACGTAGTTCTGGAAATGCTCCGGCGCCGTCCCGGTGTAATGCCGCAGGCGATGCAGCGAATAATCGACACGCGGCGCAGTAAACAGCGACAGCGGGTGCGCTTCCCCCGGGCGCGTTTCGTGGGTGCCGTTGGCGATGCCGTCATCCATTGCGCCGAGGTCCGGCAGGTCGAACATGTCGCGCAGCGACAGCCGGCGCTCGGCGCTCATGCTGCCCTCGATGTGGTCATCCTGCGCGAAAGAAAAATGGACCGGGATCGGCTGCGAGCTGACGCCGACTTCAAGCTGAACTTCCTGGTTCTGGCTGTGGTTCTTCAGCAGCAGCCGCAATTGCTCGGTGTAGTAGTTCTCGAACAGGTCCGGCCGCGTGATGGTCGTCTCGAAGGTGCCCGGACCCGCAACGAAGCCGTAGGACAGCCGCGAATCCGCGCGTGCCACCGTTTCGGTCTGGATGCGGACATACGGATAGCAGGCACGCACGTGCGAGGGCATCCTTTCGCCGCTGACGAAGCGCTGCAAGTGTTCGCGCAGGTGCGTGATGCCGGCATCGTAAATCTCGCGGATGCGGCGCAGCGCATCGACCGCATCGTCGAAGCGCTCGGCGGGAATGTGTTCGGGGGTGAGCAAGGGAAACTCCTGTGGAATAAGCGCAGTCAGTCCCGCCTATTGTAACGGTGCATCAGTCAGGACGCCTCATGCGGCAGCTCGTCGGGAGCGTGGTTTCGGCCAGGCTCAGGTAGCGCTCCGTCTTGAATCCGTAGCCGCTGCCTTCGTTGTCGAAGCGCACCGAACCGTCAGCGACTTTGCGCATGGTAGAGACGTACAAGGGCTGCAGCAGTTGATGGTCGTCCGCGCGCATCGTCGCTTCGTGGAAGCCATTGCGGAAACGCGCGCCTTCCATCGCCTTTGCCACGGCTGCCGCCTCGGTCGTCTTCGCCTTCTCGATGGCGGACACGAGCATATCGACCATCAGGTGCATCCGCAGGTGCACGTAGTCGTCTTCCGGGGCCGGATAGCGCTTGCGGAAGGCGCGGTAGAAATCGTCACTGGCGGAAGTTTTCATGCCCTGGCCGGTGTTCGGATGCCATTCCGCGACGGCCCGCACGCGGCCCACGCCGGCCTCGCCAATCGCTGCAGGCGCACCGAGGCCGTTGCCGTAGAAGGTGTAGAACTTCGCATTTAACCCGCCCTCCTTCGCCGCCTTTACGAGCAGCGTCAGGTCATTGCCCCAATTGCCGGTAATGACAGTGTCGGCACCGCTGGCCTTGATCTTCGCGATATAGGGCGTGAAATCCTTGATCTTGCCGATCGGATGCAGCTCGTCGCCGGTGATGACGATGTCGGGGCGCTTCTTCGCCAGCTGCGCGCGGGCCGAGCGCGCAAGCTGCTGGCCGAAGCTATAGTCCTGCCCGATCAGATAGACGCGCTTTGCACCCGTGTCGCCCTTGATGACTTCAGTCAGCGCATGCATGCGCATGTCGGCATTGGCATCGAAGCGGAAATGCCAGAAGCTGCATTTGTCGTTGGTCAGCGCGGGATCGACGGCGGAATAGTTCAGGAACAGCATGCGCTGGCCGGGTGTGCGCTGGTTGTGCTTGTCGATGCCGTCGATCAGTGCGGCGGCAACTGCCGAGCTGTTGCCTTGCAGGATGAAGCCGACATGCTGGTCGGCCATCTGGCGCAGGCCGATGAGCGATTCTTCGACGCCCTGCTTGTTGTCGTACGTGGTCAGCACCAGCGGATGCGCGCCGTCAGGCAGCTTCACGCCGCCGCGCGCATTGACGTTTTCGATCGCGAGCTGGATGTTGCGCACGACCGCGCTGCCGGCATTGGCGAAGGGGCCGGAGAGACCTTCGATCATGCCGAGCTTGATGGGGGCGGCGGCGTGGGATGTGCCGATGGTGGCGAATGCGAGGAGGGAGATGAGTGCTTGTTTTACGGGGGACATGGAAATGCGTCAGGTGGTCGCAGGCGGGAGACTGCCTTTGTTTTCTCGCACTATTTTTTCCCCGTCATTCCTGCGGGGCCGCCGAGGCCTGCGCGGGAATGACGGGGATATGGGATGCTGAAAATCAAACGACAGCGCCCGCAGGCAAAGGATAAAAATCACTCCTGCTCGAAATCGAGCATATGCCCCAGCTTCTGCTGCTTGGTGCGCAGGTAACCGATGTTGTGCGGCGTGTGCGCCGTCAGCACCGGAATCCGTTCATCGACATGGATACCGTAATCCGCCAGCTTCTTCATCTTCTTCGGATTGTTGGTCATCAGGCGCACCGAGCGCACGCCGAGGTCATCAAGGATCTGTGCCGCCACCTGGTAGTCGCGGGTATCAACCGGCAGGCCGAGTGCGAGGTTCGCCTCGACCGTATCCTGTCCCTGGTCCTGCAGCTGGTAAGCGCGGATCTTGTTGGCAAGGCCGATGCCGCGGCCTTCATGACCGCGCAGATAGACGACGACGCCCAGTCCTTCTGCTGCGATCTTGCCCAGCGCAGCGTCGAGCTGTTCGCCGCAATCGCAGCGCAGCGAGCCGAGCACGTCGCCGGTCAGGCATTCGGAATGTACACGCACGAGGACCTTTTCCTGGCCCTTGAGTTCGCCCTTGACGATGGCGACATGCTCGACGGACTCGCCGAGCGGCTGGTAGACATGAATACGGAACTCGCCGTGTTTCGTCGGCAGGAGCGACGTGGCGACGTGATCGAAAATCTTGTCGGAGCCGGCTGCAGCCGTGTTCTGGTCTCCGGTGTTGTTCATTATGAATCGTCCCAGTTGAAGCGAGGCATGGATTTTAGCTGAAAGACTCCGCCGGCTTCGGTTCATCCGGCAAGGGAATCCATTCGGTTTCATCCGGCACCTTGCCGAATCCCTGCGCACGCCATCTTTCCTTCGCCACCTGGATCGCCTCCTTGCTGCTCGCAACGAAATTCCACCAGATGTATCGGTCGCCATCGATCGGTTCCCCGCCCAACAGCATGACGCGCGCCCTTGTTTTTGACTCTATTGTAAGGGTTTGGCCGCTGGTCAGCACGGCCATGTGCCTTTCGGCGAGCGGCGCGCCATCGATTTCGATCTCTCCGCCGGCAAGATAGACCCCGCGCTGCGGATACTCGGCAGGCAATTCGAACTTCACGCCCTGCTCCATTTCGAGCGCGGCGTAAAACATCGGGGAGTAGGTGGTAACCGGCGAACGCAGGCCGAAGGCACTACCGGCAATCAGGCGCAGGTTCAGTCCGTCGGCGGCAATCATCGGCAGGCTGGCAGCCGGATGATGCTCGAAGGATGGCTCTACTTTTTCATGTACTTTTGGCAATGCAATCCAGATCTGGATGCCTTCGAGCGCGCCACCGGTATTGCGTATTGCATCGGGCGAGCGCTCGGAATGTGCGATGCCTTCCCCTGCGGTCATCCAGTTGACGTCGCCGGGACGGATTTCCTGTATGGACCCCAGTGAATCGCGATGCAGGATGGCACCGTCGAACAGGTAAGTGACCGTCGCCAGGCCGATGTGCGGATGCGGACGCACATCCAGGCCGTCGCCGGGCGCGAAATCCACGCGTCCCATGTGGTCAAAGAAAATGAAGGGCCCGACCATCTTGTGCGGATGGCTCGGCAGCAGCCGGCGGACCATGAAACCGCCGCCGAGATCCTTGGTGTGGGGTTTGATGAGCGCGAAGGTCATGGGCAGTCTCCTTGTTTTCAGATCCCGCCCATTATCCGCTCAAGCCGGCGCTTGCGTGAATTTGCCGCTTTGAAAGTCCGTGATGGCCTGTTCGATTTCCTCGACAGTGTTCATCACGAAAGGTCCGTACTGCGTGACCGGCTCCTTCAGCGGACGTCCTGCAAGCAGCAGGAAACGCGCGCCACCTTCGTCCGCACGCACATCCACCTGGTCGCCAGGCGACAGGAAACCCGCGCTCTGCGACTTCAGCGGGCGCGGTGCGGCGTCGCCGATCTTCACGCTGCCTTCATAGACGTAGATGAAAGCATTGAGGTGGCTGTCGAGCGCATGCGAGAACGCCGCGCCCGCCGGCAACACCACATCCACATACAGCGGCTCGGTGCTCAGCCCCTGGATCGGGCCGGCCACTTCCTTGCCGTCGATGTTCAGCGTCCCGGCGATCACCTTCGCCGTTCCGCCTCCAGGGAGATCGGCGACCGGGATTTCCGCAGGCGGAATGTCGCGGTAGCCGGCCGGCTTCATCTTTTCCTTTGCCGGCAGGTTGATCCACAACTGGAAACCGCGCATGCGCCCTTCTTCCTGCTGCGGCATCTCGGAATGCACGATGCCACGACCTGCCGTCATCCACTGCACGCCGCCGTTCTTCAGCTCGCCGACATTGCCGAGATGGTCTTCATGCCGCATGTGGCCGTCGAGCATGTAGGTGACCGTCTCGAACCCGCGGTGCGGGTGCGGCGGAAAACCGGCGATGTAATCGCCCGGGTTGTCGGACGAGAACTCGTCGAGCATCAGGAACGGATCGAGACGGCTGCCCTGTCCCTGCCCGAGGCTGCGGCGCAGCTTGACGCCGGCGCCGTCGGACGTGGCGAGGCCTTCGATCACGCGTTGGAGCGTGCGGGTGGTGACGGTGGTCATGGCAGTTCTTTCAACAAGGGTTCAGTTGCTGTGTCCAGCTTCCATTGTGTACTACGCGTGCTCAGGCTGCCTCGCGCAAGGGCGCGGCGAGTTCACGGATGACTTCGTCCGCCTTGGCCAGCGCAGCCGTCTTGCTTTCGTCGCCCATGGCGAGTCCTTCTGCATACACGAACTCGACATCCGACATGCCGATGAAGCGCAGGAAATCGCGCACATAGCCGGTCTGTGTATCAGCGGGCGTGCCGAGGTACTTGCCACCGCGGGTCGCGAACACATAGACCTTCTTGCCGGTCAGCAGGCCGACGGGTCCGGTTTCGGTGTACTTGAAAGTCACGCCGGCGCGGGCGATGTGATCGAAGTACGCTTTCAGTACCGACGGGATGCCGAAGTTGTACATGGGCAGGCCGAGGGCGATCACGTCGGCGTTGCGCAGTTCTTCGATCAGCGTGTCGGAGAAATCGACCACTGCCTGCTGCTGCGCCGTGCGGTCTTCAGGCTTGGACAAGAATGCACCGAAACGTTGCCCATCGAGGTGAGGAATCGGCTCGGCGGCGACGTCTCGAACGATAACCTTGCCGTCCGGGTTGGCATCACGCCATGCGGCAACGAATTCATTCGACAGGCGGTTGGACTGGCTGTTGTCGGCAAACAGGCTGGTGTTCAGTTGGAGCAGGGTTTTCATCGATTCCTCCGTATGTGAGTTGGTATGCGTATTAAACTATTGAATGAATCGATAAAAAAGTAGAATAATTAGCGTCAATCCATCTATTGGTTAGATAAATGGAAAACCAGTACATCACCCTCGAGCAATGGCGCACCCTGATTACCGTTGTGGACACCGGCGGCTACGCACAGGCGGCGGAAAAATTGCATAAAAGCCAATCCTCCGTGACCTATGCGGTACAAAAGATCGAGTCATTGCTGGATGTGAAAGTCTTCGAGATCCAGGGGCGCAAGGCCATCCTTACGCCCACGGGCCAGTTCCTTTACCGCCGTGCACGCGCCCTGCTCGACGAGTCGAGTGCGCTGGAACGGGCGGCACGCAGGCTCTCAGCCGGATGGGAGGCCGAAATCCGGGTGGCGGCGGAAATCATTTTCCCGACCTGGCTGCTGCTCGGCTGCTTTGAAAAGCTGGGAAAGGAAAGCCCGCATACGCGTATCGAACTCATTGAATCGGTGCTCGCGGGCACGTCCGAAGCCTTGCTGACCGGTGCGGCGGACATTGCAATCGCCAACGCGGTCCCCCCGGGTTTCCTTGGCATCCCGCTGATGCGCATGCGCTTCATTCCCGCCGCCAGCCCTTCCCATCCCTTGCACCAGATCGGGCGCGACGTGAACATCGATGACCTGCGCCATCACCGCCATCTCGTGATTCGCGAATCGGGCACGCGCCGCGACACCAAGGCCTTGCTCGATGTGACCCAGCGCTGGACGGTAAGCCATCCCGCAACCTCGATCGAGGCGGCCAAGCGGGGTTTCGGCTTTGCGTGGTACCCGGAAGAAAAGATCCTGAAGGAATTGCAGGAAGGTGAACTCAAGCCCTTGCCGATGGGCGCGGCCGGTGAACGTTTCGTCGAGCTTTACATGGTGCTGGCCGATCCGGACAGCGCGGGGCCGGGCACGCGGCGCCTGGCGGAAATCATTCGCGAAACCGTGAATACCGAGTGCATGCGCTTCCACCCGGAGAATTAGCGTGTGATATTGGCGATCTCGGCGATCAGGCTTTTGTAGGAGATCGGCTTTTCTATGTAATGGTCGCAGACTTCCAGCACGCGCTCCTTGTCGCCCTTCATTGCGGAAGCAGTCACGGCGATGACCGGAATGCCGGATGTCTCCGGCGCTGCTTTCAGGATGCGCGTGGCTTCCATGCCATCCATGTCCGGCAGTTGCATATCCATCAACACCAATTCAGGCCGTTCGCTCAAGGCAAGCGCGATGCCCTCGCGCGCGGTGCTCGCCTGGATAACGGCATGCCCCGCGCTCGAGAGCACGAGCGCGGCGAGTTTCATGTTGGCGGGGTTGTCTTCAACAATCAGGATGCGGGCCATGTGATGCGTGATTCGAAATGCTGGCGAACGGCGAAGCACGAATGCTCGCTTATTCCCCGTCGCCATGTCAATTCGGTGTACCGCCGCAACACGCTTTTCGTTCTTGTTGTTTAATTGCACGAGTACGGGCATCGTTGTGCAAGCGGCAGCAGATGACGGCCATCGCAACGCACTGGGCACTGTCCTCCATCGTCAAGTCTCCATTCAAGGACCATCATGAGATTAACCGACTATCGCATCGGCACCCGATTGGCCGTCCTCGCAGGCTTCCTGCTGTCAGCGGTTCTCCTCATAGGCCTCAGTGGATGGCAGACCCTGCGCCAGTCCAATGCCAATGCCGTTGCCTCCATGGAGCGTGCATCGCTGCTGGAAGATTCCGTCAATACCGCGCGCCTCGCGCAAGTCGAATTCAAGATCCAGGTACAGGAATGGAAAAACCTCCTGCTGCGCGGCCACGATCCCGCCGCACTTGAAAAATACACAAAGGAATTCGAGAAGAAAGGCGAAGAAACCCAGGCCAGCCTGAACAAGCTCAAGACCCAGCTGGGCCGGCTCGGCCTCGACGCGGCATTGGTCGACGATGCCGCCGGCGCACACCGCGAACTGGGCGCGAAATACCTGGACGCCGCCAAAAAGTACGACTCCGCCAACCCGGAAAGCCCGAAGATCGTCGACGGCCTCGTGCGCGGCATGGACCGCGCACCAACCAAGAAGATCGACGACATCGTCGCTTACGTGGTCGAACAGTCCCGCAAGCTCGCTGCCGACAGCGTGGCGCTGTCGGAGCAAAGCTACCGCAATGCGTCCCTCCTTCTGCTGGCGGTGAGCGTCTGCGCAATCGGCCTCGGCGGCGCGGTCACTTACTGGCTGGTGCACAGCATCACCGTCCCGCTCAACAAGGCAGTCCTGCTTGCCGAAACCGTTGCATCCGGCGACCTCCGCTCGCGCATTGAAGTGACAGGCAAGGATGAGACCGCCCACCTGCTGAAGTCGCTCAACGTCATGAACGACAACCTGGCCCGCATCGTGGCCCAGGTACGCGACGGTACCCACCAGATCGCGCACGCCTCGTCCGAGATCGCCCGCGGCAACCTCGACCTGTCCTCGCGCACCGAACAACAGGCTGGATCATTGGAAGAAACCGCCTCCTCGATGGAGGAACTCACCGGCACCGTCAAGCAGAATTCGGAGAATGCGGCACAGGCCAACAATCTCGCGCGCACCGCGTCGGACGTGGCCGCCCGCGGTGGTTCCGTCGTGTCGCAGGTGGTGCGGACGATGGGCGACATCAATGCATCGTCGCGCAAGATCGTCGACATCATCGCCGTCATCGATGGCATTGCGTTCCAGACCAACATCCTCGCGCTGAATGCCGCCGTCGAAGCCGCTCGCGCCGGTGAACAGGGCCGCGGTTTTGCTGTGGTTGCGTCGGAAGTGCGCAGCCTCGCGCAGCGCTCCGCGGCAGCGGCCAAGGAAATCAAAGCCTTGATCGAGGATTCCGTGGACAAGGTCGGCACCGGCAGCAAGCTGGTCGACCAGGCCGGCACCACGATGGAGGAGGTGCTCTCCAGCGTGCAGCGCGTTTCCGATATCATCAACGAGATCGCCGCCGCCAGCCACGAGCAAGATGCCGGCATCAGGCAAATCAATGACGCCATTTCACAGATGGATTCGGTGACGCAGCAGAATGCCGCCCTGGTCGAACAGGCGGCCGCGG
>NZ_LSTO01000001.1:753480-794532 GCF_002211445.1 Noviherbaspirillum denitrificans | reverse complement strand
CGCCACGCAATGTCGAGGCCGGACAAGTCGGCGACCGCGAACGGGCCCATCGCGAAGCCGAAGGCTTCCACCGCCGCATCGACCTGTTCCGGCAGCGCGCCTTCTTCCAGCATGAACTCGCACTGGCGGCGGTAGGCCGCATAGATGCGGTTGCCGATGAAGCCGAAGGCGTTGCCGGTCAAAATCGGCAACTTGCCGAGGCGGCGCGCGACGTCGAAGCAGGTCGCGAGCACATCCGGCGAGGTGTATGCGCCACGCACCACCTCCAGCAGGCGCATTACATTGGCCGGGCTGAAGAAATGCAGGCCGACCACATCTTGCGGGCGGTGCGTCGCTTCGGCGATGGCGTCGAGGTCGAGGTAAGAGGTATTCGATGCGAGGATGACGCCGGGCGGCAGGAGCGATTCGATGCGGCGCATCACGATGCGCTTTACCGAGAGGTCTTCGAACACTGCTTCGATCACCAGCTGCACGCCGTCGAGCAGGGTGTCCTCGATACCGGCGGACAGCCTTGCCTGTTGCTCCTGCGCTTCTGCCATCTTCATCTTGCCGGCGGCAATGCGCTGCGCATAATGTTCTTCGATCCGCGCCAGGCCGCGCTGCAATGCGTCGGCTTCCTGTTCAAGCAGCACCACTTCGAATCCGCCGGCCAGCGCCGCGAGTGCGATGCCGGTGCCCATCGTGCCGGCGCCAATGACCGCTATCTTGTGCACGGAGCGTGCGGACGCGCCTTCGAGTTCCGGGTGCTTGTGCGATTCACGCTCGGAGAAGAAGAGGTGGCGCAATGCGAAGGCTTCATTGCCGACGCGCATTTTCTGGAACACTTCACGCTCCGCGGCGAGCGCTTCATCGATCGGCGTTGTCGCAACGGACATGACGGCAGCGATCGCGGCTGCTACCTGCGGCCGGTTGCGGCCGGCTTTCAGTGCTGCTTCGGCGGCTTCCTGGATGGCAGTGGCGTCGTCCGCCGGCGGCAGGCGGTCGCGCACCGGGCGCTTCCGGGCTTCCATGCGGCGCGCATACTTCACCGCGAATTCCCGCAGGTCGCCTTCCGCCACGGCATCGACCATGCCCAGCTGTTGCGCTTTCGCTGCTTCGACGCGGGTGCCGGCGCAGATGAGCCCGATGGCTTTCGCGATGCCGGTCAGGCGCGGCAGGCGCTGCGTACCGCCCGCGCCAGGAATCATGCCGAGCGTGACTTCGGGCAGGCCGACCACGGTGCCGGGCGCTGCCACCCGCGCATCGCAGCCGAGCGACAATTCATAGCCGCCGCCGAGCGCCGCCCCGTGCAGCGCGGCGACGACCGGCTTGCTGCACTGTTCAATCGCTGCGATGACGACGGGGAGTTGCGGCTCTTCGATCGGCTTGCCGAATTCCTTCAGGTCCGAACCGGCGATGAAGGTCTTGCCGCCGCCGATGATGACCGCGCCGGCCACCGCGGGATCGGTGTCGATCTGGCGGATGCAGGCGAGGATGCCCTGGCGCACGCCGAGCGAGCCGGCATTCACGGGCGGATTGTCGATCACGATGACGGCAATGTCGCCGTCCCTTTCCATGCGCACGAGCGAGTTCATCGATACAGTCCCCAATTCAGTCATCCCAGTCGAACCAGCGCATCGACAGCCAGCGCGCCGTCACCCTTGGGCCGCACGATCAGCGGGTTCATTTCCGCTTCGAGCACGACCTCGTCCTTGAGCAAGGCAAGTTGCGAGAAAGCAGCCACTGCCTGCGCAACGGCTTCCAGGTCGCCTTCCTGTCGGCCGCGATAACCGGCGAGCGCTTCCAGGGCGCGCACTTCCTTGACCATCTCGCGAGCAACTTCCACGGTGACCGGCGCCAGGCGCAGCGCGCGGTCGCGGTAGATCTCGGTCAGCACGCCGCCAGCGGCCAGCATCACCACCGGGCCGACGTCGGCATCGCGGCGGAAGCCGACCAGCACTTCGCCGAGGCCCTTGCTCATCGCTTGCACGAGCACCTGCCTGACGACGGTGCCGGGACGATTCTTCTCGACGTTCAGCTTGATGCGGGCCATTGCCTCGGCCAGCGACGCCGTGCTGTCCACGTTCAGGATCACGCCGCCGACATCGGTCTTGTGCGCGATCTCTTCATGCAGCACCTTGACCACGACCGGGAAGGGGAAGGGCAGCGCCGGGACAGGCGCATCCACTGCCAGCACGGCGTACGCCGCGTGCGGCACGCCCAGCGGCGTGAGCATCTTGTAGGCGCTCGCTTCGTCCAGCATGCGTTCGCCCTTGGCTGCGGGCGGCGGCGGCAGTTGCGGAACCGGTGCGCGGCGGCGGAAGGCTGCCGCGATCACATCGCCGCAGGCTTCCGGCGTGCGGAAGCTCGGCACGCCGGCCTCGGTCAGGCGCTTCAATGCGTCGGGCGCTTCAGGCACCACGAAGCAGGCGAGCGGCTTGCCGGCATGCGCGCTGTCGATCACCGGTGCCACGGCGAGGTCTGGCTGGTAGCGCGCGGATGAACCGACGGTGGCGAGCACCATGTCGAATTCCGGTGCGGATTGCATCACTTCGAGCGTGGCTTTCATCACCTCGTACTTGGTGCCGGCCAGCGTCAGGTCGACGATGGCGGCGCCGGAGGCTTCGATGCCGCGCTCGGCAAGGCGTTTCAGCGTTTCTTTCGATGGCGGGATCACGTTGACGCCACGGATGCCGAGCTGGTCGACGGCCATCGCCGCGCCGCCGCCTGTCGTGGTCACCACGCCGACAGTCGGCTTGCGACCGCCGTGATGTGACGCGCTCGCCGGGATGCGCGCCAGCAGCGGCATTGCTTCGAGCAAGCCATCCAGCGTCTCGACGCGGGCGATGCCGCAGTCGCTGAAGAAGGTGTCGGCTACGCTGTCTTCGCCGGCCAGCGCGCCGGTGTGCGATACCGCGAGTTCGGCGGCGACTTCGGAGCGGCCGAGCTTGAACGCCACGACCGGCTTGCCGCGCGCAGCGGCGCCAAGCGCGAAGCGGTGCAGCGCATCCGCATGACGCATCGATTCGAGGAACAGCATGTAGCCGGTGACGTTCGGATCATCCAGCGTTGCTTCGCAGATTTCGCCGATGCACAGGTCGCTTTCCCCGCCCACGGACACCAGGCCGGCAAAGCCGATGTTGCGCGCACGGCCGCGCGAGGTCAGCGCGCCCAGCATGCTGCCGCTCTGCGATGCGCAGAAGATGCCGCCGGCAGGCAGGTCGGCTTCGGCGAACGCAGCGTTGGCGGTGAGCACGAGTTTTTCGCGCACATTGATCACGCCGAGGCTGGACGGGCCCAGCACGCGTACGCCCATGTCCTTTGCAATTGCTTTCAGGCGCTGTTCGCGCTTGACGCCTTCATGACCGGATTCCGAGAAGCCGGCGGCCATGATGGTGGCAACCGGGATGCCGAGCTTGCCGCATTCCTCGACCGCATCGATAGCGAGTTCGGAGTTGGTCAGGATGAAGGCGTGGTCCGGTACTTCCGGCAGCGCTGACAGCGAAGGGTAGGCCGGCTCGCCCTGCACCACCTTGCGTGTGGGGTTGATGGTGTAGATCGTGCCGCCGTAACCCGCGGTGCGCAGGAAGCGCAGCGGGCGGGCGGTGGTCTTGGACAGGTCGTCGGACACGCCGACGAGCGCGATCTTCTTCGGGTTCAGCAGCGCTTGACCGAGGGCCGGGCCGCGCAATCCGTGCATGAGTTCGTTCATTTTCATTTCAGACCTTTGCCGGACGCTGGTCGAAGCGGCGCTCGAATACATCTTCCGCGATGCGGTTCTTCAGGATTTCGATCGAGCCGCCGGCAATCATCCAGCCGCGGGTACGCTTGACACAGTACTCGACCAGCGATTCGGTCGAGTAACCGTAGCCGCCCATCGCCTGCAGCGCGTCGTTGGAAACTTCCCAGCCGGCCTGGTTGCACGCCAGCTTGGCAATCGCGGTTTCATAGGCGGAGGGCAGGGCGCCGTCGGCATTGGTCGCGGCGCGGTACAAGAGCATCTGCGCGGATTCGAGCTTGAGCGCCATTTCGGCGAACTTCCATTGCAGGCCCTGGAATTCGCACAGCAAGCGGCCGAACTGTTTGCGGTTGAGGCAGTGTTCACGGGCGACGTTGAAGGCATGCCGTCCGACCGCCAGCGCGCGCGAGGCATTGCCGATGCGCTCGACATTGAAGCCGGAGATCTGCTTCTTGAATCCGCCCGGACCGAGCAGCACGTTTTCCTTCGGGATGCGGCAGTCGGTGAAGTAAAGCTGCGACCATTCCTCGCCGCTCATGAACGGCGACGGCTGGCCCACTTCGAAACCCGGCGTGCCGCGTTCGACGATGACCGAGCCGATGCCGTTCAGGCCCGGGCCGAAACGCACATAGACCAGGAAGATGTTGGCGTGCGGGCTGTGCGTGGAAAACACCTTGGAGCCGTTGATGATGAAATGGTCGCCGTCTTCCACGGCGCTGGTCTTCAGTTCGGTGACGGCGGAGCCGGCGTCGGGTTCGCTCATGCCGAGCGCGATCAGGGATTTGCCCGCGAGCAGGTCGCCGAGGAAGCGTTCCTTCAAGTAAGGCGATGCGTATTCGGCGAAGGTGCGGATCGGACCGAAGTTGCCGGCCTGGACCACGTCCGCGCTCTTCGGGCAGACGAGTGCCAGTTCCTGGATCGCGATCACCGCATCCATCAGCGAACCGCCGATGCCGCCGTCTTCTTCCTTCATGGTGATGCCGAGCAGGCCCTGTTCGCTCAGCTTGCGTGCGACGTCCCAGGGATATTCGTTCGAATGCGCGCGTTCGAGGGCGCCAGCCGCCAGCTCTTGGGTGGCAAAGCGGCGCACGGAATCAGCGAATGCGCGCTGGTCTTCATTGAGGTGGAAATCCATAGTAAGCAGGCTCGTTTAAGGAGTGACGAAAGTGAGATTCATCATATCGGAAGCATTTGCGCAGTAGGTTTCGCAAACATCATGGGGTCATGAGTTATCGGAACACATTGCCGCGCGCGCCTGCCCGGCTTCGGCGAGGCGGTAGGCGCGCGGAATCGCAAGCCAGCCGAGGCAGGCGATTGCGCATGCTGCCAGCGCCAGTACCGTCATCAGCGTCTGCGCCGGCGGCAGGCTGCTGTGCGATACGGCTTGTCCGACTGCGAACGCGGTCGCAATGATGATGAATCCGGAAACCGCGGCGGCTCGCCCGGCGAACTGCGGAAATGGCGCCACCGATCCTGCCTGTCCGCAGGGCTGGTGGATGCCGTGGCCAAACATGTAGAGGCACTGGCTGGCGAGAATCGACCAGGGCGTCAGGATGCCGGCATGCCACAGCAGCAGTTGGCCGATGCCGCCGGCCACGGACAGCATGGCGGCCAGCCGGATCACCTCGGGCACCGGTACGCGCGCAAGGTAATGGCGGCAAAACACCGTCCCGCTCAGGAAGGCGAGCGAGCAAATCGCGGGCACGAGGCCGTAGGCGATGCGTGACATGCCGAATTTGCCGATGAAGATGAAGGGCGACAGCAGCAGGAAGGACACCGCGCCGCTGAAGCTGCAGCCGGCGAGGAAGGACGACGCCAGGAATTGCGGATGGCACAGCAGCACGCCTATACCGATGCGTGCGCTGCCGCCGGTGGTGGTTGCCGTTTCCGTAAACGTTGTGTAGACGGCAATCCACGCCGCGACGCCGAACACGGCGATCATGGCAATGGTGCTGGTCCAGCCCAGCAAGCTGGTCGCGACGCCGCCGATCACGGGGCTGACCAGCGCGATTGCACTCATGCCCGTCATGCTGCGCGCCATGATGCCCATGCCATCCTGCCCGGAATAGCAGTCGCGAATCACGGCGCGCGCCGAGGTCACACAGGCGGCGGTGGCCGCGCCAAGCAGCGCGCGGCTGGCGACCAGCACGCCGAGACTTGGTGCCAGTGCGCCGATCGCTGCGGCGGCGATGTAGCAGGCGAGTCCGCACAGCAGTGTTTTCCGGCGCCCGAAGCGGTCGGACAATGCGCCCACGAACAGCTGCGAAATGCCGAATGCGAGAAGGTAGGCGGTCAGCGTCCATTGCGCCTGGCCCATCCTGCCGCCAAAGCGGCCGGCGATTTCCGGCAGCGCGGGCAGGTAGAGATCCATCGCGACCGGTTGCGTCCCGAACAGGAGCACCAGGATGGCGGTGACGGGCAGCGCGTTGCGGAAAGCGGGAGTGGATGGGGTCACGGTCGATGTGCAATCAGGGTGAATGCATCTTATGCGAGCGTGCCAATGCGCGGGTTTCGCAAACATCATAGGGTCATGACTTATCGGAACACTGTTGCCATACATGCTCCGCTAAGATGCGCTGCATACGGACTGCCCCCTCTTCCTTGCATTGGAATCCAAGATGAACACTTATCAACAATTGATCGGCAACGAATGGTGCGACCCGGCGTCGGACGCATGGATCGACCAGGTCGAGCCATTTTCGGGCGAGGTCTGGGCGCGCGTCCCGCGCAGCAATGCCGAGGATGCCGACCGCGCGGTGCGTGCCGCGCACAAGGCGTTCAATTCGACGGCCTGGACCAGCCTCAGCGCCACCGATCGCGGCGCGCTGCTGCGCAAGCTGGCGTCACTGATCGAGCGCGATGCGGAAAAACTCGGCCACATCGAACAGCGCAGCAACGGCAAGCTGATCGTCGAAGTCGCGGGCCAGATGCGCCACGCCGCGCAGTGGGTGTACTACTACGCCGGCCTCGCCGACAAGGTGATGGGCAACGTGATCCCGATGCCCAAGCCGGGCGTGTTCAACTTCACCCGCCACGAACCGCTGGGTGTGGTGCTGGCGATCACACCGTGGAATTCGCCGATCGCGCTGACTATCTGGAAGCTTGCGCCGGCACTGGCCGCGGGCAACACCATGGTGCTCAAACCGTCGGAATTCACTTCCGCATCGACCTACGAACTCGGCCGCCTGTGCGTCGAGGCCGGCTTCCCGCCGGGCGTGGTCAATGTCGTGTCGGGCTACGGCGCCGAAGTCGGCGAGCCGCTGTCGAGCCATCCGCTGGTGGCAAAGATCGCGTTCACCGGCGGCGAGATCGGCGGCAAGCATGTGAACATCGCCGCCGCGAAGGACTTCAAGCATGTGACGATGGAACTCGGCGGCAAGTCGGCCAACATCGTGTTCGACGATGCGGACATCGACCAGGCAGTGAAGGGCGCGATTGCCGGCATCTTCAGTGCTGCCGGCCAGACTTGCATGGCGGGTTCGCGCCTGCTGCTGCAGGACACCATCCACGACGCATTCGTCGACAAGCTGGTCGCTGAGGTGAAGAAGGCACGCATCGGCGACCCGTCCGACCCGGACACCCAGATCGGCCCGATCTCCAACCGCCCGCATTTCGAGAAGGTGCTGTCGTATATCGACATCGCGAAGAATGAAGGCGCGAACTGCGTGCTCGGCGGCCATGCGATTACGGGTCCCGGCTATGGCCAGGGGCAGTTCGTGGCGCCGACCATCTTCACCGGCGTCAACAATTCCATGCGCATCGCGCAGGAAGAAGTATTCGGCCCGGTACTGTCGGTGATCCGCTTCAAGACCATGGAAGAAGCGCTGGAAATCGCCAACGACACCAACTATGGCCTGGCAGGCGCCGTGTGGACGCGGGACCTGCACCGCGCGCTGTATTGCGTCGAGCGCATCCGCGCGGGCACCGTCTGGGTCAACAACTACCGCGCGACCTCGTTCGCGACGCCGTTCGGCGGCTACAAGCGCAGCGGTATCGGCCGCGAAGGCGGCGCCGAAGCGATCAAGGAATACCTGCAAACCAAGAGCGTGTGGATCACCACGCAACCCAACCGCGCGAATCCGTTCGCGCTGGGCTAAACAAATACG
Source organism: Noviherbaspirillum denitrificans (assembly GCF_002211445.1). Taxonomy (GTDB): domain Bacteria; phylum Pseudomonadota; class Gammaproteobacteria; order Burkholderiales; family Burkholderiaceae_D; genus Noviherbaspirillum; species Noviherbaspirillum denitrificans. Next base: position 786,708 of record NZ_LSTO01000001.1, on the reverse strand, counting down.
GAAGATAAGAATGGACGCCTACATTTGCGACGCGATTCGCACCCCCATCGGCCGTTACGGCGGCGCATTGTCTTCGGTGCGCGCCGATGATCTCGGCGCAGTGCCGATCAAGGCACTCATGGAGCGCAATCCGTCGGTGAACTGGAGTGCGATCGACGACGTGATCTTCGGCTGCGCCAACCAGGCCGGCGAGGACAACCGCAATGTCGCGCGCATGGCTTCGCTGCTGGCGGGCTTGCCGGTCGACGTGCCCGGCAGCACCATCAACCGCTTGTGCGGTTCCGGCATGGACGCGGTCGGCACGGCGGCGCGCGCGCTGAAATCCGGTGAAACCAGCCTGATGATCGCCGGCGGCGTCGAGTCGATGAGCCGCGCGCCTTTCGTGGTGCCGAAGGCGGATTCCGCGTTCTCGCGCGTCAATTCGATCCAGGACACCACCATTGGCTGGCGTTTCATCAACAAGCTGATGAAGGAAAAGTACGGCGTCGATTCGATGCCGGAAACCGCCGAGAACGTCGCCGTGGACTTCGGCATCAGTCGCGCCGACCAGGATGCATTCGCACTGCGCAGCCAGGAAAAGGCGGCGCGTGCGCAGGCCAACGGTGTGTTTGCCGCGGAAATCGTCGCGGTGAATATCCCGCAGAAGAAGGGCGACCCGCTGCGCATCGACCAGGACGAGCAGCCGCGCATCAGCACGCTGGAAGGCCTCGCGAAACTGAAGGGCGTCGTTCGTCCGGATGGCAGCGTCACCGCCGGCAATGCTAGCAGTGTCAACGACGGTGCCTGTGCATTGCTGCTGGCCAGTGCCGCTGGCGCCGACAAGCATGGCCTGAAGCCGCGCGCCCGCATCGTGGGCATGGCAACGGCAGGCGTTGCGCCGCGCATCATGGGCATCGGCCCGGCGCCGGCCACGCAAAAGCTGATGGCGCAGCTCGGCATGTCGCTCAACCAGATGGATGTGATCGAACTGAATGAAGCTTTCGCCAGCCAGGGGCTTGCGGTATTGCGCCAGCTCGGCATTGCCGACGACGACGAACGCGTCAATCCGAACGGCGGCGCGATCGCACTCGGCCATCCGCTCGGCATGTCCGGCGCGCGCCTGGTGACGGCCGCGCTGTACCAGCTTGAACGCACCGGCGGCCGTTATGCACTGTGCACCATGTGCATCGGTGTCGGCCAGGGCATCGCGCTCGTGATCGAGCGCGTGTAACGAAGAATGTCTCTCAGCCTCGTCTCCTCCAAGGCTGCTTGGCCGGATCCGCCGAGCGGATCCGGCATTTTTTATTCCCAACTTACGAGGTAACACATGAAAGTGCTCGTTCCCGTCAAGCGCGTGATCGATGCGAACGTGAAGGTGATGGTCAAGTCCGACGGCAGCGGTGTCGACATCGCCAACGTCAAGATGTCGATGAACCCGTTCGATGAAATCGCCGTTGAAGAAGCGACCCGGCTCAAGGAAGCCGGCAAGGTGACCGAAGTGGTGGCGGTGTCCTGCGGCCTGACGCAATGCCAGGAAACCCTGCGTACCGCGATGGCGATCGGCGCCGACCGCGGCGTGCTGGTCGAGACCGCAACCGACTCAAATTTTGAACTGCAACCGCTGGCCGTGGCCAAGCTGTTGAAAGCCGTCGCCGACAAGGAACAGCCGCAACTGATCATCTTGGGCAAGCAGGCGATTGACGACGACTGCAACCAGACCGGCCAGATGCTGGCCGCGCTGCTGGGCTGGCCGCAAGCGACCTTCGCCTCGAAGGTCAGCATCGAAGGCGACAAGGCCGTCGTGACGCGCGAAGTGGACGGTGGCCTGGAAACCGTGTCGCTGGCACTGCCGGCCGTGGTGACCACCGACCTGCGCCTGAACGAGCCGCGCTATGTGACGCTGCCCAACATCATGAAGGCCAAGAAGAAGCAGCTCGATACCCTCAAGCCGGCCGACCTCGGCGTCGATGTCACGCCGCGCCTGAAGACATTGAAGGTTAGCGAGCCGCCGAAGCGTTCCGCCGGCATCAAGGTGCCGGATGTCGCCGCGCTGGTCGACAAGCTGAAGAACGAAGCAAAGGTGATCTGAGCAACCTGCAAGGGAGCACACGATGGACAATCAATTGACCCGGCAACTCATTCGCAACTGGCTGCAGCAACGCCAGGCGCACCCGGAACCGCCGCCTTCCCCCGAACAGATTCGCCGCAAGGTGGGCTGGGCGCCGGAAACGACGGACGAAAACGAACAGGATGCCTTCCTCGCTCCCGCCAGCTGATCCCCCCTCTCAACATACCTCACTACCCGAAGAAGATTATGGTCGCACTCGTCATTGCTGAACACGACAATGCTTCGCTGAATGCGGGCACCCTCAACACCATCACCGCCGCCCGCCAGTGCGCGGGCGATGTCCATGTCCTGGTCGCCGGCCACAACTGCGGTGCCGTCGCCGAAGCGGTGGCACGCATTGCCGGTGTCGCCGAAGTGCTCGTGGCCGATGCGCCGCAATTTGCGGACGGGCTCGCTGAAAACGTGGCCGCCCAAGTGCTGGCCGTGGCCGGCGGCTATTCACACATCCTTGCGCCCGCAGCCGCAGGCGGCAAGAACGTCCTTCCGCGCGTCGCGGCCCTGCTCGATGTCGCGCAGGTATCCGAGATCACACGGGTCGTCTCGGCCGATACGTTCGAGCGACCGATCTATGCGGGCAATGCGATTGCCACTGCGCAGACGGCCGATTCAGTGAAGGTCATCACCGTGCGCACGACGGCGTTTGATGCGGCGCCGGCTGGCGGCTCCGCTGACATCGTGAAGGTCGAGGCGGTTGAGGACAGCGGCCAATCCGCTTTCGTGTCGCGCGCCGTCGCCAAGTCCGACCGTCCCGACCTCGCATCGGCCAAGGTCGTCGTGTCCGGCGGCCGCGGCCTGGGTTCGGCGGAAAACTTCAAGATCCTCGAACCCCTGGCTGACAAGTTCAACGCGGCAATGGGCGCATCGCGCGCTGCAGTCGATGCCGGCTTCGTGCCGAATGACTGGCAGGTCGGCCAGACCGGCAAAATCGTCGCGCCGCAACTGTATGTCGCCGTCGGTATCTCCGGTGCGATCCAGCATCTCGCCGGCATGAAGGATTCGAAGGTGATCGTGGCCATCAACAAGGACCCGGAAGCGCCGATTTTCTCGGTGGCGGATTATGGGCTGGTGGGTGATCTTTTCGAGGCTGTCCCGCAGCTCGTGGCCGCACTGGCCTGATTGATTGAGGGGCCGGCATCGCCGGCCTTTTTCTTTTGCCGCGCCCTTGCAACGAGGGTGGGTTTGATGCGGCAGCTAATACTTGATTTCTGTGTTGCTTGCAGGCGGGAGAGTTCTGCGGCGTTGTCATTCTCGTCCCCCGTCATCCCCGCCTTCGCAGGGATGACGGGGGACGGAAGACGAGACATGACGCAAAAACGCCCGCAAGCGAACAACGCATTTCGCTTGCGGGCGCCAGTCCGTCAATGACGAAACACTCAAGCCACCACTTCAACCTTCCGCGGCGCCACCAGGTACACCCACACCAGCGCAATGAAGTAAGCCGCCGGCACCATCATGAACAGCACCGAATAGTTGTTGTCCGTCGTCGTCAGCACATACCCCACCAGCTGCGTCATGAACATGCCGCCGATCGCGCCGCAAGTCCCGCCGACGCCGAATGCGGAACTGACCGCATTCTTCGGCGCCATGTCCATCGCCAGGCTCCACAGGTTCACCGTCCATGCCTGGTGTGCGGCAATGGCCAGCGAAATGTAGAACACCGCGGTCCAGACGCCGCTGGCGGACGAGGCGAGCACGACCGGCGTAATGCACAGCGCGCAGAGGAACATCGACAGCAGGCGGGCGGTGATCGGCTTCATGCGGCGGCCGATCATCGAGGATGACAACACGCCACCGAACACGCTGCCGAAATCGGCGGCGAGGAAGATCACGATCAGCGGCAGGCCCATCTGCACGACGCTGATGCCGAGGTTGTACTGCTTGTTGAGGTAGGGCGGCAGCCAGTAGAGGTAGAACCAGAACACCGGCGCAGTGAGTGCATTGCCCAGCGCGTAGGCCCAGGTCGCGCGCAGGCGCAGCACCCTGGCCATCGACACTTGCGGCTGCACCGGTTCATGGCCGTGCTGGATGTAGTCCAGTTCGGAGCGGCGCACGCTCGGATGATTTTCGGGGTTGTAGTAAGACTTCAGCCAGATCGCAAGCCATACCAGGCCGACGGCACCGATGAGGAAGAACGCCGCCTGCCAGCCCCACACTGTCATGACGAACGGAATCAGCAGCGGGGTCACCATCGCGCCGACATTGGTGCCGGCGTTGAAGACGCCGGTCGCAATCGCGCGTTCACCGACCGGGAACCACTGCCGAATGGTCTTGATGCAAGATGGGTAGTTGCCCGCCTCGGCCAGGCCGAGCACGAAGCGGCACACCATGAATCCGACCACCGACGCCACCATGCCGTGAGCGGCAGCGGCGGCGCTCCAGACCAGCACGGCCATCGCAAATCCGGTCTTGACGCCGATGCGGTCGATCAGGCGGCCCTGCAGCACATAGCCGATCGCATAGCCTGCCTGGAACCAGAAATTGATATTGGCGTAGTCCTGCGCGGTCCAGCTCATCGCCTTGGCAAGGACCGGTTGCATGATGCCCAGCGCGGCGCGGTCGATGTAGTTGAGCGTGGTTGCAAAAAATACCATCGCGAGCATGGTCCAGCGGACCTTGCCGATGGCAAAAGCATTCCGGAGTTTTTCGAATGCGGTACCGGACGGCTGGTTGCCGACCGTGGTTGCGGTGAAGCGGTTCATTGTTCTTTTCTCTCGTTCTGTTGCAGTTGAGCTGCCGGCGCCTGTCCCAAGGCTCCGGCAAGGATACATGGTCAGGCGCGCGCCACTCCCGGAATCGTGCCGAGGAAGCGGTCGCAAAGCCCGCCGTCCACGCGCAGGTTTTCACCCGTGACGTAGGCGGCATGGTCACCCAGCAGATAGGCGACGGCGCGCGCGATGTCTTCCGGACGGCCGATGCGTCCGAGCGGAACCATTGCTTCACGCCGCGCGGCCACTTCTTCGTTCTGGTACACGCGCTCGGTCAGCGGCGTGCGGATCATGCCTGGCGACACCGTGTTGACCCGGATTCCGTCAGCCGCCCATTCCTGTGCAAGCTGGCGGCACAGCATGAGCAGCGCTGCCTTGGATGCCGAATACGCGCCATAGCCGGGATGCGGGTACATGCCGGACATCGATGCGACGGCGACGATGGCGCCGCGGCTCTCGGCCAGGGCCTTGCGTGCCGCGCGTGCCAGCAGCCAGGTTGCGCGGGTATTTACCGAAAAGACGGTGTCCCAGTCTTCAACGGTCTGGTCGGCAAGAGGGGCGGGGCGCGTGATGCCGGCGTTTGATACCAGTGCGTCCAGGCCGCCGCAGAAGGCGGTCGCATCATCGATCAGTTGCACGCAGGATGCGGCATCGGCGAGATTCGCATGCAGGCCGATTGCACGGGCGCCGAGCGAATTCAGTTCCGCTGTCAGCGCTTCCAGCGCTGCGCCGCTGCGCGATGCGACGGCGGCGATGGAAACGGCTTTCCCTTCGGATTTTGCTTGCCGGATGAGTTCCACGCAGGTCGCGCGGCCGATGCCGCCGGTCGCGCCGGTGACGAGCACGCGCGTTGTGTTGCCGGCCGCGCTCATCGGAAGGTCCTCGCCGTGGCCTGGCCGGCTGCCAGCACGTCGGCGGCCCAGCGGTCGGCGCCGAGAACCGGATAGCGGCGGTCGCTCGGGATTTCCATGCTGATCGGCAGGTCGGCGGGGAGGCGGCTGAAGATGGCCGCGATGTCCAGTTCGCCTTCGCCCGGCAGCAAGCGGTCGCCGCGCGCGGCGTCGATCAGGCCCTGCACGGTATCCGGGCCCTTGGCCGGGCCGTCGCACATTTGCGCGTAGTGCAGCCATTCGCGCGGGATGCCGTCGAGATCTTCCAGCTTGCTGCCGGAGCGCGCGAAGTGGAGCACGTCGACCAGGATCCCGCAGCCCGGGCGGTTGGCGCCGCGCACAATACGCAGCGCGCTGGCGAGGTCCTTCACCGCGGTCCACGGCATGAATTCCAGGTCGGACGTAATGCCGTACTTCCATGCGAGGTCGCACAGCGACGCATAGGATTCGGTCATGCGCTCTTCATTGGCGTCATCTCCCGCGACCAGCATCGCCTTCGCACCGAGTTTTGCACCGGTTTCGAGGAAGGGCAGGAATGCCTCCGCCTTGAAACCTTCGCCGACGCGAATCATTTCCAGGTCGAAAATGCGGGTGCCGGTGTCTTCCATGCGCGCGATCGTTTCGCGCAGCATGGCGGGATCGTTCATCAGCGGATAGGCCGCGCCGCCGGGCGCAGCCGGCAACAGGCGCACGCCGGCATAGTCATAACCGGTGCGGTGCGCGAGCGACACCATGTCCGGCGGCGGCACGTCCAGTGCGGTCAGTTGGGCGAGAGAAAAGACGGGTTTCATGTTACGTCCCAGGTGGTGAAAAATTCTATATGTGCAGCATTACCCGCTTGCCGGAATCGGCGGACGCGTGCACCGCGAGCGTCGCTTCCAGCGTGCGCATCGCATCGATGCCCGAGCAGACCGGCGGCTCCTTGCATTCGACCACGGCGCGCAGGTGGCGCAGCTGTTCGACGTAGGGATTGCCTTCATGCGGGGTGGTGCGCTCCAGCGTCAGCGGATCCTGCCAGCCGCGCCTGTCGCGGTAGCTCCAGATATCCAGCGAAGGGAGCGTCAGTGAGGCGTCCGTCCCGCACAGGAAATGCGAATTCACGTGCTGCCGGCAATAATGCGTGGACTCGCCGCTGGCCAGGTCCCAGATCCACGGCGCAACGGTCGCATCGGACAGCGTGATCGTGGCCAGCGCGCCATTGCGAAAGCGCAGCATGATTGCGGCCGTATCTTCGACTTCAAAACCGCGCGCCGCGCTCGAGCGCATCGCTTGCAGGCTGTCGATTTCGCCCAGCAGCACGCGCAGCAGGTCGATTTCATGGATCAGGTTGATCAGGATCGGGCCACCACCCGGTTTGCGGCGCCATTCGACGTCGAAGTAGGAATCCGGCTTCAGCCAGGTCGCCATCACGTTGGCGCTGACCGGCATTCCGAGGCGGCCGCTGGCGATGATTTCGCGCGCCTTGCGGATGATGGGATTGTGGCGGCGGTGGTGGCCGACCAGCAGGGGCAGGCCGCTGCGCTCCGCTGCGTCGCACAAATGCTGTGCTTCTTCCACGGTGTCGGCGATGGGCTTCTCGACGAGCACGGGCACGCCGCGTTCCATGCAATCGACGCCGACGGAAACATGGGTCGCGTTCGGGGTCGCGACGATCGCCGCCTGCGGCCGCACGGTGTCCAGCATTTCGCGGTAATCGGGAAACCAGCGCACGCCGCGCGTCTGCGCAAGTTCGCGAGCGGCGTCGGTGGGATCGGCAATGGCTGCCAGCTGTACGGCGTCGTGGCGCAGCGCGAGATCGATATGCGTGCGGCCGATGGCGCCTGCGCCGATGACTGCCACGTTCATTTTTGACATGTGTCTTCCTCTATCCGGAATTGGCATTTTTTTGTTCTTTTTCGGTATTCAGGAGTTGAACACGATTCCAAATCCGGATGTTTTCCGATAACTCATGACCCCATGAATTTTGCGAAACCTACGCCAGAAAACCATCGGCTACTATCTGCTCGCAAGTTGCACACAACTCGGATCGATCGCAGTAAAAACCGATATTACGGAGACCACACCATGAACGACGAATCCAGCAAGAAGCACTTCTCCCGCCGCGATGTCCTCGCGCTCGCCGGCAAGGCAGCCGTCGGCGGCACCCTCGCGCTCGGCGCACCCGCCATCCTGCGCGCACAGACCTCGCAGACGACCAAGATCGGCCTCGTATTCGCCAAGCAGGGCGTCTGGACCGCGCAGGGCGAGCATCTTGCAACGGGCATCAAGATGGCGCTCGACCAGGCGGGCGGCACCATCCTCGGCAAGAAGGTCGAGCTGGTGTGGTACGACGAGCCGAACCCGCAGTCGGCACAGCAGAACATGCAGAAGCTGATCGACTCCGACAAGGTGGTGGCCGTGATCGGCGGCACCAACAGTGCAACATCGCTGGCGATGGCATCCGTCGCACGCCGCTCGAAGGTCCCGTACATCGCGCCGAATGCCGCAAGCCGCGACATCACCGGCAAGGAATGCAATCCCTATACCTTCCGCGTGCTGACCACCACGCCGGTGGCTGCACGCGCGCTTGCGCCGTCGCTGCTGGGCGTGGGCAAGAAGTGGTACTTCATGTGCGCCAACTATGCATACGGCCAGGATGTGTATGCATCGATGAAGGCGATGCTCAACGAAGCGGGCGGCACTGAAGTCGGCAACGATGCGACGCCGCTCGGCACCACCGATTTCAGCTCCTTCATCCTGAAGATCCGCCAGGCGAAGCCGGACGTCGTCGTGCTCGGCCTGCCGGGCGGCGATCTGTCGAACTTCCTCAAGCAATACAACGAGATGGGCATGAAGGGCCGCATCCCGGTCGCCTGCCCGATCATCGGCGACTCCGACCTGTGGGACCTGACGCCTGAAGTCGCGACCGGTTACTACGGCAAGCCGTGGCACTTCTCGTCGTCTGACAACCCGGCGGCGGACAAGGCTTTCGTCAAGGATTACATCGCCAAGCATGGCAAGCCGCCGGCGGACAAGGTGTGGCTGGGCTGGTTCTCGATGCGCTCGCTGATGGCGGGCATCGAGCAGGCGAAGTCGGTCAAGGGTAACGACATCGTGGGCGGCCTCGAACTGGCGCGTCTCCAGGACGGCGCGGTGCCCGCCTACTACCGCTCATGGGACCACCAGATGCTGCGTCGCTGCATGGTGTTCAAGGTGAAGGACAAGATCACCGACAAGTGGGACTGGCTCGATGCAATCGCGCAGGAGCCGAAGGTCCCGAGCGAACTCGACAAGCTCTTTGGCAACCAGGGCGAGATCGGCTGCAAGATGGAATCCGCCTGATCCCGATGCGCCGGGCCCGTCCTGCGGCCTGGCGCGCCAATCAACCAATCAGATAGTCCATGCCTGCCGGCAGGGATTGTCTCGTCCTGACGATGTGTCAGCGGAAGGGAAAAGACGTGCTGCTGAAAGACAGATTGGCCCTGGTGACGGGCGGTGGTGGCGGGCTGGGCTCGGCCATCGCCGAAGGATTTGCGGTGCAGGGTGCCCGGGTGATCGTTGCGGACCTCGACGGCGGTCGTGCATCGCGCGTGGCGGAAAGCATCATCGCAAATGGCGGCCAGGCGTGGAGTGCCTGCCTTGACGTCACCGACCGCGCGGCATGCGCTGCGTTTGCGGAAAGCATGAAGGCCACGCATGGCGTGATCGACATTCTCGTCAACAACGCCGGGATGACGGCAAGGACCAAGTTCGACGATCCGCAAATGCCCGAGACCTGGGACCGCGTGATGGCGGTGAACCTGCATGGCGTCTTCAACGTGACCCATGCCTTCGTGCCTGCGCTGAAGGAAACACGCGGTTCGATCATCAACCTGGCATCCGTCGCTTCCTATGTGAGCACGTCGTCCACGGCGGCTTACGTGGTGTCGAAGGGGGCAATCCGGTCGCTGACGCAGACGCTCGCGCGTGAAATGGGACCGCACGGTATCCGCGTCAATGCCGTTGCGCCGGGCGTGATGGAAACGGAAATGACGGCAGACCTGCGGTCGCGTCCCGAAGCGATCGCCTGGTACATGAATCGCGTGCCGATGGCGCGCTGCGGCAGGGCGGACGAGGTCGTGGGGCCCATCGTGTTCCTCGCTTCCGATATGGCGGCCTATGTGAACGGCGTTGTGATGCCGGTCGATGGCGGTTTCCTTGCCACGTAAGGATTGAAGTTTTCCGCGGATTTCTTCCCCAGGATGCGCGGGGCGTCGATGTACAGGGGTGAGGCTGCTTCTTTTCCATTCGAATGCAAGAGAAGCAATAACAAACTAAAACAAGGGAGTTGGAATGAAGAAGAAACTTATTGCATTGGCCGCATTCGCCGCGTGCTCGGCCGCGGCGCAGGCTCAAAGCAACGTAACCCTGTACGGCCTGGTGGATACCACCATCCGCTACAGCACCAATGAAAACGCTGCCGGCGACAACCGGTTCCAGATGACCGACGGCGTGCTGACCGGCAGCCGCTGGGGCGTGCGCGGCGTGGAAGACCTCGGCGGCGGCATGAAGGCGCTGGTCACCCTCGAATCCGGCTTTGCGCCGGATACCGGCGGCATGCTGCAGGGGGGCCGCCTGTTCGGCCGCCAGGGCTTCGTCGGGCTGGAAAGCGATTTCGGCCGCGTGCTGCTCGGCCGCCAGTACACACTCGGCCATGATGCGATTGCCAGCTTTGAAGCGTTTGCATTGGCAAACAACGGGATCGTCGGTTACCAGGGCGGCAACTACACCGGCCTGCGCCACGACAACATGATCAAGTACACCAAGGGCTTCGGCGGCGTGACCGTGAATGCCGCGTACACCTTCGGCGAAGTCGCGGGCAATACGTCGGCGAACTCGGCCAAGGCAGTGAGCGCGGCGTACAACAATGGTCCGCTTTACCTGGGCGCGGTGTACCAGACCACCAATAACGTGACCACCGCGTTCTTCAATGCGCTGTCCGCCGCGCAAGCGAGCAAGCAGACCGTGTGGGGCCTGGGCGGCACCTACCAGTTCGCACCGGCCAAGGTCTACTTCGGCTATACCAACAGCAAGCTCGATGTGGCCGATATCCGCAACGACGTGTACTACGGCAGCTTCAACTACCAGCTGACCCCGGCCTTGCAATTGCTGGGCACGCTGCACTACGACAAGCTCGATCGCCCTTCCGGCGACGGCAAGCGTTATACCTCGGCGCTCATGCTCGACTACTACCTGAGCAAGCGCACCGACGTATACGTCGAAGTCGACTACACCAAGCTGAAGGACGGCTGGATCGCCCTGAACAACAATGCCGGCCTGGGCGGGGCCAACACCTTCGGCAACGACAACCGTGCCGGCCTGATGGTGGGTGTGCGGCACAAGTTCTGATGGTGTGAAGGCGGATGCGTCCTGGCGCATCCGCCAGGCAAGCTTTCGTGATCCCCGGGCGTGCATGCGCCCGAAATTTTTTATGAATCCAATGGAACCCGTCCGACCCCGCCGCGAAATCACACTGCGATTCCTCGCCGAACCCACCGACGTCAACTTTGGCGGCAAGGTGCACGGCGGCGCCGTGATGAAATGGATCGACCAGGCCGGCTATGCCTGCGCGGTCGGCTGGAGCGGATATTACTGCGTCACGGTATTCGTGGGCGGCATCCGGTTTTACAAACCGATCTTCATCGGCCAGATCGTCGAAGTGAAAGCGACGCTGATCCATACCGGCCGCTCCAGCATGCATGTCGCGATCGATGTGTCGGCCGCCGACCCGATGACGGGCGCAGTGAAAAAGACGACGCGCTGCCTGATCGTCTTTGTCGCGGTGGATGGCGGCGGTGACACGGTTCCCGTCCCGCCGTGGAAACCGGAAACGGAAGAAGACAAACGTCTCGAACAATACGCGGTGCGCATGGCGACCATGCGCAAGGCCCAGGACGAAGAATTGATCGCCATCGACGGCCCGCGGAAGGGCTGACATACGCACCGCGCCGCCGGCGATCCGGATCAGGTTTTTCCCACAAACCCGTTGTAACGATTCAAGAGTTGGAATAGGATTCCATAACAGAATCGTCTTACAAAGATATTGGCAATCGTACCTTGCCACCCTTGAACAAGACTGACCAGACATGACCGCTCCGACCCGTCCCCTCTCGCTTGCCGCCCTCACCGTGCTGGAGCTGACTCCGCCGCAACAGGTTGAATGCGCGGCCCAGGCCGGCTACACGCATATCGGCCTTCGCCCGGTGCCGGCCACCGACACCGAAGTGCGCCACGACGTGGTTGGCGATACGCCACTGGTGCGCGAGACGGAGGCGCGTCTGCGGGACCTCGGCATCAAGGTGCTGGATATCGAGATCCTGCGCCTGAAACCGGACACCGACGTGAACACCTACCTGCCCGCGCTGGAAACCGGCGCACGCCTGGGGGCAACTTATGTGCTGGTCGCGGGCAACGATCCGGACGAAGCTCGCCTGATCGACAGCTTCGGCGCGCTGTGCGACCTTGCGCGTCCTTTGGGCCTCAAGCCGTGCATCGAACCGATGCCGTGGACCGACGCGAAGGATGTCAAGCAGGCCGGCCGTATCGTGCAGGCGGCTGCCCGTGCCAACGGCGGCATTATCATCGACCCCATCCATTTCGACCGCAGCTGCAGCACGGTGGAAGACATCGCGGCCCTGCCGCCGGAACTGTTCGGCTACATGCAATTCTGCGACGCGCCGGCCGAGCGGCCGACGGATGTGCCGGGACTGCTGTTCCAGGCGCGCTGCGAGCGCAAGATTCCCGGCGAGGGCGGATTGGACCTGGCCGCGCTGTTGAACGCGATGCCGGACGGCATTCCGCTCAGCCTCGAAATCCCGATGGAAGAAATGGCCAAAACCGCCAATGCCTTCGAACGCGCGCGTCGCGCGCGGGAAGCGACACTCGCACTGCTCAACCGCATCAACCAGCAATAGGAATCGTCATGGCCACACCATCCAATGCACGCATCATCGTCGGCCTCATCGGCGCGGGAATCGGCGGCTCCAAGTCGCCGGCGCTGCACGAAGAAGAGGGCAGGGCGCTCGGCCTGCAATACCGTTACCAGCTCCTCGATTTCAACGACCTCGGGCTGGATGGCGGCGCGCTGGCCGATGTGCTGAAGGCGATGAAGCTGCTCGGCTATGCCGGCTGCAACGTCACCGTGCCCCACAAGCTGTCGGTGATGCCGCTCCTCGATGTCGTGTCGGAAGATGCGCAGGTGATCCAGGCCGTCAACACCGTGGTGTTCAAGGACGGCAAGGCAATCGGCCACAACACCGACTGGATCGGCTTTGCCGAAAGCCTCAAGCTGCAATGCCCCGGCGTGCCCTTGAGCGAAGTCGCGCTGTTTGGCGCCGGCGGGGCAGGTGCGGCGGTTGCCTATGCGATGGTCAAGATGGGCACGAAGCGCCTGTACATCGTCGACGAACAGTCCGCCCGCGCCGCCGACCTGGCCGCCCGCCTGAATGCCTTGGGCATGGGCGAATGCGTGCCGGTGACGGACGGCGCCGCGGTCATGACAAACGTGGACGGCGTGATCAATGCCACCCCGCTCGGCATGCAGGGCGTGCCGGGCTCGGCTGTTCCGCTGCAGCACCTGCGTCCCGCGATGTGGGTAGCCGACGTCGTCTATTTCCCGCTCGAGACCGAATTGATCCTCGCCGCAAAGAGCGCGGGCTGCCGTTATGCGACCGGCGGCGACATGGTCGTGCTGCAGGCGGCGCGCGGATTCGAATTGTTCACCGGCGTGAAGCCCGATGCGGCGCGCATGGGCCGGCACTTGCAGGTTATGCTCGGACGTTGATCAAAAAGTGAGGTTGCATTCCAAATTGGAATCGTGTTCTCATGCTGCCTTGATATTGACACGGAGATAAGCAAATGAGCGGTAACCTCGACCGCGGCCTCGCCATCATGGAACTGCTCGCGATGACCGGCGGCCCGCTTCCGCTGCACGCAATCGCGGACCGGTTGAACATCCCGCGCAGCGGCGCTCACCGCCTGCTGGCGATGCTGAGCGAGCAGGGCTACGTCCGCCAGCACGCCGATCACGGTGAATACCAGCTGACGCTGAAGCTGGCATCGATCGCATTGATCTACCTGTCGGCCAGCGGCGTCGTCGATGTCGCCCAGCCCGTCCTCGACCGCCTGGCGGTAGCCTCGGGCGAACTGGTCCGCCTCGGCGTGATCGATGGCGAGAAGCTGATCTTCGTTACCAAGGCACAGGGCGCGCGTTCCGGCCTGCGCTATGACCCGGACATGGGGAAAGAAGCGGCACTGTTCTGCACTGCCAGCGGCCATGCGTGGCTGTCCTGCCTCAGCGATGAAGACGCGATGGTAATCCTCTCGCGCCAGGGCTTCGGCAAGAAGGGTGAGTTCGGCCCGAATGCGCCGCAGACCGTGGCGCAGGTACTCAAGGCGCTGCAGGCCGCGCGCAAACGCGGCTACGGCATGGTGATCGAATCCTCCTCGCCGGGCATGTCGGCGATGGCAGCGCCGATCCGTCATCCGTCCACCAACGCGCCGATCGGCGTGGTGAGCATTGCCGGACCTTCCAGCCGGTTGACTGAACAGCGCATGCTGGAACTGGCGGCGATGCTGCAGGATGCTGCAGGGCAGCTGTCGGTGGCGTGCCTGGGGTCGCCGTCGTTTACGAGTAATCTCAAGCGGGCGTAGCGTCTTTGCAGCTACTTCACCCGCTGCTTCTCCAGCTTCCGCGCCAGCGTCCTGCGATGCATCCCTAGCCGCCGCGCCGTCTCCGAAATATTGAACCCGGTCTCCGCCAGCGTCTGATGGATGCGCTCCCATTCGAGCGTCTTGATGGAAGTCGAGCGGTTGGTGAGTTCCAGCTCCGTGGTGCCGGCGACATGGCCGAAGGCCGCTTCGATGTCGTCGGTGTTCGAGGGTTTGGCCAGGTACTGGCAGGCGCCCAGCTTGATCGCTTCGACTGCGGTGTTGATGCTGGCGAAGCCGGTCAGCACCACGATCAGCATGTCGGGAGCGTGTTGATGCAGCGCCTGCACGCAAGCGAGACCGGAGGCGTTGCCCTCCAGCTTCAGGTCGACCACTGCATGGGTCGGCGTGTGCTGCTGGAGCAGGGCGGAAACGTCCTCGAGCCCGGACGCAGACAATACCTTGTAGCCGCGGCGCTCGAACGAGCGCGCCAGCGTCCGCGCGAACGCGGCGTCGTCTTCCACGATCAGCAGCAGTCGGTCAGGTGACATCGTTCTTTTCCTCTTCCAGCGCGATGGCGGCCAGCGGCAGCGTGATCTCGACGATTGCGCCGCCTTCCGGGCGGTTGCGTGCCGCCGCGGTGCCCCCGAGCGTGCGCACAACATTGACGACCAGGAACAATCCCAGGCCGCCGCCCGGCCGCCCCTTGCTTGAATTGTAAGGCTTGCCGAAGTTCGCCAGCATGGCCGGCGAGAATCCGGGTCCGGCATCCGCCACGCTCAGCCGCAGCGTGCTGTCTTCGCGGACTGCCTCCAGCCTGATCCACTGCGGCGAGGCTTCGAGCGCATTGTCGAGCAGGTTGAAGATGGTTTGCTTGAGCGCCGAGTCGAACACCACCGGCATGTCTTGCACGATATGGTCATCGTAGACGAATTCAAGCACCGGCCGGCTGGTGCGCCATTCCTTTGCCATGTCGCTGAGAAAGGTGCGGATCGTGGTCCTGGCCGACGATTCGCCGCGCGTTTCGCCGGCGGACATCAGGATGCCGGTGACGATGCGTTTGCAGCGCTGCAATTGCGCCTGCATCTCGGCGATCTCTTCCTGCAGCATCGCGTTGCCGGCGAATTCCGGCATGCGCCGCCAGTCGCCGAGGATCACCGACATCGTCGCCATCGGCGTGCCGAGTTCGTGCGCCGCGCCCGACGCCAGCAAGCCCATGCGCACGATATGCTCTTCTTCCACCGCACGCTGGCGCAGGCGCGCCAGTTGTTCGTCCCGGGTGCGCAGGTTGCCGGTGATGCGCATGATGAGGATGACCAGGATGCCTGCGACCAGCAGGAAGCAGATCAGCATGCCCTGCACATATAGCGTGGGGAAGGTTTCCCTGTGCTCGGCGATCATCTGCAGCGGCCGCGAAAACAGCGACAGGCCTGCGAGGCAGAGGCAGGAGATGGCCACGATGCTCCAGGTTGCCCAGGCTTCGAGAAGCACGGCGGAAAGGATGACCTGCAGCAGGTAGAGGAAGGCGAACGGATTCGTCGTGCCGCCGCTGAAATACAATTGCGCGGTCAGGGTGGCGACATCAACCAGCAACGCGAAGAACATTTCGCGGTTGGTGACGATGGCGTTTTCGTGCCAGCGCAGGTGGCTGCCGATGTTGAAGGCGATCAGGCAGGCCAGCACCGCGATCATTTGCGGAAGCGGGAGATGGATGCCGAGGACCAGCGACACCACGGTGATGGTCGTGATCTGTCCGACCACCGCGATCCAGCGCAACCGGATCAGGTACAGCATGTTCTTGTGCCCGGCGGCGTAGCCGACGCGCTCGGCATTGACTTCCTTCATGCCGTCCTGCTGTTCAACAGTGTCGTTTTCGATCGCCATGCATCATGTCCCGGTTGCCGCCGGTTGCTCAGGCTGCCGCTTGCGGATGCATGCGCCTTTCTTTGCGCACCGCCCAGAAAGCGGCGCCAGCCACCATCAATGCGAGAGCATACCAAGTCAGGGCGTAGGCGAGGTGATTATTGTGGAAAGAGACGACTGTCAGCCCGCCAACCGGACCTGGGGCGACCGCGCTTTCCGCCGCGCCATCGGCATCGACGAAATACGGCGCGACCCGGGACAGGCCGCGGCTGGCGGCAATCCCCTGCACATCACGGGAATACCAGCGGTTGGCCGCCGGGTCGTTGCGGCGCGGGAAGACGCCGCCGGGTTCGGTCATCCTGAGCAGCCCGGTAATCGAAGCAGATTCGTCCGGCTTCGGGGACAGCGCTTCGCGCAGGCGGTTGGCGGGAATGAAGCCGCGGTTGACGAGCACGAGGCTGCCGTCTTCGACGCGGAGCGGCGTCAGCAGCCAGTAGCCGAAGCCGAGTTCGGTGGTGGCCTGGACCGGTGTGGTGCGGTCGTGAAGGAAGGTGCCGGCGAGTTGCACATGCTTGTACTCGTCATCGGTGGCATTTATCCGCGACCACTGCTTCGAAGCGGGCGCCGGCACCGGCGGCGCATGCACGCGATGCTCGACGCGGTCGATCAGGTCGAGCTTCCATTGCAGGCGGAACAGCTGCCAGGTGCCGAGCGCGGCAAAGGCGGCAAACAGCAGCAGCGCGCATGCGGCCAGCGCGAGCAACGCGATGCGCGAGCGTCGGGGCGCAGGCGCATCGGAGGTGGCCGGGGTCATGGCAAGTGTCCCTATGGTCACATCGGCGCGCCGTGGTTCATGCCCGGCATCATGTTGTGGTTCAGGTGGTACATCACCCAGATCGAACCGCTCAGCACGATCACCACCAGCACCACGGTGAAGATCAGCGCCAGCATCGACCATCCGCCTTCCGAGCGCGTGTTCATGTGCAGGAAGTAGATCATGTGCACCACGATCTGGATCGCGGCGAAGACCAGCAGCACCATGGCGGCAACCTGCGGCCTGGCGATGACGTTGTCCATCACCAGCCAGAACGGAATCGCGGTCAGGATCACAGACAGCAGGAAGCCGATCAGATAGCTTTTCAGGCTGCCGTGGTCGGCATGGTCGTCATGGTGGGCATCGTGGCCATGCCCGGCGTTATGGTGATGCTCGCTCACGGCAAGACTCCCATCAGGTAGACAAAGGTGAAGACACCGATCCAGATCACGTCCAGGAAGTGCCAGAACATCGACAGGCACATCAGGCGGCGGCGGTTTTCCGGGATCAGTCCGTGGCGGTTCAGCTGGAACAGCAGGGTCACGAGCCAGACGATGCCGAAGAACACGTGCAGGCCGTGCGTGCCGACCAGCGCGAAGAACGAGGTCAGGAAGGCGCTGCGCTGCGGGCCCGCACCTTCGTGGATCAGGTGCGCGAACTCGTACAGTTCGAGGCCGATGAACGCGGCGCCGAACAGACCGGTGACGGCCAGCCAGCGCAGCGTCGAGCCGAGCTTTTTCTGCTGGGAGGCCAGCATCGCGAAGCCGTAGGTGATCGACGACAGCAGCAGGAAGCCGGTGTTCAGCGCCACCAGCGGCAGGTCGAACAGCTCGGCGCCCGAGGGGCCGCCGGCATAGCTGCGGCCGAGCACCGCGTACGCCAGGAACAGGCAGGCGAAGATCAGGCAGTCGCTCATCAGATAGAGCCAGAAACCGAGCAGCGTGCCGTTTTCCGGATGGTGCTCGCGCACGTGGAAGGGCATGTCGCCGCCGGTCGCGCCCATGGCGCGGGGATCAATGGTCGTCTCAAGCATGGGCGTGGCCCTCCAGCAGGCGGGTGCGCGTTTTCTCGGTCTGGTCGACTTCGTTGGCCGGGATGTAGTAGTCGCGCTTGTAGTTGAAGGTATGGACGATGGTGGCGATGACGGTCGCGGCGAAGCCGACGGCAGCCACCAGCCACATCTGCCAGATCAGGGCGAAGGCGGTTACTGCGGACAGCGCGGAAATCACGAAACCGGCCGCCGTGTTCTTCGGCATGTGGATCGCGATGAAGCCTTCGCGCGGACGGCTATAGCTGCGGCGCTTCATGTCGGTCCAGGTGTCGTTGTCGTACACGCGCGGCGTGAACGCGAAGTTGTAATCCGGCGGCGGCGACGAGGTCGACCACTCCAGCGTGCGGCCATCCCACGGGTCGCCGCTGACATCGCGCAGTTCCTCGCGGCGCTTGAAGCTGACATAGAACTGGACGAGCGTGGAGCCAATGCCGAGGGCGATCAGCACCGCACCCAGCGCGGCGATCTGGAACCAGATCTGCAGCGAAGGATCGTCGAAGTGGCTCATGCGGCGCGTCACGCCCATCAGGCCGAGCACGTACAGCGGCATGAAGGCGAGGTAGAAGCCCACCAGCCAGAACCAGAACGAGCACTTGCCCCAGAATGCATCGAGCTTGAAGCCGAAGGCTTTCGGGAACCAGTAGTTGATCGCCGCGAAGACGCCAAACACCACGCCGCCGATGATCACGTTATGGAAGTGCGCAATCAGGAACAGGCTGTTGTGCAGCACGAAGTCGGCCGGCGGCACCGCCAGCAGCACGCCCGTCATGCCGCCGATGACGAAGGTCACCATGAAGCCGATGGTCCACAGCATCGGCACTTCAAAGCGGATGCGGCCGCGGTACATCGTGAACAGCCAGTTGAAGATCTTCGCGCCGGTCGGGATCGAGATGATCATCGTCGTGATGCCGAAGAAGGAATTCACGCTCGCACCCGAGCCCATGGTGAAGAAGTGGTGCAGCCACACCAGGTAGGACAGGATGGTGATCACCACCGTCGCGTACACCATCGAGGTGTAGCCGAACAGGCGCTTGCCGGAGAAGGTCGACACGATTTCCGAGAACACGCCGAACACCGGCAGCACCAGGATGTAGACCTCGGGGTGGCCCCAGATCCAGATCAGGTTCACGTACAGCATGGAATTGCCGCCCAGCTCATTCGTGAAGAAGTGCGCGCCGAACATGCGGTCCATCGACAGCATCGCGAGCACCGCGGTCAGCACCGGGAAGGTCACCACGATCAGCACGTTGGTGCACAGCGATGTCCAGGTGAACACCGGCATCTTCATCAGAGTCATCCCGGGCGCGCGCATCTTCACGATGGTGGCGATCAGGTTGACCCCTGACAGCAACGTGCCGACGCCTGCTATCTGCAGCGACCAGATGTAGTAATCGACACCGACGTCGGGACTCGCGAGAATGCCCGACAGCGGCGGATAGGCGAGCCAGCCGGTCTTCGCGTATTCGCCGACGAACAGCGACACCATCGTCAGCGCGGCGCCGAAGGTCGTCATCCAGAAGCTGAAGTTGTTCAGGAAGGGGAAGGCGACGTCGCGCGCGCCGATCTGCAGCGGCACGACGTAGTTCATCAGGCCGGTAACGAAGGGCATCGCGACGAAGAAGATCATGATCACGCCGTGCGCGGTGAAGATCTGGTCGTAATGGTGCGGCGGCAGGTAGCCGGCGTGCTCACCGAAAGCGATCGCCTGCTGCGCGCGCATCATCAGCGCGTCGGCAAAGCCGCGCAGCAGCATCACGAGGCCGAGCACCATGTACATGATGCCTATCTTCTTGTGGTCGATGCTGGTAATCCAGTCGCGCCACAGCGGGCCCCACAACCGGTAGCGCGTAACGCCGGCGGCGACGGCGAGCCCGCCCAGCGCCACCATCGCGAAGGTGACGATCAGGATCGGCTCGTGCAAGGGAATTGCATCCCAGCCGAGGCGGCCGAAAAGCAACTGTTTCAGGTCAGTGTGATCTTGCATGGTCAGTTGTTGCGGGTATTGGAATAGAGGGAGGCGGTCACGAGGCCGGCATTCGACGCGGTGCAGGTCTGGGTCGTCATTTCCTTGCTCACCAGGTCGCTGCGGACGCGGCTGGCATCGGCTGCCATCATGTCTTTCATGCAGGTGCTACCCGGTGCGACGCAACGGTTGATGACGGCGTCATAGAGCGCGGGCGCGACCTTGGCATAGCGGCGTACCGGTTCACGCTCGCTGGGCTTTTCCAGCGCGAGGTATGCAGCGCGGTCCAACGTGCCGGCGCCTGCCTTCATCTTCTTCACCCACTCGTCGAACTCGCCGGCGGACACACCGTGATACTTGAAGCGCATGTGCGAAAAGCCTGCGCCGCTGTAGTTCGCCGAAAAACCTTCGTATTGGCCGGGCTTGTTGAGGACAGCATTCAAGGTCGTGTCCATTCCCGGCATCGCATAGATCTGGCCGGCCAGCGCGGGGATGTAGAAGGAATTCATCACCGTGGACGCCGTGAGCTTGAAGCGGATCGGCACATCGACCGGCGTGACCAGTTCATTGACCGTGGCAATGCCCTGCTCCGGATAGATGAACAACCATTTCCAGTCCATTGCCACCACCTGCACCGTCAGCGGCTTGGTATCGGCGGGAATCGGGCGCTCGGCGTCGAGGCGCTGCAGCGGACGGTAGGGATCGAGCTGGTGGGTGCTGATCCAGGTCAGCAGCCCGAGCGCGATGATGATCAGCAACGGCGCGCCCCAGATCACCAGTTCGAGCTGGGTCGAGTGGTCCCAGTCGGGCGTGTAGGTCGCCTTGGTGTTGCTCTTTCGATAACGCCACGCGAAGAACAGGGTGAGGGCGATGACCGGAACGATGATGACCAGCATCAACAGGGTCGAAACCCAGACAAGCTTGGCCTGCTGCCGGGCAATGTCCCCGGAAGGATTCATTACCACGGTATCGCAACCTGCCAGAAAGACAACAATCAGCAGGGCCAGCCAGTGAAAAGAAAGCCGCGTGCGGCGATTCTGGAGTGAAAGCATGGGCGGAAGTCAATATCCCAGATCAAGGAATCCGCACTTTATAGCGCTCCAGGGCCTCGCGCGATTGGACATATTGTCCTACCCATGGGCAGAATATGGAAAAAACAGGGTTTGGCGTGTCAATCAGAGGAGACAGACTATATGACAAGCAGCTATGTCTACGCAGGAAATGATTCTGTAGGAGTAAATCCGGGGCGGAACGAGCATGACGATACAAGCATTGCCCCGGGCGAGATAGCGACCGGCGTGGTGATCGGCCGTGCTTCCGAGTATTTCGACTTTTTCGTGTATGCGATCGCGTCGGTACTGGTGTTCCCGTCCGTGTTCTTTCCATTCGAGCAAAAGCTGGAAGGCACGCTGTACGCTTTCCTGGTTTTTTCCTTTGCATTTATTGCAAGGCCATTCGGCACTGTTGCCTTCATGGCCATCCAGCGCCATTTCGGCCGGGAAGCGAAGCTGACGACCGCGCTGTTCCTGCTCGGCCTGTCGACCGCTGGCATCGCGTTTCTTCCAACCTATGAGCACCTCGGCTTTACGGCGATCGTGCTGTTGTCGCTGTTGCGTATTGGGCAAGGCATCGCGCTTGGCGGTTCCTGGGACGGCTTGCCCTCCTTGCTGGCCCTGAACGCGCCGGAGAGCAAGCGCGGCTGGTATGCGATGCTCGGGCAACTGGGTGCGCCGCTCGGCTTCAGCATCGCCGCCGGCCTGTTCGCCTTCCTGCTGGCCAACCTGTCATCGACGGACTTCCTCGAATGGGGCTGGCGTTATCCATTCTACGTTGCGTTCGCGATCAACGTTGTTGCGCTATTCGCGCGCCTGCGCCTGGTATCAACCAATGAATATGCGCGATTGCTGGAAGAGCGCGAACTGCAGCCGACCGACGTCACCGAGCTGATCCGCTCGCAGGGCCGCAATGTGCTCATCGGCGCGCTGGCGGCACTCGCGAGTTATGCGCTGTTCCATGTGGTCACCGTGTTCCCGCTGTCGTGGATCAGCCTGTATTCGGAACGCTCGATGAGTGAATTCCTCGTGATCCAGATTGTCGGCGCTGCAATCGCGGCGGTCGGCATCGTCGTCTCGGGCCTGATCGCCGACCGCTTCGGCCGGCGTACCACGCTCGGGGTGCTCGCCTGCTTCGTCGCCGTGTTCAGCGGTTTCGTGCCGCTCATGATGGATGGCGGTGACTTCGGCCAGACGGTCTTCATCCTGCTCGGCTTTGCGCTGCTGGGCCTGTCGTACGGCCAGGCGGCGGGGGCGGTGACCGCGAATTTCCAGACACGGTTCCGTTACACCGGCGCCGCACTGACGTCCGACCTCGCCTGGCTGGCCGGTGCCGGCTTCGCGCCGCTGGTCGCGCTCGGTCTTTCCGCGCATTTCGGCCTGGCGTACGTCAGCCTCTACCTGTTGTCCGGCGCCGCCGGTTCACTCGCGGCGCTCAGTCTGAACCGGGCGCTGGAGATCCGGGACTGAGTCGTCTACGCCGGTCCGAGTCCGTACGGCGCCGGCGTGATGTTGACGATGGTTGAGTACAACTTGTCGAAACCGCTCTTCGCATCATGGCCGTCCAGCGGGTCGACGTTGACACGGAAGGCTGCATCGATTTCTATCCAGTCTTCCGGCGTCAGCAGCTTGTCTGCAGTGGGAAAGACGATGTCTTCCTCCATCCGCATGTGCTGCAGATAGAGCTGGGAATAGCGCTCCACCTGCTGCTGGAAGACCGGCACCGCTGACTGACCGGCGAATTCGACGCGGAGCAGCGCATGCTCCAGTTCACGAACCATCGCCTCGCCGGCATGGTGCTGTTCTTCCAGGGCGGCGAGAGTAGCGTTGATTTCCGGCGACCGCGTCCGTACCAGGCGAAAGAGGAAGGCATCCTCTTTCGGGTGGTGCACTTTTTCGGGGTACTCGCTGATGTAGAACAGCATCGCACGGAAGACCCTCAAGTCGACGTTGGCGCCGGGCTGCCCGATCAGGCGCGCGAAGTGGGTCATGCCATGGATGATGGCGGACAGCTTTCCATGTTCGTTGAGCATGGTGTTGACTGCGTTGTTCTGGGCATTGGCGCTCATCTGGTGTTCCTCCGTTCGGTTGCTGGAAATTCAGGATGCGAAAGCCGGCGGCACCGCGGTTTCCTGCATCACTGCTTCCGGGGTGCGGTAGCGCTCAGCCATTTCGCGCTCATGGTCAGTACGCAACTGCGCCTGCATGTAGGCGCCCAGGTGCCGTGCATGGGCAACGATCCGGCGCCCGAAGTCGACCCGCGCGTCCGAATACTGCAGCAGCCCTTCCTCGATGCCGTGCCGGCTGATGGCATCGACCAGCGCCATCGCGTCGCCGGCCGCCTTCGTCACGCCCATGCCGCAGTGGGGGCGGGCGACGAACGCCGCATCGCCGAGCAGTGCGACGCGCCCGAAGGCGATGCGGGATGACTCGAGGTCGAAGATGGGCTGGAAAAACAGCTGCGGTGTCTTTTCAACGATCTCGGCGAATTGCGGCGACAGGATGTCCGCAGCGGTGCGGCGTATTTCATCCAGCACCCGCTTGCTGATCAGCGGCGGCGGAATGCCGTTCTCGTGCACCTTGCCGCTGTCGTCGGTCGACAGGCGGCGCAGCTCATCCTCGTCGGCCGGCCGGTACCAGACAAAGTTGTAGCGGCGCATGCCGGGTTCCATCGCGTTGTGCGCGCCCGCCACCGGGTAGCCGAGAATCTGCTCGCGCAAGGGCAGGCAGAATCCGAAATACGAAAAGATGTCGCGATGTGTCCGCGCCGACAGGTCCTTTTCCTCGACCAGGCCGCGCCAGGCAACATAACCGGCGTACTGCGGCCTGGCTTCCGGTGCGAACTGCGCGCGCACCGTCGAGCGTATGCCGTCGGCGCCGATGAGCAGGTCTGCCTGGACAACCGTGCCGTCGTTAAAGCGTGCGTTGACCGCGTGCGGCGTCTGCACGACCTGGGCCAGCTGCTTGCCCGAGGTGTAGCGCTCGGCGGGGAAGGCATTCTTCAGCAATACATAAAGCCGTCCCCAGGCGGTGAGCGTCTGCGGATGCGGCCGGCAGCAAATCCTTTCCCCCGCCTGGTCAATCGTGACGCGCGCGGGGACGTCGACGCCGATCTGTTCGCTCGATATGCCGATGCGTTCGAAGGCGGCAAATAGTTCGGGATGCGTGACGATGCCCGCGCCGCGCTCGGCCAGCTCATCCGCGACCCGTTCGTAGACGTGAACGTCCCATCCGGCTTTCTGCAGCAGGTTGGCAGCCAGCAGGCCGCCCAGCGATCCGCCGATCACGATTGCCTTTTTCATGTGTGTCTCCTTCAGTGGGTTGTGCCGGCCACGGCCAGGCTCTGGGCCTCTTCGGCCGGATAGTTCAATTCGACGGTGACGCCGCTCGGATCGGTCAGGAACACCTGGTGCAGGCCAAGCGAGGGCACGGTTCTTTCAGTGAACGGCAACTTCAGTTCGGCCAGTTTCTTGTGCATGCCGCGCAGGCCGGTCGCCATGAAGGCGACGTGGTCCAGGGTGCCGGTGCCTGCCAGGGAGGCGGGATCGCGGTCGCCAAGGTAATCGACCAGGCCTTGCTGGTCGTGGGGATCGATGCCGATGATGTGGACGACCCCGTAGTCGCTCTGGTCCCCGGGCAGGTAGAGCCAGATCCCCGGAAAGGGAAAGGGCGGGCGGAAGCCTTCCGTCAAGCCGAGGACGTCGGTGTAGAAGTGCCTCGAACTCTCAAGGTCTGCGGTGCGGATCGAATAATGCCCGAGCTTGCGTATGGTCATGCCAGTCTCCCGATGGTTGCGCCGTAAGGCGAATATAGATTATCGAACGATAAATAGCAAGGCGAAAATTGACGCCTGCCGGAGCAGGCTGTCGATCATTAATTCAGGTGGATTGTTTGCGCATGGCGCGCATCGTGACGGGGGCACCGTCCAGGAACGAGGCAACCTTGAGTTCAATCAGCGCATCGATGTCTTTCGGTACCGGCAAGCCGTACACCCACTTCCGGACGCCGATATAGAAAATGCTCGCGTGCAGGGACCAGACGAGTTCGACTTCCAGTTCGTTCTGTTCCGGCGTTGGCGTGGCGATGCCGAATTCATGCCGCAATTCCTGCAGCACGAGGTCGAAGATCTTTTCGCGCATCCGCGTCAGGTAGCGGTTGTTGATGCCTTCCCGCGTCAGGCCGGCGAAGATGAAGATCCGGATCCACTCGTTCTTCAGGATGATCCTGGCGTAGTCCTTGTAATACAGGAACATGCGCTGCTTCAAGGGTAGCGAGCGGTCCTTCAGCCAGTCTTCCCAGTCCGGATTCCAGCGTGACAAATAGACTTCGTCGAACACGCGGTCGACCAATGCCTCCTTGCTGGGAAAGTAGCGGTAGAGCAAGGGCTGGGTGACGCCGATTTCCTTGGCGAGCTCACGCGTGCTGGCGGAAAAACCGTGCGCCGCGAAATAGCGGATCGCCTTTTGCACGATCTGCTCCTCGCGCTCCTCGGGGTTGAGCCGGCGTGCCGGGGCCGGGGCGGCTGTTTCCGCGGTCTTTTTCTTCATCGTATTTCCTTGCTGAAATCCAGTTATGCGCCAGGTAGCGTATTACCCATGCATGCAGTATAACCCTCAATTTATCACTTGACAAATAAGAAGTCGTATCCGAATATTTATCACACGATCATTAAGCATTTCCAATACGCGGCCCGGAAAGCCGCGTTCAACTTCCGAAAAGGAGACAACCATGAAGAACCCCGTCCTCTTGCTTGGCGCCGCAGCGGCATTCGCCTTCGCCGCAGGCGCGCCTGCTGCCTTCGCGCAAACCGCGCAGCCGATTCGTATCGGCCTGCCGGTGCCGCTGACCGGCCCGTATGGTGCCGAGGCCAAGGACCAGGTCAGGAACGCCGAACTCGCGGTGAAGGAATTCAACGATGCGGGCGGACTGAACGGCCGCAAGGCCGAGCTGCTGGTGCGTGACGACCGCCTGAACCCGGGCGAAGCGGCGACGCGCGCGCTCGAACTGATCGAAAAGGACAAGGTGAATTTCATCGTCGGCGGTCTCTCGGCAGCGACGCAGCTGGCCATCAACAACGTCACCAAGCAGCGCAAGACCATCTACATTTCGATCAGCCAGTCGGACGCGATCAACGAGCCGGCCGATTTCTCGCGCTATACCTTCCACGAAGCGCTGAATCCGCACATGACCACCCAGGCAGTGGGCAAGTACGCGTTCAAGAAAGGAATGCGGATTGCGTTCCTGACCGCCGACTACGCCTACGGCCATGAAATGACGCGCGGCTTCACCCGTGTCGCCAAGGAGGTCGGCGCAGAAATTGTCGGCGAACTCAAGCATCCGCTCGGCGCGACCGACTACTCGACGTTCCTGCCGCGCCTGCAGTCGCTCAAGCCGGACGTGATCGTCTTCAACAACTTCGGCCGCGACAACCAGATCTCGATCAAGCAGGCGAACGACTTCGGCATGAAGAAGTCGATGAAGTTCGTCACGCCAGTCCTCACCTACACCTCGCGCGTCGCAGCCGGCCCCGCCGTCTACGAAGGCGTCATCGGCGGCACCTCGTATTACTGGGAAATCGAATCGCAGGTGCCGAGCGCCAAGCGCTTCAACGAGCAGTACAAGTCCACACATGACGGCAGCTACCCGTCCGATTACGGCTCGATGGCGTATTCGGCGGTGAAGTCCCTGCTGCTCGCCGTCAAGAACGCCGGCACGACCGACACCGAAAAGGTGATCGACACGCTGACCGGCCTCAAGTACGACACCTACAAGGGCCCGCAGTTTTACCGCGCTTGCGACCACCAGTCGGTGCAGTCGGTGCTGATCATCGAATCGAAGTCGAAGGAATCCCGCAATCCCTTCGATGTCTTCAAGGTTCCCTACGTCGTGCCCGGCTCCGATGGTTTGCTGCGCAGCTGCAGCGAACTCGGCTACGCGTCCTGAAGACCTTCCATTCACGAGGAGACATCATCATGGATGCAATCACGCCGCAGCTCTTCGCGTTGCAGCTCTTTACCGGGCTGGCGCTGGGCGCTGTCTATGTCTTGCTGGCGGTCGGGCTGTCCCTGATTTTCGGGATGCTGACCATCGTCAACTTCGCGCACGGCGCGTTCTTCATGCTGGGCGCGTATGCCGGTTACTCGGTGTACCAGTATTCCGGCAGCTTCTGGATCGGACTGGTCGCCACGCCGCTCGCCACCGCCGCGCTGGGCATGGCCGTCGAGCGCTTCCTGGTGCGGCGCCTGTACGGCCGCGGCATCGACTACCCGTTGCTGCTGACCTTCGGCCTGGCTTACGTCCTCGTCGAACTGGTGCGCATCGTATTCGGCAAGCAAGGGCTGCCGATGGAAACGCCAGAAGTGTTGCAGGGGGCGGTGGATATCGGCATCGGCTATTTCCCCGCATACCGGCTGTTTGTCATCGCAGTGACTGCGGCGGTGCTGGCGGTGCTCTGGTTCTTCATCGAAAAGACCTCGTTCGGCCTGATCATCCGTGCCGGCGCGCGCGATCCGCAGATCGTGCAAATCCTCGGTGTCGATGTCTCCAAGGTATGGCTCGCGGTATTCGGTGCGGGAACGGCCATCGCCGGACTGGCTGGCATGCTTTCGGCGCCGCTGCAGGGCATCAGTCCGGAAATGGGCGGGACGGTGCTGACGGTTGCCTTCGTCGTCACCGTGGTCGGCGGCATGGGTTCGCTGCCGGGAGCGATCGCAGCCGGCATCCTGGTGGGCGTCGCCGAAAGCCTTGCCGCCCTTTTTTATCCCGAAGCCGCGAAAGTGTCCATGTTCGTCATCATGGCACTCGTCCTTCTCATCCGTCCCCAGGGACTCTTCGGCCGTTCCGGCCTGCTGAGCTGATGCCATGAATACTCAAGTCCAACTTCTCGCCACGCCGTCGCGCCCGGCACCCGTCCAGTGGATACGCGCGCACCGCGCGGTCTCGGTCGTGCTCCTGCTGCTGGTCTTTCCCTGGATCGTGCCGAACCAGTCGGTGGCGATCAATATCCTGGTCTACGGCCTGTATGCGGTCGGCTTCAACCTGCTCTTCGGCTACATGGGGATGCTTTCGTTCGGGCATGCCGCATTCCTTGGGATGGGCGCCTACACCGCCGGCATCCTGGTGTCGCAAGGATGGGCGCCGTGGTGGATCGCGATCCCGGCGGCCGTGGTGGCAGCCGCGCTCGCCGCAGCCATCATCGGCGCGCTTGCGATCCGCACGCGGGGCATCTACTTCGCGATGGTCACGCTGGCGCTGTCGCAGTGCGTGTACTTTCTCGTCTACCAGTTTCCGCTTTCCGGCGGCGAGAACGGCCTGCGCGGGGTCAACGTGGCGCAGGTGACGCTGTTCGGCGCAAACGTGGACCTGCTGAACCCGGCCAATCGCTACTACTTCTTCCTGGGTTTCGCCGCGCTCGTCCTGCTCCTGCTGTCACGCCTGCTCGATTCACCCTTTGGGGCCGTGGTGGAAGCGATACGCGAGAACGAGGCGCGCACGCGGGCATGCGGGTACAACGTCGAACAGACCAAGCTCGCCGTCTTCGTGCTGTCCGGTGCGATCTGCGGCCTGGCCGGCGCGCTCAATGCCATCCACCTGTCCAGCGTGGCGATCGAAACGCTGCACTATGAAATGTCCGGCCTGGTCGTGATGATCTGCCTGCTCGGCGGGATGGGCACGTTCTTCGGCCCCTTCATCGGCGCGGCACTGTTCCTCCTGGTGCAGGACACCTTCTCGCTGTGGACCGAGCACTGGCAGATCTATGTCGGCGCCGTCTTCATCATCTTCGTCCTCTTCTTCCCGAAGGGTGTCTGGGGAACCATCCTGGAGAAATGCCATGTCCGGTGAAATCATCATCCGCACGGAAGCCGTCACCCGTCGCTTCGGCGGCTTCACGGCCCTGAAGAATGTGTCGGTCGGCTTCGAAAAGGGCAAGCTGACATCGATCATCGGACCCAACGGGGCAGGGAAGAGCACCTTCTTCAACATCCTGTCGGGCGCGTTTCCGCCGTCGGAAGGGCGCGTGGTCTTCGGCGATGCCGACATCACCGGACTCAAGCCGCATGTGTATCCGCGCATCGGGATATCGAAGTCGTTCCAGATCACGAACATCTTCCCGGCCTTCACCGTCCTCGAAAACGTACGCATCGCACTGCAGGCCCATTGTTCGCGCTTCAACTTCTGGAGCCCGCGCAGCCGACTGGGACTGGAAGACAAGGCGCATTCCCTGCTGCAAATGGTGGGCCTTGAACGGCATGCCGCCAGGCTCGCGAAGGAACTCGCGCACGGGCAGCAACGCGCGCTGGAAATCGCGGTCGCGCTCGCCGGCGACCCGAAGCTGCTGCTGATGGACGAACCGACCGCAGGCATGAGCCCGGAAGAAACCAGCGCCATGATGGACCTCATCGTCAGGCTCGTCGCCGACAGGACGGTGATCCTGGTCGAGCACAAGATGAAGATGGTGATGGGCATCAGCGACCGCCTCGTCGTGCTGCATCACGGCGAATTCCTTGCGGCCGGCACACCGGACGAGATCCGCAACAACGATGAGGTGAAGCGTGTCTACCTCGGACAACACTAAGGAGCGAACCATGCTGTCCATCCAAAATCTCAATGCCTGGTACGGCTCCAGCCACATCCTGCAGGGCATCAATCTCGAGGTCAGACGCGGCGAGGTGGTCTCCCTGCTCGGCCGCAACGGCGCCGGCAAGACGACCACCATCAAGACCGTGATGGGCCTGCTGCGCAAGGCGAACGGCAGCGTCCGGTTCAAGGACCGGGACTTGCTGGGATTGCCGGCGCACAAGCGCTTCGGGCTCGGCCTTGCCTACGTGCCGGAAGAGCGGCGCATCGTGCCGGGCCTGAGCGTGCTGGAAAACATCCGGCTCGGTATCGTCGCGTCCGACAAGCGCGCGCGGGAAAAGGAAGTCGTCGAGCAGATCGCCGAGACCTTCCCGCGCCTGAAGGAACGCCTGCACCAGACCGCAGTGACCATGTCCGGCGGCGAGCAGCAGATGCTGGCGATCGCGCGGGCGCTCGCGTCGGACCCCGACATGATCCTGCTCGACGAGCCGTCGGAAGGCATCATGCCGCTGCTCGTGCAGGAGATGTTCGAGCTGTTCTCGCGGCTCAGGAAGGCAGGCAAGACCATCCTGCTCGTGGAGCAGAACGTTGAAGCCGCGCTGCGCATTTCCGACCGTGCGTACATCCTCGACCAGGGGGAGGTGGTGCACGCCGATTCCGCGTCGGCGCTGCTCAGGGATCCGGTGATCCAGGAGCGTTACTGCGCGGTGTGATGGGGCGCAGTAAGCACCTGTTTCGGCTGCTCGCCACACCAAACCATTGATCTTCTGAGGAAAACGCATGAATACCCAACACGAAAGCCAACCGGACATCTCCCCCGGCATGGTGTCGCTGCTTGCCATCGCCGCCGGCCTGATTGTCGCGAACCTCTACTATGCCCAGACGCTGGTCGGCCCGATCAGTGAAGCCACCGGCCTGCCGCCGCAAGCGGCCGGCCTGGTGGTAACGCTCACGCAAATCGGCTATACCCTCGGCCTGCTGTTCGTGGTGCCGCTCGGCGACCTGCTGGAGAACCGCCGCCTTGTGGTTGGCGCACTCTTGTTCGCGGCGGGCGCGCTGGCCATTGCCGCCGTCAGTTCCAGCGCCTGGCTGTTCCTCGCGGCATCGCTGGCGATCGGCATCACTTCAGTCGCGGCGCAGATACTGGTGCCGTTCGCTGCCCATCTGTCGAAGGAATCGACACGAGGCCAGACGGTCGGCAAGGTTGTCAGCGGCCTGCTCATCGGCATCATGCTGTCGCGGCCGGCGGCCAGCCTCATCGCGGATTTCAGCAGCTGGCATGCAGTGTTCGGCGGTGCCGCGCTCATGATCGCCGTGCTTGCGCTCGTATTGCGCGGCAAGCTGCCTGTGCGCGTGCCGACCTCGCGCCTGTCCTATCCCGTGCTGATCGGCTCGCTGTGGACCTTGTTTGCAACGACGCCGGTGCTGCGCCGTCGCACCGTCTACCATGCAGGCATGTTCGGCGCCTTCAGCCTGTTCTGGACGGTTGTGCCGTTGATGCTTGCGGGGCCGGAGTTCCACCTGTCCCAAACCGGCATCGCTATCTTCGCGCTGGTCGGCATGGCGGGCGCAGTCGCATCACCCGTCGCCGGGCGCCTCGCCGACAGCGGCCATACCTTGCCTGCTACAGCTGCCGCGCTTGTCCTCGGCATCGCCGGCTTCGCCCTGCCCATGATCGCGCCCGAGTCACGGACCATCGCCCTGGCGCTGCTGGTGATCGCATCCATCCTGCTCGACATGGGTGTGGCGGCGAACCTGGTGCTCGGGCAGCGTGCGATTTTTTCCCTCGGCGCCGAAGCGCGCAGCCGGTTGAACGGCATCTATTTCGCGTTGTTCTTCGCAGGCGGCGCGCTTGGTTCGGCGCTGGGTGCCTGGGTGTTTGCAAGTTACGGCTGGACGGCGGCGCTGCTGGTCGGCATGGCGTTCCCCGCGCTCGCACTGGCGTATTGGGTCACCGAGTACCTTGGGCAGGCAGCGGACTGCTGCGAGACGGCGTAAGCCTGTCACTTCTTCGACACGAACCCGTTCCCCTCGATGTAGAAGCGCAGCGGCGCCTCCGCCCATGCTCCCGCATAGGCGACGCCAATGCGCGGGCGGGTGACGATGGAAAATGCTTCTTCGCGCGGGGGCGCGGCGATGTAGAAATCCTCGCTCAGGAGATCGTGTCCATTGAACCGCTTGTCGATGCCCAGCGCGCGGCAGAGCAGGCCCGGACCGCGCGTATTGCCCTCGATGTTCGCAACGGGTTCGACCGCGCGCAGCAGCACGGCGGCGCCATTGCCTTCCGGTTCCGTCACCACGTTCATGCAGTGATGCATGCCGTAGATCAGGTAGACATAGGCGTGGCCGGGCGGGCCGTACATGATCGAGGTGCGCGGCGTGACGCCCTTCGACGAATGCGACGCCAGGTCGTGCGCACCGATGTAGGCTTCGACCTCGACGATGCGCGCACGGCGTTCGATGCCACCGTCCACATGCACCAGGTGCTTGCCCAGCAGATCGCGCGCGACTTCCTCGGTCGCACGCGCATAGAATTTTCGGGGCAGCCTGTTGCGCGTCTTCATCACCAGGTATCGATGCAGGGACGTTTCTTGCCGCTGCGCGGCGCGACCGGTGGCGCCGAACGCAACCCGCGCACCACCCAGCGCCGTGTCTCGGCCGGATCGATCACATCGTCGATCTCGAGGAAAGACGCCATGTTGATCGCCTTGCCCTTCTGGTAGGACTCGGCCACCATCTTGTTGAACATCTCGGCGCGCTGCACCGGGTCCTCGATCGCTTCCAATTCCTTGCGGTAGCCGAGCCGCACCGCTCCTTCCAGTCCCATCGCGCCGAATTCGCCGCTCGGCCAGGCGACGGTGAAGAGGGGCGCATGGAAGCTGCCGCCCGCCATCGCCTGCGCGCCCAGCCCGTAGCCCTTGCGCAGCACCACGGTGAAGAAGGGCACACTGATGCTGCCGGCAGTGACGAACATGCGCGACACATGCCGCACCATCGCGGTCTTCTCGGCATCCGGCCCGACCATGAATCCCGGCGTGTCGCACAGCGACAGGATGGGCAGGTCGAAGGCATCGCACAGCTGCATGAAGCGCGCCGCCTTGTCTGCCGCATCCGTATCGATCGCGCCGCCGAGATGCATCGGATTGTTCGCCATCAGGCCGAAGGGCCGGCCCTCGATGCGCACCAGTGCGGTAATGATGCCGGTGCCGAAGCTGCGGCGCAGTTCCAGCACGGAACCGGTATCGGCGATGGCATCGATCACCGTGCGCACATCGTAGGAACGCAGCCGGTTTTCCGGCACCAGCCGGCGCAGTTCGCGCTGGTCCGCGCATTCCCATTGCGCCAGCGGACCCTGGAAATAGGACAGGTACTGCTTCGCCACGCGCACCGCTTCGGCCTCGTCCTTCACCACGATATCGATCACGCCGTTCGGCGCCTGCATGCTCACCGGGCCCACCTGTTCCGGCTCGAACACGCCCAGCCCGCCGCCTTCGATCATCGCCGGCCCGCCCATGCCGATGGTCGCGTTTTCGGTCGCG
>NZ_LSTO01000001.1:715680-753470 GCF_002211445.1 Noviherbaspirillum denitrificans | reverse complement strand
GGCGGGTTTCCCCGCCACCGCCTCACGCTTTACAACCAATACTGCAGCAAGCCGGCACTGGCTCCATGCTGGGAGCCGGTGTCCTTCTTCGAATCCTGCGGAGTGGAATGCTGCGGACAACTACGAGGCGAGATGTGCGATGCGGTATCGATTGTTAGACCCTGACGCTTATAAGGGTATCCGCACGAAAACTGCTGCACAACCACAAGTCCGCGATTCGTTGCGCTCCGGGTAATCGGATTCCTGTTTCATTGATCCATGTCAACGATGACTTGCATCACCGTCAAGAAGCATCAACGCGAGAGGATCCAGCGGATGATATTCCGCAGTTCCTTTTCATCCTTGGTCTTGGGAATGCGGTGCTCGTCCTCATCGCCTGCCGCCGTCTTCACCACCGGCCCTGTCGTGAGGTGCTTGACCAGCTTCTCTTCGGCCTCGGGCTTGTTCTTGTACTTCGTCGCGATCGACTTGTACGACGGGCCATCCTTCTTCTTGTCGACCGCGTGGCATTTCAGGCAGTCCTCGCGGCGCGCGAGCGCCATTGCGGCCTCTTCGTCGACCGCCTGCTCATCAGCAGCCATGGCGCCGAACGACATCAACATCGCGATTGCGGCAGCAGCAGCCGCCATCCGTTTTGCAACAGTGATACTCATGACACTCCCTTGTCGTGTTTTATGGTTTGCTATCGGAGGCGGCCTTGCACCGCCCCGCCCTTGTCTAGCGGGTCAACACCACCTTCTGGTACAACCCGCCAAAATAGGTTTGTTTCTCCATGCCGGAGAATGCGATGTCCACCGGCAGGTATTTGGAGATTTCGTTCTTCCACAGGTCATCGGCATAGGGCTCAAGCCGGCGCAACAGTGCGCGCAAAGGATGGCGTACCGGATTCCAGTCGTCCGGACCGTGGTAGTCGACGATGATGACCTTGCCGCCCGGCTTGACCACCCGGCAGGCCTCGGCCAGCGTGCGGCGGCGCACTTCCTCGGGCTGTTCGTGCAGCAGGAAGAAGACGAGCACGCGCTCATAGCTGGCATCGGCAAAGCCAAGGGCGGCGGAATCGCGCTGGAACAGCGAGATGCGCGTATCCGGCGGCAGCTTGCGCTTGAGGTTTTCGAGCTGGATCGGCAGCACATCGATGACGTGGAGCTGGCCGTCGGGCGCAATGCGCTCGCGCAGCCGCGGCGTAAGGTCGCCATAGGCACAAGCCACCTGCAGCGTGCGGCCGGCAGCCTGGTCTCCGATCTCGGCGAGCGCTTCGTCGCGCAGCGCCGAGTAATTGCCGAACAGGATGAGGTTGACGAGCCATTCGCGCTCGAACACGCGTACCGCATTCGGATGCACGTAAGCCCACCAGTAAACCTTCTGCAGGTAGGCCGGCACCGAAATGCGGATCGGCGTCTTGTCGAACTCGAGAGGCACCTCCTCGTCGATTCCCTGCATGCTGCCGGACTGCGGAATCAAATTATTCATTCAATGCGTCCTCATGGTAGGTGGCTGCAACGGAAACGCACGGGGGGTTGGTGCCGTTCCCGCCGTGCTCGCCTGCCCCGCTTTTGCAAAGCAAACAATTTCCCAGTGTAATTACCAATTTTGGGAATTCCAGTTAAAAATGCATCTATTTCCGCAAGGCAAGCAAAAAACGCGCCCGGAAATCGTCCCCGTAAACGCAAACGGGAGGCATTTGCCTCCCGTCCCTGTCGTACGTCTGCCGCCCTTTTACTGGAAGCGGTAGATGTAGGTCACGCCCATGAAGTTGACGTACTGGCGCGGACTCTGCCTGAGCGTCGTACCGTCGAAATACGTCCAGGTCGCCCAGGACCAGTCATTGGTCGCAAAACGGTCATGGATGAAGTCGAAACGCAGGCTGGCGTTCTTTTGCAGCGCGTAGGTGGTGAACAGCTTGAGCGTGGTCTGGCGCGTATAGAAGGACGGCAGCGAGGTCACCGCCGGGCCGGTCAGCGCCCATTGCAGCGCTTCGTCGGTGATGTCCGAGTGGCTCAGGTCCATGCCGACATCCCACTTCGCGAACGGCTTGCCGCGCAGGCCAACGCCGTAGGAACGGCCGTTGTTGCTGACCGTCGATGCCCAGGTATTGGTTGCCGCAATGCGGTCCGCGCGATTGGCGCTGGTTTCCGTATTCGAGACCCAGGCGTTGCCCTGCCATTCGTCGCTGAAGCTGTAGGACACGTCGAGCGAGTGGGTGCGCGAACGGCCGTCCCGCAAACCGAACTCTTCCACCGTGCGGTTGGCGTAGTCGTCGCGGGTCTGCTCGGTCACGTACTGCACCGACATGTCTTCCATCGGCGTCCAGTCGAAGGACGCGCGCAGTTTGTCGCGCGTACGGTCGGACAAGTGCAGCGGCGCGATCAGGTTGAAGGCGGTGGCGGTGCCGCAGGTGACGGCGCCGCAGTTCAGCACGTTGGTATAGAACGGAGAACCGTTGCGGTCACTGTGGATGTAGGTGATCGAACCGGTCACCGCCTCCATCATGGCGCGCTGGACGCCAACGCGCCAGGACGTCTCTTCCGTCTTGTCACGGAAGCTCACGACGCGCACAGCGGAGGTATTGCGCTCCTTCTCCACATAATCCACGCCGCCGGTCACGCGGAAGGACATCGGCAGCCGGTAGGAGGCTTCCAGCAGACCCTTGGTGGTGCGGATGGAGCGCGGCTCGTTTTCGCCGCTGAAGGTGGTCGTCGGGGACACGCCGTTCGTGGTGTACAAGCGGATCGGCGTCTTGTCGTGACGGTCTTCATAGCGCAGGTCGCCGACCAGGGACAGCTTGGGGATCGGGCGCGAGGAAACGCCGACCTGCATCTGCGTCGTGTCCATGCGGCCGCCCAGGTTGCCCGTGGGAGAGATGCCGGGCGACACCGGGACGCCGGAGAGGAAGGTATCGTTCTGTTCGGCGCGGGTATAGGCCAGCTTGAATGTACCGCGCGTGGTCGTCGTGAAGTTGTAGCCGCCAGTCAGCGCCAGCTGGTGCGACTGCGAATCGGGTGGCAGGCCGATCGGGCTGAACGGCTGCAGGCCCGCATTGCCGCCGGCGATGTTCAGCGCGGTATTGTGGTTGTTGTACGAGGTGCCGTAGTAGCTGCCCTGCACCTGCAGGCTCTTGTCCGTATAACCAAGGATGGCATCGATCTGGCGCGTCGTCGAGTTGATCGGCTCGGGCGTGAATTCGAACGCAGGCGTGAAGTTGCCGCGTGCGAAGATGCGCTCGCCGTTCTTCTCTTCGTTGCGCAGGCGGACCTGCACGTCGAAGCCGTTGCCGAGGAATTTGCTGAAGCCAAAGCCCAGTGCCTCGCGCTTCATCTTCATGTCGAACGGCGCGAGGGTTGCACCTGCAGCCGGGATCGTGAGGTTGGGCGTGCCGATGCCGCTCACCGCGGTATTGGCGGTGTAAGGCTCGAAGCGCGGGATTTCCGTGTAGTCGAAGAAGTAGGCCCAGTCACCCTGGCGCTCATGCTGCAGGCGCATGTCGCGGCTGTCGAGGCCGAGATTGTTGCCCCGGAAGCGGAGCCAGGTGCCGGTCGCCTGGTCGAGGTTGCGGTAATCGAGATTGAGCAGACCGTAGGTGCCCGCCTGGTTCAGGCCGCTGTACTGGCCGAAACGGGGCGCGTCCTTGCTGACATAGCCTGCGCCCACGGCCACGCTGCTGGTCGGCTTGACCAGTGCGTCGATTTCGTCGTCTGCGTGCGCAGGGAAGGCGGCGAGCAGCGCCGCCGCCATCACGGCGAGGGGAAACGACAGTTGTGCTTGCGGTTTCATGTGCGTTCTCCTGACCTGTTAGCGACGCATGGTGCGTTCGTTGTTGATGTTCGCCGGGTTGTTGGTGCCATGGATGTTGGTATGGCAGTTCACGCAACCGCGGGCGGCGGTATTGGCAGCCGTGGCGGTGCCGGTCAGCGAGGCATTGCGGCCCTGGTGGGTCGCCGGCTCATGGCATTGCTGGCACAGGAACGGCGGGCGCGCCTTCAGCAGGTTCGGCGTCGTCGTGCCGTGCGGGTTATGGCAGAGCGAGCAGTCTTCCTGCGCCGGCTGGTGGCCGCGAATGAACGGGC
Organism: Noviherbaspirillum denitrificans; assembly: GCF_002211445.1. Taxonomy (GTDB): domain Bacteria; phylum Pseudomonadota; class Gammaproteobacteria; order Burkholderiales; family Burkholderiaceae_D; genus Noviherbaspirillum; species Noviherbaspirillum denitrificans. The sequence goes on along the minus strand of NZ_LSTO01000001.1, from coordinate 749,406 downwards.
CGCGCTTTTCCATGTGGCAGGTGTAGCAGGTCGCATTGACCGAATCGCGCACCATCAGCTTCTCGCCGGCTGTGCCGTGCGGGTTGTGGCAATCGGAGCACGCCATCTTGCCGTCCTTGATCGGATGGCGGGACGGACGCGTGTACATTGCGCGCTGTTCCTTGTGGCAGGTGAAGCAGACTTCCGGCTGCGTGAGCTTGTTCTGTACACGGTCGTTGGCGGTGTGCATGGTGTGGCACTGGGTGCAGACCACGTCGGCCTTTTCGTGCGCGCTACCGGCCCAGTGGGACCGCTTGCCGCTGTTGTGGCAGCCGTAACAGGTCTGGATTTCGGCATTCGTCGCGTTCTTGCCCTTCGCGCTGAAGGAATCGACCGGCGGACGGACGGAGGTATTGGCCGTGTTCTTCACGTGCGCTTCACTCGCGCCGTGGCAACCCTGGCAGGTGGGCGTGCGGGTGTCCGCCTTCACGCCGTGGCGGGTTTGATAGATCGACAGGACCGGATTCTTCTCGGACTGGTCGTGACAGCGGGTACAGACCGCGTCGTCATTCTTGGCCCCGTCGATCTGAGGGCCCTTCGCTGCGAATGCAGGCGAAGCTGCGGCAAGGCCGGCGGCCAGCGCCAGCGTCGTGGCGACTTTCTGCCAGAATTTCATGGTGTTCTCCCTGATTATGCGAACCGGGCGGAAAACGCTTCCCTCGTCTTCCGTCCTGGTGATGGCGTTACTGCTTTACTGCTTTACTGCGAAAGGATCCATTGGGCCAGGTTCTTGATCTGGTCCGCATCCTTGGTCTTCGGAATCTTGTGGTCTTCTTCGTGGCCGTCTTCGAACTTGACCTTCACGCCACTGCTCAGGTGCTTGATGACGCGTCCTTCGGGATCAGGCTTGGCCTTGAGCTTGGCGGCCAGTTCCTTGTATGACGGACCGTCCTTCGCACGGTCGATACCGTGGCAGCGCAGGCAGCCTTCCTGGCGGGCGAGTTTTTCGGCGGCAGCGGCATCAACCGCGTGGACGGCAGGCACGGCCATGAGCGCCGTACCCGCAAGAGCGGACGCCAGCAGCACCCGCATTGTTCTTGCAGATTTCATCAATGCTTCCTTCCTTGGAGAGGTGGACCGGAACGGATTTGCTCTTTGCATTGCACAGGGAGACGCTTGAAGAGGCGGAGATGGAATCTGCTGCTCGTTTCGACAACCCTGCTGCGGACGTATATGGCAATTCACAAATAAATCCCCAACAAACCGAAGGTTATATGCCGGAAATGGTTCTCACAATGAAATATGTTGCACTGAAGATGCAAGTTCCGGCCAGAAACAGCATTCGTTGATGTGGATCAACCGACATTGAAATGGAATGTCGATTGCATCAATACGGACACAAAAACACTACTGTCGGAAGGGGACTGCGAGACGGGAAAAATGCTGTCGGAGGGAGGTGAAAGGAGTCTTACGCGCGGCGTTCTCCTGGAGATACTTGCAGACGGATAGCCAGGTTCAATTCATCAAAAACACCTCTTCCGTCATCCTCGCGAAGGCGGGGATCCGTACTAAGGCCGATAGAGCGACCTGCCTATGGGTCCCGCCCTCAAAGAACGCGAGAAACAACCCTCGCATGCGACAAAAAAAAGCGCCGCTCGCAGCGGCGCTTTCCATAACTCGATCCAACCGGATCAGCCGTTCTTCCGGTTGATCGTGATCTTCAGGTTTGCCGCACCCGGCGCTACCGGCGCCGTCAGCCCTTCAAGATCGCCCGGCGCGGGCGTCGCGCTGCCGTTCTTCGACACGCGCGCACCGACCACCACCATCGGCACGCTCGACAGCTTCGCCTCGGGCATCATGCTCATGCTGTCATTCAGCTCGAAGCTCGCCGGCAGGTCCTTCACCTGCTTGCGCAGCACGGCCAGCGGGAAACGCGGGCCCTCGGCTGCACGGGCGAAGATGAACACGGTGTCGGTATCGGAGACCTGCGCGCGCAGCGCCGGATCGATGTCGACGGTGCCGGTGACCTTGGCACCGCCGGCGGCGGCCTTCGGCGCTTCGGGCGCGACCTGTACCGTCTGCGGCAAGTTGCCAAGCCTCTGTGCCTCGGAGATGCTGCCCGACACCGAACGCGCGACTTCGGAATCCGCCGGCACCAGCGCCAGGATCTTCTGCCAGCGCTGTGCGGCGACGGCGTAGTCCTTGCGCTCGAATGCGGCGCTGCCCCACAGCGCGATCGCCTTCACATTCTGCGGATCGATCTGCGTCGCCTTTTCCGCCAGCTTCTCCGGCTCGCCGACCAGCGTACGGCCGAGTGCCATTGCCAGCGTATCGGCGTAATCGGCCAACAGGTTGGAATCGTTCGGCACCAGCTGCACCAGGCGCGCATACGCGTCGGCTGCTTCCTTGTAGCTGCCGATGGCGTTGTACGAGCGCGCCAGCATGTGCCAGCCTTCGATGTTGTCCGGTTCGTTCTTCAGGCGCTCTGCAAGGCTGGTGACCATGCCCTGGATCTGCTCGCTGGTCACCTCATGCGAATTCTGCTGGTGGGCGGCGGCTACCTGCTGCGCGGGATTCATCGCCTCGGGCGTACCAAGCAGCATGTACACCGTGACAGCCACGACGGGTACGGCCACACCGACCACGCCGGCCATCCAGCGCTTGCCGCCGTCGGTTGCCGTCACGGTTGCCTGCGGCAACACTTCTTCCGCTACGCGGCGCTCGAGTTCGTGGCGCGCGCTGTCATACGCTGCCTGCTCGATCAGGCCGGCCTCGCGGTCGGCTTCGAGTTCGCGCAGCTGGTCGCGCAGGACGGCCAGGTTGAGCTGGTCGCGCTGCACGTGGTCGGGCGTCTGCTCCTTGCGCAGCAGCGGCGGCAACAGCAAGGCAAGCGCCACGGCCACCAACAGGCCGGCGCCAATCAGAAATACGGTCATGCTTTATCCTTCGTTTCGTTCGCGCCTTCCAGCAAGGACGCTGCGCGCTTGAGATCGGTGTCGGGCACTTCCGACTGATTTGCCTGGCGGCGCGAGAGCTTGCGTACCAGTACCAGGATGCCGCCAATCAGCAGCGCGAACGGGCCGACCCACAGCAGGAAGGTGGTGCTCTTCATCGGCGGACGGTACATCACGAAGTCGCCGTAACGCTCGACCATGTAGTCGACAACCTGCTGGTTGGTCATACCGCTCGACAGCTTTTCGCGCACCTGCTGCTTCAGGTCCATCGCGAGTTCGGCATGCGAATCAGCCAGCGTCTGGTTTTGGCAAACAAGGCAGCGCAGCTCTTCGGACAGCGCCATCACGCGCTTCTCCAGTTCCGGGTTGTCGCTTGCCAGCGCAGCTTCCTTGGCCTGTGCCGAGAGCGTGGATACGGCCAGCAGGAGGATGAACAATAATTTACGCACTCTTCAACTCTTTAATCATGGGCATCAGTTTCGTCGCGATCGCCTCCGGCGTCAGCGGGCCGGTGTACTTCATGCGGATCACGCCCTGCTTGTCGATGACGAAGGTCTCCGGCACGCCGTAGACGCCATAGTCGATACCGATACGGCCGTCATTGTCGAAGGCCGACAGGTTGTACGGGTTGCCGAACTCGCTCAGCCACTTGATGCCGTCGATGCGGGCGTCCTTGTAATTCAGCCCGATCAGCGGCACCACGTTGGCCTTCGCGAATTCCATCAGGTGCGGATGTTCCGCGCGGCAGGAGACACACCACGACGCCCATACGTTGAGGATCCAGACCTGCCCCACCATGTCCTGCGGCGAGATCGTCTTGTCCGGCTGGTGCAGTTGCGCCACCTTGAAGGCGGGCGCGGGCTTGCCGATGAAGGGCGAGGGAATTTCACGCGGATTCAGTCGCAGGCCGACGCCGAGGAAAACCAGCAGGCCGACGAAGATACCGAGCGGTAGCAAAAAGCGTTTCATGTTGTCCTATGGGTTAAACCGGTTTCGCCGCGAGCATGGCAGCCGCCTCTTTCTTCTGGCGGGCCGCGACGCGGTAGCGGCGGTCGGACGCGGCGAGCAGGCCGCCGATCGCCATGATGATGCAGCCGCCCCAGATCCAGCCGACGAAGGGCTTGTGCTGCACGCGCACGATCCAGGCGCCGTCCTGTGTTGCCTCGCCGAGCGAGACGTACAGGTCGCGCGTGAAGCCGCGGTCGATGCCGGCCTCGGTCATCGGCATCTTCTGCACGAGGTACATGCGCTTTTCCGGGTACATCATCGTGACCAGCTTGCCATCCTTCACTACCTCGAAGGTGCCTCGTGCCGCGATGTAGTTCGGGCCCTTGACCTCGGCAAGATCCTTCATGGTGAAGGCATAGCCGTTGACGGTGGCGGTTTCGCCGACGCGCATGTTCACGTCCTTCGCATCGTCGAAGCCCTTGACCATGGTCACGCCGATCACGAACACGCCGATGCCGGCGTGGGCGAGCAGCATGGCCCAGTAGCTGCGCGGCTCGCGGGCGAGGCGCTTGGACAGCGGCATGGATGCGGGAGCGTGGCGCACACGCTCGACGATATGCGAGATGGAGGCAAAGATGATCCACAGCGCGAATGCGAGGCCGGCGGTGATCATCGGCGAAGCAGCCAGCACGAGGGCCAGCGCAATCGCGACGCCCACGGAAACGGCAGCCACCCAGCGCAGGCGGCGCAGCAGTTCAGGCAGCGACGCATCCTTCCAGCGCACGAACGGGCCGACGGCAACAAGCAACAGGACCGGAATCATGAGCGGCACGAACACCGATTCGAAGTACGGCGGGCCGACGGAAATCTTGCCGAGCGCCAGCGCATCGAGGAACAGCGGATACAGGGTGCCGAGCAGCACGGTGCCGGAAGCGACCAGCAGCAGCACGTTGTTGACCAGCAGCGCGGTTTCGCGCGAGATCAGCTTGAAGCTGCCGCCCAGGCCGACCTTCGGTGCGCGCCATGCGTACAGCAGCAGCGAGCCGCCGATGACGATGGCGAGGAAGATCAGGATGAACAGGCCGCGCTCCGGATCGGTCGCGAACGCGTGCACCGAAGTCAGCACGCCGGAACGGACCAGGAAGGTGCCGAGCAGCGACAGCGAGAAGGCGATGATCGCGAGCAGCACGGTCCAGTTCTTGAAGCTGCCGCGTTTTTCAGTCACCGCCAGCGAGTGGATCAGCGCAGTGCCGACCAGCCACGGCATGAAGGAGGCGTTTTCGACCGGATCCCAGAACCACCAGCCGCCCCAGCCGAGCTCGTAGTAGGCCCAGAAGGAACCCATGAAAATGCCCAGCGTCAGGAACATCCATGCGACCGAGGTCCAGGGACGCGACCAGCGCGCCCATGCCGCATCGAGCTGGCCGCCCATCAGCGCCGCGATCGCGAACGCAAACGCAACGGAGAAACCGACGTAGCCCATGTACAGCAGCGGCGGGTGGATGATCATGCCGAAGTCCTGCAGCAGCGGATTCAGGTCACGGCCATCCGGCGCGCCAGGCAGCAGGCGGTCGAACGGGTTGGACGTGAACAGCAGGAAGGCGAGGAAGCCGACGGCAACCAGGCCCATCACGCCGAGCACGCGCGCCACGGTTTCATCCGGCAGCTGGCGGCTGAATACGGCGACGGCAAAGCTCCACATCACCAGCATCCACAGCCACAGCAGCAGCGAGCCTTCGTGGCCGCCCCATGCGCCCGCGACACGGTAGTACACCGGCAGCGAGGAGTTGGAGTTGGAGGCGACGTAGGTCACCGTGAAGTCGTTGGTGACGAATGCATAGACCAGGCAGCCGAAGGCCACCGTGATCAGCAGGAAATTGCTTGCCGCCGCCGGACGTGCCAGCGCCATCCAGCGCTGGTTGCCCTTGAAGGAGCCGGCGATGGGCAGGATGCCCTGCACCAATGCCACGGCGAGCGCCAGCATGCAGGCGAAATTGCCAAGTTCTGGGATCATTTACTTCACTTCCTTTGCATCCGGCACGGCCGATTGCGTTGCAGGCGCGGCAGCGGCCTGTTCGCCTGCCGCCTTCTGCTTGGCGGCGTCTTCATGCGCCTTCTTCACGGCATACGCCGCTTCGGAAGGCATGTAGTTTTCGTCGTGCTTCGCGAGCACTTCGTCGGCGGCGAAACTGCCGTCATGGCCGAGCTTGCCCTGTGCCACGACGCCCTTGCCTTCCTTGAACAGGTCGGGAAGGATGCCCTTGTAGGTCACCGGAATCTTCTTGGCGGTATCGGTCACGACGAAGGCGACGGTCACGCCGTCAGCCTGGCGCTTGACGCTGCCCTCCTCCACCATGCCGCCGATGCGGAAGCTGCGGCCCTTGGGCGCTTCGCCGGAGAACACTTGTGTCGGCGTGAAGAAGAACACCATGTTCTGCTGGAATGCAGACAGGACCAGCCACGCTGCCAGTCCCAGTGTGCCAAGCCCTGCCGTGATCAGGATCAGGCGCTTATGCCTCGTTTTCATTGCTTTCCCTCCGGTTACTGCGTACCCAACGTCCGTACAACTTCATGATGGTCTTGCGGCGCATGCGCACCGCAAGCACTTCCCCTGCGACCAGCAGCACCGTCATCAGGACGGAGCCCCACACGTAGAGCGCGTAACCGCCCATCGCGAAGAAGTCGCTCCAGCTATTCCAGTTCATGTGTTCTTCTCCACGTATTCCTTGACCCAGTCGGTGTGGCGCTCGCGCTCGAGCATGATGCAGCGCGCGCGGTACAGCGCGACCGCAATGGTATACGCCCAGGCGGCGAATGCCAGGACCATCATGCCGAGCAGCATGGTCATCGCCATGCTGGGTGCCTTGGTCATACTGACCGATGAGCCCTGGTGCAGGGTGTTCCACCATTGCACCGAGAAGTAGATGATCGGAATGTTCACCACGCCTACCAGCGCCAGCACGGCGCCTGCCTTGTCGGCACGGCGTGCGTCGTCGATCGAGGCCTGCAGCGCCATGAAACCGATGTACAGGAACAGCAGGATCAGTTCGGACGTCAGTCGCGCATCCCACACCCACCAGGTGCCCCAGGTCGGCTTGCCCCAGAGGGAACCGGTCCACAGCGCGAGGAAGGTGAACATGGCGCCGGTCGGCGCGAGCGCGGTCGCCATCATGGACGACAGGCGGGTATTGAGCGTCAGGCCGACGATGGACCAGAACGCCATGACGATATAGATGAACATGGACATCCATGCCGCCGGCACATGGATGAAGATGATGCGGTAGGACTCGCCCTGCTGGTGATCCGTCGGTGCAACGACGAAGCCGATGTACAGACCGACAACAGCCAGGATGACAGCGGCAGTCGCAAACCAGGGAATCATCTTTCCCGCAAGTGGGAAAAAGGTCTGCGGCGATGCATACTTGAAAAACCCCGAGCCGCTGGATTCGGCCCTGCTGGCGAAGGTTTGGTGGATCGTGGACACTACGTCAATGCTCCAAGAAAGTTTTGATGTCAGCCGGAACCTGTTCAAGGTCAAGAATCTCTCCGGCAGCTTTCCCAGTTTCAGGAATTTGGATGACAGCATAGCGCTGTCTGCCTTTGGATTCCACCGTATTGGTGTTTATCCGGCGGTACCCGGCCCGCTTTCATGCGGCTGACAATCTGCGGATACAACCCGTCTCCGTTAAAGCAATCGCTGTGCCACTGAGTTTCCGGCAGTACTTGTTTCACTCGGACAGCATGCTTCGGGAACAGTTGCAGTCAGCACGCATCATGGCCTTTTTGACAACAGGCCCAAGCGCTTTCAGAAAGAGAGACGGCGACGGCGGACGCAGACGGAATCCTACACGCAGCAGGGAGAAACTGCTTCCCCTTACCGGGCGCAAGCGCTTATTCGACAGCGATGCGCAGGCCTGCCGCAGTGGCCCAGGGGGCAAGTGCCGCAGCGCCGGCGAGCGCTCCACCCAGCAGCAGCAGGTGGGCCGTGGCGCCGACACCGGACACCTCAGCACCAACCGCGCCTGCGCCAAAAATCAACACCGGGATGTACAGCGGCAGCACGAGCAGCGAAACCAGCACGCCGCCGCCGCGCACGCCCAGCGTGAGCGCCGCGCCGATCGACCCGACCAGGCTGAGCACCGGCGTGCCGAGCAGCAGGCTGACGAACAGCACCGCGACCGAAGAGGACGCGAGGTCGAACTGCACTGCCAGCACCGGAGCCAGCAGCACGAGCGGCAGGCCGGAAACGATCCAGTGGGCGATGACCTTGCCGATGACAATGATCGTCAACGGTTCGGAGGAAAGCACCATCTGCTCCAGCGTACCGTCGGCATAGTCGAGCGCAAACAGCCGCCCCAGCGCCAGCATCGACGCGAGCAGCGCCGCCACCCACAGGATGCCGGGCGCCATCGTGCGCAGCAGCTGCGGCTCGGGCCCGACGCCGAGCGGAAACAGGCTGGCGACGATGATGAAGAAGAACAAAGTCGTGAGCACGTCCGAGCGGCGGCGGAACGCCAGCAGCAGGTCACGCCGGACAACGCACATCAAGGCATTCAGCATAGCCGCCCCTCGTTCATGTCGAGGCGCAGCGCACGCTTCGCCGAAAGGTCGATTTCCTGGTGGGTGGTGTAAATCACCATGCCGCCCCCGGAAAGATGCTTGCTGATCGTGCCGCACAGCGCAGCGACAGCGCTCTTGTCGAGAGCGGTGAAGGGTTCGTCGAGGATCCAGAGCGGCATCTTCATGCCCAGCGACAGACGGGCCAGGGCCACGCGCTTGCGCTGCCCTTGCGAGAGCGCCCGCGTGGGAAGGTCGGCCGCGCGGCCGAGGCCGAGATGCTGCAGCGCCTGGTGCGCCTCTTCCTCGCTCACCGGATCGCCTGCGAGCGTCGTCGAAATCACCAGGTTCTCCCACGCCATCAGGTCATCCTTCACACCGTTCGCGTGGCCGATGTAGATCAGCTTGCTGCAGAACTCGTCGCGCAGGCTGCGAATATTGCGGCCCTGCCAGCGCACCTCTCCCGCTGCCGGTGCGGCAAGGCCGCACAGCATGCGCAACAGGCTGGTCTTGCCGCTGCCGTTGGTGCCGGATACCCACAGGGCATCGCCGGGCTGGATGTCGAAGCTGAGGTCCGCAAAGAGCTGCAGGTCGCCGCGTATGCAGGTGAGGCTATGCGCCTGTAAGCTCATGCGCAGCCTTTCCCGTACCGGGAGGCAGGACGTATCGTGAAGGACATGAATGGATTTTTGATAAGCGTGTTGCCGGATGACATGCACATTATGTGCCACGGCTCGCAATTATATGCGCAGACAAAAGACATAGCCCGGATGAAGCGAAGCGAACCTTTCGCCTCGCCCCGTCCGGGCTATGGTTTGACTCGCGCTTACGCGCTCAGCAGCGCGCCAAGGCGTTCGTAATCGAGAATCTTGATGCGGCGGCCCATCACCGTGATCAGGCCTTCGGAGGAGAAGTCGTGCAACAGGCGCGAGAGCGTCTCCGGGGTGAGACTCAGGCGCGAGGCGACCAGCGTCTTGCTGGCGATGAGTTCGACAGTGTCGCCGGCCTGGTACTGGCTCTGGCGCAGCAGGTACCCTGCCAGGCGCTGCTTGGCGGTCTGCAGCGAATAGCTTTCGATATCGCGCGTGAGCGTGTAGAGCTGGCGGCCGACGCACACCATCAGTTCCTGTGCGAAGCCGAAATTATCCTTCGCAACTTCGAGAATTTTCTCGCGCGTGGTATGCACCAGCATCGAGTCGGTGGTGGTCTTCACGAAGGCAAGGTGCGCGCGGTCGAGCAGCATTTCACCCAGGCCGAAGCACTTGTTCTGCCCGAGGATCGCGAGCGTTTTTTCGCTGCCGTCCTTGCGGTCGAAGCCGATCTTCACCTGGCCGTAGACAACGACATAGACGCCCTTGGGAGCGTCGCCCTGGTTGATCACGCAGGTATTCGTCGTGGCGCGGATCGGCTGCGTGGCCGTCGTCACCTCGTCGAGCTGGCGCTCATCCAGCATGCGGAACAGGGAGGTATTGGCAAGAATGCGTTTCAGGTTTTGCATGGAGTCTTCTCGCGGCGATCGAGCACGTTCTAGTCTCATTCTCGGTCCTGCATCAGTGAGTATGTTTTATCGCCAATTAGCTGCATCGGTCCCCTCTTCTGCGGAGTACTCCACATCGCTGCTGGCGTCCTTTCCCTACGGGAACCACAATGCAAGATGCGGGCCAACTCCCGGAGGAAAACATCGATGTTGATCGTTTTTGACGCTACCCTTTGGGGCATCAAAGCTTATTGCATATCAACATGTGCGCAAGGATATCGACGCGCCCCGGTTTTTTTGATGATCTAGATCAATTTTCCCCAACTGCGTTTTACGAATGAAAATCCGGAACGCAAATATGGGAAAAAAACAGGCTGAATTCCGTAAGTGCCGCGTAAGCTTTGACGCCGAAGGCGACTTACCACCACTGCTTGCTGTTCGCATGCGGGACGCTATGGCAGCGTTCGCAGGAGTTGTGCGTGACAAACGCGACGCGGTCATGGCACACGCCGCAAAACTGGCCGCGGAATATCTTTTCCATCGAGATTTCGTTGGCGCCCGCCTTGGGCACAAAGATACTGTCGTGGCAATTGCTGCAGGCCAGCCACTCGGTATGCGAGTTATGCGGGAAGCGTACCCAGGGCATTTCCTTGGTGTTCTTGAGGATGATGTCCAGGTTCAGGACCTGGTGCGGCTTGCTGTTCGTGAGGTCGGTGCGCGGCTTGATCGCGCCGCTGCGCAGGGCCGCCATCCAGTCAACGGCGCCGCGCTTGTCGAGCGGGAGCTGGGTGCGCATCTCCTCGCCCTTTTGCAGGGTCGCGTGATCGGGATTGCGAGGGTCGTAGAAGCGGTTCTTGTCCGCGCCTTCATCCGCGGTCATCGGCGCCTGCACTTCTTCCTCCGCCTCCGCCTCCCTCGCGGGCGGTTCGATCTGCGCCTTGCGGAACTGCGAGTAAGCGCCCTTTTGCATCGATAGTACGAGCAGGCAGGTCAGCAACAGGAAGATGAATTGGCGAAGACGCGGCATGGGCGGGAATGGAAACGGCAATACGCGGAAGACTATAGCGATGCAGTCTGGCATTTCATTTGATTTGCATCAACGGTCTCCGGCTTGCCAAAGGATAGGCAAATTGCTGCTACGCAATAATACCGCTGTCAATGGCAGCGAGATTGAAAAAACCTATCCCAGGTCAAGGAATCCGGACTTCGCATGAGAAAAAATGCAAGCAATCCTCCGGAGCCCTGTCATGGACACGATTTGCGCATATCTCAAATATGACCACCAGCGTTGCGACGACCTGTTCGACCAGGCCGAGACCAGCATCGCGCAGCGTAACTGGAAAAGTGCCATTGACTGCTTCCGCAAATACCAGGATGTCCTGCGCCAGCACATCCGCATGGAAGAAAAGATCCTTCTTCCCACTTTCGAACAGACCCTCCCGGGCGGCGCGGAGCCGGTCGCCATGCTGCGCTCGGAACACAAGCAGATCAACGGCATCGTCAACCGCATGTGGGAAGCCATCCAACGCTTCGATCCCACGGACTATGTCCTGCACGCTGAAACCCTGACCCTCCTGATGCAGCAGCACACCATGAAGGAGGAGGAGATGCTCTATCCCCTCCTCGACCGCGCGCTTGCATGCAAGCGAAGCAAGATCATCAGCGCGATGTCCGAATATCTCGAACCCGCCATCCCCGACCTTGCCCCCACCTGACCGCAGGACCGTGAAGTTCATTTGAACTTCGCTGTCCTGCCGGCCTCTATGCTTCGGTTCTTGCCGCAGCTCAATTATTCGGCACGCTAATTGCTTGAATGCCTTCCGGAAGCGCACCGTGACAATGCAGTCATGGTGCGGTCATGATGGAACGACATGATGCGCAATCGCCATGCCTCAGCCTCCCCCCGTGAAGGCGGCGGGACGAGGCAGGTTGCCGGATGTTGCGACACCATCGCACCCAGTCAATCACTACCAAGAAGCCATGAACGACATTTCTACGCATTACATCGAGAACGTCACTTATGACGAGCTCGCCATCGGGCAGTCCGCCCGCCTCGTCCGCACCCTGGCCCTGTCCGATATCCAGGCCTTCGCCGCCGTATCCGGCGATTACAACCCGACCCACGTCGATGCCGAATATGCGGTGCAGACGCTGTTCCATGGCGTTGTCGCCCACGGCATGTGGGGCGCCACCTTGATTTCCAGCCTGCTCGGCACCCAATTCCCCGGCGCGGGCACCGTTTATGTCGACCAGTCGCTGCACTTCACCAAGCCGGTGATGGTTGGCGATACGTTGACCGTCATCGTAACCGTCACCGGCAAGGAAGACACCACCAAGCGCGTCGCACTGGAGTGCCAGGTCGTGAACCAGGCAGGCGCGACTGTCCTGTCCGGCAATGCCGTCGTGCTCGCACCGACGCAAAAGGTGCGCCGCAAGGCCATGAACCTGCCACAGGTACGCACTTTCGATCCGCAGGCCCGCTTCGATGCGCTGATCTCCAGCGTCAGCCACCTGCCCGCGGTGCGCTGCGCTGTCGTACATCCCTGCGACAGCGAATCCCTGAAGGGCGCGCTCAATGCCGCCCACTTCAATCTTGTCTACCCGGTGCTGATCGCGCCCGAGATGAAACTGCGCGCCGTCGCCGAAGCAGCCGGCCTCGACCTCAATGGATTCGAAGTCATCAACGTCGAGCACAGCGTCGCCGCCGCCCAGCGTGCCGCCGAGATGGCCGCCAACGGCGAAGTGGAAGCCATGATGAAGGGCAGCCTGCACACCGACGAGCTGATGAGCGCCGTGGTCACCACGCGCGCGCTGCGCACCAAGCGCCGCCTGTCGCACGTGTTCCGCTTCGACGTGCCGATGTATGACCGTCCACTGCTGATCACCGACGCCGCCATCAACATCAAGCCCACGCTCGAGGAAAAAGCCGACATCATCCAGAACGCGATCCACCTCTCGCATGCGCTCGGCAACGAATGCCCGAACGTGGCCATCCTGTCGGCGGTGGAAACCGTCAACGTGAAGATGCAATCCACGCTCGACGCCGCCGCACTCTGCAAGATGGCCGACCGCGGCCAGATCAAGGGCGGCGTGCTGGACGGCCCGCTCGCATTCGACAACGCGATTTCCATGGAAGCCGCGCGCATCAAGGGCATCGAATCGAAGGTCTCCGGCAACGCCGACATCCTGGCCGTGCCCGATCTCGAATCCGGCAACATGCTGGCCAAGCAGCTCGAATACCTTGCAGGCGCCACCACCTGCGGCATCGTGCTCGGCGCACGCATCCCGATCGCGCTGACCAGCCGCGCCGACAGCGCCAACGCCCGCGTGGCTTCCGCCGCACTGGCGCTGATGATGGCCCACCAGAACCGCAAGGTGCAGCCATGAGCACGGCACAGAACGCCATCCTCGCCGTCAATGCCGGCTCGTCGTCGCTGAAGTTCGCGCTGTATCCGCAGAACGGCACCGAGATCGGCGCCGCCCCCCTGTCCGGCAACATCGAAGGCCTGGAAGCCGGCGGCTCGCCGCTGGTCAAGGTATCGAGCAAGGACGGCAACAGCACCGAAAAGCTGGAAGCCGGCGAAGGCACGCCGCACGAACGCGCGCTGTCGGCGCTGCGCAGCGTGCTGGAGCGCCATGCACAGGGCATCCGCATCACCGCGGTAGCCCACCGCATCGTGCACGGCGGCTCGCGCTTCGCGGCGTCCGTCGTGCTTGACGACGACACCGTGGCTTACCTGGACACGCTGTGCTCGCTGGCGCCGCTGCACCAGCCGCACAACCTGGCGGGCGTGCATGCTTTCCGCAAGCACTTCCCCGACCTGCCGCAGATCGGCTGCTTCGACACTGCCTTCCACGCCACGCTGCCGGAAACGGAATACACCTTCGCGCTGCCGAAGGCATTGCGTGACGAAGGCATCCGCCGCTACGGCTTCCACGGCCTGTCCTACCGCTATGTAACGGACCGCCTGCTGGAACAGACGCCGCGTGCAAAGGGACGCATGGTCATTGCCCACCTCGGCAACGGCGCCAGCGTCTCGGCCGTCAAGGAAGGCAAGAGCATTGCAACCACCATGGGCTTCTCCGCGCTGGATGGCCTGATGATGGGCACGCGCAGCGGCTCTACCGATCCCGGCGTGCTGCTGCACCTGCTGCGCCAGGGATGGAGCTGGGAACAGCTGGAACGCACCCTGTACCGCGAGTCGGGATTGCGCGGCGTGTCCGGCATCTCGGCTGACATGCGCACGTTGCGCGCGAGCGAAGAACCGGATGCGAAACTGGCGATCGGCATCTTTACCCATCGCCTGCTGCGCGAGTGCGGCGCGCTGACCGCCTGCCTGCGCGGACTGGATGTGCTGGCCTTCACCGGCGGCATTGGCGAGCACGACACGGCATTGCGCAAGGAAGCCTGCGATGCGCTGTCCTACCTCGGCGTGAAGATCGACGACGCGGCGAACCGCGAAGCGACGCGCGACGCGATCATGCCGATCCATGCGAAAGACAGCACCGTGGAAGTCTGGGTGGTCCCGACGGATGAAGGAAGGGTCGCTGCACAGGATGCGGCGCGGCTGATCAGCTGATCCGGGCGGAATGAAAAAGGCGGCACGATGTGCCGCCTTTTTTTCGCCTGTCGTCATGACAATCTTTGAAAAATGGATGCGGTCCGGTCATCGATAATGAAGCCAGAAAAATAATCAAGCACCTTACCGATGAGACATCATGCGCCAACTGCTGACCGGAATGTTTCACCCCGACCAATTTACGGATGGCGCATCGAACTCGTCGAGCTCCGGAGAACAGCTGCGCGAAGGCGTCATGGGCAATATGGCGGATCCGCGAAATGAGAGCGCTTTCCCGCAGCCGGATCCCGGGATGCTGGCATTCGGTTCTTCATCTGCATCGCCGGTCTCCGCACCCGCCAATGCGGCAGCAGATCGCCTGCGGCGCCGGCTGAACCTCACACACGGCGGCACCTTGTCCGCGGCACACCATGCACGCGAACTGGATCGCATCCGCCGTGAATTGCTCCACACCTGCGGCCTTGGCGATCCAATCGGTCCCGATGTGATTTTCTCTACATCCTCGACCAAGCTTTATCACACAGCCACCCGCCTGACCTGCTGCACAACCGCCTCCCTGACGCGCCTCATCGTCGTCGGTGCGGAAGAATCGGGCATGCCCGCCTGGGGCGACGGCATGGTCGAGACAGTCAACGTGCCGCTCCGGAATGCGGACGGCACGCCACGACAGGCAGCGAGCGTGGACGGCGACGTCGGGTCCCTGGTGAACGAAGCGATTGCAATGGAGTGGCGCGTCCTGATTATCCTGGCCGATGTCTCCCCGACGGGATTGAGCGGGCCGGGCATCGCATGTGCGGTTGCGGTACGCGATCGCTTCCCCGATTCGGTGACCGTCCTGGTCGACGCCTGCCAGTTCCGCCTGGCGCCGTCGACCTTGCGCGCCTATCTCGAGCACGGTTTCATGGTGGCGATGTCGGCATCAACCTTCCTCGCCAGTCCCGCCTGGGCCGGCGCATTGATCCTGCCCGACGCGATGCGTTTTCGCCTGCGCAGGCGGCTGCTGCACCCGGCATTGATGCAGTATTCCACGCGCGCCGACTGGCCTCCCGATTGGCCGGGTGCCGACATGCTGGACGAGGCTGCCAGCCTGGGACAGCTGATGCGCTGGGAAGCCGCGCTGGAAGAACTGCGCGCGTTTCGCCGCGTGCCGGATGCGGAGATTGCACGCTTCCTGCACGACTTTGCGGCGGCGATCCAGGCGCGCCTGCAGGCAGACCCGCACTTCGAGCCACTCGCGTTACCGCCGCTTGAGCGCATTACTGGAAGCGGCGCCGCCTGGGACTGCGTGCCCACGATGTTTCCGTTCCTGCTGCATGAACCATCGCGCACCTCGTGCAGGCGTCCTATCGGGCGGGAAGATACCGAGCGCATCCACCACCTGCTGCAATCGAACCTGGTAGACGATCACGGACTTGAGTTCGCGAACGGCAATCATGAAATCGCGATGCTGCGTTGCCAGCTGGGCGAGCCTGTTCCATGCGGCTCGCGCAATGGTGTGCCAGTCAGCGCGTTGCGCTTGTGTGTCAGTGCGCGCATGGTGATCGACGCCGCGCGCGGCAACAGCCAGGCCATCATCGACAAGGCGCTGGCAACGCTGGACAAGACGGCGCTGCTTGTCCGCGTCATCCTGTACGGATCCGTGTTCTGAAAAGGAAAACGGCAGCACTTTCGTGCCGCCGCTTTTCACACCTCCCGCGGTCCAGTTGGAACCGCCCCCTTTATCCGTTGTGCGCGCGGATGAATTCTGAAACCAGCGGGCAGATATTTTCGCGCCAGCGGCGCCCCGAGAAGATGCCGTAATGGCCGCTCTCGGCTTCCACGTGGTGCTTGCGATGCTCGGCCGGAATCGACGAGCACAGCTTGTGCGCCGCTTCCGTCTGGCCGGGGCCGCAGATGTCGTCCTTGCCGCCCTCCACCGTCAGCAGCGCGACGTTCTTGATGTCTTGCGGACGCACCAGCTTGCCGTCCACCTTCCACGTGCCGTTGGGCAGCGCGAAGTCCTGGAACACGGTCTTGATGGTTTCGAGATAGAACTCGGCGGCCATGTCGAGCACCGCGTTGTATTCATCGTAGAACTTCACGTGCGCATCGGCGGGATGGCCGTGGGCGCGGTCTTCGTAGAAGTGCAGGTAGCTTTCCATGTGCTTTTCCGGATTCATCGCGATGAATCCGGCATGCTGCAGGAAGCCGGGATACACGCGGCGGCCGGCGCCCGGATAGTTGAACGGCACGACATCGATCACCGAGTTTTCGAACCATTCGTACGGGCGTTCGGAGGCGAGCTTGTTCACTTCGGTCGGAGAGAGGCGGCCATCGATCGGGCCGCCCATCAGCGTCATCGTGCGCGGCTGGATGTCGCCGGCGGTCGCCATCAGGGACACCGCGGCCAGCACCGGCACCGTGGGCTGGCAGATCGCCATCACATGCACGTCCGGGCCGAGCAGGCGGATGAAATCCTGCACGTAATGCACATAATCATGCAGGTGGAAGGCGCCCTGGGACACCGGCACCATGCGGGCATCGATCCAGTCAGTGATGTACACATCCTGCTCGTGCAGCAGCACGCGCACCGTGTCGCGCAGCAGTGTGGCGTGGTGGCCGGACAGCGGCGCGACGAGCAGCAGCTTCGGCTGGTTCAACGCCTTGCTTGTTTTCTTCTCGAAGTGGATCAGGTTGCAAAACGGTTTGGCGGCGACCGTCGCCTCTTCGATTTCGACAAACTGGCCGTCGACCGTCGTGGATTCGATGTTGAAGCTGGGTTTGTTGTAATCCTTGCCGATTCGATGAAAGAGTTCCGCTCCGGCGGCAATGTTTCGCGCGAACGGCGTGTAAGCCAGCGGCGAAACAGCGCTCGTGAACAGATGGGAAACAGCGTCGGCCCACTGGGCCATGGGGCTGATTGCGGCGTGTTGCAGTTCGTGGATCTGATACAGCATTTTTATTTCCCGTGGTTCGTGACTTCAATCAAGTATTTTCCCCAAAGCAAATGCAAGTTGCATGCCACACGGAAAGGTTATTGAAGAAAAAAAAGGCCGCCTGCGAACAGGCGGCCCAAGGGCTTTCCCTACAGGAGGGAGAGGAGACAACGGGTATCAGAACTCCATCCAGTCATCCGTACCGGTACGGACGGCTGCGGCAAGTTTCGGGTTGCGCGGTGCGAGCCCAGCAGGCTTCTTCACCACCGCAACGGGCAAGGGTGCAACGGCATTCGTCACAGCGGGCACTTCGGCCTCGGGGGCGTCAGCAGGCTCCTGCTCATCGGCAAACTGCTCGAGCTTGAACACATTCACCAGCTCGGCGAGATTCGCTGCCTGTTCCTGCATCGCTTCCGCGGCAGCGGCCGATTGTTCGACCAGCGCGGCATTCTGCTGCGTGGCTTCGTCCATCTGCGTGATGGCCTGGTTGATCTGCTCGATGCCGGACGTCTGTTCGCGGCTGGCGGAGCTGATTTCATCCATGATGTCGGTCACGCGCTTGACGCTCTCGACTACCTCATGCATGGTCGCGCCGGCCTGGTCCACCAGTTTCGAGCCGGCGGCGACCTTGTGCACGGAATCCTCGATCAGCACCTTGATTTCCTTTGCTGCGCCGGCGGAACGCTGGGCCAGGTTGCGCACCTCGGCAGCCACCACCGCGAAACCGCGGCCCTGCTCGCCAGCACGTGCCGCTTCCACGGCCGCATTCAGCGCGAGGATGTTGGTCTGGAAGGCGATGCCGTCGATGACGGTGATGATGTCGGAAATCTTGCGCGCCGATTCGTTGATCGAGCCCATCGTGTCGACGACCTGCTCGACCACCGCGCCGCCCTTCACCGCCACCTGCGATGCGGACTGCGCCAGCACGTTGGCTTGCGCGGCGTTGTCGGCGTTGGCCTTCACGGTCGAGGTCAGTTCTTCCATCGACGATGCGGTTTCCTGCAGCGAGCTGGCCTGCTGTTCGGTCCGCGAGGACAGGTCGAGGTTGCCGGTCGCGATTTCGATCGAAGCCGTCGTCATCGTCTCGGTGCCCGAACGCACCTGGGACACG
This sequence comes from Noviherbaspirillum denitrificans, assembly GCF_002211445.1. Classification (GTDB taxonomy): domain Bacteria; phylum Pseudomonadota; class Gammaproteobacteria; order Burkholderiales; family Burkholderiaceae_D; genus Noviherbaspirillum; species Noviherbaspirillum denitrificans. The sequence goes on along the minus strand of NZ_LSTO01000001.1, from coordinate 730,885 downwards.
ATGCGCACGAGGCTGTCATTCATTTCCTTGAGGGCTTCCATCAGCTGGCCGGTCTCATCCTTCGATTTCACCTGCACGTCGCCGGTCAGGTCGCCCTGCGCCACGCGGCGTGCGACGTCGACCGCTTCATGCAGCGGACGGGTGATGCTGCGGGTGACGAGCCATGCGGCGCCGAGGCCGATGACGAGTGCCGCGCCGCCCAGTGCCCAGGTCAGGATCAGCGTGTTCTTGTAGGAAGCGCGCGCATCTTCCACGGCGGTGTCGGCCATCTTGTCGAGCATGCGGACCAGTTCGTCCATCGCGCCCAGCCACTTGCGCTGGTTCGGCCAGACGTCATTGACCAGCACCTTGACCGCTTCTTCCTTGTTGTCTTCGTTCAGCAGGTCGATCACCTTGTCGGTGAGCGGCTCGGTTGCAGCCTTGGCGGCGGCGATCTTGGCCAGCACTTCCTTGCCCTTTTCACTCGTCATCAGGCGTTCGAGGTTCTCGACATAGGAAGCGTATTCGTCGCGGTCGTCGAAGATGCGGTCGGATTCACGGTCCTTCTGCTTGTCGTCCGTCATCAGCGCGAGGTTGCGCGTGGCCAGGCCGATGGACAGCACCGACTGGCGCATCTCGAACGCAGCCTTGGTCATCACATTGTTCTGGTTGACGATGCCGTCGAGGCTGCGCTCGATGCTAGCCAAGCGCGAAATGCTCGTCAGCGCCAATGCGATCATCAGCACCAGCACGAGGCCGAACCCCAGCCCCAGCCGCATCCCGATTTTCAGATTGGAGATTTTCATGGTCATCTTCCCTCTAGATGAAAGCCGTATTCGTCGATCTTGATGGTTGTCAACTTGTCCCACGTCAAAAGCAAATAGTTTGCCAGCAGACAAATCGGCGTCCGGACACGGCGCAATTGAGGAAACCACAAGTTTTAGGGAAGAATTTGTCTGTCAGTTTCCCGAAAGCAGGAATCCGATCCTGATTGCGGGAAAGAAAGGCTGGTTGCGGGAAAAAAGGGAATTAAACCCCTATTAATCAAAAGGATTTACGCGCTCGATGATATTTCCACATGGAAATATTTGACGGAGTAACGCTGTCACGTGGCAGTTTCATGCCTGATTTCACCGTCGAAATCGATTTGTGACAAAAACGCATAAATCAAGTGACTAAACGTTTCGTTCATGCACTTTTTGCTCGCATATACTTTGAACCAGCCTATAACAATTGAACAGGCGCCCGCGCGCCCGATTCATGACAACTTCACACGAGGATGCACTCCATGACCGCACGTACTTCCGTCCATCGCCTCCAGGTTGCCACCGTCCTGTACCGCTTCATTGAAGACAAGGTCCTGCCGGGCACCGGCATCGACAGCGCCGCCTTCTGGAAGGGTTTCGACGCCATCGCCCACGACCTGGCCCCGAAGAATGCCGCCCTGCTCGCCGAGCGCGACCGCATCCAGCTCGAGATGGACAAGTGGCATCGCGCCAACCCCGGCCCGATCCAGGACATGGGCGCCTACCGCGCCTTCCTGCAATCGATCGGCTACCTGCTGCCGGCGCCGGGCGATGTCAAGGCGACCACCGCCAACGTCGACGCCGAACTCGCGCTGCAGGCAGGCCCGCAGCTGGTCGTGCCCATCCTCAATGCCCGCTATGCCCTGAACGCCGCCAATGCGCGCTGGGGTTCGCTGTATGACGCCCTGTACGGCACCGATGCCCTGCCCGAGACGGACGGCGCGACCCGCACCGGCCCCAACGGCGAAGGCTATAACCCGGTCCGCGGCGCCAAGGTCATCGCCTTTGCCCGTAACTTCCTCGACCAGACCGCGCCGCTGGCCAAGGGCTCGCACGCCGACGCCACCGGCTACAGCGTTGCCGGCGGCAAGCTGGCTGTCGCACTGAAGGATGGCAGCACCACCGGCCTCAAGGATGAGCAAAAATTCATCGGCTTCCAGGGCAAGGCGGAAGCACCGACGTCTGTCCTGCTGAAGAACAACGGCCTGCATATCGACATCCAGGTCAACCGCGACACGAAGATCGGCAGCCAGGATGCCGCCGGTGTCGCCGACGTCGTGGTCGAAGCCGCGCTGTCGACCATTCTCGACCTGGAAGACTCAGTCGCCGCCGTGGATGCGGACGACAAGGTGCTGGCCTATGAAAACTGGCTGGGCATCCTGCAGGCCACGCTGGTGGAGAGTGTTTCCAAGGGCGGCAAGACCTTCAACCGCACGCTCAACGCCGACCGCAAGTACAACGCCGGCGCGGGTGCGACCGATGCGAAGGACGGCATCGTCACGCTGCACGGCCGCTCGCTGCTGTTCCTGCGCAATGTCGGCCACCTGATGACCAACCCGGCCGTGCTGCTGGATGGCGGCAAGGAAATCCCGGAAGGCATCATGGACGCGATCGTCACCGTGACCATCGCCCTGCACGACCTCAAGCGCAAGGCCGGCCAGGAAATCGGCAACTCGCGCACCGGCTCGGTCTACATCGTGAAGCCGAAGATGCACGGTCCGAAGGAAGTTGCGTTTGCTTCCGAACTGTTCGGCCGCGTCGAGCAGCTGCTCGGCCTGCCCAACGAAACCGTCAAGCTCGGCATCATGGATGAAGAGCGCCGCACCAGCGTCAACCTCAAGGCGTGCATCAAGGAAGCCGCCGGCCGTATCGCCTTCATCAACACCGGCTTCCTCGACCGCACCGGCGACGAGATGCACACCGCGATGCATGCCGGCCCGATGATGCGCAAGGGCGACATGAAGACCAGCAAATGGCTGTCCGCCTACGAGCGCAGCAACGTGCTGACCGGCCTGTCCTCCGGCCTGCGCGGCCGCGCCCAGATTGGCAAGGGCATGTGGGCCATGCCGGACCTGATGGCTGCCATGCTGGAACAGAAGATCGGCCATCCGAAGGCAGGCGCCAACACCGCCTGGGTGCCCTCCCCGACCGCCGCGACGCTGCATGCGCTGCACTACCACCAGGTCAGCGTCGCCGACGTGCAGAAGGAACTGGAAAAGATCGACGCGCCGGCCGAGATCGAGCGCCTGCTCGGCGAACTGCTGCAGATCCCGGTGGTGGCGAAGGCCGAATGGTCCGCTGCCGAAATCCAGCAGGAACTGGACAACAACTGCCAGGGCATCCTCGGCTACGTGGTGCGCTGGGTCGACCAGGGCGTGGGCTGCTCCAAGGTGCCCGACATCCATAACGTCGGCCTGATGGAAGACCGTGCCACGCTGCGCATCTCCAGCCAGCACATCGCCAACTGGCTGCTGCACGGCGTCGTCACCGAAGCACAAGTGACCGAAACCATGCAGCGCATGGCCAAGGTGGTGGACGGCCAGAATGCCGGCGACCCGCTGTACAAGCCGATGGCGCCGAACTTCGAGGCGTCGTATGCGTACCGCGCAGCGCGCGACCTCGTGTTCAAGGGGCTGGAGCAACCGGCTGGCTACACCGAGCCGCTGCTGCATGCATGGCGTTTGAAGGTGAAGGCGAACGCCTGATCTGGTAGCGAAAGAATGAGAACGGGCCGGTCTGCGAAGACCGGCCCTTTTTTTGTCTGGTGGAAGGCGCTCCGCTTGTCCGCCCTGCCTTCCTTGTCACGCGGCACGCGCGCTCACATTCCAGCACGCCGCGGTATATCGGACCTCATTTCCATGCACATAAGGATTGAAGGCGGCATGCACTGTTTCGACGACATGGCTGCGCGTCTGCGCATCCGCCTCTTTCAGCATCCGTCCAAGCGGCCCCATTCGCGTCAGGTATTGCAGAAGCCCGCTGGCCGGAAACGCGCAAGCAATATCGACCGGCTCGATGCTGACCTCCGCCCAGCTGCTCTCATCGAGAATTTGGCGCACGCGCTCAGCGTCCGCAAAGGCGAATTGACCTGGCTCATCCGGCCGGCGGGCGGGCATGGCCGGCAGCAGTGCGGCGGCAGCACGCTCCGCGGTCGTCATGAAAGGATTCTCCGCAGGGTCTCGCCATGCAAGGAATCGGAGCGTCGCACCGTCGCACGCCGCCCTCCGCAGGTTTGCGAAAGCGGCCACGGAATCGTCGAAGAACATTACGCCAAAACGCGAAATGATCAAATCGAAGCGCGCCGGCTCGAACCCATGCCTTTGCGCATCGCCACACAGGAATTCCGTCTGGAGTCCTTCGCCCGCGGCACGTGCCCTTGCCGCAGCGATCATTGGCGCGGAGATATCGATGCCGACACAGCTGCCTGCCGAACCAAGCCGGCGCGAGACCGCGAGCGAAGTGCTGCCTGTTCCGCAACCGACATCGAGGACACGCAGCCCCGGTGAAGCCATGTCGGCGAGCAGCGCTTCCATCGGCCTGAACATCGCGTCGAGCAGTTCCTGCGCCTCGACCCAGGCATGCCCCGCATCGCCGTTCCAGAGTGCCGCCTGTCCGTTGTCGTTCTTGCGTTCCATCACCATGGTGTCTTCCTTTCGCTTGTTATCAATGTACACGGGTGATATCGTGCCACTTCAAGTCAACTTGAGGTCAAGCGATGACAATCCTGGATATTGGCGAAGTCGCACACCGCGCTGGCGTACCTGCATCAACCCTGCGCTATTACGAGGAAAAAGGCTTGATCGCATCGACGGGCAGGCACGGCTTGCGCAGGCTGTTCGATGAAAAGGTGCTGGAACGCCTGGCCCTGATCGCGCTTGGCCGCGCCTCCGGTTTTTCGCTGGACGAGATTGCCATTATGTTCGCGCCGGACGGACAGTTGCGGATCGACCGGAAATTGCTCCGGACCAAGGCAGACGACCTCGACCGGACCATCCGCAAATTGTGCGCGATGCGTGATGGATTGCGGCACGCAGCGTCCTGCTCCGCCCCGAGCCACCTGGAATGCCCGACCTTCCGCCGCATATTGAAAGCGGCGGCAAGCGGCGCAATCGGTGACAGGAAAAAGGCCGGGCCCAAGCCGCACCGCAATTGATTCACTCGCGGCAACTGCGCATCCGGAACCGAGCACCCGCAGCAGAGTCCATCCCCAATACAGCACTGGAGGACACTATGCTTGCTTCATCCGGATATGGCGCGACGAGCGCCCGCGAACCGCTCAGCAAACTCGACTTCACCCGCCGCGATCCCGGGCCGGATGATGTCCAGATCGACATTCTCTACTGCGGCGTCTGCCACTCGGACCTGCACACTGCCCGCAACGAATGGGGCAATACCGTCTACCCCGTTGTCCCAGGACATGAAATCATCGGCCGCGTCGTTGCCACCGGCGACAAGGTAAGCCGCTTCAAGCAGGGCGACCTCGTCGGCGTCGGCTGCATGGTGGATTCCTGCATGCACTGCCACGCCTGCGCCGAGGGCCTGGAGCAATATTGCGAGAATGGATTTGTCGGCACCTACAACGGCGAGGAAATGCACAGCGGCGGCATGACCTACGGCGGCTATTCCAGCAACATCGTCGTGCGCGACTGCTTCGTGCTGCGCATCCCGAAAAACCTCGATCCCGCAGCGGCAGCACCGCTCTTGTGCGCCGGCATCACCACCTGGTCGCCGCTCAAGCAGTGGCAGGTGGGACAAGGACACAAGGTGGGCATTGTGGGGCTGGGCGGCCTCGGTCACATGGGCATCAAGCTGGCACATGCGCTGGGCGCGCACGTGGTGCTGTTCACCACCTCGCCAGGCAAGCGGGAGGATGCACTGCGGCTCGGCGCCAATGACGTCGTAGTATCGAAGAACGCCGAGGAAATGAAGGCACACCGCAACTCCTTCGACTTCATCCTGAATACGGTCGCCGCGCCGCACGCGCTCGATCCCTTCCTGGAACTACTCAAGCGCGACAGCACGATGACGCTGGTGGGCGCACCGGCCACGCCGCATCCGTCGACGCAGGTATTCAACCTCATCATGAAACGACGGCGCCTCGCCGGGTCGCTGATCGGCGGCATTGCCGAGACACAGGAGATGCTCGATTTCTGCGGCGACCACGGCATCGTGTCCGACATCGAGATGATCCGCATCCAGGACATCAACGAGGCCTATGAGCGCATGCTCAGGAGCGACGTGAAGTACCGGTTCGTGATCGATATGGCGACATTGAAGCAGTAGCTCACTGTCCGGACTGCCGGGTAATCTCTGCCCGCAGCCGCTCTTCCTGTTCCCGCAGTTCCGGCGTGAACGCGTCGCCGAAATCCTCCGCCTCGAAGACCTGGCGAATCTCGATCTCGGATTCGCCCAGCATCGGGTTCGGGCAGCGCTTGACCCAGTCGATCGCTTCCTGCAGCGACGCGCATTGCCAGAGCCAGAAACCGGCGATCAGCTCCTTGGTCTCGGCAAAGGGGCCATCGGTCACGCTTCGGTCCTTGCCGGAAAAGCGCACGCGCGCGCCTTTCGAACTCGGATGCAGGCCCTCGCCGGCCAGCATGACGCCGGCCTTCACCAGTTCCTCGTTGAACCGGCCCATGTCGGCGAGCATTTGTTCGCTGGGCATGATGCCGGCTTCGCTGTTCTTGTCAGCCTTGACGATGATCATGAAACGCATGGAGATCTCCTTTTCAGTGGTTGGGATACTGCTGTTTCCACGACGTTCGGCACCGGGCAAAATCGACACCATCCCGATCAAAACAACATTTGTTGCCTGCTCGTCAACAACGCAAAATCATCATCGATGAACGGCAGGATGCCGTCCGCCACCGGCTGCAGCTGGCGCTCGATGTAGTGCTCGTAGTCGATCGGCGAACGCTGCGTCTCAAGCGGTTCCGGCCCCGCCAGCGTCATCACGTAGCGTATCCATCCGCCGTTCTGGTATTGCTGCGGACGCCCCTGCTCGCGGTTGTATTCATCGGCGATGCGTGCCGCGCGCACGTGCGGCGGCACGTTGCGCTGGTATTCGTCCAGCGGCCGGCGCAGCCGCTTGCGGTACACCAGCAGTTCGTCGAAGGCGCCGCCGCGCGTGCTTTCCACGTAGTCGCGCACATAGTCCCGGTAAGGTTCGCCATTGAAGATGCGCCGGTACAGCCCCTGCTGGAACTGCTGCGCCAGCGGTGTCCAGTCGGTGCGCACCGATTCCAGCCCCTTGAACACCAGCTCGCCGCCCGCGACCAGTCCCGCATAGCGTTTCTTGCTGCCTTCGTCCGAGCCGCGGATGGTCGGCATCAGGAAGCGCTGGTAGTGCGTGTCAAACTCCAGTTCCAGCGCGCTGTCGAGGCCGAATTCCTCGCGCAGGTGCCGCTGCCACCACTGGTTGACGTGGCGCACCAGCGTGTTGCCGATCTCCAGCGCCTGCTCTTCCGTATGCGGCCGCCTGAGCCAGACAAAGGTGGAATCGGTGTCGCCATAGATGACCGGGTAGCCCTGTTCCTCGATCAGCTTGCGCGTGCGCTGCATGATTTCGTGGCCGCGCATGGTGATCGAGGATGCGAGTCGCGGATCGAAGAAACGGCAGCCGCTGGAACCGAGCACGCCGTAGAAGGCATTCATGATGATCTTGAGCGCCTGCGACAGCGGCTGGTTGCCCTCGCGCTTGGCGGCGTCGCGCCCCTGCCAGACCTGGGTGACGATCTGCGGCAGGCAATGCTTGTCGCGCGAAAAGCGCGCGCCGCGGAATCCTGGCACCGATGTACTTTCGTCGGGATTGCCGGTGCCTTCCACCAGCCCCACGGGATCAATCAGGAAGGTGCGGATGATGGACGGATAGAGGCTCTTGTAATCGAGCACCATCACCGAGTCGTACAGGCCGGAGCGTGAATCCATCACGAAACCGCCCGGACTGCCCTCTCCCTCGACATCGCCAAGGTTGGGCGCGACATAGCCCTGGCGGTGCATCAGCGGCATGTAGAGATGTTCGAAGGCCGCCACCGAGCCGCCGCTGCGGTCGGCCGCCAGGCCGGTCACGCTGGCGCGCTCCAGCAGGAAGTCCATGATCCTGGTCTTGTCGAAGATGCGCGTGACCAGCTCGCAGTCCTTCAGGTTGTAGCGCGCCAGCGCCGGCTTGTCCTCGTCGAAGCGGCGCTGGATTTCCGCCATGCGGTCGTAGGGATTGTCAATGGACTTGCCTTCGCCGAGCAGGGTCTGCGAGACGGATTCGAGGCTGAAGGACGGGAAGTTCCAGGTCGCCGAGCGCAGCGCTTCGATGCCGTCGATGATGAGGCGGCCCGCCGCGCCGGCGAAGTAGTGCTGGCCGCGGGTGTGCTCGCGCCATTCCATGTCGCTGCCGTCGCGTCCGAGGCGCAGGGGTATGCCTGTTCTTTCCGCATGCTGTCGCAGCACACGCAGGTCGAACTGCACGAGGTTCCAGCCGATGATGGCATCGGGGTCGTGTTGCTGCAGCCAGGTGTTCAAGCGCTCAAGTATTTCTGCCCGCGTCTCGCAATAATCGAGATCGAAATCGCGCACGTCGTCATTCCCGTTCTTCGGCCCGAGCATGTAGACCTGCCGCTGGCCGCAACCTTCCAGCGCGATCGAATAGAGGTCGCCACGGGCGCTGGTTTCGATATCGAGGGACACGAGGCGCAAGCGCGGACGATAGCCCTGCGCCGGTTTCATCTGGCCGTCGAGCAGCGTCGCTCCGCCATCAGGATCGTGCCGTCCGTCGAACTGCACCGGCGCGGTGATGAAGCGTTCCATCAGGTAGCGCTCGGGCGGGCGCACGTCGGCTTCATAGACATCGACACCGTGCTCACGCAGGCGCTTTTCCAGCTTCAGCAGGTGGCGGTATTGGCGGCAGTACAGTCCCAGCACCGGGCGGCGCTGGAAATCCGACAGTGCAAGCGAACGCAGCTCGCAGCCGCGTTCGCCGCGCAAAGCCGCGTCCGCCTGCTCGCGCTGTGCGGCGGGGATGAAGGCGACCGAGGTTTGCGGGGCGAGACGGATCCTGCGCGGACCATCGTCCGTCGCCAGCCAGACTTCGACTTCCGTACCTGCGGCCGTGTCCCGCCAATGCCGCGTGAGCAGGAAGCCGTGCTTGTGTTGTTCCAACGTCAACCTTGAGTCAGTGCTGTATCGCCTCGATTGTAGAGCTTGTCCGGCACAGGGATGGAAAAGTCGGGACACGAAGCATTCGGACTATCGCAACACTTTTTATGACCTGAATCAAAGTAGTACGGAATGGCAGGTCCACCACCCTTGCCGCAGTGCAACGCAGTCCTATAATTTCCAAGGAGTAATCAAGTCGCTGCACACGGAGTTTGAAATGAATGTCACAACCGAATTCAAGCGCGCCTATGCCGACGCGCTGCGCAACATGCACCTGAACGAATCCGAAGTGGAACGCTATGCGGAACGTCTCGCGTCCACCGAAGGCATGGCGCCCGACCTGCTGGCGGAGGCGCATTTCGAGAAGATCATCAGCGAGCGCAATGCCCGCGTCGAGAAGAAGGCACGCACCACGCTGCGCAACTTGATCTGCGGCGCAGGCATGGTGGTTCCCGTGTCGGCGATCGCCAGCGCGGCGCTGCTGTTCCTGTACGTGACGCGCTAAGCCTGGCGGGCAACGGCAGCTGCCCTGCCCGCCTCCGGATCATTACACCGACTGCCCATTGCCTGGCAAAACCTTGTCAGGTGGGCGTTTCCACGGTTGGCGGCGGCAGTGCGTTCGGACCATCCTTCGGCAGGTTTGCCGGCAGGCGCGCGTCGTTCGGATCCGTGATTTTCTCGCCGGTCTTGCGATCGTAGTAGTGATTCTCGCCGGCCTTGTCGGTGTAGACCGCCACCGGTGATCCCTCGCCGTTCGGCGGAATGGCCTTGCCGTCCTTGTCGAAGAAGGTGGTCTTGCCCTTGTTCTCGTTAATTTGGTACTTCGGATAATCCGGGCTCGTCGGATCTGTCGTCTTGACAGTCGGATCCGGTTTAATCGATTCCGGCGCATCGCCCGGTTTGCCCTGTTCGTCGAGGATCGCCGGATTGCCGGTCCTGTCATCCAGTACCGGACCGTTGCCGTAGCGGTCGGTGGCGACGATCACGCCATTGTTGTCCCGCGCCACAGGAAGGTTTTTCTCGTTCACGACACCCTGCCCGTCTGCCGTCGTAACAGGATCGAACGGCTTCTTCGGCGCAGCAGCGTTCGGGTCCTTCTTCGGCCACGGATCCGGCCGGCTGACGGTGTTATCCGGCTGGCTCTTGTCGTTCTTCTTCTGCTCCGCGGGCTGCTTCGGGGCAGAGTCCTTCTTCGGTTCGTTATTGCCTTGTTGCGGCGCCTGCGGTTTGACCGGAGGCTTGTTGCTTACTGGTGGCGGCATGACGTGTCTCCTCTGCTTGAATGAAATTGGCCGGTAACTATCACATAGTGAAAATGCGCGCCGGTTTCAATAAAGAAAAACCGCTTCGTGCGTGAACACGAAGCGGTTTTTATGCAATGCCGGCCAGGAGGGACCGGCAAGGTGATTCAGACAGACAGCCTTATACCGAGGGTTCCGTCGGAATGTCCGACGGCATACCCGGCATTCCTCCAGGTGACATACCCGGCATCCCTCCCGGCGGCATGCCAGGGATATCGCCCGTCGGAAGATCGGGCAGCGGTCCCGGCATGCCCTGTGGAATACCTCCCGGGCTTGGCATCGTGATATTGCTCTTTGGCATCTCCTTCGGCAGTTCCATCGGCATGCGCGGATCGTTGGGATCGGTGATCTTCTCGCCGGTCTGACGATCGTAGTAGTGGATCTTGCCGTTCTTGTCGGCATAGATCACAGGCAAACGCGGATCGTTGGGATCGGTGATCTTCTCGCCGGTCGTTGCGTCGTAGTAGTGGTTGACACCGTTCTTGTCGGTGTAGACCACGACCTTCGGTCCCTCGCCATCGGAAGGCATGCCGTCCGGACCGCCGGGGATGTCCGACGCCTCACCCGGGCCGCCCGGCGGGGCAGCCGGGGCATCGTCAGGTGCATCCGGTTCGTCATCGCAGCAGCAATCGTCATGGCCGCCGGCCTTGGGTTCATCCGGAGCCTTGGGGCCGCCAGGCACCGGGCTGTCGATCGGAGACTTGGGCTCGGTTGGGCCCTTGGCATCGCCTCCAGGCGGAGCGGCGTCCGGGGCCTTGCCATCGCCTCCAGGCGGAGCGGCATCCGGGGCCTTGCCATCCGGTCCAGGCGCAGCGGCGTCCGGAGCCTTGCCATCCGGTCCAGGCGGAGCGGCGTCCGGACCCTTGCCATCCGGTCCAGGCGGAGCGGCGCCCGGGGCCTTGCCATCCGGTCCAGGCGCAGCAGCGTCCGGCGCCTTGCCATCCGGTCCAGGCGCAGCAGCGTCCGGCGCCTTGCCATCCGGTCCAGGCGGCGCAGCCCCCGGGGCCTTGCTGTCAGGTCCAGGCGCAGCGGCGTCCGGGGCCTTGCTGTCACCCGGCGGCAAACCGGCGTCCGGTGCCTTGGGATCGGTCGGCGTCTTGCCGTCGCCCGGGAGCGGGCCGGCCCCTGGCGACTTGCTATCGGCCTTGGGCGGAATGATCTTGTCAGGCGCATCGGTCGGATTGCCCTTGTCGTCCAGGATGACCGGGGCACCCGTTTTCGGATCCTTCAACGGTTGGCCGGTGGCCGGGTCGACTGCGATATTGACGCCGAAGCTGTCCTTGACGACCGGATTTCCGTCCGGTGTCTTCACTTGCTCGCCTTTTGCGTCCTTGACAGGCTCCATCGGCGGCAATTTTGGCGCATCGGGGCCCTTTGGCAGGTCAGGACCCTTTGGCAGGTCGGGACCCTTCGGTAGGTCAGGACCCTTCGGTAGGTCAGGACCCTTCGGCAGGTCGGGACCCTTCGGCAGGTCAGGACCCTTCGGCAGGTCGCCTCCTGTCGTATACATCTTCGGCATCGCAGGCGGCCGGTTGTAGGTATTTTCCGGCTGGGGCGGGAACCCGTTCGCCGAACCTTTCGGCATCGGGACCGGATCATTCTTCTGTTCATTCTTTGGTGCCGGAGGCGGCGGTGGCGGCGGTGGCGGCGCAACCGGTACCGGTCTGTTCTTTACTGGATTTGTCATGACTGCTCCTATTACTTGACGTCGGGGTACCCACCACTTCGTAAATCAACAAGGGGTAATCAGCACTTAGTAAAAGAGCAATCGGTTTTCAAGCAGGCAACAAAGAAAAATTTTGAAAATTTCGGAGCTTGCCCTCACGGGCACCGTGCGTTACTCATGCGCCTCGTTCGCGCGCCTCCTGCACGAACGGTTCAACGATTTCAAGGATGTAGCCGCGACCGCTGGCCATGCGGATCTGCACGCCGCGGTCCGGCAGCAGCTTGAGCTTGCGGCGCAGCTTGTAGATGTGCTGTTCCAGGGTGCGGCTGGCAATGTCGCCGGCGCGCCCGCAGACGGCCATCGAGAGCGCGTCGCGCGACAGGAATGTCCCGGGACAGGAGAAGAGCAGCCACGCCAGTGAGAATTCGGCAGGCGTCAATTCGACGATCCTGCCGCGGTCGGCGGCCATTTTCAATTCGACGTCGAACTCGAAACCGGCAAGCGAAATGCTGTGGCGGGGTATGTCGGCCTGGTAGGCGCGCAGGACGGCGTTCAGGCGTGCGGCGAATTCGTCATGCCCCATTGCGAGTGCGACGACGTCGTCGGCGCCTTCATCGAGCACCCGCACCGTGGATTCGCCGCCGACAGCCGGCGACAGGATGATGACCGGCAGCGCGCGCTCGCGGCATGCCCGCCAGGAACGGATGCTGCCTGCGGCAATTTCGCTGCGTGCCGCGAGAACGACGGTGGACAGGTTGGAAGCGAGTGCCTCCAGCAGATCGGCATCGCTGGTGAAGCGGATGCAGTGGAAACCGTGGCGCGCAAGAACGTCCAGCACCTGGCCGTACATGCTGTCGTCTCGGATATAACAGGCAATGCTCAAGGTGTGCTCCATAGAGGGTGCTATGAGGCAGGGACGGATGCCCATCCCTGCTTCATAACACTCTCTGCCACGCCTGCGGCAGGAAACCGCAGGCGTGGCCGGCGCACGTCAGGCAAACGCCCCGTGCGTAGTCTTGCGGCCGTGTTCCTGCTTGCGATGAACGGCCGGACGATGCTTCTTGGTCGGCAGGCGCGACACGTGCCAGAAGGGGCTGAAAACGTCGAGATGTTCCTGCAGATGCCGGAAGTATTTCTCGTACGGTTTGCCCTTGCGCACCTGTTCGCCTACCGCGCGTGCCAGCCGGAACGGCGAACTTTCCAGGACACCGATTGCCGTGCGCGCCATGTCCAGGTAGAACTTGAGGAGCCGCTTCTCGGACACCGCGGCCATGGTCGCAAAGCGCATGGTCCACGCCAGGTCCGGGTCCTTCAGCGCCTGCTCATCCTGCTCCAGCGTCGTGGTGTAACGCTCGAACGCACGCTCGGTCGCCGCCACCAGCATGCGCAGCGCGGCGATCTCGTTCCTGACACTGATCGGGTGGACCTTCGACTGGTCCTTCGCCTTCTTCTGCCGGTTCTTTTTCGAGGCCTTGGCGCTGTCATCCTCTTCCGGATCGACGCGTCCGAGCTCGACAACCGCCTTGCGCGTGCGCTCGATGTCGGTGCAGTTCGCCAGACGCAGGTAACTGAACATGTGGCGCACGTCGTCACTGTCGTAATCGTTCGTCACGAGGAAATGACGCTGCTTGCGCGATACCCAGCCGAGCTTGCGCGTGGCATTGAAGAACGGATGTTTCTTGCGGATTTCCGGAAGGTCGAACTCGACCAGGTTGTCCGGGTTCACTTCCATGCACAAGCCGTGGCTCATCAGCCAGCGGCCGTTGCTTCGCTTGCCGTAGCTTTCCAGGATTTCGCCGCCGGCCTGCAGGTCGGTCAGCGCCATGATGGTAAAGCCGTGCGTGGCGCGCCCGGTCCAGTGCGTCGGCGACGGCGAGGTGTGGTTGAGCATGTCGGCCAGCGGCACCATGCCCAAGGTCTCGTAACCGTCGATCATCAGCTTGTACACGCGGGTCGTCACCGCCATGCGGGCAAGCGCGAATTCATGCAGCGTCAGGCCCGGGAGAAAATCCTTGACCACCTTGTAGTCGTCGAACATCAATGCCTTGGCATCGATGAACTGTTGCCAGATGTGGGTTCCCTTGAGCATTTCCAGGTGCTTCTGGTCATAGAACAAGGGCATGCCGGGGAACTTGCTCGGCACCACATCGAAGTACGGCTTCCAGAAGCCGCCTTCGCGCTTCGTTTCAAGCAGGAAGGCAGCAAGATAGCCGTAAGGACTGAGCCAGCGGCGGCTTGCCTGTATGCGCCGGCCGACGTTGGACGCCTTCGCGACCTCGGTCGTGACCATCGCGCGGCGCGGCACATGCAGCACCACCTCGCCTTCGAGGATCTTCTCGGTCGCATAGACGCCGCGCAGGCCGTTGACGATACGGATTTCCAGGGAGGGATACAGTACGCCGTTCTCATCCAGGAACTGGATCAGGCGCTGCATCTTCTGCTCATCGGCATCCTTGTACTGGCCAAGGTCGTCCGCCTCCTGCGCCTCGTCGGTCTGCAAGGTTTTCAGCTCTTCCTCGTACAGCCTGTCGGCTTCATGCAAGCTCATGTGTTTCTCGCTCCGTTGGACGGCGGACGCACATGCGCCCGCCTTCTTCAGATAGGTCACTACCAGCAGCGTTTCAAACGCCGGTATGCCTTACTCCATGGACTTGGAGAGGTTGTCGTGCAGTGCCTGGAAATAGGCGCCGAACCGGGTGTCCGCCTTGGCGTAGTCGCGCAGGTCGCAGAACGGGTTCTGCAGGACGGTGATGGCCTGCTGCGCGAGTTCCTGGTAGTGACGCAGGATTTTCTTCTCGCCCAGGCGCACCGCTACCGCGTAACGCAGCTTGTCCGACACTTCGCCATTGGCCAAGAGCGCCTCGTCGTGTTCGATCGAGGTCGGGAACTTCTCCAGGCGGCGCTGGCAGGCACCATTGAGCGCGGTCAGCGCGGCGATTTCGTTCTTGCGGCTGATCGGCGGCACGTCGTTGACCTTGGCGCCGTTGACCATGGTGCGGAACACGCCGGGCATGTCTTCCAGGCAGCCCAGGCGCAGCATCGAGAACAGGGCCTTGGTATTGGCTTCGTCGTACTGCAGCGGCACCTTGAAAGAACGCACGTCTTCATTCAGCGTGCCGAGGTCCTTGGTGTAGGTCGCAAACGGGTGCGCGGGCAAGAGTGCCGGCAGTTCGATCTCGGCCTCGTTGGCGTCGTTGTTGTCCAGGCAGAAGCCGTGGTGCACGAACAGGCGGCCGTTGCAGCGGCGGCCATAGCTTTCGTACACGTGGCTGCCGGCTGCGACGTTCTTGCTGGCGTACAGGCTG
>NZ_LSTO01000001.1:708709-715670 GCF_002211445.1 Noviherbaspirillum denitrificans | reverse complement strand
CCGCCGCCTCACCGCCGATGGCGCCGAAGATGCCGGCGGTGATCACCAGCGGCACCACGAACTGCACCACCGACACGCCGAGGTTGCCCAGGCCGGCGTTCATGCCGAGCGCGTAGCCCTTCTGCGCCTTCGGGAAGAAGAAGCTGATGTTGGCCATCGACGAGGCGAAGTTGCCGCCGCCGAAGCCGCACAGCAGCGCCAGCACCAGCATGGTTGGATAACCGGTGTTCGTGTCCTGCACCGCGAAGCCGATGCCGATCGCCGGGATCATCAGCGATGCGGTCGAAATCGTCGTCCACTTGCGGCCGCCGAAGATCGGCACCATGAAGGAATAGAAGACGCGCAGGGTTGCGCCGGACAGGCCGGGCAGCGCCGCCAGCCAGAACAGCTGGTTGGTGCTGTACTGGAAGCCGACGTTGGGCAGGTTCACCACCACCACGCTCCACACCATCCATACCGCGAAAGCCAGCAGCAACGCCGGGATCGAGATCCACAGGTTGCGGTTGGCGGTGGACTTGCCCTTGCTGACCCAGAACGATGGCGTTTCGGGTTCCCAGTGGCTGATCAGGTATTTGCTCACATTGTTCTCCTCTTATGGAATGCGACAGATGCGACAACTCAGGCCGCTTTTTTGAGCGGCACGGAAACGTCAGGGGTTTCCCGCTCGGGTTTGAATGAGAAATGCATCCACACCAGCGACACGCAGACGGTGCCGTACAACAGCATGAAGGCGCTGGAACGGACGCCGGTCAGGTCGACCAGGGCGCCGAACATGATCGGCAGGATGAATCCGCCCAGGCCGCCGGCGAGGCCGACGATGCCGGAGACGGCGCCGATGTTGTGGCTGAAGTCATCCGAAATGAACTTGAACACCGATGCCTTGCCGATCGCGGTGGCCACGCCGACCACGAACAGCAGCACGGTGAAGAACCAGGCATTGATGCCGATGTCGATGCTCATCGGACCGTTGACCGTCTTGACGATCATGCTGGTCTGCGGATACGACAGGATGAAGAACGCGACCCAGCACACCCACATCACCGACCAGGTCACCTTGTAGGCGCCGTACTTGTCCGAGATCCAGCCGCCCAGCGCGCGCAGCACGCCGCCCGGCAGCGAGAAGCAGGCGGCCAGCAAGGCGGCCAGCTTCATGTCGAAGCCGTATTCGGACACGTAGTACTTGGTCATCCACAGCGCCAACGCGACATAGCCGCCGAAGACGACGGAGTAGTACTGGCAGTAGCGCCAGACGCGCGGGTCCTTCAGCATCTTCAGCTGGTCGGCGAAGGTGACGTTGGATGCGACCGTGTGCGACTTGTCGCTGTGGCTGAAAAACCAGAACAGGAGCGCGGTTGCGAGCATCGCGCCGGCATAGACCTTGGGCAGGTATTCCCAGCCGAAGGCGGCGATGATCGCCGGCGCGACGAACTTGGTCAGCGCCGAGCCGGAGTTGCCCGCGCCGAAGATGCCCATCGCCAGTCCGCGGCGTTCCGGCTGGAACCAGCGCGCGACGTACGGCGTGCCGACCGAGAAGGAACCGCCAGCCAGGCCGACGAACAGGCCGAGGACGAGGAAATGCCAGTATTCGGTGGCATGGCTGATCATGTAGATCGGCACCACCGTCGACAGCATCAGCGAGAACAGCACGATGCGTCCGCCGAACTTGTCGGTCCAGATACCCAGCGGCACGCGCACCAGCGAACCGGTCAGTACCGGCGTCGCCGCCAGCAGGCCGAACTGCGTTTCATTCAATCCCAGCTTGGCCTTGATCGGAATGCCCAGCACCGCAAACATCATCCAGACCGCAAAGCAGATCGTGAAGGCGAACGTACTGCTCGCCAGCACTGAAATCTGCCTGCCCTTCATTGTCACCACGTTACCGGCCACGACACACCTCCCTCGATGATTGACGCGATGTCGGAAGGTTACGTCCGTGACAAGCAAGGCACTATTGGCCGGAGGGGTATCCGGCAAAGGCAGTCGGCTTAGTCCGGTAAGCCGAAGGGGATAGGCCAGTCCTCGACCGGCTAGGCAGAAAGAACTATGCGGCGGCGAGGATGTGGCGCGCCACGTCCAGCCATACGCTGTCGCCGTTCATCGGCTTGTGGGGAAGGATGGCATCGCGCGGCAAACCGTTCACATGGCGGGTAACCACATCCAGGCACCATCCGTGGCTGATGACCAGCACGCGCTCGCCGTGGTGCTGCGTGCCAATGTCGTCGAGCGCAAGCAGCACGCGGTCGGCGAATTCATCCATCGACTCGCCGCCGACGAAACTGGCAGCCGGATTGCGGCGCAGGATCTGTTCGAGCAAAGCGGGATTGAGTTCGGCCAGCTCGCCCTTCGGGATGCCCTGGATTGCGCCGAAGTGCCTTTCCTTCAGGCCTTCGTGGCTGCATGGCGCAGGCAAGCCAAGCGCAGAGGCGATGATTTCCGCCGTCTCGCGCGCCCTCGCCAGCGTGCTTGACCACACCGAGGAAAATCCCTCACCGGCGAAATCGGCAGCAATCTGGTGTGCCTGCCGGCGCCCCTTTTCATTGATAGGCACATCGAACCAGCCCTGCAGGATGCCAAGCCTGTTCCAGTCGGTTTCTCCATGGCGGACGACGCAGATATGTGCGGCTTTGGCCCGCGCGGCGGGACTCAGGCGCGGAACAAGCGGGACGCTCCGGACGGCGGCATTTGCATGCATGAGGCTTCCTCCGTGGCAGGACGATGCGATCACCTCAATGCTGGCACGAAAGTTCCCCCAAGGCAATAACGTGCGCCTTGCCATGCTCTTGCGGCGCGTTACACTGAGCTTCGATGCCAACCTGATATCTTCCGAATGAAACCCGACCTCTCCACCGCCATCGGCCTGCTGCACCGGGCCGCCCTCGGCGCGCTCGCCACGCAATCCGTGCAATTGCCCGGCTACCCGTTCGCAACCGCCCTGCCCTACGTTCCCGACCACGAGCACTGCCCGGTATTCCTGCTCAGCGGCCTGGCCGAACACACGAAGAACCTGCTCGCTAACCCGCACGCCAGTCTGCTCGTAACGTACACCGGGCAAGGCAGCATCCTCGAATCGCCGCGCATGACGCTGGTCGGCGATGTCGAGCGCATCGATGGATCGCCGGCGCAGCAAGCACGTTACGTGCGCTATCAGCCGGATGCGGCGCAGTATCTTGAGCTGGGGGATTTCGCTTTTTTCCGGCTGGTGCCGAAGCGGGTGCGCTACATCGGAGGATTTGCGCAGATGGGGTGGCTGGAACAGGAGGCGTGGAAGGAGGCGCCGGTACTCGCGCCAGATGAAGAATCGGCGATGCTGCAAAACCTTGGCGCGTCAGGCGCTGGCGTACTCGGGATCGACTGCTACGGCATCGATATCGATCGCGATGGTCGCCGCGAACGGATTTCTTTCGAGGAGCCAATCTCGGCAAACGGCGCGCTGGCTGCGGCAGCTGCACTTGCCCTCAACAGCCGAACACCGTAAATGCCCTCTTCACTTCCGGATAAGCACCATCCTCCACGATCGCGTTATGCGCCATGACGACGCGTTCAAACGGCCACTGAAGAATCTCTTGCGCACTGGCGCGGGCCGCGTGCCTGTCCCTCACCATGAGGCGAATTGTCCGTGGCACTGCGAGCTGCCTGCGCACTCCTGTCACATGCGCATAGGCTTTCGCCGCGAACGGCAGTTCACCCTGCCACCATTGACACAGGTCCGTCAGAATCAGTGTCCTTGAAGCGATGTGGAACCAGACGGTTTCGTTACCGATGGGGATGCCATCGAAGAAAACCTGTTCCAGATCATCCTTCCAGGATGCCTCCACCGTCGGTCCGAGTTCGGACAAGCGTGTCAGGTCAGGCCGTTTGGCGCGCAAGCCAGGTGCGCCGAACAGCAAGGCATCCGGATAGGCTGACGCGTATTCGGCAAGGAAGAGATGATGCATCCGGTTCGGCGCAACGATGTACCCAACCTGCCCCAGGGATTCCAGCTCCTTGCGCTCGGAAACACTCAGCGGAACCGGCGAATGCAACCAGAGCCGGCCATCCTTCAACCTGATGACCGTCATTCTTGACGAGACAGGAATGCCGCTTGCGACGAAATGATGTGACCTGTACCAGATGTTCGATGCAATTGCTTTCAATGCGGACATGACACTCCTCTTGTTGCCTGCTCTTGTTGATCGTCAGTCGAACCACCATACCGAAAGGTATGTTTATGATTAAATAACATATTGCCTTTGTCAATACCGCACGGTATGGTGCTTCCATGGACAAGAAATTGAATCGGCAACGGTGGCTGACGGCCGGCTTGCAAACGCTTTCCGAAGAAGGTCCAAATGGGCTGAAGATCATGCCGCTGGCCGAACGGCTCGGCGTCACCAAGGGAAGTTTTTACTGGCACTTCCAAAGCCTCGATGAATATCACCACGCGGTACTCGCGGAATGGGAGCAGCACTACACGCAGGAAGCCATACGCTGGCTGGAAAGCGACGACAGCAAGCCCGAGAAAAAGCTGCGCATCTGGATCACTGGCGCGAGCTATGCGGACCTGCGCCTCGACAGTGCGATCCGCTCGTGGTCTCTTGCCAATCCCGCGGTGCTGGAAGTGCGCAAGCGCGTCGACGAGCAGCGAATCAGCTACCTGACGAAATTGCTGCGCGAGGTGGGCTGGCCACCCAATGAGGCTGCTACGCTCGGCCGCTGGACATACTGGGCCTGGGTGGGCTACGCCACGCTAGGCGGTCCAATCATGAACGAGAAGCAACTCGGGCTGATCCTCGCCGTGCTTGAACCAAGGCGATAACTCCTGCCTAGAACGACGACCCCGGCTGCTTGAGGAACTCCACCTCCTCCGCTGTCGATTCCCGCCCAAGAATGCGATTGCGATGCGGGAATCGTCCAAACCGGGCAATGACCTCACGATGCCGCACTGCATAGTCGAAAAAACCGGCGAATGCCTTTCCTGCATCGGACAATTCACGAAACAGGCTCACGGACTGTTCCTGGTCATCCAGCGACTCCGAATGTTCCAGCGGAAGATAGAAGAACACCCGCTCGATCGGCCGCAACGGGCGGTGCGCGGCACTGCGCAATCGTTCCCTGCACCAGCCACGTGCCCGTTCGTCGCAGGCAAACGCCTCCGGCGTATTGCGGTACATGTTGCGCGAGAACTGGTCCGTCAGGATGATCAATGCAAGACGTCCGCGCGGCTGCCCAGCCCATGCATCGAGTTCGCCCCGCGCGGCCTTGCGCAGGACATCCTCGAAGCGCCGGCGAATCATGAGGTCGGTTTCATCGCGCTTGGTCCACCAGAGCTTCGCCTGCCCGGCGGCGACTGCATCATCCTCCTCGGCGTGGCCGAACCAGAATTCGAGGATGGATTCCGGGGATTCGCTCATCGTTGGGTGGTCGCCAGCTTCAGCGCCAGTGCAGCGAAGACTGTGCCGGCGACGCGGTTCATGATCTTTTCCGCCTTTGCGGATTGCCCCAGCTTGCGGCCGATCGTCCCGGCCAGCAGCGCGATGCCGCCGAACACCAGCAGCGTCGCCAGGATGAACAGACCGCCGAGCAGCATCATCTGTACCGTGATCGATCCGCGCCCGGGATCAGCGAACTGCGGCAGGAAGGCGAGGAAGAAGATCGATACCTTCGGGTTGGTGATGTTCATGATGATGCCGCGACGGTACAACTCCCAGCCGCTCGCGCCGCTGCCCTCGCCGAGATGGATGCCGGTCGCCGGCGCTCGGAAGGCTTGCCATGCGAGGTAAAGCAGGTAGGCCGCACCGGCAAACTTCAGCACCGTGAAGGCCAGGGCTGAGGTCTGGAAGATCGCGGCAACGCCGAACGAAACAGCCAGGGTATGCAGGATGAGCCCGGTACACAAACCGAGTGTCACGAAGATGCCCGCAAGCCGGCCGCGCAACGCGGATTGGGTCAGGACAAAGATGTTGTCTGGACCCGGCGAGATGCCGAGCAGGACGGACGTGATGAAGAATGTGAGGACGATGTCTGGGGAGATCATGGACGCGGGCTGCCGGGCGAAAAAGCAGATTATGCCCGCGAATCCCGGCACTCGCTTTTAAAGGTGGCTGAAGAAGGCCGGTGCGTTCTGCCAGTTGTCGTGCAGGCCGTCGACATAGGTAACCGACAGCTTCGACAGTTCCTCCTCCGTTACCCCTTCAAGACACATGACATTGACGCCGATCATCTTGCCGATCGGCGTGTCGTTGCCAATGCCGAAGGCGCGTACGCCGCAGTGCTTGCAGAAGTAGTGATGGTTCTTGCGCGTGTTGAACACGTATTTCGTGAGATCGGTCTCGCCAGTCAGCAGGCTGAAACCGTCGGGTTTGGCGATGGCCGGCCAGAAGCGGGTACGGCGGCAGATCGAACAGTTGCAGCGGAAGGTGCTCTGCGTGAGGTCCAACTCGGCTTCGAAGGTGACGGCGCCGCAGTGGCAGCTTCCGTGGTAGGTCTTCAACATGGCCTCCTCCCGTAAGACATCAGGACGGTCAGTGTAGCAACCGCCTTGCCAAATGCATATCCGAGGAGTCTGAAAATGCTTGGAGTGAAAAAATGCCCGGATGGTGCATGGGAACAACCATCCGGGACAAGCCGGCGTCAAGGCCGGTCGCACATGGGAACCACACTAAAGAATCACTCACATAAATGAGAATGATTCTCTCTTGGGCCGTAAAACCATTGCATCCTAAATCCAAATCGTTAATAATGCAAATGCGAATTGTTCTCATTTACTTAAGCTTGACTTGGGACAAAACTGCAGGACACCCAGCCAGCCAGCCGCGGCGACACGCCAGCCGGTAGCCAGCCAATCAAGACCAATACCAGGAGCTCACATGGCTACCCGTGCATCTGCATGCGCACGATCCTTGACGAACATTGCGCGCGGCCGCGCAGCCACCGCATGAGTACCGCCACGATGCGTACAGACCCGTCCGCCGGCCTGCAGCAG
>NZ_LSTO01000001.1:694054-708699 GCF_002211445.1 Noviherbaspirillum denitrificans | reverse complement strand
GCGCGCGCCTTGTCGAGCGCGGCGACGTGCAGTTCTTCGTCGAGCATCCAGCGCACGCCGAGCGCGCGGGCGCGTTCGAACAGCGCCTGGGTATTGGCGAACTCGCTGATGCCGAGCACGCAGTAGTGGAAGGGCCAGCCGCGTTTGTCGCAGTCTTCCGCGATCTGGCGGAACGGGGTGCCGGAACTGGCGCGGTCCGCCATGCGCAGGTCGAAGTGGGCGTCGAGGTTGATGATGCCGATGCGGGGCGCCTTCTCTTTCGTTTCGAGATGGCGCGCGAGGCCGCTGAAGGAACCGAAGGCCATCTCGTGGCCGCCGCCCATCGCGACCGGCAGCTTGCCGCGCGACAGGACGCCGGCGACTGTAGCGGCGAGTTCATCCTGCGCGCGTTCGAGTCCGTCGTCATCGCCTTCCGCGACGCAGACGACATCGCCCGCGTCGGCGATCTGGCGGCAACGGCGGACCGGCATGTTGCCGAGCACGGCGCGCAGTGCGGCCGGTCCCTGGCGCGCGCCGGTGCGGCCGTGGTTGCGGGCGACGCCGGCATCGCAGGCGAAGCCGATCAGCGCGACGCCGCCCGGGCCGCTGTCATCCAGCGGCGTGACGATCTGGTGCCAGCGCTGGCCGAGTTCGCCTTCGGCGGCATCGACGCGGCCTTGCCAGCGAGACATGTCCGGCTTGTTGTGCATGACGTCTCCTAGGCGTTATAGAGGTCCGCGAACAATCCCTGGCACGTCGCGCTCAACTCGCCGCGCACCACCATCTGCTTCGCCGCCTCGATATCCGGCGCGAACAGGCGGTCCTTGTCATAGAAGGGCACGCGCTGGCGCAGGCGCTGGTGCACCTCGGACAGCATCGGCGAAGTCCGCAGCGGACGATGGAAGTCCACGCCCTGCGCGGCGGCCAGCAGTTCGATGCCGACGATGGTGGCGGTGTTCTGCGCCATCTCGTGCAGGCGGCGGCCGGCGAAGGTGGCCATGCTCACATGGTCTTCCTGGTTGGCCGAGGTCGGCAGGCTGTCGACGCTGGCCGGATGGGCGAGCGACTTGTTTTCCGATGCGAGGGCGGCGGCGGTCACGTGCGCGATCATGAAGCCGGAGTTGAGGCCGGAGCCGGCAACGAGGAAAGGCGGCAGGCCCGACAGCGTGGCATCGATCAGCAGCGCGATGCGGCGTTCGGACAGCGCGCCGATTTCGGCGATGGCCAGCGCCAGCGTATCGGCGGCGAAGGCGACCGGTTCGGCGTGAAAGTTGCCGCCGGAAATGACGTCGCCTTCCTTCGCATACACCAGCGGATTGTCGGTGACGGCATTCGCTTCGATCAGCAGCGTGCGCGCGGCATTGCCGATCAGGTCGACGCAGGCGCCCATCACTTGCGGCTGGCAGCGCAGGCTGTACGGATCCTGCACGCGCTCGTCGTTTTCCAGGTGCGAGCGGCGGATTTCGCTGCCGGTCAGCAGCTGGCGGTAAACCTTCGCCACCGCGATCTGGCCGGGCTGGCCGCGCACTGCATGCACGCGCGGATCGAACGGCGCGTCGCTGCCCTTGGCGGCGTCGACCGAGAGTGCTCCGGCGACGGTGGCTGCTTCCAGCATGCGCTCAGCCTGGAACAGGCCGTGCAGCGCGAGGGCGGTGGAGACTTGCGTGCCGTTGATCAGCGCGAGGCCTTCCTTCGCGGCCAGCGTGACGGGTTCGATGCCGGCGGCGGCGAGCGCTTCCTTCGCAGGAACGATCTTGCCTTCGACGCGCGCATCGCCTTCGCCCATCAGCGCCAGCGTCATGTGCGACAGCGGCGCGAGGTCGCCCGATGCGCCGACCGAACCCTTGCTCGGGATGCAGGGCATGATGCCGGCGTTGTACATCGCGATCATGGTGTCGATCACCGATGCGCGGATGCCGGAGTAGCCGCGCGCGAGGCTGCCGATCTTCATCGCGAGGATCAGGCGCGCGACTTCATCGGCGATCAGTTCGCCGCTGCCGACCGAGTGCGACAGGATCAGGTTGCGTTGCAGCTCTTCCAGCTGGTCGTTCGGGATGTGGGTCTTGGCGAGCTTGCCGAAACCGGTGTTGATGCCGTAGGCCGGCGCGCCGCGGTCGACGATCTTCTGGATCGTCGCGGCGGAGACGTTAATCGCCTCGTAGGCGGAAGGGGTCAGCGCGAGCGGGGTGGCGTCGCGCCAGATGCTGCGCAGGTCGGCCAGGGTCATCTGGCCGGGATGCAGGGTGAGGCTGGTTTTCATGTGTCGGCGTCTCTCGGTTTTTTAGTAGGGTGGGTAGAGTGAAACGAAACCCACCGTGCGTTCCAGTAACGGTTGGTGGTGGGTTTCGCTGCGCTGTACCCACCCTACGGTTCTTACTTGATCATCGGCAGGTTCAAGCCGTTCCGTTTTGCGCATGCTACCGCGGCTTCATAGCCGGCGTCTGCATGGCGCATCACGCCCGAGCCGCAGTCGTTGACCAGCACGCGCGCCAGGCGCTTCGCAGCGGCGTCGGTGCCGTCGGCGACGATCACCATGCCGGAGTGCTGCGAGTAGCCCATGCCCACGCCGCCGCCGTGGTGCAGCGACACCCAGGTCGCGCCGCCGGCGGTGTTGAGCAGTGCGTTGAGCAGCGGCCAGTCGGACACGGCATCGGTGCCGTCCTTCATGCTTTCAGTCTCGCGGTTCGGGCTGGACACCGAGCCGGTGTCGAGGTGGTCGCGGCCGATGACGATCGGGCCCTTCAGTTCACCGTTCTTCACCATCTCGTTGAATGCGAGGCCGGCGATATGGCGCTCGCCCAGGCCCAGCCAGCAGATACGCGCCGGCAAGCCCTGGAAGGAGATGCGCTCGCGTGCCATGTCCAGCCAGTTGTGCACGTGCTTGTTCTCGGGGAACAGTTCCTTGATCTTGGCGTCGGTCTTGTAGATGTCTTCCGGATCGCCCGACAGCGCCACCCAGCGGAACGGGCCCTTGCCTTCGCAGAACAGCGGGCGGATGTAGGCGGGCACGAAGCCGGGGAAGTCGAACGCATTCTTCACGCCCTGGTCGAACGCGACCTGGCGGATGTTGTTGCCGTAGTCCACGGTCGGGATGCCCATCGCGTGGAAGTCCAGCATCGCCTGCACGTGCACCGCGCAGGATTTCGCGGCGGCGGCGGTCAGTTCGCCGTGGCGGGTGTGGTCCTGCTGCGCTGCCTTCCATTGTTCGACGGTCCAGCCCATTGGCAGGTAGCCGTTGATCAGGTCGTGCGCGGAAGTCTGGTCGGTGACGAGGTCGGGCTTGATGCCGCCGGCCTTGGCGCGCTTGACCAGCTCCGGCAGGATTTCGGCGGCGTTGCCGAGCAGCGCGATCGACACCGCTTCCTTGCGTTCGGTGTGGTGCTTGATCAGCGCGATCGCATCGTCGATGTCCTTCGCTTGCTTGTCGACATAGCGGGTGCGCAGGCGGAAGTCGATGCTGCTCTGCTGGCATTCGATGTTCAGCGATACCGCGCCGGCCAGCGTCGCGGCCAGCGGCTGCGCGCCGCCCATGCCGCCGAGGCCGGCGGTCAGGATCCAGCGACCGGCCCAGCTGCCGTTGAAGTGCTGGCGGCCGGCTTCGCCGAAGGTTTCATAGGTGCCCTGCACGATGCCCTGGGAGCCGATGTAGATCCAGCTGCCGGCGGTCATCTGGCCGTACATGAACAGGCCCTTGCGGTCGAGTTCATTGAAGTGGTCCCAGTTGGCCCACTTCGGCACCAGGTTGGAGTTGGCGATCAGCACGCGCGGGGCATCGGGATTGGTCTTGAACACGCCGACCGGCTTGCCGGATTGCACCAGCAGGGTTTCGTCGTCGTTCAGCTGCTTCAGGGTCTCCAGGATCTGGTCGAAGCATTCCCAGTTGCGCGCGGCGCGGCCGATGCCACCGTAGACGACGAGGTGCTTCGGGTTCTCGGCGACTTCCGGGTCGAGGTTGTTCTGGATCATGCGGTAGGCGGCTTCGGTCAGCCAGCTCTTGCAGCTGCGCTCGCTGCCGCGCGGCGCGCGAATGACGCGGGACTCGTCCCAGCGCGGATCGTTGTTCAGTTTGGTGGCATCGGTCATGGTGTTCATTGTTGTTCCTTCCAGTGTCAGTTAGTGCAGGCCGAGGTAGGCGGCGGTCAAAGAGGTATCGTTCAGGGCATCGCTCGCCTTGCCTTGCCAGACGGTGCGGCCGGATTCCAGCACGCAGACGTCGTCGGCGAAGGCGAGCACGCGGTCGGTGTTCTGCTCCACCAGCAGGATGGTCATGCCGTCCTGCCGCAGTTGCTGCAGCGCGCGGTAGCAGAGGTCGATGACCTTGGGCATCAGGCCCAGCGAGAGTTCATCGATCATGATCAGCTTGGGGCGCGTCATCAGCGCGCGGCCGATGGCGAGCATCTGCTGCTCGCCGCCGGACAGGTTGCCCGCCAGCGAGTCGAGGCGTTCGCCGAGGCGCGGGAACAGGCCGAGCACGTAGTCGCGGTCCTGCTTGAAATGGCTGGCCGGCTGGATCAGTCCGCCGACGCGCAGGTTGTCTTCCACGCTCAGGTCCTTGAACAGGCGGCGGCCTTCCGGCGAGATGGCGATGCCGCGCCGCACACGCTGTTCGGGCGTGAGCGTGCTGATGTCCTGGCCGTCGAACATGATGGCGCCGGCCTTCAGCGCGACATGGCCGGCGACGCACATCAGCGTGGACGACTTGCCCGCGCCGTTGGTGCCGATCAGGCCGGTGATGGTGCCCGGACGCAGCGTGAGCGACAGGTCGTGCACCGCTTCGAAGGCGCCGTAGCCGCAGGAGAGGTGATGAAGTTCAAGCATGGGTACCTCCGACGACGGCCAGGTTGGGTTGCTTCGCCTTTTCCGCGATGGTGTCGCCGCCGAGGTAGGCGGAACGCACGGCGGGGTCGTTCATCACCGCGCGCGGCTCG
Source organism: Noviherbaspirillum denitrificans (assembly GCF_002211445.1). Classification (GTDB taxonomy): domain Bacteria; phylum Pseudomonadota; class Gammaproteobacteria; order Burkholderiales; family Burkholderiaceae_D; genus Noviherbaspirillum; species Noviherbaspirillum denitrificans. Next base: position 703,792 of record NZ_LSTO01000001.1, on the reverse strand, counting down.
CCCTGGGCGATCTTGCGGCCGTTGTCCAGCACCACGAGGCGCTGGCAGACACGCATCACTTCGCCGAGGTTGTGCTCGATCAGGATGATGGTCACGCCCTGGCGGTTGATTTCGGCGATGGTGGTCGCCAGCGCATTCGCTTCCTTGGAGTTGAGGCCGGCCAGTGGTTCGTCGAGCAGCAGGAGCTTGGGTTTCAACGCCAGCGCACGGGCCATCTCCAGGCGCTTGAGGATGCCCAGCGGCTGGATGCCCGGCTTCTGGTCGGCATGGGCAGCGATACCGACGCGTTCCAGCATTTCACGGCCGATGGCGGCTTCTTCATCCTGCGACACGTGCATCAATGCCTTCAGCGGCGAACGCGTGCGCGCCATGCCGGCGGCCAGCGCCACGTTGTCGAGCAGCGAAATTTCGCGGAAGGGCTTCACCAGTTGCTGCGACAGCGACAGGCCTTTCTGGATGCGCTTGTGGATGGGCATGCCGTTCAGGCTGTCGCCTTCCAGCATGACGTCGCCTTCGGTCGCGCGCACCACGCCGGTGATCGCGCGCAACATGGTGGTCTTGCCTGCGCCGTTGGGGCCGATCAGGCCGAGCAGTTCGCCCGGCTGCACATCGAAGGACACGTCGTCGATCGCGGTCAGGCCGCCGAAGCGCACCGTGACGTTGGCCACGCGCAGCAATGCTTGCGGTTGGATCTTCATGCGCGGCCTCCATTACGCTTGACAAGGCGGGTCACGAGGGCTGCCATGCCACCCGGCGAGAAGCGCATCATCAGGAACAGCAGTCCGCCGTACACCAGCAGCTTGTAGTCGCCGATGAACTGGAACCACGCGGGCAGTGCGGAAAGCACCGCGGCACCCAATGACACACCGACGACCGAACCGATGCCGCCGACGACAACCATGGACAGCACGGTCACCGATTCGACAAAGCCGAAGCTGTCGGGGCCAATGAACTTCAGGTGCTGCGCATACAGCCCGCCGGCCAGGCCCGCGAGCGCGGTGCCGATCGCGAAGGCGGCCAGCTTGTAGCGCGGCACGTCGATGCCGAGCACGCGCATGGTGTCTTCATCTTCCGCCACGCCGTTGAACACGCGCCCCATCCACGACTTGCGGATGTAGATGCAGAGCGCAGCGGTGGCGACGCACAGCAGCAGCGAGAACACCATGAAGCCGACTTTGGACAGACCGGAGTCGGGAATCGCCGATACGCCCAGTTCGCCGCCCAGCCAGTCCTGCTGGCGGACGATGCCGACAAACAGGAAGCCGACGCCCATCGTGGTGATCGCGAGGAAGTCGGCGCGCACGCGCAGGCTGGCAAGACCGACGATCGCGCCGATGATGCCGGCCAGCAGCATGCCCAGCGGCAGCGTGGCGAGGAAGGGCAGGCCGGCTTTCGACAGCAGCGCCGACAGGTAGGCGCCGATGCCGAGGAAGGCCGCATGGCCGAGACTGATCTGGCCGCAGAAGCCGGTGATCAGATTCAGCGACAGCGCAAACAGCACGCTGATCGCCATGGTGGTGAGTAGAGAGATTTCGTATTCCATGATCTTATCTCCGCGCAAACAGGCCTTGCGGGCGGACCATCAGCACCGCGATCAGGAAGGCGAACGCGATGGCATTGCGGTCGAGCAGCTTGCCGAGGTAAATGGTGCCGAAGGATTCGACGATGCCGAGCACCAGCGCCGCCAGCAGGGTGCCGCGCACCGAGCCCATGCCCCCGAGCACGATGATCGCGAGGCCCTTGTAAGACGGCACGCTGCCCATGGTCGGTTCCACGAGGTTGTTCAGCAGCGCCACCCAGACGCCGGCAAAACCGGCCAGCGCGGAGCCGACGAAGAAGTTGATGTCGCGCACCTGGCGCAGCTTGATGCCGAAGGATTCGGCCATCTGCGGGTCGGACACCGTCGCCTGGCAGGCGACACCGACGCGGGTCTTGTTCTGCAGGTAACCGAGCACGCCGATGATGACGGCGGTGCCCAGCATCACCAGCAGTTCCGCCTGCTTGAATTGCAGTCCGCCGAACAGCGCGACCTGTTCCTGCAGCGGCGGCGCCTGGTAGGACAGGCCGGCGGCGCCGAAGATGATGCGGAACAATTCCTCGAAGGCGATGTACAGGCCGATCGATGCGATCAGCGCGACGAAGGGCGGCTGCTTGAGGATCGGCTCATAGCAGGCGCGGTACATGGCGACGCCTGCCATGCCGGCGGCGCCCATGGCGGCGATGAAGCCGAGCGTGAGGCTGCCGGTGGCATTGGTGACCATGACGCCGAGATAGCCGCCGAGCGTGAACAGCGCGGCATGCGCGACGTGCAGGATGCGCAGCAGGCCGTAGACGAGGGTCAGACCCAGCGCGACGAGCGCGTAGATACTGCCCTGCACAAGGCCTTGTGCGGTGAGCTCCAGGAAGAGCATGATGACTCCTTGATGCGGATAGGGGGACTTGGCCGCGTTCCCTCCCCCATGCAGGGGAAGGGAGCCGTTCAGCGGTTTACTTCGCCGGCTTCGACGGCGGCGACAGCAGCGGACCCGAGATCACCGAGTGACGGCGGAACGCCTTGTCCTTGATGACCTGCACTTGCACATCCTTCTTCACTTCATGCAGGTCGTTGAATGCCAGCTTGCCGATCGGCGTTTCGAAGGTGCCTGCGGCCAGCGCATCCTTCAGCGCATCGCCGCCCTTGCCGTTGGTCTTCTTCAGGCCTTCGATCAGCACGTTGGTGGCGGTGAACGACGATGCGGCCACCATGTCCGCATTCGAACCCACTTCCTTGCGGAAATCGGCAAGGAAGGACTTGGTTGCTGCCGAATCGGAATCGCGGTCGAGCGAGGTGGTGACATACACGCCCTCGGCGGCGGCGCCCGCGATCTCGATGAACTTGTCGGAGTCGTAGCCTTCCTGGCCGATGATCGGCACGCTCACGCCGGCCGCGCGCAGCTGGCTGACCAGCGGGCCGGCGGTGAAGTAGTAGCCCGATGCGTAGATCACATCCGGGTTGTCGGACTTGACCTTGGACACCAGCGCGCCGAACTGGCGGTCCTGCATGCCGTATTCGTATTCATTGACAACCTGCAGGCCGAACTTCTGCGCGCCTTCCTTGAAGCCGGCGGCCAGCGCCTGGCCGAAGTCGTTCTTCAGCGTGATGAGCGCGACCTTCTTCTTGCCGAGGTTCTGCACCAGCATCGAACCGGCGCGGCCCTGCACTTCACCCATTGCGGACACGCGGAACATGTAGTCGCCGGTCAGCGTGATGTCCGGATGGATCGCATAGGACACGACATAGGGCACCTTGCCCTGCTGGAAGATGCCGGCAGCGGCGCGGGTGGAGCCGGAGTAGGAGCCGGATACGGCGCCCACGACCTTGTCCTTTTCCACCAGCTTGGTGGCGACGGGTACGGCTTCCTTCGGCGAAGCCTGGTCGTCATAGACCACCAGTTCGACCTTCTGGCCGGCAACGCCGCCCTTGGCATTGGCCTGGGCGACGGCCAGCTTGGCGCCTTCCAGCGCCGACTTGCCGTCGGCGGCGGCGAAGCCGGTCAGCGGCACGTTGAATCCGATCTTGATCTGCGCACAGGCGGGGGCGGCCGCGAAAGCAGCCAGGATGCAGGCGGAAAGCAGTTTTCCGTGTTGCGAGGTCATTGCGTGTCTCCTCAGGTTTCTGGAATCTGGCGCCGCGAAGTCGGGGCGGCGCCACGGTCTGAAATCGGAGCCGGAAAGCTTTGCAGTTTTACGGCCGACGCTTTATATTAAGTTGTATAGACAACTTCTGCAATATTAATTTCAATTGACAATACAAATTAATGCCATAAAATCGATAAGCATTGACGAGAGGGCGGAATGACAGCCGAGCTGGAAAGCAACGAAGACAAAGAAGAACAGGGCGGCCGCGTGCCGGCTTTCCTGCTTATCAAGAACTACCTGCTGGAGCAGATCCAGTCCGGTCACTGGAAGGAAGGCGATGCCATCCCGTCGGAGCAGGCGCTATGCAAGCAGTTCGGCGTGTCGCGCATGACGGTCAACCGCGCGGTGCGCGAGTTGACGGATGAACAGATCCTGAGCCGCATCCAGGGGTCGGGCACCTACGTGGCGCAGCACAAGTACCAGGCGACGCTGGTCGAGATCAAGAGCATTGCGGAAGAGGTGCGGGCGCGCGGCCACAGGCACCGCAGCGAGCTGCACTTGCTGGAGCGCAGCAAGGCGAGCGAGCAGATGGCGATCCACTTCGGGATGAAACCCGGCCATCCGCTGTTCCACTCGGTGATCGTGCATTTCGAGAACGACATCCCGATCCAGGTCGAAGACCGCTGGGTCAATCCCGAGGTGGCGCCGGATTACATGCAGCAGGATTTTTCAGCGATCACGCCGAACGAATACCTGATGGCGGCCGCGCCGCTGCAGGGCGTGAACTACAGCATCGAGGCGCTCGGTCCGCCGAAGGAGATTGCCGAGATGCTGCACATCGGCGGCAAGGATCCTTGCCTGGTGCTCAAGCGCCGCACGCTGTCGAAGGGCGAGGTCGCATCGGTGGCGACGATGTGGCATCCGGGGAGCCGGTACCAGTTTGCGGGCAGCTTTTGATTATGTTCGGGAGAGGTAGGGACTGATTGCCCGCGCTGCCACCGACACGGTGTCTCCCGCCTGCAGCCCCGCCACCTCGTCTTCCGACGCGACGACATCGATTGCCTCTTGCCCGATCAGCAGCGTGACGATGTGAACGACATCTTCCCGCCGCACATCCAGCACCTGCGCATGCAGGTTCAAGCGGCCCGACATCCGCTTCTGCAGGAATACCTCGCGCGGCGTGCCGGACGCGGCAAGCCGTCCTCCTTCCAGCCGCAGCACGGTGTCCGACAGCTTGAACACTTCCCCGAGGTCATGGCTGACCATGACCGTGGTCAGGCCGAAGCGGCGGTGCAGCGAGGCCAGTTCGTCCTGCAACTGGGTGCGCATCTGCACGTCGAGTGCCGACAACGGTTCGTCGAGCAGCAGCAGGCGCGGCTTGCGCGCCACCGCGCGTGCCAGCGCGACGCGCTGCTTCTGTCCGCCGGACAGTGTCGCCGGCAATCGGTCATGCAGCAGCTGCAAGCCGGTGAGCGCCAGCAACTCGTCGACCCAGCTCGTGTCGGCGCGGGGAACGGCATAGGCGATGTTCTCGCGCACCGTCAGGTTGGGAAACAGCGCATAGTCCTGGAAGACGAATCCGATCGCACGTTGCTGCGGCGGAAGGTCGATGCGCCGTTCCGCATCGAACCAGGTGACGCCGTCCACGACAATCCGTCCGCGCTCGGGCCGCATCAGTCCCGCGAGCATGCGCAGGACGCTCGTCTTGCCCGCACCCGAAGGACCAAACAGCGTGGTGAAGCTGCCGGCGCCAATGTGCGAATCCACTACCAGCGTGATCCGTCCGCCGGCCGTGTCGAGTTGCTTGCGAAGGCTGAATTCGATCATCTCATCCTGCCTTCACCAGCTTCTTGTTCAGCACATACACCGCCAGCAGGATCGCGAAGGTAATCGCGAACAACACCAGCGCGTAGAAATTGGCGGCGGCGTAGTTGAGGCTTTCCACCTCGTCGTAGATCGCGATCGACGCCACCCTGGTCACGCCGGGAATGTTCCCGCCTATCATCAGGATGACGCCGAATTCGCCGACCGTGTGCGCAAAGCTGAGGACAGCACCGGACAGCAGCGCCGGCTTGATGTTGGGCAGGAGCACGCGGAACAGCGTGTAGGTATCGGATTTGCCCAGCGTGCGCGAGGCTTCGACGAGCGAACCGGGCAGGTTCTGGAAGCCGGACTGGATAGGATGCACCATGAACGGCAGGCTGAAGATCACCGAACCCACCACCAGCCCCGCGAAGCTGAACACCAGCCGCACATTGAACCACTGCTCCAGCCACTGCCCGAACGCGTTCTGCGGACTGAATGCGAGCAGCAGGTAAAAGCCGAGCACCGACGGCGGCAGCACCAGCGGCATGCTGACCAGCGTTTCGATCACCGGCTTGACACGGGTGCGGGTGAAGGCGATCCAGTACGCCAGCGGAATGCCGATGACGAACAGGATCAGCGTCGTGATCGCCGCCAGGCGGAAGGTCAGCAGCAGCGGTCCCCAGTCGTGGCTCATGAGTTGGCCTCCACCATCAGCGTCATCTCGTTCGCCTTCACCAGGCCTTCGACCGTATCGCCTTCCTTGAGACCGAGCGAGTCCACCGAGCGCGAGGTGATAACCGACTCCAGCCGGCGTCCATCGAAATCGAGCGACACGCGTGCCAGCAACCGGCCGCGCTCGATGGCAGTGACGGTGCACGGGATGCGGTTGCGCATGCTGATGAGGCCGGACAAGCCCTTGGCAAGCGACACTTCAGTTTCCTTGAACAGCAGGGTCACTTGCATGCCGCTTGTCCATCCCGCTGCCTCCTCGCTGGCGCCGATCAGCGTCGCGGTGAAGCGGTGCCCGCCGACGTCCACGTCGACCAGCGCGATGCTGCCGTGCACATCGACAGCGTGGATGGTGCCGGGAAGCTTGTTCATGGCAGCAGGTAACCGTAGCGTTGGAGGATGGCGCGGGCCTTCGCGGACAGCACGAAGTCGTGGAAGCGCTGCGCCAGTTGGGGATTGTTTTCCCGGCCATGCTTGAGCACCACGATGCCCTGCGCGATCGGCTGGTAGGCGTCCTTCGGCAGGTCCACCCATTTGCCCTGGCCCCTCATTTCCGGGGATACGACCACCGACTTCGCGGTGAAGCCGGCATCGGCCGCGCGCGAATGGATGTACTGGTTGGTCTGCGCAATGCTTTCGCCGTATACGAGTTTCGATTTCAGCGCGTCATCCAGCTTGAAATGCACGAGCGCCTTCATGGTCTCGCGGCCATAGGGGGCCGTCTTCGGATTGGCGACTGCAATCTTCGCCACCGCCGGCCCGGCTAGTGTCGCCTGCCAGTTTGCAAGGTCGATGTCCTTCATTGTCCATAGCACGAGGGTGCCGTACGCATAGACTTTTGGCGTCGTGGCGAAGCCCTCCTTGTGCAGCTTCTCCGGATACTGCATGTCTGCGGACAGGAAGACATCGAAAGGCGCACCGCTCATGATCTGTGCGGAGAACTTGCCGGACGAGTTGTACACCGGCTTCAGGTCATGGCCGGTTTCCCTCTTGAATTCGGCCTGCAGGTCGTCGAAGGCGTACTGCACGTTGGCGGCGACGGCGACCGTCAGCGTGTCGGCGCTGGCGGCCGTGCACAGCGCGAAGAGCAGGGGAGCGATCAGTCGTTTCATTTTTTAGTACGCAGGCACGCCGAGGATGACGTGGGAAGCATTGAAGATGGCGGCCGCCGGTTTGCCCTCGGCCAGGTCGAGTTCGGTCGCACTGTCGTTGCTGATGATCGCGCACACGGTGGTGCCGCCCGCCAGCTGGATCACGACCTCGGCATTCACCGCGCCGCGCTGCAGCTTGACCACGGTGCCCGCCAGGCGGTTCTGTGCCGACAGGCGAAGGTTGCCGGACGCCTCGGCGACCATCACCCACGGCGCCTTGATCAGCGCGACAACATCCGACCCGGCGCGCAGGCCGAGATGGCGCGTGCTTTCCTGCGTGATGACCGCGACGATGCGGTCGCCGCCCTGCAGTTCGACGATCACTTCGTCGTTCACGGCGCCGCTGCGGATGTCGGCGACCTTGCCGTAGAACTGGTTGCGGGCGCTGGTTTTCATGTTGAGCCGCCGGATCAATTGATAGGTATCACTGAAGTCGTCGATGTTCTCGCCCAGCGCCTGCAAAAAACGCCGGTGCTCTTCCTCGATCAGCCTGAACGCCGCAACCAGGCGTTCGCCGCGCGCCGTCAGCCGTGTGCCGCCGCCGCCCTTGCCGCCGGTGCTGCGCTGGACTAGCGGCTCGCCGGCCAGGTTATTCATCGCATCCACCGCATCCCAGGCAGCCTTGTAACTCATCCCGATGCTTTTCGCGGCCTGGCTGATGGAGCCGGTCTCGGCGATCCGTTGCAACAGGTCGACACGGCCGTGACCGGCGAGATTGCTTTCCTCTTTGGCAATCCAGAGGCGGCCATCGATGTGCATTTTGTTGGGTGGAGGCATGTTTTTTCAAGCGTTATATACGCGATGATATAGCGCCTGCGGAAGGCATGCCATAGCCCGAAGGAACTAAGGGGTATTGGCAAGCATGCATGAGGCTGAATTGCAGGTGTCCGTGCCCGGCTTGGGCCGCTATAATTTCTCCCCCGCGCCATTTATTGCCACACGTCACTGCCATGATCGACCCCGCAGATTCCCGCACGCTTCCGTTGCAAAAACCGACACGGGTCCATTTCACGACGGATGCGCGGATCTATACCGTGGTGCTCGACCAGGACCTGCTCGGGGATTGGCGGCTGACGCAGTCGTGGCTCACCCGGAATGGCAAGCGTGGCGGGAAATCCCAGCTGGTGGAGAGCTTTGCCGAGGGGATGGCGTTGCTGGAAAAAATCGCGAAGAATCGGCTGCCGGAAACTGGCCAGATGGCGTAAATTTTCTGAAATATGGAATTTGCTGTCGTTGATTCAAAAATTGATGTCGGATAATTCCAAGTCTGTCGGATTTTCTTACATTGAATTGCTTTGTCGTTTCGTGCCTACCTGCAAGTCGTTGATTCATAAAAATATTGCCTTGCAGGCATGAATGTTGCGATTCGCGCCAGGTCATTCACTTTGGCGGACCGGCCAGATTTCAACGTCATGTACAAGATCAAGCAAATCCTTTCCTTAGTCGGCATCTTCCTCATCATCTCTGCAACAAGCACTGCGCACGCAGTCCCCTTCATTTTCAACGTGCATGGGACGATCACCAGCGGAATGGACTGGGGCGGGCTATTCGGGGCGACCGGAACAGCCCTTGATGGGCTGTCATACAGCCAAAGCATCTCCTTCGATCCCGACCAGAATTCGAATAACTCTGCTGGAGGAATGTACTTTCAAAGTGAAGGGCCGGGAGCGACAGCGACCGTCAAGACGGAAGTGAATGGGAATGCCTTTGTTGCTGCTGTGGGAGCATCTGGCATGAGTCCTTTTGCATCGATTTCCAATTTCCTGACTGAAGTGGGATCCGTCTTTCCCGGCTTTCCCTGGTCCGACAATGTCTACGCGTCGGCGTGCAATGCTGTCACGGACCCGCAGTTTGTTTGCGTTTTGCAGGACGTGCGTAGTTACACGGTGCCATTCGTGCCGAAAGCAACGCTGGATCAGTCGTTGAGTTATGCGGTTCAACCCGGAGACGAAACGTTCGTCAACTTCCATGTCAGCAGTAATTACAACGTTACCTATTTCCAGGCGACGGTGAAAGAACTGACCTTGAACGCAGTCCCCGAGCCGGCAACGCTTGCCCTTCTCGCCATCGGTCTTCTCGCAGGCGCGATCCGGAGGCGCAAGCAGCACTGACTGCAGTCGCCAGAAACAAAAACGGCGCCTTACTCGGGCGCCGTTTTTGTTTTCGATGCAGGCATGCCTACATCAGGATGATGTCGTACTGCTCCTGGTGATACAGCGTCTCCACCTGCAGCGAAATCGGCTTGCCGATGAAATCGCCCAGCATCGCAAGGTGCTGTGACTCTTCTTCCAGGAACATATCGACGACCACCTGCGACGCAAGGATGCGGAATTCGCGCGGGTTGAACTGTTTTGCTTCGCGTAGCAGCTCACGCAGGATTTCATAGCACACGGTGCGCGCCGTCTTGACCTGGCCCTTGCCGGCGCAGGCGGGG
>NZ_LSTO01000001.1:682663-694044 GCF_002211445.1 Noviherbaspirillum denitrificans | reverse complement strand
GGATCAGCGATCTGTCCCTGTCGACCAATGCCACCCGCCTCGGCCGCCATGCGGCAGCGCTGAAGGCGGCGGGCGTCTCGCGCATCAACGTCAGCCTCGACTCCCTTGACCGCGGCTGCATGGAAAAGATCACCGGCCGCGACAGCCTCAACCAGATCCTCGACGGCATCATGGCGGGCAAGGCGGCGGGTTTCGACCCGATCAAGATCAACATGGTGGCAATGCGCGGCATCAACGATGGCGAGATCGATGCCATGGCCGAGTTCTGCATCGAGCACGGTTTCATCCTGCGCCTGATCGAGGCGATGCCGATGGGCGCAACGGGGCAGGACACCGGCTTCCTCGACCTCGGGCCGATCCGCACGCGTCTGACGCAGAAGTTCGGGCTCAAGCCGCAAGCGGCGGAACTGGGCGGTGGTCCGGCACGCTACCTGTCGACCGAAGACGGCCGGGCCAGCATCGGCTTCATCACGCCGATGTCACAGCACTTCTGCGCGACATGCAACCGCGTGCGGCTGTCGGTGGACGGCACGCTCTACCTTTGCCTCGGGCAGGAAGAAAAGTTCGAATTCCGTCCGCTGCTGCGCGACGGCGCAAGCGATGCGGAACTGGAAGCGGCTATCCGGACCGCCATCGAGCTGAAGCCGCAGAAGCATGAATTCCGCGAACAACCCACGAAGATCGTCCGTTTCATGTCGCAAACGGGGGGATAGAGTGATGCAGGACATCGAGAAGTTCATCCGTGGCTTCAGCCGGTTCCAGCAGCAGTACCTGGCCGAGCAGGGATGGTTCGACAGCCTGCGCGAGGGGCAGAAGCCCGGCTCGCTGGTGATCGGCTGCTGCGACTCGCGCGTGGATCCGGCGCTGCTGACCGGCAGCGATCCGGGCGAATTGTTCGTTGTCCGCAATATCGCCAACCTCGTGCCGCCTTGCACGCCGGATGCGCCGCCGGGCGTCAGCTCAGCCATCGAGTTCGCCGTCTGCGGGCTGGAAGTCGAGCGCGTCATCGTGCTTGGCCACGCACGTTGTGGCGGTATCCGCGCGCTGATGTCACCGCGTCGCATTGCCGAGGAAACCGATTTCGTCGGCCGCTGGATGCGGATCGCCGAGCCCGTGCGCGAACGGGTGCTGCGCGAATTGACGCACAAGGACGACCGTGAGCAGCACAAGGCCTGCGAGCTGGCCAGCATCCTCCATTCGCTCGACAACCTCATGACCTATCCCTGGATCAGGCGCCGCGTGGAGCAGGGCAGCCTGATCCTGCACGGCTGGTATTTCGACATCGATACCGGCGCCTTGATGGCCTATTCGCCGCGCAAGCAGGAGTTCCTGCCCCTTGTTTGTCCGCTGGAGCGGGCAGGCAAAGTCGCCGCATAGAATTTTCTTGATTTGTCTTATGGTTTTGCTATCGCGGGTCATTCAATAATGGGGCCGGCCGAGGCCTGCCACCCATCTCGGCAACCGGAGCCCAACATCCTCTAGCCCATGGCCCTTGAATCCATCCTGCCCACCTGGCAGCGCCTGTCGACGAAGATCGTCGGTGTGCTGCTCGGCTTCCTGTGCCTGGCGCTGCTGGCAATCGGCACCACGCTGATGCTGTCGTGGCAGCTGGAGGGCAGCTCCGCGGCGATCAACGAAACCGGCAGCCTGCGCATGCATAGCTACCACCTGACAGTCCTGCTGGGGCGGAACGTCGACGAGCCAGGCAATATGGCAACCCGGGTCGCAGTCACCGGCAAGCTGCAGGATATCAATGACGCCTTCAAGCGTTTGCAGCGCGGCGACCCGCAGCGGCCGCTGTTCCTGCCGCCCACGAGCCGTATCCGGAACGCGTTCAGGCAGGTGTCCGCGCGCTGGCACCAGACGATACAGGCGCTGGCCGTGGACGTGATCGGGGACGATCCGCATACACGCATCGTCGCCTGGCATCGGTTCCAGTCCGAGGTGGACAGCTTCGTGCGCGAAGTCGACGTCCTGGTCAAGGACATCGAGCGCGACAGCGAGATGCGCACCTTCTGGCTGCGCGCCTCGCAGCTGGCGCTCATCGCACTGGCGCTGAGCGGCACCGTCGCCATCATCTACCTGATGTTCCTGCTCATCATCGAGCCGGTTGAACGCCTGCGCGGCGGGATCGAAAAGATGACGGAAAAGGATTTCGGCACCCGCCTGCCCGTCGAGAGCACCGACGAATTCGGCCAACTTACCCGCGGCTTCAACCACATGGCCGATCGCCTGGAAGCCTTGTACAACAGCCTGGAAGAACGGGTGAAGGCCAAGACGGCCGAGCTGGCCGACCAGAACCGCGAACTGGCCCTGCTGTACGACAGCGCGGCCTTCCTGCAGCAATTGCAGCCGGTCGAGGCGATGTGCGAAGGTTTCCTGCAACGCATCCGCACCTACTTCGACGCTGACGGCGGCACCGTACGCGTGCTGGACGAGCGCAACGGCAATGCGCACATGATCGTGCACCATGGCATCTCGGATGCGCACGTCAAGGCGGAGAGCTGCATGAAGCCCGGGGAGTGCCTGTGTGGCGACGCAGTGGCGCAGCGAATCTCGGTGGTCCACGATCTGCGCAAGGGCGGCATGCTGCCAAACCGGCGCTGCCGCGAAGAAGGATTCGCCACGGTTTCGATGTTCCATATCTTCGCCCATGAGCAACACGTCGGTTTTTTCACGCTGCACTTCCGCGAAGGGCGCACCTTCAGCGAGCACGAACAGGGGCTGCTGGAAACCGTCGGCCAGATGCTCGGTACCGCAATCGAGAACATCCGGCTGGGCAGCCGCGAGCGCGAGATGGCGATTTCCGAAGAGCGCAACCTTGTCGCGCAAGGCCTGCACGACAGCATCGCGCAGGGCCTGACCTTCATGAACCTCCAGCTGCAGATGCTGGACGAATCGCTGCGCGGCGGCCGCCTCGACGAAGTGGACGAGATCGTCTGTGCGCTGCGTTCCGGCGTGCAGGAAAGCTACGAGGATGTGCGCGAGCTGCTGCTCAACTTCCGCAGCCGGCTCGCGGAACACGACCTTGCCGGCGCGCTGCAGACGGCGTTCGACAAGTTCCGGAAGCAGACGCACATCGATGTGGATTTCGCATGGGAGGGCAGCGGCGCGCCGTTGTCGCGGGAACAGCAACTGCAGGTGCTGTTCATCGTGCAGGAGGCGCTATCCAACATTCGCAAGCATTCCTCGGCGAAGCATGTCGAGATCCGGCTGGAGGATGGCCAGGATTTCCAGCTCGGCATCCGGGATGACGGCATCGGATTCAATGCGGACACACTTTTGCAGAAAGGAGAGGGCCACGTCGGCATCAACATCATGCGGGAACGCGCCCAACGCATCCGCGCCTGGCTCGAGGTGGATTCCGAGCCGGGCAAGGGAACGCTGGTGTCGCTGCGGCTGCCGCATGAAGAACGCCGCGCGGCCTGAGACAGATGAACAACAAAACCATCAGCGTGCTGCTGGTCGATGACCACACGCTATTTCGCAGCGGGATCCGTTCGCTCCTGCAGCGCCATTCCGATTTCACGGTCGTCGGCGAAGCGGCGGACGGCGTGGAAGGCATCAAGCGCGCCAAGCAGCTGCGGCCCGACGTCGTGCTGCTGGACCTGAACATGCCGGGCATGTCCGGTCTCGAGACACTGCAACTGCTGCTGCAGGACTGCCCGGAGACCGCGGTGATCCTGCTCACGGTATCGGAAGAGGCGCAGGACCTGACTGCCGCGCTGCAGGCGGGCGCGCGCGGCTACCTGATCAAGAATATCGACGCCGATTACCTGGTGCGCGCCATTCGCCGCGCGGCCGCCGGGGAACCGGTGCTAGCTGAAGCGATGACCACCAAGCTGGTTGCGCAGATGCAGGGCGGTGCGCCGTCACGGCCGGCGCCGCCAGTGTCCGACATCGACCGGCTGACGCCGCGCGAACGTGAAATCCTGGCCTGCCTTGCGCGCGGCGAAAGCAACAAGATGATCGCGCGGACGCTGGATGTGGCGGAGAGCACGGTGAAGATCCACGTGCAGAACATCCTCAAGAAGCTCAACCTTGCCAGCCGTGTGCAGGCGGCGGTGTATGCGGTGGGGCATGGGATGACGGGGGTGGGGGAGAAGGTAGGGTGAAGTAATGCGGCGAGTGCGGCCGCCGGCATAAAAAAACGGGCCGGAAAACCGGCCCGTTCATCATTCATCGCATTAACCGCGTGGCATTATCCGCCGCACTTGCCGCAGCATCCGCCGCAGGAGCCGCCTTCCTGCTCGCCGAGGTTGATCTTCCTGACGCCAAAGCCGGCCTTTGCCAGTGCTGCAGTCATTTCCTGCGGCGCGGTCTGGTCTTCGTCGAATTGCACGATCGCCCGGTTCTGCGGGTACGACACGCTGACGTTGCTGACGCCGTCGATCGCCTTGATCGTACGCATCACGGTCTCGGTGCAGTCTTCGGAGGTCATCCCGGTGACGTTCAGGACTTCGGTTTGCATGGTGTTTCCTTTATTGCGGATTGAATTGCGACTGGCCGCCAAAGGCAGCCGAACTGGGTTTCCGTACGATGCTAGCGGAGCTTTGGCATCTCTTTGAATGATTCAGATCAAATTTTCGGAAACCCCGTTGCGTTGGATCAGTGTGCCATCAGGACCGGAACAGTCATCGACTCCAGCACGGTGCGGGTCACGCCGCCGAGCAGGATTTCGCGGAAGCGCGAGTGGCCGTAGCCGCCCATGACGATCATGTCGGAGCCAAGGTCGGTGGCGATCGACAGCAGGGCATTGCCGACGTCGATGTCGGTCTTCTGGCGCACCACGTTGACGTTGACGTGGTGGCGGGCCAGGTAGAGGCCGATGTCGGCGCCCGGCAGTTCGCCGTGTGCGTCGCCGCGGTCGTCGGAATTGAACACGACAACGTCGACGTTCTGCGCACGCTTGAGCAGCGGAATCGCGGCGGTGACGGCGCGGGTGGCGCTGGTGCTGGCATCCCATGCGATCAGGACGCGCTTGGGCATCGCGTCATAGCGGCCGACGTAGGGGACGATCAGGACCGGACGTCCGGAGTTCATCACGACGAACTCGGGGAAGTCGGGCAGGGTGGTCGAGGACGGCTCGTCGAGGTTGGTCTGGCCGATCACCACGAGGTCGCTGTAGCGCGCCTGGAGGCTGACGCCGGCGCCGGCTTCGTCATCGACCTCGCGTGCTTCGTAGGACTGGACGCCGATACCCTTGACGGTGGTTTCAAACTGGGACAGCGAGTCGCGTGCGCCCTTGCGCAGTTCTTCGAGGTGGCTGTCGAGATGGGTAGCCAGGCCGCCGCCTTCGTAGATGAAGCGGGACTGGTAGATGAAGCGGGATACGCCGCTTGGCGCGGCACCGATCAGGTGCGCTTCTTCATTCATGGCGATTTGTGCGGCGAGCTTGACGCGTTCGATGGCGTGCTTGTCTTTGTCCACGTGGACGAGAACTGTCTTGTACGACATTTAGTCTTCCTTTTATTGATTGGCTAGGCTTTCACCACGGCTGTTCTTCAAAGGTGGCGATGGCTCATTCAAAATTGCAGTATTAGCGTAGGGCCTCGTTTCGATGCAGTCCAGAAAAATGCGTGAGCCAGAAGCAATAGTTCGGGCATTTTTGACTCAGATCAAAATTTTCCGGAGGCCCGGTTCGTAACATCGTCCGCACATGAAAACCCGGCATAATTCGCCGTGTTTTTCCGCCAAGGCAGGCGCGCCGGAAGGCGCAGCATCAATGACGCGCAATCGCATTGCGCACCATCCCGAAGCACGATGCCAGTGCGACAATGCGGGACATGCAACGGCCCATCAGGAATCGCCATGACCGTCAGGAATCTCAAGCATCTGTTCGAACCAAAATCTATCGCCCTCATCGGCGCCTCACCACGACCCGGCTCGGTCGGCGTGACGGTGCTCAAGAACCTTCTCGCAGGAGGATTCGAGGGCGAGATCATGCTGGTGAATCCGAAGTACGACACGCTTGCAGAGCGGCCCGTGTACGCCTCGGTGGCGAAGCTGCCGGCTGTCCCAGACCTCGCCGTCATCTGCACGCCGCCGTCCACCGTGCCCGGCATCATTTCCGATCTCGGCAAGCGCGGCACGCGCGCGGCGATCGTCCTCACGCCGGGCTTGGCCGCGGCCAAGGACCTGATGGGACGGAACATGCGCGACCTCATGCTCAAGGCGGCCAGGCCGCACCTGCTGCGCATCCTCGGCCCGAACAGTGTCGGCATGCTGGTGCCGAGGCTGGGCCTTAATGCGAGCTTTGCTCACACCGGGGCGCTGCCGGGGAAGGTGGCTTTCGTCTCGCAATCGGGCGCAATGTCGACCGGTGTGCTCGACTGGGCGAAGGCGCGCAACATCGGCTTCTCGAAATTCATTTCGCTCGGCGAGAAGGCCGACATCGATGTTGGCGACGTGCTCGACTACCTCGCCGGCGACTACGACACGCAGGCCATCCTGCTGTATCTCGAAGCGATCCGCGACGCGCGCAAGTTCATGTCGGCCGCACGCGCTGCGGCACGCAGCAAACCGATCATCGTCATCAAGGCGGGCCGCGCACCGGAAGGAGCGAAAGCGGCTGCATCGCACACCGGCGCACTGGCCGGTTCGGACGACGTGTACGACGCCGCGATCCGCCGTGCGGGCATGCTGCGCGTCTACACCACGCTCGACCTGTTCGACGCTGTGGAAACGCTGGCGCACTCGCGCCCCTTGCGCGGCGACCGGCTGGCAATCATCAGCAATGGTGGCGGCCCAGGCGTGCTGGCAACCGACGCGCTGATCGGCAAGCAGGGCCGCCTGGCCGACCTGCCGGCCCAGGCCATCGAAAAGCTCGGCAAGGTCCTTCCGTCCTGTTGGTCGCATGGCAATCCCGTCGACATCCTCGGCGACGCACCCGCGCAGCGCTACATCGATGCGATGGAAATCGTCACGCATGAACCCGATGTCGACGCTGCGTTGCTGATCCATGCCCCTAACGCCATGGTGTCGAGCGAGGAGCTGGCCAATGCGCTGGTCCCGGCGGTCAAGAACGCCTCCCGCAATGTGCTCTCCTGCTGGCTGGGCGGAGAGGAAGTGGCACGGGCGCGCGCCGTGTTTTCCAATGCCGGAATCCCGACCTACGACACGCCCGAAGAAGCGGCGCGCGGCTTCATGCAGATCGTGCAGTACAACCGCAACCAGAAGCTGCTGATGGAAGTGCCGGCATCGGCTTCCGGCTCGGTCGAGGAAGACCGTGAAGCGGTGCGTGCGATGGTGAAGAAGGCGCTGTCCCTCGGACGCGATACGCTGACGGAACCGGAAGCCAAGCAGGTGCTGGCGGCCTACGGCATTCCCGTGGTGCGCACGCTCGCCGCAAGCTCGATCGAGGAAGCGGTGACCTGTGCGGAGCGTATCGGCTACCCGGTGGCGTTGAAGATTCTTTCGCCTGACGTCGTGCACAAGTCGGATGTGGGCGGTGTGGTACTCGACCTCGAGGATGCCGACTCGGTACGCACCGCCGCCATGGCAATGAATCGCCGCCTCGCCGGCATGCAGCCCGGCGCATCGCTGTCAGGATTCTCGGTGCAGTCGATGGTGCGTCGGCCCGAGGCACGCGAGCTGATTGTCGGCGTGGCGACCGACCCGGTATTCGGGCCCGTTATCCTGTTCGGCCAGGGCGGCATTGCCGTGGAAGTCACCGCCGACCATGCGATCGGCCTGCCGCCGCTGAACACCGTGCTCGCACGCGACATGATTTCGCGCACGCGGGTATCCAGCCTGCTGGCGGCCTACCGCAATCGTGCGGCAGCCGATACCGATGCCATCTGCCGCACGCTGATCCAGATTTCGCACCTCGTGATCGATATTCCCGAGATCATGGAACTCGACATCAATCCGCTGCTGGCGGATGCGGACGGCGTGATCGCATTGGACGCGCGCATCCGCATCCGCGCGACCGAGAAGGGCGGGATGGACCGGCTGGCGATCCGCCCTTATCCGGAAGAGTTGGAGGAGTGGGTGGACTGGCAGGGCGGAAAGCTGCTCCTGCGTCCGATCAAGCCGGAGGACGGTCAGCAGCACGTCGAATTCTTCGCTTCGCTGACGCCGGAAGACGTGCGCATGCGCATGTTCGTGCATATGCGTGAATTGTCACCCGGACAGCTGGCGCGGATGACCCAGATCGACTATGACCGCGAGATGGCATTCATCGCCACGCGTATGCGCGCTGACGGCACGCCGGAGACGCTGGGCGTGGCGCGCATCGTGTTCGACCCCGACAACATCCAGGGCGAATTCGCGGTCACCGTGCGTTCCGACATGAAGGGCAAGGGGCTGGGCAGGCTGCTGATGCAAAAGCTGATCCGGCATTCGCGCGAGCGTGGCGCCCATGAGATCGTGGGTGAGACCCTGAGCCAGAACCAGGCGCTGCTGGGGCTGGTCAAGCCGCTTGGTTTCTCGGCCAATCGTTCGCGCGAGAACGATACCTACTTGCTGAAACTTCCATTGAAACAAAATTAACCCTCGTGGGCTGTGATTGCATTCATGGCCGCGGCAATATAAGATTCTTTTTAAATGAATCTTTAGGAGCAGTCATGGCCCTCGTCAGGATAGAAGACCCCCGTGTCAAGGAACCACCGGGAACCGGCTTCGCGCATCATCCCGTGTTCAGGCTCGGTTTCCGCCCGTTTTACCTGCTGGCGGCGGCCTTTGCGGCAATTGCCGTTCCACTGTGGATCGCGCGCTATTTCGGCAACTTGGGCGCGCTTACACATATCGACCTGAACTGGCACATGCACGAGATGGTGTTCGGTTTTGCCATTGCCGTGATCGTTGGCTTCGTGTTCACGGCGGGGCGCAACTGGACCGGGCTGTGGACGCCGCGACGCGGACATCTTGCCGCATTGGCAGGCCTGTGGGTCGCCGGACGCCTGGCGATGCTGTTCGCGCCGCCAGTCCTTGCCGCCGTCGTCGATCTCCTGTTCCTGCCGCTGGCCGCGTATCCGATCTACCGCGTGCTGAAGCGCACCGGCAACAAGCGCAACATGTTCCTGGTCGGCCTGCTTTGCTTGCTGACGGTGGTGAATGCCGCCTTCCACGCGTCTGCGCTGGGCTTGCTGCAGGCGTCGACCGTTTCCGCGGTGCAGGCTGCCATCCTCGTCATTGTCATGATTGAATCGGTGATCGGCGGGCGGGTGATTCCCGGTTTCACGGCAAATGCGATTCCCGGTGTCAAACCAGTAACGCATGAAAAGCGCGACAAGATCGCGATCGCACTGACCGCCATGGCTGCGTTCGCCTGGATCGTGCATGTGCCGGGACCGCTGGCTGGTGCGGTTGCCGCCGCTGCAGCCATTGCCCAGGCCACAAGGTCGATCGGATGGATGCCGCACGTCACCATGCGCAAGCCTATTCTCTGGATCCTCCACCTGTCTTATGCATGGATTCCCGTCGGTCTGTTCCTGCTGGCACTGGCATCGTGGGGCGTCACGACCAGCAGCGCGGCATTCCATGTGCTCACCATCGGTTCGATGGCGGGCCTGATTATCGGCATGATTACGCGGACCGCGCTGGGGCACACCGGACGTCCGCTCACCGCCGGCAAGAGCGAGCTGGCCATGTACGTCCTGATCCAGGCCGGCGTCGTCGCTCGCATGCTCGCGGCAGCGAATCTGCTGCGTCCGGAAATGCTGGTTGCAACTGCTGCATGCTGGAGTGCCGCCTTCATCCTGTATGTGCTCGTCTACGCACCGTACCTGATGGCGCCACGCGTGGATGGACGCGAAGGTTGATGGAAAAGCGGCATGCCATTTTTTCGAATGTCAATGCAATCTTGGGCTGTTTGACCTAGATCAAGGCTCCTTTTTTCGCCGGAAACGTACACTGCAAGCCAGTCTGAAAGCGTCTCACTTCCGGGACGAACGACAGGAGCAAAATCATTATGGCAGTACCGGCATCCGCAGTTCCCATCTCGTCCAACGTACAGTTCGATGCTGCGCTCATCCGCAAGATGAGCCAGCAGGGACCGCGCTATACCTCCTACCCGACGGCCGACCGTTTCACGGACAGCTTCGGCATGGGCGATTACCTGCAAGCGGTCAACAGCGTACGTTCGATGGGTGCGCGCAATCCGCTGTCGCTGTACATTCATATCCCGTTCTGCGACAAGCTCTGCTACTACTGCGCCTGCAACAAGATCATCACCAAGGTCCGCAGCAAGGCTGACGAGTACCTGACCTACCTGAAGCGCGAAATCGAAATGCAGGGCAAGCTGTTTGCCGACATGAATACTGTCGAGCAGCTGCATTTCGGCGGCGGCACCCCGACCTACATTTCCGATGCGCAAATGGGCGAGCTGATGGCTTACCTGCGCAAGTGGTTCCGCTTCGCCACCGATGACGACGGCGAGTATTCGATCGAGATCGATCCCCGCACCGTGTCGCAGGAGCGCGTGCATTCGCTGCGTGCCCAGGGCTTCAACCGCATCAGCTTCGGCGTGCAGGATTTCGATCCCGACGTGCAGAAGGCCGTCAACCGCATCCAGCCGGAAGAGTGCACCCTCGGCGTGATGCAGGCAGCGCGCGACGCCGGTTTCCGTTCCATCAGCATCGATTTGATCTACGGCCTGCCGAAGCAGAACCTGATGACGATGGACAAGACGCTGAGCAAGGTCATCGCCGCCAATCCGGATCGCCTGTCGGTCTACAACTATGCGCACATGCCGACGCTGTTCAAGCCGCAGCGCCGCATCAACGAAGACGAACTGCCGAGCGGCGAGACCAAGCTCGACATGCTGTCGCTGTGCATCAAGCGCCTGACCGAAGCCGGTTACGTCTACATCGGCATGGACCATTTCGCCAAGCCGAACGACGAACTCGCCATCGCCCAGCGCCAGGGCCGCCTGCACCGCAACTTCCAGGGCTACTCGACCCACGCCGAAGCAGAAATGGTCGCCATGGGCGTTTCCGCCATCAGCTCGGTCGGCTCCACCTACAGCCAGAACGAGAAGACGCTGGAAGGCTATTACGAGCGCCTCGAACAGGGCGAACTGCCGATCTGCCGCGGCCTCAAGATGAACGTGGACGACCTGTTGCGCCGGATCATCATCCAGATGCTGATGTGCAATTTCGAGCTGTCGGTGAAGTCGCTCGAGCTTGCCTATCCGATCACCTTCGCGAACTACTTCGAGAAGGAACTCGAGAAGCTGCGCGCACTCGAAGCCGACGGTCTCGTGACCATCGATTCGGAATGGATCACCGTCACGCCGAAGGGCCGCCTGCTGATCCGCAACATCTGCATGGTGTTTGACCGCTATCTCGGCATGCCGCGCGAAGTGAAGGTCGAGCGCATGCACTATTCCAAGACGATCTGACGATCCTAGAGGGTGTCATGAGCCAGGGAAGGGGGCG
>NZ_LSTO01000001.1:679388-682653 GCF_002211445.1 Noviherbaspirillum denitrificans | reverse complement strand
GGCAGGCGCCGCAGTACTGGCCGTCGATGATCTTCACCATGTTGATGTCGTTGCCGCCGGCCTTGAACTTGAAGCCGAGGTCAGCGTGGCACACCTTGCAGCGGAAGCGGATACGGTGGAACCAGTGCGGGAACACCGCCGGTCGCATGCCCGCGCCATCCGAATAGTTGTTGATGACGACGTCGCCGTACTCCGCGCGCGCGTTACGCATGTCGGCCAGGCCGGCCGCCAGGACTAGTACCAGCAGCAGGATCGTCCTGAAGACCCGGCTGAACTCCATTGCTCTTAACATTAATGACTCCCTACTTTTTAAACAACGACACAAAAATCAGTAACCGAAGGTGCGTGTCACCGTGAACATGATCGACTTGTTCAGCTTCGCTTCTCCTTCCGACAATTCAAATCCATCCGGCGTGCGCCGGACAACCGGCATCACGCTGCGCGAGATGAGCGCATTGGCGCGCAGGACAAGGCGGCCAATCGTGTAATCGAGGCGTGTATCCCACGCCGACGTTTCGTAATCCGAGGGGCCGCCCAGCATCGGCAGCAAGGCATTGCTCGACATGCGTACACTCGTGCTGAAGCCGAGGCGGCGGATCCCGAACAGGCGTGAATGCCGGTAGGTCACGCTGCCGTTGGACGACAGCTTGATGTCGTTCTGGTCCGCGGTCGTCGATGCGAGTTTGATCTGGACGTTGCCCAGGTCCTGCTTGACGGCCTGCATCGACAGGCTGCCGCTCCACGAACTGTCCCCGCCGGTCTGGAGATTCCCGGTGAACTGCAGCGTCAGCATCTGGAACACTTCCGTCGCTCCCATGAGCGAGCGGGAATCGCTGTAACCCGCGTGCACCATCGTATTGGATGCGCCTTCGCTCGAGGTCCAGGAAACGCCGGCATTGTGCGTCAGGCGGCGGCTGCCATTGGGTGTCAGGATGGTAGCGAGGTCCGGCGCCTTTTCCTGGTCGTTGCGGCGACGGCTCTGGATGGCGGCCGCCAGCGCCTGGGTGGCGGAGAAATTAATGCGATCGCCGCTTTCCAGCTCCCAGTTGCGATAGAGGGAATGGCTCAGCTGCAGCGACAGTTCGCCGGTTGCGTCGCCGCTCGTCTCGGTGGCATGGCTGGCGCCGCCCGATGCCGACCAGCGATAAATATAGTCGCCGAGCTCTGTCCCTTCCGGCGAATGCGTGATCGATACCGTTTCACTGGTCGTATTACGCCGCTCCCCGTTCGACGTCGACGCGTTCAGATTCACCGCGCCGTACGCATACGTCTCCGTCGACAACGTGTAAGTCATCCCCAGGCTGAGATTTGTCGTCTGCAGCTTGCGATTGGCCGACTCCCTGGTCACAAACGGATCATTCAGTTCGGAGGTCAGGCCGAGTGCTCGAACGGCAGCGTTGATGGTGTACGGTACTTCTTCCGGGCGATAGGTAACCATCGAGCTGATCTGCGTCAGCCGGACATCGCTTGTGGCCCCGTCGAGACGGAAGCCGGAGGTATTGATATTGGCAGTGGTGTCGACCGTGTAATACTCGTCCTCCGGCGCGTAATTGTGCGACGCGGAGACATTGAGCTGGCGCGAGCGGCTGTCAATGCCTTGCTGCGTCACGACATTGGTCCCGATCGACGCGCCCATCGTTTGCTCGGGCAGGCGGTGTGCCATGGTCAGCAGCAGCGAATCCATGCGCGATCCGCCGAAATCCATGCTCGAGCTTTGCGTGCTGCGGTTCCAGTCAAGGGACCCGCTGGCGCCGCTTTCATGCGTATAGCTCTGTGTGAAACCGAAACGGTTGTTCACGGTCGCGCCGGCCATCGGCGAAAAATCGGCGGTGGTACGGCTGTAGGTGCGGTCGAAATAGGCCTCGAACGGGAAACGGCTGCGGTACATGAGCGACAGCCGCCCGTTTCCGCTGAACAGGATATTGCGGGTGGAAGTCGAGGAACCAGGCATGTCGCCGCCGCTGGCGAAGCTGTTCTGGCCAAGGTGCAGCCGCATGTCACCGAAAAATTTGCCGAACCAGGGTTCCCAGATATAGCTGCTGAAACGCGAGCCGATGACGCTGGTCAAACCCTGGCTGGTGGTATTGAAATCGGGGCCGGTGTTACGGAACCATTCATAGCCGACGCTGCCATACAGGGAGTAGCGGGGAGCAATGATGCCCGCCCTCGTCCACCAGGATACGTCTTCGTCACTTTCAGCGGTCTGGCCGTTGGCAGGTGCAGTTGACGCGGGACGAGGCTCGATCTGCGTGGACGAGCCCACGGTAGCAGGCGGCAGCGCGGTGAATGCGCTGCGCGGAATGAGTAAAGCGGAGAGCGCCATGCAGAGCAAGGGCGAGATTCCGGCACGCTTTACTGGCATTGCTGCCACAGGACTCCTCACTTCCAACCTTGTTCACCCGGAAAACCAGGCCGGCCTTATTTCGGCGCGGCCGCCTCTCCGGCACCCTCTGCCACCATCGGCAGGAACCGCGACTCATCGATTTGCACTGGCGAAGCCTTGCGCAGATCGGCAATCAGGCTCTTCCACGCCGCGTTGCCGTTGTCACGCTTGAGCAGGTCGCGGGCGCGCTGTTCGACGCGCTCCAGCGGATGCTTCTTCGGCTCGATACGTTCGGTCAGCTTCAACAGGCCGACACCCTCCAGCAGGCGCACGACTTCGGAAACGTCGCCGACTTTCATGGTTCCGAGCAGGTCGTTGACCGCTTCGGGCAGCATGCCCTTGTGCAGGTAACCCATGTCTCCGCCTTGGGCGGCAGACGGCGCCTTGGAGTGGGTCTTCGCCGTTTCGGCGAAATCGGCACCGTCGCGGATCAGCTTCAGCACGTTGCTGACCGACTCGGCAGCCTTGTCCCAATCCTCCTGCATGGCGTTCGGGGCAACCGGCGCCAGGATGACGGACACGCGCAGGCGTTCGGGCTCGGTGAATTTCTCGAGATTGGTTTCGTAGTAGCGCTTGACGGCGTCCGCATCCGGATCCGGTACGGCGCGCGTCGTCTTTTCCAGCTGCGCGACGATACTGTCCTCTTCCAGCTTGGCAGTCAGGCCAGGCAGGATGGTGGCCTTGTTCTTCTTCCAGTGTTCGCTGTTGCCGTAACGCTGCTCGTAGCCATCGAGCGTCTTCTTGATCTCGGCGGCGTCGGGCTGGATGCCACGGCGCTGCGCTTCGCGCAGCAGCAGCACGCGGTTGACGAGGTCGTCGCCCACGGTCCGCTGCAAGGCGGCCACATCCTTTTCCGGCGCGCGGCCGTGGTAGAACTTCGAG
>NZ_LSTO01000001.1:674167-679378 GCF_002211445.1 Noviherbaspirillum denitrificans | reverse complement strand
CGGCGCGTGCCCGCCGGTCCAGATCTTCGTCCAGCCGGGAGGCCAGGGCAGCGGCGGGCCGGCATAGGCGGGCACGCCGCGGCGCACCGGGATCACCGGCAGGTGGTCCGGCACCGGGCCGTCGCGCAAGTCCCACCCCAGCGTGAAGGCGTAATTCGGCAGCAGCGCCTCGCATACCGCATCGAACCACTCCGTATGGTCTTCATCGCGGCGCAAGGCTTCGGCCAATCCCTGCGGATCGAAACGCGCGAATGCATGCACCAGTTCCTGCGCGGTCGCGCCCGGCTGGTCGCCCCAGCCCATCACCGGATTGAAGTTGTAATCCGCCCCCGAGCCATACCAGCCCTCGCGCCATGCGCGGTCGATCCAGTTGCGCTGCCCGGTGAACAGGTGCCAGCGCCAGTGCAGGCCCGACGGCTTCGGCCACGAGTACAGGTAGAGCCGCTGGTAACCGGCGCGATGCAGTTCGCGCACCATCGCCATCAGGCGCGCATGCGGCATGCGGTCCGGTGCGTCGCGGCGGAAGCGGATCGGGTCGCCGTCGGCGTGCTGCAGTTCATCGTGCGAGAGGTTGAGGTCCAGCGTGCGCACTTCATCGCCGAAGCGCGCGGAGACCCACCCGGTCAACAGGTTGACCGAGGTGATCACGCCATAGCCGCGATGACGATGGAAGATGACGGTGCCGGGTGCTACGGGTTTCATGGTCAATTCGAGTCGGTTCATTACACTGGACGCCCCTCGCCTTGGAGACAAGACGAGGGGCGTCCAAAACACTGTAAACGATTCGATCGCACAAATCACCTCTTGATTTTTGCGGTGAATGTGCGTCGGGTATGCGACAGGGCTGGTCCGCGCATGTTGCGCGATCACCGGTCGAACACCGGCGAGAATCGCTCCCTGTTGAACGAATGGGACAGGCGTTGAAGCAATTTGTTCAATGGATGCATTCACCACAATGTTGCTAATCAGCACTAATAAAGTGCACGCTCGCGCTTTTTCCTTCGCCGGCACGACGTCAAACGGGACTGGTGCTGCCAACAAAGCAACGCATTGAATCAAAAGGAAAATCCCCACATTGCCATTGCTGCAAAGCGAAAGGTTTCTCAGCGCTCGTCTGCTTTCTCCCTCGTTGGCCTGCAATTTGCAATGTTGTTGCATTGCACTATTTTGTGCCGCCCTACCCGGGCAGCATGCGCCCATCGCCAACCTTATCGAGGACAGCACCATGCAAGAGACCGCGCCCTTGGCCATCGATACCTTCCTTCCCTACATGCGCGACGTCGTGCGCTGCGAACAGTCGCTGCGCGAACTCAACCTGATGTGGCGCATGATCGAAGCATCCGCCAAGATGAACTGCCCGACAGAGGCCAGGACCATCCTCCCCACGATGGCTGCCACGCGCGCCGGATTCAACCGCCTGGAGCAGGAACTGGTCAGCAGCCTGGTGCGCGAAAAAGTCGGCAACGTACTCGACGAAATCGGCACCAAGGCGCAGTACGTGATCGACATCGTGGTGCGCAACCTGTTCGAACGCACCGCCGACGTCGGCTTCCTCGCCACCGACCGTGAGCTGTGTGCTTTTGTCGCGGGCCTGCACGACGACGCCGATGCGGCCCGCCTGCGCCTGCGCGCCTACCGCAGCAAGTACACGGTGTACGACGAAATCATCCTGCTCGACACGCAAGGCAATGTGCTCGTGCAGATCGACGAGGCCACGCCGCTGGAAGGCAGCACCGACCCGCTGATCGCCGAGACGCTGGCGTCAGCCAGCTATGTCGAAACCTTCCGCCATACCGACCTGCGTCCGGGCAAGAAGCAGGCGCTGGTCTACTCGCGCCGCATGCTCCACCCCGACACCGGGAGTCCGGTCGGTGTGCTGTGCCTGTGCTTCCACTTCGAGGAAGAGATGGCCGGCATCTTCCGCTCGCACCGTGATGCAGAGGAACGCTCCAACATGCTGCTGCTCGACGGCGACAACCGCGTGATTGCCAGCGCCGACGAACGCTGGATTCCGCCGGGCGCCGTCGTCCCGGTCAACCGCGACGCCAGTCCGCGCCTGATGGTGTACGGCGGCCGCGAATACCTCGTGCGCACCTTTTCCGCCGAAGGCTACCAGGGCTACATGGGGCCGCCGGGCTGGCAGGGGCAGGTGATGATTCCGGTGGACGTCGCCTTCCGCGGCGGCGCCGGCACCGATGCGCTGTCCACGCTCGACGGCACGGTGGCCGACGGCCTGCTCTCGCATGCACGCTCCTTCTGCCCGCCGCTGTTCGAGATCATGACCGCCGCCGACACCATCCGGCGCGTGGTCTGGAACGGCCAGGTGATGACCGCCGGCCAGCGCGGCGAGCTGCTCAAGCTGAAGACCATCCTCGACCAGATCAGCGAGACCGGCAACCGCAGTAACGAACTGTTTTCGCAATCGATCCGCGACCTGTATGAAACGGTGCTCGCGTCCAGCCTGCGCGACGCGGAGTTCGTCACCCACCTGCTGGTCGACCTGCTCGACCGCAACCTCTACGAGCGCTCTGACGACTGCCGCTGGTGGGCGCTGACGCCGGAGCTGCGCGCCGCGCTTGCGAGCGGCGAAAGCGACTTCGAAACCATCGAAGGCATCAACGCCATCCTCGACTACATCAACCGCCTTTACACGGTGTACACGCGCATCTTCGTGTACGACGCCGACGGCCGCATCATTGCCAGCACCAATCCCGAGGAAGACGGCGACTCCGTGGTCGGCACCTTCGTCGACGGCGACACGCTGGCCGCCGTGCGCGGGCTGCGCCACGAACAGCACTACCACGTCACGCCGTTCGAACCCACGCCGCTGTACGGCCAGCGCCCGACCTATGTGTACCACGCGGCGATCCGCGACCCGGGCCGCGATGCCAGCGTCGTCGGCGGCATCGGCATCGTGTTCGACGCCGAGCCCGAATTCGCCGCCATGCTGCGCGGCGCGCTGGGCGACAAGCAGAACATCAGTGCGCTCTTCATCGACCGCAACGGCCGCATCATCTCCAGCACCGATCCGTCGCGGCCGGTGGGCGCGCAGCTCGACATCGATCCGGAACTGCTGCGCCTGGAAAACGGCACCAGCGCCTCGCGCATCGTGCTGCACGACGGCCACTACGCGATCATGGGCGTGTCGGTGTCCAACGGTTACCGCGAGTTCAAGGTGTCCGACGGCTACAAGGAAGACGTGATCGCCGTTGTCTACCAGCTGTTCGGCGAAGTGCGCGAGCAGGCCGGCACACGCATTGCCGATGCGGTCATCGAGAACGGCGCCGCGGCCGAGGGCGGACGCGAATACGCGACCTTTTTCATCGACGGCATGCTGTTCGCGATGCCGGCCGCCGCGGTGCTCGAAGCGCTGCCGGCGTCGGAAATCTCGCCCGTGTCCATGGGTGGCCGCGCCGAGCGCATTGGCGTGCTTGCGCAGCAGCGCGTGGGCGAGTCCAGCAATTTCGTCTGGGTATTCGACCTGCGCCACCTGATGCGCGGCAAGCCATCCGATATCGGCAGCGCCAGCCAGGTAGTGGTCGTGCGGCACAACGGGCAGGACATCGGCTTGCTGGTGGACGAACTGCACGGCGTGCCGGAATTCGGTGACGCGCAGATCGTGCCCACGCCATTTGCCGCCAGCCCCGATGGGCTGCTTGTCAAACAGGTGATCCGGGCCAACGAAGGACGCCTGCTGATCCAGGCGCTCGACATCGCGCAATTGTTCGCCTGCCTGAAGGACCCGTCGCTGCCTACCGTGCTCAACCTGAGCGACGTGCAGCGCCTGACCGGCTACCGCGACGCGGCGGCACTGATGGGAGAAGCGGCATGAACGGCATGGACCAGGTCTTCCTCGGCAGCGGCGTACTCTACGACCGCGTCTGCCTGATTACCGAAGTGCTCGGCCGCTTCGTATCCAGCGCGCCGCGCCCCCTCGACCTCGCGCAGCTGGAAAGGCACACCGGGCGGCCGGCGAAGGAATTGCTCCGCCTGTGCGCGATGCTGTGCCGCGAAGGCTTGCTCAGCGCACATCACGATCAGCCGCGCTGCTGGCAGCTCGCGTGCGAAGCAAGCCGGCTGACACTGGAGGACGCGTTCCGCTGCGCAATGAACGAACAGGCGGCACGCGCCCGGCCAGGACGCGCGAAGGCGCAGGAAGGTGCGCCGCGCCGCGAAGTCGACATGCTGGTGATGCAGGCGACGATGGACATCAACCAGAGCATCTTCAAGCACCTTCGGCAGTTCTCGCTCGACCGGCTGAAGGTTTCCGCCGCCGGCATGTTCGGCGGACGGCGCGCGGTGCCCGACCCGTGGGCGCACGCTCGGCTGTCGTTTACGTAAGCCGCGTGCGGTAGAAGTCGACGAACTGGCGCACGCGCGGCGGCATGTGCCGTCCTGGCGGAAACACCGCATGGATGCCGCCGCGCGGCAGCGCCCAGTCGGGAAACAGGCGCACCAGCTTGCCCGATTCCAGGTCCTCCCGCGTGCTGTACGCATCCAGCACCGACACGCCCGCGCCCTGCCGCAGCATTGTGCGCAAAGCGCCGGGCGAATCGACGCGCAGGCGCGACTTCACCTGCACGGTGCGCGTCTCGCCGCGCTTGGTGAACTTCCAGGTGAAGGGCGTCGGCAGCAGCATCAGCGCGATCCAATTGTGCGCGGCCAGGTCTTCCGGCTGCTTCGGCCTTCCGGCGCGCTTGAGGTAGGCCGGCGACGTCACCGCGACCTGGTCGAATTCTCCCAGCTTTACCGCCCGCAGCGACGAGTCGCGCAGCCAGCCGAGGCGGATCGCAAGGTCGATGCCTTCCTCGACCAGGTCCACGACCCGGTCGCCGGTGCGCAGGTCGATCTGCAATGCCGGATGCAGCGCGGCGAATTCCGCCACCGCCGGCGCCAGCGCCTGCACCGCATGGTCGACACTGGTCGCAATCCGCAGCGTGCCGGTAAGCACGCCTTCCTCACGGCCGGCGCGGTCGATCGCTTCCTGTATGCCCTGCAGCAAGGGCTTGCACTCTTCATGCAGCCGCCGCCCGGCATCGGTCAGGCCGACCTTCCGCGTGGTGCGCACGAAGAGCGCGGTGTCAAGCTGCGCCTCCAGCCGCGCGACCTGCACGCTGACCTTCGCCTTGGCCACGCCGAGGCGGTCGGCTGCCGCCGTAAAGCCGCCGGATTCGGCCACGGCGTCAAAGACCACCAGGCTGTTGAGATCGA
>NZ_LSTO01000001.1:669973-674157 GCF_002211445.1 Noviherbaspirillum denitrificans | reverse complement strand
ACGGCGCGCGCTCCCGCCTCGACCGCGCGGTCGATGTAGTCGCGCCCGTCGGCAGTGTCGCCGGGATAGGCAAAGAACACGTCTCCCAGCGAAATGCTGCGGGAGTCCGACGACAGCTGGGCCTTGGGTGCATTCGCATGCAGCCAGGCGAGGATGTCGGCCACGGTCGGCGTCGCGCTCATCACATGCTCTCCTCGACAGGGTTGGCCGGCACGATGATGTCGGTCACGGTGGAGTCAGGCGGAACATTCAGGGCACGCAGTGCGCTTGCAGTCACGGCGGAGAAGACCGGGGCGGCTACCTGGCCGCCGAAGTGGAAGCCGTTGGACGGCTCGTCGACCATGACCGCAACGATGATGCGCGGATCCGAAACCGGGGCGAAGCCCACGAAGGATGAAACGTATTTATTGGCGTACTGTCCACCGACCAGCTTGTGCGCGGTACCGGTCTTGCCGGCGACGCGGTATCCCGGCACCTGCGCCTTCGGTGCAGTGCCGTTCGGACCGGCCGCCATTTCCAGCATTTCGCGCACGTCGCGCGCGGTCTTTTCTGAAATGACGCGCTGGCCGATCGGGCGATCGCCGGCCTTCTGCAGGGTGAGCGGGATGATGTCGCCGTCGCGGGCGAAGATCATGTAGGCGTGCGCCACCTGAATCAGCGAAGTCGAAATGCCATGGCCGTAGCTCATAGTCGCCTGTTCGATCGGCTTCCAGGACTTGTACGGACGGACGCGGCCGGCGACCGCACCGGGGAAGCCGAGCTTGGGCTGCTGACCGAAACCGACGGTCGTATACATATCCCACATGTCTTGCGGCGGAAGCTGCAGTGCGATCTTGGCGGTTCCCACGTTCGATGACTTTTCCAGCACGCCCTGCACCGTCAGCACGCCATGCGCGTGGGCATCACCGATGGTGGCCTTGCCGATGGTGAGCTTGCCCGGTGCCGTCTGGATGTTGGTGAACGGCGTGATCATCCGCTTTTCCAGCGCCAGCGCGATCGGGAACGGCTTCATGGTCGAGCCCGGCTCGAAGGTGTCGGTCATCACCCGGTTGCGCAGCTGGGCGCCGGTCAGCTTCGAGCGGTCGTTAGGGTTGTAGGTCGGGTAATTGACCAGCGCGAGCACTTCGCCGGTCTTCGCATCGAGAATGGTCATCGCCGCGGCCTTGGCCTTGTGCTTGTCTACGGCTTCCTTCAGGTGCGTGTAGGCGATGTACTGCAGCTTTCGATCGATCGACAGCGCGAGGTCCTTGCCGTCGTGCGGCAGGCGCACCGATTCGATGTCTTCGACGATGCGTCCGAGGCGATCCTTGATCACGCGGCGGCTGCCGTTCATGCCGGCCAGCGTCTTCTGGAACGCCAGCTCCATGCCTTCCTGGCCGACGTCCTCGACATTGGTGAAGCCGACCACGTGCGCCATGACGTCGCCATCCGGGTAGTAGCGCTTGTACTCGCGGCGGGTGCCGATGCCGGGGACGTTCAGGGCGGCGACCTTGTCGGTGACGTCCTGTTCGACCTGGCGCTTGAGATAGACGAAGGTGCGGTCGGAGTCCAGCTTCTTGCGCAGCTCCTTCTCGTCCATCTCGAGCAGCCTGGCGAGTTCGCGGATTTTCGCGTCCGGCGCTTCAAGCACGTCTTCCGGAATGGCCCAGATGGCCTTGACCGGCATGGACGAAGCGAGCACCTGGCCGTTGCGGTCGGTGATCTTGCCGCGCGTGGCCGGCAATTCGAGCGTGCGGGCATAACGGGATGCGCCCTGCTTCTGCAGGAACTCGGTGGAGATCCCTTGCAGCCAGAGCGCGCGTCCCGCGAGGGCGGCGAAAGCAGCGAACAGAGCGAACAGCACCAGACGCGAACGCCAGACCGGCAGCTTGAGCGCGAGCACCGGGCTGGCGCTGAACTGCACGCCCTTGCCCGCCGCGGCGCGTGATGGGGTGCGCATCATTGCCCTCCCAGCGTCAGGTACTGCGTGCGGTCGGGCGTGACGGGGACCATGTTGAGGTCGCGCCGTGCGTTGGCTTCGATGCGTGCATGCTTGGCCAGCGTGGACTGGTCGAGCTGCAGGTGCGCCCATTCGAGTTCGAGCTGCTTGGCGGCGGCTTGCGCGCGCTCGATCTCGATAAACAGGCGCCGGTACTGGTATTGCGAATTCACGACAAGAAGGGCGCAGATCACAAGCGCCGCGGTGAGGATTGCATTGACCTTGCCGCTCATGGCGCACCTCCCGCGGCAATCCGCTCGGCGACACGCATGATGGCCGAACGCGCGCGCGGGTTGGCGGCGATTTCGGCGTCGGAAGGTTTCATTTTGGCCAGCAGCTTGAGTTCGGGCTGCGGCAGGTCGGCGGCACGGATCGGCAGGCGGCGGTCGGGCTGCTGCACCTTGGCCTTGGAGGCCAGGTAGCGCTTCACGATGCGGTCTTCCAATGAATGAAAACTGATCACAGCCAGTCTCCCGTGCGGGGCCAGTTTGTCGAAAGCGGCACTCAGTGCTACTTCAAGTTCTTCAAGCTCTTGATTGATGTAAATCCGGATAGCCTGAAATGTGCGAGTGGCCGGATCTTTACCCTTCTCGCGGGTTTTGACTGCGTGTGCCACGATCTCGGCAAGCTGTCGTGTGCCTGAAATTGGCTCGATTGCCCGGCGAGCAACAATCGCCTTTGCAATCTGAAAAGCAAACCGTTCTTCCCCATAATCTTTGATTACCTTTCCTATCGTCTGTTCTGACTCGGTGGCGAGCCACTCTGCCGCCGACATCCCGCGCGTGGTATCCATGCGCATGTCCAGCGGACCGTCCAGTCGAAAACTGAAACCGCGTGCCGCTTCGTCCACCTGCGGCGACGAGATTCCGAGGTCCAGCAAAATTCCATCCACCTGCATGACGCCGCGCGATGCGAGGGCTTCAGCCATCGTGGCGAAGCTGTCATGCACGATTTCGAATCGCTTGTCCGAAACCGCCTGTGCGGCCGCAATCGCCTGCGGATCCTTGTCGAATGCAATCAATCGGCCGTTGGGACCGAGACGCTCGAGGATCCGGCGGCTATGACCGCCGCGGCCGAAGGTGCCATCGACGTACACGCCATTGGCGCGCTCGCCGTCGATCTGCAGCGAATCGACCGCTTCTTCTAACAGCACCGTGCGGTGCTGCAAGCCGGGCACCGTTTGTTCACTCATCACGGGCCGTCAGAAAGAAAAGTTACTCAATACGTCGGGCATGCCGTTGGCCACGGCCTGCGCCTCGTCCTGGGCGAGTTTTTCAGCGTCCCAGATCTCGAAATGGCTGCCCATGCCAAGGAGCATGACGTCGCGCGTCAGGCCGACGGCCGAGCGCAGTTCCGGCGCAATCAGGATGCGGCCGGCGGAGTCCATTTCGACATCGGAGGCATTGCCGAGGAAGACGCGCTGCCAGGCGCGCGCGGACATCGGCCAGGCGGCGATCTGCTCACGGTGGTTTTCCCAGACCGGGCGCGGAAAGAGAAGCAGGCAACCATGGGGATGGCGGGTGAGCGTGATGCGGCCTTCGCATTGAAGCGACAAGGCGTCACGATGCTTGGACGGAACTGTCATCCGCCCTTTGGCATCGAGACTCAACGCTGACGCGCCTTGAAACACCCTGATTGACCTCGTGGTTGTCGTTGTTGGTTGTGAAACGTGTTGCGCGGGATTTTTTTAAAAACGCCCCACAAAAATACACTTTTTCACACTGTCGCCCACTTTAGAGGATGCTTTATTTGCGGTCAAGTAATATTCGGGTTCAAAAATGCGATTTTTATCAATGAAGTCAATGACTTAGCGCGTTTCGCTCAAGCAATTCCCGGAGTGAATTCTCAAGAAAAAGAAGCACTTATCGCAGACACTGAAGGTGACGTCTGAGCTTTACACATGTATTTGGATCGTTTAGGAAATTCGGCAACTCGCCGCAAACCCGCGTGAAATGTTGCCTTCCGGCGAGCTGGCGATGCTTTTCGGCACTCAAAACGAGCCTGAGTTCCTCCTTGCAAAAGCGGAAATCCACCCTGCACGGCACCACATGTTGATTTTTTGCACGCCTTAAATGATAATGCTTCTCATTTACAAAAATTAACAACCCCTCGCCAGCCACCGGCCCGCCCGCCAGCCAGCCCTCCACTTTTAACCATTCGGAGAAATACAATATGAACCAGCTGTCTGAACGGCATGCTGTGCGCA
>NZ_LSTO01000001.1:667828-669963 GCF_002211445.1 Noviherbaspirillum denitrificans | reverse complement strand
CCACCCCGCCGATGCGCGGGTATTTTTCCGCATATTCCTTCAGCAGCGGTTCCAGCGCGGCGGGCGTGTCACGCTTCAGTTCGTCCGCTATCGACGTTTTCAGTCGTTCGATCGCCGCTAGGTACACCGCCTCGTCACTCTGCAATTTGCGCAGATGGCTGAGCGCTTCCGCATACACCTCATCGAATGCGGGCACGATGCCGGAAATCGTCGCATAGGCACGCTGGTGCTTCTGCGTACCGTCGTCCCATTGCCGCAGCAGCGTGCGCAAGCGGTCTTCATCGCCATAGATACGGATCGGCGCGTCAGGTCCGCCACGCCCCATCACGAAGCGCTCCATCCCGCCCAGCCATTCCAGCTCGGCCAGCAGCGGATTCGCATGGTCGTTGTGGCGTGCTGCTTCCTT
Organism: Noviherbaspirillum denitrificans; assembly: GCF_002211445.1. Lineage (GTDB taxonomy): Bacteria > Pseudomonadota > Gammaproteobacteria > Burkholderiales > Burkholderiaceae_D > Noviherbaspirillum > Noviherbaspirillum denitrificans. The sequence continues at coordinate 669,557 of NZ_LSTO01000001.1, read as the reverse complement.
CATCCCGGCCAGCACCGACGCCGCCTTGTCGAAATTACGTGCCTTCATCGCCGCCACCCATTCCGGCAGCTGCGCCTTGAGCAGGGCTTCGGTGCCGAGAGCCTTGAGTTCCGCGTTGCCGGGGTTGCGGGCGAGATGCCGTGTTGCCAGCTCGGATGCCTGTGCGAATTTTCCATCTGCAATCAGGTCCTTCATCTCGCGTTCCGGTGCGCCGGACAGCCGCATCACGAGCACGGCCGCGACGAGGATGCCGAAGCCCGCGGCGGCGATGCGCAGCGCCCGCTTCGACAGCGCCTGTTCACCGCCGGCAAACGCGCCGGCCAGCTCGGAAATGAAGATGGCTGCCTTGCCGCGCGGCTTGCGGCGCACCGAATCGTCTTCGCCTTCTTCCTGCGGCTTCGCCTGCTCGTCATTGACTTCATCCTCCTGCCGCGGTCCGGGATCCACGCAGAAGATATCGAGGAAGGAATCGGGCGCGGCGACAAAGGTCGTCTTGTCCGGATTGCCGGTGGTCGGCATCACGCTCTGCACCATGGTGCTCAGCCTGGTGACGGTCGGGTCGGTCTCGAGTTCTTCCTTGTGCAGGCTGGCCTTGTAGACGAAATGATGGCCGCCGAAGGCCAGCGTATCGCCGTCGTTCAGCGGCGCCGCATGCTCGTCCAGCCGCTTGCCACCGACAAAGGTGCCATTGGTGCTGCCGAGGTCTTCGACAAACGCCTGCCCGCCCTTGAGGAAAATGTGCGCATGCCGCCGCGAGAGGTAGTTCACCTGGTGCGGGAACTCATCCTTGTAACGGGCAAATGCATCGTCGGCCTTGCTGATCAGGAAGGGAAAACTGCTGATGACGATCGGCTGCAGCCCCAGGTCCTCGCGTTCGGGATTGAGCACGACCGCGACCAGCCGCGCCGACATGATCGTGCGTTCCTTCGGCTTGCCGAGCCGCACCTTGTAGGTGAGCCGACCGCCGAAACTGATCTCGTCACCGTCGTTCAGCTTGGTGATCTTTTGCTGGACATCGACGCCATTGACCTTGGTGCCGTTCTTGCTGTCAAGGTCGGCGATGTAGACCGCGCCGTTCTCGGAAAAGATGCGCGCATGGCGGCGCGACAGGTCGGCGACGATATTCGGCGGGTAGTCGGAAAACGGCGGCTCCGTCCTGCCGATCGCAAACAGGTTTTCGTCGATGCGGATTTCACCCGCTTCTGGATGCGACACCGGCTTGAGTACGATGTCGTACTCCATGTCGACCGTCTGCATCCGCACGGTCGCGGCATTGTCGTGCGCCATGCTGCGTCTGACGTTCATTGGCTGGCGTTCCCCACCGCGACCGCCGGCCAGCCCCCGCCGAGCGCCTTGTAGAGCGTGACCGTATCGGACAGGATCTGCTGGTGGTTGGCCAGCAGCGCAAGCTCGGCCTGCAGCAGCGAACGCTCGGTTTCGAACACTTCAAGCTGCGACACCACGCCTTCCTTCAGCTGCGCCTCTACCTGCGTGGAGACGGAGCGCAGGTTTTCCACCTGCTGCTGCAGCTCCACGCGCTGCTTCTTGTGCGCGTCAAGGTTGACCAGCGCGTTCTCGACCTCCTCGAAGGCCGTGACCACGGTCTTGCGGTATTCCTCTTCCGCCACCTTGGTCTGCGCCTCGCTCGTCTTCACGCGGGCCTTCACGCTCGGGTCGAGGATCGGGATGCTGATGCTCGGCAAAAATCCGAAGGTGAAGGATTTCAGCA
>NZ_LSTO01000001.1:663744-667818 GCF_002211445.1 Noviherbaspirillum denitrificans | reverse complement strand
GGCGGTTCGCGGGTTTCTTCCTTCACCACTTCCGGCGTCTCGGTTACCTGCTCCTTCGATCCTTTGTAGTAATTGAATGCCAGCGTCGCCAGCAATGCCGCCGCGAATGCGGCGCCGCCGATGAATGCAAACGGCGGCACCTTTCCCGTACTGCTCATTTCCTTGTAGAAGAGATCGACGCCCGGCGTGCGCTTTTCGCGCTCGAATTCCAGCGCATGGCGCAAGGCTTTCCATGGACGATTGCCGAGGTTCTGCGGGCGCTGGGGCTTGAGCCCCGAGTTGCGTGCCTGCGTCGCCGGCACACGGTCGAAGGGATGACGGCCGGTCAGCAATTCATAGGCAATGCAGGCCAGCGCGTAGACATCGTCGCGCGGGTCAGGCTCACGGTTTTCCAGCATTTCCGGGCTGGCGTAGGCGGGCGTCATCGCGCCGAGGCTGCCGGGGTCGAACACCGTTGCCTCAACCTGCTCTTCCGGCTTGTGGAACACGCGGGCAATACCGAAGTCGATCACCTTCACTTCGTCGTTGTCGGTGATGAACACATTGGCTGGCTTCAGGTCGCAATGCACGAATCCGCGTTCATGCGCATAGGAAAGCGCCTTGGCAATGCCGGCAATCACGTGCATCGCCTCCGCATAGGGTACGCCGCCGAACCCCGGCGCGCGCAGCATGCGGCTCAGCGGTCCGCCGGTCAGGTATTCCATGGTCAGGTAGACCATCGCTCCGTCGCGGTCGAAGTCGTATACCCGCACGATGTTGGGATGCGCGAGCGCCTGCGCCTTCTTGGCTTCACGCTGCAGCGCGATCAGCGATTTCGGGTGGCCCCGAAACTGGACGTTCAGTACCTTTATCGCGATATAGGGATTACGGTCGGACGCCTCCAGCTTGCGCATGTCCAGCGCCTTGTAGACCGTGCCCATGCCGCCGAAGCCAATGCACTCTTCCAGCACGAAACGCCCGTTGAGCGTATCGCCCACGCCCTTGATGCGTTCCAGCCCGTCAACCATTTCAGAGGTGTAACGGGTCTCGCCGCCCGACGCATACGGCGGCATGGTGCTGCGGATCGATCCTGTGCGCACGCGCGTTTCGTTGCCATTCATGCTGCGGGTCGATTCCACAACGCGCTCGACGCGGCGTTGCAGTTCCGCATATACGTCCGGCGGCAGGTGGCCGCGCGTGTTCTCGTCGTCGAGGATTTCCAGCAACTTGGTGGAGTCGGCGCCGCTGGACGCGAGCGCACGGTCGACCTGCGCGAAGAATTCATTGTGCGAGACTCCGCCCCCCTGGAAGTTGCGGATCGCGTGCGCTAGGCTAGCCATGGGTTTAGTGCTGGACATGAGGGCCGAGGGAATACTGTTGAATACTGCTCGCCCGCTGCTTGCTCGTTTTAATATAGTACAAACTGTCGCGATTGAATGTTGCGGTCCGATCCCGGCGCAACACTTCTTTTTCCGTCGGAAACACGTCCTTTCGTGCGATCAAAAAAAACGCGCCCGAAGGCGCGTTGGAAGAGAGAAACGGTTTGTATGGCGCCGGAGATCATCCGCCCAGCAATGCCTGCTTCAGCGTATTGTCCACCGGCTTCTCGCCCAGCCAGATGCGCATGAAGGCGTTGTAGAAGGCGATGTCCGGCAGCACTTCGCCGACGCGCTTGTCGTTCACCAGCACATGCATTCCTTGCCCCGGAATCCAGTCGGAGGTGATGGTGTCGCCCTTGTTGAGTTTGGGGATGGACGCGAAGATTTCGCCCATCTTCACCGTCTGGTTCACGAACTTGGCTTTTTCCGCCTTGTCGGAATTCGCATTCAGGCCATCCATGAAGGCCTGCCCGAGTTCTTCATTGTTGACGTCGCGCAGCAACACCAGCTTGATGCGGCGCGGTCCGTTAAGGGCCATGATGTCCGGCACCGCCTTTTTCTTCTCCGGCAAGTAGAGACCGGCGGCATAGACCTTGAACACGGCCCAGGTGCGCAGGCCGGCACCGTTTAGCTTCAGGTCCTGGTTGGCGACCTTGGTGCTTTCATCCATCTTCACGCCGCCGACTTCCATCGCGTGCGCATTCATTCCCAGTCCCATCACGAAGGCAGCGGCAATGGCCATGCCCTTGAAGCATTTCATCGTTTTCATGTTGTCTCCTGTTGCGGCTATATCAAATCAAAACTCTTCCCATCCGTCCTTGGCGTTCACTGCTGCCGCCAGCTGGCGGGCAGGACGGACCGGAGCCTTCGTCTTCTGCGGCAAGGTAACCACCGTCGCCGACTTCGGCTGTGCCGTCACGGGCAAGCTGTTGTTGAGCTTGAACACGCTGACCAGCTGCGACAGCGCCGACGCCTGGTTCTGCATCGATTCGGCGGACGCCGCGGCCTCTTCCACCAGCGAAGCGTTCTGCTGGGTCACGCCGTCCATCTGCACGATCATATGATTGAGCTGTTCGATGCTGGCGCTCTGCTCCTGGTTGGCGGCAGTGATCTCGGCCATGATCCCGGTTACGCGGCGCACGCTGGCGACCACCTCGTTCATGGTGCTGCCCGCCTCGTCCACCAGCCGCGCGCCGGTGTCGACCTTGTCGACCGAGTCGCTGATGAGCTGCTTGATTTCCTTCGCGGCGCTGGCCGAGCGCTGCGCCAGGTTGCGCACCTCGGCGGCCACCACCGCAAAGCCCCTGCCCTGCTCCCCGGCGCGCGCCGCTTCGACAGCCGCGTTCAGCGCCAGGATATTGGTCTGGAAAGCGATGCCGTCGATGACACCGATGATGTCCACGATCTTGCGCGATGACTCGTTGATCGAGCCCATGGTCTGCACCACCTGCGATACCACCGCGCCGCCCTTCTCCGCGATGTTCGACGCGGTTGCCGCAAGCTGGTTGGCCTCGCGGGCATTCTCGGCGTTCTCGCGCACGGTCTGCGTGAGCTGGCCCATGGACGAGGCGGTTTCCTGCAGCGCACCGGCTTGTTCCTGCGTATGGTGCGAGAGATCCATGTTGCCGCTGGCGATTTCGCGTGACGCGGCGGCGATGGTCTCGGTGCCCTGGCGCACATCGCCCACCAGCGTGGCGAGGCTTTGATTCATGTGTTGCAGGGCTTTCATCAGCTCGCCGGTTTCATCCTGCGTGCGGACCTGGATGTCGCTGGTGAGGTCGCCGTCGGCGACGCGCTTGGCCACCTCCACCGCCTCGTTCAGCGGACCGGTGATGCGGCGCGTGGTCAGGAAGCCGACCAGGATGCTCAGCGCAGCGGCGCCTGCTGCCAGCGCGAGGATGAAGAGCGCGGTCTGGCTGGCGGCAGCGGTGGAGTCTTCGCCCGCCTGCGCCATCTCGCCGTCCTGCTGCTTGACAAAGGCATCGAGCTGCTCGAAGTACTTGCCCTGCAGCGGTCGCACCGAGAACATCAGCTTGACCATCGCCTCGTCCTTCTTGTCCTCGTTGATGAGGGCCACGAACTTGTTCTGCGCCGGGATGAACTTGTCGCGCAACTCGCCGATGGCGGTCACCTGCTCCTTGCCCTTGCCGTCGCTGATGATGGTGCCGAGCCGGTTGATGGACGCGTCGATGCTCTTGTTGCGCTCCGCGATATTGGCCAGCTCTTTCTTGATCTGCCCGGCATCCTGCATGACCAGCACGTTGAGCATGCTGCGGATGCTTTCGTCGAGGTCGGCCTTGATCTTGTTGGCGACCACCGTCTTCGGGTAACGGTCGTTCACCATGTGGTTGATTTCTTCGGCCAGGCTGGAGATGCGCAGGTAGGCCAGGCAGGCCAGCAGGACCAGCAATGTGGTCACGACCCCGAATCCCAGGGCCAGGCGCTGACCGATGCGCATGCGGTTCAGATTCATGTCTCCCTCCTCGAATTTTGAGTAGCGGTTACCATTCAGGTACCGCCTGGCGTCCGTTTCTGTGCCGGACTGGCTTGAGGCTCTCATTGCACTATGGCAACGGACGTGATCATAGCCCGACTTGCCAAAAGTTTCGCTTGGGAGATTAGAAGCACCGCTCTAGCTTTTCCGAGCCTGCATATTTGACAAGGAATGTACCGATGACCACGAAACGCCTGCCTCCTTACATCGTCCGGAATTCCG
>NZ_LSTO01000001.1:659477-663734 GCF_002211445.1 Noviherbaspirillum denitrificans | reverse complement strand
GGACGATCGCATCGGCTCGGCGGGCCATCACGGCTTGCGCCGCGATGAATGTTATTACTTGTCTTTGACTTCCTTGAAATCGGCGTCGACGACGTCTTCTTCCTTGGCCTTGGCTTCCGATGCGCCTGCACCCGCGCCAGCACCCGCGGCACCGGCAGCGCCTGCCGCACCGGCCTGCTGGGCTTGCGCGTCGGCATACATCTTTTCACCGAGCTTCTGCGCGGCGGTCGACAGTGCGGCGACCTTGGCGTCGATGTCGGCCTTGTCGTTGCCCTTCAGGGCGCCTTCCAGGTCCTTGATCGCTGCTTCGATCTTTTCCTTCTCGCCGCCGTCCAGCTTGTCGCCGTACTCGGTCAGTGCCTTGCGGGTCGAGTGTACCAGTGCATCGCCCTGGTTGCGCGCGTCGGCCAGTTCCTTGAGCTTCTTGTCCTCGTCAGCGTACAGCTCGGCGTCCTTCACCATCTTCTGGATTTCCTCCTCGGACAGGCCCGAGTTGGCCTTGATGGTGATCTTGTTTTCCTTGCCGGATGCCTTGTCCTTCGCGCTCACGTGCAGGATGCCGTTGGCGTCGATGTCGAAGCCGACTTCAATCTGCGGGATGCCGCGCGGTGCCGGCGGAATGCCTTCGAGGTTGAATTCGCCCAGCAACTTGTTGCCGGTCGCCATTTCGCGCTCGCCCTGGTAGACCTTGATGGTCACTGCCGGCTGGTTGTCGTCGGCGGTCGAGAACACCTGGCTGAACTTGGTCGGGATCGTGGTGTTCTTCTGGATCATCTTGGTCATCACGCCGCCCAGGGTTTCGATACCCAGCGACAGCGGGGTCACGTCCAGCAGCAGCAGGTCCTTGCGGTCGCCCGACAGCACGGAACCTTGGATCGCTGCACCGACGGCCACGGCTTCATCCGGGTTGACGTCCTTGCGCGGCTCCTTGCCGAAGAATTCCTTCACCTTGTCCTGCACCTTCGGCATGCGAGTCATGCCGCCGACCAGGATCACGTCCTGGATGTCGGACACCTTCACGCCTGCATCCTTGATCGCGATGCGGCAGGGCTCGATGGTGCGCTCGATCAGTTCCTCGACCAGCGATTCCAGCTTGGCGCGGGTGATCTTCATGTTCAGGTGGACCGGTGCGCCGTTGACCATGGCGATGTACGGCTCGTTGACTTCGGTCTGCTGCGAGGAGGACAGCTCGATCTTCGCGCGCTCGGCCGATGCCTTGATGCGCTGCAGGGCGATCGGGTCCTTCGACAGGTCGAGGCCGTTGATCTTCTTGAACTCGTCGATGATGTAATCGATCATGCGCTGGTCGAAGTCTTCGCCGCCAAGGAAGGTATCGCCGTTGGTGGACAGCACTTCGAACTGCATTTCGCCGTCGACGTCCGCGATCTCGATGATCGAGATGTCGAAGGTGCCGCCGCCGAGGTCATACACGGCGATCTTGCGGTCGCCCTTGCCGCTCTTGTCGAGGCCGAAGGCCAACGCAGCCGCGGTCGGTTCGTTGATGATGCGCTTGACGTCCAGGCCGGCAATGCGGCCGGCATCTTTGGTTGCCTGGCGCTGTGCGTCGTTGAAGTAAGCCGGGACGGTAATGACGGCTTCGGTCACTTCTTCACCGAGGTAGTCTTCGGCGGTCTTCTTCATCTTGCGCAGCACTTCCGCGGAAACCTGCGGCGGCGCCAACTTCTTGTCGCGCACACCTACCCATGCGTCGCCGTTGTCGGCCTTGACGATCTGGTAGGGCATCAGGTTGATGTCCTTCTGGACTTCCTTTTCTTCGAACTTGCGGCCGATGAGACGCTTGACCGCGTAGAGGGTGTTCTTCGGGTTGGTGACGGCCTGGCGTTTTGCCGGCGCGCCAACCAGGATCTCGCCATCGTCCTGATACGCGATCACGGAAGGCGTGGTGCGGGAACCTTCGGAGTTCTCGATAACCTTCGGCTGACCGCCTTCCATGATGGCGACGCAGGAGTTGGTCGTACCCAAGTCAATGCCAATGATCTTGCCCATGATGATGTTCCTTTATCCTTAAAACGAGAGTTTTCTGATGTGTTGTATATATGGAACGAGGCGCAGGTTTCAAGCGCCTTTGTCGCCCTTTTCCGATTCTTATTGCGCGACCGTGACCAGCGCAGGCCGCAGCAGTCGATCGGCGATCATGTAACCCTTTTGCAGGACGGTAACGATCGTATTGGCTTCCTGGTCCGCCGGCACCATGGAAATCGCCTGGTGCTTCATCGGGTCGAGCTTTTCGCCCGGCTGCGGGTTGATTTCCTGCAGGCGGTTGCGCTCGAAGGCGGAAACCAGCTGCTTCAGTGTCATTTCAACACCTTCCTTCAGGGATTCAACCGAGGGGGTTTCCAGCTTGAGCGCCATTTCCAGGCTGTCCTTTACCGGGACCAGTGCCTCGGCAAAATTCTCGATGGCGAACTTGTGCGCCTTGGCGACGTCTTCCTGTGCACGGCGGCGGATATTTTCACCCTCGGCCTTGGCGCGGAGGTAGGCGTCCTGCATTTCGGAGGCCTTGGCTTCCGCTGCCGCGAGGCGTTCTTCGAAGCCGGGCCCAGTCTGAGCCTGGGCCGGCTGCTCGGCAGCGCCTTCTTGCGGCGGGATGGCCTGTTCTACCTGATCCTGCATCTTCTCTTGATCTTGCATCACAAAAAGTCTCCAGAAAATCAATGACTTAGTTTCAATTGACTCAGTAAATGGGGGTTTCCCTTACTTTTTCAAGGGGAATGAATTCAACTATTTGAAATATTTTTGCCCGCCTCGAAACGTTAAGACTTGTTACACACTTTACGGCGAAAGGGGCTTCAATTCCCGGGCAGGCGTACTAGGATGGACTTAATCGAGTGGCAACTGCATTCAGCGCGGTTGCATCGGAGCACAGAACATGAAACTGCAACTTATTTCGGCATCCATCGTCGCCTATACGCTGCTCGCGGCGGCGTGGATCTGCCACGTCGACCTGCCGCCGGCGTTCTGACACCGGCACGCGGACGCCCTACTTTTTCGCCCCCATCTGCATGGCCTTCTGACGCGCCACTTCCGCTTCCTTGCGCGCGTCCTCGCGCATCTGGGGCGTGAGCATCGTAGGCCAGCCGGCCATGTGCTGTTCGGCAATTTCGGCCAGTGCAACGATCCAGGTCGGGTCTTCATTAAGGCAGGGAATGTAGTGGAATTCCTTGCCGCCTGACGTGAGGAAGTCCTGCTTGACCTCCATCGCGATTTCTTCCAGGGTTTCCAGGCAATCGCTGGTGAAGCCGGGGCAAAGCACGTCGATACGTCGCACGCCTTCCTTGCCCATCTTCTGCACAGTCGGCGCAGTGTAGGGCTGCAGCCATTCAGCCTTGCCGAAGCGGGACTGGAACGTGACGATGTACTGCTCGGGCGTCAGGCGCAGCGCAGCCGCAAGCAGGCGCGCGGTCTTGTGGCATTCGCAGTGATAGGGATCGCCGAGCAGCAGCGTGCGCTTGGGAACGCCATGGAAGCTCATCACCAGCTTGTCGGGCCGTCCATGCACCTCCCAATGCGCGAGCACCGACTTCTTGAGGGCATCGATGTAGCCCTCGTTATCGTGGTAGTGCTTGACGAAGCGAAGCTCCGGCACATTACGCACTTTCGCATAGTGGCTGAACACGGCGTCGAAGATGGAAGCCGTGGTGGTCGCGGAATATTGCGGATAGGCAGGCAGGATCAGGATGCGCTCGCAGCCGTCGGCCTTGAGCTTGTCGACGGTTTCGGGAAGCGAGGGGCTGCCGTAACGCATCGCATACGCGACCTGCACATCGTGCCCCCGTTCCCCGAGGTAGCCGCGCAGCAGTGCTGCCTGCTTCTTCGTGTGGACCATCAGCGGCGAGCCTTCCTGGGTCCAGATCGACGCGTACTTGGCGGCCGACTTGGAAGAGCGGAAAGGGAGAATCACGCCATTGAGGATGAGCCACCACACTGCACGCGGGATTTCGACCATGCGCGGGTCGGACAGGAATTGCTTGAGGTAACGCCGTACGGCGGGCGTCGTCGGCTCGTCGGGTGTGCCGAGATTGACCAGCACCACGCCGGTTTTGGACAGCGTGCCATGGGAAAACGGGGGTTCCGGATTGGGGCGCATCGTGTTCGGTGTTCCTTGTTGTATGGCTTACGACGCGAGCAGTTCGCGCGCGTGTTTGCGTGTTGTCGCCGTGATTTCGATGCCGCCGAGCATGCGGGCAATTTCCTCGATGCGCGCCTTCGAGTCGAGCGCATCGATGCTGGACAGCG
>NZ_LSTO01000001.1:650352-659467 GCF_002211445.1 Noviherbaspirillum denitrificans | reverse complement strand
CGGCTTCACGCTCCGCTCCACAGGCCAGGGCTGCGCGGACAAGGGGCTGTGCTATCCGCCGATGGAATCCGTGGCGAAGCTGTCTACCAGCGGCGGTGCGGCGTCAGTGTCGATGGCCGGCGGCGCGCAATCCGCCGGAGCAGCAGCCGACTCGGAAATGGGCCGCATCGAGGCTTCCCTGCAAAGCGGAAAATTGCTGGCGATCCTGCCGCTGTTCCTGCTGCTCGGGATTGGACTCGCCTTCACGCCGTGCGTGCTGCCGATGGTGCCTATCCTGTCCTCGATCATTGTCGGTGAAGGCACGGACGTCAGCCGCGGCCGGGGATTTGCGTTGTCGGTTGCCTATTCGCTGGGCATGGCGCTCGTCTACACGGTGCTGGGTGTTGCGGCGGGCCTTGCCGGCGAGGGGCTGGCGGCGGCGCTGCAGAATCCTTGGGTACTCGGAGCATTCGCGGTATTGATGGCGGTGTTGTCGCTCTCCATGTTCGGGGTGTACCAGTTGCAGGTGCCGGCCTCGATCCAGGCCAGACTCGCGGACGCATCGGGGCGACAGTCTGCCGGCAAGATGGCGGGCGTTTTTGCGATGGGCGCGATTTCGGCCCTGATTGTCGGGCCATGCGTCGCGGCGCCGCTCGCGGGTGCGCTTCTGTACATCAGCCAGACACGCGACGTGCTGATCGGCGGCAGTGCATTGTTCGCAATGGCAGTCGGCATGAGCGTGCCGCTGATGCTGGTCGGTGTTTCCGCAGGCGCCTTGCTGCCGCGTGCAGGCGCGTGGATGGAGTCGGTGAAATTCTTCTTCGGCGTGCTCATGCTGGGGCTGGCGATCTGGATTGTCACGCCGGTGATTCCGGGCTGGGTACCAATGGTCGGCTGGGCGGTGCTGGGTATTGGCTATGGTGGCTATCTGCTCTGGAAGTCGCGCAAGGCTGGCAAGCTTGCGGGCCTGGTGTTCGCCGTATTCGGGCTGGTGCAGCTGGCGGGCGCGGCTACCGGCGGACGCGATCCGCTGGCGCCGGTTGCCCACCTGACCGGCAGTGTCCACAAGACGGACTTCAAGCGGGTCAAGTCGGTGGCGGAGCTGGATGCCGTGCTGGCGCAATCGGCCGGCAAGACGGTCATGCTGGATTTCTATGCTGACTGGTGCGTGTCCTGCATCGAAATGGAAAAGCTGACCTTCTCCGACCGGCGGGTACGTGATCAATTCGCCAATATCGTCCTGCTGCAGGCCGATGTGACGGCCAACAACGCCGACGACAAGGAGCTGCTCAAGCGCTTCAGGTTGTTCGGCCCGCCCGGCATCATCTTCTTCGACAAGCAGGGGCGCGAGATCCAGGGGGGGCGGGTGATCGGCTTCCAGAATACGGAGAAGTTCCTGAATTCGCTCTCGCTGGTTTCCAGCTTCTGATCAAGGCGCCCCACACGGGGCGCTTTTTTTATCGGTCGTTGTCTTCGAGATAGCGCTTGCGCCAGAAGAAGACGAGCAGGATGAGCACGATGACGGCCATCATGCCCATGGTGATCCAGAACCCCGCCTCATCCTTCAGCAAGGGCATGACGGTGAAGTTCATGCCGAAGATGCCGGTGATCAGCGTCAGCGGCATGAACAGTGCTGTGATCACCGTCAGCGTGCGCATGATTTCGCTGGTACGGTGGGCCATCGCCGAGAAGTGAATCTGCACCGCCGACTCAATGCTGGATTCCAGGCGCTGCGCATGGTTGAGCACGCGGGTGATGTGTTCCATCACATCGTTGACGCGTACCAGGATCAAATCCTTGCCGCGGCTGTTGTCCGAGCCATCGATGGTGTCGACCAGGTAATCACGCAATTCCTGCAGCGCGTCGCGCTGGCCTTCGCACAGGTGGTCCAGCTTGCGCAATTCGATGCGCGCGTCGAGCAGCGCGTTCCAGTCATTGAACGGGCTGCGCGGATTGAGCAGGGCGCGCTGCCAGCGGTCGATCTGCGTGGTGAGCGGCTGGCGCAACGCGAGGTACTGGTCAACCATGGCATTGAGCATGCGCAGCATCAGTTCCTCGGGCGAAGACGGCGGCCGCAGTGCGTGCGGGGCGCCCTCGCGGCGCGTCTTGAACTCGAGCAGGCGGGCACGGGTTGCTTCGATGGTCCTGCTGTTAGGCGCATGCACGGTGACCAACGCTCGATCCAGCAGCAGGAAGGCCACGGGCTTCGTGGCCAGCTTGGTCAGCGCGGGGGGAATCTTGCGTTTCGGCGATGCGCCGGACTCGGTTTCCTCCGGCATGCCGCTGCCGTCAAGCGCCAGCTTGCGGAACACCACCATCGCGTAGTCTTGCGTGGAGTCGAAATAGGACGGGTGGCTGAGGTTGACCACATCCGTCAGGTGCGGGTCATAGATGTGCGCCCCCGTTGCATGTGCAATGGCGTCGCGCCATGCCGTCGGATCGGCCGCTACTTCGTCATGGGTGACGTCGATCCAAAGGTAGCCTTGCGCTGGCAAGCCGGAATCGGCGTGCTCGAGCTGGGTGACGTGGCTGCTGCTGACGTGGAAGATGTCCATGTGCGGATGGTTCGCCTTGCACGTAATGAAACCGGCCCTTCGGGAGGGCCGGTGCCGGGGGAGGTAGGATCAGAGCTGCTTGAGCTTGCGCGCGATGTCGCGTGCAAAGTAGGTCAGCACGCCGTCGGCGCCGGCGCGCTTGAAGGACAGCATCGCTTCCATCATCGTCTTGTCATGGTCCAGCCAGCCGTTCTGCGCTGCGGCCTTGATCATCGCGTACTCGCCGCTGACCTGGTAGGCGAAGGTCGGAACCTTGAACTCGTCCTTCACGCGGCGGACGATGTCGAGGTAGGGCATGCCCGGCTTGACCATTACCATGTCCGCGCCTTCGGCCAGGTCGAGTGCGACTTCGCGCAGCGCTTCGTTGCTGTTCGCGGGGTCCATCTGGTAGGTGCTCTTGTCGCTCTTGCCGAGGTTGCCCGCCGAGCCGACCGCATCGCGGAAGGGGCCGTAGAACGCCGACGCGTACTTCGCCGAGTAGGCCATGATGCGCGTATGGATGAAGTGGTGCGATTCCAGTGCGGCACGGATGGCACCGATGCGGCCGTCCATCATGTCGGACGGCGCCACGATGTCGACGCCTGCTTCCGCCTGCGCCAGTGCCTGTTTGGTCAGGATGGCGCTGGTTTCGTCGTTGAGCACATAGCCGTCGGCATTGATCACGCCGTCCTGGCCGTGGCTGGTATACGGGTCGAGCGCGACGTCGGTCAGGATGCCCAGCTCGGGGAAGCGCTTCTTCAACTCGCGCACGGCGCGCGGCACCAGGCCTTCCGGATTGACCGCTTCGATGCCGTCAGGCGTCTTGAGGGAGGAATTGATGACCGGGAACAGCGCCATGACAGGGATGCCGAGCGACACACATTCTTCCGCCACGCCCAGCAGCAGGTCCACGGACAGGCGCTCGACGCCGGGCATGGATGCGACCTTTTCCCGCTGGTTCTCGCCGTCGAGGATGAAGACCGGGTAGATCAGGTCGGACGGGGTGATTACGTGCTCGCGCATCATGGCGCGCGAAAAAGCGTCCTTGCGCATGCGGCGCATGCGGACGGCGGGGAAATGGTTCGGCGACAGGTTCTGTGACATGGCAATTAATGGAAAATGGGGATGCGATGAATGAATTGTATAAATTCCTGAAACTTTTCGTGAGGCGACTACTCATAGCGATAGGTGTTCATTCACCTCCCGCTTCTCCTCCCTGAGCGGGGCCTATCGTGGCATTAGCGATATGGCGTTACTACCCTGGAGATCTTCCCCTTTCTCCAGGGTTTTTTTTGCCCGTTCATTTCTCAACGGTATCATCCCCAGCCGCAGGGTCTCCGGTCAAGGAAAGCAGATCAAGGATCTTGTCATTTGCTTCGTCCAGCCCGATCCGCTTCAACGCCGAGAACAGCTGCACCGAGAACGGGAGCGGCTGGCCTTGTTCATCCACATAGCTTTGCAGCACGCTCTTCGCCTGGCGCAGCGCATTGGTCGAGTCGTTGCGGTTGAGCTTGTCGGCCTTGGTCAAAAGACAATGTACCGGCTTGCCTGTCGGTGCAAACCACTCCAGCATCTGCACGTCGAGGTCGGTGAAGGGCCGGCGCGCATCCATGATCATCACCAGGCCGGCGAGCTGTTCGCGGCTTTGGATGTACGTGCCGAGCAATTCGTTCCAGTGATTTTTTGCTTCCCCCGGCACTTCGGCGTACCCGTAGCCCGGCAGGTCGACCAGCAGGGCGCGGATTTCGTCGACCCTGGTCGCATCCTTGCGGTGCTGCCCGACATGGGCGCCCCCGATCGAGAAGTAATTGATGTGCTGCGTGCGGCCCGGCGTCTTGGACGCGAAGGCCAGGCGCTTCTGGTTGCACAGGATATTGATCGCGGTCGATTTGCCGGCATTCGAGCGGCCGGCGAAGGCGAGCTCGGGGACTTGCGTTTTTGGCAAATCGCGAAGGTGGTTCACGGTGGTGAAGAAGCGGGCTTGCCAAAGAAGGGACATAGGGAGGGGGAAAAATGCTGGAAAGTAGGAGGGAATGCTTGAAAGCTATTGTACAATAAGGGGTTATTGTGTTGTTGCGCCGCAAAAGCACAACGCACTTTACTTTGAGCTCTGCCGTTGGCCAGAATTTTAAAATATCAAGTCCTCAGGGTGTTTGAATGAACCGTGTGTTTTCCCCGTTTGTGAAGTCCTTGTTTGTCGCGATGCTGGCGGTATCCTCGATCGCTTATGCAGAAGAACATAAGGCGCCCGCGGCTGATGCCGCCAAGGGTGAACAGCTGTACGGCAGCGGCGACGCCGCCCGCGGCGTGATCGCTTGCGTGGGCTGCCACGGTCCGGCAGGCAATTCCACCATCACGCAAAATCCGAAGCTGGGCGGCCAGCATGCAGCGTACGTCGCCAAGCAGCTCGCCGACTTCAAGTCCGGCCAGCGCAACAACCCGATCATGGGCGGCATTGCCAAGGGCCTGTCGGATGAAGACATGAAGAACATCGCCGCGTTCCTCGACAAGCAGGAAGCCAAGCCGGGCGCAGCGAAGAACAAGGACACCGTTGAAGCCGGCAAGAAGATCTACCGCGCAGGCATCGCCGAGAAGAATGTCCCGGCATGCGCAGGCTGCCACGGCGCCAGCGGCGCAGGCATCCCGGCCCAGTTCGCACGTCTCGCTGGACAGCACCAGGATTACACGACTGCACAGCTGACCGCGTTCCGCCAGGGCGCGCGCAAGAACAGCGTGCAGATGGTGACCATCGCCAAGCGCATGTCCGACGATGAAATCCAGGCGGTTTCCGACTACATCGGCGGCCTGAAGTAAGTCCGGCAGCCGTATAAAATACGTGGAGGGGGTGGCAGATGCCACCCCCTTTTTCATTTCCAGGCACAGATTCATGGACGCAAGCACCTCCGGATTGCAACTCAGGACGAAGCGCCGCTGGCTGGCGGATACCGTCGAGCTGATTTCATCGATGCGCTTCGCGATCAGCCTGCTGACGCTGATCGCCATCGCTTCGGTCATCGGCACCGTGCTCAAGCAGAACGAGCCGATGCCGAACTACGTCAACCAGTTCGGGCCGTTCTGGTTCGAGGTTTTCAACAAGCTCGGCCTGTATGCGGTGTACTCGGCGTGGTGGTTCCTGCTGATCATGGCCTTCCTGGTGGTCTCGACCACGCTGTGCATCGTGCGCAACACGCCCAAGATGCTGCGCGACATGCGCAGCTGGCGCGAGAACGTGCGCGAGCAGTCGCTGCGCAATTTCCACCATAAGGTCGACTGGCATTCCGCCAAGCCGATGGATGCGATGGCGCACGACCTCGCGCGCCGCATCGGCGACAGCGGTTACAAGTCGCTGACCGTGCCGAAGGGAAATGGCGTGCTGATCGCCGCCAAGCACGGCGCCGCGAACAAGTGGGGCTATATCCTCGCGCACAGCGCCATTGTCATCATCTGTATCGGCGGCCTGCTCGATTCCGACCTGCCGATCCGCTTCCAGCAATGGTTCAACGGCAAGACGCCGTTTGCCGGCGCCGGCCTGATTTCGGACATTCCTCAGAAGCACCGCCTCGGCGTCGGCAATCCGACTTTCCGCGCCAACACCTTCATTCCCGAAGGCGCCACCAGCAACACCGCGATGATTCCGCAGCAGACCGGCATGCTGGTGCAGGAGTTGCCATTCTCCATCCAGCTGAAGAAATTCATCATCGAGCATTACTCGACCGGCATGCCCAAGCTGTTTGCCAGCGAGGTCGTGGTGCGCGATAGCGAAACCGGCAAGACCTTCGAAGCGACGATCAAGGTCAACCAGCCGCTGATCTACAAAGGCATTGCGGTATACCAGTCGAGCTTTGACGACGGCGGCAGCCGGCTCAAGCTGAGCGCGCATCCGATGGCGGGTGCGCAGGACGCGTCCTTCCCGCTGGCGGGCGAGGTAGGAGGCAGCACGCCGCTCGGCACTGGCGATTACACGGTCGAGTGGTCGGGATTCCGTGCCTTCAATGTCGAGAACATGGCGCAGGCAGGCCAGGACCTGCGCGCCGTCGATCCCGGCAAGGGTTTCGCAGCCGGCATCGGCAAGCAGCTGGGTTCCGCTGCAAAGAACGCCAACAGCAAGGACCTGCAGAACGTCGGCCCCAGCGTGCAATACAAGCTGCGCGACAAGACGGGACAGGCGCGCGAATTCCACAATTACATGCAGCCGGTCATGCTGGATGGCGATTATGTCTTCCTGACAGGCATGCGCGATTCGCCGAACGAGCCGTTCCGCTACCTGCGCATTCCGGCGGACGATAACGACACCGTGGTCGAGTGGATGCGCTTGCGCGCCGCGCTCCACGTCCCCGCGCTGCGCGAAGCGGCGGCAAAGCGTTATGCCGAGCACGCGATGCCGGACGGGAAGGAGCAGCTGCGCGACCAGGTGCGCGGCTCCGCCCTGCGCGGCCTGGAAATCTTTGCCGGCAGCGGCGAAGATGCGGGCTATATCGCGGTGACAAAATTCCTTGAGCAGATTCCGCAAGCGGAGCAGCAGAAGGCGGCCGATATCTTCCTGAAGATCCTGAACGGCACTTTGTGGGAGCTGTGGCAGGCCGCGCGCGAGAAGGACGGGCTCAAGCCGATGGCGGCGGACGAAAAGCACCTGCGTTTCCTGCAGGCGGCGATGAATGCGCTCTCGGATGCCAACTTCTACGGCGCGCCGGTCTATCTGCAACTGCGCGAGTTTGAGGAAGTCAAAGCTTCCGTGCTGCAAGTCACGCGCTCGCCCGGCAAGAATGTCGTGTACTTCGGCTGCCTGCTGCTGGTGCTCGGCGTGTTCGCAATGTTCTACATCCGCGAACGCCGGCTGTGGATCTGGCTGAAGCCCGATGCAGACGGACGCACGCATGCACTGATGGCAATGAGCACGCAGCGCAAGACCCTGGATTTCGAAAAGGAATTCGAAACATTGAAAGCGCAAATTCAAAAGTAGGCGCTGTCGGAGAACATGATGGAACTCGCACAATCCCAAACCTACCGGCCCCGTCCGGGCTATTTCAAGCGCCTGTCGATGGTCGACTGGCTGTACGGTGCCGCGCTGCTGGCCGGCGCGTTGTTCGCGTTCAACCGCTTCGGCGCGTACATGGACGTGTATGAAAAAGGCATCCTGCTGCTGTCCGTTCCCACCTTTGCCTGGCTAGGCTGGCAATGGAAACAGGTGCGCTGGCTGATGGCGGTGCTGGCGGCGCTGGCGCTGGCCTCGATTTCGCTCTACGGCGGCGCGCTCAATGCCGCCGAGACGAAGTTTTTCCTCAAATACGGCTTATCCAGCCAGTCGGCGATCCTGTGGATGAGCACGCTGTTTTTCCTGTCGACCCTGTTCTACTGGGGCGGCCTCGCGACACGCTCAGAGTTTGGCAGCGCGGTCGGCAGCAAGCTGTGCTGGGCCGCGGTCGTACTCGGCTTCACCGGCATGCTCGTGCGCTGGTACGAGTCCTACCTGGTCGGGACCGACGTCGGGCATATCCCCGTGTCCAACCTCTACGAAGTCTTCATCCTGTTCAGCCTGATCACGGCGCTGTTCTACCTCTACTACGAAGAGCATTACGCCACGCGCCAGCTCGGCGCCTTCGTGCTGCTGGTGATTTCCGCCGCGGTCGGCTTCCTGCTCTGGTACACCGTCAGCCGCGACGCCGCTGAGATCCAGCCGCTGGTGCCGGCGCTGCAAAGCTGGTGGATGAAGATCCACGTCCCGGCCAATTTCGTCGGCTACGGCACTTTTGCGCTGGCGGCCATGGTCGCGCTGGCCTACCTGCTCAAGCTCAAGGGCATCCTCGCCGACCGTCTGCCGGCGCTGGAGCTGCTGGACGACGTGATGTACAAGGCGATTGCCGTCGGCTTCGCGTTTTTCACTATCGCCACCATCCTTGGTGCGCTGTGGGCGGCGGAAGCCTGGGGCGGATACTGGTCATGGGATCCGAAGGAAACCTGGGCGCTGATCGTCTGGCTCAACTACGCCGCCTGGCTGCACATGCGCCTGATGAAGGGCCTTCGCGGCCAGGTTGCAGCTTGGTGGGCCTTGGCTGGCCTGCTGGTCACGTCGTTTGCCTTCCTCGGCGTCAATATGTTCCTGTCCGGCTTGCATTCTTACGGCCAACTGTAAATCCATGGAATAAATCCTCGCCGGCATTGGTTTACCGCATGTGCTGCAGCCGCAGCACGACAACCAGCCCAAGCGAGGATTCCATGAAACTGTCTCCCCTGTTTTCCCTGCCGCTGCTGGCGCTCGGCCTGCTCGGCTGCGCCGGCATGGCGACCGCCCAGATGCCAGCTACCGCCAAGGACGGCATGCTCACCAATAGCGCCGGCATGACGCTCTACACCTTCGACAAGGATGCTGCCGGCAGCGGGAAGAGTGCGTGCAATGGCCCGTGCGCCGCTAATTGGCCGCCGCTGATGGCCAAAGACGGCGACAAGGCGTCGGGTGACTACAGCGTCGTGACGCGTGACGATGGCGGCAAGCAGTGGGCGTACAAGGGCAAGCCCCTGTATCTGTGGGCCAAGGATACGAAACCAGGTGACAAGACCGGGGACGGGGTGAACAATGTCTGGCACGTAGCCCACCCGTAACCGCA
>NZ_LSTO01000001.1:646802-650342 GCF_002211445.1 Noviherbaspirillum denitrificans | reverse complement strand
GCACGGCGGGCATGAATGTCGCCCGCCACGCCGCATTCGCAGCCGGCTTGCCAGCCTCCGTTGCCGGGCAGACGATGGACCGGCAATGCGCATCGGGACTGATGGCCGTGGCGACCGCCGCCAAGCAGATTGTCGTCGACGGCATGGAGGTGGTGGTCGCTGGCGGACAGGAAAGCATTTCGCTGGTGCAGGACCGTTTCGTCCAGTGGATGGGGGAATACGCCGACCAGAACGTGATCGAAAAAGTGCCGCATGCTTACATCTCGATGCTGGAAACGGCCGAGAATGTCTCCCGGAAGTACAGCATCTCCCGTGAAGCGCAGGACGCCTACGCGCTCGAATCGCAGCGGCGTACCGCTGCGGCGCAGAAGGCGGGCCGCTTCGATGCCGAAATCGTGCCGATCAAGACGACGATGTCGATTGCCGACAAGGAGAGCGGCGCGATCACGTATCGCGAAGTCGTGCTCGACCGTGACGAGGGCAACCGGCCCGATACCACGCTCGAAGGCCTGGCGCAGGTCAGGACCGCCATTCCTGATGGTGTAATCACTGGCGGCAATGCCAGCCAGCTGTCGGATGGTGCGTCGGCTTGCGTCCTGATGGAGCGCGGCCTGGCCGAACGGCGCGGGCTGCAACCGCTGGGCATCTATCGGGGAATGGCCGTCGCGGGTTGCGCGCCTGAGGAAATGGGAATCGGACCGGTGTTTGCCGTACCCAGGCTGCTCGAGCGGCACGGCCTGCGAGTGTCGGATATCGGGCTGTGGGAGTTGAACGAGGCATTCGCGGTTCAGGTGATCTATTGCCGCGACCGTCTCGGCATCGATCCGCAACGCATTAACGTCAACGGCGGCGGTATCTCGATCGGACATCCCTATGGCATGACGGGCGCCCGCCTCGTCGGCCACGCCCTCATCGAAGCCAAGCGCCGTGGCGAAAAGTACGCGGTCGTCACCATGTGTATCGGTGGCGGCATGGGCGCAGCGGGCCTGTTCGAGGTCGCATAAGCCTGCCCTCTTTATCCATTTTCCGTTTGAGGAACTAAGCTATGAAAACCCGTATCACTGAACTCTTCGGCATCCAGCACCCGATCATCCAGGGCGGCATGCACTTCGTCGGCCTCGCCGAACTGACCGCGGCTGTATCGAATGCAGGCGGTCTCGGTCTCATCACCGCGCTCACGCAAAGGACACCCGAGCTGCTCGCGAAGGAAATTTCCCGATGCCGCGAGATGACGGACAAACCCATCGGTGTCAACCTCACCTTCCTGCCGACCTTCTCCGCACCGCCCTACCTGGAATACATCGCGGCGATCGTCGAAGGCGGCGTGCGCATTGTCGAAACCGCCGGACGCAGTCCCGAGGAATACATGCCGGTGCTGAAGAAAGCCGGTGTCAAGGTGATCCACAAATGCACCTCGGTACGCCATGCGCTGAAGGCGGAGAAGATCGGGTGCGATGCGGTGAGCGTGGACGGTTTCGAATGCGGCGGGCATCCTGGCGAAGACGATATCCCCAACATGATCCTCCTGCCGCGCGCGGCCGAGGAATTGAAGATCCCCTTCGTGGCATCCGGCGGCATGGCCGACGCCCGCAGCCTGGTTGCGGCGCTTGCACTCGGCGCGGACGGCATGAACATGGGCACCCGCTTCGTCGCCACCAAGGAAGCGCCGGTGCATGAAAACGTCAAGCGCGCAATCGTCGCAGCATCGGAACTCGACACCCGACTGGTGATGCGTCCCCTGCGCAACACTGAACGCGTGCTCAAGAATGCCGGCGTCGACAAGATCCTGGAAGTCGAACGCGAGAAGGGCGACAAGGTCACGATCGAAGACATCTATGAACACGTCGCCGGCGTCTATCCGAAGATCATGGTTGACGGTGAAATGGATGCGGGCGCATGGAGCTGCGGCATGGTGGCGGGCCTCATCCACGACATTCCCACAGTGAAGGAACTGATCGACCGCATCATGTCCGAAGCGGACCAGTTGATCCACGGCCGCCTCGCCCGCCTGACCGGACGCGCCTGACAAGGCATGCAATCCGGTTCGAAAGACGCCTGGGCCATCACAAGGGAGGCACTGAGCGAAGAGTCAGCGGTGGAGGCGTTTCGCTCCGCCGCTCCTCCGGGCACGAGGCTCCTCGCCGAGTCCGACCTGCAGGCGTCGCTCGACCGGGCGCTGCAATCGCATGCGCCCGGGGAAGATGTGCATGTGTTCGGATACGGTTCGCTGATGTGGAATCCGGCTTTCCATTACGCCGAATCCTTCAGGGCGACAGTATGGGGCTGGAGCCGCAAGTTTTGCCTCAGCCTCAACATGGCGCGCGGATCGCCGGAAAGGCCGGGCGTCATGCTGGCACTGGATCGCGGCGGCGCGTGCAGCGGTGTGGTATTCCGGATTCCGCATCACATGGCAAGGAACGAGCTGATGCTGCTCTGGCGCCGGGAAATGCTGACGGGTGCATATCACGCGCGCTGGCTCGCCGTCCGGAGCGGATCATCGCGATTGCATGCGCTGACCTTCGTCGCCAACCGCCAGCACCGCCGCTACCTGGCGGCACTGGATGACGACAGGATCGCCCAATTGATTTCAAATGGCGCCGGCAAGCTCGGCACCTGCCAGGCCTACTTCGACACCCTGGTCTCTTCGCTGGAACAACTGGGCATCAGGGATAGCGGCATGGAGCGACTCAAGCTGGCAATCGCCCTTCAGGTCCCGAACGGGAGGAATGGTCGGACAGGATAATGGCGGGCGTTATTTTTGCCCTTCAGAATCCTTGTGCATAAGGGCTTTTTCAAGGAATTCCTTGCCGGCATTCAGCACTTCCTTGCTGGTCTTGTCCGATGCCATCGCGCGCGCCAGCAAAACGGTGCCGACAAGCTGGGAAATCACTGCCCAGGCCGCCTCGTCGCCTACCTGCGCCGCCCACACGTCGTGAATGCGCTTGGCGGCATCCTCGAAAATCTTCTTTGTGGTCTTGTCAGCGCGTGCAATTTCGGCACCGAGGCTCGGAACAACGCATCCGCTCTCCGGGCTCTGGACATGCTTCCAGTTCAGGTAACGCTTGAGTTGCCGTTCAATCCAGTCGTCGACGGATTCGCCGGAAACCTCGTCGGCAAACATCGTGAAGCTATGGTCGACTTCCCGTTTCAGCAGTTCTGAAAACAGCTCTGTTTTCGAGGTGAAATGGTTGTAGAACGCGCCGCTGGTCAAGCCCGCTGCCGCCATCAACGCGTCAACGCCGGTTGTCGAGAATCCCTTTTCCTTTGCAAGCGCGCCGGCTTTCTTGAGAAGGAGTTGTCGGGTATCCGCCTTGTGGGTTGCAGAGTAGCGCATGGCTGAATGTGAGCTGGGTAAATGGATACAGTCGATTATAACATAACGCTCGTGACTGAACTGACGCCATCCGCCCGCAAAAAAAAAGCCCGGGTGCCGCGAGACACCCGGGCAATGGCACCCAAACCGGCGACGGTGGTATCGCCGGCCCGGACACCGAGACAGACAGTACTTGCTATACCTCCAGCCATTCCTTGCGGATACCG
>NZ_LSTO01000001.1:641911-646792 GCF_002211445.1 Noviherbaspirillum denitrificans | reverse complement strand
TGGCGGTGCTGCTGCAACACATGCAGCAACAGTATCCGGGCCTGCCGTTCGCGCTCGGCGGCTTCTCCTTCGGCACCTTCGTGCAGTCGCAATTGCAACAGCGCCTGATCGCTGCCGGCACACCCGCCGAACGCCTGGTGCTGGTCGGGACAGCCGCCGGAAAATGGGCGATGCCCGAAGTTCCCGCCAACACCATCCTCATCCACGGCGAGTACGACGACACCATTCCGCTTGCCGATGTGCTCGACTGGGCACGCCCGCAAGACCTGCCGGTGGTCGTCATTCCCGGCGCCGATCATTTTTTTCACCGCAAGTTGCAACATATTAAGAGTTTCGTGGTCGAAATGTGGCACCGCTGAAAGTGCTTTCGGGAAACCCGAAATAAAGGGCCTTTTCAAGCCCCGGGTTTCCAAACGCCAGCTTGCTGCGGGGCTATAATTCCGACCTTGTTTACTCCTGTATCCGCCCGGTCTCCGCGCGGGGTTTCAATTTGCACACGCCCATGAAGAAGCTCTTTGCCGCCCTTGCGGCCACCCTCCTCACCATTTCTGTTGCCTTTGCGCAAGCATTGCCGCCGCCGACCATTGCCGCCAAGTCCTGGCTGCTGCTCGACGCCACCAGTAACCAGGTCCTCGCTGCCCAGGACCCAACGATGCGCGTCGAACCGGCATCGCTGGTCAAGATCATGACCGCCTACCTTGCCTTTTCCGCCATCAAGGAAAAGCGCCTCGACCTGAACCAGATGGTCAATGTGTCGGTGCGTGCATGGAAAGTCGATGCGAGCAGCTCGAAGATGTTCATCGACCCGGCGACCCCGGTGAAGGTGAATGACCTGCTGTACGGCCTGATCGTGCAGTCCGGCAATGACGCCGCGGTCGCGCTGGCCGAAGCGGTTGCCGGCACCGAAGAAGCCTTTGTCACGCTGATGAACCGCGAAGCCGAGCGCATGGGCCTGAAGAACACCCGCTACGCCAATCCGCACGGCCTGCCGCATCCGGACAACTACACCACCGCGCAAGACCTGTCGATCCTGGCCACGCGCATGATCGCGGACCATCCGGACCTGTACAAGATCTACTCGACCAAGGAATTCACCTACAACAAGATCACGCAGCCGAACCGCAACCGCCTGCTGTGGCTGGACCCGACCGTCGACGGCATGAAGACCGGCCACACCGCCGCTGCCGGATTCTGCCTGATCTCCACCGCCAAGCGTCCGAACGGCGGCAGTGACCGCCGCCTGATCTCCGTGGTGCTGGGCACCGTGTCCGACCAGGTGCGCGCATCGGAAAGCCAGAAGCTGCTGAACTGGGGCTTCCAGAATTTCGACACCGTCAAGCTGTACGCCAAGGGCCAGCCGGTCGCGACGCCGGAAGTCTGGAAAGGCTCGCAAGGCCAGGTGAAGATCGGCTTCACGCAAGACGTGTATGTCACCGTGCCGAAGGGCGTTGCAGACAAGATGAAGCCGGTGCTGGAACGCAAGGACCCGCTGGTCGCCCCGGTGGCGCAGAACAGCAAGGTCGGCACCCTGAAGATGATGGTCGACGGCAAGGCTCTGACCGAACTGCCGGTGGTGGCGCTCGAGCAGGTGAACCAGGCGAGCATCATCGGCCGCGCATGGGATTCCGTGCGCCTGTGGATGAAGTGATGCCGGTGTCACTCGACATATAACGCAAGTTGTCGCGGGGTGCAGGAATGCACCCCGTTTTCTTTTCGCCCAGGAGAATCCATGCCCGCCTACATCATCGGCCACATCACCGTCCGCGATGCCGCCAAGTGGGACGAGTACCGCGCCAAGGTCGGCGCCACCATCGCCACCTGGGGCGGCGAGCTGGTCTTCCGCGGGAAGAAACTCAAGGTCCTTAGCGGCATCCATACCCATACCGACACTGTCGTCGCCCGCTTCCCGGATAAGGATGCGCTGCTTGGCTGGCACGATTCTCCCGAATACCAGGCACTTATCCCGATCCGCGACGCCGGCGCGGATGTCACCCTGGTCAGTTACGAAGCCTGAAGGAATTCTGATGCAAGACCCGCTCGTCTACCTCAACGGCGAACTCACGCCCCTTTCCGAAGCGAAGATTCCCGTGCTCGACCGCGGCTTCATCTTCGGTGACGGCGTGTACGAAGTCATCCCCGTCTACAACCGCAAGATGTTCCGCGCGAAGCAGCACATGGCGCGCCTGTTCCGCAGCCTCGATGCGATCCGCATTCCTAATCCGCATACCGAAGAAGAGTGGATGGCGCTGATCGATAAGGTCACATCCGCGCATCCGGCTGATACGCAACTCGTCTACATGCAGGTGACGCGTGGCGTCGCGAAACGCGCGCATGCCTTCCCCGCCGATGCGACGCCGACCGTGTTCATCATGACGAATGCGTTCACGCCGCCGGATGCCGCGACGGTCGACAACGGCGTGCGCTGCGTGACGACGGACGACCTGCGCTGGCAGCGCTGCGACATCAAGTCGATATCGCTGCTGGGCAATGTGCTTGCCGCGCAATATGCCGCGGAGAACGATGCGCTCGAAGCGATCCAGTTCCGCGACGGCCTACTGACGGAAGGCGGTTCGTCGAACATCTGGATCGTCAGCAACGGTGCCGTCTACGGCCCACCGAAAAGCACGCTGATCCTGGAAGGCATCCGCTACGGCCTGCTGGAAGAACTCTGCGCAGCCTGCAACATTCCGTTCGGCTCCCGCGCCATCACACGTGATGAAGTCTTTGCCGCCGATGAAGTGCTGATGACGTCCGCCGGCCGGGAAGTGCTTGCCGTGACGGTGATCGACGGCAAGCAAATTGGCACTGGCAAGTCCGGCCCGGTGTTCCGGAAGTTGTACGCGGCCTACCAGGATGCCAAGAGGGCGTAAAATACGGGCGTTGATTGATTTACCGTTGCACCCCTGCCATGTCCCAGCCTACCGACAGCCTCATCGAATACCCGAGCGACTTTCCCATCAAGATCATGGGCGTCCTGCAGGAAAACTTCGCCCAGACCATGGTTGAAGTGGTCACCCTGCACGACCCGACCTTCCATGCGGGCAAGATGGAAATGCGTCCGTCGTCAAAGGGGACTTACCTGTCGCTCACCGTCACCGTGCGCGCGACGAGCCGCGAGCAGCTCGACAACCTGTACCGCGCGCTGTCCTCGCACCCGATGGTCAAGGTAGTCCTTTAAGCGGCGGCAATTTCGCTACTTCCTGCAGCAACCACATCCTGAACGCCTGCACCTGCGGCTTGCGCAGCGACTCAGGCGGGCATACCAGATAGTAGGACTGCGGCACCCGGATCGCGATATCGAACAGCCGCACCAGTTCTCCCGATTCGATGTCCGACGCGGCGATCGCATGGCGCGCAAGCGCGATGCCATGCCCCTCCACCGCCGCCCGCACCAGCATCGATGAATCCTGGAACACGAGGCCGCCGGTCGGCTCGAGGAAATCCAGCCCCGCCGCGCGGAACCACGGCGTCCACGGCTCCATCTCGCAACGCAGCAGCGGATGCTGCGCCAGCTTGTCCGGCGTGGGCGGCAGCCTGCCCTTGTTGAAGCGTGGACTGGCGACCGGATAGTAGTAGTCGTCCATGATCTTCTCGACTTCCAGGCCGGGGTAATTACCACGGCCGAAGCGGATGCCGATATCCACCGACTCGCGCACGAAATCCGTCAGCTGGCTGCTCGACTGCAGCATCACTTCCATGTCGGGATGCAGTTCGATGAACTCGCCGAGCCGGGGCGAAAGCCAGCGCGCCGCGAACGAGGGCAGCGCGGTCACCGTCAACCGTTTCTGCTTCCCTTCCACCTGCAATGCGGCGGCGGCGGCCGCAATATCGCCCAGCGCCCGGCGCAGGACGTTGGCGAAGCGCTCGCCTTCCGGCGTGATCGCGATGCGCTTGCCGTGGCGCGCAAAGAGCGGCACGCCGAGCTCCTCTTCCAGTGCCCGCACCTGATGGCTGATCGCACCATGCGTGACGTGGATTTCCTCTGCCGCACGGGAAAAATTGCCGTGCCGCGCAGCCGCCTCGAAGGCGCGCAGCGCCGCCAGGTTGGGTAGTCGCCTGAACTCAGCCATATGTGAATCCAACTAACAAGAGAATCAAAAATATATCGTTTAGACAAGCGCTAGGCAAGGACTATGATGCTTTCACGGGATGGGAAAAAGCCATTCTGCAAGCCGGCAGCGGCATCCAGTCCCGCCAATCCAGGAGCGACATCATGAGAGGGTTATTCACAAACAGGACACTCAGCCTCCCCGCCGGACAAGCCGTATCCGGTACTGCCGCGCATGCCGACACGCTGCGCATCCAGCGCGGACGCGTATGGATCACCGTCGAAGGCATCAGCCACGACTATTTCCTGCACGCAGGCGACAGCTTCACCGCCGTGCCGGGCCGCCTGACGGTACTCGAAGCCGACGGCGACGCCAGCGTAGAATTGCGCCGCCCGGAAGCGGGACGTATCCTGAAAGGCATCGGACAACAACTTGCCGCCTTCCTGCAGGGCATGTCGCGCCGCGCGGTGGTGCAGACCTCGCTGAAACGCCATCGCACCTGCGACGCCTGCTGAGGCGGCGCATTCCACAGGAGACCACATGCGCGCTGCCAGCTATACCCGTACCGGCCCGGCAAGGGAAGTCCTCACCGTCGGCGAGATCGACACCCCGGCCGCCGGGCCGGGCGAAGTCCGCGTGAAGCTGGCGTGGTCCGGCGTGAATCCGTCGGATGTGAAATCGCGTGCAGGCGTGCGCACCACGACCCTGCCCTTTCCGCGCATCGTTCCGCACAGCGACGGCATGGGGGTAATCGATGAGGTGGGCGAAGGCATCGACCCGGAACGACTCGGGCAGCGAGTATGGACGTGGAACGCAGCCTGGGGACGGCCGG
>NZ_LSTO01000001.1:639533-641901 GCF_002211445.1 Noviherbaspirillum denitrificans | reverse complement strand
GGGCTCGCCTTTTCCAATGAACACGACTACCGTTCGCTGGCCGTCTCGCTGCAGGCCAGCGTATCCAGCGACGACCGCAATACCACATGGACCTTCGGCGCCGGCGCCGCGCGCGATGAAATCAATCCCACCACCCTGGTCGTGGAGGGCGAGCGAAAGCACACCGCCGACCTGCTGCTCGGCGTCACGCAGGTGCTCGGCATGCGCGACATCGTGCAGGCCAACCTGACGCTGGCGCGCGGACGCGGCTATTTTTCGGATCCCTACAAGCTGGTCGACAACCGTCCCCGCGAACGCGACCAGCGCACGCTGCTGCTGCGCTGGAACCACCACTTCGATGCATCCCGCACCACGGCCCGCGCGAGCTATCGCTATTACACGGATACCTTCGGCATTCGCGCGCACACGTTCGGGCTGGATGTGGTGCAGCGTTTCGCACAGGGATGGACACTGACGCCTTCCGTCCGCATCCACAGCCAGGGCGCCGCCGATTTCTATTTCAATCCGGTCTATGACACGCGCTTCGGCGCGCCCTTCCCGGCGGGCTACACCTTCCTCTCCGGTGCCTTCATATCGCCCGACCAGAGGCTGTCGGCGTTCGGCGCGCGGACACTCGGCCTCAAGCTCGAAAAGCAGTTCAGTCCCGACGTGACGGTGGACGTCAAGCTGGAAGGCTATCGCCAGCGCGGCGCATGGCGGCTTTTCGGCAGCGGCAGCCCGGGCCTCGATCCGCTCACCGCCCGCAGCATCCAGGTTGGCATTACCAAGCGATGGTAAGCGACGGCGCACCGCTGTTCCGAGTGGCATTCGATGCGATGGCGAGCCATTGCGAAATCCGGATGGAAGCGACCGGCGAAGATGCCGCCCATGCAATTGCCAGGCAGGCAATCGATGAAGTCAGGCGCATCGAGGCAAAGTATTCGCGCTACCGTGCAGACAGCGTGGTGTCGCGCATCAATTCCGCCGCCGGCATGGATTGGGTAGAACATGATGGGGAAACCGGCGCCCTGCTCGACTTCGCCGGCACGCTGTTCGATGCCAGCGGCGGACTGTTCGACATCACCTCAGGCGTCCTGCGCCGGGCATGGGATTTCAGGCAAGGCGTTGTCCCCTCGGAAGAGGAACTGGCCGCACTCCTTCCCCTCATCGGATGGGGCCGTGTGACACGCGAGGGCAACCGCATCCGCTTGCCGCAACCCGGCATGGAAATCGACTTCGGCGGCTTCGGCAAGGAATATGCGGCGGACCGCGCCGCCTCCATCCTGCGGGCGCGCGGCGTGCGCCATGGCTATGTCAACCTCGGCGGCGACTTCCATGTGATCGGCCCCCAGCCCGGCGGGGAGCCGTGGATGATCGGCATCCAGGACCCGAGGCAGCCGCAGTCGTGCGTGGCAAGCATCCCGGTCACGCACGGCGGACTCGCCACCAGCGGCGATTACGAGCGCTACTTTGAACGCGACGGACGGCGCTATTGCCACATCCTCGATCCGCGTACCGGGCAACCAGTGACGGCGTGGCGCTCGGTCAGTGTACTGGGACCACTGGCGGTGGCAGCAGGCAGCGGCTCGACCATCGCCATGCTCAGCCAGGACGCCGCCATCGACTTCCTCGACCATTCTGGCATGGCTTACCTTGCAATTGACGCCACCGGACACACGTTCAGCCGGAACCCCTGAGATCCTTCAGCACTTCCATCATTTGCGCAAACTTCACCGGCTTCTCAAACACGCGCTCGAACCCGGCATCCAGCGCCCTTTCGCGCTCGACCTGGTCCGCATAGCCGCTGACCGCGATCATGCGAATGCCGGCCAGCGCCGGGTCGGCACGCATGTCCGCGGCAAGGTCGAAGCCGCTCCTGCCGCCGGGAAGGCGCAGGTCGCAGAACACGAGGTCGGGCGCCAGTCCGCGCATGCTGTCGAGCGCCGTGCGGGCAGTGAATACCGCTTCGGTAGTACAGCCCATGACTTCGAGCAGGTCGCAGAAAAGCTTGGCCAGGTCGCGGTTGTCCTCCACGACAAGGACGCGCAGCGTGGATCCATGGGAAGCGGAGCCGTCGGCTGGGGAACTATGCATGTGTGTATGTCAGCCCATGGGAAGCAAATGGGAATGCGCGCCGCACACCTGCCTGGGATGAGGGTCTTCTCCGTCCACGCGGTAACTGCACAGCAAGGCAAAAGGCAGGTGTGTCCTCAGGGTGTTCCATAATGCTTCGAGGCGCACCGAGGCCAGGCGGTTTCCCGATTCCCACAATATCCCCGGAAGTTCAGTAAAGACACGCACGTTGCCGAAGCGTCTCGATGCGCGTTCGATCAGGCCGCCGGCATGTTCGTGGAAGCGCCTGTCGTCCGGCACGCCATTTTCCAGCAAT
>NZ_LSTO01000001.1:634637-639523 GCF_002211445.1 Noviherbaspirillum denitrificans | reverse complement strand
GACCAGCCCCGCCGACGAGAGCGATGAAACGATGCTGCCGCCGAGGCGCAGGCGGGCGGAACTCCGGATGCGCTTCGATACCAGTTGCCAGGCCGCCGTGCCTTCCTGCTTCACGATGCCTGCCGTGCTCGTGAAGAGGTCGGCCAGCAGGCGCTCCTGGGCAGGCGCGCCGGTGCCGAGCATCTTGCCGGGATGGAGCAGGCGGGCTTGCTCCGGGTAGCGCCGGCGCATCTGTTCCAGCACATCCGGTTCGCGCCGGGCGAGCAGGTCAACGAGGGCCTGCAGTTGGAGGGGAGCTTGCTTGGTCACTGGTCGTCCCTGGGTGAATGATCAGGCGGCGTGCCGCGATTTCGATCAGGTGGATGGGAGAGGAAAGAATCCATGCGAGGAGGCGATTGGGATTCCATCGACCCGCGCGCAACAGCATGAGCAGCGCGTACGACAGTCCGGATGCAGCGAGCGCGGACATGATCCAGGCCAGCGGGCGGCGTTGCGGGTCTTGTGCCAGCGCAGCGAACGACGGGAACGCCTGCAGGCAGTAAAACGTCGCGAAGGCCACTGCCGCGCCGAACATGGGAATCATCCAGAAACGCCGCAGCCACGGTTCGGCAGCCAGCGCATGGCGATGCGGCCGCCACAGCAGCAAGCCGAAGAGGGCGGCGACGATGCCCGCCGCGCTGTCGTACAGCAGCGTCACGACCAGCCACAGCATCCAGGGCACGAACAGCACCAGCGCGTCCAGGAATGCGGCGTAGGGCATCATCAGCAGGAAACCCAGGGAACGGATGCCCTTGACCATCACGCTCGCCGCCGGCCGGTGTCCGAAGCGCGGCGCGGGCAGCCGCAGCACCGCCCAGTCCGCCAGGATGGGCCGCAACGAAAACAGCGGGACGAACAGGCCAACGAACCACGGAACCTGGACCAGCGCCGGAATCGCCGGCACGATGCGCGCCGACAGTTCCCGCGACCTTCCGCTTGCCAGCGTGCTGAACCGCAGCGCGCGCAAGCCGTGCTCGCCGAGGTCATCCATCCGTTGTTCCACTTCCATGACGGTGCGCAGGGGACCGATGATGGCGGGACGGACCAGCATCCTGCCGCTGCCCGTGGAGAGCGCGGACAACGCTTCGCCAAAGGTCGGCCGGCGCAGCGCTTCCTTCAGCCCGTCGGCGACGTGCAGCGCATTCACCGCGTCGAGATAGCCCGATGAGCGCGAGCATGCGGCGGCGGAACAACCGAGCATGAACACCGAGGCATCCGCTTCGCGCGCCGCCGCTTCGAGTTGCGCGATCGGCAGTTCGCCATGGACCGCGCCGGACGCATCGCGTACCACGAAGCGGTCGCCTTCCACATGGCCGACGATGAAGACGGTCTTCTGCTTCTGCTCGCGCAGCGCATGCGTGAAGGCATCGGGATCGGCATGGCCGCCCGGCTGATGGAGCTCGCCCAGCGCCTCGTCCATCCTGCGCAGCACATCCGCATCGGATGGGTGGAAGAGCGACATGACGCGCACCTTGCGCGTGCGGACCGGCTGCTGCAGCGCCCACGCGAGTTCGTCTGCATGCAGTGCCGCCACTTCCAGGAACACGCCGGCGTATTTCTCCGCCATCAGCACGCGCCGGCCGTTTGCCTCTTCCACCACCACGCGGCCCAGCGTGCCGTCGCCGCGCAGCAGGTGGATGGGGCGGCCGGGCGCGGTGTCGGCCGTCTTCTTCAGGAGCTCGCCGAGCGCGCTCAGGTCATCCTCGGACAGGACCAGTGCGGCGGTTCGCAGCAGCGCGGCGCCGTCGGCGGTCAGTGCCAGAGCGCCGCCCGCGCTGGCGGTCGCGACCACCACTTCCGCGCCATGTGCATCGGCGGCAATCACCTTGCCGTCAGCGATGCGCAGTGCATGTGCGGGATGCGGACCGGGCGGGTGCGCCTTGACGATGTCGTGCAGCCGGCGTCCGGCCGCAACCGACGCCTTGGCGGCGGCGCGCGAGGCATCGCCGGCCGCATCAAGTGCCTTGAGCCACCACGCGGCGTGCGCCTCCGTTGCGAACAGGGCGCTGACGATGAATGACACGATCAGGGTTGCGCATGCAGGATGCCGTGTGCCGGTCATGATGACTCCCGGTAAGGCGCTTCCGGGCGACATGCCGGGCGCAGCCCGACAAGGCTAATCTGCTGCACAGGCCCGTACTTGATCCCGCACAAATTGATCGTAGGGGTGCGCCGCGCGCACCATGGCAGTAGCAAGTGCACTGGTGCGCGGGGCGCACCCTATGGAACTGACTCTTGGTAGATCAGGACACCTGCACCGGTGCGCTGTGCATTTCCTGCCGCGCCCGGCACCACTGCGCGAACTCGTCCGCCGGCAACGGGCGGCTGAACCAGAAGCCCTGTGCCAGGCTGCAGCCGTGTTCCTGCAGGTAGCGCAGCGCGTCTTCCGATTCGATGCCTTCGCCGATCACGTCCAGCTTGAGGCTGTGGCCGAGCGCGATGATGGCGCCGGTGACGGTGCGGCTGGCCTGGTCGCTTTCGATGCGGCGCACGAAGGATTGGTCGACCTTCAGCTTGTCCAGCGGCAGGCTGGTCAGGCGGCTCAGGCTGGAGTAGCCGGTGCCGAAATCGTCGAGTGCCACCTTCACGCCGAGCGCCTTGATGCGGTCCAGCACCTTGATCGCTTCATCGAGGTTGTCCATCACCGCGCTTTCCGTCACCTCCACTTCCAGGCCGCAGGGATCGGCGCCGTTGTCGGCCAGGATGCCGCTCAGCCGTTCCGCGAAATCGCGCTGGCGGAACTGCAGCGGCGAGACATTGACTGCGATCGACAGCGTCAGTCCCTCCTCGCGCCAGACGCCGCGCTGGCGGCAGGCTTCGGCCACCACCCATTCGCCCAGTTCGGTGATCAGGCCGGCGGACTCGGCGACGGGGATGAAGCGGTCCGGGCCGACCATATCTCCCTCGCGGTCGCACAGCCGCACCAGCGCCTCGGCGCCGGTGATGCGGCCGCTGCGGATGTCCACCACCGGCTGGTAATGGAGGCGCAGGCCGCCTTGCTGCAAAGCCTGCCGCACCCGCGCCTCGAGCGAATGCGCCTCGTCGGCGTGACGGTCCAGCTCCGGCGTGTAGAACTGGTAGCTGGCGCGGCCCGTCTGCTTGACCTGGTACATCGCGAGGTCCGCCGCGTGCAGCAGCGCGCTGATGTCGGACGCATGTTCGGGATAGAAGCTGATGCCGATGGAAGGCGACAGCGACAGCTCCAGCGTGTCGATCAGGTAGGGCTGGCTGATGCTGTCCACCAGGTGCTGCGCGACGGTCGCGGCGCGCCGGCGGTCGGCATCGAGCACGGGCAGCACGACCACGAACTCGTCGCCGCCGAGGCGGCCGACCAGGTCTTCCTGGCGCGTGCCGGCGGACAGGCGCCGTGCCACTTCCTGCAGCACGCGGTCGCCGGTCTCGTGGCCGTAGATGTCGTTGATCGGCTTGAAGCGGTCGAGGTCGATGAACAGCAGCGCGCCGCGCGCATGATTGCGCCGCGCGGCGGCCAGCAGGTGGCTGCCGTATTCGAACACCAGCGCGCGGTTGGGCAGGCCGGTCAATGGATCGTGCAGCGCGGCCTGGCGCGCATGCTCCTGCGCCAGCTTGCGCTCGGTGACGTCGGTATGCGTGCCGATCAGGCGGACGGCGCGGCCGTCGGGACCGCGCTCCGCGGCGATCGCCTGCGACATAATCCAGCGCCAGCTGCCGTCGCTGGCGCGCAGCCGCATTTCCTGCCAGTAGTTTTCACGCCGTCCTTCGATCACGTCGCCGATCAGCTTCGGCATGCCCGCGCGGTCTTCCTTGTGGACCAGCTGCATCCAGTCATCCATGGTCTGCAATTCCTGCGGCGGGTAGCCGAGCATGGCAAACAGCAGGTCGTCCGCCGGCAATAAGCGGCGCGAGGCAACATCCAGTTCCCACACGGCGGTGCCGCCCGCCTTCAGTGCCAGGGCCGAGCGGTACTGGCTCTCGCGCAGGGTCTGCAGGGCATCGCGCAGCGCGGTATCGCGCTCTGTCAGCAAGGTCGCCGCATCGTCCATTGCCTTGGCAACGGCAGCGGCTTCGACGATTTCCACGGCAGGTGGATGGACCGGTTCTCCCGCGCCAAGCGCGCGTGCCGGCGCGACGAGTGCGTGGAAGGCGCGCACGATGCGGCCGCCGATCTTCCCGGCCATCGCGATGCCGATGGCGAACAGGACGGCGATGCCCAGCGCCAGCATGGATATGCGCTGCTTGAACTGCGCGGCAAGCATGGCATGCGGAATGGCGATCGCGATGCGCCAGCCGGTGACGGGCGAACTGGTGTAGGCGGCGCGCGCCGATTCGCCGTCCTTCATCACCGCATCGAAGGTGCCCTCGCCGGACGACATCAGCTTGTCGAAATAGTCCCTGGACGGCT
This sequence comes from Noviherbaspirillum denitrificans, assembly GCF_002211445.1. Taxonomy (GTDB): domain Bacteria; phylum Pseudomonadota; class Gammaproteobacteria; order Burkholderiales; family Burkholderiaceae_D; genus Noviherbaspirillum; species Noviherbaspirillum denitrificans. Next base: position 635,103 of record NZ_LSTO01000001.1, on the reverse strand, counting down.
TTTGCCCGGAAAAGCGTTGAGATTCGCGGCTGCGCGTGACGATCGTGCCCTTGCTGTCGAAGATGGTCGCGACCCAACCGTAGGGCAACCTTTGCGCCGACAGGATATCGTTGAAGCTGTCCGGATAGATGTTGACGTTGAGGAAGGCTTGCACCTTGCCGTCGCGCAGCACCGGCACGCCGACCACCATGATGGGCATGTGCAGCACGGAGCCGATGAAAATGTCCGAGACCGCCGGTTCGCCCGTCTCGAACACGCGCTGGACAATATCCGGGTTGCCGTGCAATGGCAGAGGCTGCCCGAAGGCAACAGATGTGTTAAGGATCTGCTGCCCGGACTTGTCAGCCAGGACGACGGCCGATCCGAGCTGCGTTTCATACAGTGCCTTCTGTGCCTGGATGTAGAAACTGCGAAGGTCGCCCCCGGTCAAGGTATCAGATGTGGCAAGTCCCTGCGCTAGGGATTG
>NZ_LSTO01000001.1:563625-634627 GCF_002211445.1 Noviherbaspirillum denitrificans | reverse complement strand
GGCGGGCTTCCGATGATCGAAGAAACGCACGCTGAACTGACGAATCGCGGCCCCCGCCGCATCAGTCCGTTCTTCGTGCCGGCATCGATCATCAATATGATTTCCGGACATCTCTCGATCAAGTACGGTTTCCAAGGCCCCAATATCGCACTGGTGACTGCTTGCACGACAGGTTTGCATTGCATTGGTGCTGCCGCTCGCATGATCGAATACGGTGACGCCGATGTCATGGTGGCCGGCGGTGCAGAGTCGACGGTGTCTCCCCTCGGCGTCGGTGGCTTTGCGGCAGCGCGTGCGCTGTCGGCCCGCAATGAAGATCCGGCCACCGCATCCCGTCCGTGGGACAAGGATCGCGACGGCTTCGTGTTGGGCGAAGGTGCGGGTGTGATGGTGCTCGAAGAATACGAGCACGCCAAGGCGCGTGGCGCAAAGATTTACGCGGAGGTGCTGGGCTTTGGCATGAGCGCCGATGCATATCACATGACGGCTCCGCGCGAGGATGGTGACGGTGCACGCCGTTGCATGGTTGCGGCTTTGAAGAACGCCCGGATCAATCCTGATCAGGTCGATTACGTCAATGCCCACGGCACCTCTACGCCTCTCGGCGACATCGCAGAGACGGTTGCCATCAAGCGTGCACTTGGCGACCATGCAAGCAAGGTAGTAGTGAATTCGACCAAGTCGATGACCGGTCACCTGCTTGGCGGTGCTGGTGGCCTTGAGTCTGTATTCACCGTGCTGGCGATGTACAATCAGGTCTCGCCGCCCACCATCAATATCTTCAACCAGGACCCGGCCTGCGATCTGGATTATTGCGCCAATACGGCGCGACAAATGCCGATCAATATCGCGGTCAAGAACTCGTTCGGCTTCGGTGGCACGAACGGAACCCTCGTTTTCGGCAGAGTCTGAACCTGAAGGTTTGCTCCCTTCCCGTATGGCGGAGGGGAGCATCAGGCATCCCGCCACCATCCAGCTTCCATGTCCATTGCGGTATCCACCGTCGTGTACCCGTCGCGCATTCACTCGATGCTCATCGGTGCGATGGCGTTGATTGCCGCAGTCGTTGCATTTGTCGTCGCCTTCGGCCATCTTGGCGACCTATCCCTGTCCATTCGCGGACTCATTTCCTCCCTGCTGTTTTTCCTCGCCTCTTTTGGGTTTTATCATGGCATGGCCAGCCGAAAAACCATACAACTTGATATCTCCGGCATAGGTCAAATCCGGCTGCTGACTCTAGAGGGCAATCGCTCTTGTAGCAGCAAAAAACGACCTCATGTAACGGGGATGGGTGATCTGGTCCGGTTGATGGATAACTCGACGATCTGGACCTGCTTGCTTTTGCTCCGCTTGCAGTCGGAAGACGGTCGAATGACCGTCGTGCCGATTTTCCCCGATAGCGTTGATCGGGAGTCCTTTCGGGCGCTATCAGTGGCTTGCCGATGGATATCTGTGCGGAACGAAACGCAGTGTCCGGAAATTTTCTGAAAATTGTTCGCGCGGAATTGAACTTATTGCATTTCCCATAGTCAACTGCTTTAGCCGCGTGCAAGTTGCAACGGGACAAGGGATCGGGGATTGACGACAGAACGCGACATTGACCAATTGCTTGTCGAGCGTGTCCAGCGCGGCGATAAAAAAGCGTTCGAGCTCTTGGTTTCCAAATATCAGCGGAAACTGATGCGGCTTGTATCGCGGCTTGTGCGCGACCAGGCTGAAGCCGAGGACGTCGTTCAGGAAGCCTTTATCAAGGCGTATCGTGCGTTGCCGCAATTTCGCGGCGACTCTGCGTTTTATACCTGGCTGTATCGGATCGGAATCAATACCGCGAAGAACTACTTGGTAACGCAGGGCAGGCGCGCGCCAACATCGACAGAGGCAGATGCTGAAGAAGCGGAAACATTTGATGACGGGGAGCATCTAAGGGACATCAATACGCCAGAATCGATGCTTGCGACGAAGCAGATTGCAGAGACAGTGAATGTGGCGATGGATGCACTTCCGGATGAGTTGCGGATAGCAATTACATTGCGTGAGATCGAAGGCTTGAGCTACGATGAAATTGCAGAAGCGATGGGGTGTCCGATAGGCACCGTGCGCAGCCGGATATTCCGGGCGCGTGAAGCCATCGCCGAGAAGTTGAGGCCGCTGTTAGGCACTGCGATCGACAAGCGCTGGTAAATGCAGGGATAGGCATAACAAGGCTTTTTAGGCAGAAAACAGGGTTTGGCGCGTCCTGAATGAGGTAGTTATGAACACGAATGAAATGACCCGGGAACAGATTTCCGCACTCGCAGATGGCGAGGTACAGGAGGCACAACTAGACAGTGTGCTTGCGGCCTTGCGTTATGCGGATGGGAAAAAAGACTGGGACATTTACCATCAGATCGGAGATGTGTTGCGGTCCGACGACATGGACATCAAGCTAAGCCCGGGTTTCACAGCAAGCTTCGTTGCCAGGCTTGAGGCGGAGCCGACGATCATTGCTCCGGGCCTCGTTCAGGATGTGAGGGGCGAAGGTGATACGGTCCGTGGGTCCAAGGCAAGACGTTGGGCACTGCCAAGCGTGGCAGGTGCAGCGGCGATGGCCGCCTTCGCGTTCTTCGCCACGCCGCAATTGATGGTCGCGCTGAAAGGCGGTAACTTGGCTGAACAGTCAACGCAGGTGGCATCCACCACGGAGCAGGCAGGAGTCATTGCAGCTTCAGCGGCAGAAGGTGTGATTCTTCGTGATCCGCGTATCGATGATTACCTGATGGCGCACCAGCGTATTTCTCCTTCGCTTTACAGTACGGCGCAATTTGCACGATCCGCGAATTTCGCCTCCGATTCCAATAAATGATTCGTATGCGGCAAACATTCGCTTTACTCAAGTTTGTCGTTGCCACGTCGCTTCTTCTCGTCGGATTTTCGGCATCGGCCGAGAATGCCGACGCGCAGTCATGGCTGAAAAAAATTCAGTCGGCAGCGCAGAAACTCAACTACTCCGGCACGTTTGTTTACCAGCAGGGAAGCCAGATGCGCACTTCACGCATCACACATCTGCTGGAAGGCAAGAATGAAATAGAAAAGCTGGAAGTGCTGGACGGCAAGCAGCGCGAATACATTCGGACCAATGAAGAGGTTATCTGCTACGTGCCCGAAGCAAAGACGCTTTTGGTCGAAAAGCGGGTTACGCACGACGTGTTCCCTGCCATCCTGGCCGCCACTCCGACGGAAATTGGCGAATACTACAATGTAAGAATGGACGCGGTAGGCCGCGTCGCCGGACGTGACTGCCAGGCAATTGTCCTCGAGCCGAAAGACAATATGCGCTACGGCTATCGTCTCTGGGCAGACAAAGCCACCGGCTTGCTGCTGCGGGCGCAAACGCTTGACGAGGGGCGGAGCGTGATCGAGCAGATCGCGTTCACGCAGATTGCCGTTGGCGGCATCGACCGCGCCCGCGCCCGCTCGAGTTTTGGGGATACTTCCGGTTGGCGTGTTGAGAATGCTGTCATGAGCCAGGCGAGTTTATCGGGATGGACGGTCAAGTCGCTGCCGCCAGGTTTCCGAAAGGTGCGCGAGGTAAAGCGGCTCGTGTCCGACACTGCTGTGCAGGGGCAGTCCGCCCAGCGTGAAGTGTCGCATATGGTATTTTCAGACGGTCTGGCTGCGATTTCCGTTTTCATCGAGCCCGGCTCACAAAGCCGGACCGAGGGCTCGATCCAGCAAGGCGCACTGAATATTGTTGGTAAGCGGCATGGCGACTTTTGGCTTACCATCGTGGGGGAGGTTCCTTCAGCGGCCATCAGACAGGTCGCCAATTCGATTGAGTTCAAATCCAAATAGCTAGAATAATCAGATATGAAAACAATCCATCACGCTCGAAATCTCGTTCTTGCATTGCTTGTTGGCGCGGTTGGTATCGGCGCGTTACCTGAATCCCTGGGCGGGATGAGGACCGTTCACGCGGCGTCCGTTGCCGGATTGCCCGATTTTGCCGACCTGGTGGAGAAGACCGGCCCGGCAGTGGTCAATATTCGGACGACCGAGCGGGTCAAGCCGGGGCAGGGAGGCGGTCTTCCAGGTGCTGAGGACGAGGAGATGCAGGAATTCTTCAGGCGTTTCTTTGGTGTGCCGATGCCGCGGCAGCAACCTGCGCCGCGTGGACGGCGGCCGGCTCCGCAGCAGGAGGAGGAGGTGCCGCGCGGAGTGGGGTCGGGTTTCATCATTTCCGCTGATGGGTTCGTACTGACCAACGCGCATGTGGTTGAAGGCGCAGATGATGTGTACGTGACACTGACCGACAAGCGCGAATACAAGGCCAAGATCATCGGGGTCGACAAACGTACCGATGTTGCCGTCGTCAAGATCGAGGGCAGCAACCTGCCGCGCCTGACCATTGGCGATCCAAACAAGCTGCGTGTCGGTGAATGGGTTATTGCTATCGGCTCGCCGTTCGGGCTCGAGAATACTGTGACCGCGGGGATCATTTCTGCCAAGGCGCGCGATACCGGTGATTACCTTCCCCTGATCCAGACGGATGTGGCGGTCAATCCCGGCAATTCGGGCGGGCCGCTGATCAATATGCGGGGCGAGGTGATAGGCATCAATTCCCAGATCTACAGCCGTTCGGGTGGATACATGGGTATCTCTTTCGCTGTTCCGATCGACGAAGCGATGCGCGTCGCTGAACAGCTTCGCGCGACTGGCCGTGTTACCCGCGGCCGTATCGGCGTGCAGATCGGCGAAGTGACCAAGGATGTGGCCGAATCGCTTGGAATGGCGCGCGCCCAGGGGGCTCTCATCCAGCGCGTCGAGCCGGGCGGTCCCGCAGAGAAGGGCGGCCTGGAAGCAGGGGATATCATCCTCAAGTTCAATGGCGTGAACATCGAGAAATCCAGCGACCTTCCGCGTCTCGTAGGCGCGACGAAGCCGGGAACGAAAGGAACGCTGAGCGTCTGGCGAAAGGGGGCGGCGAAGGAAATTACCCTGACGATTGCTGAACTCGAGCCCGAAAAACTGACCCGCAAGGACGAGAAGAAGGGCAAGCCCGAACAGGCGCCCAATTCGCTAGGCCTTGTGGTCAGCGACCTGTCCGAGGCCCAGAAGAAGGAGCTGAAGGTCGATGGTGGTGTCATTGTGGATGCATCCGAAGGCGCGGCTGCGCGCGCTGGATTGCGGGCAGGCGACGTGATCATGCGCTTGAACAACAATGATGTGAAAGACGCCAAGCAGTTCAACAGCCTTGTTGCCAAACTGGAGCCCAAAAAACTCGCGGTTGTTCTCGTCCGTCGCGGGGAAGCATCCCAGTTTGTACCGATCCGACCTAACGGCCAATAATGTTCGAAGTGCGCATCCGGGTGGCAATGTACTTCCCGGATGTATACCGCCACCGCTTGGTCGATTGAATCTTAGACACTATACTGAACGTGGCGCTGCCGTTGGCGGCTCAGCCGTTGTTTCCCATCCAGAATGAACGTATGTTGGCCTGATTGCGATGGTCCATTTCACCCTCTATACCCGATCTTATTGTCACCTGTGTGACGACATGCTTGAAGCACTACAGGCTTTGAGCGGCGAATTTCCGTTCACGGTTGAAATGATGGATGTCGATGCGGATGAAGCCCTGACTGCGCAATTCGATGAACTGGTTCCGGTCCTCTTCGGGAAGAAGGGTAATGCCGATTCGGTTCAGCTATGCAACTACTTCCTGGATGACACCCGGGTGCGAGATTTCCTGCAAGCCGTCTGAGCGTCCTCAAGACGTCTAGGCGTGGCGGTCATCAAGGCGATTTTGCGGGCTTTCCCCTCTGAAATCCGGTAAAATGCCGCCTGTTGAATAACCTTCTGTCTATAAGGCGCTCGTTAGGGGAGCTCCCCTGTTCAGAGCGCCTTTTTTGTAATTGCATCTTAGCTAATGGACAACATTCGGAATTTTTCCATCATTGCCCATATCGATCACGGCAAATCCACGCTCGCAGACCGCATCATCCAATTGTGCGGCGGCCTGTCTGACCGCGAAATGGAAGCCCAAGTGCTCGATTCGATGGACTTGGAGCGCGAGCGCGGTATCACGATCAAGGCGCAGACGGCGGCCCTGTCGTACAAGGCGCGTGACGGCAAGACCTACAACCTCAACCTCATCGATACTCCCGGCCACGTCGACTTCAGCTATGAAGTCAGCCGATCCTTGTCCGCATGTGAGGGCGCGCTGCTGGTAGTGGACGCCTCGCAAGGCGTCGAGGCCCAAACCGTGGCCAATTGCTACACCGCGCTCGATCTGGATGTTGAAGTCGTCCCTGTCCTGAACAAGATCGATCTTCCTTCTGCCGATCCGGAAAATGCCATCAACGAAATCGAAGAAGTGATTGGCATCGACGCCGGCGACGCCGTTCGCTGCTCGGCCAAGACCGGCTTGGGCGTCGAGGACGTGCTGGAGTCGTTGATTGCCAAGGTGCCGCCCCCGAAGGGCGATCCTGACGGTTCGCTGCAAGGACTGATCATTGACTCCTGGTTCGACAATTATGTCGGCGTTGTGATGCTGGTCCGGATTGTCAATGGTACGTTGCGCCCCAAGGAAAAGATCGCATTGATGGCGACGGGCGCACAGTATTTGACCGAAAGCGTCGGCGTGTTCACCCCCAAATCGCAGGCGCGCGAATCCTTGTCTGCCGGGCAGGTCGGCTTTGTCATCGCAGGCATCAAGGAACTGAAGGCCGCGCGTGTTGGCGACACCATCACGCTCGCCGCCAAGCCTGCTGCCGAGCCGCTCCCAGGGTTCAAGGAAGTGCAGCCGCAGGTGTTTGCCGGCCTGTTCCCGGTTGAAGCGAACCAGTACGATGCGCTGCGCGATTCGCTGGAAAAACTGAAGCTCAACGACGCCGCGCTGCAGTACGAACCCGAGGTCTCGCAAGCACTCGGTTTTGGTTTCCGTTGCGGCTTCCTCGGCCTGCTGCACATGGAGATTGTGCAGGAACGCCTCGAGCGCGAGTTCGACATGGATCTCATCACGACCGCTCCAACGGTTGTGTATGAAGTAGTCCTCCGCGACGGTACGATCCTCATGGTGGATAATCCATCGAAGATGCCCGAGCCGCCGAAAATCGACGAGATCCGTGAGCCGATCGTCACCGTCAACCTCTACATGCCGCAGGAGTACGTCGGTTCGGTCATCACCTTGTGCACCCAGAAGCGCGGCGTCCAGGTCAACATGACCTACCACGGCAAGCAGGTAATGCTTACCTACGAAATGCCGATGGCCGAGATCGTCCTCGATTTCTTCGACAAGCTGAAGTCGACTTCGCGAGGCTATGCGTCGATGGACTACGAGTTCAAGGAATATCGCGCGGCCGACGTCGTCAAGGTCGATATGCTGATCAATAGCGAGAAGGTCGATGCGCTCGCCATCATCGTTCACCGTGCCAGCAGCCAGTTCCGCGGACGTGCCGTGGCAGCGAAGATGCGCGAATTGATTCCGCGCCAGATGTTCGACGTAGCCATCCAAGCCGCCATCGGGGCGAACATTATCGCTCGCGAAAACGTGAAGGCGATGCGCAAGAACGTGCTCGCCAAGTGCTACGGTGGCGACATTTCGCGTAAACGCAAGCTGCTCGAAAAGCAGAAGGCGGGCAAGAAACGCATGAAACAGGTAGGTTCGGTTGAGGTGCCCCAAGAGGCATTCCTGGCGATTTTACAAGTGGAAGATAAATGAGTTTGCAAGCAATTCTCGGCAACTTCGCATTAATCCTGTTCATTCTCACTGTCGGAACCGGAATCATCTGGTTCCTGGACGTCTTTCATCTGGCGCGGCAGCGTCGGGTGCGGGCTGACGCGGCACTGGCCGAGTTCGATGCCCGCCGCGCCCGTCTCCAGGCCGAGGGCCTCAAGGTTGAAGAGGGGGACCGAAGCAAGCTGGAGGCCGACATCCTCCGTCAGCCGACATGGATCGAATACTCGGGCAGTTTTTTCCCAGTAATTGCGTTGGTGTTCTTCTTGCGTTCCTTCTTGTATGAACCCTTCAAGATCCCATCGAGCTCCATGGTGCCAACGTTGGTCATCGGTGACCTGATCCTGGTGAACAAGTTCACCTACGGGGTTCGCCTGCCGATCATCAACAAGAAAGTCATCGACATCAACGATCCGCAACGTGGTGATGTCATGGTCTTCAAATATCCGAAAGATCCTTCGCTTGACTACATCAAGCGCGTGGTTGGTGTTCCAGGTGATAAAATCGTATATAAAAACAAGCGCTTAACGGTGAATGGTAAAGAAATTTCTTATGAGCCTTTGCCGGACTACCTCGACGAAGAGCATTTGAGCTACTCGAAGCAATACATGGAAGGGTTGTCGGCCACGCCACACCGGATCCTCAACGATGACAGGGCTCCTGCCTATGTGCAGAATCCGGATCCGTTCCCCAAGCGCGAGCTGTGCAGCTACAACCTGGAAGGATTCACCTGTACCGTCCCCTCTGGACATTACTTCATGATGGGGGATAATCGGGATAACAGCCTCGATAGCAGGTACTGGGGCTTCGTTCCGGATGAGAATATTGTCGGAAAAGCATTTTTCGTCTGGATGAACCTTGGCAATCTGAAACGGATTGGCAGTTTTCAATAACAAATAAAAGGGAGTGAGCGGATGGAGCGACGGAATTGTTCCGGAAACAGGCAGTTGGGTCTTTCGCTGGTGGGTTTTCTGTTTGGCATCATTATTGTTGCGCTGCTCGCAGTCCTTGGAATGAAGGTGGTGCCGACGGTCGTTGAGTTCACGGCAATCAAGAAGGCGATGACTAACGCCAGGAACACAGGGACGACTGTCAAGGAAATCCAGGACTCCTTCGACCGTCAGAGGGACACCAGTTATATTGAGTCCGTGACGGGCAAGGATCTTGAAATTACCCGTACCAGTGACGGCTGGGATGTGAGCGTGGCGTATCAAAAGAAGATTGCGCTGTTTGGCCCCGCCAGCCTTTTGCTTGAATACGAAGCGGCGACCGGTGGCGCTGCAAAGAAACCGAAACCTTGATGACCTGGTTGGGCGCGAAACAAGATGGATTTCAAGTTATTGCAGGATAAGCTGGGCCACACGTTCAAGGACACTGCATTGCTGCAGCAGGCCTTGACGCACCGCAGCCATAGCAGCCTGCATAACGAAAGGCTTGAATTTCTTGGTGATTCCGTCCTGAATTGCGTTGTCGCCTCCCTGCTGTTTGAACGTTATAACAAGATTGACGAGGGTGATCTCTCCCGGCTCCGCGCCAATCTGGTCAAGCAGCAATCGCTGTACGAAATCGCCCAGCGCCTTGAACTATCCCAGTTCCTGCGTTTGGGGGAAGGCGAACTCAAGTCAGGCGGATTCCGTCGTCCCTCCATTCTTGCCGATACCCTGGAAGCGCTTTTCGGAGCGATTTTTCTGGACGCAGGGTTCAATGCAGCACGGGATGTCATTCGATCGCTCTACATCCCCATCCTCGACACGGTTGACCCTAGGACATTAGGTAAGGATGCAAAAACTCTCCTGCAGGAATTCTTGCAAGGAAAGAAAATTGCCTTACCTCAATACAATGTCGTCGCAACCCATGGTGCCGCACACAACCAGGAATTCGAAGTCGAATGCCTGGTACCCAAGCTCGAAATCCAGGTCTTTGGGACAGGTGGCAGCCGGCGCGCCGGCGAACAGGCCGCTGCCAAACTTGCGCTTGAAGCGGTGCAAAATGCGCTAGCGAAGTCGGCTTCATCAGGTCGCAAGAGCAGACCGAGGGCGTCGCAGCTCAAGCTGGCTGGAATAGCAACGATTCAGCCCGATGCCCCCGTTGAAGATGACAGCAAGAAGATCGCAAAGGCGGCAAAGGCCGATATCAAGCATGATGCCAAGGACGATGCCGCGCAGAGCAAACTGGACCTGAAGTCCGAGCCGCAGCATGAGGCGGCGGGCAAGGCAAGTGAAAATCCGGCTCCGGTTGCCGAAACCGCAGGGCAGACGGCATCATCCAACCATTCGAAAACTGCATGACCACTTCAGACTCCCGCGAGGAATTTCGCTGCGGATATATCGCTATCGTGGGCCGCCCCAATGTGGGGAAATCGACCTTGATGAACGCCCTGATCGGCGCCAAGGTGAGTATTACCTCTCGCAAGGCGCAAACCACGCGCCACCGTATTACCGGTATCCAGACCACTGCACAAGCCCAGTTCGTCTACATCGACACGCCCGGATTCCAAACCCGGCATTCGAACGCACTCAACAAGACGCTGAACCGGACGGTGACGAATACGCTGACCGCGGCGGATGTCATTCTTTTCGTGATCGAGTCCGGAACCTTTGGACCGGCGGACAAGCTGGTACTTGACCTGATTCCGAAAAACGTTCCATGTATCCTGGTCCTTAACAAGGCAGACCGGACCAAGGACAAGGCAGTCATGATGCCATTCGCGCAGAAAGTCGCGGCTGAGCATGATTTTGCTTCCATCGTGCCGGTATCGGCCAAGCTGCGCTTCCAGCTCAATGTCCTGGAATCCGAAATCTGCAAGCTCCTACCCATGAATCCGCCGATGTTCGATGAGGATGACATCACGGATCGCAGCGAACGCTTCCTTGCCTCTGAAATCGTACGGGAAAAGGTATTCCGCTATGTCGGCGACGAATTGCCTTACACCAGCACGGTGGTGATCGAGCAGTTCGAGCAGGAGGGCAATTTGCGGCGTGTTTTCGCGGCCATTCTTGTTGACCGCGACAGTCACAAGGCGATGGTGATCGGGCAAAAGGGGGCGAAGCTGAAGGAAATTTCCACCCAGTCCAGGCTCGACATGGAAAAGCTATTCGGCGGCCCGGTCTATCTCGAGATCTGGGTCAAGGTCAAGTCCGGTTGGGCGGACAACGAGGCCGGCCTGCGCGCCTACGGCTACGAATAGGACAGGCTGCCAGTCCCGACTTTGCAAGGGCGAGACCTTTTCACATGGCCTTTCCGCTGACGAATGAAGACGATGGGCTGACCGATAGTCCGACGGGGTCCCGGCTAGAGGAACAAGCTTCCATTGCTGCCCGCCCGACCCATGGCCAGTCCAGGCGCGGCGGCAGCCACTCGAAGTCCCCCGAAAAGGAATACAGGGTATCTTCCCAGCCTGCGTTCGTCTTGCACAGCTATCCATACAAGGAAACGAGCCTGATTATGGATGTGTTTTCGCGTGACTACGGACGCGTTGCGCTAGTGGCCAAAGGAGCCAAGCGTCCGCATTCGAAATTGCGCGCCGTGCTGCAGACCTTCCAGCCACTGACCGTGAGCTGGAGTGGAAAGGCTGAAGTGCGCACCCTCACTGGCGCGGAGTGGATCGGCGGATTGTTGCCGCTGGAGAAATCAGCCCTGTTATGCGGCTTCTACTTGAACGAACTGCTGGTGAAGCTTCTTGCGCGCGACGATGCCCATCCCGCCTTGTTCGACCATTACATCGCCACCCTCAACCAGCTTGCACATGACGAACCGGCACCGATAGTGCTTCGCAAGTTCGAGCGCGCACTCTTGAAAGAAACCGGCGTGGGCGGCAATTTTTCGGTTTGTGCGTCGAGCGGAAGCGCTGTCGAAGCGGAGGCAATCTACGTCGTCGATCCTGAGCGCGGCCCGAGACTCGCTCATCCTGCCGATAACACGCCGCGCGTCAGCGGCAAGACACTGCTGGACATGGAGCGGGAGGACTACAGCGACAGTAGGACGCAGATGCAGAGCAAGTTCCTCATGCGGTTCCTGCTGGCGCATCATTTGGGTGGCGCACCGCTCAATACGCGGCAGATTCTGATAGATTTGATGCAGTTATAGTCCACTCAAGACCATCCCAAGCCATGAGCCTCCTACATCCCAACACTCCGGTAATCGACCTTGGCGTCAACATCGACCATGTGGCCACGCTGCGCAACGCGAGAGGCACGACCTATCCCGACCCGGTCCAGGCAGCCTTGCTGGCGGAGGAGGCGGGGGCGGATTGCATTACCTTGCATTTGCGAGAAGACCGCCGACATATCAAGGATGCGGATGTGGAGACGATTCGTCCGCAGCTACGTACACGGATGAACCTGGAATCGGCCATCATGGCTGAAATGCTCGATTTTGCCTGCCGTATCCGTCCGCAGGATGTGTGCCTGGTGCCGGAGCGCCGGAATGAAGTTACGACCGAGGGCGGACTCGATGTCGCCGGGCATTTTGCAGATGTACAGGCAGCCGTGCGGCAATTGCAGGCGGAAGGCATTCGCGTAAGCCTTTTCATTGACCCGGATCCAGAACAAATCCGTGCTTCCGCCGAAGCCGGCGCGCCGGTCGTCGAAATCCATACCGGCCGCTACGCCGAGGCGTCCGGCGAGACGGGACAGCAGCAGGAGCTGGCGCGTGTCCAGGCGGCGGTAATTGAAGGCGTCAAGCTCGGCCTGAAGGTGAACGCCGGCCACGGCTTGCACTACACCAATGTGCAGGCAGTCGCTGCCATTCCGGAAATCGCCGAGCTCAATATCGGGCATGCCATCGTTGCACAGGCTGTCTTTGTCGGCTGGAAGAACGCCGTGAAGGAAATGAAGGCGATCATGGTCGCCGCCCGGCTCGGTCTTCACAAGAAATGATCTACGGCATCGGCACCGACATCATCCAGATTTCGCGCATCGAAGACGCGCTCACCCGTCACGGCGACCGGTTCGCCGAGAAGATTCTCGGGAAGGAAGAGCTGGATAAATACCACCGGCGCAAGTCAAAGGTAGAGGCACGAGGCGTCCGTTTCCTCGCCTCGCGCTTTGCCGCTAAAGAGGCGTTTTCAAAGGCTATCGGCCTGGGAATGCGCATGCCGATGACTTGGCGAGCGATGCAGACGCTCAATGCCCCGAGCGGCAAGCCGGTCGTCGTGACCAGCGGCGTCCTGAAAGATTTCATGGAACAGAACGGGCTCACCGCCCAGGTATCGATTACCGATGAAGCCGATTATGCGGTGGCCTTCGTATTAGTGGAGAAGAAATGAACAATGTAGCGGTCAACGCTAAGCAGCAGCTCGGTCCGGTCATGCTGGACGTGGTAGGAACGGTCTTATCGGATGACGACATCCGGCGCATCCAGCATCCGCTGACCGGCGGCGTCATCCTGTTTGCACGCAACTATGAAGACCGCAAGCAGCTCGTGGCATTGACCCGGGCGATTCATGACGTCCGTCCGGGCGTGCTGATCGCCGTCGACCATGAGGGCGGCCGCGTGCAGCGCTTCAGGACCGATGGTTTCACGCGCCTGCCAGCCATGCGCAAACTCGGCGAGTTGTGGGATGCCGATGTCCTGGCGTCGATCAAGGCGGCCACCGACGTCGGTTTCGTCCTGGCGGCTGAATTGCGTGCCTGTGGCGTCGACCTGTCGTTTACGCCGGTGCTCGACCTCGATTACGGCGCATCCGGAGTCATCGGCGACCGCGCATTCCATCGCGATCCGCGTGTGGTGAGCGTGCTGGCCAAGAGCCTTAACCATGGCCTGACGCTTGCCGGCATGGCGAACTGCGGCAAGCATTTCCCCGGCCACGGATTCGTCAAGGCCGATTCGCACGTCGACATTCCCGTCGACGAACGCAGCCTGAAGGAAATCCTGGCTGACGATGCTGCGCCCTATGGCTGGCTGGGGCTTGGACTGGCGGGTGTCATGCCTGCGCACGTGATCTATCCGAAGGTCGACAAGAATCCCGCCGGTTTTTCGAAGAAGTGGCTGTCGATCTTGCGGCGCGATTTCGGTTTTCAAGGTGTCATCTTCAGCGACGACCTGAGCATGGAAGGTGCCAGCGTCGCGGGCGGCGTCGTCGACGGTGCAAATGCCGCCCTGGCAGCCGGCTGTGACATGGTCCTCATCTGCAATTCGCCCGACAAGGCCGACGAATTGCTGCAGGGCCTGAAGGTCAAGGCGACGCCGGCGTCCAAGGCGTCGGCGTCGCGCATTGCAGCGCTCGTCCCGCAGTCTTCTGCCATGCACTGGGAAGACCTGCAGGACGATCCGCGCTATCGTGCGTCAAAGGCCACGGCGGAGACGCTGACGGGAGCGTAAAGAGGCAAGATGTCCGAAGCAGTCGAACCTGAAGTCCCGGATCCGCGCGCGGTCATCCTCGACACCGTCGCAAAGCTGCCGCACCTGCCCGGTGTGTACCGCTATTTCGATACCGAAGGCAAGCTTCTGTATGTGGGCAAGGCGCGCGACCTGAAGAAGCGCGTCTCCAGCTACTTCCAGAAAACGCTAACCAGCCCGCGCACAGCAATGATGGTCGAGCGCATTGCGCGGCTGGAGACGACCGTTACCCGCAGTGAGGCAGAGGCGCTGCTGCTCGAGAATAATCTCATCAAGACGCAGCAACCACGCTACAACATCCTGTTCAGGGATGACAAGTCTTATCCCTACCTGAAGATCACTGCGCAGGATGTGCCGCGTATGGCCTATTACCGTGGCGCAGTGGACAAGAAAAACCACTATTTCGGTCCGTTCCCCAGCGCCTGGGCGGTCAAGGAATCCATCCAGATCCTGCAGAAGGTCTTTCAGTTGCGCACTTGCGAAGATACCGTGTTTGCTAACCGTACCCGGCCTTGCCTGTTGCACCAGATCCAGCGATGCAGCGCGCCTTGTGTCGGCGCAATCAGCAACGAGGATTATGCGCACGACGTAGAAAATGCGGCGAAATTCCTGCGCGGGCGGCAGAAAGAGGTGCTCGACGAGCTGGAGACCAAGATGCATGCGTTCGCTGCGGAACTGAAATTCGAGCAGGCGGCGGCCGTGCGCAACCAGATCGCGGCCTTGTCCCGGGTGCTCCACCAGCAGGCCATGGAGACCGTGGGCGACGCCGACATCGACATCCTCGCGGTGGTCGTCCAGGGCGGGCGCGCTTGCGTCAACCTTGCAATGGTGCGAGGAGGGCGTCATCTCGGTGACCGGGCGTATTTCCCTTCGCATGTCGACGACGTGCTTGCTGATACGGATGCAGGCGTCGAGGCAGAAGTCCTGAAGGCTTTCCTGGCACAGCATTACATCGACACCTTTGTGCCGTCGATCATCATTCTGAACATCGAGCTGGACGAACCAGCGTTGATGATGGCGTTGATGGAGCAGTGCGGGCATCGTATCTCGCTCGTGTTCCAGCCGCAGGGGCAACGCCGGCAATGGCTGGAAATGGCCCAGAAAGGCGCCGAGATTGCCCTAGCGCGCCTGTTGTCGGAGCAAGGTTCGCAAAAGGCACGTACACGCGCTTTGGCGGATACCCTTGCGCTTGATTCCACGGATATCGATGCACTGCGAATCGAATGTTTCGATATCAGCCATACTCAGGGTGAGGCAACGCAGGCATCCTGCGTCGTTTTCCATCATCACGCCATGCAGAACGGTGAGTATCGACGTTTCAACATCAACGACATCACACCGGGTGACGACTATGCGGCGATGCGACAGGTACTGACGCGGCGCTACGAAAAGGTGGCGAACGGAGACGGTGTCATGCCGGACATCGTGCTGGTAGATGGCGGCAAGGGGCAGGTCGAAATGGCGCGCCAGGTGTTCAGCGAACTCGGTCTCGATATCTCGCTGATCGTGGGCGTGGCGAAGGGGGAAGGGCGCAAGGTTGGCCTCGAAACACTCATCTTTGCCGATGACCGGGCGCCGCTTGAACTGGGCAAGGAGTCGGCCGCGCTCATGCTGATTGCGCAGATTCGCGACGAAGCCCACCGCTTCGCGATTACCGGCATGCGCGCGAAGCGTGCCAAGGCACGGCAGAGCTCCAGGCTGGAGGATATCGAAGGAATTGGCGCCAAGCGCCGGCAGAAGCTTCTTGCCCGCTTTGGCGGACTGCGCGGCGTGGCGGATGCAAGCGTGGAAGAACTGGCTTCAGTCGAGGGTATTTCGCGCAAGCTGGCGGAAGAGATCTACAAGCAATTGCATTGACCGTTGCGCCTGCCGCGCAGTGATTTGCGGGAAGGGCTGTTTCCACGCGATAATCGTCATTATGCCCTTCAATATTCCGATTCTGCTGACCTGGCTGCGTGTGGCACTCATCCCCCTCGTGGTCGGCGTCTTTTATCTTCCAGACACTTGGCTCTCATCCGAGGCGAAAGGCATTGCGTCGACGGCGATTTTCATCGTTGCAGCGGTAACGGATTGGTTTGACGGCTTCCTTGCACGACGGTGGAACGAGACATCCGCATTTGGCGCCTTCCTCGATCCCGTGGCAGACAAGCTGATGGTCGCAGGGGCGTTGCTGGTCCTCGTCGAATTCGATCGCGTCAATGCGGTCATCGCGTTCATCATCATCGGCCGCGAGATTGCCATTTCCGCACTGCGCGAATGGATGGCACAGATCGGGGCGTCAAAGTCGGTGGCCGTCAGTTCGATCGGCAAGATCAAAACGACGGCGCAAATGATTGCGATACCCATGCTGCTGTATAGCGATACGCTGTTCGGTTTCGTCGATACCCGTCTGTGGGGCGCGTGGCTGCTTGTGATTGCTGCTGTGCTCACGGTATGGTCCATGTTCTACTATCTCCAGAAGGCATGGCCGCTGATCAAGGAGAAGGCAGAGTCGCGCGCTTGATTGTTTGGCCATGCTTGACAAAAAAAGACAGGTCTCTATAATGTGCGTCTGTTGTGAACGACGCGGGAATAGCTCAGTTGGTAGAGCGCAACCTTGCCAAGGTTGAGGTCGAGGGTTCGAGACCCTTTTCCCGCTCCAAGATTTCGAAGGAAGCTTACGCAAGCTTCCTTTTTTATTTCACAAGGTTAGGTGGCTTTCGCCCGAATTGTGAACACAGCATTACGCGGGAATAGCTCAGTTGGTAGAGCGCAACCTTGCCAAGGTTGAGGTCGAGGGTTCGAGACCCTTTTCCCGCTCCAGTTTTTCGATTTTGTGGTTAAATAACCTCCCCGTGGCGGGGTAGCAAAGTGGTTATGCAGCGGCCTGCAAAGCCGTCTACGCCGGTTCAATTCCGACCCCCGCCTCCAGTTTTTCAAAAAAAGCGCCGCGTGCGCTTTTTTTACTTGTACGTCCGGTCTATCGTACGCACAGGCCCGAGTGGTGAAATTGGTAGACACAGCGGACTTAAAATCCGCCGCTTACCCGAGAGGGGGCGTACCGGTTCGACCCCGGTCTCGGGCACCAGCAGCATATTTCCAGTATTCAGTTAAAAGGCCGCAATCCAAGTAAATGCAAGGGTTTACGGCCTTTTTGCATTTTCGGCGCGACTCGCAAATCCCCTAAAAATACCGCGTTTTACTGCTACCATTTACGAAAAATCTCCGAAAGATTTACGAAATGGCGAGCTTCAAAAAAGACGGCAACGTGTGGCGCGTGCAGGTGTATGTCAAAGGGCAGCGCGATTCCGGCACATTCCAGACCAAGGCGCAGGCGCAAGCTTGGGCGGCGCAGCGTGAGACGGAGCTCCGGCAGAACAAGTCAACCGCGGTCATTGCCGGCAAGACCGTCCGTGACGCGTTCCACCGGTATGAGAAGGAAGTCTCCAGGACGAAGCGCGGGCACCGATACGAGGCGCTCCGGATGGGCGTGCTGGCCGAGATCGAGGTCGGTGAGCGGCCGGTCAAGTTCGGCGACATCAAGCTATCCGATCTGACGTCTGAGCATCTTGGCATGTTGCGTGATGCCCGCATGAGTATGGAGGTCGCGCAGCGGCAGATCGAGAGGGCGGATCCGGCACCGATCCGGACCGTGAGCGGATCGACCGTCAACCGTGAATTTAACCTCCTGTCGCACGTTTTCAACACGGCGCGGCGTGAGTGGAAGTGGCTTGCCGAAAGTCCGACGAAAGACGTCCGACGGCCGAAAAACCCGCCTCCTCGCGATCGGCGGATCCGGGAGGACGAGATCGAGCGCCTGTGCTTGTCGCTCGGCTTCGATGACGGACCGGCGATGACGGTGAGTCAACGCGTCGCTGTTGCGTTCCTTTTTGCAATCGAGACTGCAATGCGTGCCGGCGAGATCTGCGCATTGGTGCCGGAGCACGTCCAGGGGCAGGTTGCGCACTTGCCGCAGACGAAGAACGGGACAAAGCGGGATGTGCCGCTCTCCAAGCGTGCCGTCGAGCTGCTGTCCTATTTGCCGAAGCCGGAGGAGGGTGGGACCGTTTTCGGGATCACTTCGAAGTCCCTCGATGCGTTATTCCGCAAGGCCAAGGATCGATGCGGGATCACGGACCTGACTTTCCATGACTCGCGACATGAGGCGATCACGCGCCTGGCGAAGAAATTGAACGTTCTGGAATTGGCCCGAATGGTGGGGCATAGGGACTTGAGGATGCTGCAGATCTACTACAACGCGACGGCCGCTGAAATTGCCAGTCGCCTTGACTAGCAACTGAATGGCGTATGCGGAAATTCGCAAGTGCTACCCGGAAGAAGTGCAGACGTCTGCACAACCTAATCCTTACGAAAAGTCAGCTTCCCGACCCATTTACTTTGCTGAAGGACAATCGTATCCGAAGTTGTGTAACAGTGTACTTTAAGGTTTTGTGGCCTACCGGTACAATAGCCGCCTGCAAAAACAAGATAATATTGGGAAATTATGCCCGCCTTTTCGCCGATATCAGGAGCGCCAACTCGTGGCTGTCCAACGGACCTTCTCGAGTTTGACCGCCAAAATCCTCGTCTACTGAATGGAAACGACTACAGCACTTCGAACGATGAGGACATTATCTCGGCGTTGAACGAGATCTCACCTCTCGACGAAGTCATTACGTCGATTTGCACCAATACTTACTTAGACTTTGAGCCTCTAATTGTAATGGGACCCAATGGGGGGCCGTATAGAGTCCTAGAGGGCAATCGCCGGCTTGCATCGATAAAGCTAATAAAAGATCCGGACCTGGCGGCGAAATGCAGAATTTCCCTTCCAAGGATACGCGCGGATGTTCGCAGGTCCGTTGAAAAAGTCACAGTCTGGCGTGTCGACAAAGAGAGCGACGCACAGGCATTCATTGGCTTTAAGCATATTAACGGCCCTAGTCGATGGGATGCTTATGCCAAGGCACGCTTCGTGTCAGATTGGTATAAGCGCGAGCGCGAGAATGGACTCACTATCGATCAAATCGCGCGGCAGCTTGGTGATGATAACGATACTATTCGCGCGTACATCTCTAGCATCTTCGTACTGGAGCAAGCAGAGGGACGTAAACTTTTTGACATTAAGAACCGGTATAACAAAGGAAAATTCGCGTTTTCGCATTTGTATACCGCGCTTGGACGGACGGAATATCAGGACTTCCTCGGACTTGACAAAGGGTGGAGCAAGGAGCCTGTAACTTCGCCAGTTCCAAGAGCAAATGAGGGCAAGCTAAAAGAGGTTTTACTTTATCTTTACGGCGACAAACGAGATGACGCTCAACCATTAGTTAAGTCTCAAAACCCTGACTTGAAGCATGTGGGTGAGGTAATTGCCCACCCAGTTGCTCTCGAGAGAATTCGCACCGGGGAGAAGCTTAGTGTCGCTTATAACGAGGTGCGCTCGCCTTACGACGTGTTTAGCGAAGTGTTGGCGCAAGCCCATGTGCGGCTCAGTTCTGTTATAGATGCGCTACCAAAATACAATGGTGAACCGAACCTCCTCGCGATAGCGCGTGAGATCTCGCAGCAGGCTGATATTCTCCTTACCGTAATGAAGAAGAAAAGTGCAGAAGTAAATCCTCCGGCGACGCCGAAAAGCAAGGGTGCTCCAGGCACAAAAAAGCCACTCCAAAAGAAGTAAAGTAACCGCAAATGCCGTTAGCCCAAATTCCGTTGGATCGCGATCCTCACGTAATCGCAGATTGGTTTGAATTTCATGTCTTATGTTCTGAGTACTCGGTTGGTCAGCTCCGGAGTTTGCAAAGAGCATGGGACCGTAGGCGAAACTCCGAAAGCTCAGATCCAGAAGGGCGCGCGTTAGAAGACGGCGCTCCGGATGAGCAGTTTTTGGAAGAGATACTTGCAGAATTCCAAAAGCGAATGGAATGCTTGGGTGATCATTATCCCTTCCAGTTTAACGACACTGAGGAAGAGCTACTCCTGAAAAACGATATATCCGACGGGGCGATGCTTTATCTTTTCTGCCTCTTCCTGTCGAGCGTAAAGAGTTCCGAGATTTTCGAGCTTGATCGCTTTGATTTTGAGTTAAATAACAGGATTCGAGACTTGTTTCAGGCGTGCGCTACTTGGGCAGCAGCCGGAGCACTTGAAGGCTGTGCTATAGCATTCGGATTTCCTCGTCCAGATGGATCTCCCTACCTGGACAAACTGCGTTCAACTTATGCACTGTTTGGGGAGGGCACTGTACGGGAAGCTCCTCTGCCAGGGGTATCAACAAATCCCAAAGATGAAGGTATTGACGTCATCGCATGGAAGCCTCGAAACGATAATGCAGCAGGCACCTTTTATATGCTTGGGCAAGCGGCTTCCGGTGGCAACTGGCCAAGTAAGAGCGTACTCGAATATTTCCGTCCATTTCACGAGAACTGGTTTTCAGAAATACCAGCTTCCGAGCCGACGGCCGCACTCTTCATCCCATTCTGTATCCCACTCACCGGTGGAGCGACACTCAAGCAACAGTTGCATGTGCTAACGAAGAGGTATGGCGCGATCTACTATCGATATATGATCCCAGTACTTGCCTACAGGGGGCTGGGACTAACGGCAGATCAAAGACTTACAGTTGAACGTACCACTGATTTTCCTGAGATAGCCGCTTGGGTTACTGAACGAATCACAGAGCTGAAGCAGGCTGCCACGGCATGACCGAGATTGTCAAAACTCCCTTCCGCTACCCCGGAAGTAAATCGTCGTTTACAAAGGTAATTAAGGACCTGATCATTTATAACGGGCTCGAGGGGAAGAAGCTCGTGGAACCCTATGCCGGAAGCGCAGCTGTAACGTTAGCGCTCCTGTCAGAAAAAGTTTGCTCGGAAGCAGTAATTTCGGAGCGCGATCCCCTCATGTACTCTTTCTGGAAGGTTGCATTTGAGCATCCAGATAAGCTCATAAAAAAAATCAAGAATGTGACCGTTTCACTCAAAACGTGGCATGAACTTCAACCTTTGCTGAAGTGCGAAGAGCCATCAGAAGAAGATGAAGTTCAGCTGGCGTTTGCGGCCTTATTCTTTAATCGAACAAACTTCTCAGGAGTCTTGCATTCGGGGCCGATCGGCGGGCAAAAGCAGTCGTCTGCCTATAGCATTGATTGTCGCTTCAATAAAGAAGATTTGATCGATAAGATTAAAAGACTCAGTGATCTCGCAGACCGAGTGGAAGTCCGGTATGGAGATGCGCTCGACGTAATTACGGAATACAAGCGAAGAACTACTAGCCTTTTCTATGTGGATCCACCCTATTTTATTCAGGGACGTAAGCTTTATCGTCATCACTACAAGCTGAAGGACCATGTGGCGCTATCCTCTTCTCTTAAAAGTGCCAAGTTCAATTGGATATTGAGCTATGACAGTCATGACGTGATTAAGGGTTTGTATGCCGATCACAACCATGTACATAAGGCATTCCAATACAGTACTAAAGCACCGAAAAAAGAGGATGAGCTGCTCATCACTACTCTAGAAATACCGGTAAATTAGATTGGTCATTGGCGATTAATTTCTCGTCCTAATTTCGCGATATTTCTCCGCCCACTCGATCACCTCTTTTGCCTTCCAGAGCGGATGACCGCGGCCGCCTTGCGACGGGAGGCGGATCGCCTTCGGGAAGTCGGGGAGCGGGCAGATCCGCTCGCGGACGGCGGAGTCGCTGCGCTTCAAGAATTGGGCGATCGTCGAGACGTCCCAAAGGTCAATGTCAACCGGGAGCGCCGGACGGAGTTGCTTGCCGAGGAGGTCGGCCAGCTTGGTGAGGAGTTCGGTTTCGCTCATTTCACTTCTGCGCGTGTTGGAGCGCGCAGCTCGCTGGTGATGTCAGTGTTGCCCGCAATTCTTGCGGCCTTGGCTGAGATCCAGGCGCGGGAGCGCCTGGGGAACTGGCGACGCAGCTCCTGCTCGGCTTTCGTCGAGGCGGTGCGGCGTGCCAGAAAATTGAACTTCTGAGACATGGTCACTTGCCCTTTGCGGCCATTTCCGCGGCGGTGGGGAACGGCCATGCGGTAGCGGGGACCTCGTCGGTCTTTGCGTTTGTTGCCGCGGCCTTTTTGGCTGGCGTAGGCTTCGCTGGAGCCGCTTTTTTCGTGTCGGTGGCATCCTTGGTCGTCTCGGCCATTTTCGGTGCCTCTGCGGCCGTTTCTGCAGTCTTTTGCTGCCCCTTCTTCTTCGGCGTTTCAGCTGCGACTGGCAGATCCTGCTGCTCTGCAGGTTTCGGGGTATGTTCCGATCGGATTTTGTCGTGCTCGATGTCGCAGGCCTTTGCAACATCGAGGAGGCCGAGATACCAAGGATTCTCAAGGTGCTCGTCGTCGTCCATGTCGAAGGCGTCAACCTGGACGCACTCGCCAATCGTCATTCCGAGGATAAAGGCGACAACTTCTTCGAGACTGGCGGAATCGATGAACTTCGCAGCTTCATTGAAGTTGAGGACGTTGAACTTGTAGTCGCTCGCAATGACGTGTGGGAAAGACCATTCGTCGCAAAGACGCTTTGCGATATGACGTAGGGCGGTTAAGTGCCCGTCTCCCTGGAGGATCTTGCTGCGGACCTCTGCATATACCGCTTTCCGGATTGTTGTCTCCAGCTCGGCCTTTTTCGTGCGCTCGCGACGCTCAGCCTCGGCCTGCTTTTCCTTCTCCGAGACTTTCGGATCGCGTGCGTTGCCGCTCATCTTTTCCTGCAAGAGCGCATTGTGCTTCTCCAGGGTGAGGCAGAGGCCCGCCTTCTCCAAGGCGAACTGGATAGCGGACTTTTCATACACCGCATCAATTTCGCCGTCATTGCCTTTGACATACGCGACAGGCTTCGGCAGTTGGTCGGCGGGGATGACGTCCTCAATGGGCGTGTTGGACATCGAGGACTTGGCCAACCGGTCCATCTTGTAGAGGCCGTCATATGCGGACACCTGGTTGTTTTCCCGGAGCTTGGTATAGGCCTCCATGCCGTCTGCGTAAATCGGCAGACCTGACTTTTGCGCGGCTGCGGCTTTGCGCTCGTTGTGTGCGTTAACCTTTGATTCGAAACAATCCGGATCAGTGCAGACGTCTGCATCGACGTCGTGATAGATCTCCGGCTGATTACCGGTCCGTTTTGGGCAGGAGAGGCAGGATCCAGTAGCTGATACGAGCTTGGCGTCCTTGATCGCAAACTTTGCGTGAGCGAGATCGAGCATGTAGCGCGCCTGGAGGTGCTCGACGGCGCGGCGGAATGACATCGGCTCGGGTTGTCCGTAGTTGTGGACGATCTCCTGCGTTGCCTTTGCCTGCAGGGCGAGGACCGGCATCCTGGCGATTCGCTCTGCAATCGAGGCGTTGATCTTGCCGGCGAAGAAGGCCTCGCGTGCTTCGGATGCGAGAGAGCACAGCTTCAAGCGGCCATAGATGTAGGCCTTGCTCTTGCCGACCTTGTCGGCCAGCTGTTCTGCGGTGTAGTCGTGTTGGCGCATGAGCTGGTCGTATCCCTCCGCCTCCTCGATCGGATGCACGTCCTGGCGTTGCAGGTTCTCGATGACCTGGATCTCCAGCACCTGGACGTCTGTGAGTTCGCGCACGATCGCAGGGATGGACTGCAGGCCTGCCAGTTTGGAGGCGCGGTAACGGCGCTCGCCGGCGACGATCTCGACGCAGTCGATCATGCTCTCGGTGGTCGGCAGCGGACGGACAAGGATCGGCTGTGCGACGCCAACCTGCCGGATGCTCTCGGCGAGCTCATGCAGTGCGGACTCGTCGAAGTGTTTGCGCGGGTTGGTCTTGGAGGGAATCACGCACGCAAGGGGGATAGTGCCGAAGTGGGGCTCTGCAAAATTGGTTTGGGTTGCGGTCATGGCTTTTCCTTCAACGATGGGATGCGACAGTGGGGATGGAGGTCTGTGCAGCACGCAGCTTTGCGAGCAAACCGAACGGATCCGACGGGTTATAGCGAGGGGCCTCGACCGGAGGATCTTTGCGAACAAGTGCGGCGAGGCCCGTTTTCGTGATGGTGTAGGTGGAGGACTGCGTTGCCTTGTCACGTCCCTTGATTACAGCCTGTGCGGCAATGAGGGGCTTCATGACCGTAGCGATATTCTTTGTGGTCACGCCGATGGACTCGGAAAGGGATTTGCCGGTTGTGCGGCCGTGATCTTTTAAGTGGAGCAGGGCAAGCGTTTGACGGTCTTTGCGTTTCATTTGGATGCCTCCTGCCGAGGCTTGCCAAATTTGGTCTTGCGGAGCTGGTTGAGGGGAACGCACTCCAGGATTCCCGGTAGCTCATGGTCCACCTCGACGACCGCAAAGGCCTGCCCGTTCTCGATGCTGCGGGTGAGGTGGCGCACAGCGCCAGTGTTCGTCCCGTCGATAGAGCTGTCCCATTCGACCAGGTCGTTCTCGCTAAATGCGACGGCTGTAGCGATCATCACAGGACTCCGGCGAGCTCTTTGAAGCGGGACAGATACATCGACTCGGCCAGGTGCGAGGACACCGGACTAATGTTCCCGTTGCGCGGCTTGACACCTTCGAGGATTGCCCACGGCGTTGCATCGGGCGGCATGAGATCGCGGCGCTCTGTGGCGAGCATGATGAGATCCGCCTCCTGGATGCAGGCCTTGCACTCGTCGGACTGCTCCATGCCGAGGCCGAAGCGGTCGAAGATCTCGGCCTGCATCATGCTTTCCCATGTGCGGTATTGGGCGCTGCCGTCGAGGCGCTTGAGCGGCTGGACCATGTCGCCGAAGTAGGCCTCGGCGGCGTCATGGAGGAGGGCATGGAGACGGTACTTGAGCGGCACCAGGTGCGATGCCAGGACGCAGTGTTGCGCGACGCTGTAGAAGCGGCGCGTATGGCCTCCAAAGCGGTTGATCTGCGACAGCGCGTGTGCAATGTCGGTGATGTGGATCGTTGTCGGATCCGGCTTGAGGAGGTTCACGTAGCGGCCGGAGTAGGTGAGGATGCAGTTTTCGAGATTCATTTGCGGCGTGCTTTCGGAGTGGGCTCGAAGGCCTCATTGATGAAAAAGGACAGGACGCACCGGAAACCGGCGTTCTTGACGAGGAGGTGCCATTCGGCGAAGACGTATTGCGTGCGGGGACGGACGCGGACGGGAGTGCTGACCTGGTAGCCGGCGGACTCCATGGCGGCGATGCGGGATCCGATTGCCAGCACTTTGGAACGCGCCTCCGGGTCGGTGACGCGTTCCAGAATGACGGCGATCTTGCTCGCGGCTGCGGTGTCGTCTGCTTGAACGGGGAGCTCGGCCGCGATCATCACGCCTCCAGGCGGCGGAGTTCGGACTTGAGGTGCACCTGGCGCTTGTGGAGCTCACCCTCAACGAGGAAGTCGTTGAGCCGGTTCTCCTGGATGTGTCCGAGCTGGTATTCGTTGTGCTGCAGCTCGAAATTGATGAGCCAGCGGCGGATCCGGTTGGCGGCGGGCTTGATGGCGAGTGACAGCATTGCGCGCACTGTCACCGGCCGGATGCGGCGGAAGGTGTTGCGGTACTGCGGCTTCTGATTTCCCATTTTGCGCTCCGTCAATAAGGTTGCGACGGGGCAAATTAAACCATGGGTTTATTTTTATAGTCAACCTAGGGTTTAATATTGGGGGAAAATTTTAACCTTTACTTATCTCATGTTCATGGGATTTGTTGCCATTTAGCAATGTGCTAAGTGTAAATTCCGATTAACAACGAGTAGAGAGATGAAAACGAAGCTGAACGATGCGAGCGCGCTCGAAGCGGAGATCTTGGAGCTGAGTGATTCCTACCGGGGGATGGTGCCGGAGGCGAGAATGGTACTGATGGAGGCGGCGCAGCGGTTTAGGAGGCAGTTCCCGCTCCGGCCGCAGAGCCCGCTACGACTTGTGTCGAGTCGGAATAATGTCAAGTGACTCGCTTCGTGGGGCTCCCTCGGCAGCTGCTGAAATGAGGGCCTTGCCGATAGCGGTCGACTCTCTATAAGCGGTAATCAGCCGGAGTTCTTCGGCGTCAACATAGACCAGGGAAAGCGACGGCTGACTTTGGGCGAGAGCATCCTCAGACACGCCGAGCAGGACGTCGAGCGAAATGCCGAGGATTTGGGAAACATCCTTCGCGCTCTCGCGAGAAATCTTCCCTGTAGCAATCCATTTTGATACGGCTGTATCCGAGACGTTGGCTTGCTCTGCGAGCCAGCCTTGCGTCTTCTTCAGGCTTTTAAGCCTGTCTTTAATGATGATTCCGAGCGGATGTGCCATGAGGTGATTGTCAAAGGATCTATTTGATGACTCAACCAACCGGTGCTTTACAGCGAATTTAACCTGTGGTTTAATTTGCGCCATGGAAACGACCATCATTCCTCCGATCAAGAAAGCAGCCGAGGTGCTCGGCGTGCCGGTGCTTGCTTCGATTTGCTCCGTCTCTCCAGTTGCTGTCTACAAGTGGCTGAAAAAAGGTCGCTTGCCGCGTACCGAGTGGACCGGCGAGACGAATTACGCAGCGCTTATCGCCGAAGCATCTAAGGGCACAGAGTTCGAGTGCACTCGCGAGCAGCTCCTTCAGTTGCCTGCAGCGGTCGTGAACTGTCCTGAGCAGGTGCCTGCATGAAAACCATCAAGTCGTGCCTTGTCCCTCCTGCTGAGGGGGCGAAACCGTGCAAGAGCGCTCCAGTTGCAGAGGTGCTGTCGGATGAGCAGCCAAAGCGGCGCATACCGAGCAGCTATCTCGCGGCCGGCTTGCGCAATGTGACTCCGGTAGATGCCGCTTACAACGAGATCGGTATCGGCTTCAATGTGGGAGACGAGGTCGTGCGGTTGCGCCTGGGTGTCATGGATGTGCGCGGAATGATTGCGGATCTCGAGTATTACCTCATCCGCTGCCAATCCCCAACGTCGTCCGGAGCGCCGAGTGTGGACGTGTCGACTCCGGACGAGTGACTGAACGTATGCCCACCACAAAAATCGTCCACTGCCTGCTGTGCAGTCAGGTAGTCGCCAAGAACCTCGTCGTCCACGGCGACTTGAAAGCGACGGGTCGATTGATTGAAAAGAATCTTCGCCGTGCCGACTCGTGTCGGCCAAAAGCAAACCAGTTGCATTGGGAGTTCCCTTGTTGATCGTTGTTGTGTGGAAACTGCAATTTATCACGCTGGAACCTCCCGCCCATTTTTTGAAGGTGGTCGTATGAAAGCCATGTATGCACGGCTCCTCCTCTGGCTTATCCGTCCGGCGCTCGATCGTTATGCGGTCGTCACGGCCGGAGCGGACGTCCAGGAGGATGCGGTCGTTGTGGTTGCGTCGGTCAGACCGATAAAAGGCGCGTGATGTCAGCGGCGACTCTTCGACTCCATGAGGGCGCGGTAGGCCTCGACGTTCGCAAACTTCGTCCGGCCGTCTACGTCCAGCGTGCAACCGTTGGCCGCGCACCAGGCCGGGAAGGTCTGCGGGTCGATGTAGGCCTTGATCACGGTGTGTCCCTTGCTCGCGTATCTCTTGCGCACCTCCTCGGCACGACTCTCCCATTGCCTGAATGTCGCCGGCAGACGATCGCCGTCCGTGAAGAGGGCGCGCAGGCGCGAGTAGTCCTCCGATCGATACCAGGGAATGCCGATCGCTTGCACATGAGGTGTTGAGGTCATTCGTTGTCCTTTTGGTCGTTGCTCGCACTTTGGATCTCCGGCCGTCGTTTGTGTTGTTGTTTGAACTGATTCAAAGGTTATCCGTCTCGCAAGAGTTGCGCGACGTTAATAAAAGGGGATGTTTACCGTGACTTACCGCTACTCCGACATCAATCAGCACGACGCACGCTACAACCTGGCGCGGGAATATCCCGGCGGTATCGAAATGCTGGCAAAGCGGATGGGCATGTCTGTTGCCGTCCTCCGCAACAAGCTCGCGCCGGGAATCAAGACGCACCACGTCAACGACGAAGAGGACTCCCTGATCATCGAATTCAGCCAGGAGGCCAACGTCGAGGAGCCGTGCCGTGCGCTCATCGCGAAGAACTACCGGCACGGCCTCATTGCGTTCCCCATGCCGGCAGTCCAGCACCTCTCCGACGACGACCTCACGCACGCGCTTTGCCGCGCAATGAAGGAATGCAGCGACGTCACCGCGAGCGCGTCCTCGGCATTGGCGGACGGTCGCGTCACGGCGGCCGAGCTGGACCAGCTGGAGAAGGAAACGCAGGAGGCGCTTGCCGCGATCGTCGAGCTGCGTGAGCGGTATCGCGCACGCGCCGAGGGAAGCAAGTAAAAAAATTTGGCCGCAAGGTCACTGGGTAACTCACTGGGATGCGTCAGGAGGGAATCATGGATCAGCTGCAATTGAGCCTGTTGGGCTGCTTGGAAGGCCCTGGCGCCGTTCCGGCGTCCGAGATCGCGAAGCTGCGGACCTATCGTGAGGCCGTTGTCGCAGCCTGGTCGCATCGTCGCATCAAGGGCATGACGCAGGCGACGCTCGCCGAGCGGACCGGCATGCGGCCGTCCCATATCAGTGATTACCTGTCGACCGAGGGGCACGACAAGAACGGGAAAGAGCGGCGCGAGATGCCGGCGAAATACCTGCCGGCATTCGAGGCTGCAGTCGGCAACACGACTGTCACGCAGTGGCTCATGGAGCAGTCCAGGCAGGCGCTCCAGGCATCGCTTGCTGCGGCCGCTTAAGGGAATGGTGCAGATTTGAACCTTGACGATTTTGATCGCGTAGCCAACGCAGCTCTCCAGTCAATCGAGAGCCTGCTCACGGATTGGTTTCCGCAGGGCGTGCGCGACGGGAACGAGTTTTGTATTGGTTCTAAGTCCGGCGAAGCCGGCAAATCAATGCGTATTCGTCTATCCGGCCACAAGGCCGGATACTGGTCTGACTTTGCCATGGACGGCGAAGCCGGCCGCGATCTGATCTCCCTCTATGCCTATGTCAACGATCTCAGCCAGGGCAAGGCCTGCGCAGCGGTCGCTCGCGATCTCGGCATTGAGCTCACGCCAGATCCGAACTACACCGGCAAACCCGCGGCCTCCTCGGCGAAGCCAAAAAATCAACAGAAACCAGCGCCTGCGCAAGCGGCAAAAGGGGTGGAAGAGGCTCCGAAGAAAGCGCGGACGGAGTGGGTTCCAGTCCTGCCGGTGCCGGAAAATGCTGGACCGTATCCGCGTGCGCATGTGGTGCGCGGCAAGCCGGAGCGCCTTTGGGAGTATCGTGACCAGGAGCGCCGTCTCCTCGGCGTGATCTATCGCTTTGTGACCTCGGACGGCGGCAAGGAAGTCCTGCCGTGCGTCTATGCGCGCCATGCCGTCACCGGCAAAGCAGATTGGCGCTGGCTGTCTTTCCCTGAGCCAAGGCCGCTCTATTTGCCGGCACCGCTGCGCGAGGGTTTCCCGGTCCTGGTGGTCGAGGGCGAGAAGTGCGCAGACGCGGCGCTCGATGTCCTCGGACACCTGGTCGACGTCGTGTCATGGCCAGGCGGCGGCAAGGCCGTGAGCAAAGCCGATTGGTCTCCGCTCGCAGGCCGCAAGGTGATCATTTGGGCGGACGCGGACGCGAAGACCTACAAGGACGGACATCCGCAGGCCGGGGAGATCCGGCCGGAGCATGAGCAGCCGGGGATGGTTGCAGCGACGAAGATCAGCGAGATCCTCGCCGGTATCGGTTGCGAGGTGCGACTCATCGACATTCCTGCGCCTGGCGTGAAGCCGGACGGATGGGACATCGCGGACCTCCTCGGCGAGGGTGCGACACCGGACGACGTCGCGGCATGGTTGGACAAGCTGCGGCCGCTGCCGGACGTCGAGGCAGCGCCGGCGGACGAGATCCCGGACTACATGGATGCACCTCCGCCGGAGGGCGCTTCTACCGCTCCGCCGGCTGGCGCACGCAAGACGTTCCAGCAGATCCGAGCGATGATGATCGGGACCGCGAGCGGCGGCGTGAAGGGTTGCCGCGAGAACGTCTACATCGCGTTGCAGAATGATCCGCGCCTGATCGGCCTCGTCGCGCTCGATCAGTTTTCGCAGCTGCAGGTCAAGCGCAAGAGTCCTCCCTGGCCGTCCGAGCCGGGGGAGTGGACCGAGGGCGATGACTTCCACCTCGGCATGTACCTCGCGAATACGTATTCGCTGGTGATGGCCTCGGTCAGCGAGATCGAGAAAGCCGTTGCACAGTCCGCCAGGGAGAACGCTTTCAATCCGGTCACGGATCTCCTGGAGGAGTGTGCGGACAAGTGGGACGGGCAGCATCGTGTCGTCAATGCGTTCTCAACGTACTGGGGCGCGGTCGAGTCCGAGTACCTGCAGCTCATCTCGCTCATGTTCTTCGTCGGCCTGGCCAAGCGCGCTTTCCATCCTGGCGTCAAGCATGACTATGCGCCGGTGTTCGAAGGCGGCCAGGGGCAGGGCAAGTCGACAGCGCTCTCCATCCTCGGCGGACAGTGGTTTGCTGATACGCCGTTCAAGATGGGAGACAAGGACGGTTTCCTCTCGATCCAGGGGATCCTCCTGTATGAGATCGCCGAGCTGGAGCAGTTCAACCGCTCCGAGGTGACGGCGATCAAGGCCTTTATGTCGAGCCAGACGGACCGCTATCGCGAGCCATACGGCCGGCGCATGAAGAACGTTGCGCGGCGGACCGTGTTCGCTGCGACGACCAACGAGGCCGAATACTTCAAGGACACGACGGGCAACCGGCGATTCTGGCCGGTGGAGACCGGCAGGATCGACCTGGAGGGGTTGCGGCGCGATCGCGAGCAGCTGCTCGGCGAGGCCGTGCACCTGATGCGCCAGGGCGAGCTCTGGTATCCGACACCGGACGAGCA
Source organism: Noviherbaspirillum denitrificans (assembly GCF_002211445.1). Classification (GTDB taxonomy): domain Bacteria; phylum Pseudomonadota; class Gammaproteobacteria; order Burkholderiales; family Burkholderiaceae_D; genus Noviherbaspirillum; species Noviherbaspirillum denitrificans. Next base: position 603,790 of record NZ_LSTO01000001.1, on the reverse strand, counting down.
GGCAACGCTCATCACGCCGGAGCAGGAAAAGCGCGAGATCGCGGATCCATGGCTCGGCCGGATCTATGACTACGTGCAGGGCATCGACGCAGACGGCGAGACCACACTCGGCAAGCGAAACCGCGTGACATGCCGGGAGCTGCTCACCAGGGCGCTGCATATCGAGATCGGCAAGCTCGGTCCTGCCAAGCAGGAGACGATGCGGATCGCGGCCTGCATGCGCAAATTGGGGTGGACCAAGGGACGGGAGACGGACGGGGCGCGTGAGCGCTTCTATGAGCGTCCAGTTCCGCCGGCCGCACCTGTCCAACAAGTCAGCGAGGAGAACGATGTTGCTCTCCCGCTGTAATCAATCGGTGATGAACCGGACAACTTTGCACCAGGGATCGTGCGCGGCATTGCTGCGGGCGGAAAAGGGCATTGGGTCTGGTTCGATGGGCTTTCGTCCGACGTCGTCCAACCTTCTGTTTTCGAGGTTGGACGGCGCAAACCCGCGTGGTTATTGGCTCCGCCAACCTCCCAACCTCGCCAACCGATTCCGGACACGCGCACACACGCACGCACGCGTATACGCGACGGGAGGATTCCGTCTTTTCCTTTTCGGCAAAACTTCAAAACAGGTTGGGCAGGTTGGGAGGTTGGTCAGGACCAGCATTCAAGCGGGTTTCAGCCGTCCAACCTTTTGTCCAACCAATAGGAGGTTGGACAAAGTGAGCACAAGTCTGAGAGATCAAATGCCCTGGGTTGCAGGAGTCGTCGATCACTTGCGGGAAGTGTTCGGGCAGGAGTTCGTTGACGGCCAGATCCGGCGGAGTCTGAGGGGTGAGCCGGTCTTCTATGCCGAGGAGAACGGGCACCAGGTCGGCACCAAGCACAACCTGGAGATCACCTCGATCACGTACTGGGATGAGCGCGGCATCGCTCAATCCCGCGAGCCTGAGTGGATCCAGCTCGCGAGGGACGATGCCAAGCGGCGCGGCATCACCATCCGTCCGGCCAACCAGGCGGACTATCGCGACGTCAAGCGCGAGGCGGATGAGCTGCGCAAGGTATTCACGAGTAGTGCAGACGTCTGCACAAAGTCAGGAGGACAGCAGGCATGAAGATCACCGTATCCCACAACCTGGACGAGATTAAGTCCAAGATCGCCGATATCGGCAAGCAGGCGAGATACGCGGCAGCGGTGGCGTTGACCAAGACAGGGCAGGACGTTCGCGATGAGCTCAAGAGCGAGATGGCGCGGAAGTTCGATAAGCCGACACCGTACACGCTCAACAGTCTCTTCCTCCGGCGCGCAACGCGAGACAACCTGGAGGCGCAGGTATGGGTCAAGGACAACACCTTCGGGAGCGGCACGCCTGCCGATCGCTACCTCGGGCCCGAGATCTACGGGGGGGCGCGGACGCAGAAGGGGATGGAGCGCGCACTGCAGGCAGCAGGTCTCATGCGGTCGGGCGATTACGCAATCCCTGCGGCAGGCGCGCAGCTCGATGCCTTCGGCAACGTCAAGCGGAGCCAGATCGTACAGATCCTTTCACAGCTGCGGGTGCAGATGGCGTCAGGCTTTGAGTCACGCCGAAGTAACAGCGCGGCATCGAGGCGGACCGTTGCGCGGCAAGGTGTTACCTACTTCGCGCTGCCAACACAGGTGCGAGGGTTGAAGCCGGGCATCTACTTGAAGAAGCGGTTCTCGCGCGGCTCTGCAATCAGGCCGGTCTTTATCTTCACGTCGCAGGCCGGATACGCGAAGCGCTTCGACTTCTTCGGGGTGGCCAGCCGCGTTGCTGAGCAGCGCCTGCCGATTCACTTCGAGCGTGAACTCGAAAAGGCAATGAGGACCGCCATGCCGACACAACAACAGGGATTGTTCTGAGTTATGCGCGGGTCCTTCCTACAGCGTCCGCCTGAGGGTAATTCAGTCCTCGAGCGCGTTCTAGTCATGGCATTTTTCCTAGGGGGTTATGTTTATGCCTGACCTTTCGTCTCGCGTCACTCAAGGCGAGTTCGCTGCCATGGTCGGGATCTCTCAGCCTGCAGTGAGCGCCTTGGTCGCAAAAGGCGTCCTAAAAAACGGGGATCCCGCTGGCGCGTGGCTGCATTCGTATTGCGCCAACCTCCGGGAGCAGGCCGCCGGCCGAGCCTCCGAGGGCGGGCTCGACCTCGTCCAGGAGCGCGCGCGCTTGGCCAAGGAACAAGCGGACAAGTTCGCGATGGTCAATGCGCAGACGCGCAAAGAGCTCGCGCCGATCTCGTTGATCGAGCTGGTCCTGGCGAACATGGCGCGGCAAGTCGCCGGCGTCCTGGAGGCGCTGCCGATCCAGATCAAGCGCGCAGCAAAGAATCTCAGCAGTGAGGACCTGAGACTGATCACCGATGAAATTGCCAAGGCGCGCAACATGGCGGCCGCACTAAAACTGGACTGGGACGAGATCGATGGACTTGTCGGAAATTCAGCGAGCGATTGACCGGGGCTTGTCCCCGTTCGAGGTCCCTCCGCCTGTGCGCCTGTCGCAGTGGGCGGAGGAGCACTTCTACCTTTCGGCCGAGTCGAGCTATGTCGAGCAGGCGTGGTCCGCCTTCCCGTATCAGATCGGGATCATGGACTGCATCAGCAACGACGACATCAGGGAGGTATGGGTCCGCAAGTCGGCGCGCGTCGGCTACACGAAGATCATCCTTGCGGCCATGGCGTACTTTGCCGAGCACAAGCGGCGGAACCAGGCTGTCTGGCAGCCGACAGACGACGACGCGGACGACTTTGTAAAGACGGATGTCGATCCGATGCTGCGCGACGTCAAGACCATGCAGCGCGTGTTCCCTGAGTACCTGTCCAGGCACAAGAACAACACGCTGCGGCAAAAGACTTTCCTCGGCTCCGTGCTGCATATTCGCGGCGGGAAGGCTGCGAAGAATTACCGGCGACTGTCGGTTGATGTCGCAATCCTTGATGAGGTCGACGGATTCGATACGGACATTGAAAAAGAGGGCAGTCCGATCACGTTGTCCGGCAAGCGGATCGAGGGCGCGACGTTCCCGAAACAGATCGGCGGCAGCACACCGAAGCTCAAGCACTTGAGCATGATCGAGGCGCGTGAGCAGGAGGCGGAGCGCAGTTTCCGGTTCAACATCCCTTGCCCGCATTGCGGCACCGAGCACACGATCCGATGGGGCGGCAAGGACAAGAACGATCAGCCTCTGCCGTATGGATTCAAGTGGATCAACGACGATCCGGAGACCGTGACGCACCTTTGCGAGGCCTGCGGGGTGCACTACACGCAGGCGGAGTATCTCTCAGTCTGGAAGCGCGGCCGGTGGGTCGATCGCGAGGGCGTCTGGATCGACCAGGAGGGCAACTTCCGGGACCGTGACGGAAGCCTGGTCCCGGCTCCGCACTCGGTCGCGTTCCATATCTGGACGGCCTATAGCCCGATGACGAGCTGGGCGCAGATCGTGCGCGAGTTTCTCTCCGCAGTTGCCAAGGCAAAAGCCGGCGACAAGGCCGAGCTCAAGACCTTCGTCAACACGACGCTCGGCGAGTCCTGGGAGGAGGAGGTCGAGCAGACGGACGAGAACGAGCTCAAGCTGCGCGCCGAGCCGTTTGCGCTGCGCACCGTGCCGATGGGTTGTCTGGTGCTGACGGCCGGCGTCGACGTCCAGGACAACCGATTCGAGATCACCGTCTACGGATGGGGGCGAGGCATGGAGCGGTGGACGATTGACTACACCGTCCTGCAGGCCAATCCTGCCGATGAGCGGGACTGGGAAAAGCTCGACACGTACCTGCAGACCAAGTTCCGGCACGCGAGCGGCCAGCTGCTCGCGATCGAGGCCGCGGCGATCGACACCGGCGGTCACTTCACGCACCAGGTGTATGACTTCTGCCGCATGCGCGCGCGCCGGCGGATCTTCGCCGTCAAGGGTGACAACAAGCAAGGGGTGCCGATCAAGGGCAAGGCCTCGATGCAGGACGTCAACAGCAAGGGCAAGGTGATCAAGCGCGGCGTCAAACTGTGGTTTGTTGGCACCGACACGGCCAAGGACTTGATCCATGGACAGCTCAAGGTGATGACGCCGGGGCCCGGATTCGTGCATTTCTCGAAAGAGCTGCCGGACGAGTTCTATACGCAGCTCACGGCGGAGATCCGGATCCTGCAGCGCACCGCTGTCGGCGAGGTCTATCGATGGGTGAAGAAAAGCGCCGGCGTGCGCAATGAGGTGCTGGACTGCACAGTCTATGCAACCTTTGCCGCGCACGCGCTCGACCTGCATCGATACACGCAGAAGATGTGGGACAAGTTGGAGTCCATCGTCCAGCCTCCGACGGGCGATCTCTTCGCGCTGCCGGAGCCGCCGATCGAGCGAGAGGCGGCGCAGGAGACGGCCGAGCAGGTCGACCAGGGCGCGACGGAGCAAGCGCCGGCCGCGCCGGCACGCAAGACAAAAACCCGCAAGGTGCGGCAATCAGGATTTGTTCAGGGCTGGAGGGGATAACCAATGAGCGACTTTATCAAGGACCTGGCTAAGCGCGTGGTGCAACATCCTGCCTTCACCAAGGCCGTTGCCGATGTCGTCGCTACGGTGCTGGAGGAGCAACTGCGGACCAACTTGGGCGGGGAAAAGATTTACATTCCGAAGGTGGGCGGAAGTCAGAGCCGCGCCGAGCGTGACGGGCTGATCCGGTCATTGTTTACCGGCGCGAACTATGCTGAGCTCGGGAAGCGTTTCAAACTTAACGAGCGCCAGATCCGGCGCATCGTGCACGCCAAACCGCGAGCGGCTTGAAAGTGACATCCTTCCCTAAAAATGTCACGCGGCAACCAGCATCATGCCCGCATGACGACTCCGACTACAGAGCCCGCGATCATCGTCGCCGGCGACACCATCTCCTGGCTGCGGTCCTTGGCCGACTTCCCGGCAACCTCCGGCTGGACGCTCAAGTATCGCCTGCTTAACGCATCGGCCAAGATCGAGATCACGGCCGGTGCGTCCGGCGCGGATCACCTGGTGCAGATTCCGGCCGCAACGAGCAAGGACTATCCGGCCGGTGCGTATGACTGGACCGCATGGGTCGAGGCTGGAGCTGAGCGCCTGACCGTGGCGTCCAGCCGCATGATCGTCAAGCCGAACCTTGCGACGCTCAATACCTACGACGGCCGCTCCGATGCGCGCAAGTCCCTGGAGGCCCTGCAGGCCGCGTATCAGACATACATCACCGGCGGCAATGCGCACGTCGCTGAGTATGAAATTGCCGGTCGTCGCATGAAGTTCCATTCGGCCGTCGAGATCCTCAACCAGATCGAATACTGGCAGAACAAAGTCAACGCCGAGGATCGCGCAGCGCGCATTGCCAGCGGCCAGAAACCCAAGAACAAAATCCGCGTGAGGTTCTAATGGCAAATGTATTAACGCGCCTGGCTTCGCGCCTTGGCTACGTGAAAGAGCAGCCGGCAATCGTCAGGACCGAGCCGGTCCTGCGTCCGATTCGGGTCCGCACCTTTGCCGCTGCGTCGAGCTCGCGCCTTACTGCAGGATGGAATGTCAGCAACGTGAGCGCGGACGCGGATATTTTCCGATCGCTCGACGTCATGCGGGCGCGATCGAGGGACCTCGGCAACAACAACGACTATTTCCGCAAGTTCCTCAACATGGTGGGCAATGGCGTTGTCGGCCCGAAGGGGCACCAGCTGCAGTGCCAAGTCACGGATCCGGGCGGGAAAAAGGACGAGCTGGCCAACAATGCGATTGAGGCAGCGTTTCTCAAGTGGGCAAAGCGCGGCGTCTGCGATGTGACGGGGCGTCTCAGCTTCGTCGACATTCAAAAGCTGTTCATCAAGTCGGTCGCCCGCGATGGCGAGATCCTGATCCGGCGCGTGCGCGGCAAGACGGTCAATGCGTTCGGCTATGCACTACAGGTGCTGGACATCTCCCGCTTGCCGGTCGCGTTCAATCAGACGCTCTCCAACGGCAATTTCATCCGTATGGGGATCGAGATGAACTCCTACGGGCGGCCGGTTGCCTATCACCTCCTCACGCTGCATCCAGGCGAGAGCATGCCGGTGACGATCAACGGGCAGTCTGTCCGCGTCGAGCGCGTGCCGGCCGATGACATCTTCCATTGCTTCGTGCCGGAGCTCCTGGAGCAGTCTCGCGGGATTCCCTGGGCGCATGCGGCCATGCTGCGCATGAACATGCTGGCCGGCTATGAGGAGGCCGTTGTTGTCGCGGCCCGCACCGGCGCGGCAAAGATGGGTTTTTTCACCAGTCCGGACGGCGATGCCGAACCGCTTTCCGACGGCGAGGACGAGGAGGGCGAATTTGTCACGGACGCGGATCCGGGAACGTTCAGCGTCCTTCCGAAGGGCTACGACTTCAAGGCATGGGATCCGGACTATCCGGCGCAAAACACGGATGTCTTTATCAAACTCTGCCTGCGTGGGATCGCGAGCGGCCTCCTGGTCTCTTACAACTCGCTTGCCAACGATCTGGAGGGCGTGAACTTTAGCTCCATCCGTGCCGGCCTCCTGGAGGAGCGTGACGTGTGGATGGCGCTGCAGGCCTGGATGGTTGAGTCCTTCTGCGAGCCAGTGTTCATGGATTGGCTGCAGATGGCGCTCATGCGGGGCGCGATCACGATGCCGAACGGGAGCGCGCTGCCGATCGCCAAGCTGGAGAAGTTCGGCGCGCACGCATGGCAGAGCCGTCGCTGGGCGTGGGTGGATCCGCTCAAGGACGTCGAGGCCAACATGGCGGCCGTGCGCGGCGGGCTCAAGAGTCGCAAGCAGATCATCACGGAGCAGGGCGGCGACATCGATGAGGTGTTCCAGCAGCTGGCCGCCGAGGAGGAAGAGGCGCGGCGCCTCAAGATCAATCTCAGCGGCGAGCCCGTTCCTCCGACTCCGGATCCGGCTCCTGCGCCGGCGGCCGAGGAGTAGAGCGTATGGGACAGACGAAGCAGCAGCCGTGCCCCGTGTGCAATAAGCAATTCGAGATTGGATGCTCACACGTCGACTGTCCCAATCGCAAACCATTGACCGCCAACCTGCCAGATGACCGCAGTATCGAGCGGATTTCCGGGGGCGTCATCCGGGTGCCGATCCGCTACGACTAATCGAAAGTGACATCCTTCCCTAAAAATGTCACGCGGCAACACGCATCATGCCGGACATCGTCAACGTGATTATTGAGGGAAACAAATGACCGTCCGCGCAAAGTTCAAAGTCACCAGCATCACCAGGCAAGAGCACTGGGACAAAGCGAAGGGTGAGATCCAGACGGTCCGTCTGGCACCTGTTACGTCTGGCAGTGAGGAAAACGCAGCGTTCTACGCTGCGACGCCGAGCGGTCAGATCGAACTCGCAACGATCAACGGTGAGGCCGGCAAGCAATTCGGTCTTGGGCAGGAGTTCTACGTCGACTTCACTCCGGCGCAGTAATCGGCCAGACGTAACACACGAAAGCGAGAGCACGCATGACAACGTCGAAAATCAAGACCGGAACTCTGTATCGCGACTTTAGCCTGCAACGCGACGGGGTCGACCAGGAGGCGCGCACTGTTCCTGTCGCCTTCTCTTCGGAGGAGCCGTATGAGCGCTACTTCGGCACCGAGATTCTTGACCATGGCCCGAAGTCCGTCCGCCTCGATCGCTTAGCCTCGGGCTGCTGCGCGTTCCTGCTGGATCACCGGACCTCCGAGCAAATCGGCGTCATCGAGAAAGCGTGGATCGACAAGGACCGCGTCGGTCGCGCAATCGTTCGCTTCTCGCGAAGCGCGCGGGCAGAAGAGATTTTCCAGGATGTCGTTGACGGCATCCGTTCCTGCATCTCGGTCGGTTACATCGTGCACAAGATGGTGCTCGAAGAGGCCGAGTTCAAAAAAGAAGTGTATCGAGTTACAGATTGGGAGCCGATGGAAATCAGCTTGGTTGCTGTTCCTGCGGATCCCACTGTCGGTGTAGGCAGATCGGCGGGAGCCGAAGACGTCGAAACCATCATTGAGCGGCCGGAGGCGACTCCGCCTGCTGTCGAAGTCCGTTCCCAACCCACAACCCCAACACCTGAAAGGGTCATTGTCATGGATGACAACGCAGTCGCACAAGGCCGTCAGGCCGAACAAAAACGCACCGCAGATCTGCTCGCGATCGCGGACTCCTACGAAAAATTCGGCGCTCGCGAAATGGTCGCTGACTTCATTCGCGGCGGCAAGACGGTCGAGCAGTTCAAGGATGCGCTCATGGAGAAGATCTCCTCGCGTCATTCCAGCGCGGCCGAGGCCGAGATCGGTCTCAGCGCGCAAGAGCGCAAGCAGTACAGCATCCTGCGCGCCGTGCAGGCTCAGCTTTCCGGCGACTGGTCCAAGGCCGGTCTGGAGCGTGCCGCATCGGAAGCGGTCGCGAAGCGCGCCGGCATGACGCCGGAGGGATTCTTTGTGCCCGTCGACAGCTTTACTCGCAGCTTTGCTGCAGGCACTGCAGCCGAAGGCGGCAATCTGATCCAGACCTCGGTCCTGGGTAACGAGTTCGTCGACGTTCTGCGCAACAACATGGTCCTGGCTGCGATGGGCGTCCGCTTCCTGGGCGGCCTCACCGGCAACATTGCCATTCCGCGCAAGACATCCGGCTCCACCGTGAACATGCCGGGTGAAAACGGCAACGCATCGTCCGGCTCGGTTGCAACCAACCAGATCGCGCTCAATCCGAAGCGCGTGACCGGCAAGGTCCCGTATTCCAAGCAAGCCCTCCTCCAGGGCTCGCTCGACGTGGACGCAATGCTGCGCGACGACCTCACGCAGACGATCGCGGTCAAGATTCAGGACCAGGCGATCAACGGCACCGCTACCGGCAACGAGGCGCGCGGCCTGCTGGCAACTGCTGGCATCGGCTCGGTAATTGGCGGCACGAACGGCGCGCAGATCGACTGGAGCCACATCGTTGGTCTGGAAACCGCATGCGCGAACGCGAATGCGGAGCCTGACCAGCGTTCCGGCTACATCGTCAACACCAAGACTCGCGGCTGGCTCAAGCAGAAGCAAAAGGCCGCCAACCTGCCGTTCATCTGGGAAAACGCTGCGCAGCCGCTCAACGGCTACCGCGCTGCCGTGACCAACACGATGTCCAGCACTGGCACCAAGGGCACGGCGAACGGCGTTTGCTCCTCGCTGGCGTTCGGCTCCGACTGGTCGGACCTGGTAATCGGTCTGTTTGGCGGCCTGGACATCGTGGTGGATCCGTACACCGCAGCAGGCACGGGCGAAGTGATCCTCACTGCGAACCAGTACATCGACGTGGCAGTACGTCTGGCTGCCAGCTTCTCGGCGATGACTGACGGCCTGACCTCGTAATTGACCAAGCCACAAGTGCAGACGTCTGCACTTTGAACGGCGGACGCTTTAACCAGGCGTCCGCCATTTTCCAAACCAATCGAGGGCAAGCAATGAAAGCGATGATCAAGATCAAAGAGCCGGTGATGATCGGCGGCCAGTCCTACGCACGCGGCGTCAAGGTCGAGGTGGACGTGGATGACGCGGCCGTTGTTGTCGGCATGGGTCGTGCCGAGTACGTCAAGGCCGAGGCCAAGGGGTCTGCAAAGAGCGCTGCCAAGGGCGCGACGACGGACGGCGCGAGCGGTCAGCAGCAGGACGGACAGACCGGCAGCAATGACGGCAGCGCCAACGGCAACGGCGGCAACGAAAACGACAACACCGGCGCAGGCGGTCAGTAATGTTTGTTGAAAATACCGCTCCGTTCTTCTCTGATTTCGGCGTCGCAGCCATGCTCGACGGCGTCTCCGTGCGCGGTATTTTCGACAACGCCTACAGCCATGCCGGCGCTGGTGTCGGCATGGCCGTATCAAACCCTGCCTTCACCCTGGGCACCGAGAGCGTTCCTGCAAATCCCGTTGGCAAGCTGCTTATCGTGGGCAGCGTGACGTATGCGATCGCTGAGCACCATCCGGACGGGACTGGCATGAGCATTCTCCTGCTGGAGGAAACGGCGTGAGCAATACCATCTTTGCCGGCATCGTTGCCGCCTTCGTCTCTCGCTTAGAGGAAAGCCCCTCGGTGTCGAGCAACGTCTTACGCGCGATGCCGCGTGAAATCGCCGAGCAACATACGAATGCCGTGAATGTGCAATTCGACGGGGCGAGGCCGAAAGAGTCGACGATCGCAGGCGCTCCAATCGACTGGATTTCGATGATCTCTGTCGAACTGTATGCAAAGAGCACCGCGCAGACGGGGGACCTCGCAGTTGATCCGCTGCTTAAGGGTGTCTATGAGCGCATCGCAGCAGATCCGACGCTCGGCGGTGTTGTTGCCTATGTTGGCATTCCGTCGATCGACGCGGAGTATGACTCGAAGGGGCAGAAAACAGGCTGGATTCGGATGATGTATCCGGTCGAGCACCGTACCAACAACTCAACACTGGACTGACCATGAGCAAATCGAGAAACAGCCAGGCGGAGGCAATTCCGCAACAGCCCGAAACGATTCAGCAACAGCCTGAAACGATTCCCAACCCGCCTGGCGGCGGAAGCTGGACGTGGGATGACGATGCAAAGCAATGGATTCCGCGCGAGCAGCCGACTGAACCGACGAACCAAACCGAGGAGTAAATCATGCCCCGCTATATTCGCAACACCGTCATCCTGCTGAAAAATGAAGTTACTGCGGGCACCGATGCCGTTCCGACTGGTGCCGCGAATGCGCTGCTCGTCAGTGACATGAGCATCGCGCCGCTGGATGCGCAGAACGTCGACCGCAACCTGATGCGCGGCTACTTCGGAGCGAGTGAGCAGCTGGTAGGCGTCGCAAGCGTCAAGGCATCCTTCACTTTGGAACTTGCCGGCTCTGGCGCTGCAGGCACGGCTCCGGCATGGGGTGCTGCAATGCAGGCATGCGCGATCGCCGAAGGCATTCTCGCGACACCGGCACGCGTCGAATACACGCCTGTCTCTTCGTCCTTGAAGACGGCGACCGTCTACTACTACGACGACGGCGTCCTGCACAAGCTGCTCGGCGTAATGGGCAACGTGACGCTGAGCGCAAAGGTGGGCGAGCGTCCGGTTCTCAAATTCGACGTCGTCGGCGTGGACGGCGGCGTGACTGCGACCGCAAACGCAACGCCGACCTATACCGCGTGGAAGGCTCCGGTGGCAATGAAGATGAGCAACGTGGTCGATGTGACGCTTGGCGCGAGCTACGCAACCGGGGCGCTCTCCGGCGGCACCGCTTACTCCAGCTCCGGCATCGAGATCAACCTGGGCAACTCGGTCAACTTCACCGCGCTGCTTGGCTCGGAGACCGTCGACATTACCGATCGGCAGGTAACCGGATCTACTGAGCTGGACCTGACGGCCGCACAGGAAGTCACGCTGATGACCAGCGTGAAGGCCAACACGTTGCAAAGCCTTGGTTTCACGATCGGCACGGCGACCGGCTACAAGATGATCATCCATGCGCCGGCGGTGCAGCTGATCAATCCGAAGAAGGTCGACAAGAATGGGCGTCGCCTCATCGGCTTCGATATGCGCTTCGTGCCGCAGTCCGGCAACGACGAATTCCGTCTCGCCTGCGTGTAAGCGGCGGGTTCAACCAGTTACATAACCAGGACAAAACAACATGGCATTCAAACTCGCAGTAGCCAACACCGTGATCGTGCCGGTGAAGTTCACCGTCAACAACGCCGGCAAGGAGGAGCAGCACAACTTCTCGCTCGATTGCGCCCGCTTGATGCAGAACGAAATCACGGCCAAGACCAAGCAGGGCGATGGCTTGATTTCGGACTTCATGAAGGGGGTCACGCGGAACTGGAGCGATCAGCGCCTGGTGATCGACGACGAAAACAATCCGGTTCCTTTCAGCGCCGAAGCGTTCGACGTCATGCTCAGCCTGCCGGGCCTGCCCGCCGTCGCCTTCAACTCCTACCTCAAGGAGTGTGGAGCGAAGGAAAAAAACTAAGGCGCGCGGCGGCGCTTCTGGCACGCGGGAAGCTGCGAATTCCGTCCAGGGATGGCAGCGACCCCGAGCCCGAGGCGGAGGTCAACGCCGCGGCCGCCTTCTTCGGTCTGTCTCCTGAGGGGCGGTTGGAGGTCGAAGAGGAGTTTGCCCTATGGCCTGAATGCGTCGAAAACTTCAATCTTTGGTTGCAGGTTCAGACGCAGTGGCGCGTAGGGGTGAACGGCAAGGAAGGTCTGGATTACGGTTCGGTGGTGGCGTACATGAAAGACGTCCTCCTGGTGCCGAAGAAGAAGCGAAAAGAGCTGTTTGACGGGTTGCGCGCGATGGAGGCGGCATACCTTGACGAGTTAGAGCAAGCGGCACAATAACGGACAAGACTCCCATCATGGCTGAAACAAAAATCAAGTTGGCATTGGAAGGCGTTCAGACCGTGATGGGCGGTTTGAAGCAGGTAGGGGACCGGATCGGCCAGGTGTCCGCGTCGATCGCCGGCCTTACTGCAATCGGTGGCGGCCTTTCGATCGCGGCCTTTGCAGGCATCGTCAAGGACACAACCGAGGCGGCCGGTGCGCTGCACGACCTGAGCATCCAGACTGGTGCATCTGTCGAGGCGCTGTCGGGCCTTGCGTCAGTCGGCAAATACAGCGACGTCAGTGTCCAGCAGATCGCCGGCTCGATGAACAAGCTGGCCAAGAACATGTCCGGCGCGACCGAGGAAAGCAAGGGCGCTGGCAAGGCGCTCGAAGCTCTTGGTATCAATTTCAACACCTTCAAAAACCTCAGTCCCGACCAGCAGATGCGCACCATTGCTGAGTCAATGAACAAGTTCGAGGACGGCTCCGGCAAAGCGGCTGTTGCAATGGCGCTGCTCGGCAAGGAAGGCGCGCAGATGCTGCCTTTCATGAAAGATCTCGCGGAAACTGCTGACCTGCAGGCAAAGATCACGACCGAGCAGGCTGCCGCAGCGGACAATTTCGGCGACAACCTGACGAAGTTGACGAGCAGCGGCGGGGCGTGGAAGAAGGAATTGGCCGTCGGCATGATCCCTGCGCTCAATATCGGGCTGCAGGCGTTCCTCGATGTGACGAACGGGACCGGCGGACTGCGGGAAGAAATCCGGAGACTGTCGGCCGACGGCAGCATTGCGCGTTGGACGCAGAACGCGATTACCGGTGCAACCTATGTCATGGATGCCTTTGCCGGTGTCAAGCGCGTGGTCCTCAGCCTGGGCGAGATCATTGGTGCTGTGGCGGCCAAGCTCGGCAGCGAATTTACGACGGTCGCCGAAGTGTTCGACGCCGTCAAGCGTGGCGATTTCTCCGGCGCGCTGAAAGCCTTCGAGGCCGGCGGCGTGCGGGGTAAGGCGATCTGGGACGGCTTGAAGCAAACCCTGGATGAAACCTGGTCCGAAGAAACCCTTGGTCAGAAGCTCCGGGCGCGGATCGCAGACATGGCGGCCGCTGGGACCGCTGCTGAGGGCGTGAAGAAGAAGCTCGACTTTACGAACATCAACGACAAGGACAAGGACAAGAAGGAAAGCATTTCCGACTATCAGAAGCTGGTCGCGACGCTCAAGGAAAAAATCTCGGTCCAGGAGATGGAGTTGCGGATCGATGAGAAGGCGACGGACGGGCAGAAGCTGCTTGCCAAGGTCAACGCTGACTTGGAAAACAATACAATCAGCCTGACAGAGAAGGAAGAGGCGCGCGTCCGGCAGTTGCTCGACACGCTGGTTGTGTCCGAGCGCAATGTCGCGATCAAGCGCGAAATGGCCAAGGCATCAAACGAGCTGATTGCCGTCGGTGAGAAGGAAGTCAAAAAGGTTCAGGACGAGCTGGAAAAACAGCGCGAGCACAACGCAGAGATCGGTCTGAGCAAGGAGCAGATCGCCGACCTGATTGCGGAAAAAATCGACCTGGAGGCGGCCTCCGATCGAGAGGCCGCTGCGGCTCTTCGAGCGGCGGCGGATTATGCCGGACCTCTGCACGACGCCTATCTGCAGTATGCGGCTGACCTGGAGCGTGCGGCCGCTGCCAAGAACAAGCTGGCAAACGCGAAGCGTGACGGGGCTGCAAAGCAGGTTCTCGCCGATGAGGCGGAGGAAGCGGCCAAAGAGTGGACCAAGTTCAATGACAGCGTCCGCCAAGGCCTGACCGATTCCCTATATCGTGGCTTTGAAGCCGGGAAGGGCTTCTTTAAGTCATTCTGGGACGGTATTCGCAACTACGTCAAAACGAATGGCCTCAAGTTTGCGATCCAGGGCGTGATGTCGGGCGTCATGGGCGGAGCAGGCGCTGCCAGCGCGGCAACGGCCGGCGCTGCCGGCGAGGCCGGGGCGCTTGGCAACGTTGGCGGGATCATGTCGGGCATCGGTGCACTTGCCGGCAACTTCGGGAGCGGGATCTCTGCGGGATTCGCGCAGCTGACGGCCGGGGTCAATCCGCTGTCGGCCTTGTCGTCGGCGCTCGACGTCGGGGCGGGCTCGCTATCGACGGCACTCGGGCAGGTTGCGGGCTACCTCGGACCGATTGCACTTGGCATCGGTGCGGTAGTGGCTCTGGTTAAGCATCTGGACGACTCCGGCACTAAGCACACCGGCGGCGCTGCGCGTTCCGACCAGTTCGGGACAGCGCTGATCGACGCACGGTCGCTCGGCTTTATGGACATTGCGACCGCAAAGGAATCGGAGGCAATGGTCTCCGGCTTGGCCTCCAGCATTGCCGGCATCCTCAACAGCACCGCCGAGACCTTCGGGAAGTCGGCCGGTTATTCGGCCGCAACCGCGTTTGCCGACGACACCAGCAAGGATGGCGCATGGGGCGCGCTGCTGGTGCAGAAGATGGGGCAGACGCTGATCGACTGGGACAGCAATCGCCAGAGCCGTTGGGCACCTCGGGAATTCAACGACGGCGAAGCCGGTCGCAACGAGTACCTGGCCGCGTTGAGCCGGTCCGTGCGCGATGCGCTCAATGACGTCGGTTTGCCGGACTGGGCGAAGTCGATGCTCGACCAACTCGGCGATTCGCCGGCGCTTGCTGATCTCGCTACGGTGGTCGACAAGATCAACGCGACGCAGAGGGCGCTCGTCATCATGGGCGATACGCTCAAGGGATTTGCGAATCTGAGTGACAAGGCGGTTTCCACACTGATCAAGGCGGCAGGGGGTATCGATGCGCTGGCGAGCGCGGCGGGTTCGTACTATGACAACTTCTATTCCGACGAAGAGAAGCGTGCCAATACGATGAAGCAGATTGCCGACGTCCTGCAGGAAGTCGGCCTGACCGTGCCGGAGACGAAGAAGCAATTCCGTGCCCTGGTCGATGCAGAGATGGCGCTCGGTGAAGCTGGCGCTCCTGCAGTGGCGGCGCTTCTCAAGGTGTCCGGTGCGTTTGCAACGATGATGGAATCGGCGGAAAAGGTTAGCAAGCCTACGCTGGACAAGGCGATGGGTGCCGTCGATGGTGCATTCTCTGCGCTGCAGCGTGCCGTCCAGGCGCAGAAAGACACCGTCGCCAAGGCATATGAAGATGCGATGGCGCGATTGAGCGTCAGCATTGACACGGTCAATGGCAGGATCGGCAAGCTGTCGAGCCTGGCCAGCTCGTTGAAATCCACGGTGGATCGGATGCGGCTCCCGGCCGATTCTGCGGCTGGCCGTGCGCAGGCTTCGGCGCAGATCGCAGCCGCTCTTGCAATCGCCAGGGCGGGCGGCGTTCTTCCGGACGCTGATGTACTGGCGGGCGCGCTGGACACCGTGGCGCAGCCGAACGAGCAGCTGTATGCGACGCTCACTGACTTCCGTCGCGATTTCATGCGCGACCGCAACAACATTGAGGAGTTGGCCGGTCTGACGGATGCGCAACTCTCTGTTGAGGAAAAGACGCTCAAGGCGCTGGAGGATCAGAAGAAGGCGACAGAGGATGGTTACCGCGCCGAGACTCAGCGACTGGATGACATTGTCAATTCGGCGAAGCAACAGATTGACGTGTTGAGGGGAATCGACACGTCAATCATGTCGGTGGCTGATGCGCTCACTTCCTTCAAATCCACGATCGCGGGCGCGACGGTAGCAGGTGCGACCGGCGGCGGAGCCAATAGCGCCGTGTTTGGTGGATCCGGTTACGGTGCAGGTGGCGGATACGGCGGCGCTGCGAATGGCCAGGGCGCGACCGATAAGCTGTCTGCCGTCGAACGACTTTATGCGACCTTTAGTGACATGTCCTATTTGACGGAGGAGGGCGGAGCGTACTGGGCTGGCCAGTTCAATAAGGGAATCCCGCTTCCCGAAATTGAGCAGGCATTCCGGGACAGTGTGAAGGCCGTGCGCGGCTATGCCAGTGGAGGTGATAAGCCAGCCGGCATCGCGCTGGTTGGTGAGGACGGTCCGGAAATCATCAATACCGGTGCGGCGCGTATCTTCAATGCGGCCAAGACGCAGGAAATTCTCAGCGGTGGCAGCGCGGTTCTCGCTGGCGCCGTTGAGCGCCTGACGCAAAAGGTCGAGCAACAGCAAGCGGCGTTAGAGCGCATTGCGGCGAGCTCGAATGCGCAAGAAAGTTTCTTCCGCCGGATCTCTCCGGACGGAGCGTCGATTAACGTGACGGTGACGGCATGAATGTAATTCCTCCTCTCGATATTACGGATGTGATGCTGACGAGCAGCACCGTCGTTGAGACAGCGCCGGCTGCCTACAATGCGGCGACAACGTATGCGCTTGATGCAACGGCCAGTGTTGCTGGCAGCGCGGGCTTGCTCACCATTTATAAGTCGCTGCAAGGCGGCAATACCGGTAACACGCCAGCGAGTTCGCCGAGCTGGTGGACGGTCATCGGGACGACCTATCAAACCTATTCCGGTGGTGCGACCTATGCGCTAGGCGATAGGGTGATCGATGCGACGGCGCACCTGGTCTACGAGTCGCTGGCCGCCGGTAATACAGGGAACGCGCTGACAAACACGACAAAGTGGCTGGAGATCGGTCCGACGAACAAATGGGCGATGTTCGACGTCCTGCGGAACACGGCAACGTCCGTCCCTGGTTCGCTGACGGTGGTGATCACGCCGGGGCGGCGCGTGGACTCAATTGCCTTGCTTGGCGTAGTCGCCAACTCGGCAACCATAACGGTGACAAACGGTGGTTCGACCGTGTACACGATCACCAAGGACCTGAACAAGCGCGAGGTGTTGGACTGGTATGACTACTTTTTCCGTGCATTTGCGACGCAACCTAGCCTTGCCTTATTCGACCTCCCGCCATATACCGGCGCAGTAATCACGGTCACGCTCACGGCAACGTCCGGAAATGTGCAGTGTGGCGCGTGCGTGCTCGGGTCCTATGAATACATTGGGGATGTCCAGTATTCGGCGGAGTCCGACGTCTTGAACTTCTCGACGGTGACGCGGAATTTCGACGGCAGCAGCGAACTGGTGCCGCGCCGGAACGTGCCAAAGACGGTTCAGCAGATCTGGCTTGAAAAGAGCCGCGTCAACCGCGTGCGCGACTTGCGGGATGCGCTCAACGCAACGCCGGCCGTATGGGCAGGCCTGGATGACAGTTCCGACGACTACTTCGAGGCGCTCCTGATTCTCGGGATTTACAAGCGATTCAGTATCAACCTCAGACACCCTCAACATGCAGTTATCAGCCTTGAGCTGGAGGAAATTTAAACATGCCGATTACGTCGCTTCCGACACCGCCTAGCACATCGAATCCTTCGACCTTTGCCGCACTTGCTGACGGCCTCCTGGCCGCGCTGCCGACCTTTGTGACCGAGGCAAATGCCTTGGCCGCGGCCATAACTGCGATGGTTGCAGGTGGTGCGATGACTATTCCGTATACGTTTGATTCGACCACTAGCGACGCAGATCCCGGCGCGGGAAAGCTGCGACTGAGCAGCGCGACGCAAAACACATCGACAGTAATTCGCCTCGACGTCGCGGGATCTGATGGCTCGACGTGGACTAGCGTGATTGATACATGGGACGACTCGACCAGCACAATCAAGGGCTTCATTCGATTGGTAAAGGCTACGGATGCAACGAAGTGGTTGATTTTCAGTGTCTCGTCGATTGCATCTCCGGCCGGCTACAAGAACATCACGGTTGCTCCGGTGGCGTCGAGCGCTGCAAATCCATTCGTTAATGGAGATCCTCTCGTTGCATATTTCACCGCAAAGGGAGACAAGGGTGATTCCGCGCAGAATGGCCTTTCATCTCCGCTCGCAGTGCTTACGCCAACTGCAGCTGCAAACGTTGACGCACTAAATGTCTTTACGGCGGCATACGACAATTACCTGATTCTCGGGCAAGGAATTTTGCCGGCGGCTAGCGACTCGCTTCAACTTCGATTTGCCGTTGCAGGTGCTGCTGATGCCGGTTCGAACTACTACAACCAAAGTGGTGAGGCAGGAGGTGCAATTTCTGCAGCTACTACAGGCGTAGTCCTGACGAGTGGGGCATCGGTCGTCTCGACAGGAAAAGGGTGTAGTTTTGCTCTACAAATATTGAACGCCAACGATGCGGCAAGCCTGAAGGTGCTAGGGGGAAAGGTGATTTGGCAAAACGCCGGGACTCCAACATTTGTTTTGAATGGTGCTCATACGGCGTATCCAGCGGCAAATGTAATCTCAGGAGTCCGCTTCTTTTGGGGTAGCGGGAATAACTTCGCGGCGACGGGGAAGATCCGCATCTACGGCTACAACAATACCTGACAGGTGAAATGATGACCCACAAAGTTTGCTATTGGGACGCGGTTGAAAAGGTGCAAAAGGAACGTGACGCTACTCCGGACGAGAATGCCGAGATTGAGGCGCGTATTGCTCGCGCTGCAGAAGTGGCATCGCAGGTCGTGTGGGAGCGGATCAAGGAGGAGCGCGACAGGCGCAAGGTTGGCGGCGTGAGGGTGGGTGACAAGTGGTTCCACTCGGACGATACGAGTCGGATCCAGCAGATCGGCCTCGTGATGATGGGGGCGAATATTCCCGCCGGCCTGCAGTGGAAGACGATGGACGGCTCCTTCATTGCGATGACGCCGGCGCTCGCAGCGCAGATCTTCCAAGCGGTGGCGGCACACGATCAGGCGGTTTTCGCCAAGGCCGAGCAGCACAAGGCGGCAATGGAGGCGGCAGCGAACCCCGCTACTTACGACTTTAGTGCCGGCTGGCCGTCGATCTATGGAGGATGAGTCATGTTGATCGCCTTTTACCGGGGTAAGAGTCGCCTGTTTAACAGGTTTGTGTCCTGGTGGACATCGGGACCTTACTCGCACTGCGAGGCGGTCTTCGAGCTTGGAAGCGGCATGACCGGAGCCGTGCTTTGCTGGTCGTCCTCCTACATGGACGGGGGCGTGCGCAAAAAGGTGATGACCTTGGATCCGGAGCACTGGGACCTGCTCGACGTCCCGGCCATGTCAGGCGAGGACGCGCTGCGCTGGTTTGCCGATCACAGGGGCGATGGCTATGACCTGGTCGGCTTGCTGGCGACGTCGGCACCGTTTCGGCAGGCTATTCGAAAGTGGTTTTGCAATGAAGCGGTCGGCACGGCCGGCGGCCTCTCTGAAGCCTGGCGCTTCAATCCAAACAGTTTTGCGCGCATCTGCGAGCGCCTGCCTGGCAGCAGGTGGATCCGGCGCGTCGACCACTCCGATCACCGAGGGCTGAGCGGCGGGGCCATACCTGCTGGGCAAACATAAATAGGCAACGGGGGGCTATGTGGTAGAGCAGCTGCAGGGGGACGATATGCCGAGGACCGAAGATGATTGGAAAAACTACGTCGCACAGTCATTTCGCAATGGCACTGAGCGTATGAACAAGCTGGAGGCCGGCATCAATGCCAATACGGCCGAGATCCAGAAAAACACCAGGTTGACCGAGGAACTCAAGGCGGACACCAGGGAATTTCTGGAAGTGTTCAACGCGGTCAAGGGCGGGTTCCGCGTGCTTGGCTGGATCGGGACCGGGGCGAAGTGGCTCGGCGGCATCGCTGCCGCCGGCACGGCGCTCTATGGATTTGGCTTGATGATGTGGCAGATCCTGCACGGCAACTGGCCGTCTAAATAGGAGAGAGCGGGAATGGATTTCAACCAGGCATTTGATCGCCTGATCGGGCATGAGGGCGGATATGTGAACCATCCGTCCGATCCCGGCGGGGAAACGATGTTCGGCGTGACGGCAAGGGTTGCGCGTGCGCACGGTTATTCCGGACCGATGCGCACGCTCAGCCGGGAAAAGGCGCGGGAGATTGCCAAGGCGGCGTATTGGGATCGCGTCCAGGCGGACCAGTATGACGGCGCGATCGGGTTCCAGGTGTTCGATGCGGCCTACAACCATGGAATCGAGACGGCCGTCCGGTTCCTGCAGCGCGCGATCGGCGTCGCCGATGATGGTCACTTCGGGCCGGTCTCCCTGGCCGCGCTCAAGGCAATGAGCATCACGGACGTCCTGTCGCGCTTCAACGCGGAGCGGCTGGAGTTCTACACCAAGCTGTCCACCTGGCCGGAGTTCGGCAAGGGGTGGGCGCGTCGAGTCGCCGGCAATTTGCGGTATCAAGCGGAGGATGCATAAATGGAATGGAAAAGCATTGTCTCGGCCGTTGCGCCATGGATCGGCACCGCTCTCGGCGGGCCGCTGGGAGGGATGGCCGTCTCCGCAATCGCGGACGCGTTCGGCCTGCCTGACAAGACGGAGGCCGCCTTAAAGCAGGCGCTGTCGGGCGCGACGCCGGAGCAGATGCTCGCACTTAAAAAGGCGGATTCCGAGTTCGCGGTCCGCATGCAGGAGCTGGGCTTCCAGAACGTGCAGGCCCTGGAGAAGATTGCGGCCGACGATCGCGCCAGTGCTCGGACCATGCAAATGACGACCAGCAGCCGAATCCCTGGCGCGCTGGCAATCCTGATCACGGTCGGGTTTTTCGGCATTCTGCTCGGCATGATGAGCGGCATGCTCAAGACGTCCGAGAACCAGGCGCTGCTCATCATGCTCGGTGCGCTCGGCGCAGCTTGGGGCGCGGTGGTCAATTTCTACTACGGGTCCAGCTCGGACTCGCAGAACAAGACGCGAATGCTGGCGCAAGGGAGCGGCGCAAGGTGAGCGCCGGCACGATCTTCCTGATTGCCTGCGGGGTTTCGTGGCGCTACTATACTGATCTTTTATACAGTATTTCGCCATGGATCCCGAGCGCATTGAAATCGTCTACTTCGTCCGCTACTTCGATCCAGTCCGCAAGCGGAAAGCGGTGACGCGGTACAAGCTCACCGAAGCCGATGCCAGGGCGCGTTATGGCGAGATCGAGCTGGTCGAGGCATCACGCGAGGAGCGCCGGGTTGGCGGAGATCCTCGCCGGAACTCGGCCGCGCACTTGCATACGGGCTCTCCCGACAAGCGCTGACGGCAATCCATTGTCGCGCCTGGTGGTTACTCGTAGGGAAAAGCGAAGCAACTCATTTTGTTGCTGAGAAATTCGAGTGATACGGGAGTGATACGGGGTCGGCGCTAAGCCAGTGCTGGTGCGGGATTCTATCCCTTGAACTAAGGGGGGATCGAGAGAAAGTATAGTACAGTCTGCCTTTTGGGCTATCTAGAAAGAGTGAGCCATGGCAAATGTGTGGACGTGTCCTTATTGCAAACAAAACGCAACGATTATCGACGCCAATCGCAGTGGCAACATTCATTATTTTAATTGCGACAACAAAGAAGGGGATCTGGGCATTCATACGAGCGTAATTGTCTGCCCGAATGGAGATTGCAAGGAATATACAATTGAAGCTGCGCTATACCGAATAAAGTACGCCCCCAACAGATCAGTCGTCGGCTCCCCGTTGCTCACATGGAGTCTGAAGCCGGACTCAAAAGCGAAATCTTTCCCCGCTTATATTCCGGAGGCAATTCGTCAAGACTATGAAGAAGCGTGCAAGATTGCATCGCTTAGTCCTAAAGCGTCCGCTACGTTATCCCGGCGTTGCCTGCAAGGCATCATCCGTGATTTTTGGAATATCAAGAAGGCCCGCCTAGTTGACGAAATTGATGCACTATCGGGAAAAATTGATTCCGTTACATGGGATGCAATCGATGCAGTGAGAAAGATTGGGAATATCGGCGCGCATATGGAAAAGGACATCAACATTGTTGTAGATGTCGACCCGGATGAAGCCGAATTGCTGATCGGCCTGATCGAGGTCCTTTTGGAGGAGTGGTATGTCCATCGCTACGAGCGTGAACAACACATGCAAAAAGTAATTGCAGCAGCTCAAGCAAAGGCGGGTGTAAAAGCGGCTGGAGCGATTTCTGCCCCGCCTCCATTGAAGAGCGCGCCTTAGAGGTATACCTAGTACCTGTTTATATGGGAACCGCACCGAATCCCGAAACCTCTCGCATTTCGACGCATTTCACATTTGGAAGTTTCCATGCGCCTACGAAAGATCTACGAATCTTCATGCAAGGTCATTGATTATTAAGGAATTCGGTTTCCGGTCTCGGGCACCAAGTCACCACACATCCTTACTTCCCTCTGGAACATCCATTCCTGTCCATGTGTCATACATGGGCACACTTGTCCTTGGCTGGCTTTTCCTTGTCTTTTCGATCCCAAAATGCGGATGCATTTTGCGCTTTCGGCAATGAAAAATTCCGCGGTCGAATTTTCATAAATAATCAAAGCATCTGCAAAAATTTAAAAAGTTAAATGTTTTGGCGGGTGTATTGAGCACAATAAAGACATGGAACCCTCTAAAATTTTGCCGCATGAATAAACTGCTACGGCTGAGGTTGCGCCATTGGCTAAACCGCGCATTTCCGTAGCAGCCCATCGTTTTTCCCTATTGCCGACGGCATTCTGTTCAATCAATTTTTTGGAGATAAGAAGATGAGCAAGACCAAGTACACGCAGGAACATGAATGGCTGCGCATTGAGGAGGATGGTCTGGTTACGGTTGGCATCACCGATTACGCCCAGGATCATCTCGGCGACCTCGTATTCGTTCAGCTTCCGGAAGCCGGCAAGGAACTCGCCAAGGGTGACGAGGCTGCGGTCATCGAATCCGTGAAGGCTGCGGGTGAGATCAACATGCCGGTAGCAGGCGTCGTCACCGAAGTGAACGGTACGCTGGCCGACGAGCCGGGCAAGGTCAATGAAGACCCGATGGGCGCAGGCTGGTTCTTCAAATTCAAGGTCAGCCAGGCGAGCGACCTGGACGGTCTCATGGACGAGGCAGGCTACAAGGCTTTCGTCGAGTCGCAGGGCTGATCTGTCCGCGACCGCGCCGCGCCCCCGCGCGGCACACCGATTTTTCAAGTATTGAGAGGAAACCATGGTTCAGAAACGGGCTGCCTTCGAGGATTTGCAGCAGCACACGGATTTCATCGACAGGCATATCGGTCCCGGCGAGGGCGATAGGAAGGCCATGCTGGAAACGCTGGGCTTCGAGTCGATGGATGCCTTCATCCGGAAAGTGATTCCCGACGCGATTCACTCCGAAACCCCGCTGAACCTGGACGGCGCGCGCAGCGAGCCGGAAGTGCTCGACGAGCTGCAGAAGATCGCATCGAAGAACAAGGTGTTCAAGTCGTACATCGGCATGGGGTACTACAACACCTACACGCCGACCGTCATCCTGCGCAACCTGCTCGAAAACCCGGCCTGGTACACCGCGTACACGCCTTACCAGCCCGAAATTTCGCAGGGCCGCCTGGAAGCACTGCTGAACTTCCAGACCATGATTTCCGACCTGACCGGCCTGTCGATCGCCAATGCGTCGCTGCTCGATGAAGCGACGGCGGCGGCCGAAGCCATGACCTTCTGCCAGCGTCTGTCGAAGAGCAAGAGCAAGGTATTCTTCGTGTCGCAGGATTGCTTCCCGCAGACCATCGATGTGGTGCGCACGCGCGCCGAGCCGATCGGCGTGGAAGTTGTCGTCGGCGATCATCGCAAGGACCTCGACAATGCCGAATGCTTCGGCGTCCTGCTGCAGTACCCGGCACTGAACGGCGAGATCAACGACTACGCCGATACCGTGGCGAAGGCGCATGCCAAGAATGCGCTGGTGGTCGTTGCAGCGGACCTGCTGGCCCTGACCGTCCTCACGCCGCCCGGCGAATTCGGCGCGGATGTGGCCATCGGTTCGGCGCAGCGTTTCGGCGTGCCGCTCGGATACGGCGGCCCGCACGCTGCCTACTTTGCGACCAAGGATGAAAACAAGCGCGTGATGCCTGGCCGCGTCGTGGGCGTGTCTATTGACAGCCACGGCGACAAGGCGTACCGCCTCGCGATGCAGACGCGCGAGCAGCATATCCGCCGCGAGAAGGCAACCAGCAACATCTGCACAGCGCAGGTCCTGCTGGCCAACATCGCGAGCATGTATGCCGTGTACCACGGTCCGCAAGGGCTGAAGACGATCGCGCAGCGCGTGCATCGCGTCGCCACGACCCTGGTCGAAGGCTTGCGCAAGCTGGACTTTGACGTGCCTACGGTGTCTTTCTTTGACACGTTTATCGTCCGCACTGGCGCGCGCACCCAGGAAATCCACGCTGCTGCACGCAGCCGCTCGATCAATCTGCGCGAAGTTGATGCGACTACCATTGGCGTTTCCGTCGACGAGACGACGACGCGTGAAGATGTCGAAGCGCTCTGGACAGTCTTTGCCGGCGCGAAGCCGGCGCCTTCCTTCGCTACCTGCGAAGTGGATGCGATCGATCGCATTCCGTCCGCGCTCGCGCGTACCAGCGCATACCTGACCCATCCGGTCTACAACAGCCACCATTCCGAGACCCAGATGCTGCGCTACCTGCGCGCGCTGGCCGACAAGGACCTGGCGCTCGACCGCACGATGATTCCGCTCGGTTCGTGCACGATGAAGCTGAATGCGACGACCGAGATGATTCCGGTCACCTGGAAGGAATTCGGCAACATTCATCCATTCGCACCGCTCGACCAGGCGCAGGGCTACCAGCAGCTGATCAACGAACTCGAGCAGATGCTTGCTGCCTGCACCGGCTACGACGCCGTCTCGCTGCAGCCGAACGCCGGTTCGCAAGGCGAATATGCCGGCTTGCTGGCAATCCGCTCCTATCACAAGAGCCGCGGTGAAGCGCACCGCAATGTCTGCCTGATCCCCAGTTCAGCGCATGGCACCAATCCGGCTACCGCGCAGATGGCCGGCATGCAGGTCGTGGTCGTCGCTTGCGACGAGCGCGGCAACGTGGACGTTGCAGACCTGAAGGCGAAGGCCGAGAAGCATGCGAACGACCTCGCAGCGATCATGATTACCTATCCGTCGACACACGGTGTGTTCGAGGAAGCGGTGCGTGAAATCTGCGAAATCGTGCATTCGCACGGCGGCCAGGTGTATATCGACGGCGCGAACATGAATGCGATGGTCGGCCTGTGCTCACCCGGCAAGTTCGGCGGCGACGTATCGCACCTGAACCTGCACAAGACCTTCTGCATTCCGCACGGCGGTGGCGGACCGGGTGTCGGTCCGGTTGCGGTGAAGTCGCACCTCGCGCCTTTCCTGCCTGGCCATCGCGCCATGGAAAACCATGTCGCACCGGTTTCGGCCGCGCCTTGGGGCAGCGCCAGCATCCTGCCGATCAGCTGGACCTACATCAAGCTGATGGGCCGCCAGGGATTGAAGGAAGCGAGCCAGGTAGCAATCCTGAACGCCAATTACATCGCCAAGCGCCTGGCGCCGCATTACCCGATCCTGTACGCGGGCGAGAACGGCATCGTCGCGCACGAGTGCATCGTCGACTTGCGTCCGCTGAAGGATGCGACCGGCGTGACCGTGGATGATGTGGCCAAGCGCTTGATGGACTACGGTTTCCATGCGCCGACCATGTCCTTCCCGGTTCCGGGTACGCTCATGATCGAGCCGACGGAAAGCGAGGCCAAGGACGAGCTTGACCGCTTCTGCGACGCGATGATTGCGATCCGCAAGGAAATCCGCGCCGTCGAAAATGGCGAGATGACCGCGGAAGAGAGCGTGCTGCGTTATGCACCGCACACTGCGTCGGACATCATTTCCGGCGAGTGGAACCGCAAGTACACGCGCGAACTGGCGGCCTTCCCGGTTGCTTCGCTGCGCGGTAACAAGTACTGGCCGCCGGTCGGTCGCGTCGACAACGTCTACGGTGACCGCAACCTGGTCTGCTCCTGCCCGCCGATGTCGGACTACGAGTAAAACCGGATGGGCTGCCGTGCGAGTTGCGGCAGCCTGGTTTTGAACGGTATACGCCGCCGCGCTTTCCGGCCGGTGGCAAAGGCGGTGACATGGCCATCAGTGTTTTCGAGTTGTTCAAGATTGGCATCGGGCCGTCGAGTTCGCATACCGTGGGCCCGATGCGTGCCGCGCTGCAGTTCGTCAGCGGCCTGAAGGAAGCTGGTCGCCTCAACGAGGTTGCGCAGGTCAAGGCGGAGCTCTACGGTTCGCTGGGTGCGACGGGCAAGGGGCACGGCAGCGACAAGGCGGTCATTCTCGGCCTGCTGGGCGAGGCGCCCGACCTGGTCAATACCGAAACGATCGATGCAAAGCTTGCGCAGGTGAGGAGCGAGAAGCACATCGCCCTGCTGGGCGAAGCCCCGGTGCCGTTCATCGAGAGCGAACACCTGCTGCTCTACAAGCGGCAGTCGCTGCCGCACCATCCCAACGGGATGCGTTTCACTGCGTTCGATAGCAGCGGCGCCGAAATCGCGAACAAGGTCTATTACTCCGTTGGCGGCGGCTTCGTGGTGAATGAAGATGCTGTCGGCGCGGATCGTATCGTGCCGGATACCACGCAGGTTCAGTTTCCGTTCAAGAGTGCGGAACAGCTGCTTGCCGCTTGCCGTGACAAGGGCATGAGCATCAGCCAGCTGATGCTGGAGAACGAAAAGGCCTGGCGTCCCGAGGAAGAAACCCGGCGCGGCTTGCTCAGGATCTGGCAGGTGATGCAGGAGTGCGTCAAGCGTGGATGCGAGAAGGAGGGCACCTTGCCCGGCGGTTTGAAGGTGAACCGCCGCGCGGCCGAACTCTATCGCAAGCTGTCCAGCCAGCCGGAGGCCAACTTGCGCGATCCGCTGACGACCCTGGACTGGGTGAACCTGTATGCGCTGGCCGTCAATGAGGAGAATGCGGCGGGCGGGCGCGTGGTGACCGCGCCGACGAACGGCGCTGCGGGCATCGTTCCGGCGGTGCTGCATTACTACCATCGCTTTGTTCCGGGCGCGAGCGAGGAGGGGGTTATCCGCTTCCTGCTGACCGCTGCGGCCATTGGTATCCTGTACAAGGAAAATGCGTCTATTTCGGGGGCGGAAGTAGGCTGCCAGGGCGAGGTCGGCGTCGCGTGTTCGATGGCCGCAGGTGCGCTTGCGGAAGTCATGGGCGGCACGCCGGCGCAGGTGGAAAACGCCGCTGAAATCGGCATGGAACACAACCTCGGCCTGACCTGCGATCCGATTGGGGGACTGGTGCAGGTACCCTGCATCGAGCGCAATGCAATGGGTTCGATCAAGGCAATCAATGCCGCACGGATGGCGCTGCGCGGCGACGGGCACCATTTCGTTTCGCTGGACAAGGTCATCAAGACCATGCGCGAGACCGGTGCCGACATGAAGATCAAGTACAAGGAGACTGCGCGCGGAGGGCTCGCGGTCAATGTGATCGAGTGCTGATTCGATCTGTAGCGATTCAATAAAAAAGGAATGGAATGATGGAAGCCACGCAAGCACTTTCCCGTACGCCGCTGTACAACCTGCATGTCGAACTCGGCGCGCGCATGGTTCCGTTTGCCGGTTACGAAATGCCGGTGCAGTACCCGACCGGCGTGCTGAAGGAGCATGCGCATACCCGTACCCAGGCTGGCCTGTTCGACGTCTCGCACATGGGCCAGGTCCGCTTGTCCGGCCCCGATGCAGCGGCTGCACTTGAATCGCTGATGCCGGTCGATATCGTCGACCTGCCGGTCAACATGCAGCGCTATGCAATGTTCACGAACGAGCAGGGCGGCATTATGGACGACCTGATGGTGTCCAATGGCGGCGACCATCTGTTCGTCGTTGTCAACGCCGCTTGCAAGCAGCAGGACGTGGAACATCTCAAGAAGCAAATAGGAAGCCGCTGCAAGGTGGAGGAACTTTCCGACCGCGCATTGCTGGCACTGCAAGGCCCGGCAGCCGGCGCCGTGATGGCGCGCCTGGCTCCCGAGACCGCGCGGATGGTTTTCATGAATACGGGGAAGGTGACCCTCGTTGGTGCCGAGTGCTTCATCAGCCGCTCCGGTTACACGGGCGAGGATGGTTTCGAAATTTCCGTGCCGAATGACAAGGCAGAGGAGCTGGCGCGCCTGCTGCTCGCGCAGCCAGAAGTGGCGCCGATCGGCCTCGGTGCGCGTGATTCGCTGCGCCTCGAAGCGGGACTGTGCCTGTACGGCCACGACATGGACACCGGCACGACGCCGGTCGAGGCCAGCCTCGGGTGGGCGCTGTCCAAGGCGCGTCGTGCGGATGGCGCGCGTCCCGGTGGCTATCCCGGCGCGGACGTCATCCTGCGCAACCTGGCTGAGGGTGTTGCACGCAAGCGCGTCGGCTTGCTGGTCAAGGACCGGATGCCGGTGCGTGAAGGCGCGGACCTTGTGGATGCCGAGGGCAGAGTCATTGGCAAGGTGACCAGCGGCGGCTTCGGGCCGACCGTGGGCGGCCCGATTGCGATGGGCTATGTGGAAACCGCACATGCGAAGCTCGGCACCGCGCTGCAGGCGATCGTGCGCGGCAAGCCTGTTCCGGTGGAAGTGGCAAAGACGCCGTTCACACCGCAACGCTACTACCGCGGCTGAGCCATGAGCGACACGAAGGCCACGACGGGTGACCAGCCTGAGCAGCGAAGCGTGAAGGCTGGCGAGAAACTGCGCGGCGCGGAGAAGATGGCGCGCATTCCGATCAAGGTCGTTCCGACCGAGCCCTCTCAGTACCTGCGCAAGCCGAAATGGATTCGCTCGGAATTCACCGGATCGCGCGAAGTGCAGCGGCTGAAGGCGGTCCTGCGCGAGAACAAGCTGCATACCGTGTGCGAGGAAGCGAACTGCCCGAACCTTGGCGAATGCTTCAAGAGCGGCACGGCGACGTTCATGATCATGGGCGACATCTGCACCCGCCGCTGCCCGTTCTGCGACGTCGGCCACGGACGCCCGAATCCCCTCGATCCCGACGAGCCGAAGAACATGGCGGAGACTATCCGTGCCATGGGGCTCAAATACGTGGTGATCACATCGGTGGACCGCGACGACCTGCGCGATGGCGGCGCCGCACACTTCGCCGCCTGCATTACCGAGGCCCGCCGCATCAATCCGGGCATCGTCATCGAAATCCTGACGCCGGATTTCCGCGGCAGGGTGGACAAGGCGCTCGAGATCCTGGGTCAGACGCCGCCTGACGTCTTCAACCACAACCTGGAAACGGTGCCGCGCCTCTACAAGCAGGCGCGTCCTGGGGCTGACTACGACACGTCACTCGACTTACTCGAGCAGGTCAAGCAACAGCACCCGTCGGTGCCGACCAAGTCGGGTTTGATGCTTGGGCTGGGCGAGACGTTGGAAGAGGTGGAAGCGGTCATGCGCGATATGCGGGCACATGGCATCAACATGTTGACCCTTGGGCAATACCTGCAGCCCAGCGCGCACCACTTGCCGGTGGCGCGCTATGTCACGCCGGAAGAATTCGAGCAATTGCGCGTGACCGGCGAGAAGATGGGGTTCACGCATGTCGCGTCCGGTCCGATGGTGCGCTCCTCCTATCACGCGGACTTGCAGGCGAAGGGCGAATTCAAGGCGATTCCGAAAGAGTAACGCTTCGTTGCCTATTGGAATCGCCCCCGAAGTTTCTCCTTTTAAATCAGGAGGATGGAGCACTATCAACAGTGTTATCAACAAGGTTCTTCACAGTTGCCGTGGATAACTTATGACAAGGATCAACACCGAGGTTTTGCCTGCAAAGATCATTGCGTAATCGCAAATGTGGCGGGAACCGGGAAATGTAGGATGAACTCGGCCCCTTAAGCCTCCCAGGAAGTACTTGCCCGCCAGCGTGCGGGCATTTTTTTTGGTGTTTCTTACATGATGCTTTCTCGTTACACCTTCTTACATGTGCGTTGAGATTTCTCAATCATTCCCCACCGCAAATTCCGCATACTTGCAGCTCAGAAAATTACCTTTTCTCCCCACCACGAGTTAGCGCCAGGCCATGAAAAGAAAGCTTGATACCGACGATGTCATCGACAACCTGATCGCAGCCACGCTTGGCCTAGATGCGCCTGCGCGGCAACGACACCTTTTTCGTGAAAACCTGCGCAATCTCGTGCGGCTTGCCAAGGCGGAGCAGGTTGTTGAAATAAAGGAAAACGTCCGGCGCCTCACTGGAGTGCTGGAGGCGCATTCCGCACGCCGGCGTGCCAAGGCCGTGCTGTTGGCGCAGCGCCTTCCAGGCCTGCTGGACCACGGCCAGCAGCAATTCGAATTCAAGCAATAATCCCTCCCTTGCCGCGGCGCGTCATGGAGTTGTGCCGAGCGGATAGAGCAGGAAGGAAGTAGAATGCAAGCATGGTTTGCCATGTAACACGCGCTTCCCCTCCATCCGCACCACGGCATGAAAGTCTATAACCTCATCTGCGAGCACGATCACCGCTTCGAAGGCTGGTTTTCTTCGGAAGAAGATTTCAAGTCCCAGAATGAAGCACACCAGATCGGATGCCCCGTGTGTGAAAGCCATGCCATAAAGAAGCTGCCGTCGGCACCGCACCTGAGCCTGTCAGGTATGCAGGCGGCCAAGTCCGAGGTGGAGCAGGTGCAGAAGCAATTCCTGCAAATGGTTCGCAAGATCGTTGCCAACACTGAAGACGTCGGCGAGCGCTTTGCGGAAGAAGCCCGCCGCATTCATTACAACGAAGCACCGGACCGCGCCATTCGCGGTGTCGCGTCGGCTCAGGAATTTGCTGCGCTTTCCGAGGAAGGCATCGACGTTCTTCCGCTTCCCATTTCCGACGCCCTGAAGCAGCCTCTCCAGTAGGTTCTCGCCACTCCGCGTTGACAAGTTGTCCACGCTTGATTTTCCGCTATTTTTAATTCGACACATATCGGAAAAATCCGCTGTATAATCGTTTTCGAACGGTCGTGCTATTAAGCCGGGACAACTAGGAGACAGCATGGATTTGAACTACACGGCGGAAGATTTGGCCTTCCGCGACACGGTTCGCGCCTTCCTCGAAGCGAACCTCCCCAAAGATCTGCAGCAAAAGGTACTCAACCACAAGCGCCTGTCGAAGGAAGACTTCGTCCGCTGGCACAAGATCGTCGCCAAGCAGGGATGGGTCGGCACAGGATGGCCGGTCGAATACGGCGGCACGGGGTGGACGCCGGTGCAGCGCCACATCTGGGAAGAAGAATGCGCGCACGCCGGTACGCCGGCGATCCTGCCGTTCGGCGTGAACATGGTTGCCCCGGTCATCATGGCCTTCGGCAACGAAGCGCAGAAGCGCCATTACCTCCCGCGCATCCTCAACTGCGACGACTGGTGGTGCCAGGGCTACTCCGAACCGGGATCCGGCTCCGACCTCGCATCGCTGAAGACCCGCGCCGAGCGCGACGGTGACTATTACATCGTCAACGGCCAGAAAACCTGGACCACGCTGGCGCAGCATGCCGACATGATCTTCTGCCTCGTGCGCACCGATCCGAATGCGCGCAAGCAGGAAGGCATTTCCTTCCTCCTGATCGACATGCATACGCCGGGCATTACGGTGCGTCCGATCATCATGCTCGATGAAGAGCATGAGGTGAACGAAGTCTTCTTCGACAACGTGAAGGTGCCGGTGCAGAACCTGATCGGCGAGGAAAACAAGGGCTGGACCTACGCGAAATACCTGCTCGGCCACGAGCGCACCAACATTGCCGCTGTCGGCCGCGCCAAGCGCGAGCTGGTGTTCCTGAAGCGTCTCGCCGGCAAGCAGATGAAGGGGGGCAGGCCGCTGCTGGAAGATCCGGTCTACGCGGCCAAGGTCGCCAGCCTGGAAATCGAGATCATGGCACTCGAAATGACCGTACTGCGCGTGCTGTCACAGGAAAGCGCCAAGCGCGGCCCGGGACCGGAAGCGTCGATGCTGAAGGTGAAGGGCACGGAAGTGCAGCAGGCGCTGACCGAACTGATGGTCGAAGCCGCGGGCCCGTATGCAATGCCTTTCGATCCGGCCTACCTGGAAGGCGAGCACGAGCACAGCGTCACGCAGGACGACGATGCCGCACCGCTGGCGCCGTACTACTTCAACTTCCGCAAGACATCGATCTACGGCGGTTCCAACGAAATTCAGAAAAACATCATCTCCCAGATGATCCTGGGACTGTGAGGCGGAGACAATAATGGACTTCAACTACACCCCCGAGCAGCAACAATTCCGCGATGCGCTGCGCCGCTTCATCGACAAGGATTACACCTTCGAGCATCGCAATAAGATCGTGCATTCTGAAAAAGGCGTCTCCGACGAAGCTTGGGCCACGTTGGCCGAGCTGGGCATGACCGCATTGCCGGTTCCTGAAGAGCAGGGAGGCTTCAACGGCTCCGCCGTCGACATGATGGTCGTGATGCAGGAACTGGGACGCGGCATCGTCATCGAGCCGTACTTCGCCACCGTGCTCGGCGTGCAATTCCTGAAGCTGGCGGGCGGGCATGACGAGCTGCTGGAGCAGGTTGCAGGCGGCGGGCTGAAGCTGGCGGCCGCACTCGGTGAAAAACAGTCGCGCCACGAACTGTTCGACATCGCCGCGACGGCGAAGGCAGACAGCGACGGTTACGTCCTCAATGGCACCAAGACCGTCGTGATCCACGGCGCGCAAGCGGACAAGATCATCGTGTCCGCGCGCACTTCCGGGGGCCAGCGCGATACCGAAGGCGTGTCCCTGTTCCTCGTTGACGGCGATGCTGCCGGCGTGACCCGCAAGGACTATCGCACGATCGATTGCCAGCATGCTGCTGACATCACGTTCGCTAATGTGCGGGTTCCTGCATCGGCGCTGCTGGGCAAGGCAGGAGCGGGCTGGGAGATCCTCGATGCCGCTGCCGATTACGGCTGCGCACTGCTGTGCGCAGAAGCGGTCGGCGCCATGGATGCGCTCAATGGTGCGACGCTCGAATACCTGAAGACCCGCCAGCAGTTCGGCGTGCCGATCGGGAAGTTCCAGGCGCTGCAGCACCGCATGGCGGAAATGTTCATGCAGGCGGAACAGGCGCGTTCGATGGCCACGCTGGCCGCGGTCAAGGTCTCGTCGCCGGACGCGAACGAACGCCGCCGCAACGTGTCCGCTGCCAAGGCGCGCGTGGGGCAGGCATTGAAATACGTCGGCCAGCAGGCGGTGCAATTGCACGGCGGCATGGGTGTGACCAATGAACTGCCGGCGGCGCACCATTTCAAGCGCCTGACCATGATCGAACTGACGCTGGGCGATACTGACCACCACCTGGCCCGGTTCGCCTCGCTGCCCGGCTTCCGCAAGGCAGCCTGACGTCCGAAAGGGGGCATATATGTCGCAGGTGAAGTGGTACTTTGAAGATTTCGAGCCTGGCAAGACCATCGAGGTTGGAACGCTGACCGTAACAGAAGAAGAGATCATCGAGTTCGCAACGAAGTATGACCCCCAGCCTTTTCACATCGACAAGGTCGCGGCGGGAAAGTCGATGTACGGCGGCATCATCGCCAGCGGGTGGCATACCTGCGGGATGATAATGCGGCTGATGGTCGACGGCTTCCTCAACCAGGCGGCCAGCCTTGGTTCGCCGGGTGTAGACGAGATCCGCTGGATCAAGCCCGTGCGCGGCGGTGATACCTTGCACGTAACGACCACCGCGCTCGAAGTCAGGCCGTCCGGAAGCAAGCCGAACCGGGGTGTCGTCGTCACGCTGTGGGAGGCGAAGAACCAGCACGGAGAGGTGGTGGCGACCATCAAGGGCATGGGCATGTTCGGGCGCCGCCCGCAAAACTAGAAAACAGACAGGAGACAACATGCGGCATATCGCATCAGTGCAGGAGCTGAGGGAGCTGGTCGGCCAGGAAGTCGCGGTCACCGACTGGTTTACCGTCAACCAGGAACGGGTCAACCAGTTCGCCGAAGCGACCGGCGACCATCAATGGATCCATCTCGACGTCGAGCGCAGCAAGAAGGAGTCGCCGTACGGCACGACGATCGCGCATGGATTCCTGACGCTGTCGCTGCTGCCGATGATCGTGCAGAGTGCCATATCGATGCCGGAAGCAAAGCTGAGCGTGAACTACGGGCTGAACAAGGTGCGCTTTCCCGCACCGGTGCCGGTCGGCAGCAAGGTGCGCGGGCGCATGACGCTGAAGGATGTGGAAGACATCGAGGGCGGCGTGCAGGTCAGCTGGCTGGTGACGATGGAACGCGAAGGCGGCGACAAGCCGGTGTGCGTGGCGGAGTCGATTGTGCGGCGCTACGAATAAGCTTCAGGAAATGAAAACCTCCGCCACCTTCAAAGGGGCGGAGGTTTTTTTTATCGCGGCAATTCGCGTTGTTCAGTCAACCTCGCCGTCGAAATGATCAAGCGGCGGATCGCTCTCCTTGCGATGTCTCCGCCGTCGTCCTGACTGCCGCGCCGGCGCGCTGCGGCCGGCTGATGTACAGGACGCACATGGCGCCGATGGTTGTCAGGGCGACCAGCGGCAGCATGGCGATTCCATAACTTCCGGTCGCTTCCTTGATGACGCCAACCAGGGAAATTGCGCCGCCGCCTGCCAGATTGGCGATGGCATTGATACCGGCCAGGCCGGCTGCCGCCGTCGAAGGGGCGAGCCATCCGGACGAAAGCGCCCAGAACGGGCCTTTAAAGGAATAGGCGCCGATAAGCACCGCGCTTAGTGCAAAGATGGTGGCAGCCAGCATGGACTTGGCAAAAAACAGTGATCCCAGCCCGCATGCGATCAGGAGAAGCGCCAGCGCCGTATGCCAGCGACGCTCACCGGTACGGTCGGAGTGGCGGCCCCACAGGATCATCAGGATTGAAGCCACGCCATAGGGGATCGAGTTGATCAATCCTGTTTCGAAGTTGGTCAGGCCAAACGACTTGATCAGCTGCGGCTGCCAGATCGACAGGCTGCTTCCTGTTGCCGAAGCGCCTGCGCAAACCATGGCCATGATGAGGAAATGCTTGTTGCGGAACAGCTGCCACATGGAGAGATGACCGCTGCTCGTCTTCTCCTTTTTCACGTCATGCTGCAAGCGCGTCGTGATCCACTCGCGCTCCTCCGCGGTCAGCCATTTGGCATTTGCCGGGCGATCCGTCAAAAAGAAGAAGCACATCGTACCCAGGAGGACGGTCGGCACGCCCTCAATAATGAATAGCCACTGCCAGCCCTTCATACCCCAAAGGCCATCCAGTCCGAGCAGGAGGCCGGAGATCGGCGAGCCGACGAAACTGGCCACCGGGATCGACACCATGAATGTGGCGACAATCCGCGCGCGGTAAGCGGCGGGAAACCAGTACGTCAGGAACAAGAGCACGCCCGGGAAGAAGCCAGCTTCCGCCGCGCCGAGGATCAAGCGCATGCCGTAAAAAGAGTACGGGCCGACTACCAGTGCCATGCATGCGGAGACGATGCCCCAGGTAACCATGATTCGGGCGATCCATCGCCTTGCGCCAAACTTTTCCAGCGCGAGATTGCTGGGTACTTCGAAGAAGAAGTAGGACACGAAGAACAAGCTGCTGCCCAATCCGAAAACTGCAGCCGAAAGGCCGAGGTCTTTGTTCATTTCCAGTGATGCGAACCCGACATTGACGCGGTCGAGCAGGGCAAAGAAATAGCACAGCATCAGAAAGGGAACGAGACGAAGCGTTACCTTTCGCATCGTCGACACCTCCAGCGGTGTCGGTAAAGTCTCCATCGCGTGCTGCACGGTACTCTCCTGGTCGTTGCGTTGCGGGCGGGGCTCACAAATTAAGCCACCGAGCAGTGTGGTTGTACAATGTACACCTTGGTTGTACAATACGAATCAATTATAAAAACTCTGCCGCACGTCTGCAAGAGGAAATGTTCACAATCCACGGCCACATCGGCGCTCAGGCAAATGCGTTTGGATGAAGATGGGGGCAACTGCCTCGGGTATTAACTAGATGGAAAGCGTGTTCGAAACGGATGCCGGCGTCCAACTCCGGCGGGAGGCGGCAAAGGTGACGTTGTCAGCGGTGCCGGTTAATGACGTGAGGCGGGATGCGGCGCCGGCACCATGAGTGCGAAACAGAAAGCAGGGGCGCGAGACCTGCGCCCCGGTTTTTTTATCCTTAGTGACGCTTGTACTGCGTCGCGCCGAACAGCATTTCGCGCGACTTCTCGTCGGTGATCGGCTTGCTGTCCGATGCCAGCACCTGCACGCCACGCACGACTGCGGGGCGTGCGGCGATCTCGTCGAACCAGCGCTTCGCGTTCGGGTAATCGTCCCAATCGATGCCCTGGTTCTTCGATGAGCGCAGCCACGGGAAGGTGGCGATGTCGGCGATCGTGTATTCGTCGCCGGCAAGGTAGGCGTGCTTCGACAGTTGCGTATCGATCACACCGTACAGGCGCTTCGCTTCATTCGTGTAGCGGTTGACTGCGTAGTCGATCTTTTCGGGCGCGTAGACGCGGAAGTGGTGCGTTTGTCCGAGCATCGGGCCGACACCGCCCATCTGGAACATCAGCCATTGCAGCGTCGTGAATTTCTCACGGTCGGTCTTGCCGAGGAATTTTCCGGCCTTGCTGGCGAGGTAAACGAGGATCGCGCCGGATTCGAACAGCGAGATCGGCTTGCCGTCGGGACCATCGGCATCGACGATGGCGGGAATCTTGTTGTTGGGGGAAATCGCGAGGAAGTCGGGCTTGAACTGGTCCCCCTCGCGGATGTTGACGTAGTGGACCCGGTAGGGGAAACCGCATTCCTCGAGCATGATGTGGATCTTGTGGCCGTTGGGCGTGGCGGCCGAGTAAACGTCGATCATTATTGTTCTCCTGGACTGGAATCAAAACCGCTGCATGATTATGCAGCGGTTTTGTTTTCGATGCTCAGGAGCGTGTGATCGGCAGTTCGAGGTCCTTCTTCGGCATCGGGATGTGCTTGGCCAGCTCCAGCTTGGCGATGGCGTTGCGGTGCACTTCGTCCGGGCCGTCGGCCAGGCGCAGGGTGCGGTTGCCTGCCCACTGGCCCGCGAGCGGGAAGTCGTCGCAGACGCCGCCCGCGCCATAGGCCTGGATGGCCCAGTCGAGCACCTTCTGCGTGACGTTGGGCGCCAGCACTTTGATCATCGCGATTTCGGCCTTCGCATGCTTGTTGCCGACTGTATCCATCATGTAGGCGGCCTTCAGCGTGAGCAGGCGCGCGGTGTCGATCATGATGCGCGATTCCGCGATGCGCTCGTGCCAGATGCTTTGCTCGGAAATGCGCTTGCCGAAGGCGACGCGCTCATTCAGCCGCTTGCACATCAGTTCGAGTGCACGCTCCGCGACGCCGATGGAACGCATGCAATGGTGGATGCGGCCTGGGCCGAGGCGGCCCTGGGCGATTTCGAAACCGCGGCCTTCGCCGAGCAGGATGTTCGACGCGGGCACACGCACATTTTCGTACAGGATTTCGCAATGGCCGTGCGGCGC
Organism: Noviherbaspirillum denitrificans; assembly: GCF_002211445.1. GTDB lineage: Bacteria > Pseudomonadota > Gammaproteobacteria > Burkholderiales > Burkholderiaceae_D > Noviherbaspirillum > Noviherbaspirillum denitrificans. The sequence continues at coordinate 566,198 of NZ_LSTO01000001.1, read as the reverse complement.
ATCGTCGTAACCGAACACCGACAGGGGACGCTTGATGGTGACGCCCTTGGTATCGACGGGGACAAGGATCATTGATTGCTGCGCGTGGCGCGGCGCATCCGGATCCGTCTTGCCCATCAGGATGAACACCTTGCAGCGCGGATCGCCGGCACCCGAGATCCACCACTTGCGGCCATTGATGACGTACTCGTCGCCGTCGCGCTGGATGCGCGTCTCGATGTTGGTGGCGTCGGAGGAGGCGACGGCCGGCTCAGTCATCGCGAAGGCGGAGCGGATTTCTCCGCGCAGCAGCGGCTCCAGCCACTGGCGCTTGTGCTCTTCTGTGCCGTAGCGTTCGATGGTCTCCATGTTGCCGGTGTCAGGGGCGGAGCAGTTGAACACTTCGGGCGCCCAGGGCACGCGGCCCATGATTTCGCACAGCGGCGCGTAGTCGAGGTTGGACAGGCCTTCCGGCGCGCGGGCCGACTTCGGCAGGAACAGGTTCCACAGGCCCTCGGCGCGTGCCTTCGGCTTCAGGTCTTCGACGATCTGCGTCGGGATCCAGCGGTTGCCTTTTTCGCGGCCGTTGCGGTCGACCTCCGCTTCAAAAGACTTCTCATTCGGATAGACATGCTCATCCATGAAACGCAGCAGCTTTTCCTGGAGTTGCTTGCAGCGGTCTGAGTATTCGAATTCCATGTTGTCTCCTCGTTTTCTAGGGTTTATCCCCCGGATGCGTATTTCCAGCCCATTTCAGCCATCGGGCGCGCCGACTTGCCGGCCTTCAGTGCCTGCTCGCTCGATGCAGTGCCATCGACGTAACGCTTCATGATGCCTTGCAGGATGCCCGCCATGCGGAACATGTTGTAGGCGAGGTAGAAGTTGAAATCTTCCTTGCGGATGGTCTTGCCGGTGCGCTCGCAGTATTTCGCGATGTATTCCTCTTCCGATGGGATGCCGAGTGATTTCAGGTCGAGGCCGCCGATGCCGCGGAACTGGCCGGGCGCGATATGCCAGCTCATGCAGTGGTAGGAGAAGTCGGCGAGCGGATGACCCAGCGTCGACAGTTCCCAGTCCAGCACGGCGAGCACGCGCGGCTCGGTGGGGTGGAAAATCATGTTGTCGAGGCGGTAGTCGCCGTGGACGATGCTGGTGTCGTCGCCAGGCGGGATATTGCCGGGGAGCCATTCGATCAGCTTGTCCATCGCCTCGATCTTCTCGGTCTCGGATGCCTTGTATTGCTTGGTCCAGCGGTCGATCTGGCGGACGAAATAGTTGCCCGGCTTGCCGTAGTCGGCCAGGCCGATGGCGGCGTAATCGATGGTGTGCAGCTGCGAAATGACGCGGTTCATTTCGTCGTAGTGCGCGGCGCGCTCGGCCGGCGTCATGCCGGGCATGGACTGGTCCCACAGGACACGGCCCTGCACGAATTCCATGATGTAGAACGCACGGCCGATGATCGATTCATCGAGGCAGAGCGCGTACTGCTTGGCAGCCGGGAAGCCGGCCTTGTTGAGCGCGTCCATCACGCGGAATTCGCGGTCGATCGCATGGGCGGAGGCAAGCAGCTTGGCGGCCGGGCCGGGCTTGGTGCGCAGCACGTAGCTCTTGCCGTCCGCGGTCAGCTTGAAGGTCGGGTTCGACTGGCCGCCGTTGAACTGCTCAACAGCCAGCTCGCCGCTGAAGCCCTCGACGTGCTTGCGCATGTAGTCCTGCATGGCGCCGACATCGAACTTCTGGCGGTCGGATACCGGACGTGTGCCCATGAATTCTTCGAACATCTTGTCTCCTTTGCGAAACGAGCGAAATGGTTATCGCCACATTCTACAACAGAAAAACGTACGGTCGTGCGATTCCTGGGGCGGGGCTTACAGGCCCCGTGATTTCTTGTACTGATCCAGCAGGACTTCCATCGTGGTGTGGCGCGTTTCGCCCTGGAGTTCCGAGATCGGCGAGTAGTTGACGATGCGTACCACCCAGTCGGACTGCGCATCGCCGACATCGATTGCGTTGATGCAGCCGGCAGTCTGGGCGAGGTTGCCGAGGAAGAGCCGCTGGTTGGTCAGCGCGTAGGAGAGGATGGCGCGGTTGACGCCGCCGTGCAGGACCAGCAGGACGGTGTCCCAGGACTTGTCCTCGCGCAGCCGGTCGATGCAGGGATGGATGCGGTCCATCAGCTGGCCAATGGTTTCGCCGCCGAGGAATTGCTGCTCTTCCGGCACCAGGCCGTCGAAGGCGCCGACGAAGGCTTCGCGCAAGCTTTCATCCGGGATGGCCGACAGTTTGCCGCCGCGCAGTTCTTCCATGTCTTGCCAGCGTTCGAGTTCGATCTGCTGGCCGGTTTCGGCAAGTACTCGAGTCGCTGTCTCGACGGTGCGGGGCAGGCCGGAAACGATCACGCGGTCAAACTTCAGGCCCGCCTGTGCGAAGACCTTGCCTGCTGCCGTCGCTTGCGCGCGGCCGAGTTCGTTGAGTGGAACCTGCTCCGGGAGGAAGGGTTTTCCCTGGTCGTCGAAATAGGTGACGCTGCCATGGCGCATCAAGTAGACGCGCCGTCTCTTGTGTTCGGTCATTTGTATTGCGGCTTTCTTTTT
>NZ_LSTO01000001.1:538781-563615 GCF_002211445.1 Noviherbaspirillum denitrificans | reverse complement strand
CCACGCCAAATATGGCGGCATCCGTTCGTGCCCGCCTGCTCAACCCCGCCAAGGCACAAGGCGTTGGACCAAGCGATCAAGGCCACCTTCGAAAGGCGGGGCATGGCGGTCCATGATGCACTGCCGGTCGGCCTAACGGATGAGTTTGCACACGACGCCTCACGGCAGGCGCTGTGGCTGACATTTCTCAAGAAGAACGAATTCCCGCCTGAGCCTTTGGCCGCCGTCGTTGGCCGCTTGAGCGCGGCTTTGGCTCCCGCGGTGAACGCTGCCGCTCGTTGAGCACCCATTCATCGGATAGCCGCTTCGCCCCCTTCGTCACTGTCCGTAGTGGTGAAGCAAGCAGCAATCACGACCACTTGATTTTGTGACGCTCCTCGGTTTCCCGATGTCGCGCATCGTCAGACGAGTGAAGATATCCACTGGTCGTCGAAATTGACTCATGGCCAAGGTTATCGCGGACATGCCGCAGATCCACATTACTGTTCGCCATATGTGATCCCGCCGTATGCCTTAGCCAATGTGCGGACGCGACTTCAACACGGGCAGCAAGTAGTTCAAAATCTGGTCCGCGCGCCTTCAAGCGATGCGAGGTATCCAGGAAAACCTGCTTGACTAGCGCATGCACGGCACCCCTTGTCATGTGACGGTGCTGAGTCCCAATCGGCAAGAGTAGTGGAATTTCCTCGGAAGGAGTGGGGAAGGGAGCAAGTCCCTTTTCTCGCCGATAGCGCGCCAGCTCGCCCATCAACTCGTTGGTTGCCGGGACAATTCTCGTCTTTTCGCCCTTACCGACAATTTCCAGCCACCAGCGTTCTTCACCGTCTTTGTCGCGCCGGCAGAAGAATCCGCCCATCGTATTGCCGACAACCTCGGAGATCCTCAACCCACAGAGATAGAGTAACGAGAACAGCCAGCGCGTCCGCAAGTAGTGTTCGCGATCCCGATCGGTCTCCTTTGGCATCGCATCGATGGTGAGCTTAACTTCGGTCCACAGATCTTCCTCGAGATACCGGGTCACCCTCGGTTTAGCTTTTCTTGTGCGTTGGCGGGACAGGGAAAGCGGATTGCCTGCCAGGTAGCCGGCATTGACGAGCCATGAAAACAGCGTATTGAGGATGATAAATGCCTGGCGTTGGCTTGACGATGAGAGGGGACCAGCGAACGGGCGCCATTCTGGATGGGACCTCCCGAACTTCCGCCCGTCCCGCATGATCCAGCGCGTCGCCGGTTGGGGATCGGCGAGGAAATGCTGATACGCAAGCAAGTCTTCGTGCGTCAGCGACGAGATCGGCTTTTGCAGTTGCACGGTCGACCACAATAGGAGGCGTTCGGCTTCCTTCCGGTAGTTATCGAACGTGGTTTTCGTATCGGCGAAACGTGCCAGCCACGCTTTGATCGCATTGATATCGTTCTTGGCAGAGATCTGAGGCCGGTTTCCAGTTGCTCGATTTGTGCCGTCTCCGCCGTCTAGGCCAGCTGGAATAACGACGGTTTCAATGGGTGCCAATGAGCTGGCAGGAGAAGGGCTACGAGGATCGACGGGCATTAGGAGGCCCTGGGGGCGTAAGACTTGAATCCCACATTATATTGGTAATTTCATAGGGGATGAGGGCCGGAGAGCAGACCCGAGGCAGCATGTGTCGACGACCCATCCGGATGCGTTTCTGTACAAGAAGAGACGGCGTCGGGAGGCATTAGGTGAGCATACTGCAATCGCTTATCGACTGAGTCGCTTGATTGAGATCGTGCGTCATCCCGAGCATCTTTTCTTCCCGACCAATCGCGCTACTTCCACTGACGACAAGGTCACGAACTGGCAGTAATGTCCTTGGAGCGAGTCCCGCCGCGTCCCAACCCGTCGTGGCGCCCAATACAATTGAAAGCAAAAGTGATGGCGCTTGGCTTTGCTACCGTGGTTAGCCTAGCCGTGCCTCGAACAAGCTGAATTCAAGACGCGTGGGCAGGATCTTGATCATGTTGAATCCCGCCTTCGTAATCAACTGGCACAGGTGGGGGGCCGTTCTTTCAGCGCCCCCGAAACCCACCAACATGTTCAGATCGGATCGAACCGCGCCCGGATTCGATCTCAATCCGGCCTCTGGAAGCACACGCTCCACGACAAGAATGCGTGCGTCGGCACGCATGGCACGAGCGCAATTACGCAATATCTGCAAAGCGTGGTGATCATCCCAATTGTGCACGATGCTCTTGAGCAGATAGAGATTGCCGCCCTCTGGTACCGTTGCAAAGAAATCTCCGGCAAGAAGTTCGCAGCGGCCGGCTGCAACAGCCGGTACAGCGCTTTGCCGCAGTGCTGCGATGGCATGTGGTAGGTCATACAGCGTGGCTGTGACGTGGGGGAAATTGTCGAGAATGGCAAACAAGAGACCACCCGTCCCGCCGCCCACATCGACAATATGTCTCGTGGTCGAGAAGTCCTGCGCCTCCAATATGGCGTCGGCCTGGATCCTGCTTAGTTGCGCCATGGCCTGATGGAATAGGGTGGCAGCGTCGCTGTCCTCGGAAAGATGCTGGTAACCTTCTTGTCCCCGAACAAGTTGTCGTGCACTTTCGCCCTTCCTTACGCATTCGCTCAGCTTGCCCCATAAAGGCCATAGATACCGCCCCCACCACAGCACCCAGGCCCTGATGCTGCGTTCATCTTTTGCACGCAGCGGCTCCCCCACCTCTGTCAGGGTCCAGTGTTGAGTCTTGTCTACTGTGCATAGTCCCAGCGCCTCCATGCCAGCGAGCAGCCTTGAGAGGCTTAGGCGGTCACATCCGGATCGTTCGGCAAGCGCGTCCAGGCCCTGCGTGCCATTAGCAAGCAAGTCCGGCAAATCCAGATCGCAGGCAGCGTATAAGACCTGCGTCATCCAGGCGGAAGTCACCATGTCAAGCAGACGAATTGCCGGCGTGCCCGGCGCATTTTGCTCGCCAATGTCGGCTTGCATGGTCTCATCGATCGCGTCCATGGCATTCACTCCTTCGGGATGTCGTAATCGCGCACAAAGCGCTGCCACATTCCGGCCTCCGCTTCGATTTGCTTTGCCAACTGCTCAGGTGCCAAGGGCTCGATGTGGACGGCCATCTTTTCCAGTCGTGCGCGCATGTCCTTATCCTGGAGGGTTTGCTGCAATGCGCCGGCGAGTAACGCGATAATCGAAGACGGAGTGCGGGGCGGGGCCATGACTGCCTGCCAGGAAGGCAATACCACGCCCGGAACGCCCGCTTCATCCAAGGTTGGCACGTCGGGAGCAAGCGGGCTGCGGGTCGACTGCAGCACGGCAAGCAAGCGCAATTGTCCGGCGCGTGCCTGCTGCAAACCCAGGCTCAGTGGGGTGAAGAAAACCTGTACTCGTCCCGCCACCACATCCGGCATCGCTTGAGCACCACCTTTGTAGGGGACTCGCATCATGTCCGTTCCCGTACGTTTCATGTAATCGGTTGTGACCAGGTATTCGCTCAGCGCACCGGTAGCGTAAGTAAGCTTGCCGGGCGCTGCACGCGCCTGCTCGGTCAGTGCGGCGACGGTATTGGCGGGAACAGACGGATGCACGAAAAGTCCGAAACCGAAGCGGCCCACCATGCCCACCGGCTCAAAATCCCCAAGCGTTGTGAAAGGAGGGCTTTTTTGCAGAAGTGGAATGACAGCCATTGAAGCAACTGCCCACAACAGCGTCTGTCCATCGGGCTGAGCGTGCAAGACCGTTTGTGCTGCTAACGTACCGCCGGCGCCTGCATGGTTTTCTACTATCACTGACTGCTTTAACCGAATGGAAAGACCTTCCGCTACCGTTCGCGCAGCGGCGTCCGAAGGGCCGCCCGGAGGAAATGGCACGATCAATTTGACGGGCTTGTCGGGCCAGCTAGCGGCAAGGGCGCTTTGCCCGGACACAGCGATTGATAAGCCAATGAGGGCTGAGACGATTAGGGTTTTCATGGCTAACTCCAATTAGAAGTTGGAAAAGCGCTTGCTTGACTACCGGGCGACGAAGGCAGAATAGTCCACGCGGCCTGCACGAGGAAGGGGCCGGGTGGAAAACACGGCTTTAACTTTAGGTTAAACTTGTTCAGACCGCCTCTCCCCACTCATTTGTCATGGACAAGTTTCGCGCTGCCGAATACTTTGTGGTTGCTGCCCGGGAAGGAAGCTTGTCGGCTGCGGCGCGGCAGCTGGAAGTCAGCGTCGCTGCCGTGTCTAAACTGATCGCTCACCTGGAAAAAGAACTCGGAACGAGACTGTTCGAGCGCAAGGCGCGCGGCCTCGTCCTTACATCCCAAGGAATTGATTATCTTGCGGCCTGCGAGCAGGCATTGGGCAATCTCAGCGAAGCAGAGCAGACCCTTAAACTGCATGCATCCAGCCTGGACGGGACGCTTACTATCGGCCTGCCCTCGCAGATTGCTCAGCATTGGATACTACCTGCCTTGCCTATTTTTCACCGGCGCTATCCTGGACTTGCGCTGAACCTGCGTACAATCAACCGAGTTGCAGAAGCGGCAGGGCAGGCGATCGACCTGTTTGTGCTGATGGGCTGGCATGACGAGCCCAATCTTGTCCGTCAACTGCTAGGCGCCAATCGCATGATGGTGTGCGCATCTCCAGCGTACTGGGCGGATCACGTTGTGCCAAGCCGCCCCGAGGAACTGGCGGCACATACCTGCCATCTGTTTCGCAATCCAATGGGCACGGTACTTGACCTTTGGGAATTCGAAAGGGGAGATGAAAGAGTATCGGTGACGCTATCAGGATGGCTCTCTAGCGACCACCGCGACACGATCCTCGCTGCTGCGCTGGCCGGCCATGGTGTGGTACGTCTTTCGGAGCTAACGACACAGCCATTTTTACGTAGCGGGCAGCTGGTACCGGTATTGACCGATTGGAAGGTAATCGGCACTCCGCCCGTTCAGCTGTTCTATCCATTCAGCCATCGCAATACTCCCCGGGTAAAGGCTTTCATTGATTTTCTGGTCGACTTGTTTCCCGGGGAGAAGCAGCAGCCGCAGCAACCGCAGTGGTGGGGACAGCGCCGTACCCGCGCGTCTGGAGGACGCTGATGGGTTGAACCGCAAGCAGGTTGCCTTAAGCATGCGCACTTGCCATCGGACGAAGCGTACGCGCCGCAGGCCTAGCCTAACGCCATGGGCAGTTTGCCTCAAGACTTCCCCCGGCGCCCAATTGGTAATCGTACCGCAATAAGGCTAAGTCGCTTTAATGTTCGCTGTTGTCCAATGGACGCCTATCAGCAGGATTCCGTCAGTGACGGGTCTTGCTTTCACATGCAGCGAATGAGCAATTCGCCGGCGTAGAACTACGACCTGTGGGCTAGTAATGGAACCTTCGAGGGCGCGAGGAAGAGCTTGAGAGGCCATTACTGTTTCTAAACATTATGTTGTTAATATAATAAGTTGTGAGAGGACACTTGCGTGTTTGGTGATTCGCCCTTTTAGTGATGCAACGCTGATGCGTGATGTGAAAACGCTCGCAATACACATCAAAATGCGAGGTGAATGGTGTATAGTGTTAAATACACCTCACAATGTGACGCGTATTAATGCCCAATTCACCTCAATACGTCTGGCAACAGCCAAACTGGCCTGAATTCCGGTTCGACCACGGAAGGGTACTTGTTGTACTGGGCGCTGCCCGCCGTGCACAGGGCGTGTTGCTGGGCAAGGCGGAAGCCATCGGCCTGCACGCGCTGCCTGGTGCGGAAAACGAGGTGTGGGTATCCGAAGCGGTCGCCACCGCAGAGATCGAGGGCGAAAAACTGAACCTCGATGCAGTTCGGTCTTCTGTCGCGCGCCGTCTCGGGCTGGAAAATCCGCCGCCCGGGCCGGTATCGCGCCACGTCGAAGGATTGCTAGATGCGATGGCCGATGCGTCCCGTCATTGGTCCGAACCGCTGACGCGTGCGCGGCTGTTCAGCTGGCAAGCTGCCTTGTTCCCAACGGGCTATTCGACCATCCGACAGATCAAGGTTGGCGCCTTCCGTGACGATTACATCGCAGTCATGTCCGGCCCCGAAGGCAGGGAGACGGTGCATTACGAAGCGCCGCCGGCAGAGCGCGTTGAAAAAGAAGTGGACGTGTTTCTCGCGTGGTTCAATACCTCTTCCGCTGACGCCAACACCCCACATTCAGACGGTTTGGTCCGTGCCGGTATCGCGCACTTGTGGTTTGAAACTCTGCACCCATTCGAGGATGGCAACGGTCGTGTCGGCAGGGCCATTATCGATATGGCGCTGGCGCAGGATATCCGGCAGGCGACGCGCCTGTTCGGCATCTCCCGACGTATGGCCACCGCGCGCGATGAGTATTACCGTGAACTCGAGCGCGCGCAGAAGGGGGACTTGGATATCACAGAATGGCTTTGCTGGTTCATCAGCCAGTTCCGTTTCGCATGCGAGGAATCGGCGCGCATCTTGGATCGATCGCTTGAAAAGGCGAAGTTCTGGACAACGCATGCGGGAATTTCACTCACCGATGCGCAGCGTAAGGCGGTCAATGTCTTGCTCGATGCGGGGCCGCAAGGCTTCGATGGGGGCATGAGCACACGCAAGTATTGCAGTCTGACGAAGGTTTCGCCCGCGACCGCTTCACGAGACCTCGGCACCTTGGCAAAGCTTGGGGTTTTCGTTGTGTCCGGGAAGGGGAAGTCCACGCGATACTGGATCAATATGCCGGACTGGGCTCCGTCAGAATGACAGATTCAAACCCGAAAGCGCTGGCTCAAATTGGTGGCGCCCCGGACTTGGTGAACAACTTAAGCCTGGAGATGGAAGGCCCGCGGTTACAAGATCGATGCTGCCCGTCGGTGTAATGACCCACTGAAAACCTGCTCAGGTGATAATTCTGTAAGGAAGTCACATGAGCACGGTAATGGAAGAAGAATTCAAACGATGGACAGCCAAGCGTAAAGCGGCGTTGGTGACCGAGATCATCCAGGGCAAGACCAGCGTAGCGGAGGCGAGCCGGACGTACGACTTGCCCCCATCTGAGGTCGAGGAATGGGTGGAAGAAGGCCGCAAGGGTCTTGAGAACGCTCTGAGAGCCAAGCCGCTGGATATCAAGGAACAGTACGAGCGGCAGATCAAGGAACTGCAGGAAGCGTACGGTGAAGCAATGCTGGAGCTGCGCGCCAGAAAAAAATTGCAGTCCCTGCTGGGCGAGGACGAGAAGTGATCGAGACGATCCGCCAGGGACTCAAGCAGGACGGTTTTGACGTCTCGATCAGCAAGATCTGCCAGTGGTTTGCGGTGCCGCGTCGCACGGTCTATTACAAGCCGGTCAAGGGCTCGCCGAAGGTGCAGACCTGCTTTGCCCAACCGATCAAGGCGATGATCGAAGAGAACCCGTCCTTCGGTTATCGCACGGTGGCGCACCTGCTGGACTTCAACAAGAACACGGTGCAGCGGATCTTCCAGTTGATGGGCTGGCAGGTCAAGAAGCGGCCGATCGGTTTTCGACCACGCATACAAGCCTTGCCGTCCGTAGCGCAACGTCCCAACGAGCGCTGGGCCACCGACTTGTGTCGAGTCTGGGCCGGGCGTGATGGGTGGGCCGTGTTGGCGTTGGTAATTGATTGCCATACCCGTGAACTGCTGGGTTGGCATCTATCCCGATCCGGTAAGGCCAAGACGGCTGAATCAGCCTTGGAACAGGCATTGATCGCGCGCTACGGAACATTGGGGCGAGTGCAATCTCCGTTTCTGCTTCGTTCAGATAACGGCCTGGTCTTCACCAGTCGCAGCTATACCGCCTTGGTACGCAGCTATGGGTTGAGACAGGAGTTCATCACGCCGCACTGTCCCGAGCAGAACGGCATGATCGAGCGCGTGATCAGGACGTTGAAGGAGCAATGCGTACATCGGCAGCGCTTCGAGACGTTGCAGCATGCCAGCCGGGTCATTGCTGACTGGATTGGCTTTTATAACACTCGACGTCCGCACCAGGCGCTGGGAATGAAGACACCTGCTGAAGTATTCGCTTTAGCAGCCTAACCTGTGCAGGTTTCGCTGGGTCATTACAGGCTTCCGTTGTCTCATAGCCGCTTCGCAATCGCTCAAACAGACGCGTCTGCAACTTCTCTTCAATGGCATCGATGCGCCTCAGCATAGTGGAATGCCGTACAGCAAGCTCCCGCGCAGCACCAGAAAGCGATCCGGTTCGTGCCACCGCAAGTACATAACGGAGATCGTCCCAATCTAATTTAGTTGAAGCACAAGTCGCTTGGCGAGCATCTGTATTCGTATTGGATAACGTCATAGGGGGAATTCAACGTGCAAATTTGCACATGCAATTTGCGAATATGTATATTTTGACAATAAAAATATGCACTTAGACTATAGGGGCAGCAAGGATGTCGCGACGCACCTCAATACCGGCCCTACCAACCATAAAGCCTTACATGAAGGCAACGCAGGATGGCATTTTATTAATTTTCCGGCGTTATTCATATTGCAATATCTAGTCTAAGAAGAGAAAGGGAGAGATGGAAGCCGCTTTTGTTGATACAAAAAAACACGTCGAGTCCAACGACAATCAACCGAGAGGTCACGAGTACATATTAAGGACTACCAGGGAGCATCTTTCAGCAGATCACCTTCGGCAGTTGGCAAAAAACGAAATTCGGATCATTCAAGTTCATTCTTTCATCAGCACGAAAACATGCGAGATCATTTCAAATGGAGCTATCGAGCTCGGATATAAGCCATACATTAACGTTGAAAAAGTGCGAAGAATTGGCATGGCGTATTACGAAACCGAGCATGAAGAGACACTGATAGACCAATATTTCGCAACTGCCCGGAAATGTCAGGAACAATTAAGAGTAGCTTGCGAGCCCGTAGGCTCCCCTATGGACACGGTGCGTTGCTTGCTGGACGAGGTTTGGCCGGCGGGCGCGAACTTGCAAACGCTGTTTGGAAGGAAGATGTTCGTTGGACTATCCAGGATGGTAGAACCTGGGACTACTTTCCTCGCCCATCACGACATATTCGCGGATGATGCGCCCCGGATGTCGGAGTCGGAGTCTGTCATTTCTCAATTTGGCGCGAATGTTTACGTCCAAATGCCCAATAGAGGCGGCGAACTCCTCATGTGGCATAAGAACATGCCCATTGCCGAGTTCGACGAAAAACGCAAGGGGGAATATGGCATCAATATCAAGGATCTGCCACCTCCTGATGTCGTTCTCAAACCAAATACCGGAGATTTGCTTATATTCGACGCGCATAAACTCCACGCAGTCGCATCACCACAGGATAAGGACCGGTTGGCGCTTTCCTTCTTCGTCGCCTATCGTGGGGACGACAAGCCTTTGACCTATTGGAGCTAAGAGAATGGAAGTACTTGACAAAGAATTGGTAATTGAAGAAGCCACCCTGAGTCTTTCTAATCTCCGCGCATTGATTAGCCATGAAATCCAGGTCCTTCGCATTCCAGGCTTCATCACCCCAGAGGCCTGTAAGACTATCTCCAAAGGCCTCAAGTCGACGGGGTACAGCGATTATTTGAACGCTCCATCCGTTGGACGCATCGGGATGTCATATTTCGAAACGGGACGTAAACAAGAAATTGTTGATCACTACTTTGCAACAGCCTTAGAAAACATAAACACGCTTAGAAATGCATGCGCTCCTCATCCTTGCCCGATCGATACCTTGCGCTGCAATTTTGACGAAATATGGCCATGTGGATGCGGTTTGCAGGATTTGTACGGCAAGAAGATGTTCGTTGGCCTGTCGCGTTGCATGAAGCCAGGCATTCCACTATTGGCCCACCACGACATGTTCGGCCGTCATGCCCCCAATACACCCGAAGCGGCAAGTCTGATTAGCCAATTCGGTATCAATGTTTATGTCGATATTCCCAAGGCTGGCGGTGAGCTCGCAATGTGGATGAACGAGATCTCGGACGAGGAATTCCTTGAACGCAGGGGGCAACGTTACGGCGTTCCTCTTGAGTTGCTTGAACCGCCTGACTTTACTGTAAAGCCAAAAAACGGAGATCTGATTCTGTTCAACGCGCGCAAGATGCATGCAGTCCTCGCGGGAGAGGGGGGCGACCGCCTCACCATATCTGCCTTCCTGGGCTACCGAGGCGTCAATGAGCGCCTGACCGTGTGGAGTTGATTCTATGAATGCACCAGGTGCCAGCGGCATCCGCGTTGTTTTTGCGATTTTTGCTGCAGGTTATTTGCTGTCTTCCCTCCTGCGCGGAGTGACCGCAGCACTTGCGCCAGTATTCATATCCGAGTTCCAAACAAATCCCGCGGAGCTGGGACTGCTTGCTGGAGCATATTTTGCGTCTTTCGCACTATTGCAGTTGCCCATGGGTGCCTGGATTGACAAGTACGGTGCTCGCTTCATCTTGATCGCATCCCTTAGCATCGCCGCAGCGTCATGCTTCCTGTTTGCAGCAGCAACCTCTTTTCATCTGCTGGTAGACGCACGTGTCTTAAGCGGTGTGGGAGTCAGCGCATGTTTGATTGCCCCATTGACTGCTGCAAGGCTATGGACTACGCCGAGCGATCAACAGCGAATCAATGCATGGATGCTGATGTCCGGTGCGCTCGGCCTGGTGTTGGGAACATTGCCGGCCGAAGGCATCGCCACATCACTAGGGTGGCGCCAACTGTTCGTCGTAATCGGCGCGCTGTTTGCACTCGTTGCAATTCTTGTGGCTTTGCTTACCCCAAAGCAGGCAATCAAGGCATCCGCCGCAACCAATTTGGTGAGCAACTACAAAGCTATATTAAAACACCCTTATATGGCGTCTATCGGTCCCATGGGATTGTTCAACTACTCAATCCTTGTAGCAGTACAAACTCTTTGGGTAGGCCCATGGCTCACGACGCTCGGTGAGCTCAGTTCCAGAGAAGCGGCGACCAAGCTAATGTACATAAATGGCATCATGCTCATCGTCTTCTTTGTGATGGGCTACCTATCCCCAAAGATTAACAAGTCGGCAGAAGATGGCGAGCGAATCTTAAAGATCTGGACGCCACTTAGTATCATGCTCCTTTTTCTAATTGCGTATTGGGGAACCGACGCACACTGGCTTTCGTTTGCAGTCTATTGCGTTGTCGCGTGGCCTTTGTCCGTCACACATCCTCTTGTGGGTCAGCGCTTTGCACCGAGCGAAGCAGGCAAAGCTATTGCGTTCTTTAACTTGCTTCTCTTTGCAGGAGTATTCCTATGGCAATGGGGCTTTGGTGTAGTTGTGACGACGTTGCACCCTATGCTTGGTGCTGTCGATGCATATCGCACCAGTATGCTGCTACTTGCAATTCTTTCGTTGGTTGGATACCTGACATTTCTGTTGACGATTCAGCGAGCAAAGATTTTTGCGATTGCGGGAATTCAGGTACGTCAAGCATAGCCAATAGCATTCCAGTCTTTTCGAGCCAATGCCAATCCATATACAAACGCCTCTTATCGAATCTGATGCCTTTAGCACTCCAGATCAGCGTATTTGGCTGAAGCTGGAGGCACTTCAGCCGAGTGGCTCGTTCAAGCTCCGCGGCGTAGGGCATGCATGTGAAGTACATGCGGCGCGTGGTGCGCACCGTTTACTGTCGTCATCCGGCGGCAATGCTGGGCTTGCCGTCGCATATGCCGGACAACGGCTTGGCCTTCCAGTCGTAGTCGTCGTGCCAGAGTCCACGCGTGAGTGGCCTAAGATGTTAATCCGTCGACAAGGCGCAGAAGTTGTCGTTCACGGCAAGAGTTGGATGGAGGCCAATGCGTATTTGATGGCGATGCGGCTTCCGACGGATGCTTTCATCCATCCTTTCGACGACCCTCTACTATGGGAGGGGCATGCCACCATGATCGCGGAAGCAGCGTCACAAGGCCCCAAGCCGGACGTGGTCGTGTTATCAGTTGGAGGTGGCGGCTTGATGTGCGGTGTACTCCACGGCATGCATGCAATAGGTTGGCAAGACGTACCACTCGTGGCAGTGGAAACAACTGGTTCGCATTCCCTTAATGCCGCAATAGCCGCCGGCAATTTAGTTACCCTGGAAGCCATCACGAGCATTGCAACGTCGCTGGGCGCTCGGCAGGTAAGTAAGCGCGCGTTCGAATGGACGAAGCAACACGAGGTGATCGCGACGACCGTAAGTGACGATGATGCCGTACGAGCCTGCCTCGACATCGCGGACGAGCATCGACTAATCGTCGAGCCCGCATGCGGCGCTGCCGTGGCCGCTGCTATGCAGCGAAATGTCGACGTGCTGTGCACCGCAGCCAATGTGCTTATTATCCTGTGCGGCGGCACCAGTACGAGGTACAGTGACCTGCAAGCCTTCGCCTTCCCGAGTCCGAAAACTACATCATCCCGCTGAGTCGAACGAAAAAAACCTCAATCGAGGCATCAACCGATAGTGAAACACCTTATTTCCTTTCCTGGAAGCGCAATGGAAGCCCCCGCCGAGGACTTTGCCGCCGTAGGCGAAGCTGCGCGCAAGGTCATTCGCGAGGCGAAGGCTGCAGGCGTGTAGGTGTTTGGTGGTGGTATCAACGCGGATGTCGCACCACTCATGACCGCCTCCGATGTGCAGGGCACATGTCCAGTGCGAGCCATGACACTCTCCCCCGACGACATTCTTCATCGCCATGGGCTACAGTCAGGAATTGGTCTTCTCCGGCCTTTTACGCTCAAAGCTTGCCTCGCCTTTGGGGTTTCGTGAGACCTAACAAACCATTGCAGCCGACGCTGCTACAAGGCGCGGATGCCCTAGCTAGGGATTATTGTGAACACTGACAGCTCCAATTCGAAGAGGACGGGGACTCGCATAGTGTTCTTCGTTGTTCTCTTGCTATGTTGGTTCGTGATCGGTGGCTTGGCTACTGTTGCGCCCCGCCTGTCCCTTGGGGCGTCTGGCACGTTGGCTAACGCATCGTTTCTCATTTGGCTTTTTCTTCCCGCCACGTTCGGTGCAAACACTTTCTTCCCGTCTCGAAGTTCGTCACTTATTGTCGCTGTCCACGGTATCATCTGGCTGGTCGTCGTTGTCGCTCTATGGGTATCACTCCCTTCTACGCCGAGCGCACGGTGATATGTAACCCTTCGCTGCACATGACGTGCTACGGGGTACTTCGCCCGCTTGCGCACTCGTGAGACCGCATGTTGAATGGCAGCCGGCCGCTCAACAGTGCCGACATGGCTATATCGGCCAGAACCGCACGGACGATGCCGGTTATCCCTTCTCCAGACCAGAACAAGTCGAACCTTCCTCTTATAAAGAGTTTTGCGAAGCAATCTGACACTTGGCGAGCCAGGATAAGTTCGGTCGCCGTTCCGAAGCTTCCTCAGCAGAGAACGCATAGAGGAATATTCTCGTGCAGGAACCAATCCCTCGTTTAACTCCTGCGGCTTTTCTTGCAGTCACGCGCCGCGCAGCCATCGCTTCGTAACGCGCCATGCTCAGCCTTTTCGTTGAACTTCTATCTGCAAAGCTGTTCTCAATTTTCACCAAATCCGTGATGTCGCCTGCATCTTCATGTTTTGTTCAGGACGCGGGACATCGAACACTGCGATGACGGCTCTCGTCATGCCCGGCAAACAAGCAGCCATGGCCAGCAGGTCATATCGGACCTGCCACCAAACCGGGTAGCAACAGTTCCCTGTCGCGTCGAATAATGCTGGCCGCCAGTATCCGTCCTGCGGTACGAGGCCGCCCTAACTCACCACGAAAGACTGCCGGGTCCGGCGCTTGCGGGTTGCCGCAGCGTGAGCGGCTTGTCGATATTGCGGCAAAACGGCACATGGTATCGGGCAATGAATCGTAGGCAGCGTCGTCCGTCCGTAAGGAACGGATGTGGGGTCCGCCATGTGTCTGCGGATGGCTGCCGTCTTTATTTCATGGACAGGAGCGTCTTATGCTGGCAATGAATTACCGGGGGCCCTACAGGGTACGCGCAGAGCAAAAGCCGGATCCGCAAATCGAGCACCCGAACGATGCGATCGTTCGCGTCTCGCGTGCGTGCATTTGCGGATCGGATCTGCATCTTTATCATGGCCTGGTTCCCGACACCAGGGTCGGCATGACCTTCGGCCATGAGTTCACCGGCATCGTGGAAGAGATCGGCCCATCGGTCCGGAACGTCAAGGTGGGCGACCATGTGCTCGTGCCTTTCAATATTTTTTGCGGCTCCTGCTTCTTTTGCCAGCACGAGTTGTACAGCAACTGCCATAACACCAATCCCGAGGCGACCGCCGTCGGCGCCATCTACGGCTACTCGCACACGACGGGGGGCTATGACGGCGGCCAGGCCGAGTTTGTCCGCGTGCCGCTGGCGGACATCAATCCGACGGTCATTCCCAAGGATATTCATCCCGACGACGCCGTTCTGTTGACGGACGCCTGCCCGACCGGCTACCAGGCCGCGGAAATGGGCGAAATTGCTCAAGGCGACACCGCGGTCGTTTTCGGCGCCGGCCCGGTCGGCATCTTTGCCGCGAAGTCGGCATGGCTGATGGGCGCGGGGCGCGTCATCGTGGTCGACCACGTGGAATACCGGCTGGAATTCGTCAAGAATTTCGCGCAATGCGAGGTGATCAACTTCCGCGAGGTCGACGACATGGCCATCCATATCAAGAAGATGACCGACTGGCTGGGCGCCGACGTCTGCATCGATGCGGTAGGTTGCGAAGCCGCCGGCAGCGCGCTGCAGCGGCTTACCGGCAGATACCTGAAATGGCAGGCCGGCGCCGCTACGGCGCTGCACTGGGCGATCAATTCGGTGCGCAAGGGCGGCACCGTGTCCATCGTCGGCGTATATGGGCCGCCGTTCAACATCGTGCCGATCGGGAATGCGCTGAACAAGGGCATCACGATGCGTATGAACCAGGCCAGCGTGAAGCGCCACCTGCCGCGCTTGTTCGAGCATATCCGTGCGGGCAACCTGGAGCCGAGGAAGATCATCACCCATCGGGTGCCGCTCGAGGAAGTGTCGGACGCGTATCACGTGTTCTCCAGCAAGCTGGATAACTGCATCAAGACCATCCTGGTCCCGCCCGGCGCGCCGCGTATGGAAACCGTGCACTGAACAGAATTCAACCCATTCCAAGGAGTGATGCGACATGGACATTCAAACCCGCCCGACCACCCAGCGCGACCATAGCGCAACAAGGCGCGAACGTGACGACAATAAAAAATCGGCCGCTGATTTTTCCCATATCAAGGGATGGGGGGCCGATCTCGATCCCAACAACCGTCCGGCCTATCCCATGGAGAGGACGCCGCCGCGGCTGGAGGGCTTGCATTGGCACGATGTTGAAGAACAGCCGTTGAACATGAAGGTATACCACTCTGTCGAACGGCCCGGCGTCACACCGGTGTTCGGGACCAGCACGCCGCCCAGCGGCATCAGCGGAAAAATACGCGACGTCGCGTACGGATACAGCGAGAACGACGTCCGCCACTGGATGCTCCTGTTGCTGGCCGACCGGATCAACGTAGTGGAAGGCATAGGACAGGACCTCACGCGCGGCCGCATTCCCAATGTCTTCGCCGAAATGGGCATCAAGGCCGAATGGCAACACAACCGCGCAGGGCTCATCGGCAAGGCAGCGGTGGCGTCCGCGGTGATCGGCGCTGGCTATTTCCTGCTCAAGCGGCGGAATGCGCGCGCATACCGGTATTGAACCGGCGCTGGATATCCTGAAATCGAAGCCCCGTGCGCAACCGGCGCGGGTCATGTAGTAGCGCTTTCCGGTACGGCTCGCGGGGCCCGGCAATCCAGGGCGACGCGCCGGACAGGGTCGCGTGTCAACTGGAGAACCATGATGAAAGCTGTAGTGTATAGCGGGCCGCGCGATGTCAGCGTGAAGAACGTTCCCGATCCGAAAATCGAGCGGCCGACCGATGTGATCGTGCAGATCACAAGCACCAATATCTGCGGTTCGGATCTGCACATGTTCGAAGGCAGGACCGACTTCGAAACGGGAAGGATTTTCGGCCACGAGAATCTCGGCCGGGTCAAGGAAGTGGGGTCCGCCGTTGAGCGCCTTGCAGTCGGGGACTGGGTCTGCATGCCGTTCAATATCAGCTGCGGACATTGCCGGAATTGCGAAAAGGGATTGACCGCATACTGCCTGGCCGCCAATCCCCAGCCGGGCATGGCAGGCGCCGCCT
This sequence comes from Noviherbaspirillum denitrificans, assembly GCF_002211445.1. GTDB lineage: Bacteria > Pseudomonadota > Gammaproteobacteria > Burkholderiales > Burkholderiaceae_D > Noviherbaspirillum > Noviherbaspirillum denitrificans. The sequence continues at coordinate 547,462 of NZ_LSTO01000001.1, read as the reverse complement.
TCGGCTTCGCCGACATGGGGCCGTATCAGGGCGGCCAGGCGGAATACCTGCGCGTTCCCTGGGCCGATTTCAACTGCCTGAAGCTGCCGCCCGATGCCGAGGAAAAGCAGAGCGACTATGTGATGGTGGCCGATATCTTTCCGACTGGCTGGCATGCTACCGAACTTGCCGGCATGCGGCCGGGCGACGCCGTCGTCATCTACGGCTCGGGTCCGGTCGGGTTGATGGCCGCGCATGCAGCGATGATCAAGGGCGCCTGCATGGTGATGGTGGTCGATCGCCACCCCGACCGGCTCCGGCTGGCCGAGTCGATAGGCGCGATCGCCATCGACGATTCGAAGGTCAATCCGGTCGATCGCGTCATGGAGCTTACCCATGGGCTGGGCGCCGATGTCGGCTGCGAGTGTGTCGGCTATCAATGCCATGATCCCGCCGGACACGAGATTCCCAATCTGACCATGAACAACCTCGTCAAGTCGGTGAAGTTCACCGGCGGCATCGGTGTGGTCGGCGTATTCTCGCCACAGGATCCAGGCGCATCCAACGACCTGGCCAAGAAGGGCGAGATCGTGTTCGACTGGGGAATGAGCTGGTTCAAGGGCCAGCGTATCGCCACCGGGCAGTGCAATGTCAAAGCCTACAACCGCCAGCTGCGCGACCTGATCCATGCCGGCAGGGCGAAGCCCTCGTTCATCGTTTCACATGAGATCGAACTGAGCAAGGCGGCAGAGGCCTACCAGCATTTCGACGCGCGTGACCACGGTTGGACGAAAGTCATCCTGAAGCCCGGAAGATGAGAGGAGTTCTCCTGATCTTGATACGACGACTCACATCGTCATCGGCACACATACCGATACGGCAGGAAAAAGGTGCGTCGCACTGTCAAATCCGGCGCTGACGGCTATCCGCCAAGGTGCCTCTGAGGGGGATTGGTCAGCCAAAGGTAAATGCAAAGTGGTTAGACCAGTCACCCAATGTGCTCTCGTAACTGCAAACCGGCGTACACTGAATACTGACAATTATTGGAGCGCGCAATGACCCCTGATCGTGTGGTTGGACTGTTTAGGCAGCATGCCGGTACGATCGCACTGGAAGAGGCCGGCCCGATGCTTTCCAACGTTATCGAAGAGTTGGCCCGGTTGCTTTCAGAGTCGCACGACAACCTGCCTGAGGAAACATTCGAAAGGCTCATCAGAATCGGTGGTGTGCTTTACCGCGAAGGGAACAGCCAGTATCAAGCCAAGTCCGACGTAGACGCGATCATGAGGAGATCGAGCAGGAGCTGAGTCACCGCGTAGCCCGGAAACAAGAGTAGTCCGTATGATCTACCCGGCGCACTACACCATTCACGACGTCGCAGTGAAACTGCGGCGCTTTCTTTTTGAAGAAAAATCCGTTCCCCACGGGGCGACTACCTGGACCAGGTTGCGTTTATGCGGCTACTCCTCCAGGCGGTCGCTCGCGGAAGTGTGGGAAGTGAATCTGAGGGGCGACACATGCCCTCCTCCAAACTGTATCCAGACGGAGCATCAGTTCGGGCTGCGGTGGGCCGATCGAAATCGCCGCCATCGCCAAGCATGAGGGATTTCGATGGATCCAGTGCAGGTCCATACACCCCGATAATTGAATCGCCATTGTGAGCGGGCGCGTCGGGTTCGTGTATCTCCGATGCCGAGTAGCGCAGGCAATTAAGTGACCGGATGCACCACGTTGCGAACACATGTTTACCACACGAAAGATATAACCCCCTGAAATAAAAGCAGAAAAAGTGACCCGCTCTCCATATTTCGTGTATATTGAGTGCCTGCACTTGCATCAAGCCGTAACCGTCGTTGGCCTCTCTCCTGTCTTGCTCTTTCAAAGAGCCATTCCCGTTTGAATCCCTTCAGTTAGTTCCCCTTGGTTTCGGGTGCGTTTCGGGCTTTGCCCTTATCTTTTAAACAAGGAAATAACATGAGTATTCAAACTGGCACAGTGAAGTGGTTCAATGATTCCAAAGGTTTCGGCTTTATCACTCCGGATAACGGCGGTGGCGACTTGTTCGCGCACTTCCAGGACATTCAATCTACCGGCTTCAAGAGTCTGGCTGAAAACCAGCGCGTCTCATTCGAGCGTAGCACTGGTCCGAAAGGCGAGAAGGCCAGCAACATCCGTCCCATCTAATAGTCGACGGCCGCAGTACGCGGCAGTTGAAATGATTCATCGGTCGTGAAGCCGGAAACGGTTCTTCCCGATAGCCAGCGCGGCAAAGTTCAAGTAGCGAGGACACCACGCAGATAGCATGGGTTGTCGCCCATCTTGGCCGGAGACACCATGCAGATAGCACGGGTTGAGGAATACCACGCTGAAGACGATAAGTCATATTTGCCCAGACCCAGCAATGTGGTCTTTACTCATTCATGGCGCGATCAGGAACACCACGCAGATAGCATGGGTTGCTGCGATGTTGCGATGAGTAGCAAGAAAGCCCGCTTCGGCGGGCTTTCTTGCATTTATTGCTCCGTTTTGAGTGAGATAAGCCGCCTCTGATCCCAACATACCGAGGCGCCACGACGACACCCTCGCAGATTAATGGTGGATCACTCCGACATACATGCGCTGTTGCAGGTATGATCAAACTGCAATGTGAGCGCAGGCTTTAAGTGCAAGAAACATGTTACCGACAAGACTGGAGCGCTGAACATGGAAAAAATGGACCTTTGTGACACCACCGATGCTGTTTCAAGCATGCAGTCCCTGCGCGACAAACTAAGCAGGGACCTGGATGACATCGAAATGCGCATGCACGAACTCGAACAGTCAAGCTTGGCAACCTCGGATGTCGGGATCAGCGAAATGCAGGTGTATTGCGTGGCTCGCGCTGCGTTATACAGTGGGTTGGCGAGCATCAATGAAGTGCTGGGATGGGTCCGCCTGATGGCCGCAAAAGACTCCGAAGGAAATGTGTCAGAGGTGGTGAAGTCGCTTCCGACCGTGCCGGCGTTTTCCATTCATTAGGCTCAGGAAGCGTGTTGCCTTTGGACGCCCACTTTCTGTATTGTTGAGCGTCAGTGTGCCGCTCAGCGTGGGTAGACGAAGCCGGTACGAATATCCATTGGTACCAGACGGCTGCCCTCGCGCACCATCAGGCGCTGGGGTGGTTCGTCGCCTGCCAGTGCGCGCGGCGTCACCGACAATCCTTCGCCCTTGCGTAACAGTGGATCGCAGCGTTCATATACGTTGCGGCAGCCCGTGGCATGTAGGAGCGCCTGCACGACAGGCACCTTCCACAGGTCGACGCCACCGGCATTGAACTGGCAAACCAGATAGCCTGCAGTGCCGCCATAACTGTGCACCAGGAGACCCGGCAAGCCGTCCTTTTCGCCATCGACCAGCTGGACCAGCGCCTGTGCGTCGGCGTTGCGCAGCGCATCGGCCCGAAGACTCACGCTAGCCTGTACGCGCCGCTTGATCATCGCATGGTCAACCGGCTCGTCCTCGCGCAACGTCCAGACGCGGGCGGCGATTTGCGATTTGGCGTTATACGCCGCGCGGGCCAGGAACTGGCGAGCCGAGGACTGCACGATCGCCGTGGCGCCCGGTCTGTTGCGCTCCTGCGGCTTGCCGTCGACCTTTTCAATGGCCGAGACGTAAATCCATGGGTCGCCGGAAAGCAGGCCTTTTTCCTTACCCTGTTTGATGGTGATGGTGAGCATGCGTGGCTTTACATCGTAGAAATAAATCTCATCTTGAAATTCCTGCCCTTGATATTGCAGGTACCTAGTCGAGCAAACGCCTTATCCGCGATACGTCTGTCCAGAGCCACATAGGTCATGTACTCGAACACATTGATCTTGCCGACCTGTTCCTTGGTCAGACCCGCATCCCCGGTCAACGCCCCCAGAACATCGCCCGGACGCAGCTTGTCCTTTTTTCCGCCTGAGATGCACAGCGTCACCATCGGTGCGCGCAGCGCGCCACCTTCCGCGGATTCCATCGATGCCAGCTCGAACCATTGCACAGGCCCGCCCTGATATGCCTCGATCAGCTTTACCCATTTCTTTTCATTGGGGCTGCACAGGTTGAGTGCCAGGCCTTTATCCTGACCCCGGCCGGTGCGGCCCACGCGATGGATATGTACCTCGGTGTCTTTCGACACATCGACATTGATGACTGCGCCCAGCGTCTGAATATCCAGTCCACGGGCCGCGACATCGGTAGCTACCAGGACAGAGCAACTCTGGTTGGCAAACAGCACCAGGATCTCATCGCGTTCCCGTTGTTCCAAATCACCATGCAGCGCCAGTGCGGAAATACCTTGTTCGCGTAATTCGGCGGCCAGTTCGCGGCACTGAATCTTGGTATTACAGAAGGCCAGTGTCGATACCGGCCTGTAATGACTGAGCAACTGCGCTACAGCGGCGTTGCGTCCATCGCTATCCACTTCATAAAAACGCTGTTCGATCCGACTGGCGTCGTGCTGCGCCTCCACTTTCACTTCAGCCGGCTCTCTCAAAAAGGAAGCGCTCGCCTTGCGAATATCGTCTGGATAGGTGGCAGAAAACAGGAGCGTCTGGCGCCGTGCCGGGCAGGCGCTGACAATGCCGGAGATCTCTTCATAAAAGCCCATGTCAACCATGCGGTCGGCCTCATCCAGCACGAGCGTTTGCAACCCGGATAAATCGATGGTGCCGCGCCCGAGGTGATCGCGAATCCTCCCGGGCGTGCCGACGACGATATGCGCGCCATGCTCCAGCGAGGTGATCTGTGGCCTCATTGATGTACCACCGCATAGCGTGAGTACCTTGATGTTCTCGGCAAAGCGGGCCAGTCGACGCAATTCATTCGATACCTGGTCCGCCAGTTCCCGCGTGGGACAGAGCACCAGCGCTTGAATAGCGAAGTAGGCCGGGTTAAGTTTGTGCAGGATGCCGATGCCAAATGCGGCTGTCTTGCCGCTGCCGGTTTTGGCTTGGGCAATCAGATCGCGCTGCTCCAGAATCAGCGGCAGGCTCTGCGCCTGGATATCGGTCATCTCGCGATAACCGAGGTTGTCGAGATTGCTCAATAGTGCCGGCAGCAGCGGCAAACTGGAAAAGGGCGTGGTATTCAAAGTGAGTATGCGTGTCGCTTCGTATCGGCGAAGCCAATGTGTTCATAGGTTGAACGGGGCATGGGATCTGCCCCTGAAAACCAAATTAGCGGTATCGCAGAGGCCTGGTCGGCGGCGCGTTGCGCTTTTCAATATGGCGGAAGGTGATTCTGCCTTTGCTGAGATCGTAGGGCGAAAGCTCCAAAGTCACTTTATCCCCTGCCAGAATACGGATGTGGTTCCTCTTCATTTTTCCAGAAGTATAAGCAACCAGTTTGTGACCGTTGTCCAGATCGACACGAAAACGTAATTCGGGAAGTGCTTCAATGACGACGCCGTTCATTTCAATCAGTTCTTCTTTTGCCATACGATGACTCCTGGGTTGGCTATGAGGTTCGTCAACGCAAAACGGCGTGGACGTTGTTGCTTGCGGCGCTGTAGCTTCGTGGGATAGAGCTAGCAACTAAGCAATGGACGCAAAGCGAAAAGCAGAGCGATCTCTGTCTTTGGCGCTTCGGATACGGAGTAGAGGGTGATGGTGTGAAATACAACCATACACATACGGACTTGAAAAAAGCCCGCTAGGTGCGGGCTTCGTCTCAATGTATTGCCAGTGCTTCAATCTTCGCACCAGCCCATGCTATCTGCATGGTGCAGTGCTTTGGGCGCCTAGACTATCTGTGTAGTGCACCCAAGGTGTAAATCGACCAACATATCTGGAATTCAAAGTCCGTCGAACACGCGAGCGGTACAGCTCTACACTACTGCAACTCAGTTCAACGAGACACGCTGAAATTCGTAAGGCCTTCAGCGCAAATGCAGTGTACCACAATTTTTGTGCAGCGCACAAATTCAAATAAATTGTTTTAATTTCTCAGCCACTTCTGTATTCACGCACCTTGGCCGGGGCGGTTAATGTGGTGTTGAACGACGGCTTTCGGCGTTCTGTGTCCTGGAACTACCTTTACACGAAGCCGACCAACGACCCGGTATTGCTCTTTCGGTCTCCGTCATATGCGGTTTCTGTGGGAAAACGCCTTTCCGGGCAATGAAGGCGTTCGGTGGAAAGCTTGCACACAACGTAAAACGATGACTCACATCCTCATCTACGCGCATACCGCCTGCCCGACCTTACTTATAAATCCGCAGAGACCAGTGAGATACCAACGCCAGCCGTCGAATGTGATTTAGTCAGCCAAAGGTAAATGCATAAACCTCGGCTCCCGGCTCGAGGAAGCGGACCTCGAAACGCAGCTCCCTGACGTCGCCAACCTGCCGCACGAGCTGGTGCAGCCGGGTTTGCGTAACGACGCCGTAGCCCTGCTCGTCGATGTCCGCGCCATGGTTGGCGCCGGGCGCGTGGCCATCGACGGTGACCCGGATGCGAACCGGGTTGCCCGACTTGCCCGGTCCGAGCACGAGATGCAGGTCGCGTGCGCTGAACCGGTAGGCGATGCCGCTCTCGGGCTGCCCCGCTGTGGCGCGGTCGGTATGCACCGTCCAGTTGCCGATCAGTCCCCAATCGTTCAATCCAAGCTTGCCGGTGGTGTAAGCCTGCTCGGCGTTTTTCCTGACGCTCTCGGGGGATCGAAACCCGGTCGCTTGCGCATACCCGACATAGGTTTCGCCGGAGCGTATCTGGTTGACGTCCGGCGCCATTTGTTCGTCCGTGGCGACAGGATGGACAAGTGCGGTATTAAAGCTATTTTTTCCGGCTTCCCGCAATAGCGCCTGGATCGCCCGCTCCGTGCTCTCATAGCTTCCTTCGCCAAACTGGCGGTATCGAATATTGCCCCCGCCATCGACGAGGTAGACGGCGGGCCAGGCACGGTTGCCGAACGACTGCCAGATGCGATACCCGCTATCGACGGCAACCGGAAAATCGATGCGAAAGCGATCCATCGCCGCATGGATGTTGCTCAGGTCCTGCTCGAACTGGAACTCCGGTGTGTGCACGCCGAGCACCACCAGCCCGCTGTCGCGGTACTTGTCTGCCCATGCGCGGATATAAGGGATGGTGCGGATGCAGTTGATGCACGAGTACGTCCAGAAATCGACCAGCACGACCTTGCCTTTCAACTGTGCCGGCGTCAGTGGTGCCGAGTTCAGCCAGGTGTCGGCACCTGACAAGTTTGGCATGCTGCCTTGCGGGTAAAGGCTGGCCGCGGCCGGGTTCGTTGCGATGTCGGCGGCAACTGCATCGTGCGCGCCGCGATATGGGAAACCGGCACCGGCAATCACAATGGCAACGCCCAACAGCATGGCAAGGAGAGAGAGTCGCATCGCAAACCTCACTCGACTTCTGCGCAAAGCTCGATCTCTACACACGCCCCCAACGGAATCTGGGCCACGCCGAATGCGGATCGTGCATGTCGGCCGCGATCGCCGAAGACTTCGGCAAACAGCTCGGAGGCGCCGTTGGTCACCAGGTGTTGTTCCATGAAATCCGGCATCGAGTTCACCATGCTGCCCACTTTGACGATTTTGCGGATGCGGTTCAGGTCGCCGAGGTGGGCGTGCAGGGTCGCGAGCAAATCGATGGCCACGGAGCGTGCCGCCACACGCCCCTCCTCCGTTGCCATGTTTGCGCCGAGCTTGCCTTTCCATACCGCGCCATCCCTCCTGGCGATATGGCCGGACAGGTACACCAGGCTGCCGCTTTGGCATGCCATCGTGTATGCGGCGGCGGGCGCGCCTGAAGGCGGCAGTTCAATGCGAAGTTCCTTCAAGCGTTGGTAGACGTCGTGCTGATTCATGCATGCTCCTCGGTTGAATGTGCGTTGCGGGTAGCTCACGTTCACGCCGGAACCGGCTCATGGGTAAAGGCGTCCAGTTCCTTGATCAGGCTTTGCGCGGCGAGCATGACCAGCGCCTCCCCTTTCTCCGGTGTCGCCTGTCGCGGGTTGGAACCGACACGGCCGTCCGGAAAGCGGGCGCGGAATTCAAGCGCTTCACGAATTGGCCCGGACGGCGCAATCGGCGGCGCGTAGTCGGCCGATTTGCGCGCGGAGGGAAACGCCCATTCGGTGACGGCGATTTCCGCCGGTGTCGCGTGCGACCCATGCCCGGTCGGGAATTGTTCGCGCGCCAGTTCGACGACGCCCGGCAAATCCCACCAGTTATTCAGCTTCAATGCATAGCCGGCGCGACGCTTCGCAAAGCTGGCTTCGGCATACACCTCGGCGAACGCCGCTTCGATCGATGCGATGTTGCCGCCGTGTCCGTTCAGGAACAGGATGCGTTCGAAGCCATGTCCCGCCAGTGAACGAATCCAGTCGCCGAGCGCCGCGATGAAGGTGGACGGACGCAGTGAGATGGTTCCCGGGAAGGCAAGGTGGTGCTGTGCCATGCCGATGTTGAAGGTGGGCGCGACCAGGATGTCGGCCGACTTTTCCGCTTGGTGCGCAATGATTTCCGGACACAGCCAGTCGGTACCGAGCAGTCCGGTGGGGCCGTGCTGTTCATTGGAGCCGATCGGCACGACGATGGTCCGGCTGCGTTCGAGGAACTGCTCGATTTCGGACCAGGTGGAGAGATGTAAAAGCATGTGAGCTCCTTCGTTGTCCGGCCCTTGCTTTTGCTGAGCCGGATGCGTTGACATGGATGAGGT
>NZ_LSTO01000001.1:527668-538771 GCF_002211445.1 Noviherbaspirillum denitrificans | reverse complement strand
GCAGCAGGCGGTTGCACAAGCCGTGGAAGGTACCGATCCACATGCCTCGCGTATTGATGGGCAGCATCGAGGACAGGCGCGCCAGCATCTCCTTCGCCGCCTTGTTGGTAAAGGTCACCGCCAGCACACCCGCGGGCGACAGCTGCCCGGTCTGCACCAGCCACGCAATGCGCGTGGTCAGCACCCGGGTTTTTCCGGAGCCGGCACCGGCAAGGATCAGTGCGGATTGGTTGGGAAGCGTGACAGCGGCGAGCTGCTCGGGATTGAGGTTGTGAAGGAGATTTTGCATCCGCAAATTATAAGCGGGCAGCCTCCCCGGCTGGGAGGAGAATCCTCGTTTGCCGGCACTTGCCGATTGCGCAATTGATCTCCTTGCAAGTTAGCGCCAAAGTCGGGACAAGGGGCCGGCGTAGGTCATCTCGATCACGTCGCCCGAACCGGCGGAAAATATCCGGAAACGGGCCGTTCCATGCTCGAGGACTGCCGGTTTGCCGTTGATCTTCAGCCGCCAGAATCCGTCGTCGTATTCGGTCCAGATGAGACGGGATGCAGGCATGCCGTTGTCCTTGATCCGCAATCGAATGTAGCCCGGCGTATAGGTCTCCAGCGCATACGGACGTGCCGCGCGCGTCGCGGCATCGCGCAAGCGCGACGGACCGCACACCAGATCGGTATCGCTTTCCCGGCCCTGGTCGTACACCTGGTCCCGCAGTCCCACGTAACCGTTCCAGTAGAAATTCGCCGGCGCCAGGCGTTCGCGCTGGATGGCGATGGCCGTCAATTGCCAAGGTTCGCCATCCGGCGTGCAATCGCGCGCCTTGTCGAGCCGGGCTTGATCGCCGGCGCTAAATGTTGCCTGGAACATGGGTTGCATCGCTCGGAACTGTTCGTCGATGCCGCCAATGCGCATGCCGCGCAAGGCCACCATCACGACGAGGAAATCCAGCGCGAGGAGCGCAACCAGAACTTTTTTCTTTGCCGGATAACGCTCCTGGATCCACTGCAATCCGAACGCGCTGACCAACGCCAGCAGGAAGAGCGCAATACCCCTGTGCTCGCCGGAAGGGAAACGGCCGGCGCGATAGATGAACAGGTGTTCCGCCAGCCAGACGCGCAATGGCAGCGGGCTGTTCTTTCCCAATGCAAGTACGGTCATCAGCACCGCGAGCACGAAGAAGAGCAGGATGCGCTTGCCGTCGGCCCCGCGCGAAGGCGCCATCCAGATTGCGCAAGCCACCAGCGGAATACTCAGGAACAGCAAGTGAAAACGCTCGATCGTGAGTTCCGAAAATCCCATCTTCCACACCGGGAAAAAGAAGTTCGCCACGCCATACAAGGGTAGGGAACCAGACATCGCGGTGTCGATATCGAGGCCTGCACCACGCGTCGATTGCTGCAGCAGATTCACGAAATGCCAGATCGACGGCGCGCCGATCACTGCGCCCGCGGCCACGCCCGCTACAGCCGTCAGCAGGGCACGCCGCGCTTCAGCCTGCGTAACAAACAGGCAGACCCAATACGCCGCCAGGCACTGCGCGCCGAACAGGATGTTCGCCGGATAGCCCGCCGTAAGCATGTGGTAGACACTGACGAAGCACAGCAGGAAAGCCGCCCCTGCGCGCCGCTGCAAGGCCATGCGCAATGCGAGGAAGCAGCCGAGCAAGCCGCAAGCGGTGGAGAGATAGGAGAAGTGGCTCGCATGCCCGATGATGAAACCGGACGCTGTCAGCGCGAGGCCGAGATACAGGCTGCACAGCGCATCGAGTCCGTAGCTCTTCCCGATCGCAAAGCCCAGCCGGAAAATCACCAGCTGCAGCGCCAGGTAGACAAGGTTGATGGACAGCACGCTGTCCGGGAACGCATACGCAAAGGCGAGGTAAAAAACGTTGTAGACACCGGCCTGGATATTCGACCCGATCGGGTAACCGGACATGATGTGCGGGAAGAAGTCCGGGAAGGCGCCCTGCCGCAGCGCTGACCCAAGCCAGCGGAAATACGCCCACATCTCGTCGAACGCATCCCACTTCACCGCCACCCTGGTCGAAAACAGCTCGGCATTCGCCAGCGCGATGAGCAATGCGCCCATGACAAGTGCATGACTGTTACGCAAGCTGAAAGTCTTGTTCATGTCTCACTCCGGCTTTGCATGGCTGCGGAAAGTCCACCAGCGGTTGGCGCTGAAACTCCACAGCAGGAGCAGCAAGGTCGTGAGGACTTGCGCCAGGAGGTAATGGATGTGCAGCACATCCACACCCAGCCACATCAGGAGGGTATTGAGCAGCAGGCCGATCGTGGCGACGACGGCGAACTTGGCCGCGCTCTCGCGATGGCGCTTGTTGCTGCGGAAGGTGAAATGGTAGTTGAGGGTGTAATTGATGACCGCGCCGAGCAGTGCGCCGGCGGCGGAGGCGCCGACCGAGTCGACGCCGAATCCCTGAACGAGCGTGATCAGGAGGCCGTAATGTCCGATCGCCGAGACCACGCCCACGCCGAAGAAGCGGACGAATTGAGACAGGAGTTCGAACATCGGGGCGCGGCTTTCACATGGGAAAGCCGACTATTCTACCCGCCCCTGTCAGCCGGCCGCGAACAGGCGCGCGAAGCCGCGCGCCGCTTCTTCCGGGTTGTCCGCCAGGTAGACGCTGCTGATGGCCGCCACCATGTCCGCGCCCTGCTTCACCAGCGGCACGGAATTCTCCTGCGTCATGCCGCCGATCACGACGTTGGGCAGCGGGATTTCCTTCTTCGCCTGCGCGACAATCTCCGGTTGCGTGGTCACTTCGTACTTCTTCACGCGCGACGGATAGAAACCGCCGAAGGCGACATAGCTGGCGCCTGCAGCATACGCATCGCGCGCGAGCTGCATGCTGCCGTAGCAGGACGAGCCGACGATCTTCGACGGCCCCACCGCCGCGCGCACCTGCGCCACCGTGGCATCGGTGCCGCCGACATGGATGCCGTCGGCATCAAGTTCGAGCGCCAGTTCAACGAAATCGTTGATGATGAAAGGCTTGCCATAGCGACGGCACAGGGCCAGCAGCTGCGACGCCTGATCGCGGCGCAATTCCGGCGACGCCGTCTTGTGCCGGTACTGCACGAGGGCCGCTCCGCCGCGCAAGCCGGCTTCGGTGGTGTCCAGCATCTTTTGCGTATCGTCCCAGTCCGGGGTCACGAGATACAGGCCTTTCATGGATTTTCCTCGACATAGGTGCAGCGGTTGGGGATGCGCTGCCCGCCCGCAATCGCATACGCGGTTTGCAGGGATTGATGACAATAGGCTTGCGCCTCTTCGACGGCTTCAACCATGGTCTTGCCACAGGCGAGCAGCGCGGCGATGGCGGAGGCCAGGGTGCAACCTGTTCCATGGAAGCCACCCGGCAGGCGCGGCCAGGTCCAGGTGCATTTGTTTTCACGGGTGAACAGGCGGTTGACGATATCGGGGCCGGTGCCGTGGCCGCCCTTGATCAGCACGTTGGGGCAATGCTGCAGCAGGTTTTCGACCTGCGCATCGATGTTCTGGTTGCCGCCGCACAGCGCCGCCGCTTCCGGCAGGTTGGGCGTGACCAGGGTTGCGAACGGAAGCAGCGTCATGATTGCGAACGCCGGATTATCCTCGGACAGCTTGTCGCCATGGCCGCTGGCCAGCACCGTATCGAGCACCACATGCAATCCGGGATTGCGCTCCCGGATCTGCCGCAGCATGTCGGCGATCGCTTCCGCATTGGCGCGATTGCCGACAATGCCGATCTTCACCGCCGCGATATCGATCTTGTCGACCAGCGCCTGCGCCTGCTGCTGCACCAGCGCCGCGGGCACCGGATGTACCTTGAACACGCGGTCGTTGTCCTGCACCGTCAGCGCGGTGACGGACGTGAGCGGATGCGCGCCCAGCGCGGCAATCGCCGGCACGTCCGCCTGCAATCCTGCCCCGCCGCTCGGATCCGAGCCGGCGAAGACGAGGACGCTGGGGCGCATCATGTTGCGCGTCCCTCCATCGGGGAGGACGGCGACGCGACAAACTTCTTCGGGATGCGGCCGGCGAGGAAGGCTTCACGGCCGGCTTCCACCGCGAGCTTCATGGCGCGCGCCATGCGGATCGGATCCTTTGCGCCCGCGATAGCCGTGTTCATCAGCACGCCGTCGCAGCCGAGCTCCATCGCAATCGCCGCATCCGACGCCGTGCCCACGCCCGCATCCACCAGCACCGGCACCTTCGCCTGCTGGATGATCAGCGACAGGTTCCATGGATTGAGGATGCCCATGCCGGAGCCGATCAGCGACGCCAGCGGCATCACGGCAACGCAGCCGATCTCCTCCAGCATCTTTGCCTGGATGGGATCGTCGCTACAGTAGACCATCACGTCGAAGCCGTCCTTGACCAGGGTCTCGGCGGCCTTCAGCGTTTCAGGCATGTTGGGGAACAGTGTCTTCTCGTCGCCCAGCACTTCCAGCTTGACCAGCTTGTGGCCGCCCAGCAGTTCGCGCGCGAGCTGCAGCGTGTAGACCGCATCCTTGGCGTTGTAGCAGCCTGCAGTGTTCGGCAGGATGGTGTACCTGGTCGGCGGCACCACGTCCAGCAGGCTGGGTGCGTTCGGATCCTGGCCGATGTTCACGCGGCGGATCGCGACGGTGATGATGTCGGCGCCGCTGGCTTCGGTCGCCAGGCGGGTCTGTTCGAGGTCCTTGTACTTGCCGCTGCCGACGAGCAGGCGGGAGTTGTAGGTTTTGCCGGCGATGGTGAGGCCGGTTTCTTGGGTGATGTGTTCGCTCATAAGATCCCTTTGAGAATCCAGTGCAGGGTTCCCTCCCTAGTGATGAGGGAAGGAACCTTGCATAGATATATCAGCCGCCGCCGATCGCCTTCACGATATCCACGCGATCGCTCGGCTGCAGCACGCGCTCGGCCCATTGGCTGCGCGGCACCACTTCCCGGTTGATCGCCACCGCCAGCGACTTGTTCGCCAGGTCCAGCGAGGCGATCAAGTCCTGCACGTTCAGGTTATCGGTGACCGGGTGCGGCGCGCCGTTCAGTTCGATGTCCATGACTTACTGCTTGCGATACAGTTCCGCGCCGGTCTTCACGAACTCGACGGCCTTCACTTCCATGCCCTTCTTCAGCGCTTCGTCGTCGGTGATGCCTTGCGCCGCCGCGAAGTCGCGCACGTCCTGCGTGATCTTCATCGAGCAGAAATGCGGACCGCACATTGAGCAGAAGTGCGCCACCTTGGCGGAATCCTTCGGCAACGTCTCGTCGTGGAATTCGCGTGCCTTGTCCGGATCGAGACCGATGTTGAACTGGTCTTCCCAGCGGAACTCGAAGCGTGCCTTGGACAGCGCGTTGTCGCGGATCTGCGCGCCGGGATGGCCCTTGGCGAGGTCGGCAGCGTGCGCGGCCAGCTTGTAGGTAATGATGCCTTCCTTGACGTCCGCCTTGTTGGGCAGGCCGAGGTGTTCCTTCGGCGTCACGTAGCACAGCATCGCGGTGCCGTACCAGCCGATCATCGCGGCGCCGATGCCGGAGGTGATGTGGTCGTAGCCGGGGGCGATGTCGGTGGTCAAGGGGCCGAGGGTGTAGAACGGCGCTTCCGCGCAATCCTTCAGCTGCAGGTCCATGTTTTCCTTGATCAGGTGCATCGGCACGTGGCCGGGGCCTTCGATCATCACCTGCACGTCGTGCTTCCATGCGATCTGGGTCAGTTCGCCCAGGGTCTTCAGCTCACCGAGCTGCGCTTCGTCATTGGCGTCGTAGATCGAGCCGGGACGCAGACCGTCGCCCAGCGAGAACGCGACGTCGTACTGCTTCATGATTTCGCAGATCTCTTCGAAATGCGTGTACAGGAAGGATTCCTTGTGGTGCGCGAGGCACCACTTCGCCATGATCGAGCCGCCGCGCGACACGATGCCGGTCATGCGCTTGGCGGTCAGCGGCACGTACTGCAGGCGCACGCCCGCGTGGATGGTGAAGTAGTCGACGCCCTGCTCGGCCTGCTCGATCAGCGTGTCGCGGAAGATTTCCCAGGTCAGGTCCTCGGCCTTGCCGTTGACCTTTTCCAGCGCCTGGTAGATCGGCACGGTGCCGATCGGCACCGGCGAATTGCGGATGATCCATTCGCGGGTTTCATGGATGTGCTTGCCGGTGGACAGGTCCATCACGGTATCGCCGCCCCAGCGGATCGCCCAGGTCATCTTCTCGACTTCCTCGCCGATGGACGAGGTGACCGCCGAATTGCCGATGTTGGCATTGATCTTCACCAGGAAGTTGCGGCCGATGATCATCGGCTCGGATTCCGGGTGGTTGATGTTGTTGGGGATGATCGCGCGGCCGCAGGCGATTTCGGAGCGCACGAATTCCGGCGTGATTTCAGCGGGAATCGCGGCGCCGAACGACTGGCCCGGGTGCTGGCGGCCCATCAGGTCGGCCAGTTTCTGGCCCATCGGGCCGGATGCCTTCAGGCCTTCGAGGTATTCCTTGCGGCGCAGGTTTTCGCGGATGGCGATGTATTCCATCTCCGGCGTGATGATGCCCTGGCGCGCGTAGTGCATTTGTGTCACGTTCTTGCCAGCCTTGGCGCGGCGCGGCTTGCGGTGCAGGTTGAAACGCAGTTCGGCCAGCTTGGGGTCGTTCAGGCGCTCGACGCCGTACTGCGAGCTCGGGCCGGCCAGCTCTTCGGTGTCGCCGCGTTCGGCGATCCAGGCGGCGCGCAGCGCAGCGAGGCCGGAGCGGATGTCGATCTTGACGTTCGGGTCGGTGTACGGGCCGGAGGTGTCGTAAACATAAATCGGCGGGTTCTTTTCCGCGCCAAAGGACACCGGCGTGTCGGACTGGCTGATTTCGCGCATCGGCACGCGGATATCCGGGCGCGAGCCCTCGACATAGATCTTGCGGGAATTCGGCAGCGGCTGGATCGCGGCTTCGTCCACCTTGGCGGTGGCGGCGAGGAATTGCGGATTGGCGTTCATGGTGCTCCTTTGCAAAAACGGGTATGCGAAGGAGCGGACGGAAAAAGGATGGACTGCTGGCTTTCCGGATGCTTCCCTTCGCTGGCATTACCCAGATCAGGTTCGAGGGTGTTTCTCACCCGGCCAGACTGCAGCCAGGACCCCTAGCGTCGTACCGCGCGGCTTCCGGTCGCCTGGAAGCCTGAAAATCGGCGATGGGCGAATTATACGCTGATCGCCGCCGATGTCAGCCTTTCCGTCCCGTATAATGCATAGTTTCGCAAAAACATATTGAAATCATGGAATTAGCCAAGTCTTTCGAGCCCGCCGACATTGAAAAACACTGGCGTACCGAATGGGAACAACGCGGTTACTTTACCGCCAGCACCGAACCGGGCAAGCAGTCGTTCAGCATCCAGCTGCCGCCGCCAAACGTCACCGGCACGCTGCACATGGGCCATGCCTTCAACCAGACCGTGATGGATGGCCTGACGCGCTACTACCGCATGCGTGGCCACAACACCGCCTGGATTCCGGGCACCGACCACGCCGGCATTGCGACCCAGATCGTGGTCGAACGCCAGCTCGACGCACAGGGCGTTTCCCGCCATGACCTCGGCCGGGAGAAATTCCTCGAGAAGGTCTGGGAGTGGAAGGAACACTCCGGCTCCACCATCACCGGCCAGATGCGCCGCATGGGTGCCTCCACCGACTGGACGCGCGAATACTTCACGATGGACGAGAAGATGTCCAAGGCGGTGACCGAAGTCTTCGTGCGCCTGTATGAGCAAGGCCTCATCTACCGCGGCAAGCGCCTCGTGAACTGGGATCCGAAGCTGCACACCGCCGTGTCCGACCTCGAAGTCGTGTCTGAAGAAGAAGACGGCTTCATGTGGCACATCCGCTATCCGCTCGCGGACGGCAGCGGCCATATCACGGTCGCCACCACACGTCCGGAAACCATGCTCGGCGACGTCGCCGTAGCGGTGGACCCGACCGACGAGCGCTACCAGCACCTGGTCGGCAAGATGCTGACGCTGCCGCTGACCGGCCGCGATATTCCCATCATTGCCGACGACTACGTCGACAAGGAATTCGGCACCGGCTGCGTGAAGATCACGCCGGCCCATGACTTCAACGACTACGCTGTCGGCCAGCGCCACCGCCTTGCGCAAATCAACATCTTCACGCTCGACGCCAAGATCAACGACAATGCGCCGGCCGAATACGTCGGCATGGATCGTTTCGCTGCACGCAAGAAGATTGTCGCCGACCTCGAAGCCATCGGCCTGCTGGATTCGGTCAAGCCGCACAAGCTGATGGTGCCGCGCGGCGACCGTACCGGCGTGGTGATCGAGCCGATGCTGACCGACCAGTGGTTCGTCGCGATGAGCGTACCCGCCCCCGATGGCACACACTTCCCCGGCAAGTCGATCGCCCAGGTGGCGCTCGAGAAGGTGGCGGATGGCGACATCAAGTTCATCCCGGAAAACTGGACCACCACCTACAACCAGTGGCTCAACAACATCCAGGACTGGTGCATCTCGCGCCAGCTGTGGTGGGGCCACCAGATCCCGGCGTGGTACGACGAGGACGGCAACATCTACGTCGCGCGCAATGAAGAAGAAGCGAAGGCCAAGGCCGGCGGCAAGGCGCTCACGCGCGAGTCCGATGTGCTCGACACCTGGTTCTCGTCCGCGCTGGTGCCCTTCTCCTCGCTCGGCTGGCCGGAAGAGACGCCGGACTACAAGATGTTCCTGCCGTCGTCGGTGCTGGTCACCGGCTTCGACATCATCTTCTTCTGGGTGGCGCGCATGGTCATGATGACCACGCACTTCACCGGCAAGGTGCCGTTCGACACCGTGTACGTGCACGGCCTGGTGCGTGACGCCAGCGGCCAGAAGATGTCCAAGTCCAAGGGCAACACGCTCGACCCGATCGACCTGATCGACGGCATCGACGTCGAATCGCTGGTCGCCAAGCGCACCACCGGCCTGATGAACCCGAAGCAGGCGGAAAGCATTGCCAAGGCGACGCGCAAGGAATTCCCGGACGGCATCCCCGCCTTCGGCACCGATGCGCTGCGCTTCACGATGGCGAGTTACGCCTCGCTCGGCCGCAACATCAATTTCGACCTCGGCCGCTGTGAAGGCTATCGCAACTTCTGCAACAAGCTGTGGAACGCGACGCGCTTCGTGCTGATGAACACCGAAGGCAAGGACTGCGGCTTCGACCCGGCCACCTGCGGACCGGATCGCGACTTCTCGCAAGCCGACCGCTGGATCGTATCGCTGCTGCAGCGTACCGAAGCGGAAGTGGAAAAGGGCTTCGCCGACTACCGCTTCGACAACATCGCATCCGCGATCTACAAGTTCGTGTGGGACGAGTACTGCGACTGGTACCTCGAAGTCGCCAAGGTCCAGATCCAGAACGGCACCGAAGCGCAACAGCGCGCCACACGCCGCACCCTGCTGCGCGTGCTGGAAACCGTGTTGCGCCTCGCACATCCGGTCATTCCGTTCATCACCGAGCAGCTGTGGCAGAAGATCGCGCCGATGACCGGCCGCGAAATGAACCCGGCCGGCGATTCCATCATGGTCCAGCCTTATCCGCGGCCGAACATGGAAAAGCTGGACGAGCAAGCCGAAGCCTGGATGGCGCAGCTGAAGTCCATGACCGATGCCTGCCGCAACCTGCGCGGCGAGATGCAGCTGTCGCCCGCCCAGCGCGTGCCGCTGTTCATCGAAGCGAACGACAAGGCGCAAGCCGAGTCCTTCGTGCGCTACCTGCAGGCGCTGGCCAAGCTGTCCGATGTGCAGATCGTCGACACCCTGCCGGAATCCCCGGCGCCGGTGTCCGTGGTCGGCACGGTCAAGCTGATGCTCAAGGTCGAGATCGATGTCGCCGCGGAGAAGGAGCGCCTCTCCAAGGAGATCGCGCGTCTCGAAGGCGAAATCGCCAAGGCCAATGCCAAGCTCGGCAATGAAAGCTTCGTCGCCCGCGCACCGGCGCAAGTCGTGGCGCAGGAGAAAGAGCGTCTCTTGACCTTCGGAGCCACACTCGAAAAACTGCGCGAGCAGTTTGATAAATTGCAAAAGAGCTGATCGCCGCTCGGTCGACACTTCTGGACAGTTCGGGCCGGGCCGCCCGGTTCGAACGCACCACCCCAATCCAGGAGACATAACGATGAGACGATTAGCAATCCTTACCCTCGCGGCCGGCACGCTGGCCGCAGCAAGCGCGATGGCCCAGGACGCCAGCCCGATCGGCGTCTGGAAAACCATCGACGACGAAACCGGCAAGCCGAAATCGCTGGTGCGCATCACCGAAAGCAATGGCGAACTGCGCGGCAAGATCGAAAAGCTGTTCCGCGAATCTGGCGAAGACCCCAACCCAAAGTGCGAAAAGTGCGAAGGCACGCTGAAGGACCAGCCGGTCATCGGCATGACCATCATCACCGGCATGAAGAAGGATGGCGGCGAATACAACGGCGGCCAGATCCTCGACCCGAACAACGGCAAGGTCTACAAGAGCAAGATGACCGTGGTTGACGGCGGGAAGAAACTCGACGTACGCGGGTACATCGGCGTGCCGATGCTGGGACGGACGCAGACTTGGGTCCGGCAGGAGTAACAAAAAAGGCGCCGTCGGCGCCTTTTCTTTTTAAACAAACGAGATCGTCAGTCCTGGCAGCGAGATGCCGGAAAACGCCGACGTCCACGTTTCCCCCGGCTTGATCGGACAGACATCGGTCCACGTCCCCGTGGTCACGATCTCGCCCTTCGCCAGTTGCGAGAATTGCGGCTGGATCTTCAGCAACTGGTGCAGGTGCCACAACGCATGGATCGGGCTGCCCAGAACATCGCTGCCGAATCCGGCGGAGCGCAGTTCGTCGCCGCAAGACAGCGACAGGCTCGCGTGCGGCAGCACCTCGCCCAGGCTGCGTCGGCTCGCCGCGGACAGCATTTTCGGCTCGCCGACGATCAGCGAACCGTGCAGGCCGAAGGCAGCGATCGAATCCGCCATCTCGAACTTCCAGTCGGGGAAGGGACAGACCACGATTTCGAACGCATGCGCCATCCACTCGATGCATTCCGCCAGTTCTTCAAGCGTGGCATCGGGTGCCGGCGTGCAGTTCAGCTTGAACACGAGTTCCGGCCCGAT
>NZ_LSTO01000001.1:520446-527658 GCF_002211445.1 Noviherbaspirillum denitrificans | reverse complement strand
GATTTCGCCGCCGGGCAGCGCGTTCACCGCCGCGCCCATCGAGGTAAACAGGTCGATCGCGAGGCCGTTGGTGCGGTACTTCAGGCCCTTGAAGTCGGCGGTCTTGGTGATCGGTTTCTTGAACCAGCCGAGCGGCTGGGTCGGCATCGGGCCGTACAGGAAGGAGACGATATTGGCGCCGATGGAGTCGTACAGCTTGGCCAGCAGCTCCTTGCCGCCGCCGTACTTGTGCCATGCCAGCACCATGTTGGCATCCATACCGAACGCCGGGCCGGAGGTCCACAATGCGATCGCCGCCTGCTTGCCGTAGTTGTAGCCCATCACGCCATGGCCGCCGTCGAGCGTCCCCTTGGACACCGCGTCAAGCAGGCCGAAGGCCGGCACCACCGCGCCCGCAGGGAGGACTTCGATCTTCAGTTCGCCGCCGGTCATGTCATTGACCTTCTTGGCGAAGTCGTTCGCATATTCGTGGAAGATGTCCTTCGCGGGCCAGGTGCTCTGGAAGCGGAACTGGGTCGGCGACTGCGCCGTCGCTACCGCGGGAAAGGCCAGCGCGGTGGCCGTGCCCGCGGCAGCCTTGCCAAGGAAGCCGCGACGCGATGGTTGAACCTCGGGGATGGTCTTGCCGGTCTTCTTCATGGTGTTGTCTCCTATGTAGGTGTTCTTGGACTACCTAATCATTGTCGTCCCACGTTGTGAAGCGGAACTTGATAATGTGCAATAGGACGAGCCCTTGGAGAATGCGCCGCCATGTACATTTCGGCAAGCCGCAATGCAACATGAAATTGTGGCTACACTGGTCGGTTACCCGTGTTCCATTGATACCTTCGTTGCCGCGATCAGACAAAAATTTGGGCTGAATCAAACTCGCGCGGACGCCGGGATTGTGCTGGCTAAAATGCGGCGTTTGTCTTGCGCGGTATTCATTGATAAAGATTGATAAAGGGAGGGATCATGGGATTACTGGTTCTCGGGCTCGTGCTGTTCATCGGCATCCATCTGCTGCCGGTGCTGACGGGCGTGCGCAATGCACTGCAGGCACGCATGGGAGAGAAGGCCTACAAGGGGATGTTCTCGCTGGTGTCGGCGGCCGGACTGGTGCTGATCGTTATCGGCTACGGCCGAGCGCCTTCCGAACCGCGTCTGTTCGCCCCCGTTCCGGCGGCAGTGCTGCTTGCGCCGCTGGCCATGATCGTGAGCTTCGTGCTGCTGGCGGCGGCCAATATGCGCACCCACATCCGCCGCGCGCTGAAGCATCCGATGCTGCTCGGCGTCGGCCTGTGGGCCACCGTCCACCTGCTGGCCAATGGCGAAGTGAAGGCAACGCTGCTGTTCGGCGCCTTCCTCGCCTATGCCGTCATCGACCTGCTGTCGGCGGTGCAGCGGCATGCGGTGAAACAGTTCACCCCGGTCGCCAGGCAGGATGCGATGGCCATCGGCGCCGCTGTCGTGCTCGCGCTGCTGGTGATGGCCTTCCACCGCCACCTGTTCGGCGTGCCGGTCGTGCCCTGGGGCCTTTGATACCCCGCATGGCCCTGCGGAAAGGGCGGAACCGCTCCCTGCACGCAAGGTCATACCGGCAACAGGACCGCCGTTGTCCGAACGGGAGAGGCTGTGCCGAGGCGTGCATTACTCATCGTCAACCGCAAGAGCCGCAACGGAAGCTCTGACGTCCGCACCGTTGCCGGATACCTGGAGCGCAGCGGCATGGACGTGCTGCCGTGGGCGCTGGACCGGCCCGATCAGGTTCCGGAAATGATCCGCCGCCATGCCGCCGACGTCGACCTCGTGGTCGTCGGCGGCGGTGACGGCACCCTCAATGCCGCGGCGCCGGCGCTGATCGAGACGCGCCTTCCGCTGGGCGTCTTGCCGATGGGCACCGCCAACGACCTCGCGCGCACCCTGCAGATACCCTTTGACCTGGAACAGGCAAGCGGCGTGATCGGCGGCGGCCTGCTGCACAACATCGACTTGGGGCGTGTCAACGGCCGCTATTTTTTCAACGCTGCACATGTCGGGCTGGGCGTGCATGCGCAGGAACATCTTTCCCCGGATGTGAAGCGGCGCTGGGGCGTATTCGGTTACGCGCGCAGCCTGTTCAAGGCGCTCTCGTCTTTCCGCCCGTTCCACGCCGATATCGTGTGCGACGGGAGGCGCAAGCGGGTGCGCTCGATCCAGGTGTCGGTCGGCAACGGCAGGCATTACGGCGGCGGGATGACGATCGCGGACGAGGCGAGCATCGACGACCGGCTGTTCTTCCTCTACAGCATCGAGCCGCGCAGCGTGTGGGAACTGGCGAAACTGGCACCGGCAGTCCGCGCCGGCCGGTTCGAGGACAGTCATCCTGTCGACATCGAACGCGGCCGCAGCATCCGCATCGTGACAAGCAGGACGATGGCGGTCAGCGCCGACGGTGAACTGGTGTCGCGCACGCCGGCCGAATTCGACATGATTGCCGGCGCCGTGCGCGTCCATGTGCCGCCGGCCTATCTGGAAGACAGAAAGGAGGAGCCTCATGTTGCTCAGAGATGAACGGCAGATGTCGGTCAATGCGGTGGAACGGCTGTGCTTCGAAACCGCCGGCCACTACGAGGCGGCGGCATCGGAACTCGGCGAGGATCATCTCGCGCACGTGTTCTCCGCATTGGCGGATGAACGCCAGCGCCTCGCCGGCGATCTCGCGGTACAGATCCGCGCGCTGGACGATTTGCCGCAGCAGCCGGATCCCGACCGCGAGGCGATGTCGCATATGCTCTCGGGGATCAAGGCGCTGCTGTCGCGCGACATGCGCGGTACACTGGTGGCCGATTGCGAACGTGGCGAGGAGGCACTGCTGTCGGCGCTGCACGCGGCCTTGCGGCAGGATTTGCCGGAGGAGATGCAGGAGGTGCTGCGGCGCATCCTTGCGCATGCGGAGTCGGCGCAGCGGGAGTTGTCTGCGATCCATTGATTCGTAGGGTGCGCCGTGCGTACCACTACGGCGGATTACGCTCCGGTTCAGTACCGGTGCGCACGGCGCACCCTACGACTTCACCGCTCCGGCTCCCCGCACCAGCCTCCACACGCGCGCCACCAGCCGCCCGCCGAAACTGTCACTGCGCCGCGTACGCCTCACCCAGACGCGCGCGCGCCGCACGGCGGCATGGGTCGCATGCTGCATCACCAGCTTCCCGTACAGGACCATGTGCAGCCACGAGCGGTAGACAACGATGTCGTCGAGGTCGCGCTGCACGCCTAGCAGGCGCGTCTTGTATTCGTCCTGCCCCCACAGGAAGTGGTACTCGCCGCCGCCGCGCCGGATGCATTCGCAGATGGTCAGGTAGCAGCACAGCGTGCCGAGCCGGTAATCGTCCCAGGCCGGGTCGTGCGCCAGCGTTTCGAGGAAGTAGTTGGCACCCACGCGGTAGTTGATTGATCCGGCGCAGATGCGGCCGTCGATCAGGATGACGCCGAGCATCCCGCGTTCATGCGAGAGCTGCACAATGCGGCGCGTGATGTCCTCGTCGTTGATCGCTTCCTTGCCCTTGCTTGCCATGCGCAGGCGGTTGAGGCTGATGACGTGCCGGATCTGCGCTTCCTCGATCTCGCCTGCATCGAAGACGCGGAACTCGAACGCCGGCAGCTCGCGCTTGAGCTTGTTCATGTAGCGATGGATGTAGCTGCGCGTGGAGCGTCCGAGACTGGCGAGATAGCTCTCGGGACTGCCCGGCAACGTCAGCACCATGTCTTCCAGGCAGTTGAAGCGCTGGCAGGGCATGGGCAGGCTGGCCATGTTGGGCCGCACCGCGTGGAAAGAGATCACGTTGATGCCGGGATACCGGCCGAAGACATAGCCGGCGAAGCGCAGCAGGTCATCCTGGTCCACGCGCAGCCCTTCGTTGACCACGCGAACGGTGTTGCGGTGCTTCTGGAACAGCCATGCGCACACGATGTTCTTGCCATCCCGCACGACGTACGTGCTGGCATTGTCGGCACCGCCAAACGCGCGATAGTACTCGAGCGAAGAAAACAGGTTGCCGTACAACCTTTCCAGCGCGGGTCCGATGAAGGCGGGCACGTCGTTGTCATAGCACTGGATGGAGAGCTCGGAGCCGGGCTTCACCTGCACGGACACCGTGTTGTTCGGAGACTTATCGATGGGTTGTACTTGTTCTACGCTCATTGCATGCATTCTCTTGATCGATCGGTACCGATCCGCGTCCCTGTCGCGGCTCTTGTCCTCGCTTTGATCGGAACGCGACCAAGAGTTCAGCGTATGGGGCCCGTGCTGCGCATGCTTTTTGTGTGATCGCAAATGGTGCGCGCCGTGGCGCCACGGGGACAATCAGGGCTGTGCTATCTTGAGAATGAATGGGAAACCGCGCGCATTGCCGCGTGCGGAAAGAACTTCACGCTTCTTCCTTGGCCTGCAACCACTTTCCGGCGAAGCTCTCGCTCGGCACCGGCCTGCCGAAATAATATCCCTGCACTTCATCGCAGCCGTTTTCGAGCAGGAAGCGGCGCTGTTCTTCCGCTTCCACTCCTTCGGCCACCACGCGCAGGTTGAGGATGTGCGCCAGCGAGATCACCGCCTTGACGATTGCTGCGTCATCCTGGTCGTCGGCGATGTCGCTCACAAAGGAACGGTCGATCTTGAGTGTGTCGACGGGGAAGCGCTTGAGGTAGTTCAAGCTCGAATAGCCGGTGCCGAAGTCGTCGATCGAAATCTTCACGCCCAGCTCCTTGAGCTTCTTGAGGATGACGAGCGACTTGTCGACGTCGCGCATGACGACCGTTTCGGTGATCTCCAGCTCGAGGCAGTGCGGCGCCAGTCCGCTTTCGTGCAGCACTTCGGCCACCAGCGCGACGATGTCGCCGCGCACCAGCTGCCGCGGCGACAGGTTGACCGAGATGGGGATGGCCGGAAAGCCGGCGCGCTGCCAGGCCATGTTTTGCGCGCAGGCCGTGCGCAGCACCCACTCGCCGATCTCGATGATGAGTCCGCTTTCCTCGGCCAGAGGAATGAAGGATCCGGGCGGCACCATGCCGCGCAGGGGATGACGCCAGCGGATCAGCGCTTCGGCGCCGACCACCTTGCCGGTGGCGAGATGGATCTTGGGCTGGAACTGCAGCACGAATTCATTGTTCGCCACGGCATGGCGCAGGCTGTTGAGCATATCCAGCCGCTGCGTGGCATGCGCATTCATCTCGGCGGCAAAGTACACGAAATTGTTGCGGCCCAGTTCCTTGGCCTTGTACATCGCGGAATCCGCATGGCGCAATAGCGTTTCAGCATCATGTCCGTCGGAAGGAAAGACGCTGATGCCCACGCTGCACGTCACGTGCAGATCGAGCCCGCTGGCCTGCGCGGGTTCGGCGACGACGGCGATGATGCGGCGGATGGTATCGGTGACGCTTTCCAGGCTTTTCTGGTTGGAGAGCACGATCACGAATTCGTCGCCACCCTGGCGCGCGACCGTGTCCGACGCGCGCATGCAGGACTTGAGCCGCGCCGCCACCACCTTGAGCAGTTCATCGCCGACCTGGTGGCCGAGACTGTCGTTGATGAACTTGAAGTGGTCGAGGTCGATGAAGGCCACCGCCGCGATGCCGCCGTCGCGCTCGGCCTGGTGGATCGCCTGCTGCAGGCGATCGGCGAGCAGGATGCGGTTGGGCAGGCCGGTCAGCGCGTCGTGCGTCGCCTGGTGGCGGATGCGCGCTTCGTAGACCTTGCGCTCGGTGATGTCGACGACGGTGCCTTCATAGAACTGGATGCCGCCATCGGGCGCGCGCACTGCGCGGGCGTTCTCCGAAATCCAGATCACGTTGCCGTCGCGGCGGCGGACTTGCGACTCGAAATTGAGCACCTGGCCATGCTCGGCCATCAGGCACAGGAATTCGGCACGCCGCTCGGGATCGACATACAGCTGGTGTTCGATATCGCGCAGCGTGTCGATCATCTGCTGCGGCGAATCGTAGCCGTACATGCGTGCCAGCGCCGGGTTGACCGCGAGGTAGCCCTTGTCCGGCGTGGACTGGAAGATGCCTTCCACCGCATTCTCGAAAATGCTGCGGTAGCGACGCTCTGCTTCCTGCAGCGCCCGTTCGGCTTCGCGGCGCTGCGTGATGTCATGGGCAGAACCTTCCCGTGCGGCGCATGTGCAGCCTCCGGAACATTCCGGCGGCGGCAGTCGGGCGAGGGCAATGTGGGACATCGATTCTTCCTTTGGGTTAGCATTGCCATGATGCAATAACAATGCCAAGAAACGAGGCCCAGGAGGAGGCGTGCGGCATGGATCGGGCAAGGCGGGCGCACCACGACAGTGCATTCCTGCACCATGCCGGAAATGCCAAGCTGCGGAAACACTGCTGACTTTGCGCAAGACTGTTGCCGGGCGCCCTGGTTCATCATGAGACACGTCCACCAGTCGAGGAAATGACGAACTGCCTGCCCGTGTGAAAGCTGCCCATTGAAGATCCGCACTTACCTCTCACTGACGGCCGCCGCCGTGCTGGTGCCAGTCATCGTGTTCGCCACGGCGGCGCTGCACATGCTGCTCGATGCGGAACGCAAGGCCGCATTGAATGCGATGCAGGCCACGGCCCGCGCTACTGCCTTGAGCGTGGACCGTGAACTGGCAGCCGCCGAAGCGCGCTTGCGCACACTGGCCACTTCCCATTACCTGCTCCGGGGCGACCTCGCCAATTTCTACAACCAGTCGCGCGAGACGCTGAACGGCGACTATGCCTGGATCCTCTTGTCCGACCGATCCGGCCGGCAGCTGTTCAACACCAGCGCCCCTTACGGCGAACCACTGTCCCGGCTGGCGCATCCGGAACCCGGGGCCGAAGCGATGCGCACCGGATCCATCCATGTCACCAACCTGCGGGAAGGTTCTGCCGAGAAGCGGCCGGTGGTGTCGGTCGAAGTGCCGTTGCCGCATCCGGACGGCCTGATCCTCAGCCAGTCCTTTGTCGCCGAATACTTCAACCGCGCCTTCGACCGGGCGGCCATACCGCCCGACGGCGTCATCGGCATCATTGACCGCAACGGCATTACCGTTGCGCGCAGCCGGGCCGGCGCCCAGTTCGTGGGCAAGCCGACCGTGCCTGACCTGACCGCCGCCGCGCGGCGCGCCGAAGAGGGCGTGGTGCGTACACGCAGCCTCGACGGCGTGGAAATCTATGGCATCTACACCCATTCGAAGCTGTCGGGCTGGATCGTCGGCATCG
>NZ_LSTO01000001.1:516197-520436 GCF_002211445.1 Noviherbaspirillum denitrificans | reverse complement strand
TACTACGGCGATGAGATCGGCATGGGCGACAACATCCATCTCGGCGACCGTGACGGCGTGCGCACGCCGATGCAGTGGACTTCGGACCGCAACGGCGGATTCTCGCGCGCAGACCCGGCAAGGCTGGTGCTCCCGCCGATCCAGGACCCGCTGTACGGCTTCCAGGCGGTCAATGTGGAAGCGCAGAGCGCCGACCCGTACTCCATGCTCAACTGGATGCGCCGCATGCTGTCGGTGCGCAAGCAGCATTGCGCGTTCAGCCGCGGCAGCTTCAGGCTGTTGTATCCGGTCAACCGCCGCATCCTCACCTACCTGCGCGAGTACGAGTGCGATGGCGAGATGGAAACCATCCTGTGCGTGGCCAACGTGTCCCGCTCCTCGCAGGCGGTCGAGCTTGACCTCTCCTCCTATGCGGGCCGCGTGCCGATCGAAATGCTCGGCGGCTCCGCCTTCCCGCAAATCGGCAAGCTGCCTTACCTGCTGACGATGCCACCTTACGGCTTCTACTGGTTCCTGCTCGCTTCCGAGACCCGGTTGCCGCCGTGGCACGTCCCGGCGCCCGAACCGCTGCCGGAACTGGCGACGCTGGTGCTGCGCAACGGCTTGTCGGAGATCCTCGAAACGCCGCGCCGCAACATCATCGAAAACGAGGCGCTGCCGGTCTACCTGCCGATGCGCCGCTGGTATGCCGGCAAGCAGGAAAAGCTGAAGTCGGCACGCATTTCCGTGACGACCGCGCTGCCAGGTTCAACTGCACGGCCGCATGTGCTGCCATCCATGCTGGCGGAAATCGAAACCGTCACTTCAGGCGGCACCGACCGCTACCTGCTTCCGCTCGGCTACATCCGCGAGGAAGACATCATCACCGCGATGCCCCAGCAGCTTGCGCTCGCCCGTGCCCGGCGCGGGCGCTACGTCGGCTTCCTGACCGATGCCTTTGTGCTCGATACCTTTTCCTTCGTCATCATCGACATGCTGCGGTCGCGCGCCACGCTGCCCTCGAGCGACGGCGAGGTGCAGTTCCTGCCAACCGAGGCCCTCGATGCCGTCGAACTCGGCACCGAGCCGCCGATCCGCCGGGTGTCTTCCGAACAGTCGAACAGTTCGCTCATCATCGAAGAAAAGATGGTGCTGAAGGTCATCCGCCGCCTGCTGCCCGGCGTGCATCCCGAAGCGGAAATGGGACGCCACCTGACGTCCCTCGGCTATGCGAACGCGCCGCGCATGTATGGCGAGGTGGCGCGCATCGGAACGGACGGCACGCGCCACACCATGATCATGGTGCAGGAGTTCATTCATAACCAGGGCGACGCATGGGAATGGGTGCTGGATACCCTGGCGCGATGGATCCACCATGCCACCATCGCCGAGCCGGCCGCGGCGGCCGGAACCACGCAGGAGATTTCCCATCCGCAGGATGAACTGCTCAGCCTCGCGGCGAATCTTGGCAAGCGTCTCGGTGAAATGCATGCACTGCTGGCAAGGCCGGCCGATGACCCGGCATTCTCCCCCGAAACGGCAACGGTCGACGATGCCGAAGCCTGGGCGATGGGCGCGCGCAAGCAGCTTGAGGCTGCGTTTGCCGCGCTGCAGGCGCGGAGCGAATGGAGCAATGAGGCGGAGGCCCGTCGCGCGGCGCGCCTCATTGGCGAGCACGACCGCCTGCTGGACCGCCTCGATGCGCTTGCGGCAGCGGGTGTCGGCACCTTGCGCATGCGCATCCATGGCGATTTCCACCTTGGCCAGGCGCTGGTGGCGCATGGCGACGTCTACATCGTCGACTTCGAAGGCGAGCCGTCCAAGCCGCTGGCTGCGCGCCGGGAAAAGAGCTCTCCGCTGCGCGATGTCGCGGGCCTGCTGCGTTCGTTCGACTATGCCGCCGCCTTCGCCAATACCGCGGGCCCGGCAGACCTCGACGAGGCCGGCGAACTGCGCAAGCAGGAAATCATCCGCAAGTTTGCGCCGACATGCCAGTCGGCCTTCCTCGAAGCGTACCGTGAAGCCGCCTACGCGGACGGCTTCCGCATTGCGCCGGAAGCCGAGGCCAGCCTGTTGCAGCTGTTCGTGCTGGAAAAGGCCGGCTATGAAGTCTGCTACGAGGCAGCAAACCGGCCCACATGGATTCCCGTGCCGATGAATGGCCTCGCCAGGATTGCTGACGAATTGCTGAGCACCCCGGAAGGAGAAGCATCGAATGGCTGAACACACCGAGGAACTGACCGGCGTCGACCAGAGGACTATCGACGCCGTCGTCCATGGACAGCTGATGGACCCGTTCGGCCTGTTCGGGCCGCACCAGGCGGGCGGCCGCATGGTCATACGCACTTTCCAGCCGGGAGCACTGGCTGTCGACGTCGTTGCGCGCGAGCCAGGCAATGATGCTGCCGGCGTGCTGCTGGAATCGCTCTACAACGTCAACCAGAGCGGCCTGTTCGTCAGCGGTGCGCCCACGCTTTCCCCGGGACAGGATTACCTGCTGCGCATCACCTGGCCGACTGCATCCGGCGGCGAGATGGTGCAGTACACCGAGGACCCGTACCGCTTCGGCTTGCTGCTCGGCGAACTCGACATGCACCTTCTGCGGGAAGGCACGCACCGCGAACTCGGACACTGCCTTGGCGCCAACCCGATGAACATCGACGGCGTGGCTGGCACCCGCTTCGCAGTCTGGGCGCCGAACGCGCGCCGCGTCTCGGTGGTCGGCGACTTCAACCTGTGGGACGGGCGGCGCCATCCGATGCGCCTGCGCTTCGAAGCCGGCGTATGGGAGCTGTTCATTCCGCGCATGCGCAGTGGCACGCGCTACCAGTACGAAATTGTCGGCGTGGACGGCAATGTGCTGCCCCTCAAGGCCGATCCCGTCGCACGCGCGACCGAGATGCCGCCCTCGACCGTGTCGGTCGTGCCCTCCGACATGCCGTTCCGCTGGACCGACGACGCATGGATGGCCGCGCGCCCGGCAGGGCCGGGGCCGATGGCTATCTACGAGGTGCATGCCGGATCCTGGCTGCGCATCCTCGAGGAAGACAACCGTTCGCTCAGCTGGCATGAACTCGGCGACCGGCTGATCCCCTACGTCAAGGGCATGGGCTTTACCCACATCGAATTCCTGCCGGTGATGGAGCATCCGTTCGGCGGCTCCTGGGGCTACCAGCCGCTGGGCCTGTTTGCGCCAACCGCGCGCTTCGGCTCGCCGTCGGGATTTGCCTCCTTTGTCGACCGCTGCCATGCGGAAGGCATCGGCGTCATCCTCGACTGGGTGCCGGCGCATTTCCCATCCGACGAGCACGGCCTGGTGCGCTTCGACGGCACCGCATTGTACGAACACCAGGACCCGCGCGAAGGCTACCACCAGGACTGGAACACGTTGATCTACAACCTCGGCCGCAGGGAAGTCTGCGCCTTCCTGGTCGCCAGCGCGCTGGAATGGCTGGAGCACTACCACGTGGACGGCCTGCGTGTTGATGCGGTGGCGTCGATGCTGTACCGCGACTACAGCCGCAAGGCCGGCGAATGGGTGCCCAACGTGTACGGCGGACGCGAAAACCTGGAAGCCGTCGCCTTCCTGCGCGACCTCAACCAGGTGATCGCCCAGCGCTGTCCCGGCGCCTTGATGATCGCGGAGGAGTCGACGGCATGGCCCGGCGTGTCGGCGCCAGTGGAAGAGGGCGGCCTCGGCTTCACCCACAAGTGGAACATGGGCTGGATGCACGATACCTTGCGCTACATGAGCACCGATCCGCTGTACCGGCTGCACCACCACCACGACATGACTTTCGGGCTGATCTATGCGTTCTCGGAAAAATTCATCCTGCCTATTTCGCATGACGAGGTGGTGCACGGCAAGGGTTCGCTGCTGAACAAGATGCCCGGCGACAGCTGGCAGAAGCTGGCCAACCTGCGCGCCTACCTGGCCTTCATGTGGACGCATCCCGGCAAGAAGCTGCTGTTCATGGGCTGCGAGATCGCGCAGCCGACGGAATGGAACCACGACGGCTCGCCCGACTGGAGCTTGCTCGACAACCCGGCGCATCGCAGTATCCAGCGGCTGCTCCGGGACCTGAACCGGGTGTATGCAGCCGAACCCGCGCTGTACCGGCGCGATCACACTCCGGAAGGGTTTGCATGGGTGATCGGCGATGACAGCAGCAACAGCGTGTTTGCCTACCTCAGGAAAGGCGATGAAGGCGATGCGCCGGTGCTGGTGGTGCTGAACATGACGCCGGTGCCGCGCGAAGG
>NZ_LSTO01000001.1:499011-516187 GCF_002211445.1 Noviherbaspirillum denitrificans | reverse complement strand
GGCCCCCGCCGGTCCAAGTGTCACTTCGCCGGTTTGCAGGTCGAGCCGGCGGGTCACCAATTCGCGGGCCGCCAGCCGTTGCAGCAGCTCAGGAATACGGCTGCTGGCGGACAGCGGCTCAAGCGCCAGCTGGATGGTCCCGCCGCATGGCAAGCCGAAGCGGTGCGCCTCGTCGGCGGTGATGCCATAGGTGAAAATTTCCGGGCGATCGCGCGTGATACCCTGTTTTCTCACTCGGTCGATCAAGTCGTCTTCGATGCATCCACCCGACACCGACCCGATTACGCGCCCGTCGTCGCGCAGGGCCAGCATCGCGCCCTCCGGCCGGGGACTCGAGCCCCAAGTCTTGACGACCGTCACCAGTTCGCAGCGCCGGCCGGCAGCCAGCCATTGCGCGCACACCTTCAACACTTCCAGGTCGATGCTGTCCATGATCGTCGACGCCAAGCCGCCCGGTTATACCTAAAAATCCTGTCCGCCACTTTCCCGGATCAACCGGCGCCAGGCGACAAATCTCCAAAGAAAATTTTGATGCCAGCGTCAAGATGTCCTTTGACTTTGCGCAAAGATAACAAACTCTAGGCAAGTACGCTGAATTGACTGTAGCAAAGCCAGCCCGCAGCGGCCGACTGCGACTTATAAAAAATCGATGACTAGGCGAGCGCCGGGTTGTCGGGACAATAATGGAGACATGCACCACCGGTGACTTCCGGGTTCACCGGTGGCGGCCGTTTTCATCCCCTGTTCCCAGCCTTATTGCTCCCCCCCTGTTCAAACGGCACTTCATTTGAGGAGTAATCGCATGGCAATACAGGTATCCATGAAAGTCAACGGCAATGCGGTGACTGCGGAAATTGACCCGCGGACCCTGCTGGTCCAGTTCCTCCGAGAAAACCTGTCACTCACCGGCACGCACGTCGGTTGCGACACCAGTCAGTGCGGCGCGTGCACCGTCATCGTCAACGGCAATGCGGTCAAATCCTGTTCAGCGCTGGCCGCACAATTCCAGGGGGCTGAAGTGACGACCATCGAGGGCGTGGCCGGACCGAACGGCGAATTGCATCCCATGCAGGCAGCGTTCAAGGAATGCCATGGGCTGCAATGCGGATTTTGCACGCCGGGCATGATCATGTGCGCGATCGATCTGGTCAAGCGCTATCCGGACGTTGCTGAGCGGGATGTGCGGGAACAGCTCAAGGGCAACATGTGCCGATGCACCGGGTACCACAATATCGTCAAGGCCGTGCAGCTCGGCGCCGCCAACATGAAAGGAGCGTGACATGAACGCGCCTTCGGAACGTGAAACCGGCGTCGGCGCTTCGGTACGCCGCAAGGAAGACTATCGATTCCTCACCGGTAGCGGCAAGTACACCGACGATGTGCAGATTCCCGGGCAGACCTACGCCTATTTCTTGCGCTCGCCGTATGCCCATGCAGCAATCCGATCCATCAACACGGATGCCGCGAAGAGTGCGCCCGGCGTTATCGCCGTTTTGACCGGAGAGGATATCGCCGCGGACAAGGTCGGCGGCGTGCCGTGCGGCTGGTTGATCACCGACGTCAACGGCCAGCCAATGAAGGAGCCCGCGCACCCTGCGCTTGCCCAAGGCAAGGTCCGCTATGTCGGCGACCAGGTGGCGATCGTCATCGCGTCGACGTATCTGCAGGCCAAGGACGCGGCGGAACTGATCGAGGTGGACTACGAAGCGTTGCCGGCCGTCGCTGACGCGCGGGAAGCGCTCAAGCCTGGCGCCCCGGTCTTGCACGATGTCGCGCCCGACAATAAATGCTATACCTGGTCGCTCGGCGACAAGGCCGCGGTGGACGCCGCGTTTGCGGGCGCACATCACGTCACCCGGCTAGAGCTCACCAACAATCGTCTGGTACCCAATGCAATGGAACCGCGGGCAGCGCTGGCGCAGTACAGCCGGGCAGACGACAGCTATACGCTCTACGTGGCCAACCAGAATCCGCATGTCGAAAGGCTGCTGCTCACCGCTTTCGTCCTGGGACTTCCGGAACACAAGATGCGCGTCATCGCACCCGACGTGGGTGGTGGATTCGGCTCCAAGATCTTCCTGTATGCGGAAGACGTGGTGCTGGCCTGGGCCTCGAAAAAGATCAACCGGCCAGTGAAGTGGACCGCCGAACGCTCCGAATCCTTCCTTACCGACGCGCATGGCCGCGACCACGCGACCGTGGCGGAAATGGCGGTCGACCAGAATGGACAGTTCCTGGCGATGCGGGTGCACACGGTTGCCAATCTCGGCGCGTATTTGTCCACGTTCGCGACCTCGGTACCGACGATCCTGTATGCCACGCTGCTCGCAGGGCAATACAAAACGCCGCAGATTTACGCTGAAGTAGACGGCGTATTTACTAACACGACGCCCGTGGACGCCTACCGCGGGGCAGGCAGGCCGGAAGCCGCCTATGTGGTTGAGCGCCTGGTGTCGGCCGTGGCGCGCGAAATGAAGATCGACGATGCCGAACTGCGCAGGCGCAATTTCATTACCGAATTTCCGTACCAGACGCCGGTCGCGCTGCAATACGATACAGGTGACTTCAATGCGTGCCTTGACGGCGCAATGGACATGGCCGACGTCGCCGGCTTTCCGGTGCGGCGCGAAGAGGCCAGGAGCCGCGGAAAATTGCGCGGCATAGGGTTCTCGACGTATATCGAGGCCTGCGGGCTGGCCCCGTCCAACATCGCAGGCATGCTGGGAGCGCGCGCGGGCCTGTACGAGGTCGGCGAAGTTCGGGTGCATCCAACTGGCAGCGTGACGGTCTTTACCGGATCGCACAGCCACGGCCAGGGGCATGAAACGACCTTCGCCCAGATCGTGTCGGCGCGGCTTGGCATCCCGTTCGAACAGGTCGATATCGTGCATGGCGACACGGGGCGCGTTCCCTTCGGCATGGGAACGTACGGCTCGCGTTCGCTGGCCGTCGGCGGTTCGGCGATCGTCAAGGCACTCGACAAGATCGAAGCCAAGGGCAAGCAGATCGCGGCCCACCTCCTTGAAGCATCGGCAAGCGACATCGAATTCAAGGATGGCAAGTTCTCCATTGCCGGTACCGACCGGAACGTACCTTTCGCCCAGGTCGCGCTGGCGGCCTACGTGCCGCACAACTATCCGCTGGACAAGCTCGAACCAGGCCTCAACGAGACCGCTTTCTACGATCCGACCAATTTCACCTATCCGGCGGGCGCCCATATTTGCGAAGTGGAGGTGGATCCCGAAACCGGTGCAGTCGAGGTGGTTGCCATGACGGCAGTCGACGATTTCGGCAAGGTCATCAATCCGATGATCGTCGAAGGCCAGGTCCACGGCGGACTCGCGCAGGGCATTGGCCAGGCGCTGCTGGAAAACTGCGTGTACGACCGCGAGAGCGCCCAATTACTGTCCGGCAGCTACATGGATTATGCGATGCCGCGCGCGGAAGACCTGCCCAGCTTCAGGGTCGGTAACCGGGTCACACCCTGCACACACAATCCGCTGGGCGCCAAGGGTTGCGGTGAAGCGGGGGCAATCGGTTCACCGCCGGCGGTCATCAACGCCGTCATCGATGCGCTCTCGCCGTTGGGCGTGACGCACCTTGACATGCCGGCGTCGCCCGAGCGCGTGTGGAAGGCGATCCAGGCCGCGCAGCAGCCCATGCAAGCCGCTAGCCAACCCGCATAGGAGGACAGCATGTACGCATTCGAACTGCATCGACCCAACAGCGTAAAAGAAGCGGTGGCCCTGCTCGCCAATCCCGACTGCCGGCCCCTGGCTGGCGGCCAGAGCCTGATCGCGGCGATGAAGCTGCGCTTGTCCGCCCCGGCTGCCCTCGTGGATCTGGGCGCAATCGCCGAACTGCGCGGTATCCGGCGCGAGGGGGATCGACTTGTTATCGGCGCCCTGACGCACCATGCCGACATCGCCGCATCGGACGAGGTACGGCAATCGATTCCCGCGCTGGCCTGGCTTGCCGGCGAAATCGGCGACCTGCAGGTGCGCAATCTCGGCACCCTTGGCGGCTCGCTGGCCAACAACGATCCGGCCGCCTGTTATCCGGCCGCCGTCCTGGGATTGAACGCCACCGTTCGCACCGATCGCCGCGCGATTGCCGCCGACGATTTCTTCAAGGGCATGTATGAGACCGCGCTGGAACCCGGGGAACTGATTACCGCCGTGGAATTTCCGGTTCCCGACGAGGCGGCCTACATCAAGTTCGTCAATCCCGCCTCGCGCTTTGCGCTGGTGGGCATATTCGTCGGCCGGGAGAAGGGCGGTAGCGTGCGGGTGGCGGCGACCGGCTGCGCCGGTTGCGCGTTTCGCGTCACCGACCTGGAAAAGGCGCTGGAGAAGGACTTCTCGCCGGATGCGGCGAAAGCGGTGCGGATCTCACCCGACGGCCTGAGTTCGGATCTGCATGCCAGTGCAAGCTATCGTGCGCATTTGATCCCCGTGCTGGCCGCTCGCGCGGTGGCCAAGTCGATGGAATGACGGCGCACAACCGCAACTGTACGTTTCCGGCGGGGCCATGCCGATAGCGCCGCTTCCGGACTCCGTCGACCAGGTCGCGCAGCTGCTGGCGTCACAGCAGTACGTGACGGAACGCCACCTGGCCACGACGCTCTATCTTGCGATGGTCATGGGACGGCCGCTGTTTCTGGAAGGCGAGGCCGGCGTCGGCAAGACCGAGGTCGCCAAGGCGCTTGCGGCGGGACTGGGGCGCCGGCTGATCCGGCTGCAATGTTACGAGGGACTGGACATCGCCAATGCGGTGTACGAATGGAATTATCCGCGCCAGATGATCGAGATCCGGCTCGCCGAGGCGTCCGGTGAGATATCGAGGGACGGCAAGGGCAAACTGGAGGCAGACATCTTCTCCGACCGCTTCCTGATCAAGCGCCCGCTGCTGCAGGCCCTCGAAGCCACCGAGGGCGGGCCGCCGGTCCTGCTCATCGACGAACTCGACCGCGCCGACGAGCCCTTCGAAGCCTATTTGCTGGAAGTCCTGGCCGAGTACCAGGTGACGGTTCCGGAACTGGGCACGATCCGCGCGGAACGCCCGCCGCTGGTCGTCATCACGTCCAACCGGACCCGGGAAATCCATGACGCGGTCAAGCGCCGCTGCTTCTATCATTGGGTCGACTATCCGGACAAGGAGCGGGAGCTGGAAATCGTCCGGCGCAAGGTGCCCCAGGCCGCCGATATGCTGAGCCGCGGCGTGGTCGCGTTCATCGCCCGCCTGCGGGAGATGGAGCTGTACAAGGCGCCGGGCGTGGCCGAAACCATTGACTGGGCGACCTCCCTGGCGGCACTCGACAGGACCGCTGTCGATCCCGAAGCAGTGCAAGCGACGCTGGGGGTGATACTCAAGTACGAAGACGACGTCGCCAAGCTGACACCCGAACGGATTGCGCAGCTCACCGACGATGTTCGAGCCGATCTTGCGGGCCAGCGATGACTGCGATGCCATCCCCTGGTGACCTGCAGCCCGGAATGCTCGCGCAAAACGTCGTACATTTCGCGCGCGTCCTGCGCCGGGCCGGCATTCCGATCGGACCGGCCAAAGTGATCGATGCCTTGCATTCGCTGCAAGCCGTTGGCGTACAGCGGCGCGACGATTTCTACTATGCGCTGTCGACGGTGCTGGTCGACCGGCGTGACCAGCAATTTGTGTTCGACCAGGCTTTTGAACTGTTCTGGCGCGATCCCTCCCGCGCCCGCGAACTGGACGGACTTGCGGAACTGCTAAGCGGCGTGCGCGCCCCAGGAAGCGGGAAGCCGGCGTTGGCGCCGCGCGTTGCGCGCGCCATGCTGCTGCGGCCGCCGCATGCGCCGCAGGCCGACGAGCTGCCGCCGGAGTTGCGGCTCGACGCGTCAATGACGATGTCCGCGCGCGAGATTTTGCAAACCCGGGACTTTGCTGCGATGACGCCGGAAGAGCAGGCCGACACCAAGCGCATGATGGCCACATTGCACATTCCGCTGCCGCAGATCCCCAGCCGCCGTGCACAACCTGTCGCCCACGGCGCTCGCATCGATCTGCGCGCCACCATGCGCCGCATGACGAGGACGGCCGACGGCTTCGTGGAATTGCGGCATCGCAGGCAACGCCAGCGGCCGGCGACCCTGGTCATCCTGTGCGACATCTCGGGCTCAATGGAAAGTTATACACGCATGTTCCTGCATTTTATTCATGCGGTATCCAACAGCGACAGCCGAGTCCATACCTTCCTGTTCGGTACGCGGCTGTCCCACATCAGCCGCTTGCTGCAGAACCGCGACGTCGATATCGCGCTCGGCCACGTTGCGCGGCAGGTGGCCGACTGGGCTGGCGGGACGCGCATCAGCGCCTGCCTGGCCGAATTCAACCAGTACTGGGCGCGCAGGTTGCTTGGACAAGGAGCAGTCGTCCTGCTGATTACCGACGGTCTCGACAGCGAGGGCGCGGAAGGCCTCGGCGCCGAAATGGAGAGGCTCAGTCTCGCGTGCCGGCAACTGGTCTGGCTCAATCCGCTCCTGCGCTTTGAGGGATTTGAGGCCAGGCCCGCAGGTATCCGCGCGATGCTGCCGTACGTCGACCTGTTCCTGCCTGCGCATAATCTCGCCAGTCTTACGCATCTTGGCGAAGTGCTGAGCGTGGCGGGCGCACGGCGTCCTTTGGGCCGCCGGATTCATCATCCGCTGGGAGAACGATATGGAAATGTCTAACATCCAGGTTGTGCCGGCGCCTCCGGACAGAGTCTGGGCGGCCCTCAACGATCCGCAAGTGCTCAAGGCGTGCATTACGGGCTGCGAAGCGGTCGAACGCGTCGCCGACAACGAGTACAAGGTCGCAATGTCCGTCAAGGTCGGCCCGGTCAGTGCGAAGTTTGCCGGCAAGATTTTCCTGGTCGACCGCAACCCGCCCGAATCCTACACCCTGAACTTCGAAGGGCAGGGCGGGATGGCAGGGCATGCGAAAGGCACTGCAAAGGTATCGCTGTCGCCTGAGGGTGAAGCCACGAAACTGGCCTACGCCGCGTCGGCGCAAATCGGCGGAAAACTGGCACAGATCGGCTCCCGCCTGATCGACGGCGCTGCCAACAAAATGGCAGCCGATTTCTTTGCAGCGCTGGCGAGGGTACTCAAGGAACATCCGCAGGAGCCGTCAGCGCCGGAAGCAAACCTTGTGCAGCCTCCGGCACCAGAGCCGCCCCCTTCGAATGCAACCGGTTAGGGCGGGAATGATGGAATACCGGGCAGCTATCGCCACTCCGGCCCGGCGATATCACACAAGACAAGGAGACGAAAATGGACAACGGCACCAAAGGATTCAAAGTCTCGAATGTGCAGATGCAGGAGGTCCCCTCTGAAGCACGAGCCCACGACGCTACCGCGGAAACGGAACAGAAAGCGGTGATGTCCGCTGCCGTGGAATGCCTGGAATGCGGCAACACCTGGACCGCCACCGAAGGCGCCGGTGAGAGCAGCCTGACGAACGTCCTGGGAGGCATCGTCGTGACCTGCCCGGAATGCAAGCAGACTGGTGGCGTGCAACGTCCGGATTTCCAGTGAGGGCCCGCGGCACGATAACTACAGGGGCGGGATTTTCGCTCCAGATGGGGACATCAACAGATCGGGCGCAGCTTGTGCGGCCCCGGCGGCGCTGAAACGGCAGCGCGCTGCGCGCTCTTGCCCTGCGTGGGGGGCGGCGCACGTCACCGTGGAAAAGTCTCGCGTCTTGGTACATACCCCGTCAGTCAAGCGACTCCCAGGAATACGATGGCTGCTCGTCCTGAGCACATTCCTGAGGAACGTCTCAATATTGCTGTCACTAGCCGTGTGTCTTGGTTTTCAGTAGGGGGGCATAGCGTGGTGGAGTAGCACACGAACAACGCGGCCTCAAAAAATCTCCGTCTGAATAATTTCACGCGGGGCAAAAATTGCCAATGAGCTTTGTCAGATTAGGTACGATGTTTCTGACATAAGGAGCGACCGATGAGCGTGATCATGAATGCCATTCAGCAACAAGAAAGAACCCTTGCCGAGGGTGGCATCTTGTCGCCCCAAGGAATTCCTTCATCTGGGTTCTCGCGCCGCTGTGGATCAAAGCTTTACCCGTCTCGTAAAGGCTGGCAAGTTAATGCGGTTTGGCCGCGGTACTTACGTTGCGCCTGTTGAGAGCAAATTTGGTCTGCGTGCGCCCGCCCCGGAACAGGAAGTCGCCTCCCTTGCTGAAAAGAAAGGAGAGGCAATCAGTCCAAGTGGCGCTGTGATGGCCAATGTCTTTGGCTTGACGACCCAAGTGCCGGTACGGGAAGTATTCCTCACCTCGGGACGCAGCCGGTATATGCGTCTGGGCTCGCGTCAGGTGGAAGTCAGGCATGCGCCACGATGGCAATTCGTGCTTGGAACGAGTCCCGCCGGCCGTGCGCTCCATGCCCTCGCATGGCTTGGAAAACAGCATGCACGGGTTGCGGCAGCGAAGCTGCAGGGGCAGTTACCCCGTGAAGAATGGCAAAAGCTCCTCAACGTACGCGCCCGCTGCCGGCGTGGATGGCATTGGCGATTGGCGAGGCGCAGCAGCATGGCTGATGCCTACTTCTCGCATTCGGATACCGATCGCGCCGAAATCCTGGCGATCGGCGCAGATACCCTTGATCGTCCAGCACCGTTGCTGGAAAAGGACATATGGGTCGTCTGGACCTTGTCCAAACTCTTCAATACCGACTTAGCCCGACATCTCACCGTCAAGGGCGGAACCTCGCTGTCCAAAGCCTAAGCGGTCATCCGGCGGTTTTCCAAAGATATCGACCTTACGGTGGATATCCGCCACCTGCTGCATGATGTGATCGACCACGACGAACCGCTTCATCCACCAGATCCCAGGAAAAAAGGCGGAGCGAGGCAGTCAAGGAACGACTGCCGGTGAGGATCGACGAGCACGTGGCGCCGCTCCTCCAAAAGGAACTGGGCGAGCAGGGGATTCATGCCGAGTTGCGTCAGGATGGCGACAAGCTTTATCTCCACTACGCGCCGCTGAAGGCAGGCACGGGCTATGTCCAACCCGCTGTATTGCTGGAATTTGGCGCGCGATCCACTGGAGAGCCAAATCAAGCGATGCCCGTGCATTGCGACATAGCGGATGCCGTAGAAACAGTCGACTTCCCGACCGCGACCCCAGTGGTCATGAAAATCGAGCGCACCTTTTGGGAAAAGGCGACCGCCGCCCATGTGTTCTGTCTCCAGGACCAAGTGCGTGGCGCACGCTAAGCGCGGCACTGGTACGACTTGGCACGCATAGCAGACAGTAAGCATGCCGCAAGCGCGCTGTCTGCTCGCGACATTGCCAACGCAGTCGCAAAACACAAAAGCATTTTTTTCAGGGTGAAGGCCAGTGACGGGGCGTTAATCGATTATTCGGCCGCCACCAACGGCGCGTTGAAGCTTATCCCTGGAGCCAAAGGCATGCAGGCTTTGCGAGAGGACTACGACGCGATGCTCGACGCCGGCTTGTTACCTTGGGGCGCGCCGAGCTTCGACGAACCTATGCGGCAGTGCCTGCAGCTCGAAAATCAAGCAAAGGCTTCACTTGCCTGATGAAGCGACAAACACCTAAGCAGAAGAGCAAGGCCCGCCTGGCCGATGCTCGTTAGCAGCCCTGATCAGATTAACGCTAGGTCAGAGAAGCCCAGCCTTAGTCACACGACCACTGTGTCCCCGTCCCCTTCTACTGCCACACACGAGCACGCTGTTCGAGCGAAGCGAGATCAGCGCCCGGGGCGCTAAATAACGACTCCGCGGCGTGTCAAGCGCCGCTCATTTACAGATGTCCCGGGGGCGAGTGTCCAGTACTGCCACGAATTCTCGGTGGGCAGGAAGTGAGAAAAGGCTTGATGTAAAACTCGTTAAGCGATACAGTTGTATCACATAACGGTTTTTCTGAGGTGTGACTTTGCAACGAGATCTCGGTTGGTCAGAGGAGGAAATTTGCTCCCGCGCGGCAACGGAGCTCGCGTCGGAGCAATCAGCATATCTCGGTGCAGGCCTGTCGCGTCGTATCTGCGATTACATTTCTGTACATCAGCAGGCAACCTTTTACTTCGGTGATGCCGTCATAGCCTGGTCCGATGTAATTACCGATGAAACCTTCTCGCCGCGGGTCATAAGGTACAAAGGAAGCAAGATTGACGTTGTCTTTCTGACAGTGCAAGACGGTGCGCCGGGCGCACTCCGAAGCGCTGTACGCTTTATTTCATACCCTAATGGCACTACCGATAATCAGGAAGTCACGGTTCGACCTGTTGTCCTTATTTCCGACCTGCTGAAAGGCCGCGAATCCGGAGTATTGCAACGGCTTTCTCGCTATACCCTTGAACGTTCATCGCGCAACTCCGTGCGGATTGTCTGTCCGTTGGGAGTTTTCGATACTACCCTTTCGGGTCTCTCCGTCGTTGAACTCGCGAGTGGGGTCGGAATAGAAGATGTATGCAGCCTGCTTGGAATCTCGCCTCGCTACTCTGTTAATGCCTCGAGCGCCAGTATCCCAACGTATTGGCAAGGTTAGTGTTCGCCACCAAGGAACCTGCGATGCAACGCTTGCTCTACTCGAAAATAGTCCACGACCCAGGCTTTACCAATGATGCCGTCGATAGCTGTGCTTGCGCCGTTGATCCCCGACTCCTTGGGGAGTTGGGTCTCCACCAAGTGCGCGAGATAGAGATCTACAACATGTCTACTAACGAAAGAATACGAATGTCTGCATCGGTCGTCGAAATGGAAATTCCTGCGGTATGGGTTAATGACGCCGTGGCCACAAGGTTTCAGTACGGCGATCTATGTATTGTCTCAAGCACTGATCCTCTAATGAACAACAGGGTACCTTTCGCGTGCGCACGGTATTACGCAAAGAAGAACGATGCCTCACCTTACGTTGACAAGCACTCGTGTCGTGTTGATCTAGAGCGAGCAAGGCCAATTACATAAAACTGGCAATCAGTTGGGTGGTGCCAAAATGGCACCCACTATGTCAGCGAAGTCTTTGCGGCACAGGCGATCGGCCATCCGAGCGGTGCATCCGGCTGCCGCATCCTCGTGACGCTGATCCACGACATGATTCGTCGCGATGCGAAGCGCGGGCTGGCGAGTCTGCGCTTCGGCAGCGAGGAGCTTCCGGAAATGGCGCTACGGTCTTGTCAGAGTCTGCGCATCTTCTGACGGACTACCGCTGTTTTCTCGAGCAGCAGGGCCTTGAAATCCTGCTCCTTATTCTTGAAACGCGGTGTGGGAATCGGCATTGAGATCGACAGCAGCTGGCCCAACGGACTGACGATGGTGGTAGCAACCGCGCATATCCCGACCGAATGTTCTTCCCGATCGTAGGCAATACCTTCGCGCCGCACGCTGTCGATTTCCTTGTCCAGGTCATCCCAGTCGGTAATCGTGTGTTCAGTCATCTGGGCGAGTTTCAGTTTCCGGCGAAGGCGATCCAGGTCTTGCTGCCCGAGCGCCGCGAGAACGGCCTTGCCAGGAGCGCAGCAATGCAAGGGGAATGACACACCGATTGCCGAAACAGCCCGCAGGCGATGCGAACCCGGCAGATGGTCGATGAAAACGACCTTGTCTCCATCGTAAATCGAGAGGTCGACGGTCTCCCCGGTATCGGTGCACAGTTGCTGCAAGTCGTCGCGGATCAAGTCGGCGATCTCGAACTTCGTCGACGCAGCAAGCGCAAGAATCGCAGGCCCAAGCCGTACACCGCTGCCGCTCGATACCACCAAGCCTTCAGCGCCGAGTGCATCGACAATGCGCTGCACGGTCGAGCGCGGCAGGTCCACGATCTTAGCAATCTCGCCCAGGCTCATGCCCGCAGAGTGTGTTTCCAGTGCACGCAGGATGCTAGCCGCTCGTGCGATCACTTGTATGCCGCCGCGTGTATCGTCGGTCTCTTTCTGTTCCATTTTTGCCATTCGGTTTCGCTGCGATCCATTTTAGGGGCTGCGCTCAAGGGCTCTTCTGCCATCGTGCGCCTAGGGGCAATTATGGGCCAATTCGCGGACCTTTTCGACAGGGACGGACATCCGGCTTGAATCGTGCGGGGATGATGCAGTGCGCTTCCCTTGCGGTGCTATTTGGAAAATAGCCGGCATTCAGATTCGATCGCTTCGGCCAACATCGCTTCGCTGGCGCCGAAACGCACTGAAGGCACCGGAATCGAGATCGATGCCAGTTCGCCCGTAGGAAGGCGGAATCCTTTTGCGATGGCGCAGATGCCTGCCGATTGCTCTTCCCTGTCATACGCAATGCCGCTACGGCGGATTTCTTCCAGCTCTTTCTCCAGTGCCTCCCACGAGGTAATCGTGTTCTTTGTAAAGGCCGAAAGCGCCAACGATTTTCTCGTGCGGGCGAGTTCCTCGCCAGTCATGAGTGCCAGCGCCGCCTTTCCATTTGCCGAGCAGTGCAGCGGAAATGAAACGCCGATTGCGGATACGGCCGACAGCCGGTGGGTACTGGCGATCTGGTCGAGAAACACCATCCTTACCTGGTTGGCGATTGAGAGGTCGACCGACTCGCCAGTCCGTTGTGCCAGATTTTCCAGCGTCGGTCTTGCCATTTCAGTGAGTGGGTAGCGTGTGGCTGCGCCGAGCGGAATCAACGCAGGACCGAGGCGAACGCCGCTTCCGGACGACGAGGCTATCACCAATCCTTCCTTGGCCAGCGCATCGACGATGCGCTGCACTGTCGAACGCGGAAGCTCGACAGTCTTGCTGATCTCGCCCAAGGACAGTCCGCCGCTGCCTGACTGGAGGGCACGCAAGATCGCCGCCGCGCGTTCAATTACCTGGATGCTGCGCCGATCGTGATTGCTGTCGTGGTCCATGCCTGCACTGACCGTGTTCCTTTTCTGCATTGTTTCGATTTCCCCAAATGCCCATGTGAATTTTCCATTGCAAGTATAGCCGCACTGCGATACATCCGTATTGCTATATTGATTGTGCTATCCAGCCTTCCCCTCAAGCTAAACAGTCACGCATATAGCGCGTTCTCAAATATTCCCGGCGTCTTTCAATGAAAAAAATATTTCTAAGGGCGTTGACAGCTGCGCGGAAATAGCCATAATACGGTACATCTGTACTGCGATACAAATGTACCGCAAAGCGGTTAAAAGTTTCGCGGTGGATCTGCCAGGTGCCAATGGCGGACGGATGCGATGCACAAGACAAAGCCAACGCCAATTCGAAGGAGCTGAAACATGACGATCAACGTTCGTGGAACGCTGTACCAAGAGAACCTCAACAACGACATGGGCCTGGAGTTTTACGACCTGAGCCATCCATGGGGGCTGGGCCAACCGTGCTGGCCGTACTTCGAGGATGTGAAGATCGAGCGCCTGCACACCATGGCGCGCTCTGGCGTGCTGACGCAGAAGATCACAACGGTCATGCATTCCGGCACGCACATCGATGCGCCGGCACACGTGGTCGAAGGCACCGCATTCATGGATGAAGTACCTTTGCCGCATTTCTTCGGCACCGGTGTCGTGGTGTCCATCCCCAAAAAGAAGTGGGAAGTGATCACCGCCGCCGACCT
This sequence comes from Noviherbaspirillum denitrificans, assembly GCF_002211445.1. Lineage (GTDB taxonomy): Bacteria > Pseudomonadota > Gammaproteobacteria > Burkholderiales > Burkholderiaceae_D > Noviherbaspirillum > Noviherbaspirillum denitrificans. Next base: position 502,616 of record NZ_LSTO01000001.1, on the reverse strand, counting down.
CGAGGCAGTCAGTCCCGAGATCCGCGAAGGCGACATCGTCATTGTCAACACCGGCTGGCACAAGCATTACGGCGACAACCGCATGTACTACGCCTATTCGCCGGGCTTCTACAAGGATGCGGGCGAGTGGTTCGCGAAGAAGAAGGTCAAGATGATCGGCAGTGACACCCAGGCGCTCGACCATCCTCTGGGGACGGCGATCGGTCCGCACGGTCCTGGTTACCCTAACGGTCTGCTGCCGGACGTCAACCGCGAGTACGAGCGCGAGACCGGCCGCAAGGTGATCGAGGACTTCCCCGAGTGGGAACCGTGCCACCGCGCCATCCTCAGCGCCGGCATTTGCGGATTCGAAAACGTCGGCGGCGAAATCGACAAGGTGACCGGCAAGCGGGTGACCTTTGCGGCGTTCCCGTGGCGCTGGACCAAGGGAGACGGCTGCATCGTGCGTCTGGTCGCGATCGTCGATCCGACCGGCAAGTACCGCATCGAAACCGGCAAATAGGCGACGACGATGAAAGTCACCCGTTTCGCTGATGCGAAGCCGTATGACGCACCGAACCACTACGAAATGCGTGCGTTGCGCCTGCAAGGCTTCCAACCGGGCGGTCCGGAGCACTTCTGGACCGGACTTTCACACTTCCTTCCCGGCGGCGGCGCAGGTCCCGACGCTTCGCCTCTGGAGAAAGTGTATGTCGTGCTGACCGGGGAGGTAACGGTCCGGGCGGCAGGTGAGGAAGTCGTTCTTGGACCGAAGGACAGCTGCTGCATTCCCGGCGGCGAAATCCGCGAAGTCAAGAACCTTGGCAACGATGTCGCCACGATGCTCGTGGTCATGCCCTATCCGGAGAACAAAGCATGAACGACTGGTTACGTAACCCGCGGCAGTTATTCGATGTGTCCGGGAAGGTGGCGGTTGTCACCGGCGCTTCCGGCGCCTTCGGCGCGCTTGCGTCAAAGGTGCTGGCAGGCGCGGGCGCGAAAGTCGTCCTTGCCGCCGGAAACAAGCAGGCGCTGGAAGCGACGGCTGCCGCATGCCGGGAACTTGGCGCCGAAGTGGCAACCATCGCACGGCGGCCGACCACCGAAGATGACTGCGCCGCCATCCTGGACTTCGCGCTTGAGCAATTCGGCGGCCTCGACATCCTGGTCGTGGGCTCTGGCCTGAACGATCCGTGTCCCATCGTCGACATGCCGCTGGAACGCTTTGAGGACGTCATGGACGGCAACGTTACCAGTACCTGGCTCCTGTGCCGTGCGTTCGGGCAGCGCGTGATTCCGCGCGACACCGGCGGCAAGGTAGTGCTGGTCTCATCGGCGCGCGGCAAGCTCGGCCATCCAGCCGGCTACTCTGCCTATTGCGCATCGAAGGCAGCAACCGACGGGCTGACGCGCGCGCTTGGCTGCGAATGGGGCAAGCATCGCATCACGGTCAACGCCATCGCACCGACGGTCTTCCGGTCGCCGCTCACCGCATGGATGTTCGAGGACACGGAAAAGGCGCGCACGGTGCGCGATGGGTTCCTTGCGCGTGTCCCGCTCGGCCGCCTCGGCGAACCGGAAGACCTGGCTGGGCCGCTGCTTTTCCTGTGCTCGCGCGCATCTGACTTCCATACCGGCCATACCGTCTATGCCGACGGCGGCTACACCGCGGGGTGACATCATGAGCGACAAGAAAACGATCGCCATTGTCGGTGCGGGCCTGATGGGGCACGGCATCGCCCAGGTATTCGCGGTTGCCGGACATGCCGTCTATGTATATGACACGAGCGCCGATGCGCTTGCTTCCCTTCAGTCGCGCATTCGACGCAACCTCCTCGATCTCTCGCAGGATCCAGGCGCCGCCGAGAATGTGATTCCGATGGAAGACCTGCTCGAATGTGTCGCGTCCGCAGACGTGGTTTTCGATGCCGGCCCCGAAAACCTCGAGTTCAAGCAGCAACTCTTCGTACGCCTCGAAGCGTTTGCGCCACCGGACGCCATCCTCGCCAGCAATACCTCGGTCATTCCGATTACCGAGATCATGCGCTACCTGAAAACCGGGCACCGTGCGCTCGGCACACACTGGTGGAATCCGCCTTACCTGGTGCCGCTTGTGGAAGTGATCAAGACACCGCTCACCGATCCCGCCGTCGCACAGGTCATGTTCGATCTGCTCGCCACAGTCGGAAAGACGCCGGCGATGGTCGAAAAGGATGTCGCCGGCTTCATTGGCAACCGCTTGCAGCATGCGTTGTGGCGTGAAGCGATCGCGCTGGTGGCCGAAGGTGTCTGCGACGCCGAAACCGTGGACACCGTCGTCAAGGCCAGTTTCGGCCGTCGCCTGCCGGTGCTCGGCCCGCTGGAGAACGCTGACCTGGTCGGTATCGATCTCACGCTTGCAATCCACGAGACCGTACTGCCAGCCATCGATCGCACGCCCGGGCCATCGCCTTACCTGGAAAAGCTGATCGGCGAAGGCAGGCTGGGCATGAAGAGCGGCAGGGGATTCCGCGACTGGACGCCGGAACAGCAGGAGCAGTTGCGCTCCCGCGTACTCGCGCACTTGAAAGCAATGAATGCGGCCGAAGGCCGATAACAGGAGACGAAATCGTGGCAAGCAAGTCGAAGAAAGTCATCATTACCTGCGCCGTCACCGGCGCCATTCACACGCCGACCATGTCGCAATACCTGCCGCTGACGCCGCAGCAGATTGCGCAGCAAGCGATCGACGCGGCCAATGCAGGCGCAGCCATCCTGCACCTGCATGCGCGCGATCCCAGGGATGGCCGTCCCAGTGCCGATCCGGACATCTTCGGCGAGTTCCTGCCGGTCATCAAGGCCGCCACCGACGCGGTTATCAATATCACCAGCGGCGGTTCGACCAAGATGACGCTGGAGGAGCGCCTGGCGCCGCCGCTGCGCTTCAAGCCGGAAATGGCCTCACTGAACATGGGATCGATGAATTTTTCGATCCACCCGGTCGCATCGAAGATCAAGGAATGGAAGTACGACTGGGAACAGGCCTATGTCGAAGGCACGGAAGACATCATCTTCCGCAACACCTTCCGCGATATCCGCCACATCCTCAAGGATCTCGGTGATGGATGCGGCACGCGCTTCGAATTCGAGTGCTACGACGTCGGCCACCTGTACAACCTCGCCCACTTCGTCGACGCCGGCCTGATCAAGCCGCCGTTCTTCATCCAGACCATCTTCGGCATCCTCGGCGGCATCGGCCCCGACCCGCGCAACGTGACCTTCATGCGCGAAACCGCCGACCGCCTGTTCGGCAAGGACTACCACTGGTCGGTGCTCGGCGCCGGCCGCCACCAGATGTCGCTGTTGACCTATGCGGCAGTCATGGGCGCCAACGTGCGCGTCGGCCTGGAAGACAGCGTGTATCTCGGCCGCGGTGAAATGGCGACCAGCAACGCGGCGCAGGTACGAAAGATTCGCGGAATGCTCGAAGAGCTCGGCTATGAGATCGCGACACCCGCTGAAGCGAGGGAAATGCTTGCCCTCAAGGGGAGTGAACAGGTCGCATTCTAACGCCGCTGATTTGACAGCAACAACAACGAGGAGACAAGAAAATGAAGTACTCGAAATTTGCCATCGCCTGCATGGCG
>NZ_LSTO01000001.1:490490-499001 GCF_002211445.1 Noviherbaspirillum denitrificans | reverse complement strand
GCGGTGATCGACACCTGCCGATACCGGGAGGTCGCTCATGACGAATTCTTCGACATTTGTCGCCGCGGACGGCGATGGCTACGAGCTGCAAATGGGCCGGTGGAGCAGGCGGCTTGCTGTACCCTTCGTTGAATTCGCCGGCGCCGCCGCCAATGAACGCATCCTTGACGTCGGATGCGGCACCGGTCACCTGTCATTCACGCTGGCCGAGAATGCGCAACTCGCCGAAATCGTCGGCGTCGATTACTCGCCCGTCTACGTCGACCATGCAAGGAAACACAATACCGATCCTCGCATCAGCTTCGAGGAAGGCGACGCCTGCTCGCTGAGATTTGAAAGCGGCACGTTCGATCGCGTACTCTCGCTGCTCGTCCTGCATTTCGTTCCGCGCACAGGAGACGCAATTGCCGAGATGCGACGCACAGCAAAGCCAGGTGGCGTCGTCGCCGCAGCGGTGTGGGATGCCCGCGGAGGATTTGTCGCGAACCGGATGTTCTTCGACACGGCGGCTGCGCTCGACCCGAAAGCCGGGGAGCGCCGCGCGCGAAACTACACGCGTCCGATGACCCGCCCGGGAGAACTGTCAGCCGCATGGAAAGCGGCAGGCCTGGAAGATGTGCACGAGACGAGCCTGGGCATTCGAATGGAGTTTTCCTCGTTTGCCGACTACTGGGCTCCGTACATGGGAAAGGATGGACCGGGCGCGGAGTACATGGCGACTTTGGACGAAGCCGCGCAGGCGACGCTCCGCGATGCTGTACGCGCAGCCTATCTCGACGGCGAGCCCGACGGCCCCCGTTCGTATGCCGCCCTGGCGTGGGCTGTCAAAGGAAGGGTCCCGGGCTAAGACGAAAAAAAGCCTGCACATTGTGCAGGCTTTTTTTCGCGACGTCCCGATTACACGCGCTCGATCACCGCGGCAATCCCCTGCCCGCCACCGATACACATCGTGATCAAGCCATAACGCTTGCCGGTGCGGATCAGCTCGTAAAGGCACTTGATCGTGATGATCGCGCCGCTCGCGCCCAACGGATGGCCCAGCGCAATCGCGCCGCCGTTCGGATTGGTGCGGCCCGGATCGAGGTCGAGTCCGCGGCACACGCCGAGCGATTGCGCGGCAAACGCTTCATTCGATTCGATCACGTCCATGTCGTTCAGGCTCAGGCCGGCACGCTTGAGTGCCAGCTGCACCGCCGGGATCGGGCCGGTGCCCATGATGGACGGCTCGACGCCAGCCACTGCATACGACACCAAGCGGGCCAGCGGCTGCAGGCCGGCACGCGCAGCGGCGCCGGCTTCCATCAGTACGCATGCTGCCGCGCCATCATTGAGGCCGGACGCATTGCCCGCGGTGACGCTGCCGCCTTCCTTCTTGAAGGCCGGCTTGAGCTTGGCGAGCGACTCCAGGGTCGTCTCTGCCTTCGGATGTTCGTCGGTGTCGAACACGACTGTGCCCTTGCGGCCCTGGATCTCGACCGGCACGATCTGCGACTTGAAATGGCCGGCGGCGATCGCGGCGACAGCCTTCTTCTGGCTGTTGAGCGCGAACTCGTCCTGCTCGTCGCGCGAGATGCCGTACTGCGCGGCGACGTTCTCGGCGGTAATGCCCATGTGCCCCGCGCCGAACGGATCGGACAGCGCGCCGACCATCATGTCGATCATCTTGAAGTCGCCCATGCGCTGGCCCCAGCGCGCTGCCTGGGCAGAGTAAGGTGCGCGACTCATGGTTTCAACGCCGCCGCCGACAGCGATGTCGGTATCGCCAAGCTGGATCGCATTGGCGGCCGTGACGATCGCCTGCAGGCCGGAACCGCACAGGCGATTCAGCGTCAGCGCAGCCGATTCCTTGGCCATACCGGCATTGATGCCGACCACGCGCGAGACGTACATGTCGCGCGGTTCGCAGTGGATGACGTTGCCCATCACGATCTGTCCTGCTTGCGCAGGGTCGACCTTGGCGCGCGCGAAGGCTTCCTTGACGGCGATCGCGCCCAGGTCGCAGGCAGTGAAATCCTTCAGCGAGCCGCCGAAGGTGCCGATGGCGGTGCGTGCGGCACCGACGATGACTACGTCTCTGGTTGTTGTCATGATTATCTTCCTTGGTTGGGGGGAGTACATTCAGACTATAAGCTTATGCGGAAAGCAGGATATTTTCTGTCAACTTGCGGACATTCGCATTACCGTAAAAGTACGGGCGGCGAGGAACCGGCATCATTCCACGGAAAAACATTTCCAGCAGGGAACCAATAGTGCTGTAGCGAAACTAAGCTATCTTTGGAGGCACTATGGAAGCGCAAGAGGGCAAACTCCCGGACGAGGAAGTCGCGTTCGCGAGACTGATGAAAAGACTGACCGGCAGACAGGTGGCGATGCCGGAAACGGATGGACGCAAAGTGATCCGCCCGGGCGAGGGCGAGCTGTCGATCATCGAAGTGACCGAGGAGCTGATGCGGCAGCTGAAGAAATAATCGGAACGCGGGCGGGTATGGAACCCGCCCGTTTTTTTCAATGGCCCTGGCGCTGCTGTTTCTTGCCACCGCCGGCGCCGGTATTCGATCCGGCCTTGACGTGGCTCTTGGCGTCGTGGCTGCTCTTGTTGCCTTGGCCGGAACGGCCATCCACCGACTGCACATCCGCTTCGGTCCGGTCCGCTCTCTTGGCCGGTTGCTTGGTGTTATCCATCTGTCACCTCATGCTTGCACATTAACCATGGGGCCAGTAGACAGACAGCCTCGCGGAAAAATCCCCGCGCGCGTTCACGTCTTGTAGGCGCGATCGGCGGCGGCAGTATCCATGTATTCGCGGAAGCGGGTGATCTTGCCGTTACGCACGGTGAAGACTTCCGCCCAGTCGCTCTCGAAGACGCGGTCCGTGTGCTTCACGCTCCAGGCATAGTGGCCGAGCGCCACCACCTTGTCGCCCTGCGCGATGAATTCCTGCGGTTCGAACTGCAGCGGGTGCTGCATCTCGTCGATCGATGAAAAGAACTGCCCGACCTCTTCCTTCCCGCGCCGAGGGCCGCTGAACGGCACGTGCTCCGTGCGGTCGAGCGTCCATTCGATGTCCTCCGAAAAGAGGTTCATCAATCCGGGTATGTCACCGCTCTTGAACCTGTCATAAGCCTGCATCACGAGCTGGATGTTGTCCTGTTCGTTCATGGTCTGCTCCTGTAGTGTTAGGCTCCCTTGCGATATACACCATAGGCCAGCCTTCCACCCGTCCCTTGTGCGGCATCAATCAGGGCGCCGCATCCTTGCCCCATAGCTGCTGCAGGTTGATCCGCACGCCCGCCTGCGATTCGTGCAGCACTTCCCGGATGACATGCAATTCGTTATTCGTATTGCTGCGAATGGGGTAGGAAAGCGGCTCGCCGTGCGTGCCGACGAGCGCATGGACGATCTGCGTGGTGGTCCTGATGCCGCGACCCGTCACCACCCAGATATCGCCGTTGACGAGGCGCACGAAACTGCCCGTCGGATAAGTGCCCAGCTCGCGGATGAAACCGGCGGCCAGCAGGGGAGGGATATTCTTTCTTTCCGTCAGCAGGATGTCGCGCAGTCGACGCTATGCCGGATCGGGTAGCTGCCCGCACCCTGGTTCAGCAGGATGCAGGTCGGCGCGACATCGGCATTGATGCCGACGGCGAACCTGAGCGCCGAACAGGCCGGGCGTGACGAGGGTCTCGACCTGCTGCTCGCGCTGGATGACATGGCCCTTGCGCAGCAGCAGCTTGCTGTTCGCATCATAGACATCCCACGGCAGGGGTTTCCCTACCACGATGTCCGTCATGGTGATGCGCCTCTGATCCATGCCTGCGCGCTCCGGTGATTTGGCGCAGTGTATGGGATTCATGCGGGCCGGGACGCATCCGTACGGAAAGTTGAGGAAATCAGGTCCGCCTGAAATGCGGCACATTCATCGGCCCGCTCGGTGGTCGAGCGCGTGCAAAACGCAGTGCCGTCGCAGGCAGTTCGCGCGCAAAATCCCGAAGCGCCGGCGGGTCGAAAGCCATCGCGCGCAGGAGACGTCCGCGCCCTCCCCGGTCGGCCAACATGCCCCGCCAGGCCGAGAGCTGCACAAGGGGATGACGCATGCTGACGCTGCCCGCTGCAAGCACGCGTACGCGGGCACCTCTTGGTGCGGGAACCAGGCTCTCGGCCACGAAATTCAGGCCGCACCATACCGACGCCGGGAGGGATGCCCAGAAGCGCGGGTTCGACTCGATCAGCCAGACCTTGCCGGTGCCCTCTTCCATGCGGGCATCCACATGCATGACACCGTCGTAGGCGCTGGCACCCGACATGGTCACTGCCATCGCCTCGAGCGCGGGGTTGGCCACAAAATGGATGTGCGATCCACTGGCCCGCTGTACTGCGAGCGCGGAAACATTGCCGCCGAACGCAAGGAAGCTCACGTCGACATCGTCACCGTGAATATAGCGCTGTGCAATCAGGTCGCCATAGTCGTAGCCCGTGTTGTCGAGGATCGATGCGGCAAAGTCTTCCGCACTGCGCACCACATGCACCCCCGTTGAACCGGCGCGGTCGAGCGGCTTGACGACAAAGGGCAAGCCAATGCGCGACTCGATTGCGTGGAAATCCATCACTGCCTTCGACGGAAAATGGAGCGTGTCCGGCACCGGCAGGCCGATGCGCGTGCAGAACTGGTGGAAGAGCCACTTGTTGTCGAACATATCCAGTGTCTGCTGCATCGGGATGGGCGTGGTCTTGACCCGGAGCCTGTCGCGTACGCGGTTGGCGAGCCGGATGGCATCGCAATCGGCTGGAATCAGGATGACATGCGGATTGAAGTCGGCGATGCGGTTGACAACCTCGGTGAATGTCGCGTCGTCGGCGCCGTCGATGTCGACGGTCACCTGACGCTTGCACAAACCCGACCAGCGCAAGGGCCGCGTCGCCGCGCCACCGATGACGATGCATTTTGCGTCGGTAAAGCTGCGGATGGCGAGCAGGACCGCCGACACCACGCGCCTGCAATTGCCTGTGACGATGAAGTTGATCACCTGTTCTCCCTGTACGCTGCAATCTTCCTGATGAGCATGCGGCCGTTACCGCACAAACATCTTGAGCAGGCGCAATCGTGCTGGCACGAGGTCCGCAAAGCCAAGGAGAAGTATTCCCTCCGGGAAGCAAATGATTCCGCATGCTTGCACCTTCGGACAGCAACGCTGCGCCACCTCGCCTACAATTGGACGGGGAGGCAGACATGAATAATGACAACGACATCATCCTCATCGCAGAAGGACTGGCATTTCCGGAAGCACCGCGCTGGTACGGCGATGCGCTCTGGTTCTCGGATTTCTACACCCACAAGCTGCATCGCATGGCCGCCGGCGGCGCAATTGAAACAGTCGTCGACGTGCCCGGCCAGCCATCCGGCATCGGATGGATCCCGGATGGCAGCCTGCTCGTGGTTTCCATGCTGGACCGCCGTGTATTGCGCCTGTCCAACGGACGGCTTGAGACGCATGCGGACCTCTCCGCATTCACAAGTTCGCCGTGCAATGACATGGTGGTCGATGCGCACGGTCGCGCCTATGTCGGCAATTTCGGCTTCGACATGTTCAACCGGGAAGCCCCTCGACCGACCACGTTGCAGCTGGTGATGCCAGACGGCGCAACTCGCGTGGCGGCCGACGAACTCCTGTTTCCCAACGGCGTCGTGATCACACCTGATGGCGGCACATTGATCGTGGCCGAAACCTTCGGCAAGCGCCTCACCGCCTTCGATATTGCGGCGGACGGCAGCCTGGCACAGCGCCGTGTATGGGCAGACCTGGGCGAGGCCTCGCCCGACGGCATCTGCCTGGATGCGGAGGGCGCGGTCTGGATCGCTTCGCCGCCAACTTCCGAATTCCTTCGTGTGCACGAAGGCGGAAGGATATCCGACCGCATTCCTGTCGACGCACAGGCCATCGCCTGTGCACTCGGCGGGCCGGAACGCAAGACCCTGTTCATGGTGACCGGAAAGGTATCGAAGGCGCCACGAGCACTTGCAGAGCGCAACGGGCGCATCCTTGCGCGGCAGGTTGCAGTTGGAGGTGCCGGGCTGCCGTGAAGAATTTCCCGGGAAGCGGTGGGCGGCAGCCAATGAACTTTCTGTCACCCAAATGTCTTACATAAGAATTTGACAACCCCACTTCCCCGGACTGCCTGCATGAATCCCATTTCCGTCGATAACGTTGTCGAAACCTACCGCTTCTACGCTCCCCTCTATGACCGTCTTTTCGGCGCCGTGCTCGAACCCGGCCGCCGCGCGCTGACAGATGCCGTGTCCGCGCTGCGCCCGACGTCGATCCTGGAAGTCGGTGTCGGCACAGGCCTCACGCTGGAGCGCTATCCGGCAAGCGCTTCCGTGGTCGGCATCGACATTTCCAAGGAGATGCTGCAAATCGCCCGCGAGCGCGCCGAAGGATTGCAGGGACGCAGCATCCATCTCGTGCCGATGAATGCCGAAGCGATGGATTTTCCCGACGGCAGCTTCGACTGCGTGGCGATTCCCTATGTGCTGTCGGTGACGCCGAATCCGGAACGGCTGGTGGCGGAAATCCGCCGCGTGTGCCGCAAGGACGGCACCATCCTGATCCTCAACCACTTCAGCGGCAGCCGCTTCTGGTGGTTCCTCGAAAGCGCGGTGCGTCCCCTGTCCAACCGGATCGGGTTTCGCTCCGATTTCTGCTATGACGAACAGATCCTGAAGTACGACTGGACCATCCTGTCGGTGAGGAAAGCGAACCTGTTCGGACTGTCCCGCCTGGTCACGATCCGCAATACCTGAACTCCTTGTCTTTCTGCACGCTTGTTCTTTTTTTCCAGTAGCATAGGCTGCCGCGGCCGTGCTTTTCAGTGGTGTGCCGCGCATAACGATAAGGAGACAGTTCATGAGACAACCGCAGTTCTCGCGTCGTGATTTCCTCAAGTCGGCCGTCGCAGCGTCGGCCACGATCGCGTTCCCCGCCATCGCGCAATCCTATCCCTCCCGTCCCGTACGCCTGATCTGTCCATGGCCGGCCGGCGGTTCGACCGACATTGTCATGCGCGCCTTCACGGAAAGCCTCGGCAAGAGCCTGGGCGGCACCGTGGTGCTCGACAACAAGCCCGGCGCCGGCGGCATCCTCGGCGCGGTGGAACTGGTGAACGCCAAGCCGGACGGCTATACGCTGTCGCAGCTGCCACTCGGCATTTTCCGCCTGCCGCACATGCAGAAGGTCGCCTTCGATCCGATGAAGGACCTGACCTACATCGCCTGCCTGACCGGCTACACCTTCGGCCTGGTGGTGCGCGCCGATTCGCCCATCAAGAGCATCAAGGACCTGGTCGATTACGCGAAGGCCAATCCGGATGCGTTCACCTACGGCTCGACCGGGACCGGCACCACGCCGCACCTGGTGGTCGAACAGTTCGCCAAACGCGCCGGCATCAAGCTGCTGCACGTGCCGTTCAAGGGCAACGCGGACGGCATGCAGGCGCTGCTGGGCGGCCATGTGATGGCGCACAGCGACGCGACCGGCTGGGCCTCGGCCGTCGAAGCAGGACGCGCGCGGCTGCTCGCAACCTACGGCAGCAAGCGTACCAAGCGCTGGCCGAATGTGCCGACGCTGCTCGAACTCGGTTACCAGACCGTGTCCGATTCCCCGTTCGGCATCGGCGGCCCGAAAGGCATGGACCCGGCGATGATCACGCGCATCCAGGACGCGCTGCGCAAGACGCTCGACGATCCGAACGTGCTGGCCACGCTCGACAAGTTCGACCAGCCGGTGATCTGGATGGATAGCGCGGCGTACACGAAGTTCGCGCACGACACCTATCGCGAAGAAAAGGAAACCATCGAAAGCCTGGGCCTGGCGAAGACCAGCTGAGGCTGCCAACCTCAGGGAAAGCGCAGGCGGCGCGTATGGGATAATGCCCGCCTGCCAACCTGATACCAATAAGAATGAATCGAATCAGCACCGCGATCTGGCGCCGCCTCACCGGCCTCATGCCGGGAGAACTGAAGGAATCCGAAATGGCGTGGCTGGTCTGGCCGCGCCGCCATCTTCCGCTCGTGACGCGCCGCCGCGCCACCGTCATTGTCAACCGCGTGCGGCTGTTTGCCTTCCTGTTCGCGGTGCTTACGCCATTGTGGAGCGTGGTTGACTTCGTCGTCTTTCCCTTTCCGCTGTGGCTCAACCTGGCGCTGATGCGCCTGGCCGCCACCGCTGCCTTTGCCAGCCTGCTGCTGTACTACCGGCCGACGGGCAACCTGTTTGATGCCTACCGGGCGATGGCGCTGCTGTTCCTGATACCGACAGTGTTCTACGTCGCCTCACACACGATGCTGGCCAACTACGAGCTCACCGGCATGTCGGCGGCCATTGGCGCGGGCTACGCCTTCCTGCCCTTCGTGCTGCTCGCCGGCCTGTCGATCTTTCCTCTGACGCTGCTGGAAAGCCTGATGATTTCCAGCCCCATCCTGCTGGCGCAGGGCGTGTCCGGCTACCTGCGCTGGCCG
>NZ_LSTO01000001.1:478547-490480 GCF_002211445.1 Noviherbaspirillum denitrificans | reverse complement strand
GACCGCCAACCGCCTGCGCCTGGCGACGAGCAAGCCGTCCGAGATGGATCTGCCGGAGTACACCGTCAGCATCGGCGTGGCGACGACGGCCGGCAACGAGCAGTCGATGAACCTGATCGCGCGCGCCGACGACGCCCTGTACGAAGCGAAGCGCGCCGGCAAGGACCGCATTGCGATCGCGAAGGGGCTGGAATCGTCGGTGGCGGTGCTGTTCACCCATCCGGGCAGTGCTTCGGCAGGGGCTTGATCAATTGGAAGAACTTGCAGGGTGCGCGGGACGCACCCTGCACATTCATCTGGATGATCTGCTAACCACGTGCCATCACCCGGTCCCGCAATCCTTTCTCCCTCACCCAGCGCGCAAACTCTTCCGGCGGCAGCGGCCGGCTGAACCAGTAACCCTGTGCCTGGTCGCAGCCCTGCGCGGCGAGGTAGCGCAGCGTGCTTTCCGATTCGATCCCTTCGCCGTGGACGTCCAGGCCCAGTCGCTGGCCAAGTGTGATGATGGCTTCGGTCACCGCGCGGCTGGCAGGGTCGCGCTCGAGGCGGCGCACGAAGGACTGGTCGACCTTGAGCTTGTCCAGCGGCAGGGTGGAGAGGCTGCTCAGGCTGGAGTATCCGGTGCCGAAATCGTCGAGCGCGACCTTCACGCCGAGCGACTTGATCCGTTGCAGGATCTCGATCGCTTCGGTGACGTTTTCCATGACCGCGCTTTCCGTGACTTCGATTTCGAGGCAAGACGGATCGATGCCGCTGCCGGCGATGATGCCCGCCAGCTTGTCGGTGAATGACGCCTGCTTGAACTGCAGCGGCGAGACATTGATCGCGATGGTGGCGGACAATCCTTCGCGCAGCCAGGCATCGTGCTGGCGGCAGGCTTCCGCAGCGACCCATTCGCCGAGGTCGGCGATCAGGCCGGTGGCTTCGGCCACGGGGATGAACTTGTCGGGGCCGATCGCGGCGCCTTCCTTGTCTTCCATGCGCACCAGCGCCTCCGCACCCACCAGCTTGCCGCTCTTCAGGTCGACGACCGGCTGGTAGTGCAGCCGCAGCCCGCCGTCGCGCAGCGCGGTGCGCAACTTGACTTCCAGCATGTGCGCGAGCTCGGCGCGCTCGTCCAGTTCGGTCGTGTAGAACTGGTAATTCGAGCGGCCCGATTGCTTGACCTGGTACATCGCGAGGTCGGCCGCATGGATGAGTTCGGCCGCGTTGCCCGCATGCTCGGGAAAGTAGCTGATGCCGACCGATGCCGAGATCAGCACTTCGATGGCGCCGACGCGGAATGGCTGGCGCAAGGCGCCGATCACGTGCTGCGCGACGAGGGCCGCGCGGTGCCCGGCGTCCAGGTAGGGCAGCACGATCACGAACTCGTCGCCGCCGAGCCGGCCGACCACGTCTTCCTGCCGTGTGCAGGTAGCCAGGCGCTTGCCGACTTCCTGCAGCACGCGGTCGCCGACTTCATGGCCGTAGGCATCGTTGACCGGCTTGAAGCGGTCGAGGTCGATGAACAGCAAGGCGCCGCGCATATGGTTGCGCTGCGCCGCCGCCAGCAGGCGGTCGCAGTATTCCATGATGAGCGCACGGTTCGGCAAGCCGGTCAGCACATCATGCAGCGCCGCTTCGCGCACGCGCTCTTCGGCCAGCTTGCGTTCGGTGATGTCGCGCACCACGGCAAACATCAGCCACTCGCCGCGCACCTCGAGCACGGTCGTCGTGACCTCTACCGGAAACGTCGATCCATCCTTGCACCGGATCGCCGATTCCAAGGATGGCTGGCGCGATTCGCGGGAGCGGACGAACCTGTCGCGCACCGCTGCTTCGGTGTAGCGCGGGTCAATGTCCGGGACGGTCATGCGCAACAATTCTTCGCGGCTGTAACCGAGGCGCTCGCAGGCAAGCTCGTTGACGTAGCGGAAGGCGCCATGTTCTTCGACCAGGAAATGGATTTCGTTCGCGTGGTCGCTGAAAAACTTGAAGGTCCGCAAGTCTTCCTGGACTTCGCGCTGCTCGGTGATGTCGGTATTGGTGCCGAACCAGCGCAGCACGCGTCCCGATTCGTCTTTCTCCGGCACCGCGCGCGACAGGAACCAGCGGTAGCGGCCGTCGACGCCGCGCAGCGGGAATGTGTCTTCCCACGTGGTACCCGACCTTAAACAATCGCGGAACTTGGCCACCACGCGTTCCACATGCTCGGGATGATGTACCGCGGTCCAGCCCCAGCCCTGCATCTGTTCGAGCGTGGTCCCGGTGTAGTCGAACCAGCGGCGGTTGTACCAGAAAATATTGCCCGTGCCGTCGGCCATCCATGCAAGCTGCGCAATGTTATCCGCCAGCAGGCGGAAGCGTTCTTCGGTGCGCTTGAGTTCCGAAATGTCCTGCACGGTGCCGCGCAATCCGGTGACCTGGCCTTGCGCATCGCGGATCGCTTCGCACCTGGCGTTGATCCAGATGACCTCGCCGCTGCCGTGGTTCACGCGCAGGTCGAGGTTGTAGCCTTCTCCGGTTTCCACCGCATGTTGTGCGGCAGCGGCGGCCCGCTCCCATGACTCCACCGGCAGCAGGGTGCCGCGCTGTTCGGGGAACGATGGGACTGGCCGGCCGTAGATGCCGGGCACGGAGGCCGAGGTCCACACTTCGCCGGTGAGCAGGTTCCATTGCCAGGTGCCGAACTTTGCGAGGCGATGCGCTTCCGCGAGTTCGGCGTCGCGCGCATTCAATGCGTGCGTGTGCTCGTCCAGCAGTTTGCCGGCGCGGCGCAATGCGGCGGCCACGTGTTCCGTTTCCTGGATTTCCTGCTCCGGCACGTCGACCGCGCGTCCCTCTCCGAGCGCAACCGCGGGACCGGTCAGCGCCGTGACTGCGCGCGCAATGCGGCCGCCCATCAGCCATGCCAGCGCGAGGCCCGCGGCGAACAGCACGACAACACCGAGCGCCAGCACCCAGAGTGCCCGCACCAGCATGCCGTCGACGGTGCTGCGGGGAATGCCGATGGCGACGGTCCAGCCGGTCGCGGGAGAGCGGCTGTGGTAGGTCATCAACGCGATGCCTTCGACGGAGGTGGCTTCACCGCTGCCTTCGAGGGTGGCCAGCATGCGCTGGAGCAGCATCGGGCTGGCTTTCTTGCCGATGAACTGGTCCGGGGAATGCGTGCGGCCGACGATGGTACCGGTGCTGTCGAATACGCCGCCGATCCATCCGCCCGGCAATCCTTGGGTTTTCAGGATCCTGTTGAAATGTTCCGGCAGGATGCCGATGCCGAGTGCGTAGTAGGGTTTCCCCTCATGGAACACCGGCACGTCGATACTCACGATCGGCTGCTTGAGGACCGGCCCGATGAACAGGTTCGAGATGACCGGCTGCCCGGTGTCGAACACGGCGCGTACCTGTTCGGGCGACTGGACCGGCGTAATCGGCTTGCCGAAGTCGACCCCGGTGTTGATGAGTTGCCGCCCGGCCTCGTCGCGCAGCACCACGTTCGTCCCCATGCCCAGCTCGGCCATCACGATGCGGGCCTGCTGGTGGAACAGCTCGAAGTCGCCGGAGGCGAGGGCATCCGAACGCGCCAGGGTCTGCGCGACCGCTTTCACACGAAGCAGGTGGTGGTCCACGGCCTGCGACAGCGCGCGTGCGGTGAGGATAGTGTCGCGTTCGATCTGGCGCCGGCTCTCGTTGTATTCGTACGTGAACAGGCCGGCTGCGCCGATCACGCCGGGCAGGAGGCAGGCGAGGACCAGCCAGGTCAGGTAGGTGCGGACCGACCGGCGGGCGGTGGAAGGTTGGGCGGGCGTCACCGTGCGCAGTGGAATCGTCTCGATGTGATCCGGTTTGATTCTGCACAAGCGCGAACATTCCATTCGGATATCGGACAAGGCACGGCGGCCCGGCCCTTGCGAAAGCTCAAAACGCGTCCTGTACTGCAGATCCGCAATTTCCGCTTGACTTCAAGTTCGCTTGAAGTCGTACGCTGTGTCCATCGACACATGGAGATGATCATGAGCTACCTGATAAATGCCCTCGTCATTGGCGCCGGCGCGACGGCGGTGATGGATGCATGGGGAATCGCGCGCAAGACCTTGCTCGGCATCGCGCCGCCTGACTACCGCATGTTGGGCCGCTGGATCGGCCACATGCCGCGCGGACGCTTCCGGCATGACGCCATCACGAAGGCGCCGCCGGTGCGCGGCGAACGCTGGATCGGATGGACCGCGCATTACCTGACCGGGATCGCATTCGCCGCCGGCCTCGTGGCCTTCTGCGGCGACGCGTGGCTCCGCGACCCTTCGATCGGACCGGCAATGTTGACCGGCATCGTCACCGTGGCCGCGCCTTTCCTGCTGATGCAGCCCGGCATGGGCGCCGGTATTGCCGCTTCCCGGACGCCGCGTCCGGGCACGGCGCGAATCCAGAGCCTCATCAACCATGCGGTATTTGGCCTCGGCCTGTATGCGGCCGGCTGGGCCGCACGCTTCCTTGTTAATTAATTCATCCAGGAGAATGACATGCGTATTCCATCCCGCTTTGCACCGATCCTCTTCAGCGCCTTGCTCTCGGCCATCATGGTCAGCATCGTTTCTGCCTTCGTCCTCGCCATGTCGCGCGGCATCCATGCCGGGTTTATCGCGCAATGGCTCAGGAGCTGCGCGACGACATGGCCTATAGCGTTTCCGACGGTGGCCGTTGTCGCGCCCTGGGTGCGGCGCGTCGTGACGCGCCTGACTGCTTGATATCCGCCGCCCGAATGATGTCTATTCGTCATGCCTTTTTGGCATAACAATAAATCACGCATTCCACTACCCCTCTCCGAACAGCCGCTTTCGCATAAAATTGCCGCAGAGTAAGTTTTCTGAAAGCCCGGCAACTTACCCTTCCCGCTGTTTGCCCTTGCATGCCGCATCCCCAACCCAGCTGCGGCATGTTTCAACGTCATCTCTAGAATGAACATGAAGCTCTCGTTTCGCACCAAGCTCCTCGCCCCGCTGGTCATTTGCTGGATCAGCCTCTGGGCGGTCACCCTCACCGACATTTACCACACCAGCCAGCGACGGCTGGAAGAGCGGCAGAATTCGCTGAAATCCGCTACCGAGATCGGCTTGTCGGTCGCCAAGGAATACGCCGCCATGGTCGCTGCCGGCACACTGCCGGAGGACGAAGCCAAGAAGCAGGCGCTGGCGCGTATCCGGGCCATGCGCTTTGGCGCCGATGGTTACATCACCGTCATCTCGTCCGAGCCGAAAATGGTCATGCATCCGATCAAGCCGGAGATGGACGGCAAGGAAATGTCCGGTTTCAAGGACGCAAAAGGGAATGCCTTGTTCAATCAAATGGCCGATATCGCCAAGGGCCCGGGCAAGGGCTGGGTGGAATATGTCTGGCCGAAGCCGGGAAATCCGGACCAGAAGGCTGTCTTTGCCAAGGGCTCCTATGTCTTGACCTTCAAACCCTGGGACTGGTCCTTCGTTGCCGGCATTTACCTCGACGACCTGACCGATGCGGCGATCAGCGATTTCTGGACCGCCTTCGTGGCGCTGGCGATCATCGGCATCTTCCTGAACGGCGCCGTGCTGATGGTGGCCTTCAGCATGAACCGCGCGATCGGCGGCGACCCCGAGGATGCCGCCGAGGTGGCACGCAGGATCGCGGCCGGCGACCTGTCTCAGCCGGTCAAGGTCAAGCCGAAGGACCAAAGCAGCCTGCTCTATGCGATGAAGACCATGCAGGACAGCCTCCTCGACATCGTGACCAAGGTCCGCCTCGGCACCGAATCCATCACCACCGCCACCAACGAAATGGCCGCCGGCAACCTCGACCTGTCCTCCCGCACCGAGCAGCAGGCGGCATCGCTGGAAGAGACGGCTTCGTCGATGGACGAGCTGACCTCCACCGTGAAGCAGAATGCGGACAACGCGCGCCAGGCCAACGACATGGCGCTGGCCGCTTCCGAAGTGGCCGGCAAGGGCGGCGCGGTCGTGGCCGAAGTCGTGAGCACCATGGCGGCCATCAATGAATCGTCGCACAAGATCGTCGACATCATCGGCGTGATCGACGGTATCGCCTTCCAGACCAACATCCTCGCGTTGAATGCTGCCGTCGAAGCGGCGCGCGCCGGAGAGCAGGGGCGCGGCTTCGCCGTCGTCGCCAACGAAGTGCGGACCCTGGCGCAACGTTCCGCCGCCGCCGCGAAGGAGATCAAGGCATTGATCGACAACTCGGTGGACAAGGTGCATGCCGGTTCCGCGCTGGTCGACCAGGCGGGCGAGACCATGCAGGAAGTCGTCACCAGCGTCAAACGCGTCGCCAACCTGATTGGCGACATTGCGATGGCCAGCCAGGAACAGAACAGCGGCATCGACCAGGTCAACAAGGCCATCGCGCAGATGGACCAGGTGACGCAACAGAATGCGGCACTGGTGGAAGAGGCGGCGGCATCCGCCGACGCCATGCACAAGCAGGCCGAGGAACTGGCGCAGGCGGTGCAGGTGTTCAAGATCGACGCGACGGCGGTGGCCACCGTGCCTGCGCCCGTGATTGCGGCAAGGGCGGCTGCGCCAGTGCGGACCGCAGCGCCCGCACGTCCTGCCAGGCGCGCGCCGGCATTGCCGGCGACCAGCGCCGCGGACGGCTGGGAGGAGTTCTGAGGCGTTCTGATGTGCGGCCGGCCTGCGGATAATCCTTATTGACTCATGGAAACATTGCGACAAGAATGGCCGGCCATTCTTGTCCTGCATTGAACGTCCTTGATCCGTCTGCCCGACCTCCAAAAAAGAGCATTCGCAGACAAGATCCAGGCAGTTTTGCTTGTCGGACTGACTCCTATTCCTTGCAGGGCGGCATGGCCGACGACATCGTCCGAACGCCATGCCGGCCGCGCTTCCCGGCGCAGTGATACTTGCCCTTCTTCTATCGCGCTCCGTTCCCGCCTGCAGGAATTTCCCGTTGTCGGGAAGTGTAAATTTTTACGATCGGGAAATTCCACCCATCGTTCACACCTTGAAGTGCCAATTGACGCAGATCAAGCCATAGGCACACTAATTGCAGCGAGGCAAGGCGCACATCGCATTCTGCCTGGTTGCAAAGAAGCTTTCGGGTGCCGACGCGCCTTCATTCTGGGAGAAACCATGGCAACCCTGCCCACATCATGCATGCCTGCGAGCGACTGGGCTCGCATCACATTCGGCGACTTCGCTCCGTCGCCTTATGCCCTGCGCTGCTGGCTCGAGCAGGGGCATATCCATCCGCCGCCCGAGTTCCGCGACGGGCGCTGGTTCGTCCATCCTTCGGCCGAATACCGGCACAGGCATTCCGACCAGGTTCCGTGACGCGCATTCGCGCCTCGCACAAGTTCTATCCCACACAAGCAACACGCAGCGCCATGGGCCTGCTTTTTTGTCACAGGTGACCCCATGTTGAATTTGCATTTCCTCGAGTCCTGGAAGATTTCCACCAAGCTGCGCGCGCTCACTGCCTGCGCCATCCTCGGTATCATCGTGCTCACCGTGCTGTTCCTCGCCAGCGAGCGCAAGCTCGTGTTGCAGGAAAGGCAGGACAGCGTGCGCCAGGCAGTTGAAACCGCGCATGGCGTTGTCGCGTATTACCAGGCGCTGGCGTCGAAAGGCAAGATGCCGGAAGCGGAAGCCAAGGCGGCCGCGCTCTCTGCCGTGAAAGAGCTGCGCTACAACCGCACGGAATACTTCTGGATCAACGACATGCAGCCCGCGATGATCATGCATCCGATCAAGCCCGAGCTCGACGGCAAGGTCCTCTCCGAACAGAAGGACGCGGACGGCAAGCCGCTGTTTGTCGAAATGGCGGCGATCGTCAAGGCGGATGGCAGCGGCTTCCTCAATTACCGCTGGCCGAAACCCGGCAGCGACCAGCCGGTGCCCAAGGTCTCCTATGTCAAGGGTTTCGCGCCCTGGGGCTGGGTGGTCGGTTCCGGCGTCTATGTGGACACCGTCGAGTCGACAATCATGTCGCGCGTGATCGAATTCACCGTCGGCGCGCTGGCGCTGGCCGCCGCGCTGCTCGTCATCTGCTCGATGATCGGCCGCAGCCTGCTGCGCCAGCTCGGCGCCGAACCGGCCTACACCGCCGAAGTGACGCGGCGCATCGCCGCCGGCGACCTCACCGTGCCGGTCGAACTGAAGGCGCATGACCAGAGCAGCCTGCTGTACTCCATCAAGAGCATGCGCGACAGCATCGCCGGCATCGTCGGCCAGGTCCGCACCGGTACCGATTCCATCGTCACCGCGTCGGGCGAAATCGCCAGCGGCAATCTCGACCTGTCGTCACGCACCGAAGAACAGGCCAGCTCGCTGGAAGAGACCGCCGCGTCGATGGAAGAACTGACCTCGACCGTGCGCAACAACGCGGAGAACGCACAGCAGGCGAACTCGCTCGCCATCAACGCCTCGCAACTTGCGACCGACGGCGGCCAGGTGGTGGCGCAGGTGGTCAACACGATGGAGTCGATCAAGGGCAGCTCCGGCCGGATCGCGGACATCGTCAACATCATCGACGGCATTGCGTTCCAGACCAACATCCTGGCGCTGAACGCGGCGGTGGAAGCCGCGCGTGCCGGCGAACAGGGCCGCGGCTTCGCGGTGGTGGCCGCCGAGGTGCGTACGCTGGCGCAGCGCTCGGCCAGCGCCGCGAAGGAAATCAAGACGCTGATCGACGCTTCCGTGGTGCAGGTCGATGAAGGCGGCGTGCTGGTGCAGCAGGCCGGCGAGACGATGGAAAAGGTCGTGGTGTCGGTGCGCCAGGTGGCCGACCTGATCGGCGAGATCGCTGCCGCCAGCCGCGAACAGGCTTCCGGCATCCACCAGGTCAACCAGGCTATCGGCCAGATGGATGAAGTGACGCAGCAGAATGCGGCGCTGGTGGAAGAAGCGGCATCGGCATCGGAAAGCCTGAAGGAACAGGCGAACCAGTTGCATGCCGCCGTCAGCATCTTCAAGGTCGCGGCGGTGGCGGCGGCGCCTGCCGCCGAACAGCCGGCGCTGCGCGTTTTGCAGGGCAAAGGGATGCGCAAATCCTTGCCGCGCATCGCCAGGCGGGCGTAAGCATCATGGGCGCGCGTACGACACGGGCCGGTGACGACGAGAACGATCTCCCGCGCGGGGGATTGCGCGACCTGCTGTCCCGCATCGACGGCATCGTGTGGGAGGCCGATCCCCTCACGTTCACGTTTACCTATGTCAGCCCCGCCGCCGAGCGGATCCTCGGCTATCCCGCAGCCGACTGGCGCGTGCCCGGCTTCTGGGCCGCGCATGTGCATCCGGATGACCGCGAGCGGGTCGTTGCCTTCTGCGTCTCCCAGACCGAGGCGGGCCTCAACCATGACTTCGAATACCGCATGATCGCCGCCGACGGACGCACCGTGTGGTTGCAGGATGCGGTGACGGTGACGGTGGAAAATGGCGAGCCGGTGGGGCTCGGCGGTGTCATGACCGATATCACCGAACGCAAGGAGCTGGCCGGCGCGCTGCAGGAAAAGCATGATGCGCTGGCGCGCGAAAGCGCCTACCTGAAGGCGGTGCTGCAGCACATGCCGCAGGGGATCAGCGTCTTCGACGAAACGTTGCGCCTGCGCCACTGGAACGAAGGCATGGTCGAAGTCCTCAACTTCCCGCCGGAGGTGCTGACCGAGGGCGCCTGTTTCGACGACCTCGTTCGCATCCCGGCGCAGCGAGGGGAATACGGTCCGGGCGATCCTGAAGCGCACGTGGCGCGCTTCCGCACACTCGCCCTGGAATTCAGGGAGCACCAGTTCGAGCGTCCCCGGCCGAACGGCAAGGTCCATCTCGTGTGCGGCCGGCCGATGCATGTGGGCGGCGCACTGGCCGGTTTCGTCACCACCTACACCGACATCACCTCGCACAAGAAGATCGAGAAAGAGCTGCGGCTGTCCGACACCGTATTCAACCATTCCACGATGGGCATCAGCGTCACCGATGCCGCGCGGCGCATCGTCAAGGTCAATCCCGCCTTCTGCGCGATCACCGGGTACGACGAGGATGAGGTCGTCGGCAAGACGCACGCACTGCTCAGCTCAGGCCTGCAGGACGCCACGTTCTACGCCGCGATGTGGCGCGAGGTCGACGCCACCGGCAGCTGGAGCGGCGAGATCTGGAACCGGCGCAAGTCCGGCGAGCTGTACGCCGAACACCTGTCGATCAAGCGCATCCTCGACGAGGCCGGCGAGGTGGTGAATTACATCGGCATCTTTTCCGACATCTCGCACTACAAGATCGCGCAGGACCGCATCGAGCAGCTGTCCTTCTTCGATGCGCTCACCGGCCTGCCCAACCGTGCGCTGCTGCGCGACCGGCTTCAGCAGGCGATCTACACCGCCGAGCGCCGCAACAGCCGCATCGCGGTGCTGCTGATCGACCTCGACCGCCTGTCGCATGTGAACGACTCGCTCGGTCACCGCATCGGCGACCTGCTCCTGCTGCGCGTGAAGGCACGCTGGCAGCCGATGATCCGCGCATCCGACACGCTGTCGCGCCACATCGGCGATGAGTTCGCGGTGATCGTGGAAGACATCCAGGACGCGCAGGACGCCGCCGACATGGCCGAACGCCTGCTCGGCGCCCTCGCCAGGCCGTTCGACCTGGAAGGGCATGAAGTCAGCGCCAGCGCGCGCATCGGCATCAGCGTCTTCCCCTCCGACGGCAAGGTGCCCGATGTCCTGCTCAAGAATGCCGACGTCGCGCTCCACCATGCGAAGGCGGCCGTCGGCGGACGCTTCCAGTTCTTCCGCGAAGAAATGAACCAGGCAGCAACCGAGCGCCTGCTGATCGAAAGCAGCCTGCGCCAGGCGCTCGCGCGCAACGAGTTCCGCGTGTTCTACCAGCCGCAGCTCGACCTCGCCAGCGGCCGCATCAAGGGCATGGAAGCGCTGGTGCGCTGGCGCCATCCCGAGCTGGGCATCGTCTCGCCGGCGCGCTTCATTCCGATCGCGGAAGAGACCGGCCAGATCATCGACATCGGCAAGTGGGTGCTGCGCGAGGCCTGCCGCCAGGCGCGCGAATGGAATGCCGACGCCGGGAGCGCTCTGGTGGTCGCGGTCAACGTGTCGGCCAAGCAGTTCGAGCACGGCTGCTTCGCGACGCAGGTCAGGCAAGTGCTGGAAGAGACAGGACTGCCCGCGCACCAGCTCGAACTGGAGATCACCGAAAGCGTCATCATGGACCGCCCCGACCATGTGGTCAGCGTGATGAAGGAATTGCGCGAACTCGGCGTGCGCTTTTCCATCGATGACTTCGGCACCGGCTATTCCAGCCTGTCACAGCTCAAGCGCTTCCCGATCGACACGCTCAAGATCGACCAGTCGTTCACCCGCGACATCGGCCTCGACGAAGGCGGCACCGCGATCACCCGCGCCGTCATCGCGCTGGGCCACAGCCTGCGCCTGCAAGTGGTGGCGGAAGGCGTGGAAACGACGGAGCAGCAGCGCTTCCTCGCCCAGCACGGCTGCCACGGCATGCAGGGTTACCTGTTCAGCCGGCCGGTGGAGCCCGCGGCCTTCGGCGCGCTGCTCTCGATGCATGTGCCAAGCGAACTTCCGCCGGAATGGCAGATATGACGGCGGCCCAGGCGGCCATGCGTATCGAAGGGAAAATCAAGGCGCTCATCGCCGTCGCGGTGCTGGTCATGCTGGCCACTGCCATCGTGCCTTTCATGACGGCGGAAAAGGCGGCGCAATTGCAGGAAGCGCTGCTTGATTCCGAGGCGCGCATCCAGGTCATCTCCGAAGCCCTGTCGCTGATGAAGGATGCCGAGACCGGCCAGCGCGGGTTCATCATCACCGGCCAGGAGTCCTTCCTGGAGCCGTATCACAAGGCGCTCGCGCACCTCGAAAGCCAGGAAACAGTGCGCCGTGCGTCGCTCGCCGGCCGCACGCCCGCGGAAATCGACCGCTTCGAAGA
>NZ_LSTO01000001.1:469244-478537 GCF_002211445.1 Noviherbaspirillum denitrificans | reverse complement strand
CCCCCGCCACGCGCGACGGCGACCATTATGTGCTGAACGGCGTGAAGCAGTTCATCACCAGCGGCAAGTACGCCGATGTCGCGATCGTCATGGCGGTGACCGACAAGGAAGCCGGCAAGCGCGGCATCAGCGCGTTCTGGGTGCCGACCAACACGCCCGGCTACATCGTCGCCCGCCTCGAGGAAAAGATGGGCCAGCATTCGTCGGACACCGCGCAGATCCTGTTCGAGAACTGCCGCATTCCGGCGCAGAACCTGATCGGCGAAGAAGGCCAGGGTTACAAGATCGCGTTGTCGGGTCTTGAAGGCGGCCGCATCGGCATCGCCTCGCAATCCGTCGGCATGGCGCGTGCGGCCTTTGACGCAGCGTTGGCGTATGCGAAGGAGCGCACCAGCTTCGGCAAGACGCTGTTCGAACACCAGGCGGTGCAGTTCAAGCTGTCCGAGATGGCGACCCAGATCGAAGCGGCGCGCCAGCTCATCTGGCACGCGGCCAGCCTGAAGGATGCCGGCAAGCCCTGCCTGAAGGAAGCGGCGATGGCCAAGCTGTTCGCCAGCGAAATGGCAGAACGCGTGTGCTCGGAAGCGATCCAGGTCCACGGCGGCTACGGCTACGTGAGCGACTTCCCTGTCGAGCGCATCTACCGCGACGTGCGCGTGTGCCAGATCTACGAAGGCACGAGCGAAATCCAGAAAATCCTCATCAGCCGCGCGCTGGCCTGAAGGAGCTTGCATGTCAGCACCGATCGATTTCTACTTCGACTTTTCTTCGCCCTACGGCTATTTCGCGGCGCTGCGCATCGAAGCGCTGGCCGCGAAGTACGGCCGCACAGTGGCGTGGCATCCGGTCCTGCTCGGCGCGATCTTCAAGACGACGGGTTGCGCGCCGCTGCCGATGGTGCCGCTGAAGGGCGACTATTCGTATCGCGATTTCGAGCGCACCGCGCGCCTGCACGGCATTCCGTACAAGCGTCCGGCGACCTTCCCGATCTCGACGCAGCTCGCCGCGCGCGCGATGACCTGGATTGCGCGCGATTTCGGCGATGCCAAGGCGGTTGCGTTCGCCAAGGCGGCGTTCGCCTCCTACTTCGCCGACGGCCTCGACATCACGCGTCCTGAAGGCCTCGCGCCCGCTTGCGAGGCTGCCGGGCTGAAGCACGAGGCTGTGCTCGACGGCGCCAACAGCCAGGACATCAAGGACATGCTGAAAGCCGGTGTCGATGCGGCTGTTGCGCGCGGTGTGTTCGGTTCGCCTTTCATGATTGCCGACGGCGAGCCGTTCTGGGGTTTCGACCGCTTCGACCAGCTCGAGGCATTTTTGAAAAACGGAAAAATCTGAGGGAGACAGCACCATGCCGATGAAGAAGGGATTCCGGGCGCTTGTTGATGAAGCCATGTCGCAGGTCAAAACCTACAGCGTGGAAGAGGCAAAGGCGAAACTCGGCGACCCGAACGTGCAGTTCGTCGATGTGCGCGACGTGCGCGAACTGGAGCGCGACGGCGTGATTCCCGGCGCCTATCCCGCACCGCGCGGCATGATCGAATTCTGGATCGATCCGGATTCGCCCTACTTCAAGCCGGTGTTCGGCGAAAAGAAGGAGTTCATCTTCTTTTGCGCCGCCGGCTGGCGCAGCGCATTGACCACCAAGACCGTGCAGGACATGGGCATGGAAAACGTGGCCCACATCGAAGGCGGTTTCGGCGCATGGAAAGCGGCAGGCGGCGCGGTCGCGGAAAAGGCAAAGAAGGCGTAATGGCAAAGAAGGAAGCACAGCCCTGCCCCTGCGGCGGCGCCGCGTACGACAGCTGCTGCGGCCGCTTCGTCGACGGCGGCGAAGTGCCGCAGACCGCCGAGCAGTTGATGCGGTCGCGCTACACCGCCTTTGTGCTGCGCAGGGAACCGTACCTCAAGGCGACCTGGCATGCGAGCACGCGTCCTGCCGAGGACCTGACGCAGGACGACGATGCCAAGTGGCTGGGGCTGGAAGTCAAGAAACATGTCCCGGCGGGCGACGAAGCCACCGTGGAATTCGTCGCACGCTACAAGCTCGGCGGACGCGCGCACCGGCTGCATGAAATCAGCCGCTTCGTGCGCGAAGAAGGCCGGTGGTTTTACGTCGATGGAAGTTTTCCCAAAGCAAAATAACAGGAGAAATTGGAATGGCGCAGTTGGTTACAAGCTACGGCCAGGGCAGTCGAGAAACGCCGTTGATCGAACAGACGATCGGCGAATTCTTCGATGCGATGGCCAGCCGTTTTCCCGATAACGAAGCGCTGGTGTCTTGCCACCAGCAGATCCGCTACACCTATCGCCAGTTGCAGGAAGAATCGAACCGGCTCGCCAGCGCGCTGCTCGAGACCGGCCTGCGCCCCGGCGACCGCATCGGCATCTGGTCGCACAACAATGCGCAATGGCTGCTGACGCAGATCGCCACCGCCAAGGCCGGCCTCATCCTGGTCAACATCAATCCGGCCTATCGCCTCGCCGAGCTGGAATATGCGCTCAACAAGGTCGGCTGCAAGTCGCTGATCACGATGACGACGTTCAAGACCAGCAACTATATCGAAATGGTGCAGGCGATTGCGCCAGAGCTCGCTTCCAGCAAGCCGGGCGCGCTCAATGCCGCCAAGGTGCCGGCGCTGAAGACCGTTATCCAGCTGGGCGACGACCATGTGGCGGGCATGCTGCGCTTCGCCGACCTGATGGCAATGGGGAATCCCGAGGATGCCCGCCTGCCTGACATCGCGAAGAAGCTGGACAACACCGACCCGATCAACATCCAGTTCACCAGCGGCACCACCGGCTTCCCGAAGGGCGCCACGCTCACCCACCGTAATGTGCTGAACAACGGCTTCTTCATCGGCGAGGCGATGCGCCTGACGCCGCAGGACAGGCTGTGCATCCCGGTGCCGCTCTACCACTGCTTCGGCATGGTGCTCGGCAACCTCGCGTGCCTCACGCACGGCTCGACCATCGTCTATCCGAACGAAGCCTTCGACCCGCTGTCGGTGCTGCAGGCTGTCCAGCAGGAACGCTGCACCGGCTTGCACGGCGTGCCCACCATGTTCATTGCGGAACTCGACCATCCGCGCTTCAAGGAATTCGACCTGTCGACGCTGCGCACCGGCATCATGGCCGGCTCGCCCTGCCCGATCGAAGTGATGAAGCGCGTGGTCAGCGACATGAACATGCGCGAAGTGACCATCGCTTATGGCATGACCGAGACCAGCCCGGTAAGCTGCCAGAGCACCGTCGACACGCCGCTGGAAAAGCGCGTGTCCACCGTCGGCCTGACCCAGCCGCACCTCGAAGTAAAGATCGTCAATCCCGACACCGGCGAAACCGTGCCGGTCGGCACTTCCGGCGAGCTGTGCACGCGCGGTTACTCCGTGATGCACGGCTACTGGGAAGATCCGCAAAAGACCGCCGAAGCGATCGATGCCGAAGGCTGGATGCACACCGGCGACCTTGCGGTGATGGATGCGGAAGGCTATGTGAACATTTCCGGCCGCATCAAGGACATGGTGATCCGCGGCGGCGAAAACATCTACCCGCGCGAGATCGAGGAATTCCTGTACCGCCATCCCGCCGTCCAGGACGTGCAGGTGGTCGGCGTGCCCGACAAGAAGTACGGCGAGGAACTGTGCGCCTGGATCATCCTTCGCGCGGGCGCCGAGCTCGACGAGGATGGCGTGCGCGAATTCTGCCGCGGGCAGATCGCGCATTACAAGGTGCCGCGCTACATCCGCTTCGTCACTGCCTTCCCCATGACCGTGACCGGCAAGGTGCAGAAGTTCCGCATGCGTGAGCAGATGAAGGAAGAGCTCAAGCTCGAAGAAGACAAGACCGCCTGACCGGCAGACAGAAAATACAAGGACAGCACATGGCTCACATTGAAAGCAAACTGAACACCCGCAGCGAGGACTTCAAGAACAACGCTGCCGCCATGCAGCGCGTGGTCGACGACCTGAAGGAAAAGATCGCGAAGATTTCGCTTGGCGGCGGCGAAGACGCGCGCAAGAAGCATGTCTCGCGCGGCAAGCTGCTGCCGCGAGACCGCGTGCAGATGCTGCTCGACCCGGGCACGCCCTTCCTCGAACTGTCGCAGCTGGCCGCCTACGACATGTACGACGACGCCGCGCCGTCGGCCGGCATCATCACCGGCATCGGCCGCGTGGCTGGCCAGGAATGCGTGATCGTCTGCAATGACGCGACGGTGAAGGGCGGCACCTATTACCCGATGACGGTGAAGAAGCACCTGCGCGCGCAGGAAATCGCCGACCAGAACAACCTGCCCTGCATCTACCTCGTGGATTCCGGCGGCGCCAACCTGCCGAACCAGGACGACGTATTCCCCGACCGCGAGCATTTCGGCCGCATCTTCTACAACCAGGCCAACCTGTCCGCCAAGGGCATCCCGCAGATTGCGGTGGTGATGGGTTCGTGCACCGCGGGCGGCGCCTATGTGCCGGCGATGAGCGACGAGTCCATCATTGTCAAGGAACAGGGCACCATCTTCCTCGGCGGCCCGCCGCTGGTGAAGGCCGCGACCGGTGAAGTGGTGAGCGCGGAAGACCTCGGCGGCGGCGACGTGCACACCCGCCTTTCCGGCGTGGTCGACCATCTCGCGATGAACGACATGCACGCGCTGTCGCTGGCGCGCACCATCGTCGGCAACCTCAACCGCCAGAAACCGCAGCAGCTCGTGCTGCGCGAGCCGGTGGCGCCGAAGTACGACACGCATGAACTGTATGGCGTGATCCCGACCGACACCCGCAAGCCCTTCGACGTGCGCGAAGTGATCGCGCGCATCGTCGACGGCAGCGAATTCGACGAATTCAAGGCGCGCTATGGCACCACGCTGGTGTGCGGCTTCGCGCATATCTTCGGCATGCCGGTCGGCATCATCGCCAACAACGGCATCCTGTTTTCGGAATCGGCACTGAAGGGCTCGCACTTCATCGAACTGTGCTGCCAGCGCAAGATCCCGCTGGTGTTCCTGCAGAACATCACCGGCTTCATGGTGGGCCGCAAGTACGAAAACGAAGGCATCGCACGCAACGGCGCCAAGATGGTGACTGCCGTGTCGACCGCCTCCGTGCCCAAGTTCACCGTCATCATCGGCGGCAGCTTCGGCGCCGGCAACTACGGCATGTGCGGCCGGGCGTTCTCCCCGCGCATGCTGTGGATGTGGCCGAACGCGCGCATCTCGGTGATGGGCGGCGAGCAGGCAGCCAGCGTGCTGGCGACTGTCAAGCGCGACGGCATCGAAGGCAAGGGCGGCAGCTGGTCGAAGGAAGAAGAGGAAGCGTTCAAGGCGCCGATCCGCGAGCAGTACGAACACCAGGGCCATCCGTACTATGCATCCGCCCGCCTGTGGGATGACGGCGTGATCGATCCGGCGGATACGCGCATGGTGCTGGGGCTGGGATTGAGCGCAGCGCTGAATGCGCCGATCCGCGATACGAAGTTCGGCGTTTTCAGGATGTAAACATGGACTACCAGACTCTCATCGTTGCCGTCGACGGCAAGGTCGCGACCGTCACCCTCAACCGCCCGGACGTGCGCAACGCGTTCAATGAAACGACGATCGCGGAAATCACCCAGGTTTTCCGCGAGCTGGGACAGAACGCCGACGTACGAACGATCGTGCTCGCCGCCAACGGTCCGGCATTCTGCGCAGGCGCCGACCTGAACTGGATGAAGAAGATGGCCGGCTACACGCACGAGGAAAACCGTGCGGATGCCGCGCAACTGGCTGAAATGTTGCACACCATCTACACCTGCCCCAAGCCGGTGGTGGCAAAAGTGCAAGGCGACTGCTACGCAGGCGGCATGGGGCTGGTCGCGGCCTGCGACATTGCCGTTGCCGTTGAAGCAACTAATTTTTGCTTGAGCGAGGTCAAACTCGGCCTGATTCCTGCGACAATCTCGCCTTACGTCATTCTCGCGACGGGCGAAAACGCCGCCCGCCGCTATTTCCTCACCGCGGAGCGTTTCTCCGCACAGGAAGCACACCGGACCGGCTTCGTGCACCAGGTCGTGGCCGCCGACGCGCTCGACGCGACGGTCGCCGATATCGTGAAGGCACTGGTGGCCAACAGCCCGAACGCCGTGAAGGAAGCCAAGCGCCTCGTGCAGGATGTCGCCGGCCAGCCGCTGACCGCGGAACTGATCGCTGACACCGCCGAGCGCATCGCCGACATCCGCAGTTCCGAAGAGGGCAAGGAAGGTGTGCGGTCGTTCCTGGAGAAGCGGAAGCCGAACTGGCTGAATTAAGGGCCGGTGAGTTTTACTTGGAGCAGTCTTGAACGCAAGCCTCAAATCCGATTGGGTCGCACGCAGCCTGAACAGCGTCTGGCACCCGTGCACGCAGATGCAGCACCATGAAACGGTGCCGCTGGTGCCGGTCAGCCATGGCCGCGGCGCGTGGCTGTACGACGCCGACGGCCAACGCTACCTCGATGCGATCAGCTCGTGGTGGGTCAACCTGTTCGGCCATGCCAATCCGCGCATCAATGCGGCATTGAAGGAACAGCTCGACCTGCTGGAACACGCGATGCTCGCCGGCTTTACGCACGAGCCGGTGATCGCCTTGTCGGAAAAGCTGTCGGCGCTGACCGGCGGCGTGCTGGGGCATTGTTTCTATGCATCGGATGGCGCGTCGGCGACCGAAATCGCGCTCAAGATGAGCTTCCATTACTGGCGCAACAGCGGCCGCGACAGCAAGCGCGAATTCGTCTGCCTCAAGGGCAGCTACCACGGCGAAACCGTCGGCGCGCTGGCGGTGACCGATGTCGCGATCTTCCGCGATGCCTACGGCCCGATGCTGCGGCAGGCACATGTGGTGACTTCGCCCGACGCGCGCCAGGCGCAGGAAGGCGAAAGCGCCGCAGACGTCGCGCGCCGTGCCGCGGGCGACCTGGAAAAACTGCTGCAGGAGAGCAGCGAAAGTATTGCCGCTGTCATCATCGAGCCGCTGGTGCAATGCGCGGCCGGCATGGCGATGTATGACCCGGTCTACCTGAAGGAAGTGCGCGCGCTGTGCGACCGCTTCCAGGTGCACCTGATCGCCGACGAGATCGCAGTCGGCTGCGGCCGCACCGGTACCTTCTTCGCCTGCGAGCAGGCGTCGGTCTGGCCCGACTTCGTCTGCCTGTCCAAGGGCATCAGCGGCGGCTACCTGCCGCTCTCGCTGGTGATGACGCGCGACGCCATCTACCGTGCGTTCTATCACAGCGACGTCACGCGCGGCTTCCTGCACTCGCATTCCTATACCGGCAATCCGCTGGCCTGCCGCGCGGCACTCGCGACGCTGGCGATCTTCGACGAAGACGAGGTGCTCAGGCATAACCGCGAGCGCGCCGCGAAAATTTCCGCCGCGCTGGCGCCGCTGGTATCGCATCCGAAAGTGAAGCATTTCCGCAATCGCGGCATGATGTGGGCCTTCGATGCAGTCGTCGACGATCCGGCGAAGGCCGCGACCTTCTCGCGCCGCTTCTTCACGCAAGCGCTGCAGAACGAACTGCTGCTGCGCCCGATCGGCCGCACTGTCTACCTGATGCCGCCGTACATCCTCGACGACGAGGAAATCGACCTGCTCGCATCGCGCACGCTGTCCGTGTTCAACCAGGTCGTGGAGGCATGACAATGGAACTGATCGCCTCCCTCGAACGCGAACTGCAGCAGCTCGACAGGCAAAGCCTGCGCCGTCGCCTGCGCGTCGCCGAAACGCCCTGTGCGCCGCGCATGAAGGTCGACGGCCGTGACATGCTCGCGTTCTGCAGCAACGATTACCTTGGCCTTGCATCGCACCCGCTACTGATCGAAGCCTTGCAGGAAGGCGCGAGCCGCTACGGCGTCGGTAGCGGCGCGTCGCACCTGATCAGCGGCCATTCGCGCGCACACGCGCTGCTCGAAGAACGCTTCGCCGATTTCCTGTCGCCGCATATCGAATCGCCGCGCGCGCTGTATTTCTGCACCGGGTACATGGCCAACCTCGCGGTGCTGAGCGCGCTGGCCGGCCGCGACGCCGACCTCTTTTCGGAAGAGCTGAACCACGCGTCCCTGATCGACGGCGCGCGTCTGTCGCGCTCCAACCTGAAGGTGTATCCGCACGGCGACGCGGCGGCGCTGGAACAGCTGCTCAAGGCAAGCACCGCGAAGACCAAGCTGGTCGTCACCGACAGCGTGTTCAGCATGGATGGCGACCTCGCGCCGCTGCCCGAGATGCTCAGGCTGTGCGAACAGTACGGTGCCTGGCTGGTGGTCGACGATGCGCACGGCTTCGGCGTGCTCGGCCAGAACGGCCGTGGTGCGCTGGAACATTTCAACCTGCGCTCGCCCTACCTCGTGTACATGGGCACGCTGGGCAAGGCGGCCGGTGTCGGCGGCGCATTCGTCGCCGCGCATTCCACCGTGATCGAATGGCTGGTGCAGCGCGCCCGTCCCTACATCTACACCACGGCCGCCGCTCCCGCGCTTGCGCATGCATTGATGGCCAGCATGGACATCATCGATGGCGCAGAAGGCGCGCAGCGCCGCAGCCATCTGCGCGCGCTGATTGCACAGCTGCGCAGCGAACTCAACCTGCAGCGCTGGAAACTGTTTCCGTCCGATACCGCGATCCAGCCCGTCATCATCGGCACGAACGAAGAAGCGATGCGCGCCGGCGCGGCTTTGTACGAACAAGGCTTCTGGGTACCCGGCATCCGCCCGCCGACCGTGCCTGCCGGCACCGCGCGCCTGCGCATCACGCTGTCCGCGTCGCATACCGGCCAGGAAGTGTCGCAGCTGGCCAGCGCGTTCAACCTGCTGGAGGCATTCGCATGAGTGCGTCGATCGGCTATTTCGTCACCGGTACCGACACCGAGATCGGCAAGACCCTGGTGTCCTGCACGCTGGTGCATGCGCTGGCGCAGGCCGGTATCCGCGTGGCGGCCATGAAGCCGGTGGCTGCGGGTGCGGAACTGCGTGACGGCGCGTGGCACAACGAAGACGTCGACCTGCTTGCGGCGGAAGTGAACGTCCCGCTGCCGGTCGACCTCACCACGCCTTACCTGCTGCGCGATGCGGCAGCGCCGCACATCGCGGCCGAACAGGAGGGCGTGCGCATCGAGATCGCGCACATCCTCGATTGCTACAAGCGCGTCGCCGCAGCAGCGGATGCCGTGATCGTCGAAGGCGTGGGCGGATTCCGCGTGCCGCTGTCGGCGTCGGAGGACACCGCCGATCTCGCGCAGCAGCTCGGCCTGCCGGTCGTGCTCGTGGTCGGCATGCGCCTCGGCTGCCTC
>NZ_LSTO01000001.1:460409-469234 GCF_002211445.1 Noviherbaspirillum denitrificans | reverse complement strand
ATCAGCGGCGCCATACGGCCGACCGCCGGCAGCATTCTTGTCGACCAGGTCGACGTCACCGGCCTGCCGGCGCATCATCTTTCCCGGCTGGGGTTGGCGCAATGCATGGAGGGGCGCCGGATTTTCCCTTCGCTGACGGTAGAAGAGAACCTGCTGCTGCCTGCGCGCGACGTGCCGGCGGACCAGCGTGCGGAACGGCTCGAGCGGGTGTACGCGCTTTTCCCCGACCTCAAGGAGCGCCATGCCAACAGTGGCACCTCGATGTCCGGCGGCCAGCAGCAGATGCTGGCGATCGGCCGCGCCCTCATGTCCAGGCCGCGCCTTGTGCTGTTTGACGAGATCAGCCTCGGCCTCGCGCCGATCATGATGGACCGCCTGTATGAAGCACTCGCCGAGTTGCGGGCGGCGGGACTGACGATGGTGATTGTGGAACAGGATGTCGAGCGCGCGCTCGACCTCGCGGACGAAGTCCACGTGATGGAGCATGGCCGGTTTGCACTTTCCGGAACGGCGAAAACAATTCGCGACGATCCCATGCTGCGGCATCTGTATATCGGTACTGGCACCTGATCAAGGAGAATACTATGCAACTACATGAAGCAAACCGGCTGCTCGATCCCTCGGCCATGTCTCTGGAAACCGGCTATGAACGCCTGCCGGACGGCGTGCTGCACGTGGCCTGTCGCACCGATCTTCATGGCTGTACTGGCGAGATGTTCGAGTGGTGGTTCCGGTTCCGGCCGGATACGCAGAAATACGTCTGGTGGCATCCGGTCGATCATGTCTTCAGTGACTGGCTAGAGTGCCGCGACGGAACGCATGTCGGATCGATTCATCGGGTGGAGGAATTTTTTACCGGGCAACCCGCGGAAAAGCTCCTCATCCAGTTTCGGGATGCAGGCGAATTCTTCGATGCCGGCGCTTATCGCACGGCACGCGAGCACGGCCATATCAGTGCGGCGGTGTGTGGAAGGGTGGGATTCGGATGGGATGCGCCGCGCCTTCCGGACGGACGCATCCTTGGAGGCCGGCTGTTACATATTGGCAGGGATACCGCGTGGGGATGCGTGCTCCGCAGCCACTTCTTCATCGGCCAGGACCTTCCCGGACTGGGAAAAAGCCCGGAGGAAGTTGCGGAAATGGTTCCCGACGCGTTCGGTGGCGCGCTGCTGACGCATTGCTACAACGAGTTCACGTTCCTGTCGCGCTTCCTGCCGTCCTTGTTTATCGCGGAAAACCGGACGTCCCATCCCGTTTCGCTTCCGTGGTGATCCGGGAGTGCAGATGAAACGTGGCCAGTTTTTGCTTGAGCAGCTGCTGCGGCTGTCGCCGGGCACGACACGACACTATCCCCAACCGCTGCCTACGGGTAGCGATGCTCCAGTCGACGTCCAGCATGAAATCCGGACGCGGCGCGGCAAAGGGGAAAGCTTCCACGAAATAGCCGTGGCGCTCAACCGGCTTGGCGCGCGCGGCCCGTATGGCGGCCGGTGGTATGCGAACAGTGTTCGTGCCACCGTCAGGACGCCGCCAGGGTAAGGCCGCGGCGCGGACGCTGTTTGCCAATCTGATGTGAACCAATAAGAAATCCAGGAGACTGTCATGAAACGAACCCGGCATAACGCCGCTTACGCCGTCGTCGCGCTTGCCTGTGCAGTGCCCCTGTTTGCACAGGCAGCCGATGAAATCGTGATCGGTGCGTCATTACCCTTGAGCGGTCCGATTGCCGGTTTCGGCAAGTACCAGCAGTGGGGATACCAGACCGCCGTGACCGATGCCAACAAGCGCGGCGGCGTGACGATCGACGGCCGGAAATATACCTACCGCCTCGTCATCCGCGATGACAAGAGCGATCCGAAACTTGCCGCCAGCAATGCCGAAGCCTTGATCAGCAAGGACAATGCACTGGTGCTGCTCGGATCTTGTACGCCTGCGCTAGTCAATTCCGGCGGCATGGTAGCTGAGCGCAGCAAGGTGCCCATGGTGACCGGCTGCAATCCGCTCGGCGCATTCCGCTCGGCACAGAAGTGGACTTATGTGTGGGACATTTTCTTTGACGAAGCCGATCTCGCCGAGGCACCGTTCCGGATGATGCGTGACTTGAAGATCGCGGTCGACAAGACGATCGCGCTGATCCACGATAACGGGCCGGATGGAAAGGTGGTCGGCGGCACGCTATGGCCGAGGCATGCCGAGTCAGGCAGCTACACGATCAAGCAGAAGGCGGAGTTCGCACCGGAGAACATGCAGCTCGCCTCAGTGGTGAACGAGCTCAAGGCCAGGAATCCCGACATCACTTTTGTGGATGCAGGCACGCCGCAAGCCGTCTTCCTGAGGAAGCAAATGGCGGCGGTCGGGTACAAGCCGAAAGTCCTGGTGATGGAGAAGGGGGCCGAACCGGAGCAGTTCGCGCATGAGACCGGCCCCTTGGCGGATGGCGTCCTGGTCGGCGCCTACTGGGATCCCAGCTTCAAGACAGCCGGTGCGGAAGAGCTTGCAATGCGCTTTGAGCGAGAAACCGGCAAGCCGGTCAGCCAGCATGTCGCTGACTCGAACACGGCGGCCAATGTCTTGATCGACGCGATTACGGCTGCGCAATCGCTGAACCGCGAGAAGATCAACCAGGCGATCGGGAGAACGGAAAAGTCCTACGTTGTCGGTAACGTGCGCTTTGACGACACCAATACGTCAAAACTGCCGGTAGTGGTCTCCCAGTGGCAGAACGGTAAATCCGTCATCGTCTGGCCGAAACGGTTTGCAACGGCCACCTACATGATGCCGAAGTAGGTGACGGCCGAGCAGTGATGTGATGGTCTTCGAAGGGCATCCAGAAACTGGTCGTTGCATTGAATTGATTTGGCGTGTCTCTCTCAAGTAAAGTCGTTAATCGTGCCAACGTACTTGAGTTTTTTCCCGAATGTGCAACCTGCACATTCGGGATATTTTTCTCAATCTGCCCCGAGCGGGAGTGTTTCCGAGGTTGAGGTTCGACAATGCTGCTTCCCCATGAATTTGACGCCATGCTCCAAGCCTTGCGGCGGGATATGCGCCGAGAGCTTGAGCTGGCTGCCATCCACAAGGAGGACGCGGCCTGGCACATGACAAACGCGCGCATGGCAAAGCGTCTTCTTGAAACCCTCAACCCGAAACAACGCCATGTCACGTTCTCCGCGGCTGGGTAGCCTGGTAAGGTTCTGCTCCCAACTATAGCGCGCCAAATCCTGCCTGAAAAACTCTGAGACAAGCGTCAATGCGCGGCTCGATTTCATAGTCAGGCATAGGGCAGGCCAGGCCAAGTGCCGCCTGTCGTAATGGCTCCGCAATCAGCATTGACAGAAGCAGGCCGCTTGCCTGCTCTGCGTCCTTCACGGGCACCATTCCTCGGACCTGCTGGCGTCTGATCCAGGCTGAAAGGATGGTAATCGCGCGTTCCACACCATTCTGGTTATAGACCTTTGGTAATTCCGGAAAGCGGGCAGAATCTGCGACAAGCAACCGGAAGATTCCCACGGCTTCCCTGGATAAGGCGCGGTTTGCTATCACAGTCAGGATCTCACGCAGGACTTGCAGGAATTCTTCCGGAGAAGCAGGGTCCTTCTCGACGACAGGCAAATAACTGTCGGTCCAACTTTTTATCACGATCCCCAATAAATCTGCCTTGCCCTCGGCAAAACGATAAATCGTTTTCTTTGCCAGACCTGCCCGTTTCGCGATGGTGTCGACAGTTGCATCGGCATAGCCAAGGTTGAGGAAGGCCCATGTAGCGGCCTCAATAATCTTATCGTGTACTTCATTTTCCGGGCGCTTGGGACGTCCTCGAGGACGCGGCGACGCAGCAGACAGATCCTGGGGCATGGCGACGTGAATCTTCTTGACAAGGTATGCGCCTAATCCTACCATGGATTTAGGAAACCAAGCGGTTTCCTAAATCCATGGTAGGTGTCCATAACAATGAGGAGATAGAAATGACAAGCGCTACGAACGACACTGATCGCTGGGAGCTTTCACACATCGACAGCATGCTCTCACCCAAACCGCTTCATATTGAAACAGGTATATCGCGACTCGCGTCGGGAGTGCTCATGGTATCGATCCGAACGGATTTGCACGGGTGCAAGGGCCGCATGCTGGAGTGGTGGTTCAAATTTTTCGAAACCTCGCAGCATATCCGCTGGTGGCATCCTCACGATCACGTGGAGCACGGTGGATGGGACAGCAACTGGATACGGGACAAAAACTATCTCGGCGCAACGATAAGAATTACCCAGGCCTTGGCTGAGATTCCGCCGGTAATGGGGATCCTGAAATTCCGGGATCCGAAAGAAATTTTCACGCCCGCACTTGTGGACGACGCTTTTGAGAAGGGCGATATTTCAGCACTTGTCTACGCGAGGCTTGGCTTCGGTGACCAGGTCAGACTAAGCGATAACGGTGATCCGATCGACGGGCACATGGTCCAGATGGCACGGGACACGCCATACGGCTGCGTACTCCGGAGCCGCTTCTATCTCGGTGCTGCATCACGACAACCTGAAATCGATGTGCCCGACCAGCTGGGATTGAATCTGCTCCTGCATTGTTATACGGAGTTCACGTATTTGTCCCGCTTCCTGCCATCGTTGTACTACGGCGAACACGCAAACGGAGAAAAAGCACCGTTGCCCTGGTAACGACCAGACGCCTTTCCCCTGCCCAGTGACGTCACGTATGCCCTGGTTCCGAACCTGGGCAGGAATTCGTACGGCCGTGCCCACGCCGTATTTCCGATTCTCTGCGAGGCCGACAGACAGGCCTCACTTCACTGCCCGCTACCAAAGCGGCAAGACATCAATCAAGTTGCGAGGAAGACAAAATGTTTCGTACTTTCCATGGGGCCGTTCTGTGCATTGCCACCGGTTTGGCGACATCCGCATTGACTGTCCAGGCACAAGCACTGGCAGAACCAACGGCCGAAGGGTACCTGTATCGCGAGCTGTTCGGCGATGGGCTCGAGCGCGATTACGGAATAAAAATCGACGGGTACATGCAAGCTGGAATTGGATACAACGATAAATCTACTGCAGCCATGCGCGCCGCTGGCAACTCAAACTTTCCAGTGGCTCCAGGTGACGAGGGATTCAAGCTGGAAGATCTTCATCTCCATCTCAAGAAACCCCTCAAAACAAACATCCTGCCGCGAATTTCGCCCCTACCGGGGCCGATGCCGCAGGACGTTTC
This sequence comes from Noviherbaspirillum denitrificans, assembly GCF_002211445.1. Taxonomy (GTDB): domain Bacteria; phylum Pseudomonadota; class Gammaproteobacteria; order Burkholderiales; family Burkholderiaceae_D; genus Noviherbaspirillum; species Noviherbaspirillum denitrificans. Next base: position 464,017 of record NZ_LSTO01000001.1, on the reverse strand, counting down.
CTTCGGAATGGAGATTGATTTGCTGTATGGCCGAAGCGGGCAACCGGCAGCGATGTTCGGCATTGACAAAGAATGGGGAATCAACAGGCCAGGCAATACTGATCCGAAAACGGCGGCGCTTAACAGGCAAAACTTTTTGGCCGTCCCTCAGTTTTTCGTCCAGGCCTTTTTCCCTGTCTGGAACGGTATTGCGGTTACGGCGGGGCGATTTGGAGCAGGCATTGGTTACGAAATAGCTCCGCAACACAGGCCGACACCAAACGTGTTTTATACGCGCAGCTATGCCTATGTCTCACAGCCACAGCAAGTCTTTGGCTTGCTGGGCTCGATGAATCTGGTGCAAAGCCGCTCGTCACTTGTCTCAGCCGAGGTCGGCGTAGTCAATGGTTGGCAAAACCTGAAAGACAACAATGACACCAAGTCCCTTATGGGGGCAATCAGGTGGCGCAGTGCAGACATGAAGCAAGCGGTGAACTATGCCTTCATCACTGGGAATGAACAAACCAAGCCAGGCGAGATGCCACAGGCGCCAGTGTCGATGATAACGTCGCCACGCGGCCAAAATCGCCAGCATCATTCCATCAATGGGTATCTGGAGATCGGTAAAGGTTGGAGTGCTGCGGGCGAATTGGTGTATGGGTCACAAGATGGAGATGGTCGGCCCGACACTGTACATCTTCTGTCGGGCCCCCGATTTTCCGGCGCAAAATACGCGGGCGCAAACGGGATTCTCAGCTATCGCCTCACCGACCGGGTGAAAACGAATCTGCGTCTGGAACATTTCAGGGCTCGCGACGGCTTCGGACTATTTCCTTTGACCGCAGTGAAAAGCGACTTCAACGCAATGACGTTTGGCTTGAATTACCAATTAAATAAATACGTCAGCATTCGGCCAGAAGTAAGGCACGACTGGCAATCCCATAACAACGGAGCTAAAGCGTTTGGCGCAGGCACCGCGGAAAAGCAGACCACGATAGCTGAAGATGTCGTCATCCGGTTTTGATAGAACTGGTCTGGTATTCGATGGCGTATAGACCGGCCTCGCTCAAGTCCCCTTAATGTTGCATGGCCCTGCCCACAAATCAATGTGGCCGGGGCCAGTTACCAGTGGGGTGAAGCCGCCGCACTGTCGGAACTTGTAAGTGATCCAATGCAACTAGGGGCGGTCCTGCGCAGGAGCCAATACCGTCGTTCTCCCATGAGATTTACCTTGGAGCGCTGCGGACTCTGATTTAGCCAGATCGAGACATTCTAATTTAGCCACTACAATCTGTGTTTCAGCCAGATTCAGATGTCCCGGCTACGGCCATTTTCAAATGTCCCGCTTGTTTATCGAGGTTTCTCCATTAACGCAGCCGCGCCGCGGAATAAGCAAAAAGAGCAGGGGACTTGTTAATTAAGTACTGTTGCCTGCAAGATCGGAATTCGGGCCCCGCGTTTCTTCAGTGAATTGTCTTCCCGATCGCCTGCGCCAAATCCGCTTCATCGATCCGCCGCTGCGCCTTCTTGCCCTCAACCGCCGTCAACCGAATCGGCCCTTGCCCGCTATTGGCACGCGACGGCCTCGATCCACTGCGCCGGCTATCCCGCTGCGCCTGCATCACCTGCGCCACCTCCAGCACGTGCCCTAACCGCTTGTTCTCCACAACCGCCCCCTGGTCCACCTCCGGCAAGCGGTCATAGGCGACATAGGGCAGGGCAGTGTCATCCGCCCGTAATTCAATTCGCCCATCGGGATACTCGTAAACTTCGATGTATTTGCCAATCAGCTTGCGGGTCGCCTTGCTGTCCTGCAGCAGATAAATCACCTTGTCATACTGCAGCGTCAGCACATGCGACACCTTGCGCAGCTCGCGCCAGGTGAAGATCCGCTCCAAATCCTCACCGTCGCGTAGCGGCCGGTGCGCATCCCAGTCATTGCGCGGCGGCTTCGCAAAGCGCCGGTTGTAGTCGGCAATGAAAGAGGGCGCCCACGCATTGGCGGCCTCCATCGTCGAAATGCCCTGCAGCCGCAATTCCTTCACCAGCCGGTCCTGCAAGGTCAGGTTGGCCCGCTCCACACGCCCTTTTGCCTGGCTGCTGTTCGCGCAAATGCTCTCGATATTGAGCTCGTACAGCGCACGGCCGAACTGCGTGTAGCCATCGCCACTCGTTGCATGTTTGTTATTGCAACGGAACACGCTGTACTGGTCGCTGTAAAACGCCTGCGGCTTGCCATGCAGCTCGATATACCGCCGCGTCGCCTCGAAATAGCTGAATGTCGATTCCGCCGGCGTGAAATGCAGATGCATCAGCCGGCTGGTCGCGTCATCGATGTACACCAGCAGCGTACACGCCGGCCCGCGCTCCTCAAACCAGCGGTGGTCGCTGCCATCGATCTGCACCAGCTCGCCCACGCAATGGCGCCGGTTCCGGGGCTGGTAAATCGTCGGGGACCGCAACCGGCGCGGAATCCATAGGCCGGCTTCGGTCATGAGCTTGCGCACCGTCTCGCGCCCAAGAAACAGGCCGTGCACCTCACGCAGCTTCTCGCACGCCAAGGTCGGCCCGAAATCCGCATAGCGATCGCGAATGATCGACAGTGCCATGCCGGTGAGGTCCGCCGACAATCGGTGATGCACCTGGCCGCGCTTGCGCGACACCAGGCCTGAAGCACCATCCTTGCGGTAGCGATCCGCCAAACGGTCCACCTGGCGCCGGCTCAACCCTAATTGGCGCGCCGCTGTCACCGCACGCAGATTGCCCGTCACGACCGCCTCAATCGTCTTTAACCTGTCAACCTCGCGCATGCTCATCGTAATCATCCCGGTTCCAGCCATGGCGGAGCTCCTTGAAAAAGGAAACACACTCCGGCATGACCCAACTGCAACATGGACATTTGAACTTGGAGTCCGTCCACCTGAATGGTGAATGGAAATGCATTTGCTAAGTAGTTGATATTTAAAGCATACCGGTGACTGGCATCGAATCTTCTCGAGGAATACTCTCCACCTAAACATATACTCAGTTCTCGAGCTACGACTAATTGCATGCGCAATAACGCATCGCAAAAATGTCCACGCAATAGTAGATTCAGAAATTGATCGTAGTCGAGCTAGCGTCTGACGTAACAAAACTGAAGCGGATGAGTCAACAGGCGATGAGCCGAACGCGAGATGTCCCTTCGCACTATGACCCTTGGCGAACCTGCTACGACCGTTTCGTACGGTGGTTCCGTGACGGGACCTAGGCAACGCATTCTGACGTTGCTGCTGGCGAAAGCCGATGCCGCCGGTCGTATCGACTGTGCCGGGGCAGCACCGTCTCCATGCACATCAAAGCCCTCCGTAGCGCCACTTGTCCCCGTGAAATCGCTGCCAAAGCGGAAAAAAGGGGGACGTGAAAAGCGAATGGCTGACGCATTCGCCGGGCAGATTGACCAGCAAGAAGCATTTAGGTGTCGATGGAAATGCCTGCCATCTGTCAATAACCGTTACCGCTGGTCATTTTGCCGATATCAGTCAGCTGGTTCCAGTGCTCGAGGCAATTGCTGTTCCACGTCCTCGGCCGGGATGTTCGAAAAAGCGTCATCGCCTGTCCGAGTCGATAAGGCATATGGCACTCGCAAG
>NZ_LSTO01000001.1:446268-460399 GCF_002211445.1 Noviherbaspirillum denitrificans | reverse complement strand
CGGACAGGCTCTCGGGAGATGCGGCGATAGCGGGCAGCGCGAGGAGCAGCAATGCGGCGCTGCCGGCGGTCATGATGCGTTTGAACATCGTCGTTCCTCCCCGCCGGCATGATGGTGTTCGGAAACATCATGATAACGCCGCAAGGCATGTATTCCGCCAATTCCGCTAAGATTCCACTTTTTGCCATTGTCACAGTCATGAAACGCGATCAAATGCTGATGGAAGCGATTCTCGGGAAGCTGCTCGAAGCCCCGGAGCCTCTGATGAACGTCAACGGGCTTGCCCAGCGCCTCAACACGGACCAGGCCGTCATCCGCCACCACCTGCACCTTCTCTCAGACAAATCCTGGGTCGTGGAAGCGGAAGGCGGTTTCTGGCGGCTGACCAATGCCGGCCATGACTACCTGGAAGGAACGCCCGAACATGGCATTTCGCTGAAATCGCTCGGCTGAATTCCGCATTTTTCCAGGCTGTGCGGAGGAAGCTTGGGCTGGAACAAGGACTCAGTTCGCAGACGGCGCTATACCTATTCCTCCACACCAAATGATGGCTGTCCGGCCACCTTGAAGGGGGCGGCGCATGACTCCAGCCAACGACGAGTCGGCGGTATCCGATGCACATTCGAAGCCGCAACTGATTTTGTCGGAAGATTTGACGGTGGTGGATGCAACCGATGCATTCCTCGCCGCACGGTCGCTCTCGCGCGACGACATTGCCGGACGCTCCATATTCGACGTATTTCCCGATGAAGCCGGCAAGAATCACAGCTCTGTGCCACATGCCGGCGAGGAACATCTGCACCTGGCGCTTGAGGCTGCCGGAGATGGCGTCTGGGAGTGGGACATCCTGGGCAACAGGTTCGATTTTTCCACTCGTGGCAGGGCGATGCTCGGCTACGACGAGAGCGAGATCGGAAACCGGCTGGACAACTGGCTGGCGATCACCCACCCGGATGACCAGGAGCGTGTCCGGGCAAACACCATGGCCTGCATGAAGGGCCGTATTCCGTTTGTTTCCACCGAATACAGGGTACGCTGCAAGGACGGCAGCTGGAAATGGCTGCTGTCGCGCGGCGCAGTCGTCCAGCGCGACGAGAAAGGCTGGGCAACACGCATGGTGGGCACGACGCTCGACATTTCAGCCGAGCAGGAAACGCTGCGCCGCGCCAACTTCGATTCGCTGACCAGCCTGCCCAACCGAAACCTGTTCCGCGACCGTCTCGAAAAGGAAGTGCAGAGCGCCAGGCGCAACGGCAAGACCGTCGCCCTGCTGTTCATCGACCTCGACCGCTTCAAGGAGGTCAACGACCTCCTCGGCCACGATGCCGGGGACAAGCTGCTGCGCGAGTGCGCCAACCGCATTCTCTCCTGCGTACGCGCAGCGGACACCGTCGCGCGCCTGGGCGGGGACGAGTTCACAGTCATCCTGATCGACCTCGAAAGCCGCGCGCACGTCGAAGACATTGCACAGAAAATCCTGGACGCGCTCGCCCGGCCGTTCGAGCTCAGCCAGCAGCGCGCGCACGTATCAGGCAGCATCGGGATCACGCTGTATCCCGACGACGGCATCGACCCGGAACGCCTCGTGCGGAATGCCGACCAGGCCATGTACGTCTCCAAGAATGCTGGCCGCAACCAGTTCCATTTCTTTACACGCTCGATGCAGGAGCAGGCGTGGCATCGCATCACGATGATGGGCGAATTGCGCAATGCATTGCCGCGCAAGGAATTGCAGCTGTATTTCCAGCCGGTCGTGGAACTGGCCAGCGGACGCGTGGCGAAGGGCGAAGCGCTGCTGCGCTGGATGCATCCGCAAAAGGGCATGCTGCTGCCGTCGGAATTCATCGCGCTCGCGGAAGAAAGCGGCCTGATCCATGAATTCGGCAACTGGGTATTCATGCAGGCGTCGGCATGGTCGAAGCGATGGACCGAGCTGACGGGAACGCTGTTCCAGGTCAGCGTCAATGCGTCGCCGGTGCAGTTCATGCAGCGCAAACGCGCGCTGCACTGGGGTCGGTATCTGAGCGAGCTGGGCCTGGCATGGAACAGCATGTCGGTGGAAATCACCGAAGGCGTGCTGTTCAACACCTCTTCGTCGACGGCCGAACAATTGCTCGACATGCGGGATGCCGGCATCCAGGTCGCTATCGACGATTTCGGAACCGGTTACTCGTCGATGGCCTACCTGAAGCGGTTCGACGTCGACTACCTGAAAATCGACCAGTCCTTCGTGCGCGGCACCGCACCCAACAGCACCCGCAGGACGATTGCGGAGACCATCATCGTGATGGCGCACAAGCTCGGGCTGAAAGTAATTGCCGAAGGCGTTGAAACACCGGAACAGCGCGACTGGCTGCAGCATGCGGGCTGCGACTTCGGACAGGGTTACCTGTTTTCGCAGCCAGTGCCGCCGGAAGAATTCGAGCAGCTGCTTTCATTGCATTCGCCGGCAGTCTCCGGCCGGTAGCAGACGCCCTACTTCCGCTGCTCGATTGCCTGCAATGTTGCGGCGGCGGCATCGCGCCACGGACCGCCGAGCGCAACGGCCTGTTTCGCCGCCTCGCGCGCCTGCTTCACGTCCCCAAGCTCGTGCAACACCGTCGCGAGATTGATGAAGGCCGGCGCATTGTCCGGGTGCTCCTGTGCGGCCTGCCTGAACGCCTCGGCCGCCGCCTTGCGGTCGCCGGCGGCATAGGCGGTGTTGCCCAGTCCCATGCGCAGCGTGAGGTTGTGCGGCCAGCGTTGCAATGCGGAGGCGTAGGCCTTGCGCGCACGGCCGGCCTCGCCGCCCTTCTCGAAGGCGACCAGCGCATCAACTGCCGCATGTTCCCCGGCTGTTACGGGCAGCTTGCCGGGCGCTAGCGTCACCATGCCCCAGCGGTTGCTGCGCGCCCATGTCCTGTCGAAGGTGGACAAGGGCATCGTCAAGCGCTCGGTGACACCGGAGCGGAGGATGATTTCGTCGAGGTCGAGGTCGTAGCCGATCGCTACGGCGTAATGCCAGAGCGGCATCCATGGGAGGCTCAGGTTTTGCAGTACCAGCACCGGATTGCCGGCGGACAGCTCGGTCAACAGGGCGTCCAGGGTAGGCGGGATGGTCATGGTGACTGCGCCATTGCGGCGCCCGGCCGCCAGCATCTCGGGTTGCAGGCTGCCCTCGCGCTGCGGCACATAGACTTGCGGCTTCAAGGCGTCGGGCGTGGCCTCGATGCCAGCCGTGGCAAGCGACATAGCTAGCGCGGCGGGGCCGCACTGGTAACGCTCCTGGGGATAGAACGGCGTCGCCGATAATTCGGCGCGCGGCGGCAGCCGGGTGGATGATTGCAGCAGCTCGCGTCCGGGCGTGGCGCATCCGCCCAGCAATAGGGCCAGTAAGACGAACGCTACCGGCATCCATCGATGCCGGTAGCTGGCGATGCCGCTTCGCATTGGATGCTGCGTTTTAACGAACCGAGCGGGTGAACGGATAGACCTTGGTCAAGCCGAGAATGTCGGTTACCAGCAGCAGCACGAACACGAACACGATGGCGCCGACGATGTCGCCGCCTGCAGGCAGGCTGTCGACGCGGCCTGCGAGCGACGCCACTTCCTCATCGCTCAGGGCAGCGACACGGGCTTGCGCCTCGTCTTTCGCCACGCCCATTTTTTCGAGCTCGGCGGCAACGTCGGGACGGCTCAGGGCTGCCGCGACTTTTTCCCTGTTTTGCTGGGCATTGGCGGCAGCGGCCACCTGGTCGGTACCGATCATTGCAGCCTGAACCGATTGGGTGAAGCCTGCAGCGGTGAACGAGGTAATCAGGAAGCAGAGGAAAAAGCGTTTGAGTTTTTCAAGCATGGCTACTCCTTTGTTGTGGAGGAATTGTTAGAGCGGAAAACGCCAGGAAAGTATCAAAATTATATTTTCTGTCCGCAAGACAAGGGCTTACACAACAGTAACAAATGTAACGAGATTGGCATCGTGGTTTAATGCATTTTTCCAATTCATTCCCGCACCCATGCCGACTATCCGCTATCGCCTGCTCAATATCTTTGCCGAGTCGACCTTCGGCGGCAATCCCCTGGCCGTCATCGAGGACGGCAGCGCCCTCGCAGACGATGAGATGCAATTGGTCGCACGACAGTTCAACCTGTCGGAGACGACTTTCCTGCTGCCATCCGAACGCGCCGCCGCCCGCGTGCGCATCTTTACGCCGACGTATGAAATGCCCTTCGCCGGCCATCCTACGCTGGGGTCGGCGCAGGTCGTGCGAGCGCTGTTCAATGCGGGCGACGCGTTCGAGCTGGAAATGAAGGCCGGGCTGATCCCGGTGCGATCGGAGGGCGGCTGCTGGACGCTTGATGCCAACGCACCGACATCGCGGCCGATGGAAGCGACGCCGTCCGAATTGGCGACGATGCTGGGGTTGCCCATAGAGGCTATTGCCGGGCCGGCGTTATGGGTCGACTGCGGCACCGAGCAGCCAATGATTCCGCTGACGGGTGTCGAGTACGTGCACGCGTGCCGGCCCGATCCGGCGCTGGTCGCGAAATTCAGCGTCAACAAGGCGGGACAAGGGAAGGCTTACGTATTTGCTCGTACGCCGGAGGGCTTCGAGTCGCGCTTCTTCTGGGTGCTCGCGCCGGGGAGTATCAGCGAGGATCCGGGCACTGGCTCGGCTTGCGCCAATCTCGGCGGCTGGTGGCTTGCGACTCAGGGCGATACGCCGCTCGAGGCGCGGATCAGCCAGGGGACCGTGATCAAGCGCCCCAACCTGCTGACGTTGCGAGTGCGGGATGGCCGCATTTCGGTCGGCGGGCGGGTGGTTGAATTGGGTGGCGGGGAATTGCGCTGGTAGGCACAGACAGGGCTCGCAAAAGCAAACGGGGCCGGGATTGATCCCGGCCCCGTTCTACATACGTATTCCGCTCAGCCCAGCGTCTTCAAATCGGCATCAACCTTTTCCAGCGCCTCGTTTGTAATCAGCCCGCCGGAGAAATTGGCCACCACCTTCAGCGGAAAACCGCGGCCCATTGCGATTTGCGGATGGGTGGAAATGCCGGGAAGGTATTTTTCGAGGATGGTCTTGCTGGCGTCGTTGTCGAGCAGGTCACCGAGGTTCGAGTTGATGGAAAGGGACGACATCCGTTGCTCCTGTAGGGGGTTGATGTCCCACAAGAATAATCGAAGGGCGACGGCGATGAGAACGGATTAATTAGAGTCACGGCTCGGATCGGCTAGAACTGTTGTACGCCGCGCCGCGGAATTTGCGACGACATCACGATCGAGGTCCGCGTCTCCCCGTATTTGTTGATGCTGGAGAGGAATTGCTCGAGGTCCTGCATATTCTTCGCGACCACGGTGAACAGGCAGGAGTCCGCGCCGGTCACATGCAGGCACTCCAGCACCTGCGGCTTGGCCCGCAGCACCTCGATGAATTTCTGCTTGTAGGGATGCTGCGTGGTGATGGCGACCACGGCCGTGATGATGTAGCCCAGCGCTTCCGGCGCGACCTCCGCATGGTAGCCGCGAATGATGCCGGCCTCTTCCATCTTCCTGATGCGCTCCGCGGTGGCCGGCACCGACAGGCCGGCGGTTTCGGCGAGCGCCTTGAGGGACGCGCGGGCGTCTTTCTGCAGGGCGGCGAGGATGCGCCAGGATTTCTCGTCCACGATGCTCATCGTCGGAATTCCTTTGTTTTTTCAGGTGACGCGGTGATTTTGCCTGAAAAAGCACATTCCTCGGCAGTCTGCGCATGGATAAACTTTCCGGCATGGATACTTCAGTCATTCCCCTCTTCCTCAAGTCGGCGCTGATCGGCCTGTCGATCGCAGCGCCTGTCGGGCCGATCGGCCTGCTGTGCATCCAGCGCACGCTGGACCATGGGCCGCGCGTCGGCCTGGCGACAGGACTGGGCGCGGCAGTGGCCGATGCGATGTACGGTGCCATCGGCGCGTTCGGCGTGACGGCGGTAATCACGCTCCTGACCGGCGCGCGCTCAGCGCTTGCACTGGGCGGCGCGCTGTTCCTGCTGTGGCTGGCTTGGAGTGCGTGGCACGGCTCGGATCCGAAGCAGGCAGCGGCGGCGAAGGGCGGGATCCGGGGTTGGCATGCGTTCGGCGGCACCTTTTTGCTCACCATGTCCAACCCGGCAACCATCCTGTCCTTCGTCGCCGTGTTTTCGTCGCTCGCGGGTGGCATGGCGACGGCTTCGCCGGCGTGGATGATCGCGGGCGTGTTTGTCGGCTCGGCCGTGTGGTGGTTTGTGCTGGTGGGCATGGTCGGCCGCCTGCGGGAACGCTTGCAGACGGCGCACCTGCGGTGGATCCGGCGTGCCTCTGCATTGCTGCTGGCGGCGTTTGCCGGCTACCAGTTGCTGACGCTTATTTAAGCATTCAAATTCCGCTTGACCTTCCCATCACTGGAGGGTTGAGAGTGGTGTCCTGTTCAATCTCCCTGAAGGACACCACCATGATTCGTCGACTGTTTTCCGCTTCCCTCCCGCTGCTCGCCGCCGCGTCGCTGACCGCATGCATGTCGCCGCCCACCAACCTCGATCTTTCGCTGGAACACCCCTCGGAAAACGGGCGCTATGTCGTAAAGGTCCAGTCGCTCGCCGATCCCATCGTCATCAACAAGATGCACACCTGGGAAGCGACAGTGAAGCTGCCGTCCGGCGAACCGGTGCCTGGCGCGCGCATTGCCATCGGCGGAGGAATGCCGCAGCACATGCACGGCTACCCGACGCAGCCGCGCGTGACGAAGGAACTCGGCAACGGCCGTTACCTGATCGAGGGCATGAAGTTCAGCATGGCGGGATGGTGGGACTTGAAGCTGGATATCGACGCATCCGCCGGCGCGGACAAGGTCACGTTCAATACGATTATCCCGCAGCCCTAACGGCGCCATGAGGAGAACCGCCATGAATCCGATTTTCAACAATGCACTCGTTGCCCTCATTGCCGCGCTCGTGCCGTTGGCGGCAATCGGCTGGGGCGGCGTGGATGGCTGGAGCAGCCAGGAAACCGCTATCCTGTCGTCGCTGCGCCTGAGCCAGCTCGAACCCGCGCCGCCCGATCCGTCCAACCGCTATGAAGGCGTGCCCGCCGCAGAGGCGCTGGGCAAGCGCTTCTTCTTCGACAAGCGGTTCAGCAGCAATGGGGAAGTCTCCTGCGCGAGCTGCCACGATCCCGAGCAGCAATTCCAGGATGGCCGTCCCGTGGGCCGCGGCGTCGGCACCGGCGCGCGCCGGACGATGCCGGTAGCCGGGCTTGGACACAGTCCCTTCCTGTTCTGGGATGGGCGCAAGGACAGCGCATGGTCGCAGGCGCTCGGCCCGCTGGAGGATGCTGCCGAGCATGGAGGCAACCGCCTCGCCTATGCGCATGCAGTACAAGCCAATTACCGCAGGGATTACGAAGCCGTATTCGGCCCGCTGCCAAACCTGGCGAGCCTGCCCCGCGATGCCGGGCCGCTCGGGGACGACAGGCAGCGTGCGGCGTGGAAGGCAATGGATGAGCGGTCACGCGAAGCGGTGTCCCGGGTGTTTGCGAACATGGGCAAGGCGATTGCCGCGTACGAAAAGACACTGCAGCACAGCGAGTCGCGGCTGGACCGCTATCTTGAGGCCGTGACCAGGCGTGATGCCGCCGCCTACGGCACGCTCAACGCGCAGGAAAAAAACGGACTGCGCATCTTCATCGGCAAGGGGCAGTGCGTGACCTGCCACAACGGGCCCCTGCTGAGCGACCAGCACTTCCACAATACCGGCGTGCCGCAGCGTAATCCGGCGAAGCCCGACCTCGGGCGCAGGCAGGCGATCACGAAAGTCATCGCGGACGAATTCAACTGCCTCGGCCGCTTCAGCGACGCGAAGCAGGACGACTGCGGCGAACTGCGCTTCATCGCGCAGGACGACCACGCGATGGAGGCAGCGTTCAAGACGCCCAGCCTGCGCAATGTGGCGCAGCGCGCGCCCTACATGCATGCGGGGCAGAAGGCGACGCTGCTGGAAGTTGTCGAACACTACCGGAATGCGCCAGCGCCGGCAGCCGGGCACAGCGAACTGAAGCCGGTTGCCATGACGGATGGCGAAGTGCGTGACCTCGTGGCGTTTCTCGGGACCTTGACGGGTGCGGTTGTCGAGCGGAGGAAGTAATGCCGCCGCAATGAAAAAGGGCCACGTCAGAAGACGTGGCCCTTCATGTCTGGCGCGGCCGGCAGGAATCGAACCCACGACCCCTTGGTTCGTAGCCAAGTACTCTATCCAGCTGAGCTACGGCCGCGAAGGGTCGCAATTCTAACACCTCGCTGCCCGCGTGTCATCTTCTTCGTGAAATCATCCCTTCCGCACGCCAACCGTCACCAGGTATTCGCGCGACATCGCAATGCCCAGGTCCGACCTGAACTGCTCGTGGTAGGCGATGAAATCCTGTTTCAGGCTCTGCAGGCGATCGGCATCGAGCGTCGAGGCAAGCGCACGCGTCGGGCCATAGCCGGTCACGAACAGGTTCCAGACCGCCTCGCCGCTCGGCTCGCGCAGCACCGTGGTCCCGGTTTCGAATTTCAGGTCGAAGCTCGCGCCGAGCAGTTGCTGCACGCGTTCGCGGCTGCCCCATTCAAATGGCGACGGCGGCGCAGGGGTGGCAGGCGCGGCCATGTAGGGCTTCATGACCTTGAACAGGCCGGCGATCGTGCCGTCCGCCGGCCATGTGGCAAGGGCAATGCGGCCGCCCGGCTTGCAGATGCGCGAGAGTTCGCTGGCGGCGGCTTCGGGCTTGCTGACGAACATGATCCCGAAGGTGGAAATCGCGGCGTCAAAGGTCTTGTTCTCGAAACCCAGCGATTCGGCGTCGCCGACCGCGAAGTCGATCTTCAGCTGCTCGTCAGCGGCGCGTGCCTTGGCCGCCGCAATCAGGTCGGCACCAAGGTCGATGCCGGTGACTTGCGCGCCGCGCGCGGCGATGCGGCGTGCTGCCCAGCCGGTGCCGGTGGCGATGTCAAGAACGCGTTCCTGCGGCTGCGGATTCAGGCGGGTGACGCAATGCTCGATAGCATCGGCGATCGTCTGGCTGATCCGTTCATAGTTTGCGCCACCGCTATTCCAAACTGCGGCGGGTTTCTGGTTATGTTGCTGGATGGTGGATTCGCTCATGTCGCTTCCTCCTGGAAAGAGCGTTGCCGCGAAACAAGGCATGCATTTCTTCGCGGGAAATGGCTGCGCAGGCGCGCAGCACCGTTTCCAAGATAGGCAGTGAATCGGTGGTCGGCAAGCCGGGTCAGTGCTCGACGGTATTCATTGGGGCAACAGTTTCGATGGCCGGTGGAGGCGCATCGTTTGGTGGAAGCTGCGCCGCTTCCACCGCCTGCTCGACGATGCGCTCCATCTCCTCGTCACGCATGTCGGGCACGGGTTCCGGCGCCGGTGCGCGCGGCGGCGTAACCGGACGGCGCGGCGCGGGCGGCTCTTCCTGTTTCCAGCTAAAGAAATCGGTCACCTTCTGCACCAGTGACGCAAAGAAGGATTCCGGCGGTTTGGGGAAGTGCGCGTTGGCATCCACCAGCTTCGCCTGCAGCGTGCGCCGCGCGAAGTCGCCGACCACCGGCAAGGCGGTGTGCGCGCCCTGCCCCCAATAGCTGCTGCGCATCGTCACGCGCGCGTCATTGAAGCCGACCCACGCGCCGGTCACAAGGCGTGGATGCATGAGGATGAACCAGCCGTCGGTATTGTTCTGCGTCGTGCCGGTCTTGCCGGCGACATCGACGCGGCTGCCGACCTGCCACTTGATCGCGCGCCCGGTGCCCTGGTCGATCACCGCGCGCAGCATGCCGGTGAGTTCGTACGCGGTTTCCTCGTCGAGCACGCGCTTGCCGCTGCTGGTGAAGCTGTCCAGTTCCTTGCCGTCCTTGTCGAGGATGCGGCTGACCATGATGGGTTTGCGCGCTTCGCCGCCGGTGGCAAAGGTGCCGTAGGCGGACACCATCTCCAGCAGCGTGACCGGGCTGGTGCCGAGCGCGAGTGCTGGGACCTGTTCCAGCGGGCTCTGCGTCACGCCCATCCTGCGCGCGAACTCGGCGACGCGCTTCGGACCGACTTCCTGCATCACTTGCGCGGTGATGGTGTTCTTTGATTGCGCGAGGCCTTCGCGTAGCGTCATCTCGCGTCCCGAGGGGCCGGACATGTCGGTCGGCTTCCACACCGTGCCGTCGGGCATCTTGATCTCGACTTCGCTGTCCATGAAGCGCTTGTCGGGTGGCATGCCCTTCTCCAGTGCCGCGCCGTAGACGAAGGGCTTGAACGTGGAACCCGGCTGGCGGCGTGCGGTGGCGACATGGTCGTACTGGTCAACGCTGAAATCGCGGCTGCCGACCCAGGCCTTCACATGGCCGTTGACGGGATCGATGGCGACGAAGCCGCTTTCCAGACGGGTCTTGTCGGCCAGCAGCGGCACCACGAAGGCCGCGTTGGACTTGAGCTGCTTCAGTGCGGCAGCCGGCTCCGTTCCGCTGTCGACCGCCTTGCGGTACGGCGCCGATTCGCGCACGAAGGCATCGAGCAGGTCGCTACGCGTGCGCCACAGATAGCCGAAGGGGCGCGTGGCGGGACTCACCGCGTTCATGTTGCGCATCGGCCCGGTGCCCCATTCGCCGTCAGCCACGCCCTGCAGCCGGCGCATCTGGCGCTCGACCGCCTGCTCGGCGTACGCCTGCATGCGCGAGTCGATGGTGGAGACCACCACCAGGCCGTCGGAGTACAGGTTGTAGTCGTTGCGGTCAGCCCAGTCGATCAGCCACTTGCGCACCTGCATCGCGAGGTGCGGCGCCATGCCGACCGGTTCCGGCTGGCGTTCGAATTCGAGGCGGATGGGTCGGGCCTTGAGGCGTTCGAGGTCGGCCTTCGGGAGAACATTCCGCTTTGCCATCTGCGCCAGCACCACGTTGCGCCGCTCCTGCGCGCGCTCGGGGCGCAGCACCGGGTTGTAGTAGCTGGTGCCCTTGAGCATGCCGACCAGGGTTGCGCTTTCCAGCACGTTGAGCTCGGCGGCCGATTTGTCGAAGTAGGTGCGCGCCGCCATCTCGATGCCGAAGGCGTTGTAGAGAAAGGGTACCGTGTTCAGGTAGGTGAGCAGGATTTCCTTCTTCGAGTAGGTGGCCTCGATCTTGAGCGCGGTGACGAGTTCCTTCAGCTTGCGGTTGATCGAACGCTTGCGGCCGATCTCTTCCGGATAGAGGTTGCGCGCGAGCTGCTGGGTGATCGTGGAGCCGCCTTCCGGTTCGCCCTGCAGGGTGCGTACGATGCCCGCTGCAGTACGCCGGAAATCGATGCCGAAGTGCTGGTAGAAGCGGTGGTCCTCCGTTGCGATCAGCGCATTGACGACATGCGGGGAAATCCGCTCCAGCGGCACCCACTCGCGGTTCATGCGCTTGAACACCGCGAGTTCCTTGCCGTCGGCGGACAGGAGCACGCTCGGTGTTTCTGCCTTGGCCTTGCGCAGGTCGGAAATGCTCGGCGTGAACGGAATCAGGATCAGGGTGTAGACGAACAGCAGGAGCGCGCCGACCACACCACTCGCCAAAGCGGCCTTGCACGCGGCCTTGAGCCGTGCGGGCCAGGCGAGGGTAGGATCGATGACAGATTTGAAATATCCGGCGATGCGGGAGTAGAGCCGTGCGACGCGTTCGCGCGGCGTATTATGTGCTTCCAAGGCGGCTTCCAGAGTTCCGGCGGCCACCTGCGGGGGCCGCGCTTGCTACAGAGGAAGTATTTTACCGCCTTGCGAACATTGTCCAGTGGAATGCAGGAACGAAGCCGCGCTGCCATTGCCAAAGCGGAATGCCAGAATTGCATCGAGGTCCGAGATGTCCATGCTTTTTCCGTCCGCGCCGCGCTTTTCGCCCGCCGTCACGGACGTCAGCCCTGTGCGGGAATGGGTGATGCCATCCGTCGTGCCGCGCCGCAGCTATGCGAACGGATGTGTTGCCCTTCCCCCAGGCATGCCGGATTCCCTGGAGGTGAGCATCGTGCGCTCGGCCGAAGGCACCGAGCGCACCACGGCCGTCATTTACGGCAAACGCGTCTTCCTCATCCACTACGCATTCACGCCCGGATGACGCTTGCCGCGCCTGTTCAGGTCTGGCCACCCGCCCTCTGGGGCTGCTTCACCGTGCGCAGATAGGGCTTGATCGTGTTCCACCCTTCCGGGAACAGCGATTTCGCTTCCTCGTCGCTGACCGACGGCGGAATGATCACGTCCTCGCCCGGCTTCCAGTTGACTGGCGTCGCCACCTTGCTCTCGGCCGTCAATTGGATCGAATCCAGCACGCGCAGGATTTCGTCGAAATTGCGGCCGGTGCTCATCGGATAGGTCAGCATCAGCTTGATGCGCTTGTCGGGGCCGATCATGAAGACCGAGCGCACCGTCGCGTTGGTGGCCGCGGTGCGGCCTTCGGACGTACCCGGCTCTTCAGCAGGCAGCATGTTGTACGCCTTCGAGACAGCCAGGTCGCTGTCAGCGATGATCGGATACTTCGGCAGCGCGCCCTGCGTCTCTTCGATATCCTTGAGCCATTTCTGGTGGCTGTCGACGGGATCGACGCTCAGGCCGATCAGCTTGCAGTTGCGTTTGGTGAATTCCGGCTCGATGAGGGCCATGTAGCCCAGCTCCGTGGTGCATACCGGAGTAAAGTCTTTCGGATGCGAAAACAGGATGGCCCAGCCGCTGCCGATCCAGTCGTGAAACCTGATGGGTCCCTGGGTCGTGGTGGCATTGAAGTCGGGCGCGATATCATTGATGCGCAAGGACATGGTCGCTCCTTCGATAATCGTTGAATGGTTGGTGCGACATTTGCAAAGCACTTGCCGCATGTCACAATGCGGCCTTTAGAGGGTGTTATGACCTTGGGAAGGGGGTGCGCAGCCCCGAGAACCGGCCGAATGCAAGGCGCAGCGACGCGACGTGGTGGTTCCACGGCAAGGAGCTGCAACACGGCAGGCGGCCGGTTCTCGGGGCTGCCCTGCGGGTTCGGTCGAGAAGGGACGCATTGCGGTGTTGCCGCGCTTGCCCAGACGCCCAGTCTGAGCGGCGCGCCGCGCCTAGCACTGCGTCCCTTCTCGACCGAACGCACCCCCTTCCCAAGGTCATAACACCCTCTAGGGCCGCGCATTCAGCATAGGAGCGCACCTTCCGCACGGTTTGACATTCGTCAATATGCCCTGCTCCGCCCTTCCCCCGACTTCACAGACGCAAGCATGAAAAAGACCAAACCTGCCGCCATCGCCCCCGAAGAGCGCGACGACCTCCTCTCCGACCGCATGGTCGCGCTGGCGCTCGACCTGCGCGAAGCCGATGTCTACGCCGAACTGCCCGATGCCTTGAAGAAGGCGCAGTCCGAGCTGCGCAAGACGATCCGCAAGTGCCTGCAGCAAAAGCGTGAACAGGCACTGGACGAGGCGCTGGAGCGCACTTGGGAAGAAGACGGAGACGCCTACCGCGTGCTGCGCAGCGAAGTGGAAGAGTTGTCCGGCACCATCCTGTTCCGTCGCGAAGACGGGCCGGAGACGGAAATCAATGCCTTCGTGGTGCCGTTCTTCGTGCACAGCACCGGCGGCCTGCGCGAGGACCAGGATTTCATGGACGAGGACGCCTTCACCCTGCTGCGCGACAGCATCCAGGAAGGCGGACTCGAAAGCCGCAAGGCGAACGTGGTGCTGGTCAGCCATGCCTACCATCTCGACGAAATCGAACACATCGGCCATTGCCAGCTCAACACGATGGTGCTCGAAGCCCATGAAGCGATGACGCGCAAGAAGGCCACTTCAGCCGACGCCATCGCGGGCAGCATTCGCGGCTGGCCGGCGTCGCAGTTCGGCCCGCAGGACAGCGCGATGGAACTGCGCTTCCTGCTCGGCTTCGCGCTCAAGCGGATGGACGACCCGTTCTACCAGGTGCCCGCAAAGGAAGCGGCCGCCGACCGTTATTTCGAGGCGCGCGCCGAACGTTTCCGCGCATGGTCGAAGCAGGTCACGCCGCTGCTGCAGCGTTGCCTGATGACCGATGGACGCGAAGTGCAGATCGATTTCCTGTACCAGGACCTGTTCCATGGCGGGAAGGAAGCGGCGGTATCGGAACTGGAGATGCTGCGCGTACTGTCTGA
>NZ_LSTO01000001.1:418651-446258 GCF_002211445.1 Noviherbaspirillum denitrificans | reverse complement strand
CCAAGCGCGACCGCCTGCAACCCATCCTGGAAGCCTTCGAAAAGGCATCGAAAGCGGAATAAGGCCATGACCATCCAGATTCGCAAGCTCGACTCGTCCAATCCGGATTTCAACGCGCAACTCTCGGCGGTGCTCGCGTTCGAGGCGAGCGAAGACGAAGCAATCGACCGCGCCGCCGCGCAAATCCTCGCCGATGTGAAGGCGCGCGGCGATGCGGCCGTCATCGAGTACACCAACCGCTTCGACAAGCTCACGGCGAGCGATGTCGCCAGCCTGGAAATCGGCAAGGACGAACTGCAGCGCGCACTCGCAAGCCTGGCGCCGGAGCGCCGCACGGCGCTGCAAACGGCGGCCAATCGCGTGCGTGCCTACCACGAGCGCCAGAAGGCGGAAACCGGCAGCGACGGCTTCACCTACACGGAAGCCGACGGCACCGTCCTCGGCCAGAAGGTGACGCCGCTTGACCGCGTGGGCATCTACGTCCCCGGCGGCAAGGCAGCCTATCCGTCGTCCGTGCTGATGAATGCCATCCCAGCCAAGGTCGCCGGCGTGCAGGAAATCATCATGGTCGTGCCCACGCCCAGCGGCGTGAAGAACGAACTGGTGCTGGCCGCTGCGGCCATCGCAGGTGTGGACCGCGTGTTCACCATCGGCGGCGCGCAGGCAGTCGGTGCGCTCGCGTACGGCACCGCGACCATTCCCCAGGTCGACAAGATCGTCGGTCCCGGCAATGCCTATGTCGCTGCAGCCAAGCGCCGCGTGTTCGGCATCGTCGGCATCGACATGATCGCGGGCCCATCCGAAATCCTCGTGGTCTGCGACGGCACCACCGATCCGGACTGGATCGCGATGGATCTGTTTTCTCAGGCCGAACACGACGAGCTCGCGCAATCCATCCTCGTCTGCCCAGATGCTGCTTACATCGAAAAGGTCGAGGCCAGCATCAACCGCCAGCTCGATGCGATGCCGCGCAAGGACGTGATCCGTACGTCGCTGGTCAATCGCGGCGCGATGGTCAAGGTGGGCGACATGGACGAAGCCTGCGAGATCGCCAACATGATCGCTGCCGAGCACCTCGAAATCTCCACCGAGAATCCGCAGCAGTGGGCAGACAAGATCCGCCACGCCGGCGCGATGTTCCTTGGCCGCTTTTCCTCCGAATCGCTGGGCGATTACTGCGCCGGCCCGAACCACGTGCTGCCGACCTCGCGCACCGCGCGCTTCTCGTCGCCGCTCGGCGTGTACGACTTCCAGAAGCGCTCCAGCATCATCCACGTGAGCGAAGCGGGCGCGCAAACCCTCGGCAAGGTAGCCGCGGAGCTCGCCTATGGCGAAGGCCTGCAGGCGCACGCAGGTTCGGCGGAGTACCGGCTTAAATGATCGGCTTAGCCATCCGGGTGATGCGGTGACGACCTGGCTCAACCGCGTCTTCTGCGAAGATGCGTTGCAGGGCTTCGCCCGCATTCCCGACGGCAGCATCGACCTGCTGATCGCCGACCCGCCCTACGGATTGGGCAAGGACTACGGCAACGACTCCGACAAGCTAGATGCCGAAGCCTACCTGCGCTGGACCGAACAATGGGTCGATGCGGCGCTGCCCAAGCTCAAGCCCAACGGCAGCCTGTACATCTTCCTGACCTGGCGCTATTCGCCGGAAATCTTCGTCATGCTGAAAAAGCGCATGACCATGGTCAACGAAATCATCTGGGACCGCCGCGTGCCCTCGATGGGCGGCAGCACACGCAAGTTTTCCTCGGTGCATGACACCATCGGCTTTTTCGTGAAGGCGAAGGATTACCATTTCGACCTGGACGCGGTGCGCATTCCGTATGACGCGGAAACCAAGAAGGCACGTTCCCGCTCGATTTTCGTCGGCGCCAAGTGGCTGGAGATCGGCTACAACCCGAAGGATGTCTGGAGCGTGTCGCGCCTGCACCGCGAACACCGCGAGCGCGCCGACCATCCGACGCAGAAGCCGCTGGAGATCGTCGAGCGCATGCTGAAGGCATCCTGTCCGCCCGGCGGCGTGGTGCTGGATCCCTTCATGGGCAGCGGCACCACCGCGGTCGCCGCCAAGCGTTGTGGCAGGAATTTCGTCGGTTTCGAACTGAATCCCGACTACTGTGCATTGATCGAAAACCGTCTGGCCGAGTTGGACAAACCCGAGCCCGAAGCAGCCTGAAAGCAGGAACAACCATGTCACTGATCGAAAACATCATCCGTCCCGAAGTCCGTGCGCTTTCCGCCTATCATGTGCCCGACGCCGGCGGCTTCGTAAAGCTGGATGCGATGGAGAACCCCTACATCCTTCCGGAAACGCTGCGCGAGGAGCTGGGCCGCCGCCTGGCGGATGTCGCCCTGAACCGCTATCCGGTGCCGTCCTACACCGAACTCAAGGCGCGCATCTGCGCGAAGCTTGGCGTGCCCGCCGGCTACGACGTCATCCTCGGCAATGGCTCGGACGAGCTGATCAGCATCGTCTCGGTCGCCTGCGCAAAGCCGGGCGCGAAGGTGCTGGCCCCGACCCCGGGCTTCGTGATGTACGCGATGTCCGCCAAGTTCGCCGGACTGGAATTCGTCGGCGTCCCGCTCAAGCCCGACTTTTCCCTCGACAAGGCCGCGATGCTGGCCGCGATCGAGCAGCATAAGCCAGCGATCACTTATCTCGCATACCCGAACAACCCTACCGGGAATGTGTTCGATGTCGCCGACATGGTGGAGATCATCAAGGCCGTCGGCGATACAGGCGCGGTCATCGTCGACGAGGCTTACCAGCCCTTCGCGCAGGACACCTTCATGCCGCGCCTGCCCGAATTCCCCAACCTGGTTGTTATGCGCACCGTGTCCAAGCTGGGCCTGGCAGGCATCCGCCTCGGCTACATGTCCTGCAGCGGCGCACTGCTCACGGAATTCGACAAGGTGCGCCCGCCGTACAATGTGAATGTGCTGACCCAGGCCGCCGCGGAATTCGTGCTCGAACACGTCGATGTGCTCGACGCCCAAGCCGCTTCGCTGCGCTGGGAGCGGACCAAGCTGGCCGCCGAACTGACGGCATTGCCGGGCGTCGAGGTTTTCCCCTCGGCAGCGAATTTCCTGCTGGTTCGCGTGAAAAATCCGAACATCACGTCGGACGGTGTATTTTCTGCATTATTGGATCGTAAGGTTTTGATCAAAAATGTCGGTAAAATGCATCCATTGCTGGAAAACTGCCTGCGGGTGACCGTCAGCACCCCGGAAGAGAACCGGATATTCCTTGATGCCATGAAGGCGTCGCTTGCTTCGTAACTTTGGTACCACCCATTTAACATGTCCACGTCACGCATTGCCGAGGTCACTCGCAATACCAACGAAACGCAGATACGCGTTGCGATCAACCTCGACGGCACCGGCCAGCAGAAGCTGAACACCGGTGTGCCCTTCCTCGATCACATGCTCGACCAGATCGCCCGCCATGGGCTGATCGACCTCGACATCGAAGCGAAAGGCGATTTGCATATCGACGCACACCATACCGTCGAAGACGTCGGCATCACCCTCGGCCAGGCGTTTGCCAAGGCCATCGGCGACAAGAAGGGCATCCGCCGCTACGGCCATGCCTACGTGCCGCTTGATGAGGCGCTGTCGCGCGTCGTCGTCGACTTCTCCGGCCGTCCCGGCCTGGAGTTCCACGTTCCGTTCAAGCGTTCGATGATCGGCGCCTTCGACGTCGACCTCACGCACGAATTCTTCCAGGGCTTCGTCAACCATGCCCTGGTGACCCTGCATATCGATAACCTGCGCGGTGAGAACGCGCACCACCAGTGCGAAACCGTGTTCAAGGCATTCGGCCGCGCATTGCGCATGGCCGCCGAACTCGATTCGCGCGCGGCAGGGACCATCCCTTCGACGAAAGGCAGTCTGTAACCGCGCCGGTTGCGCGGAGAGACAACCCGATTTCTGACATGAAAAAGATTGTTGTAGTGGATTACGGCATGGGCAATCTGCGCTCCGTTGCGCAGGCCCTGCGGCATGCCGCGCCCGAAGCGGACGTGCGCATTTCCGGCGAGCTCGCCGAGATCAAGTCGGCGGACCGCCTCGTCCTTCCGGGCCAGGGCGCGATGCCTGACTGCATGCGCTGCCTGCGCGAGTCCGGCCTGCAGGAAGCAGTGGTCGAATCGACCCGCACCAAGCCCATGCTGGGCGTGTGCGTGGGCGAGCAGCTGCTGTTCGACTGGAGCGAGGAGGGCGACACGCCCGGCATCGGCTTGCTGCCCGGTAAAGTGGTGCGCTTCCGCCTCGACGGCATGGAGCAGGAGGACGGCTCGCGCTTCAAGGTGCCCCAGATGGGCTGGAACCGTGTGCAACAGACACTGTCCCATCCGCTGTGGAATGGCATTGCTGACAACAGCTACTTTTACTTCGTGCACAGCTATTACGCGGTGCCCGCCGACCCGCAGAACATCGCCGGCGAGACCGTCTACGGCGCCCCGTTCGCGTGCGCCGTTGCGAAAGACAATATTTTTGCTACCCAGTTTCACCCTGAAAAAAGTGCAGCCGCGGGATTGCGCCTGTACAAGAACTTTGTAGACTGGAATCCGTAGTCCCTTATTGTTCAACTCCTGATCCCAACAACATCCACCTAATGTAGCCATGCTGCTCATACCTGCCATCGACCTCAAGGACGGTCATTGCGTGCGCCTGAAACAAGGCGATATGGACCAAGCCACCGTGTTCTCGGACGACCCGGGACAAATGGCGCGACATTGGCTGGCGCAAGGCGCGCGACGATTGCACCTGGTGGACCTGAACGGTGCCTTCGCCGGCAAGCCCAGGAACGAACCCGCGGTCAAGTCGATCATCCAGGCGGTGCGCGATTTCGCCGCCGAAAACGACGTAGAGGAAATCCCCATCCAGCTGGGCGGCGGTATCCGTGACCTCGACACCATCGAGCGCTTCCTCGACGACGGCCTGTCCTACATCATCATCGGCACGGCTGCCGTGAAGAATCCCGGCTTCCTCCATGACGCCTGCAGCGCATTCCCGGGCCAGATCATCGTCGGCCTCGATGCCAAGGATGGCAAGGTGGCGACCGACGGCTGGAGCAAGCTGTCCGGCCACGAAGTGATCGACCTCGCGAAAAAATTCGAAGACTACGGCTGCGAAGCCATCGTCTACACCGACATCGGCCGCGACGGCATGATGGGCGGCGTGAACATTGAAGCGACCGTGAAGCTGGCGCAAGCCGTCCAGATCCCGATCATCGCCTCCGGCGGCGTGCACAACATCAAGGATGTGGAGGCACTCTGCGCCGTGCAGGATGAAGGCATCGACGGTGTGATCTGCGGCCGCTCCATCTATGAAGGCACGCTCGACCTGCGTGCCGCGCAACAACGCGCTGACGAACTCAGCGGCCTCGAAGAGGCGGAAGAAGAGTAAGCATGACCCTTGCAAAACGCATCATCCCCTGCCTTGACGTGACCAACGGCCGCGTGGTCAAGGGCGTCAATTTCGTCGAGCTGCGTGACGCCGGTGACCCGGTCGAAATCGCACGCCGCTACGACGAGCAGGGCGCGGATGAAATCACCTTTCTCGACATCACCGCGACATCGGACAACCGCGACCTCATTCTCCACATCATCGAAGATGTCGCCTCGCAGGTCTTCATTCCGCTGACCGTCGGCGGCGGCGTGCGCACCGTCGACGACGTGCGCCGCCTGCTCAATGCCGGCGCCGACAAGATCAGCGTCAACAGCACCGCCGTGGCCAATCCGCAGATGGTGCAGGATGCCGCGCACAAGTTTGGCTCGCAGTGCATCGTCGTTGCGATCGACGCGAAGAAGAGTGCCCCGGGCAAATGGGAAGTCTTCACCCATGGCGGCCGCAAGGCGACCGGCCTCGATGTCGTCGAATGGGCGAAGAAGATGGAAAGCCTCGGCGTCGGCGAAATCCTGCTGACCAGCATGGACCGCGACGGCACCAAGAGCGGCTTCGACCTCGACCTGACGCGCGCCGTATCCGATGCCGTCTCGATTCCTGTGATCGCCTCCGGCGGCGTCGGCGGCCTGCAGGACCTGGCCGACGGCATCAAGCGCGGCAAGGCCGATGCAGTGCTCGCTGCCAGCATTTTCCACTACGGCCAGCACACCGTGCAGGAAGCCAAGCAATTCATGGCCGGGCAGGGCATTCCAATGAGGCTTGCATGAGCATCAGTGCCAAATGGCTGAACAAGGTGAAGTGGGATGAACACGGCCTGGTGCCGGTGATCGCCCAGGAAGCCGGCAGCAATGACGTCCTGATGTTTGCCTGGATGAACCGCGAAGCGCTCGCGAAGACGGTCGAGCTCGGCGAGGCTGTCTACTGGAGCCGCTCCCGGAAGAAACTGTGGCACAAGGGCGAAGAGTCCGGTCACGTGCAGAAGGTCCTCGAAGTTCGTCTCGACTGCGATGAAGACGTGGTGCTGCTGAAGGTCGAACAGGCCGGCGGCATAGCTTGCCACACCGGACGGCATTCCTGCTTCTTCCAGAAATTCGAAGGCAGCGCCGACAAGGGCGACTGGCAAGCCATCGACCCGATCCTCAAGGATCCCGACAGCATCTACAAATGAACGCACGGCGCACTCCGCCGACCTACCATGAGTGAAATCCTGAAACGTCTTGCCGACGTCATCGAGTCCCGCAAGCCAGCGAATGGCGGCGACCCCGACAAGTCCTATGTTGCCCGCCTGTTCACCAAGGGCGACGACGCCATCTTGAAAAAGATTGGCGAGGAAGCCACCGAGACGGTAATGGCCGCCAAGGATGCGCGCGCTTCCGGCGATTCTTCCAAGGTCCTCTATGAATGCGCCGACCTCTGGTTCCATTCCATGGTCATGCTGGCACAATTCAATTTGACGCCAGAAGATGTGCTGAGGGAACTTGCCCGCCGGGAAGGCCTCTCAGGTATCGAGGAAAAGGCGAGCCGGAAACCAGATTGATGAAAATTCTTTGATCCATCAACGGGATAGCCATGACAAACTGCATTTTCTGCAAGATCGCTTCCAAGCAGATTCCGTCAAAGACCGTCTATGAGGATGACGACCTCATCGCCTTTCATGACATCAACCCTGCTGCACCAGTGCATGTCCTGATCGTGCCGAAACAGCATGTGCCTTCGCTGGCGGACTGTGACGAAAGCCATGCGGCGCTGCTGAGCAAGATGATGCTGCTGGCGCCGAAAATCGCGGAAGAGCAGGGTTGCGGTTACAAGGCGGTTGACGGCGGCACGGGCAGCGGCGGATTCAAGACGCTGTTCAATACCGGGCCCGATGGCGGTCAGGAGGTGTACCATCTCCATTTGCATGTCATCGGCGGTCCGCGTCCGTGGCGCGGCCAGCGTTAAGCCGAGTTTAATTGTTGAAGGACGTTCGCGTCCGCTTAGGAGAAAGTAATGGGTTCGTTTAGCATTTGGCACTGGCTGATCGTGCTGGTGGTCGTCGTGTTGATCTTCGGTACCAAGAAGCTCGGCAATATCGGCTCCGACCTCGGCAAGGCCGTCAAGGGCTTCAAGGATGGCGTCAAGGGCGAGGAGGAAAAATCCGCCGCGACCGACAAGGCGACCATCGACGTCGACGCAAAGGAAAAGAAGAGCTGATGCATATCGCTTCGCATGCAAACCTGACATGCACGGCGCTCCAGCCTTCCTGCCATGATTGATCTCGGACTGTCCAAACTCGCGCTGATCGGCGTCGTCGCGCTGGTCGTTGTCGGCCCTGAGCGCCTGCCCAAGGTGGCGCGCATGGCCGGCACGCTGTTCGGCCGCGCGCAGCGCTACATCAGCGATGTGAAGGCTGAAGTCAGCCGCGAGATCGAACTCGAAGAGCTGCGGAAGATGCACAAGGACGTGCAGGAAGCCGCCAGCAGTGTCGAGCAATCGATCGCATCCAACCTCGCCGAGCTGGAAACGGATGTGCAGGAAGCCCTGCGCAATCCGCTGCTCGAACCGGAGGAGCCGAGCCAGATGGCCGTCAAGGCCAAGGACTTCCGCAAGAAGAAACTGGCCCGCACTTCCGCCATCCCCGCCTGGTACAAAAAACAGAGCGGCCGCAGGACCCGCGTGATTTCCGGCGCCGCGCGCGTCGCGAAGTACCGGCCCGCAGGCGCCCGCAAGACACCCGCATCCTTCCACTGATGACCGACGACCAAAACTCGACTCCCCCGGGAGAAACCTTCGTCTCGCACCTCGTGGAGCTGCGCAACCGCCTGATGAAGGCGATGGTGGCAGTCATTGTCGTGTTCCTGGGCTTGATGCCTTTCGCCGGCAGGATCTACGACATGCTCGCCCAGCCGATGATGTCTGCCCTGCCTGCAGGCAGCAAGATGATCGCGACGGGCGTCATCACGCCTTTCCTCATCCCGGTGAAAGTGACCTTGCTGGTCGCCTTCCTGATTGCCTTGCCGGTTGTGCTGTATCAGGCCTGGGCCTTTGTTGCGCCCGGCCTTTACGAGCACGAAAAGAAGCTCATTGCGCCGCTGGTGGTGTCGTCGTCGCTGCTGTTCCTGACAGGTGTAGCGTTCTGCTATTTCTTCGTGTTCGGCACCGTGTTCAAGTTCGTCAACGAATTCGCGCCGCGGTCGGTATCGGTGGCGCCGGACATCGAGAGTTATTTCGGCTTTGTGATGACGATGTTCATTGCTTTCGGCATCACCTTCGAGGTGCCGATCATCGTCGTCGTTCTGGTGCGCATGGGGCTGGTGACGGTGGAGAAGCTGAAGGAGTTCCGTCCCTACATGATCGTGGCCGCCTTTGTCATTGCTGCCGTCGTCACACCACCGGACGTGGTGAGCCAGTTGCTGCTCGCGGTACCGCTCTGCCTGCTGTACGAAGTGGGGCTGATTGTCGCCCCTATGTTTGCGCGCGCCACCCGGGCACCGGAAGAAACCGCCTGATTCCCTCTACTTCGCCTGCCTCAGCCAGGCGACGAGCGGATAGGCATCCTTGAACCCCGCAACCACGTCCTTGCCCAGGTCTGCGGGAATCTTTTTCTTGATGCCGGTTTCCGTCCACACGATGAAGCTTTTCATCTTGATGTATTCGATGTGAGGCGCATCGGCGTCGAATCCCTTCGGCGGACGTACGAGTTTGCCTTCATCCTGAAGGTCGCCATAGCGCTCCTTCAGTTTCTTGTTCTTCAGCACCTTGCCGAATCCGGCCGCATCCGCGATCACATGCTCTCGGATGGTTTTCAGTCGCGCCGGCGGCGGCATGTATTCGCCGCCCGCCACCAGCAACGTGCCGTTCGCATCGATGTGGAAGTAGTAAGCCGGACCGCCGCCCTGGCTGGGCTTCTTCAGGCCGCTCGCGGTGATGGCGGCGGAGAAAGTCGTCTTGTACGGGCTCTTGTCCTTCGAAAAGCGCATGTCGCGATTAATGCGGAACAAGGCCTTCTTCGGATTACATCCTGCGACCTCGGGATCGAACTTGCTGATGTCGATAATCAGCTTCATCACGAGTTCGAGGAACTCCGCGCGCAGGATGTCGTAGCGCGGCTTGTTCATGACGAACCAGGCGCGGTTGTTGTTCTCGGAAAGCTCAGACAGAAACTGGATCAGGTCGCGGGTGTGCATGCGGTCAACTTTCTTATTCCTGGTCTTCCCTGCGCGGACGCGGACGCTTGCCGACGAGGACGTCGACTCCCGACTCCTTGCCCTTGCGCAGTACGGTCATTTTTGCCTTGCTGCCAGGCGTTAGCTGGGCAATCAGGTTGAGCATGTCGGTCGTGTCGCTCACCGGCTTGCCTTCGACCTCCACCAGGATATCGCCTGGCCGCATGCCGGCCTTGTCCGCGGGGCCGCCCTTGAGCACGCCGGCAATGATGGCGCCGGATTTCTTCGCCAGGCCGAAGCTCTCCGCGAGCTCCGGCGTGATGTCCTGCGGCTCCACGCCAATCCAGCCGCGCACTACCTGGCCCGTGCTGATGATCGATTCCATGACGGTCTTTACAGTGGTCACCGGAATCGCGAAACCGATGCCGAGCGAACCGCCGCTGCGAGAGTAGATCGCGGTATTGATGCCGAGCAGGTTGCCGTTGGCATCGATCAGTGCGCCGCCCGAATTGCCCGGGTTGATCGCCGCATCGGTCTGGATGAAGTTCTCGAAGGTGTTGATGCCGAGATGGTTGCGTCCCAGCGCGGAAATGATCCCCATGGTGACGGTCTGCCCGACGCCGAACGGATTGCCGATGGCCAGCACGACATCGCCGACCTTGGCGAGGTCCGCGTGGCCCAGGGTGATGGCGGGGAGGTTTTGCAGGTTGATCTTTACCACCGCAAGGTCTGTTTCCGGATCAGTGCCGACCACCTTCGCGACGGCCTTGCGACCGTCGGCGAGGGCAATCTCGATCTCGTCAGCCGTCTCGATCACATGATTGTTGGTCAGGACGTAGCCTTCCGGACTCACCACTACGCCCGAGCCGAGGCTGAACTGGCGGTCCTCCTGCTCGCCGAAGAATCGGCGGAACAGCGGGTCATCCATGAATGGCGTCTTGGGCTGGCGCGCACCCTTTGTGGTGAAGATGTTTACCACTGCTGGCATCGCCAGGCGCGCCGCTTCGCGATACGAGCTTTGCGCAGGACTTGCCGAGGCCGGCGCTTCCATCATCGGAACCGAGGAGGCGACGCGCGTCACGCGTCCGCTTGCTGCCCACTCCGGCTTCAAGGTCGCTACAATGAACCAGATCGCCAGACCGACCGTAACGGTTTGCGCAAACAGAAGCCAGAGACGTCGCATAGAGGTTGAGAAATGAGCCGTGGATCAATAAACAGGGATGAATTTGCCAGATATCTCGAGCAAACGCTCGATATTAACCGCTTTCGCGACTATTGCCCAAACGGCCTCCAGGTGGAAGGGGGCGCCGAGATCCGCAAAATCGTCACCGGTGTCACGGCCAGCCTGGCACTGCTTGAAGCGGCGGCTGAGTTTGGTGCAGACACCGTGCTCGTGCACCACGGCTACTTCTGGCGCGGCGAGGATGCGCGTGTGGTCGGCCCCAAACACAAGCGGCTGAAGCTGCTGCTCGGGAATGACATCAACTTGTTTGCCTACCACCTGCCACTGGACATGCATCCCGAATTCGGCAACAACGCACAGCTTGCCAGGATGCTCGGTCTTGTTGCGGACGGCCGTTTCGGCGAGAACGACATCGGCTGGCTCGGTCTGCCTGCCCAATCTGCTGTGGCGACAGTGGGTGATCTCGCACGCGTCGTCGAATCGCGCCTGGGACGTGCGCCCCTCGTCATCGGTGATTCGTCAAGACCGCTGAAGCGGGTAGGGTGGTGTACCGGCGCCGCACACAGCATGCTGGGGGACGCAATCGCCGCCGGCGCATCAGCCTACCTCAGCGGCGAAATTTCGGAGCCGACGGTCCATCTCGCGCGTGAAGCGGACGTCGCCTATCTCGCCTGCGGACACCATGCCACGGAGCGCTTCGGCGTCCGCGCCCTTGGAGAACACCTTGCAGCGCAATTCGGCCTTGAGCACCGCTTCATCGATATCCCCAATCCGGTCTGAACGGTGACAGTTGGTCAACTCTTTCCGAAATGCCGGGAGGACGAGGTATCATTGCCGGCAGTGAGGAAAAACAACATGCAACAACAACCATCCCGCGACCCGGTAGGCGTACTGATTGTCGAAGACGACGCCGTGACGCGCAAATCACTCTGTCTGGCAGTCGAGTCGGATCCCGGCCTGAAACTCCTCGAGGCGTTCGACAGTGTCAAGCCGGCCCTTGCGTGGCTGGAGTCCGGCGTACCCGACGTCCTGATGACTGACCTCGGCCTTCCCGACGGATCGGGCATCGACATCATCCAGGCCTGCATGCAGCGCCATCCGGACACCGATATCATGGTCGTCACCATGTCGAGCGACGAGGCCAATGTGCTGGCCTGTATCGAAGCAGGGGCATCCGGCTATGTACTCAAGGATGCCGGAAGGATGGACATTGCTCGCGCTGTCCTCGACCTGCGCGCCGGCGGGGCACCGATGAGTCCGGCAATTGCGCGCATGGTGCTGGCCAAGGTACGCGACGGCAAGAAGGCGGAGCCCGCGCAGGCCTCGACGGGCAACGATACGACAAGCCTCACCAAGCGGGAGGCCGCCATTCTCGACCTTATTGCCCAGGGTGAGAGCTACGGCGACGTGGCCAAGACACTTTCCGTTTCGGTCGGGACGGTCCAGACCCACATCAAGAACATCTACGGCAAGCTGGCCGTGCATTCACGCGGTGAAGCCGTGTATGAAGCGCATCGCCGCGGCCTGCTGCAGCTCGGCAAGCCGCCGGCGAAGCGCAACTGATCACTTCCTCAGCGAATCCCGGATTTCACGCAGCAGGATGACCTCTTCCGGCGTCGGCGCGGGTTCCGCTGCGGGCGCCGGCTCCTCCTTCTTTGCCTTGTTGATCGCGCGCACCATCTGGAAGATGATGAACGCCAGGATGATGAAATTCAGCAGGATCGTGATGAAGCTGCCATAGGCGAACACCGCGCCCGCCTTCTTTGCCTCGGCCAGAGCGAGCTGCGTTCCCTGGTTGTTGAGTGGGATGTAGTAGTTCGAAAAATCCAGTCCGCCCAAAAGTTTGCCCGCTACCGGCATGATGAGGTCCTGGACCATCGAATCGACGATCTTCGAAAAGGCGGCGCCGATGATAACGCCGACTGCGAGGTCGATCACATTCCCCTTGATTGCGAATGCTTTGAATTCCTGCATCATTCCCATGGAAACACTCCCTATTTGTTGTTAAAAACGTAATTTCGGCGCTTATTTTCCGTCCTGCCCTTTGACTATGACAGAGTTTGGATGACTTTTTCCGTCGAAGCCGTTGCAGTGTACGAAAATACGCGAAAAAGTTCCGCAAAGCCGCGCAAACACTCACACATTCACTTTAAATCGAATGTACCGTCAGCTATAATCTAAGGTTGCTGAACTTTCCTACAGATTTACGCTTTTTCACTGATTGGGGTTGGTATGAGTAACGAAAAGCAGGTCGATTCCGGTCGACGTGGCTTGCTCGTCGCGACATGTGCGGCGGGCGGTGTGGCTGGTCTGGCCACAGCGGGGGCCTTTGTGTCGACCTTCCAGCCGTCCGAGCGGGCCAAGGCCGCCGGTGCACCGGTTGAAGTTGACATCGCCGGCCTCGCGCCGGGTGAAATGAAAACAGTCGAATGGCGTGGCAAGCCGGTCTGGATCCTGAAGCGTTCGCCTGAAATGGTCGAGTCGCTCAAGAAGACCGACGGCCAGGTTGCCGACCCCAAGTCCGAGCGCAATGCAAACGACCTGACGCCGGAATACGCACGCAACGAATACCGTTCGCGCAAGCCGGAGATCCTCGTCGCCGTGGGCATCTGCTCCCACCTCGGCTGCTCCCCGACCACCAAGCTGACGCCGGGTGCGCAGCCCTCGCTGCCGGACGACTGGCAGGGCGGCTTCCTGTGCCCGTGCCACGGCTCCACGTTCGACCTCGCCGGCCGCGTGTTCAAGAACAAGCCGGCGCCGGACAACCTGCAGGTGCCGCCGCACATGTACCTGAGCGACACCAAGCTGATCATCGGTAAAGATGAGAAAGGCGAAGCATAACCATGGCATTCCAAGAAAAACAGCTTCCCCCTGGCGCTCCGCTGTCCGCCAAGGCATTGAACTGGATTGACGCCCGCTTCCCGGTCACCTCGACCTGGAAGGCACACCTGTCCGAGTACTACGCGCCGAAGAACTTCAACTACTGGTATGCCTTCGGCTCGCTGGCACTGCTGGTGCTGGTGATCCAGATCGTCACTGGTATCTTCCTCGTGATGCACTACAAGCCGGACGCCAACCTCGCGTTTGCTTCCGTCGAGTACATCATGCGCGACGTGCCCTGGGGCTGGCTGGTGCGCTACATGCACTCCACCGGCGCATCCGCCTTCTTCATCGTCGTCTACCTGCACATGCTACGCGGCCTGCTTTACGGTTCCTACCGCAAGCCCCGCGAACTGGTGTGGCTGTTCGGCGTTGGTATCTTCCTGTGCCTGATGGCGGAAGCCTTCTTCGGCTACCTGCTTCCCTGGGGGCAGATGTCCTACTGGGGTGCACAGGTGATCGTGAACCTGTTCGGCGCGATCCCGTTCATCGGTCCGGACCTGTCGCTGTGGATCCGCGGTGACTACGTCGTTTCCGATGCAACCCTGAACCGCTTCTTCTCCTTCCACGTCATCGCGATTCCGCTGGTGCTGCTGGGCCTGGTCGTCGCGCACATCATCGCGCTGCACGAAGTGGGTTCCAACAACCCGGACGGCGTGGAAATCAAGGAAAAGACCGATTCCAACGGCGTTCCGCTCGATGGCATCCCGTTCCATCCGTACTACTCGGTGCACGACGTGTTCTGTGTCTCGGTCTTCCTGATCGTGTTCAGCGCCATCGTGTTCTTCGCACCGGAAATGGGCGGCTACTTCCTCGAGTACAACAACTTCATCCCGGCTGATCCGCTGAAGACCCCGCCGCACATCGCGCCGGTCTGGTACTTCACGCCGTTCTACTCGATCCTGCGTGCAACCACGTCCGATTTCATGCTGTACCTGGCAATCGGCCTGGCAGCCTACCTCGCGCTGGTCATGCTGAAGGCCAAGCTGAACGGCTCGGCCAAGATCGGTATCCTGATCGTCGGCGTTGCCGCACTGCTCGGCATGTTCGTGCTCGACGCGAAGTTCTGGGGCGTCGTGCTGATGGGCGTGTCCGTGATGATCCTGGCTGGCCTGCCGTGGCTCGACCATTCCCCGGTCAAGTCCATTCGCTATCGTCCGGCTGGCCATGGCTACGTCTACCTGGTATTCGGCATTGCGTTCGTGATCCTCGGCTACCTCGGCGTGCAACCGCCGACCCCAGTCGGCACCCTCGTCGCACAGATCTGCACCTTCATCTACTTCGGCTTCTTCCTGCTGATGCCGTGGTGGAGCAAGATGGGCCAGTTCAAGGCCGTGCCTGACCGTGTCACGTTCCACCCGCACTAAGCCGCAAAAGGGATATAAGAACCATGAACCTGTTGAAAAAACTGATTGCGGTCCTGGCACTCGTTCCGGCGGTCACGTTCGCCAGTGAGGCGACCTTTCCGCTGGACCAGGCTCCGAACCGTACCAAGGACCTGGCCGCGCTGCAGAACGGCGCCAAGCTGTTCGTCAATTACTGCCTGAACTGCCACTCGGCATCGGCGATGCGTTACAACCGCCTGGTCGATATCGGCCTGACGGAAGAGCAGATCAAGAACAACCTGCTGTTCACCAGCGACAAGGTTGGTGACTTGATGAAGGTCTCCCTGTCGGCCAAGGACGCGAAGGAATGGTTCGGCGCCGTACCGCCGGACCTGTCCGTCATCGCCCGTTCGAAGGCATCCGGTGCCGGTTCCGGCCCGGACTGGCTGTACACCTACCTGCGTACCTTCTACAAGGACGACACCCGCCCGACCGGATGGAACAACCTGGTTTTCCCGAACGTCGGCATGCCGCACGTGATGTGGGAGCTGCAAGGTGTCCGTACGGTGAAGTTCGTCGAAGAGAAGGATCCGCATGACGCATCCAAGACGGTGCACAAGTTTGCAGGCTTCGAGCAAGTGAAGCCGGGCAAGCTGTCCGCAACCGACTTCGACAATGCGACGGCCGACCTCGTAGGCTACCTGGAATGGATGGGTGAACCGGGACAGAACAAGCGCAAGCGCCTCGGCGTCGTTGTGCTGCTCTTCCTCGGCTTCTTCATGGTCCTTGCCTGGCTGCTGAACAAGTCGTACTGGAAAGAAATCAAGTAAAGCTTAAGCCCGCGTCGAAAGATGCGGGACTTTGATTCAGGGTGAGCCGTACGACGTCTCACCCTTTTGTTTCTAAGGAACTACAACATGATGGTTCTCTATTCGGGCACTACCTGCCCATTTTCCCAGCGCTGCCGTCTCGTGTTGTTCGAGAAGGGCATGGATTTCGAGATCCGTGACGTTGACCTGTTCAACAAGCCGGAAGACATCTCGGTGATGAACCCCTACGGCCAGGTGCCGATCCTGGTCGAGCGCGACCTGATCCTGTACGAGTCGAACATCATCAACGAGTACATCGACGAGCGCTTCCCGCATCCGCAGCTGATGCCGGCAGACCCGCTGATGCGCGCACGTGCACGCCTGATGCTGTTCAATTTCGAGAAGGAATTGTTTGTCCATGTCCACACGCTGGAGAACGACAAGTCCAAGGGCTCGGAAAAGGCACATGAGAAGGCACGCGCGGAAATCCGCGATCGCCTGACCACGCTGGCGCCGCTGTTCATCAAGAACAAGTACATGCTGGGCGACGAGTTTTCCATGCTCGACGTGGCGATTGCGCCGCTGCTGTGGCGCCTCGACCACTACGGTATCGAACTATCGAAGACCGCTGCACCTCTGATGAAATATGCGGAGCGCATCTTCTCCCGTCCGGCGTATATTGAAGCACTGACGCCGTCCGAAAAGGTCATGCGCCGTTAAGACAGGCAAGGCGCTCGTGCGGGATTGCGCGGGCACCTAACTGTTCCGGCCGGAAAACATGTCTGAAATCTCGACCAAGCCCTATCTGTTGCGCGCCATTTACGAATGGTGCACCGACAATGGCTACACGCCATACATTGCCGCTTCGGTGGATTCACGCACGATGGTGCCGCGCGAGTTCGTCAAGAATGGCGAGATCGTGCTGAACATCAGCTTTACGGCTACCAGCGGGCTGAAGATGGACAACGATTTCGTCCATTTCCATGCACGCTTCGGTGGCGTGTCGCGCGAAATATCGATTCCGGTCGACAATGTCGTTGCGATCTATGCGCGTGAAAACGGGCAGGGCATGGCGTTCGAGGTTTCTCCGCCGGCCGAAAGTGACGGCGAAGGTGTCGACGAGAAGCATAATGGTCCTGCACTCGCGGCAGTGCCGCCGACTCACGACAGTCCGCAGGAAGGCGATTCCGAGGGCGGCCCGGACGACAACAGCGATCCGCCAAAAAAAGGCGGGCGTCCGACGCTAACCCGGATCAAATAAAGTACAATAGCAATCCTTCAAGTTTCGCCGGCTTAGCTCATCTGGTAGAGCAGTTGATTTGTAATCATCAGGTGGCGGGTTCGAGTCCTGCAGCCGGCACCAATGAAAAAGCCCGCGATCAGCAATGATCGCGGGCTTTTCTGTTTCTGCGGTCAGGCAACGTTCAGGCGCCGCCCTTCAATCCGTTCCAGCGCGGCGTCAATGCATGCGGAATCGCAAACAGGTCGAGCACACGGCCTACGGTATGGTCCACCATTTCCTCGATGGTTTTCGGGCGCTGGTAGAAGCCGGGCAGGGGCGGGAATATGATCCCGCCCATTTCGGTGACGGCCGTCATGTTGCGCAGGTGGGCGAGGTTGAACGGCGTTTCGCGCACCATCAGGACGAGGCGCCGCCTTTCCTTGAGTACGACATCGGCAGCGCGGGAGACCAGGTTGTCCGAGAGCCCATGCGCAACGGCAGCGAGGGTTTTCATCGAGCACGGCGCAATGACCATGCCGTCGGACTGAAACGAGCCGCTGGCGATCGATGCGCCAATGTCGCGCACGTTATGGACAACATGCGCCAGTGCTTCAACTTCTTTGCGGCCAAGGTCGAGTTCCTGATGCAGGTTGAGTACGCCTGCATCCGAAATCATCAGGTGGGATTCAACGCCCGGAATGTCCCGCAATACCTGCAGCAGGCGCACGCCGTAGATCGCGCCGGTGGCGCCTGTGATGGCAACGATCAGGCGTTGGCCAGGCATTGGTGGGTATCAGGCCTTCAGGAGGGTCTGCAGTTCGCCGGACTCGAACATCTCGGACATGATGTCCGAACCGCCAATGAACTCGCCCTTGACGTAGAGCTGCGGAATGGTCGGCCAGTTGGAGTATTCCTTGATGCCCTGGCGGACTTCGGCGTCTTCCAGCACATTGACGGTAACGATGTTCTCGATGCCGCAGGCATTCAGGATCTGTACTGCACGGCCGGAGAAGCCGCACTGCGGGAACTGGGCGGTGCCCTTCATGAACAGCACGACGGGATGGGAAGTGACCGTCTCTTTGATCCAGGCTTGTACATCGCTCATGGTTTTACCTCTGTACCTAAAAATGGGGGAATTCCACCATTATATGAAAAAGGGTGGGGTGATGCCGCCAAGCCCGGAGAAACTGCAAGGAATAGCGACGAATAGTTGCCGAAGCGGCAAGGCGGGAGCGCACGTCATGCAAGCTCCCGCCATGCATCAGCCTTTCAGCTTGGCGAAGGCCGCTGCCATTGCGCCGCCCACCGCTTGTTGCGGCGCGCGCTGGTGCTGCGCCATGCGGCGCGCATCGTTGCGGTCCCCACGTTGCTCAGGGCGGGCGCCGGGCGTGGGCGCGGTGTCGTTCAGACGCATGGTGAGCGCGATACGGCGGCGCTTCTCGTCCACTTCCAGCACCTTCACCTTCACGACCTGGCCGGCCTTGACGACCGTGTGCGGGTCGCGGACGAAGGTATTCGACAGCGCGGAAATATGCACCAGGCCATCCTGGTGCACGCCGATGTCGACGAAGGCGCCAAAGGCCGCGACGTTGGTCACCACGCCTTCCAGGATCATGTCCGGACGCAGGTCCTTGATGTCCTCGACGCCTTCCTTGAAGGTGGCCGTGGTGAATTCGGGACGTGGGTCGCGGCCCGGCTTCTCCAGTTCCTTCAGGATGTCGGTGATGGTCGGCACACCGAATTTCTCGTCGGCATACTTGGCCGGCGATACCGACTTCAGCAGCTTGCTGTCGCCGATCACGCCCTTCACATCCTTCTTGATGTCAGCGAGGATCTTTTCGACTACCGGATAGGATTCCGGGTGCACTGCGGATGCATCGAGCGGGTTCTCGCCATTCATGATGCGCAGGAAGCCGGCCGCTTGCTCGAAGGTCTTTTCGCCGAGGCGAGGCACCGACAACAGCGCTGCGCGCGACACAAACATGCCCTTCATGTCGCGGTAGTTGACGATACTCTGGGCGACGCTCGCGTTCAGGCCCGAGACGCGTGCCAGCAAAGGTGCGGATGCGGTATTGACGTCGACACCGACGGCGTTCACACAATCCTCCACTACAGCGTCGAGCGAGCGTGCCAGTTGCGACTGGCTCACATCGTGCTGGTACTGGCCGACGCCGATCGACTTCGGATCGATCTTCACCAGCTCGGCCAGCGGATCCTGCAGTCGGCGTGCGATCGAAACGGCGCCCCGCAGCGATACATCGAGCTCGGGCAGTTCACGCGACGCATATTCGGATGCCGAATACACCGACGCGCCGGCTTCGGACACGACGATCTTGGTGAGGCCGAGTTCGGGATAGCGCTTGATGAGGTCTTGCGCCAGCTTGTCCGTTTCGCGCGACGCAGTGCCGTTGCCGATCGAGACCAGTGCGACATTGTGCTTGCGCGCGAGCAGGGCGAGGGTGTGCAGCGAACCTTCCCAGTCGTTGCGCGGCTGGTGCGGATAGATGGTGTTGGTGTCGACCACCTTGCCGGTGGCATCGACCACGGCCACCTTCACGCCGGTGCGCAGGCCCGGGTCGAGGCCCATGGTCGCGCGCGGACCGGCGGGAGCTGCCAGCAGCAGGTCCTTCAGGTTGCGTGCGAAGACGTTGATCGCTTCGATTTCCGCGCGCTCGCGCAGGTTGGTCATCAGTTCGGTTTCGAGGTGCATGAACACCTTTACGCGCCAGGCCCAGCGCACCGTATCCGCCAGCCACTTGTCCGCCGGGCGGCCCTTGCTGCTGACGCCGAAACGGGCGGCGATGCGGCTCTCACAGGGGTTGTGTGGCGCGTCCCACTTCGGTTTCTCTTCTTCGGAATCCAGGCGCAGGGTCACATTCAGGACTTCTTCGCGGCGGCCTCGGAACAATGCCAGCGCGCGGTGCGACGGGATGGTGCCGATGGTTTCGGAGTAGTCGAAATAGTCGGCGAACTTGGCGCCGGCGTCTTCCTTGCCTTCGACCACCTTGGATTCGACCACGCCGTGGTCGGTCAGGTATTCGCGCAGCGATTGCAGCAGCGTTGCATCCTCGGCGAAGCGCTCCATCAGGATCTGGCGCGCGCCGTCCAGTGCAGCCTTCGCATCCGGCACGCCGGGGTTGTCGCCATTGGCCGTGGTGAATGCAGGCTTGACGTAATTGGCGGCTTCCTCTTCCGGGTTCAGCGTCGGGTCGGCGAGCAGCGCGTCGGCCAGTTCGGTCAGGCCGGCTTCGGCCGCGATCTGGGCCTTGGTGCGGCGCTTGGGCTTGTACGGCAGGTACAGGTCTTCGAGGCGGGTCTTGTCTTCAGCGTGCGTGACGGCATCCAGCAGCTCCGGCGTCATCTTGCCCTGTTCTTCGATCGAGGCAATGATTGCCGCGCGGCGGTCTTCCAGCTCGCGCAGGTAGCGCAGGCGCTCTTCCAGCAGGCGCAGCTGCGTGTCGTCCAGTCCGCCGGTCGCTTCCTTGCGATAACGCGCAATGAAGGGAACCGTGGCGCCTTCATCCAGCAGGGCGATGGCTGCGGCGACTTGCACCGGCTTGGCGGAAAGTTCTACGGCGAGACGTTGTTCGATGGATGGCAGCATGGAGAGTCAGAAAGGTAAAAACAAGCGGGTGATGATACGCAAATTGGGCGATTGCGCCAGTCTTGACAGTCAAAAAAGCGGCGATTGGCGCACTACCGGATACCCCCGGTCACGCGCTCGATTCCGGCAAGGTCTTGCCAGCTTTGCACGTCGCGGAAGCCTTGCCTGAGAAGCAAGTTGCGGACAGCGGATGCCTGGTCATAGCCATGTTCCATCAGCAGCCAGCCGCCCGGCACGAGATGCTTTGGAGTCCCGTCAATGATGGCGCGTATGGCGGACAGTCCGTCGCCGTGGTCGGTCAGCGCGTCGACAGGTTCGAAGCGCAGGTCGCCCTGCGACAGGTGCGGGTCGCCGGCGACGATGTAGGGCGGGTTCGACACGATGATGTCGAATTGTTCAGTGCCGAGGGCGCTGTACCAGTCGCTGTGCAGGAAGCGCACGCGCGTGTTGTGCCGTTCGGCGTTGCGACGGGCGACGGCCAGTGCGCCTTCGCTGGCATCGAGCGCGGTCACGCTCGCTTCCGGGTTGGTATGGGCAATCGCAATGGCGATTGCACCGGAACCGGTTCCCATGTCGAGGATGCGTGCCTGGCCAGGCATGCGATCGAGGGCCAGCTCGACGAGCAGCTCGGTTTCGGAACGCGGAATCAGTACATCCGGCGTGGTGTGCAGCGCGAGGCCGAAGAATTCGCGTTCGCCCAAAATGTAGGCGATCGGCTCGCCCTGGAGGCGGCGCTCGAACAGCGCGTTGACAGCATCAGCTTCATTCTGGCTGAGGATGCGTTCGGACTGGGTGATGAGCTGGACGCGCGACAGCTGCAGCGCATGCGACAGCAGGATGCGCGCTTCCAGCGCATCGAGGGGAGGCTTGCGCAGCAGGCTGCCGAGGGTAATGCCGGGCTGCATAGGACGCGGATCAGCGGCTGCGGCGCAGTGCGGCCCAGACCAGGACCAGGGCAAAGGCCGAGAACCAGATCAGCGACCACTGCGGATTCGACAGGCCGAGGACGGGCGGGTATTCCGCCGAGCACAGGCCGTCGGCCTTGAACAGGAAGGGCAGCAGCTCGGCCGTCGGATAGCGGTTCAACGCCGTCTCCAGCGGATCGATGCCGCAGGAAATCGTCGGGTGCGCCTTCACCCAGACATGCCAGCCGGCCACGCCCGCACCGCCAACCGCGGTGAGTGCACCGAGCAGGGCGCCGGCCTTGGTGGCGCCGCGCGGCAGGGCGGCAACGATGAAGCACACGAGCGCAAGCAGGACGAACAGGTAACGCTGGATCACGCACAGCGGACAGGGCATCTGCCCCTCCACATGCTGGAGGAAGAGGGCAAAGCCGACCAGCCCGAGGGCGATGACACCGACTGCAACCAACACCGGTTTTGATGTTTTCATGGGTCCTAGTTGTAATGTTGAAATGCCATAAGAATCATGCCGACCCGAAAAGTTCCTGAAGGGCAATGTTCTCGGGCCTGCCGTTCCGGCAATTATGCCTCGTCGGCCAGTTGCGCCAGCAATTCCGCCTGGTGCTCGGCCAGCAGCGCATTCGTCAGCTCTTCCAGGTCACCATCCATGATGAAGTCGAGCTTGTAGAGCGTAAGGTTGATGCGGTGGTCCGTCATGCGGCCCTGCGGGTAGTTGTAGGTGCGGATGCGCTCGCTGCGGTCGCCAGACCCGATCAGCGACTTCCGGGTCGCCGCTTCCCTGGCCTGCTGTTCGCGCAGTTGCACGTCCTTGATGCGCGCGGCGAGCACCTTCAGCGCGGACGCCTTGTTCTTGTGCTGGCTGCGGTCGTCCTGGCATTCGACCACGATGCCGGTCGGGATGTGGGTGATGCGCACCGCCGAATCCGTCTTGTTGATGTGCTGGCCGCCCGCGCCCGATGCGCGGAAGGTATCGATGCGGATATCCGCCGGGTTGATGTCGACGTCTTCGACTTCGTCGGCTTCCGGCATCACCGCCACCGTGCAGGCGGAGGTATGGATGCGGCCTTGCGTTTCAGTCGCCGGCACGCGCTGCACACGGTGGCCGCCCGATTCGAACTTCAGGCGCGAGTAGGCACCAAAGCCGACGAGCCGGACGATGACTTCCTTGTAGCCGCCGATTTCCGACGGTGACTCCGACACCATCTCCACCTGCCAGCGGTTGCGCTCTGCATAACGGGTGTACATGCGCAGCAGGTCGCCGGCAAACAGCGCCGCTTCGTCGCCGCCGGTGCCGGCGCGGATTTCGAGGTAGATGTTTCGCTCGTCGTTGGGATCCTTCGGCAGCAGCATTTTCTGCAGGTCGGCTTCGAGCTGTTCGATGCGTGCCTTGGCCGCGGTGATTTCTTCCTGCGCGAGGTCCTTCATGTCCGGATCGGCCAGCATCTCGTTGGCCGTATTGATATCCTCGTGCGCCTGCTTGTACTCCTTGTACAGTGCCACCAGCGGTCCGAGCTCGGCGTGTTCGCGCGTCTGCTTGCGGTACTGGTCCATGTTGTCGGTGGCGCCTTCCTGCATCAGCAGGTTGTTGAGTTCTTCCAGCCGTTCGGCAAGCTGGTCGAGCTTGGCAAGCATTGATGGTTTCATGTCGTTCTTCTGTGGAGCGGTCGGCGGAGCGCCGGGATGGGCGAGGCGAAAGGGGACCGCGGGCAGTCCCCTTCAGGCCGCTAGCGCTTGGTGCGGAACAGCTGCGGGAGGAGGGTGGCGAGTCGTGCGCGCTCGTCGCCTTGCGCGTTGTGCAGGGCCTGTTGCGGGCCGTGCAGGAATTTGGCGGTGAGGCCCTTGGACAAGGCTTCCAGAACCGAGTCAATATCCTCGCCCTTGGCAAGCAGCTTCTTCGCGCGCTCAAGCTCGGCCAGGCGCATCATTTCGCTGTTGTCATGCATCTCACGAATCACCGGCACCACAGCGCGGCTCTCGATCCAGTGCATGAAGGATTGCACGCGCGTCTCGATGATCGCCTCGGCTTGCGCAACGGCGGCCTGGCGGTTTTCGATGCCGGTCTGCACGGCGGATCCGAGGTCGTCCACGGTGTACAGGAAGACGTCGTCGAGGCGGCCAACTTCGGATTCGATGTCGCGCGGCACGGCGAGGTCGACCATGAACATCGGCTTGTGGCGGCGCGCCTTGATTGCGCGTTCGACCATGCCGAGGCCGATGATCGGCAGCGACGATGCGGTGCTCGAAACGACGATATCGTAGCGCGACAGCTGGTCCGGCAGGTCGGCGAGGCGGATTGCCTGGCCGCTGAAGCGGTGGGCCAGCGCTTCGCCGCGTTCCATTGTGCGGTTCGCAACGGTGAGTGATTTCGGGTTCTGGGCGGCGAAGTGCGTCGCGCACAGTTCGATCATTTCGCCGGCGCCGATGAACAGCACGTTCTGGTCGGCGATCTTGTCGAAGATGCGCTGCGACAGGCGGACTGCTGCGGCAGCCATCGACACGCTGTGCGCACCGATCTCGGTGGTGGTACGCACTTCCTTTGCCACGGCAAAGGTGCGCTGGAACATCTGGTGCAGGTAGGTGCCCAGGCCGCCGGCCGCTTCGGCGCGGCGCACCGCGTCCTTCATCTGGCCGAGGATCTGTGCTTCGCCGAGCACCATCGAGTCCAGGCCGGATGCCACGCGGAACGCGTGACGCACCGCGTTGTCCTGCGGCAGGGTGTACAGATAGGGGCGCAGTTCCGAATACGACAGCTTGTGGTACTCCGCGAGGAAGCGCGCCGTGGTATCGATCGCCGCATCGACGCCGCCGGGAATGTGGCTGGCCGCGTACAGCTCGGTGCGGTTGCAAGTCGAGAGGATGGCGGCCTCGTCGGACGTGCCGGAGGCGGTGGCACGGCCGAACCAGGAGCGTGCGGAAGCCACTGCCTCGCCGATGGTATCGGCGGGGAAGGCCACTTTTTCACGCAGCGCGACCGGCGCTGTAGTGTGGTTGAGACCGACGGCTAGAAGCTGCATTCGGATTAAGTGCGGGAATTCCTGACCCTCTATTATAGCCTGTTGCGTGATGGCACAAGTTGAGGGATTTTTGTTGATAAAACGGCATTGTTCGTGCGAGTTGCCGTGTGTACGACAATCTCCGACGCACTCCGTTCACACCGACAACTGCTCCAGCTGGTAGCCGAAGCTGTAGACGGGCGCCAGACGGTAGCCGTTTTCGGGGCGCAGGCCCAGCTTGCTGCGCACGCGCGACACATGGGTATCCAGCGTGCGCGACGGCAGTTCCGATTCGCCGGGCCAGACCTGCTCGCGGATATAGGTGCGCGACAGCGGCCGGCCAATATGACGGAAAAACAGCAGCGCAAGGTCGAATTCCTTTTGCGTGACATCGACCGTCCTGCCCTCACGGGCGATGCGGGCGGCGTTGGTGTCGAAAGCATAAGGGCCGAACTGCAAGGCTTCTTCGACATGCCGTTCCGGATAGGCGCGCCGCAGCAGCACCTGGACGCGCAGCGCGATCTCGCCGTGCCGCACCGGCTTGACGAGGTAATCACTGGCGCCGGCCGCAAGGCCCGCTACAAGGGCATCCTCCGCCGAACGGGGCGCGAGCAGCAGCACCGGGACCGTACGCGTGGCGTGCATGCATGACAAGGCCCTGTCGAATTCGATATCAAGGATCAGGAGGTCGCAATCGCCACCGTCGGGCTGTTCCGCGGTGCATGACGCCTGATGGCCGGCGTTGCGCAGCGTCGCGCAGATCGCTTCGGCCAGTACCTTGTCCTGATCCATGACGGTGATTCGCATGGACAGGATGGTAGCGTATCAGGGCCTGCCAAGGTGCAAATGAAAAAAGGCCCGGGCAATGCCAGGTCTTGGATCGATGGAGTGCGCGCTCAGGACCCTATGACCTGGCATCCCGGCATCGGCTGCACGAGATGCCGCACCTGGCTGATCAGCGAACCGAACAATTTGCCCGGCAAACCCGACGGCGTGGTGTGACCCATCAGGATCCGGGTGCAGCGAAATTCCTGTGCCACGCGGACGATGGTTTCCGCCGTGCGGCCGATTTCGACGTGCGTCTTGTAAGGAACTTCCGCCGCGTCGAGCAGCTGTCTTGCCTCGGCCAGTTCTTCCATCCCGGTATCGAGGTGGATCTGGCGCAGCTCGGCCGGATCGAAGAAGTCGGAAACATGGCGCGACACCGGTACCTGCACGTTCAGCAAATGCACGCGCACATCCGGTTCCGACCGGTAGATGACGATGGCTTCGGCGAGCGCGCTCTGCAGCTGCCTTGCGGTCGTGTGCAGGGTGACCGGAATCAGCACTTGTTTCAGCCCCATGTTTTCTCCAATCTGGTTTCCGGGTAGGGCGGTCGATCAGTTCAGTTGCTCGAGTGTTTCGGAGGAAGCCGCATTCTGGTTTTGCAGGTACTTGCCGACAACGACGACCAGCATGGCGCACAGCG
This sequence comes from Noviherbaspirillum denitrificans, assembly GCF_002211445.1. Lineage (GTDB taxonomy): Bacteria > Pseudomonadota > Gammaproteobacteria > Burkholderiales > Burkholderiaceae_D > Noviherbaspirillum > Noviherbaspirillum denitrificans. The sequence goes on along the minus strand of NZ_LSTO01000001.1, from coordinate 420,291 downwards.
CCGGCGGCAACAGGTGAAGGCTGTGGTAGTTCTCGGCGAAGGTCTTGACGGCCGGATCGGAGAACGCCATTTCGCCCGCCACCCATCCGAGCAGGGCGGCGCCGATGGTGATGATGATCGGGAAGCGGTTCATCAGCTTCAGGATCAGCGTGCTGCCATAGATGATCAGCGGGATGCTGACGCCCAGGCCGACGACGAGCAGGACGATGTTGCCCTTGGCGGCGGCGGCAACGCCGATCACGTTATCGAGGCTCATCACGAGGTCGGCAACGACGATGGTCTTGATCGCGCCGGCCAGGTTCGAGTGGCCTTCCAGTTCTTCTTCCTCATCCTCGCCCTTGAGCAGGTTGACGCCGATCCACAGCAGCAGCGCGGCACCGGCAAGCTTCAGGTAGGGAAGGGATAGCAGGTACACGGCGAAGAAGGTCAGGATGATACGCAGGACGATCGCACCCACGCTACCGCACAGGATGGCCATTTTTTGCTGCTTGGGCGGCAGCGAACGCGAGGCAAGTGCAATGACCACGGCGTTATCACCGCTGAGCACGATGTTGATCAGGATGATTTGCCCTAGGGAAACCCAGAATTCCGGGGTGCTGAGAAAAGACATGACATCTCCTTGTTTATGATGACTTTTCGGCGGCCATGGAATGGCCTTCGACTGTCAACAAGGATACGGAGGCGGCCTGTCGCCTCCCTGTCGGCTTCCTTACGCAAACCTGAACCAATCCTTTCACCAGGCTTACAGCGCCCGGAAAGGCTGGTCAGGCGGGCGGTGCGTCGGGGTGGGGGAAGTCGACGGTGAAGGTGTTGCCGATGCCGTCGACGTCTTCTTCCAGCGTGATTTGCGCCTTGTGCAGCGAGGCAATCTCGCTGACGATGGCCAGGCCGAGCCCGCTGCCATCGGTGTGGGATCCGAGCAGTCGGTGGAAGCGTTCGAAGATGCGCTTGCGATCTTCGACAGGGATGCGCGGCCCGTCGTCACTGATTGCAAGCTGCGCCTGTCCACCGCCACGCACCCGCACGGTCACCCGTCCGCCGTCCTGGCTGTAGCGGACCGCATTGTCGACGAGGTTGTTGATCAATTCGCGCAGGCGGTGCGGGTCGCCCTTGACCAGTACCGGTTGGTCGCCCTCGAAACCGAGGTCGACGTTGCGCTTGATGGCTTCCGGCACCCACTCCATCGTAACTTCGAGCGCCAGCGCGTTCAGGTCGATGCGCTGCAGCACGAGGGATTCGACCGCGCCCGGTTCGTTACGGGCCAGCGACAGCAACTGGCCGACGAGATGCGACAGCCGGTCGGCGCTCATGTAAAGCTGCGCCAACGAGCGCTGCATTTCGGCGGGATTCTGCTCGCGTAGCGCCACTTCAATCTGCGCCTTGATGCCGGCGACCGGCGTCTTGAGCTGGTGGGCGGCGTCAGCGATGAAACGATTTTGGAAGTTCAGGGTGGTACCGAGGCGCAGCATCAGTTCATTCACTTCCTCGACCAGCGGCCGCACCTCGCCGGGTACCCCGTCCGTCGGAATGGGGCTCAGGTCGAGGTGGGAGCGATCCGATACGGCGCTCTTGAGCACCTGCAGCGGACGCAGGCTGCGCGCCACGCCGTAATGCACGACCAGGGCTGCCAGCGCGATCAG
>NZ_LSTO01000001.1:409704-418641 GCF_002211445.1 Noviherbaspirillum denitrificans | reverse complement strand
CGATCGTCTGGCGCGGCCCCATGATGACCGTGTCGCGCCATTCGCGGCGCGCGTTGGCCTTGCCATTGACCGCCAGCACGCGGAAGAAATGCCCGTGTAGATGCATCGGGTGGTCGAAGGCGGTGTCATTGATCATGCGCAGGATGACGCTTTCGCCTTTCTTCAAATGCAGGAAGGGTTCGTGCATCAGCGCGTGCTCATGCTGGGCGTTGTAGTTCATCGTCCAGGCCAGCCCCTGCTTCGCCATGATTTCCTGGATGCGCGACGGCTTGCCATCGACCATGCCGATCACCGGCTGGCCGCGCATGCCGCCCTGGAACATGATGACGTGCTGCGCTGCCTTTCGGAGGTCAGGTTCGGGAATGCGGTTGGGCGCAAGGGTGACCGGCGCGGACAAAGGCTTGCTGCGCACCGCGCGTTCGTCGCTGTACGCCAGCACGCCGAGGTCGGAGGCGGGCACCAGCGGCGGGCGGCCGAGGTCGCGGATGGCGAAGCGCTGCCCGGGCTTGCCCATGCAGTCGATGATGAGGTCGGCGCGCATGCCCGGTCCGAGCGGCAGGCCGGTGGCCGGAATCACATGCGGGGCCACACCCTGCCCGTCGTAAGCGATGACGCGCACGTCGTGGGCTTCGACGGCGAGGCGGAAGAAGCGTGCGGAAGCCGCATTGACGAGGCGCAGGCGCACGCGCTCACCGGCGCGCACGTCCAGTTTCCGGTCCAGGCCGGCGTTGAGGCCGTTGACCAGCAACTGGTTGCCGAGCCGCCCTTCGTTGGCGATGTCAAGGATGCGGCCGAAGTCTTCCACCTGCTGGCGCTGCTCATCCAGCTTGATGTCCGACAGCACCCATACTTCGTCGCGGTCGACGACCGGCGGCTTGTCTTCCTCGACGATCAGGGCGCCGTACAGGCCGCGTGGAACCTGCTCGAAGCTCGACTGGTGCGGGTGGTACCAGAAGGTGCCGGAATCGCGGAACTCGAAGCGGTAATCGAATCCGTCACCCGGCTCGACAGGATATTGCGTAACGTGGGGCACGCCGTCCATCGCATTCGGCACGCGGATGCCGTGCCAGTGCACGGCGCTGTCTTGCTGCAGGTCGTTCGTGAAGGCGAAATGCACCTTGTCCCCGCGGCGGAAACGCAGCGCGGGTCCGGGCAACTGCTCGTTGAAGCCCCACACGCTTGTGCGCGTCGGGTTCGACGGGTCGAGTGCGGCGCCGAAGATGGAAGCGGTGAGTTCCACACGTTTTTCATTGCGTGCGGGCGCGGCCAGCAGCGCGCCGGGAAGCGCAGAGGATGCGCCGAGCGCGGAAGCGGCCAGCAAAAAGCGGCGGCGATCTATAGACATGGATACTCCTTATCGGGCGGACTGTTCGACAATCCGCGTAACCTGGTCGGCAAGCTGCAGCACGGCTTCGCCGCCCTCGGCCATGATGAGGCGAAAGGATTCGGCGCCTTCAGTGGCAAGCACCGCGTGCAGCCATTCCCATTGCAGCGCCAGCTTGTCGAGCTCGGCTTTGAGGGCGGGCGTGGGCGCATTCACGCGCATTGCAGCGAGCGCGCCGGAGAATTCATTCTCGACATGCTCGCTTTCCTCGCGCATCGCGGCGCTTTCGACACCCATCTGGCGCAGCATGTAGATCTTGACGATGCGCTGCGAGAGCATGCGCTGGCGGCCGGCAAGGTTTGTCCAGCGACTGACGGGCGCATCGGATTTATCCTGCAGCACGCGCGTCAAATGCTCGGCGGCCATCAGGACATCTTCGGCACGGGCGTCAAGTTGCGTCGGATCGGATACGCGCACCTCGCCCTGCACCGCTGCACGCAGCGGCGTCCATGCAGCGCGCAACCCAGCCAGCGCGGTGGCGGCCTCGGGGGCCGTCGCTGTTTTTTCGAGCGAGGCGAGATTGCCGTCGAAGCGAGTTATCGACTCCGCGAGCTGCGCGCGCGACAGGTCTTTCTGCACATTCAGGTTGAACTGGCACCATGCCTTGACGATGCGTTGCGAGAGCATGCGCTGTTCGCCGGCGAGACTGACGGCGGCGGCGTCGACCGCATGCGCAAGCTGCGCGGAGAGCGCCAGCGCGAGCGCCAGCCACAGGCGTTTGATTGATTTCATCGTGGTTCCCCTAGAACACCGGTACGCCCATGGACTGCAGCGCGCGATTGAGCTGGACGGTGGCCTTTTCCATGACGGCGACGGCTTCCTTGTGACGGTTGTTTCCGGCGAGCGATAACGCTTCTTCCTTGAGTGTCGCAGCCTCCTTCAGGAAACCGTCGACCAGTTTGCGGCGGTCTCCATCCGCGCGGCCTTCGCCGATCATCATGCCGACCAGGATTTCGTTCGATTGGTAGCGTTTCTGCTCGTATGCATACTCGTCGGCCGGCGTGTCGAACTTGAGCGACAGCACCACTTCCTGACCGGCGCGCAGGCGCGACACTTCCTCGACTTCGAGCTTGTAGGCATCCGCCATCTTCTTGTTCGCATCGCCGAGATGGCCGGCGGCGGCGAGTTTGCGGCTCTCCTCGGTCAGCGCGTCCACGCGGTCCAGCGTCTGCTTGGCCGAGGGTGCGGCCTTTTCCTTCACGAGTGCGGCGAGCGATGCACGGTAGGTGGCCACCTGCTCGGACATCTCCTGCAGGCGCTGCTTCTGCACCGAGTCGGAAAGGCCGCCGGCGCTGCGGTTGTTGGCTTTGGAAACGCTCTGCAATGCCTCGTCGAGCGCCTTCGATGCATCGGCATGCCGTTGCGCCGCGAGCGCTTCGCGCGCCTGGGCGAGCAACGCCTTGCCGCGGTCGACGAGGGCGACGGTTTCGCTGTCGTTGCTGGCGCCGGCGGCTTGCGCCTTGGGCGAACCGAGCAGCATTTCGACCAGCTTGAGCTTTTGTTCGGCTAGGCGGCGCTGCTGTTCCGGATCAGCTGTCTGCGCGCTCGCGCCATGCGCTGCGACCGCCAGGAGCAGTCCCGCAATCAATCGTTTTCTCATTGTTTTCTCCCCTGCGTCCTTGGGTTGAAGGTGACGCACGATGCAGCCCGAAGCGGCGGCGAAGCCGCTCATGGCCTGGCAACATCTTAACTGAACGATGCTGCCGCGAAAGAGCTAAAACAGGAGAAAACACGTTGCCGGCTCAAAAGAATCCGGGAAAGGTAACGGCCTTCCAGCGCGGGCGGAAAAGACTGCTGCGAGACGCATCGGCAACATGCTGACAGACGGAGGATGACGGGCGCGGCACGATTTTGGTAACGCCTGCCAACTTGCCCACAATTGCTGTGGTCAATTCTGTGGATAACACGGTATAAGCTTCCGCATGTCCATGATCCGAAAGGAAATTTTGCCTTTGCGCAAAATCAAGGCAGCGCCGCGCCCTGCCTTTTGACGGATCAGCGGCCCAGCATGCTCAGGGTGCCGCGTCCCTTTGCATAGAGGATGCCGAGGTTGTATTGCGCGCCCGCATGCCCCTGCTCGGCGGCGCGACGATACCAGTCCATCGCCTGCGCCATGTCCTGCTTCACGCCTTCGCCATTGGCGTAGACGATGCCCAGCAGGTACTGCGCGTTGACGTCGCCCTGGTCGGCCGCCTTGCGATACCACTGCGCAGCCTGCGCGAAGTCCTGCTTCACGCCGATGCCGCGGCGGTACATGTTCGCAATGTTGACCTGTGCGGGCGCATAGCCCTGCTCGGCGGCCTTCAGGTACCACTGCGCCGCTTCCTCGTAATCCTGCAATGCGCCGTGGCCGTTCGCGAACAGGAGGTCGCCCAGCTTGTTCTGCGCATGCGCATCGCCCTGGAAGCCGGACTTGCGGTGCCATTGCACGGCCATCGTGAAATCCTGTTCGACGCCGAGACCCTTCATGTACATGTTGCCGAGGTTGTGCTGTGCCAGCGCGTGGCCCTGCTCGGCCGCCTTGCGATACCACTCCGAGGCTTCGAGGTAATCCTGCGCGACGCCCTCGCCGTGGAAGAACATCAGGCCGAGGTTGTACTGCGCGCCCGCATCGCCCTGCTGCGCCGCACGGCTGTACCACTGGAAGGCTTCGCTGAAATCCTGGCGCAGGCCTTCGCCGGTGTAATACATGAGGCCGAGGTTGACCTGTGCGGCGGCATCACCCAGTTCCGCAGCCTTGCGGTACCACTGCAGCGCCTGCGCGTAATCCTGCTTCACGCCCAGTCCTTTGCGGAACATGTTGCCCATGTTGTTCAGCGCCTGGGTATTGCCCTGCTCGGCGGCGCGGCGGTACCAGTACATCGCCATCTTGTGGTTCTGCTGTACGCCCTGGCCGTTGGTGTACATGTTGCCGAGGTTGATCTGCGCCAGCGCATGTCCCTGTTCCGCCGCGCGGCGATACCATGCGACCGCCTGGTCGTAATCCTGCGGCGCGCCCTGTCCATTGTTGTAGAGGATGCTGCCAAGGTTGAACTGCACCACCACGCGATCGGATTCGACCGGCTTGCGGTAGCGCGGCAGGTCGTATTCGGATTCCGCCGCGTCGCCGTTCTCGAAACGCATGCCGGCATTGACCGGCGCACTGGTATATCCCTGGTCAGCCGCCTTGCGGTACCAGAGCACCGCGAGCTTGTGGTTCTGCGGCACGCCGTTGCCGAGGGTGTACATGTTGCCGAGGTTGATCTGCGCGAGCGGATATCCCTGCTCGGCTGCCTTGCGGTACCAGGCTACGGCCTGCGCGTGGTCCTGCTTCACGCCTTCGCCGCGCTCGAACATCCAGCCAAGCTGGTATTGCGCGCGCGCGTCGCCCTGCTCGGCGAGCGGACGCCATTCGACCAGCGCCGATGCATGGTCGTTCTTGTTGTAGGCCGCGAGCCCTTCCACATAGCCGGCATGGGCCGAGAAGGAAATCAGCAGGATGGAAAGCAGGGGGAGGGTGTGTTGGCGCATGATCTTCCACAGTGAATGTCAACGAATCGTGAAACGATATTAAATTGACATGCACCGCGGAGACAGCGGCTTGCGATGATCGGCGAGGCCAAACGATTGGCCTCGCGAGACAGCGTCAGAACGTCCCGGGCAGCAGGATCTTCTTGTCGACTTTCTTCACATCAGTGACGCCGCAGAAGGCCATCGTGAGGTCGAGTTCCTTGTGGATGATCTCGAGGCACTTCGTCACGCCGGCCTCGCCCATTGCGCCGAGACCATAAAGGAAGGCGCGGCCGATGTAGGTGCCCTTCGCGCCCAGTGCGAGCGCCTTGATCACATCCTGCCCCGAGCGGATGCCGCCATCGAAGTGCACCTCGATCTTGTCGCCCACTGCATCGACGATGCCCGGCAGCGCGGCGATCGACGATTGCGCGCCATCGAGCTGGCGGCCGCCGTGATTGGACACGATGAGCGCGTCGGCGCCGCTCTGTGCGGCGAGGCGCGCATCTTCCTCGTCGAGGATGCCCTTGATGATGAGCTTGCCGCCCCACTGCTTCTTGATCCATTCGACATCATCCCAGGACAGCGTCGGATCGAACTGCTGCGCGGTCCATGACGACAGCGAAGACATGTCCGACACGCTGCTCGCATGGCCGACGATATTGCCGAAGCTGCGGCGCGGTGTGCCAAGCATGCCGAGGCACCAGCGCGGCTTGGTCATCATGTTGAGGATGTTGGCGATGGTGAGCTTGGGCGGTGCCGACAGTCCGTTCTTGAGGTCCTTGTGGCGCTGGCCCAGCACCTGCAAATCGAGCGTGAGCACGAGGGCGGAGCACTTGGCCGCCTTGGCGCGTTCGATCAGGCGGCGGATGAAGTCGCGGTCGCGCATCACGTACAGCTGGAACCAGAACGGCGCTTTCGTATGGGCAGCGATGTCTTCGATGGAGCAGATGCTCATCGTCGACAGGGTGAACGGGATGCCGAATTTTTCGGCAGCCTTGGCGGCGAGGATTTCGCCGTCGGCATGCTGCATGCCGGTGAGGCCGGTCGGTGCAATTGCCACCGGCATGAAGACTTCCTGCCCGGCCATCGTCGTCCTGAGCGTGCGGTTGTCCATGTTGACCGCGACACGCTGGCGGAACTTGATCTTCTCGAAATCTGTGCTGTTGGCGCGGTAGGTCGACTCGGTCCAGGAACCGGAATCCGCATAGTCGTAGAACATGCGCGGGACGCGCTTCTGCGCGAGGATGCGCAGGTCTTCAATGTTGGTGATGACGGGCATGAAAGCGTTTCCTCCTCCTCATTGACTGGCGCTAGTGTAATTGAAGAGGGGAAACGCGACGTAAAACGCGCGGGTGAAATTAATTCAACGCGTCATGCATGTCCCTGCATCTGCATGGGCTGCGAAGAAGGCGGCACCATGCGCGGGCGCTCGAGGAACGCGGGGATGCGTTCCTTCGTGCGGCCGAAGTCGAGGTCGCCGAGCCAGTAGCGGGTCTCGGTGTCGCCGAGCAGGTTGCGCAACTCGCGGATGCTCATTTCGGTCACTTCATGCGCGGCCAGCAGCAGCGACGAGTTGACCGCCATCTGGCGATGCCTGACCTTGCTGATGGTGGATGCCGGGATGCCGAGTGAACGGGCCAGGGCGGCGTCGCTCTTGACTTCCAGCTTCACCATCAAGGTGTCGAGCAGGTGGTTGGGCGTGTAGCCGGCACGGTGAACGATGGCGGTATTTTTTCTCATGTCTCTCCTCGCTTGAAACGTCATTTGAAACAGTGGGGAGATTTTGCAGTGATGCAACGATAACCGGCAGACAAACACGACGGATGATTGACATTTCTCAATCGCAGCTTTATGCCATTGCAAAGCCGACAACAAGCCCGAAAGGAAACGGGTGCCCGTCACAATGAAGGGCGCCCGTCTCCGCTTCGTGACACGTCACGCAGGCTGCATCGCAATCGGGAGGCCGTTGAGGACGGCATTGCCGGACAAGGGATCGCGCAAGCTTTCATCGAGCACCGCATTCAGGTTGGCGCCAGGGCGTTCCGCGGCGAGGGCCATGCGCGTTCCCGGCACGTCGTGTCCCCAACCATGCGGCAGGCTGACCACGCCCGGCATCATGTCCCCGCTCACTTCCACCTGTGCTTCGATCACCCTGCCCTTGCCGCTGATGCGCGCCTTGCCGCCGTCCTGCAGGCCGAGTCGTTGCGCATCGGCGGGATGGACGAGCGCCGTGCAGCGGAAGGGACCTTTCGCCAGCGTCGGCAGGTTGTGCATCCAGCTGTTGCCGGAGCGGACCTGGCGGCGGCCGATGACCACGAGCTCGGGCACGGGCTGCGCAAGTTCCGCGGCAGGGCGCTGCAGGTCGGCCAGCAGCGCGGCAGGCGCGAGTTCGATCTTGCCCGACGGCGTGCGCAAGACTTCCGGGATGCGCGGCTGCAGCGGGCCGAGGTCGATGCCGCCCGGCGCGGCCTTCACCTTGGCGAGGTTGATGCCTTCCGGACGCCGGCCGAACATGTCGCCGTACGGTCCTGTACGGAGCGCGAAGTCGACCTGGCGCTCCGGACCCTTCAGATGTGCGTAGGCGGCGATGAGCGCATCCGCATGTTCCCCTGCGACGCGGCGCACGTCGTCAGCGAACAGTTCGTCGTCCATCGCTTCCACATCCGCCTGGGCGCCCTTGCCCTGGATGATCGCGGCCAGCTTCAGCAGGATCTGCCATTCAGGGGTCTGGCCTGCCGGCCGCTCCAGCACCGGGTCGCTGTAGCGTGCATAGTTGCGATACGCGAATTGCGGGAAAGCGGTGTCGTAGTGCAGGTCTTCCAGCGGCGATAGTCCCGGCAGGATCACGTCGGCATGGCGCGTCGTTTCGTTGAGATAGATGTCGACGCTGACCATGAAGTCGAGCTTGTCGAGCGCTGCCGCGAGACGCGGGCCGTTGGGCGCGGACAGCACCGGATTGCCGGCAACGGTCAGCAGCGCGCGCACCTGGCCTTCGCCGGGCGTGTCGATCTCTTCGGCCAAGCACACCATCGGGAACTCGCCCATCACCTCGGGCGCGCCGGACACGCGGCTCTTGCGGCGGCCGGTGCCGACGCCCTTGCCGATGCCCGGCTTGCCGATGGTGTTGGCGGCAAAGGCCGGCGCCTTCGCGAACATCGCGCCGCCTTCCTGGTCGAGATGGCCAGTGAGGACGTTGAGCACGTCGATCAGCCAGCTGCACAGGGTGCCGTATTCCTGCACGCAGGTGCCCATGCGGCCGTACACGGCGGCGCGTTCGGCTTGAGCCAGTTCACGCGCCAGCGCGCGGATGGTGCCGGCCTCGATGCCGCAGCGCGGGGCGACCTTCTCGGGCGGGAAATCCTTCACTGCCGCTTCGACGTCATCCACGCCCGCCACATGCTCCGCCAGGCGGCCGAGTCGCACCAGCTTTTCGTCGAACAGGGTATGCACCATGCCAAGCAGGAAATAGACATCGCTGCCGGGCCGGATGAAATGGTGCGCATCCGCTGCGTCTGCCGTCTCGGTGCGGCGCGGATCGACGACGACGATGCGTCCGCCGCGCGCCCGCATCGCTTTCGCCTTGCCGCGGTAGTCGGGCACCGTCCACAGGCTGCCGTTGGAGACCATGGGATTCGCGCCGAGGATCAGCAGGAAGTCGCTGCGCTCGATATCCGGCACGGGGAAGGACAGCCAGTTGCCGAACATCAGGCCGACCGACAGCTGCTTGGGCATCTGGTCCAGGGTCGACGCGGAAAAGATATTGCGCGAGCCAAGCGCGCGCGCCAGTCGGCCGATGTACAGGATCAGTCCGATCTTGTGCACCGATGGATTGCCGAAGGACATGGCCATCGCATCGGGCCCGTGCGCGGCGAGGATGGGCGGCAGGCGGCGTTCGATTTCGGCGAAGGCCTCGTCCCAGCTCGCTTCGACGAACTTCCCGTCACGCTTGATGAGCGGCGTGCGCAGGCGGTCCGGGTCGTCGTGCAAGTCTTTCAGCGACACGCCCTTGGGGCAGATGTAGCCTCGGCTGAACACATCCTCGTCATGGCCGCGAATGCTGA
>NZ_LSTO01000001.1:388650-409694 GCF_002211445.1 Noviherbaspirillum denitrificans | reverse complement strand
GACACCGCCAAAGGCCAGCGGCAGGAAGACCTGGCAGGCGTTGCCGATGGTGACGCGGATGCCGACGGCTTCACCCGCACGTCCGGCGGGAGCGACGTGGTGCAGCAGCGCCAGCATGTTGGGTTGCGCCGAACCGACGGCCAGTCCGAGCGTCGCCGCCACAACCATCAGTGACAGCGGCTGGCGCATGAAGGGGAAGACGGCGTAGCAAAGCGCGGCGAGCATCAATGCACCCGCCAGCACCTGCCATTCGCTCAGGCGGCGCGCGATGAACGGCATCGTCAGGCGCACCATGAAGGTCGCCGCCGAAAAGCAGCCAAGGATGAGTCCGATGGTGGAGGCGGCAAAGCCGGAGCGTGCGCCATGGATCGGCAGCACGAAGGTGAACAGGTCCCATGCTGACGACAGCAACATGCCGACGATGAAGATGTGGCGCATCTCCGGCACGCGCAGCAAATCGAAGGCACTGCCGGTGAGGGTTTGTTCCGGTGCATCCTGTCCCCGCATTTCGCCCAGCCTTCCGAACAGGACAAGCGCCAGGGCCCCTGCCGCGAAACAGGCGAACACAAGGTAGGCAGCGAAGTAGGGGGCATCGTCGATGATCAATCCGGCAAGTACCGGACCGGTGAACCCGGAGATGGAAAAACCCAGCGCAAGCCAGCTGTAGTTGGTCGCGCGCTTGTCCGCTGCGCTCGCCGCGCCGACGGTGTGCTGTGCCGCGACCTGGATCACCATGAATCCGGTACCGATCAGTATCGTCGCCAGGAAGAGCACGGGCAGGCCGCCGATGACGCCGGGAAGCACGCATCCGAGCGCCATCGCGACACAACCGGCCATCATTGGCCGCATAATGCCGACGCGGTCGATCAGCCGTCCGGCGGGAACCGCGCACAGCATCGGGAAAAGTGCAAAGAGGGCAATGAGGACGCCGACCGTGAACTCGGAGGCATGCATCGACAAGGCATACAGCGATGTCGTGATGCGCGAACCCGCCAGCGCGGTATGTGCTGTCAGGGAGACAAGAATCAGGTGCAGCAGCGGTACGGAAGGAAACACGCATCAACGATACCGCTAATGATGGCTCTCCCGCAATAACGCGGAAAAATAATTCCGCCTAAAAACACACCGCCTTTCCGTCCGTTAAAATGACGGGATGAATGCAGTCGTCTCCCTTCCTTCCCAAAGTGTCAATTCCGACAACGACATCGATTTCGAGCGCCGTTTCGGTGGCATCGCACGTCTCTACGGCGAAACGGCATTGGCACGTTTCCGCACCGCGCATGTCTGCGTGATCGGTGTCGGCGGCGTCGGATCCTGGGCCGTGGAAGCCCTCGCGCGTAGCGCGATCGGACGCATCACGATGATCGACCTCGACAATGTGGCCGAGTCCAATGTCAACCGCCAGCTGCATGCACTTACCGATACCATCGGCAAGGCCAAGGTCACCGCGCTGGCAGAGCGCATCGCGCAAATCAATCCTTATTGCAATGTGCGCGAGATCGAGGACTTCATCACGCCCGACAACCTCGACGAGATGATCGGCGCGGCTGGATACGATTACATCATTGACGCCATCGACAACGTAAAGGCAAAGACGGCACTGATTGCCTATTGCCGCGCGAAGAAAATCCGCCTCATCACCATCGGTGGCGCCGGCGGCCAGACCGACCCCACCAAGATTGAGATCCGCGACCTCTGTCGCACCGAGCAGGAACCGCTGTTGGCGAAGGTGCGCAAGCGCCTGCGTGCGCAGCACGGCTTCCCGCGTGGCACGAAGAACAAGTTTGGCATCGACGCCGTGTTTTCCACCGAGCCGCTCCGCTTTCCGGAAAGCGGAGAAAGTTGCGACATTGATGCGGACGAGCAAACGGGCATTACCGGCCTCAACTGCGCCGGCTTCGGCTCTGCAATGGTGGTGACGGCGTCCTTCGGCCTCGTGGCCGCATCGCAGGTCCTGCGCAAGCTTGCTGCAGAAGCCTGATCAGACGGGCGGCGCGTCCAACCCCTCTTGCCGCGATTCATCCGGCACCCACACCTCCTTGTCGATCGCGCGTGACGCGAGGATGCGGTAAATCGATCCTTCCGCGGTCGTCGTCGATTGCACCAGCGCGACTTGTGTCGCATGCCATTCAATAGGATCGAACGTCAGGTCTGGCGGCAGTCCGGCATCGCGCGCAAGCGTGACGTGGGGCCGGTAGGCATGCTGGTCGTTGAACGCGACTTGGCGTTCCGCAAGCCGTTCGACAAGAACACTGTGCAATTCGGAAAGCGTTTCGGGTGCTTCGCTCGGCCCTACCCAGGCAATCCGGTTGCGCGGGAAGTAGCCGACCCGGTCCAATACCAAGGTCAGGTCAGTGCGTGGCAGGTGCTCGAGGATATCCTTCAAGTCGGGGAGCAGGGCCGCAGGCTGCTGTCCGAGGAACACCAGCGTCATGTGCAAGTTGGCAAACGGAATTCTCCTTCCATGCATCGGCGCCTGCAATTGCTGCAGCTTCGAGGAAACCGCGTCGTCCGGCCATAGCGCGTAGAACAGGCGGAGCGAACCTGGATTCTTTGCCATCATCTCGATCCGGTCAGGTCAGGTTGAGTGTATGCAAGTGACGGTATCGCACTCGCATCTTTCCGGGTATGACAAGCGTCATGCCATATGGTGTCAGTGGCACAGCGCCGCGCCGCGGTCGGTGAAGCCGCCTTTCTCGACAGGAATGAATTCCCATTCATATCCCGCTTCTTTCAGCACCAGCTTCAATACACCGAATGTCGAGTTGTCCGACGCTTCACTGTGCGAACGGCGAAAGCGCAGCGGCGTCAGCTCGGCGCCGCCGGTGCCAACGACGAATTGCCGTATTCCGCGCGCGTCATCCAGCTGCCCTTCCGCATCCTGTGGCGCAAAGCGTTCATAGTCGTGGTCGTGTGAAACCAGTACGACATCTGCTCCCGCCGCATGCAGCATTGCCCAGGCTTCCTGCATGCGTTTGTCGTTGCCGTGGCCGCCCGAACTGTACAAGGGGTGATGCCAGTAGGCCAACGTGCATTTGGCTGTGCTGCGTGCAAGCTCTTCCTTCAACCAGGCAAGTTGCGCGCTATGCTCGGCCGGCTTGAGGAAGCTGTTGAGCGAAATGATGTGCCAGCTGCCGCGTGTGAAGCTGTAATAGCCGCGCCGGCCCGGTCCGGCTGCATCACCGAAATACCGGTAATACCCGGCTGCATACGGCGTGTAGTAGTCATGGTTGCCGGGCGAGGGGTAAGTGCGCGACTTGAACCGTCCCCATGTCGGCTCGTAGCAGTTCTCGAATTCCGACAGCAGGCCAACAGGATAAGTATTGTCGCCGAGTGTCAGTACAACGGCATCTTTGTCCTGGGCTAGTCCCGCGGTAATGAGCGCAGCGGTCTTCCCGGCACCACTGTTTTCCGGGCTGGCGGATTTGCATGAAGCAATGTCGCCGGCAGCGTAGAGACTGACGCCCTTGTCCGGAAGCAGGATGGCTCGCGCCTCCTGCTCACGTGTTTGCCGGTCCGATTGACAGGCAGCGAGCAGGAATGCGAGGGTGCATGGTAGAAAGAATTGCTTGCGCATGCCAACGGCTATCCAGGTGGGACTTGTATTGTAGGGGAATCAGGCAGCGGGCAATGCCAGCGGATCCGCGACCGGAAACAGGTAGCGCCTCTGCATCAGCACCTGGGCCTCTGCCGCCGGCACCGGGCGCGAAATGAAATATCCCTGGATTTCGTCGCAGGACAGGGACTGCAGCACGCGCAGCTGTTCTTCCGTTTCCACGCCTTCGGCCACCACGCTCATGCCCAAGGCGTGCGCCATCGACATGATGGCACGGAAAAACACCTCGCCTTCAGGACTCTTGCTCAACTGTCCTGTGAACGCGCGGTCGATTTTCAGGCCATCCATGTCCAGACGCTGGAGCTGCGACAGCGACGAGTAGCCGGTGCCGAAATCGTCGACCAGCAGCTGGATGCCATGTTCGCGGAGGCTCGACAGTTCCGTCGCAACGTCATCCTGTTCGCCGATCATCGCGGATTCGGTGATCTCGATTTCGACAAGGCTGGGATCGATGTCGTGGCGGGCCAGGCAGGCGGCAAAGCTTTCACCGATGTTTCCGCGGTTGAACTGGTACGGCGAAACGTTGATGGAAACCGGCACGAGTGGAATGCCCGCGGCCTTCCACTCGGCCAGTTGGGCGCATGCCTGTGCCAGCACGATTTCGCCCAGCTTGAGGATGAGTCCGGTCTCTTCAGCGAGGGAAATGAAGGCCATTGGCGGCACCATACCGAGTTCCGGGTGCTGCCAACGTACCAGGGCTTCGAGTGCGCGCAGTTCGCCCGTTGTCGCGCTGACGCGCGGCTGGTAATGCAGAACGAACTGGTCCTGCACGATTGCCTGCTGCAGCGCGCGTTCCATGTCCAGCCGGGCCTTGAGCGCTTCCGACAGACTGCTTTCGTAGAAGTGGAACTTGCCCTTGCCTTCCGACTTGGCCTGGTACATCGCAATGTCCGCATGCTTGAGCAGTGTCTCGGCGTCGCCGCCGTCATGCGGATACAAGCTCACACCGATGGATGCGCTCACCATATTCTTGCCGCGTGCGAGATCGAACGGATGATGGAATGCATCGGCAATGCGCGCCGCCACTGCCGCTGCGTCGTCTTCGTGTTCCACCGGTTCGAGGATGACGGTGAACTCGTCGCCACCGAGACGAACGACGTGATCGGACGGGCGCACGACTGATCTCAGCCTCAGCGCGGCGGCATGCAGCAGTTCATCACCTGCGGAGTGCCCGAGCGAGTCGTTCACGTTCTTGAAGTCGTCGAGGTCAACGAAGAGGAGCGCTACCATGTGGCTCTCCATGCGCGCGCTCTCCAACGCCTGCGGCAGGTAGCTTCGCAACCAGTTGCGGTTGGGCAGGGCAGTGAGCGCATCCTCGTTTGCCATGCGCGACAGCTCTCGCTCATGCGCCTTGATCAGGGAGATGTCTCGAAAGGTGATCGCCAGCCCGTTACCGGAACGTACCAGGCGTCGATGAACCCATTCAACCTTGATTGGACTGCCCGGTGGCACCTTGAGTTCGTCTTCGTAATAACCGGACTCGATTGCACTGCAGTAGGTCTGCATCAGTACGGGGAAGTATTCGGCTGTATTGAGGACCGACGACAGGGATCCGACAAACTGTTCGCGCGTAAGACCATAGAACGATGCGCCGCGCACATTGCAGTCGACGACTTCGAAATCGACGATCACGCCGGATCTGTCCTGTACCGCGCGCAGCATGTAAAAGCCCTCGTTGCCGCCTTCGGTAGCAAGTCGGTACGCTTCCTGCACTTCGGCCTCCAGGTGCTTGCGCCATGCCAGACGTGCGGACAGGAGGGTGGCCACCAGCGCGAACAGGAACAGGATTGCCGTGCCGGCTGCGCCTATCGTCATGTTGCTTCGATGTGTTTGCCAGTAGGCGGCGAGCTGTTCTTCCTCGGACAAGCCGACCATGGCGACAAGCGGGTAGGTTTCCAGTGCCACCATTGATGCGAAACGCGCGTGGCCGTCGGCGAACCAATGAGGGCCAAGCAAGGCGCTGCTGCCATCGATCTTGTCGAGGGCGGGAATCTTCTGCAATGCGCCGGCATCATAAGTTGCCGTCTTGCGTCCAATGTCACCGATCGACGCCATGCGCAGAACGGCATCCGTGCCAATGAAGGCGAGCAAGCCTGACTTGCCAAGTCCGGAACCGTCGTAGAAAGACGAGAATGATACGGGTTCGACCGACACCAGAACGACACCGTCAAAACTGCCGTCGGCTTTCTCGAGCCGCCGCGTAAACTGGATCACAGTCTTGCCCGATACGCGACCGGTGCTGGGCGCACCAATGCGCAAATCGCGCGACCGGTTGTCGCGATGAAAAATGAAATACTCCCGGTCGGTTACCAGCGGTGGCAATTGGCCGAGCGGGCGGTTGCCGGTGACAGGCCTTCCGTGCGGACCAATAACAGTGACCAGTGCGTAGCGGTCAATGGGGAACAGCCCCTGTTCGGCCAGTGCTTCCAGGCTGAGCTGCGAATTTTCCCATTCGTACCTCACCAGCAGTGTGAGTTGATCAATCTGCTCTATCGCGCGGGTAAGGTACTGCGCATAGGCAGTTGCCAGCGTACGCGTTTCCTGCATCGCCAATCTTTCGGCGGTGTGCCGGTCGTCCGCGGATTTGGACAGGAGGGAAAACCACAGCAGGATGCCGAGGAGAATGCAAATGAAAGGCCAGACGGCAATGGACGCCAAGTATTGCTTCAGGAACGCCTGTTTCCTGGGCGGGCCGGGTGGCCGAGGGACATTGCGCGTGCTGGTCATTGAGCTGCCAAATGGTATCCGGGCTCCTGCAAGGAATGCCAACTTACCTTGCTGGCCCTTCGCTTGCAAGCGGGAAACTTAACATACCATAAGGTCAGCCGCGCCGCCATTGTGGGCGGCACCAATCACCCCCTCAGAATTCATGCTCGCTGAATGCACGCCGGGCCCGTTCTTCGGCGGCTTCCCAAGCTTCGCGTTCCGTCGGGAAAGTTCCGGCGGGAATATATGTTTCGGCCACTTCGGGTTCTCGCGTCAGCCTCACATACACTTGAGCCTCGAAGGTGCCGTCGGGCAGCGCTACTGCCACAATGCGTGCCAAGTGTGTGCCGCTTTGCAATATTTTCCCCGGCGCGGCGTTTCCATCTTGTCCCAGCGCCTGCTCGTCGCGCTCCACGTCGTGCTGCCCCGGTGATTTCTCTCCGCTGCCGATATCCGCTTCTTCGGTCAGATGTTTCTCCTGCTGCGCCATGCAATTCTCCTTTGCTGCCCCGCAGATGCCTGTACGGCGGGCCTATCCGTAGGATGGATCGAGACGGTGATAGTTCTTGCATGAAGGAGCGGACGAACCATCGCACTTGGCATTCGTCTAATTTGCTTTGGCGGCGGTTCCAACATGGAAGCGGGCCTGCAGCAAGATTGCATCACAATCGCCTCCAGTAGCCGTCATTGATACGATTTTTACAGGGCAAATCGTATGGCAAGCAAGGAAGAATGCGACCGTTATGCGGCCGAACTTACGCGCCGCTTCGATGAACTTGTCCAGTGGGCACATGCGAACTGGCCAAAGCCAGAGTTTCCATTGCTGTCATCAGACTTCAGCGAGTCGCGCCGCGAAATCAGCCAGATTGTCGGAAGAAAGCTTGGAGATGCTGATGATGGTCCACCAGGTCCAGCATCTGGTGACGCAGATCGTCAGTTCCGTGATCTCAATCCCATGCCTTGGCCATGACCGCCGGGGTAGGCGTTCAACATGAGGAGAGCATAATGCAAACCTTGAAGCGCGCGTTTGTGTGCGCATCGCTTGCGGCCTTCACCTTTGTCGGGTACACGCAAAAGGTTCAGGCTGCAATGATTGGCACTGACCAGATACATGCCGCCAATGTCGCACACAGCGATCGTGCAAGGATTCACGCCACACTCGATCGCCCCGAGGTAGTTGCTCAACTCGAGCGCATGGGGGTGACACGGGAGGATGCACAGTCGCGCGTTGCAGCGTTGAGTGATGAAGAAGCTGCCACCCTCGTATCGCAGATCGACAGCTTGCCGGCAGGCGGCGATATTGTCGGTGCGCTGTTGCTGATTTTCGTGGTTCTCCTGGTTACCGATATTCTTGGCTTGACCAAGGTGTTTCCGTTTACGCGGTCGCGGAGATGATTGCGCGCTTAGGGAGGGGCCACGCACAACCCCTTGCCTGCCTGAATTAGGTGTGCGTGTGATTAGCGCGCCTCAAGCTGCTTGATACGAATTGCTACGTCATCCGCCTGTGCAAATTTCGTATTTCCGTTAAGGACGCGCTTGAATGCGGCGATTGCCTCTCTCTTCTGGCCAGATTCGGCTTTTGCGATACCAAGATGGTAGAGCGCCGTCGGAGAAGCATTTGGCGCTTCGGCGATTGAATCGAGCAAGGCGACTGCTCCTTTCAGGTCACCCTGCGCGCGCTTTGCCCACGCAAGCGTATCAACGAACTCTGTGGTCCGTGGCGCGAGATCGACCGCCTTCTGCGCCCACTTCACCGCTTCCACCAAGCGCTCACGGCGCTCTACCGCCATCCATGCAAGGTTATTGTAGGCGATAGCCAATTCGCCATTCAGCTTGATGGCATCGTCATACGCGGCGTAGGCATCGGTCCAGCGGCGCGCCTGCTGGTGGACCATCCCAAGGTGCAGGGGAATGGTGTCGAGTTTGGGCGCGAGCTTCCTTGCTGCCATGAGCGAGGCGACTGCATCGTCCATTTTGCCTTGCGCTGCCTGCGCCTGGCTGAGTCCGACGAGGGCCAGGGGATTCTCCGGTTCCAACCGAACGGCGGTCTTGAAATGATCGAGGGCGCGCCCCGGGTTGCCGCTTCGGAGGTAAGCGTGTGCAAGTCCGAAGTGTCCGCCGGCATGTTTGGGATTTAACTTCACCGCCTTGTCGAACATCTCGACAGCGCGTACCGGTTGACTGGTGGCGTTGAGATACAGTTCGCCGAGGTCGAACAACGGGGCGGTTGATTTCGGATCCGTCGAAGCGGCATTCAGCATGAATTTCTCTGCACCGGTGAAATCACGGCGCGCGAAAAGCAGACGTCCCATGGCCAGCTGGGTTTCTGCACTTCGCGGTGCAACTTCCATTGCCTTGCGCACCCACTTTTCGACGTCCGTATCGCTCTTGCGCAGCCGGGCAACTTCGGCAAGCGCGAGCAACGGGCCTGCGGCACTGCGGTCATTTTCGACCGCCTTCATGAACATTTTTTCCGCAAGGTCGAGATTCTTTTCGTTGAGCGCGCGCAAGCCCTGGTCGTATTCGGAACTTGCATTTGTCGACACAGCGACATGCTTGCCGGACGGGGTGAGGGGCAAGGCAGCAGCTGGAAGTGAGCAGACTGCAAGCAGGAGTGCCGGGAACAGGACGTATTTGCGCATGGCGAACTCGATGACAGAAGTAGTTGGTGGTTAATATGCCCCTGGACGGCGGGGCCGAACAGAGGCATATGCAGAACAGGGTGCCGGATTACGCCGCGCGCTTTTGCTTGCGGCGGAAGGCTGCCAGGCCGGCAAAGCCGAGGCCCAGAAGTGCCATCGAGCCGGGTTCCGGAACCGCGCGCGGGGGCGTCAGGACACCACCATCGGAGCCGAAGCCGAAGATGAAGGTGGTCGGTGTGCCGCCGACAGGGTCGGTGCGGGTCTGGCCGAGCGAGTACAGTCCGGCACCAACACTGCCCAATGCAGCGATGGCGTCAGACTCATTACCGGCGGCGCCATAGAACGTGGTGAAGACACGGGTTGCGCCGTCAGTCAAGGCTTCGAAAACGAAATCGAAGAGCGCACCATGATCGTTCGGGCCGCAGTCGGTGAAATTGCTGTCGGCTGCACAGGAGATCGTCTTGGATTCACCAGAAAGCGGATTGGCGCTCGCGAAGCCGTTGTCGCCTGTTCCGCGGATGTTATTGCCTGCGGCAAGGCCGAGGGCAGCAGGAACGCCGCTGATCGTCACGAACTCATCGAACGGTGTCGGTTCCACGTCCCATTCCATCACGCGACGATACACGAGGTCGCCGGCTGCAATTGCGCTGCCGGAGATGTTCTTGATGCTGACATCGACCTGGTAGAGATTTGAGCTGGTACTCGGATGGTAGAAGTGCGTGATTTCCAAGGCAGAACCCACACGCGTCACTGACGTCGCGGTGGTGGCGGTGGAGGCAAAGCTGACGAGAGTCAGGCCCGCAGTACCCATTGCTTCGTTTGCATAACCGCTCATTCCACTGGAAACGAGACCGACACCCCAGCCTTCGCAAAGGCAGCCGGGGGCGGTCGACTCGAAACCGGTGGCGTTGTAACGCAGGCCGACATATGGCGTTCCGCCCGCGGAAGCGGGACCAGGCACGTTCAGTTGGCCGAGGTCATTGACGCCCAGCGTGACGGTGCCGTTTGTGATAACGGCAGCCGCGTGGCTTGGGGCCGCCACTGCGAACAGACTGGCCGCCGCGACGAACGCCGCCGCCATCCCTTTGAGTTTCATTGTCATGCATTTCTCCTGTGAGTTTCGATTACTTTCAAACTGCTACGCGCGCAGCGTTGTCATAAAAGCAAGACAAGTGCCAATTTGATAAGTAATTGATAAAAAATAAATAATTCAGAAGGAGAGTGTGAGAACAATCAAAGGCTGTAAATTTTCCCGACAGTGACTTATGGTGAATGAATCCTCGGCCCGAGAGGTGGGCGCAAGGCGGAGGGTTGCCCGGCGCGGTCCGATTGGCCCGCGCGTCGCAAATTTGGAGGCAGAAAAGAAAAAACCGTTGATGAATCAACGGTTTGGTGAATTTTGGTGGGACGGCGTCACTCACATTGCGGCGCGAAAGGGACAGAAAATAAGGAGGGAGTCTCTTGGCCGCTTGACATATACCCCCATTGATACCCCCATGGCTGTTCTTGTTGCAGCACGACATTTCAACAGGGGTACATTGGCTTGCTCTGGATGAAACTGCTGCCGCTGTACTGATTCAAGGGGGAATTGCAAAGGAGGCAAAAAAGCCTCACTTTGCTTTCTGTACTGCCGGAAATTTCGCGTAAAATCCAAGCCAGTTGCCAAAAACAAAAACCGCGACAGCTTGCGCTTCGCGGGGTAGGTTCTTGCAACTATCTGGCGGTGAATCTGGTTTGCTCCCTAGACAAGATCAACCGGTGTTCACCTTTGTAAACGGCCAGCGAAGTATACGAGCGAAAGTTTAATTATTCAACCTGTTTTTTCATACAGGAAACTTTGCTCGTCCGCCGTAGCTGGCCACCCTGCATTAAGGGAGGCCTCATGGCTATTAAGAAGCAAATGGATCTCGACCTGATCCATCACGAAGAAAACGGTGCCGTCATCGATCAGCGAGCCGGCGATGGTTATATTAATGCAACTGCTCTTTGCCAGGCGGCGGGGCGGAAGTTCTCGCACTACATCGAGAACAAGGCAACGACCGCCTTCTTGGCGGCGCTCGAAAGCGATGCCGGAATTCCGGCATCGGTTCTCGTCCAAAGTGTGAAAGGTGGCCATGCGGCGCACCAGGGAACGTGGGTTCACCCTCAGGTGGCGGTAAACCTCGGGCAATGGTTGTCGGCGACGTTCGCGGTCAAGGTTTCGAAGTGGGTTTACGATTGGATGTCCGGCAAGGGTGTTCCAGAGGCATCCCGGAGAGTCCCATACCATATCGAACGTCACATGGCGAACCAGCACAAGATCCCGCTGACGTCCTTCTCCATCCTCCAGGAGATGTCGATTACCCTCATTGGCCCGCTGGAGGCCCACGGCTACTCCTTGCCGGAAAAGATGGTTCCGGACATCAGCCAAGGCCGAATGTTTTGCGACTTCCTCCGCAAAAACGGTCTGGCCGATCCTGCAACACTGCCGACGTATCGCCACAGCTTCCCTGATGGGCGAGAAGTCGATGCCAAGCTCTACCCGATCGAGCTGCTGCCAGCCTTCCGGAAGTTCATTGCAGAGACATGGATGCCTAAGAAGGCCGAGCAGTATTTCCTCGACCGCGATCCAGCTGCGTTGCCTTACTTGGCTAAGGTGCTTCGGCTGGAGGCCCCGACGCCGGCAAATGCGCCGAACTTCAAGCGCATCGCTTAATCGCAGGGGAGCAGATCATGAGCTATCTTGTTTTCGTGACCTTCGACCTCAAGGGCGCAGGCAGCCCAGACTACACGAATGCGTATGCCGATCTCGAAAAACTCGGGTTGCGAAAGGTCCAACAGGCCGACCAAGGCGGCACTGTCGTTATCCCCACGACGGCGGCGATGGGTACTTTCAATGGCAAAACTGCCGCTGATGTCCGGGCGGACGTGGCAAAGTGGGTGCAAGACGCGTTCACCGCACGGCGCTTCAAATCCGAGATCTTCGTCGTTGTAGGAGGCGATTGGGCTTGGGGCTCAAGAACAACGTAGTTACCTTGTTCGACTAACTCCGAGTAGCAACACTTGAAGCCCGCCTGAAAGCGGGCTTTTTTACATGTCGGCCTCGACTACCCGCATCACATCCGATTTAAGCGACTGATTCAATTCAAATTTGCTTTGATGTCTTTCACGCGAATTCGGTATTGCAGAGCGCAAAAGTTCGAGTATTGCGGATTGGGATAGGGCATTTCGACGCATTTTGTCGCGTTTCTTCGCATAGTTACGACGCTCTTCGTTTTTCCCGCTTTTTCCCGCTTCGGGACTTTCGGGGTAAGTCCACGTTTCCCGCTTTTTCCCGCCCCGCATATATGATGCGGGCGGAAACGGGAACGACCAGCGGGAGGTCAGGTGCCAGACTAATTTCGCCATAGCCATCCGTCCTTGCAGCCGTATATTCCCTTTTCCACGACCGAGGTGATTGATTCCTTGGCGCGTTGCTTCCGGTGCTTTGCATCGGCGTCCACGCGCTCCGTGACGGCTTTAATTGCATCGTCAAGGCGAACGCATTGCTGCCCTGCGGGTGCTCCGCCTTGGCCGTACACCTGCGATTCCCGAAGCAGTCCGTCGATGACCTCGACCGCGATCTTTTGATTTTCCCCGCGCGGCATGGCCGTCCGCTTCACCTCTTCACTTACATCCTCGGGCAACACCACGCAGGAGGTAATGTCCTCGCCATCTTCGTCTACACCGATCACAAGTGCGTGCAGCTTGAACCCGCGCACGCAGCCCGTTTCATCATCCTTCGATTTCGCAATACGCCACGTGCGGCAGTCGTCGTTCTGGCAAACCTCAATCGCGCCATCAAGCGCTGCATGCAGGCTGGAATGCCCACGCAGTCCCTTGTTCGCGTCCTTGCCAGTGTGATGGACCAGCAGCACCAGACCACCGGTCAGAGACTGCAGATGCTTTGCGGCGGCGATCACGCGTCCCATATCGACGGATGAGTTTTCGTCAACGCCCGGCGCGGCCCGGTTCAACGTATCGAGGATTACCAGTCCGCCAGCACCACCGACCGCCTTGATGGCATTCGCCAGATCGGTTACATCGTCCATCTTGCGCAGATCAAACGGCTGCGTAACGAACTGCAGTGAATCTGGAACAGGTCTGCCATGGTGCATGCTCCAAGCCTTGATGCGCTTGCCCATCCCTTGCTCGCCTTCCAGGCAAACATACGTTACGGAGCTTTGCCGCGCGCGGTGGCCAAACCAGGTACCAGCGCCGCTGGCAATGGCCGCACCAAGGTCGAGCG
This sequence comes from Noviherbaspirillum denitrificans, assembly GCF_002211445.1. Taxonomy (GTDB): domain Bacteria; phylum Pseudomonadota; class Gammaproteobacteria; order Burkholderiales; family Burkholderiaceae_D; genus Noviherbaspirillum; species Noviherbaspirillum denitrificans. The sequence continues at coordinate 396,463 of NZ_LSTO01000001.1, read as the reverse complement.
TCAGGAATGACTTGCCGCTACCGCTCGGGCCGTAAAGCGCGGCGAGCCCTTCCACCGGCAGCACGCCACGCACCATCCAGCGCATCGGCGGTGCGCTACATAGGTCAGCACCAGAAAGCAATTTAAATCGCATGGGTGACGTTCTGGAGCCTTCTGTCTGGTCGGCCTGAGCTTCGGATTCGCAGTCGTAAGCGCGATTGCGTGCATTGCTATTGCTACGATTGTCGGCTGGTGTGCAGCCTTCGCATCGCAAGCCTGGACGGAGTAGCAGGTGGCTTCGACTCGCGCCGATGGTCCGATGCCAGCTGCACGGATCATGGGTCCGAAGTCGTTCAAGTATCGGCACCATCATCCAGCAATTGATTCGGGATTACCACGGAAGCCGCTGCGGAAGTATGCTCCACGCGACGTGCGATCAGCCCATGTACAGGGTCGATTTCAATCGTGATTAATTCGGCATAGACAAAATCCTTGAAAATGCCGTCAAGCACCTCGCGCTTGATGCCGATCCGTTCCCATGGATAGCGTCCCTCGCGGTCTTGGCCAAGTGGAATCCAACCTTCGGCGGAACTCGCAAGTAAGTGGTTAACATGATCGATAAGGGCCCTGCGTAGCTGCAAATCATATTCAGAGGGTTCATATGCCGATTCCTGCATGGCGACTTTTTTCCATGTCTTCACTGCTGCCTCCTATCGCTCCGGTCCCTGTTCAATCAGCGCGCGGATCGCTTCCACTCGCCAGGCCGTCGTTCGCGGGCCGAGCTTGCAGGGCTTTGGATAGCGGCCAGATCGGACACCCGCCCACCAGGTCGATTTGCTAACGGGGATGATCGCCGGGATCGGCGGATTTGCTTTCCGATTGCCGATGATTTGCGACAGTCGGACGTAGCCAGTTGTGGGAAGCGGATTGTCGAAAATACCCATGTTGATTCTCCGTAAACGTGTTCGCATTGCATCGAACATGGGCCATTTTCTTTGTGCGGCACGCCGCTGGCAAAATGGCGAAATCTGTTTTTTTTTCTAAGTTGATTTCACCATGCCTTTGCGCTTGTTGAGGATTGTCCGAATTCGATTGCGCAACGCGTCTGGTGATAGGTCGAGGTTGTCGCGGATTGACGCATCGCATCCTGGGTCTGCATTCAGCACGTTCTCGCGAAGTGTTCGAAGGCACGCGCGCGCAAATCGGATCGTGGGACCATCCGGCCTTCCATCAGTAGTGGTCGAGGTGGCCGCCTGCCGTTCGAATACTGCTTCGAAAAGGACGACAAGCTGTTCAAGGAAACTGTTAAGCGCAATGTCCCCACTGTGTCGCGGACGTTGAACTTCGTCCCCCTCGTGCACGAAGTCTTCGATTCCTTCTTTTCGCTGGTCCCGCCGTTGCTGCAATTGCACCTTCACGTGCTCACGGTTTCGTGCATCCTCCGCCCATCCTTTGAGTGCTTGAACGACCGTAAGCGCGGATCGAAGGTTGTCGGAGCTTCCCGCTGTGGATTGCAGTCGGAGCCTTGCTTCGCGCTTCACTGGTAGGGTTTCAGTTTCATCCGGGATTACGTTGAGTAGGGCCGTTGCGGCTCTTTGGATTAAATCCAATTGCTTTTCCACGTCCGAAGGCGACGCGGCGCTTTCTTGCCATCGCTGCTCGACGAGGAATACACGCGCGTGCTCTTCAAGGTGCTTCGCTAGAAGGTTCTTTCGTTCCGACGAAAGGTCAAGCCGGGTTTCGCTGATGATCAGGTCGATCTGCTCTAGCGAGTAGCAGCGAGTTTCGGTCATCGTTGTCTCAAGTCCTTGCCTGTCTTATTACATGACGATGCGCGAGCTTGACCGCGAGAGAGGCTATTTTCATTTTGCTACGGTGCCTCCTGGCGTCCGGCTTGCGTTGTACGTCTTCGGACAATCCTCGTTACGAAAATTCCAAAAAAATTGGACGTGACGCTTGGCACGTATGCCACGTGTGCATACCCGGCTACCACCCTTTCCCCGGACCACCCCCCTTTTTGAAACTTCACGCCGCCTCATCAGCCGGTGGATTGTGTCGTTTCGGGATGCCGATCTGCTACGCGGCATTGGGCTTGAGCGGGATAACGGCAGCTCCAGCGGCAAGTCCGTCGAGGTAATCCGCCCATGCTTGCATCATTCTTCGCCGCTCAGGTAGGTGTTCGGCGTAGTTGTACGCGGCGCGAACCTCATCGCGTTCGGCGTGCGCCAGTTGCCGCTCGATGGCATCCCGATGCCATCCCTGCTCGTTCAGGTGCGTAGATGCCATGCTGCGGAAGCCATGGCCGGTCATTTCGTCACCCTTGTAGCCGAGACGGCGCAGAGCGGCGTTGACCGTGTTTTCACTCATCGGTCGTCCATTCGTCCTCGCGCCGGGGAAGAGGTAGCGGCCAGTGCCGGTCAGGGCGTGCAGTTCGCGGAGGATGGCGACGGCTTGTGTGGACAGGGGGACGATGTGCTGCTCGCGCATCTTCATGCGCGCGGCGGGGATGCGCCATTCAGCGGCGTCAAGGTTGAATTCAGACCATTCGGCCTTGCGCAGCTCGCCGGGACGTACGAAGACCAGCGGGGCAAGCTTCAGGGCGCACTTCGTGACGAAGGAACCTTGGTAGCCGTCCATGGTACGGAGCATGGCACCGATGGCCTTGGGCTCTGTAATGGACGCATGGTGCTTCGGCCGGGTGGGTGGTAGTGCGCCGCGCAGATCGCCGGAAGGATCGCGGTCCGCGCGTCCTGTGGCAACAGCATATCGGAAGACTTGCCCGCAGTTCTGAAGGGCTCTGTGGGCCGTTTCAAGCGCTCTACGGCCCTCAATCCGGCGCAGTGTAGTCAGCAGTTCAGGCGCGCTGATTTCTCCAATTGGCCGGTTGCCTAACCAAGGGAATATGTCTTTTTCGAAACGACGAATGATCTTGCTGGAATGGCTATCAACCCAATTCGGGGAATACTTCGCAAACCATTCGCGTGCTACCGCTTCGAAACTGTTTGCCGCACACGATACCTTTGCTGCCTTTTGCGCCTTGCGTTGCAGGCCGGGATCGATGCCTGCGGCGACTTGCCTTCGTGCATCATCGCGCCGCTCCCGTGCATCCTTCAGGGGTACATCGGGGTACACGCCGAGGGCAAGCAGCTTTTCCTTGCCGCCAAAGCGGTATTTAAAGCGCCAGTACCTGCCGCCGTTCGAGTGGACCAGCATGAACAGGCCGCGCTCGTCAGATAGCTTGTACGGCTTTTCCTTGGGCTTGGCGTTGCGGATGGCTGTGTCGGTGAGTGCCATGGGGGTATCTCCACCTGCGGGGGTATCAACTACCACCAGATGTACCCCCTGCACCCCTTGGATTTCATTGGACGTAATTGGTTCTTATTCGAAACGCCAGAAAGCAAAAAGCCCGCTGGACGCGGGCTTCAGGCTGATTCTTGGACTACTTTGGACTACTTAAAACGTTGAATTGGTGGAGACGGCGGGAATCGAACCCGCGTCCGCAAGCCCTCTACAGACAGTTCTACATACTTAGCGCTGCCATTTGATTTAACCTGAGCGACGCGGACGCGCACGCTGCGATCAGGCGAGTCACCTTAGATTTAACTTCAAGCCAAGTGACCCGGCCTGAAGCGATTCCCTGTGAATGACCCTACGTGCTGTTACCAGCCCGCCCCAGGGAAGAGGCGGTGTAGGGCTAACCGGTTATTAAGCGGCTAGAGCGTAACGTTCGTCGTTAGCAGTTATTTCATTTCCGGTTGGATTTACGAGGTGACCAGCCCTCGGTATGCCCTGCGCTGCTTTGTAACCCACGTCGAAACCAGGTCGTCCCCAAAGCAATGCTATTGTAACTCACCAGATGGTGACGTCCCGTGTCGATTCAAGAGAGTGGCCAAAATAATTCCGGTACCTCACTGCTGTCGTGACAAAAGCCGGCATCTAACGCTGCATTCCTGAAAAAATTCAGGCGGCAGTCCTGATCGATGCGAGGACGTCGAGCGGTGTTGCCGCCATTACGTCCGCTTCCCATGTCGTCGGCTCGGCGTGGCCACAATATCCCCAGGCAGCGGCGACAGTGATCATGCCGGCGGCGCGTCCTGCCTGGATATCGCGCAGGTCGTCGCCAACGTACCAGCATTCTTCAGGGGAAAGACCGAGCCGTTGTGCGGCCTCAAGCAGAGGGGCAGGATGCGGCTTCGAGTGCGGTGTAGTGTCTCCTGAGATCACGCAGCCCGCGTGGCCCAGTCCGATACGCGGGACGAGCTGGTTGGTGAAGCGGCCTGCCTTATTTGTGACAATTCCCCATGCAAGCTCTTGCGCCTTAAGTCCTTCAAGCAAAACGTCCATTCCATCGAAAAGCACGGTGTGGACCGCAATTGCGGATTCGTAGTTGTCGAGGAAGGCGACACGCAATTCCTCATAGCCCTCATCGCCTGGCTTAAGGCCGAAGGAGGCGCCAATCAGGCCGCGTGCGCCAGCCGAGGCGACAGGGCGGAGCAGCTCGTATGGCGTGGGTTCCAGCCCTCGGTCAGTGCGCACCTTGTTCATTGCCGCGGCCAAGTCGGGCGCAGTGTCTGCAAGCGTGCCGTCAAGGTCGAAAAGGACGGCGCGGGGGCGGCGAAGTGTCATGGCGAGTGTTCGTGAGCGGCATGCGGATGGGATCATACGCATGCCGGCTTTGTGGAGGATTAAACGGGACGGCTGCACGCCACCAGGTAATTCACGTCCGTGTCCTGGTTGAGCGAGTAGATCTGAGTCAGCGGGTTGTAGGTCATCCCTTTGAGGCCATCGACCTGCAGTCCGGCACTGCGCGCGTGCTGGGATAGCTCGGCGGGCGTGATGAACTTGGCATAGTCGTGCGTCCCTTTGGGGAGCATGCGCAGCACGTATTCTGCGCCAATGACTGCGAACAGGTACGCCTTCGGATTGCGGTTAATGGTCGAGAAGAACACATGGCCACCTGGTTTGACGAGGGTGGCACAGGCCTGGACGACCGCAGCCGGATCTGGAACGTGTTCCAGCATTTCCATACAGGTGACGATATCAAAGCTGCATGGCTCGCGCGCGGCGAGTTGTTCGGCAGGGATGAGTTCGTAGCGGACTTGCACGCCTGATTCCAGGCTGTGCAGATCAGCGACCTTCAATGCCTTTTCAGACAGGTCGATGCCGGTCACCTTGGCGCCTTTTTTGGCCATCGATTCGGCGAGGATGCCGCCGCCGCAACCGATGTCCACCACGTTCTTGCCCGCAAGCGGGACGCGTGCGTTGATCCATTCAAGGCGCAACGGATTGATCTCGTGCAGCGGGCGGAATTCCGAAGTCGGATCCCACCAACGATGGGCGAGGTCACTGAATTTCTGTAGTTCTAGCGGGTCGGCGTTCATAGGCTGAATGATAGCTGGGTTGGTGCGTTTGCGGGGAGGTGCCGTGTCCGGGGATGCGCAATTGGGTAAACAGCGCTTTTCATGAAGCGTTCCCCCGGAACCGGCCGCCCATAAAAAAACCCCGCCGAAGCGGGGTTGGGCATCATGTCGATCGATTATCGGGTACGGGTACCGACGACTTCGATTTCCACGCGGCGGTTCTTGGCGCGGCCAGCTGCGGTCTTGTTGTCGGCGACCGGCTGCTTCTCGCCCTTGCCTTCGGTGTAGACGCGGTTCGGCTCAACACCCTTGGAAACCAGATATGCCTTGACGGCTTCAGCGCGGCGAACCGACAGCTTTTGGTTGTACTTGTCGGAACCGACGGAGTCAGTGTGGCCGACGGCAATCACGACTTCGAGGTTCATGCCCTTCAGCTTGGACGACAGATCGTCCAGCTTGGCCTTGCCGTCCGGCTTCAGGACTGCCTTGTCGAAATCGAAGAAGGTGTCGGCAGCGAAGGTGACCTTTTCGGAGACCGGAGCAACCGGAGCCGGTGCCGGAGCGGGGGCCGGAGCCGGTGCAGGCGCTGCTGCCGGAGCCGGTGCGGCCGGCTTGGCGATTTCACCGTCGCAGCCGCCGACTGCATCAGCCGGGGTCCAGGTACCGGTCCTCCAGCAGAGACCGAACGGATCGCGTGCGATTACGCCGCGGCCGTCCTGCAGGTATGCGCTATTCGGGGTCTTAGCCTGAATGTCCTGCTGCGCGGATGCAGAGAAGGAAACCACTGCGGATGCAGCAAAGACGATTTTTGCCAAATTATTCATATTTTTCCTCTTGGTTGAGATATCCGCAGACGAACTGCGCAACAAATACTACGTTTTTAAACCTGTAGGGGAGAGCTATTAGATCATCAAATAGCAAGATTGTTCACTTGCAATGCTCTTTAGTTAACTACATTTTGCCATAGCAGCGCATTGCATCGATTACTGCTAAATCAATCCATTGGCGATTTTGACCATCCGTTGTGTTTTTGCAACGGATGGTCAAATTAAACTGGAAGTTTTTCGGGAATTTCAGGTTGAAATTGCCAATTTTGAATCAGTTGGCAAGCCCGCGTACTTCAATCACTACGCGGCGGTTCGGCGCCAGGCATTCGATCTGCTGCTTGCGCGGCAGCTTGTCGTCGCATGCCTTGATCGATTGGGTCTTGCCTGCGCCAAGGGTGTCGATTTCAGCAGTGACGCCCTTGCTCTTCAGGTAGGCCGCTACAGCATCGGCACGCTTTTCGGACAACTTCTGGTTGTACTGGTGCGTGCCAATGCGGTCAGTGTGGCCGGTCACCATCACGATGTCGACCTTGCTGCAGGTGCCGAGCTTGGCGATGGCTTCGTCGTCGATGCGCTTCTTGGCGGCGGAGTTCAGGACTGCCTTATTGAATTCAAAGGTCTGGTCCGCGCCGAGCGTCACCGCGAAATCGCAGCGCTTCGGTGCTACCGGGGCAGCGGCGGCCACGGGAGCCGGTGCCGCAATTGCGGGGGCAGTCGGTTTGGCTACCGGCGGTGCCAGTTCGCCGTCGCATCCTGCCACTGCATCAGCAGGTGTCCAATAACCGGTGCGCCAGCACAGGCCGAACGGGTTGCGCGCGATGACGCCGCGGCCATCCTGCACGTAGGCGCTCTTGTCCGGGTTTGCCTTGATGTCTGTCTGTGCCGAAGCTGCGACTGTACAAAGGCCGACGGTAAGTGCGAGGGCGAAGTGTTTGAGCATGGTGTGTTTTCCCTTGGTGGTTATTATAAGAATGCCAATTAACGCAACGAAACATTTAATTTAAACATATTTTCCTTGCGTATGCCTCCAACTGGCGCAAAGAGCAGGCCGTGCGGATGCGCTATGGGCGGGATGCGGGTGCCGCCATGCTAGAATCCAATGTTTGGCGCCGCGCATTCTTCACGGTGCCGGCACCCCGAACCTCCGCATACAAAAGCCGACTCGCCAATGGATCAATTCGCCAAAGAGACTATCCCGATTTCCCTCGAAGAAGAGATGCGCAAGAGCTACCTCGATTACGCCATGAGCGTGATCGTCGGTCGTGCGCTTCCGGATGTGCGCGACGGCCTGAAGCCGGTGCACCGCCGCGTACTCTACGCGATGCACGAGACGAATAACGTTTGGAACCGTCCGTATGTGAAGTGCGCCCGCGTGGTCGGTGAGGTCATGGGTAAGTACCACCCGCACGGCGACCAGGCGATTTACGACACCCTCGTCCGCATGGCGCAGGACTTTTCGCTGCGCTACACGCTGGTCGACGGCCAGGGCAACTTCGGTTCGGTCGACGGCGACAACGCTGCGGCAATGCGTTACACCGAGTGCCGCCTGGACAAGATTTCCAGCGAACTGCTCGCGGACATCGAGAAGGAAACGGTCGACTTCGTGCCGAACTACGATGGCAAGGAAAAGGAGCCGTCCGTCCTGCC
>NZ_LSTO01000001.1:370918-388640 GCF_002211445.1 Noviherbaspirillum denitrificans | reverse complement strand
CGCCGCGCCAATGCCGGCCTCGCTGTCGTTCGAACAGGCGGCCGCGCTGCCGTTGACGGCAATCACCGCCTGGGAAGCATTGTTCGACCGCCTGCGTGTTCCCTCACCGCCGCATGCGGTGCCGCGCAAGCGCCTGCTCGTGATCGGCGGCGCCGGTGGCGTGGGATCGGTCGCGGTACAACTTGCCGCGAAGGTGGCAGGACTGGAAGTGATCGCAACGGCCTCGCGTCCGTCATCCGTCGCATGGGTGCGCGAGCTCGGCGCGCACCATGTCATCGACCATTTCGGCGATATGCAGGCGCAGCTGAAGACGCTCGGTATCGAACAGGTCGATTACGTACTGATCCTGAACGATACCGACCGGCATTTCCCGGCGGCTGCCGCCATCGTCGCGCCGCAGGGCACGGTCTGCACCATCGTCGAGAACAAGGATGCGCTCGACGTCTCGTTGCTCAAGTCGAAGAGCGCGGGACTGGTGTGGGAATTCATGTTCACACGATCGATGTACGCGACGCCGGACATGGTGGAGCAGGGCAGGCTGCTCGAGGAGGTTGCGCGCCTGGTCGATACGGGCATCCTGCGCTCGACGGTCAGCGAGGTACTGTCACCGATCAATGCAGCCAATGTCCGCAAGGCACATGCGCTGCTTGAAGGCGGCCATGTCATCGGCAAGGTGGTGCTGAAAGACTGAGCTACCAATCGCTTTTCAGGTTGAACGCGGCGGCAATGAAATCCACGAAGGTGCGCACCTTCGCGGACAGGTGCTTGCGGCTGGGATACACGGCATAGAGACCCATGTCGGACGCCTTGTATTCCGGCAGCACCTCGACCAGCTTCCCCTGTCGCAGCTCCTCGCCGCAGAGGAACAGCGGCTGGCGCATCAGGCCGACGCCGCCGAGTGCGGCAAGCTTCACGATGTCGCCGTTGGTTGCGCGCAGGCTGCCCGACACCTTCACCGTGTGGTGCCCGTCGGGACCGTCCATTTTCCACTCGTCACCGGTGGCCGCGTAACTGTAGGTCAGGCAATTGTGCTGCGCCAGTTCGGCCGGCGTGCGCGGCGTGCCGTGACGCTGCAGGTATTCCGGCGAGCCGCAGATCACCACGCGGTCGGAAGCGAATTTGCGCGCCACCAGGCCGGATTCCGGCAGCGAGCCGATGCGTATCGCCAGGTCCAACCCTTCCTCCAGCAGGTCGACGCGGCGGTCGGCGACGAGGATGTCGACCTTCACGTCCGGGTACTGCTTCATGTAGTTCGAAATCACCGGCCCCATGTGCAGGATGCCGAAGGACACCGGCACCGTCAGGCGCAGCGTGCCGCGCGGCGTCTCGTTGAGGTGCAGCGCGCCTTCCTCGGCTTCGCTGATGTCGGCCAGGATCTGCACGCAGCGCTCGTAGTAGGTGGAGCCGGACTCGGTCAGTGTCAGCTTGCGCGTGGTGCGCTGGAGCAGGCGCGTGCCGAGGTGTTCCTCGAGGTGCGCGACATACTTCGAGGTCATCGCGCGCGACATGTCGAGGCGATCGGATGCCGCGGCGAAACTGCCGGTCTCGACCACCGCGACAAACACCTTCATGCTGGTTAGCGTATCCATTGCGTCCTGCCATCGACTGAGTGCATGCATCTTGCCACGGGTGAACAGCAGCGGCAATCTGGCTCGCGCGTATGCGGAGTGCTATGCTCAGACGACGACCACTCCTCCCACCCAACCATGCATCTGAATGCAGAAGGCTTGTGCATCCGTCCTTTTCGCGCCGGCGATGCAGAAGCATTTGCCGCCGCAGTCCGTGAATCTGTCGCTACCGTCGGCCAATGGCTGCCGTGGTGCCATTCTGCGTATGGCGCGAAGGAAGCGCGCGTCTGGATCGGCCAATGCGCGGTGCGGCTCAACATGGGCGTGTCCTACGACGTCGGCATCTTCACGGAGGATGACGAGACGCTGCTCGGCGGCGTGGCGATCAACCAGATCGACCATGTGCACAACGCCGGCAATGTCGGCTACTGGGTGCGTGAAAGCATGCAGCGGCGCGGCATCGGCACGCGTGCGGCACGCATGATCGCGAAGTACGGATTCGACACCTTGCGGCTGACACGGCTGGAAATCGTCGCCGCCGAGCACAACCATCCAAGCCGGGCGGTGGCGGAGCGGCTGGGAGCGCGGTTCGAATGCATCGCGCGCAACCGGCTGTTCGTGCGCGGCGCGCCGCTCGACGCGGCGGTGTATTCGCTGATTCCAGGCGACATCTGATACGGTATTTTCATCGCTTTCTGATTCTGTTTTCCTGCCTGGAAAACCGGGACAATCCGTACCTGACCCCTTCACCGACGAGCGTCCCATGTCCCAGGCACCGCAATCCGTATCCGTCATCCGGATGTACGCCCCGCGTACGCACATCTACGCACGCGAGGCCAAGGGCCGCTATGCGACCTGGCGCTGGGTCTGCGTCTGGCTCACGCAACTGGTGTTCTACGGCCTGCCATGGCTGCCTTGGAACGGGCGGCAGGCGGTTCTGTTCGACCTTGCCGCGCGCAAGTTTTATCTGTTCGGCATCGTGCTGTGGCCGCAGGACCTGATCTATCTCGCGGTGCTGCTGATCGTTGCCGCTTTCTCGCTGTTCCTGTTCACCGCGATCGCCGGGCGGGTGTGGTGCGGGTTCGCGTGCCCGCAAACGGTGTACACCGAAATCTTCATGTGGTTCGAACGCAAGGCCGAAGGCGAACGCAGCGCGCGCATGCGCCTCGACCGCCAGCCGTGGAACCTGGAGAAGGTCGCGCGCAAGTCGGCCAAGCATGGCGCATGGATTGCATTCGCGCTGTGGACCGGGTTCACCTTCGTCGGCTACTTCACGCCGGTGCGCACGCTTGCGGCGGAAACGGCGGCGCTGGCGCTCGGCCCGTGGCAAACCTTCTGGGTGCTGTTCTACAGCCTCGCCACCTACGGCAATGCCGGCTGGCTGCGCGAGCAGGTGTGCCGCACCATGTGCCCGTATGCACGCTTCCAGAGCGCGATGTTCGATGCCGATTCGCTGATCGTCAGCTATGACCGGCAGCGCGGCGAACCGCGCTCGTCCAAGGCAGCGAAGACAAGCGGCGCCTGCATCGACTGCTCGCTGTGCGTGCAGGTCTGTCCGACCGGCATCGACATCCGCAACGGCTTGCAGTACGACTGCATCGGCTGCGCGGCCTGCGTCGATGCCTGCGACTCGGTGATGGACAAGATCGGCGCGCCGCGCGGCCTGGTCCGCTTCACCACCGACAATGCCTTGCGCATCGGCCTATCCACTGGTGCCATCGCACGGCGTGTACTGCGTCCGCGAGTGCTTGTCTATTCAGGCCTGCTCCTGCTGGTGATCACTGCATTCTGGACGGCGCTGCTGAACCGCACGCCGCTGAAGATGGACGTGATCCGCGATCGCGGCGTGCTGGCCAGGGAAGTGGAGGACGGCATGATCGAGAACGTGTACCGGCTTCAGGTGATGAACACCAGCGAACAGCCGCGCCGCTACCGGCTGGCGGTGTCCGGCATCGATGGCATCCGCATCACGACGGCGGATGAAGTTCGCCTTGAAGCCACCGAGTCGCGCGCCGTGCCGGTCACCGTGCGCGTCCCGCACGGCAAGGGCAGTGCGGGTTCGAACAAGGTGGTTTTCACCCTCGAAGCGACTGATGATGCAGGTGTGCGCGTCGAAGAGAAAGCCATGTTCCACGTACCGAGGAATTGACCATGCCAACGAATGAAACGAAGAAGACGCGATCCTTCCTGTCCACCATGATCGCGGTCGCATGGTCCTTCATCGGCTTGCGGCGCAAGCGGGATTTCGACGAGGACGTCGGCGGCCTGAATCCGGTCTATGTGGTCGCGGGCGGATTGATCGGCACGGCAATCTTCATCGGGATATTGCTTACAATCGTGAACATGGTGACCGCCTGACACGGAATGAAACGCTACGAATCCCTTGCCGAAGAAATCGCCCAGTCGATCCGCACCGGCGTGCTCAAGCCGGGCGACCGGCTGCCTTCGGTCAGGCAGGCCAGCGCAAGCCGCGGCGTCAGTCCGTCCACGGTGTTCGAGGCCTACTACCTGCTCGAAGCGCGCAGCCTGATCCGCGCACGCGACCGCTCGGGCTACTACGTGATCGCCGGCACCAAGGTCTTGCCGCCGGAGCCGGAACTGCCGTCGCATCCGTCGGATGAATCGGCGCCGGTCGATGTCAGCGAACTCGTGTTCGAGGTGCTGGAATCGATCAAGACGCGCGATGTCGTGCCCCTCGGTTCGGCCTTCCCCAGCCCGCTGCTGTTCCCGCTGCCGCGGCTGGCGAAATCGATGGCCGCCAGCGTGCAGGACATGGACCCGTGGAGCACCGTTGACGATCTCACGCCCGGCAATGCGGCGCTGCGTCGGCAGATCGCGCTGCGCTACCTCGCCGACGGCATGCATGTACATCCGGACGACATCGTCATCACCAACGGCGCGCTCGACGCCCTCAACCTCTGCCTGCAAGCCGTTACCCGTCCGGGCGACAGCGTGGTGATCGAATCCCCGGCGTTCTATGCGGCGCTGCAGGCGCTGGAGCGCTTCGGCCTGAACGCGATCGAAGTCCCTACCCATCCGCGCGACGGCGTCGACCTCGATGCGCTCGCCCGCGCACTGACGCGGCACAAGCCGAAGGCCTGCTGGATGATGACCAACTTCCAGAACCCGCTTGGCAGCACCATGCCCGACGAAAAGAAGCAGGCGCTGGTCAACCTGCTGGCCGCGCATGAGGTGCCGCTGATCGAGGACGATGTGTACGGCGAACTGTACTTCGGCAGCAAGCGGCCCGCGCCGGCGAAGGCCTTCGATACGCAGGGCCTGGTCATGCATTGTTCATCCTTTTCGAAGTGCCTCGCGCCGGGTTACCGCATCGGCTGGGCGGTGCCCGGCCGTTATGCCAAGGATGTCGCGCGGCTCAAGCTGACGACCACGCTCTCGGCGTCGGCACCGGCACAGGCGGCGCTGGCGGATTACCTCGCCAAGGGTGGCTACGACAAACACTTGCGGCAACTGCGGCATGCGCTGTCGGTGCAGCAGAGCGCGATGATGCAGGCGGTGGTACGGCACTTCCCGCGCGGTACGAAGTCGACGCGGCCGGGCGGCGGCTATTTCCTGTGGATCGAATTGCCGGGGAACGTGGATACGCTTGAAATCCACCGGCAGGCGCTGGCGCAGGGGATCAGCGTTGCGCCGGGGCCGATGTTTTCAGCCAAGCGCGGGTTCCGGAACTGCCTGCGCATCAACTACGGCCATGCGTGGACGGCGAAGACCGAGGAGGCGCTGGTGACGCTGGGGAGGTTGATTGCGGCGAATGGCAAGATGAATTTGATGGATAAAGAACCGTAGGGTGGGTAGAGCGCAGCGAAACCCACCATGCGAATTCAAGTGCCCGCGCCATCAGTGCGTCATATCGGGATACGCAGTCGCGCCCCCCGACAATCCACTTCCACGGCCTCCCGAGTCGCCGCTGTTCTCCATCCCGCTGAGAAAGCGCCCCAGTTCATCCGCCGCGCCGCGTTCGATCGTCCGCGTGCCGTCCGGCCCGACCACCACGGCTGTGCTGCTGCCCTCCCGCGTAATCACCCCATACCCTGACGGCACCGTCTCCAGTTCTTCCACGGGTGCCGGCGCCTTCACGATCACGGGCGGCGGGCGCTTGGGTTGCGGGAACTTTGCCTTCGTATCGATCAGTTTCGACTTCAGCGTGCCACGGAAGAAATCGCCCACCAGCAGGATGGCGTTGTGTCCGCCCTGGCCCCAGTAATCGCTGCGCATGGTCACGCGCGAATCGTTGAAGCCGACCCACGCGCCGGCCACGAGGCGCGGGTGCATGAGGATGAACCAGCCGTCGGTGTTGTTCTGCGTGGTGCCGGTCTTGCCGGCGATGTCGGCGGAGATGTTGAAGCGGTTGCGGACTTCGGTGCCGGTGCCGCGCCGGACCACACCGCGCATCATGTCGATCAGTTCGACCGCGGTTTCTTCCGACATTGCGCGCTGCGGTTCGGCCTCGAATTCGGCCAGCACCTTGCCGTCGCGGTCGGTGATCTTGCGGATGAAGACAGGCTTGCGGTATTCGCCGGTCTTCGCGATGGTGGAATAGGCGGACACCATTTCGAGCAGGGTGACGGGACTGGTGCCGAGCGACAGCGAAGGCACCGGGTCGAGGCGGCTGTTGGTGATGCCGGTGGCGCGCGCCAGGTCGATCACGTGTTCCAGGCCGACATCCTGCATCACTTGCGCGGTGATGGTGTTCTTGGAGTAGATCAGTCCTTCGCGCATGCTCATCATGCGGCCGCTGAAGCCTGACATGTCGGTCGGGCGCCAGATGCTGCCGTCGCGGGCGCGGATTTCGACCTGACCGTCGGGGTAGATGCGGTCGGGCGCGAAGCCCTGTTCGAGCGCGGCGCCGTAGACGATGGGCTTGAAGGTGGAACCGGGCTGGCGTTCGGCCTGCGCGACGTGGTCGAACTGGTCGCGCTGGAAATCGCGGCTGCCGATCCAGGCCTTGACCTCGCCGGTTTGCGGGTCCATTGCGACGAAGCCGGCTTCGAGGCGCGTCTTGTAATCGCGCAGGCGCGCCATGAAATCGGCATTCGCCTTCAGCTTCGCCAGTGCCGCGCGCTCGGACTGGCCGGCGGCGAGCGCCTTCTTGTATTCCGGCGTCTCGCGCACGAAGGCGTCGATCAGGTCGGAACGTGCATGCCAGAAATGGCGGAAGGGTTCGACCTTCTTGCGCAGCGCCCCATAGGCGGCCGGCGTGTGCGACGCCACACGTTCCGTGCTGCGGCCCCATTCGACATCGGCAATATCCTGCAATACCTGCGACTGCCGCGCGACGGCCTCGGCCGCTTCTTCCTGCAAGTCGTCGTCGAGCGTGCTGTACACCACCAAGCCGTCGGTATAGAGGTTGTAGTCGTTGGCGTCGGCCCACTCGACCAGCAGGCGGCGCACATGGGCGGCGAAGTGCGGCGCGATGTTGCCGAGCGGATCGGGCTGGCGCTTGAGCGTAACCTGCAGCGGCTGTTCGCGCAGCGCGAGGTAGACCTCTTCCTGCAGCATGCCGCGCTTGACCATCTGCGCGAGCACCACATTGCGGCGCTTGCGCGCGCGGTCGGGGTTGAGGATGGGGTTGTAGTAACTCGTACCCTTGAGCATGCCGACCAATGTGGCGCTTTCGAGCACGTCGAGGTCGGCGGCGGACTTGTCGTAATAGGTGCGCGCGGCCATCTCGATGCCGACCACGTTGTACAGGAAAGGCACCGTGTTGAGGTAGGTCTCGAGTATCTGTTCCTTGGTGTAGGCCTTTTCGATCTTGAGCGCGGTGACGATCTCGCGGATCTTGCGGTCGACGGTGCGCGCGCGGCCGATTTCCTCGGGAAACATGTTGCGCACGAGTTGCTGGGTGATGGTCGACCCGCCCTGCGCATCGCCCCGCAGCGTCTGCCACACCGCCGACGCGGTGCGGGTGAGGTCGACGCCGCGGTGTTCGAAGAAGCGATGGTCTTCGGTGGCCACGAGGGCGCGAATGGCATAAGGAGAAATCTGGTCCAGCGTCACCTGTTCCTGCTGCCCGCGGCTGAAGGTGGCGAGATGGGTGCCGTCAGCGGAAAGCAGGACGCTGGGCTGGGCATGGCGCGCCTGCAGCAGGGCTTCGACGCTGGGCGTGAGCGGCACGATCTTCGCCAGGTAGGACGTGGCGTAATAGAGAGCCGCGGCGAGGCCGGCGGTGGCGAAGACGAAGGTGTACAGGAAGGCGCGCAGGAGGAAGCGCAGGATGGAACGGCTTGCGGCAGGGGCCTTCTCCGGAGGATGGTCGTGCGGATTCTTGTTGTCCACGTGTGAACTCATTTCTGTTGAGTCAGCGTTGGACAAGATGGCAAGAACTTGGTTTTGCATGCCGGCCAAACCCGCCGGTTTGAGAAAAATCAACATGCATGGTTGCCGCAGGGGACGATGCCGGCGTGCACCCTTATCATGCGCTTTCTTCCAAGCATTACCCGCACGACCACCATGGCAGGCAGTTCCATCATTGCCGACGACATCAGGCGCTTTATCCTGACCAGCATTCCTTCCGTGCCCTTCCTCGAAGCCATGCTTCTGCTGCGCAACGAGACCGGCGTCGCGTGGGACAGCACGCATTTGGCAAAGCGGCTGTACCTGTCCGACAAAGCGGCAACGACATTGCTGGCGGAACTGCACGCGGCCGGGATTGCAGCACCCAATGCGCGCACAGAAGGCGGCTACTGTTTCCATCCGGCGTCGGAAGCGCTGGCAGACATCATCGGCAAGGTCGCCAGCGCCTATGCGGCGCACCTGGTCGAAGTCACCCATCTCATCCACTCCAGGAGCGGCAAGCGGGCAGTGCAGTTTGCCGATGCCTTCAAATGGCGAAAGGAATCCTGAATGGCTCCCCTCATCTACGCGCTATGTGCGCTGACGTCGCTGCTGTGCGCGTGCCTGCTGCTGCGCGGCTACCGCCGCAACGGCCATCGCCTGCTGCTGTGGAGCGGCATCTGCTTTGCCGGGATGACGGTCAACAATGTGCTGCTGATCCTCGACCGCGTGGTATTCCCGGATTCGGTCGACCTGATGACCCTGCGCCTGGCATCCGCGCTGGCGGCACTCTTGCCGCTGCTGTATGGCCTGATCTGGGAAGAGGAGTAAGGCGATGAACAACCTGCTGCTCGGCGCGATCGCGATGGGCTCGATGGTGGCGGCGCTGTTCTTCCTGCGCTTCTGGCGCAGCACGGGGGACAGGTTCTTCCTGTTCTTTGCCTTGTCGTTCTTCATTGAGGGGATCAATCGCGCGGTGCTGGGGCCGGCGGCGCAGACGACGCTGGACGAATCTCCAGCGTATTACCTGGTGCGGCTGCTGTCGTACGGGCTCATCCTGTGCGCGATCCTGGACAAGAACAGGCCGCGCTAGAAATTGTCATCTGCGTCTCCGGGCACACCGCACTGCACAATTGAAATTCAGAAAATTTCCTTTCCGACATTTGCTACACTGAATTTTCGACACCGATTGTGCGGGCTCTACCATGGACCTACTTTTCCGCGAGGAAGGCAGCGCTGTCATCCTCTGCCCTACGGGGCGCATCGACCATACCCATGCCGATGCGTTCCGAGAGGGACTTGAGCCGCATGTGAGTGCTTGCACGCGCAATGGGAAGGCCCTGGTCCTCGACTTTTCCGGCGTGACCTTCATCAGCAGCATCGGCCTGCGCGCGCTCATGATCGCGGTGAAGCAGGTCAAGGCGCAGGGCGGCCGCATGATGATTGCCGCGCTGACGCCGCTGGTGGCGGAAGTGTTCCAGATCAGCCGCTTCGACCTGCTGTTCGAGATCCATCCGACCGTGGAGGCGGCGCTGGCGGCAGCGGGAGGCGCATCGTGAAAGCCCGCATCTGGGGTTCGCGCGGCTCGTTGCCCGTCGCACTCACCCACCGCCACATCCGCGCCAAGCTGGTCGCCGCGCTGGAAGGCGCGATCGGGCGTAACCTCGACAGCAGCGAGAAAATCGCGCATTACGTGGACTACGAACTGGGCTTTGATGTCCGCTCCACCTTCGGCGGCAATTCCAGCTGCGTGGAAGTGGAGGTCTGGGACCCGGACACCAGCAACGAACATGTGCTGCTCGACCTCGGCAGCGGTGTGCGGCCCTTCGGCAACGCGATGATGGCGCGCTACGGCGCCGGCAAGCCGCAGACCTACCATGTGTTCATGTCCCACCTGCACTGGGACCACATCATGGGATTCCCCTTCTTCACGCCGGCCTACATTCCCGGCAACCGCATCGTCATCCACGGCTGCCACGACACGCTGGAAACCGCGCTGCGCCGGCAGCAGGAACCGATCAGCTTCCCGGTTTCCTTCGACCAGCTGGGCGCGACCATCGAGTTCGATATCATGAAACCCGGCGTGCCGGTCGAGATCAACGGCCTGCGCGTCACCGCCAAGCTGCAGCTGCACCACGGCGATTCCTACGGCTACCGGCTGGAGCACAACGGCCGGTCCATGGTCTACAGCACGGATTCCGAGCACAAGCTCGACCAGCCGGAAGAGCGGGAAAACTTCGTGCGTTTCTTCCGCGATGCCGACCTGGTGATCTTCGACGCCATGTATTCGCTGGCCGACGCGGTGTCGGTCAAGGCCGACTGGGGGCATTCGAGCAACGTGGTCGGGGTCGACCTGTGCCAGGCGGCCAGGGCGAAGCGGCTCTGCCTGTTCCATCACGAACCCATCTTCGAAGACGCCCGGATCGCCAGCGTGCTGGCCGAGACGCGGCGCTACGCGGAAATCACCGGCGAAGCGCCGCTCGAAATCGTGTCGGCCTATGACGGCATGGAAATCGACATCTGACACCCTGCAGCGGCTGCGCGAACGTCAGGGACGGATCTTCGGCCTGGTGCTGCTTGCGCTGATGACGGTGGTCATGGCGCTGCGCCTCGAGGGCCCGCTGCCGGCGATGCGGCTTGCGCTGTTTGATGCCTGGCAGGTACTGATGCCGCGCGAGCGCCTGTCCGGCCCGGTGCAGATCGTCGCCATCGACGAAGCCGCGCTCAAGGAATTCGGCCAGTGGCCGTGGCCGCGCACGCGGCTCGCGGGCCTGCTCGAGCGCATCGCCGCGCACCAGCCGCTCGCAGTCGGGCTGGACATCATCATGCCCGAGCACGACACCAGTTCCCCGGAAGCCATCGCCGCCGCGCTCGGCCCCGAGCAGGCGGCATTGCGGGATGCGCTCAAGCGCCTGCCATCCCACGACGCCGTCCTCGGCGCGGCGATGCGGCGCGTGCCCATCGTGCTCGGCACCGCCGGCTTCGATGTTCCGGCGGCCGGCACCACCGGCGCGCTGCGGCTGTGGCCGGTGCATGTGCGCGGCGGCGACGCGCTGGCGCACGTGCGGCGCTTCCCGCAGGCGCTCGCCAGCCTGCCCGCGCTGCAGGCAGAGGCGAAAGGGCAGGCGCTGCTGTCGGCCGACCTGGAAAAGGGTGTCATACGCCGCGTACCGCTGGTCGGCGCCATCGGCGATACGCTGGTGCCGGCCATGTCGATGGAATTGCTGCGGGTGGCGACGGACACCTCGGCGGTGGAACTCGTGCTCGACCACAACGGCGTCAACAACGTGGCCGTCGGCGACCTGCACGTGCCGGTGCAGACGGATGGTGCGGTATGGGTGCACTTCTCGCGCCCGGCGCCTGGACGCTACCTGTCCGCCTTCGACCTGATGCGCGGCAATGCCGATGCCACAGCGCTGCAGGACAAGGTGGTGCTCGTCGCGCTGACCGGCCTCGGGCTGATGGATTACAAGACCAATGCGCGCGGCGATTTCCTGCCCGGCGTGGATGTGCATGCGCAGCTGATCGAGAGTTTTTTCGACGGCCGTTTCCTGCAGCGGCCTGTATGGATGCAAGCCGCCGAGATGGCCGTGCTGATCGCCTGCGGACTGCTGCTGATCTGGCTGGTGCCGTGGCTCGGCCCGCGCTTCGCGCCGCTGCCTGCGCTCGCGATGATGCTGGCGCTGTTCGGTGGAAGCGCACTACTGTTTTCCAAGGCAGGGATGCTGTTCGACGCCGCGACGCTGTTCTGCGCGGTGGCGGTGCTCTTCTTCAGCCTCTTCGGCAGCATGCTGCTGGCGGAAGCACGCGAGCGCCTGGAAAGCGAACGCACGCTTCACGCAGTGCGCGAGTCGGCCGCGCGGGTGGCCGGTGAACTCGACGCAGCGCGCCGTATCCAGATGGCGACGCTGCCTGCGGCCGCCACCGCCTTCCCGGGCGAAACCCGCTTCGCGCTCGACGCCCTGCTGGAACCTGCGCGCGAAGTCAGCGGCGACCTGTACGACTTTTTCATGCTCGACGGCCGCCGCCTGTTCTTCCTGGTCGGCGACGTGTCAGGCAAGGGCTTGCCGGCCAGCCTGTTC
This sequence comes from Noviherbaspirillum denitrificans, assembly GCF_002211445.1. Classification (GTDB taxonomy): domain Bacteria; phylum Pseudomonadota; class Gammaproteobacteria; order Burkholderiales; family Burkholderiaceae_D; genus Noviherbaspirillum; species Noviherbaspirillum denitrificans. Next base: position 376,696 of record NZ_LSTO01000001.1, on the reverse strand, counting down.
ATGGTGGTGGCGAAGGCGCTGTCGAAGAGCATCGCGCTGCGCGCCGAGGACGACGTCGCCGCCATCCTCAGCCGCGCCAACCGCGAACTCGCCCGCGAAAATCCGGAAATGCTGTTCGTCACCGGTATTGCCGGCGTGCTCGATGTGGACACCGGCGAGCTGGCCTTGTGCAACGCCGGACACGACGCGCCGCGCCGCCTGCTGCCGGACGGCAGTATCGAACACCTGCCCGGCGCCGACGGACCTCCGCTGTGCGTGATCGAGGATTTCGACTATCCGGTGCAGCGCTATCAAATGCAGCCGGGCGAATGCCTGTGCCTGACCACGGACGGCATCACCGAGGCGATGAATGCGGATGGCGTGCTGTACGGCAGTGAACGGCTGGATGAGTTGTTACGCGCCGTCAGCAAGCGTGGCACGGTGACGCCTGCCGTGGTGGTGCAGGCGGTGCGCGAAAACGTTCGCGCACATGTGGGGGATGCCGACGCGTCGGATGACCTGACGCTGATGGTGTTGCAGTGGAAGCCTTAGCGCACCCGGATCTCGACGCGCCGGTTCTTTGGCTCGTCCACTTCATCCGCCGTCTTCACCAGCGGCTCGCGCTCGCCGCGCCCGGCGGTGACGATGCGTTCGGCGGGAATGCCGGCCTCGACCAGCACCCTGCGCATCGCTTCGGCGCGCCGGAGCGACAACGCATCATTGAATTCCACGGTGCCGACGCGATCGGTGTGGCCGACCACGATGATTTCCGGCGCCGCATGCTGTGTCAGTTCATCCTTGATGCGCGCCAGCAGCGGCATCGATTCCGGAACAAGGGTTTCGGTGCCGGTCTCGAAGTAGAGCGTGAAGGAAGCCGCTTTCGGCGGCAGCGCAGCCAGGGTCGAACCATAACGCTCCTTGACCGACGCCGCTTCTTCCTGCCGCGCGGAGACCGTACCGCGGCCGGTAATGCCGGCGACCTGGTAAGGCGTGTCGATCACGGTTTCGCCCTGCGCGGTCTTGACCACGACGGCGCTTGGCGTGCCGTCCTCGTTGGGCAGCAAAATGACGCGTTCGCGCGGCATTGTCTGCGAGATGATCATGGCGCCGAAGGCGATGACGGCAAGGATGACACCCATGTCATTCCCCCCCTTCGCCGGCGTCGATCACGAATTCGGTGCCGCGCACGCCGAGGATGGCGCTGGGGGTGTTGAACTGCACCGCGTTCGGCGACTGCTTCGACAGCTTCCCCGAAATGACGCCCAGCGTGCCGCGCTTGACCGTGGCCTGCAGGGTGCCCTGGTGGCTGGTGGAGTCGAAGGCGAACTTGTCCAGGGACATGGTGCTGTTGGGGCCGACCGAGAGCATGGTGTCGTCGCGCAGCGTGATGCCGACGCTGCCGTCGGCGGCGGTGATGATGCGGTCGTTGCTGAACAGCTTGTCGCCGGGTTGCGCAGCGGTCTTCTTGCCTTCGCGCTCGACATGCGCCGTGCCCTTGGCACGCTTGACCATGCCGGCGGGCAATTCTTCAGCGGAGGCGTTCAGGGGCAGGGCGACCAGCCCCGGCAGGAGCAGCAAGGCTGCGGCAATATTGCGGTATGGCATTGTTTTTCTCCCCTATCGCACGGAGGCTTGGAAGCATAATATGCCAGTATGGAACCAACAGGAAACAGTTTCCACGGACACAGCGCGCGCTTCGACGCCTGCCTGAATGCAGTGCCTGTAGCAGTGGAGTTCGTGCATGCGGCCCTGCGCGAAGCGGGCGTGCCGCCGGAACGCATCGCGCGCTGCGACCTGGTGGTGGAGGAGTTGTTCCGCAACAGCGTGCTGCACGGTTACGGCGGTGACAGCGGGGCGCCGGTGTGGATCGGCGTGGAGAATGCATGCATCCGCTATGAAGACGAGGCGCCGGCTTTCGACCCACTAACCGCGCCCCTGGCCGATGACGGCGCGGTGCGCCCGATCGAGGAACACCGCGTGGGCGGCGTCGGCCTGATGCTGATCCGCGAGTTGCCCGCGCAAGTCGAATACCGCTACCTCGACGGCCGCAACCGGCTCGTCATTGTTCCCTGACGGCCGCCTCGTCCTTCTTTCCGAAGAGCGCCCGCCATACCCATCCGCCACGCAGGTCGCGCCCGGTCATCACATAGTCGAGCGCATTCGCATTCTTGAGCGTGAGGTCCGTTACCGAACGCACCTCGCGCTTGCCGGCGAGGAGCAGCGCGTCGCCTTCGCGCAGCGTGAAGTCGTCGTTCGGCAGCAGGAAGGCCTGTCCATCGCGATCCACCATCAACACCACGCCCTGCAGCGCGGCGTCGCGATCAGCGTTGTCGCGCATGACATCGCCGACGGTCATCGGCAAGCCGCCCTGCAATGCCTTGTGCACCGCTGGCGCTGTACCCGGCGTGAGGCGAATATCCCAGACCAGCGGCACTTCCCCGTCGCAGATCGCTTCGAGGTGCATTGCCAGCGTCTTGCACCAGCTTTCCCTGGCCTCGCGCACGGATTTAAGGAAGCGCGCCAGCAGCGGCGTGGTGAGGACGGAGATGCACTCCTGCGCCACCACCCGCGTGTGCACCATGCTGAAGTCGGCGCGGAAGGTGTCGAACAGCAGGTCGTTGGCCGCCTGGTTCTGGCGCGCCACCACGTACAGCTTTGGGTTGAGCTGCTTGGCCATCATCGCGATGGACAGGTTGGCGACGTCGTTGTTGCTGCCGGCGACGATGCCGCAGGCTTCCATCACGCCGGCCTCGTGCAGCACGCCCGCCTCCGTGCCGGAGCCGACGATGAGGCGGCCGTCCTGCGGGCCGTCGCCGTCCGGATCGACGATGGTCAGGTCGATCCCGGGCAGGGTCATGTAACGCGACACCGCCTGGCCGAAATGTCCGTAGCCGCACACGATCCACTTGCCGCGCGGCGGGCGGTGGACAGCGGGCAGCGGCGAGCCGGGCAGGCCGGTCAGCACTTCGATCAGGCGATAGGCTTCCGGCGCCGATACGGCGAGCGCGAGGTATTCGGCGAAGCGTTCGTAGGCATTGACGATATGGTGTGTGCCGAAGGAGCGCATGTTGGCGGCCACCGCCGGATTGCGCACGCGTGTGAGCACCTGCACTTCGGGATTGAGCAGCCGCACGTTGATGGCGATCGCGAGGTTGCATTCGTCGTCGTTGGTCACTGCCAGCACCCCGCGGCATTGCGCGTGGCGCACGCCGGCCATGAGGAGGTTGACCGACAGCCGCGCATCTGCAGCCAGCGCGGGGTCGTTGGTCTTGAAGTCTTCCAGGTCCAGCTCTTCGATGCGCTGGGTGTCCTTGTCGAGGATCACGAAGTCGAAGCCCATCAGGTCGAGCGCGCGGCAGATCAGGCTGCCGGTTTCGCCGCAGCCGCAGACGAGGTAGAACGGCGTCTGGATGCGCGCCACACGGCGCGCGAAACGCGAGGCGACCAGTGTTTGCTGGAAGGATTTGTCCTGCAGCAGCGCGAGCAGGGTCAGGATGGAATACGACCAGCCGATGACGGTGATGTAGATGCACAGCGTCACCCACATCCGCTGCGCGTCGGAGAACGCATTCGGGATCTCGCCGAAGCCGATGGTGGTCGCGGTATAGCTGATGAAGTAGAACGCGTGGAAGAAGCTCATCGGCGGCGCCGCTGTGCCGTCGGCATTCACGCCGGGCACCAGCGTCAGGCCGAGCACCGCGACCGCGTAGAACACGATCAGTGCGATCAGCGGCGCGCGCATGCGCCGCAGCACCAGGAAGAAGACGCTGTTCATCTGCGCATCATTACCGTTTCGACGATCAGGATGATGACGGAGATGATGTTGGCCAGCAGCGCGCCGCCTGACAGCGACACCACGCTCGCGGTGATGTGCGGCGTCATGCCGGTGCCGGTGACATGTTCCGCGACGGCCCAGGTGACGGCGGCGGCGATCAGCTGCATGTCGGCCACCAGGCTGGTCGACAGGTGCACCGCGCCGATCTGCGTGCGGTCGCCGAACTTGAGCACGGTGGCGATCATGTTGACGACGATGGCGGCGAACAGCTCGTAGACGTTGTGCAGCTCGGGGCGGTCGATGTCGCCGATGAAGAAGCCGAAATTGAGCGTTGCAGCGAAGACAATGAAGAACGCGAAGACGACTTTTTCCAGATTCATGGCTTTCCTTTTCTTGTTGTGCGGAGCGATGGCGTAATGATACAGAGGCGGGCCAAACCTTCTTTGCACAGCGCATCTTCTCCTTCGAAAGAGTTGAACTCCGTCAAGTTTCCCCGGACTAAGGTGCTTGAGTCGCACGCGCGCAGGTGCGCGGCGAAATAATCCAACCGGGAGGACGATCCATGCAAGTCAGACATTTTTTCACCGCGCTCCTGTTCGCGTTCGGCATCGGCCAGTTCGCACTTGCCGAAGAGCCGGCTCAGGCGGACGCGCAACAACCGGTGCAACAGGCGCCGGCCGTCCAGGAACAGGCCGCGACCGGGGAAAAGCCTGTCGCGAAGGCCGAGGCGGCGCCGGTGCAAGCGACCGCTCCTGCCAAGGCAGAAGCGACACCTGTGACCGCTCCTTCTCCGGTCCCATCCTTCATCCATGACATCAAGCTGACCGACGTCCTGCTCGCGATCTTCGCCGGCATGCTGGTGCTGCTCGGCCGCGACCTTGCACGACGCACGCGCGACGCCGCAACCGTCGCGCGCGACAGTGCCGCCGTCGCCGAAAAGAGCGCGCGTGTGGCGGAAGACGCACTGATTGCCGGCCAGCGCGCCTTCATGTTCATCCGCGAGATCAAGACGTACCTGCACCAGGACCCGGACACCGGTGGCTTCCACTGGACCATCCACCCGATCTGGGCCAACAGTGGCAACACGCCCACGCGTGGTCTGGCGATCAACACCACTTACCGTCTGCTGGATGCGCCGCTGCCGAAGGATTTCGAGTTCCCCGCGTCGCAGGATGCGCCGGTCCCCACCATCGCCGGCCCGCGCAGCATGGTCGAGGCAGTCTCGGGCAGCATTAGCGCCGACGACCTCGCGGCGGTGAAGGAAGGACGCAAGTTCTTCTACATCTGGGGCTGGGCCGAGTACCACGACATCTTCGAAGGCACGAAGAAGCGCGTCACCCGTTTCTGCAACCAGCTGATCGAGATCGACGGCAATCCGGCGTCGCCGGTCGATGCGCACGCGCCGCTACAGATGATGTTCGGCTTCCATGCCGAGAACAATTACGCGGATTAAGCATGCGGCAGGGAAGGGCGGGCAGCGATGCCCGCCCTTTTTTCATGCGCGCACGAAGGCGGTGAACCCTTCGACGAAACGCTTGAGCTGCTCCTGCATCGCGGGATCGCTCATCTGCCCCTTGTCGTCGAACACGTTCTGCGCGCGCGACACCATCAGCCGCCCTTCGAACCACGGTCGTGTTCCCAGCGTGCGCAGCACGGGCAGCCACGCGTTCTGGCTGAGGATGGTGCCGAAGCCGCCGGGCGACGCGCCCATCACGGCCACCGGCTTGCCGCCGAAAACACGCTGGATGTCGTTCGGCGGGCGCGACAGCCAGTCGATCGCATTCTTCAACACGCCGGGCATGGAGTTGTTGTATTCCGGCGTGGCAATGAGCAGCCCGTCCGCATCGGCGATCGCATCCTTCAGCGCGGTTACTGCCGCCGGGATGCCCTCCGACGACTCGAGGTCCGCATCGTAGAGCGGGATGCCGCGGATGTCGCCGATCACGAGCCGCGTGCCTTCCGGCATCATGCCCGCCGCCGCGCGCAGCAGCGAGGTGTTGTAGGAAGCCTTGCGCAGGCTGCCG
>NZ_LSTO01000001.1:366840-370908 GCF_002211445.1 Noviherbaspirillum denitrificans | reverse complement strand
GGAGTATCGGTCGGGGCCGGAGTATCGGTCGGGGCCGGGGTTTCAGTCGGAGCCGGGGTCTCAGTCGGAGCCGGGGTCTCGGTCGGCGCAGGCGTCTCAGTCGGCGCAGGCGTCTCAGTCGGAGCCGGAGTTTCAGTCGGAGCCGGAGTATCGGTCGGAGCTGGGGTCTCGGTCGGAGCCGGCGTATCAGTCGGAGCCGGAGTCCCGGTCGGGGCCGGCGTTTCAGTCGGAGACTGGGTGGCCTCCGGTGTCGCCAACGTCTGTTGCGATTCAGCTATCGCGATGCGGGGAGACTGTGCGGTCGTTTGATCGGAACCGCCGTTTTGTGATGCATTATTTCCGCCACCGTTCGATGTAACGACGTTGGGTGCAGGTGTGCCGGGCGTGCCGTCCTTGGCATCGGAGCCGGATCCGAGGGCAGCCTGGCCGCCCGGTGTCACCTTGTCGACGAAGGGGACGCTATCCTGCCGGCCATTGCTCGATCCGCCGATGGCGTCGATCGTGCGGTTCCGCCCGTCGTCGCCGGTGGTGGTGCCGAGGCCGCTATCAGTTGCGGCGCCGCTGTCGGCCTGTTGCCGTTCCCGCGCGTCGGTGCCGTTGACGTCGGCCTGTACGTTCTCATTCCCGGTGTCGTCAACCCGTTCGGGGACGGCACCCAGATTGTCGGTGCGATTGGTATCGCCAAGACCCTGTCCGCGGCTCAGGACGGTCAAGTCATCAAAAAGCGTTGCATCATCGGCATGCGCAGGCGAGTGGCCATTGCTCGGCTGCGGGCTGCCAGTGCTATTTTGATCCTTGTCAACCATGACTCGTTTCGGGCGGGAGTTGGCGATGATTCATACTAGCTTCCCTGGTGGCCCCGCGATAGACGGCCAAAAGTTATAGTGCCCTTCTATAACCCTCGCCTCGGCCCGCCCGGCCGTTGCGTCAACGCTCCCTGAACGAACGCGAGAACATGTCGGCGAACGGCTTGGCCAGGTAAGCCAGCACGGTCTTTTCCCCGGTGAGGATTTCCGCTTCGACGCCCATGCCCGGTTGCAGCTGGTAGTGCCCCGCCTGATTGCCGACATAGGGCTGCGTCAGGGTCACCCAGCCGCGGAAATATGGCCGCCCGTCTTCGCCGACCACGCTTGAGGCCGTCACACGGTTGAGCGTGCCCTTGGCGAATCCGAAGCGGGAGTAGTCGAAGCTGGTCACGCGCAGGTTCACCGGCTGGTCAGCCTTCACGTAGCCGATATCCTTGGGTGCAATCCTGACAACAGCTTCCAGCGGCACGCCTTCGGGCACGATGTGCATGATGAGCCCGCCCGGCTGAACGACCTGGCCGATGGTGACGACCTTCATGTCCTGTACGTAGCCACGGACCGGTGCGCGGACGACGAGGCGGTCGACCCGGGCTTGCAGGCGCGCCAGGGTTTCTGTCACTTCGGCGATTTCGGAATGCACGCTGCCGATTTCGGCCAGCGCGTCGCGGCGCAACTGGTTGAGCACGTCGACGCGGCGGCTGCGGGTCTCTTCCAGTTCTTGCTCGGAGACCTGGATTTCCTTTCCGATGCGGGCTGCTTCGCCGTCGGCAGTGACCTTGGCGCGGCGCGTCTCCAGCAGCACCGACTTGTTGATCAGGCGGCGGGCGGCAAGGTTTTCCCGCATGGCCAGCAGTTCGCCGGTCAGGTTCTGGTGTTCTTCGGCGACGGAACCTGCTTTATTGAGCTGCTGCAGCCGGTCGGCGCGCTGGTTGATCTGGTGGTCGAGGATGGACAGGGTGGAATTGCGCGTCGATAGCTGCGTCCGGTAGATCTCTTCCTGGTGCCGGATGAGTTCAGGATGGTTGCCAGCGAAGTCTTCGAAACGCGGCTTGCGGTTCTCGACGAAGGCGCTCAGGCGTTCCGCGCGCAGTTTCAGCGATACCAGCCGCGCCTCGGTCTGGCGCACGTCCGCGGTCGCCTGCGCGCCATCCATGCGCACCAGGACCTGTCCCGCCTGGACCAGCGCTTTTTCTTCGACCATGATCTCGGCCACCGCGCCGCCGTCGAAATGCTGGACAACCTTGAGCTGGCCTGCGGGGACGACCTCGCCCGGCGCCCGGGCGACTTCGGTGATGTGTGTCAGCGCGGCCCAGACGAGGAACAGCAGGACGATCGCCGCAATGATCGTCAGGACCGGCCGGACGAACGCTGGGACCAGTTCTTCCTCTACGCGAGCGGCTTCGGAAAGCAGCCTGCGCTTGCGGCTGCCGACAAGGTTGTCGCTGCTGTCACCCGACAATAAGCGCTTGAGTATTTTTAGCATCAGTTCAGCCCTGCCATCACACGATTCTTGATAGTGTCAAACGGTCCCATCGCGGTGACCGCGCCGTTTTCCAGGTAGATGACCTTGTCCGCCATCCGCATATGTCCGGGCCGATGGGTGACGATCAGCACTGTCGACCGTCCCCGCAGCCATTCAATGCAGCGGATCAATGCCTCTTCCCCCGCCTGGTCCATGCCGGTGCCCGGCTCGTCGAGCAGTACCACGGGCGCCGGTTTCAGCATCGTCCTTGCCAGCAGCAGGCGCTGGCGGAATCCGTAGGGCAGCTGCGCGGAGCGGCTGTTGGAAATCCGTGTCTCGAAACCCTGCGGCAGCGCGGTGATGTCGGCGCTCAGGCCGGCCATGTCGACCGCCCAGCGGACTTCCTCGTCGGTAGCGGCCGGATGCACCAGGCGCAGGTTTTGCGTCACCGTGCCATGGAAGATTTCGCAGTTCTGCGGCATGTAGCTGATGCGGCCGCGCAGGTCGGATGGCGAGATCTGGCGGATATCGACACCATCGAGCCGGATCGTGCCCGCCTGGGGGATGTAGACGCGGGTGATGAGCTTGAGCAGGGTCGACTTGCCGGCGCCGTTTGCGCCGGTGATGACCACCAGCTGGCCGGGGTCGATAGCGACGTTGATGCCGAGTAGCGCCGGGTCGGCATCATTGGCGTAGCGGAAGGAGACGCGCGAGAAGCTCAGTGCGCCGTTCAGATCGGGCTTCACGATCTGGTTGACGCCGCTGTCACGCTCGATCTGCAGGCGCATCAGGTTTTCGACCTGGCGGATGTTGGTCCGGGTGCGGACCAGCGATGTCGCCGCCAGGAAGACATTCTGGATCGGGCCGGTCAGCCGCCAGACGATCATCATGGTGGCGATCATTGCGCCACCGGACAGCTGGCCGTTGATGGACAGGTAGGCCGATACGGCGAGGGAGAACAGGCCGGTGCACATGCCGAGCACCTGGGCCGCGCCGCTGATCCGGGTGCGGATCTGGTGGTCGTGGAAAGACGACAGGACGGCCTTGCCGCTGATGTCGGTGAAGCGCTGCAGCCAGGTGCGGGCGGCACCGGAATTCCGGATCGTGCGCATGCCGGACAGGGCTTCATTCACGAATTCGCTGCGCGTGGCGGACAGGGACGAGGCGCGGGCAATCGAGTTCTGGATCAGGGTGCGCGACGCGAACCACAGGATCGTGTAGGCGATCACCGCCGCCAGGATGACCAGCATGATCCAGGGATTGATCACGGCCAGCGCGGTCATCATGACAAGGCTGGCCGGCAGGTCAAAAACGATCAGCACGAGCGGGCCGAGGAAGAAATCGCGCAGGCTTTCAAGGTTCTTGATCCGTCCCACCTGGCGGTTGATCGATGCGCCGTCCGTCGAAGTCGCCGGCAGGCAGACGATGCGCTCGAACACGCTGGTGCCGAGGACATATTCGGTGCGTCCGCCGACATAGGCCAGGATGCGGTTCTTCAACCCTCTCAGGCTCCAGTCCAGTCCGATGGTAATCAGCGCACCCAGGGTCAGCGCAGCGCCGAGCATCAGGTCTCCGCTGGGCACCACGGTGTCGAACACCGACCTGACGAACAGGGGCGGCGTCAGCGCCAGCGCGGTTGATAGGACGGTCAGGCCGAAGGTCAGCGCGAGGTGCCTGCGCAGGCGCCAGATCAGGTTCCAGAACCAGCTCTCGTTGACCTTCGCCTTCTTGTCCACCGGCTCCTGTTTCTTGAACAGATAGGCCTCGCCTTCCAGGCCGAGGGCATCCGCTTCCAGCATT
>NZ_LSTO01000001.1:331328-366830 GCF_002211445.1 Noviherbaspirillum denitrificans | reverse complement strand
CCTGCCGGGTCTCTGGAGAGGCGGTAAAACCCTTGCTGCTCAGCTCCCGTCCGCCCAGCGAGATTTGTCCCGCCAGCACGGATTCGAAACCGGCAATCGCACGCAGCACAGTCGTCTTGCCACAGCCGGAAGGACCAAGCAGGCAGCCGATTTCGCCGCGCGCCAGCGCGAATGTCAGCCCGTGCACGATCTCCTGGATATGCCGGCCGACCGGGTATCCAACCTTGATGGCGTCGACCTTGAGATGGCTGTGGATGGGGAAGGGTGCGTTCATGGGCGGGCTGCGAATAATTGCATGGGCGTAATTCGATATTGATTATAATTCTCATTCACAGAAACCGTACAGTTCATAGTGGAATTCCATGCGTAAAACCCCCTTGCGCCCTTGCCGTTCATGCAAGGGCAGCAGCCAGGTGCTGCTGGTCGCGTCGCTCGCGGTCGCCATCCTGGTGGGCGTGCCTATCCTGGGCGTCCTGTCCAACCTGTTTGCCGGACAGAATGCCGAAACAGGTGCGACGTTTGCGCACCTGTGGTCGACGGTCTTGCCTGAATACGTGGCCAATAGTCTCGCGATTGCAGCCATCGTTGCGGTACTGGCCGGTGCAGGCGGGGTTGGCTGCGCGTGGCTAGTCGCGGTGTTCGACTTTCCCGGCAAGCGCGTATTCGAATGGGCGCTGGTGCTCCCGCTCGCGATGCCCGCGTACGTGGTGGCATATGCCTATACCGACTTCCTGCAGTTTTCCGGGCCGGTCCAGTCGGCGCTCCGCGCCAGCTTCGGCTGGCAGGCCGGGGACTACTGGTTTCCGCCGATCCGCTCGGTGGGCGGGGCGGGCATCCTGTTTGCCATGGTTCTGTATCCCTATGTTTACCTGCTCGCCCGCAATGCCTTCCTCGAACGCAGTCCGCGCATGTGGGACGCGGCACGCACGCTCGGCATGGGGCCGTGGCATGCCTTTGTGAAGGTGAGCCTGCCGCTGGCGCGCCCGGCAGCGGTGGCGGGCATCGCGCTGGCACTGATGGAAACGCTGGCCGACTACGGCGCGGTAGCTTACTTCGGCGTGCCGACGCTGACGACGGGCATCTACAAATCCTGGTACACCTTCTCGGATCGCACGGCGGCGGCGCAACTCGCGGCGGTGCTGCTGCTGGCCGTGACGGCGCTGATGCTGCTTGAGCAGAAGAGCCGTGGCCGGGCGCGCTATTACGCCGTCGGCAGCCGCACCAAGATGCAGCTGCCGATGATCCTGCGCGGCTGGCGCGGCTGGGGTTCCACCTTGTTCTGCCTGGTGCCTGTCCTGCTCGGCTTCGTGATCCCGCTGGCGATCCTGCTGCGCCTGATGCTGCGGGAGGAGACGGTTGTCCTTGGCAGCCGGTATGTCGAATGGTTGAAGAACAGCGTGGTGCTGGCCGGTGCGACTGCCTTGATCGCCGTCTTGATCTGCATCCTGCTCGCCTATGCCGCACGGGTGACCAAGAGCCGCCTCCAGGCGGCATGCAACCGGGTGGTAAGCATGGGCTACGCGGTGCCGGGCGCTGTCATTGCCGTCGGTATCCTGATTCCGCTTTCGCGCCTGGATGCATGGGGCGCGGACCGTGGCCTCGGTTTTGTGCTGACCGGGAGCGTGGTGGCGCTCGTATACGCCTACCTGGTCCGCTTCCTGGCCGTTTCCTACCAGAGCGTGCAGGCGGGACTGGTCAAGATCACGCCGAGCATGGATGCCAGCGCGCGTATCCTCGGGCATGGCCTGGCGGCGATGCTGTTGCGCGTCCACGCGCCCTTGTTATGGCGCAGCGTGCTGACGGCGGGTTTGCTGGTGTTTGTGGATGTGGTGAAGGAACTGCCGGCAACGCTGACGGTGCGTCCCTTCAATTTCGACACGCTGGCCGTGATCACCCACCAGCTTGCGTCGGATGAACGTCTCGGCGAAGCGGCGCTGCCGGCCTTCACGATCGTCATGATTGCTTTCGTTCCGGTGATCATCCTTGCACGCGCGATCGCAAAGGGAAGCAAATAGTAGGGACGAAAAAAATGCCCTGGAAACCAGGGCATTCAAAGCGGTACCTTAAGAGGAGGAGGCCAAGGTACCGATTGGATCGCTTCTCCATCTGGCGCTCCGGAATTGCATCCGGTGCGCCGGTCTTGCATTAATTCTCAGCTATTACTTCTTTGCAGCGCGGGCCTTCGCGGCCGGCTGGGTGAACTGGCTGACAGCCGTGTTCAGGTTGGCTTCGATGGTTTCGACAGCCTGCTTGGTGGACTTGGTCAGTTGCTCGTAACCGGCGTTGGCGTTGCCGATTGCGGTCTTCAGGATGGCGACGGCGTTTTCGGAGCCGGCCGGTGCGTTCTTGGAGACTTCTTCGACCAGTTCCAGGACCTTGCGGCTGGTTTCAGCGATCTGGGCTTCTGCGGCCTTGGTGAATTCAGCTTGCACGCCGGAAGCGATGCCGGCCAGGTGACGGCCGTAGGCCAGTGCCTTCTCAGCATTCGGCTGTGCTTGTGCAGCAGCCAGGGTCAGCCACTCTTGTGCGTCCTTGGCGGCCAGCAGTTGCTTGGCGGTTGCGCTGGACTCTTCCAGGGAAGCCTTCGCCACGTTCAGGTTCAGGTCGACGATCTTTTCAACGCCTTCGAACGCCTTGTTGGTCAGAGCGGAGATCAGCGACAGCTGGGCTTCGAAGTTGGCTTTGGAAGCGGCGGAGAATTGCTCGGGGATTGCAAACATGGTGGCTCCTCAAGAGTGCAGTGATTGGTCAAGAAGTGAGTGGGACGCAACCATCAGACATCTTTTGTGCGTCGCAACAAAGCCTATTTTAAGGAGAAATTTTGCTGTGTCAACACATTTTGTTGCGTAGCACCAAAAAACAGCATCCAAGTCAATAAATTGATCTGTGGCAATTTATAATTGACACTCTTGCAATAATATGTCGCGCCGCAGCGCGTGCTACACTTTGCCTTTCGCCCTTTACGTTAACGTCAACCGTGAAAGCCTTCTACAGCGACCATTTCGTGCTGCCGCTCCCTGAAGGACACCGGTTCCCGATGCAGAAATACCGGCTGGTGCGCGAAGGCGCGCTGCAGGCGGTGCCCTCCCTCGAGCTGCACGAAGCGCAGCCCGCGACAGATGGCGTACTGGCGCTGGCGCATCATCCCGATTACATCCACCGCGTCTCGACGGGCCTTCTTGCGCCGGCCGAGCAAAAGGCCATCGGCTTCCCGTGGTCGCCGCAGATGGTCGAGCGCTCGCGGCGCTCGGCGGGCGCCACCATCGCCGCCTGCCGCGCGGCCTTTGCGTCCGGCGTCGCTGCCAACCTTGCCGGCGGCACCCACCACGCGTATGCGGACCGCGGCGAAGGATTTTGTGTATTCAATGATTCCGCCGTTGCCGCGCGCCTGATGCAGGCCGAGCGCAGGGCGCGCCATGTGGCGATTGTCGACCTCGATGTGCACCAGGGGAACGGCACCGCATCCATCCTTGCGCGCGACGAATCCGTCTTCACGCTGTCGCTGCATGCCGAGAACAACTTCCCCTTTTCCAAGGAGTGCAGCGACCTCGATGTCGCGCTTCCGGATGGAACGGGCGACGCCGATTACCTCGATGCGCTGCGTGACGCGCTGGGCATCATGTTCAGCCGTTTTTCCCCCGACCTGATCATCTATCTCGCTGGCGCCGATCCGCATGAGGGAGACCGTCTCGGCCGGCTGAAGTTGTCGATGGCGGGACTTGCGGCGCGCGACCGCATGGTGCTCGACCAGATGCGTGAGCGTGGAATACCGGTGGCAGTCACCATGGCCGGCGGTTACGGCAAAAACATACAAGACACCGTGGCAGTGCATGTCCAGACTATCGGCATCGCATCCGAATACTGTCGAGAACACGCATGACTGCTGCCGCACCTTCTTCACGTTCCGGTTCCCTCGCGGCCGAACATCAACCACAAAGCCCGTGGATGGCGGCCATGCCATTCGTCTTTGTGCTCATCTGGAGCACGGGCTTCATTGTCGCCAAGTTCGGCCTGCCATATGCAGAACCGCTGACGTTCCTGCTGTTGCGATTCGCCGGTGTGCTGATTGTGCTGTTGCCGCTGATGTGGCTGATGCGGGCGCCGTGGCCGGTCGGCAGGATGCGGCATATCGCGTTCGCCGGCATCCTGGTCCAGGCGGGCTATCTTGCCGGCGTCTGGTGCGCAATCAAGATCGGTATGCCTGCAGGGCTGTCGGCGCTGATCGTGGGGATGCAGCCGATCCTGACCGCATTCGCCGCGCCGCTGGTCGGGGAACGAGTGCGAGGACGGCAGTGGATCGGTTTGATGTTCGGCATCTGCGGCGTCGCCCTGGTCGTCGCAAACAAGATTTCGATGATCGGATTGTCATGGCAGAGCATCGCACTGTGCGTGTTTGCACTGCTGTCGATCACAACCGGCACCCTGTATCAGAAGCGCTATTGCGCCAGCTTCGACTTGCGTACCGGTACGGTGATCCAGTTCGCGGCATCGATTGTCGTGGTGCTGCCGTTTGCCATCGCATTCGAACACCTCGATGCAAGCCTGAGCAATGTGCAATGGACCGCCAACTTTATCGGCGCCTTGCTCTGGTCCGTGCTAGCGCTGTCGATCGGCGCGATCTTCCTGCTGTTCGCGCTCATCCGGAAGAGCGCGGCGACGCAGGTGACCAGCCTGCTTTATCTGACCCCGCCAACGACTGCGGTCATGGCGTGGGCGATGTTTGGGGAGGCGTTCAGCATCACCGGCATGCTCGGCATGGTGCTGGCCGTCATTGGAGTGGCTCTAGTAGTGAGAAAGTAAACAATGCGACCGGAAGCAAAGAAACGCAGTGACTTCAATCATTTCCATACCATCACGACGCGGTGGATGGACAACGACGCCTACGGGCACGTCAATAACGTGGTGTATTACAGCTGGTTCGATACGGTGGTGAACCAGTTCCTGATCGCCAATGATGTCCTCGACATCGAGCACAGCAATGTGATTGGCCTCGTGATCGAGACGCAGTGCAATTATTTTGCGTCGGTCGCCTTCCCGGAGCGTGTCACGGCCGGCCTGCGCGTGACGAAGCTCGGTAATTCCAGCGTGCGCTACGAAGTCGGCATCTTCCGCGAAGATGAAGAGAGTGCGTCCGCGCAGGGGCATTTCGTGCATGTCTACGTCGACCGTGAGTCGCGCCGTCCGGCCGCCATTCCCGAGCCGATGCGCGCGCTTTTGCAAACCATCACGGTGACAGAATGATCGAGTCCAACGAACAGAAGTTGGTCGACGCGGCCATCACCTCGCGCCGTTCGATCCGTGCCTTCCTCCCGACCCCGGTTGCACGCGAGGACATCGAGGCCATCCTCGACGTCGCGTCGCGCGCGCCGTCCGGCACCAATACCCAGCCCTGGAAGGTTTATGTGCTGACCGGCGCAGCCAAGGAGAGGCTGTCGGAGGACATCCTTGCCGCCCATAACGACCCGGCAATCGCGAAGGAGCACGCGGAGGAGTATGCGTATTACCCGCGCGAGTGGGCGTCGCCGTACATCGACCGCCGGCGCAAGGTGGGTTGGGACTTGTATTCCCTGCTCGGCCTCTCGCGCGACAACAAGGAGGGCATGCATGCCCAGCACGGCCGCAATTACCGCTTCTTCGATGCGCCCGTCGGCTTGATCTTCACCATCGACCGGATCATGGAGCAGGGCTCCTGGCTCGATTACGGCATGTTCCTGCAGAACATCATGGTGGCGGCCCGCGGTCGCGGCCTCGATACCTGTCCGCAAGCGGCGTTCACCCAGTTCCACAAGATCATTGCAAAGCACCTCGGCCTGCCTTCCGGGGAAATGGTGGTGTGCGGAATGTCGCTGGGTTTTGCGGACATGGACAAGATCGAAAATACGCTCGTCACGGAACGCGTCCCGGTCGCCCAGTTCGCCAAATTTGTTGAATAACCATACCTCCTCGCGACCTTCCAAGGTTGCGAGGAGGTATAGCGGTTGTGGAACCTCAATTATCGATTAGAAAATTGTTTAAATTCCGGCGCTAACTACTTAATTCGCTTGCTGAATTTCACTATTTTGCTAGACTGCAAGATATAATGCCGGCTCGCAAGAATTAGGGAGGGTGCAGATGCTCAGGACAGCGCTGGGAATCGTCGTGACATGTCTGGCTTTGGTCGTGGCAGTTCCTGCTGCGCAGGCCGCGACCGGCAGCAAATCGTCGGCCAAGAAAACGGCCGTCAAGAAATCATCTGCCAAGGCAAAAGCCTCCGCTCCCCGTAAGCCGTCGGCAAAACATGCCAAGGCTACTACCAAGCCGGCAAAACATGCCAAGCGCGACTCCCATGCGAAGAAGCATGTTGCCGCGAAAGAAAAACACTCTTACCAACGTGTGGCCTTCACGCAGCCCGCGCCCGCAGCAGCCCCGGTTGCACCCGTGCTGACCGCTGGCGACATGGCGGGCCTGCACCATACACGCGACGCGCTTTCCCTGAAGTCCAACGCAGCCTTCGTGATCGACCAGTCAAGCGCGCAGGTGCTGTTCGAAAAGAATTCCGGCTATGCACTGCCGATCGCTTCCCTCACCAAGCTGATGACGGCACTCGTTGTCGTTGAAGCGCGCCAGAACATGGACGACGTGCTGGAAGTGACGTCCGACGACATCGACCGCGAAAAGAACAGCCATTCCCGCCTGCGGGTGGGTTCGCAGATGACGCGTGCCAACATGCTGCACATCGCGCTGATGAGTTCCGAAAACCGCGCGGCATCTGCGCTCGGACGCCACTACCCTGGCGGTCTGCCGGCCTTCGTTGCCGCAATGAACGCCAAGGCGCGCGCATTGGGCATGAAGGATGCGCATTTCGTCGACTCCACCGGTTTGTCTAGCCAGAACGTCGCCAGTGCGCGCGACCTGGCCAAACTGGTGGTAGCGGCCTCCCAGCATCCGGTCATCCGCGAATACTCGACCGATTCCCGCTATGCGGTGGATGCAGGTGGTTACCAGTTGAACTACATGAATTCCAACCGGCTGGTGATGAATTCGGATTGGGATATCGGACTGCAAAAGACCGGCTACATCACTGAGGCGGGTCGTTGCCTGGTAATGCAGGCGCGTATCGAAGGCCGTCCGGTCGTGATGGTCTTCCTCGACTCCAAGGGCAAAGAGTCTCGCTTGGCCGATGCCAGTCGTGTACGCAAGTGGCTCGAGGTTTCCCGTCCCCAGGCCGCTTCACACAATGGTGCGCGCCAGAGTTGAGATCGCGCAATTGAAGCGGCCGCGAATGTAACAATCACCGCAGTCCGCCGCATCAGTTCAGGCGCTGTTGTATAAGAAGCCGGTTGTGCAGGTGTTGCACAACCGGCTTTTCTTATCTGTGTTACATTGGGTCGAGAAACAATTGGTCACTTTCTTGCATCCAGACAAGGCAGAAGGTGCCCACACAAAGCGGCCTTCGGGCTCCGCGACGCGATCCGGGCAACAGCCCGTGCGCAGGGAGCGGCGACCGGGCCGCTTTTCTTTCAGTCAAGATCACATTCAGAGACGTGTTTACTCCAAAAGTCCTGCTGGTCAACGACGATGCGGCGAGCCTGCTTGCACTGGCGAGCCTGCTCGATACCGACGGCAAGGGCTACCGCGTCATCACCGCTCGTTCGGGTGAAGAAGCCTTGCGCGAAGTGCTCAATCATGACTTCGCGGTCATCCTGCTCGACGTCAGCATGCCGGGCATGGACGGTTTCGAGACCGCCGAGGCGATCCACTCCCATCCGCGCTCGGCGTCGGTGCCGATCATCTTCATCACCGCGCACTATGCGGATGAAATGAACCGGCTCAAGGCCTACCAGAAGGGGGCGGTGGACTACCTGTTCACGCCCATCATTCCGCAGATCCTGCAGACCAAGGTATCGGTGTTCGTGGAACTCGCGCGGAACAACCTGCAGCTGCAAAGGCAGAAGCTGGAGCTCGAAAAGCTCAACCAGGATTTGCAGGAACAGCGCAAGCAGGACCTTGACCACATCAACGAACGCCTGCAGGCGGAAGAAGCGCTGCGCCAGTCGCAGGAAGAATTGCGCCAGCTGGCCAGTTACCAGGAACGCATCAAGGAAGACGAGCGCAAGCGCATCGCGCGCGAGATCCACGACGAGCTGGGGCAGAACCTGCTCGCGCTGCGCATCGACATTGCCATGCTGCATGCGCGCACCGGCACCACGCATCCCAAGCTCAACAGTAAGGTGCATGCGGTACTCGAGCATATCGACAGCACCATGAAGGCCATGCGGGCGATCATCAACAACCTGCGCCCGACGGTGCTCGACCTTGGCCTGAATGCCGCAATCGAATGGCAGGTGAAGGAATTCCAGCGCCGCACAGGCATCGCCTGCGAGCTGGTGATGCCCGAGGCGGAAGTCGTGGTCGATGACAACCGGGCGACGGCACTGTTTCGCGTCCTGCAGGAGTCGCTCAACAACGTCTTCCGCCATGCCCGGGCAACGAGGACGAAGATTGAACTGCAAGAGACTGGCGAGCGGCTCCTCATGACGGTGTCGGATAACGGCGTCGGCATCTTCCCCGGTTGCCGGCGCAAGGCAAATTCGTTCGGCCTCGTCGGCATCAAGGAACGCATCAGCACGCTTGGCGGTGACCTGACGATCGAGACGGCGCCCGATTCCGGCACTGCGCTTACGATATCCGTCCCCCTGCCGCAGGGAGAAGCCGGTGGCGGAACAATGCGGATCGAGACGGATAATTCGCCCACACTCCTGGAGCGCAGGGCTTCCGACACGCTGAAAAAGACCGGCGTGCGACCCAAGCGCCCGATTTCGCCACGCCGCGGCAAACCTCTTACCGCCGATACGCCGCGCGACTGAACCTCCCTATTCGGATGCAGCACATTGCTGCTTCAACAAGCCCGTTGAGAATTATCAATGATCGGTTCGTTAGCTGATTTGCCGCCGCCTCTCTTTGTTGTCCGTCCATGATGTTTGGACCACAATAATTGTTTAATTTCTTCTTGGAAATGCCGCTTGGCATGCCTCGGTTTGGCGGCCATTTCTACGCAAGTAACCACCACCAGAAGCGAATGCCGCATGCCGCTCTGACGGCAATGCGGCACTCGCGCTGCTGGGTCGGCACATATGAAACAGATGGAGACACATGATGGACACCAGGACTGAGTTGAGGGATGAGCTGGACGACAAGGTGCTGCTCGGGGTGCTGACGGCACTGAAGAAGGGAGACTTCTCGGCGCGCATGCCGTCGGACCTGACCGGCCTTGCGGGCAAGATCGCCGACACGCTCAACGACATCATGGAAGCCAACGAGCAGCTGGCGCGCGAAATCACCGAGGTGAGCCGAGTGGTCGGCCGCGAGGGCAGGCTGACACAGCGGGCATCGGTACCAAGCGCCGCAGGCGGATGGGCGACCATCGTCAAGTCCGTGAATACGCTGATCGATGACCTGGTGCGCCCGACGACGGAAATGGCGCGCGTGATCGGTGCGGTGGCAAAAGGCGACCTGTCGCAGACCATGTCGCTCGATGTGGACGGACGGCCGTTGAAAGGCCAGTTCCTGCGGGCGGCGTCGACGGCGAACACCATGGTGGACCAGCTTTCTTCCTTTGCCTCGGAAGTGACGCGCGTGGCGCGCGAAGTGGGTACTGAAGGCAAGCTCGGCGGCCAGGCGAACGTGCCCGGCGTCGCGGGGACGTGGAAGGATCTCACCGACTCGGTGAACTCGATGGCGGGTAACCTCACGTCACAGGTGCGCAATATTGCCGACGTGACCACGGCGGTGGCGAACGGCGACTTGTCCAAGAAGATCACCGTGGACGTGCGTGGCGAAATCCTCCAGCTGAAGGACACCATCAACACCATGGTGGACCAGCTGCGATCCTTTGCCTCGGAAGTGACACGCGTGGCACGCGAAGTCGGTACCGAAGGCAAGCTCGGCGGACAGGCCTACGTGCCCGGCGTGGGCGGCACGTGGAAGGATTTGACCGACAACGTGAACTTCATGGCGTCCAACCTGACGGGCCAGGTGCGAAACATCGCGGAAGTGACGACAGCAGTGGCGAACGGCGACTTGTCCAAGAAGATTACCGCCGACGCGAAAGGTGAAATCCTCCAGCTGAAGGACACCATCAACACCATGGTGGACCAGCTCTCTTCGTTTGCATCGGAAGTGACCCGTGTGGCGCGCGAAGTAGGTACCGAAGGCAAGCTGGGTGGCCAGGCGCAGGTGAAAGGCGTGGCGGGCACCTGGAAGGATTTGACCGACTCGGTGAACTCGATGGCGGGCAACCTGACCGGCCAGGTGCGAAACATTGCCGACGTGACTACTGCAGTGGCGAACGGCGACCTGTCCAAGAAAATCACCGTGGACGTGAAGGGCGAAATCCTGGAGTTGAAGAACACCATCAACACCATGGTGGACCAGCTCTCTTCGTTTGCATCGGAAGTGACCCGCGTGGCACGCGAGGTGGGTACGGAAGGCAAGCTGGGCGGACAGGCGCAGGTGAAGGGCGTCGGCGGTACCTGGAAGGACCTGACCGATAACGTGAACTTCATGGCGTCGAACCTGACCGGCCAGGTGCGCAACATTGCGGAAGTGACGACGGCGGTGGCGCGCGGCGACCTGTCCAAAAAGATCACGGTGGACGTGAAGGGCGAAATTCTCGAACTGAAAGACACCATCAACGTGATGGTGGACCAGCTTTCGTCGTTTGCATCGGAAGTGACCCGCGTGGCACGTGAAGTGGGTACGGAGGGCAAGCTCGGCGGCCAGGCGAACGTGCCGGGTGTAGCAGGTACGTGGAAGGACTTGACCGATTCGGTGAACTCGATGGCAGGCAACCTGACCGGGCAGGTGCGTAACATTGCCGACGTGACGACCGCTGTGGCAAACGGTGACTTGTCGAAGAAGATTACCGCCGACGCAAAGGGCGAAATCCTGGAACTGAAGAACACCATCAACGTGATGGTGGATCAGCTCAACGCATTCGCATCCGAAGTGACGCGCGTGGCGCGTGAGGTGGGTACCGAAGGCAAACTCGGCGGCCAGGCGAACGTGCCGGGCGTGGCGGGTACATGGAAGGATTTGACCGACTCCGTGAACTCGATGGCCGGCAACCTGACTGCGCAGGTGCGTAACATCGCGGACGTGACGACGGCGGTGGCGAACGGCGACTTGTCCAAGAAGATTACTGTGGACGTGCGCGGCGAGATTTTCGAACTGAAGAACACCATCAACGTGATGGTGGACCAGTTGAATTCCTTTGCATCCGAAGTGACGCGTGTGGCGCGTGAAGTGGGTACCGAGGGCAAGCTGGGCGGCCAGGCGCATGTGAAAGGTGTGGGCGGCACGTGGAAGGATCTGACCGACAACGTGAACTTCATGGCGTCCAACCTGACGGGCCAGGTGCGAAACATCGCCGAAGTGACCACCGCAGTGGCGCGGGGCGACCTGTCGAAGAAAATTACCGCTGACGCCAAGGGCGAAATCCTCGAACTGAAAAACACCATCAACGTGATGGTGGACCAGCTCTCTTCATTCGCATCGGAAGTGACCCGCGTCGCGCGTGAAGTGGGTACTGAAGGCAAACTGGGTGGCCAGGCGAATGTGCCGGGCGTGGCCGGTACATGGAAGGACCTGACCGACTCGGTGAACTCGATGGCGGGCAACCTGACTTCGCAGGTGCGTAACATCGCGGACGTGACCACGGCGGTGGCGAACGGCGACTTGTCGAAGAAGATTACCGTGGACGTGCGCGGCGAAATCCTTCAGCTAAAAGACACCATCAACACCATGGTGGACCAGCTGCGTTCCTTTGCCTCGGAAGTGACGCGCGTGGCGCGTGAAGTGGGTACCGAAGGCCGTCTCGGCGGCCAGGCGAACGTGCCGGGTGCGTCGGGTACCTGGAAGGATCTGACCGATAACGTGAACTTCATGGCATCGAACCTCACCGGCCAGGTAAGAAACATTGCGGAAGTGACGACGGCGGTGGCACGCGGTGATCTGTCCAAGAAGATCACCGTGGACGTGAAGGGCGAAATCCTGGAACTGAAGAACACCATCAACGTGATGGTGGACCAGCTGTCCTCGTTCGCATCGGAAGTGACGCGTGTGGCGCGCGAAGTGGGTACCGAAGGCAAGCTCGGCGGCCAGGCGCAGGTCGAAGGCGCCGCCGGCACCTGGAAGGACCTGACCGACAACGTGAACTTCATGGCGGCGAACCTGACCGCGCAGGTGCGCGGTATTGCCGGCGTGGTGACGGCGGTTGCAAACGGTGACCTGAAGAAGAAGCTGACCGTGGCAGCACGCGGCGAGATCGCGGCGCTGGCCAACACCATCAATGAAATGACCGACACGCTGGCGGTGTTCGCCGACCAGGCAACCACAGTGGCGCGCGAGGTGGGCGTGGAAGGCAAGCTGGGCGGCCAGGCATCGGTGCCGGGCGCGGCGGGTACCTGGAAGGACTTGACCGAAAACCTGAACCAGATGGCAGCGACGCTGACCACGCAGGTGCGCGCGATCGCGGAAGTGGCGACGGCGGTAACGCGCGGCGACCTCTCGCGTTCGATCCAGGTGGAAGCGCGCGGCGAAGTGGCGGACCTGAAGGACAACATCAACGAGATGATCCGCAACCTGAAGGAGACCACCCAAAAGAATGCGCAGCAGGACTGGCTGAAGACCAACCTCGCGCGTTTCACCCGCCTGCTGCAGGGCCAGCGCGACCTGTCCGCGGTGACCACCCTGATCCTGTCGGAACTCGCGCCGCTGGTCAGTGCGCACCATGGCGTGTTCTACATGATGGATTCGCAGGAGAACGATGCGCGCCTGCGCATGATCGCCAGCTACGGCTACCGTTCCAGCCGCAAGCTGCCGACGTCATTCCTGCCGGGCGAAGGCCTGGTCGGCCAGTGCGCGGTCGAGAAGCAGCGCGTGTGGCTGACCAATGTGCCGCGCGACTATATCCAGATATCGTCGGGGCTCGGCGCAGCGCCGCCAACAAATATTGTCGTGCTGCCGATCCTGTTTGAACAGCAGGTCAAGGCAGTGATCGAAATCGCGTCGCTCGACCGCTTCACGGAAACCCACCTGTCCTTCCTCGACCAGCTGATGGAATCGATCGGTGTGGTGTTGAATACCATCGAAGCCAACAGCCGGACCGAATCGCTGCTCACCCAGTCGCAATCGCTGGCGCAGGAGCTGCAGCAGACCAACCTTGAGCTGGCGGAAAAGGCACGCCTGTTGTCCGAGCAGAACATCGAGGTGGAACGCAAGAACCGCGAAGTGGAACAGGCGAAATTCGCGCTGGAAGAAAAGGCAACCCAGCTCGCACTGTCGTCCAAGTACAAGTCCGAGTTCCTCGCGAACATGTCGCATGAGCTGCGCACCCCTTTGAACAGCCTGCTGATCCTCGCGCAGCAGCTTTCCGACAACCCGGAAGGCAACCTGAGCGAACGCCAGGTCGAGTATGCGAAGACCATCTACGGCGCCGGCAGCGACCTGCTGACGCTCATCAACGACATCCTCGACCTTTCGAAGATCGAGTCTGGTACGGTAACGCTGGAAGTCAGCGAATACCGCTTCCGCACACTGTCCGGCTATGTCGAGCGCACCTTCCGTCACATGGCAGAGGCCAAGCAGCTCAACTTCTCGGTGGACCTGGCCGAGGATCTTCCGGTGGCGATGATGACGGATACCACGCGCCTGCAACAGATCCTGAAAAACCTGCTGTCGAATGCATTCAAGTTCACCAGCCGCGGTGAAGTTTCCCTGAAGATCGGCATGGCCCGCTCGGGATGGACGCACGACCATCCAAACCTGAACCAGGCCGATGCCGTCCTCGCGTTTTCGGTGACCGATACCGGCGTCGGCATTCCGGCCGACAAGCTGCAACTGATCTTCGAAGCTTTCCAGCAGGCCGATGGCAGTACCGCACGCAAGTACGGCGGCACCGGCCTCGGGTTGTCGATCAGCCGCGAGCTGGCCCGCCTGTTGGGTGGCGAAATCCGCGTCGAGAGCGAGGTGGGCGGCGGCAGCACATTTACCTTGTACCTGCCGTACAACCGTTCCGGTTTCGTCAATTACGACCTGCAGCAGAGTGCGGGGCCGGGCATGGTGGTGCGGCAGGCCATTATCCACACGCTCGAACAGACGGTGAATGTCGACGAACCGAGCGTGCCGCGCGTGGACGCCGAGGTGCTGGAACTGCCCTATGAAACAACGTCAGACGATCGGGCACTGATCGCGCCGGGCGATCCTTCGGTGCTGATCGTCGAGGACGACATCCGTTTCGCCGGCGTGCTGCTCGAGCATGCGCGCGAAAAGAACTTCAAGGGCATTGTCACGCACAGTGGCGACTCCGCGCTGACCCTGGCGCGGGATTACCTGCCTGCGGCCATCCTGCTCGACATCGACCTGCCTGACATCGACGGGTTCACGGTACTCGACCGCCTCAAGCGCGATCCAGGCACGCGGCACATTCCCGTGCACGTGATGACCAACCTGAAGGAGCGAGAACGTGCGCTCCGGCAGGGCGCGATCTCCTATCTGCACAAGCCCGTCAGCCGGGAGCGACTGCAGGAAGAGTTTGCACGCATCCAGCAGTTCCTCGTCCGCGGCAAGCGCAGCCTGCTCGTGGTGGAGGATGATCCGATGCAGCGCGAAGCGATCATGGACCTGATCGGATCGGATGACGTACATATCGTCGCCGTCAGTTCCGGCAAGGAAGCGATGGACTCGCTGCACTCGACACATTTCGACTGCATGGTGCTCGACCTGAGTCTGCCCGATATCAGCGGCTTCGACCTGCTGGACCGGATCGGCGACGACATCACGCTGCGCGACTTGCCGGTGGTCGTGTACACCGCCACCGACCTGAGCCGCAAGGACGTCACCCGTCTGAAGCGTATCGCCAAGACCATCGTCGTCAAGGACGCGCGCTCGCCCGAGCGCCTGCTCGACGAAACCGCGCTGTTCCTGCATCGTTCGCCGATCAGCCTGCCTGAACTGCAGCGGCGCATGCTGGAAGACATCCACGTCGAGGATGGCGGACTGGCGGGGCGCAAGGTGTTGATCGTCGATGACGACCTGCGCAACATCTTCGCGCTCAGCTCGGTGCTAGAGCGCCAGCAGATGAAGGTGCTGTTCGCGGAAAACGGCAAGGACGGCATCGAAGTCCTGGAGAAGGACCCGACAATCGAGATCGTCCTGATGGACATCATGATGCCGGAGATGGACGGCTACGACACCATGCGTGCAATCCGGGCAATACCGAAGTTCAAGTCGCTGCCGATCATTACGTTGACGGCGAAGGCGATGAAGGGCGACCGCGATAAATGCCTGGCCGCCGGCGCATCGGATTACATCACCAAGCCGGTGGATGTAGCGCAACTGCTCTCGCTGATGCGGGTATGGCTGCACCAGTAGAGGCTATCGTGACGGACCTGAAGCAAAGCGTCGAGGACCTGGAGATCGACCTCCTGCTCGAAGGCGTGTATCGGCGTTTCGGGCAGGATTTCCGCGGCTACCGGCGGGAACACGTCAGGCGGCGCCTGCATGCGCTGATGCGCGGGGCAGGGGTGGAAACGGTGTCGCTGCTGCAGGACAGGGTGATGCACGATCCTGCATCGAGTGAAATCCTGCTGAGGACCTTGAGTGCGCAGCCGGCGGGGATGTTCGACGATCCGGCCTACTTCCATGCGTTGCGCGAGGCAATGGTGCCGTGGCTGCGCTCCTGCCCCTCGCCCAGGATCTGGGTAGCGGAATGCGTGGCGCCGGAAGAAGTCTGCTCGCTCGCTATCCTCCTTGCTGAGGAAGGCTTGCACGACAAGACGCAGATTTTTGCGACGGCTGCGAACGAGTCGCTGCTGGAAGAGGCCAAGGCCGGTGAATTTTCGCTCGACCGCTGGCCGGAATACGCGGAGAACTACCGCAAGTGCGGCGGACGGGCGGCGTTCTCGGATTACTGCCACAAGGAGCACGGCAGGGGTGTATTCAGCAGCGTGCTGCGTTCGAACGTGACCTGGGCGCAGTACAGCCTGGCGACGGATGCCTCGTTCAATGAATTTCAACTCATCGTGTGCAGGAATGCGCTCGCGGAATTTGGTGCCGCGCTGCATCGGCGGACGTTGCAGCTGTTCTACGACAGCATGCCCTTGTTCGGCATCCTGAGCGTGGGGGATGGAGAGGGATTGAACTGGGCGCCCTTCGTCTCGCGCTACAAGGCGCTCGCCGAAGGGCAGGGGCTGTACCGGCGAGTGGCTTAGGCCGCCGCGCCTTCCGGCACGTAACCAAGCACTGCCGAGATCTGGCCGGCAGTGCTGACCAGGTCTTCGACCCATTCTTCCTGCAAGCGGTCGGCCGGCGCGGAAATCGACAAGCCGGCGATCAGCTTGCCCGAGTCGTCGTAGATTCCGGCAGCCATGCAGCGCACGCCGAGTTCCAGTTCTTCATTGTCGCGCGCATAGCCGCGGGCACGCACCAGGCTCAATTCCCTTTCCAGTTTGGCAAGGTCGGTGATCGAATTCTTGTTGTGGCCGGCCAGTCCCGTGCGGGTGGCATAGGCGCGCACCTGCTTCGGATCGTCCGCCGACAGGAACAGCTTGCCCGTCGAAGTCAGGTGCAGCGGCGCGCGGCCACCGATGGCGCGCACCACCTGCATGCCGGAGCGTTCCGAGAAGGAACGGTCGATGTAGACGATCTCGTCGCCCTGGCGGACGGACAGGTTGATGGTCTGGTGGGTCTTGCGGTGCAGGGCGCGCATGAAATCCAGCGCGGCTTCGCGCACGTTCAGGCGGCTCTTGACGATATTGCCCAGCTCCAGCAGGCGCATGCCGAGGCGGTAGGAGCCGGCTTCGGCGCGGTCGACGAAACGCTTGACGACGAGGTCGTTCAGGATGCGATGGGCGGTGGACGGATGCAGGCCGGTCACGGTGGACAGCTCTTTCAGGCTCACCGGGTCGGGATACTGGGCGAGGGCGTCCAGCAGCGAGATCATCCGTTCGATCACCTGGATCGAAATCTGGCTGCTCTCGGCAGTCTGTTCTGGTTTCATATCGTGGTTGGTGCGTTGCAATAAGCCCTCTTTATATCACATGGTGAAAAAATGAAAAAGTCGGGCGAAAATTATTTGGAGGAAGACTCTAAATTATTTCATCCGTAGCAAACGTGGCCACAAGGCGCGGGGGCGCACATAATGGAGCCTTGCCAACTTGAGGACAGCGTGATGCGCGTCGGATTTTTTCATACTTGCCTGATAGACATGATGCGGCCGGAAATCGGCTTTTCCGTCATCAAGCTGCTCGAAGCCGCCGGCTGCGAGATCGTCGTGCCGGAAAACCAGACCTGCTGCGGGCAGCCCGCGTACAGCTCGGGCGACCGCAAGGCGGCGCGCGCGCTGGCCGAGAAGTTCGTCGAGGAATTCGAAGGCTTCGATTATGTCGTCATCCCCTCCGGCTCCTGCGGCGGCCATGTCAAGACGCATTACACCGACCTGTTTTCCGATGACCCGGTGTGGCTGGCGCGCATGCAGCGTCTTGCGCCGCGCGTTTTCGAGCTGACCGACTTCCTGTACAACGTCGTGAAGATCGAGAAGCTTCCCGGAGAAGGCAAGAACAATATCAAGGGCCCCGTGACCTATCACGACTCCTGCTGCGGCCTGCGTGAGCTGGGCGTGCAGAAGCAGCCGCGCGCGCTGCTCGAAAAGGCAGGCGTGACCGTGAAGGAAATGAAGGACCACCGCCAGTGCTGCGGCTTCGGCGGCACCTTCTCGCTCAAGTACGGCAACGTGTCCGCGGCCATCGTGGATGAAAAGTGCAAGAACATCCAGGATTCCGGCGCGGAAGCAGTAGTGCTCGGCGACCTCGGCTGCATGCTCAATATCGAGGGCCGCCTGCGCCGCACCGGCGACAACACCACGCGCGTGCTGCATGTCGCGCAAGTCCTGGCGGGAGACGCGTGATGCAAGTCCAGTCGATGCATTTCAAGGCCCGCGTGGGCGAAAAGCTGGCCGACAAGCGCCTGCAGGCCAACCTCAAGAAACTGTCCACCAAATGGGTCGCGGGCCGCGCGTCCGCCATCCTGGAGCTGGACGACTTCGAAGGCACCCGCGACGCGGCGAAAGAACGCCGCATGCGCGCCATCGAGAACCTCGACGTCTGGCTCGAGACCTTCGAGAAGAAGGCAACCGAGCGCGGCGCGACCGTGCTCTACGCGGAAAGCGCCGAAGACGCATCGCGCCTCGTGGTCGAGATCGCGAAGAAGCACGGCGTAAAGAAGGTCACCAAGTCCAAATCCATGGTGTCCGAGGAAATGGCGCTCAACAAGGCGCTGGAAGCCGCCGGTGTGCAGCCGGTCGAGACCGACCTCGGCGAATACATCCTGCAGATCAACAACAACGAGGCGCCGTCGCACATCGTCGCGCCCGTGGTGCACAAGGACAAGGACGAGATTTCGGATCTGTTCGCCCGCGTGCACAACCGGCCGCGCCTGACCGACATCCCGCAGATGACGCGCGAGGCGCGCGAGATGCTGCGTCCGCAGTTCCTGTCTTCCGACATGGGCGTTACCGGCGGCAATTTCGTGATTGCCGAAACCGGTTCGGTCGCCATCGTCACTAACGAAGGCAACGAGGGCATGTGCACCATCCTGCCGCCCAAGGTGCATGTGGTCGTCACCGGTATCGAGAAGGTGTTGCCGACGCTGGAAGATTTCGCGACCGTGCTGCGCCTGCTGCCGCGTTCGGCCACCGGCCAGTCGATCACCAACTACGTTTCCCTGCTCACCGGTCCGAAGCGCGAAGCGGACGTGGAAGGACCGGAGCACATGTACTTCGTGCTCGTCGATGCGGGCCGCACTAATCTCGTCGGCACCGACTTCCAGGAGATGCTGCGCTGCATTCGCTGCGGCGCCTGCATGAACCACTGCCCGGTGTACCAGAAGATCGGCGGCCACAGCTACGGCTGGGTATACCCGGGACCGATGGGCAGCGTGCTGACGCCTTCGTATGTCGGCATCGAGAATGCGATCGACCTGCCGCAGTCCTCGACCTTGTGCGGAGAATGCCACGTCGTCTGCCCGGTGAAGATTCCTCTGCCGGACTTGCTGCGCAAGCTGCGCGAAAAGCAGGTGGAACAAAACCTGCGCCCGAAGGCCGAGCGGCTCAGCCTGACGCTCTGGGCTTTCGTCGCCAAACGCCCGGCGCTTTATCGACTCGCCACCAAAATCGGTGTACGCTTCATGCGCATGATGGCGGGCAATGGCAAGACGATATCGAAATTGCCACTCGCCGGCGGATGGACCGACTATCGCGAAATGCCCGCGCCAAGCGGCAAGACATTCCGCGAGTTATACAAACAGCGACGATGACACAGCATCAACAACAGGTAAGCGAGTTCAAGAGCAAAAGCGGCGTAAAGCGGATTTACGCCGCTTTTTTGTATTCCATGCATGGTTTCCGCACCGCCTGGAAGAGCGAGCATGCGTTCCGCCAGGAACTGGTGCTCGTCGTTCCCGGCGTGGTTGTCGCGCTGCTCCTGCCGGTGTCGGTGCTCGAAAAAATCGCGCTGATCGCCGTGCTGATGCTCGTGTTGATCGTCGAACTCATCAACTCGGCAATCGAGGCGGTCGTCGACCGAATCTCCTTCGAGCGCCATCCCTTGTCGAAGAATGCGAAGGACTTCGGCAGCGCCGCCGTGTTCCTGGCGCTGGCGCTGGCCGGACTGACCTGGCTGCTGATCGCCGGCCCGCTGCTCATTCGCTAACCATATCCCACGCGAACCGGTCGTCGCGCAGCTGCCTCAGGTAAAGCCAGGGGAAAATGCCGCGCATGTGTCCATCGTTGAAAATCAGCTGCACGGCATAGGAGCCCACCGGCACGATGCCGTCGATGCGCAGTGCCGGCCCTGCGACGATGGTTTCGTTGCGCTGCTCGCGTGACGACCGGCAGCTCGCGCACTGGCATTTCTCGCGCAGGAAGCCGTTTCCCAGCCGTTGCAGAAAACCGTCCTGCCATCGGATTTCGAGGACGCCAGCGGGGCGGTCATTGGTGATCTTCGCGGGATACATGCCCATGCCTCACGCGGACCTGATCTGCTCGACGGCCAGCCGGGCCGACTTGCGCACTTCGGGATCGGGATCCTGCAATGCATGTTCGAGCGCGGGCAGGGCGGCGGCATCGCGGATTTCACCCAGGGCCAGCGCCGCTTCCTTGCGCAGGTTGGCCGCCGGGTGCGCCAGCGTTTCCACCAGCGCCGGCAAGGCATCGCGGTGGCGCAGGCGCCCCAGTGCCCGGGCCGCGCGCAGGCGGACCTGCCAGTAGTGGTCCTGCAGCGCGGCGACCAGCGGCGGGCCGGCTTCCTGGCGTTGCAGCTTGCCCAGCGTGGTTGCCGCTTCTTCACGGACTTGCCATGCGTCGTCGTTCAATCCCGACAGGAGGGCGGACAGCACACCGTCCACTGAGCCGCTGCCGGCAAAACCAAGCGCACCGGCGGCGGCGCGGCGCACTTCAGCGTCCGGGTCGCCGATTGCGAGCGCGGTCAAAGCCGGAAGCGCTTCCGGATGTTTCAGGTAACCGGCCACGGCGACTGCTTCGCGCCGCACAGATGCATGCGCGTCATGCAGTGCGGCCAGTGCCGGCACGATGCTTTCCGGCGCCTTGAGTTCACGCAGCGCGCGCAGCACGCTGGCGCGGACGAAGGCGTCGGCATGGCCGGCATGCGGCAGCAGCAGCGCGGCGGATTCAGGCAGCTTCAGCTCGCTGAGGCTATGTGCAGCGGCTTCGCGCACGCCGGCATCCTCGTCGGTCAACAGGGCGACCAGGCCGGCCACGCTGTCGCTGCTTTCGAAGGCTTCCAGCGCCCGTGCCGCTTCTTCGCGCACGGTGGGAACCGGGTCGCGCAGGGCCGCGACCAGCAAGGCGGCGTGCTCATCGCCGGCAAGATCGGCGAGGTCTAGGATGGCGATGCGGCGCACCTCGCCGTCGTTGTCCTGCAGGCGCTGCGCGATATCCTGCAGTTCGGGATCGTGGAAAACAGTGCTCAATCTATTTCCTCAAATGGCAAATTGGAGTCGTGCCGCCGGCGCGCCGAGCGGGCTCAGGCGTTCCAGCGGGATCACCTTTCCCTGCGGATGCAGCAGCTCGAGGCAGTGGCGCTTGAGCCGGGTGAATTCGGGCGAGGTGACGAGTCCGGTGTGGCGCGGACGCGCGAAGTCCAGTTCCAGCGTCTCGATGATGCGGCCGGGGCGCGGGCTCATCACGAGGATGCGGTCGGCCAGGAACAGCGCCTCATCGATGTCGTGGGTGATGAAGACGATGGTGGTCTGGATGCGCGACCAGACGTCGAGCAGCAACTCCTGCATCTTCAGACGCGTCTGCGCATCCAGCGCGCCGAAAGGCTCGTCCATCAGCATCACGCGCGGATGGTTGATCAGCACCCGGGCGATTTCGACGCGCTGCTGCATGCCGCCGGACAGTTGCGACGGATAGACGTTCTCGAAGCCTTTCAGGCCGACCAGTTCCAGCAGTTCGCGCGCTTGCGTACGGCGTTCGGCGCGCGGCACGCCTTTCATCTTCAGGCCGAAGGCCACGTTGTCCAGCACCTTCTTCCAAGGGAACAAGGTGTGCTGCTGGAAGACCAGGCCGCGTTCCGACGCCGGACCGTCTACCGGTCGCCCGTCAAGGCTGATCGTTCCCTTGCTCGGGCGGAGATGGCCGGCCAGCGCGCCGAGCAGCGTCGATTTGCCGCAGCCGGAGGGGCCGAGCAGGCAGATGAATTCGCCGGGGCGGATCGACATCGACACATCCTGCAATGCCTCGAATTCCTGTTTGCCCTTGCCGAGGCGGATATGCAGGTGCTCGATATCGATGGCGCCTTGTTGGGTATCACTCATGTTCATTTTCCTTTCGGCTGGTACCAGGGCATCAGCGCGTTGCCGATCTTTCGGACGAGCACGCTGCTGCCCATGCCGATCACGCCGATGAACAGCATGCCGACCACGATCTCGGGATAGTTCTGGATGGTGTACGACGCCCAGGTGTAATAACCGATGCCGAACTGGCCGGAGATCATTTCCGCCGTCACCAGGCAGAACCATGCCGTGCCCATGCCGATCGACAGGCCGGTGACGATGCTCGGCGCGGCGGCGGGCAGGATGACTTCGATGAAGATCGCCACGCTTCCGCTGCCCAGGCTGCGCGCCGAGGCGACCAGCCGCCGGTCCACGCCTTCCACGCCGTGGATGGTGTTGAGCAGGATGGGGAAGAGCGCGCCGATGAAGGTGATGTAGACCATCGACATTTCCGACGACGGGAACATCAGGATGGCGAGCGGGATCCAGGCCACGGCGGGAATCGGGCGCAACACTTCCAGCGGCGGCAGCAACACGTCTTCCAGCCAGCGCGAGCGGCCGATCACCAGGCCCAGGCCGATGCCGATGACGGCGGCGGCGATGAAGCCGGCGAACACGCGGTACACGCTCGCCTTGAGGTGGGCGCCCAGCTTGGGGGACTGGACCAGGGACCAGGCGGCATCGAGGACGTCCGTCGGCGAGGGGACGTTCTGGAAGGTGACGATGCCGATATCGATGCGTTGTGTGGACGCCCACTGCCATGCGGCGACGCAGGCGATGAGGGAGGCCACGCGCAGGAGGAAGCGAGAGGTGCTTTGCCAGTTGGGCGGAGTGGGGAGGGTGTTTGATCTCATGGTTCAGACCGGCTATGCGTTCGCGATTTGGCTGCGTGGTTCCCTCCCCCTGGAAGAGGGAAGGGGCCTGTTCTTCATGACTCAAGAATCAGCTCGCGACACTCCCCTTCGCCCCATTGAAATCCAGCACCTTCCCGCCATTCTTCTTCGCAAACGCTTCCGCGCTTTCCTTGAGAAGAAATACGCTGAACTCCCTCTTGCCATGGCTGACGAACCACGCATCGTCGGCAAACAGCTTCAGGCCGCTGTCACGGTCATGGCCGTACACGACGCGGATCTTCTTGCCGGCCTTTTCCAGCTTCAGCAGGTCGCCCAGCGCGGACTCCGGTGAGCCGTAGTGGCGCACGAGCGCTTCGCCTTCGACCCAGATCTGGGCAACGCGCTTCGGATCGGTGATCGCCTTGCCGGTGGCCGCATCCTTGGCTGTCACCGGCAGCTTTGCGTAGTTCTTCAGGCGCGCGTCATAGTCCAATCCGGCCTGCTTGAACGCGGTACGGATGTACTGGTCGGTGATGAATGCCTCGGCATCGATGTCGCTCTCGGTGCGCTTGAGCAGGCGCAGCGTTTCGATCGAGGTCTTCACCGCCAGGCGGTATTCCGGCTTCCAGGTGAAGTCGCGCGTCTGCAGGCCAAGCGGGCCGTGGAACAGGTAGTTCACCTCGGCTTCGATGCCGGTGACCCTGGCGATCAGCTCGCTGTACTTTTCCGGCTCGGCGGCGATGAGGCGGTCGGCTTCGATCGCGGCGCGCAGGAAGGCGGTCACGATTTCCGGATACTTCTTCGCGTATTCGGAGTCGACCAGGCTGCCGTGGAAGGTCGGCGCGTTGGCCTGCGAACCGTCGTAGATCTTGCGCGCGAAGCCGCGGTGCGGGAACAGCTCGGCGAAGGGGACGAAGTCGGCGTGCGCTTCGATCTTGCCGCTCTGGAGCGCGGAACCGGCGACTTCCGGCGACTGGGTGGTGATGTTCACATCCTTGTCGGGATCCCAGCCTTGCGCCTTGACCGCGCGCAGCAGCATGCCGTGCGCGGTCGAGGCGAACGGCACCGAGATCGTCTTGTCCTTCAGTTCGGACAGCGACTGCAGTGGCGAATTCTTCGGTACCACGATGCCGTTGCCGCTGCCGACCGTGCTGCCGGACAGGACGGTGATGAACTGGCTCTGCTTGCCCGCCTTCTGGAACGCGGCGCCGTTGAAGGAGCCGGGGAAGTCCGCCATCGAGCCGATATCGAGCTTGCCGGCGACCATTTCGTTGGTCAGCGGCGCGCCGGAGGTGAAGTTCTTCCACTGGATGTCGTATTGCGCATCCTTGTACTTGCCGTCGCGCGGCAGGTATTTCTCGAGCAGCTTGAGTTCGCGGATCAGCAGGCCGCCGGTCGCGCAGTTGATGGTGGTGTCTTGCGTGCCGATGGCGATGCGGATGGTCTCGGCGTTGGCGCTGCCGAATGCGAGGGCCAGGCTCAGGCCGAGGATCTTCTGGTGCAGTTTCATTCCATTCTCCTTGTTTTCAAATCAAAAATCGGCGGGTCAGCGCAGCAGGTAGGGGATATCCACGTGCACGGCGCCGGTTGGGCAATCCTTCTCGCAAGGCATGCAGTACCAGCATTCGTCGAACTTCATGGTGGCCTTGCCCTTGACGATGTCGATGGCCAGCACGTCCAGCGGGCAGACGTCGACGCAGACCGTGCAACCCTTGTGCGCGATGCATTTGTCCTCGTCCACGCGCACCGGCACGCTGGTGATGTTCAAAGCGGTTGGCATTCGTTTCTCCTTCAGGCAATCGCCGTTTCCTTGTTGATGCGCAGGCGGTGGTAGGCGCCACGTTCTTTTTCGTCGAGCCGGACGATGTAGGGCTCGATGGGGCGCTTGAAGCTGGCCATGCGCTCGCCGTCTTTCTTCAGCTGCGCATGCACGAACCAGTCGCTGTCGTTGCGCTCGGGGAAATCGACGCGGTAGTGGTACAGGCCCCAGCGGCTCTCGGTGCGGAACAGCGAGGCGCGCGCGGCCATCTCCGCGCAGTCGCGGATTGCATGCACTTCCATCGCGCGCATCAGCTCGTGCGGATTGCGGGCGGAAATCCGGTCCAGGTCTTCATGGATGCCCTCGAAGCGCGACAGGCCAATTTCCATCTTGCGCGTCACCTTCGGCGGCTGCAGGTAGTCGTTCACCATGCGGCGCAGCTTGTATTCCACCTGCGCGGGCGGCAGGCCATCCTCGCGCGCAAGGGGCGCCCAGACGCGCCCGCGTTCGCGTTCGACCTGGGCTTCGTCGACCTCGGCCAGCGGCTTGTCCGCGCAGTAGCGCGCCGCGCTTTCACCGGCCAGCCTGCCGTACACGAAGGCACCAAGCATGTAGTTGTGCGGCACGCAGGCGAGGTCGCCGGCGGCGTACAGGCCGGGTACCGTTGTTTCCGCATGCTCGTTGACCCACACGCCGGACGCGGAATGGCCGCTGCACAGGCCGATTTCGGAAATGTGCATCTCCACCATCTGCTCGCGGTAGTCGGTGCCGCGCCCTTCGTGGAAGCGGCCGCGGCTCGGGCGCTCGTTGGTGTGCAGGATGGTTTCGATGGTGCTGATCGTTTCTTCCGCGAGGTGGTCCAGCTTGAGGAAGACCGGGCCGTTGCCGCTCTGTAGCTCGCGGTAGAACTCCAGCATCATCTGTCCGCTCCAGTAGTCGCACTCGATGAAGCGTTCGCCCTTGTTGTTGGCGGTGTAGCCGCCGAAGGGGCCGGTCACGTAGGCGCAGGCGGGGCCGTTGTAATCCTTGATCAGCGGATTGATCTGGAAGCATTCGATGCCCGACAGTTCCGCGCCCGCGTGGTACGCCATGCTGTAGCCGTCGCCCGCGTTGGTCGGATTTTCGTAAGTGCCGAACAGGTAGCCGGAAGCGGGCAGGCCGAGGCGGCCGGCGGCGCCCGTCGCCAGGATCACGGTCTTGGCGCGCACCACGTGGAAATCGCCGGTGCGGCAGTCGAAGGCCATCGCGCCCGCAATGCTGCTGTCATCCGCGGTCAGCAGGCGCGTGGCCACCAGTCGGTTGGTGATCTCGACGCGCACGCGTTTCAGGCGGCGGTACAGCACCTTCTTGATGTCATGGCCTTCCGGCATGGGCAGCACATAGGTGCCCATGTGGTGCACCTTGCGCATCGCGTAGTCGCCGGTTTCATCCTTTTCGAATTTCACGCCCCAGCGGTCCAGTTCCTCGATCATCGAATAGCTGTTCTGCGCATAGGCCATCACCGTCTTCTGGTTGACGATGCCGTCGTTGGCGACGGTGATTTCCTTCACGTACTGCTCGGGCGTCGCGAAGCCGGGGACGACGGCATTGTTCAGGCCGTCCATGCCCATGGAAATCGCGCCGCTGCGCTTGACGTTGGCCTTTTCGAGGAGCAGCACCCGCAGTTGCGGATTTGCTTCCTTGGCCTTGACGGCCGCCATCGGCCCGGCGGTGCCGCCGCCGATGACGAGCACGTCGACAGTCTGTATATGTGTCTGCATGGTCTTTCCTGTTTACGAAATTGGTGCATGCCGCGCGACGCGCAGCCGGTACTGGAAGGCGTCGCCGCGGAAGTACAGGTATTCGAAATCGAGCGGCTTGCCGGACGAGGTATGCGTGAGCCGCTCCAGCCGCAGCAGGGCCGCGCCTTCATCGACGCGCAGCGTGGCCGCCAGCGTGCGGTCGGCGAGGATCGCATCGATCCGGATGTCGGCATGGCCGAGCGGGATGCCGTAGCCCTGTTCGAGGATGGCGAAGATGTCGCGCCGCTCGAGGTCTTCGCTGCGCAGGCGCTCGCCGATGTCTTGCGGCAGGTAAGTGATCTCCAGCGACACCGGCTCGTCGTCGAGGTGGCGGATGCGCTTGATCTCGGACACGGTGTCGCCCGCGCCGGCCTGCATGC
This sequence comes from Noviherbaspirillum denitrificans, assembly GCF_002211445.1. Lineage (GTDB taxonomy): Bacteria > Pseudomonadota > Gammaproteobacteria > Burkholderiales > Burkholderiaceae_D > Noviherbaspirillum > Noviherbaspirillum denitrificans. The sequence goes on along the minus strand of NZ_LSTO01000001.1, from coordinate 340,246 downwards.
GCTCTGCAACCTGTGCGCTTGCTTCAACGAGGCGGTGGCTGATGACGACATTGCGGATGTCATGCCCCATGCGCGCCATTGCTTGCGCGAAGCCTTCGAGATGGCCCAGTTCCTGGTAAGCCTTGGGCCGGGACACGAAAGTACCCTTGCCCGGAATGCGGAAGATGATGCCTTCGCGCTGCAGGTCGCCCAGCGCCTGGCGCACGGTGATGCGGCTCACGCCGAAAATGCTGCCCAGTTCGCTCTCTGCCGGCAGGCGGGAGTGGGGCGGATAGCTGCCGTCGAGGATGCGCTCGCGCAGGTTCTCCCTGACCTGGGTATGCAGGGGGACGGGCGAGGCTTCGACGGTGCGGAAGTTCTTCATTTCTCTGGCTTTCTGCCTGCCTGTCATGACAGGTTATGACCTACAAGGAGAGGTGATCTTATTCACCGGTCAGTTGAATGAGAACGAAGGCTTTCGCGCTTGGATATTTGGCGGCGCCGCATATCCTTATGCAAAATCGGCAATGTTAAGCACCCGCAATACGCGAAAACGGGCAATGGCGCATACTGTCAGACGAGCCGCCGGAAGACCCGGCGCGCCCGACCTGACGCAATCCAAGGAGCCGCTATGAGAAATGCCGTATCGAGCACCACATCGGAAGACGTGGGCAAACTGATCCTGCGCGTGGCGCTTGCCGTCCTCATTCTTTTTCACGGTGTGGGCAAGCTGGTTGGCGGCGTCGGCTTCATTGCCGGCATGCTGGAAAAGAATGGCCTGCCCGGTGCGCTCGCCTATCTGGTTCTGGTCGGTGAGGTGCTCGCACCTATCCTGATCCTGATCGGCGCATGGACGCGCCTGGCAGCCTTCATTGTTGCAGGCAACATGGTCGTGGCAGTCGGCCTGGTCCATCTCGGCGACCTGTTCAAGCTCAACCAGACCGGGGGATGGGAGTTGGAGTTGCAGGGCATGTTCCTGGCTGCGGCGATCGCGCTGATCTTCCTTGGGGCGGGACGTTACAGCCTCGGCGGCGCCAACGGCCGGCTCAACTGAGTGCCCGGCCAGGAATTTCCGGCCCAAAAAAGCTTTCCGGCGTTCACTGCTATACTTTCCTCAGACCTTGCCCGAAGCCGCGCCGCAGGCCGGCTTCACCATGTAACAAGTCGCATTGTTTGGTAATGGAATGAATGCAGTCATCAGAGCCGCCACGCAGGCGGATGCAGCACCGACCTGCCGGATGTTGTGCCGCTCGATTTCCGAATGTTGCGCGGAAGACCACCGCAACGACGCTACCATCCTCGCCGCCTGGCTGGGGAACAAGACGCCGGAAAACGTGGCCTCGTGGTTCGATTGCCCATCGCATCATTCCATCGTCGCCTGCACCGGGAGCGACGTTGTCGGCGTGGCGATCATGACGCGGCAAGGCAGGATCGTCCTCTTTTATATCGCGCCGGAAGTGCGGTCCACCGGAACCGGCAAGGCGCTGCTCGATGCACTCGAGGCGGAAGCGAAGGAATGGGGCCTGCGCGCAATCCAGGTCGCCAGCACCTTTTCGGCACGCCACTTCTATGAACGTCATGGTTTCGACTATTGCGGCCTGACAAGGACGGCGTTCGGCACCGACGCGGTGTCGCTCACCAAGAAGCTGCCCGGCAAAGGCTGTGGTTGCGGCCGGCAGTAAATTGACTTTCTAGCAAAAAAGCCGCTTCGAGCGGCTTTTTTCATGTCCTATATATGTATAACGCATAAGGAAGCGCAAAAGTATTCGTTCTTATTACATAGGCGCTTCATTAACCTGTCGACTTCGGAAATCCACTTTAGGGAGAAGACAGATGTTGCTCAAGAAACTGCTCCAGTCCGCACTGGCGCTCGCCCTGGTCGCACCGGCCGCCTATGCTGCCGATGTCTCGCTGCTGAACGTGTCCTATGATCCGACGCGCGAGCTGTACCAGGACTTCAACAAGGCCTTTGCCACGCAGTGGAAGGCCAAGAATGGCGACAATGTGACGGTCAAGCAGTCTCACGGCGGCTCCGGCAAGCAGGCCCGTTCGGTGATCGACGGCCTGGATGCCGATATCGTGACGCTGGCGCTGGCCTACGACATCGACGAAATCGCCGCCAGGGGCCTGCTCTCCAAGGACTGGCAGAAGCGCCTGCCGCACAACAGTTCTCCCTACACTTCGACCATCGTGTTCCTGGTCCGCAAGGGCAACCCGAAGGGCATCAAGGACTGGAACGACCTCGCCAAGCCGGGCGTCTCCGTCATCACGCCGAACCCGAAGACTTCCGGCGGCGCACGCTGGAACTACCTCGCCGCATGGGGCTATGCGCTGAAGCAGCAGGGCGGCTCCGAAGCGACCGCGAAGGATTTCGTGACGAAGATCTTCAAGAACGTGCCGGTGCTCGATTCCGGCGCGCGCGGCGCCACTACGACCTTCGTCGAGCGCGGCATCGGCGACGTGCTGATCGCCTGGGAAAACGAAGCGATCCTGGCCATCAAGGAACTCGGTCCGGACAAGTTTGAAGTCGTGGCCCCGACCCTGAGCATCCTGGCCGAACCGCCGGTCGCGGTCGTGGACAAGGTCGTCGACAAGAAGGGCACGCGCAAGGTGGCCGAAGCCTACCTGCAATACCTGTACACCGACGAGGGCCAGGAAATCGCGGCGCAGAACTACTACCGCCCGATCTCCGACAAGGTTGCGAAGAAGTACGCGGCGCAGTTCCCGAAGGTCAAGCTGTTCACGATCGATGAAGTCTTCGGCGGCTGGACCACGGCGCAGAAGGCCCACTTCTCGGACGGCGGCTCCTTCGACCAGATCTACCAGCCGGGCCGCAAGTAATCGCCGCACCCGTCCATCGCAGCCATGGCCTTGTCTCTTCCCGCCATCCACGCCGCCATGGCTGCGCCTGCCCGATGTAGCGCATGAGGCTGCCCCGGCAGTCTATCCTCCTTTCCCGTCAATTTATCCAGGCTTCCGCGGCCATATGCCGCGGCGGGAGGAAGCCTTCGTCCTTTTCGATTGAACTCCATCCACGCTTGAAAGGAAAACCCATGAGCATCCAGGCAATCAACGTACGCAACCAGTTCCGTGGCAAGGTCAAGGCCATCATTGACGGGCCGGTCGTGTCGGAAGTCGATGTCGAAACCCCGGCAGGCATCGTCACCTCGGTCATCACCACCCGTTCGGTGCGCGACCTCGGGCTCGAACCCGGTGTCGAAGTCGTCGCGCTGGTCAAGGCGACCGAAGTCTCGATCGCCAAGATCTGACGATCCAACGGACGGAGGCGCTGCCATGCCCGCTTCAATTCCTTACCAGGGACTGGAACACTACCTGACCCGCCTTTACAGCACCGCCCAGGCCGGCACACGCGTCTGGCTCGATGCGGAAGGGCGGGCCACAGGCCGCTATTTCAATTCGACGCTCACGAGCGCATTCCAGCCCATCCGCCGCCTCGGCAGCGACGAGGTGATCGGATACGAGGGATTCGCGCGCAGCTATTCGGAAACGGACCAGGGCCTGTGCCTGTGGAAGCTGCTCGACCATGCCGCCAACGACGACGAGTCGGTCGAACTCGACCGGCTGTGCCGCATGCTGCATTCGATCAATTTCTTCCGGCAGCCCGAGTCCGAGGGCAGCGATCTCTACCTCAGCGTGCACGCGCGCCTGCTGGCGGCGGTGGACGGCAACCACGGTACGGCATTCAGCCGCATCCTGAAGATGCTGGACCTGCCGCAACGGCGCGTCGTGCTGCAGTTGCCGGTGATCGTCGAGCACCAGGGCTGGCTGGCGAACTATGTGGCCGACAACTATCGCCGCAACGGATTCCGCATTGCGATGAACGCGATCGACTCGCTCGAAGCGCTCAAGCTGATCGACCTCGTGCGGCCGGAGGTGGTGAAAGTCGATACCCGCCAGACCATCCACGACGGTCCGGCCTTGCGGCTGCTGGAACAGTGCGCGGCACGCAACATCCGTCTGATTTTCAAGCGGGTCGAAAGCGCGGAGACGCTGGACAGCCTTGGGCGCATTGCGGCGCTCAGCGGCGTACCCATCCATGCGCAGGGCTACCTGTGGGACTTGCCGGGCGCTTCCATTTCCGCTGTGCGCAGGCAACCGGGAGGACTGCCGCTACAGCCGGCGAGGGCGGCAGCCTGAAGGAAGCTGTCTCAATATTGTTTTCGGTGGCGTTTTGATTTTGCCGGACGTAATAACAATGTATGAACCGTGCATACATTGTTATTACATCCGGCAATTTTCATTTGAAGTGTGTAAGTCATTGTTTTTATGAGGGGAAGCCTGTTTCCGGCCATCCGGCCAGCCTTCATTTGCATTTCCGCAGCCGGTCAATATCCGAAAACGTTCTATCGACATGCAAAAAAAATCGTTTTGTTTATAACGACGGAGTGCAAATATCGCCATTCATTAGCTGAATTTGTAATAAGAGGGTATATGGGAGCAGTTGCAATCACACCGTCGCCGAGCCGGCACAAGGCCGTGCGCGTCATTCCCGGATTCCGGCTGGCGCTCGGTTTTACGCTGACTTACCTCGCGCTGATCGTCCTGTTTCCCCTGTCGGCGGTCTTCCTGAAGACCTTCACGCTGACCTGGGACGCATTCTGGACGGCGGTGACCAACGAGCGTGTCGTCGCGTCGTACAAGCTGACCTTCGGCGCCTCGCTGCTCGGGGCGCTGATCAATGTCATCTTCGGCGGCATCGTGGCATGGGTGCTGGTGCGCTACCGCTTCCCCGGCAAGAAGATCATCGATGCGCTGGTGGACCTGCCTTTCGCGCTGCCGACCGCGGTCGCCGGCATTGCCCTGACCGCCCTGTATTCCGCCAACGGCTGGATCGGCCGTTACCTCGAACCGCTCGGCATCAAGGTGGCCTTCACGCCGCTGGGCGTGCTGGTCGCGCTGACCTTTATCGGACTGCCCTTCGTCGTGCGTACGGTGCAGCCCGTGCTGGAGGAGGCCGAGCGCGAACTCGAAGAAGCCGCCGCCAGCCTCGGCGCCAATCGCCTGCAGACCTTCACCAAGGTGATCTTCCCGACCATCCTGCCGGCGCTGCTGACCGGTTTCGCGCTGGCCTTCGCGCGCGCCACCGGCGAATACGGTTCGGTCATCTTCATCGCCGGCAACATGCCGATGGTGTCCGAGATTACGCCGCTGTTCATCATCACCAAGCTGGAGCAGTACGACTATACCGGCGCCACCGCGATTGCCGTGGTGATGCTGCTGGTGTCCTTCGTCCTGCTGCTGACCATCAACCTGTTGCAAGCCTGGACCCGCAAGCGCGGCCGGGCGGAGAAAGTCTGACATGGCCGGAGCTGCTGCTACCCTACCGATTTCCGCCCAGGCGCGGGGCGAACCCGCCTACGCACCAGCGGCCACCGTCGAGCCCGTGTGGGTGCGCGCGCTGCTGATCGGCATCGCGCTCGCCTTCCTGACGCTGTTCCTGTTCATTCCGCTGCTCGCGGTGTTCTCCGAGGCGCTGCGCAAGGGCTGGGATGCCTATCTCGCGGCGATCGTGGAGCCGGATGCGATCTCGGCGATCAAGCTGACGCTGCTCACGGCCGCGATCGCGGTGCCGCTCAACCTGGTGTTCGGCGTCGCCGCTGCGTGGACCATCGCCAAGTTCGAGTTCCGCGGCAAGAACGTGCTGCTCACGCTGATCGACCTGCCGTTCTCGGTATCACCGGTGATTTCGGGCCTGATCTACGTGCTGCTGTTCGGCGCCCAGGGCTGGTTCGGCGAATGGCTGCGCGACCATGACATCAAGATCCTGTTCGCCGTGCCCGGTATCGTGCTGGCCACCATCTTCGTGACCTTCCCCTTCGTCGCACGGGAACTGATTCCGCTGATGCAGTCGCAAGGCACGGAAGAGGAAGAAGCCGCACTGGTACTCGGCGCCTCCGGCTGGCGCACCTTCTGGCACGTCACGCTGCCCAACATCAAATGGGGCCTGCTGTACGGCGTGATCCTGTGTAACGCCCGTGCGATGGGCGAGTTTGGCGCCGTATCGGTGGTGTCCGGCCACATCCGTGGCGAGACCAACACCATGCCGCTGCAGGTGGAAATCCTTTACAACGAATACAACTTCGCGGCTGCGTTTGCGGTGGCATCGCTGCTCGCACTGCTCGCACTTGTCACGCTGGCGCTCAAGACGTTCGTCGAATGGCGCGCCGCCGACAGCAACCTGCAACCGCTACACGAGGGACAGTAATCATGGGTATCGAAGTCAAGAACATCAACAAGCGATTCGGCAGTTTCGTCGCGCTTGATAACGTCTCGCTCAATTTTCCTCCGGGTGAGCTGACGGCATTGCTCGGTCCTTCCGGCTGCGGCAAGACGACCCTGCTGCGCATCATCGCCGGCCTGGAACAGCCGGATGCCGGCCAGGTCTTCCTTGACGGCGAGGATGCGTCGGGCAGCCATGTGCGCGAGCGACAGGTCGGTTTCGTGTTCCAGCACTATGCGTTGTTCAAGCACATGAGCGTGTTCGAGAACATCGCGTTCGGCCTGCGCGTGAAACCGCGCAACCAGCGTCCCTCCGAATCCGAGATCCGCAAGAAGGTGATGTCGCTGCTGGAACTGGTGCAGCTCGACTGGCTGGCCGACCGCTTTCCACCGCAACTCTCCGGCGGCCAGCGCCAGCGCATCGCGCTCGCCCGCGCATTGGCTGTTGAACCACGCGTGCTGCTGCTCGACGAACCCTTCGGCGCGCTCGACGCCAAGGTGCGCAAGGAACTGCGCCGCTGGCTGCGCCGCCTGCATGATGAACTGCACGTCACCAGCATCTTCGTCACCCACGACCAGGAAGAGGCGCTGGAAGTGGCCGACCAGGTGGTGCTGATGAACAAGGGCAGGGTCGAGCAGATCGGCTCGCCGGACCAGGTGTACAACCAGCCGGCATCGCCTTTCGTGTACGGCTTCCTCGGCAACGTCAACCTGTTCCACGGCCGCGTGCATGAAGGCGTGCTGGATGCGGGCGGGATCAGCCTCGAAGCGCCCGACCATGCCGCCGCGCGCGACGCGCAAGGCATCGGGTTCGTGCGCCCGCATGACATCGAGGTGGAGCGCTACAGCGCGGACGCGGAAGGCATCGTTGCCCGCCTGCGCCGCGCGCATGCAATCGGTCCGCTGGCGCAGCTCGAACTCGAACGCGCGGACAATGCACAGTTGATCGAAGCAGTCATATCGACCGAGCGTTACGCCCAGCTCGCGCTGCAGGAAGGCGAAACCCTGGTCGTCCGTCCGAAACGCCTGCGCGTCTTCGTCGACGAAGCGGTTTGACGGAGGGAGCATGAATTTCCAGCAATTACGTTCTGTCCGCGAAGCCGCCCGCCGCGGCTATAACCTGACGGAAGTCGCCAACGTCCTGTTCACCTCGCAGCCCGGCGTAAGCCGCCAGATCCGCGAACTGGAAGAAGAACTCGGCGTCGAGATCTTTGAACGCAACGGCAAGCGCCTGACCGGCCTCACCGACCCCGGCCGGGGCATCCTGCAAATTATCGAGCGCCTGCTGCTCGAAGCGGAAAACCTGCGCCAGGCCAGCCGTGAATACGCCGGTGAACGCAGCGGCACGCTTGCCGTCGCCACCACGCACACCCAGGCGCGCTATGTGCTGCCGAAAGTGGTCCAGGCTTTTCGTTCAGCCTTCCCGGATGTACGCATCGCCCTGCAGCAAAGCTCGCCGGAACACATCGCGGAGTGGGTCATTTCGGGCAAGGCCGATGTCGGCATTGCGACCGAAGGCCTGAGCCAGTTCGAGGACCTGGTGTCCTTCCCGTGCTACAGCTGGAGTCACATGATTGTCGTGCCGGAGGATCATTCGCTGGCAAGCCTGAGGACGGTCACGTTGCAGGACCTGGCGGAGCATCCTCTGATCACCTACGACGTCGGCTTCACCGGCCGCGGCCATATCGATGACGCCTTCGCGCAAGCCGAGACCAGCACCGACATCGTGCTGACGGCAATGGATTCGGACGTGATCCAGCAGTATGTGTCGCTTGGCTTGGGAGTGGGTATTGTTGCGTCGATGGCCGTGGAGAACAACCTCGCACCGGGACTCAGGGCAATCGATGCATCGCACCTGTTCGCGGCCAATGTGACCCGGCTCGCGGTGCGTCGCGGCGCCTACCTGCGCGCCTACACCTATGAGTTCATCCTGCGTTTTGCGCCGGGACTGAAACGCTCGGATATCGAAACCGCGCTCAGTGCGGCCGGTTGACGATAACCGGCCGGGCACTTGCGCTCAGGGAAGCAGGGGCCGCTTGCGCGCCTGCTTGCTGCGGATGTCCTTGATCGCCTTTTCCATGGCGGCAACGCGATAGTTGATCGACGGATGCAGTGCCGTATATCCATTCAGTACGCTGGACGGATATTCCATTGCCATCCGCTGCCAGAACGGCACCACCTGGTCGATGTTGTAGCCGGCGCGCGCCAGCATGTAGAGCGAGAGCTTGTCGGCCATTGCGTCGAGGTCCTGCGGCATCGGACGCAGGCCTGCCATGCCGCTCATGCTGCCCATGTCCGGGCGTATGCGCGTCAGGTTGTCGATGATGCCGCCGATCGTCGCACTGGTACGCTGCTTGGTAGCGTGCGACAAGGCGTTGTGCGCCATTTCCTTCGCCAGCACGTAAGCCAGTTCGTCGTCGCTGCGGACCGCATTCAGCATGCCGCGCGTGACCAGCACGCGATGGCCATCCGAGTAGGCAACGACGTTTTCCGAATTGCCCAGCTCGATGCCGAAGGCGCAGGCATAGGTGAGGGGCACGCTGACCGGCACCCGTGCGCCGTCGCGCTGCACCGTCAGCGCGATGCTCGAGCGTCCGCTCATCATCGGCGCAAGGATGCCAGCTGCGTCGCGCTCGGCGGACTCGCCTTTCGGCAGGTTCTTGTCCTCGACGGCAAGCAGGACGTCGCCATGTTTGACA
>NZ_LSTO01000001.1:318213-331318 GCF_002211445.1 Noviherbaspirillum denitrificans | reverse complement strand
CCCCGCCGGCCCCCTGCCCGCCGCCCCGGCTCCCGTCGCCGCGCCAGCCGCAGCGGCACCGGCGGCAGCGCCTTCCAACGTTACCCCGATTGCCAAGCCCGCCGCCGAAGATGGCGGCCGCCCGGTCGTAGCCCAGGTCAAGGAAGACACGATCCGCATCGACGCGGTCAAGCTCGACGCATTGCTTGAAGTGGCAGGCGAGTCGGTCCAGGCCGCCAACCAGGCTGCCGTGCTGCTGGAAAAGCTCACGCAGTTCAAGTTCGAAGGCCAGGCCGCCGCGCTGATGTCGACGCTGCAGGAAACCCTGAGCCGTGCGTCGCGCTATTCGACCGAACTCCAGCGCGCCACGCTGTCGACCCGTATGCAGCCGGTCGGCCGCCTGTTCCAGAAATTCCCCCGCCTCGTGCGCGAACTCGCGCGTGACCTTGGCAAGGATGTCGAACTGGTGATCGAGGGCGCCGAAACCGAAGTCGACCGCGTAGTCGTGGACAGCCTCTACGATCCGCTGGTACACATGCTGCGCAATTCGCTTGACCACGGCATCGAAACGCCGGACGAGCGCGCCGCCACCGACAAGCCCGCCAAGTCGGTCATCCTGCTCAAGGCATGGCAGGAAGGCAGCAGCGTCATGATCCAGGTCTCCGACGACGGCAAGGGCATGGACCCGAACCGGCTGCGCACCAAGGCTATCGCCAAGGGCCTCATCAATGAAAACGCCGCGCAGAGCAAGGAAGAAGCGCTGCAACTTATCTTCCTGCCCGGTTTCTCGACCAAGGAAGTGGCATCCAGCGTGTCCGGCCGCGGCGTCGGCATGGACGTGGTGAAGACCGCCGTCGAAAAGCACCGCGGCGCGATCCGCATCGAATCCGACATGGGCAAGGGCACGATCTTCACCATCCGCCTGCCGATCGAACTGTCGATCGTGCCGACCATGCTGGTGCGCACGGCCAATGCCGCGCTGGCACTGCCGATGGCCGTGGTGGAACGCGTAGTGGAACTGCCCGAGGAGTTCGAGTCAGTCGGCGGATCGCCGGTGCTGCGCGACCAGGGCCGTCCGCTGGCGGTGATGTCGCTGGGCGGCATCCTCGGCTATGAACCGTCAAGGGAAAAGGTCGGCATCGTCATCGCCGCACCGCAGCCGTACATCGTCGCGGTGGAAGCCGTCGACGGCACGGCCGACCTGGTGATCAAGCCGCTGACCGCGCTCTCCGTCCCTGGCGTCAACGGCACAGCGCGCTCCGCTGAGGGTGAACTGGTGCTGGTGATCAGCCTCGCCTTCCTGCTCGATGGCTGCAAGGCCACTGTGACCTCTCGTCTCGCCGCCTGACCAACCCGATCCCGGACGCACATGCGTCCGGGACGTCTCAGCGCTTTGCCAGGCGCTCCGCCTTTTCCCTCGTCCAGTCATCCAGCATGTCGCGGATGCCCTTCTGTTCCTCGGCCATTTGGGTGGCCGAGGCAAGCTGCGCACAGAGTTCCAGCCGGATGCCGTTGGGATCGAAGAAATAGATCGACTTGAAGACGCGATGGTCGGTCACCCCCAGCACGTCGATACCATTCGCCTCGAGCCGCGCCTTCATTGCCTCCAGCTGCTCGACCGTGTCGACGCGAAGCGCGATGTGGTTCACCCATCCCGGCGTATTGGCCGACGGCGCCGGTGCGACATCATCACCGAGGTCGAAGAAGGCCATGCAGGAACCGTCCGTCATCCGGAAGAAAATGTGTACATACGGGCAGTACTCCCCGGTGGACGGCACGATGTCCTTGCGGATGTAGTGGAAAAACGGCAAGCCAAGGATGTCTTCGTAAAAACGGCGCGTTTCCTCGGCGTCACGGCAACGGTACGCGAAATGGTGCAGCCCGTGGATCGGCACTGCAGCGGAAATGGCGGCGGATTGGCCGACCGGTGTGGAAGCGAGTGTGCTCATGGCAGCTCCTTGAAGGGCATGTCAACGCGCTTTTGGCGGCGTGTACTGCGCGACCTGCTGGTTGATCGCGCCGAAAATCGATTTGCCGTTCTTGTCGAGCATTTCAATCTTGATGGTGTCGCCGAACTTCATGAACGGCGTCTTCGCCTCGCCATGCGCAATCATTTCCAGCGCGCGCTTTTCGGCGACGCAGGTATAGCCCTTTGAAGAATCCTTGTTCGACACCGTGCCGGACCCGATAATCGAGCCGGCACGCGCGCAGCGCGTCTTCGTCAGGTGGGCGATCAGTTGCGGGAAGCTGAACACCATGTCCACGCCCGCATTCGGCTGGCCGACCAGCGCGCCGTTCCAGGTCGCGCGCAGCGGCAGGTGTACCTTGCCGTTATCCCACGCATCATCGAGCTCGTCCGGCGTGACAGCCACCGGCGAAAAGCTCGATGCCGGCTTGGACTGGAAGAAGCCGAAGCCCTTCGCCAGCTCGGCAGGAATCAGGTTGCGCAGCGAGACATCGTTGACCAGCATCAGCAACTTGATGTGCGACAGCGCGCGCTCGGGCGAAGTCCCCATCGGCACATCGTCGGTAATCACTGCCACCTCGCCCTCGAAGTCGATGCCCCACTCCTCCGACTCCAGCAGGATGTCGTCCATCGGCCCGATGAAGTCATCAGCGCCGCCCTGGTACATCAGCGGGTCGTGCCAGAAGGATTCCGGCATCTCGGCCTTGCGCGCCTTGCGCACCAGCTCGACATGGTTCACATAGGCAGAGCCGTCTGCCCACTGGTACGCGCGCGGTAGCGGCGCCATGCAGCGCTTCGGGTCGAAATCGAATGGACGTTGCGCCTTGCCGGCATTCAGTTGCTCATACAGCGCCTGGAGCTGCGGCGCAATGAAGCTCCAGTCGTCGAGCGCCCGCTGCAAGGTCAGCGCAACGCCGTCAGCGATATGCGCGGTTTTCAGGTCGCGGGAAACAACGACCAGCTGGCCGTCGCGGGTTCCATCCTTCAGGGTGGCGAGTTTCATCCGGGGATCCTTGTCTCGAAGATTCCGGCGAAAAGCCTTTTGCGATTGCCGGAAATTACGTATTATTAAATTAATTCACCATATCGTAATCTCAATCCGAAATGAAATCAACTGCCGACCAACAGTCCGATGATGGCCGACAAGGCATCCAGTCCGTGGAAGTTGCCGGACCGCTACTGCTCGCCCTTGCACGTTCAGCCGGACCGCTCACGCTGACCGCCCTCGCCCGCAGCGCCGGCATGCCCGCGGCCAAGGCGCACCGCTACCTGGTCAGCCTGATCCGCATCGGGCTGGTCGAACAGGATGCCGCCAGCGGCCTGTACGATCTCGGCGGACTGGCGCTTGAACTGGGGCTGGTATCGCTGGGACGACTGGACGCAGTCAAGCTGGCCGACGAAACTCTCGCCGCGCTGCGCGATGCGACGGGCGAAACCGTTGCCCTCGCCACGTGGGGCAATTTCGGGCCGACCTACATACGGCTGCTGCAATCGCGGCGTCCGGTGACCATCAACCTGCAGATTGGCAGTGTGATGCCGATGACCTACACGGCGAGCGGACTGTGCTTTGCGGCATTCCTGCCCGCAGGCGAAACGGAAACATTGATCGGAAATGAATTGGCGCAGAACCGCAGCGAAATGCTGGATGCACCGCAGTCAATGAAGGAGCTGGAACCTTTCCTCGAAGAAACCCGGCACCACGGCATGGCCCGTATGATCGGCCATCTCGAACCGGCAGCAGCGCGCCCGGCCGGAACTACACGTGCCGCCGAACGCTTGCTGGCCGGGTTCAATGCATTTTCAGCGCCGGTCTTCGACCATGACAGGCGCATGCTTTTCGCGCTGACGGTGGTCGGATCGGCAGCCCATGTCGACGAAAGCTGGGATGGAAATATTGCCCGCCAAACCAGAGCGCACGCGGCGCAGCTGTCGCAGCGCCTCGGCTTCCGGGGCTGAGCGAGAAAGCTGCTCTACGCCTTGCGCCGGCGGCGCGTTGCGATGAAACCGGCAGCAGCTGCACCCATGAGGGCCAAGGTGCCGGGCTCCGGAACGTGGGTCGGCGGCGGCGCCGTCTTGCCCGAGATTGAACCCAGTTTTACGTAATCGTTGCCGTTGCTCAGGCCGGTACCGGTCATGCCATAGGACGAACTGTAGGCACTGATCATCCACAGGCTGGAATAAAGACCGAGCGGATTAATGCTTTTCGCAGTACCGCTCGTCAAATCCGCATAGCTGCCTACCAATTCCCAGCCGCTGGAGAACAATCCGGAAATCGATTTGCCGTTGATGGCGGGCTTGCTCGTGCCGGTGTACCTGAGCACACTTATATCCGAATCGGTTTTTGTCCAGCCAAGGGTAATTGCGCTGAGCATCACGGCATCGCTGAACGCAAGGGTGACCATGTCGACCGTGCCGTTGCCATCCATTGAATGCTGAGGCGCCGACGTATCGAGAGTTTCGTCCCGGTTCCGAACCCCGAAACCCGCACCAGAATACAAGGCGATGTTCGCGGTCTGGAACGTAGTGCCGGAACCGCCAGTAGTCGACCATGCCGAGGCGGTCATCGATGGACTTCCCGCTCCAGCGGAACAGGCAAAGCTATTGCCGTAATCATCTTTTTTCGAGGCATTCTGCACGCAGCCCGAACCGACGTCCCAGATGGACGTTGCAGATGAAGTCAGGCTCGCAAACCCGAGAACGCACCCGGCGAGAACGCGGGCCGCATGAACTGGAAAATTTTTCATCATGATAAAAAATCAAGTTGGTTTGAGTATTTTCCAGAGTACATAGGCTTCGCCACGCCGGGTGAACGGATGTTTTCAGAGCGGTTTTTTTGAGCGGATGACAGACAGCCCGAGTGCATCGCGTCCTCGGAGCGCCTATGCGGTGCGACTGGCGAACTGCCCGTTGTTTTCAGGAACCAGGCTGCTGCCGGCCCTAGAACAGGCTTCCAACATTAAGCAGCGTCAGCACGCCCAGCACGGCGAAGATCGCGGCCGCAACCATGTGCACCAGGCGCATCGAAATCATCTCGATGATCTTGTTCCCGAGGAAGACCGCCGGGACATTGGCGATCATCATGCCCAGCGTGGTGCCGGCGACGACGGCATAGAAAGCTGAGTATTTCGCAGCGAGCGCAACGGTGGCGACCTGCGTCTTGTCGCCCATTTCCGCGAGAAAGAAGGCCACCACGGTCGTCATGAATACGCCGAAGCGCTCATGCTTGGTTTCGACATCGTCGATCTTGTCGGGAATCAGGGTCCAGATGGCCATCGCAATGAAGGACACGCCGAGCACCCAGCGCAGCACGTCCTTGCCGAAGAAGTCTGTCATCCAGCCGCCGACCGCACCGGCAAACGCATGGTTGAACACCGTCGCAACGAGGATACCGAGGATGATGGGAATGGGCCGGCGGAATTTTGCAGCAAGAAGGAGGGACAGCAGCTGCGTCTTGTCGCCCATTTCTGCAAGAGCGACGATGCCGGTAGATAAGAGAAAAGCTTCCATGAAAACTCCAGGGCCGGATGAATACCGATGACCACGCGCGCCCTCCGGCCCAACCGGAAGCGGCATGGTCAAAGGTCTCGCCAAACCTGGAGTCGCTTGTGCCATGGCCTTGCAGCCAAGTCTGTTGACACAAGCCCCTCTCGCAAATCGGAGGGAGGCTACTCCCCAATGACGGGGCAGATTCTACCGCAAACGGAGCATTTCCGGACGGAAATCTTCACAGCTCGTAGCTGTCTTTCTCGCCGCTCATGACCTGTTCGATCAGTTTGCGCGTGAGCGTCGGGGCGAGGAGTTCGATGAAGCTGTATACATAGCTGCGCAGGTAAGCGCCTTGCTTCAATGCAACACGCGACACATTGGTTCCAAACAGGTGCCCGACTGAAATCGCCTCCAGCCCCCTGTCCCGATCCGGATCGAATGCCATCCCCGCGATGATGCCCACGCCCATGCCCAACTCAACATAAGTCTTGATCACGTCCGCATCGATGGCTTCGAGCAGGATGTCCGGCTTCAAGTCCCGGATGTGGAAGGCATGGTCGATCTTCGCCCTGCCCGCGAAGGCACTGTCGTAGGTAATCAGGGGATAGGAAGCGATCTCTTCCAGCGTGACCATCTTCGACTTCAGCAGCGCGTGGTCATGCGGCACCACGACGACATGCTCCCATTGGTAGCACGGCAGGGAGATCAGTCCGTCCGCGCTGGCGATTGCCTCCGTGGCGATTGCGAGGTCAGCCTGGTCCTTCAGCACCATCTCGGCGATCTGGCGCGGATTTCCCTGCAACAAAGATAACTTCACCTTGGGATACTTTTGGGTAAAGGCTTGGACCACCTTGGGCAACGTATAGCGCGCTTGCGTATGGGTGGTGGCGATTGTGAAGCTGCCACTGTCCTGCGCCGCGAATTCCTTGCCAATCTGCTTCAGCCCATCGATCTCCTGCATGATCAGCTCGACCGAGCGCAACACCGCCCGCCCAGGCTCGGTCAGGCCGCGGATGCGCTTGCCGTGGCGGGTGAAGATATCCACACCCAGCTCTTCTTCCAGCTCGATGATGGCCTTGGATACGCCCGGTTGGGAGGTATACAGCGCCTTGGCGGCTTCGGTGAGATTGAAATTCTGCCGGACGGCTTCCCGGACAAAACGGAGTTGATGGAGGTTCATCGTTTCCCTTGTGGAAATGCCAACGCTACTTTTTCATGCTTGCATATACCAGGAAGGCATATAAGCAAATAAATACTAAGTAGTTTGGAATAAGGAATTAGTTTATTACGATTCAGGCTAATTTGCGCGAGGTCACATGACTATTACTTATGTACTTTCCGGTTTTGCCGTCGGCCTGCTGGTCGGCCTGACGGGCGTTGGCGGCGGTTCCCTGATGACGCCTCTGCTCACCCTCCTGTTCGGCGTTTCGCCGACGGTCGCGGTCGGCACCGACCTCGCCTTCGCGTCCACGACCAAGGCGGCCGGCACTGTTGCGCACCGCTATCGCGGCACCGTCCACTGGGACATCGTGCGTCACCTCTGCTACGGCGCCCTCCCGGCCGCCCTCCTGGCCACCATCGGCCTGAAATACTTCGGCGCGCTGGACAAGGAAATCGGCCAGATCATCCGCTATTCCATCGCTTTCTCCGTGCTGCTGACCGTCGTCGCGCTGCTGTTCCGCGGCCGCATGCAGGCATGGGTGCTCAAACATCCTGAAAAACAGCTGCAAGGCACTAAACTGACTATTGCCACCATCGTCGTCGGCGCAATCCTCGGCACGCTGGTAACGATTTCGTCGATCGGCGCAGGTGCAATCGGTGCAACTATCCTTGTATTACTGTATCCTCGCCTGTCCCCGGCGGAAATTGCCGGCACTGACATCGCCTACGCCGTCCCGCTGACGGCCATCGCCGCCTTCGGCCACTGGTGGCTTGGATCGATCAACTGGGTGCTGCTTGGTGCCCTGCTGCTGGGTTCCCTGCCCGGCATCACCATCGGCTCCCTCGCCGCCAAGGCAGTTCCGGAAAAGATCCTGCGCGGCCTGCTGGCCACGACGCTGACCGGCGTCGCCGCGAAACTGGTTTTTTAAGATTGGATAGAAAAAGATGTATCGTTACGACCAATATGATCATCAGATCGTCAAGGAACGCGTGGCGCAATACGCCGACCAGGTGCGCCGCCGCCTTGCCAACGAACTGACCGAAGACGAATTCCGCCCGTTGCGCCTGCAGAACGGCCTGTACTACCAGCGCCACGCATACATGCTGCGCATCGCAGTGCCCTACGGCCTGCTGTCCTCGAAGCAGGTGCGCATGTTCGCCCATATCGCGCGCGAGCACGACCGCGGCTACGGCCACTTCACCACCCGCCAGAACATCCAGTTCAACTGGATCAAGGTCGAAGAGACCCCGGACATTCTCGCCAAGCTGGCCTCCGTCGAAATGCACGCCATCCAGACCTCGGGCAATTGCGTGCGCAACATCACCTCCGACCAGTTTGCCGGCGTTGCGCCGGACGAGATCATCGATCCGCGCCCGTATTGCGAAATCCTGCGCCAGTGGAGCACCTTCCATCCGGAATTCGCCTTCCTGCCGCGCAAGTTCAAGATCGCCATCAACGGCGCGGAAGAAGACCGCGCCGCGATCATGGTGCACGACATCGGCCTGTCGGTTGAAAAGAACGCACAGGGCGAAATCGGCTTCCGCGTCTTCGTCGGCGGCGGCATGGGCCGCACGCCCATCCTGGGCAGCGAAGTCCGCGCCTTCCTGCCGTGGCAGCATGTACTGAGCTACGTCGAAGCCATCCTGCGCGTCTACAACCAGTACGGCCGCCGCGACAACATGTACAAGGCGCGCATCAAGATCCTGGTGAAGGCGCTCGGCGTCGAGGAATTCGCGCGCCAGGTGGAAGAAGAATGGCAGCACCTGAAGGACGGCCCGAGCA
The DNA here is from genome assembly GCF_002211445.1 of Noviherbaspirillum denitrificans. Classification (GTDB taxonomy): domain Bacteria; phylum Pseudomonadota; class Gammaproteobacteria; order Burkholderiales; family Burkholderiaceae_D; genus Noviherbaspirillum; species Noviherbaspirillum denitrificans. The sequence goes on along the minus strand of NZ_LSTO01000001.1, from coordinate 322,943 downwards.
CGCTGACGCAGGAAGAACTGAACCGCGTCGCCGCCTACTTCACCGCCCCGCCCTATGAAACCCTGCCGGCGACCGACGCAACGGTCGAGCAGCACAAGGCGGAGAACAAGGCCTTCGCCAAGTGGATCGAGCGCAACGTCAAGGGCCACAAGGTTCCGGGTTATGCCGCCGTGGTGCTGTCGCTGAAGAAGACCGGTGTGCCGCCGGGCGACGTCACCGCCGAGCAGATGGATTTCGTTGCTGACCTCGCCGACCGCTACAGTTTCGGCGAACTGCGCGCCACGCACGAGCAGAACCTGGTGCTGGCCGACGTCAAGCAGTCCGACCTGATCGCGCTGTGGGAAGAAGCAAAGAAGCACGGCCTGGCCACGCCGAACATCGGCTTCCTGACCGACATGATCTGCTGCCCGGGCGGCGACTTCTGCGCGCTGGCCAATGCGAAGTCGATTCCGATCGCGCAGGATATCGCCGAACGCTTCGACAACCTCGACTTCCAGCATGACATTGGCGACATCGAGCTGAATATTTCCGGCTGCATCAACTCCTGCGGCCATCACCACATAGGCCATATCGGCATCCTCGGCGTCGACAAGGACGGCAGCGAGTGGTACCAGATCTCGATCGGCGGTGCACAGGGCAACCAGTCGAGCATCGGCAAGATCATCGGCCCGTCGTTCTCGGCACACCAGGTCGCGGAAGTGATCGACCGCATCCTGCAGGTCTACCTGCGCGAGCGCACCGAAGACGAACGTTTCATCGAGACCGCGCGTCGCATCGGCATCACGCCGTTCAAGGAATTCGTGTACGCCACACCGATCAAGATCGAACATCCCGCTGGAGAAGACGCCTATGCGTAACATCATCAAGAACAAGGCCGTCGTCGCGGATGACTGGACCGTTTTGCGCCTCGGAGAAGAAGACACGCCGGACGCGGTTGCCGTGCCCGAAGGCAAGGTGATCGTGCCGCTGAAGGTGTGGCAGCAGCAGCGCGCCGCGCTGGAGAACCGCGCCGAACTCGCCGTGTGGATCGGCAGCAGCGAACGCCCGGAAGACCTGAAGGATGACCTCGGCCGCTTCAAGTTGATCGCCATCGACTTTCCGAAGTTTGCCGACGGCCGCGGCTATTCGATCGCCTTCAACCTGCGTGCGCGCCACGCTTACACCGGCGAACTGCGCGCGATTGGCGACGTGCTGCGTGACCAGCTGTTCCTGATGCAGCGCGTTGGCTTCGATGCCTTCGCCGTACGTGAAGACCGTGATATCCACGATGCGCTGAAGGGCCTGACCGACTTCTCCGAGGTGTATTCCAACTCCTGGGACAAGAAATCGCCGCTGTTCGCCCGCGTACAGCGCGGTGTGGGAGCAGCAGCATGAGCGACTACAACACCCTGGTCGAGAACACGCAGGCGACGCTCAAGCGCATCGCGGCCGAATTCTCGCCCGCGGTTTTCGCATCCAGCCTCGCCGCCGAGGACATGGTGCTGGCCGACCTGATCCTGCGCGCCAAGCTGCCGATCGGTATCTTCACGCTGGAGACCGGCCGCCTGCACAAGGAAACGCTGGGCATGGTGGACCGCATCAAGGAAACGTACGGCTACGACGTCAAGCTGTACAAGCCGGAGCCGGCCGCAGTCGACGGCTATGTGCAGCAGAACGGCCTGAACGCCTTCTACGACAGCGTCGAGATGCGCAAGGAGTGCTGCCGCATTCGCAAGGTCGAGCCGCTGAACCGTGCGCTCGCCGGCAACAAGGCCTGGGTCACCGGCCAGCGCCGCGCGCAATCGACTACGCGTGCCGACCTCGCCGTACAGGAAGACGATCCGGCACACGGCATGACCAAGTTCAATCCGCTGGCAGACTGGTCGGAAGAGGACGTGTGGAATTACATTCGCAGCAACAACGTCCCCTACAACCCGCTGCACGACAAGGGTTATCCGTCGATCGGCTGCGAACCCTGCACCCGCGCGATCCAGCCGGGCGAGGATGTGCGCGCCGGACGCTGGTGGTGGGAAAACCCGGAATCCAAGGAATGCGGCCTCCACGTCGTGGATGGCAAGCTCGTCAGAATCAAATCGGTAGCAGCACAATAAAATCATGAATACAGCAGTCGAAAAACTCTTTTTGGATGCGGCCAGCAACCGCCACCTGGACTGGCTCGAATCGGAAGCAATCCACATCATGCGCGAGGTCGCAGCCGAGTGCACCAACCCGGCCCTGCTCTTCTCGGGCGGCAAGGACTCGGTCGTGCTGCTGCGCATCGCGGAGAAGGCTTTCCGTCCGGGCAAGTTCCCCTTCCCGCTGGTGCATATCGATACCGGCCACAACTTCCCGGAAGTGATCGAATTCCGCGACCGCCGCGCTGCTGAACTGGGCGAGCGCCTGGTTGTGCGTTCGGTGGAAGATTCCATCAAGCGCGGCACGGTGCGCCTGCGCAATCCGCAGACTGATTCGCGCAATGCCGCCCAGGCCGTGACGCTGCTGGAAACGATCGCCGAGTTCGGCTTCGATGCCTGCATTGGCGGCGCCCGCCGCGATGAAGAGAAGGCCCGCGCGAAAGAACGCATCTTCTCCTTCCGCGACGAATTCGGCCAATGGAACCCGAAGGCCCAGCGACCGGAACTGTGGGACCTGTATAACACCCGCGTCCATAAGGGCGAGAACATGCGCGTGTTCCCGATCTCCAACTGGACCGAGCTCGACGTCTGGCAATACATCGCCCGCGAAAAACTGGCGCTGCCCTCGATCTACTTCGCACACGAGCGCGAGGTCATTCCGCGCAATGGCCTGCTGGTCCCGCTGACCGACCTCACCCCGGCACGCGAAGGCGAAACTGTCGAAACCCGCACGGTGCGCTTCCGTACCGTCGGCGACATCTCCTGCACCTGCCCGGTCGCTTCGGACGCAGCCGACGTGAACGCGATCCTCGCCGAAACCGCGGTCACGCAGATCACCGAACGCGGCGCGACCCGCATGGATGACCAGACATCCGAAGCATCGATGGAAAAACGCAAGAAGGAAGGGTATTTCTGATGAACGCCGCAGTTTCTGAACACGTATTGAACGCCGTCAACGAGCGCGGCCTGCTGCGCTTCATCACCGCCGGTTCCGTCGATGACGGCAAGAGCACGCTGATCGGCCGCCTGCTGTTCGACAGCAAGGGCATCTTCGCCGACCAGCTCGACGCGATTTCGCGCGCCAAGCACAAGCGTACCGTCGGCGACACCGTCGACCTGTCGCTGCTGACCGACGGCCTGGAAGCCGAGCGCGAGCAAGGCATCACCATTGACGTCGCTTACCGCTATTTCGCAACGCCCAAGCGCAAATTCATCATCGCCGACACCCCGGGCCACGAGCAGTACACCCGCAACATGGTGACAGGCGCCTCGACCGCCGACGCCGTGATCATCCTGGTCGACGTGTCCAAGGTGAAGCTGGGCGACGACGGCAGTGTGGAACTGCTGACGCAGACCAAGCGCCACTCGACCATCGCCCACCTGCTGCGCATCGAGCACGTGATCGTTGCCGTCAACAAGATGGACCTGGTCAACTACGACAAGACTGTCTACGACCGCATCGTCGCCGCTTACCAGCAATTCGCGAAGCAGCTCGGCCTGGCCGACGTGCGCGCCATTCCGCTGTCCGCGCTGGCCGGCGACAACGTCGTGAGCAAGACCGACAACCTGTCGTGGTACGAAGGCCCGACGCTGATCGAGCTGCTGGAATCGCTGACCGTCTACGACGAGTCGCACGACGAGCCCTTCCGCTATCCGGTGCAGCTGGTGGCCCGCCACAACGGCCACGAAGCCAACGATTTCCGCGGCTACATGGGCCGCATCGAGGCCGGCAAGGTGCACAAGGGCGACAAGCTGCTGGTGCAGCCGGGCGGCCAGACGGCAACCGTGAAGGACATCCTGACGCTGGACGGTTCGCTGGAATCCGCGGCAGTCGGCCAGTCTGTCACCATCCTTCTGGACGAATACCTCGACATCTCGCGCGGTGACATGCTGGTCCAGGCCGACAAGCCTGCCACGCTGCTCAAGACCGTGAATGCCGAAATTTGCTGGCTCTCCGAGGAGCCGCTCGACATGCGCCGCAAGTACTGGCTCAAGCACACGACCAAGCAGGTCGCGGCACGCGTGACGCAGATCGACACCCTGCTCGACATCAACACGCAGGAACGCCGCGCTGCCGATTCGCTGAAGCTGAACGACATCGCGACGGTCTCGATCAACGTCCAGCAGCCGCTGGCGGCCGATGCCTACGACGCCATCCGTTCGACTGGCTCCTTCATCCTGATCGATGAAGTGACGCACCAGACGGTGGCCGCGGGCATGATCCGCATCGCCTGAGCGTCAATGACCGCCTCCAACGCCGCGCAGAAGAAGACCGGCAAGGTCATCCTGCTCGGCGCCGGCCCGGGCGCCGCCGACCTCATCACGGTCCGCGGCGCCCGCTTGCTTTCCCAGGCTGACGTCGTGCTGTACGACGCACTGGTCACGGAAGAAATGCTGGCGCTGTGTCCGCAGGCGGAGAAGATCCCCGTTGGAAAACGCTCCGGCCAGCGCTCGACGGCGCAGCCCGTCATCAACCAGAAGCTGGTCGAATGCGCGCGGAAGTACGCACTTGTCATTCGCCTGAAAGGCGGCGACCCGATGATGTTCGGACGTGCCGACGAGGAATTGCGGGCGCTGGAAGACGAAGGCATCGAAGTTGAAATTGTGCCGGGCGTT
>NZ_LSTO01000001.1:311676-318203 GCF_002211445.1 Noviherbaspirillum denitrificans | reverse complement strand
GCCGGCATCAAGGTGCCGGATGTCGCCGCGCTGGTCGACAAGCTCAAGAACGAAGCAAAAGTCATCTAAACAAATTCAGATCAGGAATCCATCATCATGACCGCACTCGTCATTGCTGAACACGACAATGCTTCGCTCAAGGGAAGCACGCTCAACACCATCACCGCAGCCGCACAAGCCGGCGGCGACGTCCACGTCCTGATCGCCGGCCACAACGCCGGCGGCGCCGCCGAAGCTGCATCGAAGATCGCCGGCGTCTCCAAGGTGCTGCTGGCCGACGCCGCGCACTTCGCCGACGGCCTCGCCGAAAACATCGCCGACCAGGCGCTGGCGATTGCCGGCAGCTACTCGCACATCCTGGCGCCCGCCACCGCCTACGGCAAGAACATCCTGCCGCGCGTGGCCGCCAAGCTGGACGTCGGTCAGATCTCCGAAATCACCAAGGTCGTGTCCGCCGACACCTTCGAGCGCCCGATCTACGCCGGTAACGCCATCGCCACCGTGCAATCGAGCGACAGCGTGAAGGTCATCACCGTGCGCACCACCGGCTTCGACGCTGCTGCTACTGGCGGCAATGCTGCGGTGGAAACGATTTCCGCCGTCGCCGATGCCGGCAAGTCCGCCTTCGTGTCGCGCGAACTGGCCAAGTCCGATCGTCCGGAACTGACCGCCGCCAAGGTGATCGTGTCCGGCGGCCGCGGCATGGGCTCGGGCGAGAACTTCAAGATCCTGGAACCGCTGGCAGACAAGCTGGGTGCGGCCATGGGCGCGTCGCGCGCCGCAGTGGATGCCGGTTTCGTGCCGAACGACTGGCAGGTCGGCCAGACCGGCAAGATCGTGGCGCCGCAGCTGTACATCGCGGTCGGTATCTCGGGCGCGATCCAGCACCTAGCCGGCATGAAGGACTCGAAGACCATCGTCGCCATCAACAAGGATCCGGAAGCACCGATTTTCTCGGTGGCCGACTACGGCATCGTGGGCGACCTGTTCGAAGTCGTACCGCAGCTGGTTTCCCAACTCGGCTGATCGCAGGAACGCGGGGCGCCTGACATGTCCGCCCCGCTCAAGAAATCGCTAAATACCGGGCAGGACATGCCGGGTTTGTCGCGTAGCTGACAGGATTTTTCCTGACGCTTCGTAATAATTCCCGCAGTCCTGCCTTTTTCTATTGGAGTCTCTAATGAGTTATGTCGCCCCGTTGAAGGACATGATGTTCGTGCTCAACGAACTTGCCGGCCTGTCCCAAGTGAATGCATTGCCCGGTTGCGAAGACGCGTCCCCGGAAACCGTCGAAGCGGTGCTGGAGGAAAACGCCAAGTTCTGCGGCGAAGTGATTGCGCCCCTCAATGTCATTGGCGACAAGGAGCCGAGCTACTGGCACGACGGTAACAAGGTCACGACCACCAAGGGCTTCAAGGAAGCCTTCAAGGCGTTCGGAGAGGCCGGCTGGCAAGGTGTGCAGCATCCGACCGAATTTGGCGGCCAGGGCCTGCCGAAGCTGGTGGCGACGCCATGCATCGAAATGCTCAACTCCGCGAACCTGTCGTTCGCACTGTGCCCGCTGCTGACCGACGGCGCCATCGAAGCACTGCTGACCGCAGGCTCCGACGAGCTCAAGGCCACCTATCTCGAGAACCTCATCTCCGGCAAGTGGACCGGCACGATGAACCTGACCGAGCCGCAGGCCGGTTCCGACCTGGCGCTAGTGCGTTCGCGTGCCGAGCCGCAGGGCGACGGCACCTTCAAGGTCTTCGGCACCAAGATCTTCATCACCTATGGCGAACACGACATGGCCGAGAACATCGTCCACCTCGTGCTGGCTCGTACCCCGAACGCGCCGGAAGGCGTGAAGGGCATCTCGCTCTTCGTCGTGCCGAAGTTCCTGGTCAACAAGGACGGTTCGCTCGGTGAGCGCAACGATGTGCATTGCGTCTCCATCGAACACAAGCTGGGCATCAAGGCCAGCCCGACCGCAGTGCTGCAGTTTGGCGACCATGGCGGCGCGATCGGCTACCTCGTCGGCGAAGAGAACCGCGGCCTCGAGTACATGTTCATCATGATGAACGCGGCGCGCTTCGCCGTCGGCATGCAGGGCATCGCAGTCGCCGAGCGCGCGTACCAGAAGGCTGTCGCCTATGCGCGCGAACGTATCCAGTCGCGCGACCTCGCCGGTTCCGCCGGCCCGGTGGCAATCATCCATCAGCCGGATGTGCGCCGCATGCTGATGTCGATGCGCTCCCAGGTCGAAGCCGCACGCGCGCTGGCCTACGTGGCCGCCGCCGCATATGACGCTGCACACCATAGCGCGGACGACGCGGTGCGCAAGGCCAACCAGGCCTTCTACGAATTCCTGGTGCCGATCGTCAAGGGCTGGTCCACCGAATTGTCGATCGATGTCGCTTCCAACGGCGTGCAGGTGCACGGCGGCATGGGCTTCATTGAAGAGACCGGTGCAGCACAGTACTACCGCGATGCGCGCATCCTGCCGATCTATGAAGGCACGACCGCGATCCAGGCCAACGACCTGGTCGGCCGCAAGACCGCCCGTGACGGGGGCGCGACCGCCAAGGCCATCCTGGCGCAAGTACGCCGTACCGAAGAGGAACTGTCGGCTTCGGACAATCCGGATCTCGCGGCAATCCGTGCGCAACTGGCAAGCGGGTCGAAGGCGCTGGAAGACGTCGTCAACTTTGTCGTCAACAACATGAAGTCCGACATCAAGGGCGTGTTCTCAGGCAGCGTGCCGTACCTCAAGCTGGCCGGCGTTGTGCTGGGCGGGTGGCAGATGGCCCGTGCTGCGCTGGTTGCCGAACGTAAGCTCAAGGCAGGCGAGGGCGATGCGAAGTTCCACCAGGCGAAGATCGGCACCGCACGCTTCTTTGCGGACCATATCCTGTCGCAGGCGTCCGGCTATCGCACTTCGATCGTTGACGGCAGCGCCGGCGTGATGGCACTGGCCGAAGACCAGTTCTGACGCCAGCCCTCCGGGCAGGTTCCAAAGGCAGTCCGGCGAGAGCCGGCCTGCCTTATTTTTTTGTCAGGGGGTGAACTCTCGGCACTTTTTTCAATCTGCCATATACTGATTTGACAACCCTTTGTTTCTGGTCGGGAGGCGATCATGAAACGGCTACTGGCAACGGCAAGCCTGCTTGCCGGACTTTGTGCACCATGGTGGAGCAGCGCATGGGCGATCGACGATATCACGACCGCCGATGCCATCGCGATCCACGAAGTGGTGCAAACCCAGCTCGAGGCCTTGTCCATCGACGATGCCGTCAGCGCCTTCGAGCAGGCGACGCCCGAAAAGCGCATGCTGATCGGCAGTCCCGACAACTTTCTACGGTTGATCAAGGAAGAATACAACCCGATCTACCGCTACCAGCGCGTGATTTATTCCAAACCTGAAGTGGTCAACGGCGATGCCATACAGATTGTGCGCGTCACCGACGGCAACAGCAGGGTATGGCTTGCGGTGTTCTGGATGCAGCAGGGCGAGGACAGCATCTGGCGCATCGACGGCTGCCAGTTGCTGGAAACAACCAGCGTCTCCATCTGAGTTCGATCTGGATCAACAGTTACGCCCTCGCGCGTCTTGTGAGAGCGTTTTCCCGAACTTATAACGACATAGTGCGGCGCATCGCCGCACGCTTGTCATCTCAAGCGAGGAGGCCAGGATCATGACCCGTAAATACATCGACTGCCGCGAATTCCCAAGCGACACGAACTGCAGCGTTGCCTTGTCCGCCGACACCGACCAGGAACTCCTGGATGCCGCCGTGCAACATGCTGTTACCGTGCATCATCATGAAGACACACCTGAGCTGCGCCAGCAGATCAAGCAAATGTTCAAGGAGGGTACGCCACCCATCGAGCGTCCCATGGCCCACGCATGACCGGATCCGTCAGCCGTAAGCCCCTCCTGTAAACATCAGGTCGAAGGTGCGGGCAATTGCCGCGATGACGGCGATTGCCCCGCCGCCGAAGGTCAGCACCAGCAGGATGACGAGCAGCCAGCCGGAATCCGACTTCCGGCCGGAGTCCCTGTTGTGCGTCTCATCCCACTTCTCGTCGGCAGTCAGGCCGATCATCAGCGCCTCGATGAAGGCGGCAAAGATCGACAGCGGAAACAGCAGCACGTGCACCCACGCCCAACGGTCCTTCTTGCCGTAGAGATAGAACCGGTGGAATCCCAGTCCGCCAAAGATGGCGGCAAGGAAGGTGGCGAGCGTCTTGTTCTTGTGGACTGTGGTCATCGTTCTTGTGGTTTTGTTAAAATCCCGGCTCCCCGCTGGCGGGAAATCCCTCATTTTCGGCTGCGTAGTGTGCATGACAGGGGCGTCCTGTGCAATTTGCCTACGCATCTTCTCGTTGTTCTCTTACCAAACTTGCAGGGGGGGCGAAAAGCGCGCTATAATTCCCGGCTTTTTCCGCCTTCGAACAATTTTTGGAAGCACATTATGGTCGTTATTCGTCTTTCCCGCTCCGGCGCCAAGAAGCGCCCCTTCTACAACATCGTTGCCACCGACTCGCGTAACCGCCGTGACGGCCGTTTCATCGAGCGCCTGGGTTTCTACAACCCGGTTGCTGAAGGCAAGGATGAGGGCTTCCGCATCGCTGCAGACCGCCTGGCTCACTGGCAAGGCGTTGGCGCACAACTGTCCCCGACGGTTGCCCGCCTGGTCAAGGCCGCTGGCAAGGCTGCTGCTTAAATTTGTCAGCCAAGACGGTGTCAGGGGTTCCAATCCCTGAAGATCTGGTGCTGGTCGGTCATGTGACCGGTGCCTATGGCATCAAGGGCTGGGTCAGGATCAGGCCCTATTCCGCTGACGCGGATGCGATGCTGCATGCGAAGACGTGGTGGCTGGACAAGCCTGTCCTGCGCGACGTCGACATGATGCAGTCCAAGATGCACGGCGAAGACGTCGTTGCCCAGTTGATGGGCGTGGCGGACCGCAATGCGGCAGAGGCGCTTAAGGGCGCCGTCGTGCAGATCCGGCGCAGTCATTTCCCGCCGCTTGATGACAACGAGTATTACTGGGTCGACCTTGTCGGCCTGGAAGTAGAAAACCTGCAGGGTGAAGCCCTCGGTGCGGTCGCCGACCTGATGGACAACGGCGCCCATCCGATCCTGAAAGTCGTGGCTCCGGCTGTGGCGGAGGATCAGAAACCGAAAGAGTGGCTGATTCCCTTTGTCGACCAGTTCGTGAAAACGGTTGACCAGGCAGGAAAAAAGATAACGGTGGATTGGGGGCTGGATTTCTAGCCCGGTTTTGGGGATAGGTCGAGATGCAATTTGATGTCGTCACGCTCTTCCCCGAGATGTTCACCGCGATCACGCAGTCGGGCATCACCCGCCGCGCGTTCGAAAAAGGGAAGTGCAGCCTGTCGCTCTGGAATCCTCGCGATTTCACCACTGACAACTACCGCACCATCGACGATCGCCCCTATGGTGGCGGCCCCGGGATGGTGATGATGGCAAAGCCTCTCGAGGCAGCCATCGGTGCGGCAAAGGCGCGTCACGCAGGACAGGGGTTGCCGGCGCCGCGCGTCGTGTACCTGTCGCCGCAGGGCAAGCAGCTGACGCACCAGCGCGTGATGCAGTTGACCGCCGAACCCGGCCTCGTCTTGTTGTGCGGCCGGTATGAAGCGGTGGACCAGCGGTTGCTGGACCGTTGCGTGGACGAAGAAATCAGCCTCGGCGATTTCGTGCTGTCCGGGGGCGAGCTGCCTGCGATGGCGCTGATGGATGCCGTGATCCGGCAATTGCCGGGTGTGCTGAACGACGATGTATCCGCTGTTGAGGATAGTTTCGTCAACGGCTTGCTCGATTGTCCGCACTATACGCGGCCCGATGTGTACGAAGGCGTTGCGGTGCCGCCGGTTCTGATGGGCGGGAACCATGCGGAGATCGAGAAGTGGCGGCGGCAGCAGGCGCTGCTGGCAACTGCAGACAAGCGTCCGGACCTGATCGAGAAGGCGCGCGAAGCGGGATTGCTGACGCGGACCGACGAGAAGTTTTTAAGCAGTTTGAAGTAGTTTGTTGTATCGCGCGGGGTAACCCGTATTTGTAAAACCCCATCCTCTACCGGGCACATTCAATACCAAGCGCCGGCATGATGGTTCAAGGAGCTGAACATGGATCTGATCCAGAAACTCGAGCAAGAAGAAATCGCCCGCCTGGGCAAAAACATCCCTGACTTCGCACCGGGTGACACGGTCGTCGTCAACGTCAACGTGGTTGAAGGCACCCGCAAGCGCGCCCAGGCTTACGAAGGCGTCGTGATTGCGCGCCGCAATCGCGGTCTGAACTCCAACTTCATCGTCCGCAAGATCTCTTCCGGCGAAGGCGTTGAGCGTACCTTCCAGCTGTACTCCCCGCTGATCGCTTCGATCGAAGTCAAGCGCCGCGGTGACGTGCGTCGTGCGAAGCTGTACTACCTCCGTGAGCGTTCGGGCAAGTCCGCACGTATCAAGGAAAAGCTGCCGGCACGCCGTGCAGCTGTGCAGGCTGCAGAGTAATCTGCCTG
>NZ_LSTO01000001.1:291960-311666 GCF_002211445.1 Noviherbaspirillum denitrificans | reverse complement strand
GGTTACTGGCTGGGGAACGTGACCCTGTCCGCGATGCGGCTGGCGCCTGGGCTCGAACTTTCAAGCAGCATCTACAACCTGTTCGACCGCCGCTATGCCGACCCGGGCGCCGCCGAGCATGCGCAGGATGCCATCGTGCAGAACGGACGCACCTACCGGATCAAGCTGGCATACGCATTCTGATGTTTCACCTGTTCATTTTCCTGTTGCGCAGTATCGCCCGCCGCCTGTTGCCGGCGGCGTTCCTGCTGCCTGCGGCAGTGGCTGCTGAGCCGGTGCCGGAATATGCGCTCAAGGCTGCCTTCGTGTACAACTTCGCGTTGTTTACCGAATGGCCGTCCGATACCGCGTACGAAGGCGGCACATTGAACATTTGCGTCAATCCCGGCAGCGTGCTGCGCCAGTCCCTGGCGGGACTCGGCGAGCGTGCCGTCAAGGGGCGGCGCATCGCGGTGCGCAACCTGGCGGCGCTGGATGCGTTGAATACATGCCATGTACTGTTCGTCGACGGCGGCGACCGCGAGCGCTGGGTGCAGATCAAGAAGGGGCTGGGCGGTGCCGCCGTGCTCACGATTTCGGATGACGAGGAAATCGGTCACGACGGCAGCATCATCGCGCTGTCCATGGACAACAAGCGCGTCGTGTTCGACGTCGATACGCGCGCGGCGCGGCAGGCACGGCTGGCAATCAGCTCCAAGCTGCTGCGACTGGCGAGGATGGTGCAATGAATACGGTTTCCCGCTCTCCCCGCATCGGGCGCTGGATGGAGCTCGCCAACCTGGTCACGGCCGGCGCGGCGCTGCTGGTGGCCAGCGTCCTGCTGATCCTGTTTCAGTTCTTTTCGCTGCGCGGCGCGCTGCTCGAAGACATGAAGGTGCAGGCGCGCATCGTCGGTGAGAACAGTGCGGCGGCGCTGCTGTTCGGCGACAGCAAGGCCAGCCGGGAAACCCTCGCCGTGCTCGAAGCATCGCCCAGCATCGAAGCAGCCGGGCTGTTCACCCTGCAGCGCGCGCCGCTCGCATCCTACATCCGCGACGGCCAGCCGGCGATTCCCATGCCGCCGCCCGAGCTGGTGACCGATGGTCACCGTTTCAGCATCAACCATCTTGAAGTGGCGCAGCACGTGAAGATCGACGGCCGCGACATCGGCCTTGTCGCGATCCGCGCCGGCCTCGACCAGCTTTACGCCCGCCTGGTCGGCTATGCCGGCCTCACGCTGGTCATCGCCGCGGGCTCGCTTGCCGTCGCCTACCTGCTGGTGGCCCGCATGCGGCGTGCGGTCAAGAGCGCCGAGGCACACCTCGACTACCTCGCCCACATCGATCCTGTCACCGGCCTGCCCAACCGCCATGCGTTCAACGAACACCTTGCCACCGCACTGGACAAGGTGGACCGCTTCGGCGGATGCGTCGGGCTGCTGCTGCTCGACCTCGACAACTTCAAGATCGTCAACGACACGCTCGGCCATCACAGCGGCGACAGCCTGCTCGAACAGGTGGCACGGCGCCTGATGGAATGCCTGCGCGGCGGCGACGTGATTTGCCGCATCGGCGGCGACGAATTCGCCATCATCATCGAGCCGTCGGCTGCTTCCACCGCGACCAACGTGGCGGAAAAAGTCCTCGCCGTGCTGGCGGCGCCCTTTGACCTCGACAGCCACGAGATTTATGTCACCGCCAGTGTCGGCATCAGCGTCTACCCTGACGACGCGCCTGATCTCGAAACACTGACGCGCAACGCCGATACCGCGATGTACCAGGCCAAAGGCAGGGGCAAGAATGCCTTCGAGCAGTTCCATCCCGAACTCGACAAGCGCGTGCAGAAGCGCCTGTCGCTCGAAACCAACCTGCGCAAGGCGCTCGAGCGCGGCGAACTGATGCTGTACTACCAGCCGCAGGTCAGCGTGAGCAACGGCCGGCTGGTGGGGCTGGAAGCCCTGCTGCGCTGGAACCATCCCGAGCTCGGCATGATCAGCCCGGTGGAATTCATACCGGTGGCGGAAGACAGCGGCCTGATCGTGCCGATCGGACGCTGGGTGTTGCGGACTGCATGCCGCCAGGTAGCGCAATGGCGTGACGCGGGCCTCGGGGCGATTCCGGTATCGGTCAATCTTTCCGCGCGGCAGACGCGCGATCCGCACCTCGTGCACGACATCATCGGCGCATTGCGCGAGGTTGGTGTCCCGCCCAGCCAGCTCGAACTCGAGATCACGGAAACGGTGCTGATGGACAATGTGCATGCCAACGTCGACCTGCTGCATCGCCTGCAGACCGAAGGCATCCGCCTGTCGATCGACGATTTCGGCACCGGCTATTCCTCGATGGCCTACCTCAAGCGCTTCCCGATTGACCAGGTCAAGATCGACCGTACCTTCGTGCGCGACATTCCCGGCGACGGCGACGACGAGGCGATCACTACCGCCATCATTGCGATGGCCCACAGCCTTGGGCTGTCGGTGGTGGCCGAGGGTGTCGAAACCGAAGCGCAACTCGCCTTCCTGCGCGATGCCGGTTGCGACATCATGCAGGGTTTCCATATCGCGGAACCGAGCCCGCCGGAACAGGTGACGGCCTTCCTCAGAAGCTGCATGCCGATCGCTGCCGCGGGCTGAGCTTGAACTGGCGCAACTGTGTTGCGCCAGTGCAGACCGGGTATTGGCACAGCACAAACACAAAGCGGAATACCCTCTGGCGCGGTGCCACGGATGTTAGTCTCAAGGCGAGTGATCGAACCTTGAGGCTGTCATTCCGGTATGAACGAATTCCACAATGCTGCACTGCCGGCGACTTTCCGCCCCGGCGCCATCGCTGGCGAGAAGGATGAGCGTGTCACCGTCGAACTGCTTGCGGGCCCGCCCGGAACTGCCGTCGATGCGGCGATGCAGACGCTGTACGGCAATATCCATTCGACCTTCGCGCACTTGCAGGTCTACGGCGGACTGTCCGGCGTCACCCACACTTACCTTGCGCGGCGCAGGGAGCGACCTGTGGCCGCCTTCCTGCTGAGCAGGGAGGGCAGCACGGTGCGCGTCATCAATGAGGGCATGGCGGTCGACGAGGAAGAACTTGCACGTTTCGCGGACTGCATCTTCTCTGCATGGAGCGATGCAAGCGTCATCTGCCTGCATGCGGTCGACTCGCGGGTGATGACCCTGGCCCGTCCGTTCCAGCAGTACGCCTGCACCGCCAATATCGTCCTGCCGCTGCCGGCGACGGTCGATGACTATGTCGCCAGCCTCGGCAAGAACATGCGCCGCAACCTGCGCCGCTACATGGACAAGCTCAAGCGCGACCATCCCTCGTTCAGCATCAGCATTGCGTTCAACGGCGACGCCTCCGAGGCAGACATGCGCGCGATCATCGACCTGAACCGCGTGCGCATCGCCGGCAAGAACATCCGCTATGGACTCGACGACGAAGTGGAAAAGGTGATCGCGCTGGTGCGCGAATGCGGGATGGTGCTGACGATGCGCGTCGATGGCCAGGTGATGGCCGGCAGCATCGGCTATTTCGCCGGCAGCAACTACTTCTTCAAGGTGATTTCGCACGATCCCCGCTACAACGAGTACTCGGCGGGCATCCTGTGCTGCTTCCTCACCATTTCCGAGTGCATCGCGCGCGGCTGCACGGAGTACAACTTCATGTGGAACGAGTACGAATACAAGTTCGCGCTCGGCGCGCATTCGCGCAGCCTGCATCACCTCGCGGTGTATCGCTCGCGCCTGCATCTCCTGTTGCGTCCGCGGATGGCGGCGGAGAATGCGGTTGCGGCATGGCGGCATCGCGCCCAATCCTTGTTCGACAGGGCAGCGAAGGAGGAAGAACTGGGTAGGGGAGAGCGCATGGCGATGCGCGTCCTTGATGCGCTGCGGCGGATAAAACGGGCGTTATGACGCCGGCTTCATCAGCGGCGGCACCGCGAGCACTTCCAGCACACGATAAGAGAACAGGCCGGCGCGCGAGGCGACCAGCTTGCCATCGCGGTCGAAGACCATCACGATGGGTTGCAGGTGTTCCGGCAGCGGACCGACATTGTGTTCGCCGAGCATTCCTACAGGAAGGCTGAGCTTGCGCTTGGCGACAAAGGCGCGCAGTACCGCGGGATCGTCCGCGGTGGAGATGGCGACGACCTTCACGCCCTGGCTTTCGTAGGCTGCATGGAAGCGCTGCAGTTCGGCGATGCACTTGCGCGCGGCGAGGGATTCGATCGACCAGAAGGACAGCAAGGTAATCGCGCCGCGGCTGTCCTCGAGCGAGTAGCGGCTGCCGTCGAGCATGTTGGCTTCCACCTTGGGGAGCTCGGCGGCGATTGCCGGCAATGCGATGAACATGCCGGCAGCGAGCGTGGCGGCGGCTTTACGGAGGCGGGAGAGAATCGGCATCGTTGCGGTTGTTGTCTGTCCGCGATTCCGTGGCAGCCGGCTTGCGGCGGTCCGGCGTATCACGCGCAATGGCACGGCGTTCGGCCATGCGGCGTTCGCGGAACTGGTTGAGTTCGTAGCTGGCCTGTTCGTACAGGTTTTCGGGTTTGGTCATCATGGTCTCCGGCATCGCCGGTGTGCCCCGGCAGATTACCAGTGTATGCCGCTTTTTTTTCATTCCTTTGATGTGAAGCAATTTTTCCCTTACGGCTGAGTCGCCAGCCGCAGCACCGCCTGCCTGGCGGCCTTTTCAAGACCCTCGAGTTCTGGCCGGGTGGGCCGGTTGCGCACGCGGAACAGCATCAGGCCCTCGACCTGCGCGACGATCAGCGCTGCCCTGAGCACGTATTCCTCGTCGGATATGTCGGGCGACATGCCCTGGATCAGCTTGTAAATCGCCTTGCGCTCCCGCGATTGCATGCGCTCCATCAGCGTAGAGGCGAAGGTATTGCGCGTGGCAAGCGCCCAGAATTCGAAGAACATGCCGCGGATGACCGGGCTGCGCAGCTCTTCCAGGAACATGTCGAAGGTCGCCAGCAACTGTTCGGTGCGCGACGCGTCCCCCATGGTGGCGGCGATGCCGTCCATGCGCTCCTGGAACTGGTTGAGGGAGTCGAGCAGCAGTGCCTCGACCAGCATGTCCTTGCTTTTGTAGTAATGCTGCACATTGCTCAGGCTGACGCCGACTTGCGCCGCCACACGCCGCATCGAGAGGCCGCCATAGCCGTCCGCCGCGAAGAGTTCACGCGCGGCCTGCAGGATATCGTTGGCGCGCGCATAGCCTTTTTCCGTGGTGCTGGAAGTCTTGTGCTGCAGCGAAGTCTTGAGCGCGGGTGACATGGGCAGGGGCAGAAAGCGGACGCGCGATTATCGCATGGTGACCATCAATACGAGTTTAGGTCGTCCGACCTATAATCACCATTATCCTTCCAACTTACGGAGTGCAAGATGAGCCGCAAAGTCTTCGTTTCCGGCGTCGGGATGATTCCCTTCGCCAAGCCCGGTGCAAGCGCGCCCTATGACCAGATGGGCGCCAGCGCGGCCCGCCTGGCGCTGTCCGACGCCGGCGTCGCGTACGAAGATGTGCAGCAGGCTTACGCGGGTTATGTGTACGGCGATTCGACCAGCGGCCAGAAGGCGCTCTACGCGGTGGGCATGACCGGCATCCCGGTCGTCAACGTCAACAACAATTGCTCGACCGGATCGACGGCGCTGTTCCTGGCGCGCCAGGCGGTGGCCAGCGGCGCCGCGGACTGCGTGCTGGTGCTCGGCTTCGAGCAGATGACGCCGGGTGCACTCAGCTCGATGTTCAAGGACCGGCCGTCGCCTTTCGATGCCTTCGATGCGGTCACCGACGAGCTGGTCGGCATGCCCGAGATCCCGCTCGCGCTGCGCTACTTCGGTGGCGCCGGCCTGAGCCACATGAAGAAATACGGCACCCGGCTCGACACCTTCGCGAAAATCCGCGCCAAGGCCAGCCGCCATGCGGCCAACAACCCGCTGGCGCTGTTCCGCCAGGTGCTGACGGCCGAAGACGTGATGAATGCGCCGATGATCTGGCCCGGCGTGATGACCCGTTCCATGGCGTGCCCGCCGACCTGCGGCGCAGCGGCGGCCGTGCTGGTGTCCGAGGATTTTGCGAAGGCGCGCGGACTGGATACGCGCGTGAGCATCGCGGCGCAGGCGATGACCACCGACCGGCCCGGCACCTTCGATTCGGGCGACATGATGCGGGTGGTGGGTTACGACATGGCCAGGGAAGCGGCGGCCAAGGTCTACGAAGAAGCCGGTATCGGTCCGGACGGCATCGATGTGGTCGAACTCCACGACTGCTTCGCGCAGAACGAACTCATCACCTATGAAGCGCTCGGCCTGTGCCCCGAAGGCGGTGCGGAGAAATTCGTCAACGATGGCGACAACACCTACGGCGGAAAGGTCGTCACCAATCCTTCCGGCGGCCTGCTGTCGAAAGGGCATCCGCTGGGCGCGACCGGCCTCGCGCAGTGCTACGAGCTGACGCACCAGTTGCGCGGCACCGCCGAGGCACGGCAGGTGGACGGCGCGCGCGTGGCGCTGCAACACAACCTCGGCCTCGGCGGCGCCTGCGTGGTCACGATGTACCGCGCAGGGTAGCGCCTCCTGGTTTTTTACCGCGCGTTCGCGATAGCGCGTACACGCTGCTGGCCTTTCACGCCATGCGGCCGCAGGACGGCGCCGGGTACCACCGACAGTCCCGGCGCCATTCCTGAAATCAGCTTGAAGGTGCTCACCAGCTGCGCCTGCTTTGCTGCCTGCTCGCGCAAGGTTTCCGCGGCGGCGGCCGACTGCTCCACCAGCGCCGCATTTTGCTGCGTGATCTCGTCCATCTGCGTGATCGCCATGTTCACCTGCTCGATGCCGGCGCTCTGTTCGCGGCTGGCGGACGTGATCTCGTTCATGATGTCGGTGACATGCCGCACCGAGGACACGATCTCCGCCATGGTCTTGCCGGCGTCGTCGACCAGCGTGGTGCCCGATTCGACCTTCTGCACCGAGTCGTTGATCAGGTCCTTGATTTCCTTGGCGGCGCTCGCCGAGCGTTGCGCCAGCGTACGCACTTCCGACGCAACGACGGCGAATCCGCGGCCCTGTTCGCCGGCGCGCGCGGCCTCCACCGCCGCATTGAGCGCCAGGATGTTGGTCTGGAACGCAATGCCGTCGATCACGCTGATGATGTCGGAAATCCGGCTCGAGCTTTCACGGATCGACGCCATGGTTTCCACCACTTTTCCGACTGCTTCGCCACCCTTCACGGCAATGGAGGAGGTGGCGATCACCAGCTGGTTGGCTTCGTGCGCATTGTCGGCATTCTGGCGCACGGTGCTGGTCAGTTCTTCCATTGACGACGCGGTTTCTTCCAGCGAGCTGGCCTGCGATTCGGTGCGCGCGGAGAGGTCGGAGTTGCCGGCGGCGATTTCGTTCGATCCCTTGTTGACGAGGTCGGTGACTTCCTTGATCTGGCCGACCAGCAGCTTCACGTTGGTCTGCAGCACGCGCACGGCCTGCAGCACCCGGGAAATCTCGTCGTCGCCGTCCGACTGGATCTTGCAGCTCAGGTCGCCGGCGCTCATGCGATCGATGTCCACCTTGGCACGCTCAAGCCGCGTCACGATGTCACGATACAAAGAGAAGCCGAACAGCGCCGCGAACAGCAGTCCTGCGGCGGCGACAATCGTTCCCGGAAAGGCGATCCCGGCGCCGAACAGGCAGGCGATGCCGCCGAATCCCGTCATCATCTTGGTCTTCAGCGACAGGCTCTTCATGAATCGCAGGCGCGAGAAAACGGTACGGCGCACGGCGCTGCCTTCGCGGACTTCGAGCGATTTGTCGCCGGACTTGATCATCCGGTAGGCATTTTCGGCCGCTGCCACCTGTTCACGCGTGGGTTTGATGCGGATCGATGTGTAACCAGTCACCTGGCCGTTTTCAATGAGCGGCGCCGCGTGGGCCTCGACCCAGTAGTGGTCGCCGTTCTTGCTGCGGTTCTTGACCAGGCCGGTCCACGCCTTGCCGCTCTGGATGGTGCGCCAGAAATCCTCGAAGGCTTCCGACGGCATGTCCGGATGACGCACGATGTTCTGCGGCGCGCCCAGCAGTTCGGCTTCGGTAAAGCCGCTGATGTTGATGAAATCCTGGTTGACGTAAGTGATGCGGCCTTTCAGGTCTGTCTTCGAAACGATGGTCTCCGTGTCTTTCAGTATGTATTCAACGCCGGTTACGGGAAGGTTGGTTCGCATCGGGGCTCCGTCAAAAATCGATAGCGGGATCGCTATTTCTTGATCTAGAGCAAGTTATAAGCCAGCAAGCTGTGTATTGCCGTATGGAAATATCAAGCTGGAGGAAGATTTATGGCTTCGACGAAGATCGATGGCGTTGGAATCTGTTTCGACAGTGAAACAAGAGGAAGGCGCAAAAGCTGTGAATTTACGTTCACAAGCGCTGCGTAAAAACCTTGCTCTAGAGCAAGGAATCGGCGCGCCATTTCCTGAATTTGAAAAGGCCTGATTCCAACAATTGGGATTGGGCGGAGGGAAGTGGCATCGCAACGGCAGCTGCGATGCCGGGAGATTATTGCAGAAGCAGCGCGTTGACTTGGACGAGATCGTCTTCCTTCAGTGTGCCTGCGGCCGCTTTCAGGCGCAGACCATTCATGATGGTGTCGTAGCGCGCCTTGGAGAGGTCGCGGCGGGTTGAGTAGAGCTGTTGCTGTGCGTTCAACACATCGATATTGATTCGCACGCCGACCTGGTAGCCGAGGCGGTTGGAATCCAGTGCCGATGTGCTGGAGATTTCCGCCGCTTCCAGTGCGCGTACCTGTGCCAGTCCGGCGTTCACGCCGAGGAAGGCTTGCCGTGCGCCTTGCGCCGCCACGCGCCGGGCGTTTTCCAGGTCGGAGCGCGTCTTGTCTTCCAGTGCAATGGTTTCACGTACGCGGCTGTCGACCGCGAAACCGGCAAACAGCGGAATCGCCCACTGCACGCCGATGGCACTGCTGTCCGACACGGTGCCCGCCGCGCTAAGCGCGCTGGCGCCCTGGTTGCTGTGGCTGCGGCTGGCGACCAGGTCGAGGGTCGGGTAGTGGCCGGCACGGCTCTTCTTGACTTCGCGCTGCGCGATTTCGAGCGCCAGTTGCTGGCCGACCACGCCGAAGTTCTGCTGTTCCGCGCTCTGCACCCAGTTGTCCAGCATGCCCGGCTCCGGCGGCGCCAGCCTGACGCCGGGGCGCAGCGTGGCGAGCGCGCCGGCCGGTTTGCCGATGATCTGCTGCAGCGCAGTGCGCTTGATCTCGAGGTCGTTCTGCGCGGCGAATTCCTGCGCGATCGCCAGGTCGTAGCGCGCCTGGGCTTCATGGGTATCGGTGATGGTGGCCGTGCCGACCTCGAAATTACGCTTGGCCGACGCAAGCTGCTCGGTGATCGCGGTCTTCTGCGCCTGCACCGATGCCAGCGCGTCCTGCGACGCCAGCACATCGAAATAGGCCTGGCCCACACGCAGGATCAGGTCCTGTTGCGACAGCGCGAACTGCGCCTCGCTCAGCGCCACCGACAGCTTGCCCTGCTGGTAGGTTTCCCAGTTGGCCAACCGGAACAGCGGCTGCGACAGCGAAACCGTGTAGCCGCGCGAATTGAAGTCGCGGTTGGCAGTCACGCCGGCCGTGGTGCTGTCCAGGTTGTTGCGGGTATAGCTGCCGCCCACACCGATCGTCGGAAGCAGGCCCGCGCGCCCTTGCGTCGACTTTTCCTGACCCGCTGTCAGCTGCGCGCGCGCACTGGCAAAGGGGGCGTCGTTGGCAAGCGCTTCCCGGTAAACCTGTACGAGGTCGATCGCACGCGCGTTCAACGACAGGAAGGAGCCGGCAAGCAGGGTGGCGATAACGGATTTCCGCATTCAATTCTCCGGTGGCGGGTGGGGCGTGTTAGTGATTGTTAGTAGGTAGGCATCGAGTTGTCAACCTGCAACGCCCAGGCATGGACGCCGCCGGTCAGGTTGGTCACTTGCGTGAAGCCGTTGCGTTCGAGGAAGGCCGCGACCGACATGCTGCGTGCGCCATGGTGGCAGATGCAGACTATCGGCGCGTCTTCTTCCAGTTCTTGCAGGCGTTCCGGGATCGAGTGCATGGGGATCGGAACAGAGCCCGCGATGTGGCAGGTCTGGAATTCCCACGGCTCACGCACGTCCAGCAGCACCGGCTTGGGCCGCGATTCGTCGGCGATCCATACCGCCAGTTCCGGTGCTGTCAGGTGTTGCATGGCTATCCTTAGAAAACGAAATGGGAGGGTTTCTCGATCTCGCGCAGCGGCGGGACGTCGGTCTCGAATACCTTGACGGTCTTGTAGGCGGTGTCGGACACGCGGGTGATGATTTCCGCATTCATGACCGGGGATTCGCCGACAATCGCGAACAGGCGGCCGCCGACCTTGAGCTGCTTGATGAAGGATTTCGGCAGCACCGGCAGCGAAGCGGAAATGACGATCACGTCGTAGGGCGCGTCGGTGCCCTTGTTGCTCCAGCCCTGTGCGCCGTTGCCGAGGGCGACGTCGACGTTGCCGATGCCATAGACGGTCAGGTTGTGCGCGGCGAAGGCCTTCAGTTCGGGATCGATCTCGACCGTCGTCACGTGCCGCGCCTTGTGCGCGAGCAGGGCGGCCATGTAGCCGGAACCGGCGCCGATTTCCAGCACGTCTTCGTGCTTCTTCACGCCGACTTCCTGGAGGATGCGCGCTTCCATCTTCGGCGTGAACATGAATTCGCCGTTACCCAGCGGGATCTGGGTGTCCATGAACGCCAGGTTCTTGTACGCGGCCGGAACGAAGGCTTCGCGCTTGACCACGGTCAGCAGGTTCAGCACTTCCGGATCCAGGACATTCCACGGACGGATCTGCTGCTCGATCATGTTGAAACGGGTTTTTTCGATATTCATTTCGGCACTCGACAGGTAAAAGGGAACAAACCCGTCATTTTATCAAAGGGCATCCTCGTTTTTGCTCTGCGGAACCATGATCGCCGGTGCGCCTTGATGCTGGTCAGGCCCGGTGTTGCGCCGTTTGCGACGCATCCACGCAGCAAAGTCATCCAGGTAGGTGTAAATCACCGGCACCACCACCAGCGTCAGTATTGACGAAGTGATAATTCCGCCGATCACCGCCTGGCCCATCGGCGCGCGCTGCTCGGAACCCTCGCCCAGGCCGAAGGCCAGCGGCACCATGCCGAATACCATCGCCAGCGTCGTCATCAGGATCGGGCGCAGGCGCACGTGCGCGGCTTCCAGCAGGGCGGCGGTGCGTTCCATGCCTTCCTTGCGCGCCTGGTTGGCGAAGTCGACCAGCAGAATCGCGTTCTTCGTCACCAGGCCCATCAGCATCACGAAACCGATGATCGAGAACAGGTTCAGCGTCGAGCGGAAGAACATCAGTGCCAGGAACACGCCGATCAACGTCAGCGGCAGCGAGGACATGATGGCCAGCGGCTGCAGGAAGCTGGCGAACTGGGACGCCAGGATCATGTAGATAAAGATGATCGCCAGGAACAGCGCCGACAGCGCGTAGCCGAAGGACTCCTGCATGTTCTTGGTTGAGCCGCCGAGCTGGTAGCGGTAGCCCGGCTGCCAGTCCATGCTGTCGAGCGCGCGCTTGACGTCGGCGCTGACCTCGCCGGACGAGCGGCCGACCACGTTGGCCGACAGTTCGACTTCGCGGTTCAGGTCGCGGCGGTTGATCTGGTTGGCGCCGGTCGACGGCGCGATGGTCGCCACCTGGCGCAGCGCCACCATCTTCGGCGTGCCGTCGGTATTGAGTTGCGAACTGGCCAGCATCAGGCGCGACAGGTCGTCGGCGTTGTTGCGATCGGTCGGCGACAGGCGCACCTTCACGTCGTAGTTTTCCTCGTCAGGCGCGCGCCAGGTGGTGGCCGCTTCGCCGGCCAGCAGCGGACGCAAGGCGGCACCGATCTGCGCCACGCCCACGCCGAGGTCGGCGCCGATATCGCGCTTCGGTTCGACGGCGATGGTCGGCTTTTCCGCCTTCAGGCTGGAATCGAGGTCGACCAGGCCGGGGATGGCGCGCATCTTGTTCATCGCTTCATCGGTCAGCTTGGCCAGTTCTTTCAGGTCCGTGCCCTGCAGGCTCAGGCGCAACTGCTTCACGTCGCCGCCCACGCCTTCCAGCGAACCGATATGGGTCACGGTGATGCCTGCGATCTGCCGCAGGCGATCACGCAGCGGAATGCTCATCTGCGTCGTGCTGCGCGCGCGTTCCTTGCGCGGCACCAGGCGCACGTAGGAGGTGACGTAGTTCTTGCCCAGCGCCTGCCCGGTGTTGATGGTGGTGTAGATGTCCTTCACTTCGGGGAACTCGCGCAGCACCGCTTCCACCTGCCGCGCCTTCGTCTCGGTGAATTCGAGCGAGGAGCCGACCGGCGTGTAGTAGGTGACGCCGGTTTCCGAGTAGTCCGGTTGTGGCACGAATTCGCTGCCGACCAGGCCCGCGACGGGGATCGCGCAGCCGGCGACGAAGGTGGCGACGGCGATACCCACCGTCTTGCCGCGATGCCTGAGCGACCAGTCCAGCATGTCGCGGTAGGTATGCGACAGCCACTGCACGAGGCGGTCGAACTGGTGCAGCACGCGGCCGATGGTACGGTCGTACAGGTTGCGCTTGCCGCCGTGCTCGCCATGGACGGCCGGATCCGGCCAGATGGAGGACAGCATCGGGTCGAGCGTGAACGACACGAACATCGAGATCAGCACCGCCGCTGTCACCGTAATGCCGAACTGGTGGAAGAAGCGCCCGATGATGCCGCCCATGAAACCAACCGGCAGAAACACCGCGACGATGGAGAAGGTCGTCGCCAGCACCGCCAGGCCGATTTCCGCCGTGCCTTCCAGCGCCGCGGTCCGGTGGTCCTTGTAGCGTCCGTGCACCTTCATGCCGGCATGGCGCACGATGTTTTCGCGCACCACGATCGCGTCGTCGATCAAGAGGCCCACGCACAGCGACAGCGCCATCAGCGTGATCATGTTGATCGTGAAGCCGAACATGTACATGAACAGGAAGGTGCCGATCAGCGCCACCGGCAGCGTCAGGCCGGTAATCACGGTCGAGCGCCAGGAATTGAGGAACAGGAACACGATCAGGATGGTCAGCACCGCGCCTTCCAGCATCGTGCGGCGCACGTTTTCCACGCCGGTCTTGATCTGGCGCGAGCTGTCCTGGATCACGTCGACCTTCACGCCCGGATAGAGCGCCTGCAGGCGGGGTTCGAGTTCCTTCAGCGCCTCCTTCAGGCCGTCGGCGACGTCGATGGTGTTCTGGCCCTGCGCCTTCTGGATGGCGAGAGCAAGGGTGCGCTGCCCGTTGTACAGCGCGAGGCTTTCCTGCTCTTCCTGGCCATCGACGACTGTCGCGACCTGCGACAGCAGCACCGGCTGGCCGCCGCGGCGGGCGACGATGATGCGGCCGAAGTCTTGCGGATTCTTCACCTTGCCCTGGATCTGCACCACCTTCTCGTCGGAGGATGAGCGGATCGCGCCGGTGGGCAGTTCCTGGTTTTCGTTGCGCAGCGCATTGATCACCTGGTCGATGCCGATGCCCAGCGCTTCCATCTCGCCTGGCTTCACGTAGATCTGGATTTCGCGCTTGACGCCGCCGACCAGCGCAACCGAGCCGACGCCGCGCACGTTTTCGAGGCGCTTCTTGATGACCTGGTCGGCAATCGTGGTCAGTTCTCGCAGGTCACGGTTGGCAGCCTTGGGATCACCGGTGATCGACACCGCGAGGATAGGGCGATCGGCCGGGTCGTAGCGCATGACGCGCGGTTCCTTCACTTCCTTGCGGAACACGGTCTTCACCATCGCCACCTTCTCGCGCACGTCCTGCGCGGCCTGCGCCGGGTCGATGGTCAGGTCGAACTCGATGATGACGACCGAGCTGCCTTCATAGGAGCGGGAAAAGAGGTTCTTGATGCCGTTGATGGTGTTGACTGTTTCCTCGACCTTGCGCGTGATGTCGGACTCGACAGTCTCCGGCGAGGCGCCCGGGTAGTCGGTCTGCACCACGACCACCGGGAAGGTGACGTCGGGGAACTGGTCCACGCGCAGGCGCTGGTAGGAAAACAGTCCCAGCACGACGAACGCAACCATCATCATGGTCGCGAGGACGGGATTGCCGATACTGATGCGGGTGAACCACATGGATGGATTTCCTCGGCGAGGTTACTGGGCCGGGGCGCTCGCGCCCGCAATCTGCGTGATCTTGACCGGCGTGCCGGCCCGCAATGTGCCAAGGTTGGCCTTGACGACCTGCGCGCCGCTTTCCAGTCCCTGGAAGATTTCGACCGAATTACCCGTACCGTCGTCGCCTTGCAGGCCGGTAGTGACCGTCTTCTGCGCCAGCTTGCCGCCTTCGATCGCATACACGAACTGGCGGCCGGCATCGGTATGCACGGCGGCTTGCGGTACAGTCAGCACGCCGGATTTTTTCGCAGTTGTCAGTTGTGCTTCGGCGAACATCCCCACGCGCAGCGCGCCCTGCGGATTCTCGATCTGGATATAGGCCATGATGGAACGCGACCCTGCCTGCGTCGCCGGGTTGATGCGCACCACCTTGCCGGTCAGCGCCTTGGGCATGCCTTCCACCTTGACCTGCACTTCCTGGCCCAGCGACACGTGTCCGATATCGATTGCCGGCACGGCCGCTTCGAGTTCCATCTGGCCGAGGTCGACCACGTCCAGCAGACGATTGTCCACCGCGACCTTTTCCCCCGGCTGCACCATGCGCATGCTGACCAGGCCGGAAATCGGCGCCTTGATCACGGTGTCGGCCAGCGCCTTCTGCGCGACGTCGAGCGCGGCGCGTGCCGACTCCACGTTGGCATGGGCAATGCTGTACTGGCTCTCGGCGTTGTCGACGGCGTTCTTCGAAATGAAGCCCTTGTCCAGCAGCGCCTTGTTGTTGTCGCGCGCCTTGGTGGCGATCTCCAGCTGGCCGCGCGCCGCGAGGAGTGCGCCCTTGGCCTGCTCGACGCGCGCCTGGTAATCGCTGGTGTCCATCTTGACCAGCACCTGGCCCGCCTTGACTGCTTCGCCTTCGCGCACGAGCACCTCGCGCACCTCGCCGGCCACCTTGGCCTTCACGCTGGCCTGATTGAACGCGCGCAGCGAACCGGTCAGCGGCATCAGCTGGCGCAGCTCGCCGGGCTTTACCTGCATCAGGTCGGTGGGCAGAAATTCCATCACCGCGGGCACCTGGGCCGCGCTCTGCAGGTCGGCTGCCTTGTTCGGTTTCTTCAGCATGGCGCCCGCCACGCCGGCGGCAAGCAGCAGGACGGCAAGGGTGATCCAGAAGGCGCGTCGTTTGAACATGGGAGATCCGGTCAGCGGGGAGGTTGGGTGAGCATGCCGTTGAGGAACAGGTCGACGAAGCTGTTCAGGTAGGCTTCGGGCGAGAATTGTTCAGTGCGGCATTCGGCGAAGGAGTGTTTCCACATCATCAGCATGATCATCGGGGAGCAGACGAGTTGGGTCGCATGTTCGATGTCGACCGGACGGAACTCGCCGCGCTCGACGCCGCGCCGGAGCATGCGTGCAATCATTGCATTGCCGCGCTGGATCACTTCATCGTGATAGAAACGGGCCACTTCCGGGAAGTTGCTCGACTCCGCCATCATCAGCTTGGTGATGCCAGACAGCTTGGTAGCGCCGATGCGCTCCCACCAGCCGAGCACCATTTCACGAAACAGCTCGACGGTGCTGCCCTCGAAAGATTCGAGGATGCCTTCGGCCTCGCCCAACACCGGAACCACGTTCTCGCGGACGACGGCCTTGAACAGTTCTTCCTTGTTCGTGAAATACAAGTAGAGTGTGCCTTTGGAAACGCCGGCCCGCGCCGCCACGTCATCGAGGCGCGTCGCTGCGAATCCTCGCTCGACAAACAGGTCGAGGGCGGCGGCGAGCAGTTCCTGCGGGCGCGCATCCTTGCGGCGCTCCCAGCGTTTCTTGAGGGGGCAATTCATGATGGGCGGAGCCAAATAACTTACTTACGAGTCAGTAATATATGCGCGCACTCCCGCACCGTCAAGCTGCGATCGCTTTTGTACATCTCTTTGTAGACGTTGTTACATTAGGACAAGAACCGCCAGTCTTTAGCCGGTAGAATCGCGGTCATCTAACGCAGATACCTCTCTTTGTTTATGAATTTGTCAAGAAAGTGGTGGGCTTCGCTTGCCGTCGTTGCCGTTGTTTCCGCCGCCGGCCTGGGCTCCTGGGCCTGGCAACAAAGGAACAACGGACCGGAGTACAAGACCGGCAAGGTGGAAAAGGGTGGCATCACTGCCAGCGTGTCGGCGTCCGGCACGCTCAGCCCGGTGGTGCAGGTGCAAGTCGGCTCACAGGTCTCCGGGCAGCTCAAGGAAGTGCTGGTCGATTTCAACAGCGATGTGAAGAAGGACCAGCTCATTGCACTGATCGATCCCCAGACTTTCGAGACTCGCGTGCAGCAGGCGCAGGCTGACGTCGATGCCGCTCGCGCGCAGGTTATGACGCAGCAGGCCAATATCACTGCCCAACGTGCCGCCCTGTCCAAGGCGGAAGTTGACCTCGCGGAGGCGAAGCGCGACCTCGACCGCAAGCAGCAGTTGGTGGAAAAGGGCTTCATTGCCGGCGCCGAGCGCGACAAGGCGCAGGCCGCCTTCAACTCCGCGACCGAGCAGGTCAATACCGCGCGCGCCCAGACCGGTGTTGCCGCCGCCGGCCTGCGCAATGCCGAAGCCGTCGTCAAGCAGCGCGAAGCCGCGCTGGCCCAGGCGCGTATCGACCTCGGCCGCACCGAGATCCGGGCACCGGTCAACGGCGTCGTCATCAAGCGCAGCGTCGAGCGCGGCCAGACCGTGGCGGCAAGCCTGCAAGCGCCGGAACTTTTCGTGATTGCGGAAAACCTGACCGACATGCAAGTCGATGCGTCCATCGACGAATCCGAAATCGGCCGCATCCGCGTCGGCCAGAAGTCGACCTTCACCGTCGATGCGTTCCCGGGCCGAAGCTATGAAGGCACGGTCAAGCAGATTCGGAAGGCCGCGCTGAACGTGTCCAACGTCGTCACCTATACCGTGGTCATCAGCGCTGCCAATCCATCCCGCGAACTCCTGCCCGGCATGACCGCCAATGTGCGCATCGTGACCGATACGCGCAGCGACGTGCTCAAGGTGGCCAATGCCGCGCTGCGCTTCCGTCCCGCCGGCGCCAATGGCGGCAGCGACAAGCCCGCCGCCCAGCCGGAAGCGCCAGCAAGCAACCAGCCCGGCGGCCAGATGAAGGCCCTGCGCGAACGCCTGGAAAAAGAGCTGCAGCTCGACGACAGCCAGACGGCGAAGCTCGACACCATCTTCGCGGGCATGCGCGAGAAGTTCATGGCCCTCCGTGACGTGCCGGACAGCGACCGCCAGAAGTTGGCCGAGCGCAACCGCAGCGAGATGCGCGCGCAAATCATGGACATCCTCAACCCCGAGCAGAAAAAGAAATACGAGCAGATCATTGCCGAAAGCGGCGAGCGCCGCGGCGGAGGCAGCGGCGCGCGAGGCCGCGTCTATGTGCTGGACGAAAAGAAGCAGCCGAAAGCCATCGAAGTGCGCCTCGGCCTGACCGACGGCACCACGACGGAAGTGATCTCGCAGGACCTCAAGGAGGGCATGGAAGTCATCACCGGCACCGTGCAGGCTCAGCAGGAGGCGCCGCGCCAGCGCCCGCCCGCCGGGCCGAGGATGTTCTGATGGCGCTGATCAAAGCCGTCGAACTGGCGAAGGAGTACGTGATGGGCTCCACCGTCGTGCATGCGCTGCGTGGTGTGTCGGTGTCCATCGAGGAGGGGCAGTTCGTCGCCATCATGGGCGCCTCCGGCTCCGGCAAGTCGACTTTCATGAACCTGCTCGGCTGCCTCGACCGCCCGTCTTCCGGCGAATATTTCCTCGCAGGCGAGCGTGTGTCCGCGCTGGACGCCGACGCGCTCGCGGCGATTCGCAACCGGCGCATCGGTTTCGTGTTCCAGCAGTTCAACCTGCTGCCGCGCACCAGCGCGCTCGATAACGTCGAACTGCCGCTGTTGTATGCGGGCGTGCCGCCGGCGGAACGCCACCAGCGCGCATTGCAGCGTCTGGCCGAAGTCGGCCTCGGCGAACGCGCCGACCACCATCCCGCGCAACTCTCCGGCGGCCAGCAGCAACGTGTCGCGATTGCGCGCGCCCTGGTCAACAATCCCTCGCTGATCCTGGCCGACGAACCGACCGGCGCGCTCGACTCGCGCACCAGCGTGGAAATCATGGCGCTACTGCAGAAGCTCAACCGTGAAGGCATGACTATCGTGATGGTCACGCACGAGCATGACGTCGCCGCCTTCGCCGCGCGCATCATCACCTTCCGCGACGGCAATGTCATCGCCGACGAAACGAACCGGCCGAACGACGCCCAGGCCGAACTCGAACGACTGGGAAGCGGAGCAGAAGCATGAACCTGCTCGCCACCCTGCGCATCGCGCTGAACGCATTGCGCGTCAACAAGCTGCGCTCCATCCTCACCATGCTCGGAATCATTATCGGCGTGGCGGCGGTGATCACGATGATCGCCGTCGGCGCGGGCGCGCAGCAGCGCGTCGAGGAACAGATCAAGAGCCTCGGCTCCAACCTGATGATCATCCTGCCCGGTTCCACCACGCAATCGGGCGTACGCCTTGGCGCCGGCGCCAACCAGAGCCTGACCGATGACGACGCGGCCGCCATCGTGCGGGAGGTTTCGGAAGTGCAGGTGGCCGCGCCGTCCAACCGGCGCACGGAACAGGTGGTTGCCAACGGCGCCAACTGGTCCACCACCATCTACGGCGTCAATCCCGACTATTTTGAAGCGCGCGAATGGCCGCTGCTGGAGGGCCGCATGTTCGACCAGGCGGAACTCACCGGCAATGCGAAGGTCGCACTGATCGGCCAGACCGCCGCGAAGCAATTGTTCGGCGACCTCGATCCACTCGACCAAACCATCCGCATCCGCAAGGTACCGTTCACCATCATCGGCGTGCTCGACCGCAAGGGGCAGAGCATGATCGGCCAGGACCAGGACGACGTGATCATGCTGCCGCTGAATACCGCGCGCAATCGCCTGTTCGGCAACACACAGGGCAAGCTGCGCCGTGTCGGGACTATCCAGGTCAAGGTGCGCGAAGGATCAAGCATGCAGGTGGCCGAAGAAAAGATCCGCGAACTGCTGCGCCAGCGCCAGCGTACGCAGCCGGGGCAGGATGACGCCTTCACCGTGCGCAACCTGACCGAACTGCTGCAGGCACAGGAAGAATCCTCGCGCATCATGACGCTGTTGCTCGCCGCCGTCGCCTCTGTGTCGCTGCTGGTCGGCGGCATCGGCATCATGAACATCATGCTGGTGTCGGTCACCGAGCGTACGCGCGAGATCGGCCTGCGCATGGCGGTCGGCGCGCGCGGCTCGGACATCCTCACGCAATTCCTGGTGGAGGCGATGACGCTGTCGCTGATCGGCGGTTTCGCCGGCATCGTGCTCGGCATCACCGGCTCCTGGGCAATCGGCGAGCTGACCGGCTGGGCGACGCGCATGTCGCCGGAATCGATTGTGCTCGCAGTGGGTTTCTCGGCCGGTATCGGCATCTTCTTCGGTTTTTATCCGGCCCGGAAGGCGGCGTCGATGCTGCCGATCCAGGCGCTGCGTTATGAGTAAAATAAGCTGTCGCGACGGTTGCGG
>NZ_LSTO01000001.1:269756-291950 GCF_002211445.1 Noviherbaspirillum denitrificans | reverse complement strand
TTCCAGTCGGACCGCTCGGAGCTGATCTTTGTCGTCACGCCGAGGCTGGTCAAGCCGCTGCCGCCCAATTACGGACTGCCCACCGACCATTTCATCGAACCGAGCCGTTCCGAGTTTTTCCTCGGCGGGAAGATGGAAGGCAAGGCGCCGCCGCCACCTGCGGCCAACACCTCCTCGCTGCCGCCGCCATCCCCGGCAAAGGGTGACGCAGGTCCTGCGGCGCAGGTCGCCGTTCCATCCGGCTTTGAACTCAAATAAGGAGGCGTCCATGCAATCCGCGACCCAACGCCTGGTCATCCTTGCCGGCGCAGCCGTCCTTGCCGCATGCGCGCCGCTGACGCCCGAACTGGACAAGCACTTCGGCGAAAGCGTCCGCATCTTGAATGCCCAGCAGACCCTCAATCCGCAGGCCTCGTCGAATACCGCGCAGGTCCAGCTCGACGGGCGCGCCGCCCATGAAGCGCTGGGCCGCTACCAGAAATCCTTTGCCGCGCCCACGCCGCAGCCGAACGTGTTTACGATCGGCGTCGGCTCCGGCAGCGGGGGTGGCGGAGGAAAATAAATGAAGCCCGCGCGTGCGAGGCAATGCCGGGGGCTGATCTCGGTCATGTTCGCCCTTTCGGTGTTCGTGCTGTTCGGCTTCATGGCGCTGGCCATCGACGTCGGCAGGACCTATGTCGTGCGCACCGAATTGCAGAATGCTGCTGATGCGGCCGCACTGGCCGGCGCGCGCGAATTGAACCAGACGCTGGCCGGCATCAACAATGCCATCACGCGCGCCACAGCCATCGCGGCGCAGAACAATTTCCTGTTCGCGACGCCGATCACCATCACCAGCGCGAATCTCGCTGTCGGTAGCTGCCCGGCCGACGCCTGCATGGTGCCCATTACCAGCATCACGTCCAACGCCCTGGCCTCGGGCATGACCTTCCTGCGGGTGAACATCCCTTCGGGGAACATCGCGACCTGGTTCGCGCGCCTGATGCCTGGCGCCGTGGCGGCGGGGCTGGAAAACACGGCGACCTTCGGCCTCGCGGTGGCGGGTCGCTTCGTCAACGACGTCACGCCCATCGGCGTATGTGGCATCAAGGATCCGGCGACAGGACTGACGCGACCGAAGGGCGAAGTCATGACCGGCACCGGCGAGCTACGCCAGTTCGGCTTCCGCCGCGGTATCAGCTACAACATTTTCAGGCTCGGCAATCTCGGCGCGCCGTCCGTACCCTACCTGATCAACCCGGTCGACACCTATCCCGGCGCGTGCAGTCCTTCCAATTCCAGCGCAAATGCCACGGCGCCGTTTGTCTGTTCGGGAACGTCAGCCATCCTGCCGACCACGCCCGGTTTTGTGTACGGCAATACGGGCGTCAGCGCCGGCCGCATCCAGGCTGCCCTCAACTCACGCTTCAACGACTACACCGGCCCGTCCTCATGCACGCCCGCGCAATCGCCGCCGGACACCAACATCACTACCTATGGCTGTACAGGAGCAGGTTGCGCAACGCCCGCGGCGAACTGGATGTCGCCCACTAGGCAAACGCTGAATCTCGCGGGTACCGCGACACCTAGCGATTATGGCGTCCTCTGGTCTTACAGCCGCGCTGTATCGGCGGTGGGGTCTACGCCGAACGCGCGGCCCGGTACACCGTTCACGACCAGCGACTGGTCCACGCTGTATCCATCCGCCACCGGCGCACCGGCTGCCGATGTCGATTATCCCGCCACCGGCTCGCCCTACACGAATCCGGGCGCCGGTGCCGCCCCCATCGGCAACACAGGCCGCCCAGACAGGCGCGTGCTGAACCTCGCCATTGTCGACTGTCCGAATGTGGCACCCGCCGGCGCCTGCAGCGTGCTCCCCGTGCTCGGCATCGGTCGCTTCTTCATGCAGACCCCGGCAAGTGGTTTCAGCGGGGGACCGAATGCCGAACTGAATGTCGAGTTCGCCGGCCTCATCGAGCCGGTGCCCGTGATGCAAGTGATGCTTTATCGCTGAGACCATGGAGACCCGCACTTACCGCTCTCATCCCCCTTCACGCGCGCACCGTGGAGCGCTCACTGTGGAATTTGCCATCGTCGTCATCCTGATGATGCTCCTGGTGGCCGCCGTGATCGGCTTCGGGCGGGCCTTCTGGTATGCCGACGCGCTGACCAAGGCGACGCGCGACGGTGCGAGGCTCATGTCCACCTGGCCAAGCGCGACGATCGCCAGCGAAGGGATGTCCGCCGCCCAGGACTTGGTCGTAGCGACGGCCAATGCGGCATGGATCTCCCCGCAACTGGCGGACGCCAACGTCATCATCGAGTGCATGGATGCCACTTATTCGGTGGTGGCGTGCACGGACGGAACCGCTCCGGTGAACGTGCGGGCGCGCATCACCGGACACACCTTCACCATTGCTGAATTGTTTCCCTTTATCGGCATCGCTGACGCGCTGAACGAGAGCACCACCTCGTTCACGCCGCATACCACGATGCGCTACATGCTGTGAGGCCGCACATGGATCGCCCTGCCCGTCATCGTTGCCATGCCACGCACCGCCAGCGCGGTGCCGCCGCCGTCGAGCTTGCGCTCATCGCGATTCCCTTCTTTTTCCTGCTGTTCGCATTGATCGAGTTCGGCCGCCTGCTCTATCTCTGGAATACCGTCCAGGAAGTCACGCGCAATGCGGCGCGCCTGGCCGTGGTCGCGAATTTCACTGATGCTGCCACCATCACCGCGGTCAGGCGGAGCGCTGTCATGCGCACCACTGCCGGCCCGCTGCCCGGTGCCCCGGAGGTAACGGACGCCAACGTTGTCATCCGCTATCTCAATGCGGCAGGCAATCCGGCCGCGCCCTTGCCGCTCGATCCCGGCGACAACATCGCGGCCTGCCTGGATGCGACACGCACATCGAGCTGCATCCGTTTCGTCGAAGCCTGCCTGAGCACGGGCACGGGATGCGGCGCGAACGAGCGCCTGTCCTTCGTGCCGCTGTCCTCCTTCCTGTCCGGGAGCGGCCTGGCCGACTTCACCAGCTTGCGCATTCCGTCGTCCACCGTGCGCATGCCGTCGGAGAGCCTCGGATTTACCCCATTCTGATTCCAATTGCCCGGCATACACATGAACACCTTACGCATCCTCGTCGCATCTCCCGATCGCCCCCGGCTAGCCCAGTTGATGCAGCTGTTGCATGGCGACGGCATCGTTACCGCAACGGAGGGGCCGCTGGACCGGCTCCCGGCGTTCGCGCCGGGAACCCTGCCCGACGTCCTGATTGTCGACAGCAGCGGAAAAGGCGACGCAGACCTCGCCGTGCTGGAACAACTCGGACAGCGCCATCCGCAGATGTCCTTCATCGTCCTGCGCGAAGGACAGTCGCCGGAATTCCTGCTCCACGCGATGCGCGCCGGCGTGCGTGAAGTCCTGCCCTCCACGCCGGACGGTCCCGCGCTCAAGGGCGCTCTGGACCGGATCCGCTACAAGATGGGTTTTGGAAGCGGACATTCCGGAAAAATTCTCGCCTTCGTCTCCTGCAAGGGCGGCAGCGGCGCGACCCTGCTCGCCGCCAACCTTGCACATGCGCTCGCGCTCGACGGCAGCAAGACGGCGCTGCTCGACCTGAACCTGCAGTTCGGCGACGCCCTGCTGTTCCTGTCCGATCAAAAACCGCCGGGCACGCTTGCCGATGTCGCGCGCAACATCGAACGGCTTGACGCGGCCTTCCTGGCCTCGAGCATGGTCAACGTGGATGCGCATTTCAGCGTGCTCGCCGCCCCGGAAGATCCCGCCCACGGCATGGACATCAAGCCCGACCATATCGACGCCCTGCTCACGCTGGCACGCAGCCAGTACGACTTCGTGGTGCTCGACCTCGGCCGCGGGCTCGATGCACTCGCGATACGCGCGCTCGACCATGCGGACCTGATATTTCCCGTGTTGCAGACGACCATGCCCTACGTGCGCGACGGCAAGCGGCTGATGGAGGCATTCGGTGCGCTGGGTTATCCGAAGTCGAAGGTGCGCCTGGTTGTCAACCGCTACCAGAAGGGCGGCGACATCAGTCTGGACGATCTCGAAAAGGCGCTCGGCAACAAGGTGGCGCAAATCATCCCGAACCACTACGAAGCAACCGCCGCCTCGGTGAACCAGGGAGTGCCGATCGCCCGGCTGGCGCGCACCAGCCCGGTCGCCAAGGCTTTGCGTACATGGAGCGGGACGCTCACAGCGGTACAGGAAGAAGAGAGCGAAGGCTGGCTCGCCAGACTCTTCCGCCGCCCACAGAAAGCTTGACCTTACGGAGGCCGCACATGTCCCTCAGAGACCGCCTGGAATTCAATGGAAGGACCAACGGCTTCGCTGCCGCCGGCATGCACGACCAACGCGCCTACCGCGACATCAAGGTCCGCATCCACAAGCTGCTGCTGGACCGCGTCGACCTTGCGATGATGGACAGCCTGCCGCAGGAGCAACTACGCAGCGAACTGGGCTCGCTGGTCGAGGAACTGCTGCATTCGGAAAGCGTGGTCGTCAACGATATCGAGCGCAAGAACCTGGTGCGCGATATCCAGCACGAGATGCTCGGTTTCGGCCCGCTGGAGCTCCTGATGTCGGATCCGGCCGTGTCGGACATTCTCGTCAACACCTGGAAGCAGGTTTATGTCGAGCGCTTCGGCAGGCTGGAGATGACCGATGTGCAGTTCAACGATGATGCCCACCTGATGAAGATCATCGACAAAATCGTCTCGGGCGTCGGGCGCCGCATTGACGAGTCCAGCCCCATGGTGGATGCCCGCCTGCCGGATGGTTCGCGGGTGAACGTGATCATCCCGCCGCTGGCGATCGACGGCCCGATCATGTCGATACGCCGTTTCGCGGCAAAGCCCCTGACCATGGACGACTTCATCCGGCTGCAAAGCCTCACGCCCGCGATGGCACAGGTGCTGCAAGGGCTGGCCAGGGCGAAGACCAACATGATCATTTCCGGCGGCACCGGCGGCGGCAAGACGACGCTGCTCAACATCCTGTCGAGCTACATCGGGCCGAGCGAGCGCGTCATCACCATCGAGGATGCGGCCGAACTGCAGCTGCAGCAACCGCACGTCGTGCGCCTGGAATCGCGTCCGCCGAATATCGAGGGCAAGGGGGAAATCACGCAGCGCTCGCTGGTGCGCAACGCGCTGCGCATGCGCCCCGACCGCATCATCCTCGGTGAAGTGCGCGGCGCCGAAGCGATCGACATGCTGCAGGCAATGAATACCGGCCATGAAGGTTCGCTCGCCACCATCCATGCCAACACGCCGCGCGATGCATTGAGCCGCCTGGAAAACATGATCGGCATGGCCGGGATGAACCTGCCGTCGAAGGTGGCGCGGCACCAGATCAGCTGCGCCATCAGCGTGGTGATCCAGGTGGCGCGTCTGCCCGACGGCAAGCGCAAGCTGACCAGCATCCAGGAAATCACCGGCATGGAAGGTGATGTCGTGACGTCGCAGGAAATATTCTCCTTCCACCAGACGGGGATCGATGCAAAAGGTGCTGTCCGGGGCCATTTCCGGGCGACGGGCGTCCGTCCGCGCTTTACGGAACGCTTGCGCGTGCACGGCATCGAGCTGCCCGAGAACCTCTTCGATCCTTCACGCCTGTTCGAAGTCGGCGATTAAGCGGAGGCGCCATGGATATCCTGTTCCTCATGTTTGCGGTGGCGGTGTTCATCGCCGTCATCCTGCTATTCGAAGGCCTGTTCGTCACATGGAACTCGACGCGTGGCCCAGCGGCGCGGCGGGTGACGCGGCGGCTGCAGGCAATGGCCACGGAAAGCCACGGCCAGGCGCCGGTATCGATCCGCAAGCAGCGCGTGATGAGCAGCCACCCGGCGCTCCAGCGGGCGCTGCAATCCCTGCCGCTTGCCGTACGCCTGGACAGGCTTCTGCAGCAGGCCGGTGCAACTTACGACCTCGGCAGCTTCCTCATCGTATCCGCCCTTTGTGCGGCGGGTGCGGCGATTGCCGTCCTGCTCCTTCCGGTTCCGCCCTTCCTGGCTCTATTTGCGGCTGCGTTCGCCGCGATCCTGCCCCTCGGTTGGGTCACAAAAATGAAGAAGGCGCGCCTTGCTCGCATTGAAGAACAGCTGCCGGATGCGCTGGACCTGCTCAGCCGCGCGCTACGTGCTGGGCATGCGCTGCCGTCGGGAATCGACATGGTTGCCAGGGAAATGAGCGATCCGATTGCCGGCGAGTTCCGGATCGTCTTCGATGAAGTGAGTTTCGGCGTCTCGATGCAGGACGCGCTGACCGCGCTTGCGTCACGCGTACCCAGCAACGACATTGGCTACTTCGTGGTCGCCGTGCTGATCCAGCGCGAGACCGGCGGCAACCTGACCGAGTTGCTGGGCAACATCGCCCAGATCGTGCGCAACCGGCTCAAGCTCTACGGCCAGGTGCGCGCGCTGTCGGCGGAAGGCAGGCTGTCTGCATGGATCCTCAGCCTGCTGCCCTTTGCCATCACCGGGATGCTCATGGTCATCAATCCGCGCCTGATGCAAGTGCTGTGGACGGAACCGGCGGGCCTGAAGATGCTGGCCGGCATGGGGGTGCTCATGGTGTTCGGCATTGTGTGGATGCGCAAGATTATCCGCATACGCGTTTAAGGGGGAATCATGTCGGAAATGTATCTCTACCTTGCCGCCGTATTTCTCGGCGTATTCGGCGCTGCAATGCTGGTCATGACTCTGCTGGCCCCGAATCCGGTGCGCGACCGCATCCAGGAACTGGGGGCAGCAGCGCCAGCCAGGGAAGCGCCGGATGCGTGGATTGCGCATGTCGCGAAAATCTCGGGCCCGTTGGCAAAACTCTCCGTCCCCGAAGATGGCTGGGAAAAATCCTCACTGCGTACGCGGTTCATGAATGCAGGCCTGCGGGATACACGCGCGCCGGTGCTCTATTTCGCCGCCAAGACCTTCCTCGCGTTCGTGCTGCCTTCCGTGCTCTGGCTGGTCCTGCTCGCGCTAGGCACGACGCTGTCGACAACGAACATGATGCTGGTCCTGCTCGTTGCCGCCGCGTTCGGCTTCTACCTGCCCAATGGTGTGCTTTCCAGGCTGGTCGCACTGCGACAGCGCGAAATCGTCGAAGCCTTCCCGGATGCGCTGGACCTGATGACTGTGTGCGTCGAAGCCGGCCTTGCCGTTGACTCGGCCATCGCGCGCATCGCCGGCGAGATGGCGACGACGGCGCCTGCGCTGAGCGAGGAAATGAACCTCGTGTCGCTGGAACTGCGTGCCGGCGCCAGCAAGGAACGCGCGCTGCGCAACCTGGCGATGCGCACGGGTGTCGATGAAGTCGACGGACTGGTCGCGATGCTGATCCAGGCAGAGCGCTTCGGCACCAGCATCGGGGCATCCCTCCGCGTGCATGCCGATGCGCTGCGCACCCGGCGCCGGCAGCGTGCCGAGGAAGCCGCCGCCAAGGTGGCGCTCAAACTCCTGTTTCCACTCATTTTCTGCATCTTCCCGGCCATCATGCTCGTGCTCCTGGGACCGGCCATGCTTCAGATCATCCGCGTCCTGCAACCCGTCGCCGGCCACTAAGGAAACCGCCATGAAAGCATCTGTCCTGTCCCTTGCCGTCCTTTGCAGCCTCCCGGCACTGCAGGGGTGCAGCGTCACTCCGCCTCCGTCGGCTGCCGGTCCCCGTATCGAACCGCTGCTGCAGGTATCCGGCGCGCAGGACACCGCCGCCGGCTTGCTGCAGCTGGGCCGGTTTTACCAAGCCCAGAACCGCCTTACCCAGGCCGAAGAAGCCTATCGCAAGGCCCTTGCCCTGAATGTCGACTTCGTTGAAGTACGCAGCGCACTCGGAACGCTCTATGCCCGACAGGGGAAATACGATGAAGCGATCGTTGAATACACCGAGGTTCTGCGTACCGCGCCGCAACTGGCGCAGATCTACAACAACCTGGGCTATACGTATTTCCTCCAAGGCAAGCACGAGGCGGCGGTGGAAGCGCTACGCAAGGCGACAGCGCTCGACCCCAACAATCCGCGCGCGTTCAACAACCTGGCCGCCGCGTACGAGAAGCTGGGCCGGGCCGATGATGCGCGCAGCACCTACCAGCACGCGCAAGAGCTGCATGCAGGGAACGCACACCGCGACATACGGCCGCCCGCCGTCGCCGCGGGAGGAGGCAACGACAACGGAACCGCAAGCGGAAATGCAAGCACAGTCCTGCCCGCCGTGGCTGCAGGGCCGGTTGTCGACATCAGCCTGCCTCCGCCCGCGCCGGCGCCCGTCATCGCAGTCTTGCCGCCGTTGCCCGTGGCGCCACCCGAGAAAACCGCGCCCGCCCGCAGCTTCCGCTTTGAAATAGCGAACGGCAATGGCGTTGCCGGACTGGCGCGCCGCTTCCGCACCGCGCTCCTGGCGTTCGACCTGCCCCGCCCGTCCCTGACGAACCTGAAGCCGTATCGGGAGAAGCGCACCGTGATCGAGTACCGGCCGGGCTATCGCGAGGATGCGGTGCGCTTGCAGGCGCACCTGGACATCGACACTGCCGCCTTGCTTGAGCGCGTGCAGCGGCAAGGAACGGATGTGCGCCTGATCATCGGGCACGACATCGCCCAGGCATCTCGCAAGAGCGTGCCGGTACTGGCGAAAGCCGGCGCTGACTGACACGGTTTTCGCGGATGGGTATAAGCCCGGCTTATGGCCTTATCCCCATTCCCTATTTGCGTCCCGCCCCGCGCAAGCCTAAACTTCCTCCCGTAGCGCATTTGCATGCAAAATCGCTCATGACCGGTACCCCGGTCTTGCACGCTGGCATTACCCCGCCTTACCCGGCGGCTCCTGCCAGTTGCTATCTGAAATAACCTTTTGGAGAAGACAAGATGTCTGACACAGCAGTGGCCACTGCTGGGCAGTTACCTGCCCTCGCCCCCGTCAAACTTGACGACAAATACACTTCCACCTCCGGCAAGATCTTTATCTCGGGCATCCAGGCGCTTGTGCGCCTGCCGATGATGCAGCGCCAGCGCGACCTGGCGGCCGGATTGCATACCGCAGGATTCATCTCCGGCTATCGCGGCTCCCCGCTCGGCGGCCTCGATGAAAACCTCTGGAAAGCCCAGAAACTCCTTGAAGAAAACCACGTCAAGTTCGTCCCCGGCGTCAACGAAGACCTGGCGGCCACCGCCGTCTGGGGCACGCAGACGGTTAACCTGATTGGCCCTGCAAAGTACGACGGCGTGTTCGCCATGTGGTACGGCAAGGGTCCCGGCGTGGACCGCTGCGGCGACGTCTTCAAGCACCTGAACCATGCCGGCACGTCGAAACACGGCGGCGTGCTGCTGGTGGCCGGCGACGACCACGGCGCGTATTCCTCGACGCTGCCGCACCAGTCCGACCACATCTTCGCCGCCTGCATGATCCCGGTGCTGTATCCCTGCAATGTGCAGGAATACCTCGACCTCGGCCTGCATGCGTGGGCCATGTCGCGCTATTCCGGCTGCGCAGTCGGTTTCAAGGCGCTCGCCGACACGGTCGAATCCACCGCTTCCGTGGACGCCGACCCATTCCGCCTGGAGATCAAGTACCCGACCGATTTCGTCATGCCGGAAGGCGGCCTCAATACCCGGCTGTCGACCGACACCCTCGGCGTCCAGGCGCGCAAGCAGGAAGCGCTGATGCAGGATTACAAGATCTACGCCGCCCTTGCCTACGCCCGCGCCAACAAGCTCAACCACACCACCATCGACAGCCCGAAGGCGAAGCTGGGCATCATCGCCTCCGGCAAGTCCTACCTCGACGTGCTGGAAGCGATGGAAGAGCTGGGCATCGACGAGAAGATGGCCGCCGACATCGGTATCCGGGTGTTCAAGGTGTCCATGCCCTGGCCGCTGGAGCCGGACGGCGTGCGCGAATTCGCGCAGGGCCTCGACGAGATCCTGGTGGTGGAGGAAAAGCGCCAGATCGTCGAATACCAGCTCAAGGAACAGCTCTACAACTGGCGCGACGACGTGCGCCCGCGCGTGATCGGCAAGTTCGACGAGAAAGGCGAATGGGTGCACCCGCGCGGCGAGTGGCTGCTGTCGTCCAAGGCCGACTTCTCGATCGCGCAAATCGCGCGCGTGATTTCGCAGCGCATCGCCCGCTTCCATACCAGCGACCTGATCAAGGCGCGCCTGGCCTTCCTCGAAGCGAAGGACAAGGTGCTGTCCAAGGCCGTGAACACGCCTGCGCGGCCGGCCTACTACTGCTCCGGCTGCCCGCACAACACCTCGACCAAGGTGCCGGACGGCAGCCTCGCGCTGGCGGGCATCGGCTGCCACGTGATGGCGACCGCGATCTACCCGGAACACAACAAGCTGACCACCCACATGGGCGGCGAAGGCGCGCCCTGGATCGGCCAGGCGGCGTTCTCCAAGCTGCCGCATGTGTTCCAGAACCTCGGCGACGGCACTTATTTCCACTCCGGCTACCTCGCGATCCGCGCGGCCGTCGCAGCCAACGTCAACATCACCTACAAGATCCTCTACAACGACGCGGTGGCGATGACCGGCGGCCAGCCGGTGGACGGCATCACCTCGGTGCCGATGATCGCGCAGCAGATGGTGGCTGAAGGCGTGAAGCGCATCGCGCTGGTGACGGAAGATTTGAGCCGCTACACCGACCGCTCGGCGCTGCCGTCCATCGTCACCCTGCACGATCGCAAGGACATGGACGCGGTGCAGCGCGAACTGCGCGAGGTCGCCGGCGTCACCGTGCTGATCTACGACCAGACCTGCGCCGCCGAAAAGCGCCGCCGCCGCAAGAAGAATGAATTCCCCGATCCGAACAAGCGCCTGTTCATCAACGAAGCCGTCTGCGAAGGCTGCGGCGACTGCGGCGTGCAATCGAACTGCACGTCCATCATGCCGCTGGAAACCGAATTCGGCCGCAAGCGCACCATCGACCAGTCGTCCTGCAACA
Organism: Noviherbaspirillum denitrificans; assembly: GCF_002211445.1. Classification (GTDB taxonomy): domain Bacteria; phylum Pseudomonadota; class Gammaproteobacteria; order Burkholderiales; family Burkholderiaceae_D; genus Noviherbaspirillum; species Noviherbaspirillum denitrificans. The sequence continues at coordinate 281,006 of NZ_LSTO01000001.1, read as the reverse complement.
AGGATTACTCCTGCGTGAAGGGCTTCTGCCCGAGCTTCGTCACGGTCGAAGGCGGTACGCTGAAGAAGTCGAAGACCGGCGTGGCAAAGCAGGACGACTTCGGCGCGCTGCCGGAGCCGGTCATCCCCGGCTGCGACGCGCCGTACAACATCCTGTTGAACGGCATCGGCGGCACCGGCGTGATCACCATTGGCGCGCTGATCGGCATGGCCGCCCACCTCGAAGGCAAGGGCGTGTCGGTGCTGGACATGACGGGCATGTCGCAGAAGAACGGTTCGGTGACCTCGCACATCCGCATCTCGCAGACGCCGGACAAGATCCGCGCGCAGCGCATCGCCACCGGCGAAGCCGACCTGGTGCTGGGCTGCGACATGCTGACCGCCGGCGCGCAGGATGCGATCTCCAAGATGCGCCCCGGCCGTACCCGTGCCGTCGTCAACACCCACCAGCAGCCGACCGGGCATTTCACCAAGCAGCCGGACTGGCAGTTCCCGCTGGCGGAAGTGCAGGCGCTGATCAATGAATCGGTGGCCGACCGCGCCGACTACATCGACGCCACCCGCCTGGCGACCGCGCTGATGGGCGACTCGATCGCGACCAACCTGTTCATGCTCGGCTTTGCCTACCAGAAAGGCGCGTTGCCGGTCTCCGAAGCCGCTTTGCTGCGTGCGATCGAGCTGAACGGCGTGGCGATCGACGCCAACAAGAAGAGCTTCCTCTGGGGCCGCCGCGCCGCCGTGGACCTCGCCCGCGTCGAACGCATCGCCATCCCCGGCCAGCCGGTGCTGCTGCAAATGCCGCAAACCCTGAACGCCCTGGTCAAGCGCCGCGTCGCCTTCCTGACCGACTACCAGGATGCCGCGTACGCGGGCCGCTACGAGGCACTCGTCAACACGGTTCGCGCCGCCGAAGCGAAGCTGGAGTCCGGCGACAAGCTGTCGCGTGCTGTAGCAACCGCTTACTTCAAGCTGATGGCGTACAAGGACGAATATGAAGTGGCCCGCCTGTACACCAATGGCCAGTTCGTGGACAAGCTCAAGCAGCAATTCGACGGCGACTTCTCGCTCAAATTCAACCTCGCCCCGCCGCTGCTGGCAAAGAAGGATTCCAAGGGCCGGCTGCTCAAGGCGGAATACGGCTCGTGGATGTGGAAAGCCTTTGGCGTGCTTGCGAAGATGAAGAAGCTGCGCGGCACGAAGCTCGACCTCTTCGGCCACACCGCCGAACGCAAGATGGAACGCGCGCTGATCGAGGAATACCGCGGCACCATCCTCTCGCTGCTCGACAAGCTCAACAAGGACAACCTCGCGCTGGCGGTGCAGATCGCCGCCCTGCCCGAGAAGGTCCGCGGCTTCGGGCATGTGAAGGAAACCGCGGTGCAGCAGTACCGGGACGAACGCAAGGTTCTCCTGGAGAAATTCGAGGCATCGCTACACGGAATGCCGCACGCAGCGTAAAGCCGCAGCTTTTCGTCTATAAAGAAAGGGCTCCTTCTCCCTCCCAGGGAGAAGGAACCCGCAGCCGATTTGATTACCCGCAGAAACACTGTCATTCAAACGACGGCAAGCCACGCGCCCTTGTGCTAGATTTGACGTTGACGTAAACGTCATACCCTGCACGGACGCCAATAATTTCCAAAGAGACAAGCAATGACCGACCTCTCCGTAGCCAAGAAAATCACCGACTACAAACCGGCCAACAAGGTCCGTTTCGTGACCGCGGCCTCGCTGTTCGACGGCCACGACGCCTCGATCAACATCATGCGCCGCATCCTGATGTCGAATGGCGCGGAAGTCATCCACCTCGGCCACAACCGCTCGGTCGACGAGATCGTCACCGCGGCGCTGCAGGAAGACGCGCAGGGCATCGCGGTGTCCAGCTACCAAGGCGGCCACGTCGAGTACTTCAAGTACATGATCGACCTGTTGAAGCAGCGCGGCGGCGCGCACATCAAGGTGTTCGGCGGTGGCGGCGGCGTGATCGTGCCGTCCGAGATCGCCGACCTGCATGCGTATGGCGTGACCCGCATCTTCAGCCCGGAAGACGGCCAGCGCCTCGGCCTGGCGGGCATGATCGTGTCGATGATCGAACAATGCGACGTCGACCTGTCCCCGTACGCACCGACCGCCATCGATACGCTCAAGAAAGGCGAGATGGCCGAACGCCACCGCCCGCTGGCGCAACTTATCACCGCGCTGGAAAACGGCAAGGCCGACGCCAAACTCAAGACCGAACTGCACAAGGCTGCCGACACCATCCAGGTCCCGGTCCTCGGCATCACCGGCACCGGCGGCGCCGGCAAGTCCTCGCTGACCGATGAACTGATCCGCCGCATCCGCCTAGACCAGGACGACACACTCAACATCGCCGTCGTCTCCATCGACCCGTCCCGCCGCAAATCCGGCGGCGCGTTGCTCGGCGACCGCATCCGCATGAATGCGATCAATCCGTGGAACGGCCAGTCGCGTGTATTCATGCGCTCGCTCGCCACGCGCGAAGCCGGCTCGGAAATCTCGCAGGCGCTGCCCGATGTGATCGCCGCCTGCAAGGTGGCCGGCTTCGACCTCGTGATCGTCGAGACCTCCGGTATCGGCCAGGGCGACGCTGCAATCGTGCCGCATGTCGACCTCTCGATGTATGTGATGACGCCGGAATTTGGCGCCGCGTCGCAGCTGGAAAAGATCGACATGCTCGACTTCGCCGATTTCGTCGCGATCAACAAGTTCGACCGCAAGGGCGCGCAGGATGCGCTGCGCGATGTCGCCAAGCAATACCAGCGCAACCGTGAACTGTTCTCGAAGAAGCCGGATGAAATGCCGGTGTTTGGCACGCAGGCATCGCGCTTCAATGACGATGGTGTCACCGCCCTCTATCAGGGCTTGCTGCCGCGCCTGACCGAACTTGGCCTCAAGACCCAGCCCGGCAAGCTCGCCCCGGTCAGCGTGCGCTTCTCCTCCGGCAAGAACGCCATCGTGCCGCCGGCGCGCACCCGCTACCTCGCCGAAATCTCTGACACCGTGCGCGGCTATCACAAGAACACCGCGAAGCAGGTCAAGCTCGCGCGCGAGCGCCAGCAACTGCAGGAAGCCAAGCGCATGGCCGCCGCCTGCAACAAGACGGCCGACCTCGACGACCTGATTGTCGAACGCGACAACGCGATGGACCCGGGTTCAAAGAAGCTGCTCGCGATGTGGCCCGACATGAAGGCCGCCTATTCCGGCGACGATTACGTGGTCAAGATCCGCGACAAGGAAATCCGCACCCGCCTCGTGCAGAAGACCCTGTCCGGCACCACCATCCGCAAGGTGCAGCTGCCGAAGTTCGAAGACCACGGCGAGATCCTGCGCTGGCTGCGCAGCGAGAACGTGCCGGGCTCCTTCCCCTTCACGGCCGGCGTGTTTGCCTTCAAGCGCGAGAACGAAGATCCGACCCGCATGTTCGCCGGGGAAGGCGACGCCTTCCGCACCAATCGCCGCTTCAAGCTGGTGTCCGAAGGCATGGACGCCAAGCGCCTGTCCACCGCCTTCGACTCGGTCACGCTGTATGGCGCCGACCCGGCACCGCGCCCCGACATCTACGGCAAGATCGGCAACTCCGGCGTGTCGATTGCGACGCTGGACGACATGAAGGTGCTGTACGACGGCTTCGACCTGTGCAATCCGGCGACTTCGGTATCGATGACCATCAACGGCCCGGCGCCGACCATCCTCGCGATGTTCATGAACACCGCGATCGACCAACAGATGGCCAAGTTCCGCGCCGACAACAAGCGCGAACCGACCGACGACGAAGCCGCCAAGATCAAGGAATGGGTGCTGGAAAACGTGCGCGGCACCGTGCAGGCCGACATCCTGAAGGAAGACCAGGGCCAGAACACCTGCATCTTCTCGACCGAGTTCTCGCTCAAGGTCATGGGCGACATCCAGGAATACTTCGTGCACAACCGCGTGCGCAATTTCTACTCGGTGTCGATCTCGGGCTACCACATCGCCGAAGCCGGCGCGAACCCGATCTCGCAGCTTGCGTTCACGCTGTCGAACGGCTTCACCTTTGTCGAAGCCTACCTCGCGCGCGGCATGCATATCGACGACTTCGCGCCCAACCTGTCGTTCTTCTTCTCCAACGGTATGGACCCGGAATACACCGTGCTCGGCCGTGTCGCCCGCCGCATCTGGGCGGTCGCAATGCGCGACAAGTACGGCGCGAATGAACGCAGCCAGAAGCTGAAGTACCACATCCAGACTTCCGGCCGCTCGCTGCACGCGCAGGAAATCGACTTCAACGATATCCGCACCACGCTGCAGGCGCTGATCGCAATCTACGACAACTGCAACTCGCTGCACACCAATGCGTATGACGAAGCGATCACCACGCCGACCGACGAGTCGGTGCGGCGCGCGTTAGCTATTCAATTGATCATCAACCGCGAATGGGGCCTGGCGAAGAACGAAAACCCGAACCAGGGCGCCTTCATCATCGAAGAACTGACCGACCTGGTGGAAGAAGCGGTGCTGCAGGAATTCGAGCGCATCGCCGAACGCGGCGGCGTGCTGGGCGCGATGGAAACCGGCTACCAGCGCGGCAAGATCCAGGAAGAGTCGATGTACTACGAGCAGCTGAAGCACGACGGCACGCTGCCCATCATCGGCGTCAACACCTTCCGCAACCCGAAGGGTGAAGCGCTTCCGCAATCGCTGGAACTGGCACGGTCGACCGACGACGAGAAGCAGTCGCAGCTGAAGCGTCTGGCCGACTTCCAGACACGCAATGCGGCCCAGGGACCGGCGATGCTGCAGCGCCTGCAGCAGGCGGTGATCAACAACGAGAACGTGTTCGCCGTGCTGATGGATGCGGTGCGCGTGTGCTCGCTGGGGCAAATCAGCAATGCGCTGTTTGAAGTGGGCGGCCAGTACCGCCGCAACATGTAAATCCCGGCATCGCAGCGGGTTTCCTTTGCAAGGAAACCCGCTGCCGTCTATTCGACCATCGCGGTCAGCTTGTTCTTCCTGACCTTCAGGGCGACAGCTTTCACCGGTCTCCCGGCTGCCATTCGCGCGAGCACTTCACCCGACATTTCAGCGAGCACCGATCGCGCAATGATGGCGTCAGCATCACGTGCGCCGCTGTCGACTTCGGTGCAGCGGGATACAATCAGCTCCAACAACGACTTATCGTAGCTCAGCGTCGCGCCATGGTTCCGCAACAGGCGTTGCCCCACCTTCTTCAGCTTGAGCTCCACAATCGACCGCATCGCCTCGTCCGAGATCGGATAGTAGGGCACCACCGCCAGGCGGCCGAGGAAAGCCGGCTTGAATGACTGCTGCAAGTCCTCGCGCAACAGTTCCAGCAAGTCCGCCGGCGTCGGCTGGCGCTTTTTCCCCTCGATAGTGACACCGTGTTCGACGGCCTTCATGATGAGATCGGTTCCCACATTCGAGGTCAGGATGATGATGGTGTTGCGGAAGTCGACTTCCCTGCCCTCGGCATCTTCAAGGACACCCTTGTCGAAAACCTGGAAAAACAGTTCGAGCACATCCGGATGGGCTTTCTCGACCTCGTCCAGCAGCACGACGGAATAAGGCTTGCGCCGCACCGCCTCGGTAAGCACCCCGCCCTCGCCGTAACCCACATAGCCGGGCGGCGAACCTTTCAGACCCGATACGGAGTGCGCTTCCTGGTACTCCGACATGTTGATCGTGACGAGGTTCTTCTCGCCGCCATACAGCGTATCCGCCAGCGCCAGTGCCGTTTCCGTCTTGCCCACGCCGGACGGCCCCACGAGCAGGAAAACCGCTTTCGGCTTGCCGGGATCTTCCAGGCTGGCCTTGGCAATACGCACGCGTTCGGCAATCAGTTCAAGCGCATGTCCCTGGCCGATGACACGCTCTTCGAGTAGCGCCTTCAGGTTGCGCACGACATCGATCTCGTTTGCGACCATCCGGCCCAGTGGAATGCCGGTCCACCCGGCAATGATTTCCGCGACCGCTGCACTGTCGACACAGTCATAGATCAGCGGCTGCGTCTGGTGTGCATCTCGCAGCCTGGATTGCGCTTCCCTCAACGCATCGCGCAATGCATCTACCTGCGAGCCGGTCTCTCCCGCAGGCGTCTCCTCGATCTGCTTGCGCAAGCAGGCGATCGAATCGACAAGTTTCACCTGCACGTCGAATGCCTCCCTCTGCCTGGCGAGGTCTTCGTCCAGCTCAGTGCGCCGCAGCCGGATTTCCTCGAGCCTCCCGGCATGCTGCGTATCCTGCTCCTTGCGCAATGCCGCCGCCTCGCGTTCCAGGTTTTCGATCATCCGGCACAGGTCGTCGATCGCCGCCGGCGTGCTTGCGCGCGAAAGTGCTACGCGTGCGCAGGCCGTATCGAGGACGCTGATCGCCTTGTCCGGCAACTGGCGGCCGGCAAGGTAGCGGCTCGACATGCGCACCGCATCGACCACAGCCTCGTCCAGGATGCGTACGCCGTGATGCTTTTCCATGGCGGCCGCAATCCCGCGCACCATCTGGATGGCCACATCTTCCGGCGGCTCCTCGACCTTGACGACCTGGAAGCGCCGGGCCAGCGCCGCATCCTTCTCGAAGTATTTCTTGTATTCCGCCCACGTGGTCGCTGCGATGGTCCGCAGTTCGCCACGCGCGAGCGCCGGCTTCAGCAGATTCGCCGCATCATTTTGTCCCGCCTGGCCGCCGGCGCCGATGATGGTGTGGGCTTCATCGATAAAGAGAATGACGGGCGCCAGGCTGGCCTTGACCTCGTCGATCACCGAACGCAACCGGCTTTCGAACTCGCCCTTTACGCTTGCTCCTGCTTGCAGCAAGCCAAGGTCGAGGGTGCGGATCCTGACGTCCTTGAGCACGGGAGGCACGTCTCCCTGCGCAATGCGCAACGCAAGATCTTCCACGACCGCAGTCTTGCCCACGCCGGGCTCCCCCGTCAGGATGGGATTGTTCTGCCTGCGGCGCAGCAGGATATCGATCATCTGGCGCACTTCCGGGTCGCGGCCGAGCACAGGATCGATCTTCCCCAACTTTGCCAGAGCGGTCAGGTCGACGGTGTACTTGTCGAGTGCCGGTGATCCGGATGCGCGCGTCGCGTCCGCACGCGGCGTCCTGCCCGGAGCCTGCGCCGGGTGCGCGTCAGATAATTCAGTCCCCTCTTTCGACAGCGTCAGGATCTGCGGCAGACTTTCGCGCAGGTCCGCCGGCGGTATACATAGCAGCGCACGGCAAGTGCCATTGACAATGCGCGCGATCCTTTCGTCGCCGATCAGTGCCATGAGCAGGTAACCGCTCCGGATATGCTGGGCGCCATAGCCGACACTGGCACTCAACCATGCAGATTCCAGCCATTGCGGAATGTTTTGCGACAGCACCGGATTGCGCGTATTGCCGGTCCTGAATTGCGAGAGCCCGGATTGCAAGTCAGCCTGCAGGTTTGCCTTGTCAACGCCATACGCATGCAGGATGGCCGCCATGTCGGTGTCGGGCTTGTCCAGCAGTTCGAGCAGCACATGCTCGATATCGACTTCATGATGGGTACGCGTCAATGCCACGTTGGCCGCGGATTCCATCGCGCGCCGGGCAGCGGGAGTCAGTTTGGCGATGAGTGCCTTCAGGTCTGTATTCATGTCCGGGATTGCAGAATGTAGTGTCGTGCGCCGTCACCGGCATGCAGGCAATGCCTGCTCCCCGGTATGTGACCGGCACTCATGCGTCGGGATCGCGCCCCGAATATTCCGCATCGCCAGGATGCGGAAAACGGAATCAGGTCGCGGCGACGAGTTCGATTTCAGCCGCGTGCTTGTTGGCGATATTCGTCACGTGCTTGATACGGACAGTCGCCGGTTTAACACCAAGCTTCACCAGTTCTTCCTTGACCGCGTTGGCGCGGGCAATGGCGGCATCCTTCGAATTGCCGACCTGCTTGCTGTCGCAATAACCGGTGATGATCAGCCGCTTGGCCTTCTGCGCCCGGTCCTTGATCTTGACCAGCAGCTGTTTGTCGGTATCGCGAAGCTTTACGCTCATCTTGTCAAACGCGATAGGGACCGGGTTCATGCTGGCATAGTCGGGCGCGGCTTCCACCGGCGTGGAAGTCGTTGCCGGTCCCTGGCGTTCGGAAGGTTTCGCCTTCGGCTTTTCTTCCTTCGCCATCGGCGGCGGCTCGGCGCCGGCAACTGTCTGCTGTTGCGCGCATCCAGACAGCAGCGCCAGCGATGCCATGGAAAGTACACCGAGGACTATTACCAAAAATTTCGATACGGTCATTTTCATCTTCCTTGTTCATGCGCCTGCCCGGCAGCTTCGTACAATCCGGATCATGCAGGCACCACGTGCTTGTCTTTTATGCTGTCTCAACGGAATGTATGCCCATTCGACGCCTGCAGCCATTCCGCGCCGCAGGCGTGTCTCATCGTGAAGGTCGTGCGTGATTTACGCGATCGTCTTGTTCGCGGTCAGGTCCCAGCCGGCGCTGACATTGCCGCCGCCCGAACCATCCTGGCGCTTCTGCTGCGTATAGGTCCACTTGATCTTGCCGTAGGACAGGGAGATCTTCTCGCTCGGGAAACCGGAATCGCCAGTGGACGCGCCGTTTTCCTCGACCCGGGAAATCAGCACCTGCTCCATCTTGATTTCCATGTACTTGACCTTGTCGCCGCCTGCACGGCAAAACTCGACAGTCACTTCCTTGATGTGTTTTCCCGTGCAGCATGCTTCGTAGAGCTTCGGGCTGGCCTTGTCGAGCTGGTGCAGGAAATTGAACGTGCCGTGATTGACGCGTTCGGCAGTTGCGCCGCCGACCGAACTTGCTGTGCTGGAGGCGGGCTGCTCGATCTTGTGGTCGAAAGCAAGCACTTCGATCCAATCCTTGTGCTTGTCGTCGGTCGACTCGCCGGGGATGCCGTCAATCTTGATAAAGGCGTCAAATGCCATTTCTTCTCCCATGAAAGTGGACTCCCTTTCCTCGGCCCCGCCTCGGTTGGAAGTCTGTTGAAAAACCGGTTGGTTCCAGCTTTGATCAATTAAATTATGTTTTTTGCAATATTTTTGTCATGCCGATGTGCCTGCCGGTATGGACCGGCAGCGCATCAATGCTTCATCAGCGTGCGTTCTTGGGGAGCTCCGCAACCAGGCGCAACGAGATCGTCAGTTCATCGAGCTGGAAATGCGGACGGAGGAAAGCAGCTGCCCGGTACACGCCGGGCTTGCCGGGTACCTCGACAACGTCGACGCGCGCCTCGCGCAACGGATACTTTGCCTTGGCCTCCTGCGACGCGGAGTCGTCTAGCAGGACGTATTGGGCCAGCCAGGTATTAAGGAACTGCTGCACATTTTCACGCGATGCAAAGCTGCCGATCTTGTCGCGCATGATCGATTTCATGTAATGCGCAATCCGGGATGCGGCGAAGATGTACGGCAGTTGTGCCGACAGCCGCGCATTCGCATTGGCGGCATCCGTGTTGTAGGTTTTCGCCTTCTGCACCGACTGGCCGCCAAAGAACGACGCGTAATCAGTATTCTTGCAGTGAACCAGGGACAGGAAGCCGAGATCCGAAAGCAGCTTTTCGGTGCGGTCGGTGATGGCGACTTCCGTCGGGCATTTCAACGCGATCTCGCCATCGTCCGTCTTGAAGGTATGTGTTGGCAACCCTTCGACCAAGCCGCCGCCTTCAACACCGCGAATGGCAGCGAGCCAGCCGTACTTTGCGAACGCATCGGTCAGGCGGGCGCCGAATGCATAGGCGGCATTGGTCCACAAATATTTGTCGTGATTGCTGCCATCGACATCTTCCTCGAAAGCGAAATCCTCGAGCGGGACGGTGTCCCTGCCGTATGGCAGGCGGCCAAGCACGTGCGGCAAGACCAGGCCGACATAACGCGAATCCTCGGACTCACGGAAGGATTTCCATTTTGCGTATTCCACCGTATCGAAGATCTTTGACAGGTCGCGCGGTTTGCCGATGTCGCTGAAGCTGTCGAGGCCGAACAGGCCGGGTGCCGCCGCCGAAATCAGCGGTGCGTGCGCCGATGCCGCGACATGCGAGAGTTCGTCCAGCAGGTAGAAGTCCTCGGGATGGCGCGAGAATTCGTAATCGCCGATCAGGGCGGCATAGGGCGCGCCGCCGAAGGTGCCGTATTCTTCCTCGTAGATCTTCTTGAACAGCGCGCTCTGGTCGAATTCGGGCGCCGACTTGAAATCCTTGACCAGGTCCTTTTTCGAAGCATTCATCATCCTGATCTTGAGCATCGGGCTGGTCTCGGACTGCATGACCAGGTACTTCAACCCTCGCCAGGATGCCTCGAGCTTCTGGAAGTCCGGATGATGCATGATCGCATTGACCTGGTCCGACAAGAGTTGGTCGAGTTCGGCGATACGTGTGTCGATGCTCGCCGCGAGGTCGCGCGACAGGGTTACTGTACCCGCGAGCACTTCATCGACCAGCTCCGCGATCTGGTCACGCGCAGTCGCCTTCTCGTTTGCGTTGGCAGCGACGCGGCTGTTGTCGACGATGAAATCCAGCAGGCTGCCGGGTGCTTCGGCGACAGCGGCGGCTTCCTGAAGTGGTGCAAGCTCGCTCATGGTCAATCCTCCTTTTTCTGGCGGGATGCACTGATTTCCTTGAGTTTCTCAGTGTCCCTGACGATTTCATCGAGCAATTCTTCCAAACGGTCGTTGCCGGTAATCTTGTTCCGCAAGTCCGACAACCGGGTCCGTACTTCGAGCATCTTCCTCAAGGGCTCGACCTGGCTGACCACGCGCTGGGGTTCGAAGTCTTCCATCTTTCCGAACTGGAGCTCGACGCCGATCTGGGTGTCGTCCTTCTTCAGGCGGTTATCTACCCGCAACTGCAGGCGCGGTGCCACCCCCTTCAGCACGTCGTCGAAGTTGTCACGGTCGATATCGACAAATTTGCGATCCTTCAGTTTGGGCAGCGGCTCCTTCGGATGTCCGCTGTAGTCGCCGAGGACGCCGAGCACAAAGGGCAGTTCCTTCGTTTCGATGGCGTCGCCGACTTCGACGTCGTAGGTAATCTGGACCCGCGGCGGCCGCACTCGGGACAACTTCTTCTGGGTACTTTCCTTTGCCATGGTTCACCATCCTCTCTGATTGATTAATCGATCACACGCGCTGCACGACTTGATGTCAGATTTCGTCTTCGAGCTTCCTTCCCACGTCGCCAAGGAAGTCGCATAACACGCGCAATGGAAGCCCCGGTTCTGCCAGCAACCGGGCAAGCGCATA
>NZ_LSTO01000001.1:266307-269746 GCF_002211445.1 Noviherbaspirillum denitrificans | reverse complement strand
CCTGGACCCGCCACGCCGCTCGGCCGCATCAAGCTGGTCAATCCGCCGGAGGAGTCGCTGGTGCGCGGCGACGATGGCCTGTTCCGGCTCAAGGGAGGCGGGGAGGCGGATGCAGATGCGAGCGTCGCCGTGATCGGCGGATCGCTGGAAGGCAGCAACGTCAGCGTCGTCGATTCCATGGTCAACATGATCAGCCTGGCACGGCAGTTCGAAATGCACATGAACCTGCTGAAGAACGCCGAAAGCAATGAGCAGAAGGCATCGCAGCTCATGTCATTGGCAGGCTGACGCAGCCGCCAGAATGTGACCGGGGACCATATGTCCCGGTCGTCAGCAAGTAGAAGCAGGGGTTACTGGAGAAAACAATGATTCGTTCCCTATGGATTTCCAAGACAGGTCTTGATGCGCAGCAGACGCAGATGGACGTCATTTCCAATAACCTCGCCAACGTCAATACCGCGGGCTTCAAGCGCTCGCGCGCAGTGTTCGAAGACCTGCTGTACCAGACCATGCGTCAGCCCGGTGCACAGTCGTCGCAGCAGACGCAGCTTCCCACCGGCCTGCAGATCGGCACCGGTGTGCGCCCGGTGTCGACCGAACGCATCTTCACGCAGGGCAACCTGCAGCAAACGAATAATGAAAAGGACGTCGCGATCCAGGGCGCCGGTTTTTTCCAGGTGCTGATGCCGGACGGGACGGCCGCCTATACGCGCGATGGTTCCTTCAGCATCGATAGTCAGGGGCAGATCGTGACGGCCAACGGCTACGTCGTGCAGCCGGCGATCACCATTCCCGCAAATGCCATCACCATGAACATCGGCCGCGACGGCACGGTGTCGGTGACCCAGCCGGGCGTGACTGCGCCGGTGCAGGTCGGCACCCTGCAGTTGTCCACTTTCATCAACCCGCCCGGCCTGGAGTCGCGCGGGGAAAACCTGTACGTGGAAACCAGCGCATCCGGCAGCCCGAGCACCAATTCGCCTGGCAGCAATGGCGCCGGCACCCTGGCTCAGGGTTACGTGGAAACCTCGAATGTGAACGTGGTCGAGGAACTGGTGAGCATGATCCAGACGCAACGCGCTTATGAAATCAACAGCAAGGCGATCCAGACTTCCGACCAGATGCTGCAGCGTCTCTCGCAGCTTTGATCGGTGATATCGGGGCGAGGGTGAGATGAAGCGAATTTCGATCTATCTGGCAGGTGCAGCGATGGCAATCATCGCCGCCGGTTGTTCAACGGTGCCGGATTCCATCATCCAGCAGCCCACCACGCCCGTCCAGCAGAGGATGGCAACACCGGCGCCGACCAACGGCTCGATTTTCCAGGCGGCGGCGTATCGTCCGATGTTTGAAGACCGCCGCGCGCGCATGGTCGGCGATATGCTGACGATCGCGATCAACGAGCGGACCAGCGCCGCCAAGACGGCTGCCAATTCCACGTCGAAGTCGGGCAGCGTCGACTTCAGCGCACCGAAACTGCTTGGCATCCCGGCAACGACCACGGCGAAGGCGGCGCTTGCAGCAGATTCATCCAACAAGTTCGAGGACAAGGGATCGGCCAGCTCGAGCAATACCTTCAGCGGCACGATCGCCGTGACGGTCGTCGACGTCCTCCCCAACGGCAATCTCGTCGTGGCGGGAGAAAAGCAGGTGTCGCTGGACAAGGGCGTGGAATACGTCCGCTTCTCCGGCATCGTCAACCCGGACAACATCAACGCCAATGTCGTGTCGTCGACGCTGGTGTCGGATGCGCGCGTCGAGTACCGCACCAACAGCCGGATCGACAAGGCCGAGATGATGTCGCAGCTGACGCGTTTCTTCCTGAGCATCCTGCCACTGTGACGGGGAAAGCGAGCTCTCCATGAAACCGAAATTCCTCCTGATGCGCACCGCCCTCGCCGCCATGTTCGGCGCCACCGTCTTGATGTCCTCGCCGGTCGCCCATGCGGAGCGGCTGAAGGACATTGCGAGCATCCAGGGCGTGCGGCAGAACCAGCTGATCGGATACGGCCTGGTTGTCGGCCTCGACGGCAGCGGCGACCAGACGACACAGACGCCGTTTACCGTGCAAAGCGTGGTGAGCATGCTGCAGAGCCTGGGTGTCAATGTGCCGCCGGGAACCAGCTTGCAGCTCAAGAACGTGGCCGCCGTGGTTGTCACGACATCGCTGCCGGCTTTCGCGCAGCCCGGACAGACGCTTGACGTCACCGTCTCGTCGATGGGCAATGCAAAGAGCCTGCGTGGCGGCACGCTGCTCATGACGCCGCTGAAAGGCGCGGACGGACAAATTTATGGCATCGCGCAGGGCAATGTCCTGGTCGGCGGTGTTGGCGCGGCGGCGAGCGGAAGCAAGGCGCAGGTCAATCATTTGAGCGTCGGACGGATTTCCGCTGGAGCGACGGTGGAACGTGCTGTACCGACTACACTCGGTCAGGGCGAGGCGGTCTACCTGGAACTGAATGACACGGATTTCTCCACCGCCAGCCGTGTGGTCGAAGCAGTCAACCGTCGCTTCGGCGCGGAGACGGCTGCGGCCCAGGATGGCCGCGTGATCCGCGTGCGTGCGCCCGTTGGCAGCGACGAGCGGGTCGCCTTCCTCGGCGCACTGGAAAGCCTGCAGGTGACCCCGGCGCAGATGTCGGCGAAAGTGATCCTCAATGCGCGGACCGGCTCGGTGGTGATGAACCAGGCCGTAACACTGGACAGCTGCGCGGTCTCCCACGGCAACCTGTCGGTGGTCATCAATACCACGCCCGCCGTCAGCCAGCCGGGGCCGTTCTCTGGCGGCCAGACCGTGGTTACCCAGACGTCGCAGATCGAAATCCAGAAGGAACCCGGCCAGGTGCTGATGCTCAAGGGCGGCACCTCGCTGGCGGACGTGGTCAAGGCACTCAACGCGATCGGCGCGACGCCGCAAGACTTGCTGGCCATCCTGCAGGCGATGAAGGCCGCGGGTTCATTGCGCGCCGAGCTGGAAATCATCTGACGCCATGATCTCTTCCACCAACAGCCTCACAGGAAAACTCGCCATTGACGTCAAGGACGTCGGCGAGTTGCGCCAGGCGGCCCGCCAGAATTCACCCGAGGCGCTCAAGGGCGCGGCGCAGCAGTTCGAAGCCCTGTTCATGAACATGGTCATGAAGAGCATGCGCGATGCGACACCGCAGGACGGCATGTTCGACAGCCAGCAGAGCCGCATGTACACATCCATGCTCGACCAGCAGCTGAGCCAGACGCTGGCCAGCAAGGGTGTCGGGCTCGCCGATGCGCTGTTCCGGCAACTGTCGACCAAGCTTGACCAGGCGGCCATGCCGGGGGCGGACAATGATATGTCCGGCATTCTTCCGCAGCCCTTGCCGGCGCTGAAACCCATCCAGATTCCGGCGCTTGACGGCGCCCGCCCCGCGGATACGGTCAAGCCGTCCGCATCGCAGCCGCC
>NZ_LSTO01000001.1:259016-266297 GCF_002211445.1 Noviherbaspirillum denitrificans | reverse complement strand
CGCCGGTGCGGATGGCAATCGCCAGGTCCATTTCGCCGCCAAACGACAGATAGCCGCAGGCGCCGCCGTAGATGCCGCGCTTGACCGGCTCGAGCTCGTCGATGATTTCCATCGCGCGCACCTTCGGCGCACCGGACAGCGTACCGGCGGGGAAGGTAGCCTTCAGCACGTCGAGGTTCGACAGTTCCGGCTTGAGCATGCCTTCGACGTTCGACACGATGTGCTGCACGTGGGAATACTTTTCGATCACCAGCTTGTCCGTCACCTTCACGCTGCCGGTTTCCGCGATACGGCCGATATCGTTGCGCGCCAGGTCGATCAGCATCACGTGTTCCGCGATTTCCTTGGGATCGGCCAACAGTTCTTTCGCCAGTTGCGCATCCTTCTCCGGCGTCGTGCCGCGGGGACGGGTACCGGCCAGCGGGCGGATCGTGACTTTCCTCTTGCCTTCGTTGGTCTGCTCGTTGCGCACCAGGATTTCCGGCGACGCGCCAACGATCTGCATGTCGCCGAAGTTATAGAAGTACATGTATGGCGAGGGGTTCAGCGAACGCAGCGCGCGATACAGCGACAGCGGCGAATCCACGTAAGGCTTTTTCAGTCGCTGGCCGACCTGCACCTGCATCAGGTCGCCGGCCATGATGTATTCCTTCGCCTTCGCGACAGCCGCCAGGTAATCGGCCTTGTCGAATTCGCGAATGGTGTCGGTGCGTACCGATGCCGACGTAACCGGCACGTCGACCGCGCGGCGCAGCATGGCGCGCAGGTCTTTCAGGCGCTGACGGGCTTTCGAATAGGCCTCGGGTTGCATCGGGTCGGCATAGACGATCAGGTAGAGCTTGCCGGACAGGTTGTCGATCACCGCCAGCTCTTCCGTCACCAGCAGCTGGATGTCGGGCAGGCCGAGGTCGTCCGGCGGCGTCGAATGCGCGAGGCGCTTCTCGATGTGGCGCACTGTGTCGTAGCCGAAGTATCCTGCCAGGCCGCCGCAGAAACGCGGCATGCCGGGGCGGATCGCTGCCTTGTAGCGCGCCTGGAATTCGGCGATGAATTCCAGCGGATTGCCTTCATGCGTCTCGACGACGGCGCCGTTCTTCACGACTTCCGTCTTCGTGCCGTAGCTGCGCATCAGCGTCGACGCCGGCAGGCCGATGAAGGAATAACGCCCGAAGCGCTCGCCGCCGACAACGGATTCGAGCAGGAAGGTGTTCTTGCCGGTGTTCTGGGTTTGCGCCAGCTTCAGGTAAAGCGTGAGCGGCGTTTCGAGGTCCGCGAAAGCTTCGGCGATCAGCGGAATGCGGTTGTAGCCTTGCGTGGCCAGCGATTTGAATTCGAGTTCGGTCATGTTTCTCTCCGGGCGCTATTGTAGAACGGGAGTCCTATAGCGGGGGCGATTGTCAAAAAACGTTGCTGACAAGACAAAAGCAGTCAGCGGCAATGTGGGCTTAGTTAGTCCAGGATTGCCAGCGTCGCCACAGCCAGGCCTCGAAGCGGCCCACTGCAGTCACGTCACGTTTTTTGTCGAGAAACATGTCGATGGTTTATGCGGAAATGAGATGCGCTGCGTCAAGCAGCGTGGGAACTATACCATCCGAATCGACGTTGTGTATAGATTCGCCATGGTTGTAGCCGTAGGGCACGTTCAGCACCCGGCAGCCCGCTGAGCGTGCCGCCTGCGCGTCATTCGACGAATCGCCAATGGCCACCACTTGTTCCGGCGCCAGGTTGAAATCTTCGCACACCGTCAGTAGCGGCAACGGATCGGGCTTCTTCTTTGGCAGCGAATCCCCGCCGTACACGATGTCGAAGTAGTCGCGCAGGCCGGTTTTTTCCAGCAGCGGCACGGCAAAGTCGACCGGCTTGTTGGTGACGCATGCGAGCCGGACACCCTTGGCGCGCAAGGCGTCCAGCCCCTCGCGCACGCCCGGATAGAGGCTCGAGAATTCGCCGTTGATCGCCAGATAGTGCTGCATGTACGAGGCCAGAGCGGCCTCGAAATGCCGTTCCACATCCTCCGGCCCATAGTCGACCGCGAGCACGCGGCGCATCAGGTTTTCGGTGCCTTTGCCGACGAAATGCGCGATCGTCTCGATATCGAGCGGCGCGAGGCCGAGGTCGCTGCGCATGCGGTTGATGGCGACAAGGAAGTCTGGCGCGGTATGCACCATCGTCCCGTCGAGGTCGATGATGGCCGCGCGGATTCCTGTCAGGACGAGGCGCTCCGGCGCGTTCATACCTGCGCCAGCTGCGCGCGCATCGCGTCGATCACGGCCTTGTAGTCCGGCTTGCCGAAGATTGCCGAGCCGGCAACGAAGGTATCCGCACCCGCGCGCGCGGCCGCAGCAATGTTCTCGATCTTGATGCCGCCGTCGACCTCCAGCATGATGTCGCGGCCGGATTCGTCGATGCGCTTGCGCACGGCTTCGATCTTCTTCAGGGCCTCCGGAATGAAGGACTGCCCGCCGAAACCCGGATTGACCGACATGATGAGGATCATGTCCAGTTTGTCCATCACGTGATCCAGGTAGTGCAGCGGGGTAGCAGGATTAAACACCAGGCCTGCCCTGCAGCCGTTGTCGCGAATCAGTTGCAGCGAGCGGTCGATATGTTCCGACGCTTCCGGATGGAAGGTAATGATGTTCGCACTGGCCTTTGCGAAGTCCGGAATGATGCGATCCACCGGCTTGACCATCAGGTGCACGTCGATTGGCACCTGCACATGCGGGCGGATGGCTTCGCACACGAGCGGGCCGATCGTCAGGTTCGGTACGTAATGGTTGTCCATCACGTCGAAGTGGATGATGTCGGCGCCGGCGGCCACGACATTGCGGACTTCCTCGCCCAGGCGGGCAAAATCGGCAGACAGGATGCTGGGAGCGATACGATAGGTAGGCATGACAAGCAAGGTTGGAAAGGATGCGCTATTTTACCCGTTCGCCTGTAACGGGAAGTATTGCAATCATGGATGTTTTCAGGTGCAATGAGGTGGTTGCTGACGATTTGACAAGAATGAGAAGGAATCCCGATGGCCGCATATGAATTTAGCGTCTCCGTGAAAACCAAGTACCTGGAGGAGCAATCCGAGCCGGACCGCGGAAATTATGTATTTGCCTACACCATAACGATCAAGAACACCGGCCAGGTAGCTGCGCAGCTGATCTCCCGGCACTGGACCATCGTCGATGCCAGCAACCGGGTGGAAGAAGTCCGCGGCCTTGGCGTCGTCGGCCATCAGCCCCTGCTGCAGCCGGGAGAGCAGTTCGAATACACCAGCGGCACCGCACTTGCCACGCCGCAGGGATCGATGAAGGGAACCTACTTTTGCGTGGCCGAGGACGGCGAACAATTCGAAGCCCCAGTCCCCGAGTTCATCCTGTCATTGCCACGCACCCTGCATTGAATTAAGGTTGCACGTCATCCTTCGGCGGCAACGGTTTCGGCGGATCGGCCCGGTCCGCTTTCTTGTTCGAGGGCATGGTCCACCACACAATAAACACCAGCAGGAACAGGGCGACCCCCGCTTCAAGCATCAACAGCCACATATCCGCATTCCTCAATGTCACGTATCCGCACAAGTTTACTCGCATCTGCTGTGGCGCTGCTTGCCGCCGCTTGTACGACACTCCCGCCCGAGCAGCCGGCCAAACCGCCCGTTACGCCAACGCCTGTTCCGCCCTCCAAGCCCGTTGAGGCGCCGAAGGAGCTGTTCCGCGCGACGACATTCGCGGCAGTTCCCGGCTGGGACAAGGACAACCTGCGCGAAGCCTGGCCGGCCTTCATGACCTCCTGCGAGGTGCTGGTCAGAAAGCCGGACTGGAAGGAGCCCTGCCAGGTTGCATCCACGGTGGATGCCGCGAGCGAACGGGCCGTGCGCATCTTCTTCGAATCCTTCTTCGTCCCGTATCAGGTCTTCAATCAGGACGGAACAGACACTGGCCTGGTGACTGGCTATTACGAACCCTTGTTGCGTGGCGCACGCAAGCGCGGTGGTCCGTATCAGACGCCCCTGCACCGCGCGCCGGACGATCTTCTGACGATTGACCTTTCCTCTGTCTACCCTGAACTGAAGAGTATGCGTCTGCGCGGCCGCATTGTCGGCAACAAGGTGGTGCCTTACCCGACTCGTGGCGAAATGATGCAGGCAAACGCGCTTACCGGAAAAGAGCTGGTCTGGGTCGACGATACTATTGAAGCTTTTTTCCTGCAGGTGCAAGGGTCCGGCAGGGTGCAGCTGGCCGACTCGAAGGAAACCATCCGTGTCGCCTACGCCGATCAGAACGGCCATCCCTACAAGTCGATTGGCCGCTATCTCGTCGACAAGGGAGAAATGACACTCGAACAAGCGTCCGCGCAATCGATCAAATCCTGGTTTGCCGCCAATCCGGCGCGCCAGCAGGAATTACTCAATGCCAATCCCAGCTACGTCTTCTTCAAGGAAGAAAAGCTGGCCGATCCGAACAAGGGGCCGAAAGGCGCGCTCGGCGTGCCTCTCACCCCACAGCGCTCGATTGCCGTCGACCCGCAGTTCATCCCGCTGGGGATCCCCGTTTTCATGGCGACTACCCAGCCAGGAAAAGAAACAGCATTACAGCGGTTGATGCTGGCGCAGGACACAGGTGGTGCGATTCGTAATCCAGTCAGGGCGGACTTCTTCTGGGGCTTCGGTAGCGATGCCGGCGAGAAGGCGGGCAAGATGAAGCAGCGGGGCCAATTGTGGATTCTCCTGCCGAAACTCGCGTCACCACCAGTTACGGCAAGATAACAATTTGCTATGGAAAGTACTCCGGCAGGGGATATGATGGTAATAACGGCAATTTTTTCGCTGTGAATCAATGTTCTCAGTTGGAAAATTTCTTCATCATATTCTGCGCGGCTGTATAGGGATTGTTTCTACGCTGTCTTGCGCTGCAGTCGTCGCGGCGCCCATGGTCTACATCTATCCGAGATCGCTGTCTTCGGTTGATAGTCAATACATGTACGACTATGACCTGCTTCGCATGGCTCTGGAGAAAACGCGCAACGAGTATGGCCCCTACGAGCTTCATCCATCGGAAATGGGGATGTCCCAAGCGCGTGCCGCGGAAGAGATCCATGCCGGCAGCGGCAAGGTCAACATCTTTGCCCGTTCTACAGCAATCGAGCATGAGACACGCATGCTTCCTGTGCGCATCCCGTTGGACAAAGGGCTGATCAGTTACCGAATCTTTTTGATCCGCAGTGACGACCAATGGCGATTCTCCTCGGTGCGCACGCTGGACGACCTCCGCAAGCTCAGTGTCGGCTCCTTCCTTACCTGGACAGATACGAAAGTGTTCCGGGATGCCGGTTTCAATGTGGTGACCGGCGAGAGCTATGAAGGGCTCTTCCGCATGCTCGTTGCGAACCGCTTCGACTTCTTTTCCCGGAGCGTTGACGAAGCGTATAGGGAGTACGACGAGCGGAGGGAGTTGTTGCCAACCATGAAAGTGGAAGAAGGTCTGCTGTTGTACTTTCCGACGACGCGCTATTTCTTCGTCCAGCGCAGTGTGGAAGGAGAAAAGTTCGCGACGCGCGTCGAGCGCGGCCTGAACCTCATGATCAAGGACGGTAGTTTCGACATCCTCTTCAAAAAGTACAAGGAGCCCCTAATCGACCGTGCAAACCTGCGCAACCGTAGAGTGTTTCGGATACCGAATCCCCATCTTTCGCCTGAAACGCCACTATGGCGCAAAGAGCTCTGGTACGACCCGCTAGGCGACAAATAAGGGGAGGGCTTATATCATCAACGGAGATGGTTCCCGTCCCATCTCTGTAAGTTGCAAGGCTAGGGCGAACGTCGCATCCATCGTCGAGAAATGAAATGACAGCCACTGTGGCAGCAGGTCCTTGACGACATGACGTCCGATATCCAGGTTCCCGTCCATAACCAGAGCGTGGATATGATGAAGTGCCGCGAGCGTCCGCGCATGCTGTTCCTGATGCGCGGCATTTGTCAGTAGATCCACATCGTCCATCCAGGACTCCTCTTTCCGGAATGCCTGTTCAATCTGGGTGACAAATGCCGTGAATTTCGTGCAGAAAGCGACGTCATCGCTGCCGCAAAGGGCGTCCAGCGCAATGAAAAGATCATGATGCAGCCGATCCATTACCGGAACACCGGACATAAGTTCCGGTGGCCATGCTGGGGCAAGATCTTCTGTCGCTGCAACGTTTAGTGGGGGCATTGATGGCTTTTCAATATGAATTGGATGTTTGTGCGGCAAATCCTCGAGCAACCAGTTCATCCTACTTCCTCGAACTCTCTCACATTTGAGGTTCCGCAAACGAACGTAGCCCCTAAAGGACTTCGGCCCGGGACGGTACAATGACGCCCATCCCTTTTTATCCAGGAGCCCATAAAAATGAACTATGAAAATATCGTGGTAGAGACCCGTGAAAAGGTGGGAATCATCCAGCTCAACCGTCCCAAAGCGTTGAATGCACTCAACGACAAGCTGATGGACGAACTCGGTACCGCGCTTACCGATTTCGACGCGGACGAAGACATCGGCTGCATCATTCTGACCGGCAGTGAAAAGGCATTCGCTGCAGGCGCGGACATCGGTGCGATGGCAAACTACACCTTCATGGACGTATATAAAGGCGAGTACATCACCCGCAATTGGGAACAGATCCGTCGGATCCGCAAGCCCGTCATAGCTGCAGTTGCCGGCTATGCGCTTGGAGGTGGCTGCGAACTTGCCATGATGTGCGACTTCATCATCGCTGCCGAAACGGCCAAATTTGGCCAGCCGGAAATCAAGCTCGGCACCATACCTGGCGCCGGCGGTACGCAACGCCTTCCTCGTGCTGTCTCCAAGGCCAAGGCAATGGATATGTGCCTGACCGGCCGCATGATGGATGCGGCGGAGGCAGAGCGTGCCGGACTCGTATCCCGCATTGTCCCTGCCGACAAACTCATGGAAGAAACTCTTGTTGCAGCTACAACTATCGCCAGTATGTCATTGCCTGTTGTCATGATGGTCAAGGAATCGATCAACCGAGCGTACGAAATGACGCTAAACGATGGTGTGCAGTTCGAACGCCGTCTCTTCCACAGTACATTTGCAACCGAAGACCAGAAGGAGGGAATGAAAGCCTTTATGGAAAAGCGTCCGCCTGCCTTCCGTAACCTCTAATACATATGGGAGCAACGAGGAAGAGGGTGAAGCAGTTGACGAGGTATCGAAAACGCTCCATAATCCCGCTTCTTTGCTGCTCCTGAACAAAACGATTCGACGGCAAATTGCGAAACTGAAAAGT
>NZ_LSTO01000001.1:257976-259006 GCF_002211445.1 Noviherbaspirillum denitrificans | reverse complement strand
CCTGCGAATGGAACAGCCCGCCGGGCAGGGTACCGGCCCACAGCACGCCTGGCTCGTCATTACCGCCGGCCGCGAGCGACCACAGCAGCGTGAGCTTCCATTCGACATCGGTGCCGCGGTCGCCTTGGGGCGGATAGGCGGGCACGGCGATTTCGGTCCAGTCCGTCTCGTCCTTCTCGCGCCGGTGCAGCTTGACGCCGAAGTGGCCGAGGTTGAGCGCCGCGTAGAGCGCGCCGTCGCGCCGGTCGTGCAGCACCATCGACACCGGCTCGCCGAGGAAGCCGATGTCGCGCAGCGTCCATCCGCCGGCGGCGCGGCTTGCTTCGAACAGGCCCTTGCGGGTCGCAATGAGTGCGCGGTCGTTCATGGTCAGCCTCCGGAAAGCGCCTGCAGCACATGCACCGTGCTGCGCGGTGAAAGCGGGTCGTTCAGGGAAACATGATCGCGGATACGCTGCCCGTCGATGAAGATGGCGACGTTCTTGCGCAGGTGGCCCTGCTCGTCGAGGATGTAACCGCGCAGCTGCCCGTTGGCGGCGAACGCTTCTTCCAGTGCCTCGCGCAGTGTGACCGCGCCGGTCTCGATTTCGGGCGTTTCGGTGAAGCGCCGCAGTTGCTGGGTGAACTGGAGCGTCGCCATGGAAACCTGCTACGCGCCTTCGGGCACGCCGTCGAAGAATTCCACGGCGCCGGTTTCCAGCGAATATTCGGCGCCGACGATCAGCAGCTTGCCTTCCTGGATCAGTTGCTCGAGCAGGGCAGAGCCGTGCCGCAGGTGATCGGCGGAGGCACGCACATTGGCGCGCACCGCATGTCCGACCAGCGCGTCATGGTCATGGCGGAGTTCGGTCGCCACCAGCGGCACCACCGAGGGCCGGATGCGGTCGACAATGGAGTGGATGTTGCGCGACGGATTCTTGGCCGGGCGCAGCACATCCTCGATGGCCGCCGTCACCGCGCCGCAGCGGGAATGCCCGAGCACCACCACCAGCGGCGTGCCGAACTGGGCGGCGGCGAATTCGACGCTGCCA
>NZ_LSTO01000001.1:255890-257966 GCF_002211445.1 Noviherbaspirillum denitrificans | reverse complement strand
CCCCCCCGCCATGAAGGACCTGTCGGAGCATTTCTCCGCGGTCTGGATTGCCTTCCTGCGCTTTGCGCTGGCCGGCGTGCTGCTGGCGCCTTTCCTGTTGCGCGGGAAGCGCGTGGACTTCACGGCGGGCGGCATTCTCGGCCTGCTGCTCTTCGCCGCATTCATGTTTCAGGTCGAGGCGCTGGGACAGATGAGCGCCAGCCGCAATGCCTTCATCACCGGCCTGAACGTGCTCATTGTGCCGCTGCTCGGCGTGATGGCGGGACGCATGCCGGAGAACCGCATCATCATCGCGGTGCTGCTGTCCATGGCGGGGTTGTTTGCAATGTGCTGGGACGGCGGGTCCTGGAGCGCGGGCGATACGCTGGCGCTGGCCGGCGCGCTCTGCTTTGGCGTGTACGTGAAACTGATGGAAGTGCTCACACGCCGTGCGAACGACATGATGGCGCTGACAGCGGTACAGATCATCACGGTCGCGCTGTGCGCTGCGGCGTGGATCGTCATGACCGAACCGCAGGCAATCGACTGGGCCGGCGTGGGCGACAGGATACGGGGCAATTTCTATAACCTCGTGTACCTCGGCGTATTCGCCACGGCGGCGATCATTTCGCTGCAGACCTGGGGGCAGCGTCACGCGAGCGCCAACGAAGCCGCCATCGTCTACGCATTCGAACCCGGCTGCGCGGCGATTGCCGCCTACTTCTGGTTGTCGGAAACCATGACCCTGCGCAGCCTTGCCGGCGGCCTCTTGCTCATCGCCGGCATGATTGTCAGCCAGTGGCGTCCCACGGCGCGAACGGCGCCGGCCTGAATTGTGTAAAAGCGACGGACTCTTTTGAATTTCCGGCAAGGGTATTGGTGCGGTGGCAATGTTGGATGACAATGCGGTTGAAATAACCCCACCACTTTCCCTTCATGCCATTTTCCAGTCTCGCCAGCCTTGGACAGGAAGCACCCCTGCGCATCCTCTTGGTGGATGCGGGGAAGGGCATGTCGATTGCCGCCGCCGGTGTTGTGCAGCCGTGGCGCTCGGTGGCTCGGCTGCTGGGACCGCAGCGCCTTCAGGTCGAGGTGCTGTCCATGCAGGACATCCTCGACGGGTGTGCGCCGCAGGGGCAATACCGGCATCTCTCGCTGGTCGTTTCGGATGAAGAATTTGCGCCACTCGCGTCCGCCCATTTGCGCGCGCTGACGGAGTATTGCCAGCCGTCGAAAGTGTGGGGCGCTGTCGGATCCGCCGTGCTGTGGCTGGTGCAGGCCGGCGCGATGGATGGCTTGCGCACCGCATTGCCATGGTCGCTGTACGGCGAGACCGACGAAGCCGCCGACCGCGCGATCCTCACGCCCAACCTGTTCGAGTTCGATGGTGGGAGATTGTCCTGTTGCGGCGGCATGGCGAGCGTCGATTTCACGCTCACCCTGATTGAGGCGCTGTACGGCTCCGACGTGCAGGCGCAGGTGAAGGAGATCCTCTGCATCGACCGCGTGCGCGCGCAGTCCGATCGCCAGCGCGTCGCATTGCAGGCACGCTTCGGTGCACTGCAACCGAAGCTGTCGGAAGCCGTGGCACTGATGGAAGCGAACATCGAAGAGCCGCTGGCCACGGACGACATCGCCAACCTTGTCGGCATCTCGCGCCGGCAGCTCGAGCGCCAGTTCAAGCAATACCTCGGCAGCGTCCCGTCGCGTTACTACCTGGAGCTGCGCCTGCAGCGTGCGCGCCAGTTGCTGCTCGATACCAATCACTCGATCGTGCAAGTCGGGCTCATGTGCGGATTTTCATCGGGCTCGCATTTCTCCACCGCCTATGGCGCGCTGTTCGGCATCACACCGCGCGACGAGCGCCAGCGCAAGCTGCGTCCCGCAGCCGGCTCCTCCTCCGCCATTTGATAGTTTTTTGACAACGCTGCGCCGCGATTTTCTGAAATTCGGCGTCGCAGATTGAAAAGAGTTTTGCCCGCGCGCTTTCTATAATTCCATCATCAAGACAGAGGAGCATGGAATGAATTCGATTGAGCGAGTTGATATGACGGCAATTTCCCAGGCGGAACCGGTGACGCGCCAGACCTTCGATGA
>NZ_LSTO01000001.1:255056-255880 GCF_002211445.1 Noviherbaspirillum denitrificans | reverse complement strand
CCGCCCCAACTAGTGGCGAGTTTCATGGAGCAGCATCGCGACCGCCTCTTTGAAATGTATGCGACCTCGGTTCCCGCTGCAGCGGCGGTCCTCGCATTCGCGCACGAGTTCGAGTCGATCCATCACGCATGGTGAGCGGCGGGTCTTGTCGGAATTTTTCCAGTGCCGCGCTTCCCTGGAAACCACCCTCGATTGATCGACCGCAGAGCCTGTTGCAATGTTTATGACTGGAACTGTCCGCGATGCAATACTGCGCCCATCGACCACGTCATATTGGAGGAAAACATGCTCAATGCTTCTTCTGAAAGCCTCACGCGTCAGCAGGCGCGCTCGCTGGAAGCGCTCGTCGGCGGCCAGCTGATCCATGTCACGGAACACGTGTCGCCGGGCCGGAAGTCGGCGCGCTTCGTCGCCTGCCCTGCGCCTTTCCTTGCCTGCAAGAACAGCATCATGCAAGGCGAAGACGGCGTGTCTTGCTGCAACAGTCCGTTCCTGCATTGCAAGCGCTATGTATTTTCAGGAGAGCTGAGCGTCGGCCCTTCGGCGCGCGAGGCAGCCTGAGCGCTTCCTCCGAAGGGAGGCGTCAGGTTTCCGGCGTGGCGTCGCCGACGGGCACAAAGAATTGCAGCGAATCGACGATCGGCACGAAGTAGTCTTGCGATGTCCGATAGTCCATGCATGCATAGTCGTGGAAGGATGCCTTCACCACGATCGGCGGGGTGGCGAGGATCTTGGCGATGGAGCGGTAGCACTTCTCCACCGCCAGGCAATCAGTGATCGCCACGCAGGCCCCACCGTTTGCCTTGTTCACCTGGTTGACGATT
>NZ_LSTO01000001.1:245444-255046 GCF_002211445.1 Noviherbaspirillum denitrificans | reverse complement strand
TGCTCGTCGATGCCGAGCAGGTGCGCAGCAAGGGAATCAGCTTCCGTGTCCAGGATTGTTTCCTGTCGCTGGTCGCGCCCAAGGCGAGCGCCATCCCCGGGCAGCCGGTGACACCGCCATTGTCCTGCCCCGGCAATGAAGTCCGCCCTGCATCCGCCACAGCCGTGCAGCGCCCCTCGGCACCCGCACCACAAACAAGACGAAGTGGCGCTCTTGACGCGGCCCGGCAGTCTGCCGAATCCCTCTTGACGAAAAAACCATGACGCATCGCCCGCGCACGAGGCCGGGAAACCGGCGCCGCCATGGCATGCACTCCTGTTCAACCAATCCTCAAACCTGACCATCCATGCGGCGCGTAAATCGAATCCTGTGGGGCGAAGGGATGTTCCTCCGACCGCAGCACTTCCAGCAGCAGGAACTCTTTATTGAACAAAGAATTGCGGATACGCTGCGCGCTGTCCATGCCCACCCATGGGGAATCCGTGCCGCGCTGGTGGACGAGGATGCGCTCGGCTCCGGCCTGCTGCGCGTGGATCGGCTCGATGCTGTCTACCAGGACGGGACACATGTCCGGGCACCGGAATTCCTGCCCTTGCCGCAGGCGCGCAATCTTGCGGACATTCCCCAGCTAGGCACCGAGGCCGTCATCTTCGCCTGCCTGCCCGTTCTGAACCCCTTTGGCGGCAATACTTCGGACGGCGGCATCGAAACGCGCCCTGCGCGCTTTACGAATGCATTGGTCACCGTTCCCGATCTCTTTACCAATGCACTCGAAACCGAAATCACCGCCCTGCATGCCAACGTGCGGATTCTCCTCGAACCCGAGAACAGGGACGGCTACCACTGCATTGCCATCGCGCGTATACGCAAGAGTCCGACGGGCGCATGGACATCGGATCCTTCCTTCATTCCGCCGCTGCTCACGGTGCATGGTTCCCCGGCACTCGGTATCCTGCTCCGGCGCCTGCTCGACATCCTCCTCGTCAAGAGCCAGGCGCTCTCCGCCGCACACCGAGAACGGGTGAAGAGCATTGTCGAATACGGCACCTCGGACATTTCTTCCTTCTGGTTGCTGCATACCGTCAACCGGGCCTTCCCCCTGCTCAGTCACATGGCGCTGGCCGGCGCCCATCCGGAAGCGCTGTACACTGCATTGGCACAGCTTTGCGGTGAACTGATGACTTTTTCATCGACGCTTTCCCTGACGGATATCCCCCCCTATGACCACCTCGAACTGCCTCGTGTCTTCGAAAAGATCGACGCGATGCTGCGGGAACTGCTTGAGACAGTGGTCTCGAATCGCTACGCCGTCATTCCGCTCGTCAATACCAAACCGTCGTTCTTCGTAGGGCGACTGGACAGCGAACGACTGGTCGACAAGGTCGATTTTTACCTGTCCGTTTCGTCCGGACTCCCGGCAGCCCAGTTGCTTGATGTGGTGCCGACCAAGCTGAAGATGGGTTCCCCGGACGACGTGGAAAAGATCCTGAATTCGGCACTGCCCGGCGCACGTCTTGTGCATGCGCTGCAAACACCCGCATCCATGCCGGTGCGCGTCGGCAACCATTACTTTGCTGTCGAGCCCCAGGGGCAGATCTTCGAACGCATGCTCAAGGCGCGCAGCATCTGCATCTACGTGCCGCAGACACTGCTTGAGCTGAAGCTCGAACTCATTGCGGTATTCCGATAACTGCAACCATTCCAGGCCTATGAATTCCATTGCCATCGCTCCATCGACAACCGCATCTCCCGCCGCGCATGCCGGCTTCACGCTCAGCCTGAAAGACCTGCTGGAAGACGGCATCTACCTGTTGTTCCTCCTCCAAAACGGCAATGCGCCGAACTCGGTCAGCGAATTCAACAAGCGCATCGACCAGTTCCTGTCCCAGTTCGAAAAGAATGCACGCAACCTGGGCAAGCCGGCGCAGGCAGTGGCTGACGCGAAGTATGCGATCTGCGCGTTGATGGATGAAATT
This sequence comes from Noviherbaspirillum denitrificans, assembly GCF_002211445.1. Classification (GTDB taxonomy): domain Bacteria; phylum Pseudomonadota; class Gammaproteobacteria; order Burkholderiales; family Burkholderiaceae_D; genus Noviherbaspirillum; species Noviherbaspirillum denitrificans. The sequence goes on along the minus strand of NZ_LSTO01000001.1, from coordinate 253,070 downwards.
GTCCTTTCTTCGGATTTCAGCCTGCGAGAAGAATGGGAGCGCGCCCCGCTGCAGCTGCGTATGTTCGGGGAGCACCTGGCGGGTGACCGCTTCTTCGACAAACTTGAAATCCTGCGGTCCGATCCGGCTGCCAATATCGAGGCACTTGAGGTCTTCCACACATGCCTGCTGCTCGGATTCCAGGGCAAATACCTGCTGGAGGGGAAAGAGAAGCTGAATTACCTGATCGGCCGCGTGACGCAGGAAATCACCCAGGTGCGCGGAGGCAAGGCTGAATTCGCACCAAACTGGAAGCTGCCGCAGCGCTTCCAGCAATACGTTCGCCATGAACTGCCGCTGTGGCTGTTCTTTTCGCTGCTGGCGGTCGTCGGTGTGGCTGTCTTCCTGCTGTACTTCACGCTGCTCGGCAATGCAGCGAATGAACTCAGGGACAGGCAGGCACGTCCAGCGCCCGCGGCACCGGTTCAGGCTGCGTCACCGGGTACCGGCAAGATGCCGGTCACCATGTAGCATCGGAGCGGGTTCGGCTCATCCCTCGGGTCGGATATCGAGCAGCTCGCGCAGCTGCGTCAGCGTCGAATCATCCTTGATGACGGCGGCGAGCCAGCGCTCAAGGGGCATTTCTGCCCATTTGGCCGCGCGCTCCGCCAGCAGCGCAACCGGGCTGTGCGGCTCGTTGTGCCTGAAGTAGTGCGACACATGGCGCAAGGCGTTGACCGCGTCGGTGCGCGACTGAATCATCCCGACTGGTACCGCGCCAGGCGCGGCGCCAGCAGGACGTTCGCCGCTACCCGTAGTTTCCGCCACAACCCTCCCCCCGTTTTCAACCGGTACCGCGCCGCCCAGCCGGGCAATGATTCTTGTGACGACTTCGTCGCAATCGGAAACCGCCTGGCGCAACTCTTTAAGCCCTGGCGAATCATTACCGAAACGTGCGTCGACGTGACGCTCGAGCGATGCCAGCCGCGTGGACGCATCCTGTATATGCTCGTGCAGCGTTTTATAGAATGACAGACCGGATTGTGTCGCTGCCTTGTCGAAAGCATCGCCTGTGAGCTTGCCATCCGCCACGGCGGCGTCCCGCGCGGCCGGATCCTTCAGTCCCAGGTTGTCGACGCTGCGCGACTGGTCCCACAATAACCAGGAATAGCTGCCGACGGTCTTTTCCGTCAATGGGATGGCCCTGATTGCCGACGGCAGTTGGCGGTTCAGCCATTCGATCTTGCCGGCGCGTTCGTCCAGGCCATCTTCCAGCAGGTCGGGGTAGAGAAACTCCCAGAAATCGGTGAGCATGATTTCCAGCACCTGGACGCCGAATGCGAGCCCCGCGAAACCGGAGAGGTGGCAGAGTGCCTCGGTGTACCAGCATGCGACCTGCAAGTCCTTGCTCTTGCCCGACAGGAGCGTCTCGCATTCCAGCCGAACCTTCGGCCATTCGGACGACTTGAGCACTGTTTCCCACTCTCCCTGGGAGAGACTTGCATCGTCCTGGCGCCGCGCTTCGCGTATGACGTCGAATTGGGGGGAAAACGTCATGTCTTCGCCGCCGGGGTGGTCGCCGGGAATGGGGGCGACCAGCTGGTTGAACAAGGCCTGGTCCATCGTATGCTCCGTTTCGGGTTGAGTTGCGTGTCAGGTATCGGCCGCCGTCGCAGGCATGACGAATGAGACGGCGACGCCGTTGTCATGCATGAACTCCGAGCACAGGGCAGGAGCAGCGTTTTGCGCCGCGTACACTAGGGCGAATGCGAGCTGCGCCATACCTGCGGCGCGTCCGGCATCGCCGACGCGGGTAACCATATTGAGGACGGCATCCTCATCCACGGGGCTGAGGTCGATATTGAAGTAATACAGCGCGCTGCCCAGGGCGGCGAGGCTCCCTCCCGCCATATCGACACTGCCAGCGTTGTGCACGATGGCACTGCATGTCTCGCCTCGCGACGACATCCGAGCCGCCTCGTCGTCGGGGGCGTCGTTGAAGGCGAACGGTGGGTCAATCAGGCCGGCATCGATCTGCGCTTGTTCGAGAGCATCCTGCACGAGGCGGGTCAGCGCGAGCACGCCGGAGCGGTCAGAAGATTGACGGACCGTTGCACGGTGCACGCGGCCGAGTACAGGCAGGGCAGCAAGCTCTTCGCGCAGTTCGGGCGAAGCATGCGAGAGGATTTCGAGTCCGCCGCCGGCATGGATTCCTCGTTCCCAGTATGGCGTCATGCTGTCGGCTTCATTGGCTTCCGGCGCGGAGGCAACGGCGGCGAGCATGGACGGCAAGGATGCATTGGTCACCAGCAGCGCGACAACGGCTTCACCCGCCTTGCCGGCAAGGCGTTCATGCGCAATGGCGGCGGCGTCAGGTTCGTCGATGAAGCCGTCAGCGGAAGCAATGCGGGCGTGGGGAGAGTCGAAGGCGAGGAGGATTGCCCCGGGCAGTTCAGGAGCGGATTCGAAGAGGGAAAGGATGCGATCAGGAACGCTTTCGCCGGAAGGGAGGAAGAGGATGGGCGCCACCGCCGCAACCCGGCCCATCTCCGGCGCCAGCTCGGCGGCACATGACGCCTGCAGGGCGCGCACGCAGGACAGCACTTCCTCCCCCGGGACATCGGCAGGCGGCACGACGTATACCGGGAACGCGAGGCTTGCGCGGCAGGTGGAATACATCGAGGACAGCGCTTGCCCGAGCGCCGGCGCGAGCCGTTCGATGAGGGACCCTTCCGGCGAGGTCGCCGTTTCGAGTTCGACGGGCCTGATGTCAACATTCGGCAGGCCGGGATCGGGCAAGGGAAGCGGTGCCGCAAGACTGACGCGCGAAAAAACAATCATCCGGCAATCGCAGGCAAAACGCCTGTGCCGAATTTCTTCGTCGTAGGCCTTGCGCCCCGCTTCGTGCGCGGCCGCGCGTTCCGCCTGCGCCTTTTCCTCGCGCGCCTGTGCTTCATCGGCATGCCTACCTTGGATGCGGCGTCGCTGGAATATCCACGCCACGGTAATGCAAGCAGGCGGTATTGCATGGAGCGCGACGAGGGCGACGTCGGGCCATACGGCGAGACGAGGCAGGAGCAGCAGCCACACTGCGGAGATCCACACGGCGGCGGATAGCGCCAGTACGAGCAGGTTCAGAATCATCGCGTCCCTATTCCAATATCGAAAAGCAGGCGTTGTCCAGGTCATTGCTCGGCGCCTCGGCATGCAGCCAGCTGTTGTACCCGAGGCGCAACCCGCCGCCCTCCCCTCCGCCGAGGACAGGTGGCGGAACGCATGACTGTTCGAGGATCAGGGAAACGTCGCAAGCCAGAGTCTGCCCGACGCAAAACTCGACGATCCTGCGCAATGCGAGCGCGCCGGGACGTCCGGGCAGGAAGTCGGCAAAGTGCACACGGTCGAGCGGCCCTATCCTCACACACATCTTGTTTTGCCTGTCCCACATGCGCTCGCCGGCGACGCTCGTTTCGCCCAGCGTGCAATTGCCACCGCCGAGGGACGTTTGCTCGGGACCTGACAACCGGATCCACTGGCCGACAAACTGTTCGATCGACACCGGCACACGGAAATAGGCGCGAAGCACTGCGGCGAGACTGGTCGCGGAAACCGGCTTCTGGGAGAGCAGTCCGGCGAAGTGACTGAGCAGCATGGGCGGAAACGAGGCTTCCGATGCTGGTTCTCCCCGCATCGACTTCAGGCCGGCGCCCACGAGGTCCAGCGTATTGCGCGTGAATCCTTCCCGCTCGCCTGCTTCATAGGGAATATGGAATCGGTACTTGCGCCACGCCTGGTAGAACAGGCTGACCGACCGGTGCGTGAACATGTCGAGGAAAGCGTGTGCAGCGGTGTCGCGGTGGAAGTTGCGGCGTTCTATGAGGGTTTCGGTATAGGCGACGGGCAACGCGGCCGATGGACCTGTCATGCCCATGAAGCCGACGGACAGGTGCGTGGTCGCCGGCCCTTTCGCGTTGTCGCCCGAAACGACTTGTGCGCCGGTGATCTCGCTCGCGGGGAAGGCAAGCGACAGCGGTGATCCGAATCGCAGGCCCTTCGGGACGGTGCGCTCTCCCGCGGCGAGTGTGAGCAACCGGACTGCCTGGAAAAAGCGGAAACGCGGCGCCTCCGTGCCGATCTCGGCACTCAGATCACGAGCGCTTCGCCGGTCCGTGCTGGCCATCGCGCGATCTCCTGTTCTTGCTGCGCGCCGCGCAGGCTGAGGCGGGTAAAACTGTTCGGCCCGCAATAGAGGGCCAGGAAGCGTTCCATGACGCTGCCAAAGAGCACGGCGCCGGCGCCGACGAAGGCTTGCTCGTCGATCGTCAGCGTAACGTCCATGCCACGAACAAAACCGCTGAAGTGCCGGCCGGTTACGCGGGTTACGGCCGGCTGGCTGCGGATGGCGGTGATGCCCTGGATCTGGCGGGATGGGCTCTGCGAGGCCGTATGGTTGTACAGCGCGAGCATTTCCTGCAGCGCCTCCTTGCCCTGCTCGACGATCGACAGGTGGTTGAGCGACAGGTGCGAGACCAGCCGCCACTGCAGGCCGCGCTTTCCGGGCGGCCGCAGTGTCGGAGTCGGCTTGCGCAGCGGGCGGGCCCGCTTGACGACGGACACCTGGGGCAGCGAAAAATCGGTGTGCGCGCCGCTGGCGCTGCCGCCAAAGGGAAGTTGCGCCGGCAGATCGCGATTGCAGCAGGTGAGGTTGATCGAGAGGACCTCCGCATCCGGGCGCTGTGGCGCGAAGTCGAGGTCGACGAAGGCGAGTTCGACGTCGGTTCCCTTGTCGAATTCACGTACCGACGCTTCACGTGTGGCGTACCAGAATGCGCGCTGCTGTTCGTCGCGCGCATGGTGGAGGATGGAGTAAAACGGGGGAATGTCATGGAACGCCGACTGTGTTCCGTTCTTTTCGACGCTGGTGACGGAATCGATAGCGATCACTTCGTAGGCAAGCGGACGGCGGCCGTCGGCCAGCACGGGATAGGTCGCCTGGTGGTGGGTCAGGCGGACAGGCTCGGCGGCGTGCTGGAACAGGTTGATCGCCGGCGTGCAACCCATCCTGAAGTTGTGCGGCGCCAGTGTTTGCGACAGCCGGTTGTGGCGCTCGCTGTCGGGGAAGGAGGACAGCAGGATCTGTACACGCAGCCTGGTTCCCGCATGCTGCACCGCCGGGGCGTCGAGGCCGGCCAGGTCGACGAACAGGAATTTGTCGGGAAACGCAAAGTATTCGGAGAGCAGCCGGAAACCCGCAAAGGTGCGCTCATCCGTGTCGAGCAGGCTTTCCTCAGGCTCAAAGCCGACCGCCGACAGTGCGCCGGCAGGCAGGGTTGTAGTACGGCCGGGGTTGTCGCTGCCGTCGTCCACCCGCACGCGCATGGCGCGCGTGAGCAGCAGCTCATAGAGCACGTGCATCAGCGCCGGTTCGCCGTCGAGGAAGAAGCGCAATCTGTCGAGCTTGAGCTGTGCCAGCGGCAGTGCGCCTTGCGTCTCGAACTCCAGGGTGATCGCGGCGGCCGCATCCGGAGCGATGCGCCGCAGGTAATCGGACGCCGAGGCCATGCGGATCGAGGCAGATGCCAGCGTCAACGGATAGAGGTCGACGTCATAGCAGGTGCGGAACCGGCAAGGCATGCCGCCCACCGGTGGCGAGATTGCCGGGTGGTGGCGCGGCACCGTATAGCGGGTGCCGATCTCGGGCGTGCCTGGATCCACCTCGAATTGCAGGATGGTGCAGGAAGGGAAAGGCCGGGTGTAATGCGGGTACAGGACCTGCATGAACGCTTCTGTGATCTCGGGGAATTCGTCATCGAGCTTGCGGTGGATGCGCGCGGTGAGGAAGGCGAAGGCCTCGATGATGCGCTCCACATGCGGATCCTCGCACTGGTCGCCCTCCAGCAAAAGGCGACGCGCGATCTTGGGATAGCGGCGCGCGAACTCGCCGGACAACTCGCGCAGGTAGCCGAGCTCCCGCTCGTAATAGGGCAGCAGGTCTTCCAGCATTCAGTTGCCCTCCACCTGGTAGGCATTCGAGGAGAGCTGCAGCATCGCGTCGAAGCTGACCGGGGGTTTGTTGGGATGCACTTTCAGCACGGCATCGACGCGGAAGCGGAGCATGCGCTGCATGTTGTCGGGTACGTCCAGCGTGACCCGCACGCGGGACAGGCGCGGCTCGTGGCGCTCGATGGTCAGGCGGATCTTGTCGCGCAGCAGGGCGCGGTCGTCCGGATCGAGCAGGCTCAGGCTGGACAGGTCGATGATGCCGAAATTGATCATCGAATGGCGCGCGTGCGGATAGCGCTCGATGTCCTCATCGGGATCGACGCAGCGCGCATTGAGCAAGGCATCGAGGTCGCACGCGACGGCTTGCTTGAAGCGGCGCAGGTCGAGGCTGCTGGCGCTGCCGTCGTCTGCATCGTCGCGCGGGTTGTCATCCTGCAAGCGGTTCCAGACCGATGAAGTGACGACCGCCTGGCGGTTCGCTGCGCGCATGGATGACCTCCGGGAAATGTTTAAATTCAGACAACATCGCTATAATATCAAATTGACAACTTCTTTTGCGATGTTTCTCATCCCGGAGCGCCCCATGTCCAAGCCCATCATCCGTCTCGGAGACCGCACCAGCCATGGCGGCGTGGTCGTTTCGGCCGCGCCGTCGAGCACGGTGGAAGGCATTCCGCCCGCCCGTGTGGGCGACATGACGACCTGCCCGATCAAGGGACATGGCGCCAACCCGATCGTGTCGGGCGATGCCAGCTGTATCGTGGATGGCAGCCCGGTGGCGCGTCAGGGGGACATGACGGCGTGCGGCGCGACACTGATCGCCAGCCAGGGGGCCAGCAGCGCCGGATGAGGATAGCGGCGGGGGTAGTCAGCGCCGCGGAGGCTGGACGATCGTCTCGTAATGGGCGGAGCGCTCATCGAAGCGCGATAGCACCGCGCGCGCTTTCGGCGGCACCACCGCGACTTCATAGGCCTCGCCGGCGAATGCCTTGACCGACTCGATCGAGTCGAACCACATGATCGTCATGAATTCCACCTCATTGCCAAGTTCGCGCCGGCAGAGCGAGATGCCCTGGTAACCGGCGACGTCGCGCGCCGCGATACCGGGGAAAATCTCCGTGCGCAGGAGCTGCTCGTACACGGGGGCGTTTTCATGGGTGGTCCAGCCGCGCCAGATTCTTGTGATCATGGCTTGTCTCCTGGGGCTCAGAGGCGGGAAAGGGTCAGCGCATCGGGCTGACCGCCGAAATGGAGACGCAGGCATTCATCGAATACCTCGCCCGGCGACGCCTGCGCAAACAGCGTCATGGATGAGCGGAATTTCATGTCGTCCGGATAACCGAAAATCTCTTCCACCGACTTGTCGGTGATGGACGCGACAAGGCGGCTGCATTCGCGCAGCCGCGTGCCGAGAATCGGATGGGCCAGATAGGCTTCGGCTTCATCGAGGGAGGTGATTGCATACTGCTGCGCGGTTGCACTGTGCCCGAGGCCCTGGATCTGCGGAAAGATGAACCACATCCAGTGGCTGCGTTTGCGCCCGGCGCGCAATTCCGCAAGCACCTCGTCGTAGACGGGTTCTTGTGCATCAAGGAAACGTTCGAGGTCGTAGGGATCATCCATGGTTGTCAAATAATACGCTGACTT
>NZ_LSTO01000001.1:240551-245434 GCF_002211445.1 Noviherbaspirillum denitrificans | reverse complement strand
CTGCCGCAGCAGGCGGGGCTGGCCAACCTGCTGGCAAGGGAGCCCGACGACCGGGTCGAACCGCCGGTCCATATCGCCGGGGAGGACGCATGTCTACGCCACAACTGAGTTCTGCCGCCGAGTCGCCCGCCGCACAGGGGGAGTCTTACCGCTGGGTGGTGCTGGGTGTTGCCGTGGCGGCACAGACCATGGCTGCCGTGGTGTCGCAGGGCGTGTACACGCTGGTGCCGTTCTGGCAGTCGGCCTTCCAGCTGTCGCAGGCGTCGGCCGGGCTGGCGGTGACGTTCATGAATGCCGGTCAGATCCTGTCGATGGTGCTGCTGGGCATGGCGATCGATCGCCATGGCGAACGCAACGTGGTGGCACTGACGATGATCGCGATGGGATTGTCGGCCTTCGGCGCCGCCGCCTTCGGCACGCACTATGTGTCCCTGCTGCTGTTCCTGACCATGCTCGGCGCCTGGTATGCGTCGGTGCAGCCGGGAGGCACGCGAGCCATCATGCGCTGGTTCCCGCCCCACCTGCGCGGCATTGCGACCGGCGTACGCCAGGCCGGTTTGCCGCTGGGCACGGCGGCGGCGGCGATGGCCTTGCCGCTGCTGGCTGTCAGGTACGGCTGGCAGACGGCGGTCTATGTGCAGGGCGTGGTCGGCATCGCCGGCGGCATCCTGTTCGGCCTCTTCCATCGCGACAACGTCGGCGACGTCGCGGCGCCAGGGGCGTCGCCACGGCTGCGCGAACTCGTCGCGCTGCTGTCGAAGAATCCGGCGTTCTGGCCGGTGCTGATCGCCGGCGTCGCCATGGCCACTTTCCAGTACACCTTCTCGGCGCATGTGCTGCTGTTCCTGTCGCGCCAGCTGGAGATCCCGATCGTGACCGCCGCCTTCATCTTCGCCGTCGCGCAGGGCGTGGGCATCGCCGGACGAGTATCGCTGGCCGGCATCAGCGACCGGTTGTGGCCGGGCAGGCGCATGCGTTCGCTGGGCTGGACGATGTGTGCATGCGCAGCGGTGGTGACCGTGCTGATGCTGCTGCCGGTGCAGCCGCCGATGTGGCTGATGGTGACGCTGTTCGCGGTGCTCGGCCTGTTCGGCATCGGCTGGTATCCGCTGTGGCTGCTGCAGGTGGCCGAAATGGCGCCCAAGACGGCGATGGCGTCGACGGTGAGCTTCGCGATGACGCTGAACCTGGTGGCGATCTCGGCGATGCCGCCGCTGTTCGGGCTGGCGGTCGACCTGGGGGGCTACAGGACGGCGTGGACACTGCTGATCGCCTTGCTGGTGCTGGGCGCGCTGCAGTTGAAGAGGGTGCCGCGACAGGCGGCGTGACTTATCCGATGGAGGCCGACGGCGACGACCATGTGATACCGGGCCACGATCCGCTGGTGGGCAAGCGCTTCCCGCGCTGGAACGGCGATCCCCACATCGCCTGCCTGCATGAGCCGCCGGCGGATGACGGCGTGGGCATCGACGTGCTGGCGGGCGCGGCGACAGCATCCTGATGTTATTGTCCGGTATCCGCGGATCAATAGCGAATTGATAGCGGACCCGCCCGGACAACCCTGGCAATCCAAAGGAAAGGAACATGACGCAATCGCAGGCAATGATCGAATACGAAGCATTCAAGCAGCTCGGCCTCAAGCTGGACATGTCGCGCGGCAAGCCGGCGCCGGAGCAGCTGGACCTGTCCAATCCGCTGCTGGGGGAACTTGGCAGCCACCTCGCGGCGGATGGCGCCGACACCCGCAACTACGGCATTCCCAGCGGCCTGCCCGAGGCGCGCGCGCTGTTCGGCAGCCTGCTCGACGTGCCGCCGGCGCAGGTGGTGGTGGACGGCAGCGCCAGCCTCGCGCTGATGCATGACACGCTGGCCTTCGCCATGCTGTACGGCGTGCCGGGCGGGAAACCGTGGTCTCTGCAGCCGGTGACCTTCCTCTGCCCGGTGCCGGGTTATGACCGGCATTTCTCGATCTGCGAGTCGCTGGGCATACGCATGGTGAACGTGCCCTTGTCGGCGTCCGGCCCGGACATGGACATGGTCGAGGAACTGGTCGCTTCCGACCCGGGTATCAAGGGTATGTGGTGCGTGCCGAAATTCAGCAATCCGACTGGCGCGGTGTATTCGGACGAGGTGGTGCGCCGGCTGGCATCGATGAAGGCGGCTGCGCCGGACTTCCGCCTGATGTGGGACGACGCCTACCGCTTCCATTACCTCGGCGAGCGCCGGATTGCCATGGCCAATGTGATCGATGCCTGCGCACAGGCGGGCAATCCGGACCGCGCCGTGGTCTTTGCCTCCACCTCCAAGGTCACCTTCGCCGGGGCGGGCCTGGCGGCACTGGCTTCGTCGCCGGCCAATATCGCGTGGTGGCAGGGCCGCAGCGCGGTGCGCAGCATCGGCCCGGACAAGGTCAACCAGTTGCGCCATGTCCGCTTCCTGAAGGACCGTGCGCACGTGGAGGCGCTGATGGAGCGGCACCGCTTGCTGCTCAAGCCGAAGTTTGATGCGGTGCTGGCGCAGTTCGATGCCTTGCTCGGCGACATTCCAGGCGTGCGCTGGACGCGTCCGGAAGGCGGCTATTTCATCGACCTGGTCACGCCGGACGGCTGTGCGAAACGTACGGTGGCGCTGGCAAAGGAAGCCGGCATCACGCTGACGCCCGCCGGTGCTGCCTTCCCCTATGGGCGCGATCCGGACGACCGCAATATCCGCATCGCGCCCAGCTTCCCTTCGCTGCCGGAAATCACGCAGGCCGCGAGGGGCATCGCGCTGGCGTTGCGCGCGGCAGTGTCAGGCTGAGACCGCCACACTTGGCTGGAACTCTGCCCGCCGCGCCGGCCTGCCCCGGCGCGGCATGTATCCGCTCTCACGGACTTTTAGCGCCATTTTCAGGCGCGAGACCACGTCGAACAGCCGCATCAGCTCGTACATGTAGTTCTTGACGGTGCCGTAGCTCAGGTTCAGCGCGGCCGCGATCTGCTTGTTGGAATAGCCCGCCAGCACGAGGTCGACAAGGTCGCGTTGCCTTTGCGTGAGCCGCACGCCGCAGACCATGGCCGGCGCCGCGCCCGGCGCTTCTTCGGGCGGATAGAATTTTCGCCCCGCGAGAACGGCGCGGATGGCATTGCCGATCTGCGTCGGGTCGTCCTTCTTCGCAATGAATCCCGAGGCGCCGAGCGCCTTGCACAGTCGCACCGTGTCGGGGTCATCCTTTCCCGAGGCAATGATCACGGGCGGCGGGTGCCGCAGTTCGCCGCAGCAGCTCAGCACGCGGCAGGCGCCGTTTTCCTCAAGCATCCAGTCGACCAGTGCCAGGCTGACCGGCATCGCGGCGTGGAGATGTTCAATGGCTCTTTCGGCGCTGGCCGCGAGGGCGACGGTCGACGCAGGAAAATCCCTGCGGACGATCGTATCGTAGCCGGCCAGCATGACGGGACTGTGATCGACGATCAGGCAATGCATGCCTTGCCTCCTTTCTTGTCGCGTGGTTCATGGTGGTGTCTCGCCGCGTCCGGCGGCAAGGAATGGGCAAAGTATTATTCAAAACCACCGTTTGATAACCGGGAGCCGGGTTGCTTGAGTTGAAACCCTGGGTGTTTAATCGAATGGAAAAATGCGGTTATTCTTGTTTTCAGCGTATCCCGCGTCCTTTCGGCAATAACGCCGACGCATAACAACTATGCAAATCATGCATTTTTAGAAATGCATGTTGCCTGTCTATCATCTTCATGTCGACGCGCTGATCGCGCAGACAGCCGGATCCGGCAACCGGGGCCGGCATGAAGCGGAACGAGATGCTTTGTGCAAACTTTTCCAGATAGAAAGAGGCATGAAATTGAATAAAGTCCTGTCCCTGGTTTTGAGCTGTGCAAGTTTGCTTGCCGCCGGCACGGCGGTGGGCGCCGAGACGCGGCCGGCGAACGTGACGGTGGAACACCGCTTCGACGTGAGCGCCGACATCGCTTGGAAAACGCTCGGCCGCTTCTGTGCGATTTCGGATTGGCAATCGCTGGTGGCCAGTTGCGTGCTCGACGAGCGCAAGGACGGCATCTACCGCACCTTGGTCATGAATGACGGAAGCGCCTTCGTCGAGCGCCTCGAGGAATATTCCGCCGCCGGACGCACGTTTGCCTACACCATCAAGAGCGGCCCGCTGCCGGTCCAGGATTACCGCTCCGAATTCCGTCTTGTCCCCGACGGCGCGCAAGGAACACGCCTGTTGTGGAAAGCCTGGTACACCGTCCCCGCGGGCGGCGACAGCCAGGCGATCGCCGCCGGCCTGCAGGCGCTGTTCGCCAACGGCCTCAACGGCATGCAGGCCCTGCTGGCCAGCGCACGCTAGACCGCAACCGGTCATTCCCTCTTCATTGCAACGAATCGATCAACCGTATTACCGGAGGAGTAGCACCATGCAAACGAATGCTGTGACTGTGGTTGTGGGCGACAAATTCTCGGACTTCGCCGCACTGGAAGGCGTCATGACGGTATCGAAGCTGGCCAACCTGCTTGACGGCCTCGTGCAGGCGGAAGAGCTGCCGCGGCAGGTCGTATTTGGCCAGGGCGTATCGGAAAGCTGGCGCACCTACCTGAAGAACCGCGTGGAGGAGGGCGGCTTCCCGGTGGAATTCATTGGCGAACGCCAGATCAGCGAACGCACCGGCCGCAAGTTCTGCCACAAGTGGGACCGCCACAACGTGCTGATCACCGACCCGCGCCGTACCGGCCTGAATGAATACAGCATGCTGCTGTCGATCGACGACGCCTGCGAAATCATGTCCGACCATGTCACCGGCCACCACGTGCAGGGCATGGTACTGATCGAGGCGGCGCGACAGGCCTTCCTGGCCGTGACCGAGCGCTTCCTGTTGCCCAAGGATGAAAAG
>NZ_LSTO01000001.1:236940-240541 GCF_002211445.1 Noviherbaspirillum denitrificans | reverse complement strand
CCGCCAGCCGCATCGCCGGCTTCGTGGAAGCGCGCCGTTACCAGGCCGAGACGCTGGCCAATTTTCCTGGCATGTCCGGCTTTGCGGTATCGGACGAGCAGCCGGCGGGCGGTCAGGTCGGGGCGCTGCTGCAGGTCGAGTCCGACCTGCCCGACCTGTTCGGCATCCTGTTTTTCGGGGAGGACGAAAGCCTGCAGAAAGTAGTCCCCGGCCAGGCGGCCTCCGGACCGCCCTACTGGAGCGAAACCACGCTGGAGATCGGCGGCCTGCCGCAAACACGTGTCGGCGACATCGAACTGGTCGGACCCGCGGCGCCGTCAGGCGGCAATTCCGGCTGGCTGCTGGTGCGCTACCCCTTGCGCGACGCCAGCAAGGACGGCGCGCGCCACGTCGCGCTGCATGTGCGCCTTGCTTCGCTGACCGAACTGATGGGGGCGGACCCTGCGGCAGGCACGGTGGAGCCGCTGCTGAAAACGCCCGCCGGCTATTTCAACCGGGTGGGACACGTGGTCACGCCGGCCGGCAAACTCATCGCCGGGCCCGAAATCTTTCCCGGCTGGCAGCCGATGCTGCAGGTCGAACCCTCGCAGCTGCTCGAACCCTTCGACCGCGCCCGCCGCGCGCTCTTCATTGCCGCGCTGGTCGGCGCGGTACTGATCGTGATCCTGTTCTGGCGCATGTCGACCCGGCTGCGCCAGCGCGTCGGGCAATTGCTCACCGGCGCCAACGCCATTTCTTCCGGCCGCCTCGAGTACCGCATCGCCGACCATGGCGAAGACGAGATTGCTACCGTGTCGCGCGCCTTCGACTCGATGGCGCAGCGCCTGGAGCAACACCTCGCGCGCATCGTGCGCATGGAAAAGCTGGCGGTGCTCGGCGAGTTCGCCACCAGCATCGCGCATGAAGTCCGCAATCCGCTGGCAGCGGTAAAGACCACGGTGCAGGCGCTGTCGCGCCGCGAAACGGACGAGCGCCGCCTGCAATTGCTGTCCGACGTGGAAAGCGAGATCGACCGCCTTGCGCGTGTCGTCAGCCAGCTGCTCGACTTCGGCCGTCCGCGTCCGCCGGAGGAGGAAGATGTCGGCGTGCGCGACGTGCTGCGCCGCGTGATGCTGCTGCTGGAACCCGAGGCATGCAAGCGCAAAGTGGCGGTATCGGCCCAGGGCGACAGCGACATCGTGATCGTGGCTGATGCCGACCATGTGGTGCAGATCCTGCTCAACCTCGGCATGAATGCGCTGCAGGCCTCCGACGAAGATGGCGCGGTCGTGCTGCGCGCCTCGCGCGAAACGAGCATGGCGGTGCTGGAAGTCAGCGACCAGGGGCACGGCATCCCGGCCGATGTCTTGCCGCGCGTGACCGATCCTTTCTTCACCACCAGGAGCAAGGGCGTCGGCCTGGGGCTCAGCATTTCGCGCCAGCTTGCCGAGATCAACGGCGGGCGGCTGGATATCCGCAGCACGCCGGGGAGCGGCACCTCTGTCCGTATCTTCTTTCCGTTAGCCAGGGAAAACAATGGCAAGCATCCTGATCATTGATGACGAAACCAACCTCGTGCGTTCGCTGAGCTTCGCGCTCGAAGACGAAGGCCACACCGTGCGCGGCGCGGGCACCGCCGCCGAGGGAATCGCGGCAGTAGCGGAATCCGTCCCCGACCTGATCCTGCTCGACCTGAAGCTGCCCGACATGTCGGGCCTCGACGTGCTGGAAAAGCTGGCGGCGCAGAAGTGTGACGCGCAGGTCATCATGATTTCCGCGCACGGCGATACGCGCGCCGCGGTGAAGGCGGTCAAGCTCGGCGCCGCCGACTACATTACCAAGCCCTTCGACCTCGACGACCTGTCACTGACCATCCGCGCGACGCTGGAGCGCCGCCACATGGCGCTCGAACTCGAATTCCACCGCGACGCGACACTGCGCAATTCCGGCCTGATCGGCGACAGCCCGGCGATGCGCGAACTCGCCGCCACCATCGACCGCGTCGCCGCCAGCGCTGCCACGCGTATCCTCGTGCTGGGCGAGTCCGGCACCGGCAAGGCACTGGTCGCGCGCGCCATCCATGCCGCCAGTCCGCGCGCATCCGGACCCTTCATCGAAATCAATTGCGCTTCGCTGCCGGAACAGCTGATCGAAGCCGAACTCTTCGGCGCGGAAAAGGGCGCCTACACCGGCGCGCACCAGCGCCGCATCGGCCTCGTTTCGCTGGCCGACAAGGGCACGCTCTTCCTCGACGAAATCGGCGAGCTGCCGCTGCCCCTGCAGGCGAAGCTGCTGCACTTCCTCGAGAACGGGCAATACCGCGCGATCGGTTCCGGCCGCGCGCAGTCGGCGGACGTGCGCGTGGTTGCCGCGACCAATCGCGACCTTGGTGCCGCCGTGCGCGAGGGGGCGTTCAGGGAAGACCTGTATTTCCGGCTGAATGTCATCCAGCTCAACATTCCCGCCCTGCGCGACCGCGCGGCCGATGTGCCGGTGCTGATCGATCATTTCGCGCGCGTGTTTGCGCGCGGCGAGGGCACGGCATCCATCCGCCTGTCCGAAGAAGCGCGCGCGGCGTTGCTGCGCTACCGCTGGCCGGGGAATGTGCGCGAACTCAAGAACCTGATCGAACGCCTCACCATCCTGCATTCCGGCGCGGAAGTGCCGGCAAGCGCCTTGCCGCCTGAACTGCTGGGAACGGCCGTCGTCACTATGCCAGCAGCGCCGGCAGTTGCACCGGCCAGCATCGGCGATGCACTCGCGAGTACCGAGCGCGACATGATGCTCGCCGCGCTGCGTGAAGCGGGCGGCCACAAGGGCCATGCGGCGGAGCGCCTCGGGATTTCGCGCCATGCGTTCAAGCGACGCCTGCAACGGCTCGGCATCGACTGAGCTTATTCGCGCGCGGCTGCCTTCACATACGCGCGTATCCGTCCTATCTCTTCATCGTTCAGTGCCTGCTTCATCGGCGGCATGATCGTCCCCGGCCGTCCCTCCTTCACCACTGCATAAAAGCCCTGGTCGTCCAGCGCGGTCTTCCTCAAGTCGGGGATGCCGCCGGCCGCCTTCAGTTCCTGGCCGTGGCACATCGCGCAGGTCGCGTGATACAGCTTCCTGCCTCCATCGATATCGCTGTCCGCCACTGCGGGCTGCAGGACGAATGCGGACAAGGCGAGCACAAGCGGGGTCTTCATGGTCATCTCCTCTTCTTTAATGGTGGCGCAGCCTGACGCAAGGCCCGTGCCACACGCCAAGTGGCGTGTTGCCGTCGATGTGTCGCTGACGGACATGCGACGACTGTCGCATCGGTGCGGCATCCGTCGCATGCCTGCGACGCTTTTTCGCTGCATGCGCACGGCTGCATGCGGCTTTCCGGCATGGCACTGAATTTGCCATACACCCTCTAACCGCCGGCGAATCCGGTCCGGTTGCATTCCAACGAAAACGCATAGGAGAGTCCGATTTATGGAACCGACATCTGAACAGCTGCTCTGGATGTACGAAAAGATGGTGGAGATCCGGGAGTACGAGGAGACCATGGCGAAGGTCTACATGGAAGGCAAGCTGCCGCCGAAGATCCAGAAGGGACTGGCCTTCGATATCGGCGGCGGTCCGGTGCCCG
>NZ_LSTO01000001.1:229927-236930 GCF_002211445.1 Noviherbaspirillum denitrificans | reverse complement strand
CGGCAGGCGCGGGCCGCGCGCGAGGCCGACGCCGTAGATGTCGGGCAATGCCTGCGGCGTGCGCGCCAGCAGTGCGACCAGCTTCGCGGTGTCCATCGAACTGCCGCCGCCGAATCCGGCAACGCCGTCGACGCCGGCAGCGCGTGCCTGTTCGACCGCCGATGCCACGCTGGTTTCCGGCGGATCGGCCTGCACGTCTGCGAATACGGTTGCCTGGATGCCGGCGGCATCCAGGCTTGCCAGCGCGCCGTTGAGCAGGCCGGCATCGAGCAGGAAGCGGTCGGTGACCAGGTAGAGGTGGGTGACGCCGAGCTGCTTCGCGAGTTCGCCGATGCGCGTCGCCGCGCCCTGTTCGCAGACGATCTTCGGTGCGGTTTCGAAACTGAACTGGGACATGGGTTTCCTTTCGAGCGGTTAGCCTGCGGTGACCACGCCGCGTTCAATGCGGTACACGCGGTCGACCAGGTCGGCGGAATGCGAGTCGTCGGACTCGGACAGGATGATGGACATGCCTTCATTGCGCAGCGAACCGATCACCTCGGTCAGGCGGCGCGACAGCACCGGCGCAACGCCTTCGAAGGGTTCGTCGAGCAACAGCAGCGTGCGGCCCGGCATCAGCGCGCGGGCCAGCGCCACCAGCTTCTGCTGGCCGCCGGACAATTGCAGCGCGCGGCGGTCGCGGAAGCCGGCGACTTCCGGCATCAGGCTGTAGATCCACTGCAGGCGCTTTTCCGCATCCTTGATGCCGATCGACCAGACCGGCAGCAGGATGTTTTCCTCGACCGTCAGCGAGGGGATCAGGCGGCGGTCCTCCGGCAGATAGCTGATGCCACGCGGCGCGCGGCCGTGCGGTGCAACACTTGCCAGGTCTTCGCCGTTGACAGTCATGGATTTTGCATCCATCGGCATCAGGCCCATGATGGAGCGCATCAACGTGGTCTTGCCGGCACCGTTGCGGCCGATCAAGCCGGCCATGCAACCCTTGGGCACATCCAGCGACACGTCGCGCAGGATGGGAATGCGGTCGATCGCGACGTTCAGGTTCTTGATGGAAAGCAGGGATGCGCTCATGCTGCGGCTCCTTCCAGGATTTCAGAGGGGACGATGTGGTGGCCGATGACCAGCTCCTGCACGCGCTCGTTGGACAGCACCTGCATCGGTGCACCGTCGGCGATGATCTCGCCGCTGTAGAAGGCCAGGATGCGCGACACGTAGCGGGCAACGATGTCCATGTCGTGTTCGACGAACAGCACCGTGGTGCCGTGGTGCTTCACCGCCGCCATTACGGTATCCATCAGCGGGAACTTCTCTTCCACGCTGACGCCCGAGGTCGGTTCGTCGAGCAGCAGCATGCGCGGATTGGATACCAGCGCCATCGCGATGTCGATCAGCTTGCGCGCGCCCTGCGGCACGGCGGAGACGCGCGCATCCTTGTAGTGGACCACGCCGAACTCGTCGAGGATTTCCAGCGCACGCTTGCGGCGCGATGTGTTGCCGTAGGCGGCGAAGAACGACGGCCGCGGGCTTTCGGCGGCGATCAGCGCCACCATCACGTTCTCCAGCACGGACAGCTGCGGGAACAGCTGCGCGACCTGGAAGGAGCGGGCCATGCCGAGGCGGGTGATGGCGCGCGGTTCCTGGCCGACGATGTGCTGGCCTTCGAACAGGATCTTGCCGCCGGACGGAGGCAGGTAGCCGGTCACCATGTTGATGAAGGTGGTCTTGCCGGCGCCGTTGGAGCCGATCACGCCGACCACTTCACCCTTGTCGATGCGGACGTTGATGTCCTTGGCGGCGACCACCGCGCCGAAGGTGCGCTGCAGGCCGATGGTTTCGAGAATGGCGGTCATGCTGCGGCCTCCGAGGTAGTTGCCGGGGCAACGGGTTGGACGGGAGCGGCGTGCTTCTTGCGGCTGACGAGGCTCCACAGGCCCTTGGGCAGGAAGATGATGAGCACCAGCAGCACCACGCCGAGCGTGAGCTGCCAGGTGTGCGGCGCTTCCTGGATCGCGAAGGTGCGCACCGCCGCGAACACGATGGCCGCAACGAAGGCAGCCGCGACGTGGCCGGTGCCGCCAAGGATGGCGATGAACACGAACTCGCCCGAGGTGGTCCAGAACGCCATGTCGGGATCGATGTGGCCGGTGGCCAGCGCGGTCAGTCCGCCGCCGAGGGCGGAGACGGCGGCGGCGGCAAGGTAGTTCGCGTAGATCACCGCGCGCGGCGACACGCCGAGGTACTCGACGCGGATCTCGTTCTCGCGGATCGCTTCCGTCACCAGGCCGAGGCCGGAGTTCATCAGGCGGTGGAACACGATGGCCGCGAATGCGCTGACGGCGACGGTGAGCAGGAACACCATGCGCTTGGCGCCTTCGGGCGACGGTTCCCAGCCGAAGTAGGTCGGCGTGGCGACGTTGAAGCCGTCGGTGGAGCCGAGCGCGGACGATTTCACCAGCACGCCGAACAGGATCATCGACAGCGCCATGGTCAGCATCGCGAAGAAGATGTCGCGATAGCGTGCCAGCAGCAGGCCGCATACAGCGGCGACGAGCACCGAGATGCCGACGCCCGCGGCGAGCAGCACGAAGGCATCGTGCACGCCGAGGTACTGCGCGCCGAGGCCGGCCGCGTAGCCGCCGATGCAGTAGAACAGCGCCTGGCCAAAGGTCACGAGGCCGACGCGCATCTGCACGACGACGCCGGTGACCACCAGCGCCTTGGCGAAGGCGAGGGTGAGGAGGAAGGACAGCCAGTCAGGCGAGAGCCAGCCGGCGAAGGCGACCGCGACGGCGGCCGCGAACAGGGCGATTTCGGTACGCATTTAGATCTTCCTTGCGAGAATCTGTCCGAACAGGCCTTGCGGGCGGACGGCCAGGACGAGGAACATGACGCCGTAGATCACGAACAATTCGATCTCAGGCGCGACGTGGACGGCAAAGGAGCGGGTCAGGCCGACCAGCAGCGCGCCGACGGCGGCGCCGCCAATGCTGCCGAGGCCGCCGACGACCACCACCGCGAAGGCGAGCACGATGACTTCGACGCCGATGCCAGGCGTGACCGAGATCGCGGGTGCGGTCAGCGCGCCGGCAAGCGCGCCGAGGACGGCGCCGATGACGAAGGTGGCGGCGAACATGACGTTCACATTCACGCCCATCGCCATCGCGATTTCGCGGTCATGAATCACGGCGCGCAACAGGCGGCCCTTGCTGGTGCGGTTGAGCGCAAACCAGGCGATGAGGCCGACCAGCAGCGACACCGCCACCAGCGACAGGTCATAGTTGGCGAAGCTCAGCACGCCGCCCACCGAGGTCTGGCCGAGCAGGCGGTAGGGCTGGTAAGCGAAATACGGATCGACGCCCCAGATCAGCTTGGTGGTGTCTTCAAGGATGAGCAGCAAGGCATAGGTGACGATGACCATCAGGATTTCGTCGCGCCCGCGCATGAAGCGCAGCAGGCCCTGCTCCAGCACGAGGCCGACGATGCAGCCGGCGGCGAGCGCGCAGACGACGAGGAGCGCGTAGCTCCAGTAGGGGGCGTTCTGGCCTTCGCCGGAGAAATACCAGCCGACGAGCGAGGCGGCACTATAGGCGCCGATCGCGTAGAAGCTGCCGTGCGCCATGTTAAGGATGCGCATCACACCGTAGATGACGGTGAGACCCGCGGCGACGAGGAAGAGCCAGGAGGCGTAGATCATCCCGTCGATGAGGATCGCGAAGAGTGTGTTCATGGAAGTTCCAGGAGTGTCCTAGGGAGGTCCGGGCAATGAGCCGGCGAGCTCCTTCCCCTTCAAGGGGAAGGTTGGGATGGGGATGAGTTTCGCCGACGTCGCGACCGAACCCCATCCCCACCCTATCCCTCCCCTTGAAGGGGAGGGGACTCAGATCAGCTGCACTTCGCGCCCGGCATGCCGTTCTTGATCCAGTCCACCGCCGTCGTGCCGTCCGGCGGCATCAGGCAGTCGGCGGAGTAGCTCTTGACCTTGGTGACCGCGCCCTTGCCGGTCTTCGGGTCGAAATGGTATTCGCCGTAGGACACGCCCTGCACGGCCTGGTGGCCGCCGGCGCTCGACATCTTCACGGTGCCGCTCGGCGCTTCAAAGGTCAGGCCGGTAAGGCCGGCGGTGATCTGCTCCGGTGCCGGCATGGTGTTCGGCTTGGCGCTCTTCTCCACAGCGGCCTTCAGTGCCAGGATGGCCTGGGTCATCTTGTACGCCGGGTAGGTCGGCGATTCTTTGAACTGCGCGGTGAAGTTCGGGCGGAACCAGTCGTTGAGCGCATTCTTCGGGGCGAACTGGCCGAACGGGCCGCGGCCGCCGACGATGGTGCCGTTCGGGATCTGGCCCTTGAAGCGTTCGACGCCGGTGTCGCCGCAGGTCAGCGCCGCCGGGCTCTTGTCGAACAGGCCGCGCGCGGAACCTTGCAGCATCAGCGCTTCCATGTCGCCGCCCCAGAAGCTGGAATGGATCAGGTCGGGCGCGGCAACGGACAACGCCGAGATTTCTGCGCCGTACTGGCCCTGCGCCAGCTTCGGCCACTGCTCGGACGCGACCTTGATTTCCGGCTTGATCTGCTTCAGCGTGAAGATGAAGTCGTTCCAGGAATCCTGGCCCCAGGAGTAGTTCTGCTGGATCGACGCCACGGTCTTGATGTTGGGACGGGTCTCGGCCACATAGCGGGCCAGCGCGACGTTGTCGACCACGGCGTCGAGGCCGGTGCGGAAGGAGTACTTCGCATTCTTGACGGTCTCGAACAGGCGGGACGTGCCGCAGTCGAAGAAGACGGTCGGCGCCTTCAGTTCTTCGGCCACCGGTGCGACGGCGAGGCAGTCACCGGACGAGATGTAGCCGATGACGGCATCGACCTTCTGGCGCTGAACCAGGTTGCGGAACTCTTCGACCTGCTTGGTCGCACCGCCGTTTTCGTCAATGATGACGGTCTCGATTTCGAGGCCGTTGATACCCTTCTTGTTGTAGGGAGCGGGCAGGGCGCCCTTGTTCAGCGCTTCCACGGTCAGCTTGGCGGCATTCGCGGCCGGTACACCGAACGGGCCGGCTGCGCCGCCCGACAGGAATGTGACGATACCGATGCGGAATTTGCCGTTCTCGGCGGCCTGGGCGGCCGGTGCGAATGCTGCGGAAACGGCGAGGGTGACGGCGGCGACGGCAATGCCTGCCTGACGTGGGCGCTGAACGATCATGGACTGCTTCTCCTGGGTGGTTGGACTGCGGTGGAAATGCGCCGGCTGTTGCGGCGCTGTTGAATCAGTGCGGGCGGCGGAAGCAGGTCTTCCGCGCGGTAGACGGTCCAGTTGCCCAGCATGACCTGGGCCGGCGCGAAACGGTCGTCGGGAACCACTTCGCCGATCGCTTGTGCCTGCATTACCTGGTGCAGCACCGGATCGATGGTCGACGTGAAACCGTCGGGATCCTCCGGCAGCGCGAGGTGCAGGCCTTCGAGCGTGCGCACGAGCTGGTCGACGCTTGCCTTCCTGCCGGCCTGCGCCAGCGCGCGGCCGATGGCGACGATGCCCGAGTAGGCGCCTTCGGCGGTGTAGTTGGGGTAGTGGCCTTCCAGCGCATGGAAGTCGGCGACGAACTTCCGATTGCGCGGCGTGTCGGGCCAATTGTTGTGGTGGCGGGCGGAAAGAATCAGCCCGGCCGGCGCATGCTGCCCGAGCGAGGTCAGCACTTCGTAATTGCCGCCGGTGTCGAAATTTGCGATGCGCATCTTGGTGTGCAAGCCGTTCGACATTGCCTGCTTGAGGAAGGTGACGAAATCGCCGCCCCACAGTCCGACCACGGCCACTTCGGCCTTCGTCGCTTCCAGTTCCGTGATGTAGGCGGAGTAGTCCGCCTCGTACAGCTTCGACCAGTATTCGCCGGCGACTTCATAGCGCACGCCGAGGCGGTCGAGATTGCTCTTCAGGTCTTGCCACGACACATGGCCGTAGTCGTAGTCGGAACCGAGGAAGACCAGGCGCTTCCACTTGTTCTTCTTTTGCAGGTCGGCGAGATAGCGCGCGCCGGCCGCCATCGATGCATAGGTGTCGTTGGTCAGGCGGAAGTAATAGGGATGGAAGTCTTCCATCGTCAGCCGGGAGGACGCATGGTCGGTGCCGATCAGCAGCACGCGTTCTTCCTTCGCCACGCGCGTCACCGCCTGCGCGACGCCGGAGCTGACAATGCCGCACAGGAAGCGCACGCCGTCGCGTTTCACGAAGTCACGCGCGATGCGTTGCGCGAACGAGGCCTTGGAGCGGTCGTCTTCCACCAGCACGCGCAGCTTTGGCGCCTTCGGGCCGAGCTCGGCCTCCAGGTCGGCGAGCGCGAGATGGATGCCGCCGATGCTGTCGCGGCCGTAGCTCGCCGCGCGTCCGGTCAGCGGATACATGCAACCGACGACCGCATCCGCCTTGTCCGCCGGCACACCCAGCTCGACGCGCGTCGTCGCGTGCGCGGGCAGCGCAAACGCGAACGCCGTCAGCAGGCATGACAGCCATGTGCAGGCGCGACCGGACAGTGGTGAATTGGACATCGTCTTCTCCTGAGCAAACAAACGAAAGGCGTTATTGTCAGTGATCGGCTCCCGTGCGGGGCGTCGCGTTTGCTCGGTGGCGATATCGCAAGCGGTGTGCCAATCGCAGGGAATACGGCGTAAAGCCGCATGGAGACTGAAGATTGCGGCGAATTCGGACTGCGATGCGAGGCGCTCATCACCCGCTCAGGCGAGCGGAACCCGCTCAGGCGTACCGCCGGATTGAGCGGAAACCGCTCAAAATGATGTTGGCAAGACGTTCACAAATGCCGGGCGGCGGGTTGAAACGCGCTATTCTTGCGGCGCTGATGTTTCTTGCACACTACTTGCATCGTGCATGGAACCTTCGCCGATCCCCTCCCATGGCCATTCAAAAAAGCATCGTCCGCCGCTACCTCATCCTGTCGCTCCTGGCGTCGGTGGTGCCTGTCGTCTGGATCGGCCTGCTCTACGATCGCTTCGCCGAATCC
>NZ_LSTO01000001.1:224641-229917 GCF_002211445.1 Noviherbaspirillum denitrificans | reverse complement strand
ATCGTATTGCGCGACAGATTCGTGCGCCGTTCGATCTCTCGTATGGAGAGCTTCTCGCGGAAATGCATCCGCCTGATCTTGGCAAACATGCCCACTGTGATCACTCCTCGTCCTCCTGCCCATTTATTGAGCAGGCGATTGAATCACGTGGGTCAAATTTGGATGAAAACTACTGCGGAAAGTGGGTCAATTTTCAGTGAACGTCAACAGCCGTTCCCATTTGCCAGAACGATTCGACACACCTTTTGCACGGGTTGCGCGAGGTTATGCCGTATTGCTCGGTCCCTCCCAGAAAGGGATAAATGAAGTTCAACTTGCGCTCGAGGATTTTCAATGGGCTGCCGATAAAGGCTACGTCCTTGCATACGAAGGTATCGCAATGGCCGCCGGCCGTGCTGACCGGCGCAAGGGCATGGAATGGTTGAAGAAAGCAATTGAAGGTGGAATGTCCCCCGCTGCTCATTACCTGACCGATCACAGGTCGCCTGGCCGCGAGATTCTTTCGCAAGAGGACTATCTGGTATATGCATGCATCGCTGCCCATCCTGCGGCGATCGAGTCCACCGACTTCCTCAGAGAGGTGTGGGATTCTCCAAAGCATGGCATTCCTGCTCCCGAAGCCTTAAGTAGACTATTTCAAGAGGCCCTTCGAAAACGTGCTGAGAAAAAACGCGAAATCTTTGCAAAGGTATGCGCAGCCAACGACCCATTCTTCTGGAATGCGCCACCTGCGGCCGTGCAGAAAAAGCAGGAACAAGTTCGGAAACGTCTTGCCCAGACACTCGGTAACATCAAGCAGCAAATTGGGCGTTATCCGGAATTGCGCTGGTTCAGCAGTCCTGACCAATCGGACTTTGACTTATTACCGACGTTTAAGCCAAAGCAATAAAGAATTGCCGTGCACCTGATGGTCGGTTCGATTTGGGCCAGCGTATGCTGTGAAGAACACCATGCAGGATTCAGTTTTCACCGTATCGGCAGCCGCGTCGTATTCTTCACCTCTTCCATCACCGCGTAGGTGTGCGTCTCGCGCACACCCTTCAACTGCAGCAGCGACTTGCCGAGGAATTCGCGGTAGGCGTTCATGTCCTTTACCCGCGCCTTGACCAGGTAATCGAAGCCGCCGGCCACCATGTGGCATTCCTGTACTTCCGGGATGACCTGCACGCTGCGCTTGAAGGCTTCGAAGACTTCCGGCGTGGTGCGGTCGAGCACGACTTCAATGAAAACCAGCAGCGAGACGTCCAGCAATTGCGGGTTCAGCGTCGCGCTGTAGCCGAGGATGTAGCCGGCGTCCTGCAGCTTGCGCACGCGTTCCAGGCAGGCGGCGGGGGAGAGGTTGACGCGGGACGCGAGCTCGACATTGCTGATGCGGCCGTCGTTCTGGAGTTCGGAGAGGATTTTCTTGCTGATCTTGTCGAGCATGGCGTGCACACCATAAGAATTTTGTTCGGCTGGATTTTCCCACAAAATAGAAAATTTTGATACCACGCTTCATTTCCAGAATTAATCAATAGCGATCCTCCCTACAATCGAAAATCATTTTTTTCATGGATTTTCACCCCTTACCATGCTGATTGCTGCACAGGAATTCTCTTCGGCCGCGCCGTTCGCCGCGCTGCACGCCGACATCGACCACATGCCGACCACCCTGCGCGCGGCAATTACCGCCGCCTGGCGCCGCGACGAGCGCGAAGCCGTGCAGTGGCTTCTGGACCAGGTCAAGCCTAACCATGCGTCCCAGGAAAAGATCCAGGACCTGGCGCGCAACCTGGTTCAGGCGGTTCGCGAAAAGCGCACCCGTTCTTCCGGCGTGGATGCGCTGATGCATGAATTTTCGCTGTCGTCCGAGGAAGGCGTGGCGCTGATGTGCCTGGCCGAAGCGCTGCTGCGTATTCCCGACCACCAGACGGCAGACCGTCTAATCGCGGACAAGATCAGCAAGGGTGACTGGAAGAAACACCTCGGCGAGTCGCCGTCGCTGTTCGTCAATGCCGCGACCTGGGGCCTGCTGATCACCGGCAAGCTGGTCGGCACCAACAGCGAACAGGGCCTGGGCTCGGCGCTGACCCGCCTGATCGCCAAGGGCGGCGAGCCGCTGATCCGCAAGGGCGTGGACCTGGCGATGCGCATGCTGGGCAACCAGTTCGTGACCGGCCAGACCATCGCGGAAGCGCTCGACAACAGCCGTCCGAACGAGGCGCGCGGCTACCGTTATTCCTACGACATGCTGGGCGAAGCAGCGCTGACCGAGGAAGATGCGGCGAACTATTACAACGCCTACGAAAACGCGGTGCATGCGATCGGCCGCGCATCGAACGGCCGCGGCATCAAGGATGGCCCGGGCATTTCCGTGAAACTGTCGGCGCTGCATCCCCGCTACTCGCGCGCGCAGCGCGACCGCGTGATGAATGAATTGCTGCCGCGCCTGAAACGCCTGCTGATGCTGGCCAAGCAGTACAACATCGGCCTGAACATCGATGCGGAAGAGGCCGACCGCCTCGAGCTGTCGCTGGATCTGATGGAAGCGCTGGCCTTCGACAAGGACCTGGCCGGTTTCGACGGCATCGGTTTTGTGGTGCAGGCGTACCAGAAGCGCTGCCCGTTCGCGATCGATTTCCTGGTCGACCTCGCGCGCCGCAGCGGCACCAAGTTCATGGTGCGCCTGGTGAAGGGCGCGTACTGGGATGCGGAAATCAAGCGCGCGCAAGTGGACGGCATGCCGGGTTATCCGGTGTATTCGCGCAAGGTGTATACCGACGTGTCCTATCTCGTCTGCGCGCAGAAACTGCTGGCATCGACCGACGTGATCTACCCGCAATTTGCGACGCACAATGCGCATTCGCTGGCGTCCATCTATACCTGGGCACAGGACCGCGGCATCAGCGACTATGAATTCCAGTGCCTGCACGGCATGGGCGAGACGCTGTACGACCAGGTGGTCGGCGCGGAAAACCTCGGCAAGCCGTGCCGCATCTACGCGCCGGTCGGTTCGCATGAAACCCTGCTCGCGTATCTCGTGCGCCGCCTGCTCGAGAATGGTGCCAACTCGTCCTTCGTCAACCAGATCGTCGACGAAAACGTGGCCATCGATTCGCTGATCGCCGATCCGTTCAAGACCGCGAAACAGCTCGGCGGCGAACCGCATGCGAACATCGCGCTGCCGGTGAACCTGTACGGCGCGGAGCGCCTCAACTCGGCCGGCGTCGATATTCCGAACGAAAACGTGCTGCGCGAAATCGACATCGCCTTCCAGGGTTTCTCTGAAAAGCAATGGGATGCCGCGCCGCTGCTCGCATCGGGCGCGGCCAGCGCCAACCAACCGCATGACATCCTCAATCCGGCCAACCACCGCGATGTGGTCGGCCGCGTGGTGGAAGCGGGCGCGCAGGATGTGGAGAGCGCGCTGTCGGCTGCCGAAGCGTATTCGACCGACTGGCAAACCACGCCGCCGACGCAACGTGCTGCAGCACTGGTCCGCGCCGCCGAACTGCTCGAGCAAAACACGCCGGAACTGCTGGCACTGACCATTCGCGAAGCCGGCAAGACGCTACCGAATGCGATCGCCGAAGTGCGTGAAGCGGTGGACTTCCTGCGCTATTACGCGGCACAAGTACAGGACGGCCCGAACACCCAGGCACTGGGCCCGGTGGTGTGCATCAGCCCGTGGAACTTCCCGCTGGCGATTTTCGTCGGCGAAGTCAGCGCGGCACTCGCCGCCGGCAACGTCGTGCTGGCCAAGCCGGCGGAACAGACGCCGCTGATCGCCTTCCGTGCGGTGCAACTGATGCATGAAGCGGGCGTGCCGAGCGGTGCGCTGCAATTCCTGCCGGGCACCGGCGAAACCGTGGGTGCAACGCTGACCGCCGATGCGCGTGTGCGCGGCGTGATCTTCACCGGTTCGACCGAAGTCGCGCAAATTATCAACCGCACGCTGGCCAAGCGTGCCTCCGCTGAAAAGCGCGACATTCCGCTGATCGCCGAAACCGGCGGCCAGAATGCGATGATCGTCGACTCCAGCGCGCTGCCGGAACAAGTGGTGCAGGATGTGCTGAGCTCGGCCTTCGACAGCGCCGGCCAGCGTTGCTCCGCATTGCGCGTGCTTTGCCTGCAGGAAGATATCGCCGACAAGACGGTGAAGATGCTGAAGGGCGCGATGCAGGAACTGCGCATCGGCAACCCGGACCGCCTCGCGACCGACGTCGGCCCGGTGATCGACGCGGAAGCACAGAAGGGCCTGCTCGCACACATCGAGCGCATGAAGTCGCAGTCGCCGAACGTCTTCCAGCTGCCGCTGCCGAAGGCATGCGAGCAAGGTACCTTCGTGCCGCCGACCGTGATCGAACTCGATTCGATCGCGCAACTGCAGCGTGAAGTGTTCGGCCCGGTGCTGCACGTGATCCGCTATCGCCGCGACGACCTGCCGCAGCTGATCGACACCATCAATGCGACCGGCTATGGGCTGACGCTGGGCATCCATTCGCGCATCGACGAGACGATCGATTTCATCACGGCGCGTGCGCATGTCGGCAATATCTATGTGAACCGCAACATCGTCGGCGCGGTGGTCGGCGTGCAGCCGTTCGGCGGCGAAGGCAAGTCCGGCACCGGCCCGAAAGCCGGCGGTCCGCTCTACCTGAAGCGCCTGCAGCGTGATGCGGTTGTAGCGCGTGCAGCGCACACCATCCACGAACAGCAGCACGCCGCGCTGCCGGCCTTCGACAGCCTGATGAAGTGGGCCGGCTCGCATGGCCACACCCGCGTCGCGGCGCTGGGTGACGGCTATGTGCATGCCAGCCTGCTGAATACGGAAATGGTCCTGCCCGGCCCGACCGGCGAGCGCAATACCCTGCGTTTTGCGCCGCGCGGCCTGGTGCTGTGCGCCGCATCGCAGGTCGAGGTGCTGCTCAACCAGCTGGCGGCCTGCTTTGCGACGGGTAACCGCGTGGCCCTGAATTCGCAGACGGCTGCGCTGCTGCCGCCGGGTCTGCCGCAGGATGTGCGCAAGGCGGTGGACGTGGTCGAGGAAAAATCGATTGCGAGCATCTCGCTTGCGATGGCGCTGGTGGACGCGGACCTGCTGGCGGAGTTGTCCGTCCGCCTCGCTGCGCGCGACGGTGCGCTGGTGCCGGTGATCGAAACCACCGGCAGCGACGCGATTCCGCTGTGGCGCCTGGTGGCCGAGCGCGCAGTGTGCGTCAATACGACGGCAGCCGGCGGCAACGCCAGCCTGATGACGCTGGGCGCCTGACCGATGCAGGAAAAGGATCTGCTCG
>NZ_LSTO01000001.1:219023-224631 GCF_002211445.1 Noviherbaspirillum denitrificans | reverse complement strand
CACCACCACCGCCTGCGAAGACGGGAAGAATCTCGCCGCGCGCCAGGCCATGCTGCTCGGTGCAATGCTCGGCGGCCAGTCCTTTGCCAATGCGCCGTGCGCGGCCGTACATGCCCTCGCCTATCCGATCGGCGGTATTTTCCACGTGCCGCACGGCTTGTCGAACTCGCTGGTGCTGCCACATGTGCTGCGCTTCAATGCGCCGAACGCTGCGGGCATGTACGCCGAACTGGCCGAGATCCTTGCCCCGGGCGTCACCGGCAGCACCGAGGCACGCACCCAGGCACTGATCGACAGGATGGATGAGATTGCACGCCGCACCGGCATCGAAACGCAATTGCGCCAGGTTGGCATCAGCGAAGCCGATCTCGACCGGCTCGCAGACGACGCCATGTTGCAGACCCGCCTGCTGACCAACAACCCGCGCGAAGTGACCCGCGCCGATGCACGGGCGATCTACGCGGCAGCGTTGTAATCCCCTTCCCCGAAAAAAAACGGCAGCCGAGGCTGCCGTTTTTTATTGCTGCGAATGATCGCTAGTGTGCTGCACCTGATCCGGCCGGCGCACGTTTGAACAGTGCGGCCAACTCCCCCACGATGCCGCGGCGGAAAGCCAGCACGCAGACGATGAAGATGAAGCCGGTCACGATCGTCACCGATTCACCGATGGTACGGAACCACTCGATGCTGGTCAGCGTCGCCATCCAGTTGCCGAAATCGCCCAGCTTGTTCTCCAGCGCGATGATCAGGACCGCACCGACAATCGGGCCGGTCAGCGTGCCGAGGCCGCCCACGAGCGTCATCAGCACCACCAGGCCGGACATGCTCCAGTGCACATCGGTCAGGGTTTCGAAACCGAGCACTACGGTTTTAGTAGCGCCCGCCAAGCCGGCCAGGGAAGCGGATAGCACGAAGGCCAGCAGCTTGTAGCGGTCGGTGTCGTAGCCGAGCGAGATCGCGCGCGGTTCGTTTTCCTTCACCGCCTTCAGCACCTGGCCGAAGGGTGAATGCACGGTGCGCATGATCAGCGCGAACCCGGCGATGCAGATCGCAAGCACGACGTAGTAAAGCGTCATGTCGTTCGAGAGGTCGACCACGCCGAGCAGCTTGCCGCGCGGCACGCCCTGCAGCCCATCCTCGCCGCCGGTAAACGGCGCCTGCAGGAACACGAAGAACAGCATCTGCGCGAGTGCCAGCGTGATCATCGTGAAGTAGATGCCCTGCCGGCGAATCGCAAGCCCGCCCATGATCAAGCCGATCAACGCGGCGACCGCGACACCCGCGATCAGTCCCAGCTCGAACGGCCAGCCCATGACCTTGATGGTGTGCCCGGCGACATACCCTGCCCCGCCGAAGAACGCCGCATGGCCGAACGACAGCAGCCCCGTGAAACCGATCAGCAGGTTGAATGCGCACGCAAACAGCGCGAAGCACAGCACCTTCATCAGGAACACCGGGTAGACGAAGAACGGCAACGCCAGCGCACCGGCGACGGCAATTGCATAACCAACTTTCCTGTTCATTCCTATGTCCCTTCTTATTTCTCTTTGCCGAACAGACCCGCCGGACGAATCATCAGCACGATCGCCATGATGATGAACACTACGGTGGCCGACAGTTCCGGATAGAACACGCGGGTAAAGCCTTCAATCACGCCCAGCCCGAGGCCGGTGAGGATGGAGCCCAGGATCGAGCCCATGCCGCCGATCACCACCACCGCGAACACGACGATGATCAGGTTGGAGCCCATCAGCGGCGACACCTGGATCACGGGCGCTGCCAGCACGCCGGCAAAGGCTGCCAGCGCAACGCCGAAACCGTAGGTCAGCGTCACCATCAGCGGCACATTGATGCCGAAGGCTTCCACCAGCTTCGGATTTTCTGTTCCGGCGCGCAGGTAGGAGCCGAGCTTGGTCTTCTCGATCACGAACCATGTTGCCAAACAGATAACAAGCGACGCCAGCACCACCCACGCGCGGTATTTCGGCAGGATCATGAAGCCGAGGTTGAATGCCCCCGTGAGCGCCTCGGGAACCGAATACGGCTGGCCGGACACACCGAAGAAGGAGCGGAACAGGCCTTCGAGCATCAGCGTGATGCCGAATGTCAGCAAGAGACCATACAAGTGGTCCAGCTTGTACAGCCAGCGCAGCATGGTCTTTTCGATAATGATGCCGAAGATGCCGACCAGGATCGGGCCAAGCACGAGCATGACCCAGTAATTGACCTGGAAGTAGTTCAATCCCATCCAGGCGAAGAACGCGCCCATCATGTACAGCGCGCCGTGCGCGAAGTTGATGACGTTGAGCAGGCCGAAGATGACCGCCAGCCCGAGCGAGAGCATCGCGTAGAAGGAGCCGTTGACGAGGCCGAGCAGCAGTTGGCTCAGCAAGGCCTGCAGGGGGATGCCGAATAATTCCATAGGCAGAATAAAGAAAGTTGCTGCTGAACGAGAGGCGCGTTGAACGTCGTTGTTGTCTGCGCCCGGTTTGTGATGCGAATCGGGGTCAATGGCCGAACAAGGCCGAGTGCCGGAGGTCTTGGCACGTCCCCTCACCCCAGCCCCTCTCCCGCTTGCGGGAGAGGGGGTACTGCGTGATTACGTTACCTGCTGCAAGGACTCAGATTACTTCCACAGCGCGCACTTCGACTCCGCCTTGGTCGTCCATGCGGTTGCCGCCGGAATGGTCTGCGCGACCTTGTAGTAGTCCCACGGATACTTCGAGTCCGACTGCTTCTTCACTTCCATCAGGTACATGTCGTGCACCATGCGGCCGTCGGGACGGATCTCGCCGCCCTTGGCGAAGAAGTCGTTGATCTTGGTCTTCTTCATCTGCGCCATCACCTTGTCGGCGTCATCGGAGTTGACCGCCTTCACCGCGTTCAGGTAGTGCATCGTCGCCGAGTAGTCGGCAGCCTGCAGCATGGACGGCATCTTCTTCATCTTTTCGAAGTAGCGGCGCGACCACTTGCGGGTGTCGTCGTTCAGGTCCCAGTACCAGCCGTCGGTCAGGTACATGCCCTGCGTCAGGTTCAGGCCGAGCGCGTGCACGTCGTTGATGAACATCAGCAGGCCGGCCAGCTTCATCGACTTGGTGATGCCGAATTCGTTGGCGGCCTTGATCGAGTTGACTGTGTCGCCGCCCGCATTCGCCAGGCCGAGGATCTGCGCCTTCGACGACTGCGCCTGCAGCAGGAAGGACGAGAAGTCGGAAGCCGACAGCGGATGCTTCACGCTGCCCACCACTTGGCCGCCGGAAGCCTTCACCACGTCGGCGGTATCCTTTTCGAGCGATGCGCCGAACGCATAGTCGGCGGTCAGAAAGTACCAGGTCTTGCCGCCCTGCTTCACGATCGCCGAGCCGGTGCCCTTGGCCAACGCCACGGTGTCGTATGCATAGTGCACGGTGTAGGGCGAGCACTCTTCATTGGTCAGGCGCGCGGTGGCGGCGCCGATGGAGATGAAGGGCTTCTTCTTTTCCGCGGCGACTTTCGCCATGGCGAGGTTGGTGCCGGAGTTGGTGCCGCCGAGCAGCATGTCAACGCCCTGCTGGTCGAACCATTCGCGCGCCTTCGACGCGGCGATGTCCGCCTTGTTCTGGTGGTCGGCGCTCAGGATTTCGATCTTCTTGCCCGCCACATTGCCGCCGAAGTCGGCGATTGCCATCTTGATTGCTTCGACGCCGCCCTGGCCGTCGATGTCCGCATACAGGCCGGACATGTCGGTGATGATGCCGATACGAATAACGTCGCCAGAGACTTGCGCGGATGCGCTGCCCGCGGCAGCGAGTGCACAGGTAGCCGATACTGCAACTGCAATTGCTTTCAATTTCATTGCGATCTCCTTGGTGTTCCAGCTAGTGGCCAGTGGTTGTTATACCCCGAGCAGCGAATTGAGCACGGGCATCTTGTTATCCAGTTCGGATGCGGCAAAGGTTTCGACGATCTGGCCATGCTCCATCACGTAGAAGCGGTCGGCCAGCGGCGCGGCGAAACGGAAATTCTGTTCCACCATCACGATGGTGTAGCCCTTGGCCTTGAGCATCGTGATCATGCGTGCCAGCGCCTGCACAATGACGGGCGCCAGGCCTTCGGAAATTTCATCGAGCAGCAGCAGGCGGGCGCCGGTGCGCAGGATGCGGGCGACAGCCAGCATCTGCTGCTCGCCGCCGGACAGGCGCGTGCCCTGGCTGGACCGGCGTTCCTTCAGGTTGGGGAACATCTCGTAGATTTCGTCGATCGACATGCCGTGGTCCGTCTTCGAGACGAAGGGCGGCAGCATCAGGTTTTCCTCGGCCGACAGCGACGAAAAAATGCCCCGTTCCTCGGGGCAGTAACCTACGCCTAGATGCGCCACCTTGTAGGTGGGCAGTCCGATCGCCTCGGTGCCGTTGATCTTGATCGATCCCTTGCGCGTGCCCGTCAAGCCCATGATCGCGCGCAGCGTGGTCGTGCGGCCGGCGCCGTTGCGGCCGAGCAGTGTGACGACTTCGCCATGGTTCACGGAAAAATTGACGTCATGCAGGATGTGCGACTCGCCATACCAGGCATGCAGGTTGGCGATTTCCAGTGCTGCAGGTCCAGCCATTCAGTGCGCTCCTTCCAGTGCGCCGGCGGTGGTGCCCATGTAGGCTTCCATCACCTGGGGATTCTTCGAAACTTCTTCGTAAGTGCCCTCGGCCAGGACTGCTCCGCGCTGCAGTACCGAGATGCGGTCGCTGATGCCGGCGATCACGCTCATGTTGTGCTCCACCATCAGGATAGTCCGTCCCGCCGAAACTTTCTTGATGAGCTCGGTGACGCGATGCACGTCTTCATGGCCCATGCCCTGGGTCGGCTCGTCGAGCAGCATCATTTCCGGCTCCATCGCCAGCGTGGTCGCGATCTCTAGCGCGCGCTTGCGGCCGTACGGCAGGTCCACCGTCACGGTATCGGCGAAGCTTTCGAGGTCGACCTCGGCAAGCAACTGCATCGCGCGGTCGTTGAGCACGCTCAGCTTCTTTTCGCTGGTCCAGAAATGGAAGGAATTGCCGAGCGGGCGCTGCAAACCGATGCGCACGTTTTCCATCACCGTCAGGTGCGGAAACACCGCCGAAATCTGGAAGGACCGGATGATGCCCTTGCGCGCGATCTGCGCGGGCTTGTCCATCGTGATGTCCTTGCCATTGAAGAGGATCTGGCCCGAGGTCGGAACCAGGAATTTGGTGAGCAAATTGAAGCACGTTGTCTTGCCCGCGCCATTGGGGCCGATCAACGCGTGGATATGTCCACGCTCTACCTTCAAGCTGACATTATTGACGGCAGTGAAGCCTTTGAATTCCTTGGTCAGCTGCCGCGTTTCCAGTACCACATCTGCCATGGGCTCTCCCTGATGATTGCACGACAGGCGCTTGCGGCACCTGCCGCATGACACCGTGCATGATGTGCACAGTACACAATACGGCTAGTGGGGTGGCAATACGGCAGTCAATTCATCTGCCGATCGTTTAGCCTGGATCAAGATTCGATCCGACGCGAACTTGCGGCGATGTTATCACGGCAATTGAATGCTTGCTGGAAAGAATAGTCAAACGTGCACGATGGCGTCCTGCTTCAGCGCGGGCACGGA
>NZ_LSTO01000001.1:191435-219013 GCF_002211445.1 Noviherbaspirillum denitrificans | reverse complement strand
AGCAGCCAAGAAGCCGGTAGCAAAGAAGGCGGCAGCAGCCAAGAAGCCGGTAGCAAAGAAGGCAGTAGTAGCCAAGAAGCCGGTAGCAAAGAAGGCAGCAGCAGCGAAGAAGCCGGTAGCGAAGAAGGCAGCAGCAGCCAAGAAGCCGGTAGCGAAGAAGGCAGCAGCTCCCAAGAAGGCAGCAGCAGCGAAGAAGCCGGCAGCAAAGAAAGCCGCTGCTCCCAAGAAGGCTGCAGCGAAGAAGCCGGCAGCCAAGAAGGCCGCTGCGAAGCCTGCTGCGAAAAAAGCCGCTGCTCCCAAGAAGGCCGCCGCTCCCAAGAAGGCTGCAGCTCCGAAGAAGGCAGCCGCGCCCAAGAAGGCCGCTGCTCCCAAGAAGGCAGCTGCCAAGCCTGCCGCTGCAGCAGCCCCTGCTGTGAAGACTGTGCTGAACCCGGCAGCGGCCTGGCCGTTCCCGACCGGCACCCGTCCGTAATCCGAGCTTTGCTTGGACGCCTGATTAAGTTCAGGCAAAATGCCCGTGGTGTGGCTCCTGCCGCACGACGGGCTTTTTCATTTGGGAGATTGGATAGTGCTGAACAGCATCCTTACGTTGATTGTCGATACCGTCGCGGCCGTCTTGGGCGGCGTACTGCTCCTGCGTTTCTGGATGCAGGTGGTGCGGGTCCGGCCGCCGGCAGCACTTGGACAATTCACGTTCCAGCTGACTGACTGGCTGGTGCGCCCCTTGCGTCGCATCCTTCCCGGCGTCGGCGGTTATGACTGGGCCAGCCTGATCGCCGCCGGCCTGGTGATCCTCGCTGCTGTCGCGGTCAACCTCGCGGTGATGTCACGTTTCCAGCCGCAATTCCTGGTGCTGCTGTCGCTGCTGCGCTTCTTCGAGTGGGTGTTTTACGGCTTCATGGGCCTGCTGATCATCGAGGTCATCTTCAGCTGGGTGAATCCGCACGCGCCGCTGGCTCCCTTCATCCGCGCCCTCAATGAACCACTGCTGCGTCCTTTGCGCCGTGTCGTTCCGCTGATCGGCAACATCGACCTTTCGCCCCTCGTCCTCTTCATTCTGCTGCGCATCGGCCTGATGCTCGTGACCCAGATGGTCATGTCGCTGGCATGACGCGCGACTGGTGTTCGAGCACGCAGGGCGGCATCAGGATCTCGGTCCAGATCACGCCCAATGCGAAGAAGAGTGAAGTCATCGGCGTGCTCGATGACGCGCTGAAGATCCGGCTGCAGGCGCAGCCGATCGAGGGCAAGGCCAATGACGCGCTGGTCCGCTTCCTGGCGGACATGTTGTCCGTTCCAAAGAGCGCCGTCACGATTACCCACGGCCATACCAACAAGCGGAAGATGATTGAAGTGACTGCGCCCGGCATCACGATCGAGCGCGTGCGGAATGCATTGACGGGCGAGGGCGCCTGAAGCTCCCTTGCCATTAGCTAGTAGCGTGCGACTTTCGAGACGCCGTTCACGGTCGTCACGCGCACCGGATCGCCAATCTTGAAGGGTTCGCCCGGGTCCACCCGGTAGACCCGGGATTCACCGCTGTCCAGTTGCACTGTGAGTTCAGTCGAGGTGTTGACCTTGCCGGCTTCTTCCGCACGCTGCCCGGCCACCCCGCCAGCGATGGCACCACCAATCCCGGCTGCGGTACTGCCCGATCCGCTTCCGATCTTGCTGCCCGCAACACCGCCGATGATAGTGCCGATGAAGGAACCCACGCCAGAAGGACGGCCGCCGTGGACCGCGACGTCGCGTACCTGGGTTACGCGGCCGGTCTGCACCAGCGTGCTGCCTTCCGTCGTCATGATCGGTCCGGATGGAGTGGATGCGCATCCGGCGAGTACGACCGCCGCGAAGCAGGTTGAACGAATGCGCATGCAGCCTCCCGTCAAATGTCCCGCAAGGGGAAATCAGAAGCGGTAACCGAACGCCTTCTGGAAACGGTCTTCGATTTCCTGGCGGGTCGGCGTATGGTTCTGGCCGCCCTGGTGTGCGATCTTGATCGAACCCATCAGGCTGGCGAGTCGGCCGGTGGTCGCCCAGTCCATGCCATTGGTGATGCCGTACAGCAGGCCCGCGCGGAAAGCATCGCCGCAACCGGTCGGGTCGACCACCTTGTCAGCCGGTACGCAGGCGATGTCGATGCGCTGTCCGTCGGCAAAGATTTCCGCGCCCTGTTCGCCGCGCGTAACGATCAGCGCATTGACGCGCTTGGCGATCTGGTCGAGTGTCAGTCCGGTGCGTTCGGTCAAGAGTTCCGCTTCATAATCATTGACCGCCACGTAAGTGGCCAGTTCAATGAAGTGCTCCAGCTCTGCGCCGTTGAACATCGGCAAGCCCTGGCCCGGATCGAAGATGAAGGGGATGTTGAGGTCTACGCAGTCGACAGAATGCTGCAGCATCCCATCACGGCCGTCGGGCGCAACGATTGCGACTTTCACCGGGCCGGCGTCGGCAACCTTGTTATGGTGCGAGAAGGTCATCGCGCCCGGGTGGAAGGCGGTGATCTGGTTGCTGTTGGCGTCGGTCGTAATGAATGCTTGCGCGGTATACGCATTGTCGATCGTGCGCACGCAGCGCCGCGAAATCTGCAACCGGTCCAGGCGCGCCAGGTAGGAACCACCATCCTGGCCGATGGTCGCCATGATGAGCGGATCGCCCTCGAGCAGCTTCAGGTTGTAGGCGATATTCCCTGCGCAGCCGCCGAACTCGCGGCGCATTTCCGGCACCAAGAAGGCGACATTGATCTTGTGGAGCTGGTCCGCCAGCAAGGCTTCGGAAAAGCGCCCGCCGAACATCATGATGGAGTCGTACGCGAGCGAGCCGCAGATTAAGGAAGTCATGGTTACCTGCCTGAGAAAGTGGGTGGTTGGATTCCGGGCTGCGCCGGGCCTTCCTGCATATAGTGTATTACGGGTAAAACAGGTAAACGCGGTATCCCGATGCCTTGAGCTGCGCGAGCTCGAAATGGACCTTCACCGCCTGTTCAGACCGCGCGGTAAATCCTTTTCCGGCGTCTACGCTGTCCGCCAGGTATTCGCGCGGCTGGAAAACGCGGCGGGCGATCGGCTTTTCGTTATTATCGTTAAGGGTCAGCTCGATGTTCGGCCATGCCTGTGCGGTAGTGCCGTGATTGCGCAGCAGGACCGTCAGCGCAAAGGTATTGGATTCCGGCGCCAGTGTCTGCAGTTCGCTCGATTCGATCGATACCGCATCAATTTGTGCGGGCAGGCCGACCTGGCAGCCGAGACGCGCGCAGGCGTTTGCGAGGACAGGCTTGGCCGCGGGGAACCATGCGGCAAGTTGGTCGCGGAAGACGTAGGCCCCCTGAGCGAGCAATCCGATGAGCAGGAAAACGGAAGCGGCCGCCATGAACACGCGCAGCGCGCGGCCTATACGCTGCTTGCGCCGGCCTTGCTTGACGAAGCTCGGCTCTTCGTATTCGGCAGCTTCCGCCTGGTCAAGTGCGTCGCCCTCAGCTTCCGTGGCGTCATTCTGTTCGCGGCGCCACGGCTTGCTTTCGAGATCGTCGATTGCCTGTTCGATGGCATCGCTTTCTTCTGCCGGCGGGCCATCGGGTTGTGGATTCTCTTCAATCACCGGTTCGCGCCGTTCATGCGCAAAGTCCATGAGCGTCATGCGCAGCAAAGGATCGTCCTTGCGCGGCTCCGCGTCGACAGGCGTTTCGCCGAATTCTTCCTTGTCCGCTTCGGCGAGGGTGGTATCGGATGAGTCCGGGAAGGTGCTCGCCGGCGGCGTCTTCTTTGCCGGTTCCGGTTCGAGGTCTCCGAGATCGCCGAGGTCGAAGTCCACGCTGGGCGTGAGCTTCGTCTCAGCCGGCGGCGGCACCGGAGCCGGTTCCGGCGGAGCGGGTTGGGGAGGTGGTGGCGCGATGCGTCCGGTAGCCTGTTCCAGCTCTTCCGGACGGAGGAGGTTTTCGATGCCGTTGAAGATCTGCTTGCACGCGCCGCAGCGGACGAGCCCGGCGCGCAGCTTCAGCTGGTCATGCGCGACCCGGAATGTCGTATGGCAATGAGGACATTGGGTAGCGAGCGCCATCGGTCAGCGGGAACCGGCGAGGGCAACCCAGCCTTCACGCTCGGCCCACACCGACAACTTGATGAAAGGCGCATACGCGGCTGCGACTTCGTCAGCCTGGCGCGCGAGGATGCCCGACAGGACCAGGCGGCCGCCGGGCGCGACGCGCGACGACAGCATTGGCGCCATCAGTTTGAGCGGGCTGGAGAGGATGTTGGCAACCACGACGTCGTAGGTCTTCTGCTGTGCGGCGGCGGAGAACTCTTCCGGCAGATGATAGTCGATTTCGCAGTGATTGCGTTCGCTGTTGTAGCGCGCGGACTCGATCGCCTGCGGGTCGATGTCAACGCCGTGCACCTGGGCGCCACCAAGCTTTTTGGCCACCATCGCGAGGATGCCGGAGCCGCAGCCGTAGTCGAGCACGGACATGCCTTGCGGCGGATGCGCTTCGAGCCATTCCATGCACAGGCGCGTGGTCGGATGGCTGCCGGTGCCGAATGCGAGGCCGGGATCGAGTTCGAGGATGAGCGCCTCCGGATCAGGCGCATCGTGCCAGCTCGGCACGACCCAGATGTTCTTGCCGATGTGGATGGGTTCGAACTGCGATTGCGTCAGTCGTACCCAGTCCTGCTCGGCGACGGCGCGCAGGGAATACGGTGGCACGGGAATACCGCACTCCGTCGCTGCCGCGGCAACGAGGGCGGCGAAATCGTCGCTCTCGTCCGCCAGGGCCACGACGCGGCTGTGGTCCCACGCAGTTTCCGTCGGCTCCATGCCCGGCTCGCCGAACATGGGTTTCTCTGCGTCCGTTCCTTCGTCGGCGTCTTCAACCGAAACCGACAACGCGCCGGCTTCCATCAACGCATCGGACAGGGCCTCGGCGTGGTCGCGCGCAACTTCGATGACGATTTCGGTCCAGCTCATGGTAATGCCTTCTTTACTTCGGGGACTTGCCGTTGCCCTTCGGCAGGTCGGGCTTGTCCGCCAGTTTTTGCTCGAGATAATGGATGTTGGTGCCGCCTTCGATGAAGCGTGCGTCCACCATCAGTTCACGATGCAGGGGAATGTTGGTCAGGATGCCTTCGACCACCATTTCGGACAGTGCGATCTGCATGCGGCGAATCGCCTGTTCGCGCGTAGCGCCGTAGGAAATCACCTTGCCGACCATGGAGTCGTAGGTCGGCGGCACGAAGTAGCCGGCGTAAGCGTGCGAATCGACACGGATGCCAGGACCGCCCGGTGCGTGCCAGGCGACGATGCGGCCCGGTGACGGCGTGAACTTGAACGGGTCTTCGGCATTGATGCGGCACTCGATTGCGTGGCCGGACAGTTCGATGTCGCGCTGGCGGAAGCGCAGCTTCTCGCCGGCCGCGACGCGGATCTGTTCCTGCACCAGGTCGACGCCGGTGATCATTTCGGTGACCGGGTGTTCCACCTGGATACGGGTGTTCATCTCGATGAAGTAGAACTCGCCGTTTTCGTACAGGAATTCGAAGGTACCCGCACCGCGGTAGCCGATCTTGCGGCAGGCTTCGGCGCAGCGGTCGCCGATGCGTTCGATCAGCTTGCGCGGAATGCCGGGCGCCGGCGCTTCCTCGATCACTTTCTGGTGGCGGCGCTGCATCGAGCAGTCGCGCTCGCCCAGCCAGACGGCGTTCTTGAATTCATCCGCGAGCACCTGGATTTCCACGTGGCGCGGATTCTCCAGGTACTTCTCCATATAGACTTCCGGGTTGCCGAAGGCGGCGCCGGCTTCCGACTTGGTCATGGTGACCGCATTGAGCAGTGCGGCTTCGGTGTGCACGACGCGCATGCCTCGACCGCCGCCGCCGCCAGCCGCCTTGATGATGACCGGGTAGCCAATCTTGCGGGCGATGCGGATGATTTCCTTCGGGTCTTCCGGCAGCGCGCCGTCGGAGCCGGGCACGCAGGGGACGCCGGCCTTGATCATCGCCTGCTTGGCCGACACCTTGTCGCCCATCATGCGGATCGATTCGGGGCGCGGGCCGATGAAGACGAAGCCGGACTTCTCGACGCGCTCGGCGAAGTCGGCGTTTTCGGACAGGAAGCCGTAGCCGGGGTGGATCGCTTCAGCGTCGGTCACTTCGGCCGCGCTGATGATCGCGGGCATATTCAGGTAGCTCAGCGACGACGGAGCAGGGCCGATGCAGACCGACTCGTCGGCGAGCTTCACATACTTGGCTTCGCGGTCGGCTTCGGAATGGACGACGACGGTCTTGATGCCCATTTCACGGCACGCGCGCTGAATACGAAGCGCGATTTCGCCGCGGTTGGCAATGAGGATTTTTTCGAACATGGCGGGGATGGCGTGTCTGTATCTTCTTGGGAGTTATTCGGGGACGCGGCGCGCTATATATATAGAGGCCGCATGCACACCACTTAACCGATCACAAACAGCGGCTGGCCGAACTCGACGGGCTGGCCGTTCTCCACCAGGATTTGCTTGATCACACCGGAGGCATCGGCGTCGATTTCGTTCAGCAGCTTCATGGCCTCGATGATGCACAGGGTATCGCCTTCCTTCACGGTGGCGCCCACTTCGACGAACGGGGGATTGCCCGGCGCGGATGCGCGGTAGAAGGTGCCGACCATCGGCGATTTGACGATGTGGCCTTCCGGTTCGGCGGGAGCAGCGGCGACAGGCGTAGCGGCCGGCGCAGCAACGGGGGCGGCAACCGGTGCACCCACGGTATGCGGCATGGATTGCGGCTGCATCATCACGACCTGGTTTTGCGGGGCACCCGAGGATTTGACGATACGGACTTTGCTTTCGCCTTCGGTAACTTCCAGTTCGGCGATGTCTGATTCGGCGACGAGGTCGATCAGCGTCTTGAGTTTTCGTAGATCCATATGGAATTCCTCAGTTTATGGTCTTATTACAATTGCAATCCCAGCGATTATATGTGGATTGCGGCGAGATAATGAAAATTACAGCTTTTTGAGCGCGAACTCGATCGCAGCCCGGTATCCGTCGACACCGAGGCCGCAAATTACGCCGACGGCGATTCCCGACAGATAGGAGTGGTGCCGGAATTCTTCGCGCTTGTGGATGTTGGAGATATGTACTTCGACAAACGGGATGGCGACGCCTGCCAAGGCGTCGCGCAGGGCGACGCTGGTATGGGTCAGGCCGCCGGGGTTGATGACGATCGCGTCCACGCCCTCGTGACGGGCCGCCTGGATACGGTCGATCAGTGCGCCTTCATGGTTGCTCTGGAAGCAGGCGATAGCCGCACTGGCCGCCGCCGCTTGTGCGGTTGCAGCCTGTTCGACATCGGCCAGCGTGGTCGAGCCATAGACCTCCGGTTCACGTGTGCCCAGCAGGTTCAGGTTCGGGCCATTGACCAGAAGAATTTTTTTTGCCATGGAGTTGCGACTCCGTTTGACGAGGATGCCCGCATTTTGCCGTCAAATGATGCTGACTGGCAAGGGGAAAGATGGTTTAACGGCTACAAGCTCGTAAGAGTTTTCCGCAGTTCGTCCATTTTCAGTCGCCCAAGATAGGTCTTCCTGACCTGCCCGTCCCGTCCGATAATGACCGTAAAGGGAAGCCCGCCGCCCTGGTTGCCCAGTTGGCGTGACAACTCGCTACCGTTGATTCCACCGACGTAAAGCGGATAATTGATACTGTATTTCTTTGCGAAATCGACGATATTCGCAGCAGAATCAATGCCAATGCCGAGAATCTGGATTTTTTGCGCAGAAAGCTCTCGTTGCAAATTTGATAGCTCCGGCATTTCATCGACACAGGGGGCACACCAGGTCGCCCAGAAATTGACGATCAGTACCTGGTCTTTCCACTGACCGAGGGCCTGCTCCTGTCCGTTGGCATCTTTCATCGTTTGCGACAGAAACGTACTGACAGCAGAAGATTCCGCCGGTGCAGGGGAAAGCCGCTGTATGGCGAAAAAAATCCCGAAAACGGCGAAGAGGATGGCAACCCCGCCGAAAATAAGCACATTTTTCTTCATTTTTGCTCTGAATCAGCAATCAAGGCACGCACAGTTTCCACATTGGCCCGCGCGAGTCGTCCGTCCGGTCCGGCTTTGACCGCCCCGCGCACGTCGTCCGTTTCATAAAGTGCAAGATGCACACCTTCGTTGTGCCACATGAAACTGACCGTCTCGACCGGCTCGCT
Organism: Noviherbaspirillum denitrificans; assembly: GCF_002211445.1. Classification (GTDB taxonomy): domain Bacteria; phylum Pseudomonadota; class Gammaproteobacteria; order Burkholderiales; family Burkholderiaceae_D; genus Noviherbaspirillum; species Noviherbaspirillum denitrificans. Next base: position 210,819 of record NZ_LSTO01000001.1, on the reverse strand, counting down.
ACGGCCGTTGAAATGACTGGTTTCGGATACCTCGAAATCAACATTCTTGTTAAGAAGGAAAATCTCGACATCCTTCGCGCTCTCCGGAAAGAGCTGGAGATGGATATCCGAGTGCTCTCCCGCTGTCCCATTCAGCACGGCGCCGGTCAGGTAGGGGGAAAACCTTGCAAGGTCATCCATCAGCCTGACCGCCAGCCTGCGCAGGTGCAGAAGACGGGCCGGCTGGGTGTCGGCAAGGAAGATGTCATTATAGATACGTACTTCTTCTTCGATCTGGGCGTTATCCGGCATGATTTCGCCGCGCACCTTGGTATTGCCGAGCACCTGTTTCGCCGCTTTCTTCTTGGCGGTCGCATAGTCGGCGCCGTCCTCGGCGATCATGCGGGCGGCTGCGGCGGCAATTTCCGCGCGCAGCATCTCGGTATTGGTGGTGAAATTGCTCATGGGACTGGATCATACTCCGTAAGGCAGCAGACCGCCGGTCGGGTAAAATTGCGGGTTCTGCGGAATTTGGCGGCCAGCATGGTGTTTGACCTCTTGCGGCCGGATTCAGTCAGGGTTTTTTATTCTTTTTGAAACGTCACAATGCACATCCATATTCTGGGCATCTGCGGCACCTTCATGGGCGGCCTGGCGGTGCTGGCAAAGGAAGCAGGGCACAAGGTCACCGGCTGCGACGCCAATGTCTACCCGCCGATGAGCACGCAGCTGCAGGCGCAGGGCATCGAACTGACCGAGGGTTTCGGGCCGGAGCAGATCGACCTGAAGCCCGACCTCTTCGTGATCGGCAATGTCGTCTCGCGCGGCAATCCGCTGATGGAAGAAATCCTGAACCGCGGCCTGCCTTATGTGTCGGGCCCGCAGTGGATCGGTGAGCACATCCTGCGCAACAAATGGGTGCTGGCTGTCGCCGGTACGCATGGCAAGACGACCACATCGTCGATGCTGGCCTGGATACTGGAAGACGCCGGCTACGATCCCGGCTTCCTGATCGGCGGTGTGCCGATGAACTTCGGTATTTCCGCGCGCCTTGCGGGCAAGGCTGACGATTCCAACTTCTTTGTGATCGAGGCTGACGAGTACGACACGGCGTTTTTCGACAAACGCAGCAAGTTCGTCCATTACCGTCCCAGGACCGCGATCCTGAACAACCTGGAGTACGACCACGCGGACATCTTCCCGGACCTCGGTGCGATTGAAACCCAGTTCCACCACCTCGTCCGCACTGTCCCCAAGGTCGGCCGCCTGGTCGTCAATGCGCGTGAAGAATCGCTCAAGCGCGTGATCGCGCGCGGCTGCTGGAGCGAGACCGAATGGTTCGGCGGCGACGGCGGCTGGGCTCTGAAAGTGCATGAGGACGGCAGTTTCGACGTGCGCATGAACGGCGAAGTGCAAGGCACGGTGCAGTGGGCCCTGACGGGCGAACACAACCGCCTCAATGCGCTGGCATCGATCGCCGCGGCGCGCCACGTCGGCGTCCCGCCGGCGCTTGCGATCGAAGCCTTGTCGCGTTTCGAGAACGTGAAGCGCCGGATGGAAGTGCGCGGCGTGGTTAACAATATTACGGTGTACGACGACTTTGCCCACCACCCGACCGCGATCGCGACGACGGTGGAAGGCCTGCGCCGGAAGATCGGTGGCGCCCGCATCCTTGCCGTGCTCGAGCCGCGTTCCAACACGATGAAGCTCGGCACCATGAAGGAAGCGCTGCCGGGCAGCTTGACCGATGCCGACCTGGTGTTCGGCTACGGCGCGAAGGCGGGCAAGGATGCACTCGGCTGGAATCTGGGCGAAGCCCTGGCGCCGCTCGGTGCGAAGGCGGGCGCTTACGATGATCTGCCAACGCTGGTGCAGGCGATCGTGAAGGCCGCGCAACCTGGCGACCATGTACTGGTCATGAGCAATGGCGGATTCGGCGGCGTCCACCAGAAGATCCTGGACGCGCTTTCGCAATGATTCTTTATCTGCACGGGTTTCGTTCGTCGCCGGCGTCGTTCAAGGCGCGGCTGATCGGCGAGAAGATGGTGGCGCTCGGCCGCGGCGGCGAATACCGCTGCCCGCAATTGCCGGCGTCGCCGCGCGAAGCCATGGCGCTGGCGGAAGCGCTGGTGGCACCGGATCCGGCGAATGTGACGCTGGTCGGTTCCTCGCTGGGCGGTTACTACGCGACCTGGCTGGCCGAAAAATTCGGCTGCCGAGCGGTGCTGCTGAATCCGGCGGTGAAGCCCCCGCGCGACCTGGAAAAATACGTCGGCGTGACGACCGCCTACCACTCGGACGCACCTTTCGAGTTCAAGCGGGAATACATCGACGAGCTGAAAGCGCTGGCAGTGGAGCGCATCACGCGCCCGGAGCGCTATTTACTGATGGCGGCCACCGGCGACGAAGTGCTCGACTGGCGCGAAATGACCGCGCATTACCCTGGCGCGCGCCAGCATATTATTGAAGGCAGCGACCACGGCATTTCCGAGTTCGCGCAGTACCTGGATGAGGTGCTCGCCTTCTGCGGTATTGATGCCGGAGGGCGCGCGTGAGGGCTTGTGCGGTAGGACACGCGCGGTGGGTCTGGCATGTGAACGGCGTCACCCCGACGCGGGAAATGCGCGGCTGGCTGACCGACAGGATGTCGCTGACAAAGAAGCTGACGGCGCGCAGTAAGCACTTCCGGGTGCACCGCCTGCGCCAGGAGCGTGGAATGTGCCTGACAGACGAGTCAGACATTGTCGGACTGCCGCGCCGCTGCCACGTGCAGGAGCGCGAAGTGCTGCTGGAATGCGACGGCCGTCCAATGGTCTATGCGCACACCATCGTGCCCCTGAGCGCCACCGCCTCCGACTGGCCGTTTTTCGGCACGCTTGGCGAACGCTCGCTCGGGACGACGCTATTCGGCGACCCGCGCGTGGTGCGCGGACATATGCAGTACGCGCGGCTGCGCCCCCAGCATCCGCTGGTCGAGCGTGCCAGGGCCGCGCTCGGCAACATGGAATTTGCCGCGCCGGTATTCGCACGGCGCTGCTTGTACCGCCGCAGGAACGGCATGCTGCTCGTGACTGAATTGTTCCTGCCTGCGATCACGGAGCTCGACGGCCCGCGCAAGCAACTTACTCTAGCTGACAGGCTTTGCAATCGATGAATTTATTTTTTGAGGAATCCGGCGACTTCAAGGCCGGCACCGTGCTCTCCCAGCAAGGCGAGGCTTACCAGGTCGAACTGCAGACCGGCAAGCGCACCAAGGTGAAGGCGCGAGACATCCTGTTCCAGTTTGCCTCCCCCGATCCGGCGCAGTTGCTCAGTGACGCCAAAGCGGTTGCCGAAGACGTGGACCTTGATTTCCTGTGGGAAGTCGCAGGTCAGGAAGAGTTCGGCTATGCCGACCTCGGCAACGAATATTTCGGCCACGAGCCGAAGCCCCATGAAGCGGCCGGCCTGCTGCTGAGACTGCACAGCTCCCCAATCTACTTTTACAAGAAAGGGAAGGGACGCTACAAGGCTGCACCGGAGGCGTCCCTGAAGGCGGCGCTCGCAGGCATCGAAAAGAAGAAGCAGCAGGCGGTCATCCAGGCGCAGTATGTGGAGCAGCTGAAGGCGCAGCAGCTTCCCGATGCCTTTAAGCCCATCGTGCTGCAGCTGCTGTTCAAGCCCGACAAGAACAGCATTGAGTACAAGGCGCTGGAAGAAGCCAGCGCGGCCATGCAGATGACGCCGCAGCGCCTCTTGCTGGCGACCGGTGGCATTGCTTCGCCCAAGCAGCTGCACCTGTCGAAGTTCCTTTTCGAGTCTTTTCCGAAGGGCACGCGCTTCCCGGCCATCACCGTTCCGGACGTGCAATCGCTTCCCGTTGCCGAGGTGCAGGCATTCTCGATCGACGACGTGACGACGACCGAAATCGACGACGCGTTTTCCATCGTACGCCAGCCTGACGGCCAGGTTCGCGTGGGTATCCATATCGCCGCTCCCGGCCTCGGCATCAAGCGTAACGACGCGCTCGACGCGATTGCCCGCCAGCGCCTGTCGACGGTCTACATGCCCGGCGACAAGATCACCATGCTGCCGGACGAGTTGGTGGAAGCCTTCACGCTCGCAGAGGGACGGACCTGCCCCGCGCTGTCGCTGTACGCCACGCTCGATCCGTCCGACTGGTCGGTGGTGTCGACCGAGACCCGCGCCGAGGCAGTGCCCATCGCGGCCAACCTGCGCCACAACGACCTCGACGATGTGGTGACCGAGGAAAACCTGGCCGCTGGAGCCGGCGACTATGCGCACAAGGCGGATATCGAACTGCTTTGGCAATGGGCGCAGGTGCTCGAAAAGGCACGCATGGTCAAGCGCGAGAGTTTCGGCCTGAAGCCGGAGCAGGCCAACCGCGTCGACTTCAACTTCTACGTCGAAAATGACGTCGTTTCCATCGTCCGCCGCAAGCGTGGCGCGCCGCTGGACAAGATCGTCGCCGAACTGATGATCTTCGCCAACAGCACCTGGGGCAAGCTGATGCACGACCACGGCGTGCCTGGTATCTACCGCGCGCAGGGCGGCGGCGGAGGCGGCTGGGCCGCGAAGATGCAGGTGCGCATGGTGACCCACGCGGCACCTCACCAAGGGCTGGGCGTCGATCAGTACGCATGGAGCACCTCGCCGTTGCGCCGCTACACCGACCTCGTCAACCAGTGGCAGATCCTCGCCTGCGCCGAGCACGGTGTGACGGCACCGCTGGTCGCACCCTTCAAGCCGAAGGATGCCGACCTGTTCGCCATCGTGTCGGCATTCGATGCCGCGTATGCCGCCTATGCCGACTTCCAGTCCGGCATGGAGCGCTACTGGTGCCTGCGCTGGCTTGCCCAGGAAAATGCGAAGCATGTGAATGCCGTCGTGCTCAAGGACGAAGTGCTGCGCCTGGTAGACATTCCGCTCATCATCCGCTTGCCGGGCATGCCGCAAGTCGCGCGCGGAACCCAGGTCAAGCTTGACCTGATCCGCTGGGACGAGGTCGACCTGACAGTGGAGGCGCGCCTGATCGAAGTGACAACGGCGTCTGCGGAAACCGACGCCGTCACGATCGAAGATGACGAAATTGCCATTGCCGAAACCGAGGCCAATGCGGAATCGGTACAAGAATGAAAACTAAGCCGATTTGCGGCAGGCTTTATCGTAAAATCCAAGGCGTTCGCAACCGACGGTCCCTGTAATGCTCCTCTTCGAAAACCGCACGTTGTCCATCGCTGTCGCGGCGTCGGTCCTCTTGCATGGCGCGATGCTGGCAGTGCGGTTCGCGCCGCCGGATGCCTTCCAGTTCAAGCCCCTCGATCCGGGCCTGGAAGTCATCCTCGTCAATGCCAAGCATGACCGCAAGCCGATGAAGGCCGAGGCGCTGGCGCAGGCCAACCTCGACGGCGGCGGCAATGCCGAATCGGGTCGCTCGAAGTCTCCGCTGCCCGACATGCGCCGCACCGAAGACGGCGAGGGCATGAAGGCGATCCAGCGCCGCATCGACGAACTCGAGCGGCAGCAGCGCATGCTCACCCACCTCAACAAGAAGTCGCCGCACGCCACTCCGCCGGTCAAGGAACAGGTCAAGCCGAAGGACGCACCGACACAGGCCGACATGGGAGACGCGCTCGAAAATGCGCGCGAAATCCTGCGCCGCGAAGCCGAGATTTCCAAACGCATCGAAGACGAAAACAAGCGTCCCAAGAAGACCTTCATCTCGCCGAGCACGCGCGAGGTCGGCTATGCGATGTACTTCGACAGCGTGCGCCGGAAAATCGAAAACCAGGGCACGCTCAACTTTCCGCAAAAGGACGGCAAGAAGCTCTACGGCGAGCTGACCATGTCGATCTCGATCTTCCAGGACGGGAATATCTACACCAGGGACAAGGACGACGGCATCGTGATCGAGCGGTCTTCCGGAAACACCGCGCTGGATGAAGCAGCCCGCCGCATCGTGCGCCGCGCTGCGCCGTTCGGCGCCTTCGACAAGAAAATGCGCTCTTCCGACCGTGATGATGTGTGGGTGATGACTACCCGCTTCAAGTTCACGCGCGACGATGGCGTGGAAACCGTGCTCCAGGGAGGAGGCTGATTGAATACCGCACCGGACCGTTACGTCGTCATCGGCAATCCGATCGCACACAGCAAGTCGCCCGAGATTCACGCGCGCTTCGCGGCGCAGACCGGACAGCGGCTGGTGTACGACCGGCTGCTGGCGCCGGTGGATGGTTTCAGCCAAGCCGTGCGCGATTTCATCCGTGAGGGCGGGAAGGGCGCCAACGTAACGGTACCGTTCAAGCTCGATGCACACGCGCTCGCCACCGAACTGACGCCGCGCGCGAAAGCGGCCGGCGCCGTCAACACGCTGAAATTCGATGCGGACGCCATCCTCGGTGATAACACCGACGGCGTTGGCATGGTCACCGATATCGTCACCAATGCAGGTGTCGCCATGCGCGGAAAGCGGGTCCTCCTACTCGGTGCGGGAGGGGCTGCGCGTGGCGTGATTCTTCCGATCCTCGATGAACAACCTTCGGAACTGGTCATCGCCAACCGCACTGAATCCAAGGCGGCCGAACTGGCATCGCTCTTTGCCGGCCATGGCGATATTGCTGCGAGCAACTTCGAAATGCTGCAAGGGCAGTTTGATATCGTCATCAACGCCACGTCGGCCAGCCTGGCGGACGACCTGCCTCCGATTCCGGCATCCACGATCGGCGCCTTCGCCTACGACATGATGTACGGCAAGGAGCCCACCGTCTTCATGCATTTCGCCTCCACGCATGGCGCGGCGGTGCGTGACGGCCTCGGCATGCTGGTCGAACAGGCGGCCGAAGCCTTCTTCGTCTGGCGCGGCGTCCGCCCGGATACGGCACCTGTGTACGCGGAATTGCGCGCCGCGCTCTGATGAAATTCCTGCGCAAGTTATTGCTCTGGCTTGTGCTCGCTCCGGTCGCCGTCATCCTGGCGATGCAGCTTTACTTTGCCGCCCAGATCTGGTGGTGGATCGACCACAATCCGGGGTCGACCAGCTTCATGGACCGGCAGCTTTCCATCCTCCGTGAAAAGGACCCGAACGCACGGCTCCAGCACAAGTGGGTGCCGTACAGCCGGATTTCCGGCCACCTGAAGCGCGCCATCATCGCTGCCGAAGATTCCAATTTCTCCGAGCACGAGGGCATCGATTGGGACGCGATGCAGAAGGCCTACGAAAAGAACCTGAAGAAAGGCAAGGTGGTCGCCGGCGGTTCGACCATCACCCAGCAGCTCGCCAAGAACCTCTTCCTGTCCGGTGAGCGCAGCTACCTGCGCAAGGGCCAGGAAATCGTGATCACGTATATGCTCGAATACATGATGGACAAGGAGCGCATCTTCGAGATCTACCTGAACGTGGTCGAGTGGGGTGTCGGCGTGTTCGGCGCCGAGGCGGCGGCGCAGCACTACTACGGCCTATCTGCCGCCCAGCTCTCGCCCGCACAGGCCGCCCGGCTTGCGGTGATGCTGCCGCGTCCGCGCTTTTACGACAAGAATCGCGGCTCCGCCTATCTTGGGCGCCGCACAGAGCTGATCCTTCGCCGCATGGGCGCGGCCGAACTGCCGTAACAAACAACAACAAGGGGAAATGCCATGCAGTTGAAATACCAGAAGGGACTGAGCCTGCTGTGGACGTCCGTAATCGTGGGACTGGTGGCGCTGGCGGGCATGGTGACGCTGATGTCGGCGCGTTACGAGCGCAATTATTTTGCGGAAGGTTGGAAAAGGCTGACGAAAACCGATGTCGGCCAAGCGGTCCAGCAGGCCGGGCAGGATGTCGCAAAGGCAGACGCGCCACCGATCCGGAAATGCGTCATCGACGGCAAGACCGTTTACTCCAACGTGGAATGCGACAAGGCTAACCCGAGCAGCCGCAAGGTCGAGATCCACGACACCAAGGGATTCGAAGCGCCCAAGGTGCCGGTTGCCGCCGCGCCGGAAGGGGAGGGCGCGCCGAGCATGCGCGACAAGCAGATCGACAAGGCCGTCAACCGTTGATTTTCCGCAGGACGTAAGCTTGCCTGTGACCATCGAACTCAGTACACTTGCGCTGTTTTCGTTATCCGGAGACCCGTCTTGGGTAGTCCCAGTACACACAGTCAACCGTCATCGCACGGTCGATCGGCGAGATAGCGCTGCAGCGGCACACACCCTCCTGCGCCTCTCGCCATACATATTGGTGGGCGGGCGCGACCAGGCCGAATTCATGGCCGCGTTCCCTGAATTGAATCTACCCCTTGCAACAAGCGAGGGGATGGCTGCTCTTACAACCTGAAAGCAGCCGGGAGAGCTCATGATTAATGTTTTCGTCTTGCAGAATGGCCGCCTGAATCAGGTCAACATCGAGACCAGGAACGACCTGGAAAATGTTGCGCCGGTCTGGGTCGACCTGACCGATCCGAACGACGAGGAGCGCGCCTGGGTCAAGAGTATCTACGGCGTGACGCTGCCCGGCGAGGATGAGGTCAAGGACATCGAAGCTTCCGCGCGTTACTACGAGGCGGAAAACGGTGACCTGCACCTGCGTACCGACTTCCTGCTTGAAGAAGACGACGGCCCCTCGCGCGTGGTCACGGTCGCGTTCATCCTGGCCAGGAACATGCTGTTCTCGGTGCACAATGACGATCTTCCGGTATTCCGCCTGGTGCGCATGCGCGCGCGCTCGCGCCCCGGTTCGATCGCCGACTACAAGGACGTGCTGCTCGACCTGTACGCGACCGACGCCGAATATTCCGCGGATGCGCTCGAAGGCATCTACCAGAGCCTGGAAGACGTCAGCCGTCGCGTGCTGCAGAAAGAACTCACCGACCAGGACGCCGCCGACGCGCTGAATGCCATCGCGCACGAGGAAGACTTGAACGGCCGCATCCGCCGCAACATGATGGATACGCGCCGTGCGGTCAGCTTCCTGATGCGGGGACGCCTGCTGAATGCGGAGCAGTTCGAAGAGGCGCGCCAGATTTTGCGCGACATCGAATCACTCGACGGCCACACCGCCTTCCTGTTCGACAAGATCAACTTCTTGATGGATGCCACCGTCGGCTTCATCAACATCAACCAGAACAAGATCATCAAGATCTTCTCGGTGGCCTCCGTCGCCTTCCTGCCGCCGACGCTGATTGCCAGCATCTATGGCATGAACTTCGAGATTCTTCCGGAACTCAAGTGGTCCCTGGGCTATCCGTTCTCGCTTGGCCTGATGGTGATCAGTGCCGTGGCGCCTTTCCTGTACTTCCGCAAGCGCGGCTGGCTCAAGTAAGTCGATAAACAAAAAGGCCGGGTGGATGCCCGGCCTTTTTTTGGTGCAGACGTCTCTGTCAGCGCACGGCGGTGAAAGCCTTGCGTGCCGCGTCAACTGTCGCGTTGATGACAGTATCGTCGTGTGCCGCCGACACGAAGCCTGCTTCGAACGCGGACGGCGCGAGATACACGCCGAGATCGAGCATCGCGTGGAAGAAGACGTTGAATTTCTCCTTGTCGCCCTTCATGATTTCCGCGTAGCTGCCCGGTACGCTATCGGCGAAGTACAGGCCGAACATGCCGCCGACGGAATCCGCACAGAAGGTGACGCCTGCATCCTTCGCCGCGGCGGTAAGGCCTTGGGCAAGCTTGCCGGTCTGCGCGGTCAGCGACTCGTAGAAGCCCGGCTGCTGGATCAGCTTGAGCGTGGCCATGCCGGCAGCGACAGCGACCGGGTTGCCGGACAAGGTTCCAGCCTGGTAGACCGAGCCGAGCGGCGCCAGGAATTTCATCAGGTCCTTGCGTCCGCCGAAGGCAGCGACCGGCATGCCGCCGCCGATCACCTTGCCCATGACGGTCAGGTCCGGCGTGATGCCGTACAGTTTTTGCGCGCCGCCGAGACCGACGCGGAAACCGCACATCACTTCATCGAAAATCAGCACGGCGCCATGCTGCGTGCAGAGGCGGCGCATGGTTTGCAGGAATTCCGGCGTCGCACGGACCAGGTTCATGTTGCCGGCCACCGGCTCGACGATCACGCAGGCGATCTCCTTGCCCAGCTTCGCGAAGGTGTCTTCCAGCTGCTGCGGGTTGTTGTAGTCGAGGACCAGCGTGTGCTTCGCGAAATCCTCCGGCACGCCGGCGGAAGTCGGATTGCCGAAGGTCAGCAGGCCGCTGCCCGCCTTCACCAGCAGGGAGTCTGCATGGCCGTGGTAGCAGCCTTCGAACTTGATGATCTTGTCGCGGCCGGTCGCGCCGCGCGCCAGACGCAGCGCGCTCATGCCCGCTTCGGTGCCGCTCGATACCAGGCGCACCTGTTCGACCGACGGCAGGATGCGGCAGATCTCTTCCGCCATCTCGATTTCGGCCTCGGTCGGGGCGCCGAAGCTCAGGCCGCGCGCGGCTGCATCCTGCACCGCCTTCACGACCGCCGGGTGGGTGTGGCCGACGATTGCCGGGCCCCAGGAGCCGATATAGTCGATATAGCGCTTGTCATCTGCATCCCAGAAATACGGGCCTTCGGCGCGGGTGATGAAACGGGGCGTGCCGCCCACCGAACGGAAGGCGCGGACCGGCGAATTGACGCCGCCGGGCGTGCTGGTCTGCGCACGGGCAAACAAAGTGTCGTTCTTGGAAGTCATACGAAAGAAAAGACGGTTATTGATCGGAGGCCGGGTCAGGTTCCCTGGCCCAGAAGTAGCGGTCCGGGGTCAGTTTCCCCATCCCGAGTCGGTGAGCGTTTGAAAGCGCAGCATGCGTGAATTCCTGCGCTTCGAAGACTGCTTCGGGTACATCCATTCCATTGGCAAGCATTGCCGCGATGGTGGCGGAGAGCGTGGTGCCGGCACCGCTGAACGAGCCGGGCAGGCGCTGCCAGCTGTCCTTGCGCAGCACGCCCGATTCGTCGAACAGGGCATTGGTCACGCCGTGGACATCGCCCGGTGTGCCGGTGACGAAGAGGTATTCGCAACCCAGGTCGATGAGGTGCATGGCATCCATCGGCAGGGTGTCGTCGGTTGACGGCTCGCGCCAGGTTTCTGCCAGCCGCGCCAGTTCGACGGCGGAGGCCAGCAGGAGCGTGGTCTGTGGAACGAGCAGTTCGCGTATGGCAAGCAGCATGTCCTCGCTGTCGGGGCCCTGGTCGGGCAGGGCGGATAGGAAGGGATCGAGGATCAGCGGAATGTCGGCGTAGTCGGACACGATTTCCGCGATGGCCGAGACGTTTTCGATGCTGCCGAGCGCGCCCACCTTCAGCGCTGCAACCGGCATGTCTTCCAGCACCACGCGCGCCTGGTCGGCCACCCAGTCCGCGTCGATCACCTGCATGTCTTCCACGCGCGCCGTATCGGCGATCAGGATCGAGGTAATGACGGACAGCCCGTGGCAACCCATGGCGGCAAAAGAAGCCAGGTCGGCCTGGATGCCGACGGCGCCGATGGGATCTGCCGCCCCGAAAGTCAGGATCAGGGGGGAATTTTGGTTTTGCACGGCGGGTAGATTAAGATAGTCGACTTTGCATTTTACTTGATTGAAGGGCAGTCAACCGTGAGTAATAAAGACGAATTCAAGACTTGGATGTGCCTGATCTGCGGCTGGGTCTACGACGAAGCCGCCGGATTGCCGGAGGAAGGCATCGCGCCGGGAACACGTTGGGAGGACGTGCCGATGAACTGGACCTGTCCGGAATGCGGCGCGCGCAAGGAAGACTTCGAAATGGTAGCTATTTGATTCTAGTAAGGAATTTTTGAATCCGGGTGGCAAGTTTGAACGCGTCAATGTTATAGTTTTTGTAAGTTTCGCAGAAAAACCACGGCACGTTTCCCAAAGACAATAACTTGTTGTAAGGCATCTTGCTTTTTGTTGGAATCGCGCCGTATATTGGGCAGAAGGCTATTGAGATTGACTTCATGACAACATCCCCGGATAACGCCAGCCTCAAGATCATGGTGATCGACGACAGTAGTACCATTCGTCGATCCGCCGAGATTTTCCTGGGGCAAGCCGGCTACCAGGTCGTGCTCGCGGAGGATGGCTTCGACGCCCTCGCCAAGATGAACGACCACCGGCCGGCATTGATTTTCTGCGACATCCTGATGCCGCGCCTCGATGGTTACCAGACATGTGCGCTCATCAAGAAAAGCGCCAAGTTCCATTCCACACCCGTCATCATGCTGTCTTCCAAGGACGGTTTGTTTGACCGCGCAAGAGGCGCCATGGTCGGTTCGGATGCCTACCTCACCAAGCCGTTCACCAAGGACAGCCTGTTGAAAACAGTCCGCGAACACACTGCCTCCCTGCTTACCAAGTAATTTTTCTGAATTGGAAAGTCCAACATGCCCATACAAAAAGTTCTTGTGGTGGACGATTCACCCACTGAGCGATATTTCCTGACGGACATTTTGGTCAAGAACGGTTTTTCCGTGTCGACGGCGGAAAGCGGCGAAGAAGCCCTTGCAAAGGTCAAGGCCGACAAGCCCCAGCTCATCCTGATGGACGTCGTCATGCCGGGCCAGAACGGTTTCCAGATTACCCGGGCGATTGCGCGCGATCCCGCCACGCAAGATGTGCCCATCATCATCTGCACGAGCAAGGGACAGGAAACCGATCGCATCTGGGGTCTACGCCAAGGCGCGCGCGATTACATCGTCAAGCCGGTCGACCCCCAGGAGCTGCTTTCCAAGATCGCAGCACTAGGCTAAACGCCCAGCTATGACACGCCAGTCCATGGATATCCCGGCCGCCACCGCATTGTCCCAGTCCGACAGCGGCATGCGCCGGACGCGCTTGCGCGAATTCCAGACCAAACTGGTTGAGCGCATGCAGGCCGCCACCAGCGGAAGCGTGGCACAGGCGAGCCAGCTCGGTGTGATGATCGGCCAGACACGCTGGTTGCTGAGTCTTCATGAAGCCGGCGAAATCGTGTCCGTGGGCCAGATCAAAAAGGTTCCATTGACCCAGGACTGGTTCCTCGGTTTGACCAACATCCGCGGCAACCTAGTGAGTGTGATCGACCTCGCGCACTTCCGCGGGATGGCGCCGACGCCGGTCGACAAGGAAAGCCGAATTGTCGCTTTCGGGCCATCGCTGTCGTTCAATTGCGGATTGCTGGTATCGCGCGTCATGGGCCTGCGCAACCTTTCCGACATGGAGCTCCAGCCGGATGCCGGCGAGTCGGCCTCTGCTCCGTGGGCGGCACGGCATTATCTCGACCGGGATTCCAATGCATGGACGGAGCTCGACCTATCTTTAATCGTGCAGGATCCGCATTTCCTGCATGTGGGCATATAACCAGCAGTGAACAATTCCTGCCTGCGACGCAATCAGAATAACGAGGAGAGTCAGTAATGGCGTTCAAATTACCGTTCTTGTCCAAGGAAAAAAACGCCGGGCCGGCTGAGGCTGGCGCTTCCGGCGACACGCATGCGCCGGCCGGACTGGCCGTCGTCGGTGGACGCGCTGCGCCAGCCAAGGACAGCACGCCGTCTTTGTCGATGAATTCCACGCTGAATGCGACCTTCATCGGCGACGCACTGGAAAAAACCGGCGACATCCGATTGCCCTTCATCGGCCACCTGCCGCTGCAGCAGCAGATTCGCATTCTCCTTTTCACCCTGCTCGGCGCCATTGTTTTCGGCGTAGCCGGCGTGACGCTCAACAGCACCCACTCGAGCCTGGTATCCACGCAGACGCAGATCGCCGGCGATGCGCTGATGCATTCCCAGCGTATCGGCAAAGCGGCACCGAACGCGATCCAGGGCAACCCGGAGGCATTCAAGCAGCTCGAGGAAAGCCGCAAGGAATTCAACCGCGACTTGACCGTGCTGTCGAGCGGTGGCGAGTACCAGGGGCGCGAGATATCTCCCCCTTCAGCGGAAATGGTCGACATGCTTACGGAAGCACGCAAGGCGTGGGCGGGTTCCGACAAGGCCGCCGACACCATCCTCAAGCTGAAGAAGGAACTGACGGGCTTCGGCACAACCCTGCAGAAGCTGAACACGATTTCGCCGGTGCTGCTCGAACTCACTGAGCAGATTGCGACGCTGAAGGCCCAGGGCGGTGCCACCCCGCGCGAGATTTCCGCAGCCGGTCAGCTGGTCATGCTGACCCAGCGCCTCGGTCGCAGCGCCAACGAATTCCTTACCTCTGAAGGCGTGAACCCGGAGACGGCGTTCCTGCTGGGCAAGGACACCAATACCTTCCGCGACATCACCGAAGGCTTCCTCAGCGGCAGCGATGTATTGCGCCTGTCGGCGACCAAGGATGCGGATACCCGCGAAAAGCTCACTGAGCTGCAAAGCGTCTTCGCTGAATACCAGCAATCGGTGGCGACCATCCTTGGCAACCTGCAAAACTTCATTGCAGCCAAACAGTCCGAACAGCTGATCTTCGCTGACAACGAATCGTTGAAAGCCCGCATTACCACTCTGCAGAAAGCCTACCGCGGTGAGGAAGACTCGCTGCACTGGACGTTCTGGCTAATGTTGTTGAGCGCCGTGGCTGCCCTTGTCGCGGCAGTCGGCATCGCGCTCGTCTTGTTGCAGGACAGCCGGAACCGCACCAAGGAAGCCGACCAGCGGCGCCAGGAAGCGGAAGAGCAGCGCCTGCTCGCATTGCAGAAAGAGGATGAAGCGAAACGCGCGAACGACCAGAACCAGGCCGCGATTCTGCGCCTGATGAATGAGCTGCAGGAAGTCGCGGACGGCGACTTGACTGTCCAGGCCACGGTGTCGGAGGACATTACCGGCGCGATCGCCGACTCGGTGAACTACACCGTGGAAGAACTCCGCGGCCTGGTCAGCCGTGTGACGCGTACCGCCGAGCAGGTGACTGCCGCGTCTAACGAGGCGCAAGATATTTCCAACGAACTTCTTGAAGCATCGCAGAAGCAGTCCCGCGAGATCCAGGAAACCGGCCAGGCCGTTCTCGACATGGCGGCACAGATTACCGATGTGTCGAAGTCCGCGAACGAATCCGTCGAAGTGGCGCGCCAGTCGGTGGCCGCCGCCGAGCAGGGTGCGCGGGCGGTGGAAGACGCGATCAAGGGCATGAACGAAATCCGCGAACAGATCCAGGAAACCTCGAAGCGCATCAAGCGCCTCGGCGAGTCTTCGCAAGAGATCGGCGAAATCACCGAACTGATTTCCGACATTACGGAACAGACCAACGTGCTGGCGCTGAATGCAGCAATCCAGGCTGCCTCCGCAGGCGAAGCCGGCCGCGGCTTCTCGGTGGTGGCGGAAGAAGTGCAGCGCCTTGCTGAACGCTCCGGCGAGGCGACCAAACAGATCGGCGCACTGGTGCGCACGATTCAGACCGATACCCACGATGCAGTGGCCGCAATGGAAAAGTCGACGCAGGGCGTGGTGGAGGGAGCGAAGCTGTCCGACGCCGCCGGTACTGCACTGGCCGAGATCCGCAGCGTGTCGAACCGTCTTGCAGAGCTGATCCAGAGCATTTCCGCAACAACCGAACAACAGGCGACATCGGCAAATGGTGTGGCACAGAGTATCCAGAACATCCTGACGGTAACCGAGCAGACGCAGATCGGTACACAGCAGACGGCGCACTCGATTCGTGAGCTGTCCAGGCTTGCAGAGGAGTTGAAGAATTCCGTGTCGCGTTTCCGCGTTACTGCCTGAAATACGTCATTGCCGATAACGAGCCTGAAGGCCATACAGAAGTAATGCCCGGCGGCGCATTTTTCACGGTGCGCCGCCATTTGACCGCGAGGCAGTCATGACCACCTCCCCTCCCACCCAGGCCCCGGCAAGTCGGGATCGAATCGATACCGGACCGCTCTCCTGGGTGATCGGCGAAATCCGCGAAGCGCTCAATCGCTCGCGGGACGCACTCCGCGATGCAGTTGCACAGGATGTCGATGCCCGGCCTACGTCGCTGCGCCTGGCAAAGACTTACTTGCACCAGGCACACGGCGCCTTGCAAATCGTCGACGTCGACGGCATTGCCATCATTACCGAGACAGTCGAAGACTTGCTGGAACGCGTGGATGCCGGGCAGGTCGAGATAAGTGCGGAGCTTGCGGATGCCATCGGCGGAAGCTACCAGGCGCTGGTCGAATATCTGGACGAACTGTTGTCCGGCATGCCCCACCAGCCGGTAAGGCTTTTTCCCTACTATCGCTCCCTGCTCGAAGCGCGCGGCGCCGAACGGGTTCATCCCGCCGACCTGTTTTTCCCGAACCTCGCCATCCGGCCGCAACTGCCGGTAGCCGAGCCTGATAACCAGGCACGGCCATCGAAGTACATGGCAATGCGCCAGCATTTCGAGAAGGCACTACTGCCTTTCCTGCGCAGTTCCGACCGTAGCGCCGAACTGGCGAATGCCGCCGCCATGCGGGACATCATTGGCGAGATCGAACGTGTTCAAAGCAGTCAGCAGGCGCGCGCATTCTGGTGGGTAATGCACGGCCTTGCGGATGAGGTCGCTGCCGGGCATATCCAGAACGAGATCTACGTCAAGCAACTGTTCGCACGCATCAACCTGCAGATCCGGCGCTTGTCGCAGGGCTCGCCAAGTATTGCCGAGCGCCTGCTGCGCGACGCCTTGTTCTTTATTGCGCGAGCCGTCGAACCTTCGTCGCGCGCCAGGCAGATCCGCGAGGTGTACCAGCTTGACGGTCTCGTGCCGACCGACTACGACACGCGGCGCTACGGGCAGATCGACACGGATGCGCTGGCAATGGCGAAGGAGCGGCTTGCGCAGGCCAAGAGCATCTGGAACCGTGTCGCCGGCGGCGACGCGAACTTCGCCGACTCGTTCGAGCATGAGATGCACATGCTTGCCGACGCCGGTGCGCGGCTCAATTCGGCACCGCTGTCGAAACTCCTGCGCGAACTCAAGGGCATTGCTCGTCACGCAGCCCATGCCAAGGCCGGCGATACGCTCAGCCTGGAAGTGGCGACCAGCTTGCTGTTCGTCGAGAATGCGCTGAACAGTATCTCCCGCCTTCCAGAGAACTTCACGGAGCGTGCTGATGCAATGACGGCGCGACTTCTTGCGGTCGTATCGGGCGAAGACCCGCGGCACACGGCGCCATGGCTGGACGACATGTCGCGCGAGGCGCAGCAGCGCCAGACCATGACAGCCCTCGCCGGTGAAATGCAGTCCAGCCTGCGCCAGGTCGAAAAAATGCTGGACGAATACTTCCGTGATCCGTCACAGCGCACGGCGCTCGGCCAGCTCGACGGTGTCCTGCACCAGATCGAAGGCGCGCTTGCCGTGCTCGACCAGGACGACGCCATGCGGACCGTCCAGCATACCCGCGCTGCCGTGAGGCGTTTCATCGATGCAGAAGTCGACGCCGCTCCGATGCAAGGCGACTTCCAGCAGGTTGCGCAAAATGTCGGCGCGCTCAGTTTCTTTATCGAGTCGCTGCAGCTGCCTGCAGGCGTGGCGGCCAAGCGCTTTACTTTCGACGAGGATACCGGGACATTCCACGCCCACCTCATCGAGAAGGATGCACAGGGCGAAGGGGCGCTGGATGTTCCGGTCGACCTGGGCGGCGAGCAGGCTGGTGGCCTTAGCGCAGAAACAGAATCCACAATTTCGCCGGTGCCGACTGTCGAGGACGAGCTCGCGTTCCATCAGCAACAGTCGGCCGAACTGGCCATGTCCTTGAGTGTCGAGCCGGACAATCCGGTTCTCCAGGAACAGTTGAAGGAATCGCTCGAGAAGATCCGTCTTGATGCAACCCTCATCGACAATCCAGAACTCAATGACCGCGCGCGGGCGACCATCGATCTCCTCGGGCGTGCCGACTTGTCCGAGTCGCGCGAGGCACTTGCCCAGATCATCACGGCAACCGTGCCCGAAGTCCAGGTGGCCGACCCCTTGCCTCCCGTCGTTGCCCCGGAAACCGATGAAGCCATCGATGCGGAGCTCCTCGAGATTTTTCTTTCGGAAGCGGAAGAAGTGCTTGGAGCGGTGCGGGAAACCTTGCCCCTGTCGCGCATGCAGCCGCACAACCAGGAGCATCTCACAACGCTGCGCCGCTGCTTCCACACCCTGAAGGGCAGCAGCCGCATGGTCGGCCTGAATGCGTACGGTGAAGCAGCATGGGGTATCGAACAGGTGCTCAACCTGCGCTTGTCCGAATCGCGCAGCGGCGATGCGGAACTCTATGCATTGCTGGAAAAGGCGGCCGATGTCCTGGGCGACTGGGTGCAGGATCTCAAGAATACCGGAACCTCGTCCCGTACACCCGACGCGCTTGTCCGCGCTGCAGAACGCATCAAGGCAGGCGGTCAGTTTTCCTATGAAGAGGAAGTTGCGCCGTCTCCCGGGCCGCAGGCGCCTGAGATCGGGCAAGGCATTGCGGAGCTCGACTTGCCGGTACAGATGGAGCAGCTGACCGGTGATGCGGAAGAGGTTCCGCTGGTGGCGGATGACGGAAACGACGGCCTGGATGAAGTCATGGCAGCCCTTCCACAGGTGGAGGAGCTGAGCCCGGGCGACGCGGACCTGGCGATGTTCAATACGGTGGCGGAGGATCCCCCCGCGCAGGTCGTCGTGCTGGAGCCGGCAACTGAGGCTCCACAGGAAGAAAGGGCGGTCGAGCCGGTCATCAAGATCGCGGATGTAATCGAATTCCCGACCATGCAGCCTGTCGAGCCGCGACGCGATGACAACGTGAAGCGTATCGGCGACATCGAGATCAGCGTCCCGCTGCACAACATTTATCTGGCCGAAACCGACGAACTGGTTCGCCTCCTGTCACAGGATTTCTCGGAATGGCGCCACGAGCCGGAACGCGAAGTCGATATCCACGCGGTGCACGCTGCCCATTCGCTCGCCGGCAGTTCGGCGACGGTCGGCTTCAAGGCGCTGCAGGAAGTAGCGCATGCGCTCGAAATGTTCCTCCAGTCGCTGAGCAGGGCGCCTATCCGCCTTGAAGCGCATGAATTCGATGTTCTTGAGCAGAGCGTCGAACGTATCAAGTTGATGCTGCAGAAGTTCGCACTGGGCGAAATGCCGGTGTTCCAGCCGGAATTCGTGCGCATCCTTGATGCCTTGCGGCAGGGGGTAGAGTTGCGGGCGCAGGAGCACGAGCACTCCGTCGAGATGCCGGAAATGGTCGCCTTCGAGGACGCCGGGGATGAAGGTGGCGGGTATGAAAGCGCGGCATCGGCAATCGATTCCAGCGACGAAGCCGAAGCGATCGAAGACGCCTTGCCCGATACTCCCGCCGTCGAAAGCGTCGCGGACACGACGATCGACGCGACGCTGGTGCTGAAGGATGAACTGGACGCCGACCTGATGCCCGTTTTCCTGGAAGAAGGCCGGGACATCCTGCCGCAAATGGCAGGTGTGCTTCGCGGCTGGCAGGATGATCCCGCCAGCGCTTCCGCACCGCAATCCTTGCTGCGCTCGCTGCATACCCTCAAGG
>NZ_LSTO01000001.1:172852-191425 GCF_002211445.1 Noviherbaspirillum denitrificans | reverse complement strand
CCGCCATCACGGCGGCAATCTGAAGGTCGCTGCCGGGTACGGCGGGCGCCAGCCAGCCGCGATCGGTCGCGACGCCGCGCAGCCGTCGCGCCGGACTGGTGACGAACGGCAGCCGATTGGCCAGCCGGCCCGGACGCAGCGGCATCACGACGAGGCAGTCGCCGCCGCCGTTGACCAGGTCATTCGCACCGCCGGAGCCGACAATCAGCCGGCCATCGGCACCGCGCGAGGAATTGATGCTGCCGTGGCGATCAAGCTGGGCGGCGGCGAGGAATACCAGCACGCGTTCGGCACGCGGTCCGGCGAGCGCGCCCAGCGTGCGCACGAAACTTGAATGCGCAAGGCTGGACAGCGCATTCGGGTAATTGAACAAGTAGGGATCGCCCTTGAACGGACGGAACCCGACCATGCCTGTCTCGGCGACGAGCTGCACCGGAATGCCTTCCGAGCGGCACACCGATTCCGCCGCCCACGCGGCGAGATGCGATACGCCGATGCCCGCAAAGAACAGGTCGTGTGTGCCGGCGCCCGCGGCCGCGATCGCTTCGCGCATCGCGATGACGGCGGCGCGCTCTTCCGCCGTCACCTCCGCGAAGGAGCTTTCGGACGCGACCGGCGGCGTCATGTCGTGCAACTGCGCGAGGCGCTCCCTGCCGAGGCGCGCGAGGTAGCCGGCGTGGTCGGTGCCGAACACCCATTCCTCCAGCCATGCGCGCATCGCCTGCGGATCGCGCGACAGGGCGCGCATCTGCTTGCGCAGCGCGTAATCTTCCGCATATGGCGCAACGCCGTCCGCCTCGTTCCACACGAACTGCGCCTGCGGATGCGCGCCGTATGGCGCTTCCACCACGGCAGTGACGCAGTGGCCGGGAAGACCCGGACGGGGCCCAAGCTTGCGCAGTTCGTCCGGCGGCACCACCTTTTCTGCGGTCACGATCACGCGGCGCGATGCGTACGCGCCCCACAGCTCCTCGGCATCCGGCCCATAGATGACCGCGTTGCCCTCGGTATCGGCCAGCGCCGCATGCACGAAGGCGACGTCCGGATTCAGCGGCGCCAGCAGCGTCGCCTGTCCCTTGCCGAACGGATCGTCAATATGGGCGCGTCCCGGTCCATCGGCGAGGTCGCTGCCGGCCAGGCTGCGCGTGGGAACGAAGGGCCAGCCGAAGGCGCCGGCCATCAGGCGCAGCGTCATCGTCAGGTTGGTCCAGTCGGGATCGCTGGTCTCATCGTCTGCAAAATGCCGGACCAGCACCTGCGACGGCGCAGGCGCCGGATAGGTGTTGCCGGCGAACGCGCTTTCCAGCGACTTCACCGCGCCGGCAGCGCACAGCGCGGTCGCGTATTCGAGCAGGCCGGTCGCCACCAGCCGCAGGCTTTTCCTGTCGCGGAACTGCCGCGCGACTTCCCACACTGCCGCGTGCGAGCGGTTGTGGGTGAATACGAAGTGAATCGTGTCGCCTGCGCGCACGTTCTCTCGGACGGCGTCGGCGAGGGTGCGCTGTTTGCTGTGCGTCGCCATGGCGTCGATCAGCCGTGCATGGTCAGGCCGCCACTGACGCTCAGCACCTGGCCGGTGATGAAGCTGCTGCGGTCGCTGGCAAAGAAGGTCACTGCGTCGGCGACTTCTTCCGGCTTGCCGAGGCGGCGGAACGGAATCGCATTGGTCAGCGCATCGCGCACCTTTTCCGGCTGCGTGGCAAACAGCGGCGTATCGGTCGGGCCGGGGCACACGCAGTTGACGTTGATGCCGTAGCGCGCCAGTTCGCGCGCCAGCGACTTGGTGAACGCGATCACGCCGCCCTTGGCGCCCGCATAGACGGTCTCGCCGCTGCTGCCGCCACGTCCCGCATCGCTGCTGATGTTGACGACCTTGCCGCTCTTGCCTTCGATCATCGGATCGAGGAAGGCGCGCGTGACCTTGACCGGGCCCATGAAGTTGATCGCCATGATCTTGTCCCAGTATTCCGGCGTGTTCTTGATGAAGGGCTCGATGATGTCCCAGCCGGCGCCGTTGACGACGATGTCGACCTTGCCCACCTGGGCATGCACCTGGTCGGCGAAGCCCTTGATTGCCTCGTCGCTGGTGATGTCGAGGAACAGCGCGTCGGCCTTGCCGCCTGCCGCGCGAATGTCGTTCGCGACCGCTTCCGCGCTGGCGGTATTGATATCGCCGATGAATACGCGCGCGCCGGCCTTGGCGAGGGCGATGCAGGTGGCGCGGCCGATGCCGGAACCGCCGCCGGTGACGATTGCTGCTTTATTGCTCAGGTCCATGCTGGTTTCTCCATTGGTTGATTGATTAGCGGCCCCGTTGCGCGAAGAATTCCTTGATGCGCGTACGTGCCTCGGTGGTGGCCATCAGGCCGTGTGTGCCTTGCAGTTCGGTTTCGAAACCGTCGGGCGACAGCGCGACGGCTTTTGCCATGCAGCGCTTGGCAACCTGGATTGCGGGCGCCGCGAATTCGGATACGCGCTTTGCGAGCGCCTCCGCTTCGCCCGGCAATACCGCCGCCGGCACCGCCCACTGCACCATGCCGAGGTCGCGCGCGGTCTTGCCATCGACGACTTCGCAGGCGAGGATGATCCGTGCCGCGACGCCGGGGCCGCACAGTCGTGTGAGGCGCTGCGTGCCGCCCGCGCCCGGGATCAGGCCGAGCTTTGCTTCCGGCAGGCCGATCTTCGCTTCGTTGGCGGCGATGCGCAGGTCGCAGGCCAGCGCGAGTTCGTAGCCGCCGCCCAGCGCGGTGCCGCCGATTTCGGCGATCGTCACGCACGGCAATGCTTCGAGGCGGTCGAACAGCCGGTGGAATCCTCGAATGTCTTTCACCATCGCGTCCGCGCCGCGCTCCATCGCAAAGCGCGTCTGCACTTGCGCGAGGTCCGCGCCAGCCGAGAAGGCTTTCTGGTCGCTGCGGATGTGCAGGACCAGCAAGTCTTTCTTTTCTGCGATGCCGTCGAGCACGCGGTTGAAACCGGCGACGAAATCATTGTTGATGGCATTCACCGGCGCTCTTTGCATCGTGACGCGCACGATGCGGCCGAGGTCTTCGACGTTAAACATGGGCCAATCCTCCCGCTAATCCCTTGAGTTCTTCACGCAATCTGTATTTCTGGATCTTTCCGCTCGGCGTGGTCGGCATTGATTCGCGCAGCACGAGGTATTCGGGCAGCTTGAAACGTGCGATGCCGCGTGCGGCCAGGAAATCCTTCATTTCATCGAAGCCCAGCGCCTTGCCCGGATGGCAGACCACCACCGCGCAACACACTTCGCCCATGCGCTCGTGCGGAATGCCGACCACCGACACGATGTGGCAGGACGGATGCTCGATCAGCACGTCTTCCACTTCGCGCGCGGAGATGTTTTGCCCGCCGCGGATGATCATGTCCTTGATGCGCCCGACGATGCGCACCGAGCCGTCCGCGCCGACGCGGGCGATGTCGCCCGAGTGATACCAGCCGTCGGCGTCGAGCGCCTTCGCCGTCAGTTCCGGTTCGCCGAGGTAGCCGATGAACGCATGCGGGCCGCGCGACAGCTGTTCGCCTTCCTGCCCTGGGGGCAGCGTGCGGCCCTGCTCGTCCACCGCGCGCACTTCGATGCCCGGGAGCGCGCGGCCGTCGGCCTGCCAGGCGCTCTCGACCGGGTCTTCCGGCCAGGTGACGGTATGCGGCGGGCTTTCGGTGGCGCCGTAGATGCTGAGCACGCGGATGCCGAGCAGATGCGCGCGGCGCACGATGACTTCCGGAATCGGCGCGCCGCCGCACAGGAAGTAGCGCAGGTCGGGCAAACGCTTGCCGCTCCTTTCCATGCTCTCCACCACGTCACCGAGGAAAGGCGTGGCGCCCATGGTCCAGGTCGCGCGGCTTTCCGCCATCTGGTCGACCGCCGCATCCCCCTTGAAGACATCGAGCAGCGACACGCTGGCTCCGTTCATCAGCGTCATCAGCACGCCGTGCATGAAGCCGCTGGTATGCGTGACCGGCGACGCCATGAAGCAGATATCCCTGTCGTCGAGGCCCAGCTTTCCGGACAGCGCGCGCTCGCCGAAGATTGCGGTGTTGTGCGTGTGCACGACTCCCTTCGGCTTCGATTCCGAGCCGGAAGTAAACAGCACCAGGCAGGGCGCGTCCGGATGGCCGTAGCTTTCTTTTTCCAGCAGAGGACCGGACAGCGCTTCGTCGAATCCGGTGCCGAGCGCGATGCTGCCTTCACCGGCGACGACGATCACCGGTTTGACAAGCAGCTCGTCGCGGATGCGGTCGAGGTGCTCGGTGTAGTCGGCGCTGCGGAATTTGCCTGGCACGACGATGGCCTTCGCGCCGGTCTTGTTCATGATGAACGCGAGGTCTTTCCAGCCGTAGGTCGGCGGCACCGGGTTGATCACCGCGCCGATCTTGAAGGTCGCATAGGTGACGACCGCGGTCTGCCACCAGTTGGGCATGTGCATCGTCACCACGTCGCCCGCGCCGACACCTTGCGCGGCGAGGAAGGCGGCGAAGCGCGACGCCTTGTCTTCCAGCGCGCGGTAGGTGATCGCGTGGCCGGTGTTGTCGCGCACCGCGATCTTGTCCGGGAAGCGCGCGGCGCTGGCTGCGATCAGCTGCCCCAGCGAGCGGTCCTGCCACTGGCCGGCGGCGTAGTAGCGATCCAGCGCGGCGGGTGAAGGTTTCAGCGTAATCATTGTTCTTTTTCTCCCCTGCAGTGCGCCCATCCCTTGGGCGTGAGCATCGCGTTCAGGAACAGGTCGAGGCCTTCTTCGGTGTATTCGGCCAGTGAGGTGAATTGCCGGAAGCGCCACGCCTTCAGCGCCCAGCCGTGCGCGAGCAGTACGATCCGGTAGGCGGCCAGCTCGACATTGATTTTGCGGAAATAGCCGGCGGCGATTGCGTCTTCGATGCACCTCGTCAGGAGCTGGTTGGTCTTGAGCTCCATCTGCTTGATGGCGGCCTGTTGCTCCGCGCCGAGCGACTTGGTTTCGCGATACGCCAGCAGCGTCGCATCCGGCCTTGCGCCGACCACCTTGCAATAGGCACGGACCGCCGCGCAGAAGCGCTGGACCGGATCGGTAACGTCTTCCAGCGCTTTCGGGATTTCACGCGCATAGGACTCGAGCACGCTTTGCAGCACCAGGAAGAGCACGTCTTCCTTGCTCTTGACGTAGGAGTAGATCAATCCGGCGCTGACGCCGGCAAGCTGGGCGATTTCCTTGACCGTGGTCTTGTGGAAGCCGTTCTGCCCGTACAGCTCGGTTGCGGCAGCAACGACCTGCTGCCGCCGCCGTTCGACGAGTTCAGTGTCGTCGACACTGCTGAATACCTCTGAAGACATTGCGCTTTCCTTTTTGAATGAACAGTCATTCATTTACGGATTCAAAAAAAATCGACGGGTAAATGCACCGCCGATCGGTCTTCAATGCTGCCTAACTTTGTTCAACTTCCTGCTTTTCGTCGGTGTGAGCATGGAATGCTTCTCCACCGCGCCGCCAGGCGACACAACTGTCCACCAGCGACATCTGCGGCCCCTTCTGCTCCACCTGCCCCGCCTGCTGCTCCCGTGCGGAGATCGCCGTCTGGATCGCCGTGGTCGCTACCGGCCCGACCAGTTCAGTCAGGTGGGTGCAACCCTGCACGCCTCGAAAGCGCTCCCTGGCCGCAGCCAGGAATCCGGGGCCGATGACCAGCCCTTCCAGCGCCGCATACGCCTTCCCGGCCGAACGGCATTCACCATGCGGGCTGTGCTCGGTGCGCGCGCCGGCTTCGACGATGCGCATCTCCTCGTCCACCGTGATCCGCAAACGCATCCCGTGCAGCGTCTCCCCGGCCGGCACCAGCACCACGCGCCGCTTGTCCATGCAATCGACACCGCGCACATCTTCCAGATGACCTTCGACCTCGAACAGGCCGTCATCGCGCAAGTAGCCCTTGCAAGTCACCTGCCGGGTATGGATCAATTGACGTGCCACGAAATCGTTACCTCGCATCGTTGAATGAACAGTCATTCATTTACAAACAGATTAAGCGAGGCGCAATTGGATGTCAAGCACCTGCGTTTATTTGGTGTTTACCGCCCGCCCTGGCATCCCGCGGAAGTGGTTCCAGCCCGCGTCGGTCATCATCGCATGCAGGAACATGTCGATTTCCTCCGCGATGTACTCGTCCAGCGAGACGATCTCCCGGAAACGCCATGCCTTGAGCGCCCAGCCGTGCGCGAGCAGCACGATGCGGTAGGTGAGCAGTTCCAGGTTCTTTGCCGGGCGGAAGTAGCCGGCGCGGATGCACGCGTCGATGCAATCCGAGATCAGCCGGTTGCTGGCCAGCTCCATGTCCTTGATCGCCGCCTTCTGTTCGCTGCTGAGCGACTTGGTCTCGCGGTAGGCCAACAGCGTTGCATCAGGCTTGGCGGCGACCACTTCGCAATAAGTCCGCACCGCCGTGCAGAAGCGCTGGAGCGGATCGGTCATGCCTTCGAGCGCCTTCGGGATTTCGCGCGCATAGCCTTCCAGCACGCTCTGCAGCACCAGGAAAAGGATGTCTTCCTTGGTCTTCACATACGCATAGATCAGCCCGGCGCTTACACCGGCGCGCTGCGCGATTTCCTTGATCGTGGTGGTGTGGAAGCCGTTCCGCCCGAACAGTTCGCTCGCCGCGGCAACGAATTGCTCGCGGCGTTTTTCGACGAGCTTCTCGTCGTCGACGCTCGTATACACCTTCGGGGGCATGCCCTCTCCTTCCAAGCCGCATAAAAACGCTCAATTCTAATCCGGCTTGGACATCGGGAACAGCTTGGCGCCTATGACAGCGCGGCGTGCGTCGTCATTGCATCCAGGATTTGCCTGTCTTCCGCGAATACTTCCGTGCGCACCATCGCGGTATGCCGGCCGCAATGCACGACACGCGAACGGGCACGCATTTCCTGCCCTTCACCCGGACGCATGAAGCTGGCCGACAGGCCGGTCAGCGCCCAGTTCCCGTCCAGCGCGGCATGCGCATTGACTGCCGCCAGGCCGAGCAGGACGCCGCCCTGCAGGTGGCCGACGCGGTTGCCGATGTGCGGACCGTTGGGCATCGTGGTCGTCGTACCGCCCTCGTCGCGCACCGTGCGATAGGCGAGAAAGCGTCGGATGAAGCTGTCCGCGCAGTCCGGCGCTGCGAGCAGTGCATCCGCGCGCGCCAGGATTGCGCATTCTTCGTCATCGAGCGTGGCGGGCAAATCAACCTGCAATTCATCGCGTGTGCGCCATGGAAAAGGCGGCAGCACTTTCCCGCCTGGCGCGGGCACGACCATGAAGACGCCGCTCGCGCGGCAAATCAGTTCCCCGCCCTGCCGGACCGTCACGCTGCTCAACGCATGCTGGCCGGGGGCGCCGCGAACGTATCCGTCGCAGGTAGCGGTAGCTTCGAGCGGCGCCTTCGGCGCGACGCCGCTGAACTGCAGCTGCATGCCGGTAGTGGCCAGCCGCACAGTAGGATGGATGCGCGCGCGGATGCTGGCGCCCATCGCCACATCCGCAAGTAGCGCGAGGGCGCCGATGTGCAGCGAACCATCCGCGTCGGCGGTATGGACGCCCGGATCCATCTGGACGATCGCGCCGTCCGGCCCGACCTTTTCAAACATCGTGCCGAAGAAGTTACCCGCAAAGTGATAACCCGGGACGCGGTTGCGCGCGATGGCGCGCAGGATTTCTTCGCGTATTCGGCGCCGCGCGGCTGCGTTCTCGATTTCCATCTTTTCCATCGTCGTTGCAATCAGGACTGCGATGCGTCACACGATATACCGGAGACGATATTCCGGGTGCGCTTTTTGGGGAACGGTGCGTTCACCGCATCTCGAACAGCTCACTGGTGAAAGTGATCCCATGCCGGCCGGTTCGCCCTGAAGTCCTCACGAAGTGGCTTTCTGAATTTCGCTGGCCCGCAGAACCAGACGCTCATGTGCGCCCGGTCGGCAGGAGAGAACGGATGCGCGCGCCTATCCAGATCTGGCGCGACTGCCTGGCCTGGGAATCGAAGCAGCTGTACGGCCCTTGTTTTCGCATGATGGATGACATGATCAACCAAATCGTGCCATCCGCATGGCCGGGCTAGATCCGCATCACCACCTTCCCGATCAGCTTGCCCTCCTCCATCAGCCGATGGGCCTCGGCCGCCTCTTCCAGCGCGAGGACACGGTCAACCCTCGGCAGGCATTTCCCCGCAGCCAGCAAAGGCCACACCTGTTTCTCCAGCCCGGCCAGCAACGCCGCCTTGTTTTCCACGCTGCGCGCCCGCAGCGTGGATCCGGTGACGGTGAGGCGCTTGAGCATGATGGGGGCAAGGTCGATGTCCATGCGGCTGCCTTCAAGGAAGGATATCTGGACCAGGGTTCCTTCCAGTGCTAATGCCGCGAGGTTCCTTTCCACATAACCGCCGCCGACCATGTCGAGGATCACGTCCACGCCCTTGCCGTCCGTGCGCTCGGCAATCACCTTGCCGAAATCGTCCGTGCGGTAGTTGATCGCCGCCTCTACGCCGAGTTGCGTGCAGAACGCAGCCTTTTCCGGCGTGCCGACCGTGGTGAAGACCCGCGCCCCGAACGCCCGCGCAAGCTGGATCGCGGTAATGCCGATGCCGCTCGAACCGCCGTGGACAAGAATCGAACGGCCTTCGCGCACGGCGCCGTTGACGAACAGGTTGGCCCAGACTGTCGCGTAGGTTTCAGGCAGCGCGGCGGCCTGTTCCAGGCTCAAACCTTGCGGCACCGGCAGGCAGTGCGATTCGTGGTTCACGCAGAATTCCGCATAGCCACCGCCGTGCGTCAGCGCGCAGACCTTGTCTCCGGGCCGCCAGCGCGTGACCGCCTCGCCAACTTTTTCAATCGTCCCGGACACTTCGAGGCCGAGATACGGGCAGGCATCCGGCGGCGGGTTGTAGCGGCCCTGACGCTGCAGCACATCGGGCCGGTTGACGCCGGCGTAAGCGACCCGGATCAGCACTTCATGCGGACCGGGGACGGGAACCGGCCGTTCGGCAAGCCTGAGCGTGCCATCGATGGTGTGGTCGATGTACTTCATCATGCGATCCCGAATCCGCCGTCCACGGGCAGGACGACTCCGGTGATGTAGGACGCATCGTCGGAACACAGGAAGCGGACCGCGCGCGCGACGTCCTCGGGCTTCCCCCAGCGCTTCATCGGCAGGCGGGCCATGATGGCTGTAGCGCGCTCGGGGTTATCCAGCGCGCCAGACGACAGCTTGGTCCGGATCCAGCCCGGCGCCACCGCGTTGACGCGGATGCCCTCCTCGGCCAGCGCCACCGCATGGGAGCGCGTGAGCGCCGTGATCCCCGCCTTGCTGGCGGAGTAGGACGGATTGCGCGGCGAGCCGAACTGGCTCCACATCGATGCCACGTTGACGATCGCGCCCTTCGACGCGGCCAGTCGTTCGCGCGCGACCATCGACACGATATGCGCGCCGGTGAGGTTGACGTCGAGCACTTTGCGGAAGCCGTCTGCCGAGAACTCCTTTCCTTCGTGCAGGATGATGCCCGCGCCGTTGACCACGACATCGATGCGTTCGAGGCCTGCGAGCGCGGCCCTCACCGCTTCTTCCGACGTGACGTCAAGCTTCCGGAACTCCAACCCTTCGCCAAGGTCGCCATCGGCGTCCATGCCTAGGCATACCACCCGCATGCCGGATGCGGCGAAGGCTTCCGCCGATGCGCGGCCGATGCCGGTGCCGCCGCCCGTAATGATTGCTATACGTTTGCTCATGTCCTGCCCTTTCAATGTTCGTTCAGATACCAAGATAGGTCGAGCGCAGGTGCGGGTTGTGCAGCAGTTCGCTGCCCGTGCCTTCCATCGCGATCGTCCCGTTTTCCACGACATAGCCGTGGTCCGCCATTTCCAGCACCTGGTTCACGTTCTGTTCAATGACCAGGATCGCGAGGTCCCTGTGCTTCAGCGCGCGAATACTGTCGAACAAGCGGTCCACCATGATCGGCGCGAGGCCGAGCGACGGCTCGTCGAGCGCCAGCACCGCCGGCATCGCCATCAGCGCGCGCCCTACCGCGAGCATTTGCTGCTGTCCGCCCGACAGCGTCGACGCGGGTTGCGCCTTGCGCTCTTCCAGGATCGGAAACAGGTCGAATACTTCCCGCAGCGTCTGGCTGCGCCGTGCCTTCGCGCGCGGATTCGTCGCGCCGATCAGCAGGTTCTCGTGGATGGACATCTCGAGGAACAGCTGCTTGCCTT
The DNA here is from genome assembly GCF_002211445.1 of Noviherbaspirillum denitrificans. Lineage (GTDB taxonomy): Bacteria > Pseudomonadota > Gammaproteobacteria > Burkholderiales > Burkholderiaceae_D > Noviherbaspirillum > Noviherbaspirillum denitrificans. The sequence goes on along the minus strand of NZ_LSTO01000001.1, from coordinate 181,197 downwards.
CCGGCGACTGCACGAATCCCTCTGCCACCACCGCGTGCGGCGGCAGCCCATCAATCGACTTGCCGTTCAGCGCGATCGATCCGCGCGTGCGCCGGAGCAAACCGGACACGGTGCGCAGGAAGGTCGTCTTGCCCGCGCCGTTGGCGCCGATTAGCGCGGTGATCGAGCGTGGCTGCAACACCAGGTCGATCCCGCGCAGCACCTGCTGCTCCCCGTACCCGGACCAGATATCGCGCGCCTCAAGCACTGGCACTGGCATATTCATCTCCGCTGACATAAGCTTCTCCAAAGTAAGCCTTCAACACTTCCGGCATGCGCACCACCTCGGATGGAACGCCGTTGGCGATCAGGCGGCCCTGCTCCATCACGATTACGCGGTCGGACAGGCCCATGATCACTTTCATCACGTGTTCCACGATGAGGACCGTGACGCCGCGGTCGCGTACCCGTTTCACAAGGTCCACCATTTCGCCCGCCTCGCATGGCGTAGCACCGGCAACGACTTCGTCCATCAGCAGCAGGCGTGGTTTGGTGGCAAGCGCGCGACCCAGTTCCAGCTTGCGCTTGTCGAACGCCGTCAGGTCGTTGGCATCGATATCGGCCTTGTCCGCCATGCCAAGGAAGTCGAGCACCGCATGGGCTTCGTCCTGCGCGGCTGTGCGCGACCGGGCCTGCGCGAATGCGCCAACCATGACGTTTTCCAGCGCGGACAATCCGCCGAACGGTTTCGACAGCTGGAAGGTGCGTGCAATGCCGGCGCTGCATACCTGGTACGGCAGCATCCCCCGGATCTGTTTTCCCTCGAAGCGGATGTCGCCTTCGTCCGCCTGGAAGAAACCGGCAATCAGGTTGAAGGCGGTGGTCTTGCCGGCGCCGTTCGGCCCCAGCAAGCCGAGGATTTCTCCTTCCGCGATGTCGAACGACAAATTGCTGACCGCCTGCAGTCCGCCGAAGCGCTTCGAGATCGATTTGACTTCAAGAATTTTCCTGCTCACGTTGCTCTCCATTTCTCAGCGCTTCGATTTCCCCGAACGCTGCAGCCAGCGTTCGATCGGGACGATCACCCCTTTGGGGAAGTACAGGACCGCGATGATCAGCACCACGCCGTAGATCACGAGGTGTAGCCCGAGGAAGCGGCCGCCGAGGTAGGAGCGGGTGAGTTCGGCCAGCGGGTGCAGGATGAGCGCGCCCAGCACCGGACCGAGCACCGTGCCCTGCCCGCCGACGATCGACATGATGGCGGTGTCGATGGACAGGTCCAGGCCCATGTTGCGTTCCGGGTTGATGTAGCGGAAGAACTGCGCATAGAACGCGCCGCCCAGCCCGGTCATGAACGCGCTGATGGCGAGCGCGGCGAGCGAGTACCGGGTCGGGTTGATGCCGAGCGCTTCCGCGCCGTTGCGGTCGCCGCGAATCGCCTTCAGGTAATACCCGAGGCGGGAACGCTCAAGGAAGATGGTGGCCGCCAGCATCACCACCAGCAGCGCCAGCGCGATGTAGTAGTAGGCCTGCTTGCCGTCGAACTGGAATACCTGCCATCCCAGCGCCGACGGTGGCACCACCAGCCCTTGCGCGCCCTTGAGCGGAATGCCGAGGAACTCGTCGGTGTTCTCCAGCCAGATGCGCACGATCTCCGCGAAGGCGATCGTGGTCAGCGTAAAGTACGGCCCCTTCAGCTTGAAGGTCGGGTAGCCGATGAAGGTGGACAGGATGGCGGCGATCCCGCCGCCCACCAGCATGCCGGCCCACGGCGACAGTCCGGCGCCGGTGAACAGCAGGACGGTGGCGTAACCGGCCACGCCGGCGAACACCGAATGCCCCAGCGACATCTGCCCAACATAGCCGCACACAAAATTCCATGCCGACGCCATGTAGGCAAAGTAGATGATCATGGTGAGCGAATGCAGCGTGTAGGCATCCTTCACCAGCAGCGGGACCGCTGTCGCAAGCGCCAGCAGCGGCAGGCCGAGCAGCGTGGTCGCGTTTTTCGTTTTCAGCTTCATGATGTGCTCCTCCTGCAGACTTATTTGCGTCCCAACAGACCGTTCGGCCGCACGAGGAGCACGGCAATGAACAGGCAGAAGGAAAAGACGGATGCCGATGTCGCGGTGACAAACTGCGACGCCACCGACTCGAACACGCCGAGGAGGATGCCGCCGAGCAGCGAACCGGGAATTGACCCGATGCCGCCAAGGACGACGACCAGGAAAGACTTGATGCCGAAGCCCAGGCCGGTGGTCGGCGTGATCGACAGGAAGGGCACCAGCAGCGCGCCGAACAGGCCGAGGATGCCGGCGCCGATGCCGAAGGTGATGTTGTAGATCTTGCCGACGTGGATGCCGGACAATGCCGCCGCATCGCGGTTCTGCGCGGTCGCACGGATCGCGCGCCCCATGTCGGTATGCCGCAACCAGTAGGCGAGCCCGCCGGCGAGCAGCAGCGCCGACAGGCAGCCGATCATGCGCGGGATGTTGACCGGCAGCGACAGCAGGCTGATCGAGCCGCTAGCGAACTCGGTGCTGACCGAACGCACATCCGGGCCGAAGGTCATCAGCACGCTGTTGTCGAGCACCAGGAACACGCCGGTGGTAAGCAGCAGCGCGCCGAGCGGTTCGACCACCATTGCCGCCTCGCGCTTGAACAGCGGGGCGATGATGACCGCCTGCGTGAAGTAGCCGAACGCGAACAGCAGCGGCACGGTGACCACCGCGCCCGCATACGGATGAATGCCGAACGCGGTCCACAATGCATAACTTGCGTACATCGCGAGCATGAGGAAGGAACCGTGCGCGAAGTTGATTACTCGCAGCACGCCGAATATCAGGCTGAGACCTAAGGCGACACCGCCATAGATGCCGCCCAGGAGGACGCCGTTGATGACGGCGTATATCAGGATGATTGGGTCCATGATCTGAATACCTGGTGAAGCCCGGCAAGCAGCTTGTGCGGATTGCCGGACGGGTGATTACTTGGACGGGTTCGGCAGCGGCCAGACGGGACGCACGTCCGCCAGGCGGTTTTCAGCCGGCCAGACGGTGCGGCGCTCGCCGCCCAGGTTCTGCGAAATGACGCCGTGGGCGAAGGTGTTCTGGCCCTGGTTGTCGAACTTGATGCGCTGGTAGCCGGTGACCAGTGCGGGACCGCTGGAGATGTCGGTCGCCGCCAGCGCATCGCGCAGCTTTTCCTTGTCGATCGAGGCCGCGCGTTCCAGCACGTCCTTCAGGATGTAGACGTTGGACACGCCTTGCGCGCCGTAGGAATTGAGCCCGTATCCCATCGTCGCCTTGAACTTGCTGTCGGCCGCCGTCAGGACCGGATCCTTCGATGCCCGCATGATGTCGACCTGGAAGTCGTCCTGCACGAACATGTACTGCACGGCTTGCTGCGGCAATGCCTTGTAGAAGCTCGGGTCTTCCGAACCGCCGCCGACCGAATGCACGCCGAACGGAACATGCAGGCGGCTTTCCGTGAACTGGCGCGTGAAGAGGATGTGGTCCGGCGTGTAGGCGACCACGATCAGCGCATCCGGTTTGGTGGCGCGGATCTTCAGCAGCTGCGCGGAAAAGTCGGCCTGGTTGGGCGGATACGACTCGTCCAGCGCGACGCTGTAGCCGCGGTCCTTGACCAGCTTCTTGATGTTGGCGGCGTGCGAACGGCCCCAGTCCGTCCCCTCATAGAACAGGCCGATGGTTTTAGGGCCCTTGCCGGTTTCCTTCTTCAGCAGGTCGATCGCGTCGAGCTGTTCGCGCGCGTCGTAGATCGCCTTGTTGTTCGGGCGGAAAACATATTTGAAGCCGCGTTCCGTGATTTCATCCTTGACCGCGCCTGTCACCAGCCACGGCGTCTTGTAGCGCTCGGCCAGCTCGGTTGCCGGGAAGGTCACCGCGCTGTTGTAGGCGCCGACGATCACGGCGACGTTTTCGCGCTGGATCAAGCGTTCGGTTTCCGCGACGCCGACGTCGGGCTTGGACTGGGTGTCGGCGAAGATGAGTTTCAGCTTCGCGCCGCCGAGGGCCTTGATGCCGCCCGACGCATTGATCTGTTCGGCGGCGATTTCCGCGCCCGCCTTGGTCTGGTTGCCGATGGTGGCCGAGCCGCCGGACAAGGGCAGCAGGAAGCCGACCGGCACTTCCCTGGCTTGCGCCAGGGCGGAGCCGGCCTGTGTGGCGACTGCGAATGCAGCGATGGATGCAAGGGCACGCCAGCAGCGTGAGGAAAACGGCAGGTTCATCGTAAGTCTCCTGTTGGTTTGATATGCCCCGGATTGCATGCCGGGGCGCATGGGGTCCCGGTTCGTTTAAACGCGGCGCAGCGCTTCTTCCGCCACCGCGCAAATGCCGGCGGTGTCGAGCTTGTAATGGGCGTACAGGTGCGTCGGCGGTGCGATCAGGCTGTACTCGTCCTTGATGCCGTGGCGGATCAGGCGCACGCCGCATCCTTCCTCGGTCAGCACTTCCGCAACCGCGCCGCCGAGGCCGCCTAGCACGTTGTGCTCCTCCACAGTCATCAGCAGCCGCGAGCGCTTTGCGGCGCGCAGCACCGCGTCGCGGTCGAGCGGCTTGACGGTCGCCATGTCGATCATGCCGACCGAGTAGCCGGCCGCCTTGAGCAGGCGGGACGCTTCCAGCGCCGGATGCACGGTCGAGCCGCAGGCGATGATGGTCATCTGTTCGCCCTGGCTGTGTTCGATCGCCTTGCCGAATTCAAAGGGCACGCCGTCCTCGTACACCACCGGCTCGCGCCCGCGGCCGATGCGGAAGTAAATCGGTTCGGGATAATTGGCGGAGGCCTTGATCGCAGCGACCAGCTGCGGACCGTCGGCCGGCGCGACCACCGTCAGGTCGGCGATCGAGCGCATGATCGCGAGGTCTTCGGTGGCGTGGTGCGAGGTGCCGTAGAAGCCGAGCGAAATGCCGGTGTGGTGGCCGATCAGGCGCACCGGCAAGCCGCAGTAGGCGACATCCATGCGGATCTGTTCGCAGCAGAGCAACGCGAGGAAGGACGCGAAGGTAGCGACATACGGCATGCAGCCGGTGGCCGCCATGCCGGCGGCGGCGGTCACCATGTTTTGCTCGGAAATGCCGAACTGCGTATAGCGCTCGGGGAAGCGTTCCGCGAAGCGCACCAGGCCGTTGGAATACTGCAGGTCGGCGGAACCGGCGACGACCGGATGGCCCGCTTCGGCCAGTGCGATCAGGCCGTCCGACAGGTAGGACAGGCCGGGCGTGATGGCGTTGAGCCCGCGGTACTGCCAGGAGTCTTTGGAAAGCGGTTGGTTCATGTCAGATCTCCTGTCCCTTGATTTCTTCGATCGCGCGTTGCGCGTCGTCCGGCGCGAGGTAGCCGAGGTGCCAGCCCGGCTCGGTTTCCATGTACTTCACGCCCTTGCCCTTCACGGTTTTCGCGATCACGCAGACCGGTTGCGTGCGGCTGTCGTCGGCGCGCAGCTTGCGCAGCAGCGCGGTGAGCGCGGCGATGCTGTGGCCGTCGACGGTGTGCACTTCCCAGCCGAATGCTTTCCACTTCTGGTCCAGCGGCTCGATGCCCATCACGTCGTCGACGGCGCCGTCGAGCTGGTAGCCGTTGCGGTCGACAATCGCAATCAGGCGGTTGGCGCGGTGATGCGCGGCGGCGATGGCCGCTTCCCAGACCTGGCCTTCCTGCATTTCGCCGTCGCCGAGCATCACGAAGGTGGTGAAGTCCTGTTTCAGGAAGCGTCCCGCCAGCGCCATGCCAAGGCCGGCCGACAGCGCATGGCCGATGGAACCGGAACTGAAATCGATGCCCGGCACCTTGCGCATGTCCGGGTGGTCGCCAAGCGGACTGCCGAGGCGCGTGTAGTCATCGAGCCAGCTCTTCGGGAAGAACTCGAGGTCGGCCAGCACCGGGAACAGGCCGACGGCCGCATGTCCCTTGCCCATCAGGAAGCGGTCGCGCATTTCCCATGCGGGTTGCCCGCGGCGCAGGTTCATCACGTCGTAGTACAGCGCCGAAAAGATTTCCGCCGCCGAGAACACCGAGGTGTAGTGCCCGGTCTTGGCGATCTCGATCAGGCGGATCGTCTCGAGCCGGATGAACATGGCCTTCTCCCGCAGGAAGCCGACCTGCTCCGGCGTCAGGTCAAAGCTGTGGCGAGCTGCGGTGGATGCCAGGGAAACGGCGCTGTTCATTTGGAGCCTCCCAGTCGCCGCTGCAATGATATATATCGCATATGATATATCCTTTGTTAGAAAAAAAATGAAGTCCTTGGTCTGGCCATCAAGCCATCCCGCCGACACAGACGTATTTCAACTCCATGTACTCATCGAGGCCGTGGCGCGATCCTTCGCGTCCGAGCCCGGATTCCTTGATGCCGCCGAAGGGAGCCATTTCGTTGGAGATCAAGCCTTCGTTCAGGCCGACCATCCCGTATTCGAGCCGCTCCGATACGCGCCAGCTGCGCTGCAGGTCGCGCGTGTAAAAGTACGCGGCCAGGCCGTAGGGCGTGTCATTCGCCAGGCGGATCGCCTCTTCTTCGGTGGAGAAGCGGATGAGTGGTGCCACCGGGCCGAAGATTTCTTCCTGCGCGACGCGCATTTCCGGCCTGACGTCCGCCAGCACCGTCGCCTGGTACAGGCTGGTGGCGCCGGGCACGTAATCACCTCCCGCAAGCACGGATGCCCCATCGGCGACTGCCTCCTCGACCAACTGGTGGGTGTTCCCCGCGGCGCGCGCATGGATCAGCGGCCCGAGGTTGACGCCATTTTCCCGGCCATCGCCCGGCTTGAGCGCGTTGGCAGCCTGCGCGAGGCGTCGCGCGAATTCGTCGTAAATGCCGTCCTGCACCAGGAAGCGGTTCGCGCACACACAGGTCTGGCCGGCGTTGCGGTATTTCGATGCGACGGCGCCGCGCACGGCGGCATCGATGTCGGCGTCGTCGAATACGATGAAGGGCGCATTGCCGCCGAGTTCGAGCGACAGCTTCTTGACGGTGCCCGCGCACTGCGCCATCAGCTGCTTGCCGACGCGTGTCGATCCGGTGAAGGTGAGCTTGCGCACCGCCGGATTGCCGGTCAGTTCCTCGCCGACACCGCCGGAACGCTCGGCGGTCACCACATTGAATACGCCCGGCGGAATCCCCGCCCGCTCGGCCAGCGCCGCCAGCGCCAGCGCGGACAAGGGCGTCTCGCTCGCCGGCTTGAGCACCATCGTGCAGCCCGCCGCCAGCGCGGGTGCAGCCTTGCGCGTGATCATCGCGACCGGGAAGTTCCACGGTGTGATCGCGGCGACCACACCGACCGGCTGCTTCATCACCACCAGGCGGCGGTCTTCGGTCGGTGCCGGCACCAGCTCGCCGTAGGCGCGCTTGGCCTCTTCGGCAAACCATTCGATGAACGAAGCGCCGTACATTACTTCTCCCCTTGCCTCGGCCAGCGGCTTTCCCTGCTCGCAGGTCATCAGCAGCGCGAGGTCATCCTGGTGGGCGATCACGAGCTCGTACCATTTGCGCAGCAGGCCGGCACGGTGCTTGGCGCTGCGCGCGCTCCACGCGGCCAGCGCCCGTTGCGCGGCGTCGATCGCGCGCCGTGTTTCGCCCGCGCCCATGCCGGGCACGCTGGCCACGAGGCTGTTGTCGATTGGATTGGTGACATTGAAGCGGCCGCCGTTGTCGGCGCCGACCCACGCGCCGTCGATGAAGGCCTGCTCCTTCAGGAGCGTCATATCGGAGAGTTTCATGGATGTCCTAGTGAGTGAGTGCCGCGTTGCGCCGTTCGACGGCGTGCATGGCGGCGACGAGTTCCTTGGCGTCGAGGGTGCGTTCGAAATTGCGTGCGTGCGGTGCGGCCAGTGTCAACGCCGCCGCTTCGGCGAGTTCCTGCGGCGCCGGGTCCGGCAAGCCGAGGTCGGCCAGGCTGCGCGGCAGGCCAGTGCGACGATAGAAATCGTCGAGCTCATCGAGCATGCCGTCGCGCCCGGAAGAAAGTTCGGCCTGCACCAGCAATCCATAGGCAACCTGCAATCCGTGCGGCGCGCGCTTCACCCCACGCAGCACCGAGAGACCGCGCGTGAGCGCATGCGCGATCGACAGGCCGCCGCTCTCGAAACCCAGCCCCGACATCAGGATCACCGCCTCGATCACGCGTTCGAACGCAGGCGTCGTCTCGCCCGTGCCAGCCGCTGCCAGCGCCTCTTCCGCATCGCGCAGCAGGGTGCGGTAACAGGCGTCGGCCAGCACGCCCGCGGATGCCAGCGGACGGGCGCGGAACATGTTCAGGCCGCCGGCCGCGCGGGCGCATTGCTCCGCCTCGAATTTCTTCGAGATCGCATCGCCGATCCCGGCGCGCAGCAATGAAGCTGGTGCCTTG
>NZ_LSTO01000001.1:133063-172842 GCF_002211445.1 Noviherbaspirillum denitrificans | reverse complement strand
CCCCGCCGCAGAACGGCGTGTCCAGGTTGGCCGAGTAGTAGCCGTAGCCGAAGGTGGTCGTGCCGCCGTGCCCGAAATAGCCGAGCACATAGCCGACTGCCAGTATCGCCGCGATCGACAAAGCGAGCCGCAAGAACTGCGGCCGCCATCCCTCGCCATCCATTGCCTGCTCCGCGAGAAAGGCCAGGAACAGCGGATAGCAGAACGCAAAAAAATACGGATGCACCAGCAATCCACCCAAGGCCAGCGCCGCCAGCGCACTGCTGGCGGCATTGCTGCCCCATCTTCGTTGCCGACCAAGAAAGTACACCGCGAACGCCGCCAGGATGATTCCTTGCGTCATCAGCGACGGATGCCCGATCCGCCACAACAGCGCCGGCCAGGTCAGGGCAAGGAAGGCCGCGCACACTGCAGCGAGCAGATGCCGCGCGCCCAACGCACGGATCAGGAAAACCGCCGCCAATGCCTGCGTGAAGAAGGCCAGCGCATGCCACACCCCGAAGTAATGGAAGCCCGCCGGCAGCCACCGCGATATCGCCTTGAACACCAGCGCCGCAAGGGGAATGCTGTCGGTAAAGGCAATGTTGGCCCCCGACGGGTGGTTCAGGCGCTCCGTGAAGAGCAGCGGAAAACGCCACTCGTCGCGCACATAGAACAGCCAGCCGCCGACATGTTGCGACGCATCCCCGCTTTCGAAAAATGCGCCGTGGCCTGCAAGGAAGGAAAGCGGGAACAGGTAGGCAATGAAAACAATGGCCAGCAGCGCCGCTACGGCATAGCAAAGCGCCGGTGAGCGCTCATCGAGGAATGCGTCGCGGATTCGTTGCGAGCGGGAAGGCTGGAAGGCAAAGGCCATGGGCTGGTCATTGTTATGCTCCGGCCACCGTTGCGGCGGGCCGAAGGCGTGGGGCTGCACTATAACGCGCCCCGCGCTTCTTGCCAAACAGTCAGGCAGGCGGACTCACGCCGCCTTTTCGGAGGGCTCGGCCTTCTCGGACTTCTGGACTTTCTTTGCCGTGCCGTTGGACTGGGGCAGTTCTTCCAGTCCCACATTCGCCGCATTCTTGAGCTGGTCCGGGCGATGTACGATCAGGATCGCACCCTTCTTCTCGACGATGTTCATCTTCATCAGGGTATGCAGCGCGCGCGACACGGTTTCGCGGCTGGTGTTCACCATGATCGCGATCTCATGCTGCTTCGGCAGGCCTTCGATCACCTGGCTTCCCTCGTTGGTATCGCGGACGAACTGCTGCAGCTGCGCAAATACGCGCTGGAAGGCATTCGGAATGCTCAGCAGCGTGCGCTGGCGCGACGACGCGCGCACGATCTGCGCGAAATGGATCAGGAAGCGTTCCGCGATCAGCGGACGGTTGAAAATCAGTGCCTTTGCCTGCGCGGCGGGGAGGAAGGCGACCTCGGACGTCTTCACCGACACCACCGATGCCGACCGCGGCTGGCCGTCGATCACCGACAACTCGCCGAAATAGGCGCCCGGCGAAATGAAATGGATGCCGATTTCACGACCGTCCTCGGTCACGTCCACCACCTGCAGCTTGCCCTGCAACAGGAAAGCCAGGCCGTCGCCCGAATCACCCTTGCGCAGCACGATGTCATGGCTCAGGTAGGTACGGCTGCTCATCAGTCCAGCGACGGTCGTCAGCGTTTCCTGGTCAAGACCCTTGAACAGAGGAATGTTGGCGGCGGTTTCGATCGGGATGGGCATGTAGCGTCAGGTAACAGCAGCGGCGTATGCCGGTTGTAGCGGTAAAAATGCAATAACTTCAAGCAGTTGGACAACTTGTCGAACCTCAATTATTGCTCAAGCCTATCCTTTCCGGCCAATAATTTTTCCGCCGAAACCACGTAGGGTGGGTAGAGCGCAGCGAAACCCACCACAAACTGCAGTCAAAAAAAATAGAAAAACCATCAATTTCCTTGATTTTCTCGCAATTTCCCGCGTTCAAAACAACAATCCGGCCAAATATGCCCCCCGGCAATCCAATACTGTTATACTTTTTCCCCAAATATCGGCGTTTTTTGCGTGTAGAAGAGGGACAAGATGCAACCGGTCGTGTCGACTAGCTGGAAGAAGTTTGCGTTACTGGTCTGTATGACAGTGAGTTCCGCCTGCGCGCTCGCCGCCGATCTCGCCGGCTCGGTGTCCTTTGTCATTGGTGACGCCAGCGTCATCGGGGAAGACGGCAAATCGCACAATGTGGCGCGCGGCGACAACATCAACGCCGGCCAGGTGCTGGAGACCGGCACGACCGGCCACATCCATCTGCGCATGGTCGACGGCGCCTTCGTCAGCATCCGCCCGCAATCCCGCCTGCGCATTGAAGATTACAAGTACGACGCCGCCAACCCGGCCAACAACCGCATCAAGTTCGTGCTCGAAAAGGGCGTCGCGCGCAGCATCACCGGCCGCGCCGGCGAAGCTTCCAAGGAAAACTACCGCCTCAACACCCCGCTGGCCGCGATCGGTATTCGTGGCACCGACTTCGTGGTGCAGGCCGCCGCCGACATCACCCGCGTGACCGTCCAGAGCGGCGCCGTCGTCATGGCCCCGCTGGCCGCCGACTGCCTCGCCAGCACGCTCGGTCCCTGTAAATCCGCCGCCAGTCGTGTCCTGACCGCCGCCATGCGCGACGCCTATCTGGAGCTGCGCAACCGTAACGAAGCACCGTTGCTCGTGCCCGCCGAGAAGGCGCTCGAATCGCCGAACCTGCTCGCACCACCGCGTCCCGAAGAACCGCGTCCGGCAGCCGACAAGCAATCCAAGTCCAACTCCGGCCTCGATTCGCGCGACCCGATCCGCGAGGCAGCCGTCGACAGCATCAAGAACAAGGTGGATGCAGTAGCAGGTCCCACTGTTCCGGATACCGCCGTTCCCGCGCCCGCCCAGAAATTCTGGTGGGGCCGCTGGGCCAGCTACATCCAGCCCGGCCAGGAAAGCAGCAGCTTCGTCAATGCACTCGCACCCGGCCGCGAACTCGCGGTGGGCAATGAAGTCTTCGGCATCGTGCGTGAAGCCGGAACCATCTTCGTGCCCAACAGCGGTGTCGCGAAATTCCAGCTCGGCGACGCAGAAGCCTACATGATGGAAGGCAAGACCCTGACCGCTGCGCAGGTGACCTCGCCCAGCCTGACCATCGACTTCGGCGCCAAGCGTTTCGACACCTCGTTGACAGTCAACAGCAACGGCCACACCCCGGTCTCGGTGCAGTCTTCCGGACAGGTCACCTGGCAGGGCGAACTGCGGGCCGATGCCAATTCGACTGGAACCAAGCTGCAGGGCGCGCTGTCGACCGACGCCAGCCAGGCGGCCTACGTGTTCCAGCGTGACGTCACCAACAGCCTGAGCGTAGTGGGCGCGACTCGCTGGTACCGCTGATTTCCGCCGGCCACTGACGGCTGATGCTGCGGTACTTCCTGCTCGGCGTCTCGCTCTGCGCGGCCCTGATTGCTCCCTCCGTCTTCCCGGGTTTGTTCACCCGGGTTGACCACGCGCTCAATGACTGGCGCATCCGTTTTTCCATCCAGCCGAATCCCGAAGCCCGCCTTGTCATTGTCGACGTCGACGAGCGCAGCCTGTCCGAAGTCGGTGCATGGCCCTGGCCGCGCGATACGATCGCGCGCCTGCTCAAGACCCTGATCGATGATTACGGCGTCGCCGCGATCGCGGTCGACATGGTATTTCCCGAACAGCGCGCCAACGACGACGTGCTCGCCGAGCAACTGCGCCGGCCCGAGGTCACCGGCGCCGTCGTCTTCGACCTCGACCAGCGCAACCTCGCGGCGCTCAATTTCGTCCTTCCGCCAGCAGTGCCGGTGCGCGCCGAGCCCGGCGCACCCAAGGTGCGCGGCGTGCCGGTCGTGACCAATCATGCCGGATTGCTCCCCGGCCGCGTCGGCCACATCACCCCGATTTTCGATTCCGACGGCGCGGTGCGCAGATTGCCGCCGGTGGTCTGCTCCACGTCCGACTGCCGGCCCAGCCTCGCCCTTGCCACGTTTGCCGGCATGGTCGACAGCCCGCGCCTCAACATGCAGCGCGGAGCCGGCCCGTTTGCCCCGGCATGGGAACTGGCCATGCAGACCGACGACGGCGCCACGCTTGTCACGCTCCCGCTTGGCATCGACGGCACCATGATCGTTCCCTACCGCCACGCGCGCGACGACTGGACCTCGGTCTCCGCCACCGACGTCCTGCAGCACAAGCCGGATCCCGCCGTCCTCAAGGGCGTCGTCGTCCTCATGGGCGCGACCGCGTTGGGCCTGTCGGACGTGATCGCCACACCGCTCGGTCCCGTCGCCGCCGGCCTCGAGCCCCACGCCGAGATCCTCTCCGCGCTGCTGGATGGCGATTTCAGTTATGTGCCTTACTGGGGAATCACGCTCGACGGCGTGCTCCTGCTGCCCTTCGCCTTGTTGCTGGCCTTCCTGCTCGGACACGCCGACAAACCCGTTCAGCGCGCGGTGGTCTTCCCCGCGTGGCTCCTCTTCACCTGGGGCAGTGCCGCAACCGGTGCCATGGTCGCGCTGAAATCCTTCAACCTCCTGCTGCCGCTGTCGCCGCTGCTCGTCTTTCCCCCGCTCGCCGTCCTGCTGATCCTGTCCGCCGAGCTGTACCGGGCCGGCCGCGACCGCGCCGGCGTCATCGCGCTGCTCGCCGCCTACCTGCCGCGCCCGGTCGCCGACCGCCTCACTGCCTTCGGCCACCTGAATACCGCAGTCGACGCCTCGCGCCGTGAAATCACCGTCCTCTTCGCCGACATCCATGGCTTCGCCGGCCTCAGCGAAAACAGCACCCCTGAAGTCGTGGCCCGCCTCATGCAGCGCGTGTTCACCGACATGGCCGAAGCGGTGGTCAGCCAACAGGGCACGATCGACAAATTCATCGGCGACGCCGTCATGGCCTTCTGGAACGCCCCCGATGACGACTCCGACCACGCCGCCCATGCGCTCGCGGCCGCGCAGGACATCCAGCGCCGCATGGCAGCCCTTGCGCCCTTCTGCGAAGAGCTCGGCCTCCAGCCCATCAAGGTCGGCATCGGCCTCGAAACCGGCCTCGCGCTGGTCGGCAATTTCGGGTCCGCGCACCGCCGCACCTTCACGGCGCTCGGCGAACCGGTTATCCTTGCCAGCCGGCTTGAAGGATTGACCACAACTTACAACGAACCCATATTGATCGGCCACACCTGCGCCGAAGCGTTGGGAGCCGCGCCGCTGCGCGTCCTGGGCACCGTCCCGGTCCGTGGCCGCACGCAACCCGTCACGCTGTACTGCCCCAATTGATGAGCGACACGCCCGAAAACACAAGAATCGTAGGGTGGGTAGAGCGAAGCGAAACCCACCAACATGGCGAGACTGGAGCCACTGGTGGGTTTCGCTCCGCTCTACCCACCCTACGAGGTGCATTGATTGCGACCGCCATTGTCATCATGGCAGCCGCTGCCCCCGCGCACGCGCAATCAGCAGCACCCGTGCCATCCACCTCGCTCAACGGCATCGCCCCGGCCGACCTCGACGCCTACCCCGGCATCCGCGCCCATGTCGAACAAGGCAACTACGCCGAAGCCCTGTCTGCCCTGCAGGCAGTCCAGGCCGGCCACAGCGACGACCCGGCCTACTTCAACCTGCTCGGCATCCTGGCGCTGAAGCTCGCCGACTACGCCACCGCGGTCACCGCGCTCGAACGCGTCGTCCTTATGCAGCCCGACAATGCCGGCGCCTGGCTTGACCTCGCCATCGCCTCCGCCGAGACGGGCAATATCACCAGTGCGGCCGGCTACTTCGACTACGTCGAATCGCAATTCAACCCGCCGCCTTCGGTGCGGGTCGTCGTCTCGCGTTACCGTGCCCGCATGACGGCGCGCAGCAGCGAGTCGCCGTGGCAGTCGCATGTTGACTTCCTGTACGGCGTCGACACCAATGCCAACAGCGGCCTGCAAACCAGCGCCATTCCGCTGACCTTCGGCGCGGACCGGATCAACCTCATACTCGATCCCTCGTTCCAGGCGCGCACTGACCACTTCATGCAAGCCGGCGTCGGCACGCGTTACCGCACGCGTCTCGGCAGCAGTATTGCCGAACTGTCGGTAGGTGTGCGCAGCCGCGAGTACCTGCACGAAAAGAACTTCTCGACCATCAGCGCCAACGCCAGCGCCGGCCTCCACCGGGCAACCCTGCTGGGCGACGCCAGCGCATGGCTGCATCTGGAACGCCTCTGGCTGGGCGGCAGCTCGCTGCTGAACAACCTGCGCGCCATCGCCCAGATCGAGCGGCCCATGGAAGGCTGCCGCCTCGGCGGAAGCGCAGAACTGGAATGGCGGCGTTACACCACGCTCAAGACCCTCGACGCCAACGTCATCTGGGGACAGGGCGGCATCGCCTGCGACTGGAAAGCCGGCCAACTCCCTGTCCAGACCATCCTGATCGGCCGCGTCGGCTTCGACGACCCGACCGGACCACGTGCCGGCGGCCAGACCCGCCACAAGGAATTGATCGGCCAGGTCGGCATGCCCCTCGCATGGGGCGCCCGCGCCGACCTCAGCATGACCGTCGCCGAGGCGCGCGACGATGAGGGTTACAGTCCGCTGCTGGAACAGAACGCCGCCCGCACACTAGACCGCCACACCATCCGGTTTTCAGTCGTGGCACCGGTCAGTGCCGACATGGACCTGCAACTGCTCGCCGAGGACAACCGCTTCAAGTCGAACCTGGCCCTGTTCCGCCAAAGCGGCAAGAGCCTGAGCGTAGGCCTCCGCTACCGCTTCTGACCATAACAACAACCCGGCCCCGGTCAATCCCCAGGCCCGTAGGGTGGCGTAGAGCGAAGCGAAACCCACCTAAAGCCTGCATCTCGAACGCCCCGCAGTCTACGCCGCGCCACTCCGCAAATCGCCTCCAACAAGAATCAGTTCAAGTCGAATTTGGCGATCCCGTATCACCCCGCAAAAATGGAAGCGCTCCCGAACTACAGCTCAAGCAAGCCCAATACCTAGAGAAGTCATCCCGGCGAACGCCGGGATCCAGTGACATGAAGCATGAGCTGAAAGGCGCCAAGCCCCAATCTGCAACGAAAAGACAAGCAATGAGCCTAAAAACTTGCTTCCAGTCACCTAAAAAATACCCGTTGTTACGAAAATACGACGACTAGAAGCCGCAAGTTCCGCACAATCCACACTATTCTTTAGATTAATTTTTCATAAGCAATGAGTGGAAATGCGCGGTTTTCGCATTAAACCATTGCTCTTCTTAATCAAATCCCCACAAAACCGATTCCA
This sequence comes from Noviherbaspirillum denitrificans, assembly GCF_002211445.1. Classification (GTDB taxonomy): domain Bacteria; phylum Pseudomonadota; class Gammaproteobacteria; order Burkholderiales; family Burkholderiaceae_D; genus Noviherbaspirillum; species Noviherbaspirillum denitrificans. The sequence goes on along the minus strand of NZ_LSTO01000001.1, from coordinate 165,553 downwards.
AAACGCCACATCTGTTGGACTGTGACAACATTACTGCGTTAGAATCGCGTGCGTTGTACAAGCACCAATGTCCCACCGCGTGTTGTTTTTAGTCAAAAAAAGAATTGGTGTGACAGCCATCACATTTATTCTTTACCCGACTCAATACTATACGCAACAGCAACTAGCTGAAATTCAACAAAAGCTGGCTTCGCTGGGATTCTTAACTTTTCCTTTTGGGAGTTTTTACATGGCAATTACCACTCAAATGCGTACTGACGTTGCTAACCTGTACGTCGCCCTGTTTGGCCGCGCCCCTGAGCGTGACGGCCTGGGCTACTGGGTTAACCAACTCGACGCCGGCAAGACCGTTGCTCAAGTTGCACAAGAGATGTACAACACCGATCCGGCTCGTGCTACCTACCCGACGTTCCTGACGAACGAAGAAATCATCGGCCGTTTCTACACCAACGTCCTCGGCCGCACCGCTGACGCAGACGGCCTGGCATACTGGACCTCCAAGCTGAACGCTGGTGCAACCAAGGGTGCTGTGATCTCCGAAATGATCACCGCAGTTCGCAGCTTCGCTGGCACCGGCACCGATGCGACCTCGGTTGCTGCTCGTGACTCCAAGGCACTGTTCGAGAACAAGGTTACCGTTGGCCTGTACTACGCAGTTGAAAAGGGCGGCAACGACGTTACCGCTGCTACCAACATCCTCGTCGGCGTGACCAAGGATGCTGCTACCGTTGAAGCCGCCAAGACCGGCGCTTCCAGCGCAGTCGGCAAGAGCTTCACCCTGACCGTCAACCAGGACAGCGGCGCGAACTTCGTCGGTGGCACGGGCAACGACACCTTTACCGCTTCCGCAGCACAAGACGGCGCAGGTACGCTGACCAACACCCTGCAGAACGTTGACGTACTCGACGGCGGCGACGGTACCGACACCCTGGTTGCAACGCTGGCACAAGGTGCAACCGTTGCTTCCTCGATCAAGAACATCGAGAACCTGAACCTGCGCTTCGCAGCTGCTGGCGCAAAGATGGACCTGGCCAATACCACCGGCGCAACCGCCATCACCGTTGCTGACAGCACGACCGCTGGTGTTATCAACAACATCGGTACCATCGCCTCCCTGGCAATCAAGTCCCAGAACCAGAACGTGTCCATCGGCGGCACCGCTGGCTCCGCAACGACTCTGGCACTGAACCTGGACACGGTTGGTACCAGCACTGCTGCTATCACCCTTGACCTCGGTGTTGATAACGCAAGCAAGGCAACGACCGCAAACATCACTGCGAACAATGCTTTCGTTAAGGTTGACTCCACGAACGCTGACGTTCTCACGACCGCGACCATCGCTGCAACCGGCACCAATGCAATCAACTTCGCTGACAGCGCTGCGACGCTGACCTCGGTTACTGTTACTGGCGCTGGTTCCGTTGACCTGACTGGCACCGCACTGGCTGTTGCTACCAAGCTGGACGCTTCCGCTTCCACCGGCGCAATCAAGGCGACCCTGACCCAAGCTGCCAAGGCTGTGACCGTCACCACAGGCACCGGCAATGACGTGATCAATGCTTCTGCTGTTGCAACGGTCGGTTCGTCCGCTAATCTGGGTGCTGGTAACGACACCCTGTTCACGGGCGCGAACCTGGCAGCGTTCGACAAGGGCGCGAATGGCGGCGATGGCACCGACATCATCAACATCACCGACGGCTCCAAGCTGGATGCAACCACTTCGAAGTACATCACCAACTTCGAAACCCTGGACGTTTCCGGCGGCACGGGCAACTACGACGTTTCGCTGAACAGCTTTGCTACCGTCCAGATCGACGAAGCTATCGCTGGTGCTCTGGCTGGTGACGTTGACTTCAAGAACGCAGCAGATACGTTCACTCTGACCATCTCCAGCAAGGCAAAGACCAACGCTGACTTCGATGTCGTCAAGAACATCACTGTGACTGGCAAGGACTATACCGGCACGACCGCTAAGGGCGACGCAGAAACCTTCACCCTCGTTGCTCAAATGAATGACGCCAACAAGGATGACGCTTCTGACGGCAACATCAATGCGCAGACCGTCACTGTCGCTGGCGTTGAAAACCTGGTTGTTGATGCGAAGGTTGCTTCGACCGACGGTGGCGTCACTGGTGCGAAGTCTTCCGCCTACACCCTGACTGCCAAGTTCGTTGCTGCTGCTGCAGAAACCGTCACCATCAAGGGCGATGCCAAGGTTGACCTGTCCGGCGTGACGACGATCGGTGTTGTCAGCAAGATCGATGCTACCGCAAACACCGGCGGTACCAAGATCGACCTGTCCACGCACACCAAGTCGGTTGCGTTCACTGGCGGCGATGGCGTTGACACCTACGCTGGCTCCAAGGCTGGTGACATCGTCTACACCGGCAAGGGCGCTGACGCAGTGACCTTCATTGCTAACGCTACCGCAGCTGTACGTGACACCTTCGTCCTGAAGGCGGCAACGGATTCGCAAATCAGCGACACCAGCAAGGATGGCAAGGTTACCCTGGCTGCTGACACCGGTTTCGACTCCATCACCAACTTCAAGACCGGTGCTGCTGCAACTGACGACCGTCTCGACCTGACCAACTTCAACTTCTCCGGCGCACAACGCGGCGTGGTTGACGTCAACGTCAAGATCGCGACCACCGCAGTTGACCTGACCAGCATTGCTAGCCTGTTCAACGATCCGGCTGGTAACCGCGGTGTTGCAATCTCCCAGGCTGGTACCGGTGACACCTACGTGTTCATCGATGCCAACAAGGACGGTAACTTCACGGCTGCTGACGACATCGTCATCAAGCTGGCTGGTGTTGCTACCATCTCCGAGACCAACATCAACTTCTAAACTCTTCATGGGTGCTTCCGGTCAAAGCCGGAAGCAAGAAGTGGTCGAACCCCGCGTCCCATTTGGGATGCGGGGTTTTTCATTAGCGGACGCTTCGTTGTCTACACGCAAATTCTAGAAATTCGAGGAATACATGTCAGATTGGACCGCTGGTTACGTAGCCGACATTGGCTATACCTTTGGCTATTACACGGAACTTAACCCGCTGCGGTTGCGCCTGCCGTTATTGAGTTCCGGCTATGCGTTTCCCAATGTCGAGTCGGCTTGCGAGCTCGGCTTCGGGCAAGGGGTGAGTGTAAATATGCATGCAGCCGCATCGTCTATTGCTCATTATGGAACCGACTTCAATCCCGCCCAGGCGAATTTTGCCCAGGAACTTGCGCGGCAATCGGGGGCGCGGTTGCATCTGCATGACGAAGCGTTTGCAGAGTTCTGCAATCGCTCGGATCTTCCTGATTTTGACTATATCGGCCTGCATGGAATCTGGAGCTGGATCTCGGACGAGAACCGCAGCGTCATTGTCGATTTCATCCGGCGCAAGCTGAAAGTCGGTGGCGTCCTTTATATCAGCTACAACACCCAGCCTGGCTGGGCTGCCATGTTGCCCATGCGAGGCCTTCTCACCGAACATGCCCAAGTAATGGCCGCACCAGGGCAGGGGATCGTCAGTCGGATTGACAGTGCTCTCGATTTCGCTGAGCGGCTGCTGGCAACAGATCCGATCTTTGGACGGGTCAACCCGGTCGTGGGGGAACGAATCAAGCGCATGAAAGACCAGAACCGGAGCTATCTCGCGCACGAGTACTTCAATCGTGACTGGCATCCGATGACCTTTTCGAGAATGGCCGAGTGGCTGGCCGGTGCGAAACTCAACTTTGCATGTTCGGCACACTATGTTGATCACGTCGACGCGGTAAACCTGTCCACGGAACAGCAGGCGTTTTTGAAGGAAATTCCCGACGCCATGTTCCGTGAAGCAGTCAGGGACTTCATGTGCAATACGCAGTTCAGAAGGGACTATTGGATAAAGGGCGGACGCAGGTTGAATCCTGTCGAACGTGTTGAGGCTTTGAGGCAGCAGCAAGTCATCCTCGTCAATTCTCCTGAGAACGTTGAATTGAAGGTGAGCGGGTACATTGGCGATGCAACGCTGAATGAAGGAATCTATTGCCCCTTGCTGGAGGCGATGAGCGACCACAAGCCGAAAACCTTGAATCAACTTGAGCAGATGACCAAGGCCAAGGGACTGAGCCTCCCGCAGATACTTCAAGCTGTCATGATCCTTGTCGGCAAGAATGATCTGGCACCGGTTCAGGACGAGCTCGGCATTTCCAAGGCGAAGAAGCAGTGCGACAAGTTAAACGCGCACCTCCTGCAAGCGAGTCGCGGAAGCCATGATGTTGGATACCTTGCCGCTCCGCTTACTGGTGCGGCAGTTCCAGTCAATCGCTTTCAGCAAATGTTCCTGCTTGCGAAGAACAACGGACGCAAGTCGCCGGAAGAATGTGTCAAGTTCGCCTGGGAGTACCTTGAAAATCTTAATCAGCGTCTGACGAAGGAAGGAAAGGCACTCGAAACTCCGGAGGAAAACATCGCTGAACTCCAAAGGCAGGCCGTTGAATTCTTTGAGAAGCGCTTGCCGATTCTCAAGGCGTTAATGGTCACCTGAGAGCGGTAGGATTATTATCGATTTGGCCCGCAGCCTCCCTGCCGATTGAGTGTGCTTCAGAGGATGAAAGCAGGTCAAGCAAGGCAAGGTGGTGCGCGCGGCCAAGGAGAGTTTCGACATGCTTTCTCCGGTTATGAATGTCTTGCGGAACGTGTAAGGAATAACATGCCTAAATATCAAGCCATTTCCAAAACGACTTTCGGAAACAAGTTCTGGAGGCGTTATGACAGCTACGTATTTGCAGCCAAGGACCTTATTGCGCCGCTCGTCATGCAGGAGATCCCGCGAGCCCTGATGCACCTGCCCATAGGGTTCGTCAGACAAGGCGACCGGTATCAGCCCGTCGCCGTGCTGGGTTTCGAAACCGGGGAGAACCTGTTTGTTGCACAGGACGGACGCTGGTTGGCCGGCTACATTCCGGCTGCCTATCGAGGCTATCCGTTCCAGTTGGCGACTACACCGGATGGGGAGAAGGTGCTGGTTGTTGACGAGGAAAGTGGCCTCGTGAATGACGTTCAGGGGGAACCGTTTTTCGATAGCAATGGGAATCCAGCCAAATCGGTCACAGAGGTGCTCGGGTTCCTTATGCAGGTGCATGCCAACAAGGAGGCTACCGACCGCGTATGCGGAATACTGGCGGAACAACACCTCATTCAGCCGTGGCCAATTACGGTTCAGGAAGGAGCGGGGGAGCGTAAGATCGAGGGCCTGTATTGTATCGATGAGGCTGCGCTTAATGCGCTGCCATTGGAGTCCCTCGAGATAGTGCGTCGAGCAGGTGCGCTCCCTCTTGCCTACTGCCAGTTGCTCTCGATGCAGCACCTGCACAGCTTCAGCAAGTTGGCTGAAGCACGTGCGAAGACAGCCAGCGCATTTAACTCAACTATTGGCATTGATGAGCTTGATCTGGCGTTCCTGAACGACGGCGACACAATCAGATTCAGCGCAATTTAATTGCTGAGGCTGCCCAAAGGATAATTGACGGAGCTGCGGCCAGGTTGCCGCAATGGGATTTTCCGCAGCTCCGACTACCCCGGTTTTCCCGCAAAATGCCGTTGTTTGAAAACGATATATGCATGGGCATAATGGTTTTATGAAAGATGCGGACGACGCCTTCGTCATTGCGGATTTCCCCCAGCTCCGGCTAGTCGCATGGAATCGAAATCCACAAGATGCGATTACCGGTGAGGAGGCGCTCGACTTGTACGAAAGAAACTGGCGTTTCATTGACGAAAATGCCATGGAGCCTCACGAGCGTACTCTGTTGGACCGCCTCACCCGCCAATATGGCAACGGTATCTTGCTGTTTGACCGGCCCCATCACCAGCGCATCGCCCGATTCCTCGCATCGATTAACGCCGATTTTCTCGCCCAGTCAGGTTGCTACTTTGGCGGCGGGACGGCAATCGTGCTATTGCTCGGCGAGTACCGCGAGTCCGTGGACGTCGCCTTCCTGTGCAGTTCTATTGATGGTTATCGCGCATTGCGAACCACAATCACGAATACTTCGCTTGGCAACATCCTGTCACGTCCGGTTGAGCTGGCGCGTGAGGTGCGCGCGGACCGCTACGGCATTCGAACATTTGTGTGTGTGGACGGCATACCGATCAAGTTCGAAATCGTGTGCGAGGGCCGGTTTGACGTCAGCGGCAGTACGGATGTCGCCCTAGGCGTACCAACGTTATCGCGTGTCGATATGTATGCGGAAAAATTGCTCGCTAACGCCGACAGATGCACCGACCGTTCGGTTGCAAGTCGCGATGCCATTGACCTGGCAATGCTGATTGATCATTGGGGGGGCAATTCCCGACGAGGTTTGGGTCAAGACTCGCAGGGCATACGGTCAATCAATCGACACGGCCTTCAGCAAGGCAATTGAACTGGTAAGCGACCGGGACTACTTGGTGTCTTGCTTGCACAAGATGCATATGGACATGGCCTTGGCCGAGCGCATTCCTGATTTTTTGCGCTACTCTCAGCCTCCTGCGAAATGAGCGACAGGCAAATTGCCTGAGTTTCAGAGGACTATTCAACGCTTCTGACCGACTCAGCTATTTCTTGCGAAGAGTGTCCCGGACTCCCAGTGCGTCCAAAATGAAGTGCTATCTGAAAATCCCGGAATGCATAGTTATTTGGCAGTGAGTCGATATCAAGCCGCTTTTTGCCCGTTGCTACTCTCGACATTTCGCGCTGTTTGCCAAATTCCACCGGCAAAAAATCTAGTAAGCAAGATTGGCCTATGGTAAGCTTCAAAATGTGATTTGCGTCACATTTTTTTATTTGGAAGCGCGCCTACGAGCCATCCTTCGTCCGCGCCTGACTCCTTTCTTGTGCCTGCCGTCCCACGTTCGCAGGCCAGTGCCCGAAAGTCAAAATGAAACCGATGCTCCAGGTTCCCAAGAATGAAATTGCCCAAGCGCTCACTGGATTCAAGAGTGCATTCCGAACGGTAGGCATTTTCACGGCGATCATCAACCTGATCATGCTGATGCCGTCGATTTACATGCTGCAGGTCTACGACCGCGTATTGCCAAGCCGGAACGAAATCACGCTGCTGATGCTGACGTTCATGATGCTCGGGGCGTATGTGTTCATGAGCGCGCTTGAATATGTGCGGACATTCGTGCTGGTTCGCGTCGGCGCCAAGCTGGACATGCAGCTTAACAAGCGTGTCTATACAGCGGCTTTCGAACAGAACCTGAAGCGCGGCGGGACGAACGCGGGACAGGCATTGTCAGATCTGACGAACATTCGGCAATTCCTGACAGGAAATGCCCTGTTTGCTTTTTTTGATGCGCCATGGTTCCCGATTTACTTGCTGGTTATCTTTCTGTTCGAGCCGTCGCTCGGCGTGTTCGCCCTGATCGGCACCGCCATCCTGGTCACGCTCGCCTATGTGAATGAAAAGGTTTCGAAGAAGCCGCTCGCGGAAGCAAATTCCCTGGCTATCGCATCCTCCACGCTTGCGACCAACAATCTTCGCAATGCGGAAGTAATCGAGTCGATGGGCATGCTGCCCAACCTGATGAACCGGTGGCTGAGGATACATGGCCGTTTCCTTTTGTTGCAAGGAGAGGCCAGCGAAAAGGCCGGCGTGGTGACCGCAATCACCAAGTTCTTCCAGACCTCCCTGCAATCGTTGGTGCTTGGCTACGGTGCGCTGCTTGCGGTAGAAGGCAAGATCACACCCGGCATGATGATTGCCGCTTCGATCCTGATGGGTAAGGCGCTCGGTCCGGTCCAGCAGGTCATCGCTGTATGGAAGTCCTGGAGCAGCACCCGCAGCGCCTACGAACGTCTCACCAAGCTGTTGTCCGATAATCCGGCTCGGCAGGCTGGCATGACGCTTCCGAAGCCGCAGGGTGTGCTCGCCGTCGAGAGTGTCATGGCTGCGCCGCCCGGCGCGCAGGTTGCAGTGCTACGTGGCCTCACCTTCGGTATCCAGCCCGGCGACGCACTCGGTGTGATCGGCCCCAGTGGTTCCGGCAAATCGACCCTGGCCCGCCTGCTCGTCGGCGTATGGCCTGCCGCAGCAGGCAAGGTCCGCCTCGATGGCGCCGACATCTACCAGTGGAACAAGGACGAGCTTGGCCCGCACATCGGTTACCTGCCGCAGGATATCGAACTGTTCAGCGGCACGGTCAGCGAGAACATCGCCCGCTTTGGCGAGTTGGACTCCGAAAAGGTCATCGCCGCTGCCAAGCGTGCAGGCGTGCATGACATGATCCTGCATTTCCCGAAGGGCTACGACACTATTCTGGGTGACGGCGGCGCCGGCCTGTCCGGCGGTCAGAAGCAGCGAATCGGCCTGGCGCGCGCGTTGTATGACGATCCGTCGTTGCTGGTGCTGGACGAGCCGAATTCCAATCTCGACGACGTGGGTGAGCAAGCGCTTGTCGCTGCCATTCTCGATCTTCGCCGGCGCGGCAAGACAATCGTCCTGATTACACATCGCACCAGCGTTATCGGTGTGACTAACAAGCTGCTCCTGCTCCGCGATGGTGTGGCACAGATGTTCGGGCCGACGAATGAAGTGCTGAATGCATTGAACCAGCAAGCACAACAGGCACAGCAAGCGCAGCTTGCGCAACAGCAGGCAAAGGCGCAGGCAGATGCGCAGGCGCAAGCCCAGGCACAAGCACGCGCGCAGCAGGAAATGGCGGCAGCGCAAGCGACCGACGCACCGGCAGAAGCACAGGAATAAGCCCATGAAACTCTTGAACAACAAAGATGCAACGGAAGTAGTCACTCACGACGTAACGCCGCTTGAGGTGGACACGGACTCTTCGCGCTATTCGCGGCTGGGCTGGCTGATCGTCCTGCTTGGGGTGGGCGGGTTCCTGCTGTGGGCATCGTTTGCGCCACTCGACAAAGGTGTGCCGGCGAGCGGAACCGTGACGGTTTCGAGCAATCGCAAGGTTATCCAGCACCAGACCGGCGGAACCATTGAGGATATTCTCGTCAAGGAAGGCGATACCGTGAAGGCCGGGCAGCCCCTGGTACGCATGAACGAGATCCAGGCAAAGGCAAATGCTGAGGCTGCGCGCGTTCAGTACTATACGGCGCGCGCAATCGAGGCACGCCTGATTGCTGAACGCGATGGCAAGAAAGGCATTATTTTCCCGGACGAGTTAGTGAACGCAAAGGGCGACCTGCGCGTAACAAACTCTATCGCACTGCAAACCCAGTTGTTCATCTCGCGTCAGTCATCGCTGCAGAGCGAACTGGGCGCGTTGGATGAGTCGATTGCCGGCCTCAAGGCTCAGGTCAGCGGCCTGCAGGCTACTCTGGAAAGCCAGAAGCAGCAGCAGCAGATCCTGAAGGAGCAGCTTGAGGGACTGCGCGACCTCGCGAAGGATGGCTATATCGCCCGTAATCGCCTGCTCGACCTGGAGCGTACCTATGCCCAGGTAAATGGTGGAATCTCCGAAAACATCGGCAACATCAGCCGTTCGCAACGTCAGATCGCCGAACTCGGCCTGCGCCGCATGCAGCGCCAGCAGGACTATCAAAAGGAAGTGCGCACGCAGTTGTCCGACGTCCAGCGCGAAGCCGAAGCACTTGCCAACCGCCTGTCCAGCCTGGACTACGAGCTGACCAACGTGGTGGTGAGGGCGCCTGTCGATGGTACGGTCGTCGCCATGAATGTGTTCACGAAGGGTGGCGTCATTCCCGGTGGCTTCCGCATGATGGACCTGGTTCCGGCAGACGACCCGCTGGTCGTTGAAGCGCAATTGCCGACGCACTTGGTCGACAAGGTGCACAAGGACTTGCCGGTCGAGCTCCTGTTCGCTGCATTCAACCAGAACAAGACACCGCACATTCCAGGCGTGATCACGCAGGTGTCCGCCGACAAGTTGAGCGATGAAAGAACCGGCATGCCGTATTACAAGCTCAAGGCCCAGGTGACCCCGGAGGGCAAGAAACTGCTCAAGGACCTGCAGATCCGTCCCGGTATGCCCGTGGAAGTTTTCATCAAGACTGGTGAGCGCACCATGATGAGCTACTTGCTGAAGCCGATCTTCGACCGTGCACATTCGTCCCTGAGCGAGGAGTAAGCGTGGCGACGACGATCAAGAAGCGGATGATCGCATCCGCAGTGGCAGCGGTGTGGCTGTTGCAGTCGCTACCCGTCTCCGCGATGGGCCTGGTGGAGGCATACGAAGCCGCCCTGCAGAATGATCCGCTATACCGCTCTGCCGTCCATGACAACGAGGCCGGGCAGCAGAATCGGGAGCTGGGACGCTCGAACCTGTTGCCTTCGCTGGCTGCCAGCTATTCGACCAGCAAGAACAAGGCGGACATTACGCAGCCGGATTTTTTCGGCAACCAGAACACGACGCATCCAGAATACACAAGTACTTCCGCTGGCGTGAACCTTCGTCAGACCCTGTTCAATCTCGATGCCTATGCGCGTTACAACCAAGGTATCGCACAGTCAAATTACAGTGAAGCCTTGTTCACGGCACGCGGACAGGACCTGGTGATCCGGCTCGTCTCCGCGTATGCCGACGCGAAATTTGCCGAAGACCAGCTGGCGCTTGCGACCATCCAGCGCGATGCCTTCGCCGAGCAGCGTCAGGTCAACGAGCGCATGTTCCAGAAGGGCGAGGGTACCCGGACCGACATGCTGGAAACGCAGGCACGTTACGATCTCGCCGAGGCGCAGTTGCTCGAGGCGCGCGACAACCTGATCAATGCGCGCAATTCGCTTGCCGCCATGGTCGGCGTCGACGTGACGCAGCTGGATCAGTTGTCGGATGACTTCAAGGTCAAGCCGATGCAGCCTTCCGGTTTCGAGGAGTGGAAGGCAATCGCGCTTGAGCGCAACGCAGAAATCGCGGCAGCGCGCTACCAGGTGGAGACCGCGGAGCAGGAGATCAAGAAGCAGCGTGCGGGCCATGCGCCACGCGTCGACTTTGTGGCGGGATTCAACAAGGCCAGTTCGGAAACCCTCACCACCCGCAACCAGGACTCGACCGTGAAGAGCCTCGGTGTGCAGGTAAACATTCCGCTGTATTCGGGCGGCGCGGTGAGCGCGCTGACGACCCAGGCGGTCGCCAACCACCAGAAGGCGAAGTCCGATCTCGATGCGAAGACCAACCAGGTGCTGGTGGAGTTGCGCAAGCAGTACCACCTGGCGCAAAGCAGCGCATCCCGCATCGAGGCATTGGTGAAGTCGGTGGATTCCGCCCGTTTGCTCGTGCAGGCAACACAGCAGAGCGTCAAGGGTGGTGTGCGCATCAACCTCGACGTGCTCAATGCGCAGCAGCAGTTGTACATGGCGCAGCGTGACCTTGCGCAGGCACGTTACAGCTACCTGGTGAGCTATCTCCGCCTGCGGTTTGCCGCCGGCACGCTCAATGCGGAGGACCTGCATACCGTGGCGGGATACTTCGTGAAGGGTGGCGGCAACCTGCTGTCGGAGAAGCCGGTGCGTATCATGGCGAAGGCGTATGCGGTGCAGCCCGCTGCTTCCACTCCTGTGATGGCTCAACCTTCGGCTCCTGCCGACTCCACAAAGGACGATGTATTGAAATTGGTGCAGCGCTGGGCACAGGCCTGGAGTGCGCAGGATGTGGATGCCTATCTCGGGTTCTACGCCGGCGATTTCCAGACGCCGAAGAAGCAGGCGCGTGATGTCTGGGCGAAGGAACGCGAAACCCGTATCAAGGGCAAGTCGCGGATCGCGGTGAAGGTGGAGTCGCCTACCGTGAACGTTCAGGGCGAGACTGCGACGGTGGCGTTCCGCCAGGTTTACCAGTCCGATGGGTTGTCGCAGGTGACGCAGAAGTCGCTCGTGCTGGCCAGGCAGGGCGGGGAGTGGAAGATTCGGCAGGAGACTAGCGGGGGATGAGTGTGCTTGGTGGGTTTCGCTGCGCTCTACCCACCCTACCGTCCTTTATAAAGAATCGTAGGGTGGGTAGAGCGAAGCGAAACCCACCATCATCCCCGCTCCCCAAACCTTCCCTCCACCGCATCCACGCACCCGCCCCAATCCACCGGTAACAGCCCTTTCTTCACATACCGGTGAAACGACGAATACCCCCAATCGCGCGCCATCCGTACCAACCCATGCTTGACCGGGTTGAAATGGATGTAATCGACGTGCCGCTCGAAATCCTCGTCATCCCGAATCGTATGTTCCCAGTAGCGCCGCTGCCAGAGGCCGCGTTCGCCTTTGCCTGAGCGGCTTGGGGAGCGCGTTTCTCCTGCCGGGATGTTTCGGGAAAAGTGTCCCTTGATCAGGCGCCAGCGTGTGGCGTAATCAGCATCTCCAGGCGGGAGTGTCCAGATTGCATGCAGGTGTTCGGGGAGGACGACGATGGCGTCGACTTCGAATGGATGGCGTTGTTGGGTGTAGCGGAAGGCTGCGCGCAACGTCTCGACGTGGGTAGTGAGTAATGCGCTGGAGCGGTCGAGCAGGGTGACGGTGAAGAAATAAGTGGCGCCGGGGATGATGTTGCGGCGGTAGGTGGGCATTGTTGTTCTTTATGTGTTTGGTGGGTTTCGCTGCGCTCTACCCACCCTACGATTCTTTATAGGGGACGGTCGGGTGGGTAGAGCGAAGCGAAACCCACCATCCCATCGACTACTCCCGCACTGCCTTCCTGCAATGCGGGCACGACTCGCCCGGAATGTAATACGGCGACAACTGCTCCCTCGGCGTGACCACCGCGCGGCACGCAAAACACTGCTTCGTGTCCGTCGCCTCCAGCTTCGGGTTCAGCGCCGTCCGGTAGTCGAACACGAAGCAATCCCCCGTGTAGTGGGCGCCGCCCACTTCCTCGAAATACTTCAGGATTCCTCCTTCCAGCTGGTACACGCTGTCGTAGCCGACGTTCTGCATGTGGATCGCTGCCTTTTCGCAGCGGATGCCGCCGGTGCAGAAGGTGACGACGGTCTTGCCGGCGAGTTCTTCCTTGTGCTGTTCGACGACCGCGGGGAATTCACTGAATTTTTCGATGCGGTAATCGAGCGTGTCCTTGAAGGTGCCGACGTCGACTTCAAAGGCGTTGCGGGTGTCCATCATCACCACCGGTTTGCCGTTGTCGTCGTGGCCCTGGTCGAGCCAGCGCTTGAGCGTTCTGGCATCGACCGCCGGGGCGCGTCCGTCTTCCGGGCGGATCAGCGGGTTTTTCATGGTGATGATTTCGCGCTTGAGCTTGACCAGCATCTTGGTGAAGGGCTGGCGGTCGTAATAGCTCTCCTTGACTTCGATGTCGGCGAAGCGCACGTCGGCGCGCAGCCATGCGAGGAAACGGTCGATCGGTTCGCGCAGGCCGGCGAGGAAAAGGTTGATGCCTTCCGGGCTGAGCAGGATGGTGCCTTTCAGGCCGAGTTCTTCGCACAGCGCGCGGAATGCCGGGCGCTTTTCGACCGCGTCGTCGAAGGTAATGAATTTGTAGGCGGCGATGTTGATGTAGGTGTTGCTGGGTTGCATGGCGTCGAAACGTAAGTCTTTGATTTGCCGTCATTATATACGTGATCTTGTCGGACGGATTCCTACGTGTGGCGCCTTGCAAAATTGCTTTTCGCTTGCCCGACGGAAGCGGGTCGGCACTGTAAAATAGCGCGATGAGCACTCCGCAATTTGTCCACCTCCGACTCCATACCGAATACTCCATCGTCGACGGCCTCGTTCGTGTCGACGACGTCGTCAAAGCCGCGGCCAAGGACAGCCAGCCGGCGATGGCGATCACCGACCTTGCCAACCTGTTCGGCATGGTCAAGTTCTACAAGGCGGCGCGCGGCAAGGGCATCAAGCCGATTGCCGGCTGCGATGTGTGGATCACCAACGATGACGACCGCGACAAGCCGTCGCGCCTGCTGTTGCTCTGCAAGAACCGCACGGGTTATCTGCAGATGTGCGAATTGCTGTCCAAGGCCTGGCTGACGAACGTGCATCGTGGCCGTGCGGAAATCCGTGCCGAATGGCTGGAGAACGGCGCGGCGAGCGAACTGATCGCCCTGTCGGGCGCGCATTCGGGCGACGTCGGCATCGCGATCGACAACGGCAACCCGGCGCTGGCGGAGAAGTGCGCCGAGCGCTGGATGGCTATCTTCCCGAACCATTTCTACATCGAGGTGCAGCGCTACGGCCAGCCCAACATGGAGAACCATGTGCGGCAGGCGGTGGCGCTGGCGGGTAAGCTGAAGCTGCCCGTGGTGGCGACGCATCCGACCCAGTTCCAGACGCAGGAAGAATTCATCGCGCACGAGGCGCGCACCTGTATCGCGGAAGGCGAGATCCTTGCCAATCCGCGCCGCGTGAAGCGTTTCAACGAGGCGCAGTGCTTCCGCACGCAGGCCGAGATGGCCGAGGCGTTCGCCGATATGCCGGCGGTATTGCAAAACTCGGTGGAGATTGCCAAGCGCTGCAACCTGCAGCTTGAACTCGGCAAGCCGAAGCTGCCGCTGTTCCCGACACCGGATGGCATGTCGCTCGACGACTTCCTCGTGCAGGAAGCGAAGAACGGCCTGGAAGAGCGCCTGCTGCAATTGTTCCCGAACGAGGAGAAGCGCGAGAAGGTGCGCCAGCGCTACGAGGAGCGGCTGAAGTTCGAGACCGACACCATCATCAAGATGGGCTTCCCGGGCTACTTCCTGATCGTGGCGGACTTTATCCAGTGGGGCAAGAACAACGGCGTGCCTGTCGGGCCGGGCCGCGGCTCGGGTGCGGGCTCGCTGGTCGCGTATGCGCTGAAGATCACCGACCTCGATCCGCTCGAATACAACCTGCTGTTCGAACGCTTCCTGAATCCGGAACGCGTCTCGATGCCTGACTTCGATATCGACTTTTGCCAGGAAAACCGCGACCGCGTGATCCAGTACGTGAAGGACCGCTACGGCCGCGATGCGGTATCACAGATCGCGACCTTCGGCACGATGGCGGCGAAGGGCGCTGTGCGCGACGTGGGCCGCGTGCTGGACATGAGCTATACCTTCTGCGACGGCGTGTCCAAGCTGATTCCGTTCAAGCCGGGCAAGCAGGTGTCGATTGCCGAGGCGATCGAGGAAGAGCCGCTGCTCAAGGAGCGCCTCGAGAACGAGGAAGAGGTCAAGCAGCTGCTCGACCTCGCGCAGCAGGTCGAAGGCATCACGCGAAACATCGGCATGCACGCCGGCGGCGTGCTGATCGCGCCGGGCAAGCTCACCGATTTCTGTCCGCTGTACACGCAGGGCGGCGATGCGGGCGTGGTGTCGCAGTACGACAAGGACGACGTGGAAGCTGTCGGCCTGGTGAAGTTCGACTTTCTTGGTTTGACCACGCTGACGATCCTGGATCGCGCGGTGAACTACATCAAGATGCTCGACCCGGCGCAGAAGGACTTCGACCTGGCCAAGCTGCCCTTGAACGACAAGGCGTCCTACGAGCTGCTGACCAAGGCGAAAACCGTCGCCGTGTTCCAGCTGGAAAGCCGCGGCATGCAGGGCATGCTGAAGGATGCGCGTCCCGACCGCTTCGAGGACATCATTGCGCTGGTGGCGCTGTATCGTCCGGGCCCGATGGACCTGATTCCCGACTTCTGCAAACGGAAGCACGGCGAAAAGTTCGAGTACCCCGACCCGCGTACCGAGGGCATCCTCTCCGAAACCTACGGTATCATGGTGTACCAGGAGCAGGTGATGCAGATGGCGCAGGTGATCGGCGGCTACTCGCTCGGCGGCGCGGACTTGCTGCGCCGCGCGATGGGCAAGAAGAAGCCGGAAGAGATGGCGGAACACCGCCTGATCTTCCGCGACGGCGCGGCCAAGAACGGCCTGACGCAGGAAAAGGCCGACGAGATCTTCGACTTGATGGAGAAGTTCGCGGGCTACGGCTTCAACAAGTCGCACGCGGCCGCATATGCGCTGCTGTCTTATCACACCGCCTACCTGAAGGCGCACCATCCCGCCGCGTTCATGGCAGCCAACATGTCGCTGGCCATGGACGATACCGACAAGATCAAGATCCTCGTCGAGGACGCGATCGACATTTGCAAGCTGAAGCTGCTGCCGCCGGACATCAACCAGTCGCAGTACCGCTTCGTGCCGGTGGGCGAGCCGGGCAAGAAGGCGACGCAGATCCGCTACGGTCTTGGCGCGGTGAAGGGCTCGGGCCAGAACGCGATCGAAGCGATCATCGCCGCGCGCGAGTCGGGCGGGCCGTTCACTGACCTGTTCGATTTCGTCAAGCGCGTGGACAAGAAGCAGATCAACCGCCGTACGGTCGAAGCGCTGATCCGCGCGGGCGCGATGGATTGTTTCGGCGTCGACCGCGGCATCATGATCGCGTCGGTCAACTTTGCGATGGAATGCGCGGAGCAGGCGCATGCGTCGGCCAACCAGGTCAGCCTGTTCGGCGGCGACGACAGCGACATGGAACCGCCGCCGGAATACGTGAAGGCGCCGGCGTGGAGTGACAAGCAGCGCCTCACCGAAGAAAAGCTGGCACTCGGCTTCTACCTGTCGGGCCACCTGTTCAATTCCTACGAGGGCGAGGTGCGCAAGTTCATCAAGACCAAGCTGATCAATCTCGAGCCTTCGCGCGATCCGCGCCTGCTGGCCGGCATCATCAGCGGCGTGCGCGTGCAGATGACGCAGCGGGGCAAGATGGCGATCGTCACGCTGGACGACGGTACGGGTGCGGTGGATGTCACGGTCTACAGCGAACTGTTCGAAGCCAACAAGCAGTTTTTCAAGGACGATGAATTCCTCGCGGTACTGGGCAAGGTGTCGGAAGACCGCTTCAACGGCGGCGTGCGCATCACTGCGGAAAAGGTGATGGATATCGCGATGGCGCGCGTGCAGTTCGGCAAGCAGTTTGCGTTCTCGCTGACAACGCGGCTGGATGCGGCGCAGATGAAGAGCATCCTCGCACCTTATCGCTCAGAGAACGGGTTGCCGCTGATGATGCGCTATGCGCAGGAGGGCGTGGGGGCCTGCGAAATTCGGCTGGCGGATGACTGGCGGGTGGCGCCGGCGGATGGATTGAAGCAGATTCTGTTCGAGAAGCTGGGGGTGCAGGGCGCGACGGTGGAGTATTGATTGCGCGATACCCGTGTGCCACATGACGGCGGGTTCGCTCCAGCCTCCCGGTAACGCGGAAAGTGGAGCAACCCTTTCTTCAGCTTACTTCACGGACTAGAGCGCGAGCTGCGCGTCGCTTAATCCGATCAGTTGAATTGCCTTCTGGTTGTCGGTGGCCGTGACGGCTGCGGCAATATTCATTCCCTCCGAGATCGACGCCTCCGCCGTATTGAACGAGATGCCGTATTGAACCGCGAACTTGTCGGCGACAGCCGCCTTGTTGTCGAGGAGGTTGGCAACCCAGCCCCAGGTTGCATCACCTTTGAAGGTGTGCGCGGACGACAGGATGCTGCTGACCAAGGTTCCCTTGGTTTCAGCGCCGGATGCCAGCGCCTTGGTCCAATAATCCAGCCCGCCTGCGTCCGCTCCATCGCTGCGGCCGAGGACGTTCTTGTAAACGACGTTGATGAAAGCGGCGTCGCTCATATTGGCGGAGAACCCGGTCAGGCTCGAGAACTGCACGCCTGCGCTGTAGAACGACTCGGCGATCTGCTTGATCGAAAGGCCGCCCTTGAACTGCCCGATCCAGTATTCGAGCCCGTCCGCGTCCGGGACGCGGTTGAAGAATGCGACATAGAGTTCCTGCAGCATTTTCAGGTCGGATGCCGCGATGCTCGAGGCAACGCTCTTGACAGACAGGCTGATGCTCTTGTCCGCGAACTTCACTTTCTCGACATTGACCAGCGTATCGGTGCCGTCGGACTGGCCCGAAACGGTGTAGCCATTGGCCGTCCTCGCCAGCGTGTAGCTCGACAGGTTTCCGGCGTAGGTCGCGGTATCAACCCCTGTGCCGCCGTCGATGACATCGTTGCCTGCGCCGCCATTCAGTGTGTCATCCCCACCGAAGCCTTTGAGGGCTTCATTGCCCGCAGCGCCTGAGATAGTGTCGTTGCCGCGCAACCAGTACGCGACTTCGCTTTGAATGCCCGGCTGTTCTCCGCCGTATCCTGTGTCGTACACGTTCACTGAACCGTTGACGGAGATCCCCGAAAAGTTGAAGGTGGATTGCCCGTTCTTTTGAAAAAGCACTGCCGATACATCGCCCCCGACCCAGTCGCCGTCCGTGTTGTAAACCAGTCCGTTGCCGGTCGCAGTGATGGTGAGGCCCGTGCTGTCAGTGACGGAAAACCCTGCTGCAGTTTGCGTGTGTGCGACGATTTTCGAGTCATCCACGTCCGGGATGGCACTCATGTTTGCGTTTGTACCTAAGACTACTGAGCCCATTGTTTTCTGATCCGTAAAGTTGAAGTAAGAGTGGTCTTCGGGTCCGGTTACTACTTTTGGTATGTCCAGCCGAGCGAGTCTATTTGTCAACTTTACGTCGGGCAATACAGAAAATATGGGATTGACAGCCTGCTCACTAATTGATCTGTCTCAAGATGGCGGGTTGTGCAGTTTTTGTAGGGTGGGTAGAGCGAAGCGAAACCCGCCATGCGCTCCAGATGCGGTAGATGGTGGGTTTCGGTTCGCTCTACCTCGGCGGCCCCACCCACCCTACGTTCTTTACTGCATCACCAGCGCCGTCAGCGGCGTGCACTTCCACTCCTCTGCCACCAGGCGCTTCTTCACCCGGCTCAGCGTCGCGCCATCCGGATGCGGTCCGAAGCGGAAACCCATTGCTTCCATCAATCGGTGGATCGCCACGTTCTCCACCAGCACATCCCCTTCGATCCGTTCAAACCCGGCAGCGCGCGCGATGCAGATCAGCGATTCGATCAGCTTGCGTCCCAGTCCGCTCCGCCGCCAGTCGTCGGCCACGACGACGCCGAAGTCGCAGCGCACCGGATAGGGATCGGCGACGTACTGCGCCATCGCGATCGCGACTTCCTTTCCATCCTGCTGGATCACTGCCAGCAGCGTCATCGCTTCGGTGCCGGCGTTGTGCGTGAAGCGGTCGACCATGCGCGGCGTGAGTTCGTGGATCGGGCTGAAGAAGCGCAGGTAGCGGGAATGTTCCGACAGTCCGCGCACCAGGTCCTGGATCAGTTCGCCATCGTCGATGCGTGCGGCGCGCAGGATGACCGCGGTCCCGTCCTTGAGGCGCAAGGTGTCGTGGACTTCGCGTGACGATGGTGTGCGGAACAGCTGCGGCAGCTTGAGGGGCAGCAGGGAAAACATGGCGGCCTCCCGTTCATGCAAAGGCGGCTTGCGCCGCAACCGGGTATGCCACCGCTTCGCGTCCCTTGGCGGAGCGGCAGGTGTCGCGCGAGAGGCTGATGCGCGCGTCGCCCAGTGGCGAGAACAGCGCAGGGACGTCACGGTCGAGCACGATGCAATCCCCGGCTTCGAGCACGACATCACGGATGTCGCCATCCTGGGCGATCCATACGGCGCCCGCGATGGCGCGGACCATCCATCCTTCGGCGCGCGGCAGGTGCAGGTGCTGGCTGGCGCGCAGGGTCAGGATGTCGCCCGCGGGGTTGAGTTCCATCGCCGCGTGGGAGATGGCGCCGTCGCGATGGTGGTGGGCGATCCGGGCAACTGTCTTGTGGACATTGGCATGCATGATGAGCTCCTTCTTTCCGAGTCGGGACATCTTGTGGCGTCCCATGGAGTGCATTATGGTTTGTTCTCATGTATTTACAATTATGTGGATTGGAATAAGATTGTTTCCATGAGTGGACAATGGAGGGGCAAATGGAACACCTGGCGGAAATGATGACGTTCGCGAAGGTCGTGGAAACACGCAGCTTTTCAGCAGCGGCCGAGGAGCTGAAGACATCCAAGTCGCTGGTCAGCAAGCAGATCAGCACCCTTGAAAGCGCGCTCGGCGTGCGTCTGCTGAACCGCACCACGCGCCGAATGAGCCTGACCGAGATCGGCGCGGCGTACTACGAGCATTGCGCCCGCATCGCACAGGAGATCGACGCGGCATCGGAGACGGTGACCCAGTTGCAGGCGGAGCCACGTGGCGTGGTGCGTATCACGTCGCCGGTGATCTTCGCGTCGCTGCACCTCGCACCGGCGATCCAGGCTTTCCTCAAGCGTTACGACAAGGTCGAGATCGAGCTGGATGCGAACGACCGCATCATGGACATCGTGGACGAGGGCTATGACCTCGCGATCCGCATCACCGACCGACCGTCCCAAACCATGATCGCGCGCCAGATCGCGCCGCTGCACTGGGCGGTCTGCGCCTCGCCCGACTACCTCGCTCGCCGTGGCAACCCGCAGACGCCACAGGACTTGCTGGACCACGACTGCCTGATGTACCACGGCATTCCTGCGAACAGGGAAGGGTGGCGCTTCCAGTCCGGCAATCGGGAAGTACTGCTGAATGTGCACGGGCGATGCCGCGTCAACAATACCGAGGCGCTCATCCGGCTTGCGATCGGCGGCATGGGCATCGTGTTGTTTCCCACCTATGTGCTCAGCGAACATCTCAAGGCGGGTCGCCTGCAGGTCGTGCTGCCCGACAGCGTCGCCTATCCCGGCATGTCGCTCTACGTGACCTACTTTCCGAACCGTTACATGCAGCCGAAGGTACGCGCCTTCATCGACCATTTAATGGAGTACTTCGGCCCGAGGCCGTACTGGGACGATTTCTGAGCAGAATGATGACGTGGCGAATTATGTAACTTTTTATTTAATGTTAAGTAACGCGCGAAGCGTCTGGCTAGACTTATGTACGGACTATCCGATCAACCAACCGTGAAAGGTCTACCCATGAAAAAACTGATTGCCCTCCTGATTGCCAGCATGTTTGCCGGCTCGTCCTTCGCTGCCTCCCATACCGCGACGCCGGCGGACAAGTCGGATGCAACGATGACCAAGGACCAGAAGGCCGACTCGAAGGCAGCGAAGGAATCTGTCAAGGCTGACGAGAAGGCCGAGAAGGCGGAGGCCAAGGCCGAAAAGACCAAGGCCAAGGCAGATGCAAAGGCTGCGAAGAAGAAAGCAGAGGCGAAGGCTGACAAGACCGCCGCCGCTGCGGATGCGAAAGCGGACAAGGCCGAAAACAAGGCCGATAAAACCAAGTAAGCCCATCGCAATCCTTCGAAAGGCAGGCTGGTCCTGCCTTTTTTATTGGCGCTTCGCGCCCTCCGCCCGCTTCCAACAAGCAATCTTCCTCCCCGATGCCCGTTATAATCCGCACTGGCAGTCAGACGCGTCACCCCGAGCCACGCCTCGAGACCGGCCTCACACGATTACAAGAACTCATGATTTCGGTCGATTACCAAGGGAAGTCTGCGTCCTCCATCAGCGCCGCGCAAAAGGCATTCTGCGCGGCCTTCTTCTTTTTGCCGATTTCCAAGGCATTGCTGTTCCTGTCACTGGCGGTGGCGTTCGTTCTCTTCTTCGTCTCCGGCGAGGCGAAGGAGGCGCTGCGGCGCACGCGCCTGATGGCCTGGATGCCGCCGGCATTGATCCTGGCCGGACTGCCGCTGCTGTCCCTCGTCGTGCATGGCGACCGCGCGGCTGCTGTCGAGCACCTCGGACTGTCCTACTACTGGTTGCTGGCGCTGGGCACTTTCCTCGCGGCCTGCACCCATGAAGTGCTGCCGTGGCTGCGCGCTTTTGTAGCAGGCATGCTGTGCGTGTTCCTGTACTCGGCTGCCACCACCTTCGGCGGTGTGGTGCTGCACTGGGCGCCGTCCGCACTTGGCAATTACATCCTCTATTCGCAGATGCTGGCGATGGCCATCGTGCTGCTGTCGATCCTCTACCGCCATGAACAGGTCCGGAGCCGGCGCTGGCTGTACCTGCTGCTCATGGCCGGCTTCTACGCGGGACTGCTGACCGGTGACGGCCGTAGCGGCATGCTGGCCGTGCTGGTGCTGATGCCCTTCGTGTTCTTCAACGTCTTCCCACGCGCCAGCATCGGGCGTGTGGCGCTGGTGAGTGTGCTCGCGGTAGGCGTCCTGCTCATGTCGCCGCGCGTGCAGACCCGCATCCAGGCCGCCGTCAATGACTTGCGCCTGCTGCAGAACGAAGTGACGGAGACGTCGCTCGGCTACCGCTATGAAATGTGGCGCACCGCGACCACCATCATCAGCGAGCATCCGCTGCTCGGCGCCGGGCCGGAAGGGTTCAACAAGGTGTGGCACAGCACGCCCAAGGAGGGCGAAGGACTTGGCTTCGTCGAGCCGCACAATGCCTTCCTCTATTACGCATCGAGCTACGGCTTGCCCGGCCTGGCGGCGCTGGTGTGGCTGTACACCGCACTGCTGCTGACCGGCTGGCGGTACAGAATTACACCGGAAGGGGGCGTGGTATTCGCCTTCGCAGCCGTGGTCATTGTCGGCAGTTTCACCAACACCATGTTCCGCGGCGCGGTCAGTCACGCATGGATGATGCTGTTCATTGGCCTGCAAGGCGGCTTGCTGCGCCGGGAGTGGCGATGAACGTGCTCTTCATCTGTCCGACGGTCGCCTGTTACATCGGCGGCACCGAGACGGTGGTTAGCCAGCTTGCGCGGCGGATGAAGGACAAGGTGCGCCTGACCGTGCTTAGCGGCGATCCCGGCACGGGGGCGAAGGTATTGATCGATGCGGACGGCTATACGCTGCGCACGATTCCATTCGCCGGCCGCGATTCGCGCTACAACCAGCTGCTCAGCAGGCTGCTGATGACCAGCCGCTTCAAGATCGAGAGCCGCAGCTTTTTCCGCTCGCTGGCGAAGAGCGATATCGACCTTGCGTCCTTCGATTACATCCTGACCTTCTACGAGGCCGATGCCTTTTTGCTCGAAAAGCAGTATCCGGCACTGCGCAATCGTTTCCGGCACTTCCTGCCGGGCGTGTCGATGCGGCGTTTCTTCCGCCGCGTACCGGCAAAGGATGTGTGGTTCTTTGGTTACCGCGCCGCCCCGCGTGCGAAGCGCAAGTGGGGCGTGGACGTGGAGTCGCTGCCGCTGGGCGTGGATGAACCCTTCTTTCCCGATGTGGCGCCGGCATATCCCGCGTCGCGCCGGATGGTCTTCATCGGGCGGCTGGACAAGAGCAAGCATGTCGACTGGCTGGCGGATTTCTTCGCTGGCAGCGGACTGGCGGCGCGCGGATATCAGCTGGATATCGTCGGCGACGGGCCGCTGCATGCGGAACTGCAGCAGAAACACGGCGGCACGGCAGGCATCGTGCTGCATGGGCGCAAGCGCCAGGATGAGGTGATCGGCTTGCTTCGCGAAGCATTTTTGCTGCTGCATCCGACCGACCTGGAAAGCTTCGGGCTGACCATTCTCGAGGGGATGGCGGCTGGGGTTCCTGTCGTCACGCACCGGCTCGACAGCATCGAGGTTTGGGCACACGGACATCCGCGTTACGCTTCGCACCTCGACGCTGCGTCCTGGATGCAGGAAATCGTGAAGTTCGAGGACCGCGCTTACTGGGAGGCGACGAGTGCGGAAAATCTCGCGTTTGCGAAGGGATTTACCTGGGACCGGATTGCGGACCAGGTGTATGCGTTGACTACCCGCAGATAACGTCGACCCGGTCTTCCGCCTTCGGATGTGCGGACAAGCCGGTATCCGCACGGGTCACGCCCGTCTTCATGCGATCTTCCACTCGTTTGCGGTTTTGCGATTCCGTCGCGCGGGTATTCTCGCGGTGCCACAGGTGGAACACTTCGGTGGAAAAGGCACCGCCCTTGCGGCGGATGCCGAGGCGCGCCAGGCGCAGCACCACGTCCGCATCCTCGTGCCCCCAGCCGACGAAGCTTTCGTCGAAGCCATCCACTGCCTCGTAGTCCTTGCGCCAGATGGCGAGGTTGCAGCTCTTGATGCGGTTCCATTTGACAGCGCGATAGTGGCGCATGCCGGTATTCGGGAAATACAGCAGCGGCACGACCTTGTTGGTGTTGCCCGCAAGGCGCTGGCGCAGCCAGTAAGCGAGGCCCTGCTTGTGGATGGGCGCATTGGCGGCCAGCACATCCTTCGTGAAAGGCTCGGACATCAGCACGCGGCTGCCGGACACCATGAAGCCTTGTTCCGCCAGCAGGCGATGGCGTGCGATGAAATCCGGGCGCGGCACGCAATCGCCGTCGAGGAAGACCAGGTATTCGCCCTTCGACGCATGCACGCCGAGGTTGCGCGCGGCCGACGCGCGGAAGCCGTCGTCCGGTTGCCACGCATGCACCAGCCGCTTCATGCCGCTGGTCCGTGGTGCGTTGCGGAATGCGGCCAGCGCGTCGCGCGTCGGCTGTCCGGATCCATCGTCGGCGATGATGACCTCGAAATTCGGGTCCGTCTGGTCGAGCAGGGCGCGGACCACTGCCGCGAGTGCGTCGGGACGGTTGTAGGTGGTGACGATGACCGAGATCAGCATGTGTTGATACCCTTGCATGGTGCGCTGCGAAAACTGCGGGGAAGTATACCCGATAGAACTCTCCGGCCTCGCCCCGCGGGAAACCCCTTCCTCTATAATCCGTGATCAGCAACAATTTCCCGGCTTGCCGGTCTGACACTGACAATGCAACGAGTTTTCCCATGAAGCTGTCCCCCCACCTGAAACGGCTGTCCCGCATGGTCGTGCCGTACAAGGGGCGCTTGCTGCTGGCCCTGATCGGGATGGCGATCACGGCCGCGACCGAGCCGACGCTGGCGGCGATGATGAAGCTGCTGCTCGACAACGGCTTCGGCGGGCAGGTCAGCTTTTCCCTCTGGCTGGTTCCGGCCTTCGTGATCGGCATCTTCGCGCTGCGCGGCTTCTCCACCTTCATGACCAACTACATGCTTGCGTGGGCAACGACGCGCCTGCTCAACGAGTTGCGGCACATGATGTTCGTGCGCCTGCTCGATGTGCCGATCGGCTTTTATGCCGAGTCCTCGGTCGGGCGCGTGATCAACGCGATGATGTTTGAAGTGCAGCAGATCGTCGACATGCTGCGCAACGTGTTCACCTCGATGATCCGCGATTCGCTGACCGTCATCGGCCTGCTCGGCTACCTGTTTTACCTGAACCCGGCGCTGACGCTGATCACGCTGGTGCTGATCCCGCTGATCGCCGTCGTGGTCCGCTATACCGGCAAGCGCCTGCGCCGCCTGAACACGCATTTCCTGACCATCAATGCCGAAATGACGCAGGTGATCGAAGAGACCACGCGCGCGCAGCAGGTGATCAAGATCTTTGGCGGCCAGGAATACGAGCGCAAGCGTTTCGAGCAGCGTGCCGGCACCCTGCGCGGCTATTCGATGCGCATGGCGACCACCTTCGCCGCTACCGTGCCGGTGACGCAGTTGATGACGGCCTTTGCGGTTTCCATCGTGATCGTGATCGCGCTGGTCCAGGCCAACAACGGCACCACCACCGTCGGCAGTTTTGCTTCCTTCATCACCGCAATGCTGATGCTGCTTACGCCGCTCAAGCACCTGGCGGAAGTGAACGGGCCGCTGCAGCGTGGCATGGCCGCGGCCGACGCGGTGTTTGCGCTGATCGATGCCGAACCGGAACGCAAGAGCGGCAAGCGCCTGCCTGGCCGCGTGAAGGGCAGGCTGGAATTTGTCGATGTCGGATTCACCTATCCCGAGCAGAAGCAGCCGGCGCTCAGCGGCGTCAACCTGGTCATCGAACCGGGCGAGACCGTCGCCTTCGTCGGCATGTCGGGTGGCGGCAAGTCCACGCTGGTCAACCTCGTGCCTGGCTTCTATCCGGTATCGCGCGGCGAGATCCGCGTCGACGGCGAACCGATCGAAGGCGTTGCCCTCGACAGTCTGCGCGCGCAGATCGCGATGGTCAGCCAGAACGTGGTGTTGTTCGACGATACCGTCGCCGCCAACATTGCCTATGGCGACGACAACCCGGACCCGAAGCGCGTCGAAGCCGCAGCGAAGGCCGCCCACCTGGCTGAGGTGATCGCCGGCCTGCCCGAGGGCATGGACACCATGATCGGCGACAACGGCAGCCGTCTGTCCGGCGGCCAGCGCCAGCGCCTTGCCATCGCGCGCGCGATCTACAAGGACGCGCCCATCCTGATCCTCGACGAAGCGACCTCCGCCCTCGACACCGAATCCGAACGCGCGGTGCAGGCCGCGCTCGACGAACTGATGCGCGGCCGCACCACGCTGGTCATTGCCCACCGCCTGTCGACCATTGAGCGCGCCGACCGCATCGTGGTCGTGGCCGATGGCGCCATCGCGGAAACCGGAACGCATGCGGAATTGCTGGACAAGAACGGTGTCTACGCCAACCTGTATCACCTGCAGTTTGCCAAGGAGACTGAAGCATGAGCACGTCGATTTCCCGCTTTCCAGGGCAGCGCAGCAAATGAGTGTTCCCGTACAGGGCGTGCGGCGCACGCTCATCATCTCGCCGAACTGGATCGGTGATGCCGTGATGGCGCAACCGCTGCTGCGCCTGCTGCGTGACCGGCACCCCGAGTACCCGATCGACGTATTGGCGCCGGCCTGGGTCGCACCGGTATGGCGTGCGATGCGCGAGGTCGACAGCGTGCTCGAAGCACCGTTCCGGCATGGCGCGCTGCAGCTGCGCGAGCGGCGCGAGTATGCCGCCATGCTGGCAGGGCGGGGTTATTCGGAGGCCTACGTGCTGCCGAACACGCTCAAGTTCGCGCTGATTCCCTGGCTGGCGGGGATTCCGAAGCGGGTCGGCTACAAGGGCGAAATGCGCTACGGCCTGCTGAACGTCATCCACCACGACAACCGCGACAAACCGCGGCCGATGGTGTCCTTCTATGCGGCGCTGGCCAATCCGCCGGCGCGCGATGTGCCGCCGCCGTCTGCGCTGCCGAAACCGGCGCTGTATGTCTCCGAGGAGCGCATGGCGGAAGTCGCGCTGCACCTCGGCCTCAGCATGAAGCTGCCGCTGGTGCTGTTCGCGCCGGGAGCGGAATTCGGCTCCGCCAAGCGCTGGCCGACATCGCATTTCGCGGAACTGGCCAAGGCAATCCGCAGCGAACGCAGCGATGTGCAGATTGCACTGATGGGTTCGGCCAAGGACAAGGAAGTATGCGAAGAGATCGTCGCCTTGGTGCCCGGTGTGCGCAACCTGGCCGGCGTGACCAAGCTGGATGAAGCGGTGGCGCTGATCGCGGCGGCCAATGCCGTGGTGAGCAATGATTCCGGCTTGCTGCACATTGCGTCCGCACTCAATCGCCCCATCGTTGCGATTTATGGGCCGACCGATCCGCTGCATGCGCCGCCATTTTCCGATGTGGCGAAGTCGATATTCCTGGGCATTGAATGCTCGCCTTGCCGTGAGCGGGAATGCCCGCTCGATCATCATCGCTGCATGAAGGATATTTCGGCGGAGATGGTCTGGCAGCCATTGCGCGAGATGATCCGCTGATCATTTTGCGTTGTTCGGCGCGGGCGTCAGGGCAGGTCGCTTCAAACATAAAATTATCTTTTATGCAAGGCTGAGGAGGCTCGGTGTTGCATTCTGCACAGGCTGCGCCAAATAAGAATTGCCTGGCGTTGAATTGCCTTCTTGTCATGCTACCATGCAACTTTCTTGGTAGAAATCCTGCGCGATGCGCGGATCACCGTGACCCTAAACAGCTAAGGGAAGAAGGAAACCGCCATGTCGCGCTTGCAATGGATAATCCCTGTGCTGGCGATCGTTCTCGCAGCGATTGTCAGCTCTTTGTTTTCTTCTTCCGCGTCAGACCGGCTCGGGGACCTGGGCGCGGTGGATTCACCGTCGGTGGCGCTGAGCCAGTCCCTCATCTTCGATCTGACTGGCGTCGAAGACAGTTTCAAGAGCGCGGTGGCGGCGGCGGACAAGAGCCAGCTCAAGACGGCCGCCGACAAGGCCGAAGTCTTCCGGCGCGACATTGATGCGCTCGCCGTCATTCCCGGTCATGCCGAAGCCGCGGCGACGTTGAAGAAGGAATTCGAGGCCTACTTCGGTGCGGCGGCCAAGGTGTCCGAACTGCTGACCGACGGCCAGCTCGGCGATATCGCAGGCCCGAGCCAGACGATGCAGGCGGCACGCGCGACGCTGGGCAGCGGGCTCGACAAGCTCAAGAGCGGCGCGCAGGGTGCGCTCGTCGCCAACATCCGCAGCGCGCAAGACAGCGTGCGCATGGGTCTCGCTGCAAGCCTGATCGGTTCGGTCATTGTCCTCATCGTCTCCTTCGTGGTGTCCAAACTCGCAGTCTCGCGCGTGCTTGCTGACCTCGGCGGCCCCCCGGCGCAGGCCAAGCAGATCGTGCAGCGCATTGCCGGCGGCGACCTGAGCTTGCCGATCACGCTCGAGCGCGGCGGCAGCGACAGCCTGCTGGCGGCGATGCAGGGCATGCAGGCACAGCTGTCCCAGATCATTGGCGACGTGCGCACATCGGTAACGCAGGTGAATGCGACGACCAGCGACATCGCCTCGGGCTGCACAGAACTGAGCGGGCACATGACGCACCAGGTCGGCAGCCTCGAAGACACTGCATCGCGCATCGAGCAACTCACGGAATCGGTGCGTCACAACGCCGAGAGCGCGCAGCAGGCGGATCGGCTGGCAGCCGGCGCCACTTCGGAAGCGGAAAGCGGCGGCCATGCCGTTTCGCAGGCGGTCGTCACCATGGACGAAATCAACCAGAGCGCGCGCAAGATCGTCGAGATCACCGCGGTCATCGACGGTATCGCATTCCAGACCAACATCCTGGCGCTGAACGCCGCGGTCGAAGCCGCGCGCGCCGGCGAAGCCGGACGTGGTTTCGCGGTGGTCGCTTCCGAAGTGCGCAACCTCGCGCAGCGCGCCGGGGCGGCCGCCAAGGAAATCAAGGCACTCATCGACGACTCGGTCACGCGCATCGACACCGGCTCGCAGTACGCGCACGCCGCCGGCGCGGCGATGACCAACCTGGTCGCCTCGGTTAAGCGTGTGAGCGGGCTGATCGCCGAGATTTCAACTGCGTCGACCGAACAGCGCGGCGAGATCGAGCACGTAAACGAGGCGATCGCCGGCCTGAAGAATGTCACCAACCAGAACGCCGATCTCGTGCAAAACGCCGCGCACGCAGCGAACGCCCTGCAGGACGTGGCGCTGCGGCTGGACCACAGCGTGAGCCTTTTCAAGCTCGCGGGCGGCGCGCACGGCAGCGGGACAGCATCCGTGCTCGCGTACGCGCCGGCCAACGACACCGCAGCAGCACGCATCGAATACGGCACCTGAACTTCCCTTCCCACCCCAAAAAAAGCCTATGCAACAACACTCCCGCTCCATCAAGTCGGCGCTCAAGCCGCTTTGCGCGCTGCTTCTCGCCGGCGCCGCCACTTCCGGCATGGCCCAGGACTTCCAGCTCTCCGGCTTTGCGACGCTCGCCGCGGGCAAGGTCCTGAGCGGCTCGCGCGACACGCCGCTGTTCAGCTATCCCTGCCCGTGCTTCATCGCCGATTACGGGCACGGCGCGCTCTACGGCCCGCGCTGGTCGATGAAGCAGGAAAGCAAGGTGGGCGTGCAAGGCACCTACAACATCACGCCGGACCTGTCCGCCACCGCCCAGGTGGTCGCGCGCGGCGTCGACGGCGTCAAGGGCTACCTTGAATGGGCATACCTGTCGTACGACGCGACGCCGAGCTGGACGCTGCAGGTCGGCCGCAAGCGCCTGCCCATTTACTACTACTCCGATTTCCAGGACGTCGGCTACGCTTACACGTGGCTGCGCCCGCCGACGGACATCTATGGCTGGGAAGTCGTCAACTACAACGGCGTCAATGCGCTGTACCGTGGCGACTGGGGCGGCTGGGCGGTCAAGTCCAACTGGTTCGCCGGGCGCGAAGACACGCGCGACAACCTGATGCAAAGGATCTACACCGACGTCCCGCAGGACGTAACGTGGAAGAACATCATGGGCGCCGACCTCGTGCTCAACCGCGACTGGCTGACGCTGCGCTTCAACTACATCCGAAACAACGTGCAGGTGTGGGACAAGGCCGGCGGCGTCCGCACGCAGGTCGTGGGGGACCCGTCCACCGGCCGCAACCACGAGCGCCAGACCATCTATGGCGCGACCGCGAACATCGATTACAAGAACTGGCTCGTGCGCAGCGAGTACAGCATCTTCGACCGCAGCAGCTACTCCTACAAGTCGAAGGCCTACATGTTCGGCGTGGGGCACCGCTTTGGCAACTGGACGCCGATGTTCACCCTCACGGAATACAAGGAGCGCAATGAATTCGACCCGGATGCCGTCCAGCGCGACCGTGGCCGTTCGCTGACCTTGCGCTACGAAATCGATCACTCGAGCGCGGTGAAGTTCCAGCTCGACCAGTTCTTCGACCGCTCGGGCCCCGGCCTGGATTACGTGGGCAATTCGAAGGCGATCTCCGTGTCTTACGACATGGTTTTCTAAGGGGAGCGGAACATGACTCGTTTGTCCAAGCTCTTCCGTTCGCATGCGCTGCTGTCCCTGGCCTTTGCAGTGCTGACTTCCGCGCATGCGGAGACGGCGGTCATCGTCCATGCCGGCAACAACACGCCGATGGATGAAGACGCGATCGCCAAGATTTTCCTGCGGCAGGTGAAGACCTTCCCCGACGGCTCGGTCGCGGCACCGGTGAACCAACGTGAGGGCGCCACCAGCGACGATTTCCGCACGAAAATCCTCAAGAAGAACACGTCGCAATTCAAGTCCTACTGGGCGCAGCAACTCTTTACCGGCGGCGCCAAGCCTGTGCAGGAACTCGATAGCGACGACGCGGTGCTGAAGTTCGTCGCCGAGACGCCGAACGCGATCGGCTACATTGACGCGTCGAAGGTGAAGGGTGGCGTGAAGGTGGTCGCGAAGAAGTAGTGTATTGGCCCCCGCCTGTGCGGGGGCGACGGGGGACGTCAGGTGAACCGCGCCGTTCCCCCCTTCACCACGCACTGGCACGGATTTCCCCCGATCGCATACGCCAGTTCCCCCGGCCGCGCGATATCCCACACCGCAAAATCAGCCTGCTTGCCCACGGCAAAGCTGCCAATTTCTTCCGACAAGCCGAGCGCCTTCGCCGCATGCACCGTCGCTCCCGCCAAGGCCTCCAGCGGAGTGAGCCGGAACATTGTGCACGCCATGTTCATTGCCAAAAGCAGCGAGGTCATCGGCGAGGTACCGGGATTGCAATCGGTTGAAATGGCCATCGGCACTCCCGCTTCACGCAGGGCCTGCACCGGCGGGAGTGTCGTCTCGCGCAGGAAGTAGAACGCACCGGGCAGCAGCACGGCCACCGTGCCGGCATCAGCCATGGCGGCGATGCCTTCGGGAGACAGGTATTCGAGATGGTCGGCCGACAATCCCTTGTAGCGTGCAACGAGCGCGGCGCCACCCTGGTCGGACAGCTGTTCCGCGTGCAGCTTTACCGGCAATCCATGCTTGCGCGCCGCCTCGAATACACACGCGGTCTGCGCAGCGGAAAATCCGATCTTTTCGCAGAACGCATCCACCGCATCGACCAGGCCTTCCGCCGCCAGCGCGGGAAGCATGCTGTCGCACACGAGGTCGACATAGCGGTCTGCCTGCCCCGCATATTCCGCGGGCAGGGCATGCGCGCCGAGGAAGGTGGTGCGCACGCGCACCGGCATGGTTTCGCCGATATGGCGCGCGATGCGCAGCATCTTGCGCTCGGTGTCGAGGTCGAGTCCGTAGCCTGACTTGATTTCCAGCGTCGTCACGCCTTCCGCGAGCAGGTGGCGCACGCGCGGCAGGCTGGCTTCCATCAAGGCGTCGTCCGATGCCGCGCGGGTGGCGCGCACGGTCGACATGATGCCGCCGCCGCGTTGCGCGATTTCTTCATAGGTGGCGCCGTTCAGGCGCGCCTCGAATTCGTCGCTGCGGCTGCCGGCATACACGATATGCGTGTGGCAATCCACCAGCCCGGGCGTGAGCCAGCAGCCCCGGCCGTCGTGCGTGACTGCTGCCTGGTGCGCGGGTAATTCATCGCGCCGACCGATCCATGCAATGCGGCCGTCGCGCACGGCAATCGCGCCGTCGCGGATTTCGCCGTAGCCGTCCGTCATGGTGGCGAGATGGACGTTGACCCACAAGGCGTCCCAGTGTGTATGTTCAGTCATCCTGTGTTTCCTTGAATGTGATGTGGGCGAGGCAGATACGTGCCGGCTCGGGTACCGCCAGTTCGATCGCCGGTTCTTCGCGCCAGTCCACCAGCAGCGATTCGCCTTCCGCGCAGATTTCACGCCGTCCCCCAAGGCAGGCAACCTGGCCGCGCGCAACATACAGCAGCATCAGGCCGGAACGCGGGGTGCAGCGATGGATGTCCCGCACTTCCATCACCTCGAGTGTATGCGCGCAGGCGGCGCGGCGCGTCATGACATTGAAGTCCGTGACGGGGCCGTTCTTCAGCGTGGCGCTGATCCGCTGTTCACCGCGAAAGACAAACGGCGGCGCGTGTTCATCCATGCGGCGGCATTCGTCTCCCGCGAGATGCAGGCCGTGGCCGCGCAGGATGGCCAGCGAGCGGTCGATGCCAGGGAAGGCGGAGAACGGGCCATCGCTCGCAACCAGCGCC
>NZ_LSTO01000001.1:132195-133053 GCF_002211445.1 Noviherbaspirillum denitrificans | reverse complement strand
ATGGGGTGGTTGGGTTGGTCGAGCATTTCGTTGCGCTCGACAGACATATTGCGAGGAGTGTGCCAGCGCGGATATTCGACCTTGGGCTGTGCGTAAGTGATTGAAATTAAAGAGAAATGCTCCCTGCTTATATGCTTTGCATCGTTGCGATGCGGGATCGGGCCCGATAAACAGATGGGCGCTACCCGACGATTTCGCAGGAGGTGTTCGTTTGCTGGCAACAGCGCTTGATGAAGGACGGCGAAGGCATGGACGCCACGTGCGAACGGGACGTCAGGACGAAAAAAAGCCCGCCGGGGATATCCCAGGCGGGCTTTTTGAGTGGAAGTACTGCGATCAGAAATAGGCGTCTGCCGATGCCCATTGCGACGGGCTGACATCGAGCTTCAGCGGCCCGAAGCCGGCGCCGATGACACCGACGTTGTTCAGCGCGTTGACTTCGACGTTCTGGATCTGCGTGATGTTCTGATTCACGCCGACATTGACGTTGGCGATCGGGCCGAGACCCTGCAACCACGAATTGCCGCCGCGTACTTTCTTCATCGCCGCACGGTCCAGCTCCATGCTGTCGCGGGACAGGTCCTTGATCGTCAGGCTTGACATGCTCGTTCTCCTCTCGATCAGAAGTTGATGTTGTTGTTGGCGGACTGGGTCGGGTTCACGGTAGAGCTGATGCCGCTGGCGAAAGCCACGTTGTTGCCGTTGTTGTTGACCACGTTCTGCGACTGGCCGATCTGCTGGGTGGCGTCAAACGAGAACGAGCTCGGCTGGTACTTCGCTTCGGGCATGCCGTAGGAGGGCGGGCAGTAGTAAGCCGGGGTCCAGCAGGAAGGCTGCTTGTAGTAGCAGCCGCCGGCT
>NZ_LSTO01000001.1:77210-132185 GCF_002211445.1 Noviherbaspirillum denitrificans | reverse complement strand
CGACCATGTACTGAACCGCCAATTTCTGATGGTTCTGCTTGGTTACAGCGGTCACAGCCTGATCGAGGCAGCGGACGGCGCGGCGGGCCTGGACCTCGCGTGCGCCCGCCGGCCCGACCTGGTTATCGCCGACATCCTGATGCCCAACATGGATGGCTACGAATTCGTCAGCCGCCTGCGGGCCATCCCGTCCATCGCCGCTACGCCCGTCATCTTCTACACCGCTGCCTACCATGAACGCGAAGCCAGCCTGATGGCGATGGCCTGCGGCGTGCAGTGGGTGCTTCCCAAACCATCCGATCCCGACCTGATTCTCAAGACCGTGCATGAGGCGCTAGGCGTGCCGGCGACTCCCCTGCCCGCGCCGCCGCCCGCAGTGCAAACCGAGCAGACGCGCCTGAATCCGCTCGACAACCAGTTGAGCGAATATCTCGTCGAGCTGGAAACCAGCAGTCACATCATGTCGGAGCTGGTCAACAACGGAAACAGCGCCGCCGCAGACATCGAAGGCCTCCAGCATGTCGTCCAGCGCCTGTCCAAGGCATTGACCTCCCTGCAGGCGGTAAGCCTGCGCCTGACCGCGCTGATCGAACTTGGCATCGAACTGGCCTCGGAACGCGACCCGCAACGCTTGCTGGCGAGCAGTTGCCGCGTCGTGCAGGACATCTGCGTGGCGAAGTATGCGGCGGTCGGCATCCTGGCGGAAGATCGCGGCCGCCTCGAATACTTCCTCATGCGCGGCATGGACGAGACGGCCCTCGCACACATGCCATGGCCGGAGGCGCGTCATGGCTTGCTCGGCGATGTCCTTGCCGCACGTGCGCCGCGCCGGCTGACGATGGGGGATGGCAATCCGGCCGCGCTCGGTCTCCCGGCTACACATCCACCGGTGCATTCGATACTTGCCGCACCGATCGCGTCGCAGGAAACGGCGTTCGGCTGGCTGTACCTCGTGGACAAGCTCGGCGCCGACGAATTCAGCGAAGTGGATGAACGCGCCGCATCAACGGTCGCGGCACAACTCGCGGTGGTCTACGAAAATCTGCAGCTGTATGGCGCGATCGAACGGCAGCATGCCCAGCTGACGCTGGAAGTCGGCGACCGCAAGCGTGCCCAGGAAGCGCTCCGGCGCAGCCTGCGCGCCCGCACAGTCATGGCCG
This sequence comes from Noviherbaspirillum denitrificans, assembly GCF_002211445.1. Classification (GTDB taxonomy): domain Bacteria; phylum Pseudomonadota; class Gammaproteobacteria; order Burkholderiales; family Burkholderiaceae_D; genus Noviherbaspirillum; species Noviherbaspirillum denitrificans. The sequence goes on along the minus strand of NZ_LSTO01000001.1, from coordinate 131,025 downwards.
AGTGCAACCATGTGATGGTGCATGCCACGGATGAAATGAGCCTTTTGCAGGACATGTGCCGCACCGTGGTCGATGCTGGCGGCTACCGGATGGCGCGGATCGATTACCTCGAGGAAGACGGAAATGCAGTATGTGTCGCCCGCGCCGGCGGCCCCATGGACGACACGGAAACCAGTGGCCGCATTCCGGCATTGCATCAGGCAAGTGCTGCAAAGGGGAATGGGCGCCCTTGGGTCACGATCGACGTCGGCGGCAACACAGATGGCAGGAAGCATGACGATGCGCCCGACCTGGCCATCTCCTTGCCACTCAAGGACCGCGGCCGCGTCTTTGGCATGCTGACGATCTTCGAAACGCAACCCAACAGGTTCGACACCGAGCAGGTCGCCATGCTGGAAGAGCTGGCTGACGATATCGCGTACGGCGTTGTGAGCCTGCGCACGCGGGCGGCGCGCGAACAAGCCGAACATGCATTGCGCGCGACAGAGGAAAAGCTGTCGAGCATCCTCGATTCGATCGACAACGTCGTCTGGTCCTGTACCCGAAACGAATTCATCTACCTGAATTCCATGGTCGAGAAGATCTACGGCCGCCCGGTCGAGCACTTTTACCGCGACAGGCAGCTCTGGTTCCGCATGATCCATTCGGACGACCGTGAGGCGATCATGGAAGCGCACAGCCGGCTGGGGAACCTGACGAGCTTCACCCATGAATACCGCATTGTCCGTCCGGACGGCACGATCCGATGGATCGAGGAGCGTGCACGCGCCATCCTCAACAACGTCGGGCAGCTGCAGCGCATTGACGGTATCGCGATCGATATCAGCGAACGCAAGGCCTATGAAGCACGCATTGAATACCTCGCCGGCCACGATGCACTGACCAGCCTGGCCAACCGCAACCTGCTCGGCGACCGAATCGCGCAGGCGATGGCGCATGCACGCCGCAACGGCCTGCTGCTGGCCCTGCTGTTCCTCGACCTGGACCGTTTCAAGGGCGTCAACGACAGCTTCGGCCACGAGTTGGGCGATTCGCTGCTGCTCGAGGTGTCGCACCGCCTTCGGATGGTAGTGCGCGAAGGCGACACCGTGGCACGGCAAGGCGGCGACGAGTTCATCATCCTGCTCACCGATATCCAGCGCCCGCAAGATGTCGCAGCGGTCACGAACAAGATTTTCGATGCCTTCCAGGCGCCGTTTATCGTCCGCGGCCACGAGCTGTTTGTCACGACCAGCATCGGCGCGACCATCTTCCCGGACGACGGCGAGGACATGCAATCCCTGCTGCGCAACGCCGATATCGCCATGTACCGCGCCAAGGAAGAGCGAGGCAACGCGTTCCAGTTCTATTCACGCGAAATGAGCGTGCGCGCTGTCGAACGTGCCGAGCTGGAAAGCGCACTGCGGCGCGCGCTGGACCGCAACGAATTCGAACTTTTCTACCAGCCCAAGGTGGAAGCCAGCACTGGCCGCATCATCGGTGCTGAGGCGCTGATCCGCTGGAACCATCCGGAAAAAGGCCTGGTTTCTCCGACGCGCTTCATCCCGATGGCGGAAGAGATCGGCCTCATCGTGCCCATCGGCGACTGGGTACTGCACACCGCTTGCGCACAGAACAAGGCATGGCAGGATGCCGGCCTGCCGCCCATCAGCATTTCGGTCAACCTGTCCGCGCGCCAGTTCCAGCAGGAGAACCTGGTGCAGTCCGTTGCAGACGCCCTGCACGATATGGGACTGGAAGCACGCCACCTGGAACTGGAGCTGACCGAAAGCATCGTCATGAACAGCGCAGAACTGTTCATCACCAAGCTCAAGGAACTGGAAGATCTCGGGGTCCAATTGTCCATCGATGACTTCGGTACCGGTTACTCGAGCCTGAGCTACCTGAAGCGTTTCCCGCTGCACCACCTCAAGATCGACCAGTCCTTCGTGCGCGACATCGCGACCGATGCCGACGACGCCGCCATCACCAGCACCGTGATTTCGCTCGGGCACAGCCTGAACCTGAAGGTCATCGCCGAAGGTGTGGAGACCGAGGAGCAGGTCGCCTTCCTGCGCGACCATCATTGCGACGAGATGCAGGGCTATTACTTCAGCAAACCCCTGCCCGCTGGCGAGTTTGCATCCCTGCTGCAGCAGGCATGAATGAAAAAAGCCCGCGGCATTTGCATGCGGCGGGCCTTGATGAAACGCGTGCAGGTCAGTCGACGCGCGCGAGGTTCAGGTTGAGCTGCGAACGCACTGCATCCTCAGTGACCGGCTTCGGATTGTTGCGAGCGAACTCGACGCGATCGAGGTAATCGCGGGAAATATCGCCCGTCACATACACGCCGTCGAAGCAGGACGCTTCGAAATCCTTCAGTGCCGGGTTGAGGTCGGAGATCGAACGCTTGAGCGCTTCGACGTCCTGGTACACCAGTGCATCGGCGGTGATCTCGCGGCAGACTTCCTCGTCGGTACGGCCGTGAGCGATCAGCTCGTTGCGGGTCGGCATGTCGATGCCGTAAACGTTCGGGAACTTCACCGGCGGTGCTGCGGACGCGAAGATCACGCGCTTGGCGCCCGAATCGCGCGCCATCTGCACGATCTCGCGGCTGGTCGTGCCGCGCACGATGGAGTCATCCACCAGCAGCACGCTCTTGCCCTTGAACTCGCTGCTGATCGCATTGAGCTTCTGGCGCACGGACTTCCTGCGCAGTGCCTGGCCGGGCATGATGAAGGTGCGGCCGATGTAGCGGTTCTTGATGAAGCCTTCGCGATAGTCGAGGTTGAGCTTGAGCGCCAGTTCCATCGCCGCCGGACGGGAGGAATCGGGGATCGGCATCACGACATCGATGTCGCCAGCCGACATCTCGCGCCGGATTTTCTCGGCAAGGTACTCGCCCATCTTGAGACGGGAGGCGTACACCGATGCGCCATCGATGATGGAGTCGGGACGGGCAAGGTAGACGAATTCGAAAGCGCAGGGATTGAGCACCGGGTTGTCGGCGCACTGCTGGTTGTACAGGTTGCCGTCCAGGTCGATGAAAATCGCCTCACCCGGGGTCACATCGCGCAGGAACCGGAAGCCGAGACCTTCGAGCGCAACGGATTCACTGGCCAGCATGTATTCGGTGCCCTTGTCGGTCTCATTGAAGCCGATGCACAGCGGGCGGATACCGAACGGGTCGCGGAAGGCCAGGAGGCCGTAGCCGGCGATCTGCGCCACGACCGCGTAGGAACCGCGCACGCGTGTGTGCAGCACGGAGACAGCCTTGAACAGCGCCGACGGGTCGAGCGAGTAGCCGGTCGTCGCCTGCTGGATTTCGTGTGCCAGCACATTCAGCAGCACTTCCGAGTCGGAATCGGTGTTGACGTGGCGGCGGTCGTTCTTGAACATCTCGATCTTGAGCTGTTCCCAGTTGGTCAGGTTGCCGTTGTGCGCCAGGATGATGCCGAACGGCGCGTTCACGTAGAAAGGCTGCGCTTCTTCTTCGCTGGAAGAGCCGGCGGTCGGATAGCGCACCTGGCCGATACCGGCGTTGCCCGGCAGCGAACGCATGTTGCGGGTACGAAATACATCGCGCACGAGGCCGTTGGCCTTGTACATCGAGAACGTATTGCCGTGGTTGGTTGCAATACCGGCAGCATCCTGGCCGCGATGCTGCAGCAGCAGCAGCGCGTCATAAATCAACTGGTTGACCGGACCGTGGGAAACAACGCCAACAATGCCACACATGGTGGGCTCCTTACTTAAGCAGATTCAAAACTGTACATGCCGCGCAAAATCGCCCGGCAGGAAAGGCTTCACGGTACGCGCAGCCGTTTCCGCCAGCGGGCTGAGCAGCGCCTCTTTCCAGAAGGGCTGCTGCGGAATTGCGGTCATGCCGCACAACAGGACGGCCGCCAGCACGATGACCATGCCGCGTCCCAGTCCGAACAACCCGCCGAGGCCGCGATCCGCCAGGGACAGGCCGCTCGCCTTGATCACCGCGTCGATTGCCATCGTCAGCAGCGCCATCAACAGGCGCACGCCGATGAACAATGCAATGAATGCAATGATCAGCCGCGTCGTGCTGCCCGGCACCATGGAGGGCAACAGCTTCGCCAGGTCTTCGCCGAAGGCGTTGGCCACCACGAAGGACACCACCCAGCTCAGCAGCGACAGGATTTCCTTGACCAGGCCGCGCAACGTGCTGATGACAACCGAGCACACCAGCACGAACAGCACCAGATAATCGAAGATTGTCACGGCGCGCGAAAAATCAAGCCGGCACCAGCGTGCCGTTCAAACCCAGCTTGACGATCTTGGCGCGAGCCTTTTCCGCGTCTTCCTTGCTGGTGAACGGGCCCACGCGGATACGCGTGCGGTCGCCTGATGCGGTAGCAATCTTTTCCGTGTACGACTTGATGCCGGCGCCCTTGAGCTTGCCCTGCAACTCGTCGACCTTGTCCTTGGTCGCCAGTGCCGCTACCTGGATGACAAATTTTCCGGCTTTTTTCTCGGCTGCCTTGGGATCAGGCTTGCCCTCGAGGAGCGCCTTGGCGCGTGCGGAATCGTCAGTCTTGTCGTGCGATTCGGTGGATTTCGGTTCAGCCTTTGCAACGACCGCAGCCTTGTCGGCAGCCTTGTGCCCTGAATCTGTTGACGCCTTGGCATCATCTTTGGGCTTGTGCTGCTCGGCAGCCGGTTGTTCGGGCTTCTTTTCCGCCGACGCGGGAGCAGCCGGTGCCTCCACGACCTCTTCCTTGGCGTCGAGGGACGCAGAGGCGGCGACCTTCGACGCCGCAGGCATGTCCGCGCGGGCGGCCGCCCCTGCGACAGGCTTGTCCTTGGAGGGGATCTGGATGGCGATATCGTCGGCCAGCGGCTTGGGCTCGGAATCGAGCACCATCGGCAGGCCGACCACTGCGGCGAGCACCAGCGCAACGGCGCCGATCAGGCGGCGGCGGGCGCGTTTCTTTTCTGGCAATACCGGATCAAGCGCATCGTCCTCGCGGCTATCCTTGCCGCGACGCTTCGCGCGGCTGCGTACTGCCTTGGAATCCTCCTCGGCGCGCGATTGAAAGGTGCTTTCCCCGGAGGCCGATTCCTGCTTGTTTTTGCGAAGGAACGAGAACAAGCTCATGCGATAAAAATAAGTCCGTCAGTGATGGCGGAAGCCGTCTTGAAATAAGAGCACTCAGGCCGGCTTCCCGGATCGTTTCGCTTCCATTACGCCGGCAACGGTGAGAAAAGATCCGAAAACCGCAATTCTATCATTCTCCCCTGCCCTGCTTAGCGCGTTCGCATATGCGGCGGCGGGGGAATCGAAGGTCTGGATGGTGCGTTCGGAGCCCGGCGCGGCATTCTGCGCGATGCCTGCATCGAGCAGCGTCTGTTTCAGCTGTTCCGCGGTCGCGGCACGGGGCAGCGGCAAATCGGTCAGGCACCAGTGGTCGACGATGTCCTTCAGGTGCGCGACGACGCCGGCAATATCCTTGTCCTGCATGGCGCCGAATACCGCGTAGGTATAGGGATGGAATCCCATGTTGTTAAGGTTCTGTGCCAGCGTTGCGGCCGCGTGCGGATTATGGGCGACATCGAGGACCACGGAGGGGCGTCCCGGCAGCACCTGGAAACGCCCCGGCAATTCGACCATCACCAAGCCATTGCGCACTTCCTGCGCGCCGACAGGGAGGCGGTCGCGCAACGCTTCCAGCGCGGCAAGCGCGGCTGAGGCATTCAGGAGCTGGTTCGCGCCACGCAGGCTCGGGTAACCCAGCGAATTGCGGCGCTGGCCGCGTCCGCCGTAGTTCCATTGCTGCTTGTCGCCCGAGTAGTTGAAATCGCGGCCGAACAGCCACAACTCGGCGCCAATCGCAGCAGCGTGGTCGATGAGTGATTTCGGCGGGACCGGGTCGCCGCAGATCGCCGCTTTGCCAGAGCGGAAGATACCGGCCTTTTCAAAACCGATCTCTTCGCGCGTATTGCCCAGGAATTCGGTATGGTCGATGTCGACGCTAGTGACGATGGAAACATCCGCATCGACGATATTGACCGCATCCAGGCGGCCGCCGAGGCCGACCTCAAGGATCACCGCGTCGAGCTTTGCCTCGGCAAACAGCCGCAGGATGGCGAGCGTCGTGAACTCGAAGTAGGTCAGCGATACGTCGCCGCGTTGCCCCTCGACGGCGGCGAACTGCTCGACCAGCGCCGCATCGCTCGCCGGTTCGCCATTCACGCGCGCTCGCTCGTTGAAGTCGAGCAGGTGCGGCGAAGTGTAGAGGCCGACGCGGTAGCCCGCATGCATCAGGATCGACTCCAGCATCGCGCATGTCGAGCCCTTGCCGTTGGTGCCCCCCACAATGATGACCGGGCAGTCGAACTGGATGCCGAGCCTGTCCTTGACCTGCCGCACGCGGTCCAGGCCCATGTCGATGGCCTTGGGATGCATCTTTTCGAGAACGGACAGCCATTCGGTGAGTGTCGAGGGAAGATTTTGCATGGCGGGAGGAAGACGGACGCTGGAAAATGAAAAGCCCGGACTTGCTGCAGTCCGGGCTTGTTGCTTACATCAATTTGTTACGCCAGGACTTCTGCAGGCTGGTTCTGCAGCAGCGCGAGCAGGCGCGCGATTTCCTCGCGCATCTTGCGACGGTCGACGATCATGTCGACGGCCCCTTTCTGCATCAGGAATTCGGCACGCTGGAAACCTTCCGGCAGCTTCTCGCGCACGGTGTTCTCGATCACGCGCGGACCGGCAAAGCCGATCAGCGCCTTCGGCTCGGCGATCACGACGTCGCCCATGAACGCAAAGGAAGCCGACACGCCACCCATCGTCGGGTCGGTCAGCACGGAAATGAACGGCAGCTTCTTCTCGGCCAGCTTGGTCAGCATGGCCGTGGTCTTGGCCATCTGCATCAGCGACAGCAGGCCTTCCTGCATGCGGGCGCCACCGGTGGCGGTAATGCAGATGAACGGCACCTTCTGCTCCAGCGCCGCCTGTGCGCCCCGCGCAAAACGTTCGCCGACAACCGAGCCCATGGAACCGCCCATGAATTCGAATTCGAAGCAGGCCACGACGACCGGCAGCGACATGATCGCGCCGCCCATCACGACCAGTGCATCGGTCTCGCCGGTGGATTCCATCGCATCCTTCAGGCGGTCGGGGTACTTCTTGCTGTCCTTGAACTTGAGTGAGTCGACCGGCAGGGCTTCCTGGCCGATTTCATAACGGCCGCCGGCATCCAGCAGCGCGTCGAGACGTTCACGCGCACGGATGCGCATGTGATGGTCGCACTTCGGGCAGACATGGACATTGGATTCGAGGTCGGTACGGTACAGCACTGCCTCGCACGACGGGCACTTGACCCACAGACCTTCCGGCACGGATTTCCGGTTTGCGGCGTCGGAGCGCTGGATGCGCGGGGGAAGCAGCTTTTCAAGCCAACTCATGTAGACCTCATCTCAAATTTTCGGGTTGCCGCATTGTACCGCCGGCCTTGCCGCGCGCCAATACAAGGATTGGATGACAAAATGATATCCCAAATCACTCGTCGAGCGCCTTGCGGATGCCCGAAATGAAGGTTTGCACCGCCTGGACCGCGTTTTCCCGCGGCGTATTCTCGAGTTCCTGGATAATGCGGCTACCGATCACGACGGCATCGGAGACTGATGCAATGGCTTTCGCCGTAGCCGCATCCCGGATGCCGAAACCGACGCCAACCGGCACGCGGACATGTTTCTTGATTTCCGGCATCTTCTTCGCGACCGCATCGAGGTCGAGGTGGCCGGAGCCCGTCACGCCCTTCAGCGACACGTAATACACATAACCACTTGCAATCTTGCCAACTTGCTCGATCCGATCATCGGTGGATGTCGGGGCCAGCAAGAAGATGGGATCCAGCCCCTTCTCCTTCATGCTCGCCGCGAATTCCTGGCATTCCTCCGGCGGATAGTCCACAACGAGTACCCCGTCCACACCGGCCTGCTTCGCGGCATCGATGAATTTCTCCGCACCCATGTGTTCGATCGGGTTCGCATAGCCCATGAGCACGACCGGCGTCGCCTGGTTGGTCTCTCGGAATTCCTTCACGAACTGCAGCACATGACGCATACCGACGCCGTTCGCCAAAGCGCGCTCGGATGCACGCTGGATGACCGGGCCGTCGGCCATTGGATCGGAGAAAGGGACGCCGAGTTCGATGATGTCCGCGCCGCCGGCCACGAGTGCATGCATTAGCGAAACAGTGAGTTCCGGGCCGGGATCGCCGGCCGTGATGAAGGGAATGAGGCCTTTACGGCCTTTTGCAGAAAGAGCGTTCAGCGTGCTTTGGATTCTAGACATGGTGCGGCTCGCAAGATTGCTGCCCGGAAGAACTTGCCGGAAGCTGGCTTCCGGCGACGGTCCCGACGGCGATTGTTATGGATTTGGCTCGGGTACTGACGCTTCAGAACTGCTTCTTCATCCGTTCGGCGACGGTATGCATGTCCTTGTCGCCACGGCCGGACAAGTTCGCGAGGATGATCTTGTCCTTTGGCAGCGTCGCCGCCAGCTTGGCCGCATAGGCGAGCGCATGACTTGATTCCAGCGCCGGGATAATCCCTTCGATACGGCAGCAGTTGTGGAAAGCCTCGATCGCCTCGTCGTCGGTGATCGACACGTACTTCGCACGCCCGGCATCTTTCAGGTACGCATGCTCCGGACCGACACCCGGATAGTCGAGGCCCGCCGACACCGAATGCGTCTCGATGATCTGGCCGTCCTCGTTCTGCAGCAGGTAAGTACGGTTGCCATGCAGGACGCCCGGGGAACCGGCGATCAGCGAGGCGGAATGACGTCCTGTTTCCAGCCCCTCGCCCGCCGCTTCCACGCCAACCAACTGCACGTCCTTATGGTCGATGTACGGGTAGAAAATCCCCATCGCATTTGAACCGCCGCCAATGCACGCCACAACATAATCCGGCTGCCGTCCCGTCATCTCGGGCATCTGCGTCAGGCATTCATTGCCGATGACCGACTGGAAGTCGCGCACCATCATCGGATAGGGATGCGGACCTGCCACGGTACCGATGATGTAGAAAGTGTTTTCCACATTGGTCACCCAATCGCGCATCGCTTCGTTGAGCGCGTCCTTGAGCGTCTTTGAGCCCGACTCGACTGGAACCACCTTCGCACCGAGCAGTTCCATGCGGTAGACGTTCTGGACCTGGCGTTTGACGTCTTCCGCGCCCATGTACACCACGCATTCGAGGCCGAAGCGCGCGCAGATGGTTGCCGTCGCCACGCCGTGCTGGCCCGCGCCCGTTTCGGCGATCACGCGCGGTTTGCCCATGCGCTTGGCGAGCAGTGCCTGGCCGATCACGTTGTTGATCTTGTGTGCGCCGGTGTGGTTGAGGTCTTCGCGCTTGAAGTAGATCTGCGCGCCGCCCTGCATCTCGGACCAGCGCTTGGCGTGGTAGATCGGGCTGGGACGGCCAACGAAGTGCTTCAGTTCACGCGCGAATTCCTCAAGGAATTCGGGGTCGCTGCGGAAATGCGCATAGCCCTTCTTCAGCTCGTCCAGCGCATGGGTCAGCGTCTCGGAGACGAAGCTGCCGCCGTACTGGCCGAAATGGCCGCGCGCGTCAGGGAGGCTGTATTGGGCAGCCTGGTACATGGCTGCGGTGGTCATTGCCTGGCGCTCGGCATAGTTCTCCAGCGCGTTCAGTTCTTTCATGGTGGTTCTCTCTGTTCAATTACCCGGAATGGTATCCGCCTTGCGCACTGCTGCGATGAAGTCGCGAATCTTGGCGGGATCCTTGATGCCCTTGGACTGTTCGACGCCGCTGCTGATGTCGACAGCGTAGGGGCGCACCTGAAGCACTGCTTCAGTGGCGTTTTGCACGCTCAAGCCACCACTCAAAACGACCCGAGGCGCGAGCTCTTTTGGGATGAGAGACCAATCGAAAACCTTTCCACCGCCGCCATACCCCTCGACAAAGGCATCGAGTAGCAAACCTGCAAACAGGCTGCTGGCGGCGCGATACTGTTGCTCGTATTTTAGCAAATCCTCGCCAGTCATTTCCGACCCCATCCGAACGGCACGCATGAAGGGGCGGTGCACGGCTTGTGCGATGGCGGCGCATTGCTCCGCGGTCTCGTCACCGTGGAATTGCAGCAACGAAACCGGCACTTGTTCAACAATAGACCGGACTTCCTCCGCCGTTGCATTGACGAACAGACCGACTGTTGTCACAAAGGGCGGCAGGACCGTTATCAGTTGCGCTGCACGGGGCGCATCGATATAGCGCGGGCTCTTTGGGTAAAACACGAGTCCGATCGCATCGGCACCTGCCGTGACAGCGATGTCCAGATCTTCCCTGCGAGTCAGTCCGCAGATCTTGATGCGAGTGCGTGCAGTCATTTGTTATACATAAATTAATGGATTAGGCCAGCCAAGACATTCCCGCCGAAGCTTCCTGCGGAAGCTGCCATTTCGGATCGTACGCGATTTTTGCGAGGTACAAGCCGTCAGGCATAAAGGTCGGTGCAGCAAGGCTGCGGTTGCGACTGGCGAGAATTTCCGCCATCCATTCCGGCTTCTGGTTGCCGTTGCCTACGACGATCAGCGATCCGACTATATTCCTGACCATGTGATGCAGGAAGGCATTGGCCGTCAATGTAACGACAATCAGGGCGCTCCGGCGTTCGATGCGAATGTCGTGCATGGTTTTTACCGGCGACTTTGCCTGGCATTCCGCTGCACGGAACGCAGAAAAATCGTGCGTGCCGAGCAGGTGCGCAGCCGCCGTACGCATCGGTTCGATCTGCAGGGGACGGAAAACCCAGCCCGCCTTCCCTGCCAGGAGCGGCGAGCGGACCGGGTGGTTGTAGATGACATAGTGATAGGTACGGGCGGTTGCACTGAACCGAGCATGAAACGCGTCCAGCCTGTCACCTGGCGTCTCGCATGCCCAGCGCACAGCAATGGATGGCGGAAGAAAGGCATTGACGCCACGCACCCAGGAAAACATTTCGCGGTCGAGCTCCGTGTCGAAATGCACCACCTGTTCAAGCGCATGCACCCCCGCGTCCGTCCGCCCTGCGCAGGTTGTTCCGATGTCCACGAGCGCAAAGCGCTTGAGAGCCGCCTCCAGCGTATCCTGCACCGTTCCGCCGGAAGGTTGTGTCTGCCATCCGCGCCACAGCGCGCCGTCATACTGTACTCCGAGCGCGATTCGCTTCAAGTCAGCCCCAATCTGTGTAGCAAAAGAAAAACGGAATGAAAAACGGGCGCAAGCATTACGCCGCGCCCGTCGAATGAAACCCGACGAATTATGCCAGTTCGAGCAACAAAGCCTTCGCGCGTTCGCTCTGCTCAGGCGTACCGCCCTTCAATACCTCGTCCAGCAGCTCGCGCGCGCCTTCCTTGTCGCCGATTTCCTGGTAGGCAATGGCCAGATCCAGCTTGGTTGCCATTTCCGCGCTGTTCGCATCGGGATCATCCGTCAGCATCTGCGTGTTCATGGCGTCGAAATCCAGGTCCGGCAGCTCCAGCGATGCTGGCGCTTCCGTCGGAGCGGCTGCAACAGGCTCCGTCTCGAGCGAATCGAAATCCGCAACCGGAGCCGGCACCACCTCATCGACCGGCGGCAGAGCCTCCGTCGCCGGTTCCGGGGAATTCAGCTCGAGGCTGATACCGGAAAGGTCGAAGTCAAGCGGATCCGCGGCCGGAGCTTCGACTTTCGGCTCCTCACCTGGAAGCGTCAGGTCGCCGATATCCGGAACATCTGCTTCAACCGGAGGCGCAAGCGCATCAAGGGAAATATCTTCCACCATGGCTACGGGTGCATCCGTTTCGGCCGGTTTGTCATCCAGCGGGAACTCGAGGTCGTCAATCGCCGGAATCGATGCAACCGGTTCCGGTTCGACGACTGGTTCGGAAGCCGCCATCAGGTCGGGAACAGCTGCCTCTTCGGGCTCAGCCGGCTTGACGGGCTCGTCCAGGAAATTGAAATCGATCGAGGTCAGGTCAGCAGGCGGTTCCGCGGGGACAGGGCGTGGAATCGTATTGGGCGGCGTCAGGTCCTGCATGCCGTCGAGATCGAAGTCGAGGTCGTTCGACGTGACCTTGTGCTCCGGTTCGGGCTCGACAGGCGGCGCCTCGGCCGGCGCGCTGGCGGCGTCGGCTGCAAGTTCCGTATTGTTGAAATACGACGCATCTGCATCCAGTCCGTCGATGGTTTCAAGCTGCGTGGTATCGGACTGTGTCGACGACAGCAAGGTCGCGAGGCCCTGCTCGTCCAGCGGCTGGGTCGGTGCGATCAACGGCACATCGTCGGCGACTTCGGTATTTCCGCTGGCATAGAGCGGGTTGTTGGGGTCGATGGCCACACCCATCGATGCTGCCTGTTTCCAATCTTCGCCCTCACCCCTGGTCAGGCCGTACAGTTCGGTCGCCAACACTTCGAAGGCGCGCAGGTCCTTGCGATTGGAATAAATTTCCAGCAGCTTGACGCGCACAGCATGGCGGTCGGGCTGAGTACGCAGCGCTTCCTTCAGGATTTCTTCCGCCTGCGCGTCGCGGCCATAGGCAATGTAAACATCTGCTTCGGCAACCGGATCGACTTCATTGGAGTCAAGTTGGCTGGCGGACGGCGCGAAGTTGGAGTTGAACACGCTGTTGTTGGTGTCCACGCTCTGGCCGCCGGTCGATCCGAACAGCGAGTTTGCCTTCAGGCTGGTATCGGTGATGATACTGTCTTCGAACTGCTTGCTCTGCTTCTGGCGGCGGGCTCGGTAAACACCGAGCGCACCAAGCGCGACCAGCAGCGCGCCGACGCCAGGCAAGACCAGTGGATTGCCGAGCAGATCGTCCAGGAAGCTTGGCTCTTCCTGCGCAGGTGCGGGTGGCGGAGTGACTGCCTTCGGCTTTTGCGGTGCGGGAGCAGGCGCGGCGGCAACCGGTGGTGTGGCCTGCACAGCGGGCTTTTCGGCCGCCTTCGGTTCGGCAGGCTTCTCGACCTTTGCCTCGGCAGGTTTGGTTTCCATCGGGGCAGGTGCCGTCGGAGCTGGCTTGGCCGCTTCTGCCTTCGCTGCAGCAGCGGTAGCATCGGCTTGCTTCTGCTGGTCGGATAGTGCCTTGTTCTTGACCTCGAGGAGTTTTTGCAGCTCGCCGACGTTCTTTTCGAGTTCCTTCACGCGTGCATTGGCGTCGGCAATGGCCTTGTCGCGAGCGATCTTGTCTTCCTGGGTGGCCGGTGCCGCCTTGTCGGCCGCCCCTCCCTGCGCCGCCTGGGCATTCGACAGTTTCAGCTTGTCCTTGGATTCCGAGGCAGGTGTCGGCTTTTCCTCGACCTTTGCAGTGATCTTGCCGCCGGCGGACTGCTTCGCTTCGGCGGATTTTTGCGGTGCGGCTTCCGCGACCTTGCCGGCAAGCTTGTTGCGATAGTTGCTGAAGTCCGCGGACTGCGCCACAACAATGCCGTGTGCCTCGGACTGACTAATGGAACGTGCCTTTTCCGCATCCGGTACGGAGAGGATTTGTCCCGCCTTGAGGCGGTTCATGTTGTTGCCAACGAAGGCATCAGGATTCGACTGATACAAGGCAACCAGCATCTGGTCCAGCGATACGCCACCCGGTTTGACCTGGCCAGCAATGCGGGCAAGGGTGTCACCGCTGCGCACGCGGTATTCCCCCTGGACGGGATCGCCTTCGACAAGTGCGGCGGCCGGTCGTGCAACGCGGGGGGCCGGTTCGGCTCGCTGTACACGAGTCTGCGACGAAGCGCGCGGTGCGGGCGCGGACTCTGCCGGAGCCTGCGCACGCGGCTGGGCGGCGGGTGCTGCAGATTCAGGAACCGGCATCGGCGCCACTTGCGCGGACTGCGTCGTACGCAAGTCGGCAGGGTCGAGCAGGAAGGTATATTCACGAACAAGGCGGCCATTCGGACCGGCAAGTTCGAGGAGCATGTCGACGAACGGCTCGTTGAGAGGCTGCGACGAGGTCATGCGGATGAACTGGCGGTCACCCCTCTGCTCCACGGCGAAGCGCAATGTCGACAGCGCTGGATGAAAGTCGATGTTCGCCTGGCGGAATGCATCTGCCGTTGCCAATTTCGCGGTGAGCGCCCCCACTTCGTCCTTCGAAACCGCCGTCAACTCGATCTCGGCACGTAATGGTTGCCCCAGGGACGAAAGGACAGTGAGCTTGCCCAATCCCGCCGCCCATGCGTTCGAAAACACCAGCGCCGACGCAACTGCGGCACTCAAGGTCTTCAAATTGAACATACCGGAATCAGGGCGCTTTTTTGAATGCATGTTGGATGGCATAGGAGGGCATTCCGTTCGCGAATCTGGCGCGCACAATCACGGCACCAATTTAACATTGATTGGGGGAACTTTCACCATATCATCATGGACTTAGGCGCGCAAGTGTAACCAACTTACTAAGTGGTGTAAAACCGCACGCTGTAAAGCCCCTTGGCGTTGTCGAAATGGCTGTTGTGGATTGGCAACGAAATTGGGGCCTGTCAGCCCTTGGTTCATGAACCATGGCGACAGGCCCCAACGAGATACGACGATTAATGACTATATAGATAAGATCAGTTATCCAGGATGATGCGCAGCATGCGGCGCAGCGGTTCGGCTGCGCCCCACAGGAGCTGGTCGCCGATGACAAACGCGGACAGGTACTCCGGCCCCATGTTCAGCTTGCGCACACGGCCTACACCAACTTCCAGACCGCCAGTGATCGACGCCGGGGTCAGTTCCTTTTCGGTGATCGAGCGCTCGTTCGGCACCCACTTCACCCACTGGTTGCCCGAGCGGATGATCTCTTCGGCCTGCGCCAGCGGCACGTCCTTCTTGAGCTTCACGGTCAGTGCAAGGCTGTGGCATCGCATCGCGCCGATACGCACACACAGGCCGTCAACCGGGATCGTGTTCTTGTTGCCGAGGATCTTGTTGACCTCGGCCTGGCCCTTCCACTCTTCCTTGGACTGGCCGTTGTCGAGCTGCTTGTCGATCCAGGGAATCAGGCCGCCAGCCAGCGGTGCCGGGAAAAACTCGGTCGGCACATCGTTACGGATGGTCTGTGCAACCTTGCGGT
Source organism: Noviherbaspirillum denitrificans (assembly GCF_002211445.1). Lineage (GTDB taxonomy): Bacteria > Pseudomonadota > Gammaproteobacteria > Burkholderiales > Burkholderiaceae_D > Noviherbaspirillum > Noviherbaspirillum denitrificans. The sequence goes on along the minus strand of NZ_LSTO01000001.1, from coordinate 115,972 downwards.
CGATGTCGAGGATAGCGGACGACGGGGTTGCCAGTTCGTCTGCAACGGCCGAATGGATGACACCCATGCCCTTGAGCAGTTCGCGCATGTGGTTGGCGCCGCCACCCGAAGCGGCCTGGTAGGTCATGGAGCTGACCCATTCGACCAAACCTTCCCGGAACAGGCCGTTCATGCCCATCAACATGATCGAGTTGGTGCAGTTGCCGCCAATGTAGTTCTTCACGCCGCGACCGAGCGCGTCCTTGATCACGTGCAGGTTGACGGGGTCGAGGATGATGACGGCATCATCGGCCATGCGCAGCGTGGAGGCTGCGTCAATCCAGTAACCGTTCCAGCCTGCTGCGCGCAGCTTCGGGAAAATCTCGGTAGTGTAGTCGCCGCCCTGGCAGGTAATGATGATCTCGCACTTCTTGAGTTCATCAATATTGTTGGCGTCTTTCAGCGTGGTTTCGTTTTTCGCCATTGCCGGGGCCTTGCCGCCAGCGTTGGAAGTCGAAAAGAACACCGGGTCGATATGGGCGAAATCGCCCTCTTCCTGCATGCGCTGCATCAGGACCGAGCCCACCATACCACGCCAACCTACCAGACCGACTAACTTCACGATTTTCTCCCTCAAGTGCACTACATAAAAAACTGTTCCTACGAGGCTAGCGCCTTCACGACAGCGTCACCCATTTCCTTCGTTCCGACCTTGGTCGTGCCGTCCTCGTAGATATCCGGTGTGCGCAAACCCTGCGCAAGCACCTTCTTGACCGCGCTTTCAATGCGGTCTGCCTGCTCTGCCTTGTTCAGCGAGAAGCGCAGCATCATCGCTGCCGACAGGATGGTCGCCAGCGGATTGGCAACGCCCTTGCCTGCGATGTCTGGCGCCGAACCGTGCGAGGGTTCGTACAAGCCCTTGTTGTTCGCATCCAGCGAAGCCGACGGCAGCATGCCAATCGAACCGGTCAGCATTGCCGCGGCATCAGACAGGATGTCGCCAAACATGTTGCCGGTGACGATCACATCGAACTTCTTCGGCGCGCGCACCAGTTGCATCGCGGCGTTGTCCACATACATGTGGTCCAGCGCGACGTCCGGGTATTCCTTGTGCACGTCGGTGACGATGTCCTTCCAGAACTGGAAGGTCTCGAGCACGTTGGCCTTGTCGACGCTGGTCAGGCGCTTGTCGCGCTTGCGGGCAGCCTGGAAGGCGACATGGGCAATGCGGCGGATTTCGGTTTCCGCGTAGCGCATGGTGTCAAAACCTTCACGCTCGCCCTTGAACGGACCATCCGGGCATTCACGCACACCACGCGGCTGGCCGAAGTAGATGTCGCCGGTCAGTTCACGAATGATGAGGATGTCCAGGCCGGAAACAACCTCGGGTTTGAGTGTCGACGCGCCTGCCAGTTCCGGATAAAGGATGGCCGGACGCAGATTGGCGAACAGGTTCAGGTTCTTGCGCAGGCCGAGGATGGCTTGCTCGGGACGCAGCGGACGGTCGAGCTTGTCGTATTTCCAATCACCGACAGCACCAAACAGGACGGCGTCCGCCTCTTTGGCCAGCTTCAGCGTGCCTTCCGGCAGGGGATGGCCGTGCGCTTCGTAGCCGGCGCCGCCGACAGGCGCGCTTTCCAGCTCAAACTTTTCGTCGAGCGAGTTCAGTACCCGGACAGCCTGTTCAACGATTTCGGGGCCGATGCCGTCGCCCGGCAGGATTGCGATTTTCATCTTGTTCGGTCTGCTATCAGTTATATCAAATAGTGTTGGCAAGCCACGGCTGCGAAGCAAGATGGCGCTCTTCGAAGGCGCGAATCTTGTCGGCATGGCGCAGGGTCAGGCCGATATCGTCCAGGCCGTTCAGCAGGCAGTACTTGCGGAAACCATCAACGTCGAAGGCATAGCTAGCACTACCGTTGGTCGTGCTGACGAGCTGCTTCTCCAGGTCGATCACCAGCTTGTAGCCGGGGAAGGCCTTCACTTCGTTGAACAGCTGGTCTACCTGCACTTCCGACAGGACGATGGGCAGCACGCCGTTCTTGAAGCAGTTGTTGAAGAAGATGTCGGCAAAGCTCGGCGCGATGATGGCGCGGAAGCCGTACTGCTGCAGCGCCCACGGTGCGTGCTCGCGCGAGGAACCGCAACCGAAGTTCTTGCGGGTCAGCAGAATGGATGCGCCCTGGTAGCGCGGCTGGTTCAGCACGAAATCCGGGTTGACCGGGCGCTTCGTGTTGTCCATGCCGGGCTCGCCGTGGTCAAGGTAGCGCCATTCGTCAAACAGGTTCGGGCCGAAGCCGGAACGCTTGATCGACTTCAGAAACTGCTTCGGAATGATGGCGTCGGTATCGACGTTCGCGCGATCCAGCGGTGCAACCAAGCCTTCGTGTACGGTGAATTTATCCATGGTCCTGATCTCTGTCGCCGCTCCGTTCGAAGCGGCAGTCCTTCATTTATTTCTTTGCGGCGTTCTCGACGACTTCGCCAGCCTTCTTCACATCCTTGCCGATGCCCTGGACAGTATTGCAGCCTGCGAGTACGAGAGCGGCGATAACAAGTGCGAACAGTTTTTTCATTTTTCTTCTCCCTGAAAACCGTCAGCGCAGTGCGCGCACGTCGACAAAATGCCCTTCGATGCCGGCGGCGGCGGCCATTGCCGGCGACACCAGGTGAGTGCGACCGCCCTGTCCCTGGCGTCCTTCGAAGTTGCGATTGGACGTCGATGCGCAGCGCTCGCCCGGATCGAGGCGGTCGGCGTTCATGGCCAGGCACATCGAGCAGCCCGGCTCGCGCCATTCGAAGCCGGCATCCTTGAAGATCTTGTCGAGGCCTTCACGCTCGGCCTGCTCCTTCACGAGGCCGGAGCCGGGCACCACCATCGCCAGCTTGACGTTGGATGCGCGGAACTTGCCGCGTACGACGGCAGCGGCAGCACGCAGGTCCTCGATGCGGGAGTTGGTGCAGGAGCCGATGAAGACCTTGTCGATACGAATGTCGGAGATCGATGTGTTTGGCTTCAGGTCCATGTAGACCAGCGCCTTTTCCATCGCATCGCGCTTGACGGGATCCTTTTCCTTGTCCGGATCGGGCACGCGGTCGTCGACGGACACAACCATCTCGGGCGAGGTGCCCCAGGTCACCTGCGGCTTGATTTCAGCGGCGTTCAGCGTGACGACCATGTCGAATTTCGCGCCCTGGTCGGAATGCAGCGTGCGCCAGTATTCGATCGCGCGATCCCAGTGCGGACCGACGGGGGCAAACGGACGGCCCTTGATGTAGTTGATCGTGATGTCATCCACGGCCACCATGCCGGCGCGCGCGCCCGCTTCGATCGCCATGTTGCAAACGGTCATGCGGCCTTCCATCGACAGCGAACGGATGGCGGAACCGGCAAATTCAATCGCGTAACCGGTGCCGCCGGCAGTGCCAATCTTTCCGATCACGGCCAGCACGATATCCTTGGCGGTGACGCCGAACGGCAGCGCGCCGTCGACCTGCACCAGCATGGACTTGGATTTCTTTGCAAGCAGCGTCTGGGTAGCCAGCACGTGCTCCACTTCGGAGGTGCCAATCCCGTGCGCCAGCGCGCCGAATGCACCGTGGGTAGATGTGTGCGAATCGCCGCAGACCACGGTCATGCCCGGCAGCGTCGCGCCCTGCTCCGGTCCGATCACGTGGACGATGCCCTGGCGCTTGTCGCGCATGCTGAAATAGGTCAGCCCGAATTCCTTCGTGTTCGCGTCCAGTGTCTCGACTTGAAGCCGGGAGACCGGGTCGGCGATGCCGTTCGCGCGGTCGGTCGTCGGCACATTATGGTCGGCAACCGCGAGGTTGGCGGACAGGCGCCACGGCTTGCGGCCGGCGAGTTTCAGCCCTTCGAACGCCTGCGGGCTGGTGACTTCATGCACCAGGTGGCGGTCGATATAGAGCACTGCGGTGCCGTCTTCCTCGGTATGGACGACGTGCGATTCCCAGAGTTTGTCGTAGAGCGTTTGTGCCATGTGTCGAAAGCGTGCGGTAGCTGCGCGAAAGCGGTGAAAATAGTTCTCGATTATGCCATAGTTGTGCGACGCAATAGCGGGCCGCCGCACGTGGCCGCACAATGAAAAACGCCCGTGGACAAAGTGCACGGGCGTTCTGATTGACTGTTTTGCAATCAGCGATGTTTTCGGGACTGCTCGTACAGGGGCATGACGCGCTGCGAATAGGCGGTCAGATCATTCAGCCGGTCGGTCTGTGACGGGTGTGTGGACAGGAATTTGATGGGCTCGCCGCCGCCTAGCTGCCCCATCTTCTGCCATAGCGTGACGGCGGCGCGCGGATCATAACCGGCTCGCGCTGCCAGTTCGACGCCTACACGGTCCGCCTCGGTTTCATGGCGCCGGGAATTCGGCAGCCCCAGCAAGCCCATATACGCGTATTCCGCGGTTTTTTGCCCAAGGTCGCCAACGCCGAGCACGGCCGCCCCGACTGAAATGAGCGTTCCGGCAACTGCTTGCTCCGACGCCCGTTCTCGCGCGTGCTCGCGCAAGGCGTGCGCGATCTCGTGCCCCATGACGGCGGCTAGCTCGTCGTCGGTGATCTGCAGTTTTTCAATGAGGCCGGTATAGACAGCCATCTTTCCACCAGGCATGCACCAGGCATTGACTTCCGGCGAGGTCAGCACATTGACCTCCCAGGCCCAGGCACGCGCATCCGGCCTGAATACCACGGTTTGCGGCACGAGGCGGTTGGCAATCGCGCGCACCCGTTCGACCTGCGCCGCGTTCCGGTTGAGCGCCCCCTTGCTTCGCTCTTCCGCCATCAACTTCGCGTATTCCTCGCGCGCCGCCTGCTCCAGGGCCTCGGCCGGGACAGCCATATGCTGCTGGCGGTCGACGCCGACTGCGCCGCTCTGCGTCGTCTGCACCGTTTCGCAAGCCACGAGCGCCATCAGGCCCACGGCTGCAAGCGCCTGCTTCAGGAACATCTTCTTGACGATCGATTTCATTTTCTCTCCTCATGATGATGCGGCTGCCAGCGGTATGACAGGAAGGCGGCGCCGGCGCCACCCAAGGCGAACAGAGCCGCCACCAGATAGACAGATTGCGAACCGAATGTATCCCAGCATCCACCTAGCACAAGCCCGCCGAGCGTACCTCCTAGCCCGTAGGAAATGCTGGTGAACAGCGCCTGGCCGCGCGCCTGCAGACGGCCCGAGAACCAGCGCTGCAATGTGACCACGGAGGCCGAGTGATGCACGCCGAATGTCGCGGCATGGAGCACCTGGGCCAGCAGCAGCACAATGAGTGATTGTGCTCCCAAACCGATCATGAGGAATCGAGCAACCGCAATCAACAGGCTTGCGAGCATCAGCTTTTGCACACCGAAGCGCTTGAAGATCGGCGCCTGGTAGAAGAAGAAGAAGATTTCCACCACCACGCCGAGCGACCACATCAGGCCGATGACAGTGTTGCTGTAGCCGATCTGCGCGAGGTAAAGCGAATAGAACACATAGAGCGACGCATGCGCGGCGATCATGAGGAAGGTCGATGTGAAAAACGCCGCCACCTCGCGCTTGCGAAGCAGGGTCAGGATGGAGGCCACCGCCTGGTGTGTGTCGCCATGCGGCGTCTCATCCATTCGCATGCTCGAAACAAGCACCAGCACGAGGAGCGCGAGCGCGATCCAAGGCATGAGGCGGATGCCGAACAAGTCGAGCAACGGGCCCGCAAACGTCACCGTCATGATGAACCCGACCGAACCCCACAGGCGGAGGCGCCCGTAGTGCGTCAGGTCGCCACGCATCTCCGACAGCATCAGGGCCTCGGACAAGGGGCCCTGGGCACTGGTGAAGAGGTTGACGGCGACCATGACGAAGAAAAACTGGGCAAAGGTCTGGCCGAAGAACATACCGACAAAGGCCGAGGCGGCGGCGACGGCGGTGATCCGGAGGACGACGACGCGCTGCTGCCGGCGGTCAGCCACCCAGCCCCACAGATTGGGTCCGAAGATGCGCATGACCTGCATGAGCGACATGAGCATGCCGATCTGGGCCGCAGTCATGCCCTTGTCGGCGAAGTACAGGCTGGCGTAGGGTGAAAACACGCCCACGTAACCGTAATACGCGAAGAAAAACAGCGCGAAGCTGAACGACTGCCTTGGCCAGGGGGAATGCTGCACGGGATGCTTAAAGGTGGCTGCAGGCGGAACGGCCGTTGTGTCCGCCGCCCGCCTGGTCAGCGCCGGAGGCGCCCGGCGGTACAGCAAGCCTGCCGGGCATAAAGCCTTACTTGACGTGCGCAGCGATCTTCGGCGTCGTCACGCGCACGTCGCCGCACTGCGCACGGTGGCGCAGTGCGTGGTCCATCAGCACCAGCGCCAGCATGGCTTCGGCAATGGGCGTGGCGCGGATGCCGACGCAGGGATCGTGGCGGCCGAAGGTTTCGACGTTGATCGGCGTGCCCGTCTTGTCAATCGAGCGGCGCGGTGTACGGATGCTCGACGTCGGCTTGATGGCAATGGAGACCGTAATGTCCTGCCCGGTCGAAATCCCGCCCAGCACGCCGCCCGCGTTGTTGGTGACGAAGCCTTCAGGTGTCAGTTCATCCCCGTGTTCGGAGCCCTTCTGTGCAACAGACCTGAATCCGGCGCCAATTTCCACGCCCTTGACCGCATTGATACCCATCATCGCAAAGGCGATGTCGGCATCCAGCTTGTCATAGATAGGTTCGCCCAGGCCGACAGGAACGTTTTCCGCCATCACATCGATGCGGGCGCCACAGGAATCGCCATCCTTGCGCAGCTGGTCCATGTAGTCTTCGAGTTGCGTGAGCACGCTATTGTTCGCGGCAAAGAACGGGTTGTTGGGCACATGCTCCCACGATTCGAAGGGAATGGCGATTTCGCCAAGCTGGCTCATGCAGCCCTTGAAGGTCGTACCGAATTGCTCCTTCAGCCATTTCTTTGCGATAGCGGCGGCGCCGACGACCGGCGCGGTCAGGCGCGCCGACGAGCGGCCGCCGCCGCGCGGGTCGCGGATACCGTACTTGTGCCAGTAGGTGTAATCGGCATGGCCGGGACGGAAGGTTTCGACGATGTTGCCGTAATCCTTGCTGCGCTGGTCTTCATTGCGGATCAGCAGCGCAATCGGCGTGCCAGTGGTCTTTCCTTCATAGACACCGGACAGGATCTGGACGGTGTCCGGTTCCTGGCGCTGGGTCACATGGCGCGACGTGCCGGGCCGGCGACGGTCGAGTTCGGGCTGGATGTCGGCTTCTGACAACACCATGCCTGGCGGGCAGCCGTCGACCACGCAGCCGATTGCCGGTCCGTGGGATTCGCCAAAAGTAGTGACGGTAAACAGTGTGCCAAAGGTGTTGCCGGACATGATGATGAAGGGATGGTCGGGAAAGTGACGATTTTAACGTATCGCCTGCGCCAAGCGATGTAAACAAGACACAAAACGGATACCGCCTTCCACGGCATGGAGATTGCGTACAAGGAAAATATGGTGCAACATCCAGAGACAGTTACTTGGAAGAAATTGGCGTTCTACGTCCCAAGCCGGCCAAGGGTGATTGGAGCCGGACTTGTGTGCACCGACGAAATGTCGGAACAACAATAATTTTGATGGCATGCTGCCACCATCTGCCGTACCGCCGCCAATGGAATATATATACTGTTTCCAGCAAAGAACCAGCGCTCCCTGGAGAGGACAATGAGCAGGTCGACTGCGCAAGCCGACGACGATCTCGTATTCATGGACGAAACGGAAACGCCGTCCGGTACCTCGGGATTGAACGAAGCCAAAGGCGTCTGGCGCGTCATGATCGTCGACGACGATACCGACGTCCACTCCGCCACCACGTTTGCGCTCAGCAACCTGGAAATGCAGCACCGCCCGCTCGAATTCGTCCATGCCTACTCCGCGGCCGAAGCGCGCGAACTCCTCGCCCAGGAAGACGATATCGCGGTCATCCTGCTCGACGTCGTCATGGAGCAGGAAGATTCGGGACTGCAGTTGGTACGCCACATCCGTGAAGTCCTGAAACTCACCGAAGTGCGCATCATCCTGCGCACCGGCCAGCCGGGCTATGCCCCCGAAATCGACGCTATCCGCGATTTCGACATCAATGACTACAAGACGAAATCAGAGCTGACGCGTATCAAGTTGTACACGACCGTCACCGCCGCCATCCGCTCGTATGAACAGATCCGGGCGATCAACGCGAGCCGGCGCGGCCTGGATCGTATTGTCCGCGCCAGCACCGAACTGATGGCACTGCACGGACTGGACAACTTCGCCGACGGCGTCATCGCCCAGGTGGCCAATCTGCTCGACCAGCAAACCAGCGGGCTGCTGTGCGTGCAGGAACACCTGAACGAACACGACCTCGAATTGTCCGTCATCAGCGCCGCGGGTCCGCTCGCGCAGATGGTTGACAAGTCAACCGCATCGGTGCGCGACGGGCGAATCACCCGGCTCCTGCAACGGACCCTTGCACAGCGCACCAGCATTTACGGGAATGACTACGCCACGCTGTATTTCGGCGGCAACGCCAACCGCGACTTTGTTGCCTACATCGATACCGTCGGCCCGCTGAACGAGATTGACCAGCGCCTGCTCGACGTGTTCAGCCGCAACATCGCGGTCGGCCTCGACAATGTCCTGCTGGTGACGCGGCTGCACAATTTTGCGTTCTACGACCCACTGACCAGGCTCCCCAACCGCACCCGCCTCAAGGAGCTGCTCGATGAATCGCTTGGCATGCCCTTGCGCAGCGACGTGGTGCTGGCACTGGTCGACATCGACCACTTCGCAGAGACCAACGACGCGCTCGGCCACCAGTTCGGCGACCTGCTCCTGCTGGGTGTCGGCGCACGCCTGCAATCGCGACTGGGCGACCAGCTGACCATTGCGCGCGTCGGTGGCGACACCTTCGGCGTGCTGGGCAACGCATCTCTGGTACAGCCCGCCGTCCTGCTCGACCTTTTCGAGGAGCCCTTCAGCATAGACGGCCAGGAAGTCCAGCTCTCGGCGACCGCAGGACTGGTGCGCCTGGAAGACTATGAAGGCGGCGGCGCCGATGCGCTCAAGGATGCCGATATCGCCTTGAAGCGCGCCAAGCTGCTGCAACGCGCGGGCCATTTCTATTTCTCGCGCAGCATGGGCGTCGACATCCGGGAACGGGTCCGTCTCATGCATGCGCTGCGCACCGCCTACGAAGAGAAGGAACTGTTCGTCGTCTACCAGCCGCAGATCGACCTCGCGACACGCAAGCCGGTTGGCGCCGAAGCCCTGCTGCGCTGGCGCACCAAGGATGGCACCTTCATCCCACCCGACCGCTTCATTCCAATCGCCGAGTACTCCGGCCTGATCATTGATATCGGCGAGCGGGTCATGCGCGAAGCGTGCAGGGAACTGGTGCGGCTGCGTGACATGGGATATTCAGAATTCACGATATCGATCAACGTATCGCAAGTCCAGTTCCGCCATCCGCGCTTCCTCGACACACTGCGCAATGTGATTGCCGAGACGGGCGCCCCCCCCTCCCGGATCGAACTGGAGATCACCGAATCGATCGCCATGGAAGAGCCGGACGTCCTGATTCAGCTGCTCTGCCAGGTCAAGCAGACCGGCGTCAGCATCGCCATCGATGATTTCGGCACCGGATTCTCCTCGCTCAGCTACCTGCAGCGCCTGCAGGCCGACCGCCTGAAAATCGACCGCAGCTTCGTCACCGAGATCACGGGTTCCTCGCGCGGCAGCAGCATCGCCGAGATGGTCATCCAACTCGGCCGCAACCTAGGCCTGTCGGTCGTGGCCGAAGGCGTGGAGGATGAACGGCAGGCCAGCATCCTGGCCACGCTCGGCTGCCCGCTTGCCCAGGGTTACCTGTTTGCGCGGCCGATGACCGTTGACCAGCTCACTACCTGGCTCAAGGACAATGGGGCAAGGTAATCCCCTGCCCGTACCGAATTCAAGGACGGGACACGCATGAAAATCGGCAAACGCACTCTCACCTTGCGACGCGCGATCGTGCTCGTCGTGGTGGCGGGCCTGCTTGCGCCGGCGACGCTGATCAGCGGTTATTCCTGGTTCAAGCAGTACAACGACGGCATCAAGCGGCAGACGGAAGAACTGCTCGAACAGAACGCCGACATCCTGTCCAACGGCATGCAGGAGCCGTTATGGAACATCAACCAGGAAAGCGGCAATGCCCTCCTCGAAGCAATGATGTCCCGCAAGGAAGACATCGTGCGCATCGAGGTCCGTGACAACGCGCTTGGCGTCTTTGTGTCCGGCGAGCGGCCGGAACGCCGCATCGGCTTTACTGCTGTCACCGAAAAGCCCGTGGTCTATCGCGGCAGCACCATCGGCTCGGTCAAGATCGAAGTCGGCAGCACGCGGCTACGCCGTGTCATGATCGACGATCTCCTGAATTCAATGACGGCCGTGCTGGCCCAGGCTGCACTGTCGATCGCACTCATCCTGGTCCTGCTCGAGCGACGTCTGGTGCGCCCCTTGCAGCGGCTTGGCGCGGGGGCGGAGCGGCTGGCCGGGAGGCAGCTCGACGTACCATTCACCTGGCAGCGCCTGGATGAGATCGGCATGCTCAGCCGGCGCATGGAAGACACCCGGACCAGCCTGCGCCGCCTGTTCGAGGAGCTCGACCGCAAGAACCATGAACTCGAACAGGACATCGACAAGCGAAAGCGCGTCGAACAGGAACTGTACGAGCGGGAGGAGCGCTTCCGCGCATTGGTCGAGCAAAGCCCGATCGCGATCATCGAATGGGACAGCAGGCTGCAGGTCATCGAGTGGAATGCGGCGGCCGAACGCATCTTTGGCCACTCGCGTGAACAGGCGCTAGGCAGGCACGCCAGCTTCATCATCCCCAATGGCAGCCAGGAGGCGGTGAATGCCCTCTTCAACCGGCTCGACGAGGACAAGGGCGACAGCCGCAACATCAGCCAGAACCGGCGTGCGGACGGCCTGATCATTACCTGCCAGTGGAGCCATACCTACATCGCCGACAACACCGGCAAGTCCGACCGCCTGCTCTCGATTGCCGAGGACATTACAGAAAAGCGGCGCGCGGAAGAGGCGCTGAGCTTCTCGGAAGCGAAGTTCGCCGGCGCCTTCCAGGGCAACCCGGATTCGATCTCGATCACCCGGATGCGCGACGGCATACTCGTCGACGTCAACCAGACCTTCGAGGAAATCACCGGCTTCGCGCGTGAGGAGTCGGTCGGCAGGACTTCCGTCGAACTCAACATCTGGGTGTATCCGACCCAGCGTTGGACGCTGTTGCAGGAACTCGCCGCCAACAAGAAAGCGCGCAACTTCGAATGGGACATGCGCACCAAGTTCGGGAAACTGCGCAAGTGCGTCTCGAACGTCACAATCTTCAATGCCAACAACGAGCGCTACATGCTTGCCGTGATTCGCGACGTCACTGACCAGCGGATCCTGGAAGAGCGCAAGGCCGAGGCGGACCGGGCGCTCCTGCGCCTGGCGCAAGGCACGCGCGACATGGCCGGCGAGTCGTTCTTCGAATTGCTGGTGGCCGACCTCGCCTCGGCCTTGCGCACCAATTGCGCCTTCATCGGCCTGCGCGTTCCCGCTGCCCAGGGGCGACTGCGCTCGGTCGCCGCCCATGTTCGCGGACATACAGTGGAGAACTTCGAGTACGACACCATCGGCACGCCTTGCGCACGCACGCTGGAGGGCGAGATTTGCGTCTTCCCTTCCGGCATCCGCAGCATCTTTCCGGAAAGTGAGGCGCTGGGTGAGGACGGCTGGGAGAGCTATGCCGGTGCGCCGCTGCGTGATACGGCGGGCAATACCATTGGCGTACTCGCCGTGATGCATACCGAAACACTCAGCAATCCCGACCTGGTCCGCTCGCTCCTGCAGGTGTTCAGCGAACGCGCATCCGCTGAGCTGGAGCGCAAGCGCGCCGAAGAAGAACTGCGCAACAGCGAACAACGCTTTTCGACCATCTTCCAGTCATCGCCAATCGCGATGTTCGTGACGCAGGTCCGCGGCAACTACATCGTCAAGGACGTCAACCGGGCCTTTGAGCAACTGTTCCAGCGCGAGCGCGAGATGGTGATCGGCAGGAACACCGTGGAAATAGGACTGTACTGCAACCAGGACGACCGCCAGTCACTGATCGACAAACTCAAGCAGAACGGCGCCGCCGACGACCACCGCGAAATATGGATGTTCAGGGGCGATGGCACCAGGGTTCTGGTCCAGTTGTCCGGCCACACATTCACATTGGCAGGCGAGCGCTACGGCATTCTTGCCTGCGCCGACGTCACCGACAAGCGCCGCATCGAGGATGAAATCCGGGAACTGAATGCAACCCTCGAGCAGCGCGTGATCGAGCGCACGGAAGAACTGCAGCAGGCAAACAAGGATCTCGCCGCAACGCTCGAGACCCTCAACAAGGCGCAGGAAGAACTGGTACGAAGCGAAAAACTTGCCGCGCTGGGCTCGCTGGTGGCCGGCATTGCGCACGAGCTCAACACGCCAATCGGCAACAGCCTGATGGTTGCCAGCACACTGGTTGACCAGACGCGCGACCTGTCGCAACACTACGCGGGCAACGCACTGAAGCGCACCATGCTGGAGAACTATCTCGGCGATGCCGGCACGGCCGGCGACATCCTGGTCCGCAACCTCCAGCGCGCGGCTGACCTCGTCACCGGGTTCAAGCAGGTCGCGGTGGATCAGACCAGTTCGCAACGACGCAAGTTCTCGGTGGCCGAAGTCGTGTCCGAGATCATGCTCACGCTGTGGCCGACCCTGAAAAAGACATCCTTCACGGTGAAGCAGGATATTCCCGACTCGCTGATGATGGACAGTTATCCGGGGCCGCTGGGACAGGTTATCACCAACCTCGTCAACAATGCGCTGCTGCATGGGTTTGAAGGACGCCAGTCGGGTACAGTATGGATCGAGGCGGTGCCGACCGCGGAAGGCTGGCTGGAATTGACGGTAAGGGACGACGGCGTTGGCATCGCTGGCGCCAACCTGAACCGGATCTTCGACCCCTTCTTCACGACCAAGCTCGGTGCCGGCGGCTCAGGGCTCGGACTGAACATCACGCACAACATTGTTTCCGGCATCCTCGGCGGCCGCATTCGCGTGCAAAGCGAAGTCGGCGCCGGAAGCACGTTCATCCTCAGCTTGCCGGTAGTGGCGCCACAGCGCCAGATCGATGAGGATGCGATGCGGTCGCAGTCAAGCTTTGTTTAGCGTATCGGCCAGCGCGCTGCCGCTCAGGTAGGCATTTTCCACCCGGCCGCTGCCATCGAGCCCGGCCGCGAACCAGTCGCCGCATACACCCAGTTTCGTCTCGCCGTCCCACAGGCATTCACCGGGCAATGTGCTTACCGCCTGCGCATAACGCCAGCGGTGCACATCCGCGTAGACCGGCTGGACGTGTGTGCCTGTCGCTTCGTGGAAGGCCTTCAGCAGCTTTTCCTTGACCCGTTCTGGATCGTCGGCGAGGTGTTCCATGCTCCACACAACGGACGCATGCCCGATCCAGTGTTCGCCCGGCCGGCGTTGCGGCTTGGAGGCGTCGCGCGCGATCCATTTGAGACGTGTGCCCTCGACCCACGCGCCGTCGTAGTCGAGGTCCAGCGATTGCGCGAAGCCGAGGATCAATGCCCAGCACGGCTCAAGGTGTTCCTGCTCAACCAGTGCCGCCAGCACGGATACCGGTTGCAGCAAGCGCGCAGCGAGGTCGGACGGCAGCGCGACGACGACCGCATCGAAAGGGCCAGCGGTGGCGGCGATGGGCACGGAATCGCACTGCACGGACAGCAGCCAGCCATCACCATTGCGTTCCAGCGCCGTCACCGTCTGCTCCCGGCGCACGTCGATATCTTCCGCCAGATGTGCCCCGAGCGCGCCCATCCCGGGCACGGCCACCATGCGCTGCTTCGTGCTCGCGCGACCGGCGGGCCTCGCCACCCCGTTGTCCAGCATCACCAGCCTGCCTTCCCACGGCGCCGCCCAGCCTGCCTCGCGCCAGGCAGCCACTTCCTTCTTGAAGCGCTCGCTGGTGGCAGTGAAATACTGCGCGCCATGGTCGAAGCCGCCAAGCTCCGTCTGCCGCGTGCCCATGCGGCCGCCGACATCGGCATTGCGCTCGTAGACGGTTACGTGGTGCCCCTGCTGCTGCAATCGGCGGGCGCAGGTCAGGCCGGCCATTCCGGCGCCAATGACGGCGATATGCATGGAGAGATCCTTTCTCTGGATATTCAAGGGAATTGCGTTGAGGTACGGACGAAAAAAAGCCGCTCATGGATGCAATCCGATGAACGGCTTCTTGTGTTTGCTGCCACTGCGGGAGCGCTTATTCGTCGCCCTCGGAAGGCCAATCGCGGATATAGGCCTTGAGCATCTTGTTCTCGAAGCTCTGCGCCTCGAACACGGCCTTCGCCACGTCGTAGAACGAAATCACGCCATACAGCGTCTTGGCGCTGACGACCGGCACATAGCGGGCGTGCCGTTCGAGCATCAGGCGGCGCACTTCGTTGACTTCGGTATCGGGTGTGATGGTGATCGGGTGGTCGTCCATGTGCTTGCGCACGGTATCGGCACCAACCGTCCCCTTGTTCTGGTACAGGGTCTTCATCACCTCGCGGAAGGTCAGCATGCCGACCAGCTCACCGAATTCCATCACCACGAGCGAACCGATGTCCTTCTCGGCCATCGTCTCGACGGCATTCTGCAGGGGCGTGTCCGGGGTGACGGTGTAGAGGATGTCGCCCTTCACTTTCAGGATTTCTGATACTTTCATAGCGTCGTCCCACGAGGAAAGTTGTTGTTATGTCCTTTGAATGTAGCCTAAGCGGAATGAAAAATCCAGCGTTTCACCTCCCGCTCACGGCCTGTCATCTGCACGACAGCCCGGCCTCGCGTTCAATGCTAGCATGCAAGGGTTCGCCAGACGAGCCGCACCAGACTGATCTAGAACAAGTTTTGGAGACTATCGCCCAATGAGTGCCCCGAAATATCCAGGGTTCGATACCCTGTCCCTGCATGCCGGCGCCACGCCCGATCCCGCGACCGGCGCGCGTGCCACGCCGATCTACCTGACGACATCCTTCGTCTTCAAGGACTCGGACCATGCCGCCTCGCTGTTCAACATGGAACGCGCGGGCCATGTCTACTCCCGCATCTCCAACCCGACCAACGCCGTGCTGGAAGAACGCATTGCGGCCCTCGAGGGCGGTGTTGCCGGCATCGCCGTCGCCAGCGGACAGGCTGCCATGCACCTAGGCCTGGCGACCATCGCCGGCGCCGGTTCACACGTGGTGGCCTCGCGCGCCCTCTACGGTGGTTCGCAGAACCTGCTGGCCTATACCATGAAGCGCTTCGGCATCGAGACAACCTTCGTCGATCCGCGCGACCTTGACGCCTGGCGCAATGCGATCCGGCCCAACACCAAGGTGCTGTTCGGCGAAACGCTGGGCAATCCGGGACTCGACGTGCTCGACCTCCCGAAGGTCGCGGCCATCGCCCATGACCATTACCTGCCGCTGATGGTGGACGCCACCTTCACCACGCCTTACTTGCTGCGCCCGTTCGACCATGGCGCCGACCTGATCTTCCACTCGGCGACCAAGTTCCTCTGCGGCCACGGCACTGCGATCGGCGGCCTGCTGGTCGACGGCGGCACCTTCGACTGGCAGCAAGCGTATGAAAAGACCGGCCATTTCGCCGAGCTGTGCGAGCCGTACGACGGTTTCCATGGCATGGTATTTTCGGAGGAATCGTCGGTGGCGCCCTTCTCGCTGCGCGCGCGCCGCGAAGGCCTGCGCGATTTCGGCGCGGTAATGAGCCCGCACAATGCCTTTGCCATCCTGCAAGGCATCGAGACGCTGGGCCTGCGCATGGAGCGCCATGTGGCCAACACGCGCAAGGTCGTGGAGTTCCTCGTGTCGCATCCCGCCGTCGCGTCCGTCTCCTATCCGGAACTCGAATCCCATCCCGACCACGCGCTCGCGAAAACGCTCCTGCCCAAGGGCTGCGGCGCCGTGTTCTCCTTCAGCATCAAGGGCGACCGCGCCGCTGGCCGCCGCTTTGTCGAATCGCTGAAGGTCTTCTCCCACCTGGCCAATGTCGGCGATGCGAAGTCGCTGGTCATCCATCCCGCGTCGACCACGCATTTCCGCGTGCCGAACGAGCAGCTCGCGGCCTCCGGCATCACGGAAGGCACGATGCGCCTGTCGATCGGCCTGGAAGATGCCGACGACCTGATCGAAGACTTGGGACGCGGACTGAAGGCCGCGCAGAAGGGAGCGTGAGATGCTGCTGAACGTACAAGGACAGGAAACCTACTGCTACACCGGCGGCAAGGCCTTCAACAAGGAGCTGCCGACCGTCGTCTTCATCCATGGCGCGCAGCACGACCACTCCGTGTGGATCCTGCAGACGCGCTACTTTGCCCATCACGGTTTCGGCGTGCTGGCGGTCGACCTGCCGGGTCATGGCCGCAGCAAGGGCAGCCCGCTGGCGAGCGTGGAAGCGATCGCCGATTGGCTGCTGGCGCTGCTCGATGCGGCCGGCGTGCAGAAAGCGGCCCTCATCGGGCACAGCATGGGATCGCTGATTGCGCTGGAAACCGCCTTCCGTGGAAAGGATCGCGTTTCCCGCCTGGCACTCGTTGGCACCGCTTATCCGATGAAGGTGTCTGAAGTGCTGCTTGATGCTTCGCTGAACGAAGAGCAGACGGCCATCGACATGGTGAATATCTGGTCGCATTCGACGATGGCGCACAAGCCTTCGTGCCCCGGTCCGGGCTTCTCCGTCATGGGTGGCAATCAAAGGCTGATGCAGTATGTGTCGCGCCGCAATCCGGCCAAGGTCTTCCATACCGATTTTTCGGCATGCAATGCCTACGCCAACGGTGAAGCCGCGGCGCAGTCAGTCGCCTGCCCGACGCTGCTCCTGCTCGGCACGCGCGACATGATGACGCCGCCGCGCGCTACCGCGACACTGTCGAAGGCGATCAGCGGCGCCAAGGTCGTGCACATCGACAATTGCGGCCATAACCTGATGGCCGAGCAGTCGGATGCGGTGCTCGAAACCCTGTACGGGTTCATGAAGAGCTGACCAGCCGCCCCTTCATGAAATGCGTGGACAGGGTTTCGTCGAGGCCCTGCTCCACCGCCGCTTCCACCTTCTTCGCGAGCTGTTCATTGCCCGACGCATTGAACACGAACAGGCGATACACGTCCGCCACTTTCAGCATTTCCGGATTGACCAGCAGCGCCCAGGTATCGAGCCCTTCGGTAATGCGCTTGCCGAACTGCGACCGCTTGGGCGCTTCTGCCTTGATGCGCCCGACCCAGCCAGCCTCGAGCATTTTCTGCAGCAGGCCTTCCGACTCGTCGAAGCCGAGCCGCGTTTTCGAACGGATCGTCCGCGCGTCCACAGCGGCACTGCCGCTGTCAACGCGGGCATCGTGCAGGACCTCGAGCACCGCCATGGCATCGATGAACGCGCTGCCCGGCGATCCGACGTGCCACCAACGCTCGTATTTGACGACTGGCAGCGCCGCCGCCAGCACCGCACCGATGAGCGCGATCAACCAGGAAACGTAAATCCAGATCAGGAAAATCGGCAAGGCTGCGAGCGCGCCGTAGATCACGGTATAGGTCGGAAAATTCGCGACGAACACGACGAACAGGCGCTTGGCGATTTCAAAGGCGACCGCCGCGAGCAGGCCGCCGGCGGCGGCGTCGCGCCAGTCGACAATACGGTTTGGCACGGCAACGTACAACAGGGTAAATGCCCCCGTTGTCAGCAAGACCGATATCGACGTATAGACCGCGACGCTGACAAGCGGCAGGTCACGAACGAAGTCGCCGGTTGCGGTCACGAGATAAGATGAGGTCGTGATCGAGACGCCGATCATCAGCGGACCAAGCGTCATGATCGCCCAATAGATCACGAGCCGCTGAGTAAACGAGCGTACTGACTTGACCCGCCAGATATGGTTGAACGCGCGATCGATCGTCATCATCATGATGATGGTCGTCACGATCAGGCCGATCGCGCCTACGGCCGACAGCCGCGTCGCCTTGCTGGCGAACTGGTTGATATTGCCGAGAATGGTATTGGCGATGGCCTTGGGCATCACGCTCTGGATGAAATACGATTCCAGCGATGCGCGAAAGGTATTGAACATCGGAAAAGTCGTGAAAATCGCCAGTGCCACCGTCACCATCGGCACCAGCGCCAGGACGGTCGTGAAGGTGAGGCTGCCCGCCACCTGCGGCAACCGCTCTTCGTTGAGGCGGCGCGCGGCGAAGCGCCACATTCCACGGAGGTCGTCGATGGGGAACCGGCTGAAGATGCGGTGATTGAACAGAGACGCGCGGCCGGTTTTCTGCGTAAGGGGCATTGCTTCCGAATTGAATTTTTGTCCAGTAAAGAGTCCTATAATACCAAGCATGATTGCTTCAGACCTCCCTATCCTCGTCCTCTATTACTCCCGCAACGGCTCCACCCGCAAGCTTGCCGACCTGATCGCGCAAGGCGTGGAAAGTGTTGCCGGCTGCGAAGCGCGGGTGCGCACAGTGCCGCCGGTGTCCACCGTGACCGAAGCCACGGAGCCGCCCATTCCGCTCAGCGGCGCGCCTTATGTCGAATTGCGCGATCTGGAAGAATGCGCCGGAATGGCCATCGGATCGCCGACGCGTTTCGGCAACATGGCGGCGCCGCTGAAATACTTCCTCGACGGCACCTCGCCGCAGTGGCTGTCCGGCGCGCTGGTCGGCAAGCCTGCCTGTGTATTCACCTCCACGGGCAGCCTGCACGGCGGCCAGGAATCGACGCTGCTGTCGATGATGATTCCGCTGCTGCACCACGGCATGCTGCTGCTCGGCCTGCCGTACACGCATCCCGAACTGATGACCACAACCAGCGGCGGCACGCCCTACGGCGCCAGCCACTGGTCGGGCGGCAACGGGACGAATGCCGTTTCGGACGACACGAAACTGCTTGCCGTCGCCCTCGGCCGGCGCCTGGCCGAGACCGCCGTCCGCCTGAGGAGCGCATGATGCAACGAGCCATGTATATCGGATCGGCGGCAAGCCTCGTCCTCCTCATCCTGCTCTGCGTCGCCTGGGAACTGGTGCTTGCCCCCTTGCGCCCGGGCGGTTCCTGGCTAGTGCTCAAGGTGATCCCGCTGCTGCTGCCGCTGCGCGGCGTCCTCAAGCGCGACCTCTACACGATGCAGTGGTCGTCGATGCTGATCCTCCTCTACTTCGCCGAAGGGATCGTGCGCGGGACGAGCGACCAGGGCCCGTCGGCGATGCTGGGCTGGGCCGAAGTCGCGCTCACCTGCATCTTCTTCACCTGTACGATCCTGTACCTGCGTCCTTTCAAGAAGGCCGCGAAGAAGCTGGCGCAGCAAGCCATCAGGAAGGCTTCCAAATGAACGAATTCCTCGACAAGTGCCGATCCGCGGTCGGCGACAGCTATGTGCTGACGGAGGACACCGACATGGCGGGCTACCTCACCGACTGGCGCCGCCGCTTCACCGGCAAGGCGCTCGCTGTCGTCAAACCCCGCAACACGGAACAGGTAGCAGCCATCGTCCGCCTGTGCAACGAATACCGCGTGCCCGTGGTGCCCCAGGGCGGCAACACCGGACTCGTGCTGGGCAGCGTGCCTGACAACAGCGGCAAGGCCATCGTGATGTCGCTCACCAGGCTCAACCGCATCCGTGCGGTCGACACCGTCAACAACACCCTGACTGCTGAAGCCGGATGCATCCTTGAACAGGTGCAGAACGCCGCCGCCGACGCCGGTCGCCTGTTCCCGCTTTCGCTTGCGGCCGAGGGCAGCTGCACCATCGGCGGCAATCTCTCCTCGAATGCCGGCGGGACGGCCGTGCTCCGCTACGGCAATTCGCGCGAGCTTTGCCTCGGCCTGGAAGTCGTGACCGCGCAAGGCCAGGTCTGGGACGGATTGCGCGGACTGCGCAAGGACAATACCGGCTATGACCTGCGCGACCTCTTCATCGGCGCCGAAGGCACGCTCGGCATCATCACTGCCGCCGTGCTGAAGCTCTTCCCGCAACCGCAGGCGCAACTGACGGCGCTGGCCGCAATGCGGTCACCGGAAGACGCGCTGCGCCTGCTCTCGCTCGCGCAGGAAAAATGCGGCGCGACGCTGACAGGCTTCGAACTGATGTCGGACTTCTGCCTGCAGCTGGTCGCCAAGCACTTCCCGCAGATGCGCCTGCCCTTCCCGCAACGCTATCCGCAATACGTGCTGCTCGAACTGTCTGACAACGAATCCGAAGAGCACGCGAATGCGACGCTTGAAGCGCTGATCACCGACGCGCTGGAGCAGGACATGATCCAGGATGCCGCGGTCGCCGCCTCCATTGCGCAATCAAAGGCATTATGGGCACTGCGCGAGCACATCCCGCTGGCGCAGGCCGAAGAAGGCAAGAACATCAAGCACGATGTCTCGGTCCCCATTTCGCGCATCGGCGACTTCATCCGCGAGACCGACATCCTGTTGCAACAAGGCTTCTCGGGCTGCCGCATGGTGACCTTCGGCCACCTCGGTGACGGCAACCTCCACTACAACGTGTCGCCGCCGGAGCAGAGTTCGCCCGATGCCTTCATTGCGCACCAGGAAGCGATCAACCGCGTCGTGCATGACAGTGTGCACCGTTTCGGCGGCTCGATCTCCGCCGAGCACGGGCTTGGCGCGCTCAAGCGCAATGAAATTCGGCGCTACAAGACGGAAGTAGAGCTGGGCATGATGCGCGCGCTCAAGCAGGCGCTCGACCCGCTGGACCTCATGAACCCCGGCAAGGTTGTCTGATGCGGAAGGCTGCATTGCTTTTCCTGGCCCTGGGGCTTGCGCTATCGCTGCCCGCATCTGCCGTCTTCAAATGCCGGACGGGCGACACGGTAACCTACCGTGATACGCCCTGCGATGGCGGAGAGCTCCTTGACCTCAAGACCGCTCCCGTGTCCGGCGATGGCGAGGGCGAACGCCAGGCGGCGCGTGACAAGAAGATGCTGAACAACCTGGAGCGCGAGCGCCATAAGCATGAAGCGGCCGAGCAGCGCGAATTGAAGCGCGCATCGCGGGAAAGTGCGGTGCGGCACAAGAAATGCGCAGCCCATGCGCGCCGCCAGCGCCTGGCGAAGGAAGATGCGGCGCGCGCCGTGGGCATCGCCAATGAGAAGGCAAGGCGCAAGGTCGAGCGCATCACTGCGGAATACGAAGCCGAATGCGGACGCTGGTACGAGCGTGAGCTCGGCTTCGCGAAATAGCTACTCGCCGTCGAGGAGATCGATCAGGGGCTGGAGCGCTGTGGCTTCGACGTCTTCCAGCACGGAAGCCTGGAGTGACAAATCCCGCGCCACGTCCCGCAGTCGCCACTGGATTTCGCTTGTGGAGACAGCGGTCTCGAACAGAATCTGCGCACTCCGCGTTTCAAAAAAGCTGCACGTCTCATCCAGGCACAGGTCCAGCCCGGTGCTGCTGAAGGCACGCTGGATATTGATGACGCGACGTTCCATGTCGGCCAGCATCTGCTGGGGCTTTTTCGATTTCAGGTCCGGCTTCGCGGCAAGGTCCTGCCCCAGCTGCTGAACCGAAACGATGCGCTGGTACAAGGCCTGCACGTTGCCACGCTCTTCGCCTGTAGGCTGGCCGCTCTCGTCACTCCTGCTGT
This sequence comes from Noviherbaspirillum denitrificans, assembly GCF_002211445.1. Classification (GTDB taxonomy): domain Bacteria; phylum Pseudomonadota; class Gammaproteobacteria; order Burkholderiales; family Burkholderiaceae_D; genus Noviherbaspirillum; species Noviherbaspirillum denitrificans. The sequence continues at coordinate 94,271 of NZ_LSTO01000001.1, read as the reverse complement.
CATTGCCGCGTGCGGATTGCATCGCCAGCGAGACGACCGTACCGAGTTCGCGGGCGAATTCTCCGGGGAGGATGCGCAGGGCCAATTCGGCGCGCTGAAGCGGCTTGTCCTTGTCGAGGAAGATCCCGGAAATCATTTCCGCCACCGAGATGACCTGCCCTGCCGGACTGATATTGCTGCCCGCCACCTGGCGCGGATAGCCGCCGCCATCAAAGCGCTCGTGGTGTTCGTAGACGGCCTGCGCGACGCTGGCCGGATAATTCTCCAGTCCGGAAATCAGCATCTGCCCGATACGCGGATGCACGACGACGTGGCGCCATTCATGCGGATACAGCCGGCGGTCGGCATGCAGGTATTCCGGGTCGATGTACAGTTCGCCGATGTCATGCAGCAGGCCGGCCAGCGCAACCACTGTCTGGTCCGTCATGCTCAGCCCGAATTTCCGTGCAAGGCAGACTGACAGCAGGCTGACCATGACGCTGTGTTCCAACGCCTCCTTGCCGCCCCGTTCGATAATGGTGAGCATGGTACTCATTGCACTGCCGAACTGGATTCCTGCCAGGATCTGGACTGGCGAGACGCCGGTGACGGTGCGCATGATGGAACGCACCGGTTCGACCGTGTCGGCAATGCGTTGTGCTTCGGTGGCGATAAAGTCGATGTTGACGCCTGATGCTACGGCGATGCTGGATTCGAAGGGTTTGCTCAACTTGCGGCTGGTCAGCCGCTCCTGCAGACTGCGCGAGATTCTTGCCCCTTTGGCAACAAGCTTCATTCCCCGCGCGTCAAAGATGTCTTCCGTCGCCGTAATGTCAGCCTGCTCGGCCAGGCTGAGTACCTTGTCGAGGTAATGCTTGTTGACTGACGTTATGACGTGCTCTTCCGGCATCGCAGGACTGGGTGGACACCCAACAAATTTCCTTGAGGAAATATTATACGCTTTGTAAAACGATGCAGGTGGCTGCCGGGGTCTGAATATGGAACAGCACAATTACGCCGGCACGGACCTAATCTGAGGACAATCGTGGCAAGCCAGCTGCACAAAAGCGCTTCCATGCGTTGCGCAACTTCCGGCGACGACCCGATGCTTCGGCTTCCAGGCATCCACGCACGAAACCTGCAGCGGCCGCGATCTCCGGCTTCCAGATTTCCAGTTGGCCGAGCAGGCTGCAGCCAGTCGCCAGATCATTGCGTCTGCCCAGTTCATCCTGCAACGCGACGAGTGCGTCGAGATAGCGGCGCAGGCGCCGCGGCCGGTATAGGGATGAGAAAAATTCGACGGCATAGCGGTTTCTCTTCGCTGCAATCCGCAGCTCGTGCAGCTTCGGTGCTGACGCCTTCCTGATATTCTTTCCGCGCTTGAGCACCTGCTTGCGGCTGTGTCCGATCGCCGCTTGTGCAAACGCTTCCAGCGGTGTATCGAGCATGCCTGCTTCCGCCGGCAACATGCCTTCCCGCCATTGCGCATCCGTGGCCCATGCAAACATGCGCATCATGGCGCAAGAGTATCGTGGCGAGCGCAGCGCAGCGCCTGCCTCGGCGCGCTTCTCGCGCGCGACCGCAGCAGCAACCTCACTGATTGCAGGAAGATATTCGGCTCCCGCGTCGCCGATGCGCCCCAGCGTTGTCGACACAAGCACATCCCAGTCCCTCGCCGCGCCCAGCTTGCCGCCCAGCCAGCGGATCTCGTCCCGCAATTCATCGGGACACGGTGCAAGCGCCTGGAACAGCTGCAGTGCCGAACGCAGCCGGCGTACGCCCACGCGCATCTGGTGCAGGCATTCTGCATCGTTGCCCTCGAGGACACCCGCTTCGTTGGCCTGGATATGGGCGAGGCAGTTCAGGACGATCTCGCGCAAACCTGTTTCTATGTTTGGTGCCGGGCCGTAGGAAAGCGGACTGGCCCGGTATGGTCCGGATTTCACCTGGCCGCACAACGCATAACCACGTTGCGCCTTGCTGGCATTGCTCAGGCGCAGCGGAACGTGGTTGAGCAGCCTGAGTGCAAGCAGGTACAGGCTGCCAGGCTCGCCGGCTTTCAGTTCGAGTTCGATTTCATTGACAGGAAGCGTGGTGCCTTCGCGCCGGATGCTTCCTTCATCGAGCACCAGCTCGATCAGGTTCTCTCCGTCACGCAGGTTCCAGGTCGTACGCTGCACCGTTACCGTGAATACCGGCTGCAGCGCCGCCAATCTCTGCATTGTGGCGGGCTGATGAAGGAGCGAACCCGGTTCAGCCAGTGCGGCAAGCTTCCGGAGTTCCAGCGCAGGACCACTCACCGGCGTTTCCCATTCATTGCGGACATGCAGTCCACCCGTTACGCCGCCTCCGGCCTTCAGTGTCTGAACCCAACGGTGTCCCGTCTGCCGGACGCGCACCCCGGCATTGTGCGTCAGGAGGAAGTAGTCGGGCGTATCGAAGTAGATGGACGTCTGCGTTTCGCGCTGCGCCCTGCCGGCAGCGAGCTTCGCAATGAGTGGATGGCGCCTGAGCTTGTGCGAGTCCGCCGGATCGAGTTCCAGCTTCAGTTCGATTTCCATGGCGGCGGGAGGATGGCCTGTCCGGAGGGAATCGAACCCCCGACCCACAGCTTAGAAGGCTGTTGCTCTATCCAACTGAGCTACGGACAGTTATCAATCATTCAAGGAGCACGCGCGCAGCGTGCCTCCGGAATTGAAGCTTGCGGATATTACATCTAATGCCTGCGTGTTTCAATGACTGGCACGACTTCCGGCAAGCGGCTATTTGCTTTCGCGCATGAAGTGCTCGAATTTATCGACCGGCATCGGCCTGCCGAGGTGATAACCCTGCACTGCATCACATTGCTGTGCGCGCAGGAAGTCGAGATGGTCGGCGGTTTCCACGCCTTCCGCGATAACGCTCAGCTTCAGGCTGTGGGCCAGGGCGATGACGGCCCTGACGATGGCGGCGTCGTCGGCATCGACGGTGACGTCGCGGACAAAGGATCTGTCGATCTTGAGCGCATCGAGGGGGAAACGCTTGAGATAACTGAGACTTGAGTAGCCGGTGCCGAAGTCATCGATCGACAGGTGCACGCCCATCGTACTCAGCTTGTGCAGCGTTTCGGCCGCTGCTTCGGGACTCTCCATCACCACGCTTTCCGTGATCTCCAGCTCAAGCCATTCCGGCCGGCATCCGGTCTCTTGCAGGACCTGCGATACCGCACGTGCAATGTCCTGCTGCTTGAACTGGCGGGCCGACAAGTTGACAGCGATCCGCAGGTCGGGGAACCAGCCTGCATCGTGCCACTTCCGCTTCTGCTCGCAGACATGTCGAAGAACCCATTGGCCGATCGGAACGATGAGTCCCGTTTCCTCGGCAATCGGAATAAAGTCCGCCGGAAAAACCATCCCCTGTCCCGGCAGCTCCCAGCGCAGGAGCGCTTCGGCGCCGATCACGCGGCCAGTAGCCACGTCCATCTGCGGCTGGTAGTGGACAACGAATTCGCCGCGTTCGAGCGCGCGCCGCAATCCGGTTTCGGTCTTGAGGCGGTCCAGCGCGCGCGAATTCATTTCATGCGCATAGAACTGGAAGTTGTTCCTGCCGGCGTCCTTCGCGCGGTACATGGCCGTGTCCGCATTCTTGAGCAGCGTCGGACCATCCAGCCCGTCCCTCGGATACATGCTCACGCCAATGCTGGCGGATGGGTACAACTCGTGCCCCTGTATCGTCATCGGCCGCGACATCGCGTCGAGTATCTGTTGTGCCAGGGTCGCGATCTCATCCTCGCGCGTCACATCCGGCCGGATCAGCACGAACTCGTCGCCGCTCAGGCGCGCGATGGTGTCGCCCGCGCGCACACAATCCGAAAGCCGCCGTGCAATCTCGACGATGATCCTGTCGCCGACCTCGTGTCCCAGGCTGTCATTGATGGTCTTGAAGCGGTCGAGGTCGACCAGCATGACTCCGACCTGGCCTGTCGAGCGGCCGGCAAACACGAGCGCCTGTCCGAGCCGGTCCAGCAGCAGCGATCGGTTCGGCAAGCTGGTGAGCGCATCATGGTTGGCCAGGTGCAGCAGTTCTTCCTCGATCTGCTTGCGGCGGGAAATGTCTTCCACCACGGTGCTGTAATACTTCGGATTGCCGTCGGCGTCCTTCACCATCGAGCTGGTGAGGTTGACCCAGATGTAGTAGCCGTTCTTGTGCAGGTAACGCTTCTCGCGCGTCTTTTCATCCAGCTCGCCGGCAATCATGCGGCGCGCGATGGCCCAGTCGGACACGAGGTCTTCGGGATGGGTAATGTCCTGGAAGCCCATCGTCAGCAGCTCCGCGCGGGAATAGCCGACGATCTCGCACAGCTTGTTGTTCACCATGAGCCAGCGACCTTCCGGTGCCACATGTGCCAGCCCGACCGCAGCCTGGTTGAACGCCACGCGGAAGCGTTCCTCGCTTTCGCGCAGCACGGCTTCCGCCGCAAGACGCTGCGTCATGTCGCGCACGACCGCCACCAGCAACTGCCGCCCTTCGGATTCAATCGCGCGCAGATAAACTTCGACCGCGAGCCGGGTGCCGTCCTTGCGCTGGTGGACGGTTTCGATCATGCCGGTCTTGTTCTGGGACTGGATGACTTCATCGAAGCGCCGATGGATGCGCTCCAGTTCCCCATGGTCCGGCTTCAGGTCCTGCGGCCCCAGCCGCAACAGTTCGTCATGGCTGTAACCGAGTGTCGCGAGCGCGGTTTCATTGGCATCGATGAAGCGCATCTCTTCGCGGTCGATCAGGTAGATCGCATCGATGGCGCTGTCGAGCGCCATGCGGAAGCGACGCAGTTCTTCCTGCGAATGCAGACGTTCCGTGATTTCCTGCGCCATGAGCAGCAGAACACCCTCCTGCTTCAGCAGCGCGGTCGACAGGTCGAACGCAAAGTAGCGCTTGCCGCGCTCATCCACAATGCTCACCTGCAGGTCGTGCGTCTGCTCGCCGGTGGCGAGCGCATGCCGCAGCCGCTCCGTCAATTGCCGGCTCCAGACGACAGACGTCAGCGGTTTTCCGACGGCATCCGCATCCCGCTCGACCTTGAACATGCGGCACATCGCATGATTGATGGAACGGATTTTCAGATCGGCATCCACCACCATCAGCCCGGAGGGCATGGAGGCGAGGATCTGTTCCGTCTGGTTCTTGACCCGAACAACCTCGTCACGGTCGGCTTGAAAATACGTGTCGAGCGCCAGCACCATATCGAAGCAAATCACTTTCATGATCGCATCGCAGGTGCGGAAGAATTCGTCCTGGTCGTTCTTGAACAGACGGGACAGGATGGGGATCAGTTCGGACAAGTACTTGCGGTAGGCACCGACATACCACTTGGGCTCCAGTGCAATCATCTGATGCACGAGTCCGACGCGAAGACGATCCTTCACGTAGCCCTCGTCATAGGTTCCTGCTGTCACGCGTTCGAAATAGGCGATCTGTGCAAGCTTGAGACGGCTGGCCTTGATCGGATCACCCAGCATGTCCTCAAGCTCGGGAAAGCGAAACAGGTAGTCGTGGATAGTGGATACCAATGCCTGCTGGTGCGGCCGCAGCAGTTCATGCACTTTGCGCAGGCAGGCAACATCCTCCTCGGTGATTTCGAGCGCATCCTTGCGCCTGGCAATCTCGCCGAAGTCGATGCCGATCTCCGCGGAGATCCGGTCCACCAGCTCCTCGAGCTTCTTCATTCGACAGCCACGCACGCTTGCGGCGTACAGGATGCGAGTCCGTCAGATGCCATTGGTTTTTCCGTCCGCATGATTGATGGTGCGAGGATGATGCGAGATGCATGATCCGGAAGGCACATTTTGCCAGCAATTACCTAATGATGCCTAGGGGCATCATTCTGGTGACGGCCACAAGCGTTGCGTGCGCCACGTAACACCAGTTATTGGTACAGAGGGAAAAATCGAGCTGTTTGGCTCTCGTGAAATCAACCGAAAAGCCGCTGTGGGAGGAATTCTGGTCGGGGCGAGACGATTCGAACGTCCGACCACCTGATCCCAAATCAGGTGCGCTACCAGGCTGCGCTACGCCCCGAGAGAGTTGCATCATACCGGCACGAGGCATTCCGGTCAATTTTAATACTCGTGCCTTGAGGAATATTGAGGAAGCGCGGGCAGCGCCTCCTCCTTCAAGGCAGTCCCCGATCAGGCTGCCAGCTTATCGGCAATGCGTCTGGCCATTCGCCCCGCATCGTCCTCATCGCGTGCTTCCACCATCACGCGAACAAGAGGTTCGGTGCCGGATGCGCGGATGAGCACACGACCGTTGTCGCCCAGCTCAGCCTCAACCACTTCCTTCTCCGCAACGACGGCGCCATTTTTTTGCCAGTCGAAACCAGGCGTGACCTTTACGTTGACGAGCGACTGCGGGAACAATACGAGGTCGGACGTTGCCTGCGCCAGCGTCTTGCCGCTGCGCTTCAGCGCCGAGAGGATCTGCAGCGCCGAGACGATGCCATCGCCGGTCGTGTGCTTGTCGAGGACAAGCAGGTGGCCGGAACCTTCGCCACCAATCAGCCATCCACGCTCGTGCAACACTTCCAGCACATAACGATCACCGACCTTTGCACGCGCAAAGCCGATGCCCATCTGCTTGAGCGCCACCTCAAGCGCCATGTTCGTCATCAGTGTGCCGACAACGCCGGCCACCGGCGTTGTTGCCATGCGGTCCTTGACCATCACATACAACAACTCATCACCGTTGTAGGTACGGCCGGTATTGTCCACCATGAGGAGGCGGTCAGCGTCACCGTCGAGCGCGATGCCGAGGTCCGCCTTGTGCTCCTTCACCGCTGCGGAAAGCGCCGCGGGTGCCGTCGCACCGACGCCGTCATTGATGTTCAAACCGTTAGGCTGGTTACCGATCGCGATGACTTCGGCACCAAGCTCGTGGAATACATCCGGTGCAATGTGGTATGCCGCGCCATGTGCGCAGTCGACGACGATCTTCAGGCCCCTGAGGTCGAGTTCATTCGGGAACGTACTCTTGCAAAACTCGATGTAGCGTCCCTGGGCATCGAAGAGACGCTTGGCCTTCCCCAGCTTTTCCGACGACTCGCATACGATCGGCTCTTCCAGCAAGGCTTCGATATCGGACTCCACCGCATCGGGCAGCTTGTTGCCCGATGCCGAGAAAAATTTGATGCCGTTGTCATCGTAGGGGTTGTGCGATGCCGAAATGACCACACCCGCGGACAGGCGCAATGCACGCGTGAGGTAGGCGATGGCCGGCGTGGGCATCGGGCCGGCCAGCATGACGTCGACGCCCGCCGCCGCGAATCCTGCTTCAAGCGCTGCTTCCAGCATGTAGCCCGAAATGCGCGTGTCCTTGCCGATCAGGACGCAAGGTTTGCCACTGCTCGTCTCGGCCTGTGCAAGCACCTTGCCGGCGGCGTAACCGAGTTTCATCACGAGGTCCGGAGTAATCGGAAGCGTTCCGACGCGGCCGCGTACGCCGTCGGTGCCGAAATATTTACGCGTCATGTTTTATCCTTGCTTTGTAGATTCAACAGCCATCCATACCTTCAGCGCATCGACTGTCTCTGCGACATCATGTACACGGACGATTGCCGCCCCGCGCGCGACTGCTGCAAGCGCAGCCGCAAGACTGCCTGCCAGACGCTGCTCCACCGGCTTGCCGGTGATTGCGCCCACCATTGACTTCCGTGACATACCTGCAAGTATGGGCAGGCCTGTGTCTTCCGCTATCCGTCCCAAGTCGCGCAGCAACGCATAATTGTGCTCGACCGTCTTCCCAAAGCCAAATCCCGGGTCGACGCACAGTCTCCTGCGATCGATCCCCTCCTCGTCGAATGCAACCACTCGTTCGCGCAGGAATTGCACGACGTCCTGCATCACGTCCTGGTATTCAGGGCTAAGCTGCATCGTGAGCGGATCTTTCTGCATGTGCATGATACACAACGCACAATCGCTTTGGTTGACCGCCTCCAATGCACCGTCTGCACGGAATCCGTTGATGTCATTGATCATGTCTGCGCCGGCGTGCAGCGCCTCGCGCATCACTTCGGGTTTGTACGTATCGATGGATAATGGCTTGCCGCAATCGCGCAATGCATACACAAGCGGCATCACCCTGCGCAGCTCCTCTTCCAGGGACAAAGGCGGTGCGCCAGGACGGGTTGACTCCCCACCGATATCGATAATGTCGACACCGTCGGCGATCATCTGCTCGGCATGAGACAAAGCCGTGTCGATGGAATGAAACTTTCCACCGTCGGAAAATGAGTCGGGCGTCACATTCAGGATACCCATGACGAGCGGCCGGAACTTCCCCGGTGTCAGCGGAAAGCGAAATCGCCCGCATTGGAAGTAATCTGTTTTCATTTTAGGCAAACAAAAAGGGCGAGGAATTTTCCTCACCCTTGTTGAACAGGCATTGAAGCCGTTGGAGTGTTAAGCAGGCGCCGTGGCATTCGGGGAAACGCCACCCGAGGTATTGTCGGAGGCGGAACGCTTGGCAGGAACACCTGCCTTCGGCGGACGTGGTTCGTGACCTTCCATGATGTCGTTGATCTGGTCTGCGTCGAGGGTTTCCCACTCCAGCAGCGCCTTGGCCATCACTTCGACCTTGTCCTGATTTTCCTCCAGCAAGCGGCGCGACAAAGCGTACTGCGCATCCAGGATGGAACGGATTTCCAGATCCACCTTCTGCTGCGTCGCTTCAGACACCGTCTTCGACGTCATGCGACCGAAGTAGGCATCCTGCTCGCTGTCCTCGTACACCATGGTGCCAAGAGTTTCGGACATGCCGTAACGGGTCACCATTGCACGCGCCAGCTTGGTTGCACGCTCGAAATCGTTCGAAGCGCCGGTCGACATCTGGTGCATGAAGATCTCTTCGGCAATGCGGCCGCCGAACAGGATGGCGATCTCTTCCAGCATCTTGTCTTTGTACATGTTGACGCGGTCATGTTCGGGCAGCTGCCAGGTCAAGCCGAGGGCATAGCCGCGCGGCATGATGGTGACCTTGTGAACTGGATCTGCCTTGGGAAGCAGCTTTGCGACGACAGCGTGGCCGGATTCGTGGTACGCCGTATTGCGGCGCTCTTCTTCGCGCATGACTGCAGACTTGCGCTCCGGGCCCATCACGATCTTGTCCTTGGCATCCTCGAAGTCCTGCATTTCAACCAGGCGCTTGTTGCGGCGTGCAGCGAACAGCGCGGCTTCATTCACGAGGTTCGCAAGATCAGCGCCAGAGAAGCCGGGCGTGCCGCGAGCCAGGATGTCGGCCTTGACGTCGGGAGCGATGGGCACCTTGCGCATGTGCACGTACAGGATCTGTTCGCGGCCGCGGATATCGGGCAGGCCGACCATCACCTGGCGGTCGAAACGGCCTGGGCGCAGCAGCGCCTTGTCGAGCACGTCGGCGCGGTTGGTTGCCGCGATCACGATGACGCCGGAGTTGGCCTCGAAGCCATCCATCTCGACCAGCAACTGGTTCAGGGTCTGTTCACGTTCGTCATTGCCACCGCCAAGGCCGGCACCACGATGACGGCCGACCGCATCAATTTCGTCGATGAAGATGATGCAGGGCGAATGCTTCTTCGCGTTCTCGAACATGTCGCGGACGCGGGACGCACCCACGCCGACAAACATTTCAACGAAATCGGAACCGGAGATTGTGAAGAACGGCACCTTGGCTTCACCGGCAATCGCGCGAGCAAGCAAGGTCTTACCGGTACCCGGAGGGCCGACCATCAGCACGCCGCGCGGAATGCGGCCGCCGAGCTTCTGGAATTTCGTCGGGTCGCGCAGGAAGTCCACGAGCTCCTGCACTTCCTCTTTTGCTTCATCGCAGCCGGCGACGTCGGCAAACGTGACGGTATTGCTGGCTTCATCCAGCATGCGCGCCTTGGAACGGCCAAATGAGAATGCCCCACCCTTGCCGCCGCCTTGCATCTGGCGCATGAAGAATACCCAGACGCCGATCAGCAGCAGCATCGGGAACCAGGAAATGAAGACTTGGGACAGGAAGGATTGCTCTTCCGGCTGCTTGACGTCGAACTTGACGCCGTTATTGATGAGGTCACCGATGAGGCCGCGATCAAGATAGGTCACAGCGGTCTTGATGCGCTTGCCATCATTGGTGGTAGCGATGATGGTGCGATCCTCGATGGTGGCTTCGCGGATCTGGCGTGCTTTCACTTCATCCAGGAAGTCCGAGTACGGAATAGGCGTTGCGCCTCCCGCCAGTGTTCGACCGTCAAACTGTTTGAAGACGGTGAACAGCACCAGGGCTATGACAACCCAGATGGCGGCTTTCGAAAACATGTTGTTCACTAGAACTCCTTGGACGCACGAACGCCCGTTTACAAGACTTGTAAAATTGATTCTACCTGCATTACCCAGCGCTTGCCAGCTTGAATATTGCGGCACAAAACCGGGTGAACCGCAGCAAAACAGCCGCAATTGCCGTTTGCGCAAGGACACGGGAAGTACAATCCTGACGCGGCATAGGTGCGGTCGTAATGGAATTAATCAAGACTTGCCAGAGAAGCAACCAGAAAAGTTGCAATCAAGAAGGATTTTTCAACACCTTGCCCAACAGGAAGACTTCTGAGGACTTGTCCCGGCTGGCCTTGGGCTTCTTCTGCGCGACCGTCTTGAACTCCTGCCGGAACTTGCCGAGGATTTCGTTGAATCCCGTTCCGTTGAAGCATTTGACGAGGAGCGCTCCCGAAGGTTTCATATGCGCGCGCGCAAAATCGATCGCCAGGTCGATGATATGCTCCACGCGCGCGGCGTCCGTGATGGCCACGCCGGACAGGTTGGGCGCCATGTCGGAGAGCACGAGGTCGACCTTGCGCCCCTCCAGCACTGCTTCGAGCTGGTCCAGCACCTCCTGCTCGCGGAAATCCCCTTGGATGAAATGCACATCGGCGATCGGGTCCATTGGCAGCATGTCGAGTCCGATGATGGTGCCGTTGATGCCGCCGCCCTCCTTCCCCGCCAGCTTGTTGCGTGCGTACTGTGACCAGCTTCCCGGTGCGCAACCGAGGTCGACAATGACCTGCCCCGGCTTGATCAGCTTTTCGCTTTCGTCGATTTCCTTGAGCTTGTAGACCGCCCGTGCCCGGTAGCCATCCTTCTGGGCCTGCTTCACATATGGATCATTGATATGGTCATGCAGCCAGTTTTTGTTGAATTTGTTCTTTGCCATTCGCGTAGAATACCGCTTTTAAGGAATATTAATCATGCTGAAACTGACACCCGCAGAGCGCAGCGCGCTTCGCTCCGAAGCCCACGCTCTCAACCCGGTCGTCATCATCGGCGACGCCGGCCTCACGCCGGCCGTGCTGAAAGAAATCGACACCAGCCTGGACGCCCATGGCCTCATCAAGGTCCGCGTCTTCGGGGATGACCGCGAAGCCCGCATCGGAATCTACGAAACCGTCTGCGCGGAACTCGGCGCCGCCCCGATCCAGCACATCGGCAAGCTGCTCGTGCTGTATCGTCCGAAAAAGGAAGCCCAGAAGGAGCGCAGCGACAAGCGTGGCAAGGGACTGCGCGAAGTCACGATCGTCAAGGCCAGCGCGTCCGGCACCAAGCGCCCGAGCGTGACGAAGGTAGTCCTGAAGGGTAACGAGCGCGTCACCGCGGGCGGCAGCATCAAGCGGACGAAGAAACGTGTGGGTACATCGAAGAAGTCGGCACTGGGCAAGGCCTGATCCGACAGCCGCAATGCAAGCCATTGCGGCCCCTCCTCCATGGTGCGCCTAGCGCAGCTTCCAGACGAGAAGCCCGCCCAGGACACTCTGGATGAGATAAAAGGCGCTCGCCACTCCATGCAACATCCCGAATCGCGAACGCGCCTCGGGATCCATCACGCCACCGACTGCGGCTTCCTTTAGCGTCGCCATGAATGGCTGCAGGCCGAAATAACCCACCAGGGTGCAGGCAAGCATTCCGCAAATGATCCACAGAAGATGCTTGCGCGCCTTCGTGTCACCGCCCGTCTTCCGCAAGACCATCGCAATCAGCGCAATTGCGCAGACGACAGAAACCCAGGCCTCGATCCTGAACAGCTTCCCGGCGATGAATCCCGCCAGCACACGGTCAGCGAGTGTAGCGAACAAGGTCGGTGCAACGATATAACCGATCGCCCACATGCTGCCGACCCACAGGGTAACCAGCAGCAGGCGGACGCGAGCGGCAACCATGACGATCAGATGTAGCGAACTTCGAGGACTTCGTATTCTCGGATACCGGACGGTGCGTTGACTTCGACCACATCACCGGCGTACTTGCCGATCAGCGCGCGGGCAATGGGGGAAGTAATGGAAATCTTGAGCTCCTTCAAGTCGGCCTCATCCTCGCCGACGATCTGGTAGGTGACCTTGTTGCCGGATTCGAGGTCTTCGAGATCGACGGTCGATGCGAACACGATGCGGCCTTCCGCATCCAGCACCGTCGGGTCAATGATCTGGGCGGCGCCCAGCTTGCCTTCCAGTTCCGCGATGCGGCCTTCAATGAAGGCTTGGCGCTCCTTTGCAGCATCGTACTCGGCATTTTCAGACAGGTCGCCCTGGGCGCGTGCTTCCGCAATCGCGTTGATGACGGCCGGACGGTCCTTGGTCTTGAGGCGGTGCAGTTCTTCTTTCAGCATTTCCGCGCCGCGCTTGGTAATCGGTACTGTGCTCATATTTTCTGTAGACAAAATGAAAACCACAGAGGTCACAAATAACCCCGGGGAAACCCGGGATCGTCTGTGACCTCTGTGGAAAGTTACTGGCTTTGGAGGTTCAGTGTAAAGACTTATGCAGGCCTTGTAAATCGTAGACGTGCAACTCATCCAGGTGCCGCATGCCCTCTACCGCAGCCTCCGCGCCGGCGATCGTCGTGTAGGTCGTGGCACGTGCCAGCAGCGCCGAAGTACGGATCGCGCGGGAATCGGTGATAGCCGTGCGCTTCTCTTCGACCGTGTTTATGACCATGACAATCTCGTTGTTCTTGATCATGTCGACGACGTGCGGGCGTCCTTCGACCACCTTGTTCACCGGGGTGACCGGAATGCCGGCGGCGCCGATGGCCGCAGCCGTACCCTTGGTCGCGACCAGCGTGAAGCCGAGTTCGACGAGGTCCTTGGCGACCTGCACCGCGCGCGGCTTGTCGCTGTTCTTGACGCTCAGGAAGACCTTGCCCGACTTTGGCAGCTTGACGCCGGCGCCGAGCTGGGACTTGACGAAGGCTTCGCCGAAGGTCTTGCCCACACCCATGACTTCACCGGTCGACTTCATTTCCGGGCCGAGGATGGTATCCACGCCGGGGAACTTATTGAACGGGAAGACGGCTTCCTTGACGCTGTAGTATTTAGGGACAACTTCGCCCTTGATACCCTGGCTGTCGAGCGACTGGCCGACCATGCAGCGCGCGGCGATCTTCGCCAACTGCAGGCCGGTGGCCTTCGATACGTAAGGCACGGTACGCGAAGCGCGCGGGTTCACTTCCAGCACGAAGACGATGTCCTTGAGCTGGCCGTCGATTTCCTGCTGCTGGATCGCGAACTGCACGTTCATCAGGCCGACCACGTTCAGCCCCTTGGCCATCAGCGAGGTCTGGCGCTTGAGTTCTTCGATGGTTTCCTTCGACAGCGAGTACGGCGGCAGCGAGCAGGCGGAATCACCCGAGTGCACGCCGGCCTGTTCGATGTGCTCCATCACGCCACCAATGAAGGTGCGCTGGCCATCGGACAGGCAGTCGACGTCGACTTCGATTGCGTCATTCAGGAAGCGGTCGAGCAGCACCGGGGAATCGTTGGATACCTTGACTGCTTCGCGCATATAGCGCTCGAGGTCGCGTTGCTCGTGCACGATTTCCATCGCACGGCCACCGAGCACGTAGGATGGGCGAACCACCAGCGGGTAGCCGATTTCCTGCGCGAGGCGCAGTGCTTCTTCTTCAGTACGCGCGGTGCGGTTCGGCGGCTGGCGCAGGCCGAGGTCCTGCAGCAGCTTCTGGAAGCGCTCGCGGTCTTCTGCGGCGTCGATCATGTCGGGCGACGTGCCGACGATGGGAACGCCATTCGCTTCGAGGTCGAGCGCCAGCTTCAGCGGGGTCTGGCCGCCGTACTGCACGATCACGCCGTAGGGTTTTTCCTTGTCGACGATTTCCAGCACGTCCTCCAGCGTCAGCGGCTCGAAGTACAGGCGGTCAGACGTGTCATAGTCGGTCGACACCGTTTCCGGGTTGCAGTTGACCATGATGGTTTCGTAACCGTCGTCGCGCATTGCCAAGGCGGCGTGCACGCAGCAATAGTCGAACTCGATACCTTGGCCGATGCGGTTCGGACCACCGCCGAGGACCATGATCTTCTTCTTGTCGGTCGGCTGCGATTCGCACTCTTCATCGTAGGTCGAGTACATGTACGCGGTCTTGGTCGCAAACTCCGCGGCGCAGGTGTCGACGCGCTTGAAGACGGGGCGCACGCCCAGCTCACGACGCTTTTCGCGCACCGCCTTGTCGGTGGTCTTCAGCAGCTTGGCCAGGCGGCGGTCGGCGAAGCCCTTCTGCTTCAGCTTGAACAGCGTGGTCTTGTCGAGTGCGTCGAGGGTCTGGGTTTCCAGCCACAGTTCGATATCGACGATTTCCTTGATCTGCACCAGGAACCACGGGTCGATATGCGTCAGCTGCTGCACTTCTTCAAGCGAGAAGCCTTGCGCAAAAGCATCGCCCACGTACCAGATGCGTTCCGGTCCGGGTTCGCCGAGCTGTTCTTCGATGGTTTCGCGGTCCTTGGTCTTTTCGTTCATGCCGTCGACACCGACTTCGAGGCCGCGCAACGCCTTCTGGAATGATTCCTGGAAGGTGCGGCCGATCGCCATCACCTCACCCACCGACTTCATCTGGGTGGTCAGGTGGCTGTCGGCGGTTGGGAACTTTTCGAATGCGAAACGCGGCACCTTGGTGACCACGTAGTCGATGCTCGGCTCGAACGATGCCGGAGTGGCGCCGCCAGTAATTTCATTGCGCAGCTCGTCCAGCGTGAAGCCGACAGCCAGCTTGGCCGCGACCTTGGCGATCGGAAAGCCGGTAGCCTTGGATGCCAGCGCGGACGAACGCGACACGCGCGGGTTCATCTCGATGACGATCATGCGGCCGTCCTTCGGATTAACCGCGAACTGCACGTTGGAACCGCCGGTGTCGACGCCGATCTCGCGCAGCACTGCCAGCGAGGCATTGCGCATGATCTGGTATTCCTTGTCCGTCAAGGTCTGTGCCGGAGCGACCGTGATCGAGTCACCGGTGTGCACGCCCATCGGGTCGAGGTTTTCGATCGAGCAGACGATGATGCAGTTGTCCTTCTTGTCGCGGACCACTTCCATCTCGTACTCCTTCCAGCCGATCAGGGATTCCTCGATCAGCAGTTCGGAGGTCGGCGAGGCTTCGAGGCCGCGCTTGCAGATGGTTTCGAATTCTTCCGGGTTGTAGGCGATGCCGCCACCGGTGCCACCCATGGTGAAGGACGGACGGATGATGACCGGGAAGCCGATTTCCTTCTGCACCGCCCACGATTCTTCCATCGTGTGCGACACACCGGAACGCGCGGAACCGAGACCGATCTTGGTCATCGCATTCTTGAACTTCAAGCGGTCTTCTGCCTTGTCGATGGCTTCCGGCGTGGCACCGATCAGTTCGCAGCCGTACTTGGTCAGCACGCCGTTGCGGTGCAGGTCGAGCGCGCAGTTGAGCGCGGTCTGGCCGCCCATGGTCGGGAGGATCGCGTCCGGACGCTCCTTGTCGATGATGCGCTCGACGACTTGCCAGGTGATCGGCTCGATGTAGGTGACGTCGGCCATCTCCGGGTCGGTCATGATGGTCGCCGGATTGCTGTTGACGAGGATGACGCGGTAGCCTTCTTCGCGCAATGCCTTGCATGCCTGCGCGCCGGAGTAGTCGAATTCGCACGCCTGGCCGATGATGATCGGGCCGGCGCCAATGATCAGGATGCTTTTAATGTCTGTGCGCTTAGGCATTTTTGTGTTTCTCCATCATCGCCACGAAGCGATCGAACAGGGGGGCGATGTCATTCGGGCCGGGCGACGCTTCCGGGTGGCCCTGGAAGCAGAACGCGGGCTTGTCGGTGCGCGCGAAGCCTTGCAGCGAACCGTCGAACAGCGACACGTGCGTGACGCGGCAATTGGACGGCAGGGTGTCGACGTCGACGGCAAAGCCGTGGTTTTGCGAGGTGATCATCACCTGCTTCGTGTCGAGGTCCTGCACCGGGTGGTTCGCGCCGTGGTGGCCGAACTTCATCTTCAGGGTCTTCGCGCCGGAAGCCAGCGCCATGATCTGGTGGCCGAGGCAGATGCCGAACGTCGGGATGCCGCGCTCGATCAGTTCGCGGGAAGCGGCGATCGCGTAGTCGCACGGTTCCGGGTCGCCGGGGCCGTTGGACAGGAAGATGCCGTCCGGGTTCAGCGCGAGCGCGTCGGCGGCGCTGGCCTGCGCCGGCAGGACGGTGACCTTGCAGCCGCGCTCGGCGAGCATGCGCAGGATGTTGTACTTGACGCCGTAGTCGAAGGCGACGACGTGGAATTTCGGGTTGTCCTGCTTGCCGTAGCCGCTGCCGAGCTTCCACTCGCTTTGGTTCCACACATACGACTTGGTGGTCGACACGACCTTCGCGAGGTCCATGCCTGCCAGGCCGGGGAAGGACTTGGCCAGCGCCAGCGCCTCTTCCGCGTTGGCGGCTTCGCCGGCGATGATTGCGCCGTTCTGCGCGCCCTTTTCACGCAGGATGCGGGTGAGCTTGCGGGTATCGATGCCGGCGATGCCGACGACGTTTTCCGCCTTCAGGTAATCGGACAGGCTGCGCTGCGAACGGAAGTTCGACACCAGCAGCGGCAAGTCCTTGATGATCAGGCCGGCGGCGTGGATCTTGTTCGCCTCGACGTCTTCTTCATTGACGCCGACGTTGCCGATATGGGGATACGTGAGGGTGACGATCTGGCGGCTGTAGCTGGGGTCCGTCAGGATTTCCTGGTAGCCGGTCATGGCCGTGTTGAACACGACTTCACCGATCGTATGACCGGGAGCACCG
>NZ_LSTO01000001.1:75291-77200 GCF_002211445.1 Noviherbaspirillum denitrificans | reverse complement strand
CGCGGTCGCCGGCGGCGCGACCAACGTGGTCGACCTCAAGTCATGCACCAAGGCCGGCACCGCCTGCGGCGGTTGCGTACCGCTGGTGACGCAGGTGATGAAGGCCGAAATGAAGAAGCAGGGCCTGGCCGTCAACAACCATGTCTGCGAACACTTCGCGTATTCGCGCCAGGAGCTGTTCCACCTGGTCCGCGTGGAGAAGATCAAGACGTTCGACGCGCTGCTGGAAGCGCACGGCCATGGCCTCGGCTGCGATATCTGCAAGCCGCTTGCCGCCAGCATCTTTGCCTCCTGCTGGAACGACTTCGTCCTCAAGAAGGACCACGCCAGCCTTCAGGACTCGAACGATTACTTCCTCGGCAACATCCAGAAAGACGGCACCTACTCGGTCGTGCCGCGCATGCCGGGCGGTGAAGTCACACCAGACGGCCTGATGGCAGTGGCGCAGGTCGCCAAGAAGTACGGCCTGTACACCAAGATCACCGGCGGTCAGCGCGTTGACCTGTTTGGCGCGCGTGTCGAGCAGCTTCCCGCCATCTGGGAAGAACTGATTGCTGCCGGATTCGAATCCGGTCACGCGTACGGCAAGTCGCTGCGCACCGTGAAATCCTGCGTCGGGTCGACCTGGTGCCGTTACGGCGTCGACGACAGCGTCGGCCTCGCGATCGAACTGGAGAACCGCTACAAGGGCCTGCGTGCGCCGCACAAGATCAAGTTCGGCGTATCCGGCTGCACCCGCGAGTGCGCCGAAGCGCAGGGCAAGGATGTCGGCGTGATCGCCACCGAAAAGGGCTGGAACCTGTACGTCTGCGGCAACGGCGGCATGAAGCCGCGCCACGCCGAGCTGCTGGCTTCCGACCTCTCCAAGGACGAACTGGTGCGCTACATCGACCGCTTTCTGATGTTCTATATCCGCACCGCCGACCGTCTGCAGCGCACCAGCGTCTGGCGCGACAACCTTGAGGGTGGCCTGGATTACCTGAAGGACGTGGTCATCAAGGACAAGCTGGGCATCGCCGCCGAACTGGAAGCCGACATGCAGCACGTGGTCGACACCTACCAGTGCGAATGGAAGAGCGCGGTGACGGACCCGGAGACGCGCAAGCGCTTCCGCCAGTTCGTCAACAGCGACCAGCAGGACGAGACCGTCGAGTTCGTCGAAGAGCGCGGCCAGATCCGTCCGGCAAAGCCCGAAGAACGCAAGAACGTCATTCCCATCATTGCAAAGGCAGCCTGAGGCAGAAACCATGAGCCACGATCACAAAGCCATTACCTGGAGCGCCGTCTGCTCCGTCGATGACCTTGTCCCGAACACCGGCGTTTGCGCGCTAGTGCAGGACCGCCATGTGGCGGTCTTTCATGTGAAGGACGGCACGGACCGCCTGTTCGCGATCGACAACTTCGATCCGAATTCGCAGGCCAGTGTGTTGTCGCGGGGACTGGTTGGCAACCTTGGCGAGCGCATCGTCGTCGCGTCGCCGATTTACAAGCATCACTTCGACCTGAAGAACGGTCAATGCCTGGAATCGCCTGAAAACTCGGTCAATGCGTACCCGGTGCGCGTCGAGAAAAGGACGGTCTGGGTCGGCGTTTGACCCGATGCCGCCGGCGATCCGGCGGTTTTCAATCCTTCCACTTCGCCATGGTCACCGTCGTGCCTTTTCCGATTTCGGTGGTGACCGCGAAGTCATCCATCAGGCGCCGCGCGGCACCCATCCCGATGCCAAGGCTGTTGCGGGTCGAATAGCCGTCGCGCATCGCAGCATCCAGGTCGGGGATCCCGGGGCCCTTGTCTGCCACAACGACCGCAACTCCTCTCCGTGCTCCGTCCTGCAGCAAGCGCAGGTTGATCCAGGCCTGCTGGCCGTGAAAGAGGGCGTTCATGGCGATTTCCGAAACGGCGGTTGCC
>NZ_LSTO01000001.1:71658-75281 GCF_002211445.1 Noviherbaspirillum denitrificans | reverse complement strand
ATCCCCCACTTTCATCCGTAGATCGTATGCGGTATTAGCCAGTCTTTCGACTGGTTATCCCCCACTCTAAGGCACGTTCCGATATATTACTCACCCGTTCGCCACTCGCCGCCAGGCCGAAGCCCGCGCTGCCGTTCGACTTGCATGTGTAAGGCATGCCGCCAGCGTTCAATCTGAGCCAGGATCAAACTCTTCAGTTCAATCTCTGTTTGTGCCATTGCTGGCAGGTTCCGAAGAACCGTCGCTCACTCAAAATACTGACAGGTAATTATCTTGCGACTCTTACCTATATTTTTTTGTGAGCACTTAATGTTTTAAGTTATTGCGCTGAGTAACCCCAGCGCCGCAACCCCACCAAGCGCCCACACTTATCGGCTGTTATTTTTTAAAGAACTTGTTTCACTTTCCTTGCCGTTTTGCCCATCCGGTCGATGCGTTGTGATCAACCATGGAAGGACTGCAATTCAATGCCCACTACGCACTCGCAAACACCTCGTTGAAGGTTTCGACTTGCGCTGCGTTTTCAGCGGGAGGCGAACTATAGCAAACGCATCGGAGCTTCGCAACGTCTTTCTCGTTTTATTTGAAATACATGTCATAAAAGCAAATGCGACAGGTGACGTCCTGGCGTTGATATTGACTGCGGTGGCAGTTTCAATACGGCGTCCCGTCCTTGTGCATGAACTGCCATTTCCCATCTTTCAGTTCAGCCTGTATGTCGTCGTCGGGATAGGCGCCCTGGTCGCCCGGTGTCCTGTCGCCGACTTCGAGGTACACGACGGTTTCCGCTGTGTTGTTGACCAGCTGGTGCGCATTGCCGGTGCCAGCCTTGAAGCCTGCGCACATGCCTGGCGAAAGCGGCGTCTCGCCCTCGTCGGTACGCAGCGTTGGATGGCCGCTGAGGATGTAGATGAATTCGTCCTGCTTCGTGTGGCTGTGGCGTAGTGCGGATACGAAGTTCGGGGCAAGCCGGGTCAGGTTGACGCCGAAGTTGTTCAGGCCGAAGACGTCCCCAAGCTGCCGCTTTTCCCTGCCGCTCATCCTCGATGCAAACGGCTCCGGGTAGTTGGAGGGTTTGGTACGAGGGGCAACCTCTTCGGCACGGACGGCAACAGGGGACTTGGGCGCGCTCATGGTGTCTTTTTCAATGAGTTAAGGAAGGCAAGCACCTCTTCCTCGCGGCCTTCGTTGACCAGCTGGGATGGCGTCTTGCCACCGAGTTGCGGCAGCGCTTCGTTCATCCAGGCGCTGGCAGCATCATCAGTCCCGGCAATGCTCCGTGCCGTGTGCATGACCGTGTAATACGCCTGCGCCCTGCGCGACTGCTGCTCGAAACGCGCGCGCAGCGCGTCCATGGATTGGGGGGACAGCTGGTCGTCTTTAGTCATGTTTTTTTCCGTCGTTGCCAGGGGTTTTGAACAAGTCTTCGAGGGCGGAAGATTTTTCTTTCGGCAGCACCCTGCCCCGTTTGCCCGCATACTCCTCCTCGATATTGTCGCGGTAGAAGCTCCACGCCGCGCCGGACGTCGACAACCTGCTCCACACATCGGCGCCGACGCCCGAATAGTCGATCGCGCTGCCGTCGTCGAACTCGACCCGCAGGATGCGTTGCCGCGCGTCGTAGCCAATGGCACGCAGTTTGCCGGCATTGATCTTTTTCATTTCCATGATTGCCTCCGTTCGTTTCTGGATACAGCCTACTTCCGGCGCGACTTCCTTTGCCAGTACGGGAACTCTTCTTCATGCACCTCGATGTCGAGTTCCGACACGCGCATCTGCAAATGCTTCTGCGCGTCTGCCACGCCCTTGTTGTAGATGGCCGGGCCGATTTCCTCGAGGAAGAAGTCGAGGAGGCCTCCGGCGGCAATATTGCCGAGCGGCTCTTCCATGTTTTGCTGGAAGTATTTCTGGAGCGAGGTAAGGGCGTCGTTGCGCGCGTCTTTGGTCAATTCGATAGTCATGCCGGTCCCGGGATAGTGGGGGTGAATTCGATATTCTAGTCCCGCGTCGGAACGCCTTCCGGCTTTGGCGCCTCCATCACGACCCGGATTCCCACCAGGGTATAGCGCGTCGCCGGATTGTTCCAGTTGCGGTACGCGCAGCGGGCATAGAGCGGCCACGTGTGCCAGGATCCGCCCCGCCGCACCTTGACCTCGCCTTCCGCCGGTCCCGCCGGATCGTCCACCGGAGACCGAGCGTAATACGTGTCATCGTGCCAGTCGGCAGTCCACTCCCAGACATTGCCGTGCATGTCATGCAGGCCGAAGGCATTGGCGGCGAACTGTCCCACCGGCGCGGTGAAAGCGTAACCGTCGTGGGCGGGTACCGCAAACGCCTGCCACTTCTGCCAGTTGGCGGCTGCATCGGCGTCGAATACATTGGCTACGGCAGCCAGCGAGACCGGGTCATCGCCGCTGTGGTATTGGGTACGTGTCCCCGCCCTGCAGGCGTATTCCCACTCCGCTTCCGTAGGCAGGCGGTAGCGGCGGCCTTCGGTCTGGCTGAGCCAGCGCACCAGCGCTTGCGCATCGTTCCACGTGACGTTGACGACGGGATGGTCGTCGCCTTGTACGAAACCGGGATTCTCCCAGGAGTAGCGCGAATCGCGCCCTTCGAAAGCATCGCCTCGCCTCGAGGTCGCCGGATCGTAGGATGGGTTGTATCCATAGCCCCCGGTCTTGTCTGCGACCGATTCAGGCGTATAACCCGAAGCCTGCACAAACTGCCGGAACTGGCCGACCGTCACTTCGTGGCGGGCTATGTAGAACGGACGTGTAATGCGCACCAGGTGCACGGGCGCTTCGTCTGTCAGCTCCTTCAGGCGCTTGGGTTCGTATTGCGGATAGAGCCTGGCCAGGTCTTCCGGCGGTGTGTCGTTGCCCATCATGAAGTCGCCGGACGGTAACAGTACCATTTGCATGCCGAGGGTGTTGGTGACTGTCGTGGGGACCGTTGCGCAGGCGCTCAGGAAACAACAAGCCAGGCTGATGAACAAGAGTCCGGAGGCGGATACTGCTTGCGTGTTGCAGGGTATCGTCATGGATGCTCCGAGCCGGGGAGGAATGCGGCTTATCCTGACATGAGGAGTTTGCAATGGCAATACCGGGCCGGTTGCCGGAGTGTGGGTGGGTTGATCGACTTGCATCGAGAAGCAATCCGTCATCCCCGCGAAGGCGGGGAGAGCGTGTGGCAGGATCGATGGCTGACACCCGCACGTCCGGATGGACATAGGATCCCGGCACTACAGATACACCACCGACACACCCTTCCCAAACACCTCCCTCACCACGTCCACCAGGTGGTCATGGTGGGTCAGGTAGATCACCTGCGTTTTCTCGGACAGCGCCGCCAGCGCTTCGAAACCCGCCGTCGAACGTCCATCGTCATAGTTGATGAACAAGTCGTCCGCGATGAACGGTAGGGGCGACGCCTTCTCCAGGTGCATTTCCAGCGCGGCGAGACGCAGCGCGAGGTACAGCTGGTCGCGCGTGCCGTCGCTCATGCCGGTGATGCCGACCAGCTTGCCGTCCGAGCGCTGGCCATGCAGCGTCATTGGCTGGGCGTCGAAATCCACGACCAGGCGCTGGAAATTGCCTTGCGTGAGTTGCGCGAAGATCGCGCTT
>NZ_LSTO01000001.1:66186-71648 GCF_002211445.1 Noviherbaspirillum denitrificans | reverse complement strand
CGTTGCCCCAGCGGGTGGACGCCTATGAGCGGGCACTGATTGCGGAGGCGCTGGCGGGCCAGGACGGCAATGTCGCCGCCGCCGCCGACCGGCTTGGCATTCCGAAGAAGACGCTCTATGACAAGTTGAAAAAGTACCAGCTGTCGTCCGGCCGGGCGCCGGATTGACGAAGCGGCATCAAACGCCCCGCCGCAGTTTCCCGCAGGGCCGGCGGCGGGCTGACATGGTGTAAACTCAGGGTCTGCTCATCACCCTTTCCGTCAATGCTTACTTATCTTTTCGTCCTGGCGGCACTGCTGTACGCGACCTGCGGATTTTTGCCGTCCAGGCAACGCGTCGCGATTTCCGCCGGTACGGCTGCCGCCTGGCTGCTCCACGGCGGCGCACTCTGGGTCGACATGATCGGCCACGGCTCCCTGCGCATCGGTTTCGCAATCATGCTGTCGGCGACCTTGTGGATTTCCGTCGCCGCCTACTGGCTGGAAAATCGCAACCTGACGCTGGACGGATTGCGCGTGCTGGTGCTGCCGAGTGCTGCGCTCGCGGTGGTGCTGCCGGTCCTGTTCCCCGGCAGCGTCGTCCCGCTCGAGGGCAAGTCGGCGTTGTTCCCCTGGCACGTCGCCATCGCCATCCTCGCCTACAGCAGTCTGACCATCGCCGCCTTCCACGCCGTCCTGATGGCCTTGCAGGAGTCCCGGCTGCACGCGTCGCCGGGGACGGTCCAGCAAGGATGGCTCGGCATGGCGATCGACCGCCTCCCGGCGCTGCTGACCATGGAAAAGCTGCTGTTCCGCATCGTCGGATTCGGCTTTGTCCTGCTGACGCTGACCGTGCTGTCCGGTGTCTTCTTCTCCGAAGAACTGTTCGGCATCGCTTTCCAGTGGAATCACAAGACCATCTTCACGATGCTGTCCTGGGTCCTGTTCGGCGCCTTGCTCGCTGGCCGCTTCTGGCGCGGATGGCGCGGCAAGACCGCGCTGCGCTTCACGCTGACCGGCTTTGCGACCCTGCTGCTCGCCTATGTCGGCAGTCGTTTCGTCATGGAAGTGGTGTTGCACCGGGGCCTGGCATGAAAGTCCTGCTGTGGGTGCTGATCGCGATCGCGGTCGTGATCTGGCTGTCCTACGGCAAGAAGCAGCGCGTGAGGGCGGAGCGCACTCCCGCTCCATCTCCGTCGTCGCCGGAAGCAATGGTGCGCTGCGACCATTGCGGCACCTATATCCCGGCTTCGGAAGCCGTCACCACTTCTTCCGGCAAGCAATTCTGCAGCGAAGAGCACCGCCTGCTGCATGCCACCCCCGGCCCATCCGCATGACCGCCGGCTACAAGTGGACAACCGCCGCACGGGCATGATGCACACCGCCCGCCTCAAGCAAACCCGCGAAACCTTCTGGCGCACGCTGCAAACCTTTTGCGTAACGCGCATCGTAATCGCGGTTGTCTTGCTGATCTATTTCGGTTTCAACGCGGTGCGCGGCGCCGAAGCCCTAGAGGTGACCGACAGCTGGGGCATGTTCGTCGCCTACGGGGTGCTAGCCGTGGTGTTTGCCCTGTCATCCGTATACTGGCAACGCCAATTCATCACCCAGCTGCTGCTGCAGCTGATGGTCGACATCGCCGCGATTTCCCTGCTGTACATCACGGCGGGCGGCGCGCGCAGCGGGCTGGCCATCCTCTACCTGTTCCCGCTGGCTGGCGCGGCCGTGCTGGCGCCGCTGATCCTCGCGCTGTTCTTCGTTTCAGTGGTGACGCTCATCATGCTGTCGGAGAGCGGCTACCAGTTGCTGCATTCCATCTCCGATGTGTCGCCATCGCGGGCCGGCTTGTACGGCGCCGCCTTCTTTGCCGCGATTTATGTCATCAATCGCCTCGCCGCCAAGCTCATCAAGCAGGAAAACCTCGCGGCGCAGCGCGGCCATGAATTGCAGGTGCAGGAAGCCATCAATCGCCTGGTCATTGCCGATATGGGCGACGGTATCCTGGTGGTCGGCAACGATACGGAAGTGTTCGCATGCAATCCCGCCGCAGAGCGTATGCTCGGGCTTTCCATGCCTGTCGGAAAAACGGACTGGAAAATCACCGCGTACCCGTCGCTGATGACGATCGCCGATGCCTTCCAGGCTTGGCGTCACCGTCAGGATGGCGATGTGGACGCTTCCAGTTTTGTCATGGTCAAGCCGGGCGATGCCGCTACCGGAGCAACGCGCGACCTCGTCACCCACCTCAAGCTGCGCTTCGCCAAGGTCGAAAGCCCGGGGCTGGCGGAGGACCGGACCGTGATTTTCGTGCAGGATGTCACCGAAATCGAAAACCAGGCCCAGCAGCTCAAGCTCGCCTCGATGGGCCGGCTTACCGCCAGCATTGCCCACGAAGTACGCAACCCGCTTTCCGCCATCGCGCATGCCGCGTCGCTGCTAAGAGAAGATGCGGTCGATCCGACACAGAAGCGCTTGCTGAACATCGTCGGCGACAACGTGGTGCGCCTGAACCAGATGATCGAGGACATCCTCAAGCTGTCGCGCAAGGCGCACACGCATACCGAACCGCTGGAGCTTGGCCCCTTCCTGGAGGAGCTGCTCGACGAGTTCGACGAAAGCCACAGTGTCCCGCCGGGCGTGATCGCGCTCGGACGGATGGACGGCGTCCGCGTGCGCTTCGATCCGCTGCACCTGCGCGAAGTCGTAGTGAACCTGCTGTCGAATGCGCTGCGCTATGCCAGCGGGCAGGACGACAGCATCCGCATCGAACTGGTGTCGCCGCTACCCAGCCGGCTCGAGCTGCATGTGCAGGATGACGGCCCCGCCATCACCCCCGAGGTACGCGCGCACCTGTTCGAGCCTTTCTACACCACATCGAGCAAGGGCACCGGCCTGGGACTCTACGTGGCGCGGGAATTGTGTTTGAATAACGGTGCGATGCTCGACTACGAATACCGCATGGGACTGTCGCGCGAGGGCGCCGACGAACCGAGCGGACGCTTCGTCATCAGCTTCGCCGTCCGCAACTGAATCCGCCGAGGAACTGAACCGCCGCTATGACTGCCCCCCGTATCCTGGTTGTTGACGATGAGGCCGACCTGCGTGAATTGCTCGACATCACGCTGGTGAAGATGGGCCTGGATGTCGACTGCGCCGAGTCCCTGACTGCCGCGCGCGCATGCCTGGCGCAGTCGGAATATGCGCTGGTGCTGACCGATATGCGCCTGCCGGACGGGATGGGTATCGAGCTGGTGCGTGAAGTCGCCGCCAGTTGCCGCAATACGCCGATCGCCGTCATCACCGCCTTCGGCAGCGCCGACAATGCTGTAGCGGCGCTCAAGGCGGGCGCCTTCGATTACCTGTCCAAGCCGGTCGGGCTGGACCAGTTGCGCCTGATGGTGCAGTCGGCACTGCGCATGCACAAGACGGAAGGAGCGGGGCAGGCCAGCAGCCCGGCGGCCGCTGCCAGTTCGCGCCTGGTCGGCCAATCGCCGGTCATGCAGGATTTGCGCTCGCAGATCGTGCGACTGGCGCGCAGCATGGCGCCGGTGGCCATCACGGGCGAATCGGGCAGCGGCAAGGAACTCGCCGCGCGCGACATCCACGCGCACAGCGCCCGCGCCGACAAGCCCTTCATCGCCGTCAACTGCGGCGCCATTCCCGAAGCCCTGATGGAAGCGGAATTCTTTGGCTACCGCAAAGGCGCCTTCACCGGCGCCAGCGAGGACCGCGACGGGTTCTTCCAGGCGGCAAATGGCGGAACCCTGATGCTCGATGAAGTCGCCGACCTGCCGTTGCAAATGCAGGTCAAGCTGCTGCGCGCCATCCAGGAACGGCGCGTGCGCAAGGTCGGCGCGACGGTCGAGGAGCCGGTCGACGTGCGCGTCATCAGCGCTACCCACCAGAACCTGGCTGAGTGCGTCGAGAAGGGCCGGTTCCGCCAGGATCTCTATTACAGGCTGAACGTGATCGAGCTCCGCCTGCCGCCGCTGCGCGAGCGTCTCGACGACATCGGCCTGCTTTCCGACATCCTGCTCGAGCGTCTCGCGCCGCCGGGCAGCAAGGCAGTGCTGTCGCCAGAAGCGCTCGATGCGCTGAAGTCCTACGCCTTCCCCGGCAATGTCCGCGAGCTGGAAAACATCCTGGAACGCGCGCTCGCCTTTGCCAACGACGGCGTGATTGCGGTCGCCGACCTCGCTCTGAAAGCGTCTGCCGCGCCTGTCGAGGCAATGCCGGCCCCGGTGCCGCAGCCGATACCGGAAGAGATTCGTGTCGCCGTTCCCGTGGAGCCGGCACCGGTCGAGCGCCAACCCGCACCCGCGCCGGTCATCCCCGAAGGTGAACTGCCGCAGTCCCTGCCGGACTACCTCGACGACGTCGAGCGCGAAATCATCCGCCGCGCACTGGCCCGGACCCATTTCAACCGCACCCAGGCAGCCGAGCTGCTCGGCATCAGTTTCCGCCAGCTGCGCTACCGCATGCAGCGGCTGGACATCCACGAGCCGGACACATGATGCGTTTCCAATTGGGCGATGACGGCTGGGCCGCCGATGTGACGCGCTCGCCGTCGCCGAATTTCGACGCGCGTGCCGACGGCACGCCGGTCAGCCTGCTGGTGGTCCACAACATCAGCCTCCCGCCCGGCGAATTCGGCGGTAACTATATAGAGGACATGTTCCTCAACCGCCTCGATTGCGACGCCCATCCCTACTTCGACCAGCTGCGCAGCCTGCGCGTGTCGGCGCACTTCCTCATTCGGCGCGACGGTGAGGTGATCCAGTTCGTCTCCGCCAACGACCGTGCATGGCATGCAGGGCTCTCCAATTTCTGCGGGCGCGAACGCTGCAACGACTTCTCCATCGGCATCGAGCTCGAAGGCACCGACTTCGAAGCCTTCGATCCGCGCCAGTACGAATCCCTTGTTTCACTGACCCTCTCCCTGAGTGCCCGCTATCCGCTCGCCGATATCGCGGGACACGAGCACATCGCCCCCGGCCGCAAGACGGATCCCGGTCCCTTCTTCGATTGGCCACTCTTCCGCAAGTCCTTGATTCAACAAGGACAGGCTGCGCAGATAGCGCAGATTCCGAGCTTCCCTTTCATGTCGATCTGAAAAAGTCAATCGGTTCCGGGCGACAAAATTATTGCAGATCAATAAAAAAAGATATTGCGCTCTCCGGAGTGCGACACTAGAATTAGTTCCAGTCGCAGCATATACCACTAGATCTAGTGGTGCTGCGATTCCCCATTCGTGGGCTGTTCAGCTAGTAACTTCAGTGCAGTTTGTGTTGTCGGGCGAGTCCTGAACAGCTCTGCCCCCGGATGCATGACATGGCGCGCCCGTGCGCGTTGCCATGCCGCGCACTCCAGTACGCGAACCCGGGCATGACCCGGCGTTCTAATTAATAACCATAAATAAGCAGCTGCAGCGCTGCAGGCACCTTTAGTCAGGAGGCTAGATGCATACGTCCCAAGATATTTCCC
>NZ_LSTO01000001.1:63551-66176 GCF_002211445.1 Noviherbaspirillum denitrificans | reverse complement strand
ATTCGAGGAGGCATCATGAACCGCAAGCTGCTCGCCGCCGCACTCTGCTCCTGCACCGCCATTCCCGCTTTCGCACAAACCAGTCTCTCGATTTACGGCATCGTCGACGCCGGCGTCCAGGCCTCGCGTTTCGGCAACGGCACGCAATACAACCTCGCCAGCGGCATGGCCGACGGTTCGCGGCTCGGGTTCAAGGGAACGGAAGACCTCGGCGGCGGATTCAAGGCGATGTTCACGCTGGAGTCGCGGTTTGAAGTGGATACCGGCGAGCTGCGCAACGGCTATCTCGGAAAGAACCCGGATTTCGGCCTGGTGCGCGGCGTGCCGCTGCCGGCGGCGAGTTCGCTTGCGCTGGCAACCGCGCTCGGCCAGAACGGCGCGGTGGTCAATGCCAGCGGCGCCTTGTTCGACCGCACCGCGATGGTGGGGCTGGTCACGCCGGGAGGCGCCATCCTGCTCGGGCGGCAGTACACGCCCGCCTATGAAGTCGGGGCAATGGCCGACACCTTCGAAACCGGATCGGTGGGCGGTTGGGGCAGCATCACCACCGGCACCAGCGCGCTCTATACGCCGGGCGTTGCGATCCGGTCGAGCAATGCCTTGCAGTACCGCTTGCAGTTGCCCAACGGACTGGGCGCGTCGCTGATGTACAGCCCGGAAGACCGCGGCTCGGGTTCGCTCGGTGTGGGCAACCGCTTTGTGGGCGGCAACCTGCTTTACCAGGCGCAGGGCTTCAATGTGGGCATTGGTTACAACCGCGAGGATGACCCGTTCGGGGCGCGCTCGCTGCGCACGGCAGTTGCCGGCGGCTCCTACACCATGGGCAACATGAAATTCTTCGTCGGCTACATGACCATGAAGAATGACAATCCGGGTATCGGCTTCGCCCTGACGCCGACCGTCACCGCCGCGCTCGGTGCGGCCGGCGCGCCGCTGGTGCCGACCGTGGTGGCGACCATCAATTCGAATGCGCGGCTGGATGCGAAGAGCTATTCGGTCGGCATGCATTACACGATCGGCGCGGGCCGCCTGATGGGCGCATTCGCGCAAACGAAGAACGACCTGTTCGCCGATGCCGACGTGAAGCTGTTCTCGCTCGGCTATGACTACAACCTGTCCAAGCGGACGGACATGTATGTGTTCTTCGCGTATGCCAACAACGATCCGAATGCGCAGTACGCGCTGGGCGGGGCGGGGTACAGCGGCGGCTTCACGACCGCCGGCGGACAGGACGCGCGCGCGGTGCAGCTGGGGATACGGCACAAGTTCTGAGGGTTGCTTTCCGCCGCCGGCAACTTCCGCTATCCTGCCCGCATCTCCCGACTGCAGATCACCGATGCGAGCACTTCGCCATTGCGCCGCCGCGGCGCTGCTTTTCCTGCACGGCCTCGCCGTGCAGGCCATGGACCGCGTTGCCTTCCCCGCCCTCGACGGCAAGGTGGAGCTGAGCGCCTACTGGTTTCCAGCTTCCGCATCAGGACCGCGTCCCACGGTGATCTCGCTGCATGGCTGCGGCGGCGCGCTTACCGAGCAGCAGAAGCTTAGTCCCGCCTATTTCCGCGATGCCGGCTACTTCAACGCGGAGCGCATGCACCTGCTGGTCGTCGACAGCTTTTCTCCGCGCGGCGTGAAATCGATCTGTGAAATCGCGCGTGAGCGCCGCACCGTCAGCGAAGAGGACAGGCGCGACGATGTCTTTGCCGCGATCCGCTGACTGGCACAGCAACCCGGCGTGGATACGTCGCGCCTCGTTGTCATCGGCCGCTCGCATGGCGGGCAGACTGCGCTGGGTGTGCTCGACCGTACCGACAAGGCGGTGCAGGCGCAGCCCCTCAGGCCGAAGGTGGTGGTCGCGCTGTATCCCGGCTGCTCGATCTACCACCGGATGTGGAATTACGAACTCGACGCGCCGCTGCTGCTGATGATCGGCGAGAGCGACGACTGGACGCCGGCGCGCAGCTGCGTGCAGTTGCGCGAGAAGGTGATGCGCTCGCAGAAGGATGCGGTGTTCGAGATGCATGTCTTCCCCGACAGCCACCACGGCTTCGACGGCCTGACGCCGCCGCATACGAAGATGAACGTGGCATCCACGCGTAGCGGCACCGCGACCGTGGGCGGCAATCCGGTGGCGCGCGAGCAGGCGCACCGGCTGATGTTCGATTTCCTGTCGGTGCAACTCGGCGTGCCGCTGCGGCTGTCGCATGAGGAGCGCTATGCCGGCCACCAGTTCGAGCTGCCGCAAGCGAGCGGCTTCGCCGCCGTCGGCGACACAGCGGCGCTGCCCGCGAGCGAGAAGGCGAGGGCGCGCTACGAGTACTATCTCGCGCAGCAGCCGCCGAAGGCGTTTGCGGTGACGGAACGCGGCGGATGGTACCTCAGCATCGGCGCGGCGGACGCGATGCAGGCCAGCCTCACGGCGTGCGGGAAGGTGAAGTGCTGGCTGTACGCGGTGGACGACCGGGTGGTCTGGCATGCGGATCCGGACAAGCGCATCGACATGGCGAAGCTGGTGCGCAAGGAGCGCTGAGCGGACTGTAGGGTGGGTGGGGCCGCCGAGGTAGAGCGAAGCGAAACCCACCGTGCGCTCCAGATGCGTATGATGGTGGGTTTCGCTTCGCTCTACCC
>NZ_LSTO01000001.1:60033-63541 GCF_002211445.1 Noviherbaspirillum denitrificans | reverse complement strand
TGGCGATGGCGTTCCAGACCCGCCGGGCGAAGAGGCGGGCGGCCTCGTTGTTGATGCCGCTGGTAACGAGGATAAACCCGGTCTCGCCGGTGCGCGACACCAGGTCGCTTGCCCGCACCGTCCGAAGCAGGAGCTGGCCGATGGCATCGACGACACTCGCTGGCGGCGCGGCGGCCCCCTCCACTTCTGCGTGGCGGAAACCAATGCAGACGTTCAGCACGATGAAATTCTTCTTGCCCGTTATTGATTGGGCAAGGAGCTTGTCCGCTTGTTCCTGAAGCGCCTCGAGCGGCATCAGCGGCAATTGGGGACCGGTCGCCATGTCGCGGATCAGGGTTTCCAGGCTGCGCTCGAATTCGCGCTGGGTGCCGACGAGCCGTGACAGGATTTCAAGACGCGACAGCAACTGGGCCGTGCCAATACCCTTGGTAACGAGATCAGTAGCACCCGCAGCCTTGGCACGTTCACGCTCTTCCTGCTCGTCGCTGCCGGACACCACGACAACCGGAATGTCGCGGATGCGGCTGACCTTCGACGCGCGGATACGCTTGAGCAAACCGTAACCATCGAGTTTGGGCATGGTGAGGTCGGTAATGACCACGCGAATGCTCGGGTCAAGCAGCAAGGTTTCCCATGCCTGCTCGCCGTCGAGCGCCTCGCGGAATTCGAACATTCCCTGGATGTGCTTGATAAGTGTGGCGCGCACGATGCGGGAGTCGTCCGCAATAAGTACGCGCGGTTTGACCGGGAGGTCGAGTGAGCTTGGTTGGGTCATGCCTGGCTTGATGTGATGCTTTGTAACAAAGCATAACGCCGCGCAATAATTTTTGACAGCACACGCAGGCTTACCGTACATTCTGGCAGTCGATGCAGGAACCAATTGCACTTATGACAATATCACTCCGATTCTTCCGACGACTGCTGTGCGCCGGCATGCTTTGCCTGGCCCTGCCGTCGTTTGCGGCGGACCAGGCAGCCCCGGAGCAAACCACTGCATTGATGAAATTGCAAGACCTCACTTCGCGCGCATCCGAACTCGCGTTGCATGCGATGGGGTTGATCGGCATCCGCTACAAGTATGGCGGCAATGCTCCTGAAAACGGACTCGATTGCAGCGGACTGGTACGTTATCTATTCAAGGAAGTCTGGGGCAAGGAATTGCCGCGCACGTCGGAAGAAATCAGCCGGGTCGGCGAAAAAATCGATACCAAGGAACTGCAGCCCGGCGACCTGGTGTTCTATAACACACTGCGGCGTGGCTTCTCGCATGTCGGCGTATACCTCGGCGACAACAAGTTCATCCATGCGCCTTCCGGTGGCGGGCAGGTGCGCATCGAGAGCATGGACTTGAGTTACTGGAAAAACCGCTTCAACGGCGCTCGCCGCATCAACCAGGCCGAATAATTCTTCTACTGCTCGCGCCTCTGGGCGAGCTTCTTCCTGATTTCCGGCATCAGTGCGGCGGCTGCCTGCTCGCCCGCAAGAATCGCGTTGTTCCTGCCGGGGAAGTCATTCCCTTTCATCGAGCCCAGTCGCGGCTGGATCACAATGTCCGCTTCCTTCAATTCGAAGGCATTGATGCTCTGTCCCATGATGGCAAATGTCTGCAGCAGCACCTCCAGTGTGCTGGTGGAGGGTTGTGCGTCGGGTTGGGACGAAATATTGACGGCAATGATGAAGTCCGCCCCCATCTCGCGGGCAAAGCGCACCGGTACCGGTGAAACCAGGCCGCCATCCACATAGGAGCGTTCGCCGACCCGCACGGGCTGGAAAACACCGGGCACGGCCGACGATGCGCG
Organism: Noviherbaspirillum denitrificans; assembly: GCF_002211445.1. Taxonomy (GTDB): domain Bacteria; phylum Pseudomonadota; class Gammaproteobacteria; order Burkholderiales; family Burkholderiaceae_D; genus Noviherbaspirillum; species Noviherbaspirillum denitrificans. The sequence goes on along the minus strand of NZ_LSTO01000001.1, from coordinate 61,742 downwards.
CACTGCCGCGCCGGTATTGCCGCGCTGGAAAAGGACCGCTTCGCCATTTTTCAAGTCGGTGGCGACCGCGCCGAATGGAATCTTCAGCTTTTCAAGCGGGGCGTTATGGACCGCCTTGTTGACATAGTTCTGCAGGGCCTCTCCCTTGAGCACACCGGTGGCCTTGGCAAACAACGGGACGGACCAATCGGAGATCGCGGCCTCGTCCATTTCGAGGGCGAGCTTGTGGAGTGCAAACCCGTTGTTCCCGGCCGCGTATAGCGCGCCGACCAGGCTGCCCGCGCTCGTGCCAACCACGACGTCGGGAACAATGCCCTGCGCTTCCAGCGCCTTGATGACGCCGATATGCGCGAAACCGCGCGCGGCGCCGCCGCCAAGCGCGAGGCCGATCCGGACAGGACGGGCGGATTTTGCGGGGGAAGCGGCAACGGGTTCCGGCGCTACCGGTACGGGATGCGGCGTGGATGCACAGCCGGCAACCAGGACAGCCAGGGATGCCAGGACAAGGGCAAGCTTGATGCGGATCATAAAAATGCGAAGTGGTACAGAAGGAAGGCGCATTTTAGCGGAGGACAGGCTCCAAACACTAATGAGAATGATTCCTATTTATATAAAAAGGGACTATACTCGCCTTGCAAAAACTCATTCTCAACAAGGAAAAATAATGACCCGCATCCTCCTTACGAAGATTGCCGCCGCTTGCGTGGCAGTATCCGCAGCAGGTTTCGCGCAGGCGCAGGAAAACGTCCTGAACCTTTATTCGGCCCGCCACTACCAGACCGACGAGCAGCTGTACTCCAATTTCACCAAGCAGACCGGCATCAAGATCAACCGCATCGAAGCGGACGACAACGCCCTGCTCGAGCGCCTGAAGAACGAAGGCAAGAACAGCCCGGCCGACGTGATCCTGATGGTCGATGCCGCCCGCCTGTGGCGTTCGCAGATCGACGGCCTGTTCCAGCCGGTGAAGTCGAAGGTGCTGGACGCCCGCATCCCCGCCAACCTGCGCGGCAAGGATGACGGCAAGGGTTCCGAATGGTACGGCTTCTCCACCCGCGGCCGCATCATCGTCTACAACAAGGCCAACGTGAAGCCGGAAGACGTCGCCACCTATGAATCGCTGGCCGATCCGAAGAACAAGGGCAAGGTCTGCACCCGTTCCGGTTCGCATCCGTACATGCTGTCCATGATCGGCTCGATGATCGAGCGCAACGGCGAAGCAGCGACCGAGAAGTGGGCCCAAGGCGTGGTCAACAACTTCGCACGTCCCCCGCGCGGCGGCGACACCGACCAGATCAAGGGCGTGGCGACCGGCGAATGCGGCGTGGCAGTGGCGAACACCTACTACTACGTGCGCCTGCTGCGCTCGACCAAGCCGGAAGAGAAGGAACTGATGAGCAAGGTCGGCTTCGTATGGCCGAACCAGAAGACCTCCGGTACCCACCTGAACATTTCGGGCGGCGGTGTCGCGAAGAACGCTCCGCATCGTGAAGCCGCGGTCAAGTTCCTCGAGTACCTTGCCAGCGATGAAGCGCAAGGCTACTTCGCCGACGGCAACAACGAATGGCCGGTCGTGACCAGTGCCGTCGCCAAGAACCCGACGCTGGAAGAAATGGGCAAGTTCAAGGCTGAAAACGTGTCGATCGCGACCATCGGCAAGAACCAGGTTGCCGCACAACGCATCCTCGACCGCGTCGGCTACAAGTAAT
>NZ_LSTO01000001.1:58216-60023 GCF_002211445.1 Noviherbaspirillum denitrificans | reverse complement strand
AAAATCCCACGTTCATGCCTGTAATCGAGATACACGCCTTGCCTGATTCACGTGTACTGCTGGGAGAATGTCCCCTTTGGCATCCCACGGAACAAGCGCTGTACTGGATAGATATCGCGGGTCATGCGGTACATCGCTTCGATCCATCTGGATGCAATCATCGATCCTGGCCCCTCTCCTCTGAACCGGGGTGCATTGCATGGATGGCTGATGGTGGATTGGTGGTGGCAATGCGTTCGGGGATCGCGATGCTGAATACCGATAACGGCACCGTACATTTCATCTGCGAACCACCATACGACGCTTCACGAATCCGCTTCAATGATGGCCGATGCGATGCTGCCGGCCGATTGTGGATAGGAACGCTTTCAGATGACCGCAGCAAGGCACTGGGTGCGCTCTACGTCCTTGAGCGTGGCTCCATCCGTAAGGTAGGAAATCCATGTACGGTCTCGAACGGACTTGCATTCAGCAAAGACAATCGCAATCTCTATCATGCTGACACGACGGCACACAGGATTTCGGTATATGACTTCGATCTGGCTTCATCCGCACTTGGCGGCGGCCAAGTCTTCAAACAATTCACGGAAGTCCGCGGCACGAATTACCAAGGCCGTCCGGACGGTGCGAGCGTAGATAGTGAAGGAGCATATTGGTGCGCCATGTATGAAGGAGGAAAGCTTCTGCGTTTGTCATCAGAGGGAGCCCTCCTGCAGGAAGTGGAACTTCCAGTGCGATGCCCGACGATGCCTGCGTTTGGCGGCGCCGACTACCGCACCTTGTATGTCACGTCGGTGAGCAGTAAGCGCTCTGAGAAAGAACTTAAAGAACTTCCCTTATCGGGTTGCGTCCTGTCTCTTAGGGTTGACGTGCCGGGAACTCCCGAATATCCCTACAAGCCGTAGCCCAGCCGGCCATTCTCAGGACGTCATCTTGCCCGCCGGACAGAAATTCATTTTTGCGTAAAATAGTAGACTGTCAATTTCAGTTTTTACATGGAAGGGGAGTTTCGGATGAATGGATTACGGACCGGTTCTGCTGTGCTTGCCCTTGGCTGCCTGCTTGCGACACTCCCCCTCTCGGGAATCGCCGCCGATTCGGCATCCGTGGAATTCGGCACCGGCGACAAGACCAAGATGGTACGCCTCGGCGCGCAATGGAAGTGGGACAACATGTGGTGGCGCTCAAACGGCACCCACATCGGCGGCTACTGGGATCTTACGCTCGCCCAATGGCGAGGAGATCGCTTTCAAAACATCCCCGGCAATACACAGCACATCACCGCTGCAGGAATTACGCCGGTTTTCCGTTGGCAGAATGACAGCAAGAAGGGCGTTTACGTTGAAGGAGGTATCGGTGCGTATCTGTTATCTGATCTTTACGATAACAACGGCAAACAGCTGTCTACCCGCTTTCAGTTCGGCGACCACCTCGGCCTAGGCTATGTGTTTGCAAACAGCGCGGACATCAGTCTGAAGATCCAGCACTTCTCCAATGCCAGTATCAAGAAGCCGAATGATGGAGTGAACTTCGCGATCGTTCGATTGAGCTATCCATTTTGATTATTGGACCAGTCAATAGTGAACAGCTTCCGCCGATTTTAATTCTGTCGCTACATGACGCGGATCTATCTCCATGGAGCTGCCGTAGAAGTATGGCCAGCGGAAATTAGATACTTGTGTTCGGCTTCAAGGATTAGTTCTGCGGCGGGAGGCTGTTGCCACCGGCGAGTTGGGTGTGCATGACGCGGCTTACCTGTTGTCGTAGCAGGTGCAGCCAGTGGGCTATGGGAGGAATTCTGGCGCCC
>NZ_LSTO01000001.1:54697-58206 GCF_002211445.1 Noviherbaspirillum denitrificans | reverse complement strand
TGGCGGGTTCCGCACAGCTTTCGCACGACCCGCCATGTCCCGCTCTCCCGAACTCCTGCTCCCCGCCGGCTCGCTGGCCAAAATGCACGCCGCCTTCGACTACGGCGCCGACGCCGTTTATGCCGGTCAGCCGCGCTACAGCCTGCGCGCGCGCAACAATGAATTCTCGACGCTGGAGGCGCTCGCCACCGGAATCAGCGAGGCGCATGCGCGCAACAAGCTGTTCTTCGTCGCCTCCAACATCTTCGCGCACAACGCCAAACTGAAGACCTACCTGCGCGACATGGAGCCGGTAATCGCAATGAAGCCGGACGCGCTCATCATGGCCGATCCCGGCCTGATCATGATGGTGCGCGACAAATGGCCGGACGTGCCGGTCCACCTGTCGGTGCAGGCGAACGCGGTGAACTGGGCCGACGTCAAGTTCTGGCAGCGCATGGGCCTCACACGCGTGATCCTGTCGCGCGAACTCTCGCTCGACGAGATCGAGGAAATCCGCCAGCAATGCCCGGACATGGAGCTCGAAGTCTTCGTGCACGGCGCGCTGTGCATCGCCTACTCCGGCCGTTGCCTGTTGTCGGGCTACTTCAACCATCGCGACGCTAACCAGGGCACCTGCACCAATTCCTGCCGCTGGGACTACAAGGTGATGAATGCGTCGGAAGATGCATCCGGCGACATCACGCGCGTGCCGGTCGAAACCATCCAGTTCAATTACCAGCAGGCGCTGGAAGAAGCGAACCAGTCCTTTTCCGCGCTTGGCGACGCGCCGCGCCATCCGCTGGCCGACCGCCCTTACCTGATCGAGGAAGCGGGTCGTCCGGGGCAATTGATGCCCGTCCTCGAGGACGAGCACGGCACCTACATCATGAATTCCAAGGACCTGCGCGCGGTCGAGCACATCGAGCGCCTGGTGAAGATCGGCGTCGATTCGCTGAAGGTCGAGGGACGCACCAAGTCGCTCTACTATGTCGCGCGCACCGCGCAGGTCTACCGCCGCGCAATCGACGATGCGGTGGCCGGCCGCCCGTTCAACACCCAGTTGCTGGGCGAACTGCAGGGCCTCGCCAACCGCGGCTACACCGACGGCTTCTACCAGCGCCACCACACACAGGAATACCAGAACTACATGAGCGGCGTTTCCGAAGTGCATCGCAGCCATTATGTTGGCGATGTGCAGGGCATCCAGGACGGCTGGGCGGAAGTGGAAGTCAAGAACCGCTTCTCCGTCGGCGACCGCATCGAGGTGATCCATCCCGGCGGCAACGAAGTCGTCACGCTCGACCGCATGCTCGCCGAGGATGGCACACCGTTGACTGTTGCCGCAGGCAGCGGCCACCGCGTCCGCATTCCGCTCGACGCGCGCTTCGACAAGGCATTGCTTGCACGCTTGCTGTAAGAATTTCCCACGCCGCTCGCGTGCAGCGGCCTCGCAGCGCGCGTATGCTTATTGCTTTCCTGTTCCAGAAAGATTTCCAGGAGACGCATCATGAGATGGGAAGGCAATCGCGAAAGCGACAATGTGGAAGACCGCCGCGGCGCAAGTTTCGGCGGCGGCCGTTCGGTCGGGTTGGGCACGATTGCGATTGCGCTGGTCGCATCGTATTTCCTCGGCGTCAGTCCGATGACCGTGCTCAACGTGCTGACCGGGGGTGGCGGCTTGCCTGTCGCACAGGAACAGACTGCGCATCGCCCGCCGGAAACGGACCACATGGCGAAGTTTGTTTCTACCGTGCTCGCCGATACGGAAGACACCTGGCAGGCGCTGTTCCGCGCGGAAGGTGCGAGGTACGTGGAACCCAAGCTCGTCCTGTTCTCCGGCAGCACGCCGACCGCGTGCGGAACGGGCCAGTCGGCAAGCGGCCCCTTCTACTGCCCGGGCGACCAGAAGATTTACATCGACCTCAGTTTCTATCGCCTGATGCAGCAGCGTTTCCGTGTCTCCGGCGAGTTCGCGCAGGCGTATGTGATCGCGCATGAAGTCGGCCACCATGTGCAACACCTGATGGGCATCACCGACAAGACCGACGCCGCGCGCCGGCGCATGTCGCAGGCGCAGGGGAATGCGCTTTCGGTTCGGGTGGAATTGCAGGCCGACTGCTTCGCCGGCGTATGGGCGCACCACGCGGACCGCGCGCGCAGCATCCTCGAATCAGGCGACGTGGAATCGGCACTGAACGCCGCCAGCGCGATCGGCGACGACGCGCTGCAGCGCCAGGCGCAGGGGCATGTGGTGCCCGACTCCTTCACGCACGGCACCTCCGAGCAGCGGGTACGCTGGTTCACGCGCGGCATCCAGAGCGGCAAGGTCACCGCATGCAATACCTTCGAGGCACGCCAGCTCTGATCCGATACAATCCACCTCCCGTCCACGCCAATGTCACACACTTTTGCCCTCCAGACGCTGCGCACTTCGCTCGACGACCTGCAGCACAAGCGTATTTCCATCCACGCCTTCTGCCAGGCCTGGCGCTCGCAAGGTGCACTCGTCAGTGCCCTGCCGCCTCGCTACGGGCAGGTGATGGAAGACCTGCTCGGCCGCATGGAAGCCGGCAGCCTGTTCACCGAGGAAAGCTGCTCGTTCAGCCAGGAAGACTTGCAGGCGAACCTTTTGGTGTGGCTGGATAAAGCACAACAAACACTCAACACTTGATATGCAAACTCTCGACTTCCAGCTCGACGGCGAATTCGTCGAACTAAACCAGCTCCTCAAACTCACCGGCATCTGCGATAGCGGCGGCGCGGGCAAGATGATCGTCGCCTCGGGCGAAGTGTCGGTCGACGGCGCGCAGGAGCTACGCAAGACAGCCAAGATCCGCGCCGGACAAGTCGTCACCCTCGGCGACGTCCGCATCCGCGTGAAAGGCTGAACCTGGCGGGGCGCGCCATGCTCGGTCACTACAGCAAACTGGTCTTCATCGACCTCGAGGCCACCGGGCCGGATCCGGTAGCCAATCGCGTGATGGAAATCGGCATCGTCGAAGTGAGCGCGGACGGCATCGAGCGCTGGTCGGCGCTGGTCAATCCGCAAGAGCCAATCCCGCCTTTCGTCAGCAAGCTCACCGGCATCACCGAAGACATGGTGAAGGACGCGCCGACCTTCGCCGGGATACAGGATGAACTGCTGCGCCACCTCGAAGGCGGTCTCTTCATCGCGCACAATGCGCGCTTCGATTACGGATTCCTGCGTAACGAGTTCAAGCGCCTCGGCAAGTCCTTCCGCTGCGAAGTGCTGTGCACGCTCAAGCTGTCGCGCAAGCTGTTCCCCGATGTGGTGAGCCACGGCCTCGATGCGCTCGTCGAACGGCACGGCCTGAGCACGGACGCGCGTCATCGTGCGCTCGGCGATGCGGAAGTGCTGTGGCAGTACTGGCAGCTGCTCGAGAAGACCGTGGCCGGCGAAAGGCTGCGCGAATTCACCCGGCAGCTGCTGCAACGCCCCAACCTGCCCGCCCATCTCGACCCCGACATGTTCGACGACCTGCCTGACCGGCCAGGCGTCTATGTGT
>NZ_LSTO01000001.1:53546-54687 GCF_002211445.1 Noviherbaspirillum denitrificans | reverse complement strand
CCCCCCCCCGCCGTTTTTCTTCAGCTTCCCCCCGGATTCCACGATGCCCCTATCCGTCAGCATTGGCCATGCCACGCTCGCCGGCCGCCGCGAGCGCAACGAAGATTTCGTCGGCTTGGTCACGCCCAATGAGCCCGAACTCTCGACCAAGGGATTGATCGCCGCCATCGCCGATGGCGTGTCGGGCAACGACGGCGGCCGCGAAGCTTCCGAATACACGGTGCGCGGCCTGCTCACCGATTACTACGCGACGCCGGACACCTGGCCGGTGACGCAGGCGATGGACAAGGTCATCAAGGCCATCAACAGCTGGGTGCAGAAGCAGGGCTCGGTCCGCCCCGAACTGGCCGGCATGGCGACCACGCTCACTGCGGTCGTCCTGCGCGGCAACTGCTATTACTTTTCGCATGTCGGGGATACCCGGCTCTACCTGCTGCGCAGCGGTGCACTGACGCGACTGACGACGGACCATGTGTGGGACCGGCCGGAAATGCAGCACGTGCTGACCCGGGCGGTCGGCCTCGATACCCGGTTGGCGATCGACCACGGCATGGGTGAACTGCGCGAGCGTGACGTATTGCTGCTGGCCTGCGATGGCGTCTGGTCAAGCATGACGGAATACGACATCACCCATGCGCTGGCGGATGTAGCAATGGGCGGCACCGATCCGGCAGCATGTGCGAACGCCCTGGTCAATGCCGCGCTGGACGCCGGTTCGACGGACAATTGCAGCGCCCTCGTGCTGCGCGTGGATGGCCTGCCCGAGGAAAACCTGCGCGATGCGTTATCGGTCTCGGCCCAGCTGCCGGTGCCGCCGAAACTGAAGCCCGGGCAGGAAATCGACGGCTACACGGTCGAGTCGGTGATCCACAGTTCGCAGGCAACCCTGCTGTACCGCGTGCTCGATCCGAAGACGCAGCGTCACCTCGTGCTGAAGACCCTGCACCCCGACCGCGCGGGTGACCCGCACGAACGCTCGGCCTTTGCGCATGAAGAGTGGCTGGCCAAGCGCGTGGTCGCACGCTTCTTCCCGCAGGTGATCACGCCGGAGCAAAAGAATTACCTGTACTACCTGACCACCTGGCATGAAGGCGAGACCCTGCAGCAGAAGCTGGACGTGGGCGCACATTTCACCGCGCCG
>NZ_LSTO01000001.1:4222-53536 GCF_002211445.1 Noviherbaspirillum denitrificans | reverse complement strand
GTCCCCCCGCCGGCGGCCAAGCCCGCACCGGCTCCCGAACCGGCCCCGGAGCCGGTGCCCCCGGCTGCGGCGGTGAAAAAGACCGTCGTGCTGGCCTGCACCGAGATCGGCAACTTCCCCCCCGATGATGCCAAGCGCTTCAGCGCCGAGCTGGCGAAGCTGCCCTTTGCCGACCGCGTAAAGCAGCGCGCGCTGCAGGAAGTGGCGAACCACATGGTCTACATTCCGCCCCAGGCCGACAAGGACGGTGCGGAAAAGAAGGCCGGCGAGCTGCGCAAGATGGGCGTGAACGATTTCTTCATCATCCAGGACAACTCCAGCATGCGCTGGGGGATCTCGCTCGGTGTGTTCAAGCATGAGGACGCGGCCAAGGCGCATCTCGCCGCGCTCAACCAGAAGGGCGTGCGCAGCGCGCGCATCGGGCAGCGCACGGTGACGTCGAGCCAGGTGGCGTTCCAGGTGCGCGACCTCGACGAGGATGGCAAGTCGGCATTCGACAAGGTGAGGGCGGAGTTCCCGAGGCAGGAAATCCGCAAGTGCGAGTGAGGCAGGGTTAATCTCCGCCCGGCCCGAGGCGCTGCATCGCCTTGCGGATCAGGTCCATTTGCGCAGTGAAGTTGCGGCAGGCGTTGCATACCAGCAGGTGCATGCGCACGCGGGACCGTTCGAGCAGCGTCAGCTCGCGGTCCATGCTTTCGGACGTGAGGCGGTGGACTTCCTTGCAGGTGGGTTTGATCATCGTCCGAACCAGTTCAGGTCAAGGCATTCGCGCAGCTGCACACGAGCGCGATACAGCATTACCCAGGCATTAGACGTGCTGATGCCCAGTTCCTTACAGATTTCTTCGGTGTCCAGTTCCAGCCACTCCCGCATCATGAAAATGCGGGCATTCCTGGCCGGCAGCCTTTCGAGGCAGGTTTCGAGCACCCGGAAAAAATCCTTCTGCTCCAGCGTGGCGTCCGGATCGCCCCATTGGCGCGGCATGTCCACGGTATGGCCGTCGGGCTTGAACAGCGCGTCGATGACCTCGGCGTCGGTCTGGTCTTCGCCCGTTTCGATGCGCAGTTCGCGCTTGGTCGAGCGCAGCGCGTCCACGATCTTGTGCTTGAGGATGCCGGTGACATAAGTGCGCAGCGAGGACTGGCCGGAAAAGCGGTCCGGCTTCTCCAGGACGGCGATCAGCGCATCCTGCACCACATCCTCGGCCAGCGCCTCATTGCGAAGCTGCAAGACGGCGAAGCGCACCAAGGCGGGGCGCAGGGCATCGAGTTCGCGAGGATGTATGGTCGTCATGTCACCGTTTTTGGTCACGGATTGTCATTTGGACAAAGCCTAGCGGATGGAGCGCGCAATTACAAGAAATCCGCCGGGGATGCGGCAACTTCGTGCCGCACTTTCCCTGTAAAATCGCGAAAATCGTTTTACAGGACCCGCCATGACCGACCTCGCAGACCCCAATACAGACCTGTCCGGTGTTTCGCCCCAAATCAAGGCTGAAATTCTTGCCCAGGCACTCCCGTACATCCGCAAGTTCCACGGCAAGACCATCGTCGTCAAGTACGGCGGCAATGCGATGACCGAAGAGCGCCTCAAGCACGGCTTCGCGCGCGACGTCATCCTGCTCAAGCTGGTCGGCATGAACCCGGTCGTGGTCCACGGCGGCGGTCCGCAGATCGACAATGCATTGAAGAAGATCGGCAAGCAGGGCACCTTCGTGCAGGGCATGCGCATCACCGACGAAGAAACCATGGAAGTGGTGGAGTGGGTGCTGGGCGGCGAAGTGCAGCAGGATATCGTCATGCTGATCAACCACTACGGCGGCCAGGCGGTCGGCCTGACCGGCAAGGACGGCGGCCTGATCCGTGCGCGCAAGATGCAGATGCCGGACAAGGAAAACCCGGGCAAATTCCTCGACATCGGCTTCGTCGGCGAGATCGATGCCATCAACCCCGCAGTGGTCAAGGCGCTGCAGGACGATGCGTTCATCCCGATCATTTCGCCGATCGGCTTCGGCGAGGATGGCCAGGCCTACAACATCAACGCCGACCTCGTGGCGGGCAAGATCGCGGAAATCCTGAAGGCGGAAAAGCTGATCATGATGACCAACATCCCGGGCGTGATGGACAAGAAGGGCAACCTGCTGACCGACCTGTCGGCCCGCCAGATCGACGAGATGTTCGCCGACGGCACGATCTCGGGCGGCATGCTGCCGAAGATCTCATCCGCGCTGGACGCCGCGAAGTCGGGCGTCAATACCGTGCACATCATTGATGGCCGCATCGAGCATTCGCTGCTGCTGGAAGTGCTGACGGAGCAGGCGTTCGGGACGATGATCCGGTCGCATTGATTGATGGCCGGGGTGCGCTCCGCGCACCCCGCGCCTAGTACAGCTTCTCCACCTCATACCCCCTCCGCCGCAGCAAGGTCGGCACCCCGGTCTCCCCGACCATGTGCAGCAGCCCGACCCCGACAAAGGTCGTTTCGTCATCCCGCAGCAGTTCCTCGATCTTGGTCGCCATCTCCGGATTGCGCTTGTCCAGCAGTACGCGCTGCGTGAATTCCGATGATGCCGACTTCTCGAGCAGCGACGCGCGCATGAAGGCTTCCACTGCATCATTGTTGGCCGTGGCCCACGCGTCGATCAGCGCCTGCGCCTTCTTCAGCGCATTGCCGTCGCCCAGCTCGTCCAGGTTCTCGCGCAGGTACTGCTCCTGCACTGCGTCGGGCATGCCGTCGAACAGCGACATCTGGTACTCGGCCGACTCGAGTTCGCGCACGTCTTTCGCCTGCTTGTCGGCCAGCGAGAGCAGGAATGTCTCGATGCCGTGGCTGCGCTCGTAGCCGTTGCGTTCGAGGTCGAGGCCGACCAGCATGTTGGCCAGCAGCCAGGGCTTCATATGGCGCACATCCTCGAAGGCGAGGCCCGCCACGTCCAGCGCGCGCTTCAGTTGTACCAGCACGCCCGGCGACAGGTGGTGCTCGACTGACTCGCCGACCGGATAGAAGGCGTGCTTGCTCAACGCCGCCTGGAAGGGTTCCGGCTTGCGGATGTCGATCTCGAGCACCAGCTTGCCGGCGCGGGCGAGGGCGCCAGTCACTTCATCTTCCAGCGGGAAGAAGGCTGGTTTGCCGACGTGTATGGTGCCGAAGAGGTAGGCGGTGTTGCCGTGGTGGCGCACGCGGTAGAGGGTACCGCGCTTCGCTGCACCTGCTTGTGCGCTTGCAGCCGGTGCTGCATTATTGTCCGCATGCGCTGCGCCGAACCAGCCAGCCAGGCACAGGCTTAGCAAAACAATAACACCCGACTTCATTTTTTTCTCCCTGATTTGCCGCGCTGATGGCGGCTCAATTCACTGTATCAGATGCCTTCACCGATTTGGTTGTTCGACCTCGACAACACGCTGCACAATGCGTCGCACGCGATTTTCCCGGCGATTAACGCCAACATGAATGCATTTATGGCAAAGGTGCTCGGCAATGGCGACCAGCCCGCCGACCCCGAGACCGTGAATGCGGTGCGCCTCGCTTACTGGAAGCGCTACGGCGCGACGCTGCTCGGCATGGTCCGGCACCACGATGTGAAGATGGATGACTTCCTGCGCGAGGCCCACCTTTTCGAGGATCTCGGCACGATGATCCGCGCCGAACGCGGCCTCGGCCGCCTGCTGAAACGGCTCCCCGGCCGCAAGATCCTGCTGACCAATGCGCCGCGGCGCTACTCCCACGACGTGATGCGCCACCTCGGGCTGCACCGCCATTTTGCGCAGCACATCCCCATTGAATCCATGCATGTCCACGGCCAGCTGCGCCCCAAGCCGTCTCGGCAATTACTGCGCAAGCTGCTGGCGCGCGAGGGTGTTCCGGCGCGCCGCTGCATCCTGGTCGAGGATACCGCCGACAACCTGAAGGCGGCCAAGGCGCTGGGCATGCGCACCGCTTGGGTCACCCAGTATCTCGCAACCAGCCCCAACCTGAGGCAGCTTGCCAACGGTCGACCCATACCAAGATTCACAAAGCGCCCCATTTATGTCGATGTCAAAGTACAATCCGTAAGGCAACTTCCGGCGATGCTGCACAGGCTGAGGTAAAACCTTCTCCATAAAACGATCATGGCAACCACAAAACCGGGCGAACGCAAGCTTCAAATCCTGCAGACTCTGGCCACAATGCTGGAGCATCCAAAGGGGGAAAAGATCACGACCGCGGCCCTGGCGGCCAAGCTGGACGTATCGGAGGCCGCGCTGTACCGGCACTTCGCCAGCAAGGCGCAGATGTTCGAAGGCCTGATTGAATTCATTGAGACCAGCGTGTTCGGCCTGATCAACCAGATCAGCGAACAGCAGGAAAACGGCCTGGCGCAGGTACAGGCCATCGCGGCCATGCTGCTCAGCTTTGCCGAACGCAATCCCGGCATGACCCGCGTGCTGATCGGCGATGCGCTGGTCAATGAGGACGAGCGCCTGCAGTCGCGCATGAATCAGTTCATCGAACGCGTCGAACTGTCCATCCGGCAGGCGCTGCGCATCGCGGCGACCCAGGGCCAGGCGCGCGAGAATGAAATCGCTACCCGCGCCTGCATGATCACCAGCCTGGTGGTCGGCAAATGGCATCGTTATGCCAAGAGCGGCTTCAAGTACAACCCGTCGGAGAATGCGCAGGCGCAGATCGCGATGCTGCTTGCCTGAAGCTTCGCGGTTTTTTGCGGGGTGGATCCGAATTTGATTCGCTTCCCGTCGTCTGCGTCCTGCGCCGGCATGCAAAGATCAGTACACTCTCTGTCTTTGCGATTTCACCGCCCGGCTGCATGGACTCCACCACCGAAAAGCACTTCCCCGTCTTCGCCTTTGCATCGCTGCTGATCGGCGGCATGGCCATCGGCTTCGCCGGCATTTTCATGCGCCTGTCCGACGTCAATCCGGTGGCATCCGCCTTCTGGCGCATGGCGCTGGCATCGCCTTTCCTCTGGGCGTGGGCCTTCGCCGTGCGCAACCAGGACAAGGCGGCGGGCAAGCGCACCGATTTCACGAAGGCGCTGGTCCTGGCCGGCATCTACTTTGCCGGCGACATGGGCATCTGGCACCTGTCGCTGCACTACACCACGGTCGCCAACGCCACGCTGCTGTCGAACTTCGCTCCGATCTTCATCGCGCTGTGGATGTGGATTGCATACCGGGTGCGCTTCGCCCGCATCTTCATCGTCGGCATGGTGATCGCGCTGGTCGGCGCGATCATGCTGGTCGGCCCCAATGCAGGCGGCGAAAGCAGCGGCGGCAACAAGCTGCTCGGCGATGCGCTCGGCCTGTCCAGCGCGGTGTTCTACGCCGCCTACCAGCTCGTGGTCAAGGACGCGCGCAACGAATACTCCACCGCGCGCCTGATGGCGTGGAGCACGACGGTCACCGGACTGGCCCTGCTGCCGTTCGCGCTGGCCGCGCCCGGCGCATTCTGGCCCGCTACGGCCGCCAGCTGGCTTCCGCTGCTGGCGCTCGCGCTGGTCGCGCAGATCGGCGGCCAGACCGTCATCGCCTATGCGGCGGCCCACCTGCCGGCCAACCTGACTTCCGTCAGCCTGCTGATCCAGCCGCTGACCGCCGCCGTCGCGGCATGGATCATTTTCCAGGAAGCCATCGGCCCGGTGCAGATGGCCGGGGGCGTGCTGCTGCTGTGGGGGATCTACCTGTCCAAGCGCGGGAGCTGAGTACAATACGGTTATCACCTCCCATCGCTTGTCCGGCACGCCAACTTGCTCGCGTGACACTGCCTTGAACGCCTCCACTCACTCCGCCGACGATTGTTTCGCACTGCTCGACGACTGCGACGCCAGCGCGGACGACCCGCGTTCGCGCCTGTTGACCGGTCATGCCGGCACGCTCGAATGCGCGGACGCTGCCGGGCTGCCGGGCATGCTGGCGCAGATGGAGGCGTCGCTCAAACAGGGGCTGCATGCAGTCGGCCTGTTCAGCTATGAACTCGGCGCGGAGATGCATCGCATCGCGCCGCATCCAGGGCAGGGGCCGTTCGCGCGAATACTGCTGTTCTCCGACTGCGCGCGGATGTCGTCCGAACAGGTGCGGGAATGGCTCGACGCACGCCGGCAGGACCGTCCTGCAGGCATTGCGCAGGTCCGCGCCAACGTCACCGATGCCGGATTCGAGGATGCCATCGCCCGCATCCATGCCTACATCGAGGCGGGTGACACCTACCAGATCAATTACACCTACCGGCTGCGCTTCGACGCCTTCGGCTCGCCGCTCGACCTGTACCGCCGCCTGCGCGAAAGACAGCCGGTTCCCTATGGCGCATTGATTGCGCTGCCCGGCGGCGAGGCAGTGCTGTCCCTGTCACCGGAGCTCTTCGTGCGCCATGCAAAGGGCACGCTTACGACGCGGCCGATGAAAGGCACCGCAGCGGCCACAGGCGATGCGGCGATCGATGCGCAACGTGCCGCTGCACTCGCAGCCGATCCGAAAAACCGCGCCGAAAACCTGATGATCGTCGACCTGCTGCGCAACGACCTCGGGCGCGTGGCGAAGTTCGGCTCGGTGCGTGTGCCGAAGCTGTTCAGCGTCGACCGTTATAGCAGCGTGCTGCAGATGACGTCGACAGTCGAGGCCGAGCTGCGTGACGACGCGAACCTCGCCGATGTGTTCACCGCCCTGTATCCCTGCGGTTCGATCACCGGCGCACCCAAGCGCCGCACGATGCAGATCATCCGCGAGCTCGAGCCCGATCCTCGCGGTATCTATACCGGCGCAATCGGCTGGTTCGACGCCCCGTCCGCGGATCGCCGCGTCGGCGACTTCTGTTTGTCGGTCCCGATTCGGACGTTGACGCTGCAAGCCGAATCCGGCGGTGTCCGGCAGGGCGAACTGGGTGTCGGCGCAGGCATCGTGCATGACAGCATTGCCGCCGATGAACTGGCGGAATGTCGTTTGAAAGCATCGTTCCTGACGGGCCTGTCCAACGATTTCGAGCTGTTCGAAACCATGCAGGCCACGCGTGAGAATGGATGCCGCAACCTGGATCGGCACCTGCGGCGCCTGCGCGCGTCCGCCTCGTACTTCGGATTTGCATGGGATGACGGCCGGATCGCGGACAAGGTGGTTCAAGGGTGTGCATCGCTGGAGCCGCAGAAGACATACCGCATGCGCCTGTCCCTGCGCGAGGACGGCAGCATATCGTTGCAGGCAGCGGCGATCACGCCTTTGCCCTTGCCGGCGAAGGTATTCCTGGCCCCGGCACCGACGCTGTCCATGGACCTCTTCCTGCGTCACAAGACGAGCGTGCGTACGCAGTACGATGCGGCATGGCGTGCCGCCGAGGAGAAGGGCGGATTCGACATGCTGTTCTTCAACGAGCGTGGCGAACTCACGGAAGGCGGACGCAGCAACGTGTTCGTCAAGCTGGGTGGGCAATGGTTTACCCCGCCGCTCGAAGCGGGTGTGTTGCCGGGCGTGATGCGTGGCGTGCTGCTGGATGACCCGGCATGGGCTGCGCGCGAAAGGCGATTGACGCTCGAAGACTTGCGCGCCGCGGAAGAAGTCATCCTGTGCAATGCACTGCGTGGCGTGCTGCCGGCAACCATCGTTTAGGAGGCCGGAGCAAACGCTCAGGCACCCGATTTCCGGAAGATCCTTTTTGCTAATCCTTGGTCCGCATGCTGCGGACAGCTATGCGGGGACGATCGCCACGGGCCGACCGGATCGCCGCCTGTACGCATATAGGCAATCGCCTCGCCAAGCAGCTTCCTGTCCGAACTTCGGTATAGCCGGTAGCGGTCCTGAATGATCGCCAGAGACTCGGGCGAATTCGAATCACCGCTGATATATCGGGTTTTTCGCGTCCGGTAGTATTTGTCGGTCACTTGCATGACGCTTGCGTCGAGTGCCGCGGATGGCACTGCCTGCTCGGGTTCGTCGTCGGACAGTTGCACTTGTTCATGGATAGTGAAGCCCCCATCCTTGGCGCACAATTCATCCACCATCCTGTCCGCCTGCCATATGCGGATGGCGGGCACCCCCCACCACAGGCCCAGCAAGGCCAGCGCGGCCACTTCCGTCCATCGATTGCGGGCCAGTTTCATGCCGTCACTTCGGCGCACGGTAAGACGCCTTCCTCTTCCGCTGCCGTTGCAAGCGCGTGCGGACATCGTATACATCGCGAATGTAGGCGCGCGCCACATGAAAGTGGAGGGCGCGATAGCACTTCCGGCGGTTGAGGTATTCGATCAGGATCGGCGGAAGTGCAAAGACAAGAAAGGTGGCGTACTCGCGGCTGCCGTCCATCAACGCTGCGACACCGGCGAACGAAGTAATGAACAACACCACATGCTGCAGCCATCCGGAAACAAAACGCCCGAAGTCCGAATCCCGTGCTGCCCTTATCTGTCGCCGTGTCGCGTGGATGACGACGCACACATACGCCAGGAAGATGAATGGCCAGTCCAGGAGAAACGCCCCGAACAATCCCGCGAAAACAGGCGCATAGAGGGCGCCCGCCACGAAGTCATTGTATTGGTTGGCCGCCAGTTGCCTGGCCGTCGCGCGGTGGATGTCGTGGTGTATCAGTCGCATTGAAAGCTCGTTTCTGCCTGCCGGAGATGGCGCGTGGATGCGCTGGAGACAGATAGGCAATCAAGCGGAGTCTTTCAAGGGACGGGCAAGACTACGACGACAATTTCATGACATCTAGCGCGACAGACGCTCCCCCGGCGCGCTATTCGCGACATCGACTCGTTGGAACACCACCAGCCAGGTCGCCAGCACCACCAGCGCACATCCGACCAGCGTGTTGAAATTGATTTCCTCATGCAGGAACACCGCGCCCCACACCAGCGCAAACAGAGGAATCAGGAAGGTGACCGTCAACGCCTTGGTCGGCCCCAGGTCCGCGATCAGCCGGAAGTAGATGAAGTATGCGACCGCGCTGCACAGCAAGGCCAGCATCAGCACGATCACCATGACGAAGGGCGTGATCTCGCCGCGTATCGGCGACAGGGACGCGAAGGGCAGCAAGGCGAGGGCCGCGCCGAGCTGGGAACCGGTGGCCATCAATGGCGGCGCGATGCCGGACGATTTCTTCTTCGAATACGCACCGGCAATGCCATAGCACAGGGCGGCTGTCACACAGGCCAGGGCGGCGATCATCACCTGCGGCGAGAAGGCCGCTGGTCCGAGACGGACCAGGAAGGCGACGCCAATCACGCCGGTGACGAGGCCGGCGATCTTGCGCGTGGTGAGCGTTTCGCCGAGCACCGCGGCGCCAACAAGCGCGCCCCACAGCGGACTGGTGGCATTGAGGATGGCGGAGTATCCCGCTGGCAGCGTCAGCGCGGCATACGAGAACAGCGCGAAGGGGATGGCCGAGTTCAGCGTGCCCAGTATGAGGTACTGCTTCCAGTTGGCGCGGAACTGCATGTTCCGTCCTGTCACCAGCATGAATATCAGCATTGCCGTGCCCGCGATCGCCACGCGCAACTCGGCAGTCCATAGTGCGCCGAGCACCGGGGCGACGATACGCATGAAGAGAAAGGCCGCGCCCCAGATGGCGGCAAGGGCGATGAGGCGGGCGAGGTCGGCGCTACGCATGGTGAATCCTGATATGAGCGGAATGAAAGATTAGCGCGGCTGCGCAAGGCTGGCTGGCCGGATTCGGACAAGCGATCATGCGCGGTTCCGCAAGGGTTGCTGTCGCGATGCAAGCAAGGCGCCGGCGACGAGCGCGACCGCGGAAAACACCAGTCCACGCTGCAGTCCGCCGCCGCCGTCGGAAATCCATCCCACGATGGTCGGTCCGACGATCTGGCCGAAGGCGAACACGGTGGTAAAGCCGCTGATGCCCGACGACCATGCTTGCGAGGGCAGGTTGTGCCGCACCAGCGCGGTAGTTGATGCGACCACGGACAGGAACACCGCGCCGAACAGGATGCCCGACGCGAACACGGCGACCGGCGCCGACGTCAGCACCGGCAGCAGGGTGGCAATGGCGAGCAAGCCGTTGAGGATAGCAAGGGCCTGGCCGCCCTTGAAATGGTCCAGCATGCGCGCCCAGATGCGCGACGAGGCGACAACCGCCAGGCCGAGCATGGCGTAGAACAGCGTGATCGACGGCGCCTGCATGCCCTGCTCCTTCAGCAGCGCGATGATGAAGGTCATGTAGCCGATGTACCCGACACCGAACATGAAATAGCCGGCGAGACCGAATGCAAACTCGCGCACGCGGAAGTGGATTGCCCCGGCGGCAGCCGTCGCCGCGCCATCCACCTGTCGCGCAGGCAGTGCCATCAGCAAGGTCATCACGAGACAGACCGCGCCCAGCACCAGCCATGCCCATTGCCACGGATGTGCTGTGTGGCTTGCTGATTCCAGCGTCGCGGGAACGAGCAGCGCGGACAGCGTGATGCCGAAACCGGTCCCGCCGTAATAGAGGCCGATGAGGAAGCCGGCATGCTTCGGATGCTGGGCGCCAAGCCGCGCGGCGAGCAATCCCCCCGAAATGAAGATGAAGGCGCTTGCAACGCCCGCCAGCACGCGCTGCAGCAGCAGGACCGCGGCCTCGGTGACGAAGCCGGACAGCAGCATGAAGATGCCCGTGAGCACCGCGCCGCCGACCAGTGCCGCCTGCGCATTCAGCCTGCGCATCAGCGCCGGCGTCAGCAGCGCGCCGACGAAGTAGCCGAAGGCATTTGCCGTATTCATTGCTCCCGCCAGCAGGTAAGACCATTGCAGGTCGGCGCGCATCGGCGGCAAGAGCAGCGCATAGGAAAAGCGCGAAATGCCGAGCGAAATCGCCGCGCCGAAGGACAGCGCAAGCGCTGTCAGCAGCGGATGGCGGAGCGCGAACTGTCCGGCCTGCACCGCGCTCATGCTTTCGGCGCCGTCAGCACGAGCGCCATCGCACCCAGCACCACGCTGCCGCCGGCGACCGTCGCCATGCCGACCGGCTCATGCAGGAAGAGGAAGGCCCATAGCATGCTGAACAGCGGGATCAGGAAGGACACGCTCATCGCGCGTGTCGGTCCGATCTTGACGATCAGCGGGATGAACAGCGCCTGTGCCAGCCCGGACGACAGCAGCGCCATTGCCGCGATGCAGGCGATGGCCGTCATCGAAGGCATGGCCGCCGGGACGCTGAACGGCACGCCGGGCAGCATGATGAGGCTGCCGATTGCCATCGAGCCGGACGCCATGGCAATCGGATGGATGCCGCCCGGCTGCCCGGTTTTCTTGACGATGATGCTCGACAGCGCATAGCCCGCTGCCGCCACGAGGCAGGCGGCGAAGGCGGTAAGCGTATTGGCGTTCAAGGGGATGGATCCTGCGCCGACCAGCACGGCGACGCCGGTGATTCCCAACATCAGGCCGGCCAGCTTTTGCATGGTCAGGCGCTCCGCCAGCCAGACCATCGAGAAGACGGCACCGAACAGCGGCGCGGTTGCGTTCAGCACCGCCGAGTGGGCTGCGGGCAGATGCAGCGCGGCAAAGGAAAAGCAGGAGAAGGGAATCACGACTGCGAACAGGCCGACCACTGCAAAGGGCTTGAGGTTTGCGCGCCAGTCCATCTTCACCCGCGTGGCGGTCGCAAAGGCGAGCAGCGCAATGCCGGCCAGTGTCGTGCGCAGCGTGGCCGTCAGCCACGGCCCGGTTTCAGGCACCGCAACGCGCAGGAAGATGAAGGAGCCGCCCCAGATCGCGGACAGGAACACCAGCTTGGCAAGGTCGGCGGCAGACATGGGGGAGTGTTGCAGAGGGGAAAAAGAGCGGTCGTTCGATTGTAACACTGTGACTTTTCAAGCGCTTTGTTGCGTATGCACAGGGCGCAGGTGAAATCGGGACGCGGCTTGTAATGCCGTTGATACAAGCCAAAAACCGGCTTGTCGGAACATTAATAATCATGTCAGGGAGATCGACATGAAAAAGCCTGCGCACAGGAACAAGATGGCGAACGTGGTAGTGCTGGTAGCGGCCATGCCGCTGGCGGCTTGCGGAAGGGTGGAACTGTCCTATGCCGATGCTGCCACACCGGTGATCCAGGCCGTGGCGGAGGAGGATGGCGCCGCGACAAGCCAGGCGCTCATGGCGGAGCGCCGGCACTTTGCCATTTACACCGCTTACCGGGCGCTGTCGGACGAGTCCTCGAGCATGTACCGGTCGAGCGGCGATGGGAGTGCCGTGTCGCGCGAGGTTGATGCGGGCGTCCCGGCTTGCATCGTGAATTCCTTGCCGGATTAGCTGCCGCACACCGAGCAGCCTGCATTGCGTGCGACGCGGATGCTCGTCCACTCCATATTGCGCGCATCCAGCAGCAACAGGCGGCCCGCCAGCGACTCGCCGATGCCCGCGACCAGCTTCAGCGCTTCCGCCGCCTGCATGGTGCCGATGATGCCCACCAGCGGCGCGAACACACCCATGGTCGAGCACAGCACTTCCTCGAACTGCTGCTCAGGCGGAAACAGGCAGGCGTAACAGGGCGACATTTCGTGGCGCGTGTCGAACACGGAAATCTGTCCATCCATGCGGATTGCGGCGCCTGATACCAGTGGCACCTTGTGCTCAACGCAGGCGCGGTTTACGGCGTGGCGCGTCGCAAAGTTGTCGCTGCAGTCGAGCACCACGCTCGCCTGGCTCACCAGTTCGGAGAGGCGTTCGCCTTCCAGGCGCTCTTTCAGCGCCACCACCTCGACTTCAGGATTGATGCGTGCCAGGGTGGCCTTGCCTGATTCCGCCTTCGGTTGGCCGACGCGCTCCGTGGTGTGCAGGATCTGGCGTTGCAGGTTGGTGAGGTCCACTGTGTCGTTGTCGACCAGGGTGATTTTGCCCATGCCTGCCGACGCCAGGTAGAACGCAACCGGCGAACCCAGACCGCCGGCGCCGATCACCAGCGCGTGGCCGGCCAGGATTTTTTCCTGTCCTTCGATGCCGATTTCGTCGAGAAGGATGTGGCGGGAATAGCGGAGCAGCTGGTTGTCGTTCATGGCGCTACGTGGGCGGGGATGGCAATACGGGGATTGTACCCGGGCAGGAAATGAAAAAGGCCGCATCGCTGCGGCCTTTTCCTTCATCGGGCGGGATTACTTCTTCTCGCCGTTTCCGTTCTTTTCACCATTGCCGTTCTTCTTCTCATTAATGGTGTTTTCCTTCTTGCTCTCGATCTTCGCGGACTTGGAGAGCTGGACCGGCATGCCCTTCAGGTGGTTCAGCGCCTGGGCCAGCTGGAAGTCTTCCTTGCTGCCGAACTCGAGCGGCTTGCGCTTTTTCTCGAGGGCGGCGAGGCGCTGTTCTTCTTCCAGTTCATCCAGCTTGCGGGCAGCTTCGTCCTTGTCCTTGTCGTTCAGCAGGTGCTTCTGCAGATCGGCTTCGCGCAGGCGCAGTCCATTCAGGCCGTCGCCGTCGGCGGTTTCGTCGACCAGCAGGTCAGGCACGATGCCCTTGGCCTGGATCGAGCGGCCGTTCGGCGTGTAGTAGCGGGCGGTGGTCAGCTTGACCGCGGTATCTGCGGACAGCTGGCGGATGGTCTGCACCGAGCCCTTGCCGAAGGTCTGCGTGCCCATGATGGTGGCGCGCTTGTAGTCCTGCAGCGCACCGGCCACGATCTCCGAGGCGGACGCGGAGCCGGTGTTGACCAGCACCACGATCGGCACGTTCTTGACCGCTTCCGGCAGCTTGGAGAGCGGATCGCTGGTGGCCACGCGCGAGGAAGTGTAGAACTCGCGGCGTGCGTAGAAGGTCTGCTTGGAATCCGGCAGCTGGCCGTTGGTCGACACGACCGGCACGTCCTTCGGCAGGAAGGCCGCGGAGACGCCGATGGCACCCGGCAGCACGCCGCCCGGGTCATTGCGCAGGTCGAGCACGAGGCCCTTCAGGTTGGGTTCCTGCTGGTAGATCGCCTGCAGCTTCTTGGCCATGTCTTCGACGGTCGGCTCCTGGAACTGCGATACGCGCAGCCAGGCGTAGCCGGGTTCGACGACCTTCGACTTCACGCTCTGCACGCGGATTTCCTGGCGCACGATGGTGACGATGATCGGGCGGTCCTCGTCCTTGCGGGCGATGGTCAGGGTGATCTTGGTGTTGGGCTCGCCGCGCATGCGCTTGACCGCTTCATCCAGCGTCAGGCCCTTGACCGGGGTGCTGTCCAGGCGGGTGATGAGGTCGCCGGCCTTCAGGCCTGCCTTGAACGCGGGCGAATCTTCGATCGGGGAGATGACCTTGACGTAGCCGTCTTCCATGCCGACCTCGATGCCCAGGCCGACAAACTTGCCCTGGGTGCCTTCGCGCAGTTCCTTGAAGGCCTTCTTGTCGAGATAGGCGGAGTGCGGGTCGAGCGAAGACACCATGCCCGAGATCGCCTCGGTCAGCAGCTTCTTGTCTTCCACCGCCTCGACGTAATCGGACTTGATCAGGCCGAACACATCCGCCAGTTGGCGCAATTCTTCCAGTGGCAGCGGAGACGTATGCTTCTGGGCGCTTGCTTCAAACTGCATTGAGCCGGCGATGCCAGCAATAACGCCTAAACCGATAAGGCCGAAGTTCTTCAGTTTGCTGCTCATGTGTCACCTGATAGTTACCCACGCGAGTGGGTCGATTGCGCGGCCCTGATGCCGCATTTCAAAGTATAAACCCGAATTTTCGTTGCCGCCGCTGTTGCCGGCGCTGGCAATCACGTCGCCAGTCCTGACCGTATCGCCTACCCGTTTCAGGACCGACTGGTTATTGCCATAGATGGTCATGTACTGGCCGCCGTGGTCAATGATGATGAGGTTGCCGAATCCGCGCAACCATTCAGCGAAAATTACCTGTCCGGCGGCGACCGCCTTGACGTCCGCGCCCTCGGCGGCCCGGATGAACAAGCCCTTCCACGCAGGACCGTCCCCACGCTTGCTGCCGAACCGGGCAACAAGATCTCCCTTGACCGGCAGCCTGAGCTGGCCCTTGAGCGAAGCAAAGGCAAGATCGAGGCCCCGGGCTTGGACGCCGGGTTCGGGTGTGAGTTCATTTCGGGCCGTCAATTTTTTCGGCGGCTCATCGTCATCTATTGCATCAGGACTGTGCGCTGGCACCTTGACGGAACTCACTTTCCTGTCGGACTGCGGCTCGGATTTGTCTTTCGCGCGGGCGAGTTGTTCCTGGCGCTTCTTTTCGCGCGCCGCGGCTTCACTCTTTCGTTGCTCTTCAATTAACTTTGCAAGCCGGTCGACCAGCCCGGCAAGGCGCTGCTCGTCGCGTTCGATGTTGCCGGCTTCCTTGCGCTGCGATGCCAGCTTGGTGGACAGCTGGGCGAGCAGCGTGGCGCGGCGGGTCTTTTCTTTCTCGAGGTGGGCTTTCTGTTCGCGCTGTTCCTGCGCGATTTCCTCGAGTTCGTCGCGAGCTTCCTGGGCGGCGGCCTTATTGTCCTCGACCGCCTTCATGTTGGCACGCAGCGCATCGATCAGTTTCGCCTGTGCCTGCGAGACGTAGCCCATGTACTGCAGCTCGCGGTTGATGCGGTTCGGGTTGTCGCCGGAGAGCAGCA
The DNA here is from genome assembly GCF_002211445.1 of Noviherbaspirillum denitrificans. Lineage (GTDB taxonomy): Bacteria > Pseudomonadota > Gammaproteobacteria > Burkholderiales > Burkholderiaceae_D > Noviherbaspirillum > Noviherbaspirillum denitrificans. The sequence continues at coordinate 38,029 of NZ_LSTO01000001.1, read as the reverse complement.
GCTTGATCCGGTCTTCGTTGCCTGCGACATACTGGTCGCGCAGCAGACGGGACAGGCGCCCCTGCTGTTCGGCGATGGTCTTGGCGAGCTGATCCTGCTGCTGCGACAGACGGACCAGCCTCGCTTCGGCATCCTTCTGTTCGCGGTCCAGTTCGTGCAGTGCGCGGTTGGCTTCCGAGATCGCCGCTTCCGAAGTGGAAAGGGCGTCGGCAGCGTGGCTCTTGGCGGTTTCGGTCTTGCTAATGTCGCGTTTCAGGGCTTCCAGCTTCTGCTGGAGTTCGGCACGCTCCGCCTCGGCGGCGCGCTTCTGGCGGGTGCGTTCGGTGACCTTGCTGGCGTGGGCAGGCGCGCTGCCCAGCACCAGGGCCACCCCGAGAACCGCGAGGGCAACCCACCCGGCATGGCGCAGATGCCGGGTGATCGAGGGGGATTCCTGTCGGTTTCCGGGACGGCTGAAGAACTGCATGGAAAAAGCGTTACTTCGCCTTTCCCTGGCTGGCGACGGCCTTCATGGCCGCTGCGATGGCTTCCTGGTCGCCCAGGTAGTAGCTCTTGATCGGCTTCAGGTTGGCATCCAGCTCATAGACCAGCGGCTGGCCGTTGGGGATGTTCAGGCCGACGATGTCCTGGTCGCTGATGCCGTCCAGCGACTTGATCAGCGCGCGCAGGCTGTTGCCGTGGGCGGAGATCAGGATCTTGCGGCCGGCCTTGATGGCGGGGGCGATTTCCTCGTCCCAGGCCGGCATCACGCGGGCGACGGTGTCTTTCAGGCACTCGGTCAGGGGAATCTGTTCCTTCTTCAGGCCGGCATAGCGCGGGTCGTTGTACGAGGTGCGCGGATCGTTTGCGTCGAGCGGATTGGGCGGCACGTCGTAGCTGCGGCGCCAGACCAGGACCTGCTCGTCGCCGTACTGGGCGGCGGTTTCCGCCTTGTTCAGGCCCTGCAGCGCGCCGTAATGACGCTCGTTCAGGCGCCAGTCGTGCTTGACCGGCAGCCACATCAGGTCCATCTCGTCCAGCGTCAGCCACAGGGTGCGGATGGCGCGCTTGAGGACGGAGGTGTAGCAGAGGTCAAAGTCGAAGCCGGCTTCCTTCAGGATCTTGCCGGCCTGGCGGGCTTCGTTGACGCCTTTTTCGGTCAGGTCAACGTCGGTCCAGCCGGTGAAACGGTTTTCGAGGTTCCACGTCGATTCGCCGTGGCGCATGAATACGATCTTGTACATAGGGGGAGATGATGAAAAATAGTGTATTTGGGACTTTGAAATACGGCTTCCGCATCTATTTTATAATGGCGGGATTGCCTAAAACCATTGAAACCACTGGAGTAACGTGAAATTCCTTCTTGATAACATCTGGCTGATCGGTATTGCTCTCCTCTCGGGAGGCGCTTTGATGTGGCCTAACCTGCAACGCCGCGGTGCCAAGGTTTCCACCCTTCAAGCTACCCAGCTTCTCAACCAGGGCAAGGCCGTCGTAGTGGACGTGCGCGAACCGGCGGAGTTCTCCGCAGGCCATTTGCGCGACGCCAAGAACATCCCGGCGGGCGAGTTGTCGAACCGACTCGGTGAACTCGACAAGTTCAAATCGAAGGCTGTGATCGCCGTTTGCCAATCCGGCACCCGTTCCGCAAAGGCGGCGGCGCAGCTGAAGAATGCCGGATTCAACGAGGCATTCAGCCTCGACGGCGGTGTTGCCGCTTGGCAGGCACAGGGCCTGCCGCTGACGAAGTAACGGAGCAAGCGATCATGACCGCACGCGTTTTAATGTACAGCACCGGCGTCTGCCCCTACTGCGTGATGGCGGAACGCCTGCTGACCGCCAAGGGTGTCCAGAACATCGAAAAGGTCCGCGTCGACCTGCAGCCGGAACAGCGCGTCGAGATGATGCAAAAGACCGGCCGCCGCACGGTGCCGCAGATCTACATCGGCGATACCCATGTCGGCGGCTTCGACGATCTCTCCAAGCTCGAGCACGAAGGCAAGCTGGACGCGCTGCTGCAAGGCGCTTAAACTTGGCCTTCTTTTAGTGGAAGGACGGCAGCAAGCCGTCCTTTTTCCTTCCTACATTCAACGAAAGACTTCCATGTCCGAGCAAAACAACCAGCCCGTATTCCAGATCCAGCGCGTCTACCTGAAGGACCTCTCCCTCGAGCAGCCGAACTCCCCGGCCATCTTCCTCGAGCAGGAAAGCCCGAACATCGAGGTGTCCGTGGACGTCGGTGCGGAAGCGCTGGCAGAGACGATTTTCGAGTCGACCGTCACCATCACCGTGACTGCCAAGATCAAGGACAAGGTTGCGTTCCTCGTGGAAGGCAAGCAGGCCGGCATTTTCGAAGCCGCCAACATCCCGGCGGAACAGCTCGACCCGCTGCTCGGCATCGGCTGCCCGAACATCATCTATCCCTACCTGCGCGCCAACATCGCCGACGTGATCACCCGTGCGGGCTTCCCGCCGGTGCACCTGGCCGAAATCAACTTCGAAGCCTTCTACCAGCAGCGCCTGCAGCAGCTCCAGCAACAACAACAGCAGCAACAGGCACAGGGCGCAACCGGCCTGGTGATGCCCGACGGCTCCCCGGCCAAGCACTAAGAAGCAGCCGCCATATCGCAGGGAGACTGGATGAAATCTGCGCGTCTGTTCGTGTTGTGCGCGGCGTTGCTCGCAGTGACGGGCGCAGCGCATGCGCTCGAGTTCAAATCGATCGGACCCGTGCCGGCCGTGTTCTATGACGCGCCGTCGCCCAAGGGGCGCAAGGTGTTCGTTGCGCCGCGCGGCATGCCGGTCGAAGTCGTCCTGACCTACGGCGAGTGGGTCAAGGTACGCGACATGGCGGGCGATCTGTCATGGGTGCAGGCACGCGCGCTGGTGCAGCGCCGTAGCGTCGTCGTGAATGCGGCGACTGCGCGCGTGCGGTCAGCGGCCGAAGAGGCCGCTCCCGTGGTCTTTACCGCGGAAAAGGGCGTGTTGCTGGACATGGTCGATTCCCCCGTAGGCGGCTGGCTCAAGGTGAAGCATCGCGACGGCCAGTCCGGTTTCGTGCGCGTTTCTGAAGTCTGGGGCGAGTGATGTCGCCCGCTGCCAGCTGCAGGTCCATGAACGTCTCCATTCTCGGCGCCGGTGCCTGGGGCACCGCGCTGGCGATCCTGCTCGCCGACCGCCACAAGGTCGTCTTGTGGGGGCGTGAAGAGGGGGCGATGCGCGATGCCGAGGCAAAGCGCGAGAATGCCGCCTACCTGCCCGGCTTTGCATTGCCGCCGGGCGTGCAGGCAACCGCCGATTTCCAGGCCGCGGTAGACCATGCCGGCCGGGGCGAAGGCCTGCTGATCATCGCATCCTCCGTCGCCGGCCTGCGTCCGCTGGCGCAGCGCCTGCAGGGCAAATCCATTCCCAACCTCGTCTGGCTGTGCAAGGGCTTTGAAGAAAAGACCCGGTTGCTGCCGCACCAGGTCGTGCGCGAAGTGCTCGGTGCGGAACTGCCGCATGGGGCACTGTCCGGGCCGTCGTTCGCGCAGGAAGTTGCGGCCGGTCTGCCTTGCGCGCTGACGGTGGCGTCGACATCGGCGGCACTGCGCGAATGCGTGGTGGCGGCGGTACATGGCCGCTCGATGCGCGTCTATTCGACCGACGACCTGGTCGGTGTCGAAGTGGGCGGCGCGGTGAAAAATATCCTGGCCATCGCCACCGGCGTCATCGACGGCATGGGACTGGGATTGAATGCACGCGCCGCGCTCATCACGCGCGGCCTCGCCGAAATAACCCGACTGGGTGTCGCCCTCGGCGGCCGTACCGAAACCTTCATGGGGCTGGCCGGCGTCGGCGACCTCATCCTCACCTGCACCGGCGACCTGTCGCGCAACCGCAAGGTCGGCCTCGGCCTGGCGCAGGGCAAGAAACTCGACACCATCGTTGCCGAACTCGGTCACGTTGCCGAGGGCGTGCGCTGTGCCCAGGCAGTGCGCGCGCTGGCGCAGGATGTGGGTGTCGACATGCCGATCACCAATGCGGTTGCAGCCGTCCTGTTCGACGGCGATTCGCCGCGCGCAATGGTCGAACGCCTGCTGTCGCGCGATCCGCGCGACGAAGCCGCCTGAATGCCGCCGGGAGATATTCCCGGCGCGCATCATCCTTTCATGTTTTCCTTGCGCAGGACGGTCATCAGCACCGAGGCATTGGCGCGCGCCTGCAGCGCATAGGGCGTATTACCGTGCAGGTAAAGCATCTGGCCTGCTTCCAGCGTTTGCGTACGGCCTAGTGCCTGGACATCGACTGTTCCTTCCAGGCATTGCAGGGTCAGTTCGGCCGGCACGCTGTGCTCCGGTATCGTCTTCCCCGCTGGCATCACCACGCGCATCACTTCGAAGTCGTCGGTCCTCGCCAGCGCGATGGAATCCGCCTCTGCCAGCTTGTCGCCCAAGGGGCGGATATCGATCAACTCTCCGGGAGCAGGACGATGCAGTGCCATGATGTTCTCCTTTGTTGTCTTGGAGACTATATTACGCCCATGTTTGTTCCTCGATTGCATGCGGGAACCGTCACGGCCAGTCGAGGTCTGTAGCAAGGCGGCGATTACAACCCACCGATACCGTGCCGCACAGCATCATCAGCATGCTGTTTTCCCCACAGACTTATTGCCCGCGCTCAAAGCATCCCATGCCCGTGCAGGCCTTATACTAGTGGTTTGTTTGTCATCCTTTGAAGATTCCTCGATGCTAACCAAAGTCATTTCCCTGCGCCGCTCGGCCGGCCGTACCGCCCAGCGCGGCTTTACCCTGATCGAAATCATGGTGGTGGTCGTCATCATGGGTATCCTTGCCGCACTGGTGGTGCCGAAGCTGATGGGCCGCGCGGATGACGCGCGCATCACCGCCGCCAGGCAGGACATCGCGACCCTGATGCAGGCGCTCAAGCTGTACAAGCTGGACAACCAGCGTTATCCGACGACCGAGCAGGGCCTGCAGGCCCTCATCGCGAAGCCGACCAGCGGCCCTGCAGCCAATGGCTGGAAGAATGGCGGCTATCTCGACAAGCTGCCCAAGGACCCCTGGGGTGGCCAGTACCAGTACCTGTCGCCGGGCGTCAAGGGTGAGGTCGACGTTTTCTCCTACGGCGCCGACGGCCAGCCTGGCGGTACCGGCAATGACGCAGACATCGGTTCGTGGGATCTATAGTCAAGCCTTCCAATCTCCAACAGCGTGTTGCGCGCTGCACTCCCGCGCGCGGCTTCACGCTGCTCGAACTGCTGGTGGTGCTGGTCATCGCCGGCATCCTGCTCGGCATGGTCGGCCTCAACGCCATGCAGGGCGAACGCCAGGTCCTGCAAGGAGAAGCGCAGCGCGTGGCGCTTCTCCTTCAGCTGGCCCGTGACGAAGCGATCGTGCGCAACCGGCCGATCGCCTTCGAGGCCGAACCCGAACGTTATCGCTTCCTGATCCGCGACGGCAACAAGTGGCAGGCGCTGACGCAGGACGACCTGCTGCGCGAGCGCGAATTCCCGCGCGGGCCGATTGCGCTCTCCATCGATCCGCCGACTGCCGCCGAATCCAATCCGATGCGCGTCGTATTCGGGCGCGAACCAGTGGACAAGCCCTTCATCCTGACCTTCACGCTCGGCGATGCCAGCGTGGCCATCCACGCCGATGGCGTCGGTCATTTTGTGGTCGAGTGACATGCGTCGGCGCTCCATTTCCACGCATGCCGGCTTCACCCTGCTGGAAGTGCTGGTCGCGCTCGTCGTGGTCGGCACGGCGCTCGGCGCCAGCCTGCGTGCAGTGGGCAGCCTCACCCAGAACAGCAGCGGCCTGCGCGCCTCCATGATGGCGACCTGGTCCGCCGAAAACCGGCTCGCCGAAATCCGCCTGCGACGCGAATATCCCGCCATCGGCAAACGCAGCTTCGCCTGCCCGCAGGGCGAATTGCGCCTCAATTGCGAGGAAGAAGTGTTCGCCACGCCGAATCCCTTTTTCCGCCGCGTCGAAGTGGTGGTGTACAACGAGGACGATCCTGGCCGTCAGATCATCAAGCTGGCGCAGATCGTGTCGCGCCAATGAAGACATCCCACCGCGGCTTCACGCTGATCGAATTGCTGGTCGCCATCACCATCATGGCGATCGTCGCCGTGCTCGGCTGGCGCGGGTTGGATACCATCGTGCGCTCGCGCGTGTCGCTCAACCAGGAGCTGGACCAGACGCGCGGCCTGCAGCTCGCCTTTGCGCAGATGCAAAGCGATACAGGGCATATCGCGAAGGTCGAGGATATCGGCCGTCGTCCGGTGCTCTCCGTGCAGGCGGGACGGCTGACGCTGGTGCGCATGGTGTTCGCCGAGAACCAGCCGTCGCGCGTGCAAGTTGTCGCCTATCGCATCGAAGGCGGCCTGCTCACACGCCGCGAATCGATTCCGACGCGTGACCTCAAGGAGCTGGACACCGCCTGGCTCACGGCGCTGGGTGACACGGCGACGGTCCCCGCGGTCACATTGCATGCAAGCATCGATGCCATGATCATCCGCAGCTGGGTCGACCGCGAGTGGCGCCCTGCGGGCATGGAAGGCGGAACCGGACCGGGCGGCGCGACCATTCCCCCGACCGGGCTGGAAGTCTCGCTCCGGGTGCGCGGCAGTCCGGAAAACCTGGTGAAGATTTTCCTGCTGGGTGCCGCATGATGAAGCGCAGAATTCATCGTCAACGCGGTGTCGCCGTCATCACCGCGCTGCTGCTGACCACCCTCGCGATCACCATCGTCGCCAGCCTCTTCTGGCAGCAGCAGGTGCAGGTGCGGTCCATTGAAAACCAGCGCCTGCAGTTGCAGAAGCAATGGATCCTGCGTGGCGCGCTCGACTGGGCGCGGCTGATCCTCGGCGAGGACAAGCGCATCGGCAACCGCTACGGCGATATCGACCATCTCGGTGAGCCTTGGGCGGTGCCGCTTGCCGAAACTCGCCTCGACCAGTACGTGGAAAAGGACAGGGCCGGTGATGTGCCGGATGCGGCGCTCTCCGGCGGCATCACCGATGCGCAGGCACGCTACAACTTGCGCAATCTCTGCAGCAACGGCGTCATCAACGACCAGGAGGTCGCGCGTTTCGGCAAGCTGCTTACCTTGCTCGGCATCAATCCTGCACTGTCACGTGCCACGGCGGTGCTGATGCAGTCGACACAGCCCAAGACCCCGTCACCCGGCGGCGCGCCTGCCGCCAAGGCCGATTCCGCACCCCTGCCAATGGAGCTGCTGCACGTCGACGACCTGCTGGCTGTACCCGGCTTTACGCCGGAACTTCTGGAGAAGGTCAGGAATTACGTGGTAGTCCTCCCCTCCGACGTGACAAAGATCAACGTCAACACTGCCCCCGCAGAAGTGATTGCTGCCAAAGTTGATACACTGTCGCTTGCCGAAGCGTCATCTTTGGTTGCGGCACGGCAAAGCCGACCGTTTCAATCATTGAACGACCTGCCTTTGTCGGCGGGACTTAATCGCGATGGCCTCGACGTCAAGACAAGCTATTTCTTTGTGAACGGCAATGTGCGCCTGAATCGCGCCGGCATGGAGATGCAGGCACTGATCAAGCGGGACCAGGCAAGGCAAACCGTCCTCTGGATACGCGAGTACTAAGAACAAGAAAGTGAGACCTTGAGCAACCTATACATCCGCCTGCCATCGCACGCCGCCGCCGAAGGCTTGCAGCCCGGCGTGCCGCTGTACTGCCACTATGCAGTCGCATCTGCCAGCGGCGCCGTCGAGCGAGAAGGCGTGGCTGCCTTGTCCGAACTGGCCGAGCAGGTGAAGCGCGCGCAACGCGTGGTGCTGCTGCTCGCCGCGAGCGACGTCACCCTGCTGCGCGTCAAGATGCCGCCGCTGTCCGGCGCAAAGCTGCGCGCGGCACTGCCCAATCTGGTCGAGGACCGCCTGATGAGCGATCCCGAGGAATGCGTGGTGGTCGCCGGTGACATGCATGCGGGTTTGCGCACGGTCGCGGTCGTCGGTCGCAACTGGCTTGAGCTACTGATACGTACGCTGCGTTCCCTTGGGGCGCGCAACATCTCGGCGGTACCCTCGCAACTGTGCCTGCCGTACCAGGGCGACACCGCTTCGGCGGCGGTCTCCGAACATGGCCCTGAAGCCGACCTCGCTGTCCGCGTCGCCGAACAGGATGGACTGGGACTGTCAATCATTGCCGATCAGCCCGAATCACTCGCATTCGAAGCGATGCAATCCCTCGCCGCGGTCGTGCCGGCCGCGCCCATCGCGCTCTATGTGCCGCAATCACGCGTGCGCGATTACCAGGAATCGCTGCATGTCGCGCCGACGCTGGAGCAGCGCATCACGCTGCACGCCGATAGCTGGCAACGCTGGGTTGCCGGCGCGGGCAAGGCAGGTGTCGACCTGATCGCGGGAATGGGCAGCGGCGCCGGACCGCAGTTCGACTGGAAGCCGTGGCGCTGGCCGCTGGTCATTGGTGCGGCGGTGCTGCTCGTCAACGTGATTGGCCTCAATGTCGACTGGCTTCGCCTCAAGCGCGAAGCATCGGCGCTGAGCAATGGCATGGTGCAGACTTACCGCGCGGCCTTTCCAAAGGATCCGGTCATTATCGATCCGCTCGCGCAACTCAGGCAGAAGATGGCCGGTGCACAGCGCGACTCGGGCCAATTGGCGCCGGACGATTTCCTTGCATTGGCGTCGGCATTCAGCGAAGCATGGGCATCGACCGGGCAAGGACCCGCACCGGTTGCCAGCCTCGAATACCGCGACCGCAGCCTCACCGTCAAACTCAAACCGGGCACGTCGGCGTCGATGGAGCAGCTGAAAACCGCGCTGTCGTCGCGCAACCTGTCGCTCACCCAGTCCACAGCGGGCGTCTGGCAAATCAGGAGCGGCAAATAATGGCGCGTACCAGTGGCATGAAACAATTCTGGAGCGAACGCAACAAGCGCGAGCAGAACATGCTGGCGCTGGCCGCCGTGGTCATTCTCTTCGGCTTGCTGTACGCGCTGCTGATCGATCCGGCAATCAGCGGGCGTGCCGACCTCGAAAAGAAACTGCCCAACCTGCGCCAGCAGGCGGCCGAAGTCCAGGCACTGTCGAAAGAAGCGTCTGCGCTCGGCAGCAAGACACCTGCGGCCGCGCCGCCGGCAATGACGCGCGAAAGCATCGAGGCGTCACTCGCACGCAAGGGGCTGAAAGCGCAGGGCGTCACCGTGAGCGGTGAGCTTGCCAAACTGCAATTGAATGGCGTGCCGTTCTCGGCGCTGGCCGAGTGGCTGGCCGACGCGCAGAAGACCGCACGCATGTCCGTACTGGAAGCAATGGTCGAAACACAGCAGCAACCGGACACGGTGAATGCCAACCTGACCCTGCGCCAGCAGCGCGGCGAGTGAGGAAAAGCCGGTGCGACGTCTCGTGATATGGTTGCTGGCGGGTACGCTCGCCATGGTGCTGACGCTGCTGGCGTTTTGCCCGGCAGCATGGATGGCCGCGCTGGTCGAATCGCAGTCGGGCGGACGCCTCGCGCTCGGCGATGCGCAAGGTACATTGTGGCGCGGGTCGGCTTTCGTCGGTGGCGCGCCAAGTGGCGCCGATCCGGTGACGCCCCTGCTGCCCGGACGGTTCGCCTGGCACTTGTCGCCGATGGTGCTGCTGGGGCAGGTGGATGTCGATGTCGAAAATGCCGAGGCGCTGTCGCAGCCTTTGAAGATTACCGGCGACTGGTTCCAGTGGCAGGTGAGCCCGGCGGCGGTCACACTGCCGGCAGAACGATTGGCCGGGCTGGGGGCGCCGCTCAATACCATCCAGCCATCGGGCCGCATGCAGCTGTCATGGACGCCGCTGCAGGTGGCGCGCCAAGGCAACGCAGTCGAAGTGGCCGGCACGGCGACGCTGCGCATGGAGGACATTGCGTCGCGTCTGTCACCGGTCAAACCCTTGGGCGCTTACCAACTGATAATGGACTGGCGCGGGCGGCAGGCGCAACTGGCATTGACAACGATCAAAGGGCCGATGCTGTTGAGTGGTAACGGCACGCTGACGAACGGTAGATTGCAGTTTTCGGGAAAGGCAGAAGCGGAAGCAGGTCAGGAAGAAAGGCTGGCAAATCTCTTGAATTTGCTGGGACAGCGCCGACGAGAAGGCGACAAGGATGTTATCGCGCTAGAGTTCAAATGAAAAAAAATCGATCAGCAGAAACATGGCAGGGCCGGGCCGGATTGCGCCGGGTGGGAGCGGCAGCGGTGCTGCTGTGTGCAATCGCCGGCGCGCCGGTCGCGTACACGCAGGACCCGGCCTCCAACCAGGCCACGCTCAACTTCGTCGGCGCCGACATCGAATCGGTGGTCAAGGCGGTCGGCCATTACACGCGCAACACCTTCATCATCGATCCGCGCGTCAAGGGCACCATCAACCTCGTGTCAGAGAAGCCGGTGACCAAGGCGCAGGCCTTGCAGATGCTGACCTCGGCGCTGCGCCTGCAGGGCTTCGCGGTGGTGCGGACAGAGGGCTTGCTCAAGGTGGTGCCGGAAGCGGATGCGAAGCTGCAGGCAGGCCCGACGCAGGCCGGCGACGTGCGCGGCGACCAGATCGCCACGCAAATCTTCCGCCTCAACTATGAATCCGCCAACAACCTGGTGCAGGTGCTGCGCCCGCTGATCTCCCCGAACAACACGATCAACGTCAATCCCGGCAACAACAGCATCGTCATCACCGACTATGCGGACAACCTGAAGCGCCTTGGCCGCATCATCGCCGCACTCGACGCGCCGGCCGTGGGCGACCTCGACATCGTCCCGGTACGCAATGCCTCCGCGAGCGACCTCGCGCAGGTGATCAACCGCTTGCTGGACCAGGGCGGCGCGCCTGCTGCCGGTCCCGACGCGGGCCGCGTCACCGTGCTGGCCGATGCGCGCAGCAATTCGCTCATCATCCGTGCGCCTTCCGTTGCGCGCGCCAACCTCGCCAAGTCGCTGATCGCCAAGCTCGACCAGCCGACCGCGCAGCCGGGCAACGTGCATGTGGTCTACCTGAAGAACGCGGACGCGGTGCGCCTTGCGCAAACCCTGCGCGCGGTTGTCGCGTCCGACACCAGCTCGCCGCAGCAGGCCGGCACACAACCGCAACCGCAGCAGCCGCAGGCTGCCGCACAGGGCCAGCAATCGCAGCTCGGGCAGGGGGCGCTGCAGCAATCCACGACGCCGGCCGCGCTGCCGACTGGCGGGCCGGCAGGCTTCATCCAGGCCGACCCCGCGACCAATGCGCTCATCATCACGGCCAGCGAAACCGTCTACCGCAACCTGCGCGCCGTCATCGACCAGCTCGATGCGCGCCGCGCGCAGGTGTACGTCGAATCGCTGATCGTCGAAGTTTCCGCCGAAAAAGCGGCGGAACTCGGCGTGCAGTGGGCCGGCCTGTCGGGCGACGACGCCAGCCGCTACCGCCTTGGCGTAGCCAGCGGTTTTGGTTCGGGAGGCAACAACCTGATTAACCAGGCCGTGAACAATGCCACCACCGGCAATCCGCTACCTCCAGGCAACGGCCTCAACATCGGCATCTTCCGTCAGGTCAACGGCGCGCTCACGCTCGGCGCAATCGCGCGCGCGCTGGAAACGCAAGGGAACGCAAACATCCTGTCGATGCCTAACCTCATCACGCTCGACAACGAGGAGGCGCGCATCATCGTCGGCCAGAACGTGCCTTTCGTGACCGGCCAGTTCACCACCCAGGCTTCGGGTGGCGCCGCCGGCGTCAATCCGTTCCAGACCATCGAACGCCGCGATGTCGGCCTCGCGCTGCGCGTGAAGCCCCAGGTGTCGGAAGGTGGAACGGTCAAGATGGCGATCTACCAGGAGATTTCCGCAGTCCTGCCGCGCACGGCGGGCACGTCGGACATCACCACCACCAAGCGTTCGATCGAAACCAATGTACTGGTCGACGACGGCCAGATCCTGGTCCTCGGCGGCTTGATCGAGGACCGGGTGGAAGACGGCGTGGAAAAGGTGCCGGCGCTGGGCGACATTCCCGTCGTCGGCAACCTCTTCAAGTACCAGACACGCAAGGGCACCAAGACCAGCCTCATGGTATTCCTGCGCCCGACCGTGGTGCGCACCAATTTCCAGAGCGTGAACCTCGCCGGCGACCGTTACGATTTCATCCGCAATGTGCAGAACGACTCGCGCGGCAGCAGCGTCATCCTGCCGGAAGTGCAGACGCCGGTGCTGCCGCCATTGCAGGATGGCCGTCCGGTCGGCGGCTCCATGTTGAACATTCCGCCGGCGGGCCGTCCGGAAGCGATGGGTGTGCCGCCGTCGACCCCGCCCTCAGGGGGAACGCCGCCGGCGGACCAGAACCAGAGTAAATAGCAATGAGTACCGTATTGAGCGACGCCCGTCTTTTGCCTTACGCCTTCGCCCGCGACCACGCCGTGCTTGCACGGCGCAGCGAGGCGGCGAACAACGCCGTCGAGGTGTGGGTGTCCGAAGCCACCGCGCCTTCCGCCATCGCGGAAGTCAGCCGCCGCTTCGGCCGCGTCAAGCTCAAGTCGATTCCGCGTGAAGAGCTGGAAGCAGCGATCGCGCGCACCTATGCCAATTCCGGCGATGATGCCGCACAGGTGGTGGACGAAGTCGAATCCGACCTCGACCTCACCAAGCTGATGCTGGACATGCCGGCCATCGAGGACTTGCTGGAATCGGCCGACGATGCGCCGGTGATCCGCATGATCAACGCGCTGCTGACCCAGGCGCTGCGTGAAGAGGCATCGGACATCCATATCGAGCCCTTCGAGCAGGTGTCGGTCGTGCGCTTCCGAGTCGACGGCGCATTGCGTGACGTGGTGCGTCCGAAGAAGGCCATCCACGCCTCGCTGATTTCGCGCATCAAGATCATGGCGCAGCTCGACATCGCCGAGAAGCGCCTGCCGCAGGATGGCCGCATCGCCTTGCGCGTTGGCGGCAAGGCGGTCGACGTGCGCGTCTCGACGCTGCCGACCGGCCACGGCGAACGCGCGGTGCTGCGCCTGCTCGACAAGGAAGGCGGCCGCATGGACTTGAGCCACCTCGGCATGAGCCCCGAGGTGCAGAAACAGTTCGACGACCTCATCAGCCAGCCGCACGGCATTGTGCTGGTGACCGGCCCGACCGGTTCCGGCAAGACCACCACGCTCTACGCTGCGCTGTCGAAGCTGAATGCGCCGGCAACCAACATCCTCACCGTCGAAGACCCGATCGAATACGAGTTGGCCGGCGTCGGCCAGACCCAGGTCAATGCGCGCATCGACATGACCTTCGCCAAGGCCCTGCGCGCTATCCTGCGCCAGGACCCGGACATCATCATGATCGGCGAGATCCGCGACCTCGAAACCGCGCAGATCGCTGTGCAGGCATCGCTCACAGGTCACCTCGTGCTGGCGACGCTGCATACCAATGATTCGGCCTCCGCGGTCACCCGCCTGCTGGACATGGGCATTGAACCTTTCCTGTTGTCGTCCTCGCTGCTCGGTGTGGTCGCGCAGCGCCTGGTGCGCAAGCTGTGCCCGGTCTGCCGCCGGCACGATGGGCACCAGTGGCATGCGGTCGGCTGCGACAAGTGCGGCCAGACCGGTTACCAGGGACGCGTCGGTGTGTACGAGCTGCTGGTCACCACCGATGAAATCCGTTCGCAGATCCACGACCGCGCGTCGGAGGCGGAGATTCGCGTGACCGCGCAGCGCGACGGCATGCGCACCATGCGCGAGGATGGCGAGCGCTGGCTTGCCGAAGGCGTGACCACGCAGGCCGAACTGCTGCGCGTGACGAAGGAGTAAAGGGCAGATGCCGGCATTCCGCTATGAAGCCGTCGATGAAGCAGGCGCGACTCGCAAGGGTGTGGTGAACGCCGATAGCGCACGCGCCGCACGCTCGGACCTGCGCTCGCAGGGCCTGGTGCCCATCGTCGTCGATGCCATCGCGGCCCAGGTCGACGAACTCGGACAGACGCGCCGCAGCATGTTCGGCGATCGGTTGTCGACGACCGAGCTGGCGCTGTTCACTCGCCAGCTTGCCAGCCTGCTCGAAGCCAGCCTGCCGCTGGAGCAGGCCTTCACCGCCTTGCTGGAACAGGCAGAGCGCCCCTATGTGCGCGATCTGGTTGCTTCGGTCCGTTCGGAAGTGATGGGCGGCTCCTCACTGTCGGATGCGCTGTCGCGGCATCCGCGCGACTTCGCCGACATCTACCGCGCGCTGGTCGCATCGGGCGAACAGATCGGCCAGCTGTCGCGCGTGCTGTCGCGCCTCGCCGATTACATCGAGCGCCGCAATTCCCTCGTGCAAAAAGTGCGGCTGGCATTTACCTATCCGGCCATTGTCACGGTGGTCGCGTTCTCGATCGTGATTTTCCTGCTGGCCTATGTCGTGCCGCAGATCGTGTCGGTGTTCGCCAATACCAAGCAGAAGCTGCCGCTCCTCACCGTCGTCATGCTGGCGATCTCCGACTTCGTGCGCGCCTACGGATGGCTGGTTGCGCTGGTGGTGGCGGCCGCTTTCCTTGCGTGGCGTACCGCGCTGAAGAATCCCGACATCAAGTTCGGCTGGCACCGCTGGCTGCTGAATGCGCCGCTCTACGGCAAGTTCGAACGCAGCCTGAACACGGCGCGCTTCGCCAGCACGCTCGCCATTACAACCGGTTCCGGCGTGCCCATCCTGCGCGCGCTGCAGACCAGCCGCGATACGCTGTCGAACGTCGCCATGCGCCAGCAGGTGGAAGAAGCAACTACCAGCGTGCGCGAAGGCGTGGGACTGGCGCGCGCCCTGTCCGCGCACAAGCATTTCCCGCCGATGCTGATCCACATGATCCGCGCCGGCGAAGTGACCGGCGAATTGCCGGCCATGCTCGAGCGAGCGTCGAACGCGCAGGAAACCGACCTGGAGCGGCGCGCGATGACGATCGCCGGCCTGCTCGAGCCTGCCCTGATCCTGGTCATGGGCGTGGTGGTCCTGCTGATCGTGCTGGCGGTGCTGATGCCGATCATCGAGATCAACCAGCTGGTGCGATAACAACAAAGAGAAAAGGACTGGAATGAGGCGCCTGCCGCTTATCGTGAGTTTCGTGCTGTTCGTGGCGCTATGCGCCTCGGTGGCGTACTGGGCGATGCAGCTGTTCAAGCCACCGGTGCGCCCGGTGGCTGCCCCGCCGCGCGTCGCGCAGGCCGAGATTCGGCCCGACGCCGCCGGCACGCTGTTCGGTAGCAGCAAGGGGCCCGTCGCGACGGCCAGCAATTATCAATTGCGCGGCGTGATCTTTTCGGGAAGCCCGCGCAGCAGCGTGGCGATCATCAGCGCCGACGGCAAGCCGGCACAGGCAATTGGTGTGGATGAGGAAGTTGTTCCGGGTGTAATGGTGAAGGAAGTGCACCGCGACCACGTGCTGCTGTCGGAAGGCGGCGCCAACAAGCGTGTCGACCTGCCGGATAATGCGAAAGGATTGGAAGGGATTGCAGCAGCACCGGCGACGACCCCAAGCCGGCCGGCAGCGAGCCAGCCTGTTCCTTCACGTGCGCAGGCGGCACAAGCAGCACAGCAACCGGTCCCTGCAATGCCGCCTGTCCAGGCTGTACCACAGGCAATCACACCGCAAACCGCACCCGCGCAGCCGCAACCTCCGCAGACACCGCCGGCGGCGCTTCCTGCTCCGTCACCAGCTCCGGTTCCGCCGGCAGCCACGACTACTGCGCCGCCAACCACAGTCGTCAGCCCAGCGCCCACAATACCTGCAGCACCTGCTCAGCCGGCTCCGGTACCCGTGCCGCCACAACCGCCCGCGCAATCGCTGCCGGGCGTTGCACCCGGCCCGATGCGCTGACTTACTTGTCGTCGGTCCCGCCGAGCAATTTCTTCAGCAGGCGCTCATGCAATTGCCTCTCGCCTGAAGCATTCTTGCGATGCGCGCCCGCCACCCTCTGCTTGGCGGCAAGCGCGATCGGATTGCGCGGCTTCAGCGCCCGCTGCGAGGGCTCGACACGGATGGTCAGCTTCTGCCGCTTGGCGAGTGCCTTGTTGGCCATGATTACAGCACGTAGCGCGACAGGTCTTCGTTGACGGCCAGCGCGCCGAGTTTGTCATTGACGTAGGCGGCATCGATCGTCACCGTCTGGCCGGAGGCGTCGGTGGCGGAGAACGATACTTCTTCCAGCAGTTTTTCCATCACGGTGTACAGGCGGCGCGCGCCGATGTTTTCCGTCTTCTCGTTGACCGAGAAAGCGATCTCCGCGAGCCGGCGGATGCCGTCGTCGGCGAACGCGATCTTCACGCCTTCGGTGCCCAGCAGCGCTTCGTACTGGCGCGTCAGGCAGGCATCGGTGCTGGTCAGGATGCGCTCGAAATCGGCGATCGACAGCGACTCCAGTTCGACGCGGATCGGGAAGCGGCCCTGCAGCTCCGGGATCAGGTCGGACGGCTTGGCGAGATGGAAGGCGCCGGAGGCAATGAACAGGATGTGGTCGGTCTTGATCATGCCGTACTTGGTATTCACCGTCGTGCCTTCCACCAGCGGCAACAGGTCGCGCTGCACACCGGCGCGCGACACATCCGCGCCACCGACTTCCGAGCGGCTGGCGATCTTGTCGATCTCGTCGAGGAACACGATGCCGTTCTGCTCGACATTGGCGATCGCCTTCTGCTTGAGTTCTTCGTCGTTGACGAGCTTGGCGGCTTCCTCGTCGACCAGCAGCTTCATCGCTTCCTTGATCTTCAGCTTGCGCTTCTTCTTGCGCCCGCCGCCGAGACCCGAGAACATGGACTTGATCTGCTCGGTCATTTCTTCCATGCCGGGCGGCGCCATGATTTCCATGTGCGGGCTGGCTTCGGACACTTCGATCTCGATTTCCTTGTCGTCCAGCGAACCCTCGCGCAGGCGCTTTCGGAAGGCCTGTCGAGTGCTGTTGCCCGCTTGTGCATCCGTTTCCGAAGCACTCGGCGTTGCGCTGAAGCCGAAGTCGCGCGGCGGCGGCAGCAGGATGTCGAGCACGCGGTCTTCCGCCGCGTCTTCGGCGCGCGTGCGCACCTTGCGCATTTCGGATTCGCGCGTCTGCTTGATGCCGATGTCCACCAGGTCGCGCACGATGGTGTCGACGTCGCGGCCGACATAGCCGACTTCGGTGAACTTGGTCGCCTCGATCTTGATAAAGGGCGCGTCCGCCAGTTTGGCGAGGCGGCGCGCGATCTCGGTCTTGCCGACGCCGGTCGGGCCGATCATGAGGATGTTCTTCGGCGTGATTTCGTGGCGCAGCGGCTCGCCCACCTGCTGGCGGCGCCAGCGGTTGCGCAGCGCGATGGCGACGGCGCGCTTGGCGCGGCCCTGTCCGACGACGTGCTTGTCGAGTTCGGAAACGATTTCTTGCGGAGTCATGTTCATGGTGTCTTGCCTGTATCGGATCGCGTTATTCGAGGGTCTCGATGGTGTGCGACAGGTTGGTGTAGATGCAGAGTTCGCCGGCGATAGTGAGCGCTTTCTTCACGATCTCGACCGGCGGCAGGTCGGTGTTTTCCTGCAGCGCCTTGGCGGCCGATTGCGCATACGCGCCGCCGGAGCCGATCGCACCGATGCCGCTCTCCGGTTCCAGCACGTCGCCGTTGCCGGTGATGATCAGGGTCGATTCGCGATCCGCCACCAGCAGCATCGCTTCCAGGCGGCGCAGCATGCGGTCGGTGCGCCAGTCCTTGGCCAGTTCGACCGAGGCGCGCATCAGGTTGCCCTGGTGCTTTTCCAGTTTGCCCTCAAAGCGCTCGATCAGGGTGAATGCATCGGCCGTGCCACCCGCGAAGCCGGCAAGCACCTTGCCCTGGTACAGCTTGCGCACCTTGCGGGCGCTGCCTTTCATGACGATATTGCCGAGCGTGACCTGGCCGTCGCCGCCCAGCGCGACGGTATTGCCGCGACGGACGGACAGAATGGTAGTGCCGTGAAATTGTTCCATGCTTTCCTCTGCTGAAATGCCGGCGCCGGAAATGCGCATCGGCAACGGGGTGTTCGGGTATTCAACCGCAGATGAGGGCAGGGTGCCGGATTACAAGCCGACCGGGCGACAAAAAAGCGCGGTGGTTCAGTTCTTCCGCGGAACGATGCGGGCGACGTCCTTCAGGCCGATGACGTTGAACAGTTCAGAAACGAGGTGGTTGACGTGGTGGAATTCGATGACCTTGCCCGCGCCGCAAAACGGCCCCAAACCGGTCAGCAGGCGCCCAGCCGCATTGAAATCGACGCGGTTAAGATTCGAGCAGTCGATGACAGCGGGGCTGTGTTCGTCGGAATAGGCGGCGATCGCGAGGATCAGGTTGTCGATGCGTCCTTCGACCACGGACGGCATCGGGAAACCTTCCATCGCTTTCTGGGTGGCTTCGGTGCTCGCCGTAGTGACCTTGCTCTTCGGCGCGGCGAAGGCGGGCGGCGAAACTTCGAAGGTGATGCAGTAGTCGATGCTGGTTTCCTCGAATTCCTTTTCCTGGTTCAGCAGGCGCAGGATTTCGAGCAGCAGCAGCCAGGCGTCCTCGGTGTCGTCGCGGCGGCCGGTCTCGATGATGGCGCGAATCCGCGTGGCCAATTCGGGTGCGCCGACGAGGATGAGGTCGTGCTCGGTTTTCTGCAGTTTGCGAAACAGGCCGAGCAGCAGGGTGCAGCCTTCGGTCGTGGCTTCCGTCACCTTTGCGAATTCGAGCCGCAATGCACGGTAATTCTCGCCAAGCTTCAGCGCGCGTTCGACATGCTTGACGCAGCTGCCGTCGAGCTTGCCCGCGAATGGCACCAGCGGCGTCGCGGCTTGCGCGGAAGGCGTGGCCTCGCACGCATTTTCGATCCATCCCGGCGGCGAGGTTTCGAACTTGCTCGCGAAGTCGATGGACAGGTTTTCGAATTCCTGTTTCTTGCCGCCGATCTGGTACAGGTCGAACAGCATCAGCCACGCGGTGCGCGTGAGGTCGCCCAGCATGTCTTCCTCGATGGCCGAGCGAAGCGTGTGCTCGACGACGACTGCCTGGCCGTTCGCGTACATGATCGCCGCTTCCTCGATCACGGCTGCGGCATCGGATGCCGGCGTCGCCATGTCGACGATGGCGCTCTGGCCGTCGAGCAGGAAGTCGGTGGTGGTGCCCATGTCGGCGGGTGCTTGCTGCGAGATCTCGGGTACGGGCGGTGCCGTCTTTTCAGCCTCGGCGCGTGGCTTGTCCTGCTGCGGCGCAGGCTTCGGTGCAGAGGGGGGAGGCTTCTTTTGCTGCGTCGTCGGTTGTTGCGTCGTGATGCTGACGAACTCGGACGACATTTCGGATTCGATGGCGTCGATCTTCAGGGCAGTGGCTAGGGCTGTCTTGGCGTCGCGCTTGACAGTCGGCACACGGGTCGTTGAGGTGGTCGTCGTCTTGTTGACGACTTGTTGCGTACCTGACGGTTTCTTCCCGCGGGCAGAGTCCTTGTCCGCAGGTTTGGCCTGGCGGCTGTCCTTCTTACCGAAAAGCGAAAAGATCCCCACGTTTTCCCTGAGATGGCTGTTCTGCGCCCCGTCGCCGGAGGCACAGGGCGGATTTCTAAGGTAACACAAATAGCATACCGGCTTGCCATTACAACGACTCAACTTGCATTTGTCAAACTGGCAGCATGCTGGCAAGCACGTTGAGAAACGTGTGCGAATGCCGGCAACGATGTAATGTCCAGGTTGCAGCGCAACATTCGGCAATACCGGCATTGGCAGCCGGATGTCTTGCAGGAACGCTCTTTTTCCAATGCCGTATCACCGAGGTCTAAAGTGTCGAATACCTCGCGCGAACTGTTCGAATAGCGCACTTCCGCATTGGGCGCGCGTTGTGCAATCGAGACAGTCGTCCTCTAGCTGCAATCCCGAATGAAAGTACACGCGGGGACGGGGTCTTATTTCAGAGAGACCGGCGCGGCTTCGGTGAGGCGGTAATACAGGCCCATCGGATCATCCTTCAGCACGGTCATCTTGCCCGACAAAACGACCGGCTCGAAGGTGTACTTCACAGGCGTCTTGCTCTTTACTTCGACCACGCCTTCGGGGCCGGCAGGCAGGCAGAACGAGCAGCTTTGCGGGGTGAGCGAGATCAGGAAATGCTTTTGCTTCTCGCCCGGTTCCAGCGGCATCATGAAGCCCTGTATCTTGACTTCGGTATTGTCGAGGGCAGTGATCTCTTTTGCGAACTCGGGCAGGATGCGGTCCTTGGTCTTGATCTGCTTGACCTTGGCCAGCGTGTTCCAGGACACCACACCCTTGATTTCTGGCAGCGGCTGCATTGGCGGCGGCGGCGCGTTCGGCGGCGGGACGTGGCTGGCACCCGGCCCGGCCTGTGCACCAGCAAGGATGGGAGCGGCGAGCGCGGCAATCAACAAATAACGCCATGATCCCTTCATGACACCTCCAAAAAAATGACCTGGATACGCAGGAATTCTACGCCTTGCGGCAGACGGTAACAGGGACAGCGGGCGCACCAAAACGTTCTCCCCGGATTCAGTGAGACAAGGTGGTAGCGATGTCGGTACGATAAGCCCGCAGCGCCGGCAGCAAGGCGGCAGTGAAGCCGATGGCAAGGGCGACCGGAACCAGCCATGCTTCCGCTTGTGCGACATGCCAGCCGTCCAACGTCAAGTTCTGGCCATCGGACATCGTGCGCCCGAGGATCTCTAGTGCGGCGTGGCCGGCAAGCCAGCCCAGCGCCGCCCCCGCGGACGCCAGCAAGAGCCCTTCCACCAGCAGCAGCGACAGCAGCTTGCGCGGCGGCGCGCCGAGCGTGCGCAGGATGGCCAGGTCGGTTTTGCGCTCTTCCAGCGCACTGTAGAGCGCGACGAACATCGACAGCGCTGCCGACAGCAGCATGATGCCCGCGATGCCGCGCAGGACGTCGACGCCAACGCCAAGCATGCGGAACAGCTTGGCCGATTCGAAGGCCGGCTGGGCGGCCTGCAGCCCCGGCTGGCTGTTGACGGCGCGCGGCAGCATTGCGGCTGCCAGCGGCGATGCGTACTGGACCAGCAGGGCGGTCAATTCGCGCTCTTCATCCATCCCGTCCTTTTCTTCCTCGTCATGGCTTGCGCCGTGTCCTTCGTGCATGTGCCAGACGGATTCCACCGGCGTCAGCACGAGACGGTCGAGTACGGAGCCGGTCGGTTTGAGCACGCCGGTGACGGTGAACGGCGCGTCGCCATGGCCGTCGCCTCCGCCCGCAATGCCGTGCGAGCCGATGAAGCGCCCGCCAGGCGTGAGTCCGGTATTGGCGGCCGCTTGTGCGCCGAGAACGGCCTGCATGGGCGCATCGAACATTTTTCCCTGTGCGATCTCGCCGCTGTAGTGCGCGATGTAGTCGGACGTCGTGCCAACGATGCGAAAACCCTTGAAGCTGTCGCCGAGCGCCAGCGGGATGACTTTCTTCACCATGCGGTTCTTCTGAAGATCTGCCGCTGTCGCGAGCGGAATGTTCCCGGTCGGGATGTCGATGTGATAGATCGAGGACAGGATCAGTTGCAGCGGGGAGCCTTTGGCCCCGACCACCAGGTCGATCCCGTTTGCATCCCGCAATGCGCGTTCTTCCAGCTGCTGCGAGGCCGACAGCACGAAGGACATCATGGCGACTCCGACTGCCATCAGGACGAGGTTGACCGCGGTCGACAGCGGCTTGTGGCGCAGGGACTTGAGGGCCAGCGTGAAGGCATTGATGCGGGTCATTCGGCCTCCGTCGCAGTGCGGCCAAGGCGCAGCAGGTTGGCGCCGGGCAGGGCTGCCAGCACGCGGGCATCGTGGGTGGCAATGACGAGCGATGCGCCGTTTTGCTCTGCCTGCGTGGTCAGCAGCCCGATCGCCACGGCGCAGGCGCCATCGTCGAGATTGGCGGTAGGCTCGTCGGCCAGCAGCAGGGCGGGATGATTGAACAGCGCGCGCGCAATGGCGACACGCTGCTGCTGGCCCTGGCTGAGCTGGTGCGGTTTGGCGTTGGCCTTCTCGCCGAGTCCGAGCGCTTCAAGCACGGCATCCGCGCGCGTGCGGTCGGCATGGCGGCCGTTGGCATAGGCGGCCATCAGCACGTTTTCCCGCACGCTCAGGCTGGGCACCAGCGCCAGCTTCTGCGGCAGGAAGCCGACAGTGCTGCCGCGCCAGGCATCGGCGGCGCGTGGCGACAGCGTGCGCAGGTCCGTGCCGGCGACACGCAATTCGCCTTGCTGCGGGGTGAGGATGGCCGCCAGCAGGTGCAGCAGGGTCGACTTCCCGCAGCCCGACGGGCCGAGGATGACGGCATGCTCGCCCCGGGCGAGGGAAAACGCAGGCACGGACAATTGCTGGCCCGTGGCGTTCGGATAGCGGTAGGTGATGCCGGATATTTGCAACATAGTTGCATTATATAGTGGCCGGGCAGGAAGAGTGCCGTGGATTCCGGCGCCCCAAAAGCAAACAAGCGCACGAAGGATCGTGCGCTTGTCGTTTCGGCGAAGCCCGGCGTGTCAGTCGCCGTACAGCTTCTGCTTCAGCTCGCGGCGCTGTTGTGCCTCGAGCGACAGCGTCGCGGTCGGGCGTGCCAGCAGACGCGGGATGCCGATCGGCTCGCCGGTCTCTTCGCACCAGCCGTACTCGCCAGCGTCGATGCTGACGATGGCTTGCTGGACCTTCTTCAGCAGCTTGCGCTCGCGGTCGCGGGTACGCAGTTCCAGCGCGTGTTCTTCCTCGATCGTGGCGCGGTCGGCAGGATCGGGAACGAGCACGGTTTCGCGCAGGTGTTCCGTGGTTTCGCCGGCGTTCTTCAGCAGGTCGCGTTCGAGCTGCTGCAATCGCGCCTTGAAGAAGGCAAGCTGCGCCTCGTTCATGTAGTCCTTGTCGCTCATCTTGAGGATTTCCTCTTCGGTGAGCAGTCGGCCCTCAGCTGGGGCGGCGGTCGGTTTAGTTGTTTTGGTAGCCACTTCGCTTACTTTCGAAACTACGGGTTTTTCCATTGTATCTGTTAACCCGGCGCTGACATTGCTTCCGCTCATGCTTGCGCCGGATGTCTCCTTGGAACTCTGGCTCGAAGTCTTCTTCTGCGCAGCCTGCTTCGATGCTGTTGCTCCCCTGGCCGCTTTCGGTACAGCGCCCTTTGCGGCGGCTGCCCGGGTTGCGGCCGGTATTGCTTTTGCGACGGTAGCTCCTTTGGCGTTTGTTTTTGCCGAAGGTTTAACACTGCTTTTTACCGTGGTTTTACCTTGTTTGGCAATGGCTTTTAGTGACGAAGAGGCAGTTTTGGTGGCGGGTTTCAGGGCGTTGGCGACGGTTTTCACCACTTTTCCTGCAACCGCTTTCAGGATCGATTGGGTTGCCGGCACGGCGGAAGTCTTGCCTTTTGCCGGGTCAGCGGTCTTTGCCGCCGTCTTGCTGACGCTTTTTGCCGATGTGCTCTTGGTGGCGGATCTTGTCACGGTTGCGTTCATGGTCCCCTCATTATTATGAAGCGCCCGACCGTTGATCCGTGCCCGAAAACCTTTCCTGCCGTTCTCAGGCAGGCTTGGATACCATCGGGCGTCGCGTACGGCTATCAGCCGCGCAATTTGCCAAACGACTACCTCCACTGCTTGAATCTACGTCAATACATGTTGGGTAGTTTATACCAAACACTGTTCCAAACCGCTAATAAATGTTTCTTTCGGGAGATTCTTTCCTATAAACACCATTTTGCTTCCGCGTGCTTCCCCCTCGGTCCATTTCGCGCCAATGTCGGTGCCCATGGACTGGTGCACGCCCTGGAAAACCACCTTGCGGTCGGCGCCTTCCATCCACAGCACGCCCTTGTAACGCAACATGCGCGGGCCGAAGACCTGCACCAGGCTGCCCAGGAATTCATCCAGCCGGGCGGTGTTGAAGGGACGGTCGCTGCGGAAGACAAAGGCTGCGATTTCATCCGTATGGTTCGAATGCCGGTGGCCGTGGTGGTGATGGTCGTGGCCGCAATGCTCGCCGCATTCATGGTGGTGTTCGTGCTCTTCCTCGGCCAGGAAATCCGGATCGATCTCGACCTTGTCGTTGAGGTTGAAGCCGCGCAGGTCCAGCACTTCATTGACCGGCATCTGGCCGAAATCGACTTTGCGGATCGGCGCGCGAGGATTGATGCGCTTGATGCGGGAGGTGAGGGCATCCACATCATCGGCGCTGACGAGATCGGTCTTCGACAGCAGCAGCCGGTCGGCGAAACCGACCTGGCGCTGGGCTTCTTCATGCTCGTCGAGCTGCTGCATCGCATGCTTGGCGTCGACGACGGTAATCACGGCGTCGAGCATGTAATGCGAGGCGACTTCGTCATCCATGAAGAAGGTCTGCGCGACCGGGCCCGGGTTGGCAAGGCCGGTGGTTTCGATTACCACATGGTCGAAGTCGAGTTCGCCGGCATTGCGTTTCTGCGCCAGCGTGCCGAGCGCGAGGATCAGGTCGCCGCGCACGGTGCAGCAGATGCAGCCGTTGCTCATTTCGACGATCTGTTCGTTGCTGTCCTGGACCAGGATTTCGTTGTCGATGTTTTCTTCACCGAACTCGTTTTCAATGACCGCAATGCGGTGGCCATGCGGCTCGCGCAGGATGCGGTTGAGGAGCGTGGTCTTGCCGGCGCCGAGGAAGCCGGTGAGTATGGTTGCGGGAACGAGAGTCATGGGTTCAGCTGGCGCAGTCGGCGCACCATCCTTTGATCGTGAATTCAATATCGTGGCTGCGGAAGCCCTTGCCCAGCGATTGCTGCAGGGCGTTCTGCAGGGTTTCCGCTTCCGCGATGCTGTCGAGGCAGAACACGCGCGAGCAGCGGGTGCACTTGAAATGTCCGTGCTGGTGATGCGGCTCGCTGCCGTGTTCGGCGCCCGCGCTGTAGCGGAATACGCGGTCGTCGCCGGCGATCTTGTGCGCCAGCCCGGCATCGGTCAGGCAGTCGAGCGCGCGGTAGAGTGTGACCCGGTCCATGTCGGCGAACGCTTCCTGCACATCCTGGTGCGAAAACGCCCGCTCCGCGTCGAGCAGCGCCGCCAGCACCTTCACCCGCGCATCCGTGATGCGCACCGAGGCGCCGCGCAGTTGTGCTTCCGCGCGCGTGGTGGAGTCGGACTGTTTCGGGTTCGCCGGTGCTTCCGGCCTGGCTTTGCTGCTCATCTGGGTGTTGCCATCAGGGTCATGATGGAAAATTATGACGCAAATTTGCAATCGAGTTGCAAAAATTGATGCGACGGCAACCTCATGTTCTTCAGGGCTTGTGCAGCATCAAGCCTTTCAGGTATTCGCCTTCGGGGAAGCTGGTCGTCATCGGGTGGTCTACGCCGGCGTGCAGGCGGCGCAGGATGCGCGCATCGACCTTTGCGTCGTTGGCTGCGCCGGCGACGATCTTCTGGAACAGGTCCGCGCTGATCGCCCCCGAGCAGGAATAGGTGTACAGCAGCCCGCCCTCGCGCAGCAGCTGCAGGCCGATCAGGTTGATGTCCTTGTAGGCGCGCGCCGCACGTTCCACCTGGTCCGGCGAGGCGGCGAACTTGGGCGGATCGAGCACGATCAGGTCGAAGGATTTGCCCTGCTCGCGCAGTGCGCGCAAGGTCTTGAAGACGTCGGCATCCCACCATTCCGCCCGCGCGGGGTCGAAGCCGTTCAGCTCGACATTGCGCTTGCCGATGGCCAGCGCTTCGCCCGAGGAATCGATCGATACCACGCTCTTCGCGCCGCCCTTCAGCGCAGCCAGCGAAAACCCGCCGGTGTAGCAGAAGCAGTTGAGCACGTCGCGTCCTTCGGCATGCTCCATCACCAGGCGGCGATTGTCGCGCTGGTCGATGTAGAAGCCGGTCTTGTGGCCGGTCTTGATATCCACCGCGTAGCGCACGCCATTCTCGGTGACCAGCGTCTCTTCAGGCGGTTCATTGCCCGCGAGCGCGCCGGTAACCAGGGGCAGGCCTTCGCGTTCGCGCACGCTGGCGTCGGAGCGTTCATAGACGTTCGGGCAGCCGGTCTCCGCGATCAGCGCCTGCACGATGGGCGCCTTCCATGCTTCCACCCCGGCCGACTGGAACTGGCAGACGAGGTGTCCCTGCTTGCCCGCATACCAGTCCACCACCAATCCGGGGAAGCCGTCCGCCTCGCCGAAGATCAGGCGAATGGCATCGGTGTCGCGCACGCTTTGCATGCGGTAGGCGATGGCCTTCTTCACGCGGCGCTTGATCAGCGCGTGGTCGATTGGTTCGTTTTCGTCGAAGCTCCAGACCCGCGCGCGGATCTGCGATTTCGGGCTGAACGCGGCGCGCGCCAGGAACTGGCCGGTCGCCGAGCGCACGAGCGCCGTCGCGCCGGGCTTGTTCTTTTCTTCCGGCTTGCCCTCGATGCGGTCGATGGCGGTCGGGAAAATCCAGGGATGGCGGCGCAGGAGGCTTTTTTCCTTGCCGGGTTTCAGGGTGATGGTCAGCATGTTTATTTTTCAGTCTTTGATTTCTTCGCGCGCGGATGGGCGGCGTCGTATACCTGCGCCAGGCGCATGAAGTCGAGCGAGGTGTACACCTGCGTCGCGGCGATCGACGCATGGCCCAGCATTTCCTGCACCGCCCGCAGGTCGCCGGACGATTGCAGCACATGTGTCGCGAACGAATGCCGCAATACGTGCGGATGCACATTGGCCGGTATGCCCAGCGCCTGCGCATGCGCCTTCAGCCGCAGCTGGATCACGCGCGGCGACATGCGCGTGCCGCGTTCGGTCAGGAACAGCGGATGCGGGTCGAGCTTCACCAGCGCGCCGCGTACCGCAAGCCAGGCGGCGAGGGCTTCCATCGCCGGCTTGCCGACGGGGACCCGGCGCCGCTTGTTGCCCTTGCCGGTGACTTCGACTTCGTGCTCGTCCATGTGCAGCCAGCCGGCAGATTCGTAGTTCGCTTCCCTTGCATAGTGCGCGTCCAGCCCGGCGAGTTCCGACACGCGCAGGCCGCTCGAATACAGCAGTTCGAACATCGCCCGGTTGCACAGCTCGCTGGCGGATTGCGCATCGCGGCCGGGGCGCGCTTCCGACACCACCCGCACTGCATCATCGGCGGAGAGCGCCTTGGGCAAGGGCTTGTCGCGCTTGGGCGCCTTGACGCCGTCGACCGGGTTGGCCGCAATGCCTTCCTCGTGCGCGAGCCAGTCGAAGAAGCCGCGGCACGCCGACAGCTTGCGCGCGATCGAGCGCGGATTCAGCCCTTGCGCATGCATTTGTGCCGCGAGCTTGCGGATGTGGAATTGCGTGATCGAGCTGAGTGCCGGACGGCTCG
Organism: Noviherbaspirillum denitrificans; assembly: GCF_002211445.1. Lineage (GTDB taxonomy): Bacteria > Pseudomonadota > Gammaproteobacteria > Burkholderiales > Burkholderiaceae_D > Noviherbaspirillum > Noviherbaspirillum denitrificans. The sequence goes on along the minus strand of NZ_LSTO01000001.1, from coordinate 10,804 downwards.
GGATCGCGTCGGCGAAGGCGAGGAATTCCTGCAGGTCGCGCCCGTAATTGCTGACCGTGTGCTGCGACAGCTGGCGCTGCTTTTCGAGGTGTTCGAGATAGCGGGCGACTTGCGCCCGGTTGTTCTCGTTGCTCACTTAATCCAGCAGGCAGGTCAGGGCAGCGCTCGCGGTTTCGCCGATCTTCGACAGGAAGTCGGTGGCCATGTCGGCAGTGAAGCGTTGCGGGTCGGGCGAGCCGAGCACCAGCAGACCGAAGGCGGAAGGCGCGCCGGTCACGCGCAGCGGCAGCATCGCGATCGAGCGGACGGTTTCCGCTTCATCGAGCCAGGACGCCGCTTCGAAATCCTGGTTAGGTCCGCAGTAAGGCGTCGTCAGGCTGTTGCAGAAGAGCTTGGCGTCTTCGGATACCTCCGCGGCGAACCAGGTATGCGCGAATTCTTCCGCCACGCCCCAGAGGCGCAGCGTGGCATGCGGCACGCCGAAGATGGTCTGCAAACCGTTTACCAGCGTGTGCGCGATATCGACGTCGTTACGGGCCAGCAGCAGCGAGTGCGTCCACTGGTGGAATTTATGGGTGATGTCGTCGTTCTCTTGCGCGATGCGCAGCAGTTCAGCCAGGCGCAGCTCGTGCGTCTTGATCTTGTCGCGCAAGACTTCCATCTGGCGTTCCTGCAGCGACACGGCACGGCCGGCGACCGGGCTGGTCAGCTTGACCCTGCCCAGCAGTTCGCTGTGCTCTTCGAAGAAATGCGGATTGTCGGAAAGGAAATCGGCAACGGCGTTGGAATCCAGTTGGGAGGTCATATGCGCGGTGGAGGTCTGGGCCAAGCCGTGATTTTACCCGACAACGATGCCGCATTGCCGCATGGATCGGTCAATAAATCAGGCGCCGCGCCGCGTCAGAACTTGTGCCGGATGCCGATGTTGAATGCCTTGTCGCCCGATCCCGGCTCGCTCGCGTTGCCCGCAGTGAAGCCGGCACCCGGATCGTTATAGATGCGGGCGAAGGAGGTGTAGACATTCGTGCGCCGCGACAGCGCATGGGTATAGCCGAGCGCCCACTGGTCTGCACCTGCATTCAGACCGCTGCGGTCGTCCTTGCGCGTGAAGGATGCGAGCACGGCGCCCGCGCCGACAGGCACGGTGACGCCCAGCATGTAGTCGCGATTGTCGGTGCCGCCTGCGCCGTGGTTCAGCCCGACACCGAGGCTGGCTGCCGCCATGCCGAAATCAAACTTGCCGCCGATGAGGGTGCTACGTGCATTATCGCTGCCGGTGCCGTCTTCGATACGGTGGTGGGCGATTTTCAACATCAGCGGTCCCCTGGCATAGCCAAGGGATGCGCCCAGCTGACGATTGGCGGTATTGTTGCCGGGGACCTCGCCAAAGCCGTATGCCAGCTCACCCGACACACCGCTCCAGTCCGGAGTTGCCAGTTTGATAGTGTTGTTCATGCGCGGCGTGGTCGACGTCAGGTTCGCTGCATTGCCCGCGAGCCCGGTGGCAAATGGATCGACCTGATCGAGGAGTTCGTAATGCGGCGTGTATTGCCGGCCGAAGCTGAGGTCGCCCCATCGGCCGCCCAACCCTACCCAAGCCTGGCGTCCGAACAGCAGTCCGCCTTGTCCGAGTCCGCCGGTATCGGTATTGAACCCGGTTTCCAGGTTGAATTTTGCTGCCAGGCCGCCGCCGAGGTCTTCCATGCCCTTGAAGCCCAGCCGCGAGCCGGACTGCACGCCGCTCGTCAGCTTGGTCAGGTTGCCGGCCGGCCCGCCCCGTTCATAGACCACGCCGGCATCCACGATGCCGTACAGCGTCAATGATGTCTGGGCTGAAACAGCGCCGGTTGTGAGAGAAAGCGCACCACATGTTGCAATGACAAGTAACGGCCGTTGCATGTTGGCTCCCGGTCAGGATGGTTCTCCAAGGTCTGTGTCTATTCAGCATAGGCTATCGGACCGACGCCTGCGAGAAATTGGTCAAAGGACAGGCAGGAGGGAGTGTGGCTTTTTCTCCACAGGCACCGGGCGGCCTGTGGAGGAGGGAATCAGATCTCGATTTCGCCTTCGAACACGCTGACGGCCGGACCGGTCATCATGACGGAGGTACCCGGGCCGGCCCAGGCAATCGACAGTTCACCGCCGAGTGTGGTGACCCTGACCGGCGAGTCGAGCAGGCCGCGGCGGATGCCGGCAACGACGGCCGCGCAAGCGCCGGTGCCGCAGGCCAGCGTTTCGCCCGCACCGCGCTCGAAGACGCGCAGCCTCACCGCATGGCGGTCGACGACTTGCATGAATCCGGCATTGACGCGCTTGGGGAAGCGCGGATGGTGCTCGATCGCCGGGCCGTCCTGGTGGACGGCGGCGGATTGCGCGTCGGGAACCACCTGTACCGCATGCGGGTTGCCCATCGAAACCACGGAAATCCAGGTTGTCTGCCCGTTGACGTCCAGTGGCCAGAGCGTGTCGGTACCTTCGGCCTTGCCCTGCAATCCGGAGGCGTCGAAGGGCACGCGTTCCGGTTCGAGGATGGGCGCGCCCATGTCCACGGTGATACCGCCGTCGGCTTCCAGCCGTGGTTCGATGATCCCGGACATGGTCTCGACCTTGATCGCGCGCTTGCCGGTCAGGCCTTTTTCGGTCACGAAGCGCACGAAGGCGCGTGCGCCGTTGCCGCATTGTTCGACCTCGCCGCCGTCGGCGTTATAAATGCGATAACGGAAATCCACGCCGTCGGTGGACGGCTTTTCGACGACGAGCATCTGGTCTGCGCCGACGCCGAAGCGGCGGTCGGCCAGCTGCTTCCACTGTTCGGGAGTGAACCGGACATCCTGGTTGATCGCGTCGATGACGACGAAATCATTGCCGGCGCCGTGCATTTTTGTGAATTTGAGTTTCATGCCAGCGATTATAACTTTGCGTAGACGCTTGGCACGCCCGGCGGACGCGTCTTGAAGCGCTTGTGCGCCCAGAAGTATTCTGCCGGTGCTTCCATCACGCGGTCTTCGATAAAGGCATTCATGCGCCGCGTCGCCGCCGTAATGTCGTCGCCGGGGTAGTTGTCCCAGGCAGGATGGAAGCTGACCTTCCAGCCGCGGTAATTCGGCAGATAGGTGGCGATGACCGGTACGACCTTCGCCCCTGTTGCTCCGGCAATGCGCGCCGGTGCTGTCAGCGTCGCGGCCGGGATGCCGAAGAAGGGCACGAACTCCGCATCTTTCTCGCCGAAATCCATGTCCGGCAGCATGAAGAAGGGCAGGCCTTCGCGCATCGCGCGGATGATCGGCTTGACGCCTTCGCCGCGCGAAAACAGCCGCACCGGACGGAAGCGCGAGCGGCCCTTGCGCAGTGCTTCGTCGAACACCTTGTTCTGCTGCTTGGTGTAGATCGAGCACAGGTTGGTTTCCAGGACGACCGCAACGCCGGCCACATCCAGCGAAACGAAATGCGGGCAAAGGAGGATGGTCGGGCCCGACTGGATGGTATCGAGCGGCACGCGTGGCTCGACCTGGATCAGGCGGTGCAGGCGCGCTTCCGGCGCCCACCAGAGGATGGCGCGTTCCAGCACGCTGCGCGCATACGCTTGGAAATGCTTCTTCGCGATCGACCGGCGTTCTTCCTCGGACAGCTGGGGCAGGCACAGGCGCAGGTTGGTCAGCGTGATGTGCCGGCGCGATTTCACGACTAGGAAAAGCAGCGAGCCGACTGCTTCGCCGATGCGCGCGAGCAGCGGCAGCGGCAGCCAGTGCAGCAGCCACATTACCCCAAGGAGCAGCCTCATTGTGTCTCCCCTGGGCCCGCGATGCCGTCCGGGGCCTTGTAGCGGTTGTAGCTCCAGAAGTACTGCGCGGGGCAGTGTGCGATCAGCGCTTCCATGCCGGCATTGATCGCGCGCGCCTGGTCGGCGGGCGTGCCTGTCATGTCACCGTCGAAGCGCGCGAAGCGCAGCACATAGCCCTTGCCGCCCGGGAGGCGTTCCGCATACGAGAGAATGATCGGTGCCCCGGTCATCTGTTGCAGCTTGGCCGGCAAGGTCATCGTGTACGCGGGCTTGCCGAAAAAATCGGCCCATACGCCTTCGCCTTCCTGCGGCACCTGATCGGGCAGGATGCCGATGAGGTTGCCCTGCTTGAGCGTCTTGAGCAGTAGGCGTACGCCCGACAGCGTCGCCGGTGCAAGGCCGAGGTTGTTGCGCCGGCGCGCGTCCTCGACCAGCGGCTTGAGCGCCGATTTCTTCGGGGGGCGGTACATGACCGTGACAGGGGTGATCGAAGCCACTTTTTGCGCCAGGATTTCGAAGCAGCCAAGGTGCGGCGTCAGGAAGATGATTCCCTGCTTTGCATCCAGCGCCGATTGCACAACTTCCCAGTCCTCAATGCGTGCGGTTTTCAGCACGCGTTCGGGCCGGGCGCACCAGACGAACGGCAGCTCGAGGATGTTCTTGCCCGCTTCAGCGATGGCGGATGGCAGCGAACCTGCGTAACCAGCGCGGGTGATGTTGTCTTTCATGCGCCGCCGGTAGGATGGCGATGCCAGATAGACCATCCACCCCAGGACCGCACCGAAGCCATGCAGGACGGGGAGCGGCATGACGGAAAGCAGGTGAAAAAGTCTGACAAGCATCAATTAGTCAATGGGAAATGTTGAGAAACTTTGGAAGACGCGTAAAATATCATATTGCTGTACCCGCCGAGTTAACACGACAACTTGCGAGGCGGAATACAAATCTCGCTAAAGCGTCGCAGGCTCGAATTGAATGTTTGGCCGCGACATGGTCAGCAATCATCATTACAGGAGCCTGCAATGGCAAACGAATATCTCTTCACTTCCGAATCCGTCTCCGAAGGTCATCCCGACAAGGTCGCGGACCAGATTTCCGATTCCATCCTCGATGCCATCCTGGCACAGGACCCGAAAGCACGCGTCGCGGCTGAAACTCTTTGCAACACCGGCCTCGTCGTCCTCGCCGGCGAAATCACCACCACCGCCAACGTCGATTACATCAGCGTCGCACGCGACACCGTCAAGCGCATCGGCTACGACAATGCCGACTACGGCATCGACTACAAGAGCTGCGCCGTGCTGGTCGCTTACGACAAGCAATCGCCGGATATCGCGCAGGGCGTGGATGAAGGCAAGGGCATCGACCTCGACCAGGGCGCCGGCGACCAGGGCCTGATGTTCGGTTATGCCTGCGACGAGACGCCGGAACTGATGCCGGCTGCGATCTACTATTCGCACCGCATCGTCGAGCGCCAGTCGCAACTGCGCAAGGACGGCCGCCTGCCGTGGCTGCGTCCGGATGCGAAGTCCCAGGTCACGCTGAAGTACGTCGACGGCGTGCCGGTTGCGATCGACACCATCGTGCTGTCCACCCAGCACAGCCCGGACATCGAGCACAAGGCGATCGAAGAAGCCGCGATCGAGGAAATCATCAAGCCGGTGGTGCCGCAGGAGTGGCTGAAGAACACCCGCTACCTGATCAACCCGACCGGCCGTTTCGTCATCGGCGGCCCGCAGGGTGACTGCGGCCTGACCGGCCGCAAGATCATCGTCGACACCTACGGCGGCGCAGCTCCCCACGGTGGCGGCGCATTCTCCGGCAAGGATCCGTCCAAGGTCGACCGTTCCGCCGCCTACGCCGGCCGTTACGTGGCGAAGAACATCGTCGCCGCCGGCCTGGCCAAGCGCTGCCAGATCCAGGTGTCTTATGCAATCGGCATTGCCAAACCGACATCGATCATGGTCACCACGTTCGGTACCGGCGTGATCAGCGACGACAAGCTGGCCGTCCTCGTGCATGAACTGTTCGACCTGCGTCCGAAAGGCATCGTCCAGATGCTCGACCTGCTGCGTCCGATCTATTCGAAGACCGCCGCCTACGGCCACTTCGGCCGTGAAGAGCCGGAATTCTCGTGGGAGCGTACGGACAAGGCAGCCGCATTGCGCGCCGCCGCCGGTCTGTAGTAACACCGCTACGCCTGCTTTTGCAGGCAGTGGCGCAACGGGCCTGTTTCGAGTAATTTCTCGTGCAGGCCCGATTTCATTGGATGACGTTATTGTGCGATTGATTCGCAAAGCCATCGCGCTGCTGGTTGCGGCAGCATGTGTCCCCGCGTTCGCCGCTCCCGCCACCGCGGCCCAGCAGGCCGAATGGTGCAAGCGGCTGACGCCGAGGCTTCCCGGCGTGAATGCGGCGACCTGCCAGAAAAGCGGACTGCAGCCGACCGGCGCTTCCTCGCGCAACGGTTTTCCCATACTGATGCGCTCCATCCCGGCTGCAAAACACGGCAAGCAGGGCGAGCCTGTGCGCGTACTGCTGCTGGGCGGTATCCACGGCGATGAACTGACGGCAGCGGCAATCGTCTTCGAATGGATGCAGTTGCTGCAGACGCCGCCGGCGCAGGCTTTCCACTGGCGCGTTGCGCCGGTCGTCAATCCGGACGGCCTGCTTGCGTCGAAGCCGCAGCGCGTGAACGCCAACGGCGTCGACCTGAACCGGAATTTCCCCACGCCGGGCTGGGAACAGGATGCCAAGCGCTACTGGATGAAAACCACCGGCAGCGACCCGCGCCGCTTCCC
>NZ_LSTO01000001.1:1576-4212 GCF_002211445.1 Noviherbaspirillum denitrificans | reverse complement strand
AGAATGATCAGTGCGGCGGTCACCGGCAGGCAGGCGATGATCAGCACGCCGAGATGGAGATTGCCGGTGGCCGACTTGGCCCAGCCGATGATCGCCGGTCCCCAGAAGCCGCCGGACAGGCCGATGGTGTTGATGAGCGCGATGCCGCCCGCCGCGGCCGGCCCCTTGATGTGTTCGGACGGCATGGCCCAGAACACCGTATAGGCCATCCAGAAAGCCGCGGTGGCAAGGGTCAGGAGCAGCATGGACGCAAACAGGTTGCCGTCCGCGAGGATCGATCCAGCCAGCAGAAGTCCACCGAGGGCGGCCGGCACCGCGCTATGAAAGCGGCGTTCGCCCAGCCGGTCGGAACGGCGGCCCATGGTGTACATGGCGATGGCAGCGGCGATGTAGGGCACCGCGGAGTAGCGGCCGAGCTGCAGCGTGTCGGTCACGCCTTGCGCCGCGATCAGGGTCGGCAGCCAGAAGCTGAGCGCATAGATGGTGGCGATGATGCAAAAGTATGCCGACGCGAGCACGTAGATCTTCGGATCCTTCGCCACCGCCTTGAAGGAATGGCTGTGTCCCGCGGTGCCGCCGAGTTCGGAGTCGAGCAGGCGCTTCTCGCTGCTGCTCAGCCAGGAGACATCCGCCGGGCGGTCAGCGAGCAGGCGCCATGCGAGGACACCGAGCAGGATGCAGGGCAAGCCTTCGATGAGGAACATCCATTGCCAACCGGCAAGTCCGCCCGCGCCGGCCAGGCTGGTGATCAGCCATGCCGACACCGGACCGCCGACGATGCCGCCGATGGGACCGGCCAGGAACACCAGCGCGATGGCCCGCGCCATGCGCTGCGGCCCGTACCAGCAAGACAGGTAATAAATCATGCCCGGCGCAAAACCTGCCTCGAAGACGCCCAGCAGGAAGCGCATGGCATAGAACATAGGAACGTTGCGTACGAATAGCATGCAGGCCGAAGTGATACCCCACAGCACGAGAATGCGGCTGAAGGTCTTGCGTGCGCCGACGCGCGGCAGCATGAGGTTGCTCGGGATTTCGAACAGCACATAGCCGATGAAGAAAATCCCCGCGCCAACGCCATAGGCCGCATCGGAAAACCCGAGGTCGGCTTGCATCTGCAGCTTGGCAAAGCCGACATTGACGCGGTCCAGGTAAGCAAACAGGTAGCAGACCAGCAGGAATGGCAAAAGGCGCCAGTTGATCTTTCTGTAGAGCGCCGCGACATCATCGTCGACGGCCGCGGTGGCAGGCAGGGTAAGCATCTCGATCTCCTTGTTTGGTACGTCGTGTTGTTGTGTGCGATCGATCATGGCACCGGGCAGCTTTTCCACCAAGAGCAACTAAATCCACACTTCGTTCTGTTTTGAGCAACGCTCGACGACAAGCTTGTGTAACATGCAGTCATTGCGGAATCACCAGGGGCACAGCCATGCGCGAGATCAACCAGCAACGCCTGCGTTACTTCAGGGAAGTCCTGGCCCATGGCTCCATCCGCGGCGCCGCGGACAGTCTCAACACCTCGCCTTCGGTCATTACCCGCCAGATCAAGCTGCTCGAGGAAGAGCTCGACACAACGCTGTTCGAGCGCGAGGCGCGCGGCGTCAAGCCGACCGAAGCGGCCGTCCATTTGCTGGAGTTCTGGCGCGGCTGCCGTTCGCATCAGGAAGCACTCGAGGACCAGTTGCATCTGCTGAAGGGCTTGCAGCAAGGCGAGGTGAGGCTGGTGTTGAGCGAAGGCTATGTGGACCCGCTGGTCAATGAAGTGCTGGCGCCGTTTTGCACGCGCTATCCCAGGCTCCAGATCAACATGACCATCCTGCCGGTGGACGACGTGCTCAACGAAGTCGCGGAGAGCCGCGCGCATATCGGGCTCGCCTATAACCCGCCGCCGCATCCGCGTATCGAATACCGTGCGAGCGCATCGCAACCGGTGGTGCTGCTGCTCCGGCGTGACCATCCGCTGGCCGTGCGCGGCGGCCCGGCCAGCATCGAGGACCTCATGTCCTACCCGCTGGCGATCATGCCGGCCACCTTCGGGATCGGCCATGCGGCGGCAATGGTGGAGTTCGCGGAGAACATCAAGCTGCGGCCAACCCTGGTGACGAATTCGCTGACGGCGCTCAAGCAGTTCGTCGCCTACGACAACTTCATGACACTGATCGGCGAATTCGCCGCTTATCGGGAAATCGCCTCGGGACAGCTTGCCGTCGTCCGCATCGACCATCCCTTGTTCAGCGGCACGCAGGCACGGCTGCTGGTGAAGGCCGGCAGGCCGTTGCCGGCCGCTGCACGGGAACTGCTTGGCTATATTTCGGAGCGCATGGCGATGTTTGCTGGAGCGGCTTGATCACAAGTAGATCATCCAGATAAATGTGAAAGGCAAGGAACGTAGGGTCGGTAGAGCACAAGCGAAACCCGCCGAATGGCGTCACTTGAGCGCATGGTGGGTTTCGCGTCGCTCTACCCACCCTACGAATTCGCCTAATTACGCCGGCGCCAGCGAAATCGTCACATCGATATTCCCACGCGACATCTTGGAGTACGGGCAGATCTGGTGCGCGGCCTCGATCACTGCTTGCGCGACATCGCGCGGCACGCCGGGCAGGCTCACGCTGAGGCGCGCCTGCAGAAAGAAG
>NZ_LSTO01000001.1:1355-1566 GCF_002211445.1 Noviherbaspirillum denitrificans | reverse complement strand
GCACGCCGATGCGGTGCTGCAAGAAGCGCCGCTACTGCTGCAGGTGCGTGACGAACTGGCGGACCTGGAACGCCGGGCGACAGTGGGCTACAAACGGATGTTCGTGCTGAAGAATCGCCATCTGCGTTCACGCGGGTTGCCGCCGTTGCAGGCGTATCAGCGCGCGCTGATCGATGTGCGCATTGCCGGCTACATCGTGCTGGGGTTGCTG
>NZ_LSTO01000001.1:909-1345 GCF_002211445.1 Noviherbaspirillum denitrificans | reverse complement strand
CGTCGAATCGTCCGGCGTGCCCGATGCGCTGCCGTACCACAGGTCCAGCATCAGGTACATCGGATCGCCCATCGATACGTTCACCACCAGCACTTCCTTGCCGTCGAAGTAATAGGTCTGCTTGTTCGGTTCCCACTTCACCGCATACTTGTGGAAGCCTTCGGACAGGTCCACGCCGGCATCGTACTGGCGCGTGCCCACCAGCTGCCCCTCACGGTCGCCTTTCCAGACGGTCGGTGCATATGCGGTCGGATGCGCCACACCGTTCTTGTTCACGCCCCACGGCGCGGCACCGCCGGCATACGCTTCCATCACGTCCATCTCGGGACGGCGCTCGTTGATGTGGTTGAACAGCCAGAATGCAGGCCAGGTGCCCTTACCCACCGGCAGCTTCGCTTCAATCTCGAAGTAGCCATAGGTCTGGTAGTACTTGCCA
>NZ_LSTO01000001.1:0-899 GCF_002211445.1 Noviherbaspirillum denitrificans | reverse complement strand
GCAGCCAGATGAAGCGCGACAGCAGCAGCCCGAAACAGATGAACACGAACCCCGCCACCGCCGAAAGGCGGAGGCGGAAGAAGTGCAGTTCCTGCTCGGTGTTCTTAAACTCGGTCATGCGTATTTAGACCTGATGGACTCAGATCGGGCGGGTTTCGTCGCGGTCGACGGCGCGCCGTTGCGGTGCCAGCAGGAGCCAGGTCACGGCAGGCCACAGTGCGGCGGTGAAGATGCACTCCAGGAAATAGAGCCATCCCGGGAAATCGCCGCTCACCATCAGCCGGATCACCAGTTGCACGAACTGCATCATGAACAGCAGCGGCAGCACATGCAGCGTCTGCGTCGGCACCTTGAACCACAGCACGCGGCGGTGGATCATGATCGCGAAGTAGGACACCAGGGTATACGACAGCGCGTTCTCGCCAAGCAAAGTTGCGTCATGCACATCCATCAGCAGTCCCATGAAGAAGGCGATGCCGATGCCGACCTTGCGCGGCTGGTGGATGCTCCAGAAGATCAGCACCAGCGCGACGAAGTCGGGAACGCCCACCCACTGCCCCCAGGGCAGCAGGTTCAGCAGGAAGGCGCAGATCAGGCTGGCTGCGATGAACAGCGGATTCGCCGGTAGCAGGATATATTGCGGACGGTTCATGGCTTGACTCCCTGCTTGGCGGGTGCAACGGCCGGATTGGCCGGCGCCGTTGCCGCGGGCTTGGCGGCAGGCGCTGCGGCAGGCTTGTCCGCCGGCTTCTGCGGTGTGACGGCAGGTGGTGCCGGCTGGGCGGGGCCGTCTTGCACCGGCGCGGGCGCGACGGCGGGGGCTTGCGGAGCGGCAGCAGCTTGCTTGGCCGCCTCTTTCGCGGCTTCCTTCGCTGCTTCTTTCGCGGCCTCGCGCTTGG